>NZ_BDBD01000001.1 GCF_001612805.1 Nocardia coubleae NBRC 108252
TGCGCCCGGACCTGGTGTCGTTCCTGCCATCGATGCGTCAGTACGCGGGCAACTGGGCCTCGGCGCTGTGGGCCTTCGCCCCCGGCGCGGAGCAGAAGCTGAACACTATCGAGCACCGGCCCACACTCAACCAGCTCGAACAACTCCGGGCCATGGGTTACGAGCCTGCCGTCGCCGAGATCACGATGCAGCAGACCATCGGCTGGCGCTCCATGCATAGCCAGGGCCGCGGCCTGTTCTCCCTGCTGTACAAGCACATTCCCGATATCGACCGCTGGACCGTGCGCGAAGCCGAGTTCGCCTGCAACTCGCTGATCGGCTTCAACTTCGGCGACGGGCACCTGCACAATCTCGACCTGATCGAGGCGATCCAGCAACGGGTCGGGTTCGCGCCCGGAGAATGGATCGTGGTCTGGGTCGAATCGCAGCCCATCCACAAACCCACCCAGGAGTACATGGTGATCGACGCCGCCGTCGGCGTGATCGAGCGCGGCACCTGGCGGGTCGCCGACGCGGTCGAGGCACTGCCCTGGCTGCCCGGTGGTCCCATCCCTCATCAGGTGACCTGGCGACGCGAAGACGTCGACACCCCCATCGTGTCGCACCGGCCGGACACCACCGTCCAGCCCGCCGAATAGCCCGGAAACCGCAGACAGACAGGACGAGTCGATGAAGACGGCGACAGTGGTCGGCAGCGGCCCCAACGGGTTGGCGGCGGCGATCACCCTGGCCCGGGCGGGCCTGGAAGTGACAGTGCTGGAAGCGGCCGACACCGTCGGCGGCGGCACCCGCTCCCACGAGGCGATCGTGCCCGGCCTGCTGCACGACCACTGCTCGGCCATCCATCCGATGGCCGTCGGCTCGCCCTTCCTGCGCACCATCGACGTGGAACGTTACGGATTGCGTTGGGCGCACGCCGAATTGGACTGCGTGCACCCCCTCGACGACGGCAGCGCGGGGGTGCTGCACCGCTCGGTCTGCGACACCGCCGCCGGACTCGGCGCCGACGAGCGGCTGTGGCGGAGGCTGTTCGAGGGCCCGGTGGCCGGCTACGACCACACCAGCGCGGACATCATGCGGCCGCTGCTGCGCCTCCCCCGGCATCCGATCCGGCTGGCCCGCTTCGGGATTCCCGCGACGCTGCCGGCCACACTTCTGGCACGGGCCTTCCGCACCGAGCAGGGTCGTGCGCTGTTCGGCGGCATCGCCGCGCACGCCTTCCACCCGCTGCACCGGCCGCTGAGTGCCAGTATCGGTCTCGGCATCCTCACCGCGGGCCACCGATACGGGTGGGCGGTGGCGGTCGGAGGCTCTCAGCGCATCGCCGACGCCATGGTCGGGGTCCTCGGTGACCACGGCGGCAAGATCGAAACCGGTGTCCGGGTGCACTCGACGGCGGATCTGCCGCCTTCGGATATCACGATCTGGGATCTCGCGCCGACCGCGGTCGCCGAGATCCTGGGCGACCGGCTGCCCGCCCGTGTCGCCCGCGCCTATCGCCGATTCCGTTATGGGCCGGGCGCTTTCAAAGTGGACTTCGCTCTCGAGGGCGGTGTCCCGTGGACCGCGACCGCCGCGCGACGGGCGGGCACAGTGCACCTGGGTGGCGACTTCGCCGAGATCGCCGTGGCCGAGCGCGACATCCACGCGGGCCGGATGCCCCAGCGTCCCTTCGTCCTGGTCGGTCAGCAGTATCTGGCCGACCCCGGACGATCGGTGGGTGACATCCACCCAGTGTGGACCTACGCCCACGTGCCCAACGGTTACACCGGCGACGCCACCGAGGCGATCATCGCCCAACTCGAACGCTTCGCCCCCGGGTTCCGCGACCGGGTGATCGGCATGACGGTCCACAGCACGGCCGAATTCGCTGCGGGCAACCCGAATTTCGTCGGCGGCAACATCATGACCGGCGCCAAGGACATCCCGCAGCTGGTCTTCGGCCCGCGAAAGACCCTCCAGCCCTACGACATCGGCGTCCCGGGTCACTACCTGTGCTCGGCGGCGACGCCACCGGGCCCGGGTGCGCACGGTATGTGTGGCGCGAACGCCGCCGAGCGGGCGCTGCAGAAGGCGCACTTCTCACGGTGGCGATGACCAGGGGCGTACGCGGGACGTAGCTCAATCCACCGCGCGTCGGACCGAGTCGAGTCGGTGCACGGTGAGGGCGGCCGCGAGCATGCGGGATTCCCGGGGGACGGTGGGGTCGAGGCCGGTGAGTTCGGCGATGCGGTGCAGTCGGTAGGTGAAGGTGTTGGGATGGACGTGGAGGCGGCGCGAGGCTGTTTTGCGGTCGGCACCGTAGTGCAGATGGGCTTCCAGCGCGTCGAGCAGGTGCGGGCTCGCCAACAACGGAATCACGCGTTGCGCCAATCTCGCTCGCGCGGGGCCCGGACGCGTGAGCTGATACTCCAGCAGCAGATCGTCGAGCCGGTAGCAGCCACCCGGCCTGCCGCGCAGGCGCGCCAATTCGGTCAGCTCGATGGCGTCTTCGGCGGCGGCCGGAATATCCGCACGGCTGATGCCGGGGAGTTCGGCCAGATATACGGTGACGCCGAATTGCTCCGACAGTCGCGCGGCGAGTCGGTCGAACCGCTGGGCTTCGAGGGTGCCGGTCTCGGAGCTGTCGCTCACCAACGCGATGCCACTCTTCCCGTCGAACGTGGCGGGGGTGGTGGTGCCGGTGAGGTCGTCGAGCGCGTGCTGTAGCACCCGGATCCGGCGCCGGGCCACCAGATTCGCGGCGCTGCCGGTCAGCGACGGTTCGCTCAGGTGTATCGCCAAGACGGTGTAGTGATCGGCGAGAACCGTGTCCGCGCGTGCCGCGAGTTCCTCGGCGGGCAGGCCACGCACCAGTGCCGAGCACAATTCGCGACGCGCCTCCCGCTCGGCGTGATAGATCGAGCGCTCGACCTCGGTATACGCCTCCACTACCGTCAGATTGATATCGCGGAGCAGATCGAGAAGTCTGCCGAATGCCACCAGGAACTCGTCCATCTCGTCCGGTTCGACCAACGCTGATGCCTCGGCCAGCAACGACTTCGCCGAGGCGTGGATCGCGGCGATGAGCATGCGTAGCGGCAGCCGGTCCTCGGCGTGCCGTTCGGCGACGGGTCCGACGAATACCGCGACCTCGGCCTGACTGAAGTCACGGCCGGCGGCGATGGCCCCCAAGACCGCACGGCCGCAGGTCAGGATCGTCGGCAGCACCTCCGCGGTGAAGTGGTCGGCGGGTAGGTCGGCGGGCGTGGTCGCACCGAGGCCTTCCGCGAGCATGCGCTCGGAGATCTGCGGCCATCGAGCGAGCATGCGGGCAGTCAGAGCGGGTCGCACGGAAACAGGCTTTTCGACGAGCATGCCCCGATTGTGTTCCCAAGACAGGCCGACAGTGGTAGGTCCGGTCGAATACAGCCAAATCCTGGTGTCCGCACCAATCTCGTCACCGTCATCTCAGCGCACGGTGCAACGAACGTCTCCGACTACAACGTGTTGCTACTCGTAATCGTCGCTCAGTGGAGTGACGGTGCGTCCTGTGCACGCCAAACTTTCGTGACCCTACTTGCGGAGATGCGGCCCACACCGACGATGACCATGTTCGACACCAGTGCCATGACGACCCCGCCGTCCGCGCAGATCTCGCGGGCGACGCAGCGGATCGTCGACGGAGTTCTGCACGCGATTCGCCCGCACAATGCGCACAGCGATGTCCTGCGTGACGAAATACATGCCGTGGTCAGAGAGTGTCTGGAATTGGTGAGCGGTGCGCGCGGTCACGATGTACGCGCTGCACTCCACCCCGCTGCCGCACGATGGGCGACCACCGGTGTCCCCATCGAAACCGTCCACCGACTCGTGCAGACAGGGTTCCGCGTTCACCTGAACGACCACACCTCGAATCCGAGGCAGCACAAGAACCTCGGCGATGTCGCCAAGATCATGGAGGCAATGCACACGGTCGACGCAACGATCTACCGGGTGTATCTCGAGGTCGATCGGTTCGTCGCCGATCACCATGGTCGGCAGGCAGTCGCTCGCGCCCTGCTCAGCGGACGAAACGCATCCGCGATCGCCCGTGAACACGGCACACCACTCACCGAGCGGTACCTCGTCTTGTCGGTGGCCACCCACTCGTCGGGGCAAAGAACCCTTTCACCCGGCAACTTCGTCGAGATGCTGGAAGACCTTTTCACACAACCTATTTCCGCGCTGCACAGCACGCTCGGTGGCACCGTCTTGATTCACGGCACGCCGGATACCGAAACCATTCGGCACATGCTCACGCGGACATCACTGATCGTGATCGCGATCGAGGCAGCGCGTGACGGTATTCCGGCGGCCACCGAAGTCGGCCACGAATTGCTCGACGTCGCGCGCAGACTCCGCAAACGACCAGGCCTCTACCATTTCGACGATCTCGCAGTCGAATATCAGCTGACTCGTCCCGGCCCCGGCCGCGACCACCTCGAAACCGCGCTCGATGCGGTCGCGGTAGATCCCGAGCTGGTGACTACGCTGCGGGTCCATCTGAACAACGGACTGCATCGTCGGCTCACCGCACGTGAGATGCACATCCACGAGAACACCGTCGACTATCGGCTTCGCCGGATCTACCGACTCGCCGGACTCGACCCCCGCAGCCCGGAGCTCATCACGAGGCTGAGAGCAGCCATGACCGTGCGCGAGTACATGCAGGCCGCACGCTCCCACCGCGCGGACGAGGCCGACGGACCACCCTCCTGATCGGCACCGAGGGGTGCCCCGGCATGGTGGTTTTCCCGCCACCGAAGGTCTGGTTCGGGAGGACTGTTGCGCGTTCAACGCGCCTCGAGAGGCGTGGTCGCACCTATGACGGACAGCAGCTGTAGTTTCTCGTAGCTTTCGCTTCCTGGTACCGCTGTGTAGACGAGCAATAGATTGGATTGGTCTGGGTCCAGAAGGATTTGACAGTTCAGTTCCAGTGGTCCGACGGTCGGGTGTAGGTATCGCTTGACCGCTCGTGGTTTGATGCCGACCTCGTGGTCTTTCCACAGGGTGCGGAACTGCTCGCTTTCGGTGGTGAGCAACTCCGCGAGATGGGCAGCTTTGGACGTCGGCCCACGAAGGGCGAGCACGCCCCGAAGACCCGAGACATACATTCTCGACAAGAACTCGTGGTCCTCGGCAGGATGCAGGGCACGCGCCGCTGGGTCGGTGAACCATCTGTATCCGATGCTGCGCGACGGTCCGGTGTATCGAGTCAGGTCGCCTACGAGCGCGACACCGAGCGGAGTCTGGCGCAACGTTTCACCGAGTTCGGTGACGATCTCGGCCGGAGTGTCGTCGGTCAGTCTGTCGAAAATCCGCATCATGCCCGGACTGATGAACTCGCTGTCGCCATCTCGGCTCGGCGGCTGGTGCCCGGCTAGGCGGAAGAGATGGTCGCGCTCGTCCCGCGACAAGTGCAGGCCCTGCGCGATAGATGCGATCATCTGCTCGGAAGGCTGCGGGCCGCTTGCTCTTTCGAGACGTGCGAAATAGTCCGGGGACATGTGACACAGCGCGGCGACCTCTTCACGCCGCAACCCACGAGTTCGACGACGTTTGCCACGCGGGAGACCGACATCTTCGGGCTGCAATGCCTGCCGTCGGCCAAGGAGGAACTCCGCGAGTCCCGCTCGATCGATCATCTGTACATCCTCCCCCTTCTCCGCCGGGACGCGGTCTCTCAGCCACTGATCGTCGAGTCCTGGATAAGTTCCGTAGCGAGCGGAAGGCTCGTCCTGAGGTACCGAAACGGTGCACAGCGCAGGTCGACATCAGGAGTAGCCCATGGTGCGCGAGAATTACGACATAGCGATCCCCGACCTTTCCGGAAAACGAGCGGTCGTGACGGGAGGAAGCGATGGCATCGGACTCGGTATCGCGACGATGCTCGCCGGCGCGGGCGCCGAAGTCGTCCTGCCCGTCCGTAATCGCCGCAAAGGCGAGGCGGCCATTGCGAAGATCCGCGAGCAGCACCCTGACGCGATACTTTTTCTGCGCGATCTGGACCTGTCTTCGCTGGCGTCGATCGCGGCGCTCGGCGACCAGTTGCGTGCTGACGGTTCACCGATCCATTTCCTGGTGAACAACGCGGGCGTCATGACCCCGCCCGAGCGGCAGGCCACCACCGATGGATTCGAGCTGCAGTTCGGCACCAACCACCTCGGTCATTTCGCGTTCACGGGCCACCTCCTACCACTCCTACGCGCCGGTCACGCGCGGGTGACCACGCAATCGAGCGTGGCGGCCCGCAACGCCGAGATCAACTGGACAGACCTGAACTGGGAACGGAAATACGACGGAATGCGGTCCTACCGGCAATCCAAGCTCGCGTGTGGGCTGTTCGGGCTCGAACTCGGTCGCCTCAGCCGCGCGAAAAATTGGGGAATCACCAGCAATATCTCTCATCCCGGTGTCGCACCGACAAGCCTCCTCGCGGCACGCCCGGAAATCGGACGGACCGGCGACACCATGCAGGTACGGATCATCCGTTGGCTTTCTGCGCACGGAATCATCGCGGGAACCGTGGACAGCGCCAAACTTCCCGCGCTCATGGCCGCGGTCACTCCTGAATCCAAAGACGGTGGTTTCTACGGTCCGCAATGGCCGGGCCGAGTCGGCGGCCCGCCCGGAGAGCAGAAGCTGTGGAAACCACTGCGCGACACCGACAGCGCCTCGCGACTCTGGAAGATCTCGGAGGATCTGACCGGCGTTTCGTACGGGTGAGCGGTTTGCGAGAATTGCCCCGTCTGCGTCGTACACTGCTGGAACACCGCATTTCCGCAAGCGTGTCCCCCACTAGCTATGGAGGGTTTTCATGCGTGCTGTTTCCGTTCTCGCGACAATGCTCGGGTCCGCCGCCCTATCGCTCGCGCTCGTGGTGACCCCAGCCGAAGCAGAATCCACCGTAGACACCGACCCGCTGGTGTCCTTCGAATTCGGGCCGGGAAATACCCGCACCGAATGCCACAGCGGCCGGTTCCCTTGTGAACCGACAGAATTCAAATGCGACAACGACCGGTGCGTTCAGAAACAATGGCTGTGCGACGGCGACGACGACTGCGGCGACGGGAGCGACGAACGCAACTGCCAGTAGCGCCCGAGTTCGCGAACCGGTTCGTCGAGACGCCCGCCGCCTGGCTCACGAAGGTGCTCACCAATATCTGCCTCAACCAGCTCACGTCGGCGCGGGTGCGCCGGGAGGCGTATGTGGGCCAGTGGTTGCCCGAGCCGGTCTTCGCCACCGACCCGATCGCGGGCCCGGCCGACACCGTCGAGCAGCGCGAGTCGGTGTCGATGGCCGTACTCGCCCTGATGGAACGGCTCTCGCCGAAGGAGCGCGCCGTGTACGTGTTGCGCGAGGCATTCGGCTACGCGCACAACGAGATCGCCGACATCCTCGATATCACCGAGGCCAACTGCTACCAGATCTACCGGCGCGCCAAACAGCACGTGACCGACGACCGGACTCGCGTGCAGGTCGACGAGGCGGCCGCACGAAAGGTGGTCGAGGAGTTCCTGGCCGCCACGCTGAGCGGCAACACCGAGTCGCTGATCCGGTTGCTGACCGACGACGCGATCAGCGCGGGCGACGGTGGTGGCGTGGTCCCGTCGCTGGACCGGCCGATCACCGGTTCGCTTCAGGTGGCACGGTTCCTGCGCCGCTTGTTCGTACCGAACGAGCACAAGTGGGCGATGATCGGCGGCCGCGCCGATCTGTACGCCGCGGTCGCCAATGGTGTTCCCGCACTGGTGATCGTGGCCGCCGACCGCATCGTCGCCCTCATCACCTTCGAGGTGACGACCGACGGGATCGTGGCCGTGCACACCCAGGCCAACCCGGCCAAGCTCGAGCGCGCAACCCGGCACTGGGCGACAACCCCGCACGCCGACCCACTCCTCACCGGCTGGTGACCTAGATCACATCAGGCTGCTGTCAGGTTTCGCCTCGCTGTCCGGTTCAGGAAGCGAACAGCACGCGGACAGGAGTGAGACCATGAAGCATCGCATCGTCGTTCTCGGCGCCGGTTACGCCGGAGCCAATGCCGCCGGACGTCTGGCCAAGCGGCTGCACCCGGCCGACGTCGACATCACCGTCGTCAATGCCGACCCGGAGTTTGTCGAACGGGTCCGTGTGCACCAGCTCGCGGCCGGGCAGGACCTGAAGAGCCGCCCGTTGACCGAGGTCTTCGCGGGTACCGGGGTGAGCGTGCGGCTGGGGCGGGTCACCGCCATCGATGTCGACCACAAGACGGTCTCCGTCGATGACAGAGACGAGATCGCCTACGACACAATGGTTTACGCCCTGGGCAGCACCGCCGCTTCCGGTGCGCCGGGTGTGGCCGAGCACGCGTACGACATCGCGGGCAAGCAGTCCGCGCTCCGCGCTCGTGCGCGGCTGGCGAGCCTGGGCGCCGGTGCGACCGTGCTGGTGGTCGGCGGTGGCCTCACCGGCATCGAAGCGGCCACCGAGATCGCCGAAGCCCGACCGGATCTCGGGGTCGTGCTCGTCGCGCGCGGCGGCCTGGGCGACTGGCTGAGCGACAAAGCGCGCCGACACCTGCGCGCCGCGTTCGACCGGCTAGGCATCACGGTGCGCGAGCACACCGATATCGCCCGCGTGCAGGAAACCGGTGCCGTCACCGGTGACGGTGTGGTCATCCATGCCGAGATGACGGTGTGGACAGCAGGTTTCGCGGCCCATCCGATCCCCACGGCCACCACCTTGACCGTGTCGGACACCGGTCGGATCGTCGTCGACGAGACGATGCGCTCGATCTCGCATCCCGATGTCTATGCCGTCGGTGATGCCGCACTCGCCCCCGGCGCGGGCGGTGACCCGCTGCGCATGTCCTGCGCTTCCGGTGTCCCCACGGCGTACCAGGCGGCCGACGCCATCGCCGCCCGCCTGACCGGCCGCGCGGTGCCGCGCAACGATATCGGTTATACCGGCCAGTGCATCAGCCTCGGCCGCCGCGACGCCATCGTGCAGTGGGTCACCCCCGACGACCGGCCCAAGTCCTCCGCGCTCACCGGACGACCGGCCGCGCGCCTCAAGGAGTTCGTCTGCAAGAGCGCGGCCTGGAGCGTCTCGCACCCGACCACGATGATGCCGTCGCGCAGACGACGCATCACCGCGACCTCGCCGGACTCCGCGCACACGGCCTGATTCGCCGTGCCTCGTCCCATCGGCCGCGCATCCGTGGCCCTACTTCGCCGGTGCGATGTTCTGGTTGAGATGGAACAGGTTGGCCGGGTCATAGGCCTTCTTGATCGCCGCCAAGCGGTCGTAGTTGGGCCCGTAGTTGGCGCGGATGCGGCCCTGGTCGTCGGAGGCCATGAAATTGATGTAGCCACCGTCGGCGGTATGCGGTTCGAGCGCGGCGTGGTAGTCGCGCACCCACTCGATGTTGGCTTCGTTGTCGGCCGCATCCGGCCACATGCCCGCGATGACCGGGGCGAAGTTCGCGGTCCGGTAGGCGAACGCGGTGTCTTCCGCCGCGACGTCGTGGACGGCGCCGTCGATCGGGTACAGGTGCATGGTGGACTGCATGGCGGGCACCCGTGGACCGAACTTCAGGTGCGCGGCGAGGGCGCCGTCGGTCAGTTCGGGTTGGAACGCCGCCTTCCAGTAGTGCTGCAGTCCGGCGGGCAGCAGCGCGTCGAACGCGCCGTTGAGAGCCGGGTAGGGCATCCGGCCCACGTGCTCGGCGACCGGTGCCGCGACCGCGCACAGCTCCGCGAGCAGTGCTTCGGCCTCCTCGTCACTGCCGTTGAAGCACGACACCAGGAGCACGAACGGCTCACCGACCCGGTCTTCGGGGATGAACGGCAGCGGCGGGGCGATCTGGAAGGCGGGGAAGGCGCCCATCGCGCGCGGTGCCGCGGCGATCCAGTCGCGGTAGGTCCGCAGCAGTTGTTCGGCGGCTTCGAGCTCGAAGAACATGGGTCCGCCGTAGATGGTGTCCACCGGGTGCAGGTCGAACTCCATCTCGGTGACCACACCGAAATTGCCGCCGCCACCACGCAACGCCCAGAACAGATCGGGGTGCTCGGTCGCGTTCGCGGTGACGAAGGTGCCGTCGGCCAGGACGACGTCGGCGGATCGCAGGTTGTCGATCGAGAGCCCGTAGGCGCGGGCGAGGTAGCCGATGCCGCCGCCGAGCGTCAGGCCGGCCACCCCGGTGGTCGAGATGATGCCGCCGGTGGTGGCGAGACCGAATGTGTGTGCGGCGTGGTCGAAGTCGCCCCAGGTGCAGCCCCCCTGGACCCGGGCGATCCGCCGCTCGGGATCGATGCGGATGCCCTTCATCGCGCTGAGGTCCAAGACGATGCCGTCGTCGACGGTGCCGAAACCGGGCACGCTGTGCGCGCCCGCACGCACTGCGAGGTCGAGGCCGCTCGCTCGGGCGGTGTCGACGACAACGCGGACGTCGGCGACGTCGACCGCGCCGACGATCGCGAGGGGTTTGCGGTCGATCATCCCGTTGTAGACCGAACGGGCCTGCTCGTAGCCGGGTGACTGCGCGGTGATCACCTCGCCGCGTACCGCTTCGAGCATGGTCAGTGCTGGTGTGCCGTTCATTTCTGCTCCCTGGGGGTCGGCCGGTGCGGCGATCAGCCGAACAGGCGCAGGACGTGGTCGTGGAACTGACGCATCTGCGCCACCGGGCCGACTTCGAGGAAGACGGCTCCCCCAGCGGAGCTGGCGGTGTGCCCGGCAGGCCAGTGGTAGACCTCCCCCGCGGCAGCGGTCTCCACCGTGCCGTCGGCGTGCTCGAGCCGCAACGATCCTTCCAGCACGATTCCCCAGTGCGGGCTGGGGCAACGGTCGTCGGGAAGGCCCTGCAGGACCGGGCCGAAGTCGGTCTCGGGCGGCACGCTGGCGTACCGGACCGCCATGTCGCCCCATTCGATGTACCGGGTGGTCAACTCGCCCTGGGCGACCTCGATGGGCAGGTCTTCGATCCTCGTGGCCATGGCGTGCTCCTCGGTCGGCGTTACCTGTGACGCTACGGAGAACCGGTGCCACGCACCTGACCTGATCTGATCGGATCGGCGGGGGCGTGAGGGGGTCGGATCGGACTATCTCGGTGGTCGTCGAATCCGGCTAAGGTCGAGGAGTGACCGAATCGGCGTCGCCGAGCAGCGGTACGGCCTTCGTCGGTCGCGGCGCGGAAGTCGCGCGGCTCGAGGCTGTGTGGGCGGCGGTCGAGAGTGATCGGCGGCAGGTCGTCTTCGTCGGCGGTGAACCGGGCGTCGGCAAGACCCGGTTGGTGAGTGAGGCGGCCACCGCGTTGCGCGCGCAGGGTGCCACCGTGCTGTGGGGCGCGTGCCGCGAGGACCTCGACATCCCGTACCGGCCCTTCGTCGCGATTCTCGAGCAGGCGATCGAGCAGGCCCCGCCCGAAGCTCTGCGCGCTATCGCGCCCACCGCGGCTGCCCCGCTGCTGCGGCTCACCACGAGCGTGTCGCGGTACTGGCCGTCGGCGCAACCGAATCCGGGTGACCGGGACTCGCGACCCGACCTCTTCGACGCCCTCATGCGGGTCTTGCTGGCGGCCGCCGAGCGCTGCCCGCTGGTGCTCGTCCTCGAGGATCTGCACTGGGCCTCGGAACCGACGTTGGCGATGCTGTCTCATCTGGTCGAGTCCACGGCTGGTGAGCGGTTACTCGTGCTGGCGACCCTTCGGACGACCGCACCGGACCGCACGGACGCGGTGAGCTTCGCCCTCGCCGATCTGCATCGTCTCGACGGTGTCGCCCGAATCGACCTCGCCGGGCTCAGCACCGAGGAGGTGGCCGAGTACCTCGTCCGGGCGGCCGGGGTGTCGCGGGGGTCGGCGCTTTCGGCCGCGCCGGTACTGCGTGACCACACCGGCGGGAATCCGTTCTTCCTCCAGGAGTACTGGCACGACCTCGCGACCCGCGGCGGCTTGACCGCGGTACGTTCCGCTGTCGCCGCACCGCGATCGGTCCAGGACGCGCTGGCCCGTCGGCTGGCGGCCTTCGATGTGGGCCACGCGCGGGTGATCGAACTGGCGGCGGTCGCCGGTGATGTCGTCGACCCCGAGATCCTGACCGACGGACTCGACTCGAACCAGGTCCTCGCGGGAATCGACTTCGGTGTGCGTGCCGGACTTCTCGTCGCGGGGACCGCGGACGGCGAGTATCGCTTCGCGCACGCCCTCGCTCGCCAGGCCGTGCTCGACCGGATGTCGGCGGGCGATCTCGCGGCCGCGCACGCCAGGGTCGCGGTTGCCCTCGAGCATCGCGACCCGACCCGGGTGGCCGCGCTGGCTCATCACTATTTCCGGGCCCGTGCTCTCGGATACGCGGACAAGGCGGTGCACTATCTGGTGCTCGCGGCCCGCCAGGCCGAGCGCGGCATCGCTCATCGCGAGGCGGCGGCGCTGTACGAGCGGGCCGCGCAGGCGCATGCCGCGCACGGCCCGACCCGGGTCGAGCTTCTCTCGGCGGCGGCGCGCTGTCGCCTGCACGGCGGCGACTTCGACACCGCCCGTCGGCTCTACGAGGAGCTCGCGACGGACGGGGATCCGCGCGTCCGGCTGGCCGCCGCGATCGGGCACGAGAACGCGTCGTGGCGGCCCTCCGCGAGTGGTCAGCGCTCGCTAACGCTGCTGAGCGAGGCGCTGGGCGCCGCCGCGCTGGATCCCGACGACGCCCTGTCGGTACGCGCTCACGCGAGCATGGGTCGCGCCGCGTCGTTCACCGGCGATTCCCGGCGGGCTCGCCGGATCGGTGAGGATGCGTTGGCGCGGGCCAGGGTCATCAGTGATCCGGAGCTGCTCGCGCACGCCCTGTGCACGACACTGTGGCAGGGTATGCGCCCGGACCTGGCACCCGAACTGCTGGCACGGGCGATGGAGCTCAACGACATCGGGGCGCGCCTCGGTGACGACGACTACCGGGGACCCGCCGCCTTCCACCGCGCGGTGTTCGCCTACCTGCTCGGCGACGCGGTGGCGTGGAGCAGTGCCCAGCGCGACCTGACCGAGTTGGCGCTGGCTCGGGGGCAGCCGTTCTTCCGGTATGTCGCCGGATGCTCGCGCTGCGCGCACCGGTTCGCAGTGGGCGATTTCGCGGGCACAGAGCGGATCATCGACTGGCTCGACGACCAGTTCGCCCAGGAGTTCGGCGGCGCCACCGAGGGCTCGTGGGGTGTGCAGCAGTTCATGCTCCGCCGGGTCACCGGTGGCTTGGAGCAGGTTCGTCCGCACATCTCCGGCCGCGAGAGCTTCGACGATCACTGGTTGCCGGGACTCTTGGCGCTGTACACGGAACTGGAGATGTGGCAGCCGGCCGCACGCCTGCTGACCCACCTGTGCGACCGCCTCGCCGATCACCGTTTCGGCGCCCAATGGGCGGGCGTGCTGGCCTTCGCCACCGAGGCGGCGGTCCGGCTCGACGACACCGAGGTGGCGGCGACACTGCGCCCGTTGATGGCCGAGTACGCCGGCGCCAATCTGATGACCGGTGCGAGCGTGGCGGTATTCGGCAGTGCGGATCGCTATCTCGCCGAACTCGACTCGGTGCTCGGTGCAGGCAGTGCCGACATGCACTTCGAGCACGCTCTCGCGATGGACCGCCGGATGGGGGCGGTGACTCACCAGGCCGAGACATTGGCGGCTTGGTACCGGCACCGGCTCCGTCGTCCCGCGGCCGTGCCCGGACCCACCGCCGCCGACCTCGCCACCGAGGCACGCGCGCTGGCGCGGCGGATCGGACACCGTCGCATTCTGCGGGATCTGGACGCGGACCCGGCGCCGCGCCGCGAGCACGTGACGCTGCCGAACGGGCTGACCGATCGCGAGGTGGATGTGCTGCGCCTGGTCGCCGACGGGCTGTCCAATCGCGAGATCGGCGAACGCTTGTTCATCAGCGCCAACACCGCCGCCAACCATGTACGCAGCATCCTGATCAAGACGGCCGCGCCGAATCGGACCAGGGCCGCCATCTTCGCCACCGAGCACGGACTGCTCTAGCCGATGGTCGGGCCGTCTGCTGTCGACAGCGGGGCGAAGGCTCCGTCCGGGGTGATGGTGCCGGACAGTTCCATGATGGCGTCGGCGGGGATTCCGGCCCTGACCGCGGCGGCGCGGATCGCCTCGACGTTGTCGGCCTCGTAGAGGCAGAACGTCTTGCGTTTGTCCAGCGACAGGAACGAACTGAGCCAGCGCACCCCGAACTCGTCGTTGATCCGGTTGATCTCCGCGGCGGTCTCCGGGGCCACCTCGAGCTGTTCGGCGAATTGCCGCTCCACCATGAATATCGGCATCGGATGCCCCTTGGTTGTGCTCGAGCGCGGCCCACACGATGCACCGGTCCGAACGGCGGTCCCCGGTTTTCACGGTACTCGCTGCTCGACCCTCCGCACAGCCTGCAGAGCCCCGCCGTCGCGGCGGACTACGCTCGACAGATGGCCACGACGGCGCAGTGGAAAGCCCGGCAACCTGCGGTGAAACAGCGCTACCGAGCCGAACTCACCGAGCGGCACTGCGTGGTCGGCCGGATCCTCGTGCACCCGCCCGTGATCCGGGTGGTGGCATCCCGATGACTTCGCCACAGCGGTCATGGGCCGATGGGACCCGGCTCTACGAGTTCGTCGAGAAGTACGCGAGCATGGGCGAGCATCGCGTGGGCACCGACGTGGACCACGACACCAACGCGCTGTTCGCCGATGAGTTGACCCGCCTGGGCGCCGGCATCGAATACCAGCGTTTCGCCTTCGACCGCTACGTTGCGGACACCCAGGTGACCATCGGCGGTGCGCCGGTCGAGTCGGACGCGCTGTACTACCAGAGCGTCGGCACGCTGGAGACCGACTCCCCGTATACGGCCGCCGTGCACGCCACCGACGGCGACCGCACCTCCCACGACCTCGACGCCGCGATCACAGCCGCCGACAACGCGGGTTCGCCCGCCGCGGTGATCGCGACTCTCAATCCGCTGGGTCAGCTCGTGATGCCCAACCGCTATCCCACCGTCGTCGGCCGGATGCCCGTGGTCCTGGTCCCCGGCCGAGTGGCCGACGACCTCGCCTCGAAACCGGTCCACCTGCGCTTCTCCGCCGAGACAATCGCGGGCTCGAGCACGAATGTGATCGCCACCTTCGCCGCCGACAACGCCGACGCCGAGCCCCTCCTGCTGGCGACACCGCTCAGTGGCTGGTTCGGTTGTGCGGCCGAACGCGCCACCGGTATCGCCGTCGCGTTCGCTCTCGCAGAGCGCTTCGCCGGCCGGCACCCGGTGGTCGTCGTCGGAGCGCCGGGACACGAGATCCTGCACCACATCGGTTTGCAGCACTACCTGCGCACCTTCGACATCGATCCCGCGCTGATCGTGCATCTGGGCGCCAATGTCGCACTGGGAGTACGGAAAACACCCGACGCACCGCTCGAACTCGCCCCATCGGTCACCGACCCGCACCACATCCCGGCCGTCGGGCGTTCGCTGTTCGTCAGGATGGACGAAAGCCGTTACGGCCCGGTGGAAAAGGCCCTCGCCACGGCCGGGCTGGCACCGATCCTCAACCCGCCGAAGTGGTTCGGCGAAGGCGAACTGTGGGCCGATGCCAGCCCCGCGCCGCTGATGTCGTTCGTCGGGATCACTCCGGCCTTCCACACCCCGGCCGATACACCGGACAACACCACCTCACCCGAAGCGCTTGCCACCGTCGCCCGAGCCGTCGGCACGGCCGTCGAAAACTACCTCGACCAGAGCTGATTCCGAAACAACCAGGCGCCGCCGAACAGCCGGCGCCGGCGGACGCCTGCTGTCGGATCCTCGGCCACGGCGTAGAATCACGGTACGACCAGCGAGGAATCATGGCCATCACCGAAGTCGCGGTCTACGCGCGCCTGAGCAAGGCCGATGTCGAAGCCCTCGGCGAGGAACTCGACATGATCCGAAGCGACATCGAGGAACGGCGCGGCACCACCGACGCCGACTACATCCGGCGCACGATCGCCTTCCAGCGCATCCTCGACGCGAGTGCGCGACTGCTCCTGGCGGGCGCCGGCTCACGACTGGGCTGGGTCGTCGGCACCTCGGCGCTGGCCGCGGCCAAGAGCATCGAGAACATGGAGATCGGCCACAATGTGTCGCACGGCCAATGGGATTGGATGAACGATCCCGAAATCCACTCCCGCACCTGGGAATGGGACATGGCCGCAGTGTCGTCGCAATGGCGCTACTCGCACAACTACCGCCATCACATGTTCACCAATGTGGTCGGCATGGACGACGACGTCGGATTCGGTGTCATCCGGGTGACCAGGGACCAGCGATGGCGACCACGCCTGCTTTTGCAACCGCTGCAAAATCTGCTCCTGGCAGCGACATTCGAATGGGGCATCGCCCTGCACGGGCTGTATTCCGAACGCGACCGCGCCGCGACCGACGCCGAGAAGACCGCGCACACTCGGGCACTGGTCCGCAAGATCGGCAGGCAGACGGCCAAGGACTACCTGTTCTTCCCGATCCTCAGCAGACGGCGCTGGCGCCGCACGCTGACCGCGGGCATCACCGCCAACGCGCTGCGCAACCTCTGGGCCTACGTCGTGATCTTCTGCGGCCACTTCCCCGACGGCGCCGAGAAGTTCACCCCGGAGGCGATCGAGCACGAAACCCACGGCGAGTGGTACCTGCGCCAGATGCTCGGCAGCGCCAACTTCGACGCGGGCCCGATCCTGGCCTTCCTCAGCGGCCACCTCTCACACCAGATCGAGCACCACCTCTTCCCCGACCTCCCGAGCAACCGCTACGCCGAGATCGCGGTCCGGGTCCGCGCGATCTGCGACAAATACGACCTGCCCTACACCACCGGTCCGCTGCCCCGGCAGTACCTGCTCACCCTGCGCACGATCAACAAACTCGCCCTCCCCGACTCCTTCCTGCTGGCAACCACCGACGACGCGCCCGAAACCGCCTCCGAACGCAAGTTCGCCACCGCGGTCCCCGCCGAGCCGGGAACGATCCGGCGTGGCCTGCGCACCGCACTGCGCGAAGCGAGCGCTCGACGGCGGGACGGCCTCCGACGTCGGCCACGCCGTTCAGTAGTCGAGGACGTGTTCGGGCTGGCAGACATACATGGGTGACGGCAGGTAGCGGACGACGGCGTCCAGGAGCGCGGCGATGTCGTCGCTGGCGCGGGGTGCGTCGCACAGGATGGGAACGACGTCGCCGTTCCGGGTGCGCCGCCGGATGCGGTTGTGCAGGTCCGCGAGGGTGAGGAAGTCCGACACCGCGGGGTCCGATTCGGTGAGCGTCTCGACGAGCGCGCGGCACCAGCGCCCGGCTGACTCCCGATGGTGTCCGACAGTCCCGAACACCGCGGCCGAGACCAGATCGATGACACCGTCGAAGCCGCCTCCAGCGCCGAACGGGACCTGTAGTGCCAGCGGCGCTGCCCCGCGAGTGTCGGCGATCGTACGAACGCAGCGGTCGAAGTCGGCGGCGGGTCGGTCGAGTCCGATGACCAGGCACAGGCGGGCGACCTGATGGTCGTCGGCGACTCGCAACATCGTTTCCAGCCGTGGAGTGCTGTGCGCGGCGGCGCTCACGACCACGACGAGCCCGTCGGCTACGCGGATGGAGCGTTCCAGGTCGGCGATGAGCGCCTCGTTCGACGGCGCGGTGATGCGGATCGTGTGCTCGACACCGTCCGTCGACCAGCGGACGGTGTTCTCCGTGTCGCCGAAGCACCGGCGCAGGCGATGGGTCAGGCGGGTGGCCCCGGCGGGATCCCCGACGATCGTGACGTTGCGGATCGACTGCGGGTCAATAGCTTTGGTGCCCATCGCGTTGCGGTACTCCAGATCGACGTCATCGCATCCTCGACGCGCTCACCGTACCTCCGCCCGAGCGGCGCCGGATCGGAATTCCGCCCCAAAATAGAACGTGTTCCTATACCGTCGGCCACGTGCAGAAAGAACAACGCCCCGCCGTGGCTGACTGGTTCACTGCGGACGACGGCCAGGTACGCCTCAAAGGCACCCGCTGCAACGACTGCGGCACGCCGTACTTCCCGAAGAACACGCTCGCCTGCCGCAATCCGCAGTGCACAGGTGCCCACGACGGCTCCGAGCTCGTCGAGTATCTGTTCTCCACGCGCGGGCGGATCTGGTCGTACGCCGACGCTCGGTACAAACCGCCCGCGCCCTACGTCTCGGCCGATCCGTTCGTGCCCTACGTCGTCGCGGCGGTGGAGCTCGAGGTCGAGCAGATGGTGATTCTCGGGCAGGTCGAGCGCGGTCTCACCGTGGACGACCTGGCCGTCGGCATGCCGGTCGAATTGACCGTCGGCACGCTGTACGAGGACGACGACGCCGAGCACACGGTGTGGATGTGGAGGCCGGTCAATGACTGACACCAACGATCGCGACATCGCCGTCCTCGGCGCGGGCATGCACCCGTGGGGCAAGTGGGGCCGCAATTTCGTCGAATACGGTCTGGTGGCGGCGCGTGCGGCGCTGGCCGATGCCGGGTTGGACCACCGCGACGTCGGCTACATCGCCGGCGCCGACACCATCCGCAACGGTTACCCCGGCTTCGTCTCGGGCGCGACGTTCGCGCAGGCGCTCGGTTGGTCGGGTGCGCAGATCTCGAGCAGCTACGCCGCGTGCGCCTCGGGTGCGCAGGCCATCGCCAACGCGCGTGCGCAGATCCTGGCCGGACTGTGTGAGGTCGCGCTGGTAGTCGGCGCGGACACCACCCCGAAGGGGTTCTTCCAGCCGGTCGGTGGCGAGCGCCGCGACGACCCGGACTGGTTGCGCTTCCATCTGCTCGGTGCCACCAACCCCATCTATTTCGCGCTGTACGCCCGCCGCCGGATGGCCTTGCATGGTGCCACCCTCGACGACTTCGCCGCCGTCAAGGTGAAGAACTCCAGGCACGGCCTGAACAACCCGAACGCCCGCTACCGCAAGGAGGTCTCGGTCGAGGAGATCTCGGCCTCGGCGATCGTGTCGGACCCGCTGCGGTTGCTCGACATCTGCGCGACCAGCGACGGCGGCGCCGCGCTGGTACTCACATCGATGGACTACGCCCGTCGCCACGGCATCACCGATCCGGTGCGCATCTCCGCGCTGTCGACGGTCACGCCGACCTTCCCCAAGACCGTGCTCGATCTGCCGGACTTCTCGACGGATTCGGCCGTTGCCGTCGAGCCGCCCTCGCGCACCTTCCGGTCGGCCATCGCGCACGCCGCCTACGAGGAGGCCGGGATCGGTCCCGAAGACCTGTCCCTCGCGGAGGTCTACGACTTGTCCACCGCGCTGGAACTGGACTGGTACGAGGACATCGGACTCTGCGAGACCGGCGAAGCGGAGACCCTACTACGCAGCGGCGCAACGACATTGGGCGGACGGGTACCGGTGAATCCCAGCGGAGGCCTGGCCTGCTTCGGCGAAGCCATCCCCGCTCAGGCCATCGCCCAGATCTGCGAACTCACCTGGCAGCTGCGCGGTCAGGCCGAGGGCCGCCAGGTGGACAACGCCCGCGCGGGCATCGCGGTGAACCAGGGCCTCTTCGGCCACGGATCGGCGATCATCGCCACGCGCTGACCCACGGCGTCGTTCCCCGCGCGCAGGATCGGATCCGCGACCTGCGCGCGTGGGGTATCGGCACCGCGCGGATTTCGGGATACTGTTCGGTACCCCATCGACCGGGCGCTTCGACACATCGGAGGACTGCCGTGTCCACAGCGATATCCGCTCCGTCGACGATGCCGGTCGCGCAGGGCACCGAAGGCGGTGGCGCCGCCCTCGATCAGGTCGCGCTCATGACCGGTGCGGCCGCGGTGATCGGCGCGGTGCTGCTGTGGGTGGCGTACCTGCACCGGACCCGGCGCATCACCTGGCTGCAACGGCTGGCGGACTTCAGCGGTCGCATCATGAACCGGCCGGGCTGGGTGGCGCTCCCGATCGCGATGTTCCTCGCGACCATCCTGACGGCGTTTCTCGGCTTCATCTGGGATGTGAGCCTGCACGTCGGCAAGGGCCGCGACGCCGGACCACTGGCGAACCCGGCGCACTACTTCATCCTGGTCGGCCTGTTCTTCCTCTTCATGGCGGGCATGCTTGCCGTCATCCTGCCGCTCGACGAGAAGCCGGGCCGGGCCGCGGTGAAGATCACCCGCGACTGGTACGCGCCCGTGGGCGGCATCCTGATCGCCGGTGCCGGTTTGTACGCGCTGATCGGTTTTCCGCTCGACGACATCTGGCATCGGCTGTTCGGCCAGGATGTGACGCTCTGGGGGCCGACCCACCTGATGCTCATCGGTGGTGCGGGTCTGTCGCTGGTCGGCGTGCTGCTGCTCGAACTCGAAGGCCGATACAACCGGCCCGACCCCGCGCGCATCGACGGCCGGGTGTTGTGGGCGGTTCAGGCGTTCGCTTTCGGCGGCCTGGTGATCGGGCTGTCGGTGTTCGGCGTCGAATTCGACTTCGGTGTGCAGCAGTTCCGGCTGGTGCTGCAACCGATGTTGATCGTCTTCGCCGCGACGATCGCCCTGATCTCGGCGCGCCTCACGCTCGGCCCGCTCAGCACGTTGCTGCTCGTGGCCTTCGCCTTCGGCGTGCGCTGGGTCGTGGCGGTCCTGGTCGGCACCGGATTCGAGGCGCCGCGCAATGTGTTTCCGCTCTACCTCGGTGCCGCGGTCGTGGTCGAACTGCTCGCCCTCCTGCCGTTGATCCGGCGACCGCTCTGGTGGGGCGCGCTGACCGGGCTCGCGGTGGCGACCGTGGGCATCTGGCTGGAATCGCTGTGGATCGAGCGGATGTTCGTCAATCCGTGGGTCGCCGGGATGTGGCCCGAACTGCTGGCGATGGCGGTGCCGGTCGGTGTGGCGGGCGGTGTGATCGGCGCGATGCTCGGCACCGTCTTACGCGGCGAGCCACTGCCCAGGCCCGCGGTACGGCGCGGACTGGTGGTCGCCGCGGTGGTGATCGCCGCCGCGGCCACCACGAACGGATTGATCATCCGGGTACCGGAGAACGCGTCGGCGACGGTCGTGCTCACCGACGCCGAGCCCGTGCGGGGCGGGCGGATGGTCACCGCCGACATCCGGCTCTCCCCCACCGATCTGATCGGAGCCGATCCGGAATGGGTGGAGATCCTGGCGTGGCAAGGCGGTACCGGTGACGACAGTCCCGGCCACGGCCTGGTCGTGGACAAACTGCGTCGCGTCGCCGACGACCACTTCGTCTCCACCCGCCCGGTGCCCGTGCACGGCACCTGGAAAACAGTGCTGCGCCTGCAGGACGGGCGCATGCAATCCGCGCTGCCTCTCTTCATGCCGCTCGATCCCGGCATCGGCGCCGCGGAGGTGGCCGCGCCCGCGAGCTTCACACGGCCGTTCGTCGAGGAGATCTCGGTGCTGCAGCGTGAGCGGTCCTTCGACCATCCGTCCTGGTTGATCGGCCTCGCCGGCCTGGTTGTGCTGGCGTGCAGCCTGGCCTTGATCGCGGCGATGGCGTGGGGCGCCGCGCGTGTCAACGACCGCTACCTGGCGGCGGGCAGCACACCGGATCAGAAGGCAACGGTCGACGCGTGATTCGCGAGGAGAACGTCGACATTCTCGCCGACCACTCCCTTCTGCTGGCGATTCCGGCCTTCCTGCCCGCAGTCGCGTTGGTCGGGCTGGTGTTGTTCATCGCGATGCGCGATCGGCGCGCGGAGAAGCGCGAAAACGAGGGCGCCGAAACCGAATCCGCGCGGACCGACCGCAGTGAGGAGAATCCGTGAGCACTCGTCGACTCCGGCTCGGTCTTGTGACGGTCTGCGCGGGTGCACTGCTGACGAGCTGCTCGTCAGGCGAGCCGACCGTCGAGCCGGTGGAAACAGCACACACCATCGACATCCGGATAGCCGACGGTGAAGTGTCTCCGGTCAATACGCGCACCGAAGCCGAGGTCGGGCAACGCATCGTGTTGCGGGTCGACAGTGATGCCACCGACGAACTGCACGTCCATTCCGCTCCCGCGCACACCTTTCCCGTCGCCGCGGCCGCCGGCCAAGAGTTCGAATTCACGGTGGCGGTTCCGGGCCAGGTGGACATCGAACTCCACCACCTCGGACGGACGGTGACGACGCTGCTGGTCCGGCGGTGAGCCCCCTCGCCCACGGCCTCAACGGCGCCGCCGACCTGCCGATTCCGCTCAGCTACGCCTTGGTCGGTGCGGCGTGGGCGCTGACCTTCTCGTTCGCGCTGCTGTTCGTGGCCTGGCGTCAGCCGCGACTCGACCCGCAGTCGCCGGGATTGCCGCTGCCCACGCCGGTGCGCCGGCTGATCGACGCGCCCGTGGCTCGCGGCGTAGCTTCCACGGTCAGCGTTGTGTTCACCGCGTGCGTGCTCGTCATCGCGGTGTTCGGTTCCTCCGATCCGGCCCTGAATCCGGTTCCCGGAGTGCTGTATATCGGCGTCTGGGTCGGGGTGATGGTGGCGTCGCTGCTGATCGGACCGGTCTGGAAGGTCATCTCCCCGGTCAGAGCGATCCACCGATTCGGGTGTGCACTGCTGCGGCGCACGCCGGAACACGGAGTTCTCCGTTATCGCGAGGAATGGGGCCACCTCCCCGCCGCTGTCGGCCTGTTCTCCTTCGTGTGGCTGGAATTGGCTTGGCGCACACCAGGTTCGGTGAGCTCGGTGCTGACCTGGTTGATCGGCTATCTGGTCGTCACCTCGATCGGCCTCGTACTGTTCGGCACCGTGTGGGCCGAGCGAGCCGACCCGCTCGAGGTGTACAGCACGCTGCTGGCGCACCTGAGTCCGTTCGGCCGCGACCACGCGGGACAACCGGTACTGCGGATGCCGCTGAACAATCTCGCGGGGACCCCCGGGCTCGCCGGATCGGTCGCGGTCGCCGCGACATTGCTCGGATCCACCGCCTTCGACAGCTTCTCCACGTTCCCGTGGTGGCGCGACCTGGTCGACGACCTGGCTCCGGTCGTCGACGTGACGCTGGTGCGCACGACCGGACTACTGGTCTTCATCGGGGTCGTGGGCGGACTGTTCTCCCTCGCCGCGCGCGCCACCGGCGGTGTCTCCCCCGCCGATCGCGCGCTGCTCCCCCGACGACTGGCGCTCAGCCTCACCCCCATCGTCGCGGGCTACCTGATCGCCCACTACCTCACGTTTCTCGTCGAGAAGGGGCAGGCGACGGTGCTGCTGTTCGCGGACCCGCTCGACCGCGGCTGGAACCTCGCGGGCCTGGCCGATCGAGACGTGGCCTACGTGCTGTCGAGCCATCCGGGTGTGCTCGCCACCTGCAAGGTGCTCGCGGTGCTGACCGGCCATGTCCTCGGCGTCGCCGCCGCACACGACCGCTGTCTGGCCCTTCTCCCGCCTCGTCACCGGTTGACCGGCCAGCTGGCCTTGATGCTGACCATGGTCGCCTTCACTTTCACCGGGCTGTACCTGCTGTTCGGGGGATAGTAGTCGTTCGACTACGACGACCGCTGGTAGCTACGCCTTGTGTGCCAAGGGCATTCGAACCTGGCAGCTTTCGCCTGTGCGGACACGATCACGCCGGCGGGGTCAGGCGGTCGTCTGTGCGTCGCCGTAGACGACGAGCCAGATGGCGCGGCCGAGCGATGCGGCCAGCTCCTCGTCGGTGATGCCCGTTTCCGAAGCGAAAGCGACCGTTAGTGTCCGTTCGACCATCGAGGTGAGAACCAGGGCGGTCGACTGCGGGTCGAGTCGGGGCGCTACGCGGCCTGCCGCGCGCTCGGTGTCGAGGCGGGTACACACCAGTTCGGCGAAGCCGGCAACCCTCGTCCGCCAGTAGCGCGCCACCGCGCGGTCGTAGGCCGACACCTCGCTCAGGGCGAGCAGCAGGTAGCGGTGTGCACGGAAGCCGCTGATCATCGCGGCGATCGCCGCGACGACACCGGCCTGCTCGTCGGTGTGTTCTGCGCGCCACCACGTTTCGGCGGCCGCGAAGAGGTCGGCGGTGGCCAGTTCGGCCATCCGGACCAGCAGGCTGCTCTTGTCCGGAAAGTAGCGGTAGAAGGTCGACCGGGCCGCGCCGGACGCGGCCGCGATCCGCTGCACGGCGAGCTCGGTGTACGGCGTGCCGTCGCCGAGCAGGTCCTCCACCGCGCTCAGTACCCGGCGCTCGAACTCCACCCGCCGGTCGTCGGAGGATTTGCGGGCCGATCGCGGAATGCGCGTCAGCGAGGGCATCGGCGCCCTGGATCCCGCTCGGCGCCGCGCTCGTGTGCTGAAGGCATGCCCTCATTGTGCCTGCCGCGCCGCGTATGTCGCTCTCGGGAGCGGTACACCTCCGGCAAACATGTTGTGACCGTGCGGTATTGACTCGAGGTGTGACGCACCTCATCATTTTATCGGACACACTGTCCGAGACTCGATGACCGAGGCGGCTCACATGACCCCTTCCCCCGTCCCCAGCATCGAGTCCGCCGATGTCGTCGTGGTCGGTGCGCGCTGCGCCGGCTCCGCGACAGCGCTGACCTTGGCCGCGGCCGGTCGCCGAGTGATCATCCTGGATTCCGCTCCCCTGCCCTCGGATACGTTGTCCACCCACCTGCTCTGGCCCGCGGGCATGGCCGAACTCCAGCGACTGGGCGTCCTTCCCGAGGTGGCCGCACTCGGCGCGCCCCAGCTGACCCACGCCTATGCCGAAGGCGCGGGATTCGGTATCGGGTCGGCGTTCCAGCCGGTCGACGGTATCGACTACGCGATGTGCGTGCGGCGGACCGGACTCGACGGAGTGCTCGTGCGGGCGGTGATCGCGGCGGGCGCGGACGTGCGGCCGAGATGCCGGGTGCAGTCAGTGGTCTTCGACGGAACCCGCTGTGCCGGTGTGCGATACAGCGATAGCGCCGGCGCCGTCACCGAGATCAGGGCGGCGCTGGTAGTCGGTGCGGACGGGCGGCGCAGCACCGTCGCCCGCGCGGTCGGCGCGGAGGAGCCGTTCCTGACGGTACCCAGCGGCCGTGACTGCTATTTCGCCTATTGGCGTGACTCGCCCGATGCCGCACGCCACATCGCCGCGCAGTGGCGGGTCGGGGCGGATCTGGGCACCGCGTTCCCCTGTGACGACGGTCTGGTACTGAGCCTGGTGCAACCGCCACGAGTCGAGGGCAGGCTCGGTTCGGGCGTGGCCGAGCACCGCTATTCCTCGGCGGTTCAACGGATTCCGGGTCTGGTCGACCGGCTACGCGGTTGCGAACGAGTCGGGCGCGTCCGGTCGGCCGTCGGCATCGCCTCGTACTTCCGTCGTTCCGCGGGCCCCGGCTGGGCGCTGCCCGGCGACGCGGGCCATTTCAAGGATCCCGTCACCGCGCAGGGCATCCGTGACGCACTGCACTACGGCCGGCGGCTGGCCGAAGCCGTCACCGATGTCCTCGACGACCCGGCCGATCTGGATGCGGCGCTGGCACAGTGGGAGCGCACGCGGGTGATCGAGTGCCGCGACATCTTCCACTGGACCAACCGGCTCGCCCGCGGCGAGGCCATGCGGCCCTTGGAGATCGAGCTCTACCGCAGCGCCGAGGTGGATGCCGAGCTGGCCGAGATCACCACCGGCATCTTCTCGCGCACGCGCAAACCCGCCGATCTCTACACCCCGGCTCGCGCGTTGCGGCTCGGCTGGGACGCGCTGCGCCATCAACGCGATCAGGTGCCCGCCGTCCTCGCCGACATGGCGCGCGAGATCCGCGACGCGGTCGCCGAACGACAGCTGACGCGAACCACGTTGCGCGGCACTCCCCCTCGGGTGCCGACGCCCACCCTGCTCACCTCTGCGACACCCGGAGCTCAGCATGTCCGATAGCCCGTTCACCTGCACCCGCCGCACAGCCCTGCGAGCCGGGCTGGCCGTCGGTGCCGCGCTGGCCGTCCCGGCACCCACGGTGGGCGCCGCCCCCGGCCCACGCTCGCCGCTGCTGCGAACGACGGGCAGAACCGTCGCGATCTTCGGTGGCGGGATGGCGGGCCTGAGCGCGGCGCACGAACTGGCCGAACGCGGCTACGACGTGACCGTCTACGAACCCGCTCATCTCGGCGGCAAAGCCCGCAGCCTCGGCGTTCCCGGCACGGCCGGCCCGGGCAGGCAGGATCTGCCCGGCGAGCACGGCTTCCGCTTCTTTCCCGGCTGTTACCGCAATGTCCCCGACACGATGAGCCGAATCCCGTTCCCGGGCAACCCGAACGGCGTGCTCGACAACCTCGTGCGGGTCGAGGGCACGGTCGCCGGTTTCGAGAACACCGCGCCGATCTTCCTTCCTGTCGAACCGGGCGGCCTCACCCAGCTGACCCCGCAGGTGATCCAGAACAGCATCATCGGTTCGCTGCGGTTCATCCCCGACCTGCCCGCCCACGAACTGGCCTTCTTCGCCAAACAGATGGCCATGTGGTTCACCTCGAGCACGGAACGTCGCTTCGGGCAGTGGGAGTACGTCACCTGGGAACAGATCATGCGGGCCGAGGGCAAGTCGCCTGCCTATCGCAAGTACCTGGTCAGCGCGCTGACCCGGATCACCGTGGCCGCCAAACCGCAGACCAGTTCGGCGCGCACGATCGGCACCATCGGCGAGGCACTCGTCCTGGCAGGCACGGGGCTCGTTCCGGAGTTCTCCGGCGGGGTGGACCGCATCCTCAACCGGCCGACCAACGCCGCGTGGATCGATCCGTGGGTGGCGTATCTGCGTTCCCTCGGCGTCCGGTTCGTCCTGGGCCGGGCCGTGACCGCGTTGCGGCTGGCCGGCGGCCGGATCGAGTCGGCCACGGTGACCGGTGGCGGGGGCACGACCACGGTGACCGCGGATCACTACATCTGCGCCGTTCCCGTCGACCGGGTGGTCGATCTGCTGAGCCCGGCGATCCTCGACGCCGACCCACGTTTGGCGGGGATGCGCGAGCTGGTCACGGACTGGATGGTCGGCATCCAGTACTTCCTGCGCCGCCCCACGGACATCCCCGAGGGCCACATCGCCGCACTCGGGTCGCCATGGGCGATCACCGCACTACGCCAGGCACCGATGTGGGTGGGAGATTTCGCCGCGACCTACGGCGACGGCTCCGTCGTGGAATGCCTGTCGGTCGACATCTCCGACTGGGACACCCCCGGGATCCTCTACGGACGCACCGCCAAGGAGTGCAGTGCCGAGGAGATCGCGGCGGAGGTGTGGGCACAGCTCACGACCTGGCTCAACACCGGCACCGGCTGGTTGCGCGACGAGGACATCCACTCCTGGCACCTCGATCCCGGCATCACCTGGTCCGGGAACGGCATTCACAACGAGACCCCGCTCTTGGTCAATACGGTCGGGTCCTACGACAACCGGCCCGACGCGCACTGCGCGATTCCGAATCTCTATTTCGGCGGCGACCACATCCGCAGCCATATCGACCTGGCGACGATGGAGGGGGCCAACGAATCCGGGCGCGCCGCAGCCAATGCGGTCCTCGACTCGGCCGACGATCCGGGCAACCGGGCGACCCGCTTCCCGCTGGTCGGCCTGCCCGTCTTCGCCGGTGCCAAAGCCGTCGACGCCGACCGCTTCCGAGCCGGACTGCCGCACCTGCTCGACAGCTGATTCGGTCAGCGCGCCCGCACCATCGGCACGTGGCAGGCCGGCTCCGTGAAACACTGTCCGGTGACCGCGGACCGCACGGTAGACCGCCCGCGATGCCGAGAGGAGACGGCCATGACCGACGAGCCCGGGAATTCCCGACCGCCGGCGCCGGTGTCCAAACGCAAAGCGGCGGCCCGGGGAGCGGCCCGCAGGCTCGGTGTCGAGGACTGGACGAACGCGGCACTGCGGGTGTTGCTGCGCGACGGCGTCGGAGCCGTCACCATCGCCAAGGTCTGCGAGGAACTCGGGGTCACCAAAGGCAGCTTCTACTGGCACTTCGACGGCATCGACCAGCTGCTCGAGACCACAGCGCAATTCTGGTGCGCCGATCACAACGACGCCGCCCGCGGCTTCCACGACCTCGACGAACTGCCCGTCGAGCAACGCCTGGAACGCATGGGCGCGTTGCTCACCGAGGAGCGGGTCTGGCAGATCGAGCTCGCGGTCCGCGACTGGGCACGCACCAACGCGAAGGTGGCCGAGGCGGTGAAGGCACTGGATCAGCGGATCTTCCACACCCTGTCCAAAGCCCTGATCGAGCTGGGGTTCTCGCCCGAACAGTCGGAGATGCGGGCCGGGCTGATGTGCTTCGCCGGCATCGGTTTCGTGCACGGCAATCAGAACCTGCCGGTGCCCACCGCGGCTCAGCGTCGGGAGTTCTTCCGGTTCATCACCAGTGCCGGGCCGCGGTGCTGATCCCGTATTTCCGCGGCGGCGCTCAGGTCAGTGCGACCAGTTCGTGCAGCGTCGTTCCGTCCCGCTGTGCGGTGCCGTTGCCGGTGTGCACGCTCAGCTCGAAGGTCGACTCGAACCGGAAGTAGCCCGGGTGCCCCACGAGCCGGTGTACGAGCGGCTTGACCAGTGGTGAACGCACGACCGGCAGATCGTCGAGCAGATCGTGGGCGTGGATGACCCGGGTGATGTCCAGGCGCAGTTCGAGTCGCCCGGGCACCCGCAGTTCGACCCATTCGGGGTAGGTGCGGCCCGCGGTGGCGTCGAAACGGGCGGGGCCCTCGGTGAGTACTGTCTCGCCGGTGGACAGCACGATGTCGGTGTGGTTGGCCAGCATCAGCGGGTTGATCTCATGGCCGCCCTTGCGCTGCTGGGTGAGCACCGAGGCGAACAGCAGCGAGTAGTCCTCCACGTACAACCGGCCCCAGTGCCAGCGCTCGATGATCTTCTTCATGTCACCGACGCCCCAGTTGTGGTCGTGGTAGCCACGTCCGGTGACCTCGTGCCGCACGCCGTCGAGCTCGATGGTCCCGGTCACTCGCGCGCGGGGCGCGGCGACCATCCAGCCGAAGGAATCCCGACCGCCGAAACGGGTTTCGCCCTTGCCGGGCATCCAGCCGGGGACCTCGTTGTGGAACCGCAGGTCGAAGACCAAGCCGTCCTCCGCCATCCGAAGATGGTGGGTGGGCAGACCGTCGTCGTGCGATTCGGTGCGGGCGGTGTTGTCACCGATACGTACATCGCAGGCATCCGGTGAGAACGCGGCCGCCGAGTGCGGATACCGCCGCGACACCTGGCGGCGGGTGCCGTCGGGCGCGTAGACGATCATCTCCACCCAGGGTCGCGACAGCGGCAGGTCCTCGGGGCGACGTTTGATCAGGAAGCCGATCACCACGTGGCCGGTGTCGAGGTGCGCGTCGAAATACCAGTGTTCGAAGGCGAGCCTGCTCGCGGCGGGATGAAAAGCGTTGTGGTGCGGCTCGATCGGCGTCAGCTCGCCGTCGCCGCGGCCGGGCCCGTTCCATACTTCGACGATGTCGGTGGCAGTCATGGTCGCTTTCCGTCCGTTCATCGGCGCAGGGCTCCGCCTGCGTCGAAGGCCGCTTCGCGCCCCCGCATCTGCGCCCGGTACCAGTTCTCGCGATGGGCGAGCATGAGTTTCTCGTGTGCCCGCGCGAACGGCGGGCAGAACCGGCGCACGAGTTCCGTCACGGTGATCAGCGGGAAGCGCACGATCGGGACGAGGATCCACGGGAACGCCGGTGGCATGGTGTAGTGCCGGCGCGTACCGGGGGCCATGTACATCGCGGCGTACACCGAGTTGATCCGGAAGTTGTACATCTCGCGCAGCCGGGTCAGGCCGCGGTGACCGTCGCGGGGCGCGAACGCCGCCGGGTACGACTCGATCAGTTCGGTCCCGTGCTGTCCGGCGTCGTAGGACCGCGACGCGATGGTCATCGCCAGCACGCGCAGTGCGTCGAGAACCGTGTCGGGGTACCAGCGCAGCCGGACCCCGAGCAGGTGGCCCATGTACTTCTGGAAGTGCAGCAGCGCACGGATTTCCGACGGTGTCGTCTGATAGCCCAGCGCCCACAGACCGAGCCCGGGCGTCACGCTGCCCGCCAGCAGGGTGAGCATCTGGTAGGTCTGGCTGATCGGCAGCCCCCACCGTTCGATGTCCCACTCGGGATGACCGGCGACCTTCGCACGCACCGACACGTGCATGACCCGCACCTTCAGCGCGGTGGCCCGACCCGTCGAACCGGCGGTGAGCAGCGCGCCGCGCTCGGAGACGTCCATCCAGAACCGGCAGGTCTCGAGGAACCGGCGCAGCGCGCTGTCGCCCGCGTACCCACCGGCCAGCGACAGTGGCGTGGCGACCGCTGCCTCGGTGTACATCTCGAGTGTCTCGGCCCCGGCGAAACTGAACAGCATGGTGCCCCAGCGCCGCCAGATCGCGGCGCCCTGCTCGACGAGTTCGGGCACCACCCAGTCGGGCACCGTCTCGAACTCGGCGAACAGTTCACGCATCGATTCCGGTGCCTCCGGGACCGCGTCGATGCCCTCGCGCAGGGCCTGCTCCAGCATCCGGCGCCCGGCTTTCGGCCCGATCTCGCCGTGCATCACCTCCGCGACGAACCGCTCGGCCACCGGGTCACCGGCGAACAGGTCTTCGCACAGGGCGATCGCCTGCTCGTCGGTCGGGAACAGCCGCTGCCTGGTGACGGCCGTGAAGACGCGTTCGAGGCGCCGCACCCGCAGTGTGTCGCGCACCTCCCAATAGCGAAACGCACTGGGGCACTTCACCGCTGCCCCGGCATGAAGGTATTCGACCTGACCTTCGACGGATTCGGCCACACCGGGCCTCCTGACGTGAGCATCCACCCGCTGACTGCGATCGCAGTCGACCATACTATGTCGAATAGTCTTCCGTACCTGAAAGTATGGAACTGTCGCCTTCGACGGGGCGGCGCAACCATGCCTCCAATGCCTCGGTGACTTCGGCGGGACGCTGTTCCATGATGAAATGTCCGCCGGCGATCCGGACGAGAGTCGCGTGCGGGATGTGTGCGGCGAGGTCTTCGGCATAGCGAAACGGGATCGCCGGGTCCTTGTCGCCCCAGATCACTGCGGTGGGGCAGCGGATGGCGCCCAGTCCGGCCGCGAGTTCCGGGCGCACCCGGACGCTGTAGCCCGCCCAGAAATGGGCGTACCAGCGGCGTCCTTCGCGGGTGTTCAGGAAATCGAGGTAACCAGACAGGCGTTGGGTGTCGAACGAGCCGTTGCGGACGAACTGTGCCAATCCCAGGCGGTGGACGAGTCCGATCGTTCGTGCCGTGAGGAGCGGGCGCAGCAGCGGGCGTCGCGCCGCGGCGGAGAACAGCCCGAACAGTTGGTAGTACGGCGTGGTGAAGGTGCGGTGAGCCCGGGAATTGAGGATCGCGAAACGCTGGACCCGGTCGGGGTACCGCTGCACGAACCCGAGTCCGAGGAAACCGCCGTAGTCGTGACAGGCCAGATCGACGCGGTCCAGGCCGAGCGCGTCGAACAGTCGCGCGATCCGGTCGACCTCGGTGTCGTAGTCGCAGCTCAACCGCAGGTCACGAGCCGAAGCACCCCAGCCTTGCCAGTCGGGGGCGATCACCCGGCGCGATCGGGACAGCGGCCCGATCTGATGCCGCCACGCGGCGTGGCTCTCCGGCCAGCCGTGCAGCAGAACCAGCGGATCACCCTGTCCCACATCGGCATAGGCCAGGCGCGCGCCGTCGACGCCGACCTCGTTCAGTTCGAAGGTTGTCGTCATCTCTGCTCCACATCTCGCACGGTGGTGACGATCGGTGGATGTATGGTCGCGTGCATGGCGTTGCCCGCACTTCCAGAAACGTGCGCTACCGAGCCGGCGGCCGCCACCGCACCGGCACGGCTGTGGCTGCGTCTCGGACACGCGGTCTATATCGGACCCGGTATGGCGCTGGGACCGCATTCCACCGCCGTGGCGAGTCTCGGTGTGGGTTTGGACGGGCCGTTCCGGGTCCGCGCCGCGGGCGTTCCCGATGTCACCGCGCGCAGCTTCCTGTTCCGCGCCCGAGTCACCCACCACATTCTCGACACGGACGGGCGACGACTGTTCTGCTTCTTCGACCCGACCTCGTCCCGGATGACCCGTTGTCTCGGCGGAATGTCGCGCGACATCGGCGGTTTCAGCGCCGATCAGCGCAACGAAGCCGCCCTGATCGACCTGGGCAACTCCCCCGACCCCGATATCGACCGAGTACTCGATCTGGCCAGCGTCCCGGTGCCGACCATCGGCGACCCACGCATCGCCGCCGTGGCCGCGCAGATCCGCGCCGACCCGACCCAGCAGCAACGCGCGGCCGAAAAGGCCATGGCCGCAGGCCTTTCCACCTCGTACTTCCTGCGCACCTTCGCCGAGCAGACCGGCACGAGTTTCCGCCGCTATGTCCAGTGGGCGCGAATGCTGCGAGTGGCGAAGGCTTTCACCGAGGGCCACGACCTGACCCGCGCCGCCACCGACGCGGGTTTCGCCTCACCCTCGCACCTCAGTGACACCTTCCGGGCCATGTTCGGCATGACTCCCACCGCCTTCACCGCCCTCGGCGCCGAACTGCACATCGACGACTGAGGCGCGGCCCGGACGCTCAGCCCTCCTTGACCAGGTCCGGCTCCTCCTCGGCCATCACGGCTTCGCCGCGCGCGACCATGCCTGCCTCGTCGGACAGCGTCAGGTGCGGGATGAACAACGCGAGCGCGAAGGCGAGGATCGCACCGGGGATCAGGTACCAGAAGCCGGGGACCAGCGCGTCGACGTAGGCGCCGACGATCGCGTCGTGCAGCTTGTCCGGCAGGTTCTTGACCACCGAGGGGATCAGCGCGCTCGGGTCGATGTTCGCCGCCGCCGCTTCCTGCCAGTTCGCCTGGAACGCACCGGTGAGATTCTCGGTCAACCGGCCGGTGAAGATGGAACCGAAGATCGCGATGCCGAGCGCGCCACCCATCTCACGGAAGTAGTTGTTGGCACTGGTCGCCGTGCCGATCTGGTCGGGGGCCACCGCGTTCTGCACCACGAGCACGATGATCTGCATGATCAGGCCGAGGCCCGCGCCCATGACGAAGAGCATGGCCGAGACCACCCACATCGAGGTGTTCGCGTCCAGCCGGGTCAGCCACAGCATGTCGATGGCGATGAGGGCGGCGCCGATGGGCGGATACACCCGGTAGCGACCGGTCTTGGTGATCACGTTCATCGAGGTGATGAGCGTGAGCATCATGCCGATCATCATCGGGATCAGCAGCAGACCCGATACCGAGGCAGAAGTACCGCTGGCCATCTGCAGGTAGGTGGGGATGAAACCGATCGCCGCGAACATCACCAGGCCGACCAGGAATCCGATCACCGAGGTGAGCACGAAGGTGCGGTTGCGGAACAGCCACAGCGGCAGCATGGGTTCCTCGGCACGCGACTCGACGAAGACGAACGCCGCGACCACGACGACGAACGCCGCGATCATCGACAGCATCACCGTCGAACTCCACTCGTACTGCTTGCCGCCCCAGTCGGTGATCAGGATCAGCAAGGTGGTCGCGGCCGACATGAGCACGATGCCCAGGTAGTCGGGCCGGAACTTGGGTCGATGGCTGGGGATGCTCAGGTAGCGGAAGGCGATGAACAGCGCGGCGATGCCGATCGGCAAATTGATCCAGAAGCACCAGCGCCAGTCGAGGTGGTCGGCGAACAGACCGCCGAGCAGCGGCCCGGCGACCGAGGTGATGCCGAAGACAGCGCCCATCGGCGCCATGTACTTGCCGCGGTCCTTGGCAGGCACCACGTCGGCGATGATGGCCTGCGCCAGGATCATCAGACCGCCGCCACCGACACCCTGCAGGCCGCGGAAGGCGATGAACTCCCAGAATCCCGTCGACGCGGCGGCACCGACGGAGGCGGCGGTGAAGACGGTGATCGCGAACAGGAACAGCCAGCGCCTGCCGAACATGTCGCCGAGTTTTCCGTAGATCGGCATCACGATGGTGGTGGCGAGCAGATACGAGGTGGCGGTCCAGGCCATGTGGGAGACCCCACCGAGTTCGCCGACGATGGTCGGCATCGCGGTGCCGACGATCATCTGGTCGAGGCTGGCCAGGAACATGCCAGCGATCAGCGCGGAGAAGATCAGCCAGATCCGCTTCTGCGTGAGGACGATCGGGGTCGGCGGCGAGTCGGCCGTCGTGGTCATCGGTGCGTCTCCCTTGTCGTGCCGTCCGGCCGGTCGAACAGCCGGGCGGCCATGGCGCAGTGCTCGTGCAGCGCTGCGGCGAGCGACCCGTTCGGATCGGCGGCCAGCGACATCGCCGCCCGCGTGGTGATGGTCGTCATGATTCCCGCGGTGAGCGAGGCGAATTCGGGCTCGACCTCGGCACCGAGCCGCGCCGAGAGGAGTTCGGCGGTGGCGGCTTCCAAACGGGCGCCGGAGGCGATGAAGGCGGCGAGCACTCTCGGCTCGGCGGTGATCAGCTCGGTGACCAGCGAGATACCTTCGCGCACTTCGTTTTCGGGCTGTAATCCGGCGGCGTGCAGCCAGGTGAGGTCCTCGATGAGCACCCCGGTCGGACCGCCGGCGACGAACTCCTGCCGCGCTTCGGGCGTGCCGATGTCGCCGATCGGGCCGACCACCGCGTCGAGCTTGGTGTCGTAGTAGTTGAAGAAGGTGCGCGGCGAGACGCCGACCGCCTTGGCGATGTCGTCGACATTGGTCGCGTCCAGCCCGTGCTCGACCGCCAATCGCCGTGCGGCAAGGCACAGTTCGATCAGGGTCCGCTGCTTCTTCTGTTCACGCAGACCGATCGAGGGCTGCTTGGCCGGCTCGGAAGACATGCCGCCAAGTTAGCACAAACTGCAATTTTTCAGAAACTGCAACTACATGAGCTCAGGCCTCGGCGGTACGACCCGACAGCGGCATCGCGGGCAGGCCGAGCTTGCGGTGGTCCCAGGACCTGACCCTGGTCTGGTCGACCCGGATCACGATGCGCTTGTTCATCATCTGCTCGACGAACGGATGGACCTCGGGGCTGTACGGACCGACGTAGCGTTCGTAGATGTCGACGGCGGCCCGCCAGTACTCCTCGTCCTGTGTGTCCTCGATCAGGTGGGCGGTGCCCTCGATCGACACGCCACGCAGCTGGTCGTAGGTGTCGCCCGCTTCGGCCATGCAGGCGATGGTCGGGTCGCGGCGCAGGTTCACCGCCTTCTGCGATTTCGACTTGGTCTCGAAGTAGACGACACCGTCGATGTGGCCGAACCACATGGCGGTGAGGTGCGGTTTTCCCGACCGGTCGAGAGTGGCCAGCGTGAGCACCCTCGTGCTGTCGAGAAACTCCGCGATTTCCAGCGCATTCATCCGCACCACGGCTCGCTGATCGATCCCCACTACTGGCCACCTTCCGGTCCTGGTCACTTTCCGCCGACCCTACTCAGCCGAGCAGCGCACCGCGGTCGCTCTGCCTACGTGCGGGTTTTCGGGGTCGCGGGTGGGGTCCGTGCCTCGTTGCGGTGCTGGTCCCACCAGGAGGCGCTTTCCTGCTGGGCGGTCTCCTGGTCCTTGGACGGTGCCGGTGTACTCGGTATGCCGAGGACTCTGAGCCGCCAGTCGTCCTGCGGGATGGCGGCCACGATGCGCACGGGCACGACGGCCGTGAGCAGCAAGCAGTTTCCGACGCAGACCATCAGACAGATCGGGGGAACCGAGACCACGATCGCCGTCGCGAGGGTCCCCATCTGGATCGGATCGCGCGAGATGGACACGACGTTGCCGCAGATGCTGGCCGCCACGGTGACGAGGAGCAGCAACTCGTAGAACCGGACGAGGGACGTGGCCTTCTCGTCACGGATGCCGACCAGCGTGATGAAAGTGCAAGCGACCAGCGCGACCGTCAGACCGACGACGAGCGGCCACAACCACGTCAGGTGTTCCGGAACCCCTGCCACCGCCGCGAGAGTCGAGGTGAAGGTGAAGGAGGCGATCGCCGCGGCGACAACCAGTACCGCCCCTAAACCGACCAGTAGCTTCGGCACCGTCACTGGAACAGGACGAGGGAAACGGTCCGAGTGGTCCATCGGGCTCCATTCTACGGGCTTTTGGCCGCCAAATACGCAGGCACTCAACAGAGTACGGGCACGCGGCGGGCCGCGCCGCGAGCGGACCGAGCGGACACCGTAAAGTCCCGTCACACACGATTCGCAACAGTATTTCGGCGCGCGGCACCGGCTCCGGCGATCGGCGCGAAGCGAGGGTCAAGCCGTGGGTTTTCGGGGTACCGGCCCTGGGAGAATTGTGGAACTCTTCCGCTTCACGCGGTCCCGATCGAACACCGGGACCGACTACACCGATGCGAAGGACCACCGAACCCATGCGAATCGCAGGACTGACCGCCCTCGCGGCGGGCGCACTGATCCTCCCGGCCACCTTGGCTCCCGCGGCCTCGGCGGAGGTGGAGGACATCACCATCTACGCCTGGGGCAACAGCGAAATGCCCGTCGCCTGTGACTATGTGGGTGCCAACTGCACGGTCATGGCCCGGATGTTCGGCGCCGACTACGCACTGCCCGCCACCGTCACGATCAACGGCAGCGAGCTCACCTCACCCGAGCGCCTCGACTACCCGGACCGGCAGCGCAGCGCGATCCGCGGCACCTGGCGCCCGCCGGCCAAGGGCACGTACACGATCGTGGCGACCCAGGGCTCCTCCACCAAGACCCTCGTCGTCGAGGTCACCGGTGATCCCCAGCTGGGCAGCGGCTCGGCGGGGCTGCCCAGCGGTTCCAGCTGACCGATCAGCCGACTCGCTGACCGCCCGACGCCGCGGTCAGCGAGCGCATGGCTCACTGCGCGAGCAAGCCCTTGGCGACGTGGGTCACCTGGATCTCGTTGCTACCCGCGTAGATCATCAACGACTTCGCGTCACGGGCCAACTGCTCGACCCGGTACTCGGCCATGTAACCGTTGCCGCCGAACAACTGCACCGCTTCCATCGCGACATCGGTGGCGGCCCTGGTGGAATACAGCTTCATCGCCGAGGCCTGCGCCAGCGTCGGCATCTTGCCCGCCGCCGAGCTCTCCAACGCCCGGAACACCATGTTCTCGACGTTCAAACGCGCGATCTCCATTTCGGCCAGCTTCAACTGGACCAGCTGGAAGCGGCCGATCTCCTGCCCCCACAGCTTGCGCGACTTGGCGTATTCGATGCACAGCCGGTGGCATTCGTTGATGATGCCCATCGACAAGATCGCGCAGCCGACCCGTTCGACGATGAAACTGGCGCGCGCGCTTTCCCGGCCGTCACCGCCCTGGTGATCCTCGGTCTCACCGAGCAGCCGGTCCTTGCTCAGCCGCACATTGTCGAAGAACAACTCACCGGTGGGCGAGGAATGCATGCCCATCTTCTTGAACGGTTTGCCCTGAGTGAACCCCTCCATGCCCTTGTCCAGCACGAAGGTGAGCACCTTGCGGTCGCGCTTGTCGCCGCCGTCGCCTTCGTCGAGCTTGGCGTAGACGACCACGGTGTCGGCGAACGGGCCGTTGGTGATGAACGTCTTCTGCCCGTTGAGGATGTAGTCCTCACCATCGCGGCGGACGTAGGTTTTCATGCCGCCGAACGCGTCGGAACCGGAGTCGGGCTCGGTGATCGCCCACGCCGCGACCTTCTTCAGGGTGACGATGTCTTTGAGCCACCGCTGCTTCTGCGCGAGCGTGCCGCGTGCGGCGATGGTCGCCGCCCCGAGCCCGAGGCTGACACCGACCGCCGCGACGCTACCCAGGGTGACGCCGGTCAGTTCGCTGACGAGTACCGCGGCCATACTGCCCTGCGCCGCAAGCGGGTTCGACGCGGCCTTCTTGTCCGGCTTCTCCGGCGCGGGCTCACCCGCCGCGATCCGGTCGGCCCTGGCCTGTTCCTTCGCCAGCATCTTGTCGACAGCCTCACCGGCCATCACATCGAGCCCGAACTGGCTGAACAGTGTGCGCATGATGTCGTACGGCGGCAGCTCGCCGTGTTCGAGTTCGTCGATGTGGGGACGAACTTCCTTGTCGATGAACGCGCGCACGGATTCGCGGATCATCTCGTCGGTCTCGGACCATTCGAACATCGTTGTTCACTCCAGGATTCGTGGTTCAGGGCAGTCGGGCGGCGATGTCGTCGATCGACCATGCCTCGTCGGTCTCGATGGTCTTGACGTCGTGCCAGCCGGCGAGTTCGCTGATCGCGCCGCCTTGCACCGCGAACACCTTGCCGGTGATCGGGCACTTCTCGCCTGCCAGGTAGGCGACCAGCGGTGAGATGTTGGCCGGGCTGAAAGCGTCGAAGCTGCCCTCGGCTTCGGCCTCGGCCGCCATCAGCGCGCCCATTCCCGGGGTGGCCAGGGTCAGGCGGGTGCGGGCGATCGGGGCGATCGCGTTGGCCCGCACGCCGTAGCGCTCGAGCTCGTCGGCAGCGACCAGGGTCAGCGCCGCGATCGCGGCCTTGGCGGAACCGTAATTTGCCTGGCCCGCGTTGGGCACGGTCACGCCCGACGCCGAGGCGGTGTTGATGATCGCCGCGTTGGGTCGACGGCCTGCCTTGGCCTCGGCCTTCCAGTACGCCGAGGCGTGGTGGATGACCGCGAAATGACCCTTGAGATGCACCGCGACCACGGCGTCCCAGTCCGACTCCGAAAGGCTGGGGATGAAGCCGTCTCGCAGAATGCCGGCGTTGTTGACGACCACGTCGAGACCACCGAATGCCGAGATCGCTTGCGCGACCAGGGCTTCAGCTCCGGCCCAGGTGGCGACGTCATCGGTGTTGGCCGCCGCCCGGCCGCCCGCGGCGACGATCTCGTTCGCCACTTCCTGCGCCGGGCCCACATCGACACCGTCACCGCTGTTGCTGCCGCCCCGGTCGTTGACGACGACCGCGGCACCCTCGCGGGCGAACAGCAGCGCGTGCTCACGTCCGATACCGCGACCGGCACCGGTGATCACCGCGACCCGTCCTTCCAGGGCACCCATGCCTACTCCTTCGTTCACAGTCTTGGTCGGTCGCCACGGATGTGGGTCCGACAGCCGGTCGGAGACCTGCCCGCGCACGAGGATTCGGCGCGGGCGGGTCGTGGGGTCAGTCCGTGATTTCGGCGATGCCGTTGCTCAGCACCACATCGGTCCCTCGCACGGTCTCGAACGCGTACGTTGTGACACCGTTGTCGGTGCCCGCGTTCCAGATTCGCGTCTCGAGGTCGTCACCGGGGAAGACGAACTTGGAGAAACGCACGGCCAAGCGCTTCACCCGCGAAACATCGGAATCGGCGACTTCGGCGAGGACGCCCCACCCGGCCATCGCCATCGTGCACAGACCGTGCGCGATGATGCCGGGCAGACCGGCGTCCTTGGCGACTTCCTCGTCCAGATGCAGCGGTACCGGGTCACCCGAGGCGGGCGCGTACCGGAACGTCTGGTCGTCGTCCACATGGTGGGCGGTCTTCGCCTGCGGCGAGGACTGTTTGAGCTCGGTATAGGGCTCGATCACCGGGATCGCCTCGCCGACTCTGTCGCCGGCGTCCACCCCGCGGAAGAACCCGGACAGGTACTGCTCGTTGACCAGGTCACCGCTCACCTCGTCCTTGCAGGTGAGGTGGATGTAGACCAGCGAGCCGGTGGACTTGGTCTCCCAGCCGATCACCCGCCCGCGCGAGACCAGTTGGTCACCGGGCTTGATCGGGCGGTGGAAGTGGAAGTCCTGCTCGCCATGGGTGATCCGGCCGAAGATGTCCATCGGCACCACGTCGACGGCGGGTGCCATCAGCGCGTCGAAGGCCGGGACGATGGCGAACACCGGCGAGCCCACGTCACCGCGGCGATGCGCGGGGATCGGGTCGTTGGTCGCGGCCGCGTACTCGGCCAGCCGCTCCCTGGTGACCTCGAACCGCACTTCGTCCGACCACAGGTTCAGACCGTCGCGGTCGAACTCGAAGACGTCGCCCATGGTCAGGCTCCGGCGGCGAGGGCGGCGAGCTTGTCCAGCGAGGTCTGCAGCTGCTTGGTGCCGTCCTTTTCGACGGCCTTGCCGAGGGCGCCCTTGATCAGCGAGCCCTCGAATTCTCCTGCGACCTGGACCTCGGTCTTGTCGCCGTCGGGGGTCAGGTCGAAGGAGAAGGTGGCCTTCACCCCGGCCATCCCGGTGCCCGTCATGACCAGCTTGGTCGGGGCGACCTCGCCGACGACCCACTCCATCTTGTTGGCCATGCCGAGCATGAAGATCTTGGCGGTCAGCGTCGCGCCCTCGGTCAGGGTGGCCGGCGGTTCGACCATCCAGCGCTCGTGGATGGTGAACCAGTCGCCCCAGGTGGACGGGTCGGTGATCACGCCCATCAGCTTCTCGGCGGGGGCGTTGAGGGTGGCGGTCTTCTCGATGTGACCCATGAGTGTTCTCCTGCGAATGGTGGTGTGGTGGAAGGTCGGTCAGCGGTCGGCGCGCTGGTATGCGGTGACGACCGCGGCGCCGCCCAAGCCGATGTTGTGCTGCAGGGCAGCGGTCACGTTGTCGACCTGACGGGCATCGGCGGTGCCGCGCAGCTGCCAGGTGAGCTCGGCGCACTGGGCCAATCCGGTGGCGCCGAGCGGGTGCCCCTTCGAGATCAGGCCGCCGGAGGGGTTCACGACCCACTTGCCGCCGTAGGTGGTCTGGTTGTCGTCGAGCAACCGACCGGCCTCGCCCGGCGCGCACAGGCCTAGGGCTTCGTAGAGCAGCAGCTCATTGGCCGAGAAGCAGTCGTGCAGTTCGATGACCTGGAAGTCCTCGGCACCGAGACCGGCCTGCTTGTACACCTCGGCCGCGGCGGCGACATTCATGTCGTAGCCGATGATGTTCTTGGCGGTGCCGTCGAAGGTCGAGGCGAAGTCGGTGGTCATGGCTTGACCCACGATTTCGACCGCCTGGTCGGCGAGGTCGTGTTCGTTCACGAAATCTTCGCTCGCCAGGATCGCCGCGCCGGAACCATCGGAGGTCGGCGAGCATTGGAGCTTGGTGAGCGGGTCGTAGATCATTCGCGAATCGAGGATCTGGTCCATGGTGTATTCGTCACGGAATTGCGAATACGGGTTGTTCACCGAGTGCTTGTGGTTCTTGTAACCGATTTTCGCGAAATGCTCGGCGGTGGTGCCGTATTCCTTCATGTGCTCACGGCCCGCGGCGCCGAACATCCAGGGCGCGGGTGGAAAGAGCACCTCGGAGATTTCGGCCAATGCCTGCATGTGTTTGGCCATCGGCTGCTCGCGGTCGTCGAAGGTGGTGCCGAGCGAGCCGGGCTGCATCTTCTCGAAACCGAGCGCGAGCGTGCAGTCGGCCAGGCCGCCGCGGATCGTCTGCGCCGCCAGATACAGCGCGGTCGACCCGGTCGAGCAGTTGTTGTTCACATTGACCACCGGGATACCGGTCATGCCGAGTTCGTAGACCGCCCGCTGCCCCGACGTCGACTCGCCGTACACATAGCCGACGTACGCCTGCTGCACCTCGGTATAGGAAATGCCCGCGTCGGTGAGGGCTTTGGTGCCCGATTCCCGTGCCATGTCCGGGTAGTCCCAGATGCTGCCGTCTTCGTTGAATCGCCGACCCGGCTTCTCGAATTTCGTCATACCGACACCGACGACGAATACCCGTTGCGTCACAGGACAGTCCTCTCCATAGATCAGCCATGCGGCTGTCACCTATGACGCTAGGAGTTCGATTGCCACCCGACGAGGACCGCAGCGGGCCGTTCGGGGGACCGAAACGATCATCGCCGCTGCGGTACCGTACGAATCGCCTCGCCCGACGTCGAAGGAGCCAAGTGGCGCAAACGATTCCGATGCGGTTCTTCCGGGCGACAGTCGAGTCGATGGTGAAACGCGGCCTCGATGTGGAGCGCGCGCTGCGCGGAGCGGGACTCGACTGGCGGCTCTACGCCGAGGACCGTGCCCGGATGACACCGGAGCAGACGACCGGGGTGATCCGCGCTCTCTGGGAGCAGACCGACGACGAACTGCTGGGCTTGGGTCCGCGACCGGTTGCACGCGGCACCTTGCGACTGGCCGGACTCACCGTCATCCACACTCGGGATCTGCGCGGCGCGCTCGGCCGCATGTTCGAACTGTCCTCCGTGACCACCGGCATCCGCTGGGAGATGCGGGCCGACGACTCCGGCCGCGCCACGATCGGCATCGCCGATTCCGACGTGCGCCTCGATCCGTTCGTCGCGTTCGCGATGACCGGTGGGGTGCACCGGTTCGCCGGCTGGCTGATCGGGGCGCCGATCACGTTGCTTTCCGTGGATTTCCCGTTCGATGCCGAGCACTTGGCCGACGAGTACACGACGATCTTCGGAGTCCGGCCGACCTTCCGCGCATCGCGGTTGGCGATGTCGTTCGACGCGGCGTTGCTGCCCATGCCGGTGGTGCGCGACGAAGCCGACCTCAAACGGTTCCTCCGTGACTCCCCCGGTGTGCTGTTCTACGCGCAGGAGCAGGCCACGACCACCGCGGCACGGGTGCGCGCGATCATGGAGCGCAACCGGAACGGTCCCTGGCTCGGCGCCGACGAACTCGCCCGCCGCCTATCGATCAGCGCGCCGCACCTGCGGCGGCTGCTGCGTGCCGAAGGCACCAGCCAGCGCCGGATCCAGGAGGAGATCCTGCGCGACCGCGCCGTCGAAGCGCTGGTACACGGAGACGAGCCGATCGCGGATCTCGCCGCCCGCCTGGGCTATTCGGAGGCCAGCGCCTTCCGCCGGGCGTTTCACCGGTGGACCGGTAGCGCGCCGAGCCACTACCGCTCCACCCGAATCAGGAAGCCGTGATCGTATGAAGCACACCGAGTCGGAAGCCCGCTTGGACGACACGAGCAACGTCTTGATCGCACCGACGGAATCGCGCGACACCGCGATCCCGGACTTCTTCGGAACCACGTTCTTTTCCGGCTGTTGCGCTGCTCGACGAATCTCTCGGGGCCGACCGAGGGCTTCGGCCCGACCGACACGAGCATCGTCGACGCCCTGAACAACGAGGCCGCCACTGTGTTCCGTGGCTACGCGCCGCTCAATCACGTTCTCGCCCAGATCTATCACAACACCCCGGCCATGGCCGGGCGCAAACAGTCCAAGGCCAAGATCTCGGCCCATGCCGACAAGACCAAGGACATGCCCGTCGGCGGCATCATGGCCTTCTGCACCTTCTACGACGGACTCGACATGCTGGCGCCCATGGCCGCCGACCCGACTGGGCTACGTGGTGCGCTGCTCGAACGCCGAAGCCGTTCACAGGGACGGCCAGACCTTCCTGAAGCGAGCCGGTGGCTTGGTGAAGCTGGAACCGTCTACTCCAGAAGGCGTCGACGAATTGCGCGGACTCTACGCCCAAGAGAACAGAACCACGTCCTTCATCGACTACGGCGACCGGTTCCCCTTCAGCATGAACGCAGGAGACTACGATGCTCCCCGAATCTGACATCTCCGACGAAATAGCTTCGTACTCCTTGCCGTTCGAGCCCAACCTCTTCACGGAGCTTTCCGGTTCGGCTCTCCTGGAGGAAACGGGAAACGGCCGGCGCGGCGCGACTCTCACCGACCCCGATGCGGCGGGTCGCGTGCCGCTCGTCCGAACCACCACCCGCTATGCCCGCCCGACGCAGCGCTTCCAGCCGGTACATCACCACCTGGCACAGCGGATACAAGCCCGAGCGGGACTCGCGGTCGGTTTCGACAACGCGCTCATCGAGAGCTACACGAACGCCTACACCACCATGGGCGGCCATTCCGACCAAGCACTCGACCTCGCCGATCACTCCTTCATCGCCGTCTTCTCCTGCTATCGCTACCCCGAGGCACCGCCGCGGACGCTGATCTTCGAACGGAAGGGGACCGAGGAGAGTTTCGCGATCCCCCTTGCCCACCACAGCGTCGTCGTGTTCTCCGTCGCCGCCAATCGGCGGTACAAGCACAAGATCGTGCTCGAGCCGTGCGCACGGTCGGTCGAAAACCAGTGGCTCGGCGTGACATTCCGGAAATCGAAGACCTTCGTACGGTTCCGCGAGGGCCGGCCGTACCTGCCGCATGGCCCACTTCTCACCTCGGCCGACGACGATCAGCGACGAGAGTTCTACCGCCTGCGACGACGTGAGAACAACGAAACAGACTTCGTCTACCCGCCGCTGACCTACACCGTCAGCAAAAGCGACCTCATCCCACCGGCCTGAGCCACCGACTGCTCCCCGCGTCGAGGTCGGTCAGCTCAGGTGATGCACCTCCTGCATGCCGTAGACCGGGGTCGGCACCCCTTCGAACCGGGCCTTCAACTGCAGCGCCAGGTACAGCGAATAGTGGCGGGATTGGTGCAGGTTGCCGCCGTGGAACCACAAGCCGGGCTGCTTGGTCGGTTTCCACATATTGCGCAGCTCCCCTTCCCAGGGGCCGGGGTCCTTGGTGGTGCCCGAGCCGTAACCCCAGCATTTGCCCACCGCGTCGGCGACGTCCTGGCCGATGAGGTCGGCCGCCCAGCCGTTCATCGACCCGTAGCCGGTCGCGTAGACGACGAGATCGGCGGGCAGTTCGGTGCCGTTGTCGAGGATCACGCTGTCCTCGGTGAGTTCACGAACTTGTCCGTGCGCCAGACGGATATCGCCGTTGGCGACGAGTTCGGCCGCGCCGACGTCGATGTAGTAGCCCGAGCCTCGACGCAGGTATTTCATGAACAAACCCGAGCCGTCGTCGCCCCAGTCGAGCTCGAACCCGGCGCGTTCCAGGCGCGCGTAGAAGTCGGCGTCGCGCTCACGGATCGCGGCGTAGACGGGGATCTGGAAGTCGGGCATGATCCGGTACGGCAGCGACGCGAAGGTGAGATCGGCTTTCTGCGTGGTCATTCCGGCAGCCAGGGCTCGCTCGGAGTACAGGTCGCCGAGGCCGAGTTCCATCAGCGAATCCGACTTCACGATGTGGGTGGACGACCGCTGCACCATGGTGACGTCGGCACCCGCCTCCCACAGGGCGCCACAGATGTCGTGGGCGGAATTGTTGGCCCCGATCACCACGGCACGTCTGCCCGCGTAGCGGTCCGGCCCGGGGTGCAGGCTGGAGTGGTGCTGGTCGCCCCGAAAGCGGTCCATCCCTGGGAAATTCGGGATGTTCGGTTTGCCCGACATCCCGGTCGCGAGCACCAGGTGGTGGGGGCGCAGCACGAGCGGGTCACCGTCGCGTTCCACCTCGACCACCCAGGTTTCGCTCGCGGTGTCGTAGCGCGCTGAGGTGCAGGTGGTCTTGGACCAGTACGGCACCTCCATCACCTTGGTGTACATCTCGAGCCAGTCGCCGATCTTGTCCTTCGGCGCGAACACCGGCCAGTTGTCGGGGAACGGCAGATACGGCAGGTGGTCGTACCAGACCGGATCGTGCAGGCACAGCGACTTGTACCGCTTGCGCCACTGGTCACCGGGCCGCTCGTGCATGTCGACGACGAGTGCGGGCACGCCGAGCTGGCGCAGCCGCGCACCGAGGGCGATGCCGCCCTGTCCCCCACCGACGACGAGCACGAACGGCTGCCGGGTGTAGCCGAGTTCGTGCTGTTCGCGTTCGCGTTGCTCGGACCAGGTCACCCGGGCGCGGTCGGCGCCGTGACGCACACCCCGTGGCCGGCGCGGGCCCTTGTTCTCCTCGAACCCCTTCAGTTCCTGCATTGTGGTGAGCAGCGTCCAGGCGCCTTCGTCGGTGAGCCGCAGGTGCCCGACACCGCGTCCGGCCCCGGTCTCGAAACCGATCCACGCGCTGACCACCCCGTCGGCCTCGGTCGGTGTCTCGGTGGTGTGAAATCCGGACGGGTCGGTGTCGGCGAGCTGGGCGCGCAGCATGTCGGCGACGCCCGCCCGGCCTTCGACTGTCTTGATATTCCAGGTGAACGCGATCAGGTCGCGCCAGAAGCTGTCGGTGGCGAACATGCTCGCCGCCGTGTCGACATCGCGCGCGGCCAGGGCCGCTTCGAACGCCGTCAGCCAGGCGTCCACCCGCTGCTGGGGTCCGGCTACGTCCGATCCGTCGACGACGGGATCGAGTGTCTGGGTCATCGAATCCTCCTCCACAATCTGTGACATGAAGCACACGTCATGCGGCGCGGGTGGCACAATCGTTGCAGCGCGTTGCAGCGCTGGCAGACAGCACCGATGAAGGGCGCAGGCGTGGGCGATTTCGGCGCGTTCGAACCCGGCACCGACCTCTCCGGGTACGCGCGTGAGCTGATCCGCATGCACGACGCCGTGATCGCCGGTGGGCGTTCGCCGCTGCGGCCGCGTCCGCTCGTGGCCCGGTCGTGGTCGCGGGTGCTGGCGGCGGGTCTGGTGCCCGACCAGCCGAGGGCGCGCTCGATGCTGGCCGTCGACGATGTCGAACGTCGGCGCCGCGAATCCTCGCTCACCGCGGTGATCGAGGACCTCACGCAGGTGCTGTCCGACCTCACCGACACCGCTTCCCAACTGATGCTGGTGGTCGCCGACGCCGAGGGTGTGATCCTCTGGCGGCACGGTTCGGCGAAGGTGCGCCACCGGGCCGACACCCTCGGTTTCCGTGAGGGCGCGCGCTGGACCGAGGACGCGGTCGGCACGAACGCGATCGGCACCGCGCTGGCCGAGGCCAATCCGGTCCAGTTGTTCTCCGGTGAGCACTTCGAGCAGTTCCAGCACCCCTGGTTCTGCACGGCGGCCCCGATCCACGACCCACGCACCGGCACCCTGCTCGGGATCGTCGACATCAGCGGTCCCGCACTGGCCCTGCATCCGGCTGTCACCGCGCTCGTGCGCACCGGCGTGCGGCTCGCCGAAGCGCAACTGTGGCGTCATCACGAGATCCGACTCGACCGGCTGCGTTCGGCGGCGGGCCCTGCCCTGGCCGGGTTGTCCGGCCCCGCCCTGGTCGTCGACGACAACGGCTGGGTCGCCCAGGCCGTCGGTGTCGGCGCCACGCACCGGGTGGCCGTGCCAGGACCAGACCGCCCGATCACCGTCCCCGGGCTCGGACCGTGCACCGCCGAACAACTCGCCGACGGATGGCTGATCCGCCCGGACTCCGGCTCCCGGCTCACCCGATTGGAACTGGACCTGTCCGGTCCGCCGACCCTGCGCGCACTCGGCGGCGAATCCGCCTGGTGCTGCGCACTGTCGGCGCGCCATGCCGAGATCCTGCTGCTGTTGCACCTGCACGGCCGGCAGGGCATGACGGTCGGACGGCTCAGCGAAGCGCTGTTCGGCGATGCGGACCACGCCGTCGCGGTCCGGGCCGAGATCTCCCGATTGCGGCGGACGCTCGGTTCGGTGGTGGCGAGCCGACCCTATCGGATCGCCGAATCCACCAGTCTCACAGTTGCTTTCGGCTCGGTCGAGCGCCTCGCCGACTGCGATTTCGTCCGGCACAGTGCGGGACCGGGCCTACGCGCACTCTGCCGGTGAGTTCGGTCGATGCTGCACTCGGACGATCGGCGCCGGGACGGAATTGACGACGTCCCGGCGCCGAGAGCACAGCCGCGCCGACAGTCAGGGCAGCCTGGTGCCAGGTCAGCTGACCGTGGCAGTGATCTTGATCGCCGGTGTCACCTTGTACTCGGTGGCGAAGGTGATCGTCTCACCCTGCGTCAGGAGTCCCTGACACGTCGGCGTCCCCTCGGCCGTGGCCAACTTCACCACGGCCGTGGTCGCTTTGAGGGTGGAGGTGGCGTTCGTGTACGTCATCGCGGTGTGATGAGTCCAGAACCCGCACGAGTTTCCGACGACCGTAGTGAAGACCAGGTTGATCGAGTTGAACAGGTCGCCATTGACCAGCGAGGTCGTCCCTGTGGCCGCATTGTAAGACTTGCCCGTGAAGTTCGAGGCGCCTGCCGCTGCGGTGAACTGCCCTCGCCACGCCGTGCCGTCGGGAGCGGTGCAGTTGATCAGGTCCGTGTACTTGATGGCACCGAGCCCGGAGGTCGTCCGGGTACCTGCGGGCAGGGAGCCCGACGAGGACAGCCTCGGACAGGTGAATATCGTTGTGCCGCTTTTGTTCTTCACGACCAGCGGTCCCGACACCGCCGAGAAGGCGCCGTTGCTGTTGGGGTTGACGACTGTCCAGGTGGTGGTTGCCGCGTGCGCGGGCGCCGAGAGCGCGGCGGTCGCGAGCAAGGGTGCGGCCACGGTGATCGCCGCCAGAAGGTGGCTGGTGCGCATTCCGAACATAGTGGTCTCGATTCATCAAGCCAGAGAACACATCAGGCGACCGACCAGACCGTCGTGCCGCGAGACGCACCGGGCATAACGGCCCAGCCAGGTGACCGTATCAACGAAACCTATTGCTCAGCACAAGCTTTGAACTAATTCGTTTTCAAACCAATCAGTCAGGAATTATTGCTCCACAGCAGCACGCCCGCAGCACGGCGTTCGACTCAGGACGGGAACACACCGGCCAGCACAGCACCGATCTGCGCCACCGCACGGTCGACACTGCCGGTCGGCTGGAACAGGTGACTCAGGGTGAGCCGCACCATGATCTCGACGATCGTGGTGATCTCCTCGTCGGACAGCTGAGGCAGTCGGTAGTAGTCGCGCACCGTGATCGTTAGCGCGTCGACCGCCCGGACGAGCACCGGTTGCGCGTCGCTCACCAGGGCGGGCAGCAGGGCGGTGTCGGCGTCCTGACGTGCGGAGAGGACGGCCTTGATCAGCGTGTTGTCACCGGCGGTACGCAGGGTGTACTCGGCAGCGGCGGTGATCCCGGCGAGTGGGTCGGCCGGATGCTCGGCCAGCGTGTCGGCCACCCCGCTCAGGTAGATGCCGGTCTCGCGCTCGATGAGGGCGTCCGCCAACGCCTGCTTGGTGCCGATCTCCTTGTAGAGGACCGGCCTGCTGATGCCGACTTCCTTTGCGATGCGCGACATGTTCACCGCGCCCCACCCTTCGGACACGACCATGGTGCGGGCGGCGTCGAGCATGCGGTCGCGCAACAGCTGACGCATCTCGGACTGGAAGTTCGGCGATTCGGCCACCCAATCATCGTACATGTGCCCGGAAGTGACAGCTTCGTTGACAACTAGTATACGTGTGTATTTACTGAGAACACATCGGCGTCAGTTGTAAACACGCTCGACAACACCCGGGACATGTCTTGGTGATCAGGAGAACGAGATGACGACATCGCGAAACCACGAAGAACCGACCACGACCCTGCAATGGCGTGATTCCAAGCGCTATCTGTGGTTGTTCGGGCTCGTCGCCCCCAGTGCGGCAATGCTGGCCACGGCGCTCGTCTGGGCGTTCAACCAGCTGGGCTGGCAGGTGGTGGCGCCGGTGTGGTGGTGGCTCGGCCCGATCCTGGTGTACGTCCTGCTGCCGACCCTCGACCGCTTCTTCGGGCCCGACGGTGCGAACCCACCGGAAGAGGTGATGGCACGGCTGGAGAACGACAGGTACTACCGCTACTGCACCTATGCCTACATTCCGCTACAGCTGTTCAGCCTGGTCTTCGCCTGCTATCTCTGGACTGCGGACAACCTGTCCTGGCTCGGGATCGACGGCGGTCTCGGCCTGGCCTCGAAGATCGGGTTGGCCTTCACCATCGGGGCGATGGGCGGCGTCGGGATCAACACCGCACACGAACTCGGCCACAAGAAGGACGAACTCGAGCGCTGGCTGTCGAAGATCACGCTGGCCCAGACCTTCTACGGGCACTTCTACATCGAGCACAACCGCGGCCACCACGTGCGTGTCGCGACGCCGGAGGACCCGGCAAGTGCCCGCTTCGGCGAATCGTTCTGGAGCTTTCTGCCGCGCAGTGTGTGGGGCAGCCTGAAGTCCGCGTGGGAACTGGAGGCCACCCGCCTGCGCCGGCTCGACAAGAGCCCGTTCTCTCCGCACAACGACGTGCTCAACGCGTGGGCGATGTCGGTGGTGCTGTGGGTGGCGCTGGTCGCGGTGTTCGGCCCCGCGATCCTGCCGTTCCTGGTGATCCAGGCCGTCTACGGATTCTCCCTGCTGGAGACAGTGAACTACCTCGAGCACTACGGTCTGCTGCGGAGCAGGACCGCCTCGGGTCGCTACGAGCGCTGCGCCCCCGAGCACAGCTGGAACTCCGACCACATCGTCACCAATATCTTCCTCTACCACCTGCAACGCCACAGCGACCACCACGCCAATCCCACCCGGCGCTACCAGATCCTGCGCCACATGGACGGCGCGCCCCAACTGCCCAGTGGCTACGCGAGCCTGATCGGCCTGGCCTACCTGACCCCCTTGTGGCGCAAAGTGATGGACCATCGCGTGCTCGCGCACTACAACGGCGACATCACCCGGGTGAACATCCAGCCGAGCAAGCGCGCCGAGATCCTCGCGCGGTACGGAGCGATCTGATGGCTGCCTACCTCTGCCCCGTGTGCGATTACGTCTACGACGAGCGATTCGGTGCTCCCCGTGAGGGTTTCGCCGCAGGCACCGCTTGGTCGCTGATTCCCGAACAGTGGTGCTGTCCCGACTGTGGTGTCCGCGAGAAGGTCGATTTCGAACCGAAGGAACTCCGACGATGAACGACTACAAGCTGTTCCAGTGCGTCCAATGCGGATTCGAGTACGACGAGGCACTCGGCTGGCCGGAGGACGGGATCGAACCCGGCACCCGGTGGGACGACATTCCCGACGACTGGTCCTGCCCCGACTGCGGTGCGGCCAAGGCCGACTTCGACATGCGTGAGGTGAGTCGCGGATGAGCGGGCGGATCGTGATCGTCGGCGCCGGTGTCGCCGGTGCCACCGCGGCACACACCTTGCGCCGCGAGGGGTATGCCGGCGAGATCGTGCTCGTCGGCGCGGAACCGATGATGCCCTATCGTCGGCCCGCGGTCTCGAAGGAACTACTGGCGGGCACCGCCTCGGCGGAACGCACCCTGCTGAAGCCCGCGAAGTTCTGGGCCGACAATGTCATCGATCTTCGGCCGGCGACCAGGGTCGACGCGATCGACATCGACCGCGCGTCGGTGCGATTGAGCACGGGCGGAGACCTCGGCTACGACAGCTTGCTACTCGCGACCGGCGCGCGGGCACGCCACATCGAGACCACGTCCACCCGCATGCACACCTTGCGGACGCTGGCCGACATCACGGGCCTGCGAGCGGCGATCGACGCCGGCGGGTCGCTGCTGATCATCGGCGGCGGGCTGATCGGCTGCGAGGTGGCCGCCACCGCCCGCAGCCTCGGCGCCGATGTGACGCTGGTGCACGCGGGCCCCGCGCTGCTCGACCGGGTGGTGCCGCGGGCGGTGTCGAACCTGCTGCGCGACATCCATCAGGAGCACGGCGTCGTCGTCGAAACAGAGGTCAGTACAACGTATCTCGGTGACACAGCCGACGGCGTGACGGCCATGGCGGCCGACGGGCGCAGCTGGTCGGCCGGGGCCGCTCTGGTCGCCATCGGAACGGCGCCCGACACCGCCTTGGCCGAAGCCGCCGGCCTGGCCGTCAAGAAGGGCATCGTCATCGATCAGCACTACCGCACATCGGCACCGGGAGTGTTCGCCGCGGGCGATGCGACCACCGCCTTCAACTCCCATCGCGGCGAGTTCGAGAGCGGGCGGCAGTGGAACTCGGCGATGTCCGCGGGGGCCGCCGCGGCCAGGGCCATGCTGGGCCGCCCCGCCGTCCCCGTCGAGATCCCCTGGGGCTGGACCGATCAGCACGGGCTCTCCCTGCAATTCGCCGGCTGGGTCCACCCGCACGACGACCTCGTCGTCGAAGGCACCGTGGAATCCCGGGACTTCCTCGCCGTGGCCGTCCGCGACGGCCTGCCCGTCGGCGCCGTCGCGATGGCCAGGCCTCGGGAACTCCGCGCGGCGCGGGCGGCCATCGGCGCCGGTGCCCCCTGGCCGCCCAGTTCGTTCCGCGGTTCCGAAATAAGTGGAAACCTTTCCACAATTAACTATTCGGAGAAAATAACTAATAGCGGATAAGGATATTCCGGGGTGTATCGATTCACGATTTCAGGCCACGGCAAGAAGATGGCGAGCTATATTTTTAAAACACCCACTTTGCAGTTGGGCATACCGTCACACCACTGCTCGACATTTCCTGGAGATCGCCATGATATCGACCACTTCCCTGTTTCGTGCAGGCTTTATCGCTCCGGTAGCCGTCGCTACCGTCTTTTGTCTGGCCGCACCCGTCAACGCGGCGCCGGTCAGCGTGAACTGGGCCTGCCGGGGCACCGTCCTCGGGATCAGCCAGACCTCGAGCATGAACACGACGGTCACCGGTACGGCACCGGGCTCGGCGGCATCGGGATCCGCCGTGGCCATCACCATCACACCTGGTGCGTCGTCGGTGCCGAGTTCGGCTTCCGGCTTCACGGTGAACAACATCAGCAACCTGAAGATGACCATCCCCACGCCGGCGAATTCGACTCTGGTCTCGGCTACCGCCTCCGGAGGTAGCGTGGCGGGCACTGTCGCGACGTCCGGTGGGAACGTCGTGCTCACCATTCCCGGGCCGATCGCCGGCGGCACCAGCTTCACCCCGCCGGCGGTGACCCTCAATGTCACTGCGGGTGCCGCGGGGACGTCGATCACCAGCAAGTACGCGGGGACCAGCTACACCAGCCCCGGTATGACCATGACCACCAACGTGTCATTCGTCGGCAACGTAGCGACTTCGTGCTACCCGAACCCCTCCCCGACCCTTACCACAACCACCGTCACCTAGGCCCATGGACAGGCGCTACGGCACGATGACCCGCGCCCGCGCCGACAATCCGCGGTGAAGATGTCCGGACCGGGTCGCGAGAGCGGCCCGGTCCGGTCCGGTCCCGGCGAGACCATATACATCACTATCGACAATGGTTGCCCCACTTAGGCTTTGGTGCGGGGTAACCATTTCGACCGAAAAGTCCGATGGGCGTATCGCACCGGCCATCGTGTCGTACGCTGCATGTTCGACACAGCCACGGTTCACTTCGGCGGCCGCGGTGGTGCCGCTCTCGTGATGTTCGATCGACAGGAGCCACCATGCCCCCTTCGAACGCCCGGCGGCGATCTTTCCGCCCGTAGGGAACCTCTGATCGGTGACTGCTGATGGGAAAGCTCGTGTGCCCCACTACTAGCGAACCCGCCCGGATCTCGGTCGAGCTCAAAAGGGCGCTGGAGTTCTATCACGGATCCGTCGAGGATCTGATTCGCGAATTGATCCGAGTGCTCGGCGTGAACGAGACCGATCGACGCGCACTCGAAATCGTGCTGCTAGAGGACGAGAAATCCACCACTCCGGGAAGGCTGGCCGAACGGCTCGGCCTCACCGCGGCGGGCGTCACGATCATGCTCAACCGGCTGGAGAAACAGGGCTATATCGTCCGGTCGCTGCATCCGACCGATCGTCGTCGGGTGATAGTGATGGCCACCGACCTCGCGGCCCATCGGGTACGGGAAATCGTCGTACCCATGATCGTCGAGAGTTACAAGATGTTGCTGAGCTATTACAACACCGCCGAACTCGAAATAATCGCGGACTTTCTGACCCGCGCGGGCGAACTGCAACAAATACACCGGCAACGGTTACGCGAGGTGCATCCCTACTCGAAACCCTGAATGGGCCGCGACACCCGCATTGTTGCCACCGGTTCGCACGGTGGACATACCTCGAGGGAGAACGCAGGATGGAATCCGTCGACCACAGCGAAATCGAACCCGGGATTCGGCCTCTGCGTCGATACGGGCGGCACGCCTCGGCGGTACCCGCCGATCGGTACCGGCGGCGGATGTCACGTACGGGGGTCGCGGCTGCGGTCATCGGCACGGGAATCGGGATATCGCTGATAGTGCCGGCGGATTCGAGCCCGCCGATACCGGCGAACAACGCGGCGACGTTCTCGGGCGAACCGTCCGTACAGACTCCCGGCTACTGCGCCGTCGACGACAGTCCCGCTGTGGTCGATTCCGGCGCGGCAGCCGACGCACCGAGTGAGATCGCCGTTCCTGATGTCGCCTCGGATGCCGGCCCGGCTACCGATGCCGGATTCGTCCCACCCGACACCGAAACGCCGAGCACTGCCCCCGCACCGGAAACGCCGACCATCGTGACCACCGATCCCTTGCCTGCGGATTCGCCGGATACCTCGGTCAGCGTGAGTTTGTCTGCCACGGCGAGCTTTTCGGTACAGGCCACACCGCCGCCACAAGATCCGGGTGTCGCGTCGGTCCCGGAATCCACAGTGCCCGTCACCGCGATTCCCCCGGACACCTCGACCGTCAGTCCGAGCACAGTGACGGTAACGGCTGATCCGCCGACCGTCACCGTCACATCTACCACCACGACCACCGCTGCGCCGACCACCACGACGACAACACCCCGCACCACAGTCCCACCGAGCTCGACCACCGCCGCGCCACCGACGACCACAACGACGCGGCCCCCTCCCGCGACTACGACGCCGACTGCGACGAAGCGCGCACGCCCGACTCCATCCCTCGCGCGCCCACCGTCCACGTCGTCACCAGCAACGACAACGAGGTAGACGCCTCGCAGACCACCACGCGAATCCTGAGCTCGGCGAGCACCGGCATCCACATCGGTTTCAGGAGGGGCCCACACATCGGTACCTACGAGGTCGTCACGCTCAGTGCCGACGGAAAGCCCGCTGAACTGCGTCTCGTCGAGCTACGCGACGTGCACGATGGAGATGGTGGCCTGCTCAGTTCACCGCGTAGGGGTAGGCGTCGGAACGGTCCTGGAACGACAGGATCCGGGGGTTCTGCACGCGACCGCCTCGAATCTCGATGGCGCGGCGAATCGTGTCACTGGCGTCCCACGCGTCGGGACCGGCGAGCACGACCGGGAGGTACTCGAGCAGAGCCTCGGAGTTCTCCCAGGTCGCCGAGTCCCACAGGAACGACGGGCTGTGGTCGACACCGTAGTAGTGCAGTTCGGTACCCACGGTGAACATGGGGTCGGCGAACGAGGTGGGGCGCGCCCATTCGAAACCCATCCCCTCGTCGCAGGACACGTCGATGAACAGCGTGCCGCGCGAGAACAGGTCGAGGTCGTCGTTGGTCACGAAAGTCAGGGGTGCCTCGGTGTCCTGGAACATGCAGTTCACGACAACGTCGTAACCGGCCAGCATCTCCGCGAGCGGTCCCGGTTCCGGTGCCTTCAATGACAACGTACGGCTCGGGGTGGCCGGGTCGCGCTCGAAGTGCTGCATCCGCACCGAGGCGAAGGGCGAGGCCACCGCGGACACGCTGCGCTGGGTCAGCACCGTCACATCGCTGATGCCCAGCGCCGACAGCGCCCGCACCGCGCCGCGCGCGGTAGCACCGAAGCTGATCACCGCGGCTCGCATCCGGCGACCGTAATCGCCGGTGACACCACGCAATTGGAGAGCGTGCAGCACCGAGCAGTAGCCGGCGAGCTCGTTGTTCTTGTGGAAGACGTGGACGCTGAACACGCCTGCCTTCGTCCAGTGATTCATCGCTTCCCACGCGATCAGGGTCAGCTCCCGATCGATGGCCAGCTGAGTGATTCGCGCGTCCTGCACACAGTGCGGCCAGCCCCACACGATCGTTCCGGGCCGCATCTGCTCGAGGTCTTCGGCCAGCGGTTTGGCCAGCAGCAGCACGTCGCATTCGGCGAAAAGCTCTTCGCGGGTGCGGAACCCGGCCACCTGCGGAACGAGTGCCTCGTCGGAGTAACCGAAACGATCACCATAGCCACGTTCGAGAAAGATCTGCCCGCGCAGTCCTGGGTCGATGCGGTCGAGGTGGGCCGGATGGATGGCCAGCCGATGCTCGTTTTCCTTGCGGGAGGTCGCGACGACGCCGACGGTCAGGTCTTTCACAGTTGCTTCACCTGGTGAGCCTACCCGCTGCCTTCAACCCGGCCCGATCGGGTCGATGCATCGAGCCCGCCGAGACCGGTCCCCCGTCCGTCTTGCGGGTTTCGGGGCGAGCGTCGTATCGTGGCCGCAATCCGATCGGTGCTCTCCAGGAATACAGTCGCAGTGTGGGAGCCCCGCCTCATCTGAGGAGGCGTGGAGTGGGCGGCGTGATGACGCACACCCATCTCCCGTGGAGGATTCCATGCATATCGGTCTCGGCCTTCCCATCGCCGATCCCAGCACGCTGCCCGAATGGGCTGTCCGTGCCGAAGCCGCCGGCTTCGCCACCCTCGGACTGCTCGACCGGCTGGTCTACGACAACCCCGAACCGCTGGTCACCTTGGCGGTGCTCGCTGGCCGCACCACTCGTATCCGCTTGCAGACCGAGGTGCTCGTCGCACCGCTGCGTGAGCCCGCGCTGCTCGCGAAACAGGTCGCGACGCTCGATCGGATGTCCGGTGGTCGCTTCGTGCTCGGCCTCGGTGTCGGCGGTCGCGACGACGATCACGAGGCGAGCGCCACCGATATCCGCAGCCGCGGCCGCCGTATGGACGAACAGCTCGCCCTCATGCGCCGGTTGTGGTCCGGTGACCGATTCAGTGACAGCTGCGGGCCCATCGGTCCGTCACCGACCAGACCGACGGGCCCTGAACTGCTGTTCGGCGGCTTCCAGCCCGCCGCGATCGACCGCGTCGGCCGCTGGGGTGGCGGGTTCCTCGCCGCTGCCGCGCCGTCCTGGGCAGGCAGACTCTTCGAGCTGGCTCGCGAATCCTGGAGCAGCCACGGCCGTTACGGCTCACCACGCATCGTCGCCCAGCTCAACGTAGTCCTCGGTCCGCAGCCAGTGGTCGATCAGGCCCGCGCCGCCGTCCTCGACTACTACGAGTTCAGCGGCCGTGCCGGCTACATGGCCGACGGCATGCTCACCACTGCCGACCGAATCGGTTCCGCCATCAGGCAATTCGAGGACCTCGGCGCCGACGAAGTCATGCTGTATTGCTACGGCACCGATCCCGACCAGATCGATCGTCTCGCCGACGCCGTGCTCTGACGGCAGTGCCCGAGCGCCGTGAAGACTCCGGGTCACGGCGCTCGGACACCCTCGATGTCCTGCCGGACGGATACCATGCGACAGCATGTGTACCTATGCGTTCGTGCACCACAAGCTGCGCTGGGTATGCGTCCCGTGTCGGTTGTCGTTCAAACGTCACCCGTCGAAAGACGGTGTGCCGCATCGTTGTCCGCGGTGTAAACGGCCGATGTCGTGCGGGGGGCGTGATTTCGCCGCGCCTGCGCGCCGTGATGTCGACGGATGGTCGGTGGTCGGCGTCGTGATCGGCGAAGGACTGCGGTACGAGGGTTTCGAGCCGTGCGGGTGCGGGCGTGAACCGAAATTCCGGCCGCGCACTCGTGCCCAGGTGCGGGCACGAAAAGCCTTCGCCGCTCGATACGGGATTACACTGGGTGAAGCGCTCGGCCGCCGAGAACTATGACGGCACCGCGGACCTCGCTCGGGTATGGCCGACGCGAGCCGGAGAGGGACTCTAGCGTTGCGGGTCGTCGTCGGACCGGTGGTGTGCGGGGGCGAGGAAGGTCGGGAACTGGTGACCGGTGGTGGTCGGTGTTGCCGTCGTTGGTTCGTTGTGGTGGGGGGTGCTGAACAACGGGACAGCGTTCGAAGAGACGGCGAGTTCTACCTCGTCGGTGCGGGCGGGTTCCGGAGGACGGCCGGACGTGCGCGGGTGTAGGTCGGTCATGGATTCCCCCTGGGAGTGGCTTCGAGCCGTGGTGACACCGAGCATAGCGACGACCTCCGACAACCTCTGTATGGTCGCATGCCCGTCCGGTTTCCCTCGGTTCAGGACGGTCGGACCGTCCGAACTGCGGGCGTGCCCGGGAAGGTCGGGCCCGCTCGAGTGGTTGCCTTTCGTGTGACCGTCCACGCTCCCGCCCTGCACCCCTTCGTCCTCGAGCGCTACAGCCCCAACGGTTTCCGCCGTGACCACACGCTGTCGTCGGCCGAGGTCAGCTCGCTGTTCGAAGCTGCCCGGCGCGCGCCCTCGGCTGGCAATTCGCAACCGTGGCGGGTCATCGCCGCTGTGCGCGGGGACGCTGTTCATCGGCGGCTCGCCGGTTTTCTCGCCCGAAGTTCCGCGGCGTGGGCGCCGGATGCGAGCCTCCTCGTCGCCAACCTCGTGCAGCGGCGGGTGGAGGACACCGAATTCGAGTACTCCGAGTTCGCCGACTACGACCTCGGACAGGCCGTGGCGCACCTGACCTTTCAGGCACACGAACTCGGACTCCAGGTGCATCAGTTCCGGGCATTCGACCGGGACGGACTGCACCACGAGTTCGCGTTGCCCGATCATTGGGAGATCGCGACGATGGCGGCCGTCGGGCTGCCGGTCGGTGACGCCACTGGTACGGATCGTCTACGTAAACCGCTGAACGACATCATGTGGACAGTCGCGAACATTGTTTCGCAGCAAGCACAATCCGGAGCTGCCGAGGAGTGATCGTGTCACACCGGCGACGCCCTCGAGGAAGATGAGATCTCCTCGAGGGCGTGCACAGCACGATCAGCTCCACTCGGTGCTGATCGCGCGGATCGACGCCACTATCCCGTTCGGCACGGTTCGTCGTGTGGACGTGGTTGCGGGGCGCCCGAGAGCCCTCCCCGTGAGTCCGGCACCGTGAACGAGAGGGCCGGGTTGTTTCCGGTGAGCGCCTTTCCGAAGGCGGCTACCGTCCCCGGCCAAGCATTGGTGACGGTGCCGTCGGCCGTTTTCCACCAGGTGGTTGCCTTGCCGTCGCGCCAGACGGTGCGGTCGAGCGCGTCGTCGAGGTGGTTCAGGTAGGTCGCCATCGCCTGTTCGGTGACCTCGATCGGTTCGCGCAGGCGGGCGCTGAGTGCCAGGCAGCGCATGATGTAGCGGACCTGGTGTTGTTTGACGGCGGGGTTGCTGTTGGTCGGGGTGAACGAGTGCGGGCCCGCGATCAGGTAGAGATTGGGAAAGCCGGGAACGGCCAGTCCGTAGAAGGCGGTCGGGCGGCCCTCGGTTCGCCACCGGTCGTGCAGTTCGACACCACCCCGGCCACGGACCCGGACGCCGTCGAGGAACTCCCGGGCGCGGAAGCCGGTGGCCAGGACGATGAGGTCGGCGCGGCGTTCGATGCCGTCGACGGTGCGGATACCGTCCGGGACGATCCGGTCGATCGGGTCGGTGACGAGTTCTACGTGGGGCTCGGTGAGCGCGCGGTAGTACCCGCTGTCGATGAGGATGCGCTTCTCCCCGATCCGGTGGTCCGGGGTGAGCGTTCGGCGCAGCTCCGGATCGCGCACCTGGCGGCGAAGATGTTCCCGCGCAACCAATTCCAGCGCCTTGGCCGACCACCCGGCATGAGTGGTCGGGGCCAGCACCAGGTCGGCGGCGCGGTACAGTCCGGCGCGGTACAAGCCGTGCAGGCCGGGTATGTGGGTCAGTGCCCACCGCGACATCGCTCCGAACGATGCGGCGGGCTTGGGCAGTACCCACGACGGGCTCCGCTGGTAGACGGTGACCGACGAAGCGGTGCGAGCCAGCTCCGGAATCATCTGTGCCGCCGAGGATCCGGTACCGACCACGGCGATGTGTCCGGTGAGGTCGGCCGTGTGATCCCAGCGCGCGGAGTGGAACATCGGGCCACCGAAGGTGTCGGCTCCGCGCAGCTGTGCGACAGCGGGCCGGTGCAGCTGGCCGACCGCCCACACCACCGCTCTGGTGCGGATCTGGTCTCCCGCCGACGTGGTCAGCGACCAGGTGCGGTCGGCGTCGCGGTAATCGGCGCCCACCACGGCGGTGTCGCAGCGCAGATGAGGACGCAGCCCGTGCCGGTCGGTGATCGCACCCAGGTAGGACAGGATCGCTTGCGCGTCGGGGTAGCGCACCCGGGGGTCACGGTAGGGGTCGAAGGCGAGCGAATACAGGTGTGCGGGCACGTCGCAGGAACAGCCCGGATAGGTGTTCTCCCGCCACACACCGCCGACCTCGGGCCCCTCCTCGAGGATCAGGAAGTTCCGCACGCCTGCCTCTTTGAGTTCCCATGCCATGGTGAGCCCACCGAACCCGGCCCCTACGACGACGACCTCGTATTCGACACTGTGTCCGGTCATGCCCGCACCTGCCCGGTGATCGAGCGCAGCGCCTCGCCGAACGGCGCGGTCTTCCCGCCCGCCCAGGTCTCCCACCACCGCAGGTAGTCCGGCGACGCCATCGGCGCGTCGAAAGGCTCGAGTTCGATGTCGAAGCCGTCGACCAGAAGATTCAGATGCGCACCGAGATGGTCGATGCCACAACGCAATTCCTCGTGCACGCGGTGGGCGTGCCGGGGTGTCAGCTGTCCGTGGGCAGCGAACCAGGTGCCGTGCGCGCGGATTCGCTCCAGCGCGTACACCACGCAGGCGGACTCGAGCAGGTGGCGGGCCGATGCGTCGTCGGCCGTGACGCAGGCCTGGAACAACGCGGTGGCGGCGAGCCTTTCGCTGGTGGCGGCGGCGAGCTCGACGGCGGCGGTATCGCCGTCGACCGCGGTGCTCGCGACGGCGATGTCACCACGGCGCAGTGCGGCGGCGAGCGCCGACTCCCGCTCGGCGAGCATGCGGATGTACCAGGGCAGAAGGTCCGGCGTGGCAGGCAGCGTCAGGGCGGTCTCCGCGCGGGCGATGAGGTGTCCGGCCTGCTTCCAGAGCAGCTGGGACTCGCCCTCGGCGGTGATGATGCCTTCGGTGTTGCCGATCCAGTCGATGATCCAGTTGGTGCGCAGCGATCCCTGCGCCGCACTGCGCTGACGGCAGGTCAGCAGCACGTCGTGGGCGGTGTAGGCCAGCAACGGTTTGGCCAGCATCGACCACAGCGCGGAGAAGGGTTCGGCGGCGGCCACGCGCAGGTCCTGGATGCGGCGGCCGAGGATGCTGCTGGCGTAGGTCGAGGCCAGTGCGGAGACCAGATCACGGCGAACCGTTCCCCGGTCGGCCATCGAGGTCCGGCCGCCCGGGCGACGCTGATCGGCGTAGTTCACCGTCACCGCCAGCGCCGCACGCGCACCGGCGGCAGCCGCGCCTGCCAAGTCCAGCCTGCCCTCCCCCAAAGCCGTGATCGCGCGGTGAAAGCGTTGCCGCACCGGAACTTCCGATTCGATTCCAGCAGCGCCGAGCACGGCCCACCGGCCGCCGAGCAGTGCGTCGGCCGGGACGAACACCGCGTCGAACCGGATCAGCGCGTGATCCATCGGCGCCCAGCCCTTATCGGGCAGCGGCGCGACATTCAGACCGGGCACGAGGCCCTGCCCGGTACGCAACCTCAGCAGGAAGGGCAGCACGCCTTCGTCGCGACCATGTGCGATCAGGCGGGCGGTGACCACACCCGTCTTGCGGGTGGTCGGATCAGCCATGTTCGGCATGAACTTCCAGCTCGCGGTACCGGGCGAGTCGAGCCAGAACCCACCACGGGCGCCGTCCCAGGTGGCGGTGGTCTGCTGGTCGGCGCCGTTGGTGCCACCGAGCTCGGTCAGCAGCAACAGGCCGATCGCCTCCCCGGTGTCGAGCTCGGCGAGCAGTTCCCGCTGGTACGCCGAACCATTGCCGAGTGCGGTGATCGCCCCGATCGCCAAGTCGAGGTGGCCGGTGAGCACGGGCAACAGGTGCGGGGCGTAGACAGCCGCCCACTCGCACAGCGCACCGCGCAACCGGGGGTCGGCGGCGATGGCCGTTGCCGATCCACCGAGGACCGCGATCGTCGCGCGCAGCAGATCCGGTGCCAGCGCGGCTTCGGCCGAGGAGGTGAGTCCCGATCGTGGCCGGTCGTTCAGGGCGATGGTCGCGGCGCGCACCCGGCGGTGCGTCGCACGCGAATCGCCGAGAATCGCCGTTCGCAACGACTCGACCGTCGGGTCGGCCGGTGCCGTGAGCGGCCGATGGGCCGAATCCGGGCACACGGGAACAACAGGAACATCTAGTGTGGTCACAGCAGCGCTCTCCCAGTGTCTGCGTTGCTCCGCGCGGCGGTGGCGACCGCCACGCAGAGCTCTTTCGGGTGTCTCCCCGTGCTCGCGGGGAGGCACCCGATCCGATGTCCGGGGAGAATCCGCACCAGCACAACGGCGCGGCCCCGGTCCTGTACACGAACGACCGACCGCGGCGGCGGCCCACGGCCACACGGAATGCCCTTCGGGGCAGTAGAATTGAGCACACCCATACCGTCGGACTCCTCCATGACTCCGGACACAGCCGAACACTGATCGCCTGCCTCCGGGTCCGGGGTTTGCTCTCCGTCCGGCGCGCGCAACCGCAATCATCCAGCAATCGCTACCCTGGATCAGGTGTGTCGCGGTCGAGTCGGGGTGTCGTCCCGATCAGCGGCGGCGTGGGGGTTGACCAGCGGGAATGATGACGCGTCAGCGAATGCGGGCGTGCGCGATCGACCTTCGGCCGTGAACCGGCTCGTGCGATGGGCACCCGAATACCACTGACCGACGACCATCAATGGACGTGCATTCCCGAACCGCTCGGCGCCTGCGGGAAATACGATCGTGCTCGGTCGCGTCCACCGGGGTGCGATGCCGGGAGCTGTTGGGAGACAAGCGTGGTCGAACGGTTTCGGAGCGTGGTGGATGTGCATCTGGTCTTGGTGCGCGACGGGAAGTTGTTGTGGTCGCGGCGGTCGAACACCGGATTCGCCGATGGGCAGCTGGGATTGGTGGCCGGGCACCTCGAAGAGGGCGAGGACGTGGTCGAGACAGCCATTCGGGAGGCCGAGGAGGAAGTGGGGATCCGGTTACGCCCCGAGGATCTGACGTGCGTGCACGTCATGCAGCACCGGTACGGAAATCAGCCGCACAGAGTGGGGTTCTTCTTCCGCGCCGAACGGTGGGACGACGACGTGGTCAACCGCGAACCGCACAAGTGCTCCGAGCTGACATGGCGGCAGATGAGCGAGATTCCCGGCGACGCGATCGCCTATCAGGTGGCGGCGATGCGCCGGATCGCCGACGGCGAGAGTTTCAGCGTGTACGCGACGGACGGGCGATGAGCTGGAACATGCGGGCGAAGTGGGGGTACGGCGCCCGGTTGGCCAAGGCCAGTTCCAGGCGTTCCAGATCGGCGTAGAAGTGGGGGTCGGATTTACGGGCGTCGTCGGTGATGAGGTCGCAGACGACGCGGATTCCGCTGTGGGCCAGCACTTCCAGGCCCGCGTCGCGCAGGTCGCCTGCGATGCCGTCGGCGTAGCAGGCTCGCGCTTCGGTGTCGTAGGTGACGGTGACACGGGTCGGGGCGTCGAGTAGGCGCAGCGCCTCGGTGAGATTCCGGGAACGGACCGCGGTGAGAAGGGGGTCCGCGGCCGCGTTGGGAGCGAGGACGGAAAGCAGACCTGTGGGCGCGAGCTGGGCCGCGAGGGCGGATATCGGTGATTCGGAGAGGTATTGGATCACGTTGTGGCACAGCACGATATCGAACGCCGCGTGCCCGAATTCGGTCGCCAGGTCGTCGATGGCGACCGGTGCGGTGGTGATGTGGCCGGCGAGTCCGCGCTCGGCGGCGAGCGCCTCGGCCGAGGCGAGGGATGGCCGTGAGAGATCGGCGATGGTCACCCGGTGACCGAGAGCGGCCAGCTCTAGGGCATCCAGCCCGTTGCCCCCACCGACATCGAGGGCCGTGAGGCTGCGCCCGGCCGGGAGATGCGTGGCGAGGTTTGCGGCGGCCATGCGGTATCGGAGCCCGCCCCAGGGGGTCGACTGCCATCGTTCGAATGCGTCCAGTTTCCGATCGAAACCCGCGTCGTCCATCGACTCCCCCATGTCCGTTCGCCCCAGATTAGCCCTTCCCCCGGTGACGAGCATCACGGCGAAGTAGTTTGATTTCCGTATTACATCCCTCCCCAGGCGGTTACTATGGCTTTCATATCATATGTGTTCGGTACTTGTTGGTGCCGAAAGGGAAGGGAAGTAGACCATGTTCGTCGTCATCGGAGCCACCGGGATCGTGGGCCGTGAAGTCATCTCCCACTTGGTAGCGGCAGGCGCACCCGTCACGGCAGTCACCCGGGATCGTGATGCCGTCCTACCGAGCGGAGTTGTTGTCGCACAGGGTGATCCAGCGCGTCCGCACCTTCCGGCCGACGTATGGAAGGGCGCAGAAGCGGTGCTGTTGAGTTCGCGTGGCGCCCTCGACTCCGCGACCGCGATCCTCGCCGCGGCAGCGGATCACGGGGTCGAGCGGGTTGTGGTCGTCTCCGCGGCGACCGTCGAGTTCCCCGCGGGGGAACCGCGCTTCATGGCGGGGTTCCGAGCACTCGAAGCCGCCGCCCAGAGTTCGGGCATGGTGTGGACCGCCTTGCGCTGCAGCGACTTCGCCGCCAACACCCTGGCGTGGGCGCCGCAGCTACGCGCCGGTGACGTGGTTCGCGGTGCGTATCGGGATGCGGCCACCTCGCCGATCCACGAACGCGATATCGCCGCCGTCGCGGTGCGCGCGCTGACCGAGGACGGACACGGGAATCGCTCCTATGTCCTCACCGGTCCCCGATCACTGACCCAACCCGACAAGGTCCGCATTCTCGGCGAGGTGACCGGCCGCGACCTCTCGTTCCTCGAACTCACCCCCGACCAGGTGCGGGCCGCGATGACGGCACAGGGACTCCCCGAGGACATCCCGGCCCGGCTGCTCGGGTCGCTCGCGGACTACGCCCGCGTTCCCGGCCCGACGACCACCACGGTCGCCGACCTCCTGGACCGTCCCGCACAGGATTTCGCCGCCTGGGTCACCGACCATGCGGCAGCCTTCACCCGCTGACCGGAGGGCTTGCCGATGACATCGAATCCCAGCGGTGCCGTTCAGCGGGCGAGTTCGTCGGCGGATTGCTGCCCGGCACCACCGGTGCGCCGGAGGAAGTCGGCGATCACCGTCAGCTCGTCGTCGGTGTAGTCGGCGCACAGCGCGTCCATCCGGTTGTTCATGCCGGAAAACACCTCGTAGAGCGCCGAATTGCGTTCGCGCACAGCACGGACGGTGACCGCCCTGCGGTCGGCGGACTCCGGGTCGCGTTCGCGCACGATCCATCCACCGTTCTGCAACCGGTCGAGAATCCCGGTCAGCGTGGCCGGGTGCAGGCCGGCCCGGCGTGAGAGTTCCTTCGGCGACATCGGCCCGTGCCGGTTGATGAGGTCGAGACAGCTGAAGTCCACCTCCCGCAGCTCCACCTGGCCGCCGAAGCGCCGATTGAGCAGGGACAGTTCGATATTCAAGTCACGCAGGGCGTCTTTGACCGCCACCGTGAGCTTGCGTCGCCGAGTCGCTTCGTCCGCCGCCATCCGCGCCTCTTCTCCTACCCACCGAACGACCATACGAGTTTCATATTATACGAGCGGCGATCGTGCTGTGCTGATCGCGGCGGCGACGATGGCTGCCGCCGCGATCAGGGCGGTGGCCTGCCACCCGAACCACTCGACCGCCGCGGCACCGAAGGCGGTCCCGAGGCTGCCACCGACGAAGTAGACCAGCATGTACGCGCTGTTGAAGCGTGCCGGTGCGTCGGGTTCGATCGCCAGGACCGTGCTCTGGTTGGCGACCTGGGCAGCGAAGAGCCCGGCGTCGAAGGCCGCCAGGCAGACCAGCGTCACGAGCGTGTTCGCGAGGCCGAAACCCAGGACGACGGTGGCGGCCCCGGCGAGGACGAGGCCGGCGAGGATCACCCGGCGAGCGCCGTCGCGGTCGGTCCGTGTGCCCGCGATCCGGGTGGCCAGGATGCCCGAGAGACCCGCCAGCGCGTAGAGGCCGATCCGTTCGGCCGAGTAGGAGTACGGGGGCTCCGAGAGTGCCACGGCGATGCCCGCCCAGATCGCGCAGAAGGCGAAGAACCACAGGAATCCACGCACAGCGGCAACGCGAAGCGTCGCGTGGTGGACGAACAATCCGGGTAGGGAACGCAAGGTCGAGAAGTAGCCGCGCTCGGCGGTGCCGGTCACGGCGGGCAGCGCGGTGAGGCAGCAGACGGCGAGCAGGGCGCAGCCGGCCGCGAAGACGAGCAGCATCGCGCGCCAGCCGATCTCATCCGCGAGCCACCCACCCACGATCCGGCCGGCGAGGATGCCGACGGAGATGCCCGCGGTCACCACCCCCAGGACCGTCGCGCGCCGGTGCGGGTGCGCCAACCGGCCGGCGACGGAGCTCAACCCGGCCCCGACCGCCGAGCAGGCGCCGACCAGACCGATCATCGGAGCCAGCACGGTGGCGCTGCCCGCGGCGGCACTCGCCGCGAGCGCACATGCGAGTACCCCGAACTGAGCGGCCAGGACGCGGCCGGGAGCGAAGCGGTCGACCAGCGGCACCAGCAGGCCGAGTCCGAGCATGTAGCCGATCGGCCCGCAGGCCAGGGCGAATCCGACAGCGGTGATCTGGGTGCCGAGCGAATCCGCCACGTCCGCGATCGCGGGCTGCATCGGATAGATCGTCGATGTACCGACGGCTGCCGCGAGTGCCATGAACAGGATCAGGGGACGGTGGAGCCGGTCTGTCACCGGGGTCTCTGCGTAGGTATCAGGGTTCACTCGACCGACCGTAGGGAGCCGCGAATCGGGTCACCGGCGGGAATTCGACCTGACCGTTCCCGTCCGGGACCCCCTTGTCGGGCGCGAGATCCGCAGTGCGAGGACCGGTTTCGATCGGCCCGAACAGGTGAACCACGAATCTGCTCGAGCACGGCGTCAATCTTGTACTGTCGCAACCAGATCAGATGCTGTCCCGCGCCGGCGGTGTGGACCGGCGGGCCGGCTAAGTCACAGTCGATTCGCAGAGGAACGAGACCCATGGCCGACGTAGACACCCCACAGATCAGGACCGACATCCCGCATTCGGCGCGGATCTGGAACTACTGGATGGGGGGCAAAGACCACTATGACATCGACAAGATCGCCGGTGACGCGGGCTTGGCCGTCGACCCTGACATCTCGACCATGGCGGTGCAGTCGCGGCAGTTCCTGATCCGGGCGGTCCGGTTCCTGGCCCGCGAGCGCGGCATCCGGCAGTTCCTCGACATCGGCACCGGCCTGCCGACCATGCAGAACACCCACGAGGTCGCCCAGGGCGTCACCCCCGACGCCCGCGTGGTGTACGTCGACAACGATCCGCTGGTGCTCACCCACGCGCGGGCGCTGCTCACCAGCACCACCCCCGAGGGTGTCACCACCTACATCGACGCCGACTTCCACGAGCCCGAGAAGATCGTCGCCGACGCCCGCAACGTGCTGAACTTCAACGAGCCCATCGCGGTGATGTTCATGGGCGTGCTCGGCCACGCCAAGACCTACGAGGACCTGCTCCGCATCGTCGGCACCGTGCTGGCGGCGGTCCCGTCGGGCAGCTACCTCATCATGTGGGACGGCACCGACGACAGCCAGGCCTACGTGACGCTGTGCGAGAACTACACCGGCACCGGCGGCACCCCCTACATTCCGCGCACGCAGGCCCAGATCCAGGCGGTGTTCGACGGCCTGGAGTTCGTGGAGCCCGGCTTCACCTCGATCACCCAGTGGCGGCCCGAGGATGCCCAGGTGGGCGAGGTCCAGCCGATCTCCGCGTACGGCGGGGTCGCCCGCAAACCCTGACCCGACCCACGACAGCGGGCCCGCACCGGTACACGGTGCGGGCCCGCTGTCGTGTCAGTAGGCGAACAGCAGGATCTCCTCGCGGGTGTAGTCGTGGTCGGGATGGTTCGCCGCCAGGTGCGCGTTCGCGTGCTCGACCAGGTCGTCCTCGTCGGTGCCGACGACGAGGTCTCCACAGGGGCATCGCAGTCTGGTCTTCATGGCATTTCCTCTCGCGGGCAACGGTTCCGGCCGACGCGCCCTTGCTCACCGACCGCATGGTGAAATACAGTCTAGACACCTGTCCAGACAGTGAGGGAGACACGGTGCCGAGCAATTTACGTCCCGAGGACGGCTGCACGCTGCTGATCGACGGAAAACTGAGCCGGGGATCGGGCGGGGTGTTCGCGACCGGCAGCCCCGCCACCGGCGAGCGCCTCGGCTGGGCGGCCGATGCCACGACCGAGGACATGCGAGCGGCCGTCACCGCGGCCCGCACCGCTTTCGACACCACCGGATGGTCGACCGATCCGGCGTTCCGGGCGCGCTGCCTGCGCCAATTGCGCGAGGCCATGCGCGAGCACATCGAGGAACTGCGCGAGATCACCATCGAGGAGGCGGGCGCACCCCGGATGCTCACGGCGGGACCTCATCTGGAAGGGCCGGTGAACGATCTCGGCTACTTCGCGGATCTCGCCGAATCCTATTCCTGGCGCACCGAGATGCCGATCGCCGAACCGATGGGGATGCGTACCCGCAGGGAACTGCGCCGCGAGGCGGTGGGCGTCGTCGGGGCGATCACGCCGTGGAACTTCCCCCATCAGATCAACCTGGCCAAGATCGGGCCCGCGCTGGCGGCGGGCAATACCGTGGTGCTCAAACCGGCCCCCGACACCCCGTGGTGCGGTGCGGCGCTGGGGATTCTGGCCGCCGAGCACACCGATATTCCCGCGGGTGTGTTCAATGTGGTGACCGGCTCCGATCACCGGCTCGGCGCCCAGCTCGCCGAGGATCCCGACGTGGATCTGGTGTCGTTCACCGGTTCCACCCGCACCGGGAAGTCGGTGATGGCCGCGGCGGCGGCCACGGTGAAGAAGGTGTTCCTCGAGCTCGGCGGCAAGTCCGCGTTCGTCGTCCTCGACGACGCCGATATCGCGGCGGCCTGCGCGATGGCCGCCTTCTCGGTGTGTGTGCACGCCGGTCAGGGTTGCGCGCTGTCCACCCGGTTGCTGGTACCGCGCAACGCTTACGAGGCGGCTCTCGAAGCGACAGCCAGGACCATGGGCGGCATCCGCGCGGGCGACCCGGACGACCGGCGCACCGTGTGCGGTCCGCTCATCTCCGAGCGACAGCGCGAACGCGTGGAGGGCTACATCTCGCTGGCTCGCAGCGAAGGCGGTGAGGTGGTTGTGGGCGGCGGTCGTCCGACCGGCCGCGACGCGGGCTACTTCGTCGAGCCGACCCTGATCGCCGGGCTCACGAACGAGTCCCGGGTGGCCAGGGAGGAGATCTTCGGGCCCGTGCTGGTGATCCTGCCGCACGACGGCGACGACGACGCGATCCGCATCGCCAACGACTCCCCCTACGGCCTGTCGGGCTCGGTGTGGGGCACCGATCCCGCCCGCGTCGACAAGGTCGTCTCCGCCGTCCGCACCGGGACCCTCGGTGTCAACGGCGGCACCTGGTACTCGGTCGACGCGCCCTTCGGCGGCTACAAGCAGTCCGGCATCGGACGCGAGATGGGCGTCGCCGGTTTCGAGGAATACCTCGAAACCAAACTCGTGGCCTACCCGGCCTGAAGGAGAACAGACATGACACGTTTCACCGACCGGACCGCGATCGTCACCGGCGCGGCACAGGGTATCGGCGCGGCCTACGCCAAGGCGCTCGCCGCCGAGGGCGCCCGCGTGGTGGTGGCCGACATCAATGCCGAGGCGGGCGAATCGGTCGCCAAGGAGATCACCGCGGCCGGCGGTGTCGCCGCTTTCCGCGAGGTCGATGTCGCCGACCCGGATTCCGCGGCCGCGCTCGCCGCGTTCACCGTCGAGAAGTTCGGCGGCATCGACCATCTGGTGAACAACGCGGCCATCTACGGGACCATGAAGCTGAACCTGCTGCTCACGGTGCCGTGGGACTACTACAAGCACTTCATGAGCGTGAACTTCGACGGCGCGCTGAACGTGACCCGCGCGGTCTGGCCGACGATGCGCGCCAGTGGCGGGTCCATCGTGAACCAGTCCTCCACCGCCGCGTGGACCTATTCGAGCTTCTACGGGCTGGCCAAGGTCGGCGTGAACGGCCTCACCCAGCAGCTGGCCCACGAGCTCGGCAGCTCCGGCATCCGGATCAACGCCATCGCCCCGGGCCCCATCGATACCGAGGCGACCAAGACGATCACGCCGTCGGTCATCGTCGACGACATGGTGAAGCGGTTGCCGCTCAAGCGGATGGGCACACCGCAGGATCTCGTCGGCGCCTGCCTGTATCTGCTCTCCGACGACGCCGCCTGGGTGACCGGGCAGATCTTCAATGTCGACGGCGGACAGGTGATTCGCTCATGACCACTGATAACGCGCCACGTCTCGGCTACATCGGGCTGGGCAATATGGGTGCGCCCATGGCGCGCAGGCTCGTCGACTGGCCGGGCGGCCTGGTGGTGTGCGACGCGCGGGCCGATGCCACCGAGAAGTTCGCCGCCGCGGGTGTCGCGGTGGCGGCGACGCCGGCCGAGGTCGCTGCCCGTGCGGCGGTGATCTCGGTGACCGTCCTCGACGACGCCCAGGTTCGCGATGTGCTGACCGGTCCGCAGGGAATTCTGTCGACGGCCGCCGCGGGCACGGTGGTCGCCGTGCATTCGACCATCGCCGACAGCACGGCGATCGAATTGGCCGAGGAATGCGCGCGCCACGAGGTCGAGCTGGTCGACGCACCCGTCAGCGGTGGTGCGCCCGGCGCGAAACAGGGGCGCCTCGCGGTGATGGTCGGCGGCAGCGAGACCGCGTTCGAGGCGGTACGGTCCCCGTTCGCCCGCTTCGCCGATCTCGTGGTGCACGCGGGCCCGGTGGGTGCGGGCACGCGGATGAAGCTCGCCCGCAATCTGGTGCACTTCGTCGCCTTCGCCGCCGCCGCCGAGGCCTCGCGCCTGGCCGAGTCGGCCGGGCTAGACATCCGCCGCCTCGGTGAGGTCGTGCGCCACTCCGACGCCGTCACCGGCGGACCGGGTGCCATCCTGTGGCGCGAGTCCACCGCCCGCCTCGCCGAGGGCGATCCGTGGCTGCCGATCATGTCGCACGTACGCGATCTGGGCGAGAAGGACCTGGCGCTGGCCCTGGACCTCGGCGCCCGGCTCGGCGTCGAATTACCGCTCGCCCGAATGGGTTTCGAACATCTCGCCGAAGGTCTCGGCCTTCGGGTCCCCACATCCGACAGGAGCAGCACATGACCGACGACGCCCGCGCCCGCGGCCTGGCCCGCATGAAAGAGGTCTACGGCTGGCAACCACCGGAGATCGACGGCGCGTTCTTCGCCACCACCGTCGATCACCTCTTCGCCGAGATCTGGTCGCGCCCCGGACTCACCGACCGCGACCGTCGGCTGCTGCTGCTCGGCGCGCTCACCGCTCAGGGCCGCATGGAAACCGCCGAAATCCAGATCCACGCCGCCCTGCACAACAAAGAGCTCACCGAGGAACAGCTCCGCGAAATCGCCCTGTTCCTGTGCCACTATGTCGGCTGGCCCAACGGGACCCGGCTCGATACCGCGATCAGCACCGTTTCCGAACGGGCGCGCGGGGGCGGCGAACCGCGCATGCGCAGGCCCAAATAGGTATCCCATGTACCTGCGACTAATATGGAATCGTGTCCGAAAACCATTCTGATCCCGCGATTCTCGAGGCCACGCGCAGGCGCCTGACCGAGAAACAGGCCGATACGGTCGACCGGCTCACCCGCGCCGCCGTCGACGTCATCACCGAGCAGGGTTATTCCGGACTCACCGTGCGCCAGGTGGCCGCCGCCGCGGGCGTGGGAACCGCGACCGCCTACACCTATTTCTCGTCGAAGGAACACCTCGTCGCCGAGGTGTTCTGGCGGCGCCTGCTGCAGACGCCGCAGCTCGAACACGACGACGACAAGTCGGCGGCCGAGCGGGTCGTCGAGACGCTGCGGCAGGTGTCGCTGATGGTCGGCGGGGAGAACGAGCTGGCAGGTGCCGTGACCAGCGCCCTGCTCGGCCAGGACCCCGACGTGTCGCATCTGCGGGTGCGGATCGGCCTGGAGATCCGGCAGCGGATCGCGCGGGCACTGGGTCCCGACCACGATCCGGATGTGCTCGAGGCGTTCGAATTGCTCTACGCGGGCGCACTGGTACGCGCCGGGATGGGATACGGGACCTACGACGAAATGGCGGACCGGATCGAGAAATCGGTCTATCTGATCCTGAAATAGTCTCCGCGACAACAGAAGCCGTCATCCGGGTAACCGGGTGGCGGCTTTCTCGCGCATTGCGCCACGCCCGAGAACTGTAGTACCGTCTGGACACGTGTCTATATGACCCAGAGATTGAGAGGTCTTCGATGACGCTTCTGAAACCGCGACGGGTCTCCGGCGGCGAACACGAGCACGGTCACCTCGAGGAACTGCGTTCCGATCCGATCGCCCTCATGCGCCGGGTGCGCGAGGAATGTGGCGACGTGGGCGTTTTCGAGTTGGCCGGGCGCGACGTGGTGTTGCTCTCGGGCGCCGAGGCCAATGAATTCTTCTTCCGCGCCGGCGACGAGGACCTCGACCAGGAGGCCGCGTATCCCTTCATGAAGCCGATCTTCGGCGAGGGCGTCGTCTTCGACGCCAGCCCGGAGCGGCGCAAGGAGATGCTGCACAATCAGGCGTTGCGCGCCGACTACATGCGCGGCCACGCGGCGACGATTTCGCACGAGGTGGACCGGATGATCGCGGACTGGGGTGATTCCGGCGAAATAGATCTGCTCGGCTTCTTCGCCGAGCTCACCATCTACACCTCCTCGGCGTGCCTGATCGGCACCAAATTCCGCAATGAACTCGACAGCCGTTTCGCCGAGCTCTATCACGATCTCGAACGCGGCACCGACGCGCTGGCCTACGTCGATCCGTATATGCCGATCGAGAGCTTCCGTAAACGCGACGAATCGCGGAGCCGACTCGTCGAATTGGTCGGCGAGATCATGGACCGCCGCATCGCCGCGCCTCCCCAGGGCAAGGAGGAACGCGACCTGCTCGACGTGCTGGTGTCGGTGCGCGACGAACAGGGCGCACCGCGCTTCTCGGCGTCGGTGGTCACCGGCATCTTCATCTCGATGATGTTCGCCGGTCACCACACCACCTCGGGGACCTCGGCGTGGACGATGATCGAACTGCTGCGCCACCCCGGCACGCTCGCCGATGTGGTCGGGGAGCTCGACAGCCTCTTCGCCGACGACACCGAGGTGAGTTTCCGTGCGTTGCGCCAGATTCCGCGGTTGGAAGCGGCGTTGAAGGAGACGCTGCGGCTCCATCCGCCGCTCATCATCCTGATGCGGGTGGCCAGGGACGAGTTCGAGGTGTGCGGGCATCGCATCGCGCCGGGCGACCTGGTGGCGGCCACCCCGGCGGTGTCCAACCGGCTGCCCGAATGCTTCCCCGATCCCGACGCCTTCGATCCCGGCCGCTATATCGACCCCGAACAGGCCGATATCGTCAACCGCTGGACCTGGATCCCGTTCGGCGCGGGCAGGCATCGCTGCGTCGGTGCCGCGTTCGCGCTCATGCAGATGAAGGCGATCTTCTCGATCCTGTTGCGCGACTGGGAGTTCGAGATGGCGCAGCCGTCGGACAGCTATCGCAACGATCACTCCAAGATGGTCGTGCAGCTGCAGCAGCCGTGCCGGGTGCGCTACCGCAGGCGCCGCTGACGTCACACGCGAAAGCCGCCCCGAAAGGTTCGGGGCGGCTTTCGACGTCTGGCGAGTCAGCGCAGCGGCGACTCGGGCTGGACCTCGCTGACGATCACATGGGCACCGCGCGGCGTGGACACCACCGCGGTGACGGCGTCGGCCAGGTCGGCGGCGCGCAGCATGTAGGGGTGGCGTGCGAAGCCCCAGCGTGCCCAGTCCTTCAGCAGCGGCTCGATGTCCTCGACGGTCGCGTCGGTGCCCATCTCGGTGGCGGTGGGACCGGGGCGGACCAGCGACACGCGAACGCCGGTGCCCTCCAGCTCCATCCGCATCTGGGTGGCCAGGGTCTCGATGCCCGCTTTGGCGGCGCTGTAGGCGCCGGTGCGCGGACGTGGCGTCACCGAGCAGTCCGAGCCGATGAGCACCACATCGCCGCGCCGCCGTTCGATCATGCCGGGCACGAGCAGGCGCAGCAGGCGCTGCGGGCCCGCCAGGTGCAGGTCGAGCTGGCGGACGAAGTCGGCCGAGGACAGCTCGTGCACGCACCCGAATTTCACCACCCCGGCGGCCGAAACCAGGATCTCGATGTCGCCGAGTTCACGCTGCGCGGCGGCGACGAACTCCTCCACCGAGTCGTTGTCGGTGACATCGAGCCGGTGGGCGAACGCGGTGCCGCCCTTCTCCCGGATGGCCGCCGCGACGGCCTCGCACTCGGCCTCGCGCCGGGCACCGAGCGCGACCGGATGGCCCAGTTCGGCAAGGGCTTTCGCGGTGGCGGCGCCGATGCCGGACGAGCCGCCGGTGACCAGGGCGGGGCGCGCCGGCGGGTGGGGTTCGAATCGTGGCATGGTCACACCTTCCTTCCGTCCAGACGGAGCCTGGACACCTGTCTGGACATTACTACGGATCGGTCCCGGCGACCGGCAATCCGCCTCACTCGTAGGCGACCTGCCAGTGCTTGATCCCGTTGACGAAGCTCGACCGCAACCTGGTCGGCTCGGCCACTTGCCGTAGGCGCGGCATGGCGTCGGCGATGGCCCCGAAGATCAGCTCCAGTTGCAGTCGCGCCAGATTCGCGCCCACGCAGTAGTGCGGGCCTGTACCACCGAAACCCAGGTGCGGGTTGGGGTCTCGCAGGATGTCGAAGGTGAAGGGGTTGCCGAAGGCCGATTCGTCGAAATTGGCCGAGCTGTAGAACATCGCCACCCGCTGCCCCGCGCGGATCGGCTGACCGCTCAGTTCGGTGTCCTCGGTGGCCGTGCGCTGGAACGCGATCACCGGAGTCGCCCAGCGGACGATCTCGTCGGCGGCGGTGCGTGGGCGCTGCGCGCGGAAGAGTTCCCACTGCTCCGGATGATCCACGAAGGCCTTCATGCCATGGGTGGTGGCATTGCGGGTGGTCTCGTTGCCCGCGACGGTCAGCAGGATCATGAAGAAGCCGAATTCGTCGGGTGTCAGTGAGCCGCCGTCGATATCGGCGGTGACCAGTTTCGACACCAGGTCGCCGGCGGGGTCGAGGCGTCGCGATTCGGCCAGCTGCCAGGCGTAGCCGAGCAGATCCGCGGTGGCGCCGATGGGGTCGCCGTATTCGGGGTCGTCGAAATTGAGCATCTGGTTGGACCAGTCGAACAGGCGCAGCCGATCCGGTTGCGGGATGCCGAACAGTTCGGCGATGGCCTGCAGCGGCAGCTCGCGCGCCACCTGGTGGACGAAGTCGCCGCCGCCGGTCGCACGGGCGGCGTGCACGATGGCCTCGGCGCGTTCGGCCAGCGCGGCGCGCAGCGCCTCGACCGCGCGTGGGGTGAATCCGCGCGAGATGATGCGGCGCACGGCCGAGTGCTTGGGTGGATCCATGTTGAGGAGCATGGATTTCGTCGCTTCGAAGGTGTCGGCGGTGACGGTGCCGGGGAAGCGGATCACCGAACCCTTGGTGCTCGCGGAGAACAGGGTGGGGTTGCGCGAGATCGTTCGCACGTCCTCGTGACGGCTCACGACCCAGAATCCGCCGTCGTCGTGGGGCACGCACATGTCGTCGGACTGCGCGTTCCACCACACGGGGGCAGCCTTGCGCAACATCGCGAATTCCTCGACGGGCGTGCGCTGGGCCCAGAGTCCCGGGTCGGAGAAGTCGAGGCCGGCGGGCAGGGTGAGTGGGGGCATCGGGATCTCCTCACATCCGCGTCGCGACGCCGCGCGCCCACCGGTAGTCGGCCTTGCCGGTGGGTGAGCGCAGGATTTCGCGACAGCGCAGAATGGCTTTGGGCAGTTTGTAGCGGGCGATGTGCTTGGCGCATTCGTCGAGCAGCTCGGCATCGGTGACGGTCTCGTCGTCCATCTGTACGAGGGCGACGACCTCACTACCCCACCGCTGTGACGGTCTGCCGACCACGACCACGTCGAGCACGCTCGCGTGGGCGGCGACGGCGCGCTCGACCTCTTCGACGAAGATCTTCTCACCGCCGGAGTTGATGGTCAGGTTGTCGCGGCCGAGCAGTTCGATCCGGCCGTCGCCCAGCACCTTCGCGCGATCACCCGCGATGGACCAGCGCACACCGTCGACGACCGGAAAGGTGCGCCGTGTCTTCTCCTCGTCGCCCAGATAGCCCAGCGGGATGCGGCCCTTGCGCGCCAGCCAGCCCGAGGCGCCCGGTTCGTCGAGCAGCCGGGTGAGGTCCTCGTCGATCACGGCGGTGTCGGTGTCGGCGGGGACGAAGCTGCTCGCTGTGGTTCGGGCGTCGGCGTCGTAGATCTGGGTCATCTGGATGCCGGACTCCGAGGAGCCCACCGAGTCGACGACGAGTACGGGTTTGCCGAAGGCCGCGATCAATCGCTGTCGCACGGCCGGGGTGAGCGGGGCGCCTGCGTTGTGCACGGCGGCCAGCGTCGGCAGATCGTAGTGGCGCCGCTCGAGTTCGGCGACGATCGGTCGCGCCATGGCGTCACCGACCAGCGGAAGGGCGATCACGTTCTCCCTGGCCACGGCCTCGAGGACCGAGGTGGCGTCGAAGCGGTCGACGACGGTGGGCAGCACCAGGGTTCCGCCGTTGGTGACGCACTGGAACAGCAACCACTGGGCGGCGCCGTGCATGAACGGGGCGGCGACGACCAAGCGGTAGGCGCCGCCGGTGACCGTGGCCGAATCGGCCAGTTCCGCATAGGAATCCAGTTGCACGCCGGTGCCGAAGCGGGTGCCGCCCATGGCGGCGAGGTAGATGTCGTCCTGACGCCACAGCACACCCTTGGGCATCCCGGTGGTGCCGCCGGTGTAGAGCAGGTACAGATCGTCGCCGTCGGGTTCCGGCAGCTCGCCCTCGGTGGTGGCGACGGTGGTCTCGTAGTCGATCGCGCCCCGCAACAGGTCGTTGCCACTGCTGTCGGCGACCTGGATCAGGAGCGGCGGGTCGGTCAGCGTGGGCAGTACCGCGGCCACCCGTGGAGCGAATTCGGCGTGGTACACCAGCACTCGTGCCCGGGCGTCGCGGAGCAGGTACAGCAATTCCTCTTCGACGTAGCGGTAGTTGATATTGAAAGGCACCGCGCGCGCCCGGTAGGCACCGATCAAGATCTCCGGGTACTCGGTGCCGTTGCGCAAATAGACGCCCAAATGGTCCTGCCCGGACAAATGCTGGGCCGTCCGCTCGATCTCGGCGCCGATCCCCCGCGCGGCCAGGAATTTCGCGAATCCCGTTACCCTGCGGTCGGTTTCGGCATAGGACAGCCGGCGGTCACCGTGCACGAGGAATTCGCGCTCCGGAATCGCCGCCGCCACGGTCGCGAATACGTTCGACAAACTGAAACCAACCATGCAGTGCCTCGCAACTCGATACCGGTTCGCTATTTCTGAATTTCTGTCCAGACAGGTGTCCATGATACGGAGAATCGCTCTCGTTCGGAGTGATTCGCGATTACGACCTTCCGCCGAAGCTAGGTGTAGTACCGTCCAGACTGGTGTCCAGGCAATTGAACGGGCATTCGAACACCGAGGGGGTGTGCATTGTTCGGGCGGACCACATCGCGAGCCGGGCACGGCCATTCCACCGACGCCGAGCCACTCGCGCAGCCACGCACCGCGGGCGCGGTGCTGCGCCGCAACTTCGCCGACACCGTGCTGTCGGCGCTGGCCACCTTCGGCCGCGCCCTGCGCATGGGCACCTCGGCCGTGCGGATCGGTGCGAACGATGCCGTGCGCCTGCGGTTTCCGGTGCACGAGGCCTTGGAACAGGCCTGGTTCCTGGTGAAGGTGACCGCGATTCCGGCCGTGCTGATGGCCGTGCCGTTCGGGGTGATCCTGTCCACCCAGGTCGGCAATATCGTCTCCCAGCTGGGCGCCGACTCGATGATCGGTGCCGCGGGCGGGCTGGGGGTGATCAAACAGGGCGCGCCGATGGCCGCGGGCATTCTGCTCGGCGGGGCGGGCGCCGCCGCGATCGCCGCCGACCTCGGTGCGCGCACCGTGCGCGAGGAGGTCGACGCCATGCGCGTGATGGGCGTGGATCCGGTGCAGCGCTTGGTCGTTCCGCGCATCGCCGCCATGATGCTGATCGCGCCGCTGCTCGACGTGCTCATCATCGTTGTCGGGATCGCCGCCGGATACGGCGTGGCGGTCACGGCCCTGGATGTCACGCCGGGCAGCTATTGGGACTCCTTCGGCGCGTTCACCACCTCGCTGGATGTGTGGGTGTCGCTGGTGAAGTCGCTGATGTTCGGGTTCCTCGTGGTGGTGATCGCCTGTCAGCGCGGGCTGGAGGCGCGGGGTGGACCACGCGGGGTGGCCGACGGTGTCAACGCGGCGGTGGTGATGTCGGTCGCGGCGATCACTGTGCTCAATACCGTTGTCACCCAGGTGGTCACGGTGTTCGTACCACTGCGGGCGGCCTGATGACCGCGAGCCCGTATCTGCCGTTCGGAGTGCGCTGGATCGGCCGGCTGCGTCGCCGCATCGGCCCGGTGCGCCCCGTGGAGTCGCTCGGGTTCGTGATCGGGTTCTGCTGGCAGGTGCTGTCGTCGGTGCCGTACACCCTCGCGCACTACCGGCGCCAGACACTCACCGCGATCACCGATATGACCTGGGGGCGCGGCTCGGTGATCGTCGGCGGCGGGGTGGTGCCGCTGATGTTGCTGATGGGTGCGGCGATGGGTGCCTCCATCGGCATCGAGGCCCATCACGCGCTGGACGCGCTGGCACTCGGTCAGCTCAGCGGGCTCATCTCCGCGTTCGGGGTGACCCGGGAGCTGGCACCGATCGCGGCCGGGGTGGGTTTCGCCGCCCAGGCGGGCTGCCGGATGACGGCGGAGATCGGGTCGATGCGGATCTCGGAGGAGATCGACGCACTCGAATCCATGGGGATCCGGTCGGTGCCGTTCGTGGTCACCACCCGGGTGGTGGCCGGGATCGTCGCGGTGGCACCGGCTTTCGTGGTGGCGCTGATCCTGAGCTATCTGTCGTGTCAGCTGATCGTGACATCGATCCACGAGGTGCCGACCGGGACCTACGACCACTACTTCGACCAGTTCGTCCTCGGCTGGGATGTGTTCGCCGCGACCGTAAAGGTGGTGGTGTTCGCCGTCGCGGTGGTCCTGATCCATTGTTACCAGGGCTATTTCGCGGTCGGTGGACCCGAAGGTGTCGGTATCGGTTCGGGGCGGGCCATCCGCGCCAGCCTGGTGGCGATCATCGCGCTCGACATGGTGGCCACCGTCGTCCTGTGGGGCTGGCGCTCCCCGATCACGTTCACGGGGTGACGCGCATGCCTCCGTACGCACTTCCCGGGACCGAGGTCGGGCCGTTGCGTGCCCGCGTCCTCGGCGTCTGCGCGCTCCTGGTCGCGCTGGCGAGTGTGCTGGCTTGGCAGGTGTGGCCGGAATCTCTTGCCGCCGAGCAGATCCGGGTGACGTTGCGAACCGAGCGGGTCGGTGCGGGCATCGCCCCCGGCACCGATGTCCGTCTCGACGGGGTGCGGGTCGGGACGGTCGAGGCCATCGCACCGGCCGGGCGGGGGCGCGAACAGCTCACCCTGGTGCTCGACCGGCCGCAGCTGTTCGGGCTCACCGACACCGTCGATGTCGAGTTCGCGCCGGGCAATCTGTTCGGCATCAGCGCGCTGAATCTCGTGGCGCGGCCCGGTGGCACCGAGCTCGGGAACGGTTCCTCGGTCGACCTCGACGACGGCCGCGTCCGCGACGCCACGCTGGCGGCGCTGCTGCGCTCCACCGGCGGACTGGTCGAGCAGGTACTCACCCCGAAACTGGCCGCGCTGCTGCACACCATCGCCGGTGACCTGCGTGCCTTCACCCCGCTGCTGGAAGCCCTCGGCGCTACCCTGCGCGCCTACGCCGACACCCGCGAACTGCCGCCGTCGGAGCTGGCGAGTTCCTTCGGTTCGGTGCTGGCCGGTATGCCGCCGATGCTGACCGGCGCCGTAGACGTGCTCGAGGCCGCCTACACCAACGAGTACCTGCGCTCACCGGCGAATATCGCGCGGTTCGGACAGTTCTGGGGCGATATGCAATACCAGCTCCTGCCCGCCGTCACCGCGCTGATGACCACCGCGCGAACACATTTCGGCGACATGATGCCGATGGCCACACTGCTGCTCGACGAGGTGTCCGCGACCATGGGTCCAACCGGACGATCGGCGGATCAGCTCGCCACGCTGCTGGAACGCCTCGGCGCCGCGTTCCGTGACACCCCCGACGGCCCCGTGCTCCGGGTCTCGGTCGAACTCGACACCGTGCCGGGTCTGGCCGGGCCGCTGGCCGCGCTGCTGCCGAGCGGAGGGCGCTGATGAGGACTCGCGGGCTCGCCGTGCGGGTGGTGATCGCACTGACGCTCACCGCCGTCGCGCTGGCCGGGATCTTCCGGTTGATCGAGCGACCGGTGCGCGGCGACACCGAGTCCTTCACCGCGCTGTTCACCGATGCCAACGGGTTGCGCACGGGCGACGACGTGCGGTTGCACGGTGTCGCGGTCGGCAAGGTGTCGGGAATCGAGCTCGACGGCGCACTGGCCCGCGTCCGGTTCACCGTGCTGCGCGCGCACCCGGTCGACACGGCCGCGACCATCGCCGTCCGGTACCAGAACCTCACCGGCTTCCGGTATCTGGAGATCGTCGCACCGCAGCGGCCGAGCACACCGCGCGCGCCCGAGCAGGTGTTCGGGACCGCCGAAACCGTTCCTTCGTTCGACATCACCACCCTGTTCAAGGGGTTGCAGCCGGTGCTCGCGCAGCTGTCCACCGAGGAGATCAACCGGTTCACCACCAGCCTGCTCGCCGTGGTCCAGGGGGACGGCGCCGGTCTCGGTCCCGCCCTCGACGCGGTCGACACCCTGAGCCACTACGCCTCCGACCGGCAGGTCGTGCTGTCGACGCTGGTGCGCAATCTGGCGCTGATCGCGGAGCGTCTGGGCGGTAAGTCCGCGCAGGCGGTGCGGATGCTGACCAATCTGACCGGGTTGTTCACCGCCATCGCCGAGAAGCTGCCCGGGCTCGTCGACTTCTCCATCGCCATTCCCCCTGTGCTGCAACCGATCCGGTCGATGCTGAACGTCGCGGGCATCACCGGCGACGAAGGCAGCGACCTGGACCTGGTGTTACGCAACGCTTTTCCGGATCCACAGGTGGCGGCCGAGGTGTTCGCCGGGCTGCCGGGATTGATCCAGACGATGGCCGCCACGGTGCCCGTGAGCGGTCGGACCGGGACCTGCACCCATGGGGTCGCGGTCGCGCCCGAACCACTGCGGGTGCTCGTCGACGGGCAGGGGGTGACACTGTGCCGCACCCGATGACACGACTTCGCGCCATGTTCGACCGCAGGGACTTGCACCCACGGGCGCGCGGCGGCGCGGGTGCTGATCGACGGGTAAGGGGTGGCGCTGTGCCGCGCTTTCGGGCCTTGCTCGGCCATCGGGCGGATGGACGGGCCGGTGACCTGCGCTGGGGATTGGCGGGGTTGTGCGGTGCCGTGCTGCTCATGATCGCGCTCGGCGTGGTCGCGGTTGTCGGGACGGAGGCCGAGCGGGTGTACCACGCCGAGTTGGCCGACGCGGGTGCGCTGCGCGCGGGCGACGACGTGCGGGTAGCGGGGATCAGCGTGGGCCGGGTGCGGGGATTGACGCTGCTGGCGGACCGGGTGCGGATGGAGTTCACCGTGCGCGAAGACGTGACCGTCGGCGATCAGACGATCCTGGAGATCCGCATGCTGACCGTGGTCGGCGGCTACTACGTCGCGTTGCGACCGGCGGGCTCCACTCCCCTCGGCTCGGCGACGATCCCCCGGGAGCGGGTGATCCTGCCCTATAACCTGACCGAGGTCTTCCAGGACGCGGTACGCCCTGTGCGCGAGATCGACGGCGCGGTGCTGCGGCAGAACCTGGCCGCGCTGTCCACCTCGTTCGACGGCAGCCCCGACGCGTTCCGGTCGGCGCTGAAGGCCGCCGGTGATCTCGTCGCGGTGCTGAACGCCCAGAACGCCGATATCTCGCGCGCACTCGCCTTCGCCGACGAGTACCTCACCGCGTTGAATGGAAGTTCGCAGGTACTCGCCCAGTTGGTGCGCAACCTGCACACCTTGGAGACGCTGGTGCAGACCAACAAAGCCATCGTGAGCCAGGCCCTCGGCGACCTCTCCGATGTGCTGCGCAAGGCATCCCCGCTCGGGCGGGCGTGGGACCGCGACCTGCGCGCACGCGCCCAACCTCTCGCCGACGCCGTCACCGGCCTGGAAACCCTTGGTACGCAGCTGGGTTCGCTATTCGAGGCCCTGGTGGCGCTGGAACAGCGATTGACGCCGCTGCTCGCCGGTGGTGACGGGGCGAGCATCGACCATTCGGCGGTGACGATCGTGCCGGACCGTATCTGTGTGCCGGTGCCGGGAGGTGGGTGCTGATGGTGACACGCCTGCTCGGTTCGCGCGGGTTCATGTCCACGGTGGTGGTGCTTGTCGTCGTCCTCGCGGGCGCGGTGGCACTACAGCTGTCCCGGCCCGCGCCGCCGGTGCACACCTATTGCGCGGACATGCCCGACAGCATCGGGCTCTACCGGGGCAGCTCCGTCACTGTGCTCGGCATCCCGGTCGGTGAGGTCACCGGCATCGAGCCATACGGCGCCTCGGCTCGCGTACGGTTCACCGTGCGCGCCGATCGCCGGCTGCCCCCTGATGTGGGCGCGGTGACCGTGAGCGACACCCTGGTGGCCGATCGCCATCTCGCTCTCGTCGGCGACGAACCGGCTGCCGGTGGCCGGGAGCCCGGCACGTGCATCACCAGAACACTGACGCCGCTGAGCCTTTCGGAGACCTTCGACGCGCTCGCCGGGCTGGCCGACGAACTGAACGCCGCCGACGATCCCGCCCAGCGCACGGCCCTCGGCTCGGGCTTGTCGGCGCTCGACCGGGCGACCGCGGGCACCGGCGACGACATCAACGCGGTCCTGCACCAGCTCGGCCGGGCACTGGCCGCCCCCGATGCCGCGATCGGGCACCTCGGCAGTCTCATCGACGCCCTCACCGAGCTGGTACGGCACGCCCGCAACGGGTGGGACACCGTGCGGGCGATGACGATCGAGCTGCCGCGGACGTTCGACGACATCGTCACCATCGCCTTCCCACCGATCATCGACATCGTCACCTACCTGATCCAGGTCCTACCCCAGCTCAACGACGTGATGATGATGATCGGCACCCCGGCGGTCCGTGCGCTCGACAAGATCGCCGACCTGCCCGCACTGCTGACGGCGGGATTCGGTTCCCTTGCCGAGGTCATCCGGCTCACCCCCGCCCTCGCCACGGGCTTGGTCACGAGCATCGCTCCGGACGGACGGCCGACCATCACCTATGCACCCGCGAGACTGGCTGTGCCCCAGGCAGATTCCCCGCAGCTGTGCGCCGCGATCCAGGTGGTGACCGGTCAGCCATGTGCGCTCGGGCCGGACGGTACCGTCACCGTGCCCCCGCTCGCGGCACTGCTCGCGGCGGTGAGTGCGCGATGACGACAAGCCCTGCGCTGCAGCGGGAAGTAGCCCGTTCGCCCAGCCGCACACCACGCGTTCTCCACGGCCCCCGCCACCTGACTCCGAAGATCGGCGGCCGCCCGAGTGTCAGCGGTCACCCCGAACCGACTTCCCGAACCCGCTCCACACCGACGACATGCCGGGCACGGAACCAGCTTTCACTCAGGTGGCGCGGCCGGTTCCGGCACCTGTTCCTGATCGTCGTGGTGGCCTGCACTGTGCTCGGATGCGGAACGACGCTGCCCGGCACCGGTGAACCCACCTATCGGCTGCGCATCGAATTCGCCAGTGTCCTCAACCTGCCGCAGGGCGCGAAGGTGATCGCCGACGGTGTCCGGGTGGGCAAGCTCTCGTCGGTCACTCTCAGCGAAAACGGCTATGCCACAGCGGAAGTCGAGATCGACGACGCGGTTCGGCTGCCGGTGGGCACCACGGCCGAGCTGCGCCAGAGCACCCCACTGGGCGACGTGCACATCGCGCTCACCGAACCGCGCGAATCCACCACCGGCACGCTGGGACCTGGCGCGACGATCCCGCTGGCCGACACCGCCCGCGCCCCGGCCATCGAGGACATTCTCGCCACGCTGTCGGTGTTCATCGGCACCGGCGCGGTCACCGATCTGCAGGACATCGTCACCACGATGAACGGGGTGCTGCCCGCCGATCCGCGCGACACCGCCCGCCTCTCCGAAACCCTCGGCACGGACCTGTCGGACCTGGCCGATCATCTCGACTCGGTCGACGCGATCCTCGACGGTCTCGGTGCCACCCTCGAGGACGGGGTTCTCGACAATGCCCCCGTGCTGGCCGAGCTGCTCACGCCCTACGGCGTCACCCAGACCACCGATGCGATCAACGCCCAGATCGGTGTCATCTTCGTCCTCACCGCGCTCGGCCCGGTCGCGCCGAGCGCCGCCTGGCTCGGGCCGCTGCTCGGTTCGCTCGACGCCACGACCGCCGCGGTGGTGCCGATGCTGTTCGGCAGCAGACCGTTCGACACTTCGTCGCCGTCGAACCTGAAGACGCTCGTCGACCTGATCCATACCAGGGTGCTGCCCTTCGCTCAGCGCGGGCCGAAGGTCGACGTGGTCGAGATCGGGGTCACGGGGGCGATGAGTACCGACGAGCAGACCGCGCGAATCGTCGACCTGCTGCGGATGATCGGAGCCGTCCGATGAATACCCGTGCCGCACTGTCGCTCTCGGCCATCGCAGCCGTGCTGGTGCTCGGCGTCGCGTACATGACGTTCGGGGTACTGAATATCGACCCGCGTCGCGATTACCTGGCCGTCGAGCTGGAGCTGAGCACCTCGGGAGGGCTCGGTCCCGGCGCGCCGGTGCTGCTCAACGGGATCGCGGTGGGCCGGGCCGAGTCGGTGCGCAAGCAGGCGAGCGGGGTGCTCGTCGCCTTGCGGATCGACGAGCGGTATCCGATTCCGGTGTCGAGCCGGATCCGCGTGGAGCAGCTTTCGGCACTCGGCGAGCCCTACATCGGTTTCGACCCGGTCGACGACGCGGGGCCGTATCTCACCGACGGGCAACGCATTCCGGCGCACCGCGTGCCCGCGCCGATGACCATCACCACCCTGTCCACCCGGCTGATCGACCTGCTCGATCAGATCCGCCCCGAGGTGATGGCAGGCCTGGTCGACACCTTCGACCGTGCCCTCGCCGACACCGAGGCGACCATGCAGACCCTGCGCCGCTCCACCACATTGCTGGCGGCGACGCTGCTCAGCCGCACCGACCGGCTGCGTCAGCTGTTCGCCGACCTGCAATTCCTCGGCGCCGACATCGACTGGATGGGACCGTCGCTGAGCACAGCGGGCCCGCTGTTCGGCGAGTTCGGCATCACCCTCAGCGCCATCGTGCAGTCCGGGTCGGCCCTGGTCGAGAGCCGACCGGTCGCCGACTATTTCTCCGGGAGCGGGGTGCTGGTGTTCGTGCGTGAACTCGACGCGCTGCTCGCGAAGATCGGGCCGAGCGCCGCGGCCTTGGGTCCGATGCTGCAACCGGTGGTGCGCGACGCGGTGGCCACCGCACCCGATCTCGATCTCGGCGCCCTGCTCGACCAGGCCCTGCATGGCCTCGGCGACGACACGGTGCATCTGCGCATCGGCATCAAATAGGCACGAAAGGACCGGCACCCCATGACCGTTGACCTCGAGACCCGCCCCCACACGCCTGCCCCCGGCGGACCCCAGCCACGCACCCTCTCGATCCGGCTGTCGAGCGTGCTCACCGGGTGCACCGTCGCGGCGCTCGTGGTGGCGACGGCCACCTTGGGCCTGCTGTATCTGTCGGCGCGCACCACCATCGCCGACCACGATCGGCGCGCTGCCGAGGATCGCCGGGTCGAACAGGTCGCCCTCGACTACGCGCTCGGGGCGTCGACCATCGACTACCGGGACGCCAAGGCGTGGCTGGCCCGGCTGAAAACCGGTACCACACCGCAGCTTTCGGGCAAGTTCGACGCGACAGCGCCGCAACTCGAGCAGATCCTGCTGCCGCTGCAGTGGACCTCGACGGCGACACCCTTGTCGGCCGGCGTCGTGTCCGAGTCGGGCGGGGTGTACAAGGTGAACGCCTATCTCACCGTCAACTCCACCAGCGTGCAGAATCCCACCGGCACCCTCACCACCGTGGCCTATTCGCTCACGGTCGACCGCAACGCGGACTGGCGGATCGCCGATGTCGGTGGGCTGCAGAACGCCCTGCCACTGAAGTGACCTATCTCGCCCGCACCGACATCGGCAGCGTGGCGAAGCCGCGCACGCTCACCGAGTGCACCCGTTCGGCGGCGGCGGTGTCGATCTCGTAGCCGCGGATGGAGGCCGCGATCTGCCCGAGGCCGATATTGGCCTCCATCCGCGCCAGGTGCGCACCGAGGCAGAAGTGCACGCCGAGACCGAAGCTCAGCAGGGTCTGGGAGCTGTCGCGGCCGATGCGGTACTCGGCGGCGGCGTCGAAGACGTCCTCGTCGCGGTTGGCCGAACCGAGCAGCAACAGCACCCGCTCCCCCGCCGCGATGGTGTGCTCCCCGAATTCGACATCCGTGAGGACGCGGCGCACCAGGATCTGGGTCGAATTGTCGTAGCGCAGCGTCTCTTCGGTCCAGTCCGGCACGAGCGAAGGGTCGGCCAAAGGTTTGGCGACCTCGTCGGGGAACCGCGAACCCCAGTACATGGCGTTGCCGAGCAGTTTGGTCGTCGTCTCGTTGCCCGCGACGACCATCAGGATCAGGAAGCCGATGATCTCGGCGTCGGACAGGCGGGTGGTGCCCGCGTCGCCGTCGGTGATCTCGGCGTCCATCAGCACCGAGACCAGATCCTCACCGGGGTTCTTGCGGCGCCCTTCGAGCAGGTCGCGGTAGTAACCGGTGAGTTCGAGATAGGCCATGATCGCGCCCTGCGGCACGTCGAGCACGCCTTCCTCACGGTGCAGCAGCAGATCCGACTGGGTGCGCAGATGGGCGCGGTCCGACTCGGGGACGCCGAGCATCTCCGAGACCACGTCCATCGGCAGCAGTCCGGCGAAGTCACGGATGTAGTCGAACTCGCCCAGTTGCAGGCACCGATCCCAGTGGCTGCGGGTGAGTTCGGCGATCCGTTCGCTCAGGTCCGCGAGCCTGCGCGGGGTGAAACCCTTGGACACCAGTTTGCGGATGCGCGCGTGTTTGGGGTCGTCCATCGCCAGGAACGACATGGACCGGTGCGCTTCCGGCCCGTAGGCGGTGGGGTCGAGCGAGACACCCCAGCTGTTGGACAGGCGGGCGCTGTCGCGCAGGGCTGCCCGCACATCGCGGTGCCGCGACAACGCCCAGAAGTCCATCGACGCGTTGCGGTACACCGGCGCCTCCGCCCGCAGCCGGGCGTAGGTGGGGTACGGGTCCTCGTGGAAGGCGTAGTCGTACGGGTCGAACGGGATCGAGGTCTCCATGTCAACGGTCACTGCGCACTCCAGGTGAATCTACGACGGTCAACGGCAACGGGATTCCGCGATCGGTGAAGGTGAAGGCGGCCCCGGTGCTGATCCTGGTCAGCGCCACCTCCACCGCTTCGGCGGCCGGCTCCTCGGCACGCACGACATCGACGACGAGTTCGGTGTCGGTCGCCTTCGAGGTGTGGCAGGTGTAGTGCGGGTCGACTCCACGCACCAGCGCGTCGAGCGGCGCGAGATGGTCCGGGTCGAGCAGGGCTGGCCACACACCGTCGGTGATCGCACCGCACCCGCGCTCTAGCACGAGACGTACTCCAGCACCGGCCTTTTCGACTCTCGCGCCGACGTACTGCCGTGGATTGAGCGCCGGATGCAGGTCGAGCACGCGCGCCAGCGACTCCGGGTCACCACCCAGGCCCAAGGCCGATCTGATCCGCTCCGCGGCCACCCCCGCCACACCGGCGAACTGCTTGCGGCCGATTTCCGCCGCACGCTGCGCGTCGACCCGTTCGCGGATCGCGATGAGGAAACCGGCGACCAGCAGGTGCTGTTGCAGCGCGACCTCCTCGGCGATGCGGATCAGCGCCGACCGGGAGAAATCGCCGAACCGCAGATCGCTCAGCAACGGGCCACGGTAGTCGGCGGTGCCGTCGTCGGCCGGGTCGATCGGTGACAATGCCACCGTCGCCGCGACGGACCCGGCCACCAGCCCCGCATTGCGCGGAATCGGCGGCGGTTCGTTGGCCGGGTCGATACTCACCCGCCACGCGCACACCGGCTTGCGGTCGGCGGGCGCACGCGGCGGGCGGTGGATCGGGCGGACCTGGGCGTGCGGATTGGTGGCCAGGGCGGTCGCGTCGAAGGTCGGATCCTCGATGTCGTGACACATGGCCCGCACGAACTGGTCGCCGAGTGGTTCCACGTCGGCCAGCGCACCACAGTGGTCGAGCCAGAACTCGCCGTGATCGTGATCCTCGACGCGGAAGCGGAAGTCGAGAAACTGTGGCGGGGCACCGATATCGAGCTGCAGGCCTTTGAAAATCGTCTCGACACCGTCACCGGTGAAGCCGAGCGCGGTCTGCATCCGCCGGGTGTAGACGGGACTGGCGACCTGCCACTCGTCGATGGCGACCTCGGTCATGCCCTCGCGACCGAACGCGCCGATCGTGTGCGGCATGCCCGACCGGTCGATCAGGTGGCCGCACAGCAGCAGTTCCGGGACGAGCGTGGCCAGTTGCGCGCGCGACAGCCCGGCGTAGGACTGTCGCGAATTCGGTGTCACCACAGCGGAACCGGCGCTTTCCCGATCGGGTACCACCCCGGCAGCGGCTGCTCGGTCGTCGCCTTCTTGATGCGGGTGAGCATGCCGGGGGTCATCGCCTTGTTCGTCATCATCTCCATGAACAAGGCGCCGACATTGCCGTAGTCGAAGAAGTCGCGCTGCCAGGACCATTGGAAGTCGCCGCCGTAACGGAACCAGCTGCCACCGATGCCCTGCACCTGATAGTTGCTGCCGTCGGGGCGGGTCGCGCTCGAGGTCTGCTTCCAGAAACCGACGACGTCACCGGTCTTCTCGTCGATCACCACGTGCTGATACGGGTAGGTCCAGCCCTCGAGGCCGTCCATCTCCTGGCCGACCGCGATCTCGCGGATCTGCTCGCGACCCACCGCCATGAACTCGTGGTTCGGTCCGTAGTTCCAGCCGTAGGTGGCGTCCTCGGTGTACATGTCGGCCAGCGGCCGCCAGTCGCCTTCGGCCTCACAGCGCTTGTTCGCATCCAGCCAGCGCTGGACCATCTCTTCCAGTTCGCCGCGCGAAAAACCGGTCATGTCATTCTCCTTCGTCGTCGGCCGCGCTGTCGTCGACGATCGACAGCGCCCGCGTGGGGCAGTAGGTCACCGCGTCGGCGACGGCCGCGTGCTGGGCGCTCGACGGCCGTTCGACGAGGATTTCGACCTTCCCGCGTTTGGGCACCGTGAACACCTCCGGCGCTTCCTCCTGGCACGCGGCGTGCCCCTGACACAGATCCAGATCAACGACGATGCGTCTGCTCATCTCGTCGCCCGCCTTCCCCTGTCGCCCAGGTGTTCTCAGCTTCGAGACACCGAGCTGGACACCTGTCTGGACAGTATCATCGACGCGCGCGGACAGCAATGGCCCATCGGTGTGTGTGCAGGATGCGGGAGGTGCAGTTACGACTCGTCGGTCGCGGTGCCCGGCGAGTAGGGCGAACCGAAACCGGAGTTCCACGCGAAATCGCCGCTGTCGGCGGTGGTCACCCGGAGCGCGGCGGCGGCGTGCGGCGTGTTGTCACCGGTGAGCCGGGTGATGGCGCGCTCGAGGGCGGGCACGATGTCGGCGATATCGAGATCGCCGTGCGCGAAGCGGGCGAGCAGGGCGAAGACCATGTTCGACAGGACCAGCGCGAGATCTGCCGCGTAGTCCTTGTCGAGGGTGGCGAACATCGGGGCGACCACGGGCAGGATGGCGGCGAAGCCCTGGTTGTCGAGGCGCTGGCCGCCGGGACCCGACCTGGCGTGATGGTAGGCGGCCAGCATCCGTGGATAACGCTCCCACGGCTCGAAGACGTAGCGGATCACCCGGATGAGCACCTCGGCCAGCGACTCCCCCGTGCGCGGCGGCTCGAGTTCGGTGTAGGTGTTGGTGGCCATCCACTGCGCGACGGCGGCGAGGACCAACTCGTCGCGAGTGGCGTAGAGCTTGTAGACGGTGCTCAGCGACGCGTGGGCGAGCCGGGCGACGGTGCGCAACTGCACCGCCTCGTACCCTTCGGTCTCGAGCAGCGTGAGGGTCACCTCGGTGATCCTGCGCGCCGGATCGCCTTCGCCCCTTCGTGCCACCCGGACAGGGTAGTGCACGGAGCTCAGATGCGAGTCCCGATGTCTTCGGCGACCACGGTGTCCATGGCCCGTTCGGCCACGGCGGCGATGGTCATGGACGGATTGCACGCGGCGGCGCTGCCCGGCAGCAGCGCGCCGTCGAGTACGTAGAGCCCCGGCTGGCCGTGTACGCGGCCGTTCAGGTCGCACACCGCGCCCATATTGGCACCGCCGAGCGGGTGCCACGTGGACGGGAACAGGGTGTTGGTGTCGAGCAGCGTGGCGCCGGTGCCCGCGATGCGCGCGACCGTCGGTCCGATGTGATTGTCCTGAATGGTCCGGTCGCCGTCGGCGGGCCAGCGCAGCACGGCCTCGTCGCGTGCGGCGTCGTAGGTGAAGGCACCACGGCTGTCGCTCACGCCGTAGCCGACGAGCATCGTGCTGCCCGCATCGAAGGACACGGGCGGGATGGACGCCTGGATCACCGTGTGCGCGGTGTGCGGGTCGTGCCAGTTCTTGCTGCCATAGACCACCGGACCACCCTGTGCCGCACCGAAATTCGCGGCCGGATCGCGCCAGACGTAGATGCGGTCGGCATTGGTTCCCCAGCCTCGGCCGAGGTCGTCGGGCAGGTCCGGGATCAGGCCCTTGGCGCCGGCACGGACCAGCAGACGGGTCGTGTTGAGGCTGCCCGCGGCCATGATGAGCGCGCCGGTGGAAAGGATCTTGTGCTCGACGACGGCGCCCGTGGTGTCGAGCCGTTGCACGTGCACCACCCAGCGGCCGTCGGCCGCGCGCTCGACGTCGGTGACCTCGTGCAGGGTCTCCACCCGGCAGTTGCCGGTGGCCTCGGCGGCGGCGATATAGGTGACGTCGACGGAATGCTTGCCGCCGTTGTTGACTCCCATCGCGCCGTCGCCGTTGGTGTAGGAGGCCTTCATCTCCCCGCGCAGTTCGGCGAGGGCGAAGTTCCAGTCGATGGGCATCGGGATCTTCGACAGCGGCAGCCCGGCCTGGCGCACCCGTTCGGCGAAGATCCTCGCGACGCGGTAGTTCTCGGTGTTCACCAACTCGTCGGGCGCCTCGGCGAGGCCGAGCATCGCCGCCACCCTCGGGTAGTGGACCCGGTTCATCCGCGCCCAATCCAGCTCCTGCGGGAAGTGCGCCTCGAACACGTCCTGGGCGGGCTGCAGCGACATGCCCTGATAGACCAGCGAACCGCCACCGACACCGGCGGCGCACAGGGCGGTCATGTTCTCACCGGTCACTGCCTCGACCAACCCGGCATAGGGCTCGACGAGCAGTGGGCGCCCGAACAGGTTCGGGCTCGACCGGCACCACAGCATCCGCTTGTCCGGCGCGGACGCGCGCGGGAAGGTCTCGGCGTTCGGGCCGGTGGGCCAGCGCAGCCCGCGTTCGAGCACGGTGACCGGCACGCCCGCCTGCGCCAGCCGCAGAGCGCTGACTCCGCCACCGAATCCGGAGCCGATGACGACGACCCGATGGTCCTCACGAGTCAGGGGAATGGTGCCGGTGCGCGCCGCAATCGGCGCGGCGAGGCCCGGGCCGGCGCCGAGCAGCATGCCGCCCAGCGCCGCCCCGGCCGCGAGCATGCTGCGGCGAGAGAAGGTATTCACGGGATTTCCTCGCAAGAAGTCAGTCGAAGGTGCAGCCGCTGACCGGCTTGTCCGCGAGGCGATCGAGCAGGTAGGTGATCGCGTTGTCGGGACCGAAACCGTCGATCATCTCGGGGCCGAAATGGTTCGGGATGGTGGTCCCGGGCAGGATCGGCGGCAGGTCGTTGGTGCGGAAGGTGACCGTTGCACCCTTGGCGCACCAGGTCTCGGCGAGCGCGCGGGCCTGGCCGTAGGGGACGGTGTCGTCGTTGAGCCCGCTGGTGATGAGCACCGGTGTGGCCGGGGTCATCGAGCCGACCCGGAGTTCTTCCAGAGCCGCTGCGGCTTCGGGCATTTCGGCCAGGTGCTCGGTCAGCGTGCGACCGTCCTTGGTCAGCGTCGTGGTCTTCAGGAACGGGTGTCGGGTGATGAGGTCGGCGATGCACGAGTCGCTCAGGGTGGCGAGCATGTCGCGGCCCGACGGGCTGATGACCCGGTCGACGGCCTGGTTCAGCTCGGGGTAGCGGGCGACCATGCCGTTCACGGCGAAGCCGATGGCCCCGCTGATCAGGGCGCCGTCGATCTTGGCGAGGATCGCGGACAGGTCGGCGACGGGACCACCCGCCCAGGTGCCCTTCACCGTGAGTTCCGGTGCGTAGTCCGGCGCCATCTCCGCGGCGGCCGCGGTCGAACCGCCGCCCTGCGAGTAGCCCCAGAGCACCACCGGTGTCTCCGGGCCGACCCCCGCCAGGCGATGTGCCGCGCGTGCGCCGTCGAGCACCGCGTGGGCGCTCTCGATGCGATTGGCGTAGGTGTGGATGCCCGGGGTGCCGAGTCCGATGTAGTCGGTGACGAGCACGCGGGCGCCGAGCCGGCTCCACACCGCCGAGGACGGCAGTTCCTGGTTCGCCGACAGGCCGAGCGCGGGATCGGTGTGCACGCTCAGGCCGGTGGAGAACGCCTGCGACATGGCGCACCGGTCGGCTTGGCCCGAGGTGCCGGGCGCGATGACGACGGTCGGGCGCGGGCCGGCACCCAGCCAGGGGCCGGTCGGTTCGAGGTAGGTACCCGACACCGCGACGGGCGACCCGTCCTGCAGGCGTGAGGTGTACATGACGTGCTGGGCGGCGCCCGGCCAGCCGTTCTCCGTGGGCGGGGTGGCGAGCAGGGTCATCGGGGCGGTCTTGACAATGGCGCCGGGTTCCTGCGGGATCTGCGCGGGCGGGGTGTAGAACGAGCCAACCGGCTCGGCCGACGAGGCATCGGTCTGCGTGACCATGACGGTGGCCGCCATCGCACAAGCAACGGCTGCTCCCAGGACGACGCGGCCTGTCTTCGGCCGTCGTCGCCCGATACCCTGCTGATCCATCGAGAACCTTTCCTTCCACCGCCCGGCGACGTCGCCTTAGTGATTCACGACGCAGGTGAAAGGAACCATGAGGCCCGTCACACCTGCGCCGCGGGGAAGAGTAACACTGTTACTACTCGAGCGGAAGGTGTAGTTACCGACGAGTTCAGAAGCGGGCGATCACCAGCGCGAGGCAGCCGATCAGCGGCGGGACCAACTGGATCAGGGCCGGGCGCGCCTTGCTCGGCGAGGACGCGAGCAGCACGACACCCGCCGCGACCATCGAACCGGCTCCCGCGAGCACGAGCGCGAGCCCGATGCCCTTGTCGCCGAAGGCGATGAACCCCATTCCGATGGCCGCGACGACGGCCAGGAAGAGGTTGTAGAAGCCCTGATTGAAGGCCATCTCCTTGGTGGACTCGGCCTCGGCGGCCGACATCCCGAAGGTCCGCCGGGTGCTCGGAGCCGTCCATTGCAGCGACTCCATCACGAAGATGTAGGCGTGCAGAAGCACCGCCACCCCGGTGAAGACCAAACCGATCGCGGTCATCGTCGCACCTCTCGCCGCCGCCCGGACCTACCCGGCTTCCGTGGTGATTATTCACCGGCCGCAGCCGCTGATCCCGCGCCGACTCGCGGCGGGGCACGAGAAACAGACCATACAATCTTGGCGTGCTATGTATGGTTGGTGCGTGACCACTCCGCCCCGACCTCGTCAGCTCGATCATCCGGTGCTGCCCAAGATCTTCCGGATCGTCGGCCGCGCACAGGTGGCGATCTACCGGCGCACCGGTGGGCGCATCGGCGGCACCTGGCGCATCGGCGCGGGCTTCCGCAAGCCGGTGCCCACCCTGTTGCTCGAGCATCGCGGCCGTAAGTCGGGCAAGCAGTTCACTGTTCCGCTGCTCTATCTGGTCGACGGCGCCGACATCGTGGTCGTCGCCTCCCAGGGCGGGTTGGCGAATCATCCGCAGTGGTACCGGAACCTGTGCGTACACCCGGACACGCACGTGCAGATCGGGCGTGAGCGCCGGGCCGTGCGGGCGGTGGTCGCCGACGACGAGCAGCGGACTCGGCTGTGGCCGGCACTGGTCGACCTCTACGCCGATTTCGACACCTATCAGGCGTGGACCGAACGCCGGATACCGGTGGTGATCCTGACGCCCCGGCCCGCCTGAGAACTACCTGCCCAGCACGACCGACATCGCTTGGGCCCCTGCGGCTATCGCCTCGACATAGACCATTCGCTCGGCGCGGCCGACAGCCGGGCGCAGCGGGCCGAGCTGCAGTTCGTAGGGTGCGGCGCCACCGGCGAACACCGGGGCCGACAGATAGCTCACGGGCAGCGGATCGTCGCCGGTGAATTCGGTATCGCGATACGGGCGAGCGGTGAGACGGGCGAGCTGGCGCAGGACGCGGGCGCGCAGGTCGGGTTGCAGGAGTTCCGCGCCGAGGGCGCCGAGCAGGTCGGCGAGCACGTCGACAACACCCGCATCGTCGGAGTCGGGACGGAAGACCGCGCACCCGTTGGCCCGCACGAATTCCAGCAGTGCCGCGGCCTCGCCGGGAGCGGTCTTCGACCACGCGGCACGCTCGGCCTCCGCGCGCCACGGCATCACGGCCGCGCCCGCGGGGTAGGCCAGCGGAATCGATTGACCCACAGCGAGTCCCGGCACCACACGGGCATCCGGTGCGTACTCCTTCGCGACGACGGTCAGGGTGGCGCGTTCGATCCTGCTCAGCGTCACCCCGCAGCCCGCCGCGACCGCGAGCGCCCGCAGTTCGGCCCGCACGGCCCCCTCGGGCAGTTCGGATTCCGCCGGAGACAGCGCCGCCAGGGCCGGGCCGGGGCGGAAGCGGCGTTCCCCGTCCCGGCGCACCCATCCGGCCGCGGCGAGTTCGGTGAGGACGGCGGTGACCGTGGCGCGCGCCAGTGACAGTGCCGTCGCGACCTCCGAGGCCGTGAGCGGCTTGCCCGCGCTCGCGAGCAACTCCATCACCTCGACCACCCGTCGGGTCGGCGGCGATGCCGGCTGCACCATGACAACCCCTTGTCCGCGGGGTCGCCCCGCCCTACACTGCTTCGACTATTCGCCACACATTAGTCGAATATTCGACGCCTGAGGGGCTTTCATGATTCTCGATCACTTCCGGCTCGACGACCGCGTCGCCGTCGTCACCGGGGCAGGACGCGGACTCGGGGCCGCGATCGCCGTCGGATTCGCCGAGGCGGGCGCCGATGTGGTGATCGCCGCGCGGACCGAGTCGGATCTGCGTGCGGTCGCCGAGCAGGTGGCGGCCACCGGCCGACGAGCGGAGGTCGTGGTCGCCGACCTCGCCGACCCGGCGGCGGTCGCCGCGCTCGCCGAGGTGGCGGTCGAGCGGTTCGGGCGCCTCGACATCGCCGTCAACAATGTCGGTGGGGCGCTGCCGAAACCGTTGCTGGACACCACCCCCGAGGACCTGGCCGAGGCCTTCACCTTCAATGTCGGCACCGCACACGCCCTGGTGCGGGCCGCGGTGCCGAAGATGCTCGCCACGGCCGAGGGCGGTTCGATCATCAACATCACCTCGACCATGGGCCGGTTGCCCGGGCGCGCGTTCGCCGCGTACGCGACGGCCAAGGCCGCGCTTGCCCACTACACGCGCACCGCCGCGGCCGATCTGAGCCCGCGGGTACGGGTCAACGCCATCGCACCCGGTTCGATCCTCACCTCGGCGCTGGCGGTCGTCGCTGGCAACGAGCAGATGCGCGGCCAGATGGAACAGGCGACGCCACTGCGGCGCCTCGGTGAGCCCACCGATATCGCGGCGGCGGCGGTGTATCTCGCCTCGCCCGCCGGGTCGTTTCTCACCGGCAAGGTGCTCGAGGTCGACGGCGGCCTGATCGCACCCAATCTGACGATTCCACTTCCCGATCTGTGAGGACCACATCATGACTGTTCGCGTAATCCACTGGGGTACCGGCAATGTCGGAAGGCACGCGTTGGCGGGTGTGCTCGCCGACCCGCGGTTCGAGCTGATCGGGGTCCATGTTTCCGGACCCGACAAGGTCGGTCTCGACGCGGCGGAACTGGCAGGACTCGCCACCCCGTCCGGCGTGCTGGCCACCACCGGCATCGAAGAGGTGCTGGCGCGCCGTCCCGACTGTGTCGTCTACACCGCGATGACCGACAACCGGCTACCCGAGGCGCTCGAAGACCTGCGCAGGTTGCTCGCCGCGGGCATCGATGTGGTGGCGAGCGCGCCGGTGTTCCTGCAGTACCCGTGGGGTGTACTCCCGGCGGAACTGCTCGATTCCATCGAACAGGCTGCGGCACAGGGTGATTCGTCGCTGTTCGTGAACGGGATCGACCCCGGGTTCGCCAATGATCTGCTCCCCCTCGCTCTGCTCGGCACCTGCCGGTACGTCGAGCAGGTGCGCTGCCTCGAGATCGTCGACTACTCGACCTACGACAATCCGGCGGTCATGTTCGACATCATGGGGTTCGGCAAGCCGATGACCGAGACGCCGCTGCTGTTGCAGCCGGGGGTGCTGTCGCTGGCCTGGGGCAGCGTCGTGCGTCAGCTCGCGGCCGGGCTCGGCATCGAACTCGACGCCGTCACCCAGGAGTACCAGCGGTTGCCCGCCCCGGAGACCTTCGACATCGACTCCGGCACCATCGAGGCGGGTACGGCGGCGGCGCTGCGGTTCGAAGTACGCGGCATGGTGGGTGATCGCGCCGTCACGGTGCTCGAGCACGTCACCCGGTTGCGCGCCGATCTCGCACCCGACTGGCCTCAGCCCGCCCGGGCCGGCGGTTCCTACCGGGTGGAGGTCACCGGCGAGCCGAACTACACCCTCGATCTGGCCATGTTCAGCGACCACGGCGACCACAACCACGCCAGCCTCGTCGGCACCGCGATGCGCCTGGTCAACGCCATCCCCGCCGTCGTCGCCGCACCGGCGGGCATCCGCACCACGCTCGACCTCCCGCTGGTGACGGGAACCGGGCTGGCGGATACATCGCGGATCCCGGCGGCGCAACAGCGGTGACACAGGTGCCGGTCAGGGCGCTTTCAACGGATCGTGGCCGAGGCTCATGAGCCGGTGCCGGAACTGGGCCTCACCGGCGACGGGTTCCAGATCGGCTCGGCGCGAGGCGTTGATCTCGTCGACCACCTGCCGCATGACCGCCACATCGTCGGCGGTCACGTCGGTGCGGCGTTTGCCGAGGATCGCCAGCACGTGCCTGCCGATCTCGGGTCCGGACAGATCCGGCTCCCGTTCCGCGTCGGTACCCGCCGCCGCGGTGCGCAACCAGTCGCTCAGCTCGCGTGAGGACATGTTCACCACGCGATGGAATTCGTCCCAGAGTTCGTCGTCGACCTGTGTCTCGGCCATGCGTCACACCTCCGTCAGCTGTCCCGGTTCTCCCCCAGTTCCTCCACGATCGGGTTCGGCGGTACCTCGCGGTCCCGCTCGGCGACACCGGGGTGCGCGTGATCGCGGCTCTGTGCCATGCGCTGTGCCTCGGTTCGTCCGTCGTCGAGAGTCACCGACTGCAGCACTTCGGTCATGTTGGCGTAGGCCACCGGCGGGATGGCGCGCAGGGCGCGCACCGTGTCCTCGTCGGCTTTCGCGTCGGTCGCGCACCGCACCAGGTCGTCCTTGTTCGCCGGGAAATCCACCTCCGACAACGCTCGCTCGACCCGCTGCACATCGGTAGTCACCATCACGGAACCTTTCCGGGCGCCGAAGCGACCTGCGTCAGTTTCCTCGAACGGCTGCCGAAATACCCGGGCGGACCGGCCTCAAACAGGGCGGTCCTCAGGCGGCGGGGATGACTTCCGGACGGGCGGGCTCCACCGCGACGGACTTGCGGTCCGCGCGTCTGCCGGTGACGAGGAACAGCACAACCAGCGCCACCGCCAACCACACATAGGTATCGCCGATGAGGTGCTGATCCCAGGTCCACGACGTTTCCCGGTGTTCACCGTCGGGCAGGAAACTGTGCGGCGCGATGACGAAGACAGCGGCGACAACGACAGCCGTGGCGTACCAGCCGCGCGCGCTCGCGGCGGGCAGGGTGCGAGCGTGGCAGACGATGGCCAGCAGCGCGGGTGCGATCCACACCCAGTGGTGCGACCACGAGATCGGCGACAGCAGCAGGGTGAAGACGGCGTTGAGGGCAAGGGCGATCGCGGGAGCGTCGGCGGCCTTGCGCATGGCGACCACGACGAGGGCGAGCAGCAAGGCGCCGAAGAACAACCACAGGGCGTCGAACGGCAGGCCCGTGACGTGCAGGCGGGCCAGTACCGCCTGAATCGACTGGTTCGTGTGGAAGGCCGAACCGCTCAGCCCCGAGACATTGCCGAGGCCCCCGAACCAGTAGCGCACGGACTCCGTCGGCAGGATCGCGAACGAGGCGAGCGTGGCGATCGCGCCGGTCGCGGCCGCGGTGGCGGCGGCCTTGTAGTCCTTGCGGACGAGGAAGAACAGCACGAAGGCGGCGGGCGTGAGCTTGACGGCGGCGGCCAGGCCGATGAGCATGCCGCGCGGGTAGCGGGTCTTGGGCAGCAGGCAGTCGGTGGCGACCAGGACCATGAGCAGCAGGTTCACCTGCCCGAAGTCGATGGTGGCACGCACCGGTTCGAGCAGCATCGCGACCGGTAGCGCACAGGCGGTGACCAGGAGGGCAACCTGCTTGCGCTCGGGGTTGTAGCGGCGGGCAACCAGGTACAGCGTCCAGGCCAGCGCGGCGACCGACACCGCGACGTAGAGGGTTTTGGCCGCACCCCACGGCAGCAACGCGAACGGCGCGAGCGCGATCGCCGCGAACGGCGGATAGATGAACGGCAGTCCGATCCCGACACTCGTCTTGGGGAGCTGGCCGTACATGTCGGCGCCGTCGCGCATGGCCTCGATCCCGAGGCGATACACCTGCAGGTCGATGAAGGCGCCGGAGTACGGTTCGAACGGCCACAGCGGGGTGCGCATGCACACCACCGCGACAACACCGAGCAACACCGGCACCAGCCACCAGGCTCGATTGATCGGGCGTGGGGTCGGTTGCGCGGGGTGGGTGGTGTCACTACTCATCCGCGGCGACTATACCGACCGGGCGCCCGAGTCGGGGCACCGACCTTCGGCGGCAGTGACGCGCACGACACCCCGTTCAGCCTTGGTTGTAGCGGACGAGCAGGCGGGCAAGGGTGCGGACATCGTCGTCGGACCAGTCGGCGAAACGGGCCGTGAAGGCGGCTCGGCGGGTGCGTTCGGCCTTGCGTGCGGCAGCGCGGCCCTCGGGGGTGGCGCGCAGGATGTGGTTGCGCCGGTTGGCGGGGTCGATTTCGCGTTCGAGGTAGCCGAGCTGCTCGAGCGCCCCGACCTGTCTGCTGACGGTCGACTTGTCGAGCAGGAACTGTGCGGCCACGTCGGCGGCCTGGCAGCCGTCGCGTTCGAGGACCAGGTCGAGGATGCTGTAGGCGACCAGGCTCAATTCCGGGTGCAGTTCGGCGGCGCGGCCGCGGGCGCGGCGGGCGAAGGCGGTCAGCTCCCGCTGGATGACATCGACGGCGTCGTCCCTTGCCTCTGACTCAGTCACAGTTGTAGGATACAACAATCATAGTTGCATTTACCAACCTTCTTGGAGATTTCCCTCGATGACCGTCACCCAGCTGCGGCACCTCGCCGGCCACCTGCTCACCCCTTTGTTGATGTGTCTCGGCATGGCTCTGGCTTATCTCGGCGCCTTCCATCAGCCCACGCCGAACCATCTGGCGCTGGCCGTCGTCGGTGATTCCCCGCAGGCGATGGTGCTCGCCCAGACGATGCAGAACCGGGGTGGGTCGGGTGTCGACGTGATCACCGTGCCCACCCGCGAGGCAGCGGCGGACCTGCTGCACGAGCGCGACCTCGTCGGCGCCTACGTGCCCGATGCCGCGCGCCCCGAACTGCTCGTGGCCACCGCCGGTTCGGACACCAGTGCGATGGCCGCCGAGGTGGCGTTCCGGTCGGTCGCCGACCATCAGGGCGTGCCGCTGGTGGTCACCGACGTGACAAGCAAGGCCGAGGGCGATCCGACCGGGCAGGGGCTGTTCTTCCTGCTGGTGGCGTTGAGTGTCGGCTCCTACGGCAGTGTCGCGGTGATCGGCGCCGCGGGCGCGATGCTGCGGATGCGGGTGCGCGCGGCGATCGGCGTGCTGACGGCCCTGGTGGTGAGCCTGATCGGAGTCGTGGTGGCGGGGCCGGTGTTCGGGGTGATCGACAGCGACTTCGCGAGCGTGTTCGGCATCGCCTGGCTGTATTCCGCGGGCATCATCCTGATCGGTATCGGCCTGCACACCTTCCTGAAGCGCTGGACCACGCTCGCCCTGATCACCCTCTTCGTGATGCTCAACTTCACCACCTCCGGCGGTGTCTACCGGCCGGAACTGCAGAACGGGTTCTTCGGCGCGCCGCATTCGTTCTGGAACGGTGCCGATTTCGTCGAAGGTCTGCGCAGCCTGCTGTACTTCGACGGTGGCGCCGGTTTCAGCGCACGCCTCGGCGGGTTGTTCGTGTGGCTGGCGGTCGGTGTGCTGCTCGTCGCCGTCGCGGGTAAGTACGAGGCGCGGCATGCCCCTGCGCCGGTCAGCGAGCGTGCGATCGAGGAGGAGATCGGCGAATCGGCAGCCGTCTGAATCGAGTGACGTGCGCCACAACCGCTTCCGCGGTGTCACATTCCGGCGCGCGGCGGTGTCTCGGGAGGCATGTCTGAACACAGCACACCGAGCAAGCAGGTTCTCGTGGTCGGCGGTGGTTACGCCGGGGCGCTCGCGGCCAACCGGCTGCGGATGCGCCCCGATGTCGACATCACGCTGATCAACCCACGCCCCACCTTCGTCGACCGGGTCCGGCTCCACCAGTACGTGGCGGGCACGGGTGGGGTCGAGGTCGACTTCGGCACGCTGCTCGCCGAGCAAGTGCGGCTGGTCGTCGACCGTGCCGCCCGCATCGATACCGCCACTCGCACCGTGGCACTGGCCTCCGGGTCCACCTTGGACTACGACTACCTGATCTATGCGGTCGGCAGCACCGGAGGCACTGCGGCAGTACTCGGCGCGGACGAGTTCGCCTGCTCCCCTGCCGAATTCGAGGACGCACACCGGCTGCGCACCAGGCTCGACGAGCTGCCGCTCGACTCGCCGGTCACCGTCGTCGGTGGCGGGCTGACCGGCATCGAGGCCGCGGCCGAACTGGCCGAGCGCGGTCGCAGCGTCACGCTGATCTGCGGTACGGCGCCGGCGCCCACCTTCAGCACGTTTGCGCGCCGGTCCATCGTCAAATGGTTGTCCCGCCACGGTGTCGATGTGCTAGAGAACGCCACGGTGGCCGAGGTCGAACCTGACGCGGTGGTCCTCGCCGACGGTGTCCGGCGGCCGAGCGCGGTCACCATCTGGGCGAGCGGCTTCGGCGTGCCGGACCTGGCTCGCGCGAGCGGCCTACGCACCGACGCCCTCGGGCGCCTGCTCACCGACGAAACGCTGACCAGCCTCGACGACGACCGGATCGTCGCGGCCGGAGACGCCGCGGCGCCGTCGGGACACCCACTGCGGATGAGCTCCTACGCCGCGGGACCGCTCGGAGCGCAAGCGGTGGACACCGTGCTGAGCCGTCTCGCCGGAACCACCCCCGCGCCGCTGAGCGTGGCGTTCTCGGGAGCGTGCGTGAGTCTCGGCAGGCGTCGTGGGATCCGCCAGCTCGCGCGCAAGGACGACGTTGCGGTGAACGTCTACATCGGCGGGCGTGCGGGCGCCGCGATCAAGGAACTGACCTGCAGACTCGGCGTGGCGAAGATCCGCCGGGAAGCGCGCAAGCCCGGTTCCGTGGTCTGGCCCAAGGGCGGCACCCGGCCCGAGGCTCCCGCGGCCCCGGCGCGGGGAGTCCCGTCATCGTGACCACCGACATCCACGCCATCCGCAACCCGAACTGACAGACAGGAAGAACGAATGCCCTTCAGCGAGAACCGTTTCGGCAAAGCCGGTCAGTGCCTCGTCGCGATGACGCTCATCGGCGCCGTGGCCGGTGGCTGCGGCACGGCGGAGACCGAGACGGCCGACCCGCCCGGTCAGGTCGAGGTCCTCGAGCTGCGCGTGCAGAACATCCGGTACGAGGCGATCGACCTCGGCCCGGCGGGGCCCAGCCTGGGCGACATGGATGTCTACTCCGGCGACGCGATCCAAGACGGACGCGCGGTCGGCCACGGTGGCGGCACCTGTCAGACCCTCCGTATCGACGGCGGCAACGCCACCATGCAGTGCTCGATCACGATGGAGCTCGGCAACGGCTCGATCACCATGCAGTCGCTGTGGAGACGCGGGACGAGCCCGCTCGACATGGCGATCTCCGGTGGCACCGGCGACTACCGCGAGGCGCGGGGCACCGTCCGGTTCTGGGACATCGCCACGCCGAACGAGCGAGCCCGGGCCGAGATCATCCGGTGAGCCGCGCAGCGGTGGGTACCGGATCGGCGAGGCGCAGGTAGATCACGAGGAGGTGAGATGACCGATTCCGTGTCATGAATCAGCCCGCGTTCGGGGTGGGACGCGGGTACGGTGTAGCGCGCGACCGATGCAGGGGGTACTACGTCGGAAAGGGTGGGCTGCACCGATGAATCGTCCTGGCGCACAGCGCCCCGGTGACGTGCCGCTCGAGCACCGCTACACCGGGGCCGATCCCATCGACTGGTGCGGTGCCGACGTGTACCCGATGTACACCGAGGCACTACCCACCGGGACGACCGCGCTACGACTGCGCGCGCTGTCGGTGATGCCGCCCGCCGACGTATCCGGATTGGGTCTCGGGCTCACCGTCACAGACGGCCACGTGAATCTCGGCGGGCGAACCCTAGGCGGCGTGGACATCTGGTCCGACGCGCTCGCGGCGGGCATCGACATCACCGTCACCGCCGAGGCGCCCGAGGCCCTGTTCACCCTCACGCCCGTCTGGGTGGCCGGTGCGGGTCCGCAGCAGTCGTGGACCGGCAACTACGGCATGGTCGTCGACCTGCTGCCCGACGGTGCGTCGACGCTCTGGTGCAGCACCGGCCCGGGTACCCCCGACTTCAACGAACTCGTCGTCGAACTCACCCGGGCCGACGCGGACCCCGCACCGACCGATCAGCTGCCGCGGGTCGGCGCCCAGCCACTCGTGCGGGCTGAGCCGCCCCTGTACGCCAAGCCGACCGCGCGTGTCCAGCCGGTCGTCGCCGCCGAACCGACCGCGCAGCCATACGCGGAGCAGAATGTCGGACGCGCGCTGCACGACCTGGGCTCGGCCATGTTCGCACGGGGAGAACACGACTCGGCTCGTGTGCTCTGGGCCCAAGCCGCCGAGGCCGGAAACAGCGCCGCCGCCTACGACCTGGGCCTGCTCGCCCTGCACGTGGGCGATATCGGCGCCGCCCGCACCTGGTGGCAGGCCGCGGCCCACGAGGATCCCCGGGCCGCGGCCTGCCTGGCCGAGCTGCCTCAGCGCACCTGATCCACCAGGTGCCGCTCGGCGGATAACGACCGCACGGGCGTGAAATCACGTGCGGCGATGTGCTCCGGCCTGCGCTGCGGCGCCGCGAACGGCTCGACCAGTGCGTTCTCGACACTGTTGAACACCAGGAAGATGTTCGACCTGGCATACGGCGTGATGTTGTTCGACGACCCGTGCATCAGGTTGGAATCGAACAGCAGCGCCGAGCCTGCCTTGCCGGTGAACTGGGTGATCCCGTAGCGCGCGGCGAGGAAGGTGATGTCGTCGTTGGTCGGGATGCCGATGCGCTGCTCGCGCAACGACTCCCGATAATGACCCTCCGGCGTCTCACCCAGGCACGGCACGAACGTGCGATGCGAGCCCGGCATCACCATCAGCGACCCGTTGAACGGGTAGTTGTCGGTCAACGCGATCGACAGACTCACCGCGCGCGGGGTCGGCATCCCGTCCTCGGCATGCCAGGTCTCGAAATCGGAGTGCCAGCCGAAGCCGCTGCCACCGAAACCCGGCATGTAGTTCACCCGGCTCTGATGCAGATACACCGGCGAACCGAGGATCTGCTCGGCGAGCCCGACGATGCGCGACTCGGCGAGCAGTTCCGCGATCGGCTTGCTCAGCCGGTGCACCTGGAACACCGAACGAACCTGTCCGGCAACGGGTTCCACGATCACTCGCTCGTCGCCGTAGAGCACCGGGTCGGCCGCCAGGTGCCCTATCTCGGCCCCGAAAGCCGCCACCTCGTCCGCACTGAGCAGATCCGGGATCGTCGCGAAACCGTTCGCGTCGAACTCGGCCAGCTCGGGTGTACTCACCTGCCCCCACACCGTCGGATCGGTGCGCTCGATGTGGGGGGCGGGCTCGGACAACCGCGTGGGGTAGCGGTCGGACCGATCAGACACTGGCATCCTCCTCGATAATCAGCGGATACACCCCGTTCTCGTCGTGTACCTCGCGGCCGGTGACCGGCGGATTGAACACACACAACATCCGCAGCGTGGTGCGGGCGGTGACCTGATGACGTTCATGACCGTCGAGCAGGTACATCGACCCGGGACCGAGCGGATAGACGGTCTGGTCCTCGAGGTCGAGCAGTTCACCCTCGCCCTCGACCAGCCACACCGCTTCCACATGGTTTTGGTAGTGGAACCGGTGCACGGTGCCGGCCTCGATCGTGGTCTCGTGGAACGAGAACCCGACCTTGTCGCCGGCGAGCACGATCCGTTTGCTTCGCCACCCCGGGCCGGCCACATCGCGGTCGGTTCCGGTGATCTCGGCGGTGGTGCGCACGATCATGCGGCACCGCCACACACGGTATCGATGCTGTCGGACAGGATCGACAGACCGCGATCGAGCTCGTCGCTGCGCAAGGTCAACGGCGGCAACAACTTCACGACCTCGTCCATCGAACCCGAGGTCTCCACGAGCAGACCCTGCTCGAACGCGGTACGGCACACCTTGCCCGCCTGCGACGGGTCGTCGAACACGATGCCGTGCACCATGCCGCGACCGCGGGTGGTGATGCCCTCGTGCCGCTGCGCCACAGCCGAGAGCGTGCGGCCGATGTACTCGCCGTTGGCGGCGGTGAGCCGGGCCAGCTTGTCGTCGGACCAGTACTCGCGCAGCGCGGCGGTCGCGGTGACGAAGGCGGGGTTGTTGCCGCGGAAGGTGCCGTTGTGCTCACCAGGAGCCCACTGGTCGTGCTCGGGCTTGAGCAGCACCAGTGCCATCGGCAGGCCGTAGCCACCGATCGACTTGGACAGGGTGACGATGTCGGGGGTGATGCCCGCGATCTCGAAGGAGAAGAACGGGCCGGTGCGGCCGCAGCCCATCTGCACGTCGTCGACGATGAGCAGGATGTCGCGCGCGGCGCACAGGCCGGCCAGGTGGCGCAGCCACTCGGCGCGGGCCAGGTTCACACCGCCCTCACCCTGCACGGTCTCTACGATCACCGCGGCGGGGCGGTCGAAACCCGAGGAGCTGTCGTCGAGCACCCGCTGCATCCAGCCGAAGTCCTCGATGGTGTTGTCGAAGTAGCCGTCGTAGGGCATCGGGGTGGCGTGCTCGAGCGGCACACCGGCGCCCGCCCGCTTGGCCGCGTTGCCGGTGACCGACAGCGCGCCGAGCGTCATGCCGTGGAAGGCGTTGGTGAAGCTCAGGATCGTCTTGCGGCCGGTGACCTTGCGGGCCAGCTTCAGCGCCGCCTCGACCGCGTTGGCGCCCGTGGGGCCGGGGAACTGCACCTTGTAGTCGAGCCCGCGCGGGGTGAGCAGGGTTTCGCGGATGGTCTCGAGCAGTTCACGCTTGGCCACGGTCGACATGTCCAGACCGTGGGTGATGCCGTTGCTGCCGATGTATTCCAGCAGCGCCTTCTTGAGCACCGGGTTGTTGTGGCCGTAGTTCAGCGCGCCTGCGCCCGCGAAGAAGTCGAGATAGTCGCGGCCCTGCTCATCGCGGATCCAGGCACCTTCGGCGGTGGTGAACACGGCGGGCCAGTCGCGGCAGTAGCCACGCACATTCGATTCCATCGCTTCGAAAATGCTGGTGTCGGTGGTCGTGATCATGATCATGCCTCCTGGCGCTGAGCGGGCGAAATAATGTAGAGGTGCTCGGCTTCGTGGGAATCTGGAAAATGATGTGCTTCGAATAGTTCCTCGGTACGCAATTGCGCGCCACGTTCGCGGGCCACCGCGGAGAACAACGCCTGGGAAGCGGAATTATCGGGGGAGATCGTCGTTTCCAGGGTGTTGATCCCGGCGGGTGCCACGGAATCGAGCAGGGCGTGCAGGAGTTTCGCGGCCAAACCCCGGCCGCGGAATTCGGCGTCGACGGCGATCTGCCAGACGAAAAGCGTGTCCGGCGCATCGGGACGAACATACCCGATCACGAATCCCACTGCCTGCCCGCCACATTCGACGACCATGGAGGTCGCCTCGAAATCCCGGCACCACAGCAGATAGGCGTAGCTCGTATTCACGTCGAGTACGCGGGAATCGCGCGCGATGCGCCACAATTGGGCACCGTCACCCAATCTCGGGTGTCTGAGAATAATTTCCGAACCTCGAGCCGTCGCGGTATCGGTCGGCTCCATGGACATAGTCGGACTCGGCATACATTCCACCTTGACTAAGAGACTTTACGGTCTTTGTGTCGAGCTCTTTGCGGTTGTATGACGAATCGTTTACTGCGGCTGGATATCCAGCCGGTAACCCAGCCCGCGCACGGTCACCACGATGCGCGGATCCGAGGCGTCACGCTCGATCTTGGTGCGCAACCGGCGCACGTGGACGTCGACGATGCGTTCGTCACCGAAAAAGCCTTGATCCCAGACTCTTTCGAGCAGCACCGCGCGGCTGAGCACGCGGCCGGGGGTCTCGGCGAGTTCGCACAGCAACCGGAACTCGGTGACCGTGAGGTGCAGTTCCTCGCTGCCACGGCGCACCGCGCCCGCGTCGGCCGCGAGGACAAGGGGACGCACCGGGTCGTCGTCGAGGACCACTTCGGGAGTGGCATCGCGTTCGGCGGCGATCCTGGCGCGGCGGCGCAGGGCGCGCATCCGGGCGGTGATCTCCTTGATCTCGAACGGCTTGCTGACGAAGTCGTCGGCACCGGCTTCCAGGGCCGCGACCACGTCGTGGGTGTCGTATCTGGTGCTGATCACGATGATCGGCACGTCGTGGTCGCGGCGGATCTCGCGGATGCAGTCGAAGCCGTCGGTGGCCCCGCGCATCAGGTCCACGATCATCAGATCGGGCGGTCCGTCGTTGCGCAGCCGGTCGAGGGCGTCCTCGGGGACACCCGCCTCGGCCACGGCGTAGCCCTCGTCTTCCATCGCGCGGCGCAGATCGCCCCGCATCTGCACATCGTCGTCGACGATCATCAAGTTGGCGGTCATCCTCGCACCTCGCTGCCGCCCGGCGCGACCGTGACCGCCGATGCGGCTGTGTTCTGCCAATGCTCGCTCATGTGCACTTCCTTTGCTGACACGCTCGTGCGTGCGGCCGGTACACCTGGGGAATTCGCGTCCCCAGTCCGACACGACATCCCGCTTTCGAGCTTGTTACCAATCCGTTACTTACCCAGAGCGCTCGTCGCGTAAACCCGCCGTAACAATTCGTGCCCGATTTGCACGGTTTCAAGGTCGGCCGGGCTGCCGCGCGCGGTGGCATAGTCGACGGGGTGATGCCCACTTTCGACGACATCGAGGCCGCCGCCGCGCGGATCGAGGGCCGGGTTCGCCCGGTGACGGTTGCACCCGCTGGACCTGGGGATTCCCCGCTCTGGTTCGCACTGGAGTTCTTGCAGTTCACCGGGACTTTCAAGGCGCGTGGCGCGCAGAACTTCCTGCGCGCCGCCGGGGAGTTGCCCGCCGCCGGTGTGACGATCGCCTCAGGCGGCAATGCGGGACTCGCGTGCGCGTGGTCGGCGCGGGAAGCGGGGGTGCCGGCGACCGTGTTTCTGCCCGAATCGGCGCCGCCGGTCAAAATCCGTCGACTTCGTGACTTGGGCGCCGATGTACGACTGATCGGTCCCGAGTACAAGCAGGCGCTTGCCGCGTGCCAGGAGTTCGCGGCGGACACCGGGGCGCTGTTCTCGCACGCCTACGATCACCCGCTCATAGCGGCGGGCGCGGGCACCCTGATGCGGGAGATCCAGCAGCGCGTGCCCGATCTGGATACGGTGGTCGTCGCGGTGGGCGGCGGTGGACTGTTCACCGGAACCGCGGTCGCCGCACAGCATTTCGGCATCCGCACCGTCGCGGTGGAACCGGTGGGCTGCCGCTCGCTGAACGCCGCGCTCGAGGCGGGCCGTCCGGTGCAGGTGAGCGTCGACTCGATCGCCGCCGATTCGCTCGGCGCACCGAACGTGTCGGAGATGGCGCTGGCCGCCGCCCAGCACCCCGACGTGGTGTCGGTGCTGGTCGCGGACGAGGCGATTCGCGCCGCGCGCCGACAGCTCTGGGACGAGCACCGGATCGCCGTGGAGAACGGTGCCGCGACCGCGCTGGCGGCGCTGCGCGACACCGGTTCCGGTGCTGCCTACCGGCCCGCCGAGGGCGAGCGGGTCTGCGTCATCCTGTGCGGTGCCAACACCGACCCGTCGGACCTGGTGTGAGCGTGCTCAGCGCACCAGTTCGTTCTTGGTGGCGTAGTTGGTCATCGCGGCGTTGAGGCCGCGCATGGCCAGCGTGTAGCCGTACGGGACGTAGCGCTGGCCCCAGTGGGCGAGGTGGATGTCGCGGGAGGTGTAGACCCAGTAGCGGTTGCGTTCCACACCGCGGATCACCGCGTCGGCGGCCTGTTCCGGCGTGACGGCATGGCGCAGGAACAGGCCGATGGCCTTGCGCAGCGCGGCGTTGTCGCGGTCGACGCCCGCGATGTCGACGCTGTCGACCATCGGGGTGGCCATCGCCCCGGGAAGTACGAGGCTGACGCCGATCTTGTGCCTGCGTAGGTCGAACCGCAGCACCTCCGACACACCGCGTAGCCCGAACTTCGTGGCGCTGTAGGGCGCGTGCCACGGCAACCCGAACAGTCCGGCCGCCGAGGACACGTTCACCAGATGACCGCCACGCCGCGCGGCGATCATCGGCGGCAGGAACTCCTCGATGACGTGGATGGGGCCCATGAGGTTGATGTCGATGGTGCGCCGCCACTGCTGATGGGTGAGTTTGTCGACGGTGCCCCAGGTGGCGATGCCCGCCACGTTCATCACGATGTCGACGTGCCCGACGGCGTCGAAGGTGTGCGCGGCCAGCCCGACGACGGCCGAATGGTCGCTCACATCGGCGGGATGGGCCAGGTGCACGGTGGCACCGGCGGCGCGCAGTTCCTCGGCGGTGGTGGCCAGCGTGTCGGCGGTGATGTCGGTGAGCACCAGCGACGCGCCCTTGGCGGCGGCCGCGAAGGCGGTTGCCCGGCCGAGACCGCTGGCGGCGCCGGTGATCAAACAGGTCTTCCCGTCGAACTTCGTCATGGCCCCGACCCTACGGTTCGCTCGATGTTCCCGTCTACGACAGGGTATCGATGGTTATGGTCGTCCAGCCGCCGACGTGCAGGCGGCTACCCGCCCGCAACGGCAGCGGAACCTGTGGCGACAGCGGTGTCTCGGTGCCGTCGAGGCTGGTCCCGTTGGTCGAACCGAGGTCGGTGACGGTGAGCGAGCCGTCGGTCCCGACGCGCAGCAGGGCGTGCGCACGCGACACACCCGGGTCGGCCGGGGCGATACCCAGGTCGATCTCGGGCACGATGCCCTGCGAGGCCGAGCGTTTGCCGATCAGGAACTCGCTGCCGCGCAACTCGATCCGGCGTTCGGGGTAGAAACCGGGGAAGGCCACCCGGTCGGCGTCGGGACCTTTGCGGGCCTGCACCCGGTCGTAGAACTCGCGGTCGGCGAAGACCCTGGCCACCCAGACGGTTTCGCGCGCATCGGCGGTACCGCGCAGATCGGCGGCGGGTGAGTCCGTGCGCGGTGGCGGCGGGGCGGGCAGGGCCGAGTCGTATCCGCAGTTCTCGCAGAAGCGTCCGCTGGTCGGCACCGAACACGCGGGGCACAGGCGCAGATCGGCCGGATCGGCTGCCGGGACACCGGTGAGCGCCGACCCGCACACATCGCAGTAGTCGGTGGCCTGCGTCTGGTGACCGTCCGCGCACACCGCCATGTCAGGAACCCTCCGACCGCAATCGGGTGGTCTTGGTGGAGCGGATGTCGAGTGCGAGTTCGTCGGCGGCCGCGACCTGACCGCGCAGCTTCACCGTTCCGTCCTTCTCGTCGACCTCGACAACGGTGCGAAGCAGTTTGGCGGTCGACTCGTGTCCCGAGGCGGCGGCCAGTTCCACCGCGCGGCGCAATTTCGCGGTGGCCGTGGACAAGTCGCCCTCGCGGCGGGCGGCGAGACCCTCCTGAACGGCCTGGGCGAGTTCGACCTGGCCGGTGTAGTGGGCGACGCGGGTGCTGATCCTGGTCGACAGCGTGGAGTCGGTGGTCCACACCGCGCGGACCAGCCCCTGACCGAGCACGTCCTCACCCGCGAGCACGCTGAGGCGGGCCGCGAGCTTCTCCCGCCCGGGCGCGGCCGGTTCCAGTTCGATCTGCAGATGGTATTCGCGTTCCTCGGCCGCCCACGACGACAGCGGGTAGTCCCCCACCTGCGCACCGGAATCGGTACGGCGCCCGGTGAGGTCCTCCAGCACGGGTGCGACCTGCTTGACCATGCGCACCCGCGCGCCGGCCGGAGTCCACACGCGCAGGGTGAGTTCCGGGATCACCCGGGCCGCCGACGAGCGCATCATGGCGGCGAAATCGGCCGCCAGGTCCTTGGGATCGGCGACGATATCGGCGCCGCCGGACAGCTTCGAGGAGATCTTGTGCAGATCGGCCGCCGCCCAGTCGGCGCCGACACCACGGCAGTCGCAGACGAAAAGTCCTTCGGCGCGGTCGAGTTCGGTGGCCAGCTGCTCGGGGGTCTCGTGTTCGTTCTTGCCGTCGGTGAGCAGGATGGCGTGCGCCTGGGCACCCGGGTGCCCGGCGGCGACCTGGCGGGCAAGGGCGAGCCAGGACCCCATGGCGGTGCCGCCGTCGGGCCGCAACCGGTCGAGGGCCCGCTTGGCGGCGGTGCGGTGGGTGTGGTCGGCGGGCGCCGACAGCGCGCCGGTGGGGTAGATCATCCGCGCGGACTCGGTGCCCTCGATGATGGCGAAGGCGGTGCCGTCGGGGATCTCGTCGAGCGCGGCGCGGGTGGCGGTGCGCGCGTTCTCGAACTTGCGCTTGTGCCCCATCGAGCCGGAGCAGTCGATGATCAGGATCTCGAGCCGGGGCGGCGGGGTGGCGACGGCGGCCAGTTCGGGGCCGGTGGCGACGGTGAGCACCGCGTCCACCACGCTCGCACCCTCGGCGAGGAATTCGTTCTGGTCGACGGCGACCGAAAGGCCTGCGATATCAGGGGAACTCATGACACTCCTGGATCGGGTACAGCGGCGCGCGCGGGCACGGGGGCGAGCGCGACCGTGATGTTGTCGCTGCCGCCGCTGTCGAGCGCGAAGTCGGCCAGGGCGCGCGCCGCGGCCTGCGGGGTGGTCTCGACGGTGAACCCGGCCAGCGCGACCGGATCGGGCAGGTAGTTCCACAGCCCGTCGGTGCACAACAGCAGGGTGCCGGGTTCGGTGACGAGCATGCTCTGCAGGCAGTTCGCCGACCAGGGCGCCTCGCCGCCGTCGGCGCCGAGCCAGCGCAGCAGGGTGTGCGCGCGCGGGTCGCGCATGGCGGCTTCCTCGTCCATGGCGCCCGCGTCGACGAGGGCCTGGGCCCAGGAGTCGTCGACGCTGAGCCTGCGCGACGCCGTCGGATCGCCCGCGGCGAGCCAGAATGCCCGGCTGTCACCGACATTGGCGACGGTGATCTCGGTGCCCTCGGGGGTGTCGCGCAGGATCGCCGAGACGTAGGTGCACGAGGGCGCGTATTCGGGGGTGCGTGACATGCCGCGCACCGCGGCGACGGCGGTGGCCAGTCCGGCCATCACGGCGTCGGGGGCGGGGCGGCCGTCGGCGAGCGCGGCAAGCACCGCGTCGACGCCGGTGCGGGCGGCGGTGCCGGAGGCGGCCTGGGGGTCCTGGGAGGTCGAGACGCCGTCGCTGACGACGATCACCCGGACACCGTCACCGTCGCGCACGGCGGCGGCGACCGCGTCCTCGTTGCGGGAGTGGCTGATTCCGCGATCGGTGAGGATGTACACCGGGCCGAGGTCTTCCTCGAAGCGGTCCGGAACCGGCTTCGGGGTGCGGCACACCACGCACAGCCCGGCCTCGTAGCGCCGTTCCCCGCAGGTGGGGCACTGCGGCACCGTGACCGGGTCGTGCACCGGCAGGGCCGCCTTGCGCACTCCGAGTTCGCGACCGCAGCTCTCGCAGTACCGGTATCCCGCCCTGGCCGCGCCCGCGCAGTCCGGGCAGCCCGGGGCGGTCACAGCGTGGTCCTGGGGCGCACGTTGTTGGCCTGATCCACCAGCACGAAGCGGGTCCACATGTCGTCGGCTTCGCGCGCCAATGTCCGCAAGCATCGTTCCAACCCCGTCCGCACTCCCACTTCGGTGAATTCCACATCCAACAGCTTGCCTGGTGCACTCGGCCGCTGTCCCGACCGGATCCAGTTCAGTGCCGCCTCGAGCACGTGCATGCGCACCCGCGCGGTGCGCGCACGCGAGTCGAGGCGCAAGTGCTCGACCCGCTCCCCCGCCTCGCGCAACGCGGCTTCGTCCAGTTCGGCCGGACCACGTTCGGCCAGCAGCGTCTCCACGGCACGCACGCGGGCCTCGGTGTACATCGACGAGGTGCGTTCGACCTGGTCGAGTACCCGCAACGCACCGGCGCGGTCGCCGTCGGCGCGGCGCAACCGGGCGGCGCCGAAGGCCGCCGACAGATAGGTGTGGTCCGTGCACCAGACCAGGTCATAGAGGGCGAGCGCCTCGCGTGGCCGGTCGCCGTGCTCCAGCGCCACGGCCAGGGCGAGCTTGGGCGCGGGTTCGCCGGGCAGCGCCGCGTAGACGGCCTCGAAATCGGCTGCGGCACTGCCGTAGTCGCCCTTCAGCAGGGCGGCCTGAGCGCGGTACCACACCGTGCGCCAGTCGAAATCCAGCTCCAGCCCGGCGAGCCGGGCGAGGGCGGCGTCGGCGTCGCCCGCCTCGAGTTCGGCGCGCACGAGGCGCAACGGGATCTCCACCGATTCCCCGGCGCCGGTCACCACCGCGCGCAGGCCCGCGGTGAGTGCCTGCTCGAGTTCGGCGGGGGTCGCGGCGTCGGTGGTGGCCAGCAGCGCGGCGCCGCTGTCGCCCGGGTCGACGAGCGGCGCGGGCAGGGCGGCGACGACCGCGGCGGGTTCCGGTGTGGCGCTTTCGATTCCGAAGACGGCGCGGGCAGGACCGAAGGCGGCCGACATGCCGGGGCGCGGTACACCGTCCTCGGCGGCGAGGACCTCGCGCAGCACACCGGTGAGCTGGTCGGCCATCTCGCTCGTCGAGGCGAAGCGGGCCAGCGGATCGGGGTCGGTGGCGCGCAGCAGGAACCGGTACAGCGAATCGTGGCGGGCCAGCAGCGCTTCGGTGTCGGGCGTCGGCAGCGGTCCGAGGCGGCCGTCCACCGAGGGCACCCGCATCATCAGCACCGCGAGGGTTCGGCCGGCCGTGTAGATCTCGGTGGCCACGGTCGGGCCCGTTTCGGCGATCTCGGGGGCCTGGTAGCCCAGGGTGCCGTAGATCGGGGACGTGGTGTCGTCCATGGCGATCACGGCGCCGAGGTCGATGAGTTCGAGGCGTTCCTCGGTCTGCATCACGTTGTCGGGTTTGAAATCGCAGTAGGCCCAGCCGCGCGCGTGCAGATAGCCGAGGGCGGGCAGCATTTCCAGCACATAGGCGATGGCCCTGGCCGGCGGCAGGTAGGCGTTGTGCGCGGCGCGGTAGTCGCGCAGGATCTGTTTGAGCGAGGTGCCGCCCACATAGGCCATCACGATGTAGCCCACCGGTTCGCCGTCGGCGTCGGCGTGCTCGGTGAAGTTGTGGATCTTGACGATATTGGGGTGGTCCACCTCGGCGAGGAAGCGCCGTTCGGCCAGGGCGGCGGCCTGCGCGTCGCTGTCGCCGGTGTCGATGAGGCCCTTGAGCACCACCCAGCGGTCGTTGACGCGGATGTCGGTGGCCAGGTAGATCCAGCCGAGCCCGCCGTGCGCGAGGGCGCCTTCGACCTTGTACTGTCCGCCGACCAGGTCGCCGGGTTGCAGGCGCGGCACGAACGAGTAGCGGGTACCGCAGTGCGGGCAGAAACCGCTGGTGCGTCCCGGGATTCCGTCGTTGGTCCGGCCGACCGGTTTGTCGCATCGGCCGCAGTAGCGGTCGGATTCGGGGACCTTGGGGTCGGTGAGCACGGCCGACGCGGGATCCACGCGCGGTACCGGCGGCACCTCGACCAGTCCGGCGCCGAGCCGGCCGCGCGCCGTCGATCGGGCCGAGCCCGAGCGGGTGCGCACCGAACGGCTCGAGGTGCGGTTGGCGCTGATGGTCGCCGCCGACGGGCTGTGCACGGGGGCGCTGAGCGGGGCGGGCGCGGTGCCGCAGGTGTCGCAGTAGCCGTCGACGATCGTTCCGTCGCAGCCTGTTTCGGCGCAGAGTCCCGGCGCGGCCACCTTCGGGGCGGCACCGGTCGAGGTGCCGCCTGTCGGGGCAGGTGTTCGCCGGACGGCCGTGGTGTGGCCCGAGCGCCGGGGCGAGGTCGGCGCGGCGCCGTGGACGGCGACCGCCACGGGCGCGGTGCCGCAGACGGCGCAGTAGCCGTCCTCGATCACACCGCCGCAACCCGGTTCACTACAGATCATGCTGTCCGCCCCGCTTTCTCCCCGATGATCGAACGATAGTCGGCGACCGCCCGGGTGACGGCGGCCAGATCGCACGGTGTGCGCGTGAGCAGGCCGGCGGCGATGCGGTCGGCGGCGAGCACATCGCGTTCCTCGGCCACACCCAGGCGCGAGGCCTTGGCACGGTAGGCGGCGAGCCTGCCCTGCAGTTCGGCCCGCCGATCGAGCAGACCCTGTGCCAATTCCGTTCGGCGCGCGGTCTTGTCGGCCGCGGCGTCGGCACGTACGCGCAGGGCGAGGAGGTGTTCGACGGTCGAGCGGGTCGGTTCGTCGCCGAGGGTCGACAGCTCGGCCAGCAAGGTCGCCGCCGGCGCGCCACCTGGCGGCAGCGGTCCGGTGTGAACCTTGCGTTCGGCGCGGGCGGCGGTGTCGTCGGCGCGACGCTGTGCGTCGGCGAGGTCGATGAGCCGGGCCCGCAGCGCCGCAACGGACGCAGGGAGATCGGTTGCCACCGAAAGGTATTCGGCATTGCGGGCGGTTTCGGTCTCGATCAGCTCGGTGAGCGAGGCCAGTGCCGCGGCGATCTCACCCGGCGCGAAGCCGAGCGGATCGGTGCCCGCGCGGCGGAGCAGGGCGGCCAGGGGTTCGGTGGCGGCGGCCAAGGCGCCGTTGGCCTGCTCCACCCGCTGCTGCAAGGGCGCGAGGGCGCCGAGTACCTGCCGGTCGACGGCCTCGACCTCCTCGGCGAACGGCGCGACGAACGCGAAGGCGGCGCGCATGCGGTCGAGGCAGTCGGCGATCCCGACCGTCACCACGGTTTCGCTCGGCCCGGTGAGCCCGCGCTGCGCCAACGGCACCGGCACGCGGGCGATTTCGTGCGGACGCCCCCGCAGCAGGTCGGTGAGCCGGGCGCGGGCACGATCATCGATCCGGCCGCGCCCACGCACCGTCTCGGCCTCGGTGAGGATGGCGCGCACGCGGGCGAGGTCGTCGAAGAGCTCGCCGAGCGCCTTCTCCACCGGCGCCCATCGGCGCGCGGTCTCCCCCTCCGGCGGGTAGCGGCGCACCAGGGCGATGCCGGGGTGCCGGTCCAGCTCGAGCAGGGTACTGCTCACAGTCGCCAATTCCGCGGTGCGCCCGGCCAGTTCACGATCGATCTCGGCGGTGCCGAGTATCGGCGAACTCATCCGGCGTACCTGGGCGCGGGTGCGCCGGGTGAGGGGCCGAGCGCCGACAGATGCTGGGCGTAGATCCGTTCCCAGGTGCCGTCGCCGCTGATCCGTTCGAGCACGCCGTTGACGAAACGCACCAATTCGTCGCTGCCCTTGGGCACACCGACCGCGTAGGCCCCCGAACCGATGGGCGCACCGACGAGTTCGAGGTTGCGGTCCTGGGCGACCAGACCGGACAGGATCGGTTCGTCACCGCTGATCGCGTCGACGGTGCCCTGCTGCAGCGCGACGAGGCAGTCGGTCCAGTTGGTCACGCCGAGCACCGTCGGCGGGGTCGGCAGGGTGAACAGCGGCGCGGCCGCGGTGGTGCCCTTGGTGACGCACACCCGTTTGCCCGCCAGGTCGGCACCGGAGGCGATGCCGGCGCCGCGCGGTGCCGCGAAGCGTTGGGCCGCACGGTAGTACACGCTGGAGAAGTCGACGTCGCGGCGGCGTTCGCAGGTGGCGGAGAAGGTGCGCACGATCATGTCGACCTTGCGCTCCTGCAGCAACTGGATGCGGTCGGCGGCGGTCACCGAGCGCAACTCGATGCGGTCGGGGTCGCCGAACAGATCGCGGGCGATCTCGCGGGCCAGGTCGATGTCGAAACCCTCGAGCCGCCCGGTGGACGGATTGCGGAACCCGAACATGTAGGTGTTCTGGTCGACGCCCACCCGCAGCCTGCCGTTGGCGACGATGGCGGCCATCGCCGATCCGGCGGGCATCGCCCCCGGTCGCGGCTGGGCACGCGGCGCCAAGGTGGCCTCGGTATCGCAGGATCCGGTGCCCTCGGCGGTCGGTGCCGAGGTGATCGCCTCGGCGCCCGGCAGCGGTGGTGCGACGGCCGTGGCCTCGATCGACGACGGGGCGGGCGCGTCACCGCAGCCCGCGAGCAGGACGGCGGTCGCGGCGAGAAACAGCGCGAACCGGGAACGACGAATGCTCACAGGAACTCCTTCAACCGTGGCCACAGGCCCGTGACCACCGCACCGGCCGCGGCGAGCAGCAGGAGCAGGGTGCCGAAGGGGCTCAGCGTCAAGGCCGTTCGCGCGTCGTCGACGCCGTCACGCAGATCGGTGCGTGCCTGGGCGAGGGCGTCGCGCAGTTCGCTGTCGAGGCGGGTGAAGCTCGTGGCCGAGCTCTCGGGGCCGGTACCGATGGCCTGGGTGACCGCGCCGGTGAAGTCGGCCTTCTCGTAGGCGGTGCGCTGCGCGTTGTGTCCGGCGTTCCAATTCGTCAGCGCGCGTGCGGCATCGGAGTCGGCGGCACCGGCGGCGGCCAGGCGCTGTTCCAGGTCGGCGGTGTGGGTGCGGAAGGCGGCCTCGGGTGCGGTGATGTCGCCCCGGGTGATGAGGGCGAGGGTCTCGTCGGTGCGTGCCTGCTGGGCGAGGATGCGCGCGCCCGCCAGGTTCTCCACCCGCGCGCCCGCACCGGAGTCGCCGGTGTCGAGCAGCTGGGCGGCGGTGAGCGTCGAGCCGACAGTCCACAGCAGGGCGAGCGCGGCCGCCGCGGCCGCCAGGGCCACACCGGGGTTCACCAGGCGGTTGGTGCGGCGCAGCAGGATCACCGAGGCCACCGCGCAGGCGAGCAACACCAGCAGCAGCAACAGGATCGACGTCAGCGGCAGGGCGCCGATGCGCTGCTGATCGTCACGAACGGCGGCGAAGCGGGCCTCGTTGAGCTGCTCGGCGTGCGGCAGCAGGGAGTTCTGCATGAGGTCGGAGGCCTGCCGCAGATAGGCCGAGCCGACCGGGAAGCCCTGGCGGTTGTTGGCGCGCGCGGTTTCCACCAGCCCGGTGTAGGTGGGCAGGTCGGCGGCGATGCGGGCCACGATCGCCCTGGTCTTGGTGTCGGTGGCGCCTGCCGTCGCCTCGGCGAGGGCGGCGGCGGCCTCGGCGAGCGCCTGCTCGTAGGTGTCGCGCACCTGCGGTGATTCGATGCCGCCGGACAGGAACGCGGTGGCGGCGCCCGCGTCGGCGGCCGAGAGCGACACGTAGAGGCTCTGCGCGGCGAAGGCCAGCGGTTCGGTGCGATCGAGCACCTGCTCGGAGCGGACGATCTTGGCGTCGAGCTGTTGTCCCGCAGTCGATCCCGCGATCAGACAGGCCAGGGTGGTGAGGACGAGGACAACCCCGATAACCCCCGGTGTCGTCGCGGCGAACCGCCGCAACCACGTCCCCGCGTCACGGATGGTCGCCGGTAGGCGAGATCCCACACCGTCCTCCTCACTTCTCCCCGGGCGGTGTCTTCGATCGCGATCCTACGGGAGCCGCGGATAATTCGCCCGCGCGCGGGAAAGGCGCTCGCGCAACCCGATTCACCAGGGAAAAGCGACGGGCCCGCCGCACCTTCCGGTGCGACGGGCCCGTGTGTTCGGCCGGTCAGGCGCTGGCGACCTGCTCGTCGGGTCGGGCGGCCGAGCGGGTCTTGCTGAACCGCAGCACACCGTCCTCGATGGGCGCCTTGTGCATGAGCGTGCGGTCGCGGTAGTAGTTGTTCACCAGCTTCCAGGCACCACGCTTGCCCTGGCGCGGCATCTCACCGTTGCCGCGCTGGATGTAGCCCGAGGTGAGGGCGCCACCCATCAGCGACTCGTCGGCGTAGTCCTCCGGATCGGCGTGCACCTCGAAGGTGCTGTAGCCCCGGTCGCGCATGATGTTGAGCACCCGGCACAGGTAGGCGGCGGCCAGGTCGGCCTTCAGCGTCCAGGAGGCGTTGGTGTAGCCGATGATCATCAGGAAGTTCGGGATGTCTGAATACAGGACGCTCTTGTAGGCGACCGTCTCGTTCATCTTCACCGGGTTGCCGTCGATGCTCATGGTCGCACCGCCGAGGATCTGGACGTTGAGACCGGTGGCGGTGACGATGATGTCGGCCTCGAGCTCCTGGCCCGACTCGGTCAGGATGCCCTTCTCGGTGAACTTCGCGATGCGGTCGGTGACGATGTCGGCCTTGCCGCTCTTGAGCACCTTGAACAGGTCACCATTGGGGACCACGCACAGGCGCTGATCCCACGGGTTGTAGCTGGGGGTGAAGTGGCGCAGATCGACCTTGTTGCCGAGCTGCAGGCGCACCTGGGCCAGCATCAGCTTCTTGGCCAGCTCGGGGTTGGTCCGCGAGAGCTGGAAGCTGGCGCGCTGCAGGGCGATGTTGCGGGCGCGGCCGATCTTGTAGGCGATCGAATCGGGCACCCGGGTCTTCTTGAACCCGATGGCGACCGGGTCGTCCGACGGCAGCGCCTGGATCCAGGTGGGCGAACGCTGCAGCATGGTGACGTGGGCGGCCTTGTCTGCCATCGACGGGATCAGCGTGATGGCGGTGGCGCCGGAACCGATGACAACGACCTTCTTACCGGTGTAGTCGAGGTCCTCGGGCCAGTGCTGCGGGTGCACGATCTGTCCCTGGAAGTCGGCCTCGCCGGGGAACTCGGGCCGGTAGCCCTTGTCGTAGTTGTAGTAGCCGCTGGCGCCGACGACGAAGTTCGCGGTCCAGGTCTCGGTCTCACCGGTGGCCTCGATCAGGGCGGTGACGGTCCACTGCGCGGCGTCGCGGTCGAAGGCCAGGTGCACGACCTTGCGGCCGAAGGTGATGTGGTCGGTGACGCCGTATTCCTTGGCGGTGTCCTCGACGTACTGACGGATGCTCGCGCCGTCGGCCAGCACCTTGGTGCCGATCCAGGGGCGGAAGCCGAAGCCGAAGGTGAGCATGTCGGAGTCGGAGCGGATGCCGGGGTACTTGAACAGGTCCCAGGTGCCACCGATGTTCTCGCGGCGCTCGAGGATCGCGTAGCTGCGTCCGGTCTGCTCGCGAATGAGGTGACAGGCCGTGCCGATTCCGGACAGGCCAGCGCCGATGATCAGTACGTCGACATGCCGCGTCATTGAGGAAACTCGTTTCGTAGGGTCGTCGCCGCCCGGGCACCGTCGCCCGAGCCTGCCACGAGGTTACGTGTTTCGCATGGTTACGTCTAGTTCCGTGCGGCGGGTGGGAGTTGTGCGCACGGTGAGCACAATGCGTGACCTCATCGGATGCGCCGGTCAGCATCGTTGCCATGAGTAAGCAAGCACTGTCGTTCCACTGGTTCCTGCCCACCTACGGCGATTCGCGGGGGTTGGTCGCGGGCGGGCACGGCAGTTTCATGTCCGGTGACCGGCCGGCCACCCTGCGCTATCTCAATCAGCTCACCGCGGCCGCCGAGGACAACGGATTCGCCGGCGTGCTCACCCCCACCGGGGCTTGGTGCGAGGACGCTTGGCTGACCACCGCGATGCTGGTGCAGACCAGCGAGACGCTCAAATTCCTGGTCGCCCTGCGGCCCGGCCTCGTCAGCCCCACCCTGGCCGCGCAGATGGCCGCGACCTTCCAGCGCCACTCCGGCGGCCGGTTGCTGCTCAACGTGGTCACCGGCGGTGAACCGAAGGAGCAGCAGGCCTACGGCGATTTCCTCGACAAGGAGCAGCGGTACGCCCGCACCGGGGAATTCCTGCACATCGTGCGTGAACTCTGGGAGTCGACCGAGCCGTTCACCTACACCGGCGAGCATCTGCGGGTGAACGAGGCGCTGCTCAGCGCGCGACCCGATCCGGTACCGCCGGTGTTCTTCGGTGGGTCGTCGGGTCCGGCGGGCCCGGTCGCGGCACGCTATGCCGACACCTATCTGACCTGGGGCGAACCACTCGACGCGGTCGCGAAGAAGCTGGACTGGATTCGTGGTCTCGCCGCGCTGGAGGGCCGGTCGGTCGACTTCGGGTTGCGCGTGCACGTGATCACCCGCGACACCGCCGCCGAGGCGTGGGCCGAGGCCGACCGGCTGCTCTCGGGCATCGCGCCCGGCGAGATCGAACGGGTGCAGGCGAGCCTGGCCCGCAGCGAGTCCGAGGGGCAGCGGCGGATGGCCCGGCTGCACAACGGACGCACCGACAACCTCGAGATCGCCCCGAACCTGTGGGCCGGTGTGGGCCTGGTGCGCGGCGGGGCGGGCACAGCCCTGGTCGGCTCCCACGCGGAGGTGGCCGAGCGGCTGCTCGAGTACGCCGCGCTCGGCATCGACCACTTCATCCTCTCCGGTTACCCGCATCTGGAGGAGGCGTACTGGTTCGGTGAGGGTGTGCTGCCGATCCTGGAACGGCAGGGGGTGTGGCGGCATCCGTCCCGGCCCGCCGCCCCACGGGTCGTCACCCCGTTCACCGCAGCGGCCCAGTGAGTCGGCCGGGCGCCTGGATCACCGATTCCGCCTGACCTACGGCGAAACTCCGTGCCCGGCACCGGGTATCAGGCGCGCGGCTCACCGAACCATCGAGTGAGGGCTTGGGCGAGGTCGTGGCGTCCGTCGCCGACCCAGGCGACGTGGCCGTCGGGACGGATCAGGGCGGCGGGTAGATCGACCGTGCCGTCCACGAGGTGATCGACCCGGTCGGCCCAGCCGGTCACCGACAACGCACCGGCCGGGTCGAGGAGCAGGGCACGACCGGCGTGCAGGCGGTCGTAGAGACTGCCCTGCGCGAGGTCGATATCGGGCAGGCGCCTGCCGAGCAGGTCGTGGCCGTCGCCCAGGTCGTAGCGGATGGCGGTGGCGATGATCTTCTCGATCAGGTGCCGGGTGACGCCCTCGAAGTCCATCAGTTCGGACAGGACGCGGCGCACCGCCTGGGCGCCGGGATCGAGCGAGACCAGAGTCATCTGCGCGCGGGTGTTGTCCAGGACGTCGGCGGCCACCGGGCGGCGTTCGGCGGCGTAACTGTCGAGCAGCCCTGCCGGCGCCCAGCCGTTGACCTCGGCGGCGAGCTTCCAGCCGAGATTCACCGCGTCCTGGATACCCAGGTTCAAGCCCTGGCCGCCCAGCGGCGGGTGGATGTGGGCGGCATCGCCCGCGAGCAGGACGCGGCCGCGGCGGTAGTCCTCGGCCAAGCGGGTGGCGTCGCCGAAGCGCGAGAGCCAGCGCGGTGTGTGCGCGCCGAGGTCGGTGCCCGCCGTGGCGATCAGCCGACTGCGGAATTCGTCGAATGTCGGCGGGACTGTGCGGTCCTCGGCTACTTCGTCGGCGGGCACGACCACGCGATAGAACCCGTCGCCGATCGGCGCGGCACCGAAGCGCAGCTGCGTCCGGCGCACCTCGGTGTTCACGGCCGACACCGTGTCGGACGTCGCGGTCAACCGCATCTCGCCGAGCAGGGTGTCGGCCCGGCTGGGTTCGCCGGGAAAGCCGATGCCGAGCAGCGAGCGCACCGTGCTGCGGCCACCGTCGCAACCGACGAGGTAGCGCGCGGCGAGGGTGGAGCCGTCGGCCAGTTCGGCGGTCACCGCATGCTCGTCCTGGGTGAGGCCGACCAGTTCGGTGTCGCGCCGGATCTCGGCACCCAGGGCCACGGCGTGCTCGGTGAGCAGGCGTTCGGTGACGGGCTGCGGGAGGCCGAGTACGAACGGGTAGGTGGTGTCCAGGCCGGTGGGCTGAGGTTTCGCGATGCCGGCGAAATAGCCGCCGAGCGGGTGGCGCGAGCCCAGTGCGAGGAACCGGTCGACCAGGCCTCGCTGGGCGAGTACCTCGAGGCTTCGGGCGTGCAGGCCCAGAGCACGCACGACCGGGGTCGGTGCCGGATCCCGGTCGAGAACGACCACCCGCACGCCCTGCAACCGGAGCTCCCCGGCCAGCATCATCCCGGTCGGACCCGCGCCCACGACAATGACGTCGATCATCAATCCACCTCTGTTTCCGCTGGTCACACACTCAGGCAGGCGATTGTGCAGGACGACCGGGGGCTTGTGGCAAGACCCGGGGTGCGCTATATGTTGAGAGTGGCAGGGAGTGTTTCGACCTCCTTGCCATTGTTTTTCTCCGAGCACCTTCCCCTCGCGCGATGTGCGCTGAACCGAGATCGATCGGGCATCCCGCTCACGCGGTGGTAGGCACGATCATGGCCGGAATATTGCACTCGATGCATGACTGCACGCGATGTGAGTAACCGAGGATTCCGCAAGCGCGGCGAAGGCGAATTCGCCCCGACCTGCACGATCACGACCCTCGCCGTACTCGAGGTTATCCGGCTGCCACTGCTTGCCCGCACGCCGTGCACCGCGCATTCCCTCTCCCCCAAGCGATTTCGGCACCGAGTGCAGCGGCGGTTCCACGTGAATCAGGGCTCTACCGGCGGTTTCGCGCCGATGCCTGATCGGTCGTCCAGCGCGGCGGCGATACGCTCGGCGACGTGACCATCACCGTCGGCTTCGACCTGGACATGACGCTCATCGACTCGCGGCCGGGTGTGGCCGTGGCGATCGACACGCTCGCGCAGGAGTTCGACCTGCCGATGATCGGCGCGCGTTTCGCCGAGCACCTCGGCCCGCCGCTGGCCACCCTGCTCGGCGACGCGGGCGCACCCGACGACCTAGTCCCGCATCTGGTCACCCGGTACCGCGAGCTGTATCCGGATGTCATCGCGAGCATCCCGGCCCTGCCCGGCGCGGGCGACGCGCTCGAAGTCGTTCGGGCGGGCGGCGGGCGAGCCCTAGTCGTCACCGGCAAATACGAACCGCACGCCCGTCTACATGTGGAACATCTGGGGTGGGACGTGGACCGGGTGGCGGGAGATCTGTGGTCCACCGGGAAGGCGGCGGTGCTCCGTGCGGAATCGGCGTCGATCTTCGTCGGCGATCACGCCGGTGACATGCGCGGAGCGAAGGCGGCCGGTGCGTTCGCGGTCGGTGTGACCACCGGCCCCTACGATGCCGACGGACTGCGCGCGGCCGGCGCCGATGTCGTGCTCGACGGCCTCACCGGATTCGCCGACTGGCTGGCCGGTCACACCGCCACCTGATCCGCGAAAACGCCTGTGCGGTGATCCTTTCGGAACCCTGTGGGCCGCGCGGGCGTTGACCGGTCATGTCGACGGACCCCTACTGGAACCACAACACGCACTACCACCCCTGGCTGCTCGAACAGGTGCCCGCGCACGCCCGCACCGCCCTCGATATCGGGTGCGGCGACGGCCTGCTCGCCCGCAAACTCGCCACCCGCTGTGATGCGGTGCTCGGCATCGACATCGACCCCGAGGTCATCGCGAACGCACCGTCGACACCCCACGTGCACCTGGACAAGGCCGACTTCCGCGACCTCGACGACACCTTCGACATGGTGACCGCCGTCGCCACCCTGCACCACGTCCCCGTCCGCGAAGGCATGGCGGCGCTACGCGACCTCGTCGCCCCCGGCGGCACACTCGCGGTGGTCGGGCTCTGGAAGATGCACCCGCTCACCGACATCGGCTACCTCCCGCTGATACCGGTCGTCTGGGCCACCGACCGTCGCCACCGCCGCGAAGCAGGCGGACCGAACGCGACGATCCGGGATCCCGAGGAGACGCTCAGCGAAATCCGGCGGGCCGCCGAGGAATTCCTGCCCGGTGCGCAGATCCGCCGCCGCCTGCTGTGGCGATACACGCTGCTGTGGCAACGACCCCGCTGACCCCGCCGATCCCCTCACCGCACACGGTCCGGTAGCCCGCTGTGATCTGAATCGCAGTTGCTCAACTCCCCACGGTCGGCGGCGCGAACCCGGTGATACAGTCCGGCCAGTTTTTCGACGGGGAGGGATTCTCATCAGCACAACGCCGACAGTTCTGTGGCGCACCGGTTTCGGGGTGCCACGGTGACCCGGACAAGATGGATCGTGGTCGGCATCCTGGCCTCCGTGGTCGCGGTGATCGTCGCGGTGGTCACGGTCGTCGCGGTGACCGGGCCGCAGGACCCGCGCGAGTTCGTCGCCGAGAAGTACCAGCGTGCCCGCCAGCTCGACCAGGCCAACGACGGCCTCGCCTTCACCACGGCCGCCGCGCCCGCCGCGGTCGCGGCCGCCATCGCCAAGGCCACCGAGCCGCGCGACCGCCGCAATACCGGCGACAACCACTATCTGCGGTTCGACAAGGACCTCGTCGCGGTGTCGCCGCACGCGGGCGGCTCGCTCGTGCTGGTCGACAGCTGGGCCAACGGCACGCGCCGTCATCACTCGCACACCAGCACCTACGGCTGGACCAGCGGTTCCGCGGCGGGTGACTACCGCGGTGGCGGCAGCGACAGCGGCGGCAAGTAGTTCATTCGGGGCATCTCGCCTCACAAGCACAGGAGGACACTCATGCTCGCCGAACTGGGGGCGGACGCGGGCGCCGCGCTCGCCTATTCCGCGGTGGGAATCGTGTTGATGGCCGTCGGATTCGGGCTCGTCGACCTGCTCACACCCGGTGATCTGCGCGCTCAGATCTGGATCGAACGCAACCGCAATGCCGCGACCCTGCTCGCCTCGAACCTGTTCGGCACCGGCATCATCGTCGCCACCGCCATCTGGACCTCCGACGGGGAGATCGTGAAGGCGCTGCTGGCGAGCGCGGTGTACGGCGTGATCGGGCTGGCCGCGATGGCGTTGGCGTTCGTGCTGCTCGACGCGCTCACCCCCGGTGATTTCCGGACCGTTGTCGCCGATCCCGAACCGCACCCGGCGGTCTGGGTGACGGCATCGGCCCATGTCGCCGTCGCGCTGGTGGTGGCCGCGGGCCTCACCTGATGCCCACCCACCGCCTGGCGCGGGCGGCGCTGCTGGCGACGGTATTCGTCTGCGCCGCCTGCGGTCTGGTGTACGAGCTGTCGCTGGTGACCCTCGGCAGCTATCTGATCGGTGACACCGCCGCGCAGGCCTCGATCACCCTGAGCGTGATGGTGTGCGCGATGGGAGTCGGTGCGCTCCTCGCCAAACCGTTGCGCCCGCATGCCGCCGCCGCGTTCGTCGCGGTGGAGCTGGCGCTCGCGGTGATCGGGGGGTTGTCGGTGGCGGCGCTCTACGCCAGCTACGCCTGGCTCAACGTGTACACCGCCGCGCTCGTCGTGGCGGCGGCGGTGATCGGGATGCTCGTCGGCGCCGAGATCCCGCTGCTGATGGAGCTGTTGCAGCAGGTGCGCAAGCAGGAGGCCAGCAGCGCGGTGGCCGACCTGTTCGCCGCCGACTATGTCGGTGCGCTGCTGGGTGGCCTGGCGTTCCCGTTCCTGCTGCTGCCGGTGTTCGGGCAGATCCGCGGCAGCCTCGTGGTGGGTGTGGTGAACGCGATCGCCGGTCTGGCGTTGGCGTTCTTCTTCTTTCGCGACCGGATGACCCGCGCCGCCCGGCACACATTGATCGCCACCACCGCCGTCGTCGCCTGCGGCCTGTCGAGCGCCTACCTGTACGCCGACCGTTTCGAGGCCACCGCGCAGCAGGCACTGTTCGCGCATCCGATCGTGTGGCAGACCCGCACGCCGTATCAGCAGATCGTGCTCACCGAGTCGTTCTCGCCGTTCGCCACCACCGACACCCGGCTGTTCCTCAACGGCGGCCTGCAGTTCTCCTCCGTCGACGAGTACCGCTACCACGAGGCGCTGGTGCATCCGGTGCTCGCCGGGTCACGTCGCTCGGTGCTCGTGCTCGGCGGCGGCGACGGGCTCGCGCTGCGTGAGATCCTGCGCTACCCCGACGTGGAGCGGGTGACGCTGGTCGAGCTCGACCCGGCGATGGTGGAGCTGGCCCGCACCGACGACCGGCTCACCGAACTGAACCGGCACGCCTTCGACGATCCGCGCGTGCGGGTGGTCAACGCCGACGCCTTCAACTGGTTGCGCGGTGCGCCAGGGCTTTTCGACGCGGTGATCGTCGACCTGCCCGACCCCGACCAGACCTCGGTCGCCAAGCTGTACTCGCAGGAGTTCTACGCGATGACCGCGAACGTCCTGGCGCCCGGCGCCCGCCTGGTGGTGCAGTCCGGTTCCCCGTTCTTCGCGCCACGCTCCTTCTGGACCATCGACGCCACCCTGCGCTCTGCCGGACTGCACACCACCCCGTTCCACGTGGATGTCCCCAGTTTCGGTGACTGGGGCTTCGTCCTCGCGGCGATGAACGAGTCCCCGACCCCCGCCCTGCGCTCCCCCACTCCCCTACGCTCCCTGGACGAGACAACCCTCACCGCCGCCACCGTCTTCCCCCCGGACCGCCGCCCGAAAGACCCTCAGGTCTCCACCCTCATGCACCCGGTGATCCTCGACCTCCAACGCCAGGAATGGCGCTGAACCCGGTTCAACCGCAGGCCAATTGGGTTCCCGTGACGGCCAAGACCAGTACCGCCACCGAAGTCGACAGTGCCCGTCCCTGTTGCCGCATACGCCGTCCGAGACGGTTGATCTGGGCACCCGCGCCCGTCGCCACAGCGCGCACCGCAGCACCGACACTCAGCGCGGCCGACGCCGGCCCGCGTCGCGCCCGGCGGTACCCCTCGACCAGCGCTACGGACCGCAGACGGCCCCCGAATACGGACGCGGCGTCCACGCGCCGCGACGCAGATCCCGCGCCTTCTTCGCCACCCGCGCGGCGGCGCCGAGTCCGTCGGAACGCACCGACGAGGGTCAGGATCAGAGCGGTGATGAGCATCGTCTTCCTCTCCCGCTCAACGTGTTCCGGCCGGAACGGCGGGTGCTGATCGACGCTTGCCCGGTGCGGTGACGACGCCGAAGGCGATCAGGCTGTCGGCGGTGTCGCGGACCGTCTGTTCCACCGGGCGCATGGTCCAGCCGAGTTCGCGGCGAGCCTTCTCGGCGCTCACCCGTTCGGCACGGCCGAGGACCGGCACGGTGAGGCGAACGGTCTTGTCGAAGCGGGCGACGAGGCGGACCAGGGCGTTGGGCAGTACCCGCGTCGGCACGCGGAAGCCCTGGGGGCCGAAGTCGCGGGCGAGCAGGCCGGCCAGCTCCGCCATCCACAGCGGCTCGCCGCCGCAGATGTACCGGTTGCCCGCCGCCGCAGGGACTTCCATGGCGAGGCGGTGGGCAATGGCGAGGTCGCGCACGTCGACCGGGGACCAGCCGGTGCGCACCGAACCCGGCACGTCGCGGGCCAGCAGGCGCTGGATCGGTGCGTGCGAGGTGCTGGTTCGTGGCTCGAGCAGCGGCCCGAGGATCATGCCCGGGTTCAGCACAACCAGTTCGAGATCGCTGGTGTCGCCGAGGGATTCGACGTACTCCCAGGCGGCGCGTTCGGCGAGGGTCTTGCTCTTCTGGTAGGCGGGAATCCGGTCGACGACCGACCAGTCGTTCTCGGTCCGCACGTCGTCGTTGCCGTGGCCGTAGGCGACCGCCGCCACCGAGGAGGTGAGCACGACCCGCCGCACCCCGGCCGCGGCCGCCGCACGCAGCACCCGGAGTGTGCCCTGCACGGCGGGCTCGATGAGGTCGCGCTCGTTCTCCGGCGGACTGTCGGGGAACGGGGAGGCGACGTGCAGCACGGTGTCGCAGCCGGCCACCGCCTCGGCCCACCCGGCATCGTCGTCGAGCGTCGCGGCGGCGAATTCCAGCTCGCCACCGGTGCGGCGGGCCAGCTCGGTGAGGTGGGCGCGCTTGGCGGTGGCGCCCACATCGCGCACGGTGCCGCGCACGGCGTATCCGTGCTCGAGCAGTTCGGCGATGCAGTGGCCGGCGACGAAGCCGGTGGCGCCGGTGACGAGAACCCTTGCGGTCATGGTGTTCTTCCGTTCCCTCGGAGGAGCCCACCCATCTGAGCGGTGCTCAGATAATCTAAGCACCGCATAGATTTGCTGTCCAGTGCCTATTTTCCCGGGCGCGTCGCCTAGGCTCGGAGGGGTGAAGCGCACCAGTTACCACCACGGCGACCTGCGAGCCACCCTGATGGCGGCCTGCCTGCGCCTGATCGAGAGCGAGGGGCTCGCGGCGGTGAGCCTGCGCCGGGTCGCGCGCGAGGCCGGGGTGAGCAGCGGCGCGCCCTATCACCACTTCGCCGATCGCGCCGCGCTCCTGTCGGCGCTGTCGGTCGACGGTTTCCAGCGCCTTGCCGAGGAATTGATCGCCACGCGGGCGCAGGCGAGCAGCCCGCTGGCCGCGCTCACCGAACTCGCCGCCACCTATGTGCGGTTCTCCCGGGAGAATCCGGCCCTGTTCCGGCTGATGTTCCGGCCCGAATTGTCCCAACCGGACAAGCATCCCGACGCCGCGCACGCCGGTGACACCGCCTTCGGCGTGCTCGCCGACACCGTCACCGAATGTGTCGCCGCCGGACAGCTTCCCGCGAACCAGGCCGACACGCTGGCCGTGGCGTGGTGGAGTCTCGGCCACGGACTGGCCTCGCTGTGGCTCGACGGCCACCTCGAAAAGCGCAGTGAACAGCTGGGAACCAACGCGCCCGACCTCGTCGACGAGATCATGCGCGCCTTCACCGCGCTCGTCGCCACACGCACCTGAAAATTTTGCGGTGCGGGGTGTGCGAGCGGCCCTAGAGTGGGTAAGGCTGTTCTACCCAGTGCGCCCGAACACGAGCAGGAGGCCCGATGGCTGAGACTGTGAAACTCGATCCCGCGGTCGAGGCGTTCGTCGACGCGCTCAACGCCCAGGACACCGACCGCTTCTACGGCGTGCTCGCCGAAGACGCCACCATGTCCGACGACGGCGTGGAACGCAACCTCGCGCAGTGGACCGAGGCCGAGATCTTCAGCGCCAACGGGCATCTGGAGATCGACACGGTGGAAGCCGACGGACTCGAGTTCACCGCCGACTACACCAACAGCCGGTGGGGTTCCATGCGCACCACCTGGCGATTCGATGTGCGCAACGGCCTCATCAGCCGCTTCGAGACCGGACAGGCGTGAACGAACTTCTCCTCCCGCGTTACGGCCACGCGTCACTGGCCGACCTGCTCCCCTCGATCCTGGCCTGCCTCGGCGTGCCCGGCGAGCACGACCGACTCGGTCTCGAGCTGGATGTCGATCATGTGTGCGTGCTACTCGTCGACGGGCTGGGTGCCACCGCTCTGGACGCCGAAAGCGCTGCGGCGCCGTTCCTTTCGGGGTTGCCCGCGGCCACCCTCGATGCCGGGTTCCCCAGTACGACGGCGACCAGCCTCACCACCCTCGGCACCGGCCTGCCGCCGGGCGAACACGGCACCGTCGGCTACACCTTCCAACTGCCCGGGCAGGACCGCCTGTTCAACGGTCTGCGCTGGCAGCTCACCGGCGACGGGCCGAAACTCGACGCGATCGCCGAGTTCCCACCGGAGCGAATCCAGCCGCACCGCACCACCTTCGAACGCGCGACCGCCGCGGGCATCGCGGCCGTCCAGGTGGCACCGAGCTACCAGGACGGCTCGGGTCTCACCCGCGCCGGCTGGCGCGGTGGCGGATTCCGGACGGCTTTCTCGGTGGGCGACCTGGTCGACGGTGTGCTCTCCGCGCTCGGCTCGGCACCGAAAACCCTTGTCTACACCTATCATTCGGATCTCGACACCACCGGGCACGCGCGCGGCCCGCAGACCAGGGCTTGGCGGTTCGAACTGGCCAATGTCGACCGGATCGCGGCCGAGCTGGCAGGCAACCTGCCGCCGCGCTCGGCACTGATCGTCACCGCCGATCACGGCATGGTGCCGCTGGTGCACCGCATCGACTTCGACACCCACCCGCACCTCTCCGAGGGCGTGCGCGCGCTCGGCGGCGAACCGCGCGCCCGCCACGTCTACACCGAAGCGGGAGCCACCGAGCAGGTCGCCGACACCTGGACGAGCACGCTCGGTGACGAGTTCGTGGTGCGCACCAAGGCCCAGGTCATCGAGGCCGGGTGGTTCGGCCCGCGCGTGAATCCGGAGGTGGCGGCGCGGATCGGTGACCTCGTGGTGGTCGCCACCGGGACGAGCGGGGTGATCCGCAGCGGCGCCGAACCCCTGCAATCGCAGATGCCCGGCCATCACGGGTCGTTGACCGCCGACGAACTGCTCGTGCCGTTGCGAATCCACCGCAGCTGACCGCTGTGTTCGATGGTGCCGACTCTCGAGGTCCCGGCGTGGACACGCTCCGCTACCGCCTCCGGGCTCGCCGCGCTCGGCATCTAGTCTGAAGCGGACCCGGGCGAGTCGCACCGGGCGCGACCTTTCAGGAGGAACCATGCACGCCACCCGCAGCGGCGCCGTCGCGGTCGGACTCGCGGTGCTGGCGGCACTCGTGACCGGCTGCTCCGATGTCGAGCGCCTGCTCAACCAGGGCGGCGACACCCCCTGCCGCGACTACATCAACCAGGAGCCGGACACCAAGCGGATCACCATCACCAAGGCGATCAAAGAGCAGACGGGCAACGACAACGAACCGGCAGGCACCGTAGTCGACGCGATGATCGTGCAGGTCGATCTGCTGTGCGCGGGCCAGCGCAATATCGACACCCCCATCAAGAACGCCGATATCGCGGGCCTGTTCCTGAACAAATAACCGACCGCGCGTCAAGCCGACGCGACAGGGCACACCCCGGTGACCCGGTAGTCCGCCCGTAATCCCGGCCCACGCCGGTGGCACACCTGATAGACAGGAACAGCCACCGACGAGCAGGAGTGAACGTGGGCGCATCCGACGATCCGATTCCCGGATCGCCCAGGCCCGACGGGCTCGCGGATTATCGTGGCGCGATCGAGAAGCAATGGAACCGCCTCGCCGCCCCGTCGCGTCCACTGCAACTACCCCGCGACACCGGGCCCGTGCGCCGGGAGGTGGCCAAATCCTGGCAGCGTTCTCTGCACACCGTCGACCCGGCCCAGACCGTCGCCCCCGGGCTCGACGACATCAGCGGCCGCTGGCGGGAGTCACCGCTACGCAGGCCGGTCACCGAACTCGCGGGCCAATTGCGTGGTATCGCCGAGGATTCCGGCTACCTCGCCGTCGTCAGTGACGAATCGGGCACCATCCTGTGGACCGCGGGCGACCGCACCCTGCGCCGCCAGGGTGAGCAGGTGAACTTCGCGCCCGGCGGGGTGTGGGACGAAAGCCATATGGGCACCAACGGCCTGTCGCTCGCCCTGCACGACGACCGGGCCTGCACCGTGTTCTCCGCCGAACACCTGGTGGCCGCCCTGCACGGGTGGGTCTGCTATTCGGCGCCCATCCACGGACCCGACGGCCGCACCGTCGGTGTCCTCGATCTGTCCTCTACCTGGGAACGCTCGCACCCGATGGTGATGACCTCGGTACGCGCCCTCGTGACGGCCGTGGAGACCATGCTGCGCGCCGAGGCACCGACTCCCGTTCCCGGTGTCCGTCTCGAATGTCTCGGCGCGGCAAGGCTGCTGCGCGACGGCCGTCCCGTCCCCCTGCCGCCGCGCCAGCTCGAGATCCTCGCCCTGCTCGCCCTCGAACCCGACGGATACACCCCGGAACAGCTGCACGCCGCCGTCTACGGCGACCGCGCGGTATCGCTGAACACGCTCAAAGCCGATGTCTCCCATCTGCGCCGGGCGACAAGGGGCGAGATCACCAACCGCCGGTACATGCTCACCGGTGCGGTGTCGTGCGACGCGGTGGAACTGCTCGCGGCCATCGAGGGCGGCGACCTCACCTCGGCGCTGTGGCTGTATCGCGGACCGCTGCTACCCGGCTCCGATCTGCCCGGCGTGCACCAGTGGCGCGACCATCTCGATGTCGGCCTGCGCGACGCGGTGCTGGGCAGCGATCGTCCCGAGCACGCGGTGGCCTTCGGGCAGCGCTGCCCCGGCGATGTCGCCGTGCACGAACACGCCCTGCGACTGCTGCCGCGCGACGACGTCCGCCGGGCCGTCGTCACCGCTCGTCTGTACACCGCGCGCCAGGGCTGACCTGCGCGAACGGTACGACCAACCTCGTACCAACCTTCGCCGACCATAGTGTGTCCCACCACGCACGAGGTCGCGAGGAGCGAGACGCATGATCTACGGCAAGCCCGGATCGGATACCGGCATAGTCAGCTATGCCGCCCGATACGACAACTTCATCGGAGGCGAATGGGTCGCCCCCGTCGAAGGCCGCTATTTCGACAACACCTCCCCGGTCGACGGCGAGACGTTCTGCGCCGTTGCCCGTTCCGGCGCCGCCGACATCGACCTGGCGCTCACCGCCGCCCGCCGCGCCGCTCCCGGCTGGGCCGCGACCTCCCCGGCCGACCGCGCGGGCATCCTGCTGGCCATCGCCGACCGCATCGAGAACAGCATCGAACCGCTCGCGGTGGCCGAGACCTGGGACAACGGCAAACCCGTCCGCGAGACCCTGCACACCGATCTGCCCCTGGCCGTCGACCACTTCCGGTATTTCGCCGGCGTGCTGCGCGGACAGGAGGGGACGATCTCCACGGTCGACAGCGAGACCGTGGCCTACCACCTGTCCGGTCCGCTCGGCGTCGTCGGGCACATCCTGCCGTGGAACTACCCGATCCTCACCGCCGCATGGGAACTCGCGCCCGCCCTCGCTGCGGGCAACTGCGTGGTACTAAAACCGGCCGAGCAGACACCGGCCTCGCTGCTGCTCGTCGTGGAGCTGATCGCCGACCTGCTGCCCGACGGTGTGCTCAACGTGGTCAACGGATTCGGGGCGGAGGCGGGCGTTCCGCTGGCGCGCAGCCCGCAGCTGGACAAGCTCACCTTCACCGGTGATACCGCGACGGCGCGGCTGATCCTGCGGCACGCCGCCGAGAACATCGTCCCGGTGTCGCTGCGGCTCGGTGGCAAGTGCGCCAACGTGTTCACCGCCGATGTCCTCGCCGCCGACGACAGATTCCTCGACAGTGCCGTCGAGGGATTCGTGATGTTCGTCCTGAACCAGGGTGAGGTCGGCACGTGCCCGTCACGTGCGCTGATCCACTCGTCGATCTACGACGAGTTCCTCGCCCGCTGCATCGCCCGCACCGAGGCCGTCGTGTCCGGTCATCCCCTCGACACCGAGACGATGATCGGCGCGCAGGCCGGCAACGACCAGTACGAAAGGATCCTGTCCTACTTCGATATCGGCAGAGCCGAAGGCGCCCGCGTGCTGACTGGAGGGGAAGCACGCAAGGTCGACGGCCTGCCGGGTGGGTACTACATCGAACCCACCGTCTTCGAAGGCGACAACTCGATGCGGATCTTCCAGGAGGAGATCTTCGGCCCGGTGCTCGGGGTGACCCGCTTCGACACGCTCGACGAAGCGGTGCGGGTCACCGACGACACCTCCCACCGCCTCGGTGCGGGCGTGTGGACCCGCGATCTCGGCACCGCGCACCGGTTCGCGGGCGCGGTCGGCACCCGCCGGGTGTGGGCCAACTGCTACCACCCCTACCCCGCGCACGCCGCGGGCGAGAACACCGCCATGATGCTCGGGCGCTACCAGCGGTCCAAGAACCTGCTGGTGCGCCATTCGACGACGACACCAGGGATGTTCTGATGCAGAACACGATCCACCGCGTGGATATCACCGAACGCGCCCAGGACCTGCTGCGCCGCGTCATCGAGGACAACGGCCCGGTGCTGTTCCGGCAGGCGGGCGACTGCTGCGGGGACGACTCCGCGCCGATGTGCTTACCCACCAGGCAGTTCCCGATCGAGAAGAGCGACATCCTGCTCGGTCGGCTGAGCTGGCACACCGAATTCTGGATCAGCCCGGAGCAATTCGAGTGCTGGAAAGACACCCACCTCACCATCGATGTGACCCGTGGACCCGCCTCCGAGCAGTCCCTGGAAGCCTCGCACGGCCTGCGATTCGTGCTGCGCGCGCGGCAGTTGACCGCGGCGGAGAACGCCGCGCTCGCGGCCGCGCCGCCACCGCGCACCGGCGCCGACCGCACGCTGTAGGCGCGGGAGAAGACCTGACCTGGCCCACCCCTCCGGGTACGCCAGGGCACGGCGAGCCCCCGCCGACTGGGCCATCGCGGCTCAGCCGGCGGGGCGAGCTCGAGGTCGCCCCGAATGCCAAATCGCGTCTCGCTCAGCGAGACCCGTGCGGCAACACTGCAACAATTCCGTTACGTTATGGCGATGTTCTTAGCGAGACTCGGTGTTCGCACCCGGATTCTGGCGATCGCTCTCATCCCCAGTCTGACCCTGGTGGTGGTCGGCGTCGGCACGGCGGGCTACCTGGTCGAGGAGAGCAACAAGGCCAAGACCTGGGCGACGGAGATGCAGGCGGCCGTCCCCTATACCCGCGCGCTGATCGAAGCGGTGCAGTCGGAACGTCAGCTCACCCTGGCCTATCTGGCCGGTGACGACACCGCCGCCGACGCCCTCGGCCCGGCCAGGACCCGCCTCGACGCGGCCGTGCAGGGCCTGATCGATATCTCCACCGATATCCGCGCGGTCGACGATTCCGAAATCGGTGACGACAAGGGCGGATTCAACACTCTCAAGACGCATCTGACCGGTGTGCGCCAGGGCGCCGACGCGCGGATGCTGCCCGCCAACGACGCCTACACCTTCTACAGCCGCCTGCTCGACGTGCTCACCCAGGGCACCAAGGTGGCCGAGCGCGCCGCCCCCGACGCGGAGGTGGCCTCCGGTGTGGCCGAGGGCGTGCGTCTGCTGCACGCCGCCGAGGCGATGTCGCGCAGCAACGCGATCTCCCTGTCGCTGGTCACCGCTGACGGCCCGACGGGCATCCCGATCGAGGAGCTCATCAACCAGATCGGTTACTACCACACCGAATTGGCCGGCATCGTCACCGAGCTCGACGAGGACGAGCGCGCCCCGATCGCCGCGATGATGTCCTCGCCGCACTTCGCCCAGCTCGCCGCGATGGAGTCGGCGATCGTGAGCCGTTTCGCCGCGCCGCAGCAGCCGACCGGCTCGTCGAGCCGCACGCAGACCGTCACCGCCCTGCCCATGTCGATCCCCGAATGGCACACCGCCGCAGGCGAAGTCAACCGGGCCATGATCGAGGCCTACGGTGCTCACAACAGCCATATCCAGAAGCTGGCCGAGAAGACCGCACAGCGCGCCGAGGTGAACGCGGCGATGGCCGGTGGCGGCGTCGTCGTGGTCAGCCTGCTGGCGTTCCTGGTCGCGGTGATCCTGGCCAACCGGATCATCCGCCGCCTGCGCAGGCTGCGCACCGAAACCCTCGCCCTTGCCGACGAACAGCTGCCGGCCACCATGCGCACCCTGCGCGAGGGCGGTCAGGTCGATCCCGCCGACATCGCCCCGAAGCTCGACTTCGGCCGCGACGAGATCGGTCAGGTCGCCGACGCCTTCGAGCACGCCGCCGCGGCAGCGCTGCGCGCGGCCGTCGACGAGGCACGCACCCGTGAGGGTGTGCGCGCGGTGTTCCTCAATATCGCCCACCGCAGCCAGATCGTGGTGCATCGTCAGCTCGAGATCCTCGACGAAGCCGAACGCAGCCAAGAGGATCCGGCGTTGCTGGAGACTCTGTTCCGGCTCGACCACCTGGCCACCCGTGAACGCCGCAACGCCGAGAACCTCATCATCCTCGGCGGTGGCCGCCCGGGTCGCCAGTGGCGCAACCCGATTCCGCTGATGGACATCGTGCGCAGTGCCATCGGTGAAACCCTCGACTACGCGCGGGTGCGGGTCACCAAGCTGCCCGAGGTCGACGTCGTCGGCACCGTGGTCGCCGACCTCGTGCACCTGCTCGCCGAACTCGTCGACAACGCCACCGCCTTCTCCCCGCCGCAGTCGCGGGTCGAGGCGGGCGGCAACATCGTCGGCAAGGGTGTGGTCGTGGAGATCACCGACCAGGGCATGGGCATGAGCCCCGAGGATCTGGCCCGCTACAACGACATGCTCGCCGATCCGCCGGACTTCGGCGTGGGCACGCTGTCCTCGGATTCGCGTCTCGGCCTGTTCGTGGTCGCGAGACTGTCCACCGCGCACGGTGTTTCGGTGCGGCTCAGCGAATCCGACTACGGCGGCATCCGCGCCATCGTGCTCATCCCGCAGAACCTGCTCGCCGGGACGGCGGCGATGCCGAGCTCGCCCGCGACCACCGGTCCGCTGCGCCGTGGGCTGCCCCGCCCGCACGAGCAGGCGCCCGCCGCCGCGCTCGAGCAGGCACCGGTGGCCACCCTGGTCGCCGAACCGCCCGCACCGCGCACCGCCGAGCCGATCGTCGACACCCGCGTCGTCGAGGTCGAAGCCCCGCCGCAGCCGGAGACCGGCCCTGACGGCAGGCCCCTGCTGCCCCGCCGTCAGCGGCAGACGAATCTGCGACCCGAACTCGCCGAGGAACCGACCACCGCCGAAACGACCGCGCCCGCGCCGCGTCCCCGCTCCGCCGAGCAGGCCCGCGACCTGATGTCCGCGATCGAGATCGGCACTCGACAGGGCCGCAAGCCCCTGTCGAACTCTCACCAGGACGAACAGGAAGGCTGAGGTGAACTCTCCCCAACCAGGTGATCTCAACTGGCTGCTCGACGATCTCGTCGACCGGCTGGCAGGGGTCCGCTACGCGGTCGTGTTGTCCACCGACGGGCTGCTGCTCGGGCGCTCCACCCAGATGAAGCGGGAGGACGCCGAGCATTTCGCGGCGATGTCGTCCACGCTCTACGGGCTGGCGCGCAGCGCGGGCAACCGGTTCGACGGCGGCGGCGTACGCCAAGCCGTGATCGAACTCGATCGGGCCGTCCTGTTCGTGACCTCCGCCGGTGACAACGCCTGCTTGGCGTTGCAGGCCACCGAGTCGGCCAATCTCGGGATGGTCGCCTACGAGATGAACCTCACCGTGCAGCGGGTCGGCAGCTTCCTGTCGGCGGAACCGCGTCACGGGCTGGCCGAAATATAGGACGCGGCACCATGACTCGACTCGGCGATCCGTGGTTCGACGACGCGGCCGGACCCCTGGTCCGGCCGTACGCGGTGACCCGCGGCCGCACCATGGGTGCGGCGCACGACCTGGACATGCTGACAGTGGTTGTCGCGGTACATCCCGCGCCGACCCTGCGCAGGCCCGAACCCGAGTACGGCACGATCGCACAGCTGTGCAAACGTCCGCAGTCGGTGGCCGAGGTGTCGGCCGTGCTGAAACTTCCTCTTGCGGTGACCAAGATCCTCGTCGGTGATCTCATCGGCGACGGCCACCTCATCTTCCGGGCTCCGGTAGCGGCCGAGGCAGGCGCCGGCGACCTCAACGTATTGCGAGCGGTTCTGGATGGCATCCGAAAACTTTGACCCGACCATGAGCAGGCACCTCGCCGCCTCGGTCAAGATCCTCATCGCCGGCGGCTTCGGCGTCGGCAAGACCACGATGGTCTCCTCGATCAGCGAGATCGCCCCGCTGCGCACCGAGGAGCTGATCACCGAGGTGAGCACCGGTGTCGACGATCTGTCGGGGGTGGAGCAGAAGTCGACGACCACGGTCGCGCTCGACTTCGGCCGCATCACCATCGACCGCGACCTGGTGCTGTACCTGTTCGGCACGCCCGGCCAGGACCGCTTCTGGTTCCTGTGGGACGAGCTGTGCCGCGGCGCCCTCGGTGCGATCGTGCTCGCCGATACCCGCAGGCTGAGCAATTCCTTCGCCGCCGTGGACTTCTTCGAACGTCGTGGGCTGCCGTTCCTGATCGCGGTGAACTGCTTCGACGGTGCTCCCCGCTACACCGTGGACGAGGTCCGCGACGCGCTGGACCTGGACCCGAACACCCCGGTGATCCTGTGTGATGCCCGCGACCGTCCGTCGGCCAAGGCGGTGCTCACCCACCTGGTGGAGTACCTCATCGACCGCGCCACCCGCACGCCGGTCACCACCTAGCTCCCACGGCGACGCCCACCAGCACCCTGGTGGGCGTCGCCGCTTTCAGTGACCGCCCGGTGCGGCGACCGCTCGTTCGGCGGCCCGGCTGGTCGCCTCCCACGCCGCCCAGGTGTCGAGCTTGGCGCGGGTGAGGTCGAAGGCCAAGTCGTACACCATGTTTCCGAGCAGCAGGCGCCGCGGCGGGTCGTCGGAGCCGACCAGTTCCAGCAGCGCCTCGGCGGCCAGCGCCGGTTCGCTGTCGATGGAACCCTCCGCCCACTGTGCCTCCAACTGGGCGCGCAGCGGGGCGTAGGCCTCGATCGGTTCGGTGTTGCGCATCGCGGTGTAGAGCTCGGTCCAGTAGCCACCGGGCTGCAGAATGCTCACCCGCACATCGAAATCGGCCGCCTCGAGCGCGAGTGCCTCACTCATGCCCTCTAGCGCGAACTTGCTCGCGGCGTACATTCCCGACAGCGGGAATCCGGCCAGACCCCCGATGCTCGAGACCTGGACGATGTGGCCCGAGCGCTGCGCCCGCAGGTGCGGGAGGACGGCCTGGCTCACCCACAGGGCGCCGAAGAAGTTCACCTCGAACTGGGCGCGGGCCTCGTCCTCGGTGAATTCCTCGATCATGCCCATCGACAGGGTGCCCGCATTGTTCACCACGATGTCGAGGCGGCCGAAGTGCGCGACAGCTTCCTCGACGGCACCGATCACGGCGGCCCGGTCGGTGACGTCGAGGGTCAGGGGCAGTACCCGGCCCGGGTGGGCGGCGGCGAGTTCGTCGAGTGCGGCGCGGGTGCGGGCGGCGGCGACCACCCGGTCCCCTGCGGCGAGCGCGGCCTCGGCGAAGGCGCGGCCGAGACCACGGCTGGCGCCGGTGATGAACCAGGTGCGGGTAGATACGGCGGTGGTCATGTCACTCTCCTATCCAGACGAGACGGTCCGTCTCGACTCACGAGTTACACCATGCCAACAGTCGGCCACGCTGTCAAGACGCAACGTCTCGTCTCTTTAACCTTGGTGAGCGCCACGCGCTCTCCGAGATATCCGCCCGTAGTCGGATCTGCGGACCGCCCGAACCGGTTAGCGTGGAACCAGGCGGTTCTGCGGAAGGCGGGAAAAGCTGTGGACAGCAAGACGATCGCGCGCCAATGCACACTGTGCGAGGCACACTGCGGAATTCTGGTGACAGTGCGGGAGGACCGCGTCACCCGGATCGAAGGCAATCCCGACGACGTTCTCTCCCGGGGCTACATCTGCCCCAAGGCCACCGCCATGGGCGGCCTGCATCACGACCCCGACCGATTGCGCACCCCGATGCGACGCACCGCCACCGGATTCGTCCCGGTGACCTGGGACGAGGCGTTCCGCGAGATCGGCACCAGACTGCGAGCCGTGCGCGCCACGCACGGCCCGAGCGCGATCGCCATGTACATGGGTAACCCGGCAGCGCACAGTTCGTCGGTGCTCTACGGCGGGTTGTTGCGAGCGGCCCTGTTCACCCGCAACTTCTTCACCGCGTCCTCGATCGACCAGTTCCCGCAGGAATTCACCGCCTGGCGGATGTTCGGATCGAATGTGCTGATGCCGGTGGCCGATATCGATCGCACGCACCGACTGGTGGTCCTCGGGGCCAATCCGGCGGTGTCGAACGGCTCGATCACCACCATGCCCGGCGCCAAACAGCGCATCAAAGACGTCCGCAAACGGGGTGGGACGGTGGTGGTGATCGACCCGCGCCGCACTGAAACCGCCCGCCTGGCCGACGAACACATCGCCGTGCGGCCGGGCGGTGACGTCTATCTGCTGCTCGGCATGCTGCACGTGCTGCTCACCGAGGGGTTGTGCGACGAACGCCGGGTGCGCGGGCAGTGCGTGGGTCTGGACGAACTCAGCGCCTTGGTCGCCGACACCACGCCGGAGCGGATGGCCGGTCCGGCCGGGGTCGAGGCCGACACCATCCGCAAGCTCGCCCGCGACCACGCGGCCGCGCCCTCGGCGGTGCTGTACGCGCGCATCGGTGTGTGTCAGCAGGTCACCGGCACCCTCACCCACTGGCTGGTGAACACGATCAATGCCGTCACCGGCAATCTCGACCGGCCCGGCGGTCAGATGTTCGCCACGCCCGTCGTCGACGGCGCGCGGTACGCCAAGTACCTGCGGGTGGGCCACGGCGCGTGGACCGACCGCACCGGCGCCTACCGGTCCTTCCGCAGCGAATTGCCCGTCGCCGCCCTCGCGCACGACATCCTCGAACCAGGCGAGGACCGGATCCGGGCGATGATCACCTACGCGGGCAACCCGGTGCTCTCGACACCACAGGCGGGCAAGCTCGACGAAGCCCTCGCCGCCCTCGACTTCTTCGTCGCCGTCGACATGTACATCACCGAGACCACCCGGCACGCCGACTTCATCCTGCCGCCCGTCTCCGCGCTGGAACGCGAGGAGCTGAACCTGCTGTTCCCCATTTTCAGCGTGCGCAACAACGCCCGCTACGACGCGAAGGTGTTCGACCCACCCGCCGACGGCAAGGACGACTGGCAGATCCTGGCCCGCCTCGTCACCGAGGTGATCCCACTGCCCGCCCGCCGGTTCACCGGCCGGGTCCTCGACGCGGTCTTCGAACAGCTCAGCCCCCTGCGCTTGACCGCGGCCGCGGTGGCGGCAGGCCCCTACGGGGTCCTGCGGCGCGGCCGGAAAGGTTTGACACTCGGCAAGATTCGCGACACACCGGGCGGCATCGACCTCGGTCCGTTGCGCCCCCGCCTACCCGAACTGATCGGCACCCCCGACCGGGCGGTCCACCTGGCACCCGACGATTTCCTCACGGCGGTCCGCACAGTCCTCGACGAAACCGACTCCCCCACAACCGAATACGACCTGCAACTGATCGGCCGACGGCACCTGCGCAGCAACAACTCCTGGCTGCACAACATCGAGTCGATGGTCAAGGGCCGCGACCGCTGCACGGTCCTGATGCACCCCGACGATGCCGCCGCCCGCGGCCTCGCCGACGGCGACCAGGCCACCGTCGAGTCCCCGGTCGGCGCCATCGAGGTTCCGGTGGAGATCAGCACCGACATCCGGGCCGGTGTGGTGGCCGTGCCGCACGGATACGGCCACCGCGAACCCGGCGTCGGCTGGCAGGTGGCCGCCGCGCTGCCGGGCGCCAATGTCAACCTGCTGCACGACCCGGCCCGCACCGACCCGCTCTCGGGCACGTCGGCGGTGAACAACACCTGGGTGCGGGTCGGCCGGGTCGAGAAGGCAGGCAGCGCAACCGGATCCGAGGTGGCCGTGGCGCCGCGGTGAAGTCACCGCGGCGAGACGGTCAGCGGAAACGCAGGTCGGCGGTGGCCAGACCGAAGATCTTGCGACCGGCCGACTTGGCGACGACCGCGATCACCGCGGTGCGGGTGACCGGATCCAGGGACTTCACCCGGCCGGTGTACTCGACCTGTCCACCCTCGCGGCCGACGATCGTGTAGTTCGACAGGCGGACACCGTAGCGGGTCACCGCGCCCGGATCGCCCGACCAGGCGGACAGGAAGCCCGCACCGAGGCCCATGGTCACCATGCCGTGGGCGATGATGTCGGGCAACCCTGCCAGCTGGGCGATGCGCTCGTCCCAGTGGATCGGGTTGCTGTCGCCGGACACACCGGCGTAGTTCACCAGATCGCCGCGCGACAGGCGCGCGTCGCGCAGCGGCAGTTCGTCGCCGACGCTGAGGTCCTCGAAGGCGAGCGTGGTGCTCGGCACCCGGGCGGCCCCGGCGGCGGACAGGTGGATGTCGCCCTCGGGGCGGCGCGGGGTCTCGACGTCGGACGCGGCGGCGTCCTTGTCCTGGCTGAAGACCTTCACCCCGTGCACCATCACGTTCTCCACCGCACGAGTGATCTCGGGGTCCACCCCGTCGTCACCGGTGATGCCGACGACCGTGGTGTGCATGATGTGCACGGTCTCGCCGGATTCGTCGGCGAAGGTGTTGGTGACGGTGATGAGGTCCTTGCCCGCGATGCGGCGCACCGAGGACAGTTCCACGTCCACGGTCAGGCGGTCACCGGCGACGATCGGCTTGTGCTGCTCGAAGACCTGCTCGGTCTGCACGAACATGTCGTAGCCGACGACCACCGATTCGAACAGGTGCCGGTTGGCCGCCATCGCGGGAATGGAGACGAACGTCAACGGGGCGACCAGACCCTGGTACCCGAGCGCGGCGGCCGCCTCGTCCTCCCAGTGCGCGGGATGGAAATCCTGCACCGCGCGGGCGTATTCGCGCACCTTCTCACGGCCGACCTCGTAGACGTCGTCCACCCGGTAGTAGTGCCCTACCTTCGACGCGATATCGGGGGCTTCGGCCACGGAAGTCACTATGGATCACCTTCGTTCGGGGGACGGACTCCCGGCAGGGTAGCCGACGAGCCCGTCCACCGGGCGCACCATGGCACAGTTCACAATCACGCGACCTGTGCGATGGGCTCGATCAGAACGAGGGGACGTCGCTCGTGGAGGCGTTGCCGCCGATCGAGGGCTGCAGGGTGATCTCCCACTCGGTGTCGGCGTCGAACACGTCGTCGAACTTCGAGAATTCCTGATCCCGGGTGAAGCCGAGTGCGGCCTGGTCCCAGTCGGTTCCGTACTTCATGTAGACGAAGTAGGAGCCGGCAATGCCGCTCAGCGTGGCGTTGGAGTTGCCCTGCACGTAGATCGTGGCCTGCGGCGACTTCGGGTCGCTGCTGGTGACGACGATCGCGCAGTCGGAGGAATTGCCGTTGACGATCTTCAGCTCGCCCGACCCGTTGAGGCCGTTCTGCTGGACGACGGCGCCGTTGTCGGCCCGGCGGTTCTGCAGCGGGGCGGCGACGGTGCTCGAGGTCGAGGTGGACCTCTGACCGGTCGGTGCGGACTTCGTGTCGTCCAGGCAGGCGCTCGTGGCGAGCGCGGTAGCAATGGCGATCACGGCGAACAGGCGGCGGTGAAGCATTCTTCCCCCGTACTCAGGACCGGAATTCGATACCGGTGTCGGCGCACAGTATTGCGCGAAATGCCGGAATTGTCAGATCGCCTGTCGGCGTTGCCGGTTCACTCCTGGGCATATGCGAGCAGGTCCTTACTTCCTCTAACGTTGCGGGGTGCTAGGACATTCACACGCGACCAGTGGGGCGCTGGCCTGGGCGGGGACCGCCGCGGCGCTGCCGCTCACCGTCGCCGCCTTCCCCCTGTTCGACAGCGAGACAACACGATTCGGCGTCGCCGAGCTGATCATGGGTACCTTCCTCACCGCGGGCGCGGCCCTGCTGCCGGACGCGGATCACCCGAGCGGCACCATCTCGCACGTGCTCGGGCCGGTGTCACATCACCTGTGCCGCTTCATCTCCTGGGTGTCGGGCGGGCACCGGCACGGCACGCATTCGCTGTTGTTCGTCGCGGGCGCGGTGGGCGCCACCTGGGCCGGTGAGCACTGGCTCGGCAGGCCGTTCACCTTGAGCCTGGTGTTCTTCCTGCTCGCGCTGGCGGTGCGGTCGTTGCACCTGTGTCCGCCGGGCAAGAGTGTGCGCACGTACGGCACGGTGATCGTGCTGGCCAGCGCGGGCACCTTCGCGGTCGACCACTGGATCGTCGACCGGCCCGCCTGGTTGCCGATCTGCGTCGGCCTCGGCTGCCTCGCGCACCTGCTCGGCGACTGCCTCACCGAGCGGGGCTGCCGGCTGCTGTGGCCGTTCCCGCTGCGCACCCGGGTGCCGCTGATCGACCGCACCGGCAACCGGGTGGAGACCTGGGTCATCTCACCGCTGTTCGTGCTCGGCACGATGGGCGCGCTCTGGTACGCAATCACCCAGCAGGGCTGACCGCGCAAGGACGGCGGAACCCCTCACCCCGCCGTCCTTGCCCGTTCTTTTCCTCGGTGTTCCAGCGAGGCTTATATATTTAGATGCGCATATCGCGCTGATCTAATGCCTTGTGCTGGAACACGGAACCCGACCGGTGAGTCCGGTCAGATCTCCCGAAGCATCCCCGAATCCGCCGCGTTTCAGTGCACAGTTGTACTCTCAAAAGCGTGACCGAGCAACTCCCCCAGTCCCAGGCCGAAGTCCAGGCGCTCGCCCGCCTGGCGGGCGACGAGTTCGTCGGTGCGGTCGACGGGATCGCGGCCATCCACCGCGCCATCAGCGATCGGGTGTTCACCGCCGTGCGCGCGGGCGTCGGGTCGGCCGCGGACCCGGTGAAGGTCGTGCACGACGCCATCACCGAGAGCGTGTACGCGGTCGTCGGCGGCACCGGCTACGTCGTCGGCGAGATGGCGAGCGCGGTGCAGGTACCCGGCCTGCCCGCGCCCTCGCGCACCGTCTGGGGCGCGGGCTTCCTCGCGGCCGTCCAGGGACTGATCGGCGACGCGCTCGAGGACGACGCACCGATCCTGGCCTCCCCCATGACCATTCGTGTCGACGGAGCCCCGGTCCCGGCCGAACAGCTGGCCGCGCACGTTCCCGTGCCGACCACGAAGCTCGTCGTCCTGCTGCACGGGCTGGTCGAGACCGAACACGCCTGGCGTCTGGGCGGCAGGCCGACCTACGGCGAACGCCTCGAAGACGACCTCGGTTACACCCCGGTCTTCGTGCGCTACAACACCGGCCTGCACATCTCCGAGAACGCCGCGCAACTCGACGCCCTGTTGACCCGGCTGGTCGAGCAGTGGCCGCTCCCGGTCCACGAGATCTGCCTGATCGGGCACTCCATGGGCGGGCTCGTCGCGCGCAGCGCCTGCCACCGGGCCGAGCAGAGCGACGCCGTCTGGGCGCGTTCGGTGCGACAGGTGGTGTGCCTCGGCTCGCCGCATCTTGGCGCCCCGCTCGAACAGTTCGTGCACTACGCGGCCGCGGTGCTCGACCGGCTGCCCGAGACCCGCCCGCTGAGCACCCTGCTGCGCAGGCGAAGTGCGGGTATCCGCGATCTGCGCCAGGGCTCCCTCGTCGACGAGGACTGGCGCGACCGGGACGTCGACGCGCTGCGGGCCGAGGCGGTGCGCGAGGTACCGCTGCTGGCCGGTGCCGACCACTACTTCGTCACCGCGACCGTCACCCACAGTCCGAAGCATCCGCTCGGGATGGTGGTCGGTGACGGGATGGTGTTGCGTGGGAGCGGTTCCGGGGTCGGGCACAGCAGGCGCATCGGTTTCGACAGCGGCAACGGGTTGCATGTACCGGGCGCCAACCATTTCAGCCTGCTCAATCACGACGCCGTCTACACCGCACTGCACGGATGGTTGTCGGGGACGCCCCACCATCCGGTCCAGCTCGATACGCTGGGGTCATGACTCTCGACCACGGCGATCCCGGCGACGCACCGGCCATTCCGCTGCCCACCGCTCCCCTGGCCAACGACGCGCGACCGTCCGCCGCCGAGGAGGCCAGAACGATTGCGGCCGCGTCCAATACGGGCACCCTGGCCAGCCTGACCGCCGACGGCGCGCCGTGGGCGTCGTTCATCACCTACGGGCTGCTCGACGGCGCTCCCGTGCTGAGCGTGTCGCACCTGGCCGAGCACGGACGCAATCTGGCCGCCGATCCGCGCGCCAGCATCGCGATCGTGACGCCGGACATGCCCGCCGATCCCCTGGCGGGCACGCGTATCACCCTGGCCGGTGTGGTGGAGCGGCCGACCGGCGCCGAGGCCGAGGCGGCCCGCGCCGCGCACCTGGCCGCGGTGCCCGCGGCCAAGTACTACATCGACTACAGCGATTTCACGCTGTGGGTGCTGCGAGTGGAACGAGTGCGCTGGGTCGGCGGCTACGGCCGGATGGAGTCCGCGACTGCCGCGCAGTACCTGGCCGCGCGACCGGACCCGATCATGCCGCAGGCGGCGCCCGGCATCGCCCACCTCAACGCCGACCACGCCGACGCCCTGCTCGCCATGGCCACCCAACTCGGCGGCTTCCCCGATGCCACGGCCGCGAGCTGCGAACGGGCCGACCGCTACGGTCTCGAACTGCGGGTCGAGACACCGCGCGGAGTGGCCCGCACCCGCGTCGGCTATGCCGAACCGCTCACCGAGATCGGTCAGTTGCGAGCCGCGACAGTGGAGTTGACGCGCCGGGCGCGGGCGATGGCCGGTCAGGTCTCGTAACCGGTCAGTTCCAGAGCACGGCGACCAGCACGTTGACGATGGCGAGTCCGCCCGCGGCATCGGTCATCCAGCCGACCTGCTTGCCGCGCTTGGCATCGGCCCGGCCGACTTCGGCGAACCCGGCCACCGCGATCGAGATGACGAGTTTCACCGCCAGTTTGGTCGTGTCGGGTTCCTTGTCCAGCGATTCGAGGCCGGAGGCGAGGCCCGCGAGGATCACGCCGGTGACGAGCTGGGCGCGGGCGCCCCACACCATCAGTTCCGAGACCACCGGGCGCGACGCGACATACCCACCGACCACCGCGGCCATGCCGAGCAGATGGGTGACGACCACCAGGTCGTAAACGAATTCCATGACTGCCGAGGGTAGTTCACACGACAATGGCCGGCACCCGATGGCGCCGGCCATTGCGGACGAATGTAGCTAGCGGGTGGCCTGGTCGAGCAGGTGCGCGTCCTTCCGCATCCCGAACGCCGTGACGACCTCCATGATGCCGATGACGATCAGGAAGATACCGACGACGAGAACCAGCGTGGCGATGGAGCTGATCGGCCAGACGATCAGGATCACACCGGCGATCGCGCTCAGCACACCGTAGAAGATCTGCCAGCCGCGGCCCGGAATGCTCGGTTCCGAGATCGCCGCGAAAAGCACGGTGATACCGCGGAACAACCAGCCGATGCCGATCCACAAGCCGAGCAACACGATCGAGGTGAGGTCGTCGCGGAAGCAGAACACACCGATGATCAGCGACAGCACACCGCTGATGAACGAGAGCACCCGCAGGCTCGTACTCGGCAGATGAGTGAATGCGGCGACCAGCTGGAAAATACCGCTGGCAACCATATAAATACCGAAGAGCACGCCCGCGACGAGCAATGACGGACCGGGCCATACGAGCACGATGATGCCGAGGACCACCGCGAGAAGACCGGTGACCAGAATTGTTTGCCAGGTTTTCTTGGCAAGCGCGGTAAATGGGCTCTCCAACACGGTATTTGTCGTCATGACGAGATGTTATGCCCGCCAGCTCTCATTCCCTGGAAAGTTGCTGAAGCTGTGATCGTGTCGCGGCACACAACCCGCCGCCGAACGGGCGGGACGCGGCGCGCGGTGACGAGCGACACCTCATTGCCACTGCGAACGTTTGGCGCGTTCCGGTCCCGGGTAGGTGATGGGAGTGTCGGTTGTACTCGTGCTGCAAGCTCGTGGACTCGGTGATCTGCTCGCCGCGGTCCCGGCTCTGCGTGCCCTGCGCCGGGCCGAACCAGGCAGCCGGATCGTGCTGGCCGCGCCCCATCGCCTCGAACAGATCGTCGACCTGATCTCCTCGGTCGACGAACTCGTCGCCACCGCCGATCCGGCGGCCCTGATCTGGGACGGTCCCGCGCCCGAACTGGCGGTGAATCTGCACGGCCCCGACGGTGCGAGCGCGCGAGCGCTGGCCGATACCGGCGCCAAGCGGATCATCGGGCACCGGACGCCGGGCCTGCCCCGGCTCACCGGGCCGCGCTGGGATCCCGAGGCCCATGTGGCGGATCGGTGGTGTCAGTTGCTCGAGAGCGAGGGCATCACCGCCGATCGGCGCAATCTCGGGCTGGTCCCCCCTGTTGCCTCCATCAGCCGTCGCGACTGCGTCGTGGTGCATGTCGGCGCCGGTGCGCCTGCGCGCCGCTGGCCGCCGGAACGGTTCGCCGCCGTGGTGCGGCACCTGATGGTCCTCGGCCGCGACGTGGTGCTCACCGGCGATCCGTTCGAACGCGACATCGCCGTGCAGGTGGCCGCGCAGGCCGGCCTGCCCGACGACCGGGTACTCGCGGGCAGGCAGAACCTCACCGATCTCGCGGCCACCGTGGCGGGCGCCGCCCTCGTGATCTGCGGCGATACCGGCGTCGCGCATCTGGCCACCGCTTTCGGCACCCGGACCGTGCTGCTGTTCGGGCCCACCCCGCCGCGTCGTGGCGGTCCGCCCGCGCATCTGCTCGGCAGGCACGCGGTGCTGTGGGCAGGGCAGGTCGGCGATCCCGATGCCCGCACCCCCGACCCCGGCCTGTTGCGCATCGGAGTACCCGAGGTGATCGCCGCGGTCGACGCGCAGCTCGACAAGCAGGATTGGGCCGAGTCGAGTCGCTCGCGTTATCGCCGGGTGGGCTGACCGGCGGGCGGTACCGCAGTGGTCGGCTGACCGGCGGCGCGCAGCGCGGCGGCATGGGCGGCCAGTGCGCTCGGCCAGAACTGTTCGAGGTAGTCGCGTGCGTCGTTGAGGCCGCGCGGATCCAGTGAGTACAGGTGGCGGTTGCCGTCGCGGCGCATGCTCACCAGGTGCGCCTCGCGCAGGATGCGCAGGTGCTGGGAGGCGGCCGAGCTGGTGATACCGGTGGCCTCGGCCAGCTCGGCGACCGAGCGTGGACCCTGCGGCAGCGACTCGAAGATCGCGCGCCTGGTCGCGTCGGATAACGCGGTGATTGCCCGAACTCCGTTAGCGTCCACTGAACAAGTGTGCGCGGATAACGCCTGGTCGGCAATGATCTTGCGGTCACGGTATTTCACCCGGTCGCTCCCGGGAATTTCTGTTTTCGAGATGCGATTGTTATAGATCAACTGGGGTTTTAGCCGCTCGTGATGGCAGCCACAGGATTCGCCGCGCCGGTTACGAATTAGCTACCTTCGAGACATGTTCGTGACCAACCCGTTATCCGCCCGAATCTCCGACGCCTTCGCAGGTCGTCTGGGAGGCGTTGTCGCGGGTGCGGTGGCCCTGTCCGCACTCGTGGGAACGTCCGCCGCCGCCTTCAGCGGCCCCGAGACCCCTACCACCACCGCCGTCGCGGCGTCTTCGGCAGACGCCCTCGGCGTTTCGCAGGCCCGCTTCACCTCCGCCACCGCGCCCGAGGTGCAGGCCGAGACCCCCGCCGCCGCACCGGTGGCCTGGGAAGAGCACCGCGAGGCCATCCAGGCCGCGCTGCCGCCGCTGCCCGCTCCGCTGCCCTTCATCGCGCCGCCCCCGCCGCCGCGCCCGCAGACCGTTCGACCGGTCAACGGCCGCCTGACCTCCTACTACGGCCCCCGCTGGGGTGCCGCGCACAACGGCATCGACTTCGGTGACCCGATCGGTGCGCCGGTCTTCGCCGTCACCGACGGTACCGTCATCGAGACCGGTCCGGCTTCCGGGTTCGGCCTGTGGGTCCGCGTCCAGCAGGACGACGGCACCATCGGCGTGTTCGGTCACGTCAACGAGATCCTGGTCCAGCCGGGCCAGCACGTGAACGCCGGCGACGTCATCGCCACCGTCGGTAACCGTGGCCAGTCCACCGGCCCCCACCTGCACTACGAGGTGCACGTGCCGGACGGCTCGCTCTACGGCGCCCCGATCGACCCGCACCCGTGGCTCGCCGCGCGCGGTATCGACGTCGGCGTCCCGCAGGACTGATCCTCACCACCCACTGATCGCCGCCCGACCGGCGATCAGGAAATCCCGAAGCCGCGCGACCGCGAGCGTCGACCCATGGTCTCCCGAGACCAGGCCGATCTCGCGGTCGCGTTCGCCATCGATGCGCACCGCGGCCAGGTCGGGGTGCGGTGTCTCGGCGGGTGGGAGCAGCGCCACGCCGAGCCCCAGCGCGACGAGCGCCCGCAGCGTCTCGAACTCGGTGATCTCGAACAGCACGCGTGGGGTGAAACCCGCTGCGGCGCACCAGGAATCGAGCAGGGCTCGCAGCTGATAGCTCGGCGGGTTGGCGATGAACGCCGCATCGGCGAGCTCGGTCAGCGCCACCCGCGAGCGCCCCGCCAGCGGGTGGGTTCGGGCCACGTGCAGATCGATGCGTTGGCACCCGAGGACGACCGTCGGCAGGTCGTCGGGCGGCGGGATCATCACCGCCAGATCGAGCCTGCCGTCGCGCACCTGCTCCGCCAGCGCCTCACCGTGGGCCTGCACCAGGTGCAGGCGGATGCCGGGCGCGCGGGTGTGGAACTGGGCGAGCAACGCGGGGACGCTGATCGGTCCGAGGGTGAGCGGGAATCCGAACCGAACCAGACCGGTCTCCGGATCGGCGTCGGCCCGCACGCGACGCACGGCGTCGTCGAGCGCGCGCAGCACGTCGCGCGTTCGTTCGTGCAGGTCGCGGCCCTGAGGCGTGAGCGTCACGCCGCGCCCCGACGGCTGGAACAGGGACACCCCGAGATGCTGTTCGAGTGACTTGATCCGGCGGCTCAGTGAGGACTGGGGCACCCCGAGACGCTGCGCCGCGCGGGTGAAGTTGCCCTCCTCGGCGGCCGCGTCGAAGGCCGCGAGCAGGGGCGCGACGGCCTGCGCGCCGTATTCATCCATATCCGGATCATATGCCCGGCGATTCCGTATTGGACGGATCGGTAATGGCGGCCCGACGATGGCGGTACACGGCTATCGGGAGGTTCGACATGGATGCCAGGACACACGAATCCGGTTGCGGGGACGACATTCTCGACGCGGTGCTGATCGGTGGCGGCATCATGTCGGCCACCCTCGGCGCGCTGCTGAGCACCCTCGCTCCGGACTGGTCGATCGCGCTGTTCGAGCGACTCGGGGAACCGGCGGGCGAGAGTTCCGGTGCGTGGAACAACGCGGGCACCGGGCACTCGGGGCTGTGCGAGCTCAACTACATGCCCGACCCGGACGACGCGAGCAAGGCCGCGCGGATCGCCGAGCAGTTCGCCCTGTCCCGGCGGTTCTGGTCGGCGCTGGCCGCACGCGGCGCGTTCCCCGACCCGGACGCTGCCCATCCGTCGGCCGAGCGCAGTCCCCTCGGGGCCTTCCTGACCCCGACACCGCACGTGACGGTGGTCTTCGGCGAACGCGATATCGCTTACCTGCGGCGCCGCTGGGCCACCCTGCGCGAGCTGCCGGCCTTCGCCGAGATGGAGTACACCGAGGATCGCGCGGTGATCGGCGCGTGGGCGCCGCTGCTGGTGCGTGGACGGGCCGACGACCAACCGATGGCGGCGACCCGGCACACCGGCGGCACCGATATCGACTTCGGCGCCCTCACCAGGGCGTTGCTGGCGACGATGACCGAGGCGGGTAATCCGGTGCGGCTGCATCGCGAGATCACCGGCCTGCGGCGCGGCGCCGACGGGCTGTGGACCGTGCGCGGGCGCGATCTGGATTCCGGGCGGACGTTCCTGGTTCGCACCCGGTTCGTGTTCGTCGGCGCGGGCGGTTACGCGCTGCGGCTGCTGCAGCGGGCCCGGCTGCCCGAGGTGCGCGGGTACGCGGTGCTGCCGATGGGCGCACAGTTCCTGCGGACCCGCGAGCCCGAAGTGGTGGCCGAGCATGCCGCGAAGGTGTACAGCCAGGCCTCGCTGGGTGCACCGCCGATGTCGGTGCCGCATCTGGATCGGCGGGAGGTCGACGGGTCGGCCGCGTTGATGTTCGGCCCGTACGCCACTTTCAGCACCCGGCTGCTGCGCCACGGGTCGCTCACCGACCTGTTCACCACGGTGCGCCCGCACAACGTGGTGCCACTGTTGTCCGCGTGCTTGCGAAATCTGCACCTCGGGCGCTATCTGCTCGGCCAGCTCCTGGCTTCGCGTCGGGACAAGTTCGCCGAGCTGCAGCGGTTCTATCCCACCGCCGACGCCGCCGACTGGGAGCTGATCCAGGCCGGTCAGCGCGCGCAGCTGGTGAAACCCGACGGGCGCTTCGGCGGGGAACTCCAGTTCGGTACCGAACTCGTCACCGGGGCCGACGGCACCATCGCCGGACTGCTCGGTGCCTCCCCCGGCGCCTCCATCGCCCCCGACATCATGCGCGATCTGCTCGATCGCTGCTTTCCCGCACGACGCCACGAGTGGGCGCCGTTGCTCGCCGAGCTCCTGCCGGCCGCCCCGGAAACGAATTCGGCGGGGATTCCGTTGGCGACTGTGCTATCCCTTGTCGCCCAACACATTTCGCTGGACGATGCCTCCGGCGACAGCTGACACTCCGGCAACCGCGCGCCCTGGAATGGTCACCGCGCCGAAGGCTCGCTCAGGGGTGAGGCACGCACCGAGTTCTAGGGGTGGTCCCACGGGTGAGCCAGGGGTGAGGTCGGCATAGTACGGCGGTAGGGGTACCCGGACCGTTCCGCAGCGGGAGGCGCTGGGGCGCACGGCATTTCTACCGTCGGGACATGGCGACGATCGACCTCACCCAGACCCTTTCCCGCTTCCGGTTCCAGACCGGGTCGAGGAGCGAGCAGGCACCCTGGCACGGCCCGCTGTTGGTCAATTCCGCCCTGATGTCCGCGCTGGTCGTGGTGTCGATGATCGGCATGGTCGTCGACGACCGGTTGCTGCTCGGTGAATCGGTGTGGCTCAAACCGGCGAAGTTCGGTTTCGCGTTCGCCGTCTACGGCCTGACGCTGGCCTGGATACTGCGGTTGCCGCATCGGGGGCGGCGGGCCACCTGGTGGCTCGGCACCGTCTTCGCGGTCACCGGGGTGCTCGACGTCGGGTTCATCGCCGTACAGGCGGCGCGCGGGACCTTCAGCCATTTCAATACCGCCGCCGACCCGGTCAATCAGATCGGCCAGCAGGTCTTCGCCTCCGGTGTACCCGGCCTGTTTCTGGCGAATCTCGTTCTGGTGGTGATCATCTCGTGGCAGAAGCTCACCGATCGTCCGACCGCGATCGCTTTGAAGGCCGGGTTGTGGCTGGCGGTGGCAGGCATGATGCTCGGGTATCTGATGGGCTTCACCGGCGCGCAGCTGGTACGGCAGGCCGACGGCACCGTGATCGGGTTGATGGCGGGGCACACGGTTGTGCCGGGCTCCCCCGCCGACGCCGCCCGGGACGGGCTCGGCGCGATGCCGATCACCCACTGGAGTACCACCGGTGGCGATCTGCGGATCCCGCATTTCGTCGGACTGCACGGCATCCAGGTGCTGCTGGTCCTGGCTGTCGCGCTGACCGCGCTCGCCGCCCGCTATCGGTGGCTGCGCACCGAGCGCACTCGTGCCGCACTGATCGGCGTCGCCGCCATGGGTTACGCCGGACTGCTCACTCTCGTGTTCTGGCAGGCACTGCGCGGTCAGCCGCTGACCGGTCCGGATCTGGCCACGGTCGGCGCGACGCTCGGGCTGATCGGGTTCGTCGCCGCTGGTGTCACGGCGATCTACCTGCGCTCCCGCGAGACACCGGCCGACCCGGCCTAGCCACTGTCAGCGCAGGCGTTCGGCTTCCTTGGTCAGCTGCACGAGCGTCGCACTCAACTGCGCCAGCTCGGCCTGATCCGCGCCCTCGGCCACGGCCGTCGCCACGTCCTCGGCCGCGCACCGCGCCGCGAACCACCGGTCGGCCAGATCGGCGGCCTCCTGGGCGGTGAGCACCACCGCGTCCTCGGGAATCCCCGTCCCCTTGAGACTCGTGCGGTGTTCGTAGGCACGTTGCCGACACGACTGACGGCAATAGCGGCGACGCCGACCCGATTCGGAATCGACGATCTCCCGCCCGCACCACGAGCAGGACAGCAGGCGACTGCGCGACATGCTGCGAAACCCTAGCGGCCCGACGACCGATCCGGCGGTTCAGGTCTCGCTGAGCGGGCACTCATCCAGTGGGTCCGACGGCCACCCGGGCCGTAGCGACTACAATGGAACAGTTCAGTCTTCCCGCGCGTTGAACGGTAGTACCACGTACCGGTTGTCGGCCGCCTCGATCTGGACTGACCAGAGGGTGCGGGGAACAGGCCGACAACCACGCGGCGCCAGCCGCCAAAGACACAGGAGCACACATGGCAGATCGCGTACTCCGGGGCAGTCGGCTCGGAGCGGTGAGCTACGAGACCGATCGCGACCATGACCTGGCCCCGCGCCGGATCGCCCGCTACCGCACCGACAACGGTGAGGAATTCGACGTCCCGTTCGCCGACGACGCGGAGATCCCGCCCACCTGGTTGTGCCGTAACGGCCAGGAGGGGCAGCTCATGGAGGGCACCTCGGTCGAAACCAAGAAGGTGAAGCCGCCGCGCACCCACTGGGACATGCTGCTGGAGCGTCGCAGCAAGGAGGAGCTCGAGGAGCTGCTCAAGGAGCGCCTCGACCTGCTCAAGTCCCGCCGCCGCGGCTAGCACAGGCGACAACGGCGAAGGCCGCCTCCCCTCGGGAAGGCGGCCTTCGCCGTTTCATCTCGTCAGTGACTGGCCACTTTTCGGTACTGCAGCAACGCAGCGGGCATGGCGACGGCCAGGATGACCAGCGAGCAGATCACCGCGTAGAGGATGCAGTTGTCGGCTGCCCAGCCGGTGGCCGGGGCGAACGACGGCGGCGCGGAATTGTCGAACAGTTTGCGTCCGGCGGCCGAGACGGCGGTGATCGGATTCCATTCCGCGATGGTGCGCAGCGGACCGGGCAGGGTCTCGGCGGAGATGAACGCCGAGGAGATGAACGACAGCGGGAACATCCAGATCAGGCCCGCGCTCTGCGCCACCTCGACGGTCGGCGAGATCAGCCCGGTCAGCGCGCCCACCCAGGACATGGCGAAGGCGAACAGCAGGATGATGGCGAAGGCCAGCGCGGCGTCGGCGATGCTGCCGTTGATCCGCCAGCCGACGATGTACCCGCAGATCACCATCACCCCGAGGCTCGCGACATTGACCACCAGGTCGGACAGTGTGCGGCCCATCAGCACCGCGAGTCGCGACATCGGCAGCGTTCGCATCCGGTCGATGATCCCCTTCTGCAGGTCACCGGCCAGCCCGACAGTGGTGAACGCGGCATTGAACGCCACGGTCTGGGTGAAGATGCCCGCGAGCAGGAACTCGCGGTACTGGTCACCGCCGAGGGACGCGCCGAAGATGTAGGCGAAGAGGAACACGAACATCAGCGGCTGGATGGTCGCGGTCACCAGCAGCGTCGGCACCCGCAGGATGGTGAGCAGGTTGCGGTAGGCCACGATCGCGCTGTCGCGCAGGAACCGGGCACGCGGCGGGGTCTGGTCGGCGGCAGCGGGCCGCGAGCTGCCAGGGGTGATGGGCATTTCGCGGGTGTCGTTGTCCACCTCGACGTCGGGGGCCACGCTCACGACAGGATCTCCTCTGGCACGTCGTCGGTTTCGGGTTCGGTGGCCGGTTCGGCCGGGGTTCCGGTGAGCGAGAGGAACACGTCGTCGAGGGTCGGGCGGACCACGACGGCGTCGAGCACGCACACCCCCGCGTCGTCGAGCCGGCGCAGGGCCTCGACCATCGTGCGGGAGCCGTTGCCGACCACCACCGATACTTCGTCGCTGCCCGGCTCGTGGATCGGCGTGCCGACACCCACCTGATCGAGCACCGAGACCGCGAGGTCGGGACTCTGCCCGGCGGCCAGGGTGACCGTGAGCCGGTCGCCGCCGATGGAGGTCTTGAGTTCGTCGGCGGAGCCACGGGCGATGACGGTGCCCTTGTCGATCACGGTGATCCGGTCGGCGAGCAGGTCGGCTTCCTCCAGGTACTGGGTGGTGAGCAGCACCGTGGTGCCGTCGTCGACGAGGTCGCCGATCACCTTCCACATGTCCAGGCGCCCCCGGGGATCGAGGCCGGTGGTCGGTTCGTCGAGCACGACCACCGGCGGCCGTGCGACGAGAGAACCGGCCAGGTCGAGGCGGCGGGCCATACCACCGGAGTAGGTGCCCGCGCGTCGGCTCGCCGCGTGGTCGAGACCGAGCGCGGTGAGTAATTCGTCGGCACGTTCGGTGGCCTGCTTCTTCGACATGCCGTACAGGCGCGCCACCATGCGCAGGTTCTCGTATCCGGTCAGGTTCGCGTCGACCGCCGCGTACTGGCCGGACAACCCGAGGCGGGTGCGGGCCGCGGCCGGATCGGCCAGCACGTCGACCCCGGCCACGCGCACCGTGCCCGCGTCGGGGCGAAGCAGCGTGGTGACGATCCGCACGGTGGTCGTCTTGCCCGCGCCGTTGGGCCCGAGCAGGCCGAGCACCGTGCCCGCCGGTATCTCGAGGTCGATCTCCTTCAGTACGCGCACCTTGCCGAAACTCTTGGCGAGGCCGCGCACTTCTACCGCCAGACTCACGGACGCATCTCCTTCTCGGCGCCGCCGCACACGGTGATCCCGGGCACCCCGTCGAGATGGCGGTGCAGCACGGGGCCGATCGCCGCCAGCACCTCCGGTGTGGTCATCGCCGCGTGCCTGCAGGGCAGGTCGTGGTTGTGGATGGTGCCGGTGACGAACTGTTGCCAGGAACCGGCCCGCCTGGCGGGATCGGCGGCGTTGATCTCGTCCGCCGCCGCGGTGAAGAACAGCAGGTCGCCGTCGAAGGTGCGCGGCCGGAACGCGTTGGCCATCACCGTCCCGTCGGCGTACCCGGTGTAGAGGCGTTGCAGGTTGTCCACCGACAGCGCCGCGAACGGCCCCGGCTGTGCGCGCAGCAGATCCGCCGCTTCGTGCAGGTCGAGGTCGGCGGGCAGTGGTGCGCCGTCGACGAGGTCGGCACCGAACTCGCCGAGGATGTCGGCGACGCTCGGCATCGCGGTGTCGAGCCAGCGGTCGCCGAGCTGGTAGCTGTCCATCATCGCCAGCAGCGCCACGTCCTCGCCGAGTTCCTGCAGCTGCACCGCGATCTCCTGGGCGATGAGCCCACCGAGCGACCAGCCGAGCAGGTGATACGGCCCGTGCGGCTGAATCGCCCGGATATTGGCCACGTAGTGACCCGCGGCCTCCGGGATGGAGGTGAAGCTGTCCTGACCGGACACGTGCGGGGCCTGCAGGCCGTACACGGGACGATCGGGAGCCAGGTGTGCGAGCAGCCCCGAGTAGCACCAGGCCAGGCCGATGGCCGGGTGCACACAGAACAGCGGGGTGTCGTGCGGACCGGTCGACGGGCGGATCGGCAGCACCGGTTCCAGGGCGGCGGCCATCACGTCCGCCGGGTCGGCGCCGTCGAGCCGGGCGGCGATGGCGGCCGGCGTGGCATCGCCGAACATCATCTGCACCGGCATCTCGTAGCCCTGCTCCCGCAGTGCCGCAACGACTTTGGTGGCCAGCAGCGAGTTGCCACCCAGTTCGAAGAACCCGTCGTCGGCGCCGACCCGTTCGACCCCGAGCACCTCGGCGAAGGCGGCACACAGCGCCACCTCGGCAGCAGTCACCGGTGCGCGGTACCCGCCCGAGGCGGTGAACACCGGTTCGGGCAGCCGGGCACGGTCGAGCTTGCCGACCGGGCTGAGCGGCACCTCGTCGAGCAGCATGATCGCCTGCGGCACCATGTAATTGGGCACGTGCGCACCGATGTGCTCGAGCAGTTCGGGCACCGTCGGCGACGCACCCGCGCGGGCCTTCACATACGACACCAGCGCGGTGACCCCGGCCTGAGTGGTGTGCCCGACGGTGAGCGCCAGCTCCACGTCGGGGTGCCGGGCGAAGGCCACATCGATCTCGCCGAGTTCGATCCGGAACCCACGCACCTTCACCTGGTGGTCGGTGCGGCCGACGTACTCCACGTCGAGCGCCGACTTCCTGCCGTCGCGCCAGCGCACCAGGTCGCCGGTGCGGTACATGCGTTCGCCGGGCGCACCATAGGGATTGGCGACGAAACGCTGCGCGGTGAGCCCCGGCCGATTGTGGTAGCCGCGGGCCAGCGCAGCACCGGCCAGCTGCAGCTCGCCCGTGACGCCGATCGGGGTGGGATGCAACCGCCGGTCGAGCACCGTGGCCGAGACACCGCGGATGGGACCGCCGATGGTGATCGGGCCCTGCGGGCTCATCGGTTGCGGCATCAGGGTGACGATGGTCGTCTCGGTCGGCCCGTAGACGTTGTAGAAGTTGCGCCCCGGCGCCCAGCGAGCGAGCAGGTCCGGTGGCAGCGCCTCACCACCGGTGAGGATGTGCGCGAGCGAATGCACACCCGTCGGATCGACGGTGCCGAGCGCGGCGGTGGTGATGAAGGCGTGCGTGATCCGCTCCCGGATGAACAGCTGACGCAGGTCCTCGCCGCCGACGATGCCCGCGGGCGTGATGACGAGGGTGCCCGCCCCACCGAGCGCGAACAGGATATCGAGCATCGACCCGTCGAAGCTCGGGGTGGCGAAGTGCAGCACCCGGCTGCCCGGTCGCACGTCGTAGCGGTCGGCGCATTCGGCGGCGAAGTTCGAGATGCCGCCGTGGGTGACCACCACACCCTTCGGGGTGCCGGTCGACCCGGAGGTGTACACCACGTAGGCCGGGTTGGCCAGGCGCAGCGGCCGGACCCGGTCGGCGTCGGTGATCGGCGCGTCGTCGGTGCCGAGCACGGTGGCGCGGGTGTGCGGGTCGTCGAGCACCAACCACCGGCAGTCACCGGGCAGCTGGTCGCGGTGCGCGAGCAACGTCAGCCCGATCGCGGCACCGGAGTCGGTGAGCATGTGACTGATCCGCTGCGGCGGGTAGTTCGGGTCCACCGGGACGAACGCGGCACCGGCCTTGGCGACGGCCAGCATGGTCGCCACCGACTCCACCGAACGCGGAATACCTAGCGCGACAAGGCTTTCCGGGCCGATGCCCTGGCCGATGAGCAGCCGGGCGAGCCGGTTGGTCCAGCGGTCGAGGGCGTCGTAGGTGACCACGGTGTCGCCCGCGCTGAGCGCCACCCCGTCGCGGGCCCGCGCCGCCGCGGCGTCGAACACCTCGGCCAGGGTGACCGGGGTGTCGGGCCGGGCGCCGTGGACGGGTGCCAGCGCGGTCCACTCGACCGCGTCGAGCAGGGCCAGGTCGCCGACGGCGGTGTTCGGGTCGGCGGCGACAGCGGTGAGCAGCCGCACCAGGCGGTCGCCGAGGCGGCGCGCGGTGACCTCCTCGAACAGGTCGGCGGCGTAGTTCACCGACAGGGTGATGCCGTCACCGACGCGATCACCGGTCTGGGTCTCGGTGAAGGTGAACTGCAGATCGAACTTGGCGATGCCCGCGTCGGCGTCGACCGCCTCGATCCGCAGGCCGGGCAGTTCCAGCATCCGCACCGGGTTGTTGCGCACCGAGAGCATCACCTGGAACAGCGGGTGATGCGCCTGCGAGCGTGCGGGATTGAGCACCTCGACCAGCCGCTCGAACGGCAGATCCGCATGGGCGAAGGCGTCGAGGTCGCGGTCGCGCACGGTGCGCAGCAGGTCGACGAAGGCGCGGTCGTCGGACACCTCGGTGCGCAGCACAAGGGTGTTGACGAACATGCCGATCAGCGCGTCGAGTGCCGGATGACCACGTCCCGCGCTCGCGGTGCCGACGACGATGTCGTCGGTGCCCGTCACCCGGTGCAGCAGCACCGCGAGCGCGGCGTGCAGCACCATGAACATGCTGACGTTGTTGGCGGCGGCGATCCCGCGCAGCGCCCGGTGGGTGGCGGCGTCGACCGTGCAGTCCACGGTGCCGCCCCGGTAGGAGGGCACCGGCGGGCGCGGCCGATCGGCGGGCACGGTGAGCAGTTCGGGCAGCCCGTCGAGGGTGTCGCGCCAATGGTCGAGCTGCTTGCGGATCAGCGAGTTCTCGTCGTCCTCGGTGCCGAGGAGCTGCTGCTGCCACAGCGTGTAGTCGGCGTACTGGATCTCGGGGATCTGTTCGCCGAACGGTTCGCCGGTGCGGATGCCACGGTACGCGGCGGCCACCTCGGCGGCGAGCGGTTCCAGCGACCACCCGTCCATGGCGATGTGGTGCACCACCAGCACGAGCACGTGCTCCTGAGACCCGGCGACGGCCAGTTTCGCCTGGGCGGGCACCGGCAGCCCGGTGCGGTCGACGGTGATGAGCGCGGCCCGCAACGGCACCGAGACCGACAGGTCGAAGCCCGGCGCGGCGAAACGCGCGACGGCGGTGTCGACCTCCTGCGGTGTCGCACTCGCATGGAAGAGGGTGACCGCCGCGAGCTGCGGGTCGAGCACCAGCTGCTCGGGCTCGCCCGCCGTTTCCGGGAACACCGTGCGCAGCGTCTCGTGCCTGCGTTGCACCGTGTGCAGGGCGGCGATGAGTGCGTCGAGGTCGATCGGACCGTGCAACCGCAGCACCACCGGGATGTTGTACGCACCGGCGGACTGGTCCTGCGCACCGGCGTTGAACCGGTTGAGGAACCACAGCCTGCGCTGGGCCGCCGAGAGCGGGATCCGTTCCGGGCGATCCTGTTTCACCAGGTCCGGGCGGCCTTCGTCGCCGGACGGCCCGGTCTCCACCAGCGCCGCGAGCTCGGCGACGGTCGGTGCGGCGAACACGGTACGCACCTCGAGTCGCACATTGCTCGCGGCCGCCAGCCGGGCGACCAGCTGGGTGGCCAGCAGCGAGTTGCCGCCGATGTCGAAGAAGCTGTCGGTGGCCGACACGTCCTCGACACCGAGCAGCTCGGCGAACACCCTGGCCACCAGGCGTTCGGACTCGGTGCGCGGGGCGCGACCCGCCGCGACGGTGAACTCCGGTTCGGGCAGCGCCGTCCGGTCGAGCTTGCCGACGGGGGTGAGCGGCACGGCGTCGATCAGGTTCAGCGAGGCCGGAACCATATGTCCGGCCAGGTGTTTGACGGCGTGATTGCGCACGTCGGCCAGATCGGCCGGGACCGCGCCTTCACCCAGCTGCACCCAGGCGACGATCCGGTCGTCACCCGCGATGGTGCGCACCTCGGTATGGGCGAAACGGACATCGGGGTGGCTGCCGAGCACGGCGCTGATCTCACCGAGCTCGATGCGGAAACCGCGTACCTTCACCTGGTGGTCGCTGCGGCCGAGGTAGTCCAGTTCGCCGGTGGCGGTCCAGCGCACCACGTCGCCGGTGCGGTACATCCGGCTGCCCGCGGGCCCGCACGGATCGGCGACGAAGCGCGACGCGGTGAGCCCGAACCGCTGGTGGTAGCCCTGGGCGATACCCGCACCACCGATGTAGAGCTCACCGGGAACCCCGGTCACGACCGGTTTCAACCGTTCGTCGAGCACCAGGGCCCGCGATCCGCGCACCGGTGTACCGATGGTCACCGGCACACCGACCCGCAGCTCCGACATGGCCGCGATGACGGTGAACTCCGTCGGCCCGTAGGCGTTGACGAATCGGCGCCCGGGCGCCCAGTTCTCCACCAGGTCCGGCGGCACGGCCTCGCCACCGGCCATCAGCCCGCGCAGGCGCGGCAGCGGCCAGCGGCTCGCGTCGATCGAGGCGAGTACGGCGGGGGTGAGGAAGGTGTGGGTGATCTCCTCCCGTTCCAGCAGGGCGCCGAGTTCGTCGCCGCCGTAGACGTCGATCGGGCCGATCACCATCTCCGCGCCGGAGTACACCGCGAGCAGCATGTCGAGCACGGACACGTCGAAGCTGGGGGTGGAGAAGAAGAACGTCCTGGCGAACCGGTCGAGGCCCATCCGCTCGCGCAGGTCGAGCGCGAGGCTGACCAGACCACCGTGGGTGACGGTGACGCCCTTGGGCAGACCGGTGGAGCCGGAGGTGTAGATCTGGTACGCCAGGTCGGCGGTGTGGATGGGGCGGATGCGTTCGGCGTCGCGGATCGGGGCGTCGTCGTATCCGGCCAGTTCGGTGTGCAGGTCGGGGTCGTCGACCAGCAGCCACCGGGTGTCGAGCGGTCCGGCGGCCTCGCGCAGGGCGGGGGCGTCGGCGCTGGTGGTGAGCACGGCGCGCGCACCGGAGTCGGTGAGCATGTGCCGCACCCGGTCGGCCGGGTAGCGCGGGTCGACGGGCACGAACGCGGCACCGCTCGCGGCGACACCGAAGATGGCGAGCGCGCAGTCCAGCGACCGGGTGAGGCCGACGGCGACTCGATCGCCGGTGCCGATCCCCCGTGCGATGAGTGCGCGACCGAGCCGGTGGGCACGGCGAGCCACCTCGTCGTAGTCGAGTTCACCGACCTCGCCCGCCACGCTGCCGCCGGCGAACCACCGCAGCGCGGGCCTGCTCGGATACCAGTCGGCGGCCCGGTCGATGATGTCGGACAGCACCACCGGGGTGACCGGCGCCGGGCCCTGCGCCGGGACGAGCGCGCGATGTTCGGCGACGGTGAGCTGGTCGATATCGCACACCAGCCTGCGCGGGTCGGCGGTCACCTGGGTGAGGATCGCGGCGAACCGGTTGGCCAGCGTCTCGATCGTCTCCCGGTCGAAAAGCTCGGTGGAGTAGACGAATTCGAAACGCTGCCCGTCGCCGTCGGGGGCCACCCGCAGTTCCAGGTCGAACTTGGCGCGGGCGATGTCGAGCTCCTCGGCGCGCAACCGCAGACCGGGCAGTTCCAGTTCCGGTGCGCTGTCGTCCTGCATGCTCAGGGCCACCTGGAACAGCGGGTGCCGGTTGTTGGCCCGGCTGTCGCGGCCGAGCGCGTCGACGACCCGTTCGAACGGCAGGTCGGCGTGCGCGAGCGCGGCCAGCTCCGAATCGCGGTCGGCGTGCAGCAGTTCGGTGAAGCTGGTGCCGGGGTCGACGTCGGAGCGCAGCACGAGGGTGTTGACGAACATGCCGACCAGCTCGTCGAGCTGGATGTCGGTGCGCCCGGCGACCGGGGTGCCGATCGGGATGTCGCGACCACCGGTGACCCCGCGCAGCAGCACCGCGAGCGCCGAACGGACGACCATGAACAGGCTGACGCCGGTGTCGGCCGCCAGCTCCTCCATCGCCGCACGCAACGGCGCCGACACCGGGCACACCACGGTGGCCGCCGTGCCCACCGGCTCCGCCGGACGCGGCCGGTCGAACGGCAACGGCAGTTCGTCGGGCAGTTCGGCCAGCGTCTCGCGCCAGAACGCGAGCTGGGTGGCGGCGATGCTGTCCGGGTCGTCCTCGGCGCCGAGCACGGCCCGCTGCCACAGGCTGAAGTCCGCGTACTGCACCGGCAGCGGTTCACGCACCGGGACACTGCCGCCGGCGCGCGCCACGTACGACACCGCGAGATCCTTGGTCAACGGGCCGAGCGACCACCCGTCGGCGGCGATGTGGTGCACGACCACGCCGAGCAGGTACTCCTGAGTGCCGGTGCGCAGCAACGAGACTCGCAGCGGCGTCTCGTGGGTCAGATCGAAGCCCTGCCTGGCGAACTCGGCGAGCACCTCCTCCGCCCGTGCGGGATCGGTGTCGACGGGCTCGATCGCAGGCACCGACCCGGCCGTCGGCAAGACCACCTGCTGGGCGCCCGAGAGGTCCTCGGGGAAGACCGTGCGCAGCACCTCGTGCCGCTGCACCAGGTCGGTGACCGCGCCGCGCAGGGCGTCGATATCCAGATCGCCGCCGATTCGCAAGACGAAAGCGATGTTGTAGGCGCTGGATTCGGGTGACAATCGGTTGAGGAACCACAGTCGTTGCTGCGGCAGCGACAGTGGTATGCGTCCCGGGCGCGGGGTGTGTACCGCCAGCGCCACCCGCTGCGTCCGGGGCGCTTCCGCGATCAGACCGGCGATGCCCGCGACCGTCGGCGCCTCGAAGATCTGGCGTACCGGCAGATCGACCTCGAAGTCGGCGTGCAGCGCCGCGGCCAGCCGGGTGGCCAGCAGCGAGTTGCCGCCGATGTCGAAGAAGCTGTCCTCCGCGCCGGGCACCGGCCTGCCGAGGATCTCGGTGAACACCGCGGCCACCCGCATCTCGAGATGGGTACGCGGTGCGCGCGATCCGCCTGCCGCCGCGAATTCCGGTGCGGGCAGGGCCTTTCGGTCCAATTTGCCCGCCGGGGTCACCGGCATCCGGTCGAGCACCGCCAGCGCGGCGGGCACCATGTAACCGGGCAGCCTGCCGCGTGCGGTGTCGAGCACGGCCGCCGGTTCGATCGGCCCGTCGGCGGTGACGTAGGACGCGAGCCGCTGCTGACCGTGTTCGTCCACGTGCACCACGGTCGTCGCCGAGCGCACCCCCGGGTGTTCGCGCAGCACATGGTCGATCTCGCGCAGCTCGATCCGGAAGCCACGGATCTTGATCTGGTCGTCGGCGCGGCCGAGGAAACGCAGGCGTCCGGTGGCGTCGGCGACCACGAGATCGCCCGTGCGGTACATCCTTTCGCCCACCCGGCCGTGCGGGTTCGCGACGAAGCGCTGTGCGGTGAGCCCGAGTTTGCCCAGGTACCCGCGCGCCACACCGGGACCGGACACATACAGCTCCCCCGGAGTCCCCGGCGGCACCGGGTGCAGCCGGGCATCGAGGAGGAACAAGCGCATCCCGCGCACGGGCGCACCGAGCGGCACCGGTTCGCCGGGCACCATGGCGACGCTCGCGGTGACCGCGACGGTCGCCTCCGACGGGCCGTACATGTTGTGCATCCGGTAGCGACCGGCCCAGCTGTCGACCAGTTCGTCGGAGCAGGCCTCGCCGCCGACGATGACGGTGTTGAGTTCGGGGAACTCACCGGCGGGCACGGTCGCCAGGGCGGCCGGGGTGATGAAGGCGTGCGTGATCCGCTCCGAGCGAAGGAATCCCGCCAGTTCGGCGCCGCCGTACAGGTCGGCCGGGGCGACGACGACGGTCGCGCCCGCGGCGAAGCCGAGCAGCAGCTCCAGCACCGAGGCGTCGAAACTCGGTGAGGAGAAGTGCAGGGTACGGGCGGCATCGGTCACCCGGAACAGCTGGGTCTGCTCGCTGGCCAGCGAGCAGATGCCCGCATGGGTGACGACGACCGCCTTGGGCAGGCCGGTTGAGCCCGAGGTGTAGATCAGGTACGCGGGCTGGGTCGGCCGCATCGGGTGCGTGCGCTCGATGTCGCGCACAGGCGCGGCCGAGCGGTGTGCGCAGTCGGCCTCGAAGGCGGCGGTCCCGAACACCAGCCATTCCGGCGCCCGGCGGTGCTTGCCGACGGTGGTCGGCAGCGCGGCGAGGTGTTCGGGCAGGGTGAGCCCGAGCACCGCACCGGAGTCGCCGATCATGTGCGCGATGCGCTCGGTGGGGTACGCCGGGTCGACCGGCACGTACGCGGCACCGGTCTTGGCCACCGCCCAGATGGCGATGATCGATTCCAGCCCACGCGGCAACGCCACCGCCACCACCGACTCCGGGCCCGCGCCGTGGGCGATCAGGCTGCGCGCCAACCTGTTCGAGCGCTCGTCGAGCTCCCGGTAGGTCGTATCGAGCCCGAGATAACGCACCGCGACCGAATCGGGCAGGCGCTGGGCGGTATCGGCGAGCAGGCGCGCGAGGGTGTCGGCCGGTTCGGCCGGTGCGCCCACCACGGGCACGAGCCGCGCGATCTCGCGACGGTCGAGCAGCGGCAGGTCACCGATCGGTTCCTGCGGCGCGGCCAGCGCGGACCGCAGCATGGTGGTGAACCGGCGGGCGACGCCCTCGATGGTCGAGCGGTCGAAAACATCCGTGGCATAACCGAATTCGGCGTGCAGCGGGCCGTCATCGTGGTTGTCGCGCACCTCGAGCTGCAGATCGAACTTGGCGACACCGGTCTGCACGGGTACGAGTTCGGCGGCCACACCGGGCAGTTCGACGCGCAGCTCAGGGGTGCGGTCGTAAGACAGCATCACCTGGAACAGCGGATGCCGGTTGGTCGACCGGTCCGGGTTCACCAGTTCGACGAGCCGTTCGAAGGGCACGTCGGGGTTGGCGAAGGCGTCGAGGTCGGTTTCGCGGACCTGGTCGAGGACCCGGTCGAAACCGGCGCCGAGGTCGACCTCGGTGCGCAGCACGAGGGTGTTGACGAACATGCCGACCAGCTCGTCGAGCGCCGGGTCGGAACGTCCCGCGATCGGGGTGCCGATGGTGATGTCGGTGCTGCCGCACACGCGCGCGAGCACCGTGGCCAGCGCGGCGTGCAGCACCATGAACATGCTCACCCCGCGGCCGCTGGCGAGTTGGGCTGCTGCCCGGCGTGTTTCGGCATCGATGGTGAAGGCGACCGTGTCGCCGCCGGTGGTCCGTCGCAGCGGGCGCGGACGGTCGAGCGGCAGGTCGAGCTGATCGGGCAGTCCGGCGAGGGCCCGGCGCCAGTGCCCGAGCTGACGCCCCAGCGGTGCCTCCGGGTCGGTCTCGTCACCGAGCAGTTCCCGTTGCCACAGTGCGAAATCGGCGTACTGCACGGGCAGTGGCGTCCACCGCGGCGCATTGCCCTCGGCGCGGGCGGCGACGGCGGTCATCAGATCCCTGGCCAGCGGCGCGACCGACCAGCCGTCGCCACAGATGTGGTGCAGCACCACGACCAGCAGATGCTCGTCGGGAGCCAGGCGGTACAGCACCACCCGCAGCGGAGTCTCGTCACGCAGGTCGAAGCCGCGACCGGCGACCTCGGCGACGAGGTCGTCGATCCGGCCGTCCACGTCGCGCGCGACGAGTTCGGGTGCCACGGCGGCGGCGGGATGGATCAGCTGGTACGGCCCGTCCGGGCCGTCGGGGAAGCTGGTGCGCAGGCTTTCGTGGCGGTCGAGCACGTCCCGCAGGCCGGCTCGCAGGGCGGTGAGGTCCAGCCGGCCGGTCAGCCGCAGCGCCAGCGGCATGTTGTAGGCGGCGGCGTGTTCGGCGAACCGGTTGAGGATCCAGAGCCGCTGCTGGGCCAGCGACAGCGGCACCCGTTCCGGCCGGGTCGCGGGAACCAGCTCGGGCGTGGAGGACTCGGGCCGGTGGGTGCTGATGTACTCGGCCAGCGACGCGATGGTCGAGTACTCGAACAGGTGCCGGATGCTGATGCTCGCGTCGAGGGTGGTGTTGATCCTGGCGACGGCGCGCGCGGCGACGAGCGAGTTGCCACCGAGGTCGAAGAAACTGTCCTGCACGCCGATTCCGGTGCCGTCGAGCGCGAGCACCTCGGTGAAGATCTCGGCGAGCGCGCATTCCAGCTCGGTCTGCGGTGCGTCCGCGCCCGTCGTCACCCGCACACCCACCTCGGGGGCGGGCAGTGCCTTGCGGTCGACCTTGCCGTTGGCGCTCAGCGGCAGTTCGTCGAGCACGACCAAGGCCGAGGGCACCATGTAGGAGGGCAGCGCCCGGCGCAGCGCCGCCATCAAGGCCGCCACCTCGGGTGCCGCGGCGCCCGGCGCGGCGACCACGTAGGCGACGAGTTCGTCGTCGCCGGTGCGGCCGGTGCGTGCCACGCAGACGGCACGGGCGATACCGTCCTGAGCGAGCAGCGCCGACTCGACCTCGCCGAGTTCGATGCGCAGCCCACGGATCTTGACCTGGAAGTCGGTGCGCCCCAGGTATTCCAAGACGCCGCCGTCGAGCTGCCAGCGGGCCAGGTCGCCGGTGCGGTACATGCGTTGCCCGGGGGTGAACGGGTTGGCGACGAACCGGTCGGCCGTCAGATCGGGCCTGCCGAGGTAGCCGCGCGCCAGCTGGGTGCCCGCGAGGTACAGCTCGCCGACCACGCCGGGCGGGACCGGGCGCAGCTGCGGATCGAGCACGTAGGTCTTGGTGTTCCACACCGGCGACCCGATCGGCACGGTGGTCGCCCCGACCGGGCACGGCCAGTAGGTGACGTCGACCGCGGCCTCGGTCGGCCCGTACAGGTTGTGCAGTTCCGGCCCGCGCAGTGCGGCATGGAAGTGGGCGACGGTGGCGCCGGGCAGGGCCTCACCGCTGCAGAACACCCGCCGCAGGTTCGCACCGCCGCGCACGCGCGGATCGGTGACGAACAACGACAACATGGACGGCACGAAATGCGCTGTGGTGACGGACTTCTCGGTGATGATCCGCGCCAGATACGCCGGATCGCGGTGCCCGCCGGGTACGGCGACGACCAGCCGCGCCCCGACCTGCAACGGCCAGAAGAACTCCCAGACCGACACGTCGAAGGTGGCCGGGGTCTTCTGCAGCACCGCGTCGCTGTGGTCGAGCGGGTATTCGGCCTGCATCCACCGCAGCCGGTTGACGATGGCGGCGTGCGTGACCGCCACCCCCTTCGGCTTGCCGGTGGAGCCCGAGGTGAAGATGACGTAGGCGGGATGTTCGGGCCGCAGCGGCGCACGGCGGTCGGCGTCGGTGACGGGGGCGGTGTCGTGCCCGGTGACGTCGAGCGTGTCCAGATCGACGCGCACGGCACCCGCAGGCAGCCGCACACCGTCGCGGGCGGCGGTCAGCACACACACCGGTTTCGCCTGCGCCACAACAGCATCGATGCGGTCGACCGGATGTTCCGGATCGATCGGCAGGTATGCGGCGCCGGTGGCGAGCACGGCGTACATGCCGATCACCATCTCGATGCTGCGGTGCAGGCACAATCCGACGGTGGTCTCCGGGCCCGCACCGCGCGCGATGAGTTCGCGGGCCAGCTGGTTCACCCGTTCGGACAGTTCGGTGTAGCCGATGGCGCGGTCGCCGTACTCGAGCGCGACGGCGTGCGGGCTGCGTCGCACCTGATCGGTGAACAGCGAGACGAGCGTGCCGGTGGGCACCGGGATCTCGGTGGCATTCCATTCCCGCAGCACGCGTTCGCGTTCGGTCGCGGTGATGGCGTTGAGCGCGTTGGCCGGGCTGTCGGGGGCGGCGGCCAGGAACCGGGCGAGGAAGTCCAGGTAGCGGGCGTGATGCGCCGAGTTCTCGGCCTCGCCGTAGAGGCGGGGGTTGGCCTCGAAGTCGAGCTGGATACGGCCGCCGTCGCCGTTGTAGATATTGATGGAGAGGTCTTCGACGGGGCCGGTCGCCAGCACGTGCAGCTGACCGGTGATGTCACCGAATTTCAGCTCGTCGTGGAACAGCATGATGTTGACCATCGGCCCGAAGAACCCACGGGCGTCGCGCGAGTAGCCGCAGTCGCGGCGGATGTCGTCGGAGCGGTAGCGCTGGTGTCGCAGGGCGCCGGTGATCTGCAGTTCGGTCTGGCGGACCACGTCGGCGACGGTGGTGTTCTCGTCGAAACGCACGCGCAGCGGAACGACGTTGGACACCACACCCGCCGAGCGGCGCAACGCCACGGTGGTGCGCGCCGAGACGGGCAGGCTCAGCACCACGTCGGGATTGCCGGTGACCGAGCGGACGTAGGCGGCGAGGGCGGCGACGATGAGCGCGGAATTGGCCGAGTTGTGCGCGGTGATCGCCTGGGTGAGCAGGGTGTCGAGGTCGGTGTCGAGCACAGCGGTCGCGCGGTGCCGGCCGGGGTCGTGGGTGTCGCCGGTCGCGGTCACCGACGACAGTGTCATCGGCTCGCCGACACCGGCGAGCTGCTGCATCCAGTACTCGCGGTCGGCGTGGAAACGGCTGGACTCGCGGTAGCGCGACTCGTCGGCGTAGAGGTCGACCAGGGCGGCGGCGCGCGATACGGAGGGTTCGCGCTGCTCGCCGACCGCAGTGTAGATCTCGGCGGTGCGCGCGAGCGCGTTCATCGCCCCGTATCCGTCGATCACGATGTGGTGACCGCGCTCGTACCAGAACCAGTCGCGCTCACCGATGCGCAGCACCACATTGATGGTGAGCGGCTCGTTCTCCATGTCGATGGGCGTGCTGGCGTGCTCGTTCATCCACCGTAGCGCGGCCGCGCGTGGATCGGGCTCGCCGCGCAGGTCGAGGCGGGCCCAGCCGGGTCGCCAGCTCGGATCGACCCGCTGATGGGGTACGCCGTCGATCTCGAGTAGGCGCACGTGTCCCACCTGGGATTCGGCACCGAATCGCTCGATGGCGTAGAGCAGCCTGCCCGGGTCGAGATCGCCGTGCAGTTCCACATAGTGCGCGATCGTGAGCGGGATGTCGGGCCTGATCCGTTGCGCGTACCACAGCGCCGTCTGACCGGGCGACAAAGCGAACGGCTGGCTCGAGTCCTCGTCGGTGACGCATGAGCTGACGCGGTCGGTGGCCAATGAACTCATCAAGCACTCCGTTCTGGTGTGTCACGACTCCCCGAGCAGCGCCCGGGCACACGACGGCCCAGGGCGTGGCTATCCACGCCCATGATTCGGAGTACTCCGGCGGCCGGATGGCTACCGATCTGGATTTATTTCGCGCTCAACGAATTACACCCCTGTAGCAGCAACTCGATGCCGCTTCCCCCGGGCTGAAACAAACCGCTTATTCAGAATTTCCCGAGCTGCGCATAACCTGCGTCTGGTTCGCTCGGTGGCGGCGGGCCAAGAGCAGTCCCGCGCCGATCGCGGTCAGGATAACGGACGCCAGTTCGGGCGCCGCACCGATCCTGGTCGCGATCGTCGCCGTGTCGCGCAATGGTAACTGGGCGACCAGCGCCGCGGGGACGACTTGGTCGGAGTGCTGCGTGAGAGTGCCGTCGGCGGTGATGATCCCACTGACCCCGGTGGTTGCCGCGACCACGAGCGCCCGCCCGTGCTCGACCGCGCGCACCCGCGACATCGCCAATTGCTGATACGTCATCTCACTCTCGCCGAAGGTGGCGTTGTTGGTCGGGACGGTCAGCAATTGCGCGCCCGCGGCAAGGGATTCCCGGAATGCCCGGTCGAAGGCGACCTCATAACAGGTGGCGACGCCGATTCGGACATTCGCGGCAGTAACGGTGCCGTCGCCGTGGCCGGGTACGAAATAGCCCGCGCGATCGGCATAGGAAGAGAACAAACGGAAGAAACTTCGCATCGGCAGGTATTCACCGAACGGCTGGATGATTTTCTTGTCGTGGCGCTCTCCCGGCCCGGCGGCACCGTTCCAGACGATCACCGAGTTCGTGGTGGTCCGGTCGCCGTTCAGCAGAACCGCGCCGACGAGGATCGGGGCACCGATGCGTTCCGAGGCGCGGGTGATGACGGCGGCGGCGTCGGCATTGCGCAGCGGGTCGATATCGGAGGAGTTCTCGGGCCAGATCACGATGTCCGGTTTGCGCTCTTGACCGCGTGCGACGCTGTCGGCCAGTTCCTCGGTGCGCCGGACGTGGTTGTCGAGCACGGCGCGGCGCTGGGCGTTGAAGTCGAGGCCGAGTCGCGGCACGCTGCCCTGGATGGCGGCGACCGTCACCGTGCGCAGGCCGTCGTCGGGGGCGGGCAGGGTGGGGCGCAGCGCGAGCCCGGCCAGCGGCGCGACGATCACGGCGAGACCGGTCAGCGCGATGCCCTTGTCGACAATGCGCTGTCCGGCGCGCACCCGCAGCACGATGGCGGCGAGCGCGGTGCCGGTGAGGGCCACCGCGAAGCCGATCAGCGGGGCGCCGCCGTAGGCCGCCAGGGGCAGGTACCAACCGTCGGCCTGCCCGAAAGCGATTCTCCCCCAAGGGAATCCGCCGAAGGGAACATTCGAGCGCGCCCATTCGGTCGCCGTCCACGCCAGCGCCAGCCACACGGGCCATCCGCGGAGTCCGCCGAGCCACCGCGCGAGCACGCCCCAGAGCCCGAAGAACACCGCGCACGCCGTCGACAACGCCAGCCACGGCACGGGCCCCACGTAGATCCCGGTCCACGGCAGCAGCGGCAGGAAGAACGCCAACCCGCCGAGCATTCCGTACCCGAACGCGGCCCGCACCCTGCGCGTCCCGTAGACCGCGAGCGTCAGCAGCGCGACGGCGAAGGGCGCGAGAAACCACAGCGGCCGCGGCGGAAAGCTGGCGAACAGCAACAACCCGCCGAGCACCGCCACGGCCATCCGCCAGAACACGGCCCCAGCCGTCGCCGTCCCCACCGCTCGATCGGAACCGGCATCGCCTTCCCGCCCCGCGCTCCACTCCGACGGCGACGTGGAGTCAGGTCCGTGAGTGGCGCTCGTTCCGGCTGCAGGTCGTTCCGTCGACCTTCCCCGCTCAGCGGAGCGGTCGTCGACAGGGCCCGCCTCCGGCGCGGACGGACTGTCGCGCCCCTCGTCGCCGGGATACGCAGGTCCCTCGGTCTGTCCCGATGGCTGGGTGGGTAGAGGCCGGTCGCCGGTGGCGGGGTCGATCATGGTGTCGCGCTCCGTGATTCGTGGCGGGTCGGCTCAGGCCGCGTAGATGGTCGTGCCGTTGTGCACGGTGCGCAGACAGGTCGGCAGGGGCACGTCCGGGTCGAGGGCGGGCAGGCCGGGGACGCGCGAGCGCGGGTCGGTCGACCAGCGCTGGACGGTGTCGGCGGCCGCGGCGACGACGAGATCGCCCGCGTCCCAGATCGCGTACGACGCGGGGGCACCGGGGACGAGGGTGCCCGCCATCCCGTCGCGGACACCGCCCGCGCGCCAGGCGCCACGGGTGGCGGCGGCGAAGGCGGCGCGCGGTGACAGTCCGTGGCCGGAGGTGCGGTGGTGGACTGCGGCGCGGATCTGTTCCCAGGGATTCAGGGTCGTCACGGGGGCGTCGGAGCCGATCGCGAGGGAGATCCCGGCGGCCGCCATCGCGGCGAACGGATTGAGCCCGGCGGCGCGCTCGGCGCCCAGGCGGGTGGCGTACATGCCGTCGGTTCCGCCCCAGGCGGCGTCGAAGCCCGGTTGCACCGACAGGATCACTCCGAGCCGGGCGAGCTGTTCGATCGCGGCGGCGTCGGTCATCTCGGCGTGCTCGACCCGGTGCCCGCGCGCGGCGAGGGCGGGGCCGCCGAGTTCGCTTGCGACCCGGGCGAATCCGTCGACCACGAGGTCCATGGCCGCGTCGCCGATGGCGTGGAACCCGGCCTGGATCCCGGCTTCGGTGCAGGCGCGCAGGTGGTCGGTGACGGCATCGGCGTCGAGGAAGTTCTTCCCGCAGCCGGCGGCGTCGGCGTACGGTTCGCGCAGCAGTGCGGTGTGTGAACCGAGCGACCCGTCGACGAACAGGTCGCCGCCGAGTCCGTGCACGCCGAGTTCGGCGAGCAGCGTGCGCGCCTCGTCCGCGCCGCGCACGGCCTGGCCCCAGTAGGCGCGCACCTGCACGCCGTGGTCGAAGGCGAGCAGTTCGCGCACGTCGTCACGGCTGGAGATGTCGGGTCCGGCGCATTCGTGCACGGCCACGATGCCGTGCGCGGCGGCGCTGTCGAGGGCGGCGGTGCGGGCCGAATCCCGTTGGGCGCGAGACAGTCCGGCCAAGGCGACGGCACGTACCCGGTGGTGGGCGTCGGCGCGCAGAGGTTCGCCACGGTCGCCGGACTCACCGGCGGCATCGAGCAGCGCCGACGACGCGACCGCCGAGTGCGCGTCGATGCGCGCGAGGTAGACAAGCCTGCCCGGCCCCGCGGCCTCGTCGAGTTCGGCGACCGTCGGCGGCCGCTGCTCGGGCCAGGTGGTGTCGTCCCAGCCGTCGCCGATGATCACCCCGTCGGGCTGCCGCGCGGCGTGGGCGCGCACCGCGTCGAGGAGGTCGGCCAGCGAGCGAGCGCCGCGCAGATCCAGCCCGGTGAGCCGCAGTCCGAGGGCGGTGACGTGGACGTGCGGGTCGACGAACGCGGGCGCGACGAACGCGCCGTCGAGGTCGATGATCTCCGCGTCGGGATGCATGGCACGCCCGGGCGCCTCGGCACCGAGCCACACCACGGTGCCGTCGGTGACCGCCATCGCGGTCGCGTCCGGGGAGCTGGAACTGTAGAAACGACCGCCGATCAGCAACTGGGTACTCACGGTGCCCCAGTCTGCCGTATCGGCGGATCGTCAGGTCGGCAGGGACAGCACGGCGCACACGTCGGCGTCGCCGAGTCCCGCCGGTGTGTGTCCGCCCGCTCGGGCGGCGATCAGTTCCAACCGCCACGCGGCGGTGGTGAAGTCCGACATCGACTGTCCGGCAGCGGTACTCGCTCGGCGTACCGCGTCGGCCAGTTCCTCGCTCACCGTGACGGTGATCTGCTCGGTGGCCATGCGGGTCACTGTAGACCGTCGGCCGGTAGGAGTGTCGACGGTTCAGGCGGAACCGAGCGCACGCGGTCCACGAGTGTGCCCGTCGTCATACCACTGGCCGACGACGTCACCGTCGACCACGTCGCCGCCGGCATCGACGACCACGCCACGGTAGGGCGCGGGCGCGAACGAGGGCAGCGGGCCGAAGCGCCTGGTACCGAGCTTCTCGAGCACCGGCCGCAGCAGCGCGCGGGTGGGCGGGAACAGGGCGAGCAATCCGAGCACACCGGTGACGAGGCCCGGCACGAACAGCAGTACCGATCCCGTCGCGACGAGCAGTCCGTCGGCGACCGCGCTCTCCGCGCTCACCTCACCGCGCGAGGCCCGGCGGAACCGGTCGAACACCCGTCGCCCCTGCTTGGCGAGCAAGGCCAGTCCCACGCCGGAGACCGCGACGAGCACCAGCAGCGCCCAGCCGACGCCGATCACCTGGGCGAGGCCGACGAGGGCGGCGATCTCGACGACGAGGTAGAGCACGAACAGCAGGGCGGTCATGGTGATCCTTTCGGACGATCTACCCGTTCAACGCACGAGCACGCGTTTTTTCTCCCGGCCCGTGGCGGATCACTCATCCGCCGGGCCGCACCAGCCCGGTCTCGTACGCCAGCACCACCGCCTGCACCCGATCGCGCAGCCCGAGTTTGGTGAGCACCCGGCCCACGTGTGTCTTCACGGTGGCTTCGGACAGGAACAGTGCGGCGGCGATCTCGGCGTTGCTCTGCCCGGCGGCGATCTGCTCGAGCACCTCACGTTCGCGGACGGTGAGCACGTCGAGCACCGAGGGGTCGCGCAGTCCGGCCGGATCGTCGGCGACGAGGCGGTCGAGCAGGCGTTTGGTCACCTTGGGTGACACCACGGCGTCACCGGCGGCGACGCTGCGGATCGCCGAGACGAGGTCTTCCGGCGGGGTGTCCTTGAGCAGGAATCCGCTCGCCCCCGCGCGCAGCGCGCCGAGGGCGTGTTCGTCGAGGTCGAAGGTGGTCATCACGAGCACGCGCACGCCGTCACCGGTGGCGACGATGCGGCCGGTGGCGGTGACGCCGTCGACCACCGGCATGCGCACGTCCATCAGCACGACGTCGGGGCGCAGCTCCCCGGCGCGCCGCACGGCTTCCTCGCCGTTGGCCGCCTCACCGACGACCTCGATGTCGGGGTGGGCGCCGAGGACCATTTTCAGGCCCATCCGCATGAGTTCCTGATCGTCCACCACGAGCACACTGATCGGCATTCCCTCACCCTAGCGGCCGGTTCAGTCGGTTTCGGCGCGCAGCGGGAGGCGGGCGCTCACCTGCCAGCGCCCGTCGGGCAGCTTGCCCGCGTGCAGGGTGCCGCCGAGCACCGCGACCCGTTCGCGCATGCCGACCAGGCCCATACCGCCACCGTGAATCGCGCTCTCCCGCACGGGAACTCCGCCGCTGTCGGTGATCTCCACCAGGATCTCCTCGGCGCCGCGCTGCACCCGCACCACGGCCTTGGCGCTCGCACCGGCGTGCCGGAGGGTGTTGGTGAGCGACTCCTGCACGATGCGGTGCACGCCGAGGCTCACCTCGGGTGCGATGTCGTCGAGTTCGCCGGTGAGCTCGAGGTCGACGGCCAGGCCCGCCTCGCGCATCATCTGCGCCAGTTGCGCGATGCCCGCGCTGCCGTGCTGGGGCAGGAGTTCGGGTGCGTGCTCGGTGCGCAACAGGGCGACGGTGCGGCGCAGTTCGCGCAGGGCATCGCGGCCGGTGCCCGCGATCGTCGACAGCGCGCGTTCGGCGGCGTCCGGGTCGGTGCGCAGGGCGTATTTCGCCCCGTCGGCCTGCACGATGATGACGCTCACCGCATGCGCGACCACGTCGTGGAGTTCGCGGGCGATGCGGGTGCGTTCGGCGGCGACGGCCTCGTGGGCGCGGCGCTCCTTGTCGTAGTCGGCGACGGCCAGCCGCGCGGCGACCTCGGCGTCGTAGGCGTGCCGGGCGCCGTTGAACTCCGCCAGCGTCCAGCACAGCGCGTAGATGGCGCCGACGAGGATCAGGTCGCCGCCCTTGGGCTCGCGCACCAGCAGCACCGACAGACCCAGGTCGAGGGCGAGGAAGCCCACGTAGATCAGCCCGTCACGGCGTCCGACGTAGGCCACCAGCGTGTAGAGCATCACGCCGAGCCCGATCAGGGCCACGTGCGGTGCGGTGCTCTCGTTCAGCAGGTAGGCGGTGAACGTGCACAGCAGCGACAGCACGAGCAGGGTCGCGGCCATGGCGCGCGGGTACAGCCGCCGCAGGGCCACCGGCATCGGCAGCAGCACCGACAGTACGAGGTAGACGACCTTGTTCCTGGCCTCGCCCACGCCGAGGACGTCGAAGCACAGCAGCATCGCCGCGAGGAGGGAGTCGGCGACGATGGGTCGTCCACGAAGCCACAGACTGAACCGGCGCACCGGCCAAGCCTAGGCGCCCGCTGGCTTTCCGGCCGTGATCTTGATTGCCTTGACGCGTGCAACTCGGAGACTGGACGGTGCTACTGGTGGCCGCGGCGGCGGCGGGCTGGGTCGACGCGGTGGTCGGCGGCGGCGGGCTGATCATCCTGCCCACCCTGTTGCTGGTGGCCCCCGGCATCGCACCGCAGACCGCGCTCGGCACGAACAAGATGGCCGCGCTGGCGGGAACGGCCACGGCGGTACTGACCTTCGCGCGCAAGGTGCCGATGCAGTGGAAGGTGCTGGTGCCCGGTGGGGTGATCGCCGCGATCACCGCCGCGTGCGGTGCGGCGGCCGTGTCGCTCATCGACCGGGAACTGTTCATCCCGATGGTGATGGTCGTGCTCGTCGGCGTGGCGATCTTCGTGACGTTGCGACCGAAGGTCGGGTTGACGATGGCGACGCACCCGCCGACGCGACGCAAGGTGATCCTGGTCGTCGCGCTCGCCTCGGGCCTGATCGGCCTCTACGACGGCTTGCTCGGCCCCGGCACCGGAACCTTCCTGATCATCACCTTCGCCACCCTGCTCGGCACCGAGTTCGTGCGCGCCGCGGCGATGGCGAAGGTCATCAACTGCGGGTCGAACGTGGGCGCGCTGCTGTATCTCGGCGCAACCGGGCACGTGCTGTGGGGGCTCGGCGCGGGCATGGCGGTGGCGAATATCGCCGGTGCCGTTGTGGGTTCGCGGATGGCGCTGGCCAAGGGCGCGGGCTTCGTCCGGGTGGTGCTGCTGGTCGTCGTCGTGGTGATGGTGGTGCGGCTGGGCTGGCAGCAGTTCGCCTAGCGCACCGCGTCGGGCTGGGCCGCCAGCCACGGTTGCAGGACCCGCGAGGTGGTTTCGTGGATCTTGCGGTGCAGGCGTTCGCCGTCGTCGATGCTGTGCTGCGGTTGCTGGAACAGCACCGTCAACGCGCCCGAGACCGCGCCGACCACGGCGCCGACCAGGGCGGCGGCGCCGACTTCGTCGAGTTCGTGGGGAAACGCCAGGTGCAGTTGCCTGGCGATCTCGCGCTGGGCGACGAGCTGGGCATGCGCGGCGCGACCGCTCACCGACGGAACGGTGCGCGACACGCGGGCGCGCAGGGCGGCGATGCGGGCGCCCAGGTCGTCGACGAGGTGTTCGCCGGGGTTGTCGCCCGCGGCGCGCAGGGCACGCAGCAACACCTCGACGGGTCGCTCCCCCGGCCTGCGGGTGGCGATGGCCGCCACCGCCGCGCGCACGCGGTCGTCGGGTTCAGGGAAGAGCAGTTCTTCCTTGCTGGCGAAGTAGTTGAAGAAGGTCCGGGTGCCGACCTCGGCCGCGGCCGCGATCTCGGCGACGGTGGTCTCCTCATAGCCTGCTGCCTCGAACAATTCGACGGCGGCCAGCAGAATCGCACGACGGGTTCGTTCCCTTTTTCGATCGCGGAGGGCAGATGGCGGCACGGCGGGCACCCTACGGCATCCGCGGGTTCCCCGGCGGGAGGATCGGGGCCCGCGCGTCACGGTTGTCGCTGCCACGGCCCGGTTTTCACGCGGGTGTGGGGCACGTGTCGGTGGGAGCCGCTAGCGTAGGCGCGGTGAGTACCACGACTTCACACGAGGTGGACGAAGAGTTCCGCGCGCTCGGGCTCGCCGCGCTGGCCGAGGCCGCGTTGTCGGCGGCCCGCGCGGCGGGCGCCGAACATGCCGATCTGCGGGTGCAGCGGTTGGTGATCCAGTCGATCCGGTTGCGCGACGGCCGGGTCGAGGCGGTCACCGATGCGACCGAACTCGGGTTGGCGGTGCGTGTGATCGTCGACGGCACCTGGGGTTTCGCGTCCCACGCCGCCCTCACCCCCGACACCGCCACCGAGGTGGCGCGTCGCGCGGTGACGGTCGCGCGAGCGCTGCGTTCGCTGAACCGGGAGCGGGTGGAGCTGGCCGACGAACCGGTCTACGACGACGTGTCCTGGGTGTCGGCCTACGATCTCGATCCGTTCGCGGTGCCGACGGCCGACAAAGTGGCGCTGCTGCAGGACTATTCGGGGCGGTTGTCCTCGGCCGACGGTGTCGACCACGTCACCGCCTCGGTGTTGCAGGTCAAGGAACAGACCTTCTATGCCGACACCGCGGGATCGTCGATCACCCAGCAGCGGGTGCGGTTGCATCCCGAGCTCGAGGCGGTGACCGTCGACGCCGCGTCCGGGGTGTTCGAGACCATGCGCACCCTCGCCGCGCCGGCGGGGCGCGGGTGGGAGTACGTCACCGGCGCCGACGGAACCTGGGACTGGGCAGACGAACTCGCGCGGATCCCCGGCTGGCTGGCCGAGAAGGTGAAGGCGCCTTCGGTCGTGGCCGGGCCGACCGATCTGGTGATCGACCCGACCAACCTGTGGCTCACCATCCACGAATCCATCGGGCACGCCACCGAGTACGACCGGGCGATCGGCTACGAATCCGCCTATGCGGGTACATCGTTCGCCACTCCCGACAAGCTCGGCACCTTGCGCTACGGCACCCCGATCATGCACGTCACCGGTGACCGCACACAGGTGAACGGGCTGGCCACCGTCGGCTACGACGACGAGGGTGTGGCGGGCCAGCGGTGGGATCTGGTGCGCGACGGTGTCCTCGTCGGCTATCAACTCGACCGCGTGTTCGCCCCGCGCCTCGGCCTGGACCGCTCCAACGGCTGCTCCTACGCCGACTCCCCGCACCATGTGCCGATCCAGCGGATGGCCAATGTGTCGCTGCAACCGGATCCCGACAACGACACGAGCACTGCCGAGCTGATCTCGCGGGTCGAGGACGGTCTCTACGTCGTGGGCGACAAATCCTGGTCGATCGATATGCAGCGCTACAACTTCCAGTTCACCGGGCAGCGGTTCTTCCGGATCCGCAACGGGGAGCTGGCCGGTCAGGTGCGTGATGTCGCCTACCAGGCCACGACAACCGATTTCTGGGGGTCGATGGAGGCGGTCGGCGGGCCGAGCACGTGGCAGCTGGGTGGGGCGTTCAATTGCGGTAAGGCGCAACCGGGTCAGGTGGCGGCGGTGAGTCACGGTTGCCCGTCGGTGCTGGTGCGCGGGGTCAATATTCTCAACACCCGGACGGAGGGCGGCCAGTGAGCGCGAGTGTGTTCCCGGCGGGCGCGGTGGTCGAGCGGGCGCTTGCCGCGTCGACGGCCGACGAGGCGATCGTGCTCGTCACCGACGCGCACGAGGCGTCGCTGCGGTGGGCCGGTAATTCGATGACCACCAACGGTTCGTCGGTGTCGCGGTCGTGGGCGGTGATCTCGATCTTCCGCGACGGACCGAACTCGGCTCGCGTGGGCTCGATCGCGTCGACCAGCGTCGATCCGGCCGACATCGCGGCCGTGGTGCGGGCCAGCGAGGAGGCCGCGCGCACGGCCGAACCGGCCAAGGACGCCATGCCGCTGCTCGAGCCGACAGAGGACGATTCGGACACCTGGGAGCAGGCGCCGGGCAGCACCGGGATCGAGGTGTTCGCCGGGCTGGCCCGCGACCTGTCGACCGGATTCGACGGCACCGACCGGCTCTACGGTTTCGCCCACCACCAGGTGCACACCACCTGGCTCGGCACCTCCACCGGTATCCGGCGCCGGTTCACCCAGCCGACGGGGTCGGTCGAGATCAATGGAAAGCGCGGGGAGGGCAGCGATCTCGCCAGCGCCTGGGTCGGCGTCGGGACACCCGATTTCGTCGATGTGGACACACCCGGGCTGCTGTCGGAGCTCTCGCGGCGGCTCGACTGGGCCGCCCGCCGGGTCGACCTGCCCGCGGGCCGCTACGAAACCCTGTTGCCGCCCTCGGCGGTCGCGGATCTGATGATCTACATGGCGTGGAGCATGGAGGGTCGCGGCGCCCAGGAAGGGCACAACGCGTTCGCCCGGGCGGGCGGCACGCGGGTCGGTGAGCGACTCACCGACCTCCCGCTCACCCTGTACTCCGACCCGAAGGCGAGCGGCCTGGAGTACCGGCCGTTCGTGGCGATGCCGTCGTCGACGGAGTCGCTGTCGGTATTCGACAACGGAATGTCCGCTCGGCGTGTCGACTGGATCTCCGACGGCACCATCGAATCGCTGATCTACCCGCGCGCCACCGCCGCCGAATTCGGCACCACCGCAACGGTTCCCGGCGAAAACCTGCTGCTCACCGGCGGCAGCGACGCCACCCTGGACGACATGATCGCCCGCACCGAACGCGGCCTGCTGCTGACCTGCCTGTGGTACATCCGCGAGGTCGATCCGGCCACCCTGCTGCTTACCGGCCTCACCCGCGACGGCGTGTACCTCGTCGAGGACGGAAAAGTCACCGGCGCGGTGAACAACTTCCGCTTCAACGAGAGTCCTCTCGACCTGTTGCGGCGGGTTTCGGAGGCAGGCGCGACCGAGATCACCCTTCCTCGCGAATGGAAGGACTGGTTCAGCCGAACGGCTATGCCGCCCTTGCGGATTCCGGACTTCCACATGTCGTCGGTGAGCCAGGCGACCTGAGTTCGTAGGGGCGACGGTGCCCGACTGCACCGCCGCCCCGGGACAGGTCATCGCGACCGGACTGGGGCTAGCCCCAATCGGCGAGACTGGTGGCGCTTCCCTCGGGCAGGTGCAAGATCACGTCTGCTCCCTTGATCGTGTCGGGGTCCAGGGGAAAGTAGCCCTGCTCAGGTTTCGTATCGGTGCGGATGTCGGCAGTACCGAGGGTGCCGGCGGCCACCAGTCCCCAAGTGGACGTGGACTTCTGGAGGATGCCCTCGTAGGTACCGGGGTCTGGTTCGCCGAGTTCCAGGCCGGTGCTGCGGCCCAGGCTGCCGAGGACCGCCTGGTAGCGCTCCCCCATCAGGGCCGCGACGATCGCGCCCGCTCCCGACCAGGTGAGGTTCATCGGGCCCATTCGCATGATGCTCGAGGTGCGGCGCAGGTGCAGGTTGTGGGCGCACACCAGGGTCGGGCCGCGTGGACTCTCGACGGTGCGGATGTCGAGCAGGTTCTCGGCCATGAGGGCGTCTCGGGTGGCGGACAGGGCCGACCAGCGTTCGTCGTCGGGGAGAGGATCGGCGGCTCGAGCGTGGTAGCGCAGCAGGCCGAGGCCGGTGGTGAGATGGACTGCGGCCCTGCGCCATTCGTCGAGCGAGGTGGTGGCGATTCGTTCCGGTGCCCGGGTGCGGAGGCGGACGAGCAGGTCGTCGGCCATGACGCGCAGGCGCGCGGCATCGGTGCCGGCGCCGACCGAGACCGTCGGGTCCATGATCGCCTCGGTGCGGTCCCACCGGTCGTCCTCGCCTGCCACCTCGTGGATCCCGAGGTCGAGTTTCAGGTAGTCGCAGGCATATTCGAGGTAGGGGCGCGGGCTCGGTGCGTACATGGTTTCCATCGCGCCGTCGAAACCGTGGATGCTCACGCGGTCCGCGGGTGCCAGTTCGGCATTGTGGGCGCGCAGCCAGGTCACCAGTTGCCGGTTGGCGTCGAAGGCGCCGAAGCCGTGGGTGAAGCCGGTGCGCATCACCTCGTCGAGGGTGCCGACACCGTGGCGGACATAGTCGTCGATGGTGAGTGCGGCTGTGCGGCAGGTTTCCAAGGCGATGGAGCGGAAGCCGCGCTCGACCAGGTCGGCGAACAGTTCGTTGCGCAGGGCGGCGAAGCCTGGCTCCTTGTGCGTGGGTTCGCCGAAGGCGAGGAGCTCGCAGGTGGAGGGGATGAAGTCCCAGATCTTCTGACTCATGTGGGTATATCGTATCGTTGAAGAAACGGTGTAGACCTCACCCGGTTTTGCAAGTCAGATGCCAGGTAAAGTCTCAAATCGTGAGGAACCTGCGGCCGACGGACCTGGCCCGTGAGCACGGCATTTCCACCCAGGCGGTGCGCAACTACGAGGAGGACGGGTGTCTCCCGCCCGCCGACCGCACACCCACCGGATACCGCGTCTACACCGGTCTCCACGTCGCCGCCTTGCGGACCTACCTCACCCTGATTCCGGCCTTCGGGCACTCCGTCGCGAGTCGCGTCATGCGTGCGCTGCACGATGACGATCTCGACGCCGCTCTCACCGAGATCGACCGTGCCCATGCCCGTCTACTGGAAGACCGTGAGACTCTGACCGCTATCCGTCGCGCGGTCGACCACCTGGCGAACGAATCGTCCTCCTCAACAACGAATCCCGAGACCGCGTACACCATCGGTGAACTAGCCGCGCACCTGCGGCTTACCCCCGCCACTCTCCGAGCTTGGGAAACGGCAGGCATCCTCTCCCCTGCCCGCGATTCCGCCACCGGCTATCGGCTCTACACCTCCGCCGACCGCCGCGACGCTCATCTGACGACGATCCTCCGTCGTGGTGGTTACCGTCTCGAGCACATCGCGGCCGTTATCGCTCAGATCCGTGCCGCGGGGAGTACCGAGGCCCTTACCGCTGCTCTGACCGCTTGGCAGGCCAAGCTGACCGAGCAGGGTCTTGCGATGCTGGATGCGGGGGCGGTGCTTCGTGGGTATGTAGCCGAGCTCCGCGCGTAAGTGCTTCTTCCGGAACGGCATTCGCGTATGGCGAACCACTTGTCGGCGGTGTCGGGTGAAGCTTTTCACGACCGCAGGTCCGGGCCCTACGGGACGGTTCGAGTGATGCCACCTGCCGCACTCCCGGGCGTGCGGAACCCGATCGGTGGTTTGTGCACCACAAAGGTATTGGG
>NZ_BDBD01000002.1 GCF_001612805.1 Nocardia coubleae NBRC 108252
ACGCCGCTTCGCGGCGTTCCCTCCTCGAGGTCGGGAAGGGTGCGGGTTGGGAATGCGGTCATGGCGGACTCGAGTGGGGCCACGTGGCTGGTAGTGCGGTAGATCGCGGCTTTGAGCGGTGCGGTGCAACCGCAGTGCGATCAGTCGGGGGTGCGGCAGGCGGCACGCCTAGGCCAGCCGCCCGCCGCCTCACTACTCCCCCAGCCTCACACCCTTTCGAGGACCGCCGAGGCCCCGATACCGCCCGCCGCGCAAATGCCCAGCAGCGCGGTCTCTTTTCCGCTTCGAGCCAGCTCATTGGCCATGGTCGTCACCATTCGGGCACCGGTGGCGCCGAACGGGTGGCCGAGCGAGATGGAGCCGCCGTGCACGTTCAAGGTGTCGATATCGACGGACCCCACTGCTTCATCGCGGTCGAGCCGGTTCTTGGCCCACTCCGTACTCTCCAACATACGAAGCACCGAAAGGGTCTGCGCTGCGAAGGCTTCATGGATATCGACGAGGTCGATATCGCCCAGGGACATCCCTGCTTTGTCGAGCGCGCGCGGCATCGAGATCGCCGGTCCGATGAGGACCTGGTCCGCTGGGTCGACGCTCACATAGCTCCACGAACGGAATGCGGCTAGTGGCGTGAGCCCCAGTGCCCGAGCCTTCTCCTCGCTCATCAACAACACCGCCGACGCACCATCGGTGAGCGGGCTCGCGTTACCTGCGGTGACAGTGCCGTTCTCGGCGAAGACCGATTTCAGCGCGGCCAGCTTCTCCACGCTCGTATTCGGCCGGACCAGACCGTCGGTCTCGATCCGTTTGCCGGACGGCGTCTCGATCGGCACGACCTCGTCATCGAATCGGCCCGAGGCGATAGCGGCGGCGGCGCGCTGGTGGGAGCGGGCGGCGAAAGCGTCCTGGTCGGCGCGGGAGATACCGTTGATCCTTGCCATCTTCTCGGCGGACTCGCCCATCACCTCACCGGTGGTCCGCTCGGAGATCTTGGGCTGACGCGGCAGGATGTCGGTGAACGGCGCGAGCTGACGCACGACGTCGAGGTAGTCCTTGGCCGACGGTTTCCCGAGCGCGACGGGTGCGACCGCGTGCACCACTTTCTGCGGCAGTTTGATCTCGGCATTGCTGGTGGAGTCGCTGCCGCCCGCGATCATGATGTCGTATTCGCCGCGTTCGATCGCCGCGGCCGCCGAGGTGACGGCCTGCAGGCCCGACGCGCACGCCCGGGTGACCGTGTACCCCTCGCACCCGAAATCCAGGTTCAGATCCAGGGCCACTTCGCGCGCGATGTTCGGCGCATGACTGGGCAGGATCACCCCGCCCCACACGATGGACTGGATCTCGGCGGGCGCGATGCCGGTGCGCGCGAGCAGACCACGCACCGCCGCACCGGCCAGGGCGATACTGTCGAGCCGGGTCAGGTCGGTGAACGCGCGGACGAACGGGGTGCGGGCACCCGCGATCACGACGGCGCGGCGGCGGTTCTCGGCCATGGGAGTCCTTTCGTCTGAACCCCCACGGTATCCGATACCGTCGGTACTGGGTACCGTTTCGGTCAGGCGGGCGTGATCTCGAGACCGATGGTGCCGTCCTTGCCCCGGCGCAGGTTGCTGAAGAAGATCACCAGCGGGCCGGTGAGCCGGTACTTGCGCCGCAGCAACGAGCGGACCTGCTCGGTTTCGGCCCCGCCGAGTACGCGCGCGGTACCCGACACCACCGCACCGTGCGTCTTACCGCGCGCATCGCACGGCTGCACGGTCACCTCGGGGTTGCGGCGGATGCGCTTGACCTTCCAGCTGTCGGTCACCGTCCAGACATACAGCTTGTCGTCGCGCGACACGGCCCACACCGGGGTGCCGACGGGCGTGCCGTCCTTCCGAAAAGTGGTGAGCAGAACATAGTTCGCGGTCGCAACCTCGCCCAGGCGGTTCGTCATTCTTCGAGCCTAGCGGTGCGAAAACTGGTACGGGCGGTGCGGCGGAAAGGTTCGTAGGCTCGGATTCATGAGCGATGCCGCAGTGCCGATGTTGTGGAGTGGTGATCTCGGGGCCACGTTGGCGTTCTATCGGACGCTGGGGTGGACGGTGACCCACGAGCAGACACGGCCGTACGCGTACGGGGTGGTCGAGGGTCAGGGGACCGCCCTGCATTTCTCGCCCGCCCCCGGCGGGGTCGAGCTTCCCCTCGAACATGTCGCGGCGCTGCTGCTGGTCGACGACGTCGCCGACCGGCACGCGAAGTTCACCGCCGCGCTGCGCGCCGAATACGGCAGGATCCCCGTGAAGGGTTGCCCGCGGATCACCCGTTTCCGGCCCGGCCAGTCGCGATTCACGCTGGTGGATCCGGTCGGCAATACGGTGCTGGTGATCCAGCGCGACGAACCGGAGTCCCTCGAATACGGCGGTTCCCGCGATCTCGACGGCCTGCCGAAAGTTCTCGACAATGCCCGCATCTTCCGCGATTTCAAGAACGACGACCGCGCCGCCACCCGCGCCCTGGAAACCGGTCTACGCCGTTTCGGCGCCACCGCGGCCGCGACCGACATTGCCCGCGCCTACGCCGCCCTGGCCGAACTCGCCGTCGCCGCAGGTGATTCCGAGCGCCTCGCGCACTGGAAATCCGCATTGAACGCACTCTCCCTCACCGCCGAGGAGCGCGCCGCCCTGTCTGCCGACGCCGCGGCATCGGACCAGCTGGCCACATGGCTCGCGACCACCGACTGATCGACCCGCTCCCAGCCGCTCGCCGAACGGTGGGCCGCCATCGGGTTGATCGCGAAACCGGAGGATTCGGCTACCGGCCGGATCGGTCGGCAACAGACCGGAAGGCACATCAGCATCTGAACGGCCCCGACCTGGAATTCGTAGTCGACATCGACAACCCGGCATCGATCGTCACCGCGTGCATCGTAGGTTTCGACCGGCGCCGTACCTTGCGGAACAGTAAACTGCCACCGTGCAGGGGCGGAGCAGTAAGCAATTCGTCAGGCGTTGCGTGGCAACAACATTCGCGGCCGTCGCCGTAGTCGGTGCGATTCCGGTGACCGCCGCCCAGGGACAATCCCACTCCTGTGCCGACGGCTGGCAGGCCGACGTGCTCGCCGCCGACCTGGGCGCGCTCGAGAACCTCGAGCACGACGGAGCGGGCGGCTTCTACGTCAGCGGCCTCCTGCGCGGTGAAATCCTGCACGTCGACGCGGCAGGCACCGTCACCCTCGTCCTGTCCGGCCTCGATCATCCGGCGGGCCTGCGATTGTCCGGCGACACACTGTATTTCGTCACCGGCGACGGCAGCACCCCGAACGGTGGCGGCACCCTGCGCGCATTGGACCTGCCGACCGGCACTGTCACCATCCTGCTCCCCGATCTGGTCCAACCCAACGGCCTGCTCCTGCTGCCCGACGGCGACCTGCTGATCTCCCAGCTGTCGGTCCCGTGGCCGCCGGTCGGCATCAGCCGCTACCGCCCGTCGACCGGTGAGTTCACCCTCGCCTGGTCCCCCGTGCACCGCCCGAACGGCCTGGCCGTCTCCCCCGACGGCCGCTCCATCTACACCGACGACATCGCCCTGTCCCAGCTCCTGCGCATCCCACTGGACGCACCGGACGAACCCGAGGTCGTCGCCACCATCACCGACGGCTTCCTCCCCGTCCTCGACGACCTCGACGTGGCCGCCGACGGCACCGCCTACGTCACCGGCGACTACTCGGGCAACGTCTACCGCGTCGACACCACCACCGGCGCCTGGTGCACCATCGTCACCGGCTGGACCACCCCACCCACCCCACTGCCGTCCCCACCGCCGATCGGCCCCACCTCGGCTCGTCTCGCCCCGGACGGCCCCTCCTGGTCCCTCTACGTCACCAGCATCGACGGCACCCTCCGCCGCCTCCGCCCGCCCCCGACCCTCGACCTCACCCCACCGACCCACCAACTTTGACCTCTAGCCGGACACCACTGCAGGTCTTCCGCTCCCGGTGAACAGAAGGCTGTCCCACCTACGTTCCGGCTGGTTTCGTGTCACCGAACAGTCGAAAACACTGACCGGACTATCCGTTTCGATGCGGAGATCGGAGCGGAACCATGAGCCCCAGGTGGGCCCGGCAGGAAGAGTTCGGGATTCGCCTCGACTGGGGGCCGACGGGAGCCGCAGTGATCGGCGCGGGTGCGGCGTGTGTCGTGGTGGTCGATGTGTTGTCGTTCAGTACCGCTGTGTCTGTTGTCGTCTCGGCGGGCACAGCCGTCTACCCCTATCGATGGCGTGACGATTCCGCGCAGGAATTCGCCGCGCGGCACGGTGCCGAGCTCGCCGTCGGACGACGTGCTGTCGATGCCGCCCATCCGTGGTCGCTGTCTCCAGCGGCGCTCCGCCGAGCACCGTTCACCGATCGCCTCGTCCTACCCTCCCCCAACGGTTCCACCATCGCCTCGGCTGTCGTGGACGCACCCGTCGTCGCGGCCTGTCTTCGCAATGCCGATGCGGTCGCCACGTGGATCGCCGAGCGGCGGTGGGGCATGCCCGAGCAGCCGATCGCGATCGTTCCCGCTGGTGGGCGCTGGGCGGACGACGCGACACTTCGGCCCACTGTCGAGGACCTACTCGGTGCCGGAGCCCTCGTGGCCGCGCTGATCGACCGAGGTTGCGGTCACCCTTCGCCCGAAGCGCGTTCCGCCGCACACGCTTTCCTGTCCGTGACGAACATCGGCACCGAGCTGGACGAGTGTGCGTCGGGCCGAGAACTTCGATCGGGCGGGTTCGGCGACGATGTCGACATCGCGGCGCAGATCGATACCGACACCGTCGTTCCGGTCCTCACCGACGGCGCGTTCACCGATCACAGCCTCTGAGCCGCCCTCCCCGCCGGCCGGTGGGCGGTGAGTCGCGGCCGCTGACCCACCGCCACGGTTCTACTGATTCGCGCCGATCACCCCGCCGATCACCGCACCGATGATGCACCCCGGAATGGCGCTGACCAGCAGGAAGATCAGGCCGATGAGTGCGCCGACGACGCAGCCGATGGCGACGCCCGCGACGATATTGCCGGTCTGATCGATGTGCTGCAGTGCCGCCGGGTTCGGGGCGGGTGCGTTGACGGGCGTGAGGGTGAGTGACGTTGCGGTAGCGTCGATTTCGGGAATCACCTGCACGGCGGGACCAGCGACCACGGCCACCGTGGTGGGGATGAACCCGACCCGCGCGCCGTCCGGTGAGAGCACGGCCACACCCGCGCCGGGGGTGAGTTCGAAAGTGCCCGAGGTCAATTCGACCGTCGCCTCCGACCCGTCCGAGGCGAGAGCGGCGGAGTAGGCGACGGCGCCGTCGACACCGGCGAGCGACGGACCCGCCACGGGAGCGCCGTGGGCGGTGGCGGCGGTGATACCGGTCGCGGCGACGGTGAACAGACCGGCGGCCAGCAACTGCGTGAATTTCATGGGATGTCCCTCCGATGCGCTGATCCGACTACCCCGGGACCAGCTCGACACCACCTATGATGCGCCATTGCTATGTGCTATAAGTCTGATTCGGCAGAGGTTACCGATCAGTTTCGCGAGGTCAGCACGCTCGGCCCGTCGGCGGTGACGGCGATCGTGTGCTCGCTGTGGGCGCAGCGCGATCCATCGGCCGAGCGGATGGTCCACCCGTCGGCGTCGGTGTAGACCTTGTCGGTGCCCGCCGCGAACCAGGGCTCGATGGCGATGGTGAGCCCCGGCCGCAGCAGGAAACCGCGTCCGGCCCTGCCGTTGTTGGCCACGTGCGGGTCTTCGTGCATGGTCCGCCCGATGCCGTGCCCGCCGTATTCGGTGTTGATCGGGTACCCGTATCCGCGTGCGACATCGGCGATCGCGGCCGAGATGTCGCCCAGCCGGTTGCCGGGCTGCGCGGCCGCGATCCCGGCGGCCAGTGCCTCCTCGGTAGCCCGCACCAGCCGTAGATCGTCGGCCGAGCCGGTGCCGACGGTGAACGAGATCGCCGAGTCCGCGCTCCAGCCGTCGATGGTGACGGCCAGGTCGGCGGTGAGCAGATCACCGTCGCGCAGCACGTAATCATGCGGAAGCCCGTGCAGGACAGCATCGTTGACGGCCAAGCACACCGTATTGCGGAACGGTCCACGCCCGAACGAGGGCGAGTAGTCCCAGTAGCACGACACCGCACCACGTTCGCGAATCCGTTCGCGCACATAGGCTTCCAGCTCCAGCAGGTTCACCCCCACCAGCGCTCGTTCGCGCACGCCGGCCAGTACGTCCGCGACGAACCGGCCGGTCACCCGCATCCGTTCGATCTCCTCGGGAGTCTTCAACTCCACCATCACGCCTCCACTCGGTATTTTTATACCGACACTAGCCGTGTCGGTATAAAAATACCAAGCTCAGCGGTTGAGGTTGCCCATGTCGACCGGGATCTGCGCGCCCGTCACCTGACCCGCCTCGTCCGAACACAGCCACGCCACCGCCGCCGCGATCTCCTCCGGCTGACAGATGTAGCTGGGCAGCGCGTTCATGAACATGGGCCCGAGCGTGCTCGCGTGCTCCTCGAGCAGCGGGCCCATCTCGCCCATCTGCATCCCGGTCGCCACGCCCGCCGGGTGCACGGTGTTCACCCGGATGCCGTACCCGCCGAGCTCGTTGGCCATGGTCTTGGCCAGGCCGGTGATGGCGTGTTTGCTGGCGACATAGTGGCCGACGAACGGCATACCCTTGAGCCCGGCCACCGAACTGGTGAACACCATCGCGCCACCGCTACCCTGCGCGATCAGGTGCGGCACAGCGGCTTTCGCGGTATGCCACACACCGGTCAGATTCACATCGATGGTTTCGCGCCACTGTTCGGGCGTGATCTCCCACGACAGCGCCGCCGAGCAGATGCCCGCGTTGGCGACCACCACGTCGAGCCTGCCGAGCTCCTCGATACCCGCGGCCAGCGCGGCCGAGAGCGCGTCGAAATCGCGCACGTCGACCTTGCTCGCGACGATCCGGCCACCGGCGGCCTCGACGAGTTTCACCGTCTCGGCCAGGTCGTCTTCCGTCGCCCCCGCGTATCCGGTGCTGCCGAATTCCGCGCAGGCGTCGACGGCGATCAGATCGGCGCCTTCCTCGGCGAAGCGCACCGCCTCGGCCCTGCCCTGTCCGCGCGCCGCGCCCGTCACGAAGACCACCTTGTCCTCGAACCGTCGTGCCACGTTCCTACCTCCGAACCTCGTCGTCCTTCATGAACACTTCACCACCACGGAACGGGCCGTGCGGTACGAAACCGGATTTTCGGCGGCTTCGGGCCCTACGTGGCGGCAGGATCATGGGCGAAGCTCGCCCACGCCCGGACGACGATCTCCCCCGAGGCGTCGACACCGGTGAGAGTGACATCGACGCGCGGCTCGCCGTCCTGGATGTAGTGCTGGGTGATGTGGCCGGAGCAGGTCACGGTGTCGCCGGGCGGCAGGGCGCGCAGCACGCGGGTGCGGAAGCGGCGGATGTTCTCGGCGCCGAGCCAGTCGGTGGCGTAGGTGGCGAGCAGTTCGGCCGAGTGTGGTGTGCTCTCCTCGGCGACAACGGATTCGGTGACCGACGCCCACGACTCGGCGACGAGCCCGCCGGTGCGGTCGAAGTACTGGACGAGAGATTCGGAGCCGTCCGGATCGTGCCGGTCGATCGCGCGGACGGCGGTCAGCCGATCACCGGCGCGCGGCGGCGGCCCGAAGAACCGGTGATCGGTCTCGGTCCGGCCACCCGTGACGCGCCCACCCGCGGGCAGGAACGTCGGCGGGACCACGGGCCGTTCGGCGAGCCGGTAGGCCGGATCCCGCGACAACGCCCGGGCCGCGAACAACCGGATGTCCTCGGTGTCCAGATCGACGGCCACCGCCCTACCTGCGTGCACGCTCACGATCACTCCTCTCGTCCTGCTCGGTCGCCACGCTAGGCGGCCGGCGGTGTTGTGACCGGTTCCTCTCCCGCTGATCGGGACATCGCGACGCGGGCGGGAAAACATGTCCACTGACCGGGACGACCCCATCACCGCCAGGCCCGCGCGGGCACACCATCGGCGCAGCTCATCCCCACTCCGCCCGAACATGGAGGTTTCGATGCCGGAGAACCCGCCGAACGGCCGAACCCAGTCCGCCACACCCGAATTCCGGGAGATCGAGGCCGCTGCCGCACCCACCCGCTTCGCCCGCGGCTGGCACTGCCTCGGCCTGCTCTCGTCGTTCCGCGACGGTGTGCCCCACGAGGTCAAGGCTTTCGGCACCACCCTGGTGGTGTTCCAGTCCGAGACCGACGGCGCACTGCACGTGCTCGACGGCTTCTGCAGGCACATGGGCGGCAACCTCGCCCACGGCACCATCAAGGGCGACTCGATCGCCTGCCCCTTCCACGATTGGCGCTGGGGCGGCAACGGCAAGTGCACGGCGATCCCGTACGCGCGCCGGGTTCCCCCGCTGGCCAAGACCCGCTCCTGGCCGACGCTGGAACGCAACGGCCAGCTCTACATCTGGCACGACCCGCAGGGCAGCAAGCCCACCGACGCGGTGACCATTCCCGAGATCGAGGGCTACGGCAGCCCGGAATGGACCGACTGGACGTGGAACTCGATGCTCATCGAAGGCTCACACTGTCGTGAGATCGTCGACAACGTCGTCGACATGGCGCACTTCTTCTACGTGCACTACGCGTTCCCGCGCTATTTCAAGAATGTCTTCGAGGGCCACGTCGCCACCCAGTACATGCGCTCGACGCCGCGCCACGACATCGAGGTCGGCACCAGTTACGACGATCCGAACTCGACGTTGCGTTCGGACGCTTCGTATTTCGGCCCCTCCTACATGATCGATTGGCTGTGGAGCGAGGCCAACGGCATGACGATCGAGACGGTCCTCATCAACTGCCACTACCCCGTCAGCGAGAACTCCTTCGTGCTCCAGTACGGCGCGATGGTGAAGAAGCCGCAGGGCATGTCCGATGCCGATGCCGAGGCGATGGCCGCGCAGTTCGCGCGCGGTGTGGAGGTCGGCTTCGAACAGGACGTCGAGATCTGGAAGAACAAGGCGCCGATCGACAACCCGCTGCTCTCGGAGGAGGACGGGCCGGTCTACCAGCTGCGCCGCTGGTACAAGCAGTTCTACGTCGATGTCGACGAGGTCACCGAGGACATGACCAAGCGCTTCGAATTCGAGATCGACACCGAGCGGGCCGTCACCAGCTGGGAGGCCGAGGTGGCCGACAACATCGCCCGCGGCCGGGTCGTCGACACCACCGCCTGATCCGCACCCCCCACCCGAGAGAAAGCACCACCCATGACCAACGTGCTCGACAACATCATGGCGATCGCCGACCGCCTGCGCGAGCAGAGCCCCGAGGCCGAACGCCTCGGTCAGCTGCCCGACGCGACCGCGAAGATGCTGAAGGCGGCCGGCCCGATCCGGTTGCTGCAGCCCAAGAAGTACGGCGGGTTCGAGGCCCATCCGCGCGAGTTCGCCGAGACGGTGATGGCCGCCGCCTCGCTCGACCCGGCCACCGGCTGGATCTGCGGCATCGTCGGCGTGCACCCGTGGCAGCTGGCCTTCGCCGATCCGAAGGTGCAGGAGGAGGTGTGGGGCTCCGACAGTGACACCTGGATGGCCTCGCCCTACGCGCCGACCGGCATCGCGCGCCCGGTGGAGGGCGGCTACATCTTCAACGGCCGCTGGCAGTTCAGCTCCGGCACCGATCACTGCGACTGGATCTTCCTCGGCGCCATGCTCGGTGACGCCGAGGGCAAGATGGCGATGCCGCCGACGATGCTGCACATGATCCTGCCGCGCGCCGACTACACCATCGTCGAAGACTCGTGGAATGTGGTGGGGCTCAAGGGCACCGGGTCCAAGGACATCATCGTCAAGGACGCCTTCGTGCCGTCCTACCGGGTGATGAACGGCGATCACGTGATTGACGGGACCGCGCAGCGCGAGTACGGCGTCACCGAGACGCTCTACAAGATGCCGTGGTCGACGATGTTCCCGCTCGGCATCAGCGCCGCCGTGGTCGGCATCGCCGAGGGCGCGCTCGCCGCGCACCTGGACTACCAGCGGGAACGGGTCGGCGCCCAGGGCACCGCCGTCAAGGACGACCCGTACGTGCTGTTCGCGATCGGCGAGGCGGCGGCCGATATCAATGCCGCGCGCCAGGAGCTGCTGGCCAACGTGGATCGCGTGTGGGACCTGGTCGACGCAGGCAAGGAGGTCGGCTTCGCCGATCGCGCGGCGGGCAGGCGCACCCAGGTGCGTGCGGCGTGGCGGGCGGTGATGGCGGTGGACCAGATCTTCGCCCGGTCCGGCGGCAACGCGCTGCGGATGGACAAGCCCCTGCAGCGCTTCTGGCGCGACGCGCACGCCGGCCTCAACCACGCCATCCACGTGCCGAGCACGGTCTACCACGCCTCGGCGCTGAGTTCGCTCGGCATCGACCCCGCCCCGAACCTGCGCTCGATGATCTGAGCGAATACCGAAGAAGGACAACGCACATGACAGATATCAAAAGCCTCGGCTATGTGAAGATCCAGACCGCCGACATGGACCGCTGGCGCAAGTTCGCCTTCGAGGTCCTCGGTTTCGCGCAGGGCAGCGGCCCCGACGAGGACGCGCTGTACCTGCGGATGGACGAGCGCGCGGCCCGGATCGTGGTGGTGCCGGGCGAGTCCGACGCGGTGGTGACCATCGGCTGGGAGGTGCGCGACCACGCCGCCCTCGTCCGGGTGCAGGAGGCCGTGACGGCGGCCGGTATCGCGGTGAAGCCGCTGTCGGTCGAGGAGGCCGACGCGCGACGGGTCGAGGAGGCCATCACCTTCCAGGACCCCACCGGCGCCACCCTCGAGGTGTTCCACGGCGCGCTGCTCGACCACAGCCCCGTGGTCACCCCGTTCGGCGCGAAATTCGTCACGGGCGCACAGGGTCTGGGCCACGTGGTGCTGCCGACGATGGATCTCGGCGGTGCGTTCGAGTTCTACACCGAGGTGCTCGGCTTCCTGCCGCGCGGCGCCTTCCGCATCCCCGCGCCGCCGGAATACGGGCCGGTGCGGATCCGGTTCCTCGGCGTCAACGAACGCCATCACAGCCTGGCGCTGTGCCCCGCGCCGCACGGCGGGGCGCCGGGCCTGATCCACATCATGGTCGAGGTCGACAGCCTCGACGCGGTCGGCCAGGCCCTCGACCGGGTGAGCAAGGACGGCTTCTCGGTGTCCTCCACGCTCGGCAGGCACACCAACGACAAGATGGTGTCGTTCTACGTCCGCGCGCCCGGCGGCTGGGACATCGAGTTCGGCACCGAAGGCATGCGGGTCGACGAGCAGTACTACACCGCCGAGGAGATCACCGCCGACAGCTACTGGGGCCACGACTGGTCCGGCAGCGAGCCGCTCGCGGCGATGTAACCGGCACACGCGCCTACCGGCCCCCGTTCCGAGCCTCTCGCTCGGCACGGGGGCTTTGTGTTTTCGCCATGCGATGCCCCGCTTTCCTGTGACAGCTACCACAGAAGGTGGTATAAATAGGCATATGCCTAATCGAAATATGCGCTAGGCATCAGCTCGTTGATCCGAATGGAGAGCTCATGGTCATCCAGGCCGAGGCCACCACCCCGAGCGCGATTCTCGATCGCGCGTCCCTGCTGCTCGACGCCTTCGACGGGCCGGGCAGGCTCACCCTCGCCCAGATCGTGCGCCGTACCGGCCTACCCAGGTCCTCGGCGCACCGCATGCTGGAACGGTTGGTGCAGTTGCGGTGGCTACGCCGCGAAGGCCGTGACTACGAGCTCGGCATCCGGCTGATGGAACTGGGTTCGCTCGCGGTGCACCAGGATCGGCTGCATCGCGCCGCCATGCCCTTCCTGCACGAATTGCACCGCGCCACCGGGCTCGTCGTGCATCTCGCGGTACTCGACGGCGCGGATGTGGTGTACCTGGACAAGATCGGCGGCGACCTGGCCGCGGCGGTGCCCACCCGCGTCGGCGGACGACGACCCGCGCACTGTACCGCGGTCGGCAAGGCGATCCTCGCCTCCGCCGACGAGCGCCGCCTCGCCGAGGTCCTCACCGCCCAGGCGGGCACGCGCACCCGCTACTCGATCAGCACGAAGGCCCAGCTCGACGCGGATCTGGCCAAGGTGCGCGCGCACGGCGTCGCGGTGGAACGCGAGGAATCACTGCCCGGATTCGGCTGTATGGCCGCGCCGATCGGCGACCTCGGGCAGGCCGCCGTCGCGGCGGTCTCGGTGTGCGGGCCGGTGGACCGCATGCAGTTCGATCACCGCCTCAGTGCCCCGGTGCGCACGACGGCACTCAATATCTGGCGTCATGTCGACGACGGGCAGGTGCGCGTGCGCCCGACTCTGCAGCAGCACGCGCGCCCGCTCAATGTCGGTCCCCGACCCCTTGTGCCGGTGGACCGGCGAGCACGCGACTACGCCTGAGGAGCCGGAGCGCCGCCCGGTTCGCGGAGACGACGGTCGTGCGTCCGCGGCGGGCGGCGTGCAGATCTTGCCGATGCGTGGATGCGCTCACCCACGCATCGGCTCATTGACGCAGAAACTGTGGCAGATGCGATCGCGCACAACGACTTCCGGATGCTCAGGGTCGAACCAGCGGTCCACGTGGGCCCAGTGGACGGGGTGCATGAGATACGCGCCGTCCAGCCCGTCGAGGTCGCTGAACTCCTGTTCCCAGACATGCGTCCACGACGCGGATCCGGTCGCGCGCGTGGTCCGGCTCAGCTGCCAGGACCGGATGGTCGAGATGTAGCGGGGCATGCGCAGCAGATCGGCCTCGAACCGGTCGACCGTCTCCGGCGCGGTGGCGGGTGAGACACGCAGCAGCAGAACCCGATACACCGATCCGGTGGACGGTTCGGCGGCACCGCCGATGCCTGCCCGGTACTCGGCGCCGTCCACGTGAGCGATCCCGTCGACCACCGAGTCCCACTGTGGTGCAACGCTTTCCCAGGCGGACGCGTCGTCGAAGCGCAGGTGCACCAGGATGTCCCCGCCGTTGCGCACGCCGTGCAGGGTCGGCTGTACGAGGACCCGGCGGGCCGGTGACGCGAGCGCGCGGGCCCGCAGATCCGCGAGTACCCGGTCGGCGTCGGCCGTAGGGGTCAGGTGAACGAGCCGGACGACGTCAAACATTGCCGAGCCTTTCGATGTCGGCGGGTGCGGCGCCGGTGGTCCTGGTGCGTTCGAGGACGAGATCGTCGACGTCGTCCCACCAGCGCCGCACCGATTCGTCGAGGCGGCCCTGCCAGGTCATCGCCCACCAGCCGGCGGCACCGTCGAGGACCCAGGTGGCGGTCACCGTGTTGGACTCGTCCGGGAACCAGACGGGCGGGCTCACGACCAGCCGTTCCAGTGTCATGCCGCGGGCCCGGGCACCGGGCGCGTACCCGCTCAGATAGGTGTCGACGAACTCCTTGGCCCGGCCGGGTCTCGTGACGACGGTGTCGATGACATAGACGTTCGTGGTGTCCATCCGCCGACGATAAGCAGCCGTCGCGGCAGGTCGGCGGGTTGTTTCCGCCCAGCGGGAGAACCCGGTCCGGCGCACCGGGCTCCCGCCCTACGGTGAGGCGCACGACGCGCCGACCGACCGCGTCGGCACATTCACAGGAGGATCAGTGACAATCCGTGACTACCCGACCACGGGGCCCGGTGCCGTGCCGGATCCCGAGGTGGCGGCGATGCTGGCCGTCCTCGACGCGGGATTTCCCGACGTGGCCGCGATGTCGGCCGCCGACGCGCGGGCCGCCATCTTCGCGAGACGTGGTGCGCCACAGCGACTTCCCGATCTTCCGTCGGTCAGCGACGTGATCGTCGACGGACCAGGGGGTGCGTTGACGGTGCGGGTGTACCGACCTCACGCCGACGGGCCGCCCCGGCCGGTGATCGTGTTCGCACACGGCGGCGGATTCGTCTTCTGCGATCTCGACAGTCACGACGAGTTCTGCCGCTCCATGGCAGTGGGTGTCGGGGCGGTGGTCGTCGCGGTCGACTACCGCCTCGCCCCGGAACATCCCGGTCCCGCCGCCCACGACGACATGCTCGCAGCGGTCCGGTGGGCAGCCGAACACATCGCCACCTACAGCGGCGACCCGGCGCGCATCGCGCTGGCGGGTGACAGCGCGGGCGGCAACCTCGCCGCCACGGTCGCGCTCGCGGTGCGTGACGGGAACGGCCCGGCGGTGGCCGCGCAGATCCTGCTCTACCCGGTGATCGACGACGATTTCGACACCGAGTCCTACCGCCGCTTCGGCACCGGCCACTACAACACCACCCGGGCGATGCGCTGGTACTGGCAGCAGTACGCCCCGCACGGCACCGACGACGTGCGCTTGGTCCCCAGCCGCGCGAAAACCCTCGCGGGCGTGGCGCCGGCCGTCGTGGTGACCGCCGAACTCGACCCACCGTGCTCGGCGGGCGACGCCTACGCCGCGCGCCTGGAAGCCGACGGCGTGCCGGTGCGCCACCGCCGCTACGACGGCCTGTTCCACGGCTTCCTGACCGTCCCGTCCCTGGCCGCGACCCAGTCGGCCCGCACCGAGATCTGGGCGATGATCCGCGAAACCCTCGGCCTGGACTAGGCCCGATCCCGGGCCGCCCGGCGATGCCTACTCGGGCGCGTCCGGGTGCCCGCCTGCCGCCTGCACACGCTGCTCGATCTCACGCCAGCGTCCGGGCGTGGGGTGCGGGTACTCGGCGCGGTCATCGTGTTCGGCGCCTGCCAGGATCGTCGCGGCCTGGTCGATCTCGTCGATCAGCTGCTGGGCGAGTTCGCGTTCGGCGGCGTAATGGCGCTGTGCCCATTGCAGCACGATCTGCGAATAGGCCCAGCCCGGTTCGGATTTGGCGGCTTCGGCGTCGACGGCGGCGCGCTGCTCGAGCTGGTCGACGTCGGCGATGTGGTCGCGCAGGATCTGCTTGAGCCGCTCGGGTGAGCCGAGGTGGCCGAACATGACGCGCAGCAGCACATGGTGTTTGAGCACCGAGGGGTCGACGGGCGCCTCGTTCCACCAGGTGGTGACGGCGGCACGGCCCGCGTCGGTGATCTGGTACAGCCTGCGCCCCCGCATGGCGTTGTCGCTGTCGAGCCGGGAGGAGGCGAAACCGTGCTGTTCGAGCTTCTTCAGTTCCGCGTAGATCTGGCTGTAGGACGGGGTCCAGTAGAAGTAGCGCAGGCTCCAGTCGGCCCACTTCTTCAGGTCGTAGCCGGAGATCTCCTCTTCGAACGAGAGCATCGCCAGGACCGCCCAACTGGTCGGCGGCAGGTTGGGCACGCCGGGGTCGGGGTCGGTGTTCGGCACCGGTGCATGGTAGCAACCGGCCCGGTCACCTCGGCTGTGTCGGCAACCGCTCACCGGGAGGACACCTTGAGAGCCGCACCACCCGCCACCGATTCTGGGGGTATGAATGCAGACAATGTCGTCGTCGACGCAGGTGTTCCCAGCCCGGCCGAGCTGCGCGCGGTGCTCGGGCATTTCGCGACCGGGGTGGCGGTGATCGCCGCGCACGACGGCACCCGGCCGATCGGTTTCACCTGCCAGTCGGTGGTGTCGGTGTCGCTCGACCCGCCGTATGTGTCGTTCTGCCCGGCCAAGAGCTCGACGAGCTGGCCGCTGCTGCGCCGCACGGGGACGCTGTGCATCAACATCCTGGCCGAGGACCAACGCGCGGTGTGCGGCCGGTTCGCGGTGAGCGGCGGCGACAAGTTCGCCGGTGTCGAGTGGAGTCCCGCGGGCAACGGCGCACCCGCGCTGCACGGTGCGCTCGCCCATATCGAGGCGTCGGTGGAACTCGAGCACGACGCGGGCGACCACACCGTCGTGCTGGCCCGGATCAGCGGTCTGCGGGCCACCGAGGGCGCGCGACCGTTGCTGTACTACCGGGGCGGTTTCGGCGGGTTCGCCGGCTGACACGGCGAACGGGGTGGTCGTCCGACGACGAACCACCCCGTTACCGGCGCTTCACGCCTCGAGAACGTCGAAACCTTTGTAGCCCGCGGCCGCCACCTCGGCGATGATCTGCCCGTAGACGCCGAATCCACCGACGAACGGCATGAACACCCTCGGCTTGCCCTCGATATTGGCGCCCAGGTACCACGAATTCGCTTCGAGCATCAGGGTTCCCGCTGCCCGGTCGGCGCATTCCCGCACCCAGGCCGCGACCGCGTCGGGCCGGGCTTCGAGCGCCACCGCGCCGCGGTCGTCGAGGAACCCGATCGCCTCGGCCACCCAGTCGACGTGCAGTTCCGAGTGCAGCACCATGTTCGCCAGCACCGAGGGACTGCCCGGTCCGGTGAGGTTGAACAGGTTCGGAAAGCCTGGGATACCCAGTCCGAGATAGGTTTTCGGGCCGTCCGCCCAGGTCTCGTTGAGGGTGACGCCGCCCCGGCCGACGATGTTCATCCGCGAGACCGACCCGGTCATCGCGTCGAATCCGGTGGCGAGCACGAGGGTGTCGAGACGGTAGTGCGTCTCGGTGGTGTGCACACCGTCGGCATCGATGGCGGTGATCGGGGTGGCGCGCAGGTCGACGAGCTCGACATTGTCGCGGTTGAAGGTCTGGTAGTAGTTCGTGTCGGTGCAGATCCGTTTGGTGCCGATCGGATGATCGCGTGGGATCAGGATGTCGGCCACGCGCGGGTCGTCGATCACCGCGCGCACCTTCTCCTCCCAGAACAGCCGCGCGGTGTCGTTGGCCTCGCGGGTGAGGAGCTGATCGGGGAAGGTCTTGGAGAACAACACCCCACCCAGCTCCCACCGGCGCTGATACGCCTCGCGACGCTCCTCGTCGGTCGCCTCGACGGCGAGCTTCGGGTGTGGCTGGTGCGGCGAGCCGCCGCCACTGGCCATCGACAGCCGCCTGCGCTCGGCGTAGTTCGCCTTCTGCGCCTGCCGCTGCTCCTCGGTGAGCGGCGTATTGCCCGCGGGGACACTGTAATTGGGTGTGCGCTGGAAGACGTGCAGACGCGCGACCTCCTCGGCCAGGCACGGAATCGTCTGGATCCCGGACGAACCCGTGCCGATCACACCCACCCGCTGCCCGGCCAGATCGACACCGTCGTGCGGCCAGTGCGAGGTGTGCAGTACCCGACCCGCGAAGGTGTCGAGGCCCGGGATGGCCGGGGTGTTGGCGTTCGACAGCGGGCCGGTGGCCAGCACCACGAACCGGGCCGACACCGCGCGCCCGGTGTCGGTGCCGACCTGCCAGCGCAGCGTCGGCTCGTCGAGCACGATATCGGTGACGCGGGTACCGAATTCGATGTCGCGGCGCAGGTCGAAGCGGTCGGCGACGTGTTCGAGGTAGGCCAGGATCTCGGGCTGGGTGGCGTACTTCTCGCTCCAGTTCCATTCCTGCTGCAGGTCCTCGTCGAAGGAGTACGAGTAGTCGACGCTCTCGACATCGCAGCGGGCACCGGGATAGCGGTTCCAGTACCAGACGCCGCCCACGCCGTCGGCGACCTCGAACACCCGCACGGTGAGTCCTTGCTCGCGGAACTTGTGCAGGGCGTAGAGCCCGGCGATGCCCGCGCCGACGACGACCACGTCGACCTCGGCCGGACCCTTCCCTGGTGACGATGGGGTCTTCACTGTGCCTGCCTTTCGATGGAGACCGGTTCTCCGCCGCGACGCTAGGGATCCGGTCGGCATCCGAGCAGGTGGCCTTCCCGCTGACCGGCACGTTCGCCGGATCGTTGTCGCCTCCCGGTGATCGGGATGACCCGCGTCACACCGGCGGACACCGGCTTACCGTCGGGACAAGTTCAGGCGGTATCAGGAGGAACAGTGGTGGACTGGAACGACGAGGTGGACGTGCTGGTCGCGGGCTCCGGCGGTGGCCTCGCGGGTGCGTACACCGCGGCCCGCGAGGGGCTCACCGTCGCAGTAGTCGAGGCGACCGACAAGTTCGGCGGTACGACAGCGTATTCCGGCGGCGGCGGCGTCTGGTACCCCTGCAACCCCGTCCTCGAGCGGGCGGGCACCGACGACACCCTCGACGACGCGCTCACCTACTACCGTGCCGTCGTCGGTGACCGCACCCCCGAGGACCTGCAGCAGACCTACGTGCGACGCGGTCGCGACCTCATCGAATACCTCGAAGCCGACGAGCATTTCGCGTTCCAGATGCTGCCCTGGCCCGACTATTTCGGCAAGGCGCCCAAGGCGCGGCTCGACGGTCAGCGCCACATCATGCCCACACCGTTGCCCGCCGCCGAGCTGGGCGACCTGCGGGAATCCCTGCGCGGTCCGCTCGACACCGACCGGCTCGGGGCACCGCTGCCCGAGCTGCTGATCGGCGGGCAGGCGCTGATCGGGCGGTTCCTGCGGGCGCTGTCGGGCTATCCGAACGTCACCTTGCACCTGTCCTCGCCGCTGGTCGAGCTGGTGATCGAGGACGGGGTGGTGACCGGTGCGATCGTCGAACGCGACGGGCGGCGCCACGCGATCCACGCCCGCCGGGGCGTGGTGCTCGCCACGGGCGGTTTCGAGCAGAACCAGCAGTTGCGCGAGCAGTACGGTGTGCCCGGCCAGGCCCGGGACACCATGGGGCCCTGGGGAAATCAGGGACTGGCGCACCAGGCGGGGATCGCCGCGGGCGCCGACACCGACCTGATGGATCAGGCCTGGTGGTCGCCCGGTCTGACCCATCCCGACGGGCGTTCGGCGTTCGCGCTGTGGTTCACCGGCGGCATCTTCGTCGATCGGAACGGCGAACGATTCGTCAACGAGTCCGCCCCCTACGACCGGCTCGGCCGCGAGGTGATCCGGCGGCTCGAGGCAGGCGAGATGACGTTGCCGTTCTGGATGATCTACGACGACACCGAAGGCGAGGTGCCGCCGATCAAGGCCACCAACGTGTCCATGGTCGAGACCGAGAAATACGTCGCCGCGGGCCTGTGGCACACCGCCGACACACTGGCCGAACTGGCCGCGAAGATCGGAGTGCCCGCCGACAAGCTCGAGGCCACCGTCGAACGGTTCAACAGCATGGTCGCCACCGGCGTCGACCCGGACTTCGGCCGCGGCGACGAGGCCTACGACCGTGCCTTCTCCAACGGCGAACCACCACTGGTTCGCATCGACAAGGGTCCGTTCCACGCGGCCGCCTTCGGCATCTCCGATCTCGGCACCAAGGGCGGCCTGCGCACCGACAGTGCCGCGCGCGTCCTCGACCGCGACGGGCAACCGATCCCCGGCCTGTACGCCGCGGGCAACACCATGGCCGCGGTGAGCGGCGAGGTGTACCCCGGCGGCGGCAACCCGATCGGTGCGTCGATGCTGTTCAGCCACCTCGCCGTCCTGGACATGCTGGGCAGTTAGGACCCGGTCTCCTCGAAGGTGGCGCCACTGTGCGCCATCCGTTCGAGGGCGTAGGCGGGGTCGATCAGCGCCTCGGGCAGGTGGACACCCGGTGGCACGGCCGCACCGCGGAGCCCGAGCAACCGTTCGACCCCGAGTGCGATCCCGAGCGCGGTCAGCGGACGCTGCCCGTCCGGATGCGCGAGTGTGCGACGCACTCGCGCAGCGGCGCCCGAGAAGTCGGTTCCCTCGACGTCGATGACGACCTCGAGGGAAGCTCCCGCGCCGCGCCGTCGGCCCGCGGACTCGCCGACCGCCAGGTCGAACCGGACGTTCGGCGCGCCCGTGGCCATCGCGAGACTCGGCACGTCCAGAATCGGAATGCTCTGCCCGGCGAGCACCACCCCGTCACCGACCCGTACGTCGGCTCGGGCGTCGTCGCCGCTCACCCAGGTGAACACGCCGTCGCGGCGGATCAGTCCCGCGGTGGTGACTGCCGACCAGCGCTCCAGATCCGCGATGCCCGCCGGTCCCCCGATATCGGAATCATCCAGTGCCGCGGCGATTCCGATGCGTTCGACCCGATCGAACTCCGCCGCGACAGCGAGGGTGGCGAGCACGACGATCCCGGCGAGATAGTGACTGGCCAGCAGGATCGGCGCCGCACTCGCCCGCCCACTGCCCGCCACGACCTCGGGAGCGATGTCGAGCAGACCGCTGGACAGGCTCAGATACGGCACGCCGTGGCGCGCGGCGAAGCCGAGCCCGTGCAGATGGTCGTCCCACAGGGCCGCGACCACCGCGGAATACGCGGCGTCGGCGGGCAGACCGAGGTCGGCGCGAGTGATGTCGATGGTGACCGCGTTCGCGCCACCGAGGCTCTCGGCGACCCGCCGCGCGCGTTCGATGTCACGGCCCGCGATCGTGAGTGCGAGTTCCGGATACCACCGGCGCAGCAGCGTCGCCGTCCCCGCGCCCGCCTGCCCCGAGCCGCCCATGATCAGTACCGATGTCGCCTGTCGCGTCATGTCTTCTCCTTCGTCCAAGCAAGCTACATTTTGTAACTTACACTTTGTAGCTAAACTGGGGCGACAACGCAAGGGAGGAAGATGCCGACCACGTCGACGCGCCTGTCCAGACCCGCCAGGCACGAACAATTGATCGAGACCGCGCTGGCGATCGTGCGCGCCGAGGGCGCCGACGCACTGACCCTGCTCAGCCTCGCCGAGGCCGCGGGGGTGAGCCGGCCGATCGTGTACGACCACTTCGGCACCCGTCCCGGACTGCTGCTCGAGCTGTATCGACGGCTCGACGAACGCCATCGGACCGCCACCGCCACCGCGCTGGCGAGTGCCGCTCCCACCCCGGCCGGGGTCGCGCGCGTACTGAGCGGCGCGTACTTCGCGTGCGCCACCGACATGCCCGAATTCAGCGCGGTCTCCGCCGCGCTCAAGGGGAATCGGGACATGGAGACGATCCAGCGGGACCTGCTCGATGCCTATCTCACGGTGATGACGGACGCGCTGATCCCGCACAGCGACCTCGCGGCCGACGCTCTTCGACTGCGGTGCGTCGGCATTCTCGGTGCGGCCGAAACGATCGCCGAGGAGCTGAACGCGCGGCGCTGCTCCCTCGATGCCGCGATCGGAGCCCTCACCGATCTGATCGTCGGCAGCATCGCGACGGGCGTCGCGACCTAGATCTCCCGCTGGCTGGGAATCCGCCGCCCACCCGCCCACCTGGCGTGATTGCGTTCATCGACCACTCCATCACCCATCTCCAGGAGCGACACGATGACATCAGCGGACCACATTCGAGACACGGTGCGGCGGTATGTGGAGACCGTCGGCACCGGGACGGCCGCCGACGTCGTCGCGCTCTACCGCGAGGACGCCACCGTGGAGGACCCGGTCGGCAGCGAGGTGCGAGTCGGTCACGCCGCGATCACCGAGTTCTACGCCGCCATCGAGTCCCTCGACACGTCGACGGAACTGCTGAGCATCCGGGTCGCGGGCAACAGCGCCGCGTTCAACTTCCGGGTGGTCACCCGCTTCGGCGAGCAGACGTTCACGCTCGAACCGATCGATGTGATGACCTTCGACGAGGACGGGCGCATCACCAGCATGCGGGCGTTCTGGTCGCAGGACGACATGGTAGTGAGCTGAGGAGCCCGAGAATGACTGCGAACCAGCAACAGTGGGATCACGAGGTCGGCTTCCTCGTTGTCGGCAGCGGTGCGGGTGGGCTCACGGGCGCGCTCGCCGCGGCCGACCGCGGCCTCGACACGCTCGTCATCGAGAAGGCCGCCTACTACGGCGGCAGCACGGCTCTCTCGGGTGGCGGTATCTGGGTACCGAACAATCCGACCCTGCTGCGGGAGGGTCTGCGTGACGATCGCGCCGACGTGCGCGCCTATCTCGACGCGGTGGTCGGCGACCGCGTGCCGACCGCCAATCTCGACCGTTTCATCGACGAGGGCCCGCGCATGCTGGAGTTCCTCGAGGCCAGCCCGCACCTGCGATTCCAGTGGTGCACAGGCTATTCCGACTACCACCCCGAGGCGCCGGGTGGTCGCCCGGCGGGCCGGTCGATCGAACCGCTGCCCGTCGATCTCAAGCAGCTCGGCCCCGACGAGGATCTGCTGCGCCCGGCCGCCCTCGCCACCCCGCCGGGTCTGTTCATCACCTCCAAGGACTTCGTCCAGCTCAATATGGTGACCCGCACCTGGAAGGCGCGCTGGACCGCGCTGCTCACCGGGTTGCGCGCGATCAAGGCCATCGTGCTGCGCAGGCACATGGACACACTCGGCCGCGCACTGATCGCCCGGCTACGCCTTGCCCTGCGAGACGCTGGGGTGCCGCTGTGGCTGAACACCCCACTGCGGTCGCTGATCACCGACGACACCGGCGCGGTGATCGGTGTGGTCGCCGAGCGCGGCGGCCGCGAGATCCGCATCCGCGCCCGCGACGGTGTCCTGCTGGCCACCGGCGGGTTCGAGTACAACCAGGCCATGCGCAAGCAGTACCTGCCCGACGGTGGCCGCGACAATTTCAGCGCGGCCTCGGCGGACAACACCGGCGACGGCATCGTGGCCGGTGAAAAAGTCGGCGCCGCAGTGGATCTGATGGACGACGCCTGGTGGATGCCGTCGTTCCAGCGCCCGGAGGGTGTCAACCAGGTGCTGGTGTCGGAGCGGTCGATCCCGTGCTCGATCATCGTCGACAGCTCGGGTACCCGCTTCACCAACGAGGCCGCGCCCTATGTCACCTTCGTGCACGCCCAGCTGGCCGGATCGCACGACCCGGCCTGGCTGATCTTCGACGCGAAAGCCAAGAGCCGCTACCCGATCGGCGGCATCGTGCCGGGCCAGAAGTTCCCGGCGTCCTGGCTCGAGAGCGGCCTCGTGCGCACCGGCGCGACGGTCGACGAGCTGGCGACGGCCATCGGTGTGCCCGCCCTCGGCTTGCGCGAGACCGTCGAGCGGTTCAACGGGTTCGCCCGCAATGGCCACGACGACGACTTCGGGCGCGGTGACAGCGCGTACGACAACTACTACGGCGACCCGACCCTGCCCCAGCCGACCCTCGACCCGCTCGACCGTGGGCCGTACTACGCGCTGCGGATTCGCATCGGTGATCTCGGCACCAAAGGCGGGCTGGTCTACAACGAGAACGCCCAGGTGCTGCGCGCCGACGGTTCCGTCATCGACGGGCTCTACGCGGCGGGCAACACCTCGGCCGCGGTGATGGGCAACGACTACGCGGGCGCGGGCGCGACCATCGGTCCGGCCATGGTGTTCGGGTATGTCGCCGCCGACCACGCCGCGGCCGCGCGCTGACCCGGGGAAAGATCATGCAACCCATCCAGTGCGCCACCTGCGGAAACCGGGTGCTCGCCGAGAAGTTCAGCCCGAGTCACACCAGCGTGCAGTGGCTCGACGACGCCGAGTCCGCCTGCCCGGAGTTCGCCCGCCGGGCGGCCCTCGGCGAGCCGAGCAGCTGGATCCCCACCTGCCCGGCCCTGCGCGATTCCATCGAACGAGCTGTCGCCGCAGGCGAATTGGCGACCGATCAGCTCCGCAACGAACCGGTCCCCGGCCGCCTCGGCTGAGGCGACAGAACCAGGAGAACATCATGCACAGACTCGACGGTCATCGGACGCTGGTCACCGGCGCCGGATCCGGTATCGGCCGCGCGACGGTGTTGCGCCTGCTCGACGAGGGCGCCACGGTGGTCGGCGCCGACGTGTCGGCCGACGGCCTCGCGGCCACCGCCACGCAGGCGAAGGACCGCGGCACGGGTGAACGTTTCAGCGTCCTCACCCTCGACATCGGCAGCGAGGAATCGGTGGTCGAGGGTGTCCGGTCGGCCACCGCCACCCTGGGCGGTCTGGATTCGGTGGTGAACGCGGCGGGCATCCTGCGCGCTTCGCACACCGAGCAGACCTCCCTCGAGTTGTGGAACCAGATCATCGGGGTGAATCTCACCGGCACGTTCCTGGTGGTCCGTGAGGCACTGCCCGCGCTGCTGGCCAATCCGCGCTCGACCATCGTGAACTTCAGCTCCACCTCGGCGGCCTTCGCGCACCCGTACATGGCGGCGTACGCGGCGAGCAAAGGCGGCATCCAGTCCTTCACCCATGCCATCGCCCTCGAGTACGGCGGCAAGGGTGTGCGTGCGGTGTCGGTGGCGCCGGGCAGCATCAAGTCCGGGATCACCGATGCCACCGGTGGTTACGTGCCCGCCGATGCCGACTGGTCGCTGTTCGCCAAGCTGTCTCCCGTGTTGCCGACCTCGCTGGAGTCCGGTGGCGCCGGGATGGGCGATCCGGACGCGGTGGCGGGTGTGATCGCCATGCTGGTGTCCGAGGACGGCGCGTTCATCACCGGCACCGAGATCCGAATCGACGGGGGAACCCACGCCTGATGAGCATCACCTATGACGGCACATTGCGCGAATTGCCCACCGACGCAGGGGTTCTGCGCTACCACGAGGCCGGTGACGGCCCGCCCCTGCTGTTGCTGCACGGCTCCGGTCCCGGGGTCACCGGGTGGCGCAACTTCCGTGGCAATCTGGCCACCTTCGCCGAGCGGTTCCGCTGCCTGGTTCTCGAGTTCCCCGGTTTCGGCGTGAGCGACGACTTCGGCGGGCACCCGATGGTGACCGCCCTGGACGCGGTGGCGCGCTTCGTCGACGGGCTCGGCCTGGAGCGGGTCGATATCATCGGCAACTCGATGGGCGGTGGCGTGGCACTGAATTACGCCATCGCGCAACCGGATCGGGTGGGCAAGCTGGTGACCATCGGCGGGATCGGGCGCAACCTGTTCAGCCCCGGCCCCGGCGAGGGCATCAAGCTGCTGCAGGAGTTCACCGAGGAGCCCACGCGGGAACGTCTCGTGCAGTGGTTGCATTCGATGGTGTTCGATCCGGCGATGGTGACCGAGGAACTCGTCGAGGAGCGCTGGACCCAGGCAACCGATCCCGCGACGCTGGACAGCGCCCGGCGCATGTACAGCAAGGCGGCGTTCACGGCGATGGTGCGGGCGATGGAAGCCTCGGACGCTCCCCCGCCCTGGGCCATGCTGCACAAGGTGCAGGCGCCGACGCTGGTCACCTGGGGCCGCGACGACCGGGTGAGCCCGCTCGACATGGCGCTGATCCCCATGCGCACGATTCCGCGCGCCGAATTGCACGTGTTCCCGAACTGCGGGCACTGGGCGATGATCGAGCGGAAGGAAGAATTCGAATCGACGGTGCTGGCGTTCCTCACGCGCTGACAGCGTCTCTTTCCACCTTCACTGTATACCGTAAAGGGGGCCTTGCCACAAGGCCCCCTTTGTGGCGCATAATCGTCGGCCGCAGCATTTCACCTGCGGAAACACCGAAAGTGAGGGCTTGTGCCGGAACACGGTCACGACGAGGAACTGCGGTCGGAGCGCGAGTACGTGGCGCGTCTGTACGCGCGGCTCGACGCCGAGCGCGCACAGGTGAAGGGCCGCTACAGCGCCGCCCTGCGCGGCACCGGTAACTCCCCGATGGAACGCGACAACGAGGTGCGCGCGCTCGGGAAGGAGATCCAGCGCCTGAACGTCGCCGACAACGGTCTGTGTTTCGGCAGGCTGGACGCGGTGTCGGGCGAACGGTCCTACATCGGCCGCATCGGCCTGTTCGATGCCGGCGACGATTTCGAACCACTGCTGCTCGACTGGCGAGCACCCGCCGCCCGCGCGTTCTATGTGGCTACCGCCGCCAACCCGGAGGGCATGCGCAGGCGACGGCAGTTCCACACCCGCGATCGCCGGGTGCTCGACTTCACCGACGAGGTCCTCGGCAGGCCCGACGCGGGCGAAGGCGGCGACGCGGCGCTGCTGGCGGCGGTGAACGCACCGCGCGGGGACGGAATGCGCGACATCGTGGCGACGATCCAGGCCGAACAGGACGAGATCATCCGCCTCGAACACCCGGGCGTCACCGTGATCGAAGGCGGCCCCGGTACCGGCAAGACCGTCGTGGCGCTGCATCGGGTGGCCTATCTGCTCTACACCCAGCGCAAGCGGATGGAACGCCAAGGTGTGCTGGTGGTCGGCCCGAATCCGGCGTTCCTGAACCACATCGCGCACGTGCTGCCCGCGCTCGGTGAAACGAATGTCGTCTTCGCCACCACCGCCGATCTGATGCCCGGGCTGCACGCCACCGCTGAGGACACACCGGAAGCGGCGCGTGTCAAAGGCTCGCTGCGCATTCTCGATGTGCTCGGTGCCGCGATCGCGGACCGGCAACGCCTCCCCGCGGCGCCGCGGGACATCGAGCTGGCCGACGCGACGGTGCGCGTCGACGCGGCCGTCGCGGAGTGGGCGCGCGAGGAGGCGCGGGCGAGCGGACGTCCGCACAACGAGGCGCGGGCGGTGTTCGCCGAGATCGTCACCTATGTGCTCACCGAACGGGCGATCGCCCGCATCGGGAAGGGCTGGTTGACGCGCGAGGACAGCGAGGCGTGGGAGCAGCTGCGCGCGGACCTGACCGCCGAACTCGCCGAGAACGCCGATTTCGTCGCTGTGCTCGACGAATGCTGGCCTGTTCTCACCCCGGAAGGTCTTCTCGGCGAACTGTATTCGTCCCCGGAGCGACTTCGCGCCGCGAACGCGGACGAGTCGCTGCGGCGGGCCGATGGTACCGCGTGGACGGTCTCGGATGTGCCGCTGCTCGACGAACTGGTCGACCTGCTCGGTCGCGATGCACCCGCCGACGACAGCGCCGAACGCGCCCGCAAGGCCGAAGCCGCCTACGCCGAGGGCGTGCTCGACACCCTGATCAGCCGCGAAGACCTGATGGACGACGAGGATCACCTGCTCGCCCAGGACATGCTCTACGGCGAGGACCTCGCCGACCGTTTCCTCGAGCGCGACACCCGCGAGCTCGCCGAACGTGCTGCGGCCGACCGTGATTGGACCTACGGGCACGTGGTGGTCGACGAGGCCCAGGAGCTCTCGGAGATGGACTGGCGGGTGCTGATGCGCCGCTGCCCGAGCCGCTCGTTCACCATCGTCGGCGACCTGGCCCAGCGCCGGTCACCGGCAGGCGCCACCGCGTGGGCAACGGTGCTCGACCCGTATGTTCCCGGCCGCTGGGTGTACCGCTCACTCACGGTGAACTACCGCACGCCCGCCGAGATCATGACGGTCGCCGCCGCCGTGCTCGCCGAGTTCGCGCCGGAGGTTCGGCCACCCGACTCGGTGCGCGCGTGTGGTGTACAGCCGTGGTCGCAACAGGTCGACGCCACCGAATTCCCTTCGGCTATCGCGGCATTCGTGCGTACCGAGGCGGACCGGGAGGGCACGAGTGTGGTGATCGGCCCGGTCGGCATGCCGGGCACCGTGCCCGCGTCGGAGACCAAGGGCCTGGAGTTCGACTCCGTCCTCGTCGTCGAACCGGGAAGGATCCTCGCGGAGGGACCGCGTGGCGCGGCGGAGCTGTACGTCGCACTCACCCGCGCCACCCAGCGCCTCGGCGTCGTCCACCACGACCCCCTCCCGAACGCACTCACCGGCCTTGCCGGGGCTCCGGAACCCCTCCTGGTCCGGTGATGTTCCGGAGGCCACCGACCTAGCTTTGGGTGCTGCCCGCGTCCACCGGCAGGGTGACGGCGGTGATGTAGCGGGCTTCGTCGGAGGCCAGGAACAGGGTGGCGTTGGCGATGTCGACGGGGTCGACCCACGGGATGGGCAGCATGTTCATCGAGGTGGCGGCCTCGGCGAATTCCTCGCGGGTCGGATTCTCCCGGTCGGGACGAAAGACCTTGCGCACCATGTCGTTCTGGATCATCGGCGTGTCCACGTTGGTCGGGTGCACGGTGTTCACCCGGACATGGTGCGGCGCGAGTTCCTTCGCCAGCGAACGCATCAAACCGACGACACCGTGTTTGGCCGCGACATAGTGGGAGACGCCGACCAGCCCGCGCAAGCCGGCGATGGAACTGGTCAGGATCATCGCTCCCCCGTCACGGGCGATGAGGTGGGGTGTGGCCGCCTTGCAGGTCTGCCACACACCGGTGAGGTTGACGTCGATCATGGTCTGCCACTGCTGCTCGGTCAGCTCGAGGGCGAACGCACTCGAACTGATTCCGGCTGTGGCGCAGACGATGTCGAGCCCGCCCAGCTCACCGACCCCGGCGTCGACGGCGGCCCGCAACGCCGACCCGTCGCGCACGTCCACAACCGTCGCGACGATCCGCGCACCCGTCGCCTCGACGGCACGAACGGTCTCGTCGAGATCGTCACGGCTCGCCGGTGGTGTCACCACGGTGTCGACCGGTCCGCAGAGGTCGAGCGCGATGATGTCGGCACCCTCCTCGGCCAGCCGGATCGCCTGCGCGTGCCCGATACCGCGCGCGGCGCCGGTCACGACCGCTACTTTGCCCGAAACCCGTCCCATGTCACACCTTCTGAGTCAGTCCGGCATCCACCACGAGCTGGGTTCCCGTCACGTAACGGGACTCGTCGGATGCGAGGAAGAGCACGGCATTGCTGACGTCGACCGGTTCCACCCACGGAACCGGCAGCAGGGTGCGGCGGGCCAGCGCCTCGGCCGCGTCCTGCCGCGTCGGATTCGGCAGGTCCGGGCGCAGTTTCGCGTAGACCTCGTCGTTGAGAATCATCGGCGTCGCCACCGACCCTGGATGCACGGTGTTCACCCGGATGCCACGCGGGCCGAGCTCGTTGGCGAGCGTGCGCGCCAACCCGACCACGGCATGCTTACTCGCCGAATAATGCGCCGCCATGGCCCCGCCCACGATCCCGTTGACGGAGCTGACGATCACGATCGATCCACCGTCGGCCAGGGCCTGTGCACCGGCACGCACCGTGTGCCAGGCACCGGTCAGGTTGATATCGATGGTCCGTTGCCACGCTTGGTCGGTCAGTTCCCACGACGGCGCGAGGTCGGTATAGATACCCGCGTTGGCGACGATCACATCGAGCCTGCCCAGCTCACGCACCCCACCCGCAACGGCCGCATCGAGCACGTCCGCCTCACGCACGTCGGCAGTAGCGGTGACACACCGCCGCCCCAACGCCTCGACAGCCTGCTTCGTCGTCGCCAATTCCGTTGCAGCGGCGTCTATATCGAGGGCAATGACATCGGCGCCCTCCTCGGCGAGCCGCACGCAGTGCGCACGACCCATACCCCTCGCCGCACCGGTGACCAGCGCGACCCTGTCCTGCATGCGATTCATCGGGCGCCCCTACCAGATCGAGTGTCCACCCGGCCGACGCTAGGTTCGCCGGACCCCCGAATCGCCAGGCTCTCCCGGTGAGCGGGCGATGCGACGAGACTTCCCACCTACCGGGAGCGTCCGCGTCGATCTCCCCCTGCTACCCGCACCGACCGCTGCTCGCTTCTCTCAGCCTTGCCGATGCCGATCGTCGCGAAGACGCTCGATTGCCCTCCTGATCGAGACCGCCCGATCAGCACCGGGATCTCTGCGCTGTTCGAAGTCGATGAGCCGACCGGCGGCGGCGTGATTGCCCATCACCATGGCGAGAAGGACCTTCATGTCGTCGGCCGGAGCGTGCGCGGCACGGCTGGTTTCCGGCGCAGCAGCCTGGCCCGCCTTGGTCGCTCGACGGTGCCAGAATTCGGCTTCGGCGATATTTCCGTCCTGCCGCAGCAGCGCCGCGAGCTTGCCCATCGCGTCCGGATCGCCCGCGTCCGCGCCGACCTGATACCAATACAGAGCGCGGTCGAGGTCTCCCTGGCCGAGCGCAGATGTCGCATGAGCCTCCAACTCGGTGAACGAAGGCCTGTGATCCTGAGGCTGCTCAACAGGTTGAGGTGCTACACGGGTGCCGGTCGCGGACCGGGTATACCGGTAGCACACCGTGGCAGCCGCGGCACCGACAACAAGAACTGTGATTCCGGTCGGCAGAATCCCCTTCGCGGATTCGGCACCCCTACGTTTTTCCTCGACCGCCTGCTCATAGGTGGTGACCCCGGACGAATCATCGCCATAACTCCAACACTCCGTGCCAGGCGTCATAACCTTCCCATCGCAGGTCGGCCCGGCATTCGGATCCTCACGGGAGGCGATGAAACCACCGACGACAAGGATCAGCCCGATCGGCACCGCCACCACCGCGATCAGCATGCACACAGCGGCGGCCAGCTGCCGGCGATCAACAGACATCGGCTGCTCGCACTCCGATGATCGGGCAGCGCCGAAAAGTCAGTAATCGTGCGGTACTCATGATCGTCCCCTCGGTAGACTTACTGTGCCAGTTCACCACTCGCGGCCGGGCCTACGAAAGAGCCACGGGCCGAACGCGGCACACCTGCCGACTTGTGAGTGCGTGCGGCAGTCGATCATCGCGGCCACTGTCGATGCGAACGGTTGCGAATCCCACGGCAGGATGCCGCGCGGGCCCGGAGATATAGTTCACCGGGTGACTTCGAGAATCGCGGCATACGGCGTCTGCCGCGAACATGATCGGGTGCTGCTCGTTCGCCACATCGCCGAAAGCGGCGAAACCACCTGGACGCTTCCGGGAGGTGGGGTCGAGCAGGGAGAGGACCCCTTCGACACCGTGACCCGCGAGCTTGCGGAGGAGACCGGTCTCACCGGCGTTGTCGAACGATTACTCGGAGTCGATTCAAGGGTGATCCCGGCGCATGAGGCCCACTCGGGTGAAGAGCACCAGAACATCGGCATCTTCTATCTCGTCCGCGTCACCGGCGGCCGCCTCAGAGCCGAAACGAGCGGGGCCACAGTCGAACCGACCTGGACCCCGATCTCCGAAGTCGCCCACCTCCGCCGATCATCCCTTGTCGACTCCGGCCTGGCCCTGGCACACACCCTCCCGGCGACCGGCCACGTCACGTCCACTCCGGTCGGCGGTCTTATCCGGCATTGAGCCGGCGACGAGACCAGGAGTAGTCACTGCGCCGTGATCGACACGCGTGACCATGCTGCCCGAGCATGCGGCCTGCGCAGGATTCCACTACCACCGATCTCGGATATGGTCTGAAGTACTCGCCCGTCGACGGCACACGTATGCCCATGTCAGTGAGGATGCTTGATGCTCGTCGAGACGATTCCCATGTGGACCGAGCGGGGAACCCCGGTGCTCCTGCGTGAAATCCTCACGCGGTTCCAGTCGAACGATTGGCGGTGGCACCTCGAGGAGTTCGACGGCATCGGACGCTTCCCCGACGGCCTCACGTGGACCGAATTCCAGGCCGAGGTCGAGAACGGAGCCGCCGTTTTCGATTGGGACGGAATCCAGCAGTTCGCCGACGGCTTGGACCAGATGATCGACGGCCGGATTGTCGCCACCGACGTCAACGGCGCGATCGCGCTGACGATCGAAGCGCGCGACAGTACCGAATACGAGATCGCCATCGCGTCCGTGCCGGGTCACCCTGCGGGTACTTCACACTGATCTACAACCACTGAAAGAACTGTTTTCGCCTATCTCGTGGATCAGCGGCCGCCACGCGGTTGACTCAGCAACGCGCGACCGCGTTCCGGGGTCAGGCTGTACGCCAGCACAGGGTCGGCGAGCAGGGCGACCGGGGCGATGTGATCCGGAGTGCGGGGCTGCCAGTGCGTCATCGCGGTCCCGAGCGCATCCCACAGTGCCGCTAGCCGGACTGCTGTACCCGTGCCCGGTACTCGTCGATAGCAGGTCCGATTTCGAGCCCGGGGTCGTTTTGCGCGTTTTCCAGGAGCTTGGCGATATCAAGGGCGGAGGCATGTGAGCGCTTGCCATCGGCGTGTTTCTGGGCGATTTCGAGGGCTTGGCGGTGTCCGGTGAGTGCACGTTTTGCCAAATATTCGGCAATCTCGAGGGCGGAGCCGTACCAGGATTCTTTATGCGCGTGTTGGAGGAACATGCACGGCAGAAACTCGTCGGTGAACAGCGGACTGCGGAAGAATCCGTCCGGGACCGGCGTCGAAGGCAGCAGATGCGAAAGAATCCGGCAGGCCTCGTAGGGAGAGGAAGTGGTGAGGAACATCTGGAGCTGGGTTCTCAGGACTGTGGCGCGCGGCTCGCCGAAATTCTGAGCCTTTTCCAGGGACACCATGGCTTTGTCGAGGTCCCCGGAAAGGGCTTGACCTCGAGCCTCCTCGGCCACCGAAGTCCAGTTGTCACGAGTTCTGCCCGCAGGCTGACGCAGACGATGGAAGCTTTGGTACAGCGATTTCATGAGTGCGGTGAACGATGGATACCGCTGCGGAAATTCACTCCAGGCAAAGACACTGTAGGCGGCCCATTCGCCATCCTCGTCGCGGTCGGCCGGGTCGAGGAAGAGGATCCCGACGTCGGCGTGCAACGAGATCAACAACCCGCGACTGAATGGGTTACCCGGCGCATCACCTGGGGCTTCGGTGATCAGGTCGGCCCGGGACTCCCAGTTGGGTTCGAGGTCACGCAACCACCCCAGGTTGGTCGTGTCACGCATCTTCCGCACGAACTCCCCGGCATGGCGCCATCCATCGGTGGTCAGCAGGAAACTGCGATAAGAGGGTGGCAACCTCAGGCCGAGACGCCGCTCGACGGCTGCGACCTCGGCCTGGGTGGCCGCGGGATAGCCGAGCCAGCGCTGCTGCACCACCTCGGCATCCAGCTCACCGGGATCGCAACTTGCTATCCGTTCCTCACTCCAAAGCTCCAGCCACGGCCTCCAATTCATTCCATGCACGCTACGGACAGGCTCCGACAAAGTTCATGCTGACGGCGAGGATTTCGACGAGCCGCCCGCGGCTGAGTAGGGCACGTCCGTTCATAGTCGGCCGACCTGGGGCATGCGGGCCACGAAGACAACGCGAACGCGCTGTCATGTTCCCGACTCACTGTGGGAACTGGCTGATCCGGGTGTTCTGGAAGGTGGTGAACAGCCAAGTTCCTTTGTGGCGCACCGCGACCCGGGTCTGGACGGACCGGGCATCGGGCGGCGCGGTCGCGCCCGGCGGCATGGGGCGATCGCCCACGGTGACCAGCACCGCGATATTCGGTGCGGGGAAGCGCAGCGTGGTGGTGTCGGGTTCGGCCATGCGGGTGCCCCTCATGAACCCGTCGAAGCCCTCCTGCATGACGGTGGCGAGTTCGGTTCGGCCCTGGATGCGTTCCCCGATGACCGAGACGAAATCGGCGTCGGGGGTGAAGGTGGCGGCGAAGGCGGTGCCGTCACCTGCGGCCCAGGCGTCCATCTGCGCGCGCAGCAGGGCGAGGACGGCGGTTTCGTCGGTCATGGCGCCACCGGCCCCCGGCGGCGCAGGCCCGCGAACTCGAGGGCGGCGAAACTCGCGACGAACGCCGCGCCCGCGAACAGGAAGACCCGGCCCCAATTCGTCAACGGAATCAGGTCGATCACAGCGAGCTCGACCATGAGTATCGCCGACAGCGCGTTGACCGCGACAACGACGACAGCCAGGCGAGACGGTAGCCGAGGGTGGCGCGCGATGAGCAGCAGTGCCGCGGCGCCGCCCAGCATGCCGACGCCGAAGGGGACCGACCAGGAGGTCGGCAAGCCGAGCGGTTCGCGCAACAACGGGGCGGTGGCCAACAGAAAGGTGCCGAAAACGCCGGTGCTCCAGCCGTCTACCCGCAAGGCGGTGCGTAGGCCGGGACCGGCTTCAAAGGTGGTCATTGTGGTCATGGCGTCGACGTTGCCAGCGGCCGATCATCGTCTCAATGACCTCCGAGGTCATGGCAACCGGTCGTGCCGGACCGATAGCGTGGCCGAGTGACGCGTTCGATGCAGGAATCCCCCGTCGGCACACTGCTGCGGGATTGGCGGCAGCGGCGGCGGCTGAGTCAGCTGGAGCTGGCGCTGGCCGCCGACAGTTCGGCACGGCATCTGTCCTGCGTCGAGACCGGGAAGGCCAAACCGAGCCGGGCCATGGTGCTCAAACTCTGCCCGGGCCGCGCTCGACACCATGCTGACCGCGCACGAACCCTATCCGGCGGTCGCGGTGGACCGGTACTGGAATGTCGTTGCCACCAACCGCGCGATGGGCCTCTTCTCGAACGAGGTCGACGAGCAGCTGATGGAACGCCCCAACGTCTACCGCCTGACCCTGCACCCCGGCCCGCCCGATGCCGACACACACATGATCAACCACGGTCAGGTCAGGGAACTCCTGCTCGAACGACTGCTCCGGCAGGTACGGGCGACAGGCGACCCGATCCTGCGCGCACTGTACGACGAGGTCTCCCAGTACCCCGTCCCGTCGCACACCGAACCCGATCCCAGCGCACCCACACCTTTCGCTGTACCCCTGCGCATCGCCACCCCACTGGGCGAGCTACGCATGTTCAGCACCATGGTCACCTTCGGCGCACCCTCGGATGTGACGCTCGCGGAATTGGCCATCGAATTGTTCTATTCGATGGACGAATTCACCGCGGACACGCTGCGCACGCTCTTCACCGCAGATGCCGCAGCCCACCCCTGAACGCTCGCACCGTGGTTGAGTCCACCACGCGCGGGAGGCTGGAACAGCGCCCGCGCTGGACGTCTCGGCGATGCAGGGGCACGGAACCCGAACGTGATCACCACATTCCGGTTCAGCGATAGGCGACCTGTCGGCGCCCCGGGGCACGATGTCGGCATGTCAGGAAATCTCCCAAGCCTGAAAGACACCCTCGTCGCCGGTCTCACGCTCCCGATTACCGACGTCGAGCGAGAAGCTGCGCGCACCCCTCCCTACCCGATACCGGCTGCCGCTGTCCCCATCCGCGACCGTGTCCTCGAGGAACTCGTCAGCCGCCTCCCGGGCGCGGGAGACGGGCCGCCGACGGTGACTCGCGTACTGAGCTGGCCTCGGGACTACCGATTCGAGGTACAGATGCTTGCTCGCAGCCAGGGTCTCTTCGACTTCGCGGACGCGACTTGCGCATTGATCGCGGTCGACGCACTGACCTCGGATGAGGTCGACAGCATTGCCCCGCTCCTGCCCGAGTCATGCGGGTTTCGTCGGCAGCAGGTGCTGAACCGGATCGCCGCCGGAGATCTGGCCGGCGCTCGTGCGCTCGCCACACGCATAGACGACGGATACGCCTGGCGCGCACACCGTGATATCGGCTTCGCTCTTGCCGACCAAGGCGATGTCGAAGGCTTCTTCGCCGACTGGAAGCGTTACGCGGCCGGACAGGACCGTGCGGGCATGGCCCTGCTCAAAGAACATCTGATCGAGGGTGTCGCTCGACACCAGGGCTGGAAGGCGGCGGTGGCCGTCGCAGCGAACAAGCGGATCGGACCTAGTTTTGTCTGCCACGCGTTTACCGGATTTGTCGACGCGGCCGATGTCGACGGACTGTGGGAGGTACTGACCGGTGCTGCCAAGGGCCTCCTGCCAGAGCTCGACCAGTTGGCTTTGCTGGCCGCCACCATCCGAGAAGCCACTCCACACGATCCCGAACGCAACCATCCCCTGCTGGACACCGTCGTGGACCGCCTCATCGCGATCGACCCCACTGCTGATAAGGCCGTCATGCGTGGCCGCGACAGGGAACTTTTCGCGCTATGGCCGGCCATCGGCGAACAAAGCACCCTCGACCGGGTCCGAAAAGCAGTCCGAACACCTGGATACAAACGGGAACTCACCACCCTGCCGCGAGATATGTTGCCCAGCAGGTGACTACTGCATCGAATCTGTCCGAGCTGATCGATCATCGACGGTTATGACCTCCCGAGGATGAAGCGTTCTGCGAATCGTGACAGTTCGTCGTATTGTTCGTTCGGGTCCTGCGCTGTGGCACTGACGACAATTCGTGTGACGCCTTGTGCCGCAAAGGCTTCGAGCCGCTCGTCGGTCATGTCGATCCCGCTCCAGCGAGTGTATTCGAGGTCATCCGGGTCCCGCCCGGACTCCTGCGCGGTCGAGCGCGCCAGTTTCCACTGCGCCGCACGTTCCTGAGGGACCAACGCCCCTCCGGGGAAATACCCGTCACCACGCAACCCGGCCCTACGTGCGGCGGCAGCACTCGATCCACCGACGTGGATGGGTAGCGTCGCGCTCTGGTAGGGCTTGGGAAATTGCACGAGGTTGTCGAAAGAGAAGAATTCGCCCCGGAAGCTGACGCCTTCCTCGGTGCCGGACCACAGCAAACGCAGGACGTCGATCGCTTCGTCAGCACGTCGTCCGCGTGTACGGAAGTCGACACCGGTCGCCGCCGCTTCCTCCGGCAACGTGCCCAAGCCTATTGTCAGCAACCGCATCCTGCCCTTTGACAATGTGTCGATGGTCGCCAACTGCTTGGCGAGTACCACCGGATGCCGATACGGCAGCAAGAGCACCCCAGTGCCGAGCAGGAGCCGTTCAGTCGCCGCAGCGACATACGCGAGGGTGTCGAGGGGGTCGAGGAACGGCAGTGTGGGTGGGACCTCGAAGTCGTGGAGCTTCGCTCCCGGGTACAGGACAAGGTGCTCGGGAAGGTAAAGGCCCTCGAATCCGCACGCCTCGGCATGGCGCGCGTAGGCGACGATCTGGTCCGGATCGCCACCGAAGTGAGCGCTGCTGTAGCTGACTGCGAACCTCATACCCCGGTCCTTCCGACGGGCTGCCCGTTGCGCCGCTCAGCGCAATAGCCGTCTGGGTGGCCCAACCCCGGCCCGCTTCATGAAATTCCCGCGCTGGGGCAGAGGCCTGCGCGAGTGTCGGTTCGGCCGCAGCGGGTGCCCTGCTCATAGACCTCGCACGAATAGACAAGGCGACGAACCTGACGGCGGTACAACACTGAACTGGGGTTCGATCCTGGGAGCTATCTCGGCACCGTCGAGCAACTCGGCCCCCGAAGTTTCACCTCGTAGCCGTTGGCGCTCAATCCTCGTCTTCCTCAACGAGCATCCGCGTGTAGCGCGAAGCAAAACGCGTCGACGCTGGAGCAGAGGCGTCGCCCTCGTAGCTGCGCATCGGGTCCTGTGGACCCTCGTCGAATCCTGCCGATGCCGTCGTGACGACGCGAGCAGAGGCACGGCCGACTGTCCAGACATGCCGTTGGGCACGCGGTCACGAACGTCCGCATCTCCCGATGGCAGTGCTGCTCTGCCGACCCGCGCGAGGCCACTCGCAAGCGCGGGCCGACCACCCAATGCCGGCGGCGTCGGTTCAGGGGCGGTTCAGGCAACCGGATCGAAGCAAGTTTGGCCGGGTCGATCACGATGTGAAGCGCGGCGATCAGGCCATCGGTGACGGTGAAGGCGAAGGCGATGACCGAGAGAGGGGTTCCGTCAGACTGCCAGGACATGTGGCCGGGCACGCCGTTGACCAGCACGGGCCGTTGTCGAGCGACCTCGCCGGAGAACATGCGGGCGCCTGACGCGACCGCTGTCGCGCCCAGGGTAACGACCACACCGTCGGCAGTGTCGACAGTCAACTTCACCTGCGGGTCGAGAATGCGCAGGAGCGCTTCGAAGTCACCGGCCAGGGCCGCTGCGCGGAAGGCTTGGACAACGTTCCGATGCTCGCGCCCGGGCCCCGCTCGATGATCCGTGGCTTGAACCTTGCGGCGGGCGCGACTGGCGATCATCTTGCTGGCATCGGTGGATTTGCCCAGGATCTGCCCGATTACGGAGAACGAGACCGCGAACATATCGTGCAAGACGAACGCCACGCGTTCGCTCGGGGAGAGCGTGTCGAGCACGACAAACAATGCCAGGCCCACCGAATCCGCCAGCGCGACTTGCTCGTCCGGTGTCGGGCCGTCGGCGGGCGTCACCACGAACCCCGGAAACTCCTGCCCATAACCGGTTTCGGGGCGGGCTTTGCGGGAGCGTAGGAGGTCCAGGCTGATGTGGCTGACCACAGTGGTCAGCCAGCCCGCCAGGTTGTCGATCGTCGCTGTGTCCTGACCGACCAGGCGCAGCCAAGCTTCCTGGACAACGTCCTCGGCATCGGCGTATGAGCCCAGCACGCGATAGGCGATGGTGCGTAGCCGATCGCGCTGGGCCTCGAACGTCTCGGCCACCAGGCCGGAAGGGTGGACGGTCGCGGCTTGCGCTGCTCCCGCAGCGAGATCCGGTTGCCGTCCGGGTCTATCGCCTCGACCCGGATTCCAAACGGATAGTCCTCGGGCTCGGATTCCCCGAAAGTCACTCCGCCGCTAGGGAAGACCTCGAAACCTTGCGCAGTATCGTCTACACCGTCGAACTCGCGCGCCGCACTACCCACACGGCGATCGAAGCCATCGCCGTCCACCCCGGTTCGGCGATGGCCAGCCTTCAACGACACGGCACAGGAGCACTGACCCGCATTCTCACTCCTCTCGCAGCCCGCATGCTGATGGGTTCGCCCGCCGGCGCCGCGTGGCCGTCGCTGTACGCCGCCACCAGTCCCGACATCACCAGCGGCGAATTCATTCATCGGCCCGGCCGGACGCGATCAGACCTCCGGCACACCGAGACCCGCGAAACTCCCGAAAGGCGCCGCCGACAGCGAACTGGGCGCGCGATTGTGGGCCGACAGTGAACGACTCACCGGAGTCACCTTCCAACCCTGACATCACTCAAACGAGCCGGGCGACAAGAACACTCATCCGATCCGCCAACTGCGCCCAGCGTGTCTCGCTCATTTCCTTCTCGCTGATCCTGTCCTGCGACGCTACCGATCAGCTCGGAAACCCGCATGAAAGCCGACGCGCTTGAACGCACTCGACCGGCGAAGAGCCACATCCCAGGTTGACGTCGGGACCGCACACGAAATCTGTTGCCGCTCCGTGCTCGGGTGCCCACACTGTCCGCGTGGCCCTCATAAACGACGATTCCGAGATCGAGTACGTGGTTTCAGCTGAGCTACGGTTGGCCGACCGCCAGATTCGAAACTCCAGAGCCGATTCCGCTGCGCTACTGGACGCGGACTTTCGCGAGTTCGGCGCATCCGGCAGGGTGTGGGACAGAGAGTCGATTCTCGACATGATGAGCGACGACATTTCCTCGGCGCCCACGATCGACCACGTCACAGCCGCACGTCTGGCGCCGACCGTGATTCACGTGACCTACCGGACACGTAGCAAGGAACGCACCGCTGTTCGCAGCTCGATTTGGCTGCTTCGCGACGGCAGCTGGAACCTCTACTTTCACCAGGGAACTGTGCAACATGAGACAGCGACACAGGATGACAACTAGCTGATGAGGTACGCACGAGGAACCAGACGACCTGACGTCAGCAGAAGTAGCCTCGTCACAGTTCGGACCAAGCGACCCCGGACCATGGTGAGGTTCGGCCGGCTATCAGCTGGAGGTGGAAGTCGGGACCTTCGTGTGTCCGATCCTCCTCGGGATCGGTGAGTTGGGTGACGGTGCAGATGTAGTCGCCGTTGGGGAGTTCGATGCCGGACCCGTATATGTCCTTGTCGTCGTCCACGGCGGATTCCGCGTACTGGGCAGCCATGGTGACCGTCTCCAGATTGACCACGATCAGCTCACCACGCGTCACGGTGATGGGGCCGGTGATCTGCCTGATGACCGGCAGCCGCGGATCCACCGGAGAATCCGAAAGGTCGATCCGCCACTGCTCCTCGCCGCCGGTTCCCCAGAACAGCATCGTCTGCTGCCGTATCTCGGATTCGAAGCGCTCGAACAGCATTTCCAAGGTCCAGTCTTCACCCACGAACGACGTGTACGCGTGGGGGTCGACAAGGCCGAGGAATCCCGAGTCATCGGTCATGTCGTCGATCCGATGCTGAAGCTGTGCCACGCGGTTGTCCTCCCCGGAATGATCACCGAACCCTACCGCCGCGATGTTCGGTCGAAACACCGAACCCGCTCCCCACGGCATCCACGAAGAAGTCCGAAGAGCTCCCCCGGAAGTGCTCCGGCGCAGGAGAACTGACAACCTCAGCATGCTGATCGGCAACACCCGGAGCCTTCGATTCGCAGTCACCTCCTACGCTCGTGCCGCCTACGGACTGCCCCGCCGACCGAGTCGGTGCCGGAACTGGGCCGAGGCATCCTCGAGCGTCTCTTGCGCCACTCGAGCGTCGTGAAGCATGTGGCATGCTCATCTGGCCGCAATGAGGTGTCGGTTGCACACTCCTCGAAGCCCGATCACGAGAGTGAGAAGACCATGTCACCTCGCCGGTCCAGTAGTCGGTCTGCGCCCACATCGCAATCACCGAGCCACGTCTGAACATCCTGGAATGCCGATGGGGGCACTGTGTGTGCTATCCGCCGGTAGTCTGGTACAGGCGTTCCGCTCGGCTGAACGCACAGGGAGGAACGCCAGCATGACCGTCAATGTTTACCCGGCGATCGCCGAACGTCCCGAGAGCATGTGGGTTCTGGAGGTGTATGGACCCGAGGGGGTGCGAAGCGTGACTCGGGGCCACACTGTTCTGGAGGCACAAGCGGTAGCCCGCGAGAAGGTGGCGCGACTGCTCGGGGTCACTACCGACACTATAGATATCTGTATCTGGTGTGAGGCCTGCCTGCTGGAACATGATGCAGCCGCAGTCCAGGCATACGGCAATTCTGAAGGCGTATTCTGCTCGTCCTGTACAGGAGGGCCACGCTGCACATGCTCGTTCTGCAAAGAATGAGAGTTCGCTCCGCGACGCTGGACCGTGCTCCGACAACGCACTGAAATGCCGTGATGCGGGCGGTGGTCGGCCATCCAAACCGCGTGCTTGACGAGCTTTGTCGAAATTTCGAACGCCTGGCGCGATGGCCAACGAGCCGGAACTGCCGGTTCCGAGCCGCCCCGAGTTCGCTCACCAGCCAGGCTGCTTCTCCGGCGCGAGTGCAATATCCGCTGCTGCCGATGAGCGCGTGACGCATTGGGTGTCAGCAATCTTCGGAATAGTCTTCGAATTCCCACATGCCGATTCGAGCGAGTTTGGCGGCGAGTTCGGGCCATGTCGGTTCATCAAGGCCTGCGACGTACCCGCGCAGGTACTGGGTCACAGCGTCGAGATCTATCCGGTCGACGATGATCTTGTGGCGGCCGATGATCATGCCCGTCAGGTTCACCTGCTCAGCGATCCATCGAGGAGTGCACACCAACAGGTCGAAGGACTCCTCACCCCTCATCCCTTGCGGCCCCGCGAGGAAGCGAATCGCGACAGCGTCGCGGTGCTTCACAATCCCTGTTCGAAGATCGGCGTCTGGGATCTCGATCGCCCTCAGCTCCGCTTTCATGATTCGGTCTCCTTGCTGCTACGGCCGCTCGAGGCACGGTGTCCGATTGTGCACTGCACTCAGTTGCTCTAATCGGGTGGCTACGAACGTGCGTGCCTGTGAAATGGCAGATCCCCGGTTACCGGGGTTGACTGGCACGGGGCGCGATTGTCAGAGGGATCGGGAAGTATGCGTTCATGAGCTACGACCTCCTGGTCTGGGAAGGCCCCAGACCAGGCAATGCACAGCATCTGCGAGAGACACTCGACCAGATCAGCGAACGACACAGTCGAGACCACAAGCCCGACCCAGCCAGCCCCAAGATTGCCGAATTCGTCGCCGCGCTTCTCCGCCGTTGGCCAGACATTGAGCACCCCGCCAGCCCCTGGTCGGCGTCGGGTACCGGGTATGTAGACGGCCCGATCCTCAGTGTCCATATCCGGCGAGGCCGCGCGCAGGAGGTGTCGGAGTTCGTCGCTGGGCTGGCGCAGGTGTTCGGACTGGTCTGCTACGACTGTCAGCGAGGAAGAGGATTGCGGCCATGAACAGCGGGACTGGTCCCGCAGCCTTCGTTCGGCCATTCCGCATTTTGCTTCCGTGCCTCGGCTCAGCCAGACGGGCCCAGGGTTTCGACCGACCGCACAGCGCCGGTGACGGAGAACGCACGTCTTGCGAAGGCTGATGCTGTCATCGGATCCCAGTGTCGCGGTTGGTCGCTCACCGCACCAGCATTGCCTATCGGCGCGGCACGCGGAGAGTGAGCGAGTCTTCGAACACTTGCAATGCCGCCAACGCGCAGCCTTGATCGACCGAGTGGCTCGGGTAGTGGAAGTGAGCGAGGAATTCAAAGGTAGGCGAGAGCACGAATCCTGTTGCGTCGCTATGATCCGATCATCGAAATCGAAACCTGGTTCCATGGGAATATTCAGGCATTCCCCGCTGACCCCGCACATCCGTTGGAGGCCAGGAACATCCGCTCATGCCGATGAGCGTTCATTCCTGTAGGTGCCAGCCGTCGACTATCACGTCCGCGTGGTCTGGCGTCCGGTCGGCAGCGAAGTGGGCATCCTCGGCAGTCATCCAGCGCTGCCACAACGGCAGCGCTTCGGCCCCGTCGCGGTCCAGCCCACGTCTGAGCCGCGTATCGCGCGGGGTTTCCACCCAGATCAACAGCGACAGTCGGGCACGGACCGCTGCGCGCGCGGCCGAAACCCCTTCCAGGATCAGCACATCTGGGCTCGCCATCTCGTGCCATTCCGAAAAGGCGCGCGAAGTCCAGTCATACCGCTGGTACCGTGCGGGACGGCCCTGGCCGAGCGGTTCCAGTACCTGGGCTTCCAACCTCGGCCACCAGTCGAGTTGGTTGTCCCAGGATGCGAAGTCGTCGGTGTGGAGCAACTCGGCACAGCACGCGACGGCGAGGCGGTCCGCCAGAGTGGATTTCCCTGCGCCGCCGGGCCCGTCTACAGCGACCAGTCGGGTCGAGCCCAGCCGGGGCACGCTCTGCGCTACCTTGACAGCGATTTCCTCTATCAGCACAAGCTCCATTCTGGCCTGGCGTCCACTCCGGCTCGAGCGTCTGGCCTCGGCATCCGAACGAATGATCTCCATGGTGACCGACGGTGACGTGTGGAAAACCGTCCAGCGGGTGGTCGGATGCGATCTGAAGCAGTGGGAGAACCTGTTCGTTGTGACATCCGAAGAAATGTCGGGTCGGGTGGTCGGAGGCTCGGTAGATGGCCGCACCGGTCCTGAATCCGGTTCCCGCGAGCCGATAGGAGATCGTGGCAGCGAGTTGCTGTTCGTGCGCTTCCAAGCCGTAGTGCAGAGTCGCTCGGGTTGGTTTCCAGGAGTATTCGCTTTAGTGAACGGGCTATCCCGGGCGGGTCGCCTGACTACCGCTGAAGAGCATTTCCGCCAGCGTGAAAACGCCTCGTACCACTGTAATCTCGTCGATCCGAGCGTTGCGGACCCGTCTGTTTACGACCGGCATTTGCACCCTGGCGCCGCGGCCTGGTTCAAACCGTCGGCCACTGAGATGATCTCTCGTGTAGACGGTTACACGAGGATCCTGGACGCACACGGAATCGGATAGGCTCGGATCCACTCCGGAAACCCGGGCCGCATCCTCTATGAGGACGTCCATCAGATCATCGCGAAACCCGACTGTTCGGGCTGATGATCATGGTGACGTCCGAGGCTGACTGCGACCCGATTGGTGGTACACGGAGACGCGTCAGCGACCGGTTGGGGCGAGTTGCCTTTCTTGGTTCAGAACTTCCCATCAGGCTGCGCCGGCAGTTCGTTGAGGCGGGCGAGCACTGTGGCCCCGGCCCCGAGGCCGCACCCGGGCCGGGTAGGGCGGTAACACTCTGCGCGGTTACCGGTTTCGCACACTCCGAGCAGCAGACCTGCGGCGTGAATTGGTGCCCGCATTCGTCGTGCACCAATCGGACCGACGGACCACCCGACGAGGTGGCCCATTTGTCAGCCCAGGCCATCAGCGCCATCAGCACAGGGACGAGTTCGCGTCCCGCCTCGGTGAGGTGGTATTCGTGCCGCAGCGGTCGTTGCTGGTACGCCCGGCGTTCCACGATGCCGTCTGCCACCAGCGCTTCGAGTCGTCGAGTGAGCGGTTCACTCGACCAGGAGAGCCGGGAGAAGATCGGCGGGCAGCTGGTCTCGGAGGTGATGCTCGCCGAGGGTGCGCCCGACACCGCCGCGGCTCGTTCCATCTCGTGGCTGGTGGTGAACGAGATCGACGCCTGGTTCGTGGGTGGTCAGCGACTCCCGGCCGGTGGCAGTCCGAAATATGTGGTGCGAGTGGGAGTTCCAGCCGGCTCGATGAACGACGACAAGCGCCGCGACATCGTGCGCCGCGTCAACCGGGTGCTGGCGGACGCCGACGAGGACCCTGCGCGTTTCGCCGACGCCGCGACCGCGTGGGTGCACATCAACGAGATTCCGGAAGGCAACTGGGGTGCCGGCGGCGAAATCGTACGGATCGAGGACATCGTCGCGTTGGTGTCCAGCTAGGCGCGGCCGGGACGAGCGTTCCCTCGGTGAGGCAGTGATGACGCAGCAGTGCCGGACCGAGCGCGGAGATCGAGGAAAAGACGGGTCCGCCAATCGAGCAGTCGCGACGAAGGGACACAGCCATACTTCCTTGGTCCGAACCACAATCAGCCCGAAGGAGCAGTCCTATGAGTGACAACGAATCTCGCGCCGAGGACATCGCAGTTGGCATCACTCCGAGCGAGGAGCAAGGGACTGGTGACAACGCGGTTGCGACACCCGTGGTGACTCCTCGCGGAGGGGTTGGTGGCCACCAGGTCGGGCTCGGTCTCGAGCTGGAGCCGTAGCACCCACAATCCCCTGGCTAGGTGGCTGACAACCACGGCCCCGCTTTGGCGCGAATTCGGCCAGGCGGGGCGTCGGGTCGTCTTCCGCAATGCCCACCGAGGCGGGCGAGACCATGACCGAAGAAGGTCACGACGCGCATGGACACCCGGTGACGATTGTCAGCTACGGCCATATCGGGAACCGGATGCACGCGTCGTCCCTCTGCGTTCGTGACCTCCTCGTGGTCGACTCCACCGCCGAACCCCCGCTCTCCCGGTGGGCGGGTTGGTCGCCGCGATCTCCCGACCACCGGGAGCCGGGGCTGCCACGGCGCCACGGGACTGGGACCGTCGTGGCGACGTGTTCGCGAGCGTAGGAGGACATCGGTGACGAGGGCGAGTGTCGGCGTGGCGCTTGGTGCGCGGGTGGTGACGCTGCGGGTCGCGGCGGTGGTCGAGGAGACTGCCGAGGCGCGTTCGTTCGTGTTCGAGGTTCCCGAGGATGCGAAGGAGCGGTTCGGGTATCGGCCCGGTCAGTTCCTCACGCTGCGGATACCCGGGGAGCCGCCGGTGGCGCGGTGTTATTCGCTGGCGAGTTCGCCGTTCACGGGGGAACCGCCTAAGGTGACGGTCAAGCGCACCGATGGTGGGTACGGCTCGAACTGGTTGTGCGACAACCTGTCCCCGGGCGACAGTATCGACGTGTTGCCGCCGACCGGCACCTTCACGCCTGCCTCGCTCGACGAGGATCTGCTGTTGTGGGCCGGGGGCAGTGGGATCACGCCGGTGTTGTCGATCCTGGTCTCGGCGCTGGTCGGTGGGCGGGGCAAGGTGGTGTTGTTCTACGCCAACCGTGATCGGGGCTCGGTGATCTTCGATCGGGCGCTCACCGAACTCGCGCGGCGATACCCGGACCGGCTCAGGGTGACCCATTGGCTGCAGTCCGAACGCGGCCTGCCGGATGCCGGTTCGCTGGCCGACTTCGCCGCGCCGTATGCCGATTTCCACTCGTACCTGTGTGGTCCCGCCCCGTTCATGGCCGCGGTGACCGAGGCCTTGGCGGATCGTCCACGGGAGCGGGTGACCAGCGAGGTGTTCGTCTCGCTCTCAGGTGACCCGTTCGCCGAGCCGGTACCCGTCGCCGACGACGACACGGCCGCCGACGTGGACGTGGAGCTCGACGGCACCGTCCACGCGCTGCGTTGGCCCCGCGAACGGACGCTCGTCGACGTGATGCTGGCGCGCGGGCTCGATGTCCCGTACTCGTGCCGGGAAGGTGAATGCGGTTCGTGCGCCTGCACCGTGCTCGACGGCGAGGTCGAGATGGGCAGGACCGGCGTGCTGGACGACGACGACATCGCCGCCGGCTACATCCTCGCTTGTCAGGCGCGGCCACGCACCGGCACTGTCCGCATCCGCTTCTGATCCGGGAGGTGCGCTGTGGCTATTGATACCGCGCGGGAATCCGTCGGGTTCGGGTCCGAGCGTGGGCCGGTGCTCGTGTCGCTGATGCTCGCGACGGGGCTCGTCGCCCTCGATTCGACGATCCTGGCCACCGCGGTGCTCGCCATCACCGACAGCCTCGGCGATTTCGCGCTGTTCCCGTGGTTGTTCTCCAGTTATCTACTCGCCCAGGCCGTCACGGTTCCTGTCTACGGCGCGCTGGCCGACACGTTCGGCCGAAAACCGGTGATGCTGTTCGGGATCGCGGTCTTCGCGCTCGGTTCGCTGCTGTGCGGGCTGGCGAGCAGCATGCTCGCGCTGATCGTGTTCCGCGCGGTGCAGGGGCTCGGTGCGGGCGCGATCCAGCCGACGACCATGGTGATCGCAAGCGATCTCTACACCCTGGCCGAACGCGCCACGATCCAGGGTTATCTCGCCGGGGTGTGGGCGGTGGCGTCGGTGACCGGTCCGCTGCTCGGCGGCGTCTTCGCCGACTATCTCGGCTGGCGCTGGATCTTCCTGATCAACCTGCCGCTGGCTGTGCTCGCCGCGTGGATGCTGGTGCGCGGCTTCCACGAAACGGTGCCTCGGCGGCAGTCCCGCATCGACTATGCCGGGGCGTTCCTGCTCACCGCCGGTGCGAGTGCGCTGGTCCTCGGCCTGCTCGAAGGTGGTCGCGCCTGGGCGTGGGATTCGCCGACGGGGATCGGCGTGTTCACCGCAGCCGCACTGCTGCTGGCGGTCTTCGTCGTGGTCGAAACCCGTGCGGTACAGCCGATTCTGCCGTTGTGGATCTTCACCCGGCCGGTGGTGCTGGCGAGCACGGTGGCGGCGATGCTCGGTGGTGCGCTGCTGTTCGGGTTCACCACCTATGTGCCGATGTTCAACCAAGGGGTTCTGGGGACCGGCGCGCTGGTTGCCGGGCTCGTCACCGGTGCGCTCACGCTGGGCTGGCCGCTGTCGGCCGCGCAGGCAGGAAAGGTGTACCTGCGCTTCGGCTTCCGAGCCTGTGCGGTGTCGGGAGCTTGTGTCGCGACGATCGGGGCCGCATCGACCCTGCTCATCGACGAACACTCGGCGCTGTGGCAGGTGGCGGCATCCTGTTTCGTCGTCGGTGCGGGGATGGGGCTGGTGGCCACCCCTACGCTCATCGCGGCACAGACCGGCGCAGCCTGGTCGGAGCGGGGTGTGGTCACCTCGGCCGCACTGTTCGCCCGCTCGCTCGGTAGCGCTGTGGGTGTGGCCGTGTTCGGCGCCATCGTCAACGCTCGGATCGCGGGGGCCCCGGCTCCGGAAAAGCTGGCCGGGGCAATACATCTCGTGTTCGTCGCCATCGCCGCGATGACGGTGGTCATGGTCGTGGCCTGCGCATTCATGCCTCGCCGGGCCGACACCGCCCAGCTGTGAGCACAGCTTTCCCAGGATCCGGGAAGACCACCGAATTTCTTTCCGGCCAGCGGGAAGCGGACCGTTCTGCTGCCCTCCTGCCGAGGAGCATGGGATGCATGATCACGACGACAAGGACGGAGGCAGCATGCTGAGCCCCACCGTGCGCAGCGAGCTCGCGGACGAATTGGCCCGCGCCGAACAGAATCGGGTGGCCGCGCCGCCGCTGGTCGACCGGTACCCCGGCATCGACGTCGTCGACGCCTACGAGATCCAGTTGCTCAACATCCAGCGCAGGCTCCGTGACGGCGCCCAGGTCGTCGGGCACAAGGTCGGGCTGTCGTCCAAGGCGATGCAGCAGATGATGGGCGTCGACGAACCCGACTACGGACACCTGCTCGCCGAGATGGAAGTCTTCGAAGACGTCCCCGTCGACACCTCCCAGTACCTGCTGCCCCGCGTCGAGGTCGAGGTCGGGTTCGTCCTGGGCAAGGACCTGCCCGGCGAGGACTGCACCGAAGCCGACGTGCTGGCCGCGACCGTCGCCTACGCACCCGCGATAGAATTGATCGACTCACGGATCACCGACTGGAAGATCGGGTTGGCCGACACCATCTCCGACAACGCCTCCTCGGCCGGATTCGTCCTCGGCAAACAACGCGTCGCCCCGGCCGATATCGACATCACCGCCATCGACGCGGTCCTCACCCGCAACGGTGAGGTCGTCGCCGAAGGCCGCAGCGACGCCGTCCTCGGTGACCCGGTGATCGCGGTCGCCTGGTTGGCGCGCAAGGTCGCGACCTTCGGAGTGCGGCTCCAAGCCGGAGACATCGTGCTGCCCGGCTCCTGCACCCGCGCCATCGACGCCCGCCCCGGCGACGACTTCCACGCCGAATTCACCGGACTCGGTTCCGTCCGTTTGCGTTTCGCCTAGGCCCGCGCTACCTCTCCGCCGCTGAGTCGACGCGGTAAACCAGTACTTCGCCGGTTCGCCGGCCCAAATATCGAGGAGGCTTACCGTGGCCAACGGGAACGTCACCGCCGCGATCGTCGGATCCGGCAATATCAGCACCGATCTGCTCTACAAACTGTTGCGGTCGGAATCCATCGAACCCCGGTGGATGATCGGGATCGACCCGGCCAGTGAAGGGCTGAAGCGGGCTCGTGGGCTCGGCTTGGAGACCTCGGCCGAGGGTGTCGACTGGTTGCTCGCTCAACCGGAGAAGCCCGACCTTGTCTTCGAAGCGACCTCGGCCTATGTGCATCGTGCCGCCGCACCGCGATACGCCGAATTGGGTATTCGGGCAGTCGATCTGACCCCGGCCGCGGTCGGCCCGGCGGTTGTTCCACCGGTCAATCTCGCGTCGTTGGTCGACGCGCCGAATGTCAATATGATCACCTGTGGTGGACAGGCGACGATTCCCATCGTTGCCGCTGTCTCGCGAGTCGTTCCGGTGCCCTACGCCGAAATCGTGGCCTCGGTGTCGTCAGTGTCGGCCGGACCCGGTACCCGCGCCAATATCGACGAATTCACCAAAACCACCAGCCGGGGTGTGGAAACCATCGGCGGGGCCGAACGCGGCAAGGCGATCATCATCCTCAATCCGGCCGAACCGCCGATGATCATGCGCGACACCATCTTCTGCGCCATCCCCGAAGACGCCGACCACGCCGCGATCACCGACTCGATCCACCGCATGGTCGCCGACATCCAGCAGTACGTGCCCGGCTACCGGCTTCTGAACGAACCCCAATTCGACGAACCCTCTGTGGTTTCCGGCGGCCTGGCGAAGGTTTCGGTGTTCGTGGAAGTCGAAGGCGCGGGCGACTTCCTGCCGCCGTACGCGGGCAACCTCGACATCATGACCGCCGCCGCCACCAAGGTCGGCGAAGTCATGGCCGATCAGATCCACGCCGCCCGCGTGTGAACGCGCATCCCTCCGCCCCGGTCTCGTTAGGAATTCCCATGCCGTACTCCGCTGATCTCGACATCAGCATCACCGACACCTGTCTGCGCGACGGGTCGCACCACAAACGTCACCAATTCACGACCACCGAGGTCCGCGATATCGTCGCCGCGCTCGATGGTGCCGGTGTTCCCGTCATCGAAGTCACCCATGGCGACGGACTCGGCGGTTCCTCGTTCAACTACGGATTCTCGAAAACCCCTGAACAGGAGCTGGTGCGAATCGCAGCCGACACCGCCACGCAAGCCAAGATCGCGGTCCTGATGCTGCCCGGGGTGGGAGTCAAAGAAGACATCAAGATCTCCCAGGACAACGGCGCCTCCATCTGCCGCATCGCCACGCACTGCACCGAAGCCGACGTCTCCATCCAGCATTTCGGCTACGCCCGCGACCTCGGTCTGGAAACCGTCGGGTTCCTCATGATGTCGCACACCCAAACCCCTGAGGCGCTGGCGAAACAAGCCCGCATCATGGCCGACGCCGGCTGCCAATGCGTCTACATCGTCGACTCCGCGGGCGCCTTGGTCCTCGATCAGGTCTCCGACCGCGTCGCCGCCCTGGTCGCCGAGCTCGGCACCGACGCCCGGGTCGGCTTCCACGGTCACGAAAACCTCGACCTCGCCGTCGCCAACAGCATCTACGCCATCCGCGCGGGTGCCACTCACATCGACGGCAGCGCACGCCGCTTCGGTGCGGGCGCGGGCAACACCCCCGTCGAAGCCCTCGTCGGGGTCTGCGACAAACTCGGGATCAACACCGGCATCGACTTCTTCGCCATCGCCGACGCCGCCGAAGATGTTGTTCGCCCGGCCATGCCGCAGGAATGCCTCCTGGACCGCCAATCCCTCATGATGGGCTACGCGGGCGTCTATTCCAGCTTCCTCAAACACGCCGAACGCCAAGCCGAACGCTACAACGTCTCCGCCGCCGAAATGCTCGTCCGCGCAGGCGAACGCAAACTCGTCGGCGGGCAGGAAGACCAGCTCATCGACATCGCCCTCGAACTGCAACGCCGAGCCACGGTCTAGCCGCGGTCACTACCGACGGCACTCGAGGTGAGATAGTCCGCGCCGCCGACATATACCGTCCGCCCGTCGGCGTCGTCGGACTCGGCCGCGGTCACGATCGCCGCGGCGAAATCCTCGACAGTCGGCAACGGGCCCGCCGCACGGCGTGACGCGACACTGCTCGCGTCACGCCGTTCCAGCAGCCGGACGATGATCGTGCCGTCGATCACGTCGCCGGATACCACACTGAAACCGACTCCCCGCGAGCGGAATTCGGGAATCAGCGCGCGCAGGGCGTCCTCACCCGCGCGCTTGCTCCGCGCGATCGGTGCGTAACCCGCAGGCACATCGGGCTTCTCGTGAATGAAGTGCGCCTGATGGCTGGTGACGAACATGATGCGTCCGCCCGACGGCATCAAGGGCAGCATCGCCTTCGCGAGATCCACCTGCGCGTCCCGATTGAGGCGCAGCGCGTAGCCGGGGTCCGCGTCACGCTCGAGACCGCCGGAAGCATTGAGCACCAACACATCCAGCCGACCATATGTTCGCTGGATATCTGCCGCCATGGCAGCGACATCATCAGGCTCGGACACATCCGCGCCGATCACTGAGGCGCTACCGCCGGCCGTCACGATCTCGGTGACGACGGTCTCGGCACGCTTGCGTTTCTCCCGGAAGTTCACGAGCACGTGCGCACCGGTCGCGCCGAACTGCCTCGCCGTATCCGCGCCGATTCCGCGCGAAGCCCCGGTCACCAGCACCACCCGCCGCGCCGTCGATTCCACCATCGTGTTCCTCCCGCCCGCATGCTTCTGATTCAGAAGCAACTATCGCGCTTCTGAATCAGAAGCGCAACCGGCGGATGATCCCGACGCCCGGTGGAAACCCTGCTCCGCCAGGCGATTCGACTTATGCGGCGACGGTGATCACGATCTTCGCCCTGGCGTGTTCGGATTCCATGTAGCTGATGGCCGCGGGCGTCTCGGCCAGTGGGTAGGTCCGGTCGATGGCCGGGCGGACCTGCCCCGACTCGATCAGCTCGCGGAGTTCTGTCAGCGACTCCGGACTCTGCTGAGCCAGCGGGCCGCGGATCGACGGTTTCACGAATGGCCGAGCCAGCTGGCCGAGCGCGAGCAAGCCGACCGGACCGAACACGCTGCCACCGTCGAAATTGCCACCACCGGACAGAACGAGGGTGCCGGTGGGCTCGACCAGGCGGAGGAGTTCGCGTAGGCCCCGTGTGCCCGCCAGGTCGAGAACGGTGTCGTAGCGGCCGGTTACGGTCTCGCGGGTGTAGTCGACGACATGTGCGGCGCCGAGTGCCCGTGCCGCCTCGACATTGCGGGTACTGCACACCCCGGTGACCTCGGCACCCCTGGCCCGGGCGATCTGGACCGCGAAGGTGCCGACCCCTCCGGAGGCACCGATGATCAACACCCGGTTTCCGGCGTCGACGTGACGCAGGCAGGTCAGGGCGGTGTTGGCGGCCAGCGGTACGGCCGCGGCCTCCTCGAAGCTCAGGTTCTTCGGCTTTCGGTCGAGGAGAGCGCGCGGTACCGCGAGGTACTCCGCGAACGCGCCGCTGACCGCCTCACCGAACACCTCGTCGCCCACCGCGACATCGGTGACCCCGTCGCCCACCGCCTCGACCGTCCCCGCGAAGTCCCCGCCCTGCACCGGATTCGCCGGCCCCTTGCGACGGAACACCGACCGATCCATCCACCGCGCGATCTTCGGGTCCCCCCGCATCACATGCCAATCCCGCGCATTCACCGACGCCGCACGAACCCGAACCAGCACCTGCCCCGCCCCCGCTTCCGGGCGCCCGACATCGGCCACCGCCAACATCGCCGACGACCCGTAAACCTGCTGCACGATTGCCTTCACCTCGACAACGCTAGGCGTCGCGACCACCCGCACACATCGGGGAACTCCCCGAGGTATTCCGGATTCAGGACCCCGTCCGATCGCCCGAATGCTTCTGATCCAGAACCAGCTATCGTGCTTCTGAATGAGAAGCGCAACCGGCGGTGACGAGACGGCAGAACCCTCCGCGAAGATCGTGGCCGCGATCGACCTGCTCGGCCAGCGGTGGATGCTGCGCGTGATCTGGGAACTCGAGCCCGGTCCCCTCGGCTTCCTCGACCTGCGCCGCCGGATGGGCAATTGCTCGTCGAGCATGCTGTCCGACCGCCTCCAGCAATTGCAGTCCGCGGGCCTGACCCGCAAGAACGGACCGCGCGGCGCCTACGAGCTCACCACCGAGGGCGCCCTCCTGGCCGAGTCCCTCCAGCAGGTCTGGGACTGGGCCGAACAATGGACACCCACCGGCGACGGCAACGGCCGAATCCCCTGGCGTCCCACCCGCTAGTTCATGGGCGTGCCGCGACGCCCTGGGACGGATCAGCGCCGTCAGGAGAGCTTTCTTGGCGGCTCGGTGAGTGAGCACTTACCATCGGGGGCATGGTTCGTCTTCCGCTCAGTCCCGCCCAGGTCGAAGCCGGGCGCCGGCTGGGTCGGCGACTGCGGACGGCTCGGGGCGATCGCGAACTGAACGAGGTGGCCGGGCGGGCGGGGATCTCTCCCGAGACCCTGCGCAAGATCGAGTCCGGGCGCATGCCCTCCCCCGCGTTCGGCACCATCGTCGGCCTCGCCGAAGCACTCACGATCCCGCTCGCCGAGCTGGCCGAGGTCTACCGCGCCGAGCAGGTCGCCGAGTCCGCCTGAGCCGTTCCGGTTCGTGCTCGTCGACGGCGAGGCGCTGGAACGACCTACCGGCGATGCATCGATTCTTCGTTGTCGTATCCCAGGGTGACGTCGTGGGTGATCTCGCCACGAGTGACCGCCACCTGACTCGCGACGGGTGGGTACCCGCGCGCGACGACCGTGTACTCCCCCTCGGGCAGGTCGGGCACGAGGTAGCGGCCCTTCTCGTCGGTGCGGGTGGTGGCGGCCGGGTCGCCGCTGGAATCGAGGACGGTGATCTCGACATCCGCGACCGGCCGGTCGCCGTCGACCCAGGCCGAACCGGTCAGGATGGCCATCGGTTCCAGGTCGATATCGCGGTGCAGTGAGCCGGTTTCCGGGACGGTCAGGGCGAGTGCTGTCGGGCGCATGTGGTCGGCCACCGCGACCAGGGTGTACGTGCCGCTGACGACATCACGGCAGACGTAGGTACCGTCCTCGCCGGTGATCGCCGCCCCGACCACCTCCCCCTCGGGATCGGTCAGGGTCACGGTCGCACCCCACAGTGGTTCACCGCGCCGCGCCGAGCGCACCACCCCGGTGAGCTCACCCGCCCCGGTGAGCATCAGGTCGACGTGCTGGGCCCGCTCCCCGATCGACACGCTCACCGCCTCGGGCTGATGACCGGCGGCGGCCGCGATGAGGACATAGTTGCCCGGTCGCGGTGCCTCGATCATGTAGGCGCCGTCGGCGTCGCCGTTGCCGCGCGCCACCTGGTGACCGTGCTGATCGATCAGGGTGAGCGTCGCCGACGGGACCGGGCGGGCATCGTCACGTCGCAGCAGTCCCGCGATCACCCGGCCCGTCGCACCGGGCCGCAGTTTGCCCGCCATCTCGTGTGCGTCGTAGAGGCTCACATCCCGCAACTGGGCACCTTCGTCGGCCTCATCGGGCACGGGATCCTCTTGCAGCGGAATCTCTTTCATGAACACCAGGACCAGGCAGGCGACGATCGCCAGATCGGCGGCCAGCAGGAACACGGTGTGCATCGAGTCGGTGAAACCCTCGAGGATCGGGATCCGCAGGTGGTCGGGCAGGGCCGCGATGCCGCTGGTGTCGCTCTGCAGGGCCTCGAGCCGGGCGGCGTCGAAACCCGGCGGGAGGGTGCCGCCGAACGCGCTCAGGATGGAACCGGGCAGGCGATCGAACAGCACGGTGAGGAAGACCGCGACGCCGAGGGTGCCGCCGAGCTGCCGGAAGAACGTGGCCGCCGCCGTCGACACACCCATCTCGGTGCGCCCGACCGCGTTCTGCGCGGCGATCACCAGCGTCTGCATGCAACCACCGAGCCCGAAACCCATGATCGCGCTGTATGCCAGCGGCTGCCACAGCGGACCGTCGTAGGTGATGCGGGCGAACAATCCGCAGCCGATGGCCAGGATCAGCGCGCCGAGCACCGGCAGCACCTTGTAGCGCCCGCTGGCCTTGGTGATCAGGCCCGACAGCTGGGCGCCGACCATGATGCCGAGCACCAGCGGCAGCATCAGCAGGCCCGCCTCGGTGGGCGAGAACCCCCGCACCACCTGCAGGTATTGCGGAACCATCGTGATGGCCCCGAACATGGCTACACCGATGAGGAATCCGCCGAGAATGGCGACGCTGAAGGTGGAACTGCGGAACAACCGCAGCGGGATCAGCGCCGCGTCCTTCATCAGGAACTCGACGATCACGAACACCAGCAGCCCGCCAACGCAGATGCCGTAGCAGAGCAGCGATTTCGGGGACGTCCAGCCCCACAGCCTGCCCTGCTCGGCGACGATCAGCAGCGGCACCACCCCGACGACCAGCGCCAGCGCACCGAACCAGTCGATCCGGCTGCGCTGCCGGGTGTGACCGACGTTGAGCACCCGCCACACCACCAGGAACGCGAGCAGACCCACCGGCACGTTGACCAGGAACACCCAGCGCCAACCTTCGATACCGCCGAGGCTCTCGTAGTCGGAGAGGAACCCACCGACCACCGGCCCGAGCACCGTCGCGATGCCGAAGACCATGAGGAAATAACCCTGGTAGCGGACCCGTTCCCGGGCGGGCACGATGTCACCGACGATGGTGAACGCCAACGACATCAGCCCGCCTGCCCCGAGGCCTTGGAAGGCGCGGCACCCGGCCAGCTGATACATGGTCTGGGCGAAGCAGCAGGCCGCCGAACCGATGACGAACAGTGCGATCGCCAGCAGATAGAACGGTTTACGCCCGTAGATGTCGGCGAGTTTGCCGTAGAGGGGCGTGGTGACGGTCGCGGTGATGAGGTATGCCGTTGTCGCCCATGCCTGTTCGTCGAAGCCGTCGAGGCTGTTCGCGATCCGCACGATCGCGACGCTGACGATGTTCTGATCGAGTGCGGCCAGGAACACCCCGAGTAGCAGGCCGGACAGAATGGTGAGTGTCTGGCGGTGCGTGAGGCGTGGTTCGGCGACGACGGTATCGGTCATGGAAAAGCCCTGGTTCTGATCGGCTGGCTGGTGGGTGTCGATCATTCGGCCCACGCAAGGGCCGACAACCCCGCTGCGAGGAAAACTTTGCGCCGCGGGTGGAACTCTTCATGCGCTGGTGGCCAGAGCTTACCCACGTCGGATTCGCGGCCGTCACCGAGGGATCAAGTTACCGTTCATTTCGCGCCGAAACGGTAGGCGGCGGCAATCAGCTCCGCCAGTCGTGGATCGCGAGCTTCGTCGAGAGAATGCACCACTACCAGGTGATTCCAGCGGGCACGGCCCACCTGTGTCACCCGGTAGACCGGTGCGTGCGCCATTTCCCGGTCGAGCGCGAGCATGATCTGCACGGTGCCTTCCGGATTCTTTCCCGTGACGTTGTAGAGCCACACCCACGCGAACTTCCGCGCGACGGCGAAAACGATCTGCGAGGCCACCGACACCTCGACCGGACCATTGCTCGCGATCAATTCGCGTAGTACTCCGAAGATCTCACGCGAGTGCGGTTTGCCCGAAAAGTACGCCTCGACGGCGGGGTCGACGGAATCGCTCATCGCGGTACGGCCGGGGTCGCGGTGGTGAGACTGTCGGCCAGGGTGGACAGGGTCTGCGAACAGCCGGCCGGAATGCGCACGGCGGCCAGATCGTCGGCGCGGGTTGCGCCGCGATTCACGATCACCACCGGCACACCGTTCTTCGCGGCGCGGCGGACGAATCGCAGCCCGGACATCACGGTGAGTGACGATCCAGCTACCAGCAGTGCCTCGGCGTCGTCGACCAGGGCGAAGGCCGCCGCCACCCGCTCGGCGGGGACGGTTTCGCCGAAGTAGACGATGTCGGGCTTGAGCATGCCGCCGCACCGGGCGCAGTCGAGCATCCGGAAGCGGTCGGTGTCGGTGACCACCGCGTCCGCGTCGGGCGCGACCTCGATACCGCCGCCGTGCGAAACCTGGTCGGCGAAATCGGGATTGGCCGCCTCCAGCTGTTCTGCCAGCGACATGCGGGAGATCACCGCCGCGCAGCGCAGGCAGCACACGCGGGCATACGTGCCGTGCAGGTCGATGACCCGGCGAGCACCTGCTTTCGTGTGCAGCAGGTCGACGTTCTGCGTGATCACAGCCGACACCACGCCCGCGTGTTCCAGCCGGGCCAGCGCGCGGTGGCCCGGGTTCGGCCGGGCGGCGTCCATCCGCCGCCAGCCGATGTGGTTGCGGGCCCAGTACCGCTGCCGGAAGGCGGCGTCGCCGACGAACTGCTGGTAGGTCATCGGATTGCGGGGTGGTGAATCGGGGCCGCGGTAGTCGGGGATGCCGCTGTCGGTGCTCAAACCCGCCCCGGACACCACCACGACGCGGCGTCCGGCCAGCAGCTCGGCCGCACGCTCCACCAGGTCCCGGGTGGGCTCGCCCATGAAGTCATGGTACGAGTGGGCGGGCGCGGGGCGGCACGCCGGTGGAGTTGCGTGGCGAGCGGGTGCGGCGACATGATGACTCATCTGCCCGGCGATGTCAGAGGAAACTGGTGTCCGACAACGACGAACACGGCCGAAGCGCGCTCAACGGCGCGGTCGACGGGACCATTGTCGCCGTCCGCCGCATGTTCTATGTCCTCGGTGACGAGGTCGACCGCTCCGAGGGCCCGATCGAGTTCACCTTCCACAACGGTGCCACCCTGCTGCTCGATTCCGGGGTGGACGGCTCGGAACTGCGGATCCGGTCGGCGCCGTGGCGTGACCCGTTCGAACCGCTCGTCGACCCGGTCAATATCGAATACGTCGCCGAATCGGGCAAATACACCGCCTTCGATGTCACCGACGAGGAACCCTACAGCGCCTTCACCGGCCGCCGCGTCGACGCCGTCTCGGTCGTACCCCTGCCCGACGGCCGACCGCGCGCCGCGACCCTGTACCTCGGCGAGGCCGTGGTGAAAGCGGAAACGGTGGCCGACGAAGTGATCGTCACCCTGGTGCCCGCATGACGGGCTTCGCCCACCGCATGCGCCGATTGTTCGGCACCGGAACGGATTCCGCACCGACCGTGTTCGAGACGACGCCGTTGCGGCCGGAGTTCGCCGGTGAGCACCTGCCGGGGAACCGGGTATGGGACGGCACTCACGTCACCTATCTCGATGAGCAAGCGCGCCTGCGGTTCCGGCTCCAAGCCCGCGACGGTCTGCTCCACACCGCCGACGGCGCCCTGTTCGACACCACGGCGGCCAGTACCCTGTGGTCACCGGAGGGCGGCCGGGCGATCTTCGTCATGGACGCCGCTGGCACGCTGTACTCCTCACCCCAGCACCTGCTCGGCCGGTTCCACCATTCGAGTTTCCTGGCCGGTGGACCCGTGGCCGCCGCAGGGGAGATCGTGGCGCGGCAGGGCCGGGTGCTGCTGGTGTCGGATCACAGCACCCACTACCGGCCCCCGCGGCGCTTCACCCGGCAGGTTCCGCTCGCCTTGCGTGCCCAGGGCATCGAAGCCGGCGACCTGCCCCTCGAAATGCGTTCGCAGGAACCGTGATCGGCGGGCTCAGTGCCCCGACGCCAGTTCCGCCATCACCCTGTCGGTGAGCTTGTCGATGACGGCGCCGCGAATCTGGTGGCTCTCGTTGGCCAGTGCCGTGGTGGTGCACATCCCGAACGCGCCGTCGGCGTCGTAGAGCACGGCCGCGCCCGCCGCGATCCCGTCGTCGCTGAGGTGACCTTCCGCCTCGATGCCCATCTCGACGCCGATCGGCATGCGCGAGAACGTGATCGACACATCGGTATTGATGAAACCGATGCCGTCGGTGCCCCAGTTGGTGACCAGACTCGTCTGCTCACCCGTCATCGCGGCGTAGCAGAACGGGGAGGACTCCTCACCGGCGACGACCGGGATGTTGCGCACCCATTTGCGTTTGCGGGTGTCGTTCTGGTGCTCGGTCATCCGGATCGACCAGCCGTCGGCATGGCCGTCGCTGCCGAACAGGTGCAACCCCTCCTCGATCGCCGCGCGCGCGTCCGGCGGCGGCAGCGGCCGCTCCCGGTCGGGCCGCCACACCGCACCGGGCGGCTGCGCCGAGCGTTTCAGCAGCAACGCGCTGCCCCTGGCCACCACCGCGTCGTCCGAGCGCAGGCTGACGGCGACCGCGCGCACGCGCTTGCCGTCACGCACCAGCTCGCTCTCGACGGTCACGGGCACGGCGGGCACCGCGCGGTGCAGGTCGACGGTGAACCGGGCGGGCACGAACTCCTCGGTGCAGTACCGCGCCTCCACCTCCCGCGCCATCAACCCGCACACCGGCGGCCCCGACAGCGTCTTGGGGCCCCACAGGCTCAGCGAGAACCTGGTCGGCTCGAACACCGCGCCCGTGCGGGTGAAGTACGCCGGTGAGGTGGTCATGGCGACCCTTTCCGGCCAGGGTGTTTCCCGGGCTCTCCGGCCAAGATTAGAACGCGTTGCAGTTTTACGGCAACCCACTCGCGTTCGCCGTCGATCACGAGACCTGGGTGAGTTCCCCGACCCGAGTTCAGGGTCGGCACCGGATGTCTCCGATACGACGTCGGCCTAGCGTCGACAGCACACCCACGAGGAGAACACCATGCGAAAACTCACTGTCGCACTCACGGCCGCGACCGTCTACGCCGTGCTGGCGACCCTGGTGGTGTGCACCACGATCGCCGAAACGGTCTTCCTGTACCCGAACTACTTCCACGACATTCCGGCATCGCTGGAGGTGGGCGAGGCATTCACCGCCGTGGTCTCGGTCGGCGATGTGATGCGCCCGCTGGGGATGTTCCTGACCCTGAGCGCAGTGCTCGCCGTGGCTGCCGGTGTGTGGTCGGGGCGCGCCCGCGGCTGGCTGCTCGCGTCGCTGGTGCCGTTCGTCTCGGGGATGTTCCTGCTGTCGATGCTGTACCTGTGGCCGCGCTGGCCGATCCTGTTCGAGGATCGCGCCATGTACACGGTCGACGAATTGCACCGCACGGTCGCCGAGATCGAGGTCGCGCATGCGGTGCGCATCGCCTGCGGCCTGCTCACCGCGGTCTCGGCCGTCATCGCGGCACTGCGGATCTACCGCGACCGGGTTCTGCTGCAGGCCGCGCAGGACTACTCCAGTTCGCCCTCGGTCTCGAGGTAGATCTGGCGCAGCTTGTCCAGGGTTTCCGGTTCGGGGTGCTCCCAGAGCTTGCGCTCGGCCGCCTCGAGCAGCCGTTCGGCGATGCCGTGCAGCGCCCACGGGTTGGACTGCTCCATGAACTTGCGGTTCACATCGTCGAAAACATAGCTCTCGGAAAGCTTTTCGTACATCCAGTCGGCGACGACATTGGTGGTGGCGTCGTAACCGAACAGGTAGTCGACGGTCGCGGCCATCTCGAAGGCACCCTTGTAGCCGTGGCGGCGCATCGCCTCGAGCCAGCGCGGGTTCACCACGCGCGCACGGAACACCCGGGTGGTTTCCTCGGACAGGGTGCGGGTGCGTACCGCGTCGGGGCGGGTGGAGTCGCCGATGTAGGCCTCGGGGTTCTTCCCGGTGAGCGCGCGCACCGTGGCGACCATGCCGCCGTGGTACTGGAAGTAGTCGTCGGAGTCGGCGATGTCGTGCTCGCGGGTGTCGGTGTTCTTGGCCGCCACCGCGATTCGCTTGTACGCCGTGCGCATATCGTCGGCGGCGGGAGCGCCGTCGAGATCGCGGCCGTAGGCGTAGCCGCCCCAGGTGGTGTACACCTGTGCGAGGTCGTCGTCGGTGCGCCAGCTCTTGGAATCGATGAGCTGCAGCAGGCCCGCGCCGTAGGTGCCGGGCTTGGAACCGAAGATGCGGGTGGTGGCACGGCGGGCATCGCCGTGCTCGGCCAGGTCCGCATCGGCATGGGCGCGAACGTAATTGGCGTCGGCCGGTTCGTCGAGGGCGGCGACGAGGCGGACGGCGTCGTCGAGCAGGGCGAGAACGTGCGGGAAGGCGTCGCGGAAGAAACCGGAGATGCGCACGGTGACGTCGATGCGCGGGCGACCCAGTTCTTCCAGGGAGATCACCTCGAGCGAGGTGACGCGGCGGCTCGCCTCGTCCCACACCGGCCGCACGCCGAGCAGCGCGAGGACTTCGGCGATGTCGTCGCCGGAGGTGCGCATGGCCGAGGTGCCCCACACCGACAGACCGACCGACTTCGGGTACTCGCCGTGATCGGCCAGGTAGCGGGCGAGCAGGGACTCGGCCATGGCCTGACCCGTCTCCCACGCCAGTCGCGACGGGACGGCCTTCGGATCGACGGAGTAGAAATTGCGGCCGGTCGGCAACACGTTGATCAGACCGCGCAGGGGTGAACCACTCGGGCCTGCGGGGATGAAACCACCGTTGAGGGCGTGCAGGACCCGGGCGATCTCGATGCCGGTCTCGCGCAGGCGGGGCACGACCTCGGTCGCGGCGAACCGCAACACGGTCTTCACCGCGTCGAGGCGCCCACTCACCGCGATGCCGCCGTTCGCGGTGGCAGTGCCGCTCGCTCCGGACGAATCGTCCACTCCCCCGGCCAGAATCGCGGTCGCGTAGTCGTCGACGAGGGTGTCGACCGCGTCCACCGACCAGTCCGTCGCTTGCAGGGCGCCGAGCAGTTCGCGCGCGCGGGCCTCCACCACGTCGACGCGGGTGCGCGCCTCGTCACCGGCTTCGCTGAGCCCCAACGCTTCTCGCAGGCCGGGCACGTTCTGTTCGCCGCCCCACAGCTGGCGGGCACGCAGCATGGCCAGCACCAGGTCGAGTTCCATCTCGCCCTCGGGGGCCTGACCCAGGATGTGCAGGCCGTCGCGGATCTGCACATCTTTGATCTCGCAGAGCCAGCCGTCGACGTGCAGGAGCATGTCGTCGAAGACGTCCTCGTCTGGGCGTTCGGCCAGGCCGAGGTCGTGGTCCATCTTGGCCGCGCGCATCAGGGTCCAGATCTGCTGGCGGATGGCGGGCAGTTTGGCCGGGTCGAGCGCGGAGATGTTGGCGTGTTCGTCGAGCAGTTGTTCCAGGCGCGAGATGTCGCCGTAGGTTTCGGCGCGCGCCATCGGTGGGATGAGGTGGTCGACGAGGGTGGCGTGGGCGCGGCGCTTGGCCTGGGTGCCCTCACCGGGGTCGTTCACCAGGAACGGGTAGATCAGCGGCAGATCGCCGAGGGCGGCGTCGGTGCCACAGGACGCGGACATGCCGAGGGTCTTGCCCGGCAGCCATTCCAGGTTGCCGTGCTTGCCGAGGTGCACCATCGCGTCGGCACCGAAACCGTCGGCCGACGACAGCCACCGGTAGGCCGCCAGGTAATGGTGGCTCGGCGGCAGATCAGGGTCGTGATAGATGGCGACCGGATTCTCCCCGAAACCGCGCGGCGGCTGCACCATCAGCACCACATTGCCGAAACGCAGTGCGGCGATGACGATCTCGCCCTTCGGATCTGCCGACCGGTCCACATACAGTTCGCCCGGCGGCGGCCCCCACGCCTCCACGACGGCTTCGCGCAGGTCGTCGGGCAGCGACTCGAACCAGCGGGTGTAGACGGTGGCGCCGATGCGGATCGGATTGCCCTCGAGCTGTTCGGCGCTGAGCCAGTCGGGATCCTGGCCGCCCGCCGCGATCAGGGCGTGGATCAGGGCGTCACCGTCGCCTTCGGCGAGGCCGGGGATCTCGTCGATATCACCGAGGTCGTAACCGGCGGAACGCATTTCGGTGAGCAGCCGGATGGCGCTCGCCGGGGTGTCGAGGCCGACGGCGTTGCCGATGCGGGCGTGCTTGGTCGGGTAGGCCGACAGCATGAGCGCGATCCGCTTGTCGCCGTTGGGAATATGACGCAGGCGGGCGTGGCGCACCGCGATCCCGGCGACGCGGGCGGCACGTTCGGGATCGGGGACATAGGTGGACAGACCGTCCTCGTCGAACTCCTTGAACGAGAACGGGACCGTGATGATGCGCCCGTCGAACTCCGGGACCGCGACCTGGGTGGCGACATCGAGCGGGGACAGGCCGTCGTCGTTGGCCTCCCACTGGGCGCGCGGGCTGGTCAGGCACAGGCCCTGCAGGATCGGCACGTCGAGGGCGGCCAGCGCGGCCACGTCCCAGGCCTCGTCGTCGCCACCGGCCGACGCGGTGGCGGGCTTGCTGCCGCCCGCGGCGAGCACGGTGACCACCAGGGCGTCGGCCCGGCCGAGGAGAGTGAGCAGTTCCGGCTCGGCGGTTCGCAGCGACGCCGCGTAGACGGGCAGCGCGCGGGCACCCTTGGCTTCGATGGCCGTGCACAGGGCATCGACGTAGCCGGTGTTGCCCGCCAGGTGCTGGGCGCGGTAGTAGACGACGGCGACCGTGGGGGCGTGCGGTTCGAGGATGCGCGCCGAGCGTTCGAGCTCACCCCACGTGGGCAGCTGGACCGGCGGCTCGAACCCGTGACCGGTGAGCAACACCGTGTCGGACAGGAAGTTGTAGAGCTGACGCAGGTTGTCGGCACCACCCGCGGCGAGATAGTTGTGGGCGTCGGCGGCGACACCGACCGGCACGGTGGAGCATTCCATCAGTTCCGCGTCGGGTGCGATCTCGCCGCCGAGGGCGACCATCGGAATACCGCTGGCCCGCACCGCGTCCAGGCCCTCTTCCCAGGCACGTTTGCCGCCGAGGATGCGCACGATCACCAGGTCGACGCCGTCGAGCAGCTGCCCGAGATCCTCGACCAGCAGCCGGGCGGGGTTGCCCCACCGGTACTCGGCGCCGCTCGCGCGGGCGCTCAGCAGGTCGGTGTCGGAGGTGGACAGCAGCAGGATCACAGGGTGAGACCTTCCTCGGGTTGACGCGCCCATCGGGTTGCGGTGCTCGCCGGAGAGGGTCTGGCTGTTCACAGTGGCGCGACCGCACCGGATTTCCACCGGTTTCCTCGACGCCCGCCGAGCAAGTCGATGGTACTGGCCCGGATGCGCCCGCAACTTTCCAGCCCGCGTCCGGGGGTCGCTCAGGCAGCTTCGGCGCGGTCCGCGAGTTTGAGCCAGACCACTCCGGCAATCACCACGGCGAGCCAGAACGCTTTGAGCGGGGTGAGCGTTTCCTCGAAGAACACCGGTCCGAGGAGCGCGGCGCCGACCGCGCCGATCCCTGCCCAGACGGCATAGCCGATGCCGACGTCGATCGTTTTCAGCGCGACGCTGAGGGCGAAGAGGGTGAGCAGGAAGAAGACGATCGCGACCAGCGACCAGGTGAGGACGGTGAATCCGTGGCTGCCGCCGACGGCCAGGGCGTAACCGACTTCGAAGGCGCCCGCGAGCAGCAGGACGAGCCAGGCGGTGGCGGTGCGGTTCTCGGTGATCATTGTTCGGCCTTTCGGTGAGAAATCGGGTGGGGACGAGGTTGCTCAGACGCCGCTGCTGAGCTGCAGGCCGACGACACCGCCGATGACGATCACGATGCCGACCGCCTTTCGCCAGTCGACTCGTTGGCCGAACAGCACCGCTCCGAGAGCGACGATTCCGACACCGGCCAGGGAGGTCCAGATCGCGTAGCCGGCGCCGACGTCGAAGGTGAGCAGCGCCAGGCTCAGGAAGTAGGTCGCGATCGCGCCGCTGACCAAGGTGGCGACAGTCCATCGAATATCGGTGAAGCCCTTCGCTTTTCCGGCGGCCAGGGCGACGGTGACCTCGAAGACGACGGCGATGGCGAGGTAGAGCCAGTTCACGATAGTGCCTTTCTATGGTTGTACATACATATATATGCCGAGCGGAAGACCCTCCCGGCATGTCAGGTCAGGTCAGGAGCGTTCGCGTCCCGTTCGACGCGCGAGCAGCGCATCGAACATCGGCGACAGCTCTTCGGCGTCGTCGAGCAGACGTTCCAGCTGGAGCTGGAAGGGTTCGCGCGCGTCCCCGACGAGCGCCTCCCCCTCCTCGGTGATCACGGCGTACACACCGCGCCCGTCCTCCGAACACAAGTCCCGCCGCGTGAACCCTCGCGCCTCGAGCCGCCCCAGCAATCGGGTCACCGAACTCTGATTCAACCCGATCCGATGGGCCAGCTCGCTGACCCGGATCTCCTTGTCCGGTGCGGCGGCAAGCTGCCGGAGCGCGTGGTACTCGGTGAGCCCGATGCCGTGGTGCAGCGTCAGCCATTTACCGAGGCCCGAATCGACGGTCGCGACGAGAGCGGAAGCACGAAACCAGTCGTCGACCGGGTCGCCGACCGAGGGTGTTCCCCGTTCCGTAAGTCCATGCTTGTGCATGCAGTTAACTTAGCAGTGAACCTGCCGGGCCACAACCCGGCAGGTCGAGCGATCAAGGGGCCGGTTTGCACGGCATGGCGAGGGTGCGGAGGTCACCGTCATCGGCGGAGCGGATGTGGGCAGGGAGGTCGGGGGCGGACAGGTCGAGCATGATGTCGGGACCGATGGCGCCCGCGATCGCCGGGTAGAGGGTGGTTACGGCGAAGTGGATGGTGATCGGCGGGCCCGAGACCGTCGCACGCAGCTCGGTGGGCGGGTTCGGCCTGCCGTCCTGGGTCGACGCGTCCGGGCTCGGCACCGAGATCGTGGCCGTGTCCGGGGAATCGAAGCGCAGAGTCACGATCGGTGAGTCCGCGCGTTCCAGCGTTTCCAGCAGGTGCGCGCGGCCGAGGACGACTCTGGTCGGGGTCGAGGGCAGGGCTGCCAGCATGCGGCGGTAGTCGGGGAACTCCTCGGGCGAGCGAGGACAGCGCTGACTCGTCGCCGAATCCTCGGCGGCAGTGTGGAATTCGAGGGAATCGGGCGTGGGACGCAGGATCACCGTGTGCCGGCGGCGCAGCCAGGAGGCGGTGGCACGCAGTTCGGCGGCATCGATGGTCGCGGACCACTCCGCCGTCGCCGAGGACATCGGGCGCAGGGTTCGCGAGGCCAGCCGGTAGCGGTCGGTGGCGGTGAGGACCAGTTCGTCGGGGCGGGCTTCGAACAGGATGGTGTCGAGCACGGGCAGGGCCGGATCGGTGAGGGTTGCCGTGGAGACCTGGTCGATGGCTGCCGCGAGCGCCGGTCCGCCGACCCGCACGGCCTGGTCGGGTTCGGTGCCGGGCACCGCGCCGTGGTCGCTTCGGTCCGGAAACGGTCGGGGGTCCACGCCGAGCGCCCGGTGAGCAGCGGCGGCTGCGGCGTCGAACTCCCTGCGGCGGCAGTGCATTTCGGCGAGGTGGGCGTCGAGGAGGTCGGCGGCCCTGGCTGCGTCGGGTTCGGCGAGCACCGCCGCGACAGTCGGCAACGGCATGTCGACGGCGCGCAGGTGGCGGATCAGGCAGGCGGGACCGGCCTGGTCGGCGGTGTAGTAGCGGTAGCCGGTGTCCCCGTCCACCAGGGCGGGAACGAGGACTCCGGCGTCGGCGTAGAAGCGCAGGGCGCTGGCGTTCAGTCCGCAGACGCGGGCGAACGCTCCGATGGTGATCAGTTCGGTGTCAGGCACCGGCTCATGATCGGGGTTGCAGCGACTCGAAGGTCAAGACGAACCATCACGGGTGCCCGCGGCGACCATCTCGGGCGAACCGGTGCCCAGGTGGCGGTAGACGTTGGCGATGACCAGCTGGCCGAGGGCGTTGTTTCCGTAGCCGCCGATCACCGCGCCGATCCCGGCGGGGATGAGGGTGCCGAAGAGCAGCAGTCCGCGTTTGACCAGGTAGTTGACGATGAATCGTTTGGCAGGCCCGTCGGGCATGCTCGACAGACCCGGGATGTGGTCGGTGACGACGCCGAGCCACTGACCCTTCGTATGACCTGCTGTCTGTTCGAGGACCTTCGTGCCCGACTCGCCGAGCACCACCTTCGACACCAATCGCTGCTGGCGCGGATCTTCGGGCGCGATGCCGTACGCCGCGGCGGCGCCCACCGAGAACACCGAGGACGCTTCCACGAAGACGGCGGTGTCCACACCGGTGGCGGCCAGGCCGATCAGCGTGCCGATACCGGGTACGGCGGCGGTGAGCCCCACCGTCACGCCGCTGGCGGTGACGACAACGAGGTACTGGCGCGACAGCCGCTGCACGAGTTCCACCGGTGAATCGTCGGGGTGCCTGCTCCCCAGCCAGTCGACGTAACGCCGCACCACGGGTGCTTGCGCATGGGCGACCTTGTCGAGCGCGGGAACTACACGCTTGTCCACGAATTCACGCAGCATGCGGTTGACCTCTCCTGTCGGCACTGCTCCGGCGGCGATCCGCCACTCACACTAGGCGGATACCGTTTCCCTCCGGTGCGCAAACACGAGCGCGGCGCGGATCACCGATGAGTTCGGCCACGTTGTGGCGTCTGTTCCTCTGAACGAGCAACCGAACGAGAACGGATATCGCCCATGTCGAATACCCCGCGGAGCACCGGCCGCCGAGTCGTCGCCGAAGTCACCGTGTCCATGGACGGATACAGCGGCACCGGTCCCGACGACGATATGAGCTGGTGCATTGACTACATCACCAGCCCGCAGACCGAGATCACCTACGAGGGCATCTGGCGCGGCGCCGACACCGTCGTCCTCGGGCGGACCAATTGGGAAGGGTTCACCGCAGTCTGGCCGGGCATCACCGCCGACCCCGCCAGCTCCGCCCGCACCCGTGAGCTGGGCGAATGGCTCGCGAAGGTCGAGAAGGTCGTCTTCACCACCACCCTCGACCAGTCCGACCTGGACAAGGCCGCGTGGACCAACGCCAGAATCGGTCGCGACCCGGAAGCCGACGTGCGCGCGCTCAAAGCGGCCCCCGGACGCGACATCCTGATCACCAACAGCGCCAGCATCATTCAGTGTCTACTGCGCGCCGACCTGGTCGACGACCTCTACCTCACCATCGTCCCCACCACCCTCGGCGGCGGCCTGCGCCTGCTCCCCGACAACTACGCGTCGACCTGGCGCCTCGCCGCCGCGACCACCCTCCCCGACTCGGGCGCCGTGTCGGTGCACTACACCCGGCCCTGACGCCGGATCGCTCCCGGCGGTGGTCGTAGGCTGGGGAATCATGACCAGGAGCGCTCCCGATTCTTGCCCAGGGGTTCTGCGGCTGCACGAGGCCGCGGACGGGCCGTTGGCGCGGATCCGGGTGCCCGGCGGACGACTGGAATCCGGGCAGGTGCAGGTACTCGCGGAGGCCGCGCACGACCTGGGCAACGGGAGCCTCGAGCTGACCTCCCGCGGCAATGTGCAGTTGCGCCGGATACGGGACGCGAACGAACTGGCCGCCCGGCTGGCCACAGCGGGCCTGCTGCCGAGCCGCACGCACGAGCGAGTCCGCAATATCGTCGCCTCACCGCTGTCCGGGCGGGTGGGTGGATTTGCCGATGTACACGGGCTGGCCACCGACCTGGATGTGGGCTTGCAGGCCGATGCCGCGCTGGCGGACCTGCCCGGCCGGGTTCTGTTCACCCTTGACGACGGTCGCGGTGACGTGAGCACTCTGCGCGGCGATATCGGGATCCAGGCCGTCGGCGACGAGTTCGCGTTGCTGCTCGCCGGGACCGACACCGGCATCCGCGTCACTCCCGACGAGGCCGTCACGGTCATGCTCGACGCCGCCCGCGGATTCCTCGACCTGCGTGCGGAATCGGGGCAGTGGCGGTTGCACGAGATCCCCGGCGGTGTCGAGAAGGTCACCGAGACCCTGGACCGCTCCCCCGCCGGTGCGCGCCTGGAACTAGGTGCGACACATGACATTCCGATCGGCTGGCTCGAACAGGACAACGGCCTGATCGCCCTCGGCGCGGGTGTTCCGCTCGGCACACTGCCCGCGCGGGTCGCCGAATTCCTGGCCGCCGTCGAACACCCCGTGTTCCTCACGCCGTGGCGCAGTGTGGTGCTACCCGACCTGGAGGAGGGCACCGCGGAAACGGTGGTGCGGGTGCTGGCGCCGATGGGCTTGATCTTCGACGCCGGCTCCCCGTGGTTACAGGTGAGCGCCTGCGCGGGCCGCCCCGGCTGCGCCAAGTCCCACACCGACGTCCGCACCGACCTCACCGAAGCCATCGAAACCGGGCGCGTGCTCGGCGACGAACCACCCGACCCGACCGAGGGGCGTCCCGCGACAGTCGAGCCTGGCCGCGATGCCGAGCGCACCCTACCCGCCGACGCGGCGGACCGTGCCGAGTCCGGCCTCGATGCCGCCGACGTGGTGGCGACCGGCCGTCAACACTGGTCCGGCTGCGAACGCCGCTGTGGCCGCCCGACCGGACCTGTCACCGATGTCGTCGCAACCGAAGGCGGGTACCGGATCAACAGACCGGACTAGGTGAGGTCGGCGTTGCCCTCGATCACTTTCAGCAGGTAGTGGAACTTGCTGATTCGCCAGCCCGCGGGGGTGCGGCGAGCGGCGAGGGCGTAGCTGCCGATGAAGGTGCGGGTCTTGCCGTTGGCCGCGGAGTTGTTCACGTGGACGGCGATGGAGTCGGCGTGGGCGGTGGCCTCGTCGCCGTCGAGGTCGATCAGGTAGTTGCCGGCCTGATGGTGCACGGCGTCGAGGGCGTCCAGGCCCGCCTTCCAGTCGGCGGCGATGTCCTTCGAAGGGCGGATCGAGACCCCGTCACCGAATCCGCCGTCGAAGTCGACCTCGTCGGTGAAGACCTCGGTGACCAGATCGTCCCAGCGCTTGCGATCGCAGTACACGAACATCCGGGTGATCGTCTCGGTGATCGCCGAAGTGTCTGCGAGAGTGTTCGATTCGCCCATGCAGGCGAGCCTAGAACAGTCCGGCTCGCCGTGCAGTCCCGGCGGGATCACGCCATCGGCGTAGTCACCCGGGTAGCCTCCGACACCACCGAGGCGATCAGGACGACCGTCACGCCGACCACCGTCCATACCCCGCCGAGGTGTGGAGACGCCAGGGCCAGTCCGAGGGCGACGACGAGACACGGCAGCGGCCACCGCAACAACCAGAGATAACCCGCGCTGGGCACCCCACCCAGCCCGCACACCAGGAAATACGCCGCCGCCCCGCCGCACAGCACCCAGCCCATGCCCGCAGGCAGGTGGCCCGACGGGTGCGCGGCGACCAGACCGAGCCCCGCGGCCACGGTGGCCACGGCCCCGCTGAGCGCGCAATGCATCGCCATCAACCGTGGCAGCAGCAGGGGCGACGCATCCGCCGACTGCTCCATCATGCGAGGAACGAACCCGAACCGCAGAGTCAGCGCCCACATCGCCAGCAGCGACAGGAACGCACAGACACCGATCATCGCGACGGGCACGGTCCATTCTTCTGCGGACACCGCCGCGATCACCGAGATCACGCCCTCCCCGAGCACGATGATCAGGAACTGACCGAGCCGCTCCCCCAGATGCGGTGAATCGGCGTGCAGCGCTTGCAGTTTCGGCAGGGTCGCGTGGCCGCGTGGCCCGCCGCGCGGCGCCCGGCCACGTCCCCGGCGCAGGCGGGCCCGTATCCGGCGTTCGGCGTCGACCATTCTGCGTTCGGCATCGACGGCGAACATGATCCACAGGTCGATCGCCAGCCCCACCGCCCAGAGCACGAACTTCCACGGCGCGGGAACCCACAGCGACACCACCCACGGCACGGTGCCCGCGCCGATCTGGGCAACCGGCCAGTCGACCACCACCTGCCCGCGCCGCCACACCATCGCCGACACGATTCGCACCAGCACATAGATCGCCGCGAACACCCCGGCGTGTTCGCCGGGCAGCCCGTCGACGGCGGCCATCATCACGCACAGCCCGAACATGCAGCCGAACACCATCGTGGTCCTGGCCTGTTCGCCCGCCACGTTGCTGTACACGGTGACGCAGGCCCACACCACCCAAAAGGCCAGGTAGAGCACGACATACAGCCCGAACTCGGCGAGTGAGGGACCTCGGTGCAGCAGATGGGTGAGCTGGCCGATGCCTGCGACCGCCACCAAGTCGAAGAAGAGTTCGGTCCAGCTGGCGCGCCGTTCCTCGGTGGTGTGCTCCGGGTTTGCCACCCGCCATGTATGGGGCCCGGCGGCGACCCTTCGTGTCAGCGCTCGGTCGTGTCGCATCGACGACGCGGGCCTGTCCCCGGCGCGAAAACCGCTCGACGCCATGATCGGGACGGCCCTACGCTGACGTCCTCGAAACGAGGGGGTTTCCATGTCCACACTGCGAGTGACGGCCGAGCGGCTCGTCGTCGTCCCACACCCGAACGCCGACCGGTTGGAGCTGGCCCAGGTCGGGCTGTACCGGGCCGTCGTTGCCAAGGGGCAGTTCGTCACCGGCGACCACGCCGTCTACATTCCGGAACAGGCGATCGTGCCGGACCCGCTGATCGCCGAGCTGGGTCTCACCGGCAAATTGGCCGGGGCACAGCGCAATCGGGTGAAGGCGGTGCGGTTGCGTGGGGAGGTGTCCCAGGGCATCGTCTGCACGCCGAGCGCTCTGTCGGGCACGGATCTCGCGGCGGCGGCCGAGGCGCGCACCGACTTCGCCGCCGAGCTCGGTGTGACCAAATGGGTACCCCCGGTTCCGGTTTCGATGTCGGGACAAGTGGAACCCGCTCCCGATCTGCTGCGCTGGGTCGATGTGGAGAACATCAAGCGGTTTCCCGACATCTTCGCCGAAGGCGAGCCGGTGGTGGCGACGGAGAAGATCCACGGCACCGCCTTTCTGCTCACCCATCTGCGCGCCGAGGACCGGATCTTAGTGTCGTCCAAGGGAATCGGTGGCCGGTCGCAGGCACTGATCCGCACCGAGGGCAACCTGTACTGGCGGGCGGTGCACAGCCATCGGCTCGACGAGGCGGCCCGCGTGCTCGCCGACGCCCTCGACGCCGACCGGGTCGGGCTGTTCGGTGAGGTGTTCGGGGCGGGCGTGCAGGACTTGCACTACGGTGCGTCGGCCGCGCACGACGACACGCTCGGATTCGCCCTGTTCGACGTCGCGGTCGAGCAGGCGGGTGCGCCGGTGCGCTGGCTCGACCACCACGAGATCGGCTCCCTACTAGGCGAACTCGGCCTCGGCATCCCGCGCGTACCGGTCCTCTACGAAGGCCCCTACGACGCGGAGTTGTTGCTGAAGCTGGCCGAGGGCACCGAGACCGTCAGCGGGTCGGGCGGCAATATCCGCGAGGGGCTCGTGGTGCGTGCCGCGCGCGAGCGGCACTCGCCCGTGCTCGGCGGCCGTGCCATCGGCAAGATCGTCTCCGACGCGTACCTGCTGCGCGACGGCGGCACCGAGTTCGAATGATCGGGTCGGCCGGGGAACCCAGCGCTCCCCGGCCGGTTCAGGGCCGGGGTGTGTGCAGTTCGAGGACGCAGCACTTCACGCCGCCACCACCTTTGCGCAGCTCGGACATGTCGACCGGGACCGGTTCGAAACCCCGCTCGCGCAGGGCCGCGATCAGCCCGGTCGCGCCCTGGTCGAGGAAGACGTGGCGGCCGTCGCTCACCCCGTTGAGGCCGAAGGACAGGGCATCGGCCTCGGTCGCCTGGATCGCATCCGGGTAATGGACGGCCAGTGCCTCGCGGGCCCGCGGGCTGAAGGCCCCTGGGTAGTAGGCGATGGTGGTCTCGTCGAGGCACATCAGCGCGGTGTCGAGGTGATAGAAGCGGGGGTCGATCAGCTCGAGCGAGAGCACGGGCAGGCCGAAGAACCGTTGCACCTCGGCGTGGGCCGCCGCGGTGCAGCGGAATCCCACTCCGGCCAGGATCCGCTCGCCCGCGAACGTGAAATCGCCTTCCCCCTCGTTGGTTTCGGCTGCAACGGACAGCTCACGTAACTCCCGCGCCGCGAACCAGCGGTGGAACGCCGGGCCCTCCGGCTGCCGCTCGGGATGGGCGAAGCGGGCCGACAACGCGCGACCGCCGATCACGATCGCGCTGTTGGCCGCGAACACCATGTCGGGCAGGCCCGGCTCACCCGGCACGGTCTCCACCGAATGCCCGTGCTGTTCGAGCAGCGCGCGCAGGATCTCCCACTGCGACAGCGCCCGCGCCCGGTCCACCGGCGCCGCCGGATCCATCCACGGATTGATCGCGTAGGTGACCTCGAAGTGGTCCGGCCGGCACATCACGAAGCGGCGCGGGGTGGCCACCCGCGCCGGAGTGGAGGAGGGAAGGGGAAGGACGGCGGTCATCAGAACTCCCGGTGGCTGCGCGGCGCGAATCGACGCCTCGACGGTAAATGTCGTCGCGTTGCGTGGGGAACACCGATTCATTGCGTGTATCGATGGGAAAATGGCGATCCATTGCGCGAGAGGATCCTCATGGACGACATCGACCGCCGCATTCTCGCCGCCCTGCTGAAGAACGCACGCGCCACCTTCGGCGAGATCGGCTCGACCGTCGGATTGTCGGCGCCCGCGGTGAAGCGGCGGGTGGACAAGATGGTGGCGGGTGGGCAGATCACCGGGTTCACCGCCCTGGTCAATCCGGCCGCCCTCGGCTGGACCACCGAGGCGTACGTGGAGGTGTACTACCGCGACAACATCTCCCCCGCCGAACTGCGCCGGACATTGGAACCGATCCCGCAGGTCGTCGGAGTGTGCACCATCGCGGGCGAGGCCGACGCGCTGGTGCACGTGATGGCCACCGACATGGCCGAGATCGAGGTGACCGTGGAGCGGATCAGGGAGAACGCGCGTGTGGGGCGCACCAGGAGTTCGCTGGTGATGTCGCGCATCCTCGAGCGCCCACGCACCTGAGCCGACCGCGCCGAACACCACGTCGCGGCCAGGTTCTAGGGTTGTGCGCATGTCCGACGTGCGCACCAGTTACCTCACCGACGGGGCCGAGATCTATCGGCGCTCGTTCGCGACCATCCGCGCCGAAGCCGACCTCGCCGGTTTCCCCACCGATGTCGAGCGCGTGGTGGTGCGGATGATCCACGGGTGCGGACAGGTCGACCTGGCGGGCGACATCGCCTACACCCCCGGTGTGGTCGCGGCCGCGCGCACCGCGTTGCGGGCAGGCAAACCGATCATCTGCGACGCCAACATGGTCGCCTCGGGCGTCACCCGCAAGCGGCTGCCCGCCGACAACCCGGTGCTGTGCAACCTCACCGATCCGCGCGTGCCCGAGCTGGCCGCGAGCATGGGCAATACCCGTTCGGTCGCCGCGCTCGAGCTGCTGCGCGCCGAACTCGACGGCGCGGTGGTCGCCATCGGCAACGCCCCGACCGCGCTGTTCCACCTGCTCGACATGCTCGACGCAGGCGCACCGCGACCCGCCGCGATCATCGGCATCCCCGTCGGTTTCATCGGCGCGGCCGAATCCAAGCAGGCGCTGATCGACTTCGGTGGCGTCGAATATCTGACCGTGCGCGGCAGGCGGGGCGGCAGCGCCATCACCGCGTCGGCGCTGAACGCGATTGCGAGCGAACAGGAATGAGCGGCACACTCTGGGGCATCGGCCTCGGCCCCGGCGATCCCGAACTGGTGACGGTGAAAGCGGCCCGGCTCATCGGCGCCGCCGACGTGGTGGCCTTCCACAGCGCCCGGCACGGGCGAAGCATCTCCCGAGGTATCGCCGAGCCGTACATGCGGCCCGGCCAGATCGAAGAGCACCTCGTCTACCCGGTGACCACCGAGACCACCGACCACCCCGGCGGGTACCAGGGCGCGATCGACGAGTTCTACGAGCAGGCCGCCGCCCGGCTGGCCGCCCACCTCGCCGCCGGACGCGATGTCGCCCTGCTCGCGGCCGGTGACCCGCTGTTCTACTCCTCGTACATGCACATGCACCGCCGCCTGGCCGACCGGTTCCACGCCGAGATCGTCCCCGGCATCACCTCGGTGAGCGCGGCCTCGGCGGCGCTCGGCACCCCCCTGGTGGAAGGCGAGCAGGTACTCACGGTGCTGCCCGGCACCATGCCCGTCGACGAACTCACCGAGCGGCTGCGCGAGACCGACGCCGCGGCGATCATGAAGCTGGGACGGACCTTCCCCGGTGTGCGCCGGGCGCTCGCCGACGCCGGTCGCCTCGACGACGCCTACTACGTCGAGCGCGCGAGCAGCACCCGTCAGCGGGTGCTCGCGGCCGCCGACGTCGACGAGGCCGAGGTGCCGTACTTCTCGATCACGCTGGTTCCCGGGCCGACCCCGACCACCGGGGTCGCGTCCCTCCTCGGCGGACAGCACCGCGGCGCGCCGACAGACGGGTCGGCGCGGATCGAAACGAGTTCGCACCACGAATCAGCAAGCGCGACTGGTGAAGTCGTGGTCGTCGGCCTAGGGCCCGGTGCAACCGACTGGACCACGCCGGAGGTCACGGCCGCTCTGGACGAGGCGACCGATCTCGTCGGCTACACGACATATATCAACCGTGTCCCCGAGCGGGCCGGCCAGCGCAGGCACGCCAGCGACAACAAGGTCGAGTCGGAGCGCGCCGCGATGGCACTCGATCTGGCCAAGCGGGGTGCGCGGGTCGCCGTGGTCTCCTCCGGTGATCCGGGGGTGTTCGCGATGGCCTCGGCGGTGCTCGAGGTGTCGGCCGAACCACAGTTCAAGGATGTGCCGGTGCGGGTGCTGCCGGGGCTCACGGCGGCCAACGCGGTGGCGAGCCGGGTCGGGGCACCGCTGGGCCACGACTACGCGATGATCTCGCTCTCCGATCGGCTCAAGCCGTGGGAGGTTGTGGCGCAACGGCTTTCGGCTGTCGCGGCGGCGGATATGGCGATCGCGATCTACAACCCGGCCTCCACGCAGCGACGTTGGCAGGTGGGCGCGATGCGCGAGATCCTGCTGACCCATCGTGACCCGGAGACGCCGGTGGTGCTCGGTCGCGATGTCGGCGGGCCGACGGAATCGGTGCGGGTGGTGACCCTCGCCGACCTGAACCCCGACGAGGTCGACATGCGCACCCTGCTCATCATCGGCGCCTCTACTACGACGGCCTTCGACACGCCTGAGGGGACCCGCGTCTTCACGGCGCGCCGCTACGAGAACGCCTAGACCCACGACACGCCGCGACACGGGCAACCTTGGCGCGACCCCCACCCTGGCCTAACATTCCACATAGGAATGTAGTTCGAAGGGAGTTGACCGTTGACCGACACCGCGACCCGCCGCCGCCCGCTGAACTCCACCGCGGCTTCACTGCTGGGGTTCCTGCACGAGGGTCCGATGTCGGGCTGGGACCTGGCGACTCTCGCCCAGCAACGCATCGGCGACTTCTGGACCATCACCCAGAGCCAGGTCTACCGCGAACTCGCCACAATGGACACCGCGGGCCTGGTGACCAAGGGCGAACGAGGTGCGCGAGAGCGCATTCCCTACCGGATCACCGAGGCCGGACGGGAGGCGTTCGCCGAATGGATCGCCCGCGATCCCGGCGCCGAGACGATCCGGGTGCCGTTGCTGCTCACACTGTCGTTCGGCGAGCACCTCGATCCCACGCACCGCGACCGGATCATCACCGCCAACCGCAACATCCACCAGGACCGGCTCGACCGGTATCTCGACGAGGACGCGACCGCTCTGGCGCCCTACCAGCGGGCCACTCTCGAATTCGGGATCTGCTACGAGCGCGCGGTGCTGCAGTGGTTCGACCAGTTGCCCGCCGTCTTTGCCGGGCAACCGCCGCGCTGAGCTCAGGAAACGCTGTGCGCGGTCGCGAGCCGCAACCAGTCGAGGGCGGCGCCGACCTCGTCGACGACGTTCGCGCCCGCGGGCAGGGGTGGGCGTTCGATCATGACGACCGGCACGCCTGCCGTGCGCGCCGCGGCGATCTTCGCCTCGGTCTGCGCGCCGCCGCTGTTCTTGGTGACCAGGACGTCGATGCGATGACGCGACATCAGCACCAGCTCCTCGTCGAAGGTGAACGGCCCACGCGCGAGCAACAATTCGTAGCGCGGTGGCAGCGGGCCGGTCGGCGCGTCGATCGATCGGATGACGAAACGCTGCCTGCGACAGCCCGCGAAGGCGCCGACACCTTGGCGGCCGATGGTGAGCAGCACGTTCTCGCCCCGGTCGGCCAGGGCGGAGGCGGCCCCGGCGAGATCGGGTACCCGCGTCCACAGGTCGCCCCGGCGCGGCACCCATTCGGGGCGGCGCAGGTGCAGCGCGGGCAGGCCGAGGTCGGCGGCCGCGGTCGCCGCATGGGTACTGACCTGGGCCGCGAAGGGGTGGGTGGCATCCACGACGGCATCGATACGGTTCTCGCGTAGCCAGGTTCGGAGGCCCTCGACACCACCGAATCCGCCGATGCGCACCGGACCGACCGGCAATCGCGGGTTGGCGACACGTCCCGCCAGCGAGGAGACGATATCGACTCCACGCTCACCGGACGCCAGGTTCGCCAGCTCACGAGCCTCGCCCGTACCGCCGAGGATCAGAACTCTCAGGACTGCCCGCTGACGTCGTCCCGGTCAGGGGTGGTCGACCTGGTGCACCGCATACAACTCCGTCCATCGAAATCGAGGCTCCGAGTTTTGCCCGGGGCCGCGCCCGACCATACCCCCGTTGAGGAAGTGTTACACCTTCGGTGCATAACTTTCTGGGTGAGCTTGCAGATGCACTCACTGTTCGGCCGTGATCTGGTCGTGATCTGACCGTGATCGGCACAGTTGCGACATGGACGGTTGACCAGCATGTTCGCCGCCCGCGCCCTGGTCGCCGGTGCGGCCGCACCGGCGAGGCGGGCAACGGTTTCGAGTCCGGCAGCGGCACTGGGCGATTGCCCAGCATCTCGATGCCATCGGACACATAAGCCGTGTGTGAGCGATGTTCGGCCGGTGGTGCGCGAGACCACGTGCGGACTGAACAGTCGCATCGGGTGGTCCCGCGAAAAAGAGCAAATTCGGGGCGCACACCCCGTCGCATCGTTATGCGAGAGACGGGTGACCCGTCAGGAATTTGCGCGCGGTTTGACGACGATCCACTGCGCGACGGGAAGCTGCGGCCGCCACGCGGTGAATCCGCCGAGCGGTTCGCCTCGGTAGATCTGGAATTTGCGCAGGGTGCCACCGTGGCGCGCGCACCAGGCCAGCAGCAGCGTTTCCGACTCGGCGGTCACCGCATTGGCCACCAGACGGCCGCCGGGCCGCAGGCGTTGCCAGCAGGCGTCGAAAACGCCGTCCTGGGTGAGTCCGCCGCCGAGGAATATCGCGTCGGGCGCCGGGGAGTCGGTGCGGGTGTCGGGGAACGCGCCGCGCACCGCGATGCCGGGCACACCGAGCGCGTGCGCGTTGGTGGTGATCTGATCGCGGCGGGCGGGCAGGCGTTCATAGGTGACCGCGCGGCACGCCGGGTGGGTACGGCACCATTCGATCGCGATGGTGCCCGAACCACCGCCGACATCCCACAGCAGTTCGCCGGGGGCCGGGGCGAGGGCGCTGACGGTGAGTGCGCGGACCTCGGCCTTGGTGAGCTGGCCGTCGCCGGTGAACGAATCGTCGCGCAGGCCGGGCATTCTCGTGCGGCGGGGGTGATGCGGGTCGGCCACGCAGTCGATGGCACAGAGATTGAGCGGGTCACCCGGGGGGTGCTGCCAGTCGTCGGCCGTGCCGGTACGCAGGCATTCGTTCTCGCCGCCGAGCTGTTCGAGCACGGTGAGCGTGGAGGCACCGAAACCGTTGTCGCGCAGCAGTTCCGCCAGCGCGGCCGGGGTCGATTCGTTCTCGCTCAGGACGAGAATTCGACGGCGGTCGGCCAGTTCCGGCAGCACCGTGGTGAGCGGTCGGGCGACCACACTCACCACCGGGGTCTCGGCCAGCGGCCAGCCGAGCCGGGCGCACGCCAGCGACGCCGACGACGGTTGCGGGTACACGTCGAGCGCGCCGGGTCCGACGATGCGGGCCAGGGTGGCACCGATGCCGTAGAACATGGGATCGCCGCTGGCGAGCACGGTGAGCCGCCGACCGCTGTGCTGCGCAAGCAGTTCCGGGAGAGCGGGCAGCAGGGGTGTCGGCCACGGGATTCGCTCGAACTTCCCGTCCGGTATCAGCGCCAGCTGCCGCGGCGACCCGAACACCACTTCGCTGTCCTCGACTGCCGCTTTGGCCCGCTCCCCCAGACCACCCCACCCGTCCGCGCCGATACCCACCACGCGGATCGGGACACCCGACCACGCCGCACTGGTCATCGGGGTACCCCACCCGTCTGCGAGCGGACTATCGTTGTCGCACGCAGAGCAGTGTCGATGCGCTCACGCCGGGCCGTCGGGACGGCAGCCACCGCGACATACGGCGCCGAACCGGGGCGCGCACGCCGCGGCATCGAAGCCGAGGTCATCGCAACATCCGGCGCCGAAGCGACATGCGCGCAGCGGACCATCGGGGCGGCAATCACCGTGGCATCCGGCGCCAGATGGACTGCGGCAGAAGGCGCATGACGAAGAAGGCCAGCGCTAGGCGGCCGGGGACGGCGACTCGGGTGGCGCCCTTGTTCAGGGCGCGGACGACGGCGTCGGCGACCTGGTCGGGGGTGCTGGCCATGGGCGCGGGGTCCATGCCCTCGGTCATGCGGCCGATGACGAAACCCGATCGGACCAAAAGCAACTGGACGCCCGTGCCGTGGAGGGCGTCACCGAGACCGCTGGCGAACCCGTCCAGGCCCGCTTTCGCCGAACCGTAGACGTAGTTCGCCCGCCGGACCCGTACGCCCGCGATGGAGCTGAAGACGACGATCTGGCCACTGCCCTGTGCGCGCAGCAGATTCGCGAGGGTGGTGAGGACGCTGACCTGGGCGACGTAGTCGGTGTGTACGACGGCGACGGCGTGGTCGGGGTCGTGTTCGGCGCGGGCCTGGTCGCCGAGAACGCCGAAAGCCAGGACGGCCGTGCCGATGCCACCGTGTTCGGCGGCGATCTTCTCGAGCAGCGTGGCGTGCGTCGCGGTGTCGTCGGCGTCGAATTCGACCGTGTGCACCGCGGTCGCCCCGGCTGCGCGCACCTGCTCGGCTTCGGCGGCCAGCGCGTCGGAGCGGCGGGCGGCGAGGATCACCACCCGGCCCGGCGCCAGCCTGCGCGCGACTTCCAGCCCGATCTCACTGCGCCCACCCAAGACCAGAACCGGCCCCTGGTTCGCCTGCTGCTTACCCATACGCCCAGTCTGTCATCCCGGATCACTGCCGCCACCGGGCCGCCCCGCGATCATGAAGCGCGAGCGGCCGAGCCACACCGGGACCCCGGCGTTCGAACACGCGGTGTGACACCGACTGTTGCCGAACAGCCAGGTGTCGCACGACAGCCACGCGGCTGCGACACCCGACAACTGACCGAACAACAGGGTCCCGCGTGACAGCCACGCGGCTGCGACACCGACAGCCGACCCGAACAGCCGGGTCCCGCGCGACAGTCCGCTCGAGCGGCAGGCCCGCGAACGCCCCTGCAACCCGCTCGGCGCTGCCTGAGCTCGGCCGGTCGGCTGCCGCTGTGGGTGTAGCGCCCGCCGACCGGGCGCGCGTGGTGACGGACTAGCGTCGAGCACATGCCCACCGCGACCACACAGCTCTCCCCTGCCGCCCTCGCGTTCGTCGCCGAGCGGCACCTGGCCACCCTCACCACCCTGCGGGCGGACGGCACACCGCATGTCGTCGCCGTCGGGTTCACCTGGGACGCGGACAGCGGCATCGCGCGGGTGATCACCGATGGCGCGTCGGTGAAGGCCCGTAATGCCGCGCGGGGTGGGTACGCGGCCGTCAGCCAGGTCGACGGCGCGCGGTGGCTCACCCTCGAGGGGCCGGCCACCGTGCTGACCGACGCCGACGACGTCGCCGAGGCCGTGCGCCGCTACACCGAGCGCTACCGTGTGCCGCGCGAGAATCCGACGCGGGTGGTCGTCGCGATCCAGGTGCGCCGGGTGCTGTCGTCGAGCACGCTCAAATAGCTTGTGGCCGTTTACAACACGGTCAGGCCGTGCGGGCGCTGGTTCATGGACTCGACGCCGTCCTCGGTGACGACCACGATGTCCTCGATGCGCGCGCCCCACTGCCCGGGGAAGTAGATGCCCGGTTCGATGCTGAACGCCATGCCCGGTTCGAGTACCAGGTCGTTGCCCGCCACGATGTAGGGCTCCTCGTGCACCGACAAGCCGATGCCGTGCCCGGTGCGATGCACGAACGCATCGCCCAGACCCGCGTCGGCCAGCACGGTGCGGGCGGCGGCGTCGATGGATTCGGCGGTGACCCCGGGTCGCACGGCGGCCACCGCCGCCGCCTGCGCCGCCTCGAGCAACGCCATCCGCTCGGCGACCTGCTTCCGCGGCTCGCCGAGCACATAGGTGCGGGTGGAATCGGAGTAGTAGCCGGGCGTCACCGGTCCGCCGATATCGATCACCACCACGTCGCCCTGCTCGATGACACGGTCGGAGAAGAGGTGGTGTGGGATGGCACCGTTCGGGCCGCTACCGACGATGACGAACTCCGCCTCGGTGTGCCCCTCCTCGACGATCGCCGCCTCGATGTCGGCATACACCTCGGCCTCGGTGCGGCCCGCCCGCAGGAACTCGCCCATCCGGGCGTGCACGCGGTCGATCGCGGCGCCCGCACGGCGTAAGGCGTCGATCTCGGCCTCGTCCTTGATCATCCGCGACTGGCGCAGCACGGGAGTGGCCGAGGACGGCAGTCCCGTGGTCTGCTCGGCCAGCGGAATCAGGTGCAGGGCGGGCATGGCGTCGGCGACGGCGATGCGTGAACCGGCGTGCAGGGTGGAACGAACGAGCTGGTACGGGTCGACGCCGTCGACCCAGTCGAGGATCCGCAGACCGAGTTCCCCGGCCGCCGAGCCGTCGAGCGCGGCGAGTTCGAGCTTCGGCACGATGATCGACGGTGTCGCGCCGTCGGCGGTGATCACCAGGCAGGTGAGCCGTTCGAACGATTCGGCATCGGAACCGACGAGGTACCGCAGGTCGGGGCCGGGGGTGATGAGCAGGGCGTCCAGATGCGCCGCCCGCATCAATTCCACCGCCCGCTCCAGCCGCTGACCGTAGACATCCGCCGCGAACCTGGCATTCGTGTGCGCGCTCATAGTCTCCGACGTTACCCGCCGCGCCGCGTGACACACAGATTCGCCCGGACGACGTGCGATCTCGGGCGAACGCACCACACAGCCGCCGCGCGACGGCCGATGCGGTGCCGATGGTGCTCACCTGTCGGAGCCACAAGGCACAATCACCGGGTGACCGTTGCCGAGAGCACCCGTGGACCCCTGTTGATTCTCGACGGCGCCAGCCTCTGGTTCCGCGCCTACTACGCGATCCCCGACAAGCTGCGCGGCGCCGACGGCCGCTCGGTGAACGCGGTGCGCGGCTTCACCGACATGGTCGCCTCGCTGATCACCAAACACCGGCCGAGCAGGCTCGTCGTCGGGCTGGACCTGGACTGGCGCCCGCCGTTCCGGGTGGCGCTCGTGCCGTCGTACAAGGCGCACCGCCTCGACACCAGCAGCACGGCGGCGCCCGGCGCCGAGGAGGTTCCCGACACCCTCACCCCGCAGGTGCCGATGATCCTGGACGTGCTCGCGGCGGCCGGGATCGCCACCGGCGGCGCCGAGGGGCTCGAAGCCGACGACGTCCTCGGCACTCTCGCCCACCGCGAGCGCACCGATTCCGTGGTGGTCGTCAGCGGCGACCGCGACCTGCTGCAACTGGTCCGCGACGACCCGGCACCGCCGGTGCGGGTGCTCTACGCGGGCCGTGGCCTGGCCAAGGCCGAGCTGTACGGGCCCGCCGAGGTGTCCGCGAAATACGGTGTGCCCGTGGTCAACGCGGGGCCCGCCTACGCCGATATGGCCACCTTGCGTGGCGACGCCTCCGACGGGTTGCCGGGGGTGGCGGGCATCGGCGACAAATCCGCCGCCCAGCTCATCTCCCGGTTCGGCTCCCTCGACGCCCTGATGGCCGCCGTCGACGATCCCGCTTCCGATCTCGCCAAGGGCGTACGGGCCAAACTCGTTGCCGCACAGGACTATCTGAAGGCCGCTGCACCGGTGGTCCGGGTGGTCTGCGATGCCGATGTCGAGCTGTCGGGGCCCGACGCCCTGCCCTCGGTTCCCGCCGACCCGGAGCGGCTGCGCGAACTCGCGGCCGCCTACAACGCCGAGAGCCCGATCACCCGGCTGATCACGGCGCTGGCCGCCGCGCACACAGCGTGAACGACGCCGGGCCGCCCGCATGCAGTGCGGGCGGCCCGGAAACCACCTGGCGGTAGGCTGAAAACCGCGGTACGACAGCCTAGTTGGGGCGGCCGACCTCGTAGGTGCCGTCTTCCTTCGTGATCTTCACGGTGACCTTCTTGTCCTCACCGCTGACCTTCAGGTCACAGGTGAAGGTCGCGTCGACCTCGACCTTCTGACCCGACGGGCACGACACATCGGAGACATCCGCGATGCCGTAGGAGCCGGTGAGCACCGAGGAGACACCGTCCTGCACCGCCGACTGGTCGAGCTCGTCGGCCGAGAACACGACGAGCAGCAGGCCGACCACGGCGGCGATCACCAGCACGCCGGCCACGACGAGGCCGATGATCAGGCCCTTGCCCTTACCCTTGCCCCCGGGACCCTGCTGCGGCTGCTGACCCCACTGCTGCTGCGGCTGCTGGCCCCACTGCTGGGCGCCTGCGGGCTGCTGCGCGTTCCAGTCCTGCGGCGGCGGCTGGGTCTGTCCCCACTGCTGCTGCGGACCCGTCGGCTGCTGCGGCTGCGGCTGGCCCCACTGCTGCGGCTGCTGGGGTTGCTGCGGCTGACCCCACTGCTGCTGCGGTTGCTGCGGCTGCTGGGGCTGGCCCCACTGCTGCTGCGGTTGCTGTCCGGCGTTGGGGTCACCCCACTGCTGGGTCGGCTGGGCGCCCTGGGGCGGCTGCTGCGGCGGCTGTGCCGCACCACCCCAGTGCTGGGTGGGACCGGCGCCACCGGCCCCCTGCTGACCCCCCCAGTGCTGGGTGGGATCGTTGCTCCCCTCCCCTGGGCCGTTCGGTCCGTACGGGCCGCTCATCCACTCGCCTCCACTCGCATAGTTGTACACACGGTAGCCCCCCGCGCCAGGCCGGCTACGCCAGGAAATCAAATCACAGACGAAACATCTACGCGGCGTCCACCGCGACGACACCCCGTCGGACGGCACGCACGGCTTTGGCCGCGGTGCTCGCGATCTCGGTGTCGTCGGCGGTGTTGTGGATCTGGTCGAGCAGGTCGATCACCTGCCTGCACCAGCGCACGAAGTCGCCCGCCGACATCACGCTGCTCTGATCGCCGCTGGCCAGCAACGCCTCGGCCAACGCGTCACCGCGCGCCCACTTGTACACGCCGTTCACGAATCCGAGGTCGGGTTCGCGGGTGGGCGGCAGCTTGTGCCTCGCCTCGTCGGCACGCAACTGCCCCCACACCTCGATGGTCGCGGCGACCGCACGCCGGATGGGGTCGGTCGGGCCGTGCGCGGTGAGCAAGCCGGACTCCTGCCGCGATTCGTACACCAGCGCGGACACCACTCCGGCGAGCTCGGCCGGACCGAGTCCGCGCCACAGCCCCTGCCGCAGGCATTCCGCGACGACCAGGTCGCTTTCGGCGTAGATGCGGGCCAGCCGCCTGCCGTCGGGCGTCACTTCACCGTGCTCGACGAAACCGCGTTCCTCGAGCAGGCCGACGATGCGGTCGAAGGTGCGCGCGAGGGAATTCGTCGTCGCGGCAACCTTCTGGCGCATCGACTCGGTCTCGCGGGCCAGCCGCGCGTAGCGCTCACCGATGCGGCTGAGCTGTTCGCGGTCGGGCCTGCTGTGCGCGGGGTGGGCGCGCAGGCTGCGGCGCAGGGTGGCCAGCTGACGGTCCTCGCCCGCGCGGGCGTGATCGTTGCGCCTGCGCCTGCCACGGCCGGGCGCCGAGATGCCGGTTCCGCGCAGCGCCGAGGCGAGGTCGCGGCGGATGCGGGCGGTGCGGTGGTCGACCCGGCGCGGCAACCGCATGTGCCCGAGGGGTTCGGCGGGGACCGGGAAGTCGGCGGCGGAAATCCTTCCGGCCCAATGGTCTTCGGTCAACACCAGGGGTCGTGGATCGCCGGGGGTCTGATCGGGTTCGAGGATCACCGCGAGCCCCGCACGCTTGCCCGACGGGATCGCGACCACATCGCCGCGCCGCAGTTCGATCAGCGCGCGCACGGCGGCGCCGCGCCGGTCGGCCCGGCCCTGCTGCTGGATGTCGCGCTCGCGCTGCTTGATCCGGTCCCGCAGCGACAGGTACTCCATGAAGTCACCGTCGACGCCACCGAGCTGGCTCTCCAGCTTGCGCAACGCGCCCTGGTTCTTCTCGATACCGCGCACCAGCCCGACCACCGAGCGGTCGGCCTGGAACTGGGCGAAGGACCGTTCCAGCAGGTTGCGGGCATCTTCGGCGCCCATCCGGTCGATCAGGTTGATCGACATGTTGTAGCCGGGCCGGAAGGAACTGCGCAGCGGGTAGGTGCGGGTAGAAGCCAGACCGGCGACCGCGCTGGTGTCGACCTCCGGCTGCCACAGCACCACCGCGTGGCCTTCGACATCGATACCGCGCCTGCCCGCGCGACCGGTGAGCTGGGTGTACTCGCCGGGGGTGAGTTCGGCGTGCGTCTCGCCGTTGAACTTCACCAGGCGCTCGAGCACCACCGTGCGGGCGGGCATGTTGATGCCGAGGGCAAGGGTCTCGGTGGCGAACACGGCCCGCACGAGGCCCTTGACGAACAGTTCCTCCACCGTGTGCCGGAAGGCGGGCAGCATGCCCGCGTGGTGGGCGGCGAGCCCGCGCTGCAGCGCCTCGCGCCATTCCCAGTACCCGAGCACCTCGAGATCGGCCTTGGGCAGGTCGCCGGTGTGTTTCTCGATGATCTCGTCGACGACCTCGGCGTCGCCCGGCCTGCTCAGATCGAGCCGGGCACGCAGGCACTGGGCCAGCGCGCCGTCGCAGCCTGCCCGGCTGAAGATGAAGGTGATGGCGGGCAGCAGCCCTTCCTCGTCGAGGCGGGCCAGCACCTCCGGGCGCGGCAACGGCCGGAAATTGCCACGGGCGCCGCGGCCGCGCGGACCGCCGTACCCGTGCATGCGGTCACTGGCCTCGCGCTGCCGGATGAACCGGACCAGGTCCTCGTCGACGACGACCTTCTGATCGCTGGATTTCGTATCGAACAGGTCGAACATCCGCCTGCCGACCATCACGTGCTGCCACAGCGGCACCGGCCGCGTCTCGTCGACCACCACCGCGGTGTCGCCGCGCACGGTCTCCATCCACGCGCCGAACTCCTCGGCGTTCGACACCGTCGCCGACAGGCTGACCAGCCGCACATCGGGCGACAGATGCAGGATCACTTCCTCCCACACCGCGCCGCGGAACCGGTCGGCCAGGTAGTGCACCTCGTCCATGACGACGTACGACAGTCCGCGCAGCGCGTCGGAGGAGGCGTAGAGCATGTTGCGCAGCACCTCGGTGGTCATCACGACCACGGGCGCGTCGGGGTTGATGGACTGGTCGCCGGTGAGCAGGCCGACGCTGTCGCGACCGTAGCGGGCGGTGAGGTCGGCGAACTTCTGGTTCGAGAGCGCCTTGATCGGCGTGGTGTAGAAGCACTTGCCGCCGGAGGCGAGCGCCAGGTGCACGGCGAACTCGCCGACGATGGTCTTACCCGCACCGGTGGGCGCGCAGACCAGCACGCTGTGCCCCTCTTCCAAGGCCTCGCACGCGGTGCGCTGGAAGGGGTCGAGGTCGAACGAGATTTCGCTGGCGAACTGCGCCAACTCGCTGGTCCGCGCGGGAGAATCGGTCACATCTCAGAGCGTATCGGAGTAGTCCGACACCGGTCGCTCTGTTTTCCGTGCGTCCTCGACGGGTCCGCTCGGCGCGACCGGATCGGGGGTGCCGAGCGGTGACGCCTCGTCGTCGGACAGCCCGGCCAGGCCGTCGGCGGCCGCACGCCTGGCCCGGCGCGCGTCGTTGAACCGGGCGAACTGCACAGCCAGCTCGAACAGCACGGTCAGTGCCAGCGCGAGCGCGAGCATCGAGAACGGGTCCTGCGGGGTGACGATCGCGGCGAAGACGAACAGGCCGAACACGATGCCGCGCCGCCACGCCTTGAGCTTCGCGTACGGCAGCACACCCACGAGGTTGAGCCCGATGACGATCAGCGGCGTCTCGAAGCTGACACCGAAGATGATGAGCAGCTGGATGATGAACCCGAAGTACTGCGTACCGCTCAGCGCGGTGATCTGCACGTTGTCACCGATGGTGAGCAGGAACGACAGGGCGTGCGACACGACGACGTAGGCGAGCACGGCACCGGTGACGAACAGCACCGATCCCGCACCGACGAATCCGAAGGCGTACCGGCGTTCCTTGGCGTAGAGGCCGGGGGTGATGAACGCCCACAGCTGATACAGCCAGAACGGCGCGGCCAGCACCACACCGGCGGTGAAACCGACCTTCAGGCGGAGCATGAACTGTTCGAACGGCCCGGTCGCGAGCAGTCGGCAGGCGCCGTCGGGCGTGAGGGTGGCGCGGGCGGAAGCGGGCAGCTCACAGTAGGGGCCGCGCAGGATCTCGCCGAGGCTGTCGAGCCCGAACAGCGGGGTGGCGTACCAGAAGAAGCCGAGCAGGGTGGTGACCGCGATAGCGGCGAGGGCGAGCAGCAACCGGGTGCGCAGCTCCTGCAGGTGCTCGACCAACGACATGGTGCCGTCGGGATTCGTCCTGCGCTTGCTGCGCCGTGGATCGAACGGGATGCGCATGGTTGGTGTGGCCTCTAACCCTCGGTTCGGCGGATGCTCGGCAAACAGCACGGCGCCCCGGAGCGGCCGCTACCGCCCCGGGGTGAATGCGTGGGTCAGAGCGTCTTGTGCTGCGGCTGCGGCTGCGCGACCGGAGTGGCCTGGACCTGCGGAGCCGAGGCGGGCAGCTGCTGCTGTGGCGCCGCATCGGTGGGCGCGGTGGTCGTGGCCGAGGACTCGGCCTGCATCTGCCCGACCTCGCTCTTGAAGATCCGCAGCGACCGGCCGAGACCGCGCGCCGCGTCCGGCAGCCGCTTCGCACCGAAGAGCAGGACGAACAGCAGCGCGATGATCAGCAGGTGCGACCAGCTGAACGTTCCCATTATGAGTTACCTCCAAAGACTGTGGTGATTACCGATGCTACCTGTGCGCGGAGTTTCGTGGACCCGCGCCCGTGGAGGTGTTCGCCACCCGTTCAACGGGCGACGGCGCGTGCGGCGGCGGTCAGTTCGGCGAACAGGCGGCTGCCGCTGAAGCGTCGTTCGTCGCCGGATTCGGCGGCCCGGATCAGTTCCACGAGCCTGCGGTTGACCGGTGTCGGCCGTCCGACCATCTCGCCGAGGCGCACGATTTCCCCACACAGCCAAGCGATTTCGGTGCGTTTGCCACGTGCCAGGTCGTCGGCCATCGATGACCGCGCCACCGGGTCGATGGCGAGGACCCGGCCGAACACCCGCCGGAACAGCGAGTCGGGAACGCGCAGCAGATGCACCATCAGCTCCGGTGGCACCGGGGTGAGCTGAGCGGGCCGAATTCGCGCAGTGTTCATCACCGCGAGGGCTTCGGACTGGGTGAGGGCGAGGCAACGCCGGTAGTCGCGGTCGGCCAGTTCCTCGCGCAGCGGCCTGCCCGACAGCGCGTTGATCGGGTTGTTGAGGTTGAGCAGAAGCTTGGCCCACTGGACGGGCCGCAGGTCGCGGTGGCGGCGTAGCGGCAGGCCCGCCTCGCGGAAGCGGTCGGCGAACCGGCCGACGACCGGGTCGTCCTGGACGGCGACGACACCGTCGCTGGCCCGGTGGAACCGGCCCTCGCCCCGGTGCACCACGTTGAACATCACCATGCCCGCCAGGACCACACTGGTGGGCAGGATCTCGCGGATGACGGTGTCGTTGCCGATGCCGTTCTGCAGGCTCACCACCGGGGTGCCCGGGCGTAATCGCCCCGCGACGGCGCGCGCGGCGGCGGCCGTGTCGGCGGATTTGACGGTGACCAGGACGAGGTCGGCGCGTTCGGGTTCGTCGGGGGCGAGCGCCAGCCCGAACCGGTCGGGGCCGACTTCGGTGGCGCCGCCGTCGAGGTCGGTCAGGCGCAGACCGTGTTCGGCGATGTCGTCGAGGACCCGCTGGCGTCCGACGAAGATGACTTCCATACCCGCCGCGGCCAGCTGACCACCGACGAAAACCCCGACGCTACCCGCGCCGAGGACGAGGACTCGCTGACTCACGCGGGTTCGGTCTCCCCCAGCAGTCCGGCCGCCGCGTAGGCGGCCAGGGCGGCATCGGCGCGCTCACGCACCGCCGAGACCAGTTCGGGCGGTCCGAGCACACTCACGCCGGTGCCGAACCCGAGCAGCAGCCGTGCCATCCAGTCGGCCGAGGCGAACCGCATGCCCGCTTCGATGCTGCCGTCGGGGCGCGACCGGATGCGGTGCATCGGGTACTGGTCGAGCACCCAGGCGTAGTCCGCGCGGATGCGTAAGCGGGCGAGCGGAACGTCGGGGTCGTCCTGGAACAGGTCGAGCGCGGCGGCGTCGGCGGCGGCGTGGCTCGGTGGGCGGGCCGGTTCGTCGAGTTCGGTGGCGTCCTCGATGCGGTCGAACCGGAACAGCCGGACGCCTTCGGCCTGGCGGCACCAGGCCTGCAGGTAGCTGTTGTTGTCGACGAGCACGACCCTGATCGGGTCGACGACGCGTTCGGAGACCTCGTCGCGGCTGGCCGAGTAGTAGACCAGGCGCAGTGCGTGCGCGTCGGCGAGGGCGGCGCGCACGGTGGCCACCACCGGGCGTTCGACGGGCACCTGCGCGGGTGGGCGACTGACATCGCCGCCCGCGATGGCGGATTCGATCTTGGCGATCGCGGCGTGCGCGGCGGTCGGGTCGACCATGCCCGGCATCTCGACGATCGAGCGCAGCGCCACCAGCAGTGCGGTGGCCTCGGTGGAGGTCAGGCGCAGCGGGCGTTCGATGCCGGCCGAGAAGGTGACCTCGATGCTCTCCTCGGAGAACGACAGGTCGATGAGGTCGCCGGGGCCGTAGCCGGGCAGCCCGCACATCCACAGCTGGTTGAGGTCGCTCATCAGCTGCTTGGTGGTGACGCCCAGCTCGGCCGCGGCCTCGGCGGCGCTGATGCCGGGGTGCGCGAGCAGGTAGGGCACCATGTTCAGCAGGCGTGAAAGTCGTAGGGACAGGCGCGAACTCACGATGTCACCTCCGTGTGGTCCAGTACCGACCGTAGCCGGTTCATCACGTCGGCGCGCAATTCCGGTGGATCGAGCACCAGCACATCGGGGCCGAGACCGGTGATGAGCCGGGCCACCCAGTCGCGTGAGCGCACCGGGACCTCGAGCACCGAGCCCGGGCGGCCGCCGAGGTCACGGGTGTCGACCTCGGTGCCGATGCGGCGCAGTTCGCGGCCGCGACCCTTGGCGACCCACACGGTGGCCGTCCCGGTGACGGGCGCGTCGCCGGTGACCCGGTCGACGATGGCGCGCAGGTCGGCGTCGGCTGGTTTGTGTACCGCGTTGACCGGCCCGTACGCCTTCACCTCGCCCCCGATCCGCGAGAGCCGGAACGTGCGCACCGCGTCGCGTTCCCGGTCGTGGCCGACCAGGTACCAGCGACCGTGGCGGGTGACGACACCCCACGGTTCGACATCGCGGGTGACGAACGGGTCGGTGACGGCGCTGTGGTGCCCGAACCGCACCGCCTGTCCCGCGTCGATGGCGGCGAGCAGTTCGCGCAGTACCGGTTCGGAGCCTCGCGTGCGGGCGGGCACCGCGGGCACCGAGACGCCAACGTTGTCGGTCTCCACGGTGACGCCGGCCGCCCGCAACTTCAGCAATGCGCCTTCGGCGGCACCGGCCAGTTCCGGCGACGCCCACATCTGCACGGCGACGGCGACGGCGGCGGCTTCCTCGCTGGACAGGTCGATATCGGGCAGTTCGTAGGCATCGCGATTGATCCGGTAGCCCTCCAGCGTCGAGAAGCGACCCACCGGACCTACTTCCAGCGGGATGCCGAGGTCGCGGAGTTCGTTCTTGTCGCGCTCGAACATCCGGCTGAACGCCTCGTCGGTCGCGGACTCCTCGTAACCTGCCACGCTGTCACGGATACGTTCCGCGCTCAGGAACTGCCGGGTCGACAACAGCGCGATGACCAGATTCATCAGCCGCTCGACCTTGGATATCGCCACCCGTTAGAGGGTAATGGTCGAGGGCGTCGGCTCGCGCGTCGGCGCACGATTGCCGTCGACCGGCCTCAGGCGCCGTCGATCACCAAGCAGAACGGGTGCCCCGCCGGATCGATGAGGACACGCCAGCGATCCGGTTCCGGTTGCACCTCGGCTTTGGTGGCGCCGAGCGTCAGCAGCCGGGCTTCGCCTTCGTCGAGGTCCGGGACCGCGAAATCGAGGTGGCACTGCTGGGGTGTCTGCTGTCCCGGCCACTGCGGTGGGCGGTAGTCGGCGACGCGCTCGAAGCCGAGTGACACTCCGTTCGGGCCGGTCAGCTCGATGTACTCGGGATCGGAGTCGGGGCTGCGCTCGAAGCCGGTGGCCCGCGCGTAGAACTCGGCGAGCGCATCCGGGTCGGGACAGTCGATCGTGACGGCGGCCAGCTTCATCCATACCTCCTGCATCGATGGCGAGAAGTACCTGTCCTCCGAGCGTGGCACGACAAACGGCTTCTCGCCACCGGCCCGGATCTCACCCGGAAACGCAAGGGCCGCCGGGCGATCGCGCCGAATCTACGTGGCGTCGCTCATTCTCCGGAGCCGAAACGCTGCCGCAGTTCCCGCTTGAGCACTTTGTGCGTCGGCCCCAGCGGGAGTTCGGTGACGAACTCGACGCGACGCGGGTATTTGTACTTGGCGACCCGGGATCTGGCGAAGTCGATCACCTCCTGCTCGCTCACCTCGCCATCGGGCACGACCACGGCGACGATCTCCTCGCCGTAGTGCTCGTCGGGCACCCCGATGACCGCCACCTGGGCGATGCGTGGATGCCGCATCAGTGCTGCCTCGACCTCCGTCGGGTACACGTTGAAACCGCCGCGCAGGATCATCTCCTTGATCCGGTCGACGATGCGGATGCGGCCGGTCTCGTCGCTGGTGCCGAGGTCGCCGGTGCGGAACCAGCCGTCGATCACGGCGGCGGCGGTCGCCTCGGGCTTGCCGGTGTAGCCGCTGAACACGTTGTGTCCGCGGACCACCACTTCCCCGACCTCGCCGGCCGGCAGCAGCTCGATGCGGTCGGCGATGTCCGGGTCGGCGATCTCCACGTCGACACCCCATACCGGGTGCCCGACGGTGCCTGCCTCGGTGCCGTACACCGGCTGATTCACCGCGGCCGTCGGCGAGGTCTCCGACAGGCCGTACCCTTCGAGCACGGGTGCCTGGAAGATCCGTTCGAACTCCTCTAGCACGGACACCGGCAGTGCGGCACCGCCGCTGACACAGAGCTTCAGCGCGGGGAGACCGGTCGCGGTCGCGGCGGCCTCGATCAGCGACAGGTACATGGTCGGCACCCCGTGGAAGAGGTTGACCCGTTCGGCCGTCATCAACGCGATCGCCTGCGCGGCGTCGAATCTCGGCATCAGCACCAGGGTGCCGCCGACGCGCCAGTGCGAGTTCATCGACACGGTCTGCCCGAACACATGGAACAGCGGCAAGGCGCCGAGGGCGATGTCGTCGCGGTGGATCTCGTTGGCGTCGAAGGTGTTCACCGTCGCGCACATGACCATGTTGAGATGGCTCAGCTCGGCGCCTTTCGGGGTGCCGGTGGTTCCGCTGGTGTAGAACACCACAGCCGTGTCGAGTGGCCCACGCGCGACGAAATTCGGGATCGGCTCGCCGACAAGGTCTTGCGGCGCCACCACCTCGATTCCGGCGGCCCGCGCGGCCTCGCCACCGGTCTGCGCGACCATCGGGTGACAGATCAGCAGGCGGGCGCCGCTGTCGCGCAGGACGTATTCCATCTCCGGCGCGGTGAGCAGCAGATGCACCGGCACCACCGTCGCACCCGCGGCCAGCACGGCGAAGTAGGCACGCGGGAATCGGCGGTGTTCGGGCACAGCAGCGCCACCCGGTCACCGGGTTTCACACCACGCGCGATCAGCGCGGCGGCCTGCGCACGGGCTTGCCGCCACAGATCGGCGAAGGTGATGCGGTGTTCGCCCTCGATCAGGGCGAGATGCTCGGGGCGGCGGCGGGCGGGTTCGGCGAGGATGCTCGCCAGGGAGAGGGTGGCGTTCACGGGTGCTCCTTGGTTCGACGGCGTCGGCGAGGTGTTGTCCGAACCCGCTGGTGCGAGCGGACGTTGTTGCGGTGATGGGCGAGAAACAACTCCGACCGGGTCGGGATCGTCATGGATTGCGGGTGGGGCTGGGTTGGGCCGTCGGGTTGCACGACGGTGGCCGATATCGAGGCCGCTCAGGGCGGTGCCACGCGGGTCGGGCAGCAGGGCGTGGCGGCCGGGACGTATCGCCCGGGTGCGGTCGTGCCGCAGGCGCGATCGGAGGCGACACGACCGGCGGTTGTGCGGGCCGGTCACCGGTGCAGGTGGACGGCCAGACCTTGGCCCACGCCGACGCACAGGGTGGCGATCGCGTGGTGCGCGTCGCGTTCGGCCAGTTCGATCGCCGCGGTGAGTGCCAGCCGGGCACCGCTTGCCCCGAGCGGATGGCCGAGGGCGATCGCCCCGCCGTTCGGGTTGATGTGCTCGGCGTCGTCGGGCAGACCGAGCGCCCGCACCACCGCGAGCGCCTGGGCGGCGAAGGCCTCGTTCAGCTCGATCACGTCGACGTCACCGATGCCGAGACCCGTTCTCGCGAGTAGCTTGCCGACCGCCGGAACCGGCCCGATGCCCATCGTGCGCGGCGGCACGCCCGCCGCCGCGACCGCACCTACGCGGGCGAGCGGGGTGAGACCGTAGCGGTGTACGGCGGCTTCGGAGGCGAGCAGGACCGCCGCGGCACCGTCGTTGATGCCCGAGGAGTTGCCCGCGGTGATCGAACCCCCCGCCACCACCGGTGGCAGGGCGGCGAGCTTGTCGGCGCTGGTCTCGCGAGGATGTTCGTCGCGCTCGACGACGACCGGTTCGCCCCGACGCTGCGCGACCGGGACCGGTGTGATCTCGCAGGTGAGGCGCCCGCGCGCCATCGCGGTCGCCGCCCGCTGCTGCGAGCGCAGGGCGAAGGCGTCCTGATCGGCGCGGGAAACGCCGTGCTCGTCGGCGACGTGCTGGGCCGTCTCGGGCATGGTGTCGGTGCCGTACCGCTCGTGCAGGCGCGGATTCACCAGCCGCCAGCCGAGGGTGGTGTCGGCCAGCTGGGTCGAGCGATCCCACGCCGCGGCGCTTTTGGGCAGCACATAGGGTGCCCGCGTCATGGACTCGACCCCGCCGGCGATCACGAGGTCGGCATCTCCGGCCCGGATCGCGCGTGCCGCGTACCCCACCGCATCCAGCCCCGAGGCGCACAGACGGTTCACGGTGACGCCCGGCACGCCGACCGGCAGGCCGGCCAGCAGCGCCGCCATCCGCGCGACGTTGCGGTTGTCCTCACCCGCCTGATTGGCGCAGCCGAACACCACATCGTCGACGGCTGCCCAGTCCACAGCCGGTAACCGTTGCACCAGAGCAGAAATCACGTGGGCGGCCAGGTCGTCGGGCCGCACCTCGGCCAGTGCGCCACCGTAGCGGCCGAAGGGAGTTCGCACACCGTCGACCAGGTACGCGGTGGCCATCACAGACCCATGTTCTTGGCGATGATCATCTTCATCACCTCGCTGGTGCCGCCGTAGATCCGGTTCACCCGGTTGTCGGCGTACAAGCGCGCAACCGGGTATTCGGTGATGTAGCCGTAGCCGCCGTGCAGTTGGAGACAGCGGTCGATCACCCGCGAGGCCACCTCGGTGCAGAACAGTTTGGCCGACGCGGCGTCGGCGGGGGTGAGCTCGCCGCTGTCGAGCGCGTCGAGGGCCCGGTCCACCACCGCTTCGGCCGCGTCGACCTCGGCCTGGCAGGCGGCCAGCTCGAACTTGGTGTTCTGGAACTGCGCCACCGGCTGACCGAAAACCTTGCGGTCCCTGGTGTATTCGAGGGCGAACCGGATCGCCGCCTTCGCCTGCGCGTAGGCACCGAGCGCGATCGACAGCCGCTCCTGGGGCAGGTTCTGCCCCAGATAACCGAACCCCTGGTGCGGCTCACCCAGCAGATCCGACACCGGCACCCGTACATCGGTGAAGGACAGTTCCGCCGTGTCGGACACCTTCAGCCCGAGCTTGTCCAGTTTGCGCCCGACCGCGTACCCCGGCGAGGTCGTGTCCACCGCGAACAGTGAGATCCCGTGTCTGCGATCGGTATCCGAGGGCGGCGCGGTGCGCGCGCAGACGATCACGCGGTCGGCGTGTACCCCGCCGGTGATGAACGTCTTCGCGCCATTGAGCACGTAATGCGTACCGTCCTCGGACAACTGGGCGGTCGTGCGCATTCCGGCGAGGTCGGAGCCGGTGCCCGGTTCGGTCATGGCGATGGCGAACATGATCTCGCCCGACACGAAACCCGGCAACCAGCGGTGCTTCTGTTCCTCGGTGGCAAGGTTCTTCAGGTAGGGCAGGCACAGCCCCACGTGCACACCCGAGCCACCGAAAGACACACCCGCACGGGCCGTTTCCTCGAGCAGAACGGCCTGGAACTTGAACGATTCGATACCGGCGCCACCGTATTCCTCGGGCACTTCGATCCCGAAAACACCCAGCTCGGCAAGCTCGCGATAGAACTCGCGCGGCACGATGCCCGCCTCGTACCACTGGTCGTACACGGGCACGACCCGCGACTCGACGAACGCGCGCACCGTCTTACGAAACGCTTCGTGCTCGTCGGTGAAAACTGTTCGCTGCATGATGATCTCCGCGATTCAGAGACGGCGTCCGCCGTCGACGTACAGGGTTTGCCCGGTGACGAATCCAGCGTCGTCGGAGGCCAGGAACGCGACCACGTTCGCGATGTCGGCGGGGGTGCCGACGCGCCGCAACGGGGTGATCTCGGCGGTCTTCGCCTGCAAGTCCGCGGCGCTCACACCCATCCGTTCGGCGGTGGCCGCGGTCATCTCGGTGGCGATGAAGCCCGGCGCCACCGCGTTGACCCGGATACCGAACGGGCCGAGTTCCATCGCCAGCGTCCGGGTGAGTCCCTGGATACCTGCCTTGGCGGCGGCGTAGTTGGCCTGGCCGCGATTGCCGAGCGCCGACACACTCGAGGTGTTGACGATGGCCCCACTTCGGTTGTCCACCATGTGTTTCTGCGCCGCCCGGCTGCACAGGAACGCGCCGCGCAGGTGCACGGACATGACGGTGTCCCAGTCATCGACCGACATCTTGAACAGCAGGTTGTCGCGCAGCACGCCCGCGTTGTTCACCAGCACATCGAGGGACCCGAGATCGGCGAGGGTGCGGGCCACCGCGTCGGCGACCTGGGTCTCGTCGGACACATCGCAGCCGATACCGATCGCGGTGCCACCTGCGGCGTTGATCTTTCCGGCGGCCTCCATCGCGGCGGCGGGGTCGAGGTCGACCACGGCCACCGCGCAGCCGTCCTCGGCCAGGCGCGCCGCGGTCGCCGCGCCGATACCGCGCGCGGCCCCGGTCACGAAGGCAGTTCTCGAGGGCATGAGTCGTACTCCTGTGTCAGACAATGGCGTTCACGCCGGTGAGGGCGCGGCCGATGAGCAGTTTCTGGATCTGGGTCGTGCCCTCGTAGAGGGTGAGCACGCGGGCGTCGCGCAGATACTTGGCGACGGGGTATTCGTCGATGTAGCCGTACCCGCCGAACACCTGGATGGCGTTGTTCGCGGCTTTCACCGCGGCTTCGGAGGCGAACAGCTTCGCCATCGAGGCGGCGGTACCGAACGACTCACCCCGGTCGACGAGGTCGGCCGCGCGCCAGGCGAGCAAACGCGCGGCCTCGGTTTCCACCGCGATGTCGGCCAGCAGTTCCTGGACGAGTTGGTAGCCCGCGATCGGTTTGCCGAACTGCTCGCGTTCACCGGCGTAACGCACCGACGCCTCCAGGCAGGCCCGCGCCACACCCACGCACCCGGCGGCGACGCCGATGCGGCCCTTGTCCAGCGCGCCCATCGCGATACGGAAACCCTGGCCGAGTTCTCCCAACCGATTCGCGTCGGAGACACGCACGCCGTCGAGGACGAGTTCGGCGGTGGCCTGGCCACGCAGCCCGAGTTTGCCCTTGATCTCGGTCCGGCCGAAACCCGGCGCGTCGGTGGGCACGAGGAACGCGGTGATCCCCTTCGGACCCGGACCGCCGGTGCGGGCGAACACCAGGGCGATGTCGGCCCAGGTGCCGTTGGTGATGAAGATCTTGGTACCGGAGATGACCCAGTCGTCGCCCTCGCGGGTCGCCCGGGTTATCAGCCCCGCCGCGTCGGAGCCGGTGCCCGGCTCGGTCAGCGCGAAACAGCCGAGACGCTCACCCTCGCACAGCGACGGCAGGAACCGGCGCTTCTGCTCCTCGGTGCCGTAGGCCGCGATCGACTTGCCGACCAGGCCGAGCGAGACCGACACGATGCCGCGCACCGCGCTGTCACCGCGACCCAGTTCCTCGAGCAGCACGCAGTAGGCGAGCATGTCGCCGCCGGACCCACCGAATTCCTCGTCGATCCCGATGCCGAGGAACCCCATCGCCCCGAGTTTGCCCACGATCGCCGGGTCGACCGATTCCTCCCGGTCCCACCGCGTCGCATGCGGCACGACCTCCTTGTCCACCCAGCTGCGGGCGAGATCGCGCAGATCACTGTGCGCCGACGAGAGTTGGAAATCCACGGGACACTCCTGAACCAAACAGCGTTAGGTTTACTCCGGCACCGTATCCTAACGGCGTTCGGTTAATCAAGAGGTGTTCTCCGCCCGCGGTGATACGGTTCGTGTCCCGAGGAGTTTCCGCAGGAGAGGAAGGCGCATTGGCCAGGCCGCGCGTACCGCTGTTGAGCCGCGAGCGCATCCGCGAGGCCGCGCTGGCCTTGATCGACCGCGACGGCTTGGCCGAGGTCTCCATGCGCAAGCTGGCCGCCGAACTCGGTGTGCAGGCCGCCTCCCTCTACGGCCACTACCCCAACAAGGACGAGCTGCTCGATGACATCGCCGCCCGCATCATGAGCCGTGTCGACACCTCAGCCTTCGACACCGCGACCTGGGACGAGGCGCTGGCCGCCTGGGCCCGCAGCTACCGAGCCGCCCTGGCCACCCACCCCAACTTCGTGCCGTACCTCGCCGCGGGCCCCGGCCGCCGTACCGAGAATCTGCGCGCCGCCGACGCCGTCCACGGCGGCCTCGTCGGGGCAGGCTGGCCACCCCGCTACGCCACCATGATCGGCGCCGCGACCCGCTACCTGGTGATGGGCTCGACGGTCGGCTCGTTCGCCGGCGGTTTCGCCGACGATGTCCAGGTCTACCGCGACCGCTATCCCCACCTGAACCAGGCCCACCTGCTCCGCGCGATCGCCGACGAAATCGACGACGACAGCTTCGAATTGGCACTGACAGCGTTCATCGCGGGGCTACAGACCACCTATGCGACGGTTGTCGCCGACTGAGCTACGGCACTGCCCGACAGCGGTGTAGCGGCGCCGACAACCGCAGCTCCCCGCACAGCACAAAACCGGTGGCGCCTACGCGTTCGCTCCCATGCGCCACCGGTTTTGTCGGTCCCCCCGTCTGTGGGGGTTCGCCTACATCGAGGCGATCAGCCGATCGACTCGCTCGTCGACCGACCGGAACGGGTCCTTGCACAACACTGTCCGCTGCGCCTGATCGTTGAGCTTCAGATGCACCCAGTCGACAGTGAAATCGCGACCGGCCTCCTGAGCCGCGGTGATGAAGTCACCCCGCAACTTGGCCCGGGTGGTCTGCGGCGGCGTCTCGACCGCCGCGTCCACCGCCTCGTCCTCGGTGATCCGCTTCGCCAGCCCCTTACGCTGCAGCAGGTCGAACACCCCACGTCCACGCTTGATGTCGTGGTAGGCGAGGTCCAGCTGGGCGATCTTGGGATCGGACAGTTCCATGCTGTACCGGTCCTGGTACCGCTGGAACAGCTTGCGCTTGATCACCCAGTCGATCTCGGTGTCGACCTTGGCGAAGTCCTGCGCCTCGACCGCGTCGAGAGTGCGGCCCCACAGGTCGACGACCGCGTCGATCTGCGGGTCGCGGTCCCGGTTGCGCAAATGGTCCACGGCACGCGCGTAGTACTCACGCTGGATCTCGAGCGCACTGGCCTGCCGTCCGCCCGCCAGCCGCACGGGCCTGCGGCCGGTGAGGTCGTGGCTCACCTCGCGAATGGCGCGGATCGGGTTGTCGAGGGCGAAGTCGCGGAACGACACCCCGGCCTCGATCATCTCCAGCACCAGCGAGGCGGTGCCCACCTTGAGCATCGTCGTCGGTTCGGCCATGTTCGAGTCGCCGACGATCACGTGCAGGCGCCGGTACTTCTCGGCGTCGGCGTGCGGTTCGTCGCGGGTGTTGATGATCGGGCGCGACCGGGTGGTCGCCGAGGACACACCCTCCCAGATGTGCTCGGCACGCTGCGACAGGCAGAAGGTGGCCGCCTTCGGCGTCTGCAGCACCTTGCCGGCGCCGCAGATGAGCTGACGCGTCACCAGGAACGGCAACAGCACATCCGAGATCCGGGAGAACTCGCCGGCACGCACCACGAGGAAGTTCTCGTGGCAGCCGTAGGAGTTGCCCGCGGAGTCGGTGTTGTTCTTGAACAGGTAGATGTCGCCGCCGATGCCTTCTTCGGCCAACCGCTGTTCGGCGTCGATGAGCAGCTCTTCGAGCACCCGCTCACCGGCCCGGTCGTGGGTGACCAGCTGCACCAGGCTGTCGCATTCGGCCGTGGCGTACTCGGGATGCGATCCGACGTCGAGGTACAACCTGGCACCGTTGCGAAGGAAGACATTAGAGCTACGGCCCCAGGACACCACCCGGCGGAACAGGTACCGGGCCACCTCGTCGGGGGACAGCCGACGGTGACCGTGGAAGGTGCACGTCACACCGAACTCGGTCTCGATCCCCATGATTCGTCGCTGCACACTATCGACACTACAGCCATGACCAGTACCCGCGCGGCGCTCTGAGATCCCATTCGCATACGTGTTCACAACGATTCGGACAGCGAACGACCGTGTGCCCACGACGAGGTCGGGCCCGTGAACCGAGGTGGTTCACGGGCCCGATCACGATCTTCACCCAGGCGTCAGCCGTCCGAACCGTCCTCGGGTTCGGGCAGCTTCGCCTCGGTCACCTTCTTGCCGGTGGTCCCGGCCAGGGCCTGCTCGAGCGGGGCGCCCTGCAGGCGCCGGAACGCCCGGCGCGGACGTGCCTGCTCGAGCGTGGCCACCTCGAGCGACGCGACACCGAGCGAACGCTTGTCCTTGTCGGCTTCGGGCTGACCGGCCTGCAACGCGCCGATCGCCACCTTCAACGCCTCGTCCAGGGTGAGTCCCGGCTTGTAGGCGGCCTTGAGCGCGGTGACGATGGGTTCGGTGGTGCCACCCATCACGACGAACTCGCGTTCGTCGACGATCGACCCGTCGAAGGTGATCCGGTACAGCACCGAGGTCGGCGCCTGTTCCGGGTACCCGACCTCGGCCACACACAGCTCCACCTCGTAGGGCTTGAGCTGATCGGTGAAGATCGAACCCAAACTCTGGGCGTAGAGGTTGGCCAGCGAACGACCGGTGACATCGCGCCGGTCGTACTGGTACCCCTTCAGATCGGCCTGCAGGATGCCGCCGCGGCGCAGGGCCTCGAACTCGTTGTACTTACCGACCGCGGCGAACCCGATGCGGTCGTAGAGCTCGCTGATCTTGTGCAGGGTCGCCGACGGGTTCTCGGCGACGAACAGCACGCCCTTGTCGTACACCAGCACGACCACGCTGCGGCCCCGACCGATGCCCTTGCGGGCCAGTTCGGTCTTGTCCCGCATGATCTGCTCGGCGGACGCGTAGTAAGGCAGCGTCATGCGCTGGCACCCCCGTTCACTGCCGCTTCCCGGTCGGCCGCGATCGCCGCGGCGACCTCACCGAGACGTTCCTCGGTGACATCGGCCGCGCCCTCGGCGTCGATGGTCACCACCGTCGGGTAGATCCCGCGCAACGCGTCGGGCCCGCCGGTGGCACTGTCGTCGTCGGCGGCATCGACCAGCGACTCCACCGCGATCCGCAGCGCCTGGTCCGCGTCGAGTCCGCGCCGGTAGAGCTTCTTGAGCGAGGACTTCGCGAAGTTCGAGCCCGAACCGACGGCGGTGTAGCCGAACCGTTCCTCGCTGCGCGAACCGACCACGTCGTAGGACACGATCCGCCCGGCCTTGTCGGGGTCGGTGACCTGATCGTCGTAACCGACGAGCAGCGGGATCACCGCGAGTCCCTGCATGGCGGCGGGCAGGTTCTCACGCACCATCTTCGACAGCTTGTTGGCCTTGCCGTCGAAGGTGAGCGAGACCCCTTCGATCTTCTCGTAGTACTCGAGTTCCACCGCGAACAACCGCACCATCTCCACGGCGAGCCCGGCCGTACCGGCGATGCCCGCAGCCGAGAAGGTGTCGGTGATGTACACCTTCTCCATGTCGCGCGAGGCCACCAGGTTGCCCTGGGTGGCCCGGCGATCGCCCGCGATCAGCACACCGCCGCGGTAGTTGACCGCGACGATGGTCGTGCCGTGCGGCGCGAAATCCGCGCCGACGAGCTCGCTGCCGCCGAACCTGTTGGCGGGCAACAGGTCCGGCGCGTGCATGCGGAGATGTTCGGTGAACGAGGAGAGCGTCCGACCTGCGTGCAGACGCAACGGGTCACCCTGGGTCACTGGCCGCCCTTCTGCACATATGCCCGCACGAAGTCCTCGGCGTTCTCCTCGAGCACATCATCGATCTCGTCGAGCAGGTCGTCGGTTTCCTCCGCGAGCTTCTCGCGCCGCTCCTGTCCTGCCGCACCGTCGCCCTCGGGGCCCTCGTCCTCGTCGCCACCCCCGGCGCGCTTGGTCTGCTCTTGTGCCATGGCAGCCGACCTCCTCTTCCACTCAATGATCGTGCTCGTTCTTCAACCCTACCGAGCAGATCCGACAACATGGTCGATTAGCGATCGTATTGTCGCCCGGTCGTGCTGCTGATCGCCTCAGTGGGTGAGCTGTTCGACGAGATCGGCCGCCGACTCCGCCGCCTCGAGCAGCTTGCCTACGTGGGCTTTCGTACCGCGCCGCGGCTCCAGCGTCGGGATGCGGACCAGCGAATCGCCACCGAGATCGAAGATCACCGAATCCCAACTGGCGGCGGCGATATCGGCACCGAACCGGCGCAGGCACTCGCCGCGGAAGTAGGCGCGGGTGTTGGTCGGCGGGTTGGTCATGGCGTCTAGCACATCCTGCTCGCTGACCAGGCGCTTCATCGATCCGCGCGCGACCAGGCGGTTGTAGAGGCCCTTGTCCAGGCGCACATCGGAGTACTGCAGGTCCATCAGGTGCAGTTTCGGGGCGGCCCAGCCCAGGCCCTCACGGCTGCGCATGCCTTCGAGCAGGCGCAGTTTGGCCGGCCAGTCGAGCAGATTCGCGCATTCCATCGGGTCGCGCTCGAGCAGGTCGAGCACCATGGCCCAGTTCTCGACGATGTCGCGCACGCGCGGGTCGTCGTTGCCTTCGCGGTCGATGAACTTCGCGACCCGCTCGTGGTAGAGACGTTGCAGCGCAAGGCCGGTCAGTTCGCGGCCGTCGGCGAGGGCCACGGTGGCGCGCAGCGTGGGATCGTGGCTGATCTGGTGCACGGCGGTGACGGGACGGGCCAGCTGGAACTCCGAGAGGTCCTCGCCCGCCTCGATCAGGTCGAGCACCAGCGCGGTGGTGCCGACCTTGAGGTAGGTCGACATCTCGGCCAGGTTGGCGTCACCGATGATGACGTGCAGCCGCCGGTACTTGTCCGCGTCGGCGTGCGGTTCGTCGCGGGTGTTGATGATGCCGCGCTTGAGGGTGGTCTCGAGACCGACCTCGACCTCGATGTAGTCGGCGCGCTGGGACAGCTGGAAGCCCGCGTGGTCACCGGACTGGCCGATGCCGACGCGGCCGGACCCGCAGATCACCTGGCGGGAGACGAAGAACGGGGTGAGACCGGCGATGATGTGACTGAACGGCGTATCGCGGTTCATCAGGTAGTTCTCGTGGGTGCCGTAGGAGGCGCCCTTGCCGTCGACGTTGTTCTTGTACAGCTGCAGGCGCGGTGCGCCCGGCACGCTCGAGGCGTGGCGCGCGGCGGCCTCCATCACCCGTTCGCCCGCTTTGTCCCAGATGACGGCGTCGAGCGGGTCGACGACCTCGGGCGCGGAGTACTCCGGGTGGGCGTGGTCGACGTAGAGCCGGGCCCCGTTGGTGAGGATCATGTTGGCCGCGCCGACCTCGTCGGCGTCGATGACCGGGGCGGGCCCGCTCATCCGGCTGAGGTCGAAACCGCGTGCGTCACGCAGCGGGGATTCCACCTCGTAGTCCCAGCGGGTGCGCTTGGCGCGCGGCACCCCTTCGGCGGCCGCGTAGGCGAGAACGGCCTGGGTGGAGGTGAGGATCGGGTTGGCCGTCGGCTCCGTGGGGGTCGAGATGCCGTACTCGACCTCGATTCCGATGATGCGCTGCATGCTGTCGAGCCTAGGCGACGTGCCACCCCCGCACCGTCATCTCGGCCCCACGGGGTCGCCTCGGGCACCGGCACGGCTCGTCGATCGGGGTCGAGGTCCCCCGGACGGGGGACCTCCGGTGGTCCTCGCGGGCGATCCGAGCCGAGCCGTCGCTCGCGATACTCGGATCATGAGCGAGATCGTTACGCGGACCGAGACCGCGGTGCAGGCCGCGCCACGGCGGTTGCCCGCGCTGGATGTGTTGCGTGGCATCGCGATTCTGGGCACGCTCGGCACCAATGTCTGGATCTTCACCGATCCCGAGGGCCTCGTCGGTTATCTCGACGGGCTCGGTGCGGCCGCCGAGGGTGGGTGGATGTGGACCGAGCGGGTGCTGCAGCAACTCGCGCAGGGCAAGTTCCTCGGTCTGCTCACGGTGATGTTCGGGATCGGGCTGGCAATCCAGCAGGATTCCGCGCGGCGGGCGGGCAGGCGCTGGCCGGGGAAGTATCCGATCCGGGCGGCGTTGCTGTTCCTGGACGGTTTGCTGAACTTCCTGCTCGTCGCGGAATTCGACGTGCTGATGGGGTACGCGGTCACCGGCCTCGTCGTGGCCTATCTGCTGGCGACAAGCGAACGCGCGCAACGCCGTTGGGTGATCGTGGCGAGCGCCGTGCACGTGAGCATGCTCACGCTGCTCGCGGCCGCACTCGCCTTCGAACCGGACGACACGCGCGCCACCCCCTCGACGCTCGACCCGAACCCCTACGCGGACGGCTCGTTCGGAGAGCTGGTCGCCTTCCGGATCGACAACGCCCTCACCTTCCGCATCGAGACGATCTTCGTCTTCCCGATGTCGATCGCGCTGTTCCTGCTCGGTGCCCACCTGTACCGGGCGGGCGTATTCCGGGCCGAGGGCGCACGAATTCGCCGGTGGCTCATGGTGATCGGTTTCGGCGTCGCCGCGCCGGTGGACTTCGCGGTCGGTGTGTTCGGCGGTGGTGACCTGGTCCTGTTCACCCGGTACGGCACCGCGCCGTTCGTGGCGCTCGGCATCCTCGCCGCCGTGGCCGGCTACTACCTGCGCGATCCGCGCGTGGGTTTCACCGGCGCACGCCTGAGCGAGGTCGGCCGGACCGCGCTGAGCTGCTACATCCTGCAGAATCTGATCGCCGGAATCCTCTGCTACGGATGGGGCTTCGGGCTGGCGGCCCGGGTGTCCGACGGTGCGCGCGTGCCGTTCACGATCGGGATCTACCTGCTGGTGGTCGCACTCATCGCCTGCTTCGCCCACCTGTGGTTGCGGCGGTTCGAGCGCGGGCCGGTGGAGTGGCTGTGGCAGCGCACCTACACCGCGCTGGCCCGCGGCTGACGCTCAGCGCAGCCGGTCCTCGGGCGGCGGGGCCGCCTCGGGGGCGACGAGCAGGTCGGCGACGAGCGAGTCCCGTTGCAGCGGAACACCGAGGCTGCGCGCGTTGCCCTCCAGCAGCGACAGCACCGATTCGGTGAGGATGCCCTGGATCTGCTCGGCGCCGAGCACCGGTTCCGGTTCGGCCCGCCAGCCGGCGATCACCGCGTCGACCAGGCCGACCACGGCCAGCGCCATCGGCCGGGCGCGTGCCGGATCGATGCCGAAGCGGGCCAGGGTCGCGGAGAACATGTCGGCCAGCTGACCGCCCATCTCCCGGCCCGCGGGCGACAGCGTGGGGGCGCCCTCCACCTGCGGTGCGGCGTCGCTGAGGAAGCGGTGCAGGTTCGGATGGCGTTCGATCCAGCCGAGATAGGTGCGGATCACCGCGCGCACCACCTCTTTGAGCGTGCCGTCGGGGCGCAGGGTCGGCAGCAGTTCGGCGAGCAGCAGATCGAGGATGCGCCTGCGGGCCAGGGCGTCGAGTTCGGAGCGTCCGCCGACGTGGCGGTAGACCACCGGTCTCGGCAGTCCGAGATGTTCGGCGATCAGCTGCACCGAGATCTCGTTGCCGTGTTCCTCGATGACCTCGATGGCGGCATCGATCATCTCCGTGCGGCGGCGGGCCTTGTGGCCCTGCCAGCGGGTGGCGCGCCCGTCGCCTGCGGTCTGCTCGGCCTGCGCGGATGATGCGATCACAGTGCCAACGATACGCGGCACAAAACTGACCGTGACATCGCGTTCCAGCAACCGGTGACCACGGTCCGGTTCCTCGCCAGCGTAGCGCGATCACGTGCCGCTCGGAGCACGGGCCTCGATCCCTCGGCACAGTGTGGGCGCGCCGGTATGCTCGGCGGCGTGCAGGCACGGGCGATGATTCTGGCGTACGCGGTTCTCGCGTGCGTGCTGCCCGCCTTCGTGCTCATGACGACCCCCGGCGGCGAGACCGCGCGCATGCTCGCCTTCGGCGCGCTGGCGGCCGCGATGGTGTGCGCGCTGGTCGCCGTCACCAGCGGCAGGCACGTGCCCGTCCGAGTCGCGTGTGCCGGTCCGCCCCGTTCGGCGCAGCGCAGGCTGCGTGGCGCGTTCCTGCCGCAGAGCAATCCGGACGGCGCCGGTCGTCCACGTCCGCGAGCACCGGGAATCGATCACCGCTGACGGGCCCGCGCGCCTGTCGGATTCCGTGATCCCACCCCCCGCCGTGCCCTCGCACGCCTTTCGGACAGGTCGTTCCGTCATGCTCGATTTCGTGTACTTCCCCGTGTCCGCACTCCTGTGGTGCTGGCACCAACTCCTCGCCCTCGCCTTCGGCCCGGCCACCGGCTTCACCTGGATGCTCGCCGTTGTCGCACTCGTTGCCACTGTGCGCGCGCTGCTGGTCCATACCGCGGTGCGCCAAGCCAGGTCGCAAGCGGTTCTGCGCACGCTGCAACCTCACATCGACCGCATCCGCGGCACCCACAAGGACGATCCGCTCGCTCAGATGACCGAGATCCGCCAACTGCACCGCGAGCACGGCGTACGCCTGTTCGCGGGTTTCGCGCCGATGATCGCGCAGGCCTTCGTCTTCCTCGGCCTGTTCCATGTGCTGCGCTCGTTCGACCGGACCGGGGCGTTCGCCGTCGGCCCGTTCACCGCGACGAGCACACCGTTGTCGCCGGAGGTCAACGCGGCCACCGCGAACTACTTCTTCGGTGCCGACGAGGTCCGGGCCTTTCTCGATGCCCGCCTGTTCGGTGCGCCGTTGTCGGCGACGCTGTTCGGGGCCGGCGCGGCGGCGGCTGTGTTCGTGGTGGCGCTGGTGGTGATCGCCGCGCTCGCCACCCACTGCACCGCTCGCCTCACGCCCCTGGCAGCCGACAACCCGACGGCCTCGGTGATGCGGACGTTGTCGCTGTGGGTGTTCCCGGCGGGTGCGCTGGTGAGCGGGGCGATCCTGCCGATCGTGGTCCTGGTGTACTTCGCGACGAACGCCGTGTGGACCCTCTGCCAGCAATATCTCCTCCGCCGGGCCTTCATGCCCGAGGCCGCGGCGCCCGACGCGGCACCGCGACAACGAAAGGCCGGTTAGTCTCGGGCCGTGTCGCCGCATCCGGAGTCCGAACTGCTCGCCGTGTACGACGCCGAGGGCCGCGTGACGGGTACGGCCGAGCGGGGCGTCGTCTATCGGGACGGGCTCTGGCACGCCAGTGCGGGCGTCCTCGTCCGATCCCTGGACGGGACGCGCGTCTATGTGCATCGGCGCACCGACAGCAAACTCGTCTTCGCGGGGATGCACGACTGTCTGGCGGGCGGCGTGGTCGACGCGGGTGAGGACCCGGCCGACACGGCGGTCCGCGAATTGCGCGAGGAACTCGGCATCACCGTCACGCCGGGCACGCGCCTACCGCTGCGCGCCACGGCGTCCTGGGACGGTGTGTGGGCGGGCAGGCACCTGCGTTGTCATCTGTTCGGTTTCGAGTACCGCCACGACGGTCCGATCCGCCACCAGCCGTCCGAGATCGCGGACGGCTGGTGGTGGACCGAGGCCGAACTGCGGGCCGCGCTGAGCGACCCGACGTGGCCCTTCGTCCCCGATACGCGGGCCGTCCTCGACGACCTGCTCACCGGGGACGAAGGCCCCCGGGACTGAGGGTCAGGGGTGGACGACGACCGACCAGGTCTGCATGCTGAAGGGCAGGTCACAGGCGGTCTGCGAGTGGAATCCGTGGAACGCGGGCTGGCCGTAGCGTTCGTAGCTGCTGAACCAGTTCCACCACGCCCAGCAGGTGACGCGCACCTGGTGCCAGACCGGGTCCCCGCACTGCGAGAAGGCGCCGGTGGCCGCCACGGGATTCGCCGAACAGCGCCCCGGTGGGGTGGCTTGCGCCGGCGCGGCGAGCATGGTCGACGCGCCGATGAGCCCGGCGGCGGTGGTCGCGACAGCGATCTTGCGAAGCGATTTCATGTCAACCTCCACGCGCGTGGTCGGGCTGCTCGGTGATCCGCAGGCTTGGCCACGCTCGGTCCGAATAGATGTGCAGCGGACACGGTGTCGCGCTGATGTGAGCTACATCATCGGATCCGGTCGACACGTTACGCCCGTGCCCGAATAGTTATCGCCGGGCAATCGCGGGTGTTCAGTCGAGCGCGCGCAGGGATTCCTCGTCACGGGCGACGACGGCGCCGCCGTCGGCGGTGAGCACGATCGGGCGCTGGATGAGTTTCGGGTGCTCGGCCAGCGCGCTGAGCCACCGGTCCCGGTCGGCGGCGGTGCGGCCCCAGCTCGCCATGCCGAGGTCCTTGGCGATCTGCTCGCCGGTGCGGGTGATGTCCCACGGCTCCTTGCCGAGGCGGGCGAGCACGGCGCGCAACTCCTCGACGGTCGGCGGGTCGTCGAGGTAACGCCGCACGGTGTACTCCACGCCGTTTGCGTCGAGGTGCGCGGTGGCGTTCCGGCTCTTGGTGCACCGCGGGTTGTGCCAGATCTCGGTCTGTCCAGATGTCATGACCGCAGCCTAATCGCGGCCGGTGGGCGGCCCACCCGGCCTGTACGGCAGAATGGAACCTTCCTCCCCTCGAAAGGCAGCAGTGGTGACGCTCGGCATGGTCCTCGGCGACGCCGACCCGCGCATTTCGACGCGGTAGCGACCGCGGTTTCCCCTGTCGTCTCCCGTCGAAGTGCTCGTCGCGTCTCACAGCACATCGATCACCGGGAGATCCCCGTGTCCACCATCGCCTGGACCGAAGACAACCACCGCTTCCACGCCGACTGGCATTCGGAGAACGGCACGCCCGCCCCGAACACCGTCACCGTCGCCGACGACACCCTCTCGGCCGATCACGCCTTCCGCCGCATCCGCGCGGGTGAGTCGCTGCTGTGGCGCGGCGACTACCACAACGGACGCCAGCTGCTACAGGCGCTCGGTCGCCGTGCCGACCGCAGGCCGGCCAAGCAGGCGCCGACCGATCTCGGCGCCCTCTACCAGCGCGAGCGAGCTCGCAAGCGCACGCGCGCAGGCATTCTCGGCAAGGTACTCATCTGCCTCGACGCGGCCAACGAACTGGATCTGCGCCGCGCGCCCGACGTTCGGGCCGCGTGCACCGCTGCCTACGGTCGCGCCGACGGCGCCCGAATCGTCACCTTCGCCGAGCTGCTCGGCGTCCTCGGCGCGCAGCGCTGGCACGAACAGGGCATCGAGGTGCCCGCGCTCGGTGCCCGCATCCACCCCGGCTACGGGGTTTTCGCGCCGACCCGCAGCGAATACGTCGACCTGGTCGCCGACGCCCCCCTCGACCCCGAAGTCCGCACCGCCTTCGATCTCGGCACCGGCACCGGCGTGCTGGCGGTCCTGCTGGCCCAGCGCGGTGTCTCCGAGATCGTCGCCACCGACATCAATCCCCGCGCGCTGCGGTGCGCGGCCGACAATGCCCAGCGCCTCGGCTGGTCGGATCGGATCGCCGTCACCGGCCCCGCCCTGTATCCGCCCGGGCGCGCCGACCTGGTGGTGTGCAATCCCCCCTGGCTGCCCGGCGACCCCACCTCCGACCTGGAACGTGGTGTCTACGACCAGGATCAGTCGATGCTGCGGGAATTCGCGCACGGCCTGCGCGCCCATCTCACCCCGCACGGCGAGGGCTGGCTGGTGCTGTCGGACCTCGCCGAATTGCTCGGCCTGCGCCCGCCCGAGGAGATCGCCCGCCTGCTCGACGACGCGGGCCTGCACGTGATGGGCAAGCTCACCACCCGCCCACGCCACCCCCGGGCGAGCGATCGAGACGACCCGCTGGCCGCCGCCCGCACCGCCGAGACGACCACGCTGTGGCGCCTGCGGGCGCGCTGATCGGTGCATGCGGCGATACTGGGAGCCATGAGCGTCCCCTCCCAAAACCCTTACGGAACACCGACAACCACCGGTCCCGAGCCGCTGCGGCCGTATCAGAACCGGGTCAACACCTTCGTGCGCGGACTGCTGAAGGTGCCCCTGCTGTCGCGCATCGTCGGTAAGCGTCTGGCGACCCTGCATGTCACCGGACGCAAATCCGGCAAGGTCTACGACATTCCCGTGGCCTACACGGTCCACGAGGGCACCCTGCTCATCGGTACCGCGCTGCGCCCCTGGGTGAAGAACCTGCGCGGCGGGGCCGAGGTGCGGCTCACTCGCGGCGGTGCACCCGAGACCTTCACCGCCACCGTGCATTCCGACGAAGCCGCCGTGCTCGACCTGTACACCGTGATCGCCAGGGACAACAAGCAGAACGCCAAGTTCAACGGGATCGGCTACACCGCCGACGGCGAGCCGTCCAAAGCCGACATCTATCAGACGTGGCAACAGGGTGGTGTGGTCGTCCAGCTGACTCCGCGCTGATTCCTATCCCAAAGCCTGGCCCCGGGCGGGCGCGACTGGCAGGATGCGCGGTACATCGTCCGGCAGCACCCCATTTCGAGGAGACACCGCCCAGGTGAGCAGTCATTCGCAGGTTCGATCCATCGGCACTCTCCGGCGCGCGATGCTCGGCGTCGGCGTTGCCGCGGCCGCACTCGTCGCCCTCGCGCCCGCCGCGCAGACCGCGCCGCAGCAGCAGGTACTGCCCGGTTGCAGCCCGGCCGCACCGGGCCAGCCCAACGGCAAGCAGTGGCCTGCCGAGCCCGCGCTCACCATCGACCCGGCCGCCGCCTACACGGCGACTCTCGAAACCACCTGCGGCACCGTCGAACTGGAACTCGACGCCGCGGCGGCGCCGCGCACGGTGAACTCGTTCGCCTTCCTCGCCGGCGAGGGCTACTTCGACCACACCCGGTGTCACCGGCTCACCACCGAGGGCATCTTCGTCCTGCAGTGCGGCGACCCGACGGCCACCGGCCTCGGCGGACCCGGTTACAAGTTCGGCGACGAGAACCTCGCGGGCGCTGTGTACCCGGCAGGCACCGTCGCCATGGCCAACGCGGGACCGGGCACCAACGGCAGTCAGTTCTTCCTGGTCTACCGCGACAGCACGCTGCCACCCAACTACACCCCGTTCGGACGGGTGGTCTCCGGCATGGACGCGCTGACCACGATCGCGAACGGCGGCGTGGCGGGCGGCGGCTCGGACGGCACCCCGCTGGCCGAGGTCGCCCTCGACCGGGTGTCCACCGCCGCGAACTGAGCCACAACGCACGAGGGCCGCGTCTCCGACAACGGAGACGCGGCCCTTCGGCGCAACCGGGCTGGATCAGCCCGCGCTGATCGAGCTGAACAGGTTGGCGATCGTCTGCAGGATCACTTCGGTCAGGAAATCGGCGGCCGAACCGGTCATGGCAACACTCCCTCGTTACTGGTCTCCCTCACTGGGAGAGACAAGTGAAGCGTGCCCTATTCACTTATCCGCGCGCAGCGTTTCGGTGAAAAAAATCCGAACAAAACACTGAGGAGGCCGTGCTCCCGCAGCGGGAACACGGCCTGACGTCAGCCGATGGTCACAGGTACTGACCGGTATTCGACTCGGTGTCGATCGCCCGGCTGGCCGAGGCGTTCTTGCCGGTGACGAGCGTGCGGATGTAGACGATCCGCTCGCCCTTCTTGCCCGAGATCCGCGCCCAGTCGTCGGGGTTGGTGGTGTTGGGCAGGTCCTCGTTCTCGGCGAACTCGTCGACGATCGAGTCGAACAGGTGCTGGATACGCAGACCGGGGTTGCCGGTGTCGAGCACCGACTTGATCGCGTACTTCTTGGCCCGGTCGACGATGTTCTGGATCATCGCGCCGGAGTTGAAGTCCTTGAAGTACAGGACCTCCTTGTCACCGTTGGCGTAGGTGACCTCCAGGAACCGGTTGTCGTCGCTCTCGGCGTACATCCGGTCGACGACCTTCTCGATCATCGCCTCGACGCAGGCCTGCTTGTCGCCGTCGAACTCGCGCAGATCGTCCTCGTGCAGCGGCAGCGTCTCGGTGAGGTACTTGGAGAAGATGTCCTGCGCCGATTCCGCGTCGGGCCGCTCGATCTTGATCTTCACGTCCAGGCGGCCGGGCCGCAGGATCGCGGGGTCGATCATGTCCTCGCGGTTGGACGCACCGATCACGATGACGTTCTCGAGGCCCTCCACACCGTCGATCTCCGAAAGCAGCTGCGGCACAACGGTGGTCTCCACATCGGAGGACACACCCGAACCACGGGTCCGGAAGATCGAGTCCATCTCGTCGAAGAACACGATCACCGGGGTGCCCTCGGAGGCCTTCTCGCGCGCCCGCTGGAAGATGATGCGGATGTGGCGCTCGGTCTCACCGACGAACTTGTTGAGCAGCTCGGGGCCCTTGATGTTGAGGAAGAAGGACTTGGCCTCCTTGGCGTCCTCACCTCGGGCTTCGGCGATCTTCTTGGCCAGCGAGTTGGCGACGGCCTTGGCGATCAGCGTCTTACCGCAGCCGGGCGGACCGTAGAGCAGCACGCCCTTGGGCGGGCGGAGCGCGTACTCGCGGAACAGGTCCTTGTGCAGGAACGGCAGTTCCACCGCGTCGCGGATCTGCTCGATCTGTCGGCCGAGACCACCGATGTCGGTGTAGTCGACGTCGGGAACCTCTTCCAGCACAAGGTCTTCCACCTCGGCCTTGGGCACCCGCTCGAAGGCGAAGCCCGCCTTGGTGTCCACCAGCAGCGAATCACCCGGGCGCAGTTTGCGAATGGGCGAATCGGGGTCGTCGATGTCGTCGTACTCGGCGATCTTCGACAGCGGGCCCGACAGCCAGACCACGCGCTCCTCGTCGGCGTGACCCACCACGAGGGCGCGGCGGCCGTCGTCGAGAATCTCACGCAGGGTGCCGATTTCGCCGATCGCGTCGAACTTGCCCGCCTCGACGACGGTGAGCGCCTCGTTCAGGCGGACCGTCTGGCCGTACTCGAGGGTCTCGGCCTCGATATTGGGTGAGCAGGTGAGGCGCATTTTGCGACCGGAAGTGAACACGTCGACCGTTTGATCGTCGTAGGTGTGGATGACGATGCCGTAGCCGCTCGGCGGCTGACCGAGGCGATCGACTTCCTCACGCAGGGCGATCAACTGCTGGCGCGCTTCCTTGAGCGTGTCCATCAGTTTGCCGTTGCGGATGGTCAACGAATCGATTCGTGCTTCCAATTCGCGTGCGCGATCCGGCGAGTCGGCGAGTTGCCTGCGGAGAGCAGCCGCCTCGGCGCGTACCGCCTCGAGCTCTCGCCAGGCCGCCGAATCCGAATTCTCGTTGGGGCTCATGATGCTGCTCCTCCCAGTCCCGGTCTATCAACGCTACCGGGCGCGGTCCGTTCTCGCTTTCCGACATGGTTTCGTCGTGATCACATCTTGTACGGTCGGTACGACATCAAACCACCGAATACCTCCTGTTAGGCTCCCCTAAGCCCGTACGGGGCACAGGGCGGGCTACTCGCCCATCGAGCCGAAAGGTTGTTGCCGAACATGCTCCTTCCTACCCGCACGATCCGTGTCACCGTCGCTGCCGCCGCCGCGGTCCTCGCCGTCGGCCTCACCGCTTGCGGTTCCGACGATTCCTCGACGAACGCCACCAGCAGCAGTACCAGCATCTCGGCCGCTCCGTCCAGCGTTTCGGCAACTCCGGCACCCACCGGAGACAACGCGGGAGCACCGTCCGCCGATTCCCTGAAGGCCACGCTCGTCCAGTTCGCCGACCCGGGATTGTCCAGCGACGAGAAGGCGAAACTGATCGTCAATGGTGAGGCGCGCAAGGCCAACATCGACCAGATGAACGGCATGCTGGCCGGCTACACCCTGACCTTCGCGGTCGACAATGTCGCGACCAGCGGTGACAAGGCCACCGCCGACGTCACCATCACCTCGCCGCACGGCACCGCGCCCGCGTTCCCGGTGACCTGGGAGCGCGTCGACGGCACCTGGAAGCTCTCCGACGCCAGCGGCTGCCTGCTCCTCGGCTTCGCGCAGGCGCCCTGCACGCCCGCCTGACGTCCCGTTCCGGCCCGGGGACCCCGATGCATCGCCCCGGGCCGATAGGCCCGCTGCGGCCCGCTCAGTCCCGTAAGCGGCGCACGTAGAGCGTCTGCCCGGCGCGCGCGACGAGCGTCCCGTCCCGATCGAAGATCTGCGCGGTGTGCTGGGTGAGCGACTTCGCCCCGTCGGCGGTGGTCTCCCTGATCGCCGCCACCTCCTCGGTCGACAGGGTGATGTCGGTGGCGACCGTGCCGCGGCCCGGTGTGAGGAACTCGATCGACCCGGTGGTGTTCCAGATCCGGTACCCGCGCCCGAGCTGGCCGTAGGCGAGGATCGCGAAGAACGGGTCGGTCATCGAGTACAGCGTGCCGCCGAAGGCCGCCCGGTTGGGGCTGTTGCGGTTCCACCACCGGACCGTGTAGGTGACGTGCGCCGAAGTCCAGTCGGGGGCAATGCTTTTCACGCGCACGCCGCCGAACAGGTACGGCGGGAACACGTTGAACGCGGCGCGGTAGAACCGGGTCGAGGTGCCCGGGTACAAGTATCCGGCCGACGGGTCACGCACCGGCTTTTCGGACTGATCGGTCATGCATTCTCCCCCTCGTGTGCCGCCGGGCAGCGATCCGCCTCCGGCGCGCGGAATTCGGTTCGCCGGATCGTATCCGAGTAATTCCACGCATGGGGTGGGTAGTTCCGCGCTGTGGTCGGGGGCCGGTTTCTGCCATGGTTGCGGCATGAGTGTTGTGCCGAGTGCGGCTGTGGTGGCGGCGAATACGCCCGCCGATCGCGATCGGTTCCTCGATCTGCTGCGGATCTCGTCGCTGGTGGTCGTGGTGGTCGGTCACTGTCTGATGCTGACGGTGTCGGCGTCGGGCGACGACGTCCGCTTCGGCAATGTGCTCGCCGATCTGCCTGCCCTCCAGCCGCTGACCTGGCTGCTGCAGGTGCTCCCACTGTTCTTCTTCGCGGGCGTCGCGGCGGGTGCGCGCGGTATTGCCCCCGGAACATCCTGGGGCGCTTGGCTTTTCCGGCGCACGCAGCGGTTGATCCGGCCGGTCGGCTACTTCCTGGCGGCCTCGGCGGCGCTGGTATTCGTGGCGGGGCTGGTACTGGCGCCGGGCTGGCAGCGGCCGCTGGCGATCACCAGTGTGCAGCTGCTGTGGTTTCTCGGCATGTATCTGGCGGTGCTGGCCTGTACACCGCTGCTGGCCACCTGGGTGACCGGCACCGGCAGGATGTTCGCGACGATCGCGGCGATCGTGCTGGCCACCGCGATCGTCGACGCGGTGCGGCTCGGCGGTGGGCCTGCCGAAGCCGGCTTCCTGAACCTCGTCGTGTGGCTGATCCCGGCGGTGCTGGGGATCGGCTACCTGCGCGGCCTGCTGCCGCGTCGGGTCGCCGCGTCGGCGGCCGGTGTGGTCCTGCTCGTCGACGTGGCGCTGGTGGTCGCCGGGCCGTACGACACCAGCATGGTGACGGTTCCCGGGCAGCGGTTGTCGAACCTGGCGCCGCCGTCGCTGCTGCTCGCGGGGCACGCGGTGGTGCTGTGCTGCGCGGCGATCGCCGTGGCACCGTGGCTGCGGCGGGTGGCGGCGCGACCGCGCGTGTGGTGGCTGACGGTGATCGGCAATACCGGGGCGATGACGCTGTACCTGTGGCACATGCCCGCCCTGCTCACCGTGCTGGTGCTCAGCCACCTGCTGGGATTCGACCGCGGCGGCCCATTGGAGACCGGGTTCTGGCTGCTCACCGTGGGTCAGCTCACCGCGACAGCCGCCCTCACCACAGTGCTGTCCGTCGCGCTGCGTGGGCTCGAGAACACACCGCTGCGCTGGTGGGACGGTCCGGTCGCGCCGGTGCGCGGCGGGCACTCCGCCGCGGTCGTACTCACCGTCGGCGCGGCCGGCCTCGCCATCCTGCAGGCGACTCGCGGAGGCCTCACCCCGGAGGGTCTGCCCTGGTTCGCGGTCGCCGCCACGGCACTCTTCGGTGCGCGGCTGCTCACCAGGGCATGAACGGCCCACGGCTCCGGGGCGGCAACGGCGGTGTGCCCCCGCTCGGCGCGCCGACCCGCGATGCCGTGCCGATCTGTTCATCGGCTCGCCGCAGCACCCGATGCGGGGGCAGACCGGTGATCGAACTCAGCCCTTCGACGGACGACGCTGCGGCTTCGGCGTCACCGTGCCTTCGGCGAGGCGGCGCGCGCTCACCAGGAACGCGGTGTGCCCCTGCATCCGGTGTTCGGGACGCACCGCGAGCCCCACCACATGCCACCCGCGAACCATCGACTCCCAGGAGCGCGGCTCGGTCCAGCACTCCTGCTCACGCATCGCCTCGACGACCTTGGACAGCTGGGTGACGGTGGCGACATAGACGATGAGTACGCCACCGGGCACCAGCGCCTTCGACACCGCGGGCAGCGCGTCCCAGGGCGCGAGCATGTCGAGCACCACCCGGTCGACCTGCTCGCCGTCGTAGTTCGCCACGTCGGCGACGGTCAGCGACCAGTTCGGCGGGCGCTCACCGAAGAACGTCTCCACATTGCGCACGGCGTGCTCGGCGTGGTCGTCGCGGATCTCATAGGAGATCACCTGCCCCTCGGAGCCGACCGCGCGCAGCAGCGAGCAGGTGAGCGCACCGGAACCGGCGCCTGCCTCGAGCACCCGCGCACCGGGGAACACGTCGCCCTCGTGCACGATCTGGGCGGCGTCCTTCGGGTAGATGACGGTGGCGCCGCGCGGCATCGACAGCACGTAGTCGGTGAGCAGCGGGCGCAGGGCCAGGTACGGGGTGCCGTTGATCGACTTCACCACGGAGCCCTCGTCGGCGCCGATGAGGTCGTCGTGCTTGATGCCGCCGCGGTGGGTGTGGAACTCCTTGCCCTCCTCGAGCACCACCGTGTAGAGGCGCCCCTTGGCATCGGTCAGCTGCACCCGGTCCCCGATCGCGAATGGACCGGTCCGTCTGGCCGTCATGTATCTCCCGTTCTTCGAATGGAAGTCTCAAGCCTGCCAGGTGCGACGTCGCGCGCGACCGACGGGTCAGCTATTTCGCGGCAGTGAGCACGCGGTGCTGTTCGGCGGTGAGGGTGTGTGCTTCGGCTTGCGACTTCGCGGGCACCTGGGCGGCATAGCGACCGGCCGTCACCAGACACAGCCAGCTGCGGTCGTCCGTCTCTGCCCAACACGCCGACCCTGGTGCATCCGGCGCGGCGGGCGCCGCCTTCCACCCGGGGTCCGACCCGTACTCCGCGGTCTGGTCGGCGAGCAGGCTTGCGGCACCGGCGGCGTCGACGGTGCGGTAGACGATGGCTCCCTCGACGCCGACCTCGCTCACCCCGGCCTTGTCGAGTGCGGCGCGCGCAGCCTGCTGGTCATCGGCGTAGTGCGCCGCGCCCAGCCTGCCGAACGCGCCTCTGCTCGCGCCTCCTTCGCCGACGGCGACGTCGTGGATGCCCGTCGCGTCGTAGGGCACGGCCGCCAGATCGGCGACCCGGGTCGCCTTGAACGAATCCAGCTGGGGTAGTTGATGTTCCAGTGCCGTGCGGACGATCTTCTCGACCTCGGCCAAGCCGCCCTTGCGCACCTTGGTGAACACCACGTACTCGCGATGGGGGGTGAAAGCCATGGCTTCGAGCCGGTTCCGATTCTCCATGGTGACCACCCGGCTGTCCGGCGCGGTAGGCAAGTCGGTGACCACCCAGTCGTCCGTTTGCAGCATGCCGCGCTGGGTGGTCGCCGCGGTGGCGAGGTCGTCGGCCGCCGCCGTCGCCGACGCGGCGTCGGGGAAACGCATCACGCCGTGGGTGAGCCACTCGGTGTCGGCGATCGCCGCCGCCTCGGTGAAACGCGACGCGACGAAGCCGGTGATCAGTCCGTTGGCGGTCGCCGCCGCGCTCACGGCGGTGTTGTGCCCGGTCATGATGGTGAGCATGGCGTCGGTGAGGATGCCGAGCTGGCCGCTGCGCACGAACACCGGGTCGATCTCGGAGCCGGGAGTCAAGGCGTCGGCCATCCGGGCGCCCTCGGCGAGCTTGCCTGTGCGCAGATCCTGCCCGGTGGTGGTGCTGGTCACCGGTGCACTGGTCGACGCCGGTGCGGCGGTGGCCACGGGTGGCAGTTCTTCCTGACACGCACTGAGCATGATCATCGCGGCCACGGCCGCCCCCACCCGGATCGTTCGCATTCGGCGATCTTGACAGACACCGCCCCGATGGACGAATCGTGAACCTGTCGGTAGGTGCCGTTACCGTGGCGAACATGTCAGTGCCCCTGTCCGCGTCGATCGCCGACGAGACCTCCGCCGAACCGGTCACCCGGTCACGTCCGGCGTTGTCCCCTTCGCGCGCAGCCGATTTCAAGCAGTGCCCGTTGAAGTACCGGTTGCGGGCGATCGATCGGGTGCCGGAACCACCCACGCGCGCGGCCGTACGCGGCACGGTGGTGCACGCGGTGCTCGAGGACCTGTTCGGGTTACCCGCGGCCGAGCGTGGGCCTGACCGGGCGGCCGAGCTGGTTCCCGGCGCGTGGGAGCGGGTGCGGGCGGGTCGGGAGGGGCTCGACGAGCTGGTGGCGGCTGGTGGTCCGGAGGCGCTGTTCGAGGAGGTGCGCCGCCTGGTCGCCGGATACTACGAGCTCGAGGACCCCACCCGTTTCGACCCGGACGGTCTGGAGGAGCGAGTCGAGGTCGACCTCGACGGTGAGATCCCGTTGCGTGGGTTCGTCGACCGCATAGACGTGGCGCCCAACGGTCTGCTGCGCGTGGTCGACTACAAGACCGGCCGCGCGCCCGGTCCCCAGCACGAGGCCCGCGCCCTGTTCCAGCTCAAGTTCTACGCCCTGGTCATCCTGCGCACCCGCGGCATCCTCCCCGCACAGCTGCGCCTGATCTACCTAGCCGACAAGGTGCTGCTCACCTACACCCCCGACCGCGAAGAACTCGACCGCTTCGCCCGCATCCTCACCGCCCTGTGGCAAGCCATCCTCGACGCGGGCCGCACGGGCGACTTCCCACCCCAACGCAATTCGATGTGCCGCTACTGCGACTTCCACGCCCTGTGCCCGGAATTCGGCGGCACCCCACCCCCCTACCCAGGCTGGCCCACCCGAGACGCCACCACCACCGACATCGACCTCGGCCTTCCCCTGGTCCGCACCCCCGAAGACGTCTGAGCCTGCCCGACGATCGCGCCACCGAAGATCCTCGAGCCCACTTTCGTCTCTGGCCCGACGGCACAGTTGGTTGGCTCAGGTTACGGTTCGGCCGAATTCAGCGCAGGCGGCGTTCCTCTTCTTCTTCCAGTCTGCGGCGTTCTTCCTCGCGCTCGACCTGTTCCTTTTCGATCTTCTCTTCGTGTTCGTTCTTGTTCGACATTGTTCGCCCCGATCCGTCGTCGTCCGGACAAAGCACCAGTTCAGCCTACGCGCCAAGATGTTGCCCGTCAGGAAGCCGCTCGGTTCCAGCGGACGCGCAGGGCGGTGGGGCCGCGGAGCGCGGTGCCCACCTGGCTGGTCACGGTGGCGTCCACGGCCGCCGCCGCATCGGCCAGCCGCAGATCGAGGAGGCGGGTGAGCAGAGCGGTGAGGGCGGTGCGGAGTTCGGCCAGCGCCAGCCAGCTGCCGAGGCAACTGTGTGGGCCCTGCCCGAAGGAGAGCATGGTGGTGGCGCGGCGGGTGATGTCGAACTCGTGTGGCGCCGGGTATTTCGCCGGGTCGCGGTGAGCCGCGTTGACGGCGAACAACATCGGGGTCAACGCGGGAATGTCGAGACCTTGCCAGTGGGTGTCCCTCGGGCAAGCTCGTGGCAGCAGCCCGACAGGTGGTTCCCAGCGCAACCCCTCCCAGATCGCCCACTCGGCCTGTTCCTCCGGGTCGGCCGTCACCAGGGCGAGCTGGTCCGGGTGAGTCAGCAAGGCGGACAACGTATTTCCCAGAGCCAGCATGGTGGTGTCGGCGCCCGCCGGGAACAACAGCCGCAGGAACGCGAGTATCTGATCGTCGGACAGGGTGGTTCCCTCGACGCTCTCGGTGACCAGCTTCGAGATCAGGTCCTCACCGGGCTCCTCGCGCCGTGCGGCGATGATCGGCAGCACATGGTCGGCGAACTCGCGCGAAGCCTGGTGTGCGGCAGCGGGATCCAGTGGGAAGTAGAACAGGTCGTGCGCCCAGCGCAACACCGTCGCCTCGTCGCCGACGGGCAGACCGAGCAATCTGCTGATCACGAGAACCGGGTAGCGCGTGGTGAATTCGGCCACCAGGTCGGCGGCGCCGAGATGAGCGAAGCGGTCGATCACCTCGTGGGCGACCGGCGCGAGGAGCGGTTCGATCCAGCCGCTCACCAGGCTGCGGCGGAACGGTGGGGCGACGATGGCCCGGTTCACGCGGTGTTCGTCGCCGGTCATGCACTGCAAGGTGCGGCCGAGCACCGGCTCGGTGGTGAGCGAGTACACCGCCTGGGCCGGGAAGGTCTCCTCGTCCTTGAAGGCCGCCGACACCAGGTCATGGGTGAGCAGCAGCACCGCACGCGTCCCCGCGAAGGGGACGATCGCGTACGGCCTGCGGGCGCGCAGGTCGGCCAGCACACGGTGCAGGTCGGGCGTGTCCTGGAAGGCGAAGTCGATGTCGGTGATGTCGAGGTGGTCCAGGAGCGACGAGTTCGGCATAACATTCCTCCGGACACGAATATTCGTGTCGTCGAATCGGATTTTCGGCACGCGGACGGTAGACGACCGCGTCGGGAAGAACAAGAGGGAATGCGTGAGCACGTCACCACCGACCGATCGGGTCGTCTCCGTCGTCGAACTGCTCGCCGCCGAGGCGCCGCTCACCGCCGCGAGCGTCGCCGACCGGCTCGCACTGAGCCGCTCGACGGTCGCCGCCATCCTCACCACATTGGAGTCGCGTGGCTGGGCGCAGCGTTCTCGTGACCTGACCTACCGGCTCGGGCCCACGTTCCCCACCGCACACCGGGCAGCCGCACCCGCGGGCGCGGACGCCGCGTTGCGCGAGCTGGCCCGCCGGGTGGGGTGCGGTGCCGCGCTGTCGGTGGTCTCGTCGACCTCGATGACGTTCGTCGGCCTGGCAGCCCATCACGGCCGGGTGCCCGCCGGGATCGAGGTCGGTGCCCGCGTGCCGCTGCGCGCTCCCGCGGGCGCGAGTGTCATCGCGTTCTGCCCGCCGCAACGGCAGCACGCGTGGCTGGCCACCGCCGACCCCGGCCGACGCGACGAACTGACCACCGCGCTGGCCGAGATCCGCTCCGCCGGCCTGGTGGTCTGGGGCATCGACCCCGCCGACCTCGCCACCCTCGATGTCCTCGCCGAAGTAGCGGGCCACCTGGCACATTCACCGGCTTCCGGACCACTACGCCGTCGTGTCCTCGGCCTGCTCGGCGACCTCAGCGGCTACCCCCACACCGCCGCCGACCTCGCCGCCGCGGCACCGTTACCCATCGCCTACCTCGCGGCACCGGTGTTCGACCGCGACGAGGTTCCGCGCTGGGAGCTGCAGATCGGGCCCCTGCATCCGGCCGTCTCCCTTGGCGACCGCGAGCTGTACCGCACAGAACTCCTCGCCTGCGCCCAGAAGCTCGGCGCCGCGACCTGACCGCTCAGAGCACCTGGGCGCGCCTACTCAGCTGCGGACGGGCTCGGCGCTGCCGGTGGGTGCAGCCCTCATCCGGTACCCGCCGCGAGCCTGCTTTCGACCACGTCACGCCGCGAAGTCACGGAACAACAGCACCGAAAGGCCGAGTCCGGCAGCGAGGTTCACCAGCACCGCCGAACCGAAGACGGCGATCGGCCGCCACCCCGCCTCGCGCAATCCGCGCAGCGAGAATTCCAGGCCGATGGACACGAAGGCCAGGATCAGGAACCAGGTCCGCAGGTCGTTGACGATCGCGATGTGCGCGGCACCGGTCTTCTTGTCGACCGATTGCAGGTACAGGGTGCCGATGATCGACGCCGCGACGAACCCGAGCACGAATTTCGGGAACCTGGCCCAGAATTCACCGAGGCTCGGGCGCGCGGCACCCGGCGTGCGGTCGACCCGGAACGCGAACCACGCGGTGAGCGCGATCGCGACGAGTCCGATCAGCGCGTTCTGCGTCGTCTTGACGATCGTCGCGATCTGCAACGATTCCTCACCCGCGAGCGCACCGGCGGCGGCCACCGCGGCTGTAGTGTCGATATTGCCACCGATCCACGCACCCGCGACCGCATCCGAAAGCCCGAGAAGGTCGGCGAGCCAGGGCAGCAGGAAGATCGACGGCAGCGCGAAGATGATCACCAGCGAGGCCGCGTACGCGATCTGTTCACGCCGCGCCTGCACCGCTCCGGCCGCCGCGATGGCCGCGCTCACCCCGCAGATCGACACCGCGGACGACAGCAGGGCGCGCAGTTTGTCGTCGAGGCCGAGCACCCCACCGAACCACCAGGTGAATCCGAAAACAATGGTGATCAAGGCCAGTGCCTGCACGATCGCGGGTGCCGCCGCCGTCACCAGAATCTTCAGATTGACGGAGGCACCGAGCAACACCACGCCCGTCTTGATGAAGAATTCTGTCCGGAATCCGGCCGAAAGCCGTTCCCGCAGACCGAGTTTGCCGAGCACCAGGTTGCCGATCAGGCCGATCGCAATCGCGTACACCGGGTACTCGATGGTCTTCGCGACCCGCTTCAACGGCGTGTCGGCCGCCCACTGCGGCACCTGCGTATCGAAGAATCGCGTCAGCGCGCCGAGCACGAGTACAAGGAGTACCCCGGCGGCGATATCGACACCCGTCGTTCGCGTATTGCCTTGCACCGCCGCAGTTTCGGATGTCGTCCTCACCTCGGCCATCACGGCACCAGCCAATCGGGAACAGCCCCCACCAGCACCAGACCGATCAGCACGAGACCGACAACGGTCGCCGCCCAATCCTCGTTCCACCTGAAAGCACTACCCGGCCTCGGCTCGGTCTCTGCTTGCAACACTGTGACTCCTTGCGTTCCTCATCGAGAACCGGAAACTAACCGCGCCACCCGCCCGCACACACCGATTACACTCACCCTGAACCGATCTCGACCGATCGACCGCCGGGCTCACGACCTCGGCATTCACCCCCGTCGCACACGGAATCGTGCGAATTATCCGACAAACCCCTGGATTACGGGACTCCCTACGACGGCCGCCATTCGCGTACACTGCCGTTCGAGAGTGAAGGACGGGGCACGGGGGAGGTTGCGTCGGATGACCGATGGCGACGGCCGGGAACGTCTACACGCCGAAATAGCTGCCTTCTACGCGGGATTCGGGCAGCCGGAAGAGTTGCACGCCGCGTTTCGGCAGGCGGCCCTGCTGGTTCCGCTCACCGCCGAGAACCGGGTCTTCTTCCTTCCGTTCGGTGGTGTCGACTGGTTGTGCACGTTCACCAGCGTCGAGGAATACGCCCGGTTCATCGCCGCGCGCGATCGCCTCGACGACGCCACCGCCCTCGACCAGGACTACCGCTACCACTGGATTTTCGGGCGACGCCTGCGCGACTACCTGGACACGCGCGACGAACCCGCCGGAATCGCGATCGACATCCTCGGATCCGCGCCGATGGCGTTTCCACCTGATCTCACCGAACACGCGACAGACGGGCAGGGCATGCGATGACCACGGTGAAAGTCGACCCGGCGGTGCTGCAGCAGGCCGCGACGGGCATCGAAGGCACCATCGGCGAGCTGTCGGCGATGGGGATCGGCGAAACCGGCAATATGGGCCGAGGATTCGCGCTGCTCACGATGTCGACGCTCGAGGCAGGCAAACACACCGTGCAGAAGACCTTCGAAGAGTTCACCGAGCGATGGTCGTGGGGCGTGCGCGCCCTGGTACAAGCAGGCAACTCGATCGCCCGCACGCTCGGTTTGGCGGCGGGCCGCTACGACGAAATGGAAACCAAGTCCGAGGACACATTGAAGACGATGTGGACGCATATGGCGGGCAATCCACATCTGTCGGGCGAGGAGATCACCAAACGTTCCTGGAGTGAGACATTCGCCGACAATCCGGTCAACCACATTCGCAACGCCGATTACAGCGCGAAGTCGTTTCAGGACGCCAATCAGCATATTCAGACGAATATGAAGGTGATCGAGGCGGTCGGGCCGCAGGCGTACGCAAACATCAGTCCGGTGACCGGCAGCCTGATCACCGGTGAAACTCCCGGCTGGAACACCGGTGCGGCCGAGCGAGCCGCGGAGATCATGAAGAAGGAGCAGGGGGGCCAGTAACCCGTGGGGATCGGCGAAATCTTCGACAAAGTCGGCAGCGCGATCGAAGACGGTGTCGAGAATGTCGTCGAGGGTGCCGGCCAGATCATCGACGACGGCCTGGACGTGGTCGGTGACGCCGCCAAACATGTCGGGCTGGAGAAGATCGGCAATGCGCTCGACGACCTCGGCGACAACATCGCCTCCGCAACCGGCGGCGACGTCGAAGAGGAAGAGCTCGGGCAGACCGAGGACCCCAAAGAGCTGATCCTTGGTGAGCCGTCCGAAATCGGTTCCGCCGCCGAGACATTGACGAAGATGGCCGAGGCGATCGAATCGACCGGTCAGGCGCTGCAGAAGATCGACGCCGCCGAATGGACCGGCAAGGGCGCCGACGCGTTCAATGCCGTCTACGACAAACAGCCGAAACTGTGGTTCGACGGCGCCGACGCGATGGCAGCCGCGGCCGAGGCGCTGAAAGCCTGGCAGAACGAGGTGAAAGCCGCCCAGGACAAGGCCCAGACCGCCATCGATCGCTGGAAAGCCGCCGATGCCGAAGAACGTCGCCAGAAGACCTGGTGGAATGGCCTCACCGGCGAGCAGCAGCAGGCCAATCCGCTCATCGACACCTGGACGGCCATTCGTAACGAGGCGCGCGAGATCCTGCGCGGCGCACGGGTGCAGCGTGACAACGGCGCATCGATCGCGGTCGGCGCGATCGAGACAGCTACCGAGCGGGCGCCGAAGGAACCGCCGTTCAGTGAGCGGTGGATCGCCAATATCTCCGACCTCAAAGGGGTGTTCGACCACGCCGCCCTCAATTTCACCGCCGGATTCCTCACCGCCGTCACCGGAATGGTGCAATTCGTCCGCCAGGTGAATCCAACCGATATCTACAACATCACCCATCCCGCCGAATACGCCAAAGGGTTGTCCGATCTGGGGACGGGACTCGTTGTCGCCGCCGCCGATCCGGGTGCGGCGGTCGACGCCATCCTGAAGGAGGCAAGGGCCAACCCGTTCGAATTCGCCGGTTCGCTCGCCCCCGACCTCATCCTCACCGCCGCGACCGGTGGTGGTGGCGGTGCGAAGGTGGCGGTTTCGGCGGCCAAGCGGGCCGCCGACGCGGCCAGGCGGGTGTCCGGCCGGGACACCGGTTCGCCCGACCCGAATCCGGCGCGCCAGACGGACCCGAATCCGGCGCGGCAGACCGACCCGCAGGGGCAGCAGGATCCGCGGCGGAGCGCAGGCCTGCCGAATTCCACGGATACTCAGCTGCCGGGCGATGCTCGCCCGATGGAGGCGGCGCCGCAGCGCGACGCACCGGCGCCGCGGACCGAGGACACCGGCGGCGCCGGGAACACGACTCCCGAGCGTACCGAGCCACGTCAGACCGAACCCGCCACGCGGACCGAACCCGACAACGACCCGAAGCCGACTTCGGCCGAGCCCACACCCACCCGTGAGCCGGAGCCCACACGCCAAGAGCCCGCGCCCGCCCCGGAACGCAGCACCGATCCCGACCCGCCACCGACCCGCACCGAACCACGTCCGGAAGCGGCAGGTACGACCGACCCGCACACACCCCAGCGCACGGACCCGGGCGAGTCACCGATACGGCGCACAGACGACACACCCACACAGCGCACCGAGCCCGCGTCGACCAACCACACCGACACACCCACACAACGCACAGACCCCGCGCCGACGCACCAGAACGACACACCCACGCAACGCACCGAGCCCGCGTCGACCAACCACACCGACACACCCACACAACGCACAGACCCGGCATCGACGCACCAGAACGACGCACCGACCCAGCGCACCGATCCCGCCGACGCGCCTACGCAACGAACAGACCCGGCGCCGACCCATCGGACCGACGACCCGCCCCAGCGCAGCGACTCGTCGCCGAATCAGCAGGCAAACGATGTACCGCAGCAGCGAGGTGACTCGACGCCGGGACAGTCGAGTCCTTTCGATTCCCCGCACACCCGCGCGGACGGCGGTCCGGATTTGCCCACCACGCGCACGGATACGGGCAACAACGGCGATTCGTCGCCCGAGACCCGGCCGACCAGCGACACGTCACCGTCCTCGACGAGCCCGGACACGCGACCGACCCTTACCACCGGCGACACCCCGTCCACGCCGAATCCCGCGACACCGTCCGCGATGTGGCAACCGGCCCCCACCGCCCACCCCGACAGCGGCACAGCACCCCGATCGACTCCCGATGGCGCGACGCCTCGCACCCAGCCCGGAACCTCCCCGGCGGCGGGATCACACACCCCGCAATCACCGGCTCGCCTTGACCCGACATCGCCTCGGCCGCACCGTGACTCGACGCCCGAATCGCGTTCCACCCCGGAAACATCGCGCGCGGGTGCGGCACCCGAATCACTCGGTCGCCCACTCGACGTGGCCCGCTCCGGCGAGCACTCACCCCGGACAACCGACCCGCGCACCGACTCCCCCACCCGGGCCACACCGCACCACGCAACGCCGCGCACCGACGCAGACCCCACCCCACGTCAGGACCACGACAGAAGCCCCGCCGCCGAAACACCTCAGCGGGTCTCCAACCCCAACCCTGACACACACGCGCCGCGCACTCCTGACCCCGATGCGCCGACAGACCGCATCCCAGAACGCGACAACGAATCGCCTACCGACCACACCCCCGAGCGCGACCCCCACACCGAGCGCTCCACCGATCGCGACTCCGACAACACCACGAACCGCCGCGAACCCGATGCGCCCGCGGACCGCACACCAGACCGTGAAAACAACTCCCCAACCGACCGCGATCCGAACTCTCCCACCGACCGCACTCCCGACCGAGACCCCGACACCGATCGCGCGAAGGAACGCGACCCCGACAACACCGACCGCACCCCAGATCGCGACCCCGACAACCACACCGACCGCGACGCGGACAACCCCACCCCCACAGACCGTGCCGACGCCGACCGCGATGCCCACGACCATGCGCGCACCTCCGGCGCGGAGCACGATCGAACGCCGGAGCAGAAGACTTGCTCCAAAGACCCGGTCGATATCAGCACCGGCGAATTCCTGCTGCCCGAAATCGATCTGGAGCTGCCGGGTGTCCTGCCGCTCGTGCTGCGCCGTTCGCATCATTCGAATTTTCGTTTCGGCCGCTGGTTCGGGCCGTCGTGGTCGGGAACGTTGGACGCGCGGGTCATCGTCTCCGACGGCGGTGTCACTTTCGTGGGCGAGGACGGCATCATGCTCGCCTTCCCGCATGCCGCGGTGGACGAGCCGGTGCACCCGCTCACCGGTGGTCGCGCCTGGTCGCTGACCCGGACCGACACCGGCGGCTACCGGGTGTGGGACCGTCAGCGCGAGCTGATCTGGCATTTCGCGCCGGAGCCGGGGCTCGACGGTCTCGATGCCGAGCTCGGAAACTATGCCGTCTCGGCGATCACCGACCGGCATCACAACCGGGTGCGGTTCCATTACGACACCGAGGGCGTTCCGGTCGAGGTGTCGCACTCCGGTGGGTACCGGGTTCGGGTCGACACGGTGGGCGGACGGGTCACCGGACTCACGCTGGTCGCCGAGGATTACCACGAATCCATTCGCGAATTCGGTTATACATCAGGAGAATTGACGGCCGTCACCAACGCGGTCGGCGCGACGACGCACTACACCTACGACGCGAACCACCGGATGACGTCGTGGACCGATTCCAACGGCAATCAGATGGTCAACACCTTCGATGAGTCCGGTCGGGTCGTCCATCAGCGCGGCACGGCAGGCATGCTGAACTGCGATTACGAGTACATCGACTTCCCCGGTGGCACCGGCCGATTGACCGCGGTCACCGATTCCCTCGGCGCAGTCACGTCACACGGTTTCGACCGTGAGCTGCAACTGCGTGATCTCGTCACCCCGGATGGCGCCCACTTCCACACCGACTACAACGCCGACCGCAAGCCCCTGACCGTCACCGGTCCCGACCCGGCGACCACCACCACCTACCGCTACAACGGCGCGGGTGATCCGGTGGAAATCATTCGCCCGGACGGTGTTTCGCTCGAATACGACTACGCCTGGCGTGACAGGCCGTCCACGATCACCACGGCCGACGGTGCGGTCCATCGCCGTGAATGGTCCGACAACGGTGACCTGCTCGCCGCGACCGACCCCACCGGTTCCCGCACCGAGTTCACCTATCATCCCTCGGGTGCACCGGCCGACGTGGTGGTCGACGGGGTGCGCACGACGGTGCGGGTCGATGCCGCCGGGTTGCCGGTAGCCCTGGTCGACGCCTTCGGCGCGACGACCCGCATCGAACGCGATGCCGCGGGACGCGTGGTGCGCACGGTCGATCCGGCCGGAGCGGTCACCCGCTACGAATGGTCACCGGCCGGAAACCTGCTCAGCAGAACCGATCCCGACGGTTGCCGTGAATCGTGGGACTACGACGGCGAAGGCAATATCGTCGCCCACACCGATCCCGCCGGTGGTGTCACCGCCTATACCTACGGCGCGTTCGATCTGCTGGCTTCACGCACCGATGCCGACGGGTCGGTCACGCGGTACGAGTGGGACACCGAACGTCGCCTGATCGCCGTCCACAATCCCCTCGGCCAGTCCTGGACCTACGAATACGACAGCGCGGGTCGGCTCATCGCCGAAACTGATTATACCGCAACGACTACCACGTACACGTGGGACGCGGCCGGTCGTCTCGCCACTGTCACCGCCGCCACCGGGATCACCCGGCGCCACCGCTACGACATCCTCGGCAGGCGCACCGAGATCGTCACCGACGACGGCGACTGGATCCGCCGTACCTACGACGCGGCGGGTCGCATCCTCACCGCAGCCACGGGCAACGGTGAGACACCGTGCCACACCATCGAATACACGTACAGCCCGGCCGGTCTGCTCGAATCCGAGCAGGTCGATGCCCGGCCGCCGCTGCGTTTCACCTACGACCAGCACGGCCGCCGCGTCGCCCGCACCAGCCCCACCGGGGCGGAAACCACCTGGCATCACGACCTGGCCGGGCGCGTCGACCGCATCGGAATCGGCGCGCACGACATCACCCTCGAGTACAACGTGGCCGGGCATCTCATCGGCTGGCGCCTCGGCGAGCTGGCCGTCACCCGTGAGGTCACGGAGCTCGGCCGTCTCGTCGGCCAGGAGGTGACGGCATTCCCCGCCCGCCTGGTCTCCCTCGACCTCGGTGGGTCGACGCGACCCGCCCCACAGAGTGTCCGCCGTGACGAATTTCGTTACCGCACAGACGGATACGTCACCGCCCAGCGCACGACCCGATCGCAGTCTGCTGCCCTGTACCGCGACTACACGCTCGACGCGGGCGGCCGGGTCACCGCGGTCGCCCACAACGACCACCTGACCGAGCACTACAGCTACGACCCGCTCGGCAACATCACCACCGGCCCCCGCGAGTACCGCGGCAACCTGCTGATCCACGACGGACACAGCTCCTACGACTACGACCGTGCGGGCCGCTTGATCCGCAAAACCTCCGGCGAACGAACCTGGCACTACCGCTACAACAGCTTCGACCAGCTCACCGACGTCTACACCCCCGACTTGCAGTGGTGGCGCTACACCTACGACGCCCTCGGTCGCCGCACCACCAAACAACACCTCGCCGTCGACGGCACCGTCCTCGCCCGCACCGACTTCACCTGGGACGACACCCGGCTGATCGAAAGCTACACGGGCACAACAACAACCCGCTGGGAATACCGTCCGGGCACCCCAGTCCCGCTCACCCAAACCATCGACCACCCGACCTCACCCGAGTGCTGCGCCGTCATCACCGACCTCACCGGAACCCCCACCGAACTCGTCGACCCCACCACCGGCCGCCCCACCGCCACCGCGACCACCTCCCTCTGGGGCCACACCACTTGGCACGGCACCACCAGCACCCCCCTCCGCTTCCCCGGCCAATTCCACGACCCCGAATCCGACCTCCACTACAACCTCCACCGCGTCTACGACCCCCACACCGCCCGCTACCTCACCCGAGACCCCCTGGGCCTCAACCCCGCCCCCAACCCCCACACCTACCCCCACAACCCCCTCACCTGGCGCGACCCCCTCGGCCTTATCCCGACAAAGTGCAAGGACGATGATGATGAGCCCGACGAGGGAACTCTCCGTGATCCCCATACCGTTGCACCACCAGGCAATCCGACTCCGACTCAGCCGACCGTGGAGGCAGGTCGACCCCCTGCCAGCCCGGAAGATCTCGCCGATCCCAACACGTCCCAAAACACCGGACCAGCGGGTAAAGCCGAACCGGACAATCGCCCCGACACCACCGAACCCGACACGACTGCCTCCGACTCCACCGTGGCAGCCGACCGGCAACAGGCTCTCCAGGACGTTCTCGCGGACATCGCACGCGACGGGATCGAGGTGCGTTCCGACCAGGAAGCGGACGAATATCTCAACTTCTGCGCGAGGATGCAGGGAATCGCACCGGAAGACATGCACGCGGTTACGCTCGGCGATCTCATCATGATCCGGCCGGAACACGCGACCGACGTCAGGATTTTGCGCGAGGAATGGATACACACCCGCCAGAACGCCGCGGGTGAGGTGTCTGCCGGGGCAGACGGTGGGGGCTCCATCGTCGACAATGAAATCGAAGCGCGAGAGATGATCATCGCGAACCGGGACAAGTGGGCGATCACCGATGAAGAGGTAGAAGAGATGAAGCGGGAGATAGCGCAGATGCGAGAGACAGGCAGGTACTGATCGATGTCCAGCGATGCTGACCGATATGAGGTCCCCGAGTTCATCCGCAACAAACATCCCGAAATGCCCTCTGTCCTGCTCGCCTTGAAGCAGCACAGTCGAAATGAGGAGATCACCGCGACCTGCTTCAAGTGCGGAGAACCGCTCACCGTGACCGATTTGGCCGACGTAGGCGTTCTTGTGGTTCAGTGCGCCACCGGTTGCACGGTGTACCGGCAACGCACCTCGCCACACGTGACTCGGGATGTCACACCGCGACATCCCGAAACAAGACGACCGACTTACGGAACCGGAAAGCCCGAGTAGGTCGGAGAGTCAGGACAGCAGGAAGATCCGGCCCTCACCTGTGCGGACAGATGAGGGCCGCCAACGAGCGACTCAGAACGCCCGGCAGGAGCGGATGTCGGTGGCGAGGATCGCCTTGGCACCCAGTTCGGCGAGACGGTCCATCAGCTCGTTGCCCTGCTTACGGGGGACCAACGCGCGGACGGCGACCCAGTCGGGATCGCGCATGGGCGAGACGGTCGGTGATTCCAGGCCGGGGGTGATGGCGGCGGCTTGGTCGAGCAGCGACTTGGGGCAGTCGTAGTCGAGCATCAGGTACTGCTGGGCGAACACCACGCCCTGGATGCGGTTGATGAGCTGGTTGCGGGCGCGGTCGTCGCGGTCGGCACCCGTGCGCTCGATGAGCACGCCCTCCGAGTCGCACAGGGACTCGCCGAAGGCGACCAGGTTGTGCTGACGCAGGGTGCGTCCGGAACCGACCACGTCGGCGATGGCGTCGGCCACGCCGAGCTGGATGGAGATCTCGACGGCGCCGTCGAGGCGGATCACCTCGGCCTCGATCCCGAAGCGGGCCAGGTCGGCGCGCACCAGGTTCGGGTAGGAGGTGGCGATGCGCTTGCCGGCGAGGTCTTCGACCTTCCAGTCCTCCCCGGCGGGGGCGGCGTAGCGGAAGGTGGAGCGACCGAAGCCGAGGGACAGGCGTTCGGTGACCGGGGATCCGGAGTCCAGGGCCAGGTCGCGGCCGGTGATGCCGAGGTCGAGCTCGCCGGAGCCGACGTAGATGGCGATGTCCTTGGGCCGGAGGAAGAAGAATTCGACCTGGTTGGCGAGGTCGAGGACGGTGAGGTCACGGGAGTCGGTGCGTTTGCGGTAGCCGGCCTCGCTGAGGATGGAGACGGCGGATTCCGACAGCGAGCCCTTGTTGGGAACTGCGACGCGCAACATGGAAGGTGGTCCTTTCGGGGATGACGGGAGGAGTGTCGAATCGGACGGATCAGCCGTCACAGATGTCGGTACACGTCCTCGAGCGTCAGCCCGCGACCAACCATCATCACCTGCACCCAGTACAGCAACTGGGAGATCTCCTCGGCGAGGGCTTCGTCGCTCTCGTGCTCGGCGGCCAGCCAGATCTCACCGGCCTCCTCGAGCACCTTCTTCCCCTGGAAATGCACGCCCGCGTCCAGCGCGGCCACGGTGCCCGACCCCTCGGGACGGGTTTTGGCACGCTCGGTCAGCTCGGCGAACAGGGACTCGAAGTTCTTCACGAGAAGCGATTGTTTCACACCCCGCCCCCGCCCCTACCGAGCGCACTGATTCCGTCACCGCCCCCGAGTGGCAGCACTCGAGCCCGCCACCTACCGCACCCCAACGAAACGGGACCACTTGAGTCCGCCACCTACCGCACACCCAGCCACACGGCACCACTCAAGTCCGCCATGACCGCAC
>NZ_BDBD01000003.1 GCF_001612805.1 Nocardia coubleae NBRC 108252
CCAGCACTTCATGGGCGCAAACCCAAAAGTGCCGGGTACGCGCCCCACACACGCGTACCCGGCCCAACTCACGCCAACAACTCCCGCAGCTCACCAACCGCCGTACGCAGGTGGTCGGCGAACGCGTACATCTGATCGGCCACCGACTTCGGCGTGGCCAGGTAGATGTTCCAGCGGTCCGGCAGCAGCACATAGGCGATGCCGATACAGCGCGGGCTGGTCGACCCGAAACCGAAGTAGCGGATGTACTGCGAGGGCGCCGAGCTGGTCGACAAGTAGTCGTCGCGCATGACCGTCCAGCCGGGGCTGTCGAACAACGCGATCCGCTCACCGTCCACACCGAGCTCGGCACCGCGGCGGCGCTGGATCCACTCAAGCTCCCACAGATGCTGCTCGGGTGCCTGGCCGGCCTGGCATTCCTTGGCGCGGTTCACGTGCGCGGTGGCGGCGGCCCGCGCGGCGGCGAGCTTCGTCTCCTGGTCGGCCTCGGGATCGACCATGGCGTCGACGAAGGCCACCATCTCCGGTGTCACCACCCGCATGGCCTCGGTGCGGCCGTTGCGGAACTGGCGGGTCGCGATGGACTCGTAGGTCGCCCCGGTGATGCCCTTGCTGCGCCGGTGCGCGAGCTGATAACTCAACTGCGCGAACGCGTCCGGCGAGATACCCAGCTTCTTGGCGTCCGCGGTGCCGAAGTCGTCGAACGACACCAGCGAGGTGGCGGTGTCGGCGGCGAACTTCGCGAAATCCGCTCCGGCGGCGGCGATATCGGCCCGTGCCGCCGAGTCGAGCTCGAACTCGACCGGCTCCACGGCGGGCAGTCCCTGCGCCTTGGCACCGCTGGTGGCGGCGTGGTCGTCGGCGCCGCGCTCGAGCAGCGCGTCGACGAACGACAGCACCGTTGTGCCGTCGAGCCCGCAGTGCTCGATATTGATGCCCGCCTGGCCGTCGGCGAAGACGATGAACGACACCGACTTGTCGAAGTAGCGGTTGCCGCTGTCGCCGTGCAGGAGCTGATCGCAGGCGTGCAGTTCGTCGCGGGGCGCGAAGTCCTCGAGGCACACCGAGAACAGTGCGGTCTCGATGGCGTCGAACGCCTCCACGTTGGCGGGCACGGTGCGCAGGGCGGCCCGGCTGCGGGCCCATTCGGCGCGTGCCTTGGTGGTGAGATGACCGACCGAGGTATCGGTGGCGGCCGGCTTGGTGCCCGCCTTGATCACCGCACGCAACCCGTCGACGAGGTCGGAGAACGCGTACGGCGCACCGTCGGCCCCGACCACGTCCATCCGGAAGATGTTGCCGCGGTAGAAGACCGCGATGTGGCGGGCGTCCGATGGCCCCGGCCATTCATCGCTGTAGGGCTTGCGAACGGAGTCCTGCACCTCGCCGGGAATCCGGGTCTCGGAGAACAGGTACTTGTTCTGCCACATCGACAACTGCTGTCCACGCTGGGTGACCGGCGGGATATTCTCCGCGTCCAGGGCCAGCTTGTAGTCGACAGCGGCGCCGATGAGCGCGGCGGCCCGCTCGGCCTGCCCCGCCACCGTCGACGACGCCAGCGGCGTGTCGTCGCGGAACAGGAACACGAAGTTGGCGTTGAGCGCGATCCGGTCGCGGCGGCCGAGGTACCGCGAGGGCCAGAACTCGTCGAGCCAGCTCCCGACGCCGGGGGTGGCGTCGTATTCGGCCAGCGCGGCGTGCAGGGTGCGCCCGGCCCCACCGGGGCGCAGCAGCTCGGCTACCGCGCCCTCGGTGGTGGCGTATTCCTCGGCGCCGAGCAGCGGAGCGCACCACTGCAGGAACCGCGCGCAACTGTCTTCCAGTGTCGGCAGCGGAACCCGGGGCAGGGTGTCTTCGGCGGCGAACGTGGGTTGGTTCAATCCAGATCCTCAGGTCTCGATGGGATGCGGGCGGGACAGGAACAGGTTGGCGTAGAGCCAGCCTTCGGCTTCGTGATCGGTGGTGTCGATTCCCTTGGCCGCCAACGCATCGAGTACCTGCTGACGTTCCTGCGCCGAGGCGAAGCGACGCTGCTGGAACATACCGGGCCGCTGCTCACTGCGATAGCCGAGCGCGGCGAGTTCGGCGGCGATGGGATCGAAGTCGAACATCCGCAACACGAAGTGCGCCATCCACGGTCGCTTGTGTGGATCGGCTTGCGCGACCCTGGACAGGGTTTTCTCGGTGATGTAGCCGACGCATCCGGTGGAGATCACCAGATCGGCGGAGGCGAGCACACGTCGCTGTGCCTCGGTGGGCTCGGTGGCCTCGAGGTCGGCGTGCACGTAGTCGTGCAGGAGTCCGGCGGCGTGGGCGTAGGTCAGCGCCGGGCGTGCGGCGTCCATCCCGATGAAGCGTACGTCGGGCATCAGGTCGGTGCGTAACCGCTCCCGGTCCGCGGCGAGGAGGCCGACGCGGTCGGTGTCGGCGTGGTCGCGGTAGTGCGTGGCCAGCTCGTCGACGGTGGTGTCGGTCCGCAGCAGCGCCGCGTTCACTCCGTAGGAGCAGCCCAGATCGAGCACCGTCGGGATGCGGTCCGGACGCGCGGCGCGCAGCTGGCGCAACTGCTCGGCGAAATGCGGCTTCGCCAGTTCCGGGATCCGGTAGTCCAGCTCGTTCATGCGCGCGAAATACGCACGCGGGTCCGGACTCTCGTAGATGTCGTCGAAGGATGCTTTACCGGTGGTGTGCAACGGAACGGACATGGGTTCCTCTCAGTCGAGCAGTCGGTCACCTCGGACGGCGGCGGCCGCGGCGGCCACGTGATCGGGTAGCACACGGCCGAACAGCTGCCTGGTGCGTTCGACAGTGCCGATCACCCCTGGCCGGTCCGTGTAGGCGAAGATCGCCGAATGTCGTTGTCCGGCACCGGTCACCTCGGTGACGCGATGCAGGGAGAAGCGGCCCTTGAACAGTTGCAGGTCGCCCGGGCGCAGCTCGAGCGCCCGGATGAAGCGCCCGCCCTCGCCGGTGAGCACGGCCCGCACGTCGTCGAGATTCTCGGCGTGCGGGTCACGGATGTTGGGGCAGTACTCGAAGACACCGCCCGAGTCGGGGCGGCGGGTGAGCATGCTGACGGTGAATTCGTTGGTGTCGAAATGCCAGGGGTGCGACATGCCCGGCTCGACCACGTTCAGGCACAGGCCGGCCAGCCGGTCGGCGAATTCGTGCAGCTCGTCGAGTTCGAAGCAGTCGGCGACGAAGCGCTGGAACACCGGGTCGGTGTAGAGGCGCTGGATCAGCGCGTCGGTGGGGATGTGGTCGCGGGCGACGAAGGCGTTGCCCCGGTCGAGCACGATGCGCGCCGGGTGATCGGCGGGCAGGTCGGCGTCGAGCGGGATGTTGTAGGCGTTGACCCGCTCCACCTTGTAGTGGGCGTGCGGGGCGATGGCCTCGCCCTCGGCGCGCAGGGTGTCGAGCAGCTGCGGGCGGATGAATTCCCGCAGCACGGTACAGCCGTCCTCGGCGAGTTCGGCACGGGCCGCGTCGATCGCGGCCTGTCTACCCGGATCACCCGGATCGGTGAGTGGATACCGTGCGATGTCGACGATTTCGTCAAGCCCCCGCGTGCCTGTCATGGAAACAGTTTGCGCGAAAATTCTGTGACACGCCCGGGATTCGGTCGAATCGGCCAATCCCGAACAGATCACAGGCAGGTGAATTCATCTGTGCCACAACAGTTTTCGTAAATTCCATCCCGATGACGGAATTATCACGGTAGGCTATTACGCCCTATCACGCGGTGGCAGTGGCCCGTTCGTCCCGTGCGGCGAAGGCGGCACGCAGGTCGGCCACCGACAATCCGTTCAGTGATTCCCTGAATACCCGCCCAGCGACCTCGGGAACCTCGATTTCGCAGGGAATCACGATCACCGCGCAGCCGGCGCCCTGCGCGGCCAGCACACCGGTCGGCGAGTCCTCCAGCGCGACACAGTCGGCCGGATCGACACCGAGCAGCTCGGCCGCGCGCAGGTAGATGTCGGGCGCGGGCTTGCCGTGGGCCACCTCGTCACCGCAGACCGACAGGTCGAAGAAGTGCCTGCCGAGGGTGTCGAGACCGTACTCGGTGAGCGAGCGTTTGGTGTTGGTCACCAGCGCGCAGCGCAGCCCCGCGGCGCGCACCATGTTCAGCGCGTCGAGCGCGCCGGGGCGCCACGGGATGGGGCCGAGCATCAGTTCGGTGACGCGCTGTTCGAGGAACTCCCCCGCCGCCGCGATCACCTGCGGGGTCGCCGCGACGCCGATCCCGTCGAAGAGCATGCGCAGCGCATTGGGCCCGGAAGCACCGATGAGGGAGTGACGCAACTCGTCGCTCATCTCGTGGCCGTGTTCGCGGGCCAGCTCGCGCACCGCGATGTCCCACAGCTTCTCCGAATCGAGCAGCGTGCCGTCCATATCCCACAGCACCGCGGCCGGTCGCACGCTCACGTGTTCACTCGCCTCGTTCTCGTCTCGCCGGCACCAGCGCTCGCGGGGCCCGGTCAAGCCTAACGGGTTCGGCTCATACCCCTGATCCGGCGATCTGGAGGTTGCCCGCGTCGCCGGTGACCTGGATCCACCGGTTCTCCGAGCTCACCGACCCGTTGGTGAGGTGGTAGGTGAGCGAGACGACCGCGCGATCGGGCCCGCTGGGGGTGATCGATCCGACAGTCACCGAGCGCACCGTGGACCAGAACGACGAGTACTGGCCGAAGCCGCCGGTCTGGGCCTGGTAGCCGGGGGCAAGGCGCGACCAGGCGCCGCTGGTGTTGCCGGGCAGCATCCCGTAGTAGCTCGCGATGAACTGGTTGATGCGTTCGGGCGTCGGTGGGCCGAACGGTGTCGTGGTGACGGTGGTCGTGGTGGGGCGCGGGGTGGAGGTCGCGCTGCTCGTGGCCGGGGTGGAGGTGGGTGCGGTGGTGGCCCCGGACGGCGGCGGCGCCGAGACGGTGATCGTCTCCTGCTCGGGCACGATCACCACGGTGCTCACCTTGCCGTCGACCATGGTGGTCACCGTGACGGGTGAGGGCGGGTCCTGCGCCTGCTGCCCGGCGTCACCGCCACGGTCACGGGTGACGACCAGGACCACGAGCATCACCGTGAACGCGGCGACGGCGGCGGCCAGCAACAGGACGGCACGGTTGTTGGACGAATCGGTCCGCGGCGGCACGGCGGGAAAGGCGGGTGGCCTGCCCGACGAATGCCCGCCGGTATCACCGACACCACCGATGAATTCGGTCGCGGCGGCGGAGTCGATGTCGTTCGCCGATGCCGCGGCGTCCTGGACCCGCGGTTCGGCCGGGGGCGGTGGCCCGACCAGGCCCGCGGGGCCCGATGAGCCGCCGGTGATCGCGGAGCGGGCCGCCTTCGCGAGAGCCAAACCGCTGCCGAGCAATCCGGCGGCCTTCACTCCCCCGCTCTCGGGTGCGGGCGATTCGGCAGGCGTCTCACCGAGCGCGAGCACCTTGGTCGCGGTGGCGGGCAGCGCTGGAACACGTCCTGCCGCAACGTCTTCCAGCGCACGCCTGGCCTGTGCCATGGTCGGGCGCTCGGTGTCGTCGGCGGTGAGCAACCACATCAGCACCGGTCCGAGCGGGCCCGCCTTCTTCGGCTCGGGCACCACCCCGCGCGCGACGGCGTGCAGGACAGCGAGGGGATTGTCACCCTCGCCGAACGGCGGCGCGCCCTCGACGGCGGCGTAGAGCGTGGAACCGAGGGCGAACACGTCGGCGGCCGGTTTCGGGTTGTCACCGCGGGCGATCTCGGGCGCGAGATAGGCGGGGGTGCCCGCGAGGAAGCCCGTCGCGGTGACGGTGACGTCGCCGGTGGCGTGCGAGATGCCGAAGTCGGTGAGCTTGACGGTGCCGTCGTCACCGACGAGCAGGTTGGCCGGTTTCACATCGCGGTGCATGATCCCGGCGTCGTGCGCGGCGGACAACGCCGCCGCGGCCTGCGCGCCGATCCCGGCCACCTCGATCGGCGACAGCGTCGCCCCGCCGGAGATCTTCACCGCGAGGCTCGGCGCGTTCATGTATTCCATCACTAGCCAGGGCTGGCCGTCCTCTTCGGCGACATCGAAGACGGTGATGGCGTTGGGGTGGTGCAGGCGGGCGGCGATGCGACCCTCACGCATGGCCCGCAATTTCGCTTCCAGCGCTTGGGTTCCGGTGAGACCCGGCGCGAGCAGCACCTGCTTGACCGCGACGGTGCGCCGCAACCGGACGTCGGTGGCGCGCCACACCACGCCCATCGCACCCGTGCCGATCGGGTCGGTGAGTCGATAGCGTCCCGCGATCAACCGATCCGATGTCATAACGTGTGCCCCTCCTGCTTACCGCCGAGTCGTCCAGCCCTCCGCGCCACAGCGGGATGAAACTTCCGAAAATCCTACGTGCCTCAGTGCTTCGATTCCGTTGCCGACCATCGACCACCATGGTCGACCCGCCGGGTTCGTGATCAGATTCACAACGGGCGCAGTACGAATCGGGCCGGTCCGAGGTGGACCGGCCCGATCACCGAACACCGATGTCAGGCGTTGAAGTACTTCGCCTCGGGATGCAGCAGGACGAAGGCGTCGGTGGACTGCTCGGGATGCAGCTGCAGTTCTTCCGACAGCGTCACCCCGACCCGGCCCGCGTCGAGCAGGTCGACGAGCTTGGCGCGATCCTCGAGGTCCGGGCAGGCGCCGTAGCCGAAGGAGTACCGCGCGCCCCGGTAGCCGAGCTTGAAGTAGTCCTGCACATCGGCCGGATCGCTGTCGGCGACCGACTGCCCGTCGATGCTCAGTTCCTCGCGCACCCGGCGGTGCCAGTACTCGGCCAGCGCCTCGGTGAGCTGCACGCCGATACCGTGCACCTCGAGGTAGTCGCGGTAGCTGTCGCCCGCGAACAGGGCGTTGGCGAAGTCGGCGATCGGCTGACCCATGGTGACCAGCTGGAAGGGCAGCACGTCGACCTGACCGGTCTCGCGTGCCTTGTCCCGCGAGCGGATGAAGTCGGCGATGCACAGGAACCGGTCACGCTGCTGACGCGGGAAGGTGAACCGATACCGAACGGGTGCATCGGGTTCCGGCTCGGTCAGCACGATGACCTCGTCGCCCTCCGACACCGCAGGGAAGTACCCGTACACCACGGCGGCGTGCTGCAACACGCCCTCGGTGGCCAGCCGGTCGAGCCAGTACCGCAGCCGGGGACGGCCCTCGGTCTCGACCAGTTCCTCGTAGCTCGGCCCGTCACCAGCACGCTGCCCGCGCAGACCCCACTGCCCGAGGAACAGGGCCCGCTCGTCGAGCAGACCCGAATACTCCGCCAGCGGAAGGCCTTTCACCACACGCGTGCCCCAGAACGGCGGGGTCGGCACCGGCTGATCGGCGGCCACGTCGGAACGCTCGGGCACCACGATGGGCGCCTCGGCGGCCTTGCGCTCGGCGGCGATCCGCTTGGACCGTTCGTGACGGGCCTTGCGTTCGGCGGCCTTCTTCTTCGCCTCGATCGCCTCGGGGCTGTCGGGGTCGAGGCCACCGCCGCGCTTGACGGTCATGATCTCGTCCATCAACCGCAGACCTTCGAAAGCGTCACGCGCGTAGTGCACTTCACCGTCGTAGACCTCGGTGAGGTCGTTCTCGACGTAGGAGCGGGTGAGCGCGGCCCCACCGAGGAGCACCGGGAACTGCTCGGCCACGCCCTTGGCGTTGAGCTCGGCCAGGTTCTCCTTCATCACCACGGTGGACTTCACCAGCAGGCCGGACATGCCGATCACGTCGGCCTTCTTGTCCTGGGCGGCGTCGAGAATGGTGGCGATGGGCTGCTTGATGCCCAGGTTCACCACCTCGTAGCCGTTGTTGGACAGGATGATGTCGACCAGGTTCTTGCCGATGTCGTGCACATCGCCCTTCACCGTGGCCAGCACGATGCGACCCTTGCCCGAGTCGTCGGTGGCCTCCATATGCGGTTCCAGGTGCGCCACCGCGGTTTTCATCACCTCGGCCGACTGCAGCACGAACGGCAGCTGCATCTGACCCGACCCGAACAGCTCACCGACGGTCTTCATGCCCGACAGCAGCGTCTCGTTGATGATCTGCAACGGCGGCACCGACTTCATCGCCTCGTCCAGATCCTCGCCGAGACCGTTGCGTTCACCGTCGACGATGCGGCGTTCCAGGCGCTCGAACAGCGGCAGCGCGGCCAGCTCCTCGGCGCGCGAAGCCTTCGAGGACGCGGTCGAGACGCCTTCGAACATGGCCATGAGCTTCTGCAGCGGGTCGTAGTCCTCGCCGCGACGGTCGTAGATCAGGTCGAGGGCGGTCTCGCGCTGCTCGTCGGGGATCCGGCTCATCGGCAGGATCTTCGAGGCGTGCACGATGGCCGAGTCGAGCCCGGCCTCCACGCACTCGTGCATGAACACCGAGTTCAGCACCTGCCGGGCGGCCGGGTTCAGGCCGAAGGAGATGTTGGACAGACCGAGGGTGGTCTGCACCTGCGGGTGGCGGCGCTTGAGTTCGCGGATCGCGTTGATGGTCTCGAGACCGTCCTTGCGCGATTCCTCCTGACCGGTGCCGAGGGTGAAGGTCAGCGTGTCGATGATGATGTCGGACTCGGCCAGCCCCCAGTTGCCGGTGATGTCCTCGATCAACCGCTCGGCGATGGCGACCTTGTGCTCGGCGGTGCGTGCCTGGCCCTCTTCGTCGATTGTCAGCGCGACCACGGCGGCACCGTGCTCGGCGACCAGCGCCATGATCTGCTGGAATCGCGACTCGGGGCCTGCACCGTCTTCGTAGTTCACCGAGTTCACCGCGCACCGGCCGCCCAGGTGCTCGAGCCCGGCCTGCAGGACCGCGACCTCGGTGGAGTCGAGCATGATCGGCAGGGTGGACGAGGTGGCCAGGCGCGAAGCCAGCTCGTTCATGTCGGCGGCGCCGTCGCGGCCCACGTAGTCGACGCACAGGTCGAGCATGTGGGCGCCGTCGCGGGTCTGGTCCTTGGCGATCTCGAGGCAGCGCTGCCAGTCGGCGGCCAGCATCGCATCGCGGAAAGCCTTGGAGCCGTTGGCATTCGTGCGCTCACCGATCATCAGGATCGAGGCGTCCTGCTCGAACGGCACGGCGGTGTACATGCTCGACACGGCGGGTTCGTGCTCGGGGTGACGGCGATCGTCGATCGGCGGCAGCGTCTTTTCGACCTCGCGCACCGCCTCTGCGACCTGACGGATGTGCTCGGGCGTGGTGCCACAGCAACCGCCAACCATCGACAGCCCGAACTCGGAGACGAAACCGCTCATCGCGACGGCCAGCTCCTCGGCGGTGAGCGGGTACTCCGCGCCCTTGGCACCGAGCACCGGCAGACCCGCGTTCGGCATCACCGACACCGGAATGGTGGCGTGGCGCGACAGGTGCCGCAGGTGCTCGCTCATCTCGTCGGGTCCGGTGGCGCAGTTCAGGCCGATCATGTCGATACCGAGCGGTTCCAGCGCGGTGAGCGCCGCACCGATCTCGCTGCCGACGAGCATGGTGCCGGTGGTCTCCACGGTGACGTGGGTGATGATCGGGATCCGGCGACCGGCGGCGAGCATCGCCCGGCGGCTGCCGGTGATCGCGGCCTTGACCTGCAGCAGGTCCTGGCAGGTTTCGATGAGGATGGCGTCGGCGCCGCCGTCGAGCATGCCGAGCGCGGCCTCGGTGTAGGCGTCGCGCAGCGCGGCGAACGGGGCGTGACCCAGCGTCGGCAGCTTGGTGCCCGGGCCCATCGACCCGAGAACGTAGCGCGGGGTGCCGTCGGCCGAGGGACCCATCTCGTCGGCCACCTCGCGGGCGATACGGGTGCCGCGTTCGGACAGGTCGCGGATCCGGTCGGCGATGTCGTAGTCGGCGAGGTTGGGCAGGTTGCACCCGAAGGTGTTGGTCTCCACCGCGTCCGCGCCCGCCGCGAAGTACGCGCGGTGGATGTCGGCGAGGACATCCGGGCGGGTGTCGTTGAGGATCTCGTTGCATCCCTCGAGGCCGCGGAAGTCGTCGAGTGTGAGGTCCGCGGCCTGCAACATCGTGCCCATCGCACCGTCGCCGATGACGACACGGCGTCGCAGCGTGTCGAGGAGCGTGGTATCGAAAGTGGTGGGCAAGGACGCAGGCATGGTTCAAGACTAGTGGGCGCCTCCGACACACGAGACCACTGTCGGTGATCCAGTGGCCCGGACCACACAACACGCAACCCTGCCGGTCGCCACAAAACAATTGGCACAAGACACTAGGCTGACCTGGTGGATGCCAGTGAGACCCCCGAGACGGAACTGCCGACGTTGCGCAATCCCGTGCTGGTCGCGGCCTTCGAGGGCTGGAACGACGCCGGAGATGCCGCCAGTGGCGCGGTCGAACATCTGGAGTTGCTCTGGGACTCCGAGCCGCTGGCCGAACTCGACTCCGAGGACTATTACGACTACCAGGTGAACCGGCCGACCGTGCGTCAGGTCGACGGGGTGACCAGGGAGATCCAGTGGCCCTCGACCATGTTGTCGGTGTGCTCGCCGCCCGGCAGCGATCGCGACGTGGTGCTGCTGCGCGGGATCGAACCCAATATGCGCTGGCGCAGCTTCTGCAACGACCTGCTCGAGTTCATCGAACAGCTGGGTGTGGAGACGGTGGTGATCCTCGGCGCGTTGCTGGCCGACACGCCGCACACCCGACCGGTGCCGGTCACCGGTTCGGCCTACAGCCCGGAGGCCGCCGAGCGATTCAATCTGGAACAGACCCGCTACGAGGGTCCGACCGGAATCACCGGCGTGCTGCAGGACCAGTGCGTGAAGGCGGGCGTGCCCGCCGTGTCGTTCTGGGCCGCCGTGCCGCACTACGTGTCCCAACCGCCGAATCCGAAGGCGACGATCGCGCTGCTGCACCGGGTGGAGGAGGTCCTCGACATCGAGGTGCCGCTCGGCGAGCTGCCTGCTCAAGCCGAGGAGTGGGAGGCCGCGGTGAACGAGATGACCGTCGGCGACGAGGAGATCAGCGAATACGTGCGCTCGCTCGAGGAACGGGGCGACGCGGCACTCGATCTCAACGAGACGATGTCGAAGATCGATGGTGACGCGATCGCCGCGGAGTTCGAGAAGTACCTGCGCAGGCGCGGGCCGGGAAGCTTCGGGCTGTAGACCCGATGCACCGGCCCGCTCGGGCCGCCGCCGTCAGGATGGTGGTTCGGTGTCGGAGGCCGCCATCTCAGCGCTCCAGGGTGAGGACTTGGGCGGCGGCTTCGTGCGCCAGCTTGGCGATCAGCATGTCGCGCGGAATCGTCTGCCCGGCAAGATGATCGAGCGACGGGACCACCACGTGGTGTGCGTCGGCCCGCTTCAATTCCTGGGTGAGCTCGGCGAAGGCCGCACCGTCACCCGCGGTCGATTCATGGAACGTCGCGGCGAAACACATCCCCGCCGTAGCCGCGAGGCTGCGTAGCGCATCCTCCAATTGATCGCCCTGGCCCTCGGCCAGATCGTCACGCAAGTATCCATAGATCAACGCTTCCACCCGAACCTCCGTTGGATTGGGATCGCTGTTCTGTTGTCGGATCCCCCCGCGCGGCGCCAGCCGCCGCGCGGGGGTACTGCGTTGCCTCGCAAGCTCTCCTGCGGGGCGGGTGATCGGTCCGGCCGAGCACCTACTTACAGCATGCGCATTCGTCCTCCGTTGTAGCAGATGTCAAACCGATGACATCTACATGCCCTATCCGGGACGCCGAACGTTAACTGGTGGAATACTACGGCCGTGACCGCAACTGATGATCGACCCGTCTGGGCTGTCCGGATGCGCTCGGAACGTGACGCGAGGGGATGGTCGCAAGCCGACGCCGTCCGCGCGATGCGTGCCAAGTCCTCACACAACCTGCCGACGGACAGTACTCTGCTGCGCAATTGGCGCCGCTGGGAGTCCGGTGAATCACGACCCGACGAGTTCTACGCGCCGATCATCGCGGCCGCGTTCGACACCGTCCCCGCCGCGTTCTTCCCCAAAGCCCGTCCCAACCGCGATGACGAGCTGTTATCCGCAACCGGTATGGACACACTCGAATTCATCGGCAGGCTACGCATGTCCGATGTCAACAGCGCCACCCTCGACGCGGTGCGGATCACCGCCGAACGGTTGTGCTGCGAGTACGCCTATGCCGACCCGCACGAGCTGCACGCCGAGGGAACCGCGTGGTTGCGCCGGATCACCTCGCTGCTCGACGGCCGACTCACCCTGAGCCAGCATCGGGAAATCCTCGTACTGGCCGGCTGGGTGGCGTTGCTGGTGGGTTGCGTCGACTACGACCTCGGCCACCGGGCCGGCGCGGAAGCCACTCGGCGGGCGGCGGATTCGCTCGGCCGCGAAGCGGGCAACCCCGAGATCGTCGGCTGGGCGGCGGAGATGTCGGCGTGGTTCGCGTTGACCCAGGGCAACTTTCGCGGCGCCATCGACGTCTCCGAGAAGGCGATGGCGGGGACCACGTCGATGGGTGTCGGGGTGCAGCTGGCCGCACAACGCGCCAAGGGCTGGGCGCGCCTGGGCGATCGCCGGGCAGTGCAGACCGCGCTCGACGAGGGCCGGGCGATCCTGGCGCGGATGGGTCATCCGGCCGATCTGGACAACCACTTCGTCGTCGACGCAACGAAATTCGACTTCTACGCCATGGACTGCTGCCGGGTGGCCGGGCAGGACCGGCTGGCCGAACGTTATGCCCAGCAGGTGATCAAGGATTCGACGCGGCCCGACGGCAGTGTGCGCAATCCGATGCGCGTGTCCGAAGCCCGGCTCACGCTCGCGGTGGTCGCGGTGCGTGATCGCGATCTCGAGCGCGCGGTGGAGGAAGGTGTCGCGGCGTTCACGGCGGGTCGCAAGTCGCTGCCGTCGCTGGCCTGGATCGCGGGCGAGGCGGCGCGCGAGATCATCGAACGCTTCCCCGGTGATCCGCGCACCCAGTCGTTCCTCGAGCAGTTGCGCTCGCTCAACGTCGGGTGAGCGCGGCGGCGATGCCACGCCGATCCGGGGCGGGTCGGTCGGAGCAGTGCTCGGTCACCACTAATCTGTCTACGGTGACCGACCACCGCGCCGACGGCCTGCCCAGCGCCGTCCCTGCCCTGTGGGACGAGCGGCTGCGGTTGTTCTCGTTCGCCACCGCCGAGAAACGCGCCGACTACCTGCGGGTTCTGCGCGCCTTCGACAGTGCGCGCGCGGCGTACGTGGTGTTGCTGCACGCCGACGATGTCGCCGAGTGGATCGCCAAGGCCGAGGCGGGCACACAGGGGCCCGCTCCGGCGGGGGTGCCGCTCTCGGCGGCCGAGATCGGTCCGCTGCTCGAGCAGCTGCACCGCTGGGGTGTGCTCGAGCGCAGCTACGACGGCACCCGGGCGGCCACCTTGGCCGAGTACCGCAACCGGCACTACGTGTACCAGTTCGCACAGGCCGGTTTCCAGGCGTATCAGGCGGTGGCCGGGGTGCTGTCCGCGCGGATGGAGGACGCGTCGCTGTCGCGGCTGGTGCTTCCCGAGCTTCTCGCGGATCTGCGCACTCTGGCGACCGCCAATCGCGAGGGCGACGCCGAGCGGGTCTACACCACCCTGCGCAGGCTGGACGCCGCACTCACCGACATGGCGGCGCGCGCCGCGCACTTCTATCTGTCGCTGGGCGACCTGGTGCGGACCACCGAGATCACCCCCGAGTCGTTTCTGGCGCACAAGGACGCGCTGCTCGCGCACATGCGGGAGTTCAGCATGGATCTGGCCCGGTTCGCGCCGCGCCTGGCCGCCGCGATCGGCGAGGTGGAGGACACCGGCGTCGAGGCGTTGATCGGTCGGGCGGCCGGGTGTGACGAGCGGGTGCTGCTGAGTTCGGTCGAGCGGGAGGCGGATTGGCGGGCCCGCTGGGACGGATTGCGCACCTGGTTCGTCGCGGGCACCGAGCCGGGCGAGTCGTGCGAGGCCGACCGGCTGCGGGAGGCGACGATGAGCGCCATCGCGGCCGTGCTGTCGCTGTTGCGCCGGGTCACCGAGACCCGCCGGGGCGGGATCAGCCGGGAATCGGCGCTGCGCCACCTGGCGGCGTGGTTCGTCGCCACCCCCACGTCGGGCAGTGCGCACGCCCTGTACGACGCGGTGTTCGGCCTCGGCAAACCACGGCACCTGTCGCTGGAACACCCCGACGCCGACCTGGTACCGGCCGACCGGTCCTGGTGGGACGCACCACCTTTGGAGATCTCCCGCACCCTCGCCGAAACCGGCCGAGCCCCCGCCGCCGGCGCGCCCGCCCGAATATCACGCAACGACGCCGGAGTACGTCGCCTGCGTGAGGCGCAACTCGCCGCCCAGCGCGAACGCGCGGCAGCTGCCGCGTCCCTGGCCACCGGCAACGTGCACGAACGGGTACTCGACCAGCGCGAGACCGAGGTGCTGCTGCGCCTGCTCGACGCGGCCTCCACAGCCTGGGTGCCGGTGAGCGGACGGGTCGAGGGCACAACGGGTTCCGACAACGGCGTCACCCTGACGGTTCGCCCGTGCGACGGGTCGACGGTCATCCGCACGGCGGCGGGATTGCTCCACTTGAACAACCGCCGCCTCGAAGTACAGGGTTCGACGGGGCGGAGGACCAAGCGGTGAAGCGGCAGCGGATCGATGCGCTCGCGCTCGACAGCTACCAGCGGGCGGTCCGGGTGATGCTGGCGAATCACCTTGTCACGCGGGTGTATCCGGATCGGATCGCGTTGCCGCTGATCCGGCGGTGGGCGACCGAGCTGCGCGAGGACATGGCCGAGTTGTTCGGGTATCGGGTGGAGATCACCGAAACGACGGCGCGGCTGTATCCGGTGCACGATCGGCTCGAGGATGCCCGGCCCGCGCGCAGTGTGAACGATCGGGTGTTCGACCGGCGGCGCTACGCCTATCTGTCGCTGGCACTCGCCGCGTTGGGGCGGGCCGGGGATCAGATCACCCTGTCGGAACTGGCAGAGCATGTCGCCGATTACGCGAGCCGCATCGATGGGCTCGAATTGTCCACCGAGCGGGCCGCCGATCGTGACGCCTTCGTCGACGCCGTCGGCTGGCTCGGTGCGCGCGGCGCGTTGACCCTGGCCGACGGTGACGCGGGCGGGTGGGCCAGCGATCCCGACGCGGGTGAAGCGCTCTACGACATCGACCGCCCGGTGGTTTTCGCGCTGTTCCGGCCGCCGCGGGCATTGCAGCACCTGCACAGCGTGCGTGGTCTGCTGGCCGAGGACACCGAGGTGGCGGCCGACATCGCTCGCCGGGTGCGGCGTGCGCTGGTGGAGCGACCGGTCGTGTATCTCGCGGATCTGACGCCCGCCGAACGGGCACTGCTCGGTCAGGAGCGCCTGATCGGTGAGGTGGAGTACTGCACCGGGCTGCGGGCCGAACGGCGGGCCGAGGGTGTCGCTCTCATCGACACGTCGGGTCGCCTGTCGGATACCCGGTTCCCCGGCACGGGCACCCTTGCGCAGGTGGGGTTGTTGCTGATCGGCGAGATCGCCGACGCGGTACTGGATCTGGACAATCCGCTGCCGCACCGGCCACTGCCCGACCTCCATCCGGCCGAGGAACTGCTCGACCAGCTCGACACCGCGATCCCCGAGGCGGGGGTGTTCGTCCCGCTGGCCGACGAAACACCCGACCCGGCAACGGATTCCGACGACGAGTTCGCCGAGGAACCCGACACCTATCCGTTCCTCGACGATGCGTGGGTGCGCACCACCGTCACCGCGCTCACCGATCGCTACGGTGCCACCTTCGCCGCGCAATGGCAGGCCGATGCCGCCGGCCTCACCGCCGAGGTACTTGCATTGCTCACCAAGTTGCGGCTGATCCGGCCCGTCGAAGACGGTCTGCTCGTGCTGCCCGCGCTGGCCAGATACCGGGGCGCGGTCGTCACGGTACGGGTGCGCAAGACCGAGGAATTGTTCGTCACCGCCGCTGATGTCGGCACCGGAGTGGGAGGGAGCTGAGCAGATGACGCTCATTCACGGCGGAGTGCGATTCGTCCCGACCCGCGCGGGCATCGTCAACCTGTGGGACTACCGCGACCAGGAGTTCTGTTTCGCCGACGGACGCCTGGTACTGCGCGGACCCAACGGTTCCGGCAAGACCAAGGCCCTCGAGGTGCTGTTCCCGTTCGTGCTCGACGGGCGGATCGAGCCGCGCAGGCTCAACCCGTTCGCCGGTGAGGAACGGACCATGAAGTCGAACCTGCTCTACCGCAAGCAGGAATCGGCGTACTCGTATGTGTGGATGGAATTCGCGCGCGGCAGCTGGGAGGATCCCGAGGTCGTCACGGTCGGTATCGGAATGCGCGCCACCCGGTCCTCGGACAAGGTGACACGCTGGTATTTCGTCGCCGACGGCCGCGCGGGTGTCGATTTCTCGCTCATCGGTCCCGACGACCGCCCGCTCACCCGCAAACAGCTCGCCGAACAGATCGGCAGCGACGCCATCGTCGACCGGCCGGTCGAATACCGGGCCGCGATCGATGCCCGCATGTTCGGGCTCGGTATGCAGCGCTACGACCAGCTCATCAACCTGATCCTCACGCTGCGCCGCCCACAGCTCGCCAAGAACCTCGACCCGCGGGGGTTGTCCCAGGCCCTCACCGACGGTCTGCGTCCCCTCGACGAACAGCTCATCCTCGACGCGGCGCGTTCGTTCAGCGATATGGAGGAAGTGGGCCGCACTCTCGACGGGCTGGTGCAGGCCGACACCGCCACCCGGCGGTTCGTCGACGTGTATCGCAAATACCTTGCGGTGCAAGCGAAATCGGATGTCGATCAGGTGCGCACCCGGCTCGACGCCGTCACCAATGCCTCGACCGCCCTGTTCGCCGCGACCGCCTTACGCACCCGCCGCGACGCCGACCGCGCCGCCGCCGAGGCCCGTGCCGAAGAGGCCGACCGCGCCTACGAACAGGCCATCGCCGACCGCGAGAACCTGCAGCGCTCCAGCGCCTACGAAGGCAAACAGCAACTCGACGACCTCGCCGACGCCGTACGCCGACTCGAAACCTCCGCTGCCGCCCACCGCGACAAGGCCGCCGAAGCAGCGCAGACGTTGCAGCGGCGCGCCGAGGAAGCCGAGAAGGCGGCCGAAGCGGTACGCACCGCCGCCGCCGCGCTGGTGCGCGGCGAAGAGGCCCTCCGATCAGCCGCCGAGGAAGCGGGCATCGAGTGGACCACGCCCGGCACCGACGGCCGGGGCGACCAGTTCACCGCCGCCGTCCGCGGCCACGCCGAGGAACGCGACGCCGACGTGCGCGCGGTCCGCAAGGCGGTGAGCAAGTGGGAATCCGCCGCCGCCGACCGAACCCGCGCCGAACGCCTCGCCGAACGCGCGACAGAACTGCGCGACGCGGCAGCCGCCGAAGTCGCGCATGCAGAAGCCGCGGTTGCGTTGGCGCGCAAAGATTCTGCGGCGAACCTGCGCGCCTGGTGGAAGACCAACTCAGCCCTCCTTGCGGGCATCGCGGAATCCTCGGTGAACGCCCAAGCCGCCGAAGCAGTCATCGACGGGGGCGACCCTGCCCACGGCGTCATCGGGGCGCGATCTGATCGGACGGGGGCTGATGACGGTGGACTGTTCGAGGCGCTGGAGACCGCCTTCGCTGGTGCCGGAGTGGAGGACATCCCCTCTGCCGCAGAGGTTTTGGCGGAGCGGATCGAGCCGCTACGCGAGCAGCTCCGCACCCGTCGGCAGGAGTCGCGGGCGCGGGCTGATGCTGCGGCCGCGCGCCGCGACGCACTGACGGCCGAACGCAAGCAGATCGCTGCCGAACACGATGACGCCCCTCCGTCGTCGTCGGCCAGAACCGGTATGCGCGAGGGACTTCCGGGCGCTCCGCTGTGGAAGCTGGTGCGGTTCGGGGATGGGGTGTCCGCGCAGGAGGCGGCGGGAATCGAGGCCGCGCTTCAGGCCGCAGGTCTGCTGGACAGCTGGATCTGTGGGCCGACCCTGCCCGCCGAGGTCGAGTCCGACCACTTCCTGCTCCCACTGCCCCTCGACCAGCGCCCGACCGGTCGTACCCTCGCCGATGTCCTTGTGGTGGAGGAGAATACGGCGGAGGTCGAGGTCCCGAGGGACACGGTCGCTGCCGTGCTCGCCTCCATCGCCCTCGACGAACTCCTCCCTGAATCGGACAGCTCCGCCGCTACGGCAGCCGACGACCACTCAGGCTACGAAGCCGCCGAGACGCACCCGGCGCCGACCACGCCGGCCCGAGCAGACTCCGCACCAGGCGCAGGCGGAGCGAAATCGACGACAGTCGCGGCGACGGGTGCGGATCGCGCCGGGGTTGCGGACGGCGAAGGCATGGGACGGACCATGCCAGGCGCCACGCTGAGTGCGCTGACCGCCGAGGCCGGCCCCGTGGTGATCGGAACAGCGGGCCACTTTCGACTGGGTGTCCTGGTCGGCAGGCATCACAAGACCGAGGCCGAGTTCATCGGTGCGACCGCGCGGGCGCGCAGGCGAGCGTTGCGGCTCGCCGAGATCGAGGCGGCGATCGAGGCGGCCGGCGCGGAATACGAGGCGGCTCGGGCCGAAGAGTCTTCGGCGGCAGCGCAATTGGCTGAGCTCACCGCTGCGGCGAAGTCGTTGCCACGACCTTCGGCGGTGACCGCCGCACTTCGGGCGGTCGCGGAGACCGCCGGACTGATGCGGTCGCGGGTGGAGGCGGCGGCGCAGGCCGAGCGGGAGCTCGATCAGGCCGTGGCCGAGGTGGCCGCTCAGGACAAGAAGGTGCGGGCGGCCGCGCAGGCGCACCGCACGCCGCGGGAGGCGCGTGAACTCGATGCGCTGGCCGCGGCGATCCGGCATTTCGAGAACACCGGCACCGGGCTGTTGCGGTTGCGTGCCGAGCACGAGCGGGAACGTGAGCGCGAACGGGAGGGCGCCGATCGGCACGACGAGGCCCGTGCCCTTGCCGAGGCGTTCGCCGAGGAGGCCGAGGCGGCCCGCGCCGGATACACCGAGCAGCAGCGCAAGCTCGAAACGCTGCGAGAAGCGTTGGGCGCCAGTGCTGTCGACATCGACCGTGAGCTGGATGCGGCGCGTGCGGCCATCGAAGCCGCCAAAGCCGAGCAGCGGGCCGCGCGCAAGGCGGCCAATGCGGCGATCGAGGCGGTGGGTGATGCGGAAGCGGCTTATCGCACGGCGCACGAGGCGCTCGCCACGGCGCTCACCGAGGTGCTCGCGGAAGTGCGGTCGCTGGCTCCGTACGCGCGGCCCGACCTGCTGAGCCTACTCGGCGCGTCGGTCGAACACCGGTGGCCGAGCAGCGAGGCCGCCTGGTCGACACCCGAGCAGCTGCAGTACCGCATCGTCGCCGCGGGCCCGGAAACCGATCCGGTGGTCTTGCCGGACGAGGTCGCGGCCCTGTTCGCCGACCTGGATGCCGCCACTGCCCAGGTTCGCGCCACCGAGGCCGGGCGCAAGTCCACCCGGTCGGCGGTGACGAGCGCGCTGCAGGAATTCGACGCCGCGCTCACCGCGTCGGGGCGCGACTATCGTCTGCACTGGGATGCTGCTGACGGGCTCACCGTGGTGGCCGTGCACGACGAGAACGGCCAGACCGCGCTCGCCGATTTCGCGGCGCGCATCGACGCCGCACGCCGCGACCAGGAACTGTTGCTCACCGACGCCGAACGCCGCATCCTCGAGGATGCGTTGCTCACCGGCTTGGCCCAGCAGATCCACGAAAGAACAACCGACGCAAGGGAACTCATCTCCCGCATGGGCGCGGAGATGAAGCAGCGGCGGATGTCGTCGGGCAACACCATCGGCGTGCACTGGGTGCTGGCCGACGGCCTGTCGGAGGCCGCGCGCGCCATGTGCAAGCTGCTCGACCGCGACACCTCGGCGCTGAGCCCCGACGATCTGGGTGCGGTGCGCGCGCATTTCGCCGCCGAGATCCGGGCCGCCCGCGCCGCCCACCCGGAACGCTCCTACCCCGAAATCCTCGCCGCCACCCTCGATTACCGGTCCTGGCGGGTGTTCTCGTTCACGCTGATATCCGGCGACGGGTCCGAGGACAAGCTCACCGTCGCCCGCCACAGCGCGCTCTCCGGTGGTGAACAGTCGGTGTCGCTGCACCTGCCGTTGTTCGCCGCCGCCCACGTGATGCTCGATTCCGCCGACCCACAGGCACCACGCCTGCTGGCGCTGGACGAAGCCTTCGCCGGCGTCGACGACAACGGCCGCAGCGAATTGCTCGGCCTCAGCGTGCAATTCGACCTCGACCTGTTCATGACCGGCTACGACCTGTGGATCACCTACCCACACGTCCCCGGCTGCGCGCACTACGACCTGGCCCACTCCACCGCCGAGAACACCGTGAGCGCGACCCTGCTGGTGTGGGACAGCGGCGAACTCCTCGCCGAACACGACGGCGGCGACCTCACCACCGCCCTCGGCTCCCCCAACCGCCGCCGCCTCCCCAACACGATCGAGGGCGGCCTCACGTTGGAAGGGATGCCAGGAGAACCGGCGTCGGTCGGCTGAGATCACTGTCTCAGGGCGACCGGTAGTGGGCGGCGAGCGTGGTCGCGCGGTCGTGCAGGGTGGTGCGCAGCCATTGCGGCGCAAGGATTTCCGCGTGGGTGCCGAGTTGCCAGAGTGCCCATTCGGCATGACGCGGGTCTTGGAAGGTCAGCTCGAGGCGGAGCCGGCCGTCGGCCTCGGTCGTTTCGGAGCGAAGTGTCACCGCCGTGCCGATGAGTTCCGCACGGCGGGTGGGGTTCACCCGGACCTCGACGGCTACCTGGTCGCTGCCGGCACGGAACCGGGTGCTGCGTTCTTTCCAGGCCTGATCCAGGTCGATGTGCTCCGGCCGCTGCGCGGGTTCGGGCAGTTCCTCCGCGTCGAGGATGCGCGACAGGCGGTATGTGCGGTCCTCCCCAGACCTGGTGGCAAGCAGATAGCTCTGGTCGGCGACGGTGACCAGGCCGATCGGGTCCACGGTTCGCCACTGCGCGGACTGGTCGACGGCGGCGTAGTTGATGCGCAACCGGTGACCGGTCAGCACCGCGCGGCGGACCTCGGCCACTACGGCGTCGGGCAGGTCCTCGGGCACGACGCGACGCGACAGGAGGTCGGTCTCGGGGTCGACGAGCAGTCGACGGGCGGCGCCGGTCGCGGTGTCGCGATAGCTCTCGGGCAGTGCGTCGACGACCTTGCGCATGGCCGACGCCAGCGCACCGCCGAGGCCGAAAGCTTGTGCTCCACGCCGTGATCCGGCGACCAGTAGTGCCAGCGCCTCGTCGTGATTCAGCCCGGTGAGTTCGGTTTGGAAACCTGGGAGCAGGGCGAATCCACCGTGCCTGCCGCGTTCGGCGTACACCGGCACGCCGGCCGCGGAGAGCGCCTCGATATCGCGCAGCACAGTGCGAGTGGAAACCTCCAACTCGCGGGCCAGCACGTCCGCGGTCAGCCGTCCGTGTCTGCGCAGCAGCAGCACGAGGGAGACAAGCCGGTCGGCGCGCACTCGCGAAAGATTACCCGGAATACACGACAGAGGATGTCGTGTATTGCTGACAGGCTCATCAGCGTCACAACGACCCATCACACGAGAGGTGCCTCGCATGGCGCACACCATCGTCAACCCCGACGGCCTGCACAATCCGGTTCCGTTCGGCTACAGCCACACCGCCACCGTCCCGGCGGGTTCCGGGCTGGTCTTCGTCTCCGGCCAGTACGGTTCCGATGCCGACGGCGCGGTCGTCTCCGGTGACTTCGCCGACCAGGTGAAGCGGACCTTCGACAACATCGCCACCGCCCTGGCGGCCCACGACCTGGATCTCAGCCACGTCGTCGCGCTGCGCACCTACGTGGTGAACCACGATGTCACGAAGCTCGGTCCGATCGCCGGTGCCGTCGCCGAGCACTGGGGCACCACCCCACCCACCCAGACACTCCTCGGTGTCGCGGCGCTGGCCACCCCCGATGTGCTGTTCGAGGTGGAAGCGGTCGCGGCCCGGCCCTGACGCGGTCCTCACCCCACCGCGTGCCCGATGCGCTCCGCCATCGCGCGCAGTCGCGCGGACAGTTCGGGCGAGTCGTGTACCCGGAACGCGACTCCGAGCGAAACCAATTGGCGGGCAAGCCAATCGGGGTCGTCGTCGCGGACGCCGGTGAGGCGGCAGGTGGTGGCACCGGTGGAGTGCAGTGTGGCGGGGTCCTCGCCGAGTCGGCCGGTGACCCGGGCGAGCGGGGCGTCGATGGTGACGTCGGCCCGGTACGGGGCGGTGGCCCAGTCGGTTCGGCGTCCCGCCACATAGTCGGCGGCGTCGGCCGCGGGTAGCTCGCGCGCGGTGATCCGGGCACCGGTCGGGTGCGGGTGGGCGATCCGGTCGGCGCGGTAGGTGCGCCAGGCGTCTCGGTCGAGGTCGTAGGCGACCAGGTACCAGCGCCGACCGGACGCGACGACGCCGACCGGTTCGACATGGCGGCGTGACTCGGCGCCGTCGGCGTCGAAATAGCCGAAACGCAGTCGTTCCCGGTTGGTGACGGCCGCGGCGAGGGTGGTGAGGACCTCCGGCTCCACGGCGGGCCCCTCACCCACCCGGACCGCGACCGCCGTGCCGACCACCCGCACCCGGCGGCGGAGCTTCGCGGGCAGGACCTGCTCGAGTTTCGTCAACGCCCGCACCGACGCCTCCTCGATCCCACCGACCGCCTGCCCGGTGGCGACTCGCAGGCCGACGGCGACCGCGACCGCTTCGTCCTCGTCGAGCACCAGCGGCGGCAGCGCCGACCCGGCGGTGAGGCGGTAGCCACCGCTCGCACCCAGCGCGGCGAGCACCGGGTAGCCGAGTTCGCGCAACCGGTCGATATCGCGGCGCACGGTCCGGTCGGTGACGCCGAGGCGGTCGGCGAGTTCGCTGCCCGGCCATTCGCGTGGCATCTGCAGCAGCGAGAGCAATCGGAGCAGTCGGGCGGCGGTGTCGGTCATGATGTCGATTCTCGCGGAGATCTAGGACCGATCCTGTCCTAGATGCCTCGTAGCGTCGGGTTCACACCGATCACGAGGAGTTCCGAATGACTGTCCGCCCCTTCCACATCGACATCCCGCAGACCGATCTCGACGACCTGCGCGACCGGCTGGCCCGAGCCCGATGGACCCCCGAACTGCCGGGCGACGGCTGGGAACGTGGCGTGCCTGCCGCGTACCTGCGCGAGCTCGCCACCTATTGGGCCGACGAATTCGATTGGCGGGCACAGGAAACCGCGCTCAACGCCTTCCCGCAGTTCCACACGACCATCGACGACCTCGACGTGCACTTCGTCCACGTCCGCTCCCCCGAGCGCGATGCGGTGCCCCTGCTGCTCACTCACGGGTGGCCGAACACCTTCGCCGAATTCACCCGGGTCATCGGCCCGCTGACCGATCCCCGCGCCCATGGTCTCGATCCCGCCCTGGCCTTCGACGTCGTCGTCCCGTCGGTCCCCGGCTTCGCCTTCTCCCAGGCTCCCCGCGAGGCCGGGATGACCACCGCACGAGTAGCGAGGATGTGGACGCAGCTCATGGACCGGCTCGGCTACCAGCGCTACGGCACGCAGGGCGGTGACCTGGGCGCCTACATCGCACCGGAGATGGCGCTCGCGGCCCCGGAGCACGTGATCGGTGTCCATCTCGACGGCGGGATCGGCATGCCGACCGAGGCCGACGTGCCCACGATGTCGGACGAGGACCGCGCCGAGTGGGACCAGATGCAACTGTGGATGACCGGCGGCGTCGACCACCACACCCTGCTGCGCGCCGCACCGCAGACCTTCGCGCTGGGCTGGAACGATTCCCCGGTCGCGCTGCTGGCGTGGATGATGCAGAAGTTCCAGGAATTCACGCCGATGGCCGAACTCGCCGAGGACGTGATCGACCGGGATCACCTGCTCACCACGGTGTCGCTGTACTGGTTCACCCAGACCACCGGCACGTCCTCGTGGCCCATGTACAACGGGCTGCGTGACGGCGGTTTCGGTTGGCCGACCGGCCAGAAGCTGGTGCCGACGGGTGTCTACGGTGGCGGCTCACCACTCATGCGCAAGCTCGCCGAACGTGACAACAAGATCACCCACTGGCCGTCGGGCAACCCGGGCAACCACTTCGTGGCGATGGAGGAACCGGCGGCGCATGTCGCCGACATCCGGGCATTCTTCGCCGCCCTGCACTGAGAGACAAGACCGCGCCGGTCGACCTACCGCATGCTCGCGTCGGGCACGGTCGGCGGGCACGGCGTCCCCGGCACCGTCACCAACTCGAAGTGCCACCACTCGTTGTCGAAAGTCCGGCACAGCCCCCAGCGATTGCCGTTGGTCTCGAGCCACTGGGCGCCGATCTGCGGGCCGACGTCGACCGCGTGGCCGGAGACGTGGGTCGATTCGGCGGGCGGGAGGACCCAGCGGCGGGCCTCCTCCGGGGTGCCGTGGGTGGCCAGGCCGTCCTGCCACAGCGCTTCCTGCTGTTCGGGGGTGCGGTAACCGGAGGTGACCGACAGCGGCACGCCCTCGGCGTGGGCCTGCTGCTCGGCCAGGGTGTAGGCCAGGGCGAGCGGTGGGTCGAGGCCCTCGGTGCCCGCGGCGGACTGGACCTGTTCGCGCTGATCGGGGTCGGCCGTTGCGGTGCCGGTGGCCGTCATCGCGGCGACCGCGCTCACGCCGACCAGGATGCGGAGAACAGAGTGCATGCCGGAATCCTATCGACCCCGGTTCGGCGCGGTTCGCCTCACCCGGATCGGCGCCACCGGTCGATCTCGCGGCCGACCTCGGTGACGGGCGGCTCGCGGTAGAGCCATTCGCGGGCCAGCAGGTGCCAGTTCGCGGTGGCCCGCAACTGGCCGAGGGTGGCGAAGGTGAACAGGTCGGCCCGGCGGGAGAACACGTGCTCCGGCGGCAGCAGCTGCCGGTGCATGCCGTGGAATTGCGACGAACGCGGGTCGACCGCGAGCAGCAGTGCGCCGGTGGCCAATTCGGGAGTGATGGTGACGTCCTCGTCCAGCAGGTGCCAGCCCGTGGCGGCCCACACGTAGGCCAGGCTCTCCTCGACCGACACCCCGGCGCTCGGGTCGATGATCCCCCGGTCGACCCACGCGGTGTACAGGTCCTCACCGCGTCCCTCGGCGGCCGCACGCAGCACGTCGCGCTCGAAATCGACATGCGCCGGGTCCATCTGCTTGTACAGGCCGAAGTCGACGAAGGCGAGCTTTCCGTCCGCGGCCAGCAGCATATTGCCCGGATGCGGGTCGCCGCAGAACTCGTTGTCGACGAACAGGCTGGAGATGTAGAACCGGTAGATCAGTTCGCCCAGGTGGTCGCGGTCGGCGTCGGGCAGCGTGCGCATGTGCGAAAAGGGTTGTGACTCGACGTATTCAGTGACGAGCACATTGTGCGAGCAGTGTTCGACGATCGCGTCGGGCACGGTGATGAACGGGTGTCCGCGATACCGCCGCGCCACCCGGTGCTGGGTGCGGGCCTCGCGTTCGTAGTCCAGTTCGCTGCGCAGATTGTCGGCGATCTCTTCGAGCACACCCGTATCGGCCATGCTCGGCAGCACGGATCTGCCCATCTTGCTGAGGAATTCGAGGTTGCCGATATCGGCGTGGACGGCGCGCTCCACCCCGGGATACTTCACCTTCACCGCGACCACGCGCCCGTCGCGCAGGGTGGCCCGGTGCACCTGACCGATCGACGCGGCCGCGATGGCGGTCTCGTCGAAGTCGGCGAAGACGCCGCCGAGCGGTCCGAGATCCTCCTCGATCACCGCACGCATGGTGGGGAACGCGACCGCGGGCGCCTTGTCCTGCAGTGCGGCCAACTGGGCGCGGAAATGTTCGCGATGTGATTCGGGAACGAAGTCGAGGTCGAGCACCGAGGCCATCTGCCCCAGCTTCATCGCCGACCCCTTCATGCTGCCGAGGACCGTGACGATCTGCTGCGCGGTCGTCATCGCCGAGCGCTCGGCCAGGACCTGTCTGGCCTCCTCGGTGCGACCGATCATCGACAGTCGTCTGCCGACCCCGCGCACCGCTTGGCCCGCGGCGAACTGTCCGAGCTTGGCGCCGCGCGCCACTCGGCCCCCAGGAATTCCAGCGGGCATAGCCACCCCGTTCACCGTATGTCGCCGGTCACGTTACACCGCGACGGCTGGACGCACGACCAGAAGACCACGGCGCCCGCGAAGACGCAGCCGCCGGGGTCCTCGGGAGCGGGTCTCTACACGCGTTCCTTGGAGCGGGTACGCACGCGCAGGGCGATCGGCTTGGAGGTCTCGGCGAAGAAGTCGTTGCCCTTGTCGTCGACGACGATGAAGGCAGGGAAGTCCTCGACGTCGATCTTCCAGACCGCCTCCATGCCGAGCTCGGGGTACTCGAGCACCTCGACGTTCTTGATGCAGTCGAGGGCCAGGCGCGCGGCCGGGCCGCCGATGGAACCGAGGTAGAAGCCGCCGTGTTCCTTGCACGCCTTGGTGACCTGGGCGGAGCGGTTGCCCTTGGCCAGCATGATCATCGAACCACCCGCCGCCTGGAACTGGTCGACGTAGGAATCCATGCGCCCGGCGGTGGTCGGACCGAACGAGCCGGAGGCGTAACCCTCGGGGGTCTTGGCCGGGCCCGCGTAGTAGACGGCCATGTCACGCAGGTACTGCGGCATCGGCTCGCCCGCGTCGAGGCGTTCCTTGATCTTGGCGTGCGCGATATCGCGGGCAACGACCAGCGGGCCGGTGAGCGAAAGCCGGGTCTTCACCGGGTATTTCGACAGCTCGGCGCGGATCTCGTCCATCGGGCGGTTCAGGTCGATCTGCACCACGTCGCCGCCGAGGATGTCCTCGGTCTGCTCCGGAAGGTACTGCGCCGGTTCGGTTTCCAGCTGCTCGAGGAAGATGCCGTCCTTGGTGATCTTGGCGAGGGCCTGGCGGTCGGCCGAGCACGACACCGCGATGGCGACCGGGCAGGAGGCGCCGTGGCGGGGCAGGCGCACCACGCGCACGTCGTGGCAGAAGTACTTGCCACCGAACTGGGCGCCGATACCGAACTCACGGGTGAGCTGGAAGACCTCTTCCTCCAGTTCGAGGTCGCGGAAGGCGTGACCGGTGATGGAACCTTCGGTCGGCAGGTTGTCCAGGTAGTGCGCCGAGGCGTATTTCGCTGTCTTCAAAGCGAATTCGGCGCTGGTGCCACCGATGACCACGGCCAGGTGGTACGGCGGGCAGGCCGCGGTGCCGAGGGAGCGGATCTTCTCGTCGAGGAACTCGAGCATGCGCTCGGGGTTCAGGACGGCCTTGGTCTCCTGGTACAGGAACGACTTGTTGGCCGAACCGCCACCCTTGGCCATGAACAGGAACTTGTAGACCGGGTTGTCGGCGTCACCCTCGGTGGAGTACAGCTCGATCTGGGCGGGCAGGTTGGAACCGGTGTTCTTCTCCTCCCACATGGTGATCGGCGCGAGCTGGGAGTAGCGCAGGTTGAGCCGGGAGTAGGCGTCGAACACGCCGCGGCTGATCCACTCGGCGTCGTCGGCGCCGGTGAGCACACCCTCGCTCTTCTTGCCCATCACGATCGCGGTGCCGGTGTCCTGGCACATCGGCAGCACGCCGCCCGCGGAGATGTTGAGGTTCTTGAGCAGGTCGAGCGCCACGAAACGGTCGTTGCCCGAGGACTCCGGGTCGTCGATGATCTTGCGCAGCTGCCGCAGGTGCGCGGGGCGCAGGTAGTGGCTGATGTCGTGGATCGCCGTCTCGGTGAGCAGGCGCAGGGCTTCTGGCTCTACCTGCAGGAAGGTGCGGCCGTTGTGCTCGAAGGTGCTGACCCCCTCGGTGGTCAGCAGACGGTACGGCGTGTCGTCCGCGCCGATCGGCAGCAGATCGGAATAGCGGAACTCCGGCGCGGTCACGGATCGCACTCCTTCAGGCAGGTGGGCAGAGCATCGCAGAGCCTATCCACCACCGGCCGCCGACCTGCGGATTAGGCAACCCTTACTCAACATAAAGAATGGTCGAGGTTGCACGTTCAACACAAACGGTGCTACCCATTCTCCCGGGCGGTGGTGGGCGTGCGCCGTTCAATCCGAAGCTTGCACCGGCGAATCTGGAGCTCGATCGTGACCGATCCACAGTGGCTCGATGATGTCGAAATGCGCGCCTGGCTGGGCTATGTCCGTACCCGCGACCTGATCGCCGCGGCGATCGGGCGTGACGCCGGCCGGGCGGCCAATCTCAGTTATGTCGAATATTCCGTGCTGGTGTACCTAGCGGACGCACCGGACCAGCGTTTGACCTTCGCTGACCTGGCGGGTGCGCTGGAATGGTCGCAGAGCCGACTCTCACACCAGATCACCCGCATGCAGAAGCGTGGGCTGGTGGTGCGCGAGACGATGCCGCACGATCAGCGCCGCACCGTCGCGCGGCTGACGAGCGCGGGCGGTCAGTTGCTCACCACGGCGGCTCCCGCCCATGTGCGCAGCGTGCGACGGCACATGATCGATGTGCTCGACCGCTCGCAACTGGCGGCACTCGCCGAGATCTACGACGTGCTGATCGACCACCACCGCAGTGCGGCAAGGGAACTCGGCACACGCGTAGCAGCGAAGGAGGCGACACCGGCCGCGGACATGGCGTGAGTCAGGACCCCGAACTTCCGCCGCCACCGCTCGAGTCGGGTCGCTGCCCGAGCCCGCCGCGCAGGACCGTTCCGCCCGCGACCGGTGCCCCGCGGTCGTAGACGTCGCCGGTGCTCGGCCGGAGGAAACTGCCCGCCGCCAGCACGATCGCGGCACCGACCGCCGGGTACACCAGCGTGTCGGTGTGCTTGTACCAGAACCGTTTGTAGCTCGCGTCGGACGTGTCGCACCGATCGTCGGCCACCCGTTTGTTGGTCGCCGTCTCCACGCAGACCCCCACCGAGGCCGGGCGGGCGGCGGTGCTGGTGGTGGCGGGCGCGGAGGTGGTGGCGCGCGGGGTGGTCACCGGCGGTCGGGTGGTGGTCGTCGGGCGCTGGGCCGAACCCGGCGCACTGCACCCGGCCGACACCAGCGCCACCGCGACCAAGGCGGGCAGGGTGAAAGTCACACTGCGCGACCGCATTACCCGAACATCCATGATCTCCCCCTCCGGCGACCGACAGGTCAACGCTCGACCATAGCGACCGGTCCCCGCCCGAACAACCCGTCCGGCCCTCGGCGAAATACCGCTTACCGCAAGACTTTTTCGGCGGTGTTCGCGGTGCGGGCCGTGTCGGGGATGCCGAGGGCGCGTTCGAAACCTTCCGGGACCACGATGTCGTCGCGGGTCAGGTCGGTGACCGAGGTCTTGCGCAGGCCGAGCAGGGCGGAGTCGATGCCGCCGCGCAGGATGTCGAGGACGTTCTCCACACCGGCCTGGCCGTTGGCGGCCAGACCCCACAGGTAGGCGCGGCCGATGAGGACCGCGCGGGCACCGAGGGCAACGGCCTTGACGACATCGCTGCCGCGCCGGATACCACCGTCGAGCAGGACCTCGATCTGGTCGCCCACGGCGTCGGCCAGCACCGGCAGGGCACGGATGGCGGCGGGGGTGCCGTCGAGGTTGTTGCCGCCGTGGTTGGACACCGAGATGCCCGCGACGCCGGCGTCGACCGCGCGCAGCGCGTCGTCTACTCGCATCACGCCCTTGAGCAGCACCGGGCCGTCCCACTGCGCGCAGATCCAGGCCACGTCGTCCCAGTCGGGAGCGGGTGTCTGCATCCATTCGCCGTAGGCGCCGAAGAAACCGGGCGCGGCGCCGCCGCCGACCGACATGTTGGGTGCGGTGAGATCGGGGATGGAACCCGAGCGCAGGTAGGTGGCCAGCCAGCGCGGGCGGGCGAGGGTCTGCGGTGCGAATTTCATCATGGTGCGCAGGTTCAGCGATTCGGGGATCTGCGGGCTGCCCCAGTCGCGACCGTGCGAGAAGGACCAGTCGAGGGTGAGGATCAGCCCGACCGCACCGGCGGTCTTCGCGCGTTCCATCCGTTCCAGGATCTGGTCCTTGCTGCCGCACCAGTACAGCTGGAAGAAGGTGGCTGGGTTGGCCGCGATCACCTCTTCGACCGGCTTGCTCGCGAACGAGCTGAGGCCCATGGCGATGCCGCGGGCGGCCGCGGCCCGCGCCACGGCGACCTCACCCTCGGGATGCACCGCCTGCACACCGGTCGGCGAGATCAGCACCGGCATCGAAACCTGTTGCCCCAGCACAGTTGTCGACTGGTCGCGGTCCCCGATGGGGCCCGCGCAGTGCGGTGCGAAACCGAGTTCGGTGAACGCGGTCTGGTTGTCCTCGATGGTCTGGCCCCGTTCGGAACCGGCGATCAGCGCGCCGTACACCGACTTCGGCAGCCGCTTGCGGGCGCGACGCTGCGCCTCGGCGACGGTCTCGAACCAGGGGTTCATCGACGTGGTCCTTCCTCGTTGTCACCCGGCCACCAGCGGCCCAGGTCGTGCAGGAGCGCGGCGGTCGCCGCACTCAGCAGTTCGGTGCCCGCGGCGGCATTCGCCCCGGTCGGGTCGCCGAGAATTCCGTTGTTGCTCACCGCGGCCACTCCGCCCGTGCGCAGCAGCGGCAGCACCTCGGCGAGCGGGCGGGTGTCGCCCGGTTCGGCCAGCTCGGTCCGCACCCGGTCGGGCGCGAGGGCGAGCTGGAGGGAGGTTTCGGTGTGGCCCGCGTGCGCGTCGCCGCCGTAGCCGGGGCAGAACAGGCGCACGTCGCGCGATTCCGAACGCAGGAGAGTGACCGCCCGGCGCAACGCCTCGACATTGCCGCCGTGGGCGTTGACCAGCACGATCCGCTCGAAAGTAGCGGTGGCCGAACGACACAGCTCCACCACGAGCAGCTCGAGCGCCGCCTGCCCGATCGACAGCGTGCCCGCGAATCCGGCGTGCTCACCGCTGGCGCCGTAGGGCACGGCGGGCGCGACGAGTACGTCGTGGCGAGCGGCGGCGGCCCGCGCGCACAGCGCCGAGGCGATGTCGAGATCGGTGGACAGCGGCAGGTGCGGTCCGTGCTGCTCGATGGCGCCCAGCGGCACCAGCAGGATCGACGCGCGACAGGCGTCGACCTCCGGCGATGTGAGCTGGGCCACGAACATGACCGAACATTAACGTCAGTCACTGACATAATCAAGACCGGACTCCACCCGGCGGCCCACTCCCTACGCTGTATCCATGTCAGCCCCGACCCAGCGCGGCCGCCCACCGCGCACCACGCGCCGCGCACTTGAACTCATAGCGATGCGCCTGTTCACCGAGCACGGCTTCGAGGAGGTGACCGTCGGGCAGATCGCGGCCGAGGCGGGCGTCAGCGAACGCACCTTCTTCCGCTACTTCCCGAGCAAGGGCGAGGTGCTGTGGCACCAGTTCGACGACGAGGTGGCCGACCTGCGCGCGGCCTTCGCCGCCGTCGCCGACGACGAGCCGATGATGACGGCGGTGCGGCGGATCGTGGTGGCGGCCAACAGGTATCGCGCCGAGGATATCCCCGAACTACGCACCAGGATGCGCCTGATCTCGGGAATCCCCGCACTGTCGGCGGGCGCGGGTGCGCACTACGACGCCTGGGAACGCGCGGTCGGCGAATTCGCCGCGCGCAGGCTCGGCACCAGCGCCGACGACCTGATCCCCCTGGCCGTCGGCCGCACCACCCTGGCCGCCGCCCGCGCGGCCTTCGACGCCTGGCTCGAACGCGGTGACGCCGATCTCACCGTGTACCTGGATCGGGCCCTGGCGGCGCTGGCTCGCGGCTTCACCCCGGATAGCCGGTTACCGGCAGGTTTGGACAGCACCATGGATGGGGTATGAGTAGGCTTCGGTCAACGTGTGCTGCGCGCACCTGGTGAAAACGTCGAAAGGGGCAGGAGCTTCCATGTCCGAGGTGTCAACGAGTCTTTCCGCGGATGCGCCACCGGCGCGCCCGGTGGACAACAACCTGCTCCCCCAGTTGGTCGAGCACCTCCGGCAGAACCGCACCGGCCTGCGTGAGGAATGGGCGCGGCGCATCACCGAGGCCGAACTGCTCACCGCGATGACCCCGGAGGAGATCTTCTCCGAGGCCACCTCCATGTACGACAACTACGTCGAGGTGCTGGTCACCGGTAGCGTCGAGGCCCTGCAGGCCTACGCCCGCGACCTGTCCGAGCGCATCATTCCCCGAGGCGTCGAGACCGACGAGGTCCTCGGAATCGTGCTGCTGCTGCGCGACGTGCTCGCCCGCTCGCTGTTCTCGAAGTACCAGTCCAACTTCGAGATGCTCAACCAGGTGCTCGACGCTTACGAGCCCGCCGCCAACCGCATCGCCAACACCGTGGGCGTGTCGTTCGTGCAGGAGCGCGAGCGCGTCATCAGCCGCCAGCAGGAAGCCATCCGCGAGCTGTCGACCCCGGTGCTGCAGGTGCGCGAGCAGCTGCTCATCCTGCCCATCATCGGTGTGCTCGACTCCCAGCGCGCCCGTCAGCTCACCGAGCAGCTGCTGCGCGCCATCCGGGCCAATCGCGCCAAGGTGGTCGTCATCGACATCACCGGTGTGCCCGCCATCGACTCCGTGGTCGCCAACCACCTCGTGCAGACCGTCGACGCCTCGGGCCTGATGGGCGCCAGCGTCATCATCACCGGTCTGTCCTCCGAGATCGCGCTCACCCTGGTGACCATCGGCCTCGACCTGTCCAAGATGAACGCGGTCGGCGACCTGCAGGGTGGTATCGAAGAGGCCGAGCGGCTGCTCGGGTACGAGGTCACCCGGGTCACCGAGCGGCTGAGCGAGCGGGACGGGCGCTAGCAGTCCGCCATGCCGGTACCCATCCTGAAACAGGGCACATTCCTGATCGCCTCGGTCCAGTCGGCGCTGACCGACGCCGACACCGAGCGGCTGCAGGACGATCTCATGACGCAGGTCAGCCGCTATCGCGCGACCGGCATCATCGTCGACGTCACGGCCATCGACGTGATGGATTCCTTCGCCGCCCGGTCGCTGCGCACCATCGCCCACATGACCCAGTTGCGCGGCGCGGAAACGGTGATCGTCGGTTTACAGCCCGAGGTCGCGTTCGCGATGGTGCAGCTCGGGCTCACCTTCGAGGACATGCAGACGGCCCTCGACCTCGAAGAAGGTCTCGCCTGGCTGAACCGTCACCCGCGCAGCCGACGAGATGGTCGTGACAGTGGCCGCTGAGCAGGTCGCGATCGCAGTCAAGGTGTCCGAGGACATCGTGACCGCACGCCAGGCCGGGCACGAGCTGGCGGCTCACCTCGGCTTCACCCTCACCGACCGCACCATGATCTCCACCGCCATCTCCGAAATCGCCCGCAACATCACCAGTTACGCGGGCAGTGGCGAGATCCGCCTGCTCGTCGACATCCGCGACGGCCGCCAGAGCCTCGTGGTCCAAGCCGAGGACCAGGGTCCCGGCATCCGCGACATTCCGCGCGCGCTCGAGGACGGGTACTCCACCGGGCGCGGCCTCGGACTCGGCCTGCCGGGCGCACGCAGGCTGATGGACGGCATCACCATCGATTCCGCCCCCGGCCGAGGGACGTTGATCGAAATGTGGAAGTGGGTACCCGACGGTGCATGAAGACGGGATCACCGGCCGCACGGAATGGTCGACGGCAGGCCGGGCACTACCCGGCCAGGACGTCTCCGGTGACCGTGGCGTCGTCCTCGACACCGGCGACGGCGGCGTGCTCTTCGGCGTGCTCGACGGTCTCGGCCACGGCGCCGCGGCCGCGGACGCGGCCGATCGCGCGACCCTCGTGCTGTCGGACAACCGCGGCGAACCACTGGATGTGCTGATGGTGCTGTGCCATCGGGCGATGGCCGAAACCCGCGGCGCCGCAATGTCTTTGGCGCTGATAGGGCCGGGCGACACCCTGCAATGGATCGGCGTGGGCAATGTGGAGTCGCGGCTGCTCACGCTCGGCCCGGCGGGCCCGGAGCTGCGGGCGACCATGCTGCTCACCGGCGGCATCGTCGGCTACCGCCTGCCCGCACATCTCCAGCCGCAGACCCTGCCGATCAAACAGGGCGACCTGCTGCTGATGGCCACCGACGGTCTCGTCACCGCCGACGCCGACAAGATCGACCTGGCCAGGCCCGCGGCCGCCATCGCGGGCGACCTGCTCGCCCGCGACGCCAAGGACACCGACGACGCGCTGGTCCTGGCGGCCCGGTTCCGGGGAGCAGGATCATGAGAGGGTGCCGATGAGTGCTGTCCTGGCCGCGTTCCTCGACGACTATTCGGCTGCCCTGCGCCGCCATGTCGCCGCGCCGGGCCAGACAGGCCTGAGCGAGGGCTACGACCTCGGCAGGCGCGCCCTCGTCGAGGGCATCAGTTTGCTCGATCTCACCGAGCACCACTTCCGCACCGTCGCCGAACTCGCGGGCAGCGAGGCGTATTCGCGCGGGGCGGAGGTGGCACTGGAATTCCTGCTGCAGACGATGGCCGCGCTCGACATCGCCACCCGGGGCTACCTCGACGGCACCAAGCGCTACGAGCAACAGCGTTCGCGCGCCGAGGATCTGGCGGGCCGCGACGCGTTCCGCACCGCGCTGGTCGAGTCGCTGCAGGACGGGTTCTTCGTCGCCGACGAGCACGGGACCATCGTCGAGGTGAACTCGGCGTTCGGGGTGCTCACCGGGTACGGGCCCGAGGAGGTGCCGTTCGCGCTGCCGCATCCGTGGGCACTGCACGATCGCAAGGGTTATCCCCAGATCGGTACCGAGGCCTCACGTTTCGTGATGCCGGTGCGGCATCGCGACGGCCGCGAACGCTGGCTCGCGGTGAGCGCGAGTTCGCTGGTGAAGCAGGAGAACAACGAGCGGATCTTCGTCGGCACGGTGCGCGACGTCACCGCCGAGCACGACGCGCAGGCCCGCGATCAGGCGGCCTCGCGACTGGCGACCGCGGTCGGCGCGGCCACCAGCATGGTGGAGGTCCTCGCCGTCGGGCTCGACGAATTGCGGCGGACGATGGGCGCGCGCACGGCACTCGTGGCGGTGTGGCCGAGCCGCACCGGTCGACCCGACCTCTACTCCTGCGGCGAGTCCCCCACCGCGGCGCAGGCCCCGCCGGAACCCGAATTCGTCTCCGCCAACGCCAGATTCGTCGCGACGCCGGTGCAGCAGCCGAGTTCGCGCGGTGAGGCTCCGGTGGTGCTCGACGAGCAGACCAACGAACTGCTCGACCGGGCGCGCAGGCAGTCCGCGCGCGGCCTGTCGGCCATCACCGGCGACGAGGGCGGCGTCGACGCCGTCGTGGCGCCGCTCGGTGAGACCGGCGACGCGGCGCTGTGGGTGCGCTTCGGCGCCCCGCGCGCGGTGAGTGCCGCCGACTGGGCGCTGTATTCGCTGCTGGTCGGCCATCTCAGTGTCGCGTTGCAACGTGCGCGCAACTTCGACCAGGCCCGTGCCACCTCGCTCACCCTGCAGCGTGCCATGCTCGGCCCGATCGAACTGCCGCCGCGGTTCTCGGTGCACTACGAACCGGCCCTGCCGCCGCTCGAGATCGGCGGCGACTGGTACGACGTGGTCCCGCTGCGCGACGGCACCATCGGTGTGGTCGTCGGCGACTGCGTCGGCCGAGGCCTGTCCGCTGCGGTGGTGATGGGCCAATTGCGCACTGCCGCACGGGCGCTGCTGCTGCGCGGCGCCGGACCCGCCCAGCTGCTCGCCGAACTCGACGCGGTCGCCGCCCGGATTCCCGGCGCCATGTGCACCACCGTGTGCGCCGCCGTGCTCGACCCCGAGCGCGGCGTGGTTCGCTACTCCAACGCCGGCCACATGCCGCCGATCCTGGCGGCTCCCGGTGGGCCGGGCCGGATCCTGGAAGGCGGGCGGGCGGTGCCGCTGGCCACCTTCGACACTCCGCGCCGTCCCGAGGCGACCACCGCGTTGCCCGCGGGCTCCTCGCTGGTGCTGTTCACCGACGGGCTGGTGGAACAGCGCGGCTACGACATCGAGGAGGGGTTCGTGAAGATCGCGGACGTCCTCAGCGAAACCGGCGGCGCGCTCCCCCGCGATGTGGCCGATGCCGTGCTGTCGCGGCTGTGCCCGCCCGCGGGCTACGACGACGACGTGGCGATGGTCGTCTACCGTCAGCCGCCGGAACCGCTGCACGTCGACATACCCGCCGCCGCAGTCGAATTGACCGGCCTGCGCCGCACCCTCTACCGCTGGTTCGCCACGGCCGCCGTGCCGCACGACCTGGCCGCCGACCTCGTGGCCGCCGCCAACGAGGCTTGTAGCAACAGCGTCGAACACGCCTACCGCGACACCGCACCCGGCCGGGTCGTCCTCACCGCGACCTGCGAGGGTGACCGGGTGGTCATCGAGGTCACCGACACCGGCCGCTGGGTGCCCACCCCCACCGATCCCGGCTATCGCGGCCGGGGTGTGGAGATGATGCGGGTACTCACCGAGGACCTGGAATTCACCCACGACGACAAAGGCACGCGCGTGCGCATGTGGGTGACGCTGCCCTCGATCACCTTCCCGACCGCGAACCCATTGCGCGCCTCGACGCGCCCGCCGGGAATGTCGTCGCTGAGCTCGTCCTGACAACTGTCAGCAAATGCGGAAAGGCACAGAGAAATTCCGTGCTGACACGTCTACCCGTTGCTTGTCGGAGCCAAACTCCATTGCTACGGTGATACCGCAGTCCCACACCGAGCCAGGTGTGCATCCGGATATCCAGCGATCATCTCGCGAATTCGTTGAGCTGCACAACCCTGATGACACCGACGCTGTCGGTGCCATCGCCGTGCAATTTTGCGGGACGATCCCCATCTCGAAGGAGAAACTGATGTCTGCAGCAGTCGGCGACCTGATCGACAGTATTTTGAAGATCATCGGGTCGATCCTCTGAACAACGATCCGTGAGTAAACCGTCGATTCCGGAGCCGACGACAGCTCCGGAATCGACGGGTTCAGTTCGTGGTCGTCTGATACGCCTCGAGATCGAAAGCGCGCATCTGCCTGCGGTAACGGAAACTGAAGTCCGGCCACAGCACCGCGTTGTTGCCCGTGCTGTCGAGGAACCAGCTGCGGCACCCACCGGTGGCCCACACCGTTTTCGCCATCTTGCGCTGGATTCCCCGGTTGTATTCTTCCTCGGCGTCCTTGCGCACTTCGACGGTGCGCAGGCCGCGCTGCTCCATGGTTTCCAGTGCCGAGATCAGGTACCGGAACTGGGATTCCATGATGTAGATCAGCGAGGTGTAATTCAAGCCGGAATTGGCACCGAGCATGAAGAACAGGTTGGGAAAGTTCGCGACCGTTGTGCCCTTGTAGTTGCGATACCCTTCCGCCTCACCGATTTCCGACAGCGTGCGCCCGTCGCGGCCGACGTACAGGTTGTAGGTCGGGGAATCCGATACCTGGAATCCCGTGCACAACACGATCGCATCGACTTCGCGTTCGGTGCCGTCTTCGGTGACGATCGAATTCGCCCGGACCTCCGCGATCGAATCCGTCACCAGATCCACATTGTCGCGGTCGAGCGCCGGATAGAAACGGTTGGACACCAGCATCCGTTTACAGCCGAGACGATGCGCCGGCAACACCTTCCGGCGCACCTGCGGATCACGGATCTCGAGGAACATCTTGACCCGGCCGACCAACTCCAGCAGCACCGCCGCACGCGGGTACTTGGCCTGGAAGACGACGAAGATCTCGCGCAGCAGGTAGATCATCGCCCGGACCAGCCGCTGGAAGCCGGGAATCCGCCGGAACGCGAACCGCTCGACCGCCGTATAGCGACGGCCAAGATGCGGCATCACCCAGGTGGCGGTGCGCTGATACACATCGAGGCTCGCCACCTCCGGCGCGATCGACGGAATGATCTGCACCGCAGACGATCCCGTACCGATCACCGCCACCCGCTTACCCGCGAGCGTCGACTCGTGATTCCACCGCGCCGAATGGAAGATCTCGCCCTCGAAGCTCGACATCCCCTTGATATCGGGAAGATTCGGCTCCGCGAGCACACCGGCCGCCGACACGACCACATCGGCGGTGAATTGCCCACGGCTGGTGTGGATCTCCCATCGGCCGTCGGTATCGTTCCAGCGCGCCGCCGTCATCTCGCAATCGAAGATGTGCTTGTCACGCACCCCGAAACGCTCCGACACGTCCCGGATGTAGCGTTCGATCTCGGCCTGCGGGGAGAACGACCTCGTCCAATTCGGGTTCAGCGCGAACGAATACGAATACAACTGCGAGGGGACGTCGCACCCGGCACCCGGGTAGGTGTTCACCCGCCACGTGCCACCGACATCGGGTCCACGTTCGAGCACGAGGAAATCGGTGTGCCCCTGCTGACTCAACCGGACCGCCGCGCCGACGCCCGACAGCCCGCTTCCGACGATGATGATCCTGACGTGCCGTATTTCCGGATCGGCCACGGTCACCGAGCTTCGTAGATGCGTTTGTGGCCCGACATCGCGGCCAGCCGGAACGGACGCCGGGTTTCCTCGGCCATGGCGTGGTAGGCGCCGTCGGTGGGCAGCACCGCTTCGTGCAGGGCACGGTAGTGGTCGTAGTCGAGCATCTCGCGCGAGCTGATCGCGGCCTGGTTGGCCTCGGTGCGCAGGTGCGCGCGGTAGCCAGGCTGCACTGTGCCGCTGAAGAACTCGGCCACACTGCCGGAGCCGTAGCTGATCATGGCCAGGGCCTTGCCGGTGAGGTCGTCCGCGTGGTCGAGCAGCGAGGCCAGGCCGAGGTACAGCGAGGCGGTGTAGCTGTTGCCGACGGTGCGGTTGTAGGTGGTGGTGGCGCCGATGGCGGCCTCGAGATCGGCGGCCTCGGCGGTGTGGCCCTGGCTCTCGAGCAGGTGCCGGTGCGCCTTGTAGGCCATCTTGGTGAAGGGCTGGTGGTAGCAGAACGCGGCGAACTCGCTGAGCTCGCGACCGCCCTGGCGGCGGTAGTCGCTCCACGCCTCCTGGGCGGCCTTCTGGTAGGCGTTCACCGAGGTCTTGCCGTCGACGATGGCTTCGGAGCGGTAGTTCGGGCGCCAGAAGTCCATGATGTCGGCGCTGTAGAGCCCCGAGATCGGGTCGAGCGCGAGGATGGCCGGGTTCGCGGTGACCAGCATCGCGACCGCTGCCGCGCCCTGGGTCGGCTCGCCCGGGGTGTCGAGTTCGTACTTGGCGATGTCGGCGGCGATCACCAGCACCCGCTGCGAGGGGTCACGCGCGATCAGGCCCGCGGCGAACGCCAGCCCGGCGGTGCCGCCGTAGCAGGCCTGCTTGAGCTCGACCACCCGCGCCGCGTTGGGCAGCCCGATCAGCGAATGCAGGTACAGGGCAGCGGCTTTGGACTGGTCGACACCGGTCTCGGTGGCCAGCAGCACGGTGCGGATGTTGTCGGCGCCGTGCCGTTCCAGGATCGGCTGGGCGGCCGCGGCGGCGATGGTGACGATGTCCTCGTCGGCGGCGGCCACGCTCATGCGTTCCTGGCCGATGCCGAGGTAGAACTTGTCGCGATCCACCCCGAGTCGCTCGGCGAGGACGGCGTGATCGAGGGCGTAGTGGGTGGTGGCGAACGAAAGGTCGTGGATACCGACCGGCGTTGTGGTCATCGTTGTGTCCCGTTGCTCGTGGTTGACCGCTCGAATTGGGTATGGGCACGCATCAATTCACCGCGATTGGTCTGCGCGGCCATCAGCGACAGCTCACCGCACAGCACGGTGGCCGCACCGATCACGGCGAGGCGGCGCGCGTTCTCGCCGGGCTCGCGTTCGGCCCGGCAGCCGAGGCGCACCAGGTTGTCCTCGACGAAACTGGCGTGCTTGCCGTTACCGACCGTACCGACGATCAGGTTGGGCAGGGTGCACGAGAAATACAGATCACCGTCGCGGTCCTCGGCGTGGGTGACGCCCTGGGAGCCCTCGACGATATTGGCGGCGTCCTGACCGGTGGCCAGGTAGTAGGCCAACAGCATGTTCGCGTAATGCGCGTTGGCGGAACGGATTCCGCCCGCGAGCAGGGTGCCGATCAGGTTCTTGCGGATATTGAGCTCGACGACCTTGGCGGCGGTGGTGTGCAGCCGCGCCTCGACCACCTCGCGCGGGATCAGCAGCTCGGTGACGACGTTCTTGCCGCGACCGAGGATGCCGTTGACGGCGGTGGCCTTCTTGTCGGTGCAGTAGTTGCCCGAGATGGAGCCGTAGCGCACACCGGGCATGGTCGACAGGATGTGGTCCATCAGGTGGTCGCTGGCCAGCGTGGCCATGTTGTGGCCGGAGGCGTCGCCGGTGGTGAACTCGAACCGCAGGAACAGCAGGTTGCCTGCGATCTGGTGGTTCAGGTCGATGAGCCGGGCGAAGCGGCTGCTGCCCGAGACGACCTCCTGCAGCTCGGGCATGCGGGCCTCGAGCTGCCGCACGGTGGTGTAGGCGGTGTAGGCGTCGTCGGCTTCGAGCAGGATCGACCGGGTCATCCGCTCGTCGATGAGGGTGGCGACGATGCCCTTCTCGGTGAGGGTGCTGATCCGCGCGCCGCGCCCCACCGAGGGCCACAGCGGGGTCTCATAGGTGGCCAGCGGCACATCGACGGAGTCGTCGACGACATTGCCGGTGATCCGCAGCGGACCGACCCACTGCATCGGGACAGCCGCGTACGACATGTCATTCATGGATGACTCCTTCTCGGAGGTTCGATTCGCGCCACCAGGGACTCCGGTGGGCGAGGCAGGCCACATCGATGCCGCGCAGCGCGCAGAAGCCGGCCAGGTCGCCGGTGACGAGCACATCGCGACCGGTGAGCTCGGCGGGAGTGGTCGCGCCGAGGACGGTCATGATGTTGCGCAGCTGATCGAGCCAGGTGGTGATCTTGGCGACGAGGGCCTCGGTGCCGTGGTCGACGAGCGTTTCCAGGAATGCTCCCGCCACACCGGTCGCCTTGGCGCCGAGCGCCAGGGCGCGGGCCATGTCCAGCGGCGAGCGGATGCCGCCGGAGGCGGAGATGTCGATGCCGGTGATGCCGGTGCAGTCGAGCAGGCACGCGGCCGTCGACTGACCCCACTGTTCGATGAAGGCGAAGTCGGCGCCCGCCCGCCGGTCGTTCTCGATGCGCGCGAAATTGGTTCCGCCGCGTCCGCCCACGTCGGCCACGGCCACCCCGGCCTCGCGCAGCCACGTGACGGTCTGCCTGCTGAGGCCGAACCCGACCTCCTTGACGATCACCGGCACCGGCACGCCCGCGACGATCTCCTCGATGCGGCGCGGCCACCCGGCGAAGGCGCGGTCGCCCTCGGGCATCACGACTTCCTGCACCGAGTTCACGTGGATCTGCAGCGCGTCGGCCTCGAGCAGGTCGATCGCGCTGTGCACCTGGTCGAGGGTGGCGTTGGCGTTCACATTGGCAAGGACGAACCCGTGCGGGTTCTCCTCGCGCAACACCCGGAAGGTGCCCGCGACGGCGGGGTCACGGAAGTAGGCGCTCATCGACCCCGAGGCGATGGGGACTCCGGTCTCGCGGGCCGCGACGGCCAGCTGCCGGTTGATCTCGCCGGTGTTGGTGCTGCCACCGGTCATCGCGTTCACGTACAGCGGTGAATTCCAGTGCTTTCCGGCGAAATCGACGCCGAGCCGCACGTCGGCCGAGTCGATGCCTGCCAGGGCGTGGTGCACGAAGGCGACGGAGTCGAAATCGTTGCCACCGCTGTGGTTGCGGCGATGGTTCACCGCGTGGCGAACGTGGTCGTCCTTGCGGTCGGCGATCATGCGCGAACTCCTTCGGACGGGTGGATCCGCAAGGGCAGCTTGCGGATTCCGGCGGCTTCCCAGCCGTCGGTCAGTGCGGCGACAGCGTCGGCGCGGCCGTGCTCGAGCAGGGCGATACCGCAGTCGCCGCCACCGGCACCCGAGGGTTTCGCGGCGGCGCCGACCTCGGCCGCCACGTGACACAACGCGGCGAGGCGTTCGGTCATGACGCCGAGCCGCTCGGCCGCGTCGAGACCGAGGAGAAGCTCACGCGCGCAGTCGATTTCGGTGCGGATGGCGACGGGGTCGTCGGCGTCGACGGCGGCGGCGAGGCGTTCGACGCAGGCATCGCTGCGCACCAGGAACTCCGCGCGGTCGAGGGGTGCGCCGAGGCCCGCGACCAGGGCGGGGGTGGAGGCGGGGATGCCGGTCCAGCCGATGTGCAGTTCGAGCGTGGTTGGAGTGGGCAGCGGGCGCACCGACAGACCCGGCCACGGCAGGCGAAGTGCCGCGTCGACGCCGTCCGCCTCGGCCGCCTCCGCCACCCGGGCGCGGTCCGGGGAGCTGTAGGCGAGCCAGCCGCCCCAGGTGCTGGCCGCTACATCCCCGCCGGACGCCCGGGGATGGACCGTGACCGTGGCGAGCATGGCGAGGCGGTAGCGGTCCATCGAACTCAGGCCGAGCTCGTAGAACTCGCCGAGCGCGGTCACCGCCGCGACGGTCACGGCGGCACTGGAACCGAGCCCGAACTTGCGGCCGTCGGCGTCGCCCAGATCGGCGGTGACGTCCAAACGGTAAGGGCGCGGGGTGATTCCGCGTTCGAGCACCAGTCGGTCGAGCACCGATGCGGCGGCGAACAGATAGGAGAAGGTGGCCGGAACCGACCCGGTCGCCGACACGAAGGAACCGGGGTGGCCTGCCGACGCGGGCGCCCGGGGCACGACCGCTTCCGCCGCGAGGGCGGCCGTCGCCGAGTTCGTGGGGGCCGATTCCGCTGAGGCAGCGACACCAGCCTGGTCGCCCGTCACGCGGCTACACCGGAGGGAGCTTCCGCCCTCCAGATCCGAGGCGAGGACGGTGTCGCCGTCGGTCGCCGTGACCGTTGCGGTGGCGTAGCGGTCGACGGCGACCAGCACGGCCCGGTGACCCGGTTCGACGACGGCGTACTCCCCCGCGACGAACAGTTTGCCCGGGGCGCGACAGGAAATCATGAGGCCCCGACCTGCGCGGTGTCCGGGAGCAAGGTGGCGCCGGGACCGATGTGCGCGGTGCGGGTGGTGACGAAATCGCCGAGGCTCTCCACGGTCGCGGCCACACGGGCGGCGTCGGCGCGGGTGCACAGCACCTTCACATTGGGGCCCGCGTCGATGGTCGCGTAGGCGAGCACACCGTCGGCGCGCAGGGCCTGCACGGCGTCGAGCACCGCGAGCGAGTGCGGCGAGAGGTAGCGGATGCCGGGGCGGGCGGTGAGCATGGTGGCGTGCATGCCGAGTGCGTTGCGTTCGGCGATCTCACCGATGGCGGCCAGGTCACCGCGGGCGACGGCGCGGCGCATCTCGTCGAAGTCGAGCATCGACGACTCGGCCCACGGCCGGTAGAACGGGGAGGTCTGGGTGGTGGCGCGCATGGCGTCACGGCTCGACACCGTTTTGGCGGTCTGGTTCACGACCGCGACCACCAGGGCCGGGTCGAGTTCGTCGCCGCCGATCGGCTCGGCATAGGAACTGAGATCGCCCGCCTCGCCGTCGCCCTCGCCCGCGTGCCACACCACGAAACCGCCGAAGATCGAGCGCGACGCCGACCCGGACCCGCGCCGGGCCAGCCGCGACAGCGCGCGCCCGTCCAGGTCCAGACCGTAGGCGGTGGCCGCGGCCGTGGCCAGCGCGGCGAAACCACTCGCCGAGGAGGCCAGCCCGGCCCCGGTCGGGCCGTCGTTGACGGTGACGACGGTGGCGCGTTCGGTACGACCCGCCTTGGCCCGCACGAGGTCGAGGAAACGTTCGATGCGGGTGTGCGCGGAACCGGTGGCGGCGGTGCCGTTGAACTCGATCTCGTCGGCCGGGCCGTCGGTGACGCGCACGGTGGTGGTGGTCGCGAAGATGTCGAGCGTCATCGACAGGCTGCTCGTGACGGGCAGGAACATCGTTTCGTCGCGCTTGCCCCAGTACTTCACGAGGGCGATGTTCGGGTAGGCGAGCGCGGTGGCCTCGCCGGTGGCGGAGGTCGAAGTCATTGGTGGGTACCGGGTTCCGAAGTCGTGGCGGACAGGGGCGTGGCGCCGGCGTGCATGGCGCGAGTCGGCACCGTCCAGGTTCGCACGGCACCCGCACGGCGCAGCGCGGCACTCACCCCGGGCGCCGAGGCGGGCTCGGTGAGGGCGAGCACACAGCCGCCGAGCCCGGCGCCGGTGAGCTTGGCGCCGTGAGCGCCCGCACCGAGCGCGGCGGTGACGAGGGCGTCGATGTGCGGCGTGCTCACCCCCAGCTCGGCGAGCAGTTCCTGGAAGTCGAGCATGGTCTTGCCGAGCGATTCGGCGGCACCGGCCGACAACTCGTCGCCCGCGGCCTCGATCAGGCCCGAGGCGCGCTCGAGCAGCGACCCGGCCCGCACCGGGTCCTCGTCGAGCCTGCGCCGCACGCCTGCCACCGCGTGCTGGGTGGAGCCGGGCACGCCGGTGTCGGCGATGACGAGCGCGGCGTCGAGCCCGATCGGCATCGGCTCGGCGCGGCCCTGGTGGAACCGGATCGGACCGTTCGCCAGGACGGCACTGGCGTCGATGCCGCTGGCCCGCCCGTGCGCGACCTGCTCGCCACATTGCACGAGGTCGTACAGTTCGCCGGATTCCACGACGAGCCCGTGCAGATCCGCGACCGCGCGCACCGCGGCCCCCGCGCACGCGGCGCTGGAACCGAGCCCACGAGCCAGCGGAATCCCGCACTCCACAACGACTTCGACGGTAGTATCGGTGATTCCCCACCGCCGCAACGCTTCCTCGGCCGCGACCCGTGGACCCGACAGGGCGGTGTCAGTTCCACCGACGGTGAAACGGAAGTGCCCGTCGGCCGGAACCTGCGACCCGGTGCCGGGTTCGGCCGGGCGCGCGAGGGCGCGCACCGGCAGGGCGGGCAGGGGGAACGCGATCGCGGGCGTGCCGTGCACGACCGTGTGTTCGCCCAGCAGGATCGCTTTGGCGTGGGCGCGCCCGATCCCTACGACCATGCCCGTTTTCGTGGTCACATCGATTCCTCTCCCAACTCGGGCAGGTTCACCGCCCGACATCCTTCCTACCGGAACGACGCCGGACGGTCGGCCTCGCGCTTACCGAGTCGATCGGCCGAGAATACTGCGCACGGACGGGAAGAACGCGGGCACCTGTGCGGCATAGGCGCGATACGACGCACCGAAGCGGGCGATCAGGTCACGCTCCTCCAGGTAGGTACCGAGCAGGATGTACCCGGTCAGACCCAGCGCCCACACCAGGTGGCCGACCGTGAACTCCCTGGCGAACCAGAACGACACGAGCAGCCCGGCCATCAGCGGATGCCGCACCAGCCGGTACACACCGTTGACCTGCAACCGGTCGACGGTGGCGTCCGGCACCTGGATCACGTACTGCCGGTAGGCCTGGCTGATACCGAGTAGATGGAAATGGTTCAGCAGCAGAGTCGCCGCGTAGACCAGCACGAACCCGATCCAGAACCCGATATCGAGCGCGATACCCACCGCACCTTCAGCAGACCAGAGTACGTGTGGTATGGGCTGCCAGGCCAGCATGATGACCCACATCACCAGGCAGACGCCGATGATGTAGATCGTCCGCTCGAGCGCTTCGGGCACCCAGCGGGTGATGAAGGCCTTGAACGCCGGCCGGGCCATGCCCGAGTGCTGCAGGGCGAACAAGGCCAGCAGCACCAGGTCGATCGCGACGGCGGGCACCGCGGACAGGTGCGGTCCCTTGTCGACGGTCTTGGGCAGGAACCAGCCGCCCGCGAACAACAGCATCAGCGGCACCGTGATGCCCGCGAAGGCGTACACGGCGAAGGAGAACAGGAACGGGACGAGCCGACCGGGCGTGCTCAGCACGCCCCGCGCCTGCTGGGGAGTCATCAGATCCATGCGAACCACGGCAGGTATCGGTTGCGGACGGTGCCCGACTCCAGGCGCTGCTCGAGACGCGCCTTCCACTTGGTGCCGTAGCGCTCGTTGAGGAAGCCACCGGGCACGACCAGGCGCCAGCCCGACTGCGCGACCATCCAGTACGGCACGATGACGCCGGGGTTGACATCACGCATGTAGTCGAGCTTGTCGGGGATCTGGCTCCAGTGGATACCGGGGTAGCGGTGGTGCACGCTGTGGTAACCCTGGTTGAAGATGAGGAAGTTGAGGATGTTGCCCGCGTTGTTGAGCGAGGTGCTCGGTTCGTCCTCGAACCGGCGCGCCGGCGCGTGGCTCAGCCAGGCGAAGTAGCCCGCGTTGACCTGGGTGATGAGGAACGGCACCCAGTAGAACAGCACGAACCGTTCGGTGCCCGCGGCGTACCAGACCGCGGCCATGACCACGAAGTACACCGCCAGGTCGAACATGAACTGGTGGCGGGTGCGGCGGCGGCGCGGGGCCGGGTTCGCGGCGAACACGGTGCGCACGGTGTGGATCTTGACGATGGTTCCGTAGCGGATCCAGTACCAGATGGCACCGAGACCCTTTTCCATGCCGGTGGTGGCGGTGACGTCACCCGGGCCGTCGTTGAACCGGTGATGGTTGAGGACGTGCACCTCGCGCATCTCGGCGGCGGTCAGGTTGCCCGGCAGGCAGCACAGGATGTCGACCACCCGGTTGGGCAGCTTCGACACGAACAGTGGCCGATGGGTGTGCATGTGCATCACACCGATGGTGAGCGAGAGGTTGAGCAGCGACAGCACGATGATGAGCGGGATCGCGATGTACCAGTTGCCCGCGGCGGGGACGAACAGGGCGGCCGCGGTCATCCCCATCCACAGTGCGATGTGCACGAGCGGACCGACATTGGAGGCGTGCTCGAGTTTGAGGACCCGCCGACTGAACGGCGGTTTCTCGGTAGGCGCGACGGGCGTTGGGGTGCTCATGGGCGAGCTCCTTCGCTAGTAGTGACGATGCTCATGAACGAATTGCGTCGGTGGCGAGCGCTGCCTGTTGCAGGCGCTCGGCGAGGTCGCGCAGGGCGTCGGGCCGGTTGCCCGGCACCCGCTCCATGGCCCCGAAGGCCAGGTGGTCGGCGATCATCATGGTGCGCACCGTCGAGCCGGCCGGTTCGCCGGTCATCGGTTCCTCGGGCAGGGCCCGCACGAGGGCGAAGGTGGTGTCGACGATCAGCGGGACCAGCGAGGTCGCGGACGAGTTCTCACCACCGGCGCGCAGCACATCGGTCTTGGGGACGTGGAGCTCGGCCGCGAAGTCCGGCGCGGCGTCGAGCATGGTGTGGATGGCGCCGTCGGCCCCCGCGCGCACCCGCTCGAGCATGCGGGTCCAGTACTTCGGTGAACCCGCGGCCAGCACGGACGCCGTGAGCGGACGCCGGTACGGCTTGGGCGCACCGACCGCACCGCACAGGAACGCCGAGGTGGTGATGGTCATGTAGGCCATGGCCGCGCGGGCGCCGAATCCCGGCGTGCCGGGGCCGAGCCTGGCGAGCAGCGCGAAGCCGCCGAGGGTCGGGGCGAGCTGACGCAGCATCACCATGCGGGTGAGTTCCTCGCGGTCGGCGGCGCCGTAGAGCTCGAGTTCGCCGTCGCGCAGGTCGTTGGCCGACTGGGCGATCACCGCGATACAGCCGGTGAGCTCGCGCAGGTCGTCCTCGGGCAGTACGCCGTCGGCGACCAGGGTGCACGCGTAATGGGTGACGCGGCCGAGCACGCCCTCGCTGTAGGTGACGCGCGGCAGCGGCTTGTCGAGGTTGCGGGCCATCACCGCGGCCATGTCGGTGAGCACGCTCGCCACCCGTTCGCGCGCCTGCGGCGACAATCCGGTGACCAGCGCGCGGATGTCGGCGATGCGCTCGGCGAGCAACAGGTCCAGCGCCTCGCTGTCGCGCACGACGCCGGTGGTCGGCGGCAGCGCGGGCGGGGCGGAATCGCTTGTGCCGTTCAGGTATTCGGCCGCGGCCAGCACAGCCGAACCCGCGTGGCCGCGGTCGGCGAGATCTTCGTAGGCGTCGAGCACCCGGCACGCGAGCAGGGCCGCGGCGGCTTCGGCACGCTGGTGGGCGGGCAGGAAACTCACCGCGATACCGAGGTTGCGTCCGGCCGGAACGAGGGCGAGCCGGGCCAGTTCCTCGGGCGTGCGCGCGGCGCGCATGGCGGCCAGGTCGGGGGCGCGGCGCAGCACACGCAGGCCGCGGGCCAGCTGGAGGAGTCGGACATCGCTCATCGGGAGATCACCTGCCGCAGAAGTTCGCGCAGGTCGTCCCGCGCCGGAGAGGGGCCGAACACGTCGAGCGCGTCGGCCGCGGTTTCGGTGGCGGTCACCGCGACCACGCGGGCGGCCTTGGTCGCGCCGCTGTCCACGAGGTCGGTGCGCAGGGTCTCGCTCGGTGTGGCCGGGTCGAGCCACAGGTCGCGGGCGCCCTCGCGCAGGTCGAGCCACTCGATGACCGGCCAGGTCGGCACGCGACGTTCGAGATCACCGCCTGCGTCCTTGCCGAGGCCGGGGCCGCCCTCGATATCGCGGACGTCGTCCATGATCTGGAAGGCCATGGCGAGCTGGTCGGCGTACACCATCAGCGCGTGCAGCCGGTCCAGGTCGACGCCGCCCGCGGTGCCGCCGTAGGCGCACGACAGCCGGAACAGGGTGCCGGTCTTGGCGATGGCGACCAGTTCGTAGTGCCTGCGCAGCGCGGGCACGTCGACGGCGGGTGGCAGGGTCTCGATGAGCTGGCCGAACGACAGCTCCGAGAGCCGGTCGGCGAAGGTGATACCGGGAGCGTCGGTGATGCGCTCGGCCATCGCCGGGTTGTCGGCGAGCACGCGGGCCACGACCTTCATCGCGGCGCCCGCCATGTGGAAACCGGCGCGGGCGGCCTGGCGGACACCGAAGGCCGCGGGGACCGACGGCGCGTCGCGGCGCAGCAGGGAGCCGTCGCAGATGTCGTCGTGGATCAGCGAGGATTCGTGCAGCATCTCCATCGCGCAGGCCAGGTCGACCGCGTCGGCAGGCGACACCGCGTCGCCCGGCGCATCGGGGAGCAGGGTGGCGCAGGCCAGCACGAGCCTGGCCCGCACCCGCTTGCCGGGCGCGGCGAGCACATGGCGGTAGATGTCGTCGAAATCCTCACCGGTGAGCAGGATTTCGGGCAGGCGCGCGGCGACGAGCGGGAGCTGCTCGACCGGACCGGCCGGTCGCGGCAGGACCCTCACCTGGTCACCGGGGTGCTCCACGTGCACCGCCTGGGGAACCTCGGGGCGATGGGCTGAGGCTAGCGCGGAGTTGTCCATAGCGCTGAACTCCTTTGGTGTGGTCACGATGGCTGCAGAGCTCATTGCGCCTGGTGGACAGAGGTTTTCGAGGAATCGCCTCGGAGGAGTCGGAGGGGTGTCGCCACCGGCGGGCGTCGGGGCCGTGTTGTCCCGATCACTGGCTACCGACGGGTAGTTTTGTAGACGGTTGTCCCAATTGTCAAGCACTAGTGAAGGTTTCGCTCTGACGTGCACGAATAGCACTGGAGCACAATGTTTTTGAGCAGAAGTAACTGATGACAGCGTTACAGCCGACGTCTTGATGTCATCACCGTAGTGACATGAAACACGCTGCGGCACAAGCGTTTACGCACGTGCGGCAAGCAGGCCGGAGGGGTGCGGTCAGCGCGCGACTGTTCATCGCGGGTACGGTTTCACGGAGGGGTGCCACGACACTGTGGGCTTGCGCATCTGCGCTGAGAGGTCAGCGGGAGACGTCCAGAGGCCGGCGACTTCGACGGCCGAGAAGTGTTACGTTCGCGACTCTACAATCGGTGACGCGGTCGCGCGAATCGAAAACCACAGCCGCACGGCCCCGAAATGGGCTGTGCGGCAGCGAAACACCGGTTCAGGGGGATTCCGTGCGATGACACGCCACGGGCGAGGACCCCGTGGCGTGGCGTGGCGGTCGTCAGCGGGGGCGCGAACCGAAGGGACGGTGACCGCGCTGCCAAGCCAGCCGGAACGACCATGCGGCGGCCAGGATCGACCCGACGACCACCACCGCGATCGCGGACAGGACGAGTCCCCCGGACCAGCCGACACCGGCGTAGTGCGCGATCATCGCCGAGGCGGCGATCGGGCCCGCGGTGAGCAGTACCGGGATCAAGAGGATCAAACCGAGAGTTACCAGAGTCGAGGGCGCCATCGTCGCCCCGGAGCGTCGCGTGATCGTAGCCATTTCCGCCCTCTCCATGGATGGAACTCAGCGAACGTCGAACTCAGCGATCCATAAACAAAGCTACAGCCCGGTGAACGCCATTCGCCCGATTGTCACGAAATGGTGATAACTCAGTTTGCGAAATATTTGCTCATGGGTCATGTTAATTCAGCGACGCCGATGAACGCGGTCACCGGAACGCGCGAGTCGCCCTCAGCCCGGTTCGGTACCGAAAGTGCCTTCGAGACGATTACGTGATCCCGGATGAATCAGCCGCGCCGCACTCACCAGGCCGCCGGAGGACCAGGTGCGGCGCCGGATCAGCAGACACGGCTCGTCGCGGGCGATGCCGAGCAGCGCGCACTCGTCCTGGCTCGCCCGCACGGCCTCGACGACGTGCTCACCGCGCAGCAGCGGGGCGACCTCGCTCAGATAGGTGTTGGGGGTGACGGCGGTGAAATCCTGGGCGAGATAGTCGGGCGCCTGGGCCGGGTTGACGTAGCGATCCTCGAGCTGGATCGGCACCTCGTCCTCGCGATGCACGAGCAGTGAGTGGAACACCGTGCCGCTCAGGTCGTTTCCGAGGATCGGATGGCCCTCGTCGATCTGCTCGGCGCGCACGAAGACGACCTCTGTGCGGTGCCGGTGCCCACGCCGCGCGATCTCGTCGGCGATGTTCCTGACCTCGAACAGTGGTGAGGTGGCCTTGCCCGCGGCGACGAACGTGCCGACGCCCATCACCCGGGTGAGGGCACCGTCGGCGGTGAGATCGCGCAGGGCGCGGTTGATCGTCATTCTCGACAGCCCGAGCGCGGCGACCAGCTGATTCTCCGAGGGGATCTGCTCCCCCGCGCTCCATCGGCCGCCCTTGATCTGCGCCATGATCAGCTGCTTGACCCGCTCGTACGCCGCGAACTCCGTACCGAGCTCGCCGTAGAGCGCGGCCAGCTCCGCATCGGCCACTTCGATCGCCACCACCGGTATTTCCCTCCGCTCGACCAAGAGAATACGTCGCGGCCGATTTCGGCAGCTACTTGTATAGACAGGACTATACCACTAATCTGGTGTTCAGTGACCCCGGACACACCCGTCTTTCGAGGAGTGAACACATGACCGACGACACCGCGCCCGCCGCAGGTCCGCGCCCCGTCCGTGCCCCACGCGGTCCCCAGCTGCACACCAAGGGGTGGCAGCAGGAGGGCGCCCTGCGGATGTTGATGAACAATCTCGACCCCGAGGTCGCCGAACGCCCCGACGATCTGGTCGTCTACGGCGGTACCGGGCGCGCGGCCCGCAGCTGGGCGGCCTACGACGCCATCGTGCGGACCCTGGAAACCCTCGAGTCCGACGAAACACTGCTCGTGCAATCGGGGAAACCGGTCGGCGTATTCCGCACCAACGAATGGTCGCCGCGGGTGTTGCTGGCCAATTCGAATCTGGTCGGCGACTGGGCCAACTGGGAGAAGTTCCGCGAACTCGAACAGGCCGGCCTGATGATGTACGGGCAGATGACCGCCGGTTCGTGGATCTATATCGGCAGCCAGGGCATTCTGCAGGGCACCTACGAGACTTTCGGCGCGGTGGCGCGTAAACGTTTCGGCGGGTCGCTGGCCGGCACGATCACGCTCACCGCGGGTGTCGGCGGGATGGGCGGCGCGCAGCCGCTCGCGGTGACGATGAACGACGGCGTGGCCCTGTGTGTCGATGTCGATCCGGCCCGCATCGATCGCCGCATCGCGCACGGCTATCTGGACACCAAGGCCGACTCGCTCCAGCAGGCGCTGGAGCTGGCCGTCGCCGCGCGCGACGAGCGCAGGCCGCTGTCGATCGGTCTGGTCGGCAATGCCGCCGAGGTGTTCCCGGCGCTGCTTGCCATGGACGCGCCGATCGATGTGGTGACCGACCAGACCTCCGCGCACGACCCGCTGTCCTACCTGCCGATCGGGGTCGCGCTCGAGGACTGGCACACCATGGCCGAGAAGGATCCCGTGTGGTTCACCGCCGAGGCGCAGGCATCGATGGCCAAGCATGTCGAGGCCATGGTCGGGTTCATGGACAAGGGCGCCGAGGTGTTCGACTACGGCAACTCGATCCGTGACGAGGCTCGCAAGGGCGGCTACGACCGCGCCTTCGCGTTCCCCGGTTTCGTGCCCGCCTATATCCGGCCGCTGTTCGAGGAGGGCCTGGGCCCGTTCCGCTGGGCGGCCCTCTCGGGTGACCCGGCCGATATCGCCGCCACCGACCGCGCGATTCTCGAGCTGTTCCCCGACAACGAGCATCTGAAGCGCTGGATCACCATGGCCGGTGAGAAGGTGAAATTCGAGGGCCTGCCCGCGCGTATCTGCTGGCTCGGCTACGGCGAACGGCACCGCGCCGGACTGCGTTTCAACGAGATGGTGGCCTCGGGCGAGCTGTCGGCGCCGCTGGCGATCGGGCGCGATCACCTCGATTCCGGTTCGGTCGCCTCGCCCTACCGCGAGACCGAAGCCATGGCCGACGGGTCGGACGCCGTCGCCGACTGGCCGCTGCTCAACGCCCTGCTCAATACGGCATCGGGCGCCTCGTGGGTGTCGATCCACCACGGCGGCGGTGTCGGCATGGGTCGGTCCATCCACGCGGGTCAGGTGTGTATCGCCGACGGCACGCCCCTGGCGGCGCAGAAGCTGGAGCGGGTGCTCACCAACGATCCCGGTATGGGCGTGATCCGTCACGTGGACGCGGGCTACGAGCACGCGGCCGAGGTCGCCCGGGAACGCGGTGTGCGAATCCCGATGCAGGAGAGCTGATATCGCATACTTCGGCGCCGGGTGTGAAACGCACCCGGCGCCGAATCGTGTCACGGGTATCTACGCGGCGGATGTCCGGGATCGCTGCGTGAGTCGCGGCCTACAGCCCCCAAGGCGCGCCACCCGCTTTCACCACGCGGAGCCCGGAAATCCACGACGAAACGGCCCCAGGTGGCGGGAACCACCTGGGGCCGATTCGGTTACAGCGGCGCGGGTCAGTACAGCCGAGTCAATCCAGCGGGCCGACAACGGATTCCGCGGCCTCCAGCAGCGCACCGGAGGCGGCCAGATTCACCGCCGCCTCGATTTCGGGCGCGAGGTGCCGGTCGGGGCCGGGGCCTGGGACCAGGGTCCGCAGGGCATCGCGCACCGCTGCCGTGGCGGGCGACGGTGTGAGCGGCGCACGCAGGTCGAGGGCGCGGGCCGCGGTGAGCGCCTCGATGGCCAGCACACGGGTGAGGCCGTCGATGGCGCGACGCAGTTTGCGGGCGGCCGACCAGCCCATGGACACGTGGTCCTCCTGCATGGCCGAGGACGGGATCGAGTCCACCGATGCGGGCGCGGCGAGGCGCTTGAGCTCGGAGACGAGCGCCGCCTGGGTGTACTGGGCGATCATGTGGCCGCTGTCGACACCGGGGTCGTCGGCGAGGAACGGCGGCAGCCCGTGGTTGCGCGCCTTGTCGAGGAAACGGTCGGTGCGGCGCTCGCTAATGCTGGCCACGTCGGCGACGACGATGGCGAGGAAGTCCAGCACATACGCCACCGGGGCGCCGTGGAAGTTGCCGTTGGACTCGACGCGGCCGTCCAGGGTGACCACCGGATTGTCGACGGCGCTTGCCAGCTCGTACCCCGCGACCCGCTCGGCGTGGGCGAGGGTGTCGCGGGCGCCACCGGCCACCTGCGGTGCGCAGCGCAGCGAGTAGGCGTCCTGCACCACGGTGCAGTCGGGGGTGGCATGACTGGCCACAATCGCCGAATCGGCCAGCAGCCGGGTCATGTTCGCGGCGGCGACCGCCTGGCCCGGCTGCGGGCGCAGCGCCTGCAGGTCGGCGGCGAACACCTTGTCGGTACCGAGCAGGCCCTCCACGCTCATGGCGGCGGTGACATCGGCCAGCCGCAGCAGCGCGCGCAGATCGTGACAGGCGAGCAGCAGCATCCCGAGCATGCCGTCGGTGCCGTTGATGAGAGCGAGCCCCTCCTTCTCCGCCAGCTCCACCGGTGCGATCCCGGCGGCGGCGAGCGCCTGAGCGGCGGGCATCGCGGTGCGGCTCGCGTCGCGGACCGTGCCCTCCCCGATGACGGCGAGCGCCACGTGAGCCAGCGGTGCGAGATCACCGGAGCAGCCGAGGCTGCCGTATTCGTGGACCACCGGGGTGATGCCCGCCGACAGCAGCGCGGCGTAGGTCTCGGCGACCACCGGTCGCACGCCGGTGCGGCCGGTGGCCAGCGTCGAGAGGCGGAGCAGCATGAGGGCGCGCACCACCTCCCGCTCCACTTCGGCCCCCGATCCGGCGGCATGCGAGCGGATGAGGCTGCGCTGCAATTGCTTACGCGACTCCTGCGGGATGTGGCGCACGGCGAGCGCGCCGAACCCGGTCGACACCCCGTACACCGGTCGCGGGTCGGCGGCCAGCGCCTCGATGCGCTCCCGGCTTTCGCCCATGGCGGCCAGCGCCTCCTCGGCCAGCCGCACCGCGGCACCCTCCCGTGCCACCCGCACCACGTCGGCGGGTGACACCGGACCGGTGCCGACGACGACCGGTTCCAGCGTGACCGACCGGTTCGAGTCGATACCCACGATATTTCTCCATTCCGAATAAGCGTGCAGGACAAGCAAGTTCAGGCGACGTCGGCCGGTACGGCGACCGGCTCGGGTTCGGCGGTCGCGGGCCGGACCCACAGGCGGTAGGCGATACCGAGCAGCGCGAGCCACACCGCACCGACGACCAGGGCCACCCGGCTGTCGGCGTCGAAGGCGATGACCCCGATCACGAACACCAGGAACGCGATGGTGATCAGCTGGCCGTAGGGCCACAGCGGCACCGGGAACTTCAGTGCGGCGACCTGTTCGGGGCTCATGCCGCGCCGCGAGCGCAGGTGCGCGAGCAGGATCATCAGCCAGACGAAGATGGTGGCGAAGGTGGCGATCGAGGCGATCACCAGGAACACCTTGTCGGGGATCAGGTAGTTCAGCAGAACGCCCACCAGCAGGGTGACGGTCATGATGACCACCGTCATCCACGGCACCCCGTTGCGCGAGACCCGCTTCATCGCCGCGGGCGCCTGGCCGCGCTGGGCCATGCCGTACATCATCCGGCCCGCACCGAAGATGTCGCTGTTGACCGCCGACAGCGCGGCCGTGATGACCACGACGTTGAGCACCGCCGCGGCGGGCCCGAGGCCCAGGCTCTGGAAGATCTGCACGAACGGGCTGCCCTCGTCCCCGATGGTGCGCCACGAGTCGATCGCCATGATCACCGCGAGGGTGAGCACGTAGAACACGATGATGCGCACGGGCACGGTGTTGATCGCGCGCGGGATGGTGCGCTGCGGGTTCTCGGCCTCGCCCGCGGTGATACCGATGATCTCGGTACCGCCGAAGGCGAACATCACGATGGCGAAGCAGGCGATGAAGCCGCCGATTCCGGTGGCGAAGAAGCCGCCGTCGGCCCACAGGTTCTGCACGCCCGCGCTGGTGTCGTGGAGGCCGAAGCCGAAGATCAGCACGGCGATACCGCCGGCGATCATCGCCACGATGGCCACGATCTTGACCAGGCTGAACCAGAACTCCACCTCACCGAAGACCTTCACGCTGAGCAGGTTGATCGCGCCGATGAAGAAGATGACCGAGAGCACCCAGATCCAGCGTGGCACGTCCGGGTACCAGAACCCCATGTACACACCGAACGCGGTGACATCGGCCAGGCACACGATGAGCATTTCGAAGGTGTAGGTCCAGCCGGTGAAGAAGCCCGCGAGCGGGCCGAGGTGCTGGCTGGCGTATTCACCGAACGAGCCCGCGACCGGGTTGCTCACCGCCATCTCACCCAGCGCCCGCAGCACGAGGAACACGGCGGCGCCGCCGATCAGGTACGCCAGCAGCACCGAGGGACCTGCCCGGTGGATCGCCTCGGCGGACCCGTAGAACAGGCCGGTGCCGATGGCCGAACCGAGCGCGATGAAACGGATATGGCGGGCGGTGAGGCCGCGGGTGAGCGCGGCGGCGGGCTTGTTCAAACCATTCTCCCGGGATCGGAAAGGGCGCAGGGTCGCCGGTGATGCCCGGTCTCTTCGCCTGTGGGGCCGGTCACAACGACCCCTACATGTATATGCCTGTCTATACAGCCGTGTCAATGGCCAGTTACCGTCTGGCACCGTAGCGCTTGACTATCCTGTATATACAGGCCTATACATAGCTGGCGTGATCCATCGCACAGCCCGCCGCCAGGAGGACAAACCGTGCCAACCACCGTGCTGCGCGATATCGGCACCCTCGTCACCAACGACCCGGCTCTCGGGGACGGCCCGCTCGGGTTGCGCCGCGACGCGGCCGTCGTCTTCGACGACGCGCAGGTGGTGTGGGTGGGTGACAGCGCCGACGCACCCGCCGCCGATCAGGCGGTCGACCTCGACGGTCGCGCGGTGCTGCCCGGTTTCGTCGAGTCGCATTCGCATCTGGTCTTCGCCGGCGACCGTGCCGAGGAGTTCGCCGCGCGCATGTCCGGCCGCCCCTACGGCGCGGGCGGCATCCGCACGACGATCGCGGCGACGCGCACGGCGACCGACGAGCAACTCGACGCGACCGTGCGGCGGCTGCTCGCCGAGTCGCTGCGGGCAGGCAGCACCACGGTCGAGATCAAGAGCGGTTACGGCCAGACCGTCGACGACGAATGGCGCAGCGTGCGCATCGCGGGCCGCCACACCGACGAGGTGACGTTGCTTGCCGCGCACGTTCCGCCGCCCGAATACGCCGGGCGCGCGGACGATTACGTGGCCATGGTGTGTGCGGAGATGATTCCGCGCTGCGCGCCCGAGGCCCGGTGGATCGACGTGTTCTGCGAGCAGGGCGCCTTCGACCGGGACCAGTCGCATGCCGTCCTCAGTGCGGGCATCGCGCACGGGCTGGTGCCGCGCGTGCACGGCAATCAGCTGCACCAGGGGCCGGGCGTGCAGCTCGCCGTCGAACTGGGGGCCGCGTCGGTCGATCACGTCGCCCATGTCGGCGCCGCCGATATCGACGCGCTCGCGAACAGCGACACCGTGGCGACGCTGCTGCCCAGCGCCGACTTCTGCACGCGCAACAGCTATCCCGATGCGCGCGCGCTGCTCGACGCCGGGGTCACCGTTGCCCTCGGCGCCGACTGCAACCCGGGCACGAGCTACACCACCAGCCTGCCGTTCTGTATCGCCCTGGCCGTGCGTGAGCTGCACATGACACCGGACGAGGCGGTCTGGGCGGCGACCGCGGGTGGGGCGAAAGCGTTGCGGCGCGGCGATATCGGCGCCCTCTCCCCCGGCATGCGGGCCGACGCCGTCGCGTTGGACGCGCCGTCACATCTGCATCTGGCCTACCGTCCCGGCGTTCCGCTCGTGCGCCAGGTGTGGCGCGGCGGCGTGCTCGCATCGAACTGAAGTGTCCCCCATGACTTCCTGGACCGGCCGCGTCGACGGCACGTCACCCGAGCATCTGCGCTGGCATCAGGCCGTCGCACCCTATGAACCCGGCGTCGACCCCGGCGCCTGCGTGTTCGTCGGCTTCGCCAGTGACGAAGGCGTGCGCCGCAACAAGGGTCGGCCGGGCGCCGCCGATGGGCCCGATGCCCTGCGCCGCGCGCTGTCGCCGATGGCACTGCCTGCCCCGCTGCGCGCGTTCGACGCGGGCACGATCGCGGTCACCGATCAGCGGCTCGAGGACGGCCAGCGCAGGCTCGGCGACACCGTGACCGCGCTGCTGGACGCGGGTGCCTTCCCGATCGTGCTCGGGGGCGGCCATGAGGTCGCCTTCGGCACCTACCTCGGCCTGGCAGGTGCCGAGTGCGCCGGGGGCGCCGTCATCGGAATCCTGAATCTGGACGCGCATTTCGATCTGCGTCCGGACCTGGTACCCAGCTCGGGAACCCCGTTCCGGCAGATCCTCGAGTCCGGCGCCGACGTGCGGTACGCGGTGCTCGGTATCAGCCAGCCGGCCAACACGACGATCCTGTTCGACACCGCCGATCGGTTCGGCGTGCGCTATCTGCTCGACGACGACTGCACCGCCGAGCGTGCCGAAACCTTCGTCGCGGACTTCCTCGCCGACATCGACCTGCTGTATCTCACGATCGATCTCGACGTCCTGCCCGCCGCGGTCGCGCCGGGTGTCAGCGCGCCCGCCGCGTTCGGTGTCGCGTTGCCCGTCGTGCAGGCCGTCTGCGACCAGGTCGCCGCGAGCGGCAAGCTCGTGGTCGCCGACGTCGCCGAACTCAACCCGGCGCTCGATATCGACAACCGCACCGCCCGCACCGCCGCCCGACTCCTGCACCGCCTCGTCACCCGGCGCGTGTCTCAGAAGTAGCGCACACCGACGTAGGCCCAGGCGATGACGCAGCTGAACAGAGTGACGACCGCGCCGTATTTCGTGAACTGCCAGAAGCTGATTCGCTGGCCTGCCCGCGCGGCGATGCCGAGTGCGACGACATTGGCGCTGGCCGCGACCGCCGTGCCGTTGCCGCCGAAGTCGGCGCCGAGCGCGAACGCCCACCACAGCGAGCGCGCGGTCTCGGGGTCGGGGGCATCCGCGACGATGTCCTCCACGACCGGTGCCATGGTGGCGGTATACGGGATGTTGTCCACGAACGCACCGAGCAGCGCGGACCCGAAGACGAGTGCGGTGGCGGCCAGGAAATAGTCGTCGCCGACCCATGCGCTCGCCGCCGCGCCGACCGCGGCGATCACCCCGGTGTGCACCAGGCCGGCGACCATCACGAACAGGCCCATGAAGAACACCAGCGTCGGCCATTCCACCTCGTGCAGGATGTCTCCGATGTCGAGTCCGGACACCAGCACCATCACGCCCGCACCCACGAGTGCGATCACCGATGGGGCCACGTGCACCACGCTGTGCAGGCAGAACCCGGCCACCACCGCGGCCAGCACGATCAGCGATCGCACGAGCAGTCTCGGGTCGCGGATCGCGCGCCGCTCCCGCAGGGCGAGCACGGCCTCGACCGAGTCGGGGTCGGTACGCAGCGCCGACCGGAACAACACCCGCGTGAACAGCACGAACAGCGCGAAGACCAGCACCACGATCGGGGCCATGTGCACCAGGAAGTCGTTGAAGCTCAGCCCCGCCCGGCTGGCGATGATGATGTTGGGTGGGTCGCCGATCAGCGTCGCCGCGCCACCGATGTTCGCGGCGAGCACCTCCGCGATCAGGAAGGGCTGGGCGCTGATACCGAGCCTGCGGCACACCACCAGCGTCACCGGGGCGACCAGCATGATGATGGTGACATTGTCGAGGAACGGTGAGGCCACGGCGGTGATCAGCATGAGCATCACCATCAGCCGGTAGGGATTGCCGCGCGAGCGCTTGGCCGACCAGATCGCCAGGTAGTCGAACAGCCCCGTCTGCTTGACGACGCCGACGATGATCATCATGCCGAGCAGCAGGAAGATGACGTTCCAGTCGATGCCCTCGTGCGGGGAGAAGAACACCTTCTCACCGGGGATCAGTCCCAGCACCGCCATCAGTCCCGCGGCGATCAGCACGGTTTTGACCTTGTCGGCGCGCTCCGTGGCGATGAAGAAGAACGCCACCACGAAGATGGTCACGGCGAGGACGGCGGCCATCGTCGGCGCCGATCAGTCGCCTGGGCCGGCGAGGGCGAGACTGGTCAGCAACCGTTCGAGGGTGATCGCTCCGCACAGGGTGCGGGCCCGGTCGACGACCGCGATGAGCGGACTGTGCTTGCGCGCCATCAGGATCGCGATCTCGAGCAGGGTCGCGTCCGGGGTGACGGTGGCCGGTCGTGGTGCGCCGTCGGCCAGGCAATCACCGACGGTGAGGCTGCCGGGTTCCTGCCAGAACAGGTCGGCGTGCACCTCGTCGATCGTGCGGACCAGGGTGGTGTCGTCCTGATACGACGCCGGGATGGCCAGGCGGAGCACCTGGGTGCCGGGCAGCACGGCCACCGGTCGGTCCTCGGCGTCGACCACGACCAGGCCGGGCAACCGGTTGACGACCATCACCCGCACCGCGCGGGCCACCGGGTCGGTGATGCGGACGGTCGGCAGGTTCATCGCGATATCGCGTGCGCGCATGGCTCGGCTCCGGGGTGATTCGACGGTGCTCACGGCTCGGCCCGCTTTCCGGCGAGCCGATCGACCCGCTGCTCGAGCCTGGTCAACCGATCGGCGAGGGGACTGGTGTGCATCAGCTCGGCCACGTGGTCGGCTTCCTCGGGTTCGAGCACGAGATCGACGCACGGCTCGTCACTGCCGGGGGCGTACACGAGCAGCCTCCGCCCGCCGGACGACTCGGTGAGCAGCGCGAAGTCGATGCCACGACCGGTGCGGAAATGGTGCAGCACCCCGGTTCCGGGGATCGTCGTCCTGTCGGTATCCATCCCGGGCGGTCCTTCCCCTGACACGGTCGAGTGCGTGCGGATTCGAGTCTGGTGCGCCCGCGGGCAGGCGACCATCGGCGCGGGCACCCATTTCCGGTGCCGATCCGGCGGTCGTGCGCAGGCACGGATGGGTGTCGCACCCGATGGACAGCGGCCGGGCGCGTCAGCATGCTGGAAGCTATGAAGCGTCTCGCGAGGGTGCGAGCAGGACGGGATCAGCGCACGCCGGTGACGGCGCTGTTCTGGCGGATCTGCCTGCTCAACGGTGTGGTGTTCACGCTCGGCACGCTGATCCTCGCGCTCTCCCCGGCCACCGTGTCGGCCCGGCTGCGTTTGACCGAGGTGCCGGTGCTGGTGATCGGTCTCGCGGTGATGCTCACCGCCAACGCGCTGGCGTTGCGCACCAGCCTGGCGCCCCTGGACGAACTGGTCACGGCTATGCGCCGCGTCGACCCGCCACGCCGCGCGGTGCGTTTCGACCGGCGCGCCAGTGGGGACTTCCACCGGCTGATCGAGACTTTCAACGCGATGCTCGACCGGCTCGAGGCCGAGCGATCGGCGGCCGGAGCCACGGCGCTTGCCGCACAGGAAGGTGAGCGTCAGCGGATCGCTCGCGAACTGCACGACGAGATCGGCCAGAGCCTGACCGTGGCGTTGTTGCGGCTGAAACGGGTCGTGGACCGCGCGCCGGAGGAATTGCGGGACGAGGTGACCGACGCGCAGGAAACGGTGCGCGGATGTCTCGACGAGGTGCGCGGTATCGCGTCACGATTGCGGCCCGACGTGCTCGACGACCTCGGGCTGCACAGTGCCGTCACCGCGCTGTGCCACGAATTCACCCGCAGCGCGGGCATTTCCGTGCACCGCGAGGTCGACCCGTCGATCAGCAGGCTCGACCCCGCGGTCGAACTCGTCTGCTACCGCATCGCCCAGGAGAGCCTGACCAACGTGCTGCGCCACTCGGGTGCCGACCAGGTGAGCCTGCGACTCGCCGGCCACGCCGACTCCGTGGTGCTTCGCGTGCACGACAACGGGTGTGGTGGGGTGGTCACCGAGGGCGCCGGAATCCGGGGGATGCGCGAACGCGCCATGCTCGTCGACGCGACGCTCACCATCACCACATCCGAAGACGCCGGCACCACAGTGGAACTGGTCGTCCCGGTTCACCGCGAGGCACACGTCGGAGAACCGGTATGAGCGCCCCCACCCGGATCCTGCTCGCCGACGACCACGCCCTGGTACGCAGCGGACTACGGCTGATCCTCGACAACGAACCCGACCTCACCGTGGTCGCCGAGGCGGCCAACGGCTACGACGCGGTGACCGCCCTCGCCGGCGAAACCGTCGACCTGGTGATCCTCGATATCGCGATGCCGAGGATGACCGGCATCCAGGCGGCGCGCGAGATCACCCGCGCGCATCCGGGTGTCCGCATGCTGATGCTGTCGATGTACGACAACGAGCAGTACTTCTTCGAGTCGCTCAAGGCGGGCGCCTCCGGGTACGTGCTGAAATCGGTCGCCGACCGCGACCTCATCGAGGCCTGCCGGGCGACGATGCGTGGCGAGTCGTTCCTGTACCCGGGTGCGGTGACCGCCCTGGTCCGCGACTATCTGCACCTGGCCCGCCAGGGCGGACGGCTGCCCGAGACCATTCTGACCGCCCGCGAAGAGGAGGTGCTCAAGCTGATCGCCGAAGGGTATTCGGCACGGGAGGTGGCGGCCGAACTGGTCATCAGTGTGAAGACCGTCGACCGCCACCGCGCCAATATCCTGCAGAAACTCGGCCTGCGTGACCGGCTCGACCTGACCCGCTACGCGATCCGCTCAGGTTTGATCGAGCCGTGAGTCATTCCGCGTTCGGGTCGATGCGCACCTTCGACTTGCGCCCGACGGTCGCCCGGACCACCGGTTCGACCACGCGCGCCGCGATCGGTCCCATCACGGCCATCAGCAGCACGTACGTGGTGGCCAGGGCGGCGAAGCTGTCGGGTACCGCACCCGCGGCGACGGCGAGGCCCGCGATGACGATGGAGAACTCGCCGCGCGCGACCAGGGCAGCACCCGCGCGAGCCCGGCCCAGTTGGGAGGCGCCCGCGCGCTTGGCCGCCCACCAGCCGGTGTACAGCTTCGTCACGGTGGTGACCACGACCAGCAGGACCGCCCAGCCGAGGACCGGTGGGATGGTCGCCGGATCGGTGCTCAAGCCGAACAGGACGAAGAACATGGCGGCGAACAGGTCGCGCAGGGGTTCGAGGATCTTGGTCGCCTCGTGCGCGGTCGCCCCCGAGATCGCGATGCCGAGCAGGAACGCGCCGACCGCGGCCGACACCTGCACCGCCGAGGCGACACCGGCCACCAGCAGCGCCGAACCGAGCAGTTTGAGCAGGAAGATCTCGCGGTCCTCACTGGCCACGATCGCCGACACGTACCGGCCGTACTTCAGCGCGACGATGAGCACCAGCGTCACCGCGACCAGCGCGATACCGACGGTGGTTAGCCCGGCCATGAAGCCGACACCCGCCAGCACGGCGGTGAGCACCGGCAGATAGATCGCCATCGCCAGGTCCTCGAACACCAGGATCGACAGCACCACCGGTGTCTCGCGGTTACCGAGCCTGCCCAGGTCGTTGAGCACCTTGGCGACGATGCCCGAGGAGGAGATGTAGGTGACGCCCGCCATCGCGATGGCACCGGTCGGTCCGAGCCCGAGCCACAGCGCCACGATCACGCCCGGCGTGGCATTGAGGACCAGGTCGAGCAGGCCGGCGATCCACGACTTGCGCATGCCGGTGACCAATTCACCCGCGGTGTATTCCAAACCGAGCAGCAATAGCAGCAGCACCACACCGATCTCGCTGGCGATGTGGATGAACTCCTCCACCTCGTGCAGCTCGATCAGGCCGCCGGTGCCGAAGAGCAGGCCCCCGAGCAGATAGAGCGGAATGGGTGACAGGCCGATGCGGCCCGCGATGCGCCCGAGCACACCCAATCCGAAGAACACAGCCCCCAGCTGGATCAGCGCCAGCGTTGTTCCACTGATCTGCACGGGCTCAGCCGTCGGACAGGATCGAAGCGGCAGCGTCGAGCCCGGCGGTCGTACCGACGATGACGACCATGTCGCCCCCGAGGAAACCGAACTCCGGTCCGGGCGAGGGGTGGACCTGACCGGCGCGCAGCACCGCGACGATGGAGGCCAGTGTCCGGGTCCGCATCTCCGTCTCACCGAGGCGGCGGCCCGCGTAGGGCGAATCGGGCAGCACCGGCAGCGACCGGGTGCTCACACCGTCGAGATCGCGGTGTTCCTCCTGCAGTTGCGCGACGAGTCGCGGGGCACCGAGCAGGCTGGCGAGCGTGCGCGCTTCGCCGTCGGAGAGCGGGACCTGCACGGTGGTGTCGGGGTCGTCGATCTTGGTGAAGATCAGATCGGTGCCACCGTCGCGGTGGTCGACGACGCCGATGCGCCGAGCCACCTTGGTCAGCGAGAACTCTTTCCTGACACCGATTCCGGGCAGGGATGTGACTTCAACATTCATGGGATCACCTAACCTCAGCTAGGCGATACCTTACCTTCTCTTTACTATCGTCACGGCTCGTCAGCCCGCGTCGAGCAATTTTCCGGCAGCCTCGAGGCCCTTGCCGGTGCCGACGACCACCACCAGGTCCCCGGCGACGAAGACGAAATCGGTTCCCGGCGAAGGGGTCACCTCCCCCGCGCGGACCACCGCGACCACCGAGGCCTTGGTGCGGGTGCGCATGGCGGTGTCGCGCAGCGGGCGCCCGTCGAACGGGCTGCCGCGATCGATGGCGAACTGCCTGGTCGACAGATCGTCGACACCGAGCGAGTCGGCCTTCTTCTGCACCACCTGCGGCGCACCGAGCAACCCCGCCAGGACACCGATCTCGGTGCCGGACAACGGGATCGAGGTCTTGGTCTCGGCGTCACCGGCACGGGACACGACCAGATCGACAGTGCCGTCACGGTGTTCGATCACGCCGATCCGGCGGCGGGCCTCCGCCAGCGGAAAGTCCTTGCACACGCCGATTCCCGGTAACGGCGTCACATCGATGTTCACGCCCACACAGTACGACGACCGCGCCCGTCGGTGCGGCCACCCCCGCGCGGGGGCCGCGACGATGCCCATCCGCCGTCGATCGTGACGCACCGCACGCCGCCGTTTCCGCCGGATCGATGGCGGTCACGACCGGGGCGCGGGCACCCGGTGGCGCACCGGTGCGGCGACAGCGATCGGGGGAACGGCTTGCGTATTCGGGCGAAGTTGTGTGTTGTTGATCGGTGACCAACACACCCGGAGACGCTTATCCACTCACGGACACGATGACCACCACGACGGCGGTACACGACGGCGTCACGGTCCTGACGGTGACCGGTGAGGTCGACCTGGCGACCGCGCCCGCCCTCGACGCCGCCATCGAGGCCATCCTCGCCGACAAGCCCGCGACCCTGGTGATCGACCTGACCGCGGTCGGGTTCCTCGCCTCGGCGGGCATGGCCACGCTGGTCGCCGCGCATCAACGCGCGGGCGACGACACCGCCATCGCGGTGGTCGCCGACGGGCCGGCTACCAGCCGTCAGCTGAAGATGACCAGCCTCGACCAGGTGTTCGCCATGCACACCACCCTCGCCGACGCCCTGGCGTCGCTGCGGTCGTGACCGCGTAGTCCACCGACGCAGACGCGCCGCATCCCGGAGTTGTCCGTGATGCGGCGCGTCGCGTTGTGGTGGGTCAGCAGAGGCCGCGCAGCTGCTCGATCAGCTTGATCCGGCCCGCCGCGTTCTCGGCGATCGGGGTGACGTTGAGCGTGGTGACACCGGCCTCGGCGAAGGCGGCGATGCGGTCCTTCACGAAACCCTCGGGCCCGATCAGCGACACATCGCGCACGAGGTCGTCGGGCACCGCGGCCGCGGCGGCCTGCTTGTCGCCGGCCAGGTACAGCTCCTGGATGCGGTCGGCGGCCTCGCCGTAGCCGTACTTGGTGGCCAGGGTGTGGTAGAAGTTCTTGCCCTTGGCGCCCATGCCGCCGATGTAGAGCGCCAGGTGCGGCTTCACGAACTCCAGCAGCGGCGTGACGTTCTCGCCGATCGCCAGCGCGGGACCGGCGTACACCTCGAGGTCGCCCAGCGACGGATCGCGCTTGGCCTTGCCCGCGGCCAGCGCGTCACCCCAGACATCGTTCGCCTTCTCCGGCAGGAAGAAGATCGGCTGCCAGCCCTCGGCGAGCTCGGCGGCCAGCTCCACGTTCTTGGGGCCGAGCGCGGCCAGCAGCACCGGAATGTTCTCGCGCACCGGGTGATTGATGAGCTTGAGCTCTTTGCCGAGGCCGGTGCCCCGGTCGGCGGGCAGCGGGATCTGGTAATACTTGCCCTGGTAGTTGAGCTTCTCGCGGCGCCACACCTTGCGGCAGATCTCGATCAGCTCGCGGGTGCGCCCGATCGGGGCGTCGTAGGGCACACCGTGGAAGCCCTCGATCACCTGCGGGCCGGACGCGCCGATGCCGAGGATGAACCGGCCGTCGGAGACGAAGTCCAGGCCCGCCGCCGTCATCGCGGTGAGGCTGGGGGTACGGGTGTAGAGCTGCAGGATGCCCGAGGCCAGCTGCACCCGCTCGGTGCGCGCGGCCAGGAAGCCCAGCGCGCTCACCGCGTCGAACGAGTACGCCTCCGGCACGAAGACGACGTCGAGGCCTGCCCGTTCCAGGTCGGCGACCTCGGCCGCCACCTCCTTGAAACCGCCCGAGTAGTTGATGCTCAATCCGATCCGCATGCACCCAACATAGACCCGGCCCACCCGGGCACCCCGACCGGTCGGTCCGTGCCTACATTCGCTGGTCGGGCAGGGTGCGCGGTAGCGTTGAGAGTGAAGCAATCCCCGTCGAAAGGCCACCACGTCGTGTCGCAGCCCACCGTGTCACCGCAGCAGACCGCACCCTCCTTCGGTGACGTGACCCTGGAGCACTATCTGTCGGAGCTGGCCGCCAAGGTGCCCGCTCCCGGCGGTGGCGCGGTGGCCGCACTGCACGTCGCCCAGGCCGCGGCACTGGTCGCGATGGTCGCGCGCTACACCACCCGGGCCAAGGACGCCGAGAACCGGCCGGTGATCGACCGGATCATCGAGGCCGCCGACGCCGCCCGCGCCCGCTCGCTGGCGCTGGCCGATGCCGACGCGGCCGCGTTCACCGCCGTCGGCGCCGCCTACAAGCTGCCAAAGGACACCGACGACCAGGTCGCCGAGCGCACCGCCGCGATCAACGCCGCCCTCGTCGAGGCCGCCCGGGTACCCGCCGCCGTGGTCGACGAGGCCGACGAAATCCTCTCCCTCGCAGGGGAACTGCGGCCGATCGGCAACCCGAACGTGGTCACCGACATCGGTGCCGCCGCCGATGCCGCCCGCGCCGCCGCGCAGAGTTCGCAGCTCAATATCGAGATCAATCTGGCCTCGCTGCCCGCCGCACTGGGTGACGATTTCGCAGCGGTACTGGTGCGGGTGGAGACCATCGCCGCACGCGCCGACGCGCTGCACGCCCAGGTCCTGCATGTCGTGCGCGGCTGAGCACAAGCCGACACTCCGATCGACCCGTAGGCCGTTACCACTTCGAGAGGTCCAGTTGATCATGGACGCCTAGACTCGGGAGACGCCTACGAGTGACCGAAGGGGTGGCGTTTATGAGAAACGCACTTCGTTTTCTGTTCGTCGCGATCATGGCGGCACTACTGGCCGCGTCCTGGTCGGGAGCCGCGTCCGCGGATCTGATCGGGGACCAGCGCACCCAGTACGGTGGCGGAACCTATGCCGAAGCGGACCTGTCGAACCACACCTTCACGGTGACCGCCAACGGCGAGACACGCGTGATGCCCGCCTCCATGGGCAAACCCGGTTTCGAGACGCCCACCGGCACCTTCACCGTGCTGGAGAAGGACCGCGCGGTGGTGTTCGATTCCCGCACCATCGGCATCCCGCTCGAGGATCCGGAGGGCTACATCATCGACGGTGAGTACGCCGTTCGCCTGACGTGGGGTGGCGTGTACGTCCACTCGGCGCCGTGGTCGGTGGACTCGCAGGGCTACGCCAACGTGAGCCACGGCTGCATCAACCTCTCGCCCGAGAACGCCGCCTGGTACTTCGAGAATGTCGGTGTCGGCGACCAGGTCTATATCCACTGGTGACGCGCTCATCGCCCGCGCATTCGGCGAACACGGCGTCAGGGCAGTATCGTGCCCGTAATGAAATCGTTGCGGGACATTCCCTGACGGCGGATGCCTGATGAAGGTGGGGCGATGGATCGACCGGAAGCGCGCAGACCGATCGGGGCTCGACAGCAGGACCCGGGATCGGCTGGTGTTCCGCTCCGAGGTGCCCTGCCACGGCGCCGCAGCCGCGAGGCAGGCACCTCGGGAACCGGTGCCCGGCACCGGATAGAGGGCGGGCCGACCACGCCCGCGGGTATTCCGGTCGTCTCGCTGTCGGCTCCGGTACCCGTGCGCGACGCCTTCGCCACCGATAGGCTCCCGATCGTGGGTGGGCCGATGGATCCCGGTGCGGGCCAAGTCGATACGCCGTTCATCTTGCCGAACAACGGGCCCGATACCGACAAGCTGCCCATCGTCGACGCCGACTTCCCCGCGCCGGAACCGGCTGACGCGCAGGGTGAATGGGAGTCGTCCACCTCGGCGCGGTCGGCATCCACGTGGCCCGCGTCGTCGTGGTTCGACTCGGCTCGACCGGAAACCGCTCGGCCGGAAGCAACCCGGCAGGAATCCGAGCGGACCGAATCGGCCGCTGAACCCGGGCGGCACCGATCGGCTCGACCGGAATCGGGCTGGCAGGAATCGACGTGGCCCGAATCGCCTCGACCCGAGCCGGAATCGGGCTGGGCCGAATCGGTGGCGCCCGTGCCGGCCCGGCAGGAGGCGGCGGCGACACCGACCGAATCGCCCGCTGCCCCAGCCGGTGCTGGTGACGGCTGGTCGGATCGGTATACGGCGGAGTGGGAGCCGCGTCCGGCACCCGACTACAACGGTGACGACGAGGTTTTCGCGCGGATGATCGACCGGTCCAAGCGCAGGCGCACACCTCGGTGGGTGGCTCCGCTCGCCGCGTCGGTGGCCGGGGCGGTCCTGATCGGCGTCGGATACTTCCAATTCGGTGGTCCCGCACCGGCTTCCACGTCGGCGAGCACCACGCTGTCGACCGTCGCCGCGCCCGCGCCCGGCGTCGGGCACTGCCCGTCCGAACAGGTCGGCAGCCTCGTGCGTGGCAACGGTCCCGGCGGAACCGACAGCGGAGTATCGGCCATCATGGCCTTCCAGCACGCCTACTACGTCGCACGGTCCGGCGATCAGGCGCGCACGCTGGTGGCCGGTGACGCCGCGCTGCCCACGGGCGCGCAGATCCAGTCGGGCATCGACACCATTCCGGTCGGTACCACACACTGCCTCGACATCACGCCGGGCGCGTTCGCCGGACAGTACTTCGTGACGATCACCGAGTACCGGCCCGACGAGGTGCCGATCGTCTACAACCCGCAGCTGGTCGGCACGACCAAGGTGGGCGCCAAAACGCTGATCACCTCGATCGGGCCGGTCCGCTAACTCCGGAAAGTGTTCAGGCCCTTGCCTTCTCGGCAGCGACCACCACGTGCCGCATGAGCAGCGCGGTGGTCACCGGGCCGACGCCACCGGGCACGGGGCTCAGGGCGGCGGCCTTGCCGTCGACCGAGGCGGCGTCGACGTCACCGACGATGCCACCGTCGGCGGCCTCGTTGGTGCCCACGTCGATCACCACGGCGCCCTCACGAATGTGCTTGCCGGTGACCAGACCGATCCGTCCCGCGGCCGCGACCACGATGTCGGCGGCCGTGGTGACGGCGGCCAGGTCGGTGGTGCGCGAGTGCGCGACCGTGACGGTGGCGTTCTCGGCGAGCAGCAGCTGCGCCAGCGGCTTGCCGACGATATTGGAGCGGCCGACCACGGTGACGAGCTTGCCCTGCAACGCGATCGAGTGATGCTTCAGCAGCTCCACGACCGCCTCGGAGGTGGCGGGCACGAACCCGTCGAGGCCGGAGGCGAGCAGGCCGAGTGACAGCGGGCTCACACCGTCGACGTCCTTGCTCGCGGCGATCGCGGAACTCACGTCGTCGAGGCTGACGCCCACGGGCAGCGGGGTCTGCAGCATGATCGCGTCGGTGGCCGGGTCGGCGCTGCGGGCATCGAGTTCCGCGCGGATCCGCTCGGCGGTCGCCTCGGCGCCCAGATCGATCTTCTCGCAGGCGATGCCGAGCCGTTCGGCGGCTTTGCGCAGGGAGTTCACGTACCAGGCACTGGCCGGGTCGTCGTTGGCGACGACCAGCGCCAACGTGGGCGCGGTGCCCGCGTCGGTGAGCGCGGCGGCGCGCTGTTTCGAGTCGGCGTTGATGGCGGCGGCGAGTTCCTTGCCGGTCAGCGAAGCGGTATCCACGGTTGCTCAGCCTATCGGCCACCGGGTGCACCCCGAAGCGCCGGGCCGCGACGCGCCTGCCGACGGCGGGTTACCCGGACCGGACCGTCACGGGTCGTAGGGTGTCCGGCAGCTCTGCCATCAGCTCTGCCCGCATGTACGCCACCCGGAAGGTCGCGACTGTCGTGAAGATCTCGAGGCAATGGAAACAGCTCGCCGCGGCGTTCGCCGCGGTCGCGGCGGTCACGAGTGCCACGGTCGGCCCCGCCGCCGCCGAAGCGGACGTGACAGCCCTCTACAACTCGGCGCAGCGGCATTTCACCGACGGCAATCTCGATGCCGGGCGCGCCGATCTGCGCGCCCTCATCAGCGCCGACCCCGGTGATGCCGAAGCTCTTGCCCTGCATGCCATCTGGTCACATCACGCCGGTGACGCGGCGGCGGTGAACGAGGCGATGCAGCGGTTGGGCAGTCTCGATCCGGCGATGGCGGCGGGGACGCAGCGGGTGCTGCACGCGGTGACCGCCGCGGTGTCGACGCTGCCCAATCCGCTCCCCTCCCTCATCGGACCCCAGACCGGCATCGTCGTACTCGGGTACGGTCTGCTGCCCGACGGTGCGCTGCGGCCGGAACTGGAGAACCGGCTCACGGCCGCCTGGTTACAGGCCATCGCGGCGCCGTTCTCGCCGGTCGTCGTCACCGGCGGCAACCCGCAGAACGGGATCTCCGAGGCCGAGGCGATGCGGCGGTGGTTGATCGGGCGCGGGTTGCCCGCCGATCGGATCCATGTCGAGGACCGGGCCGGGTCGACGGTGCAGAATGCGCTGTTCAGCACGAAGCTGCTGCGCGATCTCGGCGCGAACAGTGCGGTGGTGGTGACCTCTCCCAATCACATCCGGCGTGCTGTTGCGGATTTCATTGTGGCGGGGACGAATGTGGTGGGGGCTATGACGTCGTTGGAGCAGTTGGTTTCCCAGTTGCCGCCGCCTGATCGCAGTGCTCAGCGGGGGATCTATCTGGATGCGACTCGTACTTTCGAGCTCGACAGTTCGCGCTGACAGGCTGATTGAGGCGTACGGAACCACCTCGGTGTTTTGTGCACCACGGAGGTATTGGG
>NZ_BDBD01000004.1 GCF_001612805.1 Nocardia coubleae NBRC 108252
GCGGTCATGGCGGACTTAAGTGGTGCCGTGTGGCTGGGTGTGCGGTAGGTGGCGGACTTAAGTGGCGCCGTGTCCTGGGAGTGCGGTAGGTGGCGCACTCGAGTGGTGCCGTGTAGCTGGGTGCGCGGTAGGTGGCGGACTCGAGTGGCGCCGTGTCCTGGGAGTGCGGTAGGTGGCGCACTCGAGCAGTGCCGTGTGACCGGGAATGCTCACATGGCGGATTGGGGGGAGATTCGCAGCTGGTTGTTGGGGCGGGCACAATCGGCGGATGGGTATTACCGGGTCTGTCGATGTGGTTGCTGCTTTGCGGCGCGCGGGGTGTGTGTTCGCCGAAGACGAGGGGGCGTTGCTGATCGAGGCGGCGGGTGCTGATTCAGTGCGGCTCGATGAGCTTGTGGCGCAGCGGGTTTCGGGGGTGCCGCTCGAATATCTGTTGGGCTGGGTGGAGTTTCGTGGGGTGCGGGTCGGGGTGCGGGCGGGGGTGTTCGTGCCGCGTCAGCGGACGGCGTTTCTGGTCGAGCAGGCGCTGCGGGACGTGACGGCGGAGTCGGTTCGTATCGTCGATTTGTGTTGCGGTTGTGGGGCACTCGGGCTCACGGCCGCCACGGAACTGACCGGGCGTGGATGTTCGGTCGAGTTGGTTGCCGCGGATATCGATCCGGTGGCGGTGGCGTGTGCGCGCGAGAATCTGGCTGCGCTGGACGCACCCGTCTACGAGGGTGACCTCTTCGACGCGCTCCCCACCGAGTTGCGCGGGCACGTCGACGTACTCCTCGCGAACACCCCGTATGTGCCGAGCGCCCGCATCGCCGATCTGCCGCCCGAGGCGCGCGAGCACGAACCACTCGTCGCCCTCGACGGTGGCGACGACGGCCTCGCCGTATTCCGCCGGGTCGCCGAGGGGGCGGCGGAGTGGCTGGCGCCTGGCGGCTCCGTATACGTGGAAACCGGGACGGGGCAGGTGGATTCGGCGCTGACCGTGCTTCGCGAACACGGACTGGCACCCCGGGTCGAGCATTCCGAGGAGTACTACGCCACCGTGGTGATCGGCACCCGTCGGGACTGAGCAGACACAACGATGCCCCCGCCGACCATCAGGCCGACGAGGGCATCGCGACCGCTACTTACGTCCGGTGAACTGATCCATCGAGTGGTACACACCGACCGCGTTGAGGTACAGATCGCGGATCTTGATCGGCAGCAGGCCGGTGAGCGCGCGGTTCATCCGCGAGGTCCACGGCAACACCACCAGGGCGCCGCCGTTCTTCATCTCCCGCCAGGAGGTGTCGACGACGTCGTTCTGCTCGAGCATGGGGGTGAACAGGATGCCCTTGGCGCCGTCGAACATGCCGGTGTTGATGTAGGTGGGACAGACCGTGGTCACCTTCACGTGGTGGTGGCCGGCCTGCTCGAGCTCGAGCCGCACCGAATCCGACCAGCCCAGCGCCGCCCACTTCGACGCCGCGTACACCGCCATGCGCGGGTTGGCGACCAGACCGGCCGAGGACGCGATGTTGAGGATGCGCGCCTGACCGGCACCGGCCACCATGCCGGGCAGGAACTCGAGGGTGACGTACATCGGGGCCAGCGAGTTGATCGCCATGGTCTTGTCGATGTCGGCGCGGTTCTCGGTTTCCCAGAAGTAGGTGTTGCCGCGCACGATCCCGGCATTGTTGACCAGGATGTCGATGCCGCCGATCTCCTTGCGCACCGCCTCGGCGTTCTCTCGGATGGAATCCTGCGACGACACATCGACCACATACTGATGCACCTTGCCGCCCTGCGCGGACAGCTGCGCGGCAGTCTCGCGCAAGGCGATCTCGTTGATGTCCCACAGCACCACCGCGTCGGCGCCCTCACGCACCGCGTGCTCGGCGAACAGCTTGCCCAGACCCATGGCGGCGCCGGTGACCAGCACCCGCTTGCCCGCGACCGATTCCATCTTCATGTGCTACCTACCCCTGCTCGTTCGTGCGCGCTACTTCTGGCGCAGCGTCTTCATGGCACCGAGAACCAGCGTCATCGTCTTGGCCCACAGCTGCTCGGACATCCCGGGCAGCGGCCCGATCGGCAGCACGCGCTGCACCGCGACGGTCTGGGTGTCGACGTACTTCAGCAGGCCCTCGGGTCCGTGGCGACGGCCCTGACCCGAGATCCCGAGACCACCCGAGGGTGCGTCGATGCTGCCCCACGCGGCGGCGAAGCCGTCGTTGACGTTCACCGATCCGGCGTTGATCCGTGCCGCGACCTCGCGGGCCCGGTCCACGTCGCGGCTCCACACGCTGGCGTTGAGGCCGTAGGCGGTGTCGTTGGCCGCCTCGATGGCGTCTTCGTCGGAGTCCACCTTGTAGACCGAGACGACCGGGCCGAAGGTCTCCTCGCGGTAGACCGTCATGCCGGGAGCCACGTCGACGAGCACGGTCGGCTCGTAGAAGTAGGGGCCGAGGTCGGGGCGGGGACGGCCACCGGCGAGTACCTTGGCGCCCTTGGCGACCGCGTCGTCCACGTGGGCGGTGACGGTGTCGAGCTGGCGCTGGAAGGTCAGCGAACCCATGTCGCGGCTGTAGTCGAGCTCGCCGCCGAGCGACATGTTCTTGACGTTGCCGACGAATTCGGCGACGAACTGGTCGTAGACCGAGGCGTCGACGTAGATGCGTTCCATCGATTCACACAGCTGGCCGGCCGAGGAGAAGCACGCGCGCACAGCCACTTTCGCGGCCTTGGACACGTCGGCGTCGGCGAGCACGAGCAGCGGGTTCTTGCCGCCGAGCTCGAGCGAGTAGCCGATCAGGCGTTCACCCGCCTGCTGGGCGATGGTGCGGCCGGTGGCGCTGGAACCGGTGTAGTCGACGTAGTCGGCGCGGGCGATCACGTCGCCGCCGATCTCGCGGCCGCGACCGAGCACCGCCTGCCACAGCCCGCGCGGCAGACCCGCGCGCTCGGCGGCGTCGATGGCCCACAGGGCCGACAGCGCGGTCTGGTTGTCGGGGCGCGCGATCACGGCGTTGCCCGCGATCAGGGCGGGCAGGGCATCGGAGGCCGACAGGGCGAGGGGGTAGTTCCATGGCGAGATGACCGCGACGACGCCCTTGGGGCGGTTGTGCACATCGACGGCGGTGAGCACCGGGAGCACACCGCGCGGCTTGCGGTCGGCCAGCAGTTTGGGGGCGACGGCGGCGTAGTAGCGCGAGTTCAGCGCGACATCGGCGACCTCGTCGAAGGCGTGCGGGCGCGACTTGCCCGTCTCGGTCTGCACGATGTCGAGCACGGTCTCCTGCTCGGCGAGCACGATGTCGTGGAAGCGGCGGATGATCTCGACGCGCTGCTTGACCGGCACCTTGGCCCAATCGCGCTGCGCGTGCCGGGCGACGGCGAACGCGCGGTCGATATCGGCGACCGAGGACTGGGGCAGGTCACCGATCTTGTGGCCGGTGGCGGGAGCGAAGACCTCGACCGACGGTGCGCCACCGGCGACGGCCCGGTCGAACAGAGGCTTGACCAGCGTTTTCGGCAGCGCGGTCGGTTCGGCGGTCAATTCAGGGGCGGTCGTCATTGTCGGCCCTTCTCCTCACCAGGTGGTCGCGCGGTGCAGGCGCGGATATTCGGCTATTTGCTGAACACTAGTGTTAGATTAATGCGTGGGCCCGGGTTCGTGTCAAGCTTTCGGCAGCGAGTTCGCCGACGGAGTGGAGGTGCGATGACCGAGGAGGCGACGTCGGTGCGTCGCGGTAGGCCACCGCAGACCCAGGAGCAGGCCGAGGAAGTGCGGGCCCGGATCGTCGAGGCGACCGCGGCGGTGTTCGCGCGCAACGGTTCGCGCGGGTTGAGCGTCGCCCAGATCATCGAGCAGGCGGGTCTGGCGCGGCCGACCTTCTACCGGTACTTCAGCAATGCCGCCGAGCCGTTGCGCGCGGTGCTCGACGCGAGCAACGACGGGCTGGTCGGTGGGATCAGCGCGGCGCTGGCCGGGACCGACGAGCCGGTGCAGTTGGGCATCCGGCTCATCGACGCCTATGTGGACTGGGCGCGCGGGCACGGTGCGATGCTGCGGCCGTTGTTCGCCGAGTTGCACGATCCGGGTTCGCCGGTGTCGGCCTATCGCGAACGCGCGCTCGACGACATCCGGGATCTGGTGCGCAAGACGTTCGGCGAGCTCGGCCGTACGGTGCCCGCTCCGCTGGATCTGGACGCGGCGCTGCACGTGTGCGAGTACGTGGTGTACCGGCTCACGGCCGATGCCGAGCCGGGCAGCGATCCTGACCCGATCCTGGTGTCGGAGGCGAGGGTGACCATGATCCGCATCCTGCTGGTCACCCTCGGCACCCGCGACGACCTCGCCTACGCGATGGAACTGCCCGGTCTGTTCCCGGATTCCTGAGTACGCTGCGGGCGGCTCGCCGCGACGAGCGCGACCGACAGCAATGCCGCACCGAGCCAGCCCATCGGCGACAGGCGTTCGGCGAGCACCAGCACCGCCAGCAGGGTGCCGGTGAGTGGCTCGAGCAGGGCGAGCAGGGCGCCTGTTCCCGCGCCGACACCGGTGAGACCGCGGAAGTACAGCGTGTATGCGATCGCGGTGGGGAACAGTCCGAGCGCGAGAATCGTCACCACCGAGCCGGGGGCGAGATCGACGGCTCGGGTGGTGAGAACGGCCGGGACGGCGAGCGCGATCGCGCCGATGGTGAATCCGACTCCGGTGGCAGTCACCGGGTCCAGGCCCGGCACCTCGGCCGCCGAGACCAGTGTGAGCAGCGCGAACGCCGATGCCGCGGCGACGGCGAGCGCCGCACCGATCAGCACCCCGGAACCGCCCGCACCCGGAGTTCCGACCAGCAGGACGAGGCCGAGGAGTGCGAGGGCGATGCCTGCCGCGCGGCCTGTATCGAGGCGTTGTCGGCCGGTGACGTATTCGAGCCCGGCGACGATCACCGGGGACATGCCGATGGTGAGCAGCGTCGCCAGGCTCACCGACGACAGCGCCACGGCACCGAAATAGCAGCCCTGGAAAATCGGCGCGAGCAGGGCGATCGCGGCGATGCGACGCCAGGCTGGTCCACCGCGCGGTATCGCGCGCCGGGTGAGCACGCACAGCCCGAGCAGCAGCAGGCCGCCGACCGCCAGCCGCACAGCGGCGACCGCAACCGGTGACAGTCCCGTCCCGCGCTGGACCACAGTGCCGAGCAGTCCGCCGGTCCCCCACAGGATGCCCGCGAGAACGAGTTCGGTGATGCCTGCCCGGCGGAGTGCGGTGGGCCGGGACGCTCGCCCGGCGAGAAGAGAAGACATGAAAGCTCCTGCGACAGAAGGAATGAGTGGTCGCGAGAAGCGAGGTGCGGACATGCGGAACCGCTGTGCCGTCGACCCGACGGCGGGGCCTGCCGACCCGCGCGGCGCGCGGGGGCACCTCGCTCAGGAGGTGGGCGGCGGGGTGCAGCGGAAACGCGGGTTCACCCGGCCGAGGGTACTCCACACACAATCTCCACATTTGGCGACGGAACCCTCCACACCCGGTCGCTAGGGTCGCAGCATGGAACTCAGTGGGGGTACGGCGCGGCGGGTCCTCGTCGTCGACGACGAGGTGACGATCGCCGAGTCGGTGGCGGCGCGTTTGCGCGCCGAGGGATTCACCGTGGATCTGGCGCACGACGGTCCGGCGGCCGTGGCCGCCGCGGCGGCGGGGGAACCGGATCTGGTGGTGCTCGATGTGATGCTGCCCGGCTTCGACGGTCTCGAGGTGTGCCGACGGATCCAGGCCGAGCGTTCGGTTCCGGTGCTGATGCTCACCGCGCGCACCGACGAGACCGACCAGCTGATCGGGCTCGGCGTCGGCGCCGACGACTATCTGACCAAGCCGTTCTCCATGCGGGTGCTTGCCGCCCGGGTGCACGCGCTGCTGCGGCGGGTGGAGCGGGCCGCGGACCGGGGTGACAGCAGCATCGTCGTCGGTGATCTGCGGATCGACCTCGCCGAGCGCCGGGTGTGGCGGGGCGAGACCGAAGCACGGCTCACCCCGCTGGAATTCGATCTGCTCACCCGGTTGGCGCAGCGGCCGCGTGCGGTGCTGGCCAGGGAGCGGTTGCTGGAGGACATCTGGGACTGGTCGGACGCGGCGGGCACCCGGGCGGTGGATTCGCACGTGAAAGCGTTGCGGCGCAAGCTCGGTGCCGACCTCATCCGCACCGTGCACGGTGTCGGCTACGCCCTGGACGCACGATGAGTGTGCCGACCGCGCTGGACCGGATTGCCGACCGGTTGCCCCGCCCGCTCGACCCGCTGCGCTCGATCAAGCTGAAACTCGCTGTGCTGATGGTGTGTTCGGGTGCGGTGGCGTTCGCCTACTTCTGGTTCCGGATCGGCTGGTTGCCGACGTTCACCACCCTCACCGCCATGTTCATCGCGTTGGTCACCTCGCAGATCCTCGCGCACGGCATCACCCGGCCACTGCGTGAGATGACGGCAGCGGCCCGGCGAATGGCGCAGGGCGACTACAGTTTCCGGGTGCGAGCGTCGTCGCGGGACGAGGTGGGCCAGCTGGCGACCGCGTTCAATCAGATGGCCGCCGATCTGGCCGCCGCCGACCGGCAGCGCCGCGATCTCATCGCGAACGTGTCGCACGAATTGCGCACACCGGTCACCGCGCTGCACGCCGTCCTGGAGAACATCGTCGACGGGGTGAGCGACCCCGACCCGGCCACCCTGCGCACCGCGCTGGCACAGACCGAACGGCTCGGGTTGCTCGTCGCCGAACTCCTCGACCTGTCGAGCATCGAGGCGGGGGCCAGTCCCCTGGATCGTGAAACCCTGCCGCTGACAACACTTCTGACCGAGGCCATTGCCGAGGCCGAGGTGATGACGGCCGCGCTCGGTCGCGGGGTGCGGTTCACCACGACGGTCGAACCGGCCGACGCGGTGGTCCTCGGCGACCGCGCCCGCCTGCACCAGGTGCTGTTCAACCTCCTCGACAACGCCGCCCGGCACGGGCCCGCCGGCGGTGAGGTACGCGTGACCGCCCGCGCAGGTGTCGACACGGTGGTACTCGAGATCCAGGACGACGGCCCCGGCATCCCGGAAGCCGACCGCGCCACCGTCTTCGACCGTTTCACCCGGGGCGGGCGCACCGACGGCGGCGGTACCGGGCTCGGCCTCGCCATCGCCCGCTGGGTCGTCGACCTGCACGGCGGCACGATCGCGGTGGCCGACCCCGGCTCGCGCATCCGGGTAGTCCTGCCCACTTCCTGACTCACGCACATCACCACCCCCCGTCCACTGGTCCCGGGGGTGGACGAGCACACCTATCTCGAGGGGAAACATGACGAAATCGACCACGGAGCGGTCCGGCGAGGACAACGAACTGCCCGATGCCACACCGAACCCGGCGGACGCTGCTGGGGCAGATGCGGATCGCGGAGACTCTCCCGCACCCGCCGCACCCGAGGGCCGAATCGAGCCGAGCCCAGAAGCCGGCCCCGTCGCTCTCGCCGGGCCGGACACCGGCCGGTCCGAGGCGACACCCGATGCCGCCCCACCCGGCGCGAAGGAACAGAGCGGGCTCGGAGCGACGCACCACGGCGCCGATTCCGGCGATTCGACCGCGAATTCTGTTGGCCCCGCGATCATCGCGCAGGCCGCCGCCACCACGGCGCTGCTCTCCCAGAAGGGCAATCAGCCGTCCGATACCGCGCAGTCCGGTGATTCGGACACTGCAACTGCCGATTCCGGCGCTGACACCACCGCCGAGGCGCGCGAACCTGTCCAGTCCGATTCGACCCCCGCACCCGATAGGGCCGCGCCCAACGGATCACAAGGCTCCGTGGTCGAGCCGACGACATCCCCCGCAGGCCGGTCGATATCGCACAGCTCCACGCCCCCGTCCTGGACCTCCGGCTGGCAGGCAGCCGCCGTGGAACCGATGTCACCCATTCGGCACACCGCAGCGCCACCACGTCCCCCGACCCCACCGCGCTGGCGCCGCGTCGCCCGCCCCTCCGGCGTCCTTCCGGCCGCAGCGCTCGTCGGCGTCATCGGCGCCACCGTGATCCCCACCGACCGCCCCGGCATCGGCTGGCTCCTCACCGGCACCGCCATCACCGCCACCCTCTGCGCCGTCGACCAGCGGGCGCGCAGAAGTTCGACGCAAACGCCGGAGCGAATTCCTGTTGCGTCCGAGGGCGATTCAGCGAATCTTCGCGAAAAGCCGATGGCAGCCGCCGACACGACGGTGGCACCGAGTGTGCCCGGCACCCGAGTCGCCCACGATTCCCCGACCGAGCAGACGAAGGCCATCACGCCCTCGATGCCGGCCGCAGCGACGCCCGGCGCACGCTCGGATACCGCTACGAGCGCGGCCGCGGAATCAGATGCCGACACCAACACCGCCGCGAGCGCGAGCACCGAGATTCCTGCGGGTGCCGGTGCGAATGCGGGCACGAGCCCGGGTGACGGCGGCCCAATTGCGAGTGCGGAATCCGGTGCGAGTCCGCGCGAAAGTGTCAGTCCGAGCGTGAAGCGCACACCGCAACCGGCAGCCGCTACGAGTCGGGCAGCTGATGGCAGTTCGGTTGTGGGGGTGGTGCAGCGGGTGGCGTTGCGGTGGGGACGTGGATGGTGGGTCGGGTTGGCGCTGGTTCTGTTGGGGGTCGGGGCTGTTCGGGCGGCGGGGTGGTTGTTCGCGTGGTGTGTGGTCGGGGCCTGTGTGGCTGGGTCGTTCGCGGTGTTGGGGCGGCGGAGTACGCGGGGTGTGTGGTTCGACATGATCGCGGTGCCGGTCGAGTCGTTCGTCGCTGTGCCGTGGGCGTTTTCGGGGGTGCGGCGGGCCGGGACGAGCGAGTTGTCGCGGGTGCGGCGGTACGGGGCTTCGGTGGCCGCGACGGCGGCGCTGCTCGTGGTGTTCGTGCCGCTGCTCGGTGGGGCCGACGCGACGTTCGCGACGCTGTTGAGCGGGCTGGTGCCCGAGGTGGACTCGGCCGCCGCGTGGGAGTGGCTGTTCATGTTCGCCGTGCTGGGGATGGGCGCGTTGGGTGCGCTGTATCTGCTGGCCGGGCCGCTTCCCGCCGCAGGCGATGCCGGACGGCCGAGCCGGTTGTGGACGCGCAGTGAGTGGGCGTTGCCGGTCGCGGTGCTTGCGGTGTTGTTCGGGGTGTTCCTCGGCGGCCAGTTCGTCGCCCTCTTCGGCGGCGACGATTACGTGCAGCGCACCGCGGGACTCACCTACGCCGAATACGCGCGCAGCGGGTTTTGGCAGCTGTCGGCGGTGAGCATCCTCGCCCTGGCCGTGATCGCCGCGGTCCTGCACTTCTCGGCCAAGGACAACGCCGCCGACCGCCTGTGGGTGCGGGTGCTGCTCGGCGTGGTGAGCCTGCTGACACTGATCATCGTCGTCTCCGCGCTCGGCCGCATGTGGACCTATCAGCAGGCCTACGGGTTCACGGTGCTGCGTCTGCTGGTGTCGATGTGCGAGCTGTGGGTCGGGTTGCTGTACGTGCTGATGCTGGTCGCGATCGCGCGGCTGCACTGGAGCTGGGTGCCGCGCGCGGCCGTCGGCACCGCCCTGGCCACGCTCGTCGCGCTCGCGGCGATCAACCCCGAACATCTTGTCGCCGAACGGAATATCGCCCGCTGGGAACAGAACGGACGGCTCGACGCCGACTACCTGACGTCCCTGTCCCCCGATATCCTCCCGGCACTGGAGGGTCTGCCCGACCCCCTGCGCGCCCAGATCGAGCCGAACATCCGCAGAGGCCTCGACGACGACCCCTGGTGGGCCTGGAACCTGTCCCGCAGCTCCGCCCGCTGACCTGGACACTCGATCACCACGATCTGACGGCGGGTTTCGGCCCGAAATCCCGCCATCAGAGCGTGGTGATCTCGATCGGAGCTCAGGTGGCGAGGGTGGTGCGGGTGAGGCCGCTGGCGCGCAGGACGCGGCGGGCGATGGCGGCGCGGATGGCGTCCTCGGTACCGATGATGCGCACGTGGGTGCGGGCGCGGGTGATCGCGGTGTAGAGGAGTTCCCTGGTGAGGAGCGTGGATTCGGGTTCGGGCAGGACCACCGAGACGGTGTCGTACTGGCTGCCCTGACTGCGGTGGATGGTCATCGCGAAAACCGTGACGACCGAGGGGAATTGGGTGGGATGCACGAGATAGGGCTCGCTGCCGCGTTGCAGGGCCGCCCGCAGGGAACCGTCGGGTCGGCGGATGATGACACCGGTGTCGCCGTTGTAGATGCGCGCCTCGTGGTCGTTGGCGGTGACGAGCAGCGGTTGACCCGGATACCACACCGCTTGCGGCCCTTCGGGTCCCGCGCCACCGGCAGCCGCCCATTCGGCCGCCATCCGGTCCCACCGCTCCACACCGAACGGGCCCTGCCGGTGCGCGCAGAGCAGACGATGTGATTCCAGCGCGCCGAGCGCACCGACCGCGTCACCGGCTTCCGCCGCCTCGGTGACAGCGAGCGCGGCGGTGGTCACATCGGCGCGCACCGCACGGATATCGTCAGGGCCACACAGTGATACGTCGTCGCCCCCGGCGCGCAGAATCGCCAACGCCGCATCGGCGTCGCCCGCTCGGACGGCGACAGCCAGATCCGCGATCCGCCCACCGAAGCGACGCCCACGGGTCAGCCGGACGATGCCACCCTGCAGACGCCGCATCTCCAGCGCACTGAGCGAATCGACATCCTGCACAGCCGGATTCGCAGAAACGCTTCCCCCATCACCGGCAGGGGTTCTTGCCACCGCATCGGTCACAACGGCAGAGTCATCGGCGGAGGCGGTCTCCTCCCCCGCGCGAGCGACAGCGGATGCTGACCCGGTGTCGGACGTCAGGAGTTCGCGCAGGGCCGGGTTCGGGACGCCGACGACCGGACCGGCGACGAGGTCGGCCAGGACGGCCCCCGCGTCGACGGAGGCGAGCTGGTCGGGGTCGCCGACGAGGATGAGGCGGGTGTCGGGGCGCAGGGCCGAGAACAGGTGGCTCATCATCGTGAGCGAGACCATGGAGGTTTCGTCGACGACCACCACGTCGTAGGGCAGGCGGTTGTGGGCGTGGTGACGGAAGCGGGTGGTGCGGCCGCGTTGCCAGCCGAGCAGGCGGTGCAGGGTGGACGCGGTGAGCTCGGGCAGGCCGAGTTCGGCGGCTTGGTCACGCACGGCTTCCTGCAGGCGGGCGGCCGCTTTCCCGGTGGGGGCGGCGAGGGCGATGCGCAGGGCGGGCAGTTTGGGGGTGGCCCTACGGTGGGCCGTGAGCAGGGCGAGGATACGGGCGATCGTGTGGGTCTTGCCGGTGCCGGGACCGCCCGCGACGACGGTGGTCCAGTGGGTGGCGGCCAGCGCGGCGGCGAGGCGTTGCCGATCGGGGCCTCCGCCGAGAGGGTCGGCGAACAGGCGGTCGAGTTCGGCACGCACGAGCGCGGTGTCGACGACGGGGTGGTCGGCGCTGCGTTCGACGAGCGCCCGGCGCAGCGTCTGTTCCTGCTGGTAGTAGCGGTCGAGGTAGAGCAGCGCCCCACCGTCGGCATCGGCCTCGACCACCCGCAGCGGACGCAACGGTCCGGCCCGGCCACCCTGCACGAGCGGACTGGCCCGCAGCGCCGCGAGCACCCGGTCCGTCTCCGGCCACGGTAGCGTCGCGGGATCGATTCCGGTTACGGCATCGCGACTTTCGTCGGCGTCGACACCGATCTCACGCATCCGCGCCAGTTCCAGACACACCGATCCCGACCGCACCGCGCGCACGGCAAGCGCCGCCGCGAACAACACATCCTCACTGTCCTCACGCCCGAGCCGGCCCAACCGCACGGCCACATGCACGTCAGCGGCCGACAGCACACCTGCCTCGTTGAAGACCCGCAGCAGCCCGGTCCCCCGCTGCGCCACCTGAATCGATGTCACCTTCCCGCCCTCCCACCGATCCGCCGCCCATAGGCGCGACGCTCGTCTTCGTCGCGGGTGCGATCATCCGCCGACATCGCTGTCCTGGAATGTCCCCGCATGCCGAGGGCCGGCCGCACGACCGTGTCGGGTCGAAGGTGCGGGTGCACTCCCCGATGCGCGCCCGGATCCGTCGGTGCGGATCCTCGGGCGTCGGTCGACCGGACGCACCGAGCGGAAACAGTTGCACGGGTCATCGACGGCCCTCCCCGGCGAGTAGATCCGACAGTGCCACAACGAGTTCGGCGGGTGGGTACCAGTCGAAAACGCCGTGACCGGGTGGAGTGTCGGCGCCGATCATGCCTCGGACGAACAGGTAGCGGGCGCCGCCGAGGTGGCGGGCCGGGTCGTAGTTCGGCAGGCGCCACCGCAGATAGCGGTGCAGTGCGACGGCATACAGCAGCGCCTGCAACGGGTAGTGGGAGCGGACCATTTCCGCGAGCATGTGTTCGCGACGGTAGTGCTCGACCGTGAGGTCGCCGGTGCCGAGCCGGTTGGTTTTGTAGTCGACGATCACGTACCGGAGATCACCGTCGCCGGGAACCCGGAGCACGGCGTCGATGCTGCCGGTGAGGTAACCGCGCAGCACCGTCTCGGGCAGGGCGGCGAGGTGATCGGCATAGCCTGCCAGGTCGTCGTCCGTGGGAAGGTGGGTGCGCAGCAGGGCGGCGATATCGCGCAGGGTGGCGGCCCGGGCGCGCGGGTCGTCACCGCCGCCGAGCGGTAGTTCGAATTCGAGCTCGTTGAGCCGGTCCCCGGTCGGGATCCGGGCCAGCGAGCCGAAATCGGTCGGCGTGCAGAGGACTTGGAACAACGCCTCCGACAGCAGGTCGACATCGAGTTCGGCCATGGTGTGCTCGACCGCTTCGGCACACCGAGCGCGCACCTCGGCGGCTAGGTCGGCGACGGAGGTGTCGACCGTTTCGAGCACGCCGTGCACCAGGGTGCCGAATTCGGCGCCGTAGGGCAGGGCGTTCATCAGCGACGGCGCCGCCGCGACCACCGTCGGCACGTCGAGCGGCGGGGTGTCCGGTTCGTCGTCGGGACCGGGCCCGTCCTCGGGTTCGCTGTCGTTGACCGAGGCCAGGTCGTGCGCGCCCGCGGTGAGGGCCGAGTAGGAGGTGCGTCGCCACAGCTGGTCGAGGGGCCGGTCGAATTCGGCGGCTGCCAGCTCACCGGTGGGTAGTTCGGTGCGCACCCGTCGCGGGGCCACGTTCTCGGGGCGGTCGACCGCCGTCACCGAGATCACGTCGGCGGCCGGGGCGGCCCACTCCGAAAGGCGTTGCAGGGCAGCCGCGTCGGCGGGAATCTCGGCACGCCGAGGTACCTGCGACGCGCCGGGACGGCGACCGAGGATCATCCGGTGCAGTGGCGCGGCACCCGTGGTGACGGCGGGCGCCCACCAGGTGACCACCTGGCACATCGCCCTGGTCGCCGCCACGTACAGCAGCCGCAACTCTTCGCCGGATTCCTCGGCCTCGCAGCGCAATTGGCGTTCGCCGTAACCGGGGGCGTCCTTGCCGCCGATGTCGAGCACCCGGGTGCCGTTGTCGTCGTGGAACAGCAAGGTCGCCGGGTAGGGGTTCTTGGCACTGTCCCACGCGAAAGGCAGGTACACGATGGGGAATTCGAGTCCCTTGCTGGCGTGCACCGTGGCGATCTGCACGGCGGCGGCGTCGCGGTCGAGGCGACGGCTGCGCCCGCTCACCGAACCGGCCTCCGGGTCGCGGACCCGGTCGGCCAGCCAGCGGGTAAGGGCGGTCAGACCGAGCCCTTCGGTGTGGGCCACTTCGTCGAGGAGACCGGCCAGGTGGCGCAGGTCGGTGAGTTCGCGCTCGCCGTTGTCGACGGCGAGCAGTCGGGGCGCGAGTTCGGTTTCGGTCGCGAGTTTGTCGAAGACGGCGGCGAATCCGGCGCGGGCGAAGAGCCGGGCCGCCTCACGCAGCTGTGTGGAGATCCGGCCGACGAGATCGGCACCACCGGCATCGATCTCGGCGAGCGTGACGCCGAGGATCGGCGTGCAGGCCGCCAACCGCACCCGGTCACCGCGATGGGGTTGCTCGAGTGCGCGCAGCACCCACAGCCAGTCGGTGGCGGCCGGGGTCGCGAAAACACTTGTGCCACCGGCGAGTACCGAGGCCACACCGACCCGGTCCAGGGCGGCGCGCACCACGTCGATCTGGGTGCGGGTGCGCACCAGGACCGCGATGTCGCCGGGCCCGATCGGTCTGCGCACCCGGCCGTCGCCGACCTCGGTGAGCGAATAGTCTGCGCCGCGTTCGGGTTTGGCCTCGATGCTTGTGCCGGATTCGAGCAGCGTGACGATGTCGGCGGCGAGATCCTCGGCGACTTTCGCGCGCTGCCTGCCGACCGACGGGAATCCCGACTTGTTCCGCGGCCCGGCACCGGTACGCGGCAGTACCCGCAGTCGCAGTGGGGTGACGACTTCCGGGTCGCCGTGCAGCCGGGTGTCGGCGCGGGTCGCGGCGACCGGGTACACGCTGATCTCCGGATGACCGAGTTCCGCGCCGCCACAGAGGTGATCGATCGCGCGCAGCAGTCCGGCGTCGCTGCGCCAGTTGCGGGTGAGTTCGCTGCGCTGCCGGGCGTGCGCCACCGCGTCGAGGTAGCTGAGCACCTCCGCGCCGCGGAAGGCGTAGATGGCCTGTTTCGGGTCGCCGACCAGCACCATGGTGGCGTGTTCGTGGAAGGCTCGGCGCAGGATGTCCCACTGCAGCGGGTCGGTGTCCTGGAATTCGTCGACGAGCGCGACCCGGTAGCGCTCGCGGATGCGGGCACAGGCCGCGGGGCCGTGCACCGGGTCGGCGAGCACGTCGTGCAGCAGCACGAGCCGATCGTCGAAGTCACGCAGTCCCGCACGGCGTTTGCGGCGGTCGGTTTCGGCGCGCACCGCGGTCGCGAACGCCACCCGTTCGCCCGCGGCACCCTCGGTGCGTGGCGCTAGTTCGGCGTGCCGGTCGTGGACGGCGGCCAGCGCGAGGATGTGCGCGTCGCGCAGGGTGAAGGGCGCGCGGTCGCGGGCGTAGCGGGCCAGGTACAGGTCGTCGGTGACGGTGGCGACGAGGTCGTCGACCGATTCGACCAACCGCGCGCCGGGCTCGTGTTCGCCCGCCAGGCCCAGTTCGTCGAGCATGCGCTGGCAGAACGAGTGGGTGGTGGCGATGGTGCCCGCGTCGAAATCGGCGAGAGCGGAGAGCAGCCTGCGGCGGCGCAGCCGCACCGTCGCCGGATCGGCGGCGGCGAGTGCGCGCACGAGTTCGTCCGGATGCGCCTGTGCGGCAGCAGGTCCGGCGAGGGCGGTGGCCACGGTGACGAACCGGTCCCTGGTGCGTTCGCGCAGTTCCTGGGTGGCGGCGCGACTGAACGTCACCAGCAGCAGTTCGGTGATCGAGATCCCCTGCTCGGCCACATACCGCACCGCCAGCCCGACGATCGCATGGGTTTTGCCGGTGCCCGCGCTCGCTTCGAGCACGGTGGTGCCCTGCGGCAACGGACCAGCCGCATCGAATGCCTCGGTCGGTGGGGCCGACATCATCCCGGTCACCGCTTCGGCCCCTCGTACCAACCGGCTCGCGCCCAGCCCGCCTCGGTCGCCCACAGCGCCCCCACGGGCAGCGATGTCTTCATGGTTGCCCCTGATTTTCGGCGGCGAGCAACGGGCCCCACCAGCGGCGGGCGATGGCACCGAAGCGGGTGGTCTCCGGCTCGCCGGGGCGGGCGGGTTCGGCGATCAGCTGCTCGAAACGTGGTGCGCGGCCCCAGATGTAGCGCAGGTAGCGGTCGGTGTGGTCACCGAATTTGTCGGGGCCGTTGGGGCCGCCGTCGAAGGCGTGTTCGGCGGCGAGCAGGGCGTCGGCGACGCTGTCGCCACGGAAGCGACGTTCGGCGTAGGCGGCGGTGGCGGTGGGCCCGACGGGCAGGGGTTCGCACAGGCCCTCGTCACGCAGACGGACCAGATCGCGCAGGATCGCCAGTGCCGCAGGTGGTTCGGGTGCGGTGATGATCGACCGGGCGACGGGGCGGCTGCGGAACTGGCCGCGACCGGTGCTGATCGCCCGCCACGACCGGTCCTCGGTGGCAGCCAGCGCGAGCAGCGAAACCCACGCTGCCAGACGATGTTTGGGGGCCAGGCGGGAATACGTGGTGCGGACGAGGGTTTCGCCACGAACTTCGGGGACGGTACCGGCGAGGGTGCGACCGTTGCCCAGGTCGACGGCGATGTCCACCGCTCGCGGGCTCGCCTCGTAGTCGGGCAGCGCGGTGCGCACGATGGTGTCGACCGTGCCCTCCACCTCGTCGAGCACGCGGGTGCCGAAACCGAAGGGCGGCAACGTCCCCCGTCGCCATTCGGCCGCGCGCAGGCCCGCCGGGTCGGCGCCGGTGAGGCGGGCGGTGAGCATCCGCTCCCCCAGGTCCCATTTGGCCAGGCCGTCGAGTTCGATGGGCAACTGGTCGGCGATGTCCTCGGATTCCTCGGGGACCCGCAGCCCGAGCCGCTGCCACAGGAACGCGCGCACCGGGTGTTCGGCGAACGCGATCAGTTCGGCCAGTGCCACGTCCGCGGGCGGGGCGGGCGGGAGTGGTTCGGCGAGCAGCGGTGGGCGCGGGCGGGACGGACGTGCGGCAGCGCGGGCGCCCGCGAGGGCGACGGTGTCGAAGCTGCGTGGGCGCTCCGGTGCGAAATTGCGCCGGTCGAAGGCCTGGAGCGGATGGCGGATGTGCACGTCGGACATCGCGGCCGAGCCCACGTGGGTGGCGAGCACGTCGAGCAGTTCGGCCACCGGGACAGCGGGCGGGCGGGCCGCGCCGGTGACCGGGTCGGCGCCGGTGTGCAGCACCAGCAGCTGTTCGGTGGCGGCCATGATCGCGTCGAGCAGCAGCTGCCGGTCCTCGCTGCGGGCGTCGCGTTCACCGATCAGCGGGTCGCGGGCCAGCAGGTCGTCGCCGTCGACGCTGCCGGTACGCGGGAAGATGTCGTCGTCGAGGCCGAGCAGCACCACCACCCGGTGCGGCACTGATCGCATGGGGACCAGCGAGCACACCGTGAGTTCACCGGTGCGGAAGTTGGCGCGGCCGGGTGCGCCCGCGAGCCGGGAGGTCAGCAGCACCGCGACATCGGCCAGGCGCAGCGGTGCGTCACCCGCGTGCTCGGTGGCGGCGACGATCTCGCGGCGCGCTTCGGCCCGGATCCAGGCGTAGGAGTCCGGCACATCGGTGAGCAGCTCGAGCGCGCGCAGCAGCACCGCCGTCCACTGGGCGGCGGGACGGGGACCGCGCAGGTCGCGCAGGCAGACCGCGACCCGGTCGACGAACTCGGCGAAGCGCCCCGCCAGGTCGACGTCGTTGGAGTCCACGTCGTCGAGGGGCAGGGCAAGGTCGAGCCAGTCGTCACCGGACTCGTCGGCGGTGACGCCGAGCAGGATGCGGTCCACGGCGGCGTTGAGGGTGTTCTGGGCGAAGTCGGCCAGGCCGAACGCCTCTCGCTGGCGCTGCCCGATACCCCAGCGCGCACCGGACTCGGCGGCCCAGCCACGCAGTCGTTCGATGTCGTCGTCGTCGAAACCGCAACGGCGGCGCACGCTTTCGGCGGCGGCCAGGTCGAGGACCTGCGTCACGGTGACGCGCCCGTCGGCCAGTTCGAGCAGATCGATCACCACCGCCAGCATCGGGTTGGTCACCGCCCTGCCCCGGTCCGCCAACCGCACCCGCAACTGATGGGCCGGATGCTCACCGGCGACCGGCTGATCCCCGGTGCCCGCCCCGCGCTGCCCGAAGGCTGCCCGCACCAGCGGAGCATAGGCCTCCACGTCCGGGCACATGATGAGCACGTCGCGCGGTTCCAGCGTCTGATCGGCGGTGAACGTGCGCAGCAACAGATCCCGCAGCACCTCCACCTGCCGGGCCGCACCGTGACAGGCGTGCACCTCGATGCTGCCGTCCGGCGCCGCCCCCGCCTCCGGGGCACGGTCATCGCGGATCGCGCACTGCACCCGGCCGAGTAGGGTCGTCGAATCGAGTCGCGCCGGGAGATGACTATCGCTGTCCAGCAACGGTTTCAGCCGCTGCTCCAGCTCCCGGACATCACGGCCGAGGCCGGCGAGCAAGGGGTGCGAAACGTGATCCGCGGTCCGATCGGCAGACCGGGGCGACGCCGAAAAGTTCTGAAACTCAGCTGGATTCGCCCGCGCCGGCCCATCCCGATCGGCGACCGGATCCGAGCCGTCCCCGACCGGTGGACCACCGGGAGACTCGAGATCGAACCGCGCAACCGCAGCTGTGCTCGGCGAAGCCGTACCGGACCGCGGCGACGATGCGTCGCCGGTGCCACCGCACCCGGCAGCATCGGCGAGTGCCGTCCACAGCACCGGACTCGGATGTGCCAGCCACAGGTGCACATCGCGATGGGCGGCGAGGGCGGTGAAGACGGCGAGCTGGTCGGCGGGCAACCGGGTGAGACCGAACAGCGACAGGCGCTCGGGCAGGTCGACGGACGCGGGGTCGGCGCGCAGCCGGGCACAGGCGTCGGCGAGCCGTTCGGCGGGGCTCGGGGAGCCGATGGCCGTGCGCAGCGCGCGCCACAGCTTCGGCTGCCACGCCAGGTCGTCGGGCACCGGGCCGCCCGCGCCGTCGCCGTCGTCGCCCGCGACCCAGTCGAGCAGCACGCGCGGGCGCTGGGCGGCGTAGGAGTCGAACAGGGCGGCCAGGTGGGCGGCGGTCGAATAGCGCCTGCCGAGCCGGTGATCGCCGCCGGGCAACCCGAGATGGCGGGCCAGCACCGCCGCCCACGGTTCGGCGGCCACCTCGTCGATCACCCGCAGCACCGACCACACCACCCGCTGCCCGGACCATGGGTCGTCCTCGGCGGTGATCCCGTTCGCGGCGGCCAGCACGTCGGCGACCAGCGCGGCAGGTGACGGGAAGGAGATATTGGCGGCTACCCCGTCGCCTGCGCCGCCCACGCCGAGCACACCGGACAACCGTTGCGCCAGCCAGCGCTCGACACCTTTCGCGGGAACGGCGACCACCTCGGTGGCGAAAGGATCACCGGGCGCAACCGCGAGCACCTGCCCGAGACCGTCGGCCAGCGCGTCGGCGCGTTCGGCGCGATGGAGGTGCAACGGCATCCGTCGTTTATACGCCCAGCGACCGACCCGCAATCATGCGACCCCGCCCGCACCCCCGGCAAGGGCTAGTGAAATAGACCACACTGCAACGCGTTACCGGCCACGCCTGCGCCGGGACGAAACCGGGGCGTGGGACTCTGCTGGCTCGGGTGGGACGGTTCGGCCGCAGTACGAAAGGCGGGTTCGGTTCATGATCGCGCAGGTGATTGCCCTGGTTCCCGACGCCGGATTCGTCGTCCGCCGCGCAGGCGCTTGCTGGGAACTCATCAATTCCCGGCGATACGGCCCCGACCAGGTGCTGCACACCTGGCCCCTCGATCGCCACGGCGAGGCGTTCGAGCACTGCCACCGGCTCAACGGCTGCCCCATCGCCACCCCGCACGCCGCGCATCACTGATCGCAATCCCGCTGTGCCACAAGGCCGATTTGTGACGATTCGGCAGCGAAGGGTGCGCCCGGGCCGCCGATGTGCCAGTGTGGTGCCTCGTGCGTGACCGTTCCCCCGCCACCCGCGTCGTTTCCCGGGTCGCAGCAACAGCTTGTCTCCTCGCCGCCGCGGCCGCCCTCACCCCGGGCGTCCCCGTACTCACCGCCACCGCGCAGGCCGCGCCGGTCCTGACCCAGGCGTGCCTGTCCGGATTCGACTGCGACATGAGTTCGCGGATCGCGCGCGTGAACAGCTACCTGGCCGGCCGCCCCGGCGTCGTCGGCTACGTGCTGCGCGACCGCGTCACCGGCGGCATCTACGCCAACGAACACGCCGAGAACCAGGTGTGGACCGCCTCGACGATCAAGCTGGCCATCGCCGCCGACCTGCTCAACCGGGCCCGCGTCGGCGCCATCGCGCTGTCGCCGGAAGACCGGGGCAATATCGAGGCGATGCTCGCCACGTCCAACGACCAGGCGACGGATGTGCTGTGGCACAAGTACATCGGCTTCGACCGGATGGCCTACAATAACGCCTTCCGCGCGTACGGCATGGTCAGCCTGATCCCGCAGCCGACCAACACCGCGCTGTTCCCGGACTGGTCGTTCCAGAAGTGCACCGCCGCCGACCTGGACCGGCTGATGAACACCATCCTCGACACCATGCACCCCGACGACCTGGCCTACCTGCTCGACCGGATGCGCTCGGTCGACTCCAACCAGCACTGGGGTGTGTGGGGCGCCGGTGCGGCGATGCGACCCGGCCTGAAGAACGGCTGGTCGGCCGAGGCCGACGGCTGGGTGGTCAACTCGGTCGGCGTCGCGGGCGAGGGCGAGCGCTATACCCTGGCCATCATGAACGCGCTCGGCGCCGACGGCGGCTACACCGAGGGCGCCGAGACCGACACCAAGGTCGCCCAGCTGCTCCTTGCGGGTCGCTGAGGCGGCACGTCCCGTAAGGTCGGTTCTGTAATCACCCCAGTCAGCCGAGGAGTCAGGACGATGAGCACTCAGTCTGTCGGGAACCAGCGGCACCGCGTGGTGGTGATCGGATCCGGGTTCGGCGGGTTGTTCGGCACCCGGCACCTGCGCAGGGCCGATGTCGATGTCACGCTGATCTCCAAGACGTCGACCCACCTGTTCCAGCCGCTGCTGTACCAGGTGGCGACCGGCATCCTGTCCACGGGCGAGATCGCCCCGGCCACCAGGCTCGTGCTGCGCAAGCAGAAGAACGCGCAGGTGCTGATGGGCGATGTGATCGACGTCGACCTGAAGAACCAGACGGTCACCTCGCGACTGCTCAACCGCGACACAGTGACTCCCTACGACAGCCTCATCGTCGCCACCGGCGCGCAGCAGTCCTACTTCGGTAACGACCACTTCGCCACCTACGCGCCCGGCATGAAGACCATCGACGATGCCCTCGAACTGCGTGCCCGCATCCTCGGCGCCTTCGAGCAGGCCGAGCTGGCCGAAACCCAGGAGGAACGCGACCGGCTGCTCACCTTCATCGTCGTCGGCGCGGGCCCCACGGGTGTCGAGCTGGCCGGGCAGATCGCCGAACTCGCCGACCGCACCCTCGACGGCACCTTCCGCACCATCGACCCGCGCGACGCGCGCGTCATCCTGCTCGAGGGCGCGGGCGCGGTGCTGGGCCCGATGGGTCCGAAGCTGGGTGCCAAGGCCGCCAAGCGGCTCGAGAAGATGGGCGTGGAGATCCAGCTCAACGCCATGGTGACCGATGTCGACGCGCACGGCGTCGTCGTCAAGGACAAGGACGGCAGCACCCGCCGCATCGAGGCGATGTGCAAGGTGTGGTCGGCGGGCGTGCAGGCCAGCCCGCTGGGCAAAATGATCGCCGAGCGTTCCGACGGCACCGAGGTGGACCGGGCCGGTCGCGTCATCGTCGAGCCCGATCTCACGGTCAAGGGTCACCCGAACGTCTTCGTGGTCGGCGACCTGATGTCGGTGCCGGGTGTACCCGGCCAGGCCCAGGGCGCGATCCAGGGTTCCACCTATGCGGCCAAGGCCATCAAGGCCGGGCTGAAGGGGCAGACCCCGGCCGAACGCAAGCCGTTCAAGTACTTCAACAAGGGCTCGATGGCGACGATCTCGCGTTTCGACGCGGTCTGCCAGATCGGCAAGCTCGAGTTCAGCGGGTTCCTCGCCTGGCTCGCGTGGCTGGCCCTGCACCTGTACTACCTGGTCGGCTACCGCAGCCGGATCGTCACCGTGATCGGCTGGTTCGTCTCCTTCCTCGGCCGCAACCGCGGTCAGATGGCGGCGACCGAGCAGTGGGTGTTCGCGCGCCTGGCGATCGAGGAGGTCAACTCCGACGTCTCCGAAGCCGACGAACTCGCCGCCCACCTCGGCGCCCCACCGTCGGGGCGCAAACAGATCGACGAGCGCAAGTCCGGGTAGCACACCTGCCCGAAAGCCGGATGGTTCCTTCGAACCATCCGGCTTTTGTCGTCTCCGGTTACCTTCCGGCACACCGATATTGCGGGCTGCCGACGTTTCGGACCCATCCGCCCACGGCACCGGTCCGAATGTCGGAGGTCATATGTGTGACCAAATCCCCCGGATGAAAGGTGATCTATGGCGACGGGGAAACACAGGGCGCCGAGCCCGCAGCGACAGAAGGTCGGTTCGGTCGTCGCGGCGGGAGCGGTACCCCTGGTCATGGCCCTGATCGGCACGGGCACCGCGAATGCCGATCCCGCGCAGGCGGCGGTGACGCAGCCCGAACAGCAGCCGATCGCACCGGAGTACGACGCGGTCGCGCCCAATGCCGCCCCTTACGTGACCGCGCCGAAACCCGCGAACACGCGCAGCTCGCTGCCGTGGGCACGCACGGGCCCGGAGACCGATTACCTGTCTCCGGTCGGCCCGCTGCACCTGCCGACCGCGGTGGCGCCGGTTCCGCCGATCCTGCCGCCGCCGGGCCAGTTCCGCTTCGGTGACCAGCAGGTTCCGGTGCCCGATTTCGTTCCGGTGGAGACGTCGATCCAGATCAACGACGCCTCGGCCAACACCGAGGCGAACCTCGCGACGTTCCTCGACTCGATCGGGCTCGAGCGCAGTCGCTCCGACCGGATCGCCCAGGAGACCCTCGGCACCGCCGCGCGCGGTGCCGCAGTCGGGTCGACGGTGGCGATTCCGGCCGCGATGATGGGCAGCACGGTCGGCGCGGTGGCCGGGCTCGTCACCGGGCTCGTCTTCTTCCCGGTAGGCCTGGTCGCGGGCCCGATCCTGGGCGGAGTGGCCGGATACATGGCGGTGTCGGTGCCCGCCACGATCGTCGGTGCCGGCGTGGGCGCCGTGGTCGGTGCGACGAACGGTTTCCTCGCGCCGCCACGCGGAATGTCGCCCGATGCCGTCGACGGCGAGGACGCGCTCGAGACGGTCGAGGCCGAGGACAACGAGTCGGCCATCGCCTGATCGTCGGTGTGCCGGGTGGTGGGAGTCGGATACGTCCGGCTCCCACCACTTATCGGTTAACCGACCGCAACCGGTGCGTGCAGGCGCGCACTCGTGCGGGTCGCCAGGGAGCCGCCCGCGGCCAGGGGCAGCCGGACCGCGTCCAGGCCGCCCGACCAGGCGGGTCGATCGTCGGGATAGCGCAATTCGCTGTCGAGCGCTCGCGCTGCGCTCAGCCGGTCGTCGGCAGACGTGCCCGCCCCGAGTTCCAGCCGGTGCCGCAGCAGCGGCAGCTCCCCCACGTCGGCGATCAGATCACCGCGCCAGCCGCCGCCGTCCTCACCGCTGCGGCCCAGCTGGATCCGTTCCCGCAACCGCAACCGCGCTCCGACGCCGAGCACGACGGTGGTCACCGCGTGATGATGTGCCCCGCCCGCGACGATTGTCGGCTCCGGGTCGAAATCCAGCTCCGCCTCCGCACCGACCTCGAAGTGCCAGCGCGCCGAGGACACCGGAGTCGTGGTGCTCGGCAGGGCGATCGTCGCCGCCACCGAGCGGACAACTAGTCGCGCACCGGGAAGCACCACCACGCGGATGTCGAGTTCGTCTCCGCCGAGCGGGGTGGCGGCGGTGCCGATCAGGTGCACGGTGTCGGTGCCGGTGTGGCGCCCGGCCAGGCCGCCGATCGCCTCGATGCGCGGCAGGCGGCCCGGTGCGGCGACGATGCTCAGTTCAGTGTGCAACGCCCGCGGCCGCGTCCTGCTCGGCGACCACGCGCAATTGTTCACGCACCCAGGCGAGCACGGGGGTGGCGGCGGGGTCCTCGGTGAGCGAGATCAGGGCGGTCGGCCTGCCCTCGCGCACCTTGGCGGCGTCGCGCTCCATCACCCCGAGGTCGGCGCCGACCAGCGGGGCGAGGTCGGTCTTGTTCACCACGAGCAGGTCGGAGAAGGTGACACCGGGGCCGCCCTTGCGCGGCACCTTGTCGCCGCCCGCCACGTCGATCACGAAGATCTGCACGTCGATCAGGCCGGAGGAGAAGGTGGCGGTGAGGTTGTCGCCGCCGGATTCGACGAGGATCAGGTCCAGCGGCGGGTTGGCCGCGACCAGGTCGTCGATGGCGTCGAGGTTGGCGGTGATGTCGTCGCGGATGGCGGTGTGCGGGCAGCCGCCGGTCTGCACGGCGGTGATCCGCTCGTCGGGCAGCACCGCGTGGCGACGCAGGAAGTCGGCGTCCTCGGTGGTGTAGATGTCGTTGGTCAGCACCGCGAGCGAGAGCTCGTCGCGCAGCTGCCTGCACAGCGCCGCGACCAGCGCGGTCTTGCCCGAGCCGACCGGGCCGCCGATGCCGACGCGCAGCGCCTCACCGGGAACCCGATCGCGCTTGGGCCGGTCGTGGCTGTGATCGTGCGGTTCACCATCGATCAGGTGCGGCGGCATGGGAACTCCTTCATCTCGGGATCAGGACGCGAACAGTGGCATGTCGCGGTGGAGGTGACGTTCGGCGAGCGCGTCCTGCAACGGGTCCGACAGCGCGGCCAACCCCGTGGCGGCCTCGGCGGCGACCCGGTCGCACAGGGGTGCCAGGCGCAGTGTGCTCGCCGCGATGGCGGCGGGGTCGAGGGCGAGCAGGCGCTGGGCGGCGGTCGCGGCACCGGTGAGGGTGGTGTAGACGACGACGCCCGCCAGTTCCCGGGGATCGGCACCGCAGGCCAGCCCGACCATGCCGAACACTGTCGGCAGGTGCGGGCGGGGGCCGACCGCCGCCCAATTCGAATAGGCGCTCTCGCCGGGGCGCCCCCCGAAGCTGTCTCCGCTCCCCAGCGTGCCGGCATCGAGCAGATCGGTCGGATCGCTGTGGTGCGCCGACCGCGAGTCGTCGCCGACCATCGCCGTGCGGCCGGACGAGCGTGCTTCGACCGGGTTCGGCCAGAGCTGTTTGGCGAGTCTGAGAAGGCCGCGACCCTGGGCGCGAGACGCGGCGCGCGCGGCGGGAGATGGCGTGCGAGCATCGGTTTCGAGGTCGGCACGGTCGGGGGCGAGCGTGCCCGCGCACACCGCGGCGGCCAGTGACGCCGTCACCAGTCCGGTGGTGGCGATGCGGCGGCGCAGGTAGACCTCGACACTCGCGGCGTCGCGCAACAGTCCCGAGGCCACAGCCTCTTCCACGCCGCCGGAGTGCACATGCCCGCCGATGGGCAGGCGCGAATCGGCGAGGGCGAGCAATGTCGCCAGGCCCGTCGCACCCTCGTTTCGCATCCGACGATCCTATGCAAAGCCGTCTCCAGGACGCGCGGCGAGCCGACTCCGACCGAGCGCCGGGTGGTAGTCCTCACAGCGAGCGCGGCGGATTCCGTCAGCGAGTCGATCGCGCCGACCGCCAGGCGAGCGCGGCCATCGCCAGCAGCAGCAACGCGCCACACGTGGTGGCGACATGCATGCCGCTGACGAACGATTCACGAGCGGCGTTGGCCAGGCCCGCATTGCCATCGGAGTGCGCGAGGGTTTCCCCCAGCGTTTCGTCGAAGTCGCCGCCGGAGCGGAACACCAGCGCCGCCAGCGAACCGAGCAACGCGAGCCCGAGCGCGTTGCCGAGTTCGAAGCTGGTCTCCGAGATTCCGACCGCCGAACCCGCACGCTCGGCAGGCACCGCCGACACCGCCACATCCGACACCAGGGTGAAGGAGATGCCGTATCCGACACCGGCGATCACCGAACCGGCCACGTACCAGGCCAACCCGCCGTCGACACCGACGCCGAGCAGCATCAGATTGCCCACCGCCGACGCGACGAGCGCCAGGGTGAACGCGGCCCGGACCCCGATCCGCAACCCGAGATTCGCCCCGCTCATCGAGCAGACGAACACGGCCACCGCCATCGGAATGCCGAGCAGCGCGGCCTGCAACGGGTCGCGCCCGGTGACCGACTGCAGATACACGCTGGTCAGGTAGCTCATCGCGGCCAGCGACATCATGCCTGCCATGCTGGCGCCGATCGCGACCCGGAACAGCGGCCGGGTGAACAGCGACAGGTCGAGCAGCGGTTCGCTGAGATGACGCTGCCTGCGCACGAACAGCACGAGCATCACCGCACCGATGGCCGCGATCACCAGCGAGACGAGATCGAACCCGTCGGCGGCGATGTGCTTGATGCCGTAGACCACCGGCAGGATGCCGCCGATCGACAGCGCCACGCTCGGCAGATCGATCGGGCCGAGGGTCGTCGAGCGGTGCTCGGGCAGCAGGAACGGTCCGAACAGCAGCAGGATCGCGAGCACCGGGATATTGATGAGGAACACCGAACCCCACCAGAAGTGGTGCAGCAGGAGGCCGCCGATGATCGGGCCGACGGCCGAACCGCCCGCGAAGAACGCCGTCCAGATGCCGATGGCGGTGGCGCGCCTACGGGCGTCGGGGAAGAGCGTGGAGATCAGCGCCAGGCTCGACGGCAGCAGGGTCGCACCACCGATACCCATCAGCACGCGCGCGGCGATGAGGATCGGGGCGCTCGGGGCGAACGCGGCGAGCACCGATGCCACACCGAACACGGCCGCGCCGGCGAGCAGGATGTTGCGCCTGCCGATCCGGTCGCCGAGATTGCCCATCGTGATGAGCAGGCCGGCCAGCATGAACCCGTAGATGTCGAGAATCCACAGCTGCTGGGAGGCGGTGGGGTCGAGGTCGCTCGTCAGGGTCGGCATGGCGAGGAACAGCACCGAGATGTCCATCGACACCAGCAGCACCGGCAGCAGCAGCACGCCCAATCCGAGCCATGCGCGGCGTCCACCGGCGACTGCGGTGGGCACCGCCGGTTCCAGCTTCGTCATTCCGAGTTCCTTCCCAGGGTATGCGTACGGCGTACGCGAGGCACCGGTACAGTGTACGCATTAAGACCGGATGACGAAAGTGAGTCATGGGATGACTGAGGCCAAGCTCACCAGGGCGGCGATCGTCGACGCCGCGATCGCCCTCGCCGATGCCGACGGCCTCGACGCGGTGTCGATGCGGCGCATCGCCGATCGGCTCGCGGTGGGGACCATGTCGCTGTATCGGCACGTGGACAGCAAGGACGAACTGATCGCGGCCATGACCGACGAGATCGCCGCCCGGCATCCCTATCCCGACCCGACCGGGCAGAACTGGACCTGGCGCGACCGGGTGCGCATCGCCGCGGAGATCGACTGGCAGCTTTACCAGCAGCATCCGTGGGTGCTGCTGACCTTCGCGGTCCCCCGCTACAGCTTCGGCCCCCAGGGGCTGGCGAGCCTGGCGTGGCTGGTGGCGGGCCTGCGCGAGTTGGAGGTGTCGGCGCGCGAGGCCACGACCATGGCGTTCACGGTGTGGAACTACATCTCGGGCGCGAGCCTGCCGGTGGTCGGTGGCGCCCTGCTCGCCGACAAGCGCACCGCGACCGACGACCCCAACGGTCTGCGCGATCTGCTGGAAGGCACACCACAGTTCCCGGTGCCGCCCGCCTTGGCGGACCTGGAGGGCGCGGGAGTGAGCGAGCTGACCTCGCAGGATCTGCTCTACCTCGGCCTCGACGCACTCTGCGACGGTTTCGCCGCGCGCGCCGACCGGTCCGGTTAGGTCATCGAACAGGCTGCGCCGCAGCCGCTTTCGGTTTCCTCCAGGCGGGCACTGTCAGATAGGTGGCGGCGCGCAACACCCATTCCACCGGACCGTAGGGATGGTGACGCAACCACCAGGCACTGAGCGCGAGCTGGGCGGCGAAGGTGACCAGCGCGAAAAGCACGACCACCGGCGGCGCGACGGTATCGGCGAGGGCGAAACCGTATCCGGTGTAGACCACCATCAGCACCACCGACTGACCGATGTAGTTGGTGGCCGCCATCCGCCCGGCGGGCGCGAGCACGGCGAGATACCGGCCGGTGCGCGGCGAGCCCGCCAGCCGCAGAACCAGCGCGACATACGCGAAGGTCATGGCGGGCGCGATGAGGTACTGGAATCCGTGGACGAGAACCGGCGGATGCCACCAGTCCATCAACTGGGCGAAGGTCATGGCCGAGATCGGGAGCCCGAGTCCGAACCCGACCCACAGCACCCGGGGCGACCAGCGCGCGATGGTCGCGGCGTCCTCGAACAGATTGCGTTTACCCGCCACCATGCCGAGCAGGAACATCGCCAGGCTCGGCACGCCCTGGCCTATCCAGATCAGGATCGCGAACACCGGGGCGACGGAGGTCTGGGCGGCGAAGGTGTCGGCGAAGCTGCCGGTGAAGTCCGCCGACATCTTCGGCAGGTCCAAGAACAGGCCGAGGCCGAGCGTGCCCGTGCCGCTCCCGGGTAGGAAGGCGAAGACCGACCACAGCGAATACAGCACGATCGCGGTGATGACGGCGGTACGGGCCGAGAGTTTGCGCAGGGCGATCAGCAGCAGGCACAGCGCCGCGTACAGGGTGAGGATGTCGCCGACCCACAGGAAGTACACGTGCAGCAGGCCGATTCCCATCAGCGCCGCGCACCGCCGTAGCAGCCGCCGCACCGGTGGTGCCCCGGCCCGTTGGGCCGCCGCTATCTGCAGGGTGAACGAGTATCCGAACAGGAACGCGAACAGCAGGTAGAAACGCCCGGTGAACAGCGCGTCGACGCCCGCGCGGACCAGCTGATCGGCGGTGCCGTCGAACAGCGAACGCGGGTCCTCGCGGGTGCCGACGGCCGACCACAGGGTGGTCGCGATGATCACATTGGTGATCAGAATGCCGAACAGGGCGAATCCGCGCAGGATGTCGACCTCGCCGATGCGGCGGCCGGAAGATGCCGCGGGGGAAGGGATTCCGGCTGTCATGGACCGAGAGTAGGCCGGAGCGTCTCGCCGGTCGTCCCCCGAAAGACCGATTCGGTGGGGCTACCGCAGGGTGCATCGGTCACCCTTGCGGCGTATTGACACGGGCGAATTGTGCGCGGACGCGATGGCGAAAATTTCGCATACGGGCCGATCGGCACAGCCTCGCATCCTGCGCTGAGGTGGTCCGAGGTGGGCTGCCGTCGGCCTCTGCGCCGAGTGCGCGAGACGCGCGACCGGGCCGTGCGGAGTCGGGGAAGTGCGGCGCGGTGGAAGAATGGGCGCATCGTGCACGACTCGCAACCAGCTTCGGAGGCGGACATGCAGGCAGTGGTGATCGAACGATTCGGGGAGCCGAAGGACGTACTCGCGGCACAGACCGTGCCCGTGCCCGAACCGGGACCAGGTGAGGTGCGGCTGTCGATGACGCTCTCACCCATCCACAACCACGACCTCGCCATCGTGCGCGGGGTATACGGCTACAAACCCTCACTGCCCGCGATTCCGGGCACCGAGGCCGTCGGCATCGTCGACGCGGTGGGCCCGGGCGCCGACCGGGTGCAGGTCGGGCAGCGGGTCGCGGTGGCCGGGGCGCGGGCCGCGTGGGCCGACTACTTCGTCGCGCGCGCCGACCAGGTGGTTCCTATGCCGCCGACGGTGCCCGACGAGACCGCCTGTCAGTTGCTGGCCATGCCGTTGAGCGCGCTGATGCTGCTCGACGACCTCGCCGTGCAGCCGGGTCAGTGGATCGTGGTGAACGCCGCCAACGGCGCCGTCGGCCGGCAGGTCAACCTGTTCGCGAAGCAGCGCGGAGTGCGGGTGCTGAGCCTGGTGCGCGGACCCGGTTCGGTGCGGGCCCTCGAGGACCTCGGCTACGGCCCGGTCCTCGACACCGAGAGCGACGGGTGGGCCGACCGGGTGACCGAGGTGACCGGCGGCGAACCGATCGTGCGGGCCGTCGACCAGGTCAGCGGTCCGGCTGCGGCCACGCTGATGTCGCTGCTCGCCCCGCGCGGTGAACTCATCTCCTTCGGCGCGCTGTCGGGTAAGCCGATGGTCATCGACACCGGTGCGGTGATCTTCAAACAGGCTGTGGTGAAGGGTTTCTGGGGTCAGCAGCGCAGCGCCGAGATCGACCGCGCCGATTACGTGCGGCTCATCACCGAACTGGTCGGGCTGGCCGCCGACGGCACACTGCGCCTGGAACTCGACGGTGAGTTCCCCCTCGACAAGGCCGGTGACGCGGCCGTCGCCTCGGAAACGCCGGGACGCAACGGCAAGATCGCGGTACACGGCTCGGCTCGCTGACACGGATCGGCGAAAACCGCGTTCCCCAGGCGCGGTTTTCGCCCATCCGAACATCACCTGCCACAAGGGAATTCGGTAATTCCGGTGCTCACTTTCGGCGCGTCGCCGCGGCCACCCCGGTACCGTGACGAAATGGCCGACACCACCACCGCCGCCGCCCCTGTCGAGACCATCGGCGCCGACTTCTTCGACGACCCGCACGCCCACTACCGCCGCTGGCGCACCACCGGGCCGGTGCATCGGGTGCTGTTCCCCGACAATGTGATCCGCTGGATCGTCATCGGTCATGCCGAGGCGCGCGCCGCACTCGCCGACCCTCGGCTGCGCAAGGACACGGTGCGTGCCGACGAGATCCTGCGCGCCAAACGCGACGGCACCCCCACCGACGCCAACACCATGGTGCTACTGCAACACATGCTGAGCACCGACCCGCCCGAGCACACCCGCCTGCGCAAACTGGTGAACAAGGCGTTCACCACCCGCCAGGTGGCGGCTCTGCGTCCCCGCATCGAGGAGATCACCGAGAATCTCCTGGAAGCGATGGACGGGCACGACGAGGTCGACCTCATGCAGGCCTTCGCCAATCCCCTTCCGGTGACGGTGATCTGCGAACTGCTCGGTGTTCCCTTCGACGACCGGGACGACTTCCAGGCCTGGACCCGGTCGCTGGTCGGCGTGGTCGGCGAAGAGGAGGGACGACCTGCCGCCGCGGCCGCGATGGCGGCTTACCTGTCAAGTCTGGTGCGCGCCAAGCAGTCCCGGCCCGCCGAGGATCTGCTGTCGCAGCTGGTGCTCGCCGACGAGGGCGGCGACCGGCTCACCGACCGCGAACTGGTGTCGATGGCGTTCCTGCTGCTGGTCGCCGGGCACGAGACCACCGTGAACCTGATCGGCAACGGTGTGCACGCCCTGCTGCGCGAGCCCACCCAGTGGGCGGCACTGTGCGCCGACCCGGTGGGTGTGCCCGAGGCCATCGAGGAGTTCCTGCGTTTCGACGGGCCGGTCGACATGGCGACGCTGCGGTTCACCGCCGAGCCCGTCACTCTCGGCGGTGTCGAGATTCCTGCGGGTGAGATCGTGAACGTCGCCCTGGCGGCCGCCAACCGCGACCCCGCCCGATTCACCGACCCCGATACGCTCACCGTCGACGGGCCGACCGCGGGCCACCTCGCCTTCGGTCACGGCATCCATTTCTGCGTCGGCGCACCGCTCGCCCGCCTCGAGGCCGAGATCGCCTTCACCGCATTGCTCCGGCGCTTTCCCGACCTGCGCCTGGCAGACCCCGCCGCCACCATGCACTGGCAGACGAGCACGCTCATCCGCGGGCTACTCGACCTCCCGGTCCGGCTGCGGTGAGTCCTTCTGTCTCGTGGCTGCGCTCAGCCCTCGTCACTGCGCCGAAGTCCGCGGGCACGCCCCGGGCGTAGCATCGGGGCCGAGACGTCATCCGGGAGACAGGGGCCGATCATGCCGAAGAAGTTCGCCGCCGCGGCGCTGATCGTCTGTGCTGCGGCGTTGCCGGTACTCGCCGCACCGGCCGCCTCTGCCGAGATCCCCGGGCCGAACCGCCCGACGGTCCACACGGGGTCCGGCGAGCTGGCCGACGCCATGGCCGGGCTCGTCCTCTGCCTCATCCAGCTACCGCCCTCGGCGTCCGGCGACTCCGGGCAGGGCTGCCCGACCTGACCTACTGCCGGTAAGTAGCCAGGAAGCGGCCGATGCGTTCGATGATGGCCTCGAGTTCGTCGGCGTGCGGCAGGGTGACGATGCGGAAATGGTCGGGACGCGGCCAGTTGAAGCCGGTGCCCTGCACGATGTGCAGCTTCTCCTGCAGCAGCAGGTCGAGCACGAACTTCTCGTCGTCGTGGATGGGGTACATGTCCAGGTCGATGCGCGGGAAGGCGTAAAGCGCGCCCTTGGGTTTCACGCACGAGACACCGGGAATGGAGTTGAGCGCTTCCCACGCCCGGTCGCGCTGTTCGCGCAGCCTGCCACCGGGCAGAACCAGATCGTTGATGCTCTGATACCCACCGAGCGCGGCCTGGATCGCTTGCTGCGCAGGGACATTCGCGCACAAGCGCAGACCGGCCAGCATGGTCAGACCCTCGAGGTAGCTCGCCGCGTGCTGAACGGGGCCCGACACTACGAGCCAGCCGGAACGCAGACCGGCGGCGCGGTAGTTCTTCGACAGGCCGGAGAAGGTCAGGCACAGCAGATCGGGAGCGAGCGAGGCGACGGCGGTGTGCTCGAGGTCGTCGTAGTAGATCTTGTCGTAGATCTCGTCGGCGAACACGACGAGGTTGTGCCTGCGGGCGATCTCGAGGATCTCGCGCAGCACCTCGGGCGGGTACACCGCACCGGTCGGATTGTTGGGGTTGATGAGCACGATGGCGCGGGTGCGGTCGGTGATCTTGGCGGTGATGTCGGCCAGGTCGGGGTACCAGTCGGCGCCCTCGTCGCACAGATAGTGCACCGGGGTGCCGCCGTTGAGCGCGGTCGCGGCCGTCCACAGCGGGAAGTCGGGGGCGGGCACGAGGACCTCGTCGCCGTTCTCGAGCAGCGCCGTCATCGCCATCATGATGAGCTCGGAGACACCGTTGCCGAGGAACACCTGTTCCACGTCGACATCGGGCACGCCGAGCGTCTGGTAGTACTGCACCACCGCGCGCCGGGCCGAGAGCAGGCCCTTCGACGAGGTGTAGCCGGTGGAGGCGGGCAGGGTTCGCACCATGTCCTGCAAGAGGTCCGGCGGCGCGTCGAACCCGAAGATCAGCGGATTGCCGGTGTTGAGCTTCACGACGTGATGCCCCTCGGCCTCGAGCCGGGCGGCTTCCTCGGCCACCGGACCGCGAATCTCGTACGACACTCCCGACAGCTTGCTCGACTGCTTGAACTGCATGGACTTCCCTCCGCGATGTGGTTGCCGCACACACTACTTGGTTTTTCCAAGATCTCACTTGGATTTTCCAAGTATCAGGTTAGAGTGGGAGCCGTGTCACGCCGAAGCTACGACCATTACTGCGCCGTCAGCCGCGCACTCGACCTCGTCGGGGACCGGTGGAGTCTGCTCGTGATCCGCGAATTGTGTTCCGGCCCACGCCGTTACAGCGATCTGTTCGCCGACCTGCCCGGGATCAGCACCGATATGCTCGCGACCCGGCTCAAAGGGCTGGAACGCGACGGGGTGCTCACCCATCACCGCAACGGGATGCGCTCGAGCTATGAGCTCACCGAGCTGGGCCGGGGGTTGCGGCCGGTGCTCGACGCACTGGCCGGGTGGGGTGCGCCGCTACTCGGCGAGCGCAACCCCACCGACGCGGTGCGCGCGCATTGGCTGGCGCTGCCGCTGGGTCGTGCGCTCGCCGAGGTGGTGGGCGAGGGCACGGTCACCGTGCATATCGGCGACACCGTGCTGCACTACGTGCGCACCGCCGAGGGCATCACCCACCACGACGGACCCGCGCCCGCGTCGGACCACGAACTGCGGCTCGACCTGGCCGAAGCCATCGACATCGCGACCGGTGCGCAGCCGCTGACGTCCGGGGCGCTGTCCCCCGCGCGCTGACCTGCGCGACCGTCGCGGTATCAGCGGACAGTTGCCTCCGGATCGGCGCCGTCTCGAGGCGGTACCGCTAGGCCTCCGGGCCGTTGACCACCGCGTAGGCGAAACCGTCCCATCCTTTGGCGCCGACGGTCTGGATCACCGTGGCATCGAGGCTGGGTTCGGCAGCGAGCAGGTCGATCAGGTCGCGGCTGGCGCGCACGTTCGGGTCGTCGGAGTGTTCGTCGGCGACGGCGCCGCCGCGCACCACATTGTCGACGATGATCACCGAGCCGGGTCGGGTCAGCCGCAGCGCCCACAGCACGTAGTTCGAGTTGTTCACCTTGTCGGCGTCGATGAACACCAGGTCGAACGGTTCACCGCTGTCCTCGGCGACCCCGGGCAGGGTGTCCAGCGCCGCGCCGACCCGGATGTCGACCCGGTCCCCCACCCCGGCGCGGTCCAGGTTCTCGCGCGCCACCTTGGCGTGGCGCGGCTCGAATTCCAGGGTCACCACGGTGCCGCCCTCGCCGACGGCCCGCGCGAGCCATTCGGTGCTGTACCCACCGAGGGTGCCGATCTCGAGCACCCGGCGTGCCCGCGCGGTCCGGGCCACCAGGTTCAGCAGCTTCCCCTGCGGCGGCGACACATCGATCGCGGGCAGGCCCGCGCTCGCGTTCGCCTCGAGTGCGGGCACCCCTTCCTCCCCGACGAGGGTGCTGACGAGATAACTGTCGACATCGGCCCACTCAGTGCTTGTCATATGCGCAGTCTGCCACCAACTCCCGTCGCACATCGGCAGCTATTTCGCCGATTCCACCCCGGCGACGCCGCGCACCAACTGCACCGCGCTCTGCGCCATGGTCTTCGTCGACACCAGTGCCTGGGCGAGTTCGATCAGCATCTGGGACACCGACATGGTGGCCAGCGAGATGTCGGCCAGTGCGCGGGCGATGAGCGCCGGAGTCGCGGTGCCCGCCGAAGCGATGAGGATCGCGGTCGCCTCGAGCAGCATGCCCGCCAGGCTGCTGAGGATCTCCACGACAATGCTTCGCACCGTTTCGACAATCGACTTCATCGCCTTGTTGCAGTCGGCGAGAATCTGGGACACCGCGGCCTTCTCGGCGATCGTGCTTGCCATCTCGGTCGCCTTGGCGCGGTAGGCCTCGGCGGCGCAACCGGTCCACTCCCCGATGCCGGTGTCGACGGCGGCGGCCAGCTGCCCGGCTGTGGTGGTGAGGTGGTCGGCGATCTTCTTCCACGAGTCCGAATACGCCTGGACCATATCGGGATTGCCGGTGATGGAGTCGAGCGATTTGCGCATCGGTTCCACGTGTTCGAGCATCCAGCTCATCAGTTGCGAACCGAGGAAATTGAACGGGTCGAACTTCGCCAGGGCGGACGTGCCCTTGACGGCCTTGCCGATGGTCTGTGCGGCGGAGGACCAGTCACCGGCGGTCGACCCGGCCTTGGTGATGGCGTCGATCTTGTCGGTGGTGGACCCGCCGTTGGCGAACGCGTTGTAGAGACCGTATCCGGCCTCGAAGCTGTCGCCCTGCAGGGTGCCCTTCAGGATGCCCGGGTTGGCCTCCGGCCCGCCGCTCTTGTCCTCGATCCCCGGCACACCCATGTTGGTGAACAGGAAATTGGTTTCCTGGTAGTAGGTGTCGCGGTAGTTGGTTCCGTCGGCCAACAGGTCGTTGTCGGGTGCTGGCGCGTCGTCGAAGGTGTCGACGGTGCCCGGCAGCACCGAGTTCTCGTTGAGGAAGGTGCCGAGGGCGGTCGGTTGGTCGGCCATGCTCAGACGGTCCCCTCGATCTCGGCGGTGGTGGCTTTCAGCTGTCCGGCCCGGGTGGTGTCACACGTTTCGAAGGTGTCGGCGGCGGTGCGCAACTTGCCCGGCATCGCCGCCACCAGGACATCGAGTTCGGTGAGCCCGTCGACGATCTCGTCGTGCAGCGTGTTGAGGGTGATCACCGCGTACGGCTTCACCAGCAGGCCGTAGCCGTCGTCGGCGTGGGCCAGGTAGCTCGCCGCCTCCAGGGCGGAGGCCACCCCGCTCGCGACGCCGTCCACCGATCCGGCGTGCGTTCTGATCGCATTCGGGTCGACATTCACCACACCGGTCACGCTGACTCCCTCCTGAAGGCGAACCCGATCGAGTCCGCGCACCTGTCTCGAACTGTTTGGACGCGGCACCACGCCGTTCGGTTCCCCCGAATATTCGCCGCAGCCGAGATCGCGCTACTGCAGCCAGGATTTGCGCTGGTAGAAGAGATCTTCCTCGTCGGGTTCCACGGGCGCGACGACCCTGTCGCGGTCAGGTTTGCGGGCGGCGGGTACCTCGGGTTCGACGGGCGGCCACGCGACGACCGGCGGCGGAGGCGGCGTGGCGGCGACGGGCGCCTGCTCGGAATCGAGCGGATCGGGGAACCGTTCGGTGTACTGGCCGACGATCGCGGCCCCGGCCTCGTCGGCGCCCACCACGTCGTGCACCAGCCCGGAGACGCGGTCACGCAGCCGGGCCTGGGCGCGCCGTGTGCAGGCCATCAGTTCGGCGGCGACGGCCGAGGGGTCCATGCCACGCACGCCGGCCGTCAGGGTGACGGCGGTGGTGCACCCGTTCGCATCGACGGTCACGGCGATGCGCCCGTCGGCCGAGGTGTCGGTGACACTCACTTCGGCCATCTTGGTGTGCAGTTCCTGATACCGCTGCGACTTGCGCTCGAGATCCTGCGCCCAGCGCGCCAGATCGTCGGCGGCATTGGTCAGATCGTCCACGACAACAGCCCCCTCCCGCCGGTTCGCCCCGGCACGTGGCACGAGGCGACCGATACCCGCCCCGCTCGGATCGCGCCGAGACTACCCCAGGCCGCCGACACCCGGCGGCGGGCCCTCAGAACAGGAAGTAGCGCTGGGCCATGGGGAGTTCGGTGGCGGGGGCCTCGGTCCAGACCTCGCCGTCGACGCGGACGGTGAAGGTGTCGGGGTCGACTTCGATGCGTGGCATGGCGTCGTTATGGGGCATGTCGGTCTTGGTGACGCGGCGGACGTTCTTGACGGGCACCAGTTTTCGGCGGACGTCGAGGCGGTCGGCGAGACGGTCGTCGATGGCCTGCTCGGAGACGAAGTGCAGGGAGGTGGCGGCCGCGGCGGGGGCGGCGGCACCGAACATCGGGCGCGGCAGGACCGGTTGGGGGGTGGGGATGGAGGCGTTGGCGTCACCCATCGCGGCCCAGGCGATCATGCCGCCCTTGAGGACCGCGTGCGGTCGGACGCCGAAGAACGCCGGTTCCCACAGCACCAGATCGGCCAGTTTGCCGACTTCCACCGAACCGATCTCGTCGTCGAGTCCGTGCGAAACAGCCGGGCAGATGGTGTATTTCGCGATGTAGCGCTGGACGCGGGCGTTGTCGGCGGCGCCGTCGCCCGGCAACGCACCGCGACGGCCTTTCATCACGTGCGCCGTCTGCCAGGTGCGTAGCACCACCTCACCGATGCGGCCCATGGCCTGGGAATCCGAGCCGATCATGGAGATGGCGCCCAGGTCGTGCAGCAGGTCTTCGGCGGCGATCGTCGAGGGCCGGATGCGCGATTCGGCGAAGGCCAGGTCCTCGGGGATCGACGGGCTCAGGTGGTGGCACACCATCAGCATGTCGAGGTGTTCGTCGAGGGTGTTGACGGTGTGCGGGCGGGTGGGGTTGGTCGAACTGGGCAGCACGTTGAGATGCGAAGCGACCGTGATGATGTCGGGTGCGTGACCGCCGCCCGCGCCTTCGGTGTGATAGGCGTGGATGCCACGGCCCGCGATGGCGGCGAGGGTGTCCTCGACGAAGCCGGCCTCGTTCAGGGTGTCGGAGTGCAGCGCCACCTGCACGCCCGCCGCGTCGGCGACGGTGAGGCAGGCGTCGATGGCGGCCGGGGTGGAACCCCAGTCCTCGTGCAGCTTGAAACCCGATGCGCCGCCACGCAATTGCTCCCACATGGATTCCTGGCTCACCGTGTTGCCCTTGCCGAGCAGCACGATGTTCATCGGCCAGTGGTCGAGCGATTCCAGCATCCGGGCCAGGTGCCAGGAACCGGGGGTGACGGTGGTGGCCTTGGAACCCTCGGCCGGGCCGGTGCCGCCGCCGATGAGGGTGGTGATGCCGCCGCCGAGGGCCTCCTCCATCAGCTGCGGGCAGATGAAGTGCACATGGCAGTCGATGGCGCCCGCGGTGAGGATGCGGCCGTTGCCCGCGATGATCTCCGTCGCCGGGCCGACGACGAGGTCGGGGTGCACGCCCGACATGGTGTCGGGGTTGCCCGCCTTGCCGATTCCGCAGATCCGGCCGTCGCGGATACCGACGTCGGCCTTGATGATGCCCCAGTGGTCGATGATCACCACCCCGGTGATGACGGTGTCGGGTGCGCCGTCGGCGCGGGTGGCGCGCGACTGCCCCATCGACTCGCGCAGCACCTTGCCGCCGCCGAAGACCGCTTCCTCGCCCGCCAGTCCCGGTCCGCCGCAACGGTCTTCGGTGATCTCGACGATCAGATCGGTGTCGGCCAGGCGGATCCGGTCGCCGGTGGTCGGGCCGAACAGTTCGGCGTAGCGGGCGCGGCTGAGTTCGGTCATCGGCTCTCTCCCGGAAGCTGCGGCGAAACGGCGTGCGGTGTTCGGTTGCGCTCAGCCATCGAGACGGCCGGGTGCGTCGGCGTTGATGCCGTAGACCTCGCGGGTGCCACCGAGCGGAACGAGCGAAACCCGTTGCGGCAGGCCCGGTTCGAAGCGAACAGCCGTGCCCGCCGGAATATCGAGGCGGTGCCCGCGGGCGGCGGATCGGTCGAAGTCGAGCGCGGCGTTGGCTTGCGGGAAGTGGACGTGACTGCCCACCTGCACGGGACGGTCACCGGTATTGACCACGTCCAGTTCCACGCGCGTCGCGCCCGCGTTCAGTTCGATCGTGCCCTCGGCACACAGGTATTCGCCGGGAATCATGGTCTCATCCGATCGGGTGGTGCACGGTGACGAGTTTGGTCCCGTCCGGGAAGGTCGCCTCGACCTGAACGTCGTGGATCATCTCCGGCACGCCGACCATCACGTCGTCCCTGGTGAGTACCTGGCGCCCCGAGGACATCAGTTCCGCGACGGTCCGCCCGTCCCGCGCGCCCTCGAGCACATGGTCGGTGATGAGTGCGACCGCCTCGGGATGGTTGAGTTTGAGCCCCCTGGCCTGCCTGCGCCGCGCCAGCTCGGCCGCGTAACTCAGCAGCAGCCGTTCCTGCTCGTGCGGCGACAGTCGCATCGGGGTTCTCCTCGGCGGATCGTGGTCGGTGAGCGACATTCTGGCACGTGCGAGCCACGACGGGTCGCCCACCGACGCCGTGACCTGGGACGAGCCCGGCTCGATTAACGAGAAGTTAACGAAGCGCCGAGATCGGCGCTCTCGCCGCCGACGCGCTCGACCCCGGCGGCGGGCGAATCATCACAGGGGAACGAGATCAAGCCGCCAGGTTCTGCAGGCGGACCTGTCCGCGAGCGACCATGCGACCCTCGGCGTCGGTGATCACCACGACCCACAGCTGCTGGCTGCGGCCGCGGTGGATCGGGGTGGCCTCGGCGGTGAGGGTGCCCTCGCGCACGGCGCGGAGGAAGTCGGTGTTGTTGTTGACGCCGACCACCTGACCGCGCTCACCGAACCAGACACTGCCGCCGACGCTGGCGAGGGTTTCGATCACCGTGCAATAGACGCCGCCGTTCTGGATGCCCGCGGGCTGGTGCAGCTGGGGACGCACTTCCCATTCGCCGCGCACGCGGTCGGCGGAGACCTCGGTGAAGCGCATGCCGATGAGGTCGGTGAAGGTGCCTTCGCTCATCTTGGTCATCAGCTCGGGCGTGATATCAGCCCACGACAGGGGGTTTTCGCTCATACCGTCCGGTTTACACCATCAGAAATCCGGCGTCGCCACCGGGAAAACGAAGCGGCGGACCCCGTTACGAGAACGGAGCCCGCCGCGGCAGGAACGAGGGGGTCGACCGCAGCCCTCGGGACCACCGGCTCATCCATACGCCACGATGAGCATAGGTCAGGCTTACCTAAGTGGTCAAGTGGCTGCCGGAATGCGACGCGCCGGTAGCGATATCCAGGGCTTGCTCAACACAATCGCAATACTCCATGATCGTTCACACCTCTATGTTCCGAGGCTTGTGTCGATGGTGAAAGCTCATGTTCTGGGCGTACGAAGACCAGGGGTGGGCGCGGCGAGAGAGGCAAGATTTCGTGAGTAGTAGTCGTATTCCCCGGTGGGCCGCGAGCGCGGCGATGTGTGCGGCGGTGGTGGGTACCGCGCTCGCCGCACCCGTGCAGGCCGAACCACTGTGGCCGGGTGGGCCCGATATCCCCGGCGTGCCCGCCATCGTTCCCGCGCCCGAACCGGAACCGGTGGTGGCGCCGTGCAGCGAGAAGGCCCGCGCGTGCCTGCAGCTGTCCACCAACAACGCGTGGCTGATGGACAACGGCAAGGTGACCTACGGTCCCACCCCGATGTCGCACGGCCGCCCCGGCTACGAGACCCCGCCGGGCACGTTCAAGGTGGCGTTCAAGAAGCCGTTCCACTGGAGCACCCTGCACAACGCCCCCATGGAATACGCGATCTTCTTCAACGGCGACATCGCCTACCACATCGGACCCACCGAGGAGCAGTCCCACGGCTGCATCCGCCTGACCCCCGACGGCGCCAAGGCGCACTACGAATGGCTCGAGCCCGGCGACATCGTCGAAGTGGTTCCCTGATCGTCCCCCGAGGGGAGGCCACCCTGGTGGCCTCCCCTCGTTCGTCCCTGGCGGTTCAGCCTCCCGATTGCGTGACCGAGACGGTCAGCGCATCGAAGAGCCACAGGTGCGCGGCGCCGGAGGTGACCGGCTCACCCGTCAGGGCCGTGGTGAGATGCCAGTAGCGGCGGACGCGCTGGTCGGCGGCGCCGAGGGCCAATCGCTTACGGAATTCCGGGGTGTCTCGCTCGGCGCGAGCGGTGGCATGGGCGTGAACGTAATGATCGAGTTCGGCACCGGGCCGAGGTTGTTCGCCGATCGCGACAAGCGGGGCCGCCGAGAGACACGCCTGCGCGACGGACAGCAGCAGGCCTTTTTCGTCGTGCACTCCAGGAACGGCGCTGTGCCGGACGATGTCGAACATCGCCGCGTCGAGCCGTGGATCACGCACCGCCGCCACGAGTTCGGCGTAGGTCAGTAGGAACTCCGGGTCGGCATCGACCGGCGGACCCGGCAGGTTCATATCGATGAAGTCGTGCAGCACGGGTGCGGGCAGCGGGGCGAGCTGGTGCCGCCAGAAGCCGACGAGCACGTCGTGCGCGGCAGCCGGATCGGCAACGGCCGCAACCAGGTTCACCCCGACCCCGACCTCACCGGCAGTCACCGCGGTCAGCAACGCCTCGCGTCGCCGCAGTGCGGCGAGTTCACCGGCAACAGCTTCGCGCTCGGCGGCGATCACCTCCGCCAGGGCGCGGCTACCCGCGAGGACGTCGGCGATGGCGGTTAAGCCGATTCCCAGCGCACGCAGGCGGCGCAGCAGGCTCAGGCGGTCGACCGCGTCCGGGCCGAATGTCCGATGGCCGGTCGACGTGCGCTCGGCAGCCAGCAACCCTTCGTCGCAGTAGTAGCGGATGGTGCGCACTGCGACGCCGGTTCTCGCGGCGAGTTCACCGATCGTCAGACGTGTGTTGTGGGTCACAGTCGCTGGCACCTCCACCTCGGTGGAGCTCCTACGGTACCGACGACATCGACCGAAGGAGACATGATGACAATCGAACGACCGAGCGCGGATACCGTCTGGCGGCGCGTGGCCGAGGAGCGCACCACACTGGTCGAGCTGCTGGACGGGCTCGACGAATCCGACTGGGACGCAGCGTCGTTGTGCGCGGGATGGCGCATTCGCGACGTGGTTGCCCATCTGGTGCTCGCGACCCGGTTCACGCTCGGGACGATTGTGGTGGAGCTGGTTCGGGCGCGGGGAAACATCGATCGGCTCATCCACGACAGTGCCGTTCGGTACGCCGACCGCACGACCACTGCGGGACTGCTCGCGCAGTTGCGGGAAACGATCGGGTCGCGCGCGACGCCGATCGGCACGACGCCGCTCGACCGGTTGATGGACCTGCTCGTACACGGGCAGGACATCGCCGTGCCGCTCGGCATCGAGCGGGTCGCGCCGACGGAGCCCGCACAGTGGTCGCTGGAGCGGGTATGGGCGATGGGTGCGCCGTTCCACGCGCCCGAGCGGCTCGCCGGATACCAGTTGTGCGCGACCGACACCGGGTGGACAGCGGGGTCGGGGACGGTGGTCACGGGCACTGCTGTGGAGTTGCTGATGCTCGTCACCGGCCGCGCCGAATGCCCGGCCACCGGCGGACGGGTGCTGCTGCCCATCCCCGGTGGCGGACAGGGGGATTGACGTGGCTCACCGACGGAAGGGCGACGCGTGACAAGCCTTGTGCGTCGCCACAGGTCACGGCATCAGCGGTAGTGACGTTCGCCAATCCGGCGAGATACTTTCCGTCGGAAAGAATTCGGGACGAATTGTCCGGATCCGCTAAAAATCGGATGACGGGAAATGGGCAGCGGCTACGTTACCGGCATCACGACGGGCGACCGCCGCTGATGCAGATCCGAAAATGCCGCAAGGAGAACTGATATGGGTTCACTCACCGAATTGATGATGGCAGGAATTGCGGGACTGGGTTCCGCCGCCGAAGGGGACGGTTTGCTCGCCGTGTTCCTCGGCTCCGTCGAAGCCTTCTTCCCGTAATCGATCACCCATTCCTGAAAGGAGAACACCATGGGATCTCTCTATGAACTGCTGCAGACCGGCGCGGCCAGCCTCAGCGAAGGCGCGCTGCCCTTCGTCCAGGCACTGATCACGGCCAGTGGCGGCACGCCGTCACCGGGTAAGTAGCGATCAGGCGAGCGGGTCGGGAGCGGGCCGACGAGCCCCTCCTGCCCGTTCACAACACCAGCGCGAGTTACCTTGCAATAGCTGAAAGACATAACGACTCAACGGCCGGAGAACGCCGCCGGGAGCGATCGCGCCGAGGCATAACCCTGAAAGCAGGGGCTTGTGCGTCCACCTGGCAACACCCGTTCGACGCACCCGCACCGCATCTCACCCCGGCCCGACACGGCATCCAGCACCGCACACCCCGCTCGGCAACGCTCACAGGCGCCACACCGAAGCTCAGCACACCACCGCAGTTCACAGCAGAAAAAGCCCCCTTGACGCCCTTTCCGCGTACATCAGTGTTCACTGCCAAACGGCCGATAACTGTGCCAGACAGTCGCAGTAACCACAGGTCACACCTAGTACCGGCGCACCCCGTCGGCAATCCCCAAGTTGATTCCGCACGGAAGAAAAATATGAACAGTTCGAGCGGAGTGAAACATCGGGTTGCCACACCTGCAGTAGCGGGTTACGTTACCGGCGTCACATCGAAGCCTGGTGTGGCCACAACGCAAGGAGAGATACATGGGCTCGTTGAGTGAGCTTCTGACCGCGGCCATCGCGGGACTCGGTTCGGCTGCCGAAGGCGACGGTCTGCTGGCCGTCTTCCTCGGTTCGGTGGAAGCCTTCTTCCCGTAATCCGGCCGTCCGGTCACCCGGCTCGCCCGTGACGCGAGCCTGATTCACCCATCACCACCAGGAGAAACACATGGGATCCCTCTACGAACTGCTGGAGACCGGCGCCGGCAGCCTCAGCAATGCGGCGTTGCCCTTCGTGCAGGCGCTCATCTCGGCGAGCGGCGGCACGCCGACGCCCGGCAAGTAGCCCTCAGCTTTGTCACGGGGGCCGGCCCACCGGCCGGCCCCCGGTCGCTCTTCGAGAAGTCAGCAGGCTCGTACCACCGATGAACACACCCGCATTCCGCACCATCCTCGCCGCGGCCTGTGCCGCCGCCCTGGCCACCGCTCCCGTGCTCGCCGACGGCCCGGGGGCGACCGCCGCGCCCGGCGCCCATCTGGTGAGCCGCGGTCAGACCGGCCAGACCGCCGAGATCAGCGTCTATTCGCCGTCGATGGATCGCACCATCGCGCTGCGCGTGCTCCGCCCCGCCGACACCGCGACTCCCGCCCCGACGCTGTATCTGCTCAACGGTGCGGGCGGCGGCGAGGATTCGGCCAACTGGGCAGGTCAGACGAATGCGGCCGAGTTCTTCGCCGGCAAGCACGTCAATGTCGTGATGCCGATGGAAGGCGCGTTCAGCTACTACACCGACTGGCAGCAGCCCGATCCAGGACTGGCGAAGAACCTGAAGAACAACGGCGTCAACAAGTGGACGACCTTCCTCACCCAGGAGTTGCCGCCCGTGATCGACGCGGCCTTCGGCACCACGGGCGTGAACTCGCTCGCGGGCATCTCGATGGCGGGCAGTTCGGTGCTCGACCTGGCCATCCAGGCCCCGCAGCTCTACCGGAGCGTCGCCTCCTACAGCGGCTGCGCGATGACGAGCGACCCGGTCGGCCGTGAGTTCGTCTCGCTGGTGGTCCGCCTCGGCGGCGGCAAGGTGGAGAATATGTGGGGGCCCGCAGGCGATGCCGCCTGGCGCGAGCACGACCCGTATGTGCAAGCGCATCGGCTGCCCGATATCCCGATCTATATCGCCGCCGGAAGTGGATTGCCGGGCGTGCACGACACCCTCGCGAATCCGCGGGTACATGTCGAAGGAAAAAACCCCGCGTCCATTCTGCAGAATCAAATGCTCGTCGGCGGCGGAATCGAAGCGGCGACCATGTATTGCACCGCGCAAATGGCCCAGCGGACACGCGAACTCGGTCGTACGAATATCACCTACAATATGCGCGCGACCGGAACTCATTCGTGGGGTTATTGGGAAGACGATCTGCACGCTTCCTGGCCGATGATGGCGACGGCGCTCGGCCTGTGAACATCCTGCGGGTACGCCCCGGGCGGTTGGCACCGCGCGACGCGGTCTTCGTCTACGACGAGACCGACCGGCACCTCTCCCACATCGTCGCGATCTACTGCTTCGCCGACGACCGCAACGCGCCCCTGACCACGAGCGAGGTTCGCGAGTGGGCGCGGGCTCGCCTCGGCCACTCCCCCTTGTTCCACCGCCGCTTGCGCCGCACCCCCTTCGACCTCGATCTGCCGTATTGGGTGCCCGCTCCGGTGGCGAATATGGCCGATCATGTCTTCCTCGACGCGCCGGGTAGCTGGCCTGCCGCACAGGCGCGAATCGCCGAACTCGCCTCGGCGAGAATGGATCTCGTCAAGCCGCCGTGGGAGATCCATGTCCTGGACCGGGTACGTGGGGTGCCGGGGATCGGGACGGCGACGGTGGTGGTGCTCAAACTCCACCACAGCGTCTGCGACGGGGTCGCGACCCGCGAACTCGAGGCGAAACTCTTCGGCGACGCGCCCGCCCCCGAGGTCGAACTCGGGGGTGACGACCTGATCGGCGCGGCCGTGCGGACCGCCGCCACTGCGCTCACCGCTCCCGCACGATTCGCCCTCGGCATGGCCCGGACCCGGGCATCCGGCGACGCCGGCGCGGTGACCCAGCAACCCGTGACCCGCTTCAACCGCGATATCCACGCACCGCTGACCATGCACGTCGTCACCCTGCCGATGGCCGAGGTCCGCGCCGTACAGGCCGCGTGCCCGGTCCGGGTCACCGTCAACGACCTGATGCTGACCACCGTGTCGGGTGCGCTCGCGGCGTATCTGGCCGAGTACGACGAGACACCCGAGGCCTCCCTCGCGGCCATGGTCCCGATGTCGATGCGCGGTGTGGCGCAGTGGGATTCGGTGAATCAGCTCACCCAGATGTTCGTCGATCTGCACACCGACATCGACGACCCGGTGCGGCGACTGCTCGCGATCGGGGAATCGGCGAAGCGGGCCAAGGCCACCGCCGCCGACCCGGCCACCCTGCGCACCGAGTCGCGCGTGGAGACCGCGCCCGCACTGCTGCTGCGAGCCGCGGGCTGGGCGCGCACCCTGCGCCGGTTCGACGAGGCGACCTCGGTGCCGTTGAGCAACACCACGATCAGCAATGTGCCACCGGTCCGCGACGACCTGCGGTTCGCCGGACGGCCACTGGTGCGCGTGCTCGGTGCGCTGCCGATCCACGACGGCGACGGCCTGCGCCATCTCATCACCTCGCAGGGCGCGGAACTGGCCATCACCGTCACAACCAACGCCGTGATGATGCCGGACCCCGAGCACTACGGCGACCTGTTACTGAGCTCGTTCCGCAGACTCGCCGACGCCGTGACCGCCCGGGGTGCCGTCGGCTAGTCCGGCGGTTCCTGCGCACCCTCGTCGGTCTCGGCGACATCGGGGGCGACTTCGCGGGTGGCCATGCCACCGTCCTTGCCCTCGTCCCTGGGGCCAGGTCGTCCACCTTTCGGTTCGGCGGTGTCGTCGTCGCGGTCGCGTGGTGTGGTCATGAGCTTCCTCCTCTGCGGGTCCTCGGCTGGCTCTACCCGTTTTTCCGCATCCACACCACCGCGGGCACGAACGGCGTTCACCACGGCCAGCACCGCGCCGAGACCGACGAGGATCAGCCCGCGCGCCCACACCTCACCGTCGATGCGGGTGAAGAGGAACAGGCACGACGCCAGGCCGAGCAGGGGCACGACGGTCGGAATCCGGAAGTGGCCCGGTTCGCCCGGTTCGCGGCGCAACACCAGCACCGCCGCGTCGACGGAACCGAAGACGAACAACAGCAACAGCACCAATGTCGCTGCCAGCGAATCGACTTCGCCGGTCAGTGCCAGCAACAACGACACCGATGATGTCGCCAGGATCGCCACCCAGGGTGTGCGCCTGCCGGGCAGGATCCGGGCGAGCGTGGACGGCAGGAGGCCGTCGCGGGCCATGCCGTACGCCAGCCGCGAGGACATGATGCCGGTGAGCAGGGCCCCGTTGGCGACCGCGACCAGCGCGATCACGCTGAACAACCAGTCGGGCACCTCCCCGGCCACCCGCACCACCTCCAGCAGTGGTCCGCTCGACTCCGCCAGCTTCTCGGTGGGCACTGCGGCACTGGCGACCACACCGATCAGCGCGTACACCACCCCGGCGGTGAGCAGCGCGCCGAACAGCGCCGTTGGGTAGGACCGGCGTGGATCCTTGACCTCCTCGGCCAGATTCACCGAGGTCTCGAAGCCGACGAAGGAATAGAACGCCAGCACCGAGCCCGCGAGCACCGCCCCGACCGCACCCTGTTCGGCGGTGCCCACCTGGGTGAGGCGGCTCAGGTCGGCGTCACCGCGCAGCATCACCCACAGGCCGAGTCCGATGATGAGCAGCAACCCGCCGACCTCGACCAGCGTGGCGGCCACGTTGGCGCCCAACGACTCCCGGATGCCGCGAATGTTGAGTGCCGCGAGCAGCGCGAGAAACACCACGACCACCACGACCACCGGCACCGAGACCAGCGCCTGCAGATAGTCCCCCGCGAACGCCCTGGCCAGCGCACCCACCGACACCACACCGGCGGCGAGCATGCAGAAACCGACGAACGACCCGGCCGCGGGCCCGAACGCCCGGGTGACATAGTGCGCCGACCCACCCGCCCTCGGGAACTTCGTCGCGAGTTCCGCATATGAACCCGCGGTGAGCGTGGCCAGCACCAGCGCGATGACGAGCGGCAACCACACGGCGCCACCGGACTCGCGGGCCACCGAACCGACCAGCACGTACACGCCGGCGCCCAGAATGTCGCCGAGGATGAAGAAGTACAGCAGCGGCGTGGTGACAGCCCGCTTCAGGACAACGGTCATGCGGAACCTATACCCGCGACCGCGCCGGTGAAGCGCGCGACGCGCTCAGCGTTGCAGCACGCTGCTGCGCCGCACGGGCAGACCACGCTCCTCGAAGGCGGTGAGCAGCAGCTGGCCACGACGCGCCGCGGCGGCGGGATCGGTGCGCGCCAGATCGGGCACGTAGGTGGCCGCACCGACGACGGATTCACCGACCAGCGGCCAGAACCGGCGCGCGGGCAGACCCGAGCAGCGGGTGAGCACCGACTGCAATGGGATCAGCGACGACGCGCTGCGCTGCACCAGCCACACCGCCATCGCCGCCTCGCAGGGCAGTGCGACGGTGCCGGGTTCGGCGGCCTCCGGGTCACCGTCGACGACGCGAATAGTGGTGTCGGACAAGCCCGCCCAGTCGATACCGCCGTCGTTGTCGTGGTGGATCCAGAGGTTGTCGCGCCCGGGATCCCAGGCCTGCGCCGACATCACGAACAGCGCGGTGACCCGGCCGACGACGGCGTGGATGAGCGCGGTCGCCACCACCTCGGCGGCGATCTCGTCGTTGATCATCTCCGCGGCGTGCCTGCGGTACATCAGTTCGACGCGGCCCTCGGACAACCCGTTCGGGACATGCCACCATCGCCGTTTCCCCTGTCCGGCCATCGCCGCCACGGCATAGACCCGCGGATGCTCCGGTTGCAGGGCTTGCAACCGCGCACAGGCGCGATCGAACGCGAGGGTGGTGCGGGTCGTGGTGGTGGTGACGGGCTCGGGCATCGAACCTCCTCGAACGGTTGGTTCCCGTGACGATGATGTCTCGGAACATAGGTTAGGCTTACCAGACTTCACAAGTCGTGTCCGGTTTCGAGGCAGGAGAAGTTCGTCGCCGTGATCCACCCTGGCACCGTCAGACGCCGTCGTCTGACCGGGCTTGCCCTGCTCGCTGTACTGCTCACCGTGGCAGTGGTCGCCAGCATCGCCGTCGGCACCCGCTCGCTCGCACCGTCCACGGTGTTCGACGCCGTCACACACGCTCTCGGCTGCGACGGCGGCCCGTTCCGATGCCCGGCCCGCTCCACCGCCGAGGAAATCGTGCGTGAGCTGCGTCTCCCGCGCACCGCGTTGGCCCTCATCGCCGGAATGGCGCTGGGGGTCGCGGGCGCGCTCATCCAGGGGTATACCCGGAATCCGCTAGCTGATGCCGGATTGTTAGGACTGAATGCGGGCGCCGGCTTCCTGGCGGCGCTCAGCATCTATCTGTTCGGCTTCACCGCGCCGAGTCAGTACATCTGGTTCGCCTTCGCCGGGTCGGCGATCGCGGGACTGATCGTGTTCGGCGTCTCCTCGATCGGCGGCGGCAAGGCCAGCCCGTTGAGCCTGGTACTCGCCGGTGCGGCGGTCACCGCGTTCCTGCAGGCGATGACCAATGCCGTCGTCGTGCTCGACAACGCGGCGCTCGACACCTACCGGTTCTGGGTGGTCGGCACGGTCAACGGCCGCGAGGCCGACGTGTTCTGGCAGGTCCTGCCGTTCCTCGTGATCGGCCTCGGCATGGCCCTGGCCGCCGCCCCCGCCCTGAACCTGCTCGGTCTCGGCGACGACGTGGCACGCGGCCTCGGTGTCGACATCGGCCGGGCGCGCGCGTTCGGGCTGGTCGCGGTGGTGCTGCTCAGCGGTGCGGCCACCGCGGCGGTCGGTCCGATCGCGTTCCTCGGGCTGGTGGTCCCGCATATCGCTCGCATCGTCACCGGACCCGACAACCGGTGGCTGATCCCCTACTCGGCCCTGCTGGGCGGACTGTTGCTGCTGGCGGCCGATATCACCGGCCGGGTCGTCGCCCGGCCGGGTGAACTGCAGGTCGGCGTGATGCTGGCGGCGCTGGGCGCACCGTTCTTCATCGCCCTCGTGCGCCGCAAGAAGCTGGTGACGCTGTGAGCGCCGGCATCGACACGACCACCGATCTGCGCAAGGTGCGTCCGGCCTTGCGAGTCGGCCCGCTGTCGCTGGTGCTGCGCCCGGTGATGTTCGGTTTCGTCGTCGCGCTGGCCGTGACCGTGTTCGTGCTGTTCTGCGTCGATATCGCCGTCGGCGACACCTATGTCCCGCTGAGCCGGGTGCTCGATGTCCTCGGCGGGGGTGGCTCCCGATCGCAGCGGTTCATCGTGCTCGAATCGCGACTCCCCCGGGCACTCACCGCCGTGGTGGTCGGTGCCGCCCTCGGTCTTGCGGGTGCGCTGATGCAGTCGATCCTGCACAACCCGCTGGCGGGGCCGGACGTGCTCGGTATCACCACCGGTGCGAGTGTGGGCGCGGTCGCCGTGCTGGTCGGAAGTGGCGGGGCGACAACGGGTCTCGTCGCGACGGTCGGTGCTCCGCTGGCGGCGCTGGCCGGCGGTCTGCTCACCGCCGTCGTCATCTACCTGCTGGCGTGGGGACGCGGTGGTGGCGGCGAACGCGGTGTCACCGGTTTCCGGCTCGTGCTCATCGGTATAGGCGTGAACGCGGTACTCATGTCGGCGATCAGCTGGCTGCTCACCCGCGCCAGCCTCACCGACGCCGCCCGCGCCCAGGTCTGGCTCAACGGCTCGCTCGACGCGGCCGACATGTCAAGTGTCGTGCCCGCCGCGATCGCGCTCACCGTGGTCACCGTCGTGGCGCTCGTCTCGGCGCGCACGCTGGCCGCGCTGCGCCTCGGCGAGGAGTCGACCCGGGTGCTCGGTGTGCGGATCCAGTCCCAGCAGGCGCTGCTGATCGGTGCGTCCGTGGTCGCCGCCTCGGTGGCGACCGCGGCGGTCGGGCCCGTCGGGTTCGTCGCGCTGGCGGCACCGCAGATCGCCCGGATGGCGTTGCGCACGCCCGGCGAACCGCTGATCGCCTCGGCGCTCACCGGCGCCGCGCTGGTGGCGGGGGCCGATATCATCTCGCGCGCACTGCTGCCCGTCGACCTGCCGGTCGGTATCGTCACCGCCGCTCTCGGCGGGCCGTTCCTGCTCTACCTGCTCGTCCGCATGAACCGGAAGGCCACGCTCTCATGACCAGCCCCGCCCATCGCCTCGCCGCCGACACCGTGTCCCTCGGCTACGGCGAGCGGGTGATCGTCGACGGGCTCAGTCTCGACATCGCCCCCGGCGTGGTCACCACGGTGATCGGGCCGAACGGGTGCGGCAAGTCGACGCTGCTCAAGTCGCTCGGCCGGTTGCTTCGTCCGCGCGAAGGTCAGGTGGTGCTCGACGGCAAGGCGATCTCGACGATGAAGACCAAGGACGTCGCGCGGGTGATCGGCATGTTGCCGCAGACCCCCGTCGCGCCGGAAGGGCTCACCGTCGCCGATCTCGTCGCGCGCGGCCGTCACCCGCATCAGTCCTGGCTGCGCCAGTGGTCGGCCGACGACGAGACAGAGGTCGCCGCCGCCCTGGCCCAGACCGGCATCGCCGACCTGGCCGACCGCACGCTCGACGAACTGTCCGGCGGACAGCGGCAACGCGCCTGGATCTCGATGGCGCTGGCCCAGGGCACCGACATCCTGCTGCTCGACGAACCGACCACCTACCTCGACCTCGCGCACTCGCTGGAAGTACTCGACCTGGTCGACCGCTTGCACGCCGAATTCGGGCGCACCGTGGTGATGGTCCTGCACGATCTCAACCTCGCCATCCGCTACAGCGACGACCTGGTGGTGATGGCGGCGGGCCGCATCGTCGCGCAGGGAAAACCGGCCGACATCATCACAGCGGAACTGCTCGCCGAGGTGTTCGGACTCGACGCGAAGGTGCTCACCGATCCGGTCTCGGGGCGGCCGATGGTCGTGCCGATCGGCACGCGTCACGTGCACGGCGCGGCCGGGTATGACGAATGACACACCAGCAAACACCCCGTTACGACAATCTGTAGTACGCATCTTTGTCGTTGAGTCCGTAAAATCGGAGGGATGGCAGGTCTCGGCGAACTCGAAAAAGCGGTGATGGACCAGTTGTGGTCCGCCGACGAACCGCTCACGGTGCGGCAGGTACACGAAGCACTGGCGGCTCGTCGCGAGCTCGCGTACACCACGGTGATGACCGTGCTGCAGCGGCTGGCGAAAAAGGATTTGGTTGTGCAGCGTCGCGACGATCGCGCGCATCGGTACGCCCCGGTTCACAGCCGCGACGAACTGGTCGCGAGCCTGATGGTCGACGCGTTGCAGCAGGCCGACGCGGCGGGCAGCCGCGCCGCGGCGCTGGTGCACTTCGTGGAACAGGTCGGCAAGGACGAGGCCGACGCCCTGCGCGAGGCACTGGCCAAGCTCGAATCCGACGAAAACAGCGGCTAGACTCCCTGGCGGCTCTCACAACGACGTGAGCGCCCCTGGCCCCACAACGCAGTGAGCAGAGTCGATGAACGCAACCGCGGCAGTCTTCGCAGGTCTCGCCTTGCTACTCGCAGGGCCGGTTCCCGCGTTGCTCAGCCGTGCTACCTGGCCGCACCGCAGTCCGCGGGCAGCGGTCGTGTTGTGGCAGGCCATCGCGCTGGCCGCTGTGCTCAGCGCCTTCGGTTCCGGGCTGGCCATCGCCAGCATGCTGCTCGTTCCCGGCCCCGACGGTAGGCCCACCACCTCCCCCACCAAGGAGATCGACGCGCTCGGGCTGCCGCTGTGGCTCGTGTACGTCACCGTGTTCGCGCTGACGCTGATGATCGGCGCGCGCCTGATGTTCTCCATCGTGCGCGTCGGCGTGCACACCCGGCGCCGCCGGTCCCGGCACCGCATGCTGGTCGATCTGCTCGATCAGAGCGGGCCCGTGCGCCGCGCCGCCGACATCCGGGTGCTCGCCGCGACCGAACCCATCGCCTACTGCCTGCCCGGGCTCCGCCAGCGCGTTGTACTCAGCGAAGGCACCCTGACCAGCCTCGACGACGCCGAGGTCACCGCGATCGTGAGCCATGAGCGCTCGCATCTGCGAGCCCGCCACGACCTGGTGCTCGAGGCGTTCACCGCCGTCCACGAGGCGTTCCCCCGGGTGGTCCGCAGCAAGGCCGCGCTCGGTTCGGTGAAACTGCTCATCGAACTGCTCGCCGACGACTCCGCGGTGAAGGTCACCGGCCCCAAACCGCTCGCCCGCGCCCTGGTGGCGTGCGCGAAATCGACCGCACCGCAGGGTGCGCTCGCCGCGGGCGGTCCGAGCACCCTCATCCGCATCCAGCGCCTCGCGGGCGCCAACGGCGACGTGAGAATCGCCACCGCCGCCTACCTCGGATCCGCCGCGATTCTGGTGGTTCCCACCCTCGCCGTGGCGGTGCCGTGGCTGCAGGAACTGAGCCGGTTGTTCCACGGCTGACCTGGCGATCACCCACCCCGAACCGGGCGCGACGCACGCACCCCGGACCCTGCTGGTCACTCCTGGCCGGACCGGCGCTCGCCGTTACCGCTGACCAGGTTGTTTACCCACGCGAACGCAATCACGCCTATCCTGGGAGATCGGTCCTTCCTGCTGGGCCGCACCCCGTACGCCGTTCGCGTGTTTCGGGTAGTCGGCGCCGGTGATCTTCCAGCGCGATTCGCAGCCCAACGAAAGGCCATTTTGTCCACCTCTGCTGTCTCCGACGCGACCGAACCAACCTTCGCCGAACTAGGCCTGCCCGTGGCGCTGGTTCAGGCACTGCGCAACTCCGGCATCGACAAGCCCTTCCCCATCCAGGCCGCCACCATCGGTGACGCGCTCGCCGGGCGTGACGTGCTGGGTCGCGGCCCCACCGGCTCGGGCAAGACCCTCGCCTTCGGCCTGCCGATCCTCACCCGTCTGGCCGAGGGCCCGCCGTCCAAGCCGGGCCGCCCGCGTGGTCTGGTGCTCGTGCCGACCCGTGAGCTGGCCACCCAGATCGAGAAGGCGCTCGAAGAGGCCGCTCGCTCGCTGGGCCTGCGCGTCGCCTCCGTCGTCGGTGGTGCCCCGATCAAGCGTCAGGCCGACCGCCTCGCGCGCGGTGTCGACCTGCTGATCGCCACCCCCGGCCGTCTCGACGACCTCATCAAGCAGCGCAACGCCGACCTGTCCGACGTGGCGATCACCGCCCTGGACGAGGCCGACCACATGGCCGACATGGGCTTTTTGCCCCAGGTCACCCGCCTGCTCGACCGCACCCCGAAGCAGGGTCAGCGCCTGCTGTTCTCGGCCACCCTCGACGGTGACGTGGACAAGCTCGTGAAGCGCTACCTGAGCAACCCGGTCACCCACTCCACCGCGCCCGCCGAGGCGTCGGTGAGCACCATGACCCACCACCTGTTCTTCGTGCGCGACAAGAACATCAAGCGCACCGTCGCCACCGAGATCGCTGCCCGCGACGGCCTCACCATCATGTTCGTGCGCACCAAGCACGGCGCCGACCGCCTGGCCAAGCAGCTGCGCGGCGCCGGTGTCGACGCAGGCTCGCTGCACGGCGGCAAGGCACAGAACAACCGTGTGCGCACGCTGGCGGCCTTCGCCGACGGGTCGGTGCCGGTGCTGGTCACCACCGACGTGGCCGCGCGCGGCATCCACATCGACGGTGTGTCGCTGGTCGTGCACTTCGACCCGCCCGCCGAGCACAAGGCCTACCTGCACCGCGCCGGCCGCACCGCGCGCGCCGGGGAGGACGGCGTGGTCGTCACCCTCGTCACCGACGAGGAGCGCAAGGACGTGGCCGCGATGACCCGCAAGGCGGGCGTGCGGACCGACGGCATCGAGGTCCGCCCCGGCGACCGGAAGCTGGTGGACATCACCGGTGCCCGCAAGCCGAGCGGCATCGCGCTCGCCACCCCCGCCGCACCGGCACAGCCGACGCGGACCTCGAACGGTTCGGGTCGTCCGCGCCGCGCAAGGCCCGGTGGCGCAACGGCTTCCGAGGGCGGGCACAGCCGGGGTTCGGGCGCGCCGCGCCGGGACCGTCCGACCGGCGAGTCCCGTTCCCGCAAGCCCGCGGGCGCCGGCGGACACGCCCGGAGCGGCGACACGCCGACGAATTCGCGGCGGCGCGCCGGTCGTCCGGCGGCTCCGGCGGGCAACCGCAACCGTTCCGCAAACTGATCAATCCTGAATCGCCGCGTGGCCGAACCGATTACGGTTCGGCCACGCGCCGTTTCCGGCCCCGCGTTCCGAGCGTGCCACGCGCATCCGCCCGCCGGACCGCTCACACGGCTATCATCGGCACAGTGCGATTTCTTCCTGGCCCACCGCCGCCGTACGACCTGACCTACGACGATCTGTTCCTCGTCCCGAACCGGACGGATGTCGCGTCCCGCTTCGATGTGGACCTGGCCAGCGTCGACGGCTCGGGTACCACCATCCCCCTCGTCGTCGCGAACATGACCGCGGTGGCCGGTAAGCGGATGGCCGAGACCGTCGCCCGGCGCGGCGGACTGGTCGTCCTGCCCCAGGATCTCCCGATCCCGGCGGCCGCCGACACCATCGCGTTCGTCAAGAGCCGCTCGCTCACCGCCGACACCCCGGTCACCCTCGACCCCGACGCGGCGGTGTCCGACGCGCTGGCGCTGATGCACAAGCGCGCGCACGGCGCGGTGGTCGTCGTCGAGGACGGCAAACCCGTCGGCGTGGTCACCGAGGCCGCCTGCGCTGACGTCGACCGGTTCGCGCGGTTGCGCGAGATCGCCCAGACCGATTTCGTGCAGGCCCCCGTCGATGCCTCGCCCCGCGACATCTTCGACCGGCTCGCCGGTTCACACACCCAACTCGCCGTGCTCACCCACCCCGACGGCACCCTGGCGGGCGTGATGACCCGCACCGGCGCCATCCGCGCGGGCATCTACACCCCGGCCGTCGACGCCGAGGGCAAACTGCGCGTCGCCGCCGCCGTCGGCATCAACGGTGACGTGGCCGCCAAGGCGAAGGCACTGACCGACGCGGGCGCCGACGTCCTCGTCCTCGACACCGCCCACGGTCACCAGACCAAGATGCTCGAATCCCTGCGCACCGTCGCCGATCTCGGCCTCGGGCTGCCGCTGGTCGCGGGCAACGTGGTCTCCGCCGAGGGCACCCGCGACCTGGCCGAGGCCGGCGCGACCATCATCAAGGTCGGTGTCGGGCCCGGCGCGATGTGCACCACCCGCATGATGACCGGCGTCGGCCGCCCCCAGTTCTCCGCGGTGGCCGAATGTGCCGCCGCCGCACAGGAACTCGGCGTGCACGTGTGGGCCGACGGCGGTGTCCGGCACCCCCGCGACGTGGCTCTCGCGCTGGCCGCCGGCGCGTCGAACGTGATGATCGGCTCCTGGTTCGCCGGCACCTACGAATCCCCCGGCGACCTGCGCGTCGACCGCGACGGCAACGCCTACAAGGAAAGCTTCGGCATGGCGTCCAAGCGTGCCGTCGCCGCCCGCACCGCCGCCGACAGCGGGTTCGACCGGGCCCGCAAGGCACTGTTCGAGGAGGGCATCTCCAGTTCGCGGATGCGCCTGGACCCCGAACGGCCGGGCGTGGAGGACCTCATCGACCACATCTGCTCGGGTGTGCGCAGCTCCTGTACCTACGCGGGCGCCCGCACCCTGCCCGAATTCCACGAACGCGCGGTGCTCGGTGTGCAGTCCGCCGCCGGGTTCGCCGAGGGCAGGCCGCTGCCGAGCGGCTGGTGACCGACCGGCCGACCGGACGCCCACGAGCGCCGGTCGGCCGCGCCGCTGACACATCAACCGAGGCGACGGATTACTATGGAGTTGCCGATCTCGGCACAGCTCGTTTTCCCACCTCGAAAGGATCCAGTTGTCACCCGCGTCCAAGGGCGCCACACAGGAGGGCTCCTCTACGGAGCCGGGTGACAAACCCGGCGTCCTCCTTTCCGCAGCGTCCGTCCGATCCACTGGTCTCGTCCCCGCACCGCATGGGTGGTGCTGAGGATGTCCACCGTGCTGACAGTGCTCAGCCTGCTCGGTTTCGCCGCATTGACCCTCGGTACCGCCCTGTTCGTGGCCGCCGAATTCTCCCTCACCGCCCTGGAACGCAGCGCCGTCGAATCGGCCGCGCGCTCCGGTGACACCCGGTCACGACTGGTCAAACAGGCGCACAACACCCTGTCGTTCCAGCTCTCGGGCGCCCAGCTCGGCATCACCATCACCACCCTGATCACCGGCTTCATCGCCGAGCCCGTGCTGGCACGGCTGCTGGCGCCGCTGCTCGACGGCATCGGCCTGAGCGAGGCCGCCGCGACCGGTGTCGCGCTCGCGCTGGCGCTGATCCTGGCGACCTCGCTGTCGATGATCTACGGCGAGCTGGTACCCAAGAACATCGCCATCGCCAAGCCGATGGCGACGGCCCGGCTCACCGCGGGCCCGATGATCGGGTTCTCCGTGTTCTTCAAATGGCTGATCCGATTCCTGAACAACGCCGCCAACTGGCTGGTCCGCAGGCTCGGTATCGAACCGGCCGAGGAACTGCGTTCGGCCAGGTCGCCGCAGGAACTCGGGTCGCTGGTGCGCACCTCGGCCCAGCGCGGCGCGATGGATCAGCGCACCGCCCAGTTGATGGACCGCTCGCTGGAGTTCGGTGAACGCAGCGCCGAGGACCTGATGACCCCCCGGGTGAAGGTGGAGTCGCTCGACCGCGACGACACCATCGCCGACCTCATCGCCGCCTCGGCGCGAACCGGGTACTCCCGGTTCCCGGTGATCGACGGCGACCTGGACAACACCCTCGGCGTCGTCCACGTCAAACACGCCTTCACCCATCCGGCGCACCTGCGCAAGCAGATCCCGCTCGGGAAACTCGCCGTCGCGGTACCGATCGTGCCCGCCAGTCTCGACGGCGACGAGGTGCTCGAACGGGTCCGCGCCGACGGCATGCAGGTGGCGCTCGTCGTCGACGAGTACGGCGGCACCGCGGGCATGGTCACCATGGAAGACCTGATCGAGGAGATCCTCGGCGACGTGCGCGACGAGCACGACGAGGAGGAACGCGACGTGCGCCGGGTCAGCGACGGCTGGGACTGCTCGGGTCTGCTGCGCATCGACGAGGTGTCCCGCGCGACCGGCTACGACGCGCCCGAGGGCGAATACGAAACCCTCGGCGGTCTCGTGCTCACCCAGCTCGGCCGCATCCCGATGGGCGGCGACGAGGTCGTCCTGCCCGAATCGCGTGGCGGTGCGGGTGGCTGGGTGGCCAGGGTGGAACGGATGGACGGACGACGGATCGACCGGGTGCGCCTGGTGCCCGTCGACGACGCGAACCTCGCGGCACGGGAGCACAACCATGGGTGATCTGTTCGGAATCGTCCTCACCGTGGTGCTGCTCGCGGGCAACGCCTTCTTCGTCGCGGCCGAGTTCGCACTCATCTCGGCCCGTCGCGATCGCCTGGAAGCCCTTGTCGCACAGGGGAAGAAGAAGGCCGCGACGGTGATCGAGGCAGGCGAGAACCTGTCGATGATGCTGGCCGCCGCCCAGCTCGGCATCACCATCTGCTCGATCCTGCTCGGCCGGGTCGGCGAACCGGCCATCGCGCACCTGATCGAGCGGCCGTTCGAACTGCTCGGGTTGCCCGAGCAACTGCTGCACCCCGTCGGGTTCGCGCTGGCGCTGACCCTGGTGGTGATCCTGCACATCCTGCTCGGCGAGATGGTCCCGAAGAACATCGCGCTGGCCGGTCCGGAACGCTCGGCGCTGCTGCTGGTACCGATCCACCTGATGTGGTTGCGGATCGCGCGCCCCCTCATCGCGCTCTACAACTACGCCGCGAACCTCACCCTGCGGATGCTGCGCATCGAACCCAAGGACGAGCTCGACGCGACGGTGTCCACGGTGGAACTGGCCGAGATGATCGGCGAGTCGCGGTCGGAGGGTCTGCTCGACGAGGAGGAACACCGCAGGCTCACCCAGGCACTCGGCACCTCCGAGCGGATCGTCGGTGATGTGATGGTGCCGCTGGCCGACGCGCGTTCGGTGCCGTTGCGCGGCGATGGAACCACCCTCGGCGACGTGGAAGCCGCCGTGGCCGAGACCGGGTTCTCCCGGTACCCGGTCCGCGCGGCCGACGGTTCGCTCGTCGGCTACCTGCACATCAAGGACGTGCTCGACGAGGTCGCCGACGACAACGCGGGCCCCGACACCAAGATCCCCCGCACCGACATCCGCCCCCTGCCGACGGTCACCACGACCACCGCGCTCTACGAGGCGCTGGCCCGGTTGCGCCGCACCAGCAGTCATCTGGGCCGGGTGGTGGATGCCCGCGGAAACACCGTCGGCGTCGTCGCGCTCGAGGATCTCGTGGAGGAGTTCGTCGGTACCGTGCGCGACGGGACTCACCGCAAGCCTGAGTGAGCGCGGTCCCCGACCGGGCATGCGCGGGGTGGACGCGACCACCCCGCGCACATCCGCCGCGTGTGGTATGCCGCATCCGTGCCCCGCGGATCGAACGACAACCACGAGCGCACGCCTGAGTCGCTAAGGTCGGGCGGTATGCCACCCGCCCGACCTCTCACTCATCTGACGCTCATCTTCGCTGGGGCCCTGCTGCTTTCGGTCCTCGCAGCCCTGGCTTTCGCCGCCGACGCGCACCCGGAATGCGCCGCCATCCCGGGCGACGTCGGCCCCTGCGACTATTGGGGCCGCGTCGCCGAATACGGGCCGTTCATCATCCTGTGGGGCACACTGATCCTCGCGGGACTCGGATCGGCGATATGGCTGGTGCTCATGGCTGTTCTCGGCTTCGCCGCACTGCTGCGTCCGAATTCCGGTGACCGCTGAACCCGCGTGCCGATCTCCGGCGAAGAATTGACTACGGCCGGATACAGCAGGAAACGATGCGCCAGAACGCCGTGCCGGACATGCTGCGGATATCCCAGTCACCGATCTGATCGTGTGCGGTGGAAACAATGCGGTCGATATCGAAATCGTTCCTGGTCGCCGCACCGGTCGATTCGACCTGGTCGATCACGAATTGTCTTGCCGCTCCGCGCATATCGAACGGCTCGGGGCGAAAGCTCCGGTCCAGAATCGATGACAAATCGAGTTCCCCTCTGCGCCTGACCGCAGGGACGGAAAGGGCATATTCTGTTGTGTCCATGCCCTTTTCGCCGCCGCGGCATCCCCTGGATTACCTGACGCACAAAGTTTAGGGCGGGGTGGTGGGTAGCGGGCTGTAGGCGCCGACACCGTTTCGCGCCTGTCGTTGTCGCCACCACAACAACCGACAAATCAGACAGGTTGGACGGGTTGTCGCCAGGTCTGCCCGGGTCGGGGCCGGCGAGCCCGCGAGGTCGCCCTTGGTCAGGCGGGGTCGCCGGGTGGTTTGCCCGGGGGTGGGACGGCGGCCTTCGCCGCGGTGTCGCATTCCGCCGAATCCGGTGTGGTCGTGGCGTCGATCTGTTCGCCGAGATAGCGCAGGACCACCGCGATCATCGCGACCACCGGGACCGCGAGGAAGGCGCCGGTGATGCCGTAGAGGGAGCCGCCCGCGGTCACCGCGAGCAGCACGATCACGGGGTGCAACTCCATGCTGCGGCTCTGCAGGACCGGTTGCAGCACATTGCCTTCCAACTGCTGCACCGCGATCACGACACCGAGCACGATCAGCGCGGTGGTGAAACCGTTGCCGACCAACGCGACCAGGACGGCGAGCGCGCCCGCCACGAACGCGCCGACCATCGGGATGAAACCGCCGACGAAGGTGATCACCGACAGCACCAGCGCCAACGGCACGTCGAGGATGAACAGGGCCGCGCCGATGAGGACGGCATCGACGAAGCTGACGATCGCCTGCGTGCGGATGAACCCGCCGAGGGTCCCCCAAACCCGTTCGAGCACCGCCTCGAGGTGACGGCCGCTGCGGTTGCCGCACACGACATGCATCCAGGGCAGCAGGCGCGGACCGTCCTTCAGGAAGAAGAACACCAGGACCAGCACAAGGAAGATCGTGATCAGGACCGACGTCGCGGTGGATACGCCGGTGAAGACACCGTTGGCGATCTGGGTGCCGCTGGACTGCAGTCGCGAGACGATCGCGTCGACGGCGGAATCGAGCTGCTCGTCGCGAATGTTCAGCGGCGGACCTTGAACCCAGTCACGCACCTTGTTCACACCGGCGGTCGCCTTGTCCGCCAGTTGCGGCGCCTGGTCGGCGACCGACGGCACGATCAGTGCGATCACTCCTGCCACCAGCGCGAGGAAACCCACCAGGGTGATCGTGGCGGCCAGCGCGGGCCGCATCCGGTGGGCGGTGAGCCATCGGGTCGCGGGCCACAGGATCGTGGTCACCACGACCGCGAGCGCGACCGGCAACAGCACCACCCACAGTCGTCCCGCGATCGTGCCGAGCACCCACGCGCCCGCCGCGATCGCGACGACACACAGTGCCCATTTGGCCAGCCACAGCAGTCCGCCACCGATCACCTCGCCTCGGTCGCGGCCCTGCTGTGCGTCCGGTTTCGCCGTAGCGTTCTCGTTCCCCATCGCGCCCACGCCGCTAGTCTGGCATGCGTTCCGGCACCGCCGCAGGATGAGCAATCCCGCGTCGGCGCGCCCGCGGGCGGTCGGCCCGGCTGGTATGTCACGGAATGCAACGTCGCGGGCGTAGGAATTCGCACCGGTGCGCGAGGATAATCGTGGATGGGACGGCAGTTGCGGCACCAGCACAGGAGCGAGCAATGATCCACAGTCATCGGGCTTTTTCCCACCTTGTTCATGCGGTGGGCGAAGAAGGTTTCGGCGACGATCGGTTGCGGCAGGCGGCCTGGGTGGCGCGGTGCGTCGGCCGCGATCGCACCGGTCCGCTGCGCGCGCAGGATTTCGAACGGCTCGCTGATCGTTTCGAGGCAGAATCCGTGACCGCGGGGTCGCTGCTGTTCTCCACCGGTGCGCCGCCGAAGGGTGTGTGGTTCGTCCGGGAGGGGCTGATCGAATTGTCGGTGGACACGGATCGTGAGCACACCGTGGTCGACGTGCTCCGCCCCGGCGACCTCGCCGGCGACCTGGCGATCCTGCTCGAAACCCCACCGCCCTACACCGCGCGCGCCCGCACGGACGCCCACTGCCTGTTCCTGCCCGCGCCCGAATTGGAAGCGCTCCTGGGCGATCCCGCCATCTGCCGCCGCTGGCTCACCAGCGTGTCGAAGCGCCTCGCCGCAGGTCAGGGCCGCCTCATCAACATGTTGGGGCGTCCGCTACCCACCCAACTCGACCAACTCCTCCTGGACGAGGCGGTCGACAACACCATCGACCTCCCGCACCGCACCCTCGCCGCCATGCTCGGCACGTCGGTTCCCGCTCTGAACAAGACCCTGAAGGAGTTCGACCGGGACGGTTTGATCACTCTCGACGACCCGAGAATCATCCTCACCGACCCCGACCGCCTCCACCACCTCGAATCAGCTCACTGATCCGGCGCCTACTCCGAGAGACCCTACGAACGGGATCGGACAGTCTCCGCTGCGGGCTCGTAGGCGAGCCGCACGTCATGGACGACCTCGGGCCCGGAGACTGTCACCTGATCCCGCACCGGCGGATAGCCGCGGGCGATCACGGTGTACTGCCCTTCGTGGAGATCGGCCACGACATAGCGGCCGTTCTCGTCGGTGCGCGCGGTCGCGGTGACTGCACCCGCGGCGTCGAGCACGCTGACCAGCGCATTCGGCACGGGGTTGCCGTCGTCGGCATGCGCGGATCCGGTGAGTACCGCCGTCGCGGACAGCTCGATGTCCTGGCGGAGCACGCCACTGGCGGGCACGCTCAGGGTGATCGCGCTGGGACGCATGTGTTCGGCAGCGGCGACCAAGGTATAGACACCCGACACGACGCCGTGGCACGCGTAGGTACCGTCGCCGCCTGTGACGGCAGCCCCGATCACCTCACCACGCAGGTCGGTCACCGTGACGGTCGCACCCGGCAGAGGCGAACCGTGGTCGGCGGTCCGGACGACACCCGACACCTCACCGGAGCCGACGAGGGTCAGATCCACGCGCTGAGGGCGCCGACCGACAGACACTTCGACCGCTGTCGGCTGATGCCCGGACGCCGACACGATCAGCACATAGCCACCGGCCGTCGGTGCGTTGATCGCATAACCGCCGTCGGCGTCACTGCTCGCCCGCGCGACCTGACGACCACCCCGATCGATCAAGGTCAGCACCGCACCCGCCAACTCCTGACCGTCCTCGCGGCGGACGCTACCGTCCACCAGTCCGCCACTTGTCGCTTCGGACAGTACCGGTTCGGCGCCTTCCCCCATCTGCTCTCGGTCCCAGCCCGCATCCGCGAACGCCGCTAGTTCGGCGTCCAGCGGATCGGTCGGATCACCCTGCGACGCGGAATCTTTCGTCTCGGGCTCGGGATCGAGGTCGATCGTGGTACGCAGCGGACGGTTCGGCAGTACGGCGACTGCCAGCAGTGCGACGACCGCCGCACCCGCGGCAATGAGGAAGATCCGCCCGGTCGCGTCACCGTAGGCGGCGCGCACGACAGTGACGATCGGGGCGGGCAGCCCGTGAAGATTCAGGCTGCCACCACCGGAAGAACCGGCAGGCACGCCGAGCTCGGCGAAACCCTTCGCCGACAGCTCGCTCACCCGGGTGGCCAGCACCGAACCCAGCACCGAGACGCCGATCGCGCCGCCGAACGTGCGGAAGAACGCGACGCTGCTGGACGCGGCGCCGATATTGTGCACGCTCACCGTGTTCTGGACGGCCAGCACCAGGTTCTGCATCATCATGCCGACGCCGAGCCCGACGATGGCGATGTAGGTGCCGACCAGCCACAGATCGGTGGCGTGATCGATCGTCGAGAGCAGCCCGAACCCGACCACCAGCAACCCGCCGCCGATGACGACGAACGACTTCCATTTCCCGAACCGGGTGATCAGCTGTCCCGAACCGGTCGAGGCGACGAGCATGCCGAGGACCAGGGGGATAGTCAGGACGCCTGCCATCGTCGGCGAGTAGCCGCGCGAGGTCTGGAAGTACTGCCCGAGGAAGGTGGTCGACCCGAACATGCCGACACCGACCGCTATCGAGGCGATGATGGCCAGACCGGTGGTGCGCTCGGTGACGATCGACAACGGAATGATCGGCGACTTCGCTCGCGATTCGACCAGGACGGTCGCGAGCAGCAACAGCACACCTGAACCGACATACCAGGCGGATTCGCGGGAGAACCACTCGTAGTAGTTCGCCTTTCCGGCGAACGACACCCAGATGAGCAGCACCGACACACCCGCGGTCAGCAGGGCGGCGCCCAACCAGTCGATCGAGACGCCCTCCTTGCGTTCGGTCGGCAACCGCAGCGTCCGCTGCAACAGAACGAGCGCGATGACCGCCAGGGGCACGCAAACGAAGAAGCACCAGCGCCAGCCGAGCGGACTGTCGACGATGACGCCGCCGAGGATCGGGCCGCCGGACATCGACACCGCCATCACGGCGCCCATGTAACCGGAATACCGTCCGCGTTCGCGCGGCGAGACGATGGAGCCGATGATCGCGACCACGAGCGCGGTCAAGCCGCCCATGCCGATGCCCTGCACGACGCGCGCCGCCAACAGGATCGGCACGTTGCTCGCGAAGCCCGCGATCACCGAACCGATGACGAAGATGACGATGGCCGACTGGACCAGCAGCTTCTTGTTGAACAGATCGGCGAACTTGCCCCAGATCGGGGTCGACGCGGCATTGGCCAGCAGCGCCGTGGTGATGACCCAGGCGTACGCGGTCTGCGACCCCTCGAGGTCCCCGATGATCGTCGGCAGCGCGGTCGACACGATCGTGGTGCTGAGCAGCGCCGTGAACAGCGCTGCCAGCAGGCCCGTCATGGCTTCCAGGACCTGACGATGCGTCATCGGGGCGGGCGCGGGCCCGGTCTGGGCCCCGACTGAATTAGACATCCACTTCCTGACTTTCTGACGAAACCGTTCGGCTTTCCCCGGTGTGGTGCGCGGCGGACGCCAAGGAATCCCTGAGCTTGTGAACAACCGCGGTGGCCTGCTCGGCCTCGCCTTCGGTCCAATCGGCGAGTGCGTCACGCAACCCCCGTGCCCGTGACTCCCGAACGCGCCACAGCAGATCGCGACCCTTGTCGGTGATGTGAATGAGCGTGGCACGACCGTCGAGTGGGTCGGCGCGGCGAGCGATATTGCCGGAGTTCACCAGCTCGGCGACGTGCCTGCTCAGCGTCGATTGACTGATGCACAAGTCCGCGGCCAGATCGACCTGACGGCACGGTCCCCTGGCATCGAGCGAACCCAGCACGCCCACGCCGCCGGGAAGCAGGTCCCCTTCCTCGGGGTGCGACAACGCGGCGCGGATCGCCCGGCCCATCAAGAACAGCTCCCTGATCAGGCCCTGCGCCGCATCCGGGGACACCGCCATAGTCACTCCCAGCACGAGGATAGTTACTTGCAGAACACAACTATATATTTCCTTGTTTGTACTATGCAACTAAGTACCCGACAAGGCACCCGCACCACCGGACACTCGGAGGCCGACGGCCCGGAGTCTGGATTCGGGGCGCGGAATCGGTGCGAGAGAATGGTCGGGTGAGCGAGCACGTCGAGCTGGACTACGCGCTCGATCTGCGGGTATTGCCCGAGGTCGAGTGGCAGGCCGCCGCGTCCGCACACCGGGAGCGACTCGATCGGCTGGTCGGTCCGTATCTGGAGCGGCGGGCGGCGGGGACCGCGCATCCGGTCATCGATTTCTTGTTCACGTACTACGGGAACAAGCCCGCGCAGCTGCGGCGGTGGCATCCGGGGTTCGGGATCGGTTTGCGGGGAGCGCGGGAGTACGCGGGGGCCCGCGGGTATCACCGGGTGGGCGACGACGTGTTCACGGCCGACCCGGCGTATCTGGTGAAGCGGCGGGAAACGGTGGAGTTCGTCGGGCGGTTGCTGACCGCTACCGCGACGCGTCCCGCGCAGCTGTCGTGCTTCGGGTTGCACGAGTGGGCGATGGTGTATCGCACCGACGAGGTGCGCCATCAGCAGGTGCCGTTGCGGTTGGGGCATGCGGGGACCGATGCGGTGGTGGAGTCGATGTCGTTGCGGTGCACGCACTTCGACGCGTTCCGGTTCTTCACCCCGGACGCGGTGGGGCGCAATGCCGAGCCGCTGACCCGCGCCGATCAGGTGCGGCGGGAGCAGCCGGGCTGTCTGCACGCGAACATGGATTTGTACAAATGGGGTTTCAAACTGGCCCCGCTGATCCCCTCGGATCTGCTGCTGGATTGTTTCGAACTCGCCTGCACCGCACGGGAACTCGACATGCGCGCCAGTCCATACGATTTGCGCGAATTCGGCTACGAACCGGTCCGCGTCGAAACCCCTAACGGCCGTGCGGAATACGTGCGCGCCCAAGCCGCCGTCGCCGAATCCGCCGATTTGCTCCGCACACGATTACGCGACGCCTGCACCGAATTGTCGGCGACCCTCGAGCAGCTCGCCGCCTAACCGCCGCGCCGCAGCACGACAGCGCTCGCACACAGCGCGACCGCCACCGCGACCCACGGCGCACTCCCCCCGGGCACCAGATCGATCAGCACACCGGTGACCACGGAGCCGATCAGCACACCCACCCCGCCGATGGACGCGAGCAACCCGTAGTACGACCCGAGCCGCCGCTCACCGGCGATGCGCCCCACCATGTCCCGCGACACCGGCAGCACGATCATCTGCCCGAGCGCCAACAGCAGCACGAACACCGCCGCCGGAATCAGCCCCGCCACGCCGTGCCACCGGGCGGGCGCGCACACCGCCATCACCAGGAACGCGGTCGCCATCACCAGCAGCCCGACCGGCAGGGCGGCGGCTGAACGCGCCCGCCGGGTCACCGGTAACTGCGCGACCACCACGAACAGCGACGAGAGCGCGAAGAACCAGCCGAGCGGCGCCTGCGAACCCCACGCCCGCTCCACCTCGAGCGGCAGCAGCAGATACAGCTGGTTGTAGGCGATCAGCTGCGTGCTCATCGCCACCGCGAACACGAGGAACCGCTTGTTGGCGAGCACTTCCCGCCAGCCCTCGCGCCAGGTGCTGTGCGCACCGGGTGTGCGGGGCAACCACCGCAGATGCGCGAGCAGGATCACCACGAAGACTCCGGCCGCGACCAGGCACGCCACCGCGAAGTCGGCGGCGAGCAGCAGGGCGCCGAGCAGCGGGCCGGTGAACGCCCCCACCTGACCGAATGCCGAGTACAACGCGAACGCCTCGGTGCGTGCCCGCCCCGCGCTGCCGGCCGCGGTGGCGAGCGCGCTTTCGACGGCGGGCGAGAACAACGCGCCGGCGAACCCGATCAGCACGGTCGCCACCACGATGCCCGGCACCGAGGTGACCGCCGCCAGGCCGACGAACCCTGTGATGCGGCACAGGCAGCCGGCGACGACCACGGGTCGCACACCCCACCGGTCGGCCAGCGAACCACCGACGAAGAACATCCCCTGCTGCGAGAACGTGCGCAATCCGAGCACCGCCCCGACGAACGCCGCGCGCAGCCCGAGATCCTCGGTCAGGTACACCGACAGGTACGGCAGCACCATGAAGAAGCCGACGTTGAACGCCAGCTGGGTGAGCACGAGCAATCGCACCGCCGGAGTCGCGGCGACCAGATCACGCGACAGCGACCACCGGTCGAGCAGTGGCCGACCCGAACCCGGCACCGCGGATCAGGGTGCGGGGACCGGGACCGGCCCCGGTTCGAACAGGATGGACAGCCGGCCCTTCGCCGCGTCGGTGATCACCTCGGCGCGCACGTTGTACACCTCGGCGATCAGATCGGCGGTCAGGACGTCGACCGGCGGACCACCCGCCACGACCCGGCCTTCCTTCAACACGACCACCGCATCGCAGAACATCGCGGCCAGGTTCAGATCGTGCAGGGCGATCACGCTGGTCACCGGCAGCCGGGTGACCAGGGCGAGCAATTCGAGCTGATGGTGGATGTCGAGGTGATTGGTCGGCTCGTCCAGCAGCAGCTCACGCGGTTCCTGCGCCAGCGCCCGCGCGATCTGCACACGCTGCTTCTCACCACCGGAGAGCCGGTGCCACAGGCGGTCCGCCTTCGCCGTGAGCCCGGTGTGCTCGAGCGCGGCGGCCACCGCGGCTTCGTCGGCGGCGGTGTTGCCGCCGAACGCGCCGCGATGCGGGATGCGGCCGAGGCGAACCACGTCGGCGACGGTGATGTCGACGTCGGTGTCGGCGTGCTGACTCACCACGGCGACCGCTCGCGCGATCTGCCTGCGTTTGACGGTGGCGAGGTCGTCACCGTCGAGGGTCACCACGCCCGAGGTCGGCCGCACCACCCCGTTGAGCAGCCGCAACAACGAGGACTTCCCGGACCCGTTGGGCCCGAGTAGGCCGACGGTCTCCCCCGGCGACGGAGTGAGACTCACCCCGTCGACGACGAGCGATCCACCCCGGTCCCAGGTGACGTTCTGCGCGTGCAGCGTCATCGCACACTCCTTCGCCGCGACAGAATGACGATGAACGCGGGCACACCGATCAGGGCCGTCCCCACCCCGACGGGCAGCGGGGTCGGCGCGAAGGCCACCCGTGAGATCGCGTCAACCCACACCATGAACACCGCGCCGAGCAGCGCGGTAGCCGGAACCAGCCGGCTGTGACGGGGACCGACGAGGAACCGCGCCGCATGCGGCAGGACGAGTCCGACGAACCCGATCGCGCCCGCGACGCTGACCAGGGTCGCGGTGATGAGCGCGGTCACGACGAGCAACAGCATGCGTACCTTGGCGACGGCGATGCCGAGCGAGGCGGCCACATCGTCACCGAAGGAGAAGGCGTCGAGCACGTAGGCGAAGTACAGGCACACCGCCGCGCCCGCCAGCACGACGATCGCGCACAGCGTCACGTCGTCCCAGCGCACCCCTTCGAGCGAGCCGAGCAGCCAGAACATCACGCCGCGTGTCTCGTCGGAGTCGGCGAACGCGAAGATGACGAAAGAGGTGAGCGCGGAGAACAATTGGGTGCTCGCGACGCCCGCCAGGATCACCCGGTCGTTGCTGCCGCCGGACATGCGGGCCAGCAGCAGCACCAGCCCGAACGCGACGAGCGAACCGAGGAACGCCCCACCCGACAACCCGAGCGCCGCCCCGCCCACCCCGAGCACACCGACGATCACCGCGCCGGTCGACGCACCGGAGGAGATACCGAGGACGAACGGGTCCGCCAGCGGATTGCGCAGCAGCGACTGCATGATCACACCGCAGATGCCGAGCCCGGCACCGCACGCGGCGGCGACCAGGGCACGCGGCAGGCGTTCCTCCCACACGATCGCGTTCTTCGACACCCGCACGGGGACATCGGTGAGCCCGAGGTGGTTCAGCAGCACGTCGCGCACGTTCACCGGCGAGATGTCGGCCGGGCCGAGGGTGACGGCGATCAGGATCGACACCGCGAGCGCGGCGAACCCACCGAGAACGATCAGCGTCCAGAGCACCAGGGGACGCTCCCGAACCGGACCGAGGGTGGTGCGTGCCTGCTCGCGCACGGTACTCAGTTGGGCACCTTCAGTTCGCGCAGGCCCGCGGCCACCTTCTCCAGGCCGTCGACGGCGCGGATGGAGGGATTCATCTCGGCGCCGTGCAGCGTGATGTAGCGCTCGGCGCGGACGGCCTCGAGGTCGCGGGTGACGGGATCGGATTCGAGGAAGGCGGTCTTGTCGGCCAGCCGGTCACCGGGGAAACGGTTGCGGAGCAGGTCACCGAGGACGAGCACGTCGGGGTTGCGGTCGACCAGGGTCTCCCAGCCGACGGCGGGCCAGTCGTCGGTGAGGTCGGCGAACACATTGGTCGCGCCGACCGTGGTGGCGAGCAGGTTCGCCGAGCCGAGACCGCCCGCGACATAGGGGCTCTTGGTGTCGGCGAACCAGAACGCCATCGACACGTTCGTCTTCGTGATCCCCGAGACGGCCGCGTCCGCCCGGCTGCGCAGCTCGGCGATGAGCCGGTCGCCGCGGTCGGTGACATCGAAGACCGTCGCCAGCTCACGAATCTCCTGGTATAGCGAGTCCATGGTCAGCGGGTTGGTTCGCTTGCCGCCGCCGTTGATGCTCACCCCGTTGTCGCAATCGGTGGGCGACAGGTAGGTGTCGATGCCGGTTTCGGCGAACCGGGCGCGATCGGCGACGCCGCCCTGCTTGAAGTGCCGACCGAACGACGCGGTGACGAAGTCCGGATCGGTGTCGAGGACGACCTCGTAGGTGGGGGCGTTGTCGGCCAGGCGCGGCACCGACTTGTTCGCCTCGGCCAGGTTGTCGCGCACCGGATCGGTCCAGGACGCGGTGCCGACGACCCGGTCGCCGAGCCCGAGCGACAGCAGGATCTCGGTGGATCCCTGATCCAGCGACACCACCCGCTGCGGCGGCGCGTCGAGGGTGACGCTGGTACCGCAGTTGTCCAGCGTGAGCGGATAGCTGGTGCGGCCTTCGCCGCCTGCCGCCGCGCCGGGACCCGCGACCTGCTCGGATTCGCCGCAGGCGACGAGCACGCTCGCCACCGCGGCGGTGACACAAACCAGACCGATCCGACCCACAGACAATTTCACGAAAGGCAGCCTAACCTAAAGTAACTGGTCAGTCGCTGGGGTCCTTCTTTTTGAGATCGATGACGATCTCGTCGGTGGCGGGCTCGGTGACCAGAGCGAAGTCGCCCTCGTGCAACTCGGTGCCCTTGTCGACGGCGATCTCGATGAGCTCCGCGCCCCGGTCGGCCCGCACGATCAGCGGGTCGTCGCGCAGGTCCTTGTAGAGCGAGAAACACATCGCGATCATCACCACGAGGAACGGCAGCGAGACGACCGTCGTCAGTGCCTGCAGGCCGGTCAGCGCGCCACCGAGATTGTCGGAATCGGCGATGACCAGCATGATCGCCGCGACCGCACCCGTCGCCGCACCCCAGAAGATGACGATCCACCGCGACGGTTCGATGCTGCCGCGTTCGGACAGCGTGCCCATCACGATGGAGGCGGCGTCGGCACCGGAGACGAAGAAGATCGCCACCAGAATCATCACCACCACGGTGGTGATCGAGGTGAGCGGGTACTGGTCGAGCAGGTGGAACAGGGCGAAGTTCGAGTCCACCGAACCGTCGGCTTCGGTGAGCGCGCGGTCCTTGGTCTGCTCGGCGATGCCCGCGCCACCGAAGACGGCGAACCACAGCAGGCTCACCACGCTCGGCACCAGCAACACACCGGTGACGAACTGGCGGATGGTGCGGCCGCGGCTGATGCGGGCGATGAACATGCCGACGAACGGGGTCCACGAGATCCACCACGCCCAGTAGAAGATCGTCCAGCTCGACAGCCAGGCCTTCATCGCCTCGTCACCGGCGCCGGTGCGTGAGGCCATGGTCGGCAGCATCTCGATGTAGTCGCCGAGGGCGATCGGCAGCAGGTTCAGCACGAACAGCGTCGGCCCGGCGATGAACACGAACGCCGCGATGGCAAGGGCCAGCACCATATTGATGTTGGACAGCCACTGGATACCGCGTTCGATACCCGAGACGGCCGAGAACACGAACGCCACGGTGAGGCCCGAGATGACGGCGACGAGACCGATCTTGCCGACACCGTCGACCCAGCCGTTGAACTCCATGCCCGCACCGATCTGCAGGGCACCGAGGCCGAGGGAGGCGGCCGAGCCGAACAGCGTCGCGAAGATCGCCATCATGTCGATCGCGCGGCCGCCGAGACCGTCGGCGTGGCGGCCGAGCAGCGGCCGGAACACCGAGGAGATCAGCTGCGAGCGGCCTTTCCGGAACGTGCCGTAGGCGATGGCGAGGCCGGCGACGGCGTAGATCGCCCACGGGTGCAACGTCCAGTGGAACAGCGTGGTCGCCATCGCGACCTCGGCGGCGGCCGGTGAGCCCGGCTCGGCGGTGTGCGGCGGCGGATTCACGAAGTGCGACAACGGTTCGGCCACGCCCCAGAACATCAACCCGATGCCCATGCCCGCGCTGAACATCATGGCGATCCAGGAGACCGTGCGGAACTCGGGTTTCTCGTCGTCGGCGCCGAGCGGGATACGACCGTAGCGGCTCGCCGCCAGCCAGATCACGAACACCACGAACGCGGTGGCGACCAGCACGAACAGCCAGCCGGTGTTGGTGATGACCCACTTCTGGGCGGAACTCGCCGCGGCGGCGAGGCTTTCGTCGTCGAGTGCACCCCAGGCGACGAAGGCCAGCGCACCGATCGCGGTGGCGGCGAAGACGAATCGATCGAGTCCCGGTTTACGCGATGCTCCCGGGGGTACCGCTCCCGGTGTCGCGTCGGCGTCACCGGATTTGTCGACAGCGTTGTAAGACATGAAGTCCGTAATCCTTTCCGGCCGCACGCGCCCCGGCCCGCCCAGACGAACCGGCCGGTTGCAGCAACCGTACAGCGCATCGATGCGGACCTCGGGTAAGGCACGACCCAGCCTTGACTTGGTTCCCCGAAACCACCTCCGGCAATCTTTCGGTTGCTTTACGATTCGCACAGACGACTGTCTGAGTCAGTAGTCGTCGGGGGCGGATCGAGGAGGCAACGATGCACCTGTGGACTCGGGTCGTGCGCGCGACGGCACCGGCGGCGGTGGCCGCGCTGATCACGATCGGACTGCCGTCGGGCGCGGCCGCCGATCAGCCCTTCGATCAGCTGGTGCACGAATTCTTCGACATCGGGCGGACATCGGTGCCACGCGCGGAGTGCGGGCCGGGGTCCGCGCCGGAGACGGGGCTGCAGGGCGACGTGCCCGCCGCCGACCGGGACAGTGGTCGCAGCGCACAGGGCTACCACTGCAATATGTCGATGGCAGGCGGATACACCGGGCGCGGAGCCGGAATCACCTCCACCAGCTTCGAACACTGCGTCTATGTCGGATCGTTCTTTCCCGGCACCCTGCTCGGTGAACACCCGGGCGTGCAAGTGCTCGACGTGTCCGATCCGGCGAATCCACGGCACACCGCGACGCTGGCCGAGCCCGCGATGCTGGCCGGTACCTGGGAGACGTTGAAGGTCAACACGACTCGTAAACTGCTCGTCGGCACCGGCGTTCCGCTCGCCATCGGCGCGGGCTTCCTGTCGGTGTACGACATCTCCGATTGCGCGCATCCCCGGCTGCTGAATCCGGGACCGGGCACGAATCCCGCGATGCCGCTGCCGATCACGACGCACGAAGGCGGCTTCTCCCCCGACGGCCGCACCTACTGGGCCTCGGGTATCGCGCCCGGCCTGCTCAGCGCGATCGACCTGACCGATCCTGCGAATCCGCACGTGATCTGGCAGGGGCTCACCGGGATCGAGGCGCACGGCTTCGGAGTGAGCCCCGACGGGAACCGGCTCTATATCTCCGCGCTCGGCGGGTTCACCGTGCTCGACGTGAGCGCGGTGCAACGTCGGGATCCGAATCCGCAGGTCCCCCACCTCGGGCGCACCTTCTGGACCGACGGCTGGGCCACCCAGCACAGCGTACCGGTGACCTATGACGGTGTGCCGCACCTGTTCACCGTCGACGAAGGCGGTTCCGGCGGGGTGAAACTCATCGATGTCTCCGACGACACCGCGCCGCGCATCGTGAACAAGATCAAACTCGAGATCAATCTCGGCGAGCACGTCGACGCCCAGATCGGTTCGGCCATGGGCAATTCGCTGTTCTCCTACGATCCGCACTACTGCACGGCGGATCGACCGGCGAACCCGACCGCGCTCGCCTGTGGCTGGACCTCCTCGGGCATCCGGGTGTTCGACGTGCGCGACCCCGCCGCGGTCCGTGAGATCGCGTACTTCAACCCGCCCGCCCGCACCGGACGCAACCTCGAGATTTGGAACTCCCCGCACGCGCTGGCCTCGATCATCGGTATCCCCGCGATGAGTGCGCCCGCCGCGCTGCGGGCCATGGCGGACGGGTTGTTCGATCCGGCGCAGGTGTTGTCGGCGCGGGCGGGGCGGGTCGCGTTCGGTGATCTGTCGGCGGACTGGTGCATGTCACCGCCCGAGTGGCGGGGGAATCAGCTGTACGTCACCTGTTCCGACAACGGGTTCATGGTGCTGAATCTGGACGAGTCGGTGTATCGGGCGCCCGCCGACCAGGTTTCGACGCTCGGGTCATGAGCATGCCCGCTGCTCGCCCGAGGGCTCTCGGGGTGGCGGCCGCACTGGCGGCGGCCGTGTTCTTCTTCGTCCTCGGTGCGGCGTCGCGCCCGTTGCTCGCGGCCGAAAGATCCACGCCCGCACCGGTGCTGAACACGACCGAGCTGGGTTTCGTGCAGGACATGACGGCTCATCACCAGCAGGCCATCATCCTCGTGCAACGGCTCGACCCCGCCGCCGACGCGGGGGTGCGTGCGCTCGCCGAGCAGATCGCCGACACCCAGCGGGTCGAGATCGGCACCCTGCTCGGCTGGACACAGCTCGCCGGAGCCGCGCCGACCGCGACCACACCGATGAGCTGGCTGACGGCGCACCACCATTCGACCGGTCCCGCGACCATGCCGGGGCTGGCGACACAGGCCGACCTCGACGCCCTCAGCACGGCACGGGGTGCCGAGGCCGAGATCATGTTCCTTCGGCTGATGTACCACCACCACGCGGGCGGAGTCACGATGGCGCGCGCCGCCGATGCCCTGCTCACCGACGGACCGGTCAAGCAGGCGGCCAGGTCCATGGCGCAATCGCAGAGCCGCGAAATGGGCTCGCTCGGTGTGCTTCTCGAGTTGCGCGGTGCGCGGCCCTGACCTACTCGCTCCGGAGGTCGCGCCGGGTGAACATGTCGTTCAGCGCGTCCTGACCGAGCTGGTTCTCGGCGTAGGTGAAGGTGCCGTGGTCGGCCAGTTCGCGAGCGGCGTCGAACAGGTGGCGGTAGAGCATGCGGGCGATGCTGCCGCCGACGGTGACCCGTCGGACACCGAGATCGGCGAGTTCGGCCATGGTGAGGCTGGCGGTGAGTCCCATGACGACATTGAGAGGGCCGTCGAGCTCGCGGACGAGGGTGGCGATGGTTTCGGTGTCGGCGGCACCGGGAACGAAGACGCAGTCGGCGCCCGCCGCGAGATAGGCGTTGCCCCGGCGGATCGCCTCGTCCAGCCCGCCACCGACGAGCAGCACGTCGGTGCGGCCGACGAGGACGAACGGCGCACCGCTGGCCGCGACCGCCGCGCGGGCGGCACGCACCCGGTCGACGGCGTGCACCTCCTCGAACAGCGGGGCCGCGCGCTCACCGGTGAAGTCCTCGATATTGCCGCCCGCCGCCCCGGCTGCGATGGCCTCCGCGATGGTGGTGGCCACGGCCTGCGCGTCCGGCCCGTACCCTTCCTCGAGATCGGCGCTCACGGGTATCCCCACCGCACCGGTGATCTCCCCGATCCGGCGCATCATCGTGCCCTTGTCGACCCGCCCGTCCTCTTCCGAGGCGTGGAAGTCGTGGTCGGGCCTGCCATAAGAGAACGCGATCCCCGCACTCGTCGTGGCGATCGCCGGAAACCCGGCGGCTTCCAGTACCCGCGCACTCCCCGCATCCCACGCGTTGGGCAACAGAAAACACCCCGACCGATGCAGCTCGACAAACGCCTGTGCCCGCTTCCGCTGTCCCGTATCCACCCCTCCATTCAGCCACGCGAATCCGGTCCGCGCACCAAGACCACGCCGAACCGCATCGCACCGGCGGTGACCGGCGGGGGTGAGGACAACGTTATCGGGCGGCAACTGGGGAGAAAATCGCAGGCAATGGGGGGTGCGGACGATGGGCGGAGTATCGGCGGGCGGAAGGTTGGACGTGGTGGTGAGCGCGCGGGCGGAGATCGTCGCGGTGACGCGGTGCGGGCTGGAACAGGTGCGTGCGCGGATCGCGGCGGGTCTGGAGCCGGTGGGGGTGCGTGAGCTACCGGTGACCGAGGCGCTCGGGGGAACGCTGGCGGTGGCGTTGCGTGCCGCCACGCCGCTGCCGCGGGTGGATACGGCGGCCATGGACGGTTACGCGGTCGCGGGGCCGGGTCCGTGGTGGCGGGTGCACGAGCAGGTCGGGTACGCGGGGCGTCCCTGTTCGGTGGTGCTCGCACCCGGTGAGGCGGTGCGGATCGCGACCGGCGCCGCCACCCCGTTGGGCACCACGGCCACTCTGCGCGACGAACACATCGTCACCACCGTGGTGTCGGGCAAACCGGTGGTATTGCGCGCGCCCGATGCCCCGGTACGCGACGACACCCGGCGGCAAGGTGAGAACTGGTCCAGTGGAACGCAATTGGCGCCCGCTGGCACGCGCGTGTCGGCCGCGCTGGTGTCGGCCGCGCTCAGTGCCGAGGTCGAAACCGTCACGGTGCGTGGGCCGTTGCGCGCGGATGTGGTGATGACCGGTGACGAGATCCGTGCGGTCGGCCCGCTCGGTCCCGGCGAGACCCGCGATTCGCTCGGCCCGGTACTGCCGGAGTTCCTGCGCTGCTGCGATATCGAGAGCACCGGGCTGTGGCATCTGGCCGACGAACGCGACCTGCTGCGTTCCTGGCTCGCCCTGAAATCGCACGCCGACCTGGTGGTGATGGTCGGGGCGACCGGCCGGGGCGCCGCCGACCACCTGCGCACCCTGCTCGCCGACCTCGGTGCCCGCATCGTCGTGGACCGGGTCGCGATCCGCCCCGGCGGCTCCACCCTCGTCGCCCAGCTCCCCGACGGCCGTGTCCTGCTCGGCCTGCCCGGCAACCCGCTCGCCGCCGTCGCCGCCCTGCTGGCCGTCGGCCCCGCTGTCATCGACGCGCTCACCCTGCGCACCCCCGGCCCGACCATGTGGGGCAGGCTCTCCGACGCGGGCGTGATGGCGGGCGACGCCACCCGCATCGTCCCCGTCCAGCAACAGACCGGCGGCGTCTGGCGCAGCACCGGCCCCGCCCACACCCCCCACCTGGCCGGCCTCATCGGCTGCCAAGCCCTGGCAGTCCTCCCGCCCGGCACCGGCCGAGGCACCCTCGTCGAACTGCTCCCTCTCCCCCGCTGACCGCGAAGGCCCGGACCGGTGTCGAATGCCGACTACCGGTCCGGGCCCCCGATGAAACCCGCACGGAGAGTGCTGGTTACGACTGCTGCGGCGGCTGCCAGGGGCGGCCGTACGGGTCACCCGGCTGGGACTGGGCCGGGCCAACCGGCGGCGGTTCGGGGAGGTTGCGTTCCGGTTTGGGCGCAAGGTTTTTCGGCAGCGTCGGTTCGAAACCCTCGACCGGCTGACGGGCGGTGGCCTCGGCGGCGCGGACCGCTTGCTCGATTTTCGGGTCCGAGGCGGTCTCGAACCAGTCGGCCACGTCGGAGTCGTCCTCGATCTTCACCGGCGGTGTGTCCTCGGTGTTCGGTTCGTACCGGAACACCCCGTCCTCGCCCTTGGTGGCGAAGTTCTGCGCGAACCCCTCGAGGGCCTTGCCGAAATCGCTGGGGACCAGCCACACCTTGTTGGCATCGCCCTTCGCGACCATCGGCAGCGTCTGCATGTACTGGTAGGCGAGCAGTTCCGGTGTCGGCTTGCCGTTCTTGATGGCGGCGAACACCTTCTCGATGGCCTTGGCCTGACCTTGCGCCTGCAGGTAGGACGCGGCCCGCTCACCCTGGGCGCGCAGGATGCGGCTCTGCCGCTCACCCTCGGCCGACAGGATCGCCGACTGCTTGGCGCCCTCGGCCGACAGGATCTGGGCCTGCTTGGCACCCTCGGCGGTCTTGATCTGCGACTCGCGGGTGCCCTCGGCGGTGAGGATCATGGCCCGCTTCTCGCGGTCGGCCTTCATCTGCTTTTCCATCGACTCCTGGATCGACGGCGGCGGGTCGATGGACTTGAGTTCCACCCGGGCCACCCGAAGACCCCAGCGGCCGGTGGCTTCGTCGAGCACACCGCGCAGCTGGTTGTTGATCTGGTCGCGCGAGGTCAGCGTCTCCTCGAGCGTCATACCACCGACCACGTTGCGCAAGGTGGTTACGGTGAGCTGCTCGACGGCGGCGATGTAGTTGCTGATCTCGTACACCGCGGCCTGCGGGCTGGTGACCTGGAAATACACCACCGAGTCGATCTGCAGGGTGAGGTTGTCCTGGGTGATCACCGGCTGCGGCGGGAACGACACGACCCGTTCACGCAGGTCGACTTTGGCGCGCACCCGGTCGGCGAACGGGACGAGGAACGTGAGCTGACCCGACACCGTGCGCGAGTACCGGCCGAGCCGTTCGATCACCGCCGCCTCGGCCTGCGGAACGAGCGCAATAGATTTGAAAACCACCACCACGACCAGCAGGACGAGGACGGCGGCCACGATCAAGGCAACCATGGACTCTAAGGACCCTTCCAGACGACGGCAGTGGCGCCGTCGATCTTCATCACATAGACGGTCACACCGGCTTCGTAGACTTCGCTCGGATCGAGCGGACGCGCCGTCCACACTTCGCCACCGAGTTTGACCCGGCCCGAATACTCGGCGACGTCTTCGAGAACGAGCGCCGACTTCCCGGTCAGCGCATCGACATTCGTCGGTGTGGGCGGTGGGGTACCGAACCTGCGGCGCAGCGCCGGGCGAACCCCGAGGAACAACACCCCGGCCATCGCGCCGAAGACGAGCGCGTCACCCCACAGCGGCAGCCCCGCGGCGGCGCTGACGCCCGCGGTGGCCAACGCCGCCACTCCGAGCATGAGCAGCGTGAGATCCCCGGTGAGCATTTCGGCCGCCGCCAGCACGAGGCCCGCGATCAGCCAGACTATTGCGGCCACCACCCAAGCCTAGCCCCGATCGGGCCGTCGCGGGCGGGGTCGCCGCCCCCGAAGCCGATCTTGTGGTCCAACGGTTTTCGCGCGCCGCTCCCGCTGCCCCGGTGCCGGCGGCTCTAAGCTCGGGCGGGTGAGTGCGCGTGACATGTACGGCGGCGATATCTACGCAGGCCACAACCGGACGAAGAAGACCCCGGTACCGCAGGTGGCGGCCGAACGGGATCTGGTGGTCGAGGACGCGGCGAGCGGATTCTGCGGTGCCGTAGTCGGTTTCGATCGCAGCTACGACGGCGAGTTCGTGAAACTCGAGGACGGGCGTGGGGCGGTGCGCCTGTTCGCGCTGCGCGAGGCGGCGTTCCTCATCGACGGCAAACCGGTGACGCTGGTCCGCCCGAAGGCCACCGCACCCGAGCCGCCGACCCGCTCCGCGTCCGGCTCGACGCGGGTAGAGGGGTTGCGCGCGCGGGTGGCTCGTGGCAGCCGCATCTGGGTGGAGGGCGTGCACGACGCCGCGCTCGTCGAGCGGGTGTGGGGCCACGACCTGCGGGTCGAGGGCGTGGTCGTGGAACATCTCGAGGGGCTCGACAATCTCGGCGCCCGGCTCACCGAGTTCGGGCCCGGTCCAGGCGCACGAGTGGGGGTGCTCGTCGACCACCTGGTGACCGGTTCCAAGGAGTCCCAGCTCACCACCGGGCTCGGCCCGCACGTCCTGGTCACCGGGCACCCGTTCATCGATGTGTGGCAGGCGGTGCGCCCGGCCGCCGTCGGGATCGAGGCCTGGCCGACGGTGCCGCGCGGTGAGGACTGGAAGACCGGCATCTGCCGCAGGCTCGGCTGGGGCACCCCGCAGGAGGGGTGGCGCCGGGTGTACAACGCGGTCGACTCGTTCCGCGATCTCGAGGCACCGCTGATCGGCGCGGTGGAACGGCTCATCGACTTCGTCACCGAGCCCGAGTAGCTCGACCGCAGGTCAGACCCGGCACACGGATCCGGGCGAACCTTTATGCTCGATGATTATGTGCTCTCCCAGTGCCACGCTGACGGTCTGGGCCGGCTCCTGGCTGGCCGGTACCAGCGCGCCCGACGACGTGCTGGAGTCGCTGCACGCCTGGGCGCCACGCCACACCATCGCCGCAGGCGACCCGGCCACCGGTGGCCGCACCGACCTACCGTGGACCTCCCGCGGCGACCTTCCCGGCACCGGCGCCATGCCGCTGCTCAAGGTGATCCGTGAGGCGATGGCCCCTGCGGGCGCACACCTGCGCCTGGTCCTGCCCGCACCCGGCGACGTGCGCGGCCTACCGGTGGGCAGCGCCTTCGCCGCGGACGCGATCGACGCGGAGGAAGGCATCCTGATCGGCGTCCCCGGCCAGGAAGGCACCGGCCTGATCCCGCACTGGGACGACGACGACACCCTCCAGTGGACCGTCTACAGCGTGATCGTCCCGCCCCTCGGCGACCCGGACATGACCCTCGGCGCCGCCGAGTACACGATGCGCGAAGCGGTCCGCGACGCCGCCGACGCGCTCATGCAGCTGCACACCACCTCGATCGGCCCGTCCGACGCCGACCCGCGCGAGCAGATCGAAGCCCAGCTCGCCGCCTACGCCAAGCACGCGTACCCCGACTCGATCCCGTTGCGCGCCAAGCGCATTCTCGACACGGCCGACCACGTCGCGGCGATTCTCACTGTCGCCGAACACGAACCGGCATCGTCACCGACCTCGGCCACCGCCATCGGCGCCCACGAATCACTGCTGCGTCCGCTGTGGAACACGATTCGCCAGGCCCGGCTGGTCGCCATCCACGCGGCCGCGCGGCCGACGGCCTGACACCGGAAACGGTTGCCCGACAACGGATCCGACGAGCGGTCAGCGATAAACGGGGAACCGCCGCTTCAGAATCCGTTCAGCGCGGTCTTCATGTCCGGATAGTCCAGGACGGTGAGGGTGTCGGCGCGGACCTCGGGGCAGCTGCGGTCGGTGACCTCGTCGACCACGTAGCGGTCGTAGGAGACAGCGGCATTGGCGGTGGTGTCGCGCAGCGCCCACAGGCGCATGGCGCCGTTGAACGCCACCCGGCCGACCTCCGGGCCGAGCGCCTTCCAGGTGCCCTGCTGGGAGTCGAGGATGCTGCACAGGCTGTCGACGGTCGGTTGGGAAATGGTCGGCTCGGTCGGTTCGGGGCCGGTCTCGTACCCGGAATCACCGCCGCAGCCGGCCAGGGCGAACGTTCCGGCGACGGGCAGCAGGAGCAGCGTGGCCGCGTGACGGCGTCTTGTCGAGCGCATCGGATGCCTCCGATCTGTCGATCACAACAACCGCCCAGCCTACCCGCGTACGAGGCACGGGCGGTGAATGGTTATGCGGTTGTGCTCACCGCACGCGCGGGGCGCGGGGGCAGTTCGCAGCAGCCGGGAGCGCACAGCGCGCCGTCGACGGTGCAGCCGTAACCGGGGACTTCGCCCAACTCACGCACCTCGCCCGCGCTGAGACGCTCCTGAATCAATTCCACGATCATCCGGGAGAATCGGGGATCGGTACCGGGTGTGGCGGCGCGCGCGAAGGCCATGCCGAGTTCACCGGCCCGGGTGGCCGCCTCGTTGTCGAGATCCCAGATCACCTCGAGATGATCGGAGACGAATCCCACCGGACACACGACCACGGACTCGATTCCCTTGCCGTGCAGCACATCCAGGTGATCGACGATGTCGGGTTCGAGCCACGGCACCTGCGGCGGGCCGGACCGCGACTGCCACACCACGTCGTACTCGGCGAAACCGGCTGCGGCGGCACACAATCGAGCGGCTTCGGCCACCTGCCTGCTGTAGAGGCGGCCACCGTCGGCGGGCGGTCCCGCGACATTGTCGGCGGCGACGGGGATGGAGTGCGCGGTGAACACCAGACGGGCGCCCTCACGATGGTCGGCCGAAAGCTGTTGCACCGCAGCGGTGATCGCGTCGGCGAACGAGGCGATCAGCAGTGGATGATCGAAATACTGGCGCAGCTTCACCAGCTCGGGGGCGCGCTCACCCACGGCGGCGCGGGCGCGGGCGATATCCTCGTCGTACTGGCGGCAGCCCGAGTACCCACCCCACGCGGAGGTGGGGAACACCAGGGCCGAGCGCACACCGTCGGCCGTCATCGTGGCGACGGTGTCCTCCACCATCGGATGCCAGTTCCGGTTGCCGAAATACACCGGCAGGTCGAGTCCGGCGTCGGCCAGATCGGCTTCCAGCGCGGTGATGATCTGCCGGTTGAGGGCGTTGATCGGCGAGACTCCGCCGAAATGCAGGTAGTGCTCGGCGACCTCGGCCAGCCGTTCCGGCGGCACCCCGCGGCCCCGGGTGACGTTCTCCAGGAACGGGAGCACGTCCTCGGGACCCTCGGGGCCGCCGAACGACAGCAGCAGCAGCGCGTCGGCCATCAGTTGGCGGTGAAGTTCTCCGGGAACCACATGTTGTGGCTCGCGCCGCCGTCGACGTAGATGATCGAGCCCGTGGTGGCGGGCAGCCAATCCGAGAGGAGCGCCACGATCGACTTGCCCACGGCGCGCGCGTCGGCGCCGTCCCAGCCGATCGGCGACGCGCCGTCCCAGTACTCGTCGAGCTGGCGCAGCTGCTTGGCGTCGTCGGTGGCGGTACCGGCGATGGCCTTGGCGGCCAGGGTCTTCACCGGACCGGCGGCGATCAGGTTGGAGCGAATCTTCTTGGCGTAGCCCACTTCCCGGGCCACGTACCGGTTCACCGACTCGAGCGCGGCCTTGGACACGCCCATCCAGTTGTAGTACGGCATCGCCACGCGCGGATCGAAGTCCATGCCGACGATCGAGCCGCCTTCGTTCATCACCGGCAGCACGGCGCGGGCCAGCGAGGCGTAGCTCCAGGCGGAGATCTCGAAGGACTTGGCCACATCCGGGCCGGGGCCCTCGAGGAACGGCACCGCGTCGGGACCCATCAGGGTCTTGGGCGCGAACGCGATCGAATGCAGCACACCGTCGACGCCCTCGGGCGCCAGTTCACGGATGGCATCGGCCAGCGCGCCGAGGTTCTCCTCGTTGGTGACGTCCAGCGGAATGGCCGGGGGCACCTCCTGCGGGAGCCGCTTGGCGATGCGGTCGATGAGACGCAGCCGCTCGGGGATGCCGGTGATGATCACCTTCGCGCCCTGCTCCTGCGCGACCGCGGCCGCGCTGAACGCGATCGAGGAATCGGTGATGATGCCGGTGATCAGGATGGTCTTGCCTTCGAGCAGTCCGCCCATGGGTTTTCGGTTCTCCTGCGATTCGGGGATGCGGCGGGCTGATCGCCCGCCACGGGGAGTCGGTCAGCGGGTCAGTGGCCCATGCCCATGCCGCCGTCGACCGGAATGACGGCGCCGGAGACGTAGCGGGAGTCCTCGGAAGCGAGGAAGCTGACGACAGCGGCGATGTCTTCGGGCTGACCGAGGCGCTGCAGCGGGATGAACTTCTTCGCCATCTCCTTCATGTCCTCGGGAAGATCCGCGGTCATGTCGGTCTCGATGAAACCGGGGGCGACGACATTGGCGGTGATGGAACGCGAACCCAGCTCGCGGGTCACCGAACGCGCGAGGCCGATGACACCGGCCTTCGAGGACGCGTAGTTGATCTGACCGGCCTGACCGCTCATACCCACAACCGAACCGAGGAAGATCATCCGGCCCCAGCGGCCACGCAGCATGGCACGGTTGGCGCGCTTGGCACAGCGGAACGCACCGGTGAGGTTCGCGTCGATGACCTTGGTGAACTGCTCCTCGGTCATGCGCATGAGCAGCGTGTCGTCGGTGATGCCCGCATTGGCGACCAGCACCTCCACCGGACCCTGGTGCTCCTCGACCTCGGTGAACGCCCGGTCGACCGACTCGCTGTCGGTGACATCGCATTTCACCCCGAACAGTCCCTCGGGCACGCCCGACCCGCGATGGGTGACGGCGACCTTGTGCCCGTCGGCGAGCAGGCGCTGGGCCACCGCGAGACCGATTCCGCGATTACCGCCGGTGACCAGCACCGACCGGGATGTGACGTTCGACATAGGGTCCAACCTATCTGTTCTGGTTCGTGGGCCCGGCGTCAGGGTCGCACCGTTGCGACTGCTCACAACGCCGAGTACGGCAAGCTAGGGCAGGCGTTGACGATAGAGCAAGCTGACGAGCACGCCCGCCGCGACGAACAACATGCCGCCGAGCAGCCACGGCCTGCTGGCATCGCCCCGCGTGGTCTCGTAGCCGATCTGCTCTTCGAGAGTGTCGTAGACGGCGGTGAGTTCGGCGAGTGAGGAGGCGGTGTAGAAGTCGCCGCCGGACAGCTCGGCGATCTCGCGCAGCGAGTCGTTGTCCACGGGGACCTTCACCCGCTGCGAGCCGCCACCGTCGGAATCGGGGATCTCGACGGTGCCCCACTCGGTTCCGAAGGAGATGGTCGACACCGGGATGCCCTTGTTCTTGGCGAGGCGGGCGGCGGTGAAACCGTGGCGCGGGTTGTCGATGTCCTTGTCGTCGGGCACCGTCTGCTTGCCGTCGGACATGAGCACCACGCGTGCGGGCGGCGGCGTTTCCGCACCACCGAGCACCGCGGCGAGGGTGTCGATGGACTGCAGGGCCGTCAGGATGCCCTCACCGGTGGCGGTGCGCTCGGCCAGCTTGATGTTGTCGATCGAGTGCTTGACCGCCTCACGATTGGTCGTGGGCGACACCATCACCGACGCGGTACCGGCGAACGTGACGAAACCGAGGTTGATACCCGGGGTCAGTCCCTCGACGAAGTCCTTGCCCGCTTCCTGCGCGACCTGCAGCCGGTTGGGCGGCACATCGGTGGCCTCCATCGACAGCGACACGTCCATCACCAGCACCACCGTCGCGCGGTTGCGCGGCACCTTCTGCACGGCGGTCGGCCCGGCGGCGGCGATGGTGAGCAGGATCAGCCCGACCAGGATCAGCGCGATCGGCACGTGCCGCATCGGGCTCGGCCGCGACGGCGCGACCCGCTCGAGCACGGTCATATTGCCGAACTGCAGCATCCGCTTGTGGCGGGCGCGCTGCACGAGCACGTAACCGAGGACGAGCAGCGCGACGACGAGGAGGAAACCGAGCCAGGCGGCGGCGGTGAAATGCGAAATACTCACTGGCGAGGCACCCGCCCGCTCGGGGCGCCGAGATTATGGCGCCGGGTGGACACGAACCGGACCACGTCGGCGATCCAGTCCCGATCGGTCTGCAGGGTCAGCACCGGCGCACCACAACTGCGCAGCGCCTGATGCACCTGTTCGCGCTGCGCGTTGGCCGCGGCGGCGAAATCGGCGCGCAGCGTAGGGGTGACGCTGAATTCGCGGGTGTGCCCGGTCTCGGGGTCGTGCAGCACGACATCGCCGCCGTCGGGCAGGACGATGTCGAGCGGGTCGAGCACCTCCACCGCGAGCAGGTCGTGGCGGGCCGAGATGGCGCGCAGCGAACGCTGCCAGTCCACGTCGCCGAGGAAGTCGCTGATCACCACGGCGAGACCGCGTTTGCGCTGCGGGCGGCGCAATGATTCGATGCCCGCCTTCAGGTCACCGCGCACACCGTCGCGAGCGTGCGGGGTGGTCGCGATGCCACGCAGCATGGTCTGGGCGTGCAGGCGCCCGGCCCGCGCGGGAATCCGCACCAGATCCTGACCGGTCGCGACGACGGCGCCGATGCGGTTGCCGCCGCCGGAGGTGAGGTGGGTGATGGCCGCGGCCGCAGCGATCGCCAGGTCGCGTTTCTGCACGCGCCCGGTGCCGAAGTCCAGACTCGACGACAGGTCGACCACGAGCCAGGTCTCGAGCTCGCGATCGGCGATCATCTGGCGCACGTGCGGATGGGTGGTACGGGCGGTGACCGACCAATCCATCTGGCGCACATCGTCGCCCGGCTGGTACAGCCGCGCCTCCCCCGGCTCCGAACCCGGGCCGGGGATGAGGCCCTGGTGGTCGCCGTGCAGCACACCGTCGAGGCGGCGGCGCACCGTCAGCTCGAGCGTTTTCAGCGCGGCCGACAGTTTCGGATCGGTCAGCTCCCCCGCCCGGAACGACGGCGGTACGTGAGACGGCTCGGGCACGCGGGCAACGGGTTCCGGCGCACTCACTGGGGCGCGACGTGGCCGGCGGGCTGGGACTGCTGCCCGTTCACCGGCTGCGGCGCGGGCTGGGACTGGGGAGCGGGCGGCTGGGGCACCGGCGGCTGCGAGTTCTGCGGGCCGCCGACGGCCTGCGGCGCGACCTGCGGCAGACCCACGGTCTGCAGCACCCGCTTGATGACGTCCTCGGGCGAAACCTCGTCGGCCAGAGCGTCGTAGGACAGCACCAGGCGGTGGCGCAGCACGTCCGGGATCACCTCGACCACGTCCTGGGGCACCACGTAGTCGCGGCCACGGATCAGCGCGACCGAGCGGGCGGCGGCGATGATGCCGAGGCTGGCACGCGGGGAGGCGCCGTAGGAGATCCAGCTCGCCACGTCGGGCATACCGAACTCGGCCGGGGTGCGGGTGGCGCTGATGACGCGGACCACGTAGTCGACGAGCGCGTGGTGCACGAAGACGTTGGCGGCCACCTTCTGCAGGCGGATGATGTCCTCGGGCTCGAGGATCTGCTTGGGTTCCGGCGCGCTCACACCCATCCGGTAGATGATCTCGCGCTCCTCCTCCACGGAGGGGTAGTCCACCACGACCTTGAACAGGAAGCGGTCGCGCTGCGCCTCGGGCAGCGGGTACACGCCTTCGCTCTCGATCGGGTTCTGGGTCGCCATGACCAGGAACGGATCGGGCATCGGGTAGGTCTTGCCGCCGATCGACAGCTTGCGCTCGGCCATCACCTCGAGCAGGGCCGACTGCACCTTGGCGGGCGCGCGGTTGATCTCGTCGGCGAGCACGAAGTTGGCGACCACCGGGCCGAGCTCGGTGTCGAACTCCTCGCGGCCCTGCCGGTAGATGCGGGTACCGATGAGGTCGGTCGGCACGAGGTCGGGGGTGAACTGCACCCGCGAGAACGAACCACCGACGACCTTGGCGAACGTTTCCACGGCAAGGGTCTTCGCGACGCCGGGCACACCCTCGAGCAGGACGTGGCCACGGGCGAGCACACCGACGAGCAACCGCTCGACGAGCCGATCCTGGCCGACGATAACCCGCTTGACCTCGTAGATCGCCTTCTCGAGAGTCTGGACGTCACGCTCCAGGGTGCTCGGCGTTGCCGTACCGGCGTCCTTCGCCAGCTTCGGCCCGCTCACACCTTCCGTCGAAGTCACCAACATCCCCGCTTTCGCTTTGGTCCTGTGCGTGCGGCCCCAACTATTCCATTGAATCGCCCGGTGCGCCGCAACCGGCCATGACTCGGCGGCAATTCGGCCCTCTCGGTGCGACAGCCCGAACGGGCGTGAGCGCGGAGTGCGGGGACACTACCTGCATCATTGCCGAAATCCGCCGGCTGCGCGACGGGTCCGCCGACATCGCCGAATTCGTCGACCGATGTCGTAGTTGCCGCACGACAAGTGTGTGCGCGTGCTTCCTCGCTGCGCGGACAGTGGCGGCACGCCTGCTCGAACCGCAGCCGGGCAACGGCGTGGACAGCCTGGGCGTCCGGACGATTCGCCGACGACTCGCCCGAACCCGGGCAGCTTGTTACCCTCCCTCGCGAAACACATTGCGCCCGAATAATTCTCGGGCCGGGGGGAACGATTGGCGATGTATCCGGGGAATCAGCAGTTCGATCAGGGGCAGTTCGATCGGGGGCAGCCGTATGGTGGCCCGCCGATCCATTACCCGCCGCAGCCGGTCTTCGATTTCGAGAAGCCACGCCCGCGCGGGAGGGTGATCGGGCTGGTCGTCGGTTCGGTGGTAACGGTGTTCGCCTTGGTCGTCGGCGCGGCGGTGTGGCTGGCGTGGCCGGAGCCTGCGGGCAGCAGCGCGCCGTTCCACCCCGGCGAACGATTCGTTCGAGTCCGACGCTGCCGAATTGGTCCTCACCGAAGTCGCGGACTCGCTCGATCAGGTGCGGGCCGCGTTGCGCAACGCCATCGGCCGGCTCGCGGGCGCGGTGAACAGCGACTTCACCTTCCGTCCCGGTCAGGGCGCGTTGACCTGCAGCACCGCGGGATGCACCGTGCGGCAACCGTTCACCGGCCGGATCACCCGCTCGGACCGGGCCCGGGTCACAGGAACCGCCACCGTCACCCTCACCGCGACGGTCTCGGTCGAGGGCCGCCATGGCGGCCGCTGTAGTGCGAGTGGCTCGTTTCCCTTCGACACCACCGGATTCGACGGCGAACTGACGTGCTCGGCACCCGAGGCCGGTGCGGTATTCGCCGCGGTCAATGCCGAGAAGCAGGCCGCCGCGGAGCGTCAGGCCCAGGCCGAACGCCGGAACGTGAGCTACGAGACACGCTTCGAGGCCGACACCGAGGCGATTGCCGAGGCCGTCGGTCGGGCGCAGGTGCAGGGTCTGCTCGACGCGATCGAGGAAGGACTGCGCGAGCCCGACTGCGGCGCCGCGGGGTCGCCGTGTTCGGCGGCCGAGGGTCAACGGCCGGTGCCCGAAGCGGTGCGGCAGGCGGTGGAGCAGCTGCGCAACGGCGGACTGCCGCAGCGGCTCGACGCCGACGGCACGCCGATCGTGTACGAAGGCAACCCGGACACGTCCTTCGCGGACCTGCTGGAATGGGAGAACTCGACGATCCACGGGGTACCGGGAATGGCCACCACCTACCGGCTCCTCCGCAACCCCGACGGCGACATCGGCTGGACCGACACCCACAACGGCCGGATCATGCCGTACCGGTGACCACCGGGGTCACTCGGTGACGATGCGCACCGCGTACGGCATGATGCCGCCTTCGCGCACGGGCGAAATCTTCACCACGTCACCGGATTCGGGGGCTTCGATCATCGTCCCGTCGCCGAGGTAGAGCGCGACGTGCTGGCTGCCGCCGGGGCCCCAGAACAGCATGTCGCCGCGTTCGCGTTCCGCGACGGGGACCCGGGTGCCCGCGTTGTACTGGTAGCCGCTGTAGTGCGGCAGCGAGACACCGATGCCCGCGAAGGCGTAGAGCATCAGGCCCGAGCAGTCGAAGCCGACCTTGTTGTAATCGCCGTGCGAGTCGCCGACGCCGCCGTCGCGGATGCCGAGGGTCGGTCCTTCCTCGTCGCCACCGCCCCAGGCGTAGCTCACGCCGAGTTGGGACATGGCGCGGTCGATCACGGTCTCGATCGCGGCCGAGCCGGTGACCTGCGGTGTCGTCGATCGGGGTTTGGATTTTCGCGGTGCGGTCGGTGTCGATTCCAGGTCGGTGTGCGCGCGCTGGTCCTCGCCGAGGCGGGCGGCGCGGTCGCGGGCGGCCTGGTCGGCGGCGGCGCGGGCGGCGGCCGCGTTGGCGGCGGCGAGCAGGGCGGAGAGCTGGGCCTTCTGCTGATCGTTCCAGTCGAGGAAGATCTCGCGCTGACTCTGCAGGCCCGCCACCGTCGAGCGGGCGGTGTCGAGGGCGATCTGGGCGGCGGCGCGGTCGCGCTGGAGGGTGTCGCGGGCGGCGGCCTGGTTGTCGAACTCGGCCTTGGCGACGTCGACGGCGGCCTGGGCGGCGTGCTTCTTCTGTTCGGCCGCGCTCGCGGTGGCGTCGGCGTCGGCCTTGGCCTGGCGGGCGGCGGCGTTCTGGTTGGCCTGGGCGATCTGGGCGCGGCGCAGGTCGTCGAGCACCTGGCGCTGATTCTTCGACACCATGCTCAGCACCTGCGCGCGGTCCATCGCCGCGTCCGGCGTGGAGGACGCGAAATAGGTGACCACGGAACTGGAGGACGGACGCACATAGGCCTGGGTGGCGAGCTGATCGAAATCGCCTCGCGCGGCAACAACTTTCGCGCCGACATCGGCGAGCTGGGTCTGGCTGTCGGCCACGGCGGCAGCGGCCGAGTCGGCGGCGTCACGGGCCGTCTGCAGATCGACGAGCGCCTGGTTCACGGCCTCGCGCTTCCCTGCGAGAGCGTCGTCGAGAGCACGCAATTGTTGATCGGCGGCGGCGACCCGGTTGATGAGGGCGCCGATCTCGCCGACGCGCGCATCCACCTCCGCGCCCGCGCCTGCGATCTCGCTGTCGGACGGGTTCGGCGGTGGCGGCGGCACGGCCGCCGTCGGACCCGCGGTCACGACGACAGCGAGCACCGCCAGCAATCCGATCGCTACCCGTAACCGCCCTGGTTGATCCTGCCCGCTCGCACCGCGCACGGCACCTCCGAGTGACTCGACTCGACATACGCCACTGGCGCATCAGCCGACTCAGTGACCCCAAGGGTCGACCAATGCCCCCTGTACCACTGCTTTCCCGATCGCGATCACCGCTACCGTACGACACATATTTCACAAAAGGAAACAACTGCCACGGCGTGACGGGACATCAATTCGGCGATTGCCCGGCATTAGCCTGAGGTGCGCCATGTTTCGGCGCGCAGAAACAGACCGAAGGTCTGGAAATGTGACTGGAGAGAAACCAGTTAACGGAGAGAACCCGCATCGTCGCCCGCGACGACGACCGCGTCGCCCTCCGGGCCACGCCGGGCCTTCACGAAGTAGAGCCCCGCGATCACCAGGACGGTCAGCGCGAGCATCACGCCGGTGATGGCGCCCCACGACACGCCCTCGGGCTGCTCGAGGCGGCCGACGAACGCCGACACGGCCTCCTCGGGGTGGTTGCCCCGGTACTTGGCCACGTCCTCGGCCCACTCGAGCCGGACGCGGCTGATGTCGTCGCTGTAGGTGCCGATCCAGTCGTCACTGAGCACCGCGACCGTGCCCTCGGTGTTCTTGCCCAGCTCGGTGGCCAGGTCACGTAGGCTCGAATCGTGGCCGGGATTACCGGGAACGACGACAACACTGAGCGGAATGCCGTCCGCGCGCGCCTCGGCGACGATCGCGGCCAGTTCCTGCTGATCCTTGCCCTTGGGCGCGGCCACGTGGTTGTCGGCGAGGTCGGCGCGGAGACCGCCCAGATCCGTGTTCGGCGGCAGTTCGACGGCCATCGGCGCAAAGGTGTGCAAGACGGTCATTTTCCATCCGGTCTGTCGAGCCCCGGTCGCGATGCGACGGGCATCCAACACTGCCAAGGTGAGCGTCACTGCGTCTGTCCCCGACTCGCTCGACAGGCACAGTACGCGACGGCGCGCGGGAACCGGTCGCCACGGCACGCCGTGTGCTGACGCGGCGCCCCGATTATTTCATAGGACAAGCGTACTGTTAGGCTCGTACGGCGAGGAAACCGGCATCTCACGGCGCCGGATCCCCCTCCGAAGACGCGAGCCGCCGGCACAGCCCCGCCGGCGGCACACCCTCACCAATGAGTGGAGCTGACGTGACGAAGAGTATCGATACCTTCGGCGCCAAAGGCACGCTCGAGGTCGGAAGCAACTCCTACGAGATCTTCCGTCTCTCGGCTGTTCCCGGCACCGAGAAGCTGCCCTACGCCCTGAAGGTGCTGGCGGAGAACCTGCTGCGCACCGAAGACGGCGCCAACATCACCGCCGATCACATCCGCGCGATCGCGAACTGGGACCCCTCGGCGCAGCCGAGCGTGGAGATCCAGTTCACCCCCGCGCGCGTGATCATGCAGGACTTCACCGGCGTGCCCTGCATCGTCGACCTGGCCACCATGCGTGAGGCCGTCACCACCCTCGGTGGCGACCCGAGCAAGGTCAACCCGCTCTCCCCCGCCGACATGGTCATCGACCACTCGGTGATCCTCGACGTCTTCGGCCGCGCCGACGCCCTCGAGCGCAACGTGGAACTCGAGTACGAGCGCAACGGCGAGCGCTACCAGTTCCTGCGCTGGGGCCAGGGCGCCTTCGACGACTTCAAGGTCGTCCCCCCGGGCATGGGCATCGTGCACCAGGTCAACATCGAGTACCTGGCGCCCACCGTCATGGTCCGCAACGGCCAGGCCTACCCCGACACCTGTGTGGGCACCGACTCGCACACCACCATGGTCAACGGCCTGGGTGTGCTCGGCTGGGGCGTCGGCGGCATCGAGGCCGAGGCCGCGATGCTCGGCCAGCCGGTCTCCATGCTCATCCCGCGCGTCGTCGGCTTCAAGCTCAGCGGTGAGATCAAGCCGGGCGTCACCGCCACCGACGTGGTGCTCACCGTCACCGACATGCTGCGCAAGCACGGTGTGGTCGGCAAGTTCGTCGAGTTCTACGGTGCGGGCGTGTCCGAAGTGCCGCTGGCCAACCGCGCCACCCTCGGCAACATGAGCCCCGAGTTCGGTTCCACCGCGGCGATCTTCCCGATCGACGAGGAGACCATCAACTACCTGCGCCTGACCGGCCGCACCGACGAGCAGCTCGCGCTCGTCGAGGCCTACGCCAAGGAACAGGGCATGTGGCACGACGCCGACAAGGAGCCGGCGTACTCGGAGTACCTGGAGCTGGACCTGAGCACCGTCGTGCCGTCCATCGCCGGTCCGAAGCGTCCGCAGGACCGCATCCTGCTCAGCGAGTCGAAGTCGGCGTTCCGCTCCGACATCGTCGACTACGTGGGCGACTACACCGCGCTCGACGAGGGTGTCGACGAGACCTTCCCGGCCTCCGATCCGGTCTCGGTCTCGGCCGACCACGCCGGTGACGCCTACACCCCCGCGCACTCGGCCGCCAACGGCGCCAAGGGTCGTCCGTCCAAGCCGGTGACGGTGCGCTCGGCCGAGCGTGGCGACTTCGTGCTCGACCACGGCGCCGTCGTGGTCGCGGGCATCACCTCCTGCACCAACACCTCCAACCCGTCGGTCATGCTCGGTGCCGCGCTGCTCGCCCGCAACGCGGTCGAGAAGGGCCTGTCGACCAAGCCGTGGGTGAAGACCAACATGGCGCCGGGTTCGCAGGTCGTCTCCGACTACTACGAGAAGGCCGGCCTGTGGCCCTACCTCGAGAAGCTCGGCTTCTACGTGGGTGGCTACGGCTGCACCACCTGCATCGGTAACACCGGCCCGCTGCCCGAGGAGATCTCGGCCGCGATCAACGACAACGACCTCTCGGTCACCGCCGTGCTGTCGGGTAACCGCAACTTCGAGGGTCGTATCTCCCCCGACGTGAAGATGAACTACCTGGCCTCCCCGCCGCTGGTCATCGCCTACGCGCTCGCGGGCACCATGGACTTCGACTTCGAGACCGACTCCCTCGGCAAGGATTCCGACGGCAACGACGTCTTCCTGAAGGACATCTGGCCCTCGGCCCAGGAGATCGACGACACCATCAAGTCCTCGATCAACCAGGACATGTTCCGCAACTCCTACGCCACCGTCTTCGACGGCGACGAGCGTTGGCAGAACCTGGCCACCCCGGAGGGCGACACCTTCGCGTGGGACGAGAACTCGACCTACGTCCGCAAGGCGCCGTACTTCGACGGCATGAAGATGGATCCCGACCCGGTCACCGACATCAAGGGCGCCCGCGTCCTGGCACTGCTGGGCGACTCGGTCACCACCGACCACATCTCCCCGGCCGGTCCGATCAAGCCGGGCACCCCGGCCGCGCAGTACCTGGACTCGCACGGTGTGGCCCGCAAGGACTACAACTCGCTGGGCTCGCGGCGCGGTAACCACGAGGTCATGATCCGTGGCACCTTCGCCAACATCCGGCTGCGCAACCAGCTGCTCGACGACGTCTCGGGTGGTTACACCCGCGACTTCACCCAGGAAGGTGGCCCGCAGGCGTTCATCTACGACGCCTCGCAGAACTACCAGGCCGCGGGCATCCCGCTGGTCGTGCTCGGTGGCAAGGAATACGGTTCGGGCTCCTCGCGTGACTGGGCCGCCAAGGGCACCAGCCTGCTTGGCGTGAAGGCCGTCATCACCGAGTCGTTCGAGCGCATCCACCGCTCCAACCTCATCGGTATGGGCGTTGTGCCGCTGCAGTTCCCGCAGGGCGAGTCGGCTCAGTCGCTCGGCCTGACCGGCACCGAGACCTTCGACATCGAGGGCATCACCGCCCTCAACGAGGGTGTCACGCCGAAGACCGTCAAGGTCACCGCCACCGCCGAAGACGGCAAGGTCACCACCTTCGACGCGGTCGTCCGCATCGACACCCCCGGTGAGGCCGACTACTACCGCAACGGCGGCATCCTGCAGTACGTGCTGCGCAACATGATCCGCGGCTAGTTGCCCGATCGGTGGCGCGGTGTCGAACGACGCCGCGCCACAAGGGCATCCGCTCGGATGCTCTTCGTGCTGTGAGTCCCCCGCCTCGGTGTTCCGGGGCGGGGGTCCGCATATGGCGTCACTGGAGGAATCATGCCCAAGGTCAGCGACGACCACCTCGCCGCCCGCCGCAGCCAGATCCTCGACGGTGCCCGGCGCTGCTTCGCCGAATTCGGCTACGAGGGCGCCACGGTGCGCCGTCTGGAAGAGGCCATCGGCATGTCCCGCGGCGCCATCTTCCACCATTTCCGGGACAAGGACGCCCTGTTCTTCGCCCTGGCCAAGGACGACGCCGAACGCATGGCCGAGGTCGCGGCCAACCAGGGCATCGTGCAGGTGATGCGCGATATGCTCGCCCGCCCCGAAGAATTCAACTGGCTGGGCACCCGCCTCGAGATCGCCCGCCGCGTGCGCACCGATCCCGATTTCCGCGCGGGCTGGACCCAGCGCTCGGCCGAACTCACCGCCGCCACCCTCGCCCGCCTGGAGCGTCGCAAGGCCGCGGGCGCCCTGCGCGACGACGTCCCCACCGACGTCCTGCTCGGCTATCTCGACCTGGTCCTCGACGGCCTGATCGCGCGCATCGCCTCCGGCCACACCGACGAAAACCTTTCCGCTGTACTGGATCTCGTCGAAGCGTCCGTGCGGCGCAAGGAGTCCTGAGCGCCACCCGAACGCTCAGCGGGAAGACCGCGTACCTCCATCCCCCGGAGCGGGATCGGGTCCGCTCTCCCACTCGCCCAACAACTTTCGCGCGATCCTGTCGAGCGCTACCTGATCGTCGCGGTCCAGCACCGACAGCATGGCCGTCTCGTTCTCGGTGTGCGCGACGACGACCCGGTCGACCAGTTCTCGGCCCTCCTCGGTGAGCGCCACCCGCACGGCCCGCCGATCCACCCGATCCGCGATGCGCCGCACCAGCCCCGCCGCCTCCAGCCGGTCGATCCGCCCGGTCATGCCCGCGCGCGACAGCATCAGGGTGTCCGCGAGCACCGAGGGGTTGAGTTCGAACGGCGCACCCGAACGGCGAAGTGCGGCAAGCACATCGAACTCCCCGCGCTGCAACCCGTGCGCGGTGAACACGGATTCGATACGGGCCGTGGCGACGTTCAGCAGTCGGCCGAGCCTGCCGAACACCGCCATCGCCGCCAGGTCGAGGTCGGGGCGTTCGCGGCGCCACTGTGCGGCGATCGCGTCTACGGCGTCGGCGGTCGATTCATCCATGGACAGGATTCTATTCGACGGGATATAGTTCGGTAGCGAATTATCAATCGACGAACGGAACCGTCATGGACACACGTGACATCGCCCTCTGCCTGCCCGAGGACGCCGAGACGCTGAGCACCGACCGCGTTCGCGTGCGGCTGCTCACCGATTCCGAGGCAAGCGACGGCACGGTGAGCACCGTGGAAGTGACCCTCGACCAGGGCGCCGACGGGGCCGCGCCGCACTATCACACCCGCTCCGACGAGCTGTTCTACGTCGCCGACGGCGAACTGCAGGTGATGGCGGGCGACCGCATCCTCACCGTCGGCGCGGGCGGATCGCTGGTCGTGCCCCGCCGGATGCCGCACGCCTTCGGCGCCACACCCGACAGCGGGGCCCGCATCCTCATCGCGCTGATGCCGGGCGTGCAGCGATTCGAGTACTTCCGCCTGCTCGACCGGCTCGCGAAGGGCACGGCGGATCACACCGAATTCCTCGCCGCCCAAGCGGAATTCGACAACTACTTCATCGACGCGCCCACGTGGACAGCCGAGCGAAACGCCCAGCGCCGCTGACCCATACGCGGGTGACGCGAATGTGGCCGAGGTTGCACCGGCATCGGGAACATTCCGCGCGAAGGCGCCGGTTGTACGCTGTATGACGTTCTCGGTACCGGTCCTCGTCCGCGGCTACGAGCTCGACACCCAAGGCCACCTGAACCACGCCGTCTACCACCAGTACGGCGAGCACGCGCGCTGGGAACTGCTGCGCGCGGCAGGCATCCCGCAGGACAAGTTCATCGCCAGCGGCATCGGCGCGGTGGTGCTCGAGTCGACGATCAAGTACAAGCGCGAACTGCGCGGCGGCGACGAGGTCACCGTGACCTGCGCCTTCGACTGGCGCGACGGCGAGAAGGTGTTCCGCTTCCACCACCAGATCATCAAACTCGACGGCACCGTCGCCGCCGAGATCACCGTCACCGCGGGCGCGATGGACCTGACCACCCGCCGACTCGTCGCCGACCCCGCGGGCCACTTCCGCTCCCTCGCCGAGAACCCCGAAATCCTCGGGCTGTAACACGGCGGCTGGCGCCGCGGGTTCTCGGCCCGGGAGGCCTCGATCTTCCCTCCCGGCGGGCACTCCTTCGTCGCACCCTCTGGTCAGTCCAGATCGAGGCGGCCGAGAACCGGGACATAGCAGGCGGCGCGGCAGGTATCGGTCGGCAACTTCGCCGGGGTGCCTGTCGGGCCGTTGCTGTTTTCGTTTGCTGATCGATTGCCCGTGTCGGGGACCTGCGCGCACTGCGGTTGCCCGAAATTCTCGTCCTGCTAGGCGATCACGCGCCGCTCGGCGGTTTGCCCGGCGCTCCGTAAATCTCGCGAACACCCTCGGTGAAAGGTTCGCTCACGTTATGATCCGAAGCGCCTAGAGGGGTTCTGGCAAATCGCGAGCAGACGAGAAGATCGGAGTGAGTGCCCATGACCGACGCCATCCACCTCCCCGCTACCGCGTCGTCCCGAAGCCGGGGCCCCGCCTTGCGGGGACAGCTGGTGGCCGAGTCCGAGCGCGATGTCTCGGTCCGCGTCGACGGCGGGACCTGGACCTTCGATCGCCGCGATATCCTGCGGCTCACCGAGGAGCGCGCGGCGGAGGGACGGCAGGTGCAGGTCGACATCCGGCCCGGCGCCACCGCGGATTTCACCCGCCGGATGCGCGTGGAACTCGTCGAACGACCCATCACGCTGGCCCCCGCACCGTCGGAGGCCCTCGGCGACGAACAGCTCGCCGAAGCCACCCGCAGCTGGGCGGCGAAACTGCGGATCGCCGAGCGTGGCGGCACCTCAGGGGCGACGTTCACCTTCCACGACGGCATCAACTGCGACAGTCTCGACTGAAGCGGCCGACACAGTCATGGAACGCGCGACCGACGCGGTGCTCATCGTCTCCGAAACCGACGACCTGCACGCCGACGCACTGGCCGTCACGTTGCGCGAGCACCACCGCCTCGATCCCATCCGGCTCGACCTGCGCGACTTCCCTTCCGAGACAGGCAGTTTCCGTCTCGACAAGGCCGGATCGAATCGGGCGTTGTCGCATGTGCACGGCCTGGACGACGTGCGCGCGGTGTGGTGGCGCAGGCCGCACCCGTGCCGCGTCCCGCACGGCGTGCGCGCCGCCGACGACGAATTCCGCCAGGCCGAATGCGACGGTTTCCTCCAGGGGATGCTGTGGTCGATCCCGGCCTACTGGGTGAACGACCCGGCCGCCGAACGCACCGCGAGCCGCAAGATCGTGCAGCTCGAAACGGCACACCGGGCCGGTTTCGCCGTCCCGGAAACACTCGTCACCAACGACCCGGACGAGGCGCGCAGTTTCGTCGAATCCCGTTCGGTGCCCGTGGTTTACAAACGCACCGGTACGGGCCGTGGTGAGTTCTCCGAGACGCGCATCATCACCCGGCCCGAGCTGGGCCGGCTCACCTCGATCCGTTCGACGCCGACGACCTTCCAGGATTACGTGGACGCCACCTGCGATCTGCGGGTGGTGTGGGTCGACGGCGTCGAATGGGCGGTGCGCATCGATTCACAGGCGGGTGTCGGCCGGGTCGATTCGCGGCTCGACACCTCGGTGGCGTTCGCCCCGGACCGGCTGCCCGCCTCGGTGAGCAAGTCGCTGGCCACGCTGATGGGCGCGCTCGGCTTGAGTTTCGGCGTGGTCGACCTGCGCTTGGGCGTCGACGGCGAGTACTACTTCCTCGAGGTGAATCCGCAGGGCCAGTTCGCCTACCTGGAGATCAAGACGGGGCTACCCCTGTTCACCAGCCTGGCGAATCTGCTGGTGCAGGGTGACGGGGCGGTACCCGGCTGGTGATCAGTCGGCCGGGTTCTTGCGGCGGTTGGCGCCGCCGCGCCCGCGCAGCTCGACATGCGATTCGACCAGCACATTGTGAATGAAGCCGTACGAGCGGCCGGTCGCCCTGGCCAGGGAGCGGATGCTGGCACCCGCCTCGTACTGCTTCTTCAGCTGGGACTGCAACCTGTCACGGGACTTACCCGTGACCCGGGTGCCCTTCCCCAGCGCGGTCTTGCCTGTCGATGTTGCCTTGGCCGATCGAGCGGCCTGTCTCGCACTGTCGCTCATGGCTTCCTCCGAGTCGCCGAGCAGCTCATTCCAGGCTAGACACTCCGCACCCGGTGATCAACGGAAAACAGTGACGAACCTCACGAAAACCCCGCGAGTTCCCTCGCGACACACCGATCTCCTGGCCGAAGGCCGGTCCGCTCAGGCGAGATCGATGAGTTCGGCGTACTCGGCCGACCAGTGGTCCTCGGTGCCGTCGGGCAGCAGGATCACCCGTTCCGGGTTCAGCGCCTCGGCCGCGCCCGGGTCGTGGGTCACCAGCACCACCGCACCCGCGTAGGTGCGCAGCGCGTCGAGGACCTGTTCGCGCGAGACCGGGTCGAGGTTGTTGGTCGGCTCGTCGAGCAGCAGCACATTGGCCGCCGAGGAGACGAGGCCGGCCAGGGCGAGACGGGTCTTCTCACCACCGGACAGGGTGCCCGCCGGCTGCTCGAGCTGCGGGCCGCTGAACATGAAGGCGCCGAGCAGACTTCGCAGTTCCTGTTCGCCCGCGTCCGGGGAGGCGTGGCGGATGTTCTCCCACACCGTCGCCTGGTCGTCGAGGGTGTCGTGTTCCTGGGCGAAGTAGCCGACCTTGAGACCACGGCCCTGTTCGACACCACCGGCGGTCGGTGTCTCCACCCCGGCGAGCAGTTTCAGCATGGTCGTCTTACCGGCACCGTTGAGGCCCAGCACCACGACGCGAGATCCCTTGTCCACGGCGAAGTTCACGCCGGTGAAGATCTCGAGCGAACCGTAGAGCTTGGTCAGGTCCTTGACCATGAGCGGAGTCTTGCTGCACGGCGCGGGTTCGGGGAACCGGATGCGGGCCACCTTGTCGGCCACGCGCACGTCGTCGAGTTCGGAGATCAACCGTTCGGCGCGACGCACCATCTGGTGTGCCGCAGCGGCTTTGGTGGCCTTGGCGCCGAGCTTGGCGGCCTGCTGACGCAGCGCGCTCGCCTTCTTCTCCGCGTTGGCGCGCTCGCGGACGCGGCGCTGCTCGTCGGTGGCGCGGGCGTCGAGGTACTTCTTCCAGCCCATGTTGTACACGTCGGGCTCACCGCGCACGGCGTCGAGGAACCACACCTTGTTCACCACGGCGTCGAGCAGGTCCACGTCGTGGCTGATGACGATCAGGCCGCCGTCGTGGTTCTGCAGGAACCCGCGCAGCCAGGTGATGGAGTCGGCGTCGAGGTGGTTGGTCGGCTCGTCGAGCAGCAGGATGCGGTCGGAGCGCCCGCCGCTGCCGTCGGAGGCGGAGAACAGGATGCGGGCCAGCTCGATGCGGCGGCGCTGACCACCGGAGAGGGTGCGCAGCTGCTGGTCGAGGATCCGGTCGGGCAGGCCGAGGCTGTTGCAGATGCGCGCGGCCTCGCTCTCGGCGACGTAGCCGCCGAGGGAGGAGAACTGGTCTTCCAGGCGCCCGTACTTGCGGATGGCCTTCTCGCGTTCGGCGTCGTCGGCGACCTCGGCCATGCGCAGCTGCTGCTTTTCCATGTCGCGGATCAGCGCGTCGAGACCGCGGGCCGACAGCACGCGGTCGCGGGCGATCACGTCGAGATCGCCCTCCTTGGGATCCTGCGGCAGGTAACCGATCTCGCTGGAGCGCGTGATCTTCCCGGCGTAGGGTTCGCCCTCACCCGCGAGGATGCGCAGGGTGGTGGTCTTGCCCGCGCCGTTGCGCCCGACCAGTCCGATCCGGTCGCCGGACTGCACCCGCAGCGCCGGCCCGGGGGCCGAGAGCAGGGTGCGGACTCCGGCCCGGACCTCCAGGTCGGTCGCCGTGATCACAGAGCTTCTCCTCGATGTCGAAAGCAGATGGTCGCCGAACCGTCTCCATGGTGCACCGACGGTTCCGGCAAGAACCACTTATTTTACCGCCCCGCCGCCTGCGCCTCGAACCTGGCGCCGACGGATGTGAGCGTGGTTACTCTCGTCGCATGACTACCGATCTAGTTGGCCGTACCGCTCTCGTCACCGGCGCCAGCCGGGGCATCGGCTTGGCGACGGCCGCCGAACTGCTGCGCGCGGGCGCGAATGTGCTGATCACCGCCCGCAAACCCGAACCGCTGGAAGCCGCCGCGCAGGAGTTGCGCGCCCTCGGGCACAAGGGTCAGGTGAGCACCGTCGCGGGCAACTCCGGTGACGCAGACGCGCGAGCCGAGGCCGTGTCCCGGGCGGTCACCGAGTTCGGTTCGCTCGACATCCTGATCAACAACACCGGCATCAACCCGGTGTTCGGTGCGCTGATGGACGCCGATCTCGGTGCGGTGAGCAAGATCTTCGACGTGAACGTCGTGGCCGCGCTCGGCTATGTCCAGCAGGCCTACAAGGCGTGGATGGCTGAGCACGGCGGTGCGGTGGTGAACGTGGCGAGCGTGGCCGGTATCCGCTCTTCGGGGGTGATCTCGGCCTACGGCGCCTCCAAGGCGGCGCTGATCCGGCTCACCGAGGAGCTGGCGTGGCAGCTCGGCCCGAACATCCGGGTGAACGCGGTCGCTCCCGGTGTCGTGAAGACCAAGTTCGCCGACGCACTGTTCTCCGCCGACGAGGAACGGGCGGCGAGCGTGTATCCGATGAAGCGCCTGGGCTCCCCCGAGGACGTGGCGCGCCTGATCACCTTCCTGGTGTCGGACGAGGCGTCCTGGATCACCGGCGACTGTGTCCGCGTCGACGGCGGGTTGCTGGCCACCGGCGGCATCTGAACCGAGGGCGGGGCGCACGGGCCCCGCCCTGCTCAGTCCTCGCGGGCGCCCGCCAGCGCCTCGTCGCCCTTGGCCGCGACGCGCCTGCTCTGCTCGGTATGCGCCGACGACTCCTCCCCCTTCGCGGCGGCACGTTCGGCCTCGACGCGGGCGAGCGGGTCGTCGACTTTGGCGGCAGCGCGTTCGGCCTCGGCCCGGGCGAGCGGGTCGATCACCTCGACGGTCGGCTTTCCGGTGACGCCCAGCGGATCACGCACCGGCAGATTCGCGCGTGCGCCACCCTCGTCGAGACCCCACCGGTCGTGCAGCCTGCGCAGGAAATCCGGTGCGTACCAGTTGGCCTCGCCGAGCACCTTCATCGCGGCGGGCAGCAGGAACCCGCGGACCAGGGTGGCGTCCACGATCACCGCCAGCGGCAAACCGATGCCGAACGCCTTCATGAACGTGATGTCGGAGGCCAGGAAACCGAGGAAGACCAGCGAGATCAGGATGGCGGCCGCGGTGACGATGCGCCCGATCCGTTCCAGGCCGAGCGCGACGGCCGCCTCGTTCTTGCCGGTGCGGTCGTACTCCTCGCGGATGCGCGAGAGCAGGAACACCTGGTAGTCCATCGCCAAACCGAACGCGGCGGCGAACAGCATCACCGGAACGGTGGCCGAGAGGTCACCGGTGACGGTGAAGCCGAGCACCCCCGACAGATGCCCGTCCTGGAAGATCCAGACCAGCGCACCGAAGGTGGCGGTGAGGCTGAGCGCGCTGAGGATCACCGCGAGCACCGGGAGCACCACACTGCCGGTGAGCAGGAACAGCACGATCAGCATCAGGATCACCACGAAGGCGAGCGCCCACGGCAGGGCGTCTTCGATGGCGTTCACCGAGTCGACATTGGCCGCCGCGACCCCGCCGATCAGGATCTCGCTCGGAACCTCCTGGGCGCGAAGCTGTTCCACCAAGGTGCCGAGTTCGTGGCTGTCCCCGGTGGACGGGACGATCGACAGGTAGGCGGCCCGCTCGGCCCGGAAGCGGGCATTGAGCGCGGTCGGTTCGGCCAGCCGCCCGCCCTGGGCGTAGCTGCCGGTCGCGGTGTCGACGCGGCGCACATTGTCCAGGTCCGACATCGTGCGCGCGATGGCGTCCAATCCCTCGGCGCTGTAGGCGCTGTCGGGCAGGACAGCGACCAGGGTGTCCTGGTCGCTGTCGCCGAAGTCGCGCTGCACGGTCTCGGCGACCTGCCGCGAATTCATCGACGGGGGCAGCACCCGTTCGTCCGGGAAGCCGAGTTTCACCCCGAGGAACGGGGTGCCCAGCAGCAACAGCACCGCGGCGACGGCGAGCCCGATCGGGATCGGTTTGCCCATGACGGCGGTGGCCAGTTTGTGCCAGGCGCCCTCGCCCGGTGCGGGCCGTGGCGCACGCAGGAACCACCAGCCGAGCTGACCACGGTCGATATTGGTGCCGAGCAGCAGCAGGATCGCGGGCAGCACGGTCAGCGAGACCAGGGCGGCCAGGCCCGCGACGATCACGCCCGCGTACCCCATCGACCGGATGGCCAGCAGCGGGAAGAACACCAGACCGGCCAGCGCCACCGCGACGGTGAGCGCCGAGAACGCGACGGTGCGGCCCGCCGTGCGCAGGGTGGCGCGCACGGCGTCGGCCGGGGCGCGGCCCTCGGTGAGTTCGTCGCGGTAGCGGTTGACGATCAGCAGGCTGTAGTCGATGGCCAGGCCGAGCCCGAGCAGGGTCGCCACATTGGTGGCGGTGACCGCGAGCGGGGTGAACACCGCGAGCAACCACAGCGTGCCCATCGTCATCAGCACGGTGACCACGGCGACCAGCAGCGGCAGGCTCGCCGCGACCAGCCCACCGAACACGAACAGCAGCGCCAGCAGCGTGAGCGGGAACGCGATGGCCTCGCCCTTGACGATGTCGGTCTTGCTCTGTTCGACGGTCTCGTGCATGAGCATCGCGAAACCGCCCACGCGGACCCGCAGTTCGCCCTGGGTGCCCGCGAGGTCGGCGGCGACGGCGGCGACCCGTTCGTCGATCTCGCGTTCGCTGCCGAGGACCGTGGCCACGATCAGGCCCTGTTTGTTGTCGAGGCTGCGCAGCGCGGGCTGGTGGGTCGTCCAGTAGGACAACACGTCGGTGATACCGGCGCGTTCCTGCAGGTTGGCGACGAGCGCTGTCGCGGCGGCGGTGGACTCGGGGTCGTCGACCGAGTCCTCGGTTTCCACCAGCAGCACCAGATTCGGTGGGCCCTGGCCGAATTCGTCGCGCAGCACGTCGAGTGCCCGGCTGGACTCGCTGCCGCTGTCGGTGTAACCGCCGCCCTCCACCCGGTCGAACAGCGTCGCGCCGAGTGCTCCGAGCACCAGCGCGAGCACCGCGAAAACACCGAGCACCCAGCGGCCGCGCCGCTTGGTGAATTCGAACACCGGTATACCCCTGTCTCGTCGAGCAACACTGCGGCACGCATCTCGACGTGCGGTATTCGGTGTCACCCGGTCGGCCCGCCTCGTCGGCCCGATCCTGCTGGCGGGTCGGCGCGTTCGCCCGGCGATGTTAGCAATCCCGCGACGTTCGCGCCGTCGCTCCGATATCCCCGTTACCGCTGTCGCTCAGCCGAGTCCGAGCGAGGAGGTCGCCAGGGTGCGCCGGACCCGAGGCGGAAGGCCTGCGAACAGGGTGGCCATCGCGGCGAGGGTGCCGGTCAGGTCGTCGTGGCCGGACAGGTACGAGCGCTGCTGGGCCGCGGGGAGATCGAAGAACGCCTCGAAGAAGACCGGTACGTCGCGGGGCGGGAGGGCGAGCAGGGACCGTAGCCCGGCCCGGCGCAGGGCCGCCACCGCGCGTGCGCGTGCGGTCCACAACCGGTTGCCCTCGACGACGGTGTCGGCGGCGGCGAGCGAGGCGGCGACGCTGTATCCGGTGGCTGGGTGGATCAGGCCGCCCGCGGCTCCGAACCGGCCGCCGCCGGGCTTGCCGCCTTCCACCGGGAACCGCACCCGCTCAACCGGTTCCGTGCCCTCGAGTTCGATGCCGCGTTGCCGGAGCCGGTGTTCCAGTCGCGTGCGCAGCAACTCGGGTGTCAGTGCCGGGCGCCCGGCAAGGCATGTCTCCTCGAACAGCATCCGGCCCTTCGCCACCGGCACCGTGTAGAGAAACGACCGGGGTTCGTCGGGTCCGGCGCCGTTGTCGAGCCGCCAGTCCATGAACACGCAGGGCTCGTCCGCTTCGACGACCACCCCGTAGGCGGTCTGTTCGGCCCGCTCCGGTGCGCGCCCGACTCCCCGCGCGTCGATCACCCGGCCGTGGAAGACTTGCCCACCCGCCGTCCGCACCGAACCCGCCCGCGCGTCCACCTGGGTGACCCGGTCCGCGATCACCCGGACCCCGTCCACCGCCAGGGCGTTCTGCAACCGCGGCGTATCGAACACCCGGTACTCCCGCTCGATCCGGTGCTCCCCCATCGCCCACACCGTCGGTTCCGCTCCGTCCCCGGCGAAAACCTCGTCCCCCACCCACTCCGGAAGCTCGTCCGCCCACGCCGCGTACGTCGCCGTCCACGTCCGCTCCGGACGAGGATCGATCGCCACCACCGACAAACCCCGCACGGCCGCCCGGTGGGCCACGGCCCTGCCCGCGGGCCCCAACCCACAAACGATCAACTCAGCGCGCACGCCCACAATTTGACCAGACCTGTCATGGAATCAAGCGCTCGCGCATTACGACGGGGCACCGGTTGTGCATCGCCCGCTCGCCCCGGGAGCACGAATCGATCATGATGGGGTCTATGAGGTCGATCTGGAAGGGCTCGATCGCTTTCGGGCTGGTCAACGTCCCGGTCAAGGTCTATACCGCGACCGAGGACCATGACATCCGGTTTCATCAGGTCCACGCCAAGGACGGGGGCCGGATCAAATACGACCGGGTCTGCCAGGTGTGCGGCAAATCGGTGCAGTATTCCGATATCGACAAGGCGTATGTGTCACCCGACGGCGAGCAGGTCGTGCTCACCGACGAGGACTTCGCCAAATTGCCCGCCGCGGAGAAACACGAGATCCCGGTGCTCGAATTCGTGCCGTCGGATCAGATCGACCCCGTGCTGTTCGACAAGAGTTATTACCTGGAACCCGATTCGGCGACGCCGAAGGCGTATCAGCTGCTTGCCGCGACACTCGAACGGATCGACAAAACGGCACTCGTGCATTTCACGTTGCGGCAGAAGACCCGGTTGGCGGCGCTACGCGTGCGTGAGGGCGTACTGGTGCTGCAGACATTGCTGTGGCCCGACGAGGTACGCGCGGTCGACTTCCCTTCGCTCGAGGACGCGCCGACTCCGCGCCCGCAGGAATTGAAGATGGCCGAAACGCTGGTCGAATCGATGTCGGGTGATTTCGATCCGGGCGAATACACCGACGAATACCAGATCGAATTGCAGAAATTGCTGGACGAGGCGATCGCCAGCGGCACCGGCAAGGTCGAATCCACCGCCGCCGAACCGGCCGAGCAGCCCGATGCCGAGGTGGTCGATCTGGTGGCCGCCTTGCAGCGCAGCCTCGAGGCGAGCGGGCGGCGAGAAGGCGAGTCGGCCGCCCCGAAGAAGAAGCCGGCGAAGAAGGCCGCGGCCAAGAAAGCGGCCCCGCGCAAGGCGGCGAGCAAATCCACGGCGAGCAAGTCCACGGCCCGCAAGGGGGCCTAGGGCACACTGGCCCCATGGACCGAGCGATCGCCGTCGTACCGATGGGTCTGGGGCACCTGCGTCAAGTCCTCGACCTCGGGCATCAGGTTTTCGACACGACGACCAAGCCGTACACGTCCTGGTCGCTGACGGCCGTCGCCGAGCATCTGGACAGCCCCGACAACGCCTGCTGGGTGGCCCTGGACTCCGATCGGGTGGTCGGGTTCGTGCTCGGTTCGATGGAGTTCGAGCACCGTGACGACTGGGCCTACCTCGAGTGGATCGCGGTGGCGCCGGATATGCAGGGGCACGGCATCGCCCGACGGTTGGTCGACGTCTGCTCGGAGGCGTTGTTCGCGCGCGGTGCCCAGCACATCGTCACCGACGTGGAGGAGCGCAACGGCGCCTCGGCGGCGCTGATGCGGCGCAGCGGTTTCGTGCCCGCGGCGACGGTCACCCTGCTGGTTCGCACCAATCCCGAGACGCCGGGCGACGACCCGCTGCCGCCGATCGCCAAACACGACCTCGTCCGGCGCGGCCGTCTGTCGCTCGACCACCCGCGACGATGAGAAGGGGCGCGAACCCTTCGGTTCGCGCCCCTTGTCGAGGAATGCGTCAGACGTTCGCCGTGCAGGCGGACAGGATGACCCGCGCCGGACGCGGCGACGCCGAGCCCAGGTCGGGGAACGGCGGGGCGCTCAGACCGAGCACATCCACCGCCGAACGCTCGGCGGCGGCCAGCGAGTGGTCCCACGACCAGCCGAACCGGTAGTCGGCGCCCTGGGCCACCGCACCGCAGGCATTGCGGAACGAGACGACCACCTGGCAGTCCCACACACCGCATTCGGCGAGCGCGGCGTGCTGGGCGTCGGCCCAGCTGCCGTAGTTCACCGCGGACGCGACCACGGCCTCGTCCGACGACAGCGCGAGCGCGCCGTAGAGGTCACCGGCGGCGGCCTGGAAACCGCCATCACGTGACACGGCGGTGTAACCGGGCGCTTCGGCGATCGCCACACCGCTGGCACCGGCGGCGGCCGGACCCGCGGCGACCACCGTGAACGCGGCCACCGCGGATACGGCGGCCACACCGAGGGCGTACTTGCCCACAACAGACATCAGAATTCTCCCCGTCGAAAGTTCGGTCCCAGACCGGGACCACCCCCAATCATGAACGCCCACAGCCCCACCGAGAAATGCCTTTCCCGAATAGCTCTACCCAGCGAGTTCCTCGCGCGCCCGCATCAACGCGAACCCCAGCAGATTCAGCCCCCGCCATCGCGTGGGATCACCCGCCCGCTCGTCCTTCGCCGACAGCCCGATCCCCCACACCCGGTCCATCGGACTCGCCTCCACGAGCACCCGCCCCGCCGTGCCCACCAAATACGACCGCAACTCCGCATCCGATCCGAACTTGGCCACACTGCCCGCCACGACAATGTCGAATCGCGCTTCCTCCCAGATACTTTGGTCGAACCCGCGGACGAGCCTGCCCATCTTCTTCGCCTCTGCGGGATGCGCGACCTCGAGCACCCGCTCGGCCGCCTCGAAATCGCCGAACAGCAGCGCCTTGCGCCACATCATGTAGTGCTCGGCGGTGGCGAACCGCTCCCCGTCGACCGAGAAGGGCGCAGGCCACCATTGACTCAGGCAGCCCGAGCCGAGCGTCCCGTCCCCACGCGGCCGATGTCCCCAGAACAGCAGGTATTTCGGCACAACTCCCCGCTCGACAGCCGCACACAATTCTTCGACCGATCGCACAGTCCACCCCATCCCTCGTTTTGGTCAAATGAACTATATAGGCTGCGCAGCGAATTCGAACCGAGGGCAAGTGAAATTCCGTCGGTACTGGCGATCCCGGTCCTCATGGCAACCGCTGCCCTGACCCTCACGGCATGCGGCTCGCCACGCTGATGTGATCCTCGCGGTCACCGACCGGGTCGCGGTGCTCGCCGAGGGCCGGTTCCGAGGCGGCGCTGTTCGTGATGATCGTGGCCGCTTCGTTCGGCATCGCCCGCATCGTGGAACAGAACCTGGTCACCGTCGACCCGGGGGTGATCGAAGCGGCCCGCGCGGCGGGTGCGGGTCCGCTGCGCATCATCCTCACGCTGCTGATCCCGGAGGCGCTCGGCCCACTGATCCTCGGCTACACCTTCGTGGTGATCGCGATCGTCGACATCTCCGCCATGGCGGGCACCGTCGGCGGCGGCGGCCTGGGCGACTTCGCCATCGTCTACGGCTACCAGCAGTTCCGATGGAGGGTCACCCTCGTCGCCGTCCTGATCATCATCGCCGGCGTCCAGGCCGTCCAGTTCCTCGGCAACTGGCCGGCCCGGAAGGTGTTGCGCCGCTGAATCACCCGGTCCCCGGAGCTAGGCCGAGCGCACGCCGCCGAGTCCCGGTGCGGGACAGACCTCGACGTCCGCCCGGGCCCGGCGCGGGCCGCTGGTACCCACCGGGCCACCCAGGCCGGTCGAGGCCACCTGCTCGGCGGCCACTCGCGGACCGGTGTGGAAGCTGCGGGCGATCATCGCCGACCGCAACTGCCACAGCCCCGAGGCCTGCGCCGGGTCGAGCCCGGTGAGCTGGGCGACGCGCCGCAGCCGGTAGTCGACGGTGTTGGTGTGGATGTGCAGCAGGCGGGCCGTACGCTGCCGGTTCATGTTGTTGGCGATGTGCACGCGCAGCGTTTCGTACAGCTCGGGGTGCTTGTCCAGCGGAGCGAGCAGTTCACCGAGCCGGGCGCGGCCGGGACCGGGTCGGGTGAGCTGGTATTCCAGCGCCAGATCGCCGAAGCGGTACAGGCCGGGTTCGCAATCGAGCCGCTCCACCATGTCGAGCAGTTCGTGGGCACGCTGCGCCGCGTCGGGGATCTCGGCCGCGGGCGAAGTCACCAGCGCCGCGGTCACATCCACGCGGGCGGCCCGCGACAGGGCCTCGACGAGGCCGTCGAGCTGATCGTCGGCGAGCAGGTCGGCCGGAATGAGCAGCGTGCCACCGTCGACCGACAGCAGCGACAGCGCCTGTTCCCCGCACCGGTGCGCCAGCGCGGCCTGCACCCGGCGCAACTTGCGCCGCGCGACCACCGAGGAGTTCAGCCGGGCATCGTGCTCGTCGGGATGCTCCCCGATCGAAAGGGCGAGCACCGCATACGATTCGGCTACCGAGATCCCGCACTCGCGGGCCATCGTGATGGTCGGCTGCCCGGCGAGCAGGGCGGAGGTGAGCGTGTGCACGGCGGTGTGGTGCTCACCGGCGATCTCGCGGTGCTCGCGGATGTAGGCGCGAGTCACGGTGGTGCACAGGACATCCGAGATGGCGATCAGCCGGCGGAACTCGTCGGGCAGGCTCATCCCGGCGCAGGCCGCGTCGAAACCGATCCGGAAACCCTCGTGCAGCGCGTGCAGGATCGTGTCGATGGGCACGCCCTCGCGCGCCCACCCCGACGCCGCGACCGCTAGCCGGTGCAGCTTGGCCTCCTCGTCGCGCCCGTCGAGCAACCCGGCGCAGATCTCGAGGCACATCCTCGTCACCGAGGTCACCTCGCCGGAGATCGCGTCACCGGGCAACGTCCGGCAGGTCGCCACGTTGTTCACGAAATGGGTGACCAGCGTGGATGTCAGCCCCCTGTCCACTGGGATCGTCATCGTCGACTCCTCCTCGTTCACACCGTTCGGTGCTGCTTCCCCGGTACCTGTCCCAACGTGATGGCCGACACCGAGGTCTTCTTCGTGACATGACTGTAGGGTGAGTAACCGCTCACCTTCTACTCCTCTTTCCCGCGAGGTGCACCGATGCCCCCACAAGCCGATAAGCAGCGCAAACGTCCGAAACAGGATCGGGCACGGGAGACGCGGGCACGCATTCTGGAGGTATCCGCTCACCTTTTCGGCACCCGGGGCATCGGCAATACCTCGACCAACCGGATCGCCAGCGAGGCGGGCATCAGCATCGGCACGCTCTACCGGTATTTCAACGACCGCGACGAGATCGTGAAAGAGCTGACCGACAGCCTGTTTCTGCAGGTGGAGGACCGATACAGCAAGTTCCTCACCGTCGCCGCGGACAAGACACCGCGCGATTCGGTGGCCGAGGTGATCCGCACCGCCGTGCAGATCCTCGTCGCCAACGGGCCCCTGGTCCGGGCACTCGTCGCCGATCTGCACTTCTACGGCAGCGGTATCCCCGAGTTCGAGCCGCGGCTGCGCATGATCATCAAGCTGTATCTGATCCACCTGCTCGGCCCGACCAAGACCATCGATATCGACACGATGGCGTTCGTAGTGCTCAACGCCGGTTTCGCCACGGCGCTGCGGTCGGTGGAAATGGAAGACGAGGGCCTGGACCGCGATGTGGTGATCGACCAGACCGCCGACATGATCGGCGCCTGGATCGCCTCGGCGCTCGAGGCCGAACCGGCCCGATAACGCGACGGGCCCGGATCCCACGAGAGGATCCGGGCCCGGTGTTCGGTATCGATCAGCGCGCGTTGGCGGTGCAGATCGCGTCGACGACGTGGGCGCCGCTCAGGTTGGCCGAACCGGTGTTGGCCAGCATGGCGGTCGGGGTCAGCTCGGTCAGGCTCTCGTAGGCCGTGCGCTCGGCATCGGCCCGGGTCGGGCCGGACGCCCACGCGAGGCCGTCGTTGCTCTGGACCAGAACGCCGCAGCCGTTGGCCCAGGTCATGACCTCGTTGCAGTCGGCCAGGTGGCAGTCGGCGATCGCCGCGGCGATGGCGGCCTCGGCGCTGCCCTCGTTCACGCTGATGCCGTAGATGGCCTCGTTGTCGCTCAACGCGACCGACGCCCACTGGTCACCCGCCGCGCTCGCCGAACCGGCACCGAGCACCGACCCGGCCGCAAGGCCGAGTGCCACAACGGCGAAGCCGGCCTTACTCATGAAACTCATTCGAATGTTCTCCTCTGGAAACTGTTCCGGAAGTCCGGAACCTTCCAGATCATCATCGAAAGTTCGGTAATAGCCAACTCCAGGGGTAAAGGTACCGACGCAAAAGAACCCGGATCCGCTCGAGATCCGGGTCCGATTGCTATCGCGTTCAGCTCGCGTTGGTGGTGCACACCGTTTCGATCACGGTGCCGCCTGCCATCTGCGACGAGCCGAGGTTGACGAGCAGGTTCTGCGGGGTGCCCTCGGTGAGCGCGAGGTAGGCCTCCCGCTCGGCCTCGGCGCGGTTCGAGCCCTTGCCCCAGGCGATGTACTGCTCGTTCTCCACCAGGGCCAGGCAGCCGTTCACCCAGGACACCTCGATGGCGCAGCCGTCCGCGCCGCACTGATCCAGTGCGGCGGCCTCGGCCTCGGCGCGGGTGGGGTAGTCGACCGAACGGCCGTAGTTCGACCAGTCGGCGTCCACGGCCATGGCGCCCCACTGGTCACCCGCCGCGCTCGCCGAACCGGCACCGAACACCGACCCGGCCGCAAGGCCGAGTGCCACAACGGCGAAGCCGGCCTTACTCATGAAACTCATTCGAATGTTCTCCTCTGGAAGCAGTTCCGGAAGTCCGGAACTTTCCAGATCATCATGCAATTCGCGCGAAAGGCCAACCGAAACGCGAAATCTCACATCACCGGCTTCGGTGTATCACCGACGGAGAAACGACGGGCCCGGATCCTGAGAGAGGATCCGGGCCCGCGTCGTTGCGTCGATCAGCGCGCGTTGGCGGTGCAGACCACGCGGGCGACCTTGGCACCACTCAGGTCCGAGGACCCGAAGTTCGCGAGCTGGGCGGTCGGGGTGAGCTCGGAGAGTCGCTCGAACGCCGCGCGCGTCGCCTCGGCCGCGGTGCGCCCCGAGGCCGCCGCCACGCCGTCGTCGCTGACGACCAGTGTGCCGCAGCCGTTCGCCCACGAGATCATGACCTTGCAGTCGGCGGCGCCGTTGGTGCCGCAGCTCGCGATCGCCTGCTCGCGCGCCTCTTGCTCGCTCGGCCAGCTGCTGCTCGACCCGTAGGTCCAATCGGTCGTACTGAAAGCGATCGCGCCGAACATGCTCTGCGCGTTCGCGGTACCGGCGCCGAACACCGAACCGGCCGCAAGACCGAGCGCCGCGACGGCGAAGCCGGCCTTACCCATGAAACTCATTCGAAAGTTCTCCTCTGACAAACAGTTCCGCGATCGCGGAACCGACAAGTGGACCATTTCGGACCACCGTCCGCCAATCGGAGTGACGCACTTCACGTTTGAACGCGGATGCGAAAACGCCGCAGGCCCGGCACCCACGCGGGGTCCGGGCCTGCGGCGAAAAGTGTTGTCTAGACCGTGAATCCGAGGGCGCGCAGCTGTTCGCGGCCGTCGTCGGTGATCTTGTCGGGACCCCACGGGGGCATCCAGACCCAGTTGATCTTCAGGTCCTCGACCAGGCCGCTGCGCACCAGGGCGTTGCGGGACTGGTCCTCGATGACGTCGGTCAGCGGGCAGGCCGCCGAGGTGAGCGTCATGTCGAGGGTGCAGATGTTGGCGTCGTCGACGGACATGCCGTACACGAGGCCGAGGTCGACGACATTGATCCCGAGTTCGGGGTCGACCACATCGCGCATGGCCTCTTCCAGATCGGCGATGTGCTGGATCTGCTCGGGCGTCAACTCCGCTTCGGGAGTGGGCGCGGCGGTTTCGGTCGTGGCTTCGTCAGCCTTGGTCTCACTCATCACGCATCCCCATTTCCCATGGCAGGCTTGGCATCTTCGGCCGAGGCGATCTGCACGACGGCGTCCTTGAACGCCATCCACCCCAGCAGTGCGCACTTCACGCGCGCGGGGTACTTGGCGACACCGGCGAGCGCGATACCGTCGCCGATCATGTCCTCGTCGCCCTCGACGGTGCCGCGGCTCGAGATCATCTCGCTGTAGGAGTCGACCACCTTCAGCGCCTGCTGCACCGGCAGTCCGATCACCTGATCGGTGAGGATCGAGGTGGCGGCCTGGCTGATCGAGCAGCCCTGACCGTCGTAGGAGACATCGGCGACCTCGCCCGCGTCGTCGATGTGCACGCGCAGGGTCACCTCGTCACCGCAGGTCGGGTTCACGTGGTGCACCTGGGCACCGAACGGTTCCCGCAGCCCGCGGTGGTGCGGGTGCTTGTAGTGGTCCAGGATCACTTCCTGGTACATCTGCTCCATGCGCATGTTCTATGCAACTCCGAAGAAGGTCTGAGCCTTCCGCACGGCCGTGACCAGTGCGTCGACCTCGTCGAGCGTGTTGTAGGCGGCGAAGGACGCCCGCGCGGTCGCGGCGACACCGAAGCGTCGGTGCAGCGGCCACGCGCAGTGGTGCCCGACCCGGATGGCGACACCCTGGTCGTCGAGGATCTGGCCCACGTCGTGGGCGTGTACCCCGTCGACGACGAACGACACCGCGCCACCGCGATCCACGTTCTCGGTGGGCCCGATGATGCGCACACCCTCGATGGCGCCCAGACCCTCGAGCGCGGCACCGGTGAGCGCGTGTTCGTGCGCGGCGATCGCGTCCATGCCGAGATCCTCGAGATACCGCACCGCGGCGGCCAGACCGACGACCTGCGAGGTCATCGGGGTGCCCGCCTCGAAGCGCTGCGGCGGCGGCGCGTAGGTGGTCTTCTCCATGGTGACGGTCTCGATCATCGACCCGCCCGTGATGTACGGCGGGGTCTCCTCGAGCAGCGCCCGACGGCCGTACAGGCCACCCACCCCCATCGGGCCGAACATCTTGTGACCGGAGAACGCGGCGAAATCGACGCCGAGCTCACGGAAGTCGACCCCGAGGTGCGGCACCGACTGGCAGGCGTCGAGCACGACCAGCGCGCCGACTTCCTTTGCCCGCCGGACCAATTCGGCAACCGGAGCAACCGCACCGGTGACGTTGGACTGGTGGGTGAACGCGAGAACCTTCGTCGCGGGCGACAGTTCGAGCGAGTCCAGGTCGATGCGTCCGTCGTCGGTGACCCCGTACCACTTGAGCGTGGCACCGGTGCGACGCGCGAGTTCCTGCCACGGAACGAGATTCGCGTGGTGTTCGAGCTCGGTGATCACGATCTCGTCGCCGGGTCCGACCTTGTGCGGAAACCGGTCGTCACCGAAGGCGTTGGCCACCAGGTTCAGCGACTCGGTCGCGTTCTTGGTGAACACGATCTCGCCCGCGTCGGCACCGACGAAGCGCGCGATGACCTCCCGCGCGTCCTCATAGGAGTCGGTGGCCTCCTCGGCGAGCTGGTGCGCACCGCGGTGCACCGCCGAGTTGCGGGTGAGCAGGAAGTCGCGCTCGGCGTCGAGCACCTGCAGCGGGCGCTGCGAGGTGGCACCGGAATCCAGGTACACCAACGGTTTCCCGTCCCGCACCGTGCGGTGCAGGATGGGGAAGTCGGCCCGGATGCGGGCCACGTCGAGGGCCGACCCCGAGACGGACACAGCGGTCATGGTTGTCAGGCTCCAGTGGTCGCGGAGGTGAAGCGCACGTACCCGTTCGCGTCGAGTTCCTCGGCCAGCTCGGAGCCACCCTCGGCCACGATGCGGCCGTTGACGAACACGTGCACGAAGTCGGGCTTGATGTAGCGCAGGATGCGGGTGTAGTGCGTGATCAGCAGGACGCCACCGTCCTCGCGCTCCTTGTAGCGGTTCACGCCGTCGGAGACGATGCGCAGCGCGTCGACGTCGAGGCCGGAGTCGGTCTCGTCGAGGATCGCGATCTTCGGCTTGAGCAGACCGAGCTGCAGGACCTCGTGGCGCTTCTTCTCGCCACCGGAGAAGCCCTCGTTCACCGAGCGGTCGGCGAAAGCCGAGTCGATGTCGAGTTCCTTCATCGACTCCTTGACTTCCTTGACCCAGGTGCGCAGCTTCGGCGCCTCACCGCGCACGGCGGTGGCGGCGGTGCGCAGGAAGTTCGACATCGAGACACCGGGGACCTCGACCGGGTACTGCATGGCCAGGAACAGGCCGGCGCGGGCGCGCTCGTCGACCGACATGTCGAGGACGTTCTCGCCGTCGAGGGTGATGGTGCCCTGGGTGACGGTGTACTTGGGGTGACCCGCGATCACGTAGGACAGCGTGGACTTGCCCGAGCCGTTGGGGCCCATGATGGCGTGCGTCTCGCCCGACTTAACGGTCAGGTTCACGCCGTTGAGGATCTGCTTGGACTCACCCTCCGGCGTGGTGATCTCGGCGTGCAGGTCCTTGATTTCCAAGGTGGTCATCGAATTCGAATCCTTCGTTGCAGTAAGTGGGTGTCAGATACCGACAGTGGCGAGTTCGGCCTCGATGGCCGCCTCGAGCCGCTCCCGGACCTCGGGGACCGTGACCTTCTGGATGATCTCGAAGAAGAAACCGCGCACGACCAGGCGGCGGGCCACATCCTCGGGAATGCCACGAGCGCGCAGGTAGAACAGCTGCTCGTCGTCGAAGCGGCCGGTGGCACTGGCGTGTCCGGCACCGGCGATCTCGCCGGTCTCGATCTCCAGGTTCGGCACCGAATCGGCGCGGGCGCCGTCGGTGAGCACCAGGTTGCGGTTCGCCTCGTAGGTGTCGGTGCCCTCGGCCGCGGCACGGATCAGCACATCGCCGATCCAGACCGTGCGGGCGTCGCCCTTCGGCGAGGACGGGTCACCCTGCAGCGCACCCTTGTACAGCACGTTGGACTTGCAGTTGGGCTCGGCGTGATCGACCAGCAGCCGCTGCTCGAAGTGCTGGCCCGCGTCGGCGAAGTACAGGCCGAACAGTTCGGCCTCGCCGCCGGGACCGGCGTAGCGCACGGTGCCCGACAGGCGGACCAGGTCGCCGCCGAGGGTCGCCGACACGTGCCGCAGGTTCGCGTCGCGACCCAGCTTCAGGTGATGCGCGGTGACGTGCACGGCGTCGTCGGCCCATTCCTGGACGGCGACGACGGTGAGCTTGGCGCTGTCACCGAGCACGAATTCGACGTTCTCGGCGTAGGTTCCGCTGCCGCGCTGATCGAGCACGATCGTGGCGACGGCGAAGTTGTCCAGCCGGATCTGCAGGTGACCGTAGGCGGTCTTGCCCTCACCCGGACCGGTGACGGTCACGGTGACGGGGTCGGAAACCTCGGTCTCCTTGCCCACGGTGATGACCGTGGCCGTCTCGAAGCCCGAATAGGCCTGGGCGGCAACGCGATCGGCCGGGGTACCGGCCTGACCGAGCCGGGCGTCGGTGCGGTCGACCGTTTCCACGGTGACACCGGCGACTTCGCTCACCTCGACAGTGGCCTGACCGTCACGCACGGCCGTACCGTCGTGCAGGCCGCGCAGCCGACGCAGCGGGGTGAACCGCCACGCCTCGTCACGACCCGACGGGATCTCGAATGCGTCCACGTCGAACGAGGTGAAGACCTCGCCCTTGTTGACCGCGGCGCCCGCGCCCGGATTCTGGGTCGGCGTCTCGAGCGTCGACATCAGCCCACGGCCCCTTCCATCTGCAGCTCGATGAGCCGGTTCAGTTCCAGTGCGTATTCCATCGGCAGTTCCTTGGCGATGGGCTCCACGAAGCCGCGCACCACCATGGCCATCGCCTCGTCCTCGGTGAGACCGCGGCTCATCAGGTAGAACAGCTGATCCTCGGACACCTTGGAGACCGTGGCCTCGTGGCCCATGGTCACGTCGTCCTCGCGGATGTCGACGTAGGGGTAGGTGTCGGAGCGGCTGATCGTGTCGACCAGCAGCGCGTCACACTTCACGGTCGACTTGGAGCCGTTGGCACCCTTGTTGACCTGGACCAGACCGCGGTACGACGCGCGACCGCCGCCACGCGCCACCGACTTCGACACGATGGTCGAGGAGGTGTGCGGGGCCAGGTGCAGCATCTTGGCGCCGGTGTCCTGGTGCTGGCCGGGGCCGGCGAACGCAACGGAGAGGACCTCGCCGTGCGCGTGCTCACCGGTCATCCAGACCGCCGGGTACTTCATGGTGACCTTGGAGCCGATGTTGCCGTCGACCCACTCCATGGTGGCGCCCGCCTCGGCCTTGGCCCGCTTGGTGACCAGGTTGTAGACGTTGTTGGACCAGTTCTGGATGGTCGTGTAGCGGCAGCGGCCGCCCTTCTTCACGATGATCTCGACGACCGCGGAGTGCAGCGAGTCGGACTTGTAGATCGGCGCGGTGCAGCCCTCGACGTAGTGGACGTAGGCGTCCTCGTCGACGATGATCAGCGTCCGCTCGAACTGGCCCATGTTCTCGGTGTTGATCCGGAAGTAGGCCTGCAACGGGATGTCGACGTGCACGCCCGGCGGCACGTAGATGAACGAGCCACCCGACCACACGGCGGTGTTGAGCGCGGAGAACTTGTTGTCACCGGCGGGGATCACCGAGCCGAAGTACTCCTGGAAGATCTCCGGGTGCTCCTTGAGCGCGGTGTCGGTGTCGAGGAAGATGACGCCCTGCTTCTCCAGGTCCTCGCGGATGGAGTGGTAGACGACCTCGGACTCGTACTGCGCGGCGACACCGGACACGAGACGCTGCTTCTCGGCCTCGGGGATACCCAGCTTGTCGTAAGTGTTCTTGATGTCCTCGGGCAGGTCTTCCCAGCTCTCGGCCTGCTTCTCCGAGGAGCGGACGAAGTACTTGATGTTGTCGAAGTCGATGCCGTCGAGGTTGGAACCCCAGTTCGGCATGGGCTTGCGATCGAAGATGCGCAGGGCCTTGAGACGGATGTCGAGCATCCACTCCGGCTCGCTCTTCTTGGCCGAGATGTCGCGAACGACAGCCTCCGACAGGCCGCGTTGCGCACTGGCACCGGCCACATCCGAATCGGCCCAGCCGTAACCGTAGTTACCCAGCGAGGCGATGGTCTCGTCCTGGGTCAGCGGTTGCACCTGGTCGGTGGTCGTCGTCATTCGGCACTCCTTCCGGAGTCGTTCGTTCGTCCCGCCGCGGGCTGTGCGGCGGATGGGATTTTCGGCACCGCGACCAGCGGCACATGGGTGGTGCAGGCGCAATCGCCGTTGGCGATCGTCGCAAGTCGCTGCACGTGGGTGCCGAGCAGGTCGCGGAAAGCGTCCAGTTCGGCGGCGCACAGCTGCGGGAACTCCTCGGCCACGTGGGCCACCGGGCAATGATGCTGGCAGATCTGCACACCGGCACCCACCTGGCGGGTGGTCGCGGCGAAACCGGCGTCGGCGAACGCCTCGGCGATCTCCTCGACCTTGGCCTCGATCACGGGGGCGCTGTGCTCGGCGACCGGCTCGATGCCGTCGACGATCGTGCGCACCCGTTTGCGGGCGAACTCGCTGATCGCCTCGTCGCCACCGATCTCACCGAGCTGACGAATCGCGGCGCCTGCCAGGTCGTCGTAGGCGTGGCCGAGGTTGCCACGTCCGGCCGCGGTGAGCTGGTATTGCTTGGCTGGCCTGCCGCGCCCCTTCTGCTGCCACGGCGCCGACTGGCTCGCACGCGCCTGACCTGCGTCGATCAGCGCGTCGAGGTGCCTGCGCACTCCCGCGGGCGCGAGCCCGAGTTCGGCACTGATGGCGGTGGCGGTGATCGGACCCTGCTCGAGCAGCAACTGGACGATGGCCGCCCGGGTCTGCCCCTCGTGCGCGGGCACAGCAGACGACCGGGTGCCGGTCGTCTTACGACCGGTCCCTTCCACGCCTGTCCGCAAACCCACGGTTTTCACAACACCAGTGTGGCGGAATTACTTCCCTAAATCTAATAAGGGTCACCTTGCCAAGGGCACCCTGACCTGCGGCGAAGACGTCACACCACCGCACGGCCTTCGTAAAACCCCAGGTGCGGCCCCTACCCGCGGACCCGTTCACCGACCGCGAGGTGACTCATCGCACACCCGGCAGATCTCCGCACGCCCCGGCGAGCAATCCCGAGACCAGCGCATACCCGACCTGGGCACTCGAACACCACGCTCTGGTGGCGGGAGGCTCTCGCGAGACGTCGCCACCAGAGCGTGGTGATCGGTTGTCCAGCTCAGCGGGGAGAGAGGGGGTGGGTGGCCGGGCCTTCGATGACGGCGCCGTCGGGTTCGAAGCGGGAGCCGTGCAGGGGGCAGTCCCAGGTGCGTTCGGCGTCGTTCCAGTGGAGGATGCCGCCCAGGTGCGGGCAGATCGCGGAGATCTCGGTGGTGACGCCGTCGACGGTGGAGACGGCGGTGGGATGCAGCCCGTGGCGTTCGACGCGGCCGCAGCCCTCCGGGGGAATGCTGTGCTCGTCGGCGCCGAGCAGGTGCAGCCAGCCGGTGGACAGGTAGCGGGCGACGGTCGCGTTGACGCGGGCGCCCGCCGGGAGGGAGGCGACTTCGCCGAGCCGCCAGGCGGAGAGGGTGTCGGCCCATTTCGGCGTGTCGCCGGTGATGCGGCCCGCGAGGGCGAGTGCGGCGGCGGCGCCGTTGGTGAAACCCCACTTGGCGAACCCAGTGGCGACGAGGACTTCCTCGCGACCGGGAACGAGCGGGCCGACGTAGGGAAGTTCGCCCACGGGGTGGTAATCCTGCGCCGACCAGCGGTGCAGCAGTTCCGCGCCCGGGAACCACCGGCCGGTCCAGTCGAGCAGGTCTTGCACGTGGGCCTCCGCGGAATCCTCGCGGCCCACCTCGTGGCCGCTGCCACCGACCAGGAGCACGTCGTCGGCCGGGTAGCGGCGCAGCGACCGGATCGGTTGTCCCGCACTGATGTACATCTCCTCCGGCATCGGCCCTGGCACCTTGAACGCGGCCAGATAGGAGCGCTGGGCGGTGACGCGGGCGAAGTAGCCGCCCCGGTCGAAGATCGGTGTTCCGGTCGCGACGACGACGTTGTTCGCATCCACCTCGCCGTGTTCGGTACCGATCACCACCCGGCCGTCGTGGTGGCGAAGCCGTTGTGCGCGCGTCGATTCGAAGATCGACCCGCCCTGGGTTTCGACTTCGGCGGCGAGGGCGGCCAGGAAGGCCATCGGGTTGAGCTGGGCCTGTTCGCGCAGCCGCACGGCACCGTGGAGCGGGAACGGAACGTCGACGTCGTCGACCAGGTCGGTGGGCAGTCCGGCCGACCGCGTCGCCTCGAATTCCGCTCGGACGGCGGACATCTCGGATTCGTTCTGGGCATAGGTGTAGGCGGCCACGCGCTCGACGGCGAGGTCGCGTCCGGCGCAGAAATCCAGCAGCCAGTCGAAGCCGTCGAGATTGGCGGCGACGTAGCGCGAGAGGGTCGCGATGCCGTGCCTGCGGGCGATGGTCTGGGCCCGGGTGCCCTGCAGGAGCGAGACTTTCGCCGTCGACGCGGCCGTGGTGCCCGCGCCGACCCGTTTCGCCTCGATCACCGCCACCTCGCGGCCGCGCTCGGCCAACAGCAGCGCGGTCGTCAACCCGACGATGCCCGCGCCGAGGACGACGGTGTCGAAGTGCGAACCGGGGGTCAGCCGTAACCGGGCGGGGACTTCGGCGTTGTTCAACCACAGAGACGTCATGGGGAGCGCATAGCCCGGCCGGGCCGGTCGAAACCGGACACGCCCACCGGACCGCCGCACCCCTATGCCGACCCGTGCGCCTCGCCGAGGTGCAGATGGTCTGCCGTCGCCGGGAACCGTGGGCGAGCCGCCGACCGACGACGTTCTCACAGCCCGGCTCGTGTCGGTGACTCATGGCACGATGACCATGTGTCACACCCGCCCGCACAGACGTGCGTCCGCCACCCAGACCGGCCGACCGGCCTCGCGTGTACGCGCTGCGGCCGCCCCGCCTGCCCCGAATGCCTCCGCTCGGCCGCCGTCGGCCAGCACTGCGTGGACTGCGTGCGGCAGGGTCAGCGCGACGTGCGGCAGGTGCGCACCGTCGCGGGCGCCCGGGCAGGCGCGTCGCCGGTACCGATGGTGACCTACGGGCTGATCGCGATCAATGTCCTGGTCTACCTGGTGACCGCCGCGCAGGCGGGCAACCCGATGCAGAACCATCGGGGTTCGTCGGTGTTCGGCGAGTTCGTGCTGGTCCCGCTGCTGGTCGCCGACGGTGAGTGGTGGCGGGTGCTCGGTTCGGGGTTCCTGCACTACGGCGCGATCCATCTGCTGGTCAACATGTTCGCGCTCTACGTCGTCGGCCGCGACCTCGAGCAGGTGCTCGGCCGGGTCACCTACGGCTGCCTGTATCTGGTCTCGCTGCTCGGCGGTTCGGCGGCGGTGATGGCGCTGTCGGATCCGTACACCATGACCGCGGGCGCGTCGGGCGCGGTGTACGGCCTGTTCGGCGCCGTGACGGTGACGCTGATCCGCTTGCGGCAGAGCCCGACTCCGATGCTGGTGGTGATCGGCGTCAACGTGCTCATCAGCTTCTCGCTGCCGGGGATCTCGCTGTGGGGTCACCTCGGTGGACTGGCGGCGGGCACGCTCAGCGCGCTGGGCATCCTGTTCGTTCCCGGCTGGCTGTCGGCGCGGGACCTGCGGTCGGCGCAGCGCATCGGCTGGGTGGCGATGGGCCTGGTCGCGGTGATCTGTCTGGTCGTCATCGTCGCGGCCGCGCTCTGGGTACGCACCGACCCGGTGTTCGTCGGTCCCGCCTGATTCGCGCAGGTCGGGGCGGCGACGCCGACCGGTGCCACAACGATCACGGCCGGGCGCACTAGGCTTCGACCCCGTGGCGGTACTGGAGGGCGCGGCGCGCAAGACACTGGCGTTCGGGCGGCGAGCCCTCGGCTTCGACGTGCCCGCGCCCGATCACACCGTCGCGGCCCTGCACCGCGACGAGACCGAGGTCCCCGGCCTCGACAAACGCGAACGCGCCCAGCTGGACCGCATCCGGTTGATGGGCGCCACCGGTGCCGTGCTGATGGCCATCGCCGCGCTCGGTATCGGCGCGCAGCCCGTGCACCAGAATCCGGTCTCCGGTGTACGGGTGCTCGGCATCTTCGCCCGCGCGCACACCGGGTCGCTGGCGATGTGCATGTTCGGCACCGTGCTGGTGATCGGGGCCTGGTTGCTGTTGGGCCGCTTCGCGATCGGCGGCCTGGCCGGATCGCCATTGCACCGGCTCACCCGGTCCCAGCTCGACCGGACACTGCTGCTGTGGATCATCCCGCTGTCGGTGGCACCGCCGATGTTCAGCAACGACGTCTACTCCTACCTGGCCCAGAGCGAGATCGCCGCGCGCGGCATCGACCCGTACGCCGAAGGGCCCGTCGCCGGGCTCGGGATCGACAACGTTCTCACCAACAATGTGCCGACCATCTGGCGTGACACACCGGCGCCCTACGGCCCGCTCTTCCTGTGGATCGGGCGCGGTATCGCCGAGCTGACCGGCGACAACATCATCGCGGGCGTGTGGGTGCACCGGTTGCTCGCGCTCGCGGGCGTCGCCTTGATCGTGTGGGCGCTGCCCCGGCTCTCGGTGCGCTGCGGGGTGGCGCCGGTGAGCGCGCTGTGGCTCGGCGCGGCCAACCCGCTCGTGCTGTTCCACCTGGTCGGCGGCGTGCACAACGACGCGCTGATGATCGGTCTGATGCTGGCGGGCATGGAGCTCACGCTGCGCGCCATCTACGGCGACGGCGGACGGCGCGACAGCCTCAACGGTGCCATGCCATCACTGGACGCCCGCGGCTACGCCCTGCTGATCGGCGGCGCGGTGGTGATCACGCTGTCGTCGTCGATCAAGTTCACCTCCATCATCGCGCTCGGCTTCGTCGGGATGGCGCTGGCCCGGCGCTGGGGCGGCAGCCTGCTCGCCGTCGTCAAGGCCGCCGCCCTGCTGGGGGTGATCGCCGGAGCGACAACACTTTTCGTGAGCTGGGCCAGCGGGCTCGGCTTCGGGTGGGTGTTCACCCTCAGCGTCGCCAACGCGGTGCGCAGCTGGATGTCGCTGCCGACGGTGATCGGTGTCATCACCGGTTTCGGCGGGGTGCTGCTCGGGCTCGGCGACCACACCACGGCACTGCTGTCGATCACCCGGCCCATCGCGGGGCTCGTCGCGGGCTATGTGACGGTGCGGATGCTGGTGGCGACCGGCACCGGCCGCCTGCATCCGGTTGGCGCGCTCGGTGTGTCGCTCGGTGCGATCGTGCTGCTGTTCCCGGTGGTCCAGCCCTGGTACCTGCTGTGGGCGATCGTCCCGCTCGCCGCCTGGGCCACGCAACCGGTGTTCCGCGTGCCCGCCGTGGCGTTCTCGGCGGTGGTGTCGATGCTCGTCATGCCGCGTGGTGCCGAATTCCAGGTCTTCCAGATCATCGGCGCCGCCCTGGCGGCCGCGGTGTGCTTCGCGCTGTTCTACGTCCTCACCCGGCACACCCTGCCGTGGCGGGCCCAGGCGGGGGTGTCGGCTCCGTCACAGGAGGCCACGGCTTACCGTGTCACATCGTGACGAGAAGCCCGGGACCCGCCGTTAGCGTCGACGGCGTGGTCAAGCGCTACGGCGACACCACCGCGGTCGACGGCCTGCGTTTCGACGTGGAGCAGGCACAGGTTTTCGCGCTGCTCGGCCCCAACGGCGCCGGTAAGACCACCACCGTCGAGATGTGCGAGGGCTTCGTGCGCCCCGACGCGGGCACGGTCCGCGTGCTCGGTCTCGACCCGATCGCCGACTCCGAACAGCTGCGGCCACGCATCGGCGTGATGTTGCAGGGCGGCGGCGCCTACCCCGGCGCCCGCGCGGGCGAGATGCTCGACCTGGTCGCCGCCTATTCCGCCGACCCCATCGACCCCGACTGGCTGCTGCGCACCCTCGGCCTGCAGGACAACCGCCGCACCCCCTACCGGCGCCTCTCGGGCGGTCAGCAGCAGCGCCTCGCCCTGGCCTGCGCCCTGGTCGGCAGGCCGGAGATCGTGTTCCTCGACGAACCGACGGCCGGTCTGGACGCCCAGGCCAGGCTGATCGTGTGGGAACTGATCGATGCCCTGCGCCGCGACGGGGTGAGCGTCGTGCTCACCACGCACATGATGGACGAGGCCGAACAGCTCGCCGACCAGCTCGTCATCATCGACCACGGTGAGATCGTCGCCCAGGGCACCCCCGCCGAGGTCACCGCGCACGGCGCCGCCGGCCAGCTACGGTTCTGCGCCCCACCGAAACTTGATATCGAACTGCTGAAATCGGCTCTGCCCGAAGGGTTCTCGCCACACGAGACCACGCCGGGCACCTATCTGGTCGAAGGCGAGATCACCCCGCAGGTACTGGCGACGGTCACTGCCTGGTGCGCGCGCATGGACGTGCTCGCCACCGATATCCGCATCGATCAGCGACGCCTCGAAGACGTCTTCCTCGAACTCACCGGACGGGACCTGCGCGGATGACCGAGACCGTGAGCCGGTTCCAGCCCGGCACCTTCACCCCCGACCCGCGCCCCGCCTCGCGCGCCGCGATGCTCGTCGCGCAGACCACGCTCGAGCTGAAACTGTTGCTGCGCAACGGCGAACAGCTGCTGCTCACCATGTTCATCCCGATCACCCTGCTGATCGGGCTGACCCTGCTGCCGTTCGGCGATCTGGGTGCCGACCGCGTGAACCGGGTCGTGCCGATGGTGATGATGACGGCGGTGATGTCGACCGCGTTCACCGGTCAGGCCATCGCGGTGGGCTTCGACCGCCGCTACGGCGCCCTCAAACGGCTCGGCGCCACCCCTCTGCCGCGCTGGGGTGTGATCGCGGGCAAGTGTGCCGCCGTGCTGATCGTGGTGGTGCTGCAGGCGGTGCTGCTCGGGGCGATCGGGATGGCGCTCGGGTGGCGTCCCGGTGCGGGCGGGCTGGCCCTCGGCGCGCTGGTGATCGCGCTCGGCACGGCGACCTTCGCGGCGATGGGTCTGCTGCTCGGCGGCACGCTCAAGGCCGAGATCGTGCTGGCCCTGGCCAATATCCTGTGGTTCGTCATGCTCGGTGTCGCCAGTCTCGTCCTGGTCGACACGGTGCCCGCCGCGCTGACGGTGATCGCGCGCCTGGTTCCCTCCGGCGCACTGGCCTACGCCCTGGAAGCGGCGCTGGCCGGTTCGATCGACTGGTTCGGCGTCGCGGTACTCGCGGCGTGGGGCGTGGTGTGCGGGTCACTGGCCAACCGGCTGTTCCGCTTCAGCTGACGTGACCAACGACGCACTGTAGTAGCCCGGGTATCGAGCGGGAATCGGCTGCCAGTACCATCGTGACGTGCTGTATCGCGCCTTCCTCGGCCTCGTCGACCGGCTGCCACTCCCCTCGCTGCGGACCCAGCGGCTCATCGCCCTCGCGGTGATTCTGAGCCAGGCCGGAATCTCGGTGACCGGCGCGATCGTGCGCGTCACCGCGTCCGGTCTCGGCTGCCCAACCTGGCCGCAGTGCTTCCCCGGCAGCTTCACCCCCGTCGGGGTGTCGGAGGTGCCGGTGCTGCACCAGACCGTCGAATTCGGCAACCGGCTGCTCACCTTCGTGGTGACGCTGTGCGCGGCGCTGATCGTGCTGGCCGTCGTCCGGGCTCGCCGTCGCAAGGAAGTCCTCGTCTACGCCTGGCTGATGCCCGGCGGCACCGTCGTGCAGGCGATCATCGGCGGCATCACCGTGCGCACCGGCCTGCTGTGGTGGACCGTGGCCGTGCACCTGCTCGCCTCGATGGTGATGGTGTGGCTGGCGGTGGTGCTGTACGCGAAGATCGGTCAGCCCGACGACGGTATCGACACCGTGCAGGTACCCGCTCCCCTGCGCTGGCTCACCGCGCTGAGCGGCGTGGCGCTGGCTGGTGTGCTGATCGCGGGCACGCTGGTCACCGCCGCCGGACCGCACGCCGGTGACAAGAGCATCGACCGCCCGGTGGCACGCCTCGAGGTCGAGATCGTCACCCTGGTGCACCTGCACTCGCAGCTGCTCATCGGCTATCTCGCCCTGCTCATCGGCCTGGCCTTCGGCCTCTACGCCGTCGGCATCACCCCCGCCATCCGCAAGCGGCTGTTCGTGCTGCTCGGGATCGTCCTGTCCCAGGCGCTGGTCGGTGTCGTCCAGTACTTCACCGACGTCCCCGCCGCCCTGGTCGCCATCCACGTCGGCGGCGCCGCGGCTTGCACCGCTGCCACCGCTGCCCTGTGGGCATCCCTGCGCACCAGAGAGACCGTCGACGCCCCCGCTGTGTCCGCTGCGGCGACGCACTGACCACCGACTTCCGGGTACGAAAAGCACGCGGTCGCCGCAGCCTCACATCGTGAGTGCTGCGGCGACCGGCTGAAAGCTTGGATCGCGGCGGTCCGGGATCAGGCTCCGGGGAAGACGTTCGCGTTGCGGGCCTTGGGGAACTTGGTCGAGCGAGCGACCCAGCCCGCCATCTTCGCCCAGTGCCCCTTGGCCGGGGTGACCTTGGAGACCAGCTCGCGGTCCCACTCTTCGGTCTCGGTGAGCCCGTCGACGCGCTCGACGACGGCCTTGGCGGTCGCCAGATCGGCCACCACACGGTCGCCGAGGACGCCGTCCTCGCCGACGAGGGTGATGCGCACACCCTGCTCGCCCAGGTACTGCAGCACGGCCGTGCCCGAACCGCCGTGCTCGGCGACGAACTTCGCGATGGACTTCTCGACCTCGGCAGGCACCTTCACGGCCTCGGGCGCGGCGGTTGTACTCATGGGCGAGAGTTTACCGGTCGGTAGTTTCGCGTCCACCCCCGAGTGACACCGAACACGGGGTGTACAAAGGAGACTCATGCGCGCGATTCAGGTTTCCGAGCACGGCGGTCCCGAGGTTCTGCGGTCGGTGGAGGTGGACGACCCGCGAATCGGCCCGAAACAACTGCTGGTCGACACCCAGGGTGTGGGTGTCAACTACATCGACATCTACTTCCGCACCGGGTTGTATCCGCAGGCCACGCCCTATGTCCCGGGCTCCGAGGGCACCGGCGTGGTCGCCGAGGTCGGCGCCGAGGTCACCGAGTTCGCCGTCGGCGACCGGGTGGCGTGGGCGGCCGCACCGGGCAGTTACGCCGAGAAGGTGGCCGTCGACGAGGCGGTGGCGGTGAAGGTGCCCGAGGGCGTGGAACCGGCCGTCGCCGCGGCAGCGCTGCTGCAGGGCATGACCGCGCACTACCTGGTCGAATCGGTCTTCACCCCCGAACCCGGCGACCCGGTCCTCGTCCACGCTGGCGCGGGCGGGGTCGGTCTGCTGCTCACTCAGCTGGCCGCCGCCAAGGGCGCGCGCGTCATCACCACGGTCTCGACGGATGCCAAGGAGAAGCTCTCCCGCGAAGCGGGCGCCGCCGAGGTCCTGCGCTACGACGACGACCTCGCCGCCCGGGTCCGCGAACTCACCGACGGCCAGGGCGTGGCGGCCGTCTACGACGGCGTCGGCGCGAGCACCTTCGAAGCGAGCCTCGCCTCGCTCCGGGTGCGCGGCACCCTCGCCCTGTTCGGCGCTGCCAGCGGTCCCGTACCGCCGTTCGATCCGCAGCGCCTCAATCCGGCCGGTTCGCTGTGGCTGACGCGCCCGTCGCTGGGTGCCTACACCCGCGATCGTGCCGAATTCCTCTGGCGCGCAACCGATATCTTCGACGCCATCGCGGCGGGCACGCTGAAACTCCGGATCGGCGCCACCTACCCGCTCGCCGACGCCGCCGACGCCCACCGCGACCTCGCCGCCCGCAAGACCACCGGTTCGATCGTCCTGCTGCCGTAGACGCGAAACCGGCGGCCGGGCAATCACTGCCCGGCCGCCGGTTCGAGTGCGCGAGAATTACAGACCGACGATGCTGCCCAGCGTGGTCCAGCCGAGCACCGAGTCGACGGCCAGACCGCAGAACACTACGGCCAGATAGTTGTTGGACTGCAGGAACAGTCGCAGCGGCTTCACCGATTCACCCCGTCGCACACCCGCGTACAGCTGGTGCGCCATCAGCAGGAACCAGGCACCGGCGACCAATGCGACGGCCGCGTAGATCACACCGGTCGCGGGGACGAGGGCGAGGGTGGCCAGCACGGTCAGCCAGGTGTAGATGACGATCTGCTTGGTGACGACCTGCTCGGTGGCGACCACCGGCAGCATCGGCACACCCGCCGCGCGGTAGTCCTCCTTGTAGCGCATGGCCAGCGCCCAGGTGTGCGGCGGCGTCCAGAAGAAGATGACCGCGAACAGCACGATCGCGGGCCAGCCGACGTTCCCGGTGACCGCCGACCAGCCGACCAAGGCGGGCATACAGCCGGCCGCTCCACCCCACACCACGTTCTGCGAGGTCCGGCGCTTGAGGCCCTTGGTGTAGACGAAAACGTAGAACAGAATGGTCGCGACCACGAGCACGCCGCTGAGCAAGTTGGCCTGCCACCACAGCCAGGCGAAGGAGATCGCGCCGAGCGCCAGGCCGAAGACCAGCGCGTGCGAGGTGGGCACCGCGTCGCGGGCCAGCGGACGGCGCGCGGTCCGCTTCATCACCTTGTCGATGTCGGCGTCGACCACACAGTTGAGGGTATTGGCGCTGGCCGCGCCCATCCAGCCACCGAACAGGGTGACCAGGATCAGCCGGATATCGACATTGCCACGATCGGCCAGGAGCATGGTCGGGATGGTCGCGACGAGCAGGAGCTCGATGACTCGCGGTTTGGTGAGCGCGATGTAGGCCAGCGGCTTACGCACGACCCGGGCGAACACGCTGTCGCCCGCCAGACGATCGGCGAGAGCCGTCGAGGAATCGTGCGCACCGCTACTACCCGGCTGGTTACCGATCCGCACTGTTTCTCCTCGCACGCTGTGCTTCGCATCCGGCATTGGAACGAGCAGCGCGCGGCTGCGGCGCGGCCACTACTACAGACGATGGTAGACGGGTGACGGTGCCGCTCCACGCCAGGCCCCTGCCACCGTGGGCGCCGTCACCCGGTCGCGCGGCCCGTCCGGCGGTGAACCGGTACCGACACGCAGGTGAACGACGTGCCGCGCGCCGCGCCGATTCCCGGGGACGACCCCCGGCGTGATCGCGGCATGGGCAACTAGACTCACACTCAGGGTTCGCGCCGATCAGGTGGAACAGCACCTCTAGGGTATTCCTGTACATCGGTACGCACCCCCGGCCGCGTGCGGTCCAGTACGACACCATCGCCGCTGCCATCTACTCGCCGTCGACGAAACCTAGGTCAGGAGAACCACGGTCGTGTCAGTCACAGACGACATTCGCGCCCTCACTCAGCGGAACTATCCCAGCGACTGGACGGACCTGGACACCAAGGCCGTCGATACCGCCCGTGTTCTCGCCGCCGACGCGGTGCAGAAGGCGGGCAACGGTCACCCGGGCACCGCGATGAGCCTCGCCCCCGTCGCCTACAGCCTCTTCCAGCGCGTCATGCGCCACAACCCGGCCGACCCGAGCTGGTCCGGCCGCGACCGCTTCGTGCTCTCGTGTGGGCATTCCAGCCTCACCCTCTACATCCAGCTGTACCTGGCCGGTTTCGGCCTCGAGCTGTCCGACCTCGAGCAGCTGCGCCAGTGGGATTCGTTGACCCCGGGTCACCCCGAGTTCCGGCACACCGACGGTGTCGAGATCACCACCGGCCCGCTCGGCCAGGGTCTGGCCTCGGCGGTCGGCATGGCGATGGCGGCCCGGCGCGAGCGCGGCCTGTTCGACCCCGACGCCCCGGAAGGCGCCAGCCCGTTCGACCACCACATCTTCGTCATCGCCTCCGACGGTGACATGCAGGAAGGTGTCACGGCCGAGGCGTCCTCGATCGCGGGTACCCAGCAGCTGGGCAACCTCGTGCTGATCTACGACGACAACGAGATCTCCATCGAGGACAACACCGACATCGCCTTCACCGAGGACGTGGCCGCGCGCTACGAGGCCTACGGCTGGCACGTGCAGACCGTCATGGGCGGCGAGGACGTGGTGGCGATCGAGGCGGCCATCGAGGCGGCCAAGGCGGTGACCGACAAGCCGTCGATCATCATCTTGCGCACCATCATCGGCTTCCCGGCTCCCTCCAAGATGAACACCGGTGGTGTGCACGGCGCGGCGCTCGGCCCCGACGAAGTCGCCGCGGTGAAGAAGGCGCTCGGCTTCGACCCGGACAAGTCCTTCGACGTCGACCCGGCCGTCATCGAGCACACCCGCAAGGCGCTCGAGCGCGGCGCGGCGGCCCAGCAGGCCTGGCAGGCCGACTACGACACCTGGGCCGCGGCGAACCCGTCGAACAAAGAACTGTTCGACCGCCTGCTCACCCGCTCGCTGCCCAAGGGCTGGACCGAGCATCTGCCCACCTTCGAGCCCGACCCGAAGGGCATGGCCACCCGCAAGGCCTCCGGCAAGGTGCTGGCCTCGCTGGCCGACGTGCTGCCCGAGCTGTGGGGCGGTTCGGCCGACCTGGCCGAGTCGAACAACACCACCATGCCCGGTCAGCCCAGCTTCGGTCCCGAAGCCATCTCCACGGGCATGTGGAAGGCGCAGCCCTACGGCCGCACCCTGCACTTCGGTATCCGTGAGCACGCCATGGGCTCGATCCTCAACGGCATCGCCCTGCACGGTCCGACTCGTCCTTACGGCGGCACCTTCCTGGTGTTCTCCGACTACATGCGCCCGGCGGTCCGCCTGGCCGCGCTGATGCGGGTGCCCGCGATCTACGTGTGGACCCACGACTCCATCGGCCTCGGCGAGGACGGCCCTACGCACCAGCCGATCGAGCACCTGGCCGCGCTGCGCGCCATCCCCGGCCTCAACGTGGTCCGCCCCGGCGACGCCAACGAGACCGCCTACGCCTGGCGGACCATCCTCGAGCGCGACTCCGACGAGCACGCCTCGCACTTCCACACCTACGACGCTCCCCACCAGGACGGCCCGTCCGCGCTGGCGCTCACCCGCCAGGACGTGCCGACCCTCGAGGGCACCAGCTACGAGGGCGTGCGCAAGGGCGGCTACGTGCTGGCCGAGGCGTCCACCGGCACTCCGGAGCTGATCCTCGTCGGCACCGGTTCGGAGCTGCAGCTGGCCGTCGAAGCACGCACTACCCTGGAGGCACAGGGCATTCCGACCCGCGTGGTCTCGATGCCGTGTGTGGAATGGTTCGACGCACAGGACCAGGCCTACCGCGACGAGGTGTTCCCGCCCGCGGTCCGCGCCAGGGTCGTCGTCGAGGCCGGCATCGCGATGCCGTGGTACCGGCTCGTCGGTGACGCGGGCGAGATCGTGTCGATCGAGCACTTCGGCGCGTCCGCGAACTTCAAGAAGCTCTACAGCGAATTCGGTATCACCGCCGATGCCGTCGTCGCCGCCGCGCAGCGCACGCTCGACAAGGTGAAGGGGTAAAACCATGGCACAGAACGAGAATCTCGCCGCACTCGCGGCAGCGGGGGTCTCGGTGTGGCTCGACGATCTGTCCCGTGACCGCATCAAGTCCGGCAACCTCGCCGACCTGATCGCGACCAGGGGCGTCGTCGGTGTCACCACGAACCCGTCCATCTTCCAGGCCGCGCTGAGCGTCGGTCACGCCTACGACGCGCAGGTGAAAGACCTTGCGGCCCAAGGCGCCGACGCCGATGCGGCGATCCGCACCATCACCACCGACGACGTGCGCGCCGCCTGCGACGTGCTCGCCCCGGTGTTCGAGTCGACGGGCGGTGTCGACGGCCGGGTCTCGATCGAGGTCGACCCGCGCTTCGCCTTCGACGCCGACAAGACGGTCGCCCAGGCGATCGAGCTGTGGAAGATCGTCGACCGCAAGAATCTGTTCATCAAGATCCCGGCCACCGAGGCGGGCCTGCCCGCCATCACCTCGGTGATCGCCGAGGGCATCAGCGTGAACGTGACGCTGATCTTCTCCGTGCCGCGCTACCGCGCGGTGATGGGCGCCTACCTCGACGGTCTGCGGCAGGCCAAGGTCGCGGGCCACGATCTGGCCAAGATCCACTCGGTCGCGTCGTTCTTCGTCTCCCGCGTGGACACCGAGATCGACAAGCGGCTCGAGGCGATCGGCACCCCCGAAGCGCTCGCGCTGCGCGGCAAGGCGGGCGTGGCCAACGCCCGGCTGGCCTACGCCGAGTACCAGGACGTGTTCGACGGTGGGGCGCACACCTCCACCTACAACCACCTGGCCTCCCAGGGCGCCAACCGGCAGCGGCCGCTGTGGGCCTCCACCGGTGTGAAGAACCCGGACTACCCCGACACCCTGTACGTCACCGAGCTGGTCGGCCCGAACACGGTCAACACGCTGCCGGAGAAGACGCTGCAGGCCTTCGCCGACCACGGCGAGGTGCGGGGCGACACGCTCAGCGGCAAGGCTGTTGAAGCCGCGCAGGTGTTCAGCGATCTCGAGGCCGCGGGCATCGACCTGGCCGACGTCTTCGAGGTGCTCGAGCGCGAGGGTGTCGACAAGTTCGAGGCCTCCTGGGGTGAGCTGATCGACGCCACCACCGAGGAACTGCGCACCGCGGCGGCAGGGGGCAACTGATCTGATGGCCGGCACAGCAACGACGGACAAGGCGGGGCTGTGGCACAACCCGCTGCGCGACGAACGCGACAAACGGGTGCCTTTCATCGCGGGGCCCTGCTGCATGGTGATCTTCGGTGTCACCGGAGATCTGTCCCGTAAGAAGCTGATGCCGGCCATCTACGACCTGGCGAACCAGGGGCTGTTGCCCCCTGGTTTCGCCCTGGTCGGTTTCGCCCGGCGCAATTACGCCGACGAGGATTTCGCCGCGGTGGTGCTCAGCGCGGTGAAACAGCACGCGCGCACCCCGTTCCGCCAGGAGGTCTGGGACCACCTGGCCGAAGGGTTGCGTTTCGTGCAGGGCAGTTTCGACGACGACACCGCCTTCGCCACTCTCGCCACCACCCTGAAAGACCTCGACGCCACCCGTGGCACCGGCGGCAATTACGCCTTCTACCTGTCGATTCCACCGAATATGTTCCCGGTGGTCCTCGACCAGCTCTCCGAACACGAACTGGCCAAGGCCGCCCCGCGCCCCGAGGGCTACACCCCGTGGCGGCGGGTGGTGATCGAGAAGCCCTTCGGGCACGACCTGGCCAGCGCCCAGGAGCTGAACGCCCTGGTCAACCGGGTGTTCCCGGAGGAGCATGTGTTCCGCATCGACCACTATCTCGGTAAGGAGACGGTGCAGAACATCCTGGCGTTGCGCTTCGCCAACGAACTCTACGAGCCGATCTGGAACGCCAATTTCGTCGACAGCGTGCAGATCACCATGGCCGAGGACATCGGATTGGGTGGCCGAGCGGGGTATTACGACGGCATCGGCGCCGCGCGCGACGTCATCCAGAACCACCTGCTGCAACTGCTGGCGCTGACCGCCATGGAGGAACCGACCTCCTTCGAACCGATGCAGCTCACCACCGAGAAGATCAAGGCGCTCTCGGCGACCAAACTCGTCGAACCCCTGGACGAGACCACCGCGCGCGGTCAGTACACCGAGGGCTGGCAGGGCAGCGAACACGTGGTCGGCCTGCATCAGGAGGAGGGGTTCGACCCGCAGTCGCGCACCGAGACCTACGCCGCGATCACCCTGCACGTGGAGAACCGGCGCTGGGCCGGGGTGCCGTTCTACCTGCGCACCGGAAAACGCCTGGGCCGCAGGGTGACCGAGATCGCGGTGGTGTTCAAACGCGCGCCGCACCTGCCCTTCGACCAGACCATGACCGAGGAGCTCGGCCAGAACGCCCTGGTCATCCGGGTGCAGCCGGACGAGGGCATCACCCTGCGTTTCGGTTCCAAGGTGCCCGGCTCGGGAATGGAGGTGCGCGATGTGAACATGGACTTCAGCTACGGCGAGGCGTTCACCGAGTCCTCCCCCGAGGCCTACGAACGCCTGATCCTGGACGTGCTGCTCGGCGTGCCGTCCCTGTTCCCCGTCAATGCGGAGGTCGAATTGTCCTGGCGCATCCTCGATCCGGTGATCGCGCACTGGGCCGCCGAGGGCAAACCCGAACCCTACGAGGCAGGCACCTGGGGTCCCGCCTCGGCCGACGAGATGCTCGCGCGCAGCGGGCGCGAATGGCGGCGCCCGTGATCGTCGACATGCCCGACACCAACACCGTCGAGGTCGCCAAGCGGATGGTGCAGCTGCGCGAGTCCAACGGTGTCATCACCCAGGGCCGGGTGCTCACCCTCGTCGTGTGCACCCTTGATTCGTCCGAGGCCGAGGACGCCATCGACGCCGCCAACGATGCCAGCCGCGAACACCCCTGTCGCGTGATCGTCCTCGCCCGTGGCGACCGCGACGCCGAGACCCGGCTCGACGCCCAGATCCGGGTGGGCGGTGACGCCGGGGCGGCCGAGGTGATCGTGCTGCGGTTGCAGGGTCCGCTGGTGAACCACGAGAGCAGTGTGGTGACGCCGTTCCTGCTGCCCGACACCCCGGTGGTGGCGTGGTGGCCGCGTGGGGCTCCGGACTTTCCGTCCCAGGACTCGGTGGGCAAGCTGGCCAAGCGGCGCATCACCGACGCCACGTTCGCGCCCGACCCGCAGGCCGCGCTCGGCAAACGCTGCGCCTCCTACGCGCCCGGCGACACCGACCTGTCGTGGAGCCGCATCACCTACTGGCGGGCGCTGCTCGCCGCCGCGCTGGACGAGCCGCCGTTCGAACCGGTGTTGTCGGTGAGCGTGTCCGGGCTGGCCAGTGAGCCCGCGCTGGATACGCTGGCGGGGTGGTTGGCCGCGCGGCTGGACTGCCCGGTCGTCCGCCGGACCGGTGAGCTGCGGGTGGAGATCCGCCGGGCCACCGATTCGATCGCCATCGCTCGACCGCAATTGGGCAGGACGGCAACGCTGACCCGCACCGGTGCCCCCGACCAGCGAATCGCGCTGGCGCGCCGGGAAACTCGCGATTGTCTCGCCGAGGAACTGCGCCGGCTCGACGCCGACGAGATCTACGCCGAGGCGCTCGCCGGAATCGAAAAGGTGACCTATGAGTGACCGTATCGAACTGCACGACGAGCTCGGCGAGGAATTCCCCGCCAACACCGTCGAGGTGCACGACGACAAGGAACTGCTCGCCGACGCCGCCGCCGAACGTTTCGTCGCCGTGATCGTCGCGGCTCAGGCCGAACGCGGCAACGCCTCGGTGTCGCTCACCGGTGGCAGCGACGGCATCCGCCTGCTCGAGAAGGTGCGCCAGGCGCCCGGCGACATCGACTGGTCGAACCTGTACGTGTACTGGGGCGACGAGCGTTTCGTCCCGTCGGGCGACCCGGATCGCAACGAGCTGCAGGCGCGCGAGGCGCTGCTCGACTTCGTCCCGCTCGATCCGGCGAAGGTGTTCCCGATCGCCGCCTCCGACGGCCCGTACGGTTCGCCCGAGGAAGCCGCGGCCGCCTACGCCCAGCTGCTGCACACCGAACTCGACGAGCGCGGTGACATCGACCTGACGGTGCTCGGCATGGGCCCCGAAGGACACATCGACTCGATCTTCCCGCACTCCCCCGCCGTCCGCGAGCAGACGGATTACGTTGTGGCGGTCCATGATTGCCCCAAGCCCCCACCCACCCGCGTCTCCCTCACCCTGCCCGCCGTGCATCGCTCCCGCCACGTGATGCTGGTGGTCAGCGGTGAAGGCAAGGCCGCCGCGGTAGCCGCCGCCGTCAACGGCGCCTCCCCCGACGACGTCCCCTCCGCGGGCGCGGTCGGCATCGAATCCACCACCTGGGTCATCGACGAAGCCGCCGCGACGGACCTGCTGGTCGATATCGACGACGAAGAAGAGTGACGTGCGGCTGACGGTGCCGACGACATGATCGGCGCCGTCAGCCTTGTTCGACGGCTCGGATCTCCACCGCGTACGAGCTGTCCATCAGGTCGGTCATCGCATGCTGGAAGTCGTGGCGCTTCTGCTCACTCCAGCCTGTCGTCAGCTGAGCGAAGACGGCTTCCTGCCAGCGATGTGCCTGCTCCAGCAGGGACCGGCCCGCAGGAGTGAGCGATGCTTCGCGTCGTCGACCATCGCCGGCGGACGTAGTCATATCAAGGTAGCCCGCTGATGCGGCGCTCTTGATCAACCGAGAAGCGCCGCTCTGATCGATCCCTATCTCGTCCCCGATCGCCGTGACCGTCGCCCGGGTTCCCCGCTGCCCGAGCGCATGGACCGCCTCGCACACCACCACGATCCGCCCCTGATCACCCTCGATGTCCGCCGAAACCGGCCGACGTGCCCAGTGCCGGACGAAGTGGAACAGAACCTGCCCCGGTCCCTGTCCGCTCACTCGGATGCCGCCATCTCGCGGCAGATGTGCGCCAGTTCGAGGGCGGCGTCGAGGTCCGGCATCCGCAACGCGGCGGTGACCTTCCCGCCTGCGGTGCGGAAGACCGTGGCCACTCGCATGGGCTCCGTGCTCTCCGGCCACGTCGCGTCCTGCTCCACCACCGCCAGATGCTTGCCGACCGCGTGCCAGGACCGAGGGACCAGGGTGATTCCCGAACGCTGGACCCACTCCGCGAACTGCGCTGGTGTGATCGAGCCGGCGCCCTTCGGACCAAGGACCACGACCGGATCTCCGACGGCCCTCGCGGACCGCTCGAGGTCGCCGGAGTCGACGCTCGCGTGCCACTCCTCTATCGCTACTCGCTGGCTCGAATCCATATCCAGAATTGTATGCGAATCGCATACATTAGCGCGCTCGTAGGCACTTCATTCGGCCCGGTCGCGATTCAGCGGTAGCCGAGTCGGCCGTGGACCGGTGGTCGCGGCGTTAGCATCGGGGCTCTCGGCATGGCGATCGGCGTCGGCTCGGCTGCGGGCGAGGAGTGGGCAATGGGCGAGGTGGGCAGAGGGTCGGTTGATCTGGATGCGGCGTTCCGGGCGGCTGTGGTGGGTCTCGAGGCGGGGTCGATCGATGGCAGGGCGGGGATCGACGCGACGTTCGGGTTGGAGTTGTTCGAATCGCAGGTGGCGAGTAGGCATCTCGACCTGACGGCCCGGCGGCTGGGGGCCGCACGGCAGGGGTTCTACAGCATCGGATCGTCGGGGCACGAGGGGAATGCGGCGGTGGCCGCGGCCCTACGGGTGGATGATCCGGCCCTGCTGCACTATCGGTCCGGGGCGTTCTTCGTACAGCGGTGCAAGCGGGTGCCCGGCCTGGATCCGATCCGGGACGTGCTGCTCGGAGTGGTCGCGGCGGCGAGCGATCCGATCTCCGGTGGACGGCACAAGGTGTTCGGTAGTACTGCCGCGTCGATCATTCCCCAGACCTCGACCATCGCCTCGCATCTACCCCGCGCCGTCGGCCTCGCGTTCGCGATCGAAAGGGCTGCCCGCCAAGGCATTCCGTGCCCGTGGCCCCGAGATTCCGTGGTCGTGTGCAGTTTCGGTGACGCCTCGGCCAACCACTCCACCGCGGCCGGTGCCATCAATGCCGCCGTCCACGCCTCCCACCAGGGTGTGCCGATGCCCATCGTGTTCGTCTGCGAGGACAACGGGATCGGAATCAGCGTGCCGACACCGGCCGACTGGATCGAGCGCGCCTACGGTCCACGTCCCGGCCTGACCTATCTCGCCGCCGACGGATGCGACCTGCCCGATGTCCTCGGTGCCGCCGAGGACGCGGTGTATCTGGCCCGCACCTGGCGGGTCCCGGTCTTCCTGCACATGCGCACGGTCCGCCTCGGCGGCCATGCGGGTTCGGATGTGGAATCGGGCTACCGTGGCCAGGCCGATATCGCCGCCGACCTGGCCCGCGACCCCCTCCTCGGCACCGCCCGCCACCTGCTCGCCACCGGCGTCACCGACACGTCCGACCTGCTCGCCCGCTACGAACGCATCGCCGACCGGGTGCGCGAGGTCAGCGACGAGGTGGTGCGCGAGGCGAGGCTGGATTCCGCGTCGGCCGTCATCGCTCCCCTCGCCCCCGCCCACCCGTCGGCCGTCCGCGCAGACGTTCTCCGCTCCGCGACCACCACCGACTCCCCGAGCAAGGACCTGTCTGTCAGGCCAAGGATGACCCTCGCCCAGGCGATCAACCACGCCCTCGACGAACTCCTCGCCCGCAACCCCGACGTGCTGGTCTTCGGTGAGGACGTGGGCCGCAAGGGCGGGGTGTACGGGGTGACGAAGGGTCTGCGGAAGCGATTCGGGGCGCGTCGGGTGTTCGACACCTTGCTCGACGAGCAGGCCGTGCTCGGCACCGCGCTCGGCACCGCATTGGCCGGGTTCGTGCCGATTCCGGAGATCCAGTACCTGGCGTATGTGCACAATGCCGCCGATCAGATCCGGGGCGAAGCGGCGACGCTGCAGTTCTTCTCCACCGGGCAGTACCGCAACCCGATGGTGGTCCGCATCGCGGGCCTGGCCTACCAGCAGGGTTTCGGCGGGCACTTCCACAACGACAATTCCCTTGCGGCACTGCGCGACATCCCCGGTGTGGTGGTGGCCGTCCCGGCCCGCGCCGACGATGCCGCCGCCCTGTTGCGCACGTGCGTTTCGGCGGCGCGGGTGGACGGCCGGGTCTGCGTGTTCGTCGAACCGATCGCCCTGTATCACACTCGCGACCTGCATCCCGGCGACGACGGATGGCTCGCGTCGCCCACCACCGAACACGTCCCGATCGGCAGCGCCCGCGTCTACGGCGACGGCACCGATCTCACCATCGTCACGTTCGGCAACGGTGTTCCGATGAGTCTGCGCGTCGCTGATCGCCTCGCGGACAGAGGCGTGCGTGCCCGCGTCCTCGATCTACGGTGGCTCAACCCGTTGCCGCTCGCGGACCTGCTCGAGCAGGCCGCCGCGACCGGCCGGGTGCTGGTGGCCGACGAGACCCGCCACAGCGGCGGTGTGTCCGAATCGGTCCTCGCCGCGCTCCTCGACGCCGGATATCGTGGCGCCCTCGCCCGCGTCACCAGCATCGACAGTTTCGTGCCGCTCGGCCCGGCCGCGGACACCGTGCTACTGAGCGAAACGGACATCGAGAAGGCGGCACTGGCCCTCCTGCCCTGACTTCGGTCCGCTTTGCGAGGAATTCGCCGAATCCTGTCGAGAAGTACGCGATCGGCGCGGTTTGGTGACCGCGCGCCGGGTACACGCCGCACACACTCGTCTACTCGGAGGATTTCGTCATGAGGACAGGGCTTACACGTTTCGGCATCGCGACGGTGGCGGCAGCGGCGGTCGCCGCAGGTGCGGGGCAGGCCGCGGCGGCACCGGCGACGGTGTCGATCGACGGCAGTATGCAGGTACTCGGGTTGAACATCCTGCACGTCGACGCGCAAGGGCAGGGCGACGGTCCCGCCACGGGTACCTACGTCGCCACCGGGCAGTTCGGGAACATGCCGTTGCCGGTGAAGGTCACCGGGCCGGTCACCTGCCTGCGGGTTCAGGGCAACAAGGTGTCGCTGGTGTATCCGATCACCACCGCCGAACCGGTGATGGTGTTCGCCCCGGATTCGATGGCCATCCAGATCACGGTGGCCAAGGGCGAGAACGGTGCGCCCAACATGATCGGCTACGGCGTGCCGATGCCGACCAGCTCGTTCACCGACTGTCTGCCCGGGCCGACGCCGCTGATGTTCAACGGAACGATCGACATCAGCTGAGCCGACCCCTCGCGCCGGGGCGTGCGTCCGCCGCCTCGGCTCTCCGCCGGGGACACACCCGCCGCCGAAAACGGGCCGCGGGCACGCGATGTGCCGTAGGTTTGCCGGGAACATTTCAGCGGTGCGGTGTCAACCCATGGAGGCGTGTTCACGGTGCGGTCGGATGTCGGGGTCACCTGCCCACTGTCCCAAGCGCAATGGAGCTGGTGGCTCGCCCAGCAATTGCACCCCGACGTCCCCGCCACCGTGGCGATGTACCTGGATCTGGCGGGCGATGCCGACCTCGATCTGCTCGCCCGCTGCACCCGGCAGGCCGCCGCCGAATTCGAATCCCCCCAGGTGCGGCTCATTCTCGTGGACGGCATCCCGCACCAATTCGTCGACTCCGCGGCTCCGATGGCCTTTGACATCGTCGACCTGACGACCGCCCCCGACGCCGTCGCGGTGGCCCTCGACCACATGGAACGCGATCACAGCGCCCCTCTAGACCCGCTCGCCCCCGACTTGACCGTCGCCTCGATCTTCACCATCTCCCCCACCCGCCATCTTCTCTACTTGCGCAGCCACCACATCGTCCTCGACGGTATGGGCGCCGCCGCCCTCCTCACGCGAACGGGCGACCTCTACCGCACCGCCCTCCTCACGCGAACGGGCGACCTCTACCGCACCGCCCTCCGCGAGACGAGCGCGGTCGTCGAATCGCCGAGCAGAGCGGCCGGGTCCGACCGGAGACCGTTGTCAGTCGCGCAACTGCTGGACGAGGACCGCGCCTACCGGGCATCCTCCCGCGCCGAAGCGGATCGCGCCTACTGGCGGCAGCAGTTGACCCAGGTCGGTGAGCCGGTGAGCTTGGCCCGGCGGGCGGCGGCCCCCGCGCCCCGCCCGCATCAGGTGAGCACCACCCTCGATGCCGCAACCGTGCGGCAGCTCGCGGACGCCAAAGCCCGGCACGGCGCGACCTTTCCGGAGCTGGTCATCGCCGCTTTCGGGTGTTATCTGGCGCGGATGACCGGGAGCGCGGAGGTGACCCTGACCATTCCGGTCACCGCGCGACCGACCGCCGTGCTGCGTCGTTCGGCGGGTTCGATGTCGAATGTGGTTCCGCTGCGGCTGTCCGGGTTGGACGACATCATCGTCGGCGCTGTGATCGCACAGGTGCGGGCGGCGGTGATCGGGGCGTTGCGTCATCAACGGCACCGGCACGAGGACATCCGCGGCGACCACCCCACCCTGCGGGAGGGGTTCGGTCCGGTGGTCAACACCCTCGCCTTCACCGAGCCCCTACACATGGGCCCGCTGTCGGGTCAGGTGCGTTTGCTCGCCCTGGGTCCGGTCACGGATCTACATGTCAACGGCTACCAGATCGGCCCGGACGAGGTCTCCATCGACTTCCAGGCCAACCCCGCCCGCTACTCCCACGACGCCGTCCTCACCCACCACGGCACGTTCCTCACCTACTTCACCCACTTCCTCACCGCCCACCCCCACGACCCCATCACCATGCACGCCGCGGCCGCCGATTCCATGCGGCCGTCGAACCAGTTGTCCCCCAGCTCAATACGCCCGGACGCACCTACGCGAACTCTGTACGAGCTCCTGCGCTCAGCCCTCTCGACACCCGACTGCCTGCCACTCAGCCCACCAAACCCCCTGATCGGTAGCAAGCCGTCGACGCCCCAGCCCGACTGCCCGCCACTGACGACCCAGGTCACCCCACCACCTAGTGTCGACACACTGCTACCAGCACCGCAGGCCGTCGCTTCACCACCGACTCAGCCGACCCGGCAGGACACGGCGGGCGACAACGCAACCCGTGGGGCGACGTATTCCTCAGTGGCACTGCAAGATCGGGACCGTACCCTCACCTATTCGGAGCTGGACGAGATCTCGTCGCGGTGGGCTCGGGCACTCCTCGCACGCGGCGCCGGGCCCGGGATATTCGTCGTCGTCGCGATTCCGCGTTCGCTGGAGTCGGTGGTGGCGTTGTGGGCGGTGGCGAAGACGGGGGCCTGTTTCGTCCCCGTCGACCCGGATGAACCCGCGAACCGGTTGTCCACCATCATCGCGCGCTGTGGGGCGCCGCTCGGGGTGACGGTTTCGTGGGTGAGCGTCGGCTGCGATGCGATCACCTGGCTCGCCATCGATGATCCGGCCGAGGCGAACCGCTACCCGGGTACTCCGGTCGACGACCACGATCGCCCTCGCCCGCTGCTGCCGGGCGATCCGGCGTACGTGATCCACACCTCGGGAACCACCGGCACGCCCAAAGGTGTCGTCGTCGCCCACCACGCACTGGGTGACCTTACCGGCCATCTATTGAAACAGTATGGACTGCAGCGTGATTCGGTACTTCTGCACTCCCACAGCGCGACCTACGACGCGCACCTGCTCGAACTGCTCGCCGGTTTCGCGGCGGGCGCCCGGGTGGTGGTCGCCCCGCCGACGGTCGTGGCCGGTCCGGAGATGGCCGAGCTGATCCGCACTACCGGCTGCACCGTTTTCCAGACCGCGCCCGCCGTGCTCGCCACACTGTCACCCCAGCAGCTTCCGACCGTCGAGGTCGTCGCGATCGGCGGCGAGGCGTGCCCGGCGGCGCTGATGGCCGAGTGGGCACCCCAGGTGCGGTTGTTCAACGGGTACGGGCCGACCGAGACCACCATCATGGTGACCGAGACGGATGCCATGCGCCCCGACGACGCGGTGACGGTCGGCCATCCCCTGCCGGGCGTGTCCGCGTGGGTCCTCGATACGCGCCTGCGTCAGGCGCCGGTCACCGCACGGGGTGAGCTCTACGTGGGCGGCGCGTGCGTCGCCGACGGCTATCTGAACGACCCCGCCGCCACCGCCTCACGTTTCGTCGCCGACCCGTTCGGCGACGGCTCCCGTCTGTACCGCACCGGCGATCTGGTCGGCGCCCGCCCCGACGGGGAGTTCGAATTCTTCGGCAGGCTCGACGCCCAGCTCGAGGTCCACGGCAGGCGTATCGAACCCGCGGAGATCGAGGCGGCGCTGCTCACCGAACCCGAGATCGCCTACGCCGTGGTCACCGCGGCCGATGCGGGCACAGCGGGCGCGCGTCTGATCGGCTACGTGGCTCCCGTACCGGGAAGGCACATCGACACCGCCGCCGTTCTGGCCCGGTTGCGTGCCGCGCTGCCACAAGCCCTCGTCCCGGCCACCCTGATCGAACTCGACCGACTTCCCTTGGGCGGCAACGGGAAAGTCGTCCGCTCCGCGCTCCCCGCACCGACGATCACCGCGAACCCCACCCGCCCACCGGCCACCGAGCTCCAACGCCTCATCGCCGACCGCATCACCGCGACGCTCGGCACCCCCGTCGGCCTCGACGACGACTTCTTCGAACTCGGCGGCAATTCCCTTCTCGGCGTGCTGGTTTCGTCCGACATCGCCGCCGCGACCGGCGTCCCCGTCACCGTGCGCTGGCTCTACACCACACCGACGGTGGCGGCGCTGGCCGAACGCATCGCCGGCTTCGACGGCCACAGCGGCGACGACGACGCACTCGGCACAGTTCTCGTCCTGCGCCGCAAGGGTTCTCGCCCACCCCTGTTCTGCGTGCACTCGGCGGTTCCGCTGGCCTGGTGCTACGCGGGCCTGACCGGTTATCTCCCCGACCGCCCCGTCTACGGCCTGCAAGCCACCGAACTCACGGGCACGCCGACAATCGACGACCTGGTCGAGCACTACCTCGCGGCCGTCCTCGAACTACAACCCCGTGGCCCGTATCACCTGCTCGGCTGGTCGCTCGGCGGCCAGATCGCCCACGCCCTCGCCGTCCGCCTGCGCGACACCGGCGCCCGGGTCGGTGTGCTGACCATGCTCGACAGCGTCGTCTTCACCCCGGAGGAACCACCGACACCGCGCATGCGCGACCTGCTGACCCACCTGCTCGGTGACGAACCCGAAGACGCCGACGCTGCCCCGGATGTCACCGCCGCCGAGGCGGCCGCGACCCTGGCGAGCACGAAAACCTCGTTCGGTACCGGACTTTCGGCCAGTCAGCTCGAGCGTCTGCACCGGGGCTACATCGCGGGCGTGCGGTTGTCGCACACCTACCGCCCCGCCCGTTTCGACGGTGATCTGCTGTATTTCTCGGCGACGCGCGGCATCACGGCGATGTTCGACGGCGACATGTGGCAACCGTTCGTCACCGGCGAGGTGATCGAGCATCCGGTCGAGGCCACCCACGCCCAGCTCACCAACACCTCGGTCTTCGCCTACATCGGTCCATTGCTCGCTCGTCACCTCGACCGGGTGGAAGAACCTTCCGAACCGGCGCTCGCGACTACCGCAGCCGAGGAACCGTGGTGATCACCACCCCGAAAACCGGTACCACACACCGTTATACGGCCGGTAGGTCTCGTCGTACTCCCCCGTCGGCTCGGGTGCCCCGCCGGGCAGATAGGCATAGCCGACACTGCCGATGAAGCCGCCCGGTGTTCGGAAGAGGCATCCGCCGTCTTCCTGGTGAACCTCGGTGACGGTGAACAATCCGATGCGCTGGTCGGCGGTGGACGGCTCACATGTCTGCGCGGCTCGTTCGAAGTCGGGTTTGGACAGCGACCAACCGAATCGCTGCGCGGCGCCTGTCCCGCCCAGCACCGCGGTGAGCACCACGATCAACGGTGCGACCACGATGAGCCAGGTCCCACGGAACGCCACCAGTCCGACGATCCCGAAGGCTAACCACAGCACACCGACCGCACCGAGTACCACGAAGGCGACCAGCAGGCGTTCGATCGGCCCATCGACCGTGTTCTGCCAGAGCAGGGCACCACAGCTCAATGCGGTCGCGACCGCGATGCAGCACATGACAACGGTCCACCAGGTCGGCACCGGCCGACGTGACCGCACGACTCCCCCAGAGTTCATGTCCGTCACCGTACGTGACGGGTCACCCCTGCGGAATCAGGAGAACTTGATCTCCAGGCCGATGCCGAGGATGGCGATCAGCCAGACGATGCCGACGAAGATGGTGACGCGGTCGAGGTTCTTCTCGACGACGGTGGAACCCGACAGGCTCGACTGCACGCCGCCACCGAAGAGGCTGGACAGGCCGCCGCCCTTGGCGCGGTGCAGCAGCACCAGCAGCACCAACAGCACGCTGGTGATCACAAGGAGGATATCGAGGAACAGCGACATGGCGACCATCCTAGGTGCTGGGCGGGCGCCCGGTCTAACCAGGCTCGACCGCGACCAGATGCGACACGGTCTCGGGCCCCGCCGCGTAGTGCGCCACGGCCTGTTCGATCTCCCGATCACGCGCGGTGAGCCGCACCTGATGCTGATGCATGTGCTCGGCCCACGAGCGCACGACGAACGCCTCGACGAACCGGTCGACGGTCCCGACATCGCGATACAGCCGCCACTCCATCGCCCCCGTGCGCTGCCGCGACCGTCCGACCAGCGCCATCGCGTCGGTGAAGGCCGCTACGTCCTCCGGCGGCACGTCGTAACCGCGCAGCACGAGTACGGGCCCGTCGGCCGGGTCGGGTTCGACGACGAGTTGCGGTTCGGGCCAGTACGCGGCCGGCGAGAGGTCGATCTCCTCGACGTTGTGCCGGATCGGCCACCACACCGTGCTCACCGCGCACGCCCCGAGCAGCACCGCCGCGATCAGCAATGCGGTGACGGCGCCGTAGGCCCCGGCGACCAGACCCCACAGCAGCGAGCCGATGGCCTGCCCGCCCATGAACACCAGCATGTACACCGACAGCCCGCGCGCCCGCACCCAGGCGGGCAGTAGCAGCTGCATGGTCGAGTTCAGTGTCGACATGGCGAGCAACCAGGCCAGCCCGGCGCCGACGAGCAGCACGAGCACCAGCACGACACTGTGCACCAGCGCGGTCGCCACCGCGCCGATCCCGAACAGCACCGCGGCCAGCGCCAACCGCTGGGTCGGCGTGAACAGCACCCGCAACCGCGACAACCCGAGCGCGCCGCACACCGCACCGAGCCCGAGCGCACCGAGCAGCAAGCCGTACCCGTCGGAGGCCAGCCCGAGCCGGTCGTGCGCGATCACCGGAAGCAGCGACCACACCGCGCTGGCGGGCGCGATGAACAGAATGGAGCGGAACAACACCCGCCGGATGGCGGGCGCGGCCCGGATGAACCGGGTGCCCGCCTGCAATGCGGCCAGCGGGCGTTCGCTCGGCAGCGAGCGAACCCGAACCGGCCATTTCGACACCAGCAACACCGCCACGATGCCGACGAACGAGAGCGTGTTGAACCCGAACACCACCGTCGGCCCGGCCACCGAAACCAGCACACCCGCCACGGCGGGCCCGACCGCGCGACCGATGTTCACGCTCATACTGCCCAGCGCCGCCACCGAGGTGATCTGGTCGCGTGGCACGAGTTCGGGCTGGATCGCCTGCCACGCGGGCGCGGTGAGCGCCTGACCGCAGCCGAGCAGGAACAACAGCGTGAGCAGCACCGCGGGCGTGGTGTGGCCGGTCGCGGTGAAGACGGTCAGCGTCAGCGAGGCCACCGCCATGCCTGCCTGCGCACCGATCAGCAACCGGCGCCGATCGAGCAGATCGGCCAGCACCCCGGACGGAATGGACAGCAACATCACCGGCAGCGTGATCGCGGTCTGCACGAACGACACGAGCACCGCGGCGTTGGGTTGATCGACGAGAATCCACTGTGCGCCGACGGTCTGCATCCAGGTGCCCAGATTCGACACGAGCTGCGCGATCCACAACGCCCGGAACACCGGCGACCGCAGCGGAGCCCAGGTCGACACCCGCTCACCCGCCACACCCGTCACATTCCCGAGCATATCCCCGGTCCCCCGGCTGGACGCACGCTCACCACGCTGTGGCCGCATCGGCCGAGAGCCCATCGCCACCAGCGCGTGGTGATCTTGATCTGCTGTCACCGGGCGGACGTACGATGGGCCGATGCCGGGATTCCCGCTCCGCCTCGCCGCTCTGTGTGTGCTCGCCGTCGCGGCAGGCGCCTGTTCGTCCGGTGACTCGGGTGACGCGCCACCGAAGCCGACGCCGATGGGGCACACCTACCTGTCGACGCGGGTGGAGGGCGGGGCGATCCCCGGCGGCGGTCCGATGACGCTCACCTTCGACAACGGGCGGATCACCGCGAACTCCGGGTGCAATACCAGCAGCGGCACCGTCGATTTGAGCGACAACGTGCTGCGCACCTCCCGGCTCGCCGGCACCCTGATGGGCTGTCCCGGCGAACGCGGCCAGGCCGACGCCTGGCAGAACTCGTTCCTCGAGGCGAGCCCCACCTGGCGGCTCGACGGCGACGATCTGACCCTCACCGGCAAGGACGTCACCGTCCACCTCACCGACAAGAAGATCGTCACCCCGGACAAACCGCTGACCGGCACCACCTGGATCGCGACCACCCTGCTTACCCCGGACGCCAAGATCCGCTCGGCCGCGCTCGACGAGGCCCGACCCGCCCTCATGATCACCGCCGACGGCCAGGTCAGCGGCACCGCCGGATGCAATCGGCTGACCGGCACCGCACAGCTCAGCCCCGGCGACGAGGTGAGCTTCGAGGTCGCCACCACGAAGATGATGTGCCCGCCGGAGGTGATGGAGGTCGAACGGCACGTCCTCGGCGTCCTCGACGGTCACACCGAGGCCACCATCGACGCCGACACTCTCACCCTGCGCAACGCCAACGGCACGGGCCTGGAACTGCGCGCCCAGCAGTAGCCGAAAGGGCCGGAACCCGTTTGCACGGATTCCGGCCCTTCGGCACAGCAGGAACAGGTCAGGGCAGCGGACCACCGGCGGCGATCGCGGACAGGGTGGCGAACTCGTCACCCTTGAGCGAGGCACCACCGACGAGCGCGCCGTCGATATCCGGCTGACCGATCAGTTCGCCGATGTTCTTGGCGTTCACCGACCCGCCGTAGAGCACACGGACACCGGCGGCGACCTCCGGGGAGGCCAGCTTCTCCAGCTCGCCGCGGATCGCACCGCACACTTCCTGCGCGTCGGCCGCCGAGGCCACCTTGCCGGTGCCGATGGCCCACACCGGTTCGTAGGCGATGACGACCTTCGAGATCTCCTCGGCCGACAGGCCTTTGAGCGAACCACGCAGCTGCTCGAGGTTGAACTCGACGTGCGTGCCCGCCTCGCGAACACCGAGCCCCTCGCCGATGCAGACGATCGGGGTGAGGTCGTTCTTCAGCGCCTGCTTGGCCTTGGCCAGCACCGTGGCGTCGTCCTCGGTGTGGTACTGGCGCCGCTCCGAATGCCCGACCACCACGAAGGTGCAGCCCAGCTTGGCCAGCATGGACCCGCTGATCTCACCGGTGTAGGCACCCGAATCGTGCACCGACACGTCCTGCGCACCATAGGTGAGCAGCAGCTTGTCGCCGTCGACGATCGACTGCACGCTGCGGATGTCGGTGAACGGCGGGATGACCGCCACGTCGACCTTCGCGAAGTACTTCTCCGGCAGCGCGAACGCCACCTTCTGCACCAGTGCGATGGCCTCGAGGTGGTTGAGGTTCATCTTCCAGTTGCCCGCGATGAGCGGCTTACGTGCTGCCATCGCTCAGCCCTCCAGCACCGAAATACCGGGCAGCTCTTTGCCTTCCAGGTATTCCAGGGACGCGCCACCACCGGTGGAGATGTGCGAGAAGCCGTCGTCGGGCAGGCCGAGGGTGCGCACGGCCGCGGCCGAGTCACCGCCGCCGACAACCGTGAACGCACCCTTGCCGGTGGCGGTCACGATGGCCTCGGCCACACCACGGGTGCCCGCGGCGAACTTCTCGAACTCGAACACGCCCATCGGCCCGTTCCAGAACACCGTCTTTGCCTCGGTGAGCAGCGCGGCGAACCGCGACACCGACTCCGGGCCGATGTCCAGGCCCATCCAGCCGTCGGGGATCTCGGTCGACGCGACGGTCTTGCTGTCGGCGTCGGCGGCGAACTTGTCGGCCGCCACGATGTCGACCGGCAGGTGCAGCACGTCGCCGAAGCGCTCGAGCAGGCTCTTGCAGGTGTCGATCATCTCTTCCTGCAGCAGCGAGCTGCCGACCGAAATACCCTGTGCGGCAAGGAAGGTGAAGCACATGCCGCCGCCGATGACCAGGGTGTCGACCTTGGGGGCCAGCGCCTCGATCACCGCGAGCTTGTCGGAGACCTTCGAACCACCGAGCACCACCGCGTACGGGCGGGCCGGGTCCTGGGTGAGCTTCTGCAGCACCTCGACCTCGGCGGCGACCAGCGTGCCCGCGTAGTGCGGGAGCACGTGGGCCACGTCGTAGACCGAGGCCTGCTTGCGGTGCACCACACCGAAACCGTCGGACACGAACGCGCCGTCGTCGCCGACCAGTTCCACGTACGCGGCAGCCAGCTTGGCCCGCTCGGCGTCGTCCTTGCTGGTCTCGCGCGCGTCGAAACGCACGTTCTCGAGCAGCAGCACGTCGCCGTCGGTGAGGCCCTCCGAGCGCGAGAGCGCGTCGTAGCCGACCACGTCACCGGCCAGCTGGACATTGCGGCCCAGCAGTTCGGCCAGCTTCGCGGCCACAGGGGCCAGCGAGAACTTCGGGTCCGGCTCACCCTTCGGGCGGCCGAGGTGCGCCATCACGACGACCTTGGCGCCCGCTTCGACCAGCGCCTGGATCGTCGGCACCGAGGCGATGATGCGACCCGGGTCGGTGATCCGGCCGTTGTCGTCGAGGGGGACGTTCAGGTCGGAGCGCACGAGCACGCCCCGACCCTCGACACCCTCGGCCAGGAGATCCTGGAGTGTCTTGACCGTCATCGCGTTCAGAGCGACTTGCCGACGAGACCGATGAGGTCGGCGAGGCGGTTGGAGTAGCCCCACTCGTTGTCGTACCAGGACACGACCTTGACCTCGTTGCCGATGACCTTGGTCAGCGGGGCGTCGTAGATCGAGGAGTGCGGGTCGGTGACGATGTCGCTCGACACGATCGGGTCCACGTTGTACTTGAGGATGCCCTTCAGCGGGCCCTCGGCGGCGGCCTTCATCGCGGCGTTGATCTCGTCGATGGTGGCGGACTTGGCCAGCGTGGCGGTCAGGTCGGTGACCGAGCCGGTCGGGACCGGAACGCGCAGCGCGTAACCGTCGAGCTTGCCCTGCAGCTCGGGCAGCACCAGGCCGATGGCCTTGGCCGCACCGGTGCCGGTGGGCACGATGTTCAGGGCCGCGGCGCGGGCGCGACGCAGGTCCTTGTGCGGCGCGTCCTGCAGGTTCTGGTCCTGGGTGTACGCGTGGATGGTGGTCATCAGGCCCTGGACGATGCCGAACTCGTCGTTGAGCACCTTGGCGATGGGGCCGAGGCAGTTCGTGGTGCACGAGGCGTTGGAGATGATGTTCTGGCTGCCGTCGTACTTGTCGTCGTTGACGCCCATCACGATGGTGATGTCCTCGCCGGAGGCCGGCGCGGAGATGATGACCTTCTTGGCACCGGCGGCCAGGTGACCCTTGGCCTTGGCCGAGTCGGTGAAGATACCGGTCGACTCGACGACGATGTCGACGCCCAGGTCGCCCCACGGCAGCGCCGACGGACCTTCCTTGATGGCCAGCGCCTTGATGCGCTGCTCGCCGACGACGATGGTGTCACCGTCGACGGACACGTCCTGCGGCAGGCGACCCAGGATCGAGTCGTACTTCAGGAGCGTCGCAAGAGTGTTGATGTCGGTGAGGTCGTTGACCGCGACGATCTCGATATCGGTCTTGCCGACAGCCTTCAGCGCCTCCACCGCACGGAAGAAGTTACGTCCGATACGACCGAAGCCGTTGATACCTACCCGGACAGTCACGTTATCGCTCCTCAGCTTTCAAGCGGATTCATTCCGACGATGACCACAGTAGTAGCCGACCCAACCCCACCGACAGCCACCTGCGGTTTGTGAGTCGCGCGCCCCTGAGCACCCGGAATGCACAGAGTAAAGGGCATAGCGATCGCACATGACCGCTATGCCCTAAACGTCGGATACGCCACAACCGGGTGGCGTGAATCCTCAGGCGTCGTCGAGAAGTTCGGCCGTCACCGCCGACTCGGTATCGGGGATACCGAGGTCCTTGGCGCGCCGGTCGGCCATCGACAGCAGGCGTCGGATACGGCCCGCGACAGCGTCTTTCGTCATCGGCGGCTCGGCGAGCTGACCCAGTTCCTCGAGCGAGGCCTGCCGGTGCTGCACGCGCAGCTTGCCCGCGGCGGCCAAGTGGTCGGGCACGTCGTCGGCGAGGATCTCGAGCGCGCGCTCCACCCGGGCCGCCGCCGCGACGGCCGCGCGGGCCGAACGGCGCAGGTTGGCGTCGTCGAAGTTGGCCAGCCGGTTGGCCGTCGCACGCACCTCGCGGCGCATGCGGCGCTCCTCCCAGGTGAGCCTGGTGTCCTGGGCGCCCATGCGGGTGAGCAACGCGCCGATCGCCTCGCCGTCGCGCACCACCACCCGGTCGGTGCCGCGCACCTCACGGGCCTTGGCGGTGATCCCGAGCCGACGGGCCGCGCCGACCAGCGCCAGCGCCGCCTCCGGGCCGGGGCAGCTCACCTCGAGCGCGGAGGAGCGCCCCGGCTCGGTGAGCGAGCCGTGGGCGAGAAAAGCACCGCGCCACGCGGCTTCGGCGTCACCGATGCTGCCGCCGACCACCTGGGCGGGCAATCCGCGCACCGGCCTGCCGCGCACGTCGAGCAGCCCGGTCTGGCGGGCCAGCGCCTCGCCCTCCTTGGACACCCGGACCACGTAGCGGGAGGTCTTGCGTAAGCCACCCGCACCGAGCACGTGCACATCGGAGCCGTAGCCGTACAACTCGAAGATCTCGCGGCGCAGCCTGCGGGCGATGGACCCCATGTCCACCTCGGCTTCCACGATCACCCGGCCCCCGACGATGTGCAGACCGCCCGCGAATCGCAGCAATGCCGACAATTCCGCCTTGCGTGAGCTGACCTGCGACACCACGAGCCTGCTCAGCTCGTCCTTCACCTCGGCTGTCATCGCCACGAGACGCGCTCCTTTCCCACCGACCCCGAACGCTCATCTGCAACACTGTGCACATCCGTGGCACTGTGCTGTCTCTCGACTCGAAGCCCAGCCAGTTGCGACCGCGGCGACCGAATCAGCTGATCCAGTGCGGCGGCTAGTTTTCCGGGATGATGCCGATCCGTTCCCGGCTCGGCCACATCGCAGAACGTTACCCGTGCGCGCAACTGTTCGGCGGCTCTTGACACATGTTCCCGCTGCCGCCCCTCGGGCACCGACGCCGAGTCGACGAGCACGTCGTCGACCGCGAAACCCGGTGCGTGCTGGGACAATACATGGAGATGGCGCTCGGCGGAAAAGCCGGCCGTCTCCCCCGGCTCCGCGGCCAGATTCAGCACGAGTACCTTACGCGCCCTGGTGCGGACCAGCGCGTCGCGCAGACCGGGGACGAGCACGTGCGGGATCACACTGGTGAACCACGAACCCGGCCCGAGCACAACGACATCCGCGTGTTCGATCGCCGACACGGCCGCCGGGCCGGCGGGTGGATCCGAGGGAATCAGCCGCACCCGGCGGACCTTACCCGGTGTGGTCGCCACCGCGACCTGACCGCGTACACACCGGCCGACTCGCGGATCCGCTTCCAGCCCCGATACTTCCGCCTCGATGTCGAGCGGGATCGGCGACATCGGCAGCACCCGGCCCGTGATGCGCAGCAGCCTGCCCACCTCGTCGAGCGCCGCGACCGGGTCGCCGAGGATGTCGGTGAGCCCGGCGAGCAGCAGGTTGCCGAGCGAGTGCCCGGCGAGCGCGCCGGATCCGCCGAAGCGGTGCTGCACGGTGGTCGTCCAGATGCCGTCGGCGTCCTCGGCCAGCGCGGCGAGCGCCATCCGCAGGTCACCGGGCGGGAGCATGCCGAGTTCGGCACGCAGGCGTCCGGATGACCCGCCGTCGTCGGCGACCGTGACCACGGCGGTGATCCGTCTGGTCAGCCTGCGCACCGCGGTGAGTGTCGCGTACAGGCCGTGACCACCGCCCAGCGCGACGACGGCTGGGTCGGCTTCCCATCCACTCATTCGCGCCCCAGGTCCCGATGCACCACGCGCACGACGTCGACCGCCGCGGGGCCGGTGTCGGCACCGATGCGTTCGCCGAGCGCCTCGGCGATCGCGACGCTGCGGTGTTTCCCGCCGGTGCACCCCACTGCCACCGTCATGTATCGCTTCCCCTCTTGCCGGTATCCGGTCGTGGTCAGGTCGACCAGGTGGTGGCAGGTGCGCAGGTAGTCCTGCGCGCCCGGCTGCGACAACACATAGTCGCTGACCACCGACTCCTGGCCCGTGTGTTCCCGCAACTCGGGAATCCAATGCGGATTCGGCAGGAAACGCACATCCAACACCGTGTCGGCGTCGAGTGGAACACCGTACTTGAAACCGAAGGACTGCACAGTGAGCTGCAGCGCGGCGGGCACGCCCGCGCCGTACACCTCTTCCAGCTTGCGGTGCAGCTGGTGGATCGACAGCTCGGTGGTGTCGATGACGACATCGGCGGCGGCCTTCACCGCCGACAGGCGCACCCGTTCGGCGGTGATGCCCGCCGAGAGGGTGCCGTCGGGGCTGTCGCTCTGCAGCGGATGCCTGCGCCTGGCGAAGCCGAAACGCCGGATCAGCACGTCGTCGGAGGCCTCGAGGAACAGCACCCGCGTGCGGATGCCCGCCGCGCGCAACTGTTCGGTCACACCGGAGAGGTCACCGGTGAAGAACCGGCTACGCACGTCCATGACCAGCGCGAGCCGCCGGATCGGCGGGTCGGCGGCGGCACCGAGTTCGACCATGCGGCCGATCAGTTCCGGTGGCAGATTGTCGGTGACGTACCAGCCGAGATCCTCCAGGACGCGCGCGGCAGTGCCGCGGCCCGCGCCGGACAAACCGGTAACGATGACCACTTCTACTGGCTGCTGTGTGTCGGTGACTGTCCCGGCGTTGTCCGGTGCCGCCCCCGCCTTGTTGTTCGATTCGACGCTTGTCATGTCCTACCGGATCCGTTTCTGGGTGCCTTTCGATCATCCCGCACCGGTTCGGGTATCGGGCGCAGACACAACGTACGGCACTCGCAATGTTGCGTCTCGCTGATCGCTACGTGCTGTTGAGTGCCTCGAGTACCGCTTTGGCCGTGGAAACGCCGATACCGGGCACCGCGGTGATCTCGTCGACCGTCGCGTCCTTGATCCGCGCGACCGAACCGAAATGGGTGACCAGCGCGGCGCGTCGCGTCTCGCCGAGCCCGCGCACCGAGTCGAGCGCCGATGCCGTCATCCGGCGGGAGCGCTTGCTGCGGTGGAAGTTGATGGCGAAGCGGTGCGCCTCGTCGCGCACACGCTGCAGCAGGAAGAGCGCCTCGCTCGTCCTCGGCATGATGACGGGATCCGGTTCGCCGGGAACCCACACCTCTTCCAGGCGTTTGGCCAGGCCGATCACCGCCACATCGGTGATGCCGAGTTCATCGAGCACCTCCGCGGCGGCGGCGACCTGCGGTGCGCCGCCGTCGACCACGTAGAGGTTGGGTGGGTAGGCGAAGCGGCGCGGTTTGCCGGTCGTCGGATCGATGCCGGGGCGTGAGCCGGGCTCGTCGGTGTCGTCGGCGGCGAGTTCCGCCGGCAGGTCGACGGGCTGCTGGCGTTCGCGCGCCAGCCGGGCGAAGCGGCGACGGGTGACCTCGGCGATGCTGGCGACGTCGTCGGAGCGGCCGCCGCCCGCGGCCTCCTTGATCGCGAAGTGGCGGTACTCGGATTTACGGGCCAGGCCGTCCTCGAACACCACAAGCGAGGCGACCACGTCGGTGCCCTGCACATGGCTGATATCGACGCATTCGATGCGCAGCGGGGCACTGTCGAGTTCGAGTGCGTCCTGAATGTCTTGCAGTGCTTGCGATCTCGACGTGAGGTCGCCCGCGCGCTTGAGCTTGTGCTGGGCCAGCGCCTCACCCGCGTTGCGCTGCACGGTTTCGGCGAGCGCCTTCTTGTCACCGCGCTGCGGGATGCGCAGCGACACCGCCGAACCGCGCAGTTTGCTCAACCACGCCTGGATCTCGGGGGCGTCGGCGGGCAGCACGGGCACGAGCACCTCGCGCGGGACGACGTTCGCCGCCTCGGGTTCCACACTCTGGTCGGCCATGGCGGCCTGTTCGCCGTAGAACTGGGTGAGGAACTGTTCGACGAGGGCGGCCAGTTCGGTGCCGGATTCGGCGATGTCGAGCGCGTCGCCGGATTTGTCGACCACCCAGCCGCGCTGACCGCGCACGCGCCCGTCGCGCACGTGGAAGATCTGCACGGCGGCCTCGAGTTCGTCGGTGGCGAAGGCGATCACATCGGCGTCGGTGCCGGTGCCGAGCACCACCGCCTGCTTCTCGAGTGCCCGGCGCAGGGCCTGCACGTCGTCGCGCAGGCGGGCGGCGGTCTCGAAGTCGAGGTCGTCGGCGGCCTCGTGCATGCGGCGTTCGATGGCGCGGACCATCTTGTCGGTCTTGCCGGACAGGAAGTCGCAGAAGTCGTCGACGATGTGGCGGTGCTCGTCGGCGCTGACCCGGCCGACGCACGGCGCCGAGCACTTGTCGATGTAGCCGAGCAGGCAGGGGCGCCCGATCTGGTTGTGCCGCTTGAAGACTCCGTTGGAACAGGTGCGCGCGGGAAACACCCGCAGCAGCAGGTCGAGAGTTTCGCGGATGGCCCAGGCGTGGGCGTAGGGGCCGAAGTAGCGCACGCCCTTCTTGCGGGCGCCCCGGTAGACGAAAAGCCGCGGATATTCCTCGTTGAGGGTCACCGCGAGCACCGGGTAGGACTTGTCGTCGCGGTAGCGCACATTGAAGCGCGGATCGAATTCCTTGATCCAGTTGTATTCGAGCTGTAGTGCCTCGACCTCGGTGGACACCACGGTCCACTCCACGCTCGCGGCCGTTGTCACCATCTGCCTGGTGCGCGGATGCAGTGACGCCACGTCGGCGAAGTAGGAGTTCAACCGGCTGCGCAGGCTCTTGGCCTTACCGACATAGATCACCCGCCCGTAGGCGTCCCGGAATTTGTACACACCGGGTTCGACGGGAATCGTGCCCGGCGCCGGCCGGTATGTCGCGGGATCTGCCACGTATCCAGGGTAGCGAGGGCTACCGACAATCCCGCCGCCCGTGCTGGGTGGGACGGCCGCGGGCGAACCGTCGGGTCCGGCGCGGGAGGCCGGTGTGTAGCGTTGATGTTCGGCTTGCCGCCGGAAAGGACCCCCGATGACCGACGCCCCCGCCCTGCACCCCTACGACGACCTGGACGACGAGGCGACCCCGTCGTGGCTGATGCCCGCCACGGTGCGCGGCGCGCGCTTGATCGCCCTGGTCTCCGCGGCGGTCGGCGTGGTGCTGATCGTGATCGGCGCCGCACTGGGCAAGCAGAGCCCACTCGGCGTGGTGGTCGGCTACCTCCCGACCTTCGCCCTGGTTCCGCTGGTCGTGCTCTTCGGCCGGGCGGGCGACCGCGTGCGCGTCGCCGCGGTGACCCTGGCGGCCGTCGGCGCACTCACCTCCTGCACCGGCATCCTCACCGGCCTTCCGCCGGGCGCGGTGGGCATCGTCGCCTCGGGCGCCGTCGCCGTCCTGCTGATGCGCCCGTCGGCCAAGACCTGGTTCACCCGCCAGCGCTGAAGGCAGGCCGCTGATCGGCAGCGCGACCGTACCGAACCTCTACTGGGTGGCGATCCCGTGGAGTGCCAGGGCGTCGATGAGCGCGCGTGGACGATCTGCGGTCGGAAGCGGGTCGACGAGGGCGAACCGGGCGCCGAGGGCGGTGGCCCCGCCGTCTGCCTCGGCGCTGTCACCGACCATCAGGACACGGTTCGGGTCGACACCGAGGCGGTCGATCGCGTCCTGGAATATCCGTGCATCGGGTTTGATGGCGCCGACCTCGTAGGAGAGGGTCATCGCGCCGACCAGTGTGTCCCAGCCCCGGGTGGCGAACGCGGGCCGGATGTCGAAGGCGATATTGCTCACCACACCGACGGGGATGCCCTGGGCGGCAAGGGCTTTCAGCACGGTTCCGGTGTCGGGGTACGGCGTCCAGGCCAGCGGGTCGATGAGCCGCCCGTACAGGTCGGCGGCCTGCGCCTCGGGTACACCTGAACCGCGCAGCACCTCGAGATAGGCCTGGCGGTGCAGGGCGGGATCGAGGTCGCGGTTGTCCCAGGCGTGCTGGCCGGGCGGGTCGAAGGTCATGAATTGTTCGACCGGTGCCGTCATGCGCCGCAGGACCTCGGCTTTGGCCGCCACGTCGAACGGGGTGCCGTCGTCGCCGACGAGGACATCGGCCCAGCTCGGGTCGTCCTCCAACCGGAACACCGTGCCGGAGAAATCGAACAGCACCGCATCGATCGCCATGTCAGCCAGGGTAACGCTGCCGCGCCCGGCCGGAAATCCCTGTGCGCGACGACGGTTCGGGGTTACGCTGCCACGATGACGCCAAGGCGACGGACGTGGATCGGGGCCACGACGGCCGCAGTGCTCACGGTGGGGCTGCTGGCCGGTTGTTCGACAGACGACACCGAGGCGGCGGAGTGCACCAGCCCGCCCAACGGCACCCCGATCACGGCGGCGCCCACGACCGCGACGGGCCCGACCACCCAGAATCTGAGCACCAACCCCGAGATCGCCTCGGGTTACCGCAGCGACATGTCACCGGTCCGCACCAGCACCTACGCGGTGTCGACGGCGAACCCCATCGCCACCGAGGCCGCCTGCCGGGTGCTGCGTGCGGGCGGCACCGCCACCGATGCCCTGGTCACCGCCCAGGCGGTGCTCGGTCTGGTGGAACCGCAGGCCTCCGGCATCGGCGGCGGCGCGTTCCTCGTGCACTACGACGCGAAGTCCCGCACGGTGGAGGCCTACGACGGCCGCGAGACCGCACCCGCCGCCGCCACCGAGAACTACCTGCGCTGGGTGAGCGACACCGACCGGACCGAACCGGCGCCGAACACCCGCGCCAGTGGCCGATCGATCGGGGTGCCCGGTGTGGTGCGGATGCTGGAGCTCGCGCACCGCGAGCACGGCATGACCGCCTGGAAGGAACTGTTCGATCCCGCGATCGACCTGGCCGACAGCGGTTTCGAGATCAGCCCGCGGCTGGCGGGCCAGATCGCCGAATCGGCCAAGGATCTCGCGACCGACGAGGGCGCGCGCGCCTACTTCCTGGAACCGGACGGCTCGCCGAAACGCACCGGCACCGTGCTCACCAACCCGGCCTACTCGAAAACCCTGTCGGCCCTGGCCACCGACGGCGCCGAGGCACTCTACAGCGGCCCCATCGCCCAGGACATCGTCGAGGCGGCGGGCAGCACGGCGGGCGGGCGCACACCGAGCCTGCTCACCACCACCGACCTGGCGAACTACGAACCGAAGAAGCGCACCGCGCTGTGCACCGGGTACCGCAAGTACGAACTGTGCGGCATGCCCGCGCCGTCCTCGGGCGGCAGCACCGTGGCGGCAACGATGGGCATCCTCGCCAATTTCGATCTGGCCGCCCTCGGCCCGCAGGACGTGAACCGCAACGGCGGCAAGCCCGATGCCCGCGCCGTGCACCTGATCTCGGAGGCCGAGCGCCTGGCCTACGCCGACCGCAACAAGTACGTCGCCGACCCGGATTTCATTCCGCTGCCGGGCAATTCGGCGCTGTCGCTGGTCCACCCGCAGTACCTGAAGGAACGCTCCACGCTCATCAATCCGGACCGCAGTATGGGTACTGCCCAGCCGGGCAATCTCGGCCCGGTGCCGCTGGGCAACGGCCCGCAGCCGCCCGAGCACGGCACCAGCCACATCTCGGTGGTCGACAAGTACGGCAACGCGGCCGCGATGACGACCACGGTCGAATCGGCCTTCGGTTCGTTCCATTTCGTCGACGGGTTCCTGCTGAACAACCAGCTCACCGACTTCGCCGCCGACCCGCTCGACCCCGACGGCACCCCCGTCGCCAACCGCCTGCAGCCGGGTAAGCGGCCGCGCAGTTCGATGAGCCCGACCCTGGTGTTCGATCGCGACGACAAGGGCAACCGTGGCGAGCTCGCTCTGGTCACCGGCTCCCCCGGCGGCTCGGTGATCATCCAGTTCGTGGTGAAAACCCTTGTCGGAGCGCTCGATTGGGGCCTGGATCCGCAGCAGGCGGTGTCCGGGGTGTCCTTCGGGGCGGGCAATTCGCCGAGCACGGGTATCGGCGGTGAGCATCCGGCGATCGACGCCACCGCCAACGGTGACAACGACCCCCTCGTGCGCAAGCTGCGCGAGATGGGTCATCAGGTGACGGTGGCACCGCAGTCCAGCGGCCTCAGCGCATTGCAGCGCGACGGGAAGGACGGCTGGATCGGTGGGGCCGACCCCCGCCGCGAAGGTGCGGTACTCGGCGACACCCGCTGACCGCGCGACCGCGCTGTGGTGGCGGCATCGGGCGAGAGCCGAACGCCGCCACAGCGTGGTGATCCGGTGTCCAGCTCAGCCCCCGTGAGCTCCGGCGGTGCGAACTCAGGCGGTGTAGCGGGCGCCGAGTTCGCGCAGGCGCTCGATGGCGTCGGCGGCGTAGGTCTTGTCGTTGGACCGGATGGCCAGCATCGGCACGTAATCGTCGTCGACGAGTTCGAGCCGCGCCCACGCCTTGCGGTCGGGGAAGGCGGCGCCGCGGATGACGTCCCACGGGTATTCGCGGTAGCCGAGGATATTGCGCACGGCCACCCCGCGCGCACCGGCACGCACCCGTGGCCGGGTGAGCAGCAGCACCGCTCCCGCGCCGAGAACGCCGATCAGGATCATCGCGACCTGGTCGGCGACCCGGAAGTTCACCCCGGTGGATCCGGTGCGCAGCAGCAACCCGCCCGCGGTGAAGAACGCGAGCACGAGTACCGCGGCCACGACGGCGGTCCGTGTCGCGCGCCGAGGGCGGACCTCGAGCTCCCAGTCCGCGTGCTGTTCCACCGGCACGGTCACGCCGATCGCAGCGCGCGCAGGGTGAGCGCGGCGTCCAGCGCGGCGGCGCAGGCCTGCTCGCCCTTGTCCTCGGCCGAACCGGGCAGGCCGGCACGGTCGCGCGCCTGCTCCTCGGTGTTGGTGGTGAGTACGCCGTTGGTGACCGGGGTCGACTCGTCCAGCGACACCCGGGTGAGACCGGCGGTCACCGCATCACACACGTACTCGAAATGCGGTGTGCCACCACGGATCACGACACCGAGGGCGACGACAGCGTCATGACTGCGCGCCAATTCCTGTGCGACGACGGGCAATTCCATCGCCCCGGCGCAGCGCACGACGGTGACGTGCTCGACCCCGGCCTCCTTCGCGACGCGCTGCGCGTTCGCGACCAGGGTGTCGCAGATCTCGGTGTGCCAGCGCGACGCCACAATGGCGAGCTTGAGGTCGGTGGCCTTGGCCAGCGCGAATTCCGGTACGCCGGTGCCGCTCATCGTCTGATGCTGCCTTTCGGGAGAGTTACTGCGCGGTTTCGCCGAGATCCAGGTCGTCGAGACCGACCAGGTCGTGGCCCATGCGATCGCGCTTGGTCCGCAGATAGTGCAGGTTCTCGGCGTTGGCGCGCAACGGCATCGGCACCCGCTCGGTGATCCGCAGCCCGTACCCGTCGAGACCCACCCGCTTGGCCGGGTTGTTCGTGAGCAGCCGCATCGACCGGATGCCCAGATCCACCAGGATCTGCGCGCCCGTGCCGTAGTCGCGGGCATCGGCGGGCAGGCCGAGGTCGAGGTTGGCGTCGACGGTGTCGCGCCCGGTGTCCTGCAATTGGTAGGCCTGCAGCTTGTGCATCAGGCCGATGCCACGACCCTCGTGCCCACGCATGTACAGCACCACGCCGCGACCCTCTGTGTCGACCATTTCCAGTGCCGCGTCGAGCTGCGGGCCGCAATCGCAGCGCAGCGAACCGAACACGTCACCGGTCAGGCACTCCGAGTGCACGCGGACCAGCACGTCCTCGCCGTCGCCGATGTCGCCGCGCACCAGCGCCACGTGCTCGGCCTCGTCGAAGATGCTCTGGTAGCCGACGGCCTTGAAATCGCCGTGCGCGGTCGGGATGCGCGCTTCGGCGACCCGGACGACGTGCTTCTCGTGCTTGCGCCGCCAGGCGATCATGTCGGCGATCGAGATCATCGCCAGGTCGTGCTCGTCGGCGAACACCCGCAGCTCGTCGGTGCGGGCCATGTGCCCGTCGTCCTTCTGGCTGACGATCTCGCAGATCACGCCCGCCGGCCGCAACCCGGCCATCCGGGCCAGATCCACCGCGGCCTCGGTATGACCGGGCCTGCGCAGCACCCCGCCGTCCTTGGCGCGCAACGGCACCACATGACCCGGACGGGTGAAATCGTCGGCCTTGGCCTCGGCGCTGGCCAGCAGGCGCATGGTGACGGCCCGGTCGGCGCCGGAGATACCGGTGGTGATGCCCTCGCGCGCGTCGACCGACACGGTGTAGGCGGTGCCGTGCTTGTCCTGATTCATCGCGTACGCGGGCGGCAGACCGAGGCGGTCGCAGTCGTCGGCGGTCAACGGCACACAGATGTAGCCGGAGGTGTAGCGGATCATGAACGCGACCAGCTCCGGGGTGGCCTTCTCGGCCGCGAAGATGAGATCGCCCTCGTTCTCACGGTCCTCGTCGTCGATGACGACAACAGCCTTGCCGGCCGCGATATCGGCGATCGCGCGCTCGATGCTGTCCAACCTGGTCACGTCTGCTTGCTCCGTAATATTGGCGGCTGGCGCCGCGGGTTTCTCGGCCCTGGGGGCCTCGATCTTCCCTCCCGGCGGGCACTCCTTCGTCGCACCCTCTGGTCAGTCCAGATCGAGGCGGCCGAGAAACGGCTCCGGGATGGCAATCACTACTACAGTACGGCGTGCGTGGGGGTCTCTCCGAGGCGCCCGACGCGGGTGTGTCAGCCTCGCTGTGCCAGGCGCTCCACGTACTTCGCGATGACGTCGACCTCGAGGTTCACGGTGGTGCCGACCGGCGCGGTGCCGAGCACGGTCAGTGCGAGGGTGGTGGGGATCAGCGAGACCTCGAACCAGTCGCGGTTGCCGTCGGCGGCGGGTTCGTCGTCGATGCCGAGGTTCGACACGGTGAGCGAGACGCCGTCGACGGTGATCGAGCCCTTCTGGACGACGTAGCGGGCGATGGCGTCGGGCAGGGAGATGCGGACCACCTCCCAGTTCTCGGACGGGGTGCGGGCCAGCACGGTGCCGGTTCCGTCGACGTGGCCCTGGACCAGATGTCCGCCGAGGCGGCTGTTGATCGCGGCGGCGCGTTCGAGGTTCACCCGGGAGCCGGGCACGAGGGCGCCGATGCTCGACCGGTCGAGGGTCTCGGCCATCACGTCGACGGTGAAGCTGTCGCCGTCGAGCACATCGACGACGGTGAGACACACGCCGTTCACCGCGATCGAATCGCCGTGTCCGGCATCGGAAGTCACCAGCTTGCCGCGGATCGTCAACCGGGCGGCGTCGGCCAGCTGCTCGGTGGCCACGACCTCGCCGAGCTCCTCGACGATCCCTGTGAACATGTCTGACTCCCTTGTCGCGTCATCCGTACCCGTTGGGCCCAACAGCGGGTAGACGACCGCTATTCCCGCTCGACGCACAGCCTAGTGGCGGCCCAGGTGAGGGTGGAATCCGACCGCGCGCTGAGCGGGAGGCCGCAAAACCCGCACGGCGCCGGAAAATCCTGGGAAAAGAATCCGGACATAAAGAATCCGCGCCGAAATAAAATGCGGCGGCAATCCTTCGTTCGGTTTTCTCCGTGTGCCGGTGCAATAAAATTTCCGGCCACGACCACGCCGCTTTGTACCCCGAGCCCCGAAAGAAGAAACACGGAGATCCACGGACTTGCCACGCCCTCGCCACTGACGCAATATTGTTACGTCAACGATTCCCGACGTTCAACGATGCGATACCGGGAGACAACACTGTGAGCTACCCACTGCTCGATTCCACGCTGGAAAGTCGCTGCGTCCATTACCGGCGGGAGCTACACCTGCCCGCGACGGTCGACCCCGACTCCCGGCGCATCCTCCTGCAGATCGGCACCCACTACGGTGCGGTGACCATGCCGGGCGACCTGGGCGAGCGGGTCCAGGCGCAGTTGCGTGCCGACGGTATCGCCGGACCGGTCGTCGACCATCCGCGCGCCCATTGCTGGACCTTCCTCACCGGCCCCTGCCACCTCGACACCCTCACGCCGACAGCCGAAGCCGAACTGTTCCGCCTCTACGCGAGCGTCGCGTGCGCGGGCAGCCACATCGTGCTGCCCTCCCCGGACGACGAACGCACCGGCTACCGCACCTGGGTGCGCGCACCGGAGGCGGCCGACAACCGGCCACCGCTCGAGGCCGTGATCGAGACAGCGCGGGCGCTGGGCAGCCACGCCCTGCACCCGCACTGACCGAACCGGGTCACGGCAACCAGGCGGCGGTTGCCAGACTGCGCAGATTCTGGACGGCCGCCCCGGGATCGGCGGTGTTGTAGACCGCCGACCCGGCCACGAAACAATCGATGCCGGCCGCGGCGGCCTGCTCGATGGTGTCGGTATTGATGCCACCGTCGATTTCGACGATCAGCTGCAATTCGCCCGCGTCCACGAGATTGCGCACGATCCGCGCCTTCTCCAGCACCTCGGGAATGAACGACTGACCGCCGAAACCTGGTTCCACGCTCATCACGAGCAGGGTGTCGAATTCGCGCAGAATCTCGAGATACGGCTCGATCGGCGTGTTCGGCTTCACCGACAGACCAGCTTTGGCACCCGCGGCGCGGATATCGCGAGCCACGGCGATCGGGTCGTTGGTGGCCTCGGCGTGGAAGGTGACGTTGTAGGCGCCCGCCTCGGCGTAGCCGGGCGCCCAGCGGCCCGGATCCTCGATCATCAGGTGGCAGTCGAACGGGATGTCGGTGGCCTTGAGCAGGCTCTGCACCACCGGCAGGCCGAGTGTGAGGTTCGGCACGAAGTGGGCGTCCATCACGTCCACATGCAGCCAGTCGGAACCTTCGACAGCGGCGGCCTCGGCGGCCAGGTTCGCGAAGTCCGCGGACAGGATGGACGGGGCGATCATCGGCTCGGCCGGGCGGTGGAACGTCGGTGTGGACACAGCGCGCAAGTGTAGCGACCGCGTGGTGATCGGCGCCCGGTTGTGGGTAGCCTACAGAGCGTGACCAACATTTCGGCGGAACAAGAGCTGTTCAGCGATCCGGTGCAGATTCGCGTGGCAGCGTCGGTGACCCAGCTGCCGATCCTGCGAGGATTGGCCGAAACACTGGTCCTGCTCAGCGATTTCACCCTCGACGAGGTGGCCGACGTGCGCCTGGCGGTCGACGAGGTGTGCTCCACACTCATCGCGATCGCCGCGCCCGGCTCGCAGCTCACCTGCGAGTTCGTCGTCGGTGACACCGAACTCGTCGTGCGGGTGGAGGGTGTCGCGGCCGCGGAGGGCCTGCCCGACCAGCGCAGCTTCGGCTGGCATGTCCTGCGCACGCTGAGCGACGAGGTGAACGCCGACCAGCAAGGATTCGACGCCGCCAGGTCCGGGTATCCGACGAGTGTCCGTATCCGTCGGGTCCGGGGGAAGGCGTAGTGCACGGCGAAACCAACGAAGAGCACAAGCCCGATCCGGAAATTCTCGAACAGCCCGCCGAAGCCGTGCTCGACGAGCCGGTCATCGAGGAGCAGGTCGTCGAGGAGCAGCTGACCGAACCCGCGCCCGCCGCGCCCTCCGGGTACGACGATGTGAGCGCGCTGTTCGAACGGCTCGCGGCGACCGAACCCGGCAGTGCCGCGCACGCCGTGGCCCGGGACGCGCTGATCAACCGCTGCATCCCGCTGGCCGACCACATCGCCCGCAAGTTCAGCGGCCGCGGTGAGCCGTTCGACGATCTGTCGCAGGTGGCACGGGTCGGCCTGGTGCACGCGGTCGACCGGTTCGATCTGAGCCGTGGCTCGAACTTCCTGTCCTTCGCGGTGCCGACGATCATGGGTGAGGTGCGGCGGTACTTCCGCGACAACACCTGGGCCATGCGGGTGCCGCGCCGGGTGAAGGAAACCCACCTGCGTATCGGTGCGGCCGTGGACCAGCTCTCACAGCGGTTGGGTCGTTCGCCGACGGCCAAGGAGATCGCGGCCGAACTCGATGTCGACCCCGACGAGGTGACCCAGGCGGTCATCGCGGGCAACGCCTACCAGCCCACCTCGATCGATGCCGCCTCGGTCGGTCGTGACAGCGACGCCTCGCTCCTCGACACCCTCGGCGAGGAGGAGTCGCAGTTCGACCGGGTCGAGGAGTACATCGCGGTTCGCCCGCTGCTGGCGGGTCTGCCCGAACGGGAGCGGCGGATCCTCACGATGCGCTTCTTCGAGTCGATGACCCAGACCCAGATCGCGAATCAGCTCGGCATCTCACAGATGCACGTCTCACGCATCCTCGCGAAAACCCTTGCGCGCCTGCGTGATCTGTCCGAGCGGGACTGAATCCGCCACGGGGACAACGGTGTCCCCCTACGCGCGTTCGCGCCGCAGTTTCGCAGGCGCGCGCAACCACCACGCGCTATCGATCAGCTCGGCGAGCTGTTGCCGGTCGACCACCTCCAGATCGATGAGCACATACGGGTGCCCGTCGTAGTGCGGCGTCGTATAGAACGCCGGATCCCCCGAGGCGAGTAGCGCCTCCTTCTCCGACGGCTCACACAAGAGCACCAGCCCGCCCTCGGCCTCCGAGCGCAGCCGCGCGAAACTCTTCCCGCCGACCGACAGCCCCGGACTGCGCCACCACGTCCCCTCCGCCACCCCCGGCAGCGCGGTCGCGATCTCCACCACCTGTTCCCACGTCATCGCCATAGGAGAATTCTCCCCCGCGAGACACGCCACGCCTTGGACGAATGTCACCGCTTGCTGTCGAGACGCGGTGGGTCCGAATCGGGCATACGCCCCCCGTCACACAGCCACGGCCTGCCGCGATCTCCTTCGGCGACACATCTGAGACGTAAGGTTGCGAAACGCGGTGGGCGCGTCCACTCCTTCGCGCCGTCACCCGAGCGAGCATCAACGCCCAGGTTGTGCGACCTGGACTCGAACAGCGGCGGCGCCAGCACGTGGGCGAGCCACCCGGCCGATGCTGTGGCGGTGCGGTGGACTCGGATCGCACCGCCTCAGCGCGTGATCGGGCCTACTTCTTGCGCAGGGCCGACAGGAACATCGCGTCGGTGCCGTGGCGGTGGGGCCAGAGTTGGGCCGAGGGGCCTTCGCCGAGGTCGGTGACGCCGGGCAGCAGCTCGCGGGTGTCGAGTTGTTCGGCGCCGGTGCGGCGGACGAAATCGGCGACCACCGCGAGGGTTTCGGACAGATGCGGGGAGCAGGTGGAGTACACGACCACGCCGCCGGGGCGTAGGAGATCCCATGCGGCGGTGAGGAGTTCGCGTTGCAGAGTGACCAGTTCCGGGACGTCGGCGGGGGTGCGACGCCAGCGCGACTCGGGGCGGCGGCGAAGTGCGCCCAGGCCCGTGCAGGGAGCGTCGACCAGGATGCGGTCGTAGCCGGGTTCCAGACCGGTGTCGCGGCCGTCCTGCACGTGCACCGTGACGGGCAGGTCGCGGGTGGACTTGCGGACCAGTTCGGCGCGGTGCTCCGACGGCTCCACCGCATCGACGGTGAACAGGTCGATCGCGGCGAGCGCGCCGAGCAGCGCCGCCTTACCGCCGGGACCAGCGCACAGGTCGAGCCAGCGACCCTGGTCGGGGCCCTCGAGCGGTGCCCGGCTCAGGGCCAGCGCGACGAGCTGAGAACCTTCGTCTTGCACCGCGGCGATTCCCTCGCGCACCGGTTCGAGCTGACCGGGATCACCGCCGTCGAGGTACACCGCGTACGGCGACCAGCGACCTTCTTCGCCACCGGTGACCAGCGCCAATTCCTCGGACGTGATCTCACCGGGACGCGCGACCAGGTGCACCACCGGACGTTCGTCGTCGGCGGCCAGCAGGTCGGACAGTTCACCCGCCTGCGCACCGAGCGCGTCGGCGAAGGACTGGGCGATCCAGGTGGGGTGTGCATATTCGAAGGCGAGCTTGCCGACCGGATCGGCCGGTGCCAGCTCGGTAACCCACTGCTCGGCGGTCTTCTCCCCCGCCCGGCGCAGCACCGCGTTCACGAAACCGGCACGGCCCTGGCCGAATTCGGCACGGGCCAGATCGACGGAGGTGTCGACGGCGGCATGCGCGCTGGTCCGCGTGCGCAGCAGCTGGTAGACGCCGAGGCGGAGGATGTCGAGGATCGGCCCGTCGATCTCACCGACCGGACGACCCGCGCACGCCGCGATCACGGCATCGAGCTGCCCCTGCGACCGGCACGCACCATAGGTGAGCTCGGTCGCGAACGCGGCATCACGTCCGCTGATCTTGCGCTCCCGCAACAACTTCGGCAGTACGAGGTTGGCGTAGGCGTCACGCTCGCGCACCGCCCGCAACACGTCGAGGGCCACCTCCCGCGCCACGTCCACCGGCTCACCCCGCCGCTTGCGCGGACTCGGCACACTCGGATCCGGCCGATCGGCCCGCTGCCGCTCACTCCGCTGCCCGGCCGTCTTGCCACCACCCTGACCCTGCCGTGCGCCACCGGTCCGGTCGCTTCGCTTCCCACCCTGTGGTACGCGCGAATCGCTGAAACGGCCGCCGTCGCCGCCCCCCGCGGCTGCCTGCCCACCCCGAGCTCCACGCGAATCCCCTTCGCGCCCACTACCGGAACGGCTCGCATCGCCGAAACGCTCAGCTCCGGCGACCGAACCACGCCGTTCCGCACCGCCGTCTCCCCGCCGCCCGGATCGGTCGGCGGCGTCGGAGCGACCGAAGTCCTTGTCGCGGCCCCGCGGGCGATCATCTACACCACGTGGACCCGCATCATGCGGCCCACGCTCGCCCCGCGAGGCGCGGGACGCGTCATAGCCACGGTCGTCGCGGGCAGCGCCGGAGTCCCGACCGCGCCCGGCAGCCGGGCGGCGGGTGTCGTCGCCGCGCTCAGGGCCGCGGCGGTTGTAGTCCCACCCTCGGGCGTCGCTGTCGCCACGACGCGGGCGACGGTCATCCTCGGCACGGGCAGCCTTGTTGTCACGGCCCTTGGCGGCGCGGGCGGCCCAGCCGCCGTCGACGTTCTTGCCGGTGATCTTGCGATCGTCGCGGGGTGCGGCGCCGCTGCGCTGGTCGGCCTCGCGCCGACGCCTGCGGTCGGAGGCACTCATCCGATCACCGTGCCCGGTGCGAGACGGGCGCCGCGCGCCCAGTCGAGGGCGTTCATCATCTTCTTGCCGGGTGGTTGGACCTGGCCGAGGCGGACCGCGGTGGTCGACGTGCCGACGAAGACGCCGGATTTGCGCACCTCGATCTCGCTTTCGGGCAAGGTTTCCTCCACCAGCTCCACCGGGCCGAGTTTGAGGCGCAGCCCGTTCACCTCGGTCCACGCGCCGGGCGCCGGGGTGACGGCGCGGATGTGGCGGTGGATCGCCAGGGCGGGCTCGTCGAACCGGATGCGGCTCGCTTCGACGGTCACCTTCGGGGCGTAGGACACGCCGTCGTTGGATTGCGGAATCGCTTGCAGCGTCCCGTCTTCGACACCGTCCATGGTCTTCTCGAGCAGCACCGCGCCTGCCTCGGCGAGCCGCGCGAGCAGCTCACCCGAGGTGTCGGTGTGGCCGATCTTCTCGGTCATCACGCCGTAGACGGGCCCGGTGTCGAGGCCTGCCTCGATCTGGAAAGTGCTGGCACCGGTGATCTCGTCACCGGCGAGGATGGCGGCCTGCACGGGCGCCGCGCCGCGCCACGCGGGCAGCAGCGAGAAGTGCAGGTTGATCCAGCCGTGCGCGGGAATGTCGAGGATCTGCTGGGGCAGCAGGGCACCGTAGGCCACCACCGGACAGCAGTCCGGGGCGAGCGCGGTGAGCGCCTCGACGAACTCCGGTTCCGACGGCTTGCCCGGGGTGAGCACCGGGATGCCGTGTTCGTCGGCCAGCCGACCGACCGGTGAGCGCATGATCTTGCGCCCGCGACCGGCGACCGCGTCGGGCCGGGTGACCACCGCGACCACCTCGTGGCGTTCACTGTCGAGCAGCCGCCGCAGCGAGGGAACGGCCGGTTCGGGGGTGCCCGCGAAGACGAGACGCATCAGCGGCCACCGCCGACACCGCTGGACTCACGCACGGTGACACCGGCACGGAACCAGTCGGATTCGCGGATGGTCCGCATCGCTTCCTTGCGGTCGGCCGGCTCGAGCCGGTTCACGAACAGCACACCGTCGAGGTGGTCGTGCTCGTGCTGCACGCACCGGGCGAGCAGCCCGTCGGCATCGAATTCGACCGGCGCACCGGTCTTGTCGACGCCGGTGACGCGCACCCGCAGCGCCCGGCGCACGTCGTAGCGCACGCCGGGGATCGACAGGCAGCCCTCCGGCCCGACCTGCTCTTCCTCGCCGATCGCGGTCCACTCCGGGTTCACCACGTGCCCGGCGGCGTCGCCGGTGTCGTAGACGAACACCCGCAGCCCCACGCCGATCTGCGGCGCCGCCATCCCGACGCCGCCGTCGTCGTGCATGGTCTCGGTGAGATCGGTGACGAGCTGCGCGAGCTCGGCGCCGAACTCGGTGACCTCGTCGGCACGCGAGCGCAGGATGGGATCGCCGAACAGGCGAACGGGCTGAATGGTCACGGCGGCTCCCGACTGGACGATGTGCGGTCGTCCCATTCTAGAGACCCGCCGGGGTGGTTCCGACCGGCGCGGCCGTCAGGAGTTGCCTGCGATGATGACCTGCGGGATACCCGTCCCCAGCGGCACCGGCGTGCAGACCGGCGCGGGCCGGGTCGGATCGAGCACCCGCAGCAGCAGTTGCTGCACGAACGGGTCGTAGACGAGGTTGAAATGCCCGGTCAGGTCGTCGGGGCACAGGTCCTGGAGGACGAGGTTCTCCGCGCCCGGCCCGCGTAGGGCGATGTTCTCGAACGGCTGGATCATCTCGTCGACTCGGCTGCCGACAGTGACGTAACGGACACCGGGCACGGTGTCGCCGCCTGCGTTCAGTTCCACCATGATCGGCTCGCCCTGCGCCTGCTGGACGGCGGCGGTGGAGGTCACCTTCGCGTACACGTCCATCATGCCCGGCACCGCCTGACCGACCGGAACGAGGCCGTACATGACGCCGCCGTAGCTCGGGGAGGCGAGCCCCACCCAGGTGTTCACCACCTCGGCGCCGCCGAGCTTGTTGACGTAGTACCGGCTGACATTGGCCCCCTGCGAGAAACCGACGAGATCGACCTCGGCCGCCCCGGTCGCGGCGCGCACCTGCTCGACGAAGGCGGCGAGCTGGGCGAAGCTCACGCGCATGTCCTCGGTGCCGTAGGTGTCGGCGCCGGGCGCACCACCGTAGTTCAGCGCGAACACGCAGAAGCCTGCCGCCACGAGTTGCGGGCCGATACCCGACCAGTCGGAGTAGGCACTCGAATCGGTACCGTGGACGAGCACGACCGGGCGCGGGTGCTCGGCACTCGGCTCACAGCCGAAGTTGTTGACGCCCAGGGGAACCGCGTCGGGATGGTCGCTGATGTAGCGGGCAGCGGCCAGGTGGTCGGACTGTGCCGGACCCGGCTGGCTCGGGACGATTGCCGGGCGGTAGCCCGGCGGTTCAGCGGTGGCGACCGGGGCGAGTGCCACCCCGATCACCGCCGCGCAGGCGAGCGCCGTCCGCGACGCCGCCCTTCCCCATTGTGATGATCCCCAACCCCACAGACCTCGCGGTTGTTCCATACCCCAATGATTTACTCCATTGCCTGGGCAAACGCACCTCGAAAGGGGGGTTCACGCCGCCCTCATTTATCGGGGGTTGCGTCACCGGTGGCGGGGACATCGTCCTCGGCGAGGATCCGGTACAGCGCCCGGCGGGTCTCGGTGAGCACCTCGGCCGCTCGCGCGGCTTGTTCCGGGGTACCGACCTGGGCGACCTGACCGACCGCACCCATCACCTGGCCGACGAGGCCACGCAGATCGAGCGCCTGAGCGCCGACGTCCTGCCGGACCTCCGCCCAGGGATCGCCGAGCTCGTCGCGCTCGGTCTCGACATAGGCCTTGCCCGCCTCGGTGAGTTGCGCGGTCTTGCGCCCGGCCACCTTCTCGATGAGGACCAGTCCCTCGTCCTCGAGCTGGGCCAATGCCGGGTAAATGGAACCCGGGCTCGGACGCCAGATGTCGTCGCTGCGCTCGCGGATCTGCTGGATCAGTTCGTAGCCGTGCATGGGTCGTTCGGCGAGCAGCAACAGGACCGCGGCGCGGACGTCACCGCGCCTGCCCCGGCCGCCGCGACCGCGTCCCCGGCCGAAGCCCGGTCCGAAACCGGGACCGAATCCCGGGCCGAAGCCGGGTCCGAATTCCGGGCCGTGACCGTGGCGGCCACCGCGCCGGAAGTGCCTGCGGTCGGGGCCGAATTCCGGGTGCCCCTGCCCGCGTCCTCGCTCGAAGTGTCCGAATTCTCTTTGTCGATCGTCGTGCATAACAGCCTCCTAGGCGTGTTCTTTTCAAGTTGACGTTATCGACGATATATCGGCAATGCATCTAGCGCAAGGGTGTTCTTGCTGTGCGCCGCCTCACGGCAGCACCGGATCACCCCTCCCCGCGAGTGCGGTGGGGTTGCGGAAAAGGTGAGCGAACTACTCGGCGGCCACCGCGACCGGCTTACTCTCCGTGGTCGAGGGCGAGCGTCGGCGGTCGTTGCTGATGGCGGTGATCGTGGCGGTACCGAGTTTGCCCCGGCGGTCGTAGAGGACGGCACTGCTCACCGCGACGCCTGCCCGAGAGGTGTGATCGAGGGCTTGCAGACCGAGCTCCACCCCCTCGGGGAGGCGCGAGAGACTGAGGGTCATGTCGGCGTTGATGTAGCCGACACCGTGCGAACCCCAGTGGCAGACGAGATTGGTGAGGTCACCGCTGGCGGCAGCGCGCTGGAAGGGCGAGAAGGGCTGACCCGCGACGAGGGTCGGCAGGTTGTTCCAGGTGACCTTGCGTTCCGCGTCGCGGGCGGTGCGGAAATCGGTGAGCCAGTCGCCCGCACCGGATTTGAACAGCGGTGCGGCGCCGCCCGCCTCGTCGATGCGCTGCTCGGGGACGGGTAGTTCCAGATCGGGCTGCCAGACGGTGCCGGGCGGGTCGTCGGTGGCCGCGAGGAAGGTGACGGTGGCGCGCGAGCGCGTCTGCCCCTGCTGCACGAGCCGGACATCGGCGACCTTGATGCGGTTGCCGTCGCGCACCACTTCGCTGTGCAGCGAGATCGGGTCGGTCGTCACCTGCTGGAACAGGTCGACAGTGAACCTGGCCGGCACGAAACCTTCGCCAGGACTGTGCTTCTCGGCCTCCACGGCGAGCAGGCCGCACACCGCGACGCCGTGCAGCTGATTGGGCGACCAACGGCTGATCGCCACTTCCGTCGGCACGAACTCACCGTCGGACATCCTGAAGAACTCCACCACGGTCCTCTCCGCAGGCCCGCCGCACGTCATCGGGCAGGGTCATCCGGTCATACCACAGCGCCGTCGCCGCCCCCGACCTCGGTGGCCACGAACCGGACAGAAACGAGCGGTCCGCGCCCGGGTCTGATCAGCCCCGACCGGCGACCTCATCGATCCACCGCTTGAGCCGTTCACCCTCGGTAGCCATCAGGTCAGGATCGCGAAATGTGTTGGTGATCAAGGAGATTCCTTGATAGGCCGCGACGAAGGCCACCGCGAGTTCCGCCGCGTCGGGCCTGCCGAGTTCGGTGAATTGATCGCGCGCCCAGTCGATCAGGAGGCTCATGAGCCGCGCCGGTTCACCCCCGAAACCGTCGGGCCGCTTGTCGAGTTCGGCGGCGAGCGAGCCGGTCGGGCAACCGAAACGGGCGGCGAGGTCACGCTGGTCCACCCACGAGTCGACCATCGCCTTCAACCGCTCGGCCGGTCCGGGCAACGGCGCGAGCTTCGCGACCACCTCGGCCAGCGTGCTCGCATGGGTCTCGATGACGGCGTGGACGAACTGATCCTTGGTCTTGAAGTAGTAGTAGACGTTGCCGACCGGGACGTCGGCCGCGGTGGCGATGTCGGCGATGGTCGTCTTCTCGATGCCCTGCTCGTAGAAGACCCGCGCGGCCGCCTCGACGAGACGTTCCCGCTTCCCTGCTCGCGGCGCCGCCCGCGTTTGTGAGTCAGTCATGCAACTAACTATAGACAGGATGGAGATCCAGCTGCTATGTTCTTTTTAGTCAGCCAACTAACTCAGGAGTGAGCATGATCGTTGTCACCGGTGCGACCGGCAATATCGGGCGTCAACTGGTCGAGGTACTGCAGCAGGCGGGAGAGCCGGTTCGTGCGGTCTCGCGCGGAACCTCGCCCGTCGACCTGCCCACGGGCGTCGAGCACGTCGTCGCCGATCTGGGCGACCTCGACAGCCTCTCCCCTGCCCTCGCCGGCGCGGATGCGCTGTTCCTGCTCATCACGGGCGCGCAGCTGATGGGCGGACCCGAGCCGGAACAGGTGCTGAAAACGGCGTCGGCGGCCGGTGTGCGCCGGGTGGTCTTCGTGTCCTCCCAGGGCGCGGTCACCCGGCCGGAGTCCGCCGGGTACGCGCGAACGATCGCCTTCGAGCGGGCTCTCGCGGCCTCCGACCTCGAATGGACCGCGCTGCGACCGGGCGCGTTCAACTCCAACACCTTCGCCTGGCTCGAATCCGTCCGCACCGCCCGCACGGTCGCGGCTCCCTTCGGCGATGTCGGCCTGCCCTCGGTCGACCCCGCCGATATCGCCGCCGTCGCGGCCGCGGCTCTGCGCGAGGACGGCCACGCCGGAAACGCCTACACCCTCACCGGCCCCGCCGTGGTGACTCCGCGCGAACAGGCAATCGCCCTCGCCGAGGCGATCGAAGAACCGATCACCTTCGTCGAACTCACACCCGCCCAGGCGAAGCAGAACATGCTGCACTTCATGCCGGAACCGGTCGCCGACCACACCCTGACCATCCTCGGCACACCGATTCCCGAGGAGCAGCAGGTCAGCAATGATATCGAGCGGGTACTCGGGCGCCCGGCCACGTCGTACGCACAGTGGGCGCGGCGCCACAGCGCGATGTTCCGCTGAACCCGCCGCGGCTCAAACCGGGCACGCGCGGGGTTCGGGCCCGATCAGCGCCTCGGCCCTCGCCGCGATGGCACGCGCCCGTGGCGCCCAAGGGCGACGCGTCGACTCATTGCGCTTCCGCCAGTCCGGCGATGCACCCGACTTCTCGGCACAGATCGCTGTCGAGTGCAGGGCCAACCATTGTCGGGCGATCCCCACGGGGTGACTGCGGGTCTGATTCAGTTGATGTCCTCGGGTCCGACGTGGAAGGGCCCGGAATCGGCCCGCCCGCATCAGTCGACATCCACCAGGCCGACGCGGATGGCGCTCGAATCGGTCCGGGCGAGGTCAGCCGATGTCGACCGGGTCGATCTGGACTCGGAGGGGGGCGTCGGAGCGGTGGGAGCTGCGGACGCCCTGGGCGGCGGTGAGCGCGCGCGACAGGGGAGTTCCGGCGGAGCGGGGGGCGCGCAGGAGCATGCGTTCCACTTCGGCGGGTTCGTCGGCGCCGGAGAACGGTTTGCGGGCCGTGGGTGGGAGGGGGACGGGGCCGAGGATCTCCACCTGGTCGGGTAGTTGGGCGGCCTCGAGCAATTCGGCGATCGACTCGGTGGTTCCGTCGACGGCGGCCATGCGGACGGCCGGGGGGAAGCCCACCTCGGCGCGGGCCTCGAGTTCGGCGGCGGCGTGGTTGACCGGGTCCCAGCGGACCAGGGCCTGCACGGTGGGCAGGGACGGTTCGGCCATCACGATCACCTGGCCTCGGGGGCGGACCATGGCGGCGGCGCCCATCCAGCGGCGCAGGGTGTCCTCGGCGGCACGCAGGTCGGCGCGACCCAGCAGGGCCCAGCCGTCGAGGAGCAGGGCGACGCCGTAGCCGCCGCGGACCAGGGGTTCGGCGCCGACGGTAGCGACCACCACCTGGGCGCCCGGCCCCACCGTGTCGAGCATGTCGCCGCCCCCGGATGTCCGGATCGGCACACCGGGGAAGGCCCGGCCCAGCTCCTCCGCGGTGCGGGCCGCGCCGATCACCATCGCCCGCAGCGCGCGCGCCCCGCACGCCTGGCAGCGGAACGCGGCCTCCGTGATGCCGCACCATTTGCAGTGCGGACTGGCTGCTTCACCATTGCTCGAATGCGGTAATGCCAAGGGGCCGTTGCAGTGTCGGCACCGGGCGGGGGTTCGGCATTTGGCACACGCCAGCGACGGCACATATCCCCGTCGGGGCACCTGAACCAGTACCGCCGCGTTCTCCTTGATCGCGGCACGGGCGGCGGTGAAGGCCACGCCGGGGATACGCACGGCCCGGGCCAGCGCGTCACGTTCCAGCGCGAAATCGCTGTCGCCGGGGGCGCTGATGCGTGGCATCACTGCGCGCAGGGGCGCGCGCTCGGCGAGAAGGTCGTGGGCCCAACCGGTTTCGACAACCGCCTGGATCTCGGCGGTGCGTGCGAAACCGGCGGCCACGAAGGCGGCGCCGGTCTCGTGGGCGCGCAGCATCGCGACCTCACGGGCGTGCGGATACGGTGCGCGCGGTTCGGCGTAGGTGTCGTCACCGTCGTCCCAGATGGCGATCAACCCGAGGTCACGCACCGGCGCGAACACCGCCGCTCGCGTGCCGACCACGATCCGCGCCTGCCCCCGCAACACCGACAACCACCGCCGGTACCGCGCCGCAGGGCCCAACCCCGCGGACAACCCGACAGCCGAATCCCCCACCAGCCGAACACATTCCGCGAGCAGCCGATCCAGATCCCGCTGATCCGGCACCATCAACACCACCCCGCGCCCAGCCGCGACCACCGTCGCCGCCAACTCGGCCAACCGAGCCGCCCAGTCCTCCCCCGGCATCGCCTGCCACGCCGCCCGCGGCCCCTTCCCCTGCCGCAACGCCGCCACGAACGCCCCACCGTGCAGATACCGCTCCCAGGCCGACACATCGACATCCACTGCCGATTCCGCTGTGGCTGAATCGGATTCGGCCACGTCGGCCGTAGCTCCAGCCGTCCCGCCGCCGAAACCTGCCTCTACGCCGGTGAAAGCGGTCCCACCAGCGGGGCCCCCAGCCACCACAGAACCAGCTTCGATGTCGGCGGAAGCCTCTGTGTCAGCAGTAGAAGAGTCCGCGTCCTCAGTGCGCGTCTCTTCCACGCGGGCGGCGGGCTTCTTCGGGGTGGTGGCCGAACCGCTCGCTTCGGTGCGGGCGTGGCGGGGTGGGATGGCCAGGCGCAGGACGTCGGCGCGGGTGCCCGCGTAGCGGGCGGCGACGGTGGTGGCGAGGCGCAGGATTTCGGGGGTGAGGACGCGTTCCGGGGAGACCACTCGCTCGAGCTTCACCATTTTGCCGGTGTGCTCGGTGGACGAAAGGCGTTGCAGGAGATAGCCGTCGACGAGGCGGCCGGCGAAGCGGACGCGCACGCGGACGCCGGGCTGGGCGATCTCGTCCAGTTCGGGCGGGACGAGGTAGTCGAAGTCGCGGTCCAGGTGCGCGGGCGACAGCAGCGGGAGCACCCGGGCGATCGGGTGTCCCGCTGCTGTCGATGGTTCGTCCGCGGTCACGCGGGCCGTGGGTACTACAGGCCGACGGCCGCGCGCAGCTTGTCGGCGCGGTCCGTGTGCTCCCAGGGCAGGTCGACATCGGTGCGGCCGAAGTGACCGTAGGCCGCGGTCGGCGCGTAGATCGGGCGCAGCAGGTCGAGATCGCGGATGATCGCGCCCGGACGCAGGTCGAACACCTCGGAGATGGCGGTGGAGATGCGGGTCGGGTCGACCTTCTCGGTGCCGAAGGTCTCGACGAACAGACCGACCGGCGCCGCCTTGCCGATGGCGTAGGCGACCTGCACCTCGACCCGCTCGGCCAGACCGGCGGCCACCACGTTCTTGGCGACCCAGCGCATGGCGTAGGCGGCCGAACGGTCGACCTTCGACGGGTCCTTGCCGGAGAACGCGCCACCACCGTGGCGGGCCATGCCGCCGTAGGTGTCGACGATGATCTTGCGACCGGTCAGACCGGCGTCACCCATCGGGCCACCGAGCACGAACTTGCCGGTCGGGTTGACCAGCAGGCGGATGTCGGAGGTGTCGAGCGACGGGATCTCCAGATCGGCGATGACCGCCTCGACGACCTTCTCGCGGATATCGGGGGCCAGCAGGTTGTCCAGGTCGATATCGGCGGCGTGCTGGGTGGAGATGACGACCGTGTCGAGGCGGACCGGGCGGTCACCGTCGTATTCGATGGTGACCTGGGTCTTGCCGTCGGGACGCAGGTAGGGCAGCACGCCGGACTTGCGGACCTCGGTGAGCTTGCGCGAGAGCCGGTGCGCGAGCGCGATCGGCAGCGGCATCAGCTCGGGGGTGTCGGTGGTGGCGTAGCCGAACATCAGGCCCTGATCGCCCGCGCCCTGGCGTTCGATCTCGTCGTCGGACCCGCCGACGCGCGCCTCGTGCGAGGTGTCGACACCCTGGGCGATATCGGGCGACTGGGCGCCGATCGCGATGTTGACACCGCAGGAGTTGCCGTCGAAACCCTTTGCGGAGGAGTCGTATCCGATCTCGAGGACCTTCTCGCGCACGATCCGCGGGATATCGGCGTAGGCCGACGTGGTCACCTCGCCCGCGACATGGACCTGGCCGGTGGTGACCAGGGTTTCCACCGCGACGCGGCTGCCCGGATCCTCGGCGAGCAATGCGTCGAGGATGGAATCGCTGATCGCGTCACAGATCTTGTCCGGATGGCCCTCGGTCACAGACTCACTGGTGAATAGCCGACTACCTGTCGTACGCACAGTTATTCCCTCTCCCTCAACGGGTTACTTCTCTTCAGACTATTCCAAACCACCGACAAGGTGGCGGGTTAGGACAAGCCACACCACGAACACACCCGTGCGCGGTACACTGCGCGAGATCGTTGCGGCGCAACGGTTTTCGCGCACGAAACGGCGGTTTTACCCGGTCAGCGCAGCAGCGGGACGAGCGCGTCGAGCACCCTGCTCGCCAGCAGCGCCTTGGAACCGTGATCGAGTGCCACCTCGGTGCCGTCGGCCCCGAGCAGCCACCCGTCGTTGGTGTCGACCTCGAACGCCTTGCCCTCACCCACCGCGTTGACCACGAGCAGGTCGCAGCCCTTGCGGGCCAGTTTCGCGCGGGCGTGGGTGAGCACGTCACCGTTGTCGTCCCCGGTCTCGGCGGCGAAACCGACGATCGCGGTGCCGTCGAGCCTGCCCTCGGTGCGGGCGTCGACCAGACCGGCGAGGATGTCGGCGTTCTTGGTCAACGGGATCACGTCGGGTTCGTCGGCGCCCTTCTTGATCTTCGCTGCCGCCACGTGGGTCGGACGGAAATCGGCGACCGCGGCGGCCATGACGACCGCATCGGCGCCGACGGCGTGCTTGTCGACGGCCGTCTTGAGCTGTTCGGCGGTGGTGATGTGGACCAGCTCGACCGCGGCGGGCGGGGCGAGCTCGATGGTGTTGCCCGCGATCAGCGTCACCTGGGCGCCACGCTGGGCGGCGACCCTGGCCAGGGCGTAACCCTGCTTACCGGAGCTGCGGTTACCGAGGAAACGCACCGGGTCGAGAGGTTCCCTCGTCCCACCTGCGGTGATCACCACGCGGCGACCGGTCAGGTCGCGGGGCAGTGCGTCGGCGCGCTCGAGCAGCAGCGAGGCCAGACCGAAGATCTCCTCCGGTTCCGGCAGCCGTCCCGGCCCCGTGTCGGTACCGGTGAGCCGGCCCGACGCGGGTTCCATGACGGTGGCGCCGTGCGCGCGCAGCGTCGCGACATTGGCCACCGTCGCCGGATGCTCCCACATCTCGGTGTGCATCGCGGGCGCGAACAACACCGGACATCGGGCCGTCAGCAAGGTGGCGGTGAGCAGATCGTCGGCGCGCCCCTGGGCGGCGCGGGCCATCAGATCCGCGGTAGCGGGGGCGATGACGACGAGATCGGCCTCCTGGCCGATCCGTACATGCGGCACCTCGGGCACGTCGGTGAACACGTCCGTGTGCACCGGCTGACCGGACAGCGCCTCGAAGGTCGCCTTGCCGACGAACTGCAGCGCGGCCTCGGTGGGGATGACCCGCACCTGGTGCCCGGTCTCGGTGAAACGGCGAACGAGGGCACACGCCTTGTAAGCGGCGATGCCCCCGCCGACCCCGACGACGATCCGCATGGTCTTTACGCCTCCCGGCTGGGGATTGTCACTCGCCCTCGGTGTGTTCGAGCAGGTCGGAGTGGATTTCGCGCATGGCGACCGACAGCGGCTTCTCCTGCAGACCCGGCTCGACGAGCGGGCCGACGTACTCGAGGATGCCGTCACCGAGCTGGTTGTAGTAGTCGTTGATCTGCCGGGCGCGCTTGGCCGCGTAGATCACGAGGGCGTACTTGGACGAGGTGCGCTCGAGCAGCTCGTCGATCGGCGGGTTGGTCAGGCCGATGGGAGTGTCGTACGCGGGTGCAGCGGTGATGTCCGTGCTCACTAGGGGAGGCTCCTGCGGTTTAGTGGGTCAAGAACTCGAATTTGTGCTAACGAACAAGGATACCAACTGCTCGCAGGCGGTCGTCACCTCGGCGTTCACAATGACCGTGTCGAACTCGTCACGTGCGGCCAATTCGACCCGGGCGGTCTCGAGCCTGCGCTCGATCACCTCGGGGGTCTCGGTACCGCGTGAACGCAGCCGCGAGACCAGTTCTTCCCAGCTCGGCGGGGCGAGAAACACCAGCAGCGCTTCCGGCATCGCCTGCCGGACCGACCGCGCACCGGCCAGGTCGACTTCGAGCAGTACCGATCGTCCGGCGTCCAGTGCCTCACGCACCGGCGCCGCGGGGGTGCCCGATCGCTGCAACCCCCCATGGATGTCCGCCCATTCGAGCAGTTCGTCCGCCTCGATCATGGCGTCGAAATCGGCTCGGGAAACGAAGCGGTAGTCGCGTCCGTCGACCTCGCCGGGGCGCGGGGCCCTGGTGGTGGCCGAGACGCTGAAAACCAGCTCGGGCAAACGTTCCCGCACGCACCGCACGACCGTCGACTTGCCGACGGCCGAGGGGCCGACCAGTACAACCAGTCGGCCCTTCCGCGTGTGTTGTTCGACCACCTGGATCAGGAGTCGAAGTCGAAGCGAGCCAGCAGCGCCTTGCGCTGACGGTCGCCCAGGCCACGGAGACGCCGGGTGGGGGCGATCTCCAGCTCGGTCATGATCTCGGCGGCCTTGACCTTGCCCACCTTCGGCAGAGCCTCGAGCAGCGCCGACACCTTCATCTTGCCGAGGATCTCGTCGGATTCGGCGTCGGTGAGGACCTGCTTCAGGTTGGTGCCGCCTCGCTTCAGGCGCTCCTTGAGCTCTGCCCGAGCGCGGCGAGCGGCAGCCGCCTTCTCCAGAGCAGCGGCGCGCTGCTCGTCAGTCAGCTGGGGAAGGGCCACGGGTTCCTCCGTCTCATCGTTCATTGCTAGATCTACCGCCGGTTACCCGGACGGTCTGTGCGACCGTACCCACGGTGCCCGCCGATTGCGAACCCGACCCCCAGGTCAGGGGCGGATTACGGATGCCGTATGGCGCGCGCGGGCATGATGCGGCGAGGTCGGATTCCCGCCATCCGATCGTACCGCCGAATTTCGGAAACACGCCTGGACCTGCGGTTATACCGTTTTGGGCGATGTTAGCCACCGGGTAACGTGAGCACGGTCGGCCGGTCCGGCAAACCCGGTGCGGCGCGACCAGCGACTTTCCCGAATTTATGCGCGTGTCGCACGTGTTCGTACCGCGTGTCGTCACTTGCGGGCGCGAAACCGGTCCAGTACGGCCCCCGCGGCGGTCGCGGTCACGTCGTCGATCCAGCCCGGAATCGGGGCGGCTCGGGCGATGTAATCGCGAACCAATCCGTACGGAATCGCCTTCACCGCCGCCTCGGCGATCGCCCGGGACTCGTCGTCGACCACCCCGAATTCGGTCGACACGGCGGCCAGCAGCGCGGCCTGCATCTCGTCGTTGACGCCCGCGATCGCGGTCCGCAGCTCCTCGGGCCCCACATCGAGCAATTCTTCCCGATGGAACATCTTCATCGCCCTGGCCTCGGTGGGGTGCTCACGGCAGTAGCGAGGCAGGAAGACGGCCGCCGACAGCAGCGGCTGCGGCCCGCGCAGCGCGGCGACGAAACCCTCGTGGAAGCGCCGGATCGAACGCAGCCACAACCGGGCGAGGAGTTCGTCACGTGAGGCGAACCGCACGTAGATGGAGCCGGAGTGCACGCTCGCGGCCTTGCCGATGGCGGCGATCGACGGCCGGGCGACCGCCGGGTCGGCGAGCAGGTCACGGGCGGCGTCGAGCACCTGATCGTCGGTGAAGAGACGGGGTCTTGCCACCGCGTCAGCCTAGTGGCACAGTTTATGAATATGAATTCAAAAACTCGTTTTCCGCTCGCCGGGGCGTCGTTGATCTTCATCGCGAGCGTGCACACGGTCATGGGCATCGCACTGCTGGCGGCGGGCGATCAGGACACGGAGCTGTCGTTCTGGTTCACCCTGTTCGGCGTGGTCGGCGTCGGCCTCGGTTTGGCCATGATCGACCTGGAACGGGCGCGTGGGTTCGTGCCCGCGCCGGTGCTCGGCACGCTGGCGCTGGTGACGGCGTGCGGGCTGATCTACCAACCGCTGTCGGGGTTCGTCACCTTGCTCGTCCCGGTCGGGGTCGGCGCGCTCGGTTGGTGGCGGGCCAGGAACGCCCTCGTCGCCGCCTGAACGCGTCGATCCACCCGGACCGTCGGGAACTCGAAAACAATTGCGCCAGAGGCCATTTCGGCACCCTTACGGGGGTACGACAACGGAGCCGGAGCGGCTCGCACGCCACTCCGGCTCCGTCACAGCAGATATCAGGCCTGCAGGAAGGCGAACTCCTCCTGCAGCTGAGCGGTCTTGTCGCACAGCGCCGTCACCGACGGGCCCGCGTTGAGCACCTCACGCGACACATTCGGGACCACCGCCGACAGGTTCGCCTCGGGGACGAGCGCGCGGATCGAGTCCGCTCCCCCGCCCTGGGCGCCCACTCCCGGCATGAGGATGGGCCCGTTGAGCTTCGACAGGTCGGGCGCCTCGGTGAGCGTGGCGCCGACGACCACCCCGACGGAGCCGAATCCGTCGCCCGTGTTGCGTGCGGCGGCCTCGTCGACCATCGTCTGCGCGATCGTTCGCCCGTCGGCCGCGGTGATCCGCTGCAGCTGCGCCCCTTCGGGATTGGAGGTCGCCGCCAGGACGAACACGCCACGACTGTTGGCCTCGGCCAGGCTCAGTGCCGGGTCGAGTGATCCGAAACCGAGGTACGGCGAGACCGTCACGGCGTCGGAACCGAGCGGCCCGTCACCGAGCCAGGCGTGCGCGTAGGCGTCCATGGTGGAGCCGATGTCGCCGCGCTTGGCGTCGGCGAGCACCAGGGTGCCCGAGGCACGCAGCACCGAGATGGTGCGTTCCAGGACCGCGATGCCGCCGGAGCCGTAGGTCTCGAAGAACGCGACCTGCGGCTTCACCAGGGCGACGCGACCGTCGAAGGCCTCGACACAGATCTCGGCGAACGCCTCGAGCCCGTCGACGTCTTCGGTGAGCCCCCACGCCCGTAGCAGGGCGGGGTGGGGGTCGATGCCGACGCACACCGGACCGAACTGCCGCATGGCGTGCTGCAACCGGTGACCGAATGTCATGTCAGCCACGCAGTTTCGAGTGCAGTTCCTGCAGCGAACGCACCCCGAGACCACCGTTGATGCCCGCCTCGATGCCCTGCACCGCGGCCGCCGCGCCCTGCACGGTGGTGATGCACGGGATGTTCGCGCCCACCGCGGCGGTGCGGATCTCGTAGCCGTCCACGCGGGGGCCCGAGTTGCCGTAGGGGGTGTTGAACACGATGTCGATCTCGCCGTCGCGGATCTGCTCCACGATGGAGGCCTCCGGCATGCCGGTAGCCGGATCGGTGGTCGCCGGGTCGGAGTGCTTGCGGACCTGTTCGCACGGAATGCCGTTGCGGCGCAGGGTTTCCGCGGTGCCCGCCGTGGCGAGGATACGGAAGCCGAAGTCGTGCAGGCGCTTGATCGGGAACACCATGGCGCGCTTGTCGCGGTTGGCGACCGACACGAACACCGTGCCCTCGGTGGGCAGCGAGCCGTAGGCGGCGGCCTGGCTCTTGGCGAAGGCGGTGCCGAAGTCGGCGTCGATGCCCATCACCTCGCCGGTGGACTTCATCTCCGGGGAGAGCAGCGAGTCCACGCCGGAGCCGTCGGCGCGACGGAACCGGTGGAAGGGCAGCACGGCTTCCTTCACCGCGACCGGCGCGTCGAGCGGCACGTGGCCACCGTCGCCCTCGGGCGGCAGCATGCCTTCCTTGCGCAGCTCGGCGATGGTGGCGCCGAGCATCACCCGGGCGCACGCCTTGGCCAGCGGCACCGCGGTGGCCTTGGACACGAACGGGACCGTCCGGCTGGCGCGCGGGTTGGCCTCGAGGACGTAGAGCACGTCGTCCTTGAGGGCGTACTGCACATTGAGCAGGCCCTTCACGCCGATGCCCTTGGCCAGCGCGATGGTGGAGCGGCGCACGGCCTCGATGTCGCTGCGGCCCAAGGTGATCGGGGGCAGCGCGCAGGCCGAGTCACCGGAGTGGATGCCCGCTTCCTCGATGTGTTCCATCACGCCGCCGAGGTAGACCTCCTCGCCGTCGCACAGGGCGTCGACGTCGATCTCGATGGCGTCTTCCAGGAACCGGTCGACGAGCACCGGGTGGTCCGGGTTGAGTTCGGTGGCGCGGGAGATGTAGCCCTCGAGCGACTTCTCGTCGTAGACGATCTCCATGCCGCGCCCGCCGAGCACGTAGGACGGGCGGACCAGCACCGGGTAGCCGATCTCGGCGGCGATCTTCTTGGCCTGCTCGACCGTGGTGGCGGTGCCGTACTTGGGGGCGGGCAGGCCGGCCGCGACGAGCACGTCACCGAACTCGCCGCGGTCCTCGGCCAGGTCGATCGCGGCCGCGGACGTGCCGACCACCGGGACACCGGCGTCGGTGAGCCGCTGCGCCAGACCGAGGGGGGTCTGGCCGCCGAGCTGCACGATGACACCGGCGACGGTGCCCGACTCCGACTCCGCGTGGTACACCTCGAGCACGTCTTCGAAGGTCAGCGGCTCGAAGTAGAGGCGGTCGGCGGTGTCGTAGTCGGTGGAGACGGTCTCGGGGTTGCAGTTGACCATCACCGTCTCGTACCCGGCGGCCGAGAGTGTCTGCGCCGCATGGACACAGGAGTAGTCGAACTCGATGCCCTGACCGATGCGGTTGGGGCCCGAGCCGAGGATGATGACCTTGTCGCGCTCACGCTGGGGCGCGACCTCGGACTCCGCGCCGGGATCCAGCTCGTAGGAGCTGTAGTGGTACGGGGTCTTGGCCTCGAACTCGGCGGCGCAGGTGTCGACGGTCTTGTACACCGGACGCACACCGAGGCGGTGACGCAGCGAGCGCACGCCCGCCTCACCGGCGAGCTCGGGCCGCAGGGCGGCGAGCTGGCGGTCCGACAGACCGTAGTGCTTGGCCTGACGCAGCAGGTCCTCGTCGAGAACGGGCGCGTCGAGCACCTCCTGGCGCAGCTCGACCAGGGCGGCGACCTCGGCGATGAACCACGGGTCCACACCGGAGGCGGCGGCGACTTCCTCGATCGAGGCGCCGTAGCGCAAGGCCCGTTCCACCTGGTAGATGCGGCCTTCGGTAGGCACGCGCAGGTCGGCGAGGATGGCGTCGATGGCCTCACGCACCGAAGCCGGATCGCTGGGATCCTTGGGCGCCCACTGCCCGTCCTCGGCGGTCCAGAAGCTGGCCGCCTTGGTCTCGAGCGAGCGCAGCACCTTGCCGAGCGCCTCGGAGAAGTTGCGGCCCATCGACATCGCCTCGCCCACCGACTTCATGGTGGTGGTCAGCGTGGCGTCGGCGCCGGGGAACTTCTCGAACGCGAACCGCGGCGCCTTCACGACGACGTAGTCCAGGGTCGGCTCGAAGCAGGCCGGGGTCTCGCCGGTGATGTCGTTGACGATCTCGTCGAGGGTGTAACCGATGGCCAGCTTGGCGGCGATCTTGGCGATCGGGAAGCCGGTGGCCTTCGACGCCAGCGCCGAGGAGCGCGAGACGCGCGGGTTCATCTCGATGACGATCAGGCGACCGTCCTTCGGGTCGACCGCGAACTGGATGTTGCAGCCGCCGGTGTCGACGCCGACCTCACGCAGGATGGCGATGCCCAGATCGCGCATCTTCTGGTACTCGCGGTCGGTGAGCGTCATCGCGGGGGCGACGGTCATCGAGTCGCCGGTGTGCACGCCCATCGGGTCGACGTTCTCGATCGAGCAGACGATGACCACGTTGTCGCGGCCGTCGCGCATGAGCTCGAGCTCGAATTCCTTCCAGCCGAGGATGGACTCCTCGATCAGGACGTTCGCGGTGGGCGAGGCCGACAGGCCGCCACCGGCGATGCGGTCGAGGTCTTCCTCGTTGTAGGCCATGCCCGAGCCGAGGCCACCCATGGTGAAGGAGGGGCGAACGACCACCGGGTAGCCGAGTTCGGCGACGGTGGCGCGCACCTCGTCCATCGTGTAACAGACGGCGCTGCGGGCACTCTCACCGCCGACCTTGGCGACGATGTCCTTGAACTTCTGCCGGTCCTCGCCGCGCTGGATGGCGTCGAAGTCGGCGCCGATCAGCTCGACGTTGTACTTGGCCAGGACCCCGTTCTCGTGCAGCGCGACCGCGGTGTTGAGCGCGGTCTGCCCGCCGAGGGTGGCCAGGATCGCGTCGGGGCGTTCCTTCTCGATGACCTTCTCGACGAATTCCGGGGTGATCGGCTCCACGTAGGTGGAGTCGGCGAACTCGGGGTCGGTCATGATGGTCGCCGGGTTGGAGTTCACCAGCGACACGCGCAGTCCCTCGGACCGCAGCACCCGGCACGCCTGGGTACCGGAGTAGTCGAATTCGCACGCCTGGCCGATCACGATCGGGCCAGAGCCGATCACCAGGATGTGCTTCAGATCCTCGCGGCGAGGCATCAGGCTCCTTCCATGAGACCGGCGAAACGGTCGAACAGATATGCGGCGTCGTGCGGGCCTGCGGCGGCCTCGGGGTGGTACTGCACCGAGAAGGCGCGACCGTCGATCAGTCGCACACCCTCGACGGTGCCGTCGTTGGCGCAGACGTGGGAGACCTCGGCCTTGCCGAAGGGCGTGTCGAACTGCTCGCCCTTCTCGCCCTCCAGGGCGAAGCCGTGGTTCTGCGCGGTGATGGAGATGCGGCCGGTGCCCGCTTCGACGACCGGGATGTTGATGCCCCGGTGGCCGAACTTCATCTTGTAGGTCTCGCGGCCCAGTGCCCGGCCCAGGATCTGGTTGCCGAAGCAGATGCCGAACAGCGGGATCCCGCGCTCGAGCACTCCCTGGGTGAGCGCGATCGCGCCGGTCTGGGTGGCCGGGTCGCCGGGGCCGTTGGAGAGGAACACACCGTTGGGGTTCAGCGCCAGGATGTCGTCGAGGGAGGTGTTCGACGGCACCACATGGGTGCGCACACCGCGTTCGGCGAACATGCGCGGGGTGTTGGTCTTGATGCCGAGGTCGACCGCGACGACGGTGAAGCGGTGGTCGCCCACCGGCTCGATGGTGTACATGCCGTCGGTGCTGACCTCTTCGGCCAGATCCGCGCCGAGCATGGACGGCTGACCGTTCACGCGGGCGAGCAGTTCCTCGTCACCGGCGAGGGCGGCACCGGAGAAGATGCCCGCCTTCATCGACCCGCGGGTGCGCAGGTGGCGCACGACCGCGCGGGTGTCGATGCCGGCGATGCCGACCACGTTCTGCTTGTCGAGCTGATCCTGCAGCGTGCCGGTGGCGCGCCAGTTCGACGAGATCGTCGAGGGGTCGCGCACGGCATAGCCGGCGACCCAGATCTTGCCGGACTCGTCGTCCTCGTCGTTCCAGCCCGTGTTGCCGATCTGCGGGGCGGTGGCCACCACGATCTGGCGGTCGTAGCTGGGATCGGTGAGGGTCTCCTGGTACCCGGTCATCGCGGTGCAGAACACCGCTTCACCCAGGGTCTGCCCCTCGGCGCCGAAGGCCGTACCGCGAAATACGCGGCCGTCCTCCAGCACAAGGGCTGCCTTAACTTTCGTCATTCGTCTCGTCTCCCGTCGTCACCCTGGTCGCATCCGCGGTCCATGCCGGGTACACCGTCTTGTCGTCGCCCCGGAATCCGGTATCGATCTCGGTTCCGGTCGGCAGTGTCCAGCGAATTACCAGCACACCATTGTCCGTCATCACTTTGCCCGCGTGTCCGCGCTCGGTGCGCACGGCCGTCACGGATTCCTGCGGAATCCAGATCGGCGTCGCCCCGTCACGTTCGAGCAGGATCCCGCGTTCGAACCGCGTCAGTTCGGCGGTCGCGCGGAACCCCAGGTCACCGACCGCGATCCGGTTCTGCCAGCTGGGTGCGAAGGTGCTGCCCAGGTACAGACCGGTGGTCGGCTCCAGCAGTTGCGCACCCAGTTCGGCGGGCACGGTCGGCAGGTCACCGATCCGCGACTGCTGGCTCGCGGCTTTCTTCTGCCAGGCCCGGTACATCAGCCACAGGCACAGTACGAATACCGCCAGCAGCCCGACTACCCACAGCGTTCTCTCCACGTCCTGGCCTCCCTAGATCCCGACCGCCTTGCCCTCGCGGGCAGTTACCCGGCCGCGCAGCACGGTGGCTGTGACCTCGGCCGGGAACGTCATGTCCTCGAACGGCGTGTTGTTCGAGATGCTCGCCAGTTCGGCGCCGCGCACCGTCCACTCGGCGTCGGGGTCGATGAGTGTGAGGTTGGCGGGTTCGCCGACGGCGATCGGGCGGCCGTGGTCGTCGAGTCCGACGATCGCGGCGGGCTTCTCGCTCATCACCTTCGCGACACCGCGCCAGTCGAGCAGACCCGGCTGCACCATCGTCTGCACGATGATCGACAGGGCCGTCTCGAGGCCGAGCATGCCGGGGCGCGCCACCGCGAACTCGCAGCACTTGTCCTGTTCGGCGTGCGGGGCGTGGTCGGTGGCGACACAGTCGATGATCCCGTCGGCCAGGGCCTGCCGCAGCGCGGCGGCGTCGGAGGCCTCGCGCAGCGGCGGGTTCACCTTGTTGACCGCGTCGTAGGTCTCGAGGCGCGAGTCGTCGAGCAGCAGGTGGTGCGGGGTGACCTCGGCGGTGATCGAAATCCCCTGGGACTTGGCCCATTTCACCAGCTCGACGGTGCCCGCGGTGGAGGCGTGGCAGATGTGCACGCGGGCACCGGCGTCGCGGGCGAGCAGGGCGTCACGCGCGACGATCGACTCCTCGGCGGCCCGCGGCCAGCCGGCCAGACCGAGCCGGGCGGCGTTCGGACCCTCGTGCGCGACGGCGCCCTTGGTCAGGCGCGGTTCCTCGGCGTGCTGGGCGATCAGGACTCCGAGCGAATTCGCGTACTCGAGCGCGCGCCGCATGATGAGCGGGTCGTAGACGCAGTGCCCGTCGTCGGAGAACATCCGGACCTGGCCGACACCGGCGGCCATGGTGCCCATCTCCGCGAGCTGCTTGCCTTCCAGGCCGACCGTCACCGCGCCGACGGGGAACACGTCGACCAGGCCGACCTCCTGGCCGCGCCGCCACACGTGATCGGTGATGACGTGCGAATCGGCGACCGGGCTGGTGTTGGCCATGGCGAACACGGCGGTGTACCCGCCGAGAGCGGCCGCGGCGGAACCGGTTTCGATGGTCTCGGTGTCTTCGCGGCCGGGTTCGCGCAGGTGGGTGTGCAGGTCGACGAAGCCGGGCAGCAGGATCTGGCCGTTGCCCTCGATGATCTCGGCGTCGTCGGCGGCCGTGAGACCGGAACCGATCTCGGCGATGACGGTGCCGCGCACCAGCACGTCGACCGGCTCGCCCTCACCGTAAAGCTTGACGTTCTTGATGAGCAGCTCAGTCATACCGTTTCCTCCTGACCGACGAGCAGCCGGAACAGCACGGCCATCCGCATGTGCACACCGTTGGAGACCTGCTGCAGCACAGCGGCTTTCGGTGAGTCCGCGACGGCCGAGGCGATTTCCATGCCGCGCAGCATCGGACCGGGGTGCAGCACCACCGCGTCGTCGTCGAGCAGCGCGAGCCTGCGCTCGGACAATCCGTAGTTGATCGAGTATTCGCGGGCCGACGGGAAGAACCCGCCGTTCATCCGCTCCGCCTGCACGCGCAGCATCATCACCGCGTCGGCGCCGGGCAGTTCGGCATCGAGGGAGGTCGCGACCCGGCAGGGCCAGGCGTCGACCCCGACCGGCAGCAGCGTGCGCGGCGCGACCAGCACCACTTCGGCGCCGAGAGTGTCGAGCAGTACGACGTTGGACCGGGCGACCCGGCTGTGCAGGATGTCGCCGACCAGCACCACCCGCTTGCCCTCGATGTCGCCGAGGCGCTGACGCAGGGTCAGCGCGTCGAGCAGCGCCTGGGTGGGGTGCTGGTGGGTGCCGTCGCCCGCGTTGATGATCGACGGGGCCTGCCGGTTCTCCTCGCGGGCCCACTGTTCCATCCAGCGCGCGATCTGGTGCGCCGCGCCCGAGGCGGGGTGGCGCACGATCAGCGCGTCGGCGCCCGCCGCGTGCAGGGTGAGCGCGGTGTCGCGCAGCGATTCACCCTTGGAGACCGACGAACTCGACGCGCTCACATTGATCACGTCGGCGCTCATCCACTTACCGGCGACCTCGAAGGAGACGCGGGTGCGGGTGGAGTTCTCGTAGAACACCGTCATCACGGTGCGCCCGCGCAGGGTCGGCAGCTTCTTCACTTCGCGCCCGAGCAGGGCCTGTTCGAAGCGTTCGGCTTCGTCGAGCAGTTCGGTGGCGGCGGCGCGATCCAGGTCGGCGACGGTCAGCAGGTGCTTCATTTCGCCTCCTGATGCAGGTAGACGCCGTCGTGGCCGTCGTGTTCGGTGAGCAGGACCGAGATGTCCTCGGCGCGCGAGGTCGGCACGTTCTTGCCCACGTAGTCGGCGCGGATCGGCAGTTCGCGGTGGCCTCGGTCGATGAGGACCGCCAGCTGCACGGCGCGGGGGCGGCCGAGGTCGCGCAGGCCGTCGAGGGCGCTGCGGACGGTGCGCCCGGAGAACAGCACGTCGTCGACGAGGACGACGAGGGCGTTCTCGATGCCGCCGTCGGGCACCGAGGTGCGTTCCAGCGGACGGTGCGGACGGCTGCGCAGGTCGTCGCGGTAGAGGGTGATGTCGAGGGAGCCGAGCGCCGGCCGGACGCCGGAGAACTCCTCGATCTTGTCCGCCAGCCGGTTGGCCAGGGTGGTGCCGCGCGTGGGGATTCCCATGAGAACCACCCGCGGTGCGTCGGCGTCGCCGGAATCCAGGGCGGTCTTCTCGATGATCTGGTGCGCGATGCGCGCTACGGTGCGTTGCACATCCGACGGCGACAACAGCTCCCGCCCAGCCGCCACCCATTCCGGGGTGTGCCGCTGCGATGTTTCGCCCGCGCCGGTTTTGGCCGCCCGTTCGGGCACAGCCATGCCGACCTCCTTCCCCGCCTCACCGGACGGTCCGTTAAAGGATGTCTCACTCGCCCGTCAGCCTATCAGCGCCCGCCGCCCCCTTTGACCAGGTAGGGCCGCCTGTGAGCACGGCCACGACCGGCCACCGCGCCGCACTGCTGCGCCGACGATCACAGCGGCGCCGAAAGCCCTGCGAGCGAGGGCGTTTCGTGGTGCGTGACCGGGGCGCAGGTCGGGCCGTTATCCGTGTCACGCGGGAGTGCTACTCCCGCACGGCGTGGACGACGCCGACGCGTGGGTCGTGCACCGCGACCTCTCGTCCGAGCGGAACGATCATGTCGTCCCAGGCACGGAACTCGGTTCGCCACCCGTGGTCGACGAGCCATTGCGGGCCGGGCCGCTCGCCGTCGGACAGCGGAGCCGCGGCGTCCTCGTCACCGGAAACGAGTCTGCGCAGTTCGACGTAGTGCGGCGCGTTGTCGTCGACGGTGAATCGGCTGAGACCGAATCTGCTGCCCGGCGCCGAGAGGTCCGTGAGCGTTGCGACGGCTCGCCGATGATCGGCCGCGGGAAGATAGGGAAGCGCCCCCTCATCGATCCACACTGTCGGCTGGTCGGGCCGAAAGCCTGTGTCCCGCAACCGTGATGCCCACTCTTCGCGCAGATCGATCGGGAGGATGCGTCGGCGGGCCGTCGGCACAGCGCCCGTCGCGCGCAGTACAGCTTCTTTGAAGGAGAACAGCGCGGGAAGGTCGAGTTCGTACACGGTGACATCGGCGGGCAGCCCCAGGCGATAGGCCCGGGTATCCAGACCGGCGCCGAGCAGGACGAGCTGGCGGCATCCGGCGGCGACCGCGTCGGCGACCTGATCGTCGACGAGACGCACGCCTACCGAGCGGCCCGGGAAGAACTGCTCCGCCAGCGCCTCGACCCGCGACCAGCGCGCGGCACCCCCATCGGTGCCGGTGAAGTCGCCACGTGCGGCCGCTACGAAAGCCGAGGTCAGTGGGTCGTCGTAGAGCCGGTCCGGTCGGCGCGACTCCATTTCCCGGATCAGCGCTACGCCGAGGGCACTCAATGCCACCCCGGCAACAGGTGCGTTCACTTCACTCATCGCACTACCCCTCGAACTAACTTGCCGCCCGGCTAGCAATGGTCGATATATGGCGACGGTAGGCTTCCCCTAGCCGCTCGTCAAGCAAAGGAATGCCGTGGACGGACGTCGTAGCGACACGAAGGACCGCATCCGCGCTGTGGCGATGGAGTTGTTCGCCGAGCGCGGCTACGAGAAGACCTCGCTGCGGGAGATCGCCGAGCGGCTCGGTGTCACGAAAGCCGCGCTGTACTACCACTTCCGAACCAAGGAAGACATCGTCGTCAGCCTCTCCGACGACCTGCGACGCGGCATCGACGACATCGTGACCTGGGCCGAACAAGCCCCGGCCGGCCAGGAACGGGCCGAGCAGATTCTGCGCCGCTACAGCGCCCTGCTGCACAGTCTCGGCCGCGATATGGTGCGGTTTTGGCACGAGAATCAGCCCGCGTTCCGCGATCTCGGATTCGGCGCGGGCCTGCGCTACCAATTCCGCGTGCTCGCCGACCTCATGACGGACCCCGATCGCGAACCGTTGGATGTCTACTACGCCCGGCAGGCGCTCCTGGCGATCAGCTGGAGTGTATCGATGATGGGTGATCTGGATCTGCCCGACGACCAGATGGCCGCTGCCGCCACCGATATCGCCCTCGGAATCCTCCACCGCCTCTCCTGACCGCTCGTCGAAAACGCTTTGACGTGGCGCTCCGGGTCCGGCGACCATCGACTATGGGAATCGGCATAGCGGCCACGCCGCCGGAGCGTATCGACCTGGGTGATCTGGTCGTGCGCCGGTGGCGACTGGACGACGTGGACAGCCGGTTGGGCGCGCTCATCGATTCGCACGAGCACCTGCACCGGTGGATGGCGTGGGCGGCAGAACCAACCACGCGCGAGGATCAGCGGCTTTCCATCGAGATCTCGAGTACACGGTGGCCGACTCCGGGCGGCGGGTACCTGTACGGAATCTTCACTGCGGCAGGCGAAGTCGCCGGTGGGACTGGGCTGCACGACCGTGTGGCGGCCGGAGCACTGGAAATCGGGTATTGGTGTCACGTGGCCCATACCGGTCGCGGCGTGATCACCCGGGCGGCGCGCGCGCTCACCGCTGCCGCCCTCGCGCTCCCCCACATCGAGCGCGTCGAAATCCGTTGCGACGCGGCCAATGTCCGCAGCGCGGCAGTGCCTCGCAGGCTCGGTTATCGCCTGGTCGAGACCGGTCTGCGCGCGGCCGAGGCTCCGGGGGATTCCGGTCGCTATCAGGTCTGGGCGACCACCGCATAGGGCTCGTGACGCGCGTTCTCGACGAAACTGCGCGCCACGGCCGAAGCCGTCCGCCGGAATACGACACGTTTACGGAAGTGGTCGTTCGCCAGTACCGGACATGCTTGCACGACTTCAGTTAAGCAAACGGAGGAGCGCAAAGTGGGAGCAGGCATCGTCGCGACGCTGCTGGTCGGTGTCGGAATTCTGCACATCGTGCCGGGTGTGGTCGCGTTGTCGCCTCGACGGGCGAGCACCGCCTATGGCACCGAGGTCACAGATAAGGATCTGGAGCTTCTCCTGCGTCATCGCGCGGTGTTGCTCGCGACGGTGGGGTTCGGATTGATCATCGGCGCTGTGGTTCCTGCCGCCAGGACTGTCACGCTCACGGCCGGAATCGTCAGCACCGCTTCGTTTCTCGTGCTCACCGCGGTGATGGGGCCGCGCAAACTCAACGCGCGAACCCTTCGAGTGGCCCGTGCCGACGTGATCGCACTCGTGGCGCTGGTCGGCGCCGGTCTGGTCGTCCTCGCGAATTGAACGCCCCACCCCTGTGAAGTCGGCAGTCAACTCCAGGTCGCGGTGGCGGGGTCGATGCCATTGGCTCGGGCGTTGGCGTCGATGACGGCGCACAGCCAGCGGGTCAGGCCAGGTGCGAGGGAGTCGTAGAAGTCGGTGTAGCCGGGATCGGTGCGGTAGGTGCGGGCCAGGCAGACGTGCATGGCGTGGGTGCAGTCGAAATAGACCGCGAGGGAGGCGCGGTGGCGTTCGGCGAGGGTGTCGGCTTCCGGGCTGCCCGGTGTGACACCGTGGCGCAGCGCCGCGGCGAGGTCGGTGTGCAGGGCGGACAGGTCGTCGGAGATCTTGCGCCAGCCCTCGGGCGTACGGTCGGCGACGCGTTCGGCGTACTGCGCCCACTGCGGGGTCTCGCCCCAGCGTTCGCGGGCCTGCTCGACCCACGCCGGTTCCCATCCCTCGCCGAAGATCGCGACCTGATCCTCGGCGGGGAGCAGGATGCCCGACTCGCGTGCCTCGATCAGCCGATCCACCGCATCGGCCATCCCGCGTAACCGATGGATGCGGGCCTCGAGTTCGGCGCGCTGCTCGCGCAGGGTGGTGAGAGCGTCGGCGTGCGGTGCGTCCAGCAGGCCCGCGATGTCGTCGAGGGGTACGCCGAGTTCGCGGTAGACCAGCACACGGTGGGCACGCGCCACCTCGGCCGCGCTGTAGAGCCGGTACCCGCCGGGGCTGCGCTCCGACGGGCAGACCAACCCGATCGCATCCCAGTGATGCAGGGTGCGGGTGGTGACACCGAGCAGCCGCGCCGTGGCGCCGACGGTGCGTGGCGAGGTCGTCACGACCACCATTGTGCCGTCAGGGCCCCTCGATCCCCATCGACCGCAGGTGCTCGGCCGCCGGGCTGGCCGGATCGTACGGGCGGGCGGCGGTCATCACCACACGCGTGTGCTCCGGAGTCACCACCTCGAGTTCCATCGAATTCCACGGCATCACCCGTGGGCCGACCGTGCACCCCGGCACCGCGCGCTCGCACGCTTCGGCGATGCCGTCGATCTCATCGAGCACGCAGGAGAAACTCACCGTGAGCCCACCCGGTCCTTCCGCCTGCGCCCCCGGCACGAGAAGCACATCCTGGAATGCCCACCGCCGCAGGTGCGTCACCTGGCCCGGCGCGGTGAAGAAGTCGAAGAAGCCGAGCCCCTCCACCCAGAATTCCACCGACTTCGCGATATCGGCACACGGCACGATCACGAACATCGGCATCCCGTAGATACCGCGGAACGGTTGCGGCGCAACAGCATTGGGACCGGGAACGGGCACCGGGCTCATCTCGAAAGCTGGAAAGTTCATACGAGCGATCGTCGAGCCTGACGTTACGTGAGGGTCAAGTCTGCCGCGTCGAGCGCACCGAAGTCCCCGGTCGGGCAGTCGCACGAGCGAGTCGGCGATGAATTTCGGGCGGGGTCGTCGTCGGAACATGCGTCAGATGTCGACAGAAGGGTGTTCGCCGATGGTCAGGAAGTTTCGGTTCGGGGTCGTCGCTCCGCTCAGGAGTGAGGCGCAGGTCTGGCGGGAGCGAGTTCGGAGGATCGCTGGACTCGGGTATTCGACCCTGTTGGTGCCTGATTTCCCGCTCACGCAACCGGCGCCGGCGCCCATGCTCGCCACCGCTGCCGCACTGACGGACCTGCGCGTGGGGACCTGGGTGTATGCCTCTCCCCTGCGCCCGCCGTGGATGACGGCCTGGGAAGCGCATTCGCTGTCGCTCCTGACGGACGGGCGGTTCGAGATGGGAATCGGCACCGGACGCGGCGGTATCGAGGACGAGTTGCGGGACAAGGGCCTGCCGATCGTTCCGCCGGGCGAACGGCTGGTTCACATCCGGGAAACCGTCGACCGGCTGCGCGAACTCGACGGCCCGGACCGGCGCACCCCGGTGGCGATGGCGGTGTACGGCCCGAAGGCGCGGGCCCTGGCGGCCGAGATCGCCGACACGGTAACCTTCCCGCTCGACGATCGACCCCGGAACCAGGTCGAGCGGCTGACCCGCGAATTCCGCACCGCCAACGGCCCCGAGCTGGCCCTGGCCGTCCCGGTCATCGGCGACACCGTCGCACCGCACATGGCCCACCCCGCGACCGATCCCGCCGCACTCCGCGCCGCCGACGCCCTGACCGTCCTCCCCGACGACCCCGCCGCCGCCATCGGCGAAATCCAGCGCCGCCGCGAGGAAGCCGGGTTCTCCTACATCGTCGTCGGCGCCGACGTCGCCGAACGGTTGGCCCCGGTGGTCGCCGCGCTCGCCGGGACATAGGACAGGAATACGAACATACGTTCGAATGCACGCTAGAATGGCGGTCATGTCGATGCCCCTGCAAGGTTCACTGTTCGACGGTGAGGCGATTGCGCTGGGTTCGCTGGACGCTCTCCGGCGGACCCAGCTCGACGCCACCGCCTGGGTCGATGTCGCGCCCGGATGGCTGAGCGGGGCGAGCGAGGTGTTCGATCGACTCGCCGAGCGGGTGCCCTGGCACGCCGAACGCAGGCCGATGTACGACCGGGTGGTCGACGTGCCGCGCCTGATCTCCTTCTTCGGCGAGCACGATCCTCTGCCGGATCGGGTGCTGGTCGAGGCGCGCGACGCCCTTACCGAGCACTATCTGCCCGAACTGGGCGAACCCTTCCGGACCGCAGGACTGTGCTTCTACCGCGACGGTCGCGACAGCGTCGCCTGGCACGGCGACACCATCGGCCGTGGCGCCACCCACGACACCATGGTGGCGATCGTCTCCGTCGGCGCCCCGCGCGCCCTGCTCCTACGGCCCCGAGGTGGCGGCGCCAGCGTCCGCTTCACCGCAGGTCACGGCGATCTGCTCGTCATGGGCGGCGCGTGTCAGCGCACCTGGGAACACGCCGTTCCCAAGACCGCACGTCCGGTCGGTCCACGCATCAGCATCCAGTTCCGCCCCCGCGGCGTCCGCTGAACCGCCGCCGACGGCTCGTCATCGGGGCGCGTTCAGCACCGAGCGGACCATGTCCTGAACGGCCGCCCGTAGCCGCGCGACCTCCCCGGCCCTGGCCATCTGCTGGGCGAGGTCGCCACCGATCGACGAGAGCAGCAGCGCACCAACGGTTTCGACATCGAGATCAGGCCTGACCTCCCGGAGGAGCGTGCTGATGTGCTCGGCCCAGAACGCGTGGAACTCCTCGGTGCGCGGATGCGGCGGCATCGCGCGGTACGCGGCGATCAGCTCGACATGATCGGTCACCAGGCAGGTCATCGCATCGAAGAACGCGAGCAACCGGTCACCGGCGGGCGCGCCGGGCCCCAGCGGCGGCGGGCCGTCGAGAACTCGCGTCATGAGCTCGGTCGCGCCCTCCGCGATGAGTTCGTAGAGCAGGCCGGAGCGGCTTCCGAAACGATGGAAGATGGTGCCCTTCCCGACCCCCGCCGCCGCCGCGACCCGGTCCATGGTCACCCCGGCGGCGCCGTGTTCGTCGAGCAGCGCCATGGTCGCCTCGAGAATTGCCCGCCGGTTGCGCGCGGCATCGGCTCGTTCGACCCGACGGCCCTCGCCCATCGCACTCATTTCCTCGGCACATGCCGATCCGTTGACAAAGTTGACCGACGGTCCATATCGTCTCTCACCGAGAGAACTGGACCGTCAGTCAACTTATGGAGTTCCGTTGCAAGCAATCGTAATGACCACCGCCGGCGCGCCCGAAGTCCTGGTCGTCGAGGAAGTCGACACCCCACGACCGGCAACGGGTGAGGTACTCGTCCGGATCGAAGCCATCCCGGTGCTCTACCCGGAGACCCTGATGCGGTCGGGAGCCTTCCCGTTTCCCGCGCGACTTCCCGCGGTGTTCGGGTTCCAGGCAGCGGGCACCGTGGTCGAGGTCGGTGCCGACGTAGATCAAGGGCTCGTCGGCTCACGCGTCGTCGTGTCCACACCCGGATTCGGGTCGTATGCCGAATATGTCGCGGTGCCGGCCGGTTCGGTCGATGCCGTCCCGGCCGGTCTCGAACTGGACGCCGCCGCGGCGATCCTGATGGCCGGGTCGGTGGCGATCGCGCTGTTCGACACCGCGGCGCCCAGCGCAGGGGAGACCGTGCTCGTCGAGGCAGCGGCGACCGGAGTGGGTGCGAGCCTCACCCGATTGTGCGCCGCGGCGGGACTGCGGGTGATCGCCACCGCGGGCGGCCCGGCGAAGGCCGAACTGGCCCGCGCCAACGGTGCGCACGAGGTCGTCGACCACAACGCACCGGACTGGGCGCGGCAACTGCCGGCACTGCTCGGCGACGACACCCTTGGCGTCGTCTTCGATTCGATCGGCGGCGACTCGCTGTCACCCGTGCTCGACTTCGTCACCCCGCTGCGCGGCCGAATCCTCAGCTACGGGTGGCTCGCCGGAGCCCCGGCGCAGGTCATGGCCGCGGAGCTGATCCTGCGTGGGCTCACGCTCACCGGGTGCGCGGGTCCGGCGTGGTTGGGCACGGTGGCCGCACACGGCGCGGCGGCGCTGGACGCCACGGCGCAGGGGCGGCTGGTTCCGGTGGTGGACGCGGTACTCCCGATGGCCGACGCCGCGAAGGCGCATCGGATGCTCGAGGATCGTGTCGCGATGGGCAGTGTGTTGTTGCGGCCGTGAATCAGCGGTCGGCAATCCGACCGGTCGGGTATGGGTCCACGGTCACCTGTTGATCCGAAATGCGTTCTGTTGCTTGGGTATCGGACGATACTGGAGGGGCGTTGGAGTGCGCGGAACAGTGGGGTGGCGTGATGGTTTCCAGTAATGATCATGAGGTTCTGCGGGTGCGGGCCGAGGAGACGCTCGCCGAGACCGTCGAGGAAATGCCGGGACGGTCGCGTGGCGTCTACACGTCGGTACTGCTGGCGGGACGGCAGCGGTGGCGGCTGCTGCTGCATCGTCGGCAGCCCGCGCCCGCGGGGCGCTGTGATGCGGTGATCGTCGGGCCCGGTGGGGTTTTCGCGGTCAACGTGGTGGACGAGTTGCCCGGTGAGGCGCAGCTCCGGCGGTTGCGCGCGCAAGCCGAGCAGATGTTCACCGGTGTGAAGATCGGGCCGAACGGCAACGAATTCGTGCGCGAGACCGTCGAATTGGTGTTCGTGCTGCCACCGGGCAGGTACACCGGTGCGGACGGACGGTTCGTGGTGTGCACCGATGCCACGGTTCGGTCGTTGCTGAGTCGCAAGCCCGTGATGCCCGCCCGGCTGGCCGGTGCGCTCGCCGAACACACCGCGCGACGCAACTCCGACTACCGGGCGGTGCCCCGCGTGGAACCGGAGCAGGCACCCGCCGAGTCCGACGGCCTGCTCGACGTGGAGTCGCTGCGCACCGACCATCTGACCGGTGCGCTGCGTAAACCGTTCCCGACCTGGCTGTCGTTCCTCGATCCCGATCAGCTCGCCCTGGTGACCCGCAACCACAACGGGCCTGCCCGCATCGTCGGCCCGGCCGGATCGGGCAAGACAGTGCTGGCGCTGCACCGGATGGCGCACCGGGCGCGCCGCAGCACGGGACCGCTGCTGTTCACCACACTGGTGAAGAACCTGCCGCCGTGCCAGGAATCCGCGTTCGCCCGCCTGCTGCCGACGGTGGGTCGCGCGGAATTCACCAACCTGCACTCCTGGGCGCAGGACTTCCTCGCCGAACGCGGTATCCACCGCAAGATGGAACTGCGCCGCACCGAGACCGCGTTCAATCGCGCGTGGGCCAAGGTCGGCCGCTCGAGCCCGCTCACGAACGCCGCCCCCGATCCCCGCTACTGGCGCGAGGAGATCGATCGAGTGATCAAAGGCCGTGGCCTGCCACCCACGGAGGCGGGCTTCGACGCCTACGACGGGCTGGACCGCCGGGGCAGGCGCGTCGCGTTGCGCACCAGCCAGCGCGTACACGTGTGGAATCTGTACGTGGAATACGAGCGGATCCGCACCGAACGCCAGTGCTACGACGGCAACGACGTCATCACCGCCGCACTCGACGAACTGCGCACCAACCCGCTGCCGCGACCGTACGCGATGGTCGTTGTCGACGAAATGCAGGACATGACCCTGCAGGGAGTGCGCCTGGTGCACGCGCTCACCGGCGACGAACCGAATTCGCTGCTGTTCGTCGGCGACCGCCAGCAGCAGATCTACGCGGGCGGTTGGCGTTTCATCGACGCCGACATCAACATCGTCGGTCGCAGCGAGAAGCTCACCAAGAACTACCGCAACCGGCACGCGATCCTGAAACTGGCCGCGAGCCTGGACGGCGCCTGCCCGGTCGACGATATCGACACCCCGGACCGGCACAGCCTCGACCTCACCGATGCCGCCCTGCCCGACGGATACGCCGAACAGATCACCTGCACCAGCGCCGAACTGCCCGACCACCTTCGACGCCAGCTCGATCGTATTGTCGCCGAGGGGATCTCGCTGTCGGACACCGCCGTCATCACGATCACCAACGCCGAGGCCGAGGCTGTCCTGCGCACGCTGCGCGAATGGGGCATCGCGGCACAGGAGCTCGTCGACTATCGCTGCGCCGATACCGACAGCGGCGTCAAGGTCGGCACCGTGTACCGGGCGAAGGGCCTGGACTTCCGTGCGGTGATCCACCCGTTCACCCAACCCACCCCACCACCGCGCACCGATGCCGAGCAGGAACGCTACGACCTGCTGATGCGTCAGCAGTTCGTCGCGGTGACCCGGGCCAGGGACTATGTCTGGCTGGGGATCGTGCGCGACTGATCGGCTGTGCCGCCGTGGGAAGACGGCGAGATGTCGGTGGTTGGTCGTAAGATCGGCGCCCATGGGGAGTTTGCTGATGCCACACGTCCGCTCGGCCAACGAGCTCACGGCGCGGTGGTGCACCACCTTCGGGGGCGCGAACACGGCGGTGTCGGCGGCCGGGCTGTGGCCGTTGCTCGCCGTACTCGCGGGTGCGGCGCAGGGACCGGCCAGGACCGAATTGGCCGTTGCCCTGGGGATTCCGGCCGACGAGGCGCATGCGGCCGGGCTGGCGATGCTGAAATCACTCGACGATTCCCGGGAGGTGTCGACGGCGATCGGCGCATGGGCGAAGGCGGGTCTGCCTGTGCGCCCGGAGTGGATCGCGAGTATGCCGGCCGGAACCGTGGGCGAGCTGGGTGATCCTGCGGCACTGGATGCTTGGGCGCGGGAGCAGACCGGCGGGTTGATCGGGAAATTCCCGGTGCCGATCTCGCCTTCGACCGTATTCGCGCTGGCCACAGCCCTGTTGGCGCGGACCAAGTGGATCACACCGTTCGACGAGATTCTGTGGACGCCCGAAACCGGTCCCTGGCAGGGGCATCGCGGCACCGGGCTGTACCGGAGCAGCTATCCCGACGGCAGTGTGTCCGTTCTCGGTTCGGACGTCACCAGGGTGATCGTCGCCGGTCGTGGCGAGCTGGACGTTCATCTCCTGATCGGTACCGACCCTCGCCATGCCGTGGAGGCGGGTATCGCGGCACTCGACGGGTCCCTGCCCGCGACGTCGGACCTCCCGGTGGGAACGACTGCCCCCTGTCTGACCGTCGAGCGGCGTGAGACCGTCGACGGCGACTCTGTTGTCCTGACGCTCCCGCCCTTCGACATCGCCGCACACCACAATCTTCTCGACCACGCCGCGCTGTTCGGCCTCTCTGCCGCCCGTGACTCTTCGCGAGGGCATTTTCCGGGCATCAGCTCGTTCCCGCTCGCCGTCGAAGCCGCGGCGCAGAATGTGATCGCACGGTTCGACGCCGCGGGTTTCGAGGCGGCCGCGGTGACCGCGGTCGCCGTGAGCCTCGGCGGCCTTCCCCAACTGAACTGGGCGACGGTCACCTCGGTGAACATCGATCGGCCTTTCGGATTCCTCGCCGTCGACCGGCCGACCGGGTTGGTGCTCGTCGCGGGCCAGGTCGCCACACCCCCACTCACCTGGGCACGTCCGGCGGGCGACGACCCACGGCCACCCGGAAGCGCGCCGTGGTGAAATGGGTAATCATTCTTACCGAACACGTTGCTCGGCAACAAGATTCGGAACGGCACGGGGAGGCCGTATTCTGGTAGGGGTCCGCAGTCGGGTGCTCAGGGGGTCGTGGTGATCGTCGTTGTCGCGGACGAGACCGAACTCGAAGGCGCGGAACAGATCGTCGGTGCGGCGATCCGCGACGAGGCATTCCGGGCCGGTGGCGTCGCGGTCTTCCGTTGCCATGTGCCGGAGAACCGGGGCGGGTCGGTCGAGGTCGACGCGCTGGTATGCACCCCGCAGACCGTGACCATCCTGGAGGTCAAGGGTTTCACCACCCGCCAGGAAGGCACCCTCGCCACCCCACCGAACGGGCCGTGGACCATCGACGGCGCCCCCGCGGCGCTGTATCACGCCGCGCGCGTGCCGAACCCGTTCGTGCAGGTGCGCAGGCAGGTGTTCGCGGCGAAAAGCCTGCTGCAGCAGTCCGGGATCTTCGGCTGGGTGAACGCGGTCATCGCACTGGTCCCCCAGCCGGGCGCCCAGATCACCATCGAAGAGACACGCATCGCCGACGGGTACCGCGCGGTGATCGTCGACCGCGACGACTTCACCGCGTTGCACGACTATTTCGAAGCCGAGATCGGGCGAACCGTTCGGCTCAGCGTCGAGGACGTCGCGCGGGTGTTCACGGCCCTCAATCTCGGCCACCTGCTGCCCTCGACCGACGACCTGACGGCGCAGGGGTTCCCGGACGAACTCGAAGCGGCAGCCACCAGCAGGCCCGCGGCGCCCGCGTCACCGGCGGAGCTCGGTTCACTGTCCGGTTCGGCGGCAACGCCTTCCGAGGACGAGAAGGTCGAGGCGACTCGTCACGAACCGGTGGTGGCGGGTCAGTCGCCTACGCCCGCGTTCTTGGCGGCGATCGACCGGCTGGCGAACCGGCCGCATCGGTCGGCGCCCACAACGACCTCCGCTACGACCGGGACCACCCCTGCCGAACAGGAATCGGCACCGGTTGGTGCGGGGCCACCCGATGACGTAGTGACGAGCACTCAGGTTCCGAATCCGGCTGAGGCATCGGCTGATCCGGTGTCCCCGGACCACACCACGGCGAGCTCCAGCGCACCGCCACTCCGCGGCGACACCGAAGAACCGGCCGACGGGCGGTGGGATGACGATGTCGACGTTCGCGATTCCGGCCACGTCGTCTCGCTGAGCAAGAGCGACAGCGGTGCACCGGAGCGCCTTCCTCCCGCGCCCGAGCCGGTGCACGATTCGAGCACGACCGCGGAACCCGATGAGCGACACGATGATTCCCGCACGGCCGATTCCCGGAGGCCGCGCGGCGAAAGCTGGTCGTCCGGTGCGGCCGCCGCTTCTTGGAGCACCCCGTCGAGCACCGAGACGCACTCGTCGAATTCGGGCAACTGGACCGATTGGGTCGGCCACGAGCAACCCGCGCGGCGTCCGTCGCTGCGCCGGCGCTGGCGCGACTTCCGGCGCACCGGATCGCTCCAGCGGACCGGGCCGAGCGGACCATCACTGCGTGAGCGCTGGCAGAACCGCCCTGTCCGCGAGCGTGCGGAGCGCGGCAGGAGTCTGCCGAAGATCGGTGCGGGGCTCGGCCTGATCCTGTTCATCTTCTTGTTCGGGGCCGGGTTCTTCGCCATCACGGCGGTGCAGGCGAGCCGATTCGAGATGTCAGACTACGACCGTATGTGCGGGCCGGACAAGAAACCGTTCCCGAACGCCGCCCCCTATCAGCGTGGCGATGTGGCGCCGATCTATCTCTCCGGCCATCTCACGAGCATGGTCCGACCGGAGGATTCGAGCGCGTGGCGCCCGACCGACCCGTCATCGGTGCAGCTCATCGCCTGCATGAAGCAGCTGGAACTGCGCGACCTCGTCCAGACCTGCCAGTACGCGCCCTCGCCCAGCGCACCGGTGGGCCGCACGGTCAACCTGTTCCGCGCCACCTACGAGGTGACCGTCTACGAGCTGCGCACCGGACGCGAAGTCGCCAAGGCGACCATGCTCGGCGAGCGCTACTCCAACGACCCGGCCAACACCGACCCCGACCGCTGCCGCGCGGCGGGCGACGCACCCGACTACCTGGGCAGGCGTCTCGGTCAACCGTCGGGCGCACAGATCGAAAGCTTCCTCGCACCCCTCGTCCACGCCCGCCGCTGACCCTCTTGACCTCGAGCCCACTTGAGGTTGCAGGATCATCGGGTGCCCACGCACACCCGACACCGCGCTACCCGGCGCGGCCGCGCCTCCGCCGGTTTCCTCGTACACCCACCGGCGGAGGCCGTCGGACCACGGCCCGAACAGCGAACAGCCGCACGCTCGTTCGAGCGCGCGGCTGTCGGCGGAACGGGATCACGCGGAGACGGTGATCGTCCATTCGTGAATGGTCAGTTCCGAAACACCCATGGTGTGCAGTGGATCGGAGTGCACGATTGCTGTTGCGGCGTCCAGGTTTTCGGCCAGCACCACATAGGCGCCGCCGGTGCCGTCGCTGAATCCACCGCTCTCCTGCAGCTGACCTTTCGCGAGCAGGTCACGCAGGAATTCGCGGTGCGGCTCGATGACCGAGGCGTCGAACCCGGGCGTGCGCCGGGCCATCACCAGGTACTTGGCCACGCTCAGGCCTCCGGTTCCTGCCGAGGTGCCCGTGTCGCGGCCGCGGCGGCCCGCACCTGCGGCGCCACCTGCACGACCTGGCCGAGCACACCGTTCACGAACGACGGGGAATCGTCGGTGGACAGCTCCTTGGCCAGCTCCACGGCCTCGTCGACCGCGACGACCGGGGGCACGTCGGTGGCGTGGAACAGCTCCCACACCGCGATCCGCAGGATGGCCCGGTCCACGGCGGGCAGCCGCGTCAGGGTCCAGTCCTGCAGGTAGGACTCGATGGTGCCGTCCACCCGGTCGAGGTCGTCGGCGACGCCCTCGACGAGGGTGTTGGTGTATGGGTGCACAGGGGCCACGCTCTGATCGCGGGTCGCGAGCTCGGCCCGCTCGGCCAGCAGATCGGAGACGTCGACGTCACGCGCCTCCGCCTCGAACAGCATGTCCACAGCACGGCGACGCGCCTTGTGGCGCGCACCGAGCTTCTTGTACGAGCCCTTCTTGTCTGCCGGGGAGTCCGCCACGATCAGGCGTTGACGCGGCCGAGGTAGCTGCCGTCGCGCGAGTCGATTTTCAGCTTGTCACCGGTGTTGATGAACAGCGGGACCTGCACCTCGGCGCCGGTTTCCAGGGTGGCGGGCTTGGTGCCGCCGGTGGAGCGGTCGCCCTGCAGACCGATGTCGGTGTGCTGGACCAGCAACTCGATGGTCACCGGGAGCTCCACGAACAGCGGCGCGTCCTCGTGCACGGCGACCTGCACGCCCATGTTCTCCAGCAGGAAGCGCGCACCCTGACCGATGGTGGCCTCCGGGATGGAGATCTGGTCGTAGGTCTCGCCGTCCATGAAGATGTAGTCGGAGCCGTCGTGGTACAGGTAGGTCATGTCACGACGGTCGACCGTGGCGGTCTCGACCTTGACACCCGCGTTGAAGGTCTTGTCGACGACCTTGCCGGACACGACGTTCTTCAGCTTGGTCCGCACGAAGGCGGGGCCCTTACCCGGCTTCACGTGCTGGAATTCGACGATCTGCTGAAGCTGACCGTCGATCTTCAGCACAAGGCCGTTCTTGAAGTCGCTGGTGTCCGCCACTGTCTTCGGATCTCCTCGTTCGTTACTGCGTGTCTCTGGGGGCGCCGTCGTCACTCGACGACGGTCAGGTTCTTGCTGGTGAGGGTGAGCAGTTCCGGGCCCCCTTCGCGCACCACGAGCGTGTCCTCGATCCGGACCCCGCCGCGGCCGGGAAGGTACACACCTGGTTCGACGGTCACCGCCACGCCTGCCAGAAGTGTACCGGTACTCGTTTTGGCCACTCCGGGCGCTTCGTGGATCTGCAGCCCGACGCCGTGTCCGAGGCCGTGTACGAACTGCGCGCCGTAGCCCGCGTCCTCGATGACCACGCGGGCGGCGGCATCGACCTCGGCGGTCTTGGCACCGGGTTTGAGCGCTTCCCGTCCCGCCTGCTGGGAGCGGGCGACCAGCTCGTAGATCTCGCGCTGCCAACCGGCCGGTTCACCGAGGACGAGCGTGCGCGTCATGTCGGAGTGGTAGCCGTCGACGACCGCGCCGAAGTCGAGTTTCACGAAGTCACCCGTGGCCAGGACCGCACCCGTGGGCCGGTGGTGCGGCACGGCCGAATTGACGCCCGCGGCCACGATGGTCTCGAACGAGACGGCCTCGGCGCCGTGCTCGAACATCGCCCATTCGAGATCGCGCGCCACCTGGCGCTCGGTGCGCCCGGGCCGCAGCAGGCCACGCTCGAGCAGGGACGCCAGCCCGGCGTCGGCGGCGGCGCACGCGGCCCGCAACTGCTCGACCTCGTAGTCGTCCTTGACCATGCGCAGCTGCTCGACGAGGCCGGAGGTCGGCACGAGCTGTAGCCCGGTGCGCAGCTCCCCGTAGGACTCGTGCTCGGCCACGGTCACCACGTGGCTTTCGAAGCCGACACGGCCGAGTTGCCACTCGCCTGCCAGCTCGAGGATGCGCCGGGCGGTGGCGCGCGAGATCTCGGCACGGAGATCCGGGGTCTGCTCGGCCACCTGGGCGGCGTAGCGGCCGTCGGTGCCGATGACGGTGCGGTCCTCGGCGCCACGCATGTCCCACGAGTGCACGAGCAGGACGGCGTTGGAGCCGGTGAAGCCGGTGAGATAGCGGATATTGACCAGATCGGTCACGAGCAGCGCGTCGACGCCGTTCTCCACCAGCAGGCTCCGCAGGGCGCCGCGCCGTGCCGCGTGGTCGGGACCCGTGTAGTCAGCACACATGAGTCAACGCTACCGCCGAACCACGGACACGTGGGCATCGAGTGCGCCATGTTCGGTTCCGGGCGTGGCACCGGCTTTTCCTGCGCCGACCTCGGCGGAGTCCGTGTGCGACAGCAGTTCTGGAGATCGGGCTGTCCACATGCCCGAAAGTTGTCCACATTCGGCGGAGAGACGTCGATCGCCGCCGCTCGGGCCAGCACGATCGACACATGACTACTGCCGCGTTCTGCCTGCTCATCGCCTGGTGTCTGCTCCTCGGCGTGATCGATGTCCATGCCCGCCGCCTGCCCAACGCGCTCACCGGCGCGGGTGCGGTCGGCGTCTTCGGGTTCGCCTGGTACACCGGGCAATTGACCACGGCGCTGATCGGTGCCGCCCTGCTGACCATGCCCTACCTGGTGACCCATCTGATCGCGCCCGCCGCGCTCGGCGCCGGTGATGTGAAGCTGGCGATCGCGCTGGGCGCCGCGGCCGCATTGGCAGGCCCACCCGCGTGGACGTGGGCGGCCGTCGCGGCGCCACTGCTCACCGCAGTGGCGGCGGCTGTTGTGCTGGGTAGGCACTGGTTGCGGTCGGTATCGGGACGCGCCGCCGAGAGCGCGCGGCAGGTGACTGCACGCAGGGTGGTACCTCACGGTCCGGCGATGTGTCTCGCCACGGTGACGGCGATGGCACTGGCATGACAACGACACCGACGCGCCGAATCGCGAGGCCGTCCGCACGGCACCGGCACGACGGTCCGGTGGGCGTGCGAGCAGGCACACCACCGACGTGCCGCTCGTCACTGCGGACCACGTGCCCGACCACGGGCGCCGACATGGGAAGATGGTCGGCGTGTTGCGCTGGATAACTGCCGGAGAATCCCATGGTCCCGCTCTCGTCGCCCTCCTGGAAGGGATGGTCGCCGGAGTCGAGGTGACATCGGACGATGTCTCCGCACAGCTCGCGCGCCGCCGGCTCGGTTACGGGCGCGGCGCCCGGATGAAGTTCGAGGCCGACAAGGTCACCCTGGTCGGTGGCGTGCGCCACGGGCGGACCATGGGCGGTCCGGTCGCGATCGAGGTCGCCAATTCCGAGTGGCCCAAGTGGACCGAGGTGATGTCGGCCGATCCCGTCGACGCGGCGGCGCTGGAAGGCATGGCGCGCAACGCCCCCCTCACCCGTCCGCGCCCCGGACACGCCGACTACTCCGGCATGCTCAAGTACGGCTTCGACGACGCGCGCCCGGTGCTCGAGCGGGCCAGCGCCCGGGAGACCGCCGCTCGCGTGGCGGCGGGCACCGTTGCCCGTAACTTCCTGCGCCAGGCCTTCGGCGTCGAGGTGATCTCGCACGTCGTGTCGATCGGTGCCGCCGCGAACACCACCGGCGTCGTGCCCGGCCCCCAGGATCTCGATGCCGTCGACGCCAGCCCGGTGCGCGCGTTCGACGCCGAGGCCGAGGCGGCGATGATCGCCGAGATCGAGGCGGCCAAGAAGGACGGCGACACCCTCGGTGGGGTCGTCGAGGTGATCATCGACGGGCTGCCCATCGGACTCGGCTCGTTCACCAGTGGGGAGCAGCGGCTCGACTCGCGACTCGCCGCCGCGCTCATGGGTATTCAGGCGATCAAGGGTGTCGAGGTCGGCGACGGTTTCGAGACCGCGCGCCGGCGCGGCAGCCAGGCCCACGACGAGATGCGTCCCGGTCCCGACGGTGTGCTGCGTTCGACCAACCGCGCGGGCGGTCTGGAAGGCGGCATGACCAACGGTGAGGCGCTGCGCGTGCGTGCGGCGATGAAGCCGATCTCGACGGTGCCGCGGGCGCTGTCGACCGTCGACATGTCCACCGGCGAGGAAGCTGTCGCCATCCACCAGCGCTCCGATGTGTGCGCGGTGCCCGCCGCCGCCGTCGTCGCGGAATCGATGGTGGCGCTGGTCGTGGCGCAGGCCGCGCTGGAGAAGTTCGGTGGCGATTCGCTGGCCGAGACCGTCGACAACATCACCAGCTACATCAAGCGGATCAGCAGCCGTCCCCACGTGCCCGCGGACAGCCGCACGTCGTGACCACGCCGGGCCAGGAGGGGACCGCGCGCCACACCGACGCGGGCCCCTCATCGACGACCGCACCCGGCACAGCGACCAGCGGCGACAACCCGAGCACGGCACCCGACCACAGTGCAAGGACGGGGGATGCCGACTCGACCACGGCACCCGGTCCGGAGGCCGGGGACGACGCCTCGGCCACGGCCCCCAGCGCGGAGGTCGGGGGGAACACTGCGCACACTGCTCCGAGTGCAGACTCCGGTGGCGAGAACGCGCCCGCAGCAGGCGGGGACGACACGACCACAGCAGACGCAGGGAAAACGACCCTGACCACGCCTCCCACTGCGGACACCGAGGCCGACCACGCCACGGCTTTCGCCGCAGCGGCAGTGGACGACAATCCGGCCACGGCACCCGGCCACGGTGCAGGGACGGCGGACGCCGACTCGACCACGGCAGCCGATCCGGAGGCCGGGGACGACGCCTTGGCCCTTCCCCCCAGCGCGAAGGCCGGGGGGAACACTGCGCACACTGCTCCGAGTGCAGACTCCGGTGGCGAGAACGCGCCCGCAGCAGGTGCGGACATGGCTGACGACAACGTGCCCGCGCAACCGGGTGCGGACACGGGTGGCGACAACGCGCCCACGCAACCGGGTGCGGACACAGGTGGCGACAACGCGCCCACGCAACCGGGTGCGGACACAGGTGGCGACAACGCGCCCACGCAACCGGGTGCGGACACAGGTGGCGACAACGCGCCCACGCAACCGGGTGCGGACACAGGTGGCGACAACGCGCCCACGCAACCGGGCGCCGATTCCGATGGTGAGGCCCGGATCGTCGCGCGTGCTCGGGTGGTGTTGGTCGGGCCGCCCGGTTCGGGGAAGTCGACGATCGGGCGCAAGCTGGCCAGGGAACTGGGTGTCGAGCTGTTCGATACCGATGCGGGGATCGAGGCGGAGACCGGGCGGAGCATTCCCGAGATCTTCGCCGAAGACGGTGAGCCGGAGTTTCGCCGTATCGAGGAGCAGGTGGTGCGGCGGGCCGTGCTCGAGCACGAGGGCGTGGTGTCGCTCGGCGGCGGGTCGGTGCTGTCGGCGCGCACGCGCGAGGTGCTGCGCGGCGCCACCGTGGTGTACCTGGAAATCAGTGTGGGCGAGGGACTTCGGCGCACCGGGTCGAGCAATGCCCGTCCCCTGCTGAACGGTGCCGACCCCGCCGCGAAGTACCGCGAGCTGATGAAGCAGCGCCGCCCTCTGTACCGAGAGGTGGCCACGGTGCGCGTGCGCACCGACGGTCGCAGTCCGGGCCGGGTGGTGCGGATGATCCTGGCACGGTTGGGACTCGAATCGGTGCGCACCGACATCGTGCGTACCGCCGACACCACCAAGTCCACTCCCCCTTCACCTTCCACGCCGGGCTCCGGCAGCAACCGTTCCAAAGCGCGCAGACGGTCCCGTGCGAGGGCAGCAGCCGCCCGGCGCGGCGAGATCCTTCCCGCACCCACGGCCCAGGCCGACAACGACGGAACCACTTCCGCCGCAGCACGACCCGCGCCGGGACGATCCGCCTCCGGTGAAACACCGCCCGGTGAGGGCAGGCGCTCGCGCCGCAACCGCTTGCGCCGCCGCGGCAGCCGGTCCCGTGCCGGCAGCGCGACCGACTCCACCCGGACCGGCGAGCCGACCGCCGCCGCGGCCTCACCTGCCGACGAAGCACGCGCCGAAACTTCGGCCGGCCCCACCGAGAACGCCAGGACCACGCGCCCGAACCGACGCGGCCGCAAGTCCCAGCCGAGCACCCGTTCCGGCACCGCCCAAGGCTCCCCTGCCGACAGCGCCGACGACTCCCCGACCGCCGGCGGTCGCCGATCCGGCGCCGCCGAATCGACCGGCAACCGCAGCCGACGTGGCAGCCGCGGCAGGCGTGGCAGCGCGAAACAAGCAGCGGGTGGACACCGGAGTTCGGCGACCGATCCCGGTGCCGAAACACCCGCAGGCCCGACCGACCAGCGTGTGGCTCAGCAACCCGCTGATCGGGGGCCGGGGGAACCGGCGCCGGGTTCCTGGCGGGCGCGGCCGCGACGGCGCGCGACAAGACGTATGACCAACGACCCGAGAGAATCGGAGCAGCGCACGTGACAGAGCCGACCACCATCCAGGTCCGTACCGCCGATCCCTACCCGGTGATCATCGGTCGCGGGTTGCTCGGCGACCTCGTCGAGGCGGTGACCGCGGGCAATGCGGTGCGGACCGTGGCGATCTTCCACCAGCCGCCGCTGGCCGAGACCGCCGAGGCGGTGCGAAAGGCGCTGGCCGACACCGGCATCGACGCGCACCGCATCGAGATCCCCGACGCCGAGGACGGCAAGGACCTGGCCGTGGCCGGGTTCTGCTGGGAGGTGCTCGGCCGCATCGGGCTCACCCGCAACGACGCCGTGGTGAGCCTCGGCGGCGGCGCGGCCACCGACCTCGCGGGCTTCGTGGCGGCCACCTGGATGCGCGGAGTGCGCATCGTGCACGTGCCGACCACACTGTTGGCCATGGTCGACGCCGCGGTCGGCGGCAAGACCGGCATCAACACCGAGGCGGGCAAGAACCTGGTCGGCAGCTTCCACGAGCCGAGCGCCGTCCTCGTCGACCTGGTGACGCTGGAAACGGTGCCGCGCAACGAGATCGTCGCGGGCATGGCCGAGATCATCAAGGCCGGTTTCATCGCCGACCCGGTGATCCTGGACCTCATCGAGGCCGATCCGGAGGCCGCGCTCGACCCCACCGGTGAGGTGCTGCCCGAGCTGGTCCGCCGCGCCATCCAAGTGAAGGCCGACGTCGTCGCCGCCGACCTCAAGGAATCGAGCCTGCGCGAGATCCTCAACTACGGCCACACCCTCGGCCACGCCGTCGAGCGGCGCGAGCGCTACCGCTGGCGTCACGGCGCGGCGGTGTCGGTCGGCCTCGTGTTCGCCGCCGAACTGGGCCGCCTCGCCGGCCGCCTGGACGACGCGACCGCCGACCGTCACCGCACCATCCTGGAAAGCGTCGGCCTGCCGGTGAGCTACGACGCCGACGCGCTGCCGCAGTTGATGGACGCGATGCAGACCGACAAGAAGACCCGCTCCGGTGTGCTTCGCTTCGTGGTGCTCGACGGCCTGGCCAAGCCCGGCCGCCTCGAAGGCCCGGACCCGAGCCTGCTCGCGGCGGCCTACTCGGCCATCGCCCGCGAGACCCCGACGAGCGGCGCGATCCTGCTCTGAGCACGGGCCGCACCTCCACCACGCGTGGACGAGCGACGCGCTCGAAGACGCCGCCTGCCTACCCCGCGTAGGCAGGCGGCACGCCACGCGGCGAGTCGACGCAGCCGCCCACAGCGCACAGGCGGCGTCGACCGCTGGACCCACACCTCCAGCTGTACGCCGTCCGCCTATCCCGCGTAAGCGGGGACCGGCTCCGGGGCGGCTTGGGGCTTCGCGGCTGATCTGCGCGCCCGGGCACGGCCGTAGCCCACGCCGATCATCGCGGGCAGGAACACCAGCAGCATGATGAACGACGCCGCGGAGGTGAGTTCGAACAGCGCGCCCGCGTCGCCGAGCTCGACCGACGGGATCTGGTCGAGGATCCAGCACACCGCGCCGCTGCCGAGCCCGGCGACCATGCCTGCCAGCAGCCAGCGGACGGTGAGGTCGGTGCCGTCGGCGGAGCGGGCGTCGCGCGCGCCCCAGGCGATGGCGGCGCCGACGATCACGATCAGGCAGGCAGCCCGCCAGAGGATGCCGTAGGTCGGCAGGGCCGCCATGGCGAATCCGAGCAGAACCCGCAGGGCGACCACTGTCGCCCCGAGTGCGATGGCACGCAACAGCCAAGTGGTCATGGGCATCACCATAATCGGACAAAACTAGAACCGGTACCAATTCGCGGATCAGCGCGGCAACGGATCGATCAGAGGTCGAGCGCCGCCGCCATCGCCGCGCGGGGCGCGGGCTGCCCGGTGAACAGCTCGACCTGACCGTAGGCCTGGTTCAGCAGCATCCGCAGCCCGCTGACCACCGTGTGCCCGGCCACGCCGACTGCTGTCGCCAGCGGTGTCGGCCACGGGTTGTAGATCGCGTCGAGCACCACCGGCGCCGTCGCCACCGATCCCGCGACCGCGGCCGCCGCCTCCGCGGGCACCGTGCTCACCACCGCGGCGGCACGCGCACAAATCGTGGCCAGGGATTCGGCATCGAACGACGCGGTGGCAGCCGACATCCCGAGCCGCTCGGCCAGGTCGAGCGCACCACGCGCCCGGCCCGCGTCGCGAACGACGATCGTCACCGATCCAGCGCCGAGCTGCGACAGCGCGAGCAGAGCGGGCCGCGCGGTACCGCCCGCGCCGAGCACCACCGCCTCCTCGACCCGGTCGACACCGCCATCGCGCAGCGCGCCGAACACGCCGTCGACATCGGTGCAGTCGGCCAGCCAGCCGTCGTCGGTGCGGAGCAGGGTGTTGGCCGAGCCGACCAGTTCCGCCCGGTCGGTGCGCCGGTCCGCGTACGCGAGCGCCGCTTCCTTGCCCGGCATCGTCACCGACAGTCCCACCCACTCGGGGCCGAGTCCGTCGACCAGACCGGGCAGCTGCTCGGCGGAGCATTCGATGCGTTCGTAGGTCCAGGGCAGACCGAGCGCACGGTAGGCGGCCGTGTGCAGTTGCGGCGATCGTGAGTGCCCGATCGGCTGCCCGAGCACCGCCGCCTTGCGCGGCTCAGCCACCGGTCCGCGAGCTGTCGAGAATGCCGCTGCGCTGGGCCTGGGTGACCAGCCGCAGGTGCTCCTGGTAAGAGTCGGTGAACTTCGTCGTGCCCTGCTTGTCGACGGTCACGAAGTACAGCCACGGTCCCGGCTCGGGCTTCTCGACGGCCCGCAACGCCGCCACCGAGGGTGCGGCGATCGGCGTCTTGGGCAGGCCCTCCATCGCGTAGGTGTTCCAGGCGGTCACGGCGGCGCGGTCGGCGTCGGTCGTGGCGACCTCGGTGGTGTCGAGGGTGTAGTTCACCGTGGAGTCGAACTGCAGCATCTGGCCGACCTCGAGCCGGTTCACGATCACCCGTGCCACCTTGCCCATGTCCTCCGGCTTGGCCTCGCGTTCCACCAGCGACGCGGCGATCAACATCTCGTAGGGCGACAGCTTCGTGTCAGCCCCCGACTGCAGCAGTCCGGTGGCCTCGTAGGCCTGCACACTCGCGGTGATCAGTTGCTTCAGGATCTGCTGCGGTGTGCCGCTGGGATCGAAGTCCCAGGTGCCTGCCGCGATGAGTCCTTCGAGCTGCCTGGCCCGGTCGGGGCAGTCCTTGACCGCCTGCATCGCCCACTGCGGAACGCCGAGGGCGGCCAGGTCGAGGCTCGCACCCGCCGCGTCGAGCTGCTCGTAGGTCACGCACTTGCGTTCGGGGCCCACGCAACTGGCGTCGGCGATCTTGCGGTAGATGCCGTCGTAGCGGCCACCGGTGCTCACGTCGTGCTTGTCGTGCAGCAACCTGCCCTCGGACACGACCACATTGCCCACGCGGGACTTACCACCGACCAGCGCGGCGACGGCGTCGGCGGCGGGGCTGCGCTCACCGATCGCGTAGAAGCCGGGCTGCACGCTGTTCATCCCGGCGTTCTGCACGGCCGCCTCGTAGAAGGCCTCGGAACTGGCGACGATGCCACGCTCGTGCATCGCTTCGGCGATCTCGGTGGCGGTGTCGCCCGGATGCACCTGGACGACAACGGGTTTGCCTGCCGGGCCCGCGAAATCCTCGGCGGGAGCGAGGCTTCCCATCAGTTTGTAGCCCGCGAAGCCCGCCGCCGAGACGAACAGCAGCGCGAAGACGGCAGCCACCACCCACATGTTGCGGCGGCGGCGCTTGCGTTCGGCCGCCTTGCGGGAGGCGATCCGCGACCGTTTACCGCGTCCCGCACCGGATCTGGCGCGGCCGCGTCCGGCGGGTGTGGCGCGCGGTGGGCGCTGACCCACCCGGCGCGGCGGTTCGGGTTCCGGTTCGGGCTCCGGCTCGGGGAACTCGTCCTCGTAGCGCGGGATGACGTTCGTGTCGTCGTCGAAGTCGTCCCATTCGGGGACCTCGGGCTCCTCGCGCGACGCACGGGGGTCCAGACCCCAGTCGTCGCGGCGCGGGTAACGCCGGTCCGCCTCACGCGCCCGGTACCGCTCCTCTGCCCTGGCCCATCGGTCGGTCATGCATCATCTCCGACCGCTGTGTCTGCTGCGTCCTTCACCATCGAACTCCGCTCGTCCAACCATCCTTGCAGAATCGACACTGCTGCCGCCTGGTCGATCATCTGCCGCTGGCCACGTGCGCGAACTCCACTCTCGCGCAACGCACGTGCAGCAGACACCGTAGTCAAACGTTCGTCGGAAAGGCGCACCGGAATCGGGTCGATCACCCGGCGCAACTGCTTGGCAAACTTGCGGGCGATGCCCGCGGCGGTGCCGTTTTCGCCGCGCAGCGTCCGGGGCAGGCCGACGATCACCTCGACGGCTTCGTACTCCCGCACAATCTCGGCAATTCTTGCGATGTCGGCCGGCGGACCGCCCTGACGGCTGGATTTGGCGCGTGGGACGGTCTCCACCGGCGTGGCGAGGACCCCGTCGGGGTCACAGGACGCCACGCCGATGCGGACACTGCCGACATCGACCGCGATCCGGCGGCCGCGACCGGGGTCGGTCGCCGGATCGGGTCGATCGGCCGGGGCCTCGTCCGAGGCGGGGGTGCTCATCAGCCGGCGAGTTCGGCCACCCGGGCGCGGACCGAGGTCAAACCGTTCGGGATACCCGACGGGTCCGAGCCGGAGCCCTGCGCCATCTCCGGCTTGCCGCCGCCGCGTCCGGCGATGCTCGGCCCGAAGCTGGCGACGAGATCGCCCGCCTTGAAGCCGAGGTCCTGGGCGGCCTTGTTGACGGTCACCACGAACGGCGCCTTGCCGTCGACATTGCCGAGCAGCACGACGATCGCCGGATCGCTGCCGAGACGACCACGGATATCGGTGGCCAGGGTGCGCAGGTCACCGGCCGAGGCGCCCTCGGGCGCGGCGGCGGCGACCAGGCGCACGGAACCGACGCGCTCGGCCTGCTCGGCGAATGTGCCCGCCGAGGCGAGCACGGCGGCGATCTTGGTGCGCTCGAGTTCCTTCTCGGCCACCTTGAGCCGCTCCACGAGCTGCTCGACGCGACCGGGCACCTCTTCCGACGGCACCTTCAGCGACGACGCGACACCGGCGAGCAGGGCACGTTCCTTGGCCAGGTACTTGTAGGAGTCCAGACCCACGAACGCCTCCACGCGCCGCACACCCGAACCGACCGACGACTCACCGAGGACGGTGATCGGGCCGATCTGCGAGGAGTGCTCCACATGGGTGCCACCGCACAGCTCCATCGAGAACGGGCCGCCGATCTCGACGACACGCACCTCGTCGCCGTAGTTCTCGCCGAACAGCGCCATCGCGCCCATGGCCTTGGCCTTGGGCAGATCGGTGACGAAGGTGTTCACCGGGAAGTCGGCGCCGACCGCGTCGTTGGACACGGCCTCGATATCGGCCTTCTGCTGCTCGGACAGCGCACCCTGCCAGTTGAAGTCGAAGCGCAGGTAGCCGGGCTTGTTCAGCGAACCGGCCTGCACGGCGTTGGGGCCGAGCACCTGGCGCAGCGCGGCGTGCACCATGTGCGTGCCGGAGTGGCCCTGGGTGGCGCCACGACGCCAGGACGGATCCGCCTGGGCGAGAACCACATCGCCCTCGGTGATCTGGCCCTGCTCCACGGTGGCCTTGTGCACCCACAGCTTCTTGGCGATCTTCTGCACGTCGTTGACGCGCAGCTTCAGCCCCGACGCGGTGATCGCGCCGCGGTCGGCGATCTGACCACCCGACTCGGCGTACATCGGGCTGCGATCGAGGATCACCTCGACGTCCTCCCCGGCCTGGGCGGCGGGCACCCGCACACCACCGGAGATCAGGGCGAGCACGTTGGCCTCGGAGGTGAGTTCGTCGAAACCGGTGAACTCGGTGGCGCCGCGGTCGACCAGTTCCTTGTAGACGGTCAGGTCGGCGTGGGCGTGCTTGCGGGCCTGGGCGTCGTCCTTGGCGCGCTGACGCTGCTCGGCCATCAGCGAACGGAACCCCGCCTCGTCCACGGAAAGGCCCGCCTCGGCGGCCATTTCGAGGGTGAGGTCGATCGGGAAACCGTAGGTGTCGTGCAGGGCGAAGGCGTCCGAACCGGCGATCTGCTTGCCGCCCTTGGACTTCACCGCCGACGCGGCGTTCTCGAAGAGGGTCTCGCCGGTGTTCAGGGTTTTCAGGAAGGCCGTTTCCTCGCCGACCGCGACGGTCTCGATGCGGGAGAAGTCGGTGGCCAGTTCCGGGTAGGACGGCGACATCAGGTCGGAGACGACCTTCATCAGCTCGGCCATCACCGGCTTCTCGGCCCCCAGCAGGCGGGCGGAGCGCACGATGCGGCGCAGCAGGCGGCGCAGCACGTAGCCGCGGCCGTCGTTGCCGGGGTTCACGCCGTCGGCGATGAGCATGGCCGAGCTGCGCACGTGGTCGGCGATCACGCGGAAGCGCACGTCGTCGGCGTGCTCGACACCGTAGGAGCGGCCGGTGAGCTGCTCGGCCTTGTCGATGATGGGGCGCAGTAGGTCGGTCTCGTAGACGTTCTCCACGCCCTGGAGCAGCATGGCGACGCGCTCGACGCCCATGCCGGTGTCGATGTTCTTGCGCGGCAACGATCCGACCGGCGGGAAGCCCAGCTTCGGGCTGTCCTCACCGCGGATGTCCTGCATGAACACCAGGTTCCAGATCTCGAGGTAGCGGTCCTCGTCGGCGACCGGGCCGCCTTCCTTGCCGTAGGCGGGGCCGCGGTCGTAGTAGATCTCCGAGCAGGGACCGCCGGGACCTGGCACGCCCATGTCCCAGTAGTTGTCCTTGCCGTCGCGGAACTGGATGCGCTCCTTCGGAATTCCGGCGACGCGCTCCCAGATCTCGGCCGCTTCCGGGTCGGACTCGTAGGCGGTGACCCAGATGCGTTCGGGGTCGAAACCGAAACCGCCGTCCTCCTGGGACTTGGAGATCAGCTCCCAGGCCAGGGTGATGGCGCCTTCCTTGAAGTAGTCGCCGAAGGAGAAGTTGCCGGCCATCTGGAAGAAGGTGTTGTGCCGGGTGGTGACGCCGACCTCGTCGATGTCACCGGTGCGCACGCACTTCTGCACACTGGTAGCTCGCGCGTACGGCGCCGCTTCCTGACCCAGGAAATACGGCTTGAACTGGACCATGCCCGCATTGACGAACAGCAGGTTGGGGTCGGCCAGGATCAGCGAGGCACTGGGTACCTCGGTGTGTCCGGCACGGACGAAATGGTCCAGGAAACGCCGTCTAATCTCGTGGGTCTGCACAGCTGACCAGCCTACCGTCTGCGATCCACCGCTTTTCCGCCGGAGTCGGTGGTCTCGACGACAATCCGGACGTGACGTGCTCAGCTGCCCCGGATGATGCGGCGCAGCTTGCTCACGCGGGAACCGACCTCGCGTTCGAAGCCGTGATCGGTGGGTTCGTAGTAGTCGGTGCCGACGATCTCGTCGGGCGGGTACTGCTGGGCGACCACACCGCCGCGGTGGTTGTGCGGGAATTTGTAGCCCTTGGCATTGCCCAGAGCCTTGGCGCCCGCGTAGTGCCCGTCGCGTAGGTGCGGTGGCACCGCGCCCGCCTTGCCCGCGGTGATGTCGGACATGGCCGCGGCCAGCGCCGAGGTGACCGCACCGGATTTCGGCGCGGTGGCCAGGTGGATGGTCGCCTGCGCCAGCGCCAGTTTCGCTTCGGGCAGGCCGACGAGCTGCACGACCTGGGCGGCCGCGGTCGCGGTCTGCAACGCCATCGGATCGGCCATGCCGACGTCCTCGCTGGCGTGGATCATCAGGCGCCGGGCGATGAAGCGCGGGTCCTCGCCCGCGGTGAGCATGCGGGCCAGATAGTGCAGGGCCGCGTCCACATCGGAGCCGCGGATGGATTTGATGAAGGCGCTGATGACGTCGTAGTGCTGGTCCCCCGCGCGGTCGTAGCGCACGGCGGCCTTGTCGACGCTCGCCTCGACCAGTTCGAGGTCGACGGTGCCGTCGAGCGACGACTCCGCCGAGGCCTCGAGCGCGGTGAGTGCCCGGCGCGCATCCCCGCCTGCGACCCGCACAATGTGGTCGAGCGCCTCCTCGGTGACGGTGTACTCCCCCGCCAGCCCCCGCTCGTCGGCGATCGCGCGTTCGAGCACCGTCCGGATGTCGTCGGTGGTGAGCGACTGCAACTGCAGCACCAGCGAGCGCGACAGCAAGGGCGACACCACGGAGAACGACGGGTTCTCGGTGGTCGCGCCGACGAGCAGCACGATCCGGTTCTCCACCGCCGCGAGCAGCGCGTCCTGCTGGGTCTTGGAGAACCGGTGCACCTCGTCGATGAACAGCACGGTCTGTTCGCCAACGGCCAGCCGTTTGCGCGCGAGGTCGATGACCGCGCGCACCTCTTTGACACCCGCCGACAATGCCGACAACGCCTCGAACCGGCGCCCGGTGGCCTGCGACAACAACGAGGCGAGGGTGGTCTTGCCGGTGCCGGGCGGGCCGTAGAGCAGCACCGATGCGGCGCCGGACCCCTCGACCAGCCTGCGCAGCGGCGAACCGGGGCCGAGCAGATGCTGCTGACCGATCACTTCGTCCAGCGAGCGCGGCCGCATCCGGACCGCCAGCGGCGCCCCGGGATCGCGCCGCACCACCGCGTCGAGTCCACGCTCGGGCTCGGCGGGTTCGCCCGGCACGTCGAACAGCTGATCACTCACGTCGTGCAGGGTACCGAGACCCTCGGACACATCCGGTCGATCGCCCGGCACGGGCAGCGAATCTGAACAGGTGACCAAATTCTGCGTGTCCGACTTGCGCGCCGGGCCGCGCTGGGATGAGATCGCTGATCGTGGTCGAAAACACCGAGGTCGTGCCCGCGGGGCTGTTCGCCCGCCGCACCCTGTTCAAAGGCAGCACAGCGGCCGCGGCGGCGGTGCTGATCGGTTCGGCGCAGGCCCACGCGACCGGAGCGGTGTTCCGGCACGGCGTGGCCTCGGGCGATCCGCTGCCCGACGCGGTGATCCTGTGGACGCGCGTGAGCGTCGACGACGATTCGACACCCGGCTCGGGCCTCGGCGACGCGACCTCGGTGCGCTGGGAGATCGCCACCGACGAGACCTTCACACAGGTGGCCGCCTCCGGCACCGTGACAGCGACCGCCGACACCGACCACACCGTCAAGATCGACGCGAAAGGCCTGTCGGCGGGCACCGGCTACTGCTACCGCTTCCACGCGCTCGGGCAGACCTCCCCGATCGGGCGCACCAGCACCGCGCCCGCGGCCGACAGCTCCGTCGACCGGTTGCGCCTGGGCCTGGTGTCGTGCTCGAACTGGGAAGCGGGCTGGTTCGGCGCCTACCGGCACCTGGCCGCGCGCGGCGACCTCGACGCCATCGTCCACCTCGGCGACTACATCTACGAATACGGTCGCGGGGAGTACGTCGGCCGCGCCGGAGCGGTGCGCGCGCACGATCCGGCGCACGAGATCGTCACCCTCGCCGACTACCGGATCCGCCACGGCCAGTACAAGACCGATCCGGACCTGATGGCGTTGCACGCCGTGCTGCCCTTCATCTGCACCTGGGACGACCACGAGTCGGCCGACAATTCCTGGCGCGAGGGCTCCGAGGACCACGACCCCGCCACCCAGGGCGCCTGGGCCGACCGTCGGGCAGCCTCGGCCAGGGCCTACCTCGAGTGGATGCCGGTGCGCGCCACCCGGTCCGACGGGGCGGTACAGATCTACCGGCGGCTGCGGTTCGGCACCCTCGCCGAGCTGTCGATGCTCGACCTGCGCAGCTACCGCGACGAGGAGGCGGGGCCGGTCGCGGGCTGGCGGCACGCCGACGACCCGGCGCGCACCATCACCGGCCGGGCCCAGATGGATTGGCTCACAGCGGGATTGGTCTCGTCGCCGACCCAGTGGAAGCTGGTCGGCAATTCGGTGATGATCGCGCCGGTGGTGTTCCCGCCGCTGGAACCGGCGACCACCGAGGCCATCACCGCCGCCCTCGGCATCCCGCAGGGCGGCATCACCGTCAACGGCGACCAGTGGGACGGCTACACCGCCGACCGCCGCACCCTGTTCGAGACCATCGCGGGCGATCAGATCGGCGATGTCGTGTTCCTGACCGGTGACATCCACACCTCCTGGGCCGCCGACCTACCACTGAACGCCGCGAACTACCCGGGCGGACCGACGGTCGGCGCGGAGTTCGTCATCCCGTCGGTCACCTCGGCCAGCGTCACCGACATGACGAAAACTCCGCCGCGCACCACCTCGATCGCGGCCGAGGAAGCCATCAAGGCCGCCAACCACCACCTGCGATACGTGGAACTGGACTCACACGGTTTCGGCGTCCTCGACGTGACCCCCGAGGCAACCCAGATGGACTGGTTCTACGCCTTCGACGTCACCGACCCCGCCACCGGAATCCGCCACGGCACCTCGTTCGCGGTGCGCTCCGGCGGCCGCCTCGAACCACGAACCACACCGGTGCACTGATCGGGCGCGGCTTCTCGGGAATCGGCGCAGAATTCTCACCAGCGGCTGTCGATCACCACCGCGGTCGTTCGTCGGATGAGTACGGCCACCCGACGAACGGGCGACCACGATCCGAAGGAGCCCCCTCATGAGCCAGTACCTGGTCCTGATCTACGGCGACGAGGCGACCTATGCCGCCATGTCCCCCGCCGAACTCGACGACATGCTCACCGCGCATCGCACCTTCCAGCAGCTCACCGGCGCGGCCAACCTCGGCGGTCACGCGTTGCAGCCCACCGCGACCGCCACATCGATCCGCCACGACGCGTCGGGTGAGGTAGTGGTGACGGACGGCCCGTTCGCCGAGGCGAAGGAGGCGCTCGGCGGCTACTACCTGATCGAGGCGCCCGATCTCGACGCCGCGATCGCGATCGCCGCGCAGGTGCCTGCTCCCACGGGTGGGGTGGAAGTGCGCCCGATCAAGGTCTTCCCGCAGCCGTGACGACGGCGGCCGCGGCCGTCGAGCAGGCGCACCGTCGCGAATGGGCCTTCGTGCTCGCCGCGACGGTGCGGCTGGTCCGGGATTTCGATCTGGCCGAAGAATGCGTGCAGGACGCCTACGCGACCGCGCTGACCGCGTGGGCGGCCGATGGTGTCCCGGCCCGGCCGGGTGCCTGGCTGACGACCGTCGCCAGGCGGCGCGGCCTCGACCTGATGCGCCGCGACACCATCTTCCGCCGGTCGCTGCCCGAGTTGGTCGTCGACGAACCTGTGCCCGACACCGCCGACCTGGCCCTGGCCGAGTGCGACGATCCGGTGATCCCGGACGACCGGCTCCGGCTGATCAGCACCTGCTGCCATCCGGCGCTGTCCCCGCAGGCACAGGTCGCCCTGACCCTGCGGTTGGTCTGCGGAGTCACCACCGCCGAGGTGGCGCGAGCGTTCCTGGTGAGCGAGTCGACCATGGCGGCGCGCATCACCCGGGCGAAGAAGAAGATCGCCGTGGCGGGCATCCCGTATCGGGTTCCGTCGATCCGTGAGCTGCCGCAGCGGCTCGACGCGATCTGCGCGGTGATCCATCTGCTGTTCACCACCGGTCACACCGCGCCCGCCGGTGACGATCTCGTCCGCGCGGATCTGGTCGATCGCGCTCTCCAGCTCGCCAGGATGATGCACGCGCTGGTACCCGATGATCCGTCGGTGACCGGCCTGCTGGCACTGATCGTGCTCACCGACGCACGGCGAGCCGCCCGCGTGGACGCGGCAGGCGAGCTGTGCACGCTCGAACACCAGGACCGCACCCGCTGGGATCACGCGGCGATCACCGAGGGCATCGGCCTGGTGAAACAGGCTCTGCCACACACCGATCGGTACACCCTGCAGGCGGCGATCGCCGCCGTCCACGACGAGGCGCCCAGCTGGGCCGACACCGATTGGCCCGAGATCATCGGCCTGTACCGGTTGTTGCTGCGGATCTGGCCGTCACCGGTCGCCCAGCTCAATCACGCCGTGGCGGTCGGTTTGGCGGGTGATCCGGCACGGGCGCTGGAATTGCTGCGTCCGCTCGGCGCGGAACCGGCTCTGGCCACATACGGCTATCTGCACGCCGCCCGGGCGGCCTTCCTCGCCGAGCTCGGTCGGGTCGAGGAGGCGGTCGCCGCCTACGAGGACGCGCTGCTGTTCACCGACAACGCGGTGGAACGAGCGCATCTTCGAGGCAAGCTGACCACCCTGTCCGGGTGACGGACCGGCCGGTCAGGGCGACGAGCGCCGTCCCGGTTGCGGCGGACTCGGTCGCGCTCAGGCGTTCTCGGCGGCGAGCTCGCGCTTCCATTCGCGGAAGCCCTCCTCGGTGCGGCCGCGGCGCCAGTAGCCCGAGACGGACAGCCATTTCGGTGCGACGTCGCGTTCCTTGCGCAGGTAGGGGCGGAGGTTGCGCATGACGGCTTCCGCTTCTCCGTGCACGAATGCCTGGACCTGGCCGGGGAGCCAGTCGGCCGCACGCACCGCGGCGACCAGCGGCGCGTTCGCGCCGGCGAGGTCGTCGGGCACCGCGTCCGAGGACACGCCGCGATGTACCCAGTGCACCTGGACGTCGGCGGCCGAGGCCAGCGAGATCTCGTCCTCGGCGCCGCCGACCTCGACGAACACCTGGGCGGGTGCGCCCGCGGGCAATGCCTCGACGGCGGCGGCGATGGCGGGCAGCGCCGATTCGTCGCCGACCAGGAGGTACCAGTCGGCGGCGGGGTCGGGGGCGAAGGCACCGCCGGGGCCGAACAGGCGGAATTCTTCGCCCGGTTCGACCGCGGCCGCCCAGGGGCCCGCGATGCCCTCGTCGCCGTGGACGACGAAGTCGATGCTGATCTCGCGACGTGACGCGTCGTAGGCGCGCACGGTGTAGGTGCGCAGTACGGGCTGACTGGCGGCATCCATCGTCTCGCGCACCGTGTCCAGATCGAACGGCTCGGGGTAGTCGACGCCGGGCACGGGGAAGATCAATTTCACGTAGGCGTCGGTGAAGGCGTTCGGGGTGAACGCACCGTCGGCGACAGTGCCGACGACGCGCACCAGGTGCGGTGTCAGCCACTGCTTGCCGACGACGGTGACGGTGATCGACTGCGGCACGTCTGCTCCCAACTCTCGGATCCCCGCCGACGCTACTCCGCGTCGGGGACCATGTGGGGAGCTACGTTCTCACTCCGACCAGCGTTCCTCGAGCATCGCCGACACCTGTTCGGCGAAGTCGCCGACCGCGTCGTCGCCGGTGACCCGCGCGTCCTCGGCCAGCGCCGACCAGCGGTTGATCAGCGCTTCCGATCGCGGCACGGACAGACCGTGCTCGCGGGCCGTGGCGATGCGGGTGTGGTCGGCGGGCAGGAACCAGTAGGTCGACAGCCACACCCAGATCAGGCGGGCCTCGAGGATTCGTTCGGCGAGCACCCTGTCGTCGGCCAGCGAGGGCCACACGCCGACCACGGCCGAACGCCACGCCTCGACCATCTCCCTGGCCCGGCCGCGCGACAATTCGAAGTCACACAGGCACCCGGGGAACGACACCAGCGCGTACGCGATGTCGAGGGTCGCGTCGCGGAAACCGCCCCACTCGTAGTCGAGGAAGCGGGCGCCCTCGTCGTTCATGATGACGTTGTCCGGGCACAGATCCGAGGGGCTGAACGCACGGTAGCGGCCCGCGGTGAACAACCGGTTGCCGTGCACGATGCGTTCGGCGATCTCACCGGGCACCTCGATGCCGAGCTCCGCCTCGAGCAGACCCGGCACCTCGGCGATCGCGGCCTGCGCCTGCTGGGCGATGCCGTCCACGCGGTGTGCCGAGTCGACCCGGCGCATCAGCGCGATGAAGTCCGGTTCGCGGCCGACGGTCGCGGCGTGCATGCGACCGAGGGCCTGCGCGAACGCCATCAGCGCGTTGCGGGTGCCCGGTTCGGCGCGCGCGGCGAGCACCGAGGTGAGCAGCGCGTTGTCGCCGAGGTCGGACAGCACGAGGATGCGGTCGGGCACGCTGTGCGCGATGAGGTAGGCGCCGGGGCGATGTTCGCGGCTCAGGGCGGTGGTGAACTGGTAGGACACCGCCTCGCGCAGGAATGCCGCGTCGATGCTGGCGACGCCCGGTGCCATGCCACCGGTGACGCGGTCCTGCGCGGAGCCACGCACCTGCTTCACGATCAGCGTGCGCGGGAGCGAGAAAGCGTTCTCCGCGACACGCACCCGCAGGACAGTGGTCCTGCCACTACCACTGAGCTCCACTGGATCACTCAGCTTCACCGCAGCACCCATTCGCTTTGTGAGCAACTGTTGTGCTGCGGACACGACGTCGGCGGCGCGTTCGGCCAATAGTGCGGTCATCGCCTCTCAAGCTACTCGTACCTGGTCACTTCTAGCGAGCGGTTACGCAACCTTTCCGCGTCGCCCGGCGTGTTGGCACCACGGTTGCGCGAGTGTGCCTGTTCGCTTGACACATCTGTCGCTCGTCGGGTTTTCTCGACGTCAACTGCAGTGCGCCACACCGCAAACCGGTTGAGTCGAAAGGTCTACCACAGTGACCGACACACCGTCCGCCGCATCGAGCGATTCACCGGGTGGGTCGCCTGCGCCCGGCGGTAGCGGGCAATTCGCCCACGGCACCGGACGCCACGAAGGACCCGGTCACCCGGCCGCCCCGAGCTCCGGAACGGGCAGGCACGGAATGGCCGGTGGCGCAGGCTATCCGCAGTTCGAAGGACCGGGTGCCGCCCAGTACGGCAGCGAACCGGTCGAACCCCCGCCGTCGGTTGCCGGATCGGGAATGGGCGCGCCGCACTACGGTCAGCCGGGCACCGGCCCGGGTTATGCGGTGCCACAGGAGAAACCGGAAACCTCGGGTTTCGCCACGGCCCCCGCCGGTGGCGTGTCGCCGGGGCAGTCCGGGCAGCCGTCGGGTTACCTCCATTCGGGAGCACAGGCGCTCGATATCGGGCAGTCCCTGAGCTACGGCGTGGAACGCTTCCGCACCAATCCCGGACCGTGGCTCGGCATCATCGGCGTGGGTGTGCTCATCTACCTCGGCGCGCTCGCGATCGTCCAGATCGTGAACCCCACCTCGCCGTTGAGCGTGCTGTTCCTGTTCCTGGTCGTGCTGGTTGCGCTGTGGTTGCTGCAGGCGGCGATGGTGCGTGGCGCGCTGTACGAAACAGACGGATACCCACCGGCTTTCGGGTCGTTCTTCCGTTTCGTGAACGCGGGCAACGTGTTGCTCACCGCACTGCTGGCGTTCAGCGCGACCCTGCTCGCGTCCGCGCTGTGCCTGGCGCCGGGGGTGATCGTCGGGTTCCTGTGCATGTTCTCGCTGCACTTCGTGATCGACCAGGACTACGGACCGGTCGAGGCGATCAAGGCGAGCGGCATGCTGGTGCTGGCCAACCTGTGGGCCTCGGTGTTGCTGTTCCTCACCATCATGCTCGTCACCTTCGTCGGTGTACTCGCCTGCGGGATCGGCCTGTTCGTCGCGGGGCCGGTGTGTGCCATCGCGGTCACCTACGCCTACCGGATGCTCACCGCCGGGCCGGTCGCCCGCGTCTAGTGCTCGAGCGGGGTGCGCATGCCGATCGCCCGTTTGAAGCGGCCGATCGGGCCTGATTCGTCGCCCGCGCGCGGTCGCAGTTCCAGCACGAGTACACCGGCAACCACGATGCCGATCAGGTTCACCGCGAGCTGACCCGCCGACTCGAACGCCCGGTGCCACTGACCGAGCGTCGCGGCCACTACCGCATAGCCTGCCGCGGGCACGGTGGTCACCGAGATGAACACCCCGATCAGCGCCGCCGATTTCGCGGTGACCAGCGACAGCATGCCTGCCGCCCCGGCCAGCAGGGCGACGACCAGGGAGAACGGCCCGACCTGGTAGATGAAGTCGACATTGTGCGCGTCCATCACGCCCTCGACGGTGATCCAGCCCATCCGCTCCCACAGCATGGTGGCGAACAACGTGATCGTCATCGCGACGGGGAACGCCACGGCCAGCGCGATCATCGACCGCCGGGCCAGCCGCCAATTGCGGCGGACGAGCGCGACCGACAGCGCGGCCAGCGGCCCGAACTCCGGGCCGACCACCATCGCGCCGACGATGGTGACGGGCGAATTCGTCGCCACCCCGATCGAGGCGAGCAGGCACGCGATCGTCAAGAACGCGAGGAAGGTGGAGTTGAGCGAGGACTCCTCGTGGGTCTCCACGAGCAGCTGCTCCCAGACCACGGCGTCGCTCGGGTCGCCGGGCGCCGCGTGGACCGCGCGGTCGGCGGCGTCGGACAGCACCGCTTCCACCGGCCCCAGCGTGATGCCACCGGTGTGGACCAGTCCGAGCGACTTCACGTCGTCGAGGATCTTGTTGGCCGCCTCGCGGGCGATGTCGGCCTGGACGAGGTCGCCGCCGGGGTCGACCGCGATGCCGGGCGCCACCGTCAGATGGGTGACGCCCGCATCGGCTTCGAGGAGACGGACCAGCTCAGCGGTCTGCTCGGGTGGACTGATTATGCGCAGATGCAGCACCGATAGCCTCCTGGTCACCGGTCCCCCACGGGACCATCCCAGAAGCTACCGGTGCCGCTTTCCGGTCGCTACTTCTGCGCCGCAACAGCTTTCGGCGCGTCGCCGCCCTTGACCTCGGGCTTGGCGTCGATGCCCGCTTCCTTGCGCTGCTGGGCGGTGATCGGCGCGGGCGCGTCGGTGAGCGGGTCGACGCCGCCACCGGTCTTCGGGAACGCGATCACCTCGCGGATCGAGTCCTCCCCGGCGAGCAGGGCGGTGATGCGGTCCCAGCCGAAGGCGATGCCACCCATGGGCGGGGCGCCGTAGGAGAAGGCGTCGAGCAGGAAGCCGAACTTCTCCTGGGCCTCCTCGTTGTCGATGCCCATCACCGCGAACACCCGTTCCTGCACGTCACGGCGGTGGATACGGATGGAACCGCCACCGATCTCGTTGCCATTGCATACGATGTCGTAGGCGTAGGCCAGCGCCGAACCCGGGTCGGTGTCGAAGGTGTCCATCGACTCCGGCTTGGGCGAGGTGAAGGCGTGGTGCACTGCGGTCCAGGACGAATGGCCCAGGGCCACGTCGCCGCTCGCGGTGGCCTCGGCCGCCGGTTCGAACATCGGTGCGTCGACGATCCAGACGAAAGCCCAGGCGTTCGGGTCGATGAGGTCGCACTTGCGGGCGATCTCGCCACGCGCGGCACCGAGCAGGGCACGACTGGACTTGGTCGCGCCCGCCGCGAAGAACACGCAGTCACCCGGCTCGGCCCCGACCTGCTTGGCCAGCCCCTCGCGCTCGGCGTCCGACAGGTTCTTGGCGACCGGGCCGCCGAGGGTGCCGTCCTCGTTGATCAGGATGTACGCGAGACCCTTGGCTCCGCGCTGCTTGGCCCACTCCTGCCAGGCATCGAGCTGACGGCGCGGCTGGCTCGCGCCACCGGGCATCACGACCGCACCGACGTACTCGGACTGGAACACCCGGAACGGGGTGTCCTTGAAGTAGTCGGTGAGCTCGGTGATCTCCACACCGAAGCGCAGGTCGGGCTTGTCGGAACCGAAGCGGCGCATCGCCTCTGCGTAGGTCATGTGCGGGATCGGGGTGACGATGTCGTGGCCGACCAGCTTCCACAGCGCGGTGAGGATGTCCTCGGCCAGCAGGATCACGTCCTCCTGGCGCACGAAGCTCATCTCGATGTCGAGCTGGGTGAACTCCGGCTGACGGTCGGCGCGGAAGTCCTCGTCGCGGTAACAGCGCGCGATCTGGTAGTAGCGCTCGATACCGCCGACCATCAGCAGCTGCTTGAACAGCTGCGGGCTCTGCGGCAGCGCGTAGAAGCTGCCCGGCTGCAGGCGGGCGGGGACCAGGAAGTCGCGGGCGCCTTCCGGGGTGGACCGGGTGAGCGTCGGAGTCTCGACCTCGATGAACTCGTGGGCGCCGAGCACCTCGCGGGCGGCGGCGTTGACCTTGGACCGTAGGCGGATGGCGTGGCCGGGGCCCTCGCGGCGCAGGTCGAGGTAGCGGTACTTGAGGCGGGCCTCGTCGCCGGGGGTCTCGTCGAGCTGGAACGGCAGCGGCGCGCTCTCGTTGAGCACGACCAGTTCGCGGACGTCGACCTCGATCTGGCCGGTCGGCAGTTCGGGGTTCTCGTTGCCGTCGGGACGCTGCTCCACCACACCGGTGATCTGCACGCAGTACTCCGCGCGCAGCTTGTGGGCCTGCTCGGCCGCCTCGCCTTCGCGGAACACCGCCTGCGCGACTCCCGAGGCGTCACGCAGATCGATGAAGATCACGCCACCGTGGTCACGCCGCCGGGCCACCCAGCCGGTGAGGGTGACGGTCTGACCGGCGTGCTCGCTTCGCAGCGAACCAGCCAAGTGGGTGCGCAGCACGGTATTCCTTTCGACGATTTTTCGCACCGTGGAGAACACCCGGCGCACGACCATCGTAGTGAGACACGATGGGCGAGGGAAAACCGATATCTTCCGCGCCGTGTCAAGCTTGTCGCGCGCCCTGCGCGACGGCTGCGCGCGCGGTGGCCAATGGTGCTGCAGGGCAGTGGACAACCGAGCGAAGGCGAGTACCGCGATGACCTTCAACGAGGGTATGCAGATCGATCCGGGCCGGGCATCCTCGGGCGGCGGACCGGGGATGGGCGGCAAGCTGGCCGTCGGTGGTGGCGCGGGTGGGCTGATCCTGCTGGTGGTCGGCCTGCTGTTCGGCGTCGACCTGACCGGTACCGGAACCGGCACGGGCGTGTCCGGGGGCCAGTACCAGGGTGGGGACGCGACCGCCGGAACACCGGAACACTGCAAAACCGGCGCCGATGCGAACAAGTACGTCGACTGCCGGGTGGTGCTCACCGCGCAGAGCCTGGACGCGGTGTGGGGTGCGGAACTGCCCGAGCAGACCGGTCAGCGGTACGTGCGGCCCGAACTCGTCCTGTTCACGGGGGCGGTGAACACCGGGTGCGGTAACGCGACCAGCGATGTCGGCCCGTTCTACTGCCCCGCCGATCGCACTGCCTACTTCGACACCAGCTTCTTCCAGGAACTCGTCGACCGGTTCGGCGCGAGTGCCGGGCCGCTGGCGCAGGAGTACGTGGTCGCCCACGAGGTCGGCCATCACATCCAGAACCAGCTCGGCGATATCGGCCGCGCGCAGCAGGATCCGCGCGGACCCGAATCCGGTGCGGTGCGCACCGAACTGCAGGCCGACTGCTATGCGGGCATGTGGGCGCATTTCGCCGACAAGCAGAACGCACCGGGCAGCACGCAGCCGTTCCTGAAGCCGTTGTCGGACAATGACATCCGCGACGCACTGTCGGCCGCCAACGCCGTCGGCGACGACCGCATCCAGCGTGCGGCGGGCCGTGGCGTGAATCCGGAATCGTGGACGCACGGGTCATCGGATCAGCGGCAGAAGTGGTTCCTCGCCGGCTACCGCAGCGGTTCGGTGCAGTCCTGCGATACCTATTCCGCCACCGACCTGAACAATCCCCCCGGGTTACGCTGACCCTCGAACCCGATCCGACACAGCGTTTTTCATCGAGGGGAAACCATGCGCCTGCCCATCATCGGTCTGCTCGTCTGCGCGCTCGCACTGCCCGGTGCGGGCGCGCTCGCCCATGCCGAACCGGCGCCGCTACCCCTGATCAGCGTCACCACCATCCCCGCCGGGTGGTCGACACGCACCGATCTGCGACCGGTGCTGCAGGTGTTCGACGACGGCACGGCCGTCTACCGGCCCGACGCGGTGAGCAAGGACCGCAAGGCCGAGACCGCGCCGAAGGAGGAGCGGGGAAAGGTTGCCGCCGACGTGATCTCGGCCGCGCGCGAGGAGATCGAGGCGCTGCAGGAGGTCGACTTCGGTATCCCCGCCGGTGAGGGCAAGGGCACCCAGATCGTCGACCTGCTCACCGAGGATCCGGCCGAGGACGCCCACCTGGTGGTCTACTCCCCCGACGCGGCCGACGGCCTCAACCCTGAGCAGCAGGCCGCGCGCAAGCGTTTCACCGACCTCACCAAGAAGCTGGTCGACGCCTTCGAGAAGTGAGTCCGGGTTCGCCCGCGGCACCGGGCCGCGGGCGAACCTCGATCAGAACCGGTCTTCGTCGGCGGTGCGTTCGTCCTCGTGGACGGCGCCGATGACCTCGGGCGTGGCTTCGCCGAGGAGACCGGTGAGGTCTTCGTTGCCGGTGCGGCTCTGGTAGGGCTGCACCGTGCGGCCGTGTTCCTCGTCGTTGGCGCGCTGGCCCGCGCCTGCCGCACCCGGGCTGCCGCCCATGAATCCGGAACCCGCGCTCGCGGGCGTGGTGCTCGCACCACCCATGCCGGTGCCGAGGCCCGTCGCCATCACGCGACCGGCGGCGGGCATCGCGGAGCCGGGCAGTGCCGTCGACTTCGGCGAGCCGGCGCTCGGAGTGCCGCTCGAGCTGCCGCCACCGCCTCCGCCACCGCCGCCACCGCGCGCGGTACCGAGGGCGCCGAGCGCGGCACTCGAGCCACCGCCGCCGCCCGTGCCACCGGTGCCCGCCGGGCTGGTGCCCGCCGGGGACGTGGTGGTTCCACCGGTGCCGCCGGTGCTGGCCGCACTGGTCTCGGTGGCGCTGCTCAGCGCGTCTTCGGCCTGGGTGAGCAGCGGTTCGCCGATGTTCTCCGACGCCGCCGAGAGCACCTCTTCCGGCGAGGGCAGTCCGCTCTGGCTCGCGAGCTGACCGACCACACCGCTGAGTTCGCCGGTGTACCCGGCCAATTGGCCGCGGGTGGCGTTGACGACCGTGACCGCCTCGCCCAGGTGCGTGGTCGCCAGGCCGATGAGCGTGGCCTGGGTGGGCGGCAGCATGATGGTCGGGGCGAGCGCCGTCGCCTGCGCGGCGAAGGTGGTGGCGATGGAGGTGAGCTGGGCGTTGCCCGTCTGCACGACCGCCGCCGCCTGCTGGGTGAGCGCGGAGATGTCGATGCCGCGCTGACTGGTCTCCTGCCCCTGGGCCTGCGCCTGCTGGCTGGCGGTGGTCGCTGCGTCGGCGGCCTGACCCTCCCACAGTTGCTGCACGGTCTTCACGCCGCCCTGGGCCAGGGTCATGGCCTGTTCGATGACGGCCGAGGAGTTGCTCAGGATGGAGGTGGGGTCGAGCGAGCCGAACACGCCGGTGCCGAAGCTGCTGAGCAGGTCGAGGAACGGCTGGAACAGCGTCTCGATGCCGGGCAGCGCGGGCAGCGACAGGCCGTTCATCAGGGCCGCGACCGGGTCTTCGGTGAGGGTGGTCGCGGCGGCCGAGTTGCCACCGGCCCCGGTGTTCGAGGCACCGCCCGCACCACCCGCGCCGCCCGTCGCCCCGGTGACGGCGCTCTTGGCCTGGTTCATCAGGGTCTCGGCGGTGCCGAACGGATCGATCGTGGCCTGGCTCAGCGCGCCCTGCACGTCGGTGAGCGCCGAGGACGCGTCGTCCGAGATACCGGTCAGGATGTCCTGGGCGTCTGTGCCCGCGCCGAGCCCGGAGAGGCCGGGCAGCCCGGTGGGCATGCCGACCTGCTGGGTTTCCTCGGTGATCTTCTGGGCGAGGGTGAAGACCGGTTCCTCGACGTCCTCCGGCAGCTGCACCAGCGGCACGTCGAGAATGGCCTGACCCGCCAGCTCCTGCGGCACGGCGCCGAGGGCGGACTGTGTCTCGGTCTCGGCGGTGGCCAGCGACGCTTCCGGGCTGATCACGCCGGTGTCCGCGCTCAGCGGCTTCATGCCGCGCCCCCGATCCCGGCGGCCTGGCGCGCGATCTGCGCCGCGTTGTCGATGTCGGTGGCGTCGAAGGTCACCGACGAGCGGAACGCCGCGTCCGACAGCGACCCGAACTTGGCGGACAGCTCATTGATGTCCTTGGCCTGCAACACCTGCGCGGCCGCGAACATCGCCAGGTAGTCGGCGCCGATGAGCCCGAACACGGGTGTCATCGCGGAGACATTGGCGACCAGGTCGAAATTGCCCGCCGCCGCGATCTGCCCCGCCACCCCGGCATTGGTCGTCGCGAACGCGTTGACACCTTCGGTTTGCACCGAGAGATCGGTCATGCGAATCCCCCACTCGTCGTGAAAAGTCGGTCTGGAGACCACGATCGGGTAGCCGCGCAACTCCCGACGCGACCGCCCGATTGCGCAGTGCGCCAAATATAGCCGAATACCCCGCGCGGTTTCGACTCGCGACGGACCCGATCTGCGGCATTCGATGGCAAAACTAGAACATGTTCTATATCCTCGGCCCCATGAAGGTCGCAGTGACCGGCGCAGCCGGCTACCTCGGTTCCAACCTGATCCCTCAGCTCGTGGAGCGCGGACACGAGGTGGTTGCCATCGACCGCGTCGCCCCCGCCACCACCGACCCGGCCGTCACCTGGGTCGAGGGTGACGTGCTCGACGCGGCGTCGATGCGCACGGCGCTGGACGGCGCCGAGGTGGTGTACCACCTGGTCGCCCTCATCACGCTGGCCAAGAACAACGATCTGGCCTGGCGGGTGAACACCGAGGGTGTGCGGGTCACGGCCGAGGCCGCGCTCGAGGTGGGCGCGCGCCGGTTCGTGCACACCAGTTCCATCCACGCCTTCGACCAGTACCGCGCGGGTGGGCACATCGACGAGAACTCCCAACGCTCCGACAATCCCGAACTGCCCGTGTACGACCGTTCCAAATGGACCGGCGAGCTCTCGCTGCGGCCCGCCATCGAACGGGGTCTCGACGCGGTGATCGTCAACCCGACCGGTGTCTTCGGCCCGATCGACAACCTGCGCCAGCTCTCCCGCGTCAACCGCACCACGGTGGACTGCGCGCGCGGTCGCGTCCCCGTGATGATCGGTGGCGGCTTCGACATGGTCGATGTCCGCGATGTGGCGCACGGCCTGATCCTGGCAGGCGAGAAGGGCCGCACCGGCGAGAACTACCTGCTGGGCGGGCACATGATCACCCTGCTCGAGTTGTGCCGGATCGCCGCCCGGCACGCGGGTGCCACCGGACCGCGTTTCGCCATCCCGGCGGGTCTCATCGGCGCGCTCATGCCGGTACTCGAACCGATCGGCAAGCGCCTCGGTTCGGACGTGCTCTCCAAAGCCGCTCTCGGCGCGATCATCTCGGCCCCTGTCGTCGACCACGGCAAAGCCGAACGCGAACTGGGCTACCACCCGCGCCCGATCCAGCAGAGCATCCACGACCTCGTCGACTTCGCGCTCGCACCGCAGCACGCTTGACACCTGATCGAACGCATGTTCGACTCACAGGGTGCGGTGGCAGACCCAGACCCTCGATGCCGATGACGGTGCCCTGCCCGGTTTGAGCCGGGCGGGGCTCGTTCGCACCGTCCGCACGCCCGAGTTCGACGGCATCACCTTTCACGAGGTGTTGTGCAAGAGCGCGCTGAACAAGATGCCCGAGAGCAGCGCGTTGCCGTTCCGGTGGACCATCAATCCGATGCGCGGGTGTTCGCATGCGTGCCGGTACTGTTTCGCGCGCGGCAGTCACGAATATCTCGGGTTGGACGCCGGGCGTGATTTCGATTCCGAGATCGTGGTGAAAACCAATGTGGCGGCGGTGTTGCGGCGGGAATTGGGGCGCCGGTCGTGGCAGCGCGAGGCGGTGGCGCTCGGTACCAATACCGATCCGTATCAGCGGGCCGAGGGGCGATACCGGTTGATGCCGGGGATCATTCGCGCGCTCACCGATTCCGGGACGCCGTTTTCGATTCTCACCAAGGGTCCGCTGCTGCGCCGGGATCTGCCGCTGCTCACCGAGGCGGCGCGGCGGGTGGAGGTGAGTGTGGCGGTGTCGATCGCGATTCTCGATCCCGACCTGCATCACAGTCTCGAACCGGGCACCCCGGAGCCCCGTGCCCGCCTGGACCTGGTGCGTGCGCTGGCCGACGCGGGCTTCTCCGTGCATGTGATGGCGGCCCCGATCATTCCGTGCCTCACCGACAGCCGCGCCCACCTCGACGCCCTGTTCGCCGCGATCGCCGACGCGGGCGCCACCAGTGCCATGGCTTTCCCCATGCATCTGCGTGGCCCCACCCGCGATTGGTTCCTGGCCTGGCTCGATACCGAACACCCCGCCCTGATGCGTCGCTACCGCCAGCTCTACAACCGGGGCGCCAATGTCACCCCCACCTACCGCGACTGGTTGCGCGACCGGGTGAACCCCCTGCTCACCGCTCACGGTCTCCGCCGCGAGCAGGGCCCTACGACTCCGCCGACCGCCGCGCCCGCGCCGACGAACCCGCAACTCACCTTGTTCGGCTGAGGATGCGGCGTGAGTTCAGGCGCCGTCGAGCACCTCCTCGCGAGAAACACTGGCAGCGGCTGCCTCGCGCTGCTCTCGCCCCGGCATCGCCAGGGTCAGCGCGGCGAGAAGCAAGGCGACACCGCAGATGGCACCCATCATCATGACGGCGCCGCCGAGGCTGTGCGAGCTGAAGAACACCGTGGTCAACACCGCCAGTCCGACCGCATTGCCGACCTGTTCGATGGTCGGCAGTACCCCGGACGCCTCGGCCATCCGGTCGGCGTCCAACCCCGACAGCATCATCGGTTGCAGCTGCACGCCGAACACCCCGACACCGAACCCGGCCGCGAACACCGGACCCGCGCACAGCAGCGCACTGGCCACGCCGTCGACCAGGTACAGATACACCCCGCCCGCGCCGATGCACCCACCGAACAGCGCAATCCCACCCGCGAGCGCCCAGATGTCGAAGCGCGGCACCAGGATCAGCGAACCGATGGCACCCGCACCGGCACCGAGGGCGAACAGGGTCATCACCATGCCGGTGAGCAGCGGTGAGTAACCGAGCACGTCCTGCATCGTGATCGATGCTGCGAACACGAACCCCGTGAACAGCCCGAAGAAGGCACCGACCAGCACCGAGCCGACCCGGAAACCGTTGTTGCCGAACAGTTCCAGGTGCACGAGTGGTGACGCACCGCGTGCGGTCCGTCGACGTTGCTGGGCGAGGAACACGGCCGTGAGGGCCAGGCCGGCACCGACGACCGCGACCAGGTCGAGGCGCCAGCCGTGCTGCTGGATCTGCGCCATGCCCGCGATCAGGGCGAACAGCCCCAACCCGGACAAACCGGCACCGACCAAGTCGAGGCGGTGGCGTCCTTCGGGTCTGTTGCGGTCCAGGAATTTCCAGGCCAGCGCGAACGCGAACACTCCGATCGGCAGGTTGATCAGGAACACCGACCGCCAGCCCCAGCCACCGATGTCGAGGGTGAGTAACACTCCCCCGACGATCGGTCCGAGCATCCCGGCGAATCCCGCCACGCCCCCGTACAGCGCGAACACCAGCGGGTGGCGTTCGCGTGGGAACCCGGCGGTGAGAATCGCGATGGTCTGCGCGGCCATCCCCGCCCCGGCCGCGCCCTGCACCACTCGTGCGATCACCAATTCCGTTGCGCCGTCGGCCAGCCCGCACCACACCGACGCCGCGGTGAAGGCCGCGACCGACACCAGGAACATCGTGCGCCGCCCGACCATCGCCCCGATCCGGGCGGCGGTGAGCAGGGTGCAGGCGAAGGCAAGCGCGTACCCCGAGATCACCAGCAGCTGCGCCGAGCGTGACGCACCGAGGTCGGCGGTCAGGTTCGGCAGGGCGGTGTTCACGATCGTCACGTCGATCATCTGCATGAACACCGCGATCAGGCAGGCACCGAACGCCAGCCAGGCCCCGAGTTCGGGCGTTCGCGATTGTTCGGTGACGGTCACGACACCAACTCCATCGTCGCGCGCGGAGCCGACATCGACATCTGCGTCGGGAAACTCAGCTGCACCAGCCGGTGCGGCGCCGACACCTCGAAGTGGGCGAGGAACGGCGGCACCACGGACCCGACCATCTTGTCGAGCATCCCGTTCACGTGCTCGAAGCCCGGCCGCAACCGGACCTGCCAGCAGGAGAACACCCCGGCGGGCCCGGTGAGCACGACCTGTTTCTCCACCCGCACGAGCAGCGGCCAGTGCACCGAGAACGCCAGCCACACATCGACGGTCTCCATCAGCCCCTCGGCGAATTCCAGGCCGCGCAGCAGGGTGAGCCCGGCGGCGATCGGCATCACGTTCGCCGGGTAGGGCTCGGGCAGGCCACCGGGTTGCAGGTGCACGGTGTCGACGAAGTTCGCCTCCTCCCGCGACACCAGCGTCGATCCCGAGAAGGTCTGCGCGCGATAGGTTTCCGCGTGCAGGCGCCCGTCGATGCGGCCGATGCGCTGTTCGATCGACATGACCGGCTCGCGCCCGTCACGATGCCGCTGAGCGGGGCCGACCTCCAACGTCGTGTGGTAGCCGCCCCGGTTGTGCACGACCACCTGGGACACCTCCATCCCGCCGGGCTGTCCGGTGATGCCGACGTGATAGGTCGACTTCTCGCCGTCGGGGATGAACGGGTCACGGAAGATGGAGGGGACGAATTCTTCTCGGATCACGGGATCTCCGCGGCGCTGTCGATGATGGCTCCGAACACGGACTTCATGGTGTCGAGGTAGCGGCCCACGTTCTCCTGGGCGATCGCGGTGTCGGGGAAGATGACGCTCAGCGAGGTCTGTCCGGGCAACCGGTTGATCCAGATCAGCGCTTCCTCGGACGCGGCGCGGTTGGCGAACACCCCGGCGTGCAGGCTGTCGAACAGCTCGTTGCCGAGGAAGTCCCTGGCGTCGATGAAGGAGATCATCGGGGTCACCCAGCCGGGTTCGGCCTTGATCTCCGAATCGGCGGGCAGCAGTTCGAGGACGCGATGAAACGACGTGGGCGCCAGCAGGAGTCCGCTGTCGTAGGCGCGCTGGGCGGTCCTGATCGCGCGCCCGATCGTCAGCCGTTCCGGGAGCGGGAACGCGACCGGAACCAGCGTCACATACCAGCCGACCGAATTGTTCTCCGCCGCCGAGGTTCTGGTGCTCACCGGGGTCATGCCGAAGTAGTAGTCCGACCCGACCAGTTCGCGTTCGGCCAGCGCGGCCGCGGCGAACACCCCGCCGGCGAAATCGGCGCTGTTGGCCCGGCAGACCTCCTCGAAGCGCTCACCCTGTTCCTCGTCGAGCAGCACGATGCTGCGGTGGGCGCTGCGGTGGTATCCGTCGGTCTTCTCGCCGAGGTCGAGCGGGAAGCTCGGCAGCCGGTTGTCGTTGCCGCGCAACAATGCCAGCCACTTCTTCACCCCGGCCGAGGCCAGTGTCTGCTGATCGCTGAGGAACCGTTCGTTGCGGCAGTAGTCCAGGTAGCTCGCCGCGGGGGCGAGCGGTTCGGCGTCGGGCCACAGTTCGGCGGCGTAGAGCTGGGCGAAGTCGGCGGCCGAGAGGTACTGGCCGAGGCCGTCGGTGTGCAGGTGGTCCACGGCCAGGTAGACGGTGGTCGAGTCCTCGTGCTCGATGGCACCGAAGGTGAAGCAATCCCATTGGAACGGACCGGGTGTGGTCTTCTCGACGTGCCGGCAGATCGCCTCGGGGTCGTCGATGTAGCCGTAGTCGACCGGGAGGAACTCCACATCGGCCTCGGGAACGAGGTGACGGCGCACCGCGCCACCCGGTTCGACGGTGAACCAGGTGCGGAACGTGTCGTGGCGCAGCAGGAACTTGTGGATCGCCCGGGTGATGGCGTCCCGATCCAGTTCGGTGGTGGGAATGCGCGCGGTCACCAGGCACAGACCCGAGAAGCGGAAGTCCGCGCCCGCGTGCCGGGCGGCCAGGCGCAGATACTGTTCCTGTTGCAGCGACGGCGGCGCCGGATGGACCGGTGCCCGTGCCGCGCGCGCGACCGAGTCCGCCGAGGCGAACCAGGTCACGAGCCGTCCCGGCGCGGGCCGCCACTCGTCGATCAGACCGAACTCGACCATCAGTGCGATCCCGCCATCGAGATCTCGGAGGCGCGGTCGACGGTCCACTGCTCGGGCACCTCGGTCGGTGCGGCGTCCTCCCCCGGTACCGGTACGACCTCCGGAAGCGGCGGTGTGGCAGCGGGTTCCGAGGCCAGGATCAACTCGGCGACCTTCGGTCCGGCCTGTTCCAAGCTGAACGAGCGGCCCATCTGCATCGACATCAGGTCGATGCCGAGCGTCTTGGTGACGCGTGCGCCCAGCTCGACCGCCATCAGCGAATCCAGCCCGAGTTCGGGCACCGGCACGGTCATGTCGATCGACTCCACGGGCACGCCCATGACGACCGCGAGTTCCTCGGCCATCTTCCTGGCGATCGCGGGCCCACGCTTGGCCTCCTCCATCGCGGCCAGTTCGGCTCGGAGCCTGGCCAATTCGGAGGTGTCCTTGGCGGAGGACTTCGCGAGTCCGGCGGTGCGGCCGGTGCGGATCAGCTGGGGGAAGGTGCCGGTGAGCTTCACCCAGTCGGTGGGGATGATCGCGGCGTTGGTCGCGCCCAGACGCAAGGTCTGTTCGAGGTAGGCGGTGGCGTCGGCCATGTCGATCGGGCCGAAACCGACCAGGTCCAGGTACTTTTCGGCGGTTTCGTCCGACGCCATGCCGCCCGAGGCACCGGACAGGTGACCCCAGCCGATGCACAGGGCCCGTTCCCCCGCCGCGGCCCAGCGCCGGGCCAGGGTTTCCACCGCCACATTGGCGGCGCAGTAGTTGTACTGGCCGTAGATCCCGTACATGGAACCGCCGGAGGAGCACAGCACGAACATGTCCAGGGTGATGCCCGCGTCGGCGATCGCCTGGTGGATCACCTGCGCGCCTTGGACTTTGGGCCGGTAGACGCGGTCGAGTTCGGCCAGTTCCATCTTGGCCAGCCGGTTGTCGGCCACCGCACCCGCCGCGTGGAACACCCCGCGCAAAGGGTGTTCATCGCTGTGCGTGCGGGCGATGATCGACGCGACGGCGGCCGCGTCGGTGACGTCGGCGAGTTCCTCCACCACCTCGATACCGATCGAGCGCCACACCTCGAGTTGACGCTCGGCCGTGTCGGTGCTCGCCCCGCTGCGCCCGACCAGCACGAGGCGGCGCGCACCGCGCATGGCCAGCCACCGGCCGATCGCCATCCCGAACCCACCGAACCCGCCGGTGATGAGATAGCTCGCGTCGCCGTCGATTTCGAGGGGCGGCAGGTAGGGACGCACGGGTGGTTGCGGGTCGTCCATGCGCAGCGCGACGCGACCCACCCGCGAGGATCGCAGCGTCTCCTCGAAGGCCTGGCTCACTTCGTGTGTCTCGAACAGCTGATACGGCAGCGGCGTGTACACGCCCTCGGTGACCTTCTCGAACACCCGCTGCAACAGCCGCGACAGGCGCTGCGGGCGCACCGCGACCAGGCGGTCCAGGTCCATCGAGTAGTAGGCGAGGTTCTTGTCGAAGTTGGCCAGTTCCAGCAGCCCACCGGTATAGATGTCGGCCTTGCCGACCTCGACGATGCGGCCGAATTCGGCGGCGGCATTGAAGTTCTGGCGCAGGATCTCGCCGGGAGCACTGCTGATGATCACGTCGGCGCCCGCGCCGCCGGTCAAGGCGAGCACGTCGTCGACGAAGTTGAGCGAGCGCGAGTTCACCGCGAAGTCGGCACCCATCGCCAGCACGTGCTCACGGCGCTCGGGCGAGCTCGCCGTGCCGATGATGCGTGCGCCGATCGCCTTGGCGACCTGGATGGCCGCGGTGCCGACACCGCCCGCCGCGCCGTGGATGAGCACCGTCTCGCCGGGCTCCAGCCTGGCCAGGTCGTGCAGGGCGTATTCGGCCGTGCCGAAGGCGATGGTGCTGGTGCAGTAGGCGGGGTCGGTGTCGGGGGGAACGACCACCGCCAGTTCCCGGTCGACCGTGGCGAACCGGCGCATCATGCCCTTGGAGGCCACCGCGACCTTGTCGCCCACCGCCACATCGGTGACGCCCGCACCGACGCGCACGACGGTGCCCATGCCCTCCATACCGGGCACGGTGCCGAAATAGGTCGGGGCGAGCTCACGTTCACCGAGCAGACCGATGATCTTGAGCGGGTCCTTGTAGTTCAACCCGATCACCGCCATCGCGACCTCGATCTCCCCGGTACCCGGCGCCACGCGTGGGCACTGCCGCCAGGCCACCTGTGACAGCAGGCGGGTCCGCGGCATGTCCAGTTCGAAGTTGGCCTCCGGGTCGGTGAGCGGGTGCGCTGTCTCGAGTTCCTCGATGCGCTCGGGCAGCGGTTTGGTCACCACCGGTGCGAGACGGACTCCGCCACGCAGCAGTACCTCGTCACTGTTGTCGAGCGAGAACGCTCCCGGCACACCGAGTTCGGTGACCAGATCGGCGATCGGCGTGCCCGGTTCGGTGTCGATCAGGCGCCAGCGCAGCGGGGTCTGCTCGTTGAGCAACACACGTCGCGCGCCGGCGAACGCGGCCTGTCTCGGGTCGGGCGCGACGTCGCTGTCGGGCGTGGCGAACGCGGATTCGGTGACCAGGGTGGCGTGGACGGTGCCGTCGCCGAAGTGGATCTGCGGTGCGGCGCCTTCGACGGTGGGGGTGACGTATTCCGAGATCGCGACCGCGATGCGCTTGAGCGTCCACAGGTCGGCGACATCGTCGGTGCCCGCCCCGGCCACGACGCAGACGTGCACGCGCTGCTTGTCCTCGGCCTCGGCCGCGGTCAGGAGCGCGACCAGATCAGCTTCGAGTTGCTCGCTCGCCGGGTCGACGACATACACCCGCGAATCGGGGAAGGCCGCGGCGAGTCGCGCGGTGCGCGGGCTCTCGCCGAGACCGACGATCACCGTCGACACCGATCCGGCCTCGGCCAGCGCCGCGGGGTCGAGCGGCTCACGTTCCTCGAGCGTCTCGGTGTAGTAGAAGTCGGCCATCCGGTGCAGTGGGTCGTCGCCGGGTTTGAGCGCGCCGATCTGCAGTCCGGTCAAGCGCGCCACCAGCTTCCGGTCCTGATCGAGCAGGTCGACATCGGCACGCAGCCGGGCCTTCGGGTCACGGCGGGCGATGACGGTGATCCGCGCGGGCAGGTCGGCGAGCAGGCGTACCGCCGTCACCCCGACGGGCACCATGACGCCCTCGTTGATCCGTTCGTCGGTGAACAGCATGGCCGCGCACTGCATGGCGGCATCGACCACGGCCGGATGCGCCAGGTGCCCGGAGTCGGCGGCGATGCTGCCGTCGACGGTGGCCAGCACGACATCGCGGCCGACGCGCACCGAGGTCACCCGCTGGAAGGACGGACCGTACTGCAGCCCCGCCGAGGCGAGTCCCGCGTAGAACATGGCCGGGTCCACATCGACGCCGACGTCGATCGTGGGCAGTTCGACCTCGGTCTGTTCGAGCGCGCCGGTCAGGGTGCGCCCGGTCGAGTGCACCGTCCACGCCGTTCCGGTGGCGCTGCGGGAGCGGATCAGGAACCGGCCGCTGGCCTCCTCCACACTCATCGCGACCAACGGCACATCGGGGGCGCCCATGACGAGCGGCGCGACGAACCGGACCCCTTCCAGCGCGACCTGCTTGCTGCCGATCCGCTGCGCGGTGGCACTGAGCGCGGCATCGAGATAGGCCGCGCCCGGCATGATCTTGACGCCGTTGACCACGTGGTCGGCCAGCCAGGGCAGCAACTGGGTGCCGACCTGGAGCAGCCATTCGGGGCGGCCCTCCACGTCGGGGTCGCCGAGCATGGCGTACGTGCCGGGCGTGCCGAGGCGGGCCTGTTCGAACAGCGGCAGCGCCGAGTGCAGTCGGGTGCGCTGCCAGGGGTAGCGCGGCAGCGGCACGTGCGCGGTGGGCACAGCCGGGAACAGCCGTTCGCGGTCGAGGACACCGGCCGCGTGCAGGCCGATGAGGGTGCGCCGGAGGCTGTGCGAATCGGACTGTTCGCGGTCGAGGGTCGGCACCGTGGTGCCGTTGACGTCCGCGTCGACCATGGCCTCGCGGATATTGCCCGACAGCACCGGGTGCGGGCCGACCTCGAGGAACACCCGGTTGCCCGCGGCGAGCAGTGTGCCGATCGCGGCGTGGAACCGCACGGGCTCACGGACATTGGACCACCAGTACTCGGCGTTCCAGGCGCCCTCGGTGACGAGTTCGCCGGTCACCGACGAGTACAGCGGCACGGTGGGTGCCTGCGGGGCCAGGTCGGCGAGCACCTCGCACAGTTCGTCGTGGATCGGCTCCATCAGGCGGCTGTGGTAGGGCACCTCCACCCGCAGTCTGCGGGCGAAGATGCCGTCCTCGGTGAGCTTCTCGGCGATCTCGTCGAGCCGGTCGACATCGCCGGACAGGGTGAGCGAGGTGGGGCTGTTGATCGCGGCGATGTCGACACTCGGGTCGTCGCCGATCAGCGCGGTCACCTGGTCGGTACTCATCCCGACCGCCAGCATGCCGCCGGTGCCCGCCGTGGTGGCCTGCAGACGGGCGCGGTGATAGGCCACGCGCACCGCGTCTTTCAGCGAGAGCATGCCGCTGACGTAGGCCGCTGACACCTCGCCCACACTGTGTCCGACGATGGCGGCCGGGGCGATGCCGTATTCGGCCAGCTCACGCACCAGACCGACCTGGACGAGGAAGTTGGCCGGCTGCGCGACCTCCGTGCGGGTGACGCGCGACTCGTCCTCGGGCCGGTTCAACTCCTCGAGGATCGACCAGCCCGCCAGCGCACGGAACTCGGCGTCGATCTCGCGGGCGGTTTCGGCGAATACGCCACCGGCGGCGAGCAGTTCGCGGGCCATCTTCCAGTGCTGTGGTCCCATGCCGGAGAACACGAACACCGGTTCGGCGGCGGCCGAGGACACCGTGCGGGCCGCGTCGCGGCCGCCGCCCGAGGCGTATTCGTGCAGTTCGCGAACCACATCGCCGGTGTCGCCGTCGAGCAGCACACCGGTGCGGAAGGGGTGCTGCGCCATGCGGGTCCAGGCCGCCTCGGCCAGCCGCTGCGGGTCGGCACCCGAGGTGATGAGGTCGGCGAACCGGCCGGCCAAGGCCCGCGCCGCGCCGGTGCTGCGCGCCGAGATGGGCAGAATGCCGAGGTGCCGTGGCGGTTCGGCCTGCGCCTGCGCCGGCACGCGGAACTCCTGCAGGATGGCGTGCGCGTTGGTGCCGCCGTAACCGAAACCGTTGACCGCCACGGACATCGGTTCCCCGTCGGCGGGCAGGGGCTGCGCCTCGGTCTGTACGTGCAAGCCGAGTTCGTCGAAGGGGATGTCGGGGTTGGGGTTCTCGAGCCAGCCCTGCGGCGGCAGCGTGCGATGGCGAAGGGCCAGCGCCGCTTTGATCACGCTGGCCACGCCCGCGGCGGCCTCGGTGTGGCCGATCGTCGCCTTCACCGAACCGACACCGATGGTGCCCGAGCGGCCCGACGGCGCGCCGAAAACTCTGCCGAGCGCACGCAATTCGACCGGGTCGCCGACGAGGGTTCCGGTGCCGTGCGCCTCCAGATAGGTGATCCGGTCGGGGGCGATGCCCGAGCGCTCGCACACGGTGCGCGCCAGCGCCTCCTGGGAGTCGACATTGGGCACGGTGATCGCGGTGGTCCGCCCGTCCTGGTTCGAGCCCGTCGCCTTGATGACCGCGTACACGCGGTCACCGTCGCGCACGGCGTCGTCGAGTTTCTTGAGCACCACCATGCCCGCGCCCTCACCTCGGCCGTACCCGTCGGCGGTGGCGTCGAAGGACTTGCACCGGCCGTCGGCGGCCAGGAAGCCGCCCTTGCACATCAGGACGAAGGTCTCGGGCTGCAACATCACGTTGACCCCGCCCGCCACGGCGACCCGGCAGTCGTCGTTGTCGAGCGCCTGGCAGGCCAGGTGCAGCGCGACCAGCGACGACGAGCACGCGGTGTCGACCGTGATCGCCGGGCCCACCAGGTTCAGCGCGTAGGCGATGCGGTTGGACAGCATCGTGTAGGAGGCGCTGGCCGGGGTGTGCATGTCGGTGTGGAACAGCGCCGGCCCGACCACACCGATCACCGACTGGTCGACGACGAAGCCGCCCACGTACACGCCGACCCGCTCGCCCGCTACCTGCCCGGCGATGCCCGCGTCGTCGAGGGCCTCCCAGGTCACCTCCAGCATCAACCGCTGCTGCGGGTCGAGCACGGTGGCCTCGCGCGGGGAGATCCCGAAGAAGTCGGGGTCGAACTGCCAGGGATCGATGGTCATGAAGGCGCCGTGCTTGGTGTAGCTGCGACCCGGCGTGCGTGGCTCGGGGTCGTAGTAGCGGCGCCAGTCCCAGCGATCGGCAGGCACCTCGACGACACCGTCGCGCTTGTCGACGACGAAGTCCCAGAACGATTCCGGCGAATCGATTCCGCCCGCGAACCGGCAACCGATTCCGACAATGGCAATATCCGACACGCAATTTCCTCCGGTTTCGACCGGTCTGTGGCAACTGACCGTTTGATGTCAACGTAGAAGCCCGGCACCGCGCCGATCGTTCGATAACCGACGTCTGACATTTCTGACTGACACTCGCGCGTACTCCTGTGATCTGCCCCAGCAGGCGAGGTCACGGCTCACAGCGAAATTCCGGGATCGATTGTGACCGACCGCAATATCGATGTTTCACGACCGAAAAGTCGCTCGACAATGACAAGTTCGACCCCATCGCGAAATGTCGTTGGGAGCCGGATGTGTACGCCGAATTGAGGCAGTGGGGCGATACCGTCGTGCGGCGCAGGTACGCCGTCATCGTGACGGTGGTCGCGGGGTTGCTGGCGCTGGGAGCCTATGGTCTCGGCCTCGGCGCCGACCTGAGTTCGAGCGGGTTCGACGATCCTTCGTCGGAGGGGGTGCGCGCGGCGCAGGTGCGCGACAACGCCTTCGGGCGCGATCACAGCTCAGATCTGCTGCTGGTGTTCCGCGCACCGGACGGCACGACCATCGACGACCCCGCCTTCGCGGCCACCGTCGTGGCGGGGCTCAACGCCCTGCCGCAGCGGTTCCCCGACCGGATCGACCGGATCAACGGAGCGTACTGGCCGACCGATATCGGGATGGCGTTGCCCGAGGTGTTCGGCTCGCCGGCGCGCGACAAGGCGTTCGCCTCGATCGCGATCAAGGGCCTGAACCCCACCGAGCAGGGCCGCAACTATCGGGAGATCGCCGATGAACTCACGATTCCCGGGGTGCGGATGGAGGTGGCGGGCGGGCAGCCGGTCGCCGCCGCGTTGAACGACACGATGGTCGAAGACCAGCGGCGGGTGGAGCTGTTCGCCGTCCCGGTCGTCGCGGTGCTGCTGTTCTTCGTGTTCGGTGGTGTCGTCGCCGCCGCGCTGCCGCTGATCGTCGGCGGGCTGACCATGCTCGGCGCCTGGGGCCTGCTGCGCCTGCTCACCACCGTGACCGAAGTGAATTCCTTTGTGTCGCCAGTGGTCTCGATGATCGGGCTCGGACTGGCCATCGACTACGGGCTGTTCGTGCTCAGCCGGTTCCGGGAAGAACTGGCCGAGGGCCGATCGGTGGAGGACGCGGTGCGCAACAGTGTGTCCACCGCGGGGCGCACGGTGCTGTTCTCGGCGCTGATCGTGGTGGTCGCGGCGGCGGGCATTCTGGTGTTCCCCCAGGGTCTGCTCCGCTCGTTCGCCTACGGCGCGATGATCACCATCACGCTGGCCGCGCTCACCTCCATCTCGCTGCTGCCCGCGATGCTCGCCGTGCTCGGCAGGCGGGTCGACCGGTTCGGTGTCGACTGGTTCCGCAAGCCGGTCGCCCGCGACCCCGGCAACGCCTGGGGCAGGCTGGCCGCCGCGGTGATGAGACGCCCGCTCGCGGTGGCGGTTCCGGTCTGTCTCGGCCTGCTGGTGCTGATCTTCCCGATCCAGCACCTGGCCTTCGGATCCATCAACGAGAAATTCCTGCCGCCGACCCACCCCACCCGGCTGGCCCAGCAGCATTTCGACGAATCGTTCCCACTGCGCCAGATCGACCCGATCGACCTGGTCATCGTCACCTTCGATCCCGGAACCGCCGATGTCGTGCGCGCCGACGCGAACCGGGCCCCCGGCCTGGCCGCGCCGTTCGCCGAACCGATGCGGTCACCGTTCCAGCCCCAGGTGCTTACCACCGGCACCGTGCTGGCCGAAGCCGCCGACGCCGAGGCGACGATCGAGTACCTGCGATCGATGCCGCTGCCGCCGGGCACCACGCTGCTGGTGGGTGGTCAGCCCGCCGTCGAGAAGGACAGCATCGACGCGCTGGTGACGCGGATGCCGCTGATGATCGCGTTCGTCTTCCTGGCCAGCACGCTGCTGCTGGCGCTGACTTTCGGCTCGGTGGTGTTGCCGTTGAAGGCCGCGGCGCTGAACCTGCTCGGACTCGGTGCCACCCTCGGTGTCCTCACCTGGGTCTTCATCGAGGGCCACGGTGCGGGGATGTTCGGTTTCACGCCTCAACCCGTGATGGCGCTGGTCCTGGTGATCATCGTGTCGGTGATCTACGGCCTGTCCACCGATTACGAGGTGTTCCTGCTCTCGCGCATCGTCGAGGCCAGGGCGGCGGGCGCGTCAACCACCGAGGCGGTGCGGGCGGGGGTCGCCGGAACCGGGCGGATCATCACCGCCGCCGCACTGATCCTGTTGGTGGTGACCGGCGCGTTCGCGCTGTCGGAACTGCTGATGATGCAGTACATCGCCTTCGGGATGGTGACGGCGCTGCTGATCGACGCGACCGTGCTGCGGTTGGTGCTGGTGCCCGCGTCCATGCGGTTGCTCGGTGACGCCTGCTGGTGGGCGCCGGGCTGGTTGGTCCGGCACCGACCCCGGCCCGAATCCGATTCCGCCACCTCCGTTCCCGCGCCGGTTGTCGTCCGCGAACGGGACTGACATGAACCTCCGCAGCCTCGACGCACCCGCGCCGACCGTCGGCGCACTGCCTGCCTTCGCCTGGCGGGAGGTGTCGGTGGTCGCGGCCGTGGCGGGGACACTGTTCCTGATCCGTCTCGACCGCTACCGCATCGGCGGTGACGAGCTGTATTTCCTTGCGGCCGGGCGGCATCCGTCGGTGAGTTATGCCGATCAGGGGCCGCTGGTTCCGTTGCTGGCCGCACTGTCGGATCAGCTGGCGCCGGGTTCGGTCGTGGCATTGCGCTTGCCCGCGTTGCTGTTCACGGTGGTGGCTGTCGTGCTCAGCGCGGTGATGGTGCGGGAGTTCGGTGGCGGCCGACTCCCCCAGACCGTCGCCGCGCTGGCCTACGCGACCACCCCGATGGCGGTGATGCAGTCGGCGATGCTGAGTACCTTCGCCCTCGACATCACGCTCACGGCGGTGCTCGCGTGGCTGCTGATCCGATGGGTGCGCACGCGCGCGGACGGGCTGTTGATCGCCGCGGGTGCCGTGGCCGCGCTCGACTTCCAGGTGAAGTGGCTGATTCCGATCATCTGGGCGGTGCTCGCGTTCGGTGTCGCGGTGTTCGGTCCGCGCGAGATGCTGCGGCGGCCCGCGTACTGGGTCGGCTCCGCGCTATTGGTCGGCTCGGCGGTGCCGATTCTGTGGTGGCAGCACAGCAACGGCTGGCCGCAGCTGTCCATGGGCGCGGTCGTGCGCGACGAACAGCTCGCCACGGCCGGGGTGCTCGCCGCGCCCTGGACGATGATCCAGGTCACCGGGGCGGGTGGGTTGCTGCTGCTCGCGGGGATGTGGGCGGGGCTGCGCTCGCCACGATTCCGGCCGTATCGGTTTCTGATCCCGATGATCGTGATCGGGCTGAGCGGGGTGGTGCTCGCGGGCCTTCGGCCCTACTTCATGGCCGGGGCCTTTCCCGGCCTGTTCGCCGCCGGCGCGGTGTATCTGGCGGACCGGGGGCTGTCTCGCCGGGAACTGGTGTTCGGCGGTGCGATCGCCGGGCTGTCCACGACGATCTGTGTCGCCCTCGTGCTCGCCCTGCCCCGACCGGAATCGGCGCTGCGGACAGCCACCGAGGACTACGCCCAGATCCATTCGCGCAGTGTGCTGTTCGGGCCGAGCGGCTGGGACGACCTGGTCGGCTCGGTGCGGCGAACCTACGAGCAACTGCCGCCGCAGCAGCGCGCCGGTCTGGTGATCGTGACCCAGAACTATTGGCAGGCAGCGGCACTCGAGCACTACGGACCCGCGGCCGGTCTGCCCGAGGTGTACAGCCCCAATCGGGGCTACGGCCACTTCGGCGCACCACCGGACAGCGTGACCACGGTGCTGTACGTCGGGGTGGACGGCCCGGAGACGGGTCTGCGCACCGGTTTCGCGAGCACCGTCCCGCTCACCCGACTCGATGAACCGCTGGGCTTCCCCGGCGTGAACCGTGCTGTGGCGGTGTGGCTGTGCACCGGACCGAGCCGGGCCTGGTCGGCGCTGTGGCCAGACGCCAAAGAGCTGCGCCTGGTCGACGGAACGACAAGACACGCGCGATGAACGGAGCGATGACAGTGCTGCATTCGATGCTGCGACGGCTCGTCCTGTCGGTGGTGCTGGCCGCCGCCGGCCTCCCCGTCGCCGGGGCCGCGCAAGCGGCGCCGGACCTGGTAGCCGCCCGGGCCATGGACGCGGCCCGCCCAGCCCCGAACGGGTCGTTCGCGGTGGCCGCCGCGGCGAACGGGCCCGGCCGGGTGATCGACCTGACAGTGCACTCGGCGGCCATGAACCGCCCGGTCACCGTCGCGGTGATTCCGGCGGCCGATCCCGAAGCACCCGCCGGTGCGCTGTATCTGATCAACGGTGTCGACGGCGGCACCGACACCCCGGACTGGCGCGAGGGCAGCAACTGGTTCACCAAAACCGATGCCCTGGACTTCTTCGTGGGCAAGCAGGCCACCGTCGTGATGCCGATCGGCGGCGCGGGCACCTTCTACACCGACTGGCAGTCCGACGACCCCGGCACCGGCCGCAACCGGTGGCTCACCTTCCTCACCACCGAACTGCCGCCGATCATCGACTCCGCCTTCCACGGCACCGGCCGCGACGCCGTCGCGGGGCTGTCGATGGCCAGTTCGGCGGTGTTCCGGATGGCACAGGAGGCGCCGCAGCGGTTCCGGATGGTCGGCTCCTTCAGCGGCTGCGTGCAGACCAGCAATCCGGCCGGGCAAGCGATGGTCGCCTCGATCGTCACCGCCCGACGCGGCAACCCGCTCAACATGTGGGGACCGCCGACCGACCCGGCCTGGGTCGCCAACGACGTGGCGCTCCACGCAGAACGGCTGCGCGGCATCGGGGTGTACGTCAGCACCGGCAACGGCATGCCGGGTCCGCTGGACACACTCGACGGGCCGGGCATCGAGCAGCGTCCGATCAAGCTGGCCGATCAGCTGGTGATCGGCGGTGTGCTCGACGGAATCACCGTGGTGTGCACCAAACTGCTGCGCGATCGGCTCGCCGCCCTCGACATCCCGGCCGAATTCGATTTCCGCCCGGCAGGCACGCACTCCTGGGGGTACTGGGAACAGGACATGCACACCTACTGGGAGCGCGTCGCCCCGCTCCTCGCGCCCTGATGCCTCAGATCGGTTCGGCCACTTGCTGATTCGTCAGCACCCTCGGTGGCTCGAACCGATCGGCACTTGCGAATCAGTCAGCACCACCACGGACCCGAATCAGGTCGGCTGCTTGCGAATCCGCGGGCGCCACCGCCGACTCAAACCAGTTCGGCTGCTTGCGAATCCGCGGGCGCCACCGCCGACTCAAACCAGTTCGGCTACTTGCGAATCCGTGAGGACCACCGGCGACACAGCGTCCTGTGCGCGTACCAGGCGGACACCGCGGTACAGCGGTCGTTCGTCGAGGCCGGCGTCGCGGGCTTCTGCCCGCAGCTGGGCGACCAGGACCTCGGAGATCGCGACGGCGGCGGCCAACGGCGCCGAGGCCAGGGCGTCGGCCAGTTTGCGCAGGCCGAGCAGGTGCAGCTCGCGGCCGCTGCCCGCATCGGTGTACATGGCCAGCGGCACCAGTTGGGTATCCTCGCCCGCCGTCACGCGCAGGACAATGCGGCTGAGCCGGCCGGGGAACACCAGCAGTTGCGCGCCGGAGGCTTCGGCGAGGTCGATCCGACGCGCACCGACGAGGCGATGAGCGTGGATCACGGTGCCGTCCAACCACATCCGCCTGCGCTGGAACGCCATCGCGTACGCGAGCGTGGGGACCGCGACGATCAGGCCGAGCAGGACGGCGTAGGCCCAGCTCAACCAGATCGAGGTCACCAGCATCACCACGACGCCGACGGCGAACGCGCCGAGCGAGAGCTTGCGCAGCATCGGGGCGAAAACCTCGGGTGCGACCAGGTCGATGCCGATCGGTTCCGTCGCCGGTCGCCCGGAATCCCCGCTCACCACAGTCCCTCTCACCGCCGCCGGCCCGCCCGGCGTGGGGCGCGGTCAGATTACCGCGCCCCGTGCACGCCGTCTGCTAGCGGCCGAGACCCGCTCGCAGTACTCCGACGACCTCGCCGAGCGGCACCTGGCGTTGGTCGCCGGTGGCCATCTCCTTGACGCCGATCTCGTTGGTCTCGAGATCGCGGTCGCCCAGGACCAGCGTGAACTTCGCGCCGGACCGGTCAGCACCCTTCATGGCGCCCTTCATGCCGCGCCCACCGTAGGCCAGGTCGACGCTGATGCCCGCGCCACGCAGCTCACCGGCCAGCGTGACCATCCGCGCCTTGGCCGCGTCACCGAGGGCTACGCCGTAGACCTGGCAGCGCGCCGGATCGGCGGCTGACTTGCCCTCGGCCGCCAGCGCGAGCACGGTCCGGTCGACACCGATACCGAAGCCGATACCCGACAGGGGCTGCCCGCCGAGCTCGGCCATCAGCCCGTCGTAGCGCCCGCCACCACCGATGCCCGACTGGGCGCCGAGCTGGTCGTGCACGAACTCGAAGGTGGTCTTGGTGTAGTAGTCCAGGCCGCGGACCATGCGCGGGTTCACCACGTACGGCACGCCGAGAGCGTCGAGGTGGGCGAGCACCTGCTCGAAGTGGGCCTTGGCCGACTCCGACAGGTGGTCGATCATCAGCGGCGCGTCGGCGGTGAGTTCGCGGACCTCCGGACGCTTGTCGTCGAGCACGCGCAGCGGGTTGATCTCGGCGCGGCGGCGGGTCTCCTCGTCCAACGGCAGGTCGAACAGGAACTGCTGCAACAACTCTCGGTACTGCGGGCGGCAGGTCTCGTCGCCGAGGGAGGTGATCTCCAGGCGGAACCCGTCCAGGCCGAGCGCCCGGAAACCGGCGTCGGCGACGGCGATCACCTCGGCGTCGAGCGCCGGATCGTCCACCCCGATCGCCTCGATACCCACCTGCTGCAGCTGCCGGTACCGACCGGCCTGCGGCCGCTCGTACCGGAAGAACGGTCCCGCGTAGCACAGCTTGATCGGCAGCTGACCGCTCTTGTCGAGCCCGTGCTCGATCACCGCCCGCATCACGCCCGCGGTGCCCTCGGGCCGCAGGGTGAAGCTCTCGCCCTTGCGGTCGGCGAAGGTCCACATCTCCTTGCTGACCACGTCGGTCGACTCGCCGACACCCCTGGCGAACAGGGCGGTCAGCTCGAATATCGGCAGCTCGATGTGCCCGTACCCGGCCAGTCGGGCGGCATGAACCAACCCGTCGCGCACGGCGACGAACTCGGCCGAACCGGGCGGCACGTAATCCGGAACCCCCTTCGGGGCACTGAAGCTGCTGGTCTTGGTCACGATCACCCAGTTTTCCCCACGGGCGCCCTCCGCGTCCAACCGGTTACCCTCTAGGCGAACCTGACGACACGGGAGGAACGCGGTAGTGCCGAGTAACGAACAGCGACGGGCGGCGGCCAAGCGCAAGCTGGAGCGCCAGCTGGCACGACGGGCCGAGCAGGAGAAGAAGCGTAAGCGCCTGACGATCGCCGGGTCGGTGCTCGGCGTGATCGTGGTCGCGGCCGCGGGCGTCGGGGTGTACTTCCTCACCAAGGGCGACGACTCGCCCTCGGCGAACGCCGAGTCGTCGTCGGCGGTGCCGACGACCACCTTCGTCAACACGCCGCTCGACCTACCCGCACCGCCACCGCCCGCCCCCAAGCCGGCGACGGTCGACTGCTCGTACCCGGCCGACGCCGAGCCGCCCGCCAAGCCGGTGACGGCGCCCGCGGTGACCTCGGTGGCCACCGACGGTCCCGAGGTGAAACTGTCGATCGACTCCACCCAGGGCCCGATCGGCCTGTCACTGAACAGCGCGCAGGCGCCGTGCTCGGTGAACTCGCTCGTGAGCCTGGCCCAGCAGGGCTACTTCGACAAGACCAGCTGCCACCGCATCGTGGCCAGCCCCGGTTTCGGCATCCTGCAGTGCGGTGACCCGACGGCCACCGGCTCGGGCGGCCCCGGCTACAGCTTCGACAACGAGTACCCCACCGATCTGTACCCGAACGGTGACCCGGCGCTGAGTCAGCCGGTGAACTACAAGCGCGGCGTGATCGCCATGGCCAACGCGGGTATCTCCCCCGAGGGCAAGGGCACCAACGGCAGCCAGTTCTTCCTCGTCTTCGGCGACACCGAACTGCCCCCGAAGTACACCATTCTCGGCACCATCGACGAGGCGGGCCTGGCCACCTTGGACAAGGTCGCGGGCGCGGGCGTCGAGGGTGGCGCCCAGGACGGCGGCCCGGCGATGCCGATCTCGTTCAACACCGTCAAGGTGGGCTGACACCCCAGCTACCACGACACGGGCCGGACGCCTCGCGTGTCCGGCCCGTTCGTCGTTTTCAGGGTAGGCTCAGATGTCCACTTCCACAGCGGCATCGGGGAGCAGTCATGGCGGAACTCGACGACATCGGCAGCGAAACGGCGGCGATGATGCGCACCATGCTGCAGATGGCCACCCTGGTCGCCCTCAAGTCGCGCGAACACGGTCAGAAAGAGGCCGAGTCCCGCGCCAAGGCGATCGAGGCGAAGATGAAGGAAGCGCGCGAACTGCAGATTCGCGAGGCGCGCGATCTGAAAGCCAAGGATCCGCGCAATATCGAACTCGTGCAGATGATGTCGGTGGGCCAGGCCAAGACGCAGGCGAAAGGCCTGTCGTTGCAGAAGGACCCGTCCTCACCGTTCGCCGCGAGTTCGAGCACCAGCACGGCGACGAAGACCGTAGAAGCACCGCAGCTCGGGTACGACTCGGCCGAACGCCGCGCCGCCATCGCCGCGCATCTGCAGCGAGCCGGTGTGGCTCCGGAGCTGAGCCAGGTGCGGATGCTCGTGGAGATGGGCCAGGGCATTTCGCCCGACGAGGCGATCCGCCTGCGCGACGCGGCGACCCGCCACGTGGGTACCCGTGAGCGCGGCATCGAAGCACGCGGCATCGAACGCGGGCGCTGACCCCGGCGACGGCCGATACCACCGCCGGGGCGCCCTACCGGTTCACGACTGGTAGGGCGTTTCCTTCTGCCACACACCGTCTTTCGGTGCTGTCCACTGATTGTCGTCCGGATTTTCCAGCGGCAGTTCCGACAGCATCTTCTTGTGCCCGTTGCGCACGCTGCAGTACTTGAACGGGCCGCGCGGATCGAACAGCTTGGTCATGTGCGGGTCGGCGTGATCGAGGAACCACACGCTGATTCCTGGGCCACCCTGCATCCGGTAGTGCTCCCACGCCTGCCACAACGCGTCCAACCGGACCGCCGCCTCGGGATGGCGCCACCATTCCGGACACCACACGGTGTCGCTGATATCGGTGACCTGGCGCTGGTAGATCTTGCTCAGATACTCCTTCACGAACTCCGCCACATCGGCGTAGACCTTCTCGCGCTTGTCCGCCCCCGTCGTCACGTCGTCGTTCACAGCGGCTTGACCTCCTCGATTTCACCGATCTCATCCGGTGGCGGATTGTTCTTCGACAGTGTTGCCGGGGGCTGGGCGCTGAGCACCAGATCGTCGATGCGGGTCTTGCGGGTGGGGTCGTTGTCGTCGATCGAGCGGCGGACCGCGTCGGCGTATTCCGATTCCCACCACGGCACAGTCCGCACGAGCACTGCGGGCTGACCGGAGGTGAACACCACGGCCCGCCCACGTGGCAAGGTGGCCAACCCCTGGGCGGTGAAGGTGACCGACGAGCTGAGCGAGCGCGAGTAGCTCTTGCTGTTGCCCGACTGCGACACCGACGCCGAGATGGAGTCGTACTCGCCGATCGCCTCGGACCGGTCACGCAGGAAAGCCATGTCGTCGACACCGCTGCCGAGCACCTTGATGTTGGCGGCCGACCACAGCGCGTTCATCCCATCCGCACCCCAGCAGCGCGCACCCTGCGCCCAGGACTGCAGCACCGTCATCACTACGATGCCGCGCGAACCGAAGTGGCTGTACTGCTTGGGCAGGTCCTTCCAACGCACCACGTTGGCGGCTTCGTCGAGGACGGCGAGCAACGGGATCGGCAGCCGCCCGCCGGACGACATCGCCGCCTTGCGCATGGCCACATCGATCACGGCCTCGGTGAGGGCGCTCACCAGCGGCGCCGCCGATCCTCGACCTTCGAGCGAGAGGCAGTACAGCGTGCCGTTGCGTTCGATGAACTCGAGCTCGTCGAACTGCATCCGGTCGCTGCCGGCCCGGGTGATCCACGGGTGCACATTGGACAGCTGCAGGCAGCGGATCATCTTCTTCGCGGTGCCGAAAATGCCGCTCTTGGTGCGCTGTTCAGCGTTGTACTGCATGGCGAGACCCGCCGCGGTGAAGTCGTGGCCCGCGCTGCGCAGGTGCTGGATCGGTTCGCTGTTCTGCGAGTCGGTGACCCATTCCCAGACCTGGGTGATCGGCTTGCCCGCGATCGCCGCCGCGAGGAACAGCCCGGCCAGCAGGTCTTCGGCCTCGGGATCGAAGAAGCTGTCGCCGCTGTCGGCGCCACCGGACTCGGCGTCGGCGAAGTGCCCGGCCAGCCGGGCGGCCCGCATCTCACACCCCTCGCGCCGGAAATCGACCCAGGCCAGCGGATCCCAGAACCAGGTCGGCCGCTCCCCGGCCACGCCCTGCGGGTCGAACACAAAGGTGGCGCTGCCTTTGGCCTCGCGGACGTTGCGGGTGGCGTCGACGACGTCGCGTTTGTTGGATGTGGTGAGCACGGGGCCGATGGCCGACAGGATCGCCGGGATCACGCGCGACGTCGACTTGCCCTGGCGGGGACCCCAGATGTCGAGGTGCAGGTCTTCGTAGGAACCGTAGAGCGGCGTCCCGTCGGCTACGGCGACACCGATCGGCACACCGGGCGCGTCGTTGGTGCCGAGCCGCACCCCGAGGTCCTTGGCCTTCTGCCGCACCCCCTCCTCGGTGATCGAGGCGATCGCACTCCCACTACCCATGTAGTCGGCCTTGTCGTCGATCGCCAGCCGCCCCGCGCCCGCCCGCTTCTTCATCTGCTTGCGGATGTAGAAGTACGCGAAGATCGCCGCGATCACCAGCAGCACGATCACCGTCGACGCGCGCGGCCAGTGCAGTTTGCCCCGGGCGAGGTCGGCAACCACCGCGATCGGGTTGGCAGGCACGTTCTGCGGCTGCACCGACAGGGCGTTGCCCAGGTGCAGAGCGGCGGCGAGGACGCCGAGCGTCGCGAAGCCGACCACGATCAGGATGAGCGTCGTGTCGGGCCCGACCGCGGCCGGGTCCTTCACCTTTTTCTTCGCCACGTGTGCCTCCTCGAGGACCTTGTCGGATATGGATCTCAGCGGAATCCGTCGAGGCGCCAGCCTTGCGGCGTCTGCACCACGGTCGCGATGACCGTGCTCGGCGGTAGGTCTTCGGTGCGCCCGTCCGGGTAGACGACGGTCTGCTCGATGCCGATCTTGAACTGCGTCACGGCCGGGTCGGCGCTCGGCGGTGCCTTCTCCCCCGAGGCGAAGGTGAAGGCCGTCACCTCCGCTTTCGCCTTCGCCCAATCGGCCCACTGCAGCGACGGTTTCGGTGCCGCCGTGCCCGTAGGTGCGTCAAGCATACGTAACATGCTCGGCCCCAGCCATTTTCGCGCACGCGCCAGCGAATCACCGGGTTCCTCGGTGACCGGGTGCCAGGTGTACACCTCGCGCAACGCCACCACCGCTACCCCGTCGGGGGTGGTCGGGTCGACGGTGGCCGCGGCCTCGAGCAGCCGGGTGGTCGAACTCGCCTGTGGGCGCGCGGGATCGGCGTCGCCACCGCAGGCGACGAGCACCGTACTCAGAAACGCCACGAGCATCACCGCCGGGGTCGTGCGGATTCGTGTTGTCTTCCACCAGGTTATCCCTGGTCGGGCCGCCCGTGTGGTCACACAACCCTCCTCGCCCGCGCGTCACCGGGCATCGCCACCTCGACGACGCCGCCGCCACTGCGTCCGCTCGGCGCGACCGCCTGGATCACCTGGCCGTTGCCGGCGTAGATCCCCACCTGCGCCGGTCCCTGCGGACCGAAATCACTGAACACCAGGTCGCCCACCGAGATCCGCCCGAGCGGCACCTCCGTGCCCGCCTCCCACTGCTGTTCGGCGGTGCGCGGCAGGTCCACCTCGCCCGCCGTCGCCGCGAACACCGCCGCGGCCGTCAGACCGGGGGCGTCGAATCCGCCGCCGCTGGGTCCCTGCGGACCGCCACCGCCCCACACGTACGGCACTCCGAGCCAGTCGTGGGCGGCCTCGGCGATCTGCGGTCCCTCGGCGCCGGGTTCGCGGGTGAACCGGCCCTGCGCGCCCGGTGCCCGGTATTGCGGTTCCATCGCCAGGATGTTGGTGACGTACGGCCGGGTCTCGGAGTAGTGCGCCGCATACCGATTCGGCATGCCGCCCGAGGCCAGCACCGCGCCCTCACCGGCGTTGTAGCCGGCGAGGGTGAGGGCGGCCAGGTCGCCGGAGACCTTGCCCTGCGCGATCCAGCCCGCGATCTTGTGGGCGATGGCGCACATGTAGCGGGCCTGGCCGATGATGGCGTCGCCGTCGTCCCACACGCTGGCGGTGCCGTTGCCGTCGGCGTCGATGATGTAGGGCTGCCCGTCGTCGGGGTTGATACTCACCGCCGTGCCGGGCAGGAACTGGGCCAGGCCCTGCGCACCTGCCGGTGAGGTGAGCCCGCGCCGGAAACCCGACTCCTGCTTGGCCTGCGCGGCCAGCAGCGAGGAGGAGATCTCCGGACAGACGGTGCCCGCGCGCCGGTACCAGATCTCCAGCTCGGCGGGCACTTTCCCGTCCGCGAGCAGGCCGCCCGCGCTGCCGAATCCACGCACACAGCTCGGGTCGTTCGAAAAGGCGCGTGCCCCACCGACATCGGGAGTCGGCGCGCCGTCGAGCCACGGCATCGGGTCGATCTGACGACCACCGGTGAAGCGACCACCCGGCACGATCTCGAAATGCAGGTGGGGACCGCTCGATTCGCCCGCCGAACCGACCATGCCGATGGGCTGACCGGCGGTGACGGTGTCACCGGTGCGCACCTTCACGCCGTGATCCCACATGTGCCCGTAGACCGCGGAGTAGGCGCGGCCGTTGTAGTCGACCGAGTCGACGACGATCCAGTTCCCGAACCCCGACGCGGGCCCGGCGGCGACGACCCGGCCGTCGGACACCGAATAGATCGTGGTCCCGTCGGCGGCGGCCATGTCGATGCCCTTGTGCCCGCCGCCGCGGGAACCGAACACATCGGAGATGGTGAAGGTGCCGACCTCCATCGGCAGCGTGCGCCGCAGCGGCCCGACCCCGGCCGCCAGCGACGGTGTGCCGGTAACGGTCGCGTTCGTGGTCGTCGCCGCGGTGGTGGCGCCCGCGCGGGTGTCGGCGCCGAGTTCGGGCAGCGTCGGCGCCGAGGAGCCGACCAGCACGTCACCGGTCTCGCAGGTCTCGTCCGAGGACGGCAACACGATCACCAGCACCATGGCCACCAATCCGATGACCGCGCCGAAGACACCGATGATCATCGAGCGGGCGTTCATCGGCCACCGCCCCGGATTGCATGCCGGGCGGCGAGGACAGGCTCGTCCGCCGCGGCGGTGTTCACGTGCGGCGCCGGGTTTCGTTGAGCGTGTCGGCGAGGGTGCGGTTCATCTCGGCGGCCGCGGCCAGCTGTTGCTGCAGCAGCACCACTTTGCGGCGCAACGCGGTGGCGTCCATCCGGTCAAGGCTCGGTCCCTCGGCCGCGCGCACCCAGTTGCGCACCGAATTCGCGTGCACGCCGATCTGTTCGGCGACAACCCGGCACGCCTCGGACTCGCTGCGCAGCTTGTCGGTGAGCGCGATGACCTGTTCGACGGCGGCGTTGCGCACCTCGGGCGAGACGCGGCGGTAGGACCGGTGCGGCATCATGGCTGGTCCTCCTCCGGTGCCTGGCCTCTCGGGTGGTCGCCGAACTCGCTGAACCGCTGGTTCGTGTCGTGGATTCCGCTTTCTTTCTCCGACACCGTGAACTCCATGTGGAAGGGGATGCCGGGACGGCGATCCTCACCGATCTTCAGCAGAAACTTGCCGGTACCCGGCGGCGACGGCCGCTGCTGGCCCGGTTTGAGCGCCTCACCGGTGAGCGCCTGCGGCGCCGACCATCCGGTGACCATCTCCTGTTCGGCGGCCGTGAACGGCACCGTCGAATCCAGTCGCGAGATCTCTTCGGCGGGCAGGGCGCCGAAGATCTTGGCGCGGGCGCGTTCCAGGAAGCCGATGGCCTTGGCGATGGCGGCATCCGAACCCAGCGCCTGCAGGTCCTTGATGGTGTGGCTGATCATGATCAGCGCGGTGGCCAGGCCACGTTGCAGACGGGTCAGCTCGTCGACGCGGTCGACCATGAAGTCGCCGAGCCCGAGCACCTGCCACAACTCGTCCATCACGACCTGGAAGTAGCGCTGCGGGCCGAGTTTCGCGTCGGCGAGCACGTGCGCCGCCTCCACCGAGGCGAAGCCGTCGGCCCAGCAGGCCAGCATCACGGCGGCTTTGAGCTTCTTGTCGCCGGTGGGGATGTGGGACACGTCGATGCACACGGCGACGGCGCCGGTGTCGATGGGCACGCTGGTCTGGCCGTTGAAGATGGCGCCGAACGGGCCCTGGGTGAGCGCGCGCAGCGAGCGGCGCAGATGTTTGATGGCGTGGGCGTATTCGTCCTCGTCGTCGGCGCCCGCGTCGAGCATGAGCTCCGGTCCGCCCGCGACGATCACCTCGAGGAGGTTCTCCATGATCGGCGGTTTGTCCGGGGCGTAGCCGCTGCCCGGCTGGTACAGGATGCGCAGGGCGGTGGCGATGAGCGTTTCTTCGAAGTCCGCCACCCGGGCGCCGCGGACCAGTTCCACGAGACCCGCGATCAGGGTGACCTGCCGGGCCCGCAGATCCTGGAGCACCTGCAGTTGCAGCGCCGGGAACCCCTCGAGCCGTGGCACCACCGAGCCGAGCACACCGGCGGCGAGCGGATTGAGCTTGCCGTGCCCGTAACCGAGGTCGATGACCTGACCACCGACGAGTTCGACCATCTTGCGATAGTCGGGTTTCACGTCGGCCAGGATCAGCGGGGTGATGCCCTGGGCGATGCCGCCGAGCACGATCCGGCGCACCAGCGAGGACTTACCGAAACCGTTGAGGCCCAACACGAAAAGGCTCGGCGCGGTGATGAAACTGCCGCGCATGAACCAGTTCATCGGATCGAAGCACACCGGGGCGCCGGTGTGCAGATGCGAACCGAGCGGGGTGCCGATCAGCGGTGCGCCCGCGCCGACGGACCACGGCCACAGACCCGCGACCTGCGCGGTGGTCGCCCGGTACTCCACGGGGCGGCCGACCACGTTCATCTTGCCGCCGCCCGCACCGGAGTAGCCCCGGTCAGTCAATTCGGCGGTTGTACGGTCGAATCCGTCCTTGACGACGGCCTCGGTGCGAGCCTGGGCGTTGTTGCGGCGCAGGTCGTCGGTGTGGATGCGGAAGGTGGCCCAGGCCGCGCGCAGACCGGACTGTTCGCGCGCGATCATCTCGTAGCGGGCGCGGGTGGCGTCGTCGAGCAGCGGGGGGCCTTGGCGGCGTTCGGGTTTGGCCTTCGACCGTGCCGAACGCCCCGCACCCATGGCGCGGTCGGCGGCGTCGTCGGGGCGGATCGGACGCGCGGCCTTGGTGGGGCGCGCGACCTTGGCCGGACGCTGCTTCTTGGTCAGGCGCGGTGGCTTCTTCGCGTTTCGCTGCGAATCACCCTGGGCACGAGCGTGATCCAGACGCGGCCCGTGATCCTCGTCGCGCAGACCACCACTCGGACGCCGTTCGACGTCACGACGCGGGTCACGCCCCCGCCGCTCCCCCGCGTCACGGCGCTGCCCACGCTCCCGGCCGCCTCGCATGTCCTCGGCGCCACGCCCACCGTCACCACGCCCACGGGGGTCGTCGCCCCGTCCTCGCGAGTCGTCACCGCGCCCGTGTACATCCGCACCGCGGCCACGGGGGTCGTCACCGCGCCGCCCGCGCATGTCGTCCGGGCGCGACCGGCGCTGATCCGCGCCACGGGTCCGGTCGGAACGCGACGGGTCTTCCCGCGACCTGCGTTCTCCCGCCGAACGTTCCTCACCCGCGCGGGATCCCCGCGACGGGTCGTCGCGGTCGGTGCGCTCGTCGAGGCCGAGCACGTCGTCGCTCACGCGCGACGTGCTCCCCGCGGGACGTGGCTCGCGTTCGCCGCGGATGCGTGGTGGCCGGTGGACCGGGCGCAACGCGATGTCGTCGCGGTCGCGCACCGGGGGTTCGTAGTCGCGTCCCATGATCGCCTCACCCCGCCAATGCCTTCGGAATGGTCGCGTGTTCGGGCAGGATCACACCGCAACCGAGAGAGGCCGCGAACGCCGCGGACTGGTACCGGTAGCACCGGCGGATCTTGAGGCGAGCCTGCGTCGACAGGTCACGCGTGATGGCCTCGATGCGCGGCAGGTCACCGCGCAGCGGTTCGGTGATGGTCACCAGCGCGCCGAAGCGGGTGACACCGTGGCCGCGCGCCTGTTCCTCGCGCGCCTGCTGGGTCGCGCCGACGCGCAGCGTGGCCGCCGCCGACACCACACCGCGTTCGCTCTGCTGGGCGACGAGCGCGTTCTTGAAGTCGTCGTCGACGATCTCGGCGGCGTCGGCGGCCGAATGCGGCCGGTAGACGATCGCGATGCGTTTGCGTGGCACTTCGGGATTCGGCGCGAGCAACCGCTGCAGCACCCGTTCGTCGACCGCGCCTTCCGGTGCGGCGTCCATCTCCCAGGTCACCGAGCGGCCGCCGTCGTGGATGAAGTGGTCCCACTTCTCGTCGTAGGACACCGGGCCCGCGTCGTCCCAGCCGAGGCCGTGCCCGCCGGGGTCGGCGGCGGCCACCTCGAGGTCGGCCTGGGATGCCGGGTCGTAGCTGCGCCGGATGAAGGAGATGACCTCCTCGGCCGACATCGGCTGCGCCCGCACACCCGCCTCGGCCAGCGCCGCGCAGATACCGGGCAGCCGCCGCCCGATCTCCACGGCCTCCTCGGCCGGGTTCTTGCGGCGTTCGGCGGTGGTCGCCTTGAACGTGATCGCCACGCGCGGCAGCAATTGCACACGCTCCTGCGGCAATTCGGTGGCCAGCTCGTACATCACCTGCTGGGCCAGGTCGGGGGCTTCCGGACGGGTGATCGTAGAGACCTCGTTGAGCAGGCGGTTACCGGTCTCGGGCACCGTGTCGATCACCGGGACCACCGCGACGATGTCGCTGGTCTGGCCCACCGACGCCAGGAACGTGCCCCAGGCGGCGACCCAGCGGTCGATCACCGGCTGGTCGACCGCCTCGTGTCCCTGCGGCCAGGCGCGCAGCACCACCGTGTACTGCGCGAAGGCGGGCAGGTGGATCATCCCGAAGTGGTAGCCGCCCGCGTCGATGCCCTCGTAGAGCTTCGACGGGGCGAGCAGCCCCGGCAATTTCGTGACGCCGCCGGGGATCCGGGAGAACCGGCCACCGCGGTACACGTGCTCGCCGTTGCGGCGCGAGCGCATCCAGTTGAACATCATCAGTCCCGTCTCATAGCCCGAACGGCCCCCCGTCCGCCACACCAGCGGCACCATCACTAGCGCGCCGAGGCCGCCGACGATGAAACCCCATTTGAATCCGCCGACCATCGCACAGACCAGTGCCGTGATCACCACGACGAAACCGATGACGGTCTCTTCCCAGCGCAGGCCGAAAAGGCCTGCGCTGCGGGGTTTCTGCCACAGGCCGTAGGAGCGGCGCTCGTAGGTGTCGGTCGCGGAGGTGCTCATCGCGGAATCGTGCTCCTGCCGAGGTCGGGTGAACGGTTGGCCCAGCGGTCACCGGCCACGTCGCCGGCCCGTTCGTCGGCGCGGGCGGTGGAGGCCGCCGCGGCCCGGGCGGCGGCCATGTTGCGGGCCGCGCCCGAGGGCACCGAACCCGAACTGGCCGGTGGCGGCGCGGATCCGCCACCGCGCGGCGGCGGCGTGGGTCGTGGAGCGCCGCCGCGCTGGGCGGCCGCGCCACCGGCCCCGCCTGCCTGGTTGCCGAAATAGCCTGCCGTGCCGGGTGCCGCGACGGGTCGCGCGGCCACGGCCTTGGTGCCGACCGCGCCGAGCGCCATCGCACCGAGCGCCACACCGCCGGTGGCGATCAGACCCGAGCCGCCGGTACCGACGGTGGCCACGGCGGGCGCGACCAGACGCATCAGCGCGGGCAGCACGAACGCCACGCTGCACAGCAGCACCAACGCGACCAGCATCCGCTGGGCGTCCTCACCACTGGGCAGCCCACCCGAGGCGGTGGTCTCGTCGGTATGCCCCGCGGTGGTGAACGCGATCATGTACACGATCGCCGCCACCGGTTTGAACAGCATGAACGCGATGATCCAGCCGACCAGTTTCTGATACGACTGCTTGCCGGTACTGGTCGCCGACGCCGCCGCGGCCAGCGGCAACACCCCCGCCGCGACCACGAGCAGACCTTGGCGCACGATGGCGAGCACGATCTGGGCGAGCGCGCCGAGCAGGCCGACGATCGCGATGATCAACACAAGGCCCGGCGAAAATGCTTGCAGCTTCGACGTTTTCACCATCAGCTCGGCCATGTTCTTGGCGTTGCCGCCGGTGGCGTCGGCGATGATCCACTCGGAGAACTTGTCCGAGGCGCGCGTACCGGCCACGATCACCGCGCCGAGCATCCACGAACTGAACACCACGCGGGCGAACAGCCGGAACGACTCGGCGGCCTCGCTCACGGCCGCCCCGCGTCTGGCCTCGGCCAATCTGCCACCGGTGATGATGACCGAGGCGATCAACAGCAATATCTGGATCTGATACGTGTAGTCGTTGATCTTGGTGAACAACGCGCCCGAGTCGCTCACCGCCTCGTTGGGCACCTTCATCCAGAAGGTCAGGGCCAGGATCAGCGCCTCACCGAGACCCTTCATCAGCGAGTCGACCACCTTGCCGAAGGTGGAGTCCCACGCCTTGTCCTTGACCGCCGTCGCGGCATCACCCGGATGCGTGGCGGCATTGCCCGCCTTGCAGACCGCCGACGCGGCATCACCCAGCGAGACACCGGGAATGGCGACGCTGTCGAGTGTGTCGTGCAGTTCGTTGCACGCCTCGTCGAAGCCGTAGGTCTGACCGTAGGCCACGGTCGGGGTCGCGATCATCACGGTGAAGATCACCGCGAATATTGTGACGATCCGCCTCAGCATTGTCGGCACCCCTCGATGGTTGGTCACCATGTCGTCCACCCCGCCAGCGATTCCACGTATTCGGTCCGGTTGTTGGTGGTGGTCGACGGTTTCAGCCGCCAATCACCGTCGTCCCACACCACGATCAGCCGCATGGCCGCGTACAGCTGTTTACCGTCGACCACCGGACCGCGCGAGGCAAGTCGCACGATCGCCATGTCGTCGGCGTAGTCATCGATGCGGAAGGCGTCGGAGGCGACGAAGTAGCGCGTCACCTTCTCCGGCTGCTGCTCGGGCAGTTTGTCGGCGGCCAGCGCCGAGTCGTAGGCGGCCAGCTGGGTGGAGCTCACCCGCAGCTGCGTCACGTACAGGTCGCGATCGGCGGGCCTGGCGTTGAGCCGGTAGGTGATCTGTGCGGCGGCCAGCGCGGCGCCCTGCGGGGTGTGCGCGTAGCCGACGGCCAGCCCGGCCTCGATCCGTGACGGTCCGTCGGAGGTGGAGAACGGCACCGACGCGCCGTAGACCCGTTGCCATCCGTGCGGTTTCGTGGTGCCCGCCGGGGCGGCGGTGAGCCAGTCCGGGTCGTCGGGTGTGCGCCGCGTGCTCGGGTCCTGGGCCAGCGGTTGCCCGGCCGGGTTGTTGGGGACGTCGACGCGCCTGCCGAACAGGTCGACCTCCGGTTCGGCGAAGCCCGTGCCGCCCGCCGCCTGCGGTGGTGGCGGACCGGCGTCGATCTCCCCTTCGCCGCTGCTGGTGAAGTACACGACCGCGCCGACGACCAGGATGAGGGCGAGCAGGGCACCGGAGGCGATCATGCCGAACGACGCGCGGTCGCGCGTCGACGCCTCCTTCTCGCTCACTGCGGTGCCTCCAATGTCACGATGTCGGGTGGTAATTCGTCGATCGCGTCGACGGGTCGGGTGGTGGACTCCGGGTCGGGTAAGCGCAGTCGCCAGTCTTGTCCGTACCAGCTCACCGCGGTGTGGTTCACCGCGCGGGAACTGTCCGAGTACTCGGTGTAGACGTCCACACGGGCTTGCTCGTCACGGTATTCGGTGATTTTGTAACCCAACAATTTCGGCGCGTACTCGGGCGCGGCGGGCCCGGTGATCGACAGCTGCACCCGGTTGATCGCCCACTCGTCGCGTGCCGGCCCGGGGACGAGGCCCCGGTTGACGACGGTGGCCCAGTCGTCGTCGGGTGCCACCGACAGCCGGATGGTGTGGGTGAGTGCGGCCAGCCCCGCCCCGCGCGGCGAGTGCTCGAATCCGGTTGCGGCGCCCTGCTGTAGCTGGGCGGGCCCCTGATCGGCGTGCGGCAGGGCTATGCCCTGGTAGTGCTGCCAGCGCACGCCGGTCGGTGCCGAGGACAGGTCGGGGCCCGCGTCCTGCTCACCGCAACCCGCTGCGGCGGTGAGCAGGGCGATACCGACCAGCACCGGTCGTGTCACTGTGGAATTCATGGTCGTGCCTTCGTCGTCCGCTGCCTCACGCCGGCAGGAATGCCAGCGCGATCGCCGACGCGGTGCTGGCGACCGCGGCGCCGATCAGGCTCATGAGCACACCGTGTGAGGCATCGTTGACGGCGAGGTCGCTGCGGAAGGCGATCCACAGCCGACCCGCCGACAGGATCATCCAGGCCAGGCACGACAGCAGCACGAACCACAGCAGCCAGTTGAGCAACTGCATCAGCGGCGCGAGCACGTCGGCCGGGATCTGTTTGTAGGCGAGCACGGCGATCACTAACCGATGACCGCATTCATGATCGTGCCCGCGCTGGTGGCGACGACACCGCCGATCATCGCGCCTGCCACCATCTTCGGCGACTCGAGGCCGCCGCCGGTCCAGCGCTCCCACGCGAACTTGCCGCCCGCGTAGGTGATGCCGCAGATACCCGACAGCAGCACGAACCAGGTGAGGTATCGCACCAGCTGCAGGATTTTCTCCGAGCCGGGAGGAGCTTCCGGGGTCGGGTTACCGACCTGGGCAAGCACGGTGCCGTACGTGTCCTGCACGGCGAGGAGGAGCATGCTCATCGGGTGCCTTTCTCCCACTGTAAAGGTGTTGTGCCACAAACACTTCGACGCCGACACACGTTTGTACACCACAGACGGCCGACGCGCCCGGCCGTCATGATCGACCCCGCTGCGCCGCCGAGGAGATCGGCGAACCGAGGCTCGTCCTGATGGCGGCGACCAGATCGGTTCCCAGCTCACCGATCTCGATCGGGACCTCTTCGAGCGGGTCCGGCCTGCGCTTGCGGGCCACCACCTCGTCGCCCGGGGACCACACCGGCAGTGCCTCGGATTCGACGAGAGTCCATTCCTCGAACCACGGCACCTGCCAGACGTGCCCGGCCAGCGAACCGACCACATCGCGGTAGCGGCGGATCTCGGCGGGCATCCGCCCGGGCCGCGCGGCGACGGTGATCAGGCCGAGCACCAGCGACGGTCCGGCCAGCCCCGCGTGATGCTGGCGCAGCAGATCGTGGGCACGGGTGAGTCCCGAGATGGTCTCGCGCGCGACGAGCACCACGTAGGGCGATTCCCGGTCGAAGACACCCGGCCAGCGGCCACGGGCGTCCGCGGCGGGCGCGAGGACATGCGCGAGCGTGGTGGCGCCTGCCCCGCCGTGCACGCCGAGCAACCAGACCAGCGGCGCCCGTCCCACCCCGGGGACCGGGCGCTCCCAGATCTTGGCGCGCAACGATTCAGGCGGCGCGACGACACCGGCGGGCGCGTCCGGTTCACGACGACGACGTAGATTCATAGCTGCCGTCATGATGCCACTCCCGCGAGCAAGCTCCCATATGCCGCACGCGTCGCCTCGGCGAGCTCGCTGTGGCGAACCAGTTCGCCGCGCGCCAGATGCGGGTCGTAGGGGATCTCGATGACCTCACGCACCCACCCCGACAGGTGTTCGCGCAAATGCTCCGCAACGCGCGAATCGTCCTGCGAATACTGGTGGGAGACAACAATGGTGGTGTCGGCCACGACGCCCGCGCCGTCGTCGCCGTAGTGGTCGTCGAGCCATTCCAGGGTCACCCGCAGCCGATTGGCGGCGTCGACCCGGGCCGGAATCGTCAGGACGAGCGCGATATCGGCGTCGTCGAGCAGGGGGCGCAGTTGCCGTCCGGCAATCGGGTTGCCGCCGTCGTAGACGGCGGTGTATCCACCGGCGTCCAATGCCCTGGCGACAGTGAGATATGTCGCGCGCCGCCGCAGCGGGGTCGCGTCGCGCCAGAGCAGCCCGAATCCGGAGGTGGACCGCGACAGGCAGTCCTCGATCGGGGCCGGCTCGTCGTCGCCGCGCCCGTAGACCCACGACTGCAGGTTCACCGGGTGCAGGTGTTTGTCGGCGCCGCGCAGGGCGAGGTCGCTGCCCGCGGCGGTGGCGTCGACGGCGACGGTCACCGCACCGTCGATCGCCGAGGCGGCGGCCAGGCCGAGCGTGGTTGTCGTGGTGCCCGCGCCGCCGCAGCCGCCGACGACGAGGATCGGCCTGCGTGCCCCGCCGGAACGGGCGCCGCCCCTGCGCCGCAACCGCACCACCGGAGCCGGATCACGCGCGAGGTCGTCCGACGGGTCCCCCTCGGGGGCCTCGTCGAGCCATCGGCTCCAGTCGTCTGTCATCGCCTTGCTCCTTACCCTGCCGCGATGCCCGCGATGAGCGTGCGATCGCCGACGCGCGTCGTTCGCACCAACTGCTTGGTGTAGGTGGCCGGTGCCCCCGCGGGCCGGAATTCGGTGACCTCAACGGTGTACCGCTCGGGGGCGACGGTGGTGATCCGCACGCAGTGCGTCGTGCCGACCGGAATGGAATCGATGCCGCGCTGGATCACCGCGGCCGAGGACACCTCGGCGTCGGGGGTGACCACCGCGCGCGCCTCGGCACCCGATCGGGTCACGTAGTAGGCGTGCTGGAAGGCGAGCACCGCGTCGGGGCCGGAACCCGTGCCGCCGGGTTCGGCGCTGCGGACCACGAGTTCGGTGCGCTCGGTCGGGCAGGCGCCGCCGGCGTCGGCGGTGAGGTTGCCCGCCGTGAAGTGCAGCGGGGTGGCCGGTTGCGCGGCGTGGGTGCTGCCGCGTCCGAACAGCAGGAACATCACACCGGTCGCGGCGACCACCAGCACCAGCACGGCGATCGCGAGCACGACCCACGAGCGGTTGCGCTGTCGGGCCCGCCGTGCACGCAGGGCGCCGGAGGGTTCGAGCACATGCGCTTCGTCGTAGTCGTCGGCGGCATCGGCCCACGGGAACTGGACGAGTTCGGCGTCGTAGTCGTCGTCGGGACCCGGCGCGTGTTCCACCCAGTCCGACCAGCCGCCGGTGAATTCGCTGCGCCGCGCGGCGTGTTCGGCCAGCGGTACGGGTTCGGGCACGTAGGGCCGCGCTTCCATGATCGGCGCCGGCTCGCGCTCCTGCGCGTAGTAGTCGACGGCCGGTTCATCGCGGGGAGTCGTGTGGTCCGCGAGCGATTCGGAATCGTCCTCGGCGAAGCGCGCCTGGTCCCGGTCGGCGACGACGAACGGGTCGCGCTCGCGCGTCCGGAATTCGGCGATCGGGGCGGGATGGTGCTCAGCGTGCCGATCCGCAGCGGGATCCTGCCCCTGCCGCCGGTCCTCGGTACGGGGCGTGGGGTCGAACCCGGCTCGGCGGTCCTCGGCACGCACCGGCGTTTCCTGCTCCGCCGAGCGCGGTGCCGGGTCGGCACCCGGGTCCGGTTTGGTGAAGTCGCGGTCGGCGAAGTCCTCGGCGGAGGCTTCGTCGACTTCGGGGGCAGGCTTGGTCCAGGGTTGTCCGGAGCGCTCGACGGGCGTGGCCGGGTGGTCGGCCGTCGGGATGCGCTCGGGGCGCTGCGAATATCGGGCGGGGGCCTCGTCGTCGCCCGCCACCTGCTCGGTGGTGTCCTGGCGCGCAGGGTCGGCCGTGTCGGTTTCCGGCTCCAGCGCCGAGTACCAGCGCGACAGTTCGTTGTACGACTTCAACATTCCCCCCTTTCCGCTACGCCGGGCACATGGATTCGCATCGATACCTCTCGGTACTCAGTTCACTGAGAACAGTCTGGTAGGTGATGGTTCGGGTGTCGCGGCAGGCGGAGTCGTCGCGCCGCCGGATGAGGCGCCATCGGCTCCTGTCCCGAACGGAAATTGTCCCCCATGACCGGGTTTCGATGGCGTAGGCTCGCCGGTTCGGCTGGTGAACAGGCCGGGGTCGGGCGTGTCGGGCCCACCGAGCGGTGTCGCGCCGCGCCCGGAGGTTGCCGCGGCGTCGCGGGCGATCGCGGCGAACCAGTCGGCCACGTACTGGGTTGGTGTCGCGCCCTGGGCACCGACCCCGATCTGGGAGTAGGCGACGTGACGCTGCATGGAGTCCCAGTAGCGCACCCAGGTGGTCACGTCCAGCAGTTCCCGGTTGTCGGTGATGTTCTGCGCCACCGCCGTGAAGGCCTCGTTCACCAGGCGTACGCCGGTGGTCGGCGGGATCAGTTGCGCGACGGCGCCGACGAGCTTCGTCCCGAGCAGCGTGAGCCCGGCCAGCGGGTTCGACAGTGCCGCCGTGGCCAGTTCGGCGATGCTCGCCGGCGTGAGCACGGTCTTCACCACGGTCGCGACGGAGTTGAGGCCGATCATGCCCACCTTCAGCAGCGCCTGGAACGCGGCGTTCACGTCGAGGGTGGTGCGCGGGTCGGCGGCGTCGGCGAGACGCTGGGAGATCGACTTCTTCGGCGAGAGCGAGACATCGGCCAGCGTGCTGCCCGCGATGTCCTCGTTCACCACGGTCGAGGCGGTCTTGATCGAGGTGAAGGCCAGCGCCTGCGCGATCGAGACCAGCGAACCGATGGGGTCGCCGCCGGACAGCTTCACCTGACTCACCAGACTGGTGACCGCCCGCATGAGTGGCGCGTTCTGCGGTGCGTCGCACGCGAGATCACCTGTGGCACAGAAGCTTGCGACGCGACCCGTCAGTTTGCCGTAGTCGCCCGCCCGGTCGTAGCGGGAACCGAGCCCGCCGCCGGGGGCCGGGGCCTGACGAACCTCGCCGAGTTCGGCGACCGCGGTGCCCTCGGTGCCGGGAGCGGCGAGCGGGGTGGCGCGGTCGGGTGCGCCCGGGAACAGCGGCGCGTTCACGCCCCGGGTCGGATCGGCGAACAGCGCGACCGCGGCGACCTTGTCGGCGGGCAGCACACCGGTGCCGGCACCGACCTCCTGCGCGAACAGCGAAGCCACATGGGCGCCTTGCGAATACCCCACCACGGCGATCCGCGAGTCCGGGCACCGCTGAGCTACCTGGGTGGCCATCGACCGCAAGCGTTCGAGGCCGCCGTCGACCGATTCGGTGTAGGGCACGGCTCCGCCGGGAACGGCACCGCCGAAGCCCGCCTCGTAGGGGACGTAGGCGCGGTCGACGAGTCCCGGTTCGGCGGCCGCGGCGAACAACGGCCGGAAGACGGTGCTCAGCATGCCGGTGTCGGTGCTCGGCGCGGCATCGGGCGAGGACTCCCCCGTGCCCTGAATTCCCAAGGCGTACAACGCAGGACAGGCATCGATGGCCACGCGTGTCGACGGTGCGACGGGGGTGACCTCTTCCGCGGCGGCCACCCCCGCCGACACCGACGCCGAGGCAACGGTGATCGCGATCATCGTCACCGTGAGTCGTGTCGTGCACCGAGCCATATCGATCCGCATCACAGTCCGTTTCGGCTGACCAGTGGAACGTTGAAACGCAGTAAACCGTAACAGATTCCGGGTATCCGAACCCCTGCCCAAACAGGCCCTTCCGCTGCCCCAGCAAACCCTCGCCCGCCAGCTAATCTTCAGCCATCCGGCCTGCGAGACCCCGCCGATGAGCTGGTCAGGCCATGTCGGTAACCCGTGACCTCGCGAGCACATGGGTAACTCACCGGGTACGGGCCAATTCCTCACGCACCCGAGTCTGGCCGCCGACGCGACGCCAGGCGCACCTGAGTCCGGCCAGAAGTCGCGGGGAGGCGGGACAGCGTCAGGCTGCTGAGGTTACGCGGTAGACGTCGTACACACCTTCGACATTGCGCACCACGTTGAGCAGGTGACCCAGGTGTTTCGGGTCGCCCATCTCGAAGGTGAATTTGCTGATCGCCACCCGGTCGCCGTGGGTGGCCACCGACGCCGACAGGATGTTGACCTTCTCGTCGGCGAGCACCTTGGTGACGTCGGAGAGCAGCCGGGTGCGATCCAGCGCCTCGATCTGGATCGCCACGAGGAACACCGACGACGGCGACGGCGCCCACTCCACGTCGATGATCCGTTCGGACTGCGACTGCAGCGAGCCCGCGTTGGTGCAGTCGGTGCGGTGCACACTCACCGCACCACCACGGGTCACGAAGCCCATGATCTCGTCACCTGGTACGGGCGTACAGCATTTCGCGAGCTTGGCGACGGTGCCGGGGGCGCCGGGGATGAGCACGCCCGCGTCGCCGGTGACCCGCTGCCTGCTCGGCGTGGTCGACGGCGTGGACCGTTCGGCCAGCTCGTTCTCCACATCGCCGATGCCACCGAGCTGGGCCATGAGCCGCTGCACCACGTGGTGCGCCGACACCTGGTGTTCGCCGACGGCGGTGTAGAGGGTGGAGATGTCGGTGTAGTGCAGTTCGTGCGCCACCGCGGTCATCGCGTCGACGCTCATCAGCCGTTGCAGCGGCAGCCCGACGCGGCGGACCTCCTTGGAGATCTGCTCCTTGCCGCTCTCGAGTGCCTCCTCGCGTCGTTCCTTGGCAAACCACTGGCGAATCTTGGCCTTCGCGCGGGGCGAGACCACGAAGTTCTGCCAGTCGCGGCTGGGTCCGGCGTTCTGCGCCTTGGAGGTGAAGACCTCGACGACCTCGCCGTTCTCGAGCTGACGTTCCAGCGCGACGAGCCTGCCGTTGACGCGGGCGCCGATGCACTTGTGGCCCACCTCGGTGTGCACCGCGTAGGCGAAGTCGACCGGCGTCGACTTCTGCGGGAGCGTGATCACGTCACCCTTGGGGGTGAACACGAAGATCTCCGGCGACTTCAGGTCGAAGCGCAGCGACTCGAGGAACTCGGCCGGGTCGGCGGCCTCACGCTGCCAGTCGAGCAACTGACGCATCCACGCCATGTCGTCGACCTCGGCGGCGTCACCGGAGTGCTTGCCCTTGGTCTCCTTGTAGCGCCAGTGCGCGGCGATGCCGAACTCGGCGGTCCGGTGCATGTCGTGGGTGCGGATCTGCACTTCCAGAGGTTTGCCGTCGGGACCGACGACGGTGGTGTGCAGCGACTGGTAGACGCCGTAGCGCGGCTGGGCGATGTAGTCCTTGAACCGGCCCGCCATCGGCTGCCACAGCGAGTGCACCACGCCGACGGCGGCGTAGCAGTCGCGGACCTCCTCGCACAGGATGCGCATGCCGACCAGGTCGTGGATGTCGTCGAAGTCTTTGCCCTTGACGATCATCTTCTGATAGATCGACCAGTAGTGCTTGGGCCGTCCCTCGACGACGGCGTTGATCCGCGACGCGGCGAGAGTGTTGACGATCTCGGCGCGCACCTTCGCCAGGTAGGTGTCGCGCGACGGGGCCCGGTCGGCGACCAGGCGCACGATCTCGTCGTACTTCTTGGGGTGCAGGATCGCGAACGCGAGGTCCTCGAGCTCCCACTTGACCGTGGCCATCCCGAGCCGATGCGCCAGCGGCGCGATGACTTCGAGGGTTTCCTTGGCCTTCTTGGCCTGCTTCTCCGGCGGCAGGAACCGCATGGTCCGCATGTTGTGCAGCCGGTCGGCCACCTTGATCACCAGCACGCGCGGGTCGCGGGCCATCGCGATGATCATCTTGCGGATGGTCTCGGCCTCGGCGGCCGCGCCGAGGTTGACCTTGTCGAGTTTGGTCACGCCGTCGACGAGGTGGGCGACTTCCTGGCCGAATTCCTCTTTGAGCTGGTCCAGCGAGTAGCCGGTGTCCTCGACGGTGTCGTGCAGCAGGGCCGCGACCAGGGTCGTGGTGTCCATGCCGAGTTCGGCGAGGATGTTGGCGACCGCGAGCGGATGGGTGATGTACGGGTCACCCGACTTGCGGAACTGCTTGGCGTGGCGTTCGTCGGCCACGTCGAAGGCGCGCTGCAACAGCGCGAGGTTGGCCTTCGGGTACAGCTCCCGGTGCACCGTCGCGAGGGGTTCGAGCACGGGCTTGACCGCCGCGATCCCGCGCTGACCGGTCATCCGCCTGGCCAGCCGGGCACGCACGCGCCGTGATGCCGAACTGGGCACCGAGGCGGTGGGCGACTGCTTCGCGGGTTCGGGCTTGCCCTGGGCACCACCGGTTGGCGCGGCGTCGGTGGACCCCTGCCCAACCTTCGCCTCGCCGAGTTGTCGAGTCATGCCACCACCTCTCACGCCGCATTCGACCTTGTCAGCCGACTGCTGCAACCGCCCGGACCACCAACTTTAGTCCCCACACCGACCTGGTGTTCGATTCCCCGGGGTCACAGACACGCGACGGTAGTACGACGCTCCGACACGAACCGATCCGACCGCCCACCACGCGCCCTTTCGCGATGATCTACCGCGCTGTTGACACCGGCGATCCGCTGTGGCCATCTCGGTGGGTGGGGAACAGAACACCAGTCCGTATCGCCGCCACCGCCGATCTGCACATGCGTCCGGCCGTCGCGGGAAAGTTCCGATCCGACCTCCTCGAGCTGGGGAACAAGACCGATCTGCTGTTGCTGGCCGGTGACCTCACCGACGGCGGCACCGTGGCCGAGGCCGAGCTGCTCTGCGCCGAACTCGCGGGACTGGCGATGCCGGTCGTCGCGGTGCTGGGCAATCACGACCACGACGCAGGCGCGGGCGACGTGATCGCGGGCATGCTCACGAACATCGGAGTGCGGGTGCTCGACGGCGAGGCGACGGTCTGTACTGTGCGCGGGCACCGGCTCGGCATCGCCGGGGTGATGGGCGGCTCCGGCGGCTTCCCGGCGTACCCCGGCGACCCGGACTCCGGAAGCGAGGAGCACCGGATGCTGATGCGTCGTGGGGCCGTCGACGCGCGGCGGCTCCGGGCAGCGCTCGAAGCGCTGGACACACCGATGCGGATCGCCCTCACCCACTTCTCCCCGACCGTCGACACCCTGGCGGGCGAGCCGATCTCGATCTATCCCGGTCTCGGCTGTCAGGCGCTGGGCGACGCGATCGACGCCGCGGGCGCCACGCTCGCCCTGCACGGACACGCACACGCGGGCACCGAAGACGGCCGGACCACGGGAAACATTGCGGTGCACAACGTTTCGTATCCGGTGCTGCGCCGCACGTACGCGCTCTACGACTTGGCGACCACTGCCGCTTCCGGCTGAACACACGCATGCGTCGGCGGCGACGGTCGTATCCGATCGAACGTCGAGTATGCGCTCTGTGACCTGGTGTCATTGCCCTCCGAGGCTGAAGCACGTATGCGCCCGGCGGCAATCGATCTTCCGGCTGAATGCGCGCGTGCTCGGCGCCGTGGCGCGGATCAGTCGTCGAAGGCCCAGACGACGGCGGGGCGCCCGGTGGCCCGGACCCGGCGGCGTTCGCCGGTGCGGTGCAGCCCGGGGATGGTGGCGAGGGTGCGGTTGAGGTTGGCGGGGTCGGGGCGGGTGCCGTGCAGGGCGGTGGTGAGGTCGACCGCGCGGGTGGCGGGGAACTCGGCGCCTGCCAGGGCCCGGGTGAAGGTGGGGTCTTTCCAGAGGAGGGCGGCCAGCGCGGGCCGGGTGGTCTCGATGATGTGGTTGTGGTCGAAGGCCAGCGGGGGCACCTCGTCGAAACCGACCCACTCGGCGGGGCCCTCGTGTTCGGCGACGACCGCCCACATGGCGATCGCGAGGGTGGGGCCACGGGGGTCGCGGTGCGGTTCGTCGAAGGTGCGCAGCTGGCCGACCGCGACGATCGCGGTGTCGGGCACGCCGAGTTTGCCCAGGACCGCGCGACGGGCGGCCTCGACCAGCCGCTCGCCCCGCCCCAGCAGGACGCCCGGCAGGGCCAGCTGCCCGGTGAAGGGTTCGAATTCGCGGGCCGCGATGCCCACGCGCACGCCGGTGTCGCCCTCCCAGCATCGCAACGTCACCACGTCGATCGACACAACGGACTGCTCCACGTCACCCCATCTGCTCGTCGTCCCCGGGCGAACGCCGCGGGTATCGGTCGTCCCCGATCATGCCCCTGCCTACTCGACCAGCCCGTCGGGGGTGAGTTCGAGGGTCCGGGTGACGCCGATGCCGTCCAGGAACCGCTGATCGTGGCTCACCACGAGCAGCGCACCCTCGAAGCTTGCCAGGGCCTGGGTAAGATGCGCCAGGCTCGGCAGGTCCAGATTGTTGGTCGGTTCGTCGAGCATCAGCAGCTTGGGCGCGGGTTCGGCGAGCAGCAGCGTCGCCAGCGCGGCCCGCAGTCGTTCCCCGCCCGACAGCGCCGACGCCGGGATGTCGGCGTCGGCACCGCGGAACAGGAAGCGCGCCAGCTGTCCCCGGATCTGCTCGGCCGAAGCGTGCGGTGCGGCACCGGCCACGTTCTCGAAAACCGTTCGCGCGTCGTCGAACACGTCGAGCCGCTGGGGCAGCAACCGCCACGCCACCTTCGGGCCCTCCGCGACGATCCGCCGCAGCAGGGTGGTCTTGCCCGCACCGTTGCGTCCGGTGAGCGCGATCCGTTCCGGCCCGCTCACCCGCAGATCGACGACGGGACCGTTGGCCAGGCGCACCTGGTCGAGGGCGATCACGTCCTGCCCCGGGTACAGCCGGGTGCCGGGCAGTTCGATCCGGATCTCCCGGTCGGCGCGCACCGACTCCTCGGCCTGGTCGAGGGTTTCGCGAGCGGTGTCGAGTTTGTCGATGTGGGAGTTGCGCAGCTTGCCCGCCGACACCTCGGCACTGCGCTTGCGGTTGCCCATCACGATCTTCGGCTCACGCTTGGTGTCGGACATCTTCTGCCCGTAGCGCTTTCGGCGGTCGAGTTTGATCCTGGCCGCTTCCAGTTCACGTGCCTGTTTGCGGACGTCGCTGCGCGCGTCGCGCACGGCGGCGAGCGCGGCCTGCTGTTCGGCCTCGACGACGCGTTCGTAGTCGGTGAAATTGCCGCCGAACGACCGGATTTCACCCGCCCGCAGTTCGGCGATACCGTCCATCCGGTCGAGCAGTTCGCGGTCGTGGCTGACCACGATCACCGTGCCTGTGAACTGGCGGATCACCGTATAGAGCCGTGCCCGCGCGACCGAGTCGAGGTTGTTGGTCGGTTCGTCGAGCAGCAGCACATCCGGTTCGCGCAGCAATTCGGCGACCAGTCCGAGCAGCACCGTCTCCCCGCCGGAGAGGGTGTCGAGGGTGCGGTCGAGGTCGGCGACGGATCCGGCCACGTAGTCGAGGCCGAGTTTGCCGAGCAGCGCGATCGCCTCGTCCTCCACCTGCCACTGGTTGCCGACGGTGTCGAAGTCGGCGGCATCGGCCGTGCCGTGCTCGATGCGGTGCAGTGCCGCCCGCAGCGCGTCGATCCCGAGCACGGCATCGACGCGCTGACCGGTGCGCATGCCGAGATCCTGACGCAGATACCCGAGATCACCCGGCACGGTGATCGATCCGCGGATCGGTCGCAGTTCACCGGCGATCAGCCGCAGCAGCGTGGACTTCCCGGCGCCGTTGGCACCGACCAGACCGATCTGGCCGGGCCCCATGGTGGCATCGAGGCCGTCGAAGACGACGGTGCCGTCGGGCCAGTGGAAAGTGAGATCGGAAAAAGACAGCGTAGACATGCGGACCACCTCGAGGTGCGACGGATACGCGGTGCGCACAGTGCGGACCACCCGAAAGCGCTACCTCAAGAAATCAACGCATGACTCCGATCGCCGGGAACAAGACCCTTCATTGATAACACCGGTCCCCCGGACCACGCCACCTTATTTTTTCCGCGCGTGAGCCCGCTCACCTGCATACCCTCGCTGCGCGACAGGTCACTATCGTGAAAGACGAATGCGCACAGAGGGGGTCGTGGATGAAGGCCGACGTGGTCGTCCTCGGCGGCGGGTACGCCGGGATCAGCGCCGCCAAGCGCCTGGCCCGTCACCCGGGCGTCCGGGTGACGCTGCTGAATCCGGGCACCGACTTCGTGGAACGCATCCGGTTACACCAGTACATCGCGGGCACACACCGAGCCCATCGGCCGCTGCGCAGCGTCCTGCCCGACACCGTACGCATCGTCACCGCCACCGCACAGGTCATCGACGCCCGGCACCACCACGTGCGGACCGATTCCGGCGACGAGATCGGCTACGACCACCTCGTCTACGCCCCGGGCAGCCACACCGACGACACCGGTATCGCGGGTGCGGCCGAGCATGCCGTCTCGCTCGGCACCCGCGCCGAAGCCGACCGCGCCCGCCTGCGCCTGGCCGACCTGCCCGCCTGCGCCACGGTGACGGTGATCGGTGGCGGCCTCACCGGCATCGAAACCGCCGCCGAACTCGCCGAAACCGGTGCTGTGCGGGTGCGATTGGTGACCGGCGAACTGGGCCACAGCCTGTCCGCACAAGGGCGTGTCCGCGCGCGTACCGCCTTGGCGGCACTCGGGGTGACGGTGGTCGACCAGGTTGCCGTCACGGCGATCGCCCAGGACAAGATCACCCTCGCCGACGGCACGGTCCTCGACGCCGACCTCGCGATCACCACCACCGCCTTCGCGCCCTCGGACCTGGCCCGGTCGAGCGGGCTGGAAGTGGATGCGGCCGGGGCCATGCTCGTCGACGACACCCTGGTCAGCACAACGAGTCCGAACATCGTCGGCGCCGGTGACGCGGTCGCCCTCGGTACGAACCCGTTGCGGATGAGCTGTCAGGCCGCGGTGCCCTGCGGCGTGCACGCCGCCGAGACCGTCCTGCGAGTCCTCGCAGGACGTGAGCCGAAACCCTTGCGCCGCAAGTACATCGGCCAGTCCGTGAGCCTGGGGCGCCGTGACGCGCTCATCCAGTTCTCCGACCTCACCGACCGCCCGCTGCCCGCGGTCCTCACCGGCCGCACGGCCGCTCTGCTGAAGGAACAGGTCTGCCGTGCGACGCTGCGCGGTGGGCAGCTCGGGCCGCTGCGGACCAGCTGGACATGGTGAACACCGGACGGGCGATCGACAACCGGCGGGCGAGCAGCGCCCACCGTCAGTGGAAGGTGACAGATGTGTTGACCACAGTGCGCGCGGCGAAACAGGCCGACGTGGGGGCGCTGGCCGAAACCTTGGCCTCGGCGTTCCAGCACGACCCGGTGATGAGCTGGATCCTGCCGGACCCGCAGCGCCGGGCCGCCGGTCTGCCGTGGTTCTTCGGTGCGATGGCCAGGCACTACTTCGTTCCGCTCGGCGCCTGCGAACTCGCGACCCGACCCGACGGCACCATCGGCGGTGCGACCCTGTGGGCCCCGCCGGGACCATACGGTTCCTTCGGCGCCGACCTGCGGGCCATGCCCGGACTGTGGCGGGCGTTCGGCCGCCGGATCCTGGCGGGCAAGACGGTCGGCGACCTGCTGAAGAAGCACCATCCGAGCCGACCGCACTGGTACCTGTCGGTGATCGGCACCGCCCCCGACGTGCGTGGTGGCGGCTACGGCGGGGCGCTGCTGCGCTCACGCCTGGACCGCTGCGACGCCGAGGGCACCGCCGCCTACCTCGAATCGAGCAACGCCGACAACATCGCCTACTACGAACGTTTCGGCTTCGTCGTCACCGGCGAACTGCACCTGCCCGACGGGCCGTCGGTGTGGCCGATGTGGCGCGAACCTAGAGCTTGACGATCGAGGTCAGCGGGTAGTCACCCTGGTGCTCGCGGCCCTTCAGGAACTCCAGTTCCAGCACGACCGCCGCCGCGACCACCTCGGCACCGACCTCGGTGAACAGGCCCGCCGCCGCGGCGAGGGTGCCGCCGGTGGCGAGGACGTCGTCGAGCAGCAGGATGCGCTTGCCCGCGAGCTCCACCCCGTCGGCGGGGATCTCCAGTGCGGCGCTGCCGTATTCGAGCTGATACTCGCGCGAGACGACCGGCGGGGGCAGCTTGCCACCCTTGCGGATGGCCAGCACACCGGTGCCGAGGGTGGCGGCCACTCCGGCGCCGAGCAGGAAGCCGCGCGCGTCCACCCCGGCGACCAGGTCCACGTCGGTGGCGACGGCGGCGAAGCAGTCGATGACCGCGCGGAAGCCCTCGGCATCGGCGAAGACGGGGGTGAGATCGGCGAAACGCACGCCGGGGGTGGGGAAGTCGTCGTGCCAGCGGGTGAGCCGGGCGACCGCGTCGGCGGCCTTGTCGGTCCGTTCGCCGGCCTGATCGGCGGATTCGACCACCGCGTGCTTACTCATCGCCACCTCTGTCTCACGTCCACGACTCACCGCTGCAACACCCAGCGATCCATATTCCACCCGGTGCCCGCCTGCGTCGGCCCGGGGATCCCGTTCTGCATGCCGTTACCGAACGCGATGGTGCGCGGAGTGGCGAACAACGGGATGCTCGGCAGCTGCGCCCACAGCAGGTTCTCGGCCTCGGTCAGCAGATTCAGCGTCGCGGTCGAATCGGTCTCGCCCGCAAGCTGATCGGTGATGGCATCGTAGCGAGCGTTCCCGAAACCTCCCGCATCGAGCCCGTTACCCGCCCGCAAAGCGGCGAACGCGGCGACACCGGTCGCCGATCCGGCCGGTCCCGGCACCGCCGCCGTGCTGCCGAGCACCGCGTCCACCGCGCCCTCGCCGAGCTTGGCCGGCGTGAAATCCGGTGCGCCCGCGTCGACGACGGTGATGCCGGCCCCACGGCAGGATTCCGCGATCATCGCCACGGTCTTCGCCCGGCGGGCATCGGGGGTCAGGTAGCCGATCCGGATGGTCGGCTGGGCGGTACCCGCCGAGGCGAGTGTCGCTGTGGCGCCTGGGATATCGGTGCCGCGATAGCGGTCACCGGACCCGGAGACAGCGCCGTAGTACAGCGAATCCTGTTGCACCACCCGCGAATTCAAGGTTCCCGAGCCGAGGCCGCGTGGGGGCACCTCACCGGCCTTGCCGAGGGTGTCGAACAGGGCCTGGCGCGGGACGCACTGGGCGAAGGCACGTCGCGTCTCCACCCGGGCGAACACCCCGCCCGTGCCGAGCACGAGCTGTTCGGCGCCGCGGCCGGGGACGGTCTGCTCGTCGAATCCCTCCAGGGCCAGGTCGGTCACCGAGCCGGCGCCGAGGTCGACCACGCCGAGCGCGTTCTCCTTGGCCTTGGCCGCGTAGTCGGTGCCCTTGGGCCAGACCACGATGCGGCTGGTCTCGGGTGCCGATCCCCACCACTTCTCGTTGGCGACGAGCACCAAACCGTCGGCTGCGGTGAAGGATTCGATGCGGTACGGACCCGACGACGGGAACCTGGTGAGATCCAGTTCGCCCGGCGCCATGGTCCAGCCCGAGTTCCAGAAGTCGGCGATCCGGCCGATCACCGCGCCGTCACCGGACTGCAACGCGTCGACCACGTTCGGTACACCGACCGCCTGGGCCACCACGTGGGCCGGCATCAGCTCGGCGGCGGTGAACAGGGTGCGCCACGGCAGGTAGTGCCTGCCGGGACGGAATACCACGGTGGCGTCCTTGGACCCCGGCTGGCAGTCCACCCGCTCGATGTCGTCGTAGCCGTCGGTGCTCGCGGCGTCGAACATCGGTGCCTGGCCGCGGTCACCCGGCCGGGTGAACCGGCCCGACCGGGCCGACCAGGCGAGCACCAGATCGTCACAGGACGTCGCGACCCCGTCGGAGTACACCCCGTCGGGATTGAGCCGGTACTGCACGGTCTGGGTCTCGCCCGGCACCTCCTTGGCGGTGCCCGCGTCGGTGTCGGCGACCTGCTGACCGTCGGGTCCGGTGTAGAAGAACCCGGTGAGCACGCGGCCGAACACCGCCGCCGCGCCGCTGCTCGCGCCGAGGGTGCTGCCGCCGTTGTAGCTGGCGACCGCCGCGTCGACGGCGTAACCGATCGAGGGCACCTGGTTCTTGGTCGAACACCCGGTCACCAGACCGGCGCCGACGCCTGCCGCGGCGAGGACGGTGATCAGCCGAATCGTGCTGCGTCGCATGATGAGACCCCTGCTCGTGCCGTCAGTGCCTGCCCTTGTGCCGCTTTCCGCTCGGCCGCGCGCCGGGCCTGGGCGCACCGGCGTCTGTAGGCCGGGGACCGCGCGCCGCGCGGGCTCCCGCCGTCACCGGCACACGCGTGGTGCCACCACCGGCGCGCTTGTCGAGCACCTTCTTGGTGTGCGCGGCGACCGGACCCCAGCGTTCCTTGATCGACACCAGCACCGGAACGGCGAGGAAGATCGAGGAGTAGGCACCGACGATCATGCCGACCAGCTGTACCAGCGCGAGGTCCTTCAGTGTGCCGACACCGAGCATCCACACCGCGATCACCAGCATGCCGATGATCGGCAGGATGCCGATGACGGTGGTGCTGATCGAGCGCATCAGGGTCTGGTTGGCGGCCAGGTTGGCCTGTTCGGCGTAGGTCCGCTTGTGCAGGTGCAGGACGCCGCGGGTGTTCTCCTCGACCTTGTCGAAGACGACCACGTTGTCGTAGAGCACATAACCGAGAATCGTGAGCAGACCGATCACCGCGGCCGGGGTCACCTCGAACCCGACCAGCGAATAGATGCCCGCCGTGACGATGAGGTTGAAGAACAGCGACACGATCGCCGCGATCGACATGTCGCGTTCGAAGCGGATGGCGATGTAGATCATCGTCAGCGCCACGAACACCGCGAGCGCGATCAGCGCCTTCTGGGTGATCTGGCCACCCCAGGTCTCGCTGATCTCGGCGATGCTGATGGCTTCCAGGCCGACCGAGGTGCCCGACTCCTGCTCGAGCATCGCGCGCAACGCGCCCTGCAGCTGGTCGGTCTGGTCCTTGTCGAGGGTCTCCGAGCGCACCTGGATGGTCGCGGCGGAACCGGAACCGACCTCCTGCACCGTCACCGGGCCGTGGCCGAGGGTCTCGGCGTAGACGTCCTCCACCTCCTGGGTGGTGACATTCGCGAGCGCCGGGACCTGGATGCGCGAGCCGCCCTCGAAGTCGATACCGAGGGTGAATCCGCGCACCGCGATGCTCAGCAGCGAGATCAGCAGCAGCACCGCCGACATCGTGTAGAAGAACTTGCGCCTGCTGACGATCGGGAAGCCACCGGTACCGGTGTAGAGCCGTTCGAAGAACCCGTGCTGCGGGGACGCGGTGGGCTCGGCCTTGTCCAGGTTCAGCGATTCAGTCGTCGGATCGGCATTTCTCATCGTGACATCTCCTTCGGCCGGACCTGGCCCGCGCCACGTTCCCTGGCGATCTGCTGCACCGAACCCAAGCCGTTCACCGACGGTTTCGCCCAGAACGGCGAGCGCGAGGCGAGCATCAACAACGGGGCGGTGACCAGGTAGAGCACGATCACGTCGAGCACGGTGGTGACACCGAGGGTGAACGCGAAGCCCTTCACCTGACCGGCGGCGAGCAGGTACAGCACGACCGAGGCGATCAGGCTGACCGTCTTACCCGAGAGGTTGGTCCGCTGCGCGCGGGCCCAACCGCGCGGCACGGCCGAACGGAAGCTGCGGCCCTCGCGCATCTCGTCCTTGATGCGTTCGAAGAACACGACGAACGAGTCGGCGGTCAGACCGATACCGATGATCAGACCGGCGATACCGGCCAGGTCGAGGGTGAACCCGATCCAGCGCCCGAGCAGCACGATGATGCCGTACACGGCGAAACCGGCGGCGATCAGCGAGAACCCGGCGAGGAAGCCGAGCATCCGGTACACGAACAGGCAGTACAGCAGCACCGCGAGCAGACCGACCGCACCGGCGAGCAGACCGGCCTTGAGCGCGGCCAGGCCGAGCGTGGCCGACACCGTCTCCGCCTCGGAGGTGGTGAACGACAGCGGCAGCGAGCCGTACTTGAGGGTGTTGGCCAGCTCGCTCGCGCTGTCGGCGGTGAAGCTGCCCGAGATGGAGGTGCTGCCGCCGAGCTGCGGACCCTGCTGCACCTGCGGGGCGCTCACGACCTTCGAGTCGAGCACGAACGCGACCCGCTTGTTGACGTACTCGCCGGTGAGCGCGGCCCAGGCGTCCGTTCCGGTGGAACGGAACTCGAGGTTCACCTCGTGGCGGGCCTGCTGGGCGTTGAAGCCCGAGGTGGCGTCGGCGATCTCCTGGCCGTCGATGCGGCTCGGGCCGAGCAGGAACACCTCGGTGCCGTCCTGCGAGCAGGTGACCAGCGGCAGGGCCGGGTCGTCGTTACCGGCCAGCGGGTCGGGCTTGGTGCAGTCCATGCTCATGACCGCGACCTGCTGCATGTTCTGGTCGGTGCTCTGCCGCAGCGCCTTGGCGTCGGCGATCTCCTTGGCCTGCTGCTGGGCGGGCGTGAGATCGGCGGGCGGCGGGGTCGGCGTCGGCGGGGCCTGAGCCGGGAACACGCGCGACTGCGGCGCCGGGGTGGTCGCCTCGGGCGCGGGGGTCGCGGGATCGCCGGTCGCGGGCGCGTTCGGGTCGCCGGTCGCGGGAGCCTGACCGGGCGAGTTCGGGTCGGCGGACGGCGCACCGGGCACCGGTTGCTGCGGTGCGGCGCCACCGGTCTGCGGCTGGGTCGCGCCGAGCACCGGACGGATGTAGAGCTTGGCGGTGGTGGCCAGGGCGCGCGCCTGCTGGCTTTCCTCACCCGGCACCGTGATCACGAGGTTGGTGCCGTCGATGACCACCTCGGAGCCCGAGACGCCGAGGCCGTTCACACGGTTCTCGATGATCTCCTGCGCCTTCTGCAGGCTCTCGCGGCTCGGTTCGTTGCCGTCGGGGGTACGCGCGGTCAGCGTGACGCGGGTGCCGCCCTGCAGATCGATACCGAGCTTGGGCTTGGGCGAATGGTCACCGGTGAAGAACACCAGCGCGTAGATCACGGCCAGCAGCGCGGCGTAGACGCCGAGCAACCGGAACGGATGCGCCGATCCTTGGGAAGGTGGCACAGCAGGTCATCTCCTAGGCGGAAGTCGAGGCCGAATCGGTGGGCACAACAGTGCCCGGCCGGGCGCGCTCGTACGTCGCCCGGCGGGGGAAGGGAACTGCTCAGGAGTCCTTGGTCAGCCGGGTCTCGGTCTGATCGACGGCCTCTTCGACGGGGGCGTCGGTCGCGTCGGCGGTCTCGGCGGCCACCGGCTCCTCGACGCGCACCTCGCGGATGGCCTGACGCAGCCAGGTGGTGACGACGTCCTCGGCGATCTCCAGGTCGACGGTCGAATCGTCGATATCGACGACTGTGCCGTACAGGCCCGACGTGGTGACAACCTGGTCACCGACCTTCAGGCTCTCCTGCATGCTCGCGACCTTCTCGGCCTCCCGCTTCTGTTTACGGATACCGAAGAACATCGGCACGAGCAGGGCCAGGATCAGCAGCGGAAACAGGAAGTCCATCGTCGAAGTCAGTCCCTAGTCAGTGGTGGACGGTGCAGGTACGCCTGACAGTCTGCCAGTTCCCCGCCGCGCCGACACACCGGACACCGCCGCGCGCGGCGAAACCCCGGTCACGCACCGCGCCCGTAGGTGTAGTCGTCGAGCGGGAAACCGACCGCCTCGCGGTGCGCCGACAGCGTGCTGGTGGGGCGCAGCAGCGCGGCCTCACCGTGCTGGTTGAAGTAGTAGCTGCGCGCACCGGAGCAGTCGCCACCGTAGAACACCGACGAATCGAGGTCGGCGCTCACCCGGTCGAGGAAGCGGGCGTTGGCCTCCTCGGTGACCTCGAAGGTGTGTTCCCCGCGCCGGAACAGCTCGGTGAACAGCCTGCCCATGTGCTTCATCTGGGTCTCGATGGTGGTGAAGTACGACAGCCCGCTGTAGGAATAGGGGCTGTTCAGCGAAAGGAAGTTCGGGAACTTCGGCACCGTGATGCCCTCGTAGGCCTGAAAGCGATTGTCGCGCCAGAACTTTCCGAGATTTCGCCCGTCGCGCCCGATCACCTCGATGGCGGGGAAGTTCGCGTCCCACAGGTTGAAGCCGGTCGCCAGGACCAGCGTGTCGACAGCCGTCTTGTGCCCGTCGGCGGTGACGATGCCGTCGGGTTCGACATGGTCGATCGACTCCGTTTCCAGGCGCACGTGTGGCTGGTTGAAGGTCGCGAAGTACGCATTGGAGAAGGTCGGTCGCTTGCAGCCGAAGTCGTAGTGCGGGGTGAGCTTGGCCCGGGTGTCCGCGTCGCGTACCTGGGCGAACAGGTGTGCCTTGGCCAGCAGGGCGGCGGCGGTGTTGAGCGGTTTGGCCTGCTTGTAGTGCAGCACCCCCACCAGCATGATCGCCTCGAGCAGGGCGGTGTTGGCCAGCCGCGCGGCCTTCTGGGTGAGCGGGACCGCCGCGAACGCACGCTGGACCACGGCGGGAATCGGGCCGTCGATCTTGGGGACCACCCAGATGGGAGTGCGCTGGAAAACCGTCAGTGACGCCACCTTCGCGGCCAGCTCGGGGACCAACTGCACCGCCGTGGCACCGGTGCCGATCACGGCGGCGCGGCGGTCGGTGAGGTTGTAGCCGTCGTCCCAGTCGGTGGAGTGGATGATCTTGCCCGCGAAGGACTCGATGCCCGGGAACGGTGGCGTGTAGGGCTGGGACAGGAAGCCGGTGGCGGTGATCAGATAGCGCGCGGTGAGGGGTTCGCCGCCCGCGATGTTCACCACCCAGTGCTCGTTGTCGTCGTCCCAGCGCGCACTCTGCACCTCGGTGCCGAACCGCATCCGCCCGCGCAGCCCGTATTTGTCGGCGACGTGCTCGGCGTACTTCTTCAGCTCGGCGCCGGGCGCGAACAACCGGCTCCAGTACGGATTGGGTTCGAACGAATAGGAGTAGGTGACCGAGGCGATGTCCACCGCGAGGCCCGGATACCGGTTCACATGCCAGGTGCCGCCGAGGTCGTCCTCGCGTTCGAGAATCACGAAATCGCGCAGCCCGAGCCGGTCGAGTTCGATGGCGGCACCCATGCCGCCGAAACCCGCCCCGATGATGACCGCATCCCGCTGAGGCGCCACGTCGAACCTCCACACACCGATGTATGTGTTACAGCATGACACATAATTCTGTGGACCGCGACCGGCCGCTTCGCCGGTGTACAGTCGCGATGCGCTGGCGTCGAAAACCTCTGGGATAGAAGGGCAATCCTGACACAATGACCGCTGTGACGCCCGACGATGTGAGCCGCACCCACTTCGCCATGCCCACCCTCGGCCATCGTGGCTACCATGCCGACGAGGTCGACGCTTTCCTGGAGAAGGTGTCGGCGACCCTGCACGGACACGGTGGTCTCACCGCCGACGACGTCCGCCATGTCCATTTCGGCGCGCCCCGTTTCGGTGGTCGCGGTTACCAGGCCGACCAGGTCGACGATTTTCTCGACCGGGTCAGGACCGAGCTGGAACATCGCCAGAAGGGCGCCTCCCCCGTGCCCGCGCCCCGCCCCGGGGAGGAGATCGCCGCGATGCTCACCCCCGACGACGTGCACCGCATGCGGTTCAGCCAGTCCGCGGTCGGCCGCCGCGGCTACCACGAGGAGGAGGTCGACGCCTTCCTCGACCTGGTCGCGGCCACCCTTGCCCACAACGGCCCCGGCAGCCTCACCGCCGCCGACGTGCGCGGTGTCCGGTTCACCGACAGCCGTCTCGGCACACGTGGTTACTCCCGCGAAGAGGTCGACGCCTTTGTCGACCTGGTCATCGCCGCCCTGGAAAACCTCGAACGGTCACATTAGCCCTGGATACTGTGCAGTTCCGCTTCGCGCAGATCGTCGGGGAAGACGTAGCGGCGGAAGGCCCAGAAGCGGAAAGCCATGGCCAGCAGCACGCCGAGGATCTGGCCGGAGATGAAGTTCGCGACCATCTGCACCATCGGATCCACGTGCGGCACACGCAGATTCAACACGTACAGCGACAGCGCCTGCGGGATCATGGTGACCACGATGCCCAGGGCGCTGACCGTGAAGAACAGGGCCGCCTCGTGGCTGCGCTGCCTGCCGCCACGGGTGCGGAAGGACCATTCGCGGTTGAGGATGTAGGAGGCGATGGTCGCGATCAACGCGCCGAGCAGACGCGCGGTGAGCGGCTTGTCGCCGAGCACGGTGAGTTTCACCGCGTAGACCACGCCGGTGTCGATGAACCAGGTGACGGCGCCGACCATGGCGAACTTCAGCAGCTCCCGGTGCTGGAGCAACAGGGAGCGTAACGGTTCGGGGACGCGTTGGACCACCGCATGGACTGCCACCCAGCCGACATTAGACGACGTATCGGCGACGCGCCCGTCCGGTAGCCGCCGCTACCGGTCGAACAGGTCGAGGCTCGGTTGTGGTTCGCGCCCACGCACTTCGATGGCGCCGAACACCAGATCCGGTGGTGGCACCAGGCCCAGATGCTCCCAGGCGGCGGCCGTGGCGACCCGTCCGCGCGGGGTGCGGGCGACGAGTCCGGCGCGCACCAGGAACGGTTCGCACACCTCTTCCACCGTGGCGGCTTCCTCGCCGACGGCGACCGCCAGCGTCGACACGCCGACCGGTCCGCCGCCGAAACCGCGGACCAGCGCGCCGAGCACGGCCCGGTCGAGCCGGTCGAGGCCGAGTACGTCGACGTCGTAGACCTCGAGCGCGGACTGGGCGATCTCGCGGGTGATGAGGCCGTCGGCGCGGACCTCGGCGAAGTCGCGCACCCGGCGCAGCAGCCGGTTGGCGATGCGCGGCGTGCCTCGGGAGCGGCCCGCGACCTCGGCGGCGGCGTCGTGTTCGATGTGGACACCGAGGATGCGGGCCGAGCGCAGCAGGATCTGCAGCAGTTCGTCGGTGTCGTAGAAGTCCATGTGGCCGGTGAAGCCGAACCGGTCGCGCAGCGGGCCGGTGAGCGCGCCCGACCGGGTGGTCGCCCCGACCAGGGTGAACGGTGCGATGTCGAGCGGGATGGAGGTGGCGCCGGGACCTTTGCCGACCACCACGTCGACCCGGAAGTCCTCCATGGCCAGGTACAGCATTTCCTCGGCGGGCCGCGCCATGCGGTGGATCTCGTCGATGAACAGCACATCGCCTTCGACCAGGTTCGACAGCATGGCCGCCAGGTCGCCCGCGCGTTCCAGGGCGGGCCCGGAGGTGATGCGCAGGGCGGTGCCGAGTTCGCCGGCGATGATCATCGCCATGCTGGTCTTGCCGAGCCCGGGCGGGCCGGACAGCAGGACGTGGTCCGGGGTGGCGCCGCGTTGCCTGGCACCGCGCAGGACGAGGGCGAGCTGTTCGCGCACGCGTGGCTGGCCGATGAAGTCGTCGAGCGAGGTGGGGCGCAGGCCGGTCTCGGTGTCGCCGTCGGTGCTGAGATACCGGGCGGCGAGGGCGGATTCGTCGGTGTCGAACTCGTCGTCCATGGGTTACCTGTTCTTGCCGAGCAGACCGAGGGCGGCGCGCAGGGCCACGGAGGTGGTGGCGGCCGGCTGGTCGGCCAGGACGGTGTCGACGGCCTGTTCGGCCTGCTTGGCCGGGAAGCCGAGGCCGATGAGCGCTTCGACGACCTGCTCGCGTACCGGGGTGACCGGGGTTTCGGCGCCGGGCGGTCCGGCCGGGACAGGCACCAGGTTCACCTTGTCGCGCAGTTCCACGACCATGCGTTCGGCGCCGCGCTTACCGATGCCGGGCACCCGGGTGAGGGCGGCGACGTTGCTCTCCGCCAAGGCTTTTCGCAGCGCCTCGGGTTCGAGGACGGCCAGGACCGCCATGGCCAGGCGTGGGCCGACACCGGACACGGTCTGCAGGAGGCCGAACAGGTCGCGGGCTTCGGTGTCGGCGAACCCGAACAGCGTCATCGAGTCCTCGCGCACGATCATGGCCGTGTACAGGCGGGTTTCCTCGCCTCGGGTGAGGCTGCCGAGGGTGGCGGGGGTGGCGTTGAGGCGGTAGCCGACGCCCGCGGCTTCGATCACCACATGGTCGAGCGCGATCTCGAGGACCTCACCGCGTACCGACGCGATCACCCGCGTACCACCTTCCGTTGTTCGGCGAGCCGTTGTTCGTAGCGGCGACGCACCTCGTCGGCCTTCGCCTGTGCGGCCGCCATCCGGTCGAGCAGCGGCGCCCGCCAACAATGACAGATCGCCAGGGCGAGCGCATCGGCGGCATCGGCCGGTTTCGGTGCGACCTGCAGGCCGAGGATTCTGGTCACCATGGCGGTGACCTGCGCCTTGTCGGCCGAACCATTGCCCGTGACAGCCGCTTTCACCTCGCTGGGGGTATGGAACGCCACCCGAATGCCCCGTCGCGCCGCCGCCAGCGCGATCACCCCACCGGCCTGCGCGGTTCCCATCGCGGTGCGCACGTTGTGCTGTGCGAACACCCGCTCGATCGCCACCGCCTCGGGTCGATGGGTGTCCATCCACTCCTCGGCGGCGTCGGCCACCGCCATCAACCGCAGAGCCAGCTCGGCCTCCGGCGGTGTCCGCACCACACCCACATCGAGGGCGACGACCTTACGGCCGGGACCGCTGTCCACCATGCTGAGCCCGCACCGGGTGAGCCCGGGATCGACGCCCATCACCCGCACCGGCAGCCCCTTCGAAGACACGAACAGTTGTTCGAAAGTCTAAAGCATTGCGGCACACCGTCCGACCAGCGACACGAGGGCCGGGCGCCGCGTTCAGGGCAGGCCGAGTAATGCGGGCTCGCTCGCCCGTTCGGCCCAGATGCGCTTCGGTTCGTGCAGGAGTTTGCGCCCGGTCAGGTCGAGCATGCCGCTCAGGTACGACACGGTGGCGGCGAGTTCGCCGTCGTCGCGGCGCAGTTCGTGTTCGACCCGGTAGGTCTTGCCGGTCCCCCACTCCCAGCGGCAGTCGACCTCGACGGTGTCGCCGGCGCGCAGCTCGCGCAGGTAGCGCACGGCGAGTTCGAGATTCACCGGCCCGATGCCGTCGGCCAGCATGTCTGGTACCGACACACCGGCCGCACCTACGCACGCGAACCGTGCGTGGTCGGCGAACTGCTGATAGGCCGCACCCGTCACGTGTTGTTGCAGATCCAGATCGGAGACTCGCACCGGGATCCGAACCCGAAACGGCAGAGCATTTTCCGTCATGCGCGCCAGTGTGGCAGCGGGGTCCGACACGTTCCGTTCGTCAGCCCGCGCGGTCCATCCGCAGGAATTCGGTGATGCGCAGGACAGCGGGCGGCCGGGTGACATCCGTCGGCAGGATCCGGGCTGCTTCCTCGCGACCGATCACGCGCGGGGCGGTGAGATCCACTTCGGTGCCGTCGACGCGCAGGCGAGCGCCGCCCGCGGCGAGGACATTGCGGACCCAGTCCGACCGGGAGCCGTAGACCAGGACGAACAGGTATCCGCCCTCGATCGGATGGGCGTCGAGCGGGGTGCGGTGGGTGGCTCCGGAGACGCGACCGGTGTGGATGAGCACCGGCCATTTGCCGCTCGCGAGTGCTCGCGGGTTGAACACCCGCTTGTTCACCCGACCCCACCATCTCGGCATCGGCATCAGCGGCCTCCTTCACTCGTTCTTACACATGTAAGGCTGACTTACGGCTGTAAGATTGTCAATATGCCGACTCCCTCCACACGTCGACCGCTGAGCCGCGAACGGATACTGGAAGGCGCGATCCGGGTGGCCGACCGCGGCGGCGTCGAGGCGATCACCATGCGCCGGATCGCACAGGAACTCGGGGTGGAGGCGATGTCGCTGTATCACCACCTACCGAACAAGGACGCGGTTCTCGACGGGGTGGTCGACGCCGTCTTCGCCGCGATCGACCTACCGAGCGGGGACTTCGAGGATTGGCGAGCGGCGATCCGTTCGCGCGCGCATTCCGCCCGCGCGGTGCTTTCCCGGCACAGCTGGGCACTCGGACTCATGGATTCGCGGCGCGACCCGGGCCCGGCGACCCTGCGGCACCACGACGCCGTCCTCGGCATCCTGCGGCGAGCGGGCTTCTCGCTCCCGATGGCGGCCCACGCGATCTCGCTTCTCGACAGCTACGTCAACGGGTACGTGCTGCAGGAGGCGAACCTGCCGATCACCACCCCCGACGACCTGGAGGAGGTGGCGGGCGGCATCCTCGACCAGTTGCCGACCGCGGAACTGCCCTACCTCACCGAGATGATCGCCGACCACGCCCTGCAGCCCGGTTACGACCACACCGCCGAATTCGACTACGGCCTCGATCTGATCCTCGACGGCCTCGAATCACGTCGAGTCGCGCAGTAGGCCCAGCCTGCCTGCGGCACAGAGACATTCACACGCAGCGCAGTGCAGCCCGGTGGTACCCACGGATGCCATCCGTAGCAGCCGCTCAACTGCCCGCACTCAACTGGTCGACAGCGCCGCGGTGAATTCGGTGAGGGCGCGGTCGTCGAACAGCACGAACCGCACCTCGTCGACGGCCGTGTCGGCGGCGCGCACTGTTTCCACGGCAATGCGGGCGCCGTCGTCCATCGGCCAGCCGTAGATGCCGGTGGAGATCGCCGGGAACGCCACCGTGCGAGCGCCCAATTCGTCTGCTACCCGCAAGGATTCGCGGTAGCAGGAAGCCAGCAGGGCCGAGCGGTCCTCGGTCGCCGACCACACCGGGCCGACGGTGTGGATCACCCAGCGGGCGGGCAGCCGTCCGGCTGTCGTGGCCACCGCCTGCCCCGTCGGCAGGCCCTTGCCGTACCGGGAGGCACGCAGGTCGCGGCACGCTGACAGGATTTCGGGCCCACCCTTGCGGTGGATCGCGCCGTCGACTCCCCCACCGCCGAGCAGCGAGGAGTTCGCGGCGTTCACGACCGCGTCCACGTGCTGTTCGGTGATGTCTCCGCGTACCGCCTCGATCCGAGTCATACCGACATTGTGCTGGTCACGCGAATATCCCCGCTACCTCATCGGGGGCGGCGTACCGTCGAGGTCGACCTGTTGTCCGAGGCGTTCGAGCGAGGGAGAACCGCGTCATGCCGATGCCGACCGGCGAGATCGTACCGACCGAAAACGGGCGCGACCTGGTGATCACCCGGTCACTGGCCTTACCGATCGAACAGGTGTGGGGACGGTTGACCGATCCCGACCTGACCGCGGGCTGGTACGGCACCTGGGAAGGGGAACCCGGCGCCGGGAACATGATCCAGGTGCAGTTGCGGTTCGAGGACGGGCAGCCCTGGACCGAGATGCGCATCGACGACTGCACCCCGCCGGTGCGGCTGGCCGTGTCCTCGGCCGACCAGATCGGGCTGTGGCGCATGGAGGTGACCCTGCTCGACACCGGCACCGCCACCCAGGTGCGGCTGGTCCACCACCTCACCTCGGAGTACCAGCTCGCGGAGACCTCGCAGATCGGCCCGGGCTGGGAGTACTACGCGGACATGTTCGTCGCCGCCTGCACCAACACCGAACGACCGGACTTCGCCGACTACTACCCGGCGCTGGCCGACCACTACCGGGAGTAGAGACACGAACCGCCCCAGCCGAATTCACGGCCGGGGCGGTACACGGGGGAAGGTCTACTCGTCGTCGAGCTCGGCGGCGACCTCGTCGGAGATGTCGACGTTGGTGTACACGTTCTGCACGTCGTCGCTGTCTTCGAGGGCGTCGATCAGCTTGAGCACCTTGCGGGCACCCTCGGCGTCGACCGCCACCGACACCGACGCCTGGAAACCGGACTCGGCCGAGTCGTAGTCGATGCCCTTGTCCTGCAGCGCGGTTCGCACAGCGATCAGATCGCCGGGCTCGCTGATGATCTCGAAGGCGTCGCCGTGGTCGTTGACCTCTTCGGCGCCGGCATCGAGGACCGCGTCGAGGACGTCGTCCTCGGTGAGACCGTTCTTCTCGAGGGTCACCACACCCTTGCGGGCGAACAGGTAGGACACCGAACCCGGGTCGGCCATGTTGCCACCGTTGCGGGTCATCGCGACGCGCACCTCACCGGCGGCGCGGTTGCGGTTGTCGGTGAGGCACTCGATCAGCACGGCGACACCGTTGGGCCCGTAGCCCTCGTACATGATGGTCTGCCAGTCGGCGCCGCCGGCTTCCTCGCCACCGCCACGCTTGCGGGCGCGCTCGATGTTGTCGTTGGGAACCGACGACTTCTTGGCCTTCTGGATGGCGTCGTACAGCGTCGGGTTGCCCGCCGGGTCACTGCCACCCGTGCGAGCCGCCACCTCGATGTTCTTGATCAGCTTGGCGAAGAGTTTGCCGCGCTTGGCGTCGATTCCCGCCTTCTTGTGCTTGGTGGTGGCCCATTTGGAGTGGCCGCTCATGCCCTACTTCCTTCAGGTCGGTTGCGCGTCTGCCCGGGCGGACAAGCTCGAACCAGCCTACTCGTGCCCGCCACGCCGGTGGACGCGGAGGTTCACCCTGCCTTGCGCACGAGGTCGACGAACAGCTCGTGCACCCGAAGATCACCCGTGACCTCGGGATGGAACGAGGTCGCCACGACATTGCCCTGTCTGGCGGCCACGATCCGGCCCTGTGCCGGACCGTGCGGCACCCGCGCCAGCACCTCGACGCCGTCACCGACTCGCTCCACCCACGGCGCGCGGATGAACACCGCGCGCACGGGCGTGTCGAGGCCGCTGAAGTCGAGGTCGGTCTCGAACGAGTCGACCTGGCGGCCGAAAGCGTTGCGGCGCACCGTCATATCGATGCCGGACAGGTGCTGGGCGTCGGGCCGGGTGTCGAGCACCTCGGAGGCGAGCAGGATCATGCCGGCGCACGACCCGAACGCGGGCAGCCCGTCGCGCAGCCGCGCACGCAACGGTTCGAGCAGGTCGAAGGCCTGCAGCAGCTTGGAGATGGCGGTCGACTCGCCGCCGGGCAGCACCAGCCCGTCGACGGCGGCCAGCTCGGACTCGCGGCGCACCAGCACCGGTGCGGCGCCGCAGTGGCGCAGCGCGGCAACGTGTTCGCGCACGTCACCCTGGAGTGCGAGGACACCGATCGTCGGCGTGGATGTTGCGTTCACAGCCGCTGAGCTTACGAGCCCGGCCGGTGTGGGCGCGCTCACGCCTCACGCGGCGTGCGGATGAGGCCTTCCTGCACGACGGCGGCGACCAGGTTGCCCTCGCGATCCCAGATCCGGCCGCCGGTGAGGGCACGGCCGAAGCCCGCCGAGGGCGAGGACTGGTCGTAGAGCAGCCATTCGTCGGCGCGGAAGGGGCGCAGGAACCACATGGCGTGGTCGAGTGACGCGTCCTGGGTCGGCACGCCGGGGTGGGTCACCTTCGACGAGCCGAGCAGCGTCATATCGCTCATGTAGGCGAGGGTGCAGACGTGGAACATCGGGTCGTCGGGCAAAGGGTGCCGGTAGCGGAACCACACCTGCTGCGGGGAGACGGTGCCTTCCCGGCGGGCGACCTGGTCCTGCGGGACCGTGCGGATGTCCCAGTGCTCCCATTCGCGCATGGCCCACAACCGTTCCGGGCTCAGCGTGGTCTTGGCGTCGGGCAGGTTCTCCGGGCCCTCGATGACCGGCATCACGTCCTGGTGCTCCGGGCCGACGTCGCCGCGGTGGAAGGAGGCGGCCATGGTGAAGATCGCCTCGCCGTCCTGCACACCGGTGACCCGGCGGGTGCAGAACGAGCGCCCGTCGCGGATACGTTCCACCTGGTAGATGGTGGGAGCTTCCGGGTTGCCCGGGCGCAGGAAATAGCCGTGTAGCGAATGCACCTGATAGGCGGAGTCGACGGTGCGCACCGCCGAGACCAGCGCCCGGCCCGCGACCTGACCGCCGAAGGTCCGCGTCAGCTGGGATTCCGTGGCCGCCCCACGGAAGATGTCGCGTTCCAGCCGCTCGACCTCGAGCGCCTCTTCGATTGTCGCCATGCGGACGAGATTATCGCTAGGCGGACCGCACGGTTTGTCCGGCTCGGCGGCGCGCGGCGGGAATTTGCTGAAATGGGGTGGTGCCGTCGTTCACCCCCGTCTCCCCCACCACCCTGGCCCGCCTGGTCGCCGAGCGGGTATCCGAGCTGCCCGGTCGCCGGGTGGTTGCCGTCGACGCCGCCGATGCCGCCGAACCGGTCGCCTTCGCCCAGTTGGTCGCCGACACACTGAACGGGCAGGGCCGGTCGGCTGAGGTGGTGTCACTGCACGCCTTCGTCCGGCCCGCATCGCTGCGGATGGAGTACGGCCGAACCGACGAATGGTCCTATCGCACAGCATGGTTCGACTACGACGCGATACGCCGGGAGATTCTGGTTCCGCTGCGGACCGCAGGGCGCTGGTTGCCCGCGCTCTGGGACGAGGCGGGCGACCGGTCGGCGCGGGCGGGCATCCGGACAGCTCCGGCCGATCTGGTGCTGATCGTGGCGGGCCCGATGCTGCTCGGCCGCGGACTCGACGTCGACCTGTCCGTACGGCTCGAACTCAGCGAGCAGGCGGCACTGCGCCGCACCCCACCCGAGCACCAGTGGACCCTGCCCGCGCTGCGCGACCACGACGCCGAACATCCCGAGACCGCTACCTGGACGGTGCGCTGGGATCATCCGGACCGCGCCGCCCTGCGCACGGGCTGAAAACAGGCGAAAGCCCCGGCCGCACCGCGACCGGGGCTGCACGCGGCGCTATCAGGCGCAGGCGACCGACTGCTGGCCCAGGTTGGTGAGCATGGTGCAGGCCCACGACTTCTGGACCTTCCACTTGCCGTCCTCGGCGACGAACGGCACGTCGACCACATTGGTCTGGCCGTTGACCGTGAAGTTCGCCTTGGCGTTCACGCTGTCACCGAAGGAGGTCACCTCGGTGACCTGCACCTGGGCACCGGCGTCGCGGGCGGCGACGGCCAGGCGGTTCGGCAGCTCGGGATCGGCCTCGCCACCCTGCACGAAGTCCAGCTTCTGCTCGTTGGGCACCGAGGGGTCCAGCGCGGTGTTGAGCTGGGCGTTGAGCTCTTCCACCGTCGGCACGGGGGGCAGGTCCGCGGCAGCGGCCGTGGTCGTGGCCGGAGCACTGGTCGTGGACTTGGCGGCGGGCTTGTCGCCCTTGTCGTCACTGCACGCACTCATTCCCAATGCGGCGACCACGGCCAGGCCTGCGATCGCCACACGTCCGGTCCTACGAAGCTTCATCCACTCGTCCTTTGCGTCGGGTCAACGGTTTTCGCCCTGTGGGCGCCAACGGCACGGTACCGGCGCCACACGACGCGGGCCACGGTGCCTCGGCCAGGACGCTACCCAGCGTTTTTGAGGAAAGTCTGAGACGTGCCGGTACCGCGCTTGTGAAGGCCCCTTTCAGCGTAGGGCGAGCATCGCGTCGACGAGGCGGGCGTGGGTGTCGGCATCGGCGGCGGCGATGAGCCCGTGTGGGGCGGAATGTAGTGGTTGACCTGCAATTCCGGTGACGACGCAGCCCGCCGCGCGGCAGATTTCCACCGCGCTGGTGAAGTGGACGTTGTCGCGCAGATCGCCGCCGGTGACATAGGCGGCGCGTCTGCCCGCGGCGACCCAGACCAGGGCGAGCGAGGTGGACAGCACGCGCGGGTGGAAGTCGGCGGCGACGCTGTCGAGCAGGCGGGTGGGTCTGGACCAGGGCAGCGGGTTGTCGAGGTCGATGTCGATCAGGCGGCTGCCCGCGTCGGGGCGCAGGACGGTGTCGGAGCCGTCGTGGCGGCGGTACGCGTTCTCGCCCGAGGTCCAGAACACCTCGCCGGTGAACGGTGCGCCGACGGCCGCGGCCCGAACGGTGTCCCCGATGCGCAAGGCGACGTTCACCGCGACGAGCTGTGTGCCGACCGCGAAATTCCTTGTGCCGCAGAGCGGGTCGACGAACCAGGTGCGGTCGCTGCCCGGCGATCCCGTGGTGCCGGACTCCTCGGCGACGAACCGGTCGTGCGGACGGGCCGCGGTGAGGACCTCGAGGATCGCGCGTTCGGCGGCCAGGTCGGTCTGGGTGGCGAAGTCGTCGCCCTCTTTGGCGTAGCGGGTGACGGGTGCGTGGAACGACGACCGGATCACCTGTGACGCGAGTTCTGTTGCGTGGATTGCGATTTCGACATCGGAGTGGTGCACCGTTCTCAGGCTACGGAGTCCGGTGACGCCCGGGGCCGGATCAGCGCGCCAGGTACACCGCTAGCCCGAGTCCGAGCACGCCGACGGTCACCCGCAGCAGGTTCGGCGGGATCACCTTCACCACCGGCGGCCCGCACCACCCACCGACGAGCGCCCCCATCGCCAGCCCGAGCGCCGCGAACCAGTGCACCGGCCCGAACATCGCGAAGCCGAGAGCCGCGACCAGATTGGCGATGCCGAGCAGGAAGCTCTTGAGCACCGATGCGCTCCACACGGATTCGGAGGTGCACAGCAGCATCATCGACAGATAGATCACGCCCGCACCGGCCCCGAAGTACCCGCCGTACACCGAGATCAGCAGGATCCCCAACGGCACGATCCACGGCGCGCTGAGCTCCCCCACATGCTTGCGAACCACCGGCTGCACCAGCAACGCGATCGACGCCGCCGCGACCAGGAACGGCACCACCACCTCGAAGGTCCCCTCGGGCGCCACCAACAACGCCAGCGCACCGAGCAACCCACCCAGCGCCGACAAGCCCGCCCACCACACGAGCGTGCGCCCCCGCCCCGTGAGTTCGCGCCCCGAATTGGCGGTGGCCCCCACCCCCACGGCCACCATCGCCACGGTATTGGTCACATTCGCCGTCACCGGCGGCAACCCCACAGCCAGCAACGCCGGATAGGAAACGATCGACGCCATCCCGGTGACGAACCCGATCAACCCGGTGAAGAATCCCGCGACGACCAGCAAGAAGAAGTCGAGCACGGTCACAGACCGACTGTACGGTACGCCCATTCGGCAGCATCCCAGGGGCAAGGGGCGCCCCCTCCAGCCCGAGCCTGCGAGCAGGACCTCGAGGTGCGGGCGCGCGACCGTCCGCCGGATTCAGGCGTTCGTTGCTTCGGGTCGCCTTCCGACCGAATTCGTCAGAGACAGAATCGCTGTGGCCCAGGCCATGTCGAGCCCAGCTCTGATTCTGTCCGGCGACGGGATGCGGAGACCGACGGATTGCCGAGCAGGCGAACGAGATTCGCGCGTGCCAGGATTTCCTGGTGAAGACCACACTCTTCGGGCACCACGATCCCGTGCGGCAGGATCGGCTCGACTCGAACACCATTGCCCAACTGGACGATATCGCCGGATTCGCCGATGTCCTCGAGGCTCTCGACGCGGCGCGTGCCCGGCATCCCGGCGACCGTATCGTCTGCACTCTCGACGACCCGTATCAATGTGCCTACACAAGCGTGCACGCCACCCTCCAGCTCAGCGACGACGACTGGGATGAGGAGCCGGACGAAGAGGATCCCGTCGGGGTGCACCGGTACGACAACTCGACGACGGGCCGAATCGCCGCACTCCTCGACGACCCGGACCGGCGGGTCGAGTGGTCGTCCGTGCAGGGCACCTTGGCGACCTCGAGCCAGGACCTCGCCGCGCTGGCCACGATGAACCGCACGCCCGACGTGGCACTCGACCGTATCGTCCTGGTTCAACGGGCGCCGGTGCACCGCGACGACCTCGCGATCGCGGGCATCCCGAACGGGTATTTCGGCGAGGATTGGGACATCTTCGCCAATCACGCGGTCATCCGGCGGATGGCCGACCACGGGTACCGCCTGATCGGCATCGGGGCCAGACTGCTCGGGTTCGACCGCCCAACGGCACCGACCCCGCCGGAAGTCGCCGCGCTGATCGCGGATCTGACCGATCTCTACGGCTCACCGGAGGCGGCGTGTTGGTCGGAGCTGGCCGAGTCGCTCCCAACCCAGCGTCTCCTCATACTCGGCTATGCCGGGGATTTCGGGAACGTCCTGGGCTGACGCCACCGGCAGACAGAAGCGACTCGAGAATGGGTCTCGAAGAAAACGGTAGGCGGCGCGTGATGCGCCGCCCACCGGATTGTGCTGTCCCCGAACCGATTACCAGCCGCGCTCGGCGAGGCGGTGGGGCTGGGGGATTTCTTCGACGTTGATGCCGACCATGGCTTCGCCGAGGCCGCGGGAGACCTTGGCCAGGACGTCGGGGTCGTCGTAGAAGGTGGTGGCCTTGACGATGGCGGCGGCGCGCTGTTCGGGGTTGCCGGACTTGAAGATACCGGAGCCGACGAAGACGCCTTCGGCGCCGAGCTGCATCATCATGGCGGCGTCGGCGGGGGTGGCGATGCCGCCCGCGGTGAACATGACGACGGGCAGCTTGCCGGTCTGGGCGACCTCGCGGACCAGCTCGTAGGGGGCCTGGAGTTCCTTGGCGGCGACGAAGAGCTCGTCTTCGGACAGGGACGTGAGGCGGCGGATCTCGGCGCGGATGGTGCGCATGTGGGTGGTGGCGTTGGAGACGTCACCGGTGCCCGCCTCGCCCTTGGAGCGGATCATGGCCGCGCCCTCGGTGATGCGGCGCAGGGCCTCACCGAGGTTGGTGGCGCCACAGACGAAGGGGACGGTGAAGTTCCACTTGTCGATGTGGTTGGCGTAGTCGGCGGGGGTGAGGACCTCGGACTCGTCGATGTAGTCCACGCCGAGGCTCTGCAGAATCTGCGCCTCGACGAAGTGGCCGATGCGGGCCTTGGCCATCACGGGGATGGAGACCGCGGAGATGATGCCGTCGATCATGTCCGGGTCGCTCATCCGGGACACGCCACCCTGGGCGCGGATGTCGGCGGGCACCCGCTCGAGCGCCATGACCGCGACGGCGCCCGCGTCCTCGGCGATCTTGGCCTGCTCCGGGGTGACCACGTCCATGATCACACCGCCCTTGAGCATCTCGGCCATGCCGCGCTTCACGCGGGCGGTGCCGACGGTTGATGTGGTCTCGGGCGTAGTCACGGCATTCTCCTGGGTCATGTGCACCTAACGGGCAGACTGTGTGGTCTCCTGCGATTCTAGGTGGCCGCCGAATCAGGGTTCATAGCCAGTCGGAGCCCACTGGACTGGTCGCGACCTGGGCCGATACCGCCGACCGCCGCATCTGGACCGGCTGCGGACCGCGCGGCGTGAGGCGACACACACGGCCCGGATCAGCGAATGGACCGGACCACCGGTTCGGTGTCGTCGCCGGCGGCGCCGATCGCCTCGGCGAGCAACTCGTCGAGGTGGTACGGGTACACGGCCTCGCCGGTGGCGTCGAGGGCGCGGATGTCGGCGGGCGTGCACCACCGGTGGTCGGTGATGGTGCGCCGTTCCAGCGCGGTGAGGTCGGCGGGCCGCCAGGCGAAATTGGGGGCCCGCAGGACGAAGAACAGCTCTTCGGAGCGGATGAGTTCACCGTTGAACGGGAACACCGCGACCCGCCGCCACAGCGGACCACGCAACGCGGCCGGGTCGATCCGCTGCCCGGTCTCCTCGTACACCTCGCGGACCGCCGTTTCGCGCAGGGTCTCCCCCGGTTCCACGCCGCCGCCGACGGTGAACCAGAACGCCACCTCGGGAACCATCGGGTCGTGCCCGCGCAGCAGCAGCACCCGGTCCTGTTCGTCGAGCAGCACCACACGCGCCGAGGTACGGGTGGTGTGCACCTCGAGCCCGGTGGACGCGGCCGGTGTCGCGCGCTCGGTGATCTCGAAATAGGTCGGCAGCGGCGCGGTACCGCCGAGGTGCAACCAGCGCACCGGCCGACGGGTGCGCAGGGCGAGGGTGTCGCGCACGGCGTCGTTGTGGAACCGGCGCGCGATGAGCACCCTGGCCTCGGCGTCGGCCAGTTCGGCGACGAGCTGGGGTCGCAGCTGACCGATGTCGACCGTCGACAGCGCGGCCGAGAGCTGGTTCTCGATGGTCTCGCGATCGCCCCGATCGGCGCGTTCGGCCCAGTCGGCCAGGGCGGCGAGCTGTCCGGCCCGCTCGGATCGCAGCGGATCGGTACTCGCCGGGCCCGCGATGGCCATGGCGACCGCGCGCGCGACCACCGCGCGCCGGGCCAGTGCCGCGTCGAGGGCCTGCCAGGACCGGTCCGAGCGCACGTGCAGTCGGTCGAGCCGGTTGGCGGTGGACGCCGCCCACACACCGAGCGCGAGCACAAACAGGGCGATCAGGCCGAGAACGAGGATCGCGGTCGCGGAGAAGGTGATCATCCGGCGGCCCGCACCCCGTTGTCGCCGACGGTGACGGTCTCGTACACGCGCAGGATCTGTTCGGCCACCACCGGCCAGTCGTAGGCGGCGACCACCTGGGTGGCGGTGCGCACCAACCGGTCGCGGGTGTCGTCGTCGGTGAGCAGGGTGTCGATGGCCTCGGCCAGCGCGTCCGCGTCACCCACGGGGGTGAGCAGACCGGCGCTGCCGTCGCGCAGTACGCGGCGGAAGGCGTCGAGTTCGCTGGCCACGACCGGCGTGCCCGCCGCCATGGCCTCGATGAGGATGATGCCGAAGCTCTCCCCGCCCAGGTTCGGCGCCACGTACACGTCGGCGCTGCGCAGCGCGGCGGCCTTCTCCGCGTCGGAGACCTGACCGAGGAAACGCAGGTGCCCGGCGTGGGGGCCCGCCTCGCGGCGCAACCTGTCCTCGTCGCCGCGCCCGACGATCAGGATCTCCACGTCGGGATGGCGTTCGACGAGCGCGGGCAAGGCGGCGAGCAGCACGTCCATACCCTTGCGCGGTTCGTCGTAGCGGCCGAGGAACAGCACCGTCCTGCCCGCGCGCGGGTAGCCGTCGAGCAGTGGGCCGCGCGCGAACGCCGACACATCGACCCCGTTGGGGATCTCCACCGCATCCGACCCGAGCGCCTCCACCTGCCAGCGCCTGGCCAGCTCCGACACCGCGATCCGCCCGCTGATCTTCTCGTGGTACGGGCGGAGCACACCCTGAAAAGTGCTGAGCACCAACGACTTCGTGGTCGAGGTGTGGAAGGTCGCCACGATGGGGCCCTCGGCGATCTTGAGCGCCAGCATCGACAGGCTCGGCGCGTTGGGTTCGTGGATGTGCAGCACGTCGAAGTCGTTGCTGTCGATCCAGCGGCGGATGCGCGTGTAGGCCATCGGCCCGAACGACAGTCGCGCCACCGACCCGTTGTAGGGAATGGCGACGGCACGACCGGCCGAGACGACGAAGTCGGGCAACGGCGTGTCGTCGGACGCGGGCGCGAGCACGCTCACCCGGTGCCCACGCTCGATGAACACCCGCGCCAGCTCGACCACGTGCGCCTGCACGCCGCCGGGCACGTCGAAGGAGTACGGGCAGACCATGCCGATCTTCACCGCACGTCACCTGCCTTGGCCGCGGCGATCCGGGCCAGTCGTTCCGGCGACAGATCGGCTTCCCACAGGGGCTGGAGCATGTGCCAGTCGGCCGGGTGGCGGGCGATGTTCGCCGCGAATTCGTCGGCGAGCAGCTGGGTCGTGGCGGCCACGCCACCCGAGACGTCCAGCGGCGCACCGGCTTTCAAGCCCCAGCCTTCGGTGCCGTCGGCCTCGGTGGTGAACCAGGCGTGCACCGGCATCAGCGCGGCGCCGGTCTCGATGGCGAGTTTGGCCGCACCCGCGGGCATCCAGGTGCGTTCACCGAAGAAGTTCACCGGCACACCGCGGCCGGTGAGGTCACGTTCACCCATCAGGCACACGATCCGGTTCTGCCGCAACCGTTCAGTCAGCGGCACGAACGGTGGCTGTTCTCCGCCGGTCAGCGGGAACACCTCGAAGCCGAGGCTCTCGCGGTAGGCCACGAACCGTTCGAACAGCGATTCGGGCTTCAGCCGTTCGGCGACGGTGGTGAAGGTGTCGTAGTGCTGGACCAGCCACACCCCGGCCATGTCCCAGTTGCCGGAATGCGGCAGGACGAAGATGACGCCGCGCCCGGCTTCGAGGCCGGCGTCGACGTTTTCCAGGCCGTGGACGTAGTAGTCGATGGTGCTGTGGTCCATGCTCGGCAGCCGGAACGCCTCACGCCAGTACCGGGCATAGGAACGCATGCTCGCCCGCATCAGGTCGTCGGGAACCTCGGCCGGTGCTACACCGAGCACCCGGGCCAGGTTGCGGCGCAGCTGCCGCGGTCCGCCGTCCTTGGTCGCACGGTCGGCGCCGAAGTCGAAAGCCTTGCGCGCCAACGATTCCGGTGCCGAACGGACCAGCCGCCACCCCGCCGCGTAGCCCCAGTCGCTGAGCCGTTCGCTGATGGTCACGACGCCGTCTCCCCTGCCTGTTGTTGCGGCGCGGGCGGGATCACCGTGCGCGCGCCCGGCGAGTTGCGCACCGCAAGGACCCGCTGGAACACGGTGACGGTGCTGAGCACCGCCAGCACCCACATGGCCACGTACACCGCCCAGGTAAGCCAGCCGATGCCCCAGTGCCCGCCGATTCCGGTGAGCCCGGCGCCGACGAGCACGATCACCAGCCGGTCGGGCCGTTCGATGATCCCGCCGTCGGCCGACAGACCGCTGGCCTCGGCCCGCGCCTTGGCGTACGAGATCACCTGCGAGGTGACGAGCACGATCAGCGTGGCGACGAACAGCTGCTTGCTGTGCTCGTGGTAGACCGCCCACCAGGCCAGGCCGGCGAAGATCGCGCCGTCGGCCACCCGGTCACAGGTGGCGTCGAGGACCGCGCCGTACTTCGTGCCGCCGCCGCGGGCGCGCGCCATCGCACCGTCGAGCATGTCGAACATGACGAACAGCCAGATGACCATCGTCCCCCAGAACAGGTGACCGCTGGGAAACAGCGTCACCGCCGCGACGATCGTCGCGGCGGTGCCGATGAGGGTCATCGTGTCGGGGGTGAGCCCGGTCTTGACGAGCGCTTTGCCCAGCGGCGCAGTCGCTTTGGCAAACGTCTGCCGCCCGAAGAAGCTGAGCACGGTGTCCTATTCCTCCTGCGCCATGCGGGGCACCCGCACCCGATCGGCTGCGATGTGCGCGGCTCCGCGATGATCACACATCTACGCCTCCCATGCCTCCGCCAGCAATTGCCGCGTCTCACGCAACAACTGAGGCATCACCTTCACCCCGCCGACCACGGTGATGAAGTTCGCATCCCCGCCCCAGCGCGGAACGATGTGCTGGTGCAGGTGGTCGGCGAGCGAACCACCGGCCACCCCGCCCAGGTTGAGGCCCACGTTGAATCCGGCGGGCCGGGAGACCCGTTTCATCACGCGGATGGCCTGCTGGGTGAACGACATCAGTTCCGCGCTCTCGGCGGGCGTGAGATCTTCCAGGTCGGCTACCCGGCGGTACGGCACCACCATCATGTGCCCTGGGTTGTACGGGTACAAGTTGAGCACGGCGTACACCTGCTCACCGCGGGCGATGATGAGCCCGTCCTCGTCCGACATCTTGGGGATGTCGGTGAACGGGTGCCCGGTGGCGTCCTTGGGCTTCACCTCGCCGGTGATGTAGGACATCCGGTAGGGCGTCCAGATCCGCTGCAACCGGTCGGGCCTGCCCGCCCCGGCGTCGACGATGGAGCCCGCCGACGCCTCGGCCTGCTCGCTCATGAGCTCGCCTTGACGATCTCGAAGCCCTCCGCGGTCGGCGAGGCGTTCTCCCGGTTGCCGACCCAGGCCACGATGGTGGCCACCGCGTCGTCGACGGGCACGCCGTTGACCTGGGTGCCGTCGCGGAACCGGAAGCTCACCGCGCCGGACTCCACGTCACGGGCACCGGCCAGCAGCATGAACGGCACCTTCTGCGCGGTCTGGTTGAAGATCTTCTTCTGCATGCGGTCGTCGCTGCGGTCCACCTGGGCGCGCACACCGGCGTCGGCCAGCTGCTCGATCACCGAATCCAAGTGGGGCACAAAGTTTTCCGCCACCGGGATGCCGACGACCTGCACCGGGGAGAGCCACGCGGGGAACGCACCGGCGTAGTGCTCGGTGAGCACACCGAAGAACCGCTCGATGGAACCGAAGAGGGCACGGTGGATCATCACCGGGCGCTGCTTGGTGCCGTCGGAGGCGGTGTATTCGAGGTTGAAGCGTTCGGGCAGGTTGAAGTCGAGCTGGATGGTCGACATCTGCCAGGTACGGCCAAGCGCGTCCTTGGCCTGCACCGAGATCTTCGGGCCGTAGAACGCGGCGCCGCCCGGATCGGGGACCAGCTCGAGACCCGAGGCCGACGCCACCTTCGACAGGGTTTCGGTGGCCTCTTCCCACAGCTCGTCGGAGCCGACGAACTTCTTCGGGTCCTTGGTCGACAGCTCCAGGTAGAAGTCGTCGAGACCGTAGTCCTTGAGCAGCGACAGCACGAAGTTCAAGGTGGTGGTCAGTTCGCCGTGCATCTGCTCTTTGGTGCAGTAGATGTGGGCGTCGTCCTGGGTCATGCCACGCACGCGGGTCAGGCCGTGGATCACGCCGGACTTCTCGTAGCGGTACACCGACCCGAACTCGAACATGCGCAGCGGCAGTTCACGGTAGGAACGGCCACGCGCCCGGAAGATCAGATTGTGCATCGGGCAGTTCATCGGCTTGACGTAGTAGTCCTGGCCGGGCTTGCGCACGGTGCCGTCGTCGTCGAGTTCGGCGTCCAGGTGCATGGCCGGGAACATGCCGTCGCGGTACCAGTCCAGGTGGCCGGAGGTCTCGAACAGCGCGCCCTTGGTGATGTGCGGGGTGTTGACGAACTCGTAGCCCGCGTCGATGTGGCGCTGGCGCGAGTACTCCTCCATCTCCTTGCGGATGATGCCGCCCTTGGGGTGGAACACCGGCAGGCCCGAGCCGAGCTCGTCGGGGAAGGAGAACAGGTCGAGTTCGAGGCCCAGCTTGCGGTGGTCGCGGCGCTCGGCCTCGGCCAGCAGGTGCAGGTATTCGTCCATCGCCTCGGTCGATTCCCAGGCGGTGCCGTAGATGCGCTGCAGGTCTTCGCGGTCCTGGTCACCACGCCAGTACGCGGCCGAGGAACGGGTGAGCTTGAAGGCGGGGATGAACTTGGTGGTGGGGATGTGCGGGCCGCGGCACAGGTCACCCCACAGCTTCTCACCGGTGCGCGGGTCGAGGTTGTCGTAGATGGTCAGCTCGTTGCCGCCGACCTCCATGATCTCCGGGTCGTCGATGCCGGACTTGTCGCTGATGAGTTCGAGCTTGAACGGCTCACCGGCCAGTTCGACGCGCGCGTCCTCCACCTCGACCACACGGCGCGAAAAGCGTTGCGCGCCTTTGATGATCTTCTTCATCCGCGATTCCAGCTTGGCCAGATCCTCGGGGGTGAACGGCCGCTCGACGCGGAAGTCGTAGTAGAAGCCGTCCTTGATCGGCGGACCGATGCCCAGTTTTGCCTCGGGGAACTCCTGCTGCACCGCCTGGGCGAGCACATGCGCGGCCGAGTGCCGGATCACGCTGCGCCCGTCCTCGGTGTTCGCGGCGACGGGCTCGACCTCGGCGTCTTCCTCGGGAACCCAGGACAGGTCCTTGAGGGCGCCCTCGGCATCGCGCACGACGACGACGGTGTCGGGGCCCTTGGTCGGCAGACCCGCTTCCCGCACCGCCGCGCCCGCGGTAGTCCCGGCCGGCACGGTGACGAGCGCGACTGGGCTGATCGGTGCAGAGGTGGTCACGGGAATGCTCTCCTTGACGTCGCGTTCTGTGGGGCGGACCCCACAGCGGTGCGGGCCATCCCCGCACCGCGCCCAACTCTACTGGGGGTGGGATGGATCCCGGGGATCAGGCTTGCGACAGCAAGGCCGTGCGCTCGGCGGGTGGGCGTTTGGGGCAACTGGTGCACATGGTGCAGGTGGGGACCTCGTAGACCAGGCAGCACGAGATCCGCTTGACGAACGTGCGGTCGGCGAGGGTGACGAAGCGTGGGGCGGGTAGCCGGGAACCGACCTCGGCGGCGAGCTGTTCGCCCACTGCCCGGGCGCCCGCGTCGAGGGCCCGGTTGCCGATGGCGTCGGTGACGATCGCCCACAGGGCGGGCACCGCCGCCCCGGAAACCGCCGCTACCTGCGGGATCACGACTGCCAGCGTCTCGCGCAAAGCGGCACCGACAGCGGTGTCGCCGGGGGACGGCCGTCGCACGGCTTCGCAGGCGGCACCCGACGCGGCGGGAGCGAAGGCGCGGAACCGCACTCGCTCGACTCCTCCGTCCGGGCGGATCTCGCACTCGAGTTCGTCGAGGTCGGCCAGCGGGGCCGGATAGCCCTTCGCGTAGGCGGAGGTGATGGGCTCGACCAGCGCCGAGGCGACCATGCACCACCACAGGGCGCCGCCGACGCGCCGGGTCTCGGTGCCCCACGAGCGGCTCATCTCGGTGATCCTGGCCGATATCCAGGCGGGATCGGTGAGCGCGCGGCCGGGGGCCGTGCTCACGACATCAGGGGACTGCGCAACCATGGCCAATCGACTCCGATCCACCCGCCGACCATCGAATATGTGCCGAGCAGCCACAACGTCACGACGACGAGGGCGAAGGTGGCGACCGCGCCGAGTGTCTTGATCACCCAGCCGCGTGAGGTGTACCAGTCCATGACGATCCGGTACTTGCCACGCACCCAGGTGAGGGTGTGGTGTGCCCACATGAACTCGGTGGCCAGGATGCCGAAGCCCGCGAACACGAGCGCCCAGCCAGGTCCCGGGTACGGGATCGTGATGATCCCGACGATCAGCACCAACCCACCGATCACGCCGACGGCGACGCGGTAGCCGGCGTTCAGGATAGGGCGGGCGGCAATGCCTTCCCGGAAGGCGCGCCCGCGATCCTTGATCGCGTCCCACCGTCCGGGCGAGCCGGAGGCGGTGGCCACGGTGTCGGATTCGGCGCGGTCGGCGGTCGGCTCGCTGGTCATTGTCTCAGCCTAACGAGCCGACCGCCGGCCGGTCACAGTCCGACGCCGAGGTCACCGTCGATGGTCCGGACGCCGTCGGCGGTCACCTCGAGCACCCGGGCACCGGCGATGTCGAAGAACAGCCCCGACACGACCAGCCCGCGCTCCTCGACGGCACGCCGCACCGCGGGATGACGACGCAGCGTTTCGACCTGTACGGCCACGTTCACCATGCTGAGCTGGTCGACCTCGTCGAAGCCCGCCGCCCTGGCCGCCCGGACCACCGGATGACCCGCGCGGAACCGCTCCAGGCTGGCTTCGGCGTGCGCGAGCCAGGAACTGAGCCCGCCCTCGGCGTCGGCGCCGGTGTAGACCGCCTTCATCGCCCCGCAGGCGGAGTGCCCGCACACCACCACCGAGCGCACCGCGAGTTCGTCCAGCGCGAACGCCAGTGCCGCCTCGACGGAGTGGTCGCCGGTAATCGGCACCAGATTGCCCACGTTGCGCACGGTGAACAGGTCGCCGGGACCGCTGGAGGTGATCACGTTGGGCACGATCCGTGAATCGGCGCAGGTGAGGAAGAACGAGTCGGGGTCCTGCCGGTCACGCAGCCCGTCCAGGTGCGGCCGCACCACGTGGGCGTGGCTGCGATGGAAGGCCGACACACCGGCCCGCAGCGCGTCGCCACCGGAGGCGCGGTGGCGCCACGGTCCGAGGAACTCGTCCCACACCTGCCGCCCGAAGCCGCGGGCGGGCGGCGCCGCGTCGGCACCGGCCATCCGCGCACTGCCGATCTCCACGAAATCGACACGGCCGCCGGAACTTTCCAGCTGACGCTGCCAGTCCTCGATGGCCTCGAAGGCGGCGTGGTCGAGGAAGTCGACGGTCATCTCCACCGTCACCTCGGCACCGGCGGGCACCTTGGCCAGTTCGGAGGACAGCTTGGGCAGTGCGAGGAAGGTGCACGATCCGTCGATGCGGACCAGCCAGCGCGCCCCCACCGGCACCGCGCTCACCTGCACCCGCACCACTCGCCACAGCAGCAGCGCGAAGGCGAGCCCGAGCCCGAGCAGCACGCCCTCCAGCAGGTTCAGGAATACGACGCCGAGCACCGTGACGAGGTAGATCAGCAGGTCACCGGTACGTTTGGCGGACCGGATGTGAGCGATCTTCACCAGCTGGATGCCGATCACGATGAGCAGACCGGCCAGCGCGGCCATCGGGATCTGCTCGACCAGCCCGACCAGTGCCACGGAGAACACCAGCACCCAGACACCGTGCATGATCGCCGAGGCTCGCGAGCGCGCGCCCGCGGCCACATTGGCCGAACTGCGCACGATCACACCGGTGATCGGCAGGCCGCCGACCAGGCCCGAGAGCACGTTCGCCGAGCCCTGGCCGACGAGTTCACGGTCGAAATCGGTGCGCGGACCGGTGTGCATCTTGTCGACGGCGACCGCCGAGAGCAGGCTTTCCACGCTGGCGATGAGCGCGATGGTGAGCACCATCATGGCCACGCCCGCCCAGTTACCCGAGGGCAGCTGCGGCAGTTGCAGGGCGTCGAAGATCGAGCCGTCGAGGACGATGCGGTCGATGTCGGTGAACAGGAACGAGATCAGTGTGCCGACGACCACCGCGACGAGCGGGCCGGGCACCGCGCGCAGGGCCGGTGGGACGTACTTCCAGCCGAGCATCACCGCGATCACCACGGCGCCGACGAGGGCGCCGCCGCCGTGCACGGACAGCAGCTGACCGGGCAGTTCGACGAGATTGCGCCATGCGCTGCTGTGCGAGGAACCACCGAGCAGCACGTGGATCTGCTGCAGCGCGATGGTGATTCCGATACCCGCGAGCATCGCGTGTACCACGACGGGTGCCACGGCGAGGGCGGCGCGCGCGATCCGGCTCAGCCCGAACAGGATCTGCAGCACACCGGCGGCGGCGACGATGAAACAGGTTGTCCGCCAGCCGAACTGGGTAATAGATTCGGCAACGACAACGGTGAGTCCGGCGGCGGGACCACTGACCTGCAGGACCGAACCGCCGAGCGAACCGGCGACGATACCGCCGATCACGGCGGCAACGAGTCCGGCGGCGACCGGCGCGCCGGAGGCGACCGCGATGCCGAGCGACAACGGCAACGCGACCAGGAAGACGACAATGGAGGCGGGCAGATCGTGACGCACTATGTTCTGCAACCGCGGTGGGCGGGACGGGTTTTCGGGTAGCGGCGCGACCTCGGGCTCGGGCGGAGCGAGATCTTGATCTACGGACATGTCTCTCCTTCGCGCAGGGAACCCCGGTGCGACGGCGAACCGGGAAGGAATGGCATAGGTGATCAATCTATTGGTAAAGATTTGGCAAAACCAGTGTGCCGCAACAACAGTGGGAGTGGCCATAATCTTGCCGCCATCGTGTTGTGGCCCACAGCAATTCGCTATCGGTGAGCCGGGACACACCGCCCCGCCGCCGTGACGCGCCGAATGGCCGTAACAGTGTGCGGCAGCGCAGAATTCACAACATCGGAACCATTGACGGTAGCCATCATTCTCCTTCGCCGGAGCGGTGAGGCGTCCGGTTCATCGGTCGAACATGCACTGGCAACAGACACTGAGCTGCGAGAAGAGCCCTCGGAAACGGGCCGGGATCAATAGTAAAGACTTACCCAAGCTCGCGAAAAGGTTCTGACCCGAATTGCTACGCAACTGTGATGTGTGACACAGCCGACGCTGGGTGCCGAAGCGATCAGGAATCGAGAAGCTCCGGTGATCCAGGCGTGGAAATGTCGTCCCCATGAACACAACCGCCAGGGTTCGCCGGGCGCACCGGCTGATCGCCGTCATCTTTCTCGCCACGCTGGTCGTCACCGTGCTCGTGCTTGCCTTGCGCGGTCCGCAGTGGGTGTCTTACCTGCCGCTGGCCCCGCTCGCCGGGCTCTTCGTTTCCGGTGCGTGGATGTACGTGCGCGGTCGGCGAAGCCCGGTCATCGGGCGGGCGCGGCAGGTGCATCGCTGGTCGGGGGTGGTGTTCACGCTCGCCGTGCTCGCCACGATCGTGGCGCTGTCACTGCCCGACCCGATCGTGTGGGTCTCCTACCTCCCGCTGATACCGCTCGCGGCCCTGTTGTTCACCGGGCTGTTCATGCTGGTCTCGCCGATCCGGGCACGCCGCACCGCCTGATCGAGGACTCGTCACGGGCAGGCGGGCGGCGACACCGAGCGATGCCCTCAGCCGATCCGGACCACTCTGGCCCACGCGGGCGGTCGGTCGGGCACGTAGTACGGATCGTTCTCCGACACAGCATGTTCGCGGCGGAACAGGCCGACGACGGTTCGACAGGACGGGCGCGCCGACGGCCACGGTGTCTGGCCGTCGGTCAGCGCGACGAGGACGTCCGGTCGGGTGCGCAGGGCGCGGGTGAATCCGGTCCGCAGGTCGGTGCCGCCGCCTCCGATGAGGGTGATTCCCTCGGCGCGGCACACCGGGTCGGCGATGCGGGCGGCCGCGTCGCACGACCACACGGTGAGCAGGTCGTGGCGGCCACCGAGGGTGCGGGTGATCGCGGCGACTTCCAGTAGGGCACTGCCCAATTCGTCGTCACTGACCGACCCCGACGTATCGATGACGACCCCGACCCGTGGCGGTGTCCGGCGCAGACTCGGCAGCACCACCCCCGGCAGGCTCGCCGCACGCCTGGCCGGTCGCCCGTACCGGTAGTCGGCACCCGCGCCCGCCGCGGTCGCCGCCGAGCGCAGGGCCGCGCCGAGCAGATCACGCCACGGCTGCGGTGGGTGCAGCGCCTCCTTCGCCCAGCGCCGCCAGCCCGCGGGTGCGTCGCCTGGTCGGCCGATGATGGCCTGGGCGACGCGGAAGCGCACCGCGTCGCGTTCCTGGGTGTCGAGCCCGTCGGCGCCGTCGGGGCCGAGATCCCAGGGGCGGTCCGCCCCGTCGGCGCCGCTGCCGCAGTCGAGCCAGGCCATGCCCTCGGTAAGGCGACCGAGGCGGAACTGCCGCAGATATTCCTCCATCAGTTCACCCTCGGCCAACCCCAACCGTGCGGGCGTGACCGCGCCCTCGGGCACGACGAGGCCGTCGCCGAAGGCGTCGTCGTTGATCTCGGCGTCGGCGGCGATATTGCGGCGCAGTTGCTCGGCCGGTCCGTCCAGATTGTGCGCTCGGGCGAAACGTTCGCCGCGCTCGTGGTGTTCGCGCAACAGGTGCGAGACCTCGTGAACCAACACCGAGGCCAATTCCTCGACCGGTGTGCGGTCGACGAAACCCGGTGCGACATAACACCGCCAGAACCGGTCGACGCCCATCGTCGGCACCTGCCGCGATTCGACGATGTGCAGGGCGAACAGCGCGGTCGCCAGGTAGGGCCGGGCCCGGACCGCGTGCAGGCGGGCGGCGTAGAGCTTGTCGATGTCGAAGCTCATCGGCTCACCTTCGCCGCGACGCGGGCGGCCGCCCGGTCCGCGCGTTGCGAGATCGACACCACGCCCGCGAGTTCCTCGATCGCGGCGGGCACCACCCAGTCGTCGCGGCGCAGGGTGGCCAGGGTGGTGGCGGGCACGACCACCAGGTCCGGGGCACCGGTCCGGACGGCCCGCACCAGCAGTGCCCAAGCCGCGTCCCATCGCGCCCGGTTCGGGTGGTTGCGGACGGCGGCGACGACGCCGTCCAGGACCACCTGGCGCAGATCGCCTCGCTCGGGCAGGTCGGCGGCCGCCGGGTCGGCGAGCAGGATTTCCGGGTCGGGCAGGTCCATCCGGTCCATGCTGGTGAGCAGTTCGAATCCGGGTCCGTCACCGACGGTGCCGCGGATCAGCTGTGCGAGGACCTCGCGGTCGGCGCCCGCTGCGGTGGCGAACGCGATCAGCCGCATCGTCATCTCCCAGCTGCGCGGTGAGGCCCACGCCCCGCCCCGCCGTGTTTCGGTCGTGGGCAGCTGGTGTGCGAGGGCGGGGCGTGCGGTGAGGAGCGCACACACCGATCTGCGCGCGAAAGCGACTGCCTCCGGCAGCTTTTCGGAGTCCAGCCGCGGCAGCTCCGCCTTCGGCCAGGTGCCGCCCAGACCACGTACGACCACCTCCGGGTCGTGGGTCCAGTGCAGATGTACGAAACGGTTGGCCAGTGGCGGGCTGAGTTCCCAGCCGTCGGCGGCGGACGACCTAGGGTTCGCCGCCGCGACGATGCGCACCCCCGGAGGTAGCCGCAACGCACCGACCCGCCGTTCGAGCACCAGCCGCAGCAGCGCCGCCTGCACGGCCGGTGGGGCGGTGGACAATTCGTCCAGGAACAGCAGCCCGCGGCCGGCCTGGGCGAGCTGCACCGCCCAGTCCGGCGGTGCCATGGGGACACCGTCGACGGCCGGGTCGGCGCCGGGAATCGGCAGACCCGAGAAGTCCGAGGGCTCGTGCACGCTCGCGATGACGGTGGTGAGTGGCAGGTCGAGGGATTCGGCGAGCTGGGTGAGCGCGGCGGTCTTGCCGATCCCTGGTTCACCCCACAGCAGCACCGGCAGATCGGCGGCGACGGCCAGGGTGAGTGCCTCGAGTTGCGGATTGCGGCGTGGTTCGGTGGTGGTGCGGCCGAGCAGGTTCAGGAGTTCGTCGGCGACATCGAGTTGGGCAGTGTGCGGTCGGGGTGCGGTCGATTCACCTCGGCGGTCGGGTGATGCCGGATCGGGCATCGGGGCCGGGAAGGTGGCGACGTACTGCGTGGACAGATCGGAAAAGTGCACAGTCATGAATCACCTTGGGGGTGCGAGGGTTCGGGTGCCTGATGGGTTCACTGCGCGCCGGTGAGCCCGGCGGCAGGGTCAGGAAAGGACGTGGCGGTTGTCGTGGCGGGCCAGGCGCTGGAGGAGTTTGCGGTCACGTCCGTGGCGCAGCCCTGCCCGTTGCAGGCGGTCGGCGAGGGTGCGCGGGGCGTCCTTGCCGAGACCCGCGAAGATCTCGGACCGATACAGGCCGTAGGTGATCCGGCGGCGTGCCGCCCGGTCGAGGGCGTCGCGCAACGGTCCGTCCCGCAGCACGGCACCCGGGCCGAGCAGGTCCTCGACCTCGGTCAGGGCTCCGGCGGTGTCGCCGTGGTCGAGACGTTCACGGACACCGTCGATCCAGTCGGGTCGGCGATGCGCCGCATCGATCACGCGCAGGCACGGCAGGGCGACACCGGTCAGAGCCACCAGGAGTTCCTCGCGCTCGACCTCGGCCGGGTCGTGGTCGAGCGCGCTGAGCGTCCCGTTCACCAAGCCGATCCGATGCGTCTCACCTCGGCATTCGACGAGGTGTGTTCGTGGGGGCGAGGTTCGCGTTCGGGTAGGGGATCGATCCGCCATCGGGACGAGGGCCTCGGCGACCAGCGGGTGGAGCCGGTCGGCTGTGATGGCACCGGCGCGCAGGAGGTCCAGGTCGGGAAGCGTCCAGGTGGCGGCATCGGGCAGGATCGGCAAGGCGGTCAGCCGGCCGCGCGGGTGGTCCGTCACGATTCGCACGACCGGACCCCACCCCGGCGCTGGTTCTCCCGATGCTGTCGGTGCGGGTTCCGCCTCCAGCACCACATGCCGTCGAGCACCGAATCGGACCAGTACCCGCTGGGACGCCGCTCGTGCCGCGCCCGCGGAAAGCGGCTGTGCCGAAGCGTTCTCGGCATGTGACGCCATCGGTCGCTGCTCGGCGCGAAGCAGCCGGACTGCCTCGGCGGCCCACTGCTCGACCGCACAATTCGTCGGCACGGTTTCGATCAGCCCTCGATCGGCGGGCGAGGTCGCGCCGGCGACGAATCTTGCCGCGACACCCGGATCACCCGGCGATGCCCCGCACCGCATCCCCAGTTCCCCGGCCCGGCGGGCGTCCCAGAGGTGGCGGTGCAGGTCGAGCCGGTAGCGCCGGTTCGGTCGCGGGTGCGGGTGCAGGCTCGACCCGGTGTCGGAGCCGTCCCATATGGCGAGACTGATGCGCTGACCGGCGTCGGCCCACGCCGGTGCTGTCCGCACCACCAGATGCACGAATCCGTCTCGGCCACTGGATGTTTCAATCGCGTATCGAGCCAATGCCAGCGTCAGGCCCGGCCGGAGCAATCCGTCGGGTGCGACTCTCGGCAGGTGCCAGCGCAGCAGGTCCGGGGCCAGATATCGCAGGTCGGTACGCACCCGAGCGGCGAGTTCGCGGCCGTGTTTCCGGGCCAGCGCACGCAGATCGATATCGGCGTCGACGTGTGCCGCAGCGCAAGCCCCCACCCAATCACCGACACCGCGCCGAGCGGTGGCCGCATCGATCATCGTCGGTGGGACGGCGAACTCGCGCACACGTGACCAGAGGGCGAGGCGGGAATCGAGCGAACAGGAAGCCGGTTCCAGGACCGGCGAGGGGCTCAACGGCCCGGGCGGAGGACGCCCTTTCCACTTGTCGTCATCAGCCGAGTATGCACAATCGGCCGCCAGGCGACAAGCGGCAGCGGCGATCTCATCTCTCGGCGACCGCCGTGATCGGCCGGGCGGCACCACCCACGCCGACATGCTCGACGTCGTGCTTCCCCGGACGTCGCAGCGGCCGGGACTACCCTCGAAAAATGGCCTCTACCTCGCACGACGAGCACAGATTGCGTGTACTACTTCTCGGCGCTCACCGAGGCACCGCTGTGCGCGGGGTCCGTGGTGTACATCGTCGGCGGCGCGAACTCGGCCGGGCAGGCGGCGATCTACTTCGCCGAGAGTGCGGCCCGGGTGATCATGCTGATCCGCGGCTCGTCGCCGGCCGCCGAGATGTCGGCCTATCTCATCGAGCAGATCGAGGCGAACCCGCGCATCGAGGTCCGCCTCGACACCGAGATCGCGGCCGCCGCGGGCAACACCCATCTCGAACGCCTCACCCTGCACACCCGCAGCACCGGCGCACTGGAAGAAGTCCCCGCCACTTGGCTGTTCGCCTTCATCGGCGCCGACCCCGCCACCACGTGGCTCGGCCCCGCTTTCGCCCGCGACGCCAAGGGCTACCTCCTCACCGGCCCTGACATCGCCACCGTCGTCGGCGATTCCTCCCCCTGGCCGCTCCCCCGCCCACCCCTGCACCTGGAAACCACCGTCCCCGGCGTCTTCGCCGCCGGCGACGTCCGCGCCTTCACCGGCCACCGGGTAGCCGCCGCTGTCGGCGAGGGTTCCATGGCCGTGATGCTCGTCCACAAGTATCTGCACGACTGACGCGGAAGCCCTTGACCGACCGGTCGGTCATTCCTACGCTGGTGTCGAGCGATCGGAGGGGATCATGCGGGTATCCGTCGAGACCAGGTTCGGCACAGTGGTCGTGCATCTGAGTGGGGGCGATCCGGGTGGGCGGACGGGATTGCTTCTCCTGCATGCCAATCCGGGTGACCATCGTGATTTCGCCGCCGTCTTGCCTGCGTTGGGTGAGCAGTGGCCGGTGGCCGCGCTCGATTGGCCCGGATTCGGTGATTCGACGGTGTCCGACCCTGCGGCTCTGCGAACGCCGGTGCTGCCGATGATCGCGAGCCGCGTTCTCGAAGTACTGCGGGCCGAGCACGGTTTCGGGTCCGTCGTCGTGCTCGGTAACAGTGTCGGCGGGTATGCCGCCGCGCGGCTGGCCGAACGCGAACCCGAGCATGTGCGTGCCGCTGTGCTCGTGCAACCGGCCGGGTTCGTGCCCCATGGCCTTGTCGTGCGGACGATGTCGCGGTTCATGTCGGCGCACGTTGTCGCCGCGCGCACGGTAGGGCCCGCCGCGCGCCTCTACCTCGGGCCGCCCGGTCGCGGCGCCATACGCCCGGTCTTCGAACGCGCACGCCGGGTGCGCGACGACCCGCAGCGGCTGACGGTGTACCGCAGGCTCTGGGCGACCATCGCCGACCCCGATCTCGACCTGGCCGCGAACGGCCCGTTGCCGATCCAGACCCCGGTTCAGGTGGTGTGGGGCCGCAACGATCCGATCAATCCGTGGGTGCTCAACCGGCGCGGTCTCGCGGCAGCCCTGCCGCACGCCGAGGTCGCGGTCCTTCCCACCCGGCACGAACCCTTCTGCGAGGCGCCACAGCTGTTCCTCGATACGGTGACACCGTTTCTGCGTGCGCACAGCGAGGTGAACCGATGAGATCTCCGGAGCCCGGGCGTCGCGCCCTGCTGGACGCGGGCCGCGCCCTGCTCGGCAGCGAGAACCTGAGCAAGGTGTCGGTCAACGCCATCACGGCCGGGGCGGGCATGGCCAAAGGCAGCTTCTACCAGCACTGGCCCAGCCGCGAGGAGTACCTCCTCGCCCTGCACCGCGAGTTCCACGACACCCTCTTCGCCCGCGTGCGGGGCGCTATCGCCGACCTCCCACCCGGCGCCGAACGCCTGCGCACCGGCATCGATGTCTACCTGGACGGTTGCCTGGCCGACCCGGCCACCAAAGCCCTGCTGGTCCAGGCGCGTACCGATGCGGGCCTGGGCGGCGAAGTCGCCCACCGCAACGCCCTGGCCGCCGACATCGCCACCGAGGACCTGACCGCGATCGGCTGGCCCGACCCCCACCCCGTCGCCGTCCTCCTCATCGCCGCGATCGCCGAAACCGCCCTCCTGGAACTCGACGCCACCGCCCCCCGCCCCGATCTGCGCGCGGCGCTGCTCGAGCTGGCTCGGCGCTGACAGACAGCGCTCCCGGAATTCCGATCTGAAATGAAACTGTGCCTGAAAGTGTCGACGTAACCGGCGGCGGGTGGCGAGAATTGGTGACGACGGTCGGCGCTGTTCGAAACCGTCGCGAATACCCTTCGGCAACAGAGGAATTGGTCGATGAACAGGTTGTCGAGATTCAGTGTGGTGGTGTCGGCCGTCGCAGTTGTGGCAGTCGGGTCCGCGGCGGTCGGTGCCGCGCGGGCGGAAACGCCTGGCACGCAACCCTGTACTCCGTATACGGCGATTCTGGCGCCGGGGACCTGGGAGACGACGCCGGACGCCGATCCCGAGGTGCCCGTCGGGATGCTGCGGCCGGTCGGTGAGGGCCTGCGCCAGCGGTTCGGCCGCGACATCACGGTGCTCTACGTTCCTTATGCCGCAAGTGCTTTCGATCTGGGGTTGAGCTACGCGGAGTCGCTGAGCACCCTGGAATCCCGTTTGGACCGTATGCTGCGCGGCCTGTGCGACTCGACGAGGGTGGTCTTGGCCGGTTACAGCCAGGGCGCGGACGGTGTCGGTGATCTCGCGACCGCGATCGGCCATGGTGACGGTCCCATCGATGCCGATCGAGTGGCCGGTGTCGGGCTGCTCGCCGATCCGCATCGCGATCCGGATACCACGCTCTCCCTGGGTGATCCGCAGCCCGGCTACGGTATCGCCGGGGCGCGGGACCGGGATTTCGGCGCGTTGACCGACCGGGTTCGTACTCTGTGCGCCGACGGCGATCTGTACTGCGCCCTCGATTCGGCCACTTCCCCGTTCCTCGCCGTAGTCGGCCGCGTACTCAGTGGCGATCCCGGGCCGATCGCGAACCTCGTTCCCCCTACGGTCGATCCGAACAATCTGATCGCGCAAGCGGTCACGATGGGGGCCGGCTGGACTGCCACCGCGGCGAACCTGCCGACCATCACCGACAACCTGACCCGCCTTCGGGAGTTCATCGCGGCGGGCGATATCCGCAGTGCACGCCGGGCCGCGGATGCCCTGAACTCCGCCCTGTCACCCTTGGTCCAGGCCGCCGCGGGTGTGGATCGTGTGCTGGTCGCCGAGGTCGTCCGCGCGGCTGCCGCCGTCGACCCCACCGGACGGACGGCGGCGGTCGGTGTCATCGCCGACGCCCTCGCGCACATCGACCTGCTCGGCATCGCCGACAGAGCGGGCCGAACCCAAGAAACACTGTGGCGTGCTGTCGAATCCCTCGACCGCAACGACCACCTCGGGGCCGCTGCCGAACTGGCGTCCTTGGTCGCCAACGGCGCCGACCTCACCGGCTCCGTGTTCGGCCCGGTCGCCGCGGGCATCCGCGCGGACCTGCACGCGACCACCCGAACCCTGCTGAGCCTCACCGACCCTGCCACCACCGACGAACTCGTCCAACTGGCTCGCCAAGGTGTCGACATGGCCAACTTCTACGCCTCCCGCGCCCACATCGACTACGACGACGACGTCCCCATCCTCCTGAGCTACCTGAGCTCACAGGTCGTTGCGTAGCCTGGGGCGAACACCGACCGTTGCGCCGACTCGACCTGCCTCGAGCCGGCGCAACGGCATTCAGATCAGCACGACACCGCGTCTCCGACAGACTTGTCGAGACGCACACCCAGCACTCTCGACAACTCGCAGACATTGTCGGCACTGGGTGTCACCACACCGCGTTCCCAGCGGCTGATCTGGTTTCCGTCCGCAATTCCGATCCAGTCGGCCAACTCCGCCTGGGTGAATCCGGAGGCCATCCTTGCCGCCCGAATCGCTTTGCCGATCGCCGACATGGTCTCCCCTCTCTCTCGATGCCCTCGGCACGGACCGCATCGGCACGGGTGTCCATCGGCGAACACTCGAACTCCTAATGCGGTCTCGCGCAGCCACATTCGAAAGGTATCGGGGAATCGGTCCGGGAAGGAGGCTGTGACTGCACGGCCACTGACTGTGCACGCACAAACGTACGTGCATTCGGGCGCCGATTCCGGCTATTTCGGAGGGTTGTCCGGATCGGCGGCGCTGCGGCGCCAGTCCCGTGGTGTCATGCCGAACGCTTCGCGGAATCGCCGGGCGAAATGCGCGGCGTCGCGGAAGCCGACGGCACCGGCCACCGCACCGATGGACCGGTGCGCGTAGCCCCTGTCGACCAGCATGTCACGGGCCCGGACCAGGCGCTGCTCGATGATCCACTGCTCGAGGCTGATCCCGGACTGGGCGCACACCTTGTACAGGTGCCGCACGGAGATGTTGTTGGCGGCGGCGATCGCGGGGATCTTCAAGGTCGAATCGGACAGGTGTGTCCGCACATACCCGAGGATCTGCTCGATCAGCAGTTGCTCCGGGATGGCGGCACCGTCGCCCGGCCCGCGACCGGCCGCCGAGATCAGCAGCGCCCGAACCATTTCCAGGCACGACTCACCCACCGAGGCGGCGGCCGGATCGGTTTCGAGCTGGTCGGCGATCCGGACGAGATGCTGGATCTGTGCCGTGACCATGGGATACAGCGGCGATGCCGCCAGCCGCCCGTGCGCCGCGACGACCGTTTCCGGTGAGATGCCGAGGCGTTCTCTCGACAGCTGCAGGCACAGCGTTCCACCGAGGCCGTGCCAGCCGGAGGCGAAGGTGGTCGCCAGGTCGATCACTTCGCACGCGCCGGGTTCGATCAGCGTTTGCGCGCCGAATTGTTCGTGCCTGCGGACCTGCCCGTGCTGGACGGTGACCGTCAACGTGTCGCTCGGCGTTGTCCGCTCATGCCGCCTGGTGCGCCAGACCTGGTGACCGGATACCTCCGAGCGGGTGAGCGCGATCGGGCCGAGCATCCAGGCCTGGTGCCTGCTGACCACTTCGGCGGGCGAATCCCACATCCGCAGGTTCGCTCCGATGTCGGCTTCCTGCAGGATGGCGGTGACCGCCTCCCGCCGGTCCGCCGGCGTGAAGTAGTCGGAATCGATCAGCACTGCCATCGGTGATCTCCACTTCGGATCCTCGCCGGCGGTGGAGACCCTCCCGTCGCCGGCCGCTGCGCGCATCGGGTGGTGGCAATTCGGGCAAAGGTGATTGCACGGGGGCCTGTAGTCGGCGATGCTATCGCGCCGAGGCGAGTCCGGAGCCCGATTCGGCAGGGTCGCGCAACGGATTTCAGCGCCCGGCGGCGGCGTGTTCCCTTGCCTCGGCGGGCCGCGATGCAAGGATTCGACGTTCGGCGGCGGTCGCCGTCGCAGCCCATTCAGGTCGCAACGCCGCATAGGTGCAGACGTCGCGCCACTGGCCCTGGGTGCGATACAGCTGCCGTAGCCGCGCCTCCGGTGTCAAGCCCACTCCCGCCATCACCGTGTCCATCACCGGATGATCGTGCCGATGCCCCGCCCAGACCCGGTGGATGCCGAGCGGCCCGAAGGCGAATGCCGCCATGAGCCGTCCCGCCTCGATACCGCCCGCGCGCAGCGAGCCTTCCGGAACGACGACCAGACCGCCGATCATCGCGTTGCTGCCGAAATCCTCCACCAGCAGGCCGATGGTGCCGACCATGGTGTCGTCGTCCGGCGCGGTGATCGCCAATGTGTACTTGCGTCGCGGCGTTTCGCCCCGGGAGCGCAGGGCGGCGTCGAACGACGCGGCGGCCGCCTGAACGCTCAGGCTGTCGGTGCCCATGTATCGGGTCAGCTGTGGGTCGGTGAAGATCCGCTGGTAGACGTCGAGGTCGTCGGCACGCAGATCGCGCAGTCGCAGCCGCGCGCCGATCAGTTCCACGTTGCGCAGGTCGATGGTCATCGGACTTCCTCCATCGCCCGCACGAATTCCGGCGAGATGCCCTGGCCCAGCGCGGGTATGAGTTCGTCGAGGTCGATATAGGTTCGTCCCGACGGGATCAGCTCGCCGAGCAGGATGCGTCGAGCCGTGTCCGCGACCAGGGCGCCGCCGAGCATCACCCCGGAGGCGAGTTGTGGCCAGCTGGACAGGCTGCGGCCGATCTCACCGATGGCGTCGCGCATCGCCGGGCTCAGCCGAGGCTCGTCGACAACCGTGAGCAGGAACGACAGCAGTTCGCCGCGGTCCATCCGCGCGACATCGGACGAGGTCGACGCACCGATCCGGCCGTGGAACAGCGGGCGGTGGGGTTCGAGATCGAACCGTTCCACGTCGAGCAGTCCGCGATCGTTGGCGTCCATCAGGACCGGAATCCCTCGGCGCCGCGCGTATTCGCGAGCGGCGACTTTCGCCCACACCGTGTCACATTCCTCGACCAGCAGATCCAGCGCAGCGGTGCCGTCGACGCCGTCGAAGAACGGCCCGATCGATTCCTCGGTCAGCCCGGTGGTGAACAGCTCGATGTCGAGGTAGGGGTCGATCTCGAACATCTGGCGTGCCGCCAGGACGGCCTTGGAAACACCGAGATCACTCACCCCGGCCCGCAGCCGGTTCAGGTTCGACAACCCGAGGCTGTCGAAGTCGGCCAGCCGGAAGGATCCGCCGACTCCTTCCATGGCCAGCGTGACGGCCGCGCTGTTGCCCACCGACAGGCCGACCACACCGATCCGCCGTCCACGCAGGTCGTGCTGCTGGGCCCGGTCGATCTTGTCGCGGTTGCGATCGGTGCGCAGCCGCTGGAATTGCTCGCGTGGCAGCACATGCACCAGGCGGCCGTTCCACGGATAGAACACCCATGTCCCCCACTGCCACAGCGGCATCCCGCCGCTGATCCGGTGACGCGCCGCCGCCAGCGAGTCCGCCGAGTGCGCGACGGCAGGGTCCTCGCTGCGAATCAGTTCTTCGAGCTGATCTTCGATCGTGTCGTGCACCGCGCCGACAGCACCCGATGCCGCCAGCGCTTCCAGGTCACGCAGTCCTTCCCGGCTCGACGCGTCGAGCAGCACGGGACGGAATTGCGATGTCGCAGCGCCGGGCGTGAGTACCGCCGGACGCGGGACCGAGCGTTGCGGAACCATGTGCGCGCAGACCTCCGATTCTCATGAGGCCGAACGGATATCCGATCGGCCCTGGCTATCAGGACGCGCAAAGGATACCTACAGCACACTTTCAGCAAACGCATCTCGGATCCCTCGGCATGGCGCGATCACGCCCCGGCCGAATTCGGGCATTCCGTACCGAACTCACATGGGCTCCGTGTGACCGCCGCGACGCCTGGTGAGGCGGGTGATCCGGCGCCCACCGGCCGCATTGATCGCACCGCGCCAGACTCCCCGCCGGTCCACGCGGTCACCTGGCCCCCATCGCGCACCCATCGGAAAACATAGCGGTCCAGAATGCGGAACGGCCGAATCCGGCTAACGCACGTTCACGGCCCAGAAGACAGCATCGATATGGCTACCCGCGAGTTCACTACCGAGCCGATGCGGTGGCCGATGCCAGTTGGGCGGCCACCCCGACAGCACGCCCCGCCTGATGGCGGGCAGCAGCCAATGCGAACTCCGTTGGCGGGTTGCCGAAGCCGGCGACGTGTCCGGCGCCGTGGGGGTTGCCGGACCGCATCCGTTCGGCGACAGGCACCGGCGCGGTGAAGCGGGATGGCTGAGATCGGTGCCCTGTCGGATCTGCCCCTACCGCGCTGGCTTCGGCGCGATGGAAGTTTCCCGGACGGCCGCGGCCCTGAGGTTCGCAATTACAGCCAGCTGATGCAGCTGATCGCGCTCGGGCGGGCTTGCGCGGTTGTACCCGAGTCGCTTCGGGCTCAGCTGAGCGACGCGTTCGCGGTCGTGCCGGTGTCGGATGCCCCGCCCGTGACGACGGTCATCTGCTGGCCGCCGCACAGCAGGTCGAAGGCTGTCGCCGACCTCGTCCGTATCGCGACAGCGCTGCGATCGTAAGCGGCCACCCTCGGGATACGAAAAAAGCAGGCCCGCACCGAAACGGTGCTGACCTGCTTCTTCTGTGGTCCTAGCTGGTTTCGAACCAGCGACCTTCCGCGTGTGAGGCGGACGCTCTCCCGCTGAGCTATAGGACCGGGATGGTTGCGAGGGGCTGTTTGTGCGGCCTCTCGAACGAGACGAAACATTAGCACGGGGTACCCGGGAGACACCAAATCGCCTTGTGAACGGGAAGTTCGGGGCGGCGGGCCCGGTAGACGGAAGGGACCGGAACGCACGCGCGTGGCACAGCACCCGAAGTTCGGCCAACGGCCACCGGGGCGACAACGGACCACACGCGTGTAATTCACATTTATGCCGTTTAACCAGGCGATTTGTAGTCTTCGCCGCGCGTCGGCTAATGTTCTCATCGCACCACGGAGAGCAGCAAGGCCCCCGGGACGAGCTCCTCTGGAAGTGTGAATGCGGATGTAGCGCAGTGGTAGCGCATCACCTTGCCAAGGTGAGGGTCGCGGGTTCGAATCCCGTCATCCGCTCGAGAGGTAGGTTAGGCACTAGCAGTATGCCATCCTCCTTTGCGCGGTGGAGTGGCCGAGTGGTGAGGCAACGGCCTGCAAAGCCGTGCACACGGGTTCGATTCCCGTCTCCACCTCGCGCGATTAGCTCAGCGGGAGAGCGCTTCCCTGACACGGAAGAGGTCACTGGTTCAATCCCAGTATCGCGCACCACAAGTCAGGCCCCCTTTCGAGGGGGCCTGACTTGTTTGCGTCGCGGACCGGTCAGCCCAGCTCGAGGACGGCCTTGCCGTGCAGTCGGCGGTCGCGCAACGCGGTGATCGCCTCGTCCGCGGCGGACCAGTCGCCTCGCCAGACGACCTGCGGGTCGAGAACGCCCGCGGCGACCCGGTCGGCGAGCCAGGTGAGATCACGGCCGAGATCACGGCAGCCGAGCAGGAAGAACGTCACGATCGAGCGGTCGTGCCTGCCCGCATCGCCGAAGAAGGTGCCGAACGGGAACCGCTCCGGCGCACCCGAGGCATGCCCGACCGAGACGAGCGTCCCGCCCTCCGCGAGCGACTCGAAGGCGGCAACCATCTGCGATCCGCCGACGAGGTCGAGCACACCGTCGACGCGGCCATCGAGTTCCGTCGGGTCCGCTATCACCTGTCCGGCACCGAGCTCCCGCATGCTGTCGCGATGCACATCCGGGTTCGAGGTCATCGCGACGACCTCCGCACCACCGAGACGTGCCAGCTGCACCGCGTAACGGCCGACCGCACCGGACGCACCGGTGACGAGAACCCTGCGCCCCAGCAACGGGCCGAGCCGGTGCAATGCGCGCAACGCCGACGCGCCCGCCACCGGCACCGTACTGAGAGCTGCGAGGTCGGCACCTACCGGTGCGACTCCCACGAGTTCGGTATCCACAGCACGCAATTCGGCCCAGGCACCGGCCGGTCCGAGCGTGACCACCGGCGTGCCCACAGCCGGTCCGGAGCCGTCGGCAGCCGCACGCTCGACCACCCCCGAAGCATCCCACCCCAGAACCGTGCCCGCGTCGGCGCCGGGAACGAGATGGGTCACCTCGCCGTGGTTCAACGAAGTCGCGGCAACCCGCACCAACACCTGATTCGGGGCCGGATCGGGGTCCGGGACCGATCCGAGGCGGAGTCCAGCGGGGGCGGAACGGTCGACCAGCAGTGCTCGCATATCCAGGGCCTTCTCTTGTGACGACGCGGCAGATCCGCCGCGCAGCAAAAGTGCCACTGAGTGGCAATTGCTGTCAAGTGGCGTTCGCTGTCGGTCATCGCTAGGCTGAGACGATGGACGTAGCGATAGACGAGTTGCCGCTGCGCGAACGGAAAAAGCTACGAACCCGGCACGCGTTGATCGACTCCGCTCTCCGGCTGTTCACCGAGCGCGGGTTCGATGCCGTCACCCTGGACGAGCTGTGCGAGTCCGTCGAGGTTTCCAAGCGCACGTTCTTCCGCACTTTCGCAGGCAAAGAAGACGTGGCGATGGCGCCACTGCAGGACATCTGGCTCGCCTTCCTGGAAGAGCTGGAACGCGGCGAGCCACGCGAAACCGAGCTCCTGCGCGTGCTCCGGGACGCGCTACTGGCCGCCGTCGACCGCGTCGCCGTCGGCGACTGGCCACGACGTGCCGCGCTGAGCCATCGCCTCGTGGCCGTCACCCCGTCGATGGCCGGACACAACCTGCAATTCTGCGATCGGACCAGCCGCGCGGCGGTCACCCTGCTGCACCGCGAACCGGACGTGGGCGAGGACCGAACCCTGCATCTGCGCCTCGCCGTCGACATCCTGGTCGCCGCGTTCCACTGCGCGCTCGGCGCGTGGACCACCCACGACGACCGCACCGCCGGAGGATTGGCCACCGAAGTACGCCGCGCCTTCGATGCGATCCCGGACGTGCTGACCATGACCGTGCGACCCAAGAGCCTGTAACCCCGATCACTCCCGCGCCGCAACCCGGTGGCCTCCCCTAGGATCGGCACGGCGCCGCCGGGGCCGCAGCGGATGGCGGGACAGGCGGGACGGAGGGGCAATGTGAGACAGATCCTGTTGTCGGCGGGCATCGCCCTGTTCATCACCATCACGCTCACCCCGGTGCTCATCCGGGTGTTCGCGCGGCGCGGTTTCGGGCAGGAGATCCGGATCGACGGGCCCGCCAGCCACCACACCAAACGCGGCACACCGACGATGGGTGGTCTCGCCATCGGTGCGGGCGTGTGGGGCGGCTACCTGGGCTCGCACCTGATCGGAACACTGTGGGACGCACCGGGTCCCAGTGCGTCGGGCGTTCTGGTGCTGCTGCTCGCCTCGGCGCTCGGCGTGGTCGGCTTCCTCGACGACTCGATCAAACTGCGCAAACACCGCAATCTCGGGCTCACCGCGGCGGGCAAATATCTGGGGCAGATCTCGGCGGCGGTCGTGTTCGCGGTGCTGGTGCTGCGATTCCCCGGCGCCACCGGACTCACTCCGGCGGGCCGCAACCTGTCGTATGTGCGTGACATCCCGACCATCACCTTCGCGTCGCTGTTCTTCGTGCTGTTCGTAGTGCTGCTGGTGGTCGCCTGGTCGAACGCGGTGAACATCACCGACGGGCTCGACGGGCTGGCCGCCGGGTCGATGACCCTGACCCTCGGCGCCTACGTGGTGATCACGCTGTGGCAGTACGACCACTCCTGCGAGATCACCCCCGGCCGCGCCTGCTACACCGTCCGCGACCCGCTCGACCTGGCGATGGTGAGCGCGGCCGGAGCGGCGGCCTGTGTCGGATTCCTGTGGTGGAACGCCGCGCCCGCCAAGATCTTCATGGGCGACACCGGATCCCTCGGCCTCGGCGGTCTGCTGGCCGGGCTGTCGATCACCAGCCACACCGAACTGCTCGCGGTGGTGCTCGGCGGACTGTTCGTCGCCGAGATCATGTCGGTGGTGCTGCAGATCGTCGTCTTCCGCACCACCCACACCCGGCTGTTCCGGATGGCGCCGTTCCACCACCATTTCGAACTCGACAACTGGCCGGAGACCACGGTCATCATCCGGTTCTGGGTGCTGGCGGGCATCGCCTCGGCGACGGGGCTGTGCCTGTTCTACAGCGAGTACCTGACGTCGCTGTGACACAACATTGTCGGTGTTCGCCGCTACGCTGACGCGATCATGAGAGAACCGGGCCACGACATCGCCGCCGACGTCTCGTTCGAGCTCGAGGAGCTCGACGAACTGGTCGGCGAACTGCTCGTCGACCACGCCGAACGCGCGGCACGCGAGGCGCGGGTGGTCGGGCTGCGCCTGGGCATCGGCGGACAGCGCCCGGAAACCCTCACCCGCGTCGGCGCCCGCTACGACCTCGCCCGCGACCGGGCCCGTCAGCTCTACACCAAGGCGATCGGGCGCATCCTGCGCGAGGCCACCCGATCCGGACACCGCTCCGCCGAGGTGTTCGCACACCGATACCCGCGTGAGGCGGGCGATCTGCGCCTGGTGCGCACCCTGCTCACCGAGACCTACGCGACCGACACCGACCTGGTCGCCATGGAGTGGTCGTATCTGAAGCTGCGCCTGGCCGGACACGACCAGACCGACGCCCGGCGGGTCGCCGGTTACGTCATGCAGCGAATCCTGGGCTGGCAGAAGAAGACCGCGAGCATCCTGGCCAAACTGCACGCCCCGGACGACGACATCGACGACCTGGACGCCGTACTCGCGGGGACCGACTGGCCGGACGGCTCCCCCGCCCCGTTACCCACCGTCTCGGCGCGGGTGGCCGATGCCGACGACGACGGGCGCGGCCGGTTCTACCTGGCCAAGGCCGGGCGCGACGTCGCCTACGATTCGGCGCTGGTCGCCCGCCTGCTGCGCACGCTCGACGCCAGCCCGGCCGTCGCGGCATTCCAGGAGGAACCCGCCGCCCTCACCTACACGTTCGCGGGTGAGAACCACGTGCACTACCCCTCGGTCGCCGCCCGGCTCAGCGACGGCCGAACGGTGCTGATCGACGTGGTACCGCTGGGCCGGACCATGTTCCACCACAACAGGCTTCAGGCCGATCTGGTGCGCGCCCACGCTCACGAACGCGGCTGGGGTGCGCTCACCTGGACCGGCAGCGAGATCGGCACCGCACAACTGCGCACCCGTGCCGTCGACGCGGCCGCCGAACAGCGCATCGCCACCGACCTGGCCACCGGCCCCTACGACCGGGTCGGCCTCGCCGCCGTGCTCACCGAGACCGGCCTCGACCTGCTCGACCTGGCCGCCCTCGTACTGCGCAACGACTGGCAGTTCGACCGGTTGCCGATGCGGCTCAGCGCATCACCATCGCCCCGGCGAGCACCGCGACAACCAGCAGCATCGCGCAGCAGGTGAGCCACTGCCACTGATCGAGGGTGCGATCCATCCGGGTGATCGTGGCGCGCAGGCCCGCCGCGGTCCGCTGCTGGGCGACCAGCTCGCTGCGCAAGCCGGCCAGGGTGATGGCATGGGCGTCGGCGGCCGCGGCCGCGCGTTCGATGCGGTGATGCAGCCTGGTCACCAACCGCTGCTTGTCGCGCACGGCCTGTCGCGACACCGCCAGTTCCACTCGCTGGTCGCGCAATTGATTGCGCTGACGTTCGATCATCGCGGCCTGCGCCGCCGTGTGCTTTTCCCAGGTGCCCATCTCGGCCCACCCTCCGTTCATCACATCCACATGACCCCAGGCGATGTCGTCCGCCACCCAGCCCTCGAGGAACTCCCGCAGCGCCCAGCCCGCCCGCACCGGTGCGGCGAAACCCGACTCACCGGCGGTGAGCATGCCCTGATCGATGCGGTATTCGGCACCGGCGGGCGCGAAGTCGGCGATACCGACCGCGGGCACCAGCGGCACCCAGTACCCGCGCGGGACCACCCACAGCACGTCGTCGATGCCCGCTTCGCGCAGGTGTTCGCGGTGCGCGCGGGCGGCGGTGATGTCGAGGGGGCCGCTGCGCACCTCGACCACGCCGCGCCGCTCGCCACGGCGCCAGTAGATGTCTACGGGGATATCGCCCACCCGGGCGTCCACCTGCGCCTCGTCGGCGCCCGCCGCCGTCAGCCTGCCACAGATCCAATGTTCGAGCCGCTGGGTATTCCATTGCTTCGCAACGCAATCGGGGCAACCACAGCCGTAACCGGTGCGTTCGGGCGCCGCGCGACGACCGCCCTCGGAGATCCCGAGTTCGTCGAGCAGCGCCCGCCGTCCGCACACCACCTGGGTGTCGCTTCGCCGCTTCGTCCTCACACCATCACTCCCTCACCAGGGGCCTGCCGTACGCCCCGCGCCCACGACCTGCACTCAGGTTCCCGCAGCCGCCGACACGCCGCCAGCCCCCTTGACCCGCACTCGGGTGCGTCGCCGTGTGGTGATCGAGATCACAACGACGACATTGCTTGTATATCAAGCCCTTTCATTGTGCCAACGTCGCACGGACCGGCGAAGATCTTGATCATTTCGATACACAGACCCCCCGGGTTGCCGGTCCTTTTCGTCCCGATTACGAAAAGGTTCGGCGCGTCGCCTGGCGCACCGGCCGAGGATCACTACAACGCGTCGGCGGGCACCGGTGGATATGATCGCAGGCGGCCGAGGCGGGCACGCTCGCCGTCCACCGGAAGTAGGGTGTGCATGAACCACGCTGAGCACGACGAAACCATCGGGTCGATGCTGGCGAATATCGCCGCGGCGCTGCGTGAGGTCAGCGAGAAGCTCGATGTCGTCGCCGCGCGCGTCGCCCAGGAGGTCCCCGGCTTCCCCGGTGACGACGAGGACGTGCCCGACCAGCTCCGCATCCGCCGCCTCGAAGCCTGGGCTTTCCATGCGTCACAGGACATTTCCCGGCTCAGTGCCCGGCTCGACGCGCTCGACGGCGGCGACGATCCGGCCCCACCACCCGCCCGTGGGCGCAGCAGACGAGAAGTCCGCGAGGCCGCCGAGCGGGCCGCCGCCTACGAGGAAGCCAGCAAGCCGCCGCTGGAGCGCCGTCAGTCGAGCCGCTCGGTCCCCGACCACCTCGGGGATCCCACCTGGCCCATCACCGCTCCCCCGGTCCCCCGCGCGACGACCGAACCGCAGAGCGGTGTGGTTGCGGGCGAACGTGGTCGAGCCGCGTCGCACGAGGAGGGCGAGCCTCGTACCGCCGCGTTCGCGGTCGAGTCGTCGGGGCTCGGCGATCCTGAACCCCAGGCGGCCCGCGGTGCGCGCGGTGACTCCGCACAGCGACCGAAGGTGAACGGTGCGCATGTGCCGGAAGCGCCTGTGCGGGAAGCCGTCCCGAATGCGCAGCGTGTGAACGGCCGACTGCCCGCGCAGCCGGAGCGGGAGGCACCGGCGCGTGGGGTGGCCGACGACATCGCGGCACAAGGAGTCGGTCTCGCCGCGAATCGTGCTGTTCCGCTACCGGATTCGACCGATGAGCTCGGCCGCCACGATGAAGACGCCGCTGCCGTTTCGGGCGGGTCCGCGAGCGTCGAACGCGCCCGGCCGGTCGGCAAGGTCCCCACCGAGACCCGTGGCACCGAACGCCACACCACTTCCGGCAATGTGACCTGGTCGCCCAACGGAGTCGATCCGCAGGCTCAGCGCAACGGATCCGCCCCCCTCCGGGCGACCGACCTTCGCCCCTCCGTCGATCATCCCAGCGGACCGGACGACGTGCGGCACAGCTCCTCCGGCGCAGGCACGGCGGGTGAGCGGGTCGGCGATGCGGGGGATGCGCACCGCGTCGCCTCCGCGTCGGGTCGCGTCGACGACCAGCAGGCGAGCTCGGCGCGCGCACCGATGGCCGGCACGGGTGGGCACTCGGGTCCGGGTGAGCAAGAACGTGCCGGAATCATCCCGGCCGAAGATGCTCACGCGGCCGAAGCCCGGATCGTGACGAACGGGACGACCTTCAACGGGTTCGCCGATCGGCCGGGTTCCGGGCCGAAGAACGGCAGTGCCAACGGGATCCAGTGGTCCTTCGACGACGACGTGGAGACGACCCTTCCCACCCCGCCGCGAAACGGTCACGCCCGCAACGGCTTCACCACGGACTCCCGCGGCGAGTCCGTCTTCGCCGACTTCACGCCTCGCAACTCGACCACCACCGACAAACCGGCAGCCCCCGCGCGTTTGGTCGCCCCGCCACCCGCCGATTCGGCCCAGGTCGACGCCGGGCACGTGCCGGGCCGAGCCACCGCGCCGTCGGAGCACCTCGACCAGGCACCTCGGTCCGAGCCGTCGGTCGGCGGAACCGACTACCGAACCAGCCCGGCGACGGAATCCGTCGACCGGTCCGGCGGAACAGCGCTGCCGGCGGACTACCCGCATCAGGCGGGCCACTCCGCCCAGGGGGCGGGCGATCCCGGCCGGACGCACCAGCAGGCGGACCGCATCACCCAGGGTGTTCAACCCGGCCCGTCCGACGAAGCGGCGAACGGCCGATACGACCGAGGCGAGCAATCCAGCCGACCGCACGGTCACAGCGCCGAGGAGAACGGCCGGACGTTCGGACAGGACGCGAACACAGGTCCGCTCGCGGCCCAGGCGGCTCACAGCACCGCGCGATTCACCAACTCCGACAACGACACCGGGACCCGGCACGGCCGACCCGCCCCGGCGGTCGACCTGCCCGCCACCCACACCTCGTCGAGCGCCGACGACAACCTCGGCCCTGCCCCCATCCCCACGGCCACCGACCCGGCAGGCATCACGGTGACCGGCACCTACCGCGCCTTCGACCTCGAATCCGCCGCCCACGTGGACAAACTGCAGGCCATGCTCGACGAGCTCAAGCGCTCCGCCGGCCTGCCACCCGGCCGCCGCGACGTCTTCGGTCCGCCGACGCAGGACCTCGGCTAGACGGCGACTCCCACCGAGCGCACATCAGGCGCCTCCGGTGCGTCGCGCAGTACCGTCGCGACGAGTTCGCGCACGGCGCGATGGCCCGCGTCGGCGGTATTGCGCGGATGCCAGGCCATCGCGACGACGGGGGCGGGCAACGGCAGTGGGATCTCGAAGGTGGCCAGGCCGAGCGCCTGGCAGGCCGGGCGGGACAACGCCGCGGGGGCGGGGCAGATCAGCTCGGTGGTCGCCACGGTGAACAACGCGGTCGCCAGGTCGGCGACGGTCGCGACGACGCGGCGGGTGCGGCCGTGCAGGGCGAGGCGGTCGTCGATGGGACTGTGGGTGCGGCCGGTGGGTGACACCTCGAGGTGGCGCGCGGAGGCGTAGGCGGCGACGGTGGGGCGGTCGGTGGCGAAGGGATGGCCGGCGGCCGCGACACCGACCCAGCGGTCGCTGAACAACCGCTGCACAACGGTTTCGGGGTCGGTGCGGCCGAGCACGCCCACTTCGATGTCGACCTGCCCGTCGCGCAGGGCAACGGCGCTGTCGGCGGGGTCCGCGGCCAGCAGCCGAACCGTCACGCCGGGCAGTTGCGTCCCGACCGCGCCGAGCAGCGGTCCCGCGAGCCGCGCCGCCACCGCATCACCCACGCGGACAACGAAGTCCCGCTGCCTGCGAACACCTCCGCCCTCGTGCGAGGTGAGCAGCACCCGGCTCGCCTCGACCAGCGCCGCCACGTCCTGGCGCAGTTCCAGGGCGCGCGGGGTGGGCACCAGATGCCTGCCGGAACGCACGAGCAGCGGGTCACCGAACACCTCACGCAACCGAGTGAGGGTTCGGCTCATCGCCGAGGTGGAGGTGTGCAGTCGCCGGGCCGCCTCGGTGACGCTGTTGGTGTCGAGCAGCGCGTCCAAGGCGGGCAGCAGGTTCAGATCCAGCGCTTCCACGCGAGGATTATCACCAACGCCCGGTTCGCCACCAAGCGGCCGCACCGCGTGTCGGTTATCCCTCGACCACCGCGACCGGCGTCGGCGCCGGGGCGGCATTGCGGTTGCGCAGCACGCCGCGGTAGGTCGCGGGCCGCACCGGGCGCACCCATTGCCCGAGCCGGGCCGACAGCGGCAGCGGGGTGCCGAGGTCGTCGAGCATCTCGTCGATATTGCCCAGCGAGAACGGGATCACCGACGCACCGTGCGCGTGCGCACCGTTGCTACGGGCCCGCGACCAGGCCAGGCGTTCGTCGATGTCGTTGTTCATCAGTTCGGCCACCGGCGGCACGAAGGCGCCGGTGAGCAGCCCCGCGATCCAGTGCGCGCCGACTTCGGCGCTGAGGGCGCTCACATTGGAGCTGTTGTAGCCGGCGAAACTGAGGTTGGGCACCTCGACGGGCAGGATGTGGCGGTAGAGCCGGAAGTCGCCCGCCTCGTCGGTGAGCGCGCGGCGCACGAACGGGGTGAGGAACGGTACCTCCTGGCGATATCCGGTGGCGCACACCACGATCTCGGCCAGTTTCAGCGTCCCGTCGGACAACCGGACCGCCGGCCCGTGCTGCCCGCCGATGAGTTCGACGATCTCGGCGTCGCGATGCACGGCGATGCGGCCCGCCTCGACCTGATCGAAGAACCCCTCGGTGACCAGCGCGGCGCTGCTGGTCGCCATCTCGGCCAGTGAACCGTCGGGGACCAGGCCGAGCTCGCGCAGCCGCAGCTTGCGCGTCACCCGTTCCTGCAGCAGGTCGAGGTTCGCCTCGCGCAGGGCGAGCCGGTCGAGCAGGCGTTCGGCGCGGTGGCCGAATCGGGACGGGAAATGCGCCTCACCCGCGCGGGTGAGCAGCAATCGTTCGTAGTCGGTGCCGAATCCGAACTTGCGCGGCATCTTCCAGGTGAGCCTGCGGGCGACCACGCTGGTCTCGTCGGCGAGATGACTCACCGCCTCGGCCACATCGCAGGCCGACTTGCCGTACCCGACGACGACCACCGAACGGTCGCGCGCCAGTTCGGCGTCGTGGAACTGGGAGACATGACACAGCTGCCCGCCCGCGGCACGGAAGGCGGCCGCACCGGGCAGGTCCGGCAGCACCGGGTCGCTGTACACACCGTTGGCGACGATCAGGTGATCGCAGGTGCTGCGGTGCACCCCCATCCCGTCGCGGATCTCGAGCAACCAGCCGCTGTCGACCGGGTCGGCCGCGACCACCTCGGTGCCGAGCCGCAGGTTCCCGGTGAGACCGAACTTCTGCGCGTACCCGGCGAGGTAGGCCTGCATCTGCTGACCGTCCGGCCAGCGCGGGTAGTCCTCCGGCATCGGGTGGTCGCTGAAGTGGTTGGTGTGCTTGCTGTTCTGTGAACGCAGGCCCGGGTAGCGGCGGGTGACGCTCCACACACCGCCCACGTCAGGGGCTCGATCGAAGACTTCGACCGGGAACCCGGCCTGACTCAACACCTTCGCGCAAGCCAATCCCGCAACTCCCGCACCGACGATCCCGATGCGGCTACCGCTAGTCATGGGCAGGAGAGTACTCGGGACCGCCGTCACGGTGCCACCGCCGCGATGCCCACGGTGCTGTCTACCACCGCCACGCCCGTGCTGTACTGGAACGATGACCAACAGCTCCGTCGTCGTCGACCGGGCCGGACTCTGGGACGCCGAAGCCCTCAGCGATGTGGCGACCGCGACGTTCCCGCTGGCCTGTCCCCCGCAGGCCGACCCGGCCGACATCGAGATCTTCCTGACCCAGATGCTGTCGGGCGACCGTTTCGGCGAGTACCTGTCCGACCCGGATCGCACGGTCCTCAAGGCCGTCGACGGTGACGAGATCGTCGGCTACGCCATGTTGATCGCGGGCAGGCCGACCGATCCGGCCATCGACGCACAGGTCAGCCCGGGGTCGGTGGTCGAACTCAGCAAGATGTACGTGCTGCCCGGCCACCACGGCACCGGGGTGTCCGGTGCGCTCATGGACGCCGCGGTCGACGCCGCGCGCGAGTCGGGTGCCGACGCGGTGTGGCTCGGGGTCAACCAGGACAACGAACGCGCGCAACGCTTCTACGGCAAGCACGGGTTCGTGCGGGTGGGCACCAAGACGATGACCGTCGGCAACCAGGTGCACGACGATTTCGTCTTCGAACGGAAGCTGTGATCCCTAGGCGGTAGCGGCCTCGAACCGCGACAGCGCGAGCAGACGCGAGATGGCGCGCAGGTACTTCTTGCGGTACCCGCCGTCGAGCATCTCCTGGGAGAAGATCTCGTCGAGCTTGGCGCCGGACACGGTGACGGGGATGCTCGCGTCGTAGAGGCGGTCGGCGAGCACGACGATGCGCAACGCGACGGCCTGGTCGGTCACCGGGTGCACCCCGGCGACGAACACCGACGTGACACCGTTGATGAGCGCGCCGTACTTCGACGGGTGCAGGGTGCTCAGGTGCGAGAGCAGGGCGTCGTAGTCGTCGAGGGTGGAACCCGGTGTGGCGGCGGCCCGTTCGGCCAGCACCTCGGGCGAGGTGGGCTCGGGAGCGGGCGGCAGGTCGCGGTGCCGGTAGTCGGGACCGTCGACGCGCACCGGCTCGAAGATGGCGCCGAGCTTCTTGATCTCGCGCAGGAAGTCCTGTGCGGCGAAACGGCCCTCGCCGAGCTGGCTCGGCAGGGTGTTGGACGTGGCCGCGATCGAGACGCCCGCGGCGGACAGCTCGGTGAGCAGGCGCGAGACCATCGTGGTGTCGCCCGGGTCGTCGAGTTCGAACTCGTCGATGCACAGCAGGCTGTTGGCGGAGAGCCGTTCCACCGCGTTGACGAAACCGAGAGCGCCGACCAGGTTGGTCAGCTCGCCGAAGGTGCCGAACGACTTCGGCGCGGGCGCGCTGTGGAAGATCGAGGCGAGCAGGTGGGTCTTGCCCACACCGAAACCACCGTCGAGGTACAGGCCCGCGCCGGTGACGGCCTTCTTCTTGCCGAAGAGGCTCTTCTTCGACGCGGCCTTGTGGATCTTGGCGACCTGACCGGCGAATTCCTCGGCCTTGCGAACCGCGGCCGCCTGGCTGGGTTCCTTGGGGTCGGGAATGTAGGAGGCGAAGCTGACCTCGTCGAACATGGGCGGGGGCACCATCTGGGCGACGAGCTGGTCGGCCGGGACCTCCGGGTGGCGATCGACGAGGCGTTCTTGCATGTGCGAATCGTACGGACGTGGTTGCATCGGTACCTATGCAGCGTATCCCTAATGTGACCCAGCTCGCAGATCTCGACGCCGACGCACTGGCCAGGAGCTATGCGTACCCGAGGCACCTGGAGCGGCCGTGGGTGCGGGCCAACTTCGTCAGCAGCATCGACGGCGCGCTCGCCGTCGACGGCGTGACGAAGGGCTTGGCCACCCCGGCCGACAAGCTGGTGTTCAAGCTGCTGCGCGAGCTCGCCGACGTGATCCTGGTCGGCGCGGGCACCGTGCGCACCGAGAACTACGGCGGCGCCCGCACCGACGACGAACACCGGCGGGCGCATTTCCGGCACGGGGTCGGCGGCAGCGAGGACGGCAGCCCACCACCGATCGCCGTGGTGTCGGGCAGCGCGAATCTCGATCCGGCGGCGCGGCTGTTCACCGACGCGCGGACCCCGCCGCTGATCCTCACCACCGCCCAGGCCGACAGGGACCGCGTCACGGCGCTCGAGGACGCGGGCGCCGAGGTGGTGGTCGCGGCGGAGTTCGCGATCACGCCCGCGGCGCTGCTGCGGGTGCTCACCGAGCGCGGATTGCTGCGGGTGCTGTGCGAGGGCGGGCCGCACCTGTTCGGTCAGCTGGCCGAGGCCGACCTGGTCGACGAACTGTGCCTCACCACGGCGCCGCTGCTGGTCGGCGGGGCGGGGGGGCGAATCTCGCTGTCGGCGAAGCAATTCGGTACCTCGATGGCACGCAAGCAGTTGGTGCTCGACGACGACGGCACCGTGCTGGCCCGCTGGGCCCGTCGATGAAACCCGGCGCCGAACCTGGCAGGGTGTAGCCATGCGCTTGACTCGGGCCGCGGTAACGGCCGCGACACTGTCGATCATGCTCGCGGGCTGCGGGGCGGGACCGTCGGATCGGCCCGTCGTCGCGGTGGAACGTCCGGGCGCCGGTGGAGTGGCGACGCAAGAGGTGACAACCGAGGATCTCGGCACGGCCGAGGTCCCCAAATCCGATCTCACCTGGCGCGACTGCACCGAGTCGACCATCAGCTCGCTGGCCTTCGGTGACGTGCCCACCGGGCTCGTGCTCGAATGCGCCGATTTCTCGACGCCCATCGACACCGCGGGCACCGTGCTCGGCACCTTCCGCGCGGGCGCCCTGCGTGCCCGGCTGCCCGAGACCCCCACCGATGTAGCCCCGCTGGTGCTGACCTCCGGCGCCGACCGGTCCTCGGCCTCCACCCTCGCCGGTCTGGCCATCGGCCCCAACCGCGCGCTGCTCACCGCCCAGCCGGTCGTCGCGGTCGATCGGCGCGGCATCGGCGCCTCCCAGCCGATCGACTGCATCCCGGCCCAATTGCGCGCGGTACTGACCGATCTGGGGCAGACCGGTGTCGGCAACGCCGACCAGGTCGGTGCCGTCGCCGGTTTCAGCCAGGACGCGACCATCGCCTGCCGCGACTTCCTGCAGCCCTACGAGGGCACCTTCGACGCACCGCACGCCGCCGACGACATCGAACAGCTGCGTAAGCAGTGGCAGGTCGAGAAGATCAACCTGCTCGGCGCGGGCAACGGCGGCAAGGTCGCGCTCAGCTACGCGCGCCGCTACGGCGACCACTTGGCCCGGCTCGTCCTCGACGCACCGGAACCGGTCGGCGCCGACGCCGCGACCATGGCCGAGGCGCGCGTCACCGGCGCCGAAGCCGCGCTCACCGCGTTCGCCCAGCGCTGCAAGGCGGCCAATTGTGCCCTCGGACCCGATCCGCGCGCGACGGTCGTCGGGTTGATGAACAAGGCGACGACCGGCGGACTGGGCGAGGTGACGGCCGCCGACCTGGCGACCGCGCTCACCGGTTTCCTGTCGAGCCCGCGCGGTGATCAGAACACCCGGGTCACCGCGCTGGCCGACATCCTCGCCGCGGCCGACCGCGGCGATCGGGGGCCGCTGATCGCACTGGTCGGGCGTGAGGCGGCGGCGATCTCGTCCGACGGCGAGTTCGTGAACCGGTGCACCGACAGCCAGCAACCGCCCACCCCCGATCGGGCCCGCGAACTGGCCGACACCTGGGCGGGCAAATATCCGGTTTTCGGTCGCACCGCCGCGATCGGGCTGATGGTGTGCTCGGCCTGGCCCGTCTCCACCGCCCCGCCGCTGCCCGACGAACTGTCGCTGCCCGTGCTGGTGTTCGCCGGTGCCGCCGACCCCGTCGTCGGCGGTGCCGCGGCCTCGGTCACCGGCGCGCTCGGTGCCGCGGGCGCCCGGCACGCCACCATGACCTGGCAGGGCTGGGGGCATCCGGTGGTCGCGCATTCCGGATGCGCGCAGCAGGCCGTGAACGCCTATCTAGCGGAGGGGAAACTGCCCGCCGACGGCGGCGCCTGCCCCGCCTGATCGGCATCCGACCGGCGCGTCACGGCGCGTCGGACGGGTCCGGCGACACCATCGCAACCCGATCCGGTGTACCGTGCCCCAGTGTTGTTCCGACAGCTCGAGCCCCGCACCGCTCGCACCGCCGCCGAGGTGATGAAGTTCGCATTGTGGCCGTTCGCGGTCATGACGGTGCTGAACCGTGTCTTCATCAAGGCGATCAACGGTTTCGTCACCGACGACTATCGCCCGGTGTACAACGCCTCGTTCGAGTTCTTGAACGGCAGGCCCGTGTACACGGCCAACTTCGACTCGGTCGACCCCCATTACCTGTACCCGCCCAGTGGAACCCTGGTGATCGCGCCGGTCGCGATCATCGAGTACGAGCTGTCGCGGTGGCTGTTCATCGCCTTGAACGCCGCGGCGATCCTGCTCGCCTGGTACCTGCTGCTGCGGTTGTTCAAGTTCGGCATCGGTTCGGTGGCCGCGCCCGCGCTGCTGCTGGCGATGTTCGCCTCCGAGACCGTCATCAACACGTTGGTGTTCACCAATGTCAACGGGTGTCTGCTGCTGGCCGAGCTGGCGTTCATTCATCTGCTGCTGCGGCGGCGTGATCTGTGGGCGGGCGCCGCGCTCGGCCTGAGTATCGCCGTGAAACCGACATTGGCTCCGTTGCTGCTCGTCGCGGCGGTGCGCGGGCAGTGGAAGGTGTTCATCACCGGTATCGGTGTGCCCGTCGCGCTCACCGCGGCGGCCTGGCCGCTGTCGAAGGACCCCGAACGGTTCTTCACCCACGTGCTGCCCTACCTGGCACAGACGCGCGACTACTTCAACAGCTCGGTCGGCGGCAACGGCGCCTACTACGGCTTGCCGCACTGGCTGATCCTGCTGGTGCAGGTGGTGATGGCCGGTGTCGTCGCGGTGTCGCTGTGGCTGCTGTGGCGCTACTACCGCGAGGACGAACTGTTCTTCGTGACCACGTTCTCCGGCGTGCTGCTCACGGCCTCCTTCCTGCTGCCCTCGCTGGGCCAGATGTACTACTCGATGATGCTGTTCCCGTTCCTGATGACGGTGGTGCTGCGCAATTCCGTGCTGCGCAACTGGCCGGCCTGGCTGGCAATCTTCGGGTTCATGACATACGACAAGTGGTTGTCGGACCGCTGGCAGAGCACCGGCCGCGCGCTCGAATACCTGCGGGTGACCTTCGGCTGGGGTCTGCTGCTCATCGTCGTGTTCTGCGTGCTCGGTGACCGCTACCTGGCCGCCCGCCGCGAAGGCAGGCTGGAGTTCGGCATCGACCCGGCCTGGATGGCGAAGGCGCCCGACTCGCGCGACGGCGTCGAGGAGAAACCCGCCCCCGCATCGGCACCTGACCGCGACGATCCGGTGGCACCGGTCGAGGAACGCGAACCCGCCCTGAAGTAGCGTTTCGGCGCGCGCGGCGCGAAACCATTAGCGTGGAGTGATGAGTTCCGATACCTCGTTGCCCGCGCCGCGCATCCAGCTGACGCCGCAGGAGTGGCGGGCCAAACTGAACCCCGAGGAATACGCCGTGCTGCGTGAGGCCGCCACCGAGCGACCTTTCGTCGGCGAATACACCGACACCAAGACCGAGGGCGTCTACACCTGCCGTGCCTGCGGTGCCGAATTGTTCCGCAGCACAGAGAAATTCGACTCGCACTGCGGGTGGCCGTCGTTCTTCGACCCCGCCGATTCCGACGCGGTGATCCTGCGCCCCGACGACTCGCTCGGCATGCGCCGGGTCGAGGTGCTGTGCGCGAACTGCCACAGCCACCTCGGCCACGTCTTCGAGGGCGAGGGGTACCCCACCCCCACCGACCAGCGCTACTGCATCAACTCGATCGCGCTCAAGCTCGAGCCGAAAGCGTAGTGCCTACGGCAAGGCGTTGATCAGCTGCTCGACCTCTACGCGCGGGCCGGTGAAGAACGGGGTCTCCTCGCGGACGTGCAGGCGGGCCTCAGTAGCGCGCAGGTCGCGCATGAGGTCGACGATGCGGTGCAGCTCCGGTGCCTCGAAGGCGAGGATCCACTCGTAGTCGCCGAGCGCCATCGAGCTCACCGTGTTCGCTCGCACATCCGGGTAGCCGCGCGCCTCCTTGCCGTGGTCGGCGAGCATCTTACGACGCTCGTCGTCGGACAGCAGGTACCACTCGTAGGACCGCACGAACGGGTACACGCAGATGTAGTTGCCCGGGTCCTCACCGGCGAGGAACGCCGGGATGTGGCTCTTGTTGAACTCCGCCGGGCGGTGCACGGCCACATTGCTCCACACCGGGGCGCTGGCCTTGCCCAGCTCGGTGGTGCGCCGGAAATCGGCGTAGGCGGCCTGCAGGTCCTCGACCCGTTCGGCGTGGGTCCACAGCATGAAATCGGCGTCGGCACGCAACCCGGCCACGTCGTAGATGCCGCGCAACACCACACCCTTGTCGGCCAGCCCGTCGAAGAAGGTCTGCGCCTCCTTGATCGCCGCCGCCCGGTCGTCGCCGAGCACGCCCGGCTGTACCTGGAACACCGAGAACATCAGGTACCGGATGGTGGAATTGAGGGCCTGGTAGTCGAGTCGCGCCATGAATCCATGGTGCCACTGCGCGGATTTCACGCGGCGGCCGGGATCAGTCCAGGTGGTGCTCGACCGCACGCCACGGCGAGGATTCGTCGGCGCGGAAGACGGCCGTCACGGTGGTCGCCTCCCCCGCGTGTAGTTCGACGGGACCGAGATCGGGGTCGAGGATCAGGGTCGGTCGTTCAGCGGGACTGGTCAGCGTCGACCGGAGTCTTCGGGCCGCGTACGGTCGCGCTGACACCGACAACTCTGCACAGGAGGATCTCATGCGCGTCATCAGTGTGGTCGCCGATCTTGCCGTGGGCGATATCGACGCCGCCAGAAGCTTCTACGCGGACTACCTCGGTCTCAGCGACGAGGAGTTCAACCTCGGCTGGGTCGCACGGTTCACCTCGCCCGAGACGGGTGCGCACCTGCAGGTCGTCACGCGGGACGCGAGCGCTCCGGAGAATCCGGTCGTGACGATCAAAGTCGACGATGTCGAGGCCGCGCTGACCGAGGCGCAGCGGCGCGGCTTCGAGATCGTCCACCCCCTCACCACCGAACCCTGGGGAATCACCCGATTCTTCGTCCGCGCACCTGACGGGAACGTCATCAACATCGCCCAACACCACTAGCCGCGGGCGTCGTGAACCTGGACGATTGATCACCACGCTCTCAGGTAAGTAGCGCGCGAGAGGCGAACGCCACCAGAGCGTGATGATCTTGATTCGCTGAAGCTGGTGCGGTCGTGGTGCCCGCCGCGTGCCGCCGCAAATGCGCAGCCGTGTCAATGGTGAAGGCTGTGTGCGACCCGTTCCGCGGCGGCGGTGCCTGCGGCGACGCACGCCGGAACTCCGACTCCGCGCAGGTAGGCGCCTGCGACGGCGAGTCCTTCGAGCGGGGCGATCGCGGCTTCGAAGGCGTCGATCCGTTCGATGTGGCCGGGTGCGTATTGGGGCAGGCCGCCGGGCCAGCGCTGGACGACGGCGGCGTGCGGGGTGATCGTGGCTCCGGTGACGGCGCTCAGGTCCTCGACGGCCGCGGCGACGAGTTCGTCGTCGGTCCAGGTGAGGGGTTTCTCGTCGCCAAAGCGGCCGAACGAGGCGCGGACGAGGGCGACATCACGGGCGGCCAGGTGCGGCCATTTGCGGCTGGACAGGGTGAAAGCCTTGGCGCGCAAGGGTTCTCCGGTGGCGACGAGGATGCCTGAATTGTCCGGCAGGGCGGTGTCTTTCGGCAGTGCCATCGCGACGAGCGCCGACGACGACAGTTCGATTCCATCCGCTAGAGCAGCCGCCTCGGGCGCGACGTAGTGCAACAGTCGGGCGGTGACCGGCGCGGGTGTCGCGAGGACGACCGCGTCGACAGCGCCCAGCGGGTCGACCACCCAACCCCGGGGTGACCGGGCCAGCCGTGTCGCGGGGAGATCGGTCACCAAGCGGGCCCGCGACGCCTCGGTCAGCGCGGCGAGCAGGGCACCGTATCCGTCGCGGAGTCCACCGAAGACCGGCGCGGAGCTGGGGGCGGGCATCGCTTTCCGAACGGCGTCGGTGAGACTCGGTGCGCCTTGATCGAGGGCAGCGGCCAGCGTCGGCAGGGCCGCACGGATGCCGATCGACGCGCTGATCCCCGCGTACACCCCGCCGAGCAGCGGATCGACACTGCGTTCGACGACCTGCCGACCGAACCGTTCGGCGACCAGCGACTGCACGTCCACGTCCGAACCGGGTTCCCAGCGCAGCGGCCGCTCCGGCTCGGTCGCCACCCGGTGCAGGGTTTCGTCGTCGACGAGCCCGCGCAGCGATTCGGCATCGGAGGGAATGCCCATCAAGGTCCGCCCCGGCAGCGGGTGCGCACTCCCCCCTGCCCACACCAGTGGGCGTTTCCCGGCGGGTCGGACCAGCTGATCGTCGAGGCCGAGTTCGCCCATCAACTCGATCACCTCGGGCCTGCGCCCGACGAACGCCTCAGCACCGAGATCCAATGGCTCCCCGGCCAATTCACCGGTGTGCAGCACCCCGCCGACCCGCCCGCGCTGCTCGAGCACGACGATATCGGCGCTCTCACCGAGGCGCTGACGCAGCCGGTACGCCACGACGAGCCCGCTGATTCCGCCCCCGACAACCGCGATCCGCATCCTCCGACCGTAGCCGTGCGGCCGACGCACCGATAAGACGCACCCACGCTGTGTCAGCAGTGTCACGTCGAGCTCCGGAGTGCGGCTCGTGACCGGCGGCGAACGCCCGCCACCCACCCGCGCGATCGACGACCGTCGAGCGCGGCGGCGAGGGAGGATTGCCAGACGGCCGCCTCGGCCTGGTGCCTCAGAGCGAATGCACGAGTTCGACCAGCGCCGTCAGCACGCCGGGATCGGTATCCGGCAGCACCCCGTGACCCAGGTTGAAGATGTGACCGGTCGCGCCGAGCGTGATCGCCTCGTCGGCCTCCGCGACGATGCGCCGCGCTTCCGCCTCGACCGCGTCGAATCCGGCGAACAGGATGGCCGGGTCGAGGTTGCCCTGCAGTCCCTTTCCGGCGCCGACCCGGCGCACGGCGTCGGTGAGCGGCACCCGCCAGTCGACACCGACCACGTCGGCACCGGCCTCACCCATCGCGCCGAGCAGCTCACCGGTGCCCACACCGAAGTGGATGCGCGGCACGCCCGCATCGGCGATCTCGGCGAACACGCGCTCAGAGTGCGGCAGCACGAACTCGCGGTAGTCGGCCAGCGACAGCGCGCCCGCCCAGGAATCGAACAGCTGCACCGCGTCGACACCGGCGGCGAGCTGGGCCTGCAGGAAGGCGATGGTGATGTCGGTGAGGGTGCCGAGCAGCGCGTGCCAGGTCTTCGGGTCGGCGTGCATCATCGCCTTGGTGCGCTCGTGCTGCTTGCTCGGCCCACCCTCCACCAGGTAGGAGGCCAGCGTGAACGGCGCACCGGCGAAACCGATGAGCGGGGTGTCACCGAGCGCGTCGGTGAGCAGCCGCACGCCCGCGGTGACCGCGCCGACCTCTTCCGGACGCAACCTCGGCAGGGCGCGCACATCGGCCTCGGTGCGCACCGGCGAGGCGATCACCGGGCCGACACCGGGCACGATGTCGAGGTCGATGCCCGCCGCCTTGAGCGGAACGACGATGTCGGAGAACAGGATCGCCGCGTCCACCCCGTGACGGCGGATCGGCTGCATGGTGATCTCACACACCAGCTCCGGGTCGAAGCAGGACTCGAGCATGCCGATGCCCTTGCGCAGCTCCCGGTACTCGGGCAGCGAACGGCCTGCCTGACGCATGAACCAGACCGGTCGCCTGCTCGGCGTCGCGCCGGTGGCGGCGGCCAGGAAAGGGGCATCGGTCAACCGGCGGCGGGTGTAGGTGCTCACCACGATGATCCTAGGCGGCGAGGTGGGCGACTCCGCCCCCACATGGGGGTAGAGTCGCGCGGCCTCTGGCTCACCCGTCCCCGGCTGCGAGCCGGCGACGCTCCCCCACCACGTCGACCGGATTTCGACCTGCTCCTACGCGGCAACGTGTCGGACGGCCTCGCGCCGATGAGGGGGGTGAGGTGCCATTCCGACGAGGAACGTTCGATCGAACGAGCGCGATACGACCGACCGCCCGTCTCATCGCACATCGCGCATCACGAAGCGCTCGAGAATGCACCCTCCGCAACGCACCCCTGACCGGCCCGCCGTAGGCGGCGCGCCTCCGCACGCCCCGCACACCCACCGTCTACGGTTGCCCTCGTGACACCGCTCGACATCCGCGACGGCGCCGCACCGACCGGGGGAACGCCCCGCGAGCCTGCTTCTTTCCGGGCGGCGGTCGATGCGATGGGCACCGCAACCGTGCACCCTCGAATCGAGCTGGCGCCTATCCGCCCCCCACAGCGGTTGGCGCCGTTCTCCTATGCGCTCGGAGCGGAGGTCGTGCATCCCGACAGCCCGGTCGTGCCGACCGACTCCGAGGGCGACGCCTTCGGCAGGCTGATCCTGCTCCACGACCCCGACGGGGACGAGGCCTGGCACGGCGTGTTCCGGCTGGTCGCCTACATCCAGGCCGACATCGACGCCGCCCTCGCCGCCGACCCGCTGCTCCCGGAGGTCGCGTGGAGCTGGCTGGTCGACTCCCTGGAGTCACGTGGCGAACCGTTCACCGCCCTAGGCGGCACCGTCACCGCCACCAGTTCGGTGCGGTACGGCGACATCGCCGGCCCACCACGCGCCCACCAGCTGGAGCTACGCGCGTCGTGGACGGCGATGAACACCGAGATGCGCCGTCACGTGGAGGCGTTCTGCGAGGTGCTCGCCTTCGCCGCCGGATTACCCCCCGCCGGAATCACGCATTTACGGCCGGACTCCTATACCCACACCGACAGACCGTGATCGCCACGTAGAGTTCACGTTTATGTCGGTCGCCGAGGAACCAACCGCAGCAGAGCCCCTGCTCGCCCCCGCCGAGGGGGTTCCACCCGTGCTGGCCTCCCCCGACGAGGTCGCCGCGGCCGCCAAATCCATCGCCGCGGGCACCGGCCCGCTCGCCGTCGACGCCGAACGCGCGTCCGGTTTCCGCTACTCCGCGCGCGCCTACCTGATCCAGCTGCGCCGCGAAGGCGCCGGCACCTTCCTGATCGACCCGATCCCCGTCACCGACGCGCTCACCCCACTGGCCGAGGCGATCAACGACCTCGAATGGGTACTGCACTCCGCCGACCAGGACCTCCCCGGCCTCGCCGAGCTCGGCCTGCGCCCCGCCCGCCTCTTCGACACCGAACTCGGCGGCCGCCTCGCCGGCTACGAGCGCGTCGGCCTGGCCGCCATGGTGGAGAACCTGCTCGGCCGTTCCCTGCGCAAAGGCCACGGCGCCGCCGACTGGTCCACCCGCCCGCTGCCCGACGAGTGGCTCAACTACGCCGCCCTCGACGTGGAACTCCTCCTGGAACTGCGCGACACCGTCGCCGAAGACCTCGCCGCCCAGGGCAAAATGGACTGGGCCGCAGAGGAATTCGAACACGTCCGCACCATGGACCCGCCCGCCCCCAAGGCCGACCGCTGGCGCCGCACCTCCGGCATCCACACCCTGCGCCGCCCCCGCCAACTCGCCGTCGTCCGCGAACTGTGGACCACCCGCGACGAACTGGCCCGCGCACGCGACGTCGCCCCCTCCCGCATCCTCCCCGACTCCGCCATCGTCGCCGCCGCGACCAACGACCCACGCACCATCGCCCAACTGCGCACCCTCCCCGTCTTCGGCGGCCCCCGCCAACGCCGCTACTCCCGCGACTGGCTCGCCGCCGTAGACCGAGCCCGCGCCCTCCCCGACAAACAACTCCCACCCCTCACTTTGCCCTTCGACGGCCCACCCCCCGTCAACCGCTGGGAACGCCGCGACCCCATCGCCGCTGCCCGCCTCACCACCGCCCGCAACGCCATGGGCGATCTCTCCACCGAACACTCCATCCCGGTAGAGAACCTCCTCTCCCCCGATCTGGTGCGTCGCCTGTGCTGGGACGGGCTCCCCGACTACAAGAACGTCGGCACCCCCGAAGAGCTCTCCGCCGCGATCGAGGAGTTCCTGCGTGCAGGTGGGGCACGACCATGGCAACGAACCCTCGCCGTCCCGGCGCTGACCAAGGCACTCACCCCGAAGGTCGAGTAGCTCAGTTCGTCAGACGCAGCCGTGAAGCGCCCAGAGCCGCGGGTGACGGGGTAGTCCACCAAGCTGCACTCGCGTCCAATCCGCCGAATCTCATTTTTCGACCGCGATTCACTCATAGTTCAGTCCGGCATACAAGAGTAGCGCGAGGAAGTTCCAATCGATTCCGACAGGAATACTTTGACGGTTTTCCACGAACGCCGCGAGAGCTTCCAGAAATCGCGGCATCGTTGCATTCTCGAAAGCATCGGGGTCGCCGATCACCTGCGTACGCAGATTCAGCGCAAATTCCACAAACCGTTGCCGATTCTCGACTCCGGGAAATTCCAATTCTTCCACGTCCCTCGTCCCCTAGATTCTTACTGCTCATGACGCATCCTCGTCGGACATCCGACATTGTGAACGAAGTGGCGCCAAATATTCAATAGACGTCCTCTGTTCATTTCACGACAAGACGTAAAGCACTGTGCGAAAAATGGATCGACAGGCCGCTTGATCGTGGTTAGTGTCGGGTGTCGACTATCGAGAGGAATCGTTGTGTACGAAGAGGCGATCGCCACCAATCGGGCGAATTGGGATGAGCGGGCCGAGGTGCATGTGCGGTCGCGGATGTATGACGTGGATGCGTATGTCGCGGATTCGGGGCGGATCTCGTCGGTGGTGCGCAACGACCTGGGGGTGCTGGCGCCGCACTTGCCGGAGTCCGGGATCGTGGGGCGGTCGTTGTTGCATCTGCAGTGTCATATCGGGATCGATACTTTGTCGTGGGTGCGGCTCGGTGCGGTGGATGTGCACGGGCTCGATCTGTCGCCGAATTCGTTGCGGCACGCGGAGCGGATCGCGCGGGAGGCGGGGTGTGCCGTCACCTGGGTCGAAGGGGATGCGCGGCGGGCTTCGGAGCTGGTCGGGCGGCGGTTCGACACCGTGGTGACGAGTGCGGGAACCATTGTGTGGTTGCCGGAGCTCTCGGCTTGGGCTCGGTCGATCCACGATCTGCTGGAGCCGGGTGGAGTGTTCTCGATCCGGGACGATCATCCGATCCTCGGCGCGATGGGGTTCGAGCCGTGGGAGATCTCCGACGACTACCTCGGTGGGGGCGGGACGAGGACGTACACGGATTCGGGCACTTACACCGAGGATTCCGCCGGGCAGATCACCCACACCACCAATCACGAATGGCGACACGATCTCGGTGAGGTCGTGGGAGCGCTGCTCGACGCGGGACTGACGATCGAGGCGGTGCGGGAGCTGCCCTATATGGACTGGCCCGCCTTCCCGGAACTCGTTGCCTGCGAACAGGGTTGGACATTGCCACCCGGACGGCCGCGAATTCCGTTGAACTTCGCGGTCGTCGCCAGGCGGAGAGGTTAGTGGGCGCCGAGCCAGGCGGTGATGCGCTGGGTGATGGCTTCGGGGGTGAGGCCTAGGTCCTCGAGGATTTCGGGGCGGGAGGCGTGGTCGAGGAACTGCTGGGGGACGCCGAGATCGCGGGTGGGGACGTCGAGGCCGGCGGCGCGCAGGCGAGCGGAGAGGGTGGAGCCGATGCCGCCGTGCAGGCCGCCGTCTTCGAGAGTGACGACCAGGCGGTAGTTCTCGGCGAGTTTGACCAGGGTGTCGGAGATCGGCAGGACCCAGCGGGGGTCGACCACGGTCACCGAGATGCCCTGGGGGGCAAGGTGTTCGGCGACGTGCATGGCGGTGTCGGCGAAGGGGCCGACGGCGACGAGCAGGACGTCACCGTGCTGGGACTGCACCGTGCCCGCGCCGGGCACGGCCAGGCGGAGGATGTCGAGGCCGTCGAGGCGTTCGACGGCGGTGATGTCTTCGGCGACAGTGCCTTTCGGGAAACGCAGCACGGTGGGGCCGTCGGTGACGGAGAGCGCCTCGGCGAGTTCCTCACGCAGGGTGGCGCCGTCGCGGGGGGCGGCCACGCGGATGCCGGGGATGATGCCGAGCAGCGAGAAGTCCCACATGCCGTTGTGACTGGCGCCGTCGGGGCCGGTGATGCCCGCCCGGTCGAGGACGACGGTGACGGGCTGTTTCAGCAGCGCCACATCCATCAGCAGCTGGTCGAAGGCACGGTTGAGGAACGTGGCGTAGATGGCGACCACGGGGTGCATGCCGCCGAGTGCCAGGCCGGCGGCGGAGGTCATCGCGTGCTGTTCGGCGATGCCGACGTCGAACATGCGCTCGGGGAAGCGTTCACCGAACGCGGCAAGACCGGTGGGGCCGGGCATGGCGGCGGTGATGGCGACGATGTCGTCGCGGCGCGCGGCGTGCTCGATGAGTTCCTCGGAGAACACGGCCGTCCAGCCCTTGGCCTTCTTACCCGCCAGGGGGCGGCCGGTGAGCGGGTCGATGGGGTCGCAGGCGTGCATCTGGTCGGCGACGTGGTTTTCGGCGTGCTCGTAGCCGTTGCCCTTGCGGGTCACCACATGCACCACGACGGGGCCGCCGAAGTCCTTGGCGCGACGCATGGCCGCCTCGAGCGCGACCAGGTCGTGGCCGTCGACGGGGCCCACGTACTTCATGCCCAGATCGCCGAACAGTTCCTGCGGGCTCACGGCGTCTTTGATCCCGGCCTTGAGCGCGTGCACCATCGAGTAGGCCGAATCCCCCACGGCCGGAATGCTTTTCAGCAGACGTTTCCCGGTGTCGAGGGCATGCTCGTAGGCCGGCTGGGTGCGCAGGGCGGTGAGCCGGTCGGCGAGGCCACCGATGGTCGGCGCGTAGGAGCGGCCGTTGTCGTTGACGACGACCACCACCGGGCGGTCGGCACCGGCGATGTTGTTGAGCGCCTCCCAGCACATGCCGCCGGTGAGCGCGCCGTCACCGACGACGGCGACCACGGTGCGGTTCTGGTCGGTGAGCGAGAACGCCTTGGCCAGGCCGTCGGCGTAGGACAGGGCGGCCGAGGCGTGCGAGGACTCCACCCAGTCGTGTTCGCTCTCGGCACGGCTCGGGTAGCCGGACAGGCCGTCGCGCATGCGCAGCGTGTCGAAGCGGTCCTTGCGGCCGGTGAGGATCTTGTGCACATAGGCCTGGTGGCCGGTGTCGAAGATCAACGGGTCGGCCGGGGAATCGAAGATCCGGTGCAGGGCAATGGTCAGCTCGACCACACCGAGGTTGGGACCGAGATGACCACCGGTGGCGGCGACCTTCGCCACCAGGAACTCGCGGATCTCGTCCGCCAGTTCCCGCAGCTGCGGCACGCTCAGCCGGCGCAGATCTTCGGGTGAATCCACCCGCGACAGCACTCCCACCTGAACTCGCTCCCTCCGGACTTCCGATTGATCCGCCCAGTGTATTTGGCCGGGCCGCGGGCGAAAGCCCCCGACCGGTGTCGCGCACTGTCCGACGGTAGCCGGGACGGCCCGCCGACCAGCGGGCGCACCCCCGGCTGACGGGCGCGACGTGTGAGCACAATCTCCCCGCGCGTCCGCCCGGGAACCGTTGTCAATGCCCCCTACAGTGACGCTGTGGCCGAACCGAACAGGATCGATCCCGGGGTGGTCGCGGGCATTCTCGACGAGGTGTACGCGGCCTGCCGAGACGACACCTCCGGCGCGCCCGCCGACTACATCCCCGAACTCGCCGCCGTCGCACCGGACTCGTTCGGGCTGTGCCTCGCCACCGCCGACGGGCTGGTCTACCGGGTCGGCGACACCGATGTCGGGTTCACCATCCAGTCGATCTCCAAGCCGTTCACCTACGCGCTCGCCCTGGCCGACCGGGGACTCGACGAAGTCGCCCGCCACATCGATGTGGAACCCTCGGGCGAACCGTTCAACGAGATCGCGCTCGAACCCGACACCCAGCGCCCGAGCAACCCGATGATCAACTCCGGGGCGATCACCGCCGCCTCGCTGATCGAGGGGCCCGACGAGTTCGAACGGGTGCGGGACTGCTACTCGCGCTTCGCCGGACGCGAGCTGCGCGTGAACGACGCTGTGTACCAGTCGGAATCACGCACCGGATACCGCAACCGGGCGATCGGCTACATGCTGCGTTCGGTGGGGATCATCGACGTGGACCCCGACGCCGTCGTCGACCGCTACTTCCGCCAGTGCTCGATCGAAGTGACCTGTGCCGACCTGGCAGTGATGGCGGCGACGCTGGCCGACAACGGCGTGAACCCGGCGACGCACGAGCGGGCGTTGTCGACGGCACTGACCGAACGGGTGCTGAGTGTGATGACCACCTGCGGCATGTACAACGCGGCGGGCGACTGGGTGACCACGGTGGGGCTACCCGCCAAGAGCGGGGTGGGCGGCGGGATCATCGCGGTGCTGCCCGGGCAGCTCGGCATCTCGGTGTACTCGCCACGCCTGGACGGTCAGGGCAACAGTGTGCGCGGAGTGGCGGCATGCCGGGAACTGTCACGGCGGCTCGAACTGCACTTCTGTCACGTGACCCGGTCCGCGCGCACCGCCATCCGCGCCGAGCACTCGGTGTCGGAACTGCCCTCCCGGATGCGCCGCTCCCCCGACGACGCCGCCGTGCTCGCCGCGCACGGTGACCGCGCCCGCGTCTACGAACTGCACGGTGACCTGCTGTTCTCCGGCGCCGAACGGGCGGTCCGGGCCATAGAGGCCGCCTCGGGCGAGCTCGACGCGCTGGCGATCGACCTGCGCCGGGTAGGTGAGGTGAGCGTGGTGGCACGCGGGATGATCGACGCGTTGCAGGCCGAGCTCGTCCCGGCCGGGGTGCGGGTGGCGCTGGTCGATCCCGACGCCAAGCTCGGCCACGACGTGTCGAGCCTGCGGCCCGACGACCCGCGCGGGCGGGTGTTCATCGATCGCGATACCGCCACCGAATGGTGTGAGGACATCGTGCTCGCCCGGCACCGACCACCCGGAACACACCCGACCACCTCGATCGCCCTCGACGAGCACCCGCTGCTGGCCGAGCTCGATCCCGACGACCGCGCCCGGCTGGCCGCCGATTTCGGCGAGCGAACCTTCGCCAGGGGCGAGACGATCGCCGAACGCGGTGATCAGCGCTCGGGGCTGTACCTGATCCTGGACGGGCGGGTGCGGCTCACCTTCCCCGGCACCGACGGGCGGACGCACCGGCTGGTGACCTTGTCGGCGGGGATGTCGTTCGGCGAGATACCGATGCTGGTCGGCAAACCGTTCGTCAACGCGGTGATCGCCGAAACCCAGGTGCGGGTGGCGGTACTGAGCCCGGCGGTGTTCGACTCGCTCACCGAGGTGCATCCGAAGCTCAAACTCGCACTGCTGCAACGGCTCGCGGCCGGTGCGTACGCCCAGATGGAAGCCACGGTGCGCACCATCTCCGGCACGCAGTGACCGGGCGCGGAACCCGAGGGCGCCGCGAGACGTTGGGCAGCACAACAGGCCCCGACCGACAGGAGCAGCGGTGAGCGAACGATCCTCTCAGCCGAGCACCACCACCTTCGGACGCGGCACGGTGCGCGCGATCCCCGATCTCATCCGCGTCACCCTGACGGTGGAATCGCGCGCCGCCACGGTCGCGGGCGCCTACGACCGGGCTGGTCAGCGGGTGAACGCAGTGGTCGCGGCGTTGCGCACGGCCGGGGTGCGTGACAGCGACATGGCGACCAGCGGGCTCAGTGTGCGCACCGAGACCGTCTACACCGACAACGGCCGCAACGAGATCGTCGGCTACCTCGCCTCCACGGGTCTCAGCATCGCGCTGCGCGAGGGCAGCGGTGCCGAACCCGCCGAGACCGTGGCCGCCGCGGTGAACGCGGGCGGCGACGACGTGCGCCTGGGCGGGCTCACCCGGGGCATCGCCGACCCCGCGCCACTGCTGGTGCAGGCCCGCGACGCCGCCTACGACGACGCGCTCGCCAAGGCCGAGCAGTACGCGACGCGCGCGGGTGTGCGCCTGGGCGCGGTGCTGCAGATCACCGAGGACACCTCACCCACACCCCGCGCCTACGACGTAAGCGCCGAGATGGATTCACCGATCATGTTCGCGCGCAGCAGTTCTCCGGTGCCGGTCGTGCCGGGCGAGACCGAGGTGGGCGCGAGTGTGCGGGTGACATGGGCGCTGGAATAGCACGCCCGCCATCGCGCCTTCCCCGACGAACCGACGGGAACTACCCGCACCTGGGTGCACCGCAGCCCAGGAGGCGTTGATCCGATGCGGTCGTCGGGTTGTCAGCGGTCGAGTAATGCGACGCATTCCACGTGGTGGGTGGCCGGGAAGGCGTCGAACGCGCGCAACTCGGCCAGGTGGTAACCCGCGTCGAGGTACAACCCCAGGTCGCGGGCGAAAGAGGCCGGGTCGCAGCCGATGTGGACGATGCGGCGGGGGTCGGCGTCGGCGACGGCGGCCACGACTTCCTTGCCCGCGCCCGCGCGTGGGGGGTCGAGGACGACCACGTCGGGGGTGGAGGTGGCCTCGCGAGCCCAGCGTTCGACCCGGCCCGCCCGCAACTGCACCCACGGCAGGTCCCGCAATGCGGCCGTACCGTCGGCGACCGCGGAGCGGGCCGATTCCACCGCCGACACCGCACCCGTCTGCCCGGTCTGCTCCCCCAGCCGCGCCGCGAAGACACCGACACCGCTGTAGAGATCCCAGCCCGAGCCACCCGGTTCCAACCCGGACCATTCGGCAACGAGATCCGAATAGCATTGCGCCGCACCATGATGCGCCTGCCAGAAGCCTGTGGCCGACAGTTCCCAGCGACGGCCCGCGACATACTCCACCGCCCGGCCGCTGCCCGCCAGCACCCATTCCTCGCGCGGCGCGTTGGTCGCGGACTTACGGGCGGCGGCCCGGTCACGGACCGCGCCACGGTCGTCGGCGACGGGGCGGCCGGATTCTCGGTGCCGTGCGGGACGTTGCCCACGTCCTCGGGACCCGCCGCGCGGGGTGGCGGGGCGGGTGCCCGGGCGGTCCGCCTCGGCGGCCGGAGCCAGTTCGACGATGTGGCGGACGCCGTCACCGTCCACGGCGATCACCAGGTCGGCGCCGGGTGTCCAGGATCGCTCGGCCACCCCGTCGAGTGCGCCCGATACCGGCTGCGGACAGCGCAGATCCGGGATCACCTCGGTGCTGCGGTAGCGGTGCACACCCGCGCGACCGGCCGCGTCGACCACCAGTCGCACCCTGGTGCGCCAGCCGCCGACGACCTCCTCGCCGATCGGTTCGACCTCGATCTCGCGCTCGATCCCGGCCAGCCTGCGCAGTTGCTCGGCCACCACGGTCGCCTTGAGCGCGCGCTGGGCGGCGGGGGTCGCGAAGGAGAAATCGCAGCACCCCGCCCCACCCGGCCCCGACACCGGACAGGTCGCGGGGACACGATCTGCGGAGGCCTCGATGATCTCCACCGCGTCGGCACGGCAGAACGAACCACCACGATCCTCGGTGACCCGGGCGCGCACCAGCTCACCGGGCAGTCCGTGCCGCACGAAGACCACCCGGCCCTCGTGACGGCCCACGCAGAACCCGCCGTGCCCGGGCGCACCGAGGCGCACCTCGAATTCCTGTCCGCGCCAATCACTCACAGCCACACACCCACTTCCGTTGTCGGCCGGGCACGCTCACTCGCGCCGCTCCGGCCGGTCGAACCCGCGACGCACCGAGCCCGGTGCGTTCACCTCGGCCGCCTGTTTGGCCCGCGTCGAAGACGACAACTGCCACGGCACACTGGTCACCATCACGCCCGGTTCGAACAGCAACCGGCCCTTCAACCGCAACGCCGACTGGTTGTGCAGCACCTGCTCCCACCAGTGACCGACCACGTACTCGGGGATGAACACGGTGACCACGTCGCGCGGCGCGTCCTTGCGGACGCGCTTCACATACTCGAGCACCGGCTTGGTGACCTCGCGATACGGCGACTCGACCACCTTGAGCGGCACGTTGATCTCGCTGTTCTCCCATTCGCGCACGAGCTTGCGGGTGTCGGCGTCGTCGACGTTCACCGTCACCGCCTCGAGCGTGTCGGGGCGCGTGGCCCGCGCGTAGGCCAGTGCCCGGCGCGTGGGCAGATGCAGTTTCGACACCAGCACGATGGAGTGGGTGCGGCTGGGCAGCACTCCGTCCCAATCGGATTCGTCGAGTTCGCGGGCCACCGAGTCGTAGTGCTTGTGGATCAGCTTCATCACGATGAAGATCGCGACCATCGTGATGATGGCGATGTAGGCGCCTGCGAAGAACTTGGTGATGAGCACGATCACCAGCACGGTGCCGGTGAGGGTGAGGCCGATGGCGTTGATGACGCGTGAGCGCTTCATCCGCGACCGCTCCTGCGGGTCGGTCTCCTTGCGCAGCAGGCGGGTCCAGTGCCGGAGCATGCCGGTCTGGCTGAGCACGAAGGACACGAACACACCGACGATGTAGAGCTGGATCAGCTTGGTGACCTCGGCGTCGAACAGCACCACGAATGCGATGGCGGCACCGGAGAGGAACAGGATGCCGTTGGAGAACGCCAGCCGGTCGCCCCGGGTGTGCAGCTGCCGCGGCAGGTAGCGGTCCTGGGCGAGGATCGAACCGAGCACCGGGAAACCGTTGAACGCGGTGTTGGCGGCCAGCACCAGGATCAGGGCGGTGACGATGGTGATGAAGAAGAAGCCGATGGGGAAGCCGTGGAAGACGGTTTCGGCGATCTGGGCGATCAGCGTCTTCTGGTGGTAGTCGGCGGGCGCGCCGACCAGGTTCGAGGTGTCGTGCGCGTAGACGACCCCGATCTTCTGCGCCAGGATGATGATGCCCATCAGCAGCGCGACGGCGATGGTTCCCAGCATCAGCAGGGTCGTCGCGGCATTGCGCGACTTGGGTTTACGGAAGGCGGGCACGCCGTTGCTGATCGCCTCGACACCGGTCAGCGCCGCGCAGCCGGAGGAGAACGCGCGCGCGATCAGGAAGGCGAAGGCCAAGCCGTAGAGGTGTTCGTCCTCGGCCTGGAGCCCGAAACCGGCGGAGACGGCCTGGATGTCGTCACCGAGCACGTAGGTCCGGAACAGGCCCCACCCGAGCATCACGACCATGCCGAATATGAAGGCGTAGGTGGGAATCGCGAAGGCCGTGCCCGATTCGCGCACACCGCGCAGGTTCATGGCCGTGAGCACCGCGATCGCGACCACCGCGAACAGCACCTTGTGCGTGTTGACGAACGGTATGGCCGAGCCGATGTTCGAGGCGGCCGACGAGATCGACACCGCCACCGTGAGCACGTAGTCGACGAGCAGGGCGCTACCGACCGTGAGTCCGGCGGTCGGGCCGAGATTCACCGTGGCGACCTCGTAGTCGCCGCCGCCGGAAGGGTAGGCGCGCACGTTCTGCCGGTAACTGGCGACGACCACCGCCATCACCACCGCCACGGCGAGACCGACCCACGGTGCGTACATGTACGCGGAGATGCCCGCCGCCGCCAGCACCAGGAAGATCTCCTCCGGCGCGTAGGCGACCGAGGACATCGCGTCGGAGGCGAACACGGGAAGCGCGATCCGTTTGGGCAACAAGGTATGGCCGAGCGAGTCACTGCGGAAGGGCCTGCCCAGCAGCACGCGTTTGGCCGCCGTCGTCAACTTGGACACCGGGCTGAGCATAGACGGGATCATCGATGTGTTCGCGCTCACGTGACCCGGCCGCCGACCGGGATGTCGAGGTTGTTTGCACCGCCTCGCCAGGGGGAAACTGGGCGGGGGAAGCTCCGGCGGGTACGGTCCAAGCCGGACGCCACGGGTTCGGCAAGGAACGAGGGTGCACGGTGTACGTAGTGATCATGGGGTGTGGGCGCGTCGGGTCGTCGCTGGCCCGCGCCTTGACCCGGGTGGGTCACGAGGTCACGGTGATCGACCGTGATCCCAGCGCCTTCCGCCGCCTCGGTGAGGGCTTCACCGGGCAGGAAGTGATCGGCGTCGGCTTCGACCGTGATGTGCTGACCCGCGCGGGAATCGAACGTGCCGACGCCTTCGCCGCCGTGTCCTCGGGCGACAACTCCAACATCATCTCCGCGCGCGTGGCCAGGGAGATGTTCGGCGTGGAACGCGTCGTCGCCCGGATCTACGATGCCAAACGCGCCGAGGTCTACGAACGGCTCGGCATCCCGACCATCGCCACCGTGCCGTGGACGACCGACCGTTTCCTGCGCACGCTGATCGGTGACAACTCCACGACCACCTGGCGCGAACCCACCGGCGCGGTGGCCGTCACCCAGCTCACGCTGCACGAGGACTGGTTCGGTCGCACCGTGCGCGACCTCGAACGCGACCTCGGCGTTCGGGTGGCGTTCATCCTGCGCTTCGGCCGGGGCCTGCTGCCCGAATCCAAGACGGTGGTCCAGGCCGACGACGTGGTGTACGTCGCGGCGACCTCCGGCAGTGTCGGTGAGGTGGTCGCGCTGGCGGCCAAGGCCCCCGTGAGCGAGGACTGAACATGAAGGTGGCCATTGCCGGGGCGGGTGCCGTCGGGCGCTCGATCGCCAGGGAACTGCTGCGCGGCGGGCATCGGGTGATGCTGCTGGAACGCCAGCTCGACCACATCGACCCGCCCGCCATCCCCGACGCGGTGTGGGTGCACGCCGACGCCTGCGAGCTGTCGCTGCTCGAGAACGCCGGGCTGGAAACCTACGAGGTGGTGATCGCGGCCACCGGCGACGACAAGACCAACCTGGTCCACAGCCTGCTCGCCAAGACCGAGTTCGGGGTGCGCCGGGTGGTGGCGCGGGTGAACGATCCGCGCAACGAATGGCTCTTCGACGAGTCGTGGGGTGTGGACGTGGCGGTGTCGACACCGCGCCTGCTCGCCTCGCTCGTCGAGGAGGCGGTGTCGGTGGGTGATCTGGTTCGGCTCATGACATTGCGCCAGGGCCAGGCCAACCTGGTCGAGATCACCCTGCCCGCCGACACCCAGCTGGCCGGTAAACCGGTGCGCAGCCTGGTCCTGCCGCGCGACACCGCGCTGGTGACGATCCTGCGCGGCGGCCGGGTGATCGTGCCCCAGGCCGACGACCCCTTCGAAGGCGACGACGAGCTGCTGTTCGTCACCTCGGTGGAGGCCGAGGAGGACCTGCGGCTCACCCTGGCCGGGCACGGCATCCGGCCCTGAGCCGCCCTCAGGCGGCGGCGAGCTGAGCGCGCAGCTTGTTGAGCGCGCGATGCTGCATCACCCGGACCACGCCGGGGCTGGTACCGATGGCCTCGGCGGTCTGCGCGGCGCTCCAGCCGAGCACGATCCGCATCATCAGCACCTCACGGTGATTCGGGGCCAGCACCTGCATCAGTTCGCGGGTCGCGGCACGCCGTTCGAAGGCGAGCGCCCAGTCCTCCGGGCCCGCTTCGGCGCTGGCGGTGTCGGGCATCTCGGCCATCGGATACGCGGTGTGCTTGCCCCGGCGGAAGGCGTCGGACACCTTGTTGGCGGCGATGCCGTACACGAAGGCCAGGAAGGACTTGCCCTGGTCACGGTAGCGCGGGATGGCGGCGACGGTGGCGATCAGGACTTCCTGGGTGACATCGTCGGCGGTGACCGTGAGGTGGCCGGTGGCACCCATCCGCGCCGAGCAGTAGCGGCGCACGAGGGGGTGGACCAGACGCAGGATCTCGGCGATCGCGTCGCGGTCGTTGCGGGCGGCGGGACCGATCAGGGCGTCGAGTTCGGCGCCGATGCGCCTGCTCTCCGACTGGGCTGAGCCGGGCTTGGAAGCTGCGCTTGCACGGTGCTCGGTTGCCATCATGGTCGCCGGTCCTCTCACGATCACTGCGTAATTCGGTATGCATTGATCGTGCGACGAACAGGCGGCGGCAACCAGGCACCCCAGGGTGGGTAGTTCCCCACCTCCGGCGGTACCCCTGCCCACCCTCAGGCGGAAGCGGAATCCCTTCCGACAGCGGACTTGTCGACGGGCAGGTGGCCCGCGCGACGCACCGCCCACACGGTGACCACCAGGGCGACCGCGGTCAGCGGCCAGCCCATCGCGATGCGGGCGATCGCGAGCCAGGTGGTGTGGTCGGTGTCGTAGAGCTGGGACTGCACCAGGTAGCGGGCGCCGAAGACGACGACCCACACGACGGTGGCCAGGTCGTAGAGCTTGCGCACCCGCGGATCGCTGCGCCATGCGGTGCCGTGGCCGTTGAGCGCGCCCCAGATCACCCCGACCAGCGGCCACCGGAACAGGATCGACAGCGCGAACACGCCCGCGTACACGAGGCTGGTGTAGATGCCGAACAGGAAGAAGCCCTTGGCCTCTCCCACCCGGTGGGCGATGAACGCGCACAGCCCGACGCCGAGGAAACCGGAGATGGCAGGCTGGACGGGGCTGCGTTGCACGAGCCGCCAGATCAGCACGCCCGCGGCCACGCCGAGGGCGGCCCAGATGGCGGCGGTGAGCCCGGCGAAGGTGTTCACCGGAACGAACACGAGCACGGGCAGGGTGGAGTAGATCAGGCCGCTGATGCCGCCGAGCTGCTCGAGCAGGGTCTGCTCGGCCTCGGCTGTCTCCTTGTCGACGTCGGGGTCGACGGGGTGGTCGGTGACCACCGGCAGGGCAACGGTGGCTTCAGGGTCCGCGGTGTGGCGGTACTCGTCGCTGGAGGGCATACGTCAGCTGTTCCCGCGCAATTCGTAGTAGGGGTTGAAGATCACTTTGCGGCCGTCGCGGTCGCCGACGCGGCCGCGCACCAGGATGCGCCTGCCCGGTTCGATGCCGGGGATGCGCCTGCGCCCGATCCACACCAGGGTGATGGCGTCGGTGCCGTCGAAGAACTCGGCCTGCACCGTGGCACCGGCCGCCTTCGGACAGGCCTCCACACTGCGCAGCCTGCCGACGATGGTGGCTTCCTCGCCGCGACAACAGTCCTTGGCTCGCCGGGCGCCCGAGGCGTCGGCGGTCTCGGCCAGTTCCTCGGCGTCGAGCTGATCGATATCGGCCGTCAGGCGGCGTCCGAGTCGACGAAAATATCCCGAGTCCGGGCCCGATCCCGACTTGTGTGAGCCCGTGGATGACGACATGGCACGCTTCTCCCGCTAGTTGGCCTTCAACGCCACTGTAGATGGGCAAACGCCGGGCCGCTACGCTCGGTCCGTGTTGCGCACCCCACCCCAGGTCACCGTGGTCGCCCTGCCCGGAACCGGCTCCGACGCCGATTTCGCAGCCCGTGCATTCGGACCGGCCGCGGCCGCTCACGGCCTGGAATTCCTTGCCGTCGAACCCGACCCGAAGGCCGTGATCGCGAGCTGTACCGCGGCTTTGCACACCGCCGCCGCGCGCGGACCGGTCCTGGCGGCCGGGATCTCGCTGGGTGCCGCGATCGCCTTACGGTGGGCCACCGGACATCGCGACGCGGTTGTCGGTGTCATCACAGCATTACCCGCCTGGACGGGCCCGGAAACCACCTCGTGCCCCGCCGCTCTGAGCGCCTCGGCAACCGCCGGGCAACTTCGCGCCGACGGTCTGGACGCCGTGATCGCCCGCATGCGCGCCTCGAGCCCGGCCTGGCTGGCCGAGGCTCTCACCCAGTCCTGGCGCGGCCAGTGGCCCGACCTGCCGCAGGCGTTGGACGAGGCGGCCGCCTACTCCTGGCCCACCGTCGAGGAACTGGCCGCCTGCCCCGTCCCGGTCGCGGTGATCGGCGCGGGCGACGACCCGGTGCATCCGATCGCCGTCGCCGAAGAATGGGCCGCGACGCTGCCGACGGCCGGATTGCGCCGGATCACCCTCGCCGAACTCGGTGCGAACCCGGCGGTCCTCGGACACACCGGGTTCACCGAGCTCGACCGCCTGTCGGCCGAAAAGATCTCGGCCGTAACCTAGTTCAGGCCGAGTTGCTGCATCGCCGAGCCGTCGGCGCCGCGCCGCGGTTCGTCGGGCAGCTTCGGCGGCACCGCCGAGGGCGGTGTCTGCGCGGCGGCGGCCTGCGCGGCCATGGCCTGCTGCTGGGCGAGCACCTGCTGCTGATGGGCGGCGGCGAGCTGTTCGGCCAGCTCCTGGGGCAGCACCACGGGCAGCGGGTCACGCACCGGCAGCGGCTCGGAGCCGCGCCGCACCACCGCGTCGGCCAGCACGGCCCGCGCGGCGGTGATGAGCGGGCTGCGATCGTCGACCGCGCCCGAGGGTCCCGCCGCGACCAGCCGGATCATCCAGCGCGGTCCGTCGACACCGATGAAGCGCAGATCGGCGCCCTCGGTGACCGCCTTCACCTCACGACCCCACGGGCCCTTCTCGATGGCGACGCTCGCACCGTCACCGCGCAGCGACTCGGCCAGGTCGGCCGCGACGAGGCGCCACTGCCCGGCCGACTTCGGCGCGGCGTACGCGGCCACGGTGAGCCTGCCGTGCTGGGTGGCCAGGTGCACCGCCTGCGGGGTGCCGTCGGGGCTCATCTCCACCTGCAGCTGCCCACCCTCGGGCACCGGGATGACCACCGAACCCAGATCGAGCCTGCGCGCGATCATGTCGTCGGTCACTTCGGTGATGTCGTACGGGCCGGCGGCGGCGTCGGGGGCATGGTCGAAGTTGCCGTAGATGCGCTCGTCGGTGGGAGCGTCGTCGAAATCGAGGTGGGCGAAGTCGGGGCGGCGGAACTCGTCGGTGTCGTAGTCGTCGGTGTCGGCGAAATCGTCGTAGTCGTCCGCGGCGTAGTCGTCGCCGTAGTCGTCGTAGACCGCGTCGTCCTCGCGCGGTGCGCGCTTCTTCTTGCCGAACAGACCCATTACGCCTCCTTGCCGGTCAGGCTCGCGTGCCCGCCGCTCGACCCGTAACCACCCGCGCCACGCACGGTTTCGTCCAGGTCGTCGACCTCGGCGAACTCGACCAGCTCCACCCGCTGCACGAGCAGCTGGGCGATGCGGTCGCCGCGGCGCAGCTCGATGGCGGTGCGCGGGTCGTGATTGATCAGGCACACTTTGATCTCGCCCCGATAGCCCGCATCGATCGTGCCCGGTGTGTTCACCACCGACAGCCCCGCCTTTGCGGCCAGGCCCGAGCGGGGGTGGATCAGGCCGACCGTGCCGACCGGCAGCGCGAGCGCGATCCCGGTGCCGACCAGCACCCGCTCACCCGGTTCGATGATCACATCCTCGGTGGTACAGAGGTCGACGCCCGCGTCACCCGGATGGGCACGCTTCGGCACAGGGATGCCGGGATCGAGCCGCCGCAGCGGAATCGGTGCAAGTGCGTTCACATCGGTCGAGACTACGCGCTCGGAGCCGGACCAGCGCGTCACGACCCTGCCACGATCGCCTAGTCTTGAACCGTGCCCGACCAGTCCCATTCTCCGACCACCGACGCCGCAGACACCGACGCCCGCGCGGCCGCCGCGCCCACCGCGTCGCCCTACCGGGAGCGCCTGTGGGTGCCACTGTGGTGGTGGCCGGTGGGCTTCGCGATCGCCGGGCTGATCGCCGCCGAGTTCCACATGGGCGCGCCCGGGCTGCGGGCCTGGTTGCCGTACGTGCTGATGGCACCGGTGCCCGTGTGGATTCTGTTGTGGATGAGCCGTCACCGGCTGGAAGTGGCCGTCACCCCCGAGGGAACGGCGGAATTGCGCGTCGACCGCGCCCACCTGCCGGTGAGCTTCGTCGCGCGGGCCGCGGCCGTCGCACCGACGGCCAAGAGCGCAGCGCTTGGTCGTCAGCTCGACCCCGCCGCCTATGTCCAGCACCGGCCCTGGATCGGGCCGATGGCATTGCTCGTCCTCGACGACCCGGACGACCCGACGCCGTACTGGTTGATCAGCACGCGCAGGCCCGACCGGGTCTTGGCCGCGCTCGGACTCCCGAGCGCGGGCTGACCCGTCTACCTCGCCGTGGAACGCGTCAGAGGGCGCAGTCCATGCAGATCATCTCGCCACCCTTCTCGCTGGCCAGCCTGCTTCGGTGGTGCACGAGGAAACAGCTCGAGCAGGTGAACTCGTCTGCCTGCTTCGGGACCACCCGAACGCTGAGCACCTCGTCGGACAGGTCCGCGCCGGGAAGCTCGAACGATTCCGCTGTGTCGGTCTCGTCGATGTCCACGACGGCGGACTGCGCCTCGTTGCGGCGGGCCTTCAGCTCCTCGAGCGAATCCTCCGACACTTCGTCGGATTCGGTGCGCCGCGGTGCGTCATAGTCGGTTGCCATGTCGTCTTCCCCTCAGTCCTTACTCCGTAAATACCGGATCAGTTCGATTGCCACGTCCCCGCAGGGAGACGGCGCTCGACCGCCCCGCCGGTGGTGCACCTCACACGTACACCGCTCGACTATCAGGTGGATCGTTGCTCGATCTACTCCGACAGCGTTCGGTTAACGCAGGACATGCCCTTGTTGTTCCCGCGACCGACCACCGTTTCACGGGTGATTATTCGATCTGGGCGGGCAGACAATAGCGGACCTACCGACAAATGTCGCAATCAAAACCCCGCCGCGACGAAACCGACGACGAATCTTCACCTGCCGGGAAACTCGCCGAGACCTCCCGCACTCGCGCACCGGCGGCGGACTCGTAGAGTGAGCGCGTGGTTTCACTGATCACCGAAGGCAGCGCGACCGATCGCGACGGCAAACCCTTTCCGCGACGGCGCCCCGAGCTGTGGCTCGCGATGGTCCTCGTGCTGGCTCTTGTGGCCCTGTTCGTGTGGGTGGCGGCGTTCCGCACCCGCGAGGACAACAACGAGCCGATGGCGTGCAACGCGCCGAGCACACCGACCGCGACCAACGCACCCAAGCCCGCACCGCTCGGCACCCGAGTCGGGCCCTCGCGCCTGGACGAGGTGGATCCGGCGGCGCTGTCGGAGTCCAAGGTGCGGGTGTTCAACGCCAACGGCAAGAGCGGACAGGCGGGCAACATCGCCTCCGCGCTCGGTGACCTCGGCTTCGCGAGCGCACCGGGGACACAGGTCGGTAACGATCCGGTCTATGTCAGCGGTGACCTCAACTGCACCGGCCAGATCCGCTACGGCGTGAACGGCAGGCCGGCCGCCGCCTCGGTGCAGCTGGTCGCGCCCTGTGCCGAACTGATCGAGGACCCGCGCACCGACGACTCGGTCGACCTGGTGCTCGGCCTGGCCTTCGGCGAGTCGCTGCGCCCGAGCGCCGACGCCGAAGCGGTCCTGCGCGCGCTGAAGAACCTGGCCCCCGGTGCCAGCTCGTCCTCCATCGACCCCGACCTCCTCGACGCCGCCCGCACCGTCAAGTGCTGAGGTATCGGCGGCTGGCGCCGCGGGTTTCTCGGCCCGGGGGGCCTCGATCTTCCCTCCCTGCGGGCACTCCTTCGTCGCACCCTCCGGTCAGTCCAGATCGAGGCGGCCGAGAAACCGGCCCCGGCTTCTCAGTCGGGTAGGGGTGTTGTCGCGCCGGTCTCGGTGAGGAGGGTGGCGAAGTCTTCGGCGATGCCGGGGGCGGCGACGAAGGTCAGTTCGCCCGCGGCACCGCCGACGGTGACCGGCGGGACGTGCACCACCGCGCCCGCTTCGGCGGCGATGAGGGCGCCCGCCGCCCAGTCCCAGGCGTTGAGCCCGTGCTCGTAGTAGGCGTCGAGGTGACCCGAGGCGACGTGACACAGGTCCATGGCGGCGGCGCCGAGGCGGCGGATGTCGCGAACCCGCGGCAGGATCTCGGTGAGCAGCCTCGCCTGGTCGGCGCGACGTTGGGTGCCGTAGGCGAAACCGGTGGCGACCAGTGCCACCGACAGCGAATCCTCTTGGGTGCAGGACAGTTTCGTGCGGGTGCCGTCGGCGGTGACGGCGAACGCCCCGCCGCCGCGCACGGCGCTGTAGGTGGTCGCGGTCGCCACGTCGGCCACCGCGCCCGCCACCGGGGCGCCGTCGATCACCGCTGCCACCGAGACCGCGTATCCGGGCAGGCCGTAGAGGAAGTTGACGGTTCCGTCGATCGGGTCGACCACCCAGGTGACGGCGCCCGGCGCGGTGGCAGCGACATCGCCGCCGCCCTCCTCGCCCAGGATCGCGTCGTCGGGGCGGCGCTGGGCGAGCAGGTCGCGGATCAGCTGTTCGGATTCGGTGTCGACCACGGTGACCGGGTCGGTGACGTGGCCCTTGGTCGCCACGGCACCGTCGACGGGTCCCCCGTCGGCGAACACCTCGGGTCGGCGGGCACGCACATGCGCGGCGGCGGTCTCGGCGAGCTCGACGGCGAGCTCGCGCAGTCGTTCGTCGGCGGCGGTCGTGGCGGGGGCAACGGAACTGTGTTGAGGCACCACGCCATCGGATCATATGCGGGAGCCCGAGCGAGCAGTGACTACCGCTACTCTTTGTCCGGCACATCGACCGCGTCAGGCAAGGGGTTCATCCATGTCCGCTCGGGGGCACGCATTCGGCATCGATATCGGGGGAAGTGGTGTGAAGGGGGCCGTGGTCGATCTCGACACCGGTCTGCTCACCCATGAGCGGCTCAAGATCGCCACTCCGCGACCCGCCACGCCCGAGGCGGTGGCGGCGGCGGTGGCCGAACTCGTCGCGCTGGCCGGCTGGGAGGGACCGGTGGGGATCACGCTGCCGTGCGTGGTGCTCGACGGACACGCCCGCACGGCCGCCAATATCGACCCCGCCTGGATCGGCACCGACGCGCGCGCCCTGTTCTCGGCCGCGCTCGGCGGGCGGACGGTGACGGTGCTCAACGATGCCGACGCGGCGGGGCTCGCCGAGGACAGCTACGGCACCGCCCGCGACCTGAACGGCCTCACCCTGCTGCTCACCTTCGGCACCGGGATCGGCTCGGCGCTGCTCTACAACGGCACCCTCGTGCCCAACTCCGAGCTCGGCCACCTCGTCGTCGAGGGGGTGGAGGCCGAGCACATGGCCGCCGCCTCGATCAAGGACCGCGACGGCCTCACCTACCCGGAGTGGGCGCAGCGGGTGAGCAAGGCCCTGATCCACATCGAGAACCTCTTCTGGCCGAAGGTGATCGTGGCGGGCGGCGGCATCAGCCGCGATCACGAGCAGTGGATACCCTTGCTCACCAACCGAACTCCGGTGATTCCGGCCGTGTTGAAGAACACCGCGGGTATCGTCGGCGCGGCGATGGCCATCGCCGGGGGCATCGCGCCGTAGCGCACGAGGACGACGCCGCAACGCCTGGAGGGCATCGTGGCACTGAGTACCCTGGTTGGATCGTTACAATGGAACACGTCCGGCGGTGAGCCGGTGAAACCTTCCGGCCTCAGCCGGTCGCGAGCAAGCCGGTGAACGAACCGGAGAGCACCCGACCGACGCACCGCCGGTGCAACCCGACCGACCGCTCCGCCGGAAACCACTCTGGCGTGACGCCGCACGAGACCGTCACGAAAGGGCGTACGTGGTAGCCACGAATACCCGTCAGACCGCCGACTCGGCCGACGCCGATGCCGACGACGCCGTAACTCCCGCCAAGAAGGCTCCGGCGAAGAAGGCCGCTGCCAAGAAGGCCCCGGCGAAGAAGGCCGCTGCCAAGAAGGCCCCGGCGAAGAAGGCTGCCGCCAAGAAGGCCCCGGCGAAGAAAACCGCGGCCAAGAAGGCGACCGCGGCCGAGGGGGGCGAGGAGCAACTCGACGACGAGTCGATCGAACTCGACGATCTCGGTGATCTCGAGGTCGCCGAGGACGAACTCACCGACGGTGATGTCATCGTCGAGGAGGTCGCCGACGACACCGCCGATGCCGCCGACACCACCGAGCCGACCGAGAAGGACAAGGCCTCCGGCGATTTCGTCTGGGACGAGGAGGAATCCGAGGCGCTGCGTCAGGCGCGCAAGGATGCCGAACTCACCGCCTCCGCCGACTCGGTCCGCGCCTACCTCAAGCAGATCGGCAAGGTCGCGCTGCTCAACGCCGAGGAGGAGGTCGAACTCGCCAAGCGGATCGAGGCCGGCCTGTTCGCGGCGGAGAAGATGCGCGAGTTCGCCGAGGCGGGCGAGAAGCTGTCGGTGACCACCCGCCGCGATTTCAACTGGATCGTGCGCGACGGCAACCGGGCCAAGAACCACCTGCTCGAGGCCAACCTGCGTCTGGTGGTGTCGCTGGCCAAGCGCTACACCGGCCGCGGCATGGCGTTCCTGGACCTGATCCAGGAGGGCAACCTGGGCCTGATCCGCGCGGTCGAGAAGTTCGACTACACCAAGGGTTACAAGTTCTCGACCTACGCCACGTGGTGGATCCGTCAGGCCATCACCCGTGCCATGGCCGACCAGGCACGCACCATCCGTATTCCGGTGCACATGGTGGAGGTCATCAACAAGCTCGGGCGCATCCAGCGCGAGCTGCTCCAGGACCTGGGCCGTGAGCCCACCCCGGAGGAGCTGGCCAAGGAAATGGACATCACGCCGGAGAAGGTCCTCGAGATCCAGCAGTACGCGCGTGAACCCATCTCGCTCGACCAGACCATCGGCGACGAAGGCGACAGCCAGCTCGGCGATTTCATCGAGGACTCCGAGGCGGTCGTCGCGGTCGACGCGGTGAGCTTCACCCTGCTGCAGGATCAGCTGCAGTCGGTGCTCGAGACGCTGTCCGAGCGTGAGGCGGGCGTGGTGCGGTTGCGCTTCGGCCTCACCGACGGTCAGCCGCGCACCCTCGACGAGATCGGTCAGGTCTACGGCGTCACGCGTGAGCGCATCCGGCAGATCGAGTCCAAGACGATGAGCAAGCTGCGTCACCCGAGCCGTTCGCAGGTGCTGCGCGACTACCTCGACTAGGCATTCGCGAGACGAGGCCCGGACCCTGTGACAAGGGGTCCGGGCCTTTTCTTGTGCCCCACGCCGAATTCCGAACGGTCTGTTTACCACAGAACACGCGCGGTAATCGTTTCGTGATCAAACCCACACTCCCCGATTGCGCTGTGATGGCACCGAATTCGGGGTTTTCGCCGTATCGTCACGTCCAGCTTTTCGTTCTACCGCCGACCGGTCAGCGGTACCGGCATTGAGGGTTTGCGCGGCGTGCTCGACATCTATCACTTCAGCTACGGCTGGATCACCCCTGTTCTCGCCTATTTCATGTCCGTCACCGGTTGCCTGCTCGGACTGCAGTGCGCCGCGCGTGGACGCAACGCCACCGAGGGACGGGTGAGCTGGCTCGTCGGCGCCGCCATCGCGATCGGCGGAACCGGCATCTGGGTCATGCATTTCATCGCCATGCTCGGGTTCAGCATCCGGGGCGCGGAGATCCGCTACGACGTCCCCCTGACGCTGCTCAGCGCGGTCACGGCGATGGTCGTCGTCGGGATCGGGCTGTTCATGGTGAACAAACCGCAGCCGACGCTGCGCTCGCTCGTGGGCGGTGGCACCATCGCCGGACTCGGGGTGGGCACCATGCACTACGCGGGCATGTATGCGATGAAGTCGACGGCAACGGTGTCCTACGACGCGTTGATCGTCACGCTGTCGCTGGTGATCGCGGTGGTCGCCTCGATCGTCGCGCTGTGGTTCACGTTGCGCGTCAAGGGATTTCTGGCCACCATCGGTGCCTCGCTGATCATGGGCGTAGCCGTCACCGGCATGCACTACACCGGCATGGCGGCCATGAAGGCCCACCCCGGCCACCATGGCGGGCCGCCCTCGGGGGCGGGGGCGATGGAACTGCTCGCACCGCTGATCGGCGTGAGCAGCATCGTCACCATGCTGGTGCTGATCAGTGTGAGCCTCACCGAGATCGAGAACGAGGAGGCGCTGCCGCGCATGTGGCTCACCTCCCGGCACCAGCCGCGTCAGCGTGCCGTACCGCCGCCGGCGATGCCCGCGCCGGTGCGGATACAGGAGCCGATCGAATACCGCACGGAGGAACTGGCCTACGACGTGGCGGGTGCCTGGCCGCGCCGGGTCATCGACTAGTCACGTCGCCGAAAGGCTCCGGCGCCCACCGCGAGTGACGACGGGTTCGATCACGCGCGCGATGACCGGACCGAGCACCGCCATCAGTAGCACATAGGCCGACGCGAGAGCGACGAGGCGGTGGTCGGCGGTGCCGTAGCTCACCGCCAAACCGGCGATGACGATGGAGAATTCGCCGCGGGCGACGAGCGCCGCACCCGCTCGCGCCCGGCCCGCCCGCGCGATGCCCTGCCTGCTCGCCGCCCACCAGCCGACGACCATCTTGGTGCCCGTGGTGACCACCGCGAGCCCCGCCGCCCAGGCGAGCACCGGCGGAATGGCAGCCGGGTCGATGGACAGGCCGAAGGCCACGAAGAAGATGGCCGCGAACAGATCGCGCAGCGGTTCGAGCAGCTTGGCCGCCTCCTGCGCGGTCGATCCCGAGATCGCGATGCCGAGCAGGAAGGCGCCGACCGCCGCCGATACGTTCAGCGCCGAGGCGGCACCGGCGACCAGCAGCGCCGCGCCGATCAGCTGCAGCAGGAACACCTCGCGATCGGTGCTGTCGAGCACCGCCGAGACCACCCGCCCGAACCGCAACGCCACCACGAGCACCACGGTGATCGTCGCCAGCGCGACGGCCAGCGACACCAGCCCGCTGAGCAGGCTCAGGCCCGCCAGCATCATGGTGAGGATGGGCAGATACACCGCCATCGCGAGGTCCTCGAACACGAGGATCGAGAGCACCACCGGGGTTTCGCGGTTACCGAGGCGGCCGAGGTCGTCGAGGAGTTTGGCCACGATCCCCGAGGACGAGATGTAGGTGACGCCGCCGAGCACCACGGCGCCGAGAACGCCCCAGCCCAGGATCAGGGCGACGGCGGCGCCGGGCAGCGCGTTGGCGAGCAGGTCGAGCACACCGGCGGTCCAGGAGCGGCGCAGCCCGGTCATCAGTTCGGGTGCGGTGTATTCGAGCCCGAGCAGCAACAGCAGCAGTACCACGCCGATCTCGCTGGCGACGTGACCGAATTCGGTCGCGCCCTCCAGTTCCACGAAACCGCCACGCCCGAACGCCAGCCCACCCAGCAGGTACAGCGGGATCGGTGACATTCCGAACCGGCCCGCGATCCGGCCGCAGATCCCCAGCGCGAACAAGATCATGCCTAGTTCGAGCAGCGCCAGGGCCTGCGCGGTCACGGCCGTCAGCCGTGCGTGAGAATCTTCGCGGCTGCGTCCAGGCCTTCCGGCGTGCCGACGACCACGAGCTGGTCGCCCTCGGTGAAGGTGAAGTCCGGACCTGGTGAGGGGTGGAGCTGGCCGGCACGCATCACGGCCACGATCGAGGTCTTGGTGCGGGTCCGCATCCCGGTCTCGCCGAGTGTGCGTCCCGCGTACGGTGACTCGGCGAGCAGCACGAGCTGCCGGGTGGTGATGCCGGGCAGATCGCGGTGGTCGTCGTTGAGCTTGGCCACCAATTGTGGTGCGCCGAGGAGGTTGGCGAGTACCGAGGCCTCGTCCACCGACAGCGGCACCTGCGCGGCTATGGCGTCGGGGTCGTCGGGCTTGGACACGATCAGATCGATGTCACCGTCGCGATGGGCGACCACCCCGACGCGGCGCCCCGACCTGACCTCGAAATCCTTGCGCACTCCGATCCCCGGTAGCGCTGTGACATCGACATTCACATATCCACGATAGACCCGTCAGAGCCCGGTTGTGTCCGGCGCCACTCCCGGTCGGCGTGGGGTATGGAACACGCCGTCCGAGCCCGGTCGATAGGGCGAAACGTCGAGCACCGCGGCGACCGGCAGCGGCCCGTACAGGTGCGGGAACAGCATCGACTCCGGGTCGCCCGGCACGCCCGGTTCCCACTTCAGCGGCGACGCGAGCCGGGCCGGGTCCAGCCACAGCAGCACCAGATCCGTGCGACCGGCGAAGAGGCGATTCGCGGGCAGCCGCACCTGCTCGGGGGTGGACAGGTGCACGAAGCCGCTCTCGGCCAGCGACGGCGGGCGGCGTTGCCCGTCGTGCGCAAATTGTTGCCACTCTTGGAAAGAACACAGGTGAACAAGCGTGTGAGTGTCGGATATCACGGGTAATCTCCGGGTAGACAACAGGTTCGGACGGTGAAGACCCTGTCACACGGTGGGCGGTGGGGCCGCACGGTGGTGATCGAGCTCGTGGCGTAACGAGCAACACCACAGCGAGCGACACAGTCGATGAGTGTCAGGATCGAACAGGAGGTGGGAAACGGCGCCACGGGTGATCGGCGGGTGCTCGAGACCGACGACCAGCGCATGTTCGCTTTCAGCGAAACCGCAGGTCGTGTTATCGAAAACACAAAGATTCACTTCCGGGAACAAAGCCTGAACCCCGAACGTCTGACAGAGTAGTCGTACCACTGCTGGGAAGTAGCGGACGCGAGCCACGTGGAGTGACCACGGGGCCCACACCTAGGCGAACGGCCACGCAGCGCCGGGAGCCGGGACGGAGGAGTCATGCCAGGAACCCTGACCAGCACCCCACTGACCGCGGTCGATCGTTGCGATCGTTGCGGGGCGGCTGCCCGAGTGCGTGCCGTTCTTCCCGCGGGTGGCGAGTTGCTCTTCTGCCAGCACCACGCGAATGAACACATGGACCGTTTGCGCGAGCTCGAAGCCGTGATCGACACGGAATCGGCTCCAGCTCTCTGACCACTCCTCTCGCGTCCGAACACAACAACATCCGACAATAGAAAACCCCCGACAGCGGGCGACCGGATTCCGGCGCCCGCTGTTGTGGTGTCCGGGGTCAGGCGGTGTCGGCGAGGATGCCGTCGACCAGGGTGGCGACACCATAGGCGTAGGCACCGTCCGGATCGGCGGGGGCCTGATAGTGCTCGCCCACCGTGGTGCCCACGCGTGTGGCGAGGGGGAACTGGTCGGCGGGCATCACTTCGGCCAGCAGCGGGCCGTGTACCCGCCACCAATCGGCATCGCTGAGCTGGTCGGCCGCGCCCGCCGCCGCGACGGCGAGGCGGGCATTGCCGGTGGCGAAATCGGTGAGCACCGCGATGGCGCGGTCCATCGCCAGATCCGACAGCCCCGCGCCGTCGATGGCGCGCAGCTGGTTCTCGTAGCGGCGCATCCTCGCCGGGCCGAGAACCTGGCGCCACGGCGACACCTCGAGCAGCCACGGGTGGGCGAGGAGCTCGGAGCGGACCCGGTCCGCGACGGCGATCATGCGCTCGCGCAGCGGCAGCTCGGCGGGGATCGGCTCGTCCTCGGCGGCCACGGCGTCGACCATCAGCACCAGCAGCGCCTCCTTGCTCGGCACATAGGTGTAGAGACTCATGGCACGCACGTCGAGGGCGGCGGCCACCGCGCGGATGGTCAGCTTGCCGATGCCCTCGCGATCGGCCAGGGCGATGCCCGCCGCCACGACCGCGTCGACCGTGAGGCCGGGTTTGGGGCCGCGCGCGCCGGGCTTGGCCGGCAGGGCATGACGCCACAGCAGCTGCACGAGCTGGGCGGCCTGGTCGGTGGATCTGCCGTCGGTCGGCATGCGCGGAACCTTTTCCGGTCGGTCGGGAACAAATTCAGTACAGTGTACGTTATTAGCCTGTTCGCGCTGCCCGATCAGAGGAGAATGTTCTGCCCGCCATCCAGGCCACCTATCTTCCCGATCGTCACCTGTTCGCCCTGTGGACTTGGAGCGGACTCGGTGCCGGGCGCCCACCACGCGACGTCGGAGACCCCGAGACGTTGACGCTGGCGCTGCCGGTCGGTGAGCGCAGGGCGCTCGAGCCGGTCGAGGTACCCGCCGCCGTCGTGACCGGTTCGGAGTTGCTCGAGTTGTCCGTCGCCGAGCTGGGCCCTTCGGCCCTGGCCTGGCGCATGCTCCTCGACGACGCCCGCGCGGACGTCGACCATCACCATCGGGAGGCGCCCACCACCGATGAAGCTCGTGCGGACGCGGACGACGGGCGGCCCTCGACCGGCCTCGGCTCGGGCGAGCGGCCCGCCGCGAATGCACGGCCCACCCCGAATGCAGGGGCGGCCGCCAATGCGCTCGAGCTGCCGATCGCGGCGCATGCGGTGCCCAACGCTGTGGGGACGGCGGTCGTGTCGGCCGAGCGGGCGGTGCGGGTGGTGCGGGAGACCGAAGCCGCGGCGGCGGAGCTCGCCGGGGCGCTCGAGGCGACCCTTCGCCCGTATCAGGTGCGTGGGGTCGGGTGGTTGCGGGAGACCGTCGCCGCGTACGGCGGGGCGGTGCTCGCCGACGAGATGGGCCTCGGCAAGACCGTGCAGACGATCGGGTTCCTCCAGGGGCGGGCCGCTGGGCCGCAGCTGGTGGTGTGTCCGACCTCGCTGGTCGGGAACTGGGTGCACGAGATCGCACGGTTCGCACCCGGGCTGACGGTGGTGTCGTGGCGTGGCGGTGCGGTGTCCGCAGACCCGGGGACAGTTGTGGTCACCGGATATCCGACGCTGCGTCTGCACGGGTCGGCGCTGACCGAGAAGCACTGGGCCACCGTCGTCTTCGATGAAGCGCAGGCGTTGAAGAATCCCCGCACCCAGGTGTCGCGGGCCGCGCGTGCGGTGCCCGCCGACGCCAAGGTCGCGCTCACCGGCACCCCGGTGGAGAACCATCTCGACGAGCTGTTCGCCCTGCTGAACCTCACCGTGCCCCGGTTGTTCGCGCACCGCACCCAGTTCCGGCGCCGATTCGTGCGGCCGATCGAGGAGGGTTCGGCCGATGCGGCCGCCCGGTTGCGTGACGCGGTGGAACCGGTGCTGCTCGGCCGCAAGAAGATCCAGGTGGCGGCGTCGCTGCCGGCCAAGATCCACAGCGATCTGCTGTGCGACCTCACCCCGGAGCAGGAGAAGGCCTACGACACGGTGCTCGCCGCGGCCCTGGACGAGGGTTTCGGATCGGGTCTGCAACGACAAGGCCGGGTGCTCGCGGCGCTCACGCACCTCAAACAGGTGTGCAACCACCCCGGCTTGGTCACCGGCGACCTCGGCGAATTGTCCGGGCGCTCGGGCAAACTCGAGCTGTGTACCGACATCGTGGCGACCAATCTCGACACCGGTGATCCCACACTGATCTTCACCCAGTACCGGCAGACCGGCGAGTTGCTCGTGCGCCACCTGGCCGAACAGTTCGGGGTGCGGGCGCCGTTCTTCCACGGCGGGCTCGACGCCGATCAGCGTGCGGCGATCGTTCGCGAGTTCCAATCCCCCGACGGCCCACCGGTTCTCATCCTGAGCCTGCGCGCCGCGGGCACCGGTCTCACCCTCACCCGCGCCGCCGACGTGATCCACTTCGACCGATGGTGGAATCCGGCGGTGGAGGCCCAGGCCTCGGACCGGGCGCACCGCATCGGGCAGACGCGCACGGTCACCGTCACCACGCTCACCAGCGCCACCACGGTGGAGGAACACATCGCCGGCATGCACACCCGCAAGTCGGCCCTCACCGACCTGTCCGATGCCGCGGGCATCGCCGAACTGGCCCGTCTCGACGACGACGCCCTGGTCGACATCCTGCGACGGAAGCGAGAGAACTGATGGCAGACAACGAGTTCGGGTACACGCCGTGGGGTAAGGACTGGGTGCGGCTGGCCGAACCGCTGCGCCAGACCCGCCCCGAACCGCTGCTGCCGCGCGCCCGCAGCGTCGCCCGCAACAACGGGGTGCGCACCGAGATCGAGGGCCGCACGGTGCGCGCGCACCTGCACCGGGGCGGGCAGGCCTCGATCGCGCACGTGGAGGTGGCGCCGCTCTCGCGCGCGGCGGTGACCGCGATCGAGCAGGTGATTCCCGACGCGACCGTCGTCACCGACGACATGCACCGAGCCCTGCTCGACGCGGGCCACTCCCCCGCCCCGACCCTGGTGAGCACGGACTGCTCCTGCTCCGCCCGCACACCCCGCTGCCTCCACGTGCTCGCGGTGCTCTACACGATCGCCCGTCAGGTAGACGAAAACCCCCGTCTCGCATTGGAATTGCAGGGCTACTTCGACACCACTCACGACCCGGAAGCGCCCGTCGCCGAGTCACCCTGGACCCCCATCCACACCCTCGACCCTGCCTGCTTCTTCTCCGTCACCGGCTGAACCCGCCCGAGTCGACTCCACGTCGGCCGCGCCGCGTGGCATCGGCCGCGCCGGATGGCACCAGTCATACCCGTGGCGCCAGCCGTGCCCCGTGGTGACAGCCACACCGCGTGGCACCGCGGCGGGGCTTTGGCCGGTGGCGTCTGTGGTGCGGCGTGGCGACAGCTAGTGCGGCGTAGGGCATCGGCGATGCCGTGCGGCGTCAGGCAGCTGTGCGTGGCGGGTGCCGAATGGGCGCCTGATAGTCGGCGGCATTTCGAGCCGGCTGGGTCAGGCGTTGGTGCCGCCGTCGACGGTGATGACTGCGCCGGTGATCGTGCGGGCTGAGGGGCCCGCGAGGAAGGCGACCAGGTCGGCGATGTCGTCGGGGGTGCCGAAACGGCCGAGCGCGTTGAACTCTCGTTGCGTGGGTGCGTGCTCGCCCGCCGCCGGGTTCATGTCCGTGTCGGTGGGGCCGGGCTGGACGAGGTTGACGGTGATGCCGCGCGGGCCGAGTTCCCTGGCCAGCGCCTTGGTGTAGCCGTTGAGGGCCGACTTGCTCAGGTTGTAGAGGGCCAGGCCGCCGAACAGGGCGCGGTCGGTGAGGTTCGATCCGATGGAGATGATGCGCCCACCTTCGCCGAGGTGGGCCAGCGCGGCCTGGCCCGCGACGAACGGTGCCCTGGCATGGATGTCGAGGGCGCGATCGATCTCGGCGAGGGTGAATTCCTCGTAGGGCTTGGCCGGGAAGATGCCCGCGTTGTTCACCAGCACGTGGAGGCCGCCGAGTTCGTGCGCGGTCCGGTCGACGGCCGCGACCACGGCGGCGGCATCGGCGCTGTCGGCCTGGATCGGCAGCGCGCGCCTGCCGAGCGCCTCGATGTCGGCGGCGACGGACTTCGCGGCGACCTCGTCGCGCTGGTAGGTGAACGCCACATCGGTGCCGGTGGATGCCAGTTTCCGGGCGATGGCGGCGCCGATTCCCCGGCTGGCGCCGGTCACCAGGGCGACGGTGGTGCTGTGCGACATGAAGGCTGCTCCAATTCCGTAGTGGTCGATACATAAAGAGAGAAGCGCATCGGACCGGCTCACGTCAAGGTTTTTCTTATCAACCGATACAGAAATCTTGGGCTACGGCGATCGCGGTATATTTACCGATCGGCACAGAAAGGTTTCCCATGGCAGAACGTGGTCGCCCCCGCGCCTTCGACCGGGATGTCGCCCTGCGGCGGGCGATGGAGGTGTTCTGGGAACGCGGCTACGAGGGCGCGTCGATGAGCGACCTCACCACCGCCATGGGCATCAACTCACCCAGCCTGTACGCAGCCTTCGGCGACAAGGAATCCCTGTTCCGGGAAGCCGTGACGCTCTACGGCCGCGCCGAAGGATCACGCACCGCGCGGGCGCTGAGCGAGCAACCCACCGCCTACGCCGCGATCGCGGCCATGCTGCACGACAACATCGCCATGTACACCGACCCAGGCCTGCCCCAGGGCTGCATGGTGGTCCTCGCGGGCGCCACGTACACCACCCGCAACGCCTCGGTGCGCGAGTTCCTCACCGAGGCACGCCGCCGCACCACGGCCGACATCCAGGCCCGATTGGAACGTGGCGTCATCGAGGGCGATCTGAAACCGGGCACCGACACCGCCGCGCTCGCCGCCTTCTTCAGCACTGTCCTCTACGGGCTGTCCGTCCAGGCACGAGACGGCGTGGGCCACATCGAACTCACCGCCGCCGCCGACTCCGCGCTGCAGATCCTCGCCGCCGCCCGAACCGCTTGATCCACCGAACCCGGACCCAGCCGCGACAACTACCCGCTCATGTCCGCACGAGCTATCGCCGGCGCAGCGCCGCAATTCTTTCGGTGAGTTGATCGGCGGTCGCCAAAGCGGTTGGCGGACCACCGCATTCGCGGCGGAGTTCGCCGTGGATGACGCCGTGTGGTTTGCCGGTGCGGTGGTGGTGCATGGCGACGAGACTGTTGAGTTCGCGACGCAGCTCGCCCAGCTTGTCCGAGGTCGCGACCCGTTCGGCTACGGCGGCGGGCTGGGGGGCGGCGACGGCGGCGCTGCGTTCCGACAGCTGACGCGACTGTCGGTCGCGCAGCAGCGCCCGCATCTGATCGGCGTCGAGAAGACCGGGGATGCCGAGATAGTCGGCTTCCTCGTCGCTGCCCGCGAAGGTGGCGGTGCCGAAGGAGGATCCGTCGTAGATCACCTGGTCGAGCTCGGCGTCGGCGGCCAGGGCGACGAAGGATTTCTCTTCCTCGCCCGGCTCGTCCTTGGTCTTGTTCGCCTCGGTGAGCAGTTCGTCGTCGAGGGCGTTCTTCTCGCGGTGCGGTTTGCCGATCACGTGGTCGCGTTGCAACTCGAGCTGCGCGGCCAGATCCAGCAGCACCGGCACCGACGGCAGGAACACGCTCGCGGTCTCCCCCGGCTTGCGGGCACGCACGAAACGCCCGATGGCCTGGGCGAAGTACAGCGGTGTCGACGCGCTGGTGGCGTACACGCCGACCGCGAGGCGTGGCACGTCGACACCTTCGGACACCATGCGCACCGCGACCATCCACGGCTGGGTACTGCTCGCGAATTCACCGATGCGCTGCGAGGACTGCGGGTCGTCGGAGAGCACCAGCGCGGGCCGCTCCCCCGAGATGTGTTCCAGAAGTTCGGCGTAGTCGCGGGCGCGTTCCTGATCGGTGGCGATGACAAGGCCACCGGCGTCCGGGATGCCGGAGGACCGCAACTGCCGCAGCCGGGTGTCGGCCGCGCGCAGCACCGCCGAGATCCAGTCGCCCGCGGGGTCGAGCGCGGTGCGCCAGGCGCGGGCGGTCTGTTCGGCGCTGAGGGGTTCGCCGAGGCGGGCGGTGTGTTCCTCGCCCGCGCTGTCGCGCCAGTGCGCGTCGCCGGAGTAGGCGAGGAACACCACGGGTCGGACGACGCCGTCGGCGAGGGCGTCGGCGTACCCGTAGGAGTGGTCGGCGCGCGAACGCGGGAAACCGGACTCGTCGGGTTCGTAGGTGACGAACGGGATCTTGGAATCGTCGCTGCGGAACGGCGTACCGGTGAGGGCGAGGCGGCGGGTGGCGTCGCCGAAGGCCTCCTCGGTGGCCTCGCCCCAGGATTTCGCGTCGCCCGCGTGGTGGATCTCGTCGAGAATCACCAGGGTGCGGCGGTTCTCGGTGCGCACCCGGTGCCGGGTGGGATGCGCGGCGACCTGGGCGTAGGTGACGACCACACCGTGATAGTCGCCGGAGGTGCCGCCGGTGGAGTTGGAGAAGCGGGAGTCGAGCTGGATACCCGAGCGCGCCGCGGAGGCGGCCCACTGGTGCTTGAGGTGCTCGGTCGGCGCGACGACGGTGATCTGATCCACCGTCCGATCCGCCAGCAACTCGGCGGCAACCCGCAGCGCGAAGGTGGTCTTACCGGCGCCGGGCGTAGCGACCGCGAGGAAGTCGCGTGGCTTGGTGGCCAGGTATTTCGTCAGGGCGCGGCGCTGCCAGGCGCGCAGGGAACCGCCCGACGCACCACCCGCCGTCGAATCGCCCGGTGTACCCGCTTCTCTCGCCGCAGCGACGCCACCCGACCCAGTCACGCAGACGACCCTAGCCGCCCGATACGGCGTGTCGCCAACACCGACGCGGCGCGCGCGACGGGCGTCACATCCCGGCCGAGGTCACCGGCCATTTACCTGTTACCCACCGACACGATGCTCGTCCCGCACCCCATGGTCGACGTCGGTGCGGGATGCTGGACAACGACATGAGCAACAACGAGGCCCACGCGACCGACGCCGCGTATCCGCCGCCCACCCCTGGGCCCGGCGGTGCGGTGGCCGTACCCGTGCCCGCCGGGCAACATCCGCGCGAACACGCGCGGTGGCTGTCCTGGTCGCGGACGGCGTGGCGGCTGATCGTGCGGGTCTCGCACAAGTGCTGGGACAACTCGATTTTCGCCAAGTCGGCGGCGGCGGCGTTCTGGCAGACGCTGTCGCTCGCACCGCTGCTGCTCGGCCTGCTCGGCAGCCTCGGCTACGTGGGTGGGCTGTTCGGCCCCGACACCGTGCAGATCGTGGAAGCCAAGATCATCGCGTTCAGCCGGGACTTCTTCAGCCCGTCGGTGGTGTCGGACCTGATCGAACCCACCGTCGACGATGTGCTCGGCCGTGGCCGTGGCGCGGTGGTGTCGTTCGGTTTCGTGCTGTCGCTGTGGGCCGGGTCCTCGGCCATGGCGACCTTCGTCGACGCGATCGTCGAGGCGCACGGTCAGCAGGACGCCCGCCACCCGGTGTGGCAACGGATCTTCGCGTTGCTGCTGTATGTGCAGTTCCTGGTGGCGGCGGTGTTGTTGCTGCCGATGATCGCGCTGGGGCCCACCCGGATCGGGCGGGTACTACCCGATGCCTGGCGCGAACCGGGGCTGCGGGTGATCGACACGTTCTACTACCCGATCGTCGGGTTGTTGCTCATCGTCGGACTCACCACGCTCTACAAGCTCGCGCTGCACAAGTCGCTGCCGTGGCACCGGTTGTTCGCCGGGGCACTGGTCGCGGGGGTGTTCTTCATGGCCGCCAGCGACCTGCTGCGCCGCTACCTGTCCTGGATCACCGAGACCGGGGTGAGTTACGGCGCGCTGGCCACCCCGATCGCGTTCCTGCTGTTCACCTATTTCCTCGGCTTCGCGGTGATTCTCGGCGCGGAGTTCAACGCGGCGGTGCAGGAGTTCTGGCCCGCACGCGCGACCCGCATCGAGCAGGTGAAGGAATGGATCACCAGTCAGGTGCTCGGTGACGACGAAACCGACAGCGAACACGACGAAAGCGCCGACGCCTCGACGGAGGCGCCGGCGTCGTCACCGACGGCGGAACCGGCTCAGTCGCCGCCCTTGCGCAAGCGCTCGTAGACCTTCTTGCAGTCCGGGCAGACCGGTGAGCCGGGCTTGGGCGACCGGGTCACCGGGAACACCTCACCGCACAGCGCGACGACCATGGTGCCCATCACGGCACTTTCGGCGATCCGGTCCTTCTTCACGTAGTGGAAGAACTTGGGGACGTCGTCACCGGTCGTCTCGTCGGTCGTGGTTTCCGGGCGTACCAGAGTGTCCGTACTCATGCCTTCCATGATGCCGCATCCGGGCGGTGGCTCGCTGACCAGCCGCGTGTGCGCCCGGCGGCGGCAAGTGGAAGACTCGGGAGCATGCAGTCCAACGGCGAGTCCCCCGGCGCCGGCGATCCGACCCCGGAACCCGAAGTGCACCTGCCGGGCAAAGGTGCCTCGCGGGGGTTCTTCCGCGACTCCGGTGAGCATCCCGTGCTCATCACCGAGGCCGCGACCTCGCTCGACGAGCAGCACCGCGCCCGGGTACGCCGCTACATGATCATCATGGGTTTCCGTATCCCGTGCCTGATCCTCGCGGCCATCGCCTACAGCGTGTTCGAGAACCCGCTCATCTCCATCCTCATCATCGCCGCGTCGGTACCGCTGCCGTGGATCGCGGTGCTGATCGCCAACGACCGGCCGCCTCGCACCAAGGACGAACCGAGCCGCTGGGACGGGCGCCGCGAGGAGATCGCTCTCGAGGCGCGCTCACGCAAAGCCCTCGAGTGAGCGCCGCGGCCGCCTGATCAGGATCGACATCAGCGCCGCCGCGCCGCACAACCCGCCCGCCAGGTACCAGGCCAGATCGTAGGAACCGTTGAGGTCGCGGATGAAGCCCGCACCGGTGGCCGCTATCGCCGCACCCACCTGGTGGGCGGCGAACACCCAGCCGAACGCGATCGGACCGTCGGCGCCGAACAGTTCCCGGCACAGCAGCACCGTCGGCGGGACCGTCGCGATCCAGTCCAGGCCGTAGAAGATGATGAACACCCACATGCTCGGCTGGGTGTGCGGGCCGAGCAGCGACGGCAGGATCAGCAGCGACAGTCCGCGCAGCGAGTAGTAGCCCAGCAGCAGATAGCGCGGGTCCACCCGGTCCGACAGCCACCCCGAGGCGATGGTGCCCACCACATCGAAGACCCCGACCAGTGCCAGCAACCCGGCCGCCGTGGTCGGTGGCATGCCGTGGTCGTGCGCAGCGGTGACGAAATGGGTGCCGACCAGGCCGTTCGTCGACGCGCCACACACCGCGAAACCGCCTGCGAGCAACCAGAATCCGGGCCTGCGGGCGGCTGTGGCGAGCACCCGAAGCGCCCGGCCCGCTCCCCCGGCGACCGGCTGCCGCACACCGACGTCCGAACCCGGTTCGGCACCGTAGGCGCGCACGCCCGCATCGCTCGGATAGTCGCGCACGAACAACCACACCAGCGGCACAACCGCCAGGGCAACGGCCGCAACGATCACCGACGGCAGGCGCCACCCGTGATCGTGGGCGAGCATCGAGACCAGCGGCAGGAACACCAGTTGCCCCGTCGCGCCCGCCGCCGTCAGGATGCCCGTCACCAGGCCTCGGCTGCGGACGAACCAGCGACCGGTGATGGTGGCGACGAACGGCATGGACATCGAACCGACGCCGATACCGACCAGCAGACCCCACGTCATCAGGAGCTGCCAGGACTGGGTCATGAACACCGTCAGCCCGGCACCCGCGGCGATCAGCACCAGCGCCGCGCACACCACCCGGCGGATACCGAACCGGTCCATCAACGCCGCGGCGAACGGCGAGATCAGGCCGTAGAGCAGCATGTTCAGGGAGACGGCGGCCGAGATCGTCGCGTGCGACCACCCGAACTCGTCGTGCAACGGTTCGATCAGGACGCTGGGGACCGAACGGAACGCCGCCGCGCCGAGGAGCGCGACGAAGCCGACGCCCGCGACGATCCAGGCGGGGTGCAGGGCGCGGCGGGGTTCGTCGACGAGCCGGCGCGCTACCGCTGGCTCGGGTTCGATCGGGACTTCACCGGCGGGCGGAGTGAGTGGGCGCAGGTCGGTCACCCTGGTGATCATGAAGCATGTTGCCGTTTCGAACGAGTGGCCGGAGTGACACGTTTCGTCGATATCCGGCCAATTCGATCGGCCGGCCGGGTCGCGGCGACCGGGGCCCGCACCGGGCCCAGCATTTCGGTCGACAGCGCGGCCCGCGCGGCATACCGTGCGAAAGGAGCCGCCGATGCCCGTGCCGCACGGCCTCTGCCGGGTTCGTGACGGTCGGGCCTTGCTTTCGTGGCGGTGTCTCGAACCTCCGATCTACCAGGGAGACACAATGATTCGTTGGACCTGGGCGTTCATCGACCGGCCCGCAGCCACTTTCGACGAGTGCGTACGGTTCTGGGCAGAGGCGACCGGGTCGACGGTGTCGCCGCCGCGTGGAACGCACGGTGAGTTCGTCACGCTGCTGCCGTCGACCGGACCCGCGTGGCTGAAGATGCAGCGGGTGGGCGGCGCAGGCGGGACACACCTCGATCTGGATGTCGACGACATCCCCGCCGCGGTAGCCGAGGCGGCGGCACTCGGAGCCCAGGTCGTCCTGGTCGATCCCGACTACACAGTGATGGAATCACCTGCGGGACAGACCTTCTGCTTCACTCTCGCGGGCCCGTCCCCCGCTACCGGTGCGATGGCACGGGTCACGGCGCCCGATGGAAATGTCGCGGCACTCGACCAGATCTGCCTCGACCTCGCACCGACCGACCTCGACTCCGACACCTCGTTCTGGCAGGCGCTCACCGGGTGGTCCCCCGAATCGACCCGGCGCCCCGAGTTCGAACGGCTGCGCGATCCCGCACAACCACTGCAGTTCCTGCTGCAACGCCTCGACGAGCCTCGACACCCCGGCGCCCACATCGATTTCGCGGCCACGGACATGTCCGCCGTCGCCACCTGGCACGAATCCCTCGGCGCCACCCGTCTCGTGGACGAGGAGTTCTGGATCGTCCTCGCCGATCCCAGTGGCACCCCCTACTGCGTGACCTCCCGCAAGCCTTCCTGAGCTGGCCGCGGCGCGGTGCGCCGAGGCTGGCAGAGTGGTCGGGTGCCTACGAACCCCACCACCACCGGTTCCCTGCTCACCGCACTGTGCCCGGATCTGCGCGCGGCGCTGACCAGGGTGGACTACACCGCCGACGGGCTGGTCGACGCGCTCGGCCCGGATGTGCATGCGGCACTCGGCCGTTCGGAGCCGGTGCCGGTGCGTCGTGCCGCGCGCGACGCGGGTGAGCTCGGCACACTGATCCGGTTGCTGCTGCTCGGCGACGCACTGCCCGAACCCGACGTGGCCGCGGCGCTGGCGCCGGTGCGCGTCGACGACGCCGTGGCCGCCGGGCTGCTCACCAGAGACGGCGACGAGGTGAGCGCCGCACTCGACCTGCGCCCGCTCGACGCCGGCCACGGGAACCGCTGGATCCTGTCCGATCTCGACGACTCGATGCGCAGGCGAACCCTCACCGAGGAGCACGTTCTCGGCGTCGGCCACGCCTCGCTGTCGCTGCTGCGGGCCACCCCGACCGAACCGGTGGGCACCGTGCTCGACCTGGGCACCGGCTGCGGTGTGCAGGCCGTGCACGCGGCCGCCTACGCGGACAAGATCACCGCCACCGACGTGAACCCGCGCGCGCTCTGGCTCGCACAGGCCACCGCCGAGCTCAACGAACTCGAGATCGAGCTGCTCGAAGGGTCGTGGTTCGAGCCGGTGGCGGGCAGGCGGTTCGATCAGATCGTCGCCAATCCGCCCTTCGTCGTGGGGCCCGCACGCATCGAACACACCTACCGGGACTCCGGGCTCGCGCTCGACGGGGCGAGCGAGCTGGTGATCGGGCAGGCCGCCGGGCTGCTCGCACCCGGCGGTACCGCGGCCATGCTCGCCGCCTGGGTGCATGTCGAGGGGCAGGACTGGCGGCAGCGGGTGTCGTCGTGGTTGCCGGAGCACGGCGTCGACGCGTGGGTGGTGCAGCGCGATGTCGCCGATCCCGGACTGTATGTGGGCACCTGGTTGCGCGACGCGGGCCTTGACCCGCGCGACCCGGAGGCGCAGGAACGCGCGGCACGCTGGCTCGATGCCTTCGAGGCCGCCGACGTGGCGGGTATCGGCTTCGGCTTCGTCTACCTGCGGGCCATCGACGGGCCGACCGAACTGCTTGCCGAGGACCTCACCCACGGCTTCGACGACCCGCTCGGGGCCGAAGTGGGCGACTATTTCGCCCGTTCGGCCTGGTTGCGAGCGGTGGCCGCCGACGAAAACCTCGCGTGGCGTTCACGTTTCGCGCCGAGCCCGGCCACTGCCCTGGAACGGGTGTATCTGCCGGGTGAGGACGGCTGGGCCGAGCAGGTGGCGCGGTTGCACCGCGGCGACGGTCCGCGCTGGCAGCACGAGGTCGACGAGACGACCGTCGCGCTCGTCGCGGGAATGCGGGCCGACGGTCTGCCGTTGTACGAACTGATCGAACTGCTCGCGCTCGCCGACGGAGCCGAGCAGGTGACCCCCGAGTTCGCGGCCCAGGCCCTCGGCGTGGTCGCCGGTCTCGTCCGCCACGGATTGATACGGCCGGTGTAGACCGGGCCGGACGGGGCACGCGTTCCACGACGGCGTCCTTCTCAGGAACTTCTCAGCCGTGCACGGATAAATCCGCAGCTCAGAGCGGTTTATCGCGCACGGGATCGGGAACTTTCTCTAAGTCGGGTCCGTTGATCGGAGTGAGACACCACCGACAGGAGGCAAGTCATGACAAGCCCCGCCACTACTCGAGTGCGCCCCAGCGAGTCCGATATCGACGCCCAGAGCCCCGCCGCCGACCTGGTACGCGTGTACCTGAACGGAATCGGCCGCACGGCGCTGCTCACGGCGGCCGACGAGGTCGAGCTGGCCAAGCGTATCGAGGCGGGCCTGTATGCCCAGCACCTGCTCGAGACCGGCAAGCGGTTATCGGCGGCCCGCAAGCGTGACCTGGCCGTTCTGGTCCGCGAGGGGCAAGCCGCCCGCTCGCACCTGCTCGAGGCCAACCTGCGTCTGGTGGTTTCGCTGGCCAAGCGCTACACCGGCCGCGGCATGCCGTTGCTCGATCTCATCCAGGAGGGCAACCTCGGCCTCATCCGCGCGATGGAGAAGTTCGACTACGCCAAGGGCTTCAAGTTCTCCACCTACGCCACCTGGTGGATCCGCCAGGCCATCACCAGGGGTATGGCCGATCAGAGCCGCACCATCCGGCTGCCCGTGCACCTGGTCGAACAGGTGAACAAGCTCGCCAGGATCAAGCGCGAACTGCATCAGCAGCTCGGTCGCGAGGCCACCGATGCCGAACTGGCCAACGAGTCGGGCATCCCGGTGGAGAAGATCGCCGACCTGCTCGACCACAGCCGCGACCCGGTGAGCCTCGACATGCCCGTCGGTAACGACGAGGAAGCGCCCCTCGGCGACTTCATCGAGGACTCCGAGGCCACCTCGGCCGAGAGCGCCGTGATCGCGGGCCTGCTCCACCACGACGTCCGCAGCGTCCTGGCCACCCTCGACGAACGCGAACAGCAGGTCATCCGCCTGCGCTTCGGCCTCGACGACGGGCAGCCCCGCACCCTCGACCAGATCGGCAAGCTGTTCGGCCTGTCCCGCGAGCGGGTGCGTCAGATCGAGCGCGAGGTCATGTCGAAGCTGCGCAAGGGTGAGCGCGCCGACCGCCTGCGTGCCTACGCGAGCTGATCCCCTGTCAGCGCCGTGCTGATCCGCCGCCATCGTGCCGACGGTCACCTGCGTGCGCTGACCCAGACCTGACGGCCCTCAGGGGTCGTCTTCCGAAACGCCGACCGGTGTCCGTGACTCCATCCCCCTCCGGGGTCGCGAACCGGTCGGCGTTGTCCGTTCACCACCGCCCCGCCTGTGGCATGTACCGCCACTGAGCGGGCGCCAGGTGCGCCGACGCGGGCGTGTGGTCGTTCATGCCAGGCGTCGGGGGCCGGTGTCGAAGCGGGTGGGTTGGGGGCCGATGCGGGCGCGGGCGTAGATGATCTCGGCCGAGCCGGGGGAAGCCAGGACGGGGTCGCAGGACAGTTCGCGCATCTGGGGGATGTCGTCGAAGAGGGCCGAAATGCGTTGGGCCAGTTCGATGAGCGCCGCCTTGTCGACACCCGGTCCCGCTGGGCCGGGCGAGAGCAGTGGTGCGGCGCGAGGCGCGTCGATCAGGGCGGCGGCCTCGTCGGCGGTCAGCGGTAGTGCGCGGTAGGCGCGGTCGCCGAGCAGGTCCATGATCATGCCGGACAGGCCGAACTCGATGACCGAGCCGAACGACGGGTCGTCGGTGACGCTCAGCACGCATCCGACGCCCTTGGTGGCCATCTTCTGCACGTGCAGCAGGGGATCGCCGCAGATCGCGACGAGATCGGTGTACGCCTGACGGACCGCGTCGGGCCCCCACAGATCCAATCGCACCCCGATCAGATCTGGCCTGCGCCGCCACAGCTCACCGGTGGCCTTCGCGGCGACCGGGTAGCCCAGTTCCTCGGCTGCGGCCACCGCCTGCTCCGCGTCACGCACCGCCCGGAAGTCGACGATGTCGATGCCGTAGCACTCGAGCAACCGCACCGCCTCGTCATCGGTGAGCCACCGTCCCGACGACCCGGCCGACCACTGCTCCACCAGCGCCGTCGCCGCGGCGGTATCGATGCCGGGAGGACGAACCACCGGTGAGACGGGCCGATCCCGCCAGCGCGCGTAGCGATCGACTCTGGCGAGCGCACGGGCGGCACGTTCCGGATCGGGATACGACGGGATGGACCCTCGTCCCGGCGCACCTCCGGTCGACCGCACGGCGAGCAGATCGGGAATTCCGGATTCCGCCACGAAGGTGGTGAGCACCGGTTTGTCCCGGTCGGGTGCGGCGGCCGCAGCCGCACGCAACGCATCCGCGAACCCACCCATATGCACCGGCACCGGCGGCGCGACAACCACGATCACCGCATCGACTTCCTCACTGCGCAGAGCCGCCAGCACGGCCTCCCGGTAGTCGGCAGGGGTCGCCTCGGGCCCGAGATCCACCGGCCCGTCAGCCGTCACACCCCCGACGTCGCCATCTGGACTGCCTGGTCCGCGTTCGGTCGGCCGGGCTCCGGGGCCGCGGTCGACGGCTGTGGGCGGGCGGTGGATACGCAGGCCCTCGCTGGTGGCCGCGTCGATGGCCAGCCAGTTCAGGGCAGCGCTGTTGCCGACCACCGCAACCCGTGGTCCGCGCGGCAACGGCTGACACGCCAGCAGTGCGGCGCAGTCGAACAGTTCGGAGATGGAGTCCACCTGGATAATCCCGGCCTGGGCGAACAGGTCACGTACCACTGTGCGATCCATATCGGCGCCGGCGGCCAGCCTGCCGCTGCTCACGGCCACGATCGGTTTGCCGCGCGCCACCCGCCGCGCGAGCCGGGAGAACTTGCGCGGATTACCGAAACTCTCCAGGTAGAGCAGGATCACCTCGGTATCGGCGGCGGTGTCCCAGTACTGCAGCAGGTCGTTGCCCGACACATCGGCGCGGTTGCCCGCCGACACGAACGTCGACACCCCGAGATTGCGGGTGGCGGCCTCGGCGAGAATGGCGGCGCCGAGGGGGCCGGACTGACAGAAGAACCCGATCCGCCCACGCTGCGGCAGGACCGGGGCGAGGGTGGCATTGAGCCCTACGGCCGGGTCGGTGTTGGCGATGCCGAGCGCGCTCGGTCCGACGACCCGCATCCCGTGCCCCCGGGCGGCGGCGACCAGGTCCTGTTCGGCAGCCAACCCGGCGGGCCCGGTCTCCCCGAAACCGGCGGTGAGCACGATCAAGCCTTTGACGCCCTTGGCCATGCAGTCGTCGAGCACCGATCCGATCGCGGCGGGCGGCACCGCGACGACGGCGAGGTCGACCTCGTCGGGAATCTCGCGGACGGTGGCGTAGGCGCGCACCCCGCGCACCGACCGGCGGTGCGGATTCACCGGGAACACCGGGCCGGCGAATCCCCCGGCGAGCAGGTTGGCCAGTACGGCACCGCCGACCCGTGTGCTCTCCGGCGACGCGCCGATCACCGCCACCGAACCGGGTGCGAGCAGATTGCCCACGCTGCGCGCCTCCGACGCCGCCTCCCTGGCGTCCCGGACGGTGCGCAGGGCCTCGGTGGGGTCGATCGCGAACTCCAGGTGCACCTCGGAGCCGTCGCGGCTGCGCTGCAACTGGTAGCCGGCGTCACGGAACACCGTGATCATGGCCTCGTTCTCGGCCAGCACCTCGGCGGTGAAGGTCTCCACCTCGTTCTCGGCGGCGGCACCAGCGAGGTGCTCGAGCAGGATCGACCCGAGTCCGCGCCCCTGGTGTTCGTCGGCGACGACGAACGCCACCTCGGCCGCGCGCGGTCCCGGCCGGTCGAGCAGTTCGTAGCGGGCCACCGCGATGATCGCGGTACCGAGCACCGCGACCAACCCCACCCGGTCGTGATAGTCGACATGGGTGGTGCGGTACATGTCCTTCGGCGAGATTCTCGGGTAGGGACCGAAATAGCGCAGGTAGCGGGTGCGATCCGAGAGCCGGGCGTGGAAATCCGCGAGCGCGTCGGCATCGGCGGGCACGATCGGGCGGATCCGCACCACCCCGCCGTCGGCCGCCAGCACATCACCGAACAGCTGCGGCGGCGGCTCGGGCGGGTTCGCGGGCGTATCGGGAGTGTCGGGCAGCAGTGGTTCAGTCACGGGGATCCTCCGGGTCGAGACCGAGCAGCGAGAAACTGGCCCGTCGGGTGGCCGAGATGGCGGTGTCGACAGCGCGCTGGGCTCGGACCTCGTCGGCGTCACCGATCTCGGGGGTGCCGCCCGGCCCGTCCCACGGGCGGTAGGTCGAGTCGCCACCGTCGCTCATCGTCGTCGGCGGGGTGATCCGCGGCGCCGACGCGATTACCTGCTCGCGCCAGCTCTCGGGAATCGGAGTGTCCGGCGCCAAGGGGCGATCCAGCGCGGCCGCGAGCAGGTGCGTCCAGGCCCGTGGGACCACCCGCACCACCCCGTAGCCACCGCCACCGAGCGCGAGCCATCTGCCCTCGGCGTGGCGGTCGGCCAGCTCACGCATGGCGAGGAACGCCGCGCGCTGACCGTCGACGGTCAGTTCCAGATCGGCGAGCGGGTCCTCGCGGTGGGTGTCCACCCCGCACTGGCTCACGATGATCTGCGGCCGGAACGCGGCGATCGCACCGGGCACCACCGCGTGAAAACCGCGCAGCCACTGCGCGTCCCGGGTGCCGGGCAGCAACGGCAGGTTGATCGAGGTGCCCTCGGCGCTGCCGAGCCCGGTCTCCTCCGGCCACCCCGTATTGGGCCACAGCGTGGCCGGATGCTGGTGCAGCGAGACCGTGAGCACCCGTGGATCGGCGTAGAAGGCGCGTTGCACACCGTCGCCGTGATGGACATCGACATCCACATACGCGATCCGGTCGAATCCGTTGTCCAGCAACCAGGAGATCGCGATCGCGGCGTCGTTGTAGATGCAGAACCCCGCCGCCGAATCCGGCATGGCGTGGTGCATGCCCCCGCCGATGCTCACCGCGCGCCGGGTACGCCCGGCCGCGATCTCCCGCGCCGCGGCCAGCGTGCCGCCGACGATCACCGAAGCCGCCTCGTGCATGTGCGGGAAGACCGGGTTGTCGGCGGTGCCCAGGCCGTAGAGGGTGTCCTCCGGGGTGGCAGGTCCCGCACCGGCTCGGCGAACCGCCTGGATATAGGCATTGCTGTGCACCCGCATCAACTCGCCCTGGGTAGCCTCGGCAGGCGCGAGTGGTTCGATACCGTCGAGCAGGCCGAGACTTTCGGCCAGCGACATGGTGAACCGCAGGCGCGCCGGTTTCATCGGATGTTCGGGGCTCCAGGTGTAGCCGAGGAATCGCTCGGTCCATACGAGGGTTCCCGGCTCTCGGCTCGGTGGCACAGTGACCATGCTCGCCACGCTAGCCGGAAGCAGCGGGCCCCGTGAGACGTTGACATGCAGTAGAAATAGGGCCGCCGGTCCAGCGCACGGACCGGCGTTCGCCCGTGGGTAGAATCGTGCCGACGAAGGGGTTATCAGGTGAAAGATCTGGTCGACACCACGGAGATGTACCTCCGTACCATCTACGACCTCGAGGAAGAGGGCGTGGTGCCCTTGCGGGCACGAATCGCCGAGCGGCTCGAGCAGAGTGGTCCGACGGTGAGCCAGACTGTCGCGCGGATGGAACGCGACGGCCTGCTGCTCGTCGCGGGTGACCGCCATCTCGAGCTGACCGACAAGGGTCGCTCGATGGCGGTCGCGGTGATGCGCAAGCACCGGCTCGCCGAGCGGTTGCTGGTCGACATCATCGGGCTGGACTGGCAGAACGTGCACGCCGAGGCGTGTCGCTGGGAGCACGTGATGAGCGAGGAGGTGGAGCGGCGCCTGATCGAGGTGCTCAACCACCCGACCACTTCGCCCTACGGCAACCCCATCCCCGGCCTCGACGAACTCGGCCTCGCCGACCCGCCGCCGGTGGAGGAGAAGCTCATCCGCCTCTCGGATCTGCCCAACGGCGCGCTGCACGCGGTGGTCGTGCGCAGGCTCGCCGAGCACATCCAGACCGACCCCGAGGTCATCGGCCGGTTGCGCGAGGCCGGTGTCGTTCCCGACGCGCGCGTCACCGTGGAGACCAAGCCGGGTGCGGTGCTGATCACGGTTCCGGGGCACCACGGTTTCGAATTGTCCGAGGAGATGGCGCACGCCGTCCAGGTGAGGCTGGTCTGATTCGTGAAACTTCTGGTCACCGGCGGCGCCGGCTATGTGGGCGGCGTGTGCGCCGCTGTGTTGCTCGAGCAGGGCAACGAGGTGGTCGTCGTCGACGACCTGTCGACCGGTAACGCCGACGGCGTCCCGGCGGGCGCGCGATTCGTCGAAGGCGATATCGCCGAGGCCGCCCCGGCCCTGCTGCGCGCCGAATCCTTCGACGGTGTCCTGCATTTCGCCGCCCAGTCGTTGGTGGGCGAGTCGGTGGAGCAGCCGGCCAAGTACTGGCACGGCAACGTGGCCAAGACGCTGACCCTGCTCGACGCGATGCGCGAGACCGGCACCGGGCGCCTGGTGTTCTCCTCGACGGCGGCGGTCTACGGCGAGCCCGAACAGGTGCCGATCACCGAGGACTCGCCCACCCGCCCGACCAACCCCTACGGCGCGAGCAAACTGGCGATCGACCACGCCATCACCTCCTACGCGGTGGCCTACGGGCTGGCCGCGACGAGCCTGCGTTACTTCAATGTGGCGGGCGCCTACGCCGGGCTCGGCGAAAACCGTGTGGTGGAAACCCATCTGATCCCCCTCGTGCTGCAGGTGGCGCTCGGTCACCGCAAGGCGATCTCGGTGTACGGCACCGACTGGCCCACACCCGACGGCACCTGCGTGCGCGACTACATCCACATCCGTGATCTGGCGCAGGCGCATCTGCTCGCGCTGTCGTCTTCGCAGCCGGGCAGTCACCGCGTTCTCAACCTCGGTTCCGGCACCGGTTTCTCGGTGCGCGAGGTGATCTCGGCGTGCGAGCGGGTGACCGGTCTGCCCATCGAGGCCATCGACGCGCCCCGCCGCGCGGGCGACCCGGCCGTCCTGATCGCCTCGAGCGAGAAGGCGATCGCCGAGCTGGGCTGGACGCCCGAGCACAACGACATCGACGAGATCGTCACCGACGCCTGGGAATTCCTGCGTTCGCTCGGCGACAAGGCGCACAGCGCCCGCTGACCCGGCCGACCGGTGCGGCCCGCTCACGGCCGCACCGGCCCCAGGTCGACCCCGAGATCGGCGGCGATCTGGCGTCCGCAGTCGGCCAGCGTGCGCAACCGTTCGGGCCGAAGACCCGACTGCAGCGACGTTTCCAGCAGTACCGCCATCGGATGGTCACCGTCGGCATCCACGGCGGCGGCCAGCGCGATGCCCGCGAACGGTCCGTCGCCGCGCACGTAGGCACTGAAGCCGAGCAGTGCGGCGGCCTCGGCGCGGTCGCCCGCCGGGGTTGCCCTGGCCAGCTGGGCCCACAACCCTTCCGCCGCTTCGGCATGGTCGGTGACGGCCAGCCCGTAGAGCGCGTCCCGAACCGCCCGATCACGCAAAGTGGCGGCCAGCCTGGCGAATTCGCGATCGGCGCGTGGCAACCCCGAGGTGGCGTCGGCGATCTGCCACAGCACCCACTCCAGCGCACGACGCTGAAACACCGCACCCTCCCCCACCCGTTCGGCCGTCGCGAGCCCGCCACGGTAGCGGGCGACGGCCGGTGCGAGCTTGCGCCGAACCCGCGCGCACAACTGTTCGTCGGGTTCGACCAGCGCCGTGAGTTCGCCCCGGGAGCGCCGTATCTGCCTGCCGTCGAGCACATGTGACAGCGAGACCATCGAGGAGTCCGGGTCGGCGACCAACCCGCCGCCGGTCCCGAGCAGACTGCGGTATCGCGCGCCCGCGGCGACGGCACGCACCGCCCAGGCCCCACGCACCTCGATCCCCTGCGCACCGATCGCGGCGAGCAGCGCGTGGCCGCGCGCGGCGGTGGACGAGAAGGATCGCTGCCGGTCGTCGATGAAGACGGCGAACACCCCACTCGCCTGTTCACGCACGCAGATCGACCCGAGACACCCGAGAAAATGCTCGTAGTGGTCGGGATCGGTGACGGCGTCGAGGTCGAAGCGCACCACCGCGTCGATCGCGGCGGCCGCCGTGGGGTGCGGGTGCAGGACGGCGACGACGAGGGAGCGTTCGGGTACGAAACCGAGCATCGCCGGGAGCGCGGCGATGAGATCGCCGGGCTCGTCGACGCGGACGGCGGGGGTGGGCAGATCCCGGTAACCGGGGCCTGTCTCGGCACAGGTGAGCGCCCGGGGAAAGGGGCCGGTGCGGTTGGCCCGCCGGGTCGGGTTGGTCGAAGATGTCATGGCTCGAGCGTCCTCGCCCGCCGTCCGGGCATCGCTGGCGCGACCTGGGCTTATCGCCGCCCTGTGCACAGCGGCGAACCTGTGCACAACCACCGCGGGCGCGGGTCGGGGCGCACCGGAAATGTCGGTGCCGCGTGGTAACGGCCGATCAGCGCGTGCGTACGGAGTGCACGGCCGTAGCGAACAGCTCGTCGACGGCGGCTTTGTCCGGTTCGCCCGCGCCGAAGGTCATCGAGGTCACGGTGATCCGGATGTCGCCGACGCGCCCGACCGAGGTGTACATGGTCTGTGTCAGACCGGCCCCACCGACATCCGGAATCACGCTGCGCCGCAAGGTCATCGCCTCGTCGGCGCCGGCCGGTACGTGCGCGGAGACCTCCGTGGTGACGGTCGACCCCGCTCCCGCCCGGCTCACCCGGATCTGTTCGCAGGCCCGCAACCGGTCACGCACCCGCGCGAGCAGTTCGGTGGTCCGCGACAGTTCGACGGTGAGACTGGCCCGGCTCGCCTCGTCGGTCCCCACCGCCACCGCGGGCGGTTCGGCACCGGGCTCGGACTCCGGCGGCGTGCATTCGACCGGGCTCACGGTCGCACCCATCCCGACGCCGTCCAGATCCCCCGCCGCGGCCGAGGCGGCCTGCGGCGTGAGCACGACCGCCGGATAGGCGGACGGGAACTCGTGTGGGCCGGGCAGCAGATCGGCGGGAGCGGCCTCGACATGGTGCATCGAGGTGGCGCTCTCGGCGACCGGGATGCCGCTCACCGCCTCGGCACACCCGGTCAGCGCCCCCGCCATCAGCACGGCACAGGCCATGACTCGCCGACGACCAGCCGTCGTCGGAACGGCCCTGCTGAGCGAGGTGCGCGCCACGTTCACACCTTTCACTGTGCCCCACCGGACCGAGCGGTCGCCGCGCGCCACGCCGGAGGGAATGCCGGGGCGCGTGCGGCTGTTGGAAGCAGGACGAGCCGTCCTCCGGCCGTGTGCGTCGGTCGTGCTCGCATGGGGGACAATGGACGAGCCTCCCCCGCCGCGAGCGTTGGTGGACCGCGCAGGAAGGAGAAACGCGATGGATGACCAGTCGCATATGTACGAACTGGAGTTTCCGGCACCGCAGTTGTCCGCGGACGACGGCGCCGGTCCCGTGCTGGTGCACGGGCTGGAAGGTTTCACCGACGCCGGCCACGCGGTGCGCCTGGCAACGACGCACCTGCGCGAGAGCCTGGAATCGGAACTGGTCGCGTCGTTCGACGTGGACGAGCTGCTCGACTACCGGTCGCGCCGTCCCCTGATGACGTTCAAGACCGATCATTTCGCCGATTACGCCGAGCCCGAACTGAACCTGTGGGCGTTGCGCGACACGGCGGGCACCCCGTTCCTGCTGCTGGCCGGTCTCGAGCCGGATCTGCGCTGGGAGAAGTTCACCACCGCCGTGCGGCTGCTGGCCGAACAGCTCGGTGTGCGCCGCACGATCGGCCTGTCGGCGATTCCGATGGCGATCCCGCACACCCGCCCGCTCGGTGTCACCGCGCATTCCTCGGACCGGTCGCTGCTCGGAGAGCATCAGCGCTGGCCGGGTGAGCTGCAGGTGCCCGGCAGCGCGTCGTCGCTGCTCGAGTTCCGGATGGCCCAGCACGGCCACGAATCGCTCGGGTTCTCCGTGCACGTGCCGCACTACCTGGCCCAGACCGACTACCCCGAGGCCGCCCAGACCCTGCTCGAGAGCGTCGCCGACAACACCGGTCTCGAGCTGCCGCTCGCCGCACTCGGCGAGGCGGCCGCGCGGGTGCGCGAACAGGTCGCCGAGCACATCGCGGGCAACGAAGAGGTCGAGACGGTCGTCGCGGCGCTGGAACGCCAGTACGACAGCTTCGTCACCGCCCAGGAACGCCAGTCCAGCCTGCTGGCCGGCGACGGCGAGCTGCCGAGCGGCGAGGAGCTCGGCGCCGAGTTCGAGCGTTTCCTGGCCGAGCAGGGCGGCTACGACGACACCGGACGGGACTGACGCACGGTCGCACCGCACCCGACCACTAGGGTGGTCGGAGTGGATCTGACCGACCTGCTCGAAATTCCCGGTACCGACGCCGACGCGCTCTACGAGTCGTTCGCGCTGTGGGCCGCCGAGCAGGGCACCACCCTGTATCCGGCGCAAGACGAGGCGCTGATGGAGCTGGCGTCGGGGTCCAATGTCATTCTGGCGACCCCGACCGGTTCCGGTAAGTCCTTGGTCGCGGTCGGCGCGCACCTGTTCGCCATGGCCAACGGGCAGCGCAGCTACTACACCGCACCCATCAAGGCACTGGTGAGCGAGAAGTTCTTCGCGCTGTGCGAGGTGTTCGGCGCCGAGAACGTCGGCATGGTCACCGGTGACGCGGCCGTGAACGCCGACGCGCCGATCATCTGCGCCACCGCCGAGATCCTGGCGAATCTGGCGCTGCGCGAGGGCGCCGCCGCCGACGTGGGTCAGGTGGTGATGGACGAGTTCCATTTCTACGCCGATCCGGACCGTGGCTGGGCCTGGCAGGTGCCGATCATCGAACTGCCCCGCGCCCAATTCCTCTTGATGTCGGCCACGTTGGGTGAGGTGGATTTCTTCGCCACCGACCTCGAGCAGCGCACCGGCAGGCCGACCGCCGTGGTGGCGGGCACCGAACGCCCGGTGCCGCTGACGTTCTCGTACGTGCGCACCCCCATCACCGAAACCCTCGAGGAACTGGTCACCACCCACCAGGCCCCGGTGTACGTCGTCCACTTCACCCAGGCCGCCGCCCTGGAACGCGCGCAGGCGCTGACCAGTGTGAACTTCGCCTCCCGCGCCGAGAAGGACGCCATCGCCGCCGCGATCGGCGACTTCCGGTTCGCCTCCGGTTTCGGCAAGACCCTCTCGCGGCTGATCCGCCACGGTATCGGCGTGCACCACGCGGGCATGCTGCCCAAATACCGCAGGCTGGTGGAGAAACTCGCCCAGGAGGGCCTGCTGAAGGTGGTGTGCGGCACCGACACCCTCGGCGTCGGGATCAACGTGCCGATCCGCACCGTGCTGCTGACCGGACTGACCAAATACGACGGCGTGCGCACCCGCAGGCTCAAGGCCCGCGAGTTCCATCAGATCGCCGGACGCGCCGGCCGCGCCGGATTCGACACCATGGGCACCGTCGTCGTGCAGGCCCCCGAGCACGAGGTGGAGAACGCCCGCCTGATCGCCAAGGCGGGCGACGACCCGAAGAAGCAGCGAAAGGTGCAGCGCCGCAAGCCCCCCGAGGGGTTCGTGTCCTGGAGCGAGGAGACCTTCGACCGGTTGGTCGCCGCACAACCCGAACCGATGGTGTCACGTTTCGCGGTCACCAACTCGATGCTGCTCAATGTCATCGCCCGGCCGGGCAACTGCTTCTACGCCATGCGGCACCTGCTCGAGGACAACCACGAACCGCGCCCGGCCCAGCGCAAACACATCCTGCGCGCCATCCGCCTCTACCGTTCGCTGCGCGATGCCGGTGTGGTGCAACAACTCTCCGAGCCCGACGCCAAGGGCCGGATGGCCCGGCTCACCGTCGACCTGCAACGCGACTTCGCGCTCGATCAGCCGCTGTCGCCGTTCGCGCTCGCCGCGTTCGAGCTCCTCGACCGCGAAAGCCCCACCTACACACTCGATGTCGTGTCCCTGATCGAGGCGACGCTCGAGGATCCGCGGCAGCTGCTGATGGCCCAGCAGCACAAGGCGCGCGGCGCCGCCGTGGCCGAGATGAAGGCCGAGGGCATCGAATACGAGGAGCGCATGGAGCTGCTCGAGGAAGTGACCTGGCCCAAGCCGCTCGCCGAGCTGATCGAGCCCGCGTTCGAGACCTACCGCGCCGGGCACCCATGGGTGTCGGAGTTCGCGCCGTCACCGAAGTCGGTGGTGCGCGACATGATCGAGCGCGCGATGACCTTCGCCGAACTGATCTCCTTCTACGAGCTGACCCGCTCCGAAGGTGTGGTGCTGCGCTACCTGGCCGACGCCTACCGTGCGCTGCGCCGCACCGTGCCCGACGCGGCGCGCACCGAGGAACTCGACGACCTCACCGAATGGCTCGGCGAACTGATCCGCCAGGTCGATTCGAGCCTGCTCGACGAATGGGAACAGCTCACCAACCCCGGCGCCGAGATCGACACCGACCAGGTCGCCTTCGGCGCCGAACAGGTGCGCCCGATCTCGGCCAACGAACGCGCCTTCCGGATCATGGTGCGTAACGCCATGTTCCGCCGGGTGGAGCTGGCCTCGCGACAGCGCTGGTACGAGCTGGATCAGCTCGGGACGGGCCCCGACTGGGCCGAGGAGTTCGCGCCCTATTTCGAGGAGTACGAGTCCATCGGCACGGGCCCCGACGCACGCGGCCCGCAGCTGTTCCGGGTGGAGCAGCGGCCCGGTTTCTGGCACGTGCGCCAGGTGATCGACGACCCGGCGGGCGACCATGGGTGGGCGCTGACGGCGATCGTGGATCTCGAGGAGTCCGACGCCGCGGGCGAGGTGGTGTTCGACGAGGTCACGGTAGCGCCGGGCTGAGTCATACCCGATCGATATGACCAATATGACGAATGTTTGACGGATTCGTTGTTGGGTAGGCGCCGCTGATAGTCTCTCCCGGCCGCCGACCGAAAGTTCAACTATGCCCGAATCCCCGTACCTTGTCATCTACCCCGAGCGGGTACGTGCCAATTACCGAACCCTCGCCGCCGCCGTCTCGGCGCAGCGCGAGCAGGGCACCCGGATCAGGTACGCGGTGAAAGCGGCTCCCGTCGACGAGTTGCTGAGCCTGCTCGACGCCGAGGGCGCCGAGTTCGACGTCGCCAGTGTCGGTGAGATCGATCAGTGCGTGCGCCTCGGCATCGCGGCGGACAAGCTCTGCTACGGCAATCCGATCAAGAAGGCCGCCCACATCGCCTACGCCCACGCCGCCGGTGTGCGCCGGTTCGCCTTCGACACCGAGGACGATCTCGAGCGCATCGCCGAGCACGCGCCCGGCGCGGAGGTGGAGTGCCGGTTCCTGTCCTCGGCACCGGAGTCGCGCACCCCGTTCGGCACCAAGTTCGGGTGCGCACCCGGCGAGGCCCTGCGGTTGCTCGTACGGGCGCGCGATCTGGGTCTGCGGGTCGGTGGCCCGTACTTCCATGTGGGCTCCCAGCAGCTCGATCCGGCCGCCTGGCGGATCGGTATCGAGCAGGCCGGTGAGATCGTGAAGGCCTTGGCGGACAAGGACATTCATGTCGCCGCGGTGAACATCGGCGGCGGCCTGCCCATCTCCTATGCCGAATCGGCGCCCGAACCGGGTGCGATCGCGGCCGCCGCGGCGCAGGCCGCGGCCGAATTCCTGCCCGCGTCGGTCGAGCTGATCGTGGAACCGGGGCGTGCCCTGGTCGGTAACGCGGGCACCATCCACGCCGAGGTCGTCGGCGTGCGTTTCGCGCCGGACGGGCGGCGCTGGGTGTATCTCGACATCGGCCGATACAACGGTATGGCCGAGACGGAGAACGAGTACATCGCCTACCGTTTCGTCACCGATCGCGACGGCGATCCGGTGGGCGAGGCGGTGGTCGCGGGTCCGACCTGCGACGGCGACGATGTACTGTATCAACGCACGAAGGTCCTTCTGCCGACCACGTTGCGAGCCGGTGATCAGATCCAGATTCTCGACACCGGCGCCTATACCGCGAGTTATTCGTCGGTGTCCTTCAATGGTTTTCCGCCCTTGACCGTTCATGTCTCGGGCGCTGAGCGAGAGTGAGTTTGCCCATGACGGCGGAATTCACCGGCTGGCATGTGCTGGCCGAGTTCGGTGGTGTCGACACAGACCTGTGCGACGATCTCGAACGACTCGAATCGGCGTTGCGTGAGTCTCTGATCGCGGCGGGCGTCACCATCTGCGATGTCGTTCACAAAAAGTTCGAACCGCAGGGGGTGACCGTCCTCGCGCTGTTGTCGGAGTCCCACGCCTCGATTCACACCTATCCGGAGTCCGGCGAGATCTTCGTCGACGTCTTCACCTGCGGCAGCATCGGTGCGGGCGCGACGAAGGCCGTGGAACTTCTGCGAGACAAGTTGTCTCCCAAGGAAGTTCGCATGAAGGTCGTCCAGCGCGGCCACGGCGCCGAGAAGATCTACGAACCGGTGGGCGACGGCCTGACCCGGATCTGGGATCTGCACGAGGTGATCGTCGACACCAACACCCCGTACCAGCACATGGTGATCGCGCGGACCGATCAGGGCATCTCCCTGTTCTCCGACGACGACCGCCAGTCCACCGAGTTCTCCCAGGTCACCTACCACGAGGCCATGATGGTCCCGGCGTTCGTGCTGGCGGAGAAGCTGGACCGGGTGCTCATCATCGGTTCCGGTGAGGGTGTGGCCTCGCAGATGTCGGTGGCGGCCGGGGCGACCCACGTCGACCACGTCGACATCGACCAGCGTGAGGTCGAGCTGTGCGCCCGCCACCTGCCTTACGGGTACACCCCGGAGGAACTGGCCGCCGCCGTGCGCGGCGAGGGTCCGGTGCACGTGCACTACGCCGACGGCTGGGACTTCCTGGCCAAGGCGCAGGAGGCGGGCACCCGCTACGACGTGATCGTCATCGATCTGCCCGACGAGCGCGTCGAGGACGCCCAGCACAACCGCCTCTACGAGTCGGAGTTCCTGTCGCGATGTAAGGCACTGCTCGCGCCCGGCGGTGTGCTGTCGGCCCAGGCCGGCTGCGCGACCATGTGGCGCAACGAGACCCTCAAGCGGTCGTGGGGACGGTTCCACGAGCAGTTCGCCACCGTGGTGCCCTACGGCAGCGACGAGCACGAGTGGACCTTCCTGTTCGGCCTGAACGAGAAGATCGAGGACCCGGTGCGCGGCATGACCGATCGCCTGGCCCTGCTCCCCTACAAGGCCGAGACCATCGATGCCCGTGCTCTCGAGCGCGGTGCGATCGAGCCGTACGCCTTGCGTCGCTGAGCTGGGCTCGAGACACCGAAGGCGGTGATCCGGTTCGTCCGGGTCACCGCCTTCGTCGTTGTCCACCGCGGCGAATACCGCGATTCCGGTGCGGGTGGGCGCCCGTTGTCGGCACTATGCGAAGAGCGAAGCGCCGAGGGAGAAGCGAGTCCGCCCATGACACCGACACCACTGTCCGCCCACGGTCTGATGCCGGTGGGCAGGCCCGCCGACCACCGGCCCCGGCTGGACCGGTTGTCCGCGGCGGGGCTCGCGACGTTCGGCGCGCGGTTCGCCGCGGCGCCGGAGCCGACAGCCGCGGATTTCGCACGGCTCGACGGTGATGTGTCGATGCGGTCGTTTCCCGGGTCCGGTGAGCGGGTGCTCGCTCCGCTGATGGCCCGGCCGTCGTACTTCTGGGTGGGCAAGTCGTTGCGGCACGTCGGTGATGGGGTCGCCGTGGGACACAATGTCTTTCGATTGCTCGGTGGGTTGCGGGCCCTGAATTTCGTGGCGACGGTCGGCGATTCCGTGCTCGACGGCCGGTCGGCGGTGCTGTTCGACTACGACGACCCACGCGTGGGTTCGCGCAGGCCTGCCCGGCGGATCTACGACGAACTGCGCGAGATCGAACCGGATCTGTGGCTCGGCCCCAGCTACTTCTCGACTCGGTCGCGGCGAATCCCGATGGGGTGGTTCGCACTCGACGCCTCGGTGCCGTTCGCCGGTCCGGCCTGACCGAGGAGCCGAGGCGCGGGATCCGCGTTCGGCTCGCCCGGTGTCACTCAGCCCCGCGCCGCGCGTTGCGCACGGTACTCGGCGACGTTCACCCCGGCCACACCCCAATCCGTCAGCGCCACTTCGTCGATCACGACATAGGTACTGTCGGGCGCCTTGCCGAGCACGTCGAAGAGCAGATCGGTGACGCCCTTGATGAGCTGTGACTTCTGCTCCGGGGTGACGTTTTCGTCGGTGACCTTGATATTCACATACGGCATGTGCGTGTTCCTTTCCTGACGGGTGCAGCGGAAGAGCCCGGGAGCGTGCTGCTGCGTGCGCGAACCCGTTGCCGGAGAGCCGATCCCGTGAGATTCAGGCCGACCGACCGGCCACGAAGCCGCCGTCGACCGGCAGGATATGACCGGTGACGAACTCGGCGTCGGCCAGATACAGCACCGCCGCGGTGGTGTCGGCGACCTCACCGATGCGGTCGAGCAGCGCCAGCGAGGCCGCGGCCCGCTCGTCGCCGTCACCGAAGAGCGGCGTGCGGATGATGCCGGGAGCCACCGCGTTCACCCGGATGCCCGCGGGCGCGAGTTCGGCGGCCAGGCTGGTGGTCAGCGCGTGCACGCCACCCTTGCTGACCAGTGCGGCCGAGGCCGGTAGTCCGGTCATCGCGTGGTCGATGAGCACCGTGCCGATATTGACGATGCTGCCGCCTTCGCCTTGGGCGAGCAGTTGGCGCACAACGGCTTGCGTGGTGAGGTAGGTGCCTTTGAGGTTGCCGTCGAGATAGCGGTCGAGCTCGGCCTCGGTGACGTCGACGAACGGTGTCGTCCCGAAGACGCCCGCGCTGTTGATCAGCGTATCGACGCGGCCGAAGCGGTCCAGCGCGGTCCGTACATATGCCGCACCCGTTGCGGGTGAACCGATATCGCCGACCACGGTGGCCACCCGGCCCGGGGCGGCCAGGGCGGCGGCGACGTCGGCGAGCTTGGCCGCGTCGCGTCCGCCGAGCACGACCGCGTCCCCGCGATCGACGAAGGCGCGGGCGACATCGCGCCCGATTCCACTGGATGCGCCGGTGACGATGACCGTCTTGGCTGTCATCTACTGATCCTTTCGATATACGACCGGTCGTCTTGAAATGGCCGACCGGAAGAAGCCGTGCGGTGATGGGGTCGACTCAGGAGGTCACGGCCGGAAATAGTCGTCGAGCAGCCGCCGCAGGCACTTCTCGAGCGGGTCGATCGTGCGGTCGATCTTCATCCGGATCACCGCACCCTCCCAGGATTCCAGCAGGAGGTCGGCGAGGTCGACGGCGTCGATATCGGCCCGGACCGTGCCCTCGGCCTGCGCCGTCCGCAATGCGTCGGCCACCCCGTCCCGCCAGGACCCCCACGCGGCCGACAGTGCCGTGCGCAGCACCTCGCTGCCTTCCAGCTCGCCGCCGAGATTGCCGATGAGGCAGCCACCGGTGTACTCGGCGGCGACGAAATCGTCGATCAGGGTGGCGAAGAACCGGCGTAGACCGGAGAGGGCATCGGGCGCGCCCGCGAACGCGGTCGCCAGGTTGCGCTGCACGCACAGCGAGTGATGTTCGATCACCGCCCGGGCGAACGTTTCCTTGCTGTCGAAGTAGTTGTAGAACGACCCCTTGGGCACCCCGACCTTGTCGAGCACCTGTTTGATGCCGGTGCCGTGGTAGCCGTGGGACAGCAGATCGGCGGCGCCCTCTTCGATGAGGAGGGCTCGCGTGTCGTCGCTACGCCGTGGTCGTGCCATGCGACGAATATACGACCGGTCGTCTACTAACGCAACCCCGGCGTTCGCCTCATCCGCAGGTGCTCGCCTTACGCACCGACACAACCGATCTCAGTCGTCGACCCCGCGAGCGGCGAGGGCATCACCCATCGCGTCGGCAGTGCGCAAGGCACGGACCACGACCGGGGTGACGAGGGCGGTGGCGGACCAGGAGACGCCGCGGGCGCGGCGGGCTTCGGCGACGTCGTGGACGATGCTCGCCAGGAGTGGGACGCAGCGGATCGCCAGGGCCAGCAGCAAACCCACTCGTTCGGGATCGACACCGAGACGACGCAGCGGGGCGAGGGCGCGGGTGAGGGCGTCGAGCATGGCGGTGACGCGCGTGGTGACAGTGACCAGAGCGGCGAGGGCCACCGAGACGAGCAGGACGCCGCAGACGGCGATCGCGCGGGCCGGGGTGGTGGTGAACAGTTGGAACACGCCGATGATCACCGTCATCCAGAGCACCGGGCGGATCTGGGCCACGGCCACTCGCCAGGAGATGCGCGCCACGGCGAACAACAGGGCGACCGTCACCGCGGCGACCGCCACGGCGAGTGGCGTGCGGGCGAAGATCGTCATCGCGACGATGGCGAGAACCAGCAGGAGAAGTTTGAGACCCGCGGGCAGGCGGTGCACCAGCGAGTCACCGGGGCAGTACAGGCCGATCATTCGACCAGGCGCCGATATGCGCCGACGGCGTCGGCCGGGGCACCGTCGAAGGCGACAGCACCGTTGTCCAGCACCACGACTCGATCGAAACCGTCGAGCAGGGCGAGCTGGTGGGTCACCACGATCACCTGCTGGTCGAGGGAATTCAGGGCTTGGGACACAAGGCGGGCGTTGCGCAGGTCGAGCAGCGTGGTCGGTTCGTCGGCGACGATCACTTCAGGCTCGCGGATCAGCGCGGAGCCCAGCGCCAGCAACTGCTTCTGCCCACCGGAAAGCAGGTGCGCGGGATGATCGGCGTGCCCGGCGAGCCCGAACCGGTCGAGCATGCGCCGCACCCGTTCGGAGATCTCGGCTCTGCTCAGCCCGCTGCGCCGCAACGAGAAGGCCAGATCCTCACCGACCGTCGGCATCACGATCTGGGTGTCGGGATCGGTGAAAACGAACCCGACCTTGCGCCGCACCTGGGCGCCTTTGCGGGCGGCGTCGATCCCGTCGACGGTGACGGTGCCGGTGGCCGGCTTCAACAGGCCGTTGAGCATGCGGGCCAGCGTCGACTTCCCGGAACCGTTGGCGCCGATGAAACCGACCCGGCGTTCGGTGATGGTCAGGTCGATATCGCGCAGCACCACCCGGTCACCGAACCGGTGGCCGACCGAATCGACGACGATCTCACTCATCGGCTCACGCGCGGATCAGCCCCGGATACGCCCGGTGCACACCCTTGGCGACCACCGTCGCGATGACGACCTTGGCCAGGTCGCCGGGCAGGAACGCGAAGTTGCTCGAGATCGCGGCCCACAGACCCAGTTCGGTGCGGACCAGCAGGCCCGCGGTGCCGAAGAGGTAGATGACCACGATGCCGCCGAGTGCGTTGATCAGCAGACCGAGCACGAGCGGGTATCTCGGCAGGATTCGCGCGGTAAGCCAGCCGATCAGCAGGGTCGCCGGGATCCACCCGATCAGGTAGCCCGCGGTCGGCGAGGCCAGCGCGGTCAGGCCGGTGCGTCCGCCCGAGAGCAGCGGCAGACCGATCAGGGTGAGCGCGATGAACACCGCCACCGCCGTGACCCCCTTGCGCGCGCCGAGGACGGCACCGGTCAGGATCACCCCGAGCGTCTGCAGGGTGATCGGGACGCCGCTGAATCCGACCGTGATCGCGCCGGGCAAGCCGAGGGCGGCGATCAGCGCGGCGAACACCGCGATCTGCGCCAGGTCGCGGGCGGCGAAGCGGCCGGTGCGCGTGGGGGCGTGCTGAGGGTCGGGCACTGTTCGGACTTCCTTTGCACAAGCAATTGAACGACGTTCAAAATAGCAGTCGAGCTGGGCGGCTCAGAAGGGCCGCTTCGAGCGGATCACCGCCGCCAGGTACTCGTAGTCGTCGGCCCGGGCCGAGGACGCGCGGTAGGCGAGGCCGATCGTGCGGCCCGGCGCGGGATCGGCGAACCGTGCGGTCTCGAGGGTGCCGCGCGCGGTTTCGGCCGGTACCGCCATCTCGGGGATGAGCGTCACTCCGAGCCCGCCCGCCACGCACTGCACCACGGTGGTCAGCGAGGCGGCCCGGGTGTCACCGACCGAACCCGGATGCACTTCGGCGGTTCGGCACAGTTCGAGTGTCTGATCGCGCAGGCAATGCCCCTCGTCGAGCAACAACAGGGGCAGGTCGGCGAGGACCGGCGCGGCCAGATCGGTGCGCCCGGCCAGCTCGTGCCCGCGCGGCGTCACGAGCACGAATTCCTCGGAGTAGAGCGGGATTTCGACCAGACCGGGCGCCTCGCTCGGCAACGCGAGCACCGCCACGTCGAGCACACCGGTGCGCAGGCCGTCGAGCAGGCGGGCGGTCTGGTCCTCCACCACCTGGGGCACCAGGTTGGGCAGTTTGCGGCGCAGCTCGGGCAGCAGACCCGGCAGCACATACGGGGCGACGGTCGGGATGATGCCCAACCGCAGCACGCCACCGAGGCTGTCGCCGGTCGCCGAGGCGACGAAACGGTCGGCCGCCTCGAGCGTGGCCATCGCCTGCGGCAGCAGCCGCATCCCGGCGGCGGTGACCAGCACCCGGCGCGTGCTGCGCTCGATCAGCTGCAGGCCGAGGCCGTTTTCCAGTGATGCCAGTGCCTGCGATAACGTGGGTTGGCTCACAGCCAAACGCGCTGCGGCAGTGCCGAAATGCCGGTATTCGGCGACGGCGACGAACGCACGCAGCTGCGAGAGGGTTGGCTGATAAGTCTGATCAGTCACGCCTATCAGTGTAGAACGAGCGATCGGCTTTACCTTTCAGTAGGCTTTGGGCAAGATCTTTGCGGGCTCACACGACGAGCACGACCACACCATCAACGAGGAGATGAGCATGGCTCTGCTGACCATTGGCGACCAGTTCCCGGCATACAACCTCAAGGCCGTCATCGGAGGTGACCTGTCGAAGGTCGACGCGCAGCAGCCCGACGATTACTTCACCCAGATCACCAGCGACGACCACGCGGGCAAGTGGCGGGTCGTGTTCTTCTGGCCCAAGGACTTCACCTTCGTCTGCCCCACCGAGATCGCGGCGTTCGGCAAGCTGAACGACGAGTTCGCCGACCGCGACACCCAGGTGCTCGGCGCCTCGGTGGACAACGAGTTCGTGCACTTCCAGTGGCGTGCGCAGCACGAGGATCTCAAGACCCTCCCCTTCCCGATGCTGTCGGACCTCAAGCGTGAACTGGCCACCGCCACCGGCGTGCTCAACGCCGACGGTGTCGCCGACCGCGCCACCTTCATCGTCGACCCGAACAACGAGATCCAGTTCGTCTCGGTGACCGCCGGTTCCGTCGGCCGCAACGTCGACGAGGTGCTGCGCGTGCTCGACGCGCTGCAGTCCGACGAGCTGTGCGCCTGCAACTGGAAGAAGGGCGACCCGACCATCAACGCGGGCGAGTTGCTCTCCGCCAGCGTCTGATCCACCCTTCTCCACCCGATCCCCCTGACAGGAGCGCCTTTTCCATGAGCATCGAGAACCTGAAGAACTCTCTTCCCGAGTACGCCAAGGACCTCAAGCTCAACTTGTCCTCGATTTCGCGCACCACCGTGCTGAACGAACAGCAGCTGTGGGGCACTCTGCTCGCCGCCGCGGCCGCCACCCGTTCGGCCACCACGCTGCGCGAGATCGCCGAGGAAGCCGCCGACGTGCTGTCCGCCGAAGCCTACGAGGCCGCGCTGGGTGCCGCATCGATCATGGGCATGAACAATGTGTTCTACCGGGGCAAGGCGTTCCTGGACGGCAAGTACGACGATCTGCGCGCGGGTCTGCGGATGAACATCATCGGCAACCCGGGCGTGGAGAAGGCCGATTTCGAACTGTGGTCGTTCGCGGTCTCCTCCATCAACGGCTGCGCGCACTGCCTCGATTCGCACGAGAAGACGCTGCGTGAGGCCGGTGTCTCGCGTGAGGTGATCTTCGAGTCGCTGCGTGCGGCGGCGATCGTGGCCGGTGTCGGCCAGGCAGTCGCTTCCACCGAGGCGCTGGCCGCGGCCGCCGTCTGATCCGCTCGTCGCACGACCCCGATCCGCGTGCCGGGTCGGGGTCGTTCGCGTTCGCGCGCGTGACGCGGCGCGAGAACCGCCCGGACGGCGGTGTTGATCTTGCGCGGTAGGCTCGCGAGCATGAACGCACACGATGTGCCGGAAGCCCCTGACGTCCAGGTCGAGGTCGTCCGCGTGTTCACCGATCCGACGGGCAGGCTCGGCAATGCGCTCGGCATCGCTCGCGCGGGCGATGTCGTCGCGCTCGACAAACAGGAACTCGCCGCGCGGCTGGGATTCAGCGAGACCACGGTGGTCGGGGAACCTGTCGACGGTGTCGCCGACGTCCGGATCTACACCCCGGCCGTCGAACTGCCCTTCGCCGGGCACCCCACCGTGGGCACCGGATGGTGGATGGCCGCGCGCGGCACCCCCGTGCACACGCTGAACGTGCCGGCGGGCCCGGTTCGGGTGACGGAGACCGACGGGCTCACCTGGATCACCGCCCGCGCCGAATGGGCACCGGATTTCACCTTCCACCAGGCCGGTTCACTCGACGAACTGGCCATGCTCCGCGCCTCGGACTACACCGAGGGCCAGCACTACGTGTGGACGTGGACCGACGAATCGCGCGGTGCCGTTCGCTCCCGGATGTTCGCGCCCGCCATGGGCATCGCCGAGGACGAGGCGACCGGCGCGGCCGCCGTCGCCCTCACCGCCAAGCTACGGCGCGGGCTGGTCATCACCCAGGGGCAGGGGTCCCAGCTCTACACCGAGTGGGATTCCGACGGCTGGGTGCGCCTGGGCGGACGGGTCGTCGAAGACCACGTGGTGGTGCTCTGATTCCGGTTCGCCGCTAACTCCCGAAGCGGGGCAACCACGGCGGCCTGCCGGTCCGGGCACCGCGTCTGCCCGGGCCGTCGATCGCGGCCAGGATGCGCTGTTCCAGATTGCGGGGCGGGGGCTGTCGATCGTCGGCGGCCAGTTGGGCCAGCAGCTCGTGCACTCCGCCGACTCTGGCGTCGAACTGGGCGAGGCCGGTAGTGGTCGTGGTGGCCAGCTTGTTCTCGATGTGGTGATGCTCGAGTTCGGCGACGGCGTCGAGGGCGTAGGCGTCGGCGAGGGCGAGGACCGAACCGGGCGGGGTCCAGGGGCGGCGCGCGGCGACGCGGACGAGACGCTGGTGGGCGAGGCGTTCGATGCCCTCGGCCAGCAGACGGGTGACGGCCGGGACGCGCATGCCCAGTTCCCGGGCGATCGAACGGTAGGTGCGGCCACCGTAGTAGGCGAGGACGAAGACTTCGCAGCGGCTGTCGAGCGGGTCGAAACCGAGCCGGGCCGAGGCGGCCAGCCAGGGGATATCGATGCGGTCGTTGCGGTCCAGGCGCAGGCGCTGGATGGCGAGGCGGTGGACCTGGGCCAGGAGTCTGGTGTGCAGGGTCGGCGTGTACCGGATGCCGGTCGCGTCGGGTGTCTCGAAGTGGGGTGGGTCGGCGAGGGGGTCGGTGACATCGAAGTGCGCACCGTCCGGGTGACCGGCGAAGTCGAGACACCCGGCGAGTGGACCCGCACCGTCCATCGAACCCACGCCGTCGAACATGATCGCGTCACCCGACTGACCTGAGTCATCCAGTCCGCCCGCGTGGTCCCCGCGACCCGTGTGTGCCGTTCGGCCCGCTCGGCTGTGGGGGTCCATCTCACTGTCTCGGCGTGCGAAACCGAGCCGTGGGTCGTGCAGCGCCGCGTAGTCGAGGCGACCGGAGTCGTCGAGGCGACCCCTGTGGTCGTATCCCTCCGAGTGGTCGCCTGCGTGGTCGCGTCGGCCCGCTCGATCCAGTCGGCCTTCGTCGTCGAGCCGACCCACCCGGTCGTGCGGCCCCTCGAATCTCGGCTCATGGCCGAGGCCGCCGATGTCCCCGAGGTGACCTGAACAGCCGTCGCGGCCCTCGTGGTCGCGCCGGCCCGCACGAGACGTCATATCCGAGTGCCCGAGAAGATCCGAACGGTCGAACCCGTTCGAATTGCCGAACCCGCCCGCACAGTCGAGGCCTCCCGCATGATCGCGTCCGGTCGAGTGATCCCGCCGGCCGGCATCGTCGCGGCGGTCAGCGTTACCCGGGCGGTCCACGTGGTCGACGCCGCCGGCGCGGTCGGGGTGGCCCCCGAGGTCGGTGCGTGGTTCGTTCGCGACGAATGCCGAACGGCCCCACGGCGTGGCGAGGTCATGGCGCGCAGCACCGGCCGGGGTATGGCCGTTGCCCTCGGTGATCCACGGACTCGCGGCGATGCGCTGGAACCCTTCGCGGACAACCTCTTCCGCTGATCCCCTCCTGCGCAGGATCCGCAGGGCGAGTCCGTAGGCGGCAGGGCCCGCGTCGCGGTAGAGCGCACGCACCACCTCGCGGTCGGCGGCGGCCGGCCGGATTTCCGGTGGGGGCGTACCGAATCCCCGACGCCCGGGTGACATGCCTGAAACGCGTTGTCCACTCATAGTCGAATTCCTGTCCGCACAAAGGCGATTCGCAGCCCGGACGGTTGTGGATCGGTATTCACCCGCCGACAGCGGCGATCACCATGAATGCCGTCCCGATATCCATCACCACATGAGGTACCAAGGCCGAGGTCAGGGGGTGTGTGCCTGCCGGATGGGCGAAGCGGTGCCAGCGCGGCCGGTGACCGACGGTGCCGAGCGCGACGAGCGCGTCGAGCACGAACAGCGCCGCCAGCACCAGCGCGGGCCCGGGCGGGATCCCGGTGTGACCGGATCCGTGCCCGGCCATGGCGTAGAGCATCACCGCCGCCGCCACCGTGTGATATCCCAGCGCGAGCACCCCGTCGGCCGTCGGCACCGCCCCGTTGCGCCACTGCACGACCCGCTCGGTGAGCAGCAACGCGAAGGCCACCGTGAGCGCGGTCAGCAAACCGCGTATCGCATGCGGGTCGGTGGCGGCCGGGAACACCAACATGGCCAGCATCACCAGGCACATCAGCAGGTGCGCACCGTCGGCCGCCGCGTCCGCCCGGACCGCGCGCCTGCTTAACCGCACGACAACGATCCCGGCCGCCAGCACGAACGCCGACACCACGGCCCACCGCAAAACCGCATAGTCCTCCACGAATTCGGCCACGCCCCACCACCTTCGGCTCGCCCCTCGTCCTCATAGTCGCATCGCCCACCCCGGCCGTGTGCCGTTTTCCCGCGTCATTTCCGCCCCGGGCACAATGGACCGATGCACGACACCACCCGGGCGGAGCAGCTCACCCTCGCCGTCGACGACCTCACCGGCGAGCAGATCACCACCCTGCTCACCGAGCACCACACCGAAATGGCGGGCAACTCTCCCGCGTGCAGCATGCACGCCCTCGACCTGACCGGCTTGCGCGATCCGGCGGTCACCGTGTGGAGCGCGTGGTCGGGGCCGGTGCTTGTCGGCTGCGGTGCCCTGAAGGAGCTGGATCCCGAGCACGGCGAGATCAAGTCCATGCGGACCGCCGCCGGATTCACCGGTCGCGGTGTCGCCGCCGCGGTGCTCGCCCACCTGATCGCGGAGGCCGAGCGGCGCGGATACCGGCGCCTGAGCTTGGAAACCGGGACGAGCGAGTTCTTCGCCCCGGCCCGGCGCCTGTATCTGCGGCACGGCTTCGTCGAATGCGAGCCGTTCGCCGACTACACCCTCGACCCGTACAGCCAGTTCTTCACCCTCGAACTGCCCGTCACCGGATCCTGAACACCGGGCCTTTCGGGGTGAAGGGCAGGGACGTGCCCGCGGGGATCAGGAAGGCGTGTTCGCCGCGGATGCGTAACGGGTCGCAGTCGCCGTCGGTAATGACGAGAATCGGGCCGTCGGCCGGGAAGTCCTCGGCGCGTTCGAGGAGCCGGACGGCAGGTTGCAGCACCGTGCCGCCCCGGCCGCGCACGCGCATTCCGGCGGCGATGTCCTCCACCGCGACGTACCCCGCGTCGTAGGGTGCCGCGTCGCAGTAGACGACACGAGCGCGTGGCACGTCCCTGGCCAGCGCGTACGAGGCGATGGCGCCCAGACCCTTGCCGAGCAGGGTGACGTTCATCGACAGCGAGGTATCGAGCACCACACCGAAGGTCGGTAGGCGAACGTTCTCCTCCGGTCGCACCCACGCCGGGCGCGGGATGTCGGGGGTGGCCGCCTGTCTGCGGGAGGCGCGGGCGTAGCTGCGGCGTTTGTCGACGGTTGGTATGTGCTCGTCGAACCATCGGGCCAGCCGCGCGTCCCAGGGCAGCGGTGGCTGATCGAGCGCGCGAATGGCCTGCTCCAACGCGGCCGGGACGTGTCCGCGACCGCTGTTCGTGTGGTAGGCCAGTCCGGTGACCAACGCGTTGCGGTAGTACTCGTCGAGGTCGACATAGCGGCCCGCGCTGCCGGGATGCGCCAGGGGTTCGCCGAGTACATCGCCGCGTCCGCGACCGCGCAGGGTGGCGAGCTTGCGTAACCGGCGCAGATCGCCGGCGATGCGGTCGTAGATCTCCTCGGCCGAACACCCTTTCAGTTCCGGGTCGTAGAGCAGTCCTTCGGGCATCTGCCCGACATTCATCTCCACCAGCCAGCCGTTGACGACGTAATCGCAGGCGACATTGAACAGGTAGTGGTCGCGCCAGTCCGCCCGTTCGCCGTGGCGCAGGGCCGCGTGCAGCATCTCGTGCGCGAGCACGAACCGCCATTCCTCCTCACTCAGCCCGGCATAGGGATTCACATAGATCTCGGCGGCGTCGGCGTTCACCGCGGCGATCGAGATATCCGCGGCCCGAACCACTTCCACATCGGCGACCACGGTCATCCCGGCGGCGAGCGCACCGAGTAGCGGGAACGACGAGACGAACCAGCCGAGGGCCGCGTCCCACTGGGTACGCGGCCGCTTCCCGTCGGGTGTGTGGTCGCCACCGGCCGTGGCCAGGGCGGCACGGGCGGCGTCGGACACCCCCGCCGCGAACCGGGCAGGCGCGTCGACGCGGGCCGCCGTCTCGGCGTCGGTGAGCAGGAAGTCGGGAGGTCCCGTGCGCGCGAACGCGTCCGGCACCGCGGTATCGTGCCAGCGCGCCGCGGCGGCGTGCTCGTCGGCCTAGGCGGGCGGCACGGGGTCGGGCGGGGTGCCGATCTTCATCGTCGCCAGATAGGTGTCGACAGCGGCGCAGCACGCGGCGCGGTACACCGGATGCGGTGCGCGCACCCGCGAGGAGAACCACGGGTCGTCGCTGGGCAGCCCGATGATGTTGGTGGGCACCGTATTACGCGGATCGAGGTGCCCGAATCCGGCGTGCAGCAGGCAATGCGCGAAGGTCCACGCCCATTCCTGCGCCGTGGCACGCCGATTCGGGTGGTACTCGAGACGGCCGCCCGCCAGCCGTGCCCACATCTCGTGCGGTGCGCGCTTGTCCGACTGGTAGAGCTGACCGGCCAGCGGGCGCAACGCCGGGTGGGCGCGCACGATCGCCCACCCGTCCTGAACAGCCTGGTACCACGGGTCGATCCGGCGAGTCTTTCGCGCACCCATGCTCAGCGCCGCGCGGCCAGTCGCGGCAGGTCACGCGACACCTCGATGAGGAACCACGACGGCAGCACCGGCACGCCCTCGGCATCGGCGGCGATCACCAACTGCGCGCATTCCACCGAGATCTCAGCCAGCTCCACCAGCAGCGACTTGGCGCGCAACACGAACCGGCGCACCGAGGCGGAGGTGTGCTCGCGGTCGCCGGGCAGTTCCTTCACGAGGCGGGCCCGCATCGTCTCGGCCAGGAAGTACAGCAGGTCGCGGTCGGCCGGATCGCGCGGCCAGGCGGCATCGCCCTTGAAGACGGCGTCGAGGTCGAAGGCGTGGCGCACCGTCTTGACGAAGGCGCGGAAGCCGGAGGCGTGGCCGAGGGTGAGAGTGCCGGTCGCCAGCACATTCAGCGTGGTGTCGTCGATGTCGTCGCCGCAGGAGTACAGCGCGTCGGAGAGCATGTGCCACCCACGCGGGGTGGAGAAGGGCGCCTCGGTTTTGGGCGGTGCCGACCACAGGTGGTCGGGGCGCTGGGTGAGGTAGCGGATCACCCACGGATGGATGTCGTTGACCGCCGCCCATTTCAGCCAGTCGTCCACGTCGGCGCGCAGATGCAGGTGCACCATGCGGTTGACCAGCGCCGAGGCCATCGGGCGGGCCAGCGCGTTGTCGGTGGCCCGGTTGCCCGCCCCGATCACCACCGACCCCTCGGGCAGTTCGTAGGTGCCGATGCGCCGATCCAGGATCAGGGAGTAGAACGACTTCTGCACCTCGGGCGAGGCGGCGTTGAGTTCGTCGAGGAACAGGCAGTAGGGCTGGGCGCGGGCGATCAGTTCCGGCGGCGCGAACCGGCTGCGGCCGTCCACGATCTGGGGCACCCCGATGAGGTCCTCGGGCGCGAGCTGGGTGCCGAGCAGGGTGACACAGTCGAGGCCGAGCGAGTCGGCGAAGGTGCGCACCAGCGAGCTCTTCCCGATTCCCGGTGCGCCCCAGAGGAATACGGGCCGTACCACGGCGACATGCAGCAGTAGCTCCGGTAGCTGGTCCGGTGTCACCGTGACGGATGCCTGCAACGTGGTTCCCTCCCCTGTCTTCGTCGGAGCAGGAGAGTATCGGGCGGATCGCCCGGCCCGCCAGCGAGTTTCGCGGACGGGCCGGTGCGGCGCATCAGCCCAGGGCGCGCGAAAACCCTTCGGCGAGTTCGGCCACCTGGGCGTCGGTCATCACGAAGGACGGGGAGATCTGCATGGCGCCCGCTCCGGCAGCACGACCCGAAATCCCCTGGGCACGAAGGGCTTTCACCAAGCCTGGGCCTTCGGAGGGGTCGGTCAGCTGGACGGCCGCCACCGCACCGAGACCGCTGCGGACCTCCGCCACGCGCGGGTGATCGGCCAACGGGGCCAGGGCGGTGTGCAGGGTGGTCTCGAGCCGGGCCGCTTCCTCGAGCAGACCCTCACGTTCGACGATGGCGAGGTTGGCCAGCGCCGCCGCGGCCGCACCGGCGTGCCCGCCGTAGGTGTACCCGTGCCGGAACCACACACCGCCTGCGTAGAAAGGCTCGGCCAGGTGCGGGGCGATGAAAACCGCACCCATCGGCAGATAGCCGGAGGTGAGGCCCTTGGCGGTGGTCATCAGATCGGGGCGCAGGTCGAAGCGGGTGGAGGCGAACCAGGAGCCGCCGATCCGCCCGAAGCCGGTGACCACCTCGTCGGCGACGAACAGGATGTCGTGGTCGCGGCAGATCTGGCGCACCTCGGCCAGGTATCCCTCGGGCGGCAGGTACACCCCACCGGCACCGATGATCGGCTCGCAGAAGAACGCCGCGATCCGTTCCGCGCCGACGTCCTCGATCAGCGCGAGCAAGGCCTTGGCGTCGTTCCATTCGACGGTGCGGGTGTCCTCGACCAGGACGCCGTAGCCCTCCTTGTTCGGGGTCAGACCGCCGAGCGAGGTGCTCGCGTAGTGCATGCCGTGGTAGGCCAGGCGTCGCCCGACCAGGATCTTCTTGTCGGCGCGGCCCTGTTCGTGCCAGTAGCGCCGCGCCAGTTTCGCGGCGGTCTCCACCGAGTCCGAACCACCGGAGGTGAAGAAGATCTTGCTACCGGGTACGGGCGCGATGGCCGACAGCTTCTCGGCGAGCTCCTGGGTGGCGGGCTCGGTGAGGTCACCGAAGTTCGAGTAGTGGGCGATGGTGCGCAACTGCTCGGCGACCGCGTCGGCGATCTCCCCGCGACCGTGACCCACATTGGCGAACCACAGACCCGCGGTGGCGTCGAGGTACCGGTTGCCCTCGGTGTCGTAGACGTAGGCACCGTCACCTCGAGCGACAACGAACGCACCGTCACGAGTGACGGCACCCATATCGGCGAATCCATGCCAGAGCGCATTCATGGCTCCACACTTACACCGGCTCGCCCTCGCGCGCTCGTCGGGCCCTCCACCACGCGGGCATGTCACCCAGCGACGCCATGGCAACCGCGAGCACCGCGAACACGATGCTCAGCACGATCAGGCCGAGCGTCATCGACAGGTAGCCCTGGTGGCGCGGATCGATGAACGGGTACGGGTACCAGTCGACGATCGGGCCGCGGATCAGCGTGTAGGCACCGTAGAGCAGCGGGAAGATCAGCCACTTCCCCACCAGTTCCGGTGTCGCCGCCGGCCGTCGCGCCATGGCCACCAGCAGCCAGTCCGCGACAAGGACGAGCGGCAGGTACCGGTGCATGATGTCGTTGATCCACTTGTCGGTGAGCATCACGTCGATATTGGCGAGCAGGACCGCGTACACCACCATCGTGATGAGCATGTACAGCGTCACCGCGCCGCGCACCACCTGCCAGCCGGGTCCCTGCGGCGCGAGCAGGCCACCCACGAGCAGGACGAGCACGGCCAGGATGTTGGACTCGATGGTGAAGTAACTGAAGTAGTTCGCGATCGAGAATGTCGGCGAGTCCAGGTTGCGCAGGGGAATCCACAGCAGGGCGACGAGACCGAGCACTCCGAAACCGATCCGGTATGCCCTGATCCACCACGCCGTGCGCACCGAGCCCCTCCTCCCTCCGGGCACTCCTTCGTCGCACCCTCCGGTCAGTCCAGAGGCGGGGACGCGCCGAGACCGGTGCTTAGTCATGCCGCATCTTCGCATGAGATGTCGGTGATCCGGGTGCAGCACGCCGCCGTCGACGGGCGCGCCGGAAAACCGGTGGCGTGCTTCGCTAGGCTGGTAGACGCAATGACCAGGACAGCTAGCACCGGAACCCGCGCGCTGCGCACCCGCCTGGCGGAGGTCTCGCTGCGCGACGAACATCGGCTCCGGCGCAAACTGGACCGGGCGCGCCCCGACGACCTGCCCGCGCTGGACGCCGAGATCGCCACCGCCGAGACCCGCGTGGCGAATCGCCGCGCGGCGGTCCCGTCGATCACCTACCCCGAACAGCTGCCGGTCTCGGCGCGCCGCGACGACATCGCCGCCGCCATCGCCGCCAACCAGGTCGTCATCGTCGCCGGTGAGACCGGCTCGGGCAAGACCACCCAGATCCCCAAGATCTGCCTGGAACTCGGTCGCGGCATCCGCGGCACCATCGGGCACACCCAGCCGCGCAGGCTGGCCGCGCGCACGGTCGCCGAACGCATCGCCGAGGAGCTGGGCACCGAACTCGGCGACGTGGTCGGGTACACGGTGCGCTTCACCGATCAGGCCTCTGATCGCACGCTGGTCAAGCTGATGACCGACGGCATCCTGCTCGCCGAGATCCAGCGCGACCGGTTGCTGCGCCGCTACGACACGATCATCATCGACGAGGCACACGAGCGCAGCCTCAATATCGACTTCCTGCTCGGCTACCTGAAGCAGTTGCTGCCGAAGCGGCCCGATCTCAAGGTGATCATCACCTCGGCGACCATCGATCCCGAACTGTTCGCCCGCCACTTCGCCGCCGCCGACGGCACCCCGGCCCCCATCGTCGAGGTGTCGGGCCGGTCCTATCCGGTCGAACTCCGTTATCGCCCCCTGTCTTTGGAGCTGCCGGGCACCGACGACGAGGACGACACCCGCGTAGTCGACCGCGACCCGACCGATGCCATCGGCGACGCGGTCACCGAACTGTTCGCCGAGGGCGACGGCGATGTGCTGGTGTTCCTGTCCGGTGAACGCGAGATCCGCGACACCGCCGATTCGCTGCGCGACCTCAGACTGCCGCGGACCGAGATCGTCCCCCTCTACGCGCGTCTGTCGGCAGCCGAACAGCACAAGGTGTTCGCCCCGCACACCGGTCGCCGGGTGGTGCTCGCCACCAACGTGGCCGAGACTTCGCTGACCGTGCCGGGCATCCGGTACGTCATCGACCCGGGTACGGCGCGCATCTCGCGCTATTCGATGCGGACCAAGGTGCAGCGGCTGCCGATCGAACCGGTGTCGCAGGCTTCGGCGCGGCAGCGTTCGGGTCGATGTGGTCGTGTCGCCGACGGCATCTGCATCCGCCTGTACTCCGAGGACGATTTCGAGTCGCGGCCCGCGTTCACCGAACCGGAGATCCTGCGCACCAATCTGGCGGCGGTCATCCTGCAGATGACCGCGCTCGGCCTCGGCGATATCGAGAGCTTCCCGTTCGTGGAGGCCCCCGACCGGCGCGCCATCCGCGACGGCATCGCGCTGCTCGAGGAACTCGGCGCACTCGCCCACGGCAGCTCCAAGGCTGTCGGCAGCGAGGAACAATCGGGTGGGCATCTCACGCTGACCCCGGTCGGCCGGGAGATGGCGCAGTTGCCGGTCGACCCGCGCATGGCCCGCATGCTGGTGGAGGCCAACCGCAACGGCTGTCTCGACGAGGTGCTGGTGATCGTCGCGGCACTGTCGATCCAGGACGTGCGGGAACGGCCCGTGGAGCATCAGCAGGCCGCCGACATCCAGCATGCCCGCTTCACCGTCGACGGTTCGGACTTCCTGGCCTACCTGCGCCTGTGGGACTACTTGACCGAGCAGCGCAAGTCGTTGTCGTCCAACCAGTTCCGCCGCATGTGCCGCGACGAGTTCCTGCACTACCTGCGGATCCGTGAGTGGCAGGACCTGCACGGCCAGCTGCGCACCATCACCCGTGGTCTCGGGTGGGACAGCACGGGCCACCTGCCGTCGGGCGACGGTGCGGAGGTGCCGGACGGTGGCCGACGTCGCGGGCGGGGCAGACCCCAACGCGCCCAGGCGGATTCGACGGCTGCCGGTAGCGCTCTGACGACTTCCCTCGGAGCCGGGACCGCCGGGAACAGCGCCTCGGACGCCGAGGCCTCACCGGCCGAATCACGTGCCCGGACAACGGGTTCCGCGCGGACCGAATCCGGCGTCCGAGGCACGGGCGCCGCCACAGCCGGGGGCAACCGCAGCGGAGCGGGTTCCGGTAGGGACGAGCCGGGGCGGGGTGGCCGCAAGTCGCGTGGCCGTGGGGCCGGGCAGCCACCAGCCGATGGTCGTCGCTCCGGCGCGAAAGACGCTGCGGGGTCCACTGATCCGGCGATCGACGCGGCCGAGGCGGCCATGCCGTGGCCGAGCGCGCAGATCCATCAATCCTTGCTGGCGGGCATGCTCTCGCATCTCGGTGTGCGGGAAGCGGAGTCGCGGGAGTTCCTCGGGGCGCGCAATGCCAAGTTCATGATCTTCCCCGGCTCGTCGCTGGCCAAGAAGCCGCCGCGCTGGGTGATGGCGGCCGAACTGGTGGAGACCTCGCGGCTGTGGGGGCGCATCGCGGCGCGGATCGAACCGGAGTGGGCCGAGCGGCTCGCCGGTGACCTCGTTAAACGCACCTATTCGGAACCGCATTGGTCGGCCAAGCGTGGCGCGGCTCGCGCCTACGAGCGGGCCACGCTCTACGGTGTGCCGCTGGTGACCGGTCGCCCCGTCGACTACGGGCGCATCGATCCGGAGCTGTCGCGTGAACTGTTCATCCGCCATGCCCTCGTGCAGGGTGAATGGCAGACCCGGCACGGGTTCTTCGCCCGCAACCGAGCGCTCGTCGACGATGTCGCCGACCTCGAGCATCGGGCGCGCCGGCGCGACATCCTCGTCGACGACGAGGTGCTGTTCGAGTTCTACGACCAGCGCATTCCCGCCGACATCGTGTCGGTGCGTCATTTCGACTCCTGGTGGCGCAAGGCCGAACGCAAAGACCCAGGGCTGCTGGACTTCTCGACCGACACCGTGGTCAACGCCGGTGCCGCCGCCCTCGACCCCACCGATTTCCCCGATGCCTGGCGTCAGGGGGAACTCTCCTTCCCGCTGACCTATCAGTTCGAGCCGGGCAAGGACGACGACGGTGTCACCGTCCGCATCCCCGTCGAGCAGCTCGCGCACGTGCGCGCGGTGGGCTTCGATTGGCTGGTTCCCGGCATGCGGGAGGAACTCGCGTCCGCCTACATCAAGACGCTGCCTAAGGCGTTGCGCCGCGCGGTGGTTCCCGCGCCCGACTTCGCGTCGGCGGCCCTGCGTGGGCTCACGCCTCGCGCGGAACCGTTGCGGATCGGGTTGGCGCGGGAGCTGTCGCGGCTCGGTTCGGTGACCATCAGCGCAGACGACCTCTCCCCCGCCGCCCTGCCGGACCACCTGCGGATGACCTTCGCCGCCGTCGATCAGAGCGGGCAGGTGCTCGCCAAGAGCAAGAACCTCGCGCAGCTGAAAACCCAGCTGGCCGAACAGGTTTCGGCGTCCGTCGCGCGTGCCACCGCGGGTGCCGAACGCGCGCCCGCCACCGTGTGGACCTCCGAGTCGCTCGGTGCCGTCGCGCCGACGGTGCGACGCGAGGTGGCCGGGCAGACCGTCACCGGCTACCCCGCCCTGGTCCCCGAGGGCGAAGGCGTCGCCGTACGCGTGCTGAGTTCACCCGCCGAACAGGCCGCCGCCATGCGCGCGGGGGTGCGTACCCTGCTGCTCGCCGCCGTCCCGACATCCACCCGTGCCGTCACCGCCGGGCTGTCGGCCGCCGACCGGCTGGCTTTGAGCCAGAACCCCGACGGGTCCCTGGACAAGCTCGTGGAGGACTGCCGCGTCGCCGCCGCCGACGAGCTCATCGCGCGCGCCGGTGGACCGGTGCGCACACCGGAGGAATTCGACAAGCTCGTCGCCGCCGTTCGCCCGAAACTGGCGGGCACGGTCAGCGAACTGATCCGCCTCGTCGCGCCGGTGCTGTCGGCCGCGCATCAGGCCCGCGCCGCACTCGCCGACACCGCCGAGACCGACATAGCCGACGACGTCCGCCACCAACTCGACGACCTGCTGTTCCCCGGCTTCGTCGCCGAATGGGGACGCACCCGCCTGCGCGAACTCCCCCGCTACCTACTCGCCGCCGCCCAGCGCCTCGAATCGCTGCCCGGTTCGGCGGTGCGCGACCGTCAGGGAATGGTGGAGGTCGACCGGATGCTCGCCGCCTACGACAAACTCGTCCGCAGCCTTCCCGACAACCGCCGCAACGCCCGCGATGTCACCGAGATCTGGTGGATGATCGAGGAATTGCGCGTCAGCCTGTTCGCCCAGAAGTTGGGGACCCCGTACCCGGTGTCGACCAAACGCATCGAGAAGGCGATCGCCTCCATCCGCCGTTGACGGGTGCGGCTCGGCGCGGAGAAGTGGGCGAGCCGGCCCCGGGAGACGACGGCAGCGAGCACGGGCGCGGCGACGCGGGTTCAGTCGGTAGCTGCGGTAGCGGCGCGGGCGGCGCGCATCTCGGTGATCTCGCGTTCGAAATCGTCTGCGCTGGTGAAGGATCGGTACACCGAGGCGAAGCGCAGGTAGGCCACTTCGTCGAGATCGCGCAGGGGCCCGAGGATGGCGAGGCCGACCTCGTGGCTGGGAACTTCCGGAGAACCCTTGGCGCGCACCGCGTCCTCGACCTGCTGTGCCAGCAGATTCAGGGCGTCGTCGTCGACCTCGCGGCCCTGGCAGGCACGTCGCACGCCGACGATCACCTTCTCGCGGCTGAACGGCTCGGTGACGCCGCTGCGCTTGACCACCGACAGCACCGCGGTCTCGACGGTGGTGAACCGGCGCCCGCACGACGGGCAGGAACGTCGGCGGCGAATCGCCGTGCCCTCCTCGACTTCCCGCGAGTCGACGACACGCGAGTCGGGGTGACGGCAATACGGGCAATGCATCCGAGGGGTTCCTTCGTCGGTGCGCAGTTCACTTCGCTACTCCATGACTCTTGACAGGATACCGCTCAGGTATGGGTCACCTGCCACTGCGTGGTCAGGTCCGCGATCACGTCCGGTAGCCGCGCGATCAACCGGCCCCGGTCGAGCTTGCCCGGAAACGGCTCGCGGTACACGGCCACGGCCCGCGCGCGGTCGGTGGCCAGGTCGAGGTGGCGGGGCACCAGGTCGGCGGCGAGGTAGGCCCAGCGATCGGCACGGTCGGCCCAGTTGAACGCGGGCAGCGGCATCCGCAGGCCGAGCTTGCTGCCGGGAATCGGCGAGCGCACGGTGGCGGGCGCGTACACACCGGGTGCCCGGGCGCCCGCCAGGGCGGGTTTGCCCGCGACCGTGGTGACGTAAGTGAGCACCCGGCCCAAGCCGCCGCGTCCGGCGGCGGTGGCGTTCCACTGCTCGGGGACGATGTGGTTCTGTTCGCGGTCGGCCATGGTCACCAGCGCCTCGGCGAGGCCGGTGCCGTCGTCGATTCCGGTCCAGGCCGCGCGCATGGCGTCGTCGAGCAGGCCCGCCGCGTGCATCTCGTCGATCGCCGCCATCCCGTCGGCGAGGTAGGCCTCGTGCATCGGCACCAGATCCGTGAAGATGTGGCGCTGCATGATGATCAGCCTGGTCTGGTACCACGCCAGATCATCGGCGGTCAGGCGCGGGCCGAGCAGGGCGAGCGCGGCGATATCGGGCGGTACGGCGGCGACAAGCTCCGGCGGGGTGGCGCGCAGCAGGTCGGCGACGGCCGTGCCGAGTTCGTGGATTCCGGGCACCGACAGCAGAGCGCCGATATCGCCCACGTCGAAGAATCCCGATGCGAACGAGCCGCCCGCGATGCCCGCCAATCCGGCCCAGTAGAAGTCCGGGCGGGCCGCGGCGATGCGGAAGTAGTTCACGTACACGCGGGTGAAGGTGTCCGTGTTGGCTGCCACGCCACGCTCCGGCGCCCAGCCGGCGAGGTCGATGCCCGCGTTGTCGGTGGCGACGACGAGCCAATACTGATGCAGCAGTGTGGAATACCGGCCCGGCGCGATCCCGTCGGCTCTTGCCTGGTCGAGCGCCGTACGTAAGGGCTCGGCACTCAGGGGCAGCGCAGGATGGATGCCGCCGGCGAATTCACCGTCGTCGTTGACGGCGGGCAGGTCCAGATAGGCGGTGTAGGTGGGTTCGGCTCGGACGAGGGGCGCGGGCGCCACGGCCGGCAGCACACCCAGGAGCAGAACGATCCAAAAGCTGCGCACGTGACCTCGCATCCGTGCCCCGACCGGCCCGCCCGGCAGGGACAATCGTCACGGTAGCAACGTGTTCTAGTTTTGGGGTCGCGTTTCGAACAAGCCGACCTGCGGGTGGTCACCCGGCTGAGAGATTCCGGGCGAGGACTCGGTCCACTCGCCGAAGCTACCCGCCCGCAGATGGGCCAATCCCAAGAACGTCACCACGATCGATGCGGTCACCAGCGCCGTGAGAGCCAGCGCCGCCAAGCCCGCCTGCGCCTGACGCACCCGCACCATCGGATGGGCACCGCGCGCACCGGAACCGACCACTCGCGCGTAGAGCGCCTGCTCCGAGCGCGGCCCACGTAATTCCGGCCCACGATCGGACGCCCGAACACCCGCACGCACCCGCCGGGTCGGCGCTTCGATCGGCGACGGGTCTCCGACGAGCGCCCGGGTGACGGATCGCGATCGCGCCGACTCCCAGCGGGGCACGGTCGCGAACGCGAGATCCACCTCGGCCTCGGTGATGTCGAAGGTCCGCGCACCCCTGGCCCGGAGCTCGGCACCACGAACCACCTCGGCCTCGCGCGAGCGCCGGACCGGCACGGCCGGGGTTTGCGGCGGATGCGGGATGAAACGGGCGGCGACTTCCCGCCGCGCCGCACTGTTGCGGCCCTGTCCGCGCACGAGCGCGAAAGGACGTGGAGCGCGGGCGGTTCGGCGGCGACGCAGCACCGGTTCGGGGACTTCGGCGGGATCGTAGGAACGCAGGGCGCTGATCGCTGTGCTCATCGGAAGAACCTCCGGGGTGGTGTGCTCCGCTGGATGAAAGGGCAGGTGAGGCGACGATGACCGAACCTGTTCGAACACCTGTGCGACGAACTGATGTTCGATTTCTACCACGCGGCGACGCACATGTCAGCACGAAACGCCCGACATGCTCGAACAGATGTTTGATACTTCGGCGTGGCCCGACTAGCGTGAGAGAGGCGAATTCGACAAGCGGAAGGGCGGGACAGGTGACCCACACAGACGACACGGGTGACGAAAGCGCTACCGGCACCGTCACATCGGGATCCGGCGCGGATCTCACCGTGCGTCAGCGCACGGTCCTCGAGGTCATCCGCTCCTCGGTGACCGAACGCGGCTACCCGCCGAGCATCCGCGAGATCGGCGACGCGGTCGGGCTCACCTCCACCTCCTCGGTGGCCCATCAGCTGCGCGCCCTGGAACGCAAGGGCTACCTGCGCCGCGACCCGAACCGGCCGCGCGCGGTGAATGTGCGCGGACTCGACGAAGCGGTGCGCGCGGTCACCACCCTGCCCGCCGAACCCGTGGACGACGTGGCCGATCCGAGCCGCCCCACTCCCACCTTCGTTCCGGTCCTCGGCCGGATCGCCGCCGGTGGGCCGATCCTGGCCGAGCAGGCGGTGGAGGAAGTGTTCCCGCTGCCGCGCGAACTCGTCGGCGACGGGTCGCTGTTCCTGCTCAAGGTGGTCGGCCAGTCGATGGTCGATGCCGCGATCTGCGACGGCGACTGGGTGGTCGTGCGTCAGCAGAACGTCGCCGAGGGCGGCGACATCGTCGCGGCCATGATCGACGGCGAGGCGACCGTGAAGACCTTCAAGCGCACCGGCAAAGACGTGTGGCTGATGCCACACAACCCACATTTCGAACCGATCCCAGGAAACGACGCGCAAATTCTGGGGAAAGTCGTCACCGTCATCCGCAAGGTGTGAGGTCAGCGGCTCGCCGCCGCGTCCATCTCCCAGATCAGCACCTCGGCGGCGGTCGTCGCAGTCACGCGGTGGCCGCCCGTCGCGGTGAGCCGCACGGCGTCGCCCTGCCCGAGTGCACCGTGGTTCTCGTAGTCGACGCTGCCCCGGGCGATGAACACGTGACCGTACGGCGCGTCGGGAACGATGATGCTGTGGCCCGGGTCCAGCCGCGCCACATGGAAAGTGGCGTGGCGGTTGCCGATTCCGATCGCGGCGTCGCCTCGATACCTCGGCATGCCGGAGGCCACCGGCACCAGCGAGTTGCGGCGCAACGCACCGTCGACGTCGAGTTCCTGATAGCTCGGCGGAGTACCGAGGGTGTCCGGTGGGATCCACATCTGCACCACGTGCAGCCGTTCGCGTTCCGTCCAGCCTGCACCGTTGCGTTCGGAGTGCAGGATGCCGCTACCCGCACTCATCCGTTGTGCGAGACCGGGCCGGATCAGCCCCGAGTTGCCCGCCGAATCCTGGTGCACCACTGTGCCTTCCAGCACCCAGGTCAGGATCTCGGTCTCACGGTGCTGATGCGTGTCGAAGCCCTCGCCCGGATCGACGATGTCCTCGTTGTGCACCAGCAGCAGCCCGTGCGCGTAGTCCTCGAGCACGAAATTGCCGGTCACGGGGAACGACTGGCGCGAGTCGAGCCACTCGGTGCGCCAGAACCTGCGGTCCGCGCCCGGAATCACCTGTACCTGTGCCACCATCGACCTCGCCTCTCACTATGCGGACCTTGGTCCGTATAGCGCGTAACGCGAGGTGAGCGGTGGGTATTCCGCGAACACCCACCGCTCGGCCGGGTCAGAAGGGCAGCGCGCTCCGCAATCGGCCGATCAGGCCGCGGCCGGTATCGCGCTCGCGTTCGGAGAACAGGAACTGCAGTTCCTCCTCCAGGCTTTTCTGCACCACGTCTCGCAGGTCGGCGGCTGCGCTGTCGATGTCTTCGGTGCCGATCCACGGGGTGGGATCGATCGGTGCGCCCGCCGAGTAGTAGAACCGTTCCGGGCGCGGAATCGGGGTCGGTCCGATGCCCTTCACCAGCGGCGGGTTCAGCTCGGGATTGATGCCGAGAAGTTGGCACGTCCACCGCAGCGGCGACATCACCGGATGCTGGCCGTCGAAGACGATGTCGAAGGCATCGTCGATACCGATCATCGCCAACGGCACGATGGGAACGCCGGCCTGGATCGCCATCCGCGCGAACCCGGTGCGGCCCTCCCACTTGAGCACATACTTCTCCCCCTTGCGGCGGATCGCCTCACGACCGCCACCGGGGAACACCACCACCGCCTCACCGCGCTCGAGCAGCGCGAGGCAGTTCGACCTGGTACCGCGTACGGCACCGAAACGGTGCAGGATCTCCCGCACCCCCGGCACCATCAGCACATGCTCGGCCAGGCCACGCACCAGCCGCCCCCGTTCCCGCAGGACCGCGGGCATCAGCAGCGGCGCATCGATGCCGCCGAGCAGGTTGTGGTTGGCCACGATCAGCACCGGGCCCTCGGCCGGAATGTTCTCCAAACCGTAGAAGCGTGGGCTGGCCCAGGCACGCACCGGTGCGAACACCGCCTCGAAGGCCCGGATCTCCCACTCGCTCGGCGCCGGATTCAACGGCGCACCATCACTGAGAACGTGGTCGCCCTGCTCGACTTCGTTCTTCTGGTCGTTCGACATAACACCCTCCTGCTGTCGACAATCGACCATAGCGCGGCGAATATGGCTGTGTCGCATCGGTGTCGGCCGCAAACGCGCGGCAACCCGGCTATCGACCAGCCGACTCCGCAGGCCCGGAATGGGCGAATTCCGACAGGGCCGCCGCCAGCGCGTGTGGCACCCGAGCGCGCACGCGGGTGCCGCCCTCCTCGTGGTCGGAGGAGATGATCCGGCCGTCGGCGTGGATGCGGGCGAGCAGGTCGCCCCGGCTGTAGGGCAGCAGCACACTGATGTCGACATCGAGCCCGCCGAGTACCTCGGAGAGGCGTTCGCGCAGCTCCTCGATGCCCGCGCCGGTGCGGGCCGACACGAACGCGGCGCCCGGCAGCAGCCCGCGCAGGCGGGTGAGCTCGTCGGGGTCGGCGGCGTCGATCTTGTTGACCACCAGCAGTTCCGGCGGAGCCGCCGTACCCTGCTCCTTGATCACGTCGGTGATGACCTCGCGCACCGCGCGGATCTGCTCGAGCGGCAACGGGTCGGACCCGTCGACCACGTGCAGCAGCAGGTCGGCGCCGGTGACCTCTTCCAGGGTGGACCGGAACGCCTCGACCAGCTGGGTGGGCAGGTGCCGGACGAAGCCGACGGTGTCGGTGAACACCATCTCGCGACCGTCGTCGAGCGCGGCCCGGCGGGTGGTCGGGTCGAGGGTGGCGAACAGCGCGTCCTGCACCAGCAGGCCCGCACCGGTCAGGGAGTTCATCAGGCTGGACTTGCCCGCGTTGGTGTAGCCGACGATGGCCACCGACGGCACCCCGCTGGCGCTGCGGCGCGCGCGCATGGTGTCGCGTGCGGTCTTCATCTCGCGAATCTCGCGGCGCAACTTGGCCATTCGCTCACGGATGCGGCGGCGGTCGGTTTCGATCTTGGTCTCACCGGGACCACGCAGACCGACACCGCCGTTGGAACCGGCCCGACCACCGGCCTGCCGCGACATCGACTCACCCCAACCACGCAGCCGCGGCAGCATGTATTCCATCTGGGCGAGTGCGACCTGGGCCTTGCCCTCGCGGGAGGTGGCGTGCTGGGCGAAGATGTCGAGGATCAGCGCGGTGCGGTCGATGACCTTCACCTTCACGACCTTCTCCAGCGCGGTGAGCTGGGCGGGGGTGAGTTCACCGTCGCAGATCACGGTGTCGGCGCCGGTGTCGAGGACGACGGTGCGCAGTTCCTCGGCCTTGCCGGAGCCGATGTAGGTGGCCGGGTCGGGCTTGTCGCGGCGCTGGATGAGGCCTTCGAGGACCTCCGAACCCGCGGTCTCGGCCAGTGCGGCCAGCTCGACCATGCTCGCCTCGGCCTGCGCGGCGCTGCCGGTGGTCCACACACCGACGAGCACGACCCGTTCCAGGCGCAGCTGGCGGTATTCGACCTCGGTGATGTCGGTGAGCTCGGTGGACAGCCCCGCGACGCGACGCAGCGAGGTGCGTTCGTCGAGCTGCATCTCACCGACGGTCGGTTCGGGTGACCAGCCCGGGCGCTGCATCCGCGCCGCGTGGCGGGCCAGCGCGTCGTCGACGTCGCCGCGGTCGGCGGCCACGTCGGCATCGGCCGCGGTGGTGTCGCGGTCCGATGTGGTGTCTGAGGGTACTTCTGGTTTCGTCATACGCCTTCCATGCTGCCACGTCACAGTGACACGGCGCATCCGGTTATCCCTGGGCTTGCGCGTTCCACCAGTCGCGCGACAGTGTGCCCGCGGCGAGCAGGACCGAGGGGCCGCGCATCCAGGCGCGCCCGTTGTCGATGGTGACGCGCACCTGCCCACCCGGTACGCGCACGGTGACCTCGCCCCGACCCGACCCGACCGGCACTCCGGCGGCGGTCAGCGCGGCGGCCGCGGCGGCGACGGTTCCGGTTCCGCAGGAACGGGTCTCGCCGACACCGCGCTCGTAGACGCGCATGTCGACGGCGTTGTCGGGACCCAGCGCGGTGAGGATCTCGACATTGACGCCGTGCGGGAACAGGTCGGGGTCGAAGCCGGGCGACACGCTGAGGTCGAGCTTGGCAAGCGCGTCGGCGGTCAGGCTCTCGTCGACGCAGGCCAGGTGCGGATTGCCCACATCGATGCCGATTCCGGACAGTGCCCAGCCGGCCAGGGTCGCGGTGGAGCTGCCGAGCTCACGCACGGCGCCCATGTCGACGGTGATCTCGCCGTCGACGGGGCCCGCAGTGTGCACCTCGACGGGTCGTCCGCCCGCGCGGCTGCCGACCACGTACTCGGTGCGGGTTTCCAGGCCGGTGGCGTTGAGGTAGTGGGCGAACACGCGGGTGCCGTTGCCGCACATCTCGGCGATCGACCCGTCGGCGTTGCGGTAGTCCATGAACCAGTCGTCGGCGGCGACACCGTCGGGCAGGGTGTCGAGCACGCCCGCTTCGCGCAGGGCGCCCGCCTTGGCCACGCGCAGCACACCGTCGGCGCCGAGGCCGCGACGGCGGTCGCACAGGGCGGCGACGCGGTCGGCGTTCAGGTCGAGACGCACCTCGAGGTCGGGCAGCACCACGAAGTCGTTCTGGGTGCCGTGGCCCTTGCTGAATTCGATGTCGGACACGTCCGCCATTGTCCCCTGTGCGGGCGCCGAGCCCGTCATCGGGCGAAGGTGCGGCGCTGCCGGGCGATCTCGTACAGGCCGATCGCGCCTGCCGACGGGGCGCCGAGCGAGCTGGCGGTGCCGCCCATCGGGATGGTCACGAGGTCGTCGCAGGCCTGCGACCAGGCCGAACTCATGCCGGTGGTTTCGTTGCCGACCACCAGGATCGTGGCCTCGGTGAAGTCGTAGTCGTAGATGGTCGACGGCGCGTGTTCGTCGGTGCCGACGATGCGGGTGGGGATTCCGCGCGCCACCTGCCGGTCGCGGAACTCCACGACCTGGGCGGGGCCCGACGCGCGCAGGACGGGCACGGCGAACAGCGAACCGGTGGAGGCGCGCACGGCCTGCGGGTCGAACTGGTCGGCGCCGTGGCCGGTGACGATCACGCCCGATGCGCCGAAAGCGTCGGCAGACCGGATGAGGGTGCCGAGGTTGCCCGGCGAGTTGGGCCGGTCGAACACGACGACGACCGGGAAGTCCTCGCCGGGTTCACCGGGTTCGTACTGGTCCAGAGCGGGCTGCCGTGATTCGGCCACCGCGACGATCTCGGGAATCGTGCCCGACTTCTCCCCCAGCTCGGCCATCAGTTCGGGAACCAGACCCACCTGCGGAATGTCGGTGGTGTCGAGCAGTTCCCGCGCCCAGCTCGACAGATCGGGCGTGCCGAGCCGGTAGAGCAGCGTTTCCAGCGGCCAGTCGTTGGCCAGGGCCTGGGTGATCGGGCGGACGCCCTGCACGAGGAAGCGGCCGTCGCGATGACGCTTGGTCCGGTTGTTGAGGTAGGCCTGCCACACCTGCACCGAGGCGTTGCGGGTACTCACTCGTCGGGTCACTGCGCGGTCCGTCCTGTCTGTTCGTCGAGCAGGGTGAGCGTGGTGGCGGCGAGGTCGGGGTCCGCGCCGTCGACCCAGGTCACCCTCGGGTCGCGGCGGAACCACGAGCGCTGCCGTCGCACATAGCGGCGGGTGCCGATGAGGGTGCGTTCGCGGGCGTGCGCGAGATCGTATTCGCCGTCGAGGTAGGCCAGCACCTGGGCGTATCCGATCGCGCGGCGCGCGGTCTGGCCTTCGCGCAGTCCGGCGTCGAGCAGGGCGCGGACCTCCTCGACCAGGCCCGAGTCGAACATGTGCGCGGTGCGGGCCTCGATGCGGGCGTCGAGGGCGGCGGTCTCCCGGTCGACGCCGACGATGACGGTGTCCCAGCGCGGTGCGCCGATGGTCGGGGCCGAGGCGGCGAACGGTTTGCCGGTGAGTTCGACGACTTCCAGTGCGCGGACCATCCGTCGCCCGTCGGTGGGCAGGATGGTGTCGGCCGCGACCGGGTCGGCCGCCCGCAGCGCCGCGTGCACGGCCGCGACACCGCCGTCGGCCAGCACCGCTTCCCAGCGGGCCCGCACCTCGGGGTCGGTGGCCGGGAAGTCCCACTGGTCGAGCAACGCCTGCACGTACATCATCGAGCCGCCGACGACCACCGGGATGCGCCCGCGCGCCATGATGTCCTCGACGATGTCGCTGGCCGCGCTCTGGTAGGCGGCGACCGTGGCGGTCTCGGTGACATCGAGAACGTCGAGGAGGTGGTGCGGGATGCCGCGCCGCTGCGCGGGCGGCAGTTTCGCGGTACCGACGTCCATGCCGCGGTACAGCTGCATCGCATCGATGTTGACGATCTCGCCGTCGAGCCGTTCGGCCAGGTCGAGGGCAAGATCGGACTTCCCGGTCGCGGTGGGTCCGACGACCGCGACGGGACGCTTCGTCATCGGCCGGCCTCCCACACGCTCACGTCGTAGCCCACGCCGTACGGTGCGCCCTGGTAGAGGGTGCGGACCCGCGGGTCGGCCGGATCGGGGGCGAACAGGCCGCCGAGCGCTTGGTAAGCGGCGCGACCCTCGACCCGCAGTTGCGCACACAGGTCGGGGTCGAGTGCGGCGAGCCCGGCACGGGAGCCCTCGCGCAGGGCCGCATCCAGATCCGATTGGAACGGGGCGGCGCGCTCGTCGAGGTAGCCCGGGGATTTGAGGGTGAGGGTGGCGGCTCCGTCGGCGACGACGAGCACCGCCCACGGCGCCGGACCGGCATCGAGTTCGGCGCGCAGGTCGGCACCGAAGCGGGCGCACTCCCCCGGTGTTGTGTCGGCGGCGATCACTCGCGCCCGTACGGAGACGCCGGGCGCGGCCTGCTCCCGCAACCACCCGGCGATCAGGACGGGCAGCGGAAGCTGGGGGTCTGCCGGTGCGTCGGCGTTCGCGCCCGGGCCGAGACCGACGACGACATCGGCGCCGAAGCCACGGAAAGTCCCCCGCACACCGGGTTCGAACGTTTCGGCACGTGCGCCTGCGCCGACGACGACCCAGCGATCGGCACGGTCGGCGAGGGTGGCGGCGGCCTCGAGCGCGGCCGCGCGCAACACCACCACCGGCTCGTCGGGAGCATCGCCGGAGGCCACCTGGTGTCCGCACAGTTGTGGCACCAGCATCGGCGGCGACGGGACCAGGGCCGCTATCGAGAACACGAGGTAACCGTAGCCGCACCGGTGGCGCGCACCAGCATCCGGCGCAGGAGGAGCGCACCGGGGTCAGCGAGTGTCCGGCGCCGTGACGCCCCGCGAGATTGCTAGTGTTTTCTGATGCGACCACCCCCGTCGTCCGGGACGAAATCCCAGGAAACGCGGCATCCGATCCCCGGGATCGATGGTTTCCTCGGCTCGAAGCGGGTTCAATGGGATGTGCTAGAGCGTAACCAGGCAGCCGTGACGCGCGGCAGGGACGGAGAGCAATGACCGACAGCAACGGAACCGCGAAGCCCACCCCCGGTCCGGGCCCGCGACCCTCCGGCACCCCCAAGCCCGGCGGCAAGGCTGCGCGTCCGCCCAAACCGCACGCCGTGAAACCCGCTCCCGGCCCCGACCAGGCCCACCCGCACGCGGTGGTGGTGCCCGCGTCCACCGACCCGAGCAAATGGGGTCGCGTCGACGAGGACGGCACCGCTTGGGTGAAGACCGCCGACGGTGAACGCGTCGTCGGCTCCTGGCAGGCCGGTGACGCCGCCGAGGGCCTTGCCCACTTCGGCCGCCGCTTCGACGACCTGGCCACCGAGGTGGCGTTGCTCGAGGCGCGCTTGGCCGCAGGCGCCGATGCCCGCAAGACCAAGGCCGCCGCGCTGGCATTGGCCGAGACGTTGCCGACCGCCGCCGTCATCGGTGACATCGACGGCCTGGCCGCCCGTCTGCAGGCCATCACCGAGCACTCCGAGGAAGCCGCCGCGCACGCCAAGGAGGAGAAGGAACGCGCCCGCCACGAGCACACCGAGCGCAAGGAAGCCCTGGCCGCCGAGGCCGAGCAGATCGCCGCCGAATCCACCCAGTGGAAGGCCGCGGGCGACCGGTTGCGCGAGATCCTCGACGAGTGGAAGTCGATCCGCGGTGTCGATCGCAAGGTCGACGACGCGCTGTGGAAGCGCTACTCCAAGGCGCGTGAGGCGTTCAACCGTCGCCGCGGCGCCCATTTCGCCGAGCTCGATCGCGAACGCGCCACCGCCAAGACGCGCAAGGAAGAGCTGTGCGTGCGCGCCGAGGAGCTGTCCGGCTCCACCGACTGGACCGGCACCGCCGCGGTGTTCCGCGACCTGCTCACCGAATGGAAGGCGGCAGGCCGGGCGCCCCGCGAGGCGGACGAGGCGCTGTGGCGGCGGTTCAAGAGCGCGCAGGACGTGTTCTTCGCCGCCCGCAACGCGGCGGTCTCCGAACGCGACGCGGAGTTCGAGCACAACGCCGTCGCCAAGCAGGAACTGCTCGACGCCTACGAGCACATCGACCCGGCCAACGGCCTCGAGGCCGCCCGCGCCGCCCTGCGCGAACTGCAGGACAAGTGGGATGCCATCGGCAAGGTCCCGCGCGAGCGGATGCAGGAGCTGGAAGGCAGGCTGCGCGCGATCGAGAAGCGGGTGCGCGACGCGGCCGATCAGCAGTGGCGCCGCACCGACCCGGAGGCCGTGGCCCGGGCCGCGCAGTTCCGCGAGCGCGTCGCCCAGTTCGAGGAGCAGGCCGCCAAGGCCGAGGCCGCGGGCAAGAAGCGGGACGCGGAGAAGGCACTCGAGCAGGCCAAGCAGTGGCGTGAATGGGCGGAAGCGGCCGAAGGCGCCGTCAGCAATCTCTGACGAGAACGAGAAAACCCCGACCGCCTTCGGTCGGGGTTTTCTTCGTTTCGGGGGCTATTCCTCGCCCAGCAGGCGTTTGCGGTCGCGTTCCTCGGCTTCGCGGGCGGCATTGCGGCGCTGTTCCTCCGCGGCCAGCTGCACGGCGGTGCGACTCCAGACCACCCGGATCCAGTGGAAGGTGAGCACCATGACGGCCAGGGTGCCGAGGATCAGGCCGATGCCGGGCCCGGCGCCCTCGTAGTTGCCGAGGCCGGGGGTCTGGCGATGCCAGATCGACAGCACGCCGAACACACTCGCCACAGCCGAACCCGCACAGGCCAGCCAGGCCAGCACCCAGCGCCGGGTGGTCAGGGCCAGTAGCGAGAAGCCGACACCGAACACGATGACCAGCCACACGAAGACGCGGGAGGGCAGCCCGATGTGTTCGAGCCGGGCCGCATCGGTGCTCAGCAGCACATCGAAGCCGCGTGCGGCGCCTGCGTGCGGCAGGATCAGCGAGATGAGCAGGGCGAATACCGCGCCCGCCACCACCATGGCCCGTGCGCCGGGATCGATCTCACCGGCGATCCGCCGTTCGACGGCGTCGATCTCGCCGCGGAACTGCTCGAATTCCTGATCGTTGCCCACCCGGTTCACGTCGCTCCTGTCCGCAGGGTTACTCGGCTCGTGTGCGCCGGGCTCCACTCTGCCATCCCCCGCGCCGTCCTCGGCACCCGACCCACTACGACCGGTAGTAGAGTCCGGGTCCTCGGCGTTCATGCCGGACACCCGGTCGAACAACCGCTGTCCACCGGCTCGACCGCGGGCGTGCCGATGCGCGGCAAGCCGAGGCCGACACCGATCGGCGCGGTCTTGGGCGTGACCCCTCGCTCGTGCGCGTCACCCGCTCGCGTGCGGCGATGCGATTTCACGACACCGTCGGCGATCAGGTGGTGCGGTGCGGCGGCGGTGATGTCGACGACGACGAGGTCACCGGGCCGGATCCCCGCATCGGTGCCGGGCCGGAAGTGCACCAGTCTGCCGTCGCGGGCGCGTCCGCTCATCCGCGCGGTCGCCGCGTTCTTCTTGCCCGCTTCGGCCACGAGCAATTCCACCTCGGTGCCGATCAGCGCCTGGTTCTCCTCGAGCGACACCTGCTCCTGCAGGGCGATGAGGCGGTCGTAGCGTTCCTGGACCACGGCCTTGGGCACCTGATCGGCCAGTTCGGCGGCCGGGGTGCCGGGACGCTTGGAGTACTGGAAGGTGTAGGCGCTGGTGAAGCGGGCCCGGCGCACCACGTCCAGGGTCTCCTGGAAGTCCTCCTCGGTCTCGCCGGGGAAGCCGACGATGATGTCGGTGGTGATCGAGGCGTGCGGCATCGCGGCGCGCACCTTGTCGATGATGCCGAGGAAGCGTTCCTTGCGGTAGGAGCGGCGCATCGCCTTGAGCACCCGGTCCGAACCCGACTGCAACGGCATGTGCAGCTGCGGGCAGACATTGGGTGTCTGCGCCATCGCCTCGATGACGTCGTCGGTGAATTCCGCCGGATGCGGCGAGGTGAACCGCACCCGCTCGAGTCCCTCGATCCGCCCGGTCGCGCGCAGCAACTGGGCGAAGGCGCCACGGTCGCGCGGCTGTTCGGGGTCGACGAAGTTCACGCCGTAGGAGTTCACGTTCTGACCGAGCAGGGTCACCTCGAGCACACCCTGGTCGACCAGCGCCTGCACCTCGGCGAGCACGTCACCGGGGCGACGGTCCACCTCCTTGCCGCGCAGCGCGGGCACGATGCAGAAGGTGCAGGTGTTGTTGCACCCCACCGAGATCGACACCCAGCCCGCGTAGGCCGATTCACGCTTGGCGGGCAGGGTGGACGGGAAGGCCTCGAGCGATTCGAGGATCTCCACCTGGGCCTGCTCGTTGTGCCGTGCCCGTTCGAGCAGCACCGGCAGCGAACCGATGTTGTGCGTGCCGAACACCACGTCCACCCACGGCGCCTTGCGCACCACGGTGTCGCGGTCCTTCTGCGCCAGGCAGCCGCCGACGGCGATCTGCATGCCCGGCCTGCCCTGCTTCACCGGGGCGAGGTGCCCGAGGGTGCCGTAGAGCTTGTTGTCGGCGTTCTCCCGCACCGCGCAGGTGTTGAACACCACCAGGTCCGGGGTGTCGCTCGGCGCGGCCTTCACATAACCCGCGTCTTCGAGCAGGCCGGACAAGCGTTCGGAATCATGGACGTTCATCTGGCAACCGAAGGTGCGGACCTCGTAGGTGCGCGCCTCGGTGACCGAGCCGTGCGTCGCATTCTGTCCGTTCGAATCCACCCGTCCAGGGTACGGCCACCGCCCCGGTGACCTGCGTCGCGGTCGGGCAGGCCGACCGCGACGAGGAGACTGCCGCCCGGTTACCGGCAGGTGTCTTCTCGGCGAGCCGAGACGGCGAGTCACGGAAAGCAGGGCAAATCTCCGAAGAACGCCTAAGGTTTCTGAGCATGACCGACGACGCCGCACCCGCGACCGGGAAAGCCGACGCCGCTGCCACTGCAGGCGCGCCGCCGATGATCTCGATGCACAACGTGGACAAACACTTCGGTGAGCTCCATGTTCTGCGCAATATCAACCTGGAAGTGCCCCGCGGGCAGGTCGTGATCGTCCTCGGCCCCTCGGGCTCGGGGAAGTCCACCCTGTGCCGCACCATCAACCGGCTCGAACCGATCGACTCGGGCCGCATCGCCATCGACGGCGTGGATCTGCCCGCCGAAGGCAAGGCCCTCGCCGCGCTGCGCGCCGAGGTGGGCATGGTCTTCCAATCGTTCAATTTGTTCGCGCACAAGACAATTCTCGAGAACGTGATGCTCGCGCCGATGAAGGTGCGCGGCATCAAGAAGGACGAAGCGCGCAAGCACGCGCTCGCCCTGCTCGACCGGGTCGGCATCGCCAACCAGGCCGACAAGTACCCCGCCCAGCTGTCGGGCGGCCAGCAGCAACGCGTGGCGATCGCGCGGTCGCTGGCGATGGACCCGAAGGTGATGCTGTTCGACGAGCCCACCTCCGCGCTCGACCCGGAGATGGTCAACGAGGTGCTCGAGGTGATGGTCTCCCTCGCCAAGGAGGGCATGACGATGCTCGTGGTCACCCATGAGATGGGCTTCGCCCGCCGTGCCGGCGACCGGGTGCTGTTCATGGCCGACGGCGAGGTCGTCGAGGACGCGGAGCCCGAAACGTTCTTCACCGCACCGCGATCCGACCGCGCCAAGGACTTCCTCGGCAAAATTCTCAGCCACTGACTTGTAGCGACACCACAAGAGGGAGAAGGAAACTCGATGAGGATCAATCGTGCGGTGCGCGTCGGCGTCGGCGCTGTGGCTCTGGCTCTGGCCGCCACCGTGACGGCGGCCTGCGGCGGCGGTGACGAGGGCAGCGCGCTCGACCACGCCAAGGAAGGCAAGCTGACCGTCGGCATCAAGTTCGACCAGCCGGGTCTCGGCCTGCGCAACACCGACGGCACCTACAGCGGCTTCGATGTCGAGGTCGCCAAGTACGTCGCCGACAAGCTCGGGGTGAAGCCCGAGGCCATCACGTTCAAGGAAACCCCGTCGGCGCAGCGCGAGACGATGATCGAGAACGGTCAGGTCGACTTCATCGTCGCCACCTACTCGATCAACGACAAGCGCAAGGAGAAGGTCGATTTCGCCGGCCCGTACTACGTGGCGGGCCAGGACCTGCTGGTGCGTGCCGACAACACCGACATCACCGGCCCCGATTCGCTCGCGGGCAAGAAGGTCTGCTCGGTGAAGGGCTCCACCCCGGCCCAGAACATCGAGAAGAACTACCCGCAGGCCCAGCTGCAGACCTACGACACGTACTCGCTGTGCCTCGAGGGCCTGCGTGGCGGTGCCATCGACGCGATGACCACCGACGACGTGATCCTGGCCGGTTACGCCGCGCAGGCGCCCGGCACCTACAAGCTGGTGGGCAAGACCTTCACCACCGAGAACTACGGCATCGGTGTGAAGAAGGACGACACCGAGGCCCGCACCAAGATCAACGACGCGATCGAGGCGATGATCGCCGACGGTTCGTGGAAGGCCGCGCTGGAGAAGTCCTTCCCCGGCACCGGTTTCAAGGTCCCGGAGCCGCCGAAGGTCGACCGCTACTGATCCCGAACACCGTCGCGGTGGCCCTGTGCCACCGCGACGGTCTTTGTCCTGCTGGCCTTTCTCATCGATCGGAGGACGCGCGTCCGTGTTCGACCTGATCTCGGAGTATGACTCCCGAATCCTCGCTGCCTTCTGGGTGACCATCAAGCTGACGTTCTTCTCGGCGATCGGCGCCCTGATTCTCGGCACCATCGTCGCCGGAATGCGTGTGTCTCCCATCCCCGTCGCGCGCTGGGTCGGCACCGCCTACGTGTCGATCTTCCGCAACACCCCCCTGACGCTGATCATCGTGTTCTGCTCGCTCGGCCTCTACAGCACGCTGCGGTGGGAGCTGGCCGGTGATTCGATCAAGGACAACAACTACTGGTGGGCGATCATCGGATTGAGCGTCTACACCGCGGCTTTCGTGTGCGAATCGCTGCGGTCGGGCATCAACACCGTCCACATCGGGCAGTCCGAGGCGGGCCGCTCGCTGGGCTTCGGGTTCGCCCAGAATCTGCGCCTGATCGTGCTGCCACAGGCTTTCCGGGCCGTCATCGCCCCGCTGGGCAGCGTGCTGATCGCGCTGACCAAGAACTCGACGATCGCCTCGGTGATCGGCGTCGGTGAGGCCGCGTTCCTGATGAGCGAGATGAACGAGAACGAGGCCGCGGTGCTCGCCATCGGTGCGATCTTCGCGCTCGGCTTCGTCGTGCTCACCCTGCCGACCGGCTTGTTCTTCGGCTGGCTGGCCAAGCGATTCGAGGTTGTCCGGTGAGTTCAGGCGCTTCGGTTCTGTTCGACGCTCCCGGCCCCAAGGCCCGGGTGCGGCACTGGATCTACTCGGTCCTGGTAGCGGCGGTGCTCGTCGCGATCGCGGTGTGGATGTTCCTGGCCTTCCAGCGCGAAGGCCAGTTCACCGCCGAGAAGTGGAAGCCGTTCCTCGAGGCCGAGGTCTGGGAGACCTATCTGCTGCCCGGTCTCGAGGGCACGCTCACGGCCGCGGTGCTCTCGATCATCGGTGCGCTGATCTTCGGCATGATCTTCGGCATCCTGCGCCTCTCGGATCACACCTGGGTGCGCTGGGTGGCGGGCGCGATCGTCGAGCTGGCCCGGGCCATCCCGGTGCTGATCCTGATGATCTTCCTGTTCGCCGTGTTCGGCGACTACAAGGTGTTCCCGTCCGATCAGCTCGCGCTGGCCGCGGTGGTCATCGCCCTGATCGTCTACAACGCCTCCGTCATCGCCGAGATCGTGCGGGCGGGTATCCGGTCGCTGCCCAAGGGCCAGAGCGAGGCCGCCGTCGCGCTCGGCATGCGCAAGACCCAGCTGATGCGGCTGGTGCTGTTGCCGCAGGCGATCACCGCGATGCTGCCCGCGCTGGTCTCGCAGATGGTGGTGGTGCTCAAGGACACCGCGCTCGGCTACCAGATCACCTATGTGGAGCTGGTGCGCTCGGGTCAGCAGGTCGGTGCGGCGGAGCAGAACACGATCCCGGCCCTGATGGTGATCGCGGTCATCATGATCTCGCTCAATATCGCGCTGTCGTTCCTGGCGACCCGGTTGGAGAAGCGGCTGCGGTCGCGGCGCAAGAAGGGCGGCGGTGCGGTGCTGGCCGCCGACTCGATCGTCACCGATGCCGCACCCGGCGTGGACATCACCAAGAAGTAGGTTCCGACCGTCGGGGCCCGGTCCGTACGTCGGACCGGGCCCCGTTCGTGTCAGCTGTCGTAGCGGTAGAAGCCCTCACCGGTCGACAGGCCGAGCTTGCCCTTGTCGATGTAGTTCTGTTTCAGCCAGTCGGCGAGCTTCTGTTCCTCCGGGCCGCCGTTGGTGAGGATGTTGTAGGGCGTGGTGAGCCCGACGATGTCGAGGATCTGCATCGGTCCCATCGGTGCGCCGGTCCCGATGCGCCAGGTCTCGTCGACGGCCTTCGGTTCGGCATAGCCGCCCGCGACCAGCCCCATGCCGGCGTTGAGGAACGGGACGAGCAGCGAGTTGAGCACGTAACCCGCCTTCTCCTTGTGCAATTCGATGGGCACCATGCCGATGTCGGAGGCGAACTTCACGACCGAGGCGAACACCTCCGGGTCGGTCTCCGGTGTGCCCATCACCTCGGCGGTGTTGAACTTCCACACGTGGTTGGCGAAATGCAGGGCGAGGAAACGGTCGGCGCGCCCGGTGAAACCGGCCATGTCGCTGGGCAGCAGCGTCGAGGAGTTCGTCGCGAAGACCGTGCGTTCCGGGGCGAGGCCGCCCAGCTTCGTGTACAGGTCGCGTTTGATGGACAGCACCTCCGGCACCGCCTCGACGACCAGGTCTGCGTCGGCGACCGCGGCGGCCAGGTCGGTGGTCAGCGTGATGCCCGCGGCCGTCGCCTCGGTCTTGGCGGTGTCGGCTCCGTTCACTTCGGCCTGGTAGGTCTTCGCGAGTTCGTCGAACCGGGTGCGGGCGGCGGCGATCGCCTTGTCGTCGATGTCGTAGGACGTCACGTCGAAGCCGTGGTACGCGGTCTGGAACGCTATCTGGGAACCGAGGACGCCGGTTCCGAGAACTGTCACCTTGCGGAATGCGATGGTCATGCGTGTTCCTCCCAGCGATGTCGGTGTGCCGGTGTGTAGCCACCGTCCATCATGGCCCGGCTGGTCGACATCGTGGGGAGGCGGTCCGGGGCGGGTCAGCTGGCTGTGACGAGGCCTTCGGCGATCATCCAGTCTCGGGCGACGTCGGCGGGTTCGCGACCGTCGATGTCGACCTGGCGGTTGAGTTCGGTGATGACCTCGTTGGTGAGTCGGGCCGAGATCGGCGCCATGATGTCGACCACACGGGGGTTGGCGTCGGCGAATGGGCCGTGCATCACCAGGGCCGCGTTGTACTTGGGGAAGAAGCCCTTGTCGTCTTCGAGCAGCACCAGGTCCAGGGCGGGGATGCGACCGTCGGTGGCGGCGACGGAGCCGAAGCGGCACTGTTTCGCGTCGGCGGTGGCCTGGTAGACCAGGGCGTCCTGCACGATCTGTTTCTGCGCTCTGCCCGCGTCGATGCCGTATTTCTGGGCCAGGCCCGGGTAGCCGTCGGGGCGGACGTTGAACTCGGTGCCCACGCAGGTGGCGGCCGCGGCCGGGTCGGCGGCGAGCAGTTTCGCGTAGTCCGACAGGGTGCGCACCCCGGTCTCCTCGGCGGTGCGCCTGCTGGTGACCAGGGCGTAGGTGTTGTTCATCGGTGCCATGGCCGCCCACACCATGTCGTGCTGTGCGCGGTCGGCGTCGCGGACGAGGTCGAACTGTTTGCGTTCGTCGGGTTCGGGGGTCTCGTTACCGAGGTAGTTGATCCAGCCGGTGCCGGTGTAGTCGTAGGCGATATCGATCTGGCCGTTGAGTTGCGCGTCGCGCAGGCTGTTGGAGCCCTGGATATTGGTCAGGTCACGCACGTTCGCGCCTGCGGCGGTGAGGGCGAATTCGATGAGGTAGCCGAGGATATTGGCCTCGGTGAAGTCCTTGGACCCCACCGTCACCGCGACACCGTCGAGTTCCGGGACCGGGGTGATACTGCCGGGCCCCACCGGCAGCGGCACCGAGCCACCCGATTGCAGACCGCACCCGGCGAACACCACCGCGAGAACCGGGATCAGCCCGCGCAACCATCTGCTCTTGTTCACCGCAGCCCCCTCGGCCCGAGAAACTGTTCGGCCAGCGCGCCGAGCCAGTCGACGAACAGGGCCAATGCCACCGCGAGCACCGCACCGACCGTCAGGGTGACGGTGTCGCGCAGCTTGTAGCCGGTGTCGATGAGAATGCCGAGCCCACCGGCGCTCACCATGAACGACAGCGTCGCGGTGCCGACGGCGAGCACCAGGGACGTGCGCAACCCCGCGAGGATGTAGGGGATTGCGAGCGGAAACTCGATGCGCCGCAACACCTGCACGGCCGACATCCCCTGACCGCGACCGGCATCGACAACGGCCGGGTCCACCTGCTGATAGCCGAGAATGGTATTGCGCAGCACCGGCAGCAGCGAACAGAACGCGATCGGCGCGACACCCACCCAGAACCCGGTGGTCCGGGTGAGCAGATAGCACAGCACGATCAGGCCGATGGCGGGCGCCGCGGCTCCGATATTGGCGATGCCGACGAAAAACGGTGCGAGACGGCGGAATCGGTGCCGGGTGAGCAGGGTACCCAGCGGCACCGCGATCATGATGACGATCGCCACGACCGCCACTGTGATGAGCACGTGCTGCCAGGTGACCTGGGCGATATTGCCCGCACTGATGCTGGCCTGCTGAATGGTGGTGAGCTCACGGCGGAACGCCCACACCAGCACGCCGACGGTCAGGATCAGCACGATCACCGGTTGGGCCAGCAGCCGCAGGAATTCGGCGCGCCGCTGGGTCGCCGGTGCGGACGCCGCGGCGGGGAGATCGACGACCGGGCGGGTGGAGGGAGTAGCGGTCACCATGAGTCCGCCCTTTCCACGACGAGAACCCATGTGGGCGAGGCCGATCGGATGTGCTTCGTTGCGCCGCCGTCACGCCGTGCGGCCACCGAGTGCGATGCTGCCGGCGGATCCGATGCTTGCACTGCGCATCGCCTGGTCGTCATGACGACGCCTTTTCGGACGTGCTCGCCGACGAGGCCAGGTGGTCTATCAGGGTGTCGACGGTGACGACACCGGCGTAGTTGCCGGCCGGGTCGAGGACGATCGCCGAGGCGGTGCGTTCGGTGAGGAGGGCGGCGAGGGCGTCTTGGAGGGTGGCCTCGGCGGGGAGGGTCGCGCCGATGGGGGTGCCTGCGGTGGTGAGGGAATCCGCATGGGCCAGTTCGTCTCTGGATACCCGGCGCAGGGGGCGGCGGTCGGTGTCGAGGACGACGGCCCAGGAGCGGTCCGCCTGGCGGAGCGCGGCGGTCAGTGTGGTGGGGTCGGTGTCCTCGGTGACGGCGACGCCCTGGTCCAGGTCGAGGTCGGCGAGGACCGCGAGACCGAGGCGGTCGATGGTCGCGGTGGCGCCGACGAAGCCGGCGACCGTGTCGTCGGCGGGGGCCGCCAGGATCGCGGCGGGGGTGTCGTACTGCAGGATGCGGGAGCGGTCGCCGAGCACCGCGATGCGGTCACCCAGTTTCACCGCCTCACCGAAATCGTGGGTGACGAACACGATGGTCTTGCCGAGTTCGCCCTGCAGGCGCAGCAATTCGTCCTGCAGCAGGGCGCGGGTGATGGGGTCGACGGCGCCGAACGGTTCGTCCATCAGCAACACCGGCGGGTCGGCCGCCAGCGCGCGGGCAACGCCGACGCGTTGCTGCTGGCCGCCGGAGAGCTGGCGCGGGTAGCGGTCACGATAGGTGTCGGGATCGAGGCCCACGAGCTCGAGCATTTCGTCGGTGCGGGCGGCGACGCGGCGCCGGTCCCAGCCGAGCAGGCCCGGCACCGTCGCGATGTTCTTGGCGACCGTCATGTGCGGGAACAGTCCGGCCTGTTGGATGGAATAGCCGATGCCACGGCGCAATTCGTCGGCGTCGATGGCGAGCGCGTCGCGACCACCGATGGTGATGGTGCCCGAGGTCGGTTCGATGAGGCGGTTGATCATCCGCATGGTTGTGGTCTTGCCACAGCCGGACGGGCCGACGAGGACGACGATCTCCCCGGCGGGGATCGTCATGCTCACCTCTTCGACCGCGGGGTCCGGCTGCTCCGGATACCGTTTGGTCACCCGGTCCAGGACGATCTCCACCCCGGAAACGGCGGTGGCGGCGCCGGTTTCGGCGGTGCTGGTGTCAGTCACGAATACCCCTCGAGATGGTGAACCGTCCGAGCAGAACCAGGACGCCGTCGAGCGCGAGTGCGAGCACGACGATGAGGATGGTGCCGGTGAGCGCCTGCGGCACCGCGTTGGGACTGCCGAGGCGCGCGAGCCCGGAGAAGATCAGGTTGCCGAGCCCCGGGCCTTTCGCGTAGGCCGCGAGCGCGAGGATGCCCATGATCATCTGCGCGCTCACCCGCATGCCGGTGAGGATCGACGGCCACGCCAGCGGCAGTTCGATCCTGGTGAGCAACTGCCACCGGCCCATCCCGACACCACGTGCGGCATCGACGGCGGCCGGGTCGACGGTGGACAACCCGAGCACGGTGTTGCGCAGAATCGGCAGCAGCGCGTAGAGGACCAGCGCGACGATGGTCGGTGCCACACCGAGCCCGAGGAACGGGATCAGCAGCCCGAGCAGCGCGAACGACGGCACAGTGAGGATCGCTCCCGCCGTCGCGGTCGCCGCCGCCGATCCGAGCGGACTCCGGTAGACCAGGATGCCCACGAGCACCGCGATCACCGTCGCCAGCAGCAGGGACTGCACCACCGCCGACACATGCAGATACGAATCGACCAGCAACTGCTCACGCCGGTTCACCACGAACGACCACAGTGCGTCCAGGTTCCCCACCTCCCCATCGTCCGGCGGCCCAACGGGCCCTGCCCCAAGATGCCCACCCACAACCTGGGCGAAACAAGCCGTCCCACACCCTCGGCCCACCGAGCACCCGAATCCACCTGCGCGGACCCGCGTTTCACTTCCGCCTCATGCTAACGCCCCACCCCGACACCCGTGGCCGTTCCGGTTCCCCGACCCGGATCACGAGGACGACCGAATCATCGCCCCGCTTCGGCCAGTTCCGCTTTCACCACGGCGTAGGCGGTGGCGGGGTTGTAGCCGCGGCGGGCGAGCATGTCGACGAGGCGGCGGGTGAGTTTGGTTCGGTCGAGGTCGGGGGGTGTGGTGCGGAGTTTGCGGCGCACCAGGTCGGCGGCTGCCTCGTCGTCGCCGGGCTCCGGACGGGGGCGGCGTGCGGGGGCGGCGGTGCCGCGGGAGGGTTCTCGGGCAGTGTCGGCCCGGGCCTGCCGGGCGCGGCCGTCGTCGGTGTTTGGCTGCTCGGCGCCGTCGTGGTTCGCGCTGTAATCGGCGCCGGTGGCCGAGGTTCGGGCGAAACCTGCGGCATCGAGTTCCGTGGTGACGACAGCGAAGGCGGTGGACTGGTCGTAGCCCCGACGGGCCAGCATGCCGACCAGGCGGCGAACCGCCTTGTCACGGTCGAGTTCTCGGGGCAGGGTGCGCAGCTTGCGTCGAACCAGGTCGGTGGCGCGGTCGCGTTCGGCGTCGTCGGAGACCATCGACAAAGCCTGTTCGGCCTCGGCGGGGGCTACTCCTTTGTCGCGCAGTTCGCGCTGGAGCGCTTTCTTCCCTTTGCCGGAGTAGGTGTGGCGGGCGTGTACCCACTGTTCGGCGAAGGAACTGTCGTCGATGAGGCCCACTTCGGCGAGCCGCTCGAGCGCCGCTGCGGTGACTTCGAGCCGGAAACCCTTCTCGCCGAGCCGTTTCTCCAGTTCGGCGCGGCTGCGGGCCCGCACGGCCAGCAACCGCAGGCAGGCGTCCTTGGCTTGTTCCACGGTGGCGTCGGGCCGGTCACCCGGGGCGAGCCGGCGTGTGCCGGCTCGCCTCTCGGGCTCTCCCGGTGGGGATCCGGCCGCCACCGGATCCACCTGCCGCCCGTCGTCACCACCGACGACGGTCGACAGGGAGTCTGTGTCGCGCCGCGTGGATCGGCGAGAACGCCGGGCGCGGCGAGGCGTCGCCGCCCCGCTCCCCCACTCTTCATGATCAACACCGGTTCGCGGGGCGGAATCGGTCCGATTGTGTTCGTCGGTGAATCCGGTCGGGTGCGCGCGCTGCGGATCGCCCGCACCCGACCGAATTCCCTTCGCGCCCGAGGCGGCTCGTTCGGCACGAGCCGCCGGGGCGAGTTCGGTTGCCGACCCCGGTTCGCGCGTCACCTCGGACGTCAGCGACTGCGGTTGCACCTCGATACCGAGGCGAGCCAGCTGACGTCGCATGTCCTCGACCGGATCGGCCGAGTCGCGGCGCGCGCGGCCGGGGTTCGGCGTGCGCATCGGCTCAGAAGTCGGCGGGTGCGTCGGCCTCGGCGGTCAGATCCGCGCCGATGCCGAGTTTTTCCTTGATCTTCTTCTCGATCTCGTCGCGCACATCGGTGTTCTCCAGCAGGAACTTGCGGGCGTTCTCCTTGCCCTGGCCCAGCTGGTCGCCCTCGTAGGTGTACCAGGAGCCGGACTTGCGGATGAAGCCGTGCTCGACACCCATGTCGATGAGCGAGCCCTCCTTGGAGATGCCCTGCCCGTAGAGGATGTCGAACTCGGCCTGCTTGAACGGCGGGCTCACCTTGTTCTTGACGACCTTCACGCGGGTGCGGTTACCGACCGCGTCGCTGCCGTCCTTGAGGGTTTCGATGCGGCGCACGTCCAGGCGCACCGAGGCGTAGAACTTGAGCGCCTTACCACCGGTGGTGGTCTCGGGCGAACCGAACATCACGCCGATCTTCTCGCGCAGCTGGTTGATGAAGATGGCGGTGGTGCCCGAGGTGCTCAGCGCGCCGGTCATCTTGCGCAGCGCCTGGCTCATCAGGCGGGCCTGCAGGCCGACGTGGCTGTCGCCCATCTCGCCCTCGATCTCGGCGCGCGGCACCAGGGCCGCGACCGAGTCGATGACGATGATGTCGATGGCACCCGAGCGCACGAGCATGTCGGCGATCTCGAGGGCCTGCTCACCGGTGTCGGGCTGGGAGACGAGCAGTGCGTCGGTATCGACCCCCAGCTTGCGGGCGTAGTCGGGATCGAGCGCGTGCTCGGCGTCGATGAAGGCGGCGACACCGCCCGCGGCCTGGGCATTGGCCACCGCGTGCAGCGCGACGGTGGTCTTACCCGAGGATTCCGGGCCGTAGATCTCGACGACGCGACCGCGCGGCAACCCGCCGATCCCGAGCGCGACGTCGAGGGCGATGGAGCCGGTCGGGATGACGGAGATGGGCTGGCGGGCCTCTTCGCCCAGGCGCATGACCGCGCCCTTGCCGAAGCTCTTCTCCACCTGAGCCAGCGCCAGTTCCAGCGCTTTGTCGCGATCGTAGGCCTGCGGTGCCATGATGTGGTCCCCTTCTCGAGGTGAGTGTCTCTCTGGTTGGCGCCCACAGTAGAGGGCGGCACCGACAAGTTCTGTCGCCAAGATTAGTCGAACACTCTTTCGAGTCAAGCGACGCGCCCGCAAACACGCCACGACCGTCGTCAGTGCTGCGGCAGCACCGATTCGTCGCCCTCGGCACGCGGCCCCAGAATCCGTCGTTGCGACTGTTCGATGCGCACATCGTTGATGCTCGCCTCACGCCGGGACATCCGCCCGTCGGGCGCGAACTCCCACTGTTCGTTGCCGTAGCTGCGCCACCACTGACCGGTGTCGTCGTGCCATTCGTACTGGAAGCGCACGGCGATGCGGTTGTCGTGGAAGGCCCACAGATCCTTGCGCAGTGCGTAGCCGTTCTCGGTGGCCCATTTGCGGGTGAGGAACTCGACGATCGCGGCGTGGCCGGTGAAGAACTCGTCGCGGTTGCGCCACACCGAATCCTCGGTGTACGCGGCGGCCACCCGCTCGGGATCACGGGTGTTCCAGGCGTTTTCGGCGGCCCGCACCTTGGCGCGGGCGGAGTCGAGGTCGAAGGGAGGCAGCGGTGGTCGCACGGTGTCGCCTTTCAAGGGTTGTGCGGTGACAGTTCGGGTGCGCCGAAGCGCAGCGGTAGCGCGCCGGGACGTTCGATCACCCGCTCGACGGTGTAGTCGACGGCGCATTGCGCACCGGTGGTGAGATCGGCGGTGTCCCAGATGATTTCGGCCCGGCCGGTGAGCTGCAGCAGCGTACCGGTCGACCAGGCGGCGATCAGCAATCCGCACCGCGGATGCACGGCGAGGTTGCCGAGGGTCATGAACATCGAGTTGCCGCGATAGTCCGGCCAGCGCAGCCGGGTCGACGACAGCAGCTCGAGGAAGCCGGGGTTGCCGCCGCGATGGGAGGCATCGGCGTGCCCGTCGGCGTCGGCGGTGGCGACGAAGAAGGTGTCGGCGGCGGCGATCATCGTCCCCTGCTCGGCGGTGAGTTCCGTGCCGTGCCGCGCCGGACCGGCCTGCCCGGCCGACACAGCACGGATCTCTCGGCGTGAGATGTATTTCGGGCAGTTCGCGTACACCTGTTCGGTGGTGATCCGCACTCCACCGGGCCGCGGCCGCGCGGTCCCGTTGACGCGCATCCGGCGCCGCCGCTGCGCCTGCACGGCAATCATCCCGACCGCGATATCGCCGGTCAACGCGTCGGACAGGGGATCGTCGTCACCGGGTAGCGCGGTGATGTCGATGGTGGTGTCGTCGATCGCGTGGACGAATCCGGCGGGTCCGGTGAGCGGGCTCGCCCACAGCCGCCCGGCCGCGTCGGCCGCCGCGAGGACGACCATCGGCTGCTCGGCGAGGAAGTCCGCGGCGACGGCCGGGATCCCGGTGCGGATCGAACGCCCGACGCGATCGGCGATCCCGGCCTGGCCGAGGCGTTGCTGCACGGCCAGCTCACCCGGATGGAACATGACGACTCCTCAGAAGAATCCACAGGTCGGCGCGCTACCCGCGGGAGCGGGCGCGGATTCGGCGCCGGCCGGGGCGTACACCTCGAGCCGGATGCCGTCGGGATCGGCGAAGAAGATCCCGCCCGAGGACGCGCCCTCGCCGTGGGCGACCACACCTTCGTGGAAGAACTCGGTGGCCAGCTCCCGCAGCGCCGACTCGACGGCGCGCACCGAGTCGAGGTCGGCGACCTGGAAGGCGAGATGATGCAGTCCCGGTGCGCCGGTGGCGAATTCGCCGGTGCTCTGCTGCCACAGCGTGATCATCAGCACGCCGTCGATACCGAAGAAGGCCCAGCGGCGCGCACCGTCGGCGCCGCTGCCGAGTTCCTCGAAGCCGAGACCACGGCGATAGAACTCCGCGGAGCGGTCCAGGTCGGTGACATTGAGCCCGATGTGGCCGGTGGTGAGCACGGGAGCGGTGACGGCGGTCATGAGTCCTCCAGGAATGGGAAACTATCTATGAACGTTTTGATGGTTAGAACATAAGACGATGAAGCACTGCCGTCAACCCTTGAAATACTTTTTGATGGTTAGGAGCGCGAGTTGATAGCCTCAGACATGCGCGATCCCCGTCCGCACACCGGCGAACCACCTGCTCTCGACCTGCTCAACACCCGATGGGCAGGCGCCGAACCCGGCGATCTGCTGGCCGATCTCGACGGGTTGCGGACCTGGCTGGCGCTGCTCGACCTGACCGACCGGGTGCCCGCCGACGAGCACACCCTCACCGCGCTGCACACCGCACGTGACGCCGTATACGACACGGTCACCCGCGCCGACCACACCGCACTCAACCGGGTGCTCGACCAGGGACGCATCCGCCGCGAACTCACCGACGACGGCCCACGCGACATCCCGGAGGTGGCCGACCCCGCCTGGCTACCCGGCTGGCTCGCCGCCGACAACCTGCTGCGGCTGATCGCCGAAGCGCCGCATCGGATCCGCCAGTGCGCCCACCCCGACTGCGTGCTCTTCTTCTACGACACGTCCAAGAACGGCACCCGCCGCTGGCATTCCATGGCGACCTGCGGCAACCGTGCCAAGGCCGCCCGTCACTACGCCAAGAGCGGGTGAGCGTTCAGAACAATTCGTCGAGCAGGCGGTAGTAGTCGAGTTTGTCCGCATCGGGTTCGGTCAGGCCGTAGGCCGCACGGAACGCCGTCACCGCTTCGGCGCCGAAATCCTCCCCGAGGTCGCGTTCGGCCAGGGCGAGGTCGCGGTAGCGGTCGGCGCGGCCGAGCTCGGCGACGTCGATCAGCACGCCACCGGCCAGCACATTGCCCGGGGTGAAATCGCCGTGCGCGACGACGAGATCCTCGCTCGCCGGACGACGGCTGACCAGTTCCGCGAGCAGCTCGGCCGGTGTCCGATCGCGGTGATCGGGGTCGAAATCGTCGGCGTCGACGAACCCCTCGACGACATTGCGGTGCGCCCGTGCGAGGGTGACGTCGAGCCCGGCGTCGAACGGGCAGTCCGCCACCGGCAGGTCGTGCAGGGCACGCAGCCGCGAACCGAGCAGCGTACCGGCAGCGGCCGGGTCGGGTGCCTGCGACGACACCGAACCACCGCCCACGTCCGCGAGAACCAGCACGTCCTCGGCGAACGCCGCCACCTCGGGAACGGCGATGCCCTTGTCGCGCAACCAGATCAGGCGCTCGTGTTCGGCGACGGCGCGCGGGCCGCGTTTGATCCAGTACTCCCCCGCCCGCAGCACATTGCCACCGCGGCCCTCGTGCTCATCGGACCAGTCGGCCAGCGGTCCGACCAAGGCGATCACCTCTGGCGGCAACGGCAGAGCCAGCTCGTCGAGGTGGTCGAGCGCCGCCCTGGTCGACTCGATCAGCTCGGAGTCACCGTCGGCCACCCGCAACCGCATCGCCTCGTTCAGCAGCTCGCGCGCCTCGGCGGGCCGATGCTGTTCGGCCAGCGATTTACCCAGGTGGTGGGCGGCGAAGGAGACGAGTTCGGGGTCGAGGGCGCGGCTGGCGTCCAGCGCGCGGCGGTACAGGATCTCGGCGCGACCGGGTTCACCCTGATAGCGGTACACATCGGCCAGATTGATCCACACGGTGATGCGGCGGCGCTCGGTATCGGCCAGTTCGAGGGCCTGGTCCAGGCGGTCGAGCGCCTCGTCATGGCGCCCGAGCAGCATCAGCGCGATGCCGAGCCTGCGCAGACCACCGAAGTCGTGCGGATCGGCGGCGGCGACACGGGCGGCGAGGGATTCGGCGTCGACCGGGATCATCCGCAATCGTTCGTCGAACCGGTAGGGACGTGCCGACGAGTTCTGCGCTGTCACGGACATGGTCTGGTCACCACCGGTTTCTGGGGACGTCGAAGTCGGCACACAGCGCCCGCCATACCTCGCGCGGGTCGATACCCGCCTCGATCGCGGCCGCACCGGTCATCCCGAAGGCCGGAATGACGTGATCGGCCAGCATGGCGTCGGCGCGCGCAACGCCGAACTCGGTGTGCATCAGCTCCTGGAATTCGGTCAACCGCACCTTGCCCAAGATACTCGCGCTGTCGTGCACCCGTCAGGACGCCGGTCCAGTGCCGCCTGCGTTCGAGGGCCAACCGAAGATGCGGCTGTTGCGAGCCCGACCGGCTACCTCAGACCGTGGCCCCGACGCGATGACAGATCTCGACCGGGTCGGCGACCTCGTCGAGGCCGTCCGCGGCCCGGCGCGCGGCGGCGGCGAACGCCTTGTCGTCGAGAACCTGCCGCACGGCCGCGGCGACGGCGTCCGGGGTGAGCGGCCGGATCAGCAGCGAACTGCCCTGGCGCACCGCGCGATTGGCCAATTCCCACTGGTCGCCGCCGCCGGGCACGGTCACCACCGGCACCCCGGCGGAGAGGGATTTCGCGAGCAACCCGTGCCCGCCCCCACCGACGACCACCGCGGCGTGGGTGAGCAGTTCGTCCTGGCGGCCCAGGCCCGCCGTCGCCCAGGCGGGCAGGTCTGCCGGTGGGGTGTCGAGCATCGAAACCGCCGCGCGCACACCGAGTCCGGACAGACCCTCGAGCACGGTCTCGGCCATGCCGGCCACCCCGGTGTGGGCGGTGGACGGGGCAACCATCACCAGTGGTTCGTCGCCGGGTGGCAGTTCGAGCACGGCATCGGTGGGTTCCCAGAGCAGCGGGCCGACGACGTAGGTGTCGGCGGGCCAATCGGGTCGTGGAAGCTCGAGCGCGGGCAGGGTGGCGATGAGGCGGGCGGCGGGGCCGGGGTCCTCGGCGGCCAGCCCGATGCTCACCCGTGCCGCCGAACGCTGCCGCTCACCGGCCCGCACCGCGCGGTCGGTCATGGTGCGCAGCACGGTGTCGCGCAACCGGCCACGCACTCCCTCGCCCGGTGCCAGCCCACTTCCGATCGGCGGCAGACCTTTCGACGGCAGGTACAGCGGGTGCGGTGAGAGCTCCACCCATGGCACGCCGAGGCGTTCGGCCGCGAGACCGCCCCCGGCGGTGAGCACGTCGGAGACGACCAGGTCGGGCAGCATGGCACCGAGTTCGGGCAGGTTCTCCGTGGCGATGTAGGCGGCGCGTTCGTGGATCCGGGCGCCGGCGTCGGTGTCGTCGTCGACCGAGCGCGGCGCGAGCCCTTTGAGTTTGCGCACGCCGATGCCCGCGGCCCGTGCCGCGTCGAGCCACCGGGGACCGGTGAACAACACCGGCTCGTCTCCGGCGTCCAGCAACCGCAGACACAACGCGATCGCGGGAAACGCATGCCCTGGGTCGGGCCCGGCTACCACAGCTACTCGCATGCGCCTCACCATGCCATATCCGCAGGACGCACGGTCGCGACCCCGTCGACACGGCCCACATCGGCCGATGTCTGGCCGACCCGCCCACGCGCCCAAGACAATCGGGCCGCGTCACCGATTCCGGCGCGCGCTCAGCCCGCGAAGGTGAACAGCTCGAAACCGACCGCGTGCGCGGCGGGGAATCCATCCTTGGGGCCCGTTGCCATCGCCACGATCTCGTCCACCTGTTCTTCCACCGGGACCGTGCTCAGCACCTGCAGATAGCGCCGATGCGCGGCCAGGCTGGCCCGTGCCCTGTCCAGCTGATCACTCACGTCCACCGCGTGGGTGGCGACCGGGCCGACGACGGCGGCCCAGCGCGCGGACCACGGTGCCAGATCGGCGATCTCGGGGAAGATCCATTCGTTGCCCGCGTCGGAGACCGCGTCCATCGCCGAGCGGCCGACGGCCCGGTGATCGGCGCTGTTCACGAAGCCGGGCGCCCAGGTGTCGCCGAAATTGAACAGCACGACCATCTCGGGGCGGTGCCTGCGGATCGCGGCGGCCAGGTCGCGCCGCAGCGGCAGGCCCTCCTCGATGCGCCCGTCGGGGTAGTCGAGGAATTCGACGGTGTGCACGCCCACTTCGCGTGCGCCCGCGATCTCCTCGGCCTCCCGCAACGGCGCGGCCTGCGCGGGGGGAACGCCCGCGATCCCGGCTTCCCCTCGGGTGACGAGCAGATAGCGAATGTCCTTGCCCTGCTTCGTCCATCGCGCGACGGCCGCCGCCGCACCGTATTCGATGTCGTCCGGATGCGCGACGATCACGAGTCCGCGCTGCCAATCCTCGGGTAGCCGTTCCACCCCGCCCATGCTAGGGCTAGATCTTGCTGACCGGCGTCTTGTCTCCCGACCCCGTCACCGCCTTGTACAGCAGGTACAGCCCGGTGCCGATCGCGGCGAGCACCAGAATCGGCAGCACCGCCTCGAGGATCGCCCCGATGATCCAGAACGCGATGACCGCGACGACGACAATGCCGATGACCTTGAAAACCATGATGTGACTCCTCGGTGTCCGCGACCGCACAGCCGCGATCGACACCTTCGATGCTGCCACCGCAACCGTGGTAAATCACCAGGTCAGCACGGATATCCGGGTAGAGATCAGGGTTCACCCCGAGACTGCCGCCGTCGCCATCTACCGTCAATCCATGAACTACCTGGCTCTGCTGCGTACCGAACTCACCACGTTCGGCGAACTGATCACCGACGACGTCGATCTCGCCGCACCCGTCACCACCTGCGGCGACTGGACCTTCTACGATCTGGTCGATCACCTGGGCCGGGGTAATCAGTGGGTGGTCACCGCCGTCACCGAGCTCCGTGGCGACGACGACGGTCGGCCCGCGCCGAAAGATCCCGCGGCCCTGCGCAAATGGTTCGACGAGTCCGCCGACGCCCTCGCCGCGACTTTGTCGGCCGATCCCGAACAGGAAGCGTGGACCTTCACCCGTGCCATGCCGCGCACGGTCGGCTTCTGGCGCCGTCGCCGCGCCCACGAGACGCTGATGCACCGGTGGGACGGCCAACACGCGCTCGGGAAGGCCGAGCCGTTCGACCGCGCGATCGCCGAGGACGGCATCGATGAGGTCTTCGAACTGTTCGCACCCCGAATGATCCACCGCGGCCTGGCGACCGAACCGGAGGTGGCGCTGCGCGTTCGCACCACCGACACCGATCGCCGCTGGACCTACGGTCCCGGCGAACCGGTGGCCGAGCTGGCGGGTACGGCATCGGATCTGCTGCTCGCGTTGTGGGCCCGCATCCCGCCCGAGGACCAAGGTCTGCGCTGGGACGGTGACCGCGCCGCCGGGCTGCGCGTCCTGGCCGGGCCCTTGGTTCCATAAGCACCCCACCGAACCGGACAAGCGTCCATAATCGGGTTCGACTGCGAGGAGGACCGATGGAACCGATCGTCACGATCACCGGCGGCGCGATTCGGGGCACGACCGAAGGCGGCGTCACCCGGTTCCTCGGTGTGCCGTACGCGGCGGCGCCGGTGGGCGCGCGACGGTTCCGGTTGCCCGAACCGGTGCAGCGCTGGGAGGGGGTGCGCGAGGCGACGAGGATGGGCCCGACGTGCGCGCAGTCGCCGTATCCCGCGCCGATCCACGCCCTGATCGGCAGCGACGGCATCCCCGGCGACGACTACCTCAATGTGAACGTCTGGACACCCGAGGTGGGCGGGGCGGGCCTGCCGGTGCTGATGTGGATTCATGGCGGCGCGTTCGTGCGCGGGTCCAACGCACGCCGGATCTACGACGGCACCGCGTTCGCGCGCGACGGTGTGGTCCTGGTGTCGATCAACTACCGCCTGGGGATCTCCGGGTTCGCGGTGCTCGACGGCGTACCGTCGAATCGTGGTCTGCACGACCAGCTCTGCGCGCTGCGCTGGGTGCGGGACAACATCGCCGCGTTCGGTGGCGACCCGGACAATGTGACGATCTTCGGGGAGTCCGCGGGCGGTATGAGCGTGGCCGCGCTGATGGCGGCGCCGCAGTCGGCGGGACTGTTCCGCCGGGCGATCGTGCAGAGCGGCAACGGCTCCGTCGCCGCCGAGGCCGACGACGCGCGCCTGGTTTCGGCCGCGCTGGCCGAACACCTCGGAATCAACCCCACCGCGGCGGATTTCGGTGCACTCGGTCCGGCCGACTTGTGCTCGGCGCAGAACGCCGTCGCGCTCGCGCTGATGACCGACCCCGACCCACAGCGGTGGGGCCCCTCGGTGGTCGAGCGTGGCCTCGGCATCATGAGCCTGTTCCCGGTGGTCGACGGGGATGTCGTCGAGGGCACCCCCACCGAGGTACTCGCGGCCAACCCGCAGCGCCGGGTTCCGCTCGTCGCGGGCACCACCGCCGACGAATTCCGCTTCTTCACGGTGCCCACCGGGATCACCGCGGGCGTCGATGCCGACAGCTTGCCGTTCGTGCTGGCCCGCTACGGCATCGATCCGTCGGTGGCACAGACCTATTCGCGGCAACGCCCCGATGCCGCACCGGCCGAGATCTTCAACGCGATCCTCACCGACTGGTGTTTCCGTTCGGGCACCATGGACCTCGCCGAAACCAATGCCGCCACCGCGGCGACCTACGTCTACGAGTTCGCTTGGCCCACAGCACTGCCCGGCCTCGGCGCCTGCCATGTGCTGGAAGTCCCGTTCGTCTTCGACGCCGTGGACAACGCCCACACCCTCACCGGGCCGACCCCGCCGCAGCCGCTGGCCGACGAAATCCACGCAGCCTGGGTCTCTTTCGCCACACATGGCAGCACGGGCTGGTCGGCGTTCACTCCGGCAGAGAAGAACGTCCGCATCTTCGACCACCCCGCGTCGTCCACGGTGGACAATCCGCGCGCCGAGGAGCTAGCCGCCCTCCGTCAGGCGATTCGCTCCTGAGAACCGGACTGCTCGGCAGGTCTGTCGAGTCGGACCGCCCGACCCGGGATACCCGCTGCGCGAGTAGGGGATCCGTGCGGGCGAGATCTTCAGCGGGGAAGATCGGGCGACGACAAGCCGGGTCCGTCGGCCATCTCGGTGAGGGCATGGGCCCAGCCGTCGAGGCGGTCGGCGGCTTCACGCAGATCGGCCACGATGCCGTTGAACTGGTAGGCCACCACGGTGTCCTCCGGGACGGCCAGGATGCGAGCAGCCGCCGCGACGAGCTGTTCGTATTCGACGACGCCGGTTTCCAGGCGCGCGAGCACGGCGGTGACCGTGGTCTTCAATGCCGACACCGTCTCCGGGTTCGCCCGGCCGACCGTGTCGACGGCCTGTTCCATGGCGACCATGTCGGCGGCCAGGGCGTGCAGCGCGGCCGCCCCGGAGCTCGCGGTGGCGAGCAGGTCGCGCAATTCGTCCTCGGGTAACCGCCGGGTGCGCGCGATCTGGGCGCCCAGCCCGTGCAACGCGCGTTCAGCCCGGATCAATCGCTGAATCGGCGCGCGGGCCGCCGAGCGCAGTCCCGGCGACTTGCGCGGCACGAACGTCGCCTGCGGCAACGGCTGATGGCGGGTCTGCAGATAGCGGCGCGCGTTCACCGCGGCGCCGGTCACGAAAGCCACTGCGCCGCCGCCGATGACGACCACCGCCCACGCCGGCGCCGACACCACGGCCAGCCCCACCGCGCCGACCGTCGTGATCCCCGAAGCCGTACCCAGCTGGAAACTACGCCTGCGCATCCGGCGGCGACGCCGCAACTCACGCTCGCGGGGGTCGGCCCAGCGCCGCACCGCGACGAGGGCCTGCTCGCCCACTCCGCGCAGTGTCGCCGGAACCCCGCCGTTCATCGTCGACTGCACAACTGCCATCGGATCGGCGACCTCGATCCGGTCGCGCCGCGTTCTCCCGCTCATCGTGATCCTTCCACCTCCCCAGAGTGCCACGCGGGTACGACAACCTCACCCTGAACAGGGCCGGGCCGCCGGTCGGCGTTCGACGCCCGCGACGGGCGCGAGTATCGAGCGTCGGCCGACGGCCCGAGGTGGCGTGACTACTGCTGAGCCGCCTGGCCACCCTTGTTGATCTGCGGCGCCGCGGGCTGCTGCGTGGCCGGGTCGATGGCCGCACTGTTCCCGGTGGGCAGGGCATCGCCGCGCATGGAGGCACGGATCTGCTCGAGCTTGCTGTGCCCGGCCATCTGGATGCTGGCCTGCTGCACCTCCATCATCCGGCCCTGCACCGAGTTCTGGGCCAGCTCAGCCGAACCGAGGGCGTTGGCGTAGCGGCGTTCGATTTTGTCGCGCACGGCGTCGAGGCTGGGGGTGGAACCGGGCGCGGACAGGGTGGAGTCCATCTGCTGCAGCGAGGCCGAGACCTGCTCCTGCATCTTGGCCTGCTCGAGCTGGCTGAGCAGCTTGGTGCGCTCGGCGACCTTCTGCTGCAGCATCATCGCGTTCTGCTCGACTGCCTTCTTGGCCTGTGCGGCGGCCTGCAGGGACTGATCGTGCAGCACCTTGAGGTCTTCCACCGACTGCTCGGCGGTGACCAGCTGGGCGGCGAACGCCTCGGCGGCGTTGGTGTACTGGATCGCCTTCTCGGTGTCGCCCGCGGCCTGTGCCTGGTCGGCGAGGGTGACGGCCTGCCGGGCGTTGGCGTTGAGCTTTTCGACCTCGTCGAGCTGGCGGTTCAGCTTCATCTCCAGCTGACGCTGGTTGCCGATCACCGACGCCGCCTGCTGCGACAGCGCCTGATGCTGACGCTGCGCCTCCTCGATCGCCTGCTGGATCTGGACCTTCGGATCCGCATGCTCTTCGATCTTGGAGTCGAAAAGGGCCATCATGTACTTCCAGGCCTTCACGAACGGATTAGCCATCGATTGATCCCGCCTCCATCTGTGCGTCGCTCGTGCGACTGGTGGTGCGCGACCGTCACGCACCAGATATGTGCTTATCCTTCACCATGCGGCACCCGGACCGATATGACCGGCCCACTCGACGCCTGATGAGAATCTATCCGCTCTCACCAGTAGTGCGCAGCGTCACGCGGGTTCGCCGCGTCACATCCCTTTCACCAATACCAGCATCTCGGCCCGCGGGGCCGGGATGACGATGCGGGTGTCCTCGGCGATCCCGATGCGCGCGTCCACGTCGGCCTGCGCGCTCGCGGTGGCCGACGGCTCGGCGGGCACCGGTTCGGCGACGGGTTCGGCCATGGGCTCGGTGAGCGCGGGTTCGCGGGGCGCGGAGCCGTCGGCTCCGGCCATGATGGTGCTCACGTCCCACAGCACCCGCGACAACGGCACGTCGAGTGCCTCGCAGATGGCGGCGAGCAGTTCACTGGAGGCTTCCTTGCGGCCGCGCTCCACTTCCGACAGATAGCCGAGGCTCACGCGCGCCGAGGTCGACACCTCGCGCAGCGTCCGATGCTGGGCCAGACGCGCACGCCGCAGACTGTCCCCGATTGCCTCCCGCAGCAGCGTCATCTCGTTCTCCTCCACCTCGGGTCACCGCCTCGGGCGGTGCTCACCTCTTTCTGGCACAACGTCGAGCAGCGGCCGGGGGTTCCCGGACGCGGCTAGTCCGTCGTCACATCGCCGTACCCACCGACACAGCGCAATAACTCCCCGATCGCGTTGTGCACCGCACCGATCCTGATGTTCCACCGGTCACCGTGCAGTTTCAACCGGCTCACCGCGCTGTGATCGGGTCCGGCTACTCCGAGGTATACCGTGCCGACCGGATGCCCGTCCTGGGAATCGGGTCCAGCGACCCCGGTGAGACCGATCCCCCAGTCCGCCGCGCAGCGTTCGCGCGCGCCCACGGCGAGCTGTTCGGCGGTGGACGCCGCGACCGCGCCCTCGACGCGCAGCACCTCCTCGTCCACCCCCGCGAGCCGGTGCTTGAGGTCGGTGGCGTAGACGACGAGCCCGCCGCGCAGCACCGCACTCGCGCCGGGCACCCCGGCGATAGTCGCGGCGAGCAGCCCCGCGGTGAGCGATTCGGCGGTGGCGACGGTCTGACCCGCGGCCGTGAGTGCCGCGACCAGCTCGGCGGCCGGCGCACCGGCGACCAGGGGGTCGCTCACGCGCGCGACTCGTTGCGCGCGCGACCACCCGCCACCCATACCCGCGCGGCCTGGCCGACGTAGTCGAGGCCGGTGATCACGGTGAGCGCCACGGCCAGGTACATCAGCACCATGCCCGCGGCGGCGAACGCACCGGACAGCGGCAGCACCAGCAGGGCGATGGCCACCGATTGCACGAGTGTCTTGAGTTTGCCGCCGCGCCCGGCCGGGATCACCCCGCGCCGCACCACGACCAGCCGCAGCAGGGTGATGCCGAGTTCGCGGCCGCAGATGACCAGGGTGATCCACCAGGGCAGATCGCCGAGGATCGAGAGCCCGATCAGGGCGGCGCCGATCAGGGCCTTGTCGGCGATGGGGTCGGCGAGCTTGCCGAAATCGGTGACGAGACCGTATTTGCGGGCCAGTTGCCCGTCGAAGCGGTCGGTGATGGCGGCGAGGCCGAAGACGGCCGCCGCGATCACGCGCCACCGGGTGTCGTGCCCGCCGTCAGCGAACAGCGCGAGCACGAACAGCGGCACCAGGACGATGCGCGCCACCGTCAGCACATTCGCGATATTGACCACCGGGACCTGATGTTCCGGCACCCCCGGTAGCCGAGCCGCCCCGCGTTCGATCTCCTCGGGTCGCACGCTCATGCTGCGTCTTCTCGGCATGGTCGGGCGCCCTCCGTGGTCACGCACGCTTCCGCCGCCAGGCGCTGACCTCTCATGCCCCCGCCCTCTCGGCACTCACCGGCACTGCGCCGAATATCGGGTGTGTCGCGCGATGTTTGCTCACGCGTGCAGTGCCGTATTCCCCGGTCGCCGGGCCCGGCGCGATGCGATGAGCGGAACGACAGGATGTGCGGCACATGTTCAGACTATCGGTAACCGGGCCGACTACTGTGCACCCCATGACTTCACGGGGACCAGCAGGTGGTCCGACCAGCGACGCGCACCCGTCCGCGCCTACCGTGGCGCCAGTTCGAGACGTCACCGTGCGACGAGCGCGAACCTCGGATGTCCCCGAGATCAAACGTCTGGTCGACGAGTACGCCGGCCGGATCCTGCTGGAGAAGAACCTGGTCACGCTGTACGAGTCGGTGCAGGAGTTCTGGGTTGCCGAGGTCGAGGGCCGGGTCGTGGGGTGCGGCGCGCTGCATGTGTTGTGGGCCGATCTGGGCGAGGTGCGCACGGTCGCGGTCGATCCGGTGGTCAAGGGTCGCGGGGTGGGCGGCGCGGTGGTGCGTCAGCTGGTCGAGGTAGCCCGGGAGCTGCAGTTGCAGCGGGTGTTCGTGCTCACCTTCGAGGTCGACTTCTTCGGCAGGCACGGTTTCGTCGAGATCGACGGCACGCCGGTGACCGCCGAGGTGTACGCGGAGATGTGCCGTTCCTACGACACCGGCGTCGCCGAGTTCCTCGACCTGAGTTTCGTGAAGCCGAACACCCTCGGCAACACCCGCATGCTGCTCACCCTGTAGATACCCACCGCGAGAAAGTTGATCGACGTGCCGATCTTCGCCGTCCACTACACCTACACCGAGGCCACCGCGGCCGAGCGGACCACCAATCGGCCCGAGCACCGGGGCTGGCTCAACGCCCTGGTCGACGCGGGCACCGTGCTCACCAGCGGCCCGTACGCGGACGGTTCGGGCGCCCTGCTGCTGTTCCGGGCCGAGGACAAGTCCTCGCTCGAGCAACTGCTCACCGAGGACCCGTTCGCGAAGCTCGGCCTGATCGAGGACGTGCGCGTGGTGGAGTGGCTGCCCGTGATGGGCGCGTTCTCCGAATAGCCCGCACACGCGAACAGCCCGGAACCCCAGGGGTTCCGGGCTGTTTCTCGTCGATCAGACAGACGCGCGGCGGGTCTTCAGCAGGCTCGCCACCGTCGCGATCACGAGAATCCCGAGGATCACGCTCAGCGACACCGGCGTGGAGATCTCCGGCACGCTCACGTGCTCGCCGCCGTTGATGAAACCGAGGGTGTTCTCGTGCAGCGCGTGCAGCACCAGCTTCACACCGATGAACGCCAGGATGGCGGCCAGACCGTAGGACAGGTACACCAGCCGGTCCAGCAGCCCACCGATGAGGAAGTACAGCTGTCGCAGGCCCATCAGGGCGAAGGCGTTGGCGGTGAACACCAGGTACGGCTGCTCGGTGAGGCCGTAGATGGCCGGAATCGAGTCGAGGGCGAAGAGCAGGTCGGCGAAACCGATGGCGAGCAGCGCCAGCAGCAGCGGGGTGACCACTCGTTTGCCGTCGATCTTGGTGATCAGCTTGTCGCCGTCGTACTGGTCGGTGGTCGGCAGCACCCGCTTGGCCAGCGCGACGATGCGGCTGTCGCGTTGCTCCTCGTGCTCGGCCTCGTGCCCGCTCTCGCGCAGCAGCTTGATCGCGGTGTAGATCAGGAACGCGCCGAACAGGTAGAACACCCAGCTGAACGCGCTGATCGCGGCCGCGCCGACGGCGATGAACACACCGCGCATCACCAGGGCGAGCACGATGCCGATGAGCAGCACCTTCTGCTGGTACATCCGCGGCACCGCGAAGGTGGTCATGATGATCAGGAAGATGAACAGGTTGTCCACCGAGAGCGCCTTCTCGGTGACGAAACCGGCGTAGTACTCCCCGGCGAAGGTGCCGCCCCATTTCCAGGCGACGTACCCGCCGAACAGCAGGGCGAGGCCGATGTAGACGGCCGACCAGATGCCCGATTCCTTGAAGGTCGGTTCGTGCGGCGTGCGCACGTGGGCGAAGAAGTCGAAGACGAACAGTCCGAGGATCACCAAGCCGGTGATCACCCATTCGAGCGTGGTCACATCCATGAAGTGGTCCGATCGATGAGGTTCATGCCGTCCATCATGTCCAATATGTCCGTTTCAGCCAACTTTGCGGATCGATTGCCCGCCATGATTCCACACACAGCCGTGCGAACCCGTCCGCGCCGGTAGCCGAGCCGAAAACCCGTTTCGCCTCGTCACGGCCGCTGCTACCGTCGACACATCGACCACCCACCGGCACCGCGAGAGGAGTCAGCCGTGACCGCCGAGTACGACCATTTCGCCGCGATGCCACGGCTGTCCGCGGATGCCGCAGGACCGCAGCGCGTGTCACGCGCCGACATCGGCAGCTGACCCGAACCCGCCACCGGCCGCTGTCCGCGATCGGCACCCCGCGCCCCGGTCCCTCCTCGTTCGTCGCCGCTCGCTGACGGCACGGTCAGAGCAAACCAGTAGTGCGCTATTCGCCGTCCCCGGAATCCGCCGGATCACCGCCACGGATCGACCACAGCAGACCATCGAGTTCGTCGGGCTTCACCAGCACGTCACGTGCCTTGGAGCCCTCGCTCGGACCGACGACGCCTCGGGTCTCCATGAGGTCCATCAGCCTGCCCGCCTTCGCGAACCCGACACGCAGTTTGCGCTGCAGCATGGAGGTGGAGCCGAACTGTGAGGTGACGACCAGTTCCACCGCCTGTAGCAACACGTCCATGTCGTCGCCGATATCGGGGTCGACGTCCTTGGTCTCGCCCGCCTTGGCGGCGGTGACGCCCTCCTGGTACTCCGGTTCGGCCTGGGTCTTGCTGTACTCGACGACCGCCTGGATCTCCTCGTCGGAGATGAACGCGCCCTGCAGACGCGTCGGCTTACCGGCGCCCATCGGCAGGAACAGGCCGTCGCCCATGCCGATCAGCTTCTCCGCGCCCGGCTGATCGAGGATGACGCGCGAGTCGGTGAGCGAGGAGGTCGCGAACGCCAGCCGTGAGGGCACGTTGGTCTTGATCAGGCCGGTCACCACGTCGACCGAGGGCCGCTGGGTGGCCAGCACCAGGTGGATGCCCGCCGCACGCGCCTTCTGGGTGATCCGCACGATCGCGTCCTCGACGTCCCGCGGGGCGGTCATCATCAGGTCGGCAAGCTCGTCGACGATGGCGAGGATGTACGGGTAGGGCCGGTAGACCCGTTCGCTGCCGAGCGGAGCGGTGATCTTGCCCGAACGCACGTTCTTGTTGAAGTCGTCGATGTGGCGGACCTTGTTGGCCTGCATGTCCTGGTAGCGCTGTTCCATCTCCTCCACCAGCCAGGCCAGCGCGGCGGCGGCCTTCTTGGGCTGGGTGATGATGGGCGTGATCAGGTGCGGAATGCCCTCGTAGGGCGTGAGTTCCACCATCTTCGGGTCGATCAGGATCATCCTGACCTCTTCGGGGGTGGCCCGGTGCAGCAAGGAGATCAGCATCGAGTTGACGAAGCTGGACTTACCCGAACCGGTGGAACCCGCCACCAGCAGGTGCGGCATCTTGGCCAGGTTCGCCGAGACGAACTCGCCCTCGATGTTCTTGCCGAGGCCGATCACCAGCGGATGGTGGTCGTTGCGGGTGTGCGGCGATTTGAGCACGTCGGCCAGGCGGACCAGTTCGCGGTCGGCATTGGGCACCTCGATACCCACCGCCGACTTGCCCGGGATGGGTGCGAGCAGGCGCACGTTCTCCGTCGCGACGGCATAGGCGAGGTTGCGGGCCAGGGCGGTGATCTTCTCGACCTTCACGCCGGGGCCGAGCTCCACCTCGTACCGGGTGACGGTCGGCCCGCGCACGAATCCGGTGACCGCGGCGTCGATCTTGAACTGCACCAGGACCTCGGTGATCGCCTCGATCATCGATTCGTTGGCGGCCGAACGCTTCTTGGGCGGGTCGCCGTCGAGCAGCAGGCTCAGCGGCGGCAGCGAGTAGTCGCCGTCGACCACGCGGTCGGTGACGAACTCCGGTTCCGGTGGTGGTGGCGGCGTCTGGTCGACGGGTGCGGGAGCCGGGCGCTTGCGGGCCGGTTTCGGCGCTGGGGCGGGCGGCTCGTCGACGATGGGTTTGGCATCGCGCAGCGGCGGCTCGCCCAGCGACTCGGTGACCGCGTCGGATCCGGCGAAATCGTCGGCCGCCGAAGCGGCGCCGCGGCGGGACCGGTTGCGGTGCACCGGGAATCCGTCGGCGTCGTAGTTGGCCGGGTCGTAAGGGTCGCTGTCGTCGGCGTATTCGCCGAGGCCGAAGTATTCGCGCAATCGCGACGGCACCTCGCGCACCGTGGTCCCCGTGAGCAACAGCACACCGAATACCATGGCCAGCAACAGGATCGGCATCGCCAGCCACGGGGTGAGCCCTTGGCCGAGCGGGCCGCCGATGGCGTAGCCGAGCGCGCCCGCGGCACGCGAACGTCCGTGCGCGTCGGTGGGTGACCCGGCCGCCAGATGCCAGATGCCGAGCGCGGGCAGGATCACCAGCAGTCCGCCGAGCACCAGCCGTGGCCGGATCTCCGGATGCGGTTCGGTGCGCATCAGCACCACCGCGATCGCCACGAACAGCAGCGGCGCCACCGCGGCCGCCGACCCGGCGATCGCGCGCACGATGTCCTCGAGGAAACGCCCCACCGGGCCACCGGCCGACAACCACACCGCGGCGGCGATGATCACGCTCAACGCGATCAGCGCCAAGCCGATTCCGTCGCGACGATGCCCGTGCTCGAGTTCGCCCGCACGGCTCAGCGTGCGGGTGGTGGCGCCGACGCCGCGCGCCAGCATCGTCCAGCCGCTGGTGACGCCCCGGCCGATGACGGCCAGCGGTGCGGTGTTCGAGGCGCGTTTGACGGGTCTACGGGCGGGAGTGGTTCGCCCACGCGCGGCCGACGACGCTCGCGGTGTCGTCGAACGAGACCGCGCCGACGGCGTCTGCCCCCTGCTCGATCCCGCCCGCGCACGAGAGGTCGTGGTGCTGCGGGACTTACCTGCCATGACGATCAGGCTAGCCGCTCGCACACCATCGAGACCATCCGCAACACTGGTCCCACCGGTGATGTGACCGCCGATACGCGCCGGACCCGCAGGTCGCGGGCCCGCCGGTCAACGCGCGGAAATCCCGGATCGAGGGCGTTTCGCGGCCCGTCGCTTACCGAATCCTTGCCGTTTTCCAGCATTTCGGCCGATCTGGGCGGCCAGCGGTGGCGCGGGCAGCGCACCGCTCGGTACTTTGACTGCGCTCTATCGGGTCGTCGACCCATGCGTATGAAGGGGAACAAGTGAAGAGAATGCTCACCAGCGCGGCCGTGCTGGGTGCCACCGTCGCGACCATGTTCGCGGGGCACATCGCACCGGCCCAGGCGCAGTCGGGCTACTACGGCGCCATCGCGGCGTCGGTCAAATCGGGGGTGTACGGGTACGCGACCGACTACGGCAGCTACGCCGACGCCGAAGCGGGCGCCATGGCCGCCTGCCGGCGCGGCGGTGGCGGCGGCGGTTGCGACGTGAAGGTCTCCTATCGAAACGGCTGCGGAGCCATCGCGATCTCGCGTGGCTGGTGGAGCTACGGCTCGGCCTCGACCATCGGTGGCGCCAAACGCGAAGCGCTGAACCGCAATCCGGGCAATGCCTCGATCAAGCACTGGAACTGCACCAGCGGTTACCAGCTCTAGCCCGACCGTTTCGACCACCATCATGGGAGTTGTAGTGAACAACCGACCGATCAAGACCGCCGCCGTCCTCGTCGCGCTCGTCGCGTCGCTGGGGCTGAGCGCGTGCGGTTCTTCGGACACCGAGTCGAGCAGCGCGGGCGCCACCACGACCGCGGCCGCCTTCGAGTCCGGTACGGCCAAGCAGGACAAGGAGGAAGGCGGCGACGTCGCCGAGACCACCCCGCCGAACCTGCCCAAGCCGACCGTCGAGGAACTCAACGCGCGGCTCACCAAGGCGATGAGCGGCCAGCTCACCGCCGACGAGAAGAAGACCTACATCGAGGACGCCGATCAGGACCCGATGCTGGTCGACAAGTTCGTCGATGCCGCGAAGAAGAACAACGTGAAGGTCTCCATCACCAACGTGGGTGAGCCCGCCGACGGCAAGCTCAAGGCCGACGCCGATGTCACCATCGACGGCCAGCCCGTGCAGGACGCCTTCATCGACTTCGTCGCCGAGGACGAGTCTTGGAAGGTGTCGCACACCTTCGCCTGCAACATCGTGAAGTCGGCCAAGCTCGACTCCGCGGCCTGCCAGGCCTGAGAAACGACGAAACCGCCGGGCGACAACGTCACCCGGCGGTTTTCGTGTTCCGTGAGGTCAGACGCCGATGACCGTCGGCACGATCATCGGGCGGCGACGGTAGGTGTCGGCGACCCAGCGGCCGACGACCCGGCGCACGCCCTGGGCGATGCGGTGGGTGTCGGTGATGCCCTCGCCCGCCAGGCGGAGCAGCTCCGCCTCGACCAGCTCGTTCGCGCCGTCGAGGGCGGTGGGGTCGTCGGAGAAGCCACGCCCGTTGATCTCGGGGGTGCTCACCGCCTTGCCGGTGGTGGCGTCGATGACGATCGCGATCGAGATGAAGCCACCCTCGCCGAGGACCAGGCGGTCCGACAGCGTCGACTCGCCGACGTCACCGACGGAGAGTCCGTCGACGTAGACGTGCCCGACCGGGACCCGGCCGACGATGGAGGCGATGCCGTCGACCAGGTCGACCACGACGCCGTCCTCGGCGAGCACGACCCGCTCCTCCGGCACACCGGTGGCCACCGCGAGCGCGGCGTTGGCGCGCAGGTGCCGCCATTCGCCGTGCACCGGCATGGCGTTGGTCGGCCGCACCGCGTTGTACAGGTACAGCAGCTCACCGGCCGAGGCGTGCCCGGAGACGTGCACCTTGGCGCTCTGCTGGGTGATGACGGTGGCGCCGAGCCGGGCCAGTCCGTTGACCACGGCGAACACCGAGTTCTCGTTGCCGGGGATCAGCGAGGACGCGAGCACGATCAGGTCGTCGGCGCGGATGTTGATCTGGCGGTGGTCGCCGCGGGCCATCCGCGCCAGCGCCGAGAGGGGTTCACCCTGGGAACCGGTCGAGATCAGCACCAGGCGGTTGCCGGGCAGGTTCGCCGCCTGATCCATTTCGACCACGACATTGTCGGGCACCGACAGGTAACCGAGATCCTGGGCGATCTGCATGTTGCGGACCATCGAGCGGCCGACGAAACACACCTTGCGGTTGTGCTTCTGGGCCACGTCGACCACCTGCTGGATGCGGTGCACGTGGCTGGCGAACGACGCGACGATCACCCGGTTGCGGGCCTTGCCGATCACATTGTCGAGCACTCCGCCGATCTCGCGTTCGGGGGTGACGAAGCCGGGGACCTCGGCGTTGGTCGAGTCGACCAGGAACAGGTCGACGCCCTCGTCGCCGAGGCGGGAGAAACCGGCCAGGTCCGTGAGGCGGCCGTCGAGCGGCAGCTGGTCGAGCTTGATGTCGCCGGTGTGCAGCACCACGCCCGCCGGGGTGCGGATGGCCACGGCCAGCGCGTCGGGGATGGAGTGGTTGACCGCGAAGTACTCGAGCTCGAACGGCCCGTGCACGGTGGTCTCGCCCTCGGCGACCTCGCGCAGCCGCGGCTGCAGGCGGTGCTCACGCGCCTTGGCCGCGACCAGGGCGAGGGTGAACTTGGCGCCGATCACCGGGATGTCGGGGCGCATCCGCAGCAGGAACGGCACCGCGCCGATGTGGTCCTCGTGACCGTGCGTGAGCACGATCGCCTCGATGTCGTCCATCCGGTCCTCGATGGGCCGGAAGTCGGGCAGGATCAGGTCGACGCCGGGCTGCTGGTCCTCGGGGAACAGCACACCGCAGTCGACGATCAGCAACTTGCCGTTGTATTCGAAAACGGTCATGTTGCGGCCGATTTCGCCGATGCCGCCGAGCGCGAACACGCGCAGCCCGTTCTTGGGCAGCTTGGGCGGCAGACCCAGTTTGTCTTGAGCCGCCTTCTCGCGCGGCTCGGCCTGCGCGTCACCGCGACCCCGGCCACCCTGCCTGCCCCGGCCACCGCCGCCACCGCGACGGTTCGGCTGCTGGGCGGCGGCCTGCTCGGCGGGCTTGGCCTTGGCGCGACGCGACGCCGCCTTCTTCGCTGGGGCGCGGTCCTGCGCGATCTCGAGCGCCTCGGGAACCGACTCGGCCTCGGCCGTCAGTTCCGCCTCGGCGACGATCTCGGCGACCGGCTCGACCGCGGCGGGTGCGGCAACGGGCTGCTCGGCCGCGGGCGGCGCGGCGACCGGCTGGGTCTCGCGCACGGTTTCGGCCGGGGTGGGTTCCGGCGCGCCCGCGGGACGCGACGCGGCCCGGCGGCGGGGCTTACGACCAGTGGGTTCGGTCACGCGGTCACCCCCGCGGCTTGCAGATCCAGCGCCAGCTCGTCGAGCTGAGCCGGCGTCGGCATCAGTTGGGGCAACCGTGGTTCACCCACGTCGATCCCGAGCAATTGAAGTCCTCCCTTACACATCGCCACACCTCCCAGGCGGGTCATGGCCGCGTACAGCGGCAGCAGTGTCGCGTTGAGCTCCCTGGCCCGAGCCACCTCACCGGCCGTGTAGGCCTGGTGGATCTCGCGCAGGCGTTCGGGCACCAGATGCCCGATCACACTGATGAATCCGACAGCACCCACCGAGAGCCAGGGCAGATTGAGCCCGTCGTCACCGGAGTAGAACGCCAGTCCGGTGCTCGAGATGAGATCGGCACCGGAGACGAGGTCGCCCTTGGCGTCCTTCACGGCGACGATGTTCGGATGCTCGGACAGATATCGGATCGTGTCGATGGCGATCGGCACCACCGACCGCGGTGGAATGTCGTAGAGCGTCACCGGCAGCGACGTGGCGTCGGCGACCGCGGTGAAGTGCGCGATCAGCCCCTCCTGCGTCGGCCGGGAGTAATAGGGGGTCACCACGAGCAGGCCGTGCGCGCCCGCGTTCTCGGCGGCGCGCGAGAGCTCGATGGAGTGCGCGGTGTCGTAGGTTCCGGCACCGGCCACGATGGTGGCCCGGTCGCCGACGGCGTCGACGACGGCACGCAGCAGGTCGACCTTCTCCGATTCGGTGGTGGTCGGCGACTCGCCGGTGGTGCCCGAGACGACGAGCAGATCGACGCCGCGATCGACCAGGCGAGCGGCGAGTGCCACCCCGGCGTCCACGTCGAGCTTGCCCGCAGCGCTGAAGGGGGTCACCATCGCGACACCTACCGTGCCGGATGCGTGCAGCTCCGTGGGCGTCGATTCACCGTTCGTCATGGTCAGAAAGGCTACCCGGTCGGCTCGAGAGCCTCGACACCCTAGCGGCCGAAGTCGCGGCCGGTAGGGGTCGCCTTCCTTGCGTGATGTCATATGTGACGTCATGCTGATGTCATGGATCTGAACGCTCACACCGCGCGGCTGCGCGAGGAACTGCTCGCCGCCGCGGCTCTCGGCGACGAGAAAACGCAGGCCACCGCCGCCGCACTGGCCGCAGCGGTGGAGAGTTCGCACCGGCTGGTGCTGCTGTCGGCGCTGTCGGAACTGGCCGCCGAGATCAGTACCGAGCTCGGTGACCGCACCGTGCACGTGCGTCTCGACGGCACCGACGTCGTGGCCGACGTGCGCAAGAACACGTCCGGCGACGATGCCGAACCCCCGACCTTCGAGGAGATGACCGGTGACATCAGCCGCGTCACCCTGCGTCTGGTCGAACAGCTCAAGTCCCGCGCCGAGGAAGCCGCCCAGCAGAACGGGCAGTCACTGAACTCGTGGCTCTCGGGTGCGGTCACCGGCGCGTTGCGCGATCAGATGCGCGGGCAGAAGTGGTGACGCGCACCCGGTCATAACAGCGGGGCCAGGTCGCCGCGTTCGCCGATCACCACCTCGTCGAGTTCGAGCCAGTCCGCCATCTCCCGCAGCGCGCCGCGCAGCGCGTGGGCGGTCTCGGCGGTGGCGTGGCCGGGTTCGGCGAACGCGGCGGGCGCGAGCAGCCGCCCGGTCGCGCGTTCGGCGCGCAGGTCTACCCGGCCGACGAGCTTGCCGTCGAGCAGGAACGGGAAGACGTAATACCCGTGCACCCGTTGGGGTTCGGGTGTGTAGATCTCGATGCGGTAGTGGAAGTCGAAGATCCGCTGCGTGCGCGGCCGGAAGAAGATGAGCGGGTCGAACGGGCACAGCAGGGCCGCACCGGTGATCCGGCGCGGGATACTCGCCTCCGGGTGCAGGTAGGCCGGTGCGTCCCAGCCGTCGACATCGACCGGGACGAGTTCGCCCGCGTCGACGAGTTCGGCGATGGCCGGGGCACTCTGGCGGCGGTGCAGCCGGTAGTAGTCGCGCAGGTCGGGCTCGGTGGCGATGCCGAGCGCCCGGCTCGCGCGGCGCACCAGCTCCCGCACCGCGTCGGCTTCGGCGATCTCACGCTCACGGATGTCGGCGGAGACGACGCGCTCGGTGAGGTCGTAGTGGCGGGTGAACCCGACCCGGCGCGCGGTGGACAACTCGCCCGCGGCGAACAGCTGTTCGCAGATCAGTTTGGTGTCGCTGAGATTCCACCAGGTGCCCTTGGGTCGCGGCTTGTCGAGTTCGAGATGCCGTTCGATCTCGCGGGCGCTGGCCGCACCGACCTCGGTGACCACGTCGAGGATGTCCTTGCCGAGCGTCGGGTTGCGTTCGGCCGCCTTCCGCATGCCCGCCCACCGGCCGTGTTCGTATTCGGCCATGCGCCACCGCATCAGCGGCCAGTCGGCGACCGGGATGAGCGCGGCCTCGTGTGCCCAGTACTCGACGAGGCCGCGCCTGGCGCGTGGGCTGTCGCTCCAGGCGGCGCCGTCGAGCAGGGTGCGATCGTAGGGGCCGATCCGGCTGAACACCGGCGCGTAGTGGGCGCGTACCACCGCCGAGACCGAATCCAGTTGCAGCAGACGGGTTCTGGCCACCACATCGAGAATCGCCCGCCGTTTGGGGTTGGCCGGGCGGCGTTTGCCGAAACCCTGGGCGGCCAGCGCGATCCGCCGGGCCGCCGCCGCATTCATCCGCTGCATGCCACCACCCTGGCACAGGGGTACGACAGGTTCCGGTCAGGTGGAAACCCGCACGTCACCGGCGGTATCGATCTCGATGCGCCGGTCACCGTCGGGTCCGGTGGCCAGCACCGTCGCCACCCAGCGCCTACCGATGGGCAGCACCCGCACGGTGACGGTGCCCGCCCGGGCCGCGTCCAGTGCCTCGACGGCGGCCTCGATCACGTTGCGCCGCACCCATTCCGGGACACCACGGAAGCCACCGTCGTCGAGCAGTGTCACCTCCACGCCGCGCGCCCGCGCCCCCCGTGCGGCGGCGCTGAGGCGTTCGGTGACCAGTTCGGGGGCGCGCAATCCGTCGCGCAGTTCGGCTTCGAGCAGCCTGCACTGTTCGCGTTCGTCGTCGGTGAGTTCGCGGCCCTCGGCGATGCGGGTCAGGATCGGGCCCGCCACCTGGTCGAGCCGGACCAGCTGACGGTCCCGCTCGGCGGTCGCCGCGTGCAGGGCCGCCTCGGTGGCGGCGCGTAGATTCGCCTGCGATCCCAGCTCGCGCAGCGAGCGCTGGGTGGGCCGCACGATGGCCATGAACACCGTCACCGCGCCGACGGTCGCGATCGGGGTCAGCGCGCGCACCACGGTTTCCGCGTGCCAGTCGGTGAACACCCCGAGTGTCATGAGCACCGAGGCGGCCGCGGCCACGCCGAGCCAGGCCGCACCGACCCGCCCGCGCAGGACGAGCATGGCCAGCAGGTACGAAGTGGGATAGGCCGTCCACAACTGGTTGGAGAAGCCCGAAGGGTTCTGCACCCACGGCACGGTCAGCGCCATCGCCATCGGTCCGGCGGCCGCGACGAACACCGTGGGCGGCCAGGGCAACGGATCCATCGGGAACACCAGCACCACCAGCGCGGCCGCCGCCATCAGCAGCAGCGCGGCCGTGGCGGGCAGTAGTGGGGCGATGCCGAAGTTCACCCGCAGGTGCATCACGATGGTCGCTTCGAAGATGACGACGAACAGCCAGGCGGTTCCGTCGCTGAGGCCGAACAGGTCACGCATCCCGAACGGCAGGTCGCGCTCAGCCATCGCTGGCCCACACCAGGGTGACCACGGTGCCCGCGCCGGGCGAGGACTCGACGAACGCCGCGCCGCCCGCGAGGGTGCGCATGCGGCCGAGGATGCTGCCGGCGATGCCCATCCGGTCGGCCGGGACGCGGGCCGGGTCGAAGCCGACGCCGTCGTCGGTGAGCACCACCCGGATGCCACCGGTCGCGATGGTCACCGACAAGCCACGCCGGACGATGCGACCGGGTGTACCCGCATGGCGCAAGCTGTTGCGCACCGCCTCCATGAGTGCCGCGCCGAGTACCCGCGCCGATTCCACCGGCAGCCGCAGGTCGGCACCGCGTGAGGAAACCTGAACGGGCAGTTCGGGATCCACTTCGCGCACCGCGTCGCGCAGGAACTCGACCGTGGCGGCGGCGTCGAAGTGGTCGATCTCGGGGGCGTTGCGCGACTGTTCGAGCTGTTCGAGGGTGCGCGCGGCCTGGCGGCGCAGCACCGGCGTCGACCCGGCACTGCGTGAGGCCTCCAGCAGGGTCGACAGCACCGCGTCGTGGATGAGTGCGGCGAAGCGGGCGCCTTCGCGTTCGCGGGCGGTGGTCGCCGCGACCGTCGCGGCACGCACCCGCTGCCGGATGGCCTCCCGGTCGACGCGTTCGGCGGCGGCCCGCGCGTACACCACGCACCACAGGAACAGCGCGGCCACACCGAGCGCCCGGGTGATGTCACCGACCAGCGTCCACATCGAACTGCCCGGGATCACCAGCACATTCGACACCGCGGCCACCGTCGCCAGCAGCGCGACGAAGACCGCAGCCACCCGCCGTGGCCATGCCAGACCGGCCGCCAGCGCACCGACGGCCAGTCCTCGGTAGGGCCAGGACGCGAACGAGCCGATGTAGGTCACCGAGTACAGCAGCGGTGTCACCGCCGCCGCCGCGAGATAGACCACCGCGGCGGCCCCGGCCGCACGCCGGATGGCGCGCACCGGGCCGCGCGCCGACACGATCGCCAGCACCGCGAACAGCACATAGGCGGACACGAGGTGGATCTCGGGCCAGCGGGCGAGGTAGACCGGTTGCACCAGCACCGCGGGCAATTCGAGCATCATCACGATCAGCGCACCGATCCCGATGACCACTCCGAGCCTGCGCAGGATCTGATCGGTCGCCGCGTGCGACAGGTCGATCTCGGCGACAGGTGCGGGCGCGGCGGCGACCGCGGTGCTCACGTGCGCTGCTGCCTCTCCGGCACGGGCAGCCACCCGTCCTCGACGGCCCGTTTGTACAGGTCGGTCTTGGTGGGCGCGGGCCTGCCCGCATCGGCGTATTTCTGCCGGATGCGGCCGAGGTAGTCGTTGACGGTCTGCTCCGACAGCCCCGTCAGGCGGGCCACACGCGAGGCCTTCTCGCCCGAGGCGTAGAGCATGAGCACTTCCTCCTGGCGCGGGCTCAGGCCCACGTCGGACAGCTGCGGGTCGCCATCGATGGCGGCGGCCCAGTCGGTGGTGACCACCTGTTCGCCGGAGGCGGCGCGGCGCACGGCATCGACCACGGTGGCCGCGCCCTCGGATTTGCGCAGCACGCCGAGCACGCCCGCCTTCGCGGCCGAGCGGACGAGGAAGGCGTTGTCGGCGCCGGTGAACACCAGCACCTCGATGCCGCGCTCGCGCAGCGCGGTGACGTTGTCCTCGGGGCTCGATCCGTCGGGCAGGCGCAGGTCGAGCACCACCAGGTCCAGGTCGTCGGCGTCGGCGAGCAAGCCCGCGACGGTCTCGGCGGTGGCGACCAGTTCCAGGTCGGGTTCGGGGCCGAGCATGGCGGCCAACCCGATCGCCACCGATTCGTGGTCCTCGACCAACCCGATCCGTCGCACCGTCTGCACCTCGGTCACCGACCACTCCCCATCTCGAACACCCATCCGCGGCCAGCCCGCAACACGTCGGGTCGAGTTCTACCGTATCGCCGGCGCGGATGTCAGCCACCAGAATTCGGGGCGAACCCCGCTTACCCCATCAGACCTGCGGCGATGGTGGCTCCGAGCTCCCAGCAACGCTCCAGTTCGGCCTTGCCCGGCGGCCCCGACACCACCACCGGCGCGGCCGCGCGCGTCCACCCGAGCCCGGTGGTGATCCGCTCGACACTCGCCTCGGCACCCTCGGTGCCCTCGTTGCCGTGCAGGTACAGCCCGTAGGGACGACCGCGGGTGGAGTCCAGGCACGGGTAGTAGATGGTGTCGAAGGCGTGTTTGAGGGCGCCGCTCATGTAGCCGAGGTTGGCCGGGGTGCCGAGCAGGTAGCCGTCGGCCTCCAGCACGTCGACGGCGGTGACAGCCAACGCGGCTCGGCGCACCACTTCCACGCCCTCGATCTCCGGGTCGGTGGCACCGGACAGGACCGCTTCGAACATCGCCTGCGTGTGCGGCGAGGGGGTGTGGTGGACGATCAGCAACCGGGCCATGAGCTACTTTCCGTCGCGTTCCAGTTTCTCCAGTGCCACCGCGCGGCGCATGGTTTCGCGGGCGCGGGTGCGGTCACCGGCATAGTCGTAGGCGCGAGCCAGGCGGTAGGAGCTGCGCCAGTTGTCCGGGTCTGCTTCCCATTCGGCCTTGACCTCGGCGAACAGGGCATCGGCCGCGTCGCGTTCGATGCGGCCGGACGGGCGGCGCGCCAGGTGCGAGGTGTCGACCTCGCGGCCCTCCTCGTGGATGCGCCGGGCCAGGCGCTGATGATCGAGGGCGGCCTGCAAGGTCGTCCACACGATCCACACGCCGACGATCGGCAGCAAGAGCATGCCGATGCCGATGGCGATGCCCGCCGGCTTGCCGTCGCCGATGTAGGCGATGGCAAGCCCACCGAGGCGGACGAAGTAGAACACCAGCGCCAGCACCAGGAAGGCAACGAGCGCAACGGTTTTCACGACCTGACGGTTCGGCTCGGCCTGGGTCACCGGATCGGCGCTCACAAGTCGAGGAACGGGTCGAGCCCGACGGTCAGGCCCGGCCGTCCGGCGATCTCACGAACCCCGAGCAGCACGCCGGGGGCGAAGGAGCTGCGGTCGATGGAGTCGTGACGGATGGTCAGCGTCTCGCCCTGGGTGCCGAAGAGCACCTCCTGGTGGGCCACGAGCCCGGCCAGGCGCACCGAGTGCACGCGCACCCCGTCGACATCGGCGCCGCGCGCACCCTCGAGTTCGGCCGTCGTCGCGTCGGGACTGCGCCCGACCCCGGCTTCGTCGCGGGCGGCGGCGATGAGCGCGGCGGTGCGGTAGGCCGTGCCCGAGGGCGCGTCGGCCTTGTTCGGGTGGTGCAGTTCGATGACCTCGACCGACTCGAAGAACCGCGCCGCCTGCTCGGCGAACCGCATCGACAGCACCGCGCCGATGGCGAAGTTCGGCGCGATCAGCACACCGACCTCGGGACGCTGCGCCAACCACCCGCGCACCTCGGTGAGCCGTGCCTCGTCGAAACCGGTGGTGCCGACCACGGCGTGGATGCCGTTCTCGATCAGGAACCTCAGGTTGCCCATCACCACATCGGGGTGGGTGAAGTCGACGACGACCTGGGTGCCGGTCTCGGTGAACGCTTCCAACGCGTCACCCTTGTCGACCTGGGCCACCAGCTCCAGATCGGCCGCCGCCTCCGCCGCCGCGCAGATGGCCTGCCCGACCTTGCCGCGTGCTCCGAGCATTCCGACCCGAATGGTCACCGCATCTCCTCGTCGTCGTTTCCGCTTGTCCGCAAGCCTATCGAGCAGGCACCGGCCGGGGACGCCGAGGTCAGCCGAAAACGATCACCTGCCGCAGCGCGGCGCCCGCGGCGAGTTCGTCCATGGCCTCGTTCACCGCGTCGAGTCCGATGCGCGCCGATACGAGCCGTTCCAGCGGCAGTTTCCCGGCGCGCCACATCCGCACGTACTCGGGGATGTCGCGGGCGGGCACGGCCGAGCCGAGGTAGCTGCCGATGATGGTTCGGCCCTGGGCGACCAGCGCGAGCGGGGAAATCGTGGCGGTGGCATCGGGAGCGGGCAGCCCGACCGTCACGGTGACACCACCGGGAGCCGTCGCGGCCACGGCGGTTTCGAAGGCACGAACGTTGCCCGCCGCCTCGATCACCACGTCGGCGTTCACCCCCTTGTCGACGATCTCGGCGGGCGTGAAGGCGGCGGTAGCGCCGAATTCCCGTGCCAGCGCCAGCTTTTCGGGAACGGTGTCGACGGCGATCACCTCGCCGAGCCCGAGCGACACCGCGACCAGCACCGCCGCCATCCCGACGCCACCGAGACCGACCACCATGATCCGGTCTCCCGCACCGGGTTTCGCGGCGTTGAGCAGTGCGCCGCCGCCGGTGAGTACCGCGCAGCCGAGGACGGCGGCCACCTCCGGCGGCACGTCGTCGTCGACCGGGACCACCGACCGCCGATCCACCACCGCGTGCGTGGCGAACCCGGAAACCCCCAGGTGATGGTGCACATCCTCGCCGTCGCGACGCAGCCGCCGCCCACCACCGAGCAGCTCACCCGCGTTGTTGGCCACACTGCCGGGCCCGCAGGGTGTGCGGCCGTTGCTGGCACAGCCCGCGCAGTCACCGCAGCGCGGCAGGAACGTCATCACCACACGCTGCCCCACCGTCACATCGTCGACACCGGCGCCGATCGCTTCGACGATGCCCGCCGCCTCGTGGCCGAGCAGCATCGGCACCGGACGCACCCGGTTGCCGTCGACCACCGACAGGTCCGAATGGCACAACCCGGCCGCCTCGATCCGCACCAGCAACTCGCCGTCACCCGGCTCGGCCAGCTCCAGTTCGCACACGGTGATCGGCCGCGACTGCGCGAACGGCGCCGGATCGGCGACACGTTCGAGAACGGCTCCACGAATCCTCATGGCGCGAACCTACCGCGCCATCGGCATTGCCGGACCCGGGATTCGGCGTTAATCTCGTTCCCGGTGACGGTGCTCCTGTCGGCCGCCTTGTACCGAGCCCAGGGTCGGCGCCGTCACGAACCAAGGAGAAATCCCCTGTCAGTACAGTTCAATCACACCATTGTCGGATGTCGGGACAATAGGGAAACCGCCGAATTCTGGGCGGACATCCTCGGGTTGGACATAGGAAAAGAGTGGGGTCCGTTCATTCCCATCCCGCTCGACAACGGTGTCACGTTCGATTTCGCGAAGGTGCCGCCGTTCGTTTCCGAGATCCAGCCGCAGCACTACGCGTTCCTGGTCTCCGAAGCCGAGTTCGACGCGGCCTATGCCAAGATCCAGCGCTACAAGCTGGACCATTGGGCCGATCCGCAGCAGCACGGCGTCAACGAGATCAATCACAACGACGGGGGCCGAGGCGTGTACTTCCTCGACCCCAACGGCCATTTCCTGGAACTGATCACCGTGCCCTACGGCGGTTGGCCCACATAAATGCCCGACCCCGTCCGGCCGTTTAACCCCGGCCGGACGGGGTGCTCCTCAGCCTTTCGCCCGGCTGCCGCGCAGCCCGAGCAGGGCGGCCAGCACACAGGCCACGGCGACGATCGCGATGAACCACGGGAATACCGTCGCGATTCCCCAGGTGGTCGCCGCCCAGCCCGCCGCGAGCGTCGGCAAAGCCATTGCCGAATACGCGAGCAGGTAATAGGCCGACATCGTTTCTCCGCGCCGATGCGGCGGCACCACTTCCGACAGATGGCGCAGCGAACCACCGAAGCCGAGCCCGAACGTCGCGCCTAGCACCAGCCCCGCGATCAGCACGGCCGCCGGTTGCCTGGTGGCCAGCGCCGGAATCGTGGCAAGCAGCGCGGCGGCCATCCCGAGGTCACCGATGATCGCGGCCTTGCGCGCCGGAATGCGGGTGGCGAACAATTGCGCGAGCGCACCGGCCAGGGCGGTCGAAGCCACCACCGCCCCACCGAACACCAGGTTGTGCACGCCGGTTTTCGCGGCAGCCAGCGACGGATACAGCGACAGCAGCACACCGAGCACCGACCAGGCGGCCATCACCCCGATCGCGGAGAACCAGAAATCTGCCCTGATCTCCTGGGGGACAGCGGGTTTGGCGATCGTGATGCGACCCTTCACGCGCGCGACGTGCGGTTCGCGCAACGCGAGGATCCCGGCCGCGGCGGCCAGGCAGATCACCGCGATCACCACGTACGGCGTGCGCAGCGGCGACGGCGCGTACTGGGCGAGCACAGCGGTGCCGAGCACCGCGATCGCGATGCCCACATTGAACGCCACCCCGCTGAGCTGACCGGACCGCGCGCCCCGCTCGGGTCGCAGATCCAGCAGCGCGGCGGCACCTGCCACCACGGTTGCCCCGACCGCCGCGCCGTGCAGGGCTCGCGCCAGCAGCAACATCGGCACCGAGTCGGCGAGCAGGAAGGCCAGCAGCCCGAGGATCATGGTGGCGAACGCGCCGACGATCACCGGCTTGCGCCCGATCACGTCGGACACGCGACCCGACACCAGTACCGCGCCGAGCGCGGCCACGGCGTACACGGCGAAGACCATCGTGGTGGTGAACGGCGACAGGTGCCATTCGGTTTCGTAGATTCCGTACAGCGGGGCGGGCGCCCCGGAGACACCGAGTGCCACGCCGGTGGCGGCGAGGACCAGCCCGTAGGCCCACCGCTGACCGGTTTCGGTCGGCACCATCGTTGTCGCTGCCATCGCAGCCCCCATCAGGTGAGTTTGATAACCATCGAACGAACCCGACCCTACGCCGGGTATGATGACTATCAAACCCGGGAGTGAGGTAGATCATGACGCAGGCTAAAGATCTCCCCGCGGCGCCCACCCTGCCCGTGGCGGAGCTGCCCGCCGTACTCGGCGCGCTGCACGATCCCGTGCGCCTGGAAATGGTGCGCCGCCTGAGCAACGCGGGCAGCCCGCTGCGCTGCTCGGCGCTCTACGACGCGATCAACAAGTCCACCGCGACACACCACTTCAAGATCCTGCGCGAAGCGGGTCTCATCGAGCGCCTCACCCTCGACGGCCAGACCTATCAGCGCCTGCGCACCGAAGATGTCGAATCGGCGGTCCCTGGATTGCTCCCCGCGGTCGTCGCCGCCGCCAACAGCGCTGCCGCGGCTGACGAGCGGCAGTCCTGCCCACGCGCCTAACGGTCACGGAGCGCCGGAGCCGACACCTGCTGCCGCGCGGCCCCGCGGACCGGTTGCCGCTGTCACCGGGTCGGGGTCACGGCTGGTACCCCCGTGACAGTCGGTGGTACGACCAGAGTCGGAACCCGCAGGGTCGGCATCGTCGGGAACTCGCGCGGTGAGATCGTCGGTGGTGCGGGCACCTTCACGAACTCACGCCCGCGCACCTCACCGTCGACGATTTCGCCGCCACCCCACCACACAGCCGCACCCGCCCCGGCCAGCAGGGCGCACACGATCGCCGCGATCACGGGCAGCCTGCGGTATCCCGCTCGATCGCGCCAGATCCCGATTCCGGCTTCCAGGACCAGGGTGAACAACACCGCACCGACCACGGCGAGGAACGCACCGAATACGGCAGGCTGACGCGCGAATCCGCGTGCGAGACCGGCGACGACGACCAGCGGCACCACGCAGATGCCGAGCACCATGATCTGCATTGCCGCGAAGTCGAAGCCGTCTTCCGGATCAGGGTCGTCACGGCCCGGTCGCAACCATGCCGTGTACAGCAGCAGATGCGCGAGCGCGGCCCCGAGCGCGCCGAGCACCAGCAGCCAGCTCCCGATCCGGATGAATGCCACGTACTCCGACCGCATCGCCACCGCGCCGAGTACGACACCGAACGCCGAGCCGACCACCACGAGCAGCGCGAACACCACGCGCGGGCGCAGCACGCGAGCCCGCAGATACCCGTCGGGCAGCTGCTTGCGCAGCTTGTGGAACACCCCGAACCAGGCGAGCGGAATCGCTGCCAGCAGCACCGGCGACACGATTCGGAGCAGCATCGCTGGCGCCCACATCGCCACGGCCGCATAGCAACCCGCGAAGAACCACACCCACGCCGCGAGTCGCATCAGCGCTCGCCAGTGCACTTCGGCGAGCAGCCGTCTCGCTTTGCTGTCCGTCGGCGCCTGGGCGAGGACACCGCGCAGCGTCGCCACCGCCGACTGCCTGCCGCCTTCGACGCCGCCGAACTCGAGCTGCGCCTGCATGCGGAGCAGGTCTGTGTGGGTCGGGTCGAGCTGGAGTCCCGCGCCGACATGGCGCCGGATCCCGTCGAAGTCGCCGAGACGCTGGTAGATCTCGGCGGCGGAGCAGTGCACACCGGCGTCGTCGGGCGCGAGTTCGACGGCCTCGCCGACGAGCACGGCGGCCCGGCCGCTGTCGCCGGCCGGTCCGAACGCGGTCATCCACGCCGCGAGCAACAGCGACGCGGGTTCGTGGGGCAACAACCGCAGGACGGTATCGCTGTGCTCGCGCGCCCGCCCCCACTCCCCCAGCATCGCCGCGCACATGGCGGCCAGCATCTGCGCTTCGGGCAGTTCCGGGTCGGCACCGACGGCGCGCCCCGCCCACCGCAACGCCTCTTGTGGATCGTCCAGCGCGAAGGCCGTGTTCCCCAGCGCCACAAGCAATTCCGGGTCGTCCGGCGCCTGCGCCAACACAGCCCCCAGAATCCCCCGAGCCTCCTCGGCCCGCCCGATCTCCAAAGCCACCCGCGCCCGCTCGAGCGCCGCCTGCACCGGCACGACTCTCTGCCCCCTCCCCTGGATTCCTCCGGCGCACACTACCGCCGTCGAGGTATTCAGGCCGCCCTACCTGCCGATCAAGACTCAGGTCGGGACGCCGAGAACATCGGAGTGATCAGCGATCAGGCGTCACAATCGGCGCCCGGCCGACGTCAGGTAGTCGGAAGTAGCTCGGCACATACAGTGTCGGCATCGGTAACACGCGTGGGGTCGTCATCGGTGGCACAGGCGCCACGGTCGGCAGCCGGACGAGGGTCGGTGTGGGTGTCACCGGGACCGTGCTCGGCGACGGGGCAGGTGCACGCACGACCGCACGGCTCCGCAGTACGCCGTCGTCGATTTCGCGACCACCCGACCACACCGCCGCCGTCGTCGCGGCCGCCACTGATACGAGGACCAGCACCAGCACGAACACCCGAGGCTTTCGCAGTACGGGCCCGTGCGGCCGAAGCTCACGAATCCATTCGATCAGGAACGTGAGCAAGGCGACGCCGAGCACAGCCGACAACGCCCCCGCTACTGCGGGCTGACGTGTCCAGCCCCGCACGAACCACACGATCACCGCTACCGGAACCAGGACCATCGTGGACACGACCAGTTGCCTGCCCGCGAACCCGGACCCGCCTTCCGGGGGAACGTCGCCCTGTCCGCGCCGGAACCAGGCCGCGAAGATCAGGAGATGGGCGAGCGCGGCCCCGAGCGCGCCGAGCACGAGCAGGCGGCAGCCGAACCGGACCACGGCGGCGTCGGCGGACCACATCGCCCCGGCTCCGACGACCACGGTCGCACCGGCGGCGACGGCCAGAACCAGCGCGAGCAGTACCGCCGGACGACGGCTGGTCCTGGCGCGTAGATAGTCCGGGGGAAGCTGGTCACGCAGCGCGCCGAACACCCCGGTCCACGCACGGACCAGGACGGCGATGAATATGACGGTCAGCAACCGCAGCAGCCAGGGTCTTCCCCAGATACCCATCGCCGCAACACATCCTGCGAAGACCCACACCCATGCGGCCAATCGCATGAGGGCCCGCCAGCATATTTCGGCGAGCATCAGCCGTGCGAAGTCGTAGGTCGGCGTCTGCGCCAGCAGGCTCCGTAGCGTGGCGACGGCGGCCGTTCTTCCGCTGAGCCCGGTGAATTCCGAGCGAGCTTGCAGGTACAGCAGTTCCGGCTGTGTCGGGTCGATCTCGAGGCCCGCCGCGCGGTGTCGCCGCGCCGCGTCGTGGTCGAGCAGGCGCGCGTAGATCGCGGCAGCGGACCGATGCACCTCGACGTCCTCGGGCGACAGCGCGATGGCTTCCGACAGCGCGGCGCGCGCCCGGACCGCATCACGGGGCGACCCGAACGCGCGCAACCAGGCCACCAGCAGCCATGAGGACGCGTCGTCGGGGAAAAGCCGCACGACGATGTCGCCGTGCGCGAAGGCGGTGGCCCAGTCACCGCGTGCCGCCGACGCTTTGGCGATCATCTCGTGCGCGCCCGCCGATTCGGGATCACCGACGGCCGCCTGTCCCGCGTAGTCGAGTGCCTTGTCGAACTCCGTACTCTCGTAGGCGATTTCGGCCAACTCGACCAGCACGTCCGGGTCGTCGTGCGCATGCGCCAGGGCCGTCCCCAGCACCCGGCGCGCCTCCTCGACGCGTCCGATCCGCCTGGCGGCACGCGCGCGTGCGAGCGCCCCCTCCACCGTCACAACCGTTCCCTCCCCGTCGACGTCGTACCGCTGTCGGTGATCGGTACGTCGCAGGCGAACCGCTCGGCGACCGGCGTCCACCGCGCACAACGTTACGGTGCGACCACGACAGTTCGCTCCCGCATCGCCACCGGAGTTACAACGGGCTCACCAGTCGGGTCTCATAGGCGTAGATCGCCGCCTGGGTCCGGTCGCGCAATTGCAGTTTGTCCAGTATCCGACCGACATGGGTTTTCACCGTCTGCTCGGAAATCACCATCTCCCCGGCGATCTCGGCATTCGACAACCCCCGCGCGATGAGTACCAGCACCTCGGTCTCCCGCGCGGTGAGCCCCGCCGCCTTCTCCGCCGACCGCACCGCCTGCCCCTGCCGGGCGAACTCGGACAACAGGCGCCTGGTGACCGAGGGGGCGAGCAGTGCCTCACCGGTGGCGACCACGCGCACCGCCTCACCGAGCGAACGGGCCGAGGACTCCTTCAGCAGGAACCCCGAGGCGCCCGCGCGCAGCGCCGAGTACACGTAGGCGTCGAGGTCGAAGGTGGTCAGCACGATCACCTTGGCCGGCCCGGCGGCGGTGATGCGCCGGGTGGCCTCGATCCCGTCGCACACCGGCATCCGCACATCCATCAGCACCACATCGGGGGCCAGCCGCTCGGTCTCGCGCACCGCCTGCTCACCGTCGGCGACCTGGCCGACGACGTCGATATCCGGCTGGGAGTCCAGCAGCACGCTCAAGCCCTCGCGCACCAGCTCCTGGTCGTCGGCGATCAGCACCCGGATGTTCGCCTTCGCCGCATCATGCGCCTGATAGTGATTGTCCGACAACGGAATTCGCCCCTCTGTGCGGACGGCGCGGTAGGCGCCGAACCGATCCGAACCACCCTGCGACATCAGCGTAATCGCCACCGCGCGAACGCACCGGGCAGCGCCGCATCCCTCTCGAGGACTACCCGCGCAGTTGGCTCCCGGGATGGATGTGGCCGAAATGCCTGCTCAATACGCTCGAAAGCATGATCCAAGCACGTAACTTGACCAAGTTCTACGGCAGGACTCGCGCCATCGACAACCTGAGCTTCACCGTCGAACCAGGTCGGGTCACGGGGTTCCTCGGCCCCAACGGTTCGGGCAAGTCGACCGCGATGCGCTGCATACTCGGGCTCGACACGCCCACCTCCGGTACGGCGACGGTGCTCGGCCAGGACTATCGCGACCTACGATTCCCGCTGCACACCGTCGGTGCCCTGCTCGATGCGAGCGATGTGCTCGGATCACGCACCGCCGCTTATCATCTGGCCTTCCTCGCGGCGAGCAACGGCATCCCACGCACGCGGGTCGACGAGGTGCTCGAGCGGGTCGGGCTCGCCGACGTGGCCGGGATGCGGGTGAAAGGCTTCTCGCTCGGCATGCGCCAGCGCCTCGGCGTGGCCGCCGCCCTGCTCGGCGACCCCGCCGTACTGATCCTCGACGAACCCGTCAACGGTTTGGACACCGAGGGCATCCGCTGGATCCGCCAGACCCTGCGGGCCATGGCCGACGAGGGCCGCACGGTGCTGCTGTCGAGCCACATGATGAGCGAGACCGAGCTGGTCGCCGATCACCTGCTGGTGATCAGCCGGGGCAAGATCGTCGCCGACGAGCCGACCGCCGACTTCGTCGCCAATGCCGAACCACGGGTGCGGGTGCGCGGGGACGAGCTGACCCGGCTGGCCGCCGTGCTCGGCGACCGCATCGAGATCCGGGGCGACACCGGCACCGTGCGCGGGGTGACCGCACGCGAGATCTGGCGCCTCGCGGCCACCCACGACATCGCCCTCGACGAGCTGACGCCGGTCACCGCGACGGTCGAAGAGGTCTTCACCCGGCTGGTCTCCGGTCGGCACACCTTCCAGGACAGCGAAACACTGCAGGAGTCGGCATGAGTACCACCATCGTGACCAGCACCACCGCCACCCCGAACCGCTCGGCGCCGCCCTGGGAGGTGATGCGGTACCAGGTGATCTCGGAGTTGATCAAGATCCGGTCGTCGAGGGCGCTGCTCCTGCTGCCCATCCTGGCACTGCTGATCGGCCCGGTGTCGGCGGCACTGGTCGGCCTGTCCGACAGCCTCGAGACCACCGACACCGTGATCGGCGGCGCCTTCACCGCCATGACCCTGCCCATCGCACTCATCGGCGCCTGGGGTGCGCTGGTCACCTCCACCGAGTACACCTCCGGAACCATCCGCTCGGTCCTGGCGGCGACACCGCAACGCGACGTCGTGTTCGGGGCGAAGATGCTCACCGCCACCGCGGTGAGCACGACCCTTGGCATCGCGGCCACCACGCTCACCTACCTGGTCGGCATCTTCGCCATCGACAGCTCGAAATACGCCGCGGGTGACGCGTTCCCGGGCTTGCTCGGCATCGTCTGCGTGTTCCCGGCGGTGGCCCTGTTCGGGGCGGCGCTCGGCATCCTGATGCGCAGCTCGGCCGGGGCGGTTGCCGCGGCGGCCGCGCACGTGGTGCTGCCCGAGGCGGCGTCGGCGACGGCGTTCGGCGAGCTGCACAAGCTGGCGACCCTGCAGGCACCCAGTGCCGTGGTCGGCAAGCTCTCCCAAAGTGCCGATGCCTCAGCCGAACTCATCGGCGCGCTCGGCGGCTGGCCCCGGCTGGCGATCGTGATAACCGTGACACTCGGGGTGTCGGCCCTCGCCCGCCGCGCCCTGCTCCGAAGGGATGTCTGACATGTCCGTACCCGCCGGCCGGGGCATTGTCCGCCTCGGTTTCCAGATGCCCGACTTCAATTTCGGCGCACCGGTCGACGAACTGTTCCCCGCCATCGTCGCGCAGGCGCTGGCGGCGGAGAAGGCCGGATTCGACACTCTGTTCCTGACCGACCACTTCTATCAGCGTTTCGGCCCGCCGAACGGCCCGACGCTCGAGGCCTACACCACGCTGGGCGCGATCGCCGCCGTCACCGAGAACATCCGGCTCTCCACCATGGTCACCGGCAACACCTACCGCAATCCGGCGCTGCTCGCCAAGATCGTCACCACCCTCGACGTGATCAGCCGGGGCCGGGCGATGCTCGGTATCGGCGCGGGCTGGTTCGAGCTCGAACACCTCGCCTACGGTTACGAATTCGGCACCTTCACCGACCGGTTCACCAAGCTGGACGAGGCACTGCAGATCATCGCACCGATGTTCCGCGGACAACGCCCGAGCTTCGAGGGCACCTGGTATCGCGTCGCGAACGTCATCAACGAACCACGCATGCGCGACGACGTGCCGATCATGCTCGGCGGTGCGGGCGAGAAGAAGACCTTCGCCCTGGCGGCGCGGCACGCCGACCATCTCAGCATCGGCTGCGAGACCGACGAGCTGCCGCGCAAGATGGCCGCTCTCGACCAGCGCTGCGCCGAGGCCGGGCGCGACCGGTCGACCCTCGACGTCAGCTACCTCGCCTTCGTCGTGATGGACGAGAACGCCGACCGCGCCGAACAGCTCATCGACGACATGTTCGCCGCACGCGTGGGCGAACGGGCGAAGGTCGAGCGGGTGCGTGCCTCGATGGCGGGCAAGTTGTTCGTCGGAACGCCGAAGCAGGTCGCCGAGCAGATCTCCGACCGCGTCCTCGTCCACGGCGTCGACGGCCTCATCATCAATATGGTCGCCAACGGCCACCATCCCGGCGTTCTCGAGATGGCAGGCGAGGCACTGAAACCGCTGGTCGCCTGAGCCTTCGTCCGCCGTGTGACGCTGTCGTCGCACGGCGGACGACTGCGAGCAGCCTTTGACAGCCCATAGTCCGAAACGTATAGTGCGGATCGCGATATCCGGCTCAAATAATGAAACATTCCTGTTTCTCACCCAGGATGTTGTCACCCGCTACCAGAGGAGTGAGCTGCTTGGCCGACAGGAAGCTCAGCCCGACGTCCTATCTGGTCCTCAGCTTGGTCGCCCGCACCGGACCCTGCACTCCGTTCGACATCAAGAAGCAGGTCGATCGCTCGATCGGGTTCTTCTGGTCGTTCCCCCATTCCCAGATCTACGCCGAACCGGAACGCCTCGTCGAAGAGGGGCTGCTGTCCGGCTATCAGGAGACCACCGGTCGCCGCCGCCGGATCTACACCATCACCGACGCGGGCCGCACCGAACTCGAGGACTGGCTCACCACCGGGCAGGACAAGCGCACGCACGAACTGCGCGACAGCGGATTGCTCAAGCTGTACTTCGGCAGCCTGTCCTCCCCCGACGACGTGGTCGAGGTCGCCGCCGGGGAGAAGCAGGCGCATCAGAAACGGCTCGATCGCTATCTGGCCGCCCATGATTCGCTCTCCGGTGATCCGGCCAGCGATTCCAACGAGCTGCTCGTGCTCGAGTTCGGCATCCGCTACGAAGCCCTGTCCGTCGAGTTCTGGGGTGAGATCGAACAGCGCAGGGCGGCTGTTCAGCCCACGGCTTCGACCGGGAACACACCGCCCACCTCGTCGGCCACCGCGCGGATGCGCCGCCGGTCCCCCGCGGAATAGCTCGCCACCTCGGGGTACGCGCGTTTGCACAATCCCGTGAGCACCCGTCCCGGGCCCACCTCGACGAACGCCTCGACACCGAATTCCCTCACAGCGCGCAGACTCTGACTCCAGCGCACCGATCCCGCGAGCTGTGCCCGTAGCCCCGCACGCGCCTGCTCACCCGAATGCACCCGCGCCGCGGTGACATTCGCGACGAGCGGGATCACCGGATCGGCGAACCGGACCCCGGCGAGATCGGCCGCGAACTCCGCCTCGACCGGGGCCATCATCGAGCTGTGGAAGGGCGCGCCGACCGCGAGCCGCTTCACCTTCGCCCCCTCGACGCCGAGTCGCGTTGCCCTGGTGGTGAACTCGGTCACACCGGCCTCGCTGCCCGACACCACGGTCTGGTCCTCGGCGTTGTAGTTCGCGACCTCGACGACAGTGCCGGTCTGCTCGCGCACTTCGGCACAGAGGCACTCGACCGTGTCACTCGACAGCCCGAGAGCGGCCGCCATCGCACCGGGATTCGATTCGTTGACCCGCGCCATGAGTTCGCCACGCCGCCGGACCAGGCGCAACGCGTCGGTCCACTCGAGTACGCCCGCCGCGACCAGGGCGGTGTACTCGCCGAGGCTGTGGCCGGCGACAACCACCGGTACGGGAACGAGTTTGGACAGCACGTGGTAGGCGGCCAGGCTGGCGACGAAGATCGCGGGCTGGGTGATGTCGGTGCGTGCGAGCCGGTCCTCCGGCCCGTTCCAGCACAGCTGGGACAGCTCGAAGCCGAGCACCTCGTCGGCGGTCCGGAACAGCGGTGCGACCAGGTCGGGGTAGGCCTGGGCGAGGTCGTGGCCCATGCCGACTCGTTGTGAGCCCTGGCCCGGAAATAAGAAAGCGGTGGATATCATGCGGCTCCTCCCCTGAAGGCAGATCAGGGATCCACCGAACGTTGCAGTGTCAGCTACTTGTACGAATTGGTGAAATGTCGAACGATCACCAAAACGCGACGGCCCGATTCTATGCACAGTCACCCCGCAAACAAACTCGAATATCGGTATACCGAGAAATAGTCCCATTGCAACGCCCGACCAGTCGGTATCATCTCCAGCCGAGGCAATCCAACCCTAATCTCCTGTTAACAATGATTCCGTCTCGCCAATTTGCAACCGAAAGACTCGCAACTTGCGGTTCGAAGTCCGCTTGAAAGCAATCTGCAAGCCCCGTAACAAGAAGCCCCTCGACCGTCAATAGCCGCTAGCTATTGTGATGTAAAACACGATTACACGGCTTGCACCTGGCGTTTAGCTGCCGGATGATCAGTTTCGGAAGTTGCGTATGAGATGGTCTGAGTCGGACTGTTGACCACTTCCCTGCTGACCCCCTGGGGAGGTACTTGATGTCAGCAATTCATATAGGCCGAGTTGCGTTGGTCACCGGCGGATCAGGCGGAATAGGGCGAGCCGTCTGCAGCCGCCTGGCTGCAGACGGCGCCATTGTGGCTGTCAATTATTTTCGTAACGAACAAGCCGCTAAGGAAGTCGTCACCGAGATCGAAAACAGTGGCGGAATGGCGTTCACCGTGCAGGGTGATATTTCCACCTACAGTACCGCCGAATCTGTTGTCGAACACGTACTGAGCTACGCCGGGAAACTCGATATCCTCGTAAACAATTCGGGTATCACGCGCAACGAATTGATCATGAAAATGTCGGAGAGCGATTGGCTCGAGGTCATGCGGGTCAACTTCGGCGGCGTGTTCAACGGCACGCGGGCAGCCTGCGGCGCGCTCGCCCAGAGCGACGGCGCGGCCATCGTCAACATCTCCTCGGTGATGGGCGAACGCGCCTGGTTCGGTGCGTCCAGCTACGCGGCGTCCAAGGCGGCGATCAACTCCTTCACCCGGGCATCGGCGCTCGAGTTCGCCCGTTTCGGCATCCGGGTCAACGCGGTGCTGCCCGGCTTCGTGGAGACCGAGATGATCGCCGACGTTCTCAGTGGTGACGGTGGCGACTCCGTCATCGGGCAAGTGCCCATTTCGGGTGCGACCACCGTCGACGAGGTGGCCGACCTGGTGTCCTACCTCGCCGCGCCCGGCAACCGGCATCTGTCCGGCGCGCTCGTCCCGGTCGACGGCATGGTCGCCGGGACGCTACTGACCGGCAAACCGCTCAAGAAGACCGCGCGCCGCTAGCCGGCACCCCCGCTCCACCCCGATCCGACCACTTCCAGATGGAGGAAACCAGCATGTCCGAAATCAGCGTTATCGATACCGTCCGCGAAATCGTCGCCGAGGCAGTCGCTTTGGACATCGACGAGGTCGAAGCCGATGCCACCCTGTTCGGTGAGGTCGGCGCCGAGTCGATCGATCTGCTCGACATTCTTTTCCGAATCGAACGCCGCCTGGGCGTCAAGATCACGACCACCCAGCTGAGCGAGCGAATCCAGGGCGGTATCCCGGACGAGCAATTCGGCACCGACGACGGAATGGTCTCCGACCTCGGCCTCGAGCAGTTGCACAAGGTGATGCCCCAGATCGACCCGGCCGAACTCAGCGGCAAGCTCGGCGCCGAGGACGTGATGGGTCTGTTCACCGTGCGCAATCTCGCGGACATGGTGTCCAAACACACCGTCGCGGCGAGTTGACCCGTGCGGTTCCATCTCGTCGACCGCATCGACACCATCGAACCCTGGGCGCGGGTCGAGGCGGTCAAGCGGACGAGTTCGAGTGAGAGTTACTGGTCGACAACGGCTTTCGGCTCGCTGATGCCGCTGTCGATCCAGCTGGAGGTGCTCGCCCAGAGTCTGGCCTGGCTGATCTATCTCAGCACCGAGCGGCGGCAGCGGGCGGTGCTGCTGTCGGTCGGCGCCATGACGACCCGGTCCGCCATCGTGCCCGGCGACGACGTCGTCGCCTCCGTCGAAATCCTGTCCAGGGGCGACACCATCGTGGCCGGGGGCCGGCTGCTCGTGGGCGAGAGCGTCGTCTTCGAGGTCGACGACCTCATGTGCGGCCTGGTCGACGCCGACATGCTCGAGGACGCGGCGTCGGTGCGGATGCGCGAAGAACTATTGCGAAGCGGGGTCCGATCATGAACAACGAGGTCGTCATCACCGGTATCGGGGCCGTCACCCCCGTGGGAAACACCGCACCGGACACGTGGTCGGCGCTGGCCGCCGGGCGCAGCGGAGTGGGCCGGATCGAGACGTTCGATCCGAGCACCTTCGAAGTCCAGATCGCCGGGATGGTGCGTGGCTTCAGCCCCGCGCCCGAGCTCTTGACCACCCAGCGCTGGGATCTGCTCAGTCGGTCCGGCGGTTTCGGTGTCGTCGCCGCGGCACAGGCGCTGGCCCAGGCGGGCAATATCGGCTCGCACGACGAGGCCGCCCGTGGCGTTTTCGTCGGTGGCCACGTCGGCAGGCCCGAGCCGCAGGAGTTCGCCGAGATCGGGCTCACCCGGCGCACCAGCGACGGTGCGGTGATCCATCGCCGCAGCACCGACAGCACGTGGCGCTGCGATCAGGGTGTCGACCTGATGGCCATCGCCGAGGTGGGCCGATGCCGTGGTCCGATCAGCGGGATCAGCACCGCGTGCACGTCGGCGACCCATGCCGTGGGTGAGGCGATGCGCCGGATCCAGGCGGGCGAGATCACCATGGCGGTCGCCGGCGGCCAGGACTCGCTCACCACCTGGCTCGATGTCGCCGGATTCTCGCTGCTCGGTGCGCTCACCACCCGCTACAACGACAATCCGACCGAGGCCTCGAAACCGTTCGACGCCGAGCGCGACGGTTTCGTGCTCGGTGAGGGTTCGGTGCTGCTCGTGCTGGAGGAACGGCGCATCGCCGAGGCACGCGGCGCCCGGATTCTGGCGCGGCTCACCGGTTACGCCTCGACGATGAACGCGTACCGGATCACCGATTCCCCGCCCGACGGTGGCGGGTCGATCACCGCCATGGCCGACGCGCTGGCCGACGCGGGGGTGGCGGGCACCGAGGTCGATTGTGTGTACGCGCACGGGACGAGCACGCCGGGCAACGACGTCTCCGAAACCGCCGCCGTCAAACACGTTTTCGGTGCGCACGCCTACGAATTGCTCGTCACCTCGCCGAAGTCCATGACCGGGCATCTCACCGCCGGGGCGGGTGCGCTCAATGTGCTCGCCGCGCTCGGGGGGATCACCGAGGGGCTGGTCTCGCCGACCATCAACTACACGCACCCGGACCCCAAGCTCGACCTGGATTACGTCCCGAACCAGGCCAGAAAGGCCGATGTCTCGGTGGCGCTGGTCAATTCGTTCGCATTCGGTGGCACGAACGCCTCACTCGTGGTGCAGGCGCCATGAGTACGCCCGCGGTGACCGTGCCGAGCACGGATGTCGGCGCCGGGTCGCCGGTGCCGCCCGACGCCCTGGCCGTGGCCGGCGGCCTGCGCCTGGACCGCGTCGTCGAGTTGCGGCCCGGTGCGGGTGCCAGTGCCCTCGCGAACGTACCCAACACCCTGCCCGTGTTCGACACCCATTTCCAGCGGTTCCCGGTACTGCCCGGGGTGCTCATGCTGCACGGCATGGCGAACCTGGCCGATGTGTTGCTCGGCCGGGACGGTGGCCGGTGGCGGCTCACCGGCGCGCGGCGGGTGCAGTTCCGCCACTATGTGCGCCCCGGCGACCAGCTGCACGTGGCGGTCGACATCCGCCGACTCGACAGCACGGTGGCTCGCCTCACCGGGCGCATCACCCGGGCCGACGCGGTGGTCGTCCTCGCGCGGGAGCTCACCATGACCCGTGACGCGGGTCCAGAGAGGGAAATCTCATGAATCGCGTTGTCATCAGCGGCATCGGTGTGGTGTCGCCCCTGGGTACCGGATTCACCCAGACCTGGAAGGAACTGGTGGCCGGGCGCAGCGCGGTGCGCCCGATCACCGCCTACGACCCCTCCTCGCTGCGCACCCGATTCGGCGCCGAGATCACCGACTTCGACGCGAAACCCTTTGTTCGTAACCGCAAGTCACTGCGGCTGATGACGCGCGCCAACCAGCTGGCGCACGCCGCGGTCCGGCTGGCCACCGAGGAGGCGCGCATCGACCCGGCCACCTCGGGCAACGACTCGGTCGGTGTCTTCCTCGCCAGCGAGAACCAGATCTCCGATCCCCTGCACATTCTCGACGCGACCGTCGAGGCGTGCGGGCCCGACGGCCGGATCGACCCGACCCGGTTGGGGCACGAGGCGGCCCGGATGTACCCGCTGTTCTTCGTCGAAGGGCTGCCCTCGGCCGAATTGTTCTTCCTCTCCGAGGAATTCGGCTTCGCCGGGCCGAGCGCTTTTCTCTCCGGGGCGGGCGACGCGGGCATCAGCGCGATCGGCAATGCCTACCGGGCCATCGCACGCGGGGAGACCACGGTCGCCGTCGCGGGTGGTTTCGACGACGGCGTCTCCTGGTGGTGCATGTCGAAACTGGACCGGCTCGACCTGCTCACCGACCGCAACGAGGCGGGTGCGGTGCGCCCGTACGACCGCGACGCCACCGGAACCGTCCTCGGCGAAGGCGCGTGCATGCTCGTGCTGGAGGACTACGACACCGCGGTGGCCCGCGGGATCGAACCGTACGCCGAGATCGTCGGTTTCGGCGGTGGCTCGGATCCGGTGACGCCCGGCGAGATCTGGGGCGACGGCACCGGCCTGCGCAACGCCCTGGCATCGGCCATGCGCGAGGCGGGTGTCGCGGGCACCGAGATCGGCTATGTGGCCACCGACGGCGCGGCGGTGATCCGGGCCGATCTGGCCGAGGCGCGGGCTTTGCGGGCCGCGCTCGGCGCCGGGGCCGACACCGTCGCGGCCAGCAGCGTGCAGCCCGCACTCGGCCAATTACTCTCCGCCGCAGGCCCTTTGAATGTGGCGCTGGCGGCGATGGCGCTGCGCGAGGCCACCGTGACGCCGACCTTGAATCTGTCCACCGCGGCGCCGCGGTGCGACCTGGACTGGGTGCCCGGTACGGCACGCGAACTGCGCGCGGACTACAGCCTCGCGCTGGGCCGGGGACTGTCGGGCCAGGCCGCGGCGCTGGCTCTGCGGCGCCTGTAGAGCCCGCTGGAACCACGAACAGGAGTGCACGGTGAAGACGAGAGAAACCCAGCACATGTCCCTGCGAACGGTGGTCGTCGTCGCTGTCGGCGCCGTCACCTCGCAAGGCGATACGGCCAAGGCGCTGTGGGACGGCGTACGTGCCGGTCATGTCGCGATCGACCCGGTCGAGCACCTGCCCATGTCGGACTACAACACCCGGATCGGCGGTGAGGTCCGCTCCCCCGTCGCACCCTCACCGATCGCCGACGAAGTAGGCGGATTCCGGGACCGCGCTTTCGATTTCGCGTTCGCCGCCGCCACCGAGGCGATGGAGGCGGCGGGCGCCCTGGTCGCCGAGGTGGCGCCGCACGACCGGGCCATCGTGCTCGGCACCTGCAACGCGGGCCTGCTCAGCACCCTCGAGTGGCTCGGTGACGACGGTGTCGGCGCCGGCACCCCCGAACTCGCCATGTTCGGTCCGCCGCAGGCCATCGCCGAATCGCTGGCGGCGCATTTCCAGTGCGCCGGTCCGGTGTTCTCGGTGAACACCGCCTGCGCCGCGGGGGCGAACGCGATCGGCTACGCCGCCGATCTGATCGCGCTCGGGCGGGCCGACATGGTGCTGGCCGGCGGCACCGACGCCCTGTCCGACGTGGCCTACGCGGGATTCAACTCGCTCGGTTCGCTGTCGCCGACACCGGCGGCGCCGTACCAGGACAAGCGAACCGGGCTCTCGCTCGGTGAGGGCAGCGGCATGCTCGTCCTGACCAGCGCCGAGCTGGCTGCCGCGGCCGAGGTGGAGCCGCTGTGTGTGATCCGCGGCTACGGGCTGTCCGCCGACGGCTACCACCCGACCGCACCGCGCCCCGACGGCACCGGCGCCGCGCGGGCCATCCGTTCGGCCATCGAATGGGCCGGGTTGCACGACAGCGACATCGGCTACGTCAATAGCCACGGCACCGGCACACCACGCAACGACAGCGCCGAGGCCAAGGCCACCCGGCTCGCGCTCGGCGACGCCGCCGATACCGTGCCGGTGAGCAGTTCCAAGTCGATGATCGGGCACCTGCTCGGCGCGGCGGGTGCGGTCGAGGCGATCATCACCGTCGGCGCGTTGCGCAACGGCGTGCTGCCGCCGACCGCCAATCTCGTTCGGGCCGACCCGGAATGCGTGCTCGACCACATCCCGGTGTCCCCGCGGGTCGGCAAGATCGACCATGCGATCTCGAACAACTTCGCTTTCGCGGGTGCCAACGCGAGTGTGGTGTTCTCCGAACGCGCCGCCGAGCCGACCCGCGTCGAGCGTTCGCGCGTGGTGGTGACGGGGACGGGAGCCGTCGGTGCCGCCGGCCTCGATGTGCGGGCGGCCTTGCGCGCGGTCACCGAAGGCCGTGACTGCACCCAGGTCGACGACGGTGTGCGGCTGGGTCTGATCGACACCGATCCCAGCGACCATCTGACCAGGCGGGAGGCCAGGCGGATGGACCGGCTCGGCCTGCTGTCGACCTTCGCGGCGAGCCGGGCGCTGGCCGAGGCGGGTGCCGATCTGATCGCCGACGACCCCGACCGGGTCGGCGTGGTCTTCGGCACCGGGCTCGGTCCGATGGAGGCGATGGAGCAGTTCGTGCGCCCGCTGCGCGCGGAAGGGGTGGCGGCGGCGAACCCGGCCGTGTTCCCCAACACCGTGTACAACGCGGCGGCGGGCAGTGTCGCCACGCTGCTCGGCGCGCTCGGGCCCACCTCGACGGTGACGTCCGGACACGCGGCGGGCGCGAACGCGCTCTGCTACGGCTACGACATGGTCTCGCTCGGCCGCGCGACCGCGATCCTGGCCACTGCCGCCGACACCCTCACCCCGCTCGTGGTGCGTGGCTACCGCAGGCTCGGCCTGCCCATGGGCCCGCACGACACGTTCGCCCTCGCCGAGGGCGGTGCCGCGGTGATGCTCGAGCGGTACGACAACGCCGTTCGCCGGGGCGCCACCGTGTACGCCGAGGTACTCGGACATGCCACCGCATCGGACGCGCGCGGTGTGGGGCGCACCGATCCGACCGGCGCCGCTGTGGAACGCGCCATGCGCGCCGCACTCGACGCCGCGGGTCTGAGACCGGGCGATATCGCCGAGGTGTGGACCAACGAGGTCGGCCTGCCCGCCTTCGACGAGCCCGAGAACCAGGCCCTGCACCGGCTTTTCGGCGACAACGCCCCGCGGCGCATCGCCGCCAAACGGGCGCTCGGCGAACAACTCGGTGCGGGCGGGCTGCTCGCCGCCGCACTGGCCACCTGTGACCGGCCCGATCGGGGCGTGGCCCTGGTGAATAGCTCGTCACTGGGCGGTACCCACATCAGCATCGTGCTCGCGCCGCTGACCGACTGAGCATCCGAACACAAAGGACTACAAGCGTTATGGCAACACCGGAATTCACGGCCGAGGTGGTCGGCACGGGCAGTTACCTGCACGGCGACCCGATCGACAACAAGCAGATCGAAGCACTGCTCGGTCCCGTACCCGAGGACATTCTCGACGGCATCCAGGTCAAGGAGCGGCACTGGATGATCGATCCCGACACCGGCGAACACCTGGTGACCAACTCCCAGATGGCCGCGGGCGCCGCGACCGCGGCGCTCGAGCGGGCGGGCATCGAGGCGGGTGAGGTGGATCTGATCGTCATGTCGACGGCCAGCCCCGAATACCTGCTGCCGCCCGCGGTGACGTTCGTGCAGGAACACCTCGGGATCGCCGAATGCACCACCATCGAAGTCCGTTCCGGCTGTGCGGGTTTCGTGGAGGCCGCCGATGTGGCGCGCGGCTACCTCGAGCGCGGCACGCACCGGACCGCCCTGGTGATCGGCAGCGAGGCCATCTCGCCCCTGCTCGTCCCGATGTATCGCGGCATCGACCCGGAGCGGATCCGCATGCGGGATCGGCTGGTGGCCTACACCTTCGGTGACGGTGCGGGTGCGCTCGTGCTGCGCGCCGAACCGGCCGACCCGCAGACCCGGGCCGGGGTACTCGGTTCCTCGATCGTCACGATGGGCGGCACCAAGAAGCCGGGCATGCAGGTGATCGGCGGGTCGACGCACGCCCCACTGCACAAGCAGGTGCTGGCCAAGCGCCTGATGGAGCTGAAGGTCGACGTCGTGGAGTCGGGAAAGTTCATCCCGCACATGATCACCCGCTCGCTGCGCGAGATGCTCGAGATCAGCGGAGTGAAGGCCGAGGACATCGCCCTGTGGGTCGTCCCCGAGGGCAACGCCGGCTACATGACCAGTGAGCTGGAGGCGGCCGGTCTGCTCACCGACGAGTGGCTGGCCCTGCGCGACAAGATCTACGAGAACATCGAACGGGTCGGCGCCACCGGTTCGGCCGCTGTTCCCCTCGCCCTGGACGAGGCAGCGCGCGCGGGCCGGTTGAGGACGGGCGACAACGTCTTGCTGCTTGCCATCGAGACGAGCAAGTGGAAGTACGCCGGGATGACCCTGGTCTGGGCGGGCTGAGGGATGCGCCCTGCCGTGGGCCCGATCGAGACGGGCCGGTTTCGCACGAGTGCGGCGACGCTCGAATACGCCCACGTCAGTGGTGACATCAGGCCGTCGCTGTGCATGCTGCACGGGCTGGGCGCACGGTGGCAGACCTTCCGGCCGCTCGTCCGATCGCTCGGCCCCGGTTGGGACGTCTACGCACCGGATCTGCGCGGGCACGGCCGATCCGACTGGGTGGCAGGCCATTACGCGCTGGCCGACTTCGCCGCCGATGTCGAACAGTTCGTCACCGAGCGCATCGGCGCCCCGGTGGTGCTGTTCGGGCATTCGATGGGCGGCTGGATCGCCGCCATGGTCGCCGCCGCCCGCCCCGATCTGGTGCGGGCGGTGGTGATCGTCGACTCGGCGCTGTACCGGCTCAACGATTCCCAGCGCGCGGCGATGCTCGGCTACGCGGTCCCCAATCAGGCGATGCGTTCGATCGCCGTATCGCTGCGCATGGCCGATCCGGAACTGAATCAACGCTGGGTGGAGGGTCGCAACCAGCGCGAACAAGACCCCGACGAGCTGATGTCGCGACTGCGGTGTCCGGTGTTGCTCGTCCAGGGCGACGAGCGCACCGGCGCGCTCATGACCGACGAACACGTGCGGCGCGCGCTCGGGCTGCTTGCCGACGGCTCGCACGTGTTCGTTCCCGGTACCGGCCATGCCGTGCACGCGGAAGCGCCCGGCCCCGTCGCCGACGCGCTGCGGGCGTTCCTGGCCGAACAGATCGACAAGTCAGAGCCGAACGGAGAGTTCCGATGACCGAAGTGATCGACACCATCGGCAGGCAGGGCACCGACCAGGACACCACCTGGACCAAATGCCCGTCCTGCGCCGAATACCAGTACAAACCCCAGCTGGAACGCAACCTGCGGGTCTGCACCCGCTGCGGCCACCACCTGCGCATCGGCGCGCACCGGCGGCTGGCCCTGCTGCTCGACGAGAACTCCTGGACCCCGGGCAGTTACGACGACATCGAAACGCGCGACGTGCTCGATTTCCGGGACGACAAGTCCTACCGGCAACGGCTCGCGCAGGCCCGCGCCAAGACCGGCGAATACGACGCCGCCGTGTTCGGTATCGGCACCCTCGACGGCAGGCGTCTGGTCGTCGCGGCGATGGAATTCGGCTTCATGGGCGGCTCGATGGGTTCGGCCGTCGGCGAGGTCATCACGCGCGCCGCCGAACTCGCACTCGCCCAACGGCTTCCGCTACTGCTGTGCTGCGCATCGGGTGGCGCGCGGATGCAGGAGGGCAGCCTGTCGCTGATGCAGATGGCCAAGACGAGCCAGGCGATCGGCCGTCTGCACGAGGCCGGGCTGCTCGTGGTGTGCCTGCTCACCGACCCCACCTTCGGTGGTGTCACCGCCTCGTTCGCCATGCTCGGCGATGTGCTCGTCGCCGAGCCCGGCGCGCTGATCGGGTTCGCCGGGCCGGGCGTGATCAGCCAGACCATCGGCGAGGACCTGCCGCCCGGCTTCCAGACGGCCGAATTCCTGCTGGCACACGGGCTGATCGACGCGGTGGTCCCGCGCGCACAGCTGCGCGCGTATCTGGCGAAAGTCCTCACCGCACACGCACCCGACACACCGCTGGGCCCGCTGCTCCCACCGGTCACCGTCACCGACCCCGCGCAGGTGTCCCCGCGCCCGGCGGCGACAGTGGTGAAGGTCGCGCGGGATCAGGCCCGCCCGACCACGCTGAGTTTCGCGGCGGTCGCCTTCGACACCTTCGTCGAATTGCGCGGTGATCGCATGTTCGCCGACAGCTCGGCCCTCGTCGGCGGGCTCGCCACCCTCGGCGGCCGCGCGGTCATGCTCATCGGCCACGAAAAGGGCAGCGACACCAGGGAATCCATCGCCAGGAACTTCGGCATGCCCGAACCCGAGGGATACCGCAAGGCGCTGCGGCTGATGCGTCACGCGGCGAAATTCGGGATGCCGATCGTCACCCTGATCGATACGCCGGGCGCCTATCCCGGTGTGGGTGCGGAGGAACGCGGGCAGGCGGGCGCCATCGCGCGCGCCATCATGGAATCGAGCAGGCTCCCGGCGCCGATCGTCACCGTGGTGACCGGCGAGGGCGGCAGCGGTGGGGCGCTGGCGCTCGGCGTCGCCGACACCGTGCTGATGTTCGAGAACTCCTACTACTCCGTCATCAGCCCGGAGGGGTGCGCCGCGATCCTCTGGGGCGACCGCGCGGCGGCGAACACGGCCGCCGAAGCGCTGAAACTCACGGCGGCGGATCTGCTGTCGCTCGGCGTGGTCGACGGGGTCATCCCCGAGGACGCCGAGGGCGGACCCGACATCGTGCGGATGGCGGGCGATCTGCGTGCGGCCCTGTCGAACGCGCTCACCGCGCTGTCCACCGTGCCCGGCCCCGACCTGATCGAGGCCAGGTACCGCAAGTTCCGGAAGTTCGGCTCGTGACACACCTGGGAGACAAACCGATGACCACAGACAAATCGTTGAGCCACATGATCGATGAGGTACGGGGCCTGGTCGCCGACCTGAACCCCCGGCCACGCCGGCTGCGCGTGCGGGCGGGCGAATTCGACCTGGAGATGGAATGGCCGGACGGTCCGGCGAGCGTGACCGCGGCGCCGGTCCCGGTCGTCACCGTCGAAGCGGTGAGCCCGGCGCCGGAATCCGGCGCCGTCGCGATCGAGTCGCCCCTGGTCGGGCACTTCTTCCGCAGCCCTGAGCCCGGAGCCGACCCGTTCGTCTCCCCCGGCGACTTCGTGGAGGAGGGGCAGGTGGTCGCGATCGTCGAGGCGATGAAGCTGATGAACCGCATCACCGCACCCGGTCCGGGACGGGTGGTGCGGATCCTGCCCGAAGACGGTGACGTCGTCGAGTACGGCCAGCAGCTGATCCTGCTCGAGCCCGACGAGTCGGCCCCGATGGAGATCGCGTCATGAGCCCGGTGACCGATCCCGAACGGCCGATCAAGACGGTTCTGGTCGCCAACCGGGGTGAGATCGCGCTGCGCGTGGTGCGGGCCTGCCGGGAACTCGGATTGCGCAGCGTGGTGGTGTATTCGACCGCCGACGCGGATTCGATCGCCATGCAACTGGCCGACGACGCGGTGTGCATCGGCCCGCCGGAGCCCGGTCGCAGCTACCTCAACATCCCCAACGTCATCGGCGCGGCTCTGCGCACAGGTGCCGACGCGGTCCACCCCGGCTACGGATTCCTCTCGGAAAACGCGGATTTCGCCTCGGTGTGCGCCGAGGAGAACCTGATCTTCGTCGGGCCGTCGCCGGAGACGATGACCGCGCTGGCCGACAAGGCGGTGACCCGGGCGCTGATGAGCGCGGCCGGTCTGCCACTGCTGCCGGGGACCACGTCGGTGCTGACCGGTGCCGAAGAGGCCGAACGGGTCGCCGAGGAGATCGGCTACCCGGTGATCCTCAAGGCGGCGGCCGGTGGCGGTGGCCGCGGTATGCGGGTGGTCCGCGAGCGTGCCGAGATCGAGGACGCCTACCGCCGCACCCAGACCGAGGCCGCCCTCGCCTTCGGTGACGGCAGCCTCTACATCGAGCGCTACCTCGAGGGCGCCCGCCATATCGAGGTGCAGATCCTCGGCGACCGCCACGGCAATATCGTGCATCTCGGCGAACGGGACTGCTCGGTGCAGCGCCGGCATCAGAAGCTGCTCGAGGAATCACCGTCGCCCGCGCTCGACGACGCCACCCGCGCGGCGATCGGTGCCGCGGCCGTCGCGGGAGCCCGCTCGGTCGGGTACGAAGGGGCCGGGACGATGGAGTTCCTGCTCGACCGTGACGGTGGCTTCTGGTTCATGGAAATGAACGCACGCCTGCAGGTGGAGCATCCGGTCACCGAAATTGTGTGCGGGATCGACCTGGTCGCCGAGCAACTGCGGATAGCCCAGGGACAACCCCTGAGCTTCGGGCAATCCGACGTCGTCGTACGTGGGCACGCGATCGAATGCCGGATCAACGCCGAGGATCCGGCGCGCGATTTCGCACCGACGACCGGGCAGGTCACCCGCTATCGCCCGCCTGCCGGGCCCTGGGTGCGGGTCGACAGCCACCTCGAGCCGGGCGTGACGGTGTCGCCGTACTACGACGCGCTACTGGCGAAGGTCATCGTCTGGGCCGCGGACCGACCCGCCGCGATCGACCGCATGATCCGCGCTCTCGACGAGCTCGTACTGGAGGGCCACGGCCTCACCACCAGCGCGAGCTTCCACACCGACATCCTGTCGCGACCCGAATTCCGTTCCGGCGATTTCGATCTCGGTCTCGTCGCCACCACCCAGCGCACCCGAACGGAGCTTCCCTGAAATTCGCGTTCACTCCGGCTGTCGGCCACTTCAGGAACCGTCGATCCAATCGCGTGGGCATGGAAACACTCGCTGCCCGAATGCTGGACTCCTGGCCTCCTCGGCTGGGTCGGCGGCAATGGGTGCGCCTGAGCGTCGCGGCGGGCGTGGCCGGGTTCGTCGCTGTGCTTTCGACCACGTTGGCCGACACGGACCTGGCCGTAGGGACGGTCGTCGCGCTCGCACTGGCCATCGGCATTGCCGAAACACTAGCCATGCGGGTCCCGATGGCCGGCTGGGCACTGGCGCTGAGTGCCGTGGCTGCCGCCTCCGTGCTTGCCCGACCCCAGCCGGAGTTGTGGGTCGATCCGATGCTCACCGGCTATTTCGTCGTGCTCGCCAGTGGCGCGGCGCGGGCAGGCCCACGGACCACCGCTGCGGGCTGGGTGGCGACGGTCGCGGTCGCCACCGGCGTGGCCCTAGTGCTGCGCCCCGCCGAATGGCTGGTGGGGATTCTCGGTGCGACTGCGGTGGCGGGACTGGTGCTCTCTACGGTGATCGCGGTGCGAACACTCGGCGTCACCAGCAGCAACCTGCGTCGCGAACGCGAGGCAACCGAGCGGCAACGTCTCCTCACCACTCGATGGGAGGAACGCGCCCGCATCGCGCGCGAACTGCACGATGTCGTCGCTCACCATATGACGGTGATCGCAATCCAGGCCGAGGTCGCCAAACACAGCGACCCGCCACCAGGGCCCGCCACCATTGCCCGGCTCGACACCATCCGCACGGGCGCCGCCCTCGCGCTCGGCGAAATGCGCCAGATCCTTGGGGTGTTGCGTGGAGATGCCGCACTGCTGCCGCAGCCGACCCTGCGCGACCTCCCCGAGCTGGTGGACGCGGTCCGCGCGAGCGGCACCCACATCACCCTGACATGCACAGGAGAAACGACAACAGTCACCGACGCCCTCGGTCTTTCCGCCTATCGCATCGTGCAGGAAGCGCTCAGCAACGCGACCCGCCACGCGCCGGGATACCCAGTCGTTGTGGAAGTCGCGGTCACCGAGGAGGAGATCGAGATACGGGTCACGAATCCCTGCCCGCCCGCGCCAGCGGACGCAGGCCACGGCCACGGCCTACTCGGCATGCGCGAACGCACAGCGATGCTCGGCGGTTCCTTCACCGCGGGTTTCGACGGCACGAAATTCCGTGTCACCGCGACACTTCCGCTGCGGGCTAACTAGACCGGCAACGGTGTCAACCGATCTTGCTCGGCAGCCGGGCGGCTACCCGGAAACCACCCTCGGCGGTATGCCCCGCAACCAATTCACCGCCGAGTGCCTTCGCGCGTTCGGCCATCCCGATCATCCCGTGACCACCCGACCGGGTGACTATCCGCGTCGACACGGTGGATCGTGAATTGTTGATTGTGACGTACAGCTGGTCGGCGGTGCAGAACACCGACACGGTGATCGATGCGCCGAAAGCATGGCGGACGACATTGGTCACCGACTCCTGAATGATCCGCGCAGCCGCGACAGCCACCACCGCGGGCAGTTGCTCCACTGGTCCGCCGAGCTCGACCTGCACATCGGAACCGGCAGCGCGCGCACCCTGGACCAGCGATTCGATGTCGGCGATTCCCGTCGTCGGAGTTGTCGGTGCCGACGCGCTGCCACCCCGAATCGAGTTCAGCAGCGAGTGCACCTCACCCAGCGCGTCGCGACTCGCAGCCTTGATCGCGATCAGCGCACTCGCGGCTTGTTCGGGCTTGCGCTCGATCAACTCGAGAGCGACGGAGGACTGCACGTTGATCATCGACAAACTGTGCGCAAGGACGTCGTGCAATTCCCGGGCGATGGTCAATCGCTCCTCGGTTGCGCGCTGTTCGCGCAGCGCCTCTTCGCGTTGACGCTGAGCAAGTTCATTGCGGTGGGCTACCTCGAGCCGTTGGCGCCGGGCCTCCGCGATGGCCTTCTGCTGCCGAATTCCCTCGGCCACCAGGACGAAGACGCACAGCCAAGCGCTCACCGCGAGCACGCGCCAGCCATTGACCGGCCACCCGTATGCCGCCGGTGCAGGCCACACCAACAGCAGATATCCGATCAAGACCACCGGATACGTACGCCGTCGCGGAACAACCGTCGCCGCACTGAGGAACGCAACGATCACTGAGAGGAAGATCGGCCCGTAGCCATAGCCGACTCCCACGAAAATTGCGGCGATCACCAGCGTGGCGACAAACACCGATGCACGGTAGCGCCTGCGCAACAGCAGAGCGATCGGCCCGGCGACGAGTAAGGCATACCCGGCCAGATCGAGCGATCTGGTTCCGTTCTCCGCGTTTGCGGTCGGTCCACCACCGATCTGGATGACAGCGACGGCGAGGGCTGAGACGATCGTCCAGGTCCGAGCGCCCGGGCGCCACAAAGGTTCTCGCACGACCGCACGATATATCGCGACCAATGCTCCTGTCGTACGTCCAGATACGTACATCACGAGCCGCCGCTCGGCGGATGTGTCTCGGTGGCTGGTGTCAGAGGCTTTGTGCCATGAGAGATTCCATTGTGGTCACCGAACGGCTGACCAAACGCTATGGCAACGCGACCGCCGTGGACGCGGTCAGTATGCGTGTCGAACCCGGAGAGATCTACGGCTTCCTCGGACCCAACGGCGCCGGAAAGACGACCACGCTGCGGATGCTTGTCGGCCTCATCCGTCCGAGCGCGGGCACGGCGTCGGTGCTCGGCCACCCACCCGGCGACCCGGAGGCGTTGCGCCGCATCGGCGTTCTGATCGAGGGCCCCGGCTTCTATCCGTACCTGTCGGGCCGGGACAACCTGCGCGTGCTGGGCCGCTACCGCGGTCTCGGCAAAGACGACATCGAGGATGTGCTCGCACGCGTCGGGCTCGCCTCGCGCGCCGACGACAAGTTCCGCACTTACTCGCTCGGCATGAAACAGCGGCTCGGTGTAGGCGCAGCCCTACTCGGCCGCCCGGACCTCCTCATCCTCGACGAACCTACCAACGGTCTCGACCCGGCAGGCATGGCCGAGATGCGAGAGTTGATCGTCGCCCTGGCCGCAGACGGTCACACGGTGCTGCTGTCGAGCCACATGCTCAGCGAAGTGCAAGACATCTGCGACAGAGTCGGTGTGATCTCCCACGGCAGCTTGCTCGCTCAATCCACAGTGGCCGAACTACGGGGCAACTCAACGCTTCTCATCCGCGCGGAACCTGCCGATGTGGCACTGCAAGCCGTGCGGCGGCTGACCGGGGATCAGTCGGCGATGCTCACTGCCGAGGGGATCCGGGTCGAGGGTTTGGCCGAATCCGCGCGACTGGCTCGCGCGGTCATCGAAGCCGGCGCCGATCTGCACGAGTTGCGAACCGACGAACGATCGCTCGAAGACGTGTTTTTCGAAATGACGAAGGAAGAGGTGACGAGGTGACGGACCTCGCCGCAAGCACCATGGCCGAGTTCGGACGGCTGCGCAGATGGCCCGCCTTCTGGATCATCCTCGGGAGCTGGATTCTGATGAACGTCACGTTCGCCTATATCTTCACCTACCTCGCCTATACCTCGGGTGACGCGGACAGCCGCATGTCGGACGGTCTCCCGCCGCAACTCCTGCTCCAGCAGATGGCGCCGAGCGCGGTTCCGGAGACATTTACGCAGGGTATGGCACTGTTCGGCGGCGCTCTCGTGTTGATTCTCGGCGCCCTCACACTCGGCAGCGGGTACGGCTGGGGCACCTGGAAAACGGTTCTCACACAGGGCCCTTCACGCATGAGCACCATCGGTGGTTCGCTCATCGCCCTGGCCACCGTAGTCGTGTCCCTCGTGTGCGTCGCGTTCGCCGTCGACCTAGTCGCGGCCTCGACTATCGCCGCCGTCGAGTCACAGCCGATAACCATGCCTGGTGCCGCCGAGACCGCCCACGGGATCCTCGCCGGTGTAGCCATCCTGGGGATGTGGGTACTGGCGGGGGCGCTGATCGGCACGCTGGCCCGTGGTCCGGCACTTGCGGTCGGGCTCGGCTTGGTGTGGGTGCTGGTGGTCGAGAACCTCTTGCGCGGCGTCGCGTCCATCTTCGATCCGATTCGATTGCTCACCGACCACCTGCCCGGAACCGCCGCGGGCTCGCTGGCCGGTGCGATGCGCAGCGTCGAAGCCGGTGATACGCCAGGTGTTCTCGACATCTTGTCGCGGAGCGAGTCACTGGTAGCACTCGGCGCCTACGCCGTGATCTTCGCCGTGGCGACTCTGTGGCTGGTTCGGCGTCGAGACCTTTCCTGAACCTAGGCAAGGTCCGTTTGGAATGGTACATTTAGAACTGTTGAGCAACTCTAGTGATCGGAGTCAGCACATGACCAAGTCGAATGGAAAGATCATCATTCTGGGCGGGGGGATCGGCGGGCTGTGTGCGAGCATCGCGTTCCGCCGCGTCGGCCTCGACGCCCATCTCTACGAACAATCTGCGAGCTTCGGCGAAGTCGGCGCGGGAATCCAGGTGTGGGTCAAGGGAATGAAGGCTTTCCGCGAACTCGGCTTGGCGGATGAGATCCGCCGTCGGGGCGCCGAGGTCTATCAGCATCAATTCTTCAACCCGGAGGGCACGCCCCTCTACCGCGCCCCGTTGGCCGACCTGGCCCGACAGCACAACGCGCCGATGCCGGTGATGATCAGGCGGCCTGAGTTGATCGACGCACTGAGCGGTTCCGATGATCTGGGGCCGGTCTCGTTCAATCACCGGGCGGTAGCCGTCGAACAGAATGCGCGGGGCGTCACCGTCACCTTCGAAAACGGGCACAAGGAAAGCGCGGATATCGTCGTCGCGGCAGACGGCATCAATTCCCGCATCAGACGCGCCGTCTTCCCTGATGTCCACACCCGCACGGCGAGCTATCGCTACGTTCGGGCACTGGCTCGACGCGAACCGCCCAACGGCCCCAATCTCTTCACGATGTATTTCGGCCGCGGGAACCGGATCGCCATCGGGGATTGTGGCGACAATTACCTGTACTGGCTGGTCGGACTGAAGAATCCGACGCTGGCCATCGATGAACCGAACGAGCGACTCAAAGATGATCTGCTCCAGCGATTCAGCGTGTTCCCCGATGCTGTCCGCAATGTCATCGAGGTAACGCCCCCGAGCGCGCTCATCCATCACTATGTCCGCGATGTCGAGCCACTCCCCTCGTGGAGCAGTGGTCGCATCGTCTTCCTCGGTGACTCGGCGCACGCCACGACACCGAATCTGGGGCGAGGTGCCGGCGAGGCGATCCTCGATTCGATTGTGCTGGCACGCCAGCTCTCCCAGACCAGCCTCCGTGATCAGCTCGGCATCGACAGCGCATTCGCCGCCTATGAAGCAGCGCGACGGCCCCAGAGCGAGGCATTGCAGCAGATGTCGTGGAAGATCGGCTTGATCTCCTCCTGGGACGGGTTTGCCGCGACGAAAGTCCGTGATCTTATGATGAAGACAATCGTCGGCAAGAAGCAGGTCGAGAAAATGCACGAGGAATTCCAGCTCGACGTTCCCTCGCTGCCTCAGCCCGTGTAGTCGAGCCAGTCGACGAAAACTACCGCAGAACGCGGCTGACACCAGCCGGTGGCATCTCGCCGCTGTGATGCCACCGGCGCACTGAAGGGAATGCAGAGAATTTGACCTCCGATAAACTGAGCCCGACCTCGTATTTGGTACTCAGCATCGTAGCCCGGATAGGACCGTGCACGCCGTTCGACATGAAGAAGAGCGTCGAACGATGCATAGGGTTCTTTTGGTCGTTCCCACATTCCCAGCTGTACGCGGAGCCGTCGCGACTCACCGATATGGGGCTGCTGTCGGAATACCAGGAACCGACCGGACGGCGCCGCCGGTTGTACACGATCACCGAGCGCGGTCGTGCCCGGTTGGCCGAGTGGTGGCATACCGATGGGGAATCGATCCACGAAATCCGTGACAGCGGGCTGCTCAAGCTGTACTTCGGAAACCTCACCTCGGTCAGCAACTCGGCGGAAGTAGCGGCGATGGAAACGGCGGCGCATCAGGAGCGCCTGGATCGTTACCGCAAAGCGTACAACTCGATGATCGACGACCCTGAACGCGATCCACTCGAACTTCGAACCCTCGAGTTCGGGCTCCGTTACGAGGCACTCGCCGTAGAATTCTGGCACGGTACCGCCGAACAGCTGGGATCGGAACCGCAGGAGAAATGATGGCGTCGATGGATGCCACGCATCAGCCGTAGAGGCGTTCCCTGCGGACCGTCAGTTTCCGAGAAACGCTGCTACCGAGTTCCGTTACCGACAGGACATAACCATGACTTTACAGCGTACAAATGTTGCGCGAATATTTGCCCTTACGGCTGTATCCCTCTTTATGACTTCGCTCGACAATCTCGTTGTCATCACCGCTCTCCCGTCGATCCGAACATCTCTGGGTGCCGACCTGGCGGACCTGGAATGGACCGTCAACGCATACATCCTCTCGTTCGCGGTTCTGCTGCTCGCGGCGTCGAATCTCGGGGACGCTGTCGGTCGTCGAAAGGTCTTTCTCGGCGGGATGACGATCTTCACGGCTGCCTCTGTCCTTGCGGCAACCGCGACGACGATCGAGGTACTGGTCGCGGCGCGCGCACTGCAGGGCGTCGGAGCGGCGGCTGTTGTTCCGCTTTCGCTCACTTTGCTGGCCGGTGCCGTACCGGACAGCCGGCGGGGCCTGTTGCTCGGTGCCTGGAGCGGTGTCGGAGGCATCGCGATCGCTATCGGGCCACTTGTCGGCGGTGCGGTTGTCCAGGGAATTTCCTGGCAATGGATTTTCTGGATAAACGTCCCTATCGGAATTGCCGTCATCGCGCTGACGCCACGATTCATCCCGGAGAGTCGTGGCGCTTTCACGCGTATGGACTGGACCGGTGTCGCACTGTCGTCGGTCGGCCTGTTCAGCATCGTATTCGCCACCATCTCGAGTCAGCATTCAGGCTGGACGAGCCCGACCGCCGTCGCTGGACTTGCTGTCGGCGTGGTGGTCCTTACCGCCTTCTGTTTCTGGGAGTCGAGGGCGCACACACCGATGCTGCCGCTCGAGATGTTCCGAAATCGGGCCTTCGCGATGACCAATCTGGCCTCGCTGCTGATGTTTGTCGGCATGTTCGGATCGATCTTCTTGCTCGTCCAGTTCTTGCAGACGGCGCAAGGATATTCCCCACTGGAGGCCGGGCTGGCAACACTGCCTTGGACGGCTATGCCTGCACTCGTAGCACCACTGGCAGGCTTCGCCTCCGACCGACTGCACGGCGGGCGCATTCTGGCCGGAGGCCTCGGCCTGCAAGGCATCGGCCTGGCATGGATAGCACTGGTGATCGACGCCGCTGTCTCGTACCGCGCCCTGATCGCGCCTTTTGTGATCAGCGGCGTCGGAATGGGCCTGTTCTTCGCCCCGGTCGCCAATCTCGTCCTCGGCGCCGTCACCAAACAGAACGAAGGAATTGCTTCGGGTACGAACAATGCCTTCCGCGAGATCGGTGGCGTGATCGGGGTCGCTGTCCTGTCGTCGGTATTCATCTCGGCGGGCAGTTTCGCGGACGGGCAGAGGTTTGTGGCGGGTCTCGCACCCGCCTTGTGGGTCGGTGCCTGCCTCGTGATGGCCGGAGCATCGGCCGCGCTCGCTATTCCGCGAATCACCATGGCAGCCAGCCAGTCCCAACCACACGTCAAGGAAGAGTACGCGAGATGAGCATACGAAAAGTAGGCCGAAACCTCCCCTCCGACCTCAGTCGCAGACACTTTCTTGCCCTCGGTGGTGGCGTCGCAGTGGCCTCGACGCTGGCTGCATGCTCGGCCGGCGCCGAGGGCGGTACACCGGCTGCGGGCAAGGACCTCCGCTCGGCAATTCGAGGTCGGATACTGCTGCCTGGCGACGAAGGATTCGACCTCGCCGCGCGGCCGTGGAACTCGACCATCGATCAGTCGGTGCGAGCGGTCGCCCACATCGCCGATGCCGACGATGCGGCCGCTCTGGTCCGGTACGCACACAGTGCCGGCATGTCATTGGCGGTGCAGCCCATCGGTCACGGGGCCTCAGGGGCTGCCGAAGGGACAATCCTGGTACGCACCGACCAACTCGACCAGCTGCGCATCGACGCCGGTGCGCGATCGGCCCGGGTCGGCGCCGGAGTCTCCTGGAATGCGGTTCAAGCCGCCTCGGCTGCCGCGAACCTAACAGGTGCTCCGGGGTCTTCCAGCGCTGTCAGCGTTGCCGGGTACACGCTCGGCGGCGGGTTGAGCTGGTTCGGCCGTAAGTACGGCTGGGCGGCTGACAACGTGAAAGCGTTCGACGTCATCGATGCGCAAGGTCGTCGGTTGCGAGCGACCGCCGACACCGAGGCAGACCTGTATTGGGCGTTGCGTGGTGGCGGCGGTGACTTCGCCCTGGTCACCGCGATCGAGCTCGAGCTGCATCCCGCTCCCACGCTCTACGGCGGACGAATGCTGTGGCCTGTCCAGCGGGCCCCAGAGGTACTGGCGGCGTTCCGGAGCGTCACCGGGCAAGCGCCGAACGAATTGACCGTGTGGTTCAGTCTGTTCCAATTCCCCAAAGCACCGCCGATGGTCGGAATCGACGCCACCTACCTCGGGGACGCGGCCGAAGGCTCACGGCTGCTGCGACAGTTCGATGATATCGGCGGCCGGGTCTCCGACACACGGTCCACCATGGCGTTCACCGCCCTGGACTCGATCACCACCGAACCGTCGACACCGACACCGAGCAGGCACCGAGCCGCTTTCCTTGCCGACCTCGATGATGCGGCGGTCGGGAAACTGCTTGCCGAACCCGTCGCGCCGCTGCTCAGTGTGCAGATCCGCCACCTCGGCGGCGCGCTGGCCGAGCCCTCCGACTCCCCGGCTTCGGCGATCTCCGAGCGCTATTACATCGGGTTTCTCGGGATCCAGACAAAGCCGGATGATGCGGCGGCAATTCAGGCGCGGTCCCAGAAGTACCTCGATGCTCTCGGGCCCGAGCTGATCGGGCGCACACCTTTCACGATGTTGACCCCCGGACAGACCGCCCGTGATGCCTTTTCCCACGACATCATCGACCGCCTGCGCGAGATCAAACGCGCTCGTGACCCGCACGGGTTGTTCCGGAGCAATTACCAGGTTCTCGACTGACCGGCTGCTCGACCTGCCCGGCCGGTAGACCGGAGCTCAGGCCGCATCGCCTCCAGGGGAATTCAGTTCTCGACGAGTTTGCGAACCGAAGCGGGAAGATCGCGAGTCCGCTGGTAGGGGCCCGCGACGGCGGCGCCGTAGGGTCGGGCGAGCAGGGTACGGGCGATGGCATTGACCTCGTCGGTGGTGACGGCGTCGATGCGGGCCAGGGTCGCCGAGACACTGCGGTGGTTGCCGTAGCTGAGTTCGCTGCGCCCGATGCGGTTCATCCGCGATGCGGAGTCCTCGAGTCCGAGCACCAGGCCACCGCGCAACGAGCCCTTGGCGCGGGCGCATTCGGCGTCGGTGATGCCTTCGGCAGCGACTTCGTCGAGCACCGAGCGCGCCAAAGTGGCCACCTGGGCGAGGTTTTCGGGTTGGCAGCCGAGTGACACGGAGAACGCGCCGGTGTCGGCGAAGGTGTCGACGCTCGAGTACACCGAGTAGGCCAGGCCGCGTTCCTCCCGGATGCGCTGGAACAGGCGCGAACTCAGTCCGCCACCGATCACGGTGTTGAGCACCGACAGCGGCCAGCGCTGCTGCCCCTCGTGCCTGCCGAACGCGCGCACACCGAAGGTGAGGTGGGTCTGTTCGCTGTCACGGTTGATGCGCACGAGTCCCGGTGCGCCCTGGGCGCGGAACTTGCCCTCACGACGGGGTGCCGGTTCAGCGGCGGGGTCGAGGTGCGGGCCGAAGGCATGGCGGACCAGTTCGACGACCCGCTCGTGTTCGACATTGCCCGCCACCGCGACGACCATGCGTTCGGGCCGGTAACGGCGCTGGTGGAAGCCGCGCAACTGGGCGGCCTGCATGCCTTCGATGGATTCGACGGTGCCGATCACCGGACGCCCGATGGGGTGGTCGCCGAACAGGGCGGTGAGGAAGCAGTCGGCGACGAGGTCCTCGGGATCGTCGTCACGCATGGCGATCTCCTCGAGCACCACCTGACGCTCCACATCGACGTCGACGGCCCGGCACAGCCCGTTGAGCACCACATCGGAGACGAGTTCGACCGCCAGCGGCAGGTCCTCGTCGATGACGTGGGCGTAGTAGCAGGTCTGTTCCTTGGCGGTGAAGGCGTTGAGTTCGCCGCCGACGGCGTCCATGGTCTGGGCGATGTCGAGCGCGGTGCGGGTGGGGGTCGCCTTGAACAGCAGGTGTTCGAGGAAGTGCGCCGCACCGGCCACGGTCGGACCTTCGTCGCGCGAGCCGACACCGACCCACACGCCGACCGAGGCCGAGCGCACGCCGGGCACGTGTTCGGTGACCACGCGCAGCCCACCGGGCAGCACGGTGCGCCGCACTCCACCATCGGTGGTCACGTCCTGGGCGGTGCCGGTTCCGGATTCACTCAACTGTCGCTCGGTCACCCGATCCCACCGGACGGCTGTACTGGCATGCTTTTCTCGACCTCTCGAAAACGGGGGCTGGCGACGTGCGCGGATGCCTGCCGCGGGAGCAGGCTGCAGGCACGACGGCCGGCTCAGCGATTCTATGCGCCGCCCGCCCCCGCCCGTGCATCGACCCTCGTCGTCGCCCGTGGCCGCGGCGCCGGTTCACCACGGCAGGGTGCGTCGAGGACCTGCGCGATGCGGGCGAGCGCGTGCTCGTTCGCCATCGCCCAGTGGGTGGCCTCGATGCGGTGACAGATCACGGCGCCGTCGACGACCGGCGCCCAGGTGGCGGCTCCGTGTGTGCCGGTCGGGTCGTCGACGGTGGCCGCGAAGTAGACGAGGTCACCGTCGAAGCGGCGGGGGCGGTAGTCGTCGACCATGCTCATCGATGCCTGTGCGGCGTCGATGATGCGGGCGATGCGGGCGCGGTCGAGTCCGGCGAGCGGCCCGCCGAGGTTCGCGGCGGCGGCGGTGAGTCCGTCGATGCCGAAGTCGAGTTCCTCGCCCGCCAGGCCGCCGAGCAGGTCGCCGACCGTCGGTGCCGGGGTCTGCTCGGGTCCGTCGCCGAGCCAGCTGTCCATTATGGCCAGTCGTGCGACCTGTTCGCCCTCGGCCCGCAGACCGGTGGCGACCGCGTGCGCGAGCAAGCCGCCGAGCGACCAGCCGAGCAGGTGGTACGGCCCTTCGGGCTGCACCGACCGGATGGCGTCGATGTAGCGCCGCGCCCAGGCGTCGATGCTGTCGGGCAGCGGTTCGTCGGCGGTCAGCGCGGGTGATTGCAGACCGTAGACGGGGCGTTGCGGGTCGAGGTGGCGGGTCAGGCCGGCGAACGACCAGGACAGGCCGCCGACGGGATGGATGCAGAACAGCGGCGCCCCGGTGCCGCCGGTGCGCAGCGGCAGCAGGACGGCGAAGGCGTCGGCCTGCGCGTCGTCGCCACGCAAGCGTTCGACGACGACGGCCGGGGTCGGGTCGGTGAAGAACCATGCCACCGGCACCGGGGTGCCGAGGGTTTCGCTCAGTCGCGAGGCCAGCTGGACCGCGGTGAGGGAGTTGCCGCCGAGGTCGAAGAAGTTGTCGTCCATGCCGATTCGGCCCAGGTCGAGGACCCTGGCGAATTCGGCGGCGACCCGCTGTTCGGTCTCGGTGACGGGTGCCCGATAGGTGGCCTGGCGCAGGCTCGGGACCGGGAGGGCGCCGCGATCGAGCTTGCCCGAGGTGTTCACCGGGAACTCGTCGAGTTCGATGATCACCGACGGCACGAGATAACCGGGCAGTTCGTCGGCCAGCGCCGATCGGAGCGCCGCTGTGTCGAGCACCGAGACGCTCTGAGCGACAACGGCTCCGGGGATGGTGACATCCTCGGACGAGCCGGCGGAGCTTCGCCCCCGTGCGGGAACGACGTACCCGACGAGCCGGTCGGCGCCTGTACCCGGCACCACGGCGGCCGCGGCCTGCGCGACACCCGGTTGCCGTGCCAACACGGCTTCGACCTCGCCGAGTTCGATGCGCTGACCGTTGAGCTTCACCTGTAGGTCGGAGCGGCCGACGTATTCCAGCGCGGCCCTTTCGCCGCGCAAGCGGACGAGGTCACCGGTGCGGTACATGCGGGAGCCCGCCGCTGCGAACGGATCGGGGACGAACCGTTCGGCTGTCAGCACGCCTGCCCCCACGTAACCATGGGCGAGTTGGGCGCCGCCGACGTACAGCTCGCCGACCACACCGGGCGGCACGGGACGCAACCGGGCATCGAGCACGTACAGCCCGGTGTTCCACACCGGTGTGCCGATCGGCACCGTGACGGTGTCGTCGTCGGTGACGACGTGGGTACTCACCTGCACGGCGGTCTCGGTTGGTCCGTAGAGGTTCACGACCTCGGCCCCGGTCACCGCCCGCACCTGCTGGGCGAGCGCCGCGGACAGCGCTTCACCACCGGCGAAGATCCGCCGCAGCGAGACCACCTCTACCCCGCCGTCGATGTGTGCGAGGTAGGCCGCCAACAGGGTCGGCGCGAATTGCGCTGTGTCGACGCGGTGTTCGGTGATGAGGGCGGCCAGGTAGGCCGGGTCGCCGTGGCCGCCTGGGCGGGCGATGACGGTGCGGGCGCCGACGCGGGGACCGAGCAACAGTTCCCAGATCGAGGCGTCGAAGGTGGTCGGCGTCTTGTGCAGCACCGTGTCATCGGCGGTGAAGCCGAATTCCTGTGCCATCCAGTCGAGTTGGTTGACGATCGCCTGGTGCGGCACGCCGACGCCCTTGGGCAGACCGGTGGATCCGGAGGTGAAGATCACGTACGCGGTGTGTTCGGGGTGCAGCGGGTGGGTGCGTTCGGCGTCGTCCACGGGTAGCCCGGAGAGTTCTGCCGTCTCGATCTCGTCGAGCACGACCACGTCGATTCCCCGGCCCACCGAGGTCGGCAGGTCGGCCAGGTCGCGCGAGGTGGTGAGAAGGCAGGCGGGACGGGCGATGTCGAGGACGCGGGCGATGCGTTCGGCCGGATGGTCGGGATCGATCGGCACATAGGTGCCACCGGCGACGATCACCGCGTACAGCCCGACCAGCAGATCCGTCGAGCGGCGCGCCGCCACCGCCACGGCGGTGTCGGGACCGACGCCGAGCGTGAGCAGGTACCGGGCGAGCCGGTTCACCCGGGCCGCGAATTCGCCATAGGTGAGGGTGGTCGTGTCGTCGACGAACGCGATGGCCGCGGGGGTCGCGGCGACCTGCCGGTAGAAGCCGTCGACCACTGTCTCCGGTGCGAGCGGATGATCGGTGTCGCACCAGCTTTCGAGCATCCGGTGGTCGGCGTCGGTGAGCAGGTCGACATCACCGACGGCGATGTCCGGGTCGGCGGTGACAGCGTCGAGGACCCGCACGTACGCCTCGGCCATCCGGTGTGCGGTGGTGGCGTCGAACAGGTCGGTGGCGTAGGTGAGTTGCACCGAGCAGTGGCCGTCGTCGGTGCCCGACAGGACGAGGTCGAGGTCGAACTTGGCGACCGCGGCGTCGGCGTCGAGGGTGGTGACGGTGAGATCCGGCAGCACTACTTCGGTAGGTGTGGCGCCCAGGTTCTGGAAGGCGAGCATCACCTGGAACAGCGGGCTGTGTCCGGCCGAACGAACCGGGTCGAGTACGTCGACCAGGCGTTCGAAGGGCACATCGGCATTGTCGAACGCGTCGAGGTCGACGCGCCTGGCGTCCTTCAGCAGCGCGGTGAAGGAGGCGGCCGGGTCGACACCGGTGCGCAGGACGAGGGTGTTGACGAACATGCCGACCAGGTCGTCGAGCGCGGCGGCGCCGCGTCCGGCGACGGGGGTGCCGATGGCGATGTCGGCCGACCCGCTGAGCCGGGCCAGCAGTACGGCCAGTGCCGCGTGCGCGACCATGAACTCACTCGCGTCCGCCCGCCGCGCCACCGTTGCGACACGCTGCCAGACTTCGTCCGGCACAGCCATTTCCACGCTGGCGCCGCGCTGAGAGGCGACGGCGGGGCGGGGCCGGTCGGTGGGCAGTTCGAGCAGCGGTGCGAGCCCGTCGAGTTCGGTGCGCCAGAACCGCACCTGACGGGCGGCCAGGGCTTCGGGGTCGTGCTCGTCGCCGAGCACGGAACGCTGCCACAGGGTGTAGTCGGCGTATTGGATCGCCAGCGGCGCCCATTCCGGTGCGGTGCCCGTGCGACGTGCCAGGTAGGCGGCGGTGGTGTCGCGCAGCAGCGGTCCGGCGGAGAAGCCGTCGGCGCTGATGTGGTGGATCACCACGACCAGCACCACTTCGTCGGCGGCGCAACGCAATACGCGCACCCGCACAGGCGGGGCGACGGTGACGTCGAATCCCCTGCCGATCTCGGCGGCCACGATCGAGGGCACCGCGATCGGATCGACGGTTTCGACCACCGGGGCGGGGACGAACTCCCACACCGCCTGGTGGCCGATGCCGTCGACCGCCGGGTAGGCGGTGCGCAGTACCTCGTGCCGCTCGAGCACATCGGTGACGGCGGCGGCCAGGGCGTCGGCGTCGACATTGCCGGTGAGCCGCACCGCGATCGGAATGTTGTAGGCGGCCGATTCCGGGTCGAGGCGGTTGAGCAGCCACATGCGCTGCTGTGCTGCCGAGAGCGGAATCCGTGGCGGGCGTGGGCCCGCCACCAATGCGGTGCCCGCGCCGCTGCCCGCGTGGCCGGCGAGCAGCTCGGCCAGTGCGGCGACGGTGGTCGCCTCGAACAGAGTGCGCACCGGCACCCTGGTGGACAGTGCCGCGCCGAGGCGGGCGGCGACGCGGGTGGCGATGAGCGAGTTGCCGCCGAGTTCGAAGAAGTCGTCGTCGAGACCCACCTGCTCGCGGCCGAGCACTTCGGCGAACACCTGGGCCACGGCCCGCTGCGCCGGGGTGATCGGAGCACGGAACGGGCGGGCCACGAACTCCGGTGTCGGCATGGCGGCCCGGTCGAGCTTGCCGGAAGTATTGAGCGGGAAGGCATCCAGCACCACGACGACCGACGGAACCATGTACGACGGCAGCGCACCCCCGACGGCTGTGCGCAGGGACGCCGGGTCCAGCTCGGCGCCCGGCTGCGGCACCGCGTAACCGACGAGGCGGTCGCCCGTCGGGCTCGGCGACACGACAGCCGCGGCCTGACGCACGCCGGGCACGGCCCGCAGCGCCGCTTCGATGTCACCGAGTTCGATGCGCTGACCGCGGAACTTCACCTGGAAGTCGCGACGGTCGAGGTAGACGAGCACACCGTCGCGGGTCCAGCGCACGAGGTCGCCGGTGCGGTACATGCGTTCGCCGGGCGCGGTGAACGGGTCGGCGACGAACCGGTCGGCGGTCAGGTCCGGGCGGTCGAGGTAGCCGCGGGCCAGCTGGTCGCCCGCGAGGTACAGCTCACCAGCCACACCCGGTGCGACGGGGCGCAGCCGGTCGTCGAGCACGTAGACGCGGGTGTTCCATTCGGGCACCCCGATCGGCACGGTCGGCCCGGTCGTGTCGTCGGCGGGCCAGGCGGTCACCGAAACGGCCGCTTCGGTCGGTCCGTACAGGTTGTGCAGTGCCGCATCGGATTTCGCCCGGAAGGCGGCGACCGTATCCGGGGTGAGCGCCTCACCGATGGCGAGCACCAGGCGCAAGCTGCTGAGCTGCTCGGCTTCCGCGTGCGCGGCGAACATACTCAGCATCGACGGCACGAAGTCCGCCACCGTGATGCCCTGGCGCGCGACCAGTTCCGCGAGATACAGCGGGTCACGATGCCCGTCGGGCGCGGCCAGCACCAGCGTTGCTCCCGCCGCGAGCGGCACGAAGTACCCCCACACCGACAGATCGAAGGTCGCGGCCGACTTCTGCAGGTACACATCCCCTGCCCCGAGCCGGTACTGCTCGATCATCCACGCCACCTGATTGCGCACGCCGGCATGACTCATCGCCACACCCTTGGGCCGACCGGTCGAGCCGGAGGTGAACAGGACATACGCCAGGTTCGAATCCCGCAGCGGCGCACGCCGTTCCGAGTCACCGACGGTGTGTGCCGGGTAATGATCCAGGCTGAGCCGGTCGATGCGAACGACGGGAATCCCCGCCGCACCTGCCGACGACGTCGCTACCCTCGCCATAGCCACGTCCAGAAGCGCGGCGGTCCCGGCTGCGTTTGCGCCCGAGGGCGCGACCGTCGCTGAATCCGACGACCTCGCCGGCGCAGCGCCCGCCTGCACCGAGGCGGACGAATTCGCCTCGGTACCGACGACACCCGAACTGGGCGACGCGGACAAGGCCGGCTCCGTCGCCGAGGCGATGGCGCCGATGTCGAAGCGGTCGCGGCTGGTCGTGAGGACCATGTGGGGGCGGGCGGTGGTGAGGATCTGGGTGATGCGGTCGGCGGGGTGGTCGGGGTCGATCGGGACGTAGGCGGCGCCTGCGGTGAGGACCGCGTACATGGCGACGACCAGGTCGACCGAGCGGCGCATGGCCAGGGCGACCAGGGTGTCGGGGCCGACGCCGTCGGCGACGAGGTGGCGGGCCAGGCGGTTTACCCGGGCGTCCAGCTCGCCGTAGGTGAGGTGTTCGCCCTCGAAGATCAGGGCCGTCGCGTCGGGGCGCGCGGCTACCTGGTGACGGTACGGCGCGAGAAGGGTTACCGTGCGGTCGATCTCGTGGTCGGTGTCGTTCCAGTGGTCGAGGATGCGGGTGCGCTCCTCGGCATCGAGCACGTCGATGGCGTTCACAGGAGTCTGCGGTGCCGCAGCGACGGCGGTGAGCAGCCGTTCCAGGCGGGTGACGACGGCGGCGGCGGTTTCGGGATCGAACACGTCGGTGGCGTAGGTGAGTACGCCCGAAACACCGGCTGCGGCACCGTCGTTCGTGTAGTCGTCGCTGACGATCAGGTGCAGATCGAACTGCGACAGCTCCCCGTCGGTGTCCAGGCCCGACACGGTGATGCCGGGCAGTTCGAGTTCGGCGCGTTCGAAGTTCTGGAAGGAGAAGCCCACCTGGAACAGGGGGTGCCGGGCGGTGGAACGCGCCGGGTCGAGCACCTCCACGAGCCGTTCGAACGGCACATCGGCATTGGCGAACACCGCGAGGTCGGTGGCGCGCTGCCGGATCAGCAACTGGCGGAACGATTCTCCCGCCCGTAGCCGGGTGCGGAACACCAGTGTGTTCACGAACATGCCGACGAGATCTTCGAGCGCGGCCTCGCCGCGTCCGGCGACCGGGGTACCCACGGTCACGTCGGTGCTGTTCGACAGCCGTCCGAGCAGGGCGGCGAAGGCGGTGTGCACCACCATGAACAGCGTCGCACCGCACTCGCGAGCCAGCTCGGTGAGCCCGGCGTGGGTGGCGGCGTCGAGAGTGACCGGCACGGTGCCGCCGGCCAACGTTCGCACGGCCGGGCGCGGCCGGTCGAGGGGCAGCGCGAGTTCGTCCGGCACACCGGCGAGTTCGGTGCGCCAGAAGTCGAGCTGGCGGGCGGCCACCGAGGCGGGGTCGGTCTCGTCGCCGAGCACGGCCCGCTGCCACAGCGCGTAGTCCGCGTACTGCACCGGCAGCGGCGCCCACGCGGGGGCGGTACCGTCGCGGCGGGCGAGGTAGGCGGTCATCAGGTCGCGCACGAGCGGCGGCACCGACGACCCGTCGGCGCTGATGTGGTGCACGACCAGGGCCAGCACCGCGTCGTCGGCGTCGAGGCGGTACAGCACGACCCGCCACGGCACCCCGGCGGTCACGTCGAAGGTGGTCGCCGCCAGCTTCGTCACCGCACCGCGCACCTGGTCCGCGGTGGTGTCGCGGATCTCCAGTGCGACACCGGCTTCCGCAGCCGACAGGATCTTCTGCACGGGACCATCGGCAGTCTCCGGGTAATACGTGCGCAGTACTTCGTGCCGGTCGACCAGGTCGTCGACGGCGGCAGCCAACGCGTCGGTGTCGAGCACACCGCGCAAACGGACGGCGATGGGCACGTTGTACCCCACCGAATCCGGATCGAACCGGTTGAGGAACCACATGCGCTGCTGGGCAGGCGAGAGCGGAACCACGGCGGGCCGCTCCCCCGCCGTCAGCGCGAGCCGGGCCGGGCCCGCCTCGGTATCGAGCGCGGTGGCCAGCGCGGCCACGACCGGCGCCTCGAAGATGCGGGCCACCGGCACCTGCCGGTCCAGCGCTGCCCCGAGCCGCGCCGCGACCCGGGTGGCGATCAGTGAGTTGCCACCGAGATCGAAGAAGTCGTCGTCGGCACCGACCTCGTCGATCCCGAGTACCTCCCCGACGATCCCGGCCACCAAAACCTCCGTCGCCGTTGCGGGAGCACGGAACTCGCGCGCGGTCAGCTCGGGGGCGGGCAGCGCCCGTCGATCGAGCTTGCCCGAGGCGTTCACCGGCAGTGACTCGAGGATCACGAACGCGCTCGGCACCATATAGGCCGGCAGCGACTCCTGCAGCCGGGCTTTCACGCCCGCGAGGTCGATATCGGGAGCGATGTCGTCGCCGGCCGACGCGTTCCCGGACGAACCGGCAGGGCGCGAACCAACCTGCGCACCCACCCCTGCCGGCGAAGTTCCGGCACGGGTCCCTGCGCTCTCACCACTCGCGTCCCCCGACATATCCGCACCGGCGTAGGCGAGGCCGGCGCGTAGCGTCCGTCCGGGCGACTCCTGGCCGCGCGCTGCAGCCGAGGCCGTCGGGTGCTGTTCGCGCGACGGGACCAGGTAGGCGGCGAGGTAGGGGCCGGTGCCGTCGTCGCGGACGGTCACCACGGCGCGGTCGACCGTGTCGATACCGCCGAGCACGGACTCGATCTCACCCAGTTCGATGCGAAGGCCGCGCAGCTTCACCTGGAAGTCGGTGCGGCCCAGGTATTCCAGTTCACCGGTGCGGGTGCGTACGACGAGGTCGCCGGTGCGGTACATGCGTTCGCCGGGTGCGCCGTAGGGGTTGGCGACGAAGCGGTCGGCCGACAAGTCCGGGCGGCCGAGGTAACCACGGGCCAGCTGCACACCGGCGAGGTAGAGCTCGCCGGCTGTGCCGACGGGCACGGGGCGCAAGCGGCCGTCGAGGACGTGCAGGGTGGTGTTGGCGACAGGCGCCCCGATCGGCACGGTCACGGTGTCGGCGTCGGTGACCTCGTGGAAGGTGACGTCGACGGCGGCCTCGGTCGGGCCGTACAGGTTGTGCACGGCCACACCGGGAATCAGCGCGCGCAGGCGCTGCGCATCGGCGGCGGGCAGTGTCTCACCGGAGGCGAAGACCTGACGCAGCGACGCACAGTCGGCGGAGCGGGGTTCGGCGAGGAACGCGGCGAGCATCGACGGAACGAAGTGCGCCACACCCACTCCGGTGCGGGTGATGACCTCGGCCAGGTAGGCGGGGTCACGGTGCCCGTCGGGGCGGGCGATCACCAGGGTGGCGCCGATCTGCAAGGGCCAGAACAGTTCCCACACCGACACGTCGAAGGTGATCGGCGTCTTCTGCAACACGGTGTCGACCGGTGTGAGCCCGTAGGTGTCCTGCATCCAGACCAGACGGTTGACGATGGCGGTGTGGCTCACCGCCACACCCTTCGGCTTCCCGGTCGATCCGGACGTGAACAGCACGTACGCCAGGTCGGCACCGCGCAACGACCGGAGACGCTCGGCATCGGTCACCGGGTGGGCGTCGAAACCGCCGAGGTCGAGTTCACCGGGATCGATGGTGCGCGTGCCGGTTTCGGGGAAGCCGGATGCGGCGAGGACGCAGACCGGTGCCGCGGTGGCGAGCACATCGGCGATCCGGTCGGCGGGGTGGTCGGGGTCGAGCGGCAGGTACGCCGCACCCGCCGCCTGCACCGCGTAGAGCGCGACGAGCAGATCGATTCCGCGCCGCAGCCCGACACCTACGATGGCGCCGGGTCCCACCCGCTCCGCGATCAGCCGGCGCGCGAGACGAGCCACACGAACAGCGAACTCGCCGTAGGTGATTCGCTGCCCCTCGAACTCGAGGGCGATGGCGTCCGGGGTGCGAAGGGCCTGTTCGGCGAACAGCGATACGAGCGTGGCGTCGGTGTCCAGAGGTGCGTGGGTCGAATTCCAGGCTGCGAGCTGGGCCCGGTCGGTGTCGTCGAGCAGGTCGATCTCACCGACGGTCACCGTGTCGTCCGCGACCACGGCACGCAGCACGCGGACGAACCGCGCGCCGAAGGCGGCGACGGTCTCGGCGTCGAACAGGTCGGTGGCGTACCGCAGCCACCCGCGCATCCCCGGTTCACCACTGGCACCGGCGATTTCGTTGACGGCGAGCGACAGGTCGAACTGCGTGGTCGCGGCGGGCAGCGCGAATTCATCGATCCGCAGGCCCGGCAGTTCGACGGTGGTGTCGTCGCGGTGCTCGAACGCGAGCATCACCTGCACGATCGGGGCGTACGAGGTGGAGCGCACCGGGTTGAGTTCGTCGACGAGCCGTTCGAACGGCAGGTCCGCGTGCGCGAAGGCGCGCAGATCGGCCGCACGCACGGTGGCGAGCAGGTCGGCGAACGCCGCTCCCGCGTCCAACGGGGTGCGCAGGACCAGGGTGTTGACGAACATGCCGACGAGGTCGTCGAGCGCCGCATCGGCTCGTCCCGCGACCGGAGTGCCGATCGCGATATCGCCGCCCGCACCGTGCCTGGCCAGCAGCACCGCGAACGCCGCGTGCACCACCATGAACGTGGACACTCCGTGCCTGCGGGCCAGCGCCTCGATTCCGGCGACGACCTCGGTTGGCACATCGAACCCGACGGCGGCGCCCTCCCCGGCGCGCACAGCGGGACGCGGCCGATCCGTCGCCAACTCCAGAGCCGGTGCCAGTCCGGTCAATTCGTCACGCCAGTGCGCCAGCTGCCGTGCCAGGCGCGACTGCGGATCCTCGGCTTCACCGAGGACTTCACGCTGCCACAGCGTGAAGTCCGGGTACTGCACCGGCAACGGCTCCCACCGCGGCGCGACCCCCGCCGTCCGCGCGGCATACGCGGCGATGAGATCCCGCGCCAACGGCGTGATGGACACACCGTCAGCGGCGATGTGGTGCACGGCCAGCACGAAGACATGCTCACGGTTCCGCGCGGAACCGTCAGTCGAGAGCGGCGACGCCGCGATCGGGCGCAGGAGGGCCGCGCGCAGGGGAGGCTGGGTGGTGAGGTCGAAGCCTGCGCCGACGACGGTGCGGACCGCGGCGGTCAAGGCCGACTCGGGGATCTCTTCGAGTACCGCGTCGGGTAGGGCCTGGTCGACCGGAAGGACCACCTGGGTGGGGCCGTCCGCGTCTTCGGGGAAGACGGTGCGCAGGGCCTCGTGGCGGGCGAGGACGTCGGCGAGGGCGGCCCACAGGGCGGCGATGTCGAGGTCACCGGTGAGGCGCAGGGCGATGGGCAGGGTGTAGACGGCCGAGTCGGGGTCGATGCGGTTCAGCAGCCAGAGGCGAGTCTGGGCCAGCGACAACGGGATTCGGTCGGGGCGCGGGTGTACCGCAGCCAGCGGCGGCAGCTGTTCGCCGGCAGAGGCGCGTTCGGCCAGCCGGGCTACAGTCGGTGCTTCGAACACGTCGCGCACGTCGAGGGCGCTGCCGAGCGCCGCGTTGGCGCGGGCGACCAGCCGCATGGCCAGCAGCGAGTTGCCGCCGACGGCGAAGAAGTCGTCGTCGGCACCGATGCGGGCCACGCCCAGCAGGTCGGCGATCACCTCGGCGAGCGTGGTCTGGGCGCCGGGACGTGGCGCCACGTAGGCGGTGGTGACCGACAGATCGGCAGCGGGCAGCGCGGCACGGTCGAGCTTGCCCGCCGAATTCAGCGGCACCGTGTCCAGCACGACGAAATGCGTGGGAACCATGTAGGCGGGCACCCGGCTCGCCACATGATCGCGCACATTCGCGGCGTCGACCGCACCGGCCACATAACCGACCAGGCACTGTCGGCCCGCGTCGTCGGTGGCGGGCAGAACCGTCGCGTGGGTGACACCGGGTGCGTCGCCGAGGGCGGCCTCGATCTCACCCAGCTCGATCCGCAGGCCTCGGATCTTCACCTGGAAGTCGTTGCGGCCCAGATAGATCAGGGCACCGTTGCGGTCACGGCGGACCAGGTCGCCGGTGCGGTACATGCGGGTACCGTTCGCGCCGAACGGGTCGGCGACGAAACGGTCGGCGGTCAGATCCGGCCGCCCCAGGTAGCCACGGGCCAGCTGGGCGCCCGCCAGGTACAGCTCACCCGTCACACCGGTCGGCACCGGGTGCAGCCGTTCGTCGAGGACGTAGGCGCGCACATTCCAGGTGGGCCTGCCGATGGGCATTTCGGTCTGTTCGACCGGTGCCGTGATCTGCTGGAAGGTGCTCGTGATCGCCACCTCGGTCGGCCCGTAGGTGTTGTGCAGCTCGACGGGGAGCGTGGCCAGCACCGTCGCCGCGAGCGGGGCGGGCAGTTCCTCGCCACCCACATGCAGCATGCGCAGGCCGCGCAGGGCATCGCCCAGCCCTTCGGCGAGCATCGCCGACAGCACCGACGGCACCAGCTCGACCACGGTGACACGCTGTTCGCGCAGTACCCGAGCCTGATAGGCGAGGTCGAGGTGACCGCCCGGGCGCAGCAGCACCAGGGTGGCGCCGAGCAACGCCGGGGCCAGCAGCTCCCACAGCGACACATCGAAGGTCAGCGTGGCGCGCTGCAGCAGGCGATCCTCGGCAGTCAAGGCGTATTCACCTCGCAGCCAGCACAATTCGTTCACTACCGCCCGGTGGGTGACGAGCACGCCCTTGGGCAGGCCGGTGGAACCGGAGGTGAACAGGGCATACGCCGGATGGTCCGGCAGCAGCGGTGCGAGGCGTTCGGCATCGGTGACCGGGGTGCCCGGCACCGGGACCTGCGCGGGATCCTCGAGCTGGGCGACGGTGAGCACCGGGAACCCGGACCGCGAGGCGGCCGCGAAATGCACCGAGGCGGTGGCGGACCGGATGCCCGCGTCCACGTGATCGAGGTCGCTCGCCTCAGCTGCGACGACCAATCGCGGTGCTGCCGTGGCAAGTACATGCCCGATGCGGTCGGCGGGCTGGGCCGGGTCGATCGGCACGTACACGCCACCGGCGGCGAGCACACCGTGCAGCACGACCAGCAGCTCGATCCCGCGCGGAACAGCGACGGCGACCGGGGTTTCCGGCCCGACACCGCACCCGATCAGCCTGCGCGCCAGTTGATTGGCTCTGGCCGCGAGCACACCGTAGGTGATCTCGGCGCCCTCGAAAACGGCCGCGACCGCCTGCGGATCGCGCACGGCCGCCGCATCGAGCAGGTGGGCGGCCAGCGGTGCGCCGATGCCCAGCTCGGTCAGCTCCTCGTCGAGCCGAACCACCTCGCCGTGCGGTACCGCCACCAGCTCGGCGCGGGCGGGTTCGGCGAGTAGTTCCAGATCTCCGACAGGTGTCGCCGGAGCCTGCACGGCCGCGCGGAGCACGAGCTCGAGCATGGTGGCCATCGCCGCGACGGTCTCGGCGTCGAAAAGGTCCGTCGCATAGCGCAGTTCGAGATCGAGGCCGTCGGGCTCGCCGTCGGCGCCGAACCGGTCGACGAAGGTGAAGTCCAGGTCGACTTCGATCGGCGCGTCCGGCAGCTCGAGACCAGAGAGGGTGAGCCCGGGCAGTTCGAACGCGGCGCGCCGCTGATTCTGCAGGGCGAGCGACACCTGATACAGCGGCGAATAGCCCTGTGAGCGTGCGGGGTTCACCGCGTCGACGAGGGTTTCGAACGGGACGTCGGCGTTGTCGAAGGCATCGAGGTCACCGGCGCGGACCTGGTCGAGCAGGTCGGCGAATCCGGTTTCGCCGCGCACCTCGGCGCGCAGGACGAGCGTGTTGACGAACATGCCGACGATGTCGTCGAGTTCGCGATGACCACGCCCCGCCACCGGGGTGCCGACCACAATGTCGGACCCCGCCGACAGCCTGGCCAACAGCACCGCGAGGCCAGCGTGCAGCACCATGAACGTGGTCGCCCGGCGCGCCCGAGCCAATTCCTCGATCCCCCGGTGCAAGTGCGCGTCGAAGGCGGTGACCAAGGTGGCCCCGCGATTGGAGGCGATCAGCGGCCTGCGACGGTCCGTCGGCAGGGTGAGGACATCGGGCAGCGCGGCCAGGCGGTTCCGCCAGTAGCCGAGCTGGCGGGCCAGCGGTGCGTCCGGGTCGTCGACGCTGCCGAGCCCCTCGGTCTGCCACAGCGCGTAATCGGCGTAATGCACGGTGAGCGGCGGCAGTTGCGGTGCGCTGCCGGTGGCGCGGGCGGCATAGGCGGCCACCAGGTCACGGGTGAGCGGGCCCATCGACCAGCCGTCGGCGGCGATGTGGTGCACGACGAGCACCAGCACGTGCTCGGCCGGCGTCACCCGAAGGAGTGCGACACGCACCGGCACCTCGGTGGTGATGTCGAAACCGCCCGACAGCACCTGCGCGACGGCCCCGGACACGTCGGTGGGGGCAACGTCGGTGACCGTGAGCTCGGGAACGAACGGTTCGCCGACGAATTGCGTTGCCTGTCCGTCGAATTCGGGGTAGGTGGTGCGCAGGGTCTCGTGCCGGGCGACCAGGTCGCCCAGGGCACCGCGCAGGGCGGCGACGTCGAGTTCGCCGCTGAGGCGGATGGCCACGGGGATGTGATAGGCGGCGGACCGCGGGTCGAAGCGGTGCAGGAACCACATCCGCTGCTGCGCGGGCGACAACGGGATCCGTTGCGGGCGTGTACCACCCACCGGTCCGCGCCTGGTCCCGGTGCCACGCAGAGTGTCGAGACGCTGCGCCAGGCCACTGACGCTGCTCGCCTCGAACAGTTCACGGACCGCGACACGCGCGTCGAGCGCGGCTCCGAGGCGTGCCGCCACCTGCGTGGCCAGCAGGGAGTTGCCGCCGAGCGCGAAGAAGTCGTCGTCGGCGCCGACCCGGTCCAGTTCGAGCACGCCGGCGAAGGTGGCGGCGACGACGCGTTCGGTCGTGGTCGCGGGCTCCCGGTAATCGGTGCGGCGCGCCTGTGGGGCGGGCAGTGCGCGGCGGTCCAGCTTGCCGGAGGCGGTGAGCGGCAGTTCGTCGAGGAACACGTAGGTGCCTGGCACCATGTAGGCGGGCAAGGTGGCGGTGACTGCGGCGTCGAGATCCGCCGGAGTGCAGGTGTCACGGTTGGGTGCGCCCGAGACTGTGCCACCGACACCGACACCTACATCCACACCGGCCTCGGTCGAGGCTGGTTGCGCACCGCCCGTCGGTACGGCGCCGCCCGCGGCCGAAGCCGATTGCGCACCACCCGCCGGTACGACACCGCCTGCGGCCGAAGCCGATTGCGCACCACCCAACGGGATGACACCGCCTGCGGCCGAAGCCGATTGCGTACCACCCGCCGGTACGGCGCCGCCCGCGGCCGAAGCCGATTGCGCACCACCCGCCGGTACGACACCGCCTGCGGCCGAAGCCAATTGCGCACCACCCGCCGGGATGACACCGACTGAGGCAGAGGTTGATCGTGCATTCGCGCCCGGTTCGGCTTCGGTGTTGTCGCGGACGATGTAGGCGACGAGCTGGTCGGGCTTACCGTCGTCCGAGCGGACGACGACCACCGCGCGGCGAACGCCGGGGACCGTGGTGAGGGCTGCTTCGATCTCGGCGGGTTCGATGCGCAGGCCACGCAGTTTCACCTGGAAATCGGTGCGGCCCAGGTAGTGCAGGGCGGGGCCGGTGGCGGTGGTGCGCCAGGTGACCAGGTCACCGGTGCGGTAGAGGCGCTCGCCGGTGCCGAACGGGTTCGCGACGAAACGCTCGGCGGTGAGGTCGGCGCGGCTGTGGTAGCCGTCGGCGAGCTGGGCGCCGGCCACGTACAGTTCGCCGGGCACACCGGCCGGGACCGGGTGCAGGCGCGAATCGAGCACGTACACCGAGGTTTCGGCAACTGGGGTACCGATGGGCACGGTCGCACCCTGATCGTCGGCGAACCGGTGGGTGGTCACCTGGATGGCGGTTTCGGTCGGCCCGTACAGGTTCACCACAGTGGCACCGGTGCGTTCGCGGACGGTGCGCGCCAGTTCGGTGGTCAGCGCCTCACCACCGGCGAACACCAGCCGCAGCGACTGCTGCCCCTCGGTGACATGGCTGCCCGGATCGGCCGGTCCGGAAACCGTCGAGCGCGAGCGGGCTGCCCGTTCGCCTGCCGATCCGGCCGTTTCCGCCATCACAGCTGTCAGCACCGACGGCACGTACTGCACCACGCTCACCCGGTGCCGGGCCGTTGCGGCGGCAAGATACGCCGGATCGCGATGACCGTCGGGCGAGGCAAGTACCAGTCGGGCACCGACTTGCAAGGGCCACAACAGTTCCCACACCGAGGCGTCGAAGGTGAACGGCGTCTTCTGCAGCACCACGTCGTCGGCACCGAGCGGATAGGCGCTCTGCAACCACCGCAGCTGGTTGACCACCGCACGGTGCGGAACCGCGACCCCCTTGGGCCGACCGGTCGAGCCGGAGGTGAACAGCACATAGGCGAGGTTCTCGGGACGCAGTGGGGCACAGCGCTCTTCGTCGGCGATCGGATCGCCAGACAGTGCCGACAGATCGAGAGTGTCCACCTCGACCACCGAATCACCCACGCCGAAACCACTTCCGGCGACGGTGAGCACACACACCGGTGCCGTCTGAGCGAGCACATAGGCGGTTCGGTCAGCTGGATGATCCGGGTCCACCGGCACATACGCCGCCCCGGCCGCGAGCACGGCGTGCACCGCGACCAACTGGTCGACACCACGCCGCATCGCCACGGCCACCAGCGAACCCGGCCCCGCACCGAGCCCGATCAAGTGCCGGGCCAGCCGAGCGACCCTCGCACCGAACTCGGCGTACGTGAGCCGCACCGACACCGGACCGCTCACCGCTACCGCGTTGTCGGTTCCAGCACTGCCATACTCTGCCCCACCTCGCTCGACGTGGCGGAAGTCCGAAGTCTCCACACCGCCCACCCGGCTGGGCCCGGCATCGGAAACATTCGGTGTCGCAGTGCGATTCACACTGCGGGGCCCGACGGTCTGCTCATCGAGGGCCACCGCTGTCTCCGCATGATCCGCACCACGTGCTACTCCCACTGGCTCGGTATCGACGATGACAGCTGTCGCGCCGGGACAGGCGGCGACCCGGTCTGCGAACAGCGATGCCAGGGTGGCGGTAGCGGCGGGCGCGGGGGTGGCATGGCCGGTGGCGGCGTGGTTGCCGAAATTCGTTACCAGGGCTGAAGCAGCATCGGAATCCGCCAGGGCGGCCGGGCCCGACGCGGCCGGGTCGGTCGACTGCGTGACCAGGGCCGAACCGGTCGCAGCAGCCCAGTTCCCGGTGGCGAGCAGTTGCATGCGTTCCGCGTGGTCGAGGAGGTCGATGTCGCCGACCGGGCGCGTGGGGTCCGTCAGTGCGCTGGTGAGAGCACGACGCAGGCGGGTGGCGAAACCGGCGACGGTTGCCGCGTCGAACAGATCGGTGGCGTAGAGGAAAGCACCGGAAAGTCCTGCGGGAGCGCCGTTCTCGTCGCGGCGTTCGGTGAGGGTGAGTTCCAGGTCGAACTTGGCGACCGTTGTGGGCAGGTCGACGCCACCGACCGTCAGACCGGGCAGGACGAGTTCGCGCGCGGTGTCCTCGTTCAGCGACAGCATCACCTGGAAAAGAGGATTGCGGGCCGTGGAACGCACCGGGTCGAGCGCTTCGACGAGCCGTTCGAACGGCACGTCGGCGTGCCCGAACGCCGCCAGATCGGTGTCACGGACCCGCGCGACCAGCTCGGCGAACGGCGTCGCGGGCGTCACCTCGGTGCGCAGCACCAGGGTGTTGACGAACATGCCGACGAGGTCATCGAGTGCGCGGTGCCCACGTCCCGACACCGGTGTACCGATGGCGATATCGGTGGTCGCCGACAAGCGCGCCAACAACACGGCGAATACCGCGTGCACGGCCATGAACACCGTCACCCCGTGCGCTCGTGCGAATTCGGCCAGCGCGCGGTGCGTTTCGGCCTCGAACTCGACTGTGTGCACCGCTCCTCTGCGCGAGGCGACCGCAGGCCGCGGCCGGTCGGCAGGCAACTCCAACTGCTCCGGCAGCCCGTCCAGCGTCCTACGCCAGTACGAAAGCTGCTGGGCAGCCACCGATCCGGGGTCGGCCGCGGTGCCGAGCACCGCATGCTGCCACACCGCGTAATCGGCGTACTGCACGCTCAGCGGCTCCCACGCGGGAGCCTCCCCCACAGCCCGCGCCCCGTACGCGGCGAGCACATCGCGGATCAACGGGCCGAACGAAAATCCGTCCGCCGCAATGTGATGCAGCACGATAGCCAGCACATACTCCGCTGCGCCGTCAACCGACACAGCAGCTTCCCGTGCTTCTCCGGGGATCTGACCGACACCGGCCGATGCGTCTCCGCCGAACTGCTCCTGCGCAGTCAGCAGCGCCTGCGCGGTGAACTCCACCGTACCGCCCTGCGCCGCACCGGACCTCACGCCGTCGTCGGTGGGCGCGTCCCCGTCGAGCATCGTAAACACGCCCGTCGATACACCCGTATCTTGCAGTGCCGCAACGGTACTCGCGGGATCGACAAGCAGCGGTTCCTCGCCGGAGCGCGCTGACGTATCGATCGGACCGTGCCCGTCACTCGGCGCTTCCCCGGTGTCGCGCACGCGGAACAGGGCGATGCGGAGGGGTGCGTCGGTGGTGAGGTCGAAGCCGGTCGTGGCGAAGGTGCGGATCGCGTCGGGAAGGTCGTCGGTGGGGAGGACCTCGGGGTGGATGTCGGGCAGAAGGCCGGGGACGGGGAGGATTTCGGCGATCGCGTGGCCGTCGCGTTCGGGGTAGCGGGTGCGCAGGACCTCGTGGCGGTCGAGGACGTCGACGAGGGCTGCGCGGAGGGCGGGCACGTCGAGGTCGCCGGTGAGACGCACGGCCATCGGGATGTTGTCGGCGGAGGAAGCGGGGTCGAAGCGGTTCAGGAACCACATGCGCTGCTGGGCCGGGGACAGCGGCAGCGGGTCGGGGCGCACGCCCGCGACGAGGGCCGGGCCGGCGCCGGTGCCGCGCAGGCGGTCGGCGGCGTCGGCCAGGGTGCGGACCGAGGCGGTGTCGAACAGTTGCCGCACCGGGATGCGGATATCGAGGTCGGTGCCGATGCGGGCCATCACGCGGGTGGCGAGCAGCGAGTTGCCGCCGAGTTCGAAGAAGTCGTCGTCGCGACCGACCTGTTCCAGGCCGAGAACCTCGGCGAACGCGTCCGCGACCACCTGTTCGGCACGGGTGACGGGCGCGCGGTAGACGGCGGCCTCGAACACGGGAGCAGGCAGCGCCGAACGATCCAGTTTGCCGACCGGAGTCAGCGGCACCTCGTCCAGAGTCATGATCGTGGCTGGCACCATGTGCGCGGGCAGGTGCGCGGCGGAATGCGCTAGCAATTCCGAGGTGTCGACGGCGGCCTCGGGGACCGGCACCACATAGGACACCAGCAGGGTCGCACCAGCCTCGGTGCGGTGCCCGATCGTGACGGCGAAACGCACCGCCGGATGCTTGGCGAGGACCGCGTCGATCTCACCGAGTTCGATCCGGAACCCACGCACCTTCACCTGGAAGTCGTTGCGCCCCAGGAATTCCAGATCGTAGGAATCACCGCGACGCACCCAGCGGACGGTGTCACCGGTGCGGTACATCCGCTCCCCCGGCGCGCCGTACGGGTTGGTGACGAACCGGCTGGCGGTCAACGCGGGCCGACGATGGTAGCCGCGCGCCAACTGCGCGCCCGCGATGTAGAGCTCACCGACGACACCGGCAGGCACCGGGCGCAACCGCTCGTCGAGGACCAATTCGGTGGTCCCCTCCACGGGCCCGCCGAGGGTGATCGGCGTGGTGGCGCCGAGTGGTTCGCTGATATTGGTGACGATCGTGGTTTCGGTCGGCCCGTACCCGTTGCGGAACACCAGCCCGGGGATCGCCGCCGTCCACCGTGCCACCAGCTCCGCCGGACACGCCTCGCCACCCACCACGACGACCCGCAGATCGTCGAGCCCGGCCGGGTCGACCGTCGCGAGCGCCGACGGCGTGATGACCACATGGGTCACCCGCTCGACCCGCAACAGTTCACCCAGCTCCGCCCCACCGAACACCCCGTTCGGCGCGACGACCATGGTCGCTCCAGCACTGACAGTCAGCAGCAGCTCGGCCACCGAGATGTCGAACGACGGCGACGCCACATGCAGGACCCGCGCGTCCGCCGCAGCCCGGTACCGCTCTGCCTGCACGGGCAGATACGCGGCGACCGCGGCGTGCGGAATCACCACGCCTTTGGGCAGACCGGTGGTGCCGGAGGTGTAGATGACATAGGCCGGGTCGAGCGGATGCGGTCTGCGAGCATCACCCGACGCTCCGAGCCCATCGATAGCAATGTCAGCGGCGCCGAATCCATCGGCGGCTTTCCCGGCTTCGGCCGAATGCGGGTCCGTAGCATCGCTGTTGCCCAGGACATCTGGCGCGAAGGTCGCAGCCGCGACATCTGCTCGGTCAACTGCGGACGAATCACCTTCATCCGCATCTGGTTTCGCACCTGACAGAGGACGGTACGACAGGCCGTGTCCGAGGCTGATCCGGCCACCATCGCCCTCGGCAAGCCTCGGCGCGGCGACATCGGGACCGGCGTGTGCGTCGGTGTGCACGGCGGCGAGGTCGACAACCAGCCAGTCCACGGCAGCGGGCAGGTCGGCGTGGAGCTCGTCGGTGGTGATGCCGGCGGCGGCGCCGGAGTCGGCGAGCATGTGGGTGATGCGGTCGGCCGGGTAGTTCGGGTCGACCGGGAGGAAGCCGGCGCCCGACTTGATGACGGCCCACACGGCGGTCACCGACGCAGCAGAACGCGGAATGCTCACGGCAACAACATCACCCGGTCCGACACCGTTGCCGGTCAGCCGGGTGGCAATGCGGGTGGAGGCGGCGTCGAGTTCGCCGTAGGTGAGAGTGCGGTCGCCGTCGCGGATGGCGACGGCGGCCGGGTCGGCGGCGGCATGGGCCAGCACTTCGGGCAACAGGGGTGCGGGCTCGGCGACACCGCCGCTGCGGGTGGTGAGTTCGGCGAGTTCGGTACCGATCAGCAGCGGCAGGTCTGCTACCGGGGTATGCGGTGCGGCGGCGATCGCAGCGAGCAGACCGGTGAACCGGCGCACCATCGCAGCGACCGTCGACGCGTCGAACAGATCTGTGGCGTAGGAGAATTCGCCGGAGAGACCATCGGTTGCGGCGGTGCGCAATGTCACCGACAGGTCGAACTTCTCGATGTCGTAGGGCAGGTCGACCGCGCTTGCCCGCAGGCCGGGCAGTTCGAAGGTGGTCACCGGTAGGTTCTGCAGCGACAACGCGACCTGGAACAGGGGGTGCCGACCGGCCGAACGAGCGGGCGCCAGCACTTCGACGAGCCGCTCGAAGGGCAGCGTGGTGTACTCGAAGGCGGCCAGGTCGTCGGCCCGGACGCGGCCGAGCAGATCGGCGAACGGTTCCCCGGCGCGCACCTGGGTACGCAGCACCGCGGTGTTGACGAACATGCCGATCACATCGTCGAGTTCGGCAGCACCGCGCCCGGCGACCGGGCTGCCGATCGCCACATCCGCATTGCCCGACAGGCGGGCGATGAGCACCGACAGCGCGGCATGCAGCACCATGAACAGCGTCGCACCACGTTCGGCGGCAACAGAATTCAGTGCCGTGACCAACTCGGCGTCCAGGCTGAACTCGACCCGCCGCCCACGCATCGAGGCGGTCGCCGGGCGCGGCCGATCCGTCGGCAACCCCGACTCGTCCGGCAGACCGGCCAGCGCCGCCCGCCAGAACGCGATCTCCCGCCCCGCCTGCGAAGCCGGGTCGTCCTCTTCACCGAGCACGGCCCGCTGCCACAGCGTGTAATCGGCGTACTGCACCGCCAACGGTTCCCACGCAGGCGCCGCCCCGCCGGTCCGCGCTTGATACGCGGCCATCGTGTCCCGCACGAGCGGTCCCGCCGACCATCCGTCGGCCGCGATGTGGTGCACCACGAGCACCAGCACGTGATCCCCGTCGACCTCGAACAACCGCACCCGCACCGGCGGCGCCACCGTCACATCGAAACCGCGCAGGATCTCCCCGGCGATCACCTCCCGCAGTTCGTCCGCCGCAACAACGATCGGATCCAACAGCGCCGCACCAACGCCTTCGCCACCGACACCAGCGGCACCGACAGCACCACCCCTGGCCCTGGCATCGGCGACTGCCCCGACCGCACCGGACTCGGCATCCGCAGCGCCGAGCGCCGGTTCCGCACTCGCAGCAAGACCAGCGACGTACAGGGCACCGTGCCCACCGGCGCCGGGGACCGTTGCCCCGGCACCGGCCGTGCGCGCCGACTCGGCCACCAGGAGCGCATAAGCCTCGGCGGGGTCGAGCACTACCTGCGTCCCGGCCCCGTCCACCTCGGGGTAGACGGTCCGCAGTACTTCGTGCCGGGCGATCAGGTCGTGGACGGCCGCACGCAAGGCCGCATGGTCGAGCGCACCGGAGAGGCGGACCGCGATCGGGATGTTGTAGGCGCCGGTGGCCGGGTCGAAGCGGTTCAGGAACCACATGCGTTGTTGCGCGGGCGACAGGGGCAGAACGGAGGGGCGCGGTCCCGCGACGAGAGCCGGACTCTCCTCGACAGAGCCCGCATCGATCAACGACGCGAGAACCGCGACAGTGGGACTGTCGAAGAAGTCTCGAACATCAACGCGCACACCGAAATTCGCGTGCAGGCGCGCGATGGCACGGGTGGCGATCAGCGAGTTGCCACCGAGCCGGAAGAAGTCGTCGTCAAGGCCGACGGTCTCCACATCGAGCAGTTCGGCGAACAGCGCCGCCACCGCCCGCTCGGTCGCGGTCACAGGCGCACGGAACTCCGCCGCGGCCACACGGAAGTCGGGCTCGGGCAATGCTTTCCGGTCCAGCTTGCCGCTCGCATTGATCGGCATCGCGGGCAACCACACCAGCAGCGATGGCACCATGTATTCCGGCATCGACGCCTTCGCATGCGCCACCAGCTCGGCCTCGTCGAGCGGCTCCCCGTCGACACTCACCACATACCCGACCAGCGCCTCACCGGCCGCGTGCCGGTGCAGCACCACCGCGGCATTGCCGACGCGCGGGTGCGCCGCGAGCACGGCCTCGATCTCACCGAGTTCGATCCGCAATCCACGCAACTTCACCTGGAAGTCGGTGCGCCCCAGGTATTCCAGCTCGGCACCGCCGGGCAGCTGCCGCACGAGGTCACCCGTGCGATACATGCGTTCACCGGGCTCGCCGTAGGGATTGGCGACGAACCGGTCGGCAGTCAGGCCGGGCCGGGCCACGTAACCACGGGCCAGCTGCACACCGGACAGATACAGCTCGCCGACCACCCCGGCGGGCACCTGGTCGAGGTTCTCGTCGAGCACGAGCAACCCGGTGTCGTCGGCGGGTCCACCGATCGGCACCGACACCTCGTCGGCCTCGGTCACCTCGTGCGCGGTGACGTCGACCGCCGCCTCGGTCGGCCCGTACAGGTTGTGCAGGGCCGTCGCCGACAGTTTGCGCAGCCGCGCGGCGGTCGCGGCGGGCAATGCCTCACCGGAGGCGAACACCATCCGCAACGACGACAGATCCGCGACCGTCACGGCCTCGGCGAGCTCACCGACGAAGGCGGCCAGCATGGACGGCACGAAGTGGGTCACCGTCACGCGGTGCCGGGCGATCAGGTCGGCCAGGTAGGCGGGATCACCGTGCCTGCCCGGCTCGGCGACCACCAGCCGGGCACCGATCTGCAAGGGCCAGAACAGCTCCCACACCGACACGTCGAAGGTGTACGGGGTCTTCTGCAACACCACGTCGTCTTCGGTCATCGCATAGTTGCGCTGACGCCAGTCCAGGTTCGCCACGATCGCACCGTGGGTCACCGCGACACCCTTGGGCCGACCGGTCGACCCGGAGGTGAAGATGACATACGCCGTGTTTCCGGCCCGCGCATGCACCCCGAGCTCGGCCGGTACCGCGGACCAGTCGATGTCGTCGGTGCGCAACACCGTCGCCCCACCCAGGTCCGGTTCGTCACACACCCGCGTCACCACCACCACGGGCCGTGCCACCTCGAGTACGTAGTGCAACCGGTCCACCGGGTGATCCGGGTCCAGCGGCACGTACGCCCCACCCGCCCGCACGATCGCGTGCACGGCGACGATCAACTCGACACTGCGCCGCATCGCCAACCCGACCAGCGACTCCGGGCCGACGCCGAGCCCAGCCAACCGACCTGCCAGCACCCGGACCCTGGCATCGAATTCGGCATAGGTCAGCTTCTGGTCACCGAACTGCACCGCCACCCGATCCGGAGTGCGCGCCACCTGCTCGGCGAACCGGTCGACCAGCGTCGCCCCGGCGACGGGCGTCTCGATCCCGAGCACGGTCATCGCATCGGCGGCCAACGTGTTCAGCAACCGACCGAAGGTACCCTCGGCCGCGTCGACAACCCCCGGGAACAGCTCGGCGAGCACGACCTGGACGAGCGTCTCGGGATCGAGCGCCCCGCCGGTGAGCTCCGCCATCAGTGTGAGCTGGGCATCCAGCTCCGCGTAGGACACCGAGGTGCCGTCGAATCCGACGGCGGTCCGTGCCGGTTCCATCGCCGCGACCGTCGCCACCAGCGCCGCCAGCTGATCGATCTGCGCGCACGCCGGAGTGGGGTTGGTCATCGCAACACTGCCTTCCATCTACCGGCCGCGGGTAACGCCACGCAGCCGCGAAAAACTCTCGGAACTCCCCCGGCTCGCACCGGGTCGGGGATCGGCGCGCGGACGGCCAACCCCGGGCACCCTGCCCGAAATCCGCCCGCTCACACCGGAATTCAGTGCGATCGGCTATGACACGATCGCGACATTCCAGCTCGTCGCCACACAACCAGCAATGACTCGGTTATCTCCCGACCTCCATCGTCAACCCCGACACCCGACACACGCGCCCGTAGACGACTGAAGCGTATTCGTTTCGATAATAAACCGGACCAGATTCCGTCAAAATCTCGTACTCGGGAGTAATTCACCGGAATGCGGCGGCGCCGGGCAACCCGGCCGCACACGCCGAACCGGCAGCCGACCGCCCGGTGTACCCACGGGCTACGTCACTGCTGCCGCCACAGGTTCGTACTGTGTCAGGACACACTAGGTGAGCCAACGTTGCATCACCGTTGCATCCGAGTGATTCACGCCACTGCACCCCGAACACGACGAAGCCCCCCGCCATCGTGCGCGGCGGGGGGCTTACGCGGTGAGTGGAGTTACTCGGCGGCGGAGTCCTCGGAGTCGGCCGGCTCGGCGGGCGCGGCGGCCTCGTCCTCGACCGGGACCAGCGAGATCTTGCCGCGGTTGTCGATATCGGCGATCTCCACGCGCAGCTTGTCGCCGACGTTGACCACGTCCTCGACCTTGGCCACACGCTTGCCGTTGCCCAGCTTGGAGATGTGCACCAGACCGTCGCGGCCCGGCAGCAGCGAGACGAACGCGCCGAAGGCGGTGGTCTTGACGACCGTGCCCAGGAAGCGCTCGCCCACCTTGGGCAGCTGCGGGTTGGCGATGGCGTTGATCATGTCGATCGCGGCCTGGGCCGACGGCCCGTCGGTCGCACCGACGAACACGGTGCCGTCATCCTCGATGGAGATGTTGGCGCCGGTTTCCTCGGTGATCTGGTTGATCATCTTGCCCTTGGGGCCGATGACCTCACCGATCTTGTCGACCGGGATCTTGATCGCGGTGACGCGCGGGGCGTACGGGCTCATCTCGTCCGGGGTGGCAATGGCCTCGGCCATCACGTCCAGGATGGTGGTACGGGCGTCGTGCGCCTGGTTCAGCGCACCGGCAAGCACCTGCGAGGGGATGCCGTCGAGCTTGGTGTCGAGCTGCAGGGCGGTGACGAAGTCACGGGTACCGGCGACCTTGAAGTCCATGTCGCCGAAGGCATCTTCGGCGCCGAGGATGTCGGTGAGGGCCACGTAGCGGACCTCGTCGACACCCTGGTCGTTGGTGATGGTGTCCGACACCAGGCCCATGGCGATACCCGCGACCGGCGCCTTCAGCGGCACACCGGCGTTGAGCAGCGACAGGGTCGAGGCACACACCGAACCCATCGAGGTGGAGCCGTTGGAGCCCAGCGCCTCCGAGACCTGACGGATGGCGTAGGGGAACTCCTCCTGCGAGGGCAGCACCGGCATCAGCGCGCGCTCGGCCAGGGCGCCGTGGCCGATCTCGCGACGCTTCGGCGAACCGACGCGACCGGTCTCACCGGTGGAGAACGGCGGGAAGTTGTAGTGGTGCATGTAGCGCTTGGAGGTCTCCGGGCCGAGCGAGTCGACCTGCTGAGCCATCTTCACCATGTCGAGGGTGGTGACGCCCATGATCTGGGTCTCGCCACGCTCGAACAGCGCCGAACCGTGGGCGCGCGGGATCACGTCGACCTCGGCGGACAGCTCACGGATGTCGGCCAGGCCGCGACCGTCGATGCGGAAGCCGTCGGTCAGGATGCGCTGGCGGACCAGCTTCTTGGTGACCGAGCGGAACGCGGCACCCAGCTCCTTCTCGCGACCGGCGAAGTCCTCACCGAGACGCGACAGCACCTCGACCTTGATCTCATCGATCTTGGCTTCGCGGGCCTGCTTGTCGGCGATGCTCAGCGCCTGGTTCAGCTCGACCTTCGAGGTGCCCTCGACAGCCTCGAACACGTCGGGGCCGTACGGCGGGAAGAGCGGGAACTCCTGGGTGGGCTTGGCGGCCAGCGCGGCCAGGTCGGCCTGGGCGCGGACCAGGCGCGCGATGAACGGCTTGGCGGCTTCCAGACCCTCGGCGACCACGGCCTCGGTCGGCGCCTGGGCACCGTCGGCGATCAGGTCGATCACCTTGTCGGTGGCCTCGGCCTCGACCATCATGATGGCGACATCACCGGTGTCGGTGACGCGGCCCGCGACGACCATGTCGAACACGGCGCCCTCGAGCTGCTCGACGGTCGGGAACGCCACCCACTGGCCGCTGATCAGGGCCACGCGTACGCCACCGATCGGACCCGAGAACGGGATGCCCGACAGCTGGGTGGACGCCGAGGCGCCGTTGATGGCCAGCACGTCGTAGAGATCCTGGGGGTCGAGGCTCAGCACGGTGACCACGACCTGGATCTCGTTGCGCAGACCGTCGATGAAGGTCGGGCGCAGCGGACGGTCGATCAGGCGGCAGGTCAGGATCGCGTCGGTGGAGGGACGGCCCTCGCGACGGAAGAACGAGCCGGGGATGCGGCCCGCGGCGTACATGCGCTCTTCGACGTCGACCGTCAGCGGGAAGAAGTCGAACTGGTCCTTGGGGTGCTTACCGGCGGTGGTCGCCGACAGCAGCATGGTCTCGTCGTCCAGGTAGGCGACGACGGAGCCTGCGGCCTGCTTGGCCAGACGGCCGGTTTCGAAGCGGATGGTGCGGGTGCCGAAGCTACCGTTGTCGATCAGCGCGACCGATTCGAAAACACCGGGCTCTACCTCGACCGCAGTCGATGCACGTTCAGTTGTCTGCGTCATATTTCTCTCTCGACCTCTCGTCTCGCCGATTCGCGCGGCCGATGCCAGGCGTACTCGCCTGATGGGCGCGAACCAGCTTTTCGTCAGCCGTACCGGACACGGACACGCGACAACCCTCCTGGCTGTCACGCGCAGCACCCGGCCGTATCCCCTTGGAAGCGGCGACGCGGTGGCGGTCATCGATCGAAGCCCGACGGCGGTAGAACATCGCCTGCCGAAAGGCCACTACCGAAGACCGACGCCACGTGGACGGATGCACACGGCTGTCACATGTTGTAGTGCACCCGGAAACCCCATGGTCTCCGAATACACGAATAGCCAACAGAAAGAAGTGTACTTCTTCCTGTTGGCTACTCGCCGACCGCCTCAGCGTGGAGGCGTGTCGTAGCAGATCAGCGGCGCAGGCCGAGACGCTCGATGAGCGAACGGTAGCGGTTGATGTCCTTGGCCTGCAGGTACTTCGACAGGCGACGACGACGACCGATCAGGGCCAGCAGGCCGTGGCGGGTGTGGTGATCGTGCTTGTGCTGCTTGAGGTGCTCGGTCAGGTCCGAGATCCGCTTCGACAGCAGCGCGATCTGCGCCTCCGGCGAACCGGTGTCCTTCTCGTGCAGGCCGTACTCGGCCAGGATGGCCGACTTCTGCTCAGTGGTCAGCGCCATGTGGCTCGACTCCTATTTTTCAGTTCCGCGCTCGAATGTCCGGTCACCCGGGATGGGCGCCACCGCGGACCGCAGCAAACCCGAGGAGCCACCTTACACCGCCGCTGGTGAGCGGTTGAATCCGCCTCAGACCTCGGCGGCGGTGAGCACCTTGCGGGCGGCCTCGACGTCGCGGCCCATGGCCTCGACCAGCTCGTCGACGGACTCGAACTTGCGCATCCCGCGCAATTGTTCGACGAAGTCGACCGCCACGTGCTGGCCGTACAGATCGGCCTCACCGTCGAGGACATAGGCCTCGACCGTGCGCGACCGCCCGGAGAAGGTGGGGTTGGTGCCCACCGAGATCGCCGCCATCGCCCGCTCGCCCGCCTCGACCGTGCCGATCGTCGGACCGGCGCCGAGCACGGTGAACCAGCCCGCGTACACGCCGTCGGCGGGGATCGCGGCGTGCATCGGCGGGGCGACGTTGGCGGTCGGGAAACCGAGTCCACGTCCACGACCGTCGCCGTGCACGACCACGCCCTCCACGCGGTGCGGGCGGCCGAGCGCCTCGGCGGCCGCGGCCATGTCGCCCGCGTCGACGCAGGCGCGGATGTAGGTGGAGGAGAAGGTGACGGCGTGCTCACCGAGCAGGGTCACCCCGTCGACCTCGAAACCGAAACGCGCACCGAGCTCACGCATGGTGTCGACGGTGCCCGCGGCCTTCTTGCCGAAGGTGAAGTTGTCGCCGACCACGACCTCGGTGACGTGCAACCGCTCCACGAGCAGGTCGTGCACGTAACCGGCGGGGGTGAGCTTCATGAATTCCTGGGTGAACGGCATCACGCAGAACACGTCGATGCCGAGTTCCTCGGCCAGTTCCGCCCGCCGGGTGAGGGTGGTGAGCTGGGCCGGATGCGAACCGGGGCGCACCACTTCCATCGGGTGCGGGTCGAACGTCATCAGGACCGCGGGCACGCCACGCTTTTTCGCCGCGGCCACCGCACGGCTGATGAGCTGCGCGTGTCCACGATGTACCCCGTCGAACACGCCGATCGTGAGGACGCAACGTCCCCAGTCCGCGGGCACGTCGTCGAGACTTCGCCATCTCTGCACAGAGCGAAGCCTACGCAAAGCGGTGCGCGAACAGAATTCCGGTGTGATGCGATCGTGGCCGGTTCGCCGATGTGTGATTCGGGCCAGGGATGCCTAACATTGACAACGTGCCAGGTAAACGAGAGGCCGGACTCGAGGTCACCGCTACGATCGCGCCCGAGCTGTCGGCGGTGGCACAGGACTATCTGAAGGTCATCTGGACCGCGCAGGAGTGGTCGCAGGAGAAGGTGTCCACCAAGCTGCTCGCCGAGCGCATCGGCGTGTCGGCCTCGACCGTGTCGGAGGCGGTGCGCAAGCTCGCCGACCAGGGCCTGGTCGAGCACGCCCGCTACGGCGCGATCACGTTGACCGACCACGGCCGTCGCGCCGCCGTGGCCATGGTGCGCCGTCACCGCCTCATCGAGACCTTCCTGGTGAACGAGCTCGGCTACGGCTGGGACGAGGTGCACGACGAGGCCGAGGTCCTCGAGCACGCGGTGTCGGAGCTGCTGGTGTCACGCATCGACGCGAAACTCGGCCACCCCGACCGTGATCCGCACGGCGACCCCATCCCCTCGGTCGACGGCGCCGTCCCCACACCCCCGGCCCGCCGCCTCAGCGACTTCGCCGCGGGCGAATCCGGCCGCGTCGCCCGCATCTCCGACTCCGACCCCGAGATGCTGCGCTACTTCGACTCCGTCGGCATCGCCCTCGACACCCCCATCGAGGTAGCCGAACGCCGCGACTTCGCCGGCACCATCGCCGTCCGCATCGCCACCGCCGACTCCCCCACCGAACTAGGAACCCTTGCGGCCGAAGCCATCTGGCTGACCGCCTGATCAGCAGGTGAAGTAGGGGCGGAGCCGGGCGGGAACGCCGTCGGATTCGGCGGTGGCCCAGCAGGTTTCGTGGGGGAACAGGACGTAGGTGGTCCAGGTGCCGTCGACGCGGCGGATGATGCGCTGGTTGTCGCCGGGGGTGGCGAAGCGGATGACGGCCCAGGTTCCGTCGCAGTCGACGACGGCGGCGTTGTCGAGCATGCCGAGGTCGGCGGAGATGCCGTCGGGGTGGCAGGGGCCCGCGGTGTCCTGGAAGCGCAGCAGGCCGTCGACGGTTGATCCGGCGGTGGTGAGGAAGGCCGAATGCATGCCCTCCGGAACGGGATTCGTCCCGACGGGGGCGGTCATGCCGAAGTAGTAGCAACCGACGGGCACGGTGAAGACGGCGCGGCCGTCGCTGTCGGTCACGGCGTCGAGCCGCTGGGTCTCACTCGTCTCCCCCACCGGGATGTCGTGGGCTGCCGGATCACACGGTTCCTGACGCGAAAGATGCACCGGCACATCAGGAACCGCGACACCCGACACTGTTTCGGTGCGCAGCACGATGGTTCCCGTCGCCGGTGTCGGCGGCGGACTCGGCCGAGCAGCGGTGGTACGCGTGGCGGACATCCCCGTCGTCGCCTCGATCGGCCCCACGGTGATCGCCGCATCGGGCGGCGTCGCCACCGGCGGCTGGGCCAGAGTCGACGGCACGCGCGAAGAATTCACCACCCGAGGCTCGTCGGACGCACATCCGGCAAGCAGGACCACCGCCCCGGCGACAACGCCGATCCAGGCTTTCCGTACCGCACCCATGGTCCACCTCTACGACGCCGTCGGCTATATACCGAGGCTATCGAGCGAGGTCGTCGACCCGTTAGCCGTCGTCCAGAGGCCATGACAGCCGTGAGTCAGTCGCCGATGCCTTGGGGGCGGACGACCATGACCGAGGCGGCGCGTTTGCCGCTCTCCTCGAGGAGGGCGATGGCCCGGCCGGTGGGGTCGATGGCCGCGTAGACGCCCTTGATGCCGACGGGGTCGAGCCAGCGCCCGTTGCGCAGGTCGTTCGCCTGGGCTTCGTCGATGTCGCGGTGCGGGAAGGCGGTGCGGACGGCGGTGTCGATATCGAGGCTGAGCAGCGGTTGCTCGGCCTCGGCCGCGGCGGCCAGTTCGTCCAGGGTGCGGGCGTGTTCGAGGGTGAAGGGGCCGACCCTGGTGCGGCGCAGCGCGGTGAGGTGGCCGCCTACGCCGAGGGCGGCGCCGAGGTCGCGGGCGAGGGCGCGGATGTAGGTGCCCGAAGAGCAGTCGACCTCCACGTCGAGGTCGACGAAGTCGCCGGATTCGCGACGGGCGAGGACGTCGAAGCGGGAGACGGTCACCGGGCGGGCGGCCAGTTGTACGTCTTCGCCGGCCCGTGCCCGGGCGTAGGCGCGTTCGCCGTCGATCTTGATGGCGCTGACGGTCGCCGGCACCTGCTGGATGTCGCCGGTGAGCGCGGCGACCCCCGCGGCGATGTCGGCGTCGGTGACGTGCAGTGCGGGCGTCGTCGCCACCACCTCGCCTTCGGCGTCGTCGGTGATCGTCGACTGACCGAGGCGGATCGTCGCGGTGTACGCCTTGGAGGTGAGGATCAGCTGGCCGAGCAGTTTCGTCGCCCGCTCGACGCCGAGCACCAGCACCCCGGTCGCCATCGGGTCCAGGGTGCCCGCATGGCCGACCTTCTTGGTGCGCAACAGTTTCCGGCTGCGCGCCACCACGTCGTGACTGGTCCAGCCGCCGTCCTTGTCCACGATCACCAACCCGCCGAGCGGGTCGACGGCCGGAGTACGCGCCGCCATCAGCCGTGCGCGATCGCGGTCAGGATCAGCCCGTCGGCGATCATCCAACGTCCGTCGAACGTGGTCAGCGGGATTCCGCCGTCGGTGGTGAGACCGGGGACGAGCAGCTTGGTGTGGAACGTCCCGGTGGCGGAATCGGCTGTGCGGGAATCGATCTCGAAGGTGATGTGGGCGTCCTCGAAACCGAGCCAGCGCAGGGTCAGCGGGAACCAGGCCTTGTAGGTCGCCTCCTTGGCGCAGAACAGCAGCCGGTCCAGGTGCAGCCCGTCGTCGGGTGTGCCCGCGAGCCACTCGCGTTCGGCGGGCAGGCTCACCGAGTCGAGCACACCCTCGGGCAGCGGACCGTGCGGCTCGGCGTCGATACCGACCGAACGGAACCGCAGCGCATGCGCGAGCGCGGCGGCACGGTACCCGTCGCAATGGGTGAGGCTGCCGACGACACCGCGCGGGAACAGCGGCATACCGCGCTCACCTTTGCCGATCGCGACCGGCGGCTCACCGAGTTCCTCGAGCGCCACTCGTGCGCAGTGCCGAGCACCGATGAAATCGCGACGGCGCTTCTCCACCGACTTCGCGATGAGGTGCTCTTCGGCGGGATGCGCCTTCAGGTCCTCCGGGTACGCCAGCAGTTCCGAGGTAGCAACCCCCGACGGCAACAGTTTCTCAAGCACGCCCGCCTCCCCGAGTCTCACGGCCAGACCGGGGTGGTGGACCGGCATGTTCGGCGGCTGGCGGGACGGAGGCGGCGAGTGCGCCCGTACCCGATGAGTTACCCATGTGCATCACCAAATCAGTGGCGGACCTTCTAAGCAAATCCGAACTCCCCGGTTCAGATGCCCCGACGGCGGTCGGCCTTCGCGCGCATCTCTTCGGCTGCCGCTTCCATCTCCGGGGTGACGGTGAAGTGGCCGCCCCAGGCGTTGAGGTCGCCTTCGGCGTAGACCGGTTCGGGCAGGATCTGGCGCAGCAGGGGGTCGGGCATGCCGCGGCGCTTCCATTCGCGCGGGTAGCCGAGGGAGACCTCTTCGAAGCGGACACCGTCGTAATGGGTGGTGCGCGGGATGTGGAGGTGGCCGTACACCGAGCAGACCACGTTGTAGCTGGTGTGCCAGTCGGCGGTGAGGTCGGTGCCGCACCACAGGGAGAACTCGGGGTAGAAGAGGATGTCGGTGGGCTGGCGGACCAGCGGGAAGTGGTTGATCATCACCAGCGGGGTGTCCGGCGCCAGGGCGTCGAGGCGGCGCTGGGTGTACTGGACGCGGGCGTGGCACCAGGCGTCGCGGGTGAGGTACGGGTCCGGATGGAGCAGGAATTCGTCGGTGGCGACCACGTTGCGTTCCCGTGCCACCGCGAGCGCCTCGGCCTTGGTGCTGGTTCCGGCGGGCCGCCACGAGTAGTCGTAGAGCAGGAACATCGGGGCGAGCGTGACGCTGCCGCCGAACTTCTCCGCACCCGGCCCGTTCCACACCGGGAACGGATCCTCCGGGGTGAGGACATCGAGATCACGGCACATCGCCACCAGGTAGTCGTAGCGGGCGGCGCCGTGCATCTGCACCGGGTCCTTCGGCGTGGTCCACAGTTCGTGGTTGCCCGGCACCCAGATCACCTTGGCGAAGCGGGCGCGCAGCAGCTCCAGCGCCCACCGCACCTCCTCGGCCTTCTCCCCCACGTCACCGGCGACGATCAGCCAGTCCTCGGGCGAGTCGGGCCGGATCTGCTCGACGATCGGCTTGTTGCCCTGGTGCCCCACGTGCACATCGCTGACCGCCCACAACTTCGGATTCACCTGTCCACAGTGACACATCGGCCTTCGACCGGCCCATCCCCGTCGGTCACGAGCGTCCGGGTTCTTCGGAACACAGCCTGCCGGCGCCGCGTGCAACGGTTAGGCTTTTCGCACATGGCGTTGTGCCACAAGAGCTTCGGGGGATCTGGTGTTGTTGGCAAAAGGGGGCAACTGTGTGCTGTCCGGCGGGCGTGTCGAGGTCCGGGTCGGTGTGGTCGACGGCCCGCCGCCGCGGGTGCTCGCGGTAGGTCTCGACGCCAACGGTCGCCTGCGCGACGGCCGCGACCTGGTGGTTCCCGGCGCGGACCCGTCTGCCGACGGTGCCGTCGAAGTCACGGAGGGTTCGGTGCGAATCGATCCAGCCCTGGTCGACGCCGGTATCGCGCGGGTCGTCGTGGCCGCGGCCACGGGCAGGCAAGGGTTCGCGGGCAGCGAGGTGCGCAGCGTTGTGAGCGGCGACGGCGAGGAGTTCGTCGCCGTGAGCAGCGGCTTCACGGCCGAGACGCTGATCAGGACGGTGGAGCTCTACCGTCATCAGGGTCGGTGGAAACTTCGTCACCTCGGCGACGGCTATGCCGACGGGATCACCGGGCTCGCGCGCGACATCGGGCTCGAGCTACCACCGACGCCGCAGGCGAATCCGTTGACGCCGGCGCCGCGGGCAGAGCCGATGCCGCCGAGACCGCAGGCCGAGCCGATGCCCCCGATGCCGCCCGTCCCGGCCGCTCGTGCATCGGCCGCCGCCGAGAAATCGACTCCGGCGATGCGGGTGATGGGTTTCGTGATCGGTATCGCGATCATGGTGTTCTTCGGCGGTATCGCCTTCATGAGCCTGAGCGAGGACGATTCCGGCGTCCGCTGCGGCACCGAGGTCATGGACGCCGACGACATCTGCGTCACCAACAACTCGGCCCGCCACAACCGTGACGAACAGGAAGACATCAACGAGCGAGGCGACATATTCGGCTTCCTCTGCTTGGTCCCGCTCGCGCTGGTCGGAGGCGCCATCGCCGTGGGCTCACTGATGAAAGACCCCGACTAGCTCTCGCGGCCCGCCGGTTCACCCGGCGGGGCCGGTCAGGCCAGTAATTCGTCGACGAAGTCGAGCACACGATCACGCGATTCCACGACGATCTCCTCGTGGCCGCCTGGGTACTGGGCGAACTCCACGTCGGTACCCGCCGCCCGCATGCGCGACAGCAGTGCGAGGGTCATCGGCAGCGGGACGACCGTGTCGGTGGCACCGTGCGCGATGAGGATCGGCTGCCGGTAACCGACGGTCGGCACCACCATGTAGTCGCGCAGGGCCGCGCCGATGCCGCCCTCGGTGATCGGCCGGGCCAGCAGCGACCCGAGCGAGGCGGTGCCCGCCGCACGATCGAACTCGCGCACACAGCTGGTCGAGATCGCGTCGACCACCTGGCGGCCTCGCTCGGTGAGCGCGCCGTTCAGGTCGAGGTCCGGGCGGGCGGCGCGCAGCCCGGCGAGCATGCCCGCGAACGGGCCGACCAGCCGGTCGACGACCGGAAGGTTCGGGACGCCGGGGCCCAGCCGGGACAGGATCTCCTCGAAATGGGATTCCGGTGCCAAGGCCACGGTCCCCCGGAAGTCGAGTTCGGGGGCGTAATCGGCGGCGAGGTTGCCGGTGGCCAGCGCGGCGTGTCCGCCCTGGGAACCACCGACCACAGCCCAGCTGCGCGACAGGTCGGGCTCGGCTGCCTGGGCTGCGCGCACCAGGTCGATGGTCGCGGTCGCCTCGGTGCGAGTGTGCAGGTAGGGGTGCACGGTGTCCGCCCCGGCCGAAAGCCCCAGATAGTCGGGAGCGACCACGGCCCAGCCACGGTCGAGGAACGACTGCAGCAGCGAATGCTCGTGCGCCGCCTTGGAAGTGGTGAGCCCACAGTGCGGCGCGAGGCCACTCGTGCCGTGGTCCCAGGCGACGACCGGATATCCACCATCCGGGGCGGGTGTGTCCGGAAGCAACAGCAGCCCTGCCGAATTCGTGGTGCCGCCGGTGACAGCCTCGGTGCTGTATTCGACGATCGAGGCCCGCGACCATTCGCCCCACCCGGCGGGCTGAGCGGTGTGCGATACCAGCCGACCCGGTGTCTCGGGTGCCGCCTGTGCCGTCGCGGGCAGCCCAACGACCACCGCGACCAGTACGAAGACCACCGCGAGGATCACCCGCCCGGTCTTCGAAATCCACTCGTGCACTCCGGTTTCGCCTTCCATGTCTGGTCCAGGTCGTCCACCCGACGGTAGGTCATCGGCGACGAACCGGCACTACCCACATTTCCGCCGACGAACCGAATTCCGCTCGGAACGCCCGACCCGGCTCGACTGATCGGACGGCTAGGCGGCTTCGCGTGGGAGTTCGGCGCCGACCTTGGCCCAGCGTCCGGATCGGGCACGGGCGACGACCGCGAGGAGCCGGGCGAGCATGAAGACGACCAAACCGGTCCAGATTCCCGCGACGCCCCAGTCGAAGACCAGGGACAACCAGATCAGGGGCAGGAATCCGCCGAGGGCCGCCGCCAAGGTGGCGGTGCGCAGGAAGGCCGCGTCGCCCGCACCGAGGAGGACACCGTCGAGACCGAAGACGACGCCCGCGACCGGGATCATGGCGACGAAGAACCACCAGATCACGTGGGTGCGGTCGAGTACTGCCGCGTCGTCGGTGAACAGCAGCGGCAGCACGCCGGCACCGGCGGCGAAGATTCCGGCGAGGACCAGCCCGAATATCCCCGACCAGGTGGTGACGCGCCGGGCGATGCCCTTCGCACCCCGTGCGTTGCCCGCGCCGAGCGCCGCACCGACCAGGGTCTGGGCGGCGATGGCCAGCGAATCCAGCGTCAGTGCGAGGAAATTCCACAGTTGCAGCACCAGTTGGTGGGCGGCGACCGAGGCGGCGCCGAAGCGGGCCGCGACGGCGGCGGCCGAGACGAAACACACCTGGAACGACAGACTGCGCACGATGAGGTCGCGGCCGAGGACCAGTTGGGCGCGCATCACCGACGGGCGTGGTCGCAACGAAACCCGTTCCCGCAGCAAGGCGTAACCGAACAGTGCACCCGACACCGACTGGCCGACGAGGTTGGCCACCGCCGATCCGGCCAGCTCCATCCGTGGCGCGCCGAGTAATCCGTACACCAGAATCGGACACAGCACCGCAGAAAGAGCCAGCCCGGCAACGACATACAACAGGGGACGCCGAACGTCCTGCACCCCACGCATCCACCCGTTGCCCGCCATGGACAGCAGGATCAACGGCACTCCGAAGAGTGCGATCCGCACCCAGGTGAGGGCTTCGTCGGCGATCTCCCCACCGCCGGCGAGCACCGAACACAGTGGGCCCGCGAACAGCTGGATCACCGCGAGGATCACGATGCCGATCCCGAGGCCGACCCAACTGGCCTGCACACCCTCTTCGACCGCCCCCGCGCGGTCGCCCGCACCGTTGCGCCGAGCCGCCCGCGCCGTCGTCCCGTAGGACAGGAACGTCAGCTGCGTGCTCACCGTCCCCAGAATCACCCCGCCGACGGCGAGCCCGGCCAACGCCAGCGCCCCGAGCCGCCCGACCACCGCGATATCGAACAGCAGATACAGGGGTTCCGCGACCAGCACACCGAGCGTCGGCACCGCGATGCCGAGAATCCGCCGGGGCCCGGCGTTCTCGATCATCGCGTCGTCATCGTTGGACACCATCGACCCCACACCGACCTCCCGCCACCCGCATCCGATCCGCCGATACTGGCACAGACCACCGACAAGTCGGCGAGACACCGAGAGCCTGTGGCCACCCCGGCCGCCCCTCGCAGCCACTGGCCGCCTGATCCCGTCATGAAATCGACAGCCTCGACGCCGTGGACCACAACACCGGTGCGTCAGGAAAGCTCGTCCACCAACGCACGCACCACGGACTCGGCGCTCCCATAAGTCGTATACCCGGCCGCGAACCGATGTCCCCCGCCGCCGAACCGGCTCGCGATCGCCGCCACGTCGACACCGTCGGAAACACCGGGGGCCGAGTCGCGCGAACGCAGCGACACCGTCCAGCGGTCGTTCTGCCCGCGCGCCTCCTTGAAGACCACGGCGATCCCCGCTTCGGCGGTCGTGCGGATGACGTCGATGACGCTCTCCACTTCCTCGGGACCCACCTCGTGCGTGTCGGCCGCCCGGACCAGTGCGTACACCAGCCCGACGCCCGCCGCACCGGGCACGACCACCGCCGAGGACAGCACCTTCGACAGCATCGGTAACCATGTGAAGGGGTGGGTATCGAGCAGGGACCGGGTGATTTCGGAACCGTCGATGCCGGTGGCGAGCAGCCGCTCGGCCAACGCGTGGCTGCCCGGCCTGGCCCAGCGGAACGAACCGGTGTCGGTGACCAGACCCGCGAACAGGCAGTGCGCGATGGCGGCGTCGATCGGCACGCCCCACGCGTCGAGCAGCCGGGTGACCAGCTCGGTGGTCGAGGCCGCCGTCTCGTCGATCAGATCCACCGTGCCGAAACCGTCGTTGGCGCGGTGATGGTCGATCACCAGAGTCGTTGCCGCACCGGATAATCGGTCGGCGAGCACACCGAGTCTGCTGCGGGCGCCGCAGTCGACGACTACAAGCAGGTCAACCTCGTGCGGAACCTGCGCGGGCGCGACGAGATGCTGCCCGCCGGGCAGGGTACGCAGCGAGGCGGGCAGCTCGGCCGGTTCGGCGAACGACACGCACACCGGCACGCCGCGGCGGTCGAGAGCCAGCGCCAAGGCCAGCCCGCTGCCGACCGTGTCGGCATCGGGCTGCACATGGCACAGGACGGTCACCGAACGGGCGGCCGCCAGCAACGCGACGGCGGCACCCAGTTCGGTCCCGTCCCGGACACTGGTCACGCGGGTGCCCTACTCGTCCTCGTCGTCGCGTTCGGACTTGTACGGGTCGGCGTCACCGGCGTGCTTGGCGTTGGCGGCCACCTTGGCCACCTCATCATCGATGGCGCGAGCCCTGGCCAGCAGCTCTTCCATCTCGCGCGCCGCGTCGGGCACCTTGTCCAGGCTGAACGACAGGATCGGGGTGAACTTCACACCCGTCCCCGCGCCGACCTTGGACCGCAGTACCCCTTTGGCCGCGTCGAGACCTGCGGCGGCCGCCGCGTAATCGGGTTCGGCGTCGAGCGTCTCGCCCATCACCGTGTAGTAAATCGTCGCCTCGCGCAGATCACCGGTCACCTTGGCGTCGGTGACGGTGACGAACCGCAGCCGCGGATCCTTGATCTCGTACTCGATCGCGGTGGCCACGATCGCGGAAATCCGCTTGGCGAGTCGGCGAGCCCTGGCTTGATCCACCATGGGGACACTCCTCTCATAGGCAGGCACCGGGCTGTGACACCCGGGCCGCGCCTGTCAGTCTTCGGGTCCGAAGATCCGGCGGCGTACTGCCAGCAACTCTATCTCCGGACGCGCGGCAACGTGCCGCTCACATTTGTCGAGCACCTCGTTGAGATGTCCCGTTTCCGCACTGACCATGGCCACCCCGAGCAGCGCACGGCGGTGCAGGTCCTGATCACCGGCCTCGGCGGCATTCACGGCGAAGCGTTTCTGCAGCTCGGCGAGGATCGGCCGGATCACCGACCGCTTCTCCTTGAGCGAATGCACGTCACCGAGCAGTAGATCGAATTCGAGCGCACCGATGTACAGCGGTGCTCACCTCCTGGTAGATGGTTTGCACGCATGACCACACGCCGCACCCGAAAGCTCGGATGCGGCGTGTGGAACGGTGTGCGATATCAGTCGCGCGGCTTCTCGCGCAGCTCGTACGCCTCGATGATGTCGCCGTCCTTGATGTCGCTGTAGGTCACGGTCATACCGCACTCGAAACCTTCGCGCACCTCGGTGGCGTCGTCCTTCTCCCGCTTGAGCGAGGAGATGGTCATCGTCTCGGCGATCACCCGGCCGTCACGGATCAGGCGCGCCTTGGCGTTGCGCTTGACCGAACCGCTGGTGACCATGCAGCCGGCGATGTTGCCGACCTTCGACGAACGGAAGATCGCGCGGATCTCCGCCCGGCCCAGCTCGACCTCTTCGTAGATCGGCTTGAGCATGCCCTTGAGGGCCTTCTCGATCTCGTCGATGGCCTGGTAGATCACCGAGTAGTACCGGATGTCGACGCCCTCGCGGTTGGCCAGCTCGGTGGCCTTGCCCTCCGCACGGACGTTGAAGCCGATGATGATCGCGTTCGAGGCCGACGCCAGGTTGACGTTGGTCTCGGTGACGCCACCGACACCGCGGTCGATGACGCGCAGGCGCACCTCGTCGTCGATCTCGATACCGAGCAGGGCCTCTTCGAGGGCCTCGACGGTACCGGAGTTGTCGCCCTTGAGGATCAGGTTGAGCTCCGAAGTCTCCTTCAGGGCGGCATCCAGATCTTCCAGGCTGATCCGCTTGCGGCTGCGTGCGGCCAGCGCGTTGCGCTTGCGTGCGTTGCGGCGGTCGGCGATCTGGCGGGCGATGCGGTCTTCCTCGACCACGATCAGGTTGTCACCGGCGCCGGGCACCGAGGTGAAACCGATGACCTGCACCGGGCGCGACGGGAGCGCCGCGTGGACGTCCTCGCCGTGCTCGTCGACCATGCGGCGCACGCGACCGTAGGCGTCGCCCGCCACGATCGAGTCGCCGACACGGAGCGTGCCGCGCTGGATGAGCACGGTGGCCACCGGGCCACGGCCGCGGTCGAGGTGCGCCTCGATGGCGACACCCTGGGCGTCCATGTCCGGGTTGGCCCGCAGGTCGAGCGAGGCATCCGCGGTCAGCAGCACCGCTTCGAGCAGCGCGTCGATGTTGGTGCCCTGCTTGGCCGAGATGTCGACGAACATGGTGTCGCCACCGTATTCCTCGGTGACCAGGCCGTATTCGGTCAGCTGCTGCCGGATCTTGTCCGGGTTCGCGCCTTCCTTGTCGATCTTGTTGACCGCCACCACGATCGGCACGTCGGCCGCCTGGGCGTGGTTGATCGCTTCCACCGTCTGCGGCATGACGCCGTCGTCGGCCGCGACCACGAGGATCGCGATGTCGGTGGCCTTCGCACCACGGGCACGCATGGCGGTGAACGCCTCGTGACCCGGGGTGTCGATGAAGGTGATGAGGCGCTCTTCCTCGTTCAGGTTCGTCAGCACCTGGTAGGCACCGATGTGCTGGGTGATGCCACCGGCCTCGCCCTCACGGACGTTGGCCTTACGGATCGTGTCCAGCAGTCGGGTCTTACCGTGGTCGACGTGACCCATCACGGTCACCACCGGCGGACGCTGCTCGAGGTCTTCCTCGGTGCCCGCGTCCTCGCCGTAGGTGAGGTCGAACGACTCGAGGAGCTCGCGGTCCTCGTCCTCGGGGCTGACCACGTGGACGACGTAGTTCATCTCGCTGCCGAGCAGCTCGAGGGTCTCGTCGTTCACCGACTGGGTCGCGGTGACCATCTCGCCGAGGTTGAACAGGGCCTGCACGAGTGCGGCCGGGTTCGCGTCGATCTTCTCGGCGAAGTCCGACAGCGAGGCGCCACGGGCGAGACGGATGATCTCGCCGTTGCCACGGGGCAGACGCACGCCGCCGACGGCGGGAGCCTGCATGTTCTCGTACTCGGCGCGCTTCGCCCGCTTCGACTTGCGGCCACGGCGCACCGCGCCACCGGGACGACCGAAGGCGCCTGCGGCACCACCACGGCCACCGGGACCACCGGGACGACCGCCGCCGCCACCGGGGCGACCACGGAAACCACCGGCCGCGGGTGCACCGGCACCGGGAGCGCCGGGGGCACCGCCACCGCCACCGCGGTAGCCGCCACCGCCGCCACCACCGGGACGGCCTGCGCCGCCACCGGGGGCGCCACCGGGACGACCCGGACGGCCACCGGCCGCGGGGCCGGGACGTGCGGAACGAGCGGGCATGGCGCCGGGGTTCGGACGCGGCGGCATCGAGCCCGGGTTGGGGCGCGGACCACCGGGACGCGGGGCACCGCCCTGCGCGGCGGCCGGACGCGGACCACCCTGACCCTGACCGGGGCGGGGACCGCCCTGACCGGGAGCCGGACGCGGGCCACCCTGACCGGGAGCCGGACGGGGACCGCCCTGACCCGGCGTCGGGCGAGGACCGCCCTGCGGGGCGGGACGCGGCGCCGGACGCTCACGATCGGGAGCGGAGCTGAACGGGTTGTTGCCGACCCGGGGGGTCTTCGGGCCGGGCTTCGGGCCGGGACCGGCCGGACGCGGGGCCTGAGCACCCGGTGCGGGGGTACCCGGACGCGGCTGCTGCGGCGCCTGACCGGCCTGACCCGGACGCGGGGCGCCGGGGGTCGGACGCGGGCCGGGAGCCGGTGCGTTGGCCGGCTTGGCCGGTGCGCTCTGCGCGGCGGCGGGCGTCGGCTTGGCGGCCGGAGCCGGCTTCACCTCGGGCGCCGGAGCCGGAGCGGGTGCGGGAGTCGCGGCGGCGGCGGGCGCCGGAGCCGGACGCGGGCCCGGACGGGGACCACCGGGGGTGGGCTTGGCGGCCGGACGGGCCGCCGACGACGGACCCGGACGGGCCGCCGGCTTCGCGTCGGCCGCCGGAGCGGACTTCGACGCGAGTGATTCGCGCAGACGACGTGCGACGGGTGCTTCCACCGTCGAGGACGCCGACTTCACGAACTCGCCTTGCTCCTTGAGCTTCGCGAGTAGTTCCTTGCTTGTGACACCGAGTTCCTTAGCCAACTCGTGCACGCGGGCCTTGCCTGCCACTGCTCTCCTCACTGAGAGGTCGAGCAGTGACGCCGCCTAGGTAAGGCGGGCCCGCACGACCTCGGGTTATCTCCGATGGACGTTCATCGTTGGTGCTTCACGGTGTGCTCATGAGTGCTCGTGCCTGTTCTCGAGGTACTGCTCCAGGGCTGAGATATCCAGATTTCCGGACACTCGTAGGGCTCTGCCGAATGCTCGGCGCCGCTCTGCGGAACGCAGACAAGCTGAGACGGGGTGCAACCAGGCACCCCGTCCGGGAAGTCTGCGCCGCGGGTCGGGAACGATGACCACGGGGGCGGCGGCAGTAGCACTGCCCGCCTCCCTTGGCTGCGTCACGATCCGCAACAGGTCGGCAGACGGCTCGCGCTGACGGCATCCGATACAGGTTCGAACGGATTGCGCGGGCCGGTCCTTCACCCACTCTACCGGTGACCCGGTCATAACGACGAACCCCTCCCCTTCCGAAGTTATCAACCTGTCATCCGGTGGCCGATATTCCGACGTGTCCGCGTCAACTACGGTGCGCCTGCGGACGTGCCGAATCGTCGGTCTCCGGCGCGGCGTCGCTGCGGATATCGATGCGCCAGCCCGTCAGGCGGGCAGCCAGGCGGGCATTCTGCCCCTCCTTGCCGATGGCGAGGGAGAGCTGGAAATCGGGCACGATCACCCGCGCGGCGCGCGCCTCGGGGTCGACGACAGTGACCGAAACCACTTTCGACGGCGAGAGCGCATTACCGACGAAGGTCGCCGGATCCTCGGCGTAATCGATGATGTCGATCTTCTCGCCCGCCAGTTCGCTCATCACGTTGCGCACGCGCTGCCCCATCGGGCCGATACAGGCGCCTTTGGCGTTCACGCCGGGCACAGTCGAACGGACCGCGATCTTGGAGCGGTGCCCCGACTCGCGGGCCACCGCGACGATCTCGACGGAACCGTCGGCGATCTCGGGCACCTCCAGCGAGAACAGCCGCCGCACCAGGTTGGGGTGGGTGCGCGAGAGCTGGATCTGCGGACCACGCGGACCACGCGACACACCGTAGACGTAGCACTTGATCCGGTCGCCGTGCTCGTAGGTCTCACCGGGCACCTGCTCCGCGGGCGGGATCAGGCCCTCGGCGCCGTTGGCCTCGCTGCCGATGCGCACCACGACGATGCCGCGCGCGTTGGCCCTCGCGTCGCGCTGGACGACGCCGCCGACGATGTCGCCCTCGTGGGTGGAGAACTCGCCGAAGGACTTCTCGTTCTCGGCGTCACGCAGCCGCTGCAGCACCACCTGGCGGGCGGTGGTCGCGGCGATGCGGCCGAAACCCTCAGGGGTGTCGTCCCATTCGGAGACGAGGTTGCCGTCGGCGTCGAGTTCGCGCGCCATCACCCGGACCACGCCGGTCTTCTGGTTGATGTCGATGTAGGCGTTGGGCTGGTGCCCCTCGGTGTGCCGGTAGGCGGTGAGCAGCGCCGACTCGATCGCCGAGATCACGGTCTCGATCGGGATCCCCTTGTCGGCGACGATCGCGCGCAAGGCTTCGATTTCGATGTTCATTCCGCAACCCCTTCGGTGGGAGTGTCACTGTGTTGGCCTGCTGCGGCGAGGTCGGCGGGTTCGTCGCCCGGGACGGGGCGGCCCGCGGCGATTCCACCGGCGAGTTCGAGTTCGGCGGCGCCGGGTGCGTTGAATTCGACCTGGACGACCGCGGTGGCGATGTCGGCGAGGGGCACGTGCACCCGGTGCGGCTTGTTCCTGCCGCCGAGCACGAGCGCGATGGTGCCGTCGTCGGCGAGCTGACCGACGCGCGCCTCGAACTTCTTCTTGCCCTCGACGGGTTCGGCGCCGTCGGCCAGGCCGACCTTCACCTTGCGGCCCTGGGCGCGGCGCCAGTGCCGGTCGGTGGTCAACGGCCGGTCGACGCCGGGGGTGGTCACTTCGAGCAGATAGGCGGATTCGCCGAAATCACCCGCCGCGTCGAGCGACTCGGACATCTCGCGGCTCAGGTCGGCGATCGCGTCGAGGTCGGCGGGACCGTCGCTGTCCACGGTGACCTTCACCCGAACCGGAGCCAGTTCGTCCTTGCCCGCGGCCGCGATCGCGACGCCCTCGAGGTCGAAACCCCGGCGTGCGACGAGCTCAGCGACGAGCTGGCTCACCCTTTCCTCGGTGGGCATCGGCATATGGGCGGCTCCTGGTTCAGTTGTGACGCGATCGGAAATTTCTACGCCGAAGGTCTAGCGTAACGCGCCACGAGAGTGTAAAGGACCAGCCACCGGGCGGTGCGCACCGGTCCGTGTCGGCGTGCCCGGCGCGATCGCCGCGTGGCGAACCGCCGCCGCGAGATCTGGCACGATGGTCCACGTGCATCACCGCCATACCGTCCCGCCGAGTGCCGGGCGACCTTCCGGCATGCGCACCGACCACCGCGATCCCCACCCGCCGACCAGCGGGTTCGCGCGTGAAGTCGTGCGGTCGGCCACCGCCTCGGCCGTCGCGACGACTGTCGAACTCGCCGTCGCGCCGAGCACCCACACTGCCGCGCAGACTGCCGAGCACCCGCAGTCGCCGACCACCGACACCGCCGTGCCGCACGCGAAGTCGGCACAGCACGCTGCCACGCCGACTGCCAACGTCGCCGTACCACACGCGAAGTCGACAGAGCACGCTATCCAGCACCCGAAGTCGCCGACCGCCAACACCGCTATACCGCACTCGACGTCGACGGAGTGTGTTGCCGCGCCGGGTGCCAGGCACGCGAAGTCGACGGAGTTCTCACCCGTACCGGCCGCCGGAAGTGCCGCGCGCACCTGGCGTCGGCGGACGGTGCTGAGGCTGGTCGGAGCAGGCGCTGTCGCGGTGCCCGCGGTCGCCGTCCTGGCGTCGTGCGCCGAGGACGACACCGTGCATGCGCCGGATCCCCTTGCCGCACACGAGGTTCTGGCTCGCGCAGATGCCGCCGCCGCGACGGCCGCGATCGCGCTCGCACCGCAGGCGCAGGCCGCGCTGACGACCGTCGCCACCGAACGCACCGCCCACGCCGACGCCTTGCGCGCCGAGATCGACCGGGTGATCGGCGTCTACGGCGACGGAACCACTCCTGTACACCGCACCGGCGTCGTCACCGTGCCGGGTTCCGATGGCGCGCCGGTGCCCGCCGCCGATCTGGTCTCCGCAGCGCAGCAGCCGATCAGCGTCGAGCAGTTGCGTGCGCGCCTGCAGCATTCCCAGCAGGCCGCAGCGACCTTGGCCCGCACCGAATCCGGTTACCGCGCAGGGCTTCTGGCCTCGATCAGCGCGGCCTGTGCCACCGAGGCGGGAGTTCTGCTGTCATGACCGGTCAACGTGAAGCGCTGCAACGCGCCCTCGACACCGAGTACGCGGCCGTGTACTCCTACGGCCTGATCGCCGCCTACGCCAACAGCGATCGGTCGCGCCTGGTCGCGGAGTTCAGTGCCGCGCACCGCGCCCGCCGGGACGCGACGATCGAGCTGCTCGAAGCCGGTGGCTCCGCACCCGAGGCACCCGACGCCGCCTACAACCCACCGTTCCCGGTCGACGACCCGATCCCGGCCGCACACCTCGCCGTAGCGGTCGAATCCGATTGCACCGCAGCGTGGTACGCCGTGGTCGAACAGGCCACCGAGGAGACCGTCCGGGCCGGCGCCGTCGAAGCGCTCACGGAAGCAGCGGTGCGCCGCGCCCGGTGGCAGGCGATCCTCGGCACGAACCCGGTCACCGTCAGCTTCCCGGGACGGACATAGCCCGAAGGCCCACCGGGTCACGCGGGCTTCCGTACTGGAATACCGCCCCCTCGCATCAGCCCTTCGCGAATGGAAGCGATTCCGCCCGCCCGACGCGGCCGTGCCGACCCGCGTCCATCCGTGAGGGTGGTGCCCGCCTCGCAAACCCGTGTCGCCCGGCAGCGCCATACCTGTCCGTCGGCCGTGTTCGGCGGGCGACGAGCCGTCGCGGGAGCCCTCTTGCCGAACCGTCGCGGCACTCGACGGGAACGCGCGACAGCCTTCGAGCGCACTTCGCGACCTGAGGGAGCCTCGATGGCCGCCCTACACGGCACAGCGACGGTCCCGCCCGCGGAGCAGGCCGGACCGTCGCTGTTCACTACGGACGCATCGCGTAGGCGCCGTCGTAGGACTCCACCTGCTGCCACACCCGGTCGAACCGTTCGGCGTCGGCGATCGGCGTGCGCAGGGCGGCGACCGCCCAGTTCCGCTGCGCGTCGGTGACCGACGGCTTGCCGAGCAGCGCGGTGGCCTGGGTGTTGAAGTCGCGGATCTGGAAGTCGAAGATCTGGTCGAGCACGTCGCGGTCGAGGCCGGTGAGTTCGGCCTGCTCGAGAATCAGCTGACCGTAGACCACCGTGGAGAACAGGTGGCCGATGGTGAGCATGAAGTCCAGGTCCTTCTGCTGCGCCTCGTCCGGTGCGGCGGTGAGCAGCAGCTCACGCAGCGCCTTGGCCTGCTCGTAGAAGCGGCCCACGTTCGGCACGTCGGCGGCCGCCTCGTAGGGCGGTGTCCAGTCGGCGAAGCGCACCTTGCCCGCGCCGCGCGCCGGGCCCTGCTTCCAGAAGAACTCCTCGTCGCCCGCCTCGAGCCGGGTGGGGACCGCCGGGTACTCGGCCGGGTTGAGCAGGTAGTTCGGCATGAACTTGAGGATCTGGCCCACGTTCACGTGCACCGTGCCCTCGAGCCGGGGCAGGTGGTTGATGTAGCGCGAGGCCTCGTGGAAGTAGGTGTTCTTCTCGAAACCCTTGGCCGCCAGCACATCGAGCAGCAGGGTCATGGCGACCTCGCCCTCGGAGGTGACCTTGGACTTGGTCATCGGGTTGAACAGCAGGTAGCGGCGATCCTCGAGGGAGGCGCTGCGGAAGTAGTCGACGGCCCGGTCGCTGAACAGCTTCATCGCGATCAGACGGGCGTAGGCGTCGACGAAATTGCCACGCACGTGGGCGAAGTCGGTGACCGGCTTGCCGTAGAGGATGCGGTTGTTGGAGTGGGTGATGGCCTCGAAGAACGAGTGCTCCACCATGCCGATGCTGCCGTGGCACAGGTTGAACTTGCCGACGTTGACGGTGTTGAGCGCGGCCGAGAACCCTTCGGGGCCTTCATGCAGCACGTCGGCGGCGGTCACCGGGTAGTTCTCCAGCCGGAAGTGGCTCACATACATCTGACCGTGGATGACGCTGTCGACCAGGTGGTAGTTGTCGTGGCGGGAGTCGGCGGCGAACCAGACGTAGCCGTCGGCGCCCTCGATGTCGGCGCGGCGGGAGAACACCGACACCATCGAGGCGACATTGCCGTTGCCGATGTAGTACTTCTCGCCGTTGGCGCGGAACAGGATCCCCGCCTCGGCGTCGGCGCTGCCCGGCTCGGTCGGAGTCAGGACGAGGTCGGTGTTGTAGATGTCGGCACCGTGGTCACGCTCCGACAGCGCGAAGGCCATCACCTGACCGTCGGCGAGATCGGCGGCGGCCTTGCGCTTGGCGATCTCGTTGTCGCTCTGCCAGATCGGGCCGAGGCCGAGGATCGTCACCTGCTCGGCGTACCAGTAGGCCAGCCCGTAGAAGCCGAAGATCTCCGACAGCGCCGCATTGCGCGCGGCGTCCCAGCGCTTGTTCGGGTCACCGTCGGCGTAGGCGGCCGGGGTCAGGAAGGTGGCGAACAGCTTCTCCTTCGCCACGAAGTCCAGGAAGTCCTGCACCCACAGCGCGTCCCGGTCGTCGGCCAGCAACTGCGCCTTGCCCTTGGACTCGAACCACTCGATGGTGGCTTTCAGCAGCCGCCGCGTCTCCGCATCGAAATGCTGCGGGTCGTAGGTGGCGGGGTTGAACAACAGGCTGGGCGAACTCGTCATACCCGTCAACTTATCAGCGCCCCACCCCCGACTATGCCGTCTACCTGCAGGTTTCCCCTACGTAGGCGTAAGTTCGGCGGATACGCCGATCGCGCTGCCCCACCGGCCGGCGAGACAGCGCGATCGTCGCGGACAGATCAGCCGCGGACGCGCGCGGTGACCGCGCTGACGGCGTCTTCGGCCGGGATCTCCTCGGCTTCGCCGGTCAGCCGGTTGCGGAGTTCCACCTTGCCTTCGGCCCACCCACGGCCGATGACCAGGATCCAGGGCATGCCGAGCAGTTCGGCGTCCTTGAACTTCACGCCGGGAGAGGCGGTGCGGTCGTCGAAGAGGACCTCGAGGCCTTCGGCGTTCAGCCCGGCGACCACGTGTTCGGCGCCGTCGCGGGCGGCGGCGTCCTTGTTGGCGATCACCACGTGCACGTCGAAGGGGGCGACTTCGGCGGGCCAGCGCAGGCCCTTCTCGTCGTGCTGCTGTTCGGCGATCACCGCGACCATGCGGGAGATGCCGATGCCGTAGGAACCCATGGTGAGGCGCACGGGCTTGCCGTTCTCGCCGAGCACGTCCACGTCGAAGGCGTCGGTGTATTTGCGGCCGAGCTGGAAGATGTGGCCGATCTCGATGCCACGCGCCGACACCAGCGGACCGGCGCCGTCGGGCGAGGGGTCGCCGTCGCGGACCTCGGCGGCCTCGATGGTGCCGTCGGGGGTGAAGTCACGTCCGGCGACCAGGCCGACGACGTGCCTGCCCTGCTGGTCGGCACCGGTGATCCAGGAGGTGCCGTCGACGACGCGGGGATCGACCAGGTAGCGAACACCGTTGGCCTGCAAGCCCTTCGGGCCGATGTAGCCCTTCGCCAGGAACGGGTTGGCGGTGAAGTCCGCCTCGGTGAGCAGTTCCACCATCGCGGGTTCGACAGCGGCCTCGAGGCGCTTGTCGTCGACCTCGCGGTCACCGGGGATGCCGATGCCGACGATCTCGGACTTGCCGTCGGGGTGACGCAGCTTCACCATCACGTTCTTCAACGTGTCGGCCGCGGTGACTTCGCGATCGAGCACCTTCGCCTCGTTGGCCCAGTCGACCAGGGTGGCGATGGTCGGCGTGTTCGGGGTGTCGTGTTCGACGGCGGCGGGCAGCCCGTCGATGGGCAGCGGCGCGGGGGCGGGGGTGACCACGGCTTCCACGTTGGCGGCGTACCCGGATTCCACGCAGCGCACATAGGTGTCCTCACCCACGGGGCTCTCGGCGAGGAATTCCTCCGACGCGCTACCGCCCATGGCACCGGAAGTGGCGGCCACGATCACGTACTTCACGCCGAGCCGGTCGAAGATGCGCTGGTAGGCGGCGCGGTGGGTGGCGTAGCTGGCGGCGAGACCGTCGTCGTCGAGGTCGAAGGAGTAGGAGTCCTTCATGATGAACTCGCGGCCGCGCAGGATGCCCGCGCGGGGGCGTTCCTCGTCGCGGTACTTGGCCTGGATCTGGTACAGCGTGACCGGCAGGTCCTTGTAGGAGTTGTACTCACCCTTCACGGTGAGCGCGAACAGCTCTTCGTGGGTGGGGCCGAGCAGGTAGTCGCCGCCCTTGCGGTCCTGGAGGCGGAACAGCGCGTCACCGTATTCGGTCCACCGGTTGGTGGTCTCGTAGGGCTCGCGCGGCAGCAGCGCGGGCAGGGAGATCTCCTGGGCGCCGGTGGCGTCCATCTCCTGGCGCACGACGTCCTCGATCTTGCGCAGCGTGCGCAGACCCAGCGGCAACCACGAGTACACGCCCGGGGCGACGCGGCGGACGTAGCCGGCACGCACCAGCAGTTTGTGGCTCGGCACCTCGGCGTCGGCGGGATCGTCTCGCAGGGTGCGCAGGAACAGGCGGGAGAGGCGGGTGATCACGGATGCACAGGGTAGTCCCTGGTCCGGTGGGGCCGACAGCCGATTACCACCTGAGCGCGCGGGAGGTTCCCGTCGCCGGTCCACGCCGGAAATCGCATATCAGGTTACCCATTGGAGTCGCGCGCTAATCAGCAGATAACAAAGCGATAACGGAACCGGGTTCGGCAAATATCGAAGCATTAGGTTTTTCACAGACGCGAATTTCCCGACGACAAAAGAAGTTTCGGTAACCTGCACATTCTGCGGCGCTACCCCTGCGAGAGGCCGACCATGCCGGACACGATTTCCCTGCCTAAGCGCTGTACAGCAGTGTTCGCCGGTGCCGCGCTCGCGGCGGCGGTGCTCGCCGGGTGCACGAAGACCGAGACCACCGAGAGCGGCCAACTCCTGCAGTCGCTGAAGGACAAGGGCACGATCACCGTGGGTTTCGCCGGTGAAGCGCCCTATTCGTTCGAGGAGGGCGGTCAGCTCACCGGCGCGACCGTGGCCCTGCACAAGGAGATCTTCGCCAACCTCGGCATCAAGACCGTCGACGGTGTGCAGACCGAGTTCGGCGCCCTCATCCCCGGCTTGCAGGCCGACCGATTCGACGCGGTGAGCGCCGGAATGTCGATCTTGCCGAAACGCTGCGAACAGGCCGCATTCAGCGAACCGGAATTCATGTATACCACCGCGCTGATGGTGAAAAAGGGAAATCCGATGAACCTCAGCGATATGCAGTCGATCAAATCCAGCGGAGCGAAGATGGCCGCGATGACAGGTGCCATCGAATCCGATTACGCCGCATCGCTCGGCATCGACGCCACCCAGGTGGCCACCCCGCAGGACGGCATGGACGCGGTCACCTCGGGCCGCGCCGACGTATTCGCCCTCACCGCGATCTCGCTGAACTGGCTCAAGAGCCATACCCCCGACGCTCCGGTAGATGTGACGCCGTCGTTCGTGGCCGTCATCGACGGCAAGCCGCAGGTCGGCGCCGGCGGCACGGTGTTCCGCACCACCGATCCGGACCTGCTCGCCGCCTACAACGCCGAGCTCGCCAAGATCACCGGCGACAAGGACAAGTATCTGTCCATCGTCGGCAAGTTCGGCTTCACCGAACGCGAACTGCCCGACCCGAAGTACACGACGGCCAAACTCTGCAAGGGCGAGATCTGATCGGCCGGTGAGCAAGCTCGACGCGGTACGCGATGCCCTCCCCGCGCTGTGGGACGGCATCGTCGTCACGCTGGAACTGACCATCGGCGGTGCGCTGCTCGCGTTCGTCCTCGCCCTGGCGCTCGGTACCGCCGCGCGTTTCCGCTCGCTCGCGGTGCGTGGCGGTGCCCGGGTCCTGATCGAATTCTTCCGTGGCACTTCGCTGTTGGTGCAGATCTTCTGGCTGTTCTATGTGCTGCCGCTGCTCGGCTACAAGCTCGACCCGGTGTTCTGCGGCATCCTCGCGCTCGGCCTCAACTACGGCGCCTACGGTGCCGAGGTGGTGCGCGGTGCGCTGAACGCGGTGCCGCGCGCCCAGTTCGAGGCGGCGGTGGCGCTGAATTTCAGTCCGTGGCAGCGGATGCGGCGGGTGCTGTTCCCGCAGGCGTGGGCGCTCATGCTGCCCTCGCTGACCAATCTGCTCGTTCACCTGCTCAAGGCCACGGCGCTGGCGTCGTACATCACCCTGCACGATCTGACCTACGAGATCGGGCAGCTGCGCAAGACCACCAGCGACACCCTGTTCTCCTTCGGCGTCGGCCTGGTGATCTATTTCGTTCTCGCCTACCTGCTGACCCTCGGCATGAACCTCCTGGAGACCCGCGCCAAGACCAAGCTCGGCCGAGGTGCGTCGCTGAAGGAAGTGCTGCGACTCGCCCCTGACGACGCGAAGGTGACCGCATGAACGCCCAATGGAGCTGGGAGCGCGCCCGCGACGCCCTGCCGGTGCTGTGGGACGGCTTCCAGATCACCCTGCTCGCCACCGCGCTCGGTTTCGCGCTCGCCGCCGTGCTGGGGCTGGTGATCGCGATCATCCGCCAGTCGATGCCGCGTTGGATCGCCGCACCCGTCCACGCGGTGAGCGAGTTCGTGCGGCTCACCCCGCTGGTGGTGCAGTTGCTGTTCGCCTACACCCTGCTCACCCAGTTCTCGGCGCTGCAGATCGGCATCACCGTGCTCGGTATCCATTACTCGAGCTATCTCGCCGAGGTGTACCGGGCCGGGATCGAGGCGGTACCGAAGGGACAGTGGGAGGCGGCACGCGCGTTGTCGCTACCGCCGACACGCACCTGGCGGGCGGTGGTGCTGCCACAGGCGATCCGTGCGTCGCTGCCCGCACTCGGCACCAACGCGGTGTCGATGTTCAAGGACACCCCGTTCCTGTTCGCCATCTCGGTGGTCGAACTGGTCACCTCGGCACAGCAATTCGGGGCGCGCAACTTCGCCTACCTGGAGGCGATCACCCTGGCGGGCGTGTTCTTCCTCGTCGCCAGCTACCCGACCTCCGTGCTGATCAGAAGACTGGAGAAGCGACTTGCCTACTACTGACGAGATGATTCGATTCGATCAGGTGGTCAAACGCTTCGGCGCCCTCACCGTGCTCGACCACCTCGATTTCACGGTCGGGCGTGGGGAGAAGGTCACGTTGATCGGCCCGTCGGGGTCGGGCAAGACCACGATCCTGCGCCTGTTGATGACGCTGGAAAACGTGAGCGAGGGCGTCATCCGGGTCGACGGCGAACCTCTCACCCACACCGAACGCAACGGAAAACTGGTGCCCGCCAAGGAGAAACACCTGCGGACGGTGCGCACCAAGATCGGCATGGTGTTCCAGCAGTTCAATCTGTTCCCGAACATGACGGTGCTCGAGAACATCACCGAGGCGCCGATCCACGTGCTCGGCAAGTCGAAAGACGAAGCGCGCGAGCGGGCACGGCGCCTGCTGGACGTGGTCGGCCTGGCCGACAAGGAGAACGCGCACCCCTCCCAGCTCTCGGGTGGTCAGCAGCAGCGGGTGGCGATCGCGCGGTGCTGCGCGATGGACCCGAAGGTGATGCTGCTCGACGAGGTGACCTCCGCGCTCGACCCGGAACTGGTCGGCGACGTGCTCGACGTGCTGCGCACCATCGCCGAGACCACCGACATCACCATGCTGATCGTCACCCACGAGATGCGTTTCGCCCGCGAGGTGTCGGACCGGGTGCTGATGTTCGATGCCGGGCGCATCGTCGAGCAGGGTCCGCCGGAACAGATCTTCGAGGCGCCGACCAACGAGCGGACGCGCAAGTTCTTGGAAGCGGTGCGCTGAGCACCCCCGGGATTTCGGATGCCGTAGTCGGCGAGCACGAAGACGCGGCTTTGCCGGGAGCGGCGGGGTGGGGCGCTGCGGTGATCAACGCGGCGATTACCGTTGTCGCTCGTGCTGGTGCTGCTGCCTCCCTCCGAGACCAAGTCCGACGGCGGTTCGGGCGCGCCCCTGAACCTCGACGATCTGGCGATGCCGCAGCTGAGCGCGGTGCGCGACAAGTTGATCACCGAGGTGGTCCAGTTGGCGGCCGACCCAGCCACCTCGGCTGCCGTGCTCGGGCTCGGCAAGGGCGCCGACGCCGAGATCGCCCGCAACGCGACCCTGCGCACCTCCCCCACCCGGCCCGCGCTCGAGCGCTACACCGGCGTGCTCTACGACGCGCTGGACGCGAAATCGTTCACCAAGGCGCAGCGGGCCAAGGCCTACGCCCGGCTCGGCATCGGCTCCGCCCTGTTCGGTGTGGTCCGCGCGGGCGACCCGATCCCCGCCTACCGTCTCTCCGGCGGCACTAAACTTCCCGGCCTGCCCACCCTCTCGGCCCTGTGGCGTGACGTGCTCCCCGACGCCCTCTACGCCGAAGCCGCGGGCGAGCTCGTCGTCGACCTGCGTTCGGGCACCTACCAGCAGCTCGGCCGCGTCCCCGACGCGATCACCGCCAACGTCCTCACCGAACACCCCGACGGTTCCCGCACGGTGGTGAGCCACTTCAACAAACACCACAAGGGGCTGCTCGCCCGCGCCCTCGTCCTCACCCGCGCCGACCCCACCGATATCCGCGGCGTGGCCCGGGTCGCGAGCAAAGCCGGTCTGCGCACCGAAATCGCCTCGCCCACAGAGCTTCTCATCATCACCTGAGCTCGAGGTGCGCGCCGGCCCGGTTACCGGTAACGTTCCGCGGTTCGGTCGCGTCCGGCCGGGCATGCGTGATCGAGAGAGTGCTCAATGGGTTTCGGTAGGGGTTTGTTCCGGCGTCGCGAATCTGCTTCGAGGGACGCGATTTTCGGCAAGTGGGCGGTCGACATCCTGCGGGCGTTTCCCGAGGTGGTTTCGGCGGAGTTCGATGCGTCCGAGTTCCACGTCGATGTCGTCTACGCCGACGGCGCGATACAGCAGTACGGCCTGCAGACGCCGTACCGGTTGGCCGAGGGCCTCGACGGTGAGGAAGCGGTGCAGCTGCTCGTCGAGTACCTGCGCCGTGCGGTGACGTCACGAACGGTGATGACCGAACCCGTAGCGGGCTGGTTGTCGGCGGCGCCGACGTTGCGCTCGGTGCTGCGGCCGGCCGGTGACCTCACCCTCGAGTTCCAGGGGAAACGGATCGGCGACCACATGCTGTGGCGGCCGCTGCTGCCCTGCCTCACCGAGCGCGTGGTAATCGATCTGCCGACCTCGATGCGCACAGTGTCGCCGGACGATCTGGTCGAGTGGGGTGTGGATGCCGATACCGTCTTCGCCACCGCCCGCGCCAACATGATCGACTTCGCGGTGGAGACCGTGTCGCTGTTCGACACCGAGGACGGTGTGCTGTTCCTCCCGGACGACGACGGTGATCTCTACGCGGGGTCGCTCCCGCTGGTCGACGGCTGGCTGGCCGGGCTCGGCAACAAGGCGGGTGCGCAGCCGCTGTTCTTCGTGCCTGGCAGCTACGGAGTGCTCGCCGGCGTGGCCAGTTCTCCCGAGCGGGTCTGCGAGCTGGTCGCCGCCGCCCGGGAGATGTTCGACAATGCCGTTCGACCCGTGTCACCGGCTCCTTACACGGTCGACGAGCGAGGCAGGCTGGTGCCCTTCACCGTGCCGATCGACCACCCCGCGTGGGCGGCGATCCGTTCCGCTGAGGCCGCGCTCTCCGCCCCGGTGCATGCCGCGCAGCACCGGAGCCTGCGCGCCGAGGCCGAAGCAGGCCGACTCGACGAGCACGCCGCCGAGCTGCTGCATGTACAGGCCGCCGACGGAATCGAGGAAACAGTGGCCGCGTGGACCGATACTGTGCCCACACTGCTGCCGCGGGCACACGTCGTCAGCATGGTCGACCCGACGACCGCGTCGCTGTTCCAGGTTCCGTGGGAGGTGCTGGATCGCGAAGTCGGCTTGCGGGCCGTGCCCGGCCTGTTCCCGCCCCGCTTCCTGGTCGAACATCACCCCGATCAGGCGGCGCTGGCCAGGTTGCGGGCCGCGGGGAGGTGGGGAACGGGTTAGATCTGCGCCGCCGCGAGGGCCGCGCGCACCTCGTCGGCACTCGCGGGCTTCGACGCGGGCGGCCAGTTGCTGTCGGCGGCGTAGGGGTGGACGTAGACCGGCGTATCCCTTTGGGAGCGGCGGCTTTCCGGGAGACCACCACCGTCGACAACGTCGTAACCGAGGCTGTCGATGAACTCGGTGGCCAGCTTCTTGGCGTCGGCGTCGTCACCGAAGATCGGCAGGGCGGAGCGGTCGGCGGCGCCTGCGGGCCGGGCGAGTTCGGCCAGGTTGGCGTAGGCGATGTTGTTGAACGCCTTGACCACCTTCGACTCGGGCAGGTGCGCTTGCAGCAGTTCGCTGGTGGTGGTCTCGTCGGCGTCGAGTTCGGGGAACGCGCCGTCACGCTCGGGGTAGTAGTTGTTGGTGTCGAACACCACCTTGCCCGCCAGTGGGGCGACGGGGACGTCGCGATACGCCTTCAACGGGACGGTGACCACCACGTAGTCACCGGCCTCGGCCGCTTCGGCGGGGGTGGCCGCGCGGGCGCGAGGGCCGAGTTCGGCCACCAGGTCCGCCAGGGTTTCCGGGCCACGCGAATTGCTGAGGACCACGTCGTGACCCGCGTCGACCGCGAGCCGGGCCAGGGTGGAACCGATGAATCCGCTACCGATCAATCCGAGTGTCGTCATGTGCCGGGTCAACCGACGGGGCGCCACGATTGTTCCCCGTGGAAACTGCGCGGCGCCCCGGTGCGCTATTCGCTGACAGGCGAGTTCAAAGAGATGAGATTGCCGCAGGTGTCGTCGAAGACGGCGGAGGTCACCTGGCCCATGGGCTGGGGCGGCTGGGTGAAGAAGACACCCAGGTCGGTCAGGCGGCGGTATTCGGCGTCGATGTCGTCGACGGTGAAGATCATCATCGGAATACCGTCGGCGCTCAGGGCCGTCTTGTAGGCCTTCGCGGCAGGGTGCTGGTCGGGCTCGAGCAGCAGTTCGATGCCGTCGGGGTCGGCGGGCGAGACCACGGTCAGCCATGAGTACTCACCAAGGGGCACTTTGTGTTTCACCTGGAAACCGAGCACCTCGGTGTAGAACTTCTCGGCCTTGTCCTGGTCGTCGACGAAGACGCTGGTGACGCCGATGCGGATCATGTGTCCTCCTGGGGAATGGGCCACCGCGCCGTCAGCTCGCGCAGCGGGGTGAAGTCGCGGTAGTGGAATTTGTAGCGGCCGACGCGGCTCGTGCGAACCAGACCCGCCGCCTCGAGCACCCCGAGATGCTGGGTGATCGCCTGGCGCGAGGAGCTGATGCCGTGCTTGGTCACGAGCCTGCCGCACAGTTCGAACAGGGTCTGACCGTCACGATCGGCCAGTTCGTCGAGCAGCGCGCGTCGTGTCGAGTCCGCCAGGGCGGTGAAGATATCGCTCACGGCGAGCACTCCTTGTCTCTTCCGCAACCACCATAGGCAAGCGGCCACTTGCCTGTCAATCCAACAGATACCGTGATGCAGCACAAAGACAACGGGGTGCGCCGCCGCCTAGCCTGAACTCGGCCGACCGACCCGACGCCGACGACCGCTCGACCCCCAGGATGTTCGATGACCAACCGCATGCGCGCTCTCGTTGCGGCGCTGACCGTTTCGGTGTCCGCACTACTCTCGGCCGGAGCGCACGCCGAACCGGCGAGCGGGGCAGCCTATGTGGCCCTCGGCGATTCCGGCGCCGCGACCACCGGCGCCGCGAACCTCGACCTCACCGCTCCGCTGCAGTGCGCTCGCTCGACGGCGAACGCGCCGAAGCTGGTGGCGCAACGGCTCGGACTCACCCTGGACGACCGCACCTGCAGTTCGGCGAGGATCCCGCACCTGACCCAGCAGCAGGGACCGGGTGTAGCACCGCAGCTGGACGCACTCGGGCCTGAGACACGGCTCGTCACACTGCACATCGGCGCCAACGACGCCGACATGACTCAGTACATCCTCGGCCGGTGCCACCTGGGCGGTTGCGGGACGGACCACGGCTGGGACGAGAAGATCGACGCGATCGCCCCGAGTTACGCGGCAGCGCTGGACGACATCACCCGCCGCGCCCCGAACGCCGTCATCGTCGTCGACGGCTGGCCGACCTACCTCACCGACCACAGCTGCCCGGCCATGGCCGGACTGCGCGACGCCGACGCCGCCCACATCCAGTCCAAGTTCGAACGGCTCAACGCGGTGGTCGCGCGCGAAGCCGCCGCGCACGGTGCGATCTATGTCGACACGGTTGCCGCGTCCCGCGAGTTCGGGATGTGCGCGGATCCGTCGGTGCGCTGGTTCGACCCGATCCTGGCCGACCGCACGCTGCTGCCCTATCACCCGACCCTGGCCGGACAGCGCGGCGTGGCCGACCTCATCGTCGCCGCGATCGAATCGAACAACGCGCTCGCGCGCTGAGCGCGGCCCGGATACCGTGGCGGTCATGGTCTCCTGGGGTGCGCTGGCGTCGTTCGCCGGACTGGCGTTGCTGATCGTGCTCGTGCCGGGTCCGAGCGTGTTGTTCACCATCGGACGGGCGCTCACCGCCGGTCGGCGGACCGCGTTGCTGAACGTTGTCGGCAACTCCGTCGGGGTATACCTCCAGGTCGTCGCCGTCGCGTGTGGCGTGGGGGCGGTGGTGATGGCGTCGGCGACGGTGTTCACCGCGATCAAGCTCGTCGGCGCGGGTTACCTTGTGTACCTGGGCATTCAGGCCTTCCGGCACCGCACCCAACTGCACGATGCCATGCGGATCGGGCCCGACGGTCGCGACGACAACGCGGTCGCGGCATTGCGCGACGGGTTCATCGTCGGCCTGGCGAACCCGAAGACCATCGTCTTCTTCGCGGCGCTGCTCCCCCAGTTCGTCGACCCCGCACGCGGCGGCGTATCGCAGCAGATGTTGATCCTCGGCCTGTGCATCCCCGTGTTCGGCCTCGTGTTCGATTCACTGTGGGCGCTGGCGGCCGGCTCGGCCAGGACCTGGTTCGCACGGTCACCGCGACGCCTGGCCGCGGTCGGCGGGACAGGCGGGTTGGTGATGATCGGCCTCGGCGCATCGCTCGCGCTGACCGGGCGCAAGGACTAGCCGGACAACCCGATGAGTTCGGCTGCGAGGTTGGCGCGAGCGAGCCCCTCGTACCGCTGATAGGCCCGCGGCGTGCGGAACAGGCGCGGTTGCTCGGCGAGGTTGCGCAGCACCGAGGCACGGCCCGCGCGGAACAGGTCGTCGGGGACGTGGCGGTATTCCTCGCGGATCGCGGCCGCGTAGGCGGCGTACTCCTGCGCTGTCCCACCGAGCACGACCAGGTCGGCGTCGCAGAGCACCGCGCCGTTGGCATCGCCGGCTTCCGGGTTGTGACCGCGGGTGAGGATCACCAGGCGCATCACCTCGTGCACCAGTTCGGGTGTGGCGCCGAGTGATTCGAGCACGTCGCGAGCCAGATCGGCGCTGCGTTCCTCGTTGTCGGCGCGGTCGACAGCGTAGATCGCGTCGTGGAAGAAGGCCGCGTAGCGCACGGCGTCGATATCGGTTGCGGCATCGGCCAATTCGTCGATGGCGGCGAGCATCACCGACAGGTGGGTGAGGGTGTGGTAGCGGCGGTGTGGTTCGGCGTAGCGGCCGATGATGCCGATCCCGATGGCTTCGGAGTCGGTCCCGGCCAAGGCGATCCACCGGTCGAGCAGGTTCTCCGCGAGCACAGACATCCCTCCAGTCTCATGCCGCGTCAACTGTCGGGCAACCCCGTTTCCGCCACGAGAACCCGAATACCGTTCTGCCACAACGGGCCGGAATGCCGGGCATGACCGCCGCGTTCGTACCGGTATGACCCGAACCATCACGCTGTCCGAAGAGTTGTCCACCTATATCGACAACGAGAAGGCGTATGCCACCGTCGCCACCCTCGGGCCCGACGGGCATCCGCACCTGACTGTCGTCTGGATCAAACGTGACGGCGACGACCTGCTCTTCTCCACCACCGTCGCCCGCCAGCAGGCCAAGAACCTGGCCCGCGACCCCCGCGTCACCGTGATGGTCAATCCACCCGAACGCCCGTTCGTCTATGCCGCCATCCGCGGCACCGCCACCCTCGTCCCGGATCCCGATCGTTTGCTGCCCGACGAGTTGTCCCTGAAATACACAGGTCTGCCCTACGCCGAGTTCAACCCGGCCTCGGCGGACGACGCCGAACGGGTGACGGTACGGATCACGCCGTACAAGGTGACCGGCCGCCTCTGACCTCAGGCCTTTTGGGCTTCCTCCTGGGCGTGCTGTGCCTGGGCCAGCTGAGCAGGCGTGAAGCGCAAGGTCAGCGCCACCACGGCGGCCAGCAGTGCCAGACCCGAGCAGACGAGCAGGACCGTGGTGTAGCCGCTGGTGAGCGCGTCGAGCTGCGGTCCGGTCATGGCCGACACCTTGGTGTCGGGGCTGCCGCCGAGCGACAGGGTGCGCGAGGCCGCGATCGGGCTGAGCAGTCCGATCGCGATCGGCGTCGCCAGGTTCATGAACATCTGCCCCACCGCCGAGAGCGGGCCGATATCGGACGGCGGCACGTCGACCAGCACGCACAGCGGTGCGAGCACCATCGCCACACCCACCCCGAACCCGATGACGACGAGCAACGGCAGCAGGGTGGTGAAGTAGCCGATGTGGCGATCCAGTGTCGACCCGAACAGCAGCGCCCCCGACAGCACGAGCGCGGCGCCGGTCAGCAGCCAGCGCGGCGGCACGAGCAACGCCGCCTTGGAGGCCAGCGCGCCGCCGACACCGATACCGATGGTGAACGGGATGCAGGCGATACCGGCGTGCAGCGGGCTGTAGCCGAGCGAGTTCTGCAGCATCTGGGCGACGAAGAAGGTCATCGCGCCGAGCACCGCGCCCGCCAGGAAGATCAGCAGGAAGGTCGAGTTGCGGTCGCGGCTGTCGAACAGCGACCACGGCAGCAGCGGGTCGGCCTCGTTGCGCTCGATGAGCACGAACGCCACGAGCAGCACGACGCCGACGATCAGCGAGGTCAGGATGACCGGGCTGCCCCACCCCCACGACGGCCCCTCGGTGGCGCCGAACACGACCAGCGCGCAGGCGAGAGTGCCCAGCACCGCACCCTTCACGTCGAGGGGCGCCCGGTGGTGGGCGGTGTCGGAGAGCGTGTACATCGCGCCGACCACGATCAGCGCGCCGATCGGCACATTGATGAGGAAGATCATCCGCCACGACATCTCGGTGAGCAGACCACCGATCACCAGGCCGCTCACCGACCCGATCCCGGCCATCGATCCGACGACGGCCACCGCCTGGTTGCGTGCCTTACCCGGCGCGAAAGTGGTGGCGACAAGCGCGAACGCGGTCGGTGCCGCGATCGCCGCGCCCGCACCCTGGAAGGCGCGTGCGATCAGCAGCGCCAGCTCGCCCTGGGCGAGGCCGCAGGCCAGCGAGGCGGCGGTGAACAGGCCGACACCGGTGATGAGCATGCGTTTGCGGCCGAAGACGTCACCGAGGCGGCCGCCGAGCAGCATCATGCCCGCGAAGGTGAGGCCGTAGGCGGTGACGGTCCACGCGCCGCCCGAGCTGGACAGGCCGAGTTCGTCCTGCAGGCGGGGCAGCGCGAAGATCACGACGGTGCCGTCGAGCACGACCATGAACTGCAGGCCGCTGAGAACGATGATCGCGAGCCCGAAGGCCGACTGCTTCACCGGGGACTGCTTCGAGGCAGCGGGGTTTTCGAGCACAGTCGACCACTGTAAACGACACCGTCGGCGCCACCCGCCGTGATCGTGACCTCAGGCGGGATCGGCGGCCTCGGCGCCGAAGGCCGCCGTCGGCCCGATGACGATGATCGCGGGCGGCCGGATGCCCTCCTGCTTGACCCGCTCGGCGACGGTGGCCAGGTCGGCGTGCACCACCCGCTGGGTGCGCAGGGTGCCCTCCTGGATGACGGTGGCCGGGGTGTCGGCGGGCTTGCCGCCGTCGAGCAGGGCGGCGGCGAACTTGTCGATGCGTTCCACGGCCATCATCAGCACGAGGGTGCCGCGCAGCTTGGCCAGCGCCGACCAGTCGACCAGCGAGTCCGGGTGATCCGGGGCGACGTGTCCGCTCACGACCACGAATTCGTGGGTCACCCCACGATGGGTCACCGGGATGCCCGCGGCACCGGGTACCGAGATGGGGCTGGTGATGCCGGGTACCACCGTCACCGGGATGCCCGCCTCGGCGCACGCCTCGAGCTCCTCGTACCCGCGCCCGAAGACGTACGGGTCGCCGCCCTTGAGCCGGACGACGAACTTGCCCGCCTTCACGCCCTCGACGAGGGCGAGGTTGATCGCCTCCTGCGCCATGGACCGGCCGTAGGGGATCTTCGCCGCGTCGATGACCTCGACGTGCGGGCCGAGTTCGGCAAGCAGTTCCGGCGGGGCGAGCCGGTCGGCGACAACCAGGTCGGCGCGGGCGAGCAGGCGGCGGCCGCGCACGGTGATGAGGTCGGGGTCGCCCGGCCCACCACCTACGAGCGCGACACCGGGCGTCACGGGTTCCGAATCATCGGTCACCACACCGGATTGCAGTGCTTCGAGCAGACCGTTGCGGACGGCGGCCGAGCGGCGGTGCGCACCGCCGGCGAGGACGCCGAGGGTGAGACCGTCGTAGCGGGCGGTCGCCGGGGTGACGGCGGTGCCGTCGCGGGCGATGTCGGCGCGCACGCAGAAGATCCGTTTGGCGGTGGCCTCGGCGACCACGGCGGCATTGGTCTCGGGTTCGTCGGTGCAGGCCATCGCGTACCAGGCCTCGTCGAGGTCACCGTCGCGGTAGTCGCGCAGTTCCACGGTGAGTTGCCCCGCTGTTGCCATGCCCTCCACGGCGGGGGTCACGGCCCGGCTGATCACGTGCACCCGCGCACCCGCGGCCACGAGCAGCCCGAGCCGACGCTGGGCGACGGTGCCGCCGCCGACGACAACGACTCTTCGTCCACGCAGATCGAGCCCGACCAGGTAGTTCGGGTCCCCGGCGGGCTGGGTCGATGCGGTGTCAGACGTGTTCGGCACAATGTCCGAGCCTAGTTCGTGACGTGCTGATCCCCGCACCCACCCGGCCGTTGCGGTGTCGGCCCGCTGCCTCGTGCCGGTCGGCCCGATGGACGCCGCTCCGCCCGCGCCCCGCCGCACCGTGCACGGCTCAGCCCAGGTAGGGATTGTTCTGCACCCACCGGAACCCGGTGCCGCGCAAGGGGAAACTGTCGAGGTCGACGCGGGTGAGGACGACGGTGGCCTGCTTGCCCGCGATCTCGCCGCGCAGGGTGAGCCGGTCGTCGGCGCGGTCCACGGCCAGGGTCGCGTACGGTGACGGCGCCTGATCGGGTGCGGTCGGGGCGGTTGCGAGCGTGAGGTTCGCGGCCGCGGGGTCGACGGTGGCCATGACCGGGACGATCGTGTCGTCCATGCGCTGATAGCCCGCCGAGCCCTTGTCCACGATGAGGCGCTGCCAGCGCACGGGATCGGTGGTCAGCGGTGCCACCGGCACCTGGTCCATCGAGAACTCCGACACCTCCCAGATGCCGTACAGCTCCGGTTCCGGTACGCCCCCGCCGTATTCGCGCCACGAGTCCGTGGTCACCACGATCATTCCGGCCACGATCCACACCGCCGCCGCGACCTGCGCCACGGTGGCCCACCGGTTCGCCCGCGCGGACCGGAACAGCGCGGGCTGCACCATCGGACCCGATGTACGTTCCAGCACAAGCACATCCAGTAGCCGCCGCGCCTGCGGGGCGAGCAGCACCAGGCTCATCAGCAGCAGGTGGCCGGACAGCATCTTCACCGGCACGTCGAAGGTGAGGTTCAGCAGGAACACCTGGGCCATGCTGATCACGCTGAGCATGGCGCCGAGCGTCGCGGTGCGCGGCCAGAACAGCAGCAGCCCCGCGAGCACCTCGGCGGCACCCAGCGCCACCTCGTAGGCCGGTGCCGAACCGACCTGCGTCCACAGCATCGCCATCGGGCTCAGGTCGCCTACCCGGGTGAGCAGGGTGGTCAGCGCCGGTTCGGGCATCTGGGTGGGGACCAGTTTCGTGAAACCGTAGAACAGCATCTGCCCGCCTACAGCCAGGCGCAGGCCGGTGAGGAACCAGCTCGCCACCCGGGGATAGGCGCGGCGGCGGCGGTCGAGAATCGACCACACCACGGTGACCAGGATCGCGACGATCAGCACCAGCCCGCACTGGATCCAGATGGCGGCCTGGTCGCCGCTGCCGTTCATCTCCAGCTCGGCGTACACGCCGAATACGTGCTCGCCGATCCAGCTGCTCACGGGGGCCAGCGTGAGCAGCTGCCAGGCGACGGCGTCCTCGGGCATCTTCAGCGCGATCACGCCGAGGAAGACGAAGGTGATCTGAGCCATCCACAGGCAGAACAGGCCGAAGTAGGCGACGCAGAACCGGAACGCGATCAGGGTGAGCGGGTGCCACCTGGGCCCCGGCGCACGCACCGGCTCCTCGACTGCGCGCTCCGCGGCGACTGCGGTCACTACGTACCTCCCTATCGAAAACGGCTGTCCGGCAAGCTTTACCGACGACGACTCGCGCGCGCATCGGGGGAAACCCCGATCTTGGAGGTGTCAACCCTGAATCCCGCTCACCGACGCCCGCCTTACATTCCGGCCGGTCTTCCGGTACGCCGGTACGGAACACGTTTCACCACGCCGACAGGGGACCCCACGTATGTCCGACGACACGGACCACACCGCGCAGCAGTCGCTGACCGTCACCGAGCTCGATCTCGACGCATTCGGCGAGCGGCTCTCGGGGTGGCTGTCGGGCAAGGTCGGCGCCGACGCACCGCCGACGATCGGCAACCTCAGCAAGCCGGCCACCGGCGGTATGTCGAGCACCACGGTTCTGTTCGATGCCGAATGGTCGGTGAACGGGGTCGCCGAGAGCGGTTCGTTCGTCGCGCGGATGGCGCCCGAGGACTCGTCGTTTCCGGTGTTCCAGTCCTATGACCTGCCGTTGCAGTATCAGGTGATGTCGGGTGTCGCGGCGGCGTCGGAGGTGCCCGTGCCCGCCCTGCGTTGGCTCGAGACCGACGAATCACTGTTCGGTACCCCGTTTTTCGTCATGGACAAGATCGATGGCCAGGTGGTCGCCGACAATCCCCCGTACGTGTTCTTCGGCTGGGTGTTCGACGCCACCCCCGCCGAACGCGCCGGCATCACCGCCGAGACCGTCAAGGTGATCGCCCAGGTGCACGCGATCGACGGTGCCGCACAGCGCTTTCCGGCGCTCGACGGCGAAGGGTCCGCGCTGCGCAGGCATTTCGAGGCTCAGCGCGCCTGGTACCGGTGGGCGCTGGCCGACGACGGCGTCGACATCCCGCTGATCGAGCGCGCCTTCGACTGGCTGGAGGCCAACTGGCCCGCCGAGACCGGCGCCGAGGTGCTCAACTGGGGTGACGCGCGCCCCGGCAACATCCTGTTCGACGGCTTCACCCCGGCCGCCGTGCTGGACTGGGAGATGGCCACCCTGGGCCCCCGCGAGCTCGACCTGGGCTGGCTGATCTTCATCCACCGGTTCTTCCAGGACATCGCCACCCGGTTCGACCAGCCCGGCCTCGCCGACTTCCTGCGCCGCGACGACGTGGTCGCCGAGTACGAGCAGCTCACCGGCCACACCGTCACCGACCTGGACTTCTACATCGTGTACGCGGCGCTGCGCCACGCCATCGTGATGGCGCGGATCAAGCGGCGGATGATCCATTTCGGCGAGGACACCGTGCCCGACGAACGCGACGACTACATCATGCACCGGCGCGGACTCGAAGCGCTGCTCGACGGCACCTACGAATGGGACTGACGATGAACGCGATCATGCCCGTCCCCCTGGACGAATACCCGGTCCATCAGACGCCGCTGTCGCTGGCCCGGGTGGCGACCAGCGACCGGAATTTCTACGACCGCTACTACTTCAACGCCTTCGATCCCGCCGGTGACACCATGCTCATCACCGGGTTCGGCGTGTACCCGAACCTGGGTGTGGTCGATGCGTTCGCGTGCGCACGCCAGGGCGACACCCAGCTCAGTGTGCGGTTCTCCGACGCGCTCACCTCGCGTGATCTCGACACCCGCGTCGGTGGTTACCGCATCGAGGTGATCGAACCGCTGCGGAAGTTGCGCGTGGTGTGCGAGCACGACGATCTCGGTTTCGACCTCACCTGGACCGGGGCGCAGCCGGCCGTGCAGGAACAACCGCACCTGATCCTGTCCGGCACGCGGCCCATCATCGAGGCCTCGCGTTTCGCCCAATTGGGTTCGTGGGAGGGCACTCTCGCGGTGCACGGGCGCGACTACTCCGTCGACCCGGCGGTGTGGACCGGCAGCCGCGACCGCTCCTGGGGCATCCGTCCCTCCGGCGAACCCGACCCGGCGGGCAGGCCGACGGGCATGGGTGGTTTCTGGTGGTTGTACGCGCCGCTGCGGTTCCCCGATTTCGCCATCGTGGTGATCGTGCAGGAGGAACCCGACGGCACCCGCACCCTCAACAACGCGGTGCGCATCTGGAACGACGGCCGCAAGGAACAACTCGGCTGGCCGCGCATGACCTGGGTCTACGAGCCGGGCACCCGCCACCCGCGCTCGGTCCGCCTCGACATGACGACCCCCGACGGCAAGCCCCTCGAGGTCGAGATCGAGTCCCGCCCCGGCATCGCCCTGCACGTGGGCTGCGGATACGGCGCCGACCCCGACTGGACCCACGGCCGCTGGATGGGTGAGGACTGGTCGCTGTCGAGCACCTACGACCTCACCGACCCCGGCATCCGAGCCCGTGTCCCCTACGGCGTGATCGACCACATCGGCCACGCCCGCTGCGGCGACGCCGAGGGCTGGGGCCTGTTCGAACACGCCTCCATGGGCCGCCACGACCCCACCGGTTTCGCCGATTGGTCCTCGGTCGCCCCCTGAGGGTGAGGAACTTCCGCGCGAGAGGAAAGGTGCCGCCGCGACAACGAGGTCGCGGCGGCTCCGTTTTCTGTGCTGTGTGAACTTCTATGCGGCCGTGGCGAAGTCGGCCAGCAGCGACGGCACGGCGGCGTCGAAACCGGCGACGTCGAGCATGCCCGCGTCGTCGGGATCGGCGATGCTGAAGTTCGTCGCGGTCATGCCGACCACCACCAGCTTGGCTCGCGGGTTCACCTCGCGGCGGTACCGGGCCAGCGCCTGGTGCGGGTGCATCGAACCCGCCCATGTCTCGTTGTCGGTGTAAACCGAGAACACGTCGACCTCGATGCCCTTGTCCAGCGCGTGCAGGATGGGTAGCGCGCAGTCGGTTCCACCGAACGGCAGTCCCGACACCGCGCGAACGGCGTCGTCCAGGCGCTGACGCGGTGAGATCGCCAGCTCCGACAGCGCGTTCGACTGCGACCAACCCTTTCCGCCACTGGTGAATCCGACGATCTGGTGCCGGGGTTCGGTGCGGGCGGTGACCAGGGCGAGCGCGGCCGAAGCCTCGCGTGCCGACAGCGGCAGACCGCCGATCTGCGCGGTCATCGAGCCGGACACGTCGAGCGCGAGCAGGTGCCGCAGACCGGTCGGGTTCACCAACTCGAACGCCGCGTAGAACGCGGCATCGAGTGCGTCGATCACCGGAGCCGACGGCGTCCAGCTGCCCGAACCGCGTGCCGAACGCCCGGAAGCGTAGGTACGCAGAGCGATCAGCACCGAGACGGGGTGCACCCGGGCCGTGCGCAGCCGCGCCGGGTCGGTGAGCTGGGCGCAGATCGCGGCCGTCCGCGATCCGAGCGGGTCCAGCAGGCCGAGCCGGGTGAGACGCGGGAGCTGACGCAGCAGTGCTGTCTGCGGAATCCCGTTGTCCAGCAGCGCCTCCCATACTGCGGGCGAGTTCAGCGCGGCATCGGGCAGCATCTCCCAGCCGAGCCGGTACTCGCGAACCAGCGCGGGCACCTGATCGGCCGGGGCGTTCTGCGCACGCTGGAAGCCCTCGACCACGGCCAAGCCGTCGAGTTCCGTTGCGCGACCGCAGATCCAGTCGAACAACCTGCGCCGTTCGTCCTCGGTGGCCGCCGGGTGCGACAGGCGAAGCAGGTCGCGATGCGTCCAGCCTTCACGCTGGCGGTACTTGACCGCTTGGAAGGCGAGCGCGTCGACCGGCTTGTCCAGGTACCAGTTCGCCACCGCCCGGCGCAGCCCGCGACCCCAGCCGCGGAACTGCTCGATGTAGCCGGCGAACAGGAACAGGTGCGTGCCGGTGCGCGCGACCTGCGGCAGCGCGGCCAAGGCGGCCCGACGGCCGTCGACATCACCGACCGATGCGGCGGCGGCGAGCGCGAACAGCGCGGGATTCTGTCGTGGTGCGCGACCGGAGGTGGAGATCTCCACGATCTCGCGCACCAGGTCGGCGGTGTGCTCGGCCGCGTACTCGACGAGGAACTCGGCGTTGTCGGCGGTCAGCGCCGCGGGGCTCACGTAGTAGGTTCCCGATTCGGTGCCGAGCGTGAGGAAGCGGCGCACCCGTGCCTGCGGCGTGATGTCGAAAACGTAGCCACCGGCGTTGTTCACGACCTGACGATTGTCGGCCGGTGCGGACTGCGGTGTGCTGCGACGGTTGAACCGCGACAGAATATTCATTGTTCCCCTCCGATACGCCCGTGGGCGTCGATATTCGGCCCCGGACCCGACGGGGCATGTATGCGGAGTGGGGCAGGCGTGGTGTTTCGGCCGGAGACGGAAATTGCTTTCCGACGCGGGGATCGAACCCGCTTGACTTGAGAGGTCACCAGATAACCGACCGAATCCAGCCCGCCCTACTCCGTCGCAATCGCACGGCGGGCGTGTGTGTCCCGACCGGACGCGCCGAGTGCTCTACCAGGCTGAGCTACCGCCACCGCGCGGTGGCGGACAGGATTCGAACCTGCGACCGCTTGGATGAAAGGTAACCGATCAGTGCCGGCCCGCCGTACGACTGCTGGAACAGACGTTACTGTGCACGGCCGATCTTGCCCAGTGAATTAAATCGGGTCGGCGTACACCACCGCCACGACGATTCCGTCGACAATTGTTCGACCGCATGCTGATTCGCCATTCCCTGCGAGTAGTGCGGCGGCCTCCGCAACACTGGGGGTACCGACCGCGGATTCGGTGCGTGGTGAGCTGTGCGCAACCTCGACCGCGGACAATTCCTCGGCGGTGAATCCGAGCAGCGCGACTCCGAGTATCGCGGCGGCCGCCCGCACTTCCGGCTCGGCGGCTCGGGTGTCGAGCGTCGCCAGGCAGGCGATGCGGTAATCCCCGACAACCTCTTCGACGGCTCGCACGATGCGGTCCGATGTGGTGCCGGGGCGCAGACCGATGCCGACCGTGACTCGGTCCAGCGACCCCCTACCGTCCGTCACCGGCGACCCGTCATCGGGATTCGAATGCCGTTGCGGCGTCGACGAATCGGCGGATGGCGTCAGGATTACCGGCAGGGTGGGTGTGCAGGTAGGAGGCATGGACCTGGCCCACCACCGCACCTTCGGAGACGGACTGTGTTGTGCGCCAACCCCATGCGGCGTTCGCCGTGCCCGCCTTGGTCAGGCGGGTGCGGTGGAATTCGTGGCCGCGTACTCGGGCGCCCGCCTGCCACAGCACGGAGTCGTGCAGGGCGACGGCGTCGCGGTAGCCGAGGGTGAGGCGGGGGCCGAATTCGGCGTCGGCGTCGATCACGCCTGCCATGGGATGTCCGTCGAGGGAGCGGGTGAGGTAGAGCAGTCCGGCGCATTCCGCGTGGATCGGGAGGCCGTGGGTGGCGCCGTCGGCGATCGCGCTGCGTAGGCGTACGTTCGCCGAGAGTTGCGCGGCATGCTCCTCGGGAAACCCACCTGGAAGCACCAAACCGGCTGTGTCCTCGGGCAATTCGTCGGTCAGTGGATCGAAGACCACGACCTGCGCGCCCGCTGCCAGGAGCAGCTCCCGGTGCTCGGCGTAGCCGAAGGTGAAGGCAGCGCCGCCGGCCATCGCGATCACCGGCCCCCCGATCCGGGTGCGGCGGTCGCCGGCGGTCGCGTCCGTGATCGTGGTGGTCCGCCCGGTTCGAGCAGGCGGCGCAGGTTCGACCGGCCTATCCGCGGCGTGCGCGGACTGGGCCATCCCTGCTGTAACTCCGAGTTCGGTCGACGATGGCAAAGCTCGGCCGGACAGAGTGGTTGCGGCCTGCGCGTTCGGGTCGGTCGGCAGTGGGGATCGCTCGGACAACATCGCCGGGGCGGGACCGTGTGGAGTTCGCGCGGTAGAGGGCGACCCGCCGAGCTCGCCGGACGACTGCTCTCGATCGGGCACGGCTCGATCGTCGGCTGCGGCCAGTTCGGCCAGCGGATCCCAGGCGGGGCCCTGCACCGATCCACCGGCCAGGGCGACGATCGCCGAGAGGTCGACGTGGGCGGCGACCAGGGTGGTCATCGCGTCGACCGCGCGGGTGGCGGCGGTCCCGTGTTCGACGGCGGGGATGAGGCCGAGATGGCGTGAGGGGACTTCCAATTCGGTCATCCGGGGTAGCACGCCGAGGACGGGGATGCGCACGCGGTCACACGCCGAGCGCAGGACCTGTTCGTGGCGTTCGCTGCCGACGCGGTTGAGGATCACTCCACCGAGACGGACCGAGGAGTCGAAGGTGGCGAATCCGTGGAGCAGGGCGGCCAGACTCTGCGAATGCCCGCGCGCGTCGACGACCAGCAAGACCGGTGCGCCGAGCAGGCTCGCCACCTGCGCGGTGGAACCCTCGGCCACCGCTTCCGTCCGGTGCTCGTCGATACGCCCGTCGAACAGGCCCATCACGCCCTCGACCACCGCGATATCGCACCCCTGCGCGCCGTGGCGGTACAGCGGGACCACCCGATCCTCGCCTACCAGAACAGGATCGAGGTTCCGGCCGGGGCGTCCGGCGGCGAGCCCGTGATACCCGGGGTCGATGTAGTCCGGGCCGACCTTGAACGGCGCCACCTGGTGCCCGGCCCGCCGCAACGCGCCGATGAGCCCGGTGGCCAGCGTCGTCTTGCCGCTACCCGACGCCGGGGCCGCGATAACGATCGCCGGCGCGCTCACGGTCGCCGCTCCCATACGACCGTCGTTCCACTCCCCGTTCGCTCCACAACGGCTGCCGAGCCAACGGCCATTCGTTCCCCCACAGCCGCCGGGCCAGCTGCCATTCCATCCACCACAGCCACCGAGCCAGCCACCATTCGATCCACCACAGCCGCCATGCCGCCCGCTGTTCGATCCGCCACGGCTGGCGGCGCGGCGACCAGTCGATCCACCAGCGCTGCCGGGTCGGTCACCATTGGATTCCGCACGGCTGTGGAGCCAGTCACCATTCGATGCCGCGCTGACCCTTGCGGCCCGCGTCCATCGGGTGCTTCACCTTTGTCATCTCGGTGACCAGGTCGGCGGCATCGATGAGCGCCTGCGGTGCGTCGCGTCCGGTGATGACGACGTGCTGGTTACCTGGTCGTTCGGTGAGGGTTTCGACGACCTCGTCGATATCGACCCAGCCCCACTTCAACGGGTAGGTGAACTCGTCGAGCACGTAGAAGCGGTGCTGCTCGGCGGCGAGCCGCCGTGCGATCTCCTGCCAGCCCGCGAGCGCGGCGGCGGCGTGGTCTTCCTCGGTCCCGTGCTTGCGGGTCCACGACCACCCCTCCCCCATCTTGTGCCACTCCACCGCGCCGCCCGCGCCGGTCTCCTCGTGCAGGGTGCCGAGGGTCCGAAACGCCGCTTCCTCGCCGACCTTCCACTTCGCGCTCTTCACGAACTGGAACACGGCAACGTCGAACCCCTGATTCCAGGCCCGCAACGCCATCCCGAACGCCGCCGTCGACTTTCCCTTGCCCGGCCCGGTGTGCACGGCGAGCACGGGTTGATTACGCCGCTGCCGCGTGGTCAGCCCGTCCGCGGGGACGACCTCGGGAACACCCTTGGGCACAGCAACTCCTCTTCTCGACCCGCTCACGCGGGTCAATTCACGGCCTCGAACAGCACGGCCACCGGACCGACCGCACAGCGCCGACTCGGGATCATTTCTATCAGGACGGGCCGTCATGCCCGCCCCGCACAGGTACGGCTCGGGCAGGGCTAGGCGGCGCGGGCCGACCCGCGCACGACGTCCGCGACGGTTTCGCCGGTGAGTTCGTCCAGGCGCAGATAGCGGGCTTGCAGGTCGCGGGCCAGTTCGGCGGCCAAGCCCAGGCGGATCATGCCGCGTTCGCAGTCGATGACCATCGCGGTGTGGCCTTCGCCTGCGATCAAGCGGGCGGCGGTGCGGGCGCGCGGGAGGGGTGCTGTGCCGCCGGTCGCGCGGCCGTCGGTGAGCAACACCAGCATCGGCCGGCGGCGAGGATCACGGACGTGTTCGCGGGCGATCACCTCGCGGGCCTTCAGCAAACCGGCCGCCAGCGGTGTCTTCCCGCCGGTGCGCAGACCGGCCAGGCGGCGCACGGCGATGTCGACCGAGGAGGTCGGCGGCAGGACCAGCTCGGCCTCGCTGCCGCGCACGCTGATCACCGCCACCTTGTCGCGGCGCTGGTAGGCGTCGCGCAGCAGGGTGACGACGGCGCCGGTGACGGCGGTGAGCCGGTCGCGGGCGGCCATCGAACCGGAGGTGTCGACGACGAAGACGACCAGATTGCCTTCGCGCCCTTCGCGATACGCGCCACGCAGGTCTTCGATTGCCAGTGCGAGCGGTCCGGCGAACCGGCCGCGCTCGACCTGTTTCGGTGCGGCGGCGAAGACGGTGCCGAGCAGGTGCAGGCCGGTGGAGGTGTCGGTGTGGGGGCGAACCATGCGACCGGTGCGGGTCTGGGCACGGGAGCGGCGGCCGGGGGCGCCTTCACCGATGCCGGGGACTTCCCAGCGGGGGGCAGGCTTGGAAGTGGAACCGGGTGTGCCGGAAAGGCTTTCGGCGGTCGGCCGAGAACCTTTGTCGTCGGAGCCATTGCTGTTCGAACCGGCATCGTTGGGGCGGTTGCCATTCGGGCCACCGCCGGGCCCACCGTCCGGACCGCTGTCGTTCGGGCCGCTCGGCCCGCCGTCCGGGCCGTCGTCATCCGGCCCGTCGCTGTCGTCGGGACCGCCCTCGCGCGGGTCGTTGTCACTCCCTAGCCGATCCTCGGAACCGTCGCCGACGGGGCCGCCCGGATCGGCATCCGACTCGCCACTCGCACGACCATCGTCGGCCTGCTCGCCGCTGCTGCCGTCCGCGTTCTCCCCGTCGAGCGCCTGGTCATCGGCCGACCAGTCGAATTCGTCGTCGTCGGAAGCGTGTTCGACCTCATCGGCCGCCGCCCGCATCGCCTCGTCGAGCTGTTCCTCACTGATCCCCGGCTCGTCGAACGGATCGCGTCGCCGCCGATGCGGCAGGGCCAGCTCGGCGGCGATCCGCACATCGTCCTCGGTGACCCGATCCCGGCCTCGCCAGGCCGCGTGCGCGGTCGCGGTCCGGGCGACGACCAGATCCGCCCGCATCCCATCGACATCGAAGGCCGCACACAACGCCGCGATCCGGCGCAGCTCGGCATTGTCGAGCACGACATCGGGCAACCGGTCACGTGCGGTCAGAATGCGTTCGGCGACAATCTGATCCGCGTCGGCGTAGCGGGCGGCGAAGGCGGCGGGGTCGGCTTCGTAGTCGAGGCGGCGGCGCACGACGGCCATCCGGGTCGACACGTCACGCGAGGCCGCCACGTCGACGGTGAGGCCGAACCGGTCGAGCAACTGCGGACGAAGTTCTCCCTCTTCGGGATTCATGGTGCCGACGAGCACGAACCGCGCCGGATGCGAATGCGACACCCCGTCGCGTTCCACGTGCACGCGGCCCATGGCGGCGGCATCGAGCAGCACGTCGACCAGGTGGTCGTGCAGCAGGTTCACTTCGTCGACGTAGAGCACGCCGTGGTGGGCCGCGGCCAGCAGGCCGGGACGGAACGCCTGCTCCCCGTCGCGCAGCACCCGCTCGAGATCCAGCGAACCGACCACCCGGTCCTCGGTGGCGCCGACCGGCAACTCGACCAGCCGGGCCGGTCGCGCACCGGTCTCGTCGACCACCGGCGGCAGCAACTGCGCCAGCGCGCGCACCACGGTCGACTTCGCGGTGCCCTTCTCGCCACGCACCAGCACCCCGCCGATTCCCGGGTGCACCGCCGACAAGATCAACGCCAGCTGCAACCGCTCCTGCCCTACCACAGCGGAGAACGGGAACCCCGCCTCACCCACTCCCCGCGCAGCGGTGTGCGGACCAGCGGCAACATCAGCAAAACCAGGCACGCCCCCACTGTATGCGCGGCCCGTTCGCCCCCGATCCCCGGGCATCACTGCCCGACGAGCGGCACCCGGTGTGCGGCCCGCGGCGATCGCATCCAGCGGCGCCCCGCCATAGTGGCGCGCGTCCCTCGACAGACCGGAAGGCATGGCAGACGCAGGGGTCGGAGATGGATACCCGAGGGATCAGCCGCGACGCATCGGGACGTGCATGATGCCGTCGTCGTCGTATTCCGGTCCGTCGACGGTGAAGCCGAACTTGGCGTACATGTCGACCAGATGTGATTGGGCATCCAATCGCACTGTCGCCGAACCGGTTTCGGCCAGCGCGGCCTGCATCAGCCGGGTCGTGTAGCCACGCTTGCGAGCATCCGCCGCGACGCAAACGCGGCCGATGCGGAACCCGTCCGGTTCCTCGAGCAGGCGCAGCGTCGCGGCGATCTCGCCGTCGTCATCGATCCACAGATGCCGCGTGCCGGGAAGCAGGTCGCGCCCGTCCAGTTCGGGGTAGGCGCATTCCTGCTCCACGACGAATACGTCGACGCGCAATGTCAGCAGCCGGTACAGGGTGGCGGAGTCGAGGTCCGCCGCCCACGACCGTTTCAGCACGACCGGCACGGCGGGCTATCGCACCTGGGCGAAGCCGAGCGCGTCTTCCTGGGTGGTGGCGCTGACCTCGTCGAGCTTGAGCGTCTTGTTGGTCCAGTCCCACACTTCCTGGAACAGGGCCTGGTTCTCCGACAGCTTCTGGCCGAGCGAGGGGATCATCTGCTGCAGCTGCGGGGTCCAGTCGGCGTATTCACGCGGGAAGCAACGCTGCATCACATCGAGCATCGCGGTGACACAGGTCGACGCGCCGGGCGAGGCACCGAGCAGACCGGCGATGCTGCCGTCCTGGGCGGAGATGACCGCGGTGCCGAACTCGAGCACGCCACCGGCACCCTTGCGCCGGATCACCTGCACGCGCTGACCGGCAGTGATGAGCTCCCAGTCGCGGCCGTCGGCCCGCGGCAGGAACTCCTCGAGCACACCGACCTTGCCGTTCTGCGACTTCAGCAGCTCGCTGATCAGGTACTTGGTGAGACCCATCTCGGTGAGGCCGACGCCGACGAGCGAACCGATGTTGTTCGGCTTGATCGACTTGAACAGGTCGGCGTTGGAGCCGTCCTTGAGGAACTTGGGGGTCCAGCCGGCGTAGGGACCGAACAGCAGGCCCTTCTTGCCGTTGATGACGCGAGTGTCCAAGTGCGGCACCGACATCGGCGGCGCGCCGACGGCGGCCTTGCCGTACACCTTGGCCTCGTGCGCGGCGATCAGGTCGGGGTTGGTCGAGCGCAGGAACTGACCGCTGATCGGGAACCCGCCGAAGCCCTTGGCCTCCTTGATGCCCGACTTCTGCAACAGCGGCAGCGCGCCACCACCGGCGCCGACGAACACGAACTTCGCGTTGATCGTGCGCGACCGGTAGGTGCGCAGGTTGCGCACGGTGACGTTCCAGGAGCCGTCGGACTGCTTGTCGAGGTCGCGGACCTCGGTGCCGAAGGCGATCTCGCCGCCGGAGTAGCCGACGTAGGCCAGCAGCTGCTTGGTGAGCGCGCCGAAGTCGATATCGGTGCCGCCGTCGGTCCAGTTCAGCGCGATGGGGTCGGAGAAGTCACGGCCCTTGGCCATCAGCGGCAGGCGCTTGGCGAACTCGTCGGGGCTGTCGATGAACTCCATCCCGCGGAACAGCGGGTGCGGCGCCAGCGCCTCGTAGCGCTTACGCAGGTACTCGACGTTGTCGGCACCGTGCACGAAGCTGACGTGCGGGATGGGGTTGATGAAGCGCGACGGGTCACCGAGGACGCCCGCGTCGACCGCGGAGGCCCAGAACTGCCGCGAGACCTGGAAGCGTTCGTTGATGTCGATCGCCTTGCTGACATCGACCGAGCCGTCGGCGTTCTGCGGGCTGTAGTTCAGCTCGCACAGCGCCGAGTGACCGGTACCCGCGTTGTTCCACGGGTCGCTGCTCTCGGCGGCGGCGGCGTCGAGCCGTTCGAACACCGAAACCGTCCAGTCCGGCTGCAGCTGCCGCAGCAGCGCGCCCAGCGTGGCACTCATGATGCCTGCGCCGATGAGAACTACATCGGTCTTTTCAATCTTCGCAGCGTTCGGCACGGGTAGATCGACTTCCTTGTCCTTCTCAGCTAACCACCGGCGGGTGAGTTCGCTTGGCGCGGGCGCTTGGCAGTGTTGATGCGACTCGCAGTGAATCGCCGGGGGTAGGTTACCCGTCGTTCACCTGAACTCAATTGTGCACCTCAGCAGATCGCCTCACTGCACCCGACCTGCCGAATGTGATGTAAACCAACCCTGCACGTCGTCGTGACCCCGCGATAGATTGGCGGGTGTGACGAACGAAACGCAAGGGATCGCCGACCGGACCGACGAGCAGTGGCAGGCCGACATCCTCGGCACGGCGTACCAGCAGCGAACCCTGCCGCTCGGTACCGACCCTGACGGCGAGGGCGAGATCGTCGCCACCCTGGTTCGCTACCTGCCCGACGCCACCGCCCCGGCACACGAGCCGACAGTGCTCTACGTGCACGGCTTCACCGACTACTTCTTCCAGGAGCACCTGGCCGAGCATTTCGCCGCACGCGGGCACCGCTTCTACGCGCTCGACCTGCGTAAATGCGGACGCTCGCGGCGCGAAGGGCAGAGCGCGCACTACGTCAGCGACCTGGCGCTCTACGACGCGGAACTCAGCGAGGCGCTGCGGATCGCCCGCGAGGAGACCGGCAACGACGTGCTGGTCATGGCGCATTCGACCGGTGGCCTCATCGTGCCGCTGTGGCTCGACCGGCTCGAAGCCTCCGGTGGCAGCGCGGCGGCGGGTGTGGCCGGTGTGGTGCTCAACAGCCCCTGGTTCGACCTGCAGGGGCCGTCGTACTACCGCACCGTCGGCACGCCCATCATCAACGCCGTCGGCCGGTTCCGGGCGTTCGCGCAGATCCCGGGCATGGGGGTGAGCACCGCCTACGGCGACAGCCTGCACCACACCCGCTCGGGTGAATGGGACTACAACCTGGACTGGAAGCCGTTGACCGGCGAACCGGTGCGTCTGGGCTGGTTGCGGGCGATCCGGCAGGGCCAGGCGCGGCTACAGCAGGGGCTCACCATCGGGGTGCCCGCGCTGATCCTGCGTTCGCGGGTCACCAAGTTCGCGCGACAGCACAGTGCCGCCGTCGATGTGGCCGATGCCGTGCTCGACGTCAAGCAGATCCAGCGCTGGGCCGGCTGCCTGGGCGAACGCACCACCATCGTGCCCATCGACGGCGCCCGCCACGACGTGTTCCTGTCTTCGGAGGCCGTCCGCGCCGTCGCCTTCGCCGAGACCGACAGCTGGCTCGACTGGCTCGCCGCCTATCGCAAGTCCTGATCCCGGTTCACCAGAGGCTGGTGCGCAGGACGATCTCGGTGGCGAGTTCGTGGCCTGCTTCGGTGGCGATGTTGTCGACTTCCAAAGGGACGACACGGAATTCGCCGTAGACGAAGCGGCCGGAGGCGTCGGCGGTGGAGCGCGGGAGGCCCTTGGTGACCATCATCGTCACCGGGAGTTCGAGGGGCGGACAGGCCGGGTCGGGGATCGTGCCGTCGGCTCCCGGTACGGCGGGGTGGCCGTGGTCGGCGACGACGAGACTCATGAACCGGCCGAAGCGGCCCGCGCACACCCGCCACGCGAGCGCCGCCCCCGCACCGCGTCCGGCCACGTTCACATAGGGCAGTTCGAGTTCGTCGAGAATGGCGTGCACCCCCGCCGGCTCGAGGCCTTCGACGGATTCCACGACGACGGTCTGCAGATCGGATTCGTGCAGCCGCGCGCACACCTTGTCGAATACGTCAGCAGGGTCGTCCGCATCAGGAAGCAGCAGCACATTGTGCCGCGAGGAGGGCCCGTCGACCCGCACTGTCCAGGCCTGGTCACCGACCGTGATCTGCCGAGATTTCATGCCGGTTTACGGTACACGCCCACCCTGAACACCACCTGTCGTTCGGCCCCGGCGCTCCGACCGTCCGATGCCCGTGTACTGGGCTTTCACTGCCGGGAACCGCCGAATTGCCAAACCTGTCACAAGAGGAGCGCCCTTCCGGTGAGGACGAGAGCGGTCCCACACCCGCGCGGCCTCGCGACCTGAGGCACAGCCGTGCCACTCGCCATAGGATGGCCATCGAGTTCTAGCGACATCATGGGGGGCATGTGAAAAGGATCATTCAGGCTGTGCTGTGCGCGGTCGGCGCCGTCGTCTTCGGAGCAGGGGCGCTGACGGGGGTCGCCTATCTTTTCAACGCCACCGCCTACCTCGCCGGCTTCGGTGAAAAGGTCACCGTCCGAATCGAGGAAAGCTCCACCTCGGGGATGAGCAGCGGCCACGCGGGCATCGGAACGATCATCGAGGACGGGCGCACAGTCCGCCTCTTCGACGTCACCGCGGGCGAAACAGTCGACGCCCGAACGGTTCTCATCGACATCGGCAAAGACACCCAGGCCTACACCACGCCCGCCACCGCCGCCAAGGACTACATCTGGATCTTCGGCGTCGTCGTACTCGGCGCCCCGGCCCTCGTGTTCGGCTTCGCCGCGTACGTGCTCAGCCGTGGCCGACCGAAACCGGGCAGCACCACCGCCGAGTCCACGGCGTGAACGCTTCTACTCACCGGGTACGTCGAGGATTCCCGTTCGGATGATCGGGAGGTCGTTCGCGCCGCGCGCTATCAGTTCTTCCAGGGCGGGGATGTCGACATGCTTCTCGATCAGGTCGGCGAGTAGGTCGAGCTGGGCTTCCCGCACGGCGGCGACGGACGTATCGGGGGCGACGGTGAAGCCGGTACGTCCCGCTCGAGTGGCGACTTCGCTCAACCAGGCGCGGCGGAACTCGTCGGACTCGAGCACGCCGTGCACGTGTGTGCCCCAGATAGCTTCTCGTGCACTGCCTTCCGGAGCACCGCCGATGGTGAGCCAAGCGGGATCGCCGGTACGCCGCACCCGGCCGTGGTGGATTTCATAGCCGTGGACAGGGATGCCTACGGCAGTCCCGGCTACCTGCTGTGCGATCTTCGGCTCTGCGAACTCGATGTCCAAGTCGAACAGCCCGAGGCCGTCGCCCACCCATGGACTCCCGGACGGAATCCCCTCGCCTGCGGGCGTACCTCCCGGGGCGGCGTCGAACTCGGCCGCACCCACCGAAGCCACACCGCGCTCGGACACACCCGCCGAAGCCGAGTCACGCCCGGGCAAGCCTGTCGAGGCGGCGCTGCGCTCGGGAACAGCAGCCGTGAGCGACGGGAGGCGTTCTCCGCGCGCGTATTCCACCCCGTCGACGATGCGACGGCCGAGCATTTGGTAGCCGCCGCAGATTCCGAGGATGGGACGTCCGGTGGCGGCACGTGTGCGCAGTGCCGCGTCGATTCCCTTGTCTCGCAACCACTCCAGGTCGGAGACGGTGGATTTGGAACCGGGGACCACCACGAGGTCGGCGTTGGTCAATTGGTGGGGGCTGTCGGCCCAGTGGACCGAGACGCCGGGTTCGCAGGCCAGGGCTTCGATGTCGGTGGAGTTGGAGATGCGGGGCAGGCGGATGGCGGCGACGGTGAGCCAGTCGGTGCCGTAGGGCGGGGCGGGGCGGCCCACGGGGGTGCCCGCGATGGTGCCGAGGGAGTCTTCGGCGTCGAGCCAGAGGTCCTCGGCGAAGGGCAGGACGCCGAGGGTGGGGCGGCCGGTGAGGGCGGTGAGCTGGTCGAGGCCGGGCTGGAGCAGGGTCACATCGCCGCGGAACTTGTTGACGAGGAACCCCGCAACGAGTTGCTGGTCTTCGGGTTCCAGGACGGCGACGGTGCCGAACAGGTGGGCGAGCACTCCACCCCGGTCGATATCGCCGACGACGAGAACCGGAAGGTCCGCCGCACGCGCCAGACCCATGTTCGCCAGATCGGTGGCGCGCAGGTTGATCTCGGCTGGCGACCCGGCGCCCTCACAGATCACCACATCGAATTCGGCACGCAGCGAGGCGAGTTCGTCCGCAACCACTTCACGCAACTGCTGACGACGCGTGAAATAGTCTCGCGCACCGACGGTTCCGATCGCCTTCCCTCGCACCACCAATTGGGAACGGCGATCACTGCCGGGTTTCAACAGCACCGGGTTGAACCGCACGCTCGGCTCGAGCCCACACGCACGCGCCTGCAGAGCCTGGGCGCGCCCGATCTCCCCACCGTCGAGCGTGACGACGGAATTGTTCGACATGTTCTGCGCCTTGAACGGCGCGACCCGCACGCCGCGCCGCGCCAGCATCCGGCAGATCCCCGCCACCACAACGCTTTTGCCCGCGTCGGAGGTGGTCCCGGCGATCAGCAGTGCCCCGCGCAGCACACCGCTCACGGCAGGGTCAGGATTTCCGCGCCCGTCTCGGTGACCACCAAGGTGTGCTCGAACTGCGCGGTCCACTTGCGGTCCTTGGTGACCACGGTCCAGCCGTCGTCCCAGATGTCGTAGTCGATGCCGCCGAGGTTGATCATCGGCTCGATGGTGAAGGTCATGCCCGGTTCGATGACCGAGTCGATGTCGGGCTGGTCGTAATGCAGGATCACCAGGCCGCTGTGGAAGGTGGGGCCGACGCCGTGACCGGTGAAGTCGCGGACAACGCCGTAGCCGAAGCGGTTGGCGTAGGCCTCGATGACGCGGCCGATGACATTGAGCGCACGGCCCGGCTTGACCGCCTTGATGGCCCGGTTGGTCGCCTCCTCGGTGCGCTCGACCAGCAGGCGCACCTCCTCGTCGACATCGCCGGCGAGGTAGGTCTTGTTGGTGTCGCCGTGCACGCCGTGGATGTAGGCGGTGACGTCGATATTGACGATGTCACCGTCCTCGATCACGGTGGAGTCGGGGATGCCGTGGCAGATCACCTCGTTGAGCGAGGTGCAGCACGACTTGGGGAAACCCTTGTAGCCCAGCGTCGAGGGGTAGGCGCCGTGGTCGCACATGTATTCGTGGGCGATGCGGTCGAGTTCGTCGGTGGTGACGCCGGGCGCCACCGCCTTGCCCGCCTCCTCGAGTGCCTGGGCGGCGATCTTGCCCGCGATACGCATCTTCTCGATGGTCTCGGCCGTCTGCACCCAGGGCTCTTTGCCCTCGTTGACCGTCGGTTTCCACACGTATTCGGGGCGCTCGATGGAACGCGGGACGTCCCGGATCGGCGACTGGGTGCCGGGGACGAGTGGCTGACGGGTGCGCACGGACATACCGGAAGTGTACTTAGCCGACGTCGGCATCGGTCGTGACGGGTTCGAGGCGGACGACGATCCCCTTCGAGGTCGGGGTGTTGCTGATGTCGGCGACGCTGTCGAGGGGGACCAGGACGTTGGTCTCCGGGTAGTAGGCCGCCGCCGAGCCCCGACTCGCGGGGTAGGCGACGACGACGAACTTCAAGGCGCGGCGTTCGCTGCCGTCGTGCCACACGCTGACGATGTCGACGGTGTCTCCGTCGGCCAGGCCCCGTTCGGCGAGGTCGTCGGGGTTGACCAGCACCACCCGGCGCGCGTGGTGGATGCCGCGATAGCGGTCGTCGCTGCCGTAGGGAATGGTGTTCCACTGGTCGTGGGACCGCAGTGATTGCAACACAAGGTAACCCGGCGGCACGTCGAGCGCGGTCACCTCGTTGCAGGTGAACCGCGCTTTGCCGGTGGCGGTTCGGAAGACGCCCTCGTTGACCGGATTGACCAACCGCAGCCCACCCGGCTGCGCCACCCGCTCGTTGAAGTTCTCGAAACCGGGCACGACCCGGGAGATGCGGTCGCGGATGGTCCCGTAGTCGGCGACGAACTCCTCCCACGGAATCGACGAGGTTCCCAGCGTGCGGCGCGCGAGCCGGGAGATGATGGCCACCTCGCTGAGCAGGTGTGGTGAGGCCGGGTCGAGGCGCCCGCGCGAGGCGTGCACTTCACTCATCGAGTCCTCGACGGTGACGAATTGTTCGCCGCCTGCCTGGATGTCGCGGTCGCTGCGGCCGAGTGTCGGCAGGATCAGCGCGGTTTCACCGCACACCGTGTGCGACCGGTTGAGCTTGGTGGAGATCTGCACCGTGAGCGCACAGCGGCGCAATGCCGCCTCGGTGACCTCGCTGTCGGGGGTGGCGCGCACGAAATTGCCTGCGACACCGACGAATACCTTCGCCTTGCCGTCGCGCATGGCGCGGATGGCGTCGACCGAATCCAGGCCGTGCGCGGCGGGCGGAGTGAACGCGAACTCCTTTTCCAGCGCGTCGAGGAACGCCTGCGGCGGCCGCTCCCAGATGCCCATCGTGCGGTCGCCCTGCACATTGCTGTGCCCACGCACCGGGCACACTCCCGCACCGGGGCGGCCGATATTGCCGCGCAGCAGCAGGAAATCGACGATCTCGCGGATGGTCGGCACGCCGTGTTTGTGCTGGGTGAGACCCATCGCCCAGCACACGATGATCTTCTTGCTCGCCAGCACCCGCCGGTGCACCTGCTCGATCTCCTCGCGCGTGAGCCCGGTGGCGGCGAGCGCGGTGTCCCAGCTGATCGCGCGGGCCTGCTCAGCGAATTCGTCGAAACCACTGGTGTTCTCGGCGATGAAGTCGTGGTCGAGCACGGTGCCGGGAGCGGCGTCCTCGGCGTCGAGCAGCAGCCGGTTCAGCATGCGGAACAGGGCGAGGTCGCCACCGGGGCGGATCTTGAGGAACTGGTCGGCGATGGCGGTGCCGCGACCGAGCACGCCCCGCGGCTTCTGCGGATTCTTGAACCGGATGAGCCCGGCCTCGGGCAGCGGGTTGACCGCGATGATGGTGCCGCCGTTGCGTTTGGTCTGCTCCAGCGCCGAGAGCATGCGCGGATGGTTGGTGCCGGGGTTCTGGCCGACGACGAAGATCAGGTCGGCCTGGTAGATGTCGTCCAGCGACACGCTGCCCTTGCCGATACCGAGGGTTTCGGTGAGCGCCGACCCGCTGGATTCGTGGCACATGTTCGAGCAGTCGGGCAGGTTGTTGGTGCCGTAGGCGCGCACGAACAGTTGCAGCAGGAACGCTGCCTCGTTGCTGAGTCTGCCCGAGGTGTAGAACACGGCTTCGTCCGGCGAGTCGAGGCCGCGCAGAGTGGTGGCGACAAGGTCGAGGGCGTCGTCCCAGCCGATGGGTTCGTAGTGGGTGGCGCCGGGTCGTTTGACCATCGGTTCGGTGAGGCGGCCCTGCTGGTTGAGCCAGTAGTCCGACATCGTGTCGAGTTCGGCGACCGGATGCTCGCGGAAGAAATCGGCGGTGACGCGACGCGTGGTCGACTCGTCGGCGATGTGGCGTGCGCCGTTCTCGCAGTACTCGTTGGTGGTCCGATGCTTCGGCTCCGGCCACGCGCAACCAGGACAGTCGAAACCATCGGTCTGATTGATGTTCAGCAAGGTGAGCGCGGTGCGCGGCAGCGTGCTCTGCGACAGGGAGTACTTCAGCGCGTTGACCACGGCGGGAACACCGACCGCCCACTGCTTCGGTGGCGTGACCGTCAGGTCGTCGGCGGGGTCCTCGATCATGAGGCCAGCATAACGGGAATGATATCGGACCACGGTCCGTTTAGACTGGGGAACAGAACGCGACCTGGAAACGAGGTTCACATGGAACTGGGGCTCACCACCTTCGCCGAGCGGTACCCCACGGGCGATCGGCCCGCGCCGACGGCGGCCGAGCGGCTGCGTCAGGTGGTCGACGAGGCCGTGACCACCGAGGCCGCCGGTCTTGATGTGTACGGCGTCGGCGAGCATCATCGCCAGGATTTCGCTGCCTCCGCACCCGCCGTCGTCCTGGCCGCGGCCGCGGCCCGCACCGAACGGATCCAGCTGACCAGCGCGGTGACCGTGCTCAGCTCCGACGATCCGGTGCGCGTGTATCAGGACTTCGCGACCCTGGACGGCCTGTCGAACGGGCGGGCCGAATTGATGGCCGGGCGTGGGTCTTTCACCGAGTCGTTCCCGCTGTTCGGTTACGACCTGGGCGACTACGACGCGCTCTTCGAGGAGAAACTCGGCCTGCTGCTTCGGCTGCGTGAGGAGGAGCCGGTCACCTGGTCCGGCCGGTTCCGCGCACCGCTGCACGAGGCCACCGTCTACCCGCGCACCGACGACCGGCCGCTGCCGGTGTGGATCGCGGTCGGCGGCAGCCCCGAATCGGTGATCCGCGCCGGACTGCTCGGCCTGCCGCTGGCGATCGCCATCATCGGCGGGCAGCCCGCGCGGTTCAAGCCGCTGGTGGAGCTGTATCACCGGGCGCTGGCCGAAGGTGGGCACGAGAAGCAGCCGGTCGCGGTGCACGCGCACGGGTACATCGCCGACACCGACGAGCAGGCGGTCGCCGATTTCTACGAGCCGTACGCGATGGCGATGTCGGTGATCGGACGCGAGCGTGGTTGGGGTCCGATGACGCGCCAGCAGTTCGACGCCCTGCGTTCCCAGAGTGGGTCGTTGTTCGTCGGCACCCCCGACTACGTGGCCGCCAAGATCGCCGACGTCCGCGACACTCTCGGCCTGGATCGGTTCATGCTGCACACCAGCGTGGGCACTCTGCCGCCGGAGAAGGTGCTGCACACCATCGATCTGCTCGGATCCAAGGTGGCGCCGCAGGTGCGGTGATCTACTCGAGTGCGTCGACCGCCCGCGTCTCGCGCCGTTCTCTTCTTCGGCGCAGGTAGCGGCGGATCCGGCCGGCGCACAGGTAAACGACCCACAACCCGATCGCCAGCAGGATCGCGGCGATGACGGCCGCCAGGACGGGGAAGAACACCGCGAGCGTGATGATGCCGCCGACGCTCAAGTCCTCGGCGGTACTCATCGCGATATTGGTGACCGGTTCCGGTGAGGTGTTGATGGCCATCCGGGTACCGGCTTTGACGATGTGACTGGCCAGCGCGGTCGTGCCGCCCACGGCGGCGGCGAACAACGTCGGCAGCGAATCGTCTTGTCCGGCAATCAGAGCCGACACCACCGCACCGGAGGCCGGGCGCACGACCGTGTGCACCGCATCCCAGAAGGAATCCAGGTACGGGATCTTGTCGGCGACAGCTTCGATGAGGAACAACACGCCTGCCGCGACGAGCACATCGGTGCGCTCCAAGCCCGCGGGCACGTCGTCGGTCCAGCCGATCCGCCCGAACAGGCCGAGCAGGAACACCACCGCGTACGCATTGATGCCACTGGCCCAGCCAGCGGTGAAGATCAGAGGCAGCACCGACACGTGGCCAGCCTAAGCCCGGGCACCGACACAGACCCGCAGGCGACGACGTTGCGGTCGCGTCCTCCCCGATAAGCCAAGGCCCACCGGATTCACCTCGCACCCAGTTCTGCTTCCTCACGCTCGTCATAGGCATCGCGGGCGCGGTGGATCGCGGGCATCTGTTCGGCCGCCCAGGCGAGCAGGACGTCGACCGGATGGCGCAGGGTTTTGCCGAGCGGGGTGATCCGGTACTCGACCGCGACCGGACGGGTGCCGACCACGTGCCGTTCGATCACCCCGTTGCGCTCCAGTCTGCGCAGCGTCGCGGTGAGCGACTTCTGCGTCACCGCGGGGATGGCGCGACGCAGTTCGTTGAACCGGGACGGTCGCTCACAGAGTTCGTTGAGGACGCTGAGCGACCATTTGTCGAGCACCTGATCCAGTAGCTCGCGGTGCGCGGCGTCGATGCGGAGCTCGTCGGCGGTATCCATGCTGAAACCTGGTTTCGTTGAAGTGTCCTTTGTGCACTAGGTAGCTTAGCGATACTTACAACGAACGGAGCAAGAACCATGACTGTCGAGCACTTCTCCCCCGCCGGAATGCTGCAGCCCGCGCCCTACCACCACGTGGCGGTGGGCACCGGATCGCGGCACGTGCACGTCAGCGGGCAGGTCGCCCGTCTCGCCGACGGAACGCCCGTCGCACCGGGCGACCTCGCCGGACAGGTCGCCCAAGCCCTCCGCAATACCGCCGTCGGCCTGACCGGAGCAGGCGCCACCTTCGCCGACGTACTCCGCCTGACCTTCTACGTCACGGGCTGGACCCCCGACCAGGCAGGCGCCTTCATGTCCGGCGTGGAATCGGTGGCCGCGGAAATAGGCCTGCCGAACCCGATGCCGCCCGCCTCACTCATCGGCGTGGACGCCCTGTTCGAAGCGGACATGATGGTGGAACTCGAGGCAACGGCAATCGTCGATTGACCCCTGTCGAGCATGCCGCACCGCATCGACCCGCGAAGTCACGGTCGATGCGGCGCACTCCGCGACCTCCGCGCCCCGGGTAACTAACGTTGGTGTCATGGCCGGTGCGGCATCAATTCGGCGGTGGAGTCGGGTTACGCGGGCGATCAGTGGGAGAACGTCAGGCCGTCCGGTATAGGTGTCCAGGTGCGTCCGTCGGTGGACTGCATCTTCGCGTCGACATCGATCAGATGGTTCCCCTCACCACCACCAACAGTGAGTATCCGCCCGGCCCCATCGAGCGACATCTCATGCCCGACGTCGTACAGCTCACCCGAATACGCGGTGAGACCGAGCTCGAAGTCGCGGTCACCGAGGTACAGCGGTTCCACGCGGATTGCCTCGTCCCGCCCCGCCTTTCGGACATGCCATTCGAGGTTCCCCTTGTACAGCCACGCCAGTACTCCACGCCGGTGCCATACGATTGCGTCGGGCACGAAATCTTCATCGTGGTCACGGCTGCTGAGCCCCCACTCGAAGGCGACAAGCTCCCACCGCTGGTGCGCATCCAGTTGCAGCACCATGACAAATCCCTGTCTGCTGCCGAGGGAACCGTAATCGTCGTAGGGCTGCCCGGTATTCAGGGCAAGCACGAGCTGGTCGTTACCGAGGAACTCGGCGTAGGTCCACCTATCGAACCAATCGACGTCGGGAACAACTGCTCGCGTGGTTCCGGTGTGCAGCACACCGTCGGTGAATCGCCAGCTGTTGTCCAGCGATTCGGCGTCGATGCCGTCGGTGCGCTTCTCGTGACCCGTTGTCCTCAAACGCTTTTCACCTTCTCGAACCGCCGATCCGCTGCCGTCATTGCGGCATGGTTCCGGCTGTGCGGGCCATGCTACGCGCGCACCGCGATCACGAACGGGACCAATCCGCCGCTGCCTGCGCCACCCGAAGAGCCCATTCCGCGTGGCGCTCGGACCGACCACGACCTCGGCACCACCGACGTGGTGGGAAGGCGCACGCCTGCGGTCCAACCTTTGCTCGGTCAGCGCGACACGGGCGCAGGTGACTACGTTGGAGTGATGATCGGTGCGGGATCGGTTCGGCGGCGTGAGCAATTGCGCGAGTTTCTGCGGGCTCGGCGGGAGCGGATATCTCCCGGTGAGGTGGGGTTGCCCGAGGGTGGGCGGCGGCGGACGCCGGGGTTGCGGCGCGAGGAGGTCGCAATGCTGGCGGGGGTCGGGGTGTCTTGGTATACGTGGCTCGAGCAAGGACGTGACATTTCGGTCTCGGGTGATGTTCTGGATGCCGTCGCGGGGGTCCTGCGAATGAACGAGTCCGAACGCGCGCACCTGTATTTGCTCGCCGGACTCAACCCGCCGCCCGCGAATGGATCGGGGACGGAGGTGACCGCGGAAATCCGGGCGCTTCTCGACGGGTGGGAGCGTGGGCCCGCCGTGGTGCGCGACCGCTACTGGAACATCTTGGCGTTCAACACTCTTGCCGGTCGGATCTTCGGCTGCGACGACGGGGAACCACACAACTGCCTCGTCACCTTCTTCACCAGTCCCCGCTATCGTGGTCTGCCCGAGATCTGGGCCGCTGCGGCGCCGGGTGTTGTCGCGGCCTACCGTGCCGACGCGGCGCTCGCCCCGCACGACGACGAATTCGACCGTGTGGCAAAAGAACTCGTGGCATCGTCACCCGAATTCGCCCAACTGTGGGACCGGCACGAGGTGGGTGTCCCAGCGCAAGCTGTCAACGCCCTACTCCACCCCGAAGCCGGCGAACTGTTCTTCGACGCGACAACCCTCACCGTCGCCGACAACCCCAATTGGTCCGTGGTCCTCTACAACCCGAGACCAGGCACAGCCACCCACGCCCGCCTGTCCACCCTCCCCCACCTCCACCTCACCGAATCCGCCTGAGCCAGACCAGCGGTGACGTCGCCTGTGGCATCGACCACTCACGTGGCCGGGGGTCGCCGAAGCACCTTGACGTTCAGGTCGACGGTCCTAGCGTCTGAGGATGGACTACACGCTGCCCAACCACTGGAGTCTTGCGGAGGAACGTCTGAGCTTGCTCGGCGCGGCGTACGACCCAGGGAGTATCGCGCTGGCGCAACAGCTCGGCGTGTCTGCCGGCTGGCGTTGCCTCGAGGCCGGAGCTGGTGGTGGGTCTTTCGCACGCTGGCTGTGCACCGTCGCGCTGCCCGGTGGCCGAGTACTGGCGGTGGACGCCGATCCGCGTCATCTCACCGACTTGCCGGGCCTCGGTGGTGAAACCGTCCGGATGGACCTCGTCACCGATCCTCTCCCCGCAGGCGCCTTCGATTTCGTCCATACCCGGTTCGTGCTGCTCCACATCGCCGAAAGACAAGTCGTAGTGGAGAAATTGGCTCGGGCATTGGCACCGGGCGGGGTGCTCGTGCTCGAGGAAGGTGATGGGCTCGGTGTGCTCGGTGAGATGCCGGGAGCATTCGGGGAAGTCTGGCGGGCCTTCGCTCGGTCCACCGAAGCCGCGGGTGCCAGCCAATCGTGGGCGCGCACCCTGCCCACTCGGTTGGCGGCGCTCGGGCTCGTCGATATCCGGGCAGACGCTGATATCCCGTTCTTTCGCGGTGGTTCACCGATGGCGCGCATGTGGAGCCTCACCTGGGCGCAGGCGCACGAAGCTCTGGTAGTCCACGGAGTCTCACGCGAGACGATCGCGGTGGCGCAGCGAGAATTGGAAGACGAACAGCGGTGGCTGTACGCACCGCCCACTGTGCGGGTCTGTGCCCGCGCTCCCCGCTAGAACGGGGTGGACGCTGGTCTGGGGCTGAGCATCCGAAGTTCTGCGCTGTCAGGGTGGTGGTGGCACACCCCTGATAAACGCGCACTGTTTGTCTGTTCGGCGGAGGCGCAAGGTGAGTGCATGACGCACAACGGGTTTCGGTTCGACGGGAAGATCGCTCTGGTTACCGGGGGTGGCAGTGGGATGGGGCTGGCTGCTGCGCGGCGGTTGATCGCGGAGGGTGGGCGGGTTGTGGTGACCGGCCGGGACAAGGGGCGGCTGGATGCGGCGGTCGAGGTGTTGGGTGATCGGGCGGTCGGGATCGCTGGGGATATGGCTGATCTCGGCGATCTCGATGCTGTGATGGGGACGATCTCCGAGCGGTTCGGGCGGCTCGATGTGGTGTTCGCCAATGCGGGGATCGGGTCGTTCCAGTCGATCGATCAGGTGAGCGACCAGCTGTTCGGGCAGGTGATCGACAGCAATTTCAAGGGGGCGTTCTTCACGATTCAGAAGGCGCTTCCGGTGCTGGTCGACCAGGGTTCCGTCGTCATCAACGCGTCGTTCGGCCTGCACCGGGGTGTGCCGGGTGCGGCGTTGTATTCGGCGAGCAAGGCGGCGGTGCACAATCTGACGCGCACGCTCGCGGCGGAGTTGGCGCCACGCCGTATTCGGGTCAATTCGGTGAGCCCGGGCTACATCGACACACCGGCCTTCCGCGCCGAACTCTCCGAGTCGGCACAGGCGGGGGTCGCGGCCCTCTCCCCCGCCGGCCGCGTCGGCACCGTGGACGACATCGCCGCCGCCGTCGCTTTCCTGGCCTCCGCCGAGGCCTCCTACATCAACGGTCACGACCTGCGCATCGACGGCGGCCTCACAGCGGTGGATGCCGCCGCACTGCTCTAGCTTCGGAGCGACCGAGGCCGTGCCGTGGCCGCACCGCTCAGCGGACGGCGGCGCGGCCGCGCAACCGGCCGAGGACGACCAGTACCGCGAGGGTCACCGTGACGAGGATCGTTGTCGCGGCGGCGGCGTCGAAGACCTCTCCTCGGTCGGTTTGGGCGAAGATGCTGACCGGCAGGGTTTTCCAGGTGGCGGGGTACACCATGATCGTGGCGCCGAGCTCACCCATGGACAGGGCGATCGAGAGGCCCGCTGCGGCGCCGAGGGCGGGGAGCAGGAGGGGGAGGGTGATCTGGGTCAGGACGCGGACCGGGCCTGCACCGAGGGATTCGGCGGCTTGGCGGTAGGCGGGGTCGAGGCGGTCGAGGGCGGCGGAGATGGCGCTGAAGGCGTAGGCGAGGACCAGGACGGTGTGGGCCAGGATGACGATCCACTTGGTGCCGCCCAGCAGCAGCGGACGTTCGTTGAAGGCGATGAGGACGCCGAGGCCGATGGCCACCGAGGGCACCGCGACCGGCAGGTGGAAGACGGCGTCGGTGAGGCGACGCAACCAGGTGGGCGCTTCGCGGGCCGCGAGGGCGGCCCAGGTGCCGACGATCAGGGCGATCGCGCCCGAGATCAGCGCGGTCTGCAGGCTCACCGACAGGCTCGCGGCCTGTTCACCGCTCACAGCGCTGCCGAGGTTGGCGAAACCGAGGTCCGACGGGAGCGGGCCGGTCCAGGTGCCCGCGAGCGCGGCGAGAACGACCGTCGCGATCGGGGCGACGAAGACCACCGTCACTACGAGCCCGAAGATGGTGAGTACCAACAGTTTCCCGCGCGAAGTCCAGACGAGCACGATCAGTCCTCCTTCGGACGGGCGATGAACCGGGCGAACACGAGCCGGTAGGTGACGTACAGGGTGAGTGACAGCACCACCTGCACGGTGGCGAGGACGGCGGCGCCGGGCAGGTCGAAGGTGACGATGCCGCGCGTGTAGATCAACGCGGGCAGCGTGATGACACCCTTGGCGCCGGTGAACAGCACGATGCCGAACTCGTTGAGCGTCAGCAGCAACACGAGGCTGCCGCCTGCCGCCAGCGCGGGCCACGCTTCGGGCAGCACCACCTGGCGCAGCACCCGCCACGGCGAGGCGCCGAGACTGGCCGCCACATCGAGCTGTTCGCGCGGCAGTTGCGCGAACGCGGCGAGTACGGGTCGCACCACGAACGGGGTGAAGAAGGTGATCTCGGCGAGGATCACGCCCAGTGGCGTGGTGAGGAAATCGATCACCGGTGTTGTCGCCCCGGTCAATTCGGTGATCACCGCGTTCACCGCCCCCGCCGTGCCGTAGAGGAAGGTGAAGGCCAGGGTGATGAGGAACGACGGCAGCGTGAGGATGGTGTCGATGAGTCGGCCGACCACCCCCGAACCGGCAAACGGCACGAACGCGAGCACGATCGCCAGGAACGTGCCGAGCACCAGGCAGCCGAGCGTCGAGCACACGGCGATGGAGATGGTGCGCCACAACGCATCCCGGAACGCCGCCGAGCCGAGGACCGTCGACCACACCTCGGTGCCGCGTCCGGTCGGCGTGCGCGTCGACTCGGTGAGAACTCGCAGAATCGGATAACCGGCGACACCGAGCACAATGAGTACGGGCGGCAACGTCCAGAGGACAGGCGCCCACGAGCGCCGCGCACCAGCGGATTTCGGCTTCACAACCGCAGGCGGATCGAGGACTGGCGCACTCATCGTCGCACCTCGCCATCGCAGGACGGACCGAACTCACGAAGCACGCTCGCCACCTCCACCGGCCGAGTCCGAGCTCCCGAGACCTCGAGACTCGATATCGGTGCCGAGCAACGACTCCCGCCCGTCGCGGATGACGAAATCATCGGACGCCGACTCCTGATACCGTGCCGACCCCACACCATCACACTGACTGGAGTCGGAACGCCGGGGCGACCGACGGCTGCGACGGAGTTATGGGTACGCGAGCAGGAATTCCACACCGCCGCACAGAGTTCAACCGAGTTCACGGCGCATCCTCCTCTCCGCGCGAACCGGCCCCGACCGTGTTCGCGATCAGGACACCGGCGGGATCGGGCAAGACGACCCCGACGACCGAACCCACCGCAGCGGTGAAATGTCCGGGCACGTCGGCGGCGAGCACGGACGGCAACCCGTCGACATCCAACTCGACCCGGGTCGACGCCCCACGCCACACCGCACTGCGCACCGTGGCACGCAACGCATCTCGATCCGAGGTCTTGCCGAGGGTGATGGTGTGCGGGCGCACGCACAGCAGCGCGGCGTCGTCCGGCTTCCACTCGTCCTGCCCGACACCGGGCACCGGCGCCTGGGCACGCAGTGTCGAGGTTCCCGCGGTGACCAGCGCCGCCGTCCCGGTGACATGCTTCACCGTGCACGGCACCAGGTTCGCCCCACCCAGGAACCCGGCGGTGAAGTCGGAAGGCGGTCGCTGCCAGAGGTTTTCGGCGGTGTCGATGTCGACGAGGCGGGAATCACGCATCACCGCGATCCGGTCGGCCAGGGCGAGCGCCTCGGCCTGATCGTGGGTGACGTACAGCATCGCCGTGTCGGGCAACGCCTTCCGCAATTCCTGCAGTTCGCCGAGCATCGAGTGCCGCAACTGCGCGTCGAGGGCGGCGAGCGGTTCGTCGAGCAGCAGCACCCTCGGCCGGATGGCCAGCGCACGGGCAATCGCCACCCGCTGCTGCTGACCACCCGACAGTTCCCGCGGCAGACGCTCGGCATAGCCACCCATGCCGACCATCTCCAAGGCCTCGGTGACGCGCGGCCCGATCTCGGCGCGCGGCACCCGCTGCGATTTCAACCCGAACGCCACATTGCTGTGCACGCTCATGTGCGGGAACAGCGCATACGACTGCACGACCACGCCGATCCCCCGCTTGGCGGGCGACAACGCGGTGACATCGCGTCCGGCCAACCGCACCGAGCCTGAAGTGGGACGGACGAATCCGGCCAGCGCCTTGAGCGCTGTCGACTTGCCCGACCCACTCGGGCCGAGCAGTGCCACCGTCTCGCCAACGGCGACGCGCAGGCTGAAGTCGGCCAGCGCGACAGCGGCCTTGCGGCCCCGGCCGTAGCTGACACCGACCCGGTCGAACACGATCGCCGGTTCGGTCGTGGTGGCACCGGCCGAAACGACGGACCCCGTGCGCACGTCACCATCGGACATTGTCGACTCCTTTTACAGGGGATTTCAGCTGCCGGTTGCCTTCTGGTATGCCGCGAGGTCGGCATCCAGCTCGGTGAGCACCGTGTTCCAGTCGACCGGGACCACGTCGACACCACGCATCGCCGCGGCGGGACCGCCCTCGGCGGGCGCGGGCACATCGGTCCGCGGCGACACCGCGAACGCCTCGGGTCCGAGCGCTGCCTGCGCCTCGGGCGCCATCAGGAACCGCATCAGCTCGGTGGCGTCGTCCTTGTGTGGCGCACCCTTGGCCAGACCCATCATGTACGGCACCGCCACGGTGGAACGCTTGCCGTCGGCGGCGGGGAAGAAGACGTTGAACTTGGAACCCTTCTCCTTCACCGTTGTCAGGTTCATCTGCACGTCACCGTTGGCGATGAGCAACTCACCCTTGTCGACCTTGGCCTGCAGCTTGCCGGTCGACGACGACGGGCCGACATTGTTGGCCTGCAACGCCGCCAGGTAGTCCAGCGCACCCTGCTTGCCGCGCAACTGCTGCAGCAGCACGAGCACCGCCGTGCCGTCACCGGCCTGGCCGGGCGTCGAGTACTGCAGCTTGCCCTTGAACTCCGGCTTCAGCAGGTCGTCCCAGGTGAGCGCGGCGGCATCGACCGACGGGTTGGCGATGAAGCACAGGAAGTTGTTGGCCATCGTCACGTAGTTGCCGTCGGGATCCTTGTCGGCGGCGGGGATCGCGGCGGTGTCGATACCGCTGGGCTGCAGCAGGCCCGACTGCTCGGCCTTCTGGATGAACGGCGGCAGGGTGACCACGATGTCGGCCTGCGGATTGGACTGTTCCTTGTCGACCCGGTTGACCACCTCGCCCGACCCGGCCTCGACCAGGTTCACCGCGATCCCGGTCTGCTTCGTGAACTCGTCGAAGCGGTTCTTGTACCAGCCGCCGACGCCGTCGGCGGAGTACACGGTGACGGTGCGGCCGTCGGCCGACTCGGTTCCGGTGCCGCCACACGCCGAGGAGAACGCGACGGCGGTGACGCCTGCCAGCAGCAACGCGGTACGCGCGAAGCGGCGTCTGGTGAGGGAAGTACGCACGATGACAACAACTTTCGTTTCACGGAGGTGCATTCGCCGCGGCGGTCGCCGCGACGGAAGTTCAGGCCAGGAGCAGGGCGGGGAAGTCGGCGACGGAGTCGACGACGTGGGTCGCGCCCGCCTCTCGCAGCTGTGCCGCGCTGTGCGCGCCGGTCAGGGTGCCCGCGACGATGCGCGCCCCGGCCGCCAGACCGGTCGCGATATCGCTGGTGGTGTCGCCGAGGACGGCGATCCGGTCGACCGCGTCGACCCGCAGGCGCAGAGCCGCGGTGAGCACCATGTCCGGGTAGGGACGGCCACGGCCGGCGTCGGACGGGGCGAGGGTGAGATCGGCCAGCTCGGCCCAGCCGAGCGCGGACAGCAGCTTGTCCTGGGTGCCTCGGCTGAACCCGGTGGTGAGCGCCACCCGGACACCCGCGTCGCGCAGGGCGGTGATCGCCTCTACCGCACCGGGTATCGGCGCGATGTCGGCCTCACCGACGAGCGCGTCGTAGGCCGCCTCGAAGGCGCGATTACCTGCCTGGGCCGCGTCCTCGTCACCGAGCAGCGCACGGAAGACCTCGATCTTGGACTGCCCCATGGTGTCGAGCACGTATCGGCGGGCCGCCTCGCGACGTGGGCCGTCGGACTCGATCCCGACCGCGGTAGCCGCCTCCTCGAAGGCGCGAAGCACCAATCCGCCGTCGGCGACGGTTGTACCGGCCATGTCGAGCACGGCGAGCTGAATGTTGTTGTGGTGCATGGTGATCCTCACAGTCCGATCTCGTCGGCGGTTTGTTCGCCGAGGGCGGGGCCGAGCGTCATTCCGCGACCACCGGGGCCGGTCACCACCCAGACGTTGGTGTCGGCCCGCACCCGGGTGACGATGGCGTCCGGGTCGACGCTCTGGCTGTAGACACCCGCCCACCGGCGCACCACCCGTGGCAGCTTGCGGCCGAGCAGCTCCTCGGTCACCTCGGTGAGGTGGTCGTAGGGCGATTCGTCGACGTCGAAGGCGAACGGTTCGGTGTATTCGTGGGTATCGCCGATGGTCAGCCCGCCGTGCAACCGCTGCACACACAGCAGCTGCATCTTGTGCTCGGCGGCGGTGGCTGTCTGCGACTGTTCGCGGGCGAGCGAATCCACCTGTGGGCCGGCGAAACCCGGGTAGTAGCGGAAGCTGTCGCCGTCGGCGATCGCCGTGGTGAGCGCTTCGCCGAGCGGCTCGGTCTGCATCATCTGCAACCGCACCCGGCGCACCGGCAGCACACCGGCCAGTTCCCGGGTGAGCCCGGAATGCGCCGCGCCGGGGCAGTGCACCACCAGGTCGGCCTCGTGACGGCGGCCCTGATCGTCGAGCACCACCGCACCGGCGCCGGTATCGGTGACCGACCGGGCCTCGGTCGACTCGTGGAAGGCGTAGCGACCGCTGGCGGCCATGTGGGCGCGCAACGCAGGCAACGCCTGCCGCGACTCCACCGCCGCGTCGGTCGAACAGTGCAGGCCCGCCAGGTATTTGCCGCGCAGCGCCGGGTTGTGCGCCAGCACCTGCTCGGGTTCGAGCAGGGTGAAGCCGCGATCGGCCGCGGTCGGCCCTGCCGCGGCGGCCTCGGCGACGGCCAGCTCCGCCGGGGTGCGGACCAGGGTGATGGACCCGGCGGGCCGGAAACCGACGCCCGCGACCCGGCCGCCGATCTCCTCCCACAGCTCGCGCGAGCGCAGCGTGAGTTCCAGCTCGCCTGCCGACCGCCCGGATACCCACACCAGGCCGAAGTTGCGGACCGTCGCGCCGCGCGCCTCGCGTTCGCGTTCCAGGTGGACGACCTCGTGGCCGCGGGCTATCGCGGCCCAGGCGTGCGCCGTGCCGAGAATCCCACCACCGATGATGACCAATCGCATGGCACCGATAGTGGCAAATGGTCTAGACCGATAGGTGTGGCCAGGGCGAACACCGCGTTAACTTTTGGTATAGACCAATCCGGGTACGCTGAGCGGCATGGATTCACCGCACACCACGCGCGTCCCGAAGGTGTTCCGCGTCCGCACCGAGATCGACGCGATCCTCGCCGAACTCGACGAGGGCGACCCGGTGCCGTCGGAACGCGATCTCGCCACCCGCTTCGGAGTGGCGCGCGAGACGGTGCGCCACGCGCTGCGGGAACTGCTGGTGGAGGGCAGGATTCGCCGACGCGGACGCGGAACGGTTGTGTCGCGGCCGAAACTCACCCAACCGCTGTCGCTGCGCTCCTACACCGAGGGCGCGATCAGTCTCGGCCGCGTACCCGGTCGCATAGTCGTCGCCTGGGAAGACGTTCCCGCCGACGCGCAGACCGCGACCGATCTCGAGGTGGAACCCGGCACGCCGGTGATGCACCTCGAACGCGTCCTGCTGGCCGACGGTGAACGCATCGGCCTGGAAAGCACCTATCTGCCACTGCATCGCTTCGGCGGGCTTCGTGGCAGTTACGACCCGACCACGTCGCTCTACGCCGCGATCCGCGCCACCGGCGTGAGCTTTGCCGGTGCGCGGGAACGCATCGAGACCGTTCTCGCCTCGCCGCGGGAGGCGGGCCTGCTCGAAAGCACGACCGCACTACCGATGTTGCTGCTGCACAGGCGAAGTGTCGATGCGGACGGCGCACCCATCGAACGGGTGCGCTCGCTCTATCGTGGTGACCGCGTCGCCTTCGAGGCGAGGCTGTCACCGGAACCCGCGTAGCCCCTACTGCTCGGGCAGCCTTCGCCTGCCACCGATCACATCGGTGACCAGGTCGGTGTAGCCGTCGACCAGCTCGGCCAGGTGATACCAATGTTTGTGCGTGCTGTCGCTTCGCGCGCCGTCCAGATCGATGGCCTGGTTGGCATCCACCCAGCTTCGCGCCATCCGGTCGACGACGGCGCCGAGACTTTCGGTGTGCAGCGAGGCACCCGTCCGATTCACCGGAATCTCGGCGACAATCCAGTCGTTGATGTCGTCGACGAGTTCTCCTCGACGGCAATCTATTTCGGCGATCAATGCGGCGTCACGCACCTGTGCCCGCCGTTCGTGCAGCTCAGCGAGCGCGTGTGCCGATCGCAGCAATTCGCGATCCTGGAAACGCCGCCCCTGGAAGGCGCACAACAATTGTGGCGCCGTCGGCAGTACCCCACCCATCACCGGCGCGCTCATCGCAACGCCCCGAATTCACCCGACACCCAAGATTTGTCTACCAACATGATTGGCTCTCGATTCGGTTATCCCGGTCTTCTGTTCGGCTTGCTCGCAACCAGGCTAACTGGATCATGCTCGCTCACAACGGGAAACGCAAGATTGCGTTGTCACTCCTGCAGTAAAGCCGCCCTGACAGAACCGCGGGTCACTTGACCACCAACGAACAGGCCGACCGGCATTCTTTCCCGAACCCGTGACAGCATGGACGAGCAGCGCAATAATGCGATTCACGTGACGCGCCACAGGCGAAGGGGCACCCATGGCAGGCAAGCGAACCACACTCACCGTCCGGCTTCGCAGGCTCGCAGCGATGCTCCGTGAGCTGCGTGAATCCGCCGGGCTCAGCAAAGAGGACGTGAGCGCGCGCACCGGCATCAACGTGACAACGCTGTACCGCATCGAAATGGCGCAGGCGCGCCCGCAGCGGCGCACGCTCAGCGCGATGCTCGACCTGTACCAGGTGAGCGAGAAAATGCGCGAGGAGGCCATGAGCCTGCTCAGCGACGCGCTCAAACCGGGTATGTCACATGCGTACGAAGGCGCGTTGTCCGATGTCTACGCCACCTACATCAACTTCGAGGCGGAAGCACTTTCGGCACGCCAGTACCAGACCTCCACTGTGCCCGGCCTATTGCAGACCTTCGAATACGCCGCGGCGGTGATCGATACGTCGATGCCGCGCCTCGATGCCTCCGTGATGGAGAGCCGGGCCAAGGCGCGCATGGACCGCGCGGTGAACCTGACGAAGGACGATCCGCTCGAGCTGTGGGTGGTGATGGACGAGGCCGCCATCCGCCGGGTGGTCGGCGGTCCGGTGACCATGGTCGGCCAGCTCGACCGGCTGCTGGAGGAGACCAAGCGCAAGAACGTGATCCTGCAGGTTTTGCCGTTCGAGGCGGGCGCGCATCCCGGCATGGCCGGGTCGTTCACGCTGCTCGACTTCCGCAATCCGGTCGACCCCGAACTGGTGTACGTGGAGAGCATGTCCGTGCACGACCTGGTCGAAGGTCATTCGGAGATCCGCCGATTCGGCGTGATCTTCGACCAGTTGCGGGCCATGGCACTGAGCCCACGTGATTCCGCCGCGCTGATTCAGCGGGCACGCGACGAGATCGCGGCCGGGGTGGATCGGGCGCGGTAGCCACGACTTATGCGGTGAGCAGGCCGGCGATCCGGCCGAGAACCTCGGGTGCGAGGAGATCGTCGAGGGTCGCGTCGACGGCATGGGCCGTCAGGTTGCCCGTCACCAGGCGTCGCCAGTCCTCCACCGCGGCAGCCGCATCGGGTCGATCGCGCTCGGGGACGACCAGGACGAGTTCGCCGGGGAGGCTTTGTGGGGGGTGGGTCGACGCTGCGCGTGCGAGCGCGTCGGAGTGATCGATCAGGTGCCGCAATTCGTCGCCCGTCATGGCGATCGTGCCCGCCAGCCTGTCGGTCAATTCGGCCGCTGACGTGTCAATGCCCGTTTCATGGTTGGGCGGACGGGATTCGTTGTCCGCGACGCCGATGAGCCGCTCGACGAATCTGCCCGGCGCCGTCGGCGACAGCGGTCCGGCACCGGCATCCGTGCCCAGGAGGACAACCCGGACAACCTGGTTGTCCTCCCCTAGCCGCACTGCCATCTCCTGCGCGACGAGGCCGCCCGCCGACCATCCGAGCAACCGATACGGCCCCTGCGGAGCGATCCGGCGGATCTCGGGCAGGAAGTGCTGCGCGTAGTCGCCGATCGTCGGCCGGTCGACAAGCGTCTGCAGCCCGTAGACGGGTACCTCCGGCTCGAGGTGGGCGAGCAGGCAGGCGAACGGCCAAGCCAGGCCCGCCTCACCGGCGAGACAGAACAGCGGTGTGCCGTCGACCGAATCCGAGCGTGGACGGATCGGCAGCACGGTCGACACCGCGGCAGCGGGTCGCGGTTCGGCGTACACCTCGCGGGACCACTCGCAGGTCTGCGCCTGCTCCTCGTCTGTGCGCACAACAAATGGTACGTCGTACGAAAGTTCTACCGAGCCAACAATTCCGGGGGCACCGGTCAGTGGACGACCGAGGGAAGACAGCGGGAACCGGCCCACAGATCGTCGATCAGGCGCTGGTAGCTCTCGGCGAGGTCGTCGAGCCGGGCCCACTCGTCGTAGAACTGCGCGTCGGTGGCGTCGGCCATGCTGACGAACAGCCGCGCGCTGTGCGCGGCGAGCCGGTCGACGAGCATGCCGAGGGTTTCGCAGTGCTCGGCGGCGGTGGCCGAGGGCAGCGGGGCGGCCAGGATCACCCAGCGGTCGATCGCGCGCATCAGCTGCGCCCGGCGACGGTCGAGGCCGGGCGCCTCGAAGGCCGGCGTGCGGTCGCGCACCTGGTGCAGCACGGCGAGCTCGGCCGCCGCGTGCAGCACCGGGTGGTAGCCCTCGGCCAGCCCACGGAACGCGGCGAGCATCAGCTCACGCCCGGGCAACCTGGTTCGGTCGACCGAAAACCGCGTCTCACAGCGCATCACCGTCATCTGGCACCTCCGGCTCGGCCACCCCGGCAAACACTCCGCCACCACTGTCCCCTACCACGATGCCAGACGGAAGCGAACAGGCCTGCGGACATCCAGGTTGTCCTGTTCGCCTGGCGTGTGCCCGCCGCGCTACAGCGCGCGCAGACTGCCGAACAGGCCGTCCTTCTCCTCGCGTGGGCCCGCGGTGAAGTACAGCGCGTCGGCGTCGCCCGCGCTCTCACCGTTGCCGAACGTCAACGCCCACAACCCCTCGATCTGCACCGGCTCGCCGTCGCTGTCGCGCAGGTAGTCGACGAAGGTTCCGGTGGTGTCGTCGAAGGCGAGGACCCGGCCGAGGCCACCGGAGTTGCCGATCAGCAACTTGCCCGAGAGCGCACCGAAGTTCGACGGCGCGATCGTCACCGCCCACGGTGCGTTGAGGCGCCCGCCGTCGTCGATGATGCGCACCAGCTTGCCCGCGGCGTCGAATTCGGCGACCTTGCCCTTGTCCGGGGTGCCGCCTGCCGCTTCGTCGGCCTTGGCGTCGAGCGAGACCTCCTCGCCCTTGTCGAAGGCCTCGGTGTCCTTCTTGTCGGCCTTGGTCACGGCGTAGGAGACGAACACCCGGCTGCCGACCGTGGTGATGTTGAACGGTGCCGGGTCGCCGGGAACGGCCTTGTTGCCCTTCTCCGGACTGGCGGGGTCGACGGGCTTGCCGGTGGCGAACGGGTTGGCGAAGCCGGTGGTCGCCACCGGCTGCCAGAACTTGTCGAAGGTGCGGATCTGCGGGTCGGCGCCGAAGTCGGCGGCCAGCAGTTTGTCACCGGAGGGTGCGAGCGCGAGCCCGAGGAACGACATGCCCTGGGCCGAACCGTCGAAAACCTGGTTGGCGCCGCCGTTGCGGCGGATGACGGCTCCGTCGGGCGCCTGCTCGGTCCAGGCGTTGATCCTGCCGGAATCGGTGCCGACGATGAACCGGGCCGAACCGCCGAGCGGGACCGGCATTCCGTTCAGATCGACCCACTGGTCGCGCACCGCGAATAGATCGGAATTGATCGGCGCCGGGTTGAACACCACACCGGTCGTCTTGCCCGCCGACTTGTCGGACGGATCGGCATCGGTGCCGGGAATCGCGACGGATTCGAACTGGTCCCTGGTGAGTTTCTGCAATGCCGGATCCGTCGACTCGCTGACATCTCCGAGGAACTGGAACGACTTTCCACCCGCGCCCACCCAGAAATGTCCGCCCGCGCCCTTGGGCCGGGTCGCCAGACCCCAGGCGTCGACCATCTCGGCGATGGTGAATTGGGCGTGATAGGAGTCGGAGCTGGCGGCCAGATCGGTTTGGCTGTACCGGTTGCCGTCGAGGGCGGCGACACCGTCGCCCGCCGGATCGGTGCCCGAGCACGCGGCAGCGACCAGGAGCACCGCGCCGAGAACCGCACCGCGCACCGGCCCGGACAGCACCCGGCGGGTGCCCCTCACATGTCCGTTCAACGTTCATTCCTTTCGACCTCCGCCGGACGGCGTTCAGGCGACGCTGACCTTATCCCGACCCGTGTGACGGTGTGCCGTGAACATGGCTGTGGTGGCAGGTCTAGGCTGTCGCGCGTGGTCGAACCAAGCGCGCCCATCGCCCCGCATCCCGCCGTCGCCGCCCTCGCACCGCTGCTCGGTACCTGGCGCGGGCGAGGTCACGGTGAGTACCCGACCATCGATCCCTTCGACTACGTCGAGGAGATCACCTTCGGTCATCTGGGCCGCCCGTTCCTGACCTACCGGCAGCGGACCAAAGCCGCCGACGACGGCCGCCCGCTGCACGCGGAGACGGGCTATCTGCGCGCCCCCGCACCCAGCAAGGTCGAACTGGTGCTCGCCCACCCCACCGGAATCACCGAGATCTGCGAGGGAACACTCACCGAAACCGTCGACGGAATTCGGCTCGAATTGAATTCGACGAATATCGGGTTGAGCGGGTCGGCGAAATCGGTGACGGCGGTAGGCCGTTCCTTCCATGTGACCGGCGACACCATCGAGTACACGCTGCGGATGGCCGCCGTCGGCGAATCCCTGCAACATCATCTGAGCGCCACCCTGCAACGTGCGTGACAATGCAATTTCATTTGCACGTACCCGCTGAGCAGCGTGTTCGACCGCGATGGCGGATCGTCACGGTCGCATAGCGATTACGTTCGAACACGCCCGCACATATGGCAACAATTGTGTGTCGCTTACTGCCGCCGCCTGTTGCCGAGCGCTTCCGCGTTCTACGGTTCTCCCATTCGGAACACGTCGAAACCCTGGACGAGGGAGACGAATATGAGCCGTTCCACCCTGATTTTGACCACCGCCGGAATGATTCTCGGCGGTGCCATGGCCATCGATCTGCTCGACGCCCGAGTCCAATCCGCGCCGCCCAAACCGGCTCCCGGCTATGAAGTGGTCCACCGCGACGCGGTGGAGCACACCGACAAAGACGCCTACGTCGTCCCGCCGTATCGCGCTCAGTAACCGGGCGGCAGCGCCGCGAACATGTCACGGGTGACGGCGACCGCGTTGTCGGAACTGCCACCCTTGACCAGCAATGTCGCGAAGGCCATGTCGCCGCGGTAGCCGACGAACCACGAGTGCGATCCGCCGTCGACCTCCGCCTCACCGGTCTTGCCGTACACCTCGCCCTGATCGCGGATGCGTTCGGCGGTGCCGCCGGTGACGACCATCCGCATCATCTCGCGCAACCCCTCGACCACCTCGGGCGCGAGTTCGGGCCGCTCACCGACGATCTCGGTGGGCCTGCCCGCGATCAGATACGGCACCGGCGCCGACCCGTGCGCCACCGCCGCGGCCATCAGTGCCATCCCGAACGGGCTCGTCACCACCCGGCCCTGGCCGATGCCGTCCTCGGCGCGCTGGACCAGCCCGTCGGCGGGCGGCACCGACCCCGACAGCGTCGGCAGCCCGGCCACCCGGTAGTCCTGGCCGATGCCGAGGCGGGCGGCGGCCTCGGTGAGCGCGTCGGGTTCGAGCCGGCTGGCCAGCCGCGCGAAGGTGGTGTTGCAGGAGCGTTCGTAGGCGGTGGCCATCGGCACGTCACCGACCGTGAAGAGGTTGTAGTTGGGAATCGTGCGCTCCCCGATGGTTGTCCGGCTGGGGCAGGGCAGCACCGTCTCGGGCGTCGCGATACCCGCCGCCATCGCCGCCGACGCCGTGACCGTCTTGAAGATCGAGCCGGGCGGGTACTGGCCGCTCGTTGCCACGGGGCCGTCACGATCGGCGGCCTTGTTCTGGGCCACCGCGAGAATCGCGCCGGTGGAGGGCCGGATCACCACCATCATCGTCTGCTCGGTGCGCAGGTCGACCGCGTGCTGGGCCGAATTCTGCACGAAGCGGTCGATACTGAGCGCGAACGACGGCGCAGGCTGGGCCGGGACCTCGTGCAGCACATCGAGATCCGCGCCGTTGGCGTTGCGGGTGACCACGCTCCAGCCCGCCTTGCCGTCGACCTCGGCGATCACGGTCTTGCGCACCTGGGTGAGCAGGTCGGGGGCGAACTTGCGATCGGTGGGCACCATGTCCCACTCCTGGGTGAGCGTCACTCCGGGCAGACCGATCAGGTGGCCGCCGAGCGTCTCGGCCTCGTACTCGCTGAGCAGGACGACCGTGTACGCCCCATCGGCTTTGCGCGCGGCCGACAGAATGGCCTGCGGGGTGTAGGCCACCGGATCGATGCGGCTCAGCGCAGCGGCAAGGGCCCCCGCGACCCGGTCGGGGTCCGGGGCGTCGGCGACCGTGAACCGCACCCGTGACACCTTGCCCGGCACGAGCACATCGCTGCCCGCCGACTCGTTGACCCGTGCGCGCGGCGCGGGTTGGGTTCGTAACTCCAGGCTTTGGGTGTCGCCGAGTTTGGGGTGGATGTCGGTGGCGGTCCAGCGCACCAGCCAGCGGCCGTCGCTGCGGCCCATCTGCAGTTCACCCGAATAGGTCCATCGGCGGCCCTTGGGCAGTGTCCACTCGTAGGTGTAGTCGACGGTGGCGGTGTCGCCCTGCACGCGCGCGTCGCCGGTGCGGACGGTGAGCTTCTCGGCCTGCAGCGCGTCCCAGGTGGAAGTGAGTGCGGCCGTGGCCTTCTCGGGCGAGGTCGTGAGACCACCCGCGGTGACCAGATCGCGGTCGGCCAGGGCCTCGGCGAAATCCTGGGCGGCGGGCACCGGCCCCTGCGGACCCGTCGAACACGCGCCCGAGGAGAGCGCGAGCGCGAGCACCGCACAGGTGGTGAACATCCGAGTTCTCATCGGCACAGATGGTAACGGCGAACCGGGCGCCGACGACGCAACAACGCCGGGTCAGCGGCGGAAAACTAATCGACGAGGACGGTCGCGAAGGTGGCGATCTGACGGAAACCCACACGGCTGTAAGCACGTCGGGCGATCTGGTTGTAGTCGTTCACGTACAGGCTGGCCGTACGGCCCGTCGACACAACGGCATTCGCGACGGCGGCCGTTCCCGCCGTCCCCACCCCGGCACCGCGATGCTCGGGATGTACCCACACGCCCTGGATCTGACCGGTGCGCCGTGACAACGACCCGATCTCGGCCTTGTACACCACTTCGCCGTCGTCGAAACGTGCCCAGGCGCGGCCGGATTCGATGAGGCTCTTGATGCGGCGTCGGTAACCGCGACCACCGTCGCCCGCGCGCGGGTCGACGCCGACCTCCTCGATGAACATGGAGATCGCGGCGGTGAGGTAGCGGTCGATCTCGTCGGGCCGCACTCGTCGCACCGCGCTGTCCGGGCGGGCGAGGGCCGGTTGCGCCAGGGCGAGCAGCGGCTGGTCGGCGCGTAACTCCCTCGCCGGTCCCCAACTCGGCGCCAGCATCTCCCACAGCGGCAGCGCCAGCTCCTGCCTGCCGACCACGGAGGAACACACGCGCGGCCACCTGGTCGCCCGATCGGCGAACGCGCGAAGGGCCTGTTGATCGCCGCGCAGCGGAACCAGGTTCGCACCGGAGAAGCACAGGGAGTCGGCCGGGCCGCCGCGACTCCACAACTCGCCCACGCCGGAACGGGTGTCGAGCCCGAATTCCTGGACACGGGCCGCGATCATGCACGAGGCGACCGGGTCGGCGTCGAGGACCCGTAGCACCTCGGCCAGGTCCCGCACGGTCACCGGACGCGCGGGGGTGGCCTTGGACCGTCGCGTCGGCTCCAGCAGACTCCGCACGGCACCAGCCTGCCACGAAAGCGGGCGCAGTGGTACGGGTCGAGCTGAATCCGTCGCCGGACCGTGAGGGATCAGCCCGCGGTGACCACCGGCTGCGCGCCCGGCTCGGTGCCCATCTCCTCGGCGATCCGCATCGCCTCCTCGATCAGGGTCTCCACGATCTGCGCTTCCGGCACGGTCTTGATGACCTCGCCCTTGACGAAGATCTGTCCCTTGCCGTTGCCGGAGGCGACCCCGAGATCGGCTTCGCGGGCCTCGCCGGGGCCGTTCACCACGCAGCCCATCACGGCCACGCGCAGCGGCACCTCGAGGCCGTCGAGACCGGCCGCGACGGCGTCGGCCAGCGTGTACACATCCACCTGGGCGCGTCCACACGACGGGCACGACACGATCTCGAGCTTGCGCGGCCGCAGGTTCAGCGACTGCAGGATCTGGCCGCCGACCTTCACCTCTTCGGCGGGTGGCGCCGACAGCGAGACGCGGATCGTGTCACCGATGCCCTCGCTGAGCAGGGCGCCGAACGCGACCGCCGACTTGATGGTGCCCTGGAACGCCGGTCCCGCCTCGGTGACGCCGAGGTGCAGCGGGTAGTCGCTTTGCGCGGCGAGCTGACGGTAGGCCTCGACCATCACGACCGGGTCGTTGTGCTTGACCGAGATCTTGATGTCGCCGAAGCCGTGGTCCTCGAACAGGCTCGCCTCCCACAGCGCCGACTCGACCAGCGCCTCGGGGGTGGCCTTGCCGTACTTCTCCATCATCCGCTTGTCCAGCGAACCGGCGTTCACGCCGATGCGGATCGGGATGCCCGCCGCGCCCGCGGCTTTGGCGACCTCGCCGACGCGACCGTCGAATTCCTTGATGTTGCCCGGGTTCACCCGCACCGCGGCGCAGCCCGCATCGATGGCGGCGAAGATGTAGCGGGGCTGGAAGTGGATGTCGGCGATCACCGGGATCTGTGACTTCTTGGCGATGGTCGCCAGGGCGTCGGCGTCTTCCTGCCTCGGACACGCCACGCGCACGATGTCGCAGCCCGAGGCGGTGAGCTCGGCGATCTGCTGGAGGGTGGCGTTCACGTCGTGGGTCTTGGTGGTCGTCATCGACTGCACCGAGATGGGATGGTCACTGCCCACGCCGACATTGCCGACCATGAGCTGCCGGGTCTTGCGCCGTGGTGCGAGAACAGCAGCGGGAGCGGCGGGCATCCCCAATCCGATAGTGCTGGTCACGGTCGGCTGCCTTCTTTCCTACGGATCTCGAATCGACCTGGGCTGATTGCTTCCGAGCTTAGTCGCGCACGCCGCCGCCGCACCCTGTGAGGGGCGCGACAGCGGGCGTCTGCGGATCAGGGTAGGCGGATCGGGTTGACGATGTCGGCGGCGAGGGTGAGCAGCATGAACGCACCGCCGATCACGACGGCCACATACGTCACGGGGAGCAGTTTCAGATAGTCGACCGGGCCCGCGGGGGCCTTACCGCGCCACGAGCGCACCACATCGCGCACCTTCTCGTAGAGCACCACCGCGATGTGCCCGCCGTCGAGCGGAAGCAACGGCAGCAGGTTGAACGCGCCGAGGAAGAAGTTCAGGCTGGCCAGTACCAGGATGAACATGCCCCACAGACCACGCTCGGCGGTCTCGCCACCGATCCGGCTGGCGCCGTAGACGCTGACCGGGGTCTCCGGGTCGCGCTCGCCGCCGGTGACGGCCTCCCACAGCGCCGACACCTTCTGCGGCATCTTGGCCAGCGACTTCACCGTCTCGACGAAGAAGTCGCCGGTGAACACGATGGTCGCCGGAATCGCCTCGACCACGTCGTACTGCTGTGGTTCGGCGTAATCGGGTCCCACACCGACCGCGGACACCTCGCGAGCCGGACCCTCCTTGGGCGAACGCATCACCCGCTCGGGGGTCACGGGCACGGTGAGGGTGTCGCCGTCGCGTTCGATGGTGTAGGTGAAGGTGCCGGTCTGCTTCTGGGTTTCGGCCTGGAACTGCGCCCAGGTGGTCACCTCGACGCCGTTGACCGCCTTCACCACGTCGCCACGCTGTAAACCGGCGCGCTGAGCCGGACCGTCACCCGTGCACGGTGCGAGCTTCTTGTCCGGCGTCTCCTGGGCGACGCAGCTCATGGTGCCGAGCGCGGTGGCAGGCGGCTGCTCGAGTTGCGGCAGACCCCAGCCCACCGCCAGCACGACCAGCAGAATGAAGCCGAGCAGGAAGTTCATGGCGATGCCACCGAACATCACCACCAGCCGCTTCCAGGTGGACTGGCGGTACATCGCCCGGTCCACCTCTTCGGGCTCCAGCTCGTCCAGGGCCGTCATGCCCGCGATATCGCAGAAGCCGCCGAGCGGCAACGCCTTGAGGCCGTATTCGGTCTCGCCACGACGGAACGAGAAGATACGGGGCCCGAAACCGATGAAGTAGCGGCGTACCTTCATGCCGGTCGCCTGCGCGGCCCACATGTGCCCGCATTCGTGCAACGCGATCGAGATCGTGATACCGACGGCGAACAGGGCAAACCCGAACGCGAATACCATCTGGCCCTTTCTCTGTTCTCGGCGGCTGGCGCCGCGGTGGGGTCCTGTTGAGTCGGTCAGGTCAGGGCGTCGGTACTTCGGCGATAACCTCGGCGGCGAACTCCCTGGCCCAGCGGTCGGCCGCGAGGACATCGTCCAGGGTATCGGGTTCGGCACGCCAGCGGTCCGCGGCCTCGACCGCGCGGGTGACGGTGCGCACGATGGCCGGGAAGCTGATCGCACCGTCCAGGAAGGCCGAGACCGCGACTTCGTTGGCGGCGTTGTAGACGGCGGTGACGCTGCCGCCCGCCTCACCGGCTTGCCTTGCCAGACGGACAGCGGGGAAGACCGCGTCGTCGACGGGCTCGAACGTCCAGGTCGACGCCGTACCGAAATCGCAGGGCGTGGCCGCGCCGGGAAGGCGGTCGGGCCAGCCGAGGGCCAAGGCGATGGGCAGCTTCATATCCGGTGGGCTCGCCTGGGCCAGGGTGGAACCGTCGGTGAACGTGACGAGCGAATGCACGATCGACTGCGGGTGCACGGTGACATCGATACGGTCGTAGGGCACCCCGAACAGCAGGTGGGTCTCGATCAGTTCCAGGCCCTTGTTCACCAGCGAGGCCGAGTTCAGCGTGTTCATCGGGCCCATCGACCAGGTCGGATGCGTTTTCGCCTCGTCGGGGTTCACCGATTCGAGCATCTCGGTGGTCCAGCCGCGGAACGGGCCGCCGGAGGCCGTGAGCACCAACCGGTCGACTTCCTCGGCGCGACCGCCGCGCAAGCATTGGGCCAGGGCGGAGTGTTCGGAGTCGACGGGGACGATCTGGCCGGGTGCGGCCGCCCGGGTGACCAGCGAACCGCCCGCGACGAGGGACTCCTTGTTGGCCAGCGCCAACCGGGTCCCCGCCTCGAGGGTGGCCAGTGTCGGTTCCAGGCCGAGCGAACCGACCAGGGCGTTGAGCACCACGTCGGCATCGGTGCGGCGCACGAGTTCGGTCACCGCGCCCGGCCCGCCGAGCTCGAGATCGAGTTGCCGGGCGGCGGCGGGATCGGCCACGGCGACATTGCGGGTGCCGGTGGCGGCCATCTGCTCGGCGAGCAGCGCGGGATTGCCGCCGCGCGCGGCCAACCCGACCACCTCGAAGCGGTCCGGGTTGGCGGCGATCACCTCGAGCGCCTGGGTGCCGATCGAACCGGTACTGCCCAGGAGCAGCACCTTCACCCGGTCGGTCGACGTCGTATTGCCGTGCGCGGCACGGGGTGCGTGGTGGGACACGGGCCCATTGTGGCAGGGCTGCTGGCTACGACGAACGGTCGTATGCCACGATATGCACACTCGCCCAACCAGAACTCGAGCCCTAAGGAGCGATCGTGGCCGCCACGGACCTCGAAAAAGCCAGCACCGAGCGCGCCGTCGCCACCAGCGTCGACCCCGCCGAGGTGCCCTCGGCAGCGTGGGGCTGGAGCGGCGAGTCGCCCAAGACCTTCCGCATCGCCGGCTGGTTCGTCGTCATCGCGCTGCTCGGCATGACCATCGGCAACCACCAGGGCCACGTCGAGGACATCTTCCTCATCGGGTTCGCCGGTCTGCTCGCGGCGATCCTCGTCCTCGATTCGCTCACCAAGCGCATCCCGAGGTAGACACCCGCACCGATGCCTGCGGCCGCGATTCGATCGCGCCGCAGGCATTGTCGTGTCAGCGGCCGCGTCGCGCGCCGGGCTTGCGTCCGGCCTTGGCAGGTTTGCGCTGCGCGGTCTGCTTCTTCGGCGCCTGCTTCTTCGGCGCACGCTCGGGCGCGGGCCTGGCCGGTTCCGCGCCGCGTGAACTGTTGGCCGAGCGGCCGCGCACGATGCCGACGAATTCCTCGACCAGTTCCGAATCGCCGTCGGCGGGCCAAGCCAGCGCGATCCGGGTGAACTCGGTGTCGCTGATCGGGCGGTACACCAGGTCGCGCCGATGGTGCAGCCGGGCGATCGACTGCGGCACGATCGTCACTCCCCCGACTGCGGCGACCATCGCCAGGGCGTCCGCGGCCTGATCCAGATCGCCGCTGTCGTGGTGCTGTTCGTCGGCCAGATCGGCCGGGCTCACGGTATCGAGCAGCGACAGCGCGTCGTCCTTCTGTACGACCGCGACCGGCGTCTCCTCCCACAGCGGGATCGCGTTCATTCCGGACCGGTCCATCGGCAACCGCACGAAGCACAGGTCCACCCGGCCCTCGCGCAGCGCGCTCTCCTGCTCGCTCTGCGCGACGCCGAGCACCTCGAGGGGGTGGTCGGGCAGCCGCTCGCCCCACACGCGCGCCCACTTCGACACCGTCACCCCCGGCACGAAACCGACGCGCAGGCTCGCGGGCCCGTCCGGCTTCTGCTCGCGCTGTGCCTGCTCGTCGGCGCGGATCAGCTCCCGCGCGTGTTCGAGCAGGGTCGCGCCGTCCTCGGACAGCTGGGTCGGCGACGCACCGGGCACGAACAGCCGCGTGCCGAGTTCGCCCTCGAGCTCGATCACGGTGGCGCTCAATGCTTGACGCGGAATCCGCAACGCTTTCGCGGCGCGCGCGAAATGCAATTCCTCGGCCACGGCGACGAACCGACGCAGCCGGACGAGGTCGATGGAGTCGGCGGCGGTGACGTCGAAGTCGCTCATTCGGATCAGAATATGGCACGCGCCGAACAGGTCGGCGCGCCGATCACAGGTTCGTCAGCACGGCGATGAGCACCGCGATGCCGATCACGATGGCGAACACCACCAGCAGCACCCCGATCATCGACCCCCAACCGCCCCGCGCGGGCGGCGGTGGCGGCATGGGCGCGCGCATCGCGGGCTGGGCCCAGGCTGCGGGGGTCGCCGGTCGCGGCGCCATCGGCGGAACCGGTGCGACCGGGATCGCGGCACCGGAGGTGTTCACCGGCCGCATCGGCTGCATCCCCAGGAACGGCTGAGCGTGTGCCCCGGACGGCGGTCTTGCGATCGGGCGGGCACCGGTGGTCCCCGTGCGCATGGCCCGCTGGGCGGCCTCGACGAACTCCTCGCAGGAGGTGAACCGGTCGGCTGGTCGCTTGGCCAGCGCCCGCGCCATCACGGCGTCCAGATTCGGCGGCAGCCCGGCCCGGCGCGGGCTCACCGGCGGTGGCGGCGACTGCAGGTGCCCGGTGATGACGGCGGCCGGGCTCGGCGCCTCGAACGGTGCGGTGCCGGTGAGCAGGGTGTAGAGCGTGCAGGCCAGCGAGTACTGGTCGGCGCGATGGTCGAGCGGGACACCGGTGAGCTGCTCGGGTGCGGCGTAGGCCAGCGTCGCGGTGAACGAGCCGGTCTCGGTGAGGTGACCCGAATCGTCGCGCAGACGCGCGATGCCGAAGTCGGTGAGATACACCCGCTCCTGGCTGTTGGACCTGGCCAGCAGGATATTGGCCGGTTTCACATCGCGGTGCAGCACGCCCGCGCGGTGCGCGAAGTCAAGGGCGGCGGCGGTCTCCCGGATGATCTGCAACGCCCGATCCGGTGGCAGCGTCGCCGGATCGAGCATCGACGCGTCGATCCCGTCGACGTATTGCATGCTGATCCACAGCTGGTCGTTCTCCACACCGCGGTCGAACACCGTCACGATATTGGGGTGGTCGAGCTGGGCGACCAGATCGGCTTCCCGCTCGAACCTGGCCCGGATCTCGGCGTCGGAGAACAACTCCTGATTCAGCAGCTTCAGGGCGGTCCACCTCGGCAGCCGAGGATGCCTGGCCAGGTACACCGAACCCATCCCGCCGCGACCCAGCTGCCGGTCGATCGTGTATCCGGCGAATACCGTCCCGTCAGAAACCACTCTGACCCCCGAATCTCGCTCGTCGTCCGACGCGCTGGACCCTACCAAAACGGTGTTCGTGCCGTCGCGGGCATCCGCTAGCTCATCGGGAAGGTGGTCAGTTCTTTCAGTAGTTCGGGCAGGTCCTCGGCCAGCACGTCCGAATCCCGGGAGAACAGGAATACCCAGCGTTCTCGGCCGGGGTCACTGAATGTGGAGACGACCACGGTCATGTCGTAGCTGTCTCTGCCGTAATGGTCCTTGAAGAAGAGCGCCCGGTGGTCGTCGGTGCGTGTGCCGGACGATCCGCTGCCCACATCTTTGGTCTCGCGCTCGAATCGGGCGACCGCCGCCTTCGCCGACTCCTCGGAGGGGAATGCGTAGAAGGCGAATCTGGTCGCGTTGATGTCGGCGGGTTTGCAGGACCATTTGGCATGCGCCTCTTGAAATGTCAGTTCCCACTGGAGTTCGTTGCGCGTGGTCGTATTGACATAGGCCTCGCAGGAGCGGCCGCCAGCACCGACTCCGGTGAGGTAGGGGTTCGACAGCGATGTTCCATCGGCTTCACCGGGCGGCAGCATCTGCGGGAACGCCGCCGACATCGCGGCGATGTCGCGATGGGCACGGGAACGATTGAGAATCTGCGACACCCAGGTGCTGTCGTCCTGCCACACCCAATACGACGCGCCTGCGATCGCGGCGAACACCGTCAGCAGAATCAGCGGAACGACGCCACGCCCGCGACGGGCCGGAACGGGGCGAGCGGAATGAACCGGCGCCGGTCGCGGGGGCGGCGGCGCGGGCATCGACGGGCGTGAATACTGCTGGTGGACAGGGGATGCGAATACCGTCGGTTGTCCACCCGTCCCGGTGAGAGCACGGCGGGCGGCGGCTGCGAATTCCGCACACGAATCGAAGCGGTCCGCGGGGCGCTTGGCCAGCGCCCGCGCCAGGACCGCGTCCAACGCGGCAGGGAGGTCAGGGCGGTGCCTGCGTACCGAGGGCGATGGGGATTGCAGATGACCTTGAATGACGAGCACCGGATTCGCCGCCTCGTACGGAGCTTCTCCCGTGAGCAACGAGTACAGCGTGCAGGCGAGGGAGTACTGGTCGGCGCGATGGTCGAGCGGCGCGCCGGTGAGCTGTTCGGGAGACGCGAAAGCGAGGGTGGCGGTAAAGGTTCCGGTCTGGGTGAGGTGGTGAACGTCGTCGCGGGGACGGGCGATACCGAAATCGGTGAGCAGCACGCGCTCCGGGCCGTTCGTGGCGGCCAGCAGGATATTGGCCGGTTTCACGTCGCGATGCAGCACGCCGTTGCCGTGCGCGTGGTCGAGTGCGGCGGCGGTGCCCTCGATGATGTGCAGGGCTCGGCTAGCAGGAACAGGATGCTCGATGGCGGCGGCGTCGACACCGTCGACGAACTGCATGCTGATCCACAGCCGCCCGTCGTCGACGCCCCGGTCGTACACGGTGACGATATTCGGGTGTTCGAGCTGCGCGGCCAGATCTGCCTCCCGCTCGAACCTGGCCCGGATCTCGTTGTCCGAGAATAATTCCGGATTCAGCAGTTTGAGCGCGGTCTGGCGCGGCAGCCGAGGATGCCTGGCCAGGTACACCGAACCCATTCCGCCACGACCGAGCTGTCGTTCGATCGCGTACCCGGCGAAAACGTCCCCCGTCGCAAGCATGATCCCCCGTTGTCGAACCGATCGATTACCGATCCAACTTAGTGCAGGCCACACCACGCCATCGGGGTCCGGGTCACTCTTCGACCCGCACACCCATCGACCGCGCCGTACCCGCCACGATGCGCATCGCCGCCTCGACATCGGTGGTGTTGAGGTCGGGCAACTTGCGAATCGCGATACGGCGCAACTGATCGCGGCTGAGCGCACCGACCGCCTTGTGCCCCGGTTGCGGCGAACCCGCCCGCCCGAGCGCGGCCCGGATGAGAGAGGCAGTCGGCGGCGTCTTGAGCCGCATGGTCCACCGTTTGCGGGCATCGATGGTGATGACGGCAGGGATGATCTCCCCGCGCCGATCCGCCGTCGCCGCATCGTATTTCCGTTTGACCTCGAACGGTGGGACACCGGTCGGCCCGAGCATCTTCCCGAGCGTCATCAACGAGGCATTACCCGCCTCGAGCTCGACAGTGACTGTGACAGAGGCTGTTTCGCGCGCCATAGTCAACGATCTCGGACCGGCGCATCATTGCGGTCCCGCGACGATAACGCCTGGGCCGCAACAGTTTCAGTATCAGCCCTCGGCGGCGAGCTGCCCGCAGGCCGCGGCGATCTCCTGACCGCGGGTATCGCGCACCGTGCACGACACACCCTGGGCGATCACGCGGCGGACGAACTCCTTCTCGACCGGCTTCGGGCTGGCGTCCCACTCGCTGCCGGGGGTCGGGTTGAGGGGGATCAGGTTCACGTGGACCAGGGGGCCGAGGGCCTTGTGGAGTTTCTTGCCGAGCATGTCGGCGCGCCACGGCTGGTCGTTCACGTCGCGGATCAGGGCGTATTCGATGGAGACGCGGCGGCCCGACTTGTCGGCGTAGTAGCGGGCGGCGTCGAGGACCTCGGAGATGGGCCAGCGGTTGTTCACCGGGACCAGGGTGTCGCGCAGTTCGTCGTCGGGGGTGTGCAGGGAGACGGCCAGCCGCACCGACATGTCCTCGTCGGCCAGTTTGCGGATGGCGGGCGCAAGCCCGACGGTCGAGACCGTCACCGAACGTTGCGAGATACCGAGGCCGTCGGGTGCGGGCGAGGTGATGCGGCGCACCGCGTTCACCACGCGCTTGTAGTTGGCCAGTGGCTCACCCATACCCATGAACACGATGTTCGACAACCGGCCCGGCCCGCCGTGCACCTCGCCGTCGCGCAGGGCGGCGGCCGCGGCCCGCACCTGGTCGACGATCTCGGCGGTCGACAGATTGCGGGTGAGCCCCGCCTGCCCGGTCGCACAGAACGGGCAGGCCATGCCGCAGCCCGCCTGGCTGGAGATGCACAGCGTATTGCGGTCGGGGTAGCGCATGAGCACGCTCTCGAGCAGTGTGCCGTCGTGTGCGCGCCAGAGCGTCTTTCGGGTGTCGCCCTCGTCGCAGGCCAGGTGACGCACCACGTCGAGCAGGGGTGGGAACAGCGTCTCGCCGACCTTCTCGCGCACGTCGGCGGGCAGATCGGTCATCTGCGCCGGGTCGGACTGCAGGCGGCCGTAGTATTGGCGCGCCAGCTGATCGGCACGGAACTTCGGCAGGCCCAGCTCCTGCACTGCGGCCTTGCGCTCGTCCGCGTCGAGGTCGGCGAGGTGGCGCGGCGGCATACCGCGACGCGGGGCATCGAACACGAGGGGCAGGGAGGTGGCCATAATTCCTCCATTGTCCCAAACGCCGCGACCGGGCCGCCACGCCGGGCGCCGTTATCGAGAAGATGCATGCAGCGGTGATAGCGGTCGGCCATGATCGAGGTATGTCCACGAACGCAGAATCAGGCACGCCACCGGCGCGCGAGCCTGAGGCCGAGCCCACCGCCGGTCGAGAACCCGAGCATGCGCCTGCCAAGCACGCACCCGTCAAGCGACCGAAGCCGGACGCGCTGGTGCGGTCGCGCACCGGCTACACGTGGATGGCGCTGCTGGCTGCCGCGATCTTCGGGATCATTCTGCTGATCTTCATCCTGCAGAACCTCGACAAGGTGCAGGTGACGCTGCTGTTCTGGAGCTTCTCGCTACCGCTGGGAATCATGGTGCTGCTGTCGGTGATCCTCGGCGCACTGGTGATGGGGCTGGTCGGCGGCATCCGCATCCTGCAGTTGCGCCACGCCGCCCGGCAACCCTGAGAACCTCAGATCAACGCGCTGAGCACCAGCCACGACACGAACGCCGAGGGCAGCATCGAGTCGAGCCGGTCCATGATCCCGCCGTGCCCGGGCAGCAACGTGCCCATGTCCTTGATGCCTAATTCGCGCTTGATCTGCGATTCGATCAGGTCGCCCAGGGTCGCCACGACCACCAGGCCGACGCCGAGCACCACGCCGATCATCGAGTTGGCCTCGAGCAGCAGCGTGACGGTGAGCAGACCACCGATCACGCTGAACACCAGCGAACCGCAGAACCCTTCCCACGACTTCTTCGGGCTGATCGCGGGCACCATCGGATGCCTGCCGAACAGCACGCCTGCGACGTAACCGCCGACATCGGAGCAGACGACGAGGATCATGAACGTGAGCACCCGCAGGTTGCCGTCGGGTTCGAGCAGCAGCAGCGTCGAGAACGCCGCGAGCAGCGGGATCCAGGACAGCGTGAAGATCGCGATCGCGGTGTCGCGCAGGAAGTTCCGTGGCGCGGTACTCAGGCCGTGATCGAACAGTCGCCAGACCATGCAGGTCAGCGCGGTCGCGGCGAACGCGCCGAGTACCCCGCTCGCACCCCACGGCCAGCCGAGCCAGAACACCGCCTGCCCCCCGACGAGCAACGGGATGCGCGGTACCAGGACGTCGGCCTCGCGCAGCCGCTTGGTGACCTCCCACATGGCCACGCCGACACCGACACCGGCGACGCCGATGAACACCTTCGGGACGAACAACAGGATCGCGATCAGCGACAACCCGAGGCCCAAGCCGACCGCCAGCGCCGCGGGCAGGTTGCGACCCGCCCGCGATGCCGGAGCCTTCGGCTGTTCCTGCGGCACGGCCGCGCCGGGTTCGTCCCCTGCCACGGCCGCGCCGGTCGGCTCGACCGTGTCCGGCGGCGATTCCGGTTCCGGTGCCGCACCTGTGGCGGCGGCGTCTTCGGCCACGATTGTCCCGTCGCTCAACTCGTCGTTCCGTTCATCCCCCGCACGAGCGGGACTGGCGAGATCTGCGCTCAGACCTCGAGCAGTTCGGCTTCCTTGTGCTTGACCAGCTCGTCGATCTGGCCCACGTACTTGGCGGTGGTCTTGTCGAGCTCCTTCTCGGCGCGCCCGACCTCGTCCTCGCCCGCTTCACCATCTTTCTGGATCCGGCCGAGTTCTTCCATCGCCTTGCGACGGACGTTGCGGATCGAGACCTTGGCGTCCTCGCCCTTGCCCTTGGCCATCTTGACCATCTCGCGGCGCCGCTCCTCGGTGAGCTGCGGGACCGTGATGCGCAGGATGTCACCGTTGTTGGTGGGGTTCACGCCGAGATCGGAGTTGCGGATGGCGTTCTCGATCGGACCGAGCTGGCTCTGCTCGTAGGGCTTGATCACCACCATGCGCGGCTCCGGCACGGAGATGCTGGACATCTGGGTGATCGGCGTCGGCGTGCCGTAGTAGTCGACCAGGACCCGGGTGAACATGCCCGGGTTGGCGCGCCCGGTGCGGATGCTGCCCAGATCGTCCTTCGCTACCGAGACGGCCTTCTCCATTTTCTCCTCGGCATCGAAGAGCGCTTCATCAATCACGACCGGTTCCTCCACAGCGTCGTCATCGTCATCGTCCGCGAGTGCGGGGTCAGGACCGAACCAAGGTGCCGATGGGTTCACCGGCGACCGCACGAGCAATATTGCCCTTGATCAACAGATTGAACACCAGCATCGGCATCTGGTTGTCCATGCAAAGGCTGAAAGCGGTGGCATCGGCCACCTTCAGACCTTTCTCGATCACTTCCTTGTGGGTGATCTCGGTGAACATGCTGGCGTTGTCGTCGACCCGTGGGTCGGCGTCGAACACACCGTCGACGGCCTTGGCCATCAGCACCACGTCGGCGCCGATCTCGAGCGCACGCTGGGCCGCGGTCGTGTCGGTGGAGAAGTAGGGCATGCCCATGCCCGCACCGAAGATCACCACGCGACCCTTCTCCAGGTGCCGCTTGGCGCGCAGCGGGAGGTACGGCTCGGCGACCTGGCCCATCGTGATGGCGGTCTGCACGCGCGTATCCACCCCCTGCTGCTGCAGGAAGTCTTGTAGCGCAAGGCTGTTCATCACGGTACCGAGCATGCCCATGTAGTCGGAGCGGGCGCGTTCCATGCCGCGCTCCTCGAGCTCGGCGCCGCGGAAGAAGTTACCGCCACCGATCACCACGGCCACCTGCACGCCGGTCTCGACGATCTCGGCGATCTGTTCGGCCACGGTCTGCACGACATCGGGATCGAGCCCGACACCACCGCCACCGAACATCTCCCCACCCAGCTTCAGCAGCACCCGGCGATATCCAGGGCGGTCGTTACCCGGGTCGGTCATGGGTGTTCGTCTCCTTCGGCGAGGTGAGATCGGTTCGAACTGCGGGCGCGCGGAGCAGGCCGCACAGCAAGGCAGAGCGGCATCCATCCTGCCTTATCCGGTTACCGCCACCACACAAGACCCCCTCGCGCGCGGCCCGCGCCGGGTAGGTCCGCGCGTCGGCGGCGCACGGCAAAACGCCCCCGATGCTGAGCGCATCGGGGGCGTCGGATGGCCTGATCAGGCCTGGCCGACCTCGAAGCGCGCAAAACGCTTCACGGTCACGCCTGCGTCCTCCAAAAGGGCCTTGACAGTCTTCTTGGAGTCGGTGACGGCGGCCTGCTCGAGCAGGACGACATCCTTGAAGAAGCCGTTGACGCGGCCTTCGACGATCTTCGGCAGTGCGGCGTCGGGCTTGCCCTCTTCGCGCGCGGTCTGCTCGGCGATGCGACGCTCGTTCTCGACGGTCTCGGCGGGCACCTCGTCGCGGGTCAGGTACTTGGCCTTGAGCGCGGCGACCTGCATGCCCGCGGCGCGAGCGGCCTCGGCGGCGGCGTCGCCTTCACCCTCGTACTCGACCAGCACGCCGACGGCGGGCGGCAGGTCCGAGGCACGCTTGTGCAGGTAGGTGGCGACCGGGCCGTCGAAGGACACGACGCGACGCAGTTCCAGCTTCTCGCCGATCTTGGCGGCCAGCGCCTGCACGGCCTCGTCGACGGTGCTGTTGTCCAGCTTCAGCGCCTTGAGGGCGTCCAGATCGGCCGGCTTGGCAGCGGCGGCCGCGGTGACGATCGCGTCGGCCAGCTCCTGGAACTCGGCGTTCTTGGCGACGAAGTCGGTCTCGGAGTTGATCTCGATCATGACGCCGTCCTTGGCGATGACCAGACCCTCGGCGGTGGCGCGCTCGGCACGCTTGCCGACATCCTTGGCGCCCTTGATGCGCAGGACCTCGACGGCCTTGTCGAAGTCGCCGTCGGACTCGGCCAGCGCGTTCTTGCAGTCCATCATGCCGGAGCCGGTGAGCTCCCGGAGCCGCTTCACATCAGCAGCGGTGTAGTTCGCCATCGGGGGCGAGCCTCCTCGTGTGTGGGGTGCTTGGGTGTTAACACCACCTTGCCGACCGCTTCTGAACTCAGAAGGGCCGGCAAGGTGAACGTAGAGCTACCGATCAGCTCAGAAGTCGGCCGGGGTGTGCTGGGCCGGGTCGGCCTTCACCTCGGCAGCGGCTTCAGCCGGGGTCTCGGCGGCCGGGGCCTCGGCGGCGGGGGCTTCAGCGGCCGGGGTCGCCTGAGCCAGCAGCTCCTGCTCCCACTCGGCGAGGGGCTCGCCTGCGCCGGCTTCGGGCTTGGAATCGCCGGAAGCGCGGCCCGCGCGGGCCTGCACGCCCTCGGCCACCGCGGAGGCGACGACCTTGGTGAGCAGAGCGGCGGAACGGATCGCGTCGTCGTTACCCGGGATCGGGTAGTCGACCAGGTCGGGATCGCAGTTGGTGTCCAGGATCGCGATGACCGGGATGTTCAGCTTGCGAGCCTCACCGACGGCGATGTGCTCCTTGTTGGTGTCGACGACCCAGATGGCCGAGGGCACCTTGGCCATGTCGCGGATACCACCGAGGGTGCGATCCAGCTTGGTCATCTCACGCGTGAGCATGAGGATTTCCTTCTTGGTGCGACCCTCGAAGCCACCGGTCTGCTCCATGGCCTCGAGCTCCTTCAGGCGCTGCAGGCGCTTGTGGACGGTCGAGAAGTTGGTGAGCATGCCACCCAGCCAGCGCTGGTTGACGTAGGGCATACCGACGCGAGTCGCCTCGGCCGCGATCGACTCCTGGGCCTGCTTCTTGGTGCCGACGAAGAGAACGGTGCCACCGTGGGCGACGGTCTCCTTGACGAACTCGTAGGCCTTGTCGATGTAGGTCAGCGTCTGCTGCAGGTCGATGATGTAGATGCCGTTGCGGTCGGTGAAGATGAACCGCTTCATCTTCGGGTTCCACCGACGAGTCTGGTGCCCGAAGTGCGCGCCGCTGTCGAGCAGCTGCTTCATAGTTACGACAGCCATAGCTCCCGTACCCTCTTTCGTTGCCGGTTGACGCAATCGATCGGCGATCGACTGCCCTGGCGCCACCGAAACCACCGGACCCGATCGACGTGATCGGGACCAGCCGGCGATTTCACTGTTCATCCGCTGGAGAACTCGCGCTGACATGCCCTCGCGGACCGTCTGCGTTGCGAGCGACGACCGGATGGACGAGCACGGGTGGCGCGCGAAGTCGGTCCGTGCCGAGCACACGTGTTGCTGCTGAGCACAAACCGCTCGTTCAGTCTACGCGGCGACGGGCCAGGGCCGAAATCGGCCCTGCTCGCCGACCGGGCATTTCCGTGGTGAAGTGCGCGATATCCACATGTGCCGAAGTTGTCCACAATCGGGAAATCGTTGTCCCGCTCCGGGATCGCGGGGTCGACAGTTGTGCCATGAACACATTGACGCGTGTCCTGATCACCACCTTTCCTCTTCTCTGCGCGGTGGGTGTAGCGGCGCCGGCGGCCGGTCATCCAGCTCCGGTGTGTGCGGTCCTCGCGCAGCCACCGGGTGACGGGGAGGTCGTTTCCCCACGGTCGCGGGCGGCGGCACCGGGCTCGGTGCCTGCCGCGCCGCCACCGCCTGGTGAGAGAGCCGCGCCTGGGCCCGTCGTTGTGATCGTGGTGCCGGGGACGATCACGCCACCGCCTACCAGGGTCGACGCTGCCGGCGGTCCGTGTGCCACGGCGGGCGCCGAGGGAGGCGTTGGTGCCGGGATTCCGGCGGGGTGTGACGGTGTCGAAGGTCCGGTCGACGGCGGTGAGCGGCTGCCGGTGCGGCGACCCGGTTCCTGTAGCAAGGCACCGATACTGCGGCCCGGGGAGATGCCGAAAGGGTCGCTGGTTCCGGCGCCGGTTCCGGTGCGGGTGACCGTGCACGATCTCGGATCGGCGGCGCCCGCCCAGCAGCGGGCTCGGCCGGAGAAGGATCGGGGTTCCGCGCCGGAGCTCGAGATTCGGGTGCGCGGCGGGAGCGGTTCGGCGGCCGACCTGCCTGCCGCGTTGCGCGAACTCGTGCGCGTGCTGGTGCCGCAGCGCGTGCCTGCGCCGCGGCCCCATCGCTGAGGCTCTCGACGATGGCGAGCCGGGTTCGTCCGTACGCGTGGATCTCGGGCGCTGCCCTCGTGCTGACGGTGGTCGCGGGTGGGGCGGCGCCGGTCGGGGCGGTGGAAACCGGACCGTTCGGCTGGCCGCTGCGTCCGCGGCCGACGGTGGAACGGCGGTTCGACAAACCGGAGCGCAATTGGTTGCCGGGCCATCGCGGGGTCGACCTGGCAGCCACTGAGGGTCAACCGGTTCTGGCGGCGGGCGACGGAATCGTCGTCTTCGCGGGCACGGTCGCTGGGAAACCTGTGGTGTCGATCGACCACGAGGGTGGCCTTCGTACCACGTACGAACCAGTGCAGGCGCAGGTCAAAGTGGGAACCCGGATAAGTCGCGGCACCCCGATCGGCAGCCTGGGTGCCGGACACGAGGGCTGCCCGGTACCGGCCTGTCTGCACTGGGGTGTCCGCCGCGAATCCAGCATCCACAGCCGCCGCGAATACATCGACCCCTTGGGTCTGCTGCACGAAGTCCCGGTACGCCTGAAGCCGCTGAAACCGGCACTGTGACCTCGACGACCCGGCACGGAGCCGCAGGGAATACCGGCCACAATCGATACTGTGCCCGCAGAATCAACGCCCTTCACCTATCCCGACGTCGGCGCCACCCGCGCGACCACGCTGCCCGCCGGTTACCACCGGTTCCGGCTCCGGCGGCCGATAGGGATGGGTCGCGAGCTGTTCGATCGAGCGGGGACTCACATCCTCGCCTTCGGAATGCAGAAGGGAGTCGGCATCTTTCAGCGCGCCGATTCCGAAACCGCCAGGGCGGGGACCGAATTGACGGTTCGTCTCGGCGCCGGGCCGCTCGGCATCAATGCGCCGTGCCGGGTGGTCTATGTGCTCGCCGAACCGAACCGCCGCGGGTTCGCCTACGGCACGTTGCCCGGGCATCCCGAACGGGGCGAGGAGTTGTTCGCGGTCGAATACGACCCGGCCGACGACACGGTGTACGGGCTGGTCACCGCGTTTTCGACACCCGCCGCGTGGTACACCCGCCTGGGCGGGCCGGCCGCGCGCCTGCTGCAACACTGGTTCGCCCGCCGCTACCTCCGGACATTGCCGAGCAATACCGGAAACTGACCCACGCGGGCCGGTCGTCAGAGGAAGGCGCTCAGCACGTCGGCTTCCGCGGTCACCTGGTCGCGCTGGTCCACCGCGCCGAGGCGGTCGTATTCCCCTGCGGTGATGCGTCTTTCGTTGATCTCGTGGCGGACGATCTCGACGATGTCGTCCTCGGTGAGTTCCCGGCGGCGGGCTTCGGCGGCGCCGAGGCCGACGGCACTGTCTTCCAGCGCACCGGCTTTCGCGTCGCCGACGTCGACCGCCTCGGCATTGTCGATCGCGGCCAGGGCTGATCGCAGCGCCGAGATCGCGCTGCGATCCCTGGCTTTCATCGCGGGCTTCAGTGCGGTGCGCAGGCGATCCCGCAACGCGGTGAGGGGCTGGTCCGGTGATCCTGCGGTCATGAGAGTCGACTCTAATTGCCTGTTCGGTACCCGTCGATCGAGTTCCTGTGGCCGACGGGGCGGTTGTTCGATCGGCGTCATGGTGCGTATCGGCCGCCGAGCAGGACCTCGGCTACGGCGATGAGGACGACCAGCGTGACCACGAGGGTGGTGATCGACACCAGCCGGTGTCCGCCCACCGAGCGGCCCCGGCCGAGCGACCGACCGCGATACCAGCCCAGACCGGCGAGCAGCACGGCCGCGGTGGCGGCGGCGCAGGGAAGAACGATCCACATGCCGTCCTCGGTGGTCGCCTCGTGCGCGAAGAGCAGCGCACAGACAGCAGCGCCGAGGGCGGTGCGCCGCCACGCGAGCGCGGTGCGTTCCATGGCAAGGGTCGGCGCGGTCACGACAGTACGACCGCCACACAGACGAGTACGGCGATCACCGCGACGCCGACCGACAGCACCGGCACCAGCACCGTGCCCGGCAACGGCCCACCGGCCAGCATCGCGCGATTCACCCGACGCCAGTGCCGATACGCGCCCACCGCGACGGCCAGTGACATCACCAGGCAGGCCAGCGTGATCACACCGGCGAACCCGGCCAAGCGCGGTGGCTGAACAAGGGTGTGCACCGCGACGCCGCCGGCGAGCAGGCCGAGTGCGGTCCTGATCCACGCCAGAAATGTCCGCTCGTTGGCGAGCGTGAACCGATAGTCGACCTCACCCTCCCCGTCCTCGGATTCGGCCCCGACCTCGGGCAATGTCATCCCATCACCTCCGCCACCCATCATGCGCCCCCGACAGCCCATCCCCGATCAACCTCGTACAACCGACGCGTCGACCCACAACTCGCCAACGATCCACGCTGTCTCCTCGACAGCCTCTCGTATTCGACGAGCTGACCAATCGAGTCGAGGTGTGGCGTGCCCGGGTTGCGCGGTGCAATCGGTCGAGTTCGGTCTCCCCCGAAGCCGATCAGTGTGGCCTGACAAGCTTCACGTCCTCGAGTCCGTGCAGTGCGCCATCGATGGTGTCGAGCTCACCGACGCGCTTCCGATCGGTGCCCGGCAACGGCGCTGGATCGCCGCCGACGAACTCATCGTCCTCACACAATGCGCAACCTGCTCGCGGCAACGGCGATCCGGCTGAGAGTCGGCAACCGACAGGCCAAGCATCGGCTCGAATAGGTCGTTCACCGCGGTTGTCGCGTCGGCGTGGCATCGCGCGGATGCGGCGCCGCCGTCGCGATCATGCGCGGGGATGGGCTTGGTCGTGGACTCGTTTGAGGCGTTCGACGGAGACGTGGGTGTAGAGCTGGGTGGTTGCCATGCTGGCGTGGCCGAGGAGTTCCTGGACCACGCGCAGGTCGGCGCCGCCTTCGAGGAGGTGGGTGGCGGCGGTGTGGCGCAGGCCGTGGGGGCCCATGTCGGGTGCACCGGGGATGGCTGCGACAACCTCGTGGACGACGGTCCGCGCCTGGCGTTGGTCGAGGCGGCGGCCACGCTGGCCTAGGAACAGTGCGCGACCGGAACGCTCGTTGGCCAGGGCGGGGCGGCCGGCACGCAGCCAGGCGACGAGGGCTGCCTCGGCCGGAGCACCAAAGGGCACCGAGCGCTCCTTGTTGCCTTTGCCGAGTACCCGGACGAGTTGGCGTTCACGGTCGATGTCGTCGAGGTCGAGGCCGCACAGTTCGCTCACCCGGATGCCAGTGGCATACAGCAGTTCCACGATCAACCGGTCACGCAAGGCCATCGGGTCGTGCTGTGCCGCACCGGATTCCGCCGCGCCCATTGCCTGTGCGGCCTGCTCACGACCGAGCACCGCAGGCAGCACACGGTGTGCCTTGGGGGCCTGCAACCGCAGCCCCGGATCGATATCCAGCCGCCCCGTCTCGGTGAGCCACGCGGTGAAAGTCCGTGCCGCCGAGGCTCTTCGCGACAGTGTCGTCCGCGCGGCCCCACCCGCCGCCAGCTCGGCCAGCCACGACCGCAACACTCCCAAATCGAGTTCCCGCAAAGCCGCGTCCGCCGACCGCGCGTACAGATGCTCGAGCAGAGACCGCACATCCCCCACATAAGCCCGCACCGTATGCGCCGACCGATTCCGCCCCAGCCGCAGATGCCGCCCGAACTCCCCGAGCAAAGCAGTCAAATCCTCGGGCAAAGAGTCCATCCCCCAACCGTCGCCCCTCCCCCTCCTTCACGCAACCCACCACGCCGCACACCCTCACACACCACCTACACCGCTGAGTCGACGAGTGGCAGCGGCGTTGACCCGAGCAATCACACCGCGGACAAGCACCGCCTCCTCAGACACGTCGCTCTCGCTCTTTCACATTCCGCCCGCGCCCACACGTCGACCAGGCACCGCCGCTATCCCGATAGGGGATCGGCGCCTAGGACGCTGCGGTCACCTGGCCGACGAGGCGGCAGTACCGCCCTCGCCCTCGATGCCCTGCACTGGTACCAGCGCCCATCCATCCAGGCATGGACTGGCGCCCTCCCGCTCAACAGCCGCACCGCCCCGGTCCGCCGGATACCCGAATGGCCCACCAACGCCAACTGTCCGCTTCCGGACGTACAGCCCTATTCCTCGCAAATCAGGGTCGCTCGGCTGGGCCGGCGGGTAGTGCTGTTCGTCACGGGCGAAGCTCGACAAGCCGGTTATCCCGGGCGACGGGTGCGAAACCACCCCTCGGAATCGCAGCCGACCAGGTCGGCCAGTTCCAGGCTGGGGAGGACGGCACGGACGGTGGCAAGGTCGAGGCCGCACTGGCCGGCCAGGTCGCGGGGTTGGCGGGAGCCGATGGCAGGGAGGGCGGCGTAGACCTCGGCTTCGGCGCCGCGTAGGTGGTGGGCGGGGTCGGTGGGCGCGCCTTCGCCGACGGGGAGGCGCAGGGGGCCCGCTTCCTCGATGACGTCTTCGGCGCGGGTGACCAGCAACGCCTCGCCTTCGCGGATCATGCGATGGCATCCCACCGACGACGCCGACCCGACCGGTCCGGGAACCGCCATGGCCGGGCGACCGAGGCGGCGCGCCCATTTCACGGTGTTCCTTGCGCCGCTGCGCAATCCGGCTTCCACCACGAGTACGCCGTCTCCCAGGGTGGCGATGAGCCGGTTGCGGGCCAGGAACTGATGCTTCTGGGCGGCGACGCCGGGTGGGTATTCGCTGACGACCAGACCGCTGTCGGCGATGGCGGCGAGCAACCGGTCGTGCTGGGCGGGGTAGGGGCGGTCGACGCCGCAGGCCAGGACGGCGACGGTCGGCCCGCCGACGGCGAGTGCGGCCCGGTGGGCGGCCGCGTCGATACCGAAGGCCGCACCGGACACGATGGTCCAGCCGCGCCCGGCCAGATCACAGGCGATCTCGCTGGCCACCTGCATCCCGTACCCGCTGCTGCATCGTGAACCGACCACTGCCACAGCACGTTCCGATGCGGTACGCAGTGACAGCGGTCCGCGCGCCCACAGCACGAGCGGCACGGCGGCTTCCCGATCACGGTCGGTGTCGAGCTGGTCGAGACCGAGCATTCGCCAGCCTGGCCACTCGTCGTCATCAGGCGTGATGACCCGGCCACCGATTCGCTGTACGGCCTCCAGATCTCTGGCAGCCGAGTCCATTTCACGTCGCGCGGCGGTGGGGCCGCGCAATGCGGCAGGCAACTCGTGCTCGCGCACAGCTCGCGCCGCCTCACAGACCCCGACCGAGGCGATCAGCGCCGACAAAGGCGCGCACGGACCTTGCACCACCCGCGACAGGTACACCCACGCCAGCCTGCGTTCATCGACGTCGAGGTCGACGGTGCCGATCGCGCTCTGCCCCGTCATTGCCCACCCCGCTGCCGGAAGTTCAACGAGGACAACACATCCTGCACGCTGGGCAGCTCCCCACCGCGCAGATCGCAGACCGTCCAGGCCACGCGAACCGCCCGATCGGCACCACGCGCCGACATCCGCCCCAACCGCAGCGCGGTCTCGATCGGCGCGATCGCGTCGGCGGGCAAGCGGAACCGTTGACGCAGAATGTGTCCCGGCACTTCGGCATTGGTCGCCCAACCGTCCGCGCTCCACCGCTCCGCGGCACGTGCCCGAGCTTCGGCAACCCGTGCCGCGACGACAGCACTGGTCTCGGTCTGCTGGTCACCGAAAGCGGCCCCCGCCTGACCACGCATCTGCACCCAGATGTCGATGCGATCGAGCAGCGGACCCGACAGCTTGCCGAGGTACCGGCGACGAGCGAGGGGCGCGCAGATGCAGTCGACATCACGGGCGGGCGCACACGGACACGGATTCGCCGCGAGCACCAGCTGGAACCGCGCCGGATAGCGAGCCACACCGTCACGCCGGGCGATCCGCACCTCGCCCTCTTCCAGCGGAGTTCGCAGTGCCTCCAGCACTTTGGTGCCGATCTCGGCGCATTCGTCGAGGAACAGCACTCCCCGATGCGCCCGGCTGACCGCACCGGGCCGGGCCATACCGGAACCACCACCGATCATGGCGGTCACCGATGTCGAGTGATGGGGCGCGACGAACGGCGCGAGCGTCATCAACGGTTGTTCGGCCGTCAACGAGCCCGCCATCGAATGAATTGCCGTCACCTCGAGCGACTCGGCCTCCGACAGCGGCGGCAGCAACCCCGGAAGACGTTGCGCCAGCATGGTTTTACCGATCCCCGGTGGTCCCGTGAGCAGCAGATGGTGACCACCCGCCGCAGCCACCTCCAGCGCCCAGCGCGCCTCGTCCTGGCCGACCACATCGCTGAGGTCCCCACACGGCACCTGGACGCCCGGCACCACACCGTCGGGTTCCAGCAGCGTCCCTTCACCACGCAACCAGGCGACGACTGCGCGCAGACTCGTCGCACCGAGCACCTCGACGCCCTCGACCAGTCCGGCTTCGGCCACCGCCTCGGCGGGCACCACGACGGTCGGGCAGCCCGCATTGCGCGCCGCGATCACCGCGGGCAGCACACCGCGAACCCGGCGTACCCGCCCGTCGAGGGCGAGCTCGCCCAGCAGCACGGTTTTCACGAGCTTGTCACCCGGCACCGCACCGGAGGCGTCCAGCACCGACACGGCGAGCGCCAGATCGTAGACCGAGCCGACCTTCGGCAGCGTCGCGGGAGACAGCGCCAGAATCACTCGCCCGTCGGGCCACTTCTCCCCCGTATTGGCCACCGCGGAGCGCACCCGGTTGCGTGACTCCTGCAGGGCCGTGTCGGGCAGCCCGACAAGATTCACCGACGGCAAGCCCTGGCCGATATCGGCCTCGATCTCCACCAGCTGGCCGTCGACACCGGTCACCGCGACCGACAGCGCACGTCCGAGGGCCATCAGAAGGCCCCCGTCAGATGGTCGATCACCGGTTTGCGGCCGCGCGGAACGAGCACCGAGACCACATCGAACCGGATGCGCCGCCACGGCCCGTCCTGCTCGGCCAGCCACAGCAACGCCAATCGCCTGATCCGCTGCTGTTTACCGAAGGTGACCGACTCGGCCGGGCTGCCGAAGCCGAGGCCGGACCGTGTCTTCACTTCCACGAACGCCGTCACCGACGGGTCCTGGACGATCAGGTCCAGCTCCCCGTACCGGCATCGCCAGTTGCGGGCGACGATCTGCATCCCGGCCTCGCACAGATACTGCGCGGCCAGCTTCTCCCCGTATGCGCCGAGCGCCTGTTTGTCCGTCACGAATGCAAGCGTGGTCCCGGCGCGGATCTACGCCGGGACCACGACCTGCGGAAACACAAAACCTGTGGATAACTCGCCCCTGGGGACAACTCCCCCTTATTCGGGCAAACGGAGGTCGGGCTTCTCCAGCTCCTCGATATTGACGTCCTTGAACGTGATCACCCGAACGTGCTTGACGAAGCGGGCGGGACGGTACATGTCCCACACCCAGGCATCGCTCATCCGCACTTCGAAGTAGACCTCGCCGTCGGCGTTCTGTGGCCGCAGCTCGACGGAATTGGCCAGGTAGAAGCGCCGTTCTGTCTCCACCACGTACGAGAACTGGCCGACGATGTCCTTGTACTCGCGGTACAACGACAGTTCCATCTCGGTTTCGTACTTCTCGAGGTCCTCAGCACTCATCGGGTGGGACATCCTCCTGCTAGCAGCGCCGCGTTCATTGATCACATCATCGCGCATGAGCCGCGCGGGTAGCCACCCGGCTACCGTCCGGCACCTCGAGTTCGCGCACATTCCGCCAAGATCGGCGGTGTTCGGTGCTCGGACCGAGCGCGCGCAGGGCCGCGGTGTGCTCGGGGGTGTTGTAGCCCTTGTGCGCGGCGAAACCGTAGCCGGGCAGCTCGGCGTCGAGCTCGACCATCATGCGGTCCCTGGTGACCTTGGCCAGGATGCTGGCCGCCGCGATGCACGCCGCGGACGCGTCGCCACCGATCACGGGCAGCGAGGGCGCGGGCAGGCCGGGAACCTTGAATCCGTCGGTCAGGATGTAGCCGGGGGTACGGCCGAGGTGGGCGACCGCACGACGCATCCCCTCGATATTGGCGACGTGGATGCCGATGGCGTCGATCTCCCAGGCGGGGACCACCACCACGCTCCAGGCCAGCGCCAGGCGCTTGACCACCGGGAACAGTTCCTCACGGGCCGCCTCGGTGAGTTTCTTGGAGTCGTCGAGCCCGGCCAGCTTGTCGTAGGCCTTGGGCGCGAGCAGGCACGCGGCGATTACCAGCGGTCCCGCGCAGGGCCCGCGCCCGGCCTCGTCGACACCGGCCACCGGGCCGAGGCCACTGCGGATGAGCGCCGCCTCGAGCGTGCGTAGGCCACCCGCCCGGCGCATCACCACCCGCGGCGGCCAGCTGGTCCGATCCTGCCCCACAGTTCGATTGTCCCCGTGTCTAGTTGTCCTGCGGATTCTGCGAGCTCACCGGGCCCATCCGGCCGGGCGGCCAGATCTTGAACACGGTCTTGCCCCGCACGTTGTCGACCGGGACGGTGCCCTGCAGATCGTCGCTCACATGAGCGCGTGAATCGGCCGACTCGTTGCGATTGTCACCCATCACCCACAGATGCCCCTCGGGCACCTTCACCGGCCCGAACATCCGCCCGGCCGGGTACACGGCGTTCGGACGGTCGGTGAACCAGGGGTAGTCCTTCTTGATGTAGGGCTCGTCGAGCGGTTTCCCGTCGACCATCACCCGGCCCTGCGGGTCACAGCACTGCACGGTCTGCCCGCCGACGGCGATCACGCGCTTGACGAGATCGTTCTCGTCGGGCGGAACCAGGCCGAAGTAGGACAGGAAGTTCTGCACACCACGGATGGCCGCGTTGTCGGAGCGGATGGACTTGTAGTGCCCGTTCCACGATTCGGGGCCGACGAACACCACCACATCGCCCGGGCCCGGCTCGGAACCGTAGTAGCTGATCTTCTGCACGTAGATGCGGTCGCCGATCTGGAGTGTGTCCTCCATCGACTGCGACGGGATCACGTAGGGCCGCCCGACGAAAGTGACCATCAGGGCGGCGATCACCGCCGCGATCACGACCAGTATCGGCAGTTCCTGCCAGAACGGCCGTTGCTTCTTGTCGTCGGCCTTTTTCCTGCGCCGCTTGCCCTCGTCGCCCGAATCGGACACCGACACCGACCCACTTTCGTCTGCCACGCCGAACAGAGTAGCCCGGCGCCCCGACGTGAGTCGGGTGCCGGGCTACTGTCAAAGATTCCGTGCCGGAAAGAGCTACCGGAAGATCAGCGCTTTTCCTTGATCTTGGCGGCCTTGCCGCGCAGGTCGCGCAGGTAGTACAGCTTGGCGCGACGCACGTCACCACGGGTCACGACATCGATGTGGTCGATGTTGGGGCTGTGCACGGGGAAGGTGCGCTCGACACCAACACCGAAGGACACCTTGCGGACCGTGAAGGTCTCGCCGATGCCGCCGCCCTGACGCCGGATCACGACGCCCTTGAAGACCTGGATGCGCTCCTTCGAGCCTTCGATGACCTTCACGTGCACGTTCAGGGTGTCACCGGGACGGAAGTCGGGGACATCGCTACGCAGCGACTTCTCGTCGACGAAATCAAGGGTGTTCATTTTCCACCTTTTCGGATTCTTCGCGCGAACAGAGGAACCTGGCGGCTCGCGCTCGACCGGTTCGTGCTCAGTACAGGGGTGCTCCCGGACATGACTCGCCCAAGGCAACCGGTTCATTGTGCCAGACGGGGTGGTCACGACTGAAATCGGGCGGCGCCGGTCACTCCTCGGAGGGCTTGCCGGGACCGGCTTCGGCCCGTCGACGCGGCAGCAGGTGCGGGTGCGGTGGCGGCGCGGACGGGGCCGCGACGACCTTGCGCCGCAACTCGACCTCGGCGGCGGTGCGCGCGTGTTCGACGTCGGGCTTCCCGGCGATCAGATCCTGGATGAAGATCTTGGCCCGGATCACCGGACGACGATAGCGCCGCTCCCGGGCGATCGCACGCGACATCGTCTTGGGTCGATGCCCGTAGCGCCATCGCGCCCACGGCGCTCCCGGGCGGCTCAGCCGAATCGCGCCCACCAGCAGCAGCGGGGTGAAGAACATGCCGAACAACCCGGTCCAGATCTTGCCCTTGGCGATCACCACGGCCGCCAGGACGAGATTGATCGCCACGGTGACGACGATGCCGACACGCACCCCCACACCGGCCGACTCCCGGAAATCGTCGTAGTCGAGGAAGGTCGCCGGCTGCACCCCGAGCAGCAGCAACCCCGTCACGGCCAGCGCGACGAACACCGCGTCCACCGAGGTGCGGCCCTGCTCCTCCCAGTACACATCGCGCAGGTAGAAGATCAGCGCGAACTCGTCGAGCACCAGCGCCGCGCCGATGCCGAAGAAGGCGGCGAGCACGCTCGAGGTGACCTGGGTGGAGTCCTCGGCGGTGGCGATCAGGCCGATGCCCGACAGCAGCACCGTGATGACGCCGAACACCATGTGGTGGATGTGGGTGTCACCGGCTTTGAGGTTGCCCGGCCACCACTTCACCTGCGCGCGGATCAAGCGCACGCTGACCCGGATCACCACGAAACCGAGGATGAACCCCAGCAGGAAACAGAGCAGGGGCAGGCGGCCGTGCGCGATCACATCGTCTTCGAGCCACCGTCGCATGCCGCCCGCCCTGTCGTCGACCTACTTGCCGAAACCGGCCCGGCGCAGCGCCTCGGCCATCGAACCGGTCGGTTCGGCAGCCGGCTTGCGCTGATTGCCGCCGCGCGGTTGCGCCTGACTCCGGCCCTGCGCGCGGGCGCCGCCCTGGCCACGACCACCCTGGGGGCGACCTTGGCCGCGCGGCGCACCGCCTCCACGATTGTCCCCCGTGGCGGGCTTGCCCGGTTCGTCATCGAGCCGAAGGGTGAGCCCGATGCGCTGACGCGCGACATCTACCTCGAGGACCTTCACCTTCACCACGTCACCGGACTTGACCACTTCGCGTGGATCCTTGACGAAGGTGTGCGACAGCGCCGAGACGTGCACGAGGCCGTCCTGGTGCACGCCGACATCGACGAACGCACCGAACGCGGCCACGTTGGTGACCACACCCTCGAGCACCATGCCCGGCTTCAGATCGGCGACTTTCTCGATCCCGGCGGCGAATTCGGCGGTCTTGAACTCCGGGCGCGGGTCGCGGCCGGGCTTCTCGAGTTCGGCGATGATGTCGCTGACGGTGGGCACACCGAACTTCTCGTCGGTGAACTCGACCGGCTTCAGCGAACGCAGCACCGAGGTGTTGCCGATGACCTCGGCGATCGGCTTACCGGTTCGCTCGAGGATCCGGCGGACCACCGGGTAGGCCTCGGGGTGCACCGCGGAGGTGTCGAGCGGGTCCTCACCCCCGCGGATCCGCAGGAAGCCCGCGCACTGCTCGAAAGCCTTGGGCCCCAGTCGTGGCACCTCGAGCAGCGCGGTGCGGCTGCGGAACGGGCCGTTCTGGTCACGGTGGGCCACAATGCTTTCCGCGACCGAGGAGGACACACCGGAGACGCGGGCCAGCAGCGGCACCGAGGCGGTGTTCACGTCGACACCGACCGCGTTCACCGCGTCTTCGACGACGGCGCCCAGCGAGCGCGCCAGCAGTGTTTCGGACACGTCGTGCTGGTACTGGCCTACACCGATCGACTTGGGATCGATCTTCACCAGCTCGGCCAGCGGGTCCTGCAGGCGGCGCGCGATTGACACCGCACCGCGCAGTGACACGTCCATGTCGGGCAGTTCCGCCGAGGCGTAGGCCGAGGCGGAGTACACCGACGCGCCCGCTTCCGACACCACGATCTTGGTCGGCTTGTTCTCGGGGATGCGCGAAATAAGTTCGGTGGCAAGAGCATCGGTTTCACGGGAGGCGGTGCCGTTACCGATGGCGATGAGCTCGACGTTGAATCGGGCGACCAGCGCGGCGAGCACGGCAAGGGACTTCTCGGTCTGACCCTGCGGCTTGTGCGGGTAGATGACCTCGGTCGCGACGGCCTTACCGGTGGCGTCGACGACGGCGACCTTCACGCCGGTGCGGTAGCCGGGGTCCAGGCCCATCGTGGTGCGGGTACCCGCGGGCGCGGCGAGCAGCAGGTCGCGCAGGTTGGCGGCGAAGACGTCGACGGCGTCTTTCTCGGCGGCCTGACGCAACCGCATCCTGGTATCGATACCGAGGCTCACCTGCAGTTTGGTTCGCCAGGCCCAGCGCACGGTGTCGAGCAGCCAGGAGTCGGCCGGGCGGCCCTGGTCGGCGATGCCGAAGGCCTTGGCGATGCGGCCCTCGTAGATGGTGCGTTCACCGGGTTCGGGTTCCTCGGTGTCGGGTTCCAGATGCAGGGTGAGCACCTCTTCCTTCTCTCCGCGCAGCAGCGCGAGGATCCGGTGCGAGGGCAGTTTGTGGAACGGTTCACTGAACTCGAAATAGTCGGCGAACTTGGCGCCCGCCTCTTCCTTGCCCGCACGAACCGTCGAGGTGACCTGGCCCCGGTTCCACATCATTTCGCGCAGCTCACCGACCAGGTCGGCGTCTTCGGCGAAACGTTCGACCAGGATCGCGCGGGCGCCGTCGAGCTGCTCGGCGGTGTAGTTCGCGGGGTCGGTGGTCGGATCGGTGATGAGCGCGTCGGCCACGGGTTCGTGCCCGGCCTCGCGCGCGATCTGGGCCTTGGTGCGGCGCTTGGGCTTGTAGGGCAGGTAGATGTCTTCGAGGCGGGCCTTGGTCTCGGCGAGCATGATCTGCTCGTGCAGGGCCGGATCGAGTTTGCCCTGGCCGCGGATGGATTCGATGATGGCGCCGCGTCGCTCGTCGAGCTCGCGCAGGTAGCCGAGCCGTTCTTCGAGCTGACGCAACTGGGCATCGTCGAGGCCGCCGGTGACCTCCTTGCGGTAGCGCGCGATGAACGGGACCGTCGAACCACCGTCGAGCAGTTCGACGGCGGCGCGGACCTGCGTCTCACGCACCCCCAATTCGTCGGCGATCCGCCTGCCCACGCTGGCCAGGATGGTCGTGCTGTCGGTCGGAGTGCCGTTCGACGTCGAACGGGCGATCTCGGGCGCTGTCGTCACAGCCGCAGAGACTACAGCTCCCCGCCGACACCCGGCTCGATCCCAGGTCAGCGCACCGTCGTGAGCTCGGAATCGGTGATCGGCCGATCCGGGAGCGTGCCGGGCCGGTCGAGCAGGAGCTCGCCCACTCCGGCGAGGGATGCGTCAGCCGATGAGATCCTTGGACAGTTCGCGCATTTCGGCCTTGCGGACCTTGCCGGTGACGGTCATCGGGAACTCCTCCACCACATGGACGTAGCGCGGGATCTTGTAGTGGGCGAGGCGGCCGGTGCAGAAGTCGCGCAGGGTGTCGGCGTCGAGTGGGTCGGCGCCCTCGCGCAGGCGCACCCAGACCATCAGTTCTTCGCCGTATTTCTCGTCGGGGACGCCGATCACCTGGGCGTCGACGATGTCGGGGTGGGTGTAGAGGAATTCCTCGATCTCGCGGGGGTAGATGTTCTCGCCGCCGCGGATCACCATGTCCTTGATCCGGCCGGTGACCGAGAGGTAGCCGTCGTCGTCCATCACGCCGATGTCGCCGGTGTGCATCCAGCGGGCGGCGTCGATCGCCTCGGCGGTCTTGTCCGGCTGGTCCCAGTAGCCCAGCATCACCGAGTAACCGCGGGTGCACAGCTCGCCGGGTTCGCCGCGCGACACCGTGCGGCCGGTGTCGGGGTCGACCACCTTCACCTCGAGGTGCGGTCCGACGCGGCCGACGGTGGCGGTGCGGCGTTCGATGCTGTCGTCGCGGCGGGTCTGGGTGGACACGGGGCTGGTCTCGGTCATGCCGTAACAGATCGATACCTCGGCCATCCCCATCCGGTCGATCACCCGCTTCATCACCTCCACCGGACACGGTGAACCGGCCATGATGCCGGTGCGCAGGCTCGAAAGGTCGTGGGACGCACCGTTGTCGAGCTCGGCGAGCATGGCGATGAACATGGTCGGCACACCGTAGAGCGAGGTGCATCGTTCGGCGGCGACAGCGGCAAGCGTGGCGGCCGGATCGAACGACGGCGCCGGAATCACCACCGCGGCACCGTGAGAGGTGGCCGCGAGGTTGCCCATGACCATGCCGAAGCAGTGATAGTAGGGAACCGGCACACAGATCCGGTCGGCGCTGGTGTAACCGCACAGCTCGCCGACGAAGTAGCCGTTGTTGAGGATGTTGTGGTGGCTCAGCGTCGCACCCTTGGGGAACCCTGTTGTGCCCGAGGTGTATTGGATGTTGATCGGGTCGTCGGCCGACAGGGTCGCCGCGATGGTGGCCAAGCGTTGCGGGTCCGGTGCCGTCTCGGCCACTTCCTGCCACTGGGGTGTGCCGAGGATCAGGACCTGCTCCAGCGCAGGGCAATTCGGACGTGCCTGCTCGATCATCGCCACGTAGTTCGAGGACTTGAACTCCGCGGCCGCGATCAGTGCCCGCACCCCGGCCTGGCCGAGGACGTATTCGAGTTCGCTGCTGCGGTAGGCGGGGTTGATGTTCACCAGGATCGCGCCGAGCTCGGCCGTCGCGTACTGCACGAGATACCACTCGGCGCAGTTCGGTGCCCAGATGCCCACCCGGTCACCGCGCCCGATGCCGCGGGCCGCGAGTCCGGTCGCGACGGCGTCGACGGCCGCCCCCACTTCGCGATAGGTCCAGCGCCGGCCCGTCGTCCGGTCGACGAGGGCTTCCTGATCGGGATAGGCCGCGATGGTCCGGGCGAGATTCGCGCCGATGGTGTCGCCGAGCAGCGGAGTGCTCGCGGGGCCGCAGGCGTAACTGAGTTCGGACATCACCGGGTCTCCTTGCCGCGCAGCAGGAATCGCTGCACTTTCCCGCTGGGCGTTTTGGGCAGACTCGCGACGAAATGTACCCGTCGCGGATAGGCGTGGGCCGCGAATTCGTCCTTCACCAGCTGTTGCAGCTCGGCCACCAGCTCGTCGTCGCCATCGACGCCCTCGCGCGGCACCACGAATGCCTCGAGCACCTCGCCACGCAGGTCGTCGGGCATGCCGACGACGGCGGCCTCGGCGACCTGAGCGTGCATCACCAGCACGCTTTCCACCTCGAACGGGCCGATCCGGTACCCGGCCATGATGATCACATCGTCGTCGCGGGCGCTGAACCGGAAGAATCCGTCGGCATCGCGGGCACCGACGTCGCCGGTCAGGTACCAGCGGCCGTCGGCGGTGAACCGCGCCGAGGTGCGTTCGGGATCGTCGAGGTAGCCGAGGAACCACAGCAGCGGGCTGTGATCGGTGTCGATGGCGACCCGGCCCACCTCGCCGGGCGCGGCCTCGGTGTCGCTGTCCTCGGCGAGCACCGCGCACGCCCAGCCCGGCAACTGCCTACCCATCGAACCGGCTGGGGCGTCGGCGTCGAGGTCGGGGTGCCAGGCATGGCAGATGACCATGCCGTGCTCGGTCTGGCCGTAGTGGTCACGCACCGCGACACCGAGCGCGTCGCGGGACCAGGCGACGACCTCGGGCGTGAGCGGCTCCCCCGCCGATGATGCCCGGCGCAACGCCACCCCGTCCGGCACCTGCCCGTCGGCGCGCAACGCCCGGTACACGGTCGGCGCGGCGGCGAAATTGGTGACACCGAAGCGGCGCAACACCTCCCAGGTCAGGGGCGCGGAGAAGCCGGCATGCAGCAGCAGGCTGCGCACGCCGGTGGCCAGCGGTGCCAGGATCGCGTAGTACAGCCCGTAGGCCCAACCCGGGTCGGCCGCGTTCCAGTAGACGTCGTCGCCACGAACGTCCAGGGCGAATTCCTGGTAGGCGTGGAAGGAGGCCAGCGCGCGCACCGGAATCGGTACGCCCTTGGGGGTGCCGGTGGTGCCGCTGGTGAACAGCTGGACCAACAGGCCGTCACCGCCGACCGCGACCGGAACCGCCCGCGGGTCGTCGGCCCGGTGCGTATCGAGCAGGTCATGGAAAGACACTGTGCCGGGCAGGGCGTCGCCGGCGACGATCGTGATGGGCGGGCTCGTCGGCCCATCAGCCGATCCCGACGAGTCGCGTGGGGCGAGCCGCGGCTCGGCATCCGCACCGGTCCGCCCACGCGGTGTGGCCGGGTCACCGGACGGAAATCCCTCGCAGGCAAGCAGTTTCGGTGCCTGGTCGGCATCGGCGACGACAACCTTGGTGTTGCTCGCCGCTAGCCGGAACTCGATCGCGGGCGGGGCGAAGGCGGTGAACAGCGGAACATGCACCGCACCACGACGCCAGATCCCCAGCAGCGCCACCACCAGGTCGGCGGACTTGGCCATCAGCGTGGCCACCCGGTCGCCCGGGCCGACCCCGAGCCCGGCCAGTGCGGCCGCGAACCGCGACGAACGCTCCCGCAGCTCACCGTAGGTCAGGTCACCGGCACTCAGGTCTGGCTCGACGATCGTGAACGCGACCGCGTCGGCCGGATGCGCGTCACACAGCAGCTCGGCCGCGCACGCGTCGGGGCCGTCGTATCGGTCGAGCAAGTCGCGTACCCGCGCGTCCAGGTCGGTACTCATCGCAGTTCTCCTCAACACCGTGCCGGTCTCGCATAGAATGTGGCACACCTCACGTTCGCCACTACCCCCGAAAAGGGGTGATCCATGAGCTCCCTGTTGCGTCCCCGCGACGGCGACGCCCTGCGCGCCGAGATCCGCTGGGTGTCGCGCCGGGCGAGCGTCCCGGTGGTGTTCGGCGGCCCCGTCGACGAGGACACCTTGCTGCTCACGGAGTTCGTCGGCACCGTCACCACCGGTTTGCGCGGGCTGTCGGTGCTGCGCACCTCCGGCCTCGGCGGGCAGGCGATGGAATACCGCAGACCGGCGGCCGTGGCCGATTACCGCCGCGCGCCCACCATCACCCACGACTACGACGCGGCCGTCTCGGGCGAGGGGCTCCGCTCGGTGATCGCCGTGCCGGTAGTCGTCGGAGACCGGCCGCGCGCGGTGCTGTACGCGGCCACCCGCGGCGCGAGCCCCCTCGGTGATCGCACCGCCGACGTGATCATGGCGGCGGGCAGACGGCTGGCGAACGAGATCGCCGTGCGCGACGAGGTGGATCGACGGGTGCGGTTGCTCGAGCTCGCGGAACCGGTCGCCGCGACACCGGCGACCGAGGAACTGCGCGAGATCCACGCCGAACTGCGTGCCATGTCGGCCGCCGTCGACGATGCCGCGCTGCGTGATCGGCTGGCGGGTGTGTCGGCACGACTGGCCGCCGTGATGACCGGCGCACCCGTCGACGAAGCCCCTCGGCTGTCGCGGCGGGAGATCGACGTGCTCGCCCAGGTGGCCCTCGGCTGCACGAATCAGGAAGTGGCGCTTCGGCTCTCACTCGGGGCGGAGACGGTGAAGAGCTATCTGCGGCACGCGATGAGCAAACTCGACGCGGGCACCCGTCAGGAAGCTGTGGTGACCGCGCGGCGGTACGGGCTGCTGCCCTGAGTCACGCACCTGGTTCCGGACGGAACCAGCAATCCTCGTTCTGGACGATCACACAACGAACAACCCCAAGTGATACCCAAATGTCTTTAGCGCAAAACAATCTCGGCGCGGATTCCGACCGGTACCGTCGATCCGATGACGGAGCCTTTTCAGCTGGCCGGCCTCTCCCTCGACTGCGCCGACCCCGAGTCTCTCGCCCGTTTCTACCTGGGGCTGCTCGGCGGCCGCGTCCTGTGGAACGACGAGCACAGCGTCGGTATCCGCATACCGTCGGGTCTGACGATCGCGGCACAGTACGTGGAGGGCTACTACCCGCCGCAATGGCCCGGCACGCCCGCGGTGTACCTGGACCTCGCGGCCGACGCCGACCTGGATCTGTGTGAACAGCACGCGCTGGCGGTGGGCGCCACACCCGCACCGGTACAACAGGATCCGCGCTGGCGGGTACTGCTGGACCCGGCCGGGCATCCGTTCTGCATCACCACGCGGGTGATGGCGAACTAGTCGGGCAGCAGGTCGGGCCTGCGCTCGCGGGTTCGCTGCAGCGACTGCTCGCGACGCCAGGCGGCGATCTTCGCGTGGTCACCCGACAGCAGGATCGGCGGCACCTCGAGACCGCGCCAGGACACCGGGCGGGTGTAACTGGGGCCCTCGAGGAGGCCGTCGGAGAACGAATCCTCTTGGTGTGACTGCTGATTGCCGAGTACACCGGGGATCAGCCGGACCACGGCCTCGGTCATCACCAGTACCGCGGCCTCGCCGCCGATGAGCACGTAGTCACCGATGCTCACCTCTTCGACGCGCACGCGGCGGGCGGCGTCGTCGAAGACGCGCTGGTCGATGCCCTCGTAGCGCCCGCAGGCGAACACCAGGTGCTTTTCGGTGGACCAGCGTTGGGCGGTGGCCTGGGTGAAGGGCACCCCGGCCGGGGTGGGGACGACGAGCAGCGCGTCGTCGGGGCACACCTCGTCGAGCGCGTCGCCCCAGACGGTGGGCTTCATGACCATGCCGGGGCCGCCGCCGTAGGGCGAATCGTCGACCGATTTGTGCACGTCGTGGGTCCAGCGACGCAGATCGTGCACATCGATCGAGATCAGGCCCTTGTCGACGGCCTTGCCGAGCAGCGCTGTGCGCAGCGGCTCGAGATATTCCGGGAAGATCGTGACGACATCGAGTTGCACGAATTACTCCGGATCGAGCAGGCCCTCGGGCGGGGTGATGACCACCAGACCGTCGGCGACCGACACGGTCGGCACGATGGCGGTGACAAAGGGAATCAGAATTTCGCGGCCGTCGTCCGCGGCGCGCACCGACAGCAATTCGCCTGCGGCGGAATGCAATACCTCGGTGACCTTGCCGACGACGGTGCCGTCTTCGAGTTCGACGCGCAGACCTTCGAGCTCGTGGTCGTAGAAGGCGTCTTCGTCGTCGGACGGCGGCAGGGTCTCGCTGTCGACGACGAACAGCATGCCGCGCAGTGCGTCGGCGGCGGTGCGGTCGTCGACGTCGTCGACGAAGACCAGAAGCCGGCCCGAGTGCTCTCGGGCCGACTTCACGGTGAACTCACGGGTCGCCGACGACTTCGGCATGCGGCCGTGCAGGGTGGCACCGGGAGCGAACCGGACATCCGGTTCGTCGGTGCGCACCTCGACGACGAGTTCGCCGCGCACACCGTGCGACTTGGCGACCCGACCTACGACGAGTTCCATCTAGGCGTCGGTGTCGACCACGTCGACCCGGATGCCCCGGCCACCGATACCGGCGACCAGGGTGCGCAGCGCGGTCGCGGTACGACCACCGCGACCGATCACCTTGCCCAGGTCTTCAGGATGGACATGCACCTCGACGGTGCGTCCGCGACGGCCGGTGAGCAGCTCGACGCGGACGTCGTCCGGGTTGGCGACGATGCCACGAACCAGATGTTCGACGGCGTCGGCAACAACGGCAGTCATTACTCGGCAGCCTCGGTGGCCGGGGTCTCCTCGGCGGCGGCCTCGTCCTTCTTGGCGGCCTTCTTCTTCGGGGTGACGGCCTCGGCGACGGGCTCGTTGTCGGCGGCGGCCAGCGCGGCGTTGAACAGGTCGAGCTTGGACGGCTTGGCGGCCTTCACCTTGAGGGTGCCCTCGGTGCCCGGCAGGCCCTTGAACTTCTGCCAGTCACCGGTGATCTCCAGCAGACGCTGCACGGACTCGGTCGGCTGCGCGCCGACGGACAGCCAGTACTGCACACGCTCGGAATCGATCTCGATCAGCGAGGGCTCTTCCTTCGGGTGGTACTTGCCGACCGACTCGATGGCCCGGCCGTCACGACGGGTGCGGGCGTCGGCGACGACGACGCGGTACTGCGGGTTGCGGATCTTGCCCAGACGGGTGAGCTTGATGCGAACAGCCATGCTGATCTGCCTCTTTCAGTAGTTTGGTCACCACGCGATTCGGCGACCCACATGGTCTGCGGGTCCGGTTTCGCGCATGAAGTGCGTGACCGCCGCGCGGTACGTAACCGGAGACGGGCTGACACTGTCCAGGGAGGACGGTGGTCCATTGTGCCAGACGGGCCGATCCCACCTGAAATCGCCCGCTGCGGCCGGGGCGCTATCGCGGTGCAAGCTGCCCGGTGTCGATGGGCACCGGAACGGGCCCGGGCGCGGTAACCGTCTCACCGTCAGCGGCGTACACCTTGCGGCGGTAGCCCGATTCGCCCAGTCCGAGAGCCTCGAAGCCGACGCGCTCGCCGACCGTTAGATCGATGATCCAGAGGTGGGGCACCCTTGCCGCGGCAAACGCGGCCATTCTGGTGTCGCGCTCTGCGCGTGGATTGTCCCGAGACCACACATCCACGGCGAGGAGTACATCCTCTGCTCCGCAGCTCACATGGCGCGGGGACCCGCTTGTCACGATGACATCCGGGATGACGGCGATGCGAAGCGGCGCGCTGATACGGGTCGGCACGGCCCGGAGCACCGTCAGATCATCGCGGTCGGCCGCTCGCAAGGCAGATCGCATCGCGACAAGCAGCTTATCGGCGACGCACCGATGCGCACCACCTGGCGGCGGGCTGACGACCGGGTAGCCCCAGATGAGTTCGAGTCGCGTCCCATCGGTCGGCTGGCCTCCGACGAGCCAATCGTCCACAGCAATCGGTCCCAGCGGGTGGGTCAGCGAAACCTCGGCGCTCTTCGTCACCCGTGCCGGCCTTCCTGGTGCGTGTTGGTTCAGCGGTGGCCGGTGACCGGGTTGGGGGTATTGACGACCATGCCGCGGAGGACGACCCAGAGGGGGTCGGTGAGGGCGGCGGGGGTGGTGCGGGGGTCGTCGGCGTAGACGACGAAGTCGGCGGGGGCGCCTTCGGTGATGGATTCGCGGCCGAGCCAGGTGCGGGCGTTCCAGGAGGCGGCGCCGAGGGCGTCGTGGGGGGACAGGCCCGCGCCGGTGAGGGCGGCGATCTCGTCGGCGATGCGGCCGTGGCGGATGGAGCCGCCCGCGTCGGTGCCCGCGTAGATCGGGACGCCCGCCTCGTGGGCTTTGCCGACGGTGTCGCGGACGCGGCGGTGCAGGTCGCGCATGTGGGCGGCGTAGACGGGGAATTTGGTCGCCGAGTCGGCGATGCCGGGGAAGGTGTCGATATTGATAAGGGTGGGGACCAGCGCGGTGCCGTTGGCCAGCATCAGTTCGATGGTGTCGTCGGTGAGGCCGGTGCCGTGCTCGAGGCAGTCGATGCCCGCGTTGATGAGGCCGGGCAGGGCGTCCTCACCGAACACGTGGGCGGTGACGCGGGCGCCGTTGGCGTGCGCGGCGTCGATCGCTTGTTTCAGGATGTCGTCGCTCCACAGCGGGCGCAGGTCCCCCACCGACCGGTCGATCCAGTCGCCGACGATCTTGACCCACCCGTCGCCGAAGCGCGCCTGTTCGGCGACGATCTCGGGCAGGTCGCGTTCGTCGTCGAGTTCGATGCCGAGTTCACGGATGTAGCGCTTGGGCCGCGCGATGTGGCGCCCCGCGCGGATGATGCGCGGCAGTTCGGCGTGCTCGTCGATGAACCGGGTGTCGATCGGTGAACCGGCGTCGCGCAGCAGCAGAGCACCCGCGTCACGCTCGGTCTCGGCCTGCTCGATCGCACCCTCGCGCGTCTCGTCCCCACCGCCGTAGCGAATACCGACGTGACAGTGGGCGTCTACCAGACCTGGCACGATCCACCCAGTGCGACAGAGGGTTTCGGCCCCCGCCACCGGCTCGAACGTCACCGCACCGTCGACTACCCAGAGGTCGAGCTCCTGATCACCGGGAAGAACCACACCACGCAGATGCACACCAACCTCCAGACGTCAGCCTGCCCCCAACCTACCGCCAACCCCCCACCCCGAACCCACCGAAACCACATTCCCAGTCCGCTACCCGACCCCATTCGAGCCGGTCACCCCCACAATCCCGAGCCACACTGCACCACTCGAGTCGGCCACCCACCACAATCCCGCCCACCACACAAGCTCCTACACACCGCCCCAGCCCAAGCTGCACAGACCGAGTCCGCAACCAACCGCATTCCCGGCCCACACGGCACCACCCGAATCCGCCACCTACCGCAGTCCCAGCCCGCGCGGCACTACCCGAGTACGCCACCTACCGCACTCCCAGCCCGCGCGGCACTACCCGAGTACGCCACCTACCGCACTCCCAGCCCACACGGCACTACCCGAGTACGCCACCTACCGCACTCCCAGCCCACACGGCACTACCCGAGTACGCCACCTACCGCACTCCCAGCCCACACGGCACTACCCGAGTACGCCACCTACCGCACTCCCAGCCCACACGGCACCACTTGAGTCCGCCACCTACCGCACTCCCAGCCCACACGGCACCACTTGAGTCCGCCACCTACCGCACTCCAGCCCACACGGCACCACTCC
>NZ_BDBD01000005.1 GCF_001612805.1 Nocardia coubleae NBRC 108252
CCCAATACCTTTGTGGTGCACAAAACACCGAGCGCTTTCGCCCACCATCCTCAGTACTCCAAAAAACTCACCCGTCGAGGTAGACCGTCACACTCTCGATACGCGAAGAGCCCGGCGCGAAGTCCACGAACACCACCCCACCCGACTCCCCCGTCCGCACACTGACACTCACCGTCCGCCCGGCCGCAATCATCTTGTCCCACTGCATAGACCGCACCATCTCACCGAATTCCGCAGGGCTCAACGTCTCCCCCGACGCCACCCGCACACTCGCCCGCCCGAGCAACTCTTCAACCCGCCCCGAGTCCCCACGAGCCGCCGCGACGAACAACCCCCGCACGATCCGCTTACCGTGCCCACCCACCCCACGCAACGCCCGCATCATCCCCATCGCCCCACCCACACCGAGCTCCCCGACCAACTGCGGCCCGAGTTTCGCCCCCGCGAGCACACCGGCCGACCCGGTCCGCATCAACCGCGCGACCATCACCCCCAACTCCCAGTGCGCGGCGAGCCGGATGATCCGCCACCCACCATCGGACGCCACCAGGTCGTAGCGCAGATGCATCGGCACGACAACGGTCGCGCCCGTCGACATGGTGGTCTCGATGTGCAGGTCGCGCACCACCGTGTGCCCGGCGACGATGTCGCGCTCGACGCGAAACGCGATGGTGTTGGGCGCGATGAAGACGTTGTAGAAGCGCGAGATCGCCTCGGGCCCGATGTGCGCACGCGAGCCGTAGGGGTCGTGCACCGCCGCCTGCTCGGCGAACAGCCCGACCCAGGCGGTCTTGTCGTGGGCAGCCACGGCGCGCGGGGATGCCAGCACCGCCGCCAGCAGGTCTTCAGCGGTCCGGTCGAGCGGCATCTGCGTCCTCCATTGTCGCGTTCCCCCTGCGCGATCCATGATAGAACGTGTTCTAGTTTTGCGTCGGCGATCGTGCCGGACGCCTGGACAGAGGATCTCGATGGACTGGTACACCGGGAACACGACCTACGACACGGTGCTGACCATCGCGTTCGGCTTCGCCGCGTTCGTCATCGTCGGCGGACTGTTCGCGCAGAGCCCGTACGGCCGCTTCGCCTCGAACGCGGTGGGCTTCAATCTGAACCCGAAGCTGGGCTGGTGGCTGATGGAGTTGCCCGCGACCGTGGTGTTCGCGGTGTTCTATCTGAGCGGACCCGACCGCTTCGAGCCCGTCCCGCTGGTGCTTGCCGCCATCTGGGTGCTGCACTACGGCAATCGCGGCTGGTTCTTCCCGCTGTCGATCCGGCAGGTGCCGGGCAAGAAGAGCACCTTCAATGTGTCGGTGGTCGGGGCAGGCGTTTTCGTGACGGCGCTGCACGGCTATCTCAACGGCGCGTTCTTCAGCAACGACTACAAGAACCAGTACGGCACCGCCTGGCTCACCGACCCGCGTTTCCTGATCGGACTGGTCGTATACCTGGGCGGGTTCGCGCTGCTGGTGCGGTCGGAGTCGATCGTGCGGAATCTGCGGGACAAGAACGACCCGGGCGCCGCCGAGTACCGCGTCCCGCACGGCGGCGGTTTCCGCTTCGTCAGCAGTCCGGCCTATCTCGGCGAGCTGATCGCATGGGCCGGGTTCGCGCTGCTCACCTGGTCGTTGGCGGGCGTGGCGATCTTCCTGATCACCGCAGGCAACCTGGTGCCACGCGCCTTCGCCACGCACCGCTGGTACCGCGAGAAATTCGCCGACTACCCGGCGAACCGAAAAGCCCTGATCCCCAAGCTGCTCTGACCAAACCGGCCCCCGCCCTCCCCGACCCCGAGGAGGGGACGCCGCGAAGCGGCGGTCGGCGGCCGTCCCGACGATCAGGCGCCGTGGCGTAGGCGACGAAGGAGCAAGCCACGGTGCCTGATCGTCGGGACCTCAGTGGCCGCCGACTCGAGCGCGCCAGCGCTCCAAAAACACAGCTCAGTTCTTGGGGAACTTCAGCTGGGACAGGTCGATTCCCTCGAGACCGGGCGGCAGCTGGTCGAGACCGGGCGGCATCTGCGAGAGATCCATCCCCGGCGGCATACCGGCGGGCATACCGGGGAACCCACCGCGCATCTTCGGCGGCGTGGGACCGCGCCCGCCCTTCTTGCCCTTCTTACCCTTCTTGGTGTTGCCGCGGCGCCCGCCGGGCAGACCCATCTGACGGCCCATCATGGCCATCATCTTCTTGGCCTCGAAGAACCGGTCGACGAGCTGGTTGACCTCGGAGACCTGCACGCCCGAACCGTTGGCGATGCGCAACCGGCGGGAGGCGTTGATGATCTTCGGGTTGTCGCGCTCGGCGGGGGTCATACCGCGGATGATGGCCTGCACGCGGTCGAGCTGCTTGTCGTCGACGGCCGCGAGCGCGTCCTTCATCTGACCCGCGCCGGGCAGCATGCCGAGCAGGTTGCCGATCGGGCCCATCTTGCGGATGGCGAGCATCTGGTCGAGGAAGTCCTCGAGGGTGAGCTCACCGCTGCCGATCTTGCGCGCGGTCTCCTCGGCCTGCTTGGCGTCGTAGACCTGTTCGGCCTGCTCGATGAGGGTGAGCACGTCGCCCATGCCGAGGATGCGCGAGGCCATCCGGTCGGGGTGGAAGACGTCGAAGTCCTCGAGCTTCTCACCGGTGGAGGCGAACATGATGGGCGCGCCGGTGACATTGCGCACCGACAGCGCGGCACCACCGCGCGCGTCACCGTCGAGCTTGGTGAGCACGACACCGGTGAAGCCGACACCGTCGCGGAAGGCCTCGGCGGTGCTCACCGCGTCCTGACCGATCATCGCGTCGAGCACGAAGAGGGTCTCGTCGGGGTTCACGGCGTCGCGGATGCCCGCGGCCTGGCGCATGAGTTCTTCGTCGATGCCGAGGCGACCGGCGGTGTCGACGATGACCACGTCGTACTGCTTGGCCTTGGCCTCTTCGATACCGCCCGCGGCGACCGCGACCGGGTCGGCGGCGGTGATACCGAGCGGGTTCTCGCCACCGCCGATGGAGGTGCCGCCGTGCGGGGCGAACACGGGCACGCCCGCGCGCTCACCGACGACCTGCAGCTGGGTGACGGCGCCGGGACGCTGGAGGTCACAGGCCACGAGCAGCGGCTGGTGGCCCTGACCCTTGAGCCATTTGGCGAGCTTGCCCGCGAGGGTGGTCTTACCGGCACCCTGCAGACCGGCCAGCATGATGACCGTCGGCGGGTTCTTGGCCAGGTTGAGGCGCCGGGTCTCACCACCGAGGATGGCGACGAGTTCCTCGTTGACGATCTTGACGACCTGCTGGGCCGGGTTGAGCGCCGCGGAGACCTCCGCGCCCTTGGCGCGTTCCTTCACATTGGCGATGAACCCGCGCACCACGGGCAGCGCCACGTCGGCTTCGAGGAGGGCGAGGCGGATCTCGCGCGCGGTGGCGTCGATGTCGGCCGGTGACAGCCGCCCCTTACCGCGCAGATCCTGCAGTGCACCGGTAAGCCGGTCGGACAGGGATTCGAACACCGATCGCGCTCCTGATCTGAAAGGGACCTCTATTGCCCTCCCAGGGTAATGGGTGTTATTCCCCGGAGCGCACGTGCGGTGGCGCGGTGCGGCGCAATTCGTGGTTCTCGATGTTGACCAGGTACACCGCCTCGCGCCCGGTGAGGCCGAGCTCACGCGAGAGCGCCTCGATCCGGTTCCACTCGGATTCGGCGGAATCGGTGTGGTGGGCGGTGGTCGAGGCGATGGTCATCGCGGCCAGGGCCTGAGCACCGGTGAGGGTGCGGCCCGGCAACCACGAAACCACCCACAGGTCACCGCCGACGCAGCGCGCGATGTGCGCGGTCGCGTCGCTGGTCATCATCGATGCGGAGACGACTTCGATAGCCACGGATCAGCTCCCCTCGAACGAGTGACAGCCGGACCTTTCGAATGCTATAGGTCGTGTTTCGACTTATCGGGCAGCGAGTAACCAATACGTAGCAACCCGATAGCAATCGGTGAGTAAACCGTGTCCTAACGTTTCAGGCGTCCGAACCGATATCGGTGGGCTGCGGCGGGGGCGCCGGGCGGGGAACCACGTCCAGAACGGCCTTTTCGATCCGTTCGCGCAGGGCGGGGCTGTCGGCGTCACCGAGTTCGAGGCAGAACGCGTCGACCACGGCCGTACCCATCGTGACCACCTTGGCCCAGCGCACATTCGCGCCCGCCGCGGCGAACGCGCCCGCGAGCCTGCTGAGCAACCCGACCCGGTCCTCGGCGCGCAATTCCAGGATCACCTGTCCCGGTGCGGGTGCGGACTGCCAGATGAGGCGTGGCTGGGCGCGCGCGTAGCGGCCGACGGTCTCGGTCTCGCGTTTCGCCAGCGCCGCTTGCAGATCCAACGCACCGCTGATGGCCCGGATCAGTTCCTGGCGGAGCAGACCCGCGTCGGGTGGGTCGCCGAACTTGGGGGTGACGACGAAGGTGTTGATCGCCGATTCGCCCACCCCGCCGAGCGAGGCCGACAGCACCCGCAGCGAATGCAGCGCCAGCACGCCCGCCGCGTCGGCGAGCAGACCCGGCTCGTCGGGCGCGATGACGGTGACCACGTGGGTGTGTTTGCCCTCCCCCGCGCTCAGCGTCACGTGCACACCGCCGGCTTCCGCCTTGGCGACCAGGTCGGGGTCGATCGGTTCCGGTTGCGGCAGCGGCTCTCCCGCCATCACCAGCCGGCACCGGCGGACCAGTTCGCCGATCAGCGAGGCCTTCCAGTCGCCCCACACACCGGGACCGGTCGCCATCGAGTCGGCTTCGGCCAGGGCGTGCAGCAATTCGAGCAGACCCACGTCGCCGCCGAGCGCGTCGACCACGTGGCCGACGGTGGCCGGGTCGTCGAGGTCGCGCCGCGTGGCGGTGTCGGGCAGCAGCAGGTGGTGGCGCACGATGGCGCTGAGGGTTCGCACATCTGAGGGCCACAGGCCGAGCCTGCGCCCGATGTGGGTGGCCAACTCGGCCCCTACCACGCTGTGGTCGCCGGTGCGTCCCTTGCCGATGTCGTGCAGCAGGGCGCCGAGGATCAGCAGATCGGGGCGGGCGACGCGGGTGCTGAGACCGGTGGCGTAGGCGACGGTTTCCATTAGGTGGCGGTCGACGGTCCAGGTGTGCAACGCGTCGCGCGGGGGTAGGTCGCGGACCGCACCCCATTCGGGAAAGAGCCTGCCCCACAGGCCTGTTCGGTCCAGGGCCTCCACCGCGTCGATCGCGCCTCGGCCCGCGCCGAGCAGCACGAGCAGGTCGTCGAGTGCGTCCTTGGGCCAGGGCTCGCGCAGTTCGGGGGCGTCTTCGGAGAGCCGGTTGAGCGTGGTCGCCGACATCGGCAGCCCGGTCTGGGCCGAGGCGGCGGCGACGCGCAGGATCAGGCCGGGGTCGCGTTGCGGGCGGGCGTCGCGGGCGAGGACCACTTCACCGGCGTGCTCGACCACGTCCTCGTCGAGCGGACGGCGTACCGGGAGGCGGCGCAGCCGGGCCAGTCCGCGCCGTGGCAGCGCGTTCGCGGCGGTGCGCAGACCCACGTCGGTCGAATAGCTCACCGTGCGTGCCGAATCGGTGAGGGTGCGGGCGAGGTCGAACCGGTCGCCGATGCGCAGGGCGGCACCGATCTCGTCGGCGTCCTGTGCGCGTAACTGGTCGCGGGCGCGACCGGCCACGCGGTGCAGCTCGGTGCGCACGTCGAGCAGGCGGCGGTGTGCCTGTTTCAGGCCGCCGCCGGGCACCTCGGGCCCCAAACCCGGTACGGCATCGGTCAATTGGGCGATGGCGAGGGCGTCGAGCAGCTGGATGTCACGTAGCCCGCCGCGACCGTTCTTCAGATCGGGTTCGGCGCGGTGGGCGATCTCGCCGCTGCGCTGCCAGCGGGTGTTCGCCTGGGCGATGAGGTCGTCGAAGCGGGAACGGATGCCGGTGCGCCATTCCCGGCGCACCCCACCGATGAGCAGGTTGCTCAGATCCTCGTCGCCGACGATGTGGCGGGCCTCGAGTAGGCCGAGCGCGGCGATGGTGTCGTCGGCGGCCACCCGAAGCGCCTGCGGCACCGTGCGCACGCTGTGGTCGAGTTTGATGTGGGCGTCCCACAGGGGATACCAGAGCTGATCGGCCACCTCGGCCACCACGGACTGGTCGACCCCGTCGTGCAACAGCACCAGATCGAGATCGGAATAGGGCAGCATCTCGCGCCTGCCGAGCCCGCCGACGGCCACCAGGGCCAGCCCGCTGTCGGGGGTGATGCCGAGTTCGTTGCCCTTGCTGGTGAGCCACAGGTCGAACAGGTCGACCAGCGCCGCGCGCAGCGCCTGTGGGTCGAGCCGCGGATTGCGGGTGCCCGCGCCTTCGAGCAGCGCCGCTCTGGCCTTCACCAGGTCGGCCGCCGCGTTGTTCTGTGTTCCACCCTTGCGCTGTTCCACTGCCCCACCACCCATTCATGCGGGCGGCCCCGCCCCGACCGAATCCGGTAGGAGCGGGGCCGCTCGATCGTTCGCCGTGCGACTGCGGCGAATTACAGTGCGTCGGTACCGCGTTCGCCGGTGCGGACCCGGATGATCGTGTCCACCGGGGTCACCCACACCTTGCCGTCACCGATCTTGCCGGTGCGCGAGGCCTCGACGATCACCTCGACGACCTTCTCCACCGAGGCATCGTCGACGACGACCTCGACGCGCACCTTCGGCACGAAGTCGACGGAGTACTCCGCACCTCGGTAGACCTCGGTGTGCCCCTTCTGGCGGCCGTAGCCCTGGACTTCGCTGACGGTCATGCCGAGCACGCCTGCCTGTTCCAGCCCGGTCTTGACGTCTTCGAGCGTGAACGGTTTGACGATTGCCGTAACCAGTTTCATGTTCGTCATGCCTCCTTGACGAGCGAGCGTGCCGTGCCACCCACAGCAGCGAAATCGTAAGCGGTTTCCGCGTGCTCGGACTCGTCGAGGCCCGCGGCCTCGGACTCTTCACTGGCGCGCAGGCCGATCGTGAACTTGATCGCGTACGCGATGACGGCCGTGGCGACCAGCGAGTAGGCCAGAACCACGAAGGCACCGACAGCCTGCAGCTTCAACTGCTCGACCCCACCACCGTAGAACAAGCCGGCGACGCCCGCCGGGGCTTCGCTGGTAGCGACGAGACCGACCATCAGGGTGCCGACCAGACCACCGACCAGGTGGACGCCGACCACGTCGAGCGAGTCGTCGAAGCCGAAGCGGAACTTCAGGCCGACGGCGAGGGCGCACAGCGCACCCGAGACGACACCGATGGCCAGGGCACCGATCACGTTCACCGAGGAACACGCCGGGGTGATGGCGACCAGACCCGCGACGATGCCCGAGGCGGCGCCGAGGGAGGTGGGGTGACCGTCGCGGATCTTCTCCACGAGCAGCCAGGCCATCATCGCGGCGGCGGTGGCGATGGTCGTGGTGAGGAAGGTGGCGCCGGCGATACCGTTGGCGCCGAGGGCCGAACCGGCGTTGAAGCCGTACCAGCCGAACCACAGCAGACCGGCACCGAGCATCACGAACGGCAGGTTGTGCGGACGGAACGGGGTCTTGGGCCAGCCCTTGCGCTTGCCGAGGATCAGGCACAGCACCAGACCGGCGGCGCCGGCGTTGATGTGGACGGCGGTACCACCGGCGAAGTCGATGGCCTTGAGGTTGTTGGCGATCCAGCCGCCGGCCTCGGCGGTGTAGCCGTCGAAGGCGAACACCCAGTGGGCGACGGGGAAGTAGACGACGGTGGCCCAGATTCCGGCAAAGACGAGCCACGAACCGAACTTCAGGCGGTCGGCGACCGCACCCGAGATGAGGGCGACCGTGATGATCGCGAACATGAGCTGGAAGGCTACGAAGACCGTGAGCGGGATACCCGAGGTGATCGGGGCCGTCGGGTCCTCCGGGGTCGCGGTGAACAGCGGGATGCCCGGGGAATCGGCGGCGGTGCCACCGAAGATGCTCTTCAGACCGAAGTACTGGAGCGGGTCACCGACCAGGTTGCCCTTGTCCTCGCCGAACGCCATGGAGAACCCGTATAGACACCACAGGACGGTGACCAGCCCCATGGCCGAGACGCTCATCATGATCATGTTCAGCACGTTCTTGCCACGGACCATGCCGCCGTAGAAGAACGCCAAACCCGGCGTCATCAACAGCACGAGCGCTGCCGACGCCAGCATCCAAGCGGTATCACCGGTATCCGGTGTACCGATCAATGGAAATGCCACCTTGTCTTCCTCCTCATCTCGGGCCTCGCCGATGACGGCAAAAAGGACCTGTACAGAAGGGTCGCGACTTGGTGTTTCATCCGTTGAGCTGTGGTGTTTCACCTGCGTGAACGGATCGGCCACTTGTGTTGCCACCAGGTTTCGCGAGTTTCGCCACAGCTTGGCAGCTCACCGTGAGGTCGGGACGCAGGTGCGGTTTGCCGCCCGTTCGCGCGGCGGGTCGCCGGTGCGTACCTGCCCTGGACACAGCACTGCCCGCCCGGTTCGCGGTGACCGGGCGGGCAGTGTCGTAGTGCTAGGAAGTGCCGCCGAGCAGGGCGTCGACGAAGGCGCTCGGTTCGAACGGGGCCAGATGGTCGGCGCCCTCGCCCAGGCCGACGAGCTTCACCGGAACACCGAGTTCGTGCTGCACCTGGAACACGATGCCGCCCTTGGCGGTGCCGTCGAGTTTGGTGAGCACCACACCGGTGATGTCGACGACGTCGGCGAACACGCGCGCCTGCATCAGTCCGTTCTGGCCGACGGTGGCGTCGAGGACCAGCAGCACCTCGTCGACCTCGGCCTTCTTCTCCACCACGCGCTTGACCTTGCCCAGTTCGTCCATCAGGCCGGTCTTGGTGTGCAGGCGACCCGCGGTGTCGATGAGCACCGCGTCGACACCGCGGTCGATGCCCGCGGTCACCGCGTCGAAGGCGACGGCGGCGGGGTCGGCGGCTTCCTTGCCGCGCACGGTCTCGGCCCCGACCCGTTCGCCCCAGGTCTGCAGCTGGTCGGCGGCGGCGGCGCGGAAGGTGTCGGCGGCGCCGAGCAGGACCCGGCGGCCGTCGGCGACGAGCACGCGGGCGAGCTTGCCGGTGGTGGTGGTCTTGCCGGTGCCGTTGACGCCGACGACCAGCAGGATGGCCGGTTTGTCGCCGTGCGGCAGCGCGTGGATGGACCGATCGAGTTCGGGGCGCAGCGCCTCGATGAGCACGTCACGCAGGGCGGCGCGGGCCTGTTCGGGGGTGCGCACGCTGCGCGCGGCCATCTCCTCGCGCAGCCGGGTGACGATGGCGGCGGTGCTCGCGGTGCCGATGTCGGCGAGGACGAGGGTGTCCTCGATCTCCTCCCAGGAGTCCTCGTCGAGGTCACCGCCGCCGAGCAGGCCGAGCAGGCTCTTGCCGACGGCGTTCTGCGAGCGGGCGAGGCGACCGCGCAGGCGGACGAGGCGACCGGTGGTCGGGTCGATCTCCTCGATCTCGGTGGCGACCTCGGGCTGGGCCGGGGCGGGGCTCGGCGCTTCGGGTGCCGGAGCAGGAGTGACCGGTGGCGCGGTGTCGGCCGGAGTGGTCTTCGGCGCGGTCTTCGGCGTGTCGGTCGGGGCGACCTCGGTAGGCGCGTCGGTCGTCGGCGCGGTGTCGGTAGGCGCGGTTTCGGCGGGCGGGGCCGTCGTGGGTGTGGTGTCCGGCGCGGGTTCGGTGGGCGCTACCGGAGTCGTGAGCGAGGAGGCGTCGTCCGGGACGACCACCGGCTCCTCGACCGATACGTCGCCCTCGGGCAGCGGCACATCGGTGATATTGCGGCGCGGGGCGTCGCGGGGGACGGCGGCGTCGTCACCGACGTGCGGTTGCCCCTCGGTGTCGGTGCGCTCGACGCGCGGCAGGGGTTCCGGACGCGGCGCGGTAGCCGTCGACCCGCCCTGGGTGAAACTGAATCCGCCGGACGCCGTGTAACCACCGGAGCGGTCCGTCAACTCCTTGTCCGGCTCGGGCGGCGCCAGCGAAATCTGGCGGCGCTTGTACAGGACGAAACCCGCGACGAGCGCCACCAGCAGCACGGCGGCGATCGCGGCGATCAGGATCCACGCTTGCGAACTCACTCGGCCGAGTCTATTCGGCTGCCTCGTCGCGGCACGTCGGCGGCGTCGTCCCGGCGGGTCGGGCGTGGGTTTCGGAGGTGTTCGCCGACCGGCGGAAACACTACAGATTCGTTGTCCTGCGGAACTTCTGGCGTTTCACCCATAGGATCGGCGGAGTGACCGATCGAAACGTGCTTGGGGGGCCGCTGGAAGAGTGCGGCACCGATCCTCTCACGGGCTTCTACCGGGACGGCTGCTGCAGCACCGGTCCGGAGGATCTCGGCAGCCACACCGTGTGCACCGTGGTGACGGCGGAATTCCTGGAACATCAGGCATCCATCGGCAACGACCTCAGCACCCCGCGCCCGGAGAACAACTTCCCCGGCCTGCAGCCGGGCGACCGCTGGTGCGTGGTCGCGGTCCGGTGGCTGCACGCCCACGAGGACGGTGTCGCCGCGCCGGTGGTCCTGGCCGCGACCCACGAGAATGCCCTCGAGGTCATCTCGATGGACATCCTGCGCAAATACGCAGTCGACGTCCCCGACGACGTCAGCGACCTGCTGTAGACGCTCACGCGCGGCGCAGCCGCGGGGAGTTCGACGAGCTGCGGAGCCGGTGGGCTTTCTGACGGCAGGCCGGGGAACAGTAGCGAGCCGGTCTGCCGATCGTCGGCCGGTGGACCGGTGCTCGGCAGACGGGGCACGGCGCCGGGCTTTCGCTACGTCTCGCCGTTTCGTCACGGTCGGTTTTCGCGAGTTCCGTTACGGCCGAGGACGGCGTCCGTAACGCGTCGAGGATGAGCGCGACGGCCGGTGCGACGGGATCTCCGGTCTGCCGATGGCGTTGGATCGCAACGCATCCGGTGAAGATGTCAAGCACGTCGGTGACAGTCACCTCCGCGCGCACCGCGCCCTGACGCTGGGCCGCGACGAGCAGCGCACCGAGGGCACGGTGGAAACGCTCGCCCGCGCCACGCAGCAGCGCACGAGGCCAGCCGTCGTCGGATTGCACCAGGTCGCAGAGGTCTTTGTTGCCCGGCGTCGTCACGATCACATGGGTGGACAGGGCGAAGAAGGCCGCGCCGGGATCCGGATCGGTCAGGTGTTCGGCGGCCAGCGCCGCCAGACCGTCGACCCGCTCCTGCATGACCGCTTCCAGCAGCGCGGTCTTCGTGGGGAAATGGCGGTGGACAGTGCCCGCGCCGACACCGGCGCGGCGGGCCACCTCCATCAGCGAGACGCTGGTGCCGCGTTCGGCCAGGGCACGCTGGGCGGCCGCCAGGATCAGTGCCCGGTTGCGGCGCGCGTCGGCCCGCACCGCCGGTTCCGTGCCGTTAGGGACCGTCATTTCGTTACGCCTTTCCCACTTCGGACGTGGCATACCCGGTCGTCGCGCCCGTACCGTCCGCAATACGGGTCGACCGACCCGATTGTAGACACAGGATCGATCACGAAACGGAGCTCCTCCGCCATGACGTCAGCACTTCCCGTCCTGATCACCGGCGCCACCGGCAAGCAGGGTGGCGTCACCGCCCGCAAGCTGCTCGCCGACGGCCACCGGGTTCGCGCGCTCGTGCGTGACCCGCACTCCCCCGCCGCGCGCGACCTGGCCGAGGCGGGTGCCGAACTGGTCGTCGGGGACTTCGACGACCCTGCCTCGCTGCGCGTCGCGGCGAAGGGCACTCGGGCCGTATTCCTCATCCCGCCCGCCGACTACGGGCCGAGCGGGTGGACCGCGGGTGACGAAGCCCGCCGCGGTATCGCCATGATCGAGGCGGCCCGCGCTGCCGATGTCGACCAGCTCGTGTTCTCCGGAATCGCCACCATGGGCCCGGCCGAGTCGTGGGGGCAGGAGGGCAAGCGCCGGATCGAGGCCGCGATCCGCGCGGTGGGGTTGCGCTACACCCTGTTGCGGCCGGTGCGGTTCATGGAGAACTACCTGATGAACGGCTCGCCGGTGGACGGCATCCGGGCAGGTGGGGAGCACCGCCACCTGTTCCCGGCCGACCGTCCGTTGCAGATGATCGCGCTCGACGACATCGCCGCCTTCGCCGCGCTCGCGTTCGCGGACCCGGACGGTTGGCACGGTCGTGAACTGGAGCTGGCCGGCGAGGCGATCACGCCCATCGAGGCGGCCGCCGCCATCTCGGTCGCCACCGGCCGCCCGATCCACTACCGCGAGGTCACCGAAGCCGAGGCCGCGGCGATCGGACCCCAGCTCGCCAACACCTGGCGGCTCATCCGCGAAACCGGTGGCTGGCACGCTGATCTGACTGCCCTGCGCACCCTCCACCCGGGCCTGACGAGCCTGCCGGACTGGCTGGCCCGTGGCGGCGCCGACCGCATCGCCGCCCAGATGGACTTGACGGCGTGATCGTCAGGCCGGAGCGGACGCCTCGACCGGGGCGGCGGCACGGGTGAGCCGCTGGGAGATCACCTGGGTGATGCCGTCGCCGCGCATACTCACGCCGTAGAGGGCGTCGGCGATCTCCATGGTCGGCTTCTGGTGGGTGATGACGATCAGCTGGCTCTTCTCCCGCAGCTGTTCGAACAGGCCGATGAGGCGGCGCAGGTTGGTGTCGTCCAGGGCGGCCTCCACCTCGTCCATCACATAGAACGGGGAGGGGCGGGCGCGGAAGATGGCGACCAGCAGCGCCACGGCGGTCAGCGACTTCTCGCCACCGGAGAGCAGCGACAGCCGCTTGACCTTCTTGCCCGGCGGCCGGGCCTCGACCTCGATGCCGGTGGTGAGCATGTCGGTCGGGTCGGTGAGCACGAGTCGGCCCTCACCGCCGGGGAACAGTTTGGCGAACACCCCGACGAACTCGCGTTCCACATCGGCATACGCCTCGGTGAACACCTGCAGGATGCGGGCGTCGACCTCGGCGACCACGTCGAGGAGGTCCTTGCGGGCGTTCTTGACGTCCTCGAGCTGGGTGGCCAGGAAGTTGTAGCGTTCCTCGAGCGCCGCGAACTCTTCCAGCGCAAGGGGATTCACCTTGCCGAGGGTGGCGAGGTCCTTCTCGGCGCGTTTGGCGCGGCGCTCCTGGGTGGCGCGGTCGTAGGGCATCGGCTGCGGCGCGGTGACCTGCTCGCCGCGTTCCTTGGCGTCCTCGTATTCCTGCATCTCCAGCGCCGACGGCGGCAGCGGCACGTCGGGACCGTATTCGGCGACGAGATCGGCCAGCGCGATGCCGAACTGTTCGGAGATGGTGGTCTCGAGCTGTTCGATGCGCAGCGCCGCTTGGGCTTTGGCCACCTCGTCGCGGTGCACGGCGTCGGTGAGCTGGGCCAGTTGGGTGTTCAGGGCGCGCGCCCGTTCCTTGACCTGCTCCACGGCCGACGCGACTTCCCCACGGCGCCGGACCAATTCGTCGCGCCGAGCGGCGGCCGCAGCCACCACCTGCTCGAGTTCCTTCGCGATCTTGGCACCGGACTCGGCCACCGCCGCCGCGACGGCGGCCGCCTGCCTCCGCGCGGCCTGCGCCCGTTCGGCCCGCGCCCGCGCCTCCCGCTCGGCACGTGCGGCGCGACGCAACGAATCCGCTTTGCCCCGAACGGATTCCGCCCGCTCCTCGGCGGTGCGCACCGCCAGCCGTGCCTCGACCTCCATGGTCCGTGCCTCGGCGAGCGCAGCGGCGGCTTCCTCGCGGGCCCGTCCAGCGGTCTCTGTACCGGCGGTGCCGTAGCTGTCGTCGCTGTCGTCGTGCTCGGTTTCGGCGTGGCGCAGCCGGTCCTCGAGCTCGGCGAGGGAGGCGAGGGACTTCTCCCTGGTCGCTTCGGCCTCGGCGCGCTGGGCGGTGAGTCGTTCGCCTTCGGTCTGCGCGGCGCGCGCGGTCTGCCCCACCCGGGCGAGCCGGTCGTAGATGGCCAGCAGCGCCTGATCGGATTCGTGCAGCGCCATCAGCGCGTGGTCGGCGGCCTCTTTGCGATCGGTCTGCTCCGCGAGCGCACCGGCCAGCGCGGCCTCGAGCTCCTCGGCGCGGCGCTGCGCGGCAGCCAATTCGGCGGTGGCGGCGTCGATGTCGGCCTGGATCTCGAGCTGACTCGGCATCCGCTCGGAACCGCCGATGACCCACCCCGACCCGGCCAGGTCACCGTCACGGGTGACGACCCGCAGTTCCGGTCGCTCAGCGGCCAGCGCCGTGGCAGCTGCCAGATCGTCAACGACTACAACACCTGCGGTGAGCGCGGCCAACGCGGACCGCACCTGCGCGGCACCGTCCACAACATCAGCGAGCCACCTGGCCCCTCCGGGCAGCGGCGCACGCTCGGCGTCTGCCGAGAGCGCACGACCTCGACCCGACCCCACCGAACTACCCCCGGCATCGGCAAGAGCGCGCGTCACAGCCGGGCCCGCCGACGAGCCGCTCTCAGCAGCGGACGAGGCCGAACTCGCGGTGGCGAAGACGAATGCCACCCGACCACCGTCACCCGCTCGCAGCTCGCGCACAGCCGCATCGGCGGCCGCGGCGGTGTCGGCGGTGATCGCGTCGGCCAGCGGGCCGAGCAAGGCGGCGAGGGCGGCTTCGAATCCCGCTTCCACGCGCAACAGGCCCGACAGCCGGTCGCCGACGCCGCTCACACCGTGTTCGAGCAGCCAGGCGGCACCGTCCTTACGGGCCAGGTTCATCTCCAGCGCTTCGATGCGCGCACCGAGCCGGGCGACTAGTTTGCTCGCCTCGCGGTCCTGCTCGCGCAGTTCACGCACCCGTTCGTCGGCCAGTTCCAAGGCGGCGACGGCGTGTTCGTGCTGGGCGTCGAGCCCCTTCTCCCCCGCGTCGAGTTCGCCGAGTTCGTCCTGCACGGTGTCGTATTCGGCCTGGGCGGCCTCGCCGCGGTGCCGGGCATCGGCGATGGCGACCGAGAGCCGCGCGATTTCAGCGTCCACAGACTGCGCGCGGGTGCGCAGCGTCTCCACTTGACCCGAGAGCCTCGCCAGCCCTTCGCGACGGTCGGCGATGGCCCGCACAGCGGCCAAGTGTGCCTGCTCGGCGGCCTTGGCGGCGTGTTCACGGTCGGCGAGCGCTTCCCGCGCAGCCTCGAGGGTTTCGGCGGCCATCTCCACCGCGTACCGCAGCTCGGCTTCCTCGGCCTCGATCCGGTCGGCCTCGGCTTCGAGCTGTTCTGGGTCGCGGCCGGTGCCCACGGGTGCCTCGGTGTGCAGGTTGCGGGCGCGATCGGCGGCGATGCGGATGGTCGCGTTGACGCGCTCGGCCAGCGCGGAGAGCTGGAACCAGGTCTGCGCGGCCGCCTCGGCGCTCGGGCTCAGCCGCGACAACTGGAACTCCTGCTGGGCAAGTGCGGCATTGGCGGCATCGAGCTCGGACTGCACGGTGATCTGCTGCTCGCGCGCGTAGGCCTCTTTGCTCAGCTGCGACTCGAGTTCGCCGCGCCGGGTCACCAGGTCGTCGGCGGCCAGGCGCAGCCGGGCGTCGCGCAGGTCGGCCTGCACGGTCTGGGCGCGCCGCGCCACCTCGGCCTGCCTGCTGAGCGGTTTGAGCTGGCGGCGCAATTCGGTGGTGAGGTCGGTGAGGCGGGCGAGATTGGCCTGCATCGCGTCGAGCTTGCGGACCGCCTTCTCCTTGCGCCTGCGGTGCTTGAGCACGCCCGCGGCCTCTTCGACGAACGCGCGCCGGTCCTCAGGCCGCGACTCGAGAATCGCCGAGAGCTGACCCTGTCCGACGATCACGTGCATCTCGCGCCCGATACCGGAGTCCGACAGCAGTTCCTGCACGTCCATCAGGCGGCAGCTGCTGCCGTTGATCTCGTATTCGCCCGCGCCGTCGCGGAACATGCGGCGGGTGATGGACACCTCGGCGTAGTCGATGGGCAGCGCGCCGTCGGAGTTGTCGATCGTCAGCGTCACCTCGGCACGCCCGAGGGGTGCACGTCCGCTGGTCCCGGCGAAGATGACGTCCTGCATCTTGCCGCCGCGCAGCGCCTTGGCGCCCTGCTCGCCCATCACCCAGGTGAGCGCGTCGACGACATTGGACTTGCCCGACCCGTTGGGCCCGACGACACAGGTGATGCCGGGTTCGAAGCGCAACGTGGTTGCGGACGCGAAAGACTTGAACCCTTTCAGCGTCAAGCTCTTCAGATGCAACGCCACCCGCCTCTCCGGGAGTTCTGGCCAGACCTAGGTGCGAGAGGGCAAGACACGCGGCCTGCGGTTGGAACATCGCACCGGGCTGTGTTGCCGCCCGTGTGCTCGCGTGAGCCTAGCCGATCGCCGTCGTGGCGCCGTGAACCTCCGGCCGGTCGGCGGACGAAGGGTTGACATTACACAGTGGAGGGTGGACGCTTGGTACCAGCAGATCACTGTGTTTGGTGAACGAGAGGTTGTCGGTATGGACATCACCCCCGGCACGCGCGCGTCCGATGCCGAGCGCAATGCGATCGTGGCCCAGTTGAGCACCCACCTGGCCGACGGCAGGCTCGATCTGGCCGAGTACGACCAGCGCGTCGCGAAGGTCTACGCGACCACCACCCGCGACGACCTCGCCCTCGTCCTGTCGGACCTGCCGGCCCTCCCGGACAAGCAGCCCGCCACCCCACCGAAGCAGGCGCCGCGCATCCCCGTGTGGCAGCGCATCGAAGCGGGCAGCTGGCTCGGCGTGAGCATCATCGTGCTGGTCATCTGGGGCCTGATCTCCCTGACCGCAGGCGAACTCACCTACTTCTGGCCGATGTGGGTGATCGGCCCGTGGGGCGCGGTCCTGCTGTTCCGCGTGATCACCGGCTGGGAGGCCCAGCCGGGCTCGGCCACCCACCTGCGTCAGCTACAGAAGCAGATGAAGCACATCAACCCGCACTAGAGGATGGCGAAGGCCACCACGAGGCCCAGAGCGAAGTGGGCGGCGGCCACGACGAGGACCTCGGGGGTGTAGGTGTCGGCGTGCAGGGTGCGGCCGATGTCGATGCCGGTGACCTTCTCGACCACGCGCACCGAGATCACCTGCGCGACGATGCCGACCAGACCGAACACGACCGCGGTGATCAGTCCCTGGGTCAGTTTGGCGCCCGGATCGGTGGCCAGCACCGCGAACACGACGATGAACGCCATGCTGATCATGCCCGCGGCCGAGACGATGATCGCGTTGGGCTTGCCCGCGATCACCAGGTCGCGCAGCTTGCCGGGGGTGGTCAGGTCGATGGCGAAGAAGCCGATCAGCATCAGGATCAGGCCGATCAGGCAGTACAGGATGATGGCGCCGACGCCTTCACCGAGCGCACTCCAATAACCCGATTCCAGGGCGAGGGCGGTCATCGTGGTCCTTTCGAAACAGTGTTGTGGTCAGTCGACGATGCGGTGCGGGACGAACGCGGCGCCGTCATCGGTGATGAGGCCCGCGGTCTCGCGGATACCGAGCCCGGCGGCGTTGTCACCGACGACCCACGCCCCGAGCACGGGACGCATGCCGTCGAATTCCGGGAGCGGGTCGAGCAATTGGTAGACGAAGCCCTCGGCGCCGTACACGCCACCGGTCGCGGTCTCCATGCCGGGACCGACGATGGTCATGTTGGCGCCTTCGCGGCCGAGCTTGGGTTTGCGGATGTATTCGGTGAGCTCGTGCGGGTCGTCGAGGTAGGCGGGCAACAGGTTCGGGTGGCCGGGATACATCTCCCACAGGATCGCCAGCAGCGCCTTGTTGCTCAGCAGGGTGGTCCACAGTGGTTCGATCCAGGCGGTCTGCGGGATGCTCGCGACGACACGCTTGCCGAAGTCGTCGTCGAGGATCCACTCCCAGGGGTACAGCTTGAAGATCGATTCGATCGGCGCCTCGGCGAGGTCGACGAAGCGGCCGAGTTCGGTGTCGAACCCGACCTCCTCGATCGGCAACGCGACGGTGTCGAAGCCCGCTTCGGCGGCGGTTTCCTGCATGTAGGCGGTGGTGACGTTGTCCTCGCCGGTGGCGTCGGCACCCGACCAGGTGAAGTGCAGTTCGGTGCCGGGCAGCACGTCACGCAGCTCGCCCCAGCGCTCGACCAGCTTCTCGTGCAGTGAATTCCACTGGTCGCCACCGGGATACACCTGCTGCAACCAGTGCCATTGGATGATGGCCGCCTCGAGCAGCGAGGTGGGGGTGTCGGCGTTGTACTCGAGCAGTTTGGCAGGACGGCGTGCGTCGTAGCGCAGATCGAACCGGCCGTACACGTAAGGGTCGCTGCGCCGCCAGGATTCGGCGATCGGGCCCCAACTCCATTCGGGCAGGCCGAAATCGGCGTACCGCTCGGTGAGCACCACGTGTTCGGCCGCGTGCAGACACATCGACTGCAGCAGTTCCACATCGGCTTCCAGCGCGAGGATCTCGTCCATCGAGAATTCGTAGTGCACCGATTCGTCCCAGTAGGGCCGTGGCTGACCGCTGGCATCGCGGCCGGGCACGCCGTAGACGAGTCCCTGGCTCTCGATGATCTGCTGCCAGCCCGGCCGGGGCGTACTCGCGACACGTCGCACTAAGACCCACTCCCACCGGACTTGCTGCCCAGGCCACCGCGCTGAACGGTGGTGCCGGACTTGGTCTTGATCTCGGCGTTGCGCGGTTTCACCGAGGTGCCCCCGCTCGGCGGCCGGCCGATGGTGGCGTTGCCGCCGTAGTGGTAGCGGTACTGCGGCCAGCCGAGCAGGATCAGGCTGCCCATGCCACCGGAGCTGTCGCTGCGGAAGTTGGTCTTGCCGTCACCGCAGTGCTCGTCCGGGACGACGACCTCCTGGCCGTTCTGGTCGATCTGCACGCAGGAGGCGGTGACCTGTTCTGGCGCGTTGACCGCCCGGTAGGCGAGGTAGCCGCCGCCGACGAGGGCCGCGACACCGACCACGGCGACACCGCCGATCATCACCCGTTTCCTGGTGCGGCGCTTGGCTTCTGCGGCTTCGGCGGCGGCCCGTTCGGCCTGCTCGGCCTGTCTGCGTGCCTTCTCGCGCGCCCGTGCCTCGGCGACCGTCGGCGGGCGGGGCTGGGTGCGGCCCGGTTCCTGCCTGGCCACCCGGCCGGGACGTGGTTGCGGCGGTTGTTGTGGTGGCGGAGGCCAGGTGGGCGGCGTGCCCGCGGGTTGTTCCGGCGGGGTCGCGCCGGAGTCGGGCGGGGTCCAGGGCGAGGATCCGCCCGGCTCGTCCGGCTGGTCGGGCGAACCAGGGTTGTGTGTGTTCACTGCCGCCTAACCCCCGAAGTCACTTCTACCGCTCCTCGAATCCGGTCATGTCACCGCGCGCGGGCTCCCAGCTTTCCACAACCAGGTCGACCCGCCCAGGCGCCTTGCCGGACCGTAGCAGTTCCAGCAACTTCTCGCCCGAGGTTCGTTGTCCCTCGGCCACCACGTGGACCCGTCCGTCGGCGTGGTTGCGCGCGTACCCGGTGAGACCGAGTTCCAGTGCACGCGAGCGTGTCCACCAGCGGAAACCCACACCCTGGACGTACCCGTGGACCCACGCGGACAGTCGGACAGGTTCGGTCACAGCGGCTCCTCGGGGTCAGGCGTCGATGTCGAAGTTCAAGGTCACCTTGGTGCCCGCCTTGAGTGTGCGGCCGACGGTGCACACCTTGTCGACGGCGCGCTGCACGGTGACGAGCAGCCGTTCGCGGGCCTCTTCGTCGAGTTCGGACAGGTCGAGCTCGAACACCTCGTCGAGCTGCGGGTACAGCTCGTTCTCGCGGTCGGCGTCGCCGGAGACACGGATGGTCGCGTCGAAGTCGTCGCCGAGGCGACGCGAGAGCGGCAGGTCGGAGCTGAGCCCGGTGCACGCGGCGAGGGCGATCTTCAGCAGCTCACCGGGGGTGAACGCGCCGGGCACACCCTGCGAGGCGATCAGTACCTCGGCGCCACGGTTGCTGCGTCCGGTGTAGGCCCGGGTTCCGGTGCGCTCGACCCACAGTTCGACGGGCGCGGTGGTCACGGGTGCGTTCTGCTCAACTGCCATGGATCTGATCCTGGCATGCCCGCCTCCCCGCGACTCATGCCGACCGGCAAGTGCCACGAAGGTCACGTACCGGACCTGCGTGAATGGGGCTCGAGTGACGAACGTGCCCGACGAGTTACCATGTGCTGACGAAATCACGAGCCGACTGTCATTCTTGGAAACGGTAGCCCATACCTGGTTCGGTGAGCAGGTGGCGGGGGTGGGCGGGGTCGTCCTCGAGTTTGCGGCGCAGCTGGGCGAGGTAGACCCGCAGGTAGTGGGTTTCGGTGGCATAGGCCGGGCCCCATACCTCGCGTAGTAATTCCTTGCGGCCCACCAGTTTTCCGCGATGGCGGACCAGCATCTCCAGCATTCCCCATTCGGTGGGGGTCAGGTGGACGGGTGCGCCGTTCTTGGTGACCTGTTTGGCGGCCAGGTCGACGGTGAAGGAGTCGGTGACGACCACCGGTTCCGCCTCGTCGGCCGCCCCCGCACCGCGCCGGACCGCCGCCCGCAGCCGGGCCAGCAGTTCGTCCATCCCGAACGGCTTGGTGACGTAGTCGTCGGCGCCCGCGTCGAGCGCCTCCACCTTGTCGGCCGAATCGGTGCGCGCCGAAAGCACGATCACCGGTGCCGAGGTCCACCCGCGCAGCCCGGCCAGCACCTCGATCCCGTCCAGATCGGGCAGGCCGAGGTCGAGGATGACCACGTGTGGCTGCTTCTCCGCGGCTACGCGCAACGCGGCGGCGCCGTTGCCCGCGGTGAACACCTCGTACCCGCGCACCGACAGGTTGATCCGCAGCGCGCGCACGATCTGCGGTTCGTCGTCGACCACGAGCACGCGGGTGGCGGACCCGGTCGACCGCGACTCGCCTGGCGGCGGCGCGTCCGTCCCCGATGAGTTGCTCATGTCCTCACTTTCCTCGTCGCGCGGCGGGGGCGGTCGAAGCAGACGCACCGGCAGGCAGGTCGAGCAGTACTGTCAGTCCGCCGCCGGGCGTGGGTTCGGCGTGGACGGTACCGCCCATGGCCTCGGCGAAGCCGCGGACCACCGACAGTCCGAGGCCGACGCCGGTGGTGTTGTCGCGGTCCCCGAGCCGTTGGAACGGTTCGAACAGGTGCTCCTCGCTGCCCGCGGGCACGCCCGGCCCGGTGTCGACGACCGCGACGACGACCCGGTCACCGACGCGGTCGGCGGTCACGCGTACGGGCGTGTCGCGTCCGGCGTGGCGCAGGGCGTTGTCCAGCAGATTCGCCAGCACTCGTTCGAGCAATCCGCTGTCGGCCGACACCGAGTTCTCACCCACCTCCACCGTCACCCGGTCCATCGCCGCGCGCCGTAGCCCCCTCGTGCCCATCCCCACGCTGACCAGCGCCCGATGCACCGCCTCGTCCAGATACACCTGCCGCGTCTGCGGGGTGACCACCCCGACCGCCAGTCGCGACGAATCCAGCAGGTTGCCGACGAGGGCGGTGAGCTGGTCGACGGATTCCTCGATGGCCTCGAGCAGCTCGCCGGTGTCCTCGGGCGAGAATTCCACGTCGTCGCTGCGCAGACTCGACACCGCCGCCTTGGCCCCGGCCAGCGGTGTGCGCAGGTCGTGGCTCACCGCCGACAGCAACGCGCGTCGCAACCGGTCGGCTTCGAGCAGCGCGGCCGCCGCCCCCGCCTCTTCGGTGAGTCGCTGCTGACGCACCAAGCCGACGGCCTGGTTCGCCACCGCGTTGAGCACGGGCCGCTCCCCCGGATCGAGCGGATGCCCGGCCAGCAGCAGCATGCTGGTCGCGTCGCCCGCTTCGATCGCGGTCTCCGCGTCGGCGACCCGATGCGGCGGGTCGGCTCCGACCGAGGCGATCACTTCGTCACCGCAGCGCAGGCTCACCGCGCGTTGCCCGTAGACCTCGCGGACCTGTTCGAGCAGACGCGGCAGATCGGCGCCGTGCAGCACCGCGCCCGCGAACAAGGTGAGCAGCTCGGCCTGGCGGGAGGCCTTGCGCGCCTGCCTGGTTCGCTTCGCGGCGAGGTCGACGAGCGCCGCCACCGCCACCGCGACGATCAACAGCACGACCACGGTGACGAAGTTGTCCGGTTCGGCGATGGTGAGGCTGTAGCGCGGCGTGGTGAAGAACCAGTTCAGCAACAGTCCCGACAGCAGGGCCGAGGCGATCGCGGGCAGCACCCCACCGAGCAACGCGACCGCGACGACCCCGACGAAGAACATCGCGCTGAGCCCACCGAGTTGCAGATGCCGGTCGAGCACCGCCCAGCAGAGCACGCTCACCAGCGTGGGCACGAGCAGGGCAGCCACCCAGGCGACCACGGGCTGGCGCGTCCGCAGCGGATTGCGCCGGACCCCACGGTTGGCTTCCTCGTGGGTCACCATGTGCACGTCGATCTTGCCGGAGCGTTGCACCACGGTGGAGCCGATGCCCTCGTCGAGCATCCGGGCCCAGCGCGAGCGCCGCGAGGTGCCGAGTACCAGCTGGGTGGCGTTGACCTCGCGCGCGAATTCCAGCAGGGCGGTCGGCACGTCGTCGCCGGTGACGGTGTGCAGCGAGGCGCCGAGCGCGGCGGCGAGTTCGCGCAGCCGCGCCAGCCGTTGCGCGGACACTCCGGCCAGACCGTCGCCCCGGACCACATGCACCACAACGAGTTCCGCGCTGGATTTCGAGGCGATCCGCCCGGCCCGGCGCACCACGGTCTCCGATTCGGGACCACCGGTCACCGCGACGACCACGCGTTCACGCGCCTCCCACAGCTCGGTGATGTCGTGGTCGGCCCGGTACTTCGCGAGTGCCGCGTCGACCTGGTCGGCCAGCCACAGCAGCGCGAGTTCGCGCAGGGCCGTGAGGTTTCCGGGCCGGAAGTAGTTCCGCAGGGCCGCGTCGACTTTGTCCGCGGCGTAGACGTTGCCGTGGGAAAGCCTGCGCCGCAGTGCTTCCGGCGTCAGATCGACGAGTTCGACCTGGTCCGCCCCGCGTACCACCGCGTCGGGTACGGTCTCGCGCTGTTCGATGCCGGTGATCTGGGCGACCACATCGTTGAGGCTCTCGAGGTGCTGCACGTTCACCGTGGAGATGACGTCGATCCCCGCGTCCAGAATCGCCTCCACGTCCTGCCAGCGTTTCTCGTGCGCACTGCCCGGCGCGTTGGTGTGGGCGAGTTCGTCGACGAGCACCACGGCGGGCCTGCGCGCGAGCACCGCGTCGACATCGAGCTCGGGCAGTTCGGTGCCCCGGTAACGCACCGCCTTCGGCGGGATCCGCTCGATCCCGTCGAGCAGCTGGGCGGTCTTCGCCCGCCCGTGGGTCTCGACCACGCCCGCCACCACGTCGCGGCCACGCTCGAGCCGCCGGTGTGCCTCACCGAGCATGGCGTAGGTCTTGCCGACGCCGGGTGCGGCACCCAGGTAGATGCGTAGTCGACCGCGTTTCACCGGTTCATCATCGCCCGCGGCACCGTCAACAACCCGCAAAGGCGGCGCCGGAGCGCGCTAAGGATCCGTAAGGAATGCCCGCGTCACCCATCCGAAGGCCTTGACTCGGCTTGGCGCCCCACGGTGGGGCGCGAGGAGGTCGGACATGTCTGTGGTGGTGTTCACGGTGCTCACCGTGGCGGTCTTCGCCCTGCTGGGCCTGATCCAGCGCGGGCTGGAGAAGCTGTGATCGCGAATCTGGTCGGTCTGGTGCTCGCCGCGGGTGTCGCCGTGTTCATGGTGGCGGCCCTGCTCTTCCCGGAGAGGTTCTAGTGACCACGACAACAGCGGGGATCGTCTTCCTCGCGGCCCTTGTGCTCGCGCTGGCACTGGCGCATGTGCCGCTCGGTGACTACATGTACCGGGTGTACAGCGGCGAGCGGCATTCCCGTGCCGAGCGGTTGATCTACCGCGCGATCGGCGCGCACCCCGACGTCGAGCAGACCTGGCCGGTGTACGCCCGCAGCGTGCTGGCCTTCTCGGCCGTCGGCGTGCTCGGCTTGTTCTTCTTCCAACTGGTTCAGGGCGCACTGCCGCTGCATCTGAACGATCCGGGCACCGAGATGACCCCGGCGCTGGCGTGGAACACCGCCGCCAGTTTCGTCACCAACACCAACTGGCAGAACTATTCCGGCGAGTCGACCCAGGGCCACCTGGTGCAGATGGCCGGGTTGGCTGTACAGAACTTCGTGTCGGCGGCAGTGGGTATGGCGGTGGCCGTCGCGCTGGTCCGTGGCTTCGCCCGCCACCGTACCGGTGAGCTCGGCAATTTCTGGGTCGACCTGGTGCGCGGCACCGTGCGCATCCTGCTGCCGCTCGCGTTTGTCGTCGCGGTCGTGCTGGTGGCCGGCGGGGTGATCCAGAACTTCCACCTGCACGACCAGGTGGCGCAGACACTCGGCGGCGGCGTGCAGACGATCACCGGCGGTCCCGTCGCGAGCCAGGAGGCGATCAAGGAACTCGGCACCAACGGCGGCGGTTTCTACAACGCCAATGCCGCGCACCCGTTCGAGAACCCGACCACGTGGACGAACTTCGTGGAGATCTTCGCGCTGATGCTGATCGCGTTCTCGCTGCCGCGCACCTTCGGGCGCATGGTCGGCAGCACGAAGCAGGGCTACGCGATCGTCGCGGTGATGGGAACCCTCGCGCTGGTGAGTGTTTCGTTGCTCAGCATGTTCCAGTTGCAACACCACGGAACCGTGCCCACCGCCGTCGGTGCGTCGATGGAAGGGGTGGAAACCCGCTTCGGCGTGGCCGATTCGGCCGTGTTCGCCGGGGCGACGACCCTCACCTCGACCGGTGCGGTGAATTCCTTCCACGACTCCTACACCAGCCTCGGTGGCCTGGTGACCATGGTGAACATGCAGCTGGGCGAGGTCGCGCCGGGCGGGGTGGGTTCGGGCCTCTACGGCATGCTGATCCTGGCCGTCGTCACGGTGTTCGTCGCGGGCCTGATGGTCGGGCGTACACCGGAATATCTCGGCAAGAAGATCACGCCGCGCGAAATCAAGCTCGCTGCCACATATTTCCTGGTGAGCCCGCTGATCGTGCTGGTCGGGACGTCGGTCTCGACGGCCCTGCCCGGGCCGCGCGACAGCATGCTCAACAGCGGACCGCACGGCTTGTCGGAAGTGCTGTACGCCTTCACCTCCGCCGCCAACAACAACGGTTCGGCCTTCGCCGGGCTGTCCGGCAACACCACCTGGTTCAACACCGCGCTCGGGCTGGCCATGCTGCTCGGCCGGTTCGTCCCGATCATCGTCGTGCTCGCGCTGGCCGGTTCGCTGGCCGCGCAGGGCCACACGCCCGCCTCCGTCGGCACCCTGCCCACCCACCGGCCGCAGTTCGTCGGCCTGGTGGTGGGGGTGACGGTGATCCTGGTCGCGCTCACCTTCCTGCCCGCCCTCGCGCTCGGGCCGCTCGCCGAAGGAATCCACTGACATGTCCGTTCCCACCCTCGCTTCCCCGCGCACCGAGCGGCCCACCGGTGGCGTCCTCGACCCGACGTTGTTGCGCACGGCGCTGCCCGAGGCGATCCGCAAACTCGACCCGCGCACCCTCTGGAAGAACCCGGTCATGCTGATCGTGGAGATCGGCGCGGCGTGGTCGACCGTGCTGGCGGTCGCCGAACCGTCGTTGTTCGCCTGGGCCGTCGTCGCCTGGCTGTGGCTCACGGTGGTCTTCGCGAATCTGGCCGAGGCCGTCGCCGAGGGGCGCGGCAAGGCGCAGGCCGAGAGCCTGCGAAAGGCCAAGACCGACACCGTCGCCCGTCGGCTCACCGACTGGGTGCCGGGCGCCCCGCTCGTCGAGGAGCGGGTCGCCGCCCCTGCACTGCGTCGCGGTGACTTCGTGGTGGTGGAGGCCGGCCAGGTGATCCCCGGAGACGGCGATGTGGTCGAGGGCATCGCGTCGGTGGACGAATCCGCGATCACCGGTGAATCGGCGCCGGTGATCCGTGAATCAGGTGGCGACCGTTCGGCGGTCACCGGCGGCACCACCGTGCTCTCCGACCGCATCGTCGTCCGCATCACCCAGGAACCCGGCGCGAGTTTCATCGACAAGATGATCGCTCTGGTGGAAGGCGCGAACCGGCAGCGCACGCCCAACGAGATCGCGCTGAACATCCTGCTCGCCGCGCTGACGATCATCTTCGTGTTCGCGGTCGCGACCTTGCAGCCGCTGGCGATCTTCTCGAAGTCCAACAACCCGGGCGTGGCCGACACCCTGGCGCTCGACGGCGACGGCATCACCGGCATCGTGCTGGTGTCGCTACTGGTCTGCCTGATCCCCACCACCATCGGTGCCCTGCTCTCGGCGATCGGCATCGCCGGGATGGACCGGCTGGTGCAGCGCAATGTGCTCGCCATGTCGGGACGTGCGGTGGAGGCGGCGGGCGATGTGAACACGCTGCTGCTGGACAAGACCGGAACCATCACCCTCGGCAACCGTCAAGCCGCCGAATTCGTCACCGTGCCAGGGGTTCTCGACGACGAGCTGGCCGATGCGGCGCAGTTGTCGAGCCTGGCCGACGAAACCCCGGAGGGCCGCTCGATCGTCGTCCTCGCCAAGGAAGTGTTCAACCTGCGCGAGCGCGGCGCGGGCGAACTGCCGGGCGCCGTCTGGGTGGAGTTCACCGCCCAGACCCGCATGTCCGGCGTCGATCTCGCCGACGGGCGCCGTCTGCGCAAGGGCGCGGCCGGTGCCGTCGCCGAATGGGTTCGCGCGCAAGGCGGTTCGGTACCGGCCGAAGCGCCCACCATCGTCGACGGTATTTCCGCGTCCGGTGGAACACCGCTGATGGTCGGTGAGGTCGACGGCGGCACCGCCCGCGTGCTCGGCGTCGTCCACCTCAAAGACGTGGTCAAACAGGGCATGCGGGAACGCTTCGACGAAATGCGGCGGATGGGCATCCGCACGGTGATGATCACCGGCGACAACCCGTTGACCGCCAAGGCGATCGCGGACGAAGCGGGCGTCGACGACTTCCTTGCCGAGGCGACGCCGGAGGACAAACTCGCTCTCATCAAGAAGGAACAGAACGGGGGCCGCCTGGTCGCGATGACCGGCGACGGCACCAACGATGCCCCCGCCCTGGCCCAGGCCGATGTCGGCGTGGCCATGAACACCGGCACCTCGGCGGCCAAAGAGGCGGGCAATATGGTCGATCTGGATTCGGATCCGACCAAGCTGATCGAGATCGTGGAGATCGGCAAACAGCTGCTCATCACCCGTGGGGCGCTCACCACGTTCTCCATCGCCAACGACATCGCCAAGTACTTCGCGATCATCCCGGCCCTGTTCGTGCCGTTGTTCCCCGGACTGGACGCGCTGAACATCATGCGGTTGGCCAGTCCACAGTCGGCGATCCTGTCGGCGGTGATCTTCAACGCGATCGTCATCGTCGCGCTCATCCCGTTGGCTCTGCGCGGTGTCGGATACCGGCCCAGCAGCGCCTCGGTCCTGTTGCGCCGCAACCTGACTGTCTACGGGCTGGGTGGCATCGTCGCGCCGTTCCTCGGCATCAAAGCCATCGATCTGTTCGTCCAACTCCTTCCCGGGATGTCCTGACATGCGTACTTCGACCTGGTTCCGCCAGCACCTGGCCGCCCTGCGTGCCCTCCTGGTACTCACCGCGATCACCGGAATCATCTATCCCCTCGCGGTTTTCACGATCGCCCAGCTGCCCGGTCTGGATCACCGAGCCGCCGGATCGCTCGTCGAGCGGGACGGGAGGCTGGTGGGCTCGAGCCTGATCGGGCAGTCGTTCACCGATGCCGACGGCACCGCCCTCGGGCAGTACTTCCAGAGCCGTCCGTCCGCGGCGGGCGAGGGCTACGACCCGCTCGCCTCCGCCGCGAGCAATCTCGGCCCGGAGGACATCGTCGACACAACCGACCGGACCAGCCTGCTCACCACCGTCTGCGCGCGTTCCGTGGAGGTCGGCGACCGTGAGGGGGTCGACGGCCGTCGTCAGTTCTGCACGGAAAGCGGTGTGGGCGCGGTTGTCTCGGTGCTCGGTCCGCGCGATGCCGACGGTGACGTGTCGCGGCCGGAGCGGGTGGTCAGCGTCAACGAGCCGTGTCCGACGCGCCCCTTCACCGCAACCTTCCGTGGTGTCGCGGTGGAATGCGCGCGAACCGGCGAGGACTACTCGACGGGCGTGCTCGTTCCCGTCCGCGGCGACGCACCGACCCACCCGGCGGTGCCCGCCGACGCGGTGACGGCGAGCGGCAGCGGCCTCGACCCGCACATCTCCCCTGAATACGCCGCCATCCAGGTCGACCGGGTGGCCCGGGCGCGCGGCATTTCCCCCGAGCAGGTGCGCACGGTACTCATCGCGCACACCCACGGTCGCACGCTCGGCTTCCTCGGAGAACCGCGCGTGCACATCCTCGAGCTCAATCTCGCACTGGACGAACAGTTCCCGCTGTCGCGCTGAACGGATGCGCCGGGCACCACGGGGGTTCCCGGCGCATCGCCGCGCTATTCGATCACCAGCTCCCAACCCTCGGGCAGGCTCGCGGTGAGTATCTCGGTGCCACGCACTTCCATGTCGATCGTGTCGGTGCCGAGCCGGAAATCGGCCAGGCGCACGATGCCCCACGAGGCGGGCACGCGCGGACGGACCGTCAGGGTCTTGGCGGGGACGTCCGGGTCGATGCCGACGAAGGAGCGGATGAGCAGCAGCGGCGCGGCGCTGGCCCACGCCTGCGGGGAGCAGGAGGTGGGATACGGCACGGGTGCGGCGAAGCGTCCACGGGGGAAACCGCAGAACAGCTCCGGCAGGCGGCCGTCGAAAGCCGCTGCCGCGTCGAGCAGCCCGGCCGAGAGCTGGGTGGCCAGTTCGATCGCGCCCGGCACGTGCTGATACCGCATGAGTCCCGCCACCGCGATGGCCGTGTCGTGCGGCCACACCGAACCGCAGTGGTAGCTCATCGGGTTGTAGGCACCCATGTTGGAAGCCAGTGTGCGCAAACCGAAGCCGGAGTCCATCTCCGGCGAGGACAGGTGCCGGATCAGGATCTCGGCGTGCTCGTCGGTGGCGATTCCCGACCACAGGCAGTGGGCCGCGTTGCTGGTGAGCGCGTCGACCTGGCGCTTGTTGCCGTCCAAGGCCACGGCGTACCAACCACACTGGGGTAGCCAGAACTGCTCGGCGAATTTCGTGCGCAAGGCGACGGCGCGTTCGCGCATCTTGCGGGCCAGCGGTTCGTCGTCGAAGGCATCGGCGAGTTCGGCGCGCGCCAGCAGCGCCGCGTAGACGTACCCCTGCACCTCGCACAGCGCGATCGGCGCCTGCGCGAGCTGGCCGCTCGCGAAATTGATGCCGTCGAAGCTGTCTTTCCAGCCCTGGTTGATGAGTCCACGGTCGGTGGCGCGCACGTATTCGACGAAACCGTCGTCGTCGCGGTCACCGAAATCGGTGATCCAGCCGATGGCGGCGTCGGCGGCGGGCAGCAGGGTGGCGATCGACGCGGGATCAGCGCCCCAGCGCAGACATTCGGCGAGCAGCATCACGAACAGCGGGGTGGCGTCGACCGTGCCGTAGTAGATCTGGCCGCCGAGGACCTGCCCGACGGCCGGGCCACGCCGCATCTCGTGCATGATGCGGCCCGGTTCCTCCTCGACCAGAGGATCCACTGTCTCGCCTTGCAATTCGGCCAGCTGCTGCAGCGTGCCGAGGGCGAGGTCGGTTTCCAGCGGCAGCGACATCCAGGCGGTGAGCAAGGAGTCGCGGCCGAACAGGGTCATGAACCAGGGCGCGCCCGCCGCGACGAACGGCCGGCCGGTCCCGGAATCGCTGTGGATCTGCAGTGCGCCGAGATCGCTTTCGCTGCGTCGCAGTATCCGGTTGAGCATCAGGGAATCGCTGGTGATGTCGGTGGCCGTGGCCCGCCAGGCCTGGATCTTCTTCACCGGCTCGCTCGCCCGGTAGCGTTCGCCCACCGAACCCTGCATCGGCGGGCGCTGGGCCGCGCCCGCGGGCAGGGCCGCGATCTCGGTCTGCCAGCGACCACCCGCGGGCACGACGATGCGCCAGATCATGGTGCCGGGCAACACCATCGGCTCCACCGTCGAGGTGAGGGCGAGCCCGCGCGCCAGGTCGGCGCGGTCGTGCAGCAGCAGTTCGCCGTCGGCGGTGGTCATCTCCGCGCGGCGCCCGCCCGCACGGCCCTCCTTCACCGAGAACAGGTCGACGAAGTCGGCGTCGACGTGCACCTCGAGCACGACCGCGGTGGCTTCGCGGCTCATGTTCTCGAGAGTGATCACCTCGTGCATGCCTTCGGCGACGAGCCGGTCGCGCACCACGAGCAGGGTGCTGTCGGCCATGCCCGCCTGGGGCGGCCTGCGCAGCACGAAACGCGCCGCGAAGGCCTCCGGGCTCAGCACCGACAGCGGCTCGGGCTTCTTGCCGTCGACCAGCAGTTCCCAGCGCGAGATGACCCGCGCGTCACGAAAGAACAAACCCTGCGGTTTGCCCGGCTCCACGTCACCGAGCCGGTCCGAGAGGCAGAAGGTGCCGCCCTCGACCAGGGTCACATTGCCGCCGTGGCCGCCGAGCCCGGCCGGTTCACCCGCGTTCAGCGGAGTCGGGCTCGGCTGCGCGTCGCTGTGGCTCATGCGCGCCCGGTGGTCGCCGCGACGGACGGCATCGCGAAGGCGCCGCCGTATCCGATCGTGGTGCGCGCCAGAATTTCCCGGTACACCTGTTCGTAGCCACGGCCGAGGGTGTCGGCACCGAAGTTCGCCTCCACGTGCGCCCGGCAGGCGGCCGGGTCGTAGGTGGCGACCTCGTGGATCGCGGCGGGCAGTTCGGCGGGATCCTCGCAGATGCGCGCGGTGACTCCGTCGACCAGCACCTCGCTCACCGCGCCGCCGCGCAGGGCGACAACCGGTGTGCCACAGACCATTGCCTCGATCATCACCATGCCGAACGGCTCCTCCCAGCGAATGGGGAACAGCAGACACCGAGCTCCGGCCAACAGTTTACGCTTGGCGGTCGCGTCGGCGAGGCCGAATACATGATCGTCCGCGGTGAGCCGGGGGCGCACGTATTCCTCGAAGTAGGCCTTTTCCGGCGGTTCGGAGCACTTGCCCGCCAGGATCAGCGGGATGCCGGCCTCGTGGGCGGCGTCGAGGGCCAGGTGCGGGCCCTTGTCCATCGAGAAGCGGCCGAGGAACAGCGCGTAGTTGTCCTTCTCCGGCTGGAAGGGCCACTGATCCGGACGGAGCGCGTTGTGCACGCGACCGGCCCAGCCCAGATCCGGCGCCAGTTCGCGCTGCCGATCGCTGATGGCGATCAGCGAGCACTCCTCGCCGAGTTCGCGGTAGTAGCGGTAGCAGTCGTCCTGGACGGGGCCGTGGACGGTGACCACGGTCGGCAGGCCGAGATTGGCGTAGGCGGGGGCGTTGAGCGGTCCGGCGAACGTGTGGTCGTGCACCAGGTCGATGCCCTCGGTGTCGGCCAGTCGCTCGATCGCGCGGCGCACGCGCAGCGCGTGGACCACCTCCGGGAACGGGTCGCCGAGCCGCTCGGGCACGATCCGGTCCCACAGCGGGACGAAATTCGCTTTGGTACCGGCCTCGCCCGCACCGAACAGGGTGACGTGATGGCCGCGCTCACACAGGGAATCGACCAATTCGGCGACAACGGCTTCCACCCCGCCGTACGCCTTGGGGGGAACATCGAAATACGGTGGCACGACCATCGCAATTCGCAGTGGGCCACCATTGTGCTCGATCGAATAGAGATCAGAACTGGAGAACCCGGTCGGCGACATTGCCGACATATCTGTACTCATGACCTTCCTTCCAGGGACACAACCTCGCAACACTTGCGCGAACAAGAGATGGCCGCCTCGGCGGGGTGGAGACCGAGAGCTTCACCGCCGTCCATGGGGCATGGTTGGCCTGGCCAGGCGCGGAGCGCACCGCTGGGGTGCCCGCCTGATCAGAGGGGCCGTCAAGAAACGTACCCCGCTACCGGAAAGTAAACCAGCATGTTGCTGGTTTTGTTGTACGCGATTCCCTGCCGCGACAGCAGATTCCGCCGTCACGGCCGGTCTACGCCGTACAGAGAATTGTCACGGCCGAGTCGCGCTGCGGTCAACCGGCGGCCGTAGCGCATCGAGCGACCGACCAGCACACTTCGATTACGGTTCGCATTCTGATCGCTTGGCCAACTCCAGGCAGGCGATGCCGCCGAATTCGGCGACGACGAGCCGCCCGTCACCATAGACGAGATAGTCGACGAATTTCGCGGCGAGCGATCCGGCGGGCATGTTGCCGCCCGGGTAGTCGTGGAAGGCGAATTCCACCGAGTAGAACGGGTAGCTGCGGTCGGCCACATGGGTTTTGGTCGCCGGCTGCCCATCGATGGTCACCGCGCGCAACCCCTCGCCGACGGTCGTCGCCTCGAGATAGCCCACCGCACCCGGCGTCGCGGCGACCACCTCGGCCATCTCCCCGGTCGAGCCGACCTCGCAGTGCACCAGTCGCGATCTGCCCGCACAGAATTCGGGATGATAGAGCGGGCGCTGCCAGTCGAGCAGCCGGGCTTCGAGGGCGAACCGCGACCCCGACCCGTGCTGGCGATCCACCACGACCACGGGCAGATCCGGACCACCGAGCATTCGCCAGTTGTCGATCTCGCCACGGAACAGGCGCTGGATCTGCGTGGTCGACAGATCGGCGATGCCGAGGTCCGGGTGGGTGACGACGGCGAACGGCGCCACCGCGAACGGTGTTTCGAACAGGTCGGGGAAGGTGTCGCGCTTGGGGCCCTCACCGATGGCGACGGTGTTCGGTGCTTGCTCCGGTTTGTCGAGGACACGCAGACCGTCGCTGGTACCGGCGAAATCGAAGGTGAATTCGGCACCGGAACAGTGTGTTTCGTAGTTTTCGGCGACCTCGCGGACCATCTTCTCCATGGCGGTGGAGCCGACGAGGGTGAGGTTGCCGTCGGCGCAATAGCTCGGTGGCGGGTCGGTGCGCGTCAGGGCAACGCCGAGCTGGACCAGGACGAGGACCAGTAGGAAGACGCTGAGCGCGATCAAGGGCCACGATCGCGAGCCGCTGCGCGTCGTTTTCGCCTGCTGCGCACTACCGCGCAGGCCTGTCAGCGTCGGCTTGTCGAACGCGGCGAGCCCGCGTTTGTTGTTCAGGACGGCGAGGATCTTGTAGTGGCCCTTACGGTCGATCGGCGCCTTCGGCAGGTCGACGATGCCTTCGAGCGTGTCGCCCGCATCGACGTTGCGCCAACCTATTCCCGACTCCGGCCCGAGGCTGCCCGCGTAGACGCCATCCAGTTCCGTGACCGCGACCGCGACCACCTGACGGCCCGGAAATGTCAGGTGCAGACCGGCTTTCGGAAGAGCGGGGTCGGCAAGGGCGTAATCGTCCTTTTCGATGGGCAGCGACCCGACATTCTCGATGCGCACCAGTGCCAGCGACAACTTGTGCAGTTCCAAGTCGTCGCCGCCGGGCGCCCCTGTCTGCAGATTCCGCAACGCCCCGGTGACATCGACCTCCCCCGGCGAACTCGGCGCGGGAAACTGGATCTGCCCGGTCACCGGGGTGTCCATCTGCACCCGGAACCCGATGCGCTTGTAACCGGGGAACACGAACTGCCGCAGGAAGGTCGCGACCGCGACCACCACGCCGAGCACCGACAGCACGATCTCGATCGGAAAGTTCACCAGTCCCCCACGCCACTCGTCCGAATCGAGTTGTATCAGAGGGAAACCCGTCGCCCGGCCGCCGACATCAGCTGTTGGGCAAACCTTCACCCAGCGGATTCCGCCGTCCAGGCGAGCAGGTCGTCCAGCGGCCACGTATTGACGACCCGATCCGCCGTCACCCCGTGCGCGACGGCGCGTTCGCATCCGTAGCCCTGCCAGGACAACTGGCCCGGTGCGTGGGCGTCGGTGTCGATGCTGAAGTAGCAGCCGACCTCGACGGCGAGGTCGATCAGCCGACCAGGTGGGTCGCGGCGTTCGGGGCGGCTGTTGATCTCCACGGCCGTGCCGTACTTGCGGCACGCCTCGAAGACGAGTTCGGCGTCGAACTGGGATTCGGGGCGGGTGCCGCGCCCGCCTTCCACGAGCCGGCCGGTGCAGTGGCCGAGCACGTCGACGTTCGGGTCGGCCACGGCGTAGACCATGCGTTTGGTCATGGTCGCGCTGTCATCGCGCAGGTGCGAGTGCACGCTGGCGACCACGATGTCGAGCCGTTCGAGCAGGTCGGCGCGCTGGTCGAGGGTGCCGTCGTCGAGGATGTCGACCTCGATGCCGGTGAGGATGCGGAAGGGGGCGAGTTCGTCGTTGAGTTCGGCGATCACGTCGAGCTGACGAAGCAACCGTTCGGCCGACAACCCGTTGGCGACTTTCAGGCGCGGGGAGTGGTCGGTGAGTGCGCAGTACTCGTGGCCGAGTGCGGCTGCCATGCGCATCATCTCGCCGATCGGGCTGCCGCCGTCGGACCAGTCCGAGTGGGTGTGCAAGTCACCGCGCAGCACGGTGCGCAGGGGTTCGCCCGCGGGACCGATGGGTTCGGCGGCGGCGCGCAGGTCGGCCAGGTAGGCGGGGATCTCACCGGCACAGGCCTGTTCGATGACCGTGGCGGTCTTGGGTCCGATACCGGGCAGGTCCTGCCAGCTGTGTTCGGCCGCGCGCGAGGCTCTTTCGCCCTCCGACAGCCCCTCGACCACGTCGGCGGCCCGCCGGTAGGCCTTCACGCGATGGGTCTGGGCGCGCGATCGTTCGAGCCAGAACGCGATCTCGCGCAGGGCGGCAACCGGATCGAGGCCCGTCATCGCTACCGGATCCGGCCGTACTTGAGGAAGGCGACACCGTCGGAATACACCCGGCTGGTGATCACCCGGAAGCGTTCGGGCTCGGGCAGTTTCATGCCCCCACCGAACAGTGGCCTGCCGGTGCCGAGCAGCACCGGATACAGCTTCAGGAACACCTGATCGATCTCGGGCAGCAGTGTCTGGGCGAGTTCACCGCCACCGCAGAGCCAGATACCCAGGCCCGCTTGCTTTTTGAGATCGCGCACCGCCGCGACCGGATCGCCCGAGATCACCTCGACACCGGGTGCAGGCGGCTCGGGCATCGTCGTCGACACGACGAACTGGCGCAGATGCTCGTACGGGCTCGCGGTGCCGGTGCGTACCCCGAAGTCGTGCGCCTTGCGCCCCATGATGACGGTGTCGAAGTAGATGTTGCCCGCCGCGACCCCGCGCGCCTCGCGCACCTTGGTCGGCAGTGTCTCCGGGTATTGCGAGATGATCGATGGCACGTGATCACCGCCCACCGGGAAGAAGTCCACCGACCCGTCCTCGGCGGCGATGAAGCCGTCGATCGTCGATGCCACGAAATACGTCAGCTTGCGCATACCCGTCCTCCTGGGACCCCACCTGCGGCAGATCTGTCAGGGAAACGGTATCGCGCGGCGATCAGCGCCGACGAGGCTTCCGCTGACACGTCGGACAGGAAAACGACGAGCGATTCATGAATTGCTCACGGATCAGCAGCGCCCCGCACCGGTCGCACGGTTCGTTCTCGCGGCCGTAGGCGGCCAGTGACCGGGAGAAATACCCGGATTCGCCGTTCACGTTCACATACAGCGCGTCGAAGGAGGTGCCGCCGACGGCCAGTGCCTCGGTCATCACGGCGGTGACGGCGTCGAGCAGGGTGCGCAGCGCGGGACGGGTCAGGCTCGCGGCGATGCGGGTGCCGTGCAAGCCTGCCCTCCACAGGGCCTCGTCGGCATAGATGTTCCCGATGCCCGAGACCACGGTCTGATCGAGCAGCACCCGTTTGATCTCGGTGTTCTTGGCCCGGATCGCGGCGACGACGGCTTCGCGATCGAAACGCGGATCGAGCGGGTCACGGGCGATGTGGGCGACCGTGTCGGGGACGACGCTCCCGTCGACCTCGACGAGACCGGCCAGCGACCACCCGCCGAACGTGCGCTGGTCGACGAACCGCAATTCGGCACCGTCGTCGAGGACCGCCCGGATATGGGCGTGCTTCTCGACGGGCGCGGCAGCGGGTTGAACGAGCATCTGCCCGCTCATCCCCAGATGCACCACCAGCGCGGTGTCTGAAGCACTCCCGCGTGGTGACACCGCACTACCGGCTTGGTGCGGACCAGCGCCCCGAGACGTGCTCGGCGCGGAGTGCCTGCGTGGATCAGCGATATCGGGCTCGTCGAAGGTGAGCCAGAGATACTTGCCGCGGCGGTAGGCGGCGTCGATGCGCAGCCCGGTGAGCTGCGCGGACAGGTCGGCCGGACCCGCCACATGCCTGCGCACAGCACGCGGATGGGTGACGGTCACGTCCTTAATGACCCGGTCGACGGCGTGCTCGGCCAAACCGCGCCGCACCACCTCGACTTCGGGAAGTTCGGGCACGTCAGGCTTGGGCGGCTTCGTCCGCGGCGGCGGTCTTCTCGGTGAGCGCCTTGTAGGCGGCACCGGCGGCCTTCTGCTCGGCTTCCTTCTTGGAGCGGCCGACACCCGAACCGTACGGATTCCCGGCGATCACCGTGGTTGCGGTGAACTCCTTGTTGTGATCCGGGCCGGTGGAGGTGATCTCGTAGGCGGGCACACCGAGACCGCGTTCGGCGGTGAGTTCCTGCAAGCTGGTCTTCCAGTCGAGGCCCGCGCCCATGCGTGGACCGCGCTCGAGGAGATCGGCGAACAGGCGAAGCACCACACCACGCGCGACCTCGATGCCGTGCTCGAGGTGCACCGCACCGAGCAGCGACTCCATGCCGTCGGCGAGGATGCTCGGCTTGTCGCGGCCGCCGGTGAGCTCTTCGCCCTTGCCGAGCAGCAGGTATTGACCGAGTCCGCCGTCGCCGAGGCCACGCGCCACTTCGGCGAGCGCGTGCATGTTCACCACACTGGCGCGCAGCTTCGCGAGTTCACCCTCGGACTTCTCCGGGTGCTCGGTGTAGAGGCGTTCGGTGATGCTCAGGCCGAGCACCGAGTCGCCGAGGAATTCCAGGCGCTCGTTGGTCGGCAGGCCACCGTTCTCGTACGCGTACGACCGGTGCGTCAGCGCGAGGCGCAGAAGCTCCGGTCGTACGTCGACACCGAGGGCGGCGAGGAGACTGGCGTGATCGGTCACGTCGCTACGTTTGATCGGACGATCAGACAGCAGCGGTGACCTGGCGGCCCTTGTAGGTACCGCAGGACGGGCACGCGATGTGCGGGAGGGTCTTCTCACCGCAGGCACGGTTCGGGCAGGTCACCAGGGTCGGCGCGACGGCCTTCCACTGGCTGCGCCGCGACCGGGTGTTGGAACGGGACATCCGGCGCTTGGGAACAGCCACGGCTACTTCTCCTCTTGGTTTTCGCTGACCACACGGGCGTCGTCTGCCCCGGGAGCGGATCGGTCTTGGGGGGTGGAACCCTCGGCGGGATCGCCGGTGCCGGGCGCCTCGGTGGCGAACGATGCCAACTTGGCCCAGCGGGGATCCAGTATCTCATGCCCATGATCGGGACCGGCAATCGCCATCCGCACACCGCATTCGGGGCACAGGCCCGCGCAGTCCGGCGTGCACAGCGGCTGCAGCGGAAGCTCCAGCCCGATGGCGTCGAGAATCACCGGCTCGAGGTCGATGAGGTCGTCTTCCATGCGGTAGACCTCGGCGTCCTCGGTCGTCTGCTCGGTCTTGCTGTCCGGATACGCGAACAGTTCCGTCAGACGAACCTCGACCCGGTCCTCGAACGGCTCGAGGCAGCGCGAGCACTCCCCGACCGTCGGCCCGGACACCGTGCCGGTGACCAGCACGCCCTCCGAGACGGCCTGCAACTGCAGGTCCAGGTCCACCTCGGCGTCGGCCGGGATGGCGATCAGGTCGAGACCCATCCGCTCGTGCTCGGTGACGGTGCGCCGCACCTCCCGCATGGTTCCCGGCCGACGGCCGAGATTGCGGACATCCAGCACGAAACCCGCGTCGGACACAGGACCGTTGCTGGTCTTGTGCGGACGCGAAGGCGAACCGGAACGGGCGGACATCACAAACTCACTTCTGCTGAGGGGATCGTGGGCAACCACTCAACAGTAATGCAGGACCCCGCCCGAATTCAAAACGTCACCGGCGGTGCTCGGCCGCGTATTCGGGATAGTCGGGCGCCGGAGCGCCGCGCATGTGCCTGCGGCCCCGGGTGATCGTGCGCCGGGTGGTGGTGAGCGTCTCCTCGAGTGCGGCGAGTTTGCCGTCGAATTCGGCCATCCGCTGATCGACGTATTCGTCGCATTCGGCGCGGACCCGGTCGGACTCGGCCTGCGCCTCGTCGATCAGGCGCGCGGACTCGGCGTGCGCGGCCCGCACCACCTCGGTCTGCGAGACCAGCCGGGCCTGCTCGGCCTCGCCGTCGGCGACCGAGCGTTCGTAGGAGGCCTTGCCCGCCTCGATGGCGCGGTCGGCATCGATCTGGGCGCGGCCGGTGAGTTCGTCGTATTCGGCGTTGCCGTCGGCGACCACCTGGTCGGCCTCGGCCTGCGCGGCGGCGACGAGCCGGTCGGCGTGCGCCGTGGCCTCGGCGACCATGCGGTCGGCGTGGGCTTTGGCGTCGGCCAGGATCCGGTCGGCCTCGGCGCGGGCGTCCTCGACGGTGGTTCGGGCCTGTTCGTTGGCGGAGGTGATGGTGGTCTCGGCGCCGGCGCGGGCGTCGCCGACGATCTTGTCGCGGTGGTCGAGCACGTCCTGGGCGTCGTCGAGTTCGCCGGGCAGGGCGTCACGGACGTCGTCGAGGAGTTCGAGGACGTCGCCTCGGGGCACGATGCAGCTGCGGGTCGGCGGGATGCCGCGCGCCTCCTCGACGATGGCGACGAGCTCGTCGAGTGCTTCGAATACGCGATACATGCTCACTACCCTCCTGCGGACTCACGGCGAAACGGCTACCGCCGTGCCCAGTCTGCCCGTGATCGGCCGGTGTGCCGAATGTCGGCGCGGTGTGTCGCGACAGTGTCCGAGATCGCACGAATATCAAGTGGAGTGCAACCCTCCACTTCGCTACGATCGAAGGGCACGACAACGGCGTCGACGCCTGTACCGCGATCGGAGCGATCATGACCGTCCTGGAAACACCGAAGTATCCGGTGACGAGCGTTTTCACACCCTGGTTCGCCCCGTACCCGACGACGATGCCCGCCGCACCCGCGGCCCACCCCCGGCTCGACCGCACCCTCGAGTACCTGCGCGGTGACCGCGCCTTCCCCCAGCTCATCCGCTTCGCCCTGGTCGGCGGCGCCAGCAATATCGCCTACGTGCTGCTGTTCTTCACGATGATCGGCACGGGCCCGCTGGTGGCCAATGTAGTCGGCTCGATCGTGAGCACCGTGATCGCCAACGAACTGCACCGTCAGCTCACCTTCCACGCCGCCGATCGCGTCGGCTGGTTCACCGCGCAGTGGGAAGGCGGTGGGCTCGCCCTGCTCGGGCTGGTGATCACGACGGCGAGCCTCGGCGCGCTCGGCGTCTGGGCCCCTGGTCTCGGCGATGTCGCCCAAGCGCTGGCCGTTCTCACCATCACCGCCGCCGTCGGCGGTCTGCGCTTCCTGGCGCTACGGGGCTTCGTCTTCTAGCCGCGCCGCTCGGCCAAGCGGTCGAGGAGGCGCTTGTGGACGGCCGGGGGGAGCATGTCGGTGACGTCGCCGCCGTAGGCCGCTACTTCCTTCACCAGGGAGCTGGACAGGAAGCTCAGTGACGGGTTGGTGGCGATGAAGAAGGTGTCGACGCCCGCCAGTTTGTGGTTCATCTGGGCCATCTGCAGTTCGTAGCCGAAGTCACCCGCGTCGCGCAGACCCTTGACGATCGCCGTGACGCCCACCTGCTTGGCGAAGTCGACGGTGAGCCCCTGCCACGACGCGACGCGGACGTTGGGCAGATGCGCCACCGATTCGCGCAGCAGTTCCATGCGCTCCTCGACGGTGAACATGCCCTGCTTCTTGGGGTTCACCATCACGGTGACGATGACCTCGTCGAATTGCGCGGCGGCGCGGGTGAACACGTCGAGGTGACCGTTGGTGACCGGGTCGAAGGAACCGGGGCACAGTGCTGCAGCAGCCATAGCTCAGACGCTAGCACCGAACTCGGCGAGCTCGATCCTCGTCTCCCCGTATTTGCGTGCCTTCAGCACCGAATACCCTGCGGGCCAGGTGATTTCGGGCGATCGGATGGAACGTTCGACCACCACGAGCGCCTCGGGGGCGAGCCAGCCGTGTTCGGCGAGGGCGCGCAGGTCGGCGGTGACGTCGTCGGTGCTCACGTCGTAGGGCGGGTCGGAGAACACCACGTCGTAGGCCACGGGAGCCGGACGCGCCAGCACCGAGGCGACGCTGCCGAGCCGCAGTTCGGCGCCGGGCAGGTTCAGCTCGGCGATATTGGCGCGCACCACCCCGCCCGCCTTGCGATCGGCCTCGATCAGCAGCGCCTGGGACGCGCCGCGCGAGAGCGCTTCCAGCCCGAGTGCCCCCGACCCGGCGTACAGGTCGAGTACCCGTGCGCCGTCGAGATCGAGCCGGGCGTCGATCGCGCTGAACAACGCCTCACGCACCCGGTCGGAGGTGGGCCGGGTACCGGCGGGCGGCACCGCGAGGCGCCGCCCGCCGGCCACACCGGCGATGATGCGGGTCATTCCGACTCGCGCGCGGCCAGTTCCACCAGCAGATCCCCACCTTCGACCTGCTGCACCTTGGCGGTGGCGATGCGCCGGACCACACCGGCGCGCGGCGCGGTGATGGCCGCTTCCATCTTCATGGCCTCGATGGTGCCGACGGTGTCACCGGCGTTGATGGTGTCGCCCTCGGTGACCGCGAGAGTGACCACACCGGCGAACGGTGCCGCGATGTGACCGGGGTTGTTCTTGTCGGCCTTCTCGGCGGCGGGCACCTCGGAGGCGACCGACCGGTCGCGCACCGCGATCGGGCGCAGCTGCCCGTTCATGATGCACATGACCGTGCGCATGCCCTTCTCGTCCGGCTCGGAGATGGCTTCCAGGCCGATGAGCAGGGTGACGCCCTTCTCCAGCTGCACCCGGTGCTCCTCGCCGCGGCGCAGACCGTAGAAGAACTGGTTCTCCGACAGGCCGGTGGTGTCGCCGTACTTGTCGCGGTGGGCCAGGAACTCGGCGGTCGGGCCGGGGAACAGCAGCCGGTTGAGGGTGGCGCGCCGCTCTTCGGAGGTGCCGTCGAGCCCGGCCTGATCGGCCGGGGTGAGCGGGGTTTCCGGCTTGGGTTCGTTGCGGCCGGCCAGGGCTTTGCTGCGGAACGGTTCGGGCCAGCCACCGGCCGGTTCGCCGAGTTCGCCGCGCAGGAACCCGATCACCGAGTCCGGGATGTCGTAGCGGCCGGGGTCGGCGGCGAAGTCCTCGATGTCGACACCGGAACCGACCAGGGCGAGGGCCAGGTCGCCGACGACCTTCGACGACGGCGTCACCTTGATGAGGCGGCCCAACAGCCGGTCGGCTGCCGCGTACTTGGCCTCGACCTCCTCGAACCGGTCACCGAGGCCGAGCGCGATCGCCTGCTGACGCAGGTTCGACAGCTGACCGCCGGGGATCTCGTGGGTGTACACGCGCCCGGTCGGTGCGGGCAGCCCCGACTCGAACGGCGCGTACACCTTGCGCAGCGCCTCCCAGTACGGCTCGAGATCGCACACGTTCTGCAGGTTCAGGCCGGTATCGCGCTCGGTGTGCGCGGCCGCGGCGACGATCGCCGACAGCGCGGGCTGCGACGTGGTACCCGCCATCGCGGCGCTCGCGCCGTCGACCGCGTCGGCACCGGCCTGCCAGGCGGCGAGGTAGGTGGCGAGCTGACCGCCGGGTGTGTCGTGGGTGTGCACGTGCACGGGCAGATCGAAGTTGCTGCGCAGCGCGGTGACCAGCTTCGCGGCCGCCGGTGCGCGCAGCAGACCGGCCATGTCCTTGATGGCCAGCACGTGGGCGCCTGCGTCGACGATCTGCTCGGCCAGCTTCAGGTAGTAGTCGAGCGTGTAAAGCTGCTCGTCCGGATTGAGCAGGTCGCCGGTGTAGGACATGGCGACCTCGGCGATCGAGGTACCGGTCTCGCGGACCGCGTCGATGGCCGGGCGCATCTGGTCGACATTGTTGAGCGCGTCGAAGATGCGGAAGATGTCGATGCCGGTGGTGGCGGCCTCGGACACGAACGCCCGCGTCACCTGTTCCGGGTACGGCGTGTAGCCGACGGTGTTGCGGCCGCGCAGCAGCATCTGCAGACAGATGTTCGGCACCGCCTCGCGCAGCGCGGCGAGGCGCTCCCACGGATCCTCGTGCAGGAAGCGAAGCGCCACATCGTAAGTCGCGCCGCCCCACGCCTCGATCGACAGCAGCTCGGGGGTGAGCCGGGCGACGTGGCCCGCCACACCGAGCAGGCCGTTGGTGCGCACCCGGGTGGCAAGCAGCGACTGATGCGCGTCGCGGAAGGTGGTGTCGGTGACGCCGACGGCCTTCTGCTCGCGCAGGGCCTTCGCGAAACCTTCCGGTCCGAGGGCGAGCAGCCGCTGCCGCGAACCGTCCGGCGGCGGCACCGTCAGGTCGACGGCGGGCAGCTTGTCGTAGGGGTACACCGTGGTCGGGCGGTCACCGTTGGGCTTGTTGACGGTGACATCGGCCAGGTAGGTCAGGATCTTGGTGCCACGGTCGGCCGACCCGCGCGAGGTGAGCAGCTCCGGGCGCTCGTCGATGAACGAGGTGGTCACCCGGCCCGCCTGGAAATCGGGGTCGTCGAGCACCGACAGCAGGAACGGGATATTGGTCGTCACGCCACGGATGCGGAACTCGGCCAGCGCGCGGCGGGCACGAGCGGCGGCGGCGGGCAGGTCGCGGCCGCGGCAGGTGAGCTTGACCAGCATGGAGTCGAAGTAGGCGCCGATCTCCGCGCCCAGGTTCGCGCCGCCGTCGAGACGGATGCCCGCGCCGCCGGGCGTGCGGTAGGCGGTGATGCGCCCGGTGTCGGGACGGAAACCGTTGGCCGGGTCCTCGGTGGTGATGCGGCACTGCAGCGCGGCGCCGCGGATCGCCACCTTGTCCTGGCTCAGGCCCAGGTCGGCGAGGGTTTCCCCGGCCGCGATGCGCAACTGCGACTGCACCAGGTCGACGTCGGTGATCTCCTCGGTCACCGTGTGCTCCACCTGGATGCGCGGGTTCATCTCGATGAACACGTGGTTGCCGCGCTCGTCGAGCAGGAACTCGACGGTGCCCGCGTTGCTGTACCCGATCTGGCGGGCGAAGGCGACGGCGTCGGCGCAGATCCGCTCGCGCAGCGCCGGGTCGAGGTTCGGGGCGGGCGCGAGCTCGATGACCTTCTGGTGGCGGCGCTGCAGCGAGCAGTCGCGCTCGAACAGGTGCATCACATTGCCGTGCTGGTCGGCCAGGATCTGCACCTCGATGTGGCGCGGGTTGACCACCGCCTGCTCGAGGAACACCGTCGGGTCGCCGAAGGCCGACTCGGCCTCGCGCGAGGCCGCTTCGATCGACTCGCGCAGTTGCTCCGGCGCGGCGACCCGGCGCATGCCGCGCCCGCCACCACCGGCCACGGCCTTGACGAAGATCGGGTACTCGAGCTGCTCGGACGCGGCGAGCAGCTCGTCGATGTCGGCACTCGGTTCGCTCGACTTCAGCACCGGCAGACCGGCGGCCCGGGCGGCCTCGATGGCAGTCGCCTTGTTGCCCGCCATCTCCAGGACCTGGGCCGACGGGCCGATGAAGGTGATGCCCTCGCGTGCGCAGGCCGCGGCGAGGTCGGGGTTCTCCGACAGGAATCCGTAGCCGGGGTAAATGGCGTCGGCGCCCGCGCTCTTGGCCGCGTCGATGATCGCCTCGATCGAGAGGTACGCCCGGACCGGGTGCCCCTCCTCGCCGATCTGATACGACTCGGCCGCCTTCAGCCGGTGGACGGAGTTGCGGTCCTCGTGCGGGAAGACCGCGACCGTTCCGATGCCGAGTTCGTAGGCCGCGCGGAAGGCACGGATAGCGATCTCGCCGCGATTGGCGACCAAGACTTTCGAGAACATTGGACCACGGTACCCGGCCGCATCGACCCGTCCGGCACGCAAGGTGGGTTCGCAGCATTCTTCACCGCCGCCCCCGCCCACCTGCGAACCGGCGGTTACGCGGCCGTCACATCTCACTGCGGCGCGCCGCCTCCGGTGCGATCGGCACCGATGATCGCTTCGCATGTTACGCACGAGTAATCCACGACAGAATCCCTTGCGGGACTGCACTTCTCCTAGGGCATTCCACACTTTCAGCGAACATTGCGAACCGGCGGCGCTAGGATCCTGGCGTGCGGAAGATGTACGCGGGGGCCAGACTTCGACGGCTACGCGAAGAACGACGGATGACCCAGGCCGCGCTGGCCAAATCGCTCGATCTCTCGCCGAGTTACCTCAACCAGCTCGAGCGCGATCAGCGTCCGCTCACCATTCCCGTTCTGCTGAAACTGAATTCGACCTTCGACCTGGACGTGCAGTTCTTCGCCGCCGATTCCGACGCGCGGCTGGTCTCGGACCTGCACGAGGTGCTCGTCGAGGCGGCGGGTGGCGGTGACACCGCACCGATCACCGAGGTGGAGGAGCTGGCCACCCGGTTGCCGGAGGTGGCGCGGATCGTCATCGCCATGCACCGGCGGCTGCGCGCGGCCACCGATCAGCTCGATCTGCTCTCCTCCCGCGTCGATACCCCGACCGGCGCGCCGGGCACACCGCTGCCCTACGAGGATGTCCGGGACTTCTTCTACGACCACCGCAATCACATCGCCACCCTCGATCACGCCGCCGAGCAGCTGTTCGAGGAATCGGGGCTGAGCATCGGTTCGCTTGACCGGCAGCTGGCGCGGATCGCCGAGGAGCGGGCGGGCGTCACCGTGCTCGTGCGAGGCGACGGCGCCGACCCGTCCATCCCCAAACGCCACTACGACCCGGATACCCGCACGCTCACCCTGGCCAGGCGACTGCGGCCCGGGCAGCGCGCGTTCCAGATCGCGTCCACTCTCGGCCTGCTGCTCTACGGCCGCGAGATCGACAATGTGCTCGCCGAATCCCGGGCGCTGGTCGGGGAGTCGCGCACGCTGGCGCGGGTGGGGCTGGCCAACTACTTCGCCGGGGCGCTGATCCTGCCCTACGGGCGGTTCCTGCGGTCGGCCGAGGAACTGCGCTACGACGTCGACCTGCTCGGGTTGCGATTCGAAGTGGGGTTCGAAACGGTGTGCCACCGGCTGGCGACGCTGCAACGACAGGGTCAGCGCGGGGTGCCGTTCTTCCTGGTACGCACCGACCGTGCAGGCAACATCTCGAAACGGCAGTCGGCCACGGCCTTTCATTTCTCCCGCGTCGGCGGCAACTGCCCGCTGTGGGTCACCCACGAGGCCTTCGCCCATCCGGGACGGATCCTCACTCAGGTCGCGGAGATGCCCGACGGGCGCCGCTACCTGTGGATCGCGCGCACCACACCCGCCACGGCACAGGGATACGGCACCGCGGCGAAGAACTTCGTCGTCGCGCTCGGGTGCGATATCGAGTACGCCGACCGGCTGGTGTACTCGCAGGGGATGCAAGTGGACGACCCGAATATCGCCGTGCCGATCGGGGCCGGGTGCAAGGTGTGCGAGCGGCCCGCCTGCCCGCAGCGGGCGTTCCCGCAGATCGGCCGGCCGCTGGCGGTCGCCGAGCACACGGCGACCGACCTGCCGTACCCGCGTCTGCCGCGGTGAACCCTGCCGGTTCTCCCCTGCGCCGAGCCTCGGCGGCTGGTAGGCGTGCGGGCGGTTTCACGAACATCGCCCGCGCCGAACGTCTGTGCGGCGGCGCCGGGAAAACCGCGTGGTCCTCTCGGAACTCCTAAGACTTGGCGAGGTACTCGAGTCGTTCGCCGTCGACAGCGGCGTTCATCATTCCCGCCAGGCCTGGGTGTTTCTCCAAGCCCGGGTCCTCGGCGACGATCCGGCGGGCCAGGTCCTGGGCGGCGGTGATCACCTCGAGGTCGTCGAGCAGGGAGAGCAGGCGCAGCGAGCGCGCGGTGCCGGACTGGGCCGAGCCGAGCACGTCGCCCTCACGGCGCTGGCGCAGATCGAGGACCGACAGTTCGAAGCCGTCGGTGGTGGCGGCCACCGCTTCCAACCGGGCCATCGCGGTGCCGCCGGGTGCGGCATCGGTGACCAGCAGGCACAGGCCGGGGTGTTTGCCGCGGCCGATGCGCCCGCGCAGCTGGTGCAGCTGGCTCACGCCGAACCGGTCGGCGTCGACGATCACCATCACGGTGGCGTTCGGCACGTCGACACCGACCTCGACGACGGTGGTGCACACCAGCACGTCGATCGCGCCGTCGTTGAACTGGCGCATCACGTGGTCTTTCTCGTCGGACGGCAACCGCCCGTGCAGCAGTCCCACGCGCACACCCGCGAGCGGCCCGGTACTCAGCGTCTCGTACATGTCGACCGCGGCCTGGGTCGTCGGGCCTTCCTTCTCTTCGGCCTTCTTCCCCTTGGCCGGTGGCGCGTCCGGGTCCTCGCCAATGCGCGAGCACACCACATAGGCCTGCCTGCCCTGGCCGACCTCTTCCACGATGCGCTCCCATGCCCGCTCGACCCAGGCGGGATGCAGTTTGCGCGCAACGACTTTCGAGGTGATCGGCGAACGGCCCTTGGGCAACTGGGTGAGCGTAGAAGTTTCCAGATCACCGAGGGTCGTCATCGCGATCGTGCGTGGGATAGGGGTGGCGGTCATGACGAGCAGATGCGGACTCACGCCGCCTTTCGCCTTGGCGCGCAGCGCGTCTCGCTGCTCCACGCCGAAACGGTGCTGTTCGTCGACCACCACGAGACCGAGGTCGAAGAACTCGACCGCGTCCTGGATGAGGGCATGGGTGCCGATGACGATGCCCGCCTCACCGGTCACCGCGTCGAGCAGCGCGGACTTCTTCGCCGCCGCCGACATGGAGCCGGTGAGCAACACCACCTTGGTCGAGTTCTCGGCCGCGCCGAGTTCGCCCGCGGTGCCGAGATCGCCGAGCATCGCTCGCAGCGACCGGTAGTGCTGCGCGGCAAGAACTTCCGTCGGAGCGAGCAGGGCGCACTGGCGACCGGCGTCCACCGCTTGGAGCATGGCGTGCAGGGCGACGATCGTCTTGCCCGAACCCACCTCGCCCTGCAGCAGGCGATGCATGGGGCGGGTGCGCGACATGTCGTCGGAGATCTCGTCGATCACCTGCCGCTGCCCTTCGGTGAGTCCGAAGGGCAGTCGTTCATCGAAGTCGGCGGCGATGCCGTCGGTGCGTGGCGGGCAGGCGGGCGCGGTACGACCCTCCACCTCGTGACGGCGTTCGGCCAGCACCAGTTGCAGGGCGAGTGCCTCGTCGAAACGTAGACGGTCCCGTGCCCGCTCGATATCGAGCTTGTGTTCGGGCAGGTGGATCAGGCGCAGAGCGTCCGACACCTCGAGCAGGTTGCGCTCCTCGCGCAGGTCGGCCGGGAGCGGGTCGTCGATCGGGTCGAGCTGGTCGAGGACCTGCCGGATACAGGCCAGCAGATCCCAGCTCTGCACCTTCGCCGTCGCCGGATACACCGGGACGAACTCGCGCTCGAAGAACGAAGCGTCCACTCCCCCGGCACCTTTGGCGCTCTGAGCCAGCCCACGCAACGCACCGCTGCCGCGCACCGACGTGAGCTGCTCCACGCCCGCCTCGGCCTTGTCGGGCAGGATCAGGTAGTCGGGGTGCGAGAGGTTCCAGCGGTCGGGACGCCACCAGTGCACCGTGCCCGACATCATCGCCCGCACACCGTCTTTCACCAGGTAACGGACCTTGTCGCCGTTGAAGAAGGTGGCCTCGATCGGTCGGGTGGCGCCGGTGTCGAGCTGTACCTTCAGCAGCGAGCCGCGGCGGTTCTTCATCGGGCGCAGTTCGGTTTTCGTGATCCGGCCGATGACGGTGATGTGGGCGCCCTCTTCCGGTTCCTCCTCCGTCAGCGGCTGGCCCTGGGTGGCGTAGCGCGCCGGGTAGTGGCGCAGCAGGTCTTCGACGGTGGTCATGTCGAAGGCTTCGGCCAGGCGGTCGGCGGCCTTCACGCCGAGTACGTGGTCGAGCCGGTCGCTCAGTGTCGTCATCGTCTACTCGACCCCAATCTGCACCAGATCCGCTTGCTGCCCACCGGAATACACCACCACATCCACACCGGGGAATCCGGCGCGCACATGATCGGCGAGAATCTGCCCCAATTCGTGCCCGGCGCCCGCGCCCATAAGCAAGGTCACCAATTCCCCACCGAGACCGAGCATCCGGTCGAGCAGGATGCGTCCCGCGCCGACCACGTCCGGGTCGATCACCACCACATCCTCGCCGACCAGGCCCAAACCGTCACCGGGAGAACAGGTTCCGACCATCGTCAACGCACGCACCCGGGCCGCCCGCAGCGCACCCCAGCGGGTGGTCGCCGCCGCCTCGGACATGGCGAAGGCGTCGTCGACGGCGATCCGCCCCCGATCGTGCACCGCGAGCGCGGCGAGCCCCTGCACCATCGATGCGCTCGGCAACAACAGCACGTCGCGCGAACCGTCACGCGCGGCGACACCGACGGCGACCAATTCCTGCGCGGGCAGCGCACCGTTGGGCAGCACCAGCACCTCGCGGTGCGGCATCGCCCGGATCGTCCGCAGGAGGATGTCGGCGTCGAAGGCCTCGTCCTCGCGCAACACCACCGCGCCCGCGTCCTCGAAAAGCTCCGCCGCATCAGCACCGGCCACGACGGCGACGACCCCTCGGTCAGCGACCCCATCGGTGGAAAGGGTGGTTCGCCCCACCGAGTTCGCGTCGACCGGAGCCGACTCCGGGTGGTCTCCGACGCCGTTGTGCGCTGTGACGGCGAAGCTTTCGACCCGGATGGCGCTCAACGTCCCGACCGCGAGCCCCGCCTCGATCGCAGCGCCCGCGTCACGGCAGTGCACATGCGCAGACCAGGTGGTATCCCCGTCGCCGACCACCACGACGGAATCGCCGAGCACCGCCAACCGCTCCCGCAATACCCCCGCGCCTACGTCATCCGTGCCGGAGATCACATACATGACCTCGAAATGCGGGTCGGCGCCGCGCCCCCGGTCCTCGTCCCCGCGTAGACCGTCGCGGTCTCCGCGCACCCCGTCACGACCACAGAACGACTCGTCCAGGTCGCCGCCCGGCCCGCCCTCAACCCCGCGCGCCTCGTCATCCCGGCGTCCCGGCACTTCGCCATCCCGGCGCACCGCCGCCTCGTCATCCCGGCGCCCCGCCGCCTCGTCATCCCGGCGTCCCGGCACCTCGCCATTCCAGCGCCCCGGCGCCTCGTCGTGGTCACCGCACGTCCCGGCGTGTGCGCCGAACCCACGACCACCGAGCGACGCACCGCGATCGCGCCGGGCATCGGCCCCACCCGCATGCGCGCCGACCGGCCTGGGCGGCTGCCCCCCACCACGACCGGGCTCGGAAGCGCTGATCGACTGCCTGTGCCGACGCTCCGCACCCGTTGTCGGCGTCGCGCCGCCACCTCGCTCACGGGCGTAGGTATGGCGTTCGGGAGCCACACCGCACACCTCGGCGACGAGGCAGTCCAGTAGAACCAGCAGACCGCGCGCACCGGCGTCGACCACGCCCGCCGCCCGCAACACACCGAGTTGGGCGGGCGTCTCGTTCAGCGCGCGTGCGGCACCATCGGCCGCTGACTTCGCCACACCTTCGAGCGAGGAATCGCCGGACTCGGCAGCAGCTACCGCGGCGCGATCGAGCACCGTCAGAATCGTGCCCTCCACCGGCGCACTCAACCCCTGCCGCACCAGCACCGCCGCCCGCCGCAACGCCACCCGCAACCGTTCCCCGGTCAACGGCCCGGCCACCACCGCCTCGGCGATCCCCCGCAATACCTGCGAAAGAATGATCCCGGAATTGCCCCGCGCCCCGGCCGTGGCGCCACGGGCCAGCGCCTTCGCCACCTCCCCGGCCCGACCATCGCCCAGCGCGCCGCCGCCCGCGATCTCCGATCGCTCCCCGGGAACCGGCGTCTGCACAGCACGATCACCTGGCACCGCATCAGCCGACCGCGCGCCGGTCGAAGCCGGCACACCCGGCGGAGAGTCAGCCGACATGGCCTCAGCCGCCCCACCCGAAACCGCTCCACCCAGTGGCGCGACGGCTACCGAGTCGGTCGCATAACGCGTCTGCCCCGGCTCGGGCCGCACGCGCGACCGCTCCTGTGCATCGCCGTCGGTCTCGGCGGCAGCGAGGGCGGCCCGCATCGTGGCCAGGAGGTTGGTTCCGGTGTCGGAATCGGCGATGGGGAAGACGTTGAGGGCGTCGATCTCCGATCGGCGGGACTCGAGGCCCGCACAGCAGGACCTGGCCCACGACAGCAGCGCGGCGCCGTCGAGCGCCTCGGGCACCTGCGTCACCGTCACCTCGTTCCCCGTCGGCCGTGCTCGCCCGCCGAGCATCGCAGCCAGGTTAGCGCCAGCGACCGACAGCAGTACCCTGACCACGGACGCACCCCGTGTCCGCGCTGTCGAGCAGGACACCCGGTTTGGAAGTTCCCGGGCGGGCCCGCTACGCTTGCAGGGTTGCCTCGTGCGGCCTCGACAGGTCTGCGCTGGCCGATGCAAGTCGGCAAGGCATTTGACGACATCAGTTTCCGGTTCAGCGGCACACGTGCGCGCTGACCGCTTATGACATGAAGGAGCTCGCGACATGGCTGCCGTTTGCGACGTCTGCGCCAAGGGCCCCGGTTTCGGGAAGTCGGTCTCGCACTCGCACCGGCGCACCAACCGTCGCTGGAACCCGAACATCCAGACCGTGCGTGCGCAGGTTGCCCCTGGCAACACCCGCCGGATGAACGTGTGCACCTCCTGCCTGAAGGCGGGCAAGGTCGTCCGCGGCTGATTTCCGGCCCGTACATTCTGCCGACAGTGCCCCGGCACCCTTCATGGGTTGTCCGGGGTTTTGTCGTCGAACGGGTGATTCGTGGCTGAGTGGCGGATCGCCCCGGCGGACGCCGCGCACATCACCGCGCTCGCGGCCTGCCACATCGCCAGCTGGCGGGAGGCCTACGACTCGCTGGTCCCCGCCCACCTGCTCGCCGCGTTCGATCTCGACAGTTCGGCGATCACCTGGGAACGCCGCCGCACCGACGACCGCTATCGGCTGCTCGTCGCCTGTCATGGCGACGACCTGATCGGCTTCGCCGCCGCGTCACGACAGCCGACCGGCAGCGAGCTGGAAGCGCTGTACGTGCGCGCGGCCTGGCACGGCACCGGCGTCGCCGACGACCTGCTCGCGGCCACCGTTCCCGATGCGCCCTGCACGCTGTGGGTGCTCGGCGACTATCCGCGCGCGCACGCCTTCTACCGCAGGCACGGCTTCGCCGATACGGGTCTGCGCCGCACCGACCCGTTCACGCTGCTGCCCGAACAACAGTGGCGGCGCGCCCCTCGCTAATGTGACGGGCATGAGTAGCGAACCGGTCGTCGTCGACGGCGTACTGCACCTGACCATCGCGACCGCGGCCGCGGGCACCTCCCTCGATTTCGACCTGATCAACGCGGGCACCGCCGCCCTGCGTTCGCTCGGCGACGAGGTGGGCGCGATCCTGATCACCGGTGCGGGTGCCAACTTCTGCGCGGGCGGCAATGTCCGCCACTTCGCCGGTGCCGACGACCGAGGCGCTTTCCTGCACGAGCTGGCCACCCAGCTGCACGATTTCGTGCGTGCCCTGACCGCCGCACCCGTCCCGGTCGTCGCGGCGGTGCACGGTTGGGCGGCCGGTGCCGGCATGAGCCTGGTCTGCGCGGCCGACATCGCCATCGGCGGCCCGTCGACCCAGATGCGTCCCGCTTACCCCGGAATCGGCTTCACCCCAGACGGCGGGATGTCGTGGTCGCTGCCGCGCATCGTCGGCGCCGGCCGGGCCCGCGAGATCCTGTTGACCGACGCCGTGATCGGCGCCGAGCAGGCCGAACGACTCGGACTGCTCAGCCGGGTCGTCCCCGACGACGAGATCCGCACCGAGGCCCTGCGCGTGGCCACCGGCTTCACCACGGGCCCCCGCGCCGCCTACACGGCCATGAAAAAGCTGCTGGCCCAGTCGCCGACGGCAACGTTGGACCAGCAGCTCGACGCGGAACGCGACAGCATCGCCGCCGCCGCGAACAGCAGCACCGGGCGCGAAGGCGTCGACGCCTTCGTCGCCAAGCGCAAGCCGGACTATCGCGGAGTCAATTGACTCAGCACGCAGCGCCGAGGGCGCTGAAGGTGTTCTGCAGGATGCAGGTGATCTTGGCGTTGACGCCGGAGGAGATGGTCGAGGTGCCGGTGGAGGTCCATTCCTCGCCGACGGGGCTGGTCGCGACCGGGGTCGCCTGCTCGTTGTAGGGCTCGAGCTGCAGGCCCGCGGCCGAGGCCGAGCCCGCGCCCGCGGTGATGGCGGCGGCGACGGCGGCGGTCGCCAGTGCGGCGCGAACGGTTGTGGTGTGCATCCGGTTGTGCTCCTTCATCATTTTCTTCTCGTGCGGGCGGCACCCCGGGTCAGGGCAACCGCCAGTCGACAGGATCGGCGCCGAGTTCGTCGAGCAGTTCGTTGACCCGGGAGAAGGGTCGCGACCCGAAGAACCCGCGCGAGGCGGACAGCGGCGAGGGGTGTGCCGATTCGATGTAGGGGACCTCGGCGGCGACCAGGGTCGGCTTCAGCGAGCCCGCGTCCCGACCCCACAGCACGGCGACGAGGGGTTCGTCACGGTCGACGAGCGCGCGAATCGCCTGCTCGGTCACCGCTTCCCAGCCCTTGCCACGATGTGAGGCCGGGGTGCCGGGGGTGACGGTGAGCACTCGGTTCAGCAGCAGCACACCCTGATCCGACCACGGGCTCAGGTCGCCGCACTTGGGCGTATCGAAGCCGAGATCTTTGGTGTACTCGGCGAAGATGTTTGACAGGCTGCGCGGGATCGGCGAAACATCCGGCGCGACAGAGAAACTCAGTCCCATCGCATGGCCGGGAGTCGGGTAGGGGTCCTGGCCGACGATCAGCACGCGCACCGCGTCGAACGGGCGCCGGAACGCGCGGAGCACGTTCTCCCCGGCGGGTAGATATCCGCGTCCGGCGGCGTTCTCCGCGCGCAGGAACTCACCCATCTCGCTGATGCGGTCGGCAACCGGTTCCAGGGCCCGGGCCCAGCCCGGGTCGATGATCTCCGACAGTGGTTTGGCACCCATGACCGCACAACCTATCGTTTGCCGGGCTCGGCCGTGGCGCCTGCCCCACGGAACGATTCCCACCCAGTGGCACCGGCGGGCCGCGCGCCGTCGACGGTGACGCCGCTGCCTGCGGTAACGACGCCGATGGGCCGCCAGCCCGGCGGCAGCGCGGTCGCGGGCGACCACGTGCCGACGAACGCGTGGTCCTCTCCCCCGGCCAGAATCCATTGCCCCGCATCGGCTTCGAGCCGGGCGGCGACGGCGTCGAGTTCGGGGTCGGTGAGAGCGGCGGCGTGCACGTCGATCGCGACGCCGGAGGCGGTGGCGAGGTGGCCGAGGTCGGCGAGCAGCCCGTCGGAGACATCGGTGAGGGCGTTGGGGATGTGGACACCGAACACGTCGATCACCTCGGCGTAGGGCGGCTGCGGAACCCGGTGTGCCGCAAGCGCGTGCGCGAAGGCCGGATCAGAAACATCCGCCCCGCTGGACAATACGGCCAGACCCGCGGCCGACCAGCCGAGTTCACCTGCGACAGCGACGATATCGCCCTCGACCGCACCGGAGCGGGTGAGCGCACCCTGCCCACCGAGGTCACCGAACGCGGTCACCGAGATCACCAACTGCTCGCTGTGCACGAGGTCGCCGCCCGCGATGGAACCGCCGGCCCGCACGGCCTCGATCCACATGCCGTCGGCGATGCCCTCGACGACCCGTACCGGAGTGTCGCCGGGACAACCGAGCGCGACCACGAAGCCGGTGGGACGCGCGCCCATCGCCACCACGTCGGCGGCGTTCTGCGCGATCGCCTTGCGCCCGATATCGGCGGGCGTCGACCAGTCGAGCCGGAAGTGCCTGCCCTCCACGAGCATGTCGGTGCTCACCACGAACCGGCCGTCGGGCGCGGCGAGCAGCGCGGCGTCGTCGCCCGGGCCGAGCAGCACGTGCGCGGCCTGCTCGCGACCGGCGTTGATCCGGTCGATCAAGGCGAATTCACCCAGCTCACGCACCGTCTGCGAACGGCTGTCCTCGCTGATGACCGACTCCTTCCCGCTGTGCTCCCGACCGACGAAATCGCCACGACGGTACCCTTTCGGAGGCGATCGGGCACCACCGACGGTGCGCGGCGCAGGCGACGAGGAAAGGACCACGCGGCTATGGCGGAATCGTCGGACCCGACAGCGGACGATCGCGACGAGGCGACCGGGCCCGAGGACACCGCTGAACCGTCAGCCCTCCGCAAAGCCTCTCCAGGAGCGGAAGCGGCCGACGACGCGAGCCACGACGACGACAGCGCCGACGACACACCGGCCGCCGACAGCCAGTACTCCCCCGCGCTGATCGCCACCGCCGTCGCCCTGCCCATCGTGCTGATCGTCGGCGTGCTCGTAGCCGCCTTCCTGATCCTTCGCGCACCCGTCGAACGCGAACCGCTCGCGCTGGGACCGGTCCCCGCCCCCGCCGCCGACGGCCCCGCCTGCGCGGCCCTGCTGCCCGCCCTGCCCGCCGACCTGGGCGACTACACCAAATCCACCCTCGCCGAACCGGCCCCGCCCGCCACCCGCGCCTGGCAACTGCCCGAGGGCGGGGAAGCGATCGTGCTGCGCTGCGGCCTGGACCGGCCGCTCGAATTCAACCGGGCCTCACCGCTGCAAGAGGTCGACGGGGTGAAGTGGTTCCAGATTCGCGACGAGACGGCCAAGACAGGCACATGGTTCGCCGTCGATCGCGAAACCTACATCGCCCTGACAGTCCCCGACGGGTCGGGCACAGCCGCGGTGCAAACGGTCTCCGACACGATCACCGCGACCCTCCCCGCCCAACCGATCAACCCTGGCGAGCTGTGACATTGGCGGCTGGCGCCGCGGGATTTTCGGCCCGGAAGGCCTCGAATCCGAGGGGCGATACTTCGGCTTCGCCGTTACGTCTCGCCCTTCGGATTCGAGGCGGCCGAAAATCCTTGGTGGTTTCGCCGCCGGGTCAGCGCAGGCCGGTTCCTCGGGCTACGGCGGTTTCGATGAGGGTGGACACCAGGGTGGGGTAGTCGATGCCGGTTGCTTCCCACATGCGGGGGTATTGGGAGATGGGGGTGAAGCCGGGCATGGTGTTGATCTCGTTGATCACCGGGCCGTCGGCGGTGAGGAAGAAGTCGACTCGGGCCAGGCCCTGGCAGTCCAGGGCGCGGAAGGCACGCACCGACAGGGCGCGGATCTCGTCGGCGATGGCGTCGTCGAGCTTGGCGGGCACGTCGAATTCGCACACGTCGTCGAGGTATTTGGTGGCGAAGTCGTAGAACTCGGGGGCCGCGGCGTCGGCGTCGGGCATGCGGATCTCGGAGACGACGCTGCCGCGCACGTCGCCGTCGGCGAATTCGAGGACACCGCATTCGACTTCACGCCCGACGATGCCCGCCTCGACGATCACCTTGGGGTCGTGAGCGCGGGCGGTGGCGACGGCGTCGTCGAGGGCCGACCAGTCGGTGATCTTGGTGATGCCGATGGACGAACCGCCGCGCGCGGGTTTCACGAAGGCGGGCAGGCCGATGCGGTCGCGTTCCTCGGCGGTCATGGTCTGCGTGCCGGGACGTAACACCACCTGGACACCGACCGGAAGCGATTCGGCGGCCAGCAGTTTCTTGGTGAATTCCTTGTCCATCCCGGCCGCGCTGGCCAGCACACCGGCACCCACATAGGGCACCCCGGCCAGCTCGAGCATGCCCTGCAGGGTGCCGTCCTCGCCGAACGGGCCGTGCAGGATGGGGAAGACCACATCGACGGTGCCGAGCGTGGCGGTCGGATCGTCCAGGGCGACGAGCGCGCCGGAACGGCCGGGGTCGGCGGCCAGGGTGAGCGCGGTGCCCGCGGCATCGACGGCGGGCAGTTCGCCGTGGCTGAGCGTGAGTTCACCGATCCCCTCGGCAAGCACCCAGCTGCCGGTGGTGGTGATCCCGATAGGCACCACCTCGTAGCGCCGCGGATCGAGGTTGCGCAGGACGCTGCTCGCCGACACACACGAGACGGCGTGCTCGCTGCTGCGCCCGCCGAACACCACAGCTACCCTGATCCGTTCCGTCATGAACGTCACCGTAGTAGGTTCGCGCCGCCGCGGCGGCATCGGCCTTATTCGGGTTTCATGCGCCTGCCGAGCAGGCTGCCGACGGCCTCGTTCACCGAAAGTCCCTCGTGGCACACCTTGTGCACCGCGTCGGTCAACGGCATCTCCACCTGGTGTTCGGCCGCGAGCGCCCGCACCGATGTGCACGACTTCACACCCTCGGCGACCTGACCGTTGGTCGCCTCCTGCGCGGCCTGCATCGACCCGCCCTGTCCGAGCACATACCCGAAGGACCGATTGCGCGACAACGGCGAGGTGCAGGTGGCGACGAGGTCACCCACGCCGGCGAGCCCGGCCAGCGTCACCGGTTGCGCACCGAGCGCCACCCCGAGCCGCATCACCTCGGCCAGCCCACGGGTGATGAGACTGGCCACGGAGTTGTCGCCGAGTCCCATGCCCGAGGCGATGCCGCAGGCCAGGGCGATGACGTTCTTACACGCGCCGCCGATCTCGCACCCGACCACATCGGTATTGGTGTAGGGCCGGAAATAGCCGGTGGCACAGGCATGTTGGGCCTGCTGTGCGCGTTCGGTGTCGGTGCAGGCGATCACGGTGGCCGCGGGCTGGCGTTCGACGATCTCGTGGGCGAGATTGGGTCCCGACAGCACCGCGATGCGGCCCTGTTCGGCGCCGGTCACCTCCGCGATCACCTGGCTCATCCGCAGCAGCGTCCCGGTCTCGATGCCCTTGGCCAGGCTCATCAGCGTGGCATCGGCGCCGATATCGTCCTTCCAGTGGCCCAGATTGGCCCGCAGGGACTGCGACGGCACCGCGAGCACGACCAGATCCGCGCCGTCGAGCGCGATCCGGTGATCGTGGGTGGCCCGCACGGGCGGCAACTGCACGCCCGGCAGGTAGAACGGATTCTGATGCTCGGTGTCGAGCGCGCGAGCCACCTCTTCGCGCCTGGCCCAGATCGTCACCTCGGTACCCGCCTCGGCCAACACCTTCGCGAATGCCGTACCCCACGACCCAGCACCCATAACCGCAGCCCTCGTCATCAGCCCAATATGCCATGCAAGGATCGAGACCATGCACACCGTGCACGCCGTGATGGCGGTCAAGCACCGAGACCGGGCCAAGAGCCGGTTGTCGGCCGTGCTCAGCGCCGACCAGCGCGCCCGGCTGGTGCTCGCCATGTTCGCCGACACCGTCGAGGCGGCCGCCGCCGTGCCCGCGATCGGTTCGCTGACCGTCGTCACTCCCGACGCCGTCGTCGCCGCCCGCGCACGCGAACTCGGCGCACACGTCCTGGCCGAGCCGCCCGCCGACCGCGACCCCCTCAACACCGCCCTCACCGCCGCGGCCGACGACGTGCGCCACCGCAGTGGCCCGGTCCGCCTGCTCGCCCTGCAGGCCGACCTGCCCGCCCTGCGCACCGCCGAACTCACCGACTTCCTCGCCGTCGCGCCCGCCACCCGCGCGGTGGTGATCGATCACACGGGGACCGGCACTTCGGCATTGCTGGCCGGTACCGCACCGGATGCGCTGGCACCACGTTTCGGCCCCGATTCGGCCCGCGCCCACCGCGAATACGGCGCCGTCGTCGTGCCCGGCCACTGGCCGGGCCTGCGCTGTGACGTCGACACACCCGAGGATCTGGACGCCGTGCGCGCGCTCGGCGTCGGCGTCCACACCGCCGACGCGCTGCGGGAGTTCGGAATCACCACCCACCGAAGCGATCCCGTCCGCACGGTGTGCTAGCCGGTCGCCGCACCAGGAGTTCACCCGATGTCATGCTGCGGACCACGCGGTCCGTAGGGGATGATTGACAGCGTGAGCGACACGGAAACCATCAAGTCCCTGCCCCCGATTTCCCCGCCACCTGCGGCCGCCATCGCCTCGGGCGCCGACGGCAGTTCGCAGCGATTGCCACGCGATCGCTACCTCAACCGGGAATTGAGCTGGCTGGACTTCAATGCCCGCGTGCTCGCCCTCGCCGAGGATGCCTCCCTGCCGTTGCTGGAGCGCGCGAAGTTCCTCGCGATCTTCGCCTCCAACCTCGACGAGTTCTACATGGTCCGGGTCGCCGGGCTCAAACGCCGCGCCGAGACCGGGCTCTCGGTGCGTTCCGCCGACGGCCGCTCACCGTCCGAACAGCTCGAGATGATCACCGCCCGCGCACAGGAACTCGCCGAGCGGCACGCGAAGGTCTTCATCGATTCGGTGAACCCGGCGCTGGCAGGCGCGGGCATCGACATCATCGGCTGGTCGGGCCTCGACGAAGCCGAACAGCAACGCCTTTCGAGCTATTTCACCGATCAGGTCTTCCCGGTCCTCACACCGCTGGCCGTCGACCCGGCCCACCCCTTCCCTTACATCTCCGGACTGAGCCTCAATCTCGCCGTGACGGTGAAGGACGCGGGCACCGGCGGCGAGCACTTCGCGCGCGTGAAGGTGCCCGACAACGTCGACCGGTTCGTCCGCGTGCGCCGCACCGGCGCGCCGTCGGCCATCGCGGCCTTCCTGCCGATGGAAGAACTCATCGCCGCCCACCTCGATCTGCTGTTCCCCGGCCTGACCGTGGTGGAGACCCACTCGTTCCGGATCACCCGCAACGCCGATTTCGAGGTCGACGAGGACCGCGACGAGGACCTGCTGCAGGCGATGGAACGCGAACTGGCGCGTCGCCGTTTCGGCAAGCCGGTGCGGCTCGAGGTCTCCGACGACATGACCGAGCACATGCTGGAGTTGCTACTACGTGAGTTAGAGGTCGACCCCGCCGATGTGATCCAGGTGCCCGGCCTGCTCGACCTGTCGTGCCTGTGGCAGGTGTACGGCGTCGACCGGCCCGAACTCAAGGACGCGCCCTACGTACCGGCCACCCCCGCCGCGTTCGGTGAGCGCGAGACCCCGCGCAATGTCTTCAGCGCGCTGCGCGAGGGCGACGTGCTGGTGCACCACCCCTACGACTCGTTCTCCACCAGCGTGCAGCGGTTCATCGAACAGGCAGCCGCCGACCCGCAGGTGCTGGCGATCAAGCAGACCCTGTACCGCACCTCCGGTGACTCCCCCATCATCAACGCCCTGATCGAGGCCGCCGAGGCGGGTAAGCAGGTGGTGGCCCTGGTGGAGATCAAGGCCCGGTTCGACGAGCAGGCCAACATCAAATGGGCGCGGGCGCTGGAACAGGCGGGCGTGCACGTGGTCTACGGCCTCGTCGGCCTCAAGACCCACTGCAAGACGTGCCTGGTGGTGCGCCGCGAGGGTTCGACCATCCGCCGCTACTGCCACATCGGCACCGGCAACTACAACCCCAAGACCGCGCGCCTGTACGAGGACGTCGGATTGTTCACCGCGGCACCGGAGATCGGCGCCGATCTGACCGACCTGTTCAACTCGCTCACCGGGTACTCCCGCAAGGAGGACTACCGGAACCTGATGGTCGCCCCGCTCGGCGTCCGGGCGGGCATCATCGAGCGGATCGACCGTGAGATCGAGCTGGCACGTGAGGGTTTCGACGCCCGCATCCGGCTCAAGGCCAACGCGATCGTCGACGAGCAGATCATCGACGCCCTCTACCGCGCCTCTCAGGCAGGCGTGCCGGTGCAGATCGTCGTGCGCGGCATCTGCGGCCTGCGCGCGGGCGTGCCGGGCCTCAGCGAGAACATCGAGGTGCGCTCGATCCTCGGTCGCTTCCTCGAGCACTCGCGGGTACTGCAGTTCCAGGCACAGGAACAGACCTGGATCGGCAGCGCCGACATGATGCACCGCAATCTCGACCGCCGAGTCGAGGTGATGGTGCAGGTGAAGGATCCGCGCCTGACCGAGCAGCTCGGTGTGGTCTTCGATTCCGCGCTCGACCCCATGACGCGCTGCTGGGTGCTGCTGCCCGATGGTTCCTGGCAGGCGAGCCCCACCGACGCCGACGCCAACCAGGTGCGCGATCACCAGGAATTCCTCATGCGGTTGCGTCGTCCCGAACAGCCGTGAGCAAGCACGCACAGGAGAAGCCCGAACCGATGCGCGACCCGCGGGTCCGGCCCAATATTCATGCCGCGGGAGCGGTTCTGTGGCGTGCGGGCGCCACCGGACCGGAGATCGCGGTGATCCACCGACCCAAGTACGGCGACTGGTCACTGCCCAAGGGCAAGCTCGATCCCGGCGAAAGCCCGGTGGTCGCGGCCGTGCGCGAGGTCGGCGAGGAGACCGGCCTACCGTGCACGCTCGGGCGATATCTCGGCCGGGTCACCTATCCCATCCCGGGGCACCGGCAGCTCAAACGGGTGGACTACTGGGCCGCCGAGGCGGCCGAGGGCGAGTTCACCGAGAACTCCGAAGTCGACCAGCTGCGCTGGATTCCGCTCGACGACGTGATGGACGAGCTGTCGTACCCGATGGACCGCCAGATCGTGCGCGTCTTCGCCCGTCACCCACCGAAAACCTCCACCGTGCTGCTCGTCCGCCACGCCAAGGCGGGCAAGCGCTCCGAGTTCGACGGTCCGGACGATCAGCGCCCACTCGAGCCCGCCGGGCTGCGGCAGGCCGCGGCGCTCGTCCCGAATCTGCTGGCGTTCGGAGCATCCCGGATCTATTCGGCCGATCCCCTGCGCTGTATCCAAACCGTTACCCCGTTGGCGGAGCATCTGAACGCCGAAATCAATTGCGAGCCAATGTTTTCCGAGCAAGGTTACGATTCAGCGAAAGATGCGGCGCGGCAACGATTTCTGTCGTTGGTAACAGATCGGGGTGTACCGGTGGTCTGCAGTCAGGGCGGCGTGATTCCCGATCTGACACAGTGGCTGGCTCAGCGCGACGGACTCACCCTGCCGCCCGCGCGTAATCGCAAGGGCAGCGTCTGGGCTTTGTCGTTCATCGGGGACCGATTAGTCGCGGCGAACCATATGGATCGTGCCTTGTCTACGGGAATCGTCACCGGCTGAACAAAAGTTACCCCGCACAGCCGAAACGGCCCCGGAAATTCCGGGGCCGTTCTCGGTCCAGTGGTGGGTGATGCGGCTTTACGTGCACATTCCCCGACCTGATCCCGCTGCGGCAGGATCAACGAGCACGACGGGTGGCTGTCTTCTTCGCAGCAGTCTTCTTAGCAGGAGCCTTCTTAGCAGCGGTGGTCTTCTTGGCCGCCGTGGCCTTGGTGGCGGTGGCCTTGGCGGCAGTGGCCTTGGTGGCAGTCTTCTTGGCCGGGGCCTTCTTTGCCGCCGTGGTCTTCTTGGCGGCGGTGGCCTTGGCCGCCGTCGTCTTCTTGGCGGCAGGAGCCTTGGTCGCGGCCTTGCGGGCCGTGGTCTTGGCCGGACCCTTCGACGGCGTGGCCTTCTTGGCCGCGGTCTTCTTCGCCGCGGTCTTCTTGGCTGCCGCCTTCTTCGCCGCCACGGGCGCATTCACGCCACGCTTCACGGCAGGGCCGGACGCGGCCAGCTTCTGCTTACCCGCGATCACCGCTTTGAACTGAGCGCCCGGACGGAAGGCAGGCACCGAAGTCGCCTTCACCTTCACGGTTTCACCGGTACGCGGGTTACGGGCAACCCTGGGAGCACGCTTGCGCTGTTCGAACACACCGAATCCGGTGATGGTGACGCTTTGACCTTTGTGCACGGCACGGACGATGGTGTCGACCACGTTCTCGACAGCCGCAGTAGCCGTGCGCCTGTCCGTACCCAACTTTTCGGTCAGAACGTCGATCAGTTCCGCCTTGTTCATTGAATCCTCCGCAGACTAATGGCCCGTCGTCGGACCGACTAGGTACCACGGTAAACCCAGTTTGAGCAAGAGTCTATGTGCCACGCCAAAATTCATGTGGTTTAGCACACGTCCAGCTACCGCTCCCAGGGAAGCGCCCCTAAGCGCCCCAGCCGATTACGCCGGTGAAATAGGCTCCGGCAGCGTCACGGGTTTCCATGACGGCCTTCCCTTTTCGAACTCGGTGATCGCGTCGCCTTGCCGCAGCGTGAGGCCGATGTCGTCCAAACCCTCCAGCAGACGCCAGCGGGTGTAGTCGTCAATATCGAACGGCAACACGATGGTTCCCGCCGTGACGGTGCGCGCCGACAGGTCGACAACCAATTCGAGGCCGGGTTGTTCCTCGATGAGCTTCCAGAGCATTTCGACATCGTTCTGTGACATCTGCGCGGCCAGCAGACCACCCTTGCCCGCATTCCCACGGAAGATGTCGGCGAAACGCGAGGAGATCACCACTCGAAAGCCGTAGTCCGACAGCGCCCACACCGCGTGCTCACGCGAGGAACCGGTGCCGAAATCCGGCCCGGCCACCAGAACGCTGCCGCTGCGGTACGGCTCGGTGTTGAGAATGAAGTCCGGATCGGTACGCCAACCGGCGAACAGACCGTCCTCGAAACCGGTACGAGTCACGCGCTTCAGGTAAACGGCGGGGATGATCTGATCGGTGTCGACATTGGACCGGCGCAGCGGTACCCCGATGCCTTTGTGAACAGTGAAGGCTTCCATAACGATTCTCCTTCGATCGTGGTGGTTCGGGGCCGCTCAGGCCAGATCGGCGGGCGAGGACAGGGTGCCGCGCACCGCCGTGGCGGCGGCGACCAGCGGCGAGACCAGGTGGGTACGCCCGCCCTTGCCCTGTCGGCCTTCGAAATTGCGGTTGGAGGTGGAGGCGCAGCGCTGACCCGGTTCCAGCTGATCCGGATTCATCCCGAGGCACATCGAACAGCCCGCCTGGCGCCATTCCGCACCGGCCGCGGTGAAAATCTCGCCGAGTCCTTCTTTTTCCGCCTGCGCGCGCACCCGCATCGAGCCGGGTACGACCAGCATTCGCACACCGTCGGCGACGCGGCGGCCCTTCAAAACATCGGCGACGGCACGCAGATCCTCGATCCGGCCATTGGTGCAGGAACCGACGAAAACGGTATCCACGCTTACCTCACGCAGCGGCATTCCCGGCGTCAGGTCCATGTAGCGCAAGGCCTTCTCGGCGGCCTCGCGCTCGGACTCGTCGGCGATCTGGGCCGGGTCGGGCACGTTCGCACCGAGCGGCAGGCCCTGACCGGGGTTGGTACCCCAGGTGACGAACGGGGTCAGCTGGTTGGCGTCGATGTGCACCTCGGCGTCGAAAACCGCGTCGTCGTCGGTCTTCAGCGCCTCCCAGGCGGCGACGGCGGCATCCCAGTCGGCGCCCTGTGGTGCGTGCGGGCGGCCCTTCAGGAATTCGTAGGTCACCTCGTCGGGGGCGATCATGCCCGCGCGGGCGCCCGCCTCGATCGACATGTTGCAGATCGTCATCCGCGCTTCCATCGACAGCTTGCGAATGGCCTCGCCGCGATATTCGAGCACATACCCCTGGCCGCCGCCGGTGCCGATTTCGGCGATCACGGCCAGGATCAGGTCCTTACTCGTGACGCCGGGCGCCAATTCGCCGTCGACGGTGATGGCCATCGTCTTGAACGGGCGAAGCGACAGCGTCTGGGTGGCCAGCACGTGCTCCACCTCGCTGGTGCCGATGCCCATGGCCAACGCGCCGAACGCGCCGTGGGTGGAGGTGTGGCTGTCGCCGCACACCACGGTCATGCCGGGCTGGGTCAGACCGAGCTGCGGACCGACCACGTGCACGATGCCCTGTTCGGCATCGCCCATCGGGTGCAGGCGCACACCGAACTCGGCGCAGTTGCGGCGCAGCGTCTCCACCTGGATGCGCGAGATCGGATCGGCGATCGGCTTCTCGATGTCGGCCGTGGGGACATTGTGGTCCTCGGTGGCGATGGTGAGGTCGGGCCGGCGGACCGGCCGTCCGGCCGCGCGGAGCCCGTCGAAGGCCTGCGGGCTGGTCACCTCGTGCACGAGGTGCAGATCGATGTAGATCAGGTCGGGTTCGCGGGAAGTACCGTCACCGTCGCCGGGGACGACGACGTGCTGTTCCCACACCTTCTCGGCCAGTGTGCGGGCGCGCTCGGCCATTGCTTGATCACCTTTCGACGGGCATACTTGGTATCTCAACATATGAGAAGTTAGTATCGTTCTATGAGACAGCATAGCGGTATCGGTGTTCTCGACAAAGCCGTGGCGGTGCTCTACGCCGTCGCCGACGAGCCATGCGGTCTCAACGACCTGTGCACCCGAACCGGTCTGCCACGTGCCACCGCGCACCGGCTGGCGGTCGGGCTGGAGACGCACCGGCTGCTGGCGCGCGACGCCAACGGGCTGTGGCGGCCGGGTCCCGCGCTCAGCGAGTTGTCGGCGGGGGCCGCCGATCCACTGGTCGAGGCGGCGGGAGCCATTCTGCCCCGGCTGCGCGAGATCACCGGCGAGAGCGTCCAGCTGTACTGCCGCGACGGCAACGCCCGCGTGTGCGTGGCCGCGCTGGAGCCGCCCGTGGGCCTGCGCGACACGGTGCCTGTCGGCTCGCGACTACCGCTCACCGCGGGCTCGGCGGCCAAGGTGTTGCTGGCCTGGGCCGACCCGGAGCTACAGCGCACCGTCCTGGCCGACGCCGTGTTCGGCGAGCGGGCGCTGGCCGAGGTCCGCAGGCGGGGCTGGGCGCAGAGCGCGGCAGAACGCGCACAGGGCGTGGCGAGCGTCTCGGCCCCGGTGCGTGACGCCTCGGGCGTACTGGTGGCGGCGGTATCGGTGTCGGGCCCGATCGACCGGATGGGCCGCAGGCCGGGCGCGCGCTGGGCGGCCGATCTGGTGGCGGCGGCGGAGGCGCTGCACAAACGATTGTGAAACGAAGAAGGCCCCCGGTCGGATTCGACCGGGGGCCTTTCTTGGTAGCCCCGACGGGATTCGAACCCGCGCTACCGCCTTGAGAGGGCGGCGTCCTAGGCCGCTAGACGACGGGGCCAGGACGATTTCACCGAAGTGAAACCTTGCTGGGGTACCAGGACTCGAACCTAGAATGGCTGAACCAGAATCAGCTGTGTTGCCAATTACACCATACCCCAAGGATGGAAACGCTCGGCCCGGCGCTCACCGAGTGGTTGTCGGTGTTGCGAGGCCGTGTTCCGCGGCGATGAGAAGATTACCAAACAGCAGGGGGTAAACTACAAATCGCCTGGTCAGCGGCCGGTTTTCGAGCGATTTCCGGCTGCAGGCGGGTGCGGCGCGTGCCGCACCCGCCTGCCGTACGGCTACTGCGCGGTCGGCTGCCAACCGCGTGCGGCACGCAAACGGTCGAGCGAGACCTCGCGGCCGAGCAATTCCATCGATTCGTAGAGCGGCGGGCTGATGTGCGAGCCCGTCACCGCCACTCGCACGGGCGCGAAGGCCTTGCGTGGCTTGAGGCCCAGATCGTCGATCAGCGCCTTCTTCAGGGCCTCTTCCAGGGCCGGTGTGGTCCATTCGGCCAGCGGCTCCACCGCGGCGATGGCGGCGTCGAGCACCTGGTCGGCTTCGGCGCCGAGGTTCTTCGTGCCCGCGGCCTGGTCGATCGCGAACTCCTCCGGCGCCACGAAAAGGAACTTCAGCAGGTCCCAGGCGTCGCCGAGCACCACGATCCGGGTCTGCACGAGTTCGGCGGCGGCCAGGAACGTCTTCTCGTCGATTTCGGCACCGATATGCCCCTGCGCGGTCAGGAACTCACGCAAACGGTGTCCGAAATCACCGGGCTCGAGCAGACGAATCTGTTCGGCATTGATCGCATCGGCCTTCTTCTGGTCGAAACGAGCCGGATTCGAATTCACGGTGGAAATGTCGAACGCCGCCACCATTTCCTGCATGGAGAACACGTCGCGGTCCTCGGCGATACTCCAGCCGAGCAGTGCGAGGTAATTCAGCAAACCCTCGGGAACGAATCCCCGATCGCGGTGCAGGAACAGATTCGATTCCGGGTCGCGCTTGGACAGTTTCTTGTTGCCCTGACCCATCACGAACGGCAGGTGACCGAACTCCGGAGTGAAGTCGGCAACACCGATACGCTGCAGCGCGGCATACAGCGCGAGCTGACGCGGTGTCGACGAGAGCAGGTCCTCGCCGCGCAGTACATGGGTGATCTTCATGAGCGCGTCGTCGACCGGATTCACCAGTGTGTACAGCGGGTCACCATTTCCACGGGTGAGCGCGAAATCGGGAACCGTGCCCGCTTTGAAGGTGGTTTCCCCGCGAACAAGATCATTCCAGCCGAGGTCGGAATCGGGCATGCGCAAACGCACCACCGCGGGCCTGCCCTCGGCTTTGTAGGCGGCGATCTGCTCGGGCGTCAGATCCCGATCGAAATTGTCGTAACCGAGTTTCGGGTCGCGACCGGCGGCGCGATGGCGGGCCTCGACCTCCTCGGGCGTGGAGAACGCCTCGTAGGCCTCGCCGGCCTCGAGCAGCTTGCGCACGACGTCGAGATGCTGGTCGCGGCGCAGCGACTGCCGGTACGGCTCGTACGGGCCGCCGACCTCCGGACCCTCGTCCCAGGTGAGCCCGAGCCAGCGCAGCGCGTCGAGCAGCGCGCGGTAGGAATCCTCGGAATCGCGTGCGGCATCGGTGTCTTCGATGCGGAACACGAAGCTGCCGCCGTGGTGGCGGGCGAACGCCCAGTTGAACAGCGCCGTGCGGATCAGGCCGACGTGCGGCGTGCCGGTCGGCGACGGGCAGAAACGGACCCGTACTTGTGTCATGACTCTCTTCTCCGCTATCAGCGCTTGGTGGCAACAGGATTGGTGAGGGTGCCGATGCCCTCGACGGTGACCGACACGTTCTGCCCGGCCGCCAGCGGGCCGACGCCTTCCGGTGTGCCGGTGAGGATCACGTCGCCGGGCAGCAGCGTCATCACCGAGCTGATCCACTCGATGATCTTCGGGATGTCGTGCAGGAACAGCGACGTGCGGCTGCGCTGGCGGACTTCGCCGTCCAGCTCGGTGGTGATCTCCAGATCGCTTGGGTCGATGGCGGTTTCGATCCACGGACCGAGCGGGCAGAAGGTGTCGTAGCCCTTGGCCCTCGTCCACTGCCCGTCGTGGCGCTGCTGGTCGCGCGCGGTGACGTCGTTGGCGACGGTGTAACCGAGGATCACATCGGCGGCCTTGGCAGCGGGCACGTCCTTGCAGGGGCGGCCGATCACCACGGCCAGTTCGCCCTCGAAGTCGACCTGAGAGGAGCTGGGCGGCAGGATGATCGGGGCGTTCGGCCCGACGATCGAGGTGTTCGGCTTGATGAAGATCACCGGATCCTTCGGCGCCTCACCACCCATTTCGGCCGCGTGGGCGGCGTAGTTCTTGCCGATGCAGATCACCTTGCTGGCCAGGATCGGCGCCAGCAGGCGGATGTCGGCCAGCGGCCAGCTCCGCCCGGTGAACGTCGGCGTGCCGAACGGGTGTTCGGCGATCTCCTTGGCGACGGCGTCGCTTCCGTCGCCTTCGATGCTGACGAACGCGACTCCATCGGGACTGGCAACTCGACCTAAGCGCATGCCGGGGAGTCTATCGAGGCGCGCCCACCTGCCCGAACGCGCCCGGGATCGCCTCGCGCGGCCGAACCGGGAGGGCGAGCGAAGTCACATTCGTGTGATTTCGAACCTGCTGCCCGCGTTCGTGATTCGCATTACGCACGGTCGCCACCGGATGTGATCCGTCAGACACCGACGCCGAGCACCGGAACCCGGGGTCACCGGTGTAGCGTGATCTTCGATGTTCACAAGATGAGACATCGATCTCAAATAATGAGATGCAATCGTGCAATTCGGCGAGGTGAGTATCGTGACGAACGCGCGGCCGACGGCCGGGGTGTCCCAGATCAGCAACGGCAGACGCTGGCTGATGCTCGCCCTCGGCGTGCTCGCGCAGACGTCGAGCGCCACCTTCGTGCACGGCACCCCTTTCCTCCTGCCCGCCCTCACCGATCGCGGTGATTCGCTGGCTGCCGCGGGCGCGCTGGTCGCCCTGCCGACCGTCGGTCTGGTGTGCACCCTGATCGCGTGGGGTTATGTCGTCGACCGCATCGGTGAGCGAATCGTGCTGGTCGCGGGCACGACGCTGATGTTCGCCGCCGGCCTCGGCGCGGCCCTGGTCGAGGACCCGATCGCCTTCGGCGTGCTGCTGTTCCTCGGCGGTGTCGGCGCGGCCAGTTCCAACGGTGCGAGCGGGCGGGTGATCGTCGGCTGGTTCCCGCCGGACCGGCGCGGGCTGGCCATGGGTATCCGCCAGACCGCCCAGCCGCTCGGCGTCGGCCTGGCCGCGCTGACCATCCCGTGGGTCGCCGATGGGTACGGCATCGCGGCCGCCCTGCTGGTGCCCGCGCTGTTGGCAGGCGCGGGCGCGATCGGTTGTCTGACAGGCATCGTCGACCCGCCGCGTCCGCCCGCCAAGGCCGCCGACCGCACCAACCCGTACCGCGGCGACTCCACGCTGTGGCGCATTCACGCGGTGTCCATCCTGCTGGTCTTCCCGCAGGCCACGCTGTGGACGTTCGGGCTGATGTGGTTGCACCGCGATCTGGGTTGGTCGCTGGCGGCGGCGGGCGCACTGATGACGGTCACCCAATTGCTGGGCGCCGCTGGACGAATCGGCGCGGGCGCGTGGTCGGACCGGGTCGGCAACCGGCTCGGGCCGCTGCGTCAGGTGGCTGTCGCCGCGGTGTTGGCGATGGCCGCGCTGGCGGTCGCCGCGGGAACGGGCTGGGGATGGATCGCGGTGCCACTGATGGTGGCGGCGTCGGTGATCTCGGTGTCGGACAACGGATTGGCGTTCACCGCGGTCGCCGAGATCGCCGGACCCTTTTGGAGCGGGCGCGGTCTCGGCATTCAGAACACGGGCCAGAACCTTGTATTGGCCGCGATCCCACCGGCGTTCGGCGCGCTGATCACGGTGAGCGGGTACCCGACGGCGTTCGCGTTCGCGTCCGTCATGGCGATGGCGGCGGTGCCATTGGTACCGAGGGGCACCGGAAGGTAGTCACCCGCAACAGCTCCGGCGCGGGTCGGCGCCTGCGACGCGCGGCCCGCGCCGGACGGGAGGCTCGGCGCTCGGTCTCCGGATCAGGCGGTGCCGGAGCGGTCGGACAGGCCGAGGCGCAGGTGTTCGCTGTGGTACACAGCTTCGTCGAGCAGTTGGGCGACGTGGTTGTCGTGCAGGCTGTAGACGATGCTGCGGCCCGCGCGGGTGCCGATCACGAGACCGAGGTTACGTAGCAGGCGCAACTGATGGGAGACGGCCGACTGTTCCATTCCCACCGCCTCGGCCAGTTCGGTCACCGGGCGCGGACCCTGGCGCAGTTCGGACAGGATCAGAAGCCTGCTCGGGGTGGCGAGGGCCTGCAGAGTGGTCGCGACGTGCGCGGCCGTATCGGCGTCCAGCCGGGTGGTCGGCCGGTCGCGGCCCTCCACACCGTGTCCCATGGCAGGAGTCTAACCGACCCGTTGAAATGAAGACCTCTTCATATGTTCTGTTATTCTCGGGTTGTTCTGTTCCCGTCTCACGGAGGTTTCCCGTGGCCATGCCCACCGCCGTCGCGGCACGCCCCGGCGCCGCCGCTCCCGCGCGCTCGCGACGGACCCGGCTGTTCGAGATCGCCGAAATCCGCTGGGCGGCCGCCTCGCTCGTGCTGTTCCTGGTGGGCCTGGCCGCGCAGCTGTCCGGTGCGCCGTCGTGGTCGTGGTGGGCGCTGTATCTGGCCTGCGCCGTCACCGGCGGATGGGAGCCGGCGCTGGGCGGGTTACAGGCGTTGCGGGAGAAGACGCTCGATGTCGATCTGCTGATGGTTGTCGCGGCGATCGGCGCCATGTCGATCGGGCAGGTGACCGACGGTGCGCTGCTGATCGTCATCTTCGCGACCTCCGGCGCGATGGAGGCGCTGGCCACCGCACGGACCGAGGATTCCGTGCGCGGACTGCTCGACCTCACCCCCGACGTCGCCGTCGTCCTGCGCGACGGCGACGAACAGACGGTGGACGCGACGGATCTCGTCATCGGTGACGTGGTGCTGGTCCGCCCGGGCGACCGTATCGCGGCGGACGGGACCGTGGTCGGCGGGTCGAGCGAGGTCGACCAGGCCACCATCACCGGCGAACCGCTGCCCGTCGACCGGACCGTCGGCGACGAGGTTTTCGCGGGCACCCTCAACGGCACCGGCACGCTGCGGATCCGGGTGGATCGGCGGGCGAGTGACTGGGTCGTCGCGCGGATCGCCGGCCTGGTCGACGAGGCCGTGCGCACCAAGGCGGGCACCCAGCTGTTCATCGAGAAGATCGAGCAGCGCTATTCGATCGGCATGGTGGCGGCGACGATCGCCGTGTTCGTCGTGCCACTGTTGTGGGGTGAGCCGGTCCGCGAATCCCTCTTGCGCGCCATGACTTTCATGATCGTCGCGTCCCCCTGTGCCGTGGTTCTCGCGACCATGCCGCCGTTGCTGGCCGCCATCGCCACGGCAGGCCGCCACGGTGTGCTGGTGAAGTCCGCCGCCGTGATGGAACAGCTCGGTACCACCACCCGCGTCGCGTTCGACAAGACCGGCACGCTCACCCGTGGCACGCCCGAAGTGGCCGAGATCCACGTGCTGCCCGGTACCGCCCTCACCGACGACGCGGTCCTGCGGCTGGCCGCGGCAGCCGAGCACGGCAGTGAACATCCGTTGGCCGAAGCCATCGTGCGTGCGGCTCGTCAGCGCGGCCTCGGCTTGCCCGATGCCGTGAACTTCACGTCCGAACCGGGGCGCGGCGTTTCCGCCACCGTCGACGGGCATGCGATCCGAATCGGTTCGCCCACAGCACTACTCGCCACGCCAGCCGCGGATCGAGCTGTTGCCGTGGAGGTGGCGACTCAGCAGTCGCGTGGCCATACCGCGGTGGTCGTCGTCTGCGACGGCTGCCCGGTAGCGGTCCTCGGCATCACCGATCACGACCGTCCTGAATCAGCCGCCACCGTCGCCAGACTCACCGAATCGACGGGCACCTCACCGGTTCTGCTCACCGGCGACAGTCACACCACCGCAAGCCATCTCGCCACCCGCGTCGGAATCACCGACCTGCGAACAGACCTGCTCCCCGAGGACAAGGTCACCGCCATCCGGACCCTGCAGTCCGGCGGCGACCGCATCACCATGGTCGGCGACGGCATCAACGACGCCCCCGCCCTGGCCACCGCCCATGTCGGAATCGCCATGGGCCCCACCGCCTCCGACCTCACCCTGCAAACCGCCGACGCCGTGGTGGTCCGCGACGACCTCTCCACCATCCCCACCGTCATCGCCCTGTCCCGCCGAGCCCGCCGCCTGGTCATCGCCAACCTCGCCATCGCCGCCACCTTCATCGCGATCCTGGTCACCTGGGACCTGGTCGGCCACCTACCCCTCCCGCTCGGCGTGGCAGGCCACGAAGGATCGACAGTGATCGTCGCCCTCAACGGCCTCCGCCTCCTCAGCTCCTCCGCCTGGCGCCGCGCCGAGTCGGGTCGCTAGCCGTCCAAGGGACTCACCCAGCAGCGTCTGATGATCCGCGAAGCTGAAAGGCGCTAAACGGCAAGCGACTTACGGATCCTTCGCCGCCGTAGCTGTTCACTGTGTCTTCCGTGCCGATGAGCACACACGAAAGGGCCCGCACCGGCGAGTTGCCGGCGCGGGCCCTTCTTGTCGGTGTCCTCAGACAGTGGCGGCGATACGGTCGCCGATCTCCACGGTGGAGGCGGTGCCCGTGCGGGCGGCCAGGTCCTTGGCGACAGCGGATTCGATGCGGGCGGCGCCTTCGGTGTTGCCCAGGTGGTTGAGCAGCAGGGCCACCGAGAGGATGGCGGCGGTCGGGTCGGCCTTGGACTGGCCGGCGATGTCGGGGGCACTGCCGTGGACCGGCTCGAACATCGACGGGTTCACACCCGAGGCGTCGATATTGCCCGAGGCGGCCAGGCCGATGCCACCGCTCACGGCGGCGGCGAGGTCGGTGATGATGTCGCCGAACAGGTTGTCGGTGACGATCACGTCGAAGCGGCCCGGGTCGTTCACCATGTGGATGGTCGCTGCGTCGATGTGCTGGTAAGCCGTTGCCACATCGGGGAATTCGGCGCCGACCTCGTCGACGGTGCGCTGCCACAGCGACCCGGCGAAGGTGAGCACGTTGTTCTTGTGCACCAGGGTGAGGTGCTTGCGGCGGGCCTGCGCGGTGGCGAAGGCGTAGCGGACCACGCGCTCGATGCCGAAGCGGGTGTTGTTGGAGACCTCGGTCGCCACCTCGTGCGGCGTGCCGACGCGGATCGCGCCACCGGTACCGGTGTACGGCCCTTCGGTGCCCTCACGCACGACGACGAAGTCGATGTCCGGGTTGCCGCTGAGCGGGCTGGTGACACCCGGGTACAGCTTCGAGGGCCGCAGGTTCACGTGATGATCCAGCGCGAACCGGGTCTTCAGCAGCAGCCCACGCTCGAGCACACCGCTCGGCACCGACGGGTCGCCGATCGCGCCGAGCAGGATCGCGTCGTGCTGCTTCAGCTCGGGCAGCACCGACTCCGGCAGGATCTCCCCGGTGCGGTGGTAGCGGGCGGCGCCGAGGTCGTACTCGGTCTTCTCGACGCCGGGCGACACCACGTCGAGCACCTTGAGCGCCTCGGCGATGACCTCGGGACCGATGCCGTCACCGGCGATGACTGCGAGTTTCATGAACAAGCTCCGTTTCGAAGCCGGGGCGGTTCGCCACCGGGATACGAGTGCGCGCCGCCACCGTGGGGTGACGGCGCGCAGCTGCCGATGTCCCGGCGTCGAACCGGGACGTCAATCTCAGGCCAGGTCGACCAGGACAACCTTGGCGGCACCGACGGCCTCGCCGATCGCGGTCTGCACCTCGGCGGGCACCTCGCGGTTCACGCGCAGCACGACGGTGGCGCCTTCGGCATCCACGTCCTGGCTCAGCTGAGCGGCCAGGATGTCGATCTCGGCCTCACCGAGCAGGGTGCCGATCTTGCCGAGCGCGCCCGGCTTGTCGCCGTAGTTCAGCACGGCCAGGTTCAGGCCCTCGGCGCGCATGTCGTAGTTGCGGCCGTTGATGTTGACGATCTTCTCCACCTGGGCGGGCTCGGTGAGCGACCCGGCCACGTTCAGGGTGGAGCCGTCGCCGAACACGGCGCGCAGGTCGACCATGCTGCGGTGGTTGGGGCTCTCGGTGGCGGTGGTGACGGTGGCGGTGATGCCACGCTCCTTGGCCAGCGACGGCGCGTTGACGAAGGTGACCTGGTCCTCGACCAGCGCCGAGAACACACCGCGCAGCGCCGACAGCTCGAGCACGGCCACGTCCTGGGCGGCCAGCTCGCCGCGCACCTGCACCTCGATGCTGACGGGCAGCTCGTTGGCGATGGCGCCGAGCAGCGCGCCCTGCTTGCGGACGACGTCGAGCCAGGGGGCGACCTCGTCGTTCACGGCACCACCGGTGACGTTCACGGCGCCGGGCACGAACTCACCGGCCAGCGCGAGCAGCACCGACTTGGCGACGTCGGTGCCCGCGCGGTCCTGGGCCTCCGAGGTGGACGCACCCAGGTGCGGGGTCACGACGACCTGCGGCAGGTCGAACAGCGGCGAGTCGGTGCACGGCTCGGTCTCGAACACGTCGAGGCCCGCGGCACGCACGTGACCCTTGGTGATCGCGTCGGCCAGCGCCTGCTCGTCGATCAGCCCACCGCGCGCGGCGTTGACGATGACCACGCCCGGCTTGGTCAGCGCCAAACGCTCGGCGTTGAGCAGGCCCTTGGTCTCGGGGGTCTTGGGCAGGTGCACCGAGATGAAGTCGGCGCGCTGGAGCACCTCGTCGAGCGTGAGCAGCTCGATGCCGAGCTGGGCGGCCTTGGCCGGCGACACGTAGGGGTCGTAGGCGACGATCTTGGTCTCGAACGCGGCCAGGCGGGCCGCGAACAGCTGACCGATGCGGCCGAGGCCGATCACGCCGACGGTCTTGCCGAAGATCTCGACACCGTTGAACTTGCTGCGCTGCCAGGTCTTCTCACGCAGGGTGGCGTCGGCGGCCGGGATCTGGCGGGCGGCGGCGAGCAGCAGGGTGACCGCGTGCTCGGCGGCGGTGTGGATGTTGGAGGTGGGCGCGTTCACGACCATCACGCCACGCTCGGTGGCGGCGGGCACGTCGACGTTGTCGAGGCCGACGCCGGCACGGGCGACGATCTGGAGCTTCTTGCCCGCGTCGAGCACCTCGGCGTCGACGGTGGTGGCGGAACGCACGAGCAGCGCGTCGGCCTCGGGGACCGCGGCGAGCAGCGCCGGGCGGTCGGGGCCGTCGACCCAGCGAACCTCGACACCGTCACCGAGCGCGTCGACGGTCGACTGGGCGAGCTTGTCGGCGATCAGAACTACAGGACGGCCTGCTTGGCTCACTGTGGGGTACTCCTGGGGAAGAAAGGGGTCGGCAGTTACCGCGGCCCAGAATAGTCGCCGGGGTTCGGGTCCCCTTACCCCCCTGCCCGAAAACCGGGTGAACCCTGGGAGCCGCGCCCCTTAACATCACCGCATGTCGCTGCGCACCGTCCCCGAGTCGATGGATCCGGCCGTGGTGGCCGCCGTCGACGCCGAGCTCGACCGGGTGGCCGCCGAGCACGGTGTGCGCATCCGTCTGGCCATCGAAAGCGGCAGCCGCGCTTGGGGTTTCCCGTCCCCCGATTCCGATTACGACTGCCGTTTCGTCTATGTCGCGGGCCTGGAGACGTATCTGTCGCCGTGGCGTACCCGCGATGTGATCGAGACGCCGCTGGCCGGCCTGCTCGATGTGAACGGCTGGGATCTGGCCAAGGCGCTGCGCCTGCTGGTGCAGGGCAACGCGGTGCTGGTGGAGTGGCTGATGTCACCCATCGTCTATCGCGGCGACGAGGATTTCCGTGCTCGGTTGCGTGAAGTCGCAGCTCAGGTGGCCGATCGCGACCGCATCGCCCGTCACTATCTGCACCTGGGTGCCCGGCAGTGGGGGCTCTACGCGCGCAACGGCGGGTTGAAGAAGGTGTTCTACTCGCTGCGCCCGGCGATGGCGCTGCGCTGGTTGCGCGAGCATCCCGGCGCGGCAGTGGCGCCCATGCACCTGCCGACATTGATGGCGCAGTGCGAGCTGCCCGCCGATCTGGTCGCGGCGGTCACCGAACTCACTGACCTGAAGTCGCGCACCCGCGAGATGGGGGCATGCGCACCGCCTGCCCTGATCCCCGCCTTCATCGACGACGAGTTCGCCAGGGCGGCAACAGAGTTCACCGCACGTGCGCCGCGCGACCTCAGCACGGCGCAGGCGGTGACCGACGAGTTCTTCCGTGCGGAGGCCCTGAAATAGCAGAAACTCCGCACCATCCGGTGCGGAGCTTCACGTTCGTACGCTGGTTCGCGCAGAATCAGAGGACGCGGACGTCCTGAGCCTGGGGGCCCTTCTGACCCTGGCCGATCTCGAACTCCACACGCTGACCCTCATCGAGGGAGCGGAAGCCCGAGCCACTGACAGCCGAGTAATGCACGAAGACGTCGGGGCCTCCGCCGTCTTGCGCGATGAAGCCGAAGCCCTTCTCGCTGTTGAACCACTTCACAATGCCCTGAGCCATTTCAAAAACTTTCCTGTAGACGAGCCAGGTCCTAATAGTCCGGTCCCGGTCTCACTGTTCAACAATGCCACGGTTTCGGAAATTCCTCCACACCTCCACCGGAGCGCTGTGAGCAAGCCAACCCTGTTAGCTGCCAGTTGGTGCTGTCACATAGTCACCGAGGTGGATGCTGCGCGGATGCCGGTGCGGTTGCCACAGGGATGCGGCGAATTGTCCGGAACACGAACCGAACCGACTGGCACGCATCACCATCGATAACCCTATTGCGCGGTGACCGGCCACCGTCAGCGACCCTAGACATTTTCGATAAAACCAGTACGGCAAATTCTCTACCAGCGTACTTTCCGTTTCGTGAGGGTGCACACACCCCCGACGAGAAAACGCGCAAGGAGCTGAGCGTGCTGAACATCAACCATTTCACTTACGGCTGGCTGACCCCGCTGCTCGCCTATCTCATGTCGGTCCTCGGATCGATGCTGGCACTGCGTTGCATGGTTCGCTCGCGCGCCTCCGGCATCCACGGCGGATGGCTCACCGCGGCCGCGATCGCACTCGGCGGAACCGGCATCTGGGTTATGCACTTCATCGCCATGCTCGGTTTCTCCGTGCAGGGCGCGACCATCCGCTACAACGTGCCGATCACGCTGTTCAGCGCCGCCGTCGCCATGGCCGTGGTGTGGCTCGGCTTGTCGATCGTCGTACGCCGCAGCTGGGACACCGCCGCGCTCCCGGTGGGCGGGGCGATCACCGGTCTCGGCGTGGCAGCCATGCACTACGCCGGGATGTACGCGATGAAAACCGACATCGAGATCGTCTACGAGCCGACCGTCGTGGTCGCCTCGCTGGTGATCGCCGTGGTCGCCGCCACCGCGGCCCTCTGGTTCGCCCTGCACATCCACGGTTTCCTCGCCACCATCGGCGCCGCCCTGCTGATGGGCGTGGCCGTCACGGGCATGCACTACACCGGCATGTTCTCCATGAGCGCCCACACCAGCGCGCACGTCGCCCATGCCACGGGCGCTACCGCGTCACAGCTGCTCACACCGCTGATCGTGGCCATCAGCATGGTCACCATGATCCTGCTCATGCAGGTCGGTATCACCGAGGCCGAGGATCCGAATCTCACCCGCCCGATCCACGGGCAACGCGCCAGCCGTTTCTGGCCGAGCGGCCAGAACTAGTCGACGACGCGCACCCGCTGCGCCTCGGGACCGCGCCGCGTCTCGTGCACCGCGAACTCCACGCGCTGACCGGCCCGCAGTGTCCGGAACCCCTCGCCGACGAGTTCGGTGTACTCCACGAACACCTCCGGTCCGCCCGCGTCCGGGGTGATGAAACCGAACCCCTTGCCGCCGTCGAACCAGCTCACCACGCCGCCGGTCATCCACCGACCTTCCTAATCATTTGCCTGACATGCCGATTCGTTCATGGTCGCATGCCCTCGGGCGCGACACGAAAGCGCACGGACCGGTCGACGCACCCGAGCTGGATAAACTCCAGCCAGGTTCGTCCGCGAGAACGGAGATCCGGTGTCTCACCATCCTGCGCGACCCCCGCTCCGGCACGGCTGCTCATGATCCGCATCGCGGCGAGGCCCGCCGCCGAGGCACTCACGGTCGTCGTCGCCACCTCCGTGGCGGTGCTCGCGATCATGATGCCCATCAGTTTCGCCGATCTGGGCGAATCCGCCCACCACGATCTGCTGGTGTTCAACATCCCGCGGGCGATGACCGGCGGCGCGTTCATCGCGGTCATCACCGCCGCTGTCACCGTGGCGGTGGGCAGTGTGCGCACCGCCCGCTGGACAGCCCTGCTCGCGCTCGCCGGGATTCTGTTGAGCCACCTGCTCGCCGTCGGCGACAGCAGCGACGGTCGTCTCGACAGCGGTGTGTCCCTGGCCACCCTGAACTTCGTCGACGCGCTGCTGGCCGGGATGGCGCTCGGCGCGACCGCGGTGGCGGTGTGGAACGAGCAGCGGCTGCGCATCGCGTTCCTGTTCGCCGCGATCGCCGCCACGGTCCTCGGTGACATCACCCAGACGCCGACCGACGACACCACCGGCGGTTTCGACGGGGCGCTCGCGGGCTCCCTGCCGCTCTGGTTCATCGGGGGCAGCGTGCTCGCACTCGCCTATTTCGCGGTCACCAGCGCCGCGCCCGCCCCGTCACACACCGATTCCGCGATCCCGCTCGCGCCGGTGCTCGCCGCCGTTTTCGTCTACTCGGCGATCATCTTCACCTCGCTGAACGTGTCGCACCACAAGACCAGCCTGCGGCACGTGGTGATCGCCTCGATCATTGTGCTCGCCGCCACCGCGGCCGCCGCCCTCGTGCTGCCCGAGCGCGACGGCGTGCTCACAGTATTGATGTCATCGTTCTCGGTGGCGGGCAGCCTGGTCATCACCCTGCCCCGCAACGGCTGGGTGGATCTGGGCACCCTCGTCGCCATCACCCTCGGTCTCGGCCTCGGCCTGCACCGCCCACGCCCCCTCGCCGCCGCCCTCTGGATCGTGGCGCTGGCCGGCCTCACCCTCGCCGCCGACATGACCGCGCCGCCGGCGACACTCACCGCGGCCGTCGGCTGCCTCGCGCTCGGCGCCATCTGTGGTTACGGCGTGGGCAGTGCGGTTCCGGTCAACTCCTCGTCGGCGGTCGTCGGTTTCTGCGTGCTGTTCGTCCCTTCCCTCGGAGTCGCACTGAGCGACACCGAATTCGGCCACCTCGCCTACTCCTCGGCCTGGTACCGCACCGCGGAGGTGGACCGTGGGCCTGTGCCTGGCACCGTCGCGGTGATCATCGCGCTCGTCTGCGCGGCCATCGTCGCCCTGATCCTGCGCCGGCGTCAGCCCTCCTTGCCGGATCAGTCCCTCTAGTCAGCGCCTGCCGCAACAGCTTTCGGGGTATACCCAGTTCATGAGTTTCCCGGTGTCCTTCGGGCTCCCCCAGATCGGCCTGCTCGCCCTGCTCACGGTCGGCGTCGCCCTGCTCGTCGCGGCAGTCCTGGCCCGCCGCCGCGGCCTCAAATCCGTGCTGGGCCGCGCGATCCCCGGCCTCGCCCTCCTCCTGGCCGCGACCGTGCTGCTGTGGATCGCCACCCTCCTGCAGACTTATCTCGGCCTCACCGGCGAGATCAAAGCGGCCCACGTGACCGCGAAAACCGTTGGGGACCAATCCCTCGAACTCGACGTCACCACCTTCGACACCGATGGAACTGTCACCGACCGCACCACCCACCGCGTCGAAGGCGACCTGTGGGTGATGCAGGCAGCCATCGTCGAACTGGAACCCTGGGTCAACGCCCTCGGCTTCCACTCCGGCTACACCCTCACCCGCCTCTACGGCCAGCGCCTCGACGGCCGACCCACCACCCAGTCCCACATCTTCCTCAACGGCTCCGACCGCGACTTCTTCGAAGACATGCGCGAAAACCGCTGGTACACCTCCCCCTTCATCCGCTCCGCCTACGGAAACGCCGTCATCGCCTCCCCCGGTGAATACGACGTCTGCATCTCCCGAGACGCCATCAAGATCTGCCCACCTCGCTGAAACCTCTGAGTCCGCACGAGCTTTCGTGCGTACATTGGATCAGTGGAGATTCGCAGATACACCGAGGCCGACCGTCCGGAACTGACGGCCCTGGCCTCCCACGTCGGCGAGGGCTCCCCGACGGCCACCCTCTGGGGCCACCCCGAATCCGAGAAAGCCGTGTACCTGACCCCCTACATGGACCTCGCCCCCGACTCTCTCTTCCTCGCAGTGGACGACGGCCGCCTGGTCGGCTACCTCACCGGCTGCGTCGACAGCACCACCTTCCCGACCGAAGAGGCCCGCCTCGAATCCGCAATCCGCGACCACCGCCTGCTCCTCCGCCGCAAACCCGTCACCTTCTTCGCCCGCGCCCTCACCGACACCGCCCTCGCCAAACTCCGCCACCACCCCCTCGCCACCGAACTCACCGACCCCCGCTGGCCCTCCCACCTCCACATCAACCTCACCCCATCCGCCCGCGGAACAGGCGCCGCCGACGCCCTGATGCACCACTTCTTGGACCACTTGAGCGCGAGCGAATCCCCCGGCTGCTACCTACAAACCCTCGTCGAAAACCCCCGCGCCATCCGCTTTTTCGAACGCCACGGCTTCACCGCCCACGGATCCCCTGCCGCAGTCCCCGGCCTGCGCTACCAAGGATCAAAGGTCCACCAACAGACCATGGTCCGCCCAACCTCACCCCTCTGATCAGGAACTACTCCGCCAATCGAATTCGAGCCGCTTCGATTTCATCGGCCAAGCGCCTATGCAGATCAGCCGCATGCACATCGACGACGACCCAGACAATGTCGTCATCGAACGCGGCTCGTCCTCGAGCGGCAGATCGGCAATTTCATTCAGCGTGGCGTCGAATCAGCGCAGCCGCTAGTCGACCGTTCGTCAAGCGCGCCAGGACGGCTTCGAATTCACTCCGGCGTTCCTCGAGCAGCACGCTCGTGCGCACCGCATTCACCAGAGCCGTCCCCAACCGGAACCCAGCCGCACCCAACAACTGCTCGACCATCGCGAACGAGGGCTGCCTCCGCCCCGCCTCCACAGTCGCGACCGTCGACTGCGCAACCCGTGCCGCTTTGCCAACTCACGCTGGGACAACCCGCGACGACGTCGAGCCTCGGGAACCACGCCCCTGCAGTCGACTGTCGCTTGCCCCAAAACTGTTCGCTCGAGTGGAAGTCAGCAGGTCACTACTCGGCCGCAGGCGTAGAGACCATCCACTCAGCGCGAGCCAGCAGCTCGTCGAAAGTCACCACCTCGGGCAGTTGCATCTCGCGCCGGTACAGCTCGAAAGATCGAATCTTCGGCTGATGGTCGCCGCCTGCTTCCCCTACGAGCTGCTCGAGCCGGCCGACGACGACGTAGGCGCGGGGACGGAACATGTAGGTCCAGTCGCCGGCGATATCACTGCCGTCTTCGGCAGTAGCCTGCAGCCGATCGGTTATCTCACGCGTAGCCATATGGACCGTCGACTGTGCCTGTGCAACAGCACCTGCCAATTCCTTGGACGGACCCCAGACACCGGGTCGGTATTCACTTGCGGTGAGCAGTGGCGTGTCGTGGGTCTTGAACTCGACGAAGACCATAGATCGGATCCGCCCCGACGTACGTAGGAGTCCATCCACCCGCTTCCCGGCACCGGTGACCGAGAACCCAGCCACCACCTTCTCCAAGCTCTTCGCATCCCATTTCGTCAGCACCTGAGTTGCCAGCGACGTGCCGAGAATCCACGGGTTCTGTTCGAAGAAGCGCTGCCAGACCTTCTCCTTGCCTTTTCCTGGAATCTCCTCGGCCTCCTGCGCGAAGGCATCCGCGTCGGTCAACAACGTGCGGAAACGTTCTACCTGGACTCGACGGTGCGCCAGTCCGATCACGTCTCGGGCATCGACGTCGTTCACGATGAGTTTGCGGAAGAGCCCAGGATTCGCCCGGTATGCGGCGATCAGGCGCGGTTCGTAGTCATCACCGGGCGTTGCGAGTCCGAAGGTTTCGCAGAAGAGCTCGACCAGGCTCACACCGATCGTACGGTCGATCTGCAGCGATTGACTGCTCTTCGGGTGCGATACCCGATTCTTCGAGCCGAAGGTCGACAAGTGAATGAGCTGTTCGCCGTCCGCGTCGGTGATCAGCTGGTACCGGCACTCGACACTGGTCTCGGTCTTGTGCGGTTTGATGCGTTGCGAGTTCTCGGTTACCCCGGTTACTCGAGCCACCCTGCACCCCACTCGAATCATCTGCACTACAACGACATCGCCCGCGCACTTCCTTCATCTTGTACGCCACCCCACCCGCTGTCAACGGAACAACACGGCGCCGGTGAGATGTCAGCCAGAAGTCACAGCACTAACTCCAGTTACATGTATTTGTGAGGGTCGATTCGTTGCTACACACAGATATTCAGGGAAATCTGCGCACGCAAGGTAGGTAAGGCGCATCCTCGAACTGCTAGGACTGTGTATTGGGGAGCTCGTATGACCATCCGTCGTGGGGATGATGAGGGTGGGTCGGCTGGGTTGCCTGCGCTGCAGCGGCTGCCTGTGCGCGAGGCCAGGGATTTGTTCGAGCTGGTCAGGGCGGCGGGGGCGTTCGAGGCGGCGACTATGGACAGGTCGATCGACTCGTTGGTGGGGGCCTTGCCGCGGCCGTTGCGGCGGGTGGCGAAGAAGATCATGTTCGGTGGCCGATGACGGATCTGACTACGCGGGCGCAGTTGATTCTGTTGGCGCGGACGTTGCATGTGCATCCGCAGCGGGTGCATCATCTGCGGTATCTGGGGGCGGCGCGGTTGCACGAATTGCAGGCGCAGGTGTCGGCGGTGTTGTTCGATCAGCATGCGACGACGTTTCGGCGGATCAGTGCGCTGGTGCCGTATATTCCGCTGACGATCTCGATTCCGTTGGTGCAGAAGCTGGTTCCGCCGATGATGACGGGGCGGGCGGCGGGGGCTGTGGGGGTCGAGCATCCGCAGAAGGCTGTGGAGACGTTGGCGATGCTCGATACAAGTTATGCGGCCGATTGCGCACCGTATCTGGATCCTCGGGCCATCGCGCAGCTGGCCGATCAGGCGCCCGCGCGGCCGGTGGTGCGGATCGTCAACGAGTTGTTGCGGCGGCGCGACTATGTGACGGCGGGGCCGTTCCTGTCCTGTGCGACACCGGAATTGATCGCGGCGGTCGAGGCCGGTGTGGGTGACGATGCGGGGCTGATCTACTCGGCGGCGTACTCGTTCGATGCCGAGGTGCTGAGTGCTGTTGTGCGCCAGCTACTCGACGGGCCGCATCACCGGATCCCGCGCATGCTGCAGACGGTGCTCAACGGGCCGCCGGGGTTGCAGCATGCGGCGCTGTCGGTGTTTTCGCGTTGCGAGGACGACGTGGTGCGCCGGGTGGGCGACGTGCTGTTCGGTAATGCCCAGCCTGCCGACGTCACCAAACTGGTGCGGAACGCGCTGACCGTCGGTGCCATACCCGAATTCCTCACACTGGTAGGGCATCTGACACCGCTGGGGTTGTGGTCGCTGGTCGGCAACCGGGTGTTCGACGAGCCGGGTGTCGGTGCGCGGGTCGTGTCGACGCTGGAACATCGTGACGATGTCGAGAGCTGGCGCGGGTTGTTCACCCTGGCCTCGCGCATGGATGAGCGGGCCAGGAACGAGGTCGGCGATACGCTGGCGTCACTGTCGGACACGGCGGTGGCGGAGCTGCCCGCGCGGGCGACCGAAACCGGGTGCTGGCCCGCACTACTCGATCTCGTCGCCGCGTCGGGACCCGAGGCACAGAATCGTTTCGGAAAGGTGTGGGGCGGGCTGGGACCGGAGCGGCGCGCCCGGCTGCACCGGTGCATCACCGAACATCGGTACGACAGCAGGCTGGCCGAGATCACGGCGATGGTGGAGCCGGTGGAAGTGGACCAGTTGTTCTTCGAACGTCGGCGGACGCAGCGTCATCGGGGGTGACCCCGAGGCGTGGCACGACAGTTGGGCGGGTATGGGTCAGAGTGGTTGCAACCGAATCTTGGAGGACCCCTGATGCATCCCGACCTGGCACAACGACCGCCGAGCGGGGGAACAGCGATCATCGCCGGGGTCTCGGCGCTGGTCGGCGGCCTCATCGAGTTGATCTCTGCGGTCGTGTGGATGGCGACTTCGGACTACTCGCTGTTCGCGTGGGGGTTCGCGCCCGCGTGGGCTTCCTTTGTCTCCGCGGTGCTGATGGTGGTCGATGTCATCGCCGCTGTGCTGCTGCTGATCGGCGCGATCATGCTGTTGCGGCGCGGCAGACCAGGGCCGACGGTAGTGGCGCTGGGCTGTGCGGGAGTCGTCGGCGCCTACGTGGTCGGCGTGATTTCGAATGTCGCGCAGTTCGGCCGATTCGATCCCGGCAGCAAGATCTTCCTCGAGTTGACGTTCGGGCAGTCGGCGGTGAGGTCCCTGCTCGGATCGTACGTCGATCTGCCGTGGTTCCTACCGATTCTGCTGCTCGTATTCCCCGCGGTCACATTCCTGCTCGCGCTCCTGCCGTCGACGCGAAGGTGGTGCGGACGAGGGAATCAGCGGCCGGCTTGGGCGTCGGCCGCGCCCCGGATGCCGTACCAGCACCCCGGCATGCCGCAGGCGCCCGGATACGCGGCACCACAGGCACCGTGGGCTTCACCGGGACGCCACCCCCAGGTGCCGCGTCCGCAAGACGGATACCGATAGCGAGCACCCCCGGGTCCACCCCACTGAACATCACGCGACAACGGCGACGAACTAGGCGAGAGTGGGGTCCGAAGGTTTCACCCGAAAGGATCTGCCCATGTTCGACCGTTCTCCGCACCGCACCGTGATCCGGGTCGCCGTGATCGGTGCGTTCGTCGCCGCTCCCCTGGCCGGCGTGACCGCCCAGGCTTCGGCCGCCCCCGAGACACCCTCGCAGTCCATCGAATTCGTCGATCGGAACGGTCATCACGACAACGGCCTGCACCTCGGCCACTACCCGCTGCGAAAGCTGCTGCACCACCTCCTGCCGCACGGTGCCTTCGGCAGCGTGGACTGACCCGCCGGGATCGGCCGTCGACGGCGGCCGATCCCCAGCCGTGGGACAGGACCCGCGATCCTCATGCCGTCCCAGCCCGGTCCGAATTTGTCGCGCGGACGAATCGAGATCCCCAACCACTCACGGCTGCGATGAGTTCCGGCGGTTCGATGATGGTGAACTCGGCCTCCACCCGGCCGAGGAGATAGGTGGGCCAGTCGAGGGAATCGACGGTCTGCTCGACGCGGGTGCGGTTGCCCGGCAGAGGCGTGATGGCGCACCAGCGGCCCACCCGTGAACGGACGTGCTCGGGGGACGCCTCTATCTCAGCGACCACCCTGTAACCCGTTCGTGCACCGCCTATTCCGTTGCGAACGAAAGTGGCCGCATCGGAAGCGGGCAACTCGCGCGGGCGGAAGTGGATTCCGGTGGCATGGGAGTCGGTGAGGCGGTCCACGCGGAACGAGCGCCAATCGTGACGGCCGAGGTCGTAGGCGACGAGATACCAGCGGCGGCCGAGGGAGACCAGGCGGTGGGGTTCCACCTCGCGGCTGCTCGTCCGACCGTCGGCGGCGGTGTAGGTGAAGGTGAGGCGTTCCTCGCGGCGACAGGTGAGGGCCAGGTCGGTGAGGACCGAGGGGTCGACGTCGGAGAGCGGGACGGCGTGCCAGCCGGCGGAAACTGTCATGGCGCGCAGGGCATCGACGCGGCGGCGCAGCCGGGCGGGCAGGACGGTGCCGAGCTTGCCGAGAGCGCGCACGGAAGGTTCGGCGAGGCCGTCACCAGCGCCTTCGGAACCGGCCTGTAGACAGACGGTGATCGCGACGGCCTCGTCGTCGTCGAGTACCAGCGGGGGCATGGCCGCGCCCGCGGCCAGCTGATAGCCGCCCTCGATGCCGGGGCGAGCGTCCACGGGGTAGCCCAGGTCGCGCAGGCGGTCGATGTCGCGGCGCAGGGTGCGCGGTGACACCTTCAGCCGCGCCGCGAGTTCGGTGCCCGGCCAGTAGCGGTGGGTCTGCAGCAACGACAGCAGCCGCAGGGTGCGTGCACTGGTATCAGCCATATTCCCAGTATCCGTTCATTGCGGACAGAAACTGACCGCAATACCTTCTACCTTGGGATTCATGACCGAAACAGTGCTCGACACCGAACGCGCCGACCTCCTCGAGATGCTGGCCAAGCACCGCTACTTCCTGCGCAACACCACGCGCGACCTCACCGACGAACAGGCCGCGCTGCGCACCACCGTGAGCGAACTGTGCCTGGGCGGGCTCATCAAACACGTGGCCGCGGTGGAAGCGAACTGGGCGAAGTTCATCGTCGAGGGCCCCGCGGCGGGCCCGAGTTTCGACTCGATGACCGAGGAGCAGCTCGCGGAATGGACCAATGCCTTCCGCATGCTGCCGGGCGAAACGCTCGCCGGACTGCTCGCCGAATACGACCAGGTCGCGGCCCGCACCGACGAACTGGTGCGCACGCTGCCCGACCTGAACGCGACCCAGCCGCTGCCCGAGGCGCCCTGGTTCGAACCCGGCGGCCGGTGGAGCGCGCGACGCACCTTCATGCACATCATGACCGAGACCGCGCAGCACTCGGGCCACGCCGACATCATCCGGGAGGCCCTCGACGGGGCTAAGTCGATGGGCTGAGTTCGCTCAGCAACTCCTCGGCCGCCGCGCGATGCTGTTGCGCGGCAGCCGGATCGGTGTCGTCGAGGACGTCGGCGATGCCCTGGTTAGCCCTGGCCTGCTCGAACCGGTACCCGAGTCGTGGTGCGAGGTCGAGGGTTTCGTTGTACAGGCGCAGCGCCTCGTCGGAAAGCCCTGCCAGTCGGCATGTTTCGGCGTAGCCGTTGAGGAAGTGGATCTTCCAATGCGGTTCGAACAGGTCGTCGAGCAGGGCGAAGGCCTCGCGGTGGCTGTCGAGGGCCTCGTCGTAGCGGCCCATTTCCCGCAGGGCGACGCCGCGACAGTTCAGGCACCACGCCTCGTTGTGCTTGTGACCGTCGGCGCGGGCGGCGGTCAGCGCGCTGTCCAGATGCCGCAGGGCCGCATCGGGGTCGTCGGGGGCGATCGAGACGCCGAGGGCGATCTGGGCCTGCAGCGACGGCGGCTGGTCCGGGTCGTCGGCGGAGATGCCGAGTGCGCGTCTGGCCAGCTCGGCCGCCTCGTCGCGTTTGCCGAGTTGCAGCATCGCCCAGGCCTCGCCGGCGAGTGCGTCGGCGGCGCTCAGCGGACAACCGCTGCGCGTGTAGAGGTCGTGGGCCTGGCGGAACAGTTCGAGCGGTTCGGTGACATCGCCTTCGTCCCAGCGCAATTGGGCGCAGCGCATGGTGAGTTCGGCGCGGGGCAGCGGGTCGCCCGCCTCGGCGACCAGTGGGGCGGCGGCGGCATAGGCGGCGGCCGCCTCGGCCATGCGGCCGGCGTTGTAGCGGGCGAAACCCAGATCGCTGTGGGCTTCGGCCAGCTGACGCGGATCACCGAGTTGTTGTGCGGCGCTGAGGGATTGCTCGAACAAGGCATTGAGGTGGGTGGTGCCGCAGCGCCGTGCGAAGAAGGTGCGCAGGAAGCGGGGCAGTTCGCAGACGTGCTCGTTGGCGCCGATCTCCACGGCGGCGTAGAACACCGCCATCAGATTGGTGTACTCGCTGACGAACCAGAAGAAGGCGACGTCGCGATTCGGGAAGTGCGGCACCGCTTTCGGTGCGGGACCGGCCGACACGGGACGGGTCGGTGACAGGAACGGCATGGCGGCGTCGGCGGCGGCCGCGGTGTGCACGTAGTAGTCGAGGATGCGGCGCAGCGCCCGTTCGCGGTCGACGTCGGTGTCGTGTTCGGCGCTTGCCTGACGGGCGTGCCTGCGTACCAGGTCGTGCAGCCGGTAGCGCCCCTCGGCGGGTTGCTCCACGAGGTGGGCGTCGAGCAGGTCCTCGAGCATGTCGCGGGCGGCGCGCAACGGCACATCGGCCACCGCCGCGGCGACATAATCGGTGAAGGTGGAGCCCGGCACCAGGCCGAGCAACCGGAACAGGCGACGCTGGTCGCGATTGAGCTGACGCACCGACATCCCGAAGGCGGTATCGAATTCCGTTGCGCCCTCGGCCATTCGCTCGACCAGGATGCCCACCGACCAGCCGGGCCGATGCCGCAGCCGGGCCGCCGCGAGCCGCAGGGCCAGGGGCAGATTGCCGCACAGCCGCAACACTTCCGCCGCCTGCTCGGGTTCCCTGGCCAGCCTGCCGTCGGGACCCCGTGAATCGCCGCTGGCGCGGGCGAGCAGCTCGGCGCTCTCCTCGGGGATGAGCACGTCGAGGGTCACCGGCGGCACCTCGTCGAGTTCGAGCAGACGGTTGCGGCTGGTGATGATGGCGACCGATTCGCCTGCGCCGGGCAGCAATTGGCTCACCTGGGCGGCGTCGACAGCATTGTCGAGCACGATCACCGCCCGCAATCCGGCCAGTTCCGAACGCCAGCACGCCGCGCGCAGTTCGACTCCGCCGTCCTGCGGGACCTTTTCCGACGGGACGCGCAGCGCCGAGAGCAAGGCGCGTACGGCGGCGTCGGGATCGAGGGGCTGACGGCCGTCGGTGAAGCCGTGCAGGTCGAGATACAGCTGGGCATCGGGGTATTCGGCGGTCAGCTGGTGGGCGGCGTGTACCGCCAGCGACGACTTGCCGACACCGGCCATGCCGTCGATGGCCACCACCCGGTTCGTGCGCACGGCGGCGAGCACCTCGGCCAGGGCCTCTTCGCGACCGGTGAAGTCGGGGACGTCGCGGGGCAGGTCGTTGCGTGGGGGGACGGCTTCGGCGGGCAGGTTGGGTGGGGCCACCTGGCGGCTCGTCTTGGGCGGGGCGGGCAGCGGGTTGTTGGCGCGCTCCCACAGCGGGCGCAGCGGGCGCGGATCACGCTTCACCAGACGGCACAGTTCCAGCACGGCAGGCCACGGCGGCACCGTCTGCCCGTTGAGATAGCGCGACAGCGACGACGAACTCAGCCCCGTGTCGCGCGCCAGCGCCCGCACTCCGCGCCCGGACAGCTCCTGGAGCATGCGCAGCCGCGCCGCCAGCTCGTCCTGCGGGTACGCCCGCTGTTGCACCACCACTGTTCCGCACTCCGTGTCCCGGTATGAAACGACTATTTTCCCACCGACAATCCGGAGGTCAGAGCCGTTTTCCACTGTCCCAGAGTGTCCCACAGACCTCGTTTCGGAGCACGCGTCGGGCTGTTATAGGGACACACCGCTAGCAGCGGAGAACAAGCGAAACCGAGGAGAACATCATGCAGTCCCGTATGCAGAACCCCGCGATGATCCTGACCGGCGCGATGGGCCCCATCCAGGAGATCTTCGGCGCCATCAAGACCGGCGGCGTGGAAGGCGAGATCCTGGAGCTGGTGCATCTGCGGGTCAGCCAGATCAACGGATGCAGCTCCTGCGTCGACGCGGGCACCAAGACCGCACGCAAGGCCGGTGTCAGCGAGGAGCGCCTGGCCACCGTCGTCGCCTGGCGGGAAACGCCCTACTTCAGCGACGAGGAACGCGCCGCACTGGAACTGGCCGAGGCAGCCACCCGGATGGCCGACCGGGCCGATGCCGTCACCGACGAGGTCTGGGACCACGCGGCCAGCTACTTCGACGAGCGCCAGCTCGCCGCCATCGTGCTGATGATCGGCATCACCAACATGTTCAACCGGCTCAACGCCACCACCCGCCAGGTCGCCGGCGCCTGGGGCTGATCCCCTCCCACCACCCGAAAGGACCTTTGCGATGAGCACGAAGCAGCAGACCCACAGCGGTTTCTCCCGCTGGATGCAGCACAAGATGAATGCCCGGATGAACCGCAAGATCCGCCGCGGCAACGGCAGCTTCATGGGCATGGACGTGCTCATCCTGCACACCGTCGGCCGCCGCAGCGGTGAGCCGCGCCAGACACCGATCTCCTGGTTCTCCGACGGTGGCGACGGCTGGCTGCTGGTGGCCTCCGGCGGCAAGAACGGCGACCCCGACTGGTTCCGCAACCTGATGGCCCACCCCGAACAGGCCACCATCGAATTGCCCGGCGACCGGCCGGTTCCGGTCACCCCGCACGTGCTCACCGGCGCCGAACGGGCGAGTGCCTGGGACGCGATCACCACCGCCCAGCCCCGCTACGGCAAGTACCAGGCCAAGGCAGGCCGCGAGTACGCGGTCGTCCGTCTCACCACCTGACGATGCGTGTGCAAGCCCAGCGGCCCATCGAGCAGTTCCGTACCGAGCGATGGGCCGGGCGTCAGGCGGGCAGGAGTCTGCTGATCACCTCGGTGAGCTGGCGGACGTTGCGGCACTCGTGCATGGTGACGATGTCGGTGTAGGTGTCGGCGGCGGAATCGCCGGTCGACCATGAGCTCGACGGTTCCGGGTTGAGCCAGTACACCGCTTTCGCACGCTCCGACATCACTTCCAGCGCACCGAGATTCGGGTCGGTGCGGTTGGTGCGGGCGTCACCGAGGATCAGCACGCAGGTGCGTGGGCCGAGGGCGTCCAGATAGTGGTCGACGAAACCCTGGAAGGCCTCGCCGTAGTTGCTCGACCCGAAACGGGCCACCCCACCCTCACGCACAATGCTCTGCGCGAAGCCGGGCGGTGGGGGTTCACCCGGTGTGAAGAAGTGCGTGATCTCGGCGCACGTGTCGACGAAACCGAAACTGCGGACCTTGCTGAACTGGTCCTGCAGCGCCTGCACCAATTGCAGGGTGAACTCGGAGAATCCGGTCACCGACCCAGAAACATCCGCCAGCACAACCAGATCGGGACGACCGTGTCTGCGGGCGCGCAGCACCGGGTCGACGGGCACACCACCGGTCGCCATCGAACGGCGCAGGGTGCGGCGCAGATCGATCTGACCGCGCACCGCCTTCTTACGGCGCACCGCCAAACGGGTCGCGAGTTTGCGCGCCAGCGGATGCACCAACCGGCGCATCTCGGCCAGGTCCTGCTCGCGGGCGCCGAGGAAATCCGTTCGGTCCGCCGAGTTCTCGACACCGCGGCGGGCGATGTAATCGGTGCCGCGCAGTTCGGCCGAGCGCAGCCGGGCCTCGTTCTGCACCGCCGTCCGGAACTGGTCGACGCGTCGACGCGCTTCGATGGTGTGCACGGCGGCATCGAATTGCCCGGTGCCGCCCATGGTTTCGGCGACCTGTTCGGAGATCTCGTCGGGGCGAAGGGATTTCATCGTCAGATACGACGACCAGCCCGCACCCGATGCCTGCGTGACCCGGCCCGCGCTCTCCCCTGCCCCGCCGTAGGCGCCGAAAGTGTCGAGCGCCTCCCTGGCCAGTTCCGCCGTGTCGGCGCCCTGGACGAGGGTCGCGATCAGTCGGTCGCGCAGGGATTCCGGGTCGTCGCTCGGGCTCGGCACCGGCAGTTGTGTGCCGAGGAAATACAGGTCGAAGAGCTGGTCGAAGACCGAACGCTGACCGTTGCGGCGCAGCAGGCAGGCGGCGAGACCGGAGCGCAGGCGGTCGGTGTCGTCCATGCCGAGGGCGACGATCGCCGACGCGGCATCGATGGTTTCGCTGGGACCGGCGAAGATGCCGTGCTCACGCAGGAGACCGACGAAGTCCACCAGGCGATCGGTGGGCGCGGTCATGGCCGGGGGCTCTCCCCGTCGAGTGCCAGACGTTCGACGGCGACCCGATGGTCGGACTGATACTTCAGAAGCACGCCGAGGGTCGACCGCACCACCGACGAGGTGATCTCGCGGGTACGCAAGGCCACCAAGGTCTTCGCCCAGTCGACCGTCTCCGCGATCGACGGTGCTTTGCGCAACGGGAGCTGACGCAACGCGGCCACCGTGCGAACCACGGGCTCGGCCAACATCTCGTCCAATTCCGGGACCTTCAAGCGGACGATCGAACGCTCCAGCTCGGCGGTCGGGTAATCGATGTGCAGATACAGGCAGCGCCGTTTCAGGGCCTCGGACAGGTCGCGGTTGGCGTTCGACGTCAGCACGACGAACGGACGGCGCACGGCCTTGACCGTGCCCAGTTCGGGGATCGAGATCTGGAAATCACCGAGCACCTCGAGCAGCAGCCCCTCCAGCTCCACATCGGCCTTGTCGAGTTCGTCGATGAGCAGGACGGTGGGGTCCGGATTGCGGATGGCCGCCAGGAGCGGCCGGGCCAGCAGGAACTCCTCGGAGAACACATGATCGCGAGTGCTGTCCCACCCCTCGCCCGAGGTGGCGGTGATGCGCAACAACTGCTTGGCGTGATTCCACTCGTACAGCGCGCGGGCCTCGTCGATGCCCTCGTAGCACTGCAGCCGCAGCAGGTCCGCGCCCGCCGCGGCGGCGACAGCCTTGGCCAGCTCGGTCTTGCCGACTCCGGCGGGCCCCTCGATCAGCAGGGGCTTGCCGAGGTGATCGGCGAGGAAGACCGCCGTCGCGATGTCGAGGGACGGCAAGTAACCGGCCGCTGCCAGCCGGTCGGTCACCTGATCCACCGAGGGAAAGAAGTTACTCATCAGTAATGAGTATATCGAGAGGGTTCCCGACGGTTGCGGTAGCGGCCCGGAGTCACGCCGACCGGGCGATGGCGGCGGCGATCCCGTCGAGGATCAGCTCCAGACCGAAGGCGAAATCGTCGTCCGCCGATTCGTCGTCCGGCGGGATATCGGCGAAGGCCTGGGCGGCGAACAGGGCCGCGATCTCCGGAAAACCGGAGAGGTCGACGGCCGCCACATCACGCTGATACGCGGCGAGGTCCTGCGCCTCGGTGAGCTGGTCGGCGCCGCGCCGTTGCGCCATGTGCCGGTCGGTGACGAACGCCTGCCGGACATAGCCGCCGACGACGGTGATCGCACCGATCTTGGCGCGCCAGTCCAGGCCGGTGTCGCGTAGCGCGGCAAGGCCCGCGTCCATCCAGGCGAGCGCATTGATGCCGCGCGGGGGGCCGGCGACGGGTATCTGGGTGACCCAAGGATGACGGGCGAACGCGGCACGCTGACCATTCGCCCAATCCCGCAGGGCCGCACGCCAGTCGGACCCGATGGCAGGCGGCGAGCCGAAGGCGGCGTCGGCCATCAGGTCGGTGAGGCCGTCTCTGGAACCGATATGACGGTAGAGCGACATCGCGGTGACATCGAGTGCCGCAGCGACTTTCGTCAGCGAAGCGCCACGTAGACCGTCGCGATCGGCGAGTGCGATGGCGGTCGCGACGATGCGTTCCGCGTCCAACTCGGCCGGGCGGCCGACGCGCGGCCGTGGCTTGCCGGTCACCGTCTCCTCATTCGTCGGGGTATCGCCAACTTAACATAAGCCCTATAGTTTAATCCCTATACTAATTCGAAGCCGGGGTCGCCTGCCCGGCAGTGAGGTCCGATAGCTATGGGTATCAACAGAATTCAACGGATCACCGGGGCGGCCGCGTTCATCGGCGCGGGCTGCACACTGATCGAATTGCCGCTGTACTTCGTGTACCCGGGCGCACCGCCGGACGCGAACGTGCTCACCCGCTGCTTGCTCGGACTGGTCGCAGCGACGCTGTTCGTGGTGTTCATGAGCGGATTCGCCCACCTGGTCCGCCGGCGTGACCCGGCACGCGAATGGTTCGGATCGCTGGCCGCCGCCGCCGGAACAGCTTGGCTCACGGTGGTTTTCGTATCGACGGGGCTCGAGGTGGGCGCGGTGATCGCGGCACCCGAACCGATCGACCCCACCATCACCGTTACCGGAACCTACATCCTGTACGGCACCGTCGCGCGACTGCTCGAAGGACTGTTCCTGGTGGCTTTCGCGACCGCGGCCGCACGGCTGCTCCCCCGCTGGTGCATCGTGATCAGCTGGGCGCTGGCTGCGGTGAATTTCGCGTTCGTGCCGTCGTTGTTCTTCGGGAACGTTCCGGCCGAGTTCTACGCGGCCAACGGGTGGGGTACCACCGCGACCGTCGGTGGGCTCACCCTGCTGTGGTTGTTCGCGATCGGCAGCGCGCTGTTCTTGTCGAGCCGCGACGCTGCCGACCGGCCTGCGGTGTCAGTACGGGTGGGCGGCGGCCTGCACCCGGCCGGAATCGATCGCGGCGAGTAGGGCGTCGCGGTCTACGACGGTCTGGTCGGCGTAGGCGAGGGCGAACTCGCTCATCGCGCTGTCGAACTTGTCGCTGTCGCCCAGGTAGGAGTTGATCGCCAATCGGTCACCGGAGCGGGCGTGGGCGCGGGCGAGTACGCCGCCGCACAGGCCCGCGTATCCGGTGAGCTCGTGGTGGCTGAGGGCGCCGATGTCGACCGAGCCTTTCATGTCCTTGAGCTGACGCCAGTAGAAGTAATTGCCCGCCGGGCCCGTCGCCCAGCCGAGGAAGATGTCGCTGGCAGCCTGCATCAGGCGCTGGCCGGCCACCACGCGGTGTCCCTGATGGTGGTACTTGCTCGGCTTCGTGTGTGCGGCGAGAACCGACACTTCCGCCTGCTTGACCTGCAGGAACAGCGGGGCGCCCGATTCGGAGTCCATGAAGAGCACGATGAAACAGCGAGTGCCGACGCTGCCGACGCCCACCACCTTCATCGCCATGTCCACGACGGTGTAGCGGTCGAGCAGAATGCGCAGCTCGTCGGGCAGGCTGCGGCGGTAGTCGCTGAGGACCGCCTTGATGTCCTTCTCCGTGAGGGCCTCGATCGGCACCAGCAGCGGCGGTTGGTTCTTGATCCGGGGCACACCGTCGCCATCGGGTTCGGTGAGTTTCTCCAGCGCGTCGAGGCTGGTGCGGGTCCGCGCGGATTTGATCGTCTTCTCCGCGAGCTTGCGCCGCTTCTCCTTCGGGATCGTCGCCGTCACGACGTCGGCGTCGACGCGCTCGTACCAGATGGCGAGCGAGTCGAGTTCGGCCATCGCGGCCATCGCCTCCCGGTAACCGCGCGCGGCGGCCTCGGCCGCTCGTCCGGCCCGCTGGTCGGAACAACCGTTGTCGCGGGCGGCGACGGCGACGCTGGCGGCCAGGCGTTTCACGTCCCATTCGAAGGGGCCGGGCAGGGTCTCGTCGAAGTCGTTGACGTCGAAGACGAGGTTGCGTTCCGGGGAGGCGTACAGCCCGAAATTGGACAGATGCGCGTCACCGCAGAGCTGCACGGTCAGCCCGGTGTCGGGACCGCTCGCCAGATCGGCCGCCATGATCGCGGGCGCCCCACGCAGAAAGGTGAACGGCGAGATGGCCATTCGCGCATACCGGATGGGCAGCAGGCTCTGGACCCGCGACTCCCCCTGCCGCTCCAGAACCGTCACGGGATCCTCCCGCTTCGGCCCCGCCCGCCACTCCCCCAACCCCGAACGCGAAACCATCTTCCGCGCGGCACGCCCCAACTCCACCGCATCACGATCGAATTCCTCGACGGTTGTCATCGGGCAAGTCTTCCGCTACACGGTCCGAACGGCAAGACCAGGACATCCGCGTATCCGACCGTGTCGCCGCAAACCCCATGCAAACCGAAAGGGTAATGCGGCCTGCCCGGTCGATCAGCGCACAAGGAGCGTATCGAGGCACTCTTCCAGGTCACGACCACGATGAAAACCGCGCTCGGTGATGAGGCGCACCGCGTTGCGTGCCTCTTGGATGTCGTGCTCTGTCGCCGCCGCGATCAGTTCGTGCAGGTCTGCCAGATCCTGCGGGCGCGTGTTGTCATCACGCGAAAGAAGTTTGAGCGTTCCGGCGCAAGCGGATCGTGGCGAGCCGTCCACTGTCGTGCTCGACGGACGCGTACATGACGTAGCCCGCGTCGAACATGCTTCGCACCACAGCTTCGGCATCGGCGTCGTCGCCTACTGCGACTGCGAGGTCGATGTCGTGTGTGAATCGGGGAATCGAGCGAGCCGAGACGGCGAACCCACCGACGAGGGCCCACCGATACCCCAGCTTGTCTATATCGGCTCGCGCGCGCCGCAGCGCAGATTCGAGTGCGTTCACGCGAATCGGGCGGTCGGCTGACCGACTGCTTCACCGGTTCCAGATCGGGACAAGAGCCAGGCAGCGACCTTGGCGTCGATTTCGGCTGCCGGTGCATTCGGATACAGACGACGCATCCGTGTGCGGTACATCTGCACGCCGAATTCGGACATCTCGAGGGCAAGCCGCAGCCTCTGAGCTGGTGTTCCTTCTGTCACTCCCCCAGGTTACGTCAGAACGCCGACGGACCCGTTCGCACATGCGAACGGGCCCGTCGGGGAACTGCGGAACTTACGCGGTTTCGGTGATGGGGCGGTCGACCCAGCTCATCAGGCCGCGCAGCTTGGCGCCGGTGACCTCGATGGGGTGCTCGGCGTTGGCCTTGCGCAGGCCCTCGAGCTCGGTGTTGCCGTTCTCGACGTTGGCGACCAGGCGCTTGACGAAGGTGCCGTCCTGGATGTCGGACAGGATCGCCTTCATGCGCTCCTTGGTGCCCGCGTCGATGACGCGCGGGCCCGAGAGGTAGCCACCGAACTCGGCGGTGTCGGAGACCGAGTAGTTCATGCGGGCGATGCCGCCTTCGTACATGAGGTCGACGATCAGCTTCAGCTCGTGCAGCACCTCGAAGTAGGCCATCTCCGGGGCGTAGCCCGCCTCGACCATGACCTCGAAACCGGTCTTGACCAGTTCCTCGGTGCCACCGCAGAGCACGGCCTGCTCACCGAACAGGTCGGTCTCGGTCTCTTCCTTGAAGGTGGTCTTGATGACGCCGGCGCGGGTGCCGCCGATGCCCTTGGCGTAGGACAGCGCCAGCGCCTGGCCCTCACCCTTCGGGTCCTGGTCGACGGCGATCAGGGCCGGAACGCCCTTGCCGTCGGCGAACTGACGACGCACCAGGTGGCCGGGGCCCTTCGGGGCGACCATGGCGACGGTGACGTCGGCCGGGGGCTTGATCAGACCGAAGTGGATGTTGAGGCCGTGGCCGAAGAACAGCGCGTCGCCGTCCTTCAGGTTGGGCTCGATGTCGTTGGTGAAGATCGACGCCTGGGCGGTGTCGGGCGCCAGGACCATGATCACGTCGGCCCAGGCCGAAACCTCGGCGGGGGTGCCGACGGTGAGGCCGGCCTCTTCGGCCTTCGGGCGCGACTTCGAACCCTCGGCCAGGCCGACGCGCACGTCGACACCGGAGTCGCGCAGGCTCAGCGAGTGCGCGTGACCCTGGCTGCCGTAGCCGATCACGGCGACCTTGCGGCCCTGGATGATCGACAGGTCAGCGTCGTCGTCGTAGAACATCTCGACTGCCACTTGATTGGTCCCTTCTGATGATGGTTAAGAAAAGTTATCGCGGAGGTCGCTGAGGTCGGCTCAGCGGGTCGCGGTGATGGACTTGGGACCGCGGCCGACGGCCACGACACCGGACTGCACGATCTCGCGGATCCCGTACGGCTCGACCATGCGCAGCAGCGCGTCGAGCTTGGACCGGGTGCCGGTCGCCTCGATGGTGAGCGCGTCGGGCGACACGTCGATCACCTTGGCGCGGAACAACTGCACGGCCTCGATCACCTGCGTGCGCACCGAGGCGTCGGCGCGCACCTTCACCAGGATCAGCTCGCGGGCCACCGACGCGTCGGCGTCCTGCTCCACGATCTTGATGACGTTGACCAGCTTGTTGAGCTGCTTGGTGACCTGCTCGAGCGGCAGATCGTCGACGGTGACGACGATCGTCATGCGCGAGATCTCGGGAATCTCGGTGCCGCCCACGGCAAGAGACTCGATGTTGAAGCCGCGGCGCGAGAACAGGCTCGCGACACGCGCCAGCACGCCCGGCTTGTCCTCGACGAGAACGCTCAGCGTGTGGGTCGTACTCATGCTTCGGTGCCCTTCTCGAATGCGCCCTGCTCACGTTCCATCGCCTCGTGGATGACGGCGGGTTCGGAGACCTGCTCGTCGTCGTCGAACAGCGGGCGGATACCGCGGGCGAACATGATCTCGTCGTTGCTGGTGCCCGCGGCGACCATCGGCCACACCTGGGCGTCCTTGCCGACGATGAAGTCGATCACGACCGGCCGGTCGGTGATGGCCTGCGCCTGGCGGATGGCGTCCTCGACCTCGTCTTCCTTCTCCACGCGGATGCCGACGCAACCCAGCGCCTCGGCCAGCTTGACGAAGTCGGGGATACGCAGGGTGTGCGTGCCCAGATCGGTGTTGGAGTAGCGCTGTTCGTAGAACAGGGTCTGCCACTGGCGGACCATGCCGAGGTTGCCGTTGTTGATGAGCGCGACCTTGATCGGCACACCCTCCACCGCGCAGGTGGCCAGCTCCTGGTTGGTCATCTGGAAGCAGCCGTCACCGTCGACCGCCCAGACCTCCTTCTCCGGAGCACCCATCTTGGCGCCCATGGCGGCGGGCACCGCGTAACCCATGGTGCCCAGGCCACCGGAGTTCAGCCAGGTGCGCGGCTTCTCGTACTTGACGAACTGCGCGGCCCACATCTGGTGCTGGCCGACACCGGCGCAGTACACCGCGTCGGGTCCGGCCAGGCGGCCGAGGGTCTCGATGACGTATTCCGGCGACAGCGAACCGTCGCTCGGGGTCTTCCAGCCCAGCGGGTAGTTGTCGCGGATGTCGCTGAGGTAGGCCCACCACTCGGTGAGGTTCAGCAGCGGCGCCGCACCGGACTGCGGGTCGGCCTTGAGGGTCTCGATGAGCTCGATGATGACCTCGCGCGCGTCACCGACGATCGGGACGTCGGCGTGGCGGTTCTTGCCGATCTCGGCCGGGTCGATGTCGGCGTGGATGACCTTCGCGTCGGGCGCGAAGGAATCCAGCTGACCGGTGACGCGGTCGTCGAAACGGGCGCCGAGGGTGATCAGCAGGTCCGACTTCTGCAGGGCTGCAACAGCACCGACGGTGCCGTGCATGCCGGGCATGCCCATGTTCAGCGTGTGGCTGTCGGGGAACGCGCCACGCGCCATCAGGGTGGTGACCACCGGGATGCCGGTCAGCTCGGCGAGTTCGAGCAGTTCGGCCGAGGCGTCGGACTTGATGACACCGCCGCCCACATACAGCACGGGCTGCTTGGACTCGAGGATCATCCGGGCCGCTTCGCGCACCTGCTTGCCGTGCGGCTTGGTGACCGGACGGTAGCCGGGCAGACGCATCTCCGGCGGCCACGAGAACGTGGTCTGGGCCTGCAGGGCGTCCTTGGTGATGTCGACGAGCACCGCGCCCGGACGGCCGGAGGAGGCCAGGTAGAACGCCTCGGCCAGGATGCGCGGGATGTCGGCGGGGTCCTTCACCAGGAAGTTGTGCTTGGTGATCGGCATGGTGATGCCGGAGATGTCGGCTTCCTGGAAGGCGTCGGTGCCGACCAGGCTCGACGGCACCTGGCCGGTGATCGCCACGATCGGGACCGAGTCCATCTGGGCGTCGGCCAGCGGGGTCACCAGGTTGGTGGCGCCGGGGCCGGATGTGGCCATACACACACCGACCTTGCCGGAGGCCTGCGCGTAACCGGTCGCCGCGTGACCGGCGCCCTGCTCGTGGCGCACCAGCACGTGGCGGACCTTCTTGGAGTCGAAGAGCGGGTCGTAGACGGGAAGGACCGCACCGCCCGGAATGCCGAATACGGTGTCGACGTCGAGCTCTTCGAGGGATCGGACCACCGACTGCGCGCCGGTGACGCGCTCGGGCGCGACCTGGCGACGGGCGGGGGTGGTCGCCGGGTTAGCGGCTCCCGTTGAAGGCGCTGACCTGCGGGCCGATGGCCCGGGTCGTGCGGTAGGTGCACTCACCGTCTTCGTTCCTAACTGTGTTGTTCTGACTCCGGACTGGCGCGGAATTCGCCGGAACACAAAAAAGCCCCCGATCAGCGCATGGCTGTTCGAGGGTGGCGCGTCGCAACGCGAGCTGACGTATTCGACTCAGGCAGTCAGGCTCAACGCTGGACGCGCCGGCCGAGTACGAGCTCGCTTCGATTCACGGCTACGACGTTATTCGTGTGTGAACCGATGAGTCAAACAGGCTACCTTTCGTGTCCCATTATGTGGGACGCGAGTGGTTGCGTGGGTCCGTATACCGAGATGCGAGGATGGTGGGGTGTCATCACCGCATCAGTCCGTGCCACCGGCTAAATCGTCCCACACCGCCGACGAGACGACCGCGACGGGTCGGCCCGCGCGACCCGGTGGCCTGCGCGCCGCCGGTCCCGGCAGGCTCGCGGCCATCGCCGCGGTGGTACTGGCGTACCTGATCTTCGTCGTCGTCGGCACCGCGCAGGACTGGTCGCTCGGGCTGCGGATCGGGCTCGTCGTGCCGACCGCCGTCGTCGTGTGGTTGCTGATTCCACGCAAGGAGAGCGGGCCGACGCCGGGCGTGCACGTGATCGGTGTGCCACGGCTGGCCTACATCGGCGTGCTGGTCCTGGCGTTCTGCGTGTTCTTCGCGTTCGTCGGCTGGCCGATCGCCCTGTGGTGGCTGCTGCTGGCGCCGGTGATCGCCGTGTGGTGGGTGACGCGCACGCACACAACGGTTTCCGATGCGGGGCTCGACCTCTCCACGATGGTCTCCTCGAAGCACCTCGACTGGGCACAGGTCAAGGGCATCAGCATCCCCAAGCGTGGTTACATCCGGGCCCGGCTCGCCGACGACTCCGAGGTGAAGCTGCCCGCCGTCGGTTACGACCGGTTGCGTGAGCTGATCGAGGCATCCGACGGCCGGTTGCCTGATGTGTTCGCGGCGGCCGAAGCTGCCGAAGCCGAGCGTCTCGCCGCTGAGCGCGCGCAGGCCGACGCGTCGACCGACACCGATGCCGACGCGCCGGGAGCACCCACCGGCGAGACCGAAACGCACTCCGGCGAGACCGAGGAGCCCGGCACCACACGGTGACCACCTCGCCCCGGCCCGACCCTGGGCGCCGCGGAATGCCGAGCCACTCGGCACATCGGCGCCGAGAGCTACGCGCCACCGAGCGCACTGTGGGAATCCACACGATGCCGCACAGAGTTGCACCGGTAAGCTGACGGCACCGGGCACCCTCGCGCCGACGGCACCACCGCGGCGACACCCTCCGGAGCGACACTCCCGCCTCGAGCCCGGTTCCCCACCCCTGCACCGACGACCGGCGCGACGCGACCACCGCCCGCCGGAGTAACGTGCAGGGTTGCCGGACGCACCGCGCCCGCGCTCTGTGCCGCGCAGGTCAGCCCCCTGCGCGCCCGCCGCGAGCGCACCCAGCGACATTTGACGAGGACTCCCATGCCACCGCTTCGCTCACGCACCACCACCATCGGCCGCAATGCCGCGGGCGCTCGTTCGCTCTGGCGCGCGACCGGCATGACCGACTCCGATTTCGGCAAGCCGATCATCGCGATCGCGAATTCCTACACCCAGTTCGTGCCCGGCCACGTGCACCTGAAGAACATGGGCGACATCGTGGCCGAGGCGGTGCGCGCCGCCGGTGGTGTGCCGCGCGAATTCCACACCATCGCCGTCGACGACGGTATCGCCATGGGCCACGGCGGCATGCTCTACTCGCTGCCCTCCCGCGAGATCATCGCCGACTCGGTCGAGTACATGGCCAACGCGCACACCGCCGACGCGCTGGTGTGTATCTCCAACTGCGACAAGATCACTCCCGGCATGCTCAACGCCGCGATGCGCCTCAACATCCCCGCCGTGTTCGTCTCCGGTGGGCCGATGGAGGCCGGTAAGGCCGTGGTCGTCGACGGTGTGGCGCACGCACCGCTCGACCTGGTGAGCGCGATCTCGGCGAGCGCGAGCCAGGCGGTGTCCGACGAAGGCCTCGACGAGGTCGAACGGTCCGCCTGCCCCACCTGTGGTTCGTGTTCGGGCATGTTCACCGCCAACTCGATGAACTGCCTCACCGAGGCGCTCGGCCTCGCCCTGCCGGGCAACGGTTCCACCCTCGCCACCCACGCCGCGCGCCGCGCGCTGTTCGAGCGGGCGGGCACCGTCATCGTCGATATCGCCAAGCGCTGGTACCAGGACGACGACGCCTCGGTGCTGCCCCGAAACGTCGCCAACGCCAAGGCCTTCCGCAACGCGATGGCCCTCGACGTGGCGATGGGCGGTTCAACCAACACGGTGCTGCACACTCTCGCCGCCGCTCAGGAAGGCGAGATCGACTTCGATCTGCAGACCATCGACGAGATCAGCCGCCGGGTGCCGTGTCTGTCGAAGGTGTCGCCCAACTCCGACTACCACATGGAAGATGTGCACCGCGCCGGCGGCATTCCCGCCATCCTCGGTGAGCTGCGCCGCGGCGGCCTGCTCGAGTTGGACGTCACCACCGTGCACACCGCGAGCTACGAGGAATTCCTCGACACCTGGGACATCCGCTCCGGCAAGGCTTCCGAGGAGGCCATTGAACTGTTCCACGCCGCCCCCGGCGGGGTCCGCACGGTGGAACCGTTCTCCACCAGCAACCGCTGGTCCTCGCTCGATACCGATGCCGCCGGTGGCTGCATCCGCGACATCGAGCACGCCTACACGGTCGAAGGCGGGCTGTGCGTGTTGCGCGGCAACATCGCTCCCGACGGCGCGATCCTCAAGACCGCGGGCATCGACGAGGAACTGTTCACCTTCGAGGGCCCGGCCGTGGTGGTCGAGTCGCAGGAGGAGGCGGTGTCGATGATCCTCGGCAAGAAGATCCAGCCCGGCGATGTGGTCGTCGTGCGCTACGAGGGCCCGGCCGGTGGTCCCGGCATGCAGGAGATGCTGCACCCCACCTCGTTCCTCAAGGGCCTCGGCCTGGGCAAGGTGTGCGCGCTGATCACCGACGGCCGCTTCTCCGGCGGCACCTCGGGCCTGTCGATCGGTCACGTCTCCCCCGAGGCCGCCTCCGGCGGTGTCATCGGCCTGATCGAGAACGGCGACCGCATCCGCATCGACGTCCACACCCGTGCCCTCGAGGTGCTGGTGTCCGACGAGGTGCTCGCCGAACGCCGCGCGAAGATGGAAGCCTCGGAGCGCCCGTGGCAGCCGGTGAACCGCGACCGCACGGTCACCACTGCCCTGCGCGCATACGCGGCCCTGGCCACGTCGGCCGACAAGGGCGCGGTCCGCAAGCTGCCGTAAGTCGAAAAGAGATGGCGGCCCCCGGAAATCCGAGGGCCGCCATTCCCATTTGCCATGGGCGACAACTGATCGGGTCAGCTCAGAAGGGGCCGATGCCCTTCAAGGGGTTGCCGCCGTGGAGGAACCAGTAGGTGCCGATGGCAGCGGCGATCGCCAGCAGGACCACCACGAAGGAGCCGTAGGCGGGGCGGGTGGCCCAGCCGCGGGTGCGGTCGAGGGACCAGCGGCCCGGGCCGGTGAGGATGATCGCCAGCGCGGCACCGGCGAGGATGGTGTCGATCTCCACGCCGGACTTGGTCGCCGCGTTGTACTGGAAACCCGGGATCATGCCCTGCTTCCACATCCACGCGTTGGAGATGGTCGCGAGGATGGCGCCCGCGGCGAGCGGGGTGGCCAGGCCGAGGACGAGCAGCACGCCGCCACCGAGTTCACCGGCGATCACCAGGGCGGTGGCCAGCGACGGGTGGTCCCAGCCGCCGCCCGCCATCATGTCCTTGGTTCCGTCGATGCCGGGGCCGTGGAACCAGCCGGTCAGCTTCTGCAGACCGTGGTAGATGAAAGTGCCGCCGACCACCAGGCGCAGCACGAACAGGCCGAAGTCGAGAGTGCCGCGCCGGGCCTCACGGTTGCGGCGCTGCAGGCGGACCGATTCCGCCGACGCGGCCGTCGCGGGCGGGATCGTCGCGTAGCCGTAGTCGTCGTCGCGGGCGGCACCGGTCTCGGCGCTGCTCGCGGTGGGGACCTCGTCGCCGGGATCCAGGCCGAGGTCCTCGTCGGTGCGCGGCACGTCCTTGGGATCGGGCTTGCGCATCTGCGTGGTCGGCGAATCGAAGGGGCTGGTCACCGGCCGACCCGCCGCGGAGGCGGCCTCTCCGGCCCGCGCCGTCCCGTCATCGGGGGAAGTGTCGTTCGACTTGTCGGTCACGGTCTCACCTTAGGACGTGGGATCGCGGTGCGCCGCCCTTCGCCGCATCAGGCGTGTCAGCCCCGCTCGACTGCCGGTAACGTCTGCACCATGAGTTCGGTATTCGCGGGCCGCGTGGCAGTCGGATTGGCGCTCGGCACGATTCTGGTCGCCGGGTGTGCCCGATTCGACGAGTCGGCGTCCAGCCCGTTCACCACCGAGCCGTCGATCGGCGGTGCCAACGCGGAACCGAAGCCGCCGCAGGACTCGCCCTCGCAGGCGCCGCGCCCGACCGGGCCGTGTATCGACCCTGATCCCAATGTCATCGCCACCTGCCTCGATTCGGCCGCCGGGCTGATCGCGGTGGGTGACGGCGCGCTGGTCGCCGAGCGCCGCACCGGTCGCATCCTGTCGGTGACCCCGGTCGACGCGAGCACTCCGCAGCCACCGCCGGAGGAGGTCGCGGTGCTGCCCGTCGACGGGTCGGGCGACGGTGGCATCTCCGATATCACCTTGTCCCCGACCTTCTCCGAGGACGGGCTGATGTACGCCTACATCACCACCGGCAGCGACAACCGGGTGGTCCGCCTGTCCCGCGACGGCGCGCCGAAGGAGATCCTCACCGGAATCCCCAAGGGCGCCACCGGGAATCGCGGCGCGCTGGAATGGGCGACACCGACCCAGCTGCTGGTCCTCACCGGCGATGCGGGCAATCCCGGCACCGCGGCCGATCCCGGCTCGCTCGGGGGCAAACTGTTGCGGCTGGACTCGCCGTCGTCGGGCGCGAACACTCCGCAGGTGGTCGCCTCGGGCATCGGCACCGCCGGAGACCTGTGCCGTGACGGCAAGGACGGCATGTGGGTCACCGACCGCACCGCCGCCGAGGACCGACTGCAGCATCTCGGCACCGACGGCACCCTCACCGTGTCGTGGACCTGGCCCGACCGCCCCGGCGTCGGCGGGTGCGCGGCGACCACCGACGGTGTGGCCGTCGCCCTCACCGAAGGAAAGGCACTCGCCGCCGTCACCGCCGACATGACCACCTTCGCGGTCACCACCGCGCCCACCCTGATCGCCCAGGACAAGTACGGCAAGCTGCTCGGCGCCACGGGTGGTGCCGACGGCGCCGTGTGGGTGAGCACGGTCAACAAAACCGACGGCGCCCCAGGCGAATTCGACGACCGCGTCGTGCGCATCCCATCGCCCCAGGGCGGCGCGGGCGGCCCCGACTAGAGCTTCGGCGGCCGAGAGCCGGCCCAACTGTTCTCCGCGAACAGCGAGAACAGTTGGGCTGCTTCGTTTCTCAGCTACAGGCCGCGATGACCAGGTCGCGGACGCGCGCGGCGTCGGCCTGGCCACGGGTGGCCTTCATGACATCGCCGACGATCTTGCCCGCCGCCTGGACCTTGCCCGAGCGGATCTTGTCGGCGATATCGGGGTTGGCGGCGAGGGCCTTTTCGACCTCCGCCTGCAGGGCGGTGTCGTCGCTGACCATGCCGAGACCCTTGGCCTCGACGATCTGGGCGGGTTCGCCCTCGCCGGCCAGCACGAAGTCGACGACCTGCTTGGCGACCTTGTTGTTCACCGTCTTCGCCTCGACCAGGGCGATGACCGCCGCCACCTGCGCGGGGGTGATCGGCAGGTCGACCAGGGCGACCTCGCGTTCCTTGGCCTTCTCGGTGAGGTACGCGACCCACCAGGAGCGGGCCTCGTTGGCGGGGGCACCCGCCTCGACGGTGGCGATGATGAGGTCGAGGGCGCCCGCGTTCACCAGGTCGCGCATCACCTCGTCGGACAGGCCCCAATCGGCCTGGATGCGCGCGCGGACCAGCCACGGGTACTCGGGGATGGTGGCGCGCAGTTCCTCGATCCACTCGGCGGCCGGGGCGACGGGCTCGAGGTCGGGTTCGGGGAAGTAGCGGTAGTCCTCGGCGGTCTCCTTGCGGCGACCCGCCGACGTGGACCCGTCGGCCTCGTTGAAGTGGCGGGTCTCCTGCACGATCTCCCCGCCCGCGGTGAGCACGGCGGCCTGACGGCGCATCTCGTAGCGCACCGCGACCTCGACGCTCTTGAGCGAGTTCACGTTCTTGGTCTCGGTGCGGGTGCCGAATTCCTTCGCACCGATCGCCATCAGCGACACGTTGGCGTCGCAGCGCAGCGAGCCCTGTTCCATCTTCACGTCCGAGACGTTGAGCGAGCGCAGCACCTCGCGCAGCGCGGTGACGTAGGCGCGGGCCACCTCGGGCGCGCGTTCGCCCGCGCCGGTGATCGGCTTGGTGACGATCTCGATCAGCGGCACACCCGCCCGGTTGAAGTCGAGCAGCGAGTGGCTCGCGCCGTGGATGCGGCCGGTGGCACCGCCCACGTGCAGCGACTTGCCGGTGTCTTCTTCCATGTGGGCGCGCTCGATGTCGACGCGGAAGGTGCTGCCGTCGTCGAGCACCACGTCGAGGAAGCCGTCGGTGGCGATGGGTTCGTCGTACTGGCTGATCTGGTAGTTCTTCGGCTGGTCTGGGTAGAAGTAGTTCTTGCGCGCGAACCTGCCCCACGGGGTGATCGAACAGTTCAGCGCCAGGCCGATGCGGATGGCCGACTCGACGGCCTTCTCGTTCACGACCGGCAGCGAGCCGGGGAGCCCGAGGCACACCGGGCACACCTGGGTATTGGGTTCGGCACCGAACTCGGTGGGGCAACCGCAGAACATCTTGGTCGCCGTGGACAACTCGACGTGGACCTCCATGCCGAGCACCGGCTCGTACCGGGAGATGACATCGGCGTAATCCATCAACTCGACCGTGGGTGCGCTCATGCCTAGCAGTCTATGTAAGCCGCTCACGGCGGCGGCCGGTGGTCCTAGCGCGGCGGGACACGACGGGTGAGCCAGTCGGTGACGTAGGTGAGAACGGCCGGATCGATGGTGGTCTCGATGCTCGAGTATTCGCTGGGGTTGCCGGTCTCGGTGGGCTGCATCAGGTGATTGAGGCCGGGGAAGGTGTGCACCGTCGGGTCGGGCGCGCCCGCCAGCGCCTCGCGCATGGGGCCCTCGCTCTGGGCGGCGGGAACCTGCAGGTCCTTGCCGCCGAAGAAGGCGAGCACCGGCACGCGCAGCGCGCGCAGCGACGGTTGTGGGTCGAAGGTCATGAAGGAGGTCATGTAGGGGGTGTTGAACGAATCGACCGCTTCCTTCGGTGCGCGCTCGTTCTCGGGTAAGGACTCGTTGTGCTGCTGGGAGTACACCCGGGCGCCCTCGAGGTCGCCGGCGCGCAGCATCGCGGTCCATTTCGTGAGGTAGTCGACCTGCTGATCGATCTTGTCCTGTGGCGCGCCCGAGGCGGCCATGATGACCTTGTTCTGTTCGATCAGCACGTCGGCGCCCGGCACCGACGGGCCGGCCATCAGGATCGCGAACGCGATATCGCTTCCCGGCCTTGCCGCGACCAGCGGTGCGAGGTAGCCGCCCTCGCTGTGGCCGAACAGGCCGACCTTCTCGTCGTCGATCTCGGGCCGCTCGCGTAGGAACGCCACACCGGCCGCGGCGTCACCGGCGAGGGTGTCGTAGGTGGCGTCGTCGAGCTTGCCGCCGGTTCCGCCGACGCCGCGGTCGTCGGTGCGCAGCACGGCGTAGCCCGCGCGGGTGAGGGTGTCGGCGAGCACGAGGAACGGGCGGTGCCCGAGGAGTTCCTCGTTGCGGTCCTGCGGGCCGCTGCCGGTGATCATCAGCACCACCGGGAACGGGCCCGGCCCTTCGGGTTCGGTGAGCGTGCCCGCGATGGTGATGTCGCCGCTGCGATAGGTGACGTCCTCGCTGCGGTAGGGGAACGGCGGCTTCGGGTCCTGCGGACGGGCGACGTTCTCGATCTTGCCGCGCCGCAGCGTGAGTGGCGCCGACTGGCCCGATTGCGTCCAGTCACCGGTGATCTGCTCCCCCTCGAGCTTGCCGCGGAACCGCGGGTCGCCCGGCGCGTCGGGGAGCGCGAACTCGACCTTGTCCGGCTCGGCGACAACGTCTTTCAGCGGCGCGTCACGCAGACCCTGGATGGGGATGTCGAGGGTGGCCGAACCGTCTTCGGCGAAACTCACCCCGATCGGGATCGGCTGCCCCGGCAACTCGATCGCGCCGTTCCAGTTGCCGTGCACGGTGGTTTCCCCGGAATCCGGTGTGGACCCGGAGCATCCGCCGACCAGGGCGGTGAGGACTGCAAGAACCGAAACGAACACTCGACCGGTGCGCATGGAACCACGGTACCGACGCCCACCGACAAGTCCACGCAACGCCTCGCCAGGCAGCCCTCAGCCGAAGAAGGCCTGCGCCTCGCTGAGCCGTTCGGCCGGAACCCGTTTGAGCTGCTTGGTCGCCTCCGACAGCGGGACCAGACCGATGGTCGTGCCGTGCAGGGCGACCATCATCCCGAAATGGCCGGCGTGCACGGCCTCTGCCGCGTGCACGCCGAAGCGGGTGGCCAGGATCCGGTCGTAGGGTGTGGGGCTGCCGCCGCGCTGGACGTGGCCGAGCACCGTGGTGCGGACTTCTTTGCCGATCCGGCGCTCGATCTCGGATCCCAACTGCTGGGCGACACCGGTGAACCGCTCGTGCCCGAATTCGTCGATTCCGCCTTCACGCAGCGTGAACCCGGAATCCGGTGCGGGGTGGGCACCTTCGGCGACGACACAGATGAAGCTCTTCTCGCCGCGCTGGAAGCGGGACTTGATCATCGCGCACACCTGTGCGACATCGAAGGGTTCCTCGGGCACCAGCGTCAGGTGCGCGCCCGCGGCGATGCCGGAGTTCAGCGCGATCCAGCCCGCGTGCCGTCCCATCACCTCGACGAGCATCACCCGCTGATGCGATTCGGCGGTGGTGTGCAGGCGGTCGATCGCCTCGGTGGCGATCGACAGCGCCGTGTCGTGGCCGAAGGTGACGTCGGTGCAGTCGATGTCGTTGTCGATGGTCTTGGGCACGCCGACCACCGGCACACCCTCCTCGGCCAGCCAGCTGGCCGCGGTGAGGGTGCCTTCGCCGCCGATCGGGATCAGGGCCTCGATGCCGTTGTCGTCGAGGGTCTGCTGGATGCGTGGCAGCCCGGCGCGCAGGACGTCGGGATTGGTGCGGGCGGTACCGAGCATGGTGCCGCCCTTGGTGAGCAGCCGGTCGGTGCGGTCGTCGTTGTGGATGCGGATCTTGCGGTCCTCGAGTAGGCCGCGCCAACCGTCCTGGAACCCGACGATCGCGTCGCCGTAGCGGCCGTTCGCGGTTCGGACCACCGCCCGGATCACCGCGTTCAGCCCTGGACAGTCTCCGCCTCCGGTCAAGACTCCGATGCGCATGGCGTTCATCTTGCCCCACCAGCGCGGATCAGGGGCAGTGGCCTCCGGCGAGCTCGTCGAGGTGGCCCGAGAGCAGGGTCGCCATCTTGTCGAGCATGGTCATACCGTCGGCGAAAGCGCCCGAATCGGGTTTGGCCGCAAAGGCAACCGCGATGCGGCCCGAGGGCGAATCGATCAGCCCGAACTGACGGACCAGGTACTTTCCGGACGTATCCGGCCCCCACCCGCCCTTGAACTCGGCGCTGGTGAATGCCCCGAGGCCCCAGCGGTGGCTGACGACGATCTGCTGCATCAAACCGACCACCCGCTCGCTCTGCGGCAGGCAGGGCAGTTGGGCGGCGAACCGGACCTGATCGGCCAGCGCCCACTCGGCCTGGCCGTAGATGGAGGCGTCCGAGCGGGTACGTACGGTCGGCACGGTCGTCGTGGTGTCGCCGCCTTCGCGCAGGACCCCTTCCACCGCGGCGGCCGCGTCGGCGTTGTCGCCGAAGGTCGACCACAGAGCGTCGGCGGCGGCGTTGTCGGAGGCGGTGATGGCGGCGTTCACCGACGAGTTGTAGGCGCTGCTGCGACGCGAGACCGCGATGGCGAGCGGCACCTTGATCGTCGACCAGGCCGGGCCGGTCGTCCAGTCGCCGAAGGTGACCATCTTGGTCCCGGCGACCGGCATGATCGCCATGCCCACGCTGCCACGCAGACCGCGTTGCAGATCGGCGAAGTCGGCGGCCAGGCTGCCGGGCACCGCGACGGAGACCTCGGCTGTCACCGGGCCGCCCGGCAGGGTGGCCGGGCTCTTCGTGGTGACCTGCGGCGCGGCGGGGCTGCTGTCGGAACCACAGCCCGCGGTGACCAATACGGCAACGCCCAGCAGTGCTGACAGCGCCACCCGTATCGGGTGGCGTCGGTTGTTCGTCATGATGTGAAGCATTTTCGTTTGTGAACTCCCCCGGGCTTTCGGTGCTGGGTAGCCGTGTCCGACACCGTACTGGGCTGTATGGCCCAACGCCCACTTCGTCCGTAAACCGTCAGGTCACACGGTTTTCACCCGAGTAGATGTTCATCGATTCGCCACGGACGAATCCCAGTAACGTCGATCCGGACTCCACGGCGAGGTCGACGGCGAGGGCACTCGGCGCCGATACCGCGGCCAGAATCGGGATACCCGCCATCACGGCCTTCTGGACCAGTTCGAAGGAGGCCCGGCTGCTCACCACGAGCACCAGATCGTGCGCGGGGATCCGGTTCTCCCGCACCGCCCAGCCGATCACCTTGTCGACGGCGTTGTGCCTGCCGATGTCCTCGCGCAGGGCGAGCAGGGTGCCATCGGTGGTGAACAGGCCCGCCGCGTGCAGACCGCCGGTGGCGTCGAAGAGTTTCTGCCCTTCGCGCAGCAGGCCGGGCATCCGCGTCAGCACCTCGGTGCCGACGGCCGGGACCGCGGGCGGCAGCGGGAAGCGGGTGTGGGTGCGCACCTCGTCGAGGGCGCTCTTGCCGCACAGGCCGCAGCCGCCGGTGGTGACGAGGTTGCGCGGGTGCAGCGGCACGGGATCGCGCAGCCGCACGTCGAGCACGTTGTAGGTGTTGCGGCCCTCGCTGTCGGTGCCCGCGCAGTAGCGGGCGGTGACGATGTCGTCGGCGGTGCCGATGATGTTCTCACCGAGCAGGAAGCCGTGCACCAGGTCGATGTCGTTGCCCGGTGTCCGCATGGTGACCGAGAGCGACTGCCCGTCGACCCTGATCTCGAGTGGTTCCTCGACCGCGAGGGTGTCGGGGCGCTCGACCCGCCCGGCCGGTGACAGCCGGACGGTCTTGCGTCGTGCGGTGACTCTGCTCATCAGGTGTGCCGATCAGTCGGTGACGAGTGGTGCTCGTCGTCGCCGGAACGACGGTAGGCGAACCGGCCGGGTCTAGTCGTCTTCGTCGTCGGCGGCCTTGTTGCGTGCCCGCGCGATCTCGAGCGCCCGCTCGGCCGTCGCCTGGTCCGGGTACGGCCCCATCCGGTCGCCGTACCAGCAGGACTTGCCCTGCTCGGCCTTGTGATGCTTGAGGCAGTAGTACCACTGGTCGTCATCAGCCATACCGACAGTATGCAACGATTCGCATATCTGCGTCCGCAGGTCGGCGCGGCGTGGTGCCGAGCCGGTGGTCAGTACACGTAGACGACCGCGTTCTCGCCGCCGGTGCAGGTGACGAGCTTGCCCGCGGGCGTGCACGTCATCGTGTAGGTGCGTCCGGTCACCGGGCTAGTCGCCACCACCTCGCGGGCACCGCTCGCGCTGCCACCGCCCGCGTACGCCTCGCGGACCGCCTGCGCGAACGGGCAGCTGGTGACGGTGTTGCCGACCGCCGCCTTGCTGAAACTGCCACTGCCCGAACCGGAATCGCACGGTTGCGCCCCCGCGGGCAGGGTGACCGGGCCTGCCGAGGTGGTCGGTGCGGCCGTGGTCGCCCGTGGTGCGGTGGTGCCGGTCGGTCCGGCGGGCACCAGCGAGGTCGACGGCGCGCCCGCGGTGTCGGTGGAGTCGGTGGCCGCCATCAGCCGCCAGCCGATCGCCCCGCCGATGGCGACGACGATGACGGCGAGCACGCCGACGAGGATCGGCAGCAGCATGGATCGGCGGTTCGAGTCCTGGTGGGACCAGGCGGGTTCCGGGGCATAGGCCGGTTCGGGACCGTAGGGGCCGTCGTTGTCGCGGTAGGCGTGGTCGCCGTAGGCCTGCTGGTCGTCGTACTGGGAGTAGGCGGCCTGATCGTTGTACGGATTCGCCGGGTCGACGGCATTGTGCGCACCGAAGGGCGCCGCGCCACCACGGTATTGGTGGGTGGGCTGGGAACGCTGCGGGTCCGGGTCGTCGAAGCCGTAATGCTCCGTCGGCTGAGAGCGCTGTGGATCCGGGCTGTCGAAGCCGTAATGCTCGGTCGGCTTGGAACGCTGCGAGTCCGGCCCGTCGAACCCGTAGTGCTCGGTCGGAGCGGAGCGGCGCGCCTCCGGGCCACCGGGGTAGTGCTCGGTGGGCGCGGAGCGTTGGGCGTCCGGGTAGTGCCGGGTCTGCGCGGACCGCTGGTCACCGATGTCCGCCGGGTCGAATTGTTCGGTGGGCGGGCTGAATTGATCGTTCTGCCCGTAGTGCTCGGTGGGCGCCGACCGCCGATGTTCCGAACCGAACACCTCGGTGGGCGGGGCGAAGTGGTTGCCGCTGCCCGGCTGGGCCGGGTCTCGACGGTCGTCGGGCCGATCTTTTCGCTGGTCGTCGGCGGACCGTGGGTCGTACTGCTCGGTCGGCGGACCGAAGCCATCGGGACGCCGCGAAGCCGAGTCCTCGTCGGCCGGGAACCGGTCACCACTGTCCGGACCGAATCGATCACCACCGTGCGCCGAACTCGCCTCCGCCGCATACGGACCGAACGGATTGGCTGCGCCAGCGGACCGGGAATCCGGTGCGTGACCAGGCCCCGGGAATCGCTCGTCGTCGAATTGCCCGGCAGCAGGGCCGAATCGATCCGCATCGAACTTCTGAGTCGCGGGCGCGGGCGTGTTCGCGCTCTCGCCCGGTCGCGGCCCGTACGGCTGACCCGGACGTGGTTCCGGACCGTTCTCGGAACCGAAAGGTTCTGCGGGAGAGCCGAATCCGGGGCTGCGCTCGGGCAGGTCGGTGCCGGGGAGCGGGTGCGGTCCGGTGCCACCGGGGACCGGCGGGGAGACCAACCGGGCGGGTGGAGCCGGACGGTCACCCGGGTTCTGACGGGAACCGAGATCAGCGGGCGGCTGCCCACCCGGCACCGGGTACTCCCCGGAGTAGCGCTGGGTCGGGGCACTGCGTGGCGGCACCAGCGGGCCACGCTGAGCGTCGGCGGGACCACCGAATTGCGGCACGGGCGAGGAGGTTTCGCCGGGACGACCGCCGCCGTATGCGGGACCGCCGGGGTGCGATCCGCCGGGTTGCGGGACAGGCGACGAAGTCTCGCCCGGCAGACCACCACCATACGCGGGACCACCGGGAAGAGAGCCCCTCGCGGCGCCGGGTTGCGGGACAGGCGAGGAAGTTTCGCCCGGGCGATCGACGCCGTACGCGATACTGCCGGGTTGCGGGACGGGCGAAGATGTTTCGCCTGGCCGACCGACGCCGTACGCGAGACCG
>NZ_BDBD01000006.1 GCF_001612805.1 Nocardia coubleae NBRC 108252
CCGGGATGAGCGCCGCCGGGTTGAGGGACAGGCGAGGAAGTTTCGCCCGGTCGACCACCGCCGTACGCCAGACCGCCGGGGTGCGGGGCACTGGGTTGCGGGACTGGCGAGGAGGTTTCGCCTGCTTGGTTGTCGCCGTAGAGGTGGGCGTCGGGGAACGGGCGCATCCGTGGGAGGCCCTGGTCGGGGGTGTAGGCGGGAGGTGGTGTGGGGACGACCGGTTCGGGGGTGGCGTCGTCGGCCGGGAGCGGCGCGAAATAGGTGTCCGCGGGGTGGATTTCGGTGGGGCCGGTGGGCTGGATGACGGCGGGGATGGACACCTCGCCGCTGCCCTCGACCGGAACGCGGTGGAAGCCCGCGGTGTCGGTGCGTGCCTCGGGCGGGCGGATGATCAGCGTCGGCTGGGCGCCGGTCGCGGAGGTCTGGCTGCGGGAGGTCTCGATGCCGCCGGTCGCGGTCACCGCGCCGACCACCCGGAACTCCCCCGTCGGCGTCGGCTTGGGCTGCTCCTGCGCCTCGTCGTCCCGCTCGCGCGGCACGTTCGAGCCACGGCCCGTGCCTGGTCTTGCGGCGGCATCGGTGCCCCGCGCCCCGGTTCCTGGCGCGGCAGCAGCGGCACCACCGATGATTCCGCCTGCGGCATTACCGAATCCGGCCGCCGCGGGCACCCCGTGACCGGGCGCATTGACCGGCCCACGGCCGACGATCGGGGCCGATCCCGGTGCGCTGGCCAAGGCCTGCCTGGCGGCGGACGCCAGCGCACCGGCACTCGCGTACCGCTCGGCGGGATCCTTCGCCATGCCGACGGCGATGACGTCGTCGAATGCCACGGGCAATCCGGCGATCACGGTGCTCGGCCGCGGCGGTTCCTCGGTCAGGTGGGAGCGGATGAGCACGCTCATGCTGGCGCTGGGGAAAGGGGATGCGCCGGTGAGGCATTCGTGGAGCACGCAGGCCAGCGAGTAGATGTCGGCGCGGTGCGAGATGGGGGCGGCGTCGAACCGTTCGGGCGCCATGTAGATGTAGGAGCCCATGGCCATCCCGGCCTGGGTGAGCGCGCTGTCGCCCTCGGTGTGGGCGATGCCGAAGTCGGCGAGGTAGGCGAAGTCGGCGGGGGTGACGAGGATGTTGGCCGGTTTCACGTCGCGGTGCACGAGCCCGCCCGCGTGCGCGGCGTCGAGGGCGGCGGCGATCTGCTCGACGACGGCGACCGCGCGTTCCGGGTGCAGCGGCCCCCCGGCGCGCAGCACGCTCCGCAGGTCGGTGCCGGGCACCAGCCGCATGTCGATGAACAGCACCCCGTCGATGACGCCCCAGTCGTGGATCGGGATGACGTGCGGTTCGGCCAGTTTCGCCGCGGCCTGGGATTCGCGCCGGAACCGGACCTGGTAGGCGGGGTCCTGGGCGAGTTCGGCGGCCAGCAACTTCAGGGCGACTACCCGGTCCTTGCCGGTGTCGTAGGCCTCGTAGACCTCCCCCATGCCGCCTTTGCCCAGCATCGACCGCAACTCGTACGGGCCGAATCTGCTCCCCGTCCGTGACCCAGGTGCCTGCACCGGTGTCCGCCTCCCACGTCTTGCGGGCCGTGGGACCCGCGTCTCAGAACGACGATTCTCCCGGTGTCACTATGCCGTGGTCAAACGCGAACACGATGGCGGCGGCGCGATCGCGCAGGTCGAGCTTGCCGAATATGTGTCCGACATGGCTTTTCACAGTTACTTCCGAGATGCCCAGTTCGGTGGCGATCTCGCCGTTGACCCGGCCGCGTCCGATGAGTTCGAGCACCTCGTACTCGCGGGCGGTGAGGTCGCCGAGGCGGCGGTCGGTGCGGGTACCGGTGTGTTTCACGGTTCGGTAGGCGGTGAGCACCCGACCGGTTACCGACGGATCGAGCCAGGCACCGCCCGCCGCGACGGTACGGACGGCGCGGATGAGGTCCTCGGCGGGCGAGTCCTTGAGGAGGAAGCCCGCCGCGCCCGCGCGCAGGGCGCCCGACAGCAGTTGGTCGTCGTCGAAGGTGGTGAGGACGAGGACCGGTGGCGCGTCGGATCGCGCGCGCAGCAAACGGGTCGCATCGATGCCGCCGACCCGTTTCATGCGCAGGTCCATCAGCACCACGTCGGGCCGTTCGGCGGCGACGGCGGCCGCCACCTCGTCACCGTCGGCGCATTCGCTGACGACGAACCCGTCGCGACGGCGCAGGATGCGGCGCAGTCCGCCGCGCACCAGTTCCTGGTCGTCGACGACGAGCACGGAGACGGGGTTGTCGATCGGCGCGGCGGCCGTCACTGGTCCTCCTGGGTTTTCGGCCGGAGCAAGCCGGGCAGCATGGTGGACAGCGTTCCGCAGGAGCCCGATTTCAGCGGAAACTGGGCATGCACGGTCCAGCCGTCGTCGTCGATTCCGGCCCTGATGGTTCCGCCGAGCAGTTCGGTGCGTTTGCGCATGCCGCGCAAGCCCATTCCGGTGCCGAGGCGTGGTGGCGGGCCGAGAGGCAGAGCGTTGCGCACCTCGAGGGCGGCGAGTTCCGGTGTCATGTCCAGCCGCACCGTCGCCGCGGCACCCGGTGCGTGTTTGGCGACATTGGCCAGCGATTCCTGCCCGATGCGGTACAGCGCGTGGCCGACCGCGCCGGTGACGACCGACAGCTCACCGGTGCGCTGGTAGTCGACGGTGAGTCCCGCGCGCCGGAAGTCACCGACCAGTTCGTCGATATCGGCGGCGCCGGGTTCCGGCTTCGGCTGGGCGGGACTGGTGTCGAGCATGCCGACGGTGCGGCGGATATCGGCCATGGCCTGGCGGCCGAGGCGTTCCGCGTCGACGAGCGCCTCCACCGCCTCGGTGACGTCCTCGTCGGTTTGCAGTGCGCGGCGCGCGGCGGTGAGGTGCAGCAGGGTGATCGAGAGCGAGTGCGCGATCACGTCGTGTACTTCGCGCGCGATCCTGCGTCGTTCCTCGTCGGCGGCCTGACCGGCTCGGATGGCCTGGTTCTCGCGTTCCTGGTACAGGAACCGGCGCTGGTACTGCAGCATCATCCCGACGAAGGTGCCGAGCACGATGCCGAGCACGTACATCGGCAGACCTTCCAGCCGTTCGCCACCCCACTCCAGGTGTCCGGCCAGGTCGAAGGCGACCAGTTCGGCGATCGCGAGCAGGGTGAAACCGAGCGTCATGCCCCGGGTCGTCACCGCGGCCACCTCGCCCGCGACGACGACGAGGACGAAAGGGGCGAAGTCGGCGGGGACTGGTTGCAGCAGGAACAGCGCGCAGGCCAGCAGCCCGCTGGACTTCAGCAGGACGGGATAGGGCTTGATGTCGAACAGCGCGTACAGCGGGACCGGCAGGAACGCCGCGAACATGGCGAGCAGCGGGAGCACGGTCGGGAAGTACTCGTGGCGCTGGATGATCGCAGCGCCGGTGACCGCGAGCAAGGCCACGTCGGCCGACACGATCAGGGCGGGCGGATAGTCGTAGGGCAGCGAGGCGAGCCGCGTCCGCACGGACTCGGTGAAGCGGTGCGCCACCGCGCGCAGCCGGGCCGTCGGCCTCGGCCGCCGTGCCGCAACGGTGTCGATCACCTCCATCCTGTCAGGCTAGCCGCCTGGGCAGCCCCCGACATCGTCCCGGGAACGGTCCGCGTCTCCTACCTGGGTAGGAGAAGAAGTCGCGTCTCCGGCACGACGAATCGCCGCTTCGCGCTCCGTAGCGTTGGCTGCACCCGCTCACGGAAGGTGAAGTTCATGACCTGGACCGAGCTGCATCAACGCACCGACATCGTGCACACCGTTCTCGCCAGGGCGCAGGTCGACCCGAACGACCCGGGTCTCTTCGCCGGTCTACCGGATCTGGACCGTCTCTTCGGCGGCGTCGACGGCCTGCTCCGGGCGCTGGCGAACCGCTGGGACAACCACCTGCGCGTCAAAGTCGAGCAGGCCGAGTTCGACGGCAAAACCCTGGTCGAGGCCTATCTCGAGCTCGCGGCCGAACAGCCCGCGCTGCGTGCTCTTCTCGACGCGCACACCGCGATCGGGCAGACTACCCGCGACCGCGCCCTGGCGCGCTGAGATCCGCCACCCGAATACCCTTGGGGGACAACACATGACCGATAACGGCACACCGCAACCTCCGATGCTGGAATTGACCGGCGTCGTCAAGCGGTATCGCGTAGGTGACCAGCAGGTCCGCGCGCTCGACGACGTGAGCTTGCGCATCGAGACCGGGCAGTTCACCTCGATCATCGGTCCGTCCGGTTCGGGCAAGTCAACGCTGCTGCACCTGCTCGGCGCACTCGACCGGCCCGACGAGGGTTCGATTCGCTTCCGCGGCACCGAGATCGGGGATCTCGACGAAGACCGGCAGGCCGCGTTCCGGCTCGAGCAGGTCGGTTTCGTCTTCCAGTTCTTCAACCTGCTGCCCACGCTGTCGGCCTGGGAGAACGTGGCCGTACCGAAATTGCTGGACGGCACCGGATTACGCAAGGCCAAGCCGCGCGCGCTGGAACTGCTCGACCTCGTCGGGCTCGGTGACCGCGCGCAGCACCGACCCGCCGAGCTCTCGGGCGGACAGATGCAGCGGGTGGCGGTGGCGCGCGCACTCATCATGGACCCGCCGCTGATCCTGGCCGACGAACCCACGGGCAACCTGGACTCCAAGACCGGTGAGTCGATTCTGGGCCTGCTCGGTGACATCACCGCGCAGGGCAATTCGGTGGTGATGGTCACCCACGACATGGGTGCCGTTGCCTACTGCGATCGCGTGATCACGTTGCGCGACGGGCAGATCGGGGCCGACGACCAGGTGCCCGCGCGGGTGCGCGCATGATCGCGGCACTGGATCGGTTGCGGCTGTTCAATATCGGTGACCTCGTCCGGCATCCGGGCCGCACCATCATGTCGACCGCGGTGATGGCGGTGTCGGCGGCGCTGCTCGTCGCGGTGCTGAGCATCTCCGGATCGGTGACCGGGTCGGTCGACCGGCTCACCAAGGGGCTCGCAGGCAATGCGGTCCTCGAGATCACCGGTATCACCGACGCGGGCTTCGAACAGTCTCTGCTGCCCGCCATTTCGGCCACGCCCGGTGTGGCGACGGCGGCTCCCATGCTGCGCAGCACGCTCGGCGCGGGCCCCGACCGGGCTCTGCTGATCGGCGCCGACCAGAACATCAGCGCGCTCGGCGGCGATCTGACCGGACCCATGTCGCAGTACACGGCCAAGCTGGTCAGCACGCCGCGCGGCGTGCTGGTGGGTGCGGCGACGGGTTACCGCGAGGGTGACTCGATCCCGATCGGCGGCGGCACCGCGACGGTCGCCGCTGTGCTCGACGAGGCGGCCACCGATCGTCTCAACGGTGGTCACGTCGTCGCCGCGCCGCTGCCACTGGCCCAGTTCCTCACCGACCGGGTCGGCAGGCTCGATTCGGTGCAGATCATGGCGAAGCCCGGCACCGATATCGCCGAGCTGCGCGCGGCGCTCACCGCGGCGGTCGACGGACGGGCCGTGGTCGCCGAACCCAGCCTGCGGACGGCACAGGCGGGTGGCGCCATCCAGATCATGCGGTACTCGACGCTGATGTCCTCGGCGGCGGCGCTGATCGTGGCGGCCTTCCTGATCTACAACGCGATGAGTATGGCTGTGGCACAACGCAGGCCGATGCTGTCGTTGCTGCGCGCGATCGGCGGTCAGCGTGGACCGATGGTGCGTGATCTGCTCGTGGAGGCGGCGATACTCGGGCTCGTCGGCGGCGCGATCGGTTCGGCCATCGGTGCCGTGATGGGCCGGTTCTCCATCGACCGGCTGCCTGCCGCGATGGTGCAGTCGGTGGAGGCGCGCACCGAGTTCCTCGTCCCGAACTACGCGGTGCCCGTCGCGATCGCCGCGTGTGTGATCGCGACCGTGCTGGCCGCGGCGATCGCGGCCCGGCAGGTGTATCAGGTCGCGCCGGTCGAGGCGCTCGCCCCTGTCGAGTCGGGCGATGTCGCCGCCGCGGGGCGCGGGCTGCGGTGGGCCGCGTTGGTCGGCGGTATCGCTCTCATCGGTGCGGCCGTCGCGCTTGCCTATATCGATCTCGGCCGGCTCTCGTTGGCGGCGATCACCGTGTCGTTCACCGCGACGGTGGTGTTGTGCTTCGCCGCGACCGGGCCGATCGTGCGGGCGGCCGGGTCGATCGCCCGCTGGTTCGGTGCGCCCGGGGCACTCGGTGCGACCACACTGGAACGTGCGCCGCGCCGCGTGTGGGCGACGGCGATGACGGTGACGATCGGGGTGGCCGCGGTCGTCGCGCTCGGCGGCGCGTCGCAGAACATGGTCGATTCGGCGACCGACTCGTTCCAGAGTCTCGGTGAAGCCGACCTGTATGTGAGTCCGAGTCCGGTCGAACAGTTTCCCACCGGGCCCGTGCTCCCCGCCGACGTGTCGGACAAGGTCGCCGCCGTGCCCGGCGTCGAGTACGTGAGCCCGGGACAGATGGCGTTCGCGACCATCGGCAGCGGGCGGGTGATGCTGCAGGGCTACCCGCCGCGGGTCGAGGACAGCAGGCTCGGCGCCGTCGACCCGGCCGTCATCGACCGGATGGCGCGCGGGGAAGGCGTGGTCGTCACCCGCGACGTGGCCCGGTCGCTGGACCTCGAGGTGGGCGATCGGATCACCATGCCCACTCCGTCGGGCGAGCGCACATCCACTGTGCTCCAAGTGATTCCGTACTTCACCGCGATTTCCGGGGTGGTGATGATGAGCCTGGACCAGATGCGGGAGTGGTATCAGCGGCCCGGCGAGACGGTGCTCGCGGTGCGTTTCGAACCGGGTGCCGATCCGGCCGCGGTGCAGGCGGCGGTGCGGGCCGTGGTGCCCGAGCCGATCCATGTCGACACCGGTGCCGCCATGGTCGCGGCCATCTCATCGAGCGTGGAGCAGGGTGCGGCGATGAGCACCATGATCCTGTGGATCGTGGTGCTGGTGGCCACGGTGGCATTGCTGAACACGCTGATGCTTTCGGTGATCGAACGGCGCCGCGAGCTCGGGGTGCTGCGGGCCATGGGAACCAATCGCAAGTTCCTGCTGCGCTCGGTCCTCGCCGAGGCGGCGGGGATCGGGATCGTCGGTGCGGCGATCGGCATGGTCACCGGTGCGGCGGTCCAGTACCTGGGCACCGTGGCGATCGGGCACGCCATGACCATCGACATCGCCTACGCGCCGAGCCCGCTGCTCATCGTATACGGCATCGTCGCGCTGGGGCTGGCGCTACTCGGCTCCATCCCGCCCGCCGTGCGCGCGTCCCGCATGCCGATCGTCGCGGCGCTGGCCGTCGACTGAGGTCACAGCGGCACCTCCGCCCACCAGGCGATCACCTCGTCCTGGGCGGAGGGCCGCGGTGCGCCGCCGGTCCCGCTGCTGCCCCGGCGACTCACCACGACGAGATAGTTGTCGCGGTCCGGATCGCCGGGGAAGCCGATCACCTGGTGCGCGGTCTGGACTCGGCTGGTGGCCGGATCGGGCACCACCCAGCGCCGCACCGTCACCGGCACACCGTCCTTCTCCGCCCCGAAGCGGACGGCGGCGGGGAATGCGTCCATGGCGGAGCGGGCCTGCGCGGAGTTCGCGTATTCGAGGACGAGATAGCTCACCGCACCGAGCCCGTTCTCCACCCGCTCACACTGCCATCCCGCGGTGATCGGGTTCCACTGCAGCGCAGGCTCTTTCCACTCCAATTCGCTCACCTGCCGAACCCCGACACAATTCGCCCCGCGATACCCCTGCCCCTCGATCCCGGTGCCCTGCGGGACCAGCGTCGGGAACACCCGCCTGCTCGCCAGGAACGAATCGGTCGCCTCGGCCACGGCACTCGACGGCCCCGGCACCACACCTCCGACGGCGCCCTCGTCGTCGTCCCCATCCGGCAGAACCACCACGACCAGCGCCAGAACCACCGTCACCAACACGGCAACCAGCGCAGCGAGCACCACCCACCCGAGCCGCTGCAACCCCGACACCGGCCGAGACACCGCCGACTGCCGGCGATAGGGAACCGGCCAAGGATGCCGTCCTTGCGGCGGCCGTCCAGGACCACCCATTCCCGGCCCTCCCCCCGGCGGTTGCATCGGCGTCCCTGCCGACGCGACCGGTGCGGCCCCGGCCTGCGAAGGCACCGCCCCGACATCGTGCCCGCGCTCACCGCCACCCGAACCATCCCGGTGCGCACCGAGATCCGGGACGTCGGAGCCTTCTCCGCCCTGCGCCGCCTCCCCAGCAGCCGGGGGCGACGCCACGTTCTCACCACCGTCCGACCCCGGCACGCCGCCGAGCGCAAACGGCCGGTCCACCGCCGCGGCACCTGTTACGGGGTCGCCGGCAGGGGAAGCACCATGATCCGACTCGTCTTTCAGATCCGGCGCAGCGGAATCGCCCCGATCGGGCAGTTCTTCAGCGCCGCCATCGGTGTCCGACTCGGCATCGGCGTTGTGTTTTCCAGCACCCGAAACCGCTGAACCGTCAGGCATATCGACGTGCGTGCGTGCGTTCCCGACTTCCGCGCTGCCGACCGCTGGGGTTCCACTTCCGGTCGACGTCGGCCGCGCGCTCGCCGCCGCTCCATCTCCCCAGGCGGGCTCTGCGCGCGGGGCCGCCGGCTCGGCAGCTTCCACAGCCGAACTGGCGACACTTTCTCCGTCGACCTCGGTGACCGGCGAGTGCGCTTCCGCACCGCTGGTCGTCGTGTGCGTCGCACCACCGGCTGCTCCCGGTGTGCTGTCCTGTCTAGTCGCGGCCATGCCAGGAACAGCAGTGACTTCCGTTTGTGCCGAGGTATTTTCGGAGTCCGAGCGATCCTGGTTCGGCATACCGAGGACATCGGTCGCAGCGGTGCTCGACACCTCCTCTGCGACGGGTTCGGCGGGCACAACTGCACTGCCGATCGACGACGAACCGTCTGCCGCAGCGGCTTTCGCTGCACCCGGAGCACGACCCGGCGGTGGCGCCGACTGCTGCTGAGCGGGCTGGGCTGGTGACTGCTCGACCGGAGGCTGCTGCGCGACAGTCTGAGCCGGTGGTCGCTGGGCCGACGGTTGGGCCGCAGGCTGGTGAGACACAGGCGGCGCGAACAGTTGAGGCGGCGGAGGCTGAGGCGCGAGCTGCTGTGCAGGCGGTTGAACCCCAGGCTGTTGTGGAAGCGGCTGCGGGGCCAGACCCTGCTGCACCGGCGGTTGAGCCACAGGCTGCTGAACCGGCGGCTGCACCGGCGGCTGGCCGACGTAGGGCTGCCCGCCGGGCGGGCCGGCCGGTGCCACTGGAGGTGCCGCCGGGTGCCAATTCGGTTGGGGGGCAGCGGGTAACGGTGGCGCATAACCAGGGGCCGGCATGGATGCCAGCTGCCCCGGGACAGGTTGCGGCGAGTACGACGCAGGAAGGACGGGCGGCTTGGTCGACGTGAGGGCCCGGCGGGCCGCCTTGGCGAATGCGGTGCACGACTCGTAGCGGGCCGCGGGATGTTTGGCCATGGCTGCGGCGAGGACCGCATCCATGGCGGGCGGTAGGCCCGTGCGGCGCAGGGCGAGTGGCGGTGGGGGTGCGTAAAGCGTGCCCCGGATGATCTCGTTGGGGTCGGGTGAGTCGAAGGGCGCCAGGCCGGTGAACAGCCAGTACAGGGTGCAGGCCAGGGAGTACTGGTCGGAGCGGTGGTCGAGCTCGGCGCCGGTCATCTGTTCGGGCGAGGCGTAGGCCAAGGTGGCAGTGAACATGCCCTGCTGGGTGAGGTGGGTGGAGTCGGCGCGCAGACGGGCGATCCCGAAGTCGGTGAGGAACACCCGCTCCCCCTGCCCGCCGCCGGATCGCGCAAGCAAGATGTTGGCCGGCTTCACGTCCCGGTGCAGCACACCGTGCCCGTGCGCGTAATCCAGTGCGTCGGCGACACCTTCGATGATCTGCACCGCGCGCTGCGGTGGCAGGGTACGCGGGTCGACGGTGGCCGCGTCGATCCCGTCGACGTACTGCATGCTGATCCACAGCTGTTCGTCCTCGGCGCCCCGATCGAACACGGTGACGATGCCGGGATGATCCAGCGCCGCGGCCAGATCCGCTTCCCGCTCGAACCTGGCCCGAATCCGCGCGTCCGCGAACAGATCCCGGTTGAGCAGCTTCAACGCGGTCAACCGGTCCAGGCGCGGGTGCCGCGCCAGATACACCGTCCCCATACCGCCCTGGCCGAGCATCCGTTCGATGGTGAACCCGGCGAACACATCACCGATCTCGTGCACCACGACCCCCTTTAAGCGCCCGTCGCCGGACAGCGCGACCGTCCCGGCATATGCGAAACTTACTGGCATACGCCCGAGATCGTCCGGGCGCGCTAGACGAGTAGTTTGCACCGCCGGAGCACAGCGCCTCCGCGCAACCGGTGGTGGGGAGGGTTTTCAGGTGGCTGGCTCTACTGTGAAGGCTGCCTGTCGCGGTCTCGTGTCCGGTGTGCTGTTGATGTCGGCGGCGCTGACCGGCTCGTGCGCGGTGCCCGGCAACCCGACCGCCGCGACGGCACCGACGGTCCAGCGCGACGAGGGCGAGGCCTGGCGTCCCGGCCAGTCGGTGATCCTGCCCGACTCGCTGGCCGCCGAATTCACCCAGCTGCAGGCGACCCTGCCCGGCCAGGTGGGGATGGCGTTGATGCCGGTCGGCGGCGGACGGATGACGATCTACGGCGACTGGACCACCGGCATCGCCTGGTCCACCATCAAGGTTCCGCTCGCCGTCGCCGCCCTGCGCCACGACCACGACCAGTCCATCTTCGAGATGGTGCAGGCCGCGATCACGGTGTCGGACAACGACGCCGCCTATGGCCTGTGGCAGTCCCTCGGCGACGGCACGGCGGCGGCCGAGGCGGTGCAGCAGGTACTCGACGAGGCCGGTGAGGTGAACGCCGACAAACCGGGGATGCGTACCGAACTCGACTACACGGCCTTCGGTGTCACCGAATGGTCGCTGGCCAACCAGGTGCGCTTCGCCTCCAAGCTGCCGTGCCTGCCCGACACCGAGGTCGTGATGCGGTTGATGGGTGAGATCACCCCCGAGCAGGGCTGGGGTCTCGGCCTGCTCGATCACGCGGAGTTCAAGGGCGGCTGGGGTCCCGACGACGACACCGGCATGTACACGGTCCGCCAGTTCGGGCTGATCCCCGTCGGCAGTGGCCAATTGGCGGTCGCCCTTGCCGCACAGGCGGATTCGGGCAGCTTCGAGGACACCACCGCACTGCTCGACCGGATGGCGCTGCTGCTGGCACGTCATCTGCCCGACCTGCGGGGCGGAGTGTGCCCGCGCTGAGCGGGCCCGCTCAGCCGGGAACGACCAGACCGGATTCATAGGCGAGGACGACCGCTTGGGCCCGGTCGCGCAGGCCGAGCTTGGAAAAGACTTTGGACACATGCGTTTTCACGGTCTGCTCGGCCACGAACAGTTCGCTCGCGATCTCGGTGTTGGACAGACCCTTGGCCACCAGCTCGAGTACTTCGCGTTCGCGCGGTGTCAGTGTCGACAGAGCGGGCGAGGGTGCGGTGCGCACGGTGTTGCGCCGCCGGGTCACATCCGCGATCAAGCGGCGGGTGATCGTCGGTGCGAGCAGGGCCTGTCCGTCGGCGACCACCCGCACCGCGCGCACCAACTCCTCCGCGGGTGCGTCTTTGAGCAGGAATCCGCTGGCGCCGAGGCTCAGTGCCTCGTACACGTAGTCGTCGATGTCGAAGGTCGTGAGCATGAGCACCCGCACAGGCGGGTCGAAACCGGCGGCGAGGATGGCGCGGGCGGCGTCGAGCCCGTTCATCTCGGGCATGCGCACATCCATCAGCACGACGTCGGGGCGAAGCCGTTTGGCTTCGGCGACGGCCACTTTGCCGTCGGGGGCGTCGCCGACGACGCTGATGTCGGGTTGGGCACCGAGCAGAGCGCCGAAGCCCTGCCGGACCATCGCCTGGTCGTCGGCGATCAAGACGGTAATAGCCACGCGACCACCTTACGGGGTCGGCAGCGTCACCGAGACCTCGAATCCGCCGGTCGCAGTGGGTCCGGCGAGCAGTTGTCCGCCGACCGCCGCCACCCGGGTGCGCATGCCGTCGATGCCGTGCCCGCCGCCCGTGCTCTTGCTCGGCACACCGGTGGCGGGGTCGTTGTGGACCGTCACCGTCACCAGCCCGGGCCGCACACCGACCGCGACGCGCACAGGGGCGCCGGGTGCGTGCCGCGCGCAGTTGGCCATCGATTCCTGGACGACGCGGTACACGACCAGCCCGGTGGTCTCGGGCACGGTCGACAGATCACCGTCGACGGTCCACTCGACGGGCAGACCGGCACGCGCGGCCGACTCGCACAGCGCGGGCACGTCGGCGGCGCGCGGTTGCGGTGCGTGTTCGGGCAGTTGCCCGTCGCTGCGCAGCACGCCGAGCATGCCGCGGATCTCGTTGAGCGCGGTGCGCGCGGTGGCACCGATGGATTCGAATTCCGCCGCGGCGGCCGGGTGCAGGTCGGTGATCCGGTAGGGCGCGGTCTGGGCCTGCACCACCACCATCGACATGTGATGGGCGACCACATCGTGCAGGTCGCGGGCGATGCGCGCCTTCTCCTCGAGGATGGCGCGGCGCGCGCGTTCCACCTCGGTCACCTCGGCCTGTTCCTCGAGTTTGGCCCGCGAGGCGCCGAGGGTCTGCAGCAGGTAGCCGAGCAGCGCGAGCGCACCGAACCCGACCGGCCACCCCCACAGCGGACCGTCGGCCGAACCGGGCATGGTCGTGGCGAACAGCATCGATTGCCCAGCCCACGCGACGACCACCACGGGCAGCGGCGCGCGCAACGCCACCGCGAACAGCAGCACGAACAGCACGATGACGTGCACCACCTGGAACGGCAGGTCGCTGTCGGCGGTCGGCGAGATCACCAGCGAGATGAGCAGCGCCGACCCCGCGGAGACGGCCCAGCCGAGGGCGGGATTGAGCCGGACGAGCAGGAGCGGGAACACCGCGAGCCCCGAGATCAGCGGTGCGACAGCGGCGGGCACCTGGTGGGTGACGAACAGCGTGGGCCACGCGATGCTGTACAGAATGAGCGCTACCAGCACGGTTCCCAGGTCGAACCAAGTGGTCGCGTCGATCCGGCGCACGGAGGTACGCAGTTGTCCGGTCATGGTCCTGAGCCTAGGAAACCGGTCACCGACCCACCTCATACCCACGAACCAACTGCGACCCCCTACCCTGGTGTGACCCCGGCGCCGGGACACCACCCGCGCGCCTCGCGAAACCGGTCCACAGCGGGATGCCCGCCGTACGACCCGCTCCTTACTGTCGGAGGCCATGAAAACCCCGCTTCGCCCGGCACCCGCCGCTCGCCGTGCCCGTGCCACAGGTTCCGCGTCGCCCGCCGACACCACCACTCCCCATCGCCGCCGCAGCGGCATCGCGCTGTGCACCGCCGGGCTCGCGATGGCCTCCGCGGTCGTGATGTCGGCACCGGGCGCGATGGGTACCACCCCGGGCAGCGGGGTCGAGAACGCGGCCGCCACCGCCGTGGTGCGCTCCCTCACCGACGACGACCCGGACGCACCCGCGCTGATCCCCCGCGATTTCGGTTTCAAGTTCGGGTACGACCCCGCCGAGCAGGACGGCATGCTGGTGAACCCGAACGGCGGCTGCTCCTCCCCGGTGACGTTGCCGGGCGAGTTCGAGGCCGCCTGCAAGGCCCACGACCTGGGCTACGACATGCTGCGCTACGCCGAGCGGGTCGACGAGCCGCTGGGCCCGTGGGCACGGCGCTCGGTGGACGCGGCCCTGAACCGACGCATCCACGCCGCCTGTGAGCTGCGCGACGACGAGTTCTCCCGCGCGCGCTGCGGTGTGATGGCCGATATCGCCTTCACCGCCGTCGACGTGAACTCGCGAAGGCAGGACTACGCCGCACCGGTGGTGGAGAACGTCTTCGCCGAGACCGACCCCGCCGACCGGCCCAACCTGTGGCCCTTGGCGCGCACGGTGCTGGGGTTGTTCGCGGTGACGGCCGCCTGCGCGGTGATCATCGACGCGCTGCGCAAACGTCGCCGCGTGATCTGACCACATTGCCGATTTCTAGAACTTGTTCTAGCTTTCACGCATGACTCTGGTGATCGACGAGACGGTCGAGATCGATGCCCCCGCCGCGAAAGTCTGGCAGGTGCTCACCGATTTCGCACACTACGGCGAGTGGAATACCTTCTGCTACGAGGCCTCGAGCACCCTGGTGCCCGGCGAGCCGATCGACATGATGGTGAATCTCGGCGGCAACAAGCGCGCCCAGCGCGAGTGGATCCGCACCCACACGCCGGGCGTCGAGTTCAGCTACGCGATGAAGCCGGTGCCGCTGGGCGCGCTGCACAGCCTGCGCTCGCACACCGTGGTCCCGCTCGGCGAGGACCGCTGCCGCTACGAATCGCGCTTCACCCTGGCCGGCTGGCTCAGCCCCGTCGTCACCCTGGCGCTCGGCAAGCACCTGCGTGCCGGGTTCGACGCCATGACGGCCGGGGTAGCCGCTCGCGCCGTCTCGTAACGTCGCCCGCGCGCTGGACTCGGCGCGATGACCGCCCGGCCGCGAACCGACCTCGCTGTCCGCGCCTACGAAAAGCGGGGCCCGCCAAGGATTCTCATCCTCGACGAGCCCCGCTCGGTACGAACCCTCAGACCGCGCCCGGGGTGGGCAGCGGACCACGGGCCGCCTCGTAGGCCGCACCGACCCGGTACAGGCGGTCATCGGCCAGCGCGGGCGCCATGATCTGCAGACCCACGGGCAGGTTGTCGTCGGCCGACAGCCCCGACGGCACCGACATGCCGGGGTGCCCGGCGAGGTTGGTCGGCAGGGTGCACAGGTCCGACAGGTACATGGCGAGCGGGTCGCCGACCTTCTCGCCCAGCTTCCACGGGGTGAACGGGCTGGTCGGCGAGACGAGCACGTCGACCTGTTCGTAGGCCGCGTCGAAGTCACGCGCGATCATCGTGCGCACCTTCAGAGCCTGACCGTAGTAGGCGTCGTAGTAGCCGGCCGACAGCGCGTAGGTGCCGATGATGATGCGGCGCTTGACCTCCGGGCCGAAACCGGCCTCACGGGTCAGCGACATCACCTGGTCGGCGCTGTGGCTGCCGTCGTCACCGACGCGCAGGCCGTAGCGCATGGCATCGAAGCGCGCCAGGTTCGACGACACCTCCGACGGCATCACCAGGTAGTACGAGGACAGCGCGTACTCGAAGCTCGGGCACGACACCTCGATCACCTCGGCGCCCAGTTCCTTCAGCACCGCGACGGCGGCGTCGAAGGAGGCGATCACGCCGGGCTGGTAACTGTCGGAATGCAATTCGCGCACCACACCGACACGCACACCGGTCAGGTCACCGTTGGCGCCCTGGCGCGCGGCCTCGACCACCGGGGCGACCGGCACCTTGCGCGAGGTGGAGTCGCGCGGGTCGTGCCCGGCGATCACCTCGTGCAGCAGCGCGGTGTCGAGCACGGTGCGACCACACGGCCCACCCTGGTCGAGCGACGACGCGCATGCGACGAGACCGTACCGCGACACGGTGCCGTACGTGGGCTTGACGCCGACGGTCGCGGTGACCGCGGCGGGCTGACGGATCGACCCACCGGTATCGGTGCCGATGGCCAGCGGCGCCTGGAACGAGGCCAGCGCGGCCGCCGAACCACCGCCGGAACCGCCCGGGATGCGGGTGGTGTCCCACGGGTTGCGGGTGGGGCCGTACGCGGAGTTCTCGGTGGACGAACCCATGGCGAACTCGTCCATATTGGTCTTGCCGAGAATCGGGATGCCTGCCGCGCGCAACCGGGTGGTCACGGTGGCGTCATAGGGCGACATCCACCCCTCGAGCACCTTCGACGCACACGTGGTCGGCATGTCGGTGGTGGTGAAAACGTCCTTGAGCGCCAACGGAACTCCCGCCAGCGGCGAGGCGGGCTGCTCCCCCGCGGCGATCGCGGCGTCCACCACGGCGGCCGCGGCCAGCGCCTGCTCGCTCGCGACGTGCAGGAAGGCGTTGAGCTCGCCGTCGACCTTGCCGATGCGGTCCAGGTGCGCCTGGGTGACCTCGGTGGAGGACACCTCGCCGCCGTGGATCTTGCTCGCCAGCTCGGCCGCCGACAGCGTGGTCAACTCGCTCATTCGCCCTCTCCCAGAATCTGCGGGACCAGGAAACGCTGTTCTTCCACGGCGGGCGCCTGGTCCAGCGCCTGCTCGGGGGTGAGGCCGGGCACGACCACGTCGGGCCTGGTCACATTGGTCGTCGGGTTCGGCGATGCGGTGGCGGGGACGTCGGCGGCGACCTCGGAAATGGTCCGGACGTGGCTGAGGATCGAATCCAGCTGACCGGCGAACTGGTCGAGTTCGGCGTCGGTCAACGCCAGCCGGGACAGCCGGGCGAGGTGAGCGACCTCGTCGCGGGAGATTGCGGGCACCGCGGGACCCCTTTCGGCTTCGGGTGGGAAGAACTTCCGGTACAGCCTAACGAGGTGGGCGAACAGCCCCGGACGCACCCGCCTCGCACGAAAGTTCGCCCTCCTCGGCGCGATGGGGTCATACTCGAGTCGAGATCCCCCGGTTGGGGGTGTAAGTATTGCTTCACCGGGTATTCGTCTCGAACAGCCTCGGCCGTCAAGGAAAGGAACGCACGTGTCATACCTGCTCCGCGTGCAACTTCCGGATCGACCGGGAAGCCTCGGTTCCCTCGCATTGGCACTCGGCGGAGTGGGCGCGGACATCCTCTCGCTCGACGTCGTCGAGCGCGGCGCGGGATTCGCCATCGACGATCTGGTCGTCGAAGTGCCAACCGGCGCACTGCCCGACACCCTCATCACCGCCGCCGAATCCGTGCGCGATGTGAGTGTCGACTCCATCCGCCCGTACTCCGGCGTCCTCGACACGCACCGCGAACTCGAGCTGATCGATCAGGTCGCCGGCGCGCGCGACGACCGCATGCAGGTCCTCGTCGACGGGGTGCCACGGGTGTTACGGGCGGGCTGGTCGACCATCATCGCGCTCGGACCGTCGGGCGCCTACCGGGTGGTCGGCAGCCCGAGTGCCCCTGAGACACAAGCGGGTTCGGCTCCGTGGATGCCCATCGAGAAGCCGATGTGGCTCGACGGCGAAGCCGAATGGGTGCCGCAGATCTGGCGCGACATGGACACCAAGCTCGCGGCCGCGCCGCTCGGCGGGTCAGGTAAGGCGCTGCTGCTCGGCCGCCCGGGCGGTCCCGATTTCCGCCCGTCCGAGGTCGCGCGGCTCGGCTACCTCGCGGGCATCGTGGCGACCGTGCTCAACTGAGCGCCAACCGCATCACGAACAGCGGCAGGCCGTCGTCGGTGCTCCAATTGCGTTCGGGCACAGCGACGAAGCCGAGACGCTCGTAGATGCGATGCGCGTCGACCATGGTGGACATGGTCGTCAGCGCCACCGCCTCGTAGCCGCCCGCTTTCGCTTCCTCGATCACGGTGCGCACCAACGCCGTTCCCACCCCGAGGCCACGCGCCCGCTTCGACACCGCGAGCATCCGGAACTCGAGTTCGCCGGGGCGGGCGATCTCGGCGTAGGGGCTGCCGGGTTCGGCGATGGTGAGCGATCCGACGACCTGCCCTTCGTGCAGGGCGACGAGCACCTGTGCGTGCGCGGCCCGGTGCGCCGCGTCACCCAGTTCCCGCGTGTAGTCGTTGTCGGCGGGCACATACCCGTCGCCGACGTACACGTCGACGGTGAGGGCGGAGATGGCGTCGTATTCGTCGGGCTGCGCGGTCCGGATCTGCGGACCGCTCACTGTTGCGTGGTTGTTGCCGTGCATTCCCGCATGATCGCACCCGGGCGGCTGTGAGCTTCGACGCACCCGTCCCGGCTACCGGGACCGTCTCAGCTACCGAGATATGGGCGCAGGCCCGGGTGCTGTGCGGACCAGCGGTCGGGGTTGCGCGGTGAGTAGACCACATCGAGCTGGTCGCCGATCGACGGCCACTGCGCCGCGTCCCACGCGAACCGCCCGTACACGACCTTCGCGGGCACCGACGGGCCGGTGATGGTTCCGGTGATGGTCACGTAGTGCTCGCCGGTCATGGCGGGCAGCGGGCTCACCCCGGTCACCGACAGCGACCCGTGCTCGACCTGAACTCCGCCACCGCCGCCACGCCTGGTCAGGAGGGCGCCGATCATGACCACGAGCATCGTCACCATGGCCGCCGCCATCACCACTTCGAGCATGACCCCATGGTAGGCCGACTACAGACCGACGAGTTCGCTGACGCCCTGCGTCCGCCGCACCTGCCACACCGCCGTCCTGGTGCGCTGGGACCGGCCGTTGTTACGGTCGATGAGCGCGCGATTCGCGGTGGTGTAGATCAGCTGGGCGCCGCGAGCGTTGGTCTCCGGGTTCTGGAACAGCTGCACCAGACGGTCGGTCTCCTCCACCGGCAGGCCCGCACCGAGATCGTCGACGGCGAGGACACCGCCGGTGTCGAGCGCCTCGAGCATGGCGGGCAGCACCCGCAGCAGTGCGCGGGTCGCCGTCGATTCGTCGGCCAGGTCGAACGCGATGTCGATGCCCTCGTGCACCAGGCTCAGGCCGGGGCCGCGCCGGTCGACCATGCGGCGGTAGAGGGTGTCGCGGGCGGCTCGCAGCGTGCTCAGTTCTCGTTCCACGAGAACGGCATCCGCGCCGCCCTGGTCCAGTTGTGCTGTGAGCGAGGCGATTCCGGCATCCATGTCACGCAGGTAGTCGGCGTACATCGGGTCGTGCTCGGCGATCAGCAGATCCTCGATGCCCAGATCGGCTGTGCGCAACAGCATCAGCAGGCGCGCGGCGTTGTCGGGCGAACGGGAGATGTGGCTGCCGAGCTCGTACGCCAACGCCTCCACACCGATATCGCCCTGCTGCACTTGCAGATTCGCCGCGAACCAGCGATAGGCGGGTACCAGGGCCTCCGCGTACAACTGACCGGCCAGGCTCAGCAGCAAGGCGTTCGGCCGCAGCAACGGCACCAGCGCCGTCACCCCGTACCGGGCCGCCTCGAACATCGGGCCGATCTTGACCTGATCCCCGTTGCGCTCGAACACGATTCGCTTCCGCGAACGCGGATGGGTGTAGAGCCACTCGGCGATCACATCGGCACTGTCGAGGCGGAAGCCGTAGGTATAAGGGACGCCCTCCGCCACGAAACCGGCCACGAATTCGGTCGGCCGGTCGGCGAATCCGAGATGCGGCCGACGCACCGGACCCGCATACGGATCCCACCCGCTCACCGAATTCAAGACGGCATCACGCATCTGCGCGAGCGCGTCGACCACACTGGTCTTCCCCGACGCCGCGACGCCGTACACCGCCGTCACCGGCACCGCGAGCGGTCCACCGGCCCCCTTGGTCAGCCGCAATTGCTGCGCCTCGGCCAAAGACCCATGATTGGCCACCTGAAAACTCCGCAACAAGTGCTCTTCCGCCTCTCTATTCCGCCTCCCCGAGAATCTAGGCCAGATTCAGGTGGGGGGAGACTCCCGTTGGCGGCCAGACCATGTAGCAGGTCACCGTCGCCCGTCCCCGGTGAGTTACCCATGTTCTCACCTGTCTCTCGACGCGGCAGTCGATGCCCGAGGCCTCGAACAGACGTCAGAAGAACTGCGTGGACCGACGGTAACAGACGTCATCGGCACCTCTGGGCAGCTGAGAGTCGCTGGGTCTCGGCGGAAGTGTCCAGGTTTGCGATCGTGTGCATGTCGCGCGCGGGGGTGTGGGTCTGGCGTAGTCTGGCCGAAAATCGGTGAGAGGCGGAGCTGCAGTGATGATTCGTGGGCTGGTTGTTGCGGCGTTGGGGGCCGGGGCCGTGGTTCCGGTGCTGATGGTCGGTGCGCCGACCGCGGCGGCCGATCCCTGTCCGGACGGGACCGCACGAGTGTTCCTCGGAAACTCGACGAACAGTTGCCAGGGGGCCGGGACCGTCAGCTACACCGAGGCGCCGGTGTCGAAGGTGTGCTCGATGACCGGTAGCGACGTCGTCGTCGACATCGAGGGCAACTCGAAGAAGACGCACCGGCACGTGGAACTCACCAACGGCCAGTGCGCCCAGTTCGACATCCGCACGCAGATGGCGAACACGGTCACCGTCACCCCGAGCTGAGCCGAAACCGAGTCGCTACTCGGCGTCCGACTCGGCCGGTGGGCTGACCGGCTCCGGCCCTTGCTCTAGCAGCAGACGGAAACTATCCTCGTCGAGGATCGGCACACCGAGTTCTTCGGCTTTGGCTGCCTTGGAACCAGGGGAATCGCCGATCACGACGAACGCGGTCTTCTTCGACACCGAGCTCGCCGCCTTGCCGCCGCGGACCAGAATCGCCTCCTTGGCACCGTCGCGGGTGAAGGTCTGCAGCGAGCCGGTGACCACGATCGACAACCCCTCGAGAGTGCGTTCGATCGAGGCGTCGCGCTCGTCCTCCATGCGCACACCGGCGGCCCGCCACTTGTCGACGATGGCGCGATGCCAGTCGACGGTGAACCACTCCACCACGGCCGCGGCGATCGTCGGACCCACGCCGTCGGTCGACGAAAGTTCTTCCACCGTCGCGGATTCGATGCGCTCGAGGCTGCCGAACTCGGCGGCCAGCGCGCGGGCGGCGGTCGGGCCGACGTGCCGGATGGACAACGCGACAAGCACCCGCCACAGCGGCCGGTCCTTCACCGCCTGCAGGTTCTCCAGCAGCCGCCTGCCGTTGGCGGACAAGCCGCCTTCCTTGTTGGTGAACAGCGGAACCGACAGCAGTTTCTGCTCGTCGAGATCGAACAGATCGCCTTCGTCGGTGATGGCGCCGGAGCGCAGCAACGCGTCGGCCGCCTTGTCGCCGAGCGCCTCGATGTCGAAGGCGCCGCGCCCGGCGAGATGGAACACCCGCTCGCGCAGCTGGGCGGGGCAGAACTGCTGGTTGGGGCAGCGGATGTCGGCGTCGCCCTCTTTCGCGGGCGCCAGTTCGGTGCCGCAATTGGGACAGTGGGTGGGCATCACGAACTCGCGTTCGTCACCGGTACGGGCGTCGACCACCGGGCCGAGCACCTCGGGGATCACGTCACCGGCCTTGCGGATGGTGACGGTGTCACCGATCAGCACACCCTTGCGCTTCACCTCCGAGGCGTTGTGCAGGGTGGCCATCGCTACCGTCGATCCCGCGATGGTGACGGGCTCCATCACGGCGAACGGGGTGACTCGCCCAGTGCGGCCGACGTTCACCTCGATGTTCAGCAGCGTGGTGGTCGCCTCTTCCGGCGGGTACTTGTAGGCGATGGCCCAGCGCGGGGCACGGGAGGTGGAGCCGAGGCGCCGCTGCAACGCCATCTCGTCGACCTTGATGACCTGCCCGTCGAGCTCGTGCTCGATGTCGTGGCGGTGCTCACCCCAGTAGGCGACCCGTTCGATCACCGCGTCGACGCCCTGCACCAGCCGGGTGTGCTCCGACACCGGCAGTCCCCACGCGGCGAGCGCCTGATAGGCCTCGTGCATGGAGGTGGGGCGGTAACCGTCGATGCGGCCGAAGCCGTGGCAGATCATCCGCAGCCTGCGCTGGGCGGTGATCGCGGGGTTCTTCTGGCGCAGCGAGCCGGCGGCGGTATTGCGCGGGTTGGCGTAGGGCGGTTTGCCTTCGGCGACTATCTGGGCGTTGAGCGTCTGGAAATCCTCGAGGCGGAAATACACCTCGCCGCGCACCTCGAGCAGTTCCGGGATGGGGAACTGCTCGGTGGCGGTGAGTTCGGTGGGGATGTCGTCGATGGTGCGGGCGTTGAGGGTGACGTCCTCACCGGTTCGCCCGTCGCCACGGGTGGCGGCGCGCACCAGCCTGCCGTTCTCGTACACCAGGTTCAGGGCCACGCCGTCGATCTTGACCTCGCACAGGTAGTGCAGGTCGGGGCCGGTTTCGGCCTCCACGCGGGCGGCCCAGGCGCGCAGTTCGTCGAAGTCGAACACGTTGTCCAGCGACAGCATGCGCTCGAGGTGGTCGACCGCGGTGAACTCGGTGGCGAATCCGCCGCCGACCAGCTGGGTCGGCGAATCGGGTGTGCGCAGATCGGGGTGCGCCTCCTCCATCGCCTGCAGTTCACGCAGGAGGGCGTCGAACTCGCCGTCGGTGATGATCGGCGAGTCCCGCACGTAGTAGCGGAACTGGTGCTCACGCACCTCGTCGGCCAACTGCTGCCACCGCACCCGCTGCTCGGGGGTGGCACCTTCGGCACTCACGGAAACCGCGCTGTCGCTCTCACTCACACCCAGCACATTAGTGGAGGCCACCGACACTTTCGGCGACCGTCCGGGCCCGTCGCCGACCCGTCTTCCACTGAGGTCCGAACCCCGGACGCCGAAGCACCCGCCTGGCTACGGCACCGGACAGGCGACCGCTACTCGACGTTCAACGACTCCGGTTCCTCGGCGAAAGCGCGCGCCACCTCGGTGCTGAGCGCGAGTGCACGGCGGGACCATTCGAGAGAGGCACCGGCCAGCCCACAGGCGGGGGTCACCAGGATCTGGGTGGCCAGGGTCGCGCGAGGGAAGCCGAGCCGGTCGACCAGGCGGACGGCGGGTTCGGCGATCTCGCGCCAGGTGATCGGCGCGGCCGGCTGCTCGGCCGGGGTGAGGCCGAGGGCGATCTTCTTGCCCTGATCGACGATGTCGCCGAGGGCGTCGAGGTCGGCGGTGGTGATGGTCGCGGCATCGAAGGAGATGCCTGCGGCGGCGGTGCGGCCAATCGTGGCCAGGGCGGGACGAGATGCGCAGGTGTGCAACAGGACCGGCGCGTTCTGCGCCTCGATCACGGTGTCGAGAATGCGCAGGGCGTCGGGTTCGGGAAGCGCGCGAATGGTGTTGAGGATGCTCGGCCCCTGCAACGAACCTTCGAGCACCGTGGAGAGCTGCGGTTCGTCCAGCTGGATGACCACCCGGGCCCCCAGCCTTCTGCGCACCTCGTCCGCGTGCCGCGCCAAACCTTCGGCGAGAGACTCCGAAAGATCGCGCACCGCACCGGGATCGGTGAGAATCCGATGTCCACCGGGCAGTTCCACTTCGGCGGCCAGGGTGAGCGGTCCCGCCGACTGCAGCTTCACGACACGGCCGGTTCCAGCCGAACCCGCTGTCTCCCAGGCTTCTTCGATCGCATCGAGATCGAACTGGAGCAGGTCACGTGCCCGGCGGGACACCGAGCCCGGGCGAGCGGCCAGCCGGTAACCGCGCGTGGTGGAATCGAAGCGCAGATCCACCAGCAGCGCCGACACCCGGCCGATCATGTCGGCGCCGATCCCGCGCTGCGGCAGTTCGACCAGGTGCGCGAGGTCGGGCAGTTCACCGATGATCGTCGCGGCGGCTTCCCTCGGATCGGTACCCGGCCACGACCCGATGCCCGTGGCGATGCCGCCGACGAGAAGGTCCGCGGGCGCGCTCTCCTCGGAGTTCTTGCTTCGCGACAATGTCACGTGCACAACACCTTTCGTGTCGTCGAACGGCGCGCTCCTCAGGCGGAAGCGTCGGTGATCCCCGCGTCGACCCCGGCACGATCGGTGCCGTTGATGGTGCCGCTGCCGACCACGGTGTCGCCACCGTCGGCATCGGGCAGGTAGAGCACGATGGCCTGACCCTTCGCGACACCGCTGAGCGGTTCACGCAGCCGCGCGACCAGCCCGTCACCCACCGGTTCGACCACAGCGGGCGCGGTGCCGCCGTGGGCGCGCACCTGCACCACGCACTCGACCGGTTCGGTCGGGCGCACGCCGGAGGTCCAGATGGCGCGGTCAGCGGTGATGACGTCGACCTGCAGGTCTTCCACCGAGCCGACCTTCACCGTGCCGGAATCGGGGTCGATCCCGGTGACGTAGCGAGGCTTGCCGTCGGCGGCGGTGTGGCTCAGGCCGAGGCCCTTGCGCTGACCGACGGTGAACCCGTGCACGCCTTCATGGGTGCCGAGCACGGTGCCGTCGGAATCGACGAGCGCACCGGGGCGGATGCCGATCTTGGCGCCGAGGAACGCCCGGGTGTCGCCGGAGGGGATGAAGCAGATGTCGTGGCTGTCGGGCTTGTTCGCCACCGCGAGACCCCGCTCGGCCGCTTCCTCCCGGATACGCGGCTTCGGGGTGTCGCCGACCGGGAACATGGCCCGGGACAGCTGCTCCGCGGTGAGGACCGCGAGCACATAGGACTGGTCCTTGTCCGCGTCGACCGCGCGGCGCAGCACACCGTCTTCGAGGCGGGCGTAGTGCCCGGTGACCACGGCGTCGAAGCCGAGGGCCTGCGCGCGGTCGGCCAGGGCGGAGAACTTGATCTTCTCGTTGCAGCGCAGGCACGGGTTCGGGGTCTCGCCCGCGGCGTAGGCGGCGACGAAATCGTCGATCACGTCTTCTTTGAAGCGGTCGGCGAAATCCCACACGTAGAACGGAATGCCGAGCACATCGGCGGCGCGCCGGGCGTCACCGGCGTCTTCCTTGGAGCAGCAGCCACGCGAGCCGGTACGCAGGGTGCCCGGCGACGCCGACAGCGCCAGGTGCACCCCGACCACCTCGTGACCGGCGTCCACGGCCCGCGCCGCGGCCACCGCCGAATCGACTCCACCACTCATGGCGGCAAGTACTCGCATCAGGCACCTCCTCTAGCGCCGGCCAGACCCGCGGCCCTGGCCCTTTCGATGACCTGCGGCAGCACGGTCAGCAATGTGTCGATATCGGATTCGGTCGAGGTGTGGCCCAGCGAGAACCGCAGCGAACTGCGCGCCTGCCACGGCTCGACACCCATGGCGATCAGGACGTGACTCGGCGAGGCCACCCCCGCGTTGCACGCCGAGCCGGTCGAGCATTCGATACCGGCGGCGTCGAGCAGCATCAGCAGGGAATCACCCTCGCAACCGGGGAAGGTGAAGTGGGCGTTGCCGGGGAGTCTGCGGTCATCGGCCGGACCGTTGAGCACAGCGTCGGGTTCCAACGCGAGCACACCGGCGATCAGCTTGTCTCGCAACGCTTTCAGGCTGTGCGCGGCCTCGACGGAGGCGGCGCGCAGGGCGGCGGCGAAGCCGACGGCGGCCGCCACGTCGGAGGTTCCCGAACGCAGGTCGCGTTCGTGCCCGCCACCGTGGATCAGCGGCACACAGGGCACCTGCCGACCGAGCAGCAGCACGCCAATCCCGTGCGGACCGCCGACCTTGTGCCCCGCCACGCTCAGCGCGGCCAACCCGCTCGCCCCGAAATCGACCGGAACCTGGGTCACCGCCTGGATCGCGTCGCTGTGCATCGGAATATCGAATTCCTGTGCGACGGCAGCCAATTCGGCTATCGGCTGGACGGTGCCGACCTCGTTGTTGGCCCACATCACACTCACCAGCGCCACTTCGTCACCGTGCGCCTCGAGCACTTCGCGCAGCGCGTGCGGCGACACCACACCCTCACCGTCGACGGGCAACCAGCTCACCTGCGCACCCTCGTGCTGCTCGAGCCACTCCACCGCGTCGAGCACCGCGTGATGCTCGACGGAGCTCACCACCAGGCGGGTCCGGCGCGGATCGGCCGCCCGACGCCCCCAGAAAATCCCCTTGATCGCGAGATTGTCGCTCTCGGTGCCCCCAGAGGTGAAGATCACTTCCGACGGCCGCGCCCCCAGCTCAGCGGCGATCGACTCCCGCGCCTCCTCGAGCGTCCGCCGCGCGGCCCGCCCCGACCCGTGCAGCGACGAGGCGTTCCCCACCATCCCCAAGGCAGCCGTCATCGCCTCGACAGCGGCAGGCAACATCGGAGTGGTCGCCGCGTGATCGAGGTAGACCGTCTTGGGCGCACCCGAATAAGCCGACTTCATGACGGACAAAGCCTATACCACCGCTGACCTGGTCATCTTCGGGGTCCACCCCTGCTTCCTACGATTTTCTCGGACTCGTCCACGACTCTCAACATGAGTGGCACCCGCCTGTATTCCTGGATCCATGACATGAAGGCCGACTGAACAGGCCGAGGCGGGCTGCAGGAGGTGATGCAGAGCGGACGTCAGGCAGTGAACCCAGCAGCCGCGTAGGCAAGACAGGACGGGCAGCAGGTTCGAGAGCGGAATAGCCCGCCATGCAGCCAACTACTGAGCGAGATTGCGCTGGTCTCGACAGGGACATAGCCGCACGGCACCGAATTCGCCACCATCGTTGCGCTTGACCTTGTGAAGCGAGCCTCAGGTTCTCCGCCCGGGTACCCATTTCACTTATCGGGCAGCGCAACCCCCGCAATGATCGCCTAAGCTACTTTCGTGTCGTTGAGGGGGAGATGTCGTGAACGACATGGCCGTACAGGTAGCCGTTCTCGATGGATTCGGGTTGGACCTGCAGGAAGTGGGGGCGAACTTCTCCTCGAACGCCTCACGCATGCTGTCGGGACTCTCGATTCCCAGCGGATCGGCTGGACTACTCGCCTCGCTGAGTACACCGTTCGAGAACTTCAAGGCGACGCTGTCCGCAGCGCATGAACAGGATCTGACGAACCTCGCGTCGTATCAAACGAACCTTGCCACCGCCTCGCGTGAGTTCCAAGGCACAGACCACGTCGCCGCGCAGGCGATCTCGACCCTGTCGTCGAGCGGGCTGAGCGATCTCGCCGTAGCGGGAAACAACATGGTCAGTGGAGGGTTGACCCGGTTCACCGGACTTCAGCTACCGACGTTGCCACTGGTCGAAGACGAGCAGTTCACGGTGCGACAGGTAGTCGAGTCCGCAGTCCAGTCTCTGATGCATTTCGACGAGCCGTTGAGCCGAGCGATCGGTATCAAACCTGCCGCCGACTATCTTGTACCGTTGGCTGCGGACTGGGAAGCCCTGGAGACCCTGGGCGGTCGCATTCGTCAGCTCGGTTTCAACGACTTCGTGGCATCGGAAAACCTGTCGAGCGGAGTGCGGTGGTTGCAGGGCAACTGGACGGGCGGCGCCGGTGAGGCTTTCGCTTCGACCGCGAGCCGTCTCGCGCAAGCTGTCGCCGTGAGGAGCTCCGATCTCGATGTCGTCTCGAAGATCATTGCCAACGGTGCAGCTTGCCTGGAACGCTTGGTGTACAACCAGGCGATGGGTTGGAGCAGCGGACTATCCCAGCCGTTGAGCATGCTCGGCTTCACCCTCCCCCTCGGAGCATGGGCCCAACTCATCGATCGACCGATGAGCCAATCCAACAAGTCCCAGATCGTTTCAGCCGTCGATACGTTGAAGGCGGCATCGGACGCCCGACGAGACGCGATCACGACCATGATCGGAAAGATCTCCCGAGCGCTCGAATACACGCCGGGGAGCACCGCTCCCGTTTACTCCGCAGCTGAATACGAGGTACCCGACAAAGTGATCGCCGATCTCGGTACGACCCGCTACGGGTACGGGAACAACGTGTGGTGGGAGGCCAGCCTTGCATCCCCCGCCTGACCGACAGCTTCCAGAAGACCGTGCGATCTACGGCTCGAAGACCAGCGCTGCGGACAAGGCAGAAGCTGCCGCAAACAGCGTCGATGCGGCAGCCGTTCAGTCGTGGTTCGACGTGCAAGGTTATACTTTCGCCGAAGATCTCCTGAGTATATATCTGGGAAACAACGATGCCGGCTTCGAAAACGAAATAAGCTCGGCGCAATTTAATCAGATCATGCAAAGCGGCAACGCGCAACAAAAGGTCGCCGAATGCCTCGACGAGATCAAAGAGCAAGCACGCCAGGATCCTCAGATCGGCGTCACTCGCGACTTGACTTCACAATGGCTGGGTGCGGAGGAAACAGAAGGCGACCTGTTCTACGCACTGGGCCACTATGACATTGCCGTCGGCAGCTCCACAACAGTCATCGAGGGCAAGGACGGTCTCCTCGCCGAGATCATGTATAAAGTCTACGTATACGACTTCTACAACTACGATAAAAAGCAGCTCGAGGCTCTCAGTCTGAATATCGGGAATACCCTCAACAACGAGATGCGTCAGCTCGAAGAAGCCGGATGGGCGCGCAGCTTCCGATCTCGAGGTGCTTCCACCGGAACTATGAGATGGTTCGACAAGCTGTGAAACGTGCCGCATGGACTCTCTACCTGTGTATATCCGCCGGTTCGATCGCGATAGCAACCGGCGGGTGCTCGCAGGAAGCCGAAGGCCTTCGCAATATGTCCGAATGCTCGGGCGTTGTCTTCCCCGACGGAGCAAAAACGATATGGTTCGACCATGACGGAGGATTCAATGTGTCGAACACCGTGGCGGTGATCGACATCCCGCTCGACACTGTCGAAGAGTTCAAGCAGCGATCGGGATTTGCACCCTTCGCTCCTGGGGTTCCGAAGTCATGGAGATCCTACTGGGAGGCGACGGGCATGGTCGACCAATTGGCGAGCGCCACCGAGAATGAGCATTCGGCGAAAGACAACAGGGAGCCACGGCGGTACGTCGTCATCCATGACGGCGGCGGCGATACACGGCGGGTTTTCGTCCGCGCAAATTGCTGAGCCGCGCGTTCGACGGCCGGCGGATGCGCCACACCGGGCAGACACTGTCGCCCAACTGCGTAGACCAGCCCGCTGACCTGGTCCTGCAACTTCTCCGATTCGTGCACGATTCTCAAACATGCATGGCGCCCGTCTGTCTTCCTGAGTCACCGATCGTAGGCCCGGTGAGCAGGCGTGGTGGTGCTGGCACTACCACTTCGCGGCAGTAGGCGGGAACCCGTATTCGGGTGCGCGTGGCATGGGCGGGCGGGTTGTCGATTCCTAAGCTCGAAATCGTCGGAAACACACCGATGATTTCCGGCTCGAACAGGAGAAAAGACGCTGCTCATGAACCGATTTCGGTGGAACTCCGGTAAAGCGGGCCTTTCAGTTGTTGTGGTGGGTGCGGTGCTCGCGGTGGCCGCGTGCGGGGGTGGGACGTCGGTGGGGGCACCGGACGAGGTGGTGACGATGCCGCCGCCCGCGGTGGCCGCCGCGATGGACGCGGTGGTTCGCCAGGGATTCCCGGGTGTCCAGGTGGTGATCGATGGGCCCGGCGGGCATCGGACGTTCGGTGCGGGCGTCGGTGATCTGGGCACCGGCGCACCGTTCCCGGACGACGCGCGCGTCCGGATCGGGAGCAACACCAAGACCTATGTGACCACGGTGATCATGCAGTTGGTCGCCGAGGGCAAGGTCGATCTGGACGCGTCGATCGAGCGCTACCTGCCCGGGGTGGTGCGCGGCAGCGGCAACGACGGCAACCGGATCACGGTGCGGCAGGTGTTGCAGCACACCAGCGGGGTGCCGGACTATCTGGGCAGTGGGTCCGGCGACGGCATCGCAGCCCAGAATTCCCAGCAGCTCGATCCGGACGAGGAAGCGCTGCGGTGGCAGCACTTCGAGATGACCGAGTTGGTCCGGCTGGCGATGACGACACCGCCGCAGTTCGAACCGGGCGCGAAATCGGTGTACACGAACACCAATTACCTGCTGGCCGGCCTGCTGATCGAGCGGGTGACGGGCAATCCGGCCGCCGACGAGATCGGGCGCCGGATCCTCGAGCCGCTCGGTCTGCGCGACACCTATGTGCCCGCTTCCCGCGAAACCGGCATCCGTGGCCCGCATGCCCGTGGCTACCACCGGGTCGACGGTGAGCCGGTCGATTTCACCGACTTCGACCCGTCCTGGGCCGCCACCGCCGGTGACATGGTCGCCACCGCGACCGATCTGAACCGCTTCTTCATCGCGTTGCTGTCCGGCAAGCTTTTGCCGCCTGCGCAATTGGCCGAAATGCAGCGCACTGTGCCGTTCGACCGGATGCCGGGCGCGGACTACGGACTCGCTCTGATCCACCGGACCGCGCCGTGCGGTGCGCAGGTGTGGGGGCACGGCGGCAGCATTCCCGGCTTCGAGACCCGCAACGGCGTGACGGCCGAGGGCACCGCGGTGACCGTCACGGTCAACCAGTTGCCGACCACCGACGAAGAGGCCGACGCGGTGAACAGCGTGCTGGACGCCGCCCTGTGCGCCTCGTGATCACCCGCCACCAAGGGCTATGCGGCCGAACAACATACGAGGAGAAGCAGTGAAACGCGCGAAAGGGCTGACGGTCGCCCTGACTGGCCTGATGGCCTGTGCCGCCCTGATCGGCTGTGCCGGTCCCGAGGCGGAGGCGGACCCACACACCGCGGTGCCGGACCGGTTCACCGGTCAGCAACTGGAGTGGAAAGACTGCGGGGTTCCGAAACTGGACGAGGCCGGGGCACAGTGCGCCGATGTCACCGTGCCGGTGAACTACGCCGACCCACAGGGTCCGACGCTGACGGTGGCGATCTCCCGGATCGCCGGTTCCGACCCCCAGCGCGGCGTCATGCTGTCCAATTCGGGCGGTCCCGGTGGTGAAGGCCTGGACTTCATGGTCGATGTCGGCAAGGCGATGACGCCCGAGGTGCGGGCTCGTTACGACCTGATCGGGATGGACCCGCGTGGTGTCGGGCGCTCGTCGGCCGTCGATTGCAAGTGGCCGGTCGGCTTCGGGTTGCATTCGGCTGGGCTCGACGCGGTCGGCTTCGCGGAATCCGTTGCTATGCAAGGCGATCTGGCCGCCCGCTGTGCCGCAACCGAAGGGGCGCGGCTGCCCCACATCACCACCCGCAACACCGCACGGGACATGGACGTCATCCGCGGCCTTCTCGGCGCGGAGAAGATCAGTTACTTCGGCACCTCGTACGGCACCTACCTCGGTGCGGTGTACATGCAGATGTTCCCCGACCGCAGCGACCGGATGGTGCTCGACAGCGCGGCCGACCCGGACGAGTACGGGCCGGTCGGCATGATGCAGGCCATGGGCCCACTCAACGAGGCCGCGTTCGACCTGTGGGCGGATTGGGTCGCGGCGCGTGACGCGGAATACCACTTCGGTACCAGCCGCGCCCAGGTTCGCGAGGCCGTTCGAGCGCTGATCGGACAGGCCGCGGTCACACCGATCCGGTTGGGCGAGTACGAGATCGACGAACACTGGCTGCCGGTGGTGTTGTTCGTCGGGTTGGACAGCCCCGACCAGTACGAGATGGTGGCCCGACAGATCCGGACCATCGCCGACGCCGCCGCGGGAAAGCCCGCCCAGCCCGACGAGACACTGGATTCCACTCTCGGATTCGTCTTGAAGGCGCGGCCGAATGACAATTCGTCGCAGATGGCGATCATGTGCGGTGACGTGGCCACGCCGCGCGATCCCGCGTTCTACCGGCGCAATATCGAGGCCGCCCGCGCCACCCAGCCGCTGTTCGCCGGGTTCACCAACAACATCACTCCGTGCGCGTTCTGGGCGCCGCCCGTCGAACCGGCCACGGTGGTGCGCAACTCGGTGCCTGCCCTGATCGTGCAGTCCACCGGTGACACCAGGACCACCTACGACGGGGCTGTCGCCCTGCACGAGGATCTGAGCGCTTCCCGCATGGTCACTCTCCAGGATGTGCCGATCCACTGGATCTTCGGGCGATACCCGAACTCCTGCGTGTACTCGGCGGTGAACACCTACTTCCGAGACGGCACGCTGCCCGCCGACGACATGACCTGTCGAGCCGACTGACCGGACTCGGGTGTGGCCCTGAACCCTGCACGGGTTCAGGGCTTCACGCGTTCAAGTAGGCAAGCACGGCGAGAACCCGACGATGGCCGACGTCCTCGGCAGACAGTCCCAGCTTCGCGAAAATGCTCCGAATATGTTTGTGCACAGCGCCTTCGCTGACCACCAGCCGCTCGGCGATGGTGGCGTTGTTGTGGCCCTCCGCCATCAGCGCGAGCACCTCGCGCTCGCGGGCGGTCAGCGCGGCCATCGGGTCGTCGGCCTTGCGGCGCACCAGCAGTTGCGAGATCACCTCGGGGTCCATCGCGGTGCCACCGGCCGCGACCCGGCGCAGCGAATCGAGGAAGCGATCGACCTTGCCGACCCGCTCCTTGAGCAGATAGCCGACACCGCCCATCCCGTCGCCGAGCAGCTCCGCGGCGTAGCTGTCCTCCACCCAGGACGACAGCACCAGCACGGGCAGCCCGGGGTGCAGTTTGCGTGCGCTGACGGCCGCGCGTAAGCCGTCGTCGGTGAATGTGGGCGGCAGGCGCACATCGACGACCACCGCGTCCGGGCGATCAGCCGCCACCGCCGTGAGAAAGTCGTCGGCGTTGTCCACGGCGGCGACCACCTCGATACCCGCGGTGCTCAGCAGCAGCACCAGCCCCTCGCGCAGCAGGGCATTGTCCTCGGCGATCATGACCCGCACGGCAACTCCACCCGCACTACAGTAGGGCCACCGGGTGGACTGGTCAGCGTCATCCGGCCGTCGAGTGCCTCGGCCCTGCGCCGGATTCCGGCCAGCCCGCCGTCGTAGGTCTCCACGGCGCCGCCCACGCCGTCGTCGCGGATCTCGATCGTCAACAGCTCGGGCGCACCGCCCAGCACCAGCGAGATGCCCGTGGCACCGGAATGCTTGGTGGCGTTGGTGAGTGCCTCGGTGATGACGAAGTACGCCGCCGCCTCCACCGCGGCGGGTCGCCTGCCGACCTCGTGGAGGTCGAGCGTGCAGGGGATCGGGTTGCGGGCGGCCACCGCCGCGACGGCACTGGCCAGGCCACGGTCGGTGAGCACCGGCGGGTACACGTTGCGCACCACATCACGCAGCTCGGCCAGCGCGGCCGTCGCGGTGTCCTGTGCCTTGCGCACGAGCTCGCGCGCGGTGTCCGGGTCCTGGTCGCGCAGCTGGTCGGCCAGTCCGAGCTGCATGATCACCGCCGCGAGGCGCGCCTGCGCACCGTCGTGCAGGTCGCGTTCGATGCGGCGCAGTTCGGCGCCGTGCGCGTCGAGTGCGGCGGCGCGGGTGGCGGTGAGGGCCGCGACCCGGTCTGCCAGCAGGGCGCCCTCGGGTGGTTTCAGCAGGGCGCGGGTGGCCATCGCCTGCCAGCGCGCGGCGACGGGGAGTTGCAGAGTCACCAGGGCCACCGGGATCGCGAGGACGAAGCTCAGTATCGCCCTCGGCCACGAGTCGACCGTGAATCCGAAACTGGCGAACTCCTCCCCCGGCGGCATCAGTTGCCAGAATGCGGGGATCGTCAGCTGGATGAGCGTGCTGAGCGGGAGGGCGAGGGCGAATACGGCGAGGTAGAGGCCGGTCAGCGCGTGGGCGGCCAGCCAGCCGAAGTCCCGGCGGTTCGCCGGATCGGTGAACACCGTCGCGACTCGCTGCCGCAGGCCACCGGTGAACGGCTGATAGGCCTGCACCGCGGGTTCATCGAGGTAGCGTGCCGCTCGGCGCCGATCGAACGACACCAACGGGCGGACCAGCCGAACAGCCTCGGGCAGTGCCGGTATCCCGACCCCGATCAGGCAGAAGGCGCCGACGATCAGCACGCCGACCACCGCGAACAGCGCGAGCAGAGCGGTGACGCCACCGACCGCCAGGTACCAGACAGCGCCCGGCAACCGCCGTGCTTTGTCTCGCGCCGAGCGCAGGGCCTTCATCACCTCGCCATGCTGTCAGAACGGGACGCGACCGTGCCCGGCCGGTCCGCCAGTCCGAACCCTTGACCCCAAGTCGAGTTGAGGTCTTAGCGTGGCGTTCGTCGATCACCACGCGAGAGGACATGCTCATGATTCTGGTTACCGGGGCCACCGGAAATATCGGCGGCCCGTTGCTGAAAGAGTTGCGGGCGTTCAGCTCCGAGCCGATCAGGGCACTCACCCGTGATCTTTCCGGCGCTGCCTTCCCGGCGGGGATCGAGGCGGTCGAGGGCGACCTGGCCGACCCCGCCTCGGTGGCGACGGCGCTGGATGGGGTGCGGTCGATGTTCCTCGTGCCGGGGATCGGGCCGGACGCCGAGATCATCGACCGCGCCCGTCGAGCCGGTGTCGAGCATGTGGTTCTGGTGTCGTCGATCACCGTGGAGACCCACCCTCACCTCGGTCCCGCAGTCGACAAGGCGTCGGTGGAGAAGATTCTCGAGGCCAGTGGGATGAATTGGACGATTCTGCGGCCGACGCAGTTCGCATCCAATGCGCTCATGTGGGCACCGACCATCCAGGCGGGGCAGCCCGTCCAGCTGCCCTACGCCGACGTCGGGCTCCCCACGATTCATCCCGCCGATATCGCCTCGGTGGTCCGGGTCGCGCTGACCGAACCCGGGCACCGAGGGCAACGGTATGCGCTCACCGGCCCCGCACCGGTGAGCGCGCGTCAGCAGGTGACGACCATCGCCGGACTGCTGCACCGCGACGTCGAGGTCACCGAGATCACCCGCGAGGAAGCCCGGGCAGGGATGGTCGCGGTCTTCGGGGAGGACGCCGCCGACGCCGTCCTGGATGTGACGGGTGGCGATGTCAACCACGCGCTGCTGCGGGTGCGTGACACCGTCGCTCGAGTCACGGGGTCAGCGGCCAGGACCTTCGAGCAGTGGGCCGAGGAGAACATCGACTCCTTCCGGTGAGGGTCACCGGACGGGGAACGAACCGACGAGTCCGCCGTCGATGACGAGGTCCTGCCCGGTTGCCGCCGGCACCCGACCACTACCCGACGACATGCCCGCCGCCGCACTCTGGGCACGCCTCGAGATCCCCGCCACCGACCTCGACCCCGACACCACCGACCACCACCCGAACCAGCAGGCTGGCTCACTCCTACGCGTGTACTCACGCGGGCTCCTGAATGGCAGCTACCGCCTGCGTAATGAACGTCTCTCACCCCTGCAAGTGAAGCCGACTATGCACTCTCAAGACTAAGAGCAGCCCGCGCGATTAGCGGCATTCCCGGACTGCGAGAGATGTCAAGCCATGCCGCATACGACGACCGCAATGCTGATTGCGGACTACCGGATTCGGACCGGGGTTCGGCCCGCAGCTAGGTTCTGTCTCGAAGTCAGTGATGGGGTGGCACCGCGCAGCGATGCCACCCCATCAGCACGTTCGGTCGAAGCTGTTGCCCGCGTTGGCATATAGGTGAGGTCTCCGGTATTTCGGATTAGCGACCAAGCAAATCTGAACACCGGAGACCTCGTGGCCAGCCTAGCGGTGGCGGGGCGAGCGGACCTGACCGATGCCCAATGGGCGCGGTTGGAGCCGCTGCTGCCTCGTGGGAAGAAGGCGGGTCGCCCGCCGAAATGGACGAAACGCCAGCTCATCGATGGGATCCGGTGGCGGTGCCGGGTCGGGTCGCCGTGGCGCGACGTTCCGGCCGAGTACGGGTCGTGGCAAGCGGTCTACGGATTGTTCCGGCGATGGCAGCGTGCCGGGTCGTGGGCGGCGATCGTGACCTCGCTGCAGGTCCTGGCTGATGCGGCCGGAGTGATCGAATGGCAGGTCAGTGTGGATTCCACCATCACCCGCGCGCATCCGCATGCTGCCGGTGCCCGCCGCGACGGTGGCGGGCAGGCCGAACCGCCCGCTGGTCCGGGGCAGTGCGAGCCGTCCGATCACGGGCTGGGGCGGTCGAGAGGCGGGTGGACCAGCAAGCTGCATCTGGCGTGCGATCAGGGCTGCCGGGTGTTGTCGGTCTTGATCACCGCGGGTCAGGCTGGTGACAGTCCGCAGTTCCAGGCGGTGCTTGACGGCATCGCGGTGCCGAAACTCGGTGGCGGTCGAGCGCGAGTGCGGCCAGAACGAGTGTTGGCGGACAAGGCGTACTCGAGCCGCGTCAACCGGGAATGGTTGCGTCGTCACAAGATCAAGGCAACGATTCCGGTCCCTGCGGATCAGGCCGCGCATCGGCGTCGGCGTGGGAGTTCCGGTGGGCGGCCACCGGCGTTCGATCCGGTGGTCTACCGTGATCGCAATGCTGTTGAGCGGGGTATCAACCAGCTGAAACAGCATCGGGCGGTGGCTACTCGGTTCGACAAGCTCGTTGTCCGTTATCAAGCCACGATCCATGTCGCTGTCATCAATCAATGGCTTAGACACTCGTGAGGGTGGGCCAGTGGCCGCTCTCACGACTTCGAGACACTGCCTAGGTCGCTGCTATTCAAGGAGGTCATGCCACGCCCACGGCTGGGCCGGGGTGTGGTCGTGCGGTTCCAGGCCGAACCGAAATGCCTCCCGATCGGGTGAAATTTTGAGGAACTCGCTGAACATGCCCGCTGCGGGTAGTCGTATGGATAGCTTCTCGACCTGTTCGTGTGCCTCGGTCTCGTGAAACTTGCCCAACAGTTCGGTTACCCAAGGCTGGTCATTGAGGACGGTGTGTGTGGCAGGGTCACGCGCCAGCAGAACTCGTACTTGATCGTGTGCACCGATCCCATTCAACTCACCCGATAGCCAAGCCAATCCGCCAGCATCCGCGAGAGCTGTGTGTCCAGCGGGATCGCGGGCCAGCAGCACCTGCACCTGATCGTGTGCACCGATCTCCTGCAACTGATTCAACAGACTGGCGACAGCACCTGGGTCGTCGATTGCGACATGGGTGGCCGGGTCGCGGGCCAGCAGAACCCGCACCTGGTCGTGTGCACCGATCTCACTCAACTGGTCGAGCAACCAGGATATTCCGCTGGCGTCGGTGAGAGCAGTCTGCGAGCCGGGGTCGCGCGCGAGTAGTTCCTGGATCTGTTTCTGGGCCCCAGCCTCCTGTAGTTGGTGCAACCGACGTGCCACTTCATACGGGTCATCGAGTGTGATGTTCGTAGACGGGTCGCGGGCCAGCAGAGCCCGTACCTGTCCGTGCGCGCCGACCATCCGCAACTCGTGCAGCAGCCAGGTCACTGTGGTTGGGCTATGGAGGGTGGCGCTGGCGGCAGGGTTGCGGGCGAGCAGAACCTGTACCTGTTCGCACGCCCCGGCATCTCGAAACTCGCGCAGTAGCAAGGCGACTCTGCCCGGGTCGTGGAGGGCGGCGTGCGCGGCGGCACGCACGGCCAGCACCTGCACTTGTTCGTGTGCCCCGGTCTCGCGTAACTCTCCCAGGAGGCTGGCGAGCCCGAGTGGGTCATCGAGAGGCACATACGTTGCAGGATTGCGGGCCAGCACGACCTGCATCTGTTCGCGTGCACCGGATTTACGCAGTTCACGCAGTACCTGAGCCAGATTGCTGGCATTGTCGAGAGTTACGTGCGCGGCGGGGTCGCGAGCAAGTAACGCCTGCGCCTGTTCGTGCGCACCTGTCTTGCGGAACTCGCTTAGCAGTTCGGCTACCCCGGCGGGGGCGAGGGTGGTGTGTGCGGCGGCCCACGATGCCGGATGCGGATCGTCGGGAAACAGAGTGTGGATGAACCTGACGAGGGCATGGGCCGCGCGAGGGTGGCCGTGCCTGGTGGCGTTCTTCCACAATTGGATTGCGTCGCGATATATTCCGCGGTCCCAGGCGGCTTGGGCAAGGGTGTGTTGGTGATTGTGGTGGACGTGGACAGCGGCTTCCCAGAACCCGATCGGTGGGATCAGATGAGCGCGAGTACGTCGGCCATGCTGGTCGAGGTAGTCGGCCAGCTGGAACACCGGCTCTCCCTCGGCGCTACCACCACGGCCCGGGCGCTCCCGCTGGCCGCGTGCGCCAGCCGGTCGGGGGCGTATGGGGGTGATCGGGCCGCGTGCTCCCTTGCACGAACGGCTGGTCTCGGCAAGGGCGGCCTCGAACCAGTCTTGTTCTAGGCAGTCCCAGATGGCGTCGCTGAGATAGCCAGCGGCGGCGTCACGGAGCAGTGAGAACGGCAGCCTATTGGGATGCCCCATCCGTACTGCGTCCATCGCTGCTTGGATTACCGCCCTACCCGTCGCACTCGCTTCGTTGTCGTAGAAATGGATCAGTTCGGGGCCACCGGCCAGATATTGAGTAATCCGGCCGTCCTCGGCCCGCTTGCAGGCCAGTTTCAACCGTGGATCCTTCTGCGCAGCGGTGCGCATCGCGGTCAGATCGGCACCGGTGAAGCTCGCGGACACCTTGATCACAGCCTGTCCGAACAATTTGCGGGTCGCCGAGCCGGGATCGTTGCACAGAGAGCTGTAGTGCTCGTGCCATAAGCTCCCAACGATCAACACGGGTGCGCGGCGGGGGTCGGCGAGAACGGTGCGCAACTGCTCGGACAAACGACCGCGCTCCTGCTCACTCCGGGGTAAAAAGTAGCGCTGGGTCTCGTTAAGCCATACCACCGTGCGCGGCCCGACCCGCTCCAGTTGTTCACTCAGCTCCTCCAGGTGAGACGACGGATGCCACAATCGCCACCCGCCCCGGCCTCGCAACCGGCCCAACGCCTCCCACAACGCCCTGGTCTTGCCGGTCGAAGAATCACCGAGAAGGACCGCGATCCCGCTTTGCCCGCCCAGAGCTCTTTCCACTACTGCACGCAACCGATCATCATGGGCGCGGCCGACATACAGCGGCAACACCACCGCTCCGTCACCATCTCCGGCCACGGTGATCGGTTCGTGTACTTCCAGCGCGAAGGGATCCCGAACCTGTGCCAACCACACCCCAGGCCTGTTCCGGGAATCGTCACTTGCCCGTGTGTGCGCGTCTTTCCATGCTCGCATCGCCCCCGGTTCGGAGACTCCCCACGCCCCGAGGACAGGAGCGAGATTCTCCCACTGTGGGAAGGTCTTGCCGTGCACCCAATCGTGGATCGTGTTAGGGGCAGCCGTGACTGCCGCAGCCGCTGCAAGCTTGTGGTAGCTGACACCAGCGCCGGTGTAAAGCAATTGCAGAGCCCGGTGCAGATCCTCGCGGGTATGGATTTCGAGCGGGGCAGTCACTACCATCTCTTCGCCTAGCTGGGACCGTGTTCGGCGTCGTTCGGCAGGCTATACACGCACTGGCTCACCGACCTGAGATCGCGTACGACTTGACCGCACCGGATGCACCGAATTCGGCAGTCAAGTCACTCTGACCAGCATGATTTCAGACATCCTCGCCAGCAGCGCTGTCATCGTGCTGGTGCTACCGAACGCCGCCCGAATCCCTGTCGCGCTTACTGAACTTATCAATGCCTGCCAGCCACTCGTCCACGCCGCGCAGACGCTCGCTACCGCTCGGCGGCGCACCGGCGACCGACCTCAAGATTAACGCCGTGCCCCGCCGATCACCCCGCCCTGGACACAAGATCATTCTCGTCTCTCAGATCAAAGTACAAAGTACCTATCGCTGGCCATCGAGATCGCCCTCACCATCGAGCGGCAAAGAGCAATGGCTCGCCGCAGACCACCCTGTCGGAGGAGACCGCCAAGCTATACCGCACACAGAACGACGACCATCGCCCGCGTGCTCGTCGCGCACCGCCGCATCGAGCGCGCCGCGATCGCTTCCTCGGCGACAACCCCGACATCGACCACGCCCAACCAAGACGAGCCCGAACGGGTAATCCCGCAACGGTCCAGCGTGACCTGCGGATGCGCCTCACCGGTCCGCAGGATCCGTGCGGCGAAACGCACGACTGACGCGGGTCCGATGCTGTGTGGGATCTGCGGTGAGGCCTTCGTCGGAGATCCTGAAGGCGGGTTTGCACGGGACCGGTAAGCCGAACGCGACGCAGAAGCCTGGTTACGCAGCCTGTTGCGCGCAACAGAAGTTGGGGTTTCGCGCTCGGTTGAACGTTGCCAGCGACCCCGCATGGGCCTGCGGCAGGGCGGTGACGTGCTTGTTCTCCGGGACTGCGGGATTCCTATGTGAGCGACATCCTCCTCTGAGGAGACGCTGGGCGGTCGGCTAGAAATGCGTAACATGCGTAAGATGGGACGAGCAGAAGGTTCGTTCATTGCTGAGTCACGCTCCTTGACTTGCACATAACGACGAAACCCCGGTTGGAGTACGACGTACTCCAACCGGGGTGGCTACGGGTTGATCCTGTCAGTTTCCTACGCCGAGCAGGATCTCTCCGAACTGCACGATCGCCGTCAGCACGGTTTGCACCGGGCTGACGGCGTCGTCGTTTCCGACCACGTACATCAGCCAGTGCACCGTGCGAACCACGCGCAGATACTCGATGAGCATCAACGCGCCTGCTCGGCTGTCGGCTATGCCCTTGCGGGCGATAGCCGTTGCCTTACGGGCAGCGGTCGCTGCGACCTTGCGGTCGCGGTTATCGTTTGCCTTGGCGGGTCCCATGCGGGCCTCCACCTCTCACTTGGGGGTCAACGACCCGGTGGGTGCCGCCGACGGTTGCGGCGGACGGGCAAGTCTCGATGCCGGTCGATCGAGACTTCCCGCCCGCCACACTCTTTGCGAACCACGGTTCCGAGAGAGCAAGCAAACAAGGTGCCGAATCCGCTGCAGATTCGTGCAGTGGATTCGCCGGTTCAGAGTCTACTGCCGCCGGCCCGACAAACTGCACCCTGAGCCGAGCCACCGGGCGGAATTCGCCTGTGGCACCTGCGCTCTGAGGCTCCATGAGATGCCGCCAGGTTCCCACTGAGTCACCGCCGAGTCTCCAATGAGGAACTTTCAGTATCGCGAGTGACGTTGGTCACATGGATAGTTTCTGGGCAACCCATCGGACGTGAATGCTCGTGCATCGGAGCCCTGCACTAGTTCGCCGGTCGATACTGGCGGGCCACCTCCCCGGATCGGCGGCGGCCGGACGAACCAATTTGATGCCTAAACATCAACCGCCGACCTTGTCGGAGGCTCGAGTTACCTTGGGGTGGTAGGCCATTGGTATGACAGGGGTGCTCGATGGGGGACGACCAAGATCCGTGTGTCGCATTCAAGATGAACGCGGCGCTAGACCCGTATCGCGACCATCTCATCGACATTCGCGTCGATGAGAACTGGGAGCAGTGGCACGGAATCGGGAAGCTGGGTCTGCGTTGTGTGCTCTGCCGTCGCGTCGTCACGCCGTTCCTGTCCACCCAGAAGAACCGGTTCGTTCGCCACCAGAGCGGAGAAGGAGCCTCGGCTTCCACGGCTGCGAAGAGGAGTGCGCACGAGTCATTTCTGCACCAGCGATGCAAGTACTGGGTCGCTGACCAGTTGCGCGAGGCCGGCGCGATCGCTGAAGTCGAACGGCAACTCGGTGACCGCCGCCCTGATGTGCTCGCGGTACGTGATGGCCGACGGTTCGCGGTCGAAGTCCAATGGTCGTCGCTGAGCCTCGCTGCCGCCCAGGAGCGAACGGCAGATCTTAGACGCGCCGGCGCCGACGAGGTCATGTGGTTGACCCGCGGCTATACGTGGGTCGAGAAGTTGCCCACGCTCGGCCTTCACGGGTTCAATCCCGGCAGCGATGGCTACACAACCGAGTTTGGCTTCCTTGCGCTCACCCCGAGCGGTGGACTTAGGACAGCCAGCCGGCCAGTGCGGCAAGCATTGCATCAATGGCTCGACGGCGAGATCGCGTGGGCCTATCGAGACGTCGAGAAGGCGGGATGGGCCACCGTGCAGGACTGGGCGAAGCACACGAAGCAGCAGGCAGAAGAGATCGAGCGACTTGGCGGTGAACTCGGCAAGGCGACGGACAAGATCGAGAGGCTCAGCACGACAGTGCGCAAGCAGAGCGCGCGGATCGACGCGGTGGAATCAGACCTGAAGGGCGCCAAGGCCGACCTGTCGCTGGAGCAGGACAAGGTCGAAGAGGGCAAGCGCCAAAGGCCCGGGATGCTGAAACCTTCGAGAAAACTCGGTCGCTGATCGAGAAGGCCATCGGTCAGCGCGACCAGCACGCCGGGGCGGCCTCCGCCCTTGGCGCCCAACTCGAAGCCGAGCGCGAGGCACACAACCGCACAGCGGCCGCGTTGGTTTGGCGCGCGAGGCTGGTGAAGGTCCTACTCGCCGTCTGTCTCGTACTGGCGGTACTCGTTCTGCTCAGCAGCAATTGATCTAGGTATCAAGGAAGTATGGACCGGTCAGGAGGACCGAATGCGACTGAGAATGCAGCTAAATCAGTTCGGCGCGTTGTGCATTGAATGCCAAGAGGGCGTTGGATCAGGCGGCGGATTCATCTTTAAGCCGGGGTCAAGCAACCGTGTCCTGTGCTTGGACTGTGCGTACGTCGAGTGTGGTCGATCGCGTGGCCTGATCGCGCAGCCACCCAGCGTGCCGTTGGACTGATGCTGTCCGTCGGGAGAGTCTGGTAGAAGTTGCGACCATCCGCTCGACGCCTGCACCGGCATGCGACGGGTGCTGCGCATCGCAGATAGCGCTTCGCGCTGTGGTTGCGACTAGGCACAGCGTCCGCAAAGCGCTGCTGCTGCACGGAGTGTGCCTTCAGCGTCCACCGAAACCGGCACGGCCACAGTCTGTACTCTCCGACGATGAGTTGGAGTTGGGCCATTCCGGGAGCCATGGGCGCGATCTACACCCTGCTGATGGCCGTACCGGCTACTCACCGACGTCGATGCGCGTCGCGCGCCGAACTGCTCGCCAAGCTCGTCGCCGCAGCAGGGGATCGCTGCCCAAAAGCGTTGCGGGCGGAGATGATCGAAAAAATCACCTGGGTAGCAGCCTATAGTGCCATCCGCTACACCGGAAAGCACCGACTGATCGTGTGGATCGGATGGCCTTTGTCCGTTGTTTCCTTCACGCTGTGTGCCGCGGCCGTCATCGTTCACGAAGGCGGTCAAGCACCGAGATCCCCTGCGATGTTTCTGGGTACAGCGGCGGCGGTCGCTGCGATCTCTGCCCTCCAATTCATCCCCGTGGTCTTTGTTATGGACTGGATGTATGCCCGTCGTCTGCTGTATGTGAAGGTTGGTGGGCGAGACGACTTTGCCCGCCTCCGTTTCCCCGGTCTGCGACGACGCGGGTACTCCTCAGTCATCGTCAAGAGGCTGATATCGCAAGTCTTCGGGGATCAAAGATGTGGAGAACCGGTCAGTCAGGGCGACCTCCTCGCCCTACGCCGTGCCATGTCCGAATGGGAAAACTCTCCATTTCAGTGACCGCTGCGCACATCAAGAGCACCTCAGTAGGCACCCACACGCGGCCACTCGCCGTGGGTAACCGCCAGAAGCGAGCAATCACGGAGTGTGTAACCGACCTCTCCCCCGGTGAGGTGTGCGCCCTGCGTACTCCACGTCGCCTAAGCAGTGCAAATAACAACTAAGAATCCGTCGGCCCAGTCCCATCACCGACCCGGTCAGCCGGGCTGCGTTAGGCAGCACCGCAGTGTAGGAGAGGCTGGCCACGTCGCTCGGTAAGCGGCATGAGTCGGTTGTTCCGCAAACAAAGGTCGAGGCACGCCTACCGCGGCGGATACCCGTCGCCTCCGTTTAGCTGATCTGATTGGTATCGGGCTGCGCGAAGCGGGCGATGGCACGGGTAACCGCCTCGCCCATGGCGGGGCTGGCGGTGTGGCCGGAGTCGTCGATGACGCGCAGGCGGGCGGCCGGCCATGCTTTCGCAAGTTCCCACGCGGTTTCGAGTGGGGCGCTGAGATCGAGGCGGCCGTGGATGAGTTCGCCGGGGACCTCGGCCAGCCGCCCGGCTTCGCGCAGTAGCACGCCTTCCTCGAGCCATGCGGCGTGCGCGAAGTAGTGTGTGCAGATCCGGACGAAGGCGAGCATGGCGGTGTCCGGTTTGGCACTGTATTGCCCGGGGCTCCCCGTAGATTCGTGCGCTATCACCGCGTCCTCCCAGCGACACCACTCGATCGCGGCCCCGCGGCGTACCACTGGGTCCGGGTGTTCCATTAGCTGCCGATAGCCTTCGACCAGGTCACCGTCGCTGGGCGGCGTGGCCCGGAATCGCTCCCACTCGGCGGGCAGCAGCCGCGCGACACCCCGATACAGCCAGTCGATTTCGCGACGGCGGGTGGTAGTGACGCCGACCAGCACGATGCCGGTGACCCGCTGCGGGTATCGCTGGGCGTAGGCGAGGATGAGCGTCGAACCCCAGGAGCCGCCATACAGCAGCCAGCGGTCGATGCCGAGGTGGATGCGCAGCCGTTCCATATCGGCGATCAGGTGCTCGGTGGTGTTCACCGCCATGTCGGTGCCCGGGTCAGCAGCGCTGGGAACGCTCCGTCCGCAACCGCGCTGATCGAACTGCACGATCCGAAAGACGTTCGGATCGAACGACTTCCGTGATCGCGGGCTGCTCCCGCTGCCGGGCCCGCCGTGCACCACCAGCGCCGGGCGCCCCGCGGGGTTGCCACTGGCACACCAGTACACCTGGTTTCCGTCGCCGACCTCGAGCAGACCGTCGGCGTACGGCTCGATCAGGGGAACGGAGGTCGCCACGTTGCCGAGGTTAGCGCGGGCGCGCCGAGTCGAAGACCACGCAGGCGTTGACCCGGTCGTGGCGGGACCATGGGCTAAGACCTGGGTGCCGCGGTATCCGCGCATCGGCATTACAGGATGCGCGGACGGAACCCGGTGGGGCGATGTGGACGCAAGACCGATCCGCGCGGAGGGGGTGACATTGTCTTCTCCCTCCGTGCTCAGGCTGAGGAGTGTGTAACGAACATCTCACTCCGGTCGGTTGTGCCAGCGCTACACACTCCGTCGCTGACACAGGCGGCATCTGTCGTAGTCCTGTCAAGCGGCTATGGGTGTGACGACCGCATGCGAAATTGCCGCCCGCTGTCAGTTCCCGGACCGAGATCACAGCAATGGCGGGGATCCCACCCAGTACCTCAGCGGCGAACTTCACGGTCAGTTGCTGTCGGGGTGTCATACAACTTGGGCAGAACCAGAAGCGGCCACTATCTGCGGTCATTGTGCTGTCCGTGAAAACTGCTGGACAGTTGCGGGACAATGGAATCCATGACCGATATCCTTCCTGACGGGCACGCGATCGAGGACGCTGCCCTCGATCCCACCGACCAGCAGGAGCCCATGGACCTCGCCGAGATCGACCCCGACGACGAGCCCGTTTCGCCGCCACCCTATGGGTTCGATCCCTCCGAGGTCGCCGATGCCGCGCGCGTGCTCGACCATGTCTTCGCCACGCTGCGCAGCGGGTGGGAGGCGTGGGGCACGGTCGAGGCGACGGTGACCGAACTCGATGTCGTCTTGACCGACTCGTGCCGCCGCGCGCTCGGGCAGATCGCCGCGTGTCCGCTGCGCATGGAACCCCGAGGCACCCCAGGGGCTGAACTCGACACCGGCGCCGCGCTCGGCCGGGAGGCGGTCGCCGCGGTCGGCGACGACGAACTCGCTCTGTGGACCGCGTTGATCGAGAAGGTCCGCGCGCCAGCGGCTACCGCCCGGCTCGGTGAGCTGATGTTCGCCCGCAAAGTACCCCCGGCCCACGAATACGCGCGCCGCGCCGCGCAGGCATACATCGACGCCGTTGACAGCGGCGACTACCAATACGACGCCACCGTGCACCTGATGCGCGGCTGGACACTGGCCCGCCAGCTCAAGGACCAGGGAATCGAGAACGCCGCGCTGGACATCATGACCGCCCGGCTGAACGCGCTAATGACCGGCGAGTTCCGCGAGCGGCCTGGTGCGGTGTATCCACTGCTGCAGGTCCTGTGCCAAAACCCCCGCGACACCTCCCGCAAACAAGCCCAGCACGAGCACGCGGGCGCGGTGCTGAGCACGTTGGCCGCCAGCGAAACCCATGACCACCTCATCGCCGAAACCGCAGCGCTGCGGCGCAAGCTGCTCGGCTCCACCGCCAGTGATAAGCAGCGCGCCGCGGTCGACCTCGATGAGATCGGCGGATACTGCCGCCGTGCCGAGAACGCGCCGAACGCGGCGGTGCGCCTGCACTTCCTCGAACGCGCCGCCGTGGTCGCGACGAAGCGCGGCCAGCGCAACGAAGCCGACCGCATCACCGCTCTGATGCAGGCCATCGACCCAGACGAGCTCGGGTTACAGGTCATCACCACTTCCAGCTCGGTACCGGCGTGGATACCGGAGTCTGCGCTCGACCCTTACACCCAGGCGCCGTCTTGGCGTACCGGAGTGACGCTGTTCTGCACTGACCCGTGCGCACCGACCGGAAGCGTCGCCAACAACCGCGCGTTGGCAGCGCGCATCGGCAAAGGCATGCTGCGTCTGCCCTCCGTGCTGCTCGACCGCGGACTGCCGCGCGCCACGCTGACGAGCGACGACGAGCAGTACCAGCACGACCTGTCGCGCACCGCGAAGGTCTGGGCCGATTACCAGGGGTCGGTGCTGGCTGCGGCCTTGCGACGGGTCGGGGATCGTTACGGAATCCCCGAGCTCGAGGAGGTAACCGCGGCACTGCTCGATCTCGGTGCGCTCGACCCACGAATGGCCCGGAGCCTGGCCAAAGGCTTCCGCTACTTCTGGGCCGGCGACTACGAAGCTGCCGCGGCGGTGGTGATCCCCAAAATCGAGACCGCCGCCCGAGCGCTGCTACGGGACCTCGACGAACCAACCTTCAAGGTGCAGATCTCGAAGGTCAAGCCCGGAGGTCACATCCAGCTGCATCCGCTGCTGGAAGCGCTCGAAAAGGCCGCCCTCGACGAGGACTGGGCCTATTTCCTGCGCTGGCTGCTGCTCGGCCCGGTTGGGCGCAACCTACGCAACGACTACGCTCATGGACACCTCGATGAGGTCACTTCCGCCGACGCTGCCCTGGTGCTGCGCGCCGCTGCCGTCCTCATCACCGCCGCCCCCATCGCCGACGATCTCGGCCGCCGGGTCCAGGTGGCGCCCATGACAGTGCTGCGGACCCGGCCGGCCCGGCTCACGGAATCGGTCCTCATCCACGTCAAACGAGCCGCCGCCGGTGCCTTCACCGCCGCCGAACTACTACGACGCGAACTGCGAGGCACCCCACGCCAATAGCCCTAGCCTCCTCGACCGACCATCTGCACTAGCATCCGGATCAACCGCCTGCCATCGGCCTTCGGAGTCTTGAGGCTGCTCAGGTCAAGCGCAAGCGCTTCCGGTAGCTCAGGTCGGCGGTTGGTAATCACTGTTCCGCCTACCTACTGGGCAGTGTGAGTGGGCTGTGATTCTTAAGTGGGAACCAACCCCGGGGCGATTCAGTCTCCGGTGGAGGGATACCCGCTCGGCCGCTCGAACAGCTCGAGCATGCCGCGCTCACGCGTCAAGGCGATCCGGTCTGGGCGTGCTGTGGCGACAACACAGTCCGCGTTTTGCCGCCGCGTCATCGGGATGGCAAAGGGGCAGGGCCACACGATCAAACGAGCGGGCCGGGCTTTCCACTGCGCATCAGTTGCTGTCGCCTTATGATTTCTCGTGCGGACAACCAGGACCGGGGGGATCGACCGCGTTGCTGCCACCGGGATGCACTTCGAAATGCCGGTGGCGGCGGGGGGAGTTGCGACCAGCGCCAATGGGGGGATCTGTTGGCCATCCATGTCGTCTCGGCAGATGGTCACGTTCATAGTGGCGACGTGGCCGCAGACGGTGATCGTTGCGTCAGAGTGCCGCGACCGAACCCACTGACCGAACCTTCGACGGGCAAGGTAGATGACGGCGAGCACCGACCGCACCGAACTCCGGCGCCTCGTCAAGACACCGGGACAGTCGCCTGGGCTTGCGGCACTCCGCTTTTCTGGTGTCTATGTGCTAGCCAAGGCTGGCACCGGGCCAGTCGGCGCTGCCCAGGTGATCCTAGGGATCTCGGTGTGCGATTGCTGGGCCCTTGCAGTATTACTTAGTGGTGCTCAGCGAAGAGAGTGGACCAGCGCTCGACCTTCCCGCCGAGGTAGCAAACCGGATCGTCGCGGAACTCCCCGGTCGAGGAGAGAAAGTGGTCGCGGCGTTGCAGACCGCCGCCTATCTGCTCAGCGCCGCCGTTCACCACGACGCTGGTTTACGGCTGGCCGAAAGTGCAACCTATAACCTGCGCGAGGCTCTAGACGCTGTTGTCAGCGGACTCACCCCGGTAGAGGGAGGACTCCCCGCTGTCTTGGCTGCATGGCAACAATACGAGCAAGAAGCGGGTCAGCCTGGCAACGACGACGCGATATCGCTGCGAGTGTTCAGCCAAGTGATTCGTCGGGCGGGCGAGCAACAGGATCGGAACTCCTACCACGAGGCGCGACTTCTCGGCTACCTTCGCGACAAATCAGGCATCGAACCACTTGTCGGGGAGCTCGATCCGGTCGCCGAGTACAAACGCCTGCGGAAAAGAGCGAATCGAGGGGTCCACACGAGCACGAATCTCGGCGATGCCTCCATTCTTTATCAACACACCGTGGCGTGGTTTGTTCGAATGTTCACTCCGCCAGCAGACGTTGTCGTCGCGCTCCGCGAGCTTGCCGCGGAGCCGTGGACAGGGCCCGACCAGATTAGTCGTATACACCGTCTAGCCTCGAATCCGCACCAGCTGCGCTTGTTCTTTCGGCATCTCAAAGCCGCCGCGTGGCTGGAGCCGCTGTACGGCGCTGGGATGATGCCACTGCCCCAACCCGAGTCGCCATGGCCGGTTTACGGACTGCTAGAGGGGCTCGGCCGAACAGAACCCGCCGCCGTTGCATCTGTGGTTCAAAAGCTGCTGCCCGCCTGTAAGCAGCTTCCCGCCGATCAACAACTAGACGCGCGCTTCGACTTACTGCGGTTCGCAGTGAACCTCGGGCAGGAGGGGCACGGAGTCGTCGGCGACATAGTGAAGTTGCATCCCAACAATGACGCTGTGCGTTCGCTCGCTACCACTGCAGTAAAGGATGCTGATCCGACTGCGCCGATCGTGGAGAAAGTTGCCTCCGCGGTGCTCAGTGCCGCCGCTACCGATCGGGACATTTATTACTACAAGATCCTACTGAATGCGATCGAAAACGGAATGACCGCAGACAATGCCGTTACGCGGACACGTCTGCTCATCGCGAAAATTCGCGCAGCCACCCAAGGTCATGCGACCGGACGGATCAATATCGATATCGCGCGGCTGACCACGGAGCTGGGCGATGATGATCGACAGTTTCTGGTCGTGGCCACTCACTATCTCGCCCGAATCCTGGCTCGTGCACTCGCATGCGGCGTGCCGGGAACGCAACTGTGGGCCTGGGTCGCCAATATTCCCGGGGCAGTCGGCGAGCGGCTTGTTTGTCGTGTGCTAGTGCTGGCTGACGATGTCCCGATCGAGGACAAGATTAAGTACGTCACACTCCGGCTTGGATCCGACACAGTCTCCGGGGACGACAAAGACCTGGTCGACGCCGTACTCGCCGCGAACCCCGATCCGACCCGAGTCCAGGAATGGTCCGCCGCCCTCGGTAAGCCATCTGCAGCATCTGAGAATATCGCTGCGCCGCCTAGGGATTGGCTCAAGGCGTGGCGTTGGTCCACAGTGCTTCCCGGCTATCTGCTCACCGATTGGCAACCCGTGATCACCACCCTTTCTCAGGAGCACGGGCGATTCGATGATACATGCTTTTCGCGCCGCCTCCCCACCTTCATTCGATCGTCGGAGAGTTCGCCATATAGTGTCGATCAGCTAGCCGCTCGCACTCCACTCGAAGCGGCACAGTTGGTATCGCAATGGCGTCCGGATTCCGCAGCGGATTACAAGATGACCACGCCACGCGGGCTCGCAAAGACCCTGGAGACCGTTGTTGCCGCGAATCTTTTTGGCTGGACACAAGATCCGGTCGCGCTGGTAACCACGCTGCGCGAGCCAGTCTATGTGTTGCACTACTTGCGCAGCATTACCGAAAACGTAGAGGGGATCAGCGAGCAGACCGATCAGGTCATCGAAGCGGTCCGGGTCGCGACCACCGAAAGGTGGGCACCGAACACCCTTAGCCAGGATCGGTTTGATTTCGAATCCGACTGGACAGTCGTCGACATCGGTGCACTGGACCTAGTCACGAAGCTCGCCGATCTGAACGGTCTATTCGCCCAGGCAGCCCTCGACGATGCCTGGTCTTTGATCTTGAGCGCACTGGGAACGTCACCCCAGGAGCCTGCCACCACAACGGACATCGCGCGCAGTCGGGCAGTCAGCGGAAAATTCGGGCGGGGGCTACAGGCCGCCATCTCACTCGCTGCGTGGGAAGAGCGGAACAACCCGCCCATTCGAGCGCAGTTCTTCAACCTACTCGACGAAGTCCTCAAGCCCACCTCCCGAGTCGGGCTTGAGTCTCGAGCGATCCTGGCTTGGCAGCGCCCACGCCTGGAGCACATTGCACATGATTGGCTTAGCCAACGAGTCGATCTTGTATTCCGCAATGCCGAATACGGCTCGTTCACTATCGATCTCACCCTCGAAATCGGCCGCCCTACACCTTGGTTGCTACGAAACCTCCGCCACGACCTAGTCTCCGCCGCTCTGCGCGGCGCGGAAAATGCGGTCGGTCACCTACTGGTGGGCACCCTGCAGGATGAGCCCGGCTACGACAGCGGCGCCGTCATCGCAGCTCTGCGTTCGGCTCCCCAGGTCTTGGCTGAAGCCGCTGCCGAGATGGCGAGACTGGTACAGAACGAGCCGGCCGGATCGCAAGACCTCGATACGGCCTTAGGGTTTTGGCGATCGCTGCTGGATGCTGACCGCACAACAGCGCCAGCCGAAGTCCTTTACAAAACAGGTCGATGGAGCTACGTGACCGGAGTGCCGGACAACGTCTGGACCGAGCTCACCATCCGAACCTTAGAAATCACCAACGGTGATATCGAATATGCGATCGAAGTTGCCGATCGCTGCAAAACCGTTACAGTGCCGGACCGCAGCACCAAAATCCTTCTCCTGCTACAAGACCGCGGCGAACCATGGGAACGCCACCACGCGGCTGAGGCAGCGATGGACGCACTACGCGCATTGAGCACTACCCGCTCGGACTCGAATTTTCTGGCGCTGCAAACCAGACTGATCGAACTAGGACGCCACGAGGCTGTCGACGTCGCTCCGTACAGCTACGAGGCGCCTCCCAGTGCGTAAGTCAAAACCCCTCTGGAATCGGAGTCCCCACCCCAAGCTGTCTTGCTGTTGGCTGGAGCCCGCAGAGCAGGTCCGACGGTTGTGCAAGTTCTGATGCGTCAGAATGCTCTACGGAGTGCGTGACCAACATGTCACCCCGGCGAGCACCGCGACCTCTTCGCGACGCAAGCCAGGAGTGCGTCGGCTCCGAGCTTCGCCTACGGCCAAACCGGCATCCTCGGGACTCACTCGGGCCCGCCGAGATCGCAGGAACTCCTTCATCTCGGCGCTCCGTCTGGCCCGGGCTTCCGCGGACAGCTTGGTCGAACTCATGGCGATGATGGTATTCGCCGTGCGATCGCGGATTCGGTGCGGCGATGCACCCTACGATGAACCGCATGGCAGTCAGCATGAGCAATGTCGGCATCGTCGTCGAGGATCTCGGGGTGGCGATCGAGTTCTTCCAGGAGCTCGGTTTGGAGCTCGAGGGGCGGGCCGTGGTGGCGGGTGAGTGGGCCGGGCGGGTGACCGGGCTCGGGGACCAGCGGGTCGAGATCGCCATGATGCGGACGCCGGATGGGCACAGTCGGCTCGAACTCTCGCGCTTCCTCGAGCCCGAGGTGGTCGCCGATCACCGCACGGCCCCGGTGAACGCGCTGGGTTATCTGCGGGTCATGTTCCAGGTGGACGACCTCGACGACACCCTCGAACGCTTGCGCAAGCACGGTGCGCGGGTGGTCGACGAGGTGGTGCGGTACGAGGATGTCTATCGGCTCTGCTACGTGCGCGGTCCCGAAGGGTTGCTGATCGGGCTGGCCGAAGAATTGGGGTAGGCGTACGATGAGTTCCGCCGGATCTGCTCGCGAAGAATATCGCCGTGGCCTGCGTGTCTGGCGAACTCCTCGATCATGGCGAGCAGCGTCCAGCGCATGCTGACCCTCCCCTCGCCGGGGATGTCGAGGGTGTCGTCGAGGTCGAAGCGGGCGGCGATGTCGCGGGAGCGGTGACTCGCGCGTTCGAACTCGGCGATGACCTCGTCCAGCGATTCGTCGTCGGACACGGCGAACGTACCTTCGTCGCGGCGCGAGTATCCGTCGCATTCGTGCTCCGCGAGCCCGGCCCAGAACCGCTGAAACCAGATCCGCTCGGCACCGGCCGCGTGTTTGAGGAGCGAGATCGGTGTGGTGAGCGATGGGACGAGACGTCTGCGCGCGTCGGTTTCCGACAGCCCGCGGGCGGTATCGATGAGCGCTTCGCGGTTGCGGTCGAGCATATTCTCGAGGAGCAGCCGCTCCCCACCATCGGTAATCCGTTCGGTCTTCATCTCTTTCACTCCATTTCCGTTGTGCCAGAATGCGCGGATGGCCATCAAGTTCGATGCTGTCGACGCCGCGTTGCTCGCCGAGCTTGCGCGGGATCCCCGGGCGCCGATTCTCGAGCTGGCGCAGCGGCTCGGGATCGCGCGCAACACGGTGCAGGCGCGGATGAAGCGGCTCGAGTCCTCGGGGGCGGTACGGGGGTATCCGCCGGATATCGATGTGGCGGCGATCGGGTTCGCGGTGCACGCGTTTCTCGGAATCGAGCTCGATCAGAACAAGATGGACCCGATCATCGAGCGGTTGCGCGACTTCCCGCATGTGCTCGAGGTGCATGCGACGACCGGTCGCGCCGATCTGCTGGTCCGGGTGGCCGCGCGCTCACAGCAGGATCTGCTGGAGATCATTCAGCGGGTGCACGCCATCGATGGGGTCAACCATACCGAGACGATGCTCGCGCTGGCTACACCGATCGGGTATCGGAGCCTGCCGCTGGTCGAGGATCTGACCGCACGCCGATCCGACGACGATGTGAGCTAGGTCTCTCGCCTCGAGCAGATTGACTCATCCGCATCAGTGTCCTAGATCACTTTTGAGCAGTCTGATCAACTTTTTGTGTGACTGTTGACACAGTTCACCCCTTCACGGCACATTTCGCAGCACGGGTAGCAGTTTCCTTCGTGCAGTGAGGTGTTCATGACCAGCGTCGTCTGTTCCACCGCCCGACCGCTGGCCGAACCGGCCGCGTCCTACGATCTGGCCGACCGGTATCGGTCCGGCGCGGGTCCGGTCCTGCTCACGGGTGTCCAGGCCATCGCCCGGCTGCTGGTGGAACAGCATGTGCGTGACATCCGCGCCGGGCGCCGGGTCGCGACCTTCGTCTCGGGGTACCAGGGCAGCCCGCTGGGTGGCGTCGACAAGATGCTGCTCGGCATGCCGGAGGTGCTCACCGAACACGACATCACTTTCGTGCCGGGACTCAACGAGGAACTGGCCGCCACCTCGGTGTGGGGCAGCCAGGCCGACCTGCCCGCCGGGCGCCCGACCCACGACGGCGTGGTCGGCGTCTGGTACGGCAAGGGCCCCGGTGTGGACCGGGCGACCGACGCCATCCGCCACGCCAACATGTACGGGGTGAACCCGCGTGGCGGGGTGTTGCTGCTCGTAGGTGACGATCCGTCGTCGAAGTCGTCGACCGTGCCCGCCGTGAGCGAACGTTCGCTGGCCGCGATGGGTGTGCCGGTGTTGTTCCCGCGCAATGCGGAGGAGATCATCACCCTCGGCATGCAGGGCATCGCGCTGTCGCGGGCCTCGGGGTGTGTGGTGGCGTTGAAGATCGTCGCCGATGTCGCCGACGGCGCGTGGACGGTAGACGCCGACGTGGCCGACCTCGCCGTGACGGTGCCCGAGGTGCAGTGGGAGGGACGGCCTTTCACGTATCGGCAGCGCCCGATGGCCGCTCCGACCGACAGCCTGCTCGCCGAGGCGGACCTGTACGGCCCGCGCTGGGCGATGGTGCACGCCTACGGCGCGGCCAATGCCATCGACAGCATCGAGGTGGACCCGCCGGAGGCGAAGGTCGGCATCGCCGCCACCGGAACGACATTCGACGCCGTGCGCCAAGCACTGCTCGAGCTCGGTGTCGACGAGGCCGCGATGCACCGGGCCGGAATCCGGTTGCTGCGCATCGGGATGCCGTATCCGATCGGCCCGGCCAAGGTCACCGAGTTCGCCCGTGGACTCGAGGAACTGATCGTGGTCGAGGACAAGACCGCCTTCATCGAGACCCAGATCCGCGAGATCCTCTACGGCACGGAGCACACGCCACGCATCCTCGGCAAGCACGACCAGCGCGGTGCCCGGCTGATGCCGGTCGACGGCGAACTCGACGCCGGGCGGCTGCTCGCCCCGCTGCGCCGGGTGTTGCGCGAGCGCGTCGAGCTGAAAAAGGCTGCGCCGCCCGCACTTCCGCTGGAGGTGCTCAGCACCAAGCGCACGCCGTACTTCTGCAGCGGCTGCCCACACAACCGGTCCACCGCCCTGCCCGAGGGCTCGATCGGTGGCGGCGGCATCGGCTGTCACACGCTGGTCACCATGTCGGGCCGCGCCGACAGCGCCGTCACCGGGCTGACGCAGATGGGTGGCGAGGGCAGTCAGTGGATCGGGCAGGCACCGTTCACCGATGTGCCGCACCTGTTCCAGAACATCGGCGACGGAACGTTCTTCCACTCCGGGCAGCTGGCCGTGCAGGCGTGCGTGGCGGCGGGAGTGAACATCACCTACAAGCTGCTCTACAACGAGGTCGTCGCGATGACCGGGGCGCAGGACGTGGGCGGCATGCTCACCGTCGCGCAGCTCACCCACAAACTCACCGTGGAGGGCGTGAAGCAGATCATCGTCTGTGCCGACGAGCCGAAGCGGCACAGCAAGCGGGCGCTGGCCAAGGGGACGCTGCTGTGGCATCGTGACCGGCTCGACGAAGCCCAGCGGATGCTGCGCGAGATCGAGGGCGTCACCGTGCTGATCTACGACCAGCATTGCGCCGCCGACGCCCGCAGGCAGCGCAAACGCGGCACACTGCCGGTGCGCAACACCCGCGTGGTGATCAACGAGGCCGTCTGCGAGGGCTGCGGCGATTGCGGCACCAAGTCGAACTGCCTGTCCGTGCAACCCGTCGACACCGAATTCGGGCGCAAGACCCGCATCGATCAGACCTCCTGCAACACCGACTACAGCTGCCTGGACGGCGACTGCCCATCGTTCGTGACGGTGGAGGTGTCACCCGACAAGCGTGCCGGCCGCAAAACCCTCGAACCGCCCGCTGTTCCGGATCCGGCACCGGGCGTGCCGCAGCGCACCCAGAACGTGCTCATCGCGGGTATCGGCGGCACCGGCATCGTGACGGTGAACCAGGTGCTGGCCACCGCCGCCCTGCGCGCCGGGTACGAGGTGGAGACGCTCGATCAGATCGGCCTGAGTCAGAAGGCCGGGCCCGTGGTGTCGCACCTGCGGTTCTCGGGTTCGGAGCTGGAACCGGCCAACCGGCTCACCCCGGGCAGCGCGGACTGCCTGCTCGCGGTCGACCTGCTGACCGCCACCGATCCCCGATACCTGCGCTACGGCAATTCGGCGAGCACGGTGGCCGTGGCGTCGACGAGCAAGACACCGACCGGCGACATGGTGTACGACAAGTCGACGTCCTACCCCGAGACCGATACTTTGCTGAATCGCCTTGCCGCCGTGACGCGTTCGATCAACCACTTCGACGCACTCGCGGCTGCGGAGACCCTGTTCGGCAACACCGCGGCCGCCAATTTCCTCGTCGTCGGCGCGGCGGTACAGGCGGGTGGGTTGCGATTGCCCGTGGCGGCGATCGAGGAAGCCATCGGGATCAACGGGGTCGCCGTGTCGGCCACCCTTGCCGCGTTCCGCTGGGGCCGTGTCGCCGTCGCGGATCCGGCGGCCTTCGCCGCGGCTGTCGACGAGGGGCAGCCGCGGCGGCTCCCGCCGACCGCACCGGCTGAGCTGTTGGCCCACACCGGCTTCGAAGGCGAGGTACGACGGATCGTGGAACGGCGAGCCGGTGAGCTGGTCGGCTACCAGAACACGACGGTGGCGCGGCGCTACATCGACACGGTCGAAAGCGTCTGGGCGGCAGAACGTTCCGTTACCGAGCGGACCGAGTTCAGCGAGGCGGTAGCACGTGGGCTGTACAAGTTCACCGCCTACAAGGACGAGTACGAAGTGGCGCGGCTGCTGGTCGACCCGGCGTTCCTGGCCGAGGTACAGGCCCAGGTGCCGGGTGGCGAGAAGCTCACCTACAAGCTGCACCCGCCCGTCCTGCGCGCCATGGGCCGGAAGAAGAAGATCGGGCTCGCGCCGAAATCCCATGTGGCGCTGAAGGTCCTCGCCAAGGGTAAGTTCCTCCGCGGCACGAAGCTCGACCCCTTCGGCTACGCCCACGTGCGCAAGGTCGAACGCGAACTCCTGGCCCAGTACACCGCCATGGTGACGCGGCTCGCCGCCGAGCTGAGCGAGGAGAACTACGAGACAGCCACTGCGGCAGCCGCTCTCGCCGACGTCGTGCGCGGCTACGAGGACATCAAACTCGCCAATATCGAGCTGTACCGCGCCGGGCTGCGCGATCTCGGCATCGACTTCTGAGTGATCACGGCGCCGAATCCATCGGCGCCCAACAGCACAACATCAGGCCGCAGACCCGCGGCACGAACTAACCACCCGGACACGACCCGTGGTGGAGGCAACCGGAAAGGATCGACAGTGACCGTCGCACACCCCGAAGCAGGAGTTTTCGGACGATCGCACGAGTTGAGTGCCCGCGCCCACGAGCAGGTGGTGTTCTGCGAGGACGACAGGTCCGGGCTGAAGGCGATCATCGCCATCCACTCAACGGCGCTCGGCCCGGCGCTCGGCGGCACCCGCTTCTACCCCTACGCCGACGAATCCGCGGCGTTGCAGGACGTGCTGCGACTGTCCTGGGGCATGACCTACAAGGCCGCCGCCGCGGGTGTCGACCTCGGCGGCGGCAAGGCCGTCATCATCGGTGACCCGGCGACGATGAAGAGCGAGGAACTGCTCGCCGCCTACGCGCGTTTCGTCGACACCCTCGGCGGCCGCTACATCACCGCGGGCGACGTGGGCACCACCACCGACGACCTCGACATCATCGGCAGGCACACCCGCTACGTCACCGGCCGCAGCGTCGCCGCGGGCGGCAGCGGTGACAGCGCCCGGCTCACCGCGCTCGGCGTGTTCCAGGCCATGCGCGCGGGCGCCGAATCCGTGTGGGGCGCACCGACACTGGCAGGCCGCACCGTCGGCGTGGAAGGCGTCGGCAAGGTCGGCCGCGAGCTCACCGCCTTGCTGCTCGCCGACGGCGCCGAGGTGTGCGTGACGGATGTGAACGAAGCGGCGCTGCGCCGCATCGCCTCCGAGCACCCCGAGGTCCGGCTGCTGTCCACGGTCTCGACCGCACCGGTCGACGTGTACGCCCCCTGCGCGCTCGGCGCCACCCTCACCGCGTCGACCGCCGCGACGATCGAGGCCAAACTCGTCTGCGGCGCGGCCAACAACCAACTCGCCACCCCCGATGTGGAGCAGGCACTCACCGAACGCGGCATCACCTGGGTCCCCGACTTCGTCGCCAACAGCGGCGGACTCATCCAGGTGGCAGGCGAATTGCGCGCCGCCCCACCCGCCGAGGTGGAAGCCGAGGTCACCGACATCTTCCCGCGCTGCCGCGAGATCATCGCCGCGGCGAAAGCCGACGGTATCGCCACCGGTGCCGCCGCCAATCGATTCGCCGAACGCCGTCTCGACGCCATCCCCCGCTCGCTCTGAGCGCGCCCGAGTTTCAAGGAGGAGACACAGTGGCGATCACGAGCGGGTTGTTCCGCACGAAATCTGTCGAGCAATCGATCCGGGACACCGACGATCCCGATGCCAAGCTGCGCAAGGACCTGACGGCGAAGGACCTCACGATCTTCGGTGTCGCGGTGGTGATCGGTGCGGGCATCTTCACCCTCACCGCCCGCACCGCGGGCACGGTGGCCGGGCCCGCGGTCTCGCTCGCGTTCGTCTTCGCGGCCATCGCGTGCGGGCTCACCGCCCTCTGCTACGCCGAGTTCGCCTCGACCGTTCCGGTGGCGGGCAGCGCGTACACCTTCGCCTACGCCACGTTCGGTGAGGTGATCGCCTGGATCATCGGCTGGGATCTGATCCTGGAATTCGCGCTCGCGGTCTCCGTGGTCGCCAAGGGCTGGTCGCAATATCTCGGTGACGTGCTCGGGTCGTCGGCACCGGTGGTGCACATCGGGTCGGTGAGTTTCGACTGGGGTGCGGTGGTGATCATCGCGGTGGTCGGCGTGCTGCTGGCCACCGGGACGAAGCTGTCGTCGCGGGTCTCGGCCATCGCCGTCGCCATCAAGCTCGGCGTGATCGCGCTGGTGCTCGTCGTCGGCGCGACCTACTTCAAGCCGTCGAACCTGTCGCCCTACATTCCGCCCGCCGAGCCGTCGGAGAAGGCCGAGGGGCTGCGGCAGTCGCTGTTCGCCTTCGTCACCGGGTCCGGCGGCACCAGCTACGGCTGGTACGGCCTGCTCGCCGCCGCCAGCCTGGTGTTCTTCGCCTTCATCGGCTTCGATGTCGTCGCCACCACCGCCGAGGAGACCCGCAACCCGCAGCGCGACATCCCGCGCGGCATCCTCGGTTCGCTGGCCATCGTGACCGTGCTCTACATCGCGGTGTCGCTGGTCCTCACCGGCATGGTCTCCTACACTCAGCTCGCCGACGGCAATGCCACCCTCGCAACAGCTTTCGCCATCCACGGCGCCACCTGGGTGAAGAACATCATCGCCATCGGCGCCCTGGCCGGGCTCTCGACGGTGGTCATGGTGATGTTCCTCGGGCAGACCCGGGTGCTGTTCGCCATGGCCCGCGACGGACTGCTCCCCCGCAGCTTGGCACAGACCGGTCGCAAGGGCACGCCGGTGCGGCTCACCGTGATCGTCGGTGTGATCTGCGCGCTGCTCGCCGGGTTCGTCGACTTCGGCACGCTCGAGGAAATGGTCAATATCGGCACGCTGGTCGCCTTCGTGCTGGTGGCGGTGGGCGTGCTGGTCCTGCGTCGCACCCGCCCCGACCTGCCGCGCGGGTTCCGCGTGCCGTTCGTCCCGGTTGTTCCCGTGCTCGGCGCGCTGGCCTGCCTGTGGCTGATGGTCAACCTCTCCATCGAGACCTGGCTGCGCTTCATCATCTGGATGGCACTCGGTGTCTTCGTCTACTTCGCCTACGGCCGCAGGCATTCCGTGCTCGGTCGCCGACGACCGGATCCGGACAAGCCGGAATTGACACCAGTGGGATAGGCCACGTTCCACCTCCCCTGGCACTGAGTGCCAGGGGAGGTGAAATAATCGCCGGGACAGCCAGGGAAACGCGATGTTGGGAGTTCTGCAGTGGAGTTGATCGGTGTAATCGGTGGCGGCACGATGGGTGCGGGTATCGCCGAGGTGTGTGCCAAGGCGGGCAGCTCGGTGCTCGTGCTCGAGACCAAGCAGGAGTTCGCCGATGCCGCGCAGCAGCGCATCGCCACCTCGATCAGCAAGGGTGTGGCGCGCGGCAAGATCTCCCAGGAAGACGCCGACGCGGCCATCGCCCGCGTGCGGGTGACCCTGGACATGGACGAGTTCGCCGACCGCGACCTGGTGATCGAGGCCGCCCCGGAGATCGAGTCGCTGAAGTACGAGATCTTCGGCAAGCTGGACAAGATCGTCAAGCCCGAGGGCATCCTGGCCACCAACACCTCCTCGATCCCGGTGATCAAGGTGGCCGGCGCCACCCAGCGACCCGAGCGCGTGGTCGGCGTGCACTTCTTCAACCCGGTGCCGGTGATGCCGCTGGTCGAGATCATCTCCACCCTGGTCACCGCCCCCGAGGCGGCCGAGGCCGTCACCGACTACGCCAAGAACACCCTCGGCAAGCTGACCGTGCAGGCCGGTGACCGTTCCGGTTTCATCGTCAACGCGCTGCTCATCCCGTACCTGTGCTCCGCGATCCGGATGCTCGAGTCGGGTTACGCCACCGCCGAGGACATCGATACCGCGATGAAGGGCGGCTGCGGTTACCCGATGGGCCCGCTGACGCTGCTCGACACCGTCGGCCTCGACATCGCGCTCGCCGCCGCCGAGTCGCTGTACGCCGAGTTCGCCGAGCCGCACTACGCCCCGCCTGCCCTGCTGCGCCGCATGGTCGACGCGGGTCGCCTCGGCCGCAAGACCGGTCGCGGTTTCTACGACTACGCCAAGTGAGAACCTGGTCCCGCGCCCGCCCGGGCGCGGGACCGGCTCAGGCGACGCCCGCCGGGGCCGGGAAGAACCCGGTCTCGATGTAGTGGTCGAAATAGCGGGCGATGACGGCCGCGTCGACCGCCGGAATATCGATGGGCAGCGTTTCGGCCGACTCGACGCTGCTCGACTCGACCGCGTCGAGCACCGAGCTCGCCCCCGCCGCCGCGACCGCCGCCACATAGTTGCCGCTCAGTGCCGACGCACGCGCCAGCATCGGGTCGACACCCGGCTGTTCGGCGGCCGTGGTGAGGATCTGCCCGAACTCCATCGGATCGATGAAGTCGAAACGGTAACCGCGCCGCACGATCTCGTCGTAGACGATGCCGAGCGGCACCTCCGGACCCGCCGCCCGGAACACCTGACCCAGCGCCGAATCGTCACGTGACCGCCGCACGATGCCCGCCGCGACGTAGTCGACCGGCGCCATCCCGATCGCGACCGAGCGCACGTCGACGGCCGTGCCGAGCACGAGCATCGAGCGAAGCATCGTCCACCAGGCGTCCTCGGCCGGTGCGACGCCGGTGCGGGAATCACCGGTGATGAGGCCGGGCCGGTACACCGCGATCGGCACGCCGCGCTCGGCCGCCGTGTGCATCAACTGTTCGGCGACCCACTTGGTGAGCGCGTAGCCCGGAAGCCCGGCAGGCACGCCGTCGGCCTGCGGAATGCCCGCGAGCACCGACGTCGTCGATACGTAGTGCACCGCTTTGACGCGGGTGGTGGTGGCCAGGCGCAGCACCTCGGTGGTTCCACCGACATTGGCCTCGCGCATCCGCCCGTACGGCTCGAGATGATTCACCAGGGCGCCGTTGTGGTAGATCACGTCGATCCGGTCGGCCAGTTCGGCGAAGCGGCGTGGGTCGATGCCGAGCTGCGGCCGGGCGAGATCGCCTGGGACACCGGCCAATCGGGCCCGATCGACCTCTATGCCGTATCCGGCCGCCGTGGCGACCACACGGTCGAGTGCGGTGTGGGCGTCGGCGGCGCGCACCAGGCAGTGAACGGTGGCGGTGGTGTGCTCGAGCAGTTCGCGCAGCAGGAAGCTGCCGAGGAATCCGGTGGCGCCGGTGAGCAGGATGTTCGCCGGTTCACCCGAGCGCGGTGGGACGCACCCGTCGAGCGTGATCGACGGATCGAGCACCCGGTCGAGCGCCGGATCGGGGCCGGTCGAGGAGGCCGCCTTCTCGTCGCGCAGAGCCAGCGCCAGGTCGCTGACCAGCGGATAGCTGAACAGCAGCCGCAATGCGACCTCGATGCCGAGCCGTTCGGCCAAACTCGCGCGCACCCGGATCGCCGACAGCGAGGTACCGCCGAGGACGAAGAAGTCGTCGTCGCGGCCCACCCGCTCCAACTCGAGCACGCTCGCGAACACCTCCGCGACGACTCGTTCGTCGTCGGTGACCGGTGCCTGGTACTCACGGATCTCGCGCGCGGGTGCGGGCAGCGCCTTGCGATCGAGCTTGCCGGTCGCGCCGAGCGGGAACTCGTCGAGCGCGAGCACCCGGTGCGGGATCATGTACGGCGGCAACAGGGTTCGCGCGGTGGCCAGCACCTCGGCGACATCGACGCCGGACGGCGTGACGTAACCGACGAGCTGTTCGTGGTGCACCGTCACCGCCGCACCGGCCACCGACGGATGCGCGCGCAGTGCCGCCTCGATCTCGCCGGGTTCGATGCGCAGGCCGTGCAGCTTGAGCTGTACGTCGGTGCGGCCGAGGTAGGTCAGTTCGCCGGTGGGCAAGCGGCGCACCAGGTCACCGGTGCGGTACATGCGTTCGCCGACCGGACCGTAGGGGTCGGCGACGAACCGTTCCATCGTGCGACCGGGGCTCCCCAGGTATCCGCGGGCGAGTTGCGCACCGGCCAGGTACAGCTCGCCGGGTGTGCCGAGGGGCACCGGCCGCAGCCGGGCGTCGAGCACATAGGCGCGAGAGTTCCAGTGCGGCAGGCCGATCGGGACGATGCCGTCACCTACCTCGGTGACGTCGGCGGCGGTGATCGAGACGGTCGCCTCGGTCGGCCCGTACAGGTTGTGCAACCGGCCGGAGGTGGCGGCGGCGAAACGGGCGACGGTCGCGTTCGGCAGCGCCTCACCGCCCACCCAGACCGCACGCAGCGACCGCAGTGCGCCCGCGGGCGCGGCGTCGAGGAGCATCTGCAGCACCGACGGCACGATGGTCGTGCCGGTGACACCGTGGCGCGCGATGATATCCGCCAGGTAGGCGGGGTCGGTGAGTCCGTGCGCGGCGGCGACGACCATGTGGGCCCCGGCGCGCAGCGGCGTCGCGAAACCGATCATCGAGGCGTCGAAGGTGAACGGAATCGACTGCAGCACAACATCGACGGCGCCGACCGCGTACTCGCCGACCATGTACGCGGTCTGGTTCACGATCGCCGAATGCGGTACCCCGACACCCTTGGGTTTGCCGGTGGAGCCCGAGGTGAAGATCACGTAGGCCAGGTCGAGGGTCCGCAGCGGACGCAGCCGGTCGGCGTCGGTGAGCCAAGTGTCCGAGAAGGCGTTCAGCGCACCGGAATTCGCGACCAGGTCGACCGAGATCACGGGCAGGTCGTCGACCTCGACGGTGTCGGCGACCGTGCTGAGCACGCAGGCCGGGCGCGCGGCGGTCAGGATGTCGGCGCGGCGTTCGGCGGGCGACTCCGGGTCGATCGGCACATACGCGCCGCCCGCCGCGAAGACCGCGTACATGGCGACGACCAGGTCGAGCGACGGCCGGATCGCCACCCCGACGGTGCTGCCCGGCCCGACGCCGGTCGCCACGAGCAACCGGGCCAGCCGGTTGACCCGGCTCGCGAGCTCGCGGTAGGTCAGGGTTCGATCGGCGAACGTCACCGCGGGCGCCTCCGGGGTGCGCGACGCCTGCGTGCGGAACTCGTCGAGCAGTGTCACGTCGGGAACCAGCCGCAGCTCACCGGCCGGTTCGGTCCGCTCGGACTCGGTGAGCAACGGCAGATCACCCACGGCGCGGTCCGGGTGGGCCACGGCGGCCGCGAGCAGCGTGCCGAGTCGGGCACCGAGTGCCGCCATGGTCGACTCGTCGAACAGCGCGGTGGCGTAACGCCACGAACACCGCAGCCCGGCCGGTCCGTCCCCGTCTTCCTGGGGAACCACCGTCAATTGCAGGTCGACTGGGGCCACCTCGTCGCCCAGATCGACTGCCGCCACACTCAATTCGGGCAGTTCCAGGCGCGCGGCACCGAAGTTCTGGAACGACAACGCCACCTGGTACAGCGGATGATGCGCCTGGGTGCGAGGCGGATCCAGTTCGGCCACAAGACGTTCGAACGGCACGTCGGCGTGCCCGAAGGCCGCCAGATCGCTCTCGCGGACCCGGTCGAGCAGGGCGGTGAAGGGTTCCCCCGCCGCGATACGGGTGCGCAGCACGACGGTGTTGACGAACATGCCGACCAGGTCGTCGAGTTCGGGCTCACCACGACCGGCGACCGGGGCGCCGAGGGTGACGTCGTCGGTGCCCGCCATCCGGGCCAGCAGCACCGCCAGTGCGGTGCGCACCACCATGAACAGCGAGGCATTGTGTTCGCGGGCAAGGATTTCCAGCGCCCGATGCAAGTCGGCGTCGAAGGCGAAGTGGTGCGCGGCGCCCCTGGTGCTAGCGATCGGTGGGCGCGGACGGTCGGTGGGCAGCTCGAGCAGGGCGGGCGCGCCCGCCAGCGCGGTGCGCCAGAAGTCGAGCTGGCGGGCCAGCAGGGAGGCGGGATCGTCTGCGGCGCCGAGCAGTTCGTGCTGCCACAGGGTGTAGTCGGCGTACTGCACCGGCAGCGGTGACCAGGCGGGAGCGTGCCCCTCGGTGCGGGCGATGTAGGCCGTCATCAGGTCACGGGTGAGCGGGCCGAGGGAGAAGCCGTCTGTGGCGATGTGGTGCACCACCACGGCGAGGACATGCTCGGTCGCCGAGAGCTGGAAGACGGTGGCGCGCACCGGAACCCGCGCGCACACGTCGAATCCGCCGAAGGTGATCCTGGCGAGCTCACCGCGCAGGTCGGCCTCCTCGATCGCGGTCACCGCCACCTCGAGACCGGCCGCGGCCACCGGAAGGACCTGCTGGTAGCCCTGGCCGTCGTGTTCGGGGTAGACGGTGCGCAGCACCTCGTGGCGTTCGAGCACATCGTCGAGGGCGGCGGTGAGGGCGGCGGTGTCGAGCGGACCGCACAGGCGAAGCGCGACCGGAATGTTGTAGGTGCTCGCGTCGGGGTCGAGGCGGGCCATGAACCACATACGCTGCTGGGCCAGCGACAGCGGAATCCGCGCACCACGCTCGCGGCGGGTCAACGGCACACGGGTGTCGGCGACGAGGTCGGCCAGCGCGGTCGCCAGCGCGGCGACACTCGCGTGCTCGAACACGGTGCGCGCGGGCACCCTGACGCCGGTGAGCGCGCCCAGGCGCCCGGCCAGGCGGGTGGCGAGGAGGGAATTGCCGCCGAGCGCGAAGAAGTCGTCGTCGCGGCCCACCCGGTCGGTGCCGAGCAGCTCGGCGAAGACTTCGGCGACGGTCCGTTCGGCGTCGGTTCGCGGCTCGGCGAATTCGCGTGTGGTCAGTTCGGGGTCGGGCAGGGCGCGGTGGTCGAGTTTGCCGACCGGAGTCAGCGGCAGTTCGTCGAGCACCACGACGGCCGACGGCACCGCGTGCTGCGGCAACCGCTGCTCGGCGAGCCGGGTCAGTGCCGCCGGATCGACGGTCGCGCCGGGCGCGGGCACCACATAGGCGACGAGGGCGTCGACCCCGCTGGGCAGCGTCCTGATCAGCGTCGCGGCGAAGTGCACCGAGTCGTCGGCCGAGAGCACGGCGTCGATCTCGCCCAGTTCGATGCGGAAACCGCGCAGCTTCACCTGCGCGTCGGTGCGGCCGAGAAACTTCAGGCCCATCCCACCGGGCACCGGCTCCCATTGCACCAGGTCACCGGTGCGGTAGAGCCTGCCGCCGGTCACCGGGTCGGCGACGAATCGGCTCGCGGTGAGCCCGGCGCGGTCGTGATAGCAGCGGGCCAGCCCGGCGCCTGCCAGGTACAGCTCGCCGGGGACGCGGTCGGGCACCGGATGCAGCCGGGCGTCGAGGACCACCGCCGTCATGCCGGGGATCGTGTCACCGATCGTCACCACGTCGCCGGGGTCGAGCCGGTCGCTCATGGCGCAGACGATGGTGGTTTCGGTCGGGCCGTAGACGTTGAAGAAGGAGCGACCCGGCGCCCACTGCGCGATCAGCTCCGGCGGGTAGGCCTCACCGCCGACGGCGAGCACACGCAGCTCGGGCAGCGCGGTGGCGTCGAGACCGGCCAACGCGGCGGGAGTGATGAAGGCGTGGGTCACCCCTTCGGTACGCAGCAGTTCGGTGAGCTCGTCGCCGCCGTACACGTCCGGCGGCGCGATCACCATCGTGGCGCTCGCACCCACCGCGAGCAGCAGTTCGAGCATGCTCGCATCGAAGCTCGGCGAGGCGAAATGCACTGTGCGCGAGTCGGTGTCGATAGCGAAACGACGAACCTGCTCGGCGCACAGACCGGCGAGACCGGTGTGGGTGACCGAGACGCCCTTGGGCACACCGGTGGAACCGGAGGTGTAGATGATGTAGGCCAGCTCGTCGGGACGCAGTTGCGCGGTGCGCTCCCCCGCACACACGGGTTCGTCCGACGCGGCGGCGAGTTCGGCCTGGTAGGCGGCGGAATCGATGGAGAGCCAGCGGATTCCGGTGTCGAGGCGGGCGGCGTCGGCGGCCATGGCGAGGCCGAAGCCCGCGCCGGAGTCGCCGAGCATGTGGGCGACGCGTTCGGCCGGGTAGCGCGGGTCGACCGGCACGAAGGTGGCGCCGCACTTGGCCGCCGCCCACACCGCGACCACCGATTCGATCGAGCGGGTGAGCGCGAGGACGATGCGGTCACCGGGGCCGAGCCCGCGGGCGATGAGCACACGGGCCAGCCGGGAGGACCACTGGTCCAGCTCGGTGTAGGTGAGCGAGCGGCCGGCGAACCGCAACGCGGTGGCCTCGGGGGCACGCTCGACAGCTGCCATGAGCAGCCGGGGCAGGGTGGCGGAGGTCGGTACTCGTCCACGTCGAACGGGGCGGGGTCGACGGACGCCAGAAACTTGCTCGGTCACCGGAAACGCTTCCCTTCACCATGGATCAACCCATGCGTTCGCACTGCTCACACGCCGCCGGGCGACGACTACACCCGGCGTATCGGGAAAATCCTGCGTGACGGTACCGCAAATATCTCATTTAGTTCATGGCATAGCCAATTCACAGGTTTCACTTCGCAGCGAAGTGGGTAAAGGGGACTCTTCGGTCAGCCGCGCAGGTCACGCGGTGATCAGGGCAGCATCGCACGCGCACGCTGCGGTAGCGCCCTTTTCACATTGCGGGCAGCACCTGCTCGGCGGCAGGACGAACACCGGTAGCGGAGGCCGCGTTCGCGACCTCCGCTACCGGAACAAGACCGGGAGGGTTACCAGGCAGTAGCTCCGGTGGACACCGGCTCCTGCTGCGTCACCGAGGGATCCTGCACGCGCGTATTGCCCGATTCGATCCATTCCGTGTCGAGCACACCGTGGCGCGAGCGGTCGGCGCCGCGAATGGCGCGCTCACACCGGCGCGCCAGATCACGACGGTCGGTGCCGGGGTGCTCACGCGGTTCCAGCACGATCTCGACGGTCATGCCCTTGCTGCGCAGCACCCGCTTGGCCGAGTCGGCGAAGGTGTCGTCACCGACGAAACCCGGGACGGTGCACGGCGTTCCGTCGCGGTCGAGGTAGCGCAACCGCACCGGCTGCACCGGGGTGGCGGTGTCCACGGCGGCCTGGAACATCGCCGGGCGCAGCGAACCGTAGGCTCGGCCGCACCAGGTGGTGCCCTCGGGGAACACCACGATCCGGTTACCCGCACTCAGCCGTTGCGCGACTTGCCCGACCACACCCGGTAATTCGCGCAACCGGGCGCGCTCGATCGGGATCACGCGGGTGAGCTGGGCCAGCTTGCCGAGCAGTGGCCACTCGACCATGTCGGCACGCGCCACGAAACTCACCGGTTGTACGGCGGCCAGCGCGACCACGTCGGCCCAGCCGATGTGCCCGGCCACCACCATCATGGGCGTGCCCGGATCGGCGAACCCCGCCGCCGAGGCGTCGGCTCCGCGGTTGTCGATGACGCGCAGTCGCATCCCCAAGCAGCGCAACGCCGCTCGGGCGTACCGGCGCTGCATGTCCTCGCGACGCGCCTTCGGGGTGGCGACGGTGAGGACGGGGAAACCGAGCACCAGTCCGGCCACCCCGGCCAGCCTGGTCAGCATTCTGGCGGTACCGACCTCGTCGATCGGTTCGATACAGCCGGAACCACAGGGGCTCGACGGCATCCACGAGTGCGAGTGGGGGGCGGGCGGCGCGTCGAACACCATGGCGGTTACTTCCCGTCGAAATTGGCGGCCGCGCTCTGCAGCCGCTCCAGGTACCGGGTGTTGATGGTTTCCATACCGAGCAGCGCGACGAAGTCGGCGACCGCGAAATCGGGGTCGTGCGCCGGTTCGCCGCAGATCTCGGCGCCCAGGCGCAGGTAGCCGCGTAACAGCGGCGGTAGCTTCGGGCGGCTCGGCGGGGTCAGCTGGTCGAGGGACAGTCCGTCGACGACGACCGGGTTGTACGGCTCCACGTAGCGTTCCGGGTCGCAGGAGTGGCGGCCCAGCAGCATGTCGCGCACGCCGCGCACGTTCACCCCGGCGGGGTCCTGCGGGCTGTCCTGCATGGGCACCGACACACAGCCCATCACCCAGTCGTAACCGGTGAGCTGGATGTAGTGCAGGATGCCTGCCCACATGAGGGTGAGCACGGAGCCGTTGCGGTGGTCGGGCACCACGCACGCCCGGCCCATCTCCACGATGCGGTGGCCCTCGGGGTCGAGGCGGGTGAGATCGAATTCGGTGGCGGTGTAGTAGCCGCCCGCCGCGATCACCTTGTCCGGCGGCAACATCCGGTAGCAACCGACGAACTGTTCGGTGAACTCGTCACGTACGAGCAGGTGGTCGCAGTGCTCGTCGAACCGGTCGGCGTCCAGACCGGTACCGTTGTCGGGCATCTGGAAACCGGGTTCGGCGGCGAAGACCTGGAAGCGCAGGCGCTGCGCGGCTTCGCGATGCTCGGCGTCGGAGGCGACGACGAGCGAGTAGCGAGACTTCCCCACCCCGGAGTCCGGCGCCGGCGCGGTCAACACGGACGAAATTGTCATGCACTTGATGAAGCCAGCCCGACTTGGCATCGGGGCGACGCGTCAGTGTCGTGTCGATGCCCGTTCGGTGAACGAGACACCCGTCACACCGGGCGTTCACCGACCCGCTGCCCATCGTTCGCCCACCTGCGGGTTTCTGGCCGAACACGGTGGATTTCGCGTGAGATCCGGAATGCGGGTGCGCAGTGCGTAGCTTGCGAAACGGGGACGGCCCGCCGGTTTCCCGGCGGGCCGTCGGACAGCCGGATCAGGCCGCGACGCGATCCTTCTTGTCGTTGTTCGCACCGTCTGTCCCGGCGCGCTCGTCACCGGATGCGGCCGCCGGGAGCTCACGCACTTCCGCCTCGGCGAACCCGGGGCGAGCCGTACCGGCGAAGGCGACCAGCCAGGACGCCACCGCGGCGAAGCGGTTGCGGAAGCCGACCAGGTACATCAGGTGCACGGCCAGCCACATCGCCCAGGCGATGGTGCCGCGGAAGGTGATGCGCTCGTTGAGCTTCACCACGGCGCTGAACCGGCTGATCACCGCCATGCTGCCCTTGTCCCAGTAGACGAACGGCGTGCCTGCGTCCTTCTTGCCGCGAATGATGTCGGCGGCGTGACGCCCCTCCTGCATGGCCACCGGCGACTGGCCGGGGTAGCCGTTGAGCGAGGTCATGTCGCCGATGGCGTAGATGTCGGCGTGCCCGCCGACGGTCAGGTCGGGGTTGATCAGGATGCGGCCCGCGCGGTCGGTCTCGGCGCCGGTGGCCTCGGCCAGCAGCGTCGCGAAGCCGCCCGCCTGCACACCCGCCGACCACACCACGGTCTCGGCGGCGATACCGCGCTCGATGCCCTCCTTGTCGCGGACGGTCACCTTGCCCTCGGCGATGTCGGTGACGAAGGTGCCGAGCAGCACCTGCACACCGCTACCCTCGAGCGAACGCTTGGCGTACTCCGAGAGCCCACCGCCGAACGGCGGGAGCACCGCGTCGGCGCCCTCCACCAGGGTGACCGAGACGTTCTGGTGGAAGTGCCTTTTCGCGAGTTCCTTGATCTGGCCCGCCACCTCGACACCGGTCGCGCCGGCGCCGACGACCACGAAGCTGAGCAGCTTGCGCTTGGTCGCCTCGTCGGCGTGCTCGGCCTTGGCGAAGACGGTGGCGATCTGGTCGCGCAGCCGTTCGGCGTCGTCGATGGTCTTGAGCGAGAAGGTCTTGTCGGCGAAGTCGTCGCGGCCGAAGTAGCTCTGGCTGGCGCCGGTGGCCGCGATCAGCGAACCGTAGCGGATCTGGCGGGTGCCCTCGGCGGTCTCGTAGGTGAGCACGGCGGCGTCGGCGTCGATGCCGGTGACCTTGCCCAGGCGGACGTCGGCCTCGGGGTGGCGGCGCAGTACGTTCTTGATCGGCGGGGCGATCTCCTCGGAGTCGAGTACGCCGGTCGCCACCTGGTACAGCAGCGGCTGGAACAGGTGCTCCGGGGTGCTCGAGATCAACACGAAGTTGATTCGCGACTTGGCCAGCTGCTTGGCTGCGGCAAGTCCGCCGAAGCCCGAGCCGACGATGACGACATCGGTGTGTTCCATGATCGCGCGCTCTCCAAGATCGGTAATGAATCCTTTCCTATGAGTAAACGCGATGCGGAACGCAAACGTTTCCCCCGCGTGGGCGCATAATGAAGATGACTCTTATCTGCATAACTAATATATGGGAGGTCAGCAGGTGGAACTGCGTCAACTTTCGTACTTCGTGGCGGTCTGCGAGGAGCTCAGTTTCAGCCGTGCGGCGAGCCGCTGCTTCATCTCCCAGTCGGCCATCAGCCACCAGATCGCGCGCCTGGAACGCGACCTCGGCGCCCAGCTTTTCGAGCGGACCACCCGGGCCGTTGTACCCACCGAAGCGACGCTGCGACTGCTCCCCCTGGCCAAGCAGATGCTGAGTCTCGAGTCGGCGATCCGGGCGGCCGTGCGCACCACCGGGCCGCGAATTCGGTTGGCCGCCAACATGTCTTTCGCGGCGCCGTCGCTGTCCGCGATCGCCACCGCGCGGGCCGCGCACCCCGACGCCGAGATCGAATACGTCATCAAACCGTTCCGTCAGCGGATCACCGCCGTCGCCGACGGTGACTGCGATCTGGCCCTGATCCGCGGCAGTGTGGAGCAGCCCGGTCTGGCCGTGGAACAGCTGTGGGTGGAGGACCTCGTGATCGCCATCTCCAGCAGTCATCCGCTCGCCGAACGCGGCGCGGTGACCCTCGCCGAACTCAGCCCCTACCCCCTGCTGCTCCCCCCGGAACAGGAGCAGGTGTTGTTGCACACACTCATCCGCTCGGCCTTCGCCGACCTCCCCACCGGCCCCACCTTCGGCCCCCCGATCCCACCCGACCACACAGCGACCATGGAGCTACTCAACCGCCCCGAGTCCTGGACGATCCTCTACGAAGGACCCACCAAGGGCCTGCTCACCCTCGACCTCACCGACCACCGGTTGCGCATTCCGGTGTCGGCGGTGTTGCGTGAGGACGCTCGGGAGAATCCGATCGTCAAGACGCTGTTGGATGCGTTGCATCATGACTGAGCAGGGCTGTCACCAGCGGTTGGCGCGCAACGCCTTGCGGTAGCGGATCCACCGCCCGGTCGACGGAGACAGCGCGCAGCCGACGATTCCGATGGCCGTCAACGCTCCGAGCGATGCCGCGACGGCACCCAATTGACACCCTCGACGGTGGCGGCCACCGTGGCTCCGAGCCCGTACAAGACGGCAGGCGTCGCCAAGATCATCGTCATCACCCGGCCCGACGTTCTGCCCTGCAACATCAGCGTTCCCGAGATCAGGGCGACAGCGGCGGCCGCGCCGAGCAGGCCGATGGCGACGGTGTTGCCCTCGGTGTCGAGTCCATCGGTGTTCGCCCGGTTGGTCAGGTAGGCAGCCAAGACCGCGAATCCCAGCAGTACCGCGCCGACTTGCGGTTCGCGCTAGAAGCCCTTCTCTACGAGCTCGAAACCGTCGGGCCGGATTCGGTGCCGCTCACCGGAGCCGCCGGCGACCCGGCACCAGCTCGACACGTCGAGTTCGGCTCTGTCCGCGGCCAATTCGATCGCGAAGCCGCCGTACATGCCGGGAATTGCCGCCCACATGGTCGCCTCAGGGTATTCGAGCAGGGGTGCCAGCGGTGGTGCTCGGAAGCCGCAGTCGCGGCACAGATCCAGTACCCGGCCGAGAATCACCCCGTGTAGTTGACATTCGAGCTGCGCCAAGTCGGTGGCGTCGACCTCGCGCACCAATCTCGGTGCGAGCAGCGCCGCCAGCTCGATGTGACCGTTCGCGGCCGCGATATCGGCGGCAGTGTCACCATCGGCAGTGCGCAGGGTGCGCCACGCACCGAGCTCGAGCAGACGTTCGACCACCGGGACCGGGCCACCGAGGAAGGCCGCCTGGTGCAGTGGCGTGAAGCCGGAGGTGCCACCCACCCGCGTCGTATTGACGCTGCGATGACGTTCGGCGAGTTCGAGCACGACCTCCCAGTCCCCGCTGCGCGCCGCGTCCGCCAATCGATCGCGCACAGCGATCGCCGCCTCGCTGTAGAACTTTCGCCGATACCATCCCCACCACAAGATCTCCACGCGCTCAGCGTACTGACCGGGCAGGAATCACTCGGCTGTGCTGCGACCGGGGGTTTGTTCGAACGGGAGTCGCGCCAGCGCGTTGGCGACTGCGGCGTGGAGATCGCGCATTTGCGGGTCGTTGTCTTCGACGGCCCAGGTGAGTTCCTCGACGGTGCGGATCAGGGCCCAGCCGCGGGCGCGTTCGGGGTCTACGTCGAGCGCTGCTGCCGTGGCGGCGATCACCGCGTCGGCGTGCAAGGGGGTCGGGTCGGACTGGATCTGGATCATCAGGAGGAAGCCTGCGTCGAAGGATGCTTCACCGAGGCACGGTTTCGGGTCGATCAGTAGCCATGGTTCGCGTTCGGCAGCAACGATATTGCCGAGGTGGGTGTCACGGTTGACGATCAGGAGGGGACCGTCCGGCTCGCTCAGTGCGACGCACCAGCGCTCCACCGACGTCCGTAGAGACGGTGAGATCGCTTGCGCCACAGCAGGGTCGGTGAGTCGGGTGCGGAGGCCGTCTATGACGTCGGTCGCGGCGGGGAAGGCCGGAAAGCTGTCGGGAAGGGCAGGCGCTGGTCGTCGGAGCCTGCGGTACAGCTCGCATGCCGACTTCACCTTCACCGCGTTCTCCGGCCGGCCCTCGAGGCTCGGGAAGCCGGGCTGGGTGAGCAATTCCGTTCCGGGGAAAGCCCATTCGAGCAACATCGCACCGGTGGCGGGGTCGAATTCGAACAGCCGGACAGCGCCGTCACCGTCGTAGGCGTACAAGGCGGTCGCCTCGGCGATGTTCTCCTCGTCGACCATCGGCACCTTCAGCACGGCCTGCCGTCCGTCGTCGCGCCTGGCCCCGGCGACGTAGGCGTGCGTTCCGCCGCCGAACGGCGCGGTGAACTCGCCGAGCCCCCACCGCTCGGCCAGCCCGGCCACGACGTCCGGCAACTCGTCGATCCACCGCGCACCGGCCACACCGAACACCGCACGAACCGTCTCCTCGACCGCCGACGGCAACTCCACAGGCAACCCACCCGACACCATCAGCCCACCCTGCCGACGCCGACCCCTGCCGTCAATCGAATCCCTACGCCCTCGACAGACCAGCACCGAACCTGACAGCGTTGCGAACATGACGGATCCGCTGACCCCCGACTTCCCACCCGGCTACGAAGTCTCCACCGACACCGGCCGTATCGACGCAGCACGCGTCCACACCTGGCTGTCCGCCGACTCGTATTGGGCGAAGGGCAGATCGCGGGACAAGCAGGACAGCGCGATGGCCGGTTCCCTCAATTTCGGTGTCTACGACAGTACGGCTTGCGCCGGATCATGCTCGCCACCCACGACGCCCACGGTGTCTACGAGAAACTCGGCTTCGAGCCACTGAGCAACCCGGAGCACTGGATGGCCCTCGAAATGCGGTGAGCGCTACTGGCTCGCCGAGTCAGAAATCCAAGGACAGCCAATCGATTTCGATGGGGAAGGGGTACGGGAACGAGATGCCCGACGCGGAACCGCGAGCCCACTCCCCCGCCAGCAGATAGTTGGCGTTGCGGAGTGGCCGAACGCCAGGGGGAAGCTGCGCGTGGCCGGTTTCGAGGATGTACACGCGCAGGGCGCCGATACCGGTGAGGTCCTTGGTCAGGTCCACTTCCCAGTACGAAGGGATACCGGCATCCGCGTAGCGCGCTTTCTTCGCTTCGATGTCGGCCTGGGTGGAGGAGGGCGACAACACTTCACCGACCAGAACAGTGTCGGAGGCACGGACGTCGGAGCCCGGCGGCAGGCAGCGGTGCACGAGGAAGTCCGGCGTCACGAAGTCCGACTTTCCGGTGGAGCCGAAAAATACGTTCGTCTCGAGATTGCCACGCCAGCAGCGTTCCGGATGGGAGCGGTTGTCGGTCGTTGCCGCCTCCCTGATCGCTTGGGTCAAGAGCAATGTGGCCAACTGGTGCTCGCCCGGCCCGCGGCGCACGAAGACCACACGCCCCTCCCACAGCTCGATCTGAGCGGCGATCTCCTCAGGTAGCTCCTCCAGTTCCTCCCAGGTCATCGACTCGGGAAGATCGGGGCGATCGACGCTCGGCATGGCCACATGCTACGCAGCAGAAACGCAAAACTCGCCAGAGCTGCCGTCCAGCGACGACAGATCTGGCGAGTCAGGGGTAACTCACCGGGGACGAGCTACCGCAACCCACGTCCCGACGCGGGCCGGGTGCGCGACGAACGCCGCACACGACCGGCCCGCCAAAGGCGCGGAGAGGCGGACCAGCTCAGCCCTTGTGGGACTTGACGGCGTCGGTCAGCTGCGGGGCGACGTTGAACAGGTCGCCCACGATGCCGTAGTCGGCGATCTCGAAGATGGGAGCCTCTTCGTCCTTGTTGACCGCGACGATGGTCTTCGAGGTCTGCATGCCCGCGCGGTGCTGGATGGCACCGGAGATGCCGAGGGCGATGTAGAGCTGCGGGGAGACAGTCTTACCGGTCTGACCCACCTGGAACTGGCCCGGGTAGTAGCCCGAGTCGACGGCGGCACGCGAGGCACCGACGGCGGCACCGAGCGAGTCGGCCAGCGCCTCGACGACCGAGAAGTTGTCGGCGGAACCGACACCGCGACCACCGGAGACGACGATGCTCGCCTCGGTGAGCTCCGGACGGTCACCGGCGACGACCGGCTCACGGGAGACGACCTTGACGACGCCCTCTTCCTGCGCGGGCACGGCCACGGCGACCTGCTCACCGGCGCCGGCCTGCGGGGCGGCCTCGATGGAGCCGGGGCGCACCGAGATCACCGGCACGTCGCCGGTGGCCTTGGCGTCGACGGTGAACGCGCCACCGAAGATGGAGTGCACGGCCGAACCGTCACCGTTGACGCCGATGACGTCGACGAGCAGACCGGAGCCGATGCGCGCGGCGAGGCGGCCCGACACCTCCTTGCCCTCGGCGGTGGCGGCGACGATCACGGCGGCGGGGGCGGCGGACTCGACCAGCGAGGCGAGCACGTCGACCTTCGGGGTGACCAGGAAGCTCTCGACCTCGTCGCCCTCGGCGACGTAGATCTTCTCGGCGCCCGCGGCGGCCAGGGCGGCGGCCAGCTTGTCGGCGGTGCCGGGGGCACCGGTCACGACGGCGGCCGGGGTGCCGAGCGCGCGTGCGGCGGTGAGCAGTTCGGTGCTGACCTTCTTGACGGCACCGTCGGCGTGCTCGACGAGCACAAGTACTTCAGCCATTGTTCTTTCTCCTAGGGAAGTTCTCGGACGGTCCGGATCAGATGATCTTCTGGCCGATGAGGTAGGTGGCGATCTGGTTGCCGCCCTCGCCCTCGTCCGCGATCTTCTCGCCCGCGGTGCGAGCGGGCTTCGGGGTGGCGGCGGTGACCGCGGTGCCCGCGTTGGCCACACCGACGGTCGACGGGTCGATGCCCAGGTCGGCGAGGGTGAAGACCTGAACTTCCTTCTTCTTCGCGGCCATGATGCCCTTGAAGGACGGGAAGCGCGGCTCGTTGATCTTCTCGTTCACCGAGACGATCGCGGGCAGGGTGGCCTCGAGCTTGAACACACCCTCGTCGGTCTCGCGCTCGCCGGTGATCTTGTCGCCGTCGACGGTGAGCTTGCGCAGGTGGGTGAGCTGCGGGATGCCGAGGTACTCGGCGATGATCGCCGGGACCGCACCCGCGCGGCCGTCGGTGGACTCGTTGCCGGCGATGACCAGCTCGACGCCCTCGACCTGGCCGAGCGCACCGGCGAGCACCCAGGCGGTCTGCACGGCGTCGGAGCCGTGGATCGCGGGGTCGTTGATGTGGATGGCCTTGTCGGCACCCATGGACAGCGCCTTGCGGATGGCCTCGGTGGCGCGATCCGGACCGGCGGCCAGCACGGTGACCTCGCCGCCCTGGGCCTCCTTGATCAGCAGCGCTTCCTCGACGGCGCGCTCGTTGATCTCGTCGAGGACGGCGTCGGCGGCCTCACGGTCGAGGGTGTAGTCACCATCGGTCAGCTTGCGCTCGGACCAGGTGTCGGGGACCTGCTTGATGAGTACGACGATGTTCGGCATCGGTCTTCGTCGACCTCCTTCTGGGTTACACGTGAGTGGTGGGCCGCACGAGCTGGGCCGTACGTCCGTGTGGGTGCTCAGAGGGGAACAGTACCCTACGCTAAGTTACCGGTGGGTAACCTACTTGCGCAACAGGTCCCTGGCTCAGGAGCGGACCATCGGTACCAGTAACGTCGAGGCCATGAGCGAGGCTGTGATCCCTGCCGCACCGGTGGACGCAACACATGACCCACTGCCGCTGACCGGTGAGCGGACGGTGCCGGGTATCGCCGAGGAGAACTACTGGTTCCGTCGGCACGAGATCGCCTACGCCCGGCTGCTGGAGCACTGCGCGGGCAAGACCGTGCTCGAGGCGGGCTCGGGCGAGGGCTACGGCGCCGACATGATCGCCGGGGTCGCCCAGCGGGTGATCGGCGTGGACTACGACGAGGGTGCCGTCGCGCACGTGCGCGCGCGCTACCCGCGCGTGGAGATGATCCAGGGCAATCTCGCCGACCTCCCGCTCGACGACGAATCGGTCGACGTGGTGGTGAACTTCCAGGTCATCGAGCATCTGTGGGACCAGGCTCAGTTCCTGCGCGAATGCCTGCGCGTGTTGCGCCCGGGCGGACGGCTGCTCATCAGCACCCCGAACCGCATCACCTTCTCCCCCGGTCGCGACACCCCGCTCAACCCGTTCCACACGCGCGAACTCAACGCAGCCGAACTCACCGAGCTGCTGGTCGAGGCCGGTTTCACGGTGTCGCGGATGCTCGGCGTGCACCACGGCGAGGCCCTGAAAGCGCTGGACGCCAAGCACGGTGGGTCGTTCATCGACGCCCAGATCGAGCGCGCCCTCGCCGGTGAGCCCTGGCCCGCCGACCTCACCGCCGACGTCGCCGCCGTGACCATCGACGATTTCGACCTGCGTGAAGGCGATATCGATGCCAGCCTGGACCTGGTCGCGATCGCCGAGAAGGCAAGGCGTTGACAGATTCTCGCTCCGTCCCGGGCCAGTTCACGCTGGTCCTGCACTCGCATCTGCCCTGGCTGGCCCATCACGGGCGCTGGCCGGTGGGTGAGGAATGGCTGTACCAGTCCTGGGCCGCGTCCTATCTTCCCCTGGTCCGGGTGCTGAAAACCCTTGCCGCCGAAGGTCGCTCACATTTGCTGAGCCTGGGGATCACCCCCGTTCTCGCCGCCCAGCTCGACGACCCGCACTGCCTGGCGGGCATGCATCACTGGCTCGGCAACTGGCAGTTGCGCGCCGACGAGGCATCCATGGCGGGCAATGTGGCGCTCGGCAGGCACGAACATCGGCTCGCCGCAACGGCTCTCGCCGATTTCGAGCAGGACTGGCGGCACGGCAGCGCGCCGGTCTGGCGTTCGCTGATCGATGCCGACGCCATCGAACTGCTCGGCGGTCCGCTCGCGCATCCCTTCCAGCCGCTGCTCGACCCGCGCCTGCGTCAGTACCAGCTGACCGAAGGCCTCGCCGACGCGCGGTTGCGCTGGGGCACCACCCCCACGGGAATCTGGGCGCCGGAATGCGGTTACACGCCGGGCATGGAACTCGGCTACGACGCCGCCGGTGTGACGCATTTCATGGTCGACGGACCGTCGCTGCGCGGCGACACCAGCCTCGGCAGGCCGGTGCGCGACGCCGATGTGGTCGCCTTCGGTCGCGATCTGCAGGTGAGTTACCGCGTGTGGTCGCCCAAACAGGGTTATCCGGGGCAGAGCGCGTACCGCGATTTCCACCACTACGACCATGCGACGGGACTCAAGCCGTCGCGGGTCACCGGCAAAACGGTGGCCGGTCCTGACAAGGCCCCTTACGATCCCGAACTCGCCGCCGAGGCCGTCACCCGCGATGTCGCCGACTTCGTCGAGACCGTGCGCGCGCGGCTGATCGAGGAGTCCGAACGGATCGGCAGGCCCGCGCTCGTGGTCGCCGCGTTCGACACCGAACTGTTCGGCCACTGGTGGCACGAGGGACCGCAGTGGCTCGAGCAGGTGCTGCGCGCGTTGCCCGAGGCCGGGGTCACCGTCGGCACCCTCGCCGATGCCAGGGCGAACGGGTTCGTGGGCGAACCCGTGCAGCTCAACGACTCGTCGTGGGGTTCAGGCAAGGACTGGCGGGTGTGGGCGGGCGATCAGGTGGCCGACCTCGTCGAGCTCAATGCCGACGTGGTTCGGCTGGCGCTGGACACCCTCGACAAGGTGCGCCGCGACGGTGCGTTGCGCGATCCGGTCGCCGACCAATTGCTGCGCGAAGCGATCCTCACGGTGTCCAGCGACTGGGCGTTCATGGTGAGCAAGGACTCCGCCGCGGGCTACGCGCGCGACCGCGCCCACGAACACGCGCATGCGGTGCGGGAACTCGCGGAGGCGATCGGGGCCGGTCAGTTCGCCAAAGCGACCCGTCTCGCGGCAGGATGGAGCGCGGCCGACGGACTCTTCCCAGGTCTGGACGCACGGCGGTTGCCGACCGCCGTCCCGTCGGTCGCCGAAGGATCGTCATGAAGATTTTGATGGTGTCGTGGGAGTACCCGCCGGTCGTGGTCGGTGGGCTCGGTCGGCATGTGCATCACCTGGCCGTCGAACTGGCCGCGGCCGGGCACGAAGTGGTTGTGCTCGCCCGCAGGCCGACCGGCACCGATTCGCTCACCCACCCGACCCATTCCTATATCGCCGACGGTGTTCTCGTCGTCGCGGTCGCCGAGGACCCGCCGTGCTTCGACTTCGGCGAGGACATGCTCGCCTGGACGCTGGCGATGGGGCACGCGATGGTGCGCGCGGGCGTCGCGCTCGGCAAACCCGGCGTCGGTGACGGCTGGACGCCCGATGTGGTGCACGCCCACGACTGGCTCGTCGCCCACCCGGCGATCGCGCTGGCCGAGTTCTACGACGTGCCGCTGGTGTCGACCATTCACGCCACCGAGGCCGGGCGCCACAGCGGCTGGGTGTCGGGGCGGGTGAACCGGCAGGTGCATTCGGTGGAGTGGTGGCTCGCCAACGAATCCGATCAGCTCATCACCTGCTCGACGTCCATGCAGGACGAGGTGGAGCGGCTCTACGGGCCCGAACTTCCCCCGATCACGGTGATCCGCAACGGTATCGACGTCACGTCGTGGACGTTCCGGCCGCGCGCACCCCGTTCCGGACCGCCCCGGCTGCTGTATGTGGGCAGGCTCGAGTACGAGAAGGGTGTGCAGGACGCGATCGCCGCGCTGCCGAGGATCCGGCGCGCGCATCCCGGAACCACCCTCACCGTCGCCGGGATCGGCACTCAGTTCGACTGGCTGCGCGAACGTGCTCGCGTGCACCGGGTGGCGCGCGCCGTCAACTTCGTCGGCAATCTCGGCCACACCGAACTGCTCGGCTGGTTGCACGGCGCCGACGCCATCGTCCTGCCCAGCCGCTACGAACCGTTCGGCATCGTCGCCCTCGAGGCGGCCGCCGCCGGCGTACCCCTGATCGCCTCCACCGCGGGCGGACTCGGCGAAGCGGTGATCGACGGCGTCACCGGCGCCTCCTTCGCCCCCGCCGACATCGACGGCCTGGTCGACGCCACCCGCGCCGTCCTCGACGACCCGCTCACCGCCCAGGACCGCGCCTACACCGCCCGCGAACGCCTCACCGCCGACTTCGCCTGGGACGTGGTGGCCGCCGAAACCACCCAGGTCTACACCACGGCCAAGCGCCGGGTCCGCACCCCTCTCGGCCGCCCCACCATCCCCGAACGTCCTCTCCCGGAACGGGATCCGAAGTAGACGTCGCTTCGGCACGCACATGACGCCGACCGATTTCTAATGCGTTGAAGTTCTAAACGTGAGCTGTGTAACAGTTCGGGGTTCGCGGCCGACACCCTTCGGCCACCGCTGAATCGCGGTGTGCGGCAAGGGGGTCGGCGGCCGGTCGGCCGTATTCGCCTTGCGGTGATCGTCGTGCCGAGCCTCGAAGGGTGAGCTGCTGTGTCGTCTCCGCTGTTGTCCAAGGGCCAGAACATCGCATTACCGACGGATGTCGAACGCGTCGACATCGTCATCGGCTGGCCCGAGCCGACTGTCGAACTCGACGCCTCGGCACTCTTACTCGGCGCCGACCGCCGCGTCGCCTCCGATGCCGATTTCGTCTTCTACAACCAGCCCGAATCTCCCGAAGGCTCGGTCAGATTCCTCGGAACGAGCGTGACGGACGAAGGCCGGCAGGCCAGGATTTCGATCGACCTCTCCGCACTTCCCACCGGCATCCACACCGTCGCGCTGGCGGGTAGCGTCGGCACCGGCACCTTCGGCACACTCGGCAAGCTCGCCCTGCATGTGATCGACGCGGCGGGCCGCTCTCTCGCCGAATACGTGACTGCCGATGCCGACACCGAGTCGGCCTTCGTCTTCGGCGAGGTCTACCGCCGCGAAGGCGTCTGGAAGGTGCGCGCCGTCGGACAGGGCTGGGAATCCGGACTGGCCGGACTGGCAACGGATTTCGGTGTGTCGATCGACGACGACGAGCCAGCGGCCGAACCGGTTCACGACGCGCCCGCGACCACTGTCACCGAGCCGGCGCCCGCCGCCGCGCCCGCACGTGGTGTACGCACCGCCAAGCGGCCGGTGCGCAAGTCGAAGCCGATCGAGTTCCGCCAGGCCGAATCCGACGCCTGGCAGCCCGCCCGGCTGTTCTCGGTCTTCGGCATCGGCGCAGGCGAGGAACAGGAACGGCGTACCACTTCGGCGCTCGTCGCGACGATGCAGGCCGTGCGCCCCTTCGCGCGGGCGGTCTGCGCGAGGATGGGTGCACCGGTCGGTGCCTTCGAGGGTTATATCGAAGTGCAGTACGAGGCAGGCGATTCGACGGTGGTGCCCGATGCCGTGCTGCGGGTGAGCCGGGGCAGCAAGCAGTGGACCGGGTTGCTCGAGGTGAAGACCGGGAACGGCAAGCTCAGGAAAGACCAGCTCGAGAGCTATCTCGATGTCGCGCGACGCCGCAAGTACGACGTCGTGGTCAGCCTGTCCAACGATATCCCGGCCGGCCCGGGCGAACTGCCGGTCCAGGTCGACCGCCGCAAGCTGACGAAGGTCGCCCTGCGGCACCTGTCGTGGGCGGAGGTGGCGCACGAGGCACGCATGTTGCTCTCGCACGGCAGTATCGACGACCCGCTACAGACCTGGGTTCTCGGCGAGTTCCTGCGTTACCTCGACCATCCCCGTTCCGGCGCGGCGGAATTCGTCGACATGGGCAGGCACTGGGTCGTCGTGCGGGACGCGGTCATGGCGGGCACGTTGCGCGCGGGCGATCAGAAGGCGCTGACCGTCGCCGATACCTGGGTCTCGCTGTGCAGGCATCTCGCGTTGCGGCTCACCGCCGAACTCGGCGTCGAGGTCAAACACATTCTGCCGCGCAAGTTCCATACCGATCCGGCAGCCAGGGCCGCGGCCGTCGCCGAACGGTTGGCCGCCGACGGCTGCTTCGAGGCGGTACTGCGCATCCCCGACACCGTCGGCGATCTTACGGTGGTCGCCGACGTGCGCACCAACAAGGTGCGCTGCCGCATCGCGATGGCCGCCCCCGACGAAGGCACCTCGGCGCGCCGGGTGTCCTGGTTGATCAAGCAGCTCGCCGAGGCACCGGGCCGGGTGCAGGTGGAGGCCGTGTTCTCCGAACGCGGCACCGAGAGCTGCGAACTGCTCGACGTCGTACGGGCGAACCCGAAGTCGCTCATCGAGGGACGAACCGGCTCGATCGTGTCGTTCACACTCGAACAGAGCTTCCCGATGGGCAACCGTCGCGCCGGAACCGCGGCGAGCTTCATCTCGAGCGTCACCTCCGCGACCGACACCTTCTACGGGACAGTGGTTCAGCCGCTGCGCGAATGGGTTCCCGCCGCGCCACGGCAAGCCGATATCGGTCAGGCCGAGGCTTGATCCGACGTCGTCGACCCGCTGTCACGCCGGGTGGATCCCACCTCCGTGATAGCGGGTCGCGGCGTTCCAGAAGAAGAACCCGTCGATACCGGCGGCGCGGGTGGCGTCGATCTGGGCTTTGACTTCGGCGTCGCCATAGGTGACGCCGAGGGAGAAGTCCTGGAGCCAGGGGATGACGCCTGCGTTGGTGCCCTTGGTCTGGGTGATGAAGTCCTGGAGGGAGCGGTAGACGATGTCGTAGGGCTGGGCGTTGGGGTTGGCGACGCCGTATTCGCCGGGGTTCCAGTGGGAGGGGTAGATCATGGGGGCGACGAAGTCGACGTGGCGGGCGATGAGGGGGATGTCCTGGGCGATCTGGTCGGGGCGGGTGGAGGCGATGCCGTAGACGGCGGCGCTCTGGTGGGCGCCCGCGCTGTTCACCGGGTGCCTGCTCTCGGCGAGGAAGGCCGCGATCGCCACCGACGGCGTGTCGGTGAGGCCGGTGAAGGTCATGCTCGTGAGGCTGCCGTCGGGACGGCGGACGTAGTCGTACATGATGCCGTCGAACCCGAGCCGCGCGCCTTCCACGGCCAGGTCGATGTTGTAGCGGCGCACGTCGGGATGGGCGAAATTGGTGAAGGCGATCGGCCCGTAATGGCTGGAATACGGTTGGCCGGAAGGGTTCTGGACCACCCAGTCGTTGCGCCCGCTGTGCCACGCCCACGATGCCAGAGTCGGATCGCGGAACGCGACGATACGCCCGACCACCTGCACACCCATGTCGTGCAACTGCCGAATCGCGGCGGGCGCGTCGTAGATGTTCGTGGCGGCACCGGACTCCCGGGCGAGCGGCACCTGCGAGTCGTAGCCGACAACGCCGTCCTCGTCCTTGATGTCGAGCTGCACGGTGTCGATGCGTCCCTGGCGCGCGAGGTCGAGGACGGATTCACGCAGCCCGTCGTGCGACCAGGCGTGTGCGGTGACGTGCACCGCCCGCATCCTCGGCAGGGTCCGCGCGGTGACGACGGTGCTGCTGGCCGAGTTGCCTGCGTCGTCGGCCGCGACCACGTCGAAGGCGGGCGCCCACGGCACCGCGAACTCGAACGACCCGTCTTCGGCGGGTGTCACCGATTCCGCGCCGATGGAGACCCGAACGGCGTCGACGGCGGTGCCGCGCACCATCACCGGCGACCGGTACGACGTCACCGGGTCGGCGGGGTTCACAGTCAGCGTCGGTGGCGTGGTGTCGGCGAGCGGCACCACGGCCGATCTACTCAACGCGAATCCGGCCACGAGCGCGACCACGACGATCGCCAGGCCGACTCCGACGACGGTGCTCGTCCACCGCCACCGGACGGCCGAACGGAATGAGAACCCCAACGCCAACACCGCCTTCCAATACTGTTGACACGCCAACTATTTCGCGGTTCCGACACGGATGTGGCGGGTATCGGTAGATCAACTGTAAACCGAGGCCGCCGCGTAATATCGCATTGATGACAGGTGGTTCTCCTGCACTTTCGCGACTTCTGCCGATCCTCGCGCTGACCACCGCCCTCGCGGCGTGCACGGACACGAGCACCGAAGCGGCCTCGGTCGACCCACCCGCCGCCCACAGCACCACGGCGGCACCCCCGAACCCGGCCGAAGTCGGCGCCAACGAGCTCGGTCTCGTTCCGGTGTTGATGTATCACCAGATTTCGGCGAACCCGGCGGGCGAATACGACCAGACCCCAGCCGAATTCCGCGACGAACTCGAACGCCTCTACCGCGAGGGCTACCGCCCGGTGACCGCCGCCGACTATGTGTCCGGCCGCCTCGACCTCCCCGCGGGCACCCACCCGGTGGTCCTCACCTTCGACGATTCGACCACCAGCCAGCTCGCCTTCACCGACTCCGGCGCCGTCGCACCCGACAGCGCCGCAGGCATCCTCGCCGAATTCGGCGCGCGCTACCCCGATTTCCGCCCGGTCGCCACCTTCTACGTGAACAACGAACCGTTCCAAGGCGATCCGCGCGCCCTGCCCTGGCTGGCGGCCAACGGTCACGAGATCGGCGCCCACACGGCCACGCACCCGAACCTGTCGACGCTGGACGACAACAGCGTGCAACGCGAGTTCGCCGAGAACGTGCGCGCGGTGACGGCCGCCGCGCCGGGCGCCACCGTGCGGACGATGGCGCTACCCCTCGGCATCCACCCCGACAACCGGTCCCTGACCACAGCGGGCAGCTGGGACGGCACCGCCTACACCTTCGACGCCGTGATGCTCGTCGGCTCGAATCCGGCCCCGGCGCCCTACGCCGGGCTCGACCCGGCCGGTGTGCCACGCATCCGTTCCGGCCGAGGTGCGGTGCCCTTCGACTCGGCCCATTGGCTCGATCACCTCGCCGCCCACCCCGACCAGCGCTACACCGCCGACGGCGACCCCACGCGCGTCTCGTTCCCCCGCGCCCTCGCCGGCGAGCTGAACCCGCGCTTCACCGCGCAGGCGAACCCGTACTGAGCTACGCGTCCGGGGTGAAGGTGAAGATCTCGCCGAGGCGGGTGGCGACGACGACCTGACCCTCGGGCCCGATCGAGGTACCGGTGGTGGTGCCGGTGGCGTTCGGCAGCGGATCGGAGTCGATCGTGGTGCCGGTGGTGGTGTCGAAGGTGATGAGGTTCAGGCCCGCGCCGATGGCGGCGACCGTGTAGCCGATCTCGCCCGAGGTCAGGGCGGGGGTGCCGCGCTGGGCCAGGTCCTTGCGTTCCCAGGCACGGTCGGCGCGGTCGCCGTGATCGCGGATGGCGGCCAGGTAGCCGTCGTCGCCGGACGGGAGGATCAGGTCGTCGACCAGGGCGATGCGGCCGCGCGGGGTCCAGCCGAGTGCGTGGGTCCAGCGGGTGCTGCCGTCCTCGGTGTTCACCGCGATCAGGCGGCCGCTGTTGTCGCCGACGTACACCGTGGCGCCGTCGGCCGACAGGGCCGGGCTGGTCGCGCTGCCGTCGGTGAGCATGTCGGCGCTCCACAGCTGCGTCACAGTGCCGTCGGCGTAGGACATCGCCCGCAGCGAGGCCATCGGCTTGCCCGGTTCCCACACGGTGACGAAGAAACGGCCGGTCTCGGGGTCGACGGCGGTGGTGTTGGCGACCGCGCAGCGCGGGCCACCGACCTGGCAGTCGTCGAGGCCGTCACCGGAGGCGGGGCGGGTCAGGCCGGGGTACTTCAGGAAGTCGGGTTCGCCGAGCAGCTGCAGGGTCGGCACCTCGCGTTCGCCGGTCTGGCGGCTGAGCACGTCGACCTGGCCGGACTGGGTCACCGTGAGCACGCGGCCGTCACCGGTGAACTGGATCGCCACCGGCACCCCGGCGACGGGGGTGCGCCAACGCGGCTGACCGAGGTAGTTGAACGAATTCACCGCGCCGTCGTCGCCGACGTAGACATTGTTGATGCCGTCGACCACGGTGGGCGCCTCGATCGTCGACGGACCGAGCGGGTTGCAGAACCGTTTGCGGCCTGTCTGCATCTGATAGGAGAACACCGCGCAGTTGCCGGTGCTTGTGGTGACGAACAGCTGACCCTCGCCGCCGATCGTCACCGGCTGGGCGATCGGCCCACCCACCGGCCGCGACCAGCTCAACGTCATCGCCGACGCACCGCTCACCGGGCTCGCGGCGCTGTTGCGGCCGTCGTGATGGGCTGCGGGCCAACCCTTTCCGGAGCCGACGGTGATGTCGTCCACATCGGTGCCGCAACCGGCCAGCGCCACCACACCGGCGGCAGCGAGCGAGGCGGCGACGCGAGTCCGAGTTCGCACCTGCTGATCTCCTGGGTAATCGGGCCGAGGATCGGGGTATGGCACGGTAAGTGTGCCCTGCGAAAGTACTCTGTGTACCCGATGACCGAATCCCCGGGGCTCACCCGGTGGACGCCGTCGAGGTCGGAAGAGGGAGAGTAGTTCGTGACGAGCATGTGGGGCGCGCCGCTGAGCGCGCGCTGGCGTGGATCACGCCGCCGCGATCCGCAGCAGGCGCGTTTTCTGACCAGGGATTCGTTGCGCTGGGTGCTCGCCAATCGCGCCTACACCCCCTGGTACCTCGTGCGTTATTACCGCCTGTTCAAATTCCGGCTCACCAATCCACACATCGTGCTGCGCGGAATGGTGTTCCTCGGCCGCAATGTGGAAATCCACGCCACCCCCGAATTGGCGCGCATGGAAATCGGGCGCTGGGTACATATCGGTGACGGCAACGCCATCCGCTGCCACGAGGGTTCGCTGCGCATCGGCGACAAGGTCGTGTTCGGCAAGGACAACGTGGTCAACACCTACCTCGACATCGAGATCGGTGAGTCGACGCTGGTCGCCGACTGGTGCTACATCTGCGACTTCGACCACAAGATGGACGACATCACGCTGCCCATCAAGGACCAGGGCATCGTGAAGAGCCCCGTGCGGATCGGCCCCGACACCTGGATCGCCGCGAAGGTGACCGTCCTGCGCGACACCCGGGTGGGCCGCGGCTGCGTGCTCGGCGCGCACGCGGTGGTGCGCGGCGACGTTCCCGACTACAGCATCGCCGTCGGCGCGCCCGCCAAGGTCGTGAAGAACCGCAAGGTGGCCTGGGACGCCGGTGCCGCCGAACGAGAGGCCTACCTGGCGGCGCTGGCCGATATCGAACGGAAGAAGAACGCGGGCGCCCAAGCCTGAACGACACTCCGCCGACAGGACCGTTCCTGTCGGTGACGGTCGGTACGGTCGCGACGTGGACAGTTATGCGGCGCTGCTGCGCGGGATCATGCCGACCAACCCGAACATGCGCAACGACAAGTTGCGCGGGGTTTTCGAAGGGCTCGGTTTCGAGGGCGTCGCGACGGTGCTGAGCAGCGGCAACGTGGTGTTCCGCACCGACGACGACCGCGGCGATCTCGAAGACCGCATTCAGCAGGCGCTCGCGACCGAGCTCGGTATCCCCGGCGGCACCATCGTGCGCTGCCACCCCGAACTGCGTGCGCTGCTCGATCGCGACCCGTTCGAGGGCCTCACCCACGAGCGCGGTTCCTATCTCACCGTCACCTTCTTCAAACACACCATGCGCGAAGCCGATACGTCCGCGTTCACCGACGACCCGCTCACCCGCGTCATCGGCTACGACCCCGGCGCACGAGCGTTCCTCACCGTGATCGACAACAGCACCGGCAAGACGCCCGATTTCATGGCCCGGCTGGAGAAGACCTACGGCAAGGACATCACCACGCGCACCTGGCTCACCGTGCAGCGCGTGGTGAAGAAGATGGAGGCCTGATTCGGGCGAACCGCACCGAGTCGTGGCCCCGTAGCGGTGCGGTGTGTCAGGAAAGCTGGGCCGCCTGTGCGGTGCAGAGGAAAACTGTGGCGTTGCGGCCTATTCGGGTGACAACCAGGGTGAAGGGCCGGTTGCCGCGAAGTTTGAGCTTCTTGCGCAAGGCATCCGGATCGACGTCGACGCCTCGGACCAGGATTTCCAGGGCACCGCAGTCGCGGCGGGCCAGTTCCTGACGGAGGGTCTTCTCACGCAGATCGAAGCGGTCTTCGATGCGGAAGCCGCGCATGCCGGCGGGCACGGTATCGCCGGTGAGGTAGGCGATGTGCGGATCCAGCTGCCAGAGGCCGTGTTTCGCGGCGTAGTGGCGAACGAGACCAGCGCGAACGACGGCACCGTCGGGGTCGATGATCCACTCACCAGGCGCTTGTTCGGGAATGTCGTCGGGCTCGGCATCGGTGAGAGTTGTTGCGCCACCGCGAGAATCGAGGACAGTGGCGCGGCGGGTGATGCCGGGTTCGGTGAGGCCGGGCGACCACAGGCACGCTTCGCGCACGGCGCCGTCGAGGGAGACGATCTCGATCTCCCCGTCCCACCCGAGCCGGTCGAAGTCCAGGCCAGGCGCGGACTTCACGGCGATGTCGCGGCCCGCGTAGGCAGTGAGCAAGTCGGGCAGCGGGGGTTGGAGTTTGGCGGGGTCGTAGGTGCGGCGGCCGTCGGCTCGGCGAGCCGGATCGGCGATGACGACGGTGCCGCGGGTCGTCGGGACAAGGGCGTCGGCCTTGGCCAGCACAATGTTTCGGACACCGACCCGCATGATCGCTGCGGGTTGTCCGCCGCTGTCCGGCCCGCGATCAGCCACAGGCGGCGGTACGACACCGCCAGAATGAGTGCCACCACAGTCCGACGGGTACGCGCCGACTGATCCTGGCCCCGGCGTCGAGAGGGGGACGACCCCCAGATTGTGGGCGGCCATCGACAGCCGCACGTCGTCGAGATCGCTGCCGACCACCACGGGGCACACCATCGCCAACTCGGCCAGTTCCGCACCGATCGAGCACGTCACGTCGTGCACGGCACGGCCGGCCAACCGCGCGGCCCGATGCCGGGCGACGAGTGCGGGGGTGGCCTGTTGCAGCGCGTCGTCGGTGAACAGCCACTCCCCCGCCGCGGGCAGCTTCGCCAGCGCCTTGCGCCGCAACCGCACGGTCTCGATCAAGGCGGCACCGTGCTCGGGAAACGAGCGACGCACCTGCTCGATATCGCGCAGGTGCGTCGCCGCCGTCAGCTCCAGCCGGTCGACCTCGGCGAGCGCGGCACGTCCCGCCGCGCTGCCGAGGAAGGCGACATCGTCGCGGCCGAAGCGGTATCCCACCTACTTCTGCGCCGCGCCCGGCTTCACGCCGGTGATCATCGCGTTGTAGAAGAACTCGCGCGGAACCACCTTGCGCAGCACGTTCTCGTCGAACCAGCTCAGGCCGAGCCAGGCACGGTACTGGGCCATGCGGTACCCGACGGTCAGCTTCTCGTCGGGGACGGCCGCCTCGAACGTACGCACCGGCCAGCCCCACAGGGCGGCGGCGAATTCCTCGGTGGTGGCCTTCACGTCGACGGCACCGGCCGACTTCGCCATCTTCTCCAGGTCACTGGGGTCGAAGGTGTGCAGGTCGACGACGGCCTCGAGCGCGGCGGCGCGCGACGACTCGTCCAGCTCGGTCTGCGGACGACGCCACCCCGACAGGAACGGCAGCTTGGTGACCTCGGTGGTCACCTTCCAGGTGAGCTGACCGAGCTTGCGGGCGTAGAAGTTGCCCACGGTGGTCGGTTCACCGGCGAACACGAAACGCCCGCCCGGCTTGAGCACGCGCAGGCATTCCTTCAGCGCCAGCTCCACATCCGGGATGTGGTGCAGCACGGCGTGCCCGCACACCAGGTCGAAGGTGTCGTCCTCGTAGGGGATGGTCTCGGCGTCGGCGACCCGGCCGTCCACGTCGAGGCCGAGGTGCTCGGCGTTGCGCAGTGCCACCTTCACCATGCCCGGCGAGAGGTCGGTGACCGAACCGGTCTTGGCCACCCCGCCCTGCATCAGGTTGAGCAGGAAGAACCCCGTGCCACAGCCGAGTTCGAGCGCCCGCTCGTACGGCAGCGGGGCGGGGCCGACCGCCAGGTCGAAGCGGCCGCGGGCATAGTCGATACAGCGCTCGTCGTAGGAGATCGACCACTTGTCGTCGTAGGTCTCGGCTTCCCAGTCGTGGTACAGAACCTGGGCGAGCTTGGTGTCCTTCAGCGCTGCTTCGACCTCGGCCTCGGTGGCGTGCGGGTTCGGCGCCGGATCATCGGGGTGAACCGTCATAACACGCAAGAGTAATAGGAGACCCTCAGCACGCAATCGCCGGTCTTGTTTCGCGTCATTCCTGCTGGTCGACTGACCGGTCCAGAGTCAGCGTCCGGTGAATACGGCGCTGTTCGGGCCGTCGGCGGCGAAGGATCGGGTGCCGGTGCGGGTGTCGTCGGTGTCGAAGAGGGCCGACCACTCGGTGACGGCGGTCGAGTGGGCGTGGGGGCCCGCTTCGAAGACGGCTTTGGCGGCGGCGAGGGCGCGGGGGGCGGCCGTGACGAACTGGTCGGCCCAGCGGCGGGCGGCGGTGAGCACGTCGTCGGGGGGGCACACTTCGTCGACCAGGCCGAGTGTCGCGGCTTCCTCGGCGTCGACGAAACGGCCGGTGTAGACGAGGTCCTTGGCACGGCTCTGGCCGATCAGCAGCGAGAGCCTGCGGATACCGGACAGCGGGATCAGACCGGCCTTGATCTGGGGGAAACCGAGCTTCACGTTGTCGCCGACGATGCGGTGGTCGGCGCCGAGCGCCAGCTCGAGTCCCGCACCGAGGCAATAGCCGGCAATGGCGGCCACGGTCGGTTGCGGCACGCGGGTGAGGCAGCCGAGGGCGGCCTGCAGGTCGGCGGCCATGGCGGCGGCCTGGCCGGAGTCGAGCTCGGCGAGCTCACGCATCTCGTCGCCCGCGCTGAACACCCGCTCGTCGCCGTAGACGATCAGGGCGGCCACCCCCGGGTGGTCGGCGACCGTGCGCGCGGCCGCCGCGACCTCGCGGGCCAGCTGGGCGTCGACGAGGTTCAGCGGCGGACGATCGATGCGCAGCAGCGCGACGCCGCGAGCGGAGGGCTCGGCGGGCAGCTCGAGGGTGACGAATTCGGCCATGGCGCCAAACCTACCGGCCGCGCAGCGCGTCCACGTCCGGGAGCTGGTCGAAATACCGTTCGTTGTCGGGAAAGTCCGACAGCGGACGACCGTCGGCGCCCGGCGAGTACCTCGGCATGATCGGCGCGATCGGCCGCTGGGCGGCCAACACCGCGGCGGTGTCGGCGAACTCGCACAGGGCGTCGAGTTGCGACCAGGTGGGCGGCATCAGCACGTGCTCGCCCGCACGCCAGCTCTCGAGCGCCTCGACCGGTGTCTGCCAGCGCACGTGCGCGGCCTCGGAGGTCGCACCGTCGGCGATCTGCCCCTCCGGCAGCACCGCCACGAAGAACCGGGTGTCGTAGCGGCGCGGTTCGGCCTCGGGCGTGATCCAGTTCGACCACGGACGCAGCAGATCGGCGCGCAGCACCAGGCCCTCGGCGGCCAGGAAGCCCGCGAGCGAGATCTCGCGCCGCTCCAGCCGACCACGGGCCTCCCGGTAGACCGTCGAATCGCACACCACGGTGTCGACGGTCGGGCCGGCGAGCAACACACCGCACTCCTCGAACGTCTCGCGCACCGCCGCGGCCACCAGCGCCTGCGCGGACTGCTCGTCGGTGCCGAATCGCTGTGCCCACCAGGCGGGTTCGGGCCCGGTCCAGGCGATGTCGGCCGTGCCGTCGGCCGGATCGACCCCGCCGCCCGGGAACACGGTGACCCCCGCCGCGAACGCCATCCCGCTCACCCGCTGCTGCAGGAAAACCTCGATGCCGCGCACACCGTCGCGCACCAGCATCACCGTCGACGCATCCCGCGCCCGCACCACGGACTCGCTCATAGCCGTTCCTCTCCACGACCAGCACCATTGCCGATCGATACGCGACAGACCCCGACCACACCGCACGGCCGGTCCCCGATCCTTACGCACCCTAACCGTTGCTTGGTCCGTGATGCGACCGACCGGTCCACCCACCGGTCCACCCCGAGCAACCGACCCGAAGCCACCCTCACCACCGGGTCCGCTCCAACAACAGCCCAAACCCGCTCCCGGTGTGCCACCTACCAGGCTCCTCAGCCCCCCGGCACCACTCAAGTCAGCCACCCACCAGCATCACTCGAGTCCGCCATCCACCGGGCTCCCACAGCCCGCCCGACGCCATTCGAGTTCGCCGCCTACCGGGCTCCCAGCCCACAAAACACCACTCGAGCCCACCACCCACGGGTCTCCCGCTGCCCGCCCGGCACTACCCGAGTCCGCCACCCACCAGGCTCCCAGCCCACAAAACACCACCCGAGTCCGCAGCCTGCCGCACTCCCAGCCAAGCGGCACCACCCGAGTCCGCCACCTACCGCACTCCCAGCCAAAGCGACACCACCCGAGTCCGCCACCTACCGCACTCCCAGCCAAAGCGACACCACCCGAGTCCGCCACCTACCGCACTCCCAGCCAAAGCGGCACCACTCAAGTCCACCGCCTACCGCACTCCAGCCCGCACGGCACCACTCGAGTCCACCGCCTACCGCACATCCAGCCCCGCGGCACTACTCAAGTCCGCCACCTACCGCCTTCCAGCCG
>NZ_BDBD01000007.1 GCF_001612805.1 Nocardia coubleae NBRC 108252
CCCAGTACCTCCGTGGGCGCAATACCACAAGACCCTGGCGCGACAGCCCGACAGCGCCGATCAGTTCCGACGCCGATGCCCACCCGAACGACGCGCACGCCGCGCGAACCAGCGCCCGTCGACCCGGTCCAGCGCGATGGCCTGACTGAACGCCTTGCTCAGATTGTCTGCCGTGAGCACGTCCTCGAGCAATCCCTGACCGACCACCTCACCCTCCTTGAGCAGCAGCGCATGAGTAAACCCCGGCGGTATCTCCTCGACGTGGTGGGTCACCAGGACCATGGCAGGCGCATCCGGATCGGCGGCCAGGTCACCGAGCCGTTCGACGAGTTCCTCACGTCCACCGAGGTCCAGACCCGCGGCCGGTTCGTCGAGCAGGAGCAGTTCCGGATCGGTCATCAGGGCACGGGCGATGAGCACCCGCTTGCGTTCACCCTCGGAGAGAGTGCCGTAGGTGCGGTCGGAAAGGTGTTCGGCGCCAAGGGTTTCCAGCATGTCGACGGCGCGTTCGGTGTCGATGTCGTCGTAGCGTTCGCGCCAGCGGCCGAGCACCGCGTACCCGGCCGACACCACCAGGTCGCTGACCTTCTCGTCGACGGGGATGCGGCTGGCCACGGCCGCCGAGGACAGGCCGATGCGTGGGCGTAATTCGGTGACGTCGACGCGACCGAGGGTCTCGCCCAACAGGTTCGCCGTCCCGGCGGTCGGATGGACCTCGGCGGCAGCCATTCTCAGCAGTGAGGTCTTACCGGCACCGTTGGGGCCGAGGACCACCCAGCGTTCGTCGAGTTCGACCTGCCAGGTGACCGGGCCGACGAGCGTTCGGCCCGAGCGGCGGATGGTGACGTCGGAGAAGTCGATGAGCAGATCTGGATCGGGTTGCGACACGCGCTCCATCTTGGCCCACGGGAGCCCTCAGCGGAACGACCGGCCCGGGTGGGATTCGTCGGTTCGGTGCCGCGCCGCTTCGCGCGACGCGCCGAGGTCGCTGCGCAGCATCCGGGCGGCGAGGAACGACACCGGCACCGCGAGTGCGACCCAGACGATCAGGATCACGGCGATTGTCGTCATCATGGCGGAACCTCCGTGTGTCTCTCGCTGCGGACGGGTATCCGATAGGTCTTACCCACACAATGCTGCCGGTACACCCGAACATCGCGACGACGCGCGCGAACCGCAACGACAGCCGTCCGATTCGCTCGCGCGTGTCGGACGTCTCACGGCACGGCGATCACCGTCATCGAGCCCGGGGCCACCTCGGTGAAGCCCGCGTCACGCACGGCGACAGCACGTCCCGCAGATACCCGCGCGACGAGTTCGGACCATTGCCGCGGGTCGGCATCGCGCACGGCGCAGCGGAATTCGCGTTCGACCCAGGCGGCGGCCGCTTCGACCGGCATGGCGCCGGCCAGCAGCATGCTCGCGTGTCCCACCTGCGCGGCGGCCTTGCCCACCGACATCCGCAGCGCGCTGTTCACCCACAGCACGGGCAGGTCGGGGTCGGGTGGGCCCGGTTCGTCGTGTTCGAGGTCGGTTCCGCCGATCTGGAGTTTGCGGATGCGTGGGTCGATCGCGCCGACGGGGCCGGGGACGAATGCCCGCGCCTGCGCACCGTCGATGTCGACGGTCACGCCGTCGACATCGTTGGCCGCCAGCCATTGCGCACCGCGCGCCCGGCGGGCCACCTTCCTGATCCGCGAGCGTTTCCACGCCAGGTACCGCGCCCCCCATTCGCCGCCCGGCCCGGAACGCGGGTCGAGACACACCGCGACCGCGGCGGCGGCAGCGGCGGCCAGTAGCGCACTGCGCGCGGGTGGTTCGGCCTTGGGGATGTGCAGCACCATCTGCATCGCCTGCACCATGGCCGGGTCGTCGGGGTCGCCGGTGCCGCCGTAACCCTGCGCCAATTCCGCGTGCCGCACAGCGAATTCGGCCGCTTCGTCGCGGACCTCCACCTCGGTATCCCCACCGCTCAGTTCCGCGCTACCCACACCACACCCGATTCGATCGACACCACACGTGCGAACCAGCGTAGCGAGCCGTGCGCGTTAGGAGACCTCGACCGTCACCAGGAAGGTGCTCTCCGGCCGGACCGGCGGCTCCTCGAGCTGCCCGTAGGTGAACTCGACCGTCGTCGTCCCCTCGGCGACCGCGCGCAACGGCCACACCGTCGTCCGGCCCTCGGCCACGGGTTCCTCGGCGACCAGGATGCCCTCGTCGAGATTCACCGGCTCCCATTCCTGGTCCGAGTCGGCGGCCTGGGGCAGCCGGACCCGCAGTTCCTGACCCACATCGAGGGTCACCGTGCGACCGGCGGCCGACTGGTCGACGGTGACCGCCGGTTTCGCGACCGCCGGAGCGGTGCTCGGCAGGGTGAGCGTCGTCGATCCGATGCTGTCGGGGATCGGTTCGTCGTCGCCGCAGCCGGTGAGCAGACCGGCCACGGCGAGCGGGACGAGCAGGAATTTGCGCACGGACTCTCCCAACGCCGAAGTTCTTTCTGCGCTGGGATTACCCGCCGTGCCCGGAACTAACGGCCGAGCAGCGGAACTCGGCGGACACCGCCGTCGCGGGCGTCGGCCGCTTCGACCTCGTCACGCGTCACACCGAGGATGAACAGCACCGCGTCCAGGTACGGGTGCGACAGCGCCGTATCGGCCACCTCGCGCAGCGCGGGCTTGGCGTTGAACGCCACACCGAGCCCGGCCGCGTTGAGCATGTCGATGTCGTTGGCGCCGTCACCCACGGCGACGGTCTGCTCCATCGGCACGCCCGCGTCGGCGGCGAACTTGCGCAGCGCGGTCGCCTTGAACGCGCGGTCGACGATCTCGCCGGTCACCCGCCCGGTGAGTTTGCCGTCGATGATCTCGAGGGTGTTGGCCTGTACGAAGTCGAGTTCCAGCTCGTGCGCGAGCGGCTCGATGACCTGCCGGAACCCGCCGGAGACCACACCACAGCGGAACCCGAGCCTGCGTAGCGTGCGGATGGTGGTGCGCGCGCCCGGGGTGAGTTCGATGCGGTCGGCGACCTCCTCGATCACCGATTCGTCGAGCCCCTCGAGGGTGGCCACGCGCTGCCGCAGCGACTCGGCGAAGTCGAGTTCACCGCGCATCGCGGCCTCGGTGACCTCGCGAACCTGCTCCTCGACGCCCGCGTGCGCGGCGAGCATCTCGATGACCTCGCCCTGGATGAGGGTGGAGTCCACGTCGAACACGATGAGCCGCTTGGCGCGCCGCGCCAGGCCCGCGCGTTCCACGGCGATGTCGACCTGTTCGGCGACGGCCACATCGGCAAGCGCGGTGCGCAGTCGCGCATCGGTGTCGGCGCCGGAGTCGGCCGCCGACACCATGAGCTCCATGCCGGTCACCGGGTAGTCGGCGATGCCGCGGATGGTGTCGATATTGGCGCCGAGCCCGGCGAGCAGCCGCGAGATCGCGCTGAAGGCGTGCGCGGTGACCGGCGAACCGAGCACGACGACGGCGTGGGTCGACATCGGCGGCTTGCCGATCTGCGCGTCGACCGACACGTCGACCTGCATGCCGACGGTGTTCATCGCCTCTTCGAGCTCGTCCTGCAGCGCCTCGGGGTCGTTCGGGCACGAGACCAGCACGCCGAGGGTGAGTCGGCCCCGGATGACCACCTGCTCCACGTCCAGCAGGCTCACCTGATGCCGCGAGAGCGCCGCCAGCAGCACCGAGGTGACGCCGGGTCGGTCGGGGCCGGTGACGGTCACGAGAACTGTGGTGTCGGCCAAGTCGATCTGCTCCGTTCGTTTACCCACAAAAAGAGTGTGCACCCGCTGGTCACCCAGCAGGTGCACACCCTGGTCGTTCGGTGGTTCCTTGCTACTTCGTCAGCACGGGTTCGTCGGCGTGGGCGTTGTGCTTGCCCGAGCCCCAACCCACGTGCGCCTCGCGCTTCATGCGCTCGATCATGTGCGGGTAGTGCAGCTCGAACGCCGGACGCTCCGAGCGGATGCGCGGCAGCTCGTAGAAGTTGTGGCGCGGCGGCGGGCAGGTGGTTGCCCACTCGAGCGAGTTGCCGTAACCCCACGGGTCGTCCACGGTGACGACCTCACCGTAGCGGTAGCTCTTGAAGGTGTTCCACACGAACGGCAGCATCGAGGCGCCGAGGATGAACGCGCCGATGGTGGAGATGGTGTTCAGCGTGGTGAAGCCGTCGCTCGGCAGGTAGTCGGCGTAGCGACGCGGCATGCCCTCGGCGCCCAGCCAGTGCTGCACCAGGAAGGTGGTGTGGAAGCCGATGAAGGTGGCCCAGAAGTGCCACTTGGCCAGACGCTCGTCCATCATGCGGCCGGTCATCTTCGGGAACCAGAAGTAGATACCGGCGAAGGTCGCGAACACGATGGTGCCGAAGAGCACGTAGTGGAAGTGCGCGACGACGAAGTACGAGTCGGTGACGTGGAAGTCCAGCGGCGGCGAGGCGAGGATGACGCCGGACAGACCACCGAAGAGGAAGGTCACCAGGAAGCCGATCGACCACAGCATCGGTGATTCGAACGTCAGCTGACCGCGCCACATGGTGCCGATCCAGTTGAAGAACTTCACACCGGTCGGGACCGCGATGAGGAAGGTCATGAACGAGAAGTACGGCAGCAGCACGGCGCCGGTGGCGTACATGTGGTGCGCCCACACGGCGATGGACAGCGCGGCGATACCGAGGGTCGCGTAGACCAGCGTGGTGTAACCGAAGATCGGCTTACGGCTGAAGACCGGGAAGATCTCGGAGACGATGCCGAAGAACGGCAGCGCGATGATGTACACCTCGGGGTGGCCGAAGAACCAGAACAGGTGCTGGTAGAGCAGGATGCCGCCGGTGGCCGGGTCGTAGATGTGGCCGCCCAGGTGGCGGTCGTAGGCCAGGCCGAACAGGGCCGCGGTGAGCAGCGGGAACGCCAGCAGCACGAGCACCGAGGTGACCGCGATGTTCCAGGTGAAGATCGGCATGCGGAACATGGTCATACCGGGCGCGCGCAGGCAGACCACGGTGGTGAGCATGTTGACGCCACCGAGGATGGTGCCCAGACCGGAGACGGCGAGACCCAGAATCCACAGGTCGGTGCCGACACCGGGCGAGTGCAGGATGTCGGTGAGCGGCACGTACGCCGTCCAGCCGAAGTCCGCGGCGCCACCGGGGGTCACGAAGCCCGCGGTCGCCATGGTCGCGCCGAACAGGTACAGCCAGTAGCTGAACGCGTTCAGGCGCGGGAAGGCGACGTCGGGGGCGCCGATCTGCAGCGGCAGGATGATGTTGGCGAAGCCGAACACGATCGCGGTCGCGTAGAACAGCAGCATGATCGTGCCGTGCATGGTGAACAGCTGGTTGAACTGCTCCGGCGACAGGAACTGCAGACCCGGACGGGCGAGCTCGCCACGCATGAGCAGCGCCATGAGGCCGCCGATCATGAAGTAGCTGATCGCCGTCACCAGGTACATGGTGCCGAGCACCTTGGGGTCGGTGGTGGTGACCGCCTTGTAGAGGAACGAGCCCTTCGGCCCGGTCCGAGCCGGATACGGTCGAGTCGCTTCCAACTGAGGGACTGGCCTGGGCTCTACCGCAGTCACTGATCCTCCTGAAGATGCCTGTACGTCACTCGCAGAGCCGACCGCGCCTCGTACAAGGGCAGCAGACATGCGTTGAAGTGATCGTAAACCGTGCGGCCGCAGCATTCCGCGCGGGTCCTACTCTGTGTCGTATTCAGCGCGCCGTAGGCGCCGCTCGCCATCTTCCTCCGCAGGTCGCGCGGGTGCAACGGTTGGCGGGGACAACCTTTCAGGTTCCGGCGCGTCTCGTGCGCGACCGATCCGGTTCACCCACCTTGGGGTGGTATTCGATCCCCCTCGGAGTGCGCGCCCCACCGCTGGGGTCGCTGTCGGCGGGGTCCCTGGGCGACGAGATTGGAGGTGTACCGAAAACACCGCTGACAAGCCCTCGAGGGGAACACGATGAGCACCTTGGTCACCGCACCCGCCGACAACGTCATCCAGCTGCCGCGCCGCTCGAGCGCACCGATCGCCGACGGCCGACTCGCCGACGCCGACCTGGACCGCTGGGCGAACCGCCTGGCCCGGCTCCTGCTCGGCCGTGGTGCGGGCGCGGGCGACCGGATCGCCCTCGCGGTCGATCCACGGGTGGAGGCCGTCGTCGCCGAGGCCGCGGTGCGCAAGATCGGCGCCGTCCCGGTGAGTGCCGAGGAGCAGTCGGACACGGGTTTCGGGATCACCACCAGGTCTCGCCGCGGCGAACTCTCCGACACCGTCGACTGGCTGGTGCTCGACGATCGGTCGACCCTGCGGCGCTATCTGGTGAGCTCGGACGCCCCGCTGTCCGGCATCGATCTGCGCGCGGTCTCCTGAACCCATTCCGGTCTGGTCCCCACAGGTTCAGAATGGAACCCAGAGCGCAGTACCAAGCGGTCGGGGACACCGGGCTCCACGTATGAAAACGCAGGTCAGCTCATGATCCAGCCTTCTTCGCGAGCGTCCGACACCGCGCCCGAAGATCCTTTCCCCCTGTCCGCCGCCCAGCGCGGCATCTGGTTCGCCCAGCACATCGCGGGCGACACCCCCATCTCCATCGCCCAGTACGTCGAACTCAGCGGCGCGATCGACCACGCGCTGCTGACCGCGGCCGTGCGGCAAACCGGTCGCGAGTTCGGCACCGGTTTCGTGCGCCTGGTCGACATCGACGGACAACCCCATCAACTCGTCGACCCGACCCTGGACGCCGACATCGCCGAACTGGATCTGCGCGGCGAGCCCGACCCGGAAGCGGCCGCGCACGCCTGGATGCGCGCCGAGTACTCCGCGCCGCTGGACATGACGCGCGACCGTCTGGTCCGCCTGGCGATGCTGCGGATCGCCGAGGATCGCTGGTTCTGGTACTCGCGGATGCATCACATCGTGCTCGACGGAATGGGCGCCCTGGCGCTGGTCCAGCGCACCGGCGAGCTGTACAACGCCGCCTTCGAGGGCCGTGAGCCCCCGCCGGCCAAGGCCGAGCCGTTGCAGCGGATCGTCGAGGCCGACCTGGCCTACCGGAGCTCGGACCGTTTCGCGACCGACCGTGAGTACTGGCGCACCCATCTGGCCGATCTGCCGGACCCGGTCACCCTCGCCGGTCGGGCCGCCGAGGTCGACAGTCATCCCACCCGGGTCGCGGGCGCGCTGCCCGCCGAGACGAGCGCCCTCCTGGATTCGGTCGCCGCGGGGATCAATTCGGGCGTCGCCCCGACGGTGGTCGCCGCCTTCGGCGCCTATCTCGCGGCGATGACCGGTGCGCCCGAAGTGGTGCTGAGCCTGCCGGTGTCCGCGCGGACCTCCGCGACGCTGCGCCGCTCGGGCGGCATGCTGGCCAATGTCGTCCCGCTGCGGGTCGCTCTCGACCCGACCACCACGGTGGGCGCGGCGATCCTCGCCGTGCAGAGCGAGCTCACCGGGGCGTTGCGACGGCAGCGGTACCGCCAGGAGGACATCATCCGCGATCTCGGTTGGTCGATGGACGAGGCGGTGTCGTTCGGACCGGCGGTGAACCTGATGATGGTGGACACCAAGATCGCGCTCGGCCCGGTCGTCGGTCGCCTGCATGTGCTCACCTCCGGCCTGATCGACGATCTGTTCGTCAACCTGTATCCGGGGATGGGTGGAGACAGCACCCATATCGATCTCCAGGGCAACGGCAACCTCTACAGTCCCGCGGAGCTGGCCGCGCATCACGACCGTTTCCTGCGTTTCCTGCATCGTTTCCTCGCCGCGGGCCCCGAGGCGCCGCTGTCGTCGGTCCACGTGCTCGCCGATGCCGAGCAGGCCGTGTCGGTGCCCGCGCGCGGTGCCGCCGGGGTCGAACAGCGCACGCTGCCCGAGATCCTCGCCGCGGGCGCTGCGATCGATCCCGACGCGGTGGCGCTGCGCTGGGGCGTGGACGACACGATGACCTACCGCGAGCTCGACGACTACACGAATCGGCTGGCCCGCGTACTCATCGCGGCCGGTGCCGGACCGGAACACGGTGTGGCGCTGTCGATTCCACGATCGGCCGAATCGGTGCTCGCCACGATCGCGGTCGCCAAGTCGGGCGCTCCCTTCGTCCCGATCGATCCGACCTACCCGGACGACCGGATCGAGCACATGCTCGACGACAGCGCGGTGGTCACCGGCCTGACGGTGACCCAGGCACGAAAGTCCTTGCCCGACAAGGTCGACTGGCTCTGCCTCGACGACGAAGCCACCACCGGCCGCGTTGCCGCGCAGGAGGCCACCACGATCACCGACGCCGACCGGACCGCCTCGATCCACCCCGATCAGGTCGCCTACGTCATCTACACCTCGGGCTCGACCGGATTGCCCAAGGGCGTGCTCGTCTCGCATCGCGGGCTGGCGAATCTCGCCGCCGGATCGGGAGCGGGTTTCGGTGTCGACGCGGGTTCGGTTGTCGCGCACGCTGTTTCCCCGAGTTTCGACATCTCGGTGGAGGAGATCCTGGTGACACTGGCGGCCGGGGCCACCCTCGCTGTGGTGCCGCCGTCGGCCTACGCGGGCGACGACATGGCGCAGGTCTTGCGCGCGCACCGCGTGACCCATCTGAACGTGACCCCGGCGGTCGTCGGCTCCCTCGACCCGGCGACGCTGCCCGACCTGGGCACCATCGTGGTCGGCGGCGACGCCTGCCCACCCGAGCTGGTGTCGAAGTGGGCCGGGCGCAGGCTGCTCAACGGGTACGGCCCGACCGAGACGACGGTCACCGCCACGCTGAGCGAACCGCTGACTCCGGGCGGCCCGGTCACCATCGGTGGCCTCGCCCGTGGGGTGAACGGGCTGGTACTCGATCCGTGGCTGCGGCCGGTCGCACCGGGCACCGTGGGCGAGCTGTATCTGTCGGGCCCCGGAGTGGCGCGCGGTTACCACCGGCGCAGCGGGCTGACCGCGAGCCGCTTCGTCGCCGATCCGTATGCGCCCGGAGCGCGTATGTACCGCACGGGCGATCTGGTGCGCTGGACCGCCGACGACGGCCGGTTCACGCTGGAATACCAGGGCCGCAGTGACTTCCAGGTGAAGGTGCGTGGATACCGGATCGAACTCGGTGAGATCGACGCAGCGCTGCAACGGCTGCCCGCCGTCGATTTCGCCATCACCCTCGGTGTCGAGACACCGTCCGGCGCGACCGCTCTGGCCTCCTACATCACTGTCGAACCCGGTGCCGATGTCCATCCCGAGGCGGTGAAAGCCGCTGTCGGCGAGACTCTTCCGGCGTATATGGTGCCCGCATCGGTGATCGTGCTCGACCTGGTTCCGCTCACTCCGCTCGGCAAGGTGGACCGCAAGGCCCTGCCCGCACCGGATTTCGGCGCCCGCGTCGTCGCGAGCAGAGCGCCGTCCACACCGCGTGAGGAAGTCCTCGCCGCCCTGTTCGCCGAGGTGCTCGGGATGGATACGGTCGGGGTGGACGACAGCTTCTTCGCCCTCGGTGGTGACAGCATCGTGTCCATTCAGCTGGTCTCCCGGGCGAAGGCGGCGGGGATCGCGTTCAGCGCCCGTGACGTGTTCGAACGCAAGACCGTGGCCGCGCTGGCCGCGATCGCGGGCGACACCGAGGCCACCGTGGTGCACGAGCTGCCCGGCGGCGGTGTCGGCGCGGTGGAGCTCACACCCATCGTGCACGCCATGATCGAGCACGGTGAGCCGTGGGGTCGCTACGGTCAGGCCGTCCTGATCGGGCTGCCCGACGGCACCTGCCGTGAGACGCTCGTCGCGGCGCTCGGGGTGTTGCTCGATCATCATGATCTGCTGCGCAGCTCGTTGCGCGACGGGGAATGGGTTGTCGCCGAGGCAGGTTCGATCGACGCCGACAGCCTCGTCGAGGTGATGCGGTCGGAATCCGACGATGTTGTCGACCGCGCGTTGCAGGACGCGGCGAACCTGCTCGATCCCGCGTCCGGTGTCGTGGTGCGATGCGTGCTGATCGAACGCGCGGATGCCGCTCCGCTGTGCTGGCTCGTGCTGCACCACCTGGTCACCGACGGGGTGTCCTGGCGAATCCTGCTGCCCGACTTGGCGATCGCCGCAGCCGGTGGCACGCCCGCTCCGGTCGGGACCTCGTTCCGGCGGTGGGCGCACGGTCAGGCGGAACAGGCGGCGCTGCGTGTCGGTGAGCTGCCCGTCTGGCAGCGGATAGCGGCCACCCCCGACCCGGCGTTCGGCCGCGACACCTTCGATCCGGCCCGCGATGTGGTCGCCACCATGGCGCAGCTGCGATCGACCGTCCCCGCCGAGGTCGCGCACGCGGTGCTCACCACCGTTCCCGAGCGATTCCATTGCGGCGCGGACGATGTGCTGCTCGCCGCGCTCACCATGGCGGTGTGCCGCTGGCGTGCGCGCACGGGCACCCTGCTGACCCTGGAAGGGCACGGCCGCAGCGAATCCCTGCTGCCCGGTGCTGCCGATATCGGCCGCACCGTCGGCTGGTTCACCACCGTCTATCCCGTCGCGATCGACCTCGCGGGCATCGACCTGGACGACGCGTTCGCGGGCGGCGGTTCGGCGGGCTCGGTCGTCAAGGCGACCAAGGAGCAGATGCGCGCCGTCCCCGACCGGGGCGTCGGCTACGGACTGCTGCGGTACCTGAACAGCGAGACGGCACCGGCCCTGGCGGACGCGCCGATACCCCAGCTCAGCTTCAACTATCTGGGCCGGGCGGTCACCGGCGAGGGCCCCTGGCTGCCGCGCCGCTTCGCCGCGACCAACGATGATCGCGCGCCCCTGGCCGCCGTCGTGGATGTCAACGCCGTGCTCACCGACGCTGAGCTGGAGGTCACCTGGGCATACGCGGGCAGGTTGCTCGACGAGGCCGACGTGCGGGCACTGAGCGAACTGTGGGCACAGGCACTCGACGCGCTGGTCGACCATGCGCGCACTGATGGGGCAGGTGGGCGCACACCGTCGGATTTCGCTCTCGTCGCGGTCGATCAGTCCCAGATCGACAGCTGGGAGGCGACCTATCCGAATCTCGCCGATGTGTGGCCGCTTTCGCCGCTGCAGTACGGGCTGCTGTTCCACGCGCTCTACGACTCCGACACCGCCGACGGCTACACCGTCCAGTCCTTGCTGACCCTCGTCGGCACCGTCGACAGCGCCCGCCTGCGCCGCGCGGCTCAGGCGTTGGTCGACCGGCACGAGAACCTGCGGGCGGCGTTCGTCGAAACCGCCGACGGACCACGTCAACTCGTCCTCGCCGATGCCGAGATCCAGTGGAACGACATCGATCTCACTGACATCGCCGAGGAGCAGCGGGCGCGCGAGCTCGACCGGGTGGTCGAACTGGACGCGCTCACCCGATTCGACCTCACCCGTCCCCCACTGCTGCGGTTCACCCTGATCACGACGGCACCCGACACGTACCGCCTCGTGATGACCAACCACCACCTGGTGCTCGACGGCTGGTCGACGCCCCTGCTGGTCCGGGAACTGCTCGCCCTCTACGTCACCGCGGGCGACGCGTCACCGCTGCCGCCCCCTCGGTCCTACCGCGAATTCCTGTCCTGGCTCGCGGAGCGCGACGCCCAGGAATCGCTCGACGCGTGGACGCGGTCGCTGGCCGGGATCGACACCCCGACGCGCGCGGTCCCCACCCTGGCCGGGATCGAGTCGACCGAAACCGCGATGATCTCGCGCGACCTGCCACGGACCACCGTGGCCACCCTCGAATCCGCCGCACGCGCCGCCGGTGCCACGGTGAACACCCTCGTCCAGACGAGCTGGGCGCTGGTACTCACCATGCTCACCGGCCGCACCGACGTGGTGTTCGGCAGCACCGTGTCCGGTCGGCCGCCGGAGCTGTCCGGCGTCGAGGAGATGGTCGGCCTGTTCATCAACACGCTTCCGGTGCGGGTGACGCTCGACCCCGGTGAGCGGGTCGCCGATCTCCTGGCGCGGGTGCAGGCCGAGCAGGCGCGCCTGATGGACCATCAGCACGTCGGGCTGGCGGAGATCCATCGCGCTGTCGGCCTGGCCGAATTGTTCGACACACTCACGGTTTTCGAGTCCTATCCGATCGACCGGGCGGCATTGTCGCAGGCCCTCGACATCGCCGGGATGCGTGTACTCGATGTGGAGGGCACCGACGCCACGCCGTACCCGCTGAACCTCATGGTGATTCCGCTGCGCGGCGAGGACGACGCGGGCGACACCTTGCGCATCACCGTCAAATTCATGGCCGATCAACTCGAACACACTGTGGCACAGTCTCTTCTGGATCGGTTCATTCGGCTCCTGGGTGCGCTCGCCGAGAATCCGGATATCCCGGTGGCCCGCCTGCAACATTGCGACGACGACGAAAGAGCTTTGCTGGCCCCGGTATACGGTGCCCCCGCGCTGCCGATGCGCACCCTGCCCGAGGTACTGACTGCGGGCGCCCGCATCGACCCCGCCGCGATCGCGGTCAGTTCGGGCGACCTGCGGATGACCTACGGTGAACTCGACGCCTGGTCGAACCGGTTCGCGCGGGTCCTGCTCGGCCGTGGCATCGGGCCCGAGGTGTTCGTCGTGCTCGCCCTGACCCGATCCCTGGAATCGGTGGTGGCGGTGTGGGCGCTGGCCAAGACGGGCGCGGCGTTCGTCCCGCTGGACCCCAGCTACCCGGTGGAGCGGATCGAGCACATGCTCGCCGATTCCGAGGCACCCATCGGTGTCACCGTCACCGAGACCGGCGAGACCCTGCCGGGATCCATCGACTGGCTGCTGCTCGACGACCTGAACACCCTGCGCCGGGCCATGCTGGTGTCGGACGCGCCGATCACCGATGCCGAACGCGGCGGACCCCTCGACATCGACCACACCGCCTACCTGATCTACACCTCCGGATCGACCGGCAAACCGAAGGCGGTCCTGCTCAGCCATCGCGGTCTCGCCAATCTCGTCACCGCCCAGCGCGAAACGCTCGCTCTCGACCCGTCGGCGAGCGCGTTGCAGGTGGCCTCCCCCAGCTTCGACGCGTCGGTCTTCGAGATGCTCACCGCGCACGCGGCGGGCGGACGGCTCGTGGTGTCCCCGCCGGAGGTGTACGGCGGCAGCGAGCTGGAGACATTGCTGCGCACCGAACGCGTCACCCACGCGGTGATCACCCCGTCGGCGCTGGCCACGATGGAACCCACCGATCTCACCGACCTGCGGGTACTCGCGGTGGCGGGCGAAGCAGCCACCCCCGAGCTCATCGAGAAGTGGGCCGCCGGCAGGCGCATGGTGAACCTGTACGGGCCGACCGAGTTCAGTATCTGGGCGACCGGTCCCGCCGAACTCGTGGCCGGTGCACCGGTCACCATCGGTGGGCCGATTCGCGGTGCGGCGGTGGTGGTGCTCGACAGCTGGTTGCGGCCGGTCCCGGTCGGTATCGCCGGTGAGCTGTACCTGTCGGGCCCCGCGCTGGCCCGCGGTTACTTCAACCGCTTCGAGATGACCGCCGGTCGCTTCGTCGCCGATCCGTTCGGCGCACCCGGTGAGCGCATGTACCGGACCGGCGACATGGTGCGCTGGGTGACCGACGCGGACGGCCGGCTCACCCTGGAGTACCTGGGCCGCAGCGACTTCCAGGTGAAGATCCGCGGTCTGCGCATCGAGCTCGGCGAGATCGACGCGGTGCTCTCGCGCGACGAGGAAGTCGACTACGCGGTCACCATCGGGCGCGAAGGACCGGCGGGCGCGACCGTGCTCGTGTCCTATGTGCTGCCGGTCCCGCACGTCGAACTCGATTCCGAGCGGTTGCGGGCACGCGTCGCGGCGGAACTGCCCGGTTACATGGTGCCTGCGTACATCGTCGTGCTCGACGACATCCCGCTCACACCGGTCGGCAAGCTGGATCGCAAAGCCCTTCCGGTACCGGACTTCTCGGCGGCCCGGCAGGCGTATCTTGCGCCGCGCACGCCCGTCGAACAGTCCGTCGCCGAAGTTTTCGCCGAGGTGCTCGGCAGCGAGCGGGTGAGCGTCGATCAGTCGTTCTTCGAGCTCGGCGGCAATTCGCTGAGCGCGACCAAGGTGGTGGCGCGGGTCAATGCGGCGCTCGGCTCGACCATCGCCCTGCGCGATCTGTTCGACGCGCCGACGGTGGCGCAGCTGTCGGCGCGGGTGGTTCCTGCCGCCGAGGGCAGCGAAGGACGTCCCGCGCTCGCGCCACGGGTGCGCCCGGATCGCCTTCCGCTGTCCCCGGCCCAGCAGCGCATGTGGGTGCTCAACCAGCTCGATCCGGCCTCGTCGGCCTACAACATCGCGATCGCGCTCCGCCTCACCGGCACCCTGGACGTCGCGGCCATGCGCGCGGCCCTCATCGACGTGATCGACCGTCAGGAAAGCCTGCGCACCCGCTACCCCGCCGACGCCGAGGGCCCACGCCAGGTCGTCGTCGGTATCGACACCACTACGCCGGTCATGCCGCTCATCGAGACCGAAGACGGTGCCGCACTGCGTGATCGGATCAACGAGCTGGCCGGCACGGGGTTCGACCTCACCCGCGAGGCGCCCCTGCGCGTCGGGCTGTTCGCGGTTCGTCCCGCCGCCGTGAACCGTGATCGGGACACCGAACTGGTCGACAGGGCGCGGTCGGACTCGTCTCCGGCCATACCACAGCGCCCTTCTGCGCACCCGCAGCGTGCCGGAGCCGACCGTCCGCCCGCGTCTGCCCGGCCCTCGGGCAACGAAACCGCTCATGGTGTGACCGACCATGTCCCTGATGGTGTGACCGACCATGTCCTGGTTCTCGTGGTGCACCACATCAGCGCCGACGGTGCGTCGATGGCGCCCTTGGCCGCCGATCTGGTCGCCGCGTATTCGGCGCGGGTCGCGGGTGCGGCACCGGCGCGACCGCCGCTCGCGGTGCAGTACGCGGACTTCGCGCTCTGGCATCGTGAGCTGCTCGGCTCCATTACGGAACCGGAATCGCTTGCTGCCCAGCAGATCCGGTATTGGCGCGAAACGCTCGCCGGTGCGCCGGATGCGCTGGAACTCCCCTCGGACCGGCCACGACCGGCCGTGCAGACGATGCGCAGCGACGACGTGGACTTCGGTATCGACGAGCAGACACACCGCGCGCTGATCGACTTCGCCGCCGCCCACCATGTGAGCGTCTTCATGGTGGTGCACGCGGCGCTGGCGGTCCTGCTGGCCCGGCTCGGCGGCACCGACGACGTGGTCATCGGCACCCCGATCGCCGGCCGGGGCGACGCGGCCCTCGACGACCTGGTCGGGATGTTCGTGAACACCCTCGCCCTGCGCACACCGGTCGACCCCGGCACCGATTTCCGGCAGCTGCTCGCCACCGTCCGCGCCACCGATCTCGACGCCTTCGCCCATGCCGACGTGCCGTTCGAGCAACTCGTCCAAGCCCTCGACCCCACCCGGTCCACCGCGCATCACCCGCTGTTCCAGGTGTCGCTGTCCCTACAGAACTTCGTGGAGCCGGTCCTCGAGCTGCCCGGCCTGCGCTTCGAGGTCGAGGATTTCGACCGGCGCTCCTCGGCCTTCGACCTCACCCTCGACCTGCGCGAACGCTTCACCGACGCCGGTGCGGCAGGCATCGACGGCGTCCTCACCTACGCGACGGACCTGTTCGACCCCGCCACCGTCACTTCGTTCGCCGCCCGCTGGAGGCAGGTCCTCACCACCGTCCTCACCGCCCCCGACACGCGCCTGTCCGACATCGACATCCTCGCCGAATCCGAACGCGCCGAACTGGTTCCGGTGCTCGGGCCCGCCACCGCCGGAACAACCACCCTTGCCCAGCTGCTCACCACCACAGCGACCACCTACCCCGACCGTGCCGCCTTGGTCGCCCGCACCGGCGGCACGACGACCTACCGCACTCTCGATGCCCGCTCGAACCAGCTGGCCCGGCTGCTCATCGCGGCGGGCGCGCGCACGGAAACCGTTGTCGCCCTCGGCCTTCCGCGCTGCCCCGAACTGCATCTCGGCATCTGGGCCTCGGCGAAGGCGGGCGCGGCGTTCCTGCCGGTCGATCCGAAACATCCGGTGGATCGCATCGAGCACATGCTCACCGATTCCGGTGCGCGGATCGGGATCACGACCGCCGAGTACCGGCCGGCACTGTCGGACGCCACCCGCTGGCTGATCCTCGACGACCCGGACTTCGCCGCGCGCCTGGACAACGCCGACGACAGCACGCTCGAAGACCTCCCGGCGCCGATCAGGGTCGAGAACCCGGCCTGGATGATCTATACCTCCGGGTCGACCGGCACCCCGAAGGGCGTCACCGTCACCCACCGAGGCCTGGCCGATCTGGTCACCTCCCAGCGCACCGATCTGCGGCTGGACGAGCAGGCCCGCGTCTTGCAGGTCGCCTCACCGAGTTTCGACGCCTCGATCTTCGAGGCACTGATGGCCTTCGGCTGCGGCGCCGCCTCCGTCATCGCCCCGCCGGACGTGTTCGGCGGCGCACCCCTGGCCGAACTCATCGCGGCCGAGGGTGTGACCCACATGGTGATCACCCCCTCGGCACTGTCCACCATCGATCCCGCCGGAGTGTCGAGTGTGCGGGTCCTCGCGGTGGCAGGCGAAGCGGTCGGTCCCGACCTGGTCGCGCGGTGGTGCGGTGGCACCGCCGGGCGGACGATGGTCAACCTGTACGGCCCGACCGAATACACCATCTGGGCAACGGGTTCCGGCCCGCTCTCGGCGACGGAGCCGGTCACCATCGGCACTCCGGTGCGTGGTGCGGCGGCGCTCGTCCTCGACGACCGGCTGAGCCCGGTACCGGTCGGTGTAGCGGGTGAGCTCTACCTCGCGGGCACCGCACTGGCGCGCGGCTACCACGCCCGGCCGGGGCTGACGGCGGCCAGGTTCGTCGCCGACCCGTTCGGCGCGCCCGGTGACCTGCTCTATCGCACCGGCGATCTGGTGCGCTGGACCCGTGGCGCGTCCGGGCTCGCCCTGGAGTACCTGGGCCGCACCGACTTCCAGGTGAAAGTGCGTGGTCAGCGCATCGAACTCGGCGAGATCGATGCGGTTCTCAGCGGCATCGACGGGGTGGAAGTCGCTGTGACACTGGGTGTTCCCGGTCCCACCGGAGCCACCGCGCTCGCCGCCTACCTGGTGCGCGTGCCCGGCACCGAGCTGGACGTCGACCGCGTCCGCGCCCTGGCGGCCGACACCCTGCCCGCGTACATGGTGCCCGCCGCCTTCATCGTCCTGGACGAGATCCCGGTCAACGCCGTCGGCAAACTCGATCGAAAGGCGCTGCCCGCACCGGTTTTCGTCACCGACGAGGCGCCCTATCGAGCACCGCAGACCCCGACCGAGAAGGTGCTGGCCGAGGTGTACGCCGAGCTGCTCGGCCGCGATCAGGTGGGTGTCGACGATTCCTTCTTCGCGCTCGGTGGCGACAGCATCCTCGCAATCCAGCTGGTGACCCAGGCCAAGCTGCGCGGTGTGCACTGCACGCCCCTGCAGGTGTTCGAACACCGCACGGTTGCCGCGCTCGGCGCCGCGATCGACGCCGCCGACACCGTCGAAGCGCTCGCCGAACTTCCCGGCGGCGGCACCGGCGACCTCCCGCTGACCCCGATCGTGCGGTACATGGTCGAACGCGGCGGGAACTTCGACCGGTTCGCCCAGACGGCGGTCCTCGAACTGCCCGTCGGCATCGACCGGGCCGCGCTCGTCGCCACGCTCACGGCCGTCATCGACCGGCACGACATGCTCCGATCGCGGCTGTGGGCGAGCGCGGACGGCTGGCGGCTGCGGGTCGCCGAACCGGGGTCGGTGAACGTCGACGCACTGGTGCACCGCACTGTGTTCGACTCCGCCGCCGACCCGGTCGACCTGAGGGAATTCGCGCAGACCGAACTCGACACCGCGATGAACCGGCTGCGTCCCGCCGATGGTGTCGTGCTGCAATTCGTGTGGCTCGACCCCGTCGGCGACGCCGGGTCGCACACCCGGCCCGGTCGACTGATCGTGGTGGCCCATCATCTCGCGATCGACAGCGTGTCGTGGCGAATCCTGGTGCAGGACTTGATCGCCGCCTGGGCGCAGGTCGACGCGGGCGCCACGCCGGTGCTACCCGAGATCGGCACCTCGATGCGGCGCTGGGCGCACGCCCTCACCGAGCAGGCGAACTCCGAACGGCGCGAATCCGAACTCGACTACTGGCAACAGGTGGTGAACGGTCCCGACCCACTGCTCGGCACACGACACCTCGATCCGGCGATCGATCAGGCACGCACCGTGCGCCGTTTCGGCATCGAGGTCGACGAGGACACCACAGCGGCCCTGCTCACCACCCTGCCCCGGCTGTTCCAGGGGACGGTCACCGACGCGCTGCTGGCCACCCTCGCACTGGCCCTGGTGCGGTGGCGCCTGCGCCGCGGCGTCACCGAACGTTCGGCGCTGCTGCGGCTGGAAGGCCACGGCAGGCAGGAGGAGATCGTGCCGGGCGCCGACCTGTCGCGAACCATCGGCTGGTTCACCACCCTGTACCCGGTCCGACTCGATCTCGCCGAGGTCGACGTCGACGAGGCGTTCGCGGGCGGTCCCGCGATGGGTGCGGCCATCCGGGCGGTGAAGCACGACCTGCTGTCGGTGCCGGACAAAGGCATCGGCTTCGGGATGCTGCGGTACCTGAATCCAACAGCCGCGCAACAACTCCCGGCCCGGCTTCCCGGCCAGATCTGCCTGAACTACCTGGGCAGGCACACCTCCGTGGAAACCCCCGCGGGTCTCGAAGGACTCGGGTGGCTACCCACCGACGCGCTCGGCGACCTGGACGCATCCGAACACCAGGACGTGCCGATCATGTCGGCCGTCGACATCAACGCGATGGTCACGGGCGAATGCCTGCACGCCGAATTCGGCTACGCCGCAGAACTACTTGCCGAGGAAGACGTCACCGAGCTCGCCGACCTGTGGGCCGACGCACTGCGCGCGGCCGCGCGCTTCGCCGAAACACCCGCCGCCCGAACCGCTTCGGCCGACGAAGCCGCCGCGATGACCGCCCGCACCGCACCCACCAAGGCAGGACCGGCGGGCCTCGGCCTCGACGTCCTGCTGCCGATCCGACCCGGCGGCGACCGCCCCGCCCTGTTCTGCGTCCACTCCTCCTCCGGAATGTCGTGGAGCTACCTGGGACTGGCCGAGCAGCTACGCCCGGGACGACCGATCTACGGGCTGCAAGCGCCCGATCTCAGCGGCCGGGAACCATCGGCTCGGTCCATCGAGGAATTCGCCCGCCGCTACGTGCGCGAGATCCGCGCCGTCCAGCCGACCGGCCCGTATCACCTGCTCGGCTGGTCCTTCGGCGGCCTCATCGCCCACGCCATGGCGGTCGAATTGGCTACCGCGGGTGAGCGAGTCGGGGTGGTCGCGCTCCTGGACACCGACACCGCCGACATCGACGGTGACACCATCGAACGCCTCTCACCCGGTGCGTTCATCAACACCTTCGGGGCGATCTTCGGCATCGACGACGTCCCCGCCACCTCGACGGCCGAGGAGGCGGCCGACCTCATCACCGCCCGGCTCGGCGGCGTCGAACTCATCGATGCCGCGACCATCGAGCGGATGGCGGGCTCCTACAACGCCTCCGCGGGGACCAGAACCGGCTACCGGCGCCCCGTCTACCAGGGCGATGTCCTGTACTTCAGCGCCACCGTCGACCCCGCCGAATGGATGGGACCCGACGGATGGCGGCCCTACGTGACCGGCGACATCGTCAACCACGACGTCGACGTGTCCCACGACGACCTGACCAACCCCTACGCACTGTCGGTCATCGCGCCGGTGCTCGACGACCACATGGAAGCAGGAGACCGGATATGAGTGTCGAACACACTGCCGTACAGAGCCCTGCGCGCACCGGCACCGGTGGCGTCGTCGTCGAGGGGATCGAGAAATCCTTCGGGGAGGTGCGCGCCCTGCGCGGCATCGACTTCGAGGCCGCGCCCGGGCAGGTGCTCGGCATCCTCGGCCCCAACGGCGCGGGCAAGACGACCATGGTGAACATCCTGTCCACCCTCGTCATGCCCGACCGCGGCCGGGCGACGGTCGCAGGCCACGATGTCGTCGCCGACCCGGCCGCGGTGCGCAAACGGATCATGCTCACCGGTCAGTACGCCGCGCTCGACGACATGCTCAGCGGCTACGAGAACCTGGTGATGTTCGGCAGGCTGATGGGTCTGCGCAAACCGGCCGCCCGCGCCCGGGCGACCGAACTCATCGGCGAATTCGACCTCGACCAGGCCGCCGACCGACGCGTCGGCACCTACTCGGGCGGCATGCGGCGCCGCATCGACATCGCCTGCGGCCTGGTGGTGCGGCCCGACGTGGTGTTCCTCGACGAGCCGACCACCGGTCTCGACCCCCGCAGCAGGCAGGGCGTCTGGGATCTGGTGCGCAGCTTCAAGAACGCGGGCATCACCACCCTGCTCACCACCCAGTACCTGGAGGAGGCCGACGCCCTCAGCGACCGGATCATCGTGATCGACCACGGTGTGGTGATCGCCTCGGGCACCGCCGACGAGCTCAAGCACCGCACCGGCGGCAGCTACTGCGAGATCGTGCCGCTGGATCTGGAGGAACTGCCCGCGATCGTCACGGCGCTCGGCACATTGCTCCCCGCCGAGCACCTGGCGGCCCTCACCCCGGAGTCGGACCGCATCACCATCCCCGCCCCCGACGGTGCGAAAACGCTCGCCGAAGCCCTGCGGCGACTCGACAACGCCGGGCTCGAACTCGTCGACATCGCCCTGCGACGGCCCTCGCTCGACGACGTCTTCCTCCAGCTCACCGGTCACCTCGCCTCGACCGAATCCACCCCGCAGGTGATCTCATGACCGCCACCACCTGGCAGACGCACTGGCGCGCCGCCCCGAACACGCTGCAGCAGTGGTGGGTACTGACCACCCGGCTGATCGTGCCGTCGGTCAAATCCGGTGAGGTGCTCGCCTCGCTGCTGGCACCCGCCGCCTTCACCGCGAGCTTCTACATTCCGTTGAAGACGGTGATGTCGTTCTCCGGCAACGGTTTCAGCAGTTACGCCCAGTACATGATGCCGCTGGTCATCTTGCAGGCGGCGGCATTCACGGCCATCTCGGCCGCGTTCCGATCGGCCACCGATTCCGTCGCCGGGATCGACCGGCGATTCGCCTCGATGCCACTGCGACCCCTGGTCCCGGTGGCGGCACGCATGTCGGGCAATCTGTTCCGGCTGCTGCTGTCGCTGGCCGCGGCGATCGCGGCAGGTTATGTGATCGGGTTCCGGTTCCGGCTCGACGCCGCGCACACCCTCGGGTTCCTGGCGTTCTCGCTGCTCATCGGCATCGCGTTCACCCTGGGCGCCGACGTGATCGGCACGCTGTCCAAAAGCCCGGAGACCACCTCGCAGGCGCTGATGCTGCCGCCGTTGATCTTCGGCATGCTCTCGACGGGCCTGGCACCGGCCGACCAATTTCCCACCTGGGTCCAGTGGTTCGTGCGCAATCAGCCCGTCTCGCAGTTCGCGACGGGGCTACGCGCGCTCGCCGGTGACACCAAGGCCGCCACCGGTGCGGTGAGCTGGTCGCTGATGGGCCCGTCGCTGCTGTGGCTGGCCGCGATCCTGCTGATCTGCGTCCCGGCGGCGATCCGGCTGAGTTCGAGGAGGGCGTGATGACATCGCAGTCGGAGACCTCACCGGTGGCGCTGGTGCGGCAGACGACGATCCAGACCCAGCGGCTGCTGCTGCGTTGGGTCCGCAATCCGATCACCGTGCTCGAGGCGTTGTTCATCCCGTGCCTGCTGCTCGTGATGCTCGACATCGTTGTCGGCGGCCAGATCGAGCGGTTCACCGGGGAGAACGCGCTGTCCAGCTCGGTCCCGATGGTCGCGATCGTCGGCGCACTGTCCGGTGCCGTGGCGAGCGGGGTACTGCTCGGCCGCGAGCGCGACGCCGGGCTGCTCGCCCGATTCTGGGTGCTGCCCGTGCACCGGGCCTCCGGCCTGGCCTCCCGCATCCTCGCCGAGGGATGCCGCATCCTGCTCGGCACCGTCACCGTGGTGATCGTCGGGCTGCTGCTCGGCTTCCGATTCCAGCAGGGACCGCTGGCGGCGCTCGTCTTCCTGCTGGTGCCGGTGGTTTTCGGGTTGGCCTTCGCCACCATCGTCACCGCCGTGGCCGTCTACACGGCGAAGTCCTCGCTGGTGGAGGGGATCACCATCCTCACTTCGCTGATGATGTTCTTCAGTACCGGGTTCGTTCCGCTGGTCGCATTTCCCACGTGGATCCAGCCGCTCGTCCGCAATCAGCCGATGTCGGTCGCCGTCGATGCCATGCGTGGCCTCGCCGACCACGGGCCCGTCGCTCGCCCGCTGCTGCTCACCCTCGCCTGGTCGGCCGGTGCCATCCTGCTGTTCGCCGTGCCCGCCGCCATCGGCTTCCGACGGGCCAGCCGCCGCTGAGCAGGGCCCGATCGGTTACCGGGCGGGCCTCCGCAGGACGCGACGGTTGATGGCGATGACTTTTCCCGCTGCGGCGCGTCTTGATTGCAGACGGTGTGCTCGCCTGCGACCGTCTGCGTAGATCCCTTCAGCCGAGGAGTCAGCATGCAGTTCACCCCGCAACCCGGCGATCCCACCTGGATCGACCTCTACACCTCCGATCTCGACCGTGCCATCGCCTTCTACGGCGACCTGTTCGGCTGGACCGCCGAACGCGGCGGGCCGGAGTTCGGTGGGTACACCACGTTCAGCAAGAACGGCGTCGCCGTCGCCGGTGCCATGAGCCGGATCGAGGACGAGGGCGATCCGTACCCCGACCGCTGGACCGTCTACCTGCACTCCGACGACGCGGCCGCCACCGAGCAGAAGGCCGCCGAAGCGGGTGGCACCGTGTTCGTGAAAGCGATGGAGGTCCCCGGGGTCGGCACGATGGCCGTGCTGGCCGATGTGGGCGGCGTCGGTGTCGGCGTGTGGCAGCCGGGACCGTTCCCCGGTTTCGGCGAGATCGGCCGGGTCGCCGACGGAGTCTGGCAGGACGCCGCCGGCCTGCCGTCCTGGTTCGAACTCATGACACGCTCCTACCCGCAGTCGCTCGACTTCTACCGCGAGGTGTTCGGCTGGAATGACACCTTCACCGTCGCCGACACCGAGGAGTTCCGCTACACCACCCTGCACGCCGAGTCCCCGATGCTGGGTGGGGTGATGGACGGGCAAGGCCATCTGCCCGAGGGAGTACCCGGCGCGTGGGTGGTGTACTTCGGCAGCGACGACACCGACAAGTCGGCCGAGCTCGCCGTCTCCCTCGGCGCGAAACTGGTCTTCGAGCCCATGACCACGCCCTACGGCCGGGTCGTCGGCCTCACCGATCCCACCGGCGCCCACTTCAGCATCGGCGGAACCGCTCGCTGACCGAGGCGGCGGCGTTTTCCGCGTCGCCCCCCGGCGCTAGTCTCGACGCGACGCCCGAGCGGGCGGTATCGACGAGTTCTTTTGTGGGGGAAGATGTCCGGGGACCAGACGGCCGAACGCGCGCGTGCACTGCGGTCGATACCGATACTCGCAGGCCTGGTCGGTGCCGTACTCCTCGCCGGGGGTGTGGTGCTGGCGCTCTACAGCCAGTTCGTCGCGGAGCCGATTCCGGTGCCGTTCGACGGCGACTTCAGCGAGACCGCCGACTTCCCGTTCCATCTGGTTCGGGGAGCCCTGGTCGTCGCGGGCGCCGCGGCGCTGACCGGTGCCGTGGTGCTCGTTCTAGGGCGGCGCGGTGACGAGCGTGCCGCGAGTGTCGGTGCGGGAGGCGTACTGGCGATACTCTTCGTCCTCGGTGGGGGCCTGTGGTTCGCGGTGGCGGCGGACATCCCGTCGACATTTCAGCGACTGACCTCGGACTTCGTCGTGACACCCCGGGCATCGTCTGCGATCGCGTCGCTCGCCCTCGCCATCTCGGGCGCATTGGGGATCTTCGTATTCGTGGTGAAGCCGACCGGCCCGGTGCCCCGTTGGTGGGCGCTGGCGGCGGCGGTCGTCGTCGGCGTGATCCCGGTGCTCGGCGCCGCGGGCGTCGCGGTCCGCTTCGGGGACGACAGCGTCGCCGGCGATCACGTCACCGCCGCAGCGGCACCGGAGGCTGCCGCGCCCGCGGTGCTCGGGTCCGAGAAGTTCCGGCTCCAGATCCCGGCCGATCCCGATCTGCGCCACCGAATCCTCGTCACCCGAGGCGGTTTCGTCGTCGCGACGCCTGCGGGCCTCACGCAGTACGACGGTGCGACGGGAACCGAACGGTGGCACTACCGGCGCAGCGATATCAGCACCGACAGCGTGTGGCACGCGTACGACCAGACGATCTACCTGCGCGCCGAGGACGTCGTGCTGACCTACTGGGCGAACATCGGCTGGCTGGCATTCGACGCCGCCACCGGCGAACTGCTCTGGACCGGAGGGGATTTCGCTCGCGATTCTCGTTCCGTGGCCGAGGGACACTTGCTGGCCACAGCCTCCGACTCGCTCGGGCGGGTGACCCGCTACGACGCCAGGACCGGGCGTGAAATGTAGCGCACCCCAGGTGAATCGGACGCCTGCACCGCCAGGCCGCCGCACGTCGCCACCACCACTACCGCGATCTACCGTGTGGTGATGTGTGACGAAGGAGGGGATGCGACGGTGGTCGTCACCGCGTTCGATCCTATGTCCGGAGAGGTTCGCGAGAAGCGCAGCTTCCCCACTCCAGGGGCTAAGCAAGATTTCGATATCGACGTCCGCGTTTTCGACAGCGGCGTCGTCTGGGTGAAGCGCTGGCGGGAGGAGGCGGACACCGAAATCTTCGTGCGACCGGACCAGCCGCTGACTTCGAGCGTCGTCGTGTCGACGCGCGATGACAGCGACGTGGACGTAGCGGACAGCACCGCAGCCCTGGTCAGCTACAACCCGGACCGGCAAGGATTGCGCGAGCTCTGGGCAGTGCAGTCGACAGCCGACGCTGCGATGGCGACGGAACTCGAGATGTCCACACCCCAGGACCGGCGGGTGCTTCACGACAAGCGCTCGGCGCTGCTCACCGACCAGATCGTCATGCTGAACTGGGACGACGGATACAAGCTGCGGACCTGGGACCGGTCGACCGGCCGCGAGAGCCGAGCCGTACTCGTGGCCACCGGTCCATACGCGGACCCGTGGGTGGCCACCACCTACGGATCCGTGCTGGTGATCTCGACCGATCGCCAGAGCAACGACTCCGAGATCATCGGCTTCGGCTGATCGCGAAGTGCCACCGAGCCGCGCGGCATTCGGCCGGTTTACCAGCAGTGGGATAGGTCGTCGCACCACTGCGGTCGACTGGTTTCGCACCGACGACCCTCGGCCCCCGGCAGGCCCGGCGACCCAACCCAGTACCCTCGTGCGCATGCCGGTGAGCGCCCGAGAACGCACCCGATTCCGTCGCACCGCCACGCAGGGTCGTCGTGACCGCTCGCGGGGCGCGCTCGTTGTCGCCGCGTTGCTGTGCGTCGCCGTGGTGAGCGCGGGTTGCGCGGACAAGCACGACGATGCGAGCACGATCATCCGCACCACGACCAATATCGCCGGTGCCGGTGTGGTCGGCGCCGACCGCGATACGGCGACCGCGTGCCCGACGCCGAGTGCACCCGACGCGGGTTCGGGTACCCGCTCGGTCACCCATTCGGCCGGGGTCTCGCAGGTACCTGCCGATCCGCAGCGCATTGTCGTGCTCACCAGTTCCGCTCTCGACGCGGCGTGTGCGCTCGGCCTGTGGGAGCGGGTCGCGGGCGCGGTGACGCTCGACGGTGAGCGTCCGCAGCCGATGTACCTGGGGTACGGCGTGCTGAAGGTGCCGAGTGTGGGCCCGATCGGCGCGCCCGACCCGGCGCGGATCGCCGAGCTGAAGCCCGACCTCATCCTCGGCGACGTCCCCCCTGCCGCAGGCGGTTACGAGGCGCTGCGCGCGATCGCACCGACCGTGCTGGTCGGCAGCGGCGGCAGCTGGCAGTCCGATTTCGTCGCCTACGCCGCCGGTATGGGCCGCACCGACGCCGCCGAAAGTGCCCTGCAGTCCTATCTCACCGAAGCCCAGGACGTCGGCACCGCGCTGCACGCGAACCAGTCCCAGGCCTCGGTGCTGCGCTTCACCGCCGACACGATCCAGGTGCAGGGTTCGGAAACCTTTGCCGCCCAGGTCCTCTCGGATGCCGGTGTGCAGCGTCCCCAGGCACAGCGCGGCACCTCGTTCGACATCACCCCCGACGACTTCTCGAACAAGGCCGAGGGCGACATCATCTACGTGATGTTCGACGGCCCCGACGGCGAGGCACACGGCAAGAAGGTGCTGCGCTCGAAGGAATTCGAGAACCTGGGCGCCGCGACGGATCGCCGCGTGTTCGCGGTGGACGACAAGATCTGGCACACCACCGGCCTCACCGCGGCGCGCGCCGTGCTGACGGATCTGCGCAACAGCCTCAACGGCTACGTCACCGACTGATCGGCGCACAGCAAACGTCCAGCGAGTTTCCAGGCCGGACGCAGTCCGCGCGCTTACCGTCGTCGGCATGGACGAACACGATCTGGGACTCGGTCACGATCTGCGGGTGATGTCGCGGCGGCGAATTCTCGGCGTTCTCGGAGCCGCGGGTGTAGCCGCCGTCGCGGCGGGCTGCGCGGCGGGCGAGGAAACCGGCGCGACCACCACCGAGGCGTCGACGACCACCACGGCCACCCCCGCCGCAGCCCCACAGGAAACCGCGGGCCCCTACCCCGGTGACGGCTCAAACGGACCGAATGTGCTGATCGAATCCGGCGTCGTCCGATCCGATCTGACAACCAGCTTCGGCGCGTATTCCGGTGCCGCCCAGGGTATCCCGATGTCACTGACCTTGACAGTGCACGACCTTGTGCGGGGCGGGGCCGGTGCGGGGATGGCGGTGTATGTGTGGCATTGCGATCGTGAGGGCCGCTACTCGCTCTACAGCGACGGCGTCACCGACCAGAACTATCTACGCGGCGTACAGGTGGCCGACGATGCGGGCGTCGTCGAATTCACCTCGATCTTCCCCGCCTGCTACGCGGGCCGCTGGCCGCATATCCACTTCGAGGTCTACGACTCGCTCACCACCGCCGTCGCGGGCGAGAACGCCCGCCTCACCTCCCAGATCGCCCTCCCCCAGGACTCCTGCGAGACAGTGTTCGCCGCCGACGCCGGTTACGCGGCCAGCACGAAGAACATGTCGGCGGTGAGCTTGTCCTCGGACAACGTCTTCGGCGACGGCTGGGATGCCGAACTGGCCACCGTCTCAGGCACTCCCGTCACCTCCATGGCCGTATCGCTCACGATCGGTGTGGGCGAGAAGTCCAGTCCCCTGCCGGGTGGTGGCCGCCCGCCTCGCTGAGATCATTCCGGAGCGTCGGCGCGCACGCTGCGGCGCAGCTTCAGTTTGTTGAACACACCGATGGCGACGACGCCTGCCAGCAGCACGTACAGCGTGATCGTGATCGGGGTGCTCACCAACGTCAGCGGATCGTTGTCCGAGTTGTTCATGGCCGCGCGCAACGAGGTCTCGGCCAGCGGCCCGAGGATCACCGCAATGAGCACCGGGGCGATCGGCACGTCGTAGCGGCGCATCGCGAAACCGATCGCACCGAGCACCAGCATGAACACGACGTCGACGATCGATGCCGCCGCGGCGTACACACCGAAACACGCGAACACCGCGATCCCCGCGTACAGGTATTCGCGCGGGATCTTCAACAGATTCGCCCAGAGCCGGGCGAAGGGCATGTTCAGGATCAGCAGCACGACCATGCCGATGAACAGGCTCGCCATCAGCGCCCACACCAGGTCGCCGTTGCGGCTGAAAAGCAATGGGCCAGGCTGCATTCCGTACTGCTGGAACGCGGCGAGCAGCATCGCGGCCGTCGCCGAGGTCGGCAGGCCGAGCGCGAGCAGCGCGCCCATCGCGGTGCCCGCGGTGGCGTTGCCCGCCGCCTCCGGTGCGGCCACACCGCGGATCGCGCCCGTGCCGAACTTCGGCTTACGGCTGCGGCGGTCCATTCGTTGCTCGGCACCGTAGGCGAGGAAGGTCGGTACCTCCGCGCCACCTGCGGGAATCACACCGAACGGCACACCGAAGGCCGTGCCACGGGCCATGGCGGGCACCATTTCCCGGAACTCCGAGCGCGTCAGGTAGGGCCGCCCCTGCGGGGCGATGAGCGTGCGGTCGTCGGGTCGCCCGATCCGGGACGCGACGTACAGGACTTCACCGATGGCGAGCATGGACACCGTGATCACCACGACGCTCACCCCGTCGAACAGTTCCACACTGCCGAAGGTGAACCGCTGCGCACCGCTCACCTGATCGGTGCCGATCACAGACAGCGCCAAGCCGATGAGCAGCGCGGCAATGCCTTTGAGAACCGAATCCGACACCACCACCGAGATCGCGACGAACGCGAAGACCGCCAGCGCGAAATACTCTCCCGGCCCGAACCTGGTCGCCAGATTCGCCAGGTGCGGTGCGAAGAACACCACGAGGACGGTCGCGATCAGCCCGCCGAAGAACGCTCCGACCGCCGCGGCCGCCAACGCCTGTGGGGCGCGGCCGTTGAGCGCCATCCGGTGGCCCTCGATGGATGTCGCTATGGCGGTGGAGTTGCCGGGTGTGTTCATCAGGATGCCGGAGATCGAGTCACCGAACAGGCCACCGAAGTAGATGGCGGCCATCATCACCAGCGCGGCCAGCGGGTCGAGTGTGAACGTCACCGGCAGCAACAGCGCCACCGCCATCGCCGAACCGAGCCCGGGCAGCACGCCGACGGCGGTGCCGATCACGCAGCCGAGCACCACGTAGAGCAAGTTGGCCGGGGTCAGGACGCTGCCGAAACCCTCCAGGAGGTTCGCGATCTCGTTCATCTAGAACAGTCCCATCACGCCGGGCGGCAAGCTGATACCGAGCAGACCGCCGAAAACCAACTGGATGGTCGAGGACAGGGCAAGGCCGACAAGGATATTGAGCCCGTACCGCCTGCTGCCGAGGCCGATGGTGACACCCCAGAACGTCACCGCGCCCGCGATGATCCACCCGGCCGGCAGGAGCAGCACCGCGAACATGACCAGCGACGCGAAGGTGATCCCGGTGCCACGCCAATTGCTGGACAGACCGATGATCGGGCGGCCGTTCTCGTCGAGCGGGACCTCCGGCCTGCGGATCACGCTCACCGCCAACAGCACCGCGAAGACCAGGCACAGCACCGCGGCCAGCAGCGGCACCGTTTTCGGGCCGAACAGTTCGCTCTCGTCCGCCACCTCCATGTCGGCGATACCGGCGAACAGGAACGCCGCCAGCGCGACGAGCAGCAGCGGCATGATGAGCGCGCTCCAGCCGGGCCGCCACCACGAGCGTGACACCGACGCCGGTTCGGGTTCGGTGGTACTCACGACAGCCCCAGGTCTTCGACGATCTCGGTGATCCGCGTCTGTTCCTCGGCGAGGAACTGGCGGAACGCCTCGCCTGCCAGGAACGTCTCCTGCCACCGGTTGCGGGCGACGGCGTCGCGCCAGCTCTCGGTGCGGGTCATCTCGGTGACGATGTCGATCAGCTCCTTCTGCTCCTGCTCGCTCAACCCCGGTGGGGCTACGAACCCGCGCCAGTTCACGAGGTCCACCTGCGGGTAGCCGGCCTCGGCCATGGTCGGGGTCGCCTCGAGTCCGGGCAGCCGGTCGGGCGCGACCACGGCCAGCGGTCGCAACCTGCCGTCCTCGATCAGGTCGCGGAAGTCGTTGAAACCGCTGATCCCGATACCAGGGGTGCCCGGTGCCGTCGAGAGCAGGTTGATGGTGAGTTCGCCGCCACCGGCGTAGGCGGCGTAGCGCACCTGAGCGGCGGGGATGCCCGCGGCCTCGGCCAGCTGGGCGGCGAGCATGTGGTCGATCCCGCCCGCCGATCCGCCGCCGACCGGTGTGGTGGCCGGGTTGGTTCGCCAGTCGCGGATCAGGTCGTCGAGGGTGCGATAGGGCGAGTCGGCGGGGACGACGATCACTTCGAAGTCCTCGGCGAGCCGGGCGATCGGCGTCATATCGGCGAGTTCCACGGGCGAGCCGTTGCGCGCGATGCCGCCCATCATCACGGTGCCCGTGACCATGATGGTCCTCGCCACCCCGGTCTGCGTGGACAACTGACCGAGCCCGATCGTGCCGCCCGCGCCGGGCACGTTCACCACCTGCACGTTGTTGACGATCCCGTCGCCGCGCAGCGCCTGCTGGGCTTCGCGGGCCACCAGGTCCCAGCCACCGCCCGCGGCGGCGGGCGCGATGACCGTCAGCTTGGCCCGCGCATCGGCACCGTGGCCCGACCGATTGGCGTCCAACCCCGCCGCGACCACCAGGACCACGACTCCGAGGACACCGAGGATCCAGCGAACTGAGCGGGGAACACGGTGCATCGGGGTCCTCTCACCGAACGTCTGCCGAAAGTTTGCCCGAGTCGGGTCGCCGCTGTGCACAGAACGCACAACAATTCGTCGACGGATCCGGCCGCGCGTCCCCACGGTTACCCTCGTGCTCATGCCTGTGCGTCGCGACAGTTCCGTCATCCATTTCACCGACACCGGCAGCGGCGAGCCGATCGTGCTGTCGCACGGATTCCTCATGGACGCAACGATGTTCGACCGCACCACCGCGCGGCTCACTGCGGCGGGACTGCGGGTGATCGCCGTCGACGCGCGCGGTTTCGGCGAGACCGTCAGCGACCCCGACGAACCGTTCACCTACTGGGACCTGGCCGACGACATCGCCTCGGTACTCGACCATCTGGACATCACGGGCCCCGTCGTCCTCGGCGGCATGAGCCAGGGCGGCTACACGGCCCTGCGTTTCGCCCTGCGCTACCCCGACCGCACCAGAGCTCTGGTCCTCGCCTCGACCACAGCCCGCGCCAACACTGTCGAGGAATCCGCCCAGTACCGCGCCATGGCCACCGCCTGGACCGACCCCGCCATCCCCCTCGAACCCCAAGCCCGCGCCCTCGCACCCCTGCTCATCGGCGGCACCGACGCCGACCAGGAACACTGGATCCGCCGCTGGCTCACCAACCCTGACCGCCCCCGCACCACAGCGGCCTGGACAAACCTCGCCACCCGCGACGAAATCACCCCCCGCCTCCCCGAGATCCCCTGCCCCGCCCTGGTCCTGCGCGGCCACGCCGACCAAGCAGGCGGCACCGCCGACGACGCCAGCGCCCTAGCCGCCTCTCTCCCCGGCACCCAGGGCCTCTCCACCGTCATCGCGGGCCCCACCGCAGGCCACGCAGTCTGGTGGACCCACCCCCAACCCGTATCCACGGCCATCACCACCTTCGTCGACCGAGTGCGTCGCACCGAACAGGTATCTTCCGGATAGCGAGTTCTTCGATCAGGGGCGAAGCGCAGGCCCAGCAACGGCAATCGGCCGAACGCAGCACCGCTTCGGAATACGTCCGGCCGATACCTCACATGCGTTGTGGTGCAGCGATTCCCAACTGTCCCAGGCCGAGCCCGAGGGTGCGAGCGGTGAGCCGGCACAGGGCGATCCGGTTGGAACGAATCGGTTCGTCGGCGGTGAGGACGGGGCACGAGTCGTAGAACGCTGTGTACGCGCGGGCCAGATCGTAGAGATAGCCGGCCAACCTGTGCGGTTCCAGCGTCTCGGCGACCTCGTCGAGCACCGACCCGTATCCGTCGAGAGCCAAGACGAGTTCACGTTCAGCCGGTTCCATCGGGACGCCGATGTCGACGGTGGGCTGAACTCCCCCGCCGGCCTTGCGGAGGATCGAACATACCCGCGCGTGCGCATACTGCAGGTAGACGCCCGTGTTGCCGTTCAGCGAGGTCATCCGAACGGCATCGAAGGTGTAGTCCTTGACCCTCGAAGTCGACAGGTCTGCGTACTTCACCGCACCAATTCCCGCCTGCTCGGCAATCGTGTCCAGTTCAGCAGGCGACAAATCCGGATTCTTCTCCGCCACCACCGCTCGAACACGTGCGACGGCTTCGTCCAGCAGATCCATCAACCGAACCGTGCCGCCTGCCCGGGTTTTGAACGGTTTACCGTCGGGTCCGAGGATGGTTCCGTAGGCGACGTGATCGACCTGGATAGCGTCGGTGAGCCAGCCGACTCGCCGCGCTGCCTCGAAAATCAGCTGGAAGTGCAGGGATTGGCGGGAGTCGGTGACGTAGAGCAACCGGTCGGCGTGCAGGGTGGCGATCCGGTACCGGATGGTCGCGAGGTCGGTGCTGTCGTAGCCGTAGCCACCGTCGCGCTTGCGGGCCATCAGGACAGCCGGCTTGTCGTCAGGGCCGTTGACCTGCTCGGACAGCACAACGATCGCGCCCTCGCTGTCGACGGCCACGCCCTTGTCGACCAGTTCGGTCACCGTATCGGCCAGCTGATCGTTGTAGAACGATTCGCCGGCGTAGTCGTCGGGCGTGAGCAGGACGCCGAGTCGGTCGTAGATCGCGCCGAACGCCTTCTCCGACTCCGCTACGATCTCGCGCCAGCGGGCGACGGTGTCGGGATCGCCTGCCTGCAAGGCGACCACACGATTTCTGGCCCTGTCCGCGAATCCCGAATCGGCGTCGAACTGTGCGCGAGCAGCTTTGTAGAGGCTGTCCAGAGCGGATACCGAACTCGTCTCGTCGTCGAGTTCGTCAGTGTGCCAAGGTGACTCGGGATGCTCGTCGATGTACTGGATGAGCATCCCGAACTGGGTGCCCCAGTCACCCAGGTGGTTGGCCCGGATCACGTCGGCACCGAGGAATCCGAAGACCCTGGCGAGGCTGTCGCCGATGATGGTGGTGCGCAGGTGCCCCACATGCATCTCTTTCGCCACGTTCGGAGCCGAGTAGTCGATCACCACCCGACGCCCGTCCTCTGTCGTCGGAATGCCGAGCCGTTCATCCGCTCCACGCTCCGCGACAGCCGTCCACACCGCGGAGTCCGACAGGTTGATGTTCAAGAAACCCGGTCCCGACACCTGCACGTCAGCGATCACCCCGTCGGTGCGATCGATGCCGGAGGCGATGTCGGCACCGAGCTGAGCCGGTGGCATCCCGACCCGCTTCGCAAGTGGTAACGCCGCATTGGACTGGTAATCGGCGCGGTCGGATCGTCGCACTACCGGGTCCGCATCCGCCGTTTCCGGGCGGACTCGGGCGATCGCCTCCGACACAGCGGTAGCGACACGTCCGAGCAGCGGTACAACACCGGCAGAGCTCACCTTCGGTTCCTTTCGAGATGGGTTGGTGACGTTATTGTCGCAGGCTAGCCGCCCGACCAGCGCTGACCAGATCGCTCGTTGACCCTAGGTAGGTAAACCCGCAGGTACAGACACAATTGCTACGATCGAACCGCTGATCCATGACCCGTGAGCGTCAAGGAGAGACCTATGTCGAAGCGTGAGGTTCCGCCCGAATCCGACAATGCCGCCGATGTCGATATGCCGTGGGCGCCGCGGGATCATGAATGGACCGGGCATCGGGCCGAGCACGATGCCCTGGAGTGGGCGAAGGGTGATCCGAAGAAGCTCGCCAGTATCTATCTGTATCGCGATCCGGAGGGGGATCCGGCGCTCGAGAAGGATTACAAGTTTCCGGTTGCCGACATCATCGACGGGAAGCCGACCAGGGTGTTCCGGGCGGTGGCGAATGCGGCGGCGCGGCTGGATCAGGCCGATATCTCCGGCGCCGACCGCGACAAGGTGAAGCAGCGCATCAGCGAGCTCTACCGGGACGCGGCCGACGCCTTCGACGATCCGGAACTGCGGGCACCGTGGGATCGGTGAACTAGAACTCCCAGTCCTCGTCCTCGGTGTTGACGGCCTTGCCGATGACGTAGCTGGAACCCGAACCGGAGAAGAAGTCGTGGTTCTCGTCGGCGTTGGGTGACAGCGCCGACAGGATCGCCGGGTTCACCTCGCACTCGTCCTTCGGGAACAGGCCCTCGTAGCCGAGGTTCATCAGCGCCTTGTTGGCGTTGTAGCGCAGGAACTTCTTGACGTCCTCGGTGAGGCCGACCTCGTCGTAGAGGTCCTGGGTGTAGTCGACCTCGTTGTCGTAGAGCTCGAAGAGCAGCTCGAAGGTGTAGTTCTTGAGCTCGTCGCGCTCGGCCTGGGAGACCAGCTCGAGGCCCTTCTGGTACTTGTAGCCGATGTAGTACCCGTGCACCGCCTCGTCGCGGATGATCAGGCGGATCATGTCGGCGGTGTTGGTGAGCTTGGCCCGCGAGGACCAGTGCATCGGCAGGTAGAAGCCGGAGTAGAACAGGAAGCTCTCCAGCAGCGTGGAGGCAACCTTGCGCTTGAGCGGGTCATCACCGTTGTAGTACGACAGGACGATCTCGGCCTTGCGCTGCAGGTTGCGGTTCTCCTCCGACCAGCGGAACGCCTCGTCGATCTCCTTGGTGGAGCACAGGGTGGAGAAGATGGAGCTGTAGCTCTTGGCGTGCACCGACTCCATGAAGGCGATGTTGGTGTACACCGCCTCCTCGTGCGGGGTGAGCGCGTCGGGGATCAGCGAGACCGCGCCGACGGTGCCCTGGATGGTGTCGAGCAGCGTCAGGCCGGTGAAGACCCGCATGGTGAGCTGCTTCTCCTCGGTGGTCAGCGTGTTCCAGGAGGGGATGTCGTTGGACACCGGCACCTTCTCCGGCAGCCAGAAGTTGCCGGTGAGCCGGTCCCAGACCTCGGCATCCTTCTCATCGGGTACCCGATTCCAGTTGATGGCCGACACCCGATCGATGAGCTTCATTCCGCCTCCACACCTTTCCGCCAGACCTGTGACCCGCACCCGCCGCCGTGTGCGAGGCCGTTCCCCACGAACACTACTCGTAGTGGGTGACAACCTCGCGGAGCACAACAGCTTGTGTTGCGATGCGGGCGATCCGACCTCACCGGTCGACCGTCCACACCACACACGCGGCCCCCATTGTGCGTCACGCGCCCGCGCGGACCACCATCGCATCGCCCGCGTTTTCCTCACACGCACCGACCACCCCGCCCCGTCGGTGAGCACCACCACCCGCCGCCCGATCCGGAACCACCCCGTCGACCCACGATCACCGTGCGGGAAGATCGTCGGGAGAGAGTGAATCGATCCGAAGGGACATCGACTGTGCGACGGATGTTTCTGTTGACCCTCGCCGCGATGACCTCGGTCGCATGCGGTCCCGGCCCCGCGCCGGATCCGATGCCCAGCGACGGATTCTGGTCCAGGGCAGCGGTTTCCGACGAGGAGAAGGTGACCGTCCTGCGCAAGGTCCGCGCGATCGACGTGTGCGCCCTGCTGCCGCGCGCCTCACTCGAACCGTTCGGAACGGTGAGCACGGTCGAGGACGTCCGCCCGGATCAGTGCCGCGCCGCCATCGCCGTCGACGGTCATCTCACCGGCATCGACGCCACCTGGAGTACAGGGGTGATGTTCTCCGGTGAACCCGCGATGGACGGACCGGTGCGCGAGGAGTCGATGGGCGATGTGCGCGTGCTGTTCGACGACGAACCCGCCACCTCGTCGGATCCGCAGTCGCGGGCGGCGTGTCAGGCGTGGGCGCTGTTCGTGTCGGGCGCCGATCTGTCACTGAGCGTTCGCGCGCCGGGCGATGCCTGCGCTACCGCGGCGGACCTGTTGCGGATCGCCCTGGTCGAGTTCCGCGAGGAACCGCCGCACGGCACCTCACCCGATTCGGATCGCACGGTGGTGACCGGCGCCGACCCGTGTGCCGTTGCCCCGCTGCTCGGTTCGCTCGTCCCGGTGGGTGATCAGCGGCTCACCACCTGCAAACTCACCGTCGACGGTCACGAGGCGATCGTGACCTACGACTACGGCTCCGAGCGCTCCGTCACCGATGACACCCCCGCCTTCACTGTCGGCAGCCGCCAGGTGTTCCGTTTCGAACCGGGCACCGCGACGTCGTCCATCACCTCCCTGACCGCCGTCGTCGGCCGGGCTCTGACTCCCGGTCCGACCGACGCCCTGCTCGGCCCCCGCGTGCCGAAGGTGACGGTCACCGCCGACTCGGCCGTCGCGGAGAAGGTCATGCGCGAGGTACTGCCGCTGCTGCCCTGAGCTACTCCGTGTCCTCCGGGAAACGGCGCAGGGCGATGACGGAGGCGAGCAGCCCACCCCACACCACCACGATCGAAATGATCAGCATCGTGATCGCACCAGCCGACATCAGGACTTCGCCTCCTCGGTCACCGGCGCCGCGACGACGCCGTCCTCGTCTTCCGGTACGCCGGGATCGCGCCACGGCAGCAGCGCCATGACCACGCCGAACACGATGGCCGCTCCGGCCACGCCCCAGCCCGCGATCAGCACGTACTCGGTCGTGTAGCCGCCGTAGGTTTCGTCGAATTCCTGGCGCAGGCTGTCGACCATCATCCACACCAGCGCCACCGGTGTCACCACACCGAGCAGCACCATCCACACGCGGCCGACCTTCAGGTTGGACACCGTGTCGGTGTGTTCGCGCAGCACACCGAGTTTGCGCAGCGCCCAGGCGACCACGATCACCGCGACGAACGCGGCCAGGACGATGCCGTACTGGTTGATGAAGTGGTCGGCCACGTCGAGCAGGTACAGACCGTTGCGAGTCGGGAACAAGGCGATCGAGACAGCGGCGGTGAGGCCGCCGACGATCAGCACCGCGGGCACCCGGGCCAGCCCGGTCCGATCCTGCACCGCCGCGACGATCACCTGGACGATGCTGATCAGCGAGGTGAGCCCGGCCAGCACCAGGCAGGTGAAGAACAGGATGCCGAACCAGGCGGCGCCGGAGGACAATTCGGAGATGATCGTCGGGAACGCGACGAACGCCAGTCCGGGACCGCTGGTCGCGGCGTCGCTCACGGCGACACCGGTCTGGTGCGCCATGAAGCCGAGGGTGGCGAACACGCCGATACCGGCCAGGATCTCGAACGAGCTGTTGGCGAACCCGGCGACCAGCGCCGACCCGCCGAGGTCGGCCTTGCGCCGCAGGTAGGAAGCGTAGGTGATCATGATGCCGAAGCCGACCGACAGGGAGAAGAAGATCTGCCCGTAGGCCGCGACCCACACCTTGCCGTCGGTGATGCTCGACCAATCCGGGGAGAAGAACGCGTCGAGTCCCTCGGCCGCGCCGGGCAGGAACAGCGCCCGCACCACCAGGATCAGGAACAGCGTGAACAGCAGCGGGATGAAGATCTTGTTGGCGATCTCGATGCCGCGGCGGATGCCGAGGGCGAGCACGACCAGCGTCACCGCCCACACCGCGATCAGCGGCCACAGCACACCGGGCACGAACGGCGCCGCGAAGCCCGGCTGGTCGGCGACGTGGAGGAAGTCGTTGCTGAAGAACTTCTCTGGGTCGTCACCCCACTGCTGGCCGACGGAGAACCCGGCGTAGCGGATGGCCCAGGCGATGATCACCGCGTAGTAGACCGCGATCACGAAACTGATGGCCACCTGCCACCAGCCGATGGGTTCGGTCGCGCGGGACATGCGCCGGAACGCCAGCGGGGGTGACCCACGGAACTTGTGGCCGATGGTGTACTCGAAGATCAGCAGCGGGATACCTGCCGAGAGCAGGGCGACCAGATAGGGCAGAAGAAAGGCTCCGCCGCCGTTCTCGTAGGCGATATAGGGGAATCGCCAGATGTTGCCCAGTCCGACCGCCGAGCCGATCGCCGCGAGCAGGAATCCTGCCCGTGTACCCCATTGTTCCCGGGGGCGTGCTGTCATCGCACTTCTCCATCTACTCGCGACGTGTGGTCTCGGTTGCGCGAAAGGACCTTAGTGTAGGGGCGCCCGGCTCCTCCCGGCCGGGGATCCGATGACGCCCCGGTGACGATCCGGCGGAGATCGCGATGCGGCGACAAGGCGGCATCGGTCCAGTTCCGGTGTTTGCGAGTGGATTGCTCGGGCGGGCACACTCGGGTTCGGGTCCGACATCGGACCGGGTCACCGACGACAGGGGTTGCCGATGGTGCGCAGGATCGCGTTCGCCGCGGTGGCATTACTCGTTTGCGTCGGCTGCGGTGACGACGAGAGCGACCCGTCCGCGACCGCGCCGCCACCGCCGGTGGTCCCGGCGCCGCCACCGGAGTTCTGGTCGCAGGTGCCGCGTGACCAAGCCGAACGCGAGAAGGTCGCCCAGGCGACCCGGCAGGTGGATGTGTGCGCGATCTTGCCGCGCGAGGCGCTCGAACCGCTGGGTTCGATCGAGAGCGTCACCGTCGGCCTGGATTCGTGCCGGGCGGTGCTGCACAGCGATTCCCCTGGCGAAGGCACCACCCTGACCTGGCACGCGACACTGCTGCCCGCCCTGACCGCGGGCGGACGCGGCAGGACCAGCCAGATCGGCGATGTGACCGTGCGCCTCGTTCCCGACCGAGACGCCGGTGAGCCCCGATCCTGCGGCGTCACCGCGCATTTCCCGGCGGGGGCGGCGTTCTACCTCGGCCTGTCTACGCGCCCGGGGACAAACCCGTGCACCGTCGCCGACGAACTGGTGCCGGGGATGGTGCAGCGGTGGCGGGAGTCGCCGGCCCAGGGCACCTCCCCCGACACCGTGCCGACGGTGCTGCTCGGCGCCGACCCGTGCGCGGTCCGCACGAAACTCGTCGGCACGGTGCACGACGACGAGCAGCGACTCACCCAGTGCCTGTTCGGTTACCGGGGACAGCGGATCACGGTCGGCTACGAGTACCGGGTGCCGGAATACCTGGCGGCCAACAGCACCGAAGAGCACATCGACGGGCGGACCGTGCACCGTTCGGTCTCGGTGTACGACAGCTCGATTCCTATCTACACCGCCGCCGTCGGGCCTGAATTGCCACCTGAATCAACGGTTTTCGGACGGCGGATCCCCATCGTCGAGGTGGTCGCCGCCACCGACGATGTCGCGAGGGACGTGATGGCGGCGGCCCTCACCCTGTTTCCACCCCGCTGAAACTCAGATGCCCAGAACGAGTTTCGCGGTGGTGAAGTAGATGATCAGGCCGGTGGCGTCGACGAGTGTCGTCACCATCGGCGCCGAGACGACGGCCGGGTCGATGCGGAACTTCTTGGCCAGCAACGGCATCGTGCCGCCGATGGTCGCGGCCCAACCGCAGATGAGCACCAGCGTGACAGCCACGACGATGGCGATCTTGGGGCCGACGAACACGGTGCCGATCAACAGGCCCGCCGCGGCCAGCATGCTTCCGAGCACCAGGCCGACCCGGCATTCGCGCCAGATCACCTTGAACAGATCAGACACCCGCACCTCGCCGACGGCGAGCGCACGCACACATGCCGTGGCCGCCTGCGCGCCCGCGTTGCCGCCCGCCCCGATGAGCAGCGGAATGAACAGCGCCAGGCTGGCCGCCTGCTCGAGGGTGGTGGCGAAGATGTCGGTGACGCTCACCGTGAGCGTGGCCGCGAACAGCAGCAGCATCAGCCACAGTGCCCGGTAGCGCGCCAGCTGGAACACCTTGGCGGCCATGTAGTGGCCTTCCCACGGCGCCGAACCGGCCTGCTTGGCCACGTCCTCGCTGTCGGCGGCCTCGAGCACCTCCATCGCGTCGTCGATGGTGAGCAGCCCGACCACCCGGTCCTCGCTGTCGACGACGACCAGGTTGATCTCGTTGGTCGAACTCATCAAGCGCGCCGCCTTCTCGGCGGAATCGGTGGCACGCACGAACGGCGGTTCGGTGACAACCAGTTCCGACACCATCGCCTCGGGCGCGTGCAGCACCAGCTCGCGCAGTTCCACGATGCCGGTGAGCCTGCGCCCCCGGTCGACCACGGGCAGGGTGTACACCGTTTCGGCGTTGGCGCCCTTGGCACGCACCAAGGCCAGCGCCTGGGCGACGGTCAGATTGCCCGGCAGCGCAACGACTTCCGGCGTCATGTAGTGACCGACCGACCCCTCCGGGTAGCCGAGCAGGGCGGCGGTCATCCGGCGCTCGCGGGGGCTCAGCCCCTCGAGCACCTTCTTGGCGACCTTGGCGGGCGCCTCGTGCAGCATGCGGGCGCGGTCGTCGGGGTCCATCGCCTCGACCAGATCGCGAAAGCTCTTCTCGCGCAGGCCCTGCAGGATCTGCTGCTGGTCGACCGGCTCGAGTTCCTCGAAAACCGTGATGGCGCGGTCCTTGTCGAGCAGCCGGAACACCACCCCGGCCTGCACGGCGTCCATGCGGGCCAGCGCGTCGGCGATGACGTGCGGCGGTCGGTTGTCGAGCCAGTCCATCGCGCTGTTCACGCGGTGGGTCTCGACGATGTCGCGCACCGACTCGGACAGGATCGCCAAGGCCTCGGTCACCGAATGATCCTCGGCCACAACAGGATTCGGTTCGTGCGCGACGGCTTCGACAGGTACGTGACGTGCTTCGACGAGATCGATCTGCGACATGGGACAGTCCTCTGGCGCGACAACGCGCATGCCTACGGCAGAGGTAGGTACATGCGCCGAGATGGTTTCGGGAGACGGCGAGGATTACCGCGGGCGTCCGCCACCACGACCATCACGCACCACCGCCAGGACAGCCGGCCGGTTTCAGTGCGAGAGCGAAGGGGCGACGCCGCGCGGCCTTCGACTAGGGGGTTCGCTGCGCATGGCAACACCACCTCCTCGTCGTCACCGCGGGCCCTGTGCCCACACTTCTCCCCGAAGGATACATGCGAGGACTGGTCGTTTCATCTTTACGCTGTCGTACCACTGGTCACAGTGGCCTCTGTCACACCAGGGGCGGGCAATCCCGCGATGACGGTGTCGACCGCCTGTTCGGCGAACTGCCAGACCTTCGCGCCGCCCACGTGGCGCAGCGGTCCACGCAAGGCCAGTTCGGCAAAGCCGTGCACCGTCGACCAGCAGCTCCACGTGGCGGCCTCGCGCGCCGACGGGGCGAGGTCGCCGATGTGGACCATCATGTCGAGCGTCTCGGCGAGGGCCAGGTAGGCGGGCGAGTCGGCGATCGCGGCGGGCGAGGTGTCTCCCGCGCCGAAGAACGCGACGGCGAACCAGCCCGGCTCGGCGAGCGCGAACGCGATGTAGCCGAGACCGACGGCGCGCAGGCTTTCCCGTGGCCCCGCGGGTACGCGGTCGGTCGCCATGCGCGCCGCCATGTCGGCCTGGATCGCCGACGACACTGCGTCGAGCAGCGCCTTGCGGTCGGGAAAGTGCCGGTAGGCGGCATTGGGCGTGACCCCGACGCGACGGGTGACTTCCCGGATGGTCAGCGCGTCCGGCCCACCGGACCTGGTGAGTTCCAAGCCGGCCGCGAGGAGCGCGGCCGCGAGATCGCCGTGGTGATACGCCAACCCTTGTACACCCTTTCCGCGAAGTATATGGTGTGAACATATCAAATGTGCACGCCGTATACATCGGAGGCCGTACCCATGACCGCACTCCCGAACGTCGTCGACCACGACACCTGGCAAGCAGAACTCGACGCGCTTCGCGTCCGCGAGAAGGCTGCCACCCGCGAACTCGACGCCATCGCCGCCCAGCGACGCAGGCTGCCCGCCGTCCGCCTGCCCGATTACACGCTCAAAGCCGAAGACGGCAGCGATGTTTCGCTCGCCGAGGTGTTCGACGGGCGCACTCAGCTCATCACCTACCACCACATGTGGACGCCGGGGAACACCTGGCAGTGCCCCGGCTGCACCGGGCTCACCTCCCAGTACGCGCGGCTCGATTTCCTCGACGCCTACGACGCGCGGTTCGTCATCGTCACCCAGGGCCCCATCGACGAGGTGCTCGCCTACAAGCGCCGCGTCGGCAACACCATGACCTGGTATTCCACCGCCGACAGCCCCTTCGGCGCCGATATGGGCGCGGGCCCAGGGGCAGGCTTCGCGGTGAACACTTTCCTGCGCGATGGCGACACGGTCTACCGCAGCTGGCACACCGACGGTCGCGGCACCGAACAGCTCGCCTACACCTTCGGCCTGATCGACGCCCTCCCCTACGGACGCCAGGAGGAGTGGCAGGACAGCCCCGAAGGCTGGCCGCAGTCACCCACCTACAGCCGGTGGCCCAGCTCCAAGGACATCGCCGCCTCCTACGGCGACCCGAACGCCTGAGCGGACGGTCGCGGGCGAAAACCGCCGGTCGGGGATTCGGCGCGGCGCGCGCACAATAGTTGCCGGAGTGGGCGGCAGTGGGAACAGTGGAGACCGGAAGCCGCGGTGCGTGGCGCGGCGACATCGGTTGTCAACACACTGAGGAGAAACCTGTGCGCTTCGGCATCTTCGTCCCCCAGGGCTGGCGGCTCGACCTGGTCGACATCGAACCGGCCGACCAGTGGGCGGTGATGCGCGAACTGGCCGAGCGATTCGACAGCGGCGGCGTGTGGGAGTCGGTCTGGGTGTACGACCACTTCCACACCACCCCGGTGCCCACCGACGAGGCGACCCACGAGGCGTGGTCGCTGATGTCGGCCTTCGCCGCCTCGACCAGCCGGGTGCGGCTGGGGCAGATGTGTACGGCCATGAGCTACCGCAACCCCGCCTATCTGGCCAAGGTCGCCGCGACGGTCGACCTGATCTCGGGCGGCCGGGTGGAGATGGGCATCGGCGCGGGCTGGTACGAACACGAGTGGCGCGCTTATGGTTACGGCTTCCCGCCCGCCGGTGAACGCCTGGGCCGCCTCGACGAGGGCGTGCAGATCTTCCGTCAGGCATGGCGGACCGGGCGCGCCACCCTCGACGGCAGGTACTACCAAGTCGACGGCGCCATCGTGCACCCACGTCCGTTGCAGGAGAACGGGATTCCCATCTGGATCGCGGGCGGCGGGGAGAAGAAGACACTGCGCATCGCCGCGAAGTACGCGAACTACACCAACTTCAGCGCCGTCCCCGACGAGTTCATCCGCAAGTCCGAAATCCTGCGCGAACACTGCGCAGAGGTGGGCACCGACTTCGCCGCCATCACCCGCAGCGCCAACTTCAACGCCGTGGTGGGCAGCACGGAAACCGAAGTGCAGGAACGTCTCTCGCTCATCATCGACCGCTACGCGCCCTTCCTCGGCGCCGATGCGGCCAAGACCTACGTCACCGACAATTTCGCGAGCAGCGCCGCCACCGGCACGCCCGAGCAGATCGCCGAACGGCTGGGCGCCGTCAAGGATCTCGGCCTCGGCTACGCCATCCTCAACTTCCCCGAAGCCGCCTACGACACCTCCGGTATCGAACTGTTCGAGCGCGAGGTGGTTCCCACGCTAGGCGGGTAGGGCGGGAACGATCGCCTCCCCCATCCGGGTCAGCGTCGCGCAGGCGTCCGGCGCGGGCTGGCCCGGGTTGGTCACCACGATCATGCGGACCACTCCCTGTTCGGCGCCGAAGGCGACATCGCACACCGTGGTCAGCGAGGCCGAGTCGACCAGCTTGCGTCCCGCACGTCCGGCGACCGTGATGTCGTAGAAGTTGCCGGGACCGGCCTCGGCCTCGAACTCCTCGAGGGAACGATCCGCCGAGTAGACCCGCAACGACGCGGTCGCACCGTCCCACGCGCACGTCTGCCACCCCGCCTCCGCCGACCCGGCGGGGACTCGTGACGCCGGGTCGACCCCCGCCTGTGTCAGCGCCTGCTCCCCCACGCCCGCGCACGGCTCGAACAGCGCCTTCGCCGCCGGGTCGTCCCCGGAGCATGCGGCGACCGTGCCCGCCACCACGATCCCCAGGCCAATCGTCGACAACCGGCGCATTCCAGGTCCCTTCCACTGCCTCACAAACGCGCCCAAGCTACCAAGCGATTGTCCTCACCCAGCCCTGCGTCGCCCGATACTGTCGCGGTCACCACTGCCGACCATCCGGGTTGTGGCAGATCCGTACGGTCCTCCGTCTGTCGAATCTTCTCGGCACTGCGGCTTCTGCTGAATCCTGTTTCCACAGCGGGCTTTCAGACTCCGAACTTCCGGTGAGTGGCGACGTAGGATCACTGCCGGGCCTGCCCGTCGGCGGGTCGGGAAGGGGAATCGGACGATGAGTGCCACCATGCCCGTCGAACTATTAGCGGCGGGTTCTACTACTTTGGGCGCTGCCTACGCGGCCGCGCTGCAACTCCTCGACGCGCGCCGCTCGCGCGTCCGCGTCCAGCAACTGAGCAGAACGATCACCGAGGACACCGCGGAACCGAAGGCCGAGGCCGACTGGCTCGAGACCGCCGCACGCGAGCGCTCGGCCCTCGACATCGAGCATCATCACAGCGCACTCCAGCAGCAGCGGCTGGCGACCATCGCCTCGCTGGTATGCGGCGTGATCGCGATCGGCGTGGTGATGTACGGCCTGATCGGCGACGATCCGAGCGATCCGCAAGGGCTCGCCACCGTGGCCGCGGGTCTGCTGCCCGGCGCGGCCAGCGCCCTGCTGTTCTGGCAGTCGCGCGGAGCGAGCACCCGCGCCGACAAGTTCGCCGAGCGCATCGCCACCACCGCCGCCCGCGCCGAAGCCCTCCGCCATGCGGACTCCATCCTCGACACCCGCGCCCGCGACCGCTTCGCCACCGCCGTCCTCCTCAGCACCGCGTTCCCGGAACTCACCGGTCGGGAGATCTGGCGGATGGCCGAGAGCAAAGCCCCTGCCCACGAAGGTGATTCGCTGCCGCCCGCCGAAGTCCAGGTCGACTGAGAGCTCGACCTGGCCCGGCCACAGTATTGGCATGATCAACGGTTCCCGTTAAGCGCCCCCACCTACGTTGCCGACATGAGCGACTCGGTGGATATGCGGAAAGAGACCAAGCTTCTCAGCGCCAGATACGAGCGGGACAGCGACGGTCGGCTGGTGTTCGTCCCGGCAGTGCCCGCCGAACCGGACCGCGACGCGGAATGGCCGCTGCTGGCGAAGGATTCGACCGGCAGCACCACCCGGATATGGTTCGCGTTCCCGTTGGACATGTCGCTGCACCTCGCGATCGGCGCCGCCACATGGTTCGCCGTCCCCGGCTCGATATCGCTGCTCTACGGCCTACTCGCCTGGCTCACCGCATCGTTCCTACACCGCACCGTCATCCAACGCCTCACCCGAGCAACCCTGGGAAAGGCCGTCTTCGGTCTCCGCATGCGCTACACCGACGGCACCTACCCCACCCTCGGACGACTGATCAAGGAGTGGTTCCGTGGCCTCGGCGCCGCCCTCGAGATGCTGGCCTGGCTCGGCTAGAGCCCGACACACCACCGCCACCGCCCTGGAATTCACCCGCCTCAGGTTTCAGCGCTTCTCCGGGAGGGGGTCGGCGAAAGACCAGCCCTCGGAGAGGAGTTGGTCGACGGCGGTTACGGCGGCGGTGAGGCGTTCGTGGTGGGAGCCCGTCAGGACGGTGAATCGTCGGCCGGTTCGGGTGAGTTCGGTGCGGAAGCGTTCGGTCATCCAGGGGCGTAGGTGTTCGCCGTCGCGGAGGCCGTCGTCTTCGAAGGGGACGTCGGTGTGGTCGGTGAGCAGCCAGAGGTGCTGGCGTGGGGGTGTGTGCAGGGTCGGGTGGGGGACGCCGAGGTAGCGCTCGTGCCAGATTTCGGTGGCGAAAGCGTCGGTGTCGCAGAAGAGTACGGGGCCCGACTCGCGAGCGGCGTGGTCTTCGCGTTCCTGTTGGCGGGCGGCGATCAGGGGGAACTCGGCGGAGGTGAATTCGACCTGGGACCAGTGGGCGGAGGGGCCGAGGGCGGCGAGTTTCTGCTCGCTGTATTCGCGGCCGTATTCGGGAACCCAAGGGGCGCCGTAATGTTCGGCCAGCGCTGTGGCCATGGTCGTGGTTCCGGTGGACTCGGCACCGAGGACGACCACGCGTCTGGTGAGCGCGGCGCGCACCGGAGGCTCGAGAAACTCCCAGTGTGCCATCGGATCCCGCCGGATCGCTGTCGCGGAGATCGGGTAGCGGCGGCGCTGCGGGTCGACGCTGATCGACTGGGCGCCGAAGCGGCGGGCCAGCTCGTCGCCGTAGGTCTCCGAGGTGAACACGGCGTCGACCGGCTCGGGGACGGCGGCACGGAACACCGCCATGTGCGCGTCCCAGACCCGCGGATCGGTGAGGTCCATGGGTATGTCGTCGACGGCGCCTACAACGGAAATGCCGGTTTCCGAGTGGATTTCACGCATCCACGCCACCCGGTCGGTGAGCGGAATCGACTCCACCGAGGCGGCGCAGACCAGCACCGTCAGCCGGTCACAGCGCGCGGCTGCGGTGCGCACCAGATGATGGTGGCCCGCGTGCGGCGGATAGAACTTGCCCAAAACCAAACCGTGCGCGAACCCGCGTGCGGAATCTGATTGCCCGACAGTCGCGTTCATGGTGCTCATACCGCCACAACCGCCGGTTCCGCGCGTACATCCCGCCGCCAGGCGATCAGCCCGCGCACACACAGCGCGAGGAACCCGCAGTACAGGATCGCGGTGAGATAGAGGTCTTTGTAGACATAGAGGGGGATGTAGACGACATCGGCCGCGATCCACAACCACCACGACTCGAGGCGTTTGCGGCACTGCCCGTAAGTGGCCATCAGCGACAGCGCAGTGGTGAGCGCGTCCCAGAACGGCACCGTCGATTCGGTTGCGGTAGCGAGCAATACGGTGATCGCCGCGGTGCCGAGCACACCGCACGCCCCGAGCACGAGCCATTCGGTGCGTGTGGTCCTGCGGACGGGCAGCCGTTCACTCCGTGGCGCCCCGGTGGCCCATGTCCACCACCCGTAGACGGCCAGTGCGATGAACACCACCTGCAACCCGGCATCAGCGAACAACCCGGCCTGGGTGAACAGCAGAATGAAGAACACATTGTTGGCGATGCCGATCGGCCAGTTCGCGATGTGCTGGCGAGCCACCAGCCAGACACACAGCGCACCGCTACCGAATCCGAGCACCTCGGTCCAGCTCACCGGCGTGCCGAGCAGCGTGAACAGCGGTTCCTGTAAGGCAGCTATCAGATCGAGCACGGTCATCCCCCGCATCAGTATTAGTCAAATTGACAATAACCTGAGCGTGGCTGCGGCACAAGAGATCCGTCACCAAGGTCGTCACACGGTTCTTGTTAAGCGGAGTCGAGCAATCTGTGGCGCATGACCAACGCAGCACCGCCCCGGCACGCGACGAGGAACGGCAGCTACGAGCGCGACGGACGATCGACCTACGTCCCGGAGACGACGACCGCGCAGGACGAATTCCCCCTCACCGGACGCACATCCACGGGTTCGGAGACCGGCGTGATCCCCGCCTTCCTCATCGACATGGCCCTGCACGCCGCGATCGGCCTCACCACCTGGCACCTCGTCCAGGGCCCGACCGGCGTCCTCTACGGCCTGCTCGCCTGGCTCGGAGCCTCGTTCACGCACCGCACGATCGTCCAGCACCTGGCCGGAACCACCATCGGCAAATGCTCGTTCGGCCTCAGCCTGCGCCACGCCGACGGCACCCACCCCTCTCTCGGGCAGCTGATAATCCAGTGGTTCCGAGGCGGCTGGGCCTGCTTCGACTTCTTCGGCTGAGGCCGGTCACGACGAACGACCTCGGCGCGGATCACCCGCACCGAGGTCGTCGGCCAAGACTTACAACATGCAGCTGACGCAGTTCTCCACTTCGGTCCCCTCGAGGGCCATCTGCCGCAGGCGGATGTAGTAGAGGGTCTTGATTCCCTTGCGCCAAGCGTAGATCTGGGCCTTGTTCAGGTCGCGGGTGGTGGCGGTGTCCTTGAAGAACAGCGTCAGCGACAGGCCCTGGTCCACGTGCTGGGTGGCCGCGGCGTAGGTGTCGATGATCTTCTCGTAACCGATCTCGTACGCGTCCTGGTAGTACTCCAGGTTGTCGTTGGTGAGGTACGGGGCCGGGTAGTAGACGCGGCCGATCTTGCCTTCCTTGCGGATCTCGATCTTCGACGCCACCGGGTGGATCGAGCTGGTGGAGTGGTTGATGTAGGAGATCGAGCCGGTCGGCGGCACCGCCTGCAGGTTCTGGTTGTAGATGCCGAATTCCTGCACCGAGGCCTTCAGCTCACGCCAGTCGTCCTGGGTCGGGATGCGCACGCCCGCGTCGGCGAAGAGCTGACGAACCTTGTCGGTCTTGGGTTCCCACACCTGATCGGTGTACTTGTCGAAGTACTCACCGCTGGCGTACTTCGACTCGGCGAAGCCACCGAACGCGGTACCGCGCTCCTTGGCGATCAGGTTCGAGGCCCGGATCGCGTGGTAGACCACGGTGTAGAAGTACATGTTGGTGAAGTCGATGCCCTCTTCGGACCCGTAGTGCACCCGCTCACGCGCCAGGTACCCGTGCAGGTTCATCTGGCCGAGGCCGATGGCGTGCGACTCGTTGTTGCCCTGCTCGATCGAGGGCACCGAGTAGATGTGGGTCTGATCCGACACCGCGGTGAGCGCGCGGATCGAGGTCTCGATGGTCTGCCCGAAATCGGGTGAGTCCATCGCCTTGGCGATATTGAGCGAACCCAGGTTGCAGGAGATGTCCTTGCCGACCTTGGAGTACGAGAGGTCGTCGTTGAACTCCGACGGAGTCGAGACCTGCAGGATCTCCGAGCACAGGTTCGAGTGGGTGATCTTGCCCTTGATCGGGTTGGCCCGGTTCACCGTGTCCTCGAACATGATGTACGGGTAGCCCGACTCGAACTGCAGCTCGGCGATGGTCTGGAAGAACTCGCGCGCCTTGATCTTCGACTTGCGGATGCGCTTGTCGTCGACCATCTCGTAGTACTTCTCGGTGACGTCGATATCGGCGAACGGCTTGCCGTAGATGCGCTCGACGTCGTACGGCGAGAACAGGTACATGTCCTCGTTCTTCTTCGCCAGCTCGAAGGTGATGTCGGGGATCACCACGCCGAGCGAGAGGGTCTTGATGCGGATCTTCTCGTCGGCGTTCTCGCGCTTGGTGTCGAGGAAGCGGTAGATGTCGGGGTGGTGCGCGTGCAGGTACACCGCGCCCGCGCCCTGTCGCGCGCCCAGCTGGTTGGCGTAGGAGAACGAGTCCTCGAGCAGCTTCATGATCGGGATGACACCCGAACTCTGGTTCTCGATCTTCTTGATCGGCGCGCCGTGCTCGCGAATGTTGCTCAGCAGCAAAGCCACACCGCCGCCGCGCTTGGACAGCTGCAGCGCGGAGTTGATGGAGCGCCCGATGGACTCCATGTTGTCCTCGATGCGCAGCAGGAAGCAGGACACGGGCTCGCCGCGCTGCTTCTTGCCGGAGTTGAGGAAGGTGGGGGTGGCCGGCTGGAAGCGGCCGTCGATGATCTCGTCGACCAGCTTGCTCGCCAGCGTCTCGTCACCGGCCGCCAGGGTCAGCGCGACCATGCAGACACGGTCCTCGAACCGCTCGAGGTAGCGCTTACCGTCGAAGGTCTTGAGGGTGTAGGAGGTGTAGTACTTGAACGCGCCGAGGAAGGTGGGGAACCGGAACTTCTTGGCGTAGGCCTGCTGGAACAGCTGCTTGACGAACCCGCGGCTGTACTGGTCGAGCACCTCGGGCTCGTAGTAGTTCTCCTTGACCAGATAGTCCAGCTTCTCGTCCAGGTTGTGGAAGAAGACGGTGTTCTGGTTGACGTGCTGCAAGAAGTACTGGTGCGCGGCCTCGCGGTCCTTGTCGAACTGGATCTCGCCGTCGGGGCCGTACAGGTTCAGCATGGCGTTGAGGGCGTGGTAGTCCATCACCTCGCCCGCGGCGTCGGGCCGCACCGCCGACCGCTCTAGACGGGCTGACTTGCCTGCCGGTGCTGTGGTTGCTGTTGCCAAAACAATCCCAATCCCTCTCGGACGCGCGCGACGTCCTCAGCGGTTCCCATCAGTTCGAAGCGATACAGGTACGGCACCCCGCATTTGCGCGAGATGACATCGCCTGCAGCACAGTAGGTTTCGCCGAAGTTCGTGTTCCCGGCCGCGATCACACCGCGCAGCAGGGCACGGTTGTGCGGGTCGTTGAGGAACTTGGCGACCTGCCGCGGTACGAGGTCCTTGTCGGACCGTTGCTCACCCATGACGTGCCGACCACCACCGTAGGTGGGGGTGATCAGCACGTAGGGTTCGTCGACGCGCAGCGAATCAGCGGTGTGCAGTGGTAGTCGAGTAGTCGGGAGACCCAGCTTCTCGACGAAACGGTGAGTGTTCTCCGAAGCGCTGGAGAAGTAGACCAGCCCGCCCGGAGTCGTCCGTTCGGGCATCGCGGCTCCTTCCGAGCGAAGTCCTAGGCGGCCGCGACGGCGAGCGACTTGATGCGGTCGGGACGGAAGCCCGACCAGTGATCCTCACCCGCGACGACGACGGGCGCCTGCAGGTAACCGAGCGCCATGACGTAGTCGCGCGCCTCGGCGTTCTCCGAGATGTCGATGACGTCGTACTCCACCCCGACCTTGTCGAGCGCCTTGTAGGTGGCATTGCACTGAACGCAAGCGGGCTTGGTGTACACGGTGACGGTCATTAGAGTCCCTCTCTCCTATGCCTGATCCACAGCCTGTGATCCGTATGCAGTGCACGAACGGTGATGCTGCGCAAACTCCTGGATCTGGCGAAGAAAGCCCTGCTCGTAACCCCTTCCCTTGGGCCCGATCAGTAGTGGCTTCACACCGTGTTCCAGTACCGAAGACACTACACCTAGTGGCCGACAGATGGGAACAACACAAGGGGTTGCGAGTCGCACAGATGTAATTTCCACCGGGTAAGTCCCAGGACGCACCGGCGGCGAGCAGCCGAAACAGTGGCTCAGATCACGATTTCGCCTACCGGCGAGTCTTCAGCAAACCGGCTCGACAACGAAAGAGCGCCGCATCGACCGTGTCGATGCGGCGCCCGTCGGGAGCGCTGTCAGCTTACGCGCTGACGAGCGTGCCGTTCGCGGCAGCGACCAGCTCGTGCACCGCGGCACCGAGCTGGGTCAGCGCCTCGGCGTCCTCACCCGGATGCACCTGGGCGAACCGGTCACCGATGGTGCCGAACCGCACCGTGGCCGACTCCACGACCACACCACCCGCGACGCCCACGGACTTCACCGCGTCGCCGTGCGCCCACTCGGCGGCACGCGCGCTGATCGAGGCACTCACCACGGCGACCGGCTTGTCCTTGATCGAACCGGCACCATAGGGACGGGAGGCCCAGTCGATGGCGTTCTTCAGCACGGCAGGCAGGGTGCCGTTGTACTCGGGCGTGACAAGCAGGACGGCGTCGGCGGCGGCCACGGCGTCGCGCAGCGCCTGCGCGGTGGCGGGCACGGAACCGGGGACGTCGAGGTCCTCGTTGTAGAACGGGACCTCGGCGAGACCCTCGTAGATGGCGATGTCGACGCCCTCGGGCGCGGTCTGTGCGGCGGCCTCGGCGAGGCGGCGGTTGATCGAACCGGCGCGCAGGCTGCCGACCAGAGTAAGGATGCGGGTCTCGCTCATGACGACTCCTGGTGTACTCAGTGGAAAGATCCAAGTTTCATCCGACAATAACCGGACCGCGGTCCGAATACTTCCCCGGAGGGGCGTGTGAGCAGCGTGAGCTACAGCACACCGAGGTCGGACGAGCCCGGCGTGCTGCGGATCGGGCAACCGTCGTCCCTCAATGCCGAACCGGCCGAGCGCGCAGACGCGGCCCGCAACCGAGCCCTGCTGCTCGACGCGGCCCAGCAGCTGGTGCGCGAGCACGGCGTCGCCGGACTCACCATGGACGCGCTCGCCAAGCGCGCGGGCGTGGGCAAGGGCACGGTGTTCCGCCGCTTCGGCAATCGCTCCGGGCTGATGCTGGCCCTGCTCGACCACTCCGAACAGAAGTTTCAGACGGCCTTCATGTTCGGACCAGGCCCGCTCGGGCCCGAGGCCGAGCCGATCGACCGGCTGATCGCCTTCGGCCGAACCCGGCTGCTCGATATCGAACTCGAGGGCGACCTGCACCGCGCCGCCGAGGAGAAGGGCCGCTTCGGCGACGGCCCCTACGCGCTGCACCGCGCCCACATCGTGCTGCTGTTGCGTGCGGCCGGGGTGCGCGGCGAGCTCGCCCTGATCGCCGACGGCCTGCTCGCCACGCTCTCGGCGGCGCTGGTCCTGCATCAGATGGAGGAGCTCGGCTACACCCGCGCACAGATCGGCGACAACTGGGAATGGTTCGTTCGCCGGGTTGTTTCGCCTGTCGCCCAAGTAGAGTGAGACGGCATGGGGACACTGCGTGAACAGATCATTGCCGAATTGGGTGTGCAGCCCGAGATCGAACCGAAGCAGGAGGTCCGCAGGCGCGTCGACTTCCTCAAGGAGTACCTGAGCACCACCCCCGCGAAGGGTTTCGTGCTCGGTATCAGCGGCGGGCAGGACAGCACCCTCGCCGGTCGGCTGTGCCAGCTGGCCGCCGAGGAGCTGCGTGCCGAGGGCAAGGACGCCACCTTCCTCGCGGTGCGGCTGCCCTACGGCGTGCAGGCCGACGAGCACGACGCGCAGGTCGCCCTGAACTTCATCGACCCCGACCGCTGCGTCGTCGTGAACGTGCGCCCCGGTGTCGACGCGGTGTCGGCCGAGGTGGCCGGGTCCATCGACCACGAGCGGTTACGCGACTTCGTGCGCGGCAATATCAAGGCACGCGAGCGGATGGTCGCCCAGTACGCGCTGGCCGGGCAGGAGAACCTGCTGGTGGTCGGCACCGACCACGCCGCCGAGGCGGTCACCGGTTTCTTCACCAAGTACGGCGACGGTGGTGTCGACCTGACCCCCCTCACCGGCCTCACCAAGCGTCAGGGTGCCGCGCTGCTGCAGGAACTCGGCGCGCCGCCGAGCACCTGGTCGAAGGTGCCGACCGCCGATCTCGAGGACGACCGCCCCGCCCTGCCCGACGAGGACGCGCTCGGTGTGCGCTACAGCGAGATCGACGACTACCTCGAGGGCAAGGAGGTGAGCGACGCGGTCGCCGAGCGCGTCGAATCGCTGTTCACCGCAACCCGTCACAAGCGCACCGTGCCGGTGACTCCCCTCGACACCTGGTGGCGCTAGGCCGATATCGGCATCGTCTTCGAGCAGAACGCCGTCTCGTCGGCGACGGTGGCCCATCGACTGGGGATGAGTCCAGTGAGTAGCGCTCACCGCACCGAGCGCGTTCAGCGTCGGCATGGGCTGTCTCCCTTGGCGATTCGCGACAGGCTCGTCGCGAGCTGATCCGCGCGCGGACTCGAGACGCGCGGATGTCGCGTTCCTAGGGCGCCGGCGGGAGCGGCTCGGTATCGACGCCGCCCTCATCCAGCTCGGACCGCGTCATGGCATATCGAGTCCGCGGGCAGACGGGTCAGCGAGCTCTGGATTCACGCAGTTGAGCGGCGGCGGCCCGCGACTTCCGAAGAAACTTTCGCGATTCGGGAATCAACACGACCCCTACTAACCTTTCAACTGTTGATTGACGGTTAGAAAACCGGCTGTCGCCGCTCATCCCGAGTTCGTTCCAGAAGAAGAGGTTCCTCATGTCTCGTCTGCCGCTCATCCAGTCCGACGCCGCCACCGGCAAAGCCGCCGACCTGCTCGCCGGGGTGCAACAGGCACTCGGCGTTACCCCGAACATGACAAGGGCGATGGTCAACAGCCCCGCCGTACTCGAGGCGTACCTCGGTTTCTCCGGCGCGCTCGCCGGCGGCGCGCTGTCGGCCGCGACCAGGGAGCGGATCGCGCTCCTGGTGGCCGAGGAGAACGGCTGTGACTACTGCCTGTCGGCGCACAGCTACATCGGTGCCAATATCGCCAAGCTCGACGCCGAGGAGATCGAGCGCAACCGCCACGGCCAGTCGTCGGACCCGAAAGCCGAGGCCGCGCTGGTCTTCGCCGCGGCCGTGGTCCGCAACCGGGGTGGTGTCGAAGAGGCCGATATCAAGGCAGCCAAGGCCGCGGGTCTGACCGACGGTGAGATCACCGAGATCATCGCCGGTGTCGCCCTGAATGTGTTCACCAACTACCTGAACAAGGCGGTCGACACCGACATCGACTGGCCGGTGGTGCGCCACCACCAGCACTGACCCGAATTCGCCGGGCCTCGCCCACCAGCGAGGCCCGGCTCTTCTTCTCCCGTGAAAGGGTTTACGGTGATCGAGATTCCTGTGATCGCATATCGATTCGTCGAGGTCGACGGTGTCCGCGTCTTCTACCGTGAGACCGGCCCGCGCGACGCGCCGACGCTGGTACTGCTGCACGGCTTCCCCTCGGCCTCGCACCAGTTCCGCCGGTTGATGGATGCCCTCGGCGGCCGGTACCACCTCATCGCACCGGACTACCCCGGCTTCGGGCACACCTCGGCTCCCGAGGATTTCGCCTATTCGTTCGACCGTCTGGCCGATATCACCGAAGGCTTCCTCGAGGCCCTCGGCCTGCACCGCTTCATCATGTACGTCTTCGATTTCGGTGGGCCGGTGGGCTTCCGGATCGCCGAGCGTCATCCGGAGTGGATCGCCGGACTGATCGTGCAGAACGCCAACGCCTACACCGATGGCCTGTCCGACGGCGCCCGCGATTTCATCGCGCTGACCCCGGAAACCCCCGGATCACGCGACGTGATCGGCGAGCTGCTGACCTTGGACGGCACCCGAGGTCAGTACGAAACAGGTGTCTCCGACCCGCAGGTGCTCGACCCCGACGCCTGGACCCTGGACCAGCACTTCCTCGACGCGCCCGGACGGAAACAGGCGCAGCTCACGCTGGCCTTCGACTACCACAGCAACCTCGAGCGCTATGACGCCTGGCAGCTCTGGCTGCGGACGCACACACCACCCACCCTGATCCTCTGGGGTCGGCACGACCCGTTCTTCCCCGAGCCCGGCGCCCACGCCTACCTCGCAGACGTGCCGCAGGCCGAACTGCACCTGTTCGACACCGGCCATTTCGCCCTGGAGAGCCATCTGCCGGAAATCGCCCCGCGCATCGCGAATTTCGCCGACCGCGTCTGGGACACCGGCCGCACCGATCACTGAGACCGGTCGTCCCTCGCCGCCACCTTCCAGGCGGTAAGCCGGCTCTTCAGCTGGGCCGGGTTCAGCCGCCGGCGAATGGGGGGAGAACGTCTACCCGGTCGCGGAGCATGGCCGCGGGGTCGCGGGTGAGTTCGTCGCCGATCAGGAAGGCGCAGACCCGGACCAGGGTGTCCACTTCGGCACCGTAGGTGGTGGCGAGGGTGGTGCGTAGGTCGGCGACGGTGGCGCCGTCGGGGAGGTCGAGTGTTTCGGTGTTCTTGCCGACCGCGTCGGCGATGGCGGCGAAATAGCGGACCTCAACCACCGATGGCTCCCATCGTGCGTTCCGGGGGGACGAAACCTGCGGCGTCGATGCCGTGACCTGCCCACTTCTGCCACATCGCGCCGCGCCACAGTTCGGCGACCTCGGCGTCGTCGGCGCCGGCCCGCAGGGCGGTGCGCACGTCGAATTCCTGGTCGCTGAACAGGCAGGAGCGCAGCATGCCGTCGGCGGTGAGCCGGGTGCGGTCGCAGGCGTCGCAGAACTTGCGGGTCACCGTCGCGATGATGCCGACGGTCGCCGGGCCGCCGTCGACCAGCCACTTCTCCGCGGGTGCCGAGGGGTCGGCCCGGCCGGCGGGCGTGAGGGTGAAGCGGGTGCCGAGGACGTCGAGCAGGTCGGCGGCGGTCACCATCTGTTCGCGCGCCCACTCGTGGTCGGCGTCGAGCGGCATTTCCTCGATGAAGCGCAGTTCACATTCCTCGGCCAGGCACCAGGCCAGCAGGTCGGCGGCACCGGCGAGGTTGTCGCGCATGAGCACGGCGTTCACCTTCACCGGTGCGAGGCCCGCGTCGCGGGCGGCGCGGATACCGTTGAGGACCGATTCGAGGCGGTCGCGGCGGGTCAGGCGGGCGAAGTCGAGCCGGTCGACGGTGTCGAGGGAGACATTCACCCTGGTCAGGCCGGCAGCGGCGAGGGCACGCACTCGATGTTGGAGGCCGACACCGTTGGTGGTCATCGCCAACGGAGTGTCGGGAACGGCGGCGTGGCAGCCCGCGATGATCTGCTCGAGTTCACGGCGCATCAGCGGTTCGCCACCCGTGAAGCGCACCTCGCGCACCCCGAGTTCCTTCACGGCGAGGGAGACCAGCCGCACGATCTCGTCGGCGGTGAGCAGTTCCTCGCGCGGGATCGGCGGCAGGCCCTCCTCGGGCATGCAGTAGGTGCAGCGCAGCGAACACTTCTCGGTGATGGAGACGCGCAGGTCACGGGCGACGCGGCCGAATCGATCGACCAGCAGCGGCGTCTCGGGCCTGCCGTCGAGAGACGGCCGCTCCGAGCGCACAGCGGGGATCCCCATCTCGACCAGCGTCATTCCTCCAGTATGACCCGTCGGGGCCGTCACATCGGGTCCGGTGCGGCGATTCGTTGCTCACCGCTAGGGCCGGGAAAGAGTGAGCAACACGATCGAACCGGGTCCCGCGACGACGATTAGGCTGGGCACATGACTCACCGGCCCGCCACCGCGTCGGCGCGCAGCGTGGACGAGTACCGCGACACCGTTGCCGCGCTGCTGGCCCACCTCGCCGACCGCACCCCCGAACAGGTGCCGGTCCCCGACGCACTGGGGCGCGTGCTCGCCGCCGATGTGAACTCCCCGATCGATCTGCCGGTCTTCCGCAATTCGGCGATGGACGGGTACGCGGTGCGGGCTACCGATGTCGCCGTGACGCCGGTGACGCTGCCGGTCGCGGGTGTAGTGGCCGCCGGTAGGCCAGGCACCGAGGTACTGCCCGAGGGCGCGGCGATGAAGGTGATGACGGGTGCGCCGCTGCCGCCGGGCGCGGACTGCGTCGTCCCGGTGGAGGACGTGCAGGCGGGCGCCGACCGCATCGTCGTCGAACGCGGCCGGGCACGTGGGGAATTCGTGCGCGAGGCCGGTACCGATGTGCGCGTGGGTGAGCTGGTCACCCGGGCGGGCACGGTGCTCGCGCCGCGTCATATCGCCGCGCTGGCCGCCGTGGGACTGCCGAGTGTGCCGGTGCTGTCGCGGTTGCGTGCGGTGTGCCTGACCACCGGCGACGAGTTGCGACCGGCCGGTTCCGTGCTGGCCCCCGGCCAGATCTACAACTCGAACGGGATCGGCCTCGCCGCCGCCCTGCGCGCCGACGGCGTGGACGTGCTCGAGATCGCCCACAGCACCGACGACGCGACCGTCTTCGCGCAGGTGCTGCGGTCGGCTGTCGCGAAGGCCGACGTGGTGTTCACCTCCGGTGGGGTGTCCAAGGGCGACTTCGAGGTGGTCAAAGAGGTGCTGGCACCGCTGGGCGGGACGTTCGGTTCCGTCGCGGTGCAGCCGGGTGGACCGCAGGGGTACACGGTGGTCGACGGTGTGCCCGTGCTGAGTTTCCCGGGCAATCCGGTGAGCACGATGGTCTCCTACACGGTGTTCGCGCGTCCGGTGATCCGGGTGCTCGCCGGACTGCCCGCGCCCGAGAGCCGCGAGCTGCCCCTGCTCACCCCGGTCCGCTCCCCCGCGGGCAAACGTCAGTTCCTACGCGGCCTGACCAGCGACGACGGCGTGGAGGTCGTGTCCGGACCCGGCTCGCATCTCATCGCGGGTATGGCCTGGGCGGATGCGCTGGTCGACATTCCCGCCGAGGTCACCACGCTCGCCGCCGGTGCCACTGTGCGAATCTTGATGCTATGAGCGAGTTGTCGCACGTCGACCGCGAAGGTCGCGCCCGCATGGTCGATGTGAGTGCCAAGCCCGACACCACCCGGATCGCCGTCGCCGCAGGCGAATTGCAGACCACGGCCGAAGTCGTGCGCTTGGTCCGTGCCGACGGCATGCCCAAGGCCGACGTGCTGTCCACCGCCCGGCTCGCCGGAATCGCCGGTGCCAAAAAGACTTCCGAGCTGATCCCGCTGTGTCACCAGCTGGCACTGTCGTCGGTGAAGGTGGAGTTCGGGTTCACCGAGACGACCATCACCATCGAGGCGAGCGCCAAGACCACCGGGCCGACCGGGGTCGAGATGGAGGCACTCACCGCCGTCGCCGTGGCAGGACTCACCCTGCACGACATGGTGAAGGCGGTCGATCCGGCGGCGGTGCTGAACGGGGTGCGGCTGGTCACCAAAGAGGGTGGCAAGCACGGACATTGGGTGCGGCCCGAGGCGCGGCCGGCGTCGACCGAGGCCGCGGAGGCTCCGGCCGTCGCCGGATCGGGCGGCACTGCGGGCATCTCGCAGGCAGTTGACTCCGTCGCCCCTGCCGCTGATGCTGCGGTCGGCGTCTCGGAATCGCCGCATGCTGCCGAATCACGTTCAGCCGTCGCTGATTCTCGGCACGCCATGAACAGCGCCCCCGTCGGGTCTCGTAGTGCCGCTGTCGTGGTCGCGTCTACTGGCGCGGCGGCTGGGTCGCGTGTCGACACCACCGGCCCGGTGCTGACCGAATGGCTTGCCGCGCAAGGTTTTTCCGTGCGTGGCCCGCTGGTTTACGCGGACGCCGACATCGCGGCAGGCTTGGCCGACGCACTGACCGGGGCGCCGTCGCTGGTAATCACGACCGGCGGCACCGGTGCCTCGCCGACCGACGCAACCCCCGAAGCGACCCGGGCCGTGCTCGATCGGGAGCTGCCCGGGGTGGCCGACGCCATCCGGCAGCGTGGGACGGCGAAATTCCCACTCGCGGCGCTGAGCCGCGGGGTCGCGGGCCTGGTCGGGAGCACCGTTGTGGTGAACCTGCCCGGTTCGCCCGGCGGGGTGAAGGACGGCATCGCCGTGCTGGAGCCGCTGCTGGATCATCTGCTCGCGCAAGTAGCCGGAGGCGGCAATCATGAATGACAAGGGCACGGTCGCGCTGGCCGCGATCAGTGACCGCGATCTCGATCCCGCCGCCGTCGAAAAGGCCGTGGACGGACCGGAATTCGGCGCCGTGGTGGTGTTCACCGGCAAGGTCCGCAATCACGATGGTGGCCAGGCGGTTTCCTCGCTCGAGTACTCCGCGCACCCGCAGGCCGAACGGTTTCTCCACGCGGTGTGCGCCGAAGTCGCCACGGCCAGTGGGCTTCCCGTCGCCGCCGCCCATCGGGTCGGTGCGCTCGACATCGGTGGCCTGGCGATCGTGGTCGCCGTCGCCGCACCGCATCGGGCCGAGGCGTTCACCGTATGCCACGAGCTCGTCGACCGGATCAAGCACGAAGTGCCCATCTGGAAGCGGCAACTGTTCGCCGACGGACTCTCGGAATGGGTCAACGCCTGCGGTTAGACCATGCTCGGGGTGTAACGCCAGATGCCGAGCATCGCCTGGTCGTCCAGTGGTGAGTCGCCCTCGAAGACGGTGGCGCGCAAGCGTTCCAGGGCCGCGTCCGCGTCGAGGCCCGCGCCGATGAGGACCAGGCTCGACACCCGCTGCTCACCCCGCGCCCAGGTGCCGGGGGTGAACGTCACGTGGCGGCCGACCAGGTGCATCTCGAACTTGCGTCGCTCGCCCTCCACGGCGAAGGCCACGCATCCCTTGGCGCGGAACAGGCCGTGCGGCGGGTTCTCCAGGAACTCCACCAGCGCACGGGGGTTCAGTGGGCGCTCGCTGGTGTACGACACCGAGACGTAGTCGTCGTGGAAGTGGCGGTGGTCGGGATCGTCGTGGTCGTGGTCGTCGAGCAGGGCGTCGAAGCTCAACTGCTGCGCCACCTTCGGCTCTTCGCGGGTGCGCTCGTCGAACAGCAGGCCCGGGTCGACCCGGCCGTGCGTGGTCGCGTAGACGGGTACCTGACCGACCCACTCGGTGATCTGCGCACGCAGGGCTGTGAGTGCCTCGGGGGTGACGCGATCGGCCTTGTTCACCAGCACCAGGTCGGCCAGTTTCAGATGCGATATCAACTCCGGGTGCCGGGTGCTCGTTTCGCCGAACTGTTCGGCATCGACCACCTCGACCAGTCCGCCGTAGCCGATGCGCGGATTCGGATTCGCCACGACCATCCGGATCAGATTGCGCGGTTCGGCCAGCCCGCTGGCCTCGACGACGATCACGTCGACCGCGCTGCGCGGCTGCGCCAGCTGTGCGAACAGATCGTCGAGCTCGGACACGTCCACCGCGCAGCACACGCAGCCGTTCCCCAGCGACACCATGGCATCGACCTGCCCCGCCACCAGCATTGCGTCGATGTTCACCGCCCCGAAGTCGTTGACCACCACCCCGATCCGGGTCCCCCGATTGTTGCGCAACAGATAGTTCAGCAGAGTCGTCTTCCCCGACCCCAGAAACCCAGCAACGATCACCACAGGAATCACGGCACCCATGGTGCCATCTCGCCGCTGCGCTCCACCCCCACCGTCCCTCCACCGAGCCCCTCCCCGGCCCTGGACGCGAGATCACCACGCTCTGGTGGCGGCATCGACCGAGAGCCGACCGCCAGCAGAGCGTGGTGATCTTGAAAGAAGGGTTTCGGTGGTCTACTTCGTCGGGCCGAAGACGACGCCGGCGAGGGTGTAGGCCAGGTTGATGAGCTGATCGGTGACGACGCTGTTGTCCATGCCGAGGGACTGAGCCATGGGCATCAGCATGTTCATCACCGTGAGGACCGGGCCGCCGAGAGAACTGCTGAGCGACGTGATGTCCGGAACCGATTCCTCCTGGTAGGGCTGGGCCTTCGGGGCGGCACCGCCGCGTTCCCTCGGGGTGGGGGCCGGCGCGGCCGGCGGGCGGGCATTGGCACCGGGTGCGGTGCGGGCGGGGGCGTACGGCAGCGGCGCCGGGTCGGCGATCGGGGCCCGGGCCGGTGCGCGCGCGGGGGCGGGCGCTGCCGGGGTGGTGGAATCGCTGGACGGTTCCTCCACGGGCGCCGGGTTCTGGCCGGATTCGTCGCCGGCCGCGCCGTTCTCCGGCGACCCCTGGGCGGGTGCGCCCGCCGGGCCCGACTCGGGCGCGGACCCCGGCCCGTTCGCCCCGGATTCGGGCCCCGCACCGTTTCCGGTCGCGTCCGATCCAGGTGCCGACCCCTCGCCGACACCGCCGGACTCGGGTCCCGACGCCGCACCCTCACTAATTCCACCGGACTCGGGTTCCGATGCCGCACCGGGCGCGGATCCCTCGCCAACTCCACCCGACTCGGGTTCCGACGCCGCACCGGGCGCGGGCCCCTCGCCAACTCCACCGGACTCAGGTCCCGACGCCGCACCGGGCGCGGATCCCTGGCCGACTCCACCGGACTCGGGCGCCGATCCCTGCCCGGTCCCGTCGGACTCCGGCACCGATCCCTGACCCGACTCACCCGCAGCACCGGGCGCGGACTTGCTGGTAGACGGCTCACCCCGCCGCGGCGAAGTCGTATCGGACTGACCCGGCTTCTCGGTCGTCGAGTCCGTCGCCGCACCCGGCTCGGGCTCCTGCCCGGGCGTGGGAACCGGGGTCGCCACCGGCGCGCGACCCGGAATCGGCTTGGGTGCCGATGCCAGGGCAGGCGCGGGCCCGATCGGTTTGTTCAGCAGATAGCCGACCAATCCGGTCGTGATGGCCACCGCGTGTTGCAGCCGTCCCTCGCGCGATTCGAGCAGCGCCGCGTCCTCGGCATTGGCGCCGTTGCCCATCTCCACGAAAACGAGCGGTACCCGGGTCAGCGCGGGCCCGGCCACATCGGCGCGGGTCTGCAGCCCGTTGTTCGCCCCGCCATAGGTCGCGGGCGGTATCCCGGCCGCGACATAGGCGTCGCGCACCGCGCTCGACGCGGCGAGCCCGGCTCGCGATTGGGCCTGCTCGACGGCCGGATCAGGCACCGGGAGCTGCGGCAGGATGAGGTGGAAGCCGCGCTGGTCGGCGGGTGCGCTGTCGGCGTGGATGCTCACCGCCACCTCGGCGCCGGATTCGTTCGCGGCGCGGGCGCGTTCGTCCACACAGCCGCCCCATCCGGCGTCGTCGGCGCGGCTGAGCACCACTTCGGCGCCGAGCGCCTGCAGCGAGGTCTTCACCAGCTGGGCCACTTCCCAGTTGATGGTGTGCTCGGGGACGCCGCCCAGCGACGTCATGCCGGTGGTCTGGCAGTCCTTGGTTCCGCCTCGGCCGTTGTCGACCTGGCGAGTGAGATCTTCCGCATGGGCCGGACCCTGATGACCCGGGTCGAGGAAAATCGTCTTCCCGGCGAGCTGATCGCCCTGCGCTGGTTCGGGGGCGGCGTGGGCGGTCACGGGCAGCAGCCCGGACAGCGACACCACGACCGCGGCGGAGACTGTGGAGCAGAGACCGGCCTTGATGATGTCTGGTTTCATGTTCGGTCGGCGCTCCGGAACGGAGCACCCCTCCCTTCCCATTGGTAACACCAAACCCAGTAGTTAACTCTTGCCACGTGTACAACCACAGGGCAAGCGCCGTTACCGAACTGCAATAGGCCGATAATCGCTGGTCAGGTGCCCAGATGGGCGACTTTTCAAGCGCGTCAGGCAACCTCCGGCAACTGCCGCAGCGAGCGCAGCGCGTAGTGCACGCGGGTCTTCACCGTGCCGACGGGAACACCGAAATCCTCGGCCACTTCCCGGTATCCGCGATCACGCAGAATCACTTCGACCACGGCCGCGCGCTGAGGTTCGGGCAACCTGGCGAGCAGTTCGTCGACGAGCAAGCCGTCGACTAACCCGTCGGCGAAGTCCGGCCTGCCGCAGGGCACCAGCTCGGCGAGGTCGTCGAAACCCACATCGATCGGGCGCACGGCCCGAGCCCGCACGATATCGACGACCACATTGCGTTCGATCGCCAGCAGCCACGTGCGCACGCTGCCCTTGCGCGCGTCGAAGTCGGCGCACGCGCGCCACGCGCGCAGCAAGGTCTCCTGTACGGCATGCTCGGCCAGCCCGCGATCGCCGAGGCTGCGCATGGCCCGCCAGTGCAGCAGGCCGCGATCGGTGGCCAGCACGTCGGCCAACCCGTCCCGGGTACACAGTCGCGCACAGTGCGCGTTACAGAAGTTGTCCGTCATACCGGGTTATCGCGGCCGGACCGCCCGATGACAACGCCTTAAGCGACTCTTCAGGATCCTGCTGGTGCCGTACCGGAAAGTAGTTCCTGCGAGCCCGGCCGGGCCTGCTCCAGGAGGGGGGAGCAGGGCTGCCGGGCTCGCTCCGTTCCCGGGCCACGAAGGAATTGCATACATAGCGATTCGTGCATATGATTGCGCCGTTCGGTTCACCGGAGAGGGGAAATCGCATGGGCGCAGGACACGGGCACGACCACGGGGTGTCGGCCGACAGCGACAAACGCTGGCTGGCGGGCGCGCTGGCCCTGATCGTCACGTTCCTGATCGGCGAGGTCATCGTCGGTATCGTCGCCGATTCGCTGGCACTGCTGTCCGACGCCGCGCATATGACCACCGACGCCGCGTCCATCGCGCTGGCGCTGTGGGCGATCCGGTTGGCCGCGCGTCCGCCGAAGGGACGGATGACCTTCGGCTGGAAGCGGGTGGAGATCCTGTCCGCCCAGGCCAACGGGCTCACCCTGCTGCTGCTCGCGCTGTGGCTCGGTTACGAGGCGATCCGCAGGCTGTTCGAGCCGCCGGAAGTGCACGGCGGCCTCGTGCTCGTCACCGCACTGGTCGGCGTGGCCGTGAATGTGCTCGCCACCTGGATGATCAGCCGCGCCGACCGGACGAGCCTGAATATCGAGGGCGCCTACCAGCACATCCTCAACGACCTGTTCGCGTTCATCGCCACCGCTGTCGCGGGTGTGGTCATCATCCTGACGGGCTGGGCCCGCGCCGATATCGTCGCCACTCTGATCGTGGTCGCGCTGATGATCAAGGCGGGTGTCGGGCTGATCCGCGCGTCGAGCCGCATCTTCCTCGAGGCCGCCCCCGACTACCTCGATCCCGCACAGATCGACACCGACATCCGCGCCCGCGACGGCGTGGTCGGCGTGCACGATCTGCACATCTGGGAGATCACCTCCGGCTCGCCCGCCCTGTCGGCGCACATCCTGGTGCAGCCGGGCCGCGATTGCCACGCGGTGCGCGAAGACGTGGCGCACATGCTCGACCACGACCACCACATCAGCCACGTCACCCTGCAGGTCGACCACGCCACCCCGGAGGTGCTCGCGATCGGCAACCGGCAGAGCAGCGCCTGCGGCGACACCCACACAGCCGAAGCGCCGCACACGCACTGACCCCGAACGCGAGAATGCCCCACACCGGAAGGTGCGGGGCATTCTCGTGGCCGACGTTCCCGCCGACCCGGCCGTTACCGGCCGAAAGCGCTGACGAATCAGCCGCCGAAGGAGCCGGTCCACAGGGTGTCGACCAGACCGTGCAGAGCAGCACCCAGGGTGTCGAAAAGACCGTTCAGGGCGGCGCTACCGGTGTCGATGATAACGGGGATCATAAATACTCCTCTGTTTCTCATGCTCCAGCCGAGGCTGGCTTACGAATGGCATATCGACCCCCGAACGCCGCGAGTTACGCAAATTACGGATTAGTGACAGCCGTTACAGTAACCCGGTTTCACCTATCACCACCTGCGGTTATAGGTGCGACAACGTGTTACTTAAAATTGTATGAGAACTTTCTGAGAGTTATTTGTTCACCTTTTATGTTTAGGACTCGGCGTGCGCGGGAAAGGTGCGGAGAATTAGCTGATACGTAATATTTCTCTTTCTTCGGGCACCAGCGGCGAGGACTGTGCGGCCGACGCCGACGGGGCATCGGCCACACCGATCGACCGACCGGCGACCATGGTCAACACGACCTGCAGGAACTCCAGGTTCTTGCGCACCGCCCGCACGGAACGGGCCACCGAGGTCACCGTCTCCGTTCCGGTCTCGGCCTGCCTGCCAGCGAAACGGTCGGCGAGCCAGTCGAGGACGACCGGGACGACGAGGAACTCCAGCGGCAGGTGGGAACCATTGCGGATGCGCAGGTACCGCACGGTCGCACCGGCCCGCTCGTAGCGCTGGACATGCGCGTCGATGTCGGCGACCGCGATCACCTCGTCGCGCACGCCCTGCACCACGAGCAGCGGGGCGGCCGGGGCCTTGCCGCCGGGCTCGATGTCGGTGAGAACGCGGCGCAGCACCGGTTCGGCGAGCAGTTCCGCGATGCCGCCGCGCAGGTGGCGGGCGACATCGCGGCGGGCGAACCGCAGCAACAGCGCGAAGGTACTGCGTTGTTCGGCCTCGCCGAGCAGGGCGCGGAACCGCGTGTCGAAGTGGTCTTCCAGCACGGGGACCAGCTCCGGGTAGGCGCGGCGCAGACCGGCGACGAAGGCGGCGGGGAATCCGGCGAACCAGCCACCGTTGAGCCGGACGAACGCCGCCGCCGGGTCACCCACGGGCGACCCGGCGGCGGCGCCGACGATATCCAGCTCGGGGGCGTACTCGGCGGCCAGCTCGGCCGCCCAGGCCGTCGCCAGCCCGCCGCCCGAATAACCCCACAGGGCAACCTGATTCGACGGCGACAACCCGAGCGCGCCGAAACTCAGTGCCGCACGGATGCCGTCGAGCGCCCGGTAACCGGGTTCCCTCGCGGCGCCGAACCGTCCGTCGAGCCCCTCGTGGTCGGGGACCGAGACCGCCCACCCCTGCCGCAGCGCCATCGCGATGATCGGCAGTTCCAGCGGGGCGATCGAGCCGATGGTCTGCGCGCCCCGGCGCAAGGCGTAGGACGGAAAACACTGCGGGGCAACGGCATCGATCGCGCACTGGAACGAGACGAGCGGACGGGACTCGCGCGGGTCGGCACCCCAGGGCAACAGCACCGTCGTCACCGTCACCTCGGCATTGCCGTCGAGATCGCAGGTGCGATAGAGCAATTGCCATGCGGCGATACGCTGCGGCACCATGCCGAACAGGGCCAGCTCCACCGAGCGCGACCGCACCACCGTGCCGGGCGCGAGCGTCTCTAGATCAGGCGGAGCGATATAGAAGGGATCGTCGGGCGGTAGCGGCGGTGCTCCGCGCAGGGTGGCCGCCCGATCGAGCAGACTGGTCATAGGCTGCCGCCTCCGCCGAAGAACCACGGGTTGAACGTGCAGGCCAGCTCGGGTCCGCTCGCCGGATCGAGAGCACGCAGCGCGATGGAGGCCGCGCGCGGGGAGTACATCATCGTCAGATGGTCGGAGACGTCCTGTTCGCAGCCCGCCTGCAAGGTGATGTTGTCGACGGTCGCGTCCGGTCCGGCGACCAGGAAGCCCAGGTCGAGAGGGTTCATCACTTCGTCGTAGCGGGAGCCCACCACGGTGTAGTGCACGCCGGGCACAGTGTCGCCGCCGGCGTTGAGGGTGGTGTAGAACGGCGAGCCGATGGCCTGTTCCACATTGGCGGCGCCGATGATCGGGCGGTAGAAGCCGAGGATGTCGATACCCGCGTTGTTGATCATGCGGCCGAGCGAGGCGATACCGAGCAGCGAGGTGCCGTGGTGGGTGCCGCCGAAGCTCACGAGGGTGGCGACCTTGCCCTGTCCCCCGTCGAACTTGAGATAGTGGTTGGCGATGGTCGCGCCCTGGGAGTGGCCGACGATATCGACCTGTTCGGCGCCGGTCGCGGCCAGCACCCGCTCGATGAACGCGGCCACCTGGCCTGAGGATTCGACCATCGGGCCCACCCCGTTGCGGCCGGGCAGGATCGCGCCGAGCCCACCGGCCTCCAGCAGGGTGGACTTGCCGAAGTTCAGGGTGAACACGCAGTGCCCGGCATCGGCCAGCCGCGGTGACAGATAGGAGAAGGTGTCGTAGGCGTTGAGCCAGGTGCCGTGCAGCAGGACCACCGGTCGCGGATGGGCCGCGGTGGGTTTGCAGTCCCAGCGGTTGGCCTTGGGCGGCGCGGCGTCCGGGTGCAGCAGGCCGTAGGCGAAGGCGGGCAGGTAAGCCGACATCGAGGGGCCCTCACCGATGGTGTCGGAGGCACGGCTCGACGAACCCGACCCGCTGCCCGAGGAGCTGCCGGTGTCGGCGATGGCGGTGGGGCGGCCGTCGGGGGTGGTCGGCGCGGTGGCGGTCAGGTACTCGGCCAGCGAGGCGACGGTCGGGTCGAGCGTGGGAGTCGCGGCGGCCGAATGGGTGCCGAGCGCGACGAGCGCGGCGGCGATGCCGAACGCGGACAGGGTTCGGCGAAGAGGATGCGTCGTTGCAATCAAGGTTTCACTTCCGTAGAACAGCGTCGTCGGGCAGGTGGCCCGATGCGCGTTCTGCGAATCTATGACCGGCGCCACAGGGTGTCACTGCACCGTGCGCCCAGAAAACGCGACCGTTCTTGTCTCGTGAACCAAGTTCTCGTCGTAGCCGACTGGAGCGCCCACTTTCGCCCTGTCTTGGGACACAATTCCAGGCATGCTCGCCGAACAAGCCACGTCCGCCTCACCCGATCTGACGACTCGCCTGCTGAGTCGCTGGCCCCAGATCGCCGAGCGGATGCTCGCCGAAGGACTCGCCGCCAAAGCCCCCGCCGAACTGCCCGCCGGCCACTTCACCGCCGAGGTGCTGCCGACCATCTATGCCTGCGGCCGGGCGGTGCTCGACGCGATCGCCTCGAACCGGGAGTTCACCAAGTCGGAGGTGGCGATGTTCGTGGCCCCGGTCGCCGAGCGGCATGCCGAGGACCGGTTGCCGTTGCCGCTGCTCATCGATGCCATTCACGCATCGGCGCAGTCGCTGCTCGCGGCGGCCTCCGCGGAGGCCGAGCCCAGCGAGATGTTCGAGTTCATCCACGTGTTCAGCCGGCTGCTCGATCTGCTCCGCCACATCAATATGACCGTGGTCGAGACCTACACCGAGGTGGAGCAGTCGATCTACCACGCCGAACGCGAGGCACGGCGCGAATTGTGCTCGGCGCTGGTGCGCGGGCTACCGGCCGAGGAACTCGCGGCGCGGGCCGACACGATTCTGGCCGAGCAGTACACAGTGCTCGCGATCCACCTCGACGAGCAGCCGCGCACCGGCAGCGCGGCCAACCTGCTGACGCGCCGCCGCATCCGGGTGTTGCAGCGCGCCCTCGACGCGCTGACCGGAACGACCACCCCCGCCACCTTCGACGGCACCAGCGGCATCGCCCTGCTGAGCCGCTCCGAGGCCGATGTCCTCGATGCCGCGCGTTTCGACCAGCTCGCCACGCGACTGGCCGAACAATTCGGGGTTCCGGTGTTTCTCGCGGAATTCTCGGAGGTGGCCCGCGACGACATTCCCACCGCCGCCAAAGACGCGAGCGAACTGACCGAACTGGCTCGGCTCCGGGGTAAGCCCGGCGGGTGTTACCGGCTCGACGATCTGCTGCTCGAGTATCAGCTCACCCGGCCGGGCCCGGCGCGAGAGCGGTTGGCGCAACGCGTGATTCCACTGCTGTCGAGCCCACATCTCGTCGAAGCGCTCGAAGCGCACCTGCAGTACGGCGCCGACCGGAAGACCGCCTCGCGACGGATCCATGTCCACCCCAATACCTTCACCTACCGATTGCGCCGCATCGCCGACCTGACCGGCCTCGACCCGGCCGATCCCAAGGATTCACGAATGCTCGCAGCGGCGCTCACGGTATATCGGCTGGATTCGGCATAAAACGAAAAAACCCGCTATTCGACGTGTGCTTCGAATAGCGGGTATTCCGTTTCCCGACAAGGAAAGTCTTTATTGCGCGGCGTACCTTACAGGTAGGCGCTGCAGGTCGGCCAGGCGCCGGGGCCCTGGGCCGCGAGCACGTTCTCGGCGACGCGGATCTGCTCTTCACGGCTGGCGTTGTCGGCCGTGCCGGTGCCGCCGTAGGCCTCCCAGGTGCTCTGCGAGAACTGCAGACCGCCGTAGTAGCCGTTACCGGTGTTGATACCCCAGTTACCGCTGCTCTCGCACTGCGCCACGGCGTCCCAGTTGTTCGCCGAAGCGGTGGCAGTGGTCAGACCGGCCGGAACGGCGATCATGGCACCGGCGACAGCGGCGAAACCGAGGGCACGGGTGGTGAACTTGCGATTGAAAGACATAAGCATTTCCTGCCTGCGCCCACCGACTCGGTATTCGAACTACCGCGTCCCTGCCCCACAGGTATGTCGGGGATCCTCGAATCGCGGGGCAGGCTTTGCGGCGTTCTGCGATTCGATTCGGCTCGGGTTGTTGTTCAAGCCGTGATCGAATGTAGCTGTTTCGCAACGGAAGATCACGCACCGATCACGGACGCTTATGTAGCAAAGATTGTCCAAACGTACGCTGTTCACCGCTGGTCGTTCGTGATAAATCCGTAATCACAGAACTGTGTTTCAGGCGCCTATTTGTGACCGGCCTCACAGAAAATTAGTGGGCCCGCTCACGTTTCTTCCGCGCAATTCGGGCAACCCTTTGTATGCGTAGTGGCCTCGGCTCCTCAGGCGAGGAGCCGCTTCTCCGATGCCACGGCCACCGCGGCGGCGCGCGTATCGACGCCGAGCTTGTCGTAGATGCGCCCGAGATGCGTTTTCACCGTCGCCTCGCTGATGTGCAGCGCGCGGGCGATCTCCCGGTTACCGAGGCCTTCGGCCAGCTTGCCGAGGATGTCGCGCTCGCGAGCGGTGAGGGTGGGCCCGGGATTGCGCATCTTGGCCATGACCTTGGCCGCCACCGGCGCCGACAACGCGGTCTGACCGCTCGCGGCAGCGTGGATGGCGGCGAACAGTTCCTCGGGGCGTTCGGCCTTCAGCAGGTATCCGGTGGCGCCCGCTTCGATCGCGCGGGTGATGTCGGCATCGGTGTCGTAGGTGGTCAGCACGAGAACGTGCGGTGTCGGCGCCGGTTGGGCGGTGATGAGCCTGGTCGCGGCCACCCCGTCCATCTCGCCGCCGAGCTGCAGATCCATCAGCACCACATCCGGGTGCAGGCGCCCGGCCAGCGCGACGGCCGCCGGGCCGTCGGCGGCCTCCCCGATCACCTCGATCCCGGGAGCGCTCGACAGCAGGGCGTGCAGGCCGGCGCGCACCACCGCGTGATCGTCACAGATCAGCAGGCGAACGGTGGTGGTCATAACGGCCGATGCTAGCGGGCATCGCCCGGTTCGACCGGGGCCAACGGGATCGACACCGACAGCACCGTCCCCTCCCCCGGCGCCGATTCGATCGCGCAGGTACCGCCCAGCTGACGCACGCGCGCCCGGATCGCAGGCAGACCGTGACCCCGATGCTCGGCCGGATGGCCGACGTCATCGGGATCGAAGCCGCATCCGTTGTCGGCCACATCGAGAACGATCTGGTCGTCGAGGCTGGTCAGCGTGAGTGTCGCCGTACTCGCTCGCGCGTGTTCGCGCACATTGGCCAGCGCACCCTGGGCGATGCGGAGCAGCGTGGCTTCCACGCGCTGTGGCAGCGGCACCGGCGCACCTTCGATATGGCATCGCACCGTCAGCGTGTCGGTGGACTCGCGGTCGGCGAGCGCGGTCAGGGCGGCGGCCAGCGACCCGCCCGCGGCGAGGTCGGCGGGGGCGAGATCGTGGACGAAGCGGCGCGCTTCGGTGAGGTCACGCTCGGCGATCTCGGCGGCCGAGCGCAGATGCGTGCGGGCCAGCCCGGGGTCGGTATCCCAGACCAGGTCGGCGGCCTGCAACAGCATGCGCTGGCTGGACAGGCCCTGGGCGAGAGTGTCGTGGATCTCCATCGCGAGCCGTTCGCGTTCGGCCAGCGTGCCTTCGCGTCGTTCGGTGTCGGCCAGTTCCTGACGGGTTCGCACGAGGTCGTCGATGAGCGCCGCCTGCCGGGTCGCCTGCCTGCGCATACCGACGAACAACGCGGTGGTCACGGCCGCCACCGCGGGCGGCGCGAGCACCAGGTTCGGATCGAGCCAGCCCGCGATGCGTACCTGACTGGCCACCACCAGCGCGGTCAGCACGACGACCAGCGTCACCGCGGTGCGTTCGGACAGGATGCGCAGACCCGTGTACACCAACGGCACCGCGCACCAGGCGAAACTCGGTGCGAGCACCACCAGCACCGACCAGGTGAGCACCAGCGCCGCGAACCACACGAGCCGGCGCGACTCCCGCAACTCGCTGAGCCCGTAGAGCACCGCGAGCGCCACCGCGAGGACGACGATGAGCGGTGTCGAACGGGTCTCGCTGTGCCGGATCAGCCAGCGCAACAGCGACGCGGCGAGCAGCACATAGAACGCGCTGTGCACGATGATCGCGAGCAGACGGGTGTCCTCGCGCTGGTCACCGAGGTCCATGCGGCCACCTCCTCTCCACGGCATTCTCTCCCGGCGCCGGGGCCCGGCGGGTCATCCGATCGGTTGACCACGGTGTCGTCCGATCCGGCCGCGCACTCCAGCCACACCGTCGATTCGCGGGAGCCGCCGAGCGAACAGGATGGATATCACCAGGCCGCGCCGCAGATCCGACGGCCGAGAAAAGCTCAGGAGCAGCAATGACCAGCAAGTTCAGCACCCGTAACCGTCTCATCGTCGCCGGTGCCACCGCCGCTGTGGTGGGCGCGGGCGTCGTCGGTGTCGTCACCGTGCAGGCCGCCGATCCCGACCCGGCCACCCGCACCCCCGTCGTCGTCGAGGCCGCCGACAACAATCTGGCCACCAGCACGCACCTGTCGGTCGCCGCCGCGACCAAGGCCGCCCAGACCGCGCTCGACGCGGCCGCCAAGGAGAACCAGCGGGTGAGCGTGGCGGTGGTCGACCGCAACGGCAATGTGATCGTCACCCTGCGTGGCGATGGCGCGGGCCCGCAGTCCTACGACGCCGCCCAGCAGAAGGCGTTCACCTCCGTCTCGTGGAACGCCCCGACCAGCGAGCTCACCAAGCGGCTCGAGTCCGCACCCCACCTGGCCGACATCGACGGCACCCTCTTCCTCGGTGGCGGCGCCCCGGTGAAGTCGAAGGGCGCGCCCATCGCGGGCATCGGCGTGGCAGGCGCGCCGAGCGGTGATCTGGACGAGAAGTTCGCGCAGGCCGGCGTGGCCGCGCTCGGTAACTGATCGAAGGCTGCGCCCGGCGGTCGGACGGAGAATGATGGACCTCGAAGGAGGCATCATGTCCGCTCGCCGGGTTCTGTTCAGTGTCCTCACCATCGGCTTGGTCGCGGCAGTGGCTGTGGGGCTGTATCTGTTCCAGCCGTGGCGGTTGTTCACCACGGTCACGGTCGACGAGGCCCCGGTGGTCGCCGCCGACGGCGCCCCGCCCCCGCTGCTCGCCCAGGGCACGTTTCTCTCCCACGAGCACGACACCTCGGGCACCGTGGTGTTGCAGCGCGCCGCCGACGGCACCGTGGTCGTGCGGATCACCGACCTGCGCACCTCCGACGGCCCCGCCCTGCGGGTATGGCTCACCGATCAGCCGGTGATCCCCGACGACTGGCACAACTTCGACGACGGCACCCATATCGATCTCGGTGCGTTGAAGGGCAACGAGGGCAATCAGAACTACGAGGTGCCCGCCGGAACCGATCTGTCCTCGGTGCGTTCGGTGAGCATCTGGTGCGAGCGGTTCCACGTCTCCTTCGGCGCGGCGACGCTCACTCCGGTCTGATTCTCATTCCGCGCGACGGGCGCGGGCGCGTCGTTTGCCCTCGTGCATCGCCTGCACCCGGGCGACCGGGATGGTGTGGCCTTCGGCGATCAGGTCCTCCGGAAGTTGCTGCGGTTCAGGCATTTCCGATGACCAAGGATCGGAGTCGCCGATCAGGCCGGGCACGGTCCGCAGGGTGAAGTCCGCTGGCGTCACGTCGTCGAGGTCCGACCAGTGCAGTGGGAACGACACGGTGACGCCCGGACGGATGCGCGGGCTGTAGGCCGCCGCGACGGTGGCGCCGCCCGCACGCGTGGCATCGAGGAACACCTTCCCGTGGCGGTCCTCACGGATGAAAGCCGTTGTCCCGACGGCAGGATCGATGCGTTCGGCCCGCGCGGCCACCGCCCGGGTCGCCGCGGCCGCGTCCTCCACGTCGATGCCGTCGACGACCGGTACGAAGACATGCAGCCCCTTGGACCCGCTCGTCTTCACCGCCCCCGCCAGTCCGTCGGCCGCCAGCGCCTCCCGGATCAGCCGGGCACCTGCCACCGCATCGGCGAACGTCTGCCCCGGGGACGGATCGAGATCCAGCACGAGATGCGTTGGCGCGGGCGTTGATTCGGCCAGGAACAAGGTCGCGTGATACTCGACCGCACGCTGATTCCCGAACCACAGCAGCGTCCGCAGGTCGTCACACAGCGCATAGGTGATCTCCCGCCGCGAACTCTCCGCCCACACCGTCGTGCGCCCCACCCAGTCCGGCGTGTATTTGGGCAGATTCTTCTGCATGAACGGCTCCTGCCCCGGCCGCACCCGCACCACCGACAAGGGCCGACCCCGCAGCACCTTCACCAGCCGCTCCCCCACCACCTCCAGGTACCCGACCAGATCCCGCTTGGTCGCCTCGGCACCGTCGAACAGCGGCTGATCGAGATTCGACATCTCGACCCCGCCCCACACCTCTTTACCGGCCATCGCTCCACCCTCCACCCCACCACCGACCAGGTCAACCACCACCTGCGCCACCGGGTCTCACGAGCCGGAGCCGTGCATCGAGAAGAGCACTCCCTTCCGCGAGATGAGTTGATGCACCGCCTGTACCTATTGGTATGTACAGTGGCCGGGTGAGCACCAGAGAGAGCCTGATCGAGAGCACTCGGTCGCTGTTGTGGGAGCGCGGGTACGTCGGGACCAGCCCGAAGGCGATCCAGCAGCGGGCCGGGGCGGGACAGGGCAGCATGTACCACCATTTCGCGGGCAAGGAGGATCTGGCGCTGGCCGCCATCCGCCGCAGCGCCGAGGAGTTGCGGGCCGCCGCCGACGCCCAGCTGTCCGCCGACGGCACGGCTCTCGTGCGGATCGAGGCGTTCCTGCGCCGTGAACGTGACGTGTTGCGGGGATGCCCGATCGGGCGACTCACCCAGGATCCCGACGTCATGGCGACCGCCGCGCTGCGCGAACCGGTGGAAGAGACTTTCGACTGGCTACGAACCCGGCTCGCGCGGGTGCTCGAAGAAGCGCGGGAGCGGGGCGAACTCGAGCTCGACCCCCACACGACAGCCCAGACGATCGTCGCCGTCTTGCAGGGTGCCTACGTCCTCGCCCGTGCCGCCGACGATCCACAACGGTTCGACGACGCGATCACCGGAGTCCTCGGCCTGCTCACACACAGCTCGATCGGAACGGAGTAACCCCCGTCATGCCTGCCCCGACCCCCGAACCCGGCACCACCCCGGTCGTCCGCACGACCCTCCTCGACCAGGTGCTGCCGTCTCCCCGAACCCTGCACCGCGTCGAGATCAGGCGCATCACCCTCGCCCCGGACTTCGCCGGTGGCCTCCACCTGCACAACGGACCGGTCTTCGGCAGCATCGAATCCGGCTCCGCCATATACCAAATCGACGGGGAAGAACCCACGATCCTGCGCCCCGGCGACGTGTTCTACGAGCCCGCGCACGTTCGCATCGCCCGCTTCGACGCCCGCCACGACGGCGTCACCTTCCTCGGGTATTTCCTGCTCGAGGCCGATCAGGAAGCCGAGCTCGAGTTCCCGGACTGACCGCGAACGCAACGAGAGACCCCACGGCGGTGAGCGGGCCTTCTGCCGCCCGTTTTGGTCGATCGCCCGGTCGTCGGCTAAGGTATGTTCCGCGCGGTTCACGCTGGTGAATTGCTGTTCTGGCCCCGTCGTCTAGCGGCCTAGGACGCCGCCCTCTCAAGGCGGTAGCGCGGGTTCGAATCCCGTCGGGGCTACAGATGAGCTCCCCGGTCCACCGACCGGGGAGCTTTTTCGTGTCCGGCGACAAGGCTTCTCGTTCGCGTTGACATCGGCCCATGCGCCATTCGTACACTGTAGGAATGAAGCGCACCCTCTACACCGAGGACCATGAGGCCTTCCGTGCCTCGGTAGCCGAATTCGTCAAGCGGTCGATCGAACCCAAGGCCGAGAAGTTCATCGAACAGCGTGCGATCGATCGCGAGACCTGGTTGGCCGCAGGCGAACTGGGCTATCTCGGGCTCGGGGTTCCGGAGGAATTCGGCGGCAGCGATGCCGGTGACTACCGGTTCAACGCGGTGCTCGGCGAGGAACTGGCCAAGGCCGGTGCGGCGATCTCGTCGTCGTTCGGCATCCACTTCGACGTGTGCGCCCCCTACCTGGTCGAACTGACCACCGACGAGCAGAAGCGGCGCTGGCTGCCGAAGTTCTGCACGGGCGAGCTGATCACGGCCATCGGCATGACCGAACCCTCGGGCGGTTCCGACCTCGCCGCGCTGAAGACCACCGCCGTGCGCGACGGCGACGACTGGATCATCAACGGCTCGAAGACCTTCATCACCAACGGCTTCAACGCCGACCTGGTGATCGTGGCCGCCCGGACCAGCCCGGAGAAGAAGGCCAAGGGCATCACCCTGTTCGTCGTGGAGAACGGCATGGACGGCTTCACCCGCGGCCGCAAACTCGACAAGGTCGGCCAGCCCGAATCCGACACCGCCGAGCTGTTCTTCGACAACGTGCGCGTCCCCGACGCCAACCGCCTCGGTGAACTCGACCGCGGCTTCATCACCATGATGCAGATGCTGCCCCAGGAACGCATCGGCGCCGCCGCCTCCAATATCGCCCACGCGGCCGCGATCCTGGACGAGACGCTGGCATACGCCAAGGAGCGCAAGGCTTTCGGGCAGCAGATCGGCAGCTTCCAGTACAACAAATTCCTGTTCGCCGAGCTGGTCACCAAGGTGGAGGTCACGCAGGCCTTCATCGACCAGTGCCTCGCCGCGCACACCACCGGCGAGCTGTCGGCCGTCGACGCCGCCAAGGCCAAATGGTGGTCGGCGCAGGTGCAGAACGACGTGCTCGACGCCTGCGTGCAGCTGCACGGCGGCTACGGCTACATGCGCGAATACCGGGTGGCGCGGGCCTGGATGGACGCCAGGGTCACCAAGATCTGGGCGGGCTCGAACGAGATCATGAAGGAACTGATCGGCCGCGACCTCGGTCTGTGAAGCAGAGCGTCGCGCCCGGTGAAGCGATCCACCGGGCGCGACGCGACGCCGGTCAGTTCAGGGTGATCGGCAACGCGGCCAGATCGTTCTGGGTCAGCACCGGCAGGTTGCCGAGTTCGCTGTCGGGCACGGCCAGGCGCAGATTCGGGAAGCGGGCGAACAGCGCGGGCAGCGCGATCGCCGCCTCGAGCCGCGACAGAGCCGCACCGGGGCAGATGTGCGGGCCGTAGCCGAAGGCGAGGTGGCGGTTGGCCGTCGAGCGGGTCACGTCGAACTCGTCGGCGGTCTCACCGTGCACGGCGAAGTCACGGCCGACGGCACGGTAGGACATCACCACACCCTCGCCCTTCTCGATGACGGTCTCGCCCACGGCGATGTCCTCGGTGGCGAACCGCATCAGCAGGTGCGAAACGGGCCCGTCCCAGCGCAGCGACTCCTCGATGACCTGCTTCCAGTCCACCTCGCCGGCAAGGACTTTCGCCAGCTGCTCGGGTTCGTTGAGCAACGCGCGCACGGTGTTGACGATGAGGCTCACGGTGGTCTCGTGCCCGGCGGCGACGAGGGCCTTGATATTGCCGATCGCCTCCGCCTCGGTGAGCGCCTCGCCGCCCTCGTCCGCCACCACGAACGCCGAGGTGAGATCGTCGCCCGGATCGGCGATCTTCTTGCGCACCTGGTCGGTGAAGTACACGTCGAGCTCGCCGATCACGCGCAGGCGCTCGTCCTGCGGGGTCATCACCGAGAAGAACTTCTTGTACCAGTCGAGCAGCTGGGCGTGGTCCTCGCGCGCGACGCCCATCAGGTCGCCGACCACGCGCATGGGCAGCGGGTAGGCGAACACCTGCTTGAGGTCCACCGGGGTGCCGTCGGCACCGGCCGCGGCGAGGTCGTCGAGGAGTTCGGCGGTGAGCGCCTCGATCCGCGGGCGCAGCTCCTCGAGCCGGCGCGGGGCCAGCGCCTGCGCGGTCTTGAGCCGCAGCCTGCGGTGTTCGGCGCCGTCGACACTGAACATCGAGCGGTCGACGTCGACCATCCCGATCAGCGGCCACTGGTTGCCCACCACGCCGTCGGCGAACAGTTTCCAGGCGTTGATGTCCTTGACCAAGCGAGTGTCGGTGGTCAACTGACGGGCCAGGGCGTGGTCGGTGACGGTCCACACGGTCACACCCATCAGGTCGATCCGCGTGATCGGCCCCGCGTCACGTAGTCGGGCGGTCTCCCCCGCGAGATCACCGACCATGGGGTCGATGGCGATAGGGCATTGCGAACTCACAAGAAACCTCCGACGGGTCGAACAGGGGTGAAACGAACGGGCAGTGCTTGCATGCCCCGAAGGAAAGCCGAAGGTCGCCGGGTGAGCTGGTCGGCCGGAACCGCCAGGTCGACATCGGGGAGCCGGTCGAGCAGCACCTCGATCCCGGTTCGAGCGATGATCTCGGCGATCTGCTGCGCCGGGTACGGGCAGCGGTATTCGCCGTAGCTGAACGCGAAGTGCGCGTTGTTGCCGGTGGGCACGGTCTCACCGTCGGAGAACGACTGGCGCACATGCGGATCGAGGTTCGCAGCGGCCAAGCCGAGCAGCAGCATGTCCCCGGCGCGGATGGTGCGGTCGCCCAGGCGCGTATCGCGGGCGGCCCAGCGACCGGCCAGGATGGAGGTCGGCCCCTCTTCCCAGAGCACCTCGTTCATGGCCTGGCCGACGCTGCGCCTGCCGCCACCGAGCGCGGCGGCGAACCGTTCGTCGGTGAGCATCAGCCGCATCGAACTGCCGAGCCAGTCGGCGGTGGTGAGGTGACCCGCGGCGGCGATCGCCATCAGGTCGTTCATGTACTCCTCGTCGGTGAACGGCTCGGGATCGGCCAGCATCAACGAGGTGAGGTCGCCGCCGGGGCGGGCCTTCTTGGCGGCGACGAGGCGGGCCATGTGCTCGGCGAAACGCATGTGCCCGGCCTGGGCGTCGGCGCCGCCGTCGGCGAGGGTCTTCATGGTCAGCGCCAGGTCGGCGGCATCGGCGTCGGGCAGGCCGAGGATGCGCCCGAGCGCGAGCACGGGCAGCGGTTCGGCGAATTCGGCGACCAGGTCGGCGGTGCCACGCCCACAGAACCGGTCGACCAGTTGATCGGCGAGTTCCTCACAGGCACGGCGCAATTCGAAGTGGTCCACCGCGTCGAGCGCGGGTTCGACCATGGCCAGGTGGCGACGGTGTTCGGCACCGGCGGTGAAGTAGATCGACGGCATCGGCCGCCCGACCATCGGCAGCAGCGGCCAGTCCTCGGGCACCCGCCCCCACTGGTTCCACAGCGACACATCGCGCGGGAACAGCACCGGATCGCTGGTCACCTGGTGCAGTTCGCGGTACCCGATCACCAGCCAGGCGGGGAAACCGCCGGGCAGTTCGACGGCGACGACCGGGCCGTGTTCGCGGCGCATCCGCCGGTACACCTCGTGCGGTTCGATATGGAACTCGGGACCGCTCAGCGGGACGGCGCCGGTGACCGGGCAGGCGCCTGCCGGTGTGCTCATGAGACGGTCTCCCCCTGTGGGACAACAGAATACAGGTGCTCGATCAGGGCGATGAGTACCTGTTTGCTCGATTCACGCGAGCGGGCGTCACACATCAGCAGCGGGACCGCCGGGTCCAGATCGAGCGCGTCGCGCACCGCCTCGGGGGCATGTGATTCACCGAAGTCGTTGCAGGCGACCACGAATGGCGTGCCCTGGTGTTCGAGGCGGTCGATGGCGTACCACGAGTCGGCGATGCGGCGCTGATCGACGAGCACGATCGCACCGAGCGCACCGGCGAACAACCGGTCCCAGAGGAACCAGAACCGTTGCTGCCCAGGGGCGCCGAACAGATACAGGACGTGTTCGTCGTCGATGCTGATGCGGCCGAAGTCGAAGGCGACGGTGGTGGTCGACTTGCCCGGCACGCCGCTCGCGTCGTCGACGCCGACACCCACATCGGTCATCGTCGCCTCGGTGTCGAGGGGGCGGATCTCGCTCACCGACCGGACCAATGTCGTTTTGCCGACACCGAATCCGCCGATGATGACGATTTTCAACCCGTGCCGCGCCGTGCTGTGCAGCGGCGCCCGTGACCGCTCGGGTACGTCTTCAGAGCCTGCGAAGTCCAACGAGCACCTTCTCGAGGGTGGAAAGATCCAGATTCATCGCCGCCGACAGCGGAGGCCTGATGGTGATCTTGCCCGCGGCGAGCAGATCCGACAGCACAACCGTCGCCACGCCGACCGGCAGCCGCAGTTCGGCCGCGATCTCCACCACGGCGGTCGGCGCCCGGCACAGCTCGAGGATCGCGACCTGTTCGGAGGTCATGCCCGCGTTCGGCGCCGACTCGCTGACCACGAGGGTGACCAGGTCGAAGTCGTCGTCGGCGGGCATCCGGCCGCCGGTGAGGGTGTAGAACCGGTCGGGATCGTCGTCGCGGCCGAGCATTACGGCGTCCCCCGGCGCGGCTGGGCGGCGAGGTGTTCGCCGAGCTGCTCGACCAGTTCGTGCATGGTGTGCCCGACCAGGCCCGCGTCGGCGTCCTCGGCGGCGATCACCGCTAAGTGCGCGCCGAGTCCGGCCTCGACCACGAACAGGATGCCGCCGTAGAACTCGGTCATCGACTGGCGGACTCCGCCTCGCCCGTCACCGAATTCGACGGAGGCCCCGTGCGCGAGGCTCTGGAAACCGGCGGCGATCGCGGCGAGCTGGTCGGCGCGGTCGGTGTCGAGTTCCGGGGTGTGGCAGATCTTGAGGCCGTCACCCGAGAGCAGCAGGGCGTGGCGGGTGCGTGGGGTGCGGGCGAGCAGTTTCTCGAGCAACCAGCCGAGATTGGTCGCGGCGGTGGTGGTCATCGGTCCTCCTGGGGGTCTAGTGCAGAGGCGGCGCTGCCTGTGCGCGGCTCGGTGCGGGCAGAACGTTGGAAGGCGCCGAGTGCCGAGGGTTTCGCCGGCGTCGCCTGGGTGGGCGCGGGCGAGGTGAGACCTTCGGGATGGACCTGCGCGAGCGTGCTGCCGCGACGGCGCTTGGGCAGCGCCGGAGTGGTCGCCGCGGGCAAGTGGGCGGCCTCACCGGCGGGCGGTGACACCTGGCGGGCGATGGCATCGGCCCAGCCGAGGTCGCCGTTCTCGGTGTGCGGCGCCGGGCGCGGGGTCGGTGCGTCGAACTGGCCGAGGTTGGTGAGCTGGATGCCGCCGGTGTCGGCACGCTGGGTGGCGGGCGCGGCGTGACGGCCCGTGTCGCGGCCCCGGCGTTCGGCGCGGGCGGTGAGTTCGCGCGGGACGACGACGACCACCGCCGTGCCACCAATGGCCGAGGGCCGGTACGACACGGTGAGATCGTGTTTGCGCGCGAGGTTTCCGACCACGGCCAGCCCGAGCCGGGTGCCCGAGAGGGAGGCCAGGTCGGCGCCCTTGCCCTTGTGGTCGCGTCCGCTCACGGCGGCCTCGGCGCGGCGCAGGGCCGATTCGCTCATCACCAGACCGCTGTCCTCGATGGTGATGACGACGCCCGCGGGCACTTCCGCCGCGTAGACATGCACCTCGGTGGTGGGCGGGGAGAAGTTGCACGCGTTGTCGAGCAGTTCGGCCAGCGCGTGCATCACGCCTTCGGCGGCGTGCCCGGCGATACCGACCTCGGCCACCGCGCGCAATCGCACACGCTGGTATCCGGCGACCCGGCCCATAGCGCCACGCAGGATCGATTCCATCGCGATGGGTTTGGCCCAGCGCCGGCCGGTGCGGGCGCCGCTGAGCACCGCGATGCTGTCGGCGAGGCGACCGGTCTGGGCGGTGCGGTGGTCGATGTGGAGCAGGTCGGTGAGCACGCGGGGGTCGGCGTGACGGTGTTCCATCTCGCGCAGTTCGGCGAGCATGCTGGTCGTCATGGCCTGGATACGGCTGGCGGCACCGGCGAACGCCGCGAGCGCGGCGGCACCGCGACGCGAGTTCTCCTGCGCTTCCCAGGCGTAGGCGGAGCTGTGTTCCTCGGCCTTCGCGATGCGCTGCGTCGCCTCGGCGACAGTGGCCGCCAACTGCTGTTCGGCGCGCTGAGCGGCGGCGGCGGAGAGGTCGGCTTTCGCGGTTTGGCGCAGCGCGACGAAAACCGCCGGACAGGCGATCAGCGCCGTGACCAATGCTCCGACCAGCACGGGAATGCCGATGAGAGGGGGCGCGAAAACCACGGTGAGCGCGGCGATCACCACGATGACCACTGCGGCGCTCAGCACCACGTACCCCGCCGGTCCCGCTGTCGTGCGGTCCCCCGTCGCGTGCGTCACCGGCCCGACTTCCGCAGTAACCACAGGCCCCCAACCACCAATCCTCGAGCCAAACATGCAGCAAGGCAGCCCGTTTCGATAACGGGGCGAGCATAACGAGCCCTCGTCCCAACTGCCACTCGAGCAGCCAGGGTTCACCGGTTGTTGACCCGGTTGTCTCTTCCCGCGCTGGTGACAGCCTCGCCGCTGTCGAGCATCACAGCACGCCCGCGCCTGCTATGGCCGCCGCCATAGCACCGTAGCCGAGATCGTTGGGGTGCAGATGATCTCCGCTGTCGAACTGTCGCGCCAGTCTGCTCCGGTCGTCCGGCGCGGCCAGCGCACGGTCCAGATCCACCACCGCGTCGAAGGCGTTGCCGGTGCGTATCCAGGTGTTCACCTGAGTTCGCAGGTCGTCCTTGCCCGGCGAGTAGTACACCGACCCACCGAACGGCAGCAGAGTCGCGCCGATGACGCGCACGCCCGCCGCGTGGGCCGCGCCGATCAGCTCGCGATAGCCCGCGATGAGCTGGTCGGCCGAAACATCCGGAGACAACACGCCATCCGGTCCGGTGGTCCCGGCCAGGCCGATGTCGTTGATGCCGATGAGCACGATCACGGTGTCGACGCCGGGCTGTTCGAGGACATCGCGGCGGAATCGTAGGCGGGCACTGTCCCCGAGCACGGTCGAGTCGGTGAGCAGCCGGTTACCGCTGATACCCGCGTTGACGACCGCGTGCGGTCCGGTGCCCGGGTGGCGGGCGAGCTGGTCCGGGTAGCGCTGGTCGGTGTCGACCGTCGAGCGGTAGCCGTCGGTGATGGAATCGCCGAAGGCGACGGTGACCTCCCGTTCCGCGCCGATCGCGTCGACGCCGGTCAGGTAGTACCAGGATCGGGAGGTCTCGGTGAAGGGCGTCGCGGCCGGTTCGGGCGCGTGGTCGCCCGCGGCGCGGAAGCTGGTCGTGGCAGCTTGCGCGTGCTGGGTCGCCGGGCCGGTCGGACGGGCGAAGTAGAGCGTGACGGTGACCGCCTCCCCGGCCGAGACCGGGAGGGTGATCGGGTCGCTCGCCGCCTCGGCGCCGGGGGCGACATCGAATGTTGTCGAGCGGGCCATTGTCAGCCGGTGCACCGACCCGGGTGCCAGCGCGGCGCCGCCTGCGCTGCGAGCCACCGTGGCACCCGCGACGGCCAACGGTTCGGTGCCATAGCGATTCGACAGCCGGACCCGGACCTGCGGGCCGCCGTCCGTCAGGCGGACGACCTGGCGGACGGTCTCGTCGGCAAAGCCGTCGGCCGACCAGTTCTGGGTCGCCGGATGCTGGGCGGCCGCCGCCCACACGCTCGACCACTCGGGTGCCGGCTCACGCGTGCCACAGGCGACCAGCACCAGGGCGGTCACCGACGCGAGGAAGGCGACCGCCCGGCGTGTGGGCTTGTTCATCCGAGCGACCAGGTCATGCCGAATTCGCCCAGTGCGTCGAGGAATTCGACCGGGTCGAACAGTTCGGCCGGTGACTGCGCGCCCGGTTTCGCGCCCGCGCCGATGCGGGTCGCTACCGCCACCGCGAGCTGGGCACTGTTGCGGTACGTGTCGGGGCCACTTCCGATGCCGCGTAGCGTTTTTCCGTCGCGGTGGATGTCGACCACCATCGAGTAGGGAGCCGGGGCGGAGGGTGTTTCGGGCGCGCGTTCCAGGTCGGCCTCGGTGACGGTGCCGACCATCGCGAAGATCTCCTTCGCCAGTACACCTTCCACCGAAGCGGCCGCGGTATGGCGCGGGATCGTCACCACGGCCGGCTGCGGGAACTTCACCACCGCGACAGGGTCGGTGGCGCCGGGCAGCAGCAGCGTGTCCCGGCGCGGCTGAGCACCGGTGCGGAATTCGCCGTCGGCCCAGGAAAGACCACCACGGGTGAAGACGTCCAGATTACGCAGCACCGTGCGCATACTGCCACGAGAACCCTCACCACCGGGTGCGACGACATGGCTGAGCACGATCTCGTCGGCACCGCCGAGCCGCCGCGCGCCGAGGTTGGCGAGCAGGTCACCGAACACGCCCGCCTCCGTGACCGCCGTGACCAGGGTGACGCCCGCGGCTTCGGCGAGCGGCCCGTATTCGTCGAACACCTTGCGGGCGAACAGTTGTTCGCCCGCGACATCCACATAGCTCGCGCCCGCGGCGACGGCGGCGCGCAGCACGCCCTCACCGGTTCCGGTGTAGTCGGGCAGGGTGCTGACGACCACGTCGATGCCGGTGAAGGCGGCGACCAGCGCGGAGTGATCGTCGGCTGCCGCGACCCGGACAGGTACGCCGAAGTCCGTCAGCCGCTGCGCGTTACGTCCCACGACGACGGTGTCGATTCCACGACGACCCAGTTCCGCCACCACGAAACGGCCGACGTGTCCACTTGCCCCGTACACGGCGATCTTCATGTCCTGCTCCTTGTTCATTCGGTTGATGAACTCAGCGTATGGACAGATACCAGGACGTGAAATCATCCAGAATCCACAGAAGATATCCAAACGTCTTCGGCGGTATTGTCATCGGTTATGGATCTGCTCAGCGATGTGCTGGCCACCGCGCGCACCGGTGACCCGGCGTCAGGGATGTTCGTGCGGCACGCGCCGTGGGGCCGCAGGTATCCGCTGATGGAGGGTGCCGGTTTCCATGTCGTCCTGCAGGGTTCGTGCTGGCTCACCAGGGCGGGGGCCGAACCCATCGCGCTCGGTACGGGGGACGCGGTGCTGATGCCGCGCGGGGTCGCGCACGGCCTGGTCGATCAGCTCACCAGCACGTTCACCGAGACCGCGGGACCCGACGACGTCCGCGTGGTCGACGGCCCCGGCGCCGCTTCCACCCTGCTGTGCGGGTCGTATCACCTCGCCGCCGATCGCACCCACCCATTGCTGGCGGAATTGCCCGAGGTGGTGCACATTCCGGCCCGGCTCGGCACGCACGCGTCGTTGCGCGCCGCCGTCGACCTGCTCGCCGCCGAACTCACCGACGCCCGCCCCGGCGCCGACGCGGCCGTCCCACCGCTGCTCGACCTGCTCCTGCTCTATCTGTTGCGCGCCTGGCTCGCCGAGAGCGCCACCCACGACACCGCACGGTGGTCGGTGGCGTTCACCGACCCCGAACTGTCGCGTGCGCTACGGGCCGTGCACGACGACCCCGGTCACAACTGGACCGTCGAATCGCTCGGCGCCCGTGCGGGTTTGAGCCGGGCCGCGTTCGCCAAACGATTCACCACCTTGCTCGGCGAACCGCCACTGGCCTATCTCACCCGCTGGCGGATGCTCACCGCCGCCCGCCTCCTGCGCGAGACCGATCACCCGTTGGCCACCATCGCCGGGCGCACCGGCTACAGCTCCGAGTACGCCTTCGGCAAAGCCTTCAAACGTGAATACGGTGTGGCCCCCGGCCGGTACCGCGCAGGGTGATCAGTCGAGCACCGCGGTCGCCTCGACCTCGACGAGCAGGTCGGGTTCGCCCAGTGCGGCCACGCCGATCAGGGTGATCGGTTTGACCGGGTCGACCCCCATTTTCGCGGCCGCGCGACTCACTCCTTCGCCCAGCAGCGGATATTTGTCGGCACTCCAATCGACGACGTAGATCGTCAGCTTCGCGACGTCGTCGAAGGATCCGCCGATCGCGGTCATCGCGGTGCCGACATTCAGGTAGGCCTGTTCCACCTGGGCGGCGAAATCGCCCGCGCCGACCGGGTTTCCGTCGGCGTCGCGGGCCACTTGCCCGGCCAGGAAGACCAGGCGTGAGCCGGTCGCGATCGACAGCTGTCGGTACACATCAGGCTTGGGCAGCCCGTCCGGATTGATCAGTTCCACGGTCATGTTCGCTCCCATCGTCGGTGCCATAACCATAACGCTGTTATGTAATGTGGCGCCATGGGTAGAACGCGAAATCCGGCGGTGCGGTCGATGCTGATCGAGCGGGCGGCGCAGATGGTCGCGGCTCGTGAACCGGTGACGCTGCGCGGGCTCGTCGCCGGGATCGAGGTGTCGACGATGGCCGTGTACACCTATTTCGACGGGATCGACGGGTTGTGGCGCGCGGTGCGGCAGGAGGGGTTCACCCGGTTGGCCGAGCGCCTCGCCCATGTGCCCGACACCGGCGATCCCGTGCGCGACCTGGCCGCCCTCGGCAGCGCCTACCTCGCCAACGCACTGGCCGAACCCGATCTGTACCGGGTGATGTTCGACGCCGGTTTCGAACTCGAGGACGCACCGGCCGCCGATGCGACATTGGAACGGCTGGTGGCGGCCGTGGCGAGGGCCCGCGACCTCGGCCGCTTCCGGGCCGAGGTCGACCCCCTCGAACTGGCGACGCAGAGCTGGGTGATCGGGCACGGGCTGGCCGCGCTGGTGGCGACCGGCCCGTTGCCCGCCGAGGCACTCGACCACGGCATCCCGATGCTCACCGCCTTGTTCGTCGGAGCAGGCGACGAACCGCAGCTGTGCGCCCATTCCGTGCGGGCGGGGTGGCGGATCAATTGAGCTGGGCGACAGCCGCTTTCGTCGCCTCGGCCAGGAGTTCGTTGGACGGTTCGGCGTCCTGCTCGGATTTCGTCGACAGGACCGCGAGTACCAGGGGCGGGCGGTTCGGGGGCCAGGCGATGGCCACGTCGAGGGCCGAACCGTAGGCGGGGCTGCCCGTCTTGTCGCCGACAGTCCAGTCGGCGGGTAGACCTGCCTTGATGCGTTTGCCACCGGTGGTATTGGCCTTGAGCCAGTCGGCGAGCTGGGTGCGCTCGGGCTCGGCGAGGACATCGCCGAGGACGAGGGCGCGGTAGTCGGCGGCCAGGGCGGCCGGGGTGGTGGTGTCGCGTTCGTCGCCGGGGATGGCGGTGTTGAGTTCGGTTTCCCAGCGGTCCAGGCGGGTCACGTTGTCACCGAGGGTGCGCAGGAACGCCGTGAAACCCGCTGGGCCGCCGAGCAAGCGGAGCACCAGGTTGCCCGCCGTGTTGTCGGAGAGCGTGATGGTGGCATGGCAGAGGGCCGCCACGGTCATGCCGGTGTCGACGTGCTTCTCGGTTTCGGGTGAGTACTCCACCAGGTCGGCGGCGGTGTAGTGGATGACCTGGTCGAAGTAGCCGGTCGAGAGTGGGTGCGCCTTCAGGAGGGCGCCACAGGCCAGGCCCTTGAAGGTGGAGGCGATGGGGAAACGTTCGTCGGCCCGGTAGGCGACGGTGGCGCCGGTTCCGGTGTCGGTGACCGAGAGACCCAGTCGCGCACTGTATTTCGATTCCAATGTGGCGTACTGGGTGGTGTCGGTGGACGCGGTGCCCGGCGCGGCCGAGGTTTCGCTCGGGGCCGCGGGTTCGGAGGAGCACGCGGTGAAGGTCAGCGTGGCGACCGCGAGTGCGGCGGCCGCGAGGCGTCTGCGGATCGGGTGCTCGGTAGCGGAGGAAATCACCGTTGCACCACACCATCGCGGGCGAGGCGCGGCCAATACCGGATGCCGTCGGCGGCGAGTCGTGATCGATATCGCCGCAGTTCACCTGCGGTATCCGAGGCGATGCGCTGGGCACTTCGTCCGGTTCGGGCGAGTCGTTGCGTGACCGCTGGTTCAATGGCCCCATGGACCTGCTGCGCCACCTCCGGTTCTTCGTCGCCGTCGCGGACGAGGGCCATTTCGGGCGGGCGGCAGCGGCACTCGACATGACCCAACCACCGCTGTCCCAGGGTTTGCGTCGCCTGGAACAGCATCTCGACATCGAGCTCGTCCACCGGACCACCCAGGGCGCCGTGCTCACCCCGGCGGGCAGGCAGTTGCTGCCGCGCGCCCGGCTGCTCGTCGACGACGCCGATCGCCTGCTCGCCGAATCCCGGCGCATCGCCCAGCTCAGCGGCACCACCCGCTTCGCGGCGACCACCGCCTTGCCGGACCGCGTGGTCACCGCCTGCGTCACCGCGTTGCGGCCCGCGGACGGGACGGTGTCGACCACGATCGGCAGCACCGTCGACCTCGTCGCCGACGTGCGCTCGGGCATCTGCGATGTCGCGGTCATCGAACACCCCGCTCTGGTCGACGGCGTCGAAGCGGGCCCCGTCGTGAAACTCCCCCGCTGGCTGGTCGTTCCCGCCGGTCACCGCACCACCACCACCGAACGCCCCACCTTCCCCATGCTCACCGGTCTGCACTTCGCCCATCCCCCGCGTCCGGCCAACCCACCCGCTTACGACGCGCTCCTCGATCTCCTGCGTGAACGCGGCCTCGACACTCCGTCGCTGCCCGCCCCCGACGACCGCGCTGTGCTGGCAGCGGTAGCCGCCGGAACCAGCTTCGGCCTCACCACCACGCCACCCACTCCCACGCCCGGCGTCGCGTGGTTGACCTTGGCGCCGCAGTCGGTCGCGTTGCGGGTCAGGGTGATTCGGCGGACTGATACGCGCGGGCAGGCGGACGTGCTCGATCGCGTGCTGTACCGGGAGCGGTTGCGGTGACGGTGCGAATCACCCGTCTGTGCGCGATGAGGTGTAGGAGAGCAGGTGTTCTGTGTGCTGATCGATATGGCTCGACCGGCGCACAGGCCGAGTTCACGCCGGTCGAGAGGCGGAACGCACAGATCGAGTCCCCGTCGCCTCGGTCGCGAGGGGTTGCTGCTCGGATCGCTGGCCGAGGACGTGGTGCGGGAAACCTATGCGCGCTGGTACGCGATGAGCGAACAGCGCCGCGCCGAGGTGACCACGCCCGGCGTGCGGAGCACGGCGCCGGGACGACCGCTGCCACCACGGCCGGGCAAGGCCACCGAAGCACGGACGATTCTCGCGGCGGAAGATCGGTGCTCAGGGTGCGTCGCGTGACTGTTCGGAGCGCGCGGTGAGCCGTTCGTTCGACATGCTGCGTGCGGAGCCGGGATTCGCGGCTGCCGATCGGGCTGTCCCGACGACCGCGGACAGGATTCGGGCGGTGTTCGCGGATGCTGGGTGCAGTGGGTGGCTGCATGCGCGGCGGTGTGACGGTTCGGTGGCGGAGATCTCGGTGGGTGGGCGGGATCGGGTGGTGATGGCGTCGGTGTACAAACTGCTGTTGTGCGTGGCGTTCTACCGCGAAGTGGATCACGGGCGCATCGATCCGGCGGGCAGGCTCACCATCGATCCCGCCGACTGCACCCCGGGCCCGACCGGTATTGCCGCACTGCATGATCCGATCACACTGAGCCGTCGCGACCTAGTGACCTCGATGATGACGGTGTCCGATAATGCGGCCGCCGACGTTCTTCTCGGTGAACTCGGGCTGGCCGCCGTGGCCGACATGGCCGTCGAACTCGGCCTCACCGAAACCCGCGTCGTCGGCGGCACCGCCGATCAGCACCAAAGTCTGGTGCGCGACACGGACACCCACAGCACCGCCGAGGCGTTCGCGGCGCTGGCCGACAATGACGAGGCGTGGACGGTGTCGGCCTACGATCCCGCCTACGCCAGCGCGACTACTCCCGAGGAGATGACGCGTCTGCTGTGGCGTCTCTGGTCCGGCGACGTGTTGTCTACGGAGAGCACGGAATTCGTGCGCGCGGTCATGCGCAACCAGATCTGGCCGCACCGTGTCGCTGCCGGCTTCCCACATCGCGGTGTCGTGGTCGCGGGCAAGACCGGCACCGTCGGTATCATCCGCAACGAGGTCGCGGTCGTCGAATTCCCCGGCGAAATCCCCGTCGCCGTAGCGGTCTTCACCCGCGCGGCCCGCGCCGACCCCGCCCTCCCCGTCGTCGATGCCGCCATCGGCGAGGCCGCCCGCATCGCCGTCACCGAACTCCGCCGCCCCACCCCCTGACCCCCTCCTGGACAAACGATCACCAGTCTCTGGTGGCGTTCGGCTCTCGGGCGATGCCGCCATCGGAGCGTGGTGATCTCGAAGTGACTGGGTGCGAGCCGGTTCGACGGCCTAGCATCGTCATTCGTGGGTGGAGATTCCGGCTTCGGCCGAGCGAAAATTGGTGGGATCGTGGCGGGGGCGCTCGGTTTGTTGCTGGCGGTTCTCGTCCCGCTGCTTCCTGTGCAGCAACAGCGCGCGAGCCTGGATTGGCCGCAGGACAAGTCGCTACAGGTCAGCGCACCGCTCGTGGACTACGTGCCGCTGAGCCTGGATCTACGCATCCCCTGCACCGCCCTGCAAGGTTTCACCGGCGGAACCGTCCTGTCCACCGTCCCACCCCAAGCTCCCCGAGCAGGCTCCAAGGGCCTGGTCGCCCGCATCGAGGACCGCCCCGACCAGGGCCGCACGCTGTCGATGGTGTTGCGCGACCGCCTCTTGCTGAGCGTCCCCCTCACCAGCCTTCCGACCGGTCCCGCAGCGCCTGGGGTAGGGGGAGCACCCTTGCCTTCGACGCCTGCCGCACCCTTGGGGGCCCCATCGGGAGCACCGTCGGCAGCGCCGTCAGGAGCGCCATCGGCAGCACCAGCGGCAGCGCCATCGGCAGCACCAGCGGGAGCGCCATCGGCAGCACCAGCGGGAGCACCTCCGGCAGCACCAGCGGGAGCACCATCGGCAGCACCCTCGGCAGCACCAGCGGGAGCACCATCGGCAGCACCCTCGGCAGCACCCTCGGCAGCACCATCGGCAGCACCAGCGGGAGCACCTCCGGGAGCACCGTCAGGAGCACCCTCGGCGACGCCGGCGGGGGCACCGGCAGCGTCATCGGGGGCACCGGCGAGCAGCGCACCATCGGCAGTGCCAGAGAGTGGTGCGCCAGGCGCGGCGGACGGTGGCTGTGCGCTTGTCCTCTTCTCCGATGCGGGGCGCACCAGTGCCGAGATCGTAGGAGTGGCGGACCGCGACGGAGCGGTGATGCGAACGGCTGTGCAGGGGGATGTGCGGCCGCAGGTTGTCGGTGTGTTCACCGAACTCGATCGGGGGCGGCTCGGTGATGCGCGGTTGCATGCCGAGATCGACGCGCGATTCTCGTCGAGTCCGAGTGGGTGGAAGCTGGCGGCGATCATCGGTGCGGTGCTGTGCACGCTGGTGGCGCTGATCTGCCTGCACCGCAGTGACCCTCGCGACGGCAGGCGCACCCGCCGGTTACTTCCGATGGGCTGGTGGCGGTTCCGCGCGGTCGACGCAACTGTGGCGGGCGTGCTGGTCGTGTGGCATGTGATCGGGGCGAACAGTTCCGATGACGGGTACATCCTCACGATGGCCCGGTCCGCGCGTGAGGCCGGGTATACGGCGAACTACTACCGGTGGTTCCAGGTGGCGGAGGCGCCGTTCGGCTGGCCGTACGAGGTGCTCGCGTGGATGAGCAGGGTCAGCGAGGCAGGCGTGTGGATGCGGTTGCCCGCGTTGCTCGCCGGACTCGTGTGCTGGCTGGTACTCAGCCGGGAAGTACTGCCCCGCTTGGGCATTGCCGCGAACCGCTGGGCGGTGTGGACCGGTGCGCTGGTGTTCCTCTCGATCTGGCTGCCGTACAACAACGGTCTGCGTCCGGAACCCTTGATCGCCGTCGGGGTGCTGGTCACCTGGTGCTCGATGGAGCGCGCGGTGGCGACACGGCGTGTGCTACCGGCCGCCGTCGCCGTGCTCGTCGCGGCATTCTCATTGGCCGCCGGTCCCACCGGATTGATCTGCACGGCGGCGCTTCTGGCCGCTTCACGCCCGGTTCTGCGCACCGTCGTCGCCCGCTCCGGCTCCACTCCGAGCGGATACGCGATGCTGCTCGCACCGATCGCCGCCGCCGGAACACTCGTTCTGGTTGTGGTCTTCGCCGACCAGACCCTGGCGACCGTCCTCGAAGCCACCCGCGTCCGCCAGCTCGTCGGCCCCGACATGTCCTGGTTCGAGGAACGCACCCGCTGGGACACCCTGCTGTCGGTGAACCCCGACGGTTCCCTCGCCCGCCGCTTCGGCATCCTCGCCATGCTGTTGTGCCTGATCATCGGTGTCCTCACCACCTTGCGCCACGGGCGCGTCCCCCGCACCGCCCGCGGACCGGTAACCCGCCTGCTCGCAGTGGTTTTCATGGCACTGCTGCTGATGATGTTCACCCCCACCAAGTGGACCCACCACTTCGGCGTGTACGCGGGCCTGGCCGCCGCCCTCGCCGCTGTCACCGCAGTCGCCCTGAGCCGCAAGATCATTCACGCCACTTACGTCCGCACCCTCTTCACCGCAGCGGTCCTGTTCCTCCTCGCGGTAAGCCTCACCGGCTCCAACGGCTGGTGGTACGTCTCCGGCTACGGCGTCCCCTGGCCCGACCGCGCCCCCACCCTCGGCAGCATAAGCCTGTCCACCCTCGCCCTGACCGCCACCGCCGCAACCCTCCTCCTCGCGCTCTACCAGTACTACCGCGAACCCCGCCCGCGCGAGAGCGGCACTCAGACACGCGCTGGCGACCACAACAGCCAACCGCGCATATCCGAGAGCGAGACCCGGCCTGGCTCTGTCGAGCACGACAGCGATCTCGACGTAACCGAGCCAGGGGCCCGCTCCCGCTCATCCGAGCACGACCGCCGGTCAGTCGACGCCGAGCACAGCGAGCCGAGTGTGCGTGGACGCGAGGACAATCCGCTGCTACTCGATAGTGACGACGTCCCCACAGCCGCCGACCACCCCGTACAGGCCGGAAGATCGACTGGTGCCGAGCACGCCAGCGCACCCGACGAATCCCAGCGCAGCGACCATTCACCGTCACACGAGCAAGACGTCCTTCCGACGGCCGCCGACAAACCAGGCGCACCCACGCAGGCCGGCCAACCAGTAGGGGCCGAGCACGATAGCGACCTCGCCGATTCCCTGCGCAACAGCCATTCACCGTCACCCGAGCATGACTCCCAGCCGGCGGGCGACAACCCGCGCACATCCGGGCGCGACAACCCAATCGTCGACGAGCGCGGCGCACCACTGCCCGACACCACGCAGGACGGTGAGCCTCGCATCTCGCAGGCCGACAGAAGGTTGCCGTTTGCTGGGAAGTGGTCTGCGGCTGGTTGTTTCAAGGTCGCCCCGGTTGCGCCGCTGACTCTGGTTGCGGCAGCGCTCGTGCTCTTCGAGGTGGGTTCGCTTGCCTCGGCGGCGATCTCGCAGTACCCCGCCTACTCGGTCGGACTGTCCAACCTGCGCGCCCTCACCGGCAACCCCTGCGCCATGGCCGACGACGTCCTGGTCGAAACCAACACCGCCGACTCCCTGCTCACCCCGTATACCGGCACCATCGCCGACAGCCTCGCCGCCGAGAACACCGGCTTCACCCCGAACGGCGTGGGCAGCCTCGCCCCGGACCCCGGCCCCGGCCAGTCGTCCGCACCACCCTCCGGTTCCGGTCCCGGCGGTGGAGGGCCAGGTAGCGGGCCCGGCAGCGCACCGAGCGGTCCGAACGGCGGGGCAGCCGGTTCTCCACAAGGTGGACCCAGCGGTGGAGGACCTGGCGCCCCCATCGGCTCACCACCCAGTGGCAGTGCAGGGGGCCCCGGCGCCGGCCAGAGTGGCGCCGCACCCGGCGGTCCAACTGGTGCCGCCCCCAGCGGCCCGAATGGTGCGGCGACCGGTCCAGCGCCAGGTGGTTCGGCACCCGGTGCCGGCGCAGGGCCCAGCAGCGGCGGCCCGAGTGGCAGCGCGCCCGCCGGGCCGAACAGCGCCATCCCCGGCGGACAGCCGAGTGGCAATGAAGTACCGCGCGGGACAAACGGCGGCCCGGCGGGCGCTCCAGGCGGGCCGAGCGATGGCATGCCAGGCGCTGCCGCAGGACCTGGCAATGGCGCACCAGCCGGAGCCGCAGGACCAGGCAATGGCGCACCGACTGGAGCCGCAGGACCAAACGGGACAGGGGTTGCCGGTGTCAACGGGAGTACCGTGGCGCTTCCGTTCGGGCTTGCTCCCGAGCGAACGCCGGTACTCGGTAGCTACGCCGTGGGAGAGCCTCGCGCCAGCAAGTTGGTCACCCAGTGGTTCCGGATGGATCTCGCAGCGGTGCAGCGCGATCCGGCTTACCGGGTGTTGATCCTCACCGTTGCCGGACGCATCGAAGGAATGGGCCCTGATGGGGCGCCCATGCCAGGACAGCGGCTCCGCGTGGAGTTCGGGCAGGAGGCCGGGGGAACGTTCTCGCTGTTGGGCGAGGTGACCCCGCCGAGTGTGGGCGGCGCACCGGGGTGGCGGAATCTTCCAGTCGCACTGGATCGGATTCCGGTGGGCACCAACGCCGTTCGCCTCGTCACCGAGGGTGACCCCGATCCGATGCAGTGGGTGGCACTCACCCCACCACGCCTGCCGAAACTGACAACGCTGAACACGATGGTCGGCGAAGAGAACCCGGTACTCGCGGATTGGCATGTGGGACTGGCCTTCCCATGCCAGCGCCCCTTCGATCATCGAGCAGGCGTGGCGGAGATGCCGATCTGGCGGATCCTCCCCGACAAACTCAACGCCCAGGTCTCCGAAACCTGGCAGGGCGACACCGGCGGCGGCCCCCTGGGCTGGACCGGCATGCTCATGCGGTCGCAAACCATCCCGTCCTACCTGGCCGACGACTGGACCCGCGACTGGGGCGAACTCCAACGCCTCACCCGCCTGATCACCGCTCCCCCCGCCGAGATCACCATCGACACCGAACCCACCTGGGGCTGGTCGACCGCCGCACCGATCAGAACCAACTGACCGCCCGAACGAAAGAGGGACGCCCCCAACTGAAACCGGTCGACCATCACCTTCCGTTAGCCCGAAAACAAGGCCGGCTCGGAGGGTACGAACGTTATGGCAGGATCTCCGCTCATGGCTCGCTCGACAATGATCACGATCAACAGCACCCAGATTCACCTCAGTGATGAACAGGTCTTCCTGGCTACCCGTGGCAGGACCCCGGAGACGCCGAAGACCTACGTGGTCCTTGTCAACAACGCCCTGTGGCCGCCGATGCAACTCATCCGATTGGCAACAGGTTCCGGCCAGACAGCAGAGTTCAACTCCCATACCGCGCTCAAGGCGTTGAACGAGCTCGGCTTCCCCACATTCGAACGGGTGGAATACGACTCACGGGGAGCGGTGGTGGTGCGCGAAAGCCGCCAACGCAACTAGCCGAAACACGAACCGCCGCTGCCCACACGGGTCAGCGGCGGTTGGATTGTGGGATAACCCTACTTCGGCGGTGCACCACCGGCCGGCGGCTCCGCTCCGGGAGCGCCCGGGGGCGCGGCAGCGGCGGGCGGCTTGGCGCCGGCGGGCAGGGGCTTGCCGATGTGAGGTGCCATGTCCGGCATCAAACGGATCGCCACCTGCTCCCAGGTGCCCCAGTTGTGGATGCCGATGTCGGGGAAGTCATAGCTCACGTTGGTGTAACCCAGTGCGGTGAGGCGCTTTTCGAAGGAACGGGTGTTGGCGAGGGCGATCGCTTCCAGCGGCATGCCCTGGGTGATCGCGTCGATGGACGACAGATCCTGATCGGCGGGCTTGGCGCTACCGGCGGAGATGTAGAGGCGGGTGTTGTTCGCGATCAGCTTCTCGGCGAAGCCGTAGGAGTCCATCCGCCGCCACTTCTCGCTACCCGCGGGCGCCATCGCCTCGATGTTGTACCCGCCGCTGGCGATCATGGCCGCACCGAGCGCCTCCCGCATACCGGGCATCGACATGTGCAGGTACCCCGACAGCGACCCCGCATAGCTGAACTGCTGCGGGTAGTAGGCCGCCATCAACAGCGCCGCACTGCCACCACTGGACAGCCCGAGCACACCATTGCGCGTGGAACTGAATCCCAACCGCGACTTCAAAGCCTCGGGCAGCGTCTTGGTGATGAAGGTTTCCCACTGGTAGGCGGTGGTTTTGCCCTGGGTATCCTCCCAGCCGCCGATGGCCGAACCGGAATCGGCACTCGGCAGCATCGACCCGTCGGGGTTCACCCCGTTGAAGCTGCTCGGCTGCTCCCAGTCGGCGTAGAAGCTGGACTGCCCGCCGACCGGCATCACCACATTGATATTGAACTTCGCCATCTGCGCCGGGATGGAGGTGTGCTTCTCCCAGCCGTTGAGGTCGTTCTCCGCGCGTTCACCGTCGAGCAGGTACACCACCCGGTCGGTGTTGCCGTCGGCCGCGCGCACGATGCGCGTGTTGATGGTGCCCATCGACGACTCGACCGCGAAGTCGATCGCGTTCGGATCGGCATCGGCACCCGCCGGAACCACCGTCCCGAACGGCAGCAACACCGCCGCCGTGACCCCGATCAGAGTCCGCCGGACCCGCCCGGATCGGCGCGCAGGCGCCCCTCCCCCGTTTACGCCACGCATGATCGACCTTTCGCTGACGCGGCCACGCCGCTCCCCACACGACCCGCCCCCACGGCGATGTCCTGCCGCGCAGCATAGCGCGCCCGGCTGCCACCGGCACATACCGAATTACGGTGCGACGCAGCCACCTTCACCGGCCTGGGCTTTCACCACGGCACCGGTGACGATCCGGGCGCTACGCTGGTGAGGAATTTCGTGCCGCGACCCCGGCGGCCCCTGCAGAACGGGACCCCGTGAAGCTCGCTGTACGCCTGATGTTCGTGCTGATCCCAGCCTTGCTGCTGGCCCTGCCCTGGTGGACCCTGGTCTGGGCACCCACCGGCGGTACCGGAACGCTGTTCTGGATCGGGACCGCCGTCGTCGCGGCCCTGTTCGCCTGCCTGCCGGTGGCGATGTTCCTCGGGCACGGCCCGGCCCAATCCGACCCGGCGGTGATCGTCGGCGATGCCCTGCTCGGGGTGTCCTGGGTGTTCTTCGCCTGGTCGGTCATCGGCGTGTTCGTCCGCGGCGCGCTGACGGTGATCGGTGTCGACGACCCCGCCCGCCCGGTCGCCGCCGGGGTGGCGATCACCGCGCTCGCCCTCACCGGCTGGGGCGTATACGAGGCACGCCGGGTGCCGCGCGTGCGCACAGTCGACGTGGCCATCCGCGGCCTCGCCCCCGGCCTCGACGGCCTGCGGATGGTTGTCGTCACCGACACCCACTACGCCGCGCTGAACCGCGTGCGCTGGTCGGAGAAGGTGGTCGACGTGGTGAACAGCCTCGAACCCGACATCGCCTGCCACGCCGGTGATCTCGCCGACGGCTCGGTCGAGAAACGCCAGACCCAGGTCGACCCGCTCGGCAAGGTCGTCGCACCGCTCGGCCGCTTCTACATCACCGGCAATCACGAGTACTTCGGCGACGCGCAGGGCTGGATCGACTACATGGCCGCCCTCGGCTGGCAGCCACTGCACAACGAACACCGCACCCTAACCCGCGACGGCGACCGCCTGGTCATCGCCGGAATCGACGACCCGACCGGGCGCGGACTCCCCGGTCACGGCCCCGACCTGCCCGCCGCCCTGACCGGCGCCGACCCCGACCTGCCGGTGGTGCTGCTCGCCCACCAACCCAAGCAGATCGCCGACGCCGTCGCGGCCGGGGTGGCACTGCAGATCTCCGGTCACACTCACGGCGGCCAGATCTGGCCGTTCCACTACCTGGTGCGACTGGACCAGCCGGTCGTGGCCGGGCTGAGCAGGCACGCGAACAACACCCAGCTCTACACCAGCCGTGGCACCGGGTTCTGGGGCCCGCCGCTGCGGGTGTTCGCGCCCAGCGAGATCACCGTCCTGGTGCTCCACCCGGAGCCCGCCTGAACTGTCAGCGATGCGGCTGGGTGACCTCGCTCGGCAGCGGACCGCTCATCGCCACACCGGACCCGGTCCAGCTGTAGGTGATCGCCGCCGGGCCACCCTGCGGCGCCGCGAACGGTTCGTCACCGACGAGCCACTTGTAATTCACGGTCACCGAGTTGCCACTCGCCCCGGCGACATAGGTGAAGGCGTAGGCCTCGGAAGTCGCTGTGCCCAAATACTTTCCGTCGTGGAAGAACATGATGTGAATCGGTGCACCCGCCGAATTCCCACCGACGGCGCGCACCCACAGCAGCTCACCACAGCTGCCCGGCCGGTCCTCCGAGGCCTGCGAGGCGGCCCAGCCGTCACCGAGCCCGGCGAGCGCGTTGCGCACACCGCTGGAGCCCGGGTCGACACACCGGTCCGGCCCGCTGATGTCGTCGGCGGGCGGCGTGACCGCCGGCGGCTCCGGATCCGAGGGCACCGGTGAGTCGATCACCGGCGGCACCTCAGCAGACGGCCTCCCCGGCGACGGTGTGCCCGGCGACGGTGAAATGGTCTGCTCCACAGGAGGTTCCACCGGAACCGAAGACGTGGCGGTCACCGAGGCCGTCTGGCGGACAGTGCCCCCGTCGTCCCCGGTGCAGCCCGCGACCATCCCCGCCGCCACCGCGATCAGCACACTCATCCGAACTGCGTTCTTCATGATTTCCTCGATTCCGAGTCCCCCGCACGCTGTCGGCGCGGACAACGACTCCATCGAGACTCTCGCCGACCCCGTTAGGCGAAAATGCGAATCCCAGCCCTAGGGTGCGAAATCCACACCCTCCGTCCCACCGGCTGTGACGTGCCGATTCGATATCCGCGCCGAGCAGCTCCCGGCGAGTGGTACCGAATGAAAGCATCGGCGCGCGATCGATGGCACTGTTACCGTGAAACGGGGGCATTCGTACCGAAAAGGCTTGCCCCGCAAGCAGTGTGATGTGCGAGCGATGAGGAGACCTGAATGGACGACGTGGCACTGGTACTGGACCCCGCAGGCGCGGATATCCAGGGAGAATCCGCGCGGATTCGGGCACGGGGGCCGGTGACGCTCGTCGAGCTGCCGGGTGCGGTGCGGGCGTGGTCGGTCACCGACGCCGCCACGCTGAAGAAGCTGCTGGCCGACCCACGGGTATCCAAGTCCGCCACCAAGCACTGGCCCGCGTTCGCCGCGGGCGAGGTGCCGCCGGACTGGCCGCTGTTCCTCTGGGTGGCCGTGAACAACATGTTCACCGCCTACGGCGCCGACCACACGCGCCTGCGCAAGCTGGTCGCACCCGCCTTCACCCATCGGCGCACGGTGGCGATGCGCCCCATGATCGAGAAGATCACCGCGGGTCTGCTCGACGAACTGGCCGCCGTCCCGGCAGGCGAGGTGATCGACCTGCGCGAACGCTTTGCCTACCCGCTGCCCATCCAGGTGATCTCCGAGCTGATGGGTGTGCCGGATTCGCTGCACGCGGGCCTGCGCAAGTGCGTCGACGGCATTTTCGACACCTCGCTGAGCCCGGAGGAGTCGCAGGCCAACTACATGAACATGTACGGCATCCTCGGCGAGTTGGTCGCCTACCGCCGCACCAACCCCGGCGACGACATGACCAGCCTGCTCATCACCCACCGCGACGAGGACGACGGCACCCAGCTCACCGAGCAGGAACTCGTCGACACCTTGCTGCTGGTGATCAGCGCGGGCCACGAAACCACCGTCAACCTGCTCGACCAGGCGGTGCACTCCCTGCTCACCCATCCCGAGCAGCTGGCGGCGGTCGGCGAGGGCAAGGCCACCTGGGCCGATGTGGTGGAGGAATCGCTGCGCTTCGAGGCGCCGGTCGCGCATCTGCCGCTGCGGTTCGCCGTCGAGGAGATCCAGCTCGAGGGCGTCACCATCGCGGCGGGCGACCCGATCCTCGCCTCCTACGCCGGGGCGAGCCGTGACCCGAACCTGCACGGCGACACCGCAGACGACTTCGATGTCACCCGGGTGAACAAGGAACACCTGGCCTTCGGCTACGGCGTGCACCGCTGCCTCGGCGCGCCGCTGGCCCGGCTCGAGGCCGAGATCGCCCTACCCGCCCTGTTCGCACGCTTTCCCGGAATCCGATTAGCCGGTGCCACAGAGGAATTCGGTTCGGTGGCCAGTTTCATCTCCAACGGCCACGCGACACTGCCGGTCCGCCTGAGCTGAGGTTCCCCCTTCTCCCATACCTAGATCTGCTAGGGTCATACCTAACGGTTCTAGGTATGGGAGTGCTGTGCGCATCGACAAAGACCTGGTAGCGGCTTCGGCGACGCCGCTCGTACTCGGGATCCTCGCCGACGGCGAGTCCTACGGCTACGCCATCCTCGAGCAGGTGAACACGCTGTCCAACGGCCGCATGCAGTGGACCGACGGCATGCTCTATCCCCTGCTGCACCGGTTGGAACGGCTCGGCTACGTGTCCTCGGCCTGGCGCGTGTCCGACAGCGGTCGCCGCCGCAAGCACTACCTCATCACCGACGCGGGCCGCGCCGCCCTCGCCGAACGCCGGGCGCAGTGGACCGTCGTGGCCGAAGCCCTCGACCAAGTCTGGCGCGGCATCAATCAGCCACCGGCCACGGCGCAGGGGTGGGCGTGATGGATGCCGAACTCGACGCCGCGGTGGACCTGTGGCGCGGTTATGTCCAACGGCACCGGGTGATTTCGGTGGCCGATGTAGACGAGATGGAAGACCATCTGCGCGAACAGGTCTCGACATTGCAGGACGCCGGTCTCAGCAGCGAGGAAGCGTTTCTCGTCGCGGTCAAGCGGATGGGCAATGTGGACTCGATTTCGCGCGAGTTCGCCCGTGAGCATTCCGACCGGTTGTGGAAACAGCTGGTGCTGATGCCCGAAGACGGTGGGCGCCAGAGCAATCGGGAGCTGATGATGGTGATCGCCATCGCGCTCGCCGCGGGCCTGGCGGTGAAGATCGGGATCACGTTCCTGCACGAGGAGACGCTCGGGCTCAATGTGAGCCTTCTCGTCCTGCCTTTCCTCACCGGGTATTTCGCCTGGAAGCGGCAGGTGAGCGCGGCTGTCGCCCTCACCTTGATCGTGCCGTTCGTGCTGGCGGCGCTCGTATTGAATCTGTACCCGTTCGAGGACGGCGGTTCGACGGTGGTGCTGGCGGGCATCCACGCTCCGATCGCGCTGTGGCTGGTGGTCGGTCTCGCGTATGCCGGGGGTGACTGGCGCTCGGACCGTCCGCGCATGGATTTCATCCGGTTCACCGGCGAATGGTTCGTCTATCTGACGCTGCTCGCCCTCGGTGGTGGCGTGCTGATGGGCCTCACGGCCGCCGCGTTCGATGCCCTCGATTTCGATATCGAACCGGTCATCACCCGCTGGATCATGCCGTTCGGCGCGGCCGGTGCGGTGATCGTGGCGGCATGGCTGGTCGAGGCCAAACAGAACGTGATCGAGAACATCGCCCCCGTGCTCACCAGGGTGTTCACGCCACTCACCATCCTGATGCTGCTCGCCCTGCTCGGCGCCTTCGCCACCACCCGCAGCTTCACCGGCATCGACCGGGACCTGCTGATCCAGATGGACCTCATCCTGGTCCTCGTGCTCGGCCTGCTGCTCTACACGATCTCGGCCCGCGACCCGCTGGCACCGCCGGCCTTCTTCGACCGGGTCCAGCTGGTCCTGGTACTGAGTGCCCTGATCGTCGACCTGATGATGCTGACGGTCATGGCCACCCGGATCGCCGAATTCGGTTCCAGCCCTAATAAAATCGTCGCGCTCGGCATGAATGTCGTGCTGCTGGTGAACCTGGCCTGGTCGGCCCACCTGAGTCTGCGATTCCTGCGCGGCCGAACCCCTTTCACCGCGCTGGAACACTGGCAGACCCGTTACCTCCCGATCTACGGCGCCTGGGCGGCGGTGGTCGTGGTCGTGATCGGGCCGCTGTTCGCCTTCGCCTGAAGGTTTTCGCAAGAAATTCGCTGGACCGGCCGTGACAGGATCGGTCTGTGCTGTTGACGATCTCCACGACCCACTCCCCGGCGACCGATCTCGGGTACTTGCTGGTCAAACACCCCGACCGGGTGCAGTCGTTCGCGACGACCGGCGGCACGGCGCATGTGTTCTACCCCCACGCCGACACCGAACGGTGCACGGTGGCGCTGCTGCTCGAGATCGACCCCGTGGAACTGGCCAGGCCGGCGAAGGGCCGGCACAGCTCGGCGCTGGGACGCTACGTCAACGACCGGCCGTATGTGGCGTCGAGCCTGCTGTCGGTGGCGCTGGGCAAGGTGTTCCGGTCGGCGCTCAACGGCACCAGCCGGGACCGGGCCGAGCTGGCGGGCACGGCGATCCCGCTGGAGATCGAGGTGCCCGCGGTGCCGTGCCGGGGTGGGAGCGAGATCGTCGAGCGGCTGTTCGCGCCGCTGGGCTGGCAGGTATCGACCACCACCGAACCACTCGACCCACAGTTCCCGGAGTGGGGCGACTCGCCCTACACCCGGCTGCGGCTCACCGGGACCGTGCGCCTGGCCGAGGCGCTGAACCACCTGTACGTGCTGCTGCCGGTGCTCGACGACGCCAAGCACTACTGGGTCGACGCCGACGAAGTCGACAAGCTGCTGCGCGCCGGTTCCGGATGGCTCGGCGCCCACCCCGACCGCGAACTGATCGCCCGGCGCTACCTGGCCGGACGGCACTCGCTCACCCAGTCCGCGCTTGAACGCCTGCGCGCCGCCGACGACCAGCTCGAGCCCGAAACCACCGAGGACCCGGTCGAACTCGTGGAGGCCACCGAGCGCAGGACACCGCTGGTGAAGTTGCGCCGCGACGCGGTGCTCGCCGCACTGGCCGAAATCGGCGCCACCCGCGTCCTCGACCTAGGTTGCGGGCCGGGCACTCTGCTCCTCGCACTGCACGCCGACCAGCGATTCACCGAGATCGTCGGCGCCGACGTGTCCAGCGGTGCGCTGGCAATCGCCGAGCGGCGCTTGAAATTCCACCGCATGCCCGACCGGCAGCGGGCCAGGATCACCCTCGTCCAGTCGGCGCTGACCTACCACGACGACCGGCTGCGCGGCTTCGACGCGGCCGTGCTGATGGAGGTGATCGAACACGTCGACGAGAGCCGGTTGCCCGCCCTCGAGCGCGCCGTCTTCGGGCACGCCGCGCCCGGCGCGGTCATCGTGACCACGCCGAACGTCGAGTACAACGTGCACTACGAAACTCTCGACGGTCACCGTCACGACGATCACCGATTCGAATGGACCCGTGCGCAATTCGCCGACTGGGCCGCCCGCGTGGCCGATACCTTCGGCTACACCGTCGACATCCGTCCCGTCGGCGAGCACGACTCGCGCACCGGCTCCCCCACCCAGCTCGCTCTCTTCCGTAAGGCCGCCTGATGAACATCGACCTTCCCGAGCTGTCGCTCGTCGCTCTCGTCGGCATCTCCGGCTCCGGCAAGTCCACCTTCGCCCGCGCACACTTCAAGCCGACCGAGGTGCTGTCCTCGGACTTCTTCCGCGGCCTGGTTGCCGACGACGAAAACGACCAGACCGCGACGAAGGACGCCTTCGACGCACTGGGGCACGTCGCGGGGATCCGCTTGCGTGCCGGTCGACGCGTGGTCGTCGACGCCACCAACGTGCAGAAGCACGCCCGCGCCGAGTTGGTCGCGCTGGCACGGTCTTTCGATGTACTCCCGGTCGCGATCGTGCTCGACACACCGGAAGCCGTTGCGTGGGAGCGGACTCGGACCCGCACGGACCGCACCTTCGAACGGCATGTCCTGCGGCGGCAGAGCCAGGAGCTGCGGCGGTCGCTGCGGCAGCTCGGACGCGAGGGGTTCCGCAAGGTCTATGTGGTGAGCGACCCGGCCGATGTCACGATCTCCTACGAGCGGGCCTGGAACGACCGGCGCGAACTCACCGGACCGTTCGACATCATCGGCGACGTGCACGGGTGCCACGCCGAATTGGAGTCCCTGCTCACCGAACTCGGCTGGGTGTTGGTGCGCGACGAGGCGGGCCGGCCGGTCGATGCGACTCACCCGGACGGGCGCCAGGCCGTGTTCGTCGGCGATCTCGTGGATCGGGGACCGGATTCACCGGGAGTGCTGCGGCTGGTGATGGGCATGACCGACAGCGGCCACGCGCTGTGTGTGCCTGGCAATCACGAGCAGAAGCTGCTGCGCAAATTGCGTGGCAGGCAGGTGACGGTGTCGCACGGACTGGCCGAGACGCTCGAGCAGTTGGAGTCGGAGACACCGGAGTTCGTCGACGAGGCGGCGCGGTGGATCGACAAGCTCGTCAGCCACCTGCGGCTCGACGGTGGGCGGCTCGTCGTCGCGCACGCGGGACTCAAGGAGGAATACCACGGACGCGCCTCCGGGCGGGTACGCGACTTCTGCCTCTACGGCGAATCCACCGGGGAGACAGACGAATACGGTCTTCCGGTGCGTTATCCGTGGGCGCGTGACTATCGCGGCTCGGCGATGGTGGTGTACGGGCACGTGCCGACACCGAAAGTGGAGTGGGTCAACAACACCGTGTGCCTCGACACCGGTGCCGTCTTCGGTGGTGAGCTGACCGCGCTGCGCTACCCGGAGAAGACCTTCGTCGCGGTGCCCGCCGAACGGACGTACTACGAACCGGTGAAACCGCTTGTCGCCGAACCGGTTCGCGACAACGAGACGCTGAATCTCGCCGATGTCACCGGGCGCAGGCACGTGCGTACCGACGACGGCACCGTCATCGTCGACGCCGAGAGTTCGGCGGCCGCGCTCGAGGTGATGAGCCGGTTCGCCATCGATCCGCGTCTGCTGCTGTGGTTGCCGCCGACCATGTCGCCGCCGTCCACGTCGTCGGTGGAGGGGTATCTCGAATACCCGACCGAGGCGTTCGCCGACTACCGGGCGGCGGGCGTGGACACGGTGGTGTGCGAGGAGAAGCACATGGGTTCGCGTGCCGTCGTGCTTGTCTGCCGCGACCAGGCCGCTGCCACAACACGTTTCGGCGTCTCCGACGGCAGCTCCGGTGCGGTCTACACCCGCACCGGCCGATCCTTCTTCAGCGACGCCGCCCTCACCGAAACACTGCTCGCCCGGGTACGGGCCGCCGCCGGGACACTGTTCGACGAACTCGACACCGATTGGCTACTGCTCGACTGCGAACTGCTGCCGTGGTCGGCCAAGGCGGGCGGGCTGATCCGCACCCAGTACGCCGCGGCCGGTGCGGCCGCACGCTCCGCCCTGCCCGTGGCACTGGCCGCATTGGCAGCGGGCGTCGACCGCGGTCTCGACCTCACCGCCCTGCGTGCTCGCACCGCCGCCCGCGCCGCGAACGCCGACGACTTCACCACCGCCTACCGCCGATACTGCTGGCCCACAAACGATCTCGACGGCGTGTCGCTGGCACCGTTCGCCCTGCTCGCCGCCGAAGGCACCACCTTCGCCGACCGCGACCACGGCTGGCACCTCGACATCTGCGACCGCCTGGTCACCGCCGACCCCACCACGTTCCGATCCACCGACCGACGCGTGGTCGACCTGTCGGACCCGTCCGCCGAAGCCGAGGCCACCACCTGGTGGCTCGACCTCACAGGCGCGGGTGGCGAGGGAATGGTCATCAAGCCCTACGCGGGCCTGTCCACCCGCACCAAGGGCAAACTCGTCCAGCCGGGCATCAAATGCCGAGGCCGCGAATACCTCCGCATCATCTACGGCCCGGACTACACGGCCCCCGAACACCTCACCCGCCTACGAGACCGCAACCTCAACCGCAAACGCGGCCTGGCCCTCCGCGAACACAGCCTCGGCCTCACCGCCCTGAACGCCCTCGCCGCCGGCGAGCCGTTGTGGCGGATCCACGAGCTGGTCTTCGCGGTCCTCGCCATGGAATCCACCCCGACCGACCCACGTCTGTGACCCACACAGAGGCCGCCTTTACCCAAGCCGACGGCAGCTAAACGCTGAAATCCTGTTATCCGCGTAACATCGCGGCCTGCAGTAGAGATCTCCTACCGACTGGCAGCAATCCTGGAGATCTCGCTGGAGAGGAACCCACTTGACCAACCCGCCGTACCCACAGCAGCCTTACCCACAGCAGCCCTACGGCGGGCGCCCCGGGTATCCCTACCCTCCTCGGCCGCCCAAGAGCAATGCGAACACGATCATTCTGGCCGTCGTGGGTGGCTTTCTCGCACTCTGCGGATTCGGCGGATGCGTGGCTGTGTTGTCCGACGACAGCGACAACAGCAAGACCGCCGCGACGTTCACCACTGCCGTGGGCAAACCCACCGCCCCGGCCAAACCGGCTGCGCCGGCACCTACCGAGGAAGGGCCGGCGCCGGCCGGTACGCCTGTTCGCGACGGCAAGTTCGACTTCACGGTGACTGCGGTAGACCCACCGGTGAAGGTCATCGGGGACAATCCCTATCTGCAGAAGACTGCGCAGGGTGAGTACATCGCGGTACACCTCACCGTCACCAATATCGGCGGTAAGCCTCAGTCCTACTTCGCGAGCAACCAGAAGCTGTTCGATGATCAGGGCCGAGAGTTCGAGAACGACACGATGGCCGGAATCAACGTCAACGACGACAGCGCCATGATGTCGGACATCAATCCGGGAAATTCGGTCGACGTGGTCGTCGTCTTCGATGTGCCGGCGGGGACAGTTCCCGCCTCGCTCGAACTCCACGACTCCATGTTCTCGGGTGGCGCCCAGGTCGCGCTTCGCTGAACACTCGGGCCCATGCGTCGCCTCATGCCGTCGCATGGGCTTCGGATCGACCAACGGGGATGGGTTGGGCAGCAGTTCTGTGGCAGGGTCGCAGGTGCATCCGCGGAGTCGCCGTGGGTGCGGCAGAACTGTTGAGAGATCAGAGAATTGACTGAGTTGGATCTGTTCCCGTTGCCCTTTCGTGCCGCCCATGTGGCGTGTGTCGCGCCCGTTCGGACGGTGCGGGAGCTCGAGATGATGCGGTTGAGTGCGAGTATCCGGGCCAAGCCGGAGTGGTTTCGCAAGCGCGAGGATGCCGAGGTCGTGGCGCGGTGGTCGCGGGAGGCGGCCGAGCAGGGGATGACGCAGGCTCAGATCCGCTATGTGCTCGACGAATTGGGGTACTACGCCGAGCTTCGTGATGCGGAGCGCGGGATCGAGGTGTCGGCTGTCGACGGGGTGTGGCAGTCGGACTCGGTGGTCGACGAGGATCTGCGTAAGCGGTTGGCCGAGGCGGTGCGCGTACTGGAGGAAGTGCCGGCTGCGGAACTGGATTGGCATCCGGGATCCGACGGGCAGGTGCTCGATCTGGTGCATCCCTCGATGTACTGCCTGGTGCGTGGCGTGAGCTTGCCCGAGGACGCACCATGGCCCACTCCGGAGAAGAACGCCGAGTCGGCCTCGCATTCGAAGAAGTTCCAGTGGTTGCCCACCGATGTCGAGGTCGGCGCCGACGGTTCCGTGGCGTTCCTTTCTTACGTGAACAACGTCGACCCCGACCGCCATCAGGACCTCGCCGCCGTCCTGCCCGAGCTCTTCGGCCGGACACTCCCCCTGCTGGAGAACGTGCTCACCGATCTGCGCGCCCCGAAACGAGTGCGCATCGTCGCCGACCCGTTCGGCTGGTACGAGGACACCGAACCGCAACCCCCGGAGGACGACGACGAGGCGGCCGAGGAAGCCTACGAGGAAGCCATGGAGAAGTGGTGGGAGGAACGTCAGCCCGCCATCCCGGACGCGCCCGAGTTCCAGCCGCCCGAGCGGGACGACACTCACACCGTCACGCTCAGCGGCCGCCGGCTGCAGGTGATCGTCAAACTGGCCAACATCCACCTCACTCCGGACAAACCCGAATATCCCGGTGGTTCATGGCATGTCGAGGCCATGCTGAACGAACGCATCGTCGCCACCGCCATCTACTACTGGGACAGCGACAACATCACCGAAAGCCTGCTCGGTTTCCGCACCGCCATCGACGAGCCGTACTACGAGCAGAACGACCGCACCGGAGTCCGCGAGGTCTACGGTCTCGACGACGAGGACGCGCTCAACCAGGAACTGGGCTCGGTCCGCACCACGACCGGCCGCTGCGTGGCCTTTCCGAACATCTACCAGCACCGCGTCGCCCCGTTCCGGCTCGACGATCCGACCCGAAACGGTCACCGAAAGATCGTGGCCTTCTTCCTGGTTGACCCGTCGGTCACCATCACCTCGACCGCCGACATCCCGCCGCAGCAGCCGTGGTCACCCACCTCGACGATGACCAGGGCCCAGGCCGAGGAATTCCGTGAACAACTGATGCACGAACGCAAGTTCTTCGTCGACGAACACAACGAGGAATACTTCGAGCGGGAGTTCTACCTCTGCGAGCACTGACCTACTTCGCGTGGCGGCCGACCTCGTCCAGGTGCGTCAGTGCTTGCCGGTAGGACTCGAAAAGACTTGTCTCGCAGTACGGCACGCCGATCTCGTCGCAGAAGCCCGCGACGATCGGCTGTGCGTGCCGCAGGTTGGCGCGCGGCATCGACGGGAACAGGTGATGTTCGATCTGGTAGTTCAGGCCGCCCATCGCCAGGTCGACGAGGAAGCTGCCGCGCACATTGCGTGAAGTGAGGACCTGACGACGGAGGAAGTCGGTGTTGTCACCCTCGGGCAGGACTTCCATGCCCTTGTGGTTGGGCGCGAACGTCGAACCCATGTACAGCCCGAACAGGCCCTGCTGGACGGCGATGAACACCAGTGCTTTGCCCGGCGACAGCACCAGGAACGCCGCCGACAGCAGACCGATGAAGTGGGCTGCGAGCAGTGCACCCTCCCAGACGCGGTTCGCGATCGGCCAGCGGAACACTGCGACGATGCTCTTCCAGTGCAGGCTGCCGCCTTCGAGCAGCAGCAACGGGAAGAACAGCCACCCCTGGTAGCGGAAGATGAAGCGGCGCCAGCCCTTTCCGGTCCGCGCGCGCTCGCCGGAGAACGCCAGCACTCCCATCGCGTCCGGGTCCATGCCCTCGGTATTGGGGTGGGCGTGATGGCGGGCGTGATTGCTGGTCCACCAGCCGATACTCAACCCGATCGCCAGATTGCCCGCGATCAGGCCATACAGGTAGTTGGCCTTGCGGCCCGCGAAGATCTGCTTGTGCCCGGCGTCGTGGCCGAGGAAGGCGATCTGCGAGAACACCATCGCGAGGAACGCCGCCACGAGCAGCGTCCACCACGAGTCCCCGATGACGAAAAATGCCGCCCAACCAGCGACGAAAGCCGCCGCGGTGAGGGCACTCTTCCACCCGTAATACCGCAACCGCCGGTCCAAGAGGTTCGCCTCCCGGACACGACGCAACAGGACCGAGAACTCACTGCCACGCACGGGGACGACATCTGACGCTATAACCACCGCACAAGCATGGCGCATGGAGGCCACAGCCGGGTGAACGGGTTGCAGATCGATGACGACCGATTGCCTCAGCGCCGCCAGAAGAAGTGGTGGACGACCCCGCTGGGGCTGGGGACTTCTTCGTGCTGGAAGCGGTCCGCCAGTTCGGCCGGGCTCTCCCACAGCCGCTCCCCCGCGCCCAGCTCCACCGGGGCGACCGCGATGTGCAGTTGATCGATGAGGTCGGCGTCGAGGAATTCCCGGACCGTCGCCACGCCGCCGCCGATGCGCACATCCTTGCCGTCGGCGGCGTCGAGGGCCCGTGCCAACGCCTCTTTCGGCGAGGCGTTCAGGAAGTGGAAGGTGGTGTCGGACAACGTGAACGAAGGGCGTTCATGGTGAGTGAGCACGAAAACCGGTGTGCGGAAAGGCGGTTCGTCACCCCACCAGCCCTGCCAGTCGTAGTTCTCCCACGGACCGCGCTGCGGACCGAACTTGTTGCGGCCCATGATCTCCGCGCCGATATTGCGGGCGTAGTCGCGGGTGATGTAGTCGTCGAGGCCGTAGCTGCCGCCCGGCGCGGTCCGGCCGGGCCAGTGCGCGGTGGCGCCCGCCCAGGACATGAAGTCCCCCGGGTCGGCGTGGCCGAACGGCCGCTCGCGGCTCTGCCCCTCACCTGCCCCGTACCCGTCGGTGGAAATGCTGAAGTTCTGCACCCGGACCAGCTGTGCCATGGCGGCACCCCTTTCTGATTGCGATCTGCAAGCAGTTGCGACGGTAACCTAAACTGATCCTGTGATGCAACCAGTTTCGAAGAACAAGCTGCCGGTGCCGCCCGGCAAATCCGGATGCCCGATCAACCGGAGCGTCGAATTGCTCGGCGACCGCTGGAGCATGATCGTGCTGCGCGACATGATGTTCGGCGGGCACACGCACTTCCGGGAGCTGCTCACCGGCTCGATCGAAGGGATCGCATCGAACGTCCTGGCGGCGCGGCTGGCGAAGCTGGTTTCGGCCGGGTTGCTCACCCGCCACGACGATCCGTCGCACCGACAGAAGGTGGAATACCGGCTCACCGAGGCCGCGATCGATCTCGTCCCGGTGTTGGCTCAGCTAGGCGCCTGGGGCGCGCGCTGGCTCGAGGCCACACCGGAGCTGACCGTGCGCGCGGAACTTCTCGCCGCGGGCGGACCACCGCTGTGGGAGCGATTCATGGCAGAGCTGCGCGCCACGCACCTCGAGGGCGCACCCACCCCGCGCGACGGCGTCCTGGCCGAGCTCACCGCCGCCTACGAGGCAGCCAAGTCCTGACCCCCCGCAGCCGGGGCTCCCGATGGCGCGCGACCCGAGCGAATCCCGATTCGGGCGGCGCTCGCTACCCGTCGTGTCAGACGGACTCGTCGACGAGGTGGGCGTTCCACACCGCCGCGGCTTGTTCGTGGGAGTCGACACCGGCGAAGAAGGCGTCGGCGATCGCATCGTAGTCCGGCTCCTCGAAACCGCTCGTGCCGACGAACTTCGGCCGGTACACAGCGAAACCCAGCTCGCTCGCGTGCGGCCGATACGGGACAGCCATCTTGATCGACCGTCGCTGCGGCCCGTAGTCGATCGCCTCGATGACGAGCGCATCCGTCCGCCCGTTCGGCAACCGCAGGAATGCGTCGACGACGAGCGCGGCATACGCCCACTCGGGACGCCCCTCCTGCAACTGCGCAGCCCCCATCTGCGCGGCGTCGGCGACATCGTCGGCCTGGAAACGCACCAGTCCCTCAGCCCCGTCCGTTCTGGCATAACCGATCAACGGAATCAATAACGAAGAGTCGCTGACGCTCCAGATCCCGTGTGCTCCAGCGAAACCTGCGACCTTCGCGAATTCGTACACACCGACGAGCCTAGCGCCGGTCAACGATCAGGGGTTGTTCCAGCGACGCGAAGGGGATTGTCGCCTCAACCGGTTCGTCGAGGAGGAGCACTCCGGAACCCGTAGGTCGCCCCGCCCGGCCCATTCTCGATTGACAGAGCCCGTCGAGCCGACGAAGACTGATCCGCTGGCTGACGCGGACGACCACGTTCAAGGGGTGCATCGGATGGACGGAACAGTGATCATTCTGACCGGCCCGCCGGGAGCAGGGAAAAGCACGGTCGCAGATGCGTTCGCCCGAAAGCTCGAGCGGGGCGTGCACCTACATACCGACGACTTCTGGCATTACATAGTCGCCGGAGCGATCCCGCCCTACGAACCGGCATCAGCTCGCCAAAACCAGACCGTCATGAACGTCATCGCCGGAGCGGCCTTCACCTATGCGGCAGGCGGATTCACGACAGTGCTCGATGGCATCGTCGGGCCGTGGATGCTCCACCACTTCCGCGACCACACGCCCGGTATCGCCCTCCACTACGTCGTACTGCGGCCCGGCCGCGACATCACACTGTCGCGAGCCAAGGCGCGAACGGCGCCCCAAGCCCTCGTCGACGAGCAGCCGATTGCCACGATGTGGGACCAATTCGCTTCCTTGGGCGACTACGAGCCGCATGTGCTCGACACGTCGACAGACGATGCGCACCGAACCATCGAACGCGTCACCGACGCCGTCACCTCCAACAGGTTTCGCCTCCACCTTTAGCGCAGGCAACGCCGCCCGGAGCGTTGAGACCACCTCAGCCGAGGCCGTCCGGAACGATGCGAAGTTTTTGCGCGATGCGGGCGAGGGCTTTCTGATCACTCGTGCTGAGCGAGTCGAGGACGGTGCGGCGCACTGAACGCAGGTGTGTCGGAGCTGCCAGACGCACGATGCCCAGGCCTGCGTCGGTGAGTTGGGCGAGGGTGTAGCGACCGTCTGTCGGGTCGGGTGCTCGGACGATCCAACCGCGCTGTTCACAGCGCTTGGTGACGTTGGACAGGCGCGACAGCGACCCGCTGGCGAGGACGGCGAGTTCCCCCATGCGCAGCTTGCGTTGCGGCGCTTCGGAGAGGTGACTGAGCACGAGGTACTCGAACAGCGTGAGGTCGTGCTCTTGCCGCAGCGGTGATTCCAGCTTCCCGGGAAGCAGTAGGACCAGGGAGATCAGCCCGGTCCACGCAGCCTTCTCGTGCTCATCGAGCCAGTGATCTTCCTGGTCGCCCATGCGTGTCTCCGTGCTGCTCAGGAGGTCTGTTGCCGGCGGACTCGAGCCGGCAATGACTTCAAGGTTGAATTATTGACTGCGCAGGGTTAGTTTACGTGTGAAGTCATACGTCGCGGTACGCCCCTCCACACGAATGAGAGCATCATGAGCACCGTTACCTTCGGCATCAGTCCCGGCGCAGGCGAGAAGCTGCACCAAGCGCTCGGCTACAGCAGCGCCGTCCGGGTCGACGACCGGGTGGAGACCTCTGGTCAGGCCGGGGTGAATGACGAGCTGATCGTTCCCGACTCGCTGGAGGACGAGATCATCCAGGCTTTCGACAACGTGGAGCGAACGCTCGCCACCGTTGGCGCCACCTGGAAGGACGTCATTCACGTCAACTCCTACCACAAGGTCGAAGCGGGAAGCGGCGTCATCGGAGACGACCACAACGAGGTGATGGCCGAGCAGTTCCGTCGGCGCCTCGGCGGCCGCGCGCCGATCTGGACCGAGACCGGGGTGACCGCGCTCGGTCTCGCCGCCATGCGCGTGGAGATTCGAGTCACCGCCATCGTCGGTTCCGGAAACTGAACGCCGCATCCAGCGACCGAAAGCAGCGCCTCACTCGCGAGTACTACCGAGGACGCTCCCACGGAGTGATGTGGCGCGGCTCGGCTCGTTCGTAATCTCGCCGTACTGACCAACGGCGAGAGGACATTTGATGATCATCCCCACCGAGCGGAGATCGCCGATGCAGCGGCTCCGGGTGCCGGTTCTGCTCGTCGGGGCGGTCGTGTTGCTGATCGCCGCGCGGGGCGTGGACGCGCTCGTTCCGGATGTGCCTGTGCTGCGGTTCTTCCTAGGAATCGGCGCGGCGGTCGGGGCGATCTTCGCTTTCAGGTGGCTTACCTGCCGTGTCGAGAAACGGTCGGAGGTCATGGAATTGGCTGCCGCTGGGCGGTGGCGGGGGCTCGGGCACGGTGTACTCATCGGAGCCGGGGCATTCCTCGCGACGATGCTGCTCGCGACCCTGTTCACCGACGCCGACATCACCAGTGGCTCATTCGGAGCCTGCCTGGGAGTGGCGGGCTCGATGGCTTCGGTGGCGGTCACCGAGGAGCTGCTGTTCCGTGGCGTGGTGCATCGCATCCTGGAAGAACGGACCGGCAGCATCGTCGCGATCGCGGTCTCGTCACTGATCTTCGGCCTGACGCACTTGGTCAACAGCAATGCCACGCCGTGGGGTGCTCTGGCCATCGCGGTCGAAGGTGGTGCGCTGCTCGCCATCGCCTACACCGCCACGCGGTCGTTGTGGTTGCCGATCGGCCTGCATTTCGCCTGGAATTTCACGGAGTCCGGCGTGTTCGGCACTGCGGTATCCGGCGCCCACGGCGAATCCGGCCTGCTACGCACCGTCCTCTCCGGACCGGATGTGCTGACCGGTGGGACATTCGGTCCGGAGGCGAGTCTCTTCGCACTGCTGTGCTGTCTGGTCCCGGCGGTGTGGATGCTCCGCGGTGCGAAGCTCGTCACCCGGCGCTGACAGTTCACTTCCGGACCTCCCGCCTCCGGCCGAAATAGCCTCGGCGGCTGCGATTCTCGCTTTCGATGCACGAGTTAATGTTGCTGGAACAGCAAGTTTGCGTGCCAGATCGTGTCCGATCCGGAAACACTGAGAGGTGTCCCGTTCAAAGGGGTCTCGATGAGCGCCATCCATGCGGTCACCTCCTGGAACGGGACCGGGAGCGCCGTTCTCGGCGCCCCATGCCGCCGCGTCCCGCTCTCAGCATCCGCCGATTTCTCTGGACAGGAACACATGATCACCGCAATCCGGCCGTCACCGCACCGCTTCCGCCGAGCCGTACACGCGATGGTGACCGGCACGCTGGCTCTGCTGCTCACGGTCGGCACCGCCGCGTGCACCACGCCCATCTCTGCCGACATTCCCCCATACGCCCTTGCTACCTACAACGATCCGGAATTCGACAGGACCTTCCGGCACGAGTTCGCCGATATCGACGGGGTCCGGATGCACTACGTGACCGGTGGCAGCGGCACACCGGTGGTGCTGATCCACGGTTGGCCGCAGACCTGGTTCGGCTGGTGGCCGATCATGCCGGAGCTGGCCGAGAAGCACACCGTCTACGCTATCGACCTTCCCGGGCTGGGCGACAGCACCGGCTCACCGAGCGGCTACGACAAAGCCACCTTGGCCCGCTACGTGCACACCCTGATCGCCGATCGGCTCGGGGTGCGCGATGCCCGCGTCATCGGGCACGATTTCGGTGCCGCGGTGGCATTCCAGTACGCCACTCAGTTCCCCGCCGACATCGCACGTCTCGGCTACCTCGACCTGCCGCTACCCGGGCCCGCGATCGATGCGGCCACATACCGGTCGATGAGCTGGCATATCGCCTTCCATTCCCAACGGCGGGTCCCCGAGGCAGTCGTCGACGACGTCCGCGAATATCTGGCGCTGTTCTATCCGCAGGTCTCCTTCGGCGGATCAGCCTTCGGTGGCACCTCGGACCGATCCCCGTTCACCGACGCCGAGAGCGATGAGTACGCACGGACTTACGGCCAACCCGAAAAGCTGGCAGGCGGATTCGAGCTCTACCGTGCTCTCGACCAGGACGTCCGCGATGCCGTGGCAGCAGCACCGACACCGGTGCCCACTCTGCTGATGACCGCCCAGGGCCAGCTAGACCCCGTCCGGACGACCGCGGCCCCACGGATGACCAATATCGTGCGGGCAGTGGATGTGCCGAACGCGGGCCACTGGCTCATCGAGGAGAACCCTCAGTTCGTCACCTCCGAACTGCTGCGCTTCCTCGCCGGATGAGCTTGGCGGAACTCGTCGACAAGTGGTCTGGAGTACCGGGATCACGACAAAAACAGGTAAGGCCCGGTCGATGACCGGGCCTTACCTATTATTTCTGTGGAGCTAAGGGGACTCGAACCCCTGACCCCCACACTGCCAGTGTGGTGCGCTACCAGCTGCGCCATAGCCCCGTGTTCTGTTGTTTCAGCCGCTCTCGCTGCTGCCTGAATGAAGTTACACCATGGTTCTCCGGGAGAACAAATCGGCTGGTAGATGGCGAAAACGGGGCGATTCAGGAGTGGGTTCGGGGCTCAGGGAAGTGGGCGGGCGGCGCGGAGGGGGTCTAGGATGTGCGCAACCTCACGTGGGTCAGGGGGCGAGGGTGGTGACCCAGTTTTCGTCGCGCCAGTCGACGGTGGTTGTTCCGTCGTAGATCGTGGGGGTGGCGGATTTATTGCCGGTGCGGGCGTCGAGGTCGGCGAGGGCCGATTTCGCGGCGGCCGCGGCGGCGTCGCGCTGGGTGGCGTGGGTGATGCAGGCGGCGACGGATTCGGGGGCGCCCGATTCGGTGGCGAGGGCGGCCAGGGCGGGGTTGCTCAGGTCCTCGGCGCCCTCTTCGGGCTGGCGGTCCACGAACAGGGCCTTGTGGAACTTGCCGTAGGTGGGGCCCGAACCTGTTTGGGCGACACAGAGATTGGCCGCGATGGCGCGGGTGGAGTAGTCCTTGCTCTTGGACTGGTCGTCGAGGAACGCGACGAGGTGGTAGTTCACGGCGAGCTTGCCCTCGTCGATCTTCTGGGCGAGTTCCTGGCCGTAGCTGGTCTCCATCACCCCGCACGCGGGGCACAGCGGGTCTTCGAAGATGTCGATGGTTTTCGCGGCGTCGGGGCGGCCGAGCCGGATCACCCCTTCGGGCGTGGTGGTGACCTGCACCGCCGCCTCGCGCACAGCGCCGTAACCGTCGTTGCGGACGGATGGTGGTTCGGCGCTCCACTTGTAGACGGCGAACACGATCAGCCCGATCACGACGAGGGCCACCGCGCCCAGCGCGTAGGTGGTGTTGCTCGACACGGGACGTGGATTGTGCGAAGAACCGGCTGTGCTCACCCGTCCACTCTGCCTCGAGCTGATATCGGCGCGCCGCCCGGGCACGCCGATATCAGCTCTACCAGCTATTTCTCCGTGTCGACCGGACGACGGTTCGCGGGAACCATGCCGTCACGCACGACGGGCGACCCGTCGGGGCCGTCACAGGTGCATTGCGGGTCGAGGCCGTCGCCGGCGTGGTCGGGGTGCTGCGGGTCCTCGGGATGCACGATCCGCGACGGCTCGGGAGTGAACACCCACACCGTCGCCGACACCGCGAGCACCGCCCCGGTCACCGCCATACCGACCCCGAACGACGTGCGGTCGGCCACCTCACCGATGACGATGGGGCCGAGGACCGCGCCCAGGTCGGCCGCCATCTGGAAGGCCGCGAGGACCGGCCCGCCGCGTGCCCGGCTGCCGAGCACATCGGCGAGCGCCGCCTGCTGTACCGGGCTGAACATGCCGGAACCGATGCCCGCGACGAACGAGGCGAGCAGGAACCACGGCAGCGACGGCGCGAAACCGAGCGCGCCGGTGCCGACCGCGCAGATCGCCGAGCCGAGGATCAGGAACGGTTTGCGGCCGAGCCGGTCGGATAATCGCCCCGAGGCGAACAGCACCGCACCGTTGCCCGCCGCGAACACGGTGAGCGCGACACCGGCCATGCCGGGTTCCTGCCGCAGGGTCTCCACCACCAGCAGCGGGACGAACGCCATCCGCACACCGAACACCGCGACACCGCCGGCGAAACTCGACAGCAGCACCGCGCGATACGCGGGCTCCGACCAGCCCTGCCGGAAGGTCAGTTCCGGTGTGGTCGTCGCGCTGTCGTCCTTCAGGACCGGTGACTCCCGCAAACCGGCGAACACGATCACGCACACGACGAGCAGGGCGAGCGCGTAGATGACGAACGGGGCCCGCAAGCCGAGCCCGGCCAGCGCACCACCGACCAGCGGACCGACCAGCGAACCGATCAGGAAACTCGTCGAATACACACCGGACACCCGGCCGCGCGCGGCAGGCGGCGACACCCGGATGATCAACGCCATCGACGACACCGTGAACATCGTCGACCCGATCCCGCCGAGCGACCGCAACACCAGCAGTTGCCAATACGTCTGCGCCAACGCGCACGCACCGGTCGACACCGCGACGATGAGGATGCCCGCCAGATACACCCGTCGCTCGCCGAGCTTCTGCACCAGGCGCCCGCTGGCGGGGGCGAACAGCAAGCGCATCAAGGCGAAGGCGCTCACGATCGCCGACGCGGCCGCGATACCGACCCCGAACTCGCGGGCGTACTGCGGCAGCACCGGCGCCACCAGCCCGAAACCGAGCGCGATGACGAACGCCGCCGCGATCAGCACCCAGATTTCGGCGGGTAGTCGAACCTTTGTCGCGGTACTCACTCGATCAGCGCCTGATTCACCATCTCCTCGGCGGCGGCCTGCACCTGGGTCAGATGCTCGGAACCGAGGAAGGATTCGGCGTAGATCTTGTACTTGTCCTCGGTGCCCGACGGGCGGGCGGCGAACCAGGCGTTCTCGGTGGTCACCTTCAGCCCGCCGAGGGGAGCGCCGTTACCGCGCGCGGTGGTGAGGATGCCGGTGATCTCCTCGCCGGCGATCTCGGTGCCGGTGATGGCGTCGGCGCTGAGCCGCGCGAGCTTGGCCTTCTGCTCACTGGTGGCGACGGCGTCGATACGCGCGTAGGCGGGGCTACCGTGCTGACGTTCGAGCTCGCCGTAGCGAGCCGAGGGGGTCTGACCGGTGACGGCCGCGATCTCGGCGGCCAGCAGCGCCAGCAGAATGCCGTCCTTGTCGGTGGTCCACACGGTGCCGTCCATCCGCAGGAACGACGCGCCCGCGCTCTCCTCACCACCGAAAGCCAAACTGCCACTGAACAATCCGGGCACGAACCACTTGAACCCGACCGGCACCTCGTACACATCGCGGCCGAGCACACCGACCACCCGGTCCACCATCGAGGACGTGACAACCGTCTTGCCGACCTTGGTGAGCGCGTCCCACCACATCCGGTTGGCGACGAGATATTCGATCGCGACCGCGAGGAAGTGGTTCGGGTTCATCAGACCGCCGTCGGGGGTGACGATGCCGTGGCGGTCGGCGTCGGCGTCGTTGCCGGTGGAGATGTCGTAGTCGTCCTTGATGCCGACCAGTCCGGCCATGGCGTGGCGTGAGGACGGATCCATTCTGATCTTGCCGTCGCTGTCGAGGGTCATGAAACGCCAGGTGGGGTCGACGAACGGGTTGACCACCTCGAGTTCGAGATCGAAGCGCTGCCCGATCTCCTCCCAGTAGTCCACGCTCGCCCCACCCATCGGGTCGGCGCCCATGCGGATGCCCGCGCCGCGAATGGCGTCCAGGTTCAGTGCGTTCGGCAGGTCGGCGACGTAGTGGTCGAGGTAGTCGTAGCGCTGCACATGGGTCTTCATCGCCTGTTCCAGCGACACCCGCTTCACCTCGGCCAGGCCGCCGCGCAGCAGTTCGTTGGCGCGCGCGGCGATGGCGTCGGTGGCCTTGGTGTCGGCGGGACCGCCGTGCGGCGGGTTGTATTTGAAGCCGCCGTCGCGCGGCGGATTGTGCGAGGGGGTCACCACGATGCCGTCGGCCTGGTGCTTGGTTCCGCCCTGATTGTGGCGCAGCACAGCATGACTCAGCGCGGGCGTCGGGGTGTAGCGACCACGCGCGTCGATCACGGCGGTGACGTCGTTGCCCGCGAGGACCTCGAGCGCGGTGGTCCAGGCCGGTTCGGACAGGGCGTGGGTGTCGCGCGCCAGGTACACCGGACCGGTGATGTCGCGGGTGGCGCGGTACTCGACGATCGCCTGGGTGATGGCCATGATGTGCGCCTCGTTGAACGCGCTGTCCTCGCTGGACCCGCGATGACCCGAGGTGCCGAAGACGACCTGCTGGCTCGGTTCGGCCGGATCGGGCACGCGGCTGTAGTACGCGGTGACCAGGTGAGCGATATCCACCAGGTCGGTCGGGCGGGCGGGCCGTCCGGCGCGATCGTGGGCCATGGTGGGTGTTCCCTTCCGTGTCGGCTGGGCGCGGCTGGTCATGAGGATCATGCGCACAACCAGTTGGTCAGGGACGCGGCGGCATACACCGAGGCCAAGCTCGCCGCGACACTGATCGCGACGTTGCCCAGGGCATACACGTAGGCGCCCTCGGTCACCAGACGTATGGTCTCGTAACCGAATGTGCTGAACGTGGTCAGCGCACCACAGAAACCGATTCCCGCGAACGCCAGCAGAGTACTGCCCGCGCTCGCGCCGATCAGGCCCCCGAGCAACGCCGAACCGACAATGTTAACCGTCAACGTCCCCCACGGCAGCCCGGCCGGGAACCGCGCCGAGACCGCCCGATCGACGAGGTAACGCGCGGGGGCACCGAGCATTCCACCCGCGAACACGAGTGCCGCGGTCATCGCCCGCCTCCCGCCGTGGGAGCCCACATCGCGACCATCGGATGGCCCCCTTCCGTCGTCGGATTCACGTGCCCTGCCCCACGCTGCCTGCCGCCCAGCGGGTCCCGATCATGGCGAGCGCCATCGCGCCGAGGCCCGCGAGGACCGAGAGACCGAGATAGGCCACGGCCGTGCCCGGCGAACCGGTGTCGATCAGTGTACGAAGCTCGAGGCCGAAGGTGGAGAAAGTAGTGAACCCGCCGAGCACGCCGATCCCGAGGAACGGGCGAACCAGCATCGGCGCCGCCCAGATCTCGGTGACCACGACCATCAGCACCCCGAGGGCGAAGCAGCCGACTACATTGACGGTCAGCGTCGACCACGGAAATTGCCCAGGACGCACCGGCCACCACTGGCCCACACCGTATCTGGCCGTGGCCCCGAGACCACCGCCCACCGAGATCGCCGCGAGGACGGCCGGGTCGAGCGCCGGGGGCCGCGATGCCATGCACTGCCCTCCCCTGCTAGTCCGACGGTGGTCGTTGCTCATGGTATCGAGTACCCCCGACAAACTAGCGCGCGGTGCGCGTCCGGCAAACCCCCAGCAGCCACCTCGCGCGAACGCCGATGGCCCGGACCGAGTCTCGGTCCGGGCCATCGGTTTACGACAGGTGGGTCAGTGCGCGAGCACCATCTCGCCCTCGGCGGGGGCGGGCACCTTGTTCGGCATGAGCACACCGATCACGATGGCGCCGAGCACGAAAGTGGCCGCCGCCCACCAGAAGCTGGTGGTGTAGCTCTCGATCGCGCCCTGGGCCATGGTCAGTGGACCTGGCTCGTGCGCGGACACGTAGTCGGTCATCGCCGAGGCCGCGATCGTGCTGAGCAGCGCGGTGCCGATGGAACCGCCGACCTGCTGGCTGGTGTTCACCATCGCCGAGGCGACACCGGCGTCGTCGTGCTGCACGCCCGCCGTCGAGCCCTGGAACGCCACCGACATGGCGCCACCGAGGCCGAGGCCGAGCAGGACGAGCGCGGGCAGGATGTGGGTGACATAGCTGCTGTCGAGACCGATGAAGGTGAGCCACACCATGCCCGCCGCGGCGACCAGGAAGCCGCCGCTGATGACGACCTTCGGCCCGACCTTGGGCAGCAGCAACGAGGGCGCGGTGGTGGAGGAGGCAACCATGCCGAACACCATCGGCATGAACGCCACACCGGTCATGATCGGCGAGTACTGCAGCGACAGCTGCATGTAGTACGTCAGGAACAGGAAGATCGCGAACATGCCGATGCCCATGATGAACACGGTCAGGTAGGAACCGGCACGGGTGCGGTCGGTGACGATGCGCAGCGGCAGCAGCGGGTGCGCGACGCGGGTCTCGATCCAGACGAACACCGCGAGCAGCACGGCGCCGCCGATCAGGAAGGCCAGCGTGGTCGGGTCGCTCCAGCCGTGGGATTCGGCGTGCGAGAAGCCGTAGACGATGCCGAACAGCGCCGCGGTGACGGTGATGGTGCCGGGCCAGTCGAGCTTGGGCCGCGATGCGGCGTTCACGTGCTTGGCCAGCAACAGCACCGCACCCACCAGCGCGACGGCGGCGAAGATCAGGTTCACATACATCGCCCAGCGCCACGACGCCCACTCGGTGAGCGCGCCGCCGAGCAGCAGGCCGATCGCGCCACCGGCACCGGCGACGGCACCGAAGATGCCGAACGCCTTCGCGCGTTCACCGGGTTCGGTGAAGGTGACGGTCAGCAGCGAGAGGGCGGCGGGCGCGAGCAGTGCGCCGAACACGCCCTGGCCGACGCGGGCGGCGACCAGCATCTCGAAGCTGTTGGCCGCGCCGCCGATGGCGGAGGCGACCGCGAAGCCGACCAGGCCGACGATGAAGGTGTTGCGGCGGCCGAACAGGTCGCTGAGGCGGCCGCCGAGCAGCAGCAGGCTGCCGAAGGCCAGTGCGTAGCCGGTGATGACCCATTGGCGGTCGGCGTCGCCGAAGCCGAGGTCGGCCTGGGCGGCAGGCAGCGCGATGTTCACGATCGTCGCATCGAGCACGACCATCAGCTGCGCGATACCGAGGACCGCGAGCACCCACCAGCGCAACGCGTGTGAGCCTCGCCGGTTCCCGGTGTCCGCACCGGACGCGGGACTCGTCCCCTTGTCGAGTGTGGTGGTCATGACTCCCCTTGCAGGTCTAGGTCGGTAGTTTCGGTGGCATAATCGGAGATATAGCCTCCGCTTCAGTCGAAGCTACCAGAGTAACGGAGAAACCACCTCCACTTAATCCGGCAATGAGTAGGATGCACCTGTGAATCACGCCACGACGACTGCCGCAGCACCTCGCAGGCTGCGCGCCGATGCCGCCCGCAATCAGCAACGCATCGTGGTCGCAGCCAGGGAACTCTTCGCCGAACACGGCCTGGAAATCACCCTCGACGACGTGGCCGAGCGCGCGGGCGTCGGCGTCGGCACGGTCTACCGGCGCTTCGCGAACAAGCGGGCACTCATCGTCGAGGTGTTCGAGCAGAACATGGTCGACTTCGCCGACGCGGCCGACGCCGCGACCCGCAATCCGGACCCGTGGCTGGCACTCGTCGAGTTCTTCGAACACGCCTGCAAGCACCTGGCGACCAACCGCGGCTTCGGTGAGGTGGTGCTCGAACTCGAAGAGGACCCGACCCGGTTCGCCGAGATGCGTGAGCGGATCCGCCCGTCGGTGGCGGCCATCGTCGACCGGGCGCGCGACGCGGGCGCGGTGCATCCCGACATCACCACCACCGACTTCTTCGCGCTGATCCACATGGTCAACTCGTTCATGGAGTTCGCCGCACCGGTCAATCCCGACGTGTGGCAGCGGTACATGGCCGTGGCGCTGAACGGCGTGCGCACCGATGCCGTGCCGCGCAGGCCGCTGCTCGCCCCGCCGCTCACCGACGCCGAGGTGGAGCAGGCCAAATCGGCCGCCTGCCTGGGTCGTCGCCGCTGATTTTCGTTCCCTCAGTAGCGCGGGTCACACTTGGTCCTCTACAGTTGGACACATGACCAAGAACACCTGGGTGAACTGGGCTGGCGAGCAGCGCTGCGCACCCGCCGTCGTCGCGACGCCGCGTGACGTCGAGGAACTCGCCGGGATCGTCACCGAATCCGCGGCGCGGGGCCGGACGGTGCGTGTCGCCGGTTCGGGCCACTCGTTCACCGACGCCGTGCTCACCGACGGCACCCTCGTCGACCTCGGCGCCATGAACAAGGTGCTCGACGTCGACACCTCGACCGGCCGCGCGCGCGTGCAGGCCGGGCTGACGCTGAACGCGGCGAGCCCCCTACTGCACGAGCACGGACTGGCCTTCCCCAACCTCGGCGACATCGACACCCAGACCGTCGCGGGCGCCACCGCCACCGCGACCCACGGCACCGGCGCGCGACTGCGCAACATCTCGGCGGCGCTGCACTCGGTGCAGGTGCTGTGCGCCGACGGCAACGTGGTGGAACTGAACGAGGAGACCGATCCCGAGGGCTGGCGCGCGGCGCGGGTGAGCATCGGCGCGCTCGGCATCGTCACCGAGGCGACCCTGCAGCTCGAGCCGTCGTTCGTGCTCGAAGGCGTGGAACGGCCGCTGCCGCTGGCGGACGTCCTCGCCGATCTCGACGAATTCGTCGACGGGAACGACCATTTCGAGTTCTTCGCCTTCGCGCACAGCTCCGTGGTGATGACCAAGGCGCTCAACCGCACGGACGAGCCCGAGCAGCCGCGCGGCGCGCTGAGCGAGTGGGTCAACGACATCCTGCTGTCCAACTATCTCTACGACGGCCTGTGCCGGGTGGGTCGCCGCGTTCCCGCGACAGTTCCGCTGATCCATCGTGTGGCCACCGTCGCGGGCAGCAACAACCGTCAGCGCGACCGCTCCTACCGTGTGTTCGCCACACCGCGCCTGGTGCGGTTCAACGAGATGGAGTACGCGGTCCCGCGCGCGCACGCGGCCGAGGCGGTTCGCGAGATGATCACGCTGGCAAAGAAATTCGGTACTCCCATGCCGATCGAGGTGCGCTGGGTGGCACCCGACGACGCCTTCCTCTCCCCCGCGAGCGGGCGCGACACCTGCTACATCGCGGTGCACCAGTACCAGGGCATGGAATGGGAACCGTATCTGCGCGCCTGCGAAGCGGTCTTCGACCGGTTCGACGGTCGTCCGCACTGGGGCAAACACCATTTCCAGACCGCCGAGACGCTGCGCGGACGCTATCCCGACTGGGATCGGTTCGCGGCCGTGCGCAAACGCCTCGACCCCACCGGGGTGTTCGCCAACGACTACGTGAACCGGGTTCTCGGTCCGCTCGGCTGAGGCGGACACCGCAGGACAACACCGTAGCCGCGCCCACACACGCGCGGGTTGATGCGATGATGGCGGTGATATCCGAAGCGCCACAAGCACTTCGCCCCTGCACCGAAAGGGCGACCATGGCCCACACACCCTGCGTGTTGTTCGTCTGCGTCCACAATGCGGGCCGATCACAGATGGCGGCGGGCTTCCTGCGCGCCATGGCCGGCGATCGCATCGAGGTCCGCACCGCGGGCAGCGAGCCCGCCGACGAACTGAATCCCGTCGCGGTGGCGGCGATGGCCGAGATCGGTATCGACATCTCCGGCGAACGGCCCAAGCCGCTCACCGACGATGTCGTCGGGCTGTCGGATGTGGTGGTGACCATGGGTTGTGGCGAGGTGTGCCCGTATTTCCCCGGCATCAGCTACCGCGACTGGGTGCTGTCGGATCCGGCCGGGCAACCGATCGAGGTCGTGCGCGGGATCCGCGATCACCTGCAGATCCTGATCGGCAACCTCATCGCCGAACTGGTGCCCGTGCCCGCGCGTTGATGTCCGATTCGTTCAAGACGACCGGCCTTCGCGCCGAATACGCTGCCGGACATGACTCCTCAGCTCGACGCCATCTCGATCATCGTGTCCGACATGGCCGCCTCGGTGGCCTTCTACCGTGCGCTCGGCCTGAACTTCCCCGAGGGATGTGAGACCGAGGGGCACGCCGAGGCTCCCCTCTCCGGTGGGATGCGGCTGCTGCTGGACACCGAGGCGACGGTCGCCTCGTTCACCCCCGGCTGGCAACCGCCCAGCGGCCCCGGCCGGAGCAGCCTCGCGTTCCGCTGCGCCGATCCGGCCGAGGTCGACTCGCTGTACAAGGAACTGGTCGGCGCCGGATACCACGGTGAGCTCGCGCCGTGGGACGCCTTCTGGGGCCAGCGCTACGCCGTGCTCGCCGACCCCGACGGGCACGGTGTCGACCTCTACGCGCCGTTGCCCAGCGGATAGGTCGACCAGCCGTGCGGGTCGCGCAGGCGCCGCCGATACCGGCCGAGCACCTCGCGGACCTCGTCGCTGACCGGCGGTTCGCCGTCCAGCTTGGTCCAGAGGTGGGCGTCGTGCTCGGTGAGTTGCACGGGTCCGGTGGTGGCGACGTCGACGACGAAGGTGAACTGTCTGGTGCGCGCGCCGTTGCCGGACAGATAGTCGAAGTCGCCCAGGTAGTCGGTGATGCCGGTGACCTCGAGGCCCGTCTCCTCGGCAACCTCACGGGCGAGGGCGTCGTCGAGTGACTCGCCGTGCTCGACGACGCCGCTCGGCAACTCCCACCGTCCGCTGAGGAAGTCGGATCGTCGGCGGCGCAGGATGAGTACCCGGTCGTGGCGCACGACGACGGCGCCGACGACAAGTCGGCGTACTTCGTCTCGTTCGGCCTCGATACGCAGCGTGGTGAACACGGATTCGTCGATCATCGGGTCACATCCTCTCGTCGTGGTTCGGACTGGGCCTGGCACATGCGACGGGGCGTGCACAGTGAGCATAACTTCGTATCGCAGTTGAGCCGAATGAGACTTTCCGGGCACCCTCAGCCGGGCTGCAGGCTACGCACCGTGCATCCGCCCAGGTCACGGACGTCGCGGGACAGATGCGCCTGGTCGGCGTAGCCGTGCAGGGCCGCCACCTCGGCGGCCGGAGTGCCCGCGCGGATGGTCTCCAGTGCGCGCTGAAATCGGAGAATCCTCGCCAACATCTTGGGGCCGTAACCGAATGCCGCGAGCGAACGGCGGTGCAGCATGCGTGCCGACAGTCCCGCGCGGGCAGCGGTGTGGGCGACCGATTCGCCCGCGGCCATGGCCTCGGCGATGCCGGTGAGCAGCGGGTCCGGTGCGGACGCTGCCGCCGCGAGGTCGACGGCGACGGATTCGAGAGCCACAACGCGGTCGGGCGAGTTGTCGACCCGATCGAGCAGTGCGCGGGCGCTGGCGGCGGGCACGATCGTGTCGAGGTCGACGCGCTGGTCGAGCAGTTCCACGGCGGGCACGCCGAGCACAGCCGGTGCGGCACCCGGGGCGAACCGGACGCCGACGAATTCGGCGGCACCGGCACGCACCCGTGCGGCACGGCTGTCCGGGCCCGCCACCATCAAGGTGCCCTCGGTCCAGATCAAGTCCATGCAGCCGTCGGGGAACACGCTGGCCTGGCCCGCGCCGCCGCCGGTGCGTTGCCAGACCACCGCGCGATCGACCCGTGACCGACGTTCCCGGTAGCCCATCCCCCGACGGTAGTACCGCCCACCGACACACTCGGTTCCGCCGGCGGCCGCCCGTCCGTAAGATCTGGCAACACAACGTTCGGCTCGGCGGAGGGGTGGCTGGATGCAATCGGCAGGCTCAGTGCACGGGCGACCGCGCGTGGCGGGGTTTCCCGGCGCGGATATCGACCCCGAACCCGATGTGTGGTCGGGTGCGGCGCTCGACGACGACCGGATCCGCGCGCTGGCCGTCGGCGCCTACTACGGGCGAAGCTGGGGCGCCTACTGCGACAGTGTCGCCTTCCTGCCGGAGGAGCCCGGCAGTTCCGCCACGCGCCGCGAGACCGCGATCGAGGGTCTGCACGAATCGTGGGGTGTCGACCACGCCGAGGACGCCCGCGACACCATCCGCCGGCTGCTGGCGGGCATGCACGCGCCGCTGTTCGAACTCGTCCACCCGCTCGCCGTCGCCGCGGCCACCGACACCGGGCGGGTCGACCGGTCGGGGCTGGCCGACGAGCACCGCGAATTCCTGCACACGCTCTCGGGTTTCCGTGGCTACCGGGGTCCGGCCGGTATCGACCGGGACTACGACGCCTGGTTGCAGGCCATCAAACTCGGCATCACCGACAACCTGCCCGCACCGCTGCAGAACGACGCCACCGCCTGGGATCTGGCGCGGCTGGTTTTCATCGCCCGCGCCTCGTGTACCGCCGGGTATCTCACCGAGGACGAGGCCTTCGAGCACATGCTCACCGGGCTCGACCGGGCGCGTCAGCACTATCGCAACTGGCGTCAGTTCGGCGACGGCTTCCTCACCGGAGCCATCTTCTGGGCCGCCACGCAGGATCTGTCGGCCGCGAAAAGCCAAGTGGCGGAACGGCGCCGGATGATCGCGGGTCTGCACCTCCGTCCGTCGAGTCCCTGGCGGCGGGTGGCGCTGCACGCGGGGGCGCCGGTGTTCAGCCCGGCATGGTCAGCATGATCCCGACCGCCTGACGGCGAAACGGTTCGTCGGCGACCATCCCGAGTTTGCGCCGCTCCACCAGCAGTTGCCACTCGCCGAACAGGTCGGCCGAGGACGGCAGCGACGGCGCGATCGATCCGTCGACGTGCTCGATCTCGCAGGCCAGGCGGATCGCCTCGGCCATCCGCTCGAAGTCGGTCGCGGTCCAGTCGTGGAAGTCCAGATCGGTACCCGCGCCCGAAATCCGCAGCGTCACCATGCTTTCCGCGCCCGACCGCACCGAGGCGTCGGTGAGTACGGACACCGGGAACTCGTACATCGCCCACGCGGAAACGAACAGCAACCGCAGGGTGGTGATCACGAGCAGACCCGGCGCGCCCTCGTGCCCTGCCTGCGCCAGCTCGAGGACGTACTCGTCCGGGCGGGCGGCGGCGTGCAGGGTATCGATCTCGCGGGCGCAGTTGCCCGCGTGCCGCATGCGGGCCGCCGCCGCGCCGACATCGGGTCGTCGCGGGCCGTTCGGGCCGAGAAGCGGGCGTGGCGGAACGAGACTCGGACGCGGCGGGAACACCCGGCGCAGACCGACCAGATCGCGTTCGACCGCGCGAACCAGCACCTGGGCCTGCTCACGCAACCCCGTCTCCAGGAACACCGGAACCGGATGCCGTTGCGTCGCTTCACCACCGACCACGAACTCCGCCGACCGGAAGAACAGCAGCAACGCCATCTGCCCGTCCTCGGTTGTCGCCAGCGCGATCCGCGCGAGTTCGGCCACCCCCACGTCGAGGGCGATCTCGTTGTCGGCCCGCAGCGGCGTCGTCACCAAGCGCCCGTCCGCGTACCGCACCGCGACCCGCGCACCCCATACCTCGATCACGCCCGCGTCCCTCCTGCCCGGCCCCCGCCTGGCTGGATCGTACCGAGCTGGTAACAACGCCCTCACACAGATGGCAGGCTTACCCCATGTCCGAAGAAGAAAACCCGACCGAGTCACCCACCGAGGCGACCAAACGCAAGTTCCGCGAAGCCCTCGAACGCAAGAACGGCAACGCCTCCGTGGCCGGCGCCGCCCAGAACGAAGCCAAGCTGCGCGGTACGTCCGCCGCTGCGGGTGGAAAGCGCACGTTCCGCCGTCGCGCGGGCGGCTGATCCCTTGACCGGGCCCGCACCGTGTCCAGCGGTGCGGGCCCGATCTGTATCAGTCTGCGGTGAAATTCATTGGTGCGTAACAGAACACGCCGCGAAAACGGTGTGCTCGAGATGAAGCTCTCGAGAGGTGCGAACGCTGAGATCGCCGCGTCCGCAGTCGATGTCGAACTGCGCTGGACATCGCAGCGTGAAGTGGATCCGCAGGCACTGCTGTTGACCGAGGCAGGCAAGATCCGCACGAACGACGATTTCGTTTTCTACAACGCCGCACGCCACCCGTCCGGCGCGGTCGCCCTCACCGCGTCTGATGTCGGCCGCTCGGTACTCACCGTCTCGCTCGACACCGTAGAGGCGGCCGTGTCTCGCGTCGTCATCTCGGGTTCTGTCGATGAGGGGTCCTTCGCCGACATCCCCGGCCTCAGCGTGACCGTCTACGACGGAAGCAACGTCCTGCTGTCGTTCGATGTGGACGGGGTCGAAGCGGTCACCGCGATCATGCTCGGCGAGCTCTACCGGCGCAACGGAGTCTGGAAATTCAGGGCCGTCGGTCAGGGTTGGGACAGCGGACTGCGCGGTCTCGCGGAGGAATTCGGGGTGGAGGTCGACGATCCACCGTCCGAAGCGCCGACTGCGCCGGTGGCCGGAAAACGGCCGCACACCGACAATGCGCCGGGTTGGTATCCGGACTCGTCGGCACCCGACCGGCTGCGTTGGTGGAACGGCACGGCTTGGACCGACGACAACCACCCGATCATTCCCCCGAACCCCGGGCTGTGTGATCGCTGCGGCAGGGAGAAGCGGATTCCGCGGTTCGGCGGCCAACGCCCCTGCCGATGGTGTGAGAGCGATGTCAGCAGGTTCCTGGAAGGGTGGCGGTCGCGAGCCTGGCAGGTGCTGACGACCTGTGGACCGCGCGGTGACGCGTGGGATCAGCTGTGGATCGAACTGCGTTTCGAGCGGATTCACGAGGCCTCCGGTCGCGAAGCGTTGCGACCCCTGGCTATCTCATATCTGGAGCGCGTCGTCAGCTTCGCCTTCGCTGACAACGAGATCGACGACTCCGAAATGGAGAACTTCACCAGGACCGTCGCCGACCTGCAACGAGCGGTCGACCTCGGAATCGCTCGGCAGCGGGTCGAGGAACTGCGGCAGCGCATGCATCGCGGTCGTGCGCTGACCCAGGTGCGGGCGGGCGAACTGCCAAGCGTCCAACGGCAAGGCCTCCACCTGGAAGTCGACGAGACTGTGTACCTGGATGTGAACGCTGCCCAGGTGAAGTACTTGGCCAGCGGTCCCAAACACACGGAAGGCCGGCTGATCGGCAGCAGCAAGAAGCTGCGGTTCGTCAGCGCGGGAGCAGGCACGGAGTTGCCCTGGGCGAAAATCGTATCGATCTCGGCCGAGTACGGGAACGTGATCATCGCCGCCAGTACCGCACGCGGTGGCGGAACCTATCGGGTGCCGGACCCGGAGTACGTCGCGGCAGTCCTCGAGGGTGCGCTCCGGGTAGCGAAACGGCTCGTACTTGCTCCTGGCCAACGGGATTCTCGGTCGATTCCACCCCACGTGAAGGCGGCCGTGTGGCAGCGCGACGGCGGGCGATGCTGCCAGTGTTCCGACACCCACTACCTCGAGTTCGACCACGTGATCCCGCTGAGCCGCGGTGGCGCGACGAGCATCAACAACCTCCAGATCCTCTGCCGCAAATGCAACCTCGAAAAGGGTGCGCGGCTGTGAGCAACTAGAAGCGTTCGGAGTAGCGAGTGGGGGTGGCACCACATTTCGTGCCACCCCGACTGATCGTGGAATCTGCTACCGGCGCGACCGCCGCCCTGCTGAGCATCTTCCGTGGGGGTATCGCCTGACCTCGCGTCCTTTGCGCCGCCGGTACGCACATAATGTGCGGGTGCCCGAACCGCTGCTCGCCCACGCCGACCACCATCAGTTCGTCGTCGGCGCGGTGACGGCCGAGACATACGAACCCTTCGAGTCGGGCAGCGTAATGGAGGTCGGGCAGAACTTCGTCACCGTCAAAACCGGCATCGCCTACGGGCCCGTCTCGCTCACCTGACCGTCCTGGACGACGCGCCGACGGGCGACGTGGGCGATGCGGATTGGGAGGTGATCGAGGAAGCCGACATCCAGGTCGGCAAAGCTGTCCACGTGCTCGGTCTCGACGGGGCGCATGCTCCGGGCTTCGATCGCGTTCCTGTTCGCCGAGGTCGCTATCGCTGTCGGGTGTCCGGTCGGGGTCGTGACGAATACTGGGATCTGGAGGTGTCGCACCCTTCGGAGTCGTATCTGGTGCAGTTCTGGAAGGTCGCCCGGCCGACTCCGATGGTTCGGCTCCACAAGACAGACGCCGTGCCCGACGATGGCATCATCATCCACCCACGCCGCAACTGGTGGGCCCCAGACCCGAGCGCCGACGCGACCATCGCCCTGCGCTACGGATATGAATACGTCGTCGAGCAGGCCAAGGAGGAAGCTCGCCGCTGGGGCGGACGGCCACCGACCGACACACTTCGCAGCCAGTACTACGCGCAGGCGTTCGCCTACCTCGATCGGGGCTTGGTCGATGCCATCGTGCGGGCACGAGCACCGAAACTGCGCACGATCGCCGCATGGGCAGCACAGCGGGCATGCACCACATCCGGTGCCGATCAGATCGACTGGGTTCAGACCGCACTCGCGGTACTACCCGAGGGTGGACCGCTCCCAGCGGTCTTCGACGCACCCGACCTCCACCAGCACGTCACCGAGGCGGTAGAGACAGGGCGCAAAGCGACCTCCGCCGTGTACGCCGTCCGCGACGTCCTGCGACACGAGCCACTGCGGGCCGTTTTCGCCACCATGGCGGCAGCGGCTGACATTCCCGGCGACGACCACGCTGCGGTCATCGCGAGTCTGCGGGCGGAGTTCTTCCCGAAACTCGTCCCCGCCGACCAGTACGAACGCTGGATCTGATGAAAAAGCCCCTCACCTGTGTATCAGGTGAGGGGCTCTGAGTGGAGCTGCCAGGAACTGACTCGAACCGCACTGATCTCCGCGAAAGGTTCGCTGAGCTGCGGAGACTTCTCGATTTAGGCGGACCAGGCAGATCAAGTCCGCAGAACAAGCCACGGCCGCGGAACTCGGGCGGCACGAAGATTAGCTGGCACCGGAGGAACTGCCACGCGGGCGTAGGCAAGTACGAAACCGGCGCGTATTCGGCTCAGTTGAAGATCGAGTACCGCATGTCCAAATGGACGGTGGCAAAGATACTGCGTGACAACGAAGGTCCAATCCGACCGGTCGGAGGCGCATCGATCTTGACCTCGATGAGATGGACAACGCACAAGGGAGACGATGGTGGTTCTCAACCCGTAACAGATAGTCGTCGAGGATCGCCCGGGGGGAACTTCATCTTCTGAGGAAGGATGAAGTCCGCGGGTTCGAAGAACTGATCGAAAGCTCCCACGTACGGGCGAAAAAATGGGGCCGCCGCGACCCGACCAAGCCCGGTAGACCGCGCCAAGGCGAGCTCCACGCACCACTTGTTGTTTGCGGCCACGGTTTCCCACTCGCCGTGGAGTTCCACGGCGAAAGTCAACGACCGCAACTGGTGTTCGCGTCCGTGCTCGATCGGGTTCGTTCCGTGCGCGGTGAGTGAGGGCAACCGCGTCGCCTGATCAAGTTTTAGATCACCGACAAGGTTCCGACTACCCAGCGTGTATGCCGAGCTTCGGCAACGCGGGATCACCGGCTATACCCATCGTCATCGTCATGGAACCCGGGACTAGGTCACCGCCGGCCGCTGGATCGTGGAGTAAACCCTCGCACTGCTCCACCACTACCGACGACGGACCGTCCGGTGGGAACGGCCCATCGACATCGACTACGGATTCTTCAAATCTCGGTGCGCCATTTCGTTGGCGACGGCTCAACAACCAGACCCGTCAGGATCTCTTAGCATTCTAATGGCCGGTGCCGTTTGCCGACAGAAGACCTTGCAAAAACTCGGTAGTCTCCTCAGGCGAATAAGCAGACTCTGCAATACTGTTAAACAGTTGACGATACTGGTCGACCTCGCGAGCCCGGTCAATATAGATCGCGCTAGTAAATTCCTCGATATAGACAACATCCGGATTGCCATCCAGCGGCAAACTAAGCAGGGTGAACGGCCCCGGATTCGAAGGCGGATAGCTAGAGACTGGGAGAACCTGCAAGGTCACATTATCTCGCTGACCGATATCTATTAGATACTGTATCTGCTCCTGCATGTCAGCCCCTTCAGGTGAACGATAGAGTGCGGCCTCGTCAACAAGCGCCCACAAGCTCAGCCCACCAGAACGAACAAGCACCTGCTGACGGTGCATCGCCACCGAGACACGGCGCTTGACACCTACAGACATCGATTCCCGAATTACAGAGCGAGCATATTCAGGCGTTCGCAAAAGGCCCGGAATGTGAGGCGATTCAAACGTGCAAATCCGATCAGAAAAACGTTCCAGTACGATATATGACTCGAACCATTCGGGCAACTTATCTACATACCCGGTCCACCAACCTGACCTATCGGCAGTCATCGCAAGTTCATCGAACTCGCGATGAATTTTGGGGTCACCTATCCCATATGCCGTTAATGCGCGACGCACCCATCTCCGACCGAACTTCGCCGTACCATTCTCGACATCGCTAAGACTCTTCTCCGTGCATCCCAAATGATCGCCGATTTCATTGAGGCCGATTCCGTTCTTATTCCGTACGTCAAATAGGTACCTTCCAAGTGCAATACGGAGTACCGTCGGCTGCAGCGAGGAAGCAGTCGGGCCAACCTCACCGTCGGCGGCCAGATCCAACTCCCCGCTCGCGCTCACAACTAGTGAATGTCCGATGTCCCCAAGGAATTCACCAAAACGCGACACAGCCGAATCATCACCGCTTTTCACCATCGTCGAGGCGAACCTGTACGCCTCGTCAAGCGCACGGTCAGCTGTTGGCGACGCATCGGTTCGTTGTCCGACGGCCAGACCATCCGCGATAGCGGAGACAGGTGGGCCGTCGATCGCCAATCTTGGCTCGCCACCCTCAAGGATTCTCTTTGAGCTTCCCGGCTGCCAGCCAAGCACCTGCTCCACGATGGCCAGCGAACCTTCCGACACCGGCCTGGTACCCCGTTCCAGATCCCCGAGGAGCCTGTAGCTCAGACCCGCCTTCTGGGCCAGATCCTGCCGCGTGGGCATGCCGAGCTCGGTCCGCCGAGCAATCACCCTGCCTGCCAAGCGTTCCCAGTCACCGAAGCCGTCCATGGGCACACTATGCCACTTCCCGGATAGTGCATGGGCAACCCAAACCAGAATAGCAACCCAACCGTGGCCTGCCGCTCTGACCTCGAACGACGAACTTTATTGGCAGAGAATTCCTTTCAATCTGGCAGATAATGCCAATTCGCGGCTACGATCAACGCTATGCGAACTGGAGACGAGTGGGCGCGGGTCGGCGCGACTATTAGGGCGCTACGTCGACTATCGGGGGTCAGTCAACAAGAGCTAGCCGAGCAGGTCGAGATCAGCTCCAGCCATCTTTCCAACATCGAAAACGGGCGGCGAGCGTGCTCACCTACCCTCGCGCAACGCATGGCCGGAGTATTCGCGGTCGATCCGAAAGCGATCATGACTGCCGCGGCGTCGGTTGACGATCCACCAAAAGGAGCCTTCGGCCGCCGCCCGATAATTTCGCCTCGCCGCGCGACTGCGCGACCACGCCCACCCTTGCATCGGAAGTAGCCATGCACACCACAGACACCCGTACAGAAATGAATCGGTGCAGCACCGCACTGGTCGTGCTTTCGCTGACGGCAACGGCAGCGCTAGCCATAGTTGCCGGACTCCTTGGCGGCATCGTCGCCGCGCTACTCGGCACACCGATGGCCGGAGCGATCGCGGTCGGCGGCAGCTCCTTCACCGCGTCAATGATGATCGGACTCGCGATCGTCAAGCTGGTGATACGCCGCTAGCCACTCGATCACCCGGCGGTGGACGTCAAGTTAGACCGACGACAGAGCTACCGCCGGACTACGGGACCACCGCTGGCGTCCGCTGCAGTCCTCCCGGAGGTCACTGAGTTCATGCGTCAGTCCACGCGGGCCTACAGACTCGGCACTGCACGATTATCGGAATCGGTCCGGCGGGCGTCTACCGAAAGCCACCCATCTGGTGACGCGACCACCACGCAGTGCAATCGGCACGGTTGCGGGGTGACTGAAGACTCGCTCGGTTCAGGCCCAGTTCACAGCCGCTCGCAGGCAAAGGCCCCGACCTGTACCTGGTCGGGGCCTCGAGTGGAGCTGCCGGGAATCGAACCCGGGTCCTCCGCCGCGTCTTCAGGGCTTCTCCGTGTGCAGTTCGCTATGTCTCTACTCGGATCTCCGGGTCTCGCGAACAAGCTCGGATGACGATCCCAGTCGCTGTTCGATGTCCCGCCCAGATCCGCGACCGACCTGGACGGTGATTCCCTCTAGCTGATGCCAGTACCCGGGTCGAGGGACGAACCCGGACTGACAGACACGCTTCGCTACTTAGGCAGCGAGAGCGTAGTCGCGCTGATTGGAATCGGCGCTTAATTGGTTGCAACGACGCTTACGGTGGTCTCTTGCCTGCACCGACACGCTTCCCCTGAATCAACGTACGCAGTCGAAACCGTTCAGCCCCGTACGTGCCCGCACCTTGCGGGCTAGTCATATTAACACCCGTGCTTCCCGGTTTCTTCCCCTTATTTCTGCCAGCGCGGGGTGGCGTCGTGGTGACCGGGTAGCGAACCGGCCAATTGGTCCGGCACAGTCGGTGGGGGCGAGTATCGTTCTCGATCGGTCGAACCGGGAGAAGCGAGATCGCCTGGGCGGCTGGACCAAGGAGTTGATTGATGGCATTCCCCCGTCGGCGTGGGCTGCGCCGGGTCGCGGTGATTCCGGCTGTTGCCGGACTGGTGCTCGCCGCGGCGTGTTCGGCCGGTGAGTCGGAACAGGCTCCCGGCGTGAGCAGTCAACCCTGTCCGGGTTCCGCGCACCCCGATCGCGGCTGCCTGTACCTCGGAGTGCTCTCGGACCTTGCCGACGGCCCGTTCTCGGCGCTCGGTTCGTCGATGAACGAGGGTCAGCTCGCGTTCTGGAACCAGGTCAACGAGTCGGGTGGGATCGGTGGCTACGACGTCGACATCACCACCCACAGCCGCAACACCTCACTCGACCCGGGCAGGCATCGTGCCGGCTACGCCGAGATCGAACCGAATGTGCTCGCCCTCGCGATGAGTTTCGGCACCTCGCAGACCATCGCGATGCTCAACCAGATGGACGCCGACAACATGGTGAGCACCGCCGCCACCCAGTGGTCGGGCTGGAACTACCGCAGCGCCGACCGCAACCTGGTGCTCAGCGCGGGCTACTCCTACTGCACCGAAGCGGTGATGGGCCTGGACTGGTTCGCCGAGAACCACTACGCGCCGACGAATATCGCGGTGGTGTCCTACCGGGGCAACTACGGCGGCGACTACGCCAGCGGCGCGCTGAAGTGGGCGCTCGCGAACGGCGCGACCATCGCCGACCGCATCGACACCGGACCCAACGGCGAGGTGGGCAATCAGGACGGACCGGTGCAGGAGGTGCTCGCCGCCGACCCCGATCTGGTGATGCTGGCCACCGGCCCCGCCGAAACGGCCGAAATCGTGGGCAAGCTCGTGCGCGCCGGGTTCACCGGCCGGTTCCTCGGTTCGCTGCCCACCTGGAACGCCGCACTGCACCAGACCGCCGCCGCCCCGGCGCTCGCCGCCCGCTACAACTACATGACTCCCGTCGACAGCTGGGCGGGCGACAGCGTCGGCGCGCAGAAGGCACGCGAGGCGACCGATCACGAACCGTCCAACTTCGGTTATTCGCTCGGCTGGGCCATCTCCTACCCGCTCAGGGCATTGCTCACGGAGGCGGCGGAGCGCGGCGAGCTCACCCGGGAGGGGCTGCGTCGGGCCGCCGAGGGGCTCAAACCCGACGGGGAAGGCATCGTCGCCATCCATCCCGTCGGTGCGGACGCGCCCGATCTGAGCAAGGAGTGGACCGTGGTGTTCCAGCCCGACGACAGCGCGCCGATGGGTGCGCGGCCGATCGCGGTCGGCTACCAGGGGTCGACGCTGGCCAGGCTCGGACTGCACGAACCCTGCACCCGGTTGTAGAGCTCAGCCCGCGGCGATCATCGCGACCGCCGCGAGCGCGAGCACCAGCCCGAATTTCTGGGTGCGACTGATTCGTTCGCCGAGCAGCACCATCGCCAGCAGCACGGTCGCCGCCGGGTACAGCGAACCGATCACGCTGACCACCGACAGCATCGCCCCGTGGAAGGCGTAGAGCAGGGCGGCGTTGGCGATCACGTCGAGCACGCCGATCCACAACGCCAACCGCAGCGGTTCACCGTGCAGACCGGCGAACTGACCGGCGGCCAGAGCGCAGATCCACACCACCGCCGTCGCGGCGCCGCGCTGGCCGAGCAGCGGCCACAGGCCGGCGGCCGGGTCGGTTTCGTGCAGGAAGAAGAAGGCGAATCCGAACGCGGCGCCGGAACCGACGGTCAGCAGGGCGACGCGACGGGAGAAGCGCAGTTGCCGTCCGCCGATGATCTCCTCGGTGGTCTCGTCCGGTGCCTCACGGCTCACCAGCACCACCGCGACGAGCGCGAGCGCGATACCGGCGATCGCGGCCGGGCCCGGGCGCTCACCGAGGAAGAAGCCCGCGATCACCGGAATACCGGCCACCAATACCGCCGTGACCGGGGAAACCACCGCCATCGGCCCGTCGGCCAGCGCGGCGTAGAACCACCACACCGCGAGCCCGCTCGCCACACCGGCGGCCAGCCCCCACAGCATCGACGCGGTGTCGGGATGGCCGCCGACCAGCGGTGCGATCAGCAGGACCAGCAGCACCGACCACGGATACGAGACGACGACGACCCGCAGAGCGGTGACTCTGCGGGCCGCGATGCCGCCGAAGAAGTCGCTGACTCCGTAACCCGCCGCCGCGATCAGGGCGAGGACGACGGAGATCAACGCATGCCTTTGACCCGCCGACCGATCTCGCGGGTGACCTCACGCTCGGCCTGGCGGCGAGCCAGATCCTGGCGCTTGTCGTAGTCCTGCTTACCCTTGGCCAGGGCCAGCTCCACCTTCACCTTGCCGTCGGAGAAGTACATCGACAGCGGCACCAGCGTCTGGTTGCCCTCGCGGGACTTGCCGACCAGGTGCTCGATCTCACGCTTGTGCAGCAGCAGCTTGCGGTTACGCCGGGGCGCGTGGTTGGTCCAGGTGCCGTGGCTGAACTCGGGGATGTGCAGGCCACGCAGCCACACTTCGCCGTGGTCGACCGTCGCGAAGGCGTCGACGAGCGAGGCCTTGCCCTCACGCAAGCTCTTCACCTCGGTGCCGACCAGCGCGATCCCCGCCTCGTAGGTGTCGAGGATCGTGTAGTTGTGCCGGGCCTTGCGGTTGGTCGCGATGACCTTCCGGCCTTTCTCCTTCATAACGGTCAACTGTAAGTGACGGCGCCAGCGGTTTATTCCATGGCCGGATCAGGCGCGGGCCGCGGCCCTTGCCAGTGCGCGGTCGCGTTGTTCCTCGAAGCGGGCGGCCTTGACCTCGAGATCGGTGAGATAGGCGTGCAGTTCGTCGCGGGCGCGTTCGCCCTCGGGGCCGAAGTCGGAGCGTTCGAAGATCCGCCAGGTGCGCAGCACCGGCTTCAGCACGGTGTCGAGGTGCTGGCGCAGGTCGTAGACGCCGTGCTTGGCGAGCAGGACGGCGTTGCGGCGGAAGTTGGGCTGGTTCAGGCCGGGCATCTGGAAACGCAGGATGACATCGGTGATCGCGGCCATGGCGGCGTCGGGGGTGAGGTCGAGGGCGGCGCCGCACAGTTTGCGGTAGAAGATCATGTGCAGGTTCTCGTCGGCGGCGATGCGCGCGAGCATCCGGTCGGCGATCGGATCGCCGCACAGGGTGCCGGTATTGCGGTGGCTGATGCGGGTGGCCAGCTCCTGGAAGGTGACGTAGGCGACGCCGCGCAGGAACTGGGAACCCTTCTCCGGCTTGGCGATACCGGCGGTCATGTGCGCCATCCGTGCCTGTTCCAGGGCGACCGGGTCGACCGCGCGGGTCACCACGAGGTAGTCGCGCATGACGATGCCGTGCCGGTTCTCCTCGGCCGTCCACCGCCCGACCCAGGTGCCCCAGGCATTGTCGAGGCCGAAGGTGTCGGCCAGTTCACGGTGGTAGGAGGGCAGGTTGTCCTCGGTGAGCAGGTTGGTGATCATGGCCGCCCGCGCCACTTCGCTGAGCTTGGATTGCCCCGGTTCCCAATCGATTCCACCCATGGCGGCGAAGTTGCGACCCTCGTCCCACGGCACGTAGTCGTGCGGGTTCCAGTCCTTGGCCTTGGCCAGGTGGTCGTTGAGGTTGTCCTCGGCCGTCGATTCGAGCTCGGCGAGGATGTCGCGGTCGGACAGGTGGAGCTGCATCTGGTGTCACCTCGAAGTTGCGGGAGAGGACTCGGAGTCCGTGCCCCTACGATCGGCCCAGGTCGTGGCGGGCGTCGGCACAGTCGCGGAATACTGTGTGCGATCACAGTGGGCCGCACCGTCGGCTAGTCCGCGGGCAGCATGGGGCCGAACTGGTCGATGCTCAGCGGTAGGTGGGGCCAGGGGGCGGTGTCGGGTGTCAGTTCGCCGACCACGGTGACCCCGGCCGCGTCGAAGGCGGCTCGCGCCCGGGCGACGTGGTCGGCGGAGGTGACGAGCACGGCCGAGGTCAGGTTGTGCTCGCTCATCAGGGCGGCGGTGTGGTCGGCGTTGCCGATGGTTGAGTCGGCGTGTGGCTCGCGCAGGATGCGGGCTGGGTCGATACCCGCGTCCTCGAGCCAGCTCGCCATGGCGTCGGCTTCGCTGCGACCCGCCTGCGGGTTGCCGCCGGTGACGATGATCGGCGACCACGGCGCGAACACCGCCTGCACGTAGCCGGTCCGCAACCGGCGCAGCAGTTCTTCGCGCATGGTGCCCTCCGGGGTGAGTCCGTACCCGAGGATGACCACCGCTGTGTCGCCGCCGTACGTACCCGGCACGGTGGGCGCGACGATCCGGCGCAGATCCTGGATCACAGTGACCACCGCTGGTTCCGCCGACACCGATTGTGCTGCGGCACAGACGAATCCGGTTGCGGTGAGGGCCGTGCACACCCCTCGGATCGCCCACTTGGTCCAGACCATGGCCGTCGCCTCCTTGCGCGGACCGATCACCGTTCGATCGGTCGAGGAGGCCAACGGTGCGCCGTGGAAGGCGACGCTGGAAGGGCTATGACGTGCGGCTACCGGAATTCACAAGGGTGTGGTGGGCGGTGCTGGTCCGCGCCATCACAAACATTACGGTCGCCGCCGGGGTCAGCCGCCCGGACGCAACAGCAGATAGAGGGCGAGCGCGGAGGCGAAGACGAGGACGAGTGCCACCGTCGACCAGCGCGGCCTGCCCCGGTGCACCGGGCGGTGGCCGCCGAGCAAGGACGGTGCGACCGCCGGGTCGATATGCCGATGCGGCATCGGCGCGAGGGCATCCGCGCCACCCGAGCTCGACCCACCCGACGTCTCCGACTCGGAGCCTTCACCATTGGCCATGAATCGACACTAACGCGGCACCCCCTGATCCGTCGCGAGTTCCCTTCCCGCTAGTCGCCCGCCAGCGTGGCCAGCACCCCCTCCCCGTACCGGGCCAATTTGTTCTCGCCGACCCCGGCGACGGTGCCGAGGGCGGCGAGATCGCCGGGTTTGCGGGCCGCGATCTCGCGCAGGGTCGCGTCGTGGAACACCACGTAGGCGGGCACACCCTGTTCCTTGGCGGTGGCCGCGCGCCAGGCCCGGAGGCGTTCGAACAGTGGCACATCGGCGGCGGGCAGGTCGGCCGCGGCCTTCGCCGCCTTGGGTGCGCGTGCGGGCCGGGTGGGACGTTCGGGTTCGCGACGCAATGCCACCTTCCGGCCCTCGAAGAGCACCTCGTTGCCCGCGTCGGTGAGGGCGAGGACGCCGTATTCGCCCTGTACCGCGAGGAAACCGCCGGCCAGCAACTGACGGACCACTCCGCGCCACTCGGTGTCGCGCAGGTCGGTGCCGATACCGAACACGGTGAGCTCGTTGTGGCGGTGCTGGGTGATCTTCGGGTTGGTCTTGCCGAGGAGGATGTCGACGAGGTGACCGGCGCCGAAGGCTTGTCCGCGTTCACGTTTGAGACGCAGCACCGTGGAGAGCAGTTTCTGCGCGGGGACGGTGCCGTCCCAGGTTTCGGGTGGGTTCAGGCACACGTCGCAGTTGCCGCAGCCCTGTCCGGTGGGCTGCTGCCCGAAATAGTTCAGCAGTTGCGCGCGTCGGCAATTGACCGTCTCGCACAGGGCGAGCATGGCGTCCAGGTGCAGTTGCAGTTGCCTGCGGTGAGCGGCGTCGCCTTCGCTCGAGTCGATCATCTTGCGCTGCTGCACCACATCGGCCAGCCCGTAGACCATCCACGCCGTCGACGGCAGACCGTCGCGGCCCGCGCGGCCCGTCTCCTGGTAGTAGCCCTCCACCGACTTCGGCAGGTCGAGGTGGGCGACGAACCGCACGTCGGGTTTGTCGATGCCCATGCCGAAGGCGATGGTCGCCACCACGACCAGCCCGTCCTCGCGCAGGAACCGAGCCTGGTTCTCCGCGCGCACACGGTTGTCCAGGCCCGCGTGGTACGGCACCGCCCGCACACCGTTCTCGTTGAGCATGGCGGCGGTCTTCTCCACCGAATTGCGCGAGAGGCAGTAGACGATGCCCGCGTCGCCGGGATGCTCGGTGCGGATGAACTCGAGCAGCTGCCGGTCGGGGCGGTTCTTGCCCTCGATCCGGTACTGGATATTGGGCCGGTCGAAGCTGGCGACGAACTGCTTCGCCTCACCCAGATCGAGTCGTTCGACGATCTCGGCGGCGGTCTTCGCCGTGGCGGTGGCGGTGAGCGCGATGCGCGGAACGTCGGGCCAGCGTTCGTGCAGCAGCGACAGCGCGAGATAGTCCGGCCGGAAATCGTGGCCCCACTGCGACACGCAGTGCGCCTCGTCGATGGCGAACAGGGCGACCGTGCCGCGATCGAGCAGCCGCAGCGTGGATTCCAGGCGCAGGCGTTCCGGCGCCAGATACAGCAGGTCCAGCTCGCCCGTCACGAACTGCGCCTCCACCGTGCGTCGCTGATCGGGCGACTGGGTGGAGTTGAGGAACCCGGCCCGCACCCCGAGTGCACTCAGCGCGTCGACCTGGTCCTGCATGAGCGCGATCAGCGGTGAGACGACGACACCGACACCCGGGCGGACCAGCGAGGGCACCTGGTAGCACAGGGATTTGCCGCCGCCCGTCGGCATCAGGACGAGCGCGTCACCGCCGCCGATGACCTGTTCGACGATGGCGGCCTGGTCGCCACGGAAGCTGTCGTAGCCGAAGACCCGGCGTAAGACCTCGTCGGCCGTCTCACCGCGTGCGGGGGCCGCCGCCCGGCCCGGGGTGGCGGGGGCGAGGTCGTCGAAGTGGAAGCCGTCGGTGTCGTCGAAATCGTGTTCGGAGACGTAACCGCCGCCCGACGAGTAGGGGTCGTCGGGCGGGAAGTCTTCCGGAGGGAAGTCGTCGGGGGCTGTGGCGCCGGAATTGCTCACCGGGCCATCCTACGAGCGAGCGCCGGGACCGCAGCCCCTCCGCCGACCCCGATCACCGCCATGACCGGGATCTGCTCACATGTGGATAACTCGCCTCTCACGCCCGCAAACGGGCAAGGACCTCGGAGTGCAGGGGGCCATTGGTCGCCACCGCGTCGCCGCCGTGCGGGCCCGGGCGCCCGTCCAGGGAGGTGAACGTGCCACCCGCCTCGCAAACCAGAATGTCGAGGGCAGCCAGGTCCCACAACGAGACCTCCGGTTCGGCAGCGATATCCACAGCCCCCTCGGCCACCAGGCAATAGTTGAAGAAGTCGCCGTACCCCCGGACCCGCCACACCTCGTCGGTGAGGTCGATGAACTTCTCCCGCAGCCCCCGCTCGTGCCAGCCCGACAGCGAGGAGAACGCCAAACTCGCCGAATCCAGCTCGCCCACCGCCGACACCGTGATGGGTTTCGGAGCACCGGGATGAACCTGAGCCCACGCCCCCGACCCCGCCGCCGCCCACCAGCGCCGACCGAGTGCCGGGGCGCTGACCACCCCGACCACCGGAACACCGTCCTCCAGCAGGGCGATCAGGCTGGCCCACACAGGAACACCACGAACGAAGTTCTTGGTCCCGTCGATCGGGTCCACCACCCACTGCCTCCCGGTGAACTCGGCATCGCCGCCGAACTCCTCACCGAGAACGGCATCGTCCGGGCGTTCGGCACTCAGCACCCGACGGATCACCTGTTCCACCGCGAGGTCGGCATCAGAGACAGGTGTGAGATCCGGTTTCGAGTCGACCTTCAGGTCAACTGCGCCGAAGCGCTCCTTGGAAATGGCGTCGGCCTCATCGGCCAATCGAAGAGCAAGGTCCAGGTCAGCGGAGTAGGCAGCCACGGAAGGAGTTTATGGCGAGCCACAACCGCAACTCGAATGGGATTCCCCGAGTCCGCCACCTACCGCACTCCCAGCCA
>NZ_BDBD01000008.1 GCF_001612805.1 Nocardia coubleae NBRC 108252
CCCAATCCCTTTGTGGTGCACAAAACACCAAGGCAGTTCCGCACGGCTGAGAGCCCGGCAGAGTGACGCACTCGAGTAGCCCCATGTGGCCGAGTTCCCGGCAGACGACACCCCCAAAGATCAAGCAGAAACCGCCACGGATCGAGCACCCGCCAACGCCGTCGCCCACCAAAACAGCTGATCGAGCATCGCTTTCGCCGCAGCCTCGAACCCCTCAGGCTCCCGCAGCCGACCATCCTCGTCGAACGACAGGTAATAACGAGGGAACGACACATAATCCCGAACAGTATGTGCATTGAGTTCGTTGAAAACCTGACGCAAATGTTCGATAGCAAGCACACCCCCGGTCCCCCCGCTATACCCGACAAACCCGATCGTCTTGCGATCCCACTGCGTGAAGTGCCAGTCGATAGCCGTCTTCAGAGCCGACGGATAACTCCGGTTGTACTCGGGCGTCAGAACAACATAAGCGTCGGCAGCAGCAAGCCGATCGGACAACGCCACCATCCCGGCAGGCCGCGCGGGATCAGGGTCCATCGCAGGCGGAACCGCGGGCAGTTCGGCCGGAAGATCGAACTCCGCCAGATCGATCACATCGACATCGAACCGATCGTCGACCTGCGCGGCGAACCACTCGGCGACCACAGGGCCGAACCGCCCGTCGCGGACGCTGCCGATGATGATCGCGAGTTTCAATGCGGACACGGTGTGCTCCTCGAATCTTCGGTGCCGGCCCCGATCGGCCGGTGCAACCCAATGTCGTCGCTCGGCGACCCGGCAGGGAGACCACGCTGAGAGTGGTAGTGGCACGGCCACTCTCACCGGCGCGAGGCTCGGTACCGTCGGTGCGGTGAGCGACAACGAACTCGGTCTGTTCCTGCGCACCAAGCGCGAGTCGGTCTCCCCCGCGGAGGTCGGTCTGCCGGCGGGCGCGCGCAGGCGGACGCCCGGTCTGCGCCGCGCAGAGGTGGCGATGCTGTCGGGTGTGAGCGTGGAGTACCTGATCCGGCTCGAGCAGGGACGCGACCGGCATCCCTCGCCGCCGGTGTTGTCGGCGCTGGCCGAGACGCTGCGGTTGACCCCGCGCGAACGGGTGCATCTGCATCAGCTCACCAAGGGCATGTCCGGTTTCAGCTGCGGAGCGGCCGAGAACGGACCCAACCGCACGGTGCGCCCGACTGTCCGCGCGATCCTCGACCAGCTCGAACCCGCACCCGCCGCGATCACCAATCGGTTCACCGAAGTGCTCGCCTGCACGGAGGGCTACCGCAGGCTCATGGGGCCCAGCGGCCTGTTCGACCAGGGCGAACCCGCCAATATCGCGCGTTTCGTCTTCACCCATCCCGGCGCGCGCGAGCTGTACCCGGACTGGGATCAGGCGGCCGACAAGCTGGTCGCGTCGCTCAAACAGGGCCCGTTCCGCGCCGACCCGATGGTCGCCGCGCTTGTCGACGAACTCACCGTCACCGCGGGCTCCGCCTTCACCGACCGGCTCGCGCGCCTGCCCGGCCTGCCGCCCTCGGGCGGGATCAACCGGATCAGCCATCCCGAGACCGGTGAGCTGCGGCTGGCCTACGAATCGCTCGATCTGTCCATCGACGACGATCAGCAGCTCTACGTTCTGCTGCCCGCCGATGCGGCGAGCGCCGCCGCCCTGGTCGACCTCGTCGGCCGCCGCCCGGGTGGTCTGCGTGCCGTCGCGGGCTGACGTGGTGGTACGCGTGTTTCGCCGTGTCGGTGCCGACCGGTAACCTTGGACATCGTGCATCCTGACGTTATCGCCGACCTCGCCGAACTCGACACCACGCTCAAGACGGTCGAGTCGGTCCTCGATGTCGAGGAGCTGCGCCGCCGCATCGATGAACTCGAGCACCAGGCCGCCGATCCCGAACTCTGGAACAACCAGGAGCACGCCCAGCAGGTGACCAGCGAGCTGTCGCATGCCCAGAGCGAACTGCGCCGGGTGGAAGACCTGCGCCAGCGGCTCGAGGACATGCCGGTGCTCTACGAGCTCGCCGAGGCCGAAGAGGGCGCGGCCGCCACCGAGGCCCTCGCCGACGCCGACGCCGAACGGGCGTCGCTGCGCGAGGACATCGAGGCGATGGAAGTGCGCACCCTGCTCTCGGGCGAGTACGACAAGCGTGACGCGCTGGTCAACATCCGCTCCGGTGCCGGTGGTGTCGACGCCGCCGACTGGGCGATGATGCTGATGCGCATGTACATCCGCTGGGCGGAGCGGCACAAGTACAGCGTGGAGGTCTACGACACCTCCTACGCCGAGGAAGCGGGCATCAAGAGCGCCACGTTCGCGGTGAAGTCGCCTTATGCCTACGGCACGCTGTCGGTCGAGATGGGCACCCACCGCCTGGTGCGGATCAGCCCGTTCGACAACCAGGGCCGCCGCCAGACCTCCTTCGCCGAGGTCGAGGTGCTGCCCGTGGTGGAGACCACCGACCACATCGAGATCCCCGACGGTGACATCCGGGTGGACGTGTACCGCTCCTCGGGCCCCGGTGGACAGAGCGTCAACACCACCGACTCGGCGGTTCGCCTGACCCACATCCCCACCGGCATCGTGGTGACCTGCCAGAACGAGAAGTCGCAGCTGCAGAACAAGATCTCGGCCATGCGCGTGCTGCAGGCCAAGCTGCTCGAGCGCAAGCGCCAGGAGGAGCGGGCCCAGATGGACGCGCTCAAGACCAACGAGGGCGCCTCGTGGGGCAACCAGATGCGCTCCTACGTGCTGCATCCGTACCAGATGGTCAAGGATCTGCGCACCAACTACGAGGTCAACAACCCCTCGGCGGTGCTCGACGGTGACATCGACGGATTCATCGAATCCGGAATCCGTTGGCGCATGCGCGAACAGGCCGACGCATAGCCAGCGATTCGCTCGCCGATGGTGTCGTTGTTCACGTTTGACGACGCGCCGTGACCGGCCTGTAACCTTTCTGGTGTGTGTTCGAACGGACCGGAACTGTGCCTGCGCGCGCCCCACGGGGCGACGCGATGAACGCTGTGCTCGCGATGAACGGCGGTACGGAGATCACCGCCTGGCTGCGTTCCAGCGGCCTGGAGATCGTCCTACTAGTCGTCGGGGCGATGCTGTTCGGCCGGTTCGCGGCGTTCGTGCGCGACCGGGTGACCACCAAGATCGATGCCTCGTTCCACTCGAGCGACGCCCTGGTCCGCACCGAGGCGGCCAAGCACCGGCACGCGCTCGCCCAGGTCATCACCTGGGTGGTGCTGACCATTGTGTACGTGCTGGTCGGCATGGAAGTTCTTCGGCGCCTCGGCTTTTCGGTGACCGGCCTCGTCGCGCCCGCGGCGGTGCTCGGTGCGGCGCTCGGTTTCGGCGCCCAGCGCATCGTGCAGGACATCCTCGCCGGGTTCTTCCTCATCACCGAACGCCAATACGGGTTCGGTGACGTGGTGCAGATCGCGGTCACCGGCTCGGCCGAGCCGGCCGAGGGCACCGTCGAGGACGTGACCCTGCGCATCACCACGCTGCGCAACGCCGACGGCGAGGTGATCACCATCCCCAACGGCCAGATCGTGAAGGTGACCAACCTGTCCAAGGACTGGGCGCGCGCCGCGATCGATGTGCCCGTGTCGGCCCAAGCCGACATCAACAAGATCAACGAGGTGCTGCACGAGGTGTGCACCAAGGCCTACCAGGACGCCCGCCTGAAACCGCTGCTGCTCGACGAGCCTTCGGTGATGGGCGTGGAGGATCTGTCGCTCGACGAGATGAACATTCGGATGGTTGCCCGCACATTGCCAGGCAAACAATTCGAGGTGGGGCGTGAGCTGCGCGTGCGTGTGGCCGCCGCCCTGCGTAAGGAAGGAATCAGTGAAACCGCGTAAGTCCACGGCGATCTTGATCGCCACCTGGGTATCAACCTTCGTCGTCTACCTGTTCGTGAAGCCGGCCGACGGCACGACCACCGAGCCGGTGACCCTGATCAATTCCGTCCCGTCCTGGGTGAATCCCACCCAGTAGCGCCCCGCCGACGTCGTCGGGGCACCCGTCACGAGCAGCCCGCTGGCTACACTGGCTCCTCGTGATCACCATGCGCAACGTTTCCAAGTCGTACAAAACGTCGACGCGGCCGGCGCTGGACAACGTCTCCGTCGAGGTGGACAAGGGCGAGTTCGTTTTCATCATCGGCCCGTCCGGTTCCGGCAAGTCGACGTTCATGCGGCTGCTGCTCAAGGAGGAGGCGCCGACCTCCGGGGAGATCCGGGTGGCCGATTTCCGGGTCGACCGGTTACCGGGGCGCAAGGTACCGAAGTTGCGCCAGCGCATCGGGTGCGTGTTCCAGGATTTCCGGCTGTTGCAGCAGAAGACCGTGGAACAGAACGTGGCGTTCGCGCTGGAGGTGATCGGCAAGCGCCGTCAGTTCATCGAGCGGACCGTGCCGGAGGTGCTCGACATGGTCGGGCTCGGCGGCAAGGGCAACCGGTTGCCCTCGGAGCTGTCCGGTGGTGAGCAGCAGCGCGTGGCAATCGCGCGCGCGTTCGTCAACCGGCCGCTGGTGCTGCTCGCCGACGAGCCGACCGGCAACCTCGATCCCGAGACCAGCGCCGACATCATGGCGCTGCTGGAGCGGATCAACCGGGTGGGCACCACGGTTCTGATGGCCACCCACGACAATCACATCGTCGACGCGATGCGCAGGCGGGTGGTGGAACTCGACCACGGCAGACTCGTGCGCGACGAGGCGACCGGTGTCTACGGGGTGGGGCGATAATGCGACTGAGTTTCCTGTTCACCGAGGTCGCCGACGGCCTGCGCCGCAACCTGACGATGACCGTCGCGATGATCCTGACCACCGCGGTGTCGTTGATGATGCTGGGCGGCGGCATGCTGTCGGTGCGGATGGCCGACAAGACCGAGAACTTCTTCATCGGCCGCCTCGAGGTGCGCTTCTACCTCGACGATTCGGTCTCCGAGTCCGACCCCGACTGCGCCGCCGAGCCGTGCAAGTCCCTGCTGGCCGACATGAAACAGACCTCCGGGGTGGAGAGCGTGCAGTTCCTCAACCGCGCCGACGCGCTCGAGGAGGCCAAGAAGCTGTTCGAGGACCAGCCGGAGATGGTGCAGTACATCGCCGACTCTCCCCTGCCCGCCTCGCTGCGGGTGAAGATGACCGACGCGGACCAGTACCAGCACATCTACGATGCGTTCGCGGCCCGCGAGGGCGTGCGGATCGTCGCCAACGACAAGGAGTTCGTCGACCGGCTGGTGAGCCTGTTCGACGGCTTGCGCAATGCCGCGTTCGGTCTGGCGCTGGTGATGGCGCTGGCCGCGATGCTGCTGGTGCTCAACATGGTGCAGATCGCGGCGTTCACCCGGCGCACGGAGGTCGGCATCATGCGCCTGGTCGGTGCGACGCGCTGGTATACGCAGCTACCGTTCCTGCTCGAGGCGGTCGCGGCCGCCTTCGTCGGTTCGGTGCTGGCGGTCCTCGGCCTGGTGATCGCGCGTCCGCTGGTGATCGACCGGGCGCTCGGCCCGCTCTTCGACAGCAACGTCTTCCCGCGCATCACCGGTGACGACATCGCGGTGGTCGCCCTCACGATCGCACCGGTCGGCATCGTCTTCGCGGCCGTCACCGCCTATCTCACACTGCGGTTCTACGTACGCGAATGAGTTCGGCGCCGCCCTGGACGTCCGGGGCGGCGCGAGAACGGGTCGGCCGACCACGGTCGGTGGCGCCGCCCGAGACGTGTCGGCCTAACGGCTCGCACTCGGGATCGGTGCGCCGCTGTTCGCGAGGCTGGCGTCGAGCTGGGCGGCGAGGCGCGAACGCTGACGGTCGAGGTCGGCGATGCGGCGGTCCAGCTCAGCGGTCCGGTCGGCCATGATGCGCACCGATTTCTCGCAGGCCTGGACCGGTCCGTCGTGCTCGGCGCACGGGAGCAGGTCGGCGATCTCCTCGGTGTTCAGGCCCGCCGCCAGCAGGTCGCGGATACGGGCGACTCGGGCCACCGCTGCCTCGGGATAGCTGCGATAGCCGTTGGTGTCGCGGCGCGGTTGCAGCAGCCCCTGTTCCTCGTAGTAGCGCAGCAGCCGGGTGGCGACCCCGGTGCGGTGCGCGAGTTCGCCGATCAGCATGTGATCATCGGCACGTTCGGCTTGACCTTCACACCCATGTCAATCCCTAACGTCGCCGTCATGACGACAATTCCGCTGCACACCACCGTTCACGGCTCCGGCCCCGGCATCGTGCTCGCCCACGGGGCGGGCGGTGGCATCGAGAGCAATTTCGGCCCCGTGATCCCCGCGCTCGCCGCCGGTCACACCGTGGTCGCCTCGGACTACCCCGGCGACGACACCCCGTTGACCCTCGACGCCCTCGCCGACGCGCTCGTCGCGGCCGCTGTCGACGCGGGCGTCGAGACCTTCACCCTCGTCGGTTTCTCCCTCGGCACCGCGGTGGCCGTGCGTGCCGCCGCCCGCCATCCCGAGCGAGTCACCGGGCTGCTGCTCACCGCGGGCCTGGCCACACCCGACCATCGCGCCCGCCTCGCCGTGCAGGCCTGGCAGGACCTCCTCGACCGGGGCGCCCACGACGCGTTCGCCCGCCTGGTCCTGCTCACCGGCTTTTCCACCGACTTCGTGAACGGTCTGCCCGCCGCCGTCGTCGATGATGTCGTCCGCCACACCGCCGCCGCGATCCCCGGCGGGACCCGCGCGCAGGCCGCGCTGGTCGAAACCGTCGACACCACCGCCGATCTCGCCGCGATCGCGGTGCCGACGCTCGTCGTGGCGACCACCGCCGACCTGCTCGTCGACCCGGCGAACTCACGAACCCTCGCCGCCGCGATCCCGGGCGCGGAATACGCGGAGATCGCGGCCGGGCATGTGGTCATGGTCGAGCGGCCCGACGAGTGGCAGAAGCTGCTGACCGACTTCCTGGACCGGCACGGGCTCTGAATCCCACGACCTGAGCGAGTCAGCCGAGATTCCGCAGCTCCGGCCACACCTGTGACCAGGGACGAAGTGGATTGCCGCAGAGGAACATCGGTTCGCCCTGTTCGTCGTTGTCGATCCCCAGGCCGTTGTCGAGAACGCCCCGGGGTTCGACGCTCGCACAGAGCCCGGTGAGCCGCTCGCGATCGATGCCGACGGTGAGGACTTCCGTCGCCGTATCGGGCGGCGGACCCCACCACCAGTAGGCGTTGTGGCCGGAATGCGGTGTCGGCAGGTCGTATTCGGTGCCGAAGTGTTCGACGGCGCCCGCTTCGCCGTAGTTGGCGGTGAGGATCGAAGCGCCGGGCGGATGGGCGGCGGCGATCTGTTCGACATAGCGTGGCCAGCCGATGGTTTCCCCCGCGTCGTAGTTGATCGCCAGCGTCGGCGAGTGTGGGATCGCCTCGATGGGTAGCACCGGAAGGAACAGTGAGGCGGACATGACCGCGTTGAGCGCGATCACGGAAGTCGCTGCGAACCAGCGTTTTCCGGCATGTCCGAGCCAACCGGCCAGGCCGACCGATCCGGCCGCGAGCAGCACGGGATACATCCCGCCGAGGTAGTAGGCCTTGCCGCCGGTCACGAGGAACAGCACGAACAGCAGGACGTAGGCCACCGCGAAGGCGCGGTACCGCGAATGCCACAGCCGCCACAGCCCGTAGACCCACAGCGGTACCAGCAGCGGCCCGAACAAACCGAACTGCAAGAGCACGAACATGATCGGGGAATCCGAGGTCCCCGACGATCCGCCCGCGATGGCCCGGCTCAGCTCCCACTGCGGCCAGCCGTTGCGCGCCTGCCACCACAGATAGGGCAGGGTCAGCAGCGCGCCGACGCCGACGGCACACGGAAAGAGCCTGGTGACGAACACCTTTCGCTGCCCGGTGAGCAGTAGGGCCACCACGAGCGCCACGACCGGCACGATCAACAGCACCTTGTTCAGCAATCCGACACCGACGAGCACGCCGATCAGCAGCCACCAGCGGGGATCACCGGTCGTGTCGCCGTCGACCACTACCGACGAGGACGACGAGTCCCCATGCGCGTGAATCAGTTTCAGCACGAGCAGGCACACCACCGACCACACTGCGAGGTCGAACACGGTCGTGGTGAGCAAGTGCCCGACGCCCTGCACCAGCGCCGCACTCGCGACCGCCGCGGCCGCCAGCGCCCGCGCACCACGCCCACCACCCAACTCCCCCGCCATCCAGCCCGCGCAGACGACAACCACCGCCGCCGCGACGACCGAGGGCAGCCGGAGCACCCAGAGCGCGTCGGGGTCGATCGCCGACATCACCCGCGCGAGAAGCGGCACGAACGGTGGTTGATCCGGATAGCCCCAGGCCAACCGCCTACCCGCCGCGAGGAAGTACAGCTCGTCGCGGTGATAGCCGTAGCGGCCAGAGGTCACCAGCAGGACGAGGGCGAACACCGATACCAGGACGCGCACCTGTGCAGCGTGACAGAATCCGGCGATTTCCCGGTTCGTCCTTGCACTTCTTACTCCGGAGTAAGATAGTCTTACCGGAGAGTAAGATAGTGGGGCCACGGAGCGTCCCGACAGCCGAGGAAATCAGGTGATGATGAGCACTCGAGACAGCGCGACGAAGCGACGTCCGAACGACACGTCCGCGGTCGGCCTCAACCAGCCCAAACGGGACTGGATGGGCGCTGCGATGCGCGCTTTGACGACCGTGACCGGGTCGGAGTTCGCCGGCAAGTACAAGCTGCGCAAACCCATCGAACGCATCACCTACGAGGGCACCAAGACCGGGTTCCGGACTCTCGGCGCGGCGACCCGCACCTTCGGCAAGGTCACCGGCGGCGGCGAGCCCAAGCGGCTACCCGACAACGAGGCCAAGACCAAGGACTACTTCGACCTCACCCCCACCGACGATCAGAAGATGATCGTCGAGACGGTGAAGGATTTCGCCGGGGAAATTCTGCGCCCGGCCGCCTACGAAGCCGACGCGGCCGCCAAGGCCCCGCGCGATCTGCTCGATCGCGCCGCCGAACTCGGCATCACCCTGATCAACGTTCCCGAGGAGCTCGAGGGCGCGGCCGCCGAGCGCGGCGCGGTCACCAATTCGCTGGTGGCCGAGGCCCTCGCCTACGGCGACATGGGTCTCGCGCTGCCGATTCTCGCGCCGAGCGGTGTGGCGGTCGCGCTGTCGCAGTGGGGCACCGACGCCCAGCAGCGCACCTACCTGCCCGCCTTCACCGGCGAGAACGTGCCGCAGGCCTCGGTGGTCATCAGCGAGCCGCGCGCCCTGTTCGACCCGTTCGCCCTGCAGACCAAGGCCACCCGCTCCCCCAGCGGCTACCGCCTCAACGGCGTGAAGAGCCTGGTCCCGGCGGCCGCCGACGCCGAACTGTTCCTGGTGGCGGCCGAGCTCGACGGACGCCCGGCGCTGTTCATCGTCGAGTCCGACGCGGCGGGCCTGGTGGTGGAGGCCGACCCGAGCATGGGTCTGCGCGCCGCCGGTCTGGGTCGGCTGATCCTGGACAACGTCGCGGTCGGCACCGACGCGATCCTCGGCGACGGTGACGCCGCCGCCCGCGCGGCCGAGTACGCCGACGCCGTGCAGCTGGCCCGCCTCGGCTGGGCCTCGCTCGCGGTCGGCACCGGTCAGGCCGTGCTCGACTACGTGATCCCCTACGTCAACGAGCGTGAGGCGTTCGGCGAGCCGATCTCGCACCGCCAGGCGGTGGCGTTCATGGTCGCCAATATCGCGATCGAGCTCGACGGTCTGCGCCTGGTCACCCTGCGCGGCGCCTCGCGCGCGGAGCAGGGCCTGTCGTTCGCCCGTGAGGCGGCGCTGGCGCGCAAGCTCGCCACCGACAAGGGCATGCAGATCGGCCTCGACGGTGTGCAGTTGCTCGGCGGCCACGGCTTCACCAAGGAGCACCCGGTCGAGCGCTGGTATCGCGATCTTCGTGCCATCGGCGTCGCCGAGGGCATCGTGCTGGTGTAGCGGCCGCTTTTCTTACCTTCCAGGAGACTTCCCATGATCAATCTCGAACTCCCCAAGAAGCTGAAGGCGAGCGCCAACCAGGCCCACCAGGTCGCCGCCCAGATCTTCCGCCCGATCTCGCGCAAGTACGACCTCGCCGAGCACGCGTACCCGGTCGAACTCGACACCATGTCGGCCATGGTCGAGGGCCTCGCCGACTCGGGCACCCAGCAGATCGGCGGCGCCTCCGGCGGCCGTGGCGACACCGCCACCGACCTGCTGACAGCCAACGCCAACGGCGGCAACATGTCGTCGCTGATGAACACCCTCGAAACCGCGTGGGGTGATGTCGGCCTGCTGCTGACCATCCCCTACCAGGGCCTCGGCAATGCCGCGATCGCCGCGGTGGCCACCGACGAGCAGCTGGAGCGGTTCGGCAAGGTGTGGGCCTCGATGGCCATCACCGAGCCCGCCTTCGGTTCCGACTCCGCGGCCGTGTCGACGACCGCCGTGCTCGACGGCGACGAGTGGGTGCTCAACGGCGAGAAGATCTTCGTCACCGCCGGTGAGCGGTCCACCCACATCGTGGTGTGGGCGACGGTGGACAAGAGCCTCGGCCGGGCGGCGATCAAGTCGTTCGTCGTCCCTCGTGACGCTCCGGGTCTTTCGGTGGCGCGGCTCGAGCACAAGCTCGGCATCAAGGCCTCCGACACCGCGGTGCTGCTGCTGCAGGACTGCCGCATTCCGAAGGACAACATCCTCGGTTCGCCGGAAGTGAACGTGGAGAAGGGTTTTGCCGGGGTCATGCAGACCTTCGACAACACCCGTCCGCTGGTGGCCGCGATGGCCATCGGTGTCGCCCGCGCCGCGCTCGAGGAGCTGCGCACCATCCTCACCGAGGCAGGTGTCGACATCTCCTACGACACCCCCGCGATGAACCAGCACGCCGCGGCGGCCGAATTCCTGCGGATGGAAGCCGATTACGAGGCGGCCTACCTGCTCGCCCTGCGCGCGGCGTGGATGGCCGACAACAAGAAGCCGAACTCGCTCGAGGCCTCGATGTCGAAGGCCAAAGCGGGCCGCACCGGCACCGACGTCACCCTCAAGGCCGTGGAACTCGCAGGCGCGCTCGGCTACTCGCAGCGCCTGCTCCTGGAGAAGTGGGGCCGCGACTCGAAGATCCTCGACATCTTCGAGGGCACCCAGCAGATCCAGCAGCTGATCGTCGCCCGGCGCATCCTCGGCAAGACCAGCGCCGAACTGAAGTGATCGGTTAGCGAAACCGGTGCGGATCATGCAGATCCGCACCGGTTTCGTATTCGTAGCTCACCTCGACGAACCCGGAGACTCCCAGTTCAAGCCGGCAGCTTCGGCCGCTTCGCCCAGGCGCTTGTCGAAGGTCACCAATGCCGTCAGATCGGCGGCGAGCTCCAGCGCGGTCGCGAGATGGATCGCATCGAGGCAGCGGATCGACGGCGGTGACACCGCAGCGGCATCCGCCCGCACAATCGGATCGATCTCCACGCGGTCCACCCGTGCCAGCACGGCGGGCACATTGATCAAATCCGCGGGCGCGGCCACCCGGACCGCCCGGACGAGTTCCACCTCGGCCAGCGCTGAAGTCAGCCACGCCATCTCGGTTCGCTCGCCGAGCCAATCGAGCAGCGCATCGGTCTCTGCCTCCCGGTGGACCAGCTTCACCAACGCGCTCGTGTCGAAGTACAGCATCAGTAGCGTTCGCCGTCCCTGAGATCCTGCAAGGCGGCGCTGACAGCGTTGTCGCTATCGGTGTCGGTCGAGCCACGGCGCAGCTGCGCCAGCAACTCAGCACGTCCTTGTGTAGCCGGACGTGCCCGGCGCTGCGCAATGAGTCTGGAGCGCACATCGCCATCCGGGTCGACCGGAACGATGCGCCCGATAACACGTCCACGCTCGGTGATGTCCACCGATTCCCCCGATTTCACCAGCGCGAGACACCGAGCCGTGTGGTGCGAGAGTTCACGAACTGGAACAGTAGCCATAGCTTTAAGTGTGACACTTTTTTGTAAAACATGCATGAAGCGGTCGGTCGGCTAAGCCGGCCGACCGGTGGCGAGAAGTAGGAGGTCGATGGCAGGGGCTTTGATGTCTTCGGGGCCTTCGCCGTAGGTCCAGTCGGTGTCGGTGGCGGTCAATCGGGTTGCGCGGAAACGTTTCTTGGCGCCGTAGAAGCGGCTGGCGATGGCGTAGTCGAGGGCGGGGACGACGCGGTCGACGGGGGTGTCGTAGGGGCGCGCGAGGGGGCGGGCCACGTCTTGGCCGTGGACGATGATGTCGACCAAGGGGTCGAGGACGCCCGCGCCGGGTGCGCGGCGGGTCGAGTCGGCGAAGGCGCGGAGTTCGGTGAGCAGTTCGGCCGGGGTGTGGCGGGCGGCGCGGGTGGTGGCCAGCTCGGCGTTCATCCGGTTCCAGTTGCCCTTGGCGCGCAGGACGGCAACGAGGGTCTCGCGCAGGGTGTCGGTGGTGCTGACGTGGGCGAGGACGTCGTGGATCGTCCAGCCCGGGCACAGTGACGGGGTGGCCCATTCGCCGGGGGTGAGGTCTTCGAGAAAGTCGGCGAGGGCGAGCCGTTCGGCTCGCACCCAGTTCTGCACCTGCGCGTCGTCCATGACCATGTCTCCCATTCGTCGTTCGCTACCGGTACCGACGACACGAACGCACGAAACTCATCGACGTGCGATGATTCCCACCGTGGGGAAGAACTCGAAGCCGAATGCCGTCATCATCCTCGGCGCAGCCGGTGGCGCGGCGATCGGTTTGCTCGTCGCGAACTGGAGTGCGATGCGGGCGGTCGTCTACGCGGTGATCTGGCTGGTCGCCGCGGGGATTCTGCTCTATCGGCACCGCCGGGAAACAGCGGAGAAGACCGCCGAACGGGAGTGACCTCAGATGGTTGCCGCGTCGTCGGCGTGGAGGCGGCGGTCCAGGCGGTACGGGTTCACATCGAGCAGCGCCCGATCCCAGTCGGCCAGATCGGCAGCGGCGGCGTAGGTCGTATCGAGGAAGTGCAGGAGGGTGGCGTCGGGGTCGTCCGACTCACGTACCACCTCGTACGGCAGGACGAACTCGCCGAGTGCCGTGTCCCAGTGCGCGCCGTCGGGCCCCGCGGGCCGCGACGAATATCCGTCGGGGGCCGGATAGCTGTAGGCGTAGAACATGCCTTCGGTGCCGCCGGGCCAGAAACCCGCGCTGGCGCATTCACGCGAATACGCCTCCTCCATCACCCAGTTCGCGCAGTTGGGCGCCCCGCCGGGATGCGTCGGCGCGCTACGCCCGGAGAAGCGGGTACACGCCAGGTCGAGCGAACCCCAGAACAGATGCACCGGGCTGGACTTTCCGGCGAAGCCTGCTCGCCACAGCTGGAACACCCGATTCGCCTGCACGAGTTGCTGCCAGTAGACGCCGACCGCATCGGCGTCGTAGGACTGATGAACGGTGTCCTCGGCGAACGGGATCGCGGGGTCGACCTCGTTCGGCGAGGCCTCGATATCGACCGTGATGTCCAAGCGTCCGAGCACCTCGACGAGCTCGGCGTAGAAATCGGCGACCGTGCGTGGTCGCAGCGCGAGCGTGGCCCGGCGTCCGTCGCTGGTGCGCAGCACGAGTTCGTGTGCGGCGAAATCGAATTCGATGTCGAGAATGCGGCCGTCGACCGGGATGGCGCCGGTGGCCAACCCCCGCGCGCTCACCGTGAACGTGACGTTCCACCAATGGTTGATCAGCGGCGTGCCCGCCATCTTCAGCTTGCCGACGATCTGCGACCACATGTGCAGGGTGTCGCGGGTATCGGACCAGGTGTCGACCTTCAGTGCGGGCCAGCGGGCCTTCTCCGGTGTCAGTCGAGCCATCGGGTTCTCACTCCTTCGGTACGCGGCGAGCGGTCGGATTCCGTGGAGCAGCCTCATCCTACGGCGAGTCGACACTTGTCTGAGACCCTGGGTCTCATATAACGTGCGAGCTGCGCCACACGAAGGAGACACCGCTGATGCTGTCGACAGCCAAGAACACCGCGACCGATCCCGAGTACCACGAGATCCTGCGCAACCTGTCCGAAGGCTCGGTGAACCGGCACTTCGATCCCTATGTCGACATCGATTGGGATTCGCCCGAGTTCGCCGTGCACAGCGACGACCCGCGCTGGGTCATGCCCGACGAGGACCCGCTCGGCCGTCACCCCTGGTACAGGGCGCAACCGCTCGAGAAGCAGATCGCCATCGGGATGTGGCGCCAGGCCGGTATCGCCAAGGTCGGCCTGGATTTCGAGCAGCTGCTCATCCGCGGTCTGATGCAGTACCTGATCTCGGTACCCAACGGTGATCCGGAATTCCGGTACGTCACGCACGAGGCTGCCGAAGAGTGCAACCACACGATGATGTTCCAGGAGATGATCAACCGCATCGGCTACCGCGATGTGATCGGCATGGGCACGATCGACCGCAAGCTCACGATGATCATCTGGCCCGCGGTCAAGTACTTCCCCGAGCTGTTCTTCACGATGATCCTCGGCGGCGAGGAACCGATCGATCACCTGCAGAAGTCGTTGCTGCGCGGCGGTGTGGACCTGCATCCGATGGTGCACCGGGTGATGCAGATCCACGTGGCCGAGGAAGCCCGCCACATCTCCTTCGCGCACGAGTACCTGCGCCGCAACGTGCCGGGCATGAACGTGGTCACCAAATCCCTGCTGTCGGTGCTGTTCCCGCTCGCGATGCGGATCATGCTCGACATGATCATGACCCCGCCCAAGGAGTTCGTCGAGAAGTTCGACATCCCCGCCGAAGTGATGCGCGACGCCTACTGGTCGAACCCGGAATCGCAGACCATGATGCGCAATATCTTCGGCGATGTGCGTGCGCTGGCCACCAACAGCGGCCTGATGAACCCGGTTTCGCGCCTGGCGTGGCGGCTGCTCGGTATCGACGGTCCCGTCACCCGGTACCGCAGCGAACCGGCCCGCAAGGCCGCCTGAGTCGAATTCGCCGTATCCCACTGTACACAGCGATGTACAGTGGGATATGGCCGATTACGAGAGTGTTCCGCTGACCGAATTACGAGGTCAGCTCGGTAGTGTTTTCGACGGGGTGTCCGCGAGCGGACGACCGGTGATCGTCACCAGGGAGGGGAAAGAATTGGTCGCAGTGGTACCGGCGGAAGTGTTGCGGCACGCGGCATTGCCGCCCGCCTATTTCAACGACGACCTGCGCGAACAGATCCTCGGCAGGCTCGATGACCGGATCAAACAGCATTCCGCCGAAGACATCGCCGAGGCGGAGGCGAAACTGAGCAAGGTGATGGGCGCGCTCGACGGCACGAGCGCGAGCCGCCGGTGAGCGTCGCCGACCACACCGCCCTCACCTCGCTTGCCCTGTCCCCGCTGTTCGGGCAGGTCATCATGCGCCAGTTCACCCAGCAGCGCCGCATCATGGTGGTGCCGACGGTGAGCTTGATGGCCGCCATGCGCGCGGTCGACAATGTCGACGAACTCGGCCGCCTGCTCGACAACCGCGTCGCGGTGCGCTGGGCCGATCTCGACGCGGCCGGCGCCATTCGCACGGGAACCACCGTTCCCATCGCCGACAATCACACCGATTGGCCGCTCATCGCCCCGGTCGTCTTCACCGCGCAGAATCTCGACATGCCGGTGCTCACCGCGAAACCCGAGTTGTATCGCGGATACAAGGTGCACGTCGCCCCGATGCCCTGAACTGTATTTTCGCGGGGGCGGCCGATAAACGTGATCCAGGTCTCCGTTACGGTGCCAGCGACAGGAAAAGCTGTACCAGGAACACTCTAGGAGAGCTGGTTATGCAGAGTTTCATGCGTCGTTTCACCACCGCGGTAGCCGCGACCTCGGTCGCCGCCGCCATTGTTTTCGCCGGCCCCGCCGTCGCCGAACCCACCGAGACCCAGACCGTCGACGTGGCTGCCGCCGTGTCCCAGCTGCGTACCTCCGTCGCTGGCAACCCCGGCGCGCTCGCCGCCCTCGACCAGCTCGTCGCCGACGGCACGGTCGATGTCGCCCTGCCGGCCCAGCCGTTCCAGATCCCCGCCACCTCCGATATCGGCCAGAACGGTGGCGGTCCCGGCGTGTACGGCTCGGGTATCGCGCTCGATGTCGACGGTTTCCGCTTCGGCTTCTTCGGCGGACCGGGCACCATCTCGCCGAATCAGAACGGCGCCAAGCTCGAGGTGATGTGGCTGAACCTGTCGAACGGGCAGAGCGGGACCGCCGTGCTCACCGAGCACATGGACGTCCCCGTCGACACCACCATCCGCACCGCGCCGCTGAACACCGGCGGCGGCCTGATCGTCGCCGCGGTGTACGGCAGCCTGTGGCACCGCTGGCCCGACGCCGGCCAGCCCGACGGTTACGCCTACCGGCTCGGCCACATCCAGCAGCCGTCGTTCGGCGCCGTCACGCGCTGATTCGCACCGACAACGACACCCCGGGTCCGCATGGTCCCGGGGTGTTCGCGTCGGGGCAACAGCGGATCCGGCGGTGGCGTAGGTTGACCGCGTGGATCTGGACGAGCGACTCGAGGCATTGGAGCGGCGGGTCGCCGCCCTCGAAGGCACCCCGCACACCGACGAGCGGCTGCCGTGGGCGGTGGCGCGGTTGCGCGCGGAATTCGACGACGCGGGCGACCGCAACGGCGGCGTCCTGCTGGCAGGCGCGCTGAAGCTGCCGACGGGTGAGCGGGTGGACTGGCAGGCGCAGTACGCCACCGATGCCATCGTCGGCGACATCTGGACCATCGAAGCAGCCAATTGCCTTGCCGCCCTTGCCGATCCGGTTCGCCTGCGGCTGCTGCGCGAGATCGTGTACGGTCGCCGCACCGCCGCGGACCTGGCGGCCATCGCCGAACTGGGCACCTCGGCCGAGATCTATCAGCATCTGCGCCAACTGGCGGCGGTCGGCTGGTTGCAGACCGCGGGTCTCGGCCGCTTCGAGGTGCCCGAGGGCAGGCTTGTTCCGCTGCTCGCCGCGTTGGCGAGCGCGCAGCGATGATTGGGAATTGTCCCAATTGTCCTGATTTACCACTGTGACGCAGGCCACCACACTGCTACCGTGAGCAGCGAAGACCAACAATGTGTGGAGGTAGACGAGTGAGCGTGGCCCATCTTCTCGAAACGGTGAAAGCCCTCGGTGTTCTGCGTTCGCGTGGCGTCTCCGATCCCACGAAACCGCTCGAGACCCTGCGGACGATGAAAGAGTCCAAGATCTACGGCCCGCAGGCCACCCTGGTCCGGCACTCCGCCCGCGTCGCCCCCGAACAAGTCGCCCTGGCCGACGAACGCGGGGAACTCACCTACCGCGAACTCGACGACCAGTCCACGGCGGTGGCCCGTGGTCTGCAGGCGGCCGGGATCAGCGAGGGCATGGTGATCGCGGTCCTGGCTCGCGACCATCGCGGTCTCATCATGTCGATGATCGCGGCGGGCAAGCTCGGGGCGCGCATCGCGCTGATGAACACCGGGTTCGCCAAACCGCAGTTCGCCGAGGTGTGCGAGCGCGAGAAGGTGCGCGCGGTCCTGCACGACAGCGAGTTCCTCGGCCTGCTCGACGCCCTGCCCGCCGACCTGCCGCGCTACCTCACCTGGGTCGACGAGGGCACCGAGATCCCCGCCGGTGCAACAACTTTCGACGACCTGATCGCCGCCAACTCCGCCGAGCCGCTGCCCGCGCCGAGCAAGCCGGGCGGTTTCATCATCCTCACCAGCGGCACCACCGGCCTGCCCAAGGGCGCGCCGCGCACCAAGGTGACGCCGATGGCCACCGCGCAGTTCGTCGACCGGGTGCCCTTCCCCAAGCGCGGCGTGATGATGATCGTCTCGCCGATCTTCCACAGCACGGGTCTCGGTACCTGGCTGGTCGGCACCATCCTGTCGAACAAGATCGTGATGCGGCGCCGCTTCGACGCCGAGGCCACGCTGGCCTCGATCGCCGAGCACAAGGTGGAGATGCTGGTCTGCGTGCCGACGATGCTGCACCGGATGACCGAGCTGCCCGCCGAGGTCCGGGCGAAGTACGACCTGTCGTCGCTGAAGGTCATCCTGTTCGCCGGGTCGGCGCTCACCCCGGAGCTGTGCATCCGGGCCACCGAGGTGTTCGGGCCGGTGCTCTACAACCTCTACGGCTCCACCGAGGTCGCCATCGCCTCCATCGCCAACCCCGCCGAGCTGGCGGAGGCGCCGGGCACGGTCGGCCGCTCCCCCATCACCTGCGAGGTCCGCCTCTACGACGAGAACGACCAGCCGGTCCGCGAACCCGGCGCCAAGGGCCGGATCTTCGTGCGCAGCGGTGCCCCGTTCGAGGGCTACACCGACGGCAGGCACAAGCAGATCATCGACGGCTTCATGTCCAGTGGCGACATGGGCCATTTCACCGAGTCCGGCCTGCTCATGGTCGACGGCCGCGACGACGACATGATCGTCTCCGGCGGCGAGAACGTCTACCCGCAGGAGGTGGAGAACCTGCTGATCGAGCACCCGCAGGTGTTCGATGTGGCGGTGGTCGGCGTCGACGACCCCGAGTTCGGAAAGCGCCTGCGCGCCTTCGTCGTCCCCGAGCCGGGCCAGACGCCCGACGCCGGCGCGCTGCAGGCGCACGTGAAGGAGAACCTGGCCCGCTTCAAGGTGCCGCGCGAGGTGGTGTTCGTCGAGGAACTGCCCCGTAATGCCACCGGCAAGATCCTGCGCCGGGTGCTCATCGACTATGAGGTGTCACAGTGATGTCTCAGGGCTGAGACGGGCGACACAGTAAGAGCCCCGTGCTTGCTATTGTTAGCACCAGCACTGGATCTCGAAGACGCGGTCCGGCCCCGCGGTGACGCGGGCTCGGTCTGCCGAAAGGCTGTTCGATGTCTCTGTCTCTGCCCGCGCTAGGCGGCACGGCTCGGCGTGCGGGCGATTTCGCCCTCGGCGTCAAGGTCATGGTCGACCGCAAGCTGTTCAACCCCCTGCGCCTCGACCATGCCGCGCGCTCGTTCCGCAATGTGTCGAAATTCGGCCCGTTCGCCGGTGTGGTCATGCACGCCGCCCAGACGCGACCCGGTGCGGGCGCGATCGTCGACGAACGCGGTGAGCTCACCTTCGGGCTGCTCGACGAGCAGTCGAGCGCGTTGGCCCGCGGGCTGCGCGCAAGCGGCATCAGCGAGGGCGATGTCATCGCGGTGCTGGCGCGCGACCACCGTGGCATGGTGCTGAGCCTGCTCGCGGCGGGCAAGCTCGGCGTGCGCGCGGTCCTGATGAACACCGGTTTCGCCAAACCGCAGTTCGCCGATGTGGCCACCCGCGAGAAGGTCAAGGCGGTGCTGCACGACAGCGAGTTCATGGATCTCATGAGCGCCATTCCCGCCGAGATCCCGCGCATCCTGACCTGGGTCGACGAGGCGCACGGTGTGGATCCGTCGATCCCGACGGTCGAATCGCTGATCTCGGGGCGCTCGGTGGAACCGCTGACGCCGCCGAGCAAGCCGGGCGGCATGGTGATCCTGACCAGCGGCACCACCGGCACTCCCAAGGGCGCGCCGCGCGACAAGGTGAGCCCGTTCGCGTCGGCCCAGTTCGTCGACCGGGTGCCGCTGCCCTACAACGGCACGATGATCATGGCGGCGCCGATCTTCCACGGCACCGGTCTGTCGCAGTTCACCCTCGGGCTGGCCTTGGGCAACCGGGTGATCTTCCAGCAGCGCAAGTTCGACCCGGAACAGACCCTGGCCAATATCGTGAAGTACCGGGCGGATTCGCTGGTCGTCGTCCCGACGATGCTGCAGCGCATCCTCGACCTGGACGAGAAGATCCTGGCGAAGTACGACCCGTCCACGATCAAGGTGATCTTCGCGGCGGGCTCGGCCATCGCACCCGATGTGGTGACCCGCTGCCTGGACTACTTCGGCGACAGCCTCTACAACCTCTACGGTTCCACCGAATGCGCGGTGATGACCGTGGCAACTCCCGAGGATCTGCGCAAGTCGCCGACCACCGCGGGCAAGCCGCCGGTCGGTATCCGCATCGTGCTGCTCGACGAGAACCGCAAGCCGATCACCGAGCCGAACGTCACCGGGACCATCTTCGTGGACAACGGTTTCGCCTTCACCGGCTACACCGACGGCCGGACCAAGGAAATGGTCGACGGCATGATGTCCAGCGGCGACGTGGGCCATTTCGACGAAGACGGCCTGCTCTACATCGACGGCCGCGACGACGACATGATCGTGTCCGGCGGTGAGAACGTTTTCCCACTCGAAGTGGAGAACCTCATCGCGGGCCGGCCCGATGTGTTCGAAGCGGCCGTGGTCGGTGTCGACGACCGCGACTACGGGAAGCGTCTGCGCGCCTTCGTCGTGCCCGGGCCCGACTCCGCCCGGGATGCCGACGAGATCAAGGACTTCGTGCGCCAGAACCTGGCCCGCTACAAGGTGCCGCGCGAAGTGATCTTCCTCGACGAACTCCCCCGCAACGCGACCGGCAAACTGCTGCGCAAGCCGCTGATCGAGATGGACATCGACGGGCAGTGATCCCGTCGCACCGTCGGGACCTGTCTCGGCGGTGCTTTATCATCGGCCGGTGATCATCGAGTTCCGGCAGGCGTCCGCGCCGTCGCGTGCCCTCGGCGCGCGCGTGCGCGGTGCCTGTGCGGGCTCGATGTCGGGTGCGTTGTCGCTGGCCGCCCACGGGCTGGCCGCCGGGAGCGCGATGCCCGGCAGCACAACGGTCGTGCTGCTGGCGGCCGTGTCGGCGGTGGTCGGCGCGCTGGTGGCCGGGCCGGTGCGTCACGGTGCGCTCGGGCTCGCGGTGGTGCTGCTGGGTGGTCAGCTCGTGGGTCACACCACGATGAGCTGGTCCGGTCACGGACACCACGTGGAGGATTCGCTCGGCCTCGGCATGCTCACGGCCCACACCGTCGCGGCCGTCCTCGCCGCGGTGGTCGTCATCGGCGCCGAAGCCGCTTACCGCGCCGCGGGCGCCCTGCTGGCCCGCGCCCTACCCCAGCGCTACCGCGCCCCGCGCATTCCCGGTCGCGCGCCGCTGCGCCTGACCCACCGCGACCGCGTCATCCTGCGCGTCCTCACCGCGCGATCACTGCGCACCCGAGCCCCGCCTCTCGCCTTCGCCTTCTGACCTTTTCCCCGGTGCGCGCGATCTCGTGCACTGGTCACCAATGCATGCACCCGTGCTCGGCGGCTATGAGTCTCGCCCGCCGACCGGCTTCGTGCGCGCCCGCTCGCCGTGATCGCGGTGGTCGGTGCGCTCGCGCGGCTCTGGTCTGGCGGTTCATCGTGGCCGGCGGCTGGCAGCTCGCCTCGCGACGTCGACCACTGTGGCTCACGCAGCGGCGGCCGAGGCATGCCGCTCGAAGCGGTTCGGTGGGCTCGTGCCCGACAGACCTCGTGTTCGCGGAGCACGCCGACGAAAGCCACGGTAGCTCGTGTCTTCCGGCGCGGATGTCGTGGCTGATTCTGTGCGACTGCCGATGTCTGCTTCGGCGAACGCTCGTGCGGTGGCTGCTGCTCGCGATAGTGAGCACCGGGTTTCACTACTTCAGAAACGAATGATGATGAGTATTACCGATATTCGTCCGGCCGAGAGTTCGGTCGGGGACGGTGAGCGGACACCTCGCGCACGGCGCGGGATGCGGGTCGCTCCCTTGGCCATGCGGCTGCATTTCTACGCGGGGTTCTTCGTCGCCCCGTTCATCCTGATCGCGGCACTCACCGGCGCGCTGTACGCGATCGCGCCGACGATCGAAGGGTTCGTGTCGCGGGATCTGCTCCAGGTGCAGACCTCCGGGCCGGATCGAGCATTGTCGGCGCAGGTGGGCGCGGCGGTCGCCGGCAAGCCCGACCTCGCGTTGGTGGCCGTCGCCCCGGCCGCGGCCGACGGGGAAACCACGCGGGTGCTGTTCAACGATCCCGCGCTGGGCGATTCCGAACGCCTCTCGGTGTTCGTCGACCCGCACACTGCCCAACCGGTGGGCGAGGCCGTCGTCTACGGCAGTGGTGGCGCGCTGCCGTTGCGGGCCTGGCTCAGCGAGTTCCACCGGAGCCTGCACCTGGGCGAACCCGGTCGGCTCTACAGCGAACTCGCGGCCTCGTGGCTGTGGGTGATCGCCCTGTTCGGGCTGGTGCTGTGGGTGAACCGGGTGCGCAAGCGTCGTGCACGCAACGGTGCGCGGTGGCTGGTGGCACCGGATCTCTCGCAAGCGAAACGCCGGAAGATGAACTGGCACGGCGCGATCGGTGTGTGGACGCTTCCGGTGATCCTGTTGCTGTCGGCGACGGGTCTGACCTGGTCGGTCTATGCCGGTGAGAACGTGACGAAGTTGCGCGAGGAAATGAGCTGGACCACCCCGGCGGTGAGCGTGGCACTCCCCGGCGCGGCCGCACCGGCGACGACCGGCGGCGACCACCACAGCGGCGGCGGCACCACACCGGCACCGGCCGATCAGCACCTCCGGATCGCACAACTCGACCGGGTATACGAGGTCGCGCGGGCCAACGGCATCACCCAGGCCGCCGAGATCAGTGTTCCGGCGGAACCGGACGCCGCTTTCGGTGTCAAGGAGCTACGCAAGCCGGGCACCTACACGATCGACTCGGTCGCGGTCGACGGCAACGGCACAGTCACCGATCGACTCGCCTACGCCGACTGGCCGCTGATGGCCAAGCTCACCAACTGGGGTATCGCCTTCCACATGGGGCTGCTGTTCGGCCTGGTCAACCAGCTGTTGCTGCTGGCGATCATGCTCGGTCTCGTGGTCATGATCGTCCTCGGCTACCGGATGTGGTGGCAGCGGCGACCCACCCACGCGGGCTCGTTGCCGCTGCCACCACGGCGCGGAGTACTGCGCAAGACGTCGCTGTGGATCACGATTCCGCTCGTCGCGGCGGCCGTGGTGATCGGGTGGTTCGTACCCCTGCTCGGGCTCAGTCTGCTCGGGTTCTTCCTGATCGACGTGGCGCTCGGCCTGGCCGCCCGCGCCTACCCGAACAGCTGAGTGCGCTGTCGGCGAGGTGAAACCGCCTCGCCGACAGCCGCTTTCGGCCGGGCAACCAGTGCTTTCCCCGCGTGCCCGGTCCGCCCGGCGCGGGATGCTTAGGATCGGGTCATGGCGATCGACCGGCGGCAGTTCCTCCGATACGGCGCGGCCGGGTCGATCGTGGCGGCGGTCGGGGTGTCGGCGGCGAGCAGCGCACCGTTTCCCGCACCCCGTTTCCTGGGCGAACCGTTCTCCCTCGGCGTGGCCTCGGGCGAACCGACACCCGACGGTGTGGTGCTGTGGACCCGGCTCGCCCCCGACCCGCTGGCCCCCGACGGGTACGGCGGCATGCCGGTCGACCCGGTGACGGTCGACTACGAGGTCGCCGAGGACGAACGATTCACCAAGGTCGTCGTCCGGGGTTCGGCGGTGGCCACCCGCGCGCTCGGCCACAGCGTGCATCCCGAGGTGACCGGCCTGGCACCGGATCGCTGGTACTACTTCCGCTTCCGCGCGGGCTCGGCCATCTCGCCGGTCGGGCGCACCCGCACCGCGCCGCCGCCGGACCGGCCGACGCAGCGGATGCGATTCGCGTTCGCCTCCTGCCAGTCGTGGAGCTCGGGCTACTACACCGCCTATGAGCACATGGCCGCCGAGGACCTCGACCTCGTCGTCCACCTGGGCGACTACATCTACGAGTCCTCGTGGGTGGTCGCCCGGCGAGGCGTGAAGCTGCCGCCGCAGCTCGAGGGCGAGGCGGTCGACCTCGCCGGATACCGGCTGCGCTACGCCCAGGCCAAGGCCGAAGCGCCACTGCGAGCCGCCCACGCCGCGTTCCCCTGGCTGGTCACCTTCGACGACCACGAACTCGACAACAACTGGGCCGGTGAGCACCCCGGCCTCGGCAACGACGTGCACCGCCTGCCGTTCCTGTTCCGGCGCCGCAAAGCCGCCGCGTTCCAGGCGATGTACGAGCATCAGCCGATGCGCCTGGCACAGCTCCCGTCGGGTTCCTCGATCCGCCTGCATCGCCGCTACCGCTTCGGTGACCTGGCCGAATTCACCATGATCGACACCAGGCAGTACCGCGACGAACAGGCCTGCGGCGACGGCAAAGCGGTGCTCGACTGCACCGACCGGTACTCCACCGGCCGCTCGATTCTCGGTGCGGCCCAGCGTGACTGGCTCGTCGACGGTTTCGCCGCGTCCACCGCGCGCTGGCAGATCCTCGGCAACCAGGTCGCCATGGCCGAATCCGACTACGATCCCGGCCCGGATCTGTTGCTGGGCACCGACGCCTGGGACGGCTACATCGCCGACCGCAATGCCGTGCTCGGCGCCGCGGTCGACCACGACGTGGCCAACCTGGTGGTGATCACCGGTGACCGGCACGAGAACTACGTCGCCGACCTGCACCGCGACTACACCGATCCCGAATCACCGGTGGTTGCCACCGAATTCACGGGAACCTCGATCAGCACGGGCGGCGACGGCGAGGACTTCCCCGACACCGGCCGTGCCCTGCTGGCCGCCAATCCGCACATGCGGTTCTACAACAAGCAACGCGGCTATGTGCGGGTCGAGCTCGACCATGAGCTGTGGCGCAACGACTTCCGGGTGGTGCCGTACGTGCGTTCGCCGGGCGCGCCCATCAGCACCCGTGCCAGTTTCGTCGTGCAGGACGGCATTCCCGGCACGATCGAGGCCTAGTGAGTGAAGTCCTCCAGTGTCTGTTCGGGCACTTCGGGCACCTGCACGGGACGCAGCAGCGCCCAGCCGACGAATATCACTGCCACTCCCGCCATTCCGAGCCCGGCCCACAGATTTACGTCGACCCCACCGGTTTTCACCTCCTGGGCGGCGGAGTCCTGCAGCAGTGAGGTGGCCACGAGCACCACACCGTAGAGGCCGAGCAGGGCACCGATGATGGTGCGGATATCGAAAAGCATTGCGACGACTCCTTATCCGATGACGATATTGAGCGCGACCACCAGCACGAGCGCGATCCCGGCGAGCAGGACCGGGCGCTGATACCAGGGCAGCGAGTCGGCGTCGGCGTCGGTGCGCAGCGCCTTGGGGGTCTCCGAATACACCAGGCCCACCAGCTCGGCGGCCGGCTTCGGCCGGGTCACCATCGTCACCGCCACGCTGACGACGATATCGACGACGAAGGCCACACCCGCGGCGACGAAACTGGCGCCCTGCCCCGACAGCGAAGTCACCCCCGTCTCGTTGAGCACGAACACCACGATGGCGGCCAGCGTGCCACTAACCAGGCCGATCCAGCCCGCTGCCGCCGTCATCCGCTTCCACAGCATGCCGAGGATGAAGGTGGCGAACAGCGGCGCGTTGAAGAAACTGAACAGCGTCTGCAGGTAGTCCATCATGTTGCTGAACCCGCCCGCGATGAACGCGGTGAAGATCGCCGCCACCGTCGCACCGACCGTGGCCAGCCTGCCGACCCGCAGGTAGTAGCCGTCGGACCGGTCCTTGCACACGTACTGCTGCCACAGGTCGAAGCTGAACACGGTGTTGAACGCGGAGATATTGGCCGCCATGCCCGCCATGAACGCCGCGAGCAGACCGGCCAGCCCCACCCCGAGCAACCCGTTGGGCAGTACCTCTTTCATCAGGAACAGCAGCGCCTGGTTGTAGGTGACATCGCCCTCGAAGTCCGGGTTCGCGGCGACCTGCTGCTTGTACTCGATCATCTGCGGGACGAGGACCGCGCTGATCATGCCGGGGATCACCACGATCAGCGGGATGAACATCTTCGGGTAGGCGCCGATGATCGGCGTGCGCTGTGCGGCCGCGATCGAATGTGTGGCGAGGGCCCGCTGGACCTCCACGAAATTGGTTGTCCAGTAGCCGAACGACAGCACGAAGCCGAGACCGAACACGATGCCCATGATCGAGGCGAAATTGTCGGTGAAGCCGCTCATCGCGTTGCCCGGCCAGGTGTGCAGCTGGTCGGCGCCGCCCGGTGACGCACTCACCTTGTCCTGCAACCCGTCCCAACCACCGACCCGATGCAGCCCGACGAGGGTGAGCGGCAGCAGCGCGGCGACGATGACGAAGAACTGCAGCACCTCGTTGTAGATCGCGGCCGACAGCCCACCGAGGGTGACATACGACAGCACGATCACCGCGGCGACCGCCACCGAGATCCACAGCGGCCAGCCGAGCAGCACGTTCAGGATGGTGCCGAGCAGGTAGAGGTTCACCCCGGCGATCAGCACCTGCGCCACGGCGAAACTCAGCGCGTTCACCAGGTGCGCGCCGGTGCCGAAGCGCCTGCGCATGAACTCCGGTACCGAGCGCACCTTCGAGCCGTAGTAGAACGGCATCATCACCACGCCGAGGAACAGCATGGCGGGCACGGCGCCGATCCAGAAGTAGTTGAACGTGGGGAAGCCGTACTGGGCACCGTTGGCCGACATGCCCATGATCTCCACGGCGCCCAGGTTGGCGGAGATGAAGGCGAGGCCTGTCACCCAGGCGGGTAGCGACCGGCCGGACAGGAAGAAGTCGACGCTGGAGGACACCCGGCTGCGCGCGATCAGGCCGATACCGAGGACGAAGACGAAATACAGGGCGACAAGCGCGTAATCGACCGGAGCCGCGTCCAACCGCAGCGACGACGAGGCATCGAGCACGACCGAGGGCGAATGAGCAAGCGGCACAGTGGATCCCTCCTGGAGTGGGAACCGGGCGGCGTAGAGCGTCGTTCACACGGCGCGGGCTGCGACGCCCGCCGAACTGTTTTCGGTTGGTACCACTGTGCGTGATTGTGCCCCGCGTCACACCCGAAACGGGTGAACAATTGGGCAACCGTTCAATCCAGTTTGCGGGCGCCCGCCCCCGGTTCGGCCGTGATCACCCGTGGCGCGGCCAGGCCCGCCGCCGCGAAGCGCCGACCGATCGCGGCACCGATCCGGTCGGCATCGGCGCGTTCGACCAGGGCGAGCACGCTGCCGCCGAAACCGCCGCCGACCATCCGCGCACCGTAGGCGCCCGCGTCGAGCGCCGCGTCGACGGCGAGGTCGAGCGCCGGTGTCGAGACCTCGAAGTCGTCGCGCAGTGACCGGTGGGAGGCGGTGAGCAGCGGACCGATGGCACGCGGGTCGGCGCCGGAACGCAACCGCGAGACCACGTCGAGGACGCGATCGTTCTCGGTGACGACGTGGGTCGCCCTGCGGCGCAGCACCGGATCGTGCAGCCGGGCCATGTTCAGCTCGGTGGCGTCACGCAGCGCGTGGACGCCGAGGACGGCGGCGGCGGCCGCGCATTCGTTGCGGCGCTCGGCGTAGCCGCCGTCGGCCAGGTCGTGTGGGTGACCGGTGTCGGCGACGATGAGCGCCAGCCCCGCGGCCCGCAGGTCGAACGGGATCTGTTCCACCGCACCGGCTTCGCCGTTCAGGTAGGCACGCACATCGAGGAACAGGGCGTGGCCCTCGGTACACAGGATGGCGGCGGACTGGTCGAGGATGCCGGTCGGCACACCGGCGAAACCGTTCTCGGCCGCCCGCGCGATCCGCACCATCGCCCGGTCGTCGAGGCCGGGCGCGAACAGGTCACGCAGGGCTATGGTCACCGCGCAACACAACGCCGCCGAACTCGACAGGCCCGCACCGATCGGCACCGTGCCGTCGAGTTGGAGATCGACCCCGGTGATCGGGCGCCCACCCGCGACGAACTCGCCCACCACACCGAGCGGATAACGCGCCCAGCCGGGCAGCTGATCCCGTTGCCCGGCAAGATCGTCGAGGGCCAGTTCGACGTCCTCACCCGGCCGCTGCGCCGACCCCACCCGCACCCGGCCGTCCGTACGGGCCCCGGCCGCACACACCACCCCGAGCGACAACGCGATCGGCAGCACGAAACCGTCGTTGTAGTCGGTGTGCTCGCCGATGATGTTGACCCGGCCCGGCGCGATCCACCTGTCCACCCACACTCCCTTCTCACCGCCCCCCGATCACCACCCCTGCAGACCATCAAACACCGTCTACCCATGCGGCAGCCGAATCCCCATCGCGACGGCGCGGGACGTGTCATGATCGACTCAGTTGTAAAGGTTTTTCAGCGTCGGCGCGCCCGCCGGCCGGGAATTCCACTCGGACAACGACACTCGGTGCTCCTCGGCCGACACCCCGAACCGAATTCCCGGCTCCACGTTTCATCGGCGCGCCGCGGCGGATCGAGGGGGATCTGATGAAGGTCGGCACAGCACATCGGGGTAGTACGCGCTGGTGGACGCCTTCGCTCGGCGCGGTGGGTGTCATCGCGATCGCACCACTGCTCGGCGGGCGGCCCCTGTCGTTCCTGCTGCTCCTGATCGTGGCCGCGGGCAGTCTGACGATGATCGGCGTCGGCCTGCGCCGGTTCCGGCCCGCCAACCGGTTGCCGTGGTGTCTGCTCGCCACGTCCATCCCCCTTTTCGCCGCGGGCACCACGATCCGTGAACTGGACACGCACACCACCTGGCACCCGGCCGACGATCTGAGCACCCTGGCCGCCTACGTGTGCCTCGCGCTGGCGGCTGTCGGCTGGTTGCAGCCGCGCAGGCTCGCCGGTGCGTGCGACTCCTGGCTCGACTCGACCCTCATCGGGATCAGCGCGCTCCTGACGTCGTGGACGTTCCTGATCTCGCCGATTCTGCGCCACAACACCGGTCTCGACGCGGTGATCGCCGTGAGCTACCCGGTGATCGACGCGCTGCTGCTCACGGCGCTGGCGCATTCGCTCGTCACCGTCGCCCGGTCGGATATCGCCTTGCGGCTGCTGCATGTGGCACTGCTCGCGGTGCTGGTCTCCGGAGTGGTCGAAAGCCTTTCGGCGGCAGGCTTTCTCGCGACTCAGAATCCATTCGGTCTGGTGCCGCACCAGCTGGCCTATCTGCTGGCGGGGCTGGCCGCGCTGCACCCGACGATGGACGTGAGCCGCGACGGCGCCGAAGCCCATCCGCACCGGTCGCGCAGGCGGGCGGGCGTGATCGCGGTGGCGCTGGTCGGCGCCTCGCTGATGAGCGTGGTCGGCACCGACCTCGGCATGGGCGACCGGATGGTGATCTGCCTGCTGCTCACCTCGCTGCTGGTCGGGGTGCTCGTGCGCAGCGAACGCGCCATCGCCCGCAGTCAGTTCAGCGAGCGCCGCGCCCAGTACCGGGCCGACCACGATGTGCTCACCGGACTGCTCAACCGGGCCGCACTGCTGCGCGCACCGCAGCGGCTGCGCACGCAGTGGGCGGGAAAGCCGTTGTGCCTGTTGTTCATCGACCTCGACGGCTTCAAGATGGTCAACGACAGTTACGGCCACGCGATCGGCGACGAGCTGATCGCGCGGGCCGCGTCCCGCATCCGTCGCACGGCGCGGCGCACCGATGTGACGGCACGCTACGGAGGCGACGAATTCGTCGTCCTGTCTCCACGCACCCGCGCCGAGGCGGCAGTTCTCGCCGAACATCTGCTCGGCGCGTTCGTGCGGCCCTTCGAGCTGAGCTGCGGGGAAATCCCCATCACCGCCAGTATCGGGGTGGCGTGCGTGCGCACCCGGCCCAGCGACACCACCGTCTACGACCTGATCCGCGAGGCCGACGCGGCCATGTATCACGCCAAGGAACACCGCCTCGGCCTGACTTTTCACGACGACATGCACCGGCCGGGCTTCCGGCGGGCGCTGCGCCGCGCCGCCGACCCGACGAGTACGGCGGTGTGAGGTGTCAGTCCCCTAGTTCGGCGAGCAGCCTTTTGGCCGCCTCCAGTTCGGCCTGCAGCTGAGCCACCTTGGCCTGCTGCACCTCCCGCGCGGCTTCCAGGATTCCGGCGACCACTTCCTCGACCTCCGGGTGCAGGATCTTGGCCGCCTGGGCGACCGCGCCGCTGTTCACCGCGAGCCCCTTGACGCTGCGCTTCTTGCCGTTCACGACGTCGACGGTCCATTCGCCGTCGGCGGTGCCGGTGAGCGTGACGGTGACCTCGGGCGCCTTGGGCTTGCGCGCCGCCGTGGCCTTGGCCGGACGCGGCGCCGCCGGTTTCGCGGCGGCGGCGGCCTCGTCGGGCACGGGCGCGAGCGAACGCGGCGCGGCGGGCTTCGGCGCGGCACTCGGCGGAGACGAGGGCTGGGTCACGGGGGTGTCCTTTCGGTTGCTCGGCTCGGGAACGTGGTGCGTGGCGGGCTTGGCGCCGCCGGGCGCAACGGTAGTCCCGCGGGCCGGCTTGGTCAGCGTCACCTCGCTCGGGCCGAACGAGAGCACGTCTTTGGAACCGGTCGGGCGCACCTGCAGGAAGTCGCCGTCGGCCGGGTCACCGAGCGCGACGATCTTGCCGGACTTGCCCTCCTCGATGCCGACGGCCGCAGAGGTGAACCACACCATCGGAGGTTTGCCCTCGGCCAGCTCGCCTGCGATGCGCGCGAGCTCGGCCTCGGACAGGACCGGAGGAGCTGATCGACGGGATGCGGACTTGGTGCTCGGCGAGGACATCGTGGACTCCGGGAGGTTGGTGCGTGCTAGAGCGTGGTGTGCCCCTGATGATGCCGCACCCCACCGACAAGTTCCGGCCGAGGCCGTGGACCGGCCCCCAAAACCCGCCCCGGGAGCGGATTCTGGGGGCCGAGGACCTCAGCCGCGGGTGGCGTTGCCGTGGATGCTCGGGCGGATGTTGGCGCGCACGGCGGCCACATCGGGGTAGCCGTTGACTGCCAGCAGCAGGTCGGCCTCGGCGGCGTAGGCCCGCAGCAGATGCACCAGACCGCGTACCCCGCCCAAGGCCAGCGCGTAGACGTAGGGCCTGCCGATACCGACCATCGTCGCACCGAGTCCGAGCGCCTTCACCACGTCGGCTCCCGAACGCACGCCGGAGTCGAACAGCACCGGCACCCGGCCGTCACACGCGGCGGCGACCTCGGGCAGGGTTTCCAGCGCGCTCAGCCCGCCGTTGGCCTGGCGCCCACCGTGATTGGAGCAGTAGATGCCGTCGGCGCCGAGGTCGATGGCCCGGCGCGCGTCGTCGGGATGCGAGATGCCCTTGAGGATCAGCGGCAGGTCGGTGAGCGAGCGCAGCCAGGTCAGGTCGTCCCAGGTCAGCGAGTGACCGAAGGTCGAAACCCAGTGCAGCACAATCATCTTCGGGTCGTCGGAACCGACCATCGCCTGGAACACCGGGTCGCTGGTGTAGTTCTTCAGCACATGGCCACGCAGCTGCGGGAAGTTGCCGCTCGACAGGTCGCGGGGGCGCCAGCCGGGCACCCAGGTGTCGAGGGTGACGGTGATGCCCGCGTAACCCGCGGCTTCGGCGCGGTGCACGAGGCTTTCCGCGAGTTCACGGTTCTTGGGGGTGTAGAGCTGAAAGAACGACGGGGTGTCACCCGCGTGCGGGCGCACCTCTTCCAGGGGGTCTTCCATCAGCGTCGAATACATCGCGGGCACACCGGTTTCCGCCGAAGCCTTGGCGATCGCGATGTCACCGTGCCCCTGTTCACCGACCAGACCGATCACGCCGACCGGCGCCAGGAACAGCGGACTGGCGAAGTTGTGCCCGAACGCGCTGACGGTGAGGTCGCGTTCGGTCGCGCCGACCAGCATGCGCGGCAGCAGCCCCCAGTCGGCGAAGGCTTCGGCATTGCGGCGCTGGGTGAGCTCGTCACCGGCACCCCCGGCGATGTAATGCAGCAGCGTATCGGGCAGAGCGGCGGTGGCTTTACGCTCGAGAGTGGCGTAGTCCATGGGGAATTCGGGCAGAACGCCCCCGAGCGCGGTGAGATAGATCTCGTTCTGATAGTCGGCGAACTGACTCATCGCTGAACTTTCGCACGCGACCCGCCCTCGCGCGCCGCCGGGGCCATGTAAGGTGCGTCATACTCCAACGTAGGCAGCACCTACCCCCAGCAGCGCGTTCCGAGATTGTGAGTGCCCCTGTCGTGACCGTCGTCGAACACTCGGCCGCTCCCGCCGATCCGGATGTAGCACTGGCCGAACGCATCAACTGCGACCGCGTGCGCCACCTGACCCGGCTCGCCCTCGGCCTGTCCCAGGATTCGATGGATCTGCTCACCTCCGTCACCGATCGACTACGCGCCGCCGAAGGCGCGTTACGCGATCCGCTCACCAGCGACCTCGGCTTCGACTGACCCTCCCCTTTTGATCCGAGCGTTCGACGCTCGGTCCTTCCGGCTCACGCGCCGCTAGAGCGCACAGCCGTGCGCAGGCCCCATCGCGCGGCCCCATCCCGGCCCCGACTGTGCGGCCGCCTCCTGTTCTGCCCGCGTTATGCGGATGTCTCTCTCGCCCCGGCTGCCGCGGCCTCGTCATGCCCGTCGGCAACGATTGTGACTCGGCTCACCAAAAGTCGTTGACAAAGCCACACAAGCGGGCATAAAACAACATGAGTACACATTCACGAACCGGAGGAACCATGTACGCCGAGGAACGGCAGCAGGCCATCGCGACCCTCGTCGGGCAGCACGGTCGCGTCTCCGTCGCCGAACTCGCCGACAAATACGGGGTGACCACCGAAACCGTCCGCCGCGACCTGGCCGTACTCGACCGGCTCGGGCTGATCCGGCGAGTGCACGGCGGAGCGGTTGGGGCGGGCGCGCTCACCACCATCGAGCTGGGCACCGTCGAACGCGACAGCACCCGCGCCGCCGAGAAGGACCGCATCGCCGAACTCGCCCAGCGCTACCTGCCCGCGTCCGGTGGCAGCGTGCTGTTCGACGCGGGCACGACGACCTCGCGGGTGGCGGCCGCCCTTCCGGTCGATCTGGATCTGGTCGCCGTCACCAACTCGCTGCCCGTCGCCACGCGCCTCACCGGGTACGCCGGGGTGCGGACGCATCTGCTCGGTGGGCGCGTGCGTGGTGTCACCCAGGCCGCCGTCGGGGCCGAAACCCTGCGTGTACTCGGCGAATTGCGCGTCGACGTCGCGTTCGTCGGCACCAACGCGCTCACCGTTCGGCACGGGCTGTCCACCCCCGACCCGGAGGAGGCCGCCGTGAAACGGGCCATGATCGCGGCCGCCGACCGCGTGGTCGTCGTCGCCGACGCCTCCAAGATCGGGCGCGAGGACTTCGTGAGCTTCGGTACCACCGCCGATATCGACGTGCTGGTCACCGACACCGACATTCCGTCCGCCGCACACGACAAACTGATCGCCGAGGGAATCGAAGTGGTGCTCGCATGATCGTCACACTGACCGCGAACCCGAGTGTCGACCGGACGGTGACACTCACCGAACCGCTGCGCCGAGGGCAGGTGCACCGCGCGGCGAACGTCACCTCCCAGCCCGGCGGCAAGGGCGTCAATGTGGCACGCGTGCTCACCTCGGGCGGGGTTTCCGCGCTCGCCGTACTGCCGGGCACCGAGGACGACCCGGTGGTGAGCGGATTGCGCGGCGCGGGCATGGCGTTCCGTGCCGTGCCGACCGGTGGCGCCCCACGGACCAATCTCACGATCGCCGAAATCGACGGCACCACAACGAAAATCAACGAACCAGGGCATCCGCTGCGAGCACCGGAACTCGACGCACTCGCCGGCGCACTGGCAGAAGCTGCCGCGGGCGCTTCGTGGGTCGTGCTTTCCGGTTCGTTGCCGCCCGGTGTGCCCGTGGATTGGTACGCGCGGCTCGTGGGTGAGCTGTCGGCCACCGGCTCGGCCAGGATCGCGGTCGACACCTCCGAGGCACCCTTGCTCGCCCTGTTCGACGAACCAGGCTCTGCCGCACCGGATCTCATCAAACCGAACAGCGAGGAACTGGCCCAGCTCACGGGGCTCGACGCTGTCGATCTCGAGAATCCCACGGCCGCCGCGCAGGCCGCCACGTCACTGATCGAGCACGGCGTCGGTGCCGTGCTCGCCACCCTCGGTGCGGCGGGAGCGGTGCTGGTCACCGCCGAGGGCGCCTGGTTCGCCGGTGCGCCGCCGATCGTCGCGCGCAGCACGGTCGGTGCGGGCGATTCCGCACTGGCCGGGTACCTGCTCGCCGATCTGGCGGGCCTCGACCCGGCCGATCGGCTGCGCGCCGCCGTCGCCTACGGCAGCGCCGCCACGGCGCTGCCCGGTACGGAACTGCCGGGCCCCGCCGACATCCTGCTCGAAGCCGTCATGGCCCACCCGCTCCCGGACGCGCTGCCGAAGGCACTGGGCGACACCGCGACCAGCTGACCTCCCGTTCGATCCCGCTCCACCCGACACCGGAAAGACACGACGATGGCCGATTCGATCATCACCCAAGACCTGGTCACGCTCGACGCCGACTTCGGCGCCGACAAGCAATCGGTCATCACCGCACTGGCAGGCACGCTGGCCGCGCATGGCCGTGCCACCGACGCCGGCGCCGTCAGCGAGGCCGCGCTGAACCGGGAGGCCCAATCGGCGACCGGATTACCCGGCGGCATCGCCATCCCGCACTGCCGGGCCGCTGCCGTCACCGCCCCCTCGCTCGCCTTCGCCCGTCTCTCGCCCGGCGTCGACTTCGGCGCACCCGACGGACCGGCCGACCTGGTGTTCCTCATCGCCGCCCCCGAAGGCGCGGGTGCGGACCACATGAAGCTGCTGTCGTCCCTGGCCCGGGCGCTGGTCCGCCCTGCCTTCGTCAACGACCTTCGCTCGGCCGCCACGCCCGCCGAGGTTGTCGCGTTGGTCGACGGGGTGATCAATCCCCCGCCCACGTCCGGCGCTCCCGCGGCCACGGGTGTGGGCGTTTCGGCAGCGGGCGCGACCAGTGCCACTGGTGCGGCATCAACGGCAGCCGACACGACCGATGCTGTCGGTGCGGGTGTGGCCACTGCCTCAACGTTCGGCGCGGGCGCGACCGATACGGGAGGGACTTCCGCATCCGGTGAAGATGCTGCTGACTCAACCGATGCCGCCGGTCATGCGGAATCGAGCGGTGACGCGGGTACCCCTGCTGACGCGACTGACCTGAACAAGGCGGCGACCGGTGGAGCAGCGGCGACCGGTGGAGCGGCGGCAGCCGCTGCTGCGGCGGGTGCCGACGGCACGACTAGTCGAGGCGACGCGAGTGAGACTGTCGACGCAGGAACACCGACGAAGATCGTGGCGGTCACGGCCTGCCCGACCGGCATCGCCCACACCTATATGGCCGCCGATTCCCTCGCCGCCGCCGCAGAGCGGGCAGGCGTCGACCTCGCGGTGGAGACGCAGGGATCCAGCGGTGGGGACAAACTCGATCCGGGAACCATCACCGGCGCCGACGCGGTCATCTTCGCCACCGATGTGGGAGTGAAGGATCGGAGCCGGTTCGCGGGGAAACCGGTCGTCGAATCCGGCGTGAAGCGAGCCATCAACGAACCGGACACCATGATCGCCGAGGCGGTCGCGGCCGCACGAACCCCTGGCGCCGCCACGGTCGGCGGGGCAGCACCCACGACGGGTGAGCCGGCGGCCAAGGGCATCGGGTGGGGTACGCGGCTGCGGCAGATCCTGCTGACCGGCGTGAGCTACATGATCCCGTTCGTCGCGGCGGGCGGTCTGCTGATCGCGTTGAGTTTCCTGCTCGGCGGTTACGAGATCTCCGACAGCGCCAAAGACATCGTGCTGAACAATTCGCTCACCGACCTGCCCGACGGCGGTCTGGCCACCTATTTCGCGGCCGTGCTCAACCAGATCGGTGTGCTCGCGTTCGGCTTCCTCGTTCCGGCGCTGGCCGGGTACATCGCCTTCGCCATCGCCGACCGGCCGGGTCTGGCGCCGGGTTTCACGGCGGGTGCGATCGCCCTCGTCGTCGGCGCGGGCTTCCTCGGCGGCCTCGTCGGCGGGCTGATCGGTGGTTTCGCGGCGCTGTGGGTGAGCAAACTGCCCGTCCCGACGTGGGCGCGCGGACTGATGCCCGTGGTGGTGATTCCGCTGCTGGCGTCGCTGATCGTCGGTGTGCTGATGTTCGTGCTGCTCGGCAAGCCGTTGGCGGCGGTCACCGACGCGCTCACCGACTGGCTCGGCGGTCTTTCGGGTAGTTCGGCGATCGCGCTCGGGGTGATCCTCGGCGTGATGATGTGCTTCGACCTCGGCGGGCCGGTGAACAAGGCGGCCTACTCGTTCGCCGCCGCGGGCCTGTCGGTCACCGACAACACCACCTTGCGGATCATGGCCGCGGTGATGGCGGCGGGCATGGTTCCGCCGCTCGCGATGGCGCTGTCGACCACGCTGCGGCCCCGGCTCTACACCGAGGCCGAGCGGGAGAACGGCAAGGCGGCCTGGCTGCTCGGCGCCTCGTTCATCTCCGAGGGCGCTATCCCGTTCGCCGCGGCCGACCCGCTGCGGGTGCTGCCGTCGATGATGGTCGGCGGCGCGGTGACCGGCGGCATGGTCATGGCCACCGAGGTCACCTTGAGCGCACCACACGGCGGGATCTTCGTGTTCTTCGCCATCGGTCACGTGCTGTGGTTCATCGTGTCGGTGCTGGCGGGCACGGTCGTCGGCGCCGCCTGCGTCACCCTCGCCAAGGAGTTCACCGGCAAGAAGTCACCCGCTCTGGCCACCGCGTAAGCCCTCGTACAACGTCACCTCGCACAACAAGGAGAAACCCATGCCAAGCACCACCGTCACCGTCGGCTCCTCGGTCGGCCTGCACGCGCGCCCCGCCGCCCTGATCGCGGAGGCGGTGGGCGCGGCGGGTGTGCCCGTCACCATCGCGCTCACGGGCGGTGATCCGGTCGATGCCGGGTCGGCGCTGATGATCATGACCCTCGGCGCGGGTCAGGGCGCGGAGGTCGTCATCAGCTCCGACGATCAGCCGACGCTCGACAAGATCGCGGAACTGGTGGCCAGCGACCTCGACGCCTGACCACCCGCCCTACCGCCGACGGCGCCGACTCCCACCAGGGGCGGCGCCGTCGGCTTTTGCCGCATGGCCACGGTCAGGGGCACTCCCGCGGCGCCGGTGTCCCGGTCAGACGGGCATCCATCCACTCCATCGCACCGGGCCAGCCCGCCATCATCCCGAGGCTGTGTTCGGTGGGCAACGACCGGAAGACCACTTGCGTATCGCCGGCGCAGTGCCGCCTGGCGACGGCGAGGCCCTGTTCCGGTGGTACGCCGAAATCGAATTGGCCGTGATAGATGTACAGCGGCGCGTCGGCGGTGCGGCCGCTCAGGTCGGTGCGTGTGAAGATCTCCCGGATCGCGTCGGAGGCGAGCGGGTTCGGTGGCGACATCCCGACGTCAACCGGCAGGCCGAGCAGACCGAGCGGGCCGTTGCTGTCGCCGCAGAGGTCGCGGATCGGCGAGGTCGCCACCCACTGACCGAGATGGTTCAGCTGGGCGAGCAGGGCGGGGTGTTCGCGGGCGACGGCGAAGCCCGCGGCCATCAGGATTCCGGAGGCGAAGCTGCCGTTGAAGCGGGCGGCGATGGCGGGATAGTCGCTGATCAGCCCGCCCATGGCGACGCCGGCGAGCGCGTCGCCGAGTTCGGGTGCGTATTCGGGTTGCAGCACGGCGGCGCCGTAGGCGGCGATCGCGCCGCCGGAGTATCCGCCGACGGCGAACCGGCTGTCGCCGAATACCTCGGGGCGCACCGCACGCACCGCGCGGATCGCGTCGAGCACCGCGTGCCCGGCGACCGTCGGCTCCGCATATGCCATCAACGGTCCCTCGTGATCGGGCACGAGCACCGCATGGCCCCGGTTCAGCGCCCAGGCCATCGTCGGTGGGAAGAGGTCGCCCATGTTGAATTTCGGGTGGGCACCGTGGGCGAGCCCGTATCCCGGCGTGCAGGACGCGCCGAGCGAGTTGATCGGCAGTGCGTTGACCACCACCTGTCTGGTCCTCCCGGACGGGGGCGCGGCTGTGGGAATGAGCAGGGTCGCGGTCGCGAAGGACGGTGCGCCGCGCGAGTCGGTCGTGCGGAACTTCAGCAGCACGGCCTGCTGGATCGGCACGACCGCGAACGGCGCCGCCGTGGCCGTCACATCGCGCTGTTCGATGATCTCCCCCGGGCGCCGGTCCGCGAGGTCGGCGGGCCAGGCGTCGAACAGGGGGTCGCCGGTCGGGGTGGCGCGGGTGGCTTGCCACAGGGCGGCGACGTCGGCGGGCAGGTCCTTGACCAGTTGTGTGGATGCCGCGGGCAGCGCGGGGGCGGGCAGGACGTCGTCGACCAGCGACGGCCCTGCCCAGGCCGGGGCTGCCGTGAGCGCCGCCGCGACGGCGAGCGCGGTGATCGCGCAGGTTCGCAAACTACCGGGCCGCGACATGTGGTCCCTCCCCAGGAGCATCAGCCGGAGCGTGGGGCGGTCGACCCCACGCGGCCATCGAGGCCGTCTCGAACCTATGCCGGGGAATCCCTGGGGAACACGGTGTCGGCTGCGTCCTTGTACATGTCACCGTGGGTGAACTGCGGGAACGGTGACGGTCAACAGGGTCGCGAGATTCAGCCGTACAGCGCCTGGGCAAAAAAAGAAGACGGTCCTGACCTTGTGGTCAGGACCGTCTTCGTTTGTAGCGGGGACAGGATTTGAACCTGCGACCTCTGGGTTATGAGCCCAGCGAGCTACCGAGCTGCTCCACCCCGCGTCGGTGAATACAACATTACACACGGGTTAGCGCAGATGCCAAATCGTGAGGTCAGGCAGGGTTTTTCGCGGTTGCGCAGGGATCTTCACGGACATGGGATCGTCGACAGAGCCTTCAATTGTGATGACCGTCACCAGAATCGGACCGAATCGGTACCGCACATCCGAATCGGTGACCGGGATCACTATTTCGCCGTGATCTCGGGCACATAACGATGCGATTACAAACCGCTCGGCACTTATGCATTCCCGCCGGATACACCGCATAAACCTCGAAAAGACAACTGTTCCAATCACACAATGGGTCCGTTATCAAGATGTGATCGGCGCGCAATTCTTGGTTAGCGTCTCCCCCATGACTGAAACCCGGAAATTCCGCACCCGTGCCCTCGGCGTCGCCGCCGTCACCGGCGCCCTGGTTGCCGTTCCGTTCAGCCTCGCCACCGGCACCGCCTCCGCCGCCGCCCACAACTGGGACGGCGTCGCCCAGTGCGAGAGCGGCGGCAACTGGGGCATCAACACCGGCAACGGTTACTACGGTGGCCTGCAGTTCTCGCAGAGCACCTGGGCTGCCAACGGCGGACAGGGCTCGGCCCACACCGCGAGCAAGGAAGAGCAGATCCGCGTCGCGGAGAACGTGCTCGCCACCCAGGGTGTCGGCGCGTGGCCGCACTGCGGCAAGTACCTCCAGGCCGCCGAGCCCGAGCCCATCCCGGCCCCGATCGAAGAGCCTGCCGTCGAGCTGCCGGTCGAGCTGCCCGCCGAGGCCCCCAGCGAGGTGCGCGCCGCCGTCGACCAGGCGACCGCCGCGGGCCGCGCCCTTGCCGAGCAGTACGGTGTCGCCGGTCAGTACCAGGACCTGCTCAACGCCAACGCCCCGCTGATCGCACAGATCGCCGGCTGATCCACTCGTTTCCCCCTGCAGCAAGAAGGCCCCGCCGATTCCGGCGGGGCCTTCTTGTGTCGCGGACCGTTACCGGCCGCCCGCGTCCTGGTAGGCCTGCACGGCCTTGTCCAGTTCCTCGAGCGCCTTACCGAAATCGGCGAAGTTGCCCGTGCGCATCGCGGTGCGCACCGCCTCGATCTTGCGGCTCAGCTCGGCCGCGGCGGCTTCCTGAGTCGGCGTCGACGGGGTGCCCGTCGCGGGCGGCGGCGGAACGACGCCACCGGCGGGCGGAGTCGAGCCCTGGTCGACCGGCGGGGTCGCCCCCGGTTTCGGCTTCACCGACGGGTCGCCGCCGAACGGTGTCGCCAGCGAACCGGCGCCCGGGATCACCTGATTGAGCGCGTCGGCCAGGGTGGCCGCGTAACCCACCTTCACGCCGCCACCGGAGTCGCGGTAGCTCACCAGCACGCGCAACAGCTGCGGGAACGTCGACGAACCCGTGTTGCGTTCGTTGTAGAACGGTTCCACGTACAGGATGCCGCCGTCGGCCACCGGCAGGGTGAGCAGATTGCCGTAGCGGATCTTGTTCGAGTTCGACAGCAGCGTCTTCTCCCGCGACACCGCGTCGGCGGTGGTCATCGAGTTCTGCGTCTGCTGCGGACCCTGCGTCTGCGTCTCGCCGGGCAGCTGCAGCACCGTGAACTTGCCGTAGCCCTCCGGGTCCGAGCGCACCGAGATGTAGGCCGACAGGTACTCGCGGTTGTAGCCGACCATCGAGGACGTCAGGTTGAACACCGGCTTGTTGGTCTTCGGGTCACCGAGCAGCACGTAGTACGGCGGCTGGTTGAAGGTGCCGCCCTCGATCGTCGGATCGCTGGGCACCGACCAGAAGGCGTTGTTGGTGAAGAACTCGCGCGGGTTGTCCACGTGGTACTTGGTGAGCATCTCGCGCTGCACCTTGAACAGGTCTTCCGGGTAGCGGAAGTGGGCGCGCAGTTCCGCCGAGATCTCGCTCTCGGGCTTCACCGCATCCGGGAAGACACCCTGCCAGGCGTTGAGCACCGGGTCGTTGGTGTCGGTCTCGTACAGGGTGACGGTGCCGTCGTAGGCGTCGACGGTCGCCTTCACCGAGTTGCGGATGTAGCTGACCTCCTTGCGCGGGATGGCCCGGCCGGTCTTCTTGTCGATGCTGTCCTCGACGGCGCCGTCGAGCGAGGTCGACTGCGCGTAGGGGTACTTGTCGAGGGTGGTGTAGGCATCGACGATCCACACGATGCGCTCGCCGACGACCGCCGGGTAGGCGTTGCCGTCGGTGGTCAACCACGGCGCCACCTTCTGCACCCGGTCGCGCGGCGACCGGTTGAACAGGATCTTGGAGTCGTCGCTGATCGCCGAGGAGAACAGGATGTTGCGCTCGGCGTACTTGGCGGCGAAGGCCAACCGGTTGAACCAGTTGCCCACCGGCACGCCGCCGCTGCCGTCGTAGGTGAATTGCGCGGTGTCGGAATCGTATTCGCGCGGCGCCTCGCCCTCGGCGCTACCGACGATGGCGTAGTCGGGGTCGGTCTGGGAGATCAGCTCGCCGAAGTAGATGCGCGGCTGGTCGACCTTGATCACCTGCTTGTCCTTCTCGGTGAACAGGTCGCTCACCGTGAACAGCGGGTACCCCGAATCACTGCCACCCGATGCGCTCTGCGCGTCGGACTGCGGCTTGTTCACCCGGTTGGCGGGCGCGGCGACGAAACCGTTGCCGTGGGTGTAGACGGTGTGCTGGTTGATCCAGTCCTTCTGGTTACCCGACAGTGCCGCCGGGTGCAGCTCGCGCGCGGCGACGATGTAGTCCTGCAGCTCGCCGTTGACGTTGTAGCGGTCGATGTCGAGCGACTCCGGGAAGCCGTAGAAGTTCTTGCGCTGCTGCAGCTGGGTGAACGTGGGCGAGAGGATGTTCGGGTCGAGCAGCCTGGCATTGCCGATGGTCGCCGCGTCGGCGGGGACTTCGAGCGGGCTCTTGGTGCTCACACCCTGGTAGTCGCGGTACTCTACCTTGTCGTCGGTGATGCCGTACGCCTCGCGCGTGGCCTGGATATTGCGCTCGATGTACTGGCTTTCCTTCTCGGCGGCATTGGGTCGCACCGAGAACTGCTCAACGACCATCGGCCACACCGCCCCGACGAGGATCGAGGAGAGCACCAGCAGCGCCGCCGCCATCGCGGGCACCCGCAGATCGCGCAGCACGATGCCCGCGAAGAACGCGATCGCGCAGATCACCGCGATGGACAGCAGGATCAGCTTGGCAGGCAGCACCGCGTTGATGTCGGTGAACGACGGACCGCTGAAGGTGGGTTCCTTGCGTGTGCTCGACAGCAGGTCGTACCGGTCGAACCAGTACGCCACGGCCTTGAGCAGCACGAAGATGCCGGCGATCACGGCCAGCTGCACCCGTGCGGCACGGGTGAGCGCGCCCTCGCGTCCGGCCAGGCGCAGCCCGCCGAACACGTAGTGGGTCACCAGGTTCGCGAAGAACGCGATGACAACCGCGACGAACAGCCAGTTCAGCACCATCCGGTAGAACGGCAGGTCGAAGGTGTAGAACCCGATGTCGAGATGGAACTGCGGGTCCTGCTGACCGAAGTCGCCCCCGTGCAGGAACAGCTGCACCGTTGCCCAATTCGACTGCGCCACCAGGCCCGACAGCAGGCCGAGCAGCACCGGGATGCCGATGCCGAACCAGCGCAGCCGCGCCATCACGGTGGTGCGGTAGCGCGCGATCGGATCGTTGGGCCCGGCGACCGGCACGAACACCGGACGCGAACGGTAGGCGAGCAGCAGCGCCGCCCACACCACGAGCCCGACGAACAGGCCGATCACGACGAACAAGATGAATCTGGTGCGCAACACGCCCAGATACACACTGCGATAGCCGACCTCGCCGAACCACAACCAGTTGGTATAGGCGTCGGTGAGGCGGGGCCCGAGCAGCAGCAGCGCCGCGAGGACGACAGCCGTCACCAGCAGCACACGGCTGCGTCGGGACAACGAAGGTAAGCCGGTGGGGGGCCGCATGCCCACGGTGCCACTCTCCATGCTCCGGCGGTTCCGCGACCGATTCCGGGCGCGGACACCGCAGTCCGATGTTGCGGGTGATCCTGTTCGGGATCGTTGGCGCCCACTCTACGGAAATCGGACACCGTGCAAGCGGCAGGGCCGAAAATGATTGGATGGTCGGGTGACCGATGACGAGCACGCCGAAGTTCTCCTCGCCCGCTGTGTGCGCGAGGTCGTCGAGTTCGCCGACGCCGAGGGCTGGGGCAATCCGCCGCAGATGTTCGCGTTGGTGCCGACCGCCGACCTGGCCGCGGCCGAACCGGACCTGCAGGATCAGCTCGACGACGGCAGCGAACTGACACCCGTGGCCCAGGAAGCCTTCCCCGACGACATCACCGGCGGTTCGATGGCGCTCGACGAATTCCTGGCCACCACCACCTGGCCGCCCGCGGTCGAGGGTTGCGTGCTCGTCCAGGAGATCGTGGTGCTGCCGCCGGACGCGGAGAGCGATCTGGACGAGGCGCTCGTTCCGCTGCTCGCCGACGACGAAGCCGCCGACGCGGCCGGGCGCGCCGCCGCCCACGCCCACCCGGGCCGCCGCGATGCCCGCCTCATCGCGGGCGTGTTGCGCCAGGGCGCGTCGCTGTGCCTGCTGCAGATCCGCCCCGAGGACGACGACGGCTTCGGCGACCTCGACCTGCGCACCTACCCGAACCTGGCCCCGGGCCTCGTCGAGGCCCTGCACCACACTCTCGAGTGATCAACTGCGGCGCCAGCCGCTATGTCAACTGCAGCTGATCGGTTCGCGGCCCGCTTCGATGTCGGACAGGGCGGTGATCGCGGTGTCGAGGGTGTCGACCTTCACCAGTCGCAGCCCCTCCGGGATGCGCTGAGCTGCCTCGTTGCAGTTGGCGGCGGGCACGAGGAAGGTTTCGGCGCCCGCCTCACGCGCGGCGATCATCTTGTACTGGATGCCGCCGATCGGGCCGACCTTGCCGTCCTGATCGATGGTTCCGGTGCCCGCGACGAACTTGCCGCCGTTGAGTTCGCCGGGTGAGAGCTTGTCGATCAGGGCCAGGCTGAACATGAGCCCGGCCGAAGGACCGCCGATATCGGCGAGGTTGAATTCCACCTTCAGCGGCGGGCGCCCGCCCTCGCCGAGGCCGATGCCCAGGTAGCCCTTGTTGCTGTCGTCGGGGCGGGCGGCGAGGGTGATCGGGGTGGTCTGCTCGACGTCGCCGCGCCGGTAGACGACGGTGATGACGTCGCCGGGTCCCTTGGTGCCGACCAGGTCGATCACTTCCTGGGGCGCGGTGATCGGCTTGCCGTCGATGCTGATGATCTGATCGTCGGCGGCGAGGATGTCCTTGGCCGGGCCGTCCTCGACGACACCGCGCACCAGGACCACCGTCGGCAGCTTCAGGTGGTGCAGCGCGGCGACCTCGGCATTGCTCTCGGAGTCCTTGAAGTCCTGCTGATTGGACTTGTCCACCTCTTCGCGCGACACGCCGGGCGGGTACACCTCGGCGCGCGGGACGAGGCCGTGTTCACCGCTCACCCAGAAGCCGAACGCTTCGAACAGGTTCAGTTCGTCGCGCACCGAAACGGTCGTCATATTGAGCTGACCGGTGGTCGGATCGAGGGGTGCGCCCGTGACGTCGACCACCTGCTTACCGTCGACCTGGCCGAGGGTGTCGAAGGTCGGGCCGGGGCCGAGTGCGACGAACGGGACGGTGACCACACTGCCGACCACGCCGAGCACGAGGACGGGTACCAGGGCCACGATCAGGGTGAGGATCCGACGATTCACTCCGACCACAGTAGTGATCACCTTCGCCGGGTGACGGCAGTGCCACGCTTTTGCGCCGTCGGCCCTGCCGAGGATTTCGCGATGCGCGAACACCGTGGACCGGCAGGTCCCGCGTAACGTAAGAGGCATGAGCGATCACCCCTTCGGCTTCTCGAACCGCGACGACGACGAGTCCGGTAAGCGTCGCGACGAGGCGAACGGACCCGGCGGATCGGATCCGTTCGGTTTCGGGGCGGGCGGCACGGGCGGCTTCGACCCGTCGCAGCTTGGTCAGATGCTGACCCAGCTCGGCCAGATGATCAGCGGCATGAGCCAGGGTGGCGGCCCGGGTGGCGCCCAGTCCGGCCCGGTGAACTACGACGTGGCCAAGCGGCTGGCGCGTCAGCAGCTCGGTGCCACCGTCGCACCGATCGCCGCGAAGACCTCCTCCGCCGTCGCCGACGCGGCGCACCTGGCCGAGCTGTGGCTCGACGGTTCGACCGTCCTTCCGGCGGGTGCGAGCAAGACCGTGGCGTGGACGGCCAACGACTGGATCGAGGAGACGCTGCCCACCTGGAAGCGCCTGTGCGACCCGGTGGCCGAGCAGATCTCGGGCATGTGGACCGCGCAGTTGCCCGAGGAGGCCAAGCAGTTCGCCGGTCCGATGGTCGGCATGCTCGGTCAGATGGGCGGGCTCGCGTTCGGCTCGCAGCTGGGCCAGGCGCTCGGTCAGCTGGCCAAGGAGGTGCTTACCTCCACCGATATCGGTCTGCCCCTCGGACCGGCCGGAACCGCCGCGCTGCTGCCGAGCGCGATCGCCTCGTTCAGCGAGGGACTCGAGCAGCCCGAGAGCGAGATCATGGTGTTCCTCGCCGCGCGTGAGGCCGCGCACCAGCGGCTGTTCGCGCATGTGCCGTGGCTGCGTCAGCAGGTGCTCGGGGCGGTCGAGGCGTACGCGCGCGGCATCAAGATGGACTTCTCCGCGCTGGAGGACGCCGCCCAGAACATCGATCCGATGATGCTCAGCGACCCGTCCAAGCTGGAGGAACTGCTCTCGCAGGGCACCTTCGAACCGCAGACCACGCCCGAGCAGAAGGCCGCGCTGGAACGGCTTGAGACGCTGCTGGCGCTGATCGAGGGCTGGGTCGACGTAGTGGTCGCCGACGCGGTCGGCGAGCGGTTGCCCGGTGCGACGGCGCTGTCGGAGACGCTGCGTCGCCGCCGGGCGACCGGTGGGCCCGCCGAGCAGACCTTCGCGACGCTGGTCGGTCTCGAGCTGCGCCCGCGCAAGGTGCGTGAGGCCTCGGCGCTGTGGCGCAGGCTCACCGACGACGCGGGCATGGAGCGTCGCGACGGCGTGTGGGCACACCCCGACCTGCTGCCCGATTCCACCGATCTCGACTCCCCCGCCGGGTTCATCGACTCCGTGATCGGCGGCGGCACAGGCGCTTTCGACGATCCGCTGGCTCAGCTCGCCGAGACCGAGGCCCGCGAGCGCGACCAGGCGCAGCAGAACGAGAAGAAGTCCGACGACACCGGCGACGACCCGGACTCCGACCACTCGTGACGGTGCGCGACCACCGGCGGTGAACAACTTTCCGTCGGCGGTTGCGCGACACGGCTTTTCGGCGTGGCGCCGTCTCGAATCGCCGTGACGACGGGCGGAACATCGGCTGTTCACAAGGTGAGATCGTCGAGACGACACGCCCAAAACCTGTGGATAACTGGGCTTTCGGGCCCTGGTCGCAGGTGAGGCGACGCCGATACTTCTGGCATGACGACCACAACACCACTGCGCGGCCCGATGCTGCACCCGAGGGTGACCACCCTGGTCCGGCCCTCGGGCACGGTGCAACTGGGCTGGGACCCCGAACGCGCGCTCGTCCTCGAGACCACCGAGCTCGACACCGGCACGGTGCTCGCCTTCCTCCGGCTGCTCGACGGTCTGCAGTCGCGGCCGCAGATCATCTGGCGCGCCGGAGAATTCGGTATCTCCCCCGAGCGCACCGTCGCGTTGCTCACCGCGATCGACCGAGCGGGGCTGCTGCTGCAACCCGAGCGCAAACAGGCCAAGATCCGGTCGATCACCGTGCACGGGCTCGGCCCGCTGTCCGACGCGGTGACGATCGGGTTGCGCCGCATGGGTTTCCGGCCCTCGCGATCGCGCACGTTCCGCCCCGAGGTGGTGGTCGGTGTCCCCGGTTGCGATCTGGTGGTACTCACCGACGCGCTGATGATCGACCCGCGCCTGTCGGTCGACTTGGTGTTGCGCCGGGTGCCGCACCTGCAGGTGCGGGTGCGCGACGGTATCGGCGTCGTCGGTCCCCTCGTCCTACCCGGTCAGACCAGCTGCCTGCGGTGTGCCGACCTCACCCGTGCGGGCCTCGACCACGACTGGCCGCACCTGGCGGCGCAACTGCTCGGCCGCACCGGCCACGCCTCCCCCGCCGGGGTGGCGGCGACCACCGCACTGGCGCTCGGCGAGCTGGAAGCCATCGTCGAATGCTCACCGCGACGACGACCCGCGACCCTGGACGCCACCATGGAACTCGACCTCGATTCGCACGAACTGCACCGCAGACCGTGGCCACCGCACCCGGAATGCGGCTGCCGGACACTGGCCGGTCATCGTGCGGAGGTGGCCCGATGATCGCCGGTGTGAGCATTCCCATGGCACAGCGGCCGCAGGTTCGGCCATGATGGGTAGCGTGTCCGAGATCGTGCGCCGCAGCTCCAGCCGCAATGCCAAGTTGGCCAAAATTCCGCTCGGCATCGCGGGGCGAGCCGCCGTCGGGTTCGGCAAGAAGCTCGTCGGGGGTGACAAGCAGCAGATCAACGCCGGATTGAACCAGAAGGCCGCCGAGCAGTTGTTCGCCGTGCTCGGTGAACTCAAGGGCGGCGCGATGAAGTTCGGCCAGGCCCTGAGTGTGATGGAAGCCGCCGTGCCGGAGGAATTCGGCGAGCACTATCGCGAGGCCCTCACCAAGTTGCAGGCCGCCGCACCGCCGATGCCGATCGAAACGGTGCACCGGGTCCTGGACCAGCAGCTCGGCACCAAGTGGCGTGATCGTTTCCAGTCCTTCGACGACACCCCCGCCGCGTCGGCCAGCATCGGTCAGGTGCACCGGGCGGTGTGGTCGGACGGGCGCGCGGTGGCGGTGAAGGTGCAGTACCCCGGTGCCGACGAGGCGCTGCGCGCCGACCTGAAGACACTGTCGCGGATGTCGGGTCTACTGGCGTCGGTGATCCCCGGCGCGGACGTGAAGCCGCTGCTCGCCGAGATCACCGAGCGCACCGAGGAAGAGCTCGACTATCGCATCGAGGCGGCCAACCAGCGCCGCTTCGCCGCCGCCTTCGACGGGCACCCGCACATCGTTGTCCCCAAGGTCGTGGCGGGTGCGCCGAAGGTGATCGTCACCGAATGGCTGGACGGCACACCGGTCTCGGCCCTGATCAAGGCGGGCGCCGAGGACCCGGAAGGCACCCGCGCGCAACGCAATCGGATCGCCGAGCTGATGGGCACCTTCCACTTCTCCTCCCCCGAGCTGGCCGGCCTGCTGCACGGCGACCCCCATCCGGGTAACTTCCTCGTGCGGCCCGACGGCAAGCTGGCGGTCCTCGACTTCGGTGCCTGCGCGCCGATGCCCGACGGCTTCCCCCGCATTCTCGGCGAGATGCTGGCGCTTGCGGTCGCCGAGGACCACGAGGCCCTCACCCGGCTGCTCTACGAGCACGGTTGGGTGATTCCGGGTCGCAAGGTGACGCACGAGGAGATCGAGGCCTACCTGCGCCCGTTCAGCGACCCCATCCGCACCGACACCTTCCATTTCACCAGGGCCTGGATGCAGCGGGTCGCGGGCAAGGCGTCGGAATTCTCCAGTCCGGAGATGAAAACCGCTCGGGCGCTGCAACTTCCGGCGGAATATGTGATGGTCTTCCGGGTGCTCGGCGGCTCCGTCGGCATCCTCGCCCAGCTCGACGCGGAACTGGGTTTCATGCGGCTGGTCCGCACCTGGGTGCCCGGCTTCCCCGCCGAGCAAGCCTCTTAGCCGCACAGAACAAACGAACCGCCCACCGACGCACGGTGAGCGGTTCGCTTGCGGTACAACCCTTTTCCGGGGTTCATGCCGAGATCGCGACCTTGCGCGGGCGACCGCGCGGGCGCTTGCGGGCGATCACGACACCCTGGTCGAAGATCTCACCGCCCCAGACACCCCACGGCTCGCCGCGGTCGATGGCCGCCGTCAGGCAGCCCTTACGGATCGGGCAGGAGGCGCACAGCTGCTTGGCCTGCTCGAGATCGGTGGGGCTCTCGGCGAACCACAGATCGGGGTTTCCGGCCCGGCAGGGCAGGGTCTTGGTGGTGACCTCACGGACGCGAGGGGTCTGCGCCACGGTTCGGCATGTCACGTCAGTAGTGGCCGTCGGCCAGTCCTGGGCGGTGAACACGTCGTTCTCCTTCAGCTCGTTGCAGCGGTCGTGGTGTTCGGTGTGCGAACCCGGAGCCTGCGGCTGAGGAGCCGAAAACAATGGCCACGGATTTCGCTTCTCGCGATCCGTGGCCAGGAGGTCTAGGGAGGAATTCCTACCTAGTTCGACATCTGTGTCGAGACCTGAGCACGGTCGCTGGGTGGACGCGGAGGCGGGTTGCGCCGCCGAAGATCGCCGGTGCGTATCCGGCCTCATCGGCGAACGTGTCTGCCGATGCCGGAACGGCGGTCGGCTGCCAACCCACAATGGGCTTGTCCTGGAGACGAACAGGGCTGTGCTGATGCATGACAGTCATCGGGACAGCTTTGGTATCGACGCCGGACAGACCGGTCCCCTGCAGAGCGAGGACCCCCCGGGAGGCGGACACCATGAATTCGTTCACCAGGTCGCGATTGCCCATCGCGACGAATGCGGTGTTGCTGTTCATCTGACTGCCTCCCTCCTGAACTCGTGTGCTGATAGTTTCCACGCGCCGAGATCGCTCTCGGTGCGTGCTGTCCACCATAGGCAAAGATCGATAAGCGGACAACCTATTTTCTACCTGGGGTTTTGTGTCTTTGCCCGCATCCGCGACGCGACGATCGCGAGTACGTCGGCGCCGTACTGCTCGATCTTCTTCGGGCCGATGCCCGCGATCGCCGCCAGCCCCTTGTCGTCGGCGGGGAGCTGTTCGGCGATGGCGGTGAGGGTGGTGTCGGTGAACACCACGAAGTCGCGCACGCGCAGGACCTCCGCCTTCTCCGCGCGCCACTCCTGCAGGGCCGCGAGCAATTCGGCGTCGAGTTCGGCCGGGCAGCGCCTGCAGCGGCCGAGCATCGAGGCGTAGGTGCCGATCAGCGGTTTCGCGCAGACCCGGCACAGTGGGCGTTTGCCGTCGGCGTCCTTGGGGCCCGTCGCCGTCGCGGCGATGCGCGAGGCGGGCGAGTCGTCGGGGACGAGACCGTTGAGGAACCGGGAACGCCTGCGCACCCGTCGGCCGCCCTCGGCGCGGGCCAACGACCACGAGACGGTGAGGTGCTCGCGCGCGCGAGTGACGCCCACGTAGAGCAGCCGGCGTTCCTCTTCCAGGCCCGCCTGGTCGGCCGGGCTGCCGTCGTCGCCGAGCACGTGCTGGATCGGGAGCGTGCCGTCGCTGACGCCGACGAGGAACACCGCGTCCCATTCCAGGCCCTTGGCGGCATGCAGCGACGCCAGCGTGACGCCTTCGACGGTCGGCGGGTGTTTGGCCTCGGCGCGGGTGGCGAGCTCGCGAAGCAGACCGGTGAGGTCGATCTCCGGGTCGTGGCCCACGAGTTCCTCGGTGAGCTGCACCAGCGCGAGCAGCGCCGACCAGCGTTCCTTGGCCTGGGCGCCGGCGGGTTCCTCCGCGGTGAGCCCGACCGAGGCCAGCTCGGCGCGAACAAGCGTGATGAGTCCGCCGCCGCTGCGCGCCTCGTCGGGCAGGTCGTCGCGGGTATCGGCCTGGCGCAGCTTCTGTACGGCCTGGCGCACCTCTTGGCGCTGGAAGAACCCTTCGCCGCCGCGCACCTGGAAGGGGATACCGCGCTCGTTGAGCGCCTGTTCGAACGGTTCGGACTGGGCGTTGATCCGGTAGAGCACCGCGATCTCGGCTGCCGGTGTGCCCGCGGCGATCAGCTTCTTGATCTTGCCCGCGACGGCCGCGGCCTCGGCGGGCACGTCGGGGTACTCGGCGAATTCGGGTTCCGGGCCGTCGGGTCGCTGCCCGACTAGCGCCAGCCGCGTGCCCGCGATGCGGCCGCGCGCGGCCCCGATCACGCGGTTGGCCAGCGACACCACCTGCGGGGTGGAGCGATAGTCGCGTTCGAGCCGGATGACGGTCGCGTCGGGGAAGCGGCGGGAGAAGTCGAGCAGGTAGTTGGGGGTGGCGCCGGTGAAGGAGTAGATGGTCTGGTTGGCGTCACCGACGACGGTGAGGTCGTCGCGCTCGCCGAGCCAGGCGTCGAGCACCCGCTGCTGCAGCGGCGTGACGTCCTGGTACTCGTCGACGACGAAACTGCGGTACCGGCCGCGGAATTCGTCGGCGACGGCCGGGTAGTCCTCCAGCGCGGCGGCGGTGTGCAGCAGCAGGTCGTCGAAGTCGAGCAGCAGGCCGTCGGCCGAGGTCTTCGCCGACTCGTACCCGGCGTAGACCTGGGCCACCCGGGTGACCTCGACGGGGGCGTCGCGGTGGTATTTCGCGGCGGCCGCCGGATAGTCCTCCGGGGCGATCAGCGAGGCCTTGGCCCACTCGATCTCGCTGAGCAGGTCGCGGATCAGTTCGGTCGAGCTGCCCAGTCCCGCCCGGTTGGCCGCCTGCGCGACCACGGGGAACTTGCTGTCGAGCAACCGCCACGGCACATCGCCCACGACCTGCGGCCAGAAGTACCGCAGCTGCCGCAGCGCCGCCGCGTGGAAGGTGCGTGCCTGCACCTGCCCGGCGTCACCGCCGAGGCCCATCGCCCGCAGCCTGCCGCGCATCTCGCCCGCGGCGCGCGCGGTGAACGTCACCGCCAGGACCTGGTCGGCCTTCACGTGACCGCCCGCGATCAGGTGTGCGATGCGGTGGGTGATGGTCCTGGTCTTGCCGGTACCCGCCCCCGCGAGCACACACACCGGTCCCCTCGGTGCCCGCACCGCGGCGGCCTGTTCCGGGTCGAGGGCGGCGAGATCGAGTGCTGACACGGCCACCATCATGACAGCGCCCGCCGACAAGAACCCGGCCGGAACACCAGGGCCGGTCGAGACGTTGCACATCGCGTGAGCGAAACAACCCCTGACCTGACGATGTACTCCACCACCTGGTGCGGCTACTGCCGCCGCCTCAAGACCCAGCTCGACGAGGCGGGCATCACCTACACGGTGATCGACATCGAAGAGGACCCCGCCTCGGCCGATTTCGTCGGCAGCGTCAACAACGGCAACCACGTCGTCCCGACAGTGAAGTACCGCGACGGTTCCACGGCGACAAACCCGACGCTCGCCCAGGTGAAACAGGCCCTAGCCGCGCAGTCCTGACGCTTCCTACAACTCAGCCCAGGATTCGATGATGGTTCGGGCTATCGAGATGGAGCCGGGGACCAAGAGACGGGCGTTCGTGTCGCGGGTCGACCAGTCGCCGAGATTCAGCGCGGCACGGACCTCGTCGCGGGTGAACCAGTGGGCTTCTTCGATCTCACCGTCGGAGAAGGCCAGTTCCTGTGCGGGATCGCCGACGGCGGCGAAACCGACCATCAGCGATCGCGGGAACGGCCACGGCTGGCTGCCCAGGTAGTGGATCTCGCGCAGGTCGACACCGACCTCCTCGCGGACCTCGCGTTCCACGCACCGTTCCAGCGATTCACCCGCTTCGACGAAGCCGGCGAGCAGCGAGAACATCGCGGGCGGCCAGCTGTGCTGGCGGGCGAGCAGTACGCGGTCGGCGCCGTCGTGGACCAGGACGATCACGGCGGGGTCGATGCGGGGAAATTCCTCGACGCCGGTGCCGGTCAGCCGGGACCAGCCGCCGCGCGCGAGGGTGGTCGAGGTCCCGTCACCGCCGTGGAAACCGGCGTGGTCGTGCCAGTTGAGCAGGGCGTAGGCCGTGGAGAGCAGTTCGGCGGTGAAGTCGTCGACCGCGCCGAGTGTGCGCAGATCTTTGAGCGTGCCCTCGAGTTCCGGCTCACGCACCGCCCACAGGTGCGCACCCTCGGCGACCCCCAGGAACACCGCCCGGTCCTCGGGAAAATCACCGAACGCGGTGGCCGCGTCGAGAACGATGGTGCCGCCGTCCACCCGCACCCGCCCGCGCGGATCCACCCGCAGCACCCGGGCCTTCCCCCACCCCTCGCGCAGCGCGGCGGGATCGACCCGCACGTGCTCGGCCCGATCGATGGTGGAACGCGACAGCAGCGGAACGTTTTTCAGCCGGAACGACACATCGCCGAGCCTAGCCGCTGCCGCTATTTGCCGCCGTTGCGGATGTAGAGCAGCTTGTCGCCCGCGTCGAGCGCGTCGACCTCGGGCTCGCCGACGCGGATCAGCTGACCGTCGCGCACCACGCCGAGCACGATGTCGGATAGATGACGCGGCGACCCACCGACCTCGCTCGGCTCCACCTCACGCTCGGCCACCGCGAAACCCTCTTCGGGGGTGAGCAGGTCCTCCATCATCTCCACGACCGTCGGGGTGGTGGTGGCGATCCCCAGCAACCGGCCCGCCGTCTCCGACGACACCACCACCGAGTCGGCGCCGGACTGGCGCACGAGGTGGGTGTTCTCGGCCTCGCGGATGGCGACACAGATCTTGGCGGTCTTGTTCAGTTCGCGGGCGGTGAGGGTGACCAGCACCGCGGTGTCGTCGCGGTTGGTCGCCACGATCACCGACGACGCCCGCTGCACGCCCGTCAGGCGCAACACATCGGACTTGGTCGCCGAACCGTGCACGGTGACCAGACCCGCACCCGCCGCCGCCTCCAGCGCGATCGGATCGGTATCGACGACGACGATGTCGGACGCCTGCACACCGTCGCCGAGCATGGCATCGATCGCGGTGCGTCCCTTGGTGCCGTAACCGACGACAACGGTGTGATTGCGCACGGTGTGCCTCCATCGCTGAATCTTGAACGCCTGCCGGGACCGCTCGGTGAGCACGCTGAGAGTGGTGCCGACCAGCACGATCAGGAACAGGACACGCAGGGGTGTGATGACGATGATGTTCACCAGCCGCGCCGACGGGGTGATCGGGGCGATATCGCCGTACCCGGTGGTCGACAGCGACACCGTGGCGTAATACATCGCATCGAGGAACGACAACTCGTCACCGGAGTTGTCGCGGTAGCCGTGGCGGCCCAGATACACCACGCCCGCGGCGGTGAACAGCAGCAGGATCGCGAAAAGGACGCGGCGGGTGAGCGAGGTCCAGGGACTGATCTGCTCGACCGGGATGCGCAACAAACCGACCAGCGCGTAGTCGGGACTGCTACTCAGCCCGAGCGGGCGGCGCTTGTCGAACATCGTCGCGCTCCTGTGATTTTGGCGGCTGGCGCCGCGGGTGTCGGCGCTAAACGCCGCCTCTTCCCTCCCTACGGGCACTCCTTCGTCGCACCCTTCGGTCAGTCCAGAGGCGGCGACGCGCCGACACCGGCCGTCGTATTCGCTTCGCGAGGAAGACTAGCTGGCGCCGCGAGTCTCGGTACGCAACGCCGAGACCGGTCTTGTGTTTCCTCTTCGCGGGAAGAGTATCGGCTCAGTGGGGGTCTTGCTGTTCGGTGTCCTTGTTTTCCGGGGCGGCGTCGTGGATGAGGCGGGCCAGTTCGTCCGGGCCTGCCAGGTCGGTGGGGGCGATGGTGCGGCCGGAGCGTACGTAATGGAAAGCGGCGCCGACTCGTTGGAGGATCGCGTCCTCGGATTCGCCGGTGCGGGCAGCCATCAGGCGGGCCCAGGCCAGGCGGTAGACGGCGAGCTGCATGGCGACGGCGGGTTCGTCGGCGGGGCCGGGTTCGGCGCCGGTCTTCCAGTCGACGACGATCCAGCGGTCGCCGGGTTCGGCGAAGACGGCGTCCATCCGGCCGCGGATGACGGTGCCCGCGATGCTGGTTTCGAACGGCACCTCCACGTCGATGGGGTTGCGGTGCGCCCAGGGTGAGCGACGGAAGGCGGCCTGCATGGTCGCGAGTTCCTGATCGGCGCGGCCTGCCGTGTCGGCGGCGCCGGGTAGTTCGTCGAGGCCGAGCAGCTGGTCGGTGCTGTACCAGGACTGCACCCAGGCGTGGAAGGCGGTGCCGCGCCGGGCCATCGGGTTCGGCGGGTAGGGCAGGGGGCGACGTAGGCGGGCGGCCAGGCGGGTGGGGTCGGCGCGCAATTCGACCAGGGCGGTGGCGGGGAGCTGGCCGGGCAGCTCCACCTGCTGTTCGGCGAGTTCGGCGGCGGTGAACTCGGCGAGCAGGGCGTCGACGTCGTTGGCCCAGCCTTCGGGATCGTCGTCCTCGGTCTCGGACTCGGTTGGCGTGCCGCGTAACTGGTCGAGGGCTGCGCGGACGAGAGTGGCGCCCTGTTCGATGGGGTCGCGGCGGTCGCCGAGGGGGTCGCGTGGCCAGTGGGCGGTCGGCGGGTTGTCGGCGAAGGGGTTGACGGCGTCGGCCGGTGGTTTGTCGTCCCAGCGGGCGATGGCCGCGACGCCGTAGGCGGGGCTGTCGGGGTCTTCGTTGGCCTCTTTGAGTTCGAGCAGGAACTCCGACGGTCCCTTCTGCGAGGTGCCGGTTTCGGGCCAGTAGTAGGCCGAAACCAGCAGTACCCGTTCCGTTCTGGTGAGGGCGACGTAGAACAGGCGGCGCTCTTCGTCGAGGCGGCGGCTCTTGAGCGCGTCGCGGTGTTCGGTGATGGCCTGTTCGAGTTCGGCGCGGTCACCGACGCCGCTCAGGTCGAGCACCGGGACGCCTTCGGCGGCGTCGGGCTGGGCGCGGTCGCCGCGCAGGGTGGTGGGGAGTTCGGTGAGGGCGCCGAGCCAGGTGCTCAGTGCGGTGGTGGAGGGGAACACCGAGGCGCTCACGTGCGGCACCGCGACGACTTCCCATTCGAGCCCCTTGGCGGCGTGCACCGTGAGCACCTGAACCCGATCGCGGGCGACCTCCACTTCGCCCGGCTCCAAACCGTTCTCGACGGATTCGGCGGCCGTGAAGAAGGCGAGCAGCCCGCTGAGCGAGGCGCGCGAGTCGGCGGCATAACCCGCGACCACCTCGGCGAAGGCATCCAGGTGTTCGCGGCCCGCGCCGCCGCCCGCGATGGCGCGGCGGGTCTGGGTCTCCACACCGACGCCGATCGTCCGCTCTACGTCGGCGACCAGTTCGACCAGTGGCTGCCCGCTGCGTTCGCGCAGGGCCGCCAGTTCCTCGCCGAGGGCGAGGATGCGCGCGTAACCCGCCTCCGAATAGTTCTCCGCCGGACCGGGGTCGGCGATGGCGTCGGCCAGGCCCGCGCGTTCGGTGGGTTCCGGGGCCACCTCACGCAGGGCGGACGCCAGGCCGGTCGCGTCGGTGATCGCGGTGGAGGCATCGCCGGACAGGCTCCCGATCGACAGCATCCGAGCCCGCTTGGCCAGGGCGGCCAGGTCGGCGACACCGATGCGCCAGCGCGCGCCGGTGAGGATGCGCACCGCCGCGCTCCCGGTGCCCGGTTCGGCGATCAGCCGCAGGGTGGCGACGATGTCGGCCACCTCGGGGGTCGCCAAAAGACCACCGAGTCCGACGATTTCGACAGGAAGGCCCTGTTCGCGCAGAGCTTCGGCCAGCGGCGCGGCGTCCGCGTTGCGCCGGATGAGTACCGCCGAGGTAGGCGGCGGCCTGTCCTCTTCCCGCGCCTGGATCCACTCGCGGGCGATCCGCTCGGCGATCCAATCCCGTTCCTGGGCAACAGTTTCCGTGAGCGCGAGTTCGACAGTGCCCGCATGTGCGTCGGGCTTGGCACGCAGGGCGTCCACGGTCGCACCCCCGGCCGCGCGCGCTCGCGACCGCAACGGGTCGGCCACGAGGTTGGCCAACGCCAGCGCTTCGGGCGGATTCCGCCAACTGGTGAGCAACGGCAGAATCGGCGCCGGAAGCCCGTCGCCGACAGGGAAATCCGTCGCGAACCGGGGCAGGTTCGCCGCCGAGGCACCACGCCACCCGTAGATCGACTGCATCGGATCACCCACCGCCGTCACGGCGAGCGCACCGGAACCTGCTTCCCCGGCTCTACTTCCATCCCCGGACGCACCAGTGCCGCCCCCACCGGGCAAGCCGGAGCTCGGCGAATCACCACGCCGACCATCACCGACGCCATCGCGCGCACCACCGTGGAGGCCGGGGCTGCCGGACCGACGCACATCGGGCGCGATTTCACCGGGGGCCGGGTCGTCGGACCACAGCGTGGCGTGGTCAGACGTGGCCGACGCGCGCACCCGCACCGGCTCGCTACGCCGATTCTGTTGTACCGCCCTGGCATTGCCGAACAAGGCCGACAGCAGGACTCGCTGGGCATGGCCGGTGTCCTGGTACTCGTCGAGCAGCACCAGTTTGAAACGGGCGCGTTCAGCGGCGGCGACCTCGGGGTGGTCGACGGCCAGGCGGGCAGCCAGGGACATCTGCGAGCCGAAGTCGAGGGCGCCGCGGCGTTCGAGTGCCTCGGCGAGCTGATTGACCAGCGGAAGCAGGGCGACGCGTTCGCGCTGGGCGTTGACCACGTCCTGGAGTTTCTGGCTCGGGCCACCGCGCTGACGTGGTCCGGCGGGCAGGGTGTAGACGAGTTTTTCCAGTTCGGCGTGCGCTTCGGCGAGTTCCTCCGGCTCCACCAGGTGTTCGGCGAGCTGCCCGGACAGCGCGAGCACCGCCTCGGTGACCGAGACGGGGGTGCGGTCGGTGTCGAGGTCGCCGTCCCAGGAGCGGACCACCTCGTGGGCGAGCTGCCACAGCTGCGTCTGGGTGAGCAGCGCGGCCGAGGGTTCCACCGGCAGCAGCAGACCGTGTGCGGTGAGCAGCCTGCCCGCGTAGGAGTGGTAGGTGCTGATCTCCGGTTCGGCGCCCGCGATGACGGTGCGCAGCGCGCCGCTGGGATCGATCTCGCGGACCAGCGGCGCACCGGCCAGCCGGGCCAGGCGGGTGCGGATGCGAGAGGTCAACTGCTGTGCCGCTTTTCGGGTGAACGTGAGGCCGAGTACCTCGTCGGGTGCGACGAGCTGATTGGCGACCATCCACACCACGCGCGCGGCCATCGTCTCGGTCTTGCCCGCGCCCGCGCCCGCGACCACCAGCGTGGGACCGGGCGGCGCCGCGATGACGGCCGCCTGTTCGTCGGTCGGTGGCGGCAGGCCGAGCGCGTCGGCCAGCCGCTGCGGGGTGACGCGCACGCCGCTCACTCGTCGGTCACCTGCCGTCCGGTGTCACGCACGGGACAGCTGCCGCCGACCGGGCAGTGCCTGCACCCGTCGTTGCGCACCGCGAGGTAGCCGGGACCGCGGGTGGCCGCGGCGGCGTCGTGAATGGTGGTTCGCCACTGCTCGAGTCCCTCGGCGTCGAGGGGGTCCTGGGCGCGTTCGGTCGCCCCGGTCTTGTTGTGGGGTTTGGCGACGTAGACCAGGCGCGCACCGCCCGGCTCCCCCGGTTCGGCGTCCTCCTCGTCGAGCGCGCCGTGGGCGGCGGCGACCTGGTAGGTGGCCAGCTGGGCGTGGTCGGCGACGGTCTTCGCGCTGATCGGTGTCTTGCCCGTCTTCACGTCGACGATCACGAACCGGCCCTGCGCGTCGCGTTCGAGCCGGTCGACCCGGCCCCGGATACGCACGGGCCGTTCCCCTTCCGCGCGCGGCGGCAACACGCAGTCCACCGGCACCTCGACCCCGGCCTGCGTGAGTTCGCCACGGGTGGTGCGCACCCAGGCGAGGAAGGTCTCGAGCATGGCCTCGGTGCGGCGCAGTTCCTGGCGGGAGTGCCAGCCGGTGGCCGGGTCGATCGCCTTCCACGCCTGGTCGAGGGCGGCGCGCACCTGGTGTTCTGGCACGTTGCCCGCCAGTGCCTGCACCAGGGTGTGCACGAGGTTGCCCTTCACGGCGTGCGGGTTGTCGCCGTCGGTGCCGCCGTGGCGTTCCAGCGCCCAGCGCAGCGGGCAGGTGCGCAGCAGTTCGACCGTCGACGGGGACAGGCCGATGGGTGAATCGTCGTCGTCCCACAGTTCGCGCTCGCTGCTCAGGGCCGCGGTGCCGTACCAGTCGTCGGGGTCGGTACCCGGCACACCCGCATCGGCGAGGCGCGCCAGCTGCCGGGCCGCACGGTCGCGGCGCCGCGGGTCGGCGCCGGGATCGCAGACCACACCGCGCAATTCGGCGACCAGCGCGTGCATCACCAGCGCGCGGCCGGGATCGGCGACGGGCAGGGCGCCCGGCTCGCCGGTGTCGTCGTCGCCGAGCAGTTCGGTGAGGAACCGCGACGGCACCAGATCCTGGTCTCCCGCAACGGATTCGACGGCGGTCACCAGCAGCGAGCGCCGAGCCCGGCTGCACGCGACGAGCAGCAGTCGGCGTTCTTCGGCGAGGATCGGGGCCGCCCGGTTCGTCTTCGCCGCCGGATCGACACCGGCCACCAGGTCGACCAGATCCTCGGTGTGCAACAGCGTGCCGCGCGCACGCGGGTTGGGCCAGATGCCCTCCTGCACGGCGGCGACCGCGACCACGTCCCACTCCCGGCCCGCCGCCGCGTGCGCGCTGAGCAGCGTGACGGCCTCTGTTTCGGCGGTCAACGGCCTGCCCTGCTGCGGAATCTGCTGGTGCAGCAGATATTCCACGAAACCCTCGATACCCGCCTTGGGCAGCCGGTCCACGTAGGCCGCTGCGGCGTCGAACAATTCGACGGCGGCGTCGAGGTCGCGGTCGGCCTGCATACCGGCCGCGCCGCCGCGCCGGGACTGCCGGAACCAGCGGCGTTCCAGTCGCGAACTGGTCCACAGGGTCCACAGCACGTCCTCGAGGCCCTTGTCGTGCGCTTGGGCCTGCCTGGCCTTGTCGACGGCGCGCAGTACCCGGTGCAGCGGGGCCGCCTCCACCTCGGTGAGACCGTCGAGCAGGCGGGGCTCGCCGATACCGACGATGAGGTCGCGCAGCACCTCGGCCGAGGACTGGTCGATCAGCGGTACCTCGGCCGGTTCCGGGCGCGTCGGCGTGGCGACGACGTCCAATGTGGGCGGCATGGTTTCGGCATCGAGGACGTCGATGTCGTCCGGAAGCCGTTCGGCGACATCCCAGTCCGGTTCCGGCTCCGGGCGCAACGGGTCGTCGGGGTCCGGCGGCGGGGGCAGCCACTCGTCGTCGACCGGATCCGGTTCGGGCTCCGGCCATTCCGGTGGTGGCGGCGGTTCGTCCCACAGCAGGAACTGGTCTGCCGCTTCGGGCGGCGTGCCCGCCAAGGCGCCGGTGCGTTCGAGGTCGAGCACGGTGCGGCGGATGCCGCGGCGCAACCTGCGCAGCGCGATCTGATCGGCCCCACCGAGCGGTCCCGACAGCAGATCCATGGCGTCTTCGGGCGAGAACACCGAGTCGACGGCCCGTCGCGAACCCGGCCGCGATCGATCACCGGCCAGCAGCACCCGCAGCGCGAGCACCATCCACGCCGCGCCCCGCCTACGCGCCAGTGGTTCGGCCACGGCGGGCCTGCGCACCGGCACCCCGGCGGCCAGCAGCGCCCGCCGCAACGGGGCAAGCGACAACGGCACCGATCGCACGATCACCGCCATGTCCGACCACGGCACGCCGTCGGTGAGATGCGCGCGCCGCAGATGGTCCGCGATCAGCGCGGCTTCCTTGGCGGGCGTCGACAACACCCGAACCCGCACGCTGGTCTCGTCGTCCGGCGGCGGCCCGGCTGTCGGCTCATCGGATCTGCCCTGGCCCCGCCGCTCGGCAGCCGGATCGGGCCCGGGGCCATCGGGCTCGCCACCGCGCGATTCCACCTCGGCTTCTGGCTCGTTCAGGTCAGCGCGCGACTCCTGCCCCGGCAGCACTCGATGACGCGCACTGCCCGGCAGCCGGGCGGCGATGCGGGCGGTGGCCAGGCGGATCGGCGCACCGCTGCGGTGATTGTGGCGCAGGATGATCCGGCGTTGGGGGACCGTGTCGAGGTCGACGAGGAACCGCGAGTCGGCGCCACGGAAGGTGAAGACGGCCTGGTCGGGGTCGCCGGTGACAACAGTGCTCGCGCTACCGCTGCCGATCGCGCGCACCAGGGTCGCGGCTTGCGGATCCAGGTGCTGGGCGTCGTCGACGAGCAGGTACCGGATCCGATCACGTTCGGCGGCAAGCAGATTGCGATCGCCCGCGAGCGCGTCGAGGGCGGCACCGACCAGTTCGGCGGCGTCGAGGGCGGGCGCGGTGGCTTCCGGCGCGGCCACGCCGACCGACCAGCGCAGCATCGATGCCTCTTCGTAGCGTTGCAGGAAACGGCCCGCCGCCTCCCACGCGTCGTTGTCGTGTTCACGGCCCAGCTTCATCAGGTCCTCGGGGCCGATCCCGCGTTCGGTGGCACGCAACATCAGGTCGCGCAGTTGTTCGGCGAACCCGCCGAGGGTGAGCGCTGGTTGCAGGCGCGGCGGCCACAGTTCGCCCGCACCCTGCTCGATGTCCTCGAGGTCGCCGCGCAGCATCTCGCGCAGGACCGCGTCCTGTTCGGCACCGGTGAGCAGACGTGGCGGCGGGTTGCCGTGCCGTTCGGCGTGGCGGCGCAGCACCGAGAAGGCGTAGGAGTGCAGGGTGCGCACCATGGGTTCGCGGCTGGCACCGGGGATGCCGGTGTGCGGGCCGAGCCGGTGGGTGATGGCGTCGCGCAGGGCCGCGGCGGCATGTTTGGTGTGGGTGAGGACGAGGACCGAGGACGGGTCTGCCCCGTCGGTGATGCGGGCCGCGACCAGGTCGACCAGCAGCGAGGTCTTGCCCGTGCCGGGGCCACCGAGCACCTGCCAGGGCAGCCAGCCGGGCCGGGGCGGGGCGGGTTGGGCTTGCTCGGCGAACAGCGCGCGCACAGGCGCGCCCCAGGCCCGCGGCCGGGGCGCTCGCGTCGTCCGGCGCACGAGTCGCACCGAGCTATCCGATCGCACCACATCGGCTATTGCAACAGACCCCACCGACACGCCCGCCCACCCCCATCGGGGGACACGCTGCGCGATAGTGCGCGACCGGCCACAATGGCTGTCGTGTCGTCGCTTCATGTACAACGTTTCGGCCCCGCCGACGGTCCCGTCGTCCTCGCCCTGCACGGCCTCACCGGCCACGGCAACCGGTGGGAAACCCTCGCCACCCGGCATCTGCCGCAGGCCCGGGTGATCGCGCCCGACCTGCGCGGACACGGTCGTTCCACCTCGCTGCCGCCGTGGGACATCGATACCCTCGCCGCCGATGTGGCCGCACTCGTGCGGGCGGAGACCGACGGTCCGGTCGTCGTGGTCGGGCATTCGTTCGGTGGCGCGGTCGGCATCTATCTGGCGCGCGCCCATCGCGAACTCGTGCGCTCGCTGGTGCTGCTTGATCCGGCCATCGGGATCGACCCGAAGTTGATGGAACAGGTGGCCGCCGCCGATCTGGCCTCACCGGATTACACCGATGTCGACGAGGCGCGCTCGGACAAACAGGTGAGCGCGTGGGGCCCCGACGAGGTCGACCCGGCCGAACTCGAGCGTGAGCTCGCCGAGCACCTGGTGCCCGCCGCGGGCGGCCGGGTGCGGTGGCGCACCTTCCAGCCGGCGATCACCTCGTACTGGGGACAGCTGGCCCGCCCGTTCGTGCTGCCGCCCGCCGATGTGCCGACGGTGCTGGTCCAGGCGGCCAAGGTGCAGCCGCCGTACGTCACCGCCGAATTCCGTGGTGCGCTGGCCGCCGAGCTCGCCGATTTCACCGCTCACGACTGGGATTGCGACCACATGGTCCCGCAGGCCCGTCCTGCCGAGACGGCCGCGCTCATCGCGTCGGTGCTGTAGCCCGTGCCCGCGACGACCGACGACCAGGTGGAGCGGGTGCGCGCCCTCGTCGCCGCCATCCCACCCGGTCGCGTCGCCACCTACGGCGACCTCGCCGCCGCGGTCGGCCTGTCCTCGCCGCGCACGGTCGGCTGGATCATGCGCACCGACTCCTCCGACCTCCCCTGGCACCGCGTCGTCCCCGCCTCCGGCCGCCCCTCCCCCCACCTCGCCGGCCGCCAGCTCCGCCTCCTCGCCGAGGAAGGAGTCCCCATCACCGACGGCCGCATCGACCTGCGCACCGCCCGCCTCTGACGATCGGGTCGGGGCGGGCGCGGATAGCATGGCCGACATGTCGACTACTTCGCTGGTCTCATGACCGATGCCGATGCGATCGTGCTGGCGGGAGGCCGGGCCAGCCGGATGGGTGGGGTCGACAAGCCCGGGATCGTGATCGGTGGGCGGTCGATGCTCGAGGCGGCGCTCGGGGCGGTGAGCGACTGCGGTGAGGTGGTTGTCGTCGGCCCGCCGCGACCCGAACTCGACGCGCGGATCAAGCAGGTGCGTGAGGTGCCGCCGGGGTCGGGGCCGGTGTCCGCCATCGGCACCGGGCTGGCCGCGCTCGGGCCCGAGTCGGCACCGTGGATCGTTGTGCTCGCGGCCGACATGCCGTTCCTCACGCGCGACACCGTGCGCGAATTATTGCTCCGCGCAGCCGAATCCACCGCCGAAGCGGTGTTCGCCATCGATGCGTCGGGGCGCCCGCAGTATCTGGTCGGCGTGTGGCGGCGCACCGCGCTCACGGCGGCGCTGGCAGGCCTGGACGCCCTGGTGAACCAGCCGATGAAGGCGATCATCCCCACCGAGACGGCACTGGTCGAACTGCCGGGCACCACCGACTGCGATACCGAGGAGGAGGTGCGCCGGGCCCGCGAGTCCGTCGACAACGACGCCCGCCTCGACCTCATCGAAGCCAGGAATCGCATCGCCGGCGCACTGACCCCGTTGATCGCCTACGACGCCGCTTTCGCCGACGTACCCGGCGCCGCCCTGGCCGAACCGGTGGTCGCGGCGGGCGCGCTGCCGCGCTTCGACGTCTCCGCCATGGACGGCTACGCGGTGTGCGGTGACGGCCCGTGGCGACTGCGCCGCGATGTCGGATTCGCCGGTGGCGCAAGGCCGCTCGGACTGTTGCCCGGCGAGGCGGTGCGGATCGCGACCGGAGCGCACGTGCCCGACGGAACCACCTCCGTGCTGCGTGACGAATTCGCCGTCGTCACCGGCGACGATCTGGCACGGCGGCCCGGCACCCCGATCCGGAGCGATGTGCGGCGCAGCGGCGAGGACCTGCGGGTCGGTGATCGGGTCGCACCGGCGGGCACCCGGGTGACGGCGGCGCTGCGCTCGGCCGCCGCCTCGGTGGAGGTGACAACGGGCTCGGTCCGTGGGCCCGTCCGCGCTCGAATAGTGATGACCGGTGACGAGATCCGCAGCACCGGCCCGCTGCAGACCGGCCAGACTCGCGACTCGATCGGCCCCGTCCTGCCGGACCTGCTCACCGGCTGCGGTGTACGCGTGGTCGACCGGGTGCACCTGCGCGACACGGCGCACAGCTTCGACGACATGCTCACCGCCACAACCGGTCTCGATCTGCTGGTAGTGGTCGGTGCCACCGGCGGCGGCGCCGCCGACCAGTTGCGTACCGCGCTGGCGCGCACCGGTGCCCGCATCGTCGTCCCGAGACTCGCACTGCGCCCGGGTGGTTCGACCGTCGTAGCCGAATTACCCGACGGACCAACGGTTCTCGGACTGCCCGGTAATCCCTTCGCCGCCATCGCCGTACTACTCGCCCTCACCCCGGCGATCGTCGCGGCCCGCACCGCCTCGGCGCCGCCGCGCACCGTTGTCGGCCCGCTGCACAATGCCGCCGAAATCGCCGCCCCCGTCACCCGCATCACGCCCGCGCGCTACGCCCCCGGCGGCGGCTGGATCGGTGACCCGAATATCCGCACCGCCCACCTGGGCGGTCTCGTCGACCGCGACGGATTGGTCGTGGTCGCACCATCGGCCGAAGACGGCGACCTCGTGGAATTCCTCCCGCTCCCGAGTTGAAACAATGTCGCCCGAATTACCGTCGGTGACTGCCGAAAATGCCGGGACACGCCGAATATCCGCTGGTAGGAATGCTATTTATCATTCAACTCTACCGCCGCGACGACTCGATGCCTATCGTTGAGCAAGTCAGGCGTACCCCGCCTCGAAAAAGGCGGAATTACGCCGGACATCCGAATTAGGCGAAGTATTCATCCCTCGGAAAGGACCGTGTGGAGATGGCTGAGAAGTCGAAGAAAACGCCGAAAAAGATGCCCAAGCAGATGCCCCGCCAGCAGCAGGAGCAGCGGCAGGAGCAGGACTCGCAGCGGATGACGCGAGCAGGCCAGGATGATCGGCGCGAGCCGCGCCGCCCAGGCAGCCACTGATCCACGCGTGTCGACGAGCCGCCGGTACCAGTACCGGCGGCTCGTCTACGTCAGGCCCCGATCGGCAGGGCCGCGTCACGTCCCCTGCGAGCCGTCGACGGATCGGGCGCGGGGACCGCGTCGAGCAGGCGACGGGTGTATTCCTGCGCTGGTGCCGCGAACACCGCGCGTGCCGCACCGGTTTCCACGAGCCGGCCCTGTCGCAGCACCAGGACGCGGTCGGCGACCTGATGCACCACGGCCAGGTCGTGACTGATGAACAGGCTCGCGAACCCGTATTCGGCGCGCAGATCGGCGAACAGGTCGAGCACCTGTGCCTGCACCGAGACATCGAGCGCACTGGTCGGTTCGTCGGCCACCAGCAGCCGTGGGGCCAGTGCCAGCGCCCGCGCCAACGCCACCCGCTGACGCTGCCCACCGGACAACTCCGCAGGCCTGCGCTCGGCGTAGTCCCTCGGCAACCGGACCGACTCGAGCAGATCGCCCACTTTCGAGTACAGCAGCGCCCCCGAAGCGACTCGATGCACCTGGAGTGGTTCGCCGATCGCGTCGGCGATGCTGCGTCGCGGGTCGAGCGAGGCGCTCACATCCTGATGCACCAGCGCCACGTGCCTGCGCAACCCGCGCAGCTCCCGCCGGGGCAACCCGGTCAGCGACACACCCTGTAACTGCACGGTCCCTGAGGTCGCGGGCACCAGCCCGAGCGCGGTCCGCCCGAGTGTGCTCTTGCCCGAACCGGACTCCCCGACGATGCCGAGTACCTCGCGCGGACTCAGCGTCAACGAGATGTCGTGCAGCGCGGGGAATGCGGCACCACCGTGCCGACCGGGATAGACCACGGACAACTCGTCGATCCGCAACACCTCGCGGTACTCCGGTCCCGGTACGCCCCCGCCCTTCTCGGCGACGACCGCCGGTTTCGGTGCCACCACCCTCCGCAGCGCCCGCTCGAGACCCCGAGTCGCGCGACCCGCCGCACCATCGGACTCCGCAGGACGGGCTGGAGCGGTACCGTCCCCAGTGCCCACTGGGTCGGTCGCCTCGGCACCGGCATCGAACCGCACCGGGTCGGGCCCTTCGAGGCCCGAAGCGTTCGGGACGACGTCGGCCTCGTTCGCATCGCGAGTCGGGATCACCGTCTCGACCGGCTGGACCTCGGGCACGCCGTCGGGGTCGCCGACCTCGGGCGCCACCGCTGCCCCACCGCGCGCCGAACGTGCAGGCAAGCGCGGAACCGACGCGAGCAGCGTGCGGGTGTACTCGGCCTGCGGTGCGGCGAACAGGTCGAAGACCGGTTGCTGTTCGACCACCTGGCCCGCGCGCAGCACCACCACGCGGTCGGTGATCTCGGCGACCACGCCGAGGTTGTGGGTGATGAACAGCACCGAGGTGCCCCGATCGCGTCGCAGCGTGTGCAGCAGGTCGAGGATTTCGGCCTGCACGGTGACGTCGAGCGCGGTCGTCGGCTCGTCGGCGATGAGCAGCTCGGGTTCGCCCGACAGCGCGAGCGCGATCACCACGCGCTGCTTCTGCCCGCCCGAGAGTTGATGCGGGTACCAGTCGAGGCGTTCGGCGGGTTCGGGGATGTCGACGGCGGTGAGCAGTTCGATCGCGCGGGCACGGGCCGCGGCCTTGTCGGTGACGCCGTGCGCGCGCAGGGCCCGCACGAGCTGCGTGCCGATCTTCTGCACCGGATTGAGCGCGGTCTGGGGCTCCTGGAACACCATGGCGGCCCGCGTACCGCGCAGGCCGCGCAAGGTCGCTTCGTCGGCGCCGACGATCTCGGTCGAGGCGAGGGTGACCGACCCGCGCGCCCGCGCTGTCTCCGGCAGCAGTCCGAGCGCGGCCCGCGCGGTGAGCGACTTCCCCGACCCGGATTCGCCGACCAGTGCGACGACCTCCCCGCGCCGCACCTGCAAGCTCAGCCCGTGCACCACCGTCTTGTCCCCGAAGGCGACGACCAGATCGGTGATGTCGAGCACGACATCATCGGGCTCGCGCTCTTGCGTACTCATCCCGATCTCCTCGCGTTGCCCAGTGCTTGGGCGATCAACAGAAACCCCAGCGTCAGCCCGGCGACGACGACCAGCGGCCCGACCGCCATCCACGGATTGGCGTCGAGGTTGCCGATGGATTCGCCGATCAGCGAGCCGAGCGAGGGATTCGGGGGCTGGACCCCGATTCCGATGAAGCTCATCGCGCCCTCGAGGAACACCGCGACCGACAGCGACAGCGCGAACTGCACGACGAGCGGTTCGACCGCGTTGGGCAGCACGTGTTTGCGCAGCGTCCACCAGGTGCCCGCGCCGATCACCTCGGATGCCTCGACGAAGGGTTGCTCGCGCACCGCGAGCACGGCGGTGCGGATCTGACGACCGAAGATCGGGATCTCGGCGGCCACGATGACGATCACCACCGCGTGCCAGCCCGGCCCGGTGATCGCGGCGAGGGCGATCGCGAAGATCAGCGACGGGAAGGCCAGCACCAGGTCGAACAGGCGCTGCACGGTGACATCGGCGAAGGGGTGCACGGTGGCGGCGAGCCCGATCAGCGAACCGAGCACCGCAGCGAGCGGCACCGCGAGTGCCACGATGAGCAGGTCGACGCGGATTCCGGCCAGCACGCGCGCGGCGACGTCGCGGTTGAGGTGGTCGGTGCCGAGCCAGTGCTGTGCGCTCGGGCCGAGGAGGTTGGCGGACGGTATCTGCGCGAGCGGGTCGAAGGGGCTCAGTACTCCGGCGAACACACCGGCGAGCGCGATCACGCCGACCAGGACGACACCGGCCAGTCCCTGTCCACTGCGTAACGCGGCCGCTCGCCGCGCGCGTGTTTCCGCGATTGCGACGGTCACGATCGTCCCCCGATCCGGACTCGCGGGTCCAGCCACGCGTGGGCGAGATCGGTGAGCAACTGGATCACCACGAACACCGCGACGGCGAGCAGCAACAGCACCTGCACCACCGGGTAGTCGCGGCGGCTGATGCCCTGCTCGATGAGCTGACCGATCCCCGGCCACACGAACGCCGCCTCCACCAGCACCGCCCCGCCGAGTAGCTGACCGGTCTGCAGGCCGAGCACGGTGAGCGAGGTCGGCAGTGCGTTGCGCAGCGCCCCGCGCGTGACGATCTCGCGGTGGTCGACACCGAGCGAACGGGCCGTGAGGACATACGGTTTGGTGAGTTCGGTCCGCAACGACTCGGTGAGGAACCGGGTCAGCGCGGCCGCCACCGGCAGTGCGAGGCAGATCGTGGGCAGCAGCAGATACTGCATCGCGATATCCGGCCGGGCGATGAATCCGTCCGGCGGCACCCCACCCGAGGGCAGGATGGGGATCGCGACGGCGAACACCAGCACCAGCAGTGGTCCCACCACGAAGGTCGGCAACGCGACGGCGATCGTATTCGCCGCCGCGACCACGGTATTCAGCCAGCGACTCGGCCACAGCACCGAGGCCAGCGACACCGCAAGGCTCACCACCACGGCGAGCACCAGCGCGGTCACCGTGAGCACCAGGGTGTTGGTGAGCCCACGACCGACCAGGTCGCTGATCTGCCCCCCGATCAGGTAGGACCGGCCGAGGTCGAAGGTGACCAGATCGCCCAGCCAGCTCAGGTATTGCGCCGGAATCGACTGGTCGAGGCCGAGCTGCTGCCGGATGGCCGCGACGGACTCGGGTGTCGCGTCGTTGCCCGCCAGGATGGTGGCCGGGTCGCCCGGTACCAGGCGCAGCAGCAGGAAGATCAGCACCGAGGCGCCGAACAGGACGAGCAGCGCCGAGGGCAGGCGGTGCAGCAGATAGCGCGTCATGACAGGAACGTGTCGGTGAGCAGGGGTTCACGACGTTTGGTCCAGCCGAATCCGTGCACGGTGTTGCTGGTGGAGTACTGCTGGAAACGCACACCGATTTCGATCAGGAACAGTCCTTCGAGCAGCTGATCCGTCACGGCACGGAAGGCGCGCACCGCGTCGGGTCCGGTGCCCTGCGGCAGTTTCCAGGCAGTGTCGGCTGCGGCGGTGTAGGCGGGCGACTCGTAGCGGGAGGCATTACGGCGGGCATTGAAGGGGTAGGCGCTCACGGTGAGGGTCGACGGCACGAACTGCGCCCACGAGTGGTCGGTCACCCACAGGCCGCGGAATTGCTGGCCGGTCAGCTGTTTCACGAAGGCGGCATTGTCGATCGGATCGAGGTCGACCTCGATGCCCACCTCGGCCAGGTTCGCCTGCACGATCTGGGCGGTCGCCTCGTGCCCCGGGTGGAAGGTCAGCGGCAGGCGCGGCGGCTTGTTCACCTCCGCGAGCAACTGCTTGGCCTTGCCGACGTCCCGGCTGAACCTGGTGTTGAGCGACTCGTCGAACGCCGGAGAATTCTTCGGCCACGGCACATTCAGTGGATAGCCCGCGCCGCGAAAGACCTCGGTGACGATCCGTTCGCGGTCCAGCGCGTAGGCGATGGCTTGCCGCACCCGCACATCCGCCAGCGACGGCTCGGAGACATTGACCCCCACATAGGTCTGCAGTTCGGCGCCCTCGAGATTGTGCACCGTGAAACCGCCGCTGTTGGACAGGTTTTCGGCGTCGCGGAAGGTCAGTTCGCGCGCAGCGGCGATCTGACCGGTCTTCAGCGCGTTCAGCAAGGCCTGCGGATCGGGGACGATCGAGACGTCCACCCGGTCGAGGTAGGGACGATCCGGGATCCAGTACCCGCTGTTCTTGGCGAAGATCAGCTGTGAATTCGGAATTCGCTGTACGAAGGTGAACGGCCCGGTGCCGATATAGGTTTCGCCGGTGCCGAGTTTGTCGGCGGTTTCGCTGTCGAGAATGGGCACCGTATCGAGCAGATCGAAGATGTTGCTCACCGGATGGGCGAAACGCAAAACGATCCGGGTGGGCGAGACGATATCGAATTCGGTCACCGCGGCCGCGGTCGACCGCAATTGCGCCGACCATTTCGGGTCGGCGTAGGTGCGGATCGAGAACTCCACATCCTTGGCCGTGAACACCCGCCCGCTGTGGAACTTCACGTCGTCGCGCAGGTCCAGACTCACCGAGCGGCCGTCGGCGGCGAGCTGCCAGGCCTTGGCCAGCAGCGGCTGTGGTTCGAGTGAATCGTTCGGGTAGCGGATCAGCGATTCGTAGACCAGGCCGACGAGCACCGGGGTGGCGGCGGTATTGGTGAGCAGGTTGGCGGGCACCAGGTCCTCACGGATGCCGACCTTCAAGGTGCCACCGCGCACCGGCGTCGCGTCGTCGCCGCCTGCCTTCTGCTCCGAGACCGCGGAGGTGCACGCCGCGAGGGCCGCCCCACCGAAGATGGCCGCGGCAGCGATACCGCTGGTGCGCAGGAAATTTCGGCGATGGATACCGCCACGCGATGCATTGTTCGTTGACACGACAGCGACGCTAACAATGTGCGCGACACCGGTCACCGATTCCGCGCAGGCTGCATCTAACCCTGGTGACCAGCCATTTTGTCCAGTTCACTGCGGGAATGCCAGTTCCACCCCACGCACGCGGTTACGAATCCTTCGCAGGCTCGATCGGACGCACCTCCGCCGATTCCACGCCGAATTGGACCTCGCCGGCCACGGCGCCCGCCGGTGCGCCGAATATCGTCGTCGTCCTCGTGGACGATATGGGTTACAGCGATATCGGTCCGTACGGTTCCGAGATCGCCACGCCCACACTGGATCGGCTCGCCGCGACGGGTGTGCGCTTGTCGAATTACCACACCACTCCCCTGTGCTCACCGTCGCGCGCCGCGTTGCTCACCGGTATCAATCCGCACCGCGCGGGATTCGGTTTCGTCGCCAATGCCGATCCCGGCTATCCCGGGCTGCGCCTGGAAGTGGCCGACGATGTGCTCACCCTGCCGGAGATTCTGCGGGACAACGGATATGCCACCTACGCGGTGGGCAAATGGCATCTGGTGCGTGATGCCACGATGAATCCGGCGGCGCACCGGAATTCGTGGCCGACGCAGCGCGGATTCGACCGGTACTACGGATCGCTGGAAGGCCTCAATTCCTTCTACTACCCGAATCAGCTGGTTTCCGACAGTTCGGTGGTGGATGTCGAGGAGTATCCGCCGGGCTACTACCTCACCGACGACCTCACCGACAAGGCACTCTCCTACATCAAGGACCTGCGCGCGCACGACGCGACGAAACCGTTCTTCCTGTACTTCGCGCACGTCGCCATGCACGGACCGTTGCAGGCGAAGGCGCAGGACCAGGCCAAGTACCGTGGACGGTACGACGAGGGCTGGGACGAATTGCGCCGGAAGCGCTTCGCCGAGCAGGTGGCACAGGGCTTGTTCCCGCCGGGCACCCAGCAGAAGCCGCGCAATACCGAGCCGGGTTACGAGGCGGCGGAATGGGATTCGCTGTCCGCGGCCGAGCAGCGGCGGTACGCCCGGTACATGGAGGTGTACGCGGGCATGGTCGACAGCATCGACCAGAGTCTGGGCCGCATCGTCGATCTGCTCGAGGAACTGGGCGAGCTCGACAACACGGTCATCGTGTTCACCTCCGACAACGGCGGCACCGCCGAGGGCGGGCCGGAGGGCACCCGCTCCTATTTCGCCGAATTCGCCCACATCGACGACCCCGACTGGGTGGGCGACGTGCCCCACGACGAGGAACTGATCGGCACCGCGAAGCTCGGGGTGCACTATCCGCGTGGCTGGGGGCAGGCATCCAACACGCCGTTCCGCTTCTACAAGGGGCAGACCTTCGCCGGTGGGGTGCGGGTGCCGCTGATCGTGTCGTGGCCGAAAGGCTTGCCGCGCAAGGACGACGACACCGGCATCCGGCACGAGTACGCCTATGTCACCGATTTGGCGCCGACCCTGCTGGAATTCGCCGGGCTCGACCGGCCTTCGGTCCGCAACGGTCTACCGGCCAAGGACTTCGACGGCGTTTCCGCCGCCGCCCTGCTCCGCGACGCCTCCGAACCGACCCTGCACACCGAGCAGTATTCGGAGATGACCGGTCATCGCGGCTTCTACCGCGACGGGTGGAAACTGCTCTCGCTCCACGAAGCCGGCTCCGACCTGGACGCACCCGACTGGCAGCTCTTCGACGTGCGCGCCGACCCGACCGAGCTGCACGACCTTTCCGCACAGTATCCGGACAAGGCCGCCGAACTCGCGGCTGCCTGGGACGAATCGGCCTGGGCCAATACGGTTTTCCCGCTCCTCACCCGTGCCGACTTGTTCCGCAGGCGCCCGGAGGAGACGCGGCTGGCCGACCCGGTGCGCCTGCTCCCCGGCACCCCGACCCTCGAGCGCTACCGTTCGCAACGGCTGATCGCCTACCGCGACTTCACCATCACCGCCGAACTCGGAGCGGCCACTTCCCCCTCCCGAACCGGTGACCGATCCGTGCCCACCGGTTACCGGGACGGCGACGAAGGCGTACTCGTCGCCCACGGTGACCCGCTCGGTGGTTACCTGCTCTACATCGAGCACGGCGAGGTGGTGCTCGGCGTGAACAGTTACGGCCGCTACGCGTCGGTGGGCACACCGCTGCCGGTCGGCACCCGCTCGGTCACCGTCCGCGCCACCGTGCGTCCCCACCTGCGCTGGGACTTCGTCGTCGAAGCCGACGGCACACCCCTGGCCGAACTCACCGACCAGGTCCAGCTCGTCGGCATGGCGCCGTGGACCGGCATCTCCGTCGGCGTCGACGCCCGCGGCCCGGTGTCCTGGGACCTACGCGAACGCCGCGGCCCCTTCCGCTACACCGGCGCCCTCCGCGCGATCACCTACACACCAGGTCCGATCCAGGTTCCGCAGGCCACCATCGATGCGGTCGAACGCGAGGCCGAGTTCGTTGCCGAGTAGCGCCCCGGGCATGCACTCCGCCGAGCTGGTCACGCGTCTGTCCAGGTCGGGATCGGGTCCCGGCGGGTCGACCTGGTCGGATATCGTCTACCGGCGGAAAGACAGTCTCGCAGTGAGGACACCCCGATGGACGACAGTTCCCTGACCTGGGACGACGGTGCGCTCGTCACCATCGACCAGCGCGGGCTGCCGCACGAGGTGCGTGAGCTGCGGTTGACGACCGTCGATCAGGTGATCGACGCCATCACCACGCTCGCCATCCGTGGTGCGCCCGCCATCGGGATCGCGGGGGCGTTCGGCGTGGTCATCGCGACCCGCGCTCACACGACGGTCGTCGACGCCGCCACCCAGGCGGACGACGAACATGGCTGCGGGGCCGCTGAGCAGGTAGGACAGCGCAGCGCGGCCGTCTCGCGCGAATCGGTGCGGGCCGGCCTTTCGGGCGGCGGCGTGGTCGACGTGGCGGCGGTGGAAGCCGAGGCGGATCGAATCGCGGCGGCGCGACCCACCGCCGTCAACCTGGCATGGGCGGTCGAGCGGGTGCGGGCACGGATTCCCGAAGGTGCCGACGCCGTACTGGCCGAAACCCTCGGCATGCTCGCTGAGGACGGCCGGGTCAACCTGGCCGCCGCGACCCACGCCGCCGACCTGGTGCAACAGCTCTGCGGTGACCGGCCGCTTCGCCTGCTCACGCACTGCAACACCGGACGCCTGGCCACCAGCGCGGTAGGTACGGCCATCGGCGCGCTGCGGGTGCTGCACGAGCGCGGCGCGGTCACCGACGTGATCGTGGACGAGACCCGGCCGCTGCTGCAGGGTGCGCGGCTCACCGCGTGGGAGCTGGCCGAGGCGGGCATCCCGCACCGGCTCACCATCGACTCGGCCGCCGCGTGGGCGATGGCGACGGGCCAGGTGGACGCGGTGCTCGTGGGTGCCGACCGGATCACCGCCAACGGCGATGTCGCCAACAAGATCGGCACCTTCGGTCTTGCGCTGGCCGCGCGTCATCACGGCCTCCCGTTCATCGTCGTCGCCCCGGAGTCCACCCGCGATACCGCGATGGCGACCGGCGCGCAGATCGTCGTCGAACAGCGGGCCGCCGCGGAGGTCACAGGGTTCGGTGGGGTCGAGGCCGCACCGGCGGGCACCGCCGTGTTCAACCCGGCCTTCGATGTGACACCGGCCGACCTGGTCACCGCGGTGGTCACGGAGAACGGTGTGGTCTACCGCAACGCGGACACCTTCGCCGGGAACGGCCGCGCCGCGAGCTCGGCGAGCGACATGGCCGGACGCGCGCTCGCCGCCGTCGCTCGTCAGCTCTACGAACGCGGCTGGATGCCCGGTACGGCAGGCAACATCTCGGTGCGATCCGGGAGCGACGATGCGCTGATCACCGCCAGCGGATTGTCGAAAGGCGAACTGACCGAGCGCGATGCGGTGCGCGTCCGCGTGGCCGACACCACCGCCTACCCGGGTCAGGACCGAAAACCCTCCGCCGAGACCAGCATTCACACCGCCGTGTACCGCACGCGCGATGCCGGTGCCGTCGTGCACGTGCACTCACCGTTCGCCACCGCCCTGGCGACCACCGCCCGGCCGGGTGACACCGTGCGGGTCAGCGGGTACGAACTCATCAAGGGTTTCGGGCTCGACGATCCGTCGACCGTGGATGTTCCGGTGTTCGCGAACTGGCCCGACGTCGCGCGCATCGGTGCCGACATCGAGTACTACCTGCGCGAGAATCCCGGTGCCGCACCGATTCTGTTCATCACCGGGCACGGCATCACCGCCTGGGGTGACACTCTTGCCCAGGCGCGTGATCGCGCCGAATGTCTGGAAGCACTGTGCGAGTTGATCGCCCGCACCGGACGTACCGACGCCACTCCTTTCGAGATCGGACCGAGATGACCCTGCTGCAAGTGATGGCGGCCGACAATGCCGCCGATGTCCGGGTGCGGACCACCGATACCGCCGAGATCGGTGCCGAGCTGTCGAAGCACGGCATCGCTTTCTCCCGCTGGGAGGTGCTCCCCGACGCCGCGACCACCGACTCCGACACCCTGCTCGCCCATTACGCGCCGCGGATCGCCGAACTGAACGCGTCGGGTCGCTACGAGCACATCGATATCGCCCGCATCCACCCCGACGACGACAACCCCGACTGGCCCGCCACGGCGGCGGGTGCGCGCACCAAGTTCCTCGACGAGCACCGGCACGCCGAGGACGAGGTGCGTTTCTTCGCCGCCGGTCGCGGCTGCTTCTACCTGCACATCGACGACGCGGTGCTGGCCACGGTGTGCGAGGCGGGCGACCTGCTTTCGGTGCCCGCGGGCACCCTGCACTGGTTCGACATGGGCCCCCGCCCCGATTTCGTCGCCATCCGCTTCTTCGAGGAGGCCGACGGCTGGATCGGCGACTTCACCGGCGACAAGATCAGCGCCGGTTTCCCCACCCTGGACGAGCTGCTCGCGTGATCCGCGCGATCGTCCTCGATATCGAGGGCACCACCAGCCCCACCGATTCGGTGCGCACCGACCTGTACGGCTACACCGAGAAGCATCTGCCCGCCTGGCTGGCCGAGAATGCCACTGGTGCAGCCGAATCCGTGATCGCCGCCACCCGAGAACTGTCCGGCGAGGAGACCGCCGATACCGCACGGGTCGCGGAAATCCTCACCGGCTGGCTACATTCGGACGTGAAGGCCGAGCCGCTGAAAGCCGCCCAGGGCGCCATCTGCGCGGAGGGCTTCCGCGCAGGCGACTTACACGGCCGCTTCTTCGACGACGTCGCCCCCGCCCTGCGCGCCTGGCACGCCGCGGGCCACACCCTCTACATCTATTCCTCGGGTTCCGAACGCAACCAACGAGATTGGTTCACCTACGCCGACCCCGGCGACCTCTCACCCCTCATCACCGATCACTTCGACCTGGTGAACGCCGGCCCCAAACGCGAACCGTCCTCCTACGACACCATCACCACCCGCATCGGCGTCGCCCCGCGTGAAACCCTGTTCCTCTCCGATCACCCGGACGAACTCGACGCTGCGGTCACCGCAGGCTGGCACGTGGTCGGCGTCCACCGCCCCGGCGAGCCGAATCCCCCACGCCCACCGCACAAGTGGGTCGGCTCGTTCGCGGAGATCGACCCCGCGGAGCCACCCGAACAGTAGTCCGAGCACGTCGGCGGCTCGATCCGCGGAGTCGCCGACGGCTGATTAGTCTGCTCACATGACCGACCAGGGGCACAGCCTCGACACCGCCCCCACCTCCCCACCGAGTTCCGCTCCATTCGCCACACCGGCCCCCGATCTGGTCGGCATCACGGACCCGGACAGCACATTCGTCGAGACGCCGGGCAGCAGCGACCGCATGGCCGGCCACATGGCCCGCCGCATGAGCGTCCGACCGGCCCTGGCCGCTCTCGTGCTGATACTGCCGGTGTACTTGCTCCTCGCGTTCTGGCTGGACCTGCCTGCGATCACCTTTCCGCTGGTCACCGTGGTGCTGGCGCTGTACCTGTACGCCAGCATCTCCTACACCCTGCGCAAGCGGTTGCGGAGCCTGCGGGACCACACGGAGCCGCCGCCGACCCAGACGCTGCGACTGGGCGCCGACGCGCTCGACGTCGCCGACCGCACGGCGCACACCCGCATCGCCTACGACCGCATCAGGTCGATCACCGTGTCCCGGGCGGCCGTGACCCTGCGCCTCGAGATGGTCACGCTGTCGATGCCACGGCAACTGTGGCCGGACGAGTCGATCGCCGCGCTACGCGACCTCGTCGGCAAGCGCGGCGGCCCTGAGCTCGCGCCGCTGCCCCCGCTACCTGTCCCGGCCGAACCACACACCTCGACGGTGGCAGGCTCCGACACAGCCCGACTCCTCGCCGCGGCCGCCCAGCTCGAGCCGTGGCGGCGGCCGGGGGCCAAAATCGCGGTGGTCGCCTTCGCCGTGATCGCCATCGAATTCGCGGTGATCTGCGGCGGGCGCTACGGCGCGCCGGGCGTGGTCCTCCCGCTGGTCATCGGCACGATCGTCGAGATGTTGTTTTGGCGACGCGCGCACACCCCCTCGGCCGCGCTGGTCGACCACGCCGCGCGAGCAGCATTCCCGAACGCCACCATGTCGGCCGTGTTCGGTTCCGACGCAGCAATTTTCGCCACGCCCGCCTGGATCATGCGGATCCCGTACACCGTCATCGGCAAGATCACCATCCGCCCCGAGGTCACCGCCGTCGTCTTCGGCCGCGTCCCGATCATGCTGCCGACCGCGCTCTTCCCGCCGCACATCGCCAACGGCCTCGCCGAGCACGGCATCCGAGTCGACCATCGGTGAAAAGAGAACGCGCCGAGGTCCTGGTGTGGACCTCGGCGCGCCGAATCACTTGGTGACAGTGACCTTTTCGCGTTCGCCTTCCGGTTCGTAGGTCTCCCAGAAGGTGGCGTTGCGGATACCGAGTGCCTTCGGATCGAAGACGGGGTCCTTGCCTTCCTTCTTCTGCTTCTCGAAATCGCGCAGGGCCTTGTAGGCGGGCTGCTGGATGATGATGATGCCGATGATGTTGAGCCAGGCCATCAGGCCGACGCCGATGTCGCCGAGGGTCCAGGCGTCGGTGGCCGTCGACAGCGCGCCGACGGCGACCGACACCAGGATGAGGGCCTGCAGGACCAGTGTGGTGTTGGCGCCGACGGTGCCACGGATGACGGGGACCGGCTTGGCCGCGGCCTTGCCGACCAGGAAGCGCAGGTTGGTGTCGGCCATGTAGTAGTAGGCGATGATCGTGGTCAGGCAGAAGAACGCCAGCGAGATCGCGACGAAGGTCGAGCCGAAACCGCCCCACAGGGTGTCGACCGCGTGCTGGGCGTAGGCGGGGCCGACCGCGGCGTCCGACGGCAGCACGCCACCGTCGGCCAGGACCTTGCCGTCGGCGGACTCACCCTCGAAGACCCGGTAGGCGCCGGTCGACAGGATCAGCAGACCGGTGGCGGTGCACACGAACAGGGTGTCGATGTACACGGCGAACGCCTGCACCAGGCCCTGCTTGGCGGGGTGGGACACCTCTGCGGCGGCCGCCGAGTGCGGGCCGGTGCCCTGACCAGCCTCGTTGGAGTACACACCGCGCTTGACGCCCCACATCACGGCCGCGCCGATGATCGCGCCGAACGCCGCGTCGGCGCCGAGGGCGCTGCGAACGACCAGGGACAGGATCTCCGGGATCTGGCCGGCGTTGGCGAACACGATGACCATGGAGATCAGGATGTAGCCCACCGCCATGAACGGCACGACGACCGCCGCGAAGGCGGCGATGCGCTTGACGCCACCGATGATGACGAACGCGAGCACGATCACGGTGCCGAGGGCGACCACCCATTCCGACACGCCCCAGGCCTGGTTCATCGCGGCCGCCATGGAGTTGGACTGCACGCTCGGCATGAGCAGACCGCAGGCCAGCACCGTCACGGCGGCGAAGATCACCGCGTAGACCTTGAACAGTGGGGCGGCCTTGGTGTGCGACATCGCCCGGTGGAAGTAGTAGGCGGGCCCGCCACGGTACTCACCGGTGAGCGGGTCGCGGGTCTTGTAGATCTGGCCGAGGGTGCACTCGACGAAGGACGTGGAGGCGCCGAGGAAGGCCACTGCCCACATCCAGAACAGCGCACCCGGGCCGCCGAAGGCGATGGCGGTGGCGACGCCCGCGATATTGCCGGTGCCGATCCGCCCCGACAGCGACATCGCCAACGCCTGGAACGACGACACTCCGGAGGCGGACTTCTCGCCGCGCAACAGCAGCCGCACCATCTCCGGGATCTGGCGGACCTGGACGAACCTCGAACGGATCGAGAAGTACACCCCCGCGGCCAAGCACAGATAGATCAACGAGTTGCTCCAGATATAACCGTTGATCGTGGTCAAGAACTCAGCCACTCGCTCGTACTCCCTGATAGCCATCGATGGACGTCAGACATGATCGCATGTCCGGTAACCGCTGGTTAGCTGAGTACATATTGTTCGTCCGCCCGCCCCGCTCCCGGGCGTGGATCGAAGCGACGCAGGTCACTGTGGGTGTGTAAACAAATGTAAACCGTCCGAGAACCCGTCGTTTCCGAAGCATCACCGCGTCGGCGCCGAACCGCCTCGCGAGCATCGGGAAAGGCCGGTCGGATGGGGGTTTCCCCTGGTCGTGGCGGGTGTGGTGGGTGAGCGTCGGGTTACGGGGGTGACCAGCACATTTCGCCCACCTCACAACGCACAAAGGCCCGATCCGGGGTGTGAGAAGTTCGTTTTGACCGGCGGGATCGCCTCCTTACAGTTGGCCTCAACAGCCCGATTTCACAAGCTCGAAGGGGGCGTCGTGGTTAATTCGCGCACTCATGGTCCGTCGCCCACCGATTTCGGTGACAGTCTGCTGACGCTCGGAAAATACTTTCAGCGCGGTGAGGTTTCCGCGGATCAGCGGTCGGTGTTCAAGGTCGGTGGGCGCGATGCCGACGCGTTCTACCGCGACCGGTGGTCGCACGACAAGGTGGTGCGCTCCACCCACGGCGTGAACTGCACCGGTTCGTGCTCGTGGAAGATCTACGTCAAGGACGGCGTGATCACCTGGGAGTCCCAGCAGACCGACTACCCCTCGGTGGGCTCGGACAAGCCCGAGTACGAACCGCGCGGCTGCCCACGTGGCGCCTCGTTCTCCTGGTACACCTACTCCCCCGCCCGCGTGCGCTACCCGTATGTGCGCGGCACCCTGCTCGACCTGTACCGCAAGGCCAAGGCCGAGCTGAAGGACCCGGTGCTGGCCTGGGAGTCGATCGTCGAGGATCCGGTCAAGGCCAAGGCGTACAAGAACGCCCGAGGCAAGGGCGGGTTCGTGCGTGCCGAGTGGTGGGAGGCGGCAGAAATCGCCGCTGCCGCACATGTTTACACGATCAAGCAGTACGGTCCCGACCGCGTCGCCGGTTTCTCGCCTATTCCGGCGATGTCGATGGTCAGCCACGCGACGGGCGCGCGGTTCGTGTCGCTGCTCGGCGGCTACATGCTCTCGTTCTACGACTGGTACGCCGACCTGCCGGTGGCCTCACCGCAGGTGTTCGGTGACCAGACCGACGTGCCGGAGTCGGCCGACTGGTTCGACGCGGGCTACCTCATCATGTGGGGTTCCAACGTCCCGGTGACCCGCACGCCCGACGCGCACTACATGACCGAGGCGCGGTATCGCGGCCAGAAGGTCGTGGTGGTCTCCCCCGACTACGCCGACAACACCAAGTTCGCCGACGAGTGGGTGGCCGCACGCCCCGGTACCGACGCGGCGCTGGCGATGGCGATGGGGCACGTGGTGCTCAAGGAGTTCTTCCTGGAGAAGCAGACTCCGATGTTCCTGGACTACATCAAGTCCTACACCGATCTGCCGTACCTGATCTGTCTCGACGAGGCGGCGGATCAGGGCGGCGCTCTACCCGGCAAGTTCCTGACGGCGGCTGATCTGGGCCACACCGACGAGAACGCCGAACACAAGCCGGTCCTGCTCGATCAGGACGGCAACCCGGTGGTGCCCAACGGATCCCTGGGCCACCGCTTCAACGAGGCCGACGCGGGCAAGTGGAATCTCGACCTCGAAGGGGTCGACCCGCTGCTCACCCTGCTCGGCCATTCCGACGAGGCGCCGACCACCATCGCGCTGCCACGCTTCGACACCGACACCGCCGCACCCATCATCCGCGGCGTGCCGACGAAAACCGTTGCGGGTAAACGGGTCACCACCGTCTTCGACCTGCTGCTGGCCCAGTACGGCCTCGGTCGTGACGGCCTGCCCGGCGAGTGGGCCAAGGGTTACGACGACGCCGAGTCGCCCTACACCCCGGCCTGGCAGGAAACCATCACCGGCGTGCCCGCCGTGCAGGCCGCGCGCATCGGCCGCGAATTCGCCGACAACGCCGAACGTTCCGGTGGCCGCTCGATGATCCTGATGGGCGCGGGCACCAACCACTGGTTCCACTCCGATCAGATCTACCGCGCGTTCTTCACCCTCACGCTGCTCACCGGTTGTCAGGGCAAGAACGGCGGCGGCTGGGCCCACTACGTCGGCCAGGAGAAGTGCCGACCTGTAACCGGTTGGGCCACATTGGCTTCGGCGAGCGACTGGCAGCGCCCGCCGCGTCAGATGCAGGGCACCGTGTTCTGGTACCTGACCAACGACCAGTGGCGCTACGACCCGTTCACCTCGGACTCGTTCGCATCCCCGCTGGGTAAGGGCAAGTTCGCCGGTCGTACCGCCGCCGACAACATCGCGCTGGCGAGTCGTCTCGGCTGGATGCCTAGCTACCCGACGTTCAACCGCAACCCACTGGACATGGCCGACGAAGCAGCCGCCGCGGGTAAGACCCCCGGTGAGCACGTGGTCGACGGACTCAAGTCCGGTGACCTGCGTTTCGCCTGCGAAGACCCCGACGCTCCCGAGAACTTCCCGCGCGTGCTCACCGTGTGGCGGGCCAACCTGCTCGGCTCCTCGGGCAAGGGCAACGAGTACTTCCAGAAGCACCTGCTCGGCTGCGGCTCCAACCTGCAGACCACCGACGCCACCGGCGTGCGCCCCCAGGAACTGGAATGGCGTGAGGAAGGCGCCGAGGGCAAGCTGGACCTGCTGCTGGCCCTGGACTTCCGTATGACCAGCACCACCTTGTTCGCCGACATCGTGCTGCCCGCCGCCACCTGGTACGAGAAGCACGACCTGTCCTCCACCGACATGCACCCCTTCGTGCACGCCTTCTCCCCCGCCATCTCCCCGCCGTGGGAGGCCAAGACCGACTTCGAGGCGTTCCACCGCATCGCGCGCGGGTTCTCCTGGCTGGCCGAAAAGCACCTGGGCACAAGGAAAGACATCGTCGCGGTGCCGTTGCAGCACGACTCACCGGATGCGCTGGCGCAGGCGGGCGGCAAGGTGCTGGACTGGAAAGCCGGTGAGTGCGAACCGATTCCGGGCAAGACCATGCCCAAGATCGTCGAGATCGAACGCGACTACACCAAGATCGCCGAGAAGCTCGCGGCGCTCGGCCCGCTGGTCGACACGCTCGGGGTGACCACCAAGGGCATCACGACCTACCCGGACAAAGAGGTGGAATACCTCGCGGGCAAGAACGGCACCGTGGTGTCGGGGATCGCGGCCGGGCGGCCGTCGCTGGCCAAGGACACCTTCGCCGCCGAGACCATTCTCGCGCTGTCGGGCACCACCAACGGCCGTCTCGCCGTCGAGGGTTTCCACCAGCTCGAACGCCGCACCGGTACGAAACTGGCCGACCTCGCCGCCGAGGCCGAGGGCAAGCAGATCACCTTCGCCGACACCCAGGCCCGGCCCGTTCCGGTGATCACTTCGCCGGAGTGGTCGGGCAGCGAGAGCGGCGGGCGCCGATACTCGCCGTTCACCATCAATGTGGAGCGGCTCAAGCCGTGGCACACCCTCACCGGGCGTCAGCACTTCTACCTCGACCACGACTGGATGATCGAACTCGGTGAGCAACTGCCGATCTTCCGTCCACCGTTGGACATGTCGGCGCTGTTCGCGGAGCCGAGCATCGGCAATGTGAGCGGCAACGGGCTCACCGTGCGCTACCTGACCCCGCACTCGAAGTGGTCCATCCACTCGGCCTACCAGGACAACCTGCACATGCTCACGCTCTCGCGGGGCGGTCAGACGATCTGGATGTCGGATGTGGATGCCAAGAAGATCGGTGTCGCCGACAACGACTGGATCGAGGCGATCAACCGCAACGGTGTCGTCGTGGCCCGCGCGATCGTCTCGCACCGCATGCCCGAGGGCACGGTGTTCATGTACCACGCCCAGGACCGCGCGGTCGATGTGCCGCGCATCGAGGGCACCGAGGACACCACCAAGGAAGCCAAGGGCAAGCGCGGCGGTATCCACAACGCACTCACCCGGGTGCTCATCAAGCCCTCACACCTGATCGGCGGCTACGCCCAGCAGTCGTTCGCGCTGAACTACCACGGCCCCACCGGAAACCAGCGCGACGAGGTCACCACCATTCGTCGCCGCAACCAGAACGTGGAGTACTGACATGCGCGTTATGGCTCAGCTCGCCATGGTCATGAACCTGGACAAGTGCATCGGCTGCCACACCTGCTCGGTCACCTGCAAGCAGGCGTGGACCAATCGCGGTGGCACCGAGTACGTCTGGTTCAACAATGTGGAAACCCGTCCGGGACAGGGATATCCGCGCCAGTACGAGGACCAGGAGAAGTGGAAGGGTGGCTGGACGCTCAACAAGCGCGGCAAGCTCACCCTGAAGTCGGGGTCGCGGTTCAAGCGGTTGATGAACATCTTCGCCAACCCCGATCTGCCGACGGTCGACGACTACTACGAGCCGTGGAGCTACGACTACGACAACCTGCTGTCGTCGCCGCCCACCGACACCACCCCGGTCGCCCGGCCGAAGTCGCTGATCACCGGCGAGGACACCAAGGTCACCTGGGGCGCCAACTGGGACGACGACCTGGGTTCGGGCCCCGAGCAGGTCGGCAAGGACCCCTTGCTCGGCAAGCTCGAGGACAAGGTGAAACTGGAGTTCGAAGAGACCTTCATGTTCTACCTGCCGCGCATCTGCGAGCACTGCCTCAATCCCTCGTGTGCCGCGTCGTGCCCGTCGGGCGCGATCTACAAGCGCGAGGAAGACGGCATCGTGCTCGTCGACCAGGACAAGTGCCGTGGCTGGCGCCAGTGCATCACCGGCTGCCCGTACAAGAAGATCTACTTCAACCACAAGACGGGCAAGGCGGAGAAGTGCACCTTCTGCTACCCGCGCGTGGAGGTCGGCATCCCGACCGTGTGCTCGGAAACCTGTGTGGGCCGGCTTCGCTACATCGGCGTGATGCTCTACGACGCCGACGCTGTGCTCGAGGCGGCGCAGGTCACCGACCCGCAGGATCTGTACACCTCTCAGCTCGGTGTGTTCCTCAACCCGCACGACCCGCGCGTGATCGCCGAGGCGGAGAAGGCCGGTATCTCGCCGGAATGGATTGCCGCCGCGCAGGATTCGCCGGTGTACAAGCTGATCGTCGACTACCAGCTCGCGCTGCCGCTGCACCCGGAATACCGCACCATGCCGATGGTCTGGTACGTGCCGCCGCTCTCGCCGGTGGTGGACGTGCTCACCGAGACCGGACACGACGGCGAGGACGCGCGCAACCTGTTCGGCGCCATCGATGCCCTGCGCATTCCGATCGGCTACCTGGCGGAGCTGTTCACCGCCGGTGAGATCGGTCCGGTGCGCGCGTCGCTGCAAAGGCTGGCCGGGATGCGGGCTTTCATGCGGTCGGTGAACCTCGGTGAGGAACCCGATTCGGGTATCGCGCCCTCGATCGGGCTCGAGCCCGAGGAGATCGAGGCGATGTACCGGTTGCTCGCGATCGCCAAGTACGAGCACCGCTACGTGATTCCCAGCGGCGCGACTTCCCGTGCGCACGAACTGGATTCGCTGGCCACCGGGTGCAGTCTCGACACCGACGGCGGGCCGGGCATGACGGCGTTCGACCAGGTGGTGGAGAAGTTCTCCCTCGCCGACACGAATCAGGCGGCACCGGAGGAGAAGTCGGGGCGGATCAACCTGCTCAACTGGGACGGTCGCTCCACCGCGGGCCTGCTGCCCGGCAGCCACAGCGGCGACGGCAACGGCAACGGCCACCCCGGCAACGGCGCCGGATCCGGTGGTGGAGGCAACGGCGCCACCACCACCGACCCGGCCGTCAGCGGGGTGCCGCGATGAGTCTGCTCTCCATCCGGCGGCGACCCGAGCCCGTCCTCGCTTTGGCCGAGCACGAGCGTCGCATGGTCTGGCGCCTGGCCGCGCTGCTGCTGGACTATCCCGGCGAACACACCCTCGCCCTGCTCGACCGACTGTCCTCCGCCGCGGCACAATTGCCCGACGAAGTGCGCGGGCATTTCGAGCCGGTCCTCGCCTACCTGCGCGACACCCCGGACATCGAGGTCGCCCAGAGCTATGTCGAGACCTTCGACATGCGCCGCCGCGCCAGCCTGCACCTGACGTTCTACGCCTACGGCGACACCCGCAAACGCGGCATGGCACTGCTGCGTTTCAAGCACGCCTACCGCCAGGCCGGTGCCGAACTCGGCGACGAGGAACTGCCCGACCACCTGCCGGTGCTGCTCGAGTTCGCCGCCACCGTCGACCCGATCGGTGGTGAACGCCTGCTCGGCGAGCACGTGCCGGTCCTGGAGCTGCTCCGGTTGTCACTGGGAGACAACAATTCCCCGTACTCGGGTGTCCTCGCGGCCGTCCTGGCGACCCTGCCACCGGTGACCACCGCCGACCGCCGCCGCATCGCCGAACTCGCCGCCCAGGGCCCGCCCGAGGAAGAGGTCGGCCTGGAACCCTTCGCCATGGACCCCGCCCTCTTCGACGCCACAGAAGGACGCCGATGAACGCCACCATTCCGCTCCCCGAAGGCTTGTGGCTGATCCTGCCCTATATCGCCGCGACTTCCTTTGTGCTGGGCCATGTCTGGCGCTACCGGTTCGACCAGTTCGGGTGGACCACGCGGTCGTCGCAGATCTACGAGTCCAAGCTGCTGCAGCTGGGCAGTCCGCTGTTCCACTTCGGCATGCTCGGGGTGTTCGGCGGGCATGTGATGGGTCTGCTGATTCCGCAGTCGTGGACGGCGGCGCTCGGGATCTCCGAGCACACCTATCACCTGGTGGCGGTCGGCGCGGGTTCCGTCGCGGGCCTGATGGTGGTGGCCGGAGTCGCCATCCTGTGTTACCGCCGCATCGTCGTGCCCGCCGTGCGCAAGGCGACCAGCCGCAACGACATCATGATGTACACGCTGCTCACGTTGGCACTGGTCACCGGGCTGCTGAACACCTGGGGCTCGAACCTGCTGTGGGGCACCTACAACTACCGCGACACCGTGTCGCCGTGGTTCCGCAGTCTGTTCACCATCGACCCGGAGCCGGGGCTGATGGTCGGCGTGCCGTGGACCTTCCAGCTGCACGGACTGGTGGTGCTCGCCCTGGTCGCGGCCTGGCCGTACACCCGTTTGGTACACATGTTCAGCGCGCCCATCGGTTACCTCACCCGCCCGTACATCGTGTACCGGCGCAAGGAAGTGGACACCAAGGACAAGACCCGTTTCGCCAAGGCCTGGGACGCCCCGGTGACTCCCGATCGCTGGTAAGTCAGCTTTTCGCCCGGTGAGCGGGCGATACCGTTGCGGTCCGTAATTGAAACGTGTTTCACTTCGGGGATGAGCGATGTCCTCGCGCCCGCCCGCCTCGGTCCCCTCACCCTGCGCAACCGCGTGCTCAAGGCGGCCACCTTCGAGGGGCGCACCCCCGACGCGCTGGTCACCGACGAGTTGGTGGAGTTCCATCGGGAGGTCGCGGCCGGCGGGGTCGGGATGACGACGGTCGCCTACTGCGCGGTCGCGCCGGGTGGGCGGACGGATCGGCATCAGATCTGGATGCGGCCGGAGGCCGTGCCGGGGCTGCGGCGGCTCACCGATGCCGTACACGCCGAGGGCGCGGCGGTGAGCGCGCAGCTCGGGCACGCGGGACCGGTGGCGAACGCACGGTCGAACCGGGCGCCCGCGCTGGCACCGAGCCGGATGTTCAATCCGCTGGGGATGCGGTTCACCAAGGTGCCCGACGCACTCGCCATCGCCGAGGTGGTCGAAGCGCACGCGCGGGCGGCCCGGTTGGCACGGGAGTCCGGGTTCGACGCCGTCGAGGTACACCTGGGCCACAACTACCTGGCCAGCGCCTTCCTGAGTCCGCTGCTGAACCGGCGCCGCGACGAATACGGCGGTTCGCTGGCGAACCGGGCACGGGTGGCGCGGGAACTGGTGCGCGCCGTGCGCGAGGCGGCGGGCGACGACGTGGCGGTCACCGCCAAACTCACCATGGAAGACGGTGTGCGCGGCGGTTTCTCGATCGAGGAGTCGCTGCGGGTGGCGCGCTGGCTGCAGGACGACGGCGCCGTCGATGCCATCGAACTCACCGCGGGTAGCTCCCTGCTCAACCCGATGGCCATCTTCCGTGGCGACGCACCGCGCCGGAACTTCGCCCGCGCCTTGCCGATTCCGGTGCGCTGGGGTTTCCAGCTCGTCGGCGGCAAGTTCTTGCGCGAATACCCTTATCGCCCAGGCTATCTGCTCGACAAGGCGCGACGCTTCCGGGCGGAGCTGACGATGCCGCTGATCCTGCTCGGCGGCATCACCGACCTGGCGGGTGCCGAACAGGCCCGCACCGAGGGCTTCGATTTCGTCGCGATGGGGCGGGCCCTGCTCCGCGAACCCGATCTCGTCCGCCGCTGGCAGTCCGACCGGGCGACTCCGTCGCTGTGCACGCATTGCAACGAGTGCGTACCGACCATCTACTCGACGACCCGCTGCGTGCTGCGAACCCCCTGACCGATCAATTCGCGGGGGTCACGTCGTCTGCATCAGGGGACGTCGGCTCGGCACCACGGCGCCCGGTGATCGAGGGTGCCACGGAGGTTCACGTGCCCGATTCCCGTGCCGCGCTGTGGGCGCTGACGCACGCCGAACGCGCCGCTCTCGCGGACGACCTCGCCCGCCTCGACGACGATCAGTGGAGTTCGCCGTCGCTGTGCGGTGCGTGGACCGTCGAAGACGTGGTCGCGCACCTCACGGCCGGTGCGGGTACCGGCCGGATGCGCTGGCTGGTGAGCGTTCTCGGGGCGCGCTTCGACTTCGACAAGCACAACGAGCGGCGCAAGGCCGAACACCTCGGGACGACACCGGCCGAAACCCTCGACCGGTTCCGGGCGATCGTCCACAGCACCACCGCACCGTCGGGTGATATAGCCGCATGGCTCGGGGAAATCGTGGTCCATGCCCAGGACATCCGCCGCCCCCTCGGACTCACCACCACACCGTCGATCGAGGCGACCACCGCCGTCGCCGAATTCTTCGTCGGGCGCAACTTCACCGTCCCCAGTCGCACGCTCGTCGAAGGCCTTCGCCTGGAGGCGACCGATGGTTCCTTCACCCACGGCACCGGACCACTGGTCCGTGGAACAACGATCGCATTGACCATGGCGATGGCGAGCCGAGTGACCTACTGCGACGACCTCACCGGCCCCGGCCTCCCCACGCTGCGCGACCGCATCACCGGCAACGAGAACTGAATCCACGCACGTCCAGGCGGAGACGATCGACCCGTCTCCCGACACTGGCCGGCAAAGCTACGTTCGCGCTTTCGTCCCCGGGCAGGATGTCAGGCTCCGGCGCCCAGAGCTTTGCGAACGGTGTCGAACCAGGCCTGGGTGCCGACCAGGCCCGCTTCGATGTCCTTGCGGCCGCCGTGGAAGCCGAAGAGTTCGGCGGCGTAGCGGCTGAGGACCGTCCCCTCGGACTCCTCGAGTTCGGCGAGGACGTCGGTGTCGCCGAGGAGGTAGGCAACAGTGGCGATCTGACCGTCCGGCCACTCGTCGCGGTGGGTGGCCCAGCCGTCGGCGCGGACCGCGCGGGCTCTTGCGAGCAGCTCCGCGCGTAGAGCATCGCGGTCGGCGTCGGTCGGCTTACGGGGTTTGCCCCAGCTGATCCGTTTCACATCCGACATGTCGAGTCCTCTCGCCTGTACACACGACTCATGGACCGAGTCTTGCACGGCGACCGCGTGAGTTGATTTGATGAAGATCTTCTCAACGTATCATCGACTCAGTAGCTGTCTGGACAAGGAGACGCAGGACCATGCGCGAAGCTTCAACTGGGCCCGTACCGACCACCGCGGGCGACCACGGCGGCGTTCTGCGGTGCCGATATGGCACGGTCGACGATTTTCGGATCGAGCAGTTCCTCGACGGCATCGGCGCCTTCGCGGGAGCGGGCGCGAACGTCATCGTGCAGCTCGCGAACCGGCCCGTCGGCTACGGCGTCGTCGAAAGCACGGTCGAGTCGGGCCGCGCCGATGTGCACCCGTGGAAACGCCTGCGCACCACGCTGACCTACATCGCGGTGGCGATGCTCGGCACCGAGGACGACCGCACCGTCTATCGCCAGGCGGTCGGCAGCGTTCATCGCCATGTCCGCTCGGCTCCGGGCGCCGCGGTCGGGTACAACGCCTTCGATCCCGAGCTGCAGAAGTGGGTGGCGGTCTGCCTGTGCTGGGGTGTCCTCGATCTCCACGAACGCCTGTACGGCCCGCTGGACCGCGACACCAAGGAGGTCTTCGTCCAGTACGGCGCCAAATTCGGCACCGGCCTGCAGATGCGACCCGGTATGTGGCCCGCCGACCTGGACGAGTTCGAACGCTACTTCGAAGCCGGGCTGGCGACCATGCAGATCGATGACGTAGTCGCCGAATACCTGCGCAAGCTGATCGGATTGCGCAACGTTCCGCGGCCACGCCGCCTCGCGGACTTCCACCGCTTCGTCGTGATCGGTCTGCTGCCCGAACCCATGCGCGCCCAGCTCTACCTGCCGTGGACCGACGCACAGGAACGACGGCACCGGATCCTGTTCCGCGCCATCGGCGCCGTCTACGGGCGGCTGCCCGTGCGCGCGCGGCTGTTCCCGTACTCGACGGTGCTCTGGGACATGCGGCGACGCCACCGGCTCGGGCGCCCGCTCGTCTGAGTACGGTGAGGCAGTGAGCAGATTGCTGGCCCGGATCCGCAGCCACGGCGGCGTGGAACGGGACAACGCCGATGTCCTGAACGGCGCCCTGGCCGCGTTCCTCGACTTCGGCATCAAACGCACAAGCATGGCCGAGGTGGCCCGCCGCGGCGGGCTGTCCTTGGCCACGCTGTACCGCCGGTTCGGCGGGAAGGACGACGTCGTCCAGGCTGTCGGGCTCTGGCAGGTGCGCTGCCTGCTGAACGAGGCCGACCAATCGATGCGCAGGCAAGCCGAGGACGGCGCGAGCGCCGAGGACCAGATCGTCGAGCTGTTCGTCGTCTTCGCCCTCGGTCTGCGCCAGAACCCGCTGCTGGATCGTCTGCTCGCCACCGACGCCGCCGCCGTACTCCCTTATCTCACGACCGGCGGGTCGCCGGTGATCGAACTCGGCCGTGACTTCCTCGCCGAGTTCATCACCCGCTTGCAGCTGCAGGGCAAACTGCCCGCCTACGATCCGCTGCCCGTCGCCGAGATGGTGGCGCGCACGGCGTTGTCGTTGGTGCTGACCAGGCCCACTGTCATACCCCTCGACGACGAGGCGGCGGCGCGCCGGTTCGCCCGCGATCACATCGCACCGGGGTTCCGCCCGCCGCGCGCACCATAGCGCACCCAGCCGACGGAACCCGTCGACGACTACTTGCCGAAGCGACGCCGTCCGCGCGCACCGGTGGCACGCATCGCGTTGCGCATGAACCCGAAGCTCTTCAGGCTGTACGGGTACCAGACCAGTTCCTTCTTCTGCGTCGGCAAGGCGGGCGCGGTGATCGCCTGCTTGCGGCAGTACTTGCGCACACCGTCCGCTCCGCCGAATCGGTAACCGGTGCCGGACTGGCCCCAACCACCGTGCGGGAGCGCGAAATTGAACAGGTTGATGGTGGCGTCGTTGATGTTCACCGCGCCGACCGCCAGCCGCCGGGCAATGGCCTGGCCGCGGGACTTGTCGCCGGTCCACACCGAGGCCGACAGACCGTACTCGGAGTCGTTGGCGAGGCGGACGGCCTCGTTCTCGTCGGCGACCTTGATCACCGGGATGGTTGGGCCGAAGGTTTCCTCGGTGATGCACGACATCGAATGATCGACGTCGACCAGCACGGTCGGTTCGAAGAAGTTGCCCTCCCCCGTCGCCTTTCCGCCGGTGAGTACCCGCGCACCCTTGGCGATCGCCTCTTCCACGTGGCGGGTGACGATCGCGACCTGTGCATCGTTGGCGAGCGGGCCGACATCGATGGTGCCCGCTCGGTCGTCACGACCGAGCCGCAGCGACTCGACGTGGGCGACAAGCTTGTTCACGAACTCGTCGTACACCGGGGCTTCGACGTACACCCGCTCCACCGACACGCACAGCTGCCCGGCATTGGTCAGGGCACCGAAGGTGATGCCGTTGACCGCGCGCTCGAGGTCGGCGTCGGCCAGCACGATCGCCGGGTCCTTGCCGCCCATCTCGAGGCTGTAGGGGCGCGTGCGTTCCGCGCACGCGACGGCGATCCGGCGCCCGGTGCCGCCGGAGCCGGTGAACTGGACGAAGTCCGAGTTGTCGACCACCGCGGCGCCGGTGTCACCCGCCCCGGAGACGATCGTGAACACGGGCGGCGCGCCGATCTCGGCCCAGCCGCGAGCCAGGAGCAGTGGCGTCAGCGGGGTCACCTCCGACGGCTTGAGCAGCACCGCGGCGCCCGCGGCGAGCGCCGGAACGACATCGGCGGTCACCATGGCGAGCGGGAAGTTCCACGGCGTGATGATGCCGACCACGGGGTACGGCACGTATGCGGTGGTCAACTTCTTGACCCGCATCAACGGGGTGTGCGGGCGCACGTCGGTATCGGCGAGGAACTCGGCCGCGTTGCGCGCGTAGTAGCCGAGGATATCGACGGTGAAGGCGACTTCCACCTCGGCCTCGACCCGGGGCTTTCCGGATTCGTCCTGAATCGAGTCCGCCAGTTCGGCCGCATGGTCGAGCACCCAGTCCTGCAGCTTCAGCAGCCACTGCTTGCGGCCGGCCGGGGTGATCGACTGCCATCTCGGCTGCGCCTTGCGCAGCGCGACGGCTGCCGCGGCGACCTCCGCCGGGGTGGCGACGGCGACGGTGCCGACCGTCTCCCCGGATGCCGGGTTACGCACGATGAGCTCGGCGTCGACGATGGGCGTGGCGGAATCAGACACTTGTTCTCCCGGCTGGCCGAATAGGACTCCACCTCACTGTAGACAGCCTGAGAGAATTTGCATATCACTCTTTCAAATCAGCGTCACGCCTTGGCGGCGGCCGGGCGGTGCGGCTGATCGGCGGCCCGGGGGAACTCCCCGACGCGCTCGGTTCCGAGGACCGGATCGGCCGCACCTCGGCCGAACACATAGCGCCCGTTCACGAACACCGCGCGCACCGTCTCGTCGTTGCGGTTGACCATGCGTGAGAGGCCGCCGTACACCGCCACGGGACTCTCGGCGTAGGCGTCGAGGGTGTCGTCGAGGTGGGCGGGGTCGATGACGACCGCGTCGGCACGATCGCCGAGTCGCAGATGGCCCGCGTCGAGGCCGTACCAGTCGGCCAGCTCGCCGGTGAGCCGGTGCACGGCGCGCTCGACGGACATGAACGGCCGCTGCCCCGCGGCGGCGACTCGGCGCAGCAGGCGAAGGCCGAAGTTGTAGAAGGCCATATTGCGCAGGTGGGCGCCCGCATCGGAGAAGCCGAGCTGCACCGACGGATCGGCGGCGAGTACATCGGCGACCTCGGGGCGGTAGTTGGAAATAGTTGTGCGCCAACGAAGTTTGTCGCCGTGCTCCACCACCAGGTCGAGGAAGGCGTCGACAGGGTGCAGCCCACCCCGGTCGACACCGACCTGACCGAAGGTCTTGCCGAGCACGGTGTCGTCGGGGCAGGCGACGATATCGGCGTCGAAGAAGTCGCGGTGCCAGACGCGCGGACCGTACTTCTTCTCGTAGTCCTTGCGGAAGGTGTGACGGTAGCCCTCGTCGCACAGGATGTTGCCAGCGAAAGTCGCCGTCGATCGCGCCACAGCCCATGCGTTCCATCTCGGCGAGTTCTTCGGCGCTCGGCTTCACCTCCTTGCGGGTGGCCCGGTCCAAGCCCATGACCGCGGCCCGCATATCGGAGTGGCCGATGAAGCAGGCCAGGTTCGGACCGAGCGGCAGCTGCTCGAGCGCCTCGATGAATTCTGTTGCGGTGACCCAGGTTCGATGCTCGTCCAGCGCACTGACGACGTAGTCGCGGGGAATGGCCTCCACCCGCCCGAACAAATCACCGGCCGTCTCGCCGTCGACGTGGACGGTCGAGAGCGAACACGATCCGAGCAGCACGGTGGTGACGCCGTGGCGCACCGACTCCGACATCCTTCTACACCGCGAGGTCGCGCCGGGTGACCTTGCCGGTCGCGTTGCGCGGCAACGCGTCGGCGGTGATCCGCCAGCGTGCGGGCACCTTGAAGTAGGCGAGCCGAGCGGCGAGGTACTCGCGCAGTTCGTCCTCCTCGACCGTGCCCGGTTCGGCGACGACCACGGCCGCCACCTCTTGGCCCAGGTCGGGGTGCGGCACGCCGAAGACCGCGCAGTCGGTGACCGAGGGGTGTTCGACGAGGACGTTCTCGATCTCGGTGGGGTACACGTTCTCCCCGCCGCGCAGGATCAGGTCGGTGCGCCTGCCCGACACGGTGAGCCTGCCGTCGGTCATCGTCCCGAAATCGCCTGAGCGCAACCACCTTCCGTCGTCGATGACCTCTGCCGTCGCGGACTCGTTGTTCCAGTAGCCGAGCATCACGTACTGGCTGCGGATGAAGATCTCGCCTTCGGTCCCGTCGGGCAGCACCGCGCCGTCAGGGTCACGGATCTCCACCGACACCCCGATGATCGGCCTGCCGACCGACCCCGCGTCGGCCAGCAGATCCAGCGGTGTCGCCACGGTGGCGGCGGTGCCGCTCTCGGTGAGCCCGTAACTGGTGGTCAGCGACAGCGGGACTCCGGCGAGGTGTTCGCGCAGCCGCTCGAGCAGGGCGGGCGCCGAGGGCGCGGAGTTCAGCGACAGTGCCGCCAGCGTCGACAGGTCGTAGCCCGACACGTCGTGGTCGAGCAGGCGGGTCGCCATGGTCGGCACCGCCGCCCAGTTGGTGACCCGTTCCCGCTGGACCAGGGTCAGCACCCGGCCCACGTCGAAGGCGCCGTGCGGGAACACCGCCGCCGCACCGGTCGCCAGGCGCGGGATCACCAGATTGTGCAGGCTGGCGATGTGGAACAGCGGCGCGGTGACCAGGTACCGACGCTCGCTCGGCCCGTCTCCGACCGGCTGACCGGTGAACGCCGCCTGCATGGCATCGGTGAAACGGTGATACTCGGTGATCGCCAACAGGTTTCGCTGGGTATGCACCACGCCTTTGGCGCGCCCGCTCGTCCCGCTGGTGTACAGGATGACGGCCGGGTCATCTTCTGCCACCGGGGTTTCCGGCATCGCGGCACCCCGGTACTCCGCGACGAGGGCGGGCAGGTCCTCCTCGAAGGTCAACACCGGCACGTCACTGCCCGTTTCGGTCAGCCGCGCAGACCTTTTCGCGTCGGCGACCACCACCTTCGGGGTGGTGTGGCCGAGTGCGTAGGCGATTTCCGGCGGCGCCCACCAGGCGTTGTAGCCCACCGGGATGGCGCCCAGACATTGTGCCGCCCAGAAGGTGACCACCCAGTCGGGACCGTTGGCGGCCAGGATCGCGACCCGGTCGCCCTTGCCGACGCCGTGGCGTTCGGCCAGCGCGGTCGCCAGCGCACCGACCGCCGCCGCGTGCTCGGTGAAGCCGACCCGGCGGTCCTCGGTGACGAGATAGTCGCGATCACCCCAGGTCAGCGAGTGCTCGAGCAGCTCACGCAGGCTGCGCCGCCGACGCGCGAACACCGGCATCGGCGCACCGAGCACCTCCTCGACCGTCATCTCGAAGGGCGCGCCGGGCGCGGTGAGTCCGGCCGCCACCTGCGCGACGAACACCTGGGGGTCAACGGCTTCGGTCATGAGGTCCTCCCTCGAGAACGGTCGGTTCCGGCGACCGCGTCGAAGACCGCCTTCAGATAGTTGTCGCAGCGATCCGATCCGATCACGCCCGGCGCCATCCGATTCATGGTGTAGGCGAAGGTGGTTCGGCGATCCAGGTCGTTGACCACCATGGCGCCGCCGTAGCCCGCCCACCAGCACACCCGGCCGTCGGGAATGTGTGGGTAGGTCTCGGGGCGCGGCAGGCCGTAGCCGATGCCGAACCGCAGCGGGGTGAGCAGCGCCAGGTCGAGGCCGTCGGCCTGCTCGCGGAAGATCGACTCGATCGTGGCGGGCGAGAGGAACCGCCTGCCACCGAGCTCACCACCGCACGAAACCAGGGACTGCACGCGAGCGACCGAACGCGCGTTGCCGTGCCCGTTCACCGCCCCCAGCTCGGCGGAACGCCAAGCGGGAGTCGCTGTTTCGGCGATGTCGAGCAGCGGGCTTGTCAGCGTTTTGACGAGAATGCTGTCGGGGTCGAGCGCGGACATGTCGAATTCGCGTTGCGGCGGTGCGACGAGCGTGGCGATCCGGTCGGCGTGCTCGGGTCCGGTGCCGATGTGGAAATCCGCGCCGAGTGGTCCCGCCAGCTCGGCGGCGAAGAATTCGCCGAGGGTGCGCCCGGTGATGCGCCGCACCAATTCCCCGACCAGATGCCCGTAGTCGAGGGCGTGATAACCCGAGGCCGTGCCGGGTTCCCACCACGGTGGCTGAGCGGCGAGCCGGGCGGCGGCGGCTTCGGTGTCGTAGATGTCGGCGAGCGCGATGGGCCGTTCCCAGCCCGAGACGCCCGAGGTGTGCGACAGCACGTGCCGCACCTCGACGCGGTCCTTGCCCTCGGCGGCGAACTCGGGCCAGTACCTGGCCACGGGTGCGTCGAGGTCGAGGTCGCCGCGATCCACGAGCAGCAGGGCGCACAGGGCGGTCATCGTCTTGGTCACCGAGAAGACGTTCACCAGGGTGTCGGCCTGCCAGGCCACGGTGCGATCGGGGTCGGCGTGACCACCCCACAGGTCGAGGACCGGATCGCCGTCGACCGTCACACACAGCGACGCGCCGAGCTCGGCGCCCGTGGCGAGCTGCTCGTCGAATACCTCTCGCACCTGTGCGAAGTCGTCCCGGCAGAAGCCCGCTGCGCGCGTCATCGGCTGGCCTCGGCCTGGGCGCGGGCGGGTACCGGCAACGTATTGCCCGCGGCCGCGGCACGTTTGGCCCCGCGCTCGAGCTCCTTGGCCAGCCCGCGGACGTACGGCTCGAATTCGACCTGGATGGTGTGGCGCGGCGAATCGTAGTACCGCCCGGCGCGGGCATCGAGCCGCTCGTCGACCTCGGCGTCCATCTCGGCCCGCGAGGGCAGGTGATAGCGGCCGGTGAGGTAGGCGGCGACCAGCTTGGTCTGCTGTTCGGCGAAGTTGACCAGCGTAGGAGTCGGTTGTGCCAGACCGAGATAGAACAGATTGTCCACCGATGGCTTCATCATCATCTGGAACAGCGGGAGCCGGTTGTCGCTGTCCGGCACCAGAGACGGATCGGTGAAGAACGGGAAGCTGATGTGATAGCCGGTGGCGCACAGCACCACGTCGACCTGTTCGCGCGAGCCGTCGGCGAAATGGACGGTGTCACCGTCGAGCCGGGTGATGGGGGGCTTGCATTCCACATCCCCGCAGCCGGCGCGGTGCAGGAATTCCTCACTCGCCGACGGGTGCGCCTCGAACGGTTCGTGATCCGGTGCGGGCAGACCGTAGTTCTGCATCAGACCGCGATTCTTGCGCACGAAGCGCTGCTTGAGTTTCAGCGCGACCTTCGGCGGCATCCACTTGGGCATCGACCGCCGGTCACCCACCTGACCGCGCACGTATTTCGGCAGCACCCACACCCCGCGCCGAGCCGACACGAACAGCCGTTCGGCCAGGAAACGCTGGGACAGTTCGGAGGCGATATCGAGCCCTGAATTGCCCATGCCGACCACCACGATGCGCTTGCCACGCATGTCGATGGGATCGAAGGGGTCGTTGTAGGCGTGGCTGTGCATGAGCACACCGTCGAAATCACCGGGGTAATCCGGCATTCGGGGGTCCCAGTGGTGGCCGTTGCAGACGATCAGCGCGTCGAAGACCTCGGTGTCACCGGCCGCCGTCACCAGCCAGCGGCCGTCGTCGGTCCGCTCGGCCGCCGTGACCAGCGCGTCGAACCTGATCCGGTCGCGCAGGCCGAAATGGTCGACGTAGTCCTTGAAGTACTGGTGCAGTTGCGAATGGTGCGGGAAGTCCGGCCAATCCGCGGGCGCGGGAAAGTCCTCGAACTGCAGGCGGTACTTGGACGTATCGATGTGCAGGCTCTGATAGCAGGCCGACATGCCGTTGGGATTGCGGTAATACCAATTGCCGCCGACCTCGTCGGACGCCTCGTAACAGACGAACGGAATGCCGTACTCGGCAAGGCGTTTGGCCGCCGTGATACCCGACGGGCCCGCGCCGATGACGCAAACCCTCGGCAGCTCCGGTGTATTCATGCACGACTCCTCATCGACTCACGCTCACCGACGTGACCCGCACCACACGATAGCGGTTCGCTGGACACAGCGTCCAGTGAATGAGCATGCCGTCTACGATGGTCCTCATGTCGCCGGAACCCACCGCCCAGCGAGGCTCGCTGCGCGAGGAACACAAGCGCCTGACCACGGCACGCATCGTCGACACCGCGCGCACACTGTTCGAGACCCGCGGCTACTCCTCGGTCCGGGTCGACGACATCGCCGCCGCCGCGGGCTGCAGCCGGGCCACCTTCTACCTGCACTTCGCCGGTAAACCCGAGGTGCTGCGCGCGATCGCCAACCAGGGCACGCTCACCAGCGTCCGGATGGTCTACGCCGACCTCGACCGCGTGCTCACCACCGGATCACGCGCGGCGTTCGCGGACTGGATGGCCCGCGCCATCGACTGGTTCTTCGTGAACAAGGACATGCTGCCCGCCTGGGACGAAGCCACCGCGGTGGAACCGGAATTCCGCAGGCTGGCCCGCGAGGGCATCATGACGCTGGCCGACAGCATGCCGGACTATCTCGCCCGCTGGCCCGAGGACCGGCGCGAGGAAGCCCGGTTACGGATCGAACTGCTCGTCGCCCAGCTCGAGCGGTTCTTCACCCGCTGGGCCATGCAGGGCACCATCGACGTGACCGCCGAACAGGCCGCCGAAGTCCTCACCGACGTCTGGTTCCCCGCGCTGCGCGCCCCGTGAACTCAGAGCAGGCCGACGCACCGCGCCTGCGCGATGGCCGCACCGCGCGCGTTCACACCGAGCTTCTGATAGATGCCGCGCAGGTGCGTCTTCACCGTGTTCACCGAGACCCCCAGGTCGGCGGCGATGCTGGTGGCGGTCAGCCCCGACGGAAGACGGCGCAGCACAACGAGTTCGGTGTCGGTGAGCCGAGGTGCGTCGGCCATGGCGCCACGGTGGGCGCGCACGTGGTCGACGAAGGCGTCGTAGCGACCGAAGTGCGAACCCAGCCGGTCGAGCAGTTCGGCGGCACCCGGCACGTCAAGGAACGGACGGATCAGGTGTTCCCCACTGGCGTGGGCAAGGGCCTGCTCGAAGGCATCCTCGACCTTGCGCGGACGATCGAGCTGGTCGGCGGCGACCGCGATGAGCAGCCACGCGGCCACGGCCTGACCGTCGGTGACCTCGCCGACCAGCGGTGTCAGCAGCGGCAGGACGGCGGCCGGGCGCTGGGTGTGCAGGGCAAGGGCGGCTTCGGCCAGCTGGGTGTCGACGGTCTTGCCGAGTACCCGGGTCGCGTGGTCGACCAGAGCGCGCGCCTCGACCTTGGCATGCACCCGCAGCAGGAGCCACAGCACCTCGGTGACCAGGTTTCCGGCACCGAGCAGCGCCGGGGCGTCGTCGAGTAGGTGGTGCAGGCGTCTGCTCAGTGTGGTGGCCGCGGCGGCGCGGTCGATGGTGTCGTCGAAGGTGAGGACGCCGATGACGATGCGGGCCTGGCGCAGCAGGGCGGGGGTGGTCGTGTCGTCGGCCGACAGGTCGGGCAGCGGCTTGCCGTAAGCGCAACCCTGCCGGTGCGCGCCGTAGGCGGCGGTCACGCGGGCCATCGCGGCCTCCGACGATCCGGTGAGCCCGTAGCGATCAGCGCACTCGAGGGCCTGGGCGGCCAGCACCCGCAGCTCACCGACCCGACCCGTGATGCCCGATGCCGCCGCGACCGCCGTGCGGGCCCGTACCGCGACGCGACCGAGTCCCGCCTCCTCGGCGTAGACCACCGCATGCCGCAAAGCCGCTGTGCCGCTGACGATCCGGCCGCCGAACACTTCGGCCGCACCGCAGTGCAGTGCCACATAGCAGTCGAGATCAGTGTGACCGGTGACGGGCGGCAACTGCCACCGCATGGAGGCCGAATCACCGGCCAGCACGGCCACCCCCGCGCTCACCGCGTGATCGAGCGCGGCGATCCACTCGGCCGGAACCAGTGCCGATCCCGGCCACGAACCCACATGGGCCGCCTCCAAATACACTTCCGCCGGGGCGATCTCACCGTCTTCCACCGCGACGGCGGCGCGCAACAACCCGACGAACGTGTCGTCCGACAGGCCGGGTACCTGATCGAGGGCGTGCAACAGCAGGTGACCCTTGCCGTCGAGCACCATCCGTACGCCCCACTCCCACAGGAACGACGCCAGGCCCGGCGCACCCGGTTCGGCGAGCACATGGTCCAGAGCGCAGCCGGGCAGGGCGGCGCCGGTGAACCACTCGGCGAGGTGCCGGTGCAACCCGGGCAGGCGTTCGGCCCTGGTATGCGCGGCCTCGGCCAGCAGGTAGGCCCGCAGCAGCGGGTGATAGGTGTACCAGAGCTGTCCGTCGGTGGCGACCGTGTGCAGCGGGAAGCTGGCACGCAGTAGTTCGTCGAGAATGCGCGACGCGGCCGGGCCGAGCAGTTCCTCGGCCATCGGCAGGCAGAACCGGGTGGGAACGGCCGTGGTGAGCAGGAATTCGACGGTGCGTGGGGGCAGCGTCTCGATGAGTTCGGCGACGAGGAAGTCGGCGACCGCGTGGGTCGGTGCGGCCAGCGCGGTGAGGGCGGTGCTCCGGTCGTCGGTGCCGAGCGAGATGGCGGCGATCCGGACCAGGGCGGCCCAGCCGCGGGTGAGTTCGTGCAGGGCGGCGAGGTCGGTGTCGTCGAGGTGGCAGTCGTGCTGGGCGAGCAGCTCGGCGACGCGATCCGGTGGCATGGCCAGTTCGGTCGCGCCGAGGCGGGTGAGTCTGCCCGCCAGCTCGAGCACGTGCCAGCGCAGCGGCGGTTCGAAACGGCCGCCGAGCAGCGCGGTGATCTTCGGCGGCAGCCGGGTGAGCAGGTACTCCAGACCCGCGAGTTGCAGTGGGTCGGTGAGCAGGTGGACATCGTCGATGACGAGGACGGTCTCCTCGGTGTCGGCGAGCGCGGCGACGAGGTCGGCGGCGCGGTCGGCGGGCGTGCGCAGGACACCGTCGGGAACGGCCGCGGCCGTCGGGTCGAGCGCCCGGGCCACGGCGGCGAGCAGGTCGGCGCCGGGGCTGGTGCACACCGTCAGCCAGGCCAGCCGTGGCGCGGGCCGGGCGGTGTTCACCCAGTCGACCATGGCCACGGTCTTGCCGCTGCCTGCCGGTCCGCACACCAGCACGACGTGCCCCGGCGCGGTGCGTGCACTGTCGAAAGCCGCGGTCGCCGCGTCACAGCGGACGGGGGCGAAGGACAGTTCGGGAACGCGGTCCTCGGTCCCACGGCCGGCCACAGCTATCGCGGAGCGTGCCATCACGAGCCTCCTGAACTCGAGTTCTCACCTGCCCCCGACATCGTGTGCGAGTTCGACGGTAGGCCACGCGGGCGCCACGAGTTTGCTGGTGACGACATCTCGACGTGCTCGTTACCAGATCGACGCAGGCTCTTTGCGTGGCCCGCCCCGTCACCTCAGTCGGGCAGGCGTGACATCTCGAGCAGCGTGAGGCCGAGGGTGTCGATGCGCGCGAGAATCCCCCGCACAGCGGTGCTGTCGGCGACGGTGCCGAACAGCGTCGTTGTCCCGGCCGCGGCATGATCGCTGGGAATGAGCTCCGGAAACGCCGCGAGTACACGATCGGACAGTTCGCCCTCGAGGACGAATTGATAGCGCAGCGGCCCGGACATGGTGTCAGTCTTGCAGTTCGCGCCCGGGTCACACCTCACCCGAGGCGGGTGAAATAGGCGGTGGCCGATTATTTGCTGGGCAAGGCCGCCGCGAAGGCGACGCCGCGGGTCACCCAGTCACGCAGCGACGCATCGTCATCGACCGCCTCGGGGGCGACGCGTAACCAGCCGCTGAGCTCGCGGCCACCCATCACCATCGGCGACACCGCCGACCCGTCGAGCAGCGTGTCGCCTTCGGCCGGATCGACGCGCACCAGCAATCCGCCCTGTCCGCTGGCGGCGACGGCCATGTTGCCGCCGATCAGGAACGCGAGCCCACCGAACATCTTCTTCTCGGCGAGATCGGCCCGAGGGTAGACGATCTCCCGGATCCGCTCGGCGAGTTCCTCGTCGTATGCCATGGGCCGAGTATGCGCCGGGGCACCGACAGATTCACTCTGCTTTCCCGGCCGCCAAAATTTTAAACATCTCTTTTTCTGTTTTCAGGGCCTCGGCGGAACCGACTGGCTAATCTCGCGCTCACCACAGCTCGACACAGGAGAACACCATGCAGATCCACCAGGCACGGCGCACCGGCTTCGGCCTCACCGCGTTCACCGCGATCGCGGCGGCGGCCGTGCTGACGGCACCGCAGGCCTCGGCGCTCGTCCAGAGCATCGCGGTGAGCGGCACCACCCACTACGTGGGCACCCCCTACACCGTGACGGCCGACGTCACCGCCACGTCGTTCCTGTTCAAGGTGACCTTCACCGACAACGGCACGCAGATCGGCGAGCCGGTCGCGGTCCGGGACGGCAAGGCGACCATCAGCTGGACACCGACCACGCCCGGTGCCCACGAGATCAAGGCGGTGCAGGAACTCATCAGCTCCAAGACCGTCACCGTGCAGGTCTCCGAGAAGCCGACCACCCCGCCCGACGGTGGCAGCACCGGCTCCGCCGATCTGGGCGGACTGCTCACCGGTTCGGCGAGCTAGCCGCGCACATGACGACGGCCGCCACGTGCTGCGTGGCGGCCGTCGTCGTGTGGTTCAGACACCGAGGGCGGCGGCGAACATCGGCCAGGAGTCGTGCACGTCGTCCTGCCAGTACGGCCAGGCGTGCGTACCCGCGGCCCGGAAGCGGACATCGGCGGGGATGCCGAGCTGACCGAGGCGTCCGGCGAGCGGTCCCGAGCAGCTGCCGACGACGGCTTCCATGGTGCCGCCGACCAGGACCCGGTCGAGCAGCACACCGACATTGCCCGCGATGCTCGGATCGTTGAGCGCCTCGTGCGGGCCGGGGGCACCGTTGCCCGAAGACAGGTACACCGAGGTGCCACGCAACCGGTCCGCGTGCAGCACCGGGTCGTTGGCCACCCACGCCGGGTCGCCGGGTCCGCCCCACATGTTGTCGGCATTGGCGCCGAAGGTGGCGAGCTGGGAACGGACGAGGGTCTGGGCCAGCGGATTCGCGGTCTGCGTGCACCCGCTGAAGGCGCCGACCGCGCGGTAGCGGCTCGGGGCCGCGATGGCCAGGTTCAGCGCCGAGGTGGCCGACATCGACAGCCCCGCGATGCCGTTGGCGCCGGTCATGCCGAAGCGGTCGTCGAGCAGCGGGGGCAACTCGCTGGTGAGGAAGGTGGTCCACTTGTTGCGGCCGAGAACCGGATCGTCACGTTGCCAGTCGGTGTACATGCTGGCCCGGCCGCCGATCGGGACGATCACATTCACCGGCTTGTCGGCGAAGAAGTCGACCACATCGGTGCGCCGCATCCACGGCCCGCCGCTCTCCCCGCCGTCGACGGCGTTGAGCAGATACAGCGCGGGCGCCCCCGGACCGGGATGCGACATCCACAGGGTGATCGGCCGGTTCATCGCCGCCGAATGGACGACGACCTCGAACTGCCTGCCGCCGAGCGGCCGGACCTCGAGGATCGATGAATTCGCCGATGCCGCAGGTGAGACCACCACACCGCAGCCGAGCAGGACGAGCAGACAGCACAACAGCCGACGCATGCGCACGAGTGTGCCGCATCGATCAATAGATACCGCGCATTGACGGCGAATGTGTCCGTGTCGTCCCGTATGGGTGGGCTAGGGCGTTTCGGCCGGTACCCGAGCGGCCCGGACGATGTCGGCGAGGACATCGTCGACATCCGACGCGGTGACGCTGAAGGTTGTGCGCAGGGCCGTGTCGTCGACCAGGAATTCGTGGCGCGACATGTGCGCGGTCTCGAGCAGTTCCGGCCAGAACGGGTCGTCGCGGCCGAGTTCGAGGATCTCGTCGTCGGTCATCTCGGTGAGCACGGGAGCCGGTGCGTCCGCGAGTTCCGCGAGCCGGGTCGCGAGTGCGCGGATGCTCGTCGTGATCACCGGCGCGTGCCAGGCGCGACCCCAGGCACGGTCGTCACGCGCCACGGCGACCAGCGCCCGTGCGGCGTCACCGATCATGGTGAACGCGTGCGCGAGATCGAGACCCTGCGGCACGCTCGCGGGTTCACCCGCCAGAACCGCGGGCTGCACGAGCAGGGAGAACAGGGAAACGGCGCCGACTCCGACGAACTGGCCCGCGCGCACCTCGGTGACGCGGACCCGGCCCGCCCGGTGGGCGTCGAGCGCGTCGATCCACACCTTGGCACGGACCCGACCCTTGGCACCGGTGGCGGCGAGCGGTGTGGTTTCGTCCACTACGCCGTCGATGGGGCCGTAGCCGTAGTGGTTGCCGAGCAGCACCAGGTCGGCCCCGACGGCTTCGGCCGCCGCCCTGATCGAATCGAACAGGGGCGGAAGGGTTTCCGGCCAGGTGTGATAGGCGGGCATGGCGCAGTTGAAGACGGTCCGGGCACCACGGGCGAGTTCGGTCAGGGCGGCGGTGTCGTTGACGTCGAGCGCGATCAGCTCCACGTTCGGGTGGGTGGGACCGAGCCCGCCCCGGCTCACCATGCGCACCCGCTCCCCTGCTCCGGCGAGCAGCAGTGCGGTGGCTGTCGCGACGCCGCCACGACCGACGATCACATTCATGGACACGGTACTTCCTTTCCCAGCAGGATGTTTCGCCCAACGATGCCGTGCGGGGCCGGGCTACACTAGTGGCCGGAATGCCAGCTATCCCAAGGATCGGGCCATGAAGACAATCGCGGTGGTCGCCGTCGCGCCGGTGAAGGCATTCGACCTGTCCATGCCGGAGACCCTGATGGGTTCGGTCCTCGTCGACGGCGAACCGGGGTACCGGGTGGTGGTGTGTACGGCCGAGCCGGGTGTCCTGCCTTCCACGCCGGGCGGTTTCGATGTGGTCGTCCGGCACGGGCTCGAGGTGCTCGACGAGGCCGACACCGTGATCGTGCCGAGCACCGGCAGTCGCACCGGCGCCGATCCGGTCACCCTCGCCGCGCTGCGAGCGGCCGTCGCGCGGGGTGTGCACGTCACCTCGATCTGCAGTGGCGCTTTCGTTCTCGCACAGGCGGGGTTGCTCGACGGGCGCACCGCGACGACGCACTGGGGGCTGGCCGACGAACTGGCCACGGCTCATCCACTGGTGACGGTGCGGGCGGACGCGCTGTTCATCGAGGACGGGCCGGTCACCACGGCGGCGGGAGCGGCGGCCGGAATCGACCTGTGCCTGCACCTGATCCGCACCGACTACGGCGCCACCGTCGCCAACGCGGCCGCGCGCGCCGCCGTGGTGACGCCGGTGCGCCCCGGCGGTCAAGCCCAATTCGTCGACACCGCACTGCCTCCCGACGAGGACCTCTCCCTGTCGGCTACTCGTGCCTGGGCCATGCAACGGCTCGACACTCCCCTGTCGCTGCGCGATCTCGCCGCCCACGCGCGGACCAGTGTGCGCACGCTGACCAGGCGGTTCCACGAGGAAACCGGACTCAGCCCACAGAAGTGGTTGCTGCATCAGCGCATTCATCGTGCGCGCGAACTGCTCGAATCGACGACGCTGTCGGTCGAGTCGGTCGCCCGGCACAGCGGAATGGGGACGGCGGAGTCGTTGCGCCAGCACATGATTCGCCAGCTCGGTGTGCCGCCGAGCACCTACCGCGCCAATTTCGCCACGGCTCGCTGAAGGCATCCGGACTCCCGGCGAGGCCGACCGCGAACCGATGCGCCGGGTCGAAGCGGTGCGTCAGCTGAGGAGCGCGGTGACGATCCGGTTCGCGTCGCGCAGGCGGGAAGCGGCGTTCGGGGTGCGTTCGAGGACCCAGACGCCCTGGAGGAAGACGAGCAGGAAGCGGGCCAAGGCGCGCGGGTCGCTGCCAGGAGCGAGTTCGGCCTGGGCGCGGGCTCGGGTGAGGGCGCCGGTCAGCGCGGTTTCGGTACGGGCCCAACTGGATTCGACCGCCCGGGCGACCTCCTGGTCGCGGGCGGCCAATTCCACCGCCGACGTGGTGACCAGACAGCCGAGGAAGCGGTCCTCACTGCACGACTCGCGCACGAACTGGTCGATCAGCGCGCGCACGGCGGGCAGCGCCGGGCCGGGCACGGACAGCTGCGTGGTGACCCGTTCGTCGACGACCTCCAGGTGCCGCTGCAGTGCCCGCATGAACAGGTCGTGCTTGTTGCCGAAGGTGGCGTAGATGGAACCCCTGGCGATGCCGAGATGCTCGGTGAGATCGGCCATCGAGGTCGCCTCGTACCCGCGCTCCCAGAACAGATCCAGTGCGCGGCCCAGTACCACATCGGGGTCGAATTCCTTGGTGCGCGCCACTGTTCGAGCCTAACAGCGCCGCTGGTCAGCGGGGTCCCGCGAGTGGGTACTGCGGGTAGGCCGGGCGGGCGGGCGCGAAGAAGGGCGCCGACTTCGGGTTCCAGAGCAGCACCACGGCTCCGAGCCCGATGGCGAAACCGGCGAGGGTGAACGCCAGCGCTCCCGGGGTGACGCCCAGGTCCGCCACCATCCCGAGTACCGCGTAGAGCGTCGAGAGGACGTTGAAGCCGAAGAATATGGTCGAGGTGATCCGCGCCCAGTTCTTCCCGGCCCGGCACGCGAACGCCATCCAGATCCACAGCCCCACCGTGATCAGCGCCCCGACCACGGTCGCACCGACCGTCGCGTACACGAGGACATCGAGGCTCGAGCCGCGGAACATCCCATCGGAGGAGTCGAGAAGGGTGGTGCGAACGGTGTCGATGTCGGTGAGCGAATACGCCCCGCCGAGAAACGCCACCGCCGCCCCGACCAGCATCACGATGAACGCCATCCGGATGTTCTCCGGGACCACCCGCGGCTCGGTCTCCGCCGACTCGGGCACATACGCGGGATACGACGCAGTGGGAAACACCGGCCCACCCGGCTGCCCACCGACATAAGGCTGTCCTGGAGAAGCGCCGGGCGGGAACTGCGCACCGATCGCCGGCCCGGACGGATAGGTCTGGCCGCCCGGCTGCTGCCCGGGTACATAGGGCTGCCCCGGAGCAGTGCCAGGCGCGAACTGCCCGCCGATCGGCTGCCCGGGCACAGGCTGACCTACAGCGGGCGGCTGACCCGGCACATACGGCTGCTGGCCCGGCGCGAAGGGAGCGGCAGGCGGCTGCGGGACGGCCACTTCGTCGGCGGGGTACGACGTCAGTTCGTTCGGCTCCTGCGCGTACTGCTTGTCGTCCGAACCGGACATGGACGGGTACCCCCTTCGATGGAAATCACACCACCCTATCGCGACCGGCACCCCACTGCCGCCTACGAAGCGGTGCCCCGTCGCACCTGCGCACAGCTACCAGGCGACGGTTCCCTGGTCGTCGAAGAAGCCGCCTCGGGGACCGTCGTCGGGGAGGGTGGCCAGGCGCAGGGCGATCGCGGCGCCCTGCTGGGGCGTGCGTTCTCCGGCGAATCCGGTGAAGTCGGTGGCGACGTAGCCGGGGCAGGCCAGGTTCACGATGATGTTCGTGTCGGCGAATCGGCGAGCGTACTGGGCCGTGACGCTGTTGAGCATCGACTTGGAAGGTGCGTAGGCGGCCATGACCGGCCCGGTCTGCAGGGTCAGCGAACCCATATTGCTCGACATGTTGACGATCCGGGGCGCGGTGGCACGACGGAGCAGCGGGAGCATCGCGTTCGTCACCCGGATCACCCCGAGCACGTTCGTTTCCAGGACCGTGCGCGCGACATCGAGGTCGAGGGTTGTGGGGTCCTGCGCGCCGTCCTCGAACCGGCCTGCGATGCCGGCGTTGTTGACGAGCACGTCGAGTCGCCCGGCTTGTTCCTCGATGCTCGCGGCCGCGGCGGTGACACTCTCGTCGGAGGTGACATCGAGGGCGACGCCGAATGCGTTTGTGCCGCCCGCACGCAACCGCGCCACGGCCTCCCCACGTCGGGTCTCGTCGCGCGCTCCCACCGCGACCGCGAAGCCGAGGGATCCGAGACCTTCGGCGATGGCGAAGCCGATGCCCTTGTTCGCGCCGGTGACCAGCGCTGTCTTGGTGTTGTTCACGCACTCCATGCTCGGCGCGCGATATCCGTTGCGTCCAATATTGATCGGGTACCTAGAGATACCCGGCGGGTATCACCGGGTGGATACAGTGGGCGCGTGGACGACCTGGAGACCCGTGAGCTGCGGTACTTCGTGGCGGTGGCCGAGGAACTGCACTTCGGGCGTGCTGCCCAGCGACTCGGGATCGCGCAGCCGCCGCTCTCGCGGGCGATCCGGCAGCTGGAACGTCGGCTCGGCGTTCAGCTTCTCGACCGGGACCGGCGGGGCGTGGCGTTGACCGGCGCGGGCGATGTGCTGCTGCACGAAGCCCGCCTCGCCCTCGACGCGGTCGCATCCGCTGCTCGACGGACCCGGCGGGCGGCGGATCGACAACGACCCCTTGTGCTGGTGACGAAAGCCGGTGCGTCGCACGAGCTGCTGCAACGGCTTCTCGCCGCGTCGGCAGCCCGCTCCGATACGGCACCGGTGGAAGTTCTCCTGTGCGAGGTCGGTGAGCAGGCACGATTCCTGCGCAACGGGCGCGCGGACGTGGCCCTGATGCACCGGCCGGTCGATGACCTCGCCGGGTTCGACACCGAAGACATCTGCACCGAGGGCCAGGTCGCCCTCCTCCCGGCGGGACATCCACTCGCCGCACGTCCACAGCTCACCCTCGCGGACGTGACCGACGTGCCCGGCCTCCCCATCGCGCGATGGCCCCGGCTCGACGGCTCCTACCCCGACGGTCCCGGGCCCGAAGTGCGCACCCAGTCACAACTCGCGCAGCTCGTGGCGCTCGGCAAGACCCTGCTCGTCATCCCGGCCTCGAGCCGCGCCTGGCAGTGGCCCGACCATGTCGCGGTACCCGTCGTCGACGCCCCGGAGATCACCACCGTCCTCGCCTGGCCTGCCGACAACCGTGCACCGGCCCTCGCCGCACTGGCCCGAGCCGCGGCCGAGCTTCGCACCATGCCACCAGCTGCGGCCCGGACAGCGGCACGGTAACGGACGACCGCCGGTACGGAACCCCAAGCGGACGACCGCCGGTACGGAACGCCTAGCGGACTACTGCAGGTGCGACACGCCTAGCGGACGACTGCGGGTACGGAACTGCCGGCAGACGACGGCGGGCACGGCACAGTAATCGCGCGCGTGTTCGCGGCGTGCCCGAAAGCGCAAGTCCTAGTGGACGTTCGCGCGGGCGAGTTCGTGAGCGGCGGTGCGGTAGCGGTCGGCGATGAGACGGACTACCGCGGGGTGGACGCCGATCGGTTCGGCGACGCCGTCGGCACCCGCGTCGTGCAGGCGCTGATGGAACAGGCCGTGGGCCAGCAGGTACGACGCGATGAACACCCGCTGCGAGCCCGATTCACGCAGGGCGGCAACAACTTCCGGGACGCGCGGGGCGCCGGTGGCCACGTAGGCGATCCGGACCGGGGTGGCGAGCTGCTCGGCGAGCATCCCGGCCGCGCGCCGAACATCTTGGCGTGCACGGGAATCCGACGAACCGGCGGCCGCGAAGACCACCGCGTCTCCGGGCTGCCAGCCGGCGGCGCGCAGGCGCATCGCCATGATCCTGGTCAGTGCGGGGTCAGGACCCATGGCGGGGGTCACCGCGACGGCGGTGTGTCCGCTCTCGGCCACCTCACGCGGAACGTCCTGATACACGTGGTAACCCGAGGCCAGGAACGCCGGGACCACCACGGCCGGGCCGTCGAGGTCACGCAGCACCTCCGACGGCGACGGGCCGAGCACATCGACGAAAGCGGTGCGCAGCAACGGGTTCGGGCCGGTGGTGTCCATGCCGCAACCCAGTTCGGCGCCGACCGCGTCGGCGAGGGCGGCGATCATCTCCACCCCGCGCGCGCTGCGGGTGCCGTGCGCGACGAGCACGAGGGCCGGCTCACCCGGCCGCGCCGCGCTCACCACACCCCGATCGTCTGGCTCCGCGCCGACCGCGCGGGAGTGCCGATGCCGGCGGCGTGCGGCGGCTGCACCGGCGGACGCGACGGCGCGTCGGAGCAGTCGGCCGCGTCGAGAGCGAGGCGGTAACCGCGCTTCACCACGGTCTGAATGGCTTTCGGTGTGCCGAGTCCCGCGCGCAGGCGGGCGATCGCGGTTTCCACCGCATGGGTGTCGTCGCCACCGCCGGGCAGCGCCGACAGCAGGTCCTCGCGCGACACCACTCGCCCGGGCTGACGGGCCAGCGACCGCATCAACGCCATCGGCGCGGGTGCGAGCTGACGAACCTCACCGTCGACGACAACGCAGCCACCGCGCACGCTGATGTGGTGCCCGGCCGCGTAGATCCGGTTGGCCCGGCGCGGCAGTTCCTCGGCCACGTGGCGGGCGAGCGCACCGAGCCGTGCCCGGCCGGGCATGGTCGTCGGCACGCCGAGTTCTTCCAGCGGTGCGGCGGTGATCGGACCGACACAGGCGGCGAGCACTCGTCCGCGCAGGGCGTGCAGCACCGACTCGAGCAGCCCGGTTTCCTTGGCGCGCATGAGAAGTGAGGCCACGGCGGGTGCACTGGTGAAGGTGACGCAGTCGAGGCTGCCGGAGATGATCGCGTCGATCATCGAGTCCATCGGCCCACGATCGGCCGGCGGCTCCCACCGGTACACGGGCACCGGAACCACGTCGGCGCCCGCACAGCGCAGCACCTCGCAGAAGTCGGGCACCGGTTCCCACTCGGTGGTCGCACCGTGCAACTGCACAGCGATGCGCACGCCCTCGACACCCTCGGCGAGCAGGTGGTCGAGCACCTCGGCCGACGACTCGGACGCGGGCGACCACTCTTCGCGCAGCTCAGCGGCCCGGATGGCGCCCTTGGCCTTGGGCCCACGGGCGAGCATGCGGGTGGCGGCAAGGGTGTCACGCAGCGATTCGGCCAGCCCCCACCCCTCGGCGGCTTCCATCCAGCCGCGGAAACCGATGCCGGTGGTGGCCACCGTGATGGCGGGCGGGTCGGCGATGAGCTGTTCGGTGACCCGCTCGAGTTCGGTGTCGTCGGCGAGCGGGATGATGCGGATGGCCGGGGCGCTCACCACGGTGGCGCCACGACGGGTGAGCAGGGTGCCGAATTCCTCGGCGCGACGAGCAGCGGTGATACCGATGGTGAAACCGGCGAGACAGGGTCCCGCTTCGGGCACAGAATTCATGAAGTCACCGGTTCGTTCGACACCGAGACGATGCCTGCGTCGAGTCGCACGGCATACACCGGCAGCGACTGGGTCTCATCGTCGAGGCAGCGGCCGTCGATGAGGGAGAAAGCCTGCTTGAGCAGCGGCGAGGCCACCACCGGGACCCCGCCCCGGTCGCCGACGATGCCGCGCGACATGACCGCGGCCCGGCCGAACGGATCGACATTGCCCACGGCGGTCAGCGTGCCGTCGGGTAGCAGGAACAGGGCGGCCTGCTTGCCGCCGTCGAGCAGGACCGCAACGCCGCGTCCCGGAATAAGGAAATCGAGTCGGCACGCCTGGGTCCAGGTCGTGGTCTCGGTGGTGATGGTGGGTGTGTCGATAACGGTCATCGGTTCCTCCTCCGAACGCCTTACCTATTGGTACAGGCGCCCTGTTTCCACAGGGTTAAGCGCTTATTTCCCGGCTGCTGCTGTGTCCGAGCCAACACCGGCGGGCATCCCCGGCAAGCCCAGAAGCACTGGCACCTTGCGTTCGCCGCTCTCGTCGAAGGCGATCGTCGGGTCGGCCTCGTCAGGGGCATTGACGAAGGAGACGAAGCGCGACAGCTTGTTCTCGTCCTCGAGCACCGCGGCCCACTCGTCCTTGTATCCGTCGACGTGCTTGGCCATGGCGGCCTCGAGGTCGGCGGCGATGCCGAGGCTGTCGTCGCACACGACGGCCTTGAGGTAGTCCATGCCGCCTTCGAGGGCCTCCTGCCAGGGCGCGGTGCGCTGCAGGCGGTCGGCGGTGCGGATGTAGAACATCAGGTAGCGGTCGATGTAGCGGATCAGCGTCTCGTCGTCGAGGTCGCCTGCCAGCAGCACGGCGTGCTTGGGGGTGAGACCACCGTTGCCGCCGACATAGAGGTTCCAGCCGTTCTCGGTGGCGATCACGCCGACGTCCTTGCCACGGGCTTCGGCGCATTCACGCGCGCAGCCCGACACCGCCAGCTTCAGCTTGTGCGGCGAACGCAGACCCCGGTAGCGCTTCTCGAGCAGCACGGCCATGCCGACCGAGTCCTGCTGGCCGTAGCGGCACCAGGTGGAACCGACGCAGCTCTTCACGGTGCGCAGCGACTTGCCGTAGGCGTGCCCGGATTCCATGCCCGCGTCGACCAGGCGCTTCCAGATCAGCGGCAGCTGCTCGACGCGGGCGCCGAACAGGTCGATGCGCTGACCGCCGGTGACCTTCACGTACAGGTCGAATTCCTTGGCGACCTCGCCGATCACGATCAGCTGTTCGGCGGTCACCTCACCACCGGGCATGCGCGGCACCACCGAGTAGGTGCCGTTCTTCTGCAGGTTCGCCAGGAAGTGGTCGTTGGTGTCCTGCAGCGCGGCCTGCTCGCCTTCGAGGATGTGGTCGCTCGAGGTGGAGGCGAGGATCGAGGCGACGGTCGGCTTGCAGATATCGCAGCCCGAGCCCTTGCCGTGCTTGGCGATGAGCTCCGAAAACGTCCGAATGCCAGTGACATTCACGATGTCGAACAGTTCGGCACGCGACTGCTCGAAGTGCTCACACAGCGCCTTGGACAGCGCCACACCGGACTGCTCCAGCAGCTTCTTGATCATCGGCACACAGCCACCGCAGGAGGTACCCGCGTTGGTGCAGCCCTTCACGGCCGGGATATCGCAGGCGCCCTCGGCGATGGCGCCGCAGATGGCGCCCTTGCTCACGTTGTTGCAGGAGCAGATCTGCGCGTCGTCGGGCAGCGCGTCGGCGCCCAGTTCGGCGCCGGCCGGGGAGATCAGCGAGGCCGGGTCGGCGGGCAGCGGACGCCCGACCAGCGGACGCAGCGCGGCGTAGGCCGACGCGTCGCCGACCAGGATGCCGCCGAGCAGGATCTCGGCGTTGTCGGAGACGACGAGCTTGGCGTAGGTGCCCTTGGCGGCGTCGTGCAGCACCACCGACAGCGCGCCCTCGGTGGTGGCGTGCGCGTCACCGAAGGAGGCCACGTCCACGCCCATCAGCTTCAGCTTGGTCGACATGTCGGCACCGGGGAACTCGCCCGCACCGCCCAGCAGGCGGTCGGCGACGATCTCGGCGGTGGTGTAACCGGGCGCGACCAGGCCGTAGCAGACGCCCTCGACGGCGGCGCATTCACCGATCGCGTAGATGTCGGGGTCCGAGGACCGCAGGCCGAGATCGGTGAGAATGCCTCCGCGCGGGCCGATTTCGAGCCCGGCCTCCTTGGCGACGGAGTCGTGCGGGCGGATACCGGCGGAGAACACCACCAGCGAGGCGTGGATCTCGGACTCGTCGGACAGGTGCAGCTTGACCCCGCCGGTCTCCTCCTCGATCGACTCGATCTTGGCGGTGCCGACCCCGGTGTGCACGTTCAGGCCGATGTCGGAGACCAGCTTCTCCAGGATCGCGCCACCACCGGCGTCGACCTGGGCGGGCATCAGGCGGTCGTTGTACTCGATGACGTGCGGGGTCATGCCCATCAGGCGCAGCGCGTTGGCCGCCTCCAGGCCGAGCAGGCCACCGCCGATCACCACACCGTGCGCGCCGGGTCCGGCCTTCTCGGCCGCGGCGCGGATGCCGTCCAGGTCTTCGATGGTGCGGTAGACGAAGCACTCGGGCAGGTCGTGGCCGGGCACCGGCGGCACGAAGGCGTAGGAACCGGTGGCCATCACCAGCGCGTCGTAGGCGATGACGTCACCGGTGGAGGTGGTGACGGTTTTGGCCGCGCGGTCGATGGACTCGCCGCGCTGGCCGAGCCGCAGCTCCACCAGCTCGTCGCCCTCGTACATGTTGCCCGGCAGCGCCAGGTCGTCGGGGTTCCAGTTGCCGACGTAGTAGGACAGGCCGACGCGGTCGTAGGCGGGCAGCTTCTCCTCGGAGAGCACGACCACGCGCCACTGTCCGGCGTCGTCGCGCGAGCGAAGGGCCTCGACGAAGCGGTGTCCGACCATGCCGTGGCCGACCACGACCACTGTCTTGCGAGTGCTGTTCATGAGAGTGACCTCCTGGATTGTGGTCGGTTGTCAGCGAGCCGACGACTTGGCCGACGAAGCGGTGGATTCGGCCTCGAGGACCAGGTTTTCGGCCTCGACCACGACGTCGGAGCCGGAGACCAGGGACGTGGAGCGGGGACGGCGCAGGAACACGGCCCAGGTGACGACCGCGCAGACCACGTAGAAGGCGAGGAACACCCAGAACGCGGTGGTGGCCGAGGCGGTGCTGGCATAGGAGCTGCGCAGCACCATGTTGATGCCGACACCACCCAGGGTGCCGATCGCGCCGACGAAGCCGATCAGGGCGCCGCCGGCGTTCTGCGACCAGGCGGCCTGCTCGGCCCGCGAGCCCGGCAGGCTCTTGGACTTGGCCTCGAACACCGACGGGATGATCTTGGTGACGGCACCGTTGCCGAAACCGGACAGGACGAACAAGGCGATGAAGCCGATGACCAGGAAGGTCATGGTGGCGCCGGAGGCGACCCCGTTGTTGCGGTCGGCCATCGTCGAGGCGGCGATCACGATCAGCGCGGCGGCCATCATGGCGCCGAACGTGCCGAGCGCAACCCTGCTGCCGCCGATGCGGTCGGCCAGCTTGCCGCCGTAGGGGCGCGACAGCGAACCGAGCAACGGGCCGATGAACGCGATCGAGGCGGCGTGGATCGCGGCCTGGGTGGCGGTGTCGCCACCTGCCTTGAAGCTGATCTGCAGGATCTGGCCGAAGGCGAAGCTGTAGCCGATGAACGAACCGAACGTGCCGATGTAGAGGAAGGCGATGGCGTAGGACTGCGGCACCCGCAGCGCCTTGACCATGTAGGACAGGTCGGCCTTCTGGTTGCGCAGGTTGTCCATGTACAGGGCGGCGCCGACCGCGGTCAGACCGACGAGGACCAGGTAGATCGCGCAGACGAGGTAGGCGTAGTCGCCGCCGAGGATGACCAGCACCAGCAGACCGAGCAGCTGGATCACCGGGACGCCGATATTGCCGCCACCGGCGTTCATGCCGAGCGCCCAGCCCTTGAGTCGCTGCGGGTAGAAGGCGTTGATATTGGTCATCGACGAGGCGAAGTTGCCACCACCGACACCGGCGAACGCGGCCACGATCAAAAAGGTCGTGTACGAGGTGTCCGGCTGGGTGACGAAGTACAGGGTCAGCACCAGCGGCACCAGCAGCAGCAGCGCGCTGAAGATCGTCCAGTTGCGGCCGCCGAAGCGGGCGGTGGCCACGGTGTAGGGGATCCGCAGGAATCCGCCGACCAGCGTCGGCATGGCGACGAGGAAGAACTTGCCCGCCGCATCGATGCCGAACTTGTCGGTCGGCATGAACAGCACCATCACCGACCAGATCGACCACACCGAGAACCCGACGTGCTCGGCGATGACCGACCAGATCAGGTTGCGCTTGGCAACGTCCTTGCCGCCGGCCTCCCAGGCCGCGACATCTTCGGCATCCCAGTGCTCGATGTCGTGGTTACGCTTCAGCGTGCTCAAGTTGGGCCTCCCAAAAGTGCGATGGCCCAACGGTAGGAAATGGGTATTGCCGAAATGCTGCGGGAAATTGCGCTTGAATCAACGGTTTCTCACGCCGCCCCGGTCACAGGGGTGAGATCAGCCCTTTTGTTTCGGGCATGTGACACAACGGTTTCCGCACGTAAGAAGGCGGCCGGAAATCATTCGAAACGCCCGTGAGGGTGTGATGTAGGTAGCATCGACCCGAACGCACCATTACGCAACTCGAACGGTGAGTTTTCTTCCGCTCAATTCCAGGTGTCTTCGAGCATGCGCGGTTTGCAGGCCTGCCAGGCGCCGGTGAGCAACACACCGAGCGCGACGAGCAGCAGACCGAACGGGGCGAGCCAGCCACCGGTGGCGGTGTGCAGGATGCCGAACAGCAGCGGACCCACACAGGCGACGACGTAACCGACACCCTGGGTGAATCCGGACAGCGCCGCCGAACCCTGCGGTGTGCGGGTACGCAGGTTGATCAAAGTCAGCGCCATCGGGAAGGTGCTCGGGCCGAGGCCGAGCAGCACCACCCACAGCAGCGGCGCGCTCATCGGCGCGATCAGCAGACCCGCGAAAGCGATGACGAACAGCACCATGCACGCGACGACGACAGGGAACGGGTTGCGCATGCGCGAGACGACGGTCGGCGCACCGAGCGCGGGGATCAGGCCGATCAGCGCGAACAGCGCGACCATGTTGCCGCCGAAGGCGGCGCTCGCGCCCGCGTCGGCCAGGATGGTCGGCAGCCAGGTGAACATGGCGTAGGTGGTGAGCGAGGTCATGCCGAACATGCCCGCCATGCCCCAGGCCACCGGGGAACGCCACACTTTGCCTGTGGCCGTCGGTGTTTCGGACGGCAGCGCGGTGGTGTCGGCCTTGTCGCGGCCGCGGCGGTCACGCAGGACGACCAGCCACGGCACCGCCGCGGCGAAACCGACGAGCGCCCACACGCCCATCGAGATGCGCCACCCGTGCGCCTCGGCCAGCGGCACCGCGACGAACGCGGGAATGACCGTGCTCAGCTGCACCATCACGATGTAGAGCGAGGAGATCGACGCCAGCCGATCGGCGAAATACCGCTTGACCAGCGGCGGAATCACCACATTGCCGATACCCATGCCGAGCAGCGCCACCCCGGACAAGGCGAGCAGCTCGCCGGTGCCGGAAGAGAACACGCGGGCGAGCGAACCGAATCCGGCCAGCAGCATCGCCAGCAGAACCGTGCGCTCCAGCCCGAAACGCCGCACCGCGAACGGGGTGACCAGCCCGGCGACGCCGAACATCGCGGTCGGCAGCATGCCGAACACACCGACGATGGCGGTGCCGTACCCGATGTCGTCACCGATCTGCTCGGCCAGCGGGCTGAACGCGGTGACGGCGGCACGCAGGGTGAGCGCCGACATGATGATGGCCGCGAGAACCAGCAGCCGTCCCTCGATCAGCGACCGACGGGTGAGCTGCTCGGACTCCGCCTGATCGACCTCGGCGGGCGGATTCGGGAGCGCACTCCCACCATCGACCGCATCCCATCGACCATCGACCTGCCCATCCACAGGGGTGAGCCGGGTCAAGGTTTCGGAGGAGGGCGGAGGAGTCACAGACGAAATCATAGGATGACCCGATGATCGATGCCAGCAAATGTGAGCGACAAGTCAGGCTCGAGTACCGGCCTGCCGCTTTGCCTTACGCTGGCTCACGTGCAACCCGTCCGGCGCTCCAGCCTCATCGCCCAGGTGACCGAACAACTGCGCGCCGAAATCCGGTCGGGCCGTTGGCCGGTCGGCGGCCGTATCCCCACCGAACCCGAACTCACCGAACTCACCGGCACCGGCCGCAATACCGTGCGTGAAGCCGTGCAGGCCCTGGTCCACGCGGGCATGCTCGAGCGCCGCCAGGGTTCGGGCACCTACGTGATCGCCACCTCAGAGGTGGGCGGCACGCTCGGCAAGTACTTCGCCGACGCCGAGGAACGCGACATCCTCGAATTGCGCCAGGCGCTCGACACCACCGCCGCGGGCTTGGCCGCGCGTCGCCGCGACGACACCGATATCGCCAACCTGCGCCGCCTGCTCGCCGAACGCAACGACCGCGACTGGACCAAACCCGACCCGGTGGCCATCGCCGCCGATGTGGAATTGCACCGCGCGATCGTCGTCGCCAGCCACAACGCCGTGTACCTGGAGTTCTACGACTCGCTGCTGCCGGTGATCGAGCAGGTGATCCACGCGCGCACCGCCAAATCCGACGACGCCTACGACAGCGAGCACATCGAACTGGTGCAGGCGGTCATCGACGGCGACGCCGACCGCGCGATGCAGGCCGCGCGCTGCTTCCTCGGCTCGCTCATCGCCGAGTACCCAGACCGCTGAGTTTCGCCGGGTAACCGAGCTGTCACCCCGACGGGAATCGCGCGGTGAGCCCGAGTTGGCTCGAATGTCACCTGAGGCCATTGTCACGCAACAACCGGCTTCTACCGTTTCTCTCGACACCGCATCACGCGCCCGATCGAGAGGAAGCCGATGACCGCAATCGCCGCCACCGGCCAGACGACAGACACCGCGTCGTTCGAATATGAGAAGAAGGGCCGCTGGCTCACCCAGTGGGAGCCCGACAATCCGAAATTCTGGGAATCGGGCGGTGAGAAGACCGCCAAGAAGAACCTGTGGTTCTCGGTGTTCGCCGAGAACCTCGGCTTCAGCGTCTGGGTCCTGTTCGGTTCCATCGTCACCGCCATGGGCGCCGCGGGCTTCACGTTCCTGGACGGCCTCGGCAAGGGGAACCCGACCGCCGTCGCCAACGCCCTGCTGCTGACCTCGGTGCCCACCCTGGTCGGCGCCACCCTGCGCATCCCCTACACCTTCGCCGTCCCCAAGTTCGGCGGTCGGGCCTTCACCGCCTTCAGCGCGGGCATGCTCCTGTTCCCGACGCTGGGCCTGGCGTACTTCGTCAACCAGCCGGGCACCCCGATGTGGGTGTTCCTGCTGCTGGCCGCGCTCGCCGGTGTCGGCGGCGGCAACTTCTCGTCGTCGATGGCCAACATCTCGTTCTTCTTCCCCGAGGGCAAGAAGGGCGCCGCGCTCGGCATCAACGCCGCGGGCGGCAATCTCGGTGTGGCACAGACACAATTGGCCGCACCGCTGCTGATCACGCTCGGCACGCACCTGTTGGCCAAGGACGCCGCGGGCTACCGGTTCGGCCTCACCCTCGCCATCCTGGTCTGGGTGCCGTTCATCCTGATCGCCGCGTTCGGGGCGCTGCGCTACATGGACTCGATCACCTCGGCCAAGGCCGACGGCAAGTCCTACAAGCTGGCACTGACCAACCCGCACACCTGGATCATGTCGTTCCTCTACATCGGCACCTTCGGTTCGTTCATCGGCTTCTCGTTCGCCTTCCCGACCCTGATCAAGGCCAACTTCCCGCACCTGACCCAGATCGGCTGGATCAGCACGGTCGGTAACCTCGCCTTCCTCGGTGCCCTCGTCGGGTCGTTCAGCCGCCCGGTCGGCGGGTGGATCTCCGACAAGGTCGGCGGCGCGCGCATCACGGTGATGGTCTTCACCGGAATGGCTGTGGCGGTCGCGTTGATCATGACCGCGCTGTCGATGAAGAGCTTCCCGCTCTACCTCGCCGCGTTCCTGCTGCTGTTCGTGCTCACCGGTGTCGGCAACGGCTCGACCTACCGGATGATCCCGTCGATCTTCGGCGCCACCGCCAAGAAGTACGCCGCCGAACACGGCATGCAGCTCACCGAGGCCCAGGCATCGGCACGTCGTCAGGCCGGCGCCGCGATCGGCGTGATCGGGGCCGTCGGCGCCTTCGGCGGATTCATCCTGCAACAGGCACTTCGCCTGTCCAACATCAACTTCGGCTCCATGGCCCCCGCCTTCTGGGCCTACGCCGTCGCCTTCGTCGTCATGGCGGGCGTCACCTGGTGGTGCTACCTGCGCACCTCCTTCGCCACCGACAAGGTCCCGTCCCTGGCCTACGCCAACGTCTGACACCACGAAAGCCGCGCCCGGAATCCCCGACCGGGCGCGGCTTTCGGCATTTCTGTTACAGGACCAGGCGGACCATATCGGCCGTGCGGGCAAGACCCGGAAAGGCTTCCGGGGTGGAGCGGGGATGCAGGGCGTGCACGGCGAGGCGAAAGATCAAGGCGCGCAACAGCATCTGTGGCCATTCGGGCAGGCTGGACCAGCGTTCCAGGAGGCCGTCGTCACCGCCGCCCCAGGCCAGGGCATCGACGACGACCACACCCGCCGCCCAGGAGGCCGGGCGCCAGTACGGGGTGATGTCGGTGAGGCCGGGGGCGTGGGTGCCGGAGAACAGGACCGTGCCGAACAGGTCGCCGTGGACGAGCTGGTCGGGGCTGCGGACCGGTTTGCGCAGAGTGGCCAACTGGCCGATCAGTTCCAGGCTGCGTTGGCCGTCGGGGGTCGCGGTGAGGGGGACGCCGCCCGCGCGCAGGGTGCGCAGCGGCACCGATTCCCAGGCGGCGCGGTCGGCGGCGACGAACACATCCACATCCACCCACGGCGCGACGGGCGGCTGCACCAGGAAACGCGGGCGCTCCAATTGTGCTGTCGCCTTGTGTAATCGCAGCGACACCGACACCACCTCGTCGTGGCGGGGTTCGGGGGCGCCGTCGATGAAGGTGTCGGCACGCCAGCCCGACACCACGTAGCGGCCGTCGGTGGCACGCACCGGACGCGCGACGCGCACACCGTCGACGGCTAGGGTTTCGCGCACCTTGGCCGACCACGCCGCGCGGGCGTGATCGGCCACCGGGCTCAGCACCACATCGCCGAGCCGCCAGCCACCGTCCCAGTCACCGAGGGAGACCGGCGTCACTTCGCGAAGACCGAATGTGGCCCGCACATGCTCGGGTGGTTCGACTGAAGTCACTGACGTCACGGCCGTACCGTAACCCTGAGGACGCGTCAACAGCCCGAAGGCACGCTGGCACGCGACCCCATTGCGACCTCCCCGCAATCAACGGCGGACCGGTACGGATCAGTACACGGGCAGCGACGGATCGACCTGCTTGGCCCACGCGACCACGCCGCCCTGCAGGTGCGTGGCGTCGGCGAAACCGGCGCGCTTGAGCGCGGCCAGCGCCTCGGCCGAGCGGATCCCGGTCTTGCAGTGCAACACGATCGGCTTGTTCTGCGGCAGCTCCGAGAGCGCCTCACCGGAGAGGATGCGGTCCTTGGGGATCAGCGTCGCACCGTCGATGTGCACGATGTCCCACTCCACCGGCTCACGCACGTCGATGAGTTCGACCTTGTCGGCGTCGAGCAGGTCCTTCAGCTCGGCGGCGGTGACGGTCGACCCGGCGGCGGCGGCCTGGCCCTCCTCCGACACCACACCGCAGAACGCCTCGTAGTCGATCAGTTCGGTGATCGGCTGGCGTTCCGGATCGCGGCGCAGCTTGATGGTGCGGTAGTTCATGTCCAGTGCGTCGTAGACCATCAGACGGCCCAGCAGCGTCTCACCGATGCCGGTGATGAGCTTGATCGCCTCGGTCACCATCACCGAACCGATCGACGCGCACAGCACGCCGAGCACGCCGCCTTCGGCGCAGGACGGGACCATGCCCGGCGGCGGGGCCTCCGGGTACAGGTCGCGGTAGTTGATGCCACGCCCGTCGGGCGCGTCCTCCCAGAACACCGACACCTGGCCCTCGAAGCGGTAGATCGAGCCCCACACGTAGGGCTTGCCCGCGAGGACGGCGGCGTCGTTGACCAGGTAGCGGGTGGCGAAGTTGTCGGTGCCGTCGACGATCAGGTCGTACTCGCGGAACAGCTCGACGGCGTTGTCGGGTTCAAGGCGGATCTTGTGCAGCCGCACGTCGATTCCCGAATTGATCTCGAGGATCGAATCGCGGGCGCTGTCGGCCTTGGACCGGCCGATGTCGGACTCGCCGTGGATGACCTGGCGCTGCAGGTTCGACATGTCGACCTCGTCGAACTCGACGATCCCGAGCGTGCCGACGCCCGCGGCGGCCAGATACAGCAGGGCGGGCGACCCGAGACCTCCCGCGCCGATCACGAGCACCTTGGCGTTCTTCAACCGTTTCTGACCGTCGACACCGAGATCGGGGATGATCAGGTGGCGGCTGTACCGCGCGACCTCATCTTTGGTCAGTTCCGCCGCAGGCTCGACGAGCGGCGGCAGGGACCCGTTGAAAGACACCTTCGGAACTCCGTTTCTTTGGCGGCTGGCGCCGCGGGTTTGCGGCCTGTTCCCTTGATCTTCCCTCCCGCCGGGCACTCCTTCGTCGCACCCTCTGGTCAGTCCAGATCAAGGCGGCCGCAAACCGATGGCCGTGTGTATCTACAACACTGACCGCCGTACTGTTCTTCCCGCCCATGGTCTCGCACCGGCGGAGTTCTCAGCCGCGCGGGTACGGCCAGGGATTGAAGCGGCAGGTCTTGCCGTCGGGCGGGACCACACCGTGCGGGTCGAGCAGGGCGATGTCGTTGTTCTTGGTGCCGAAGGTCTGCTGCATCATGATCGGCGCCAGGCCGCCCTCGGTCTCGCACGGCTGATGACCGTGGTAGCCGATGGCGTGGCCGACCTCGTGGTTGACGAGGTACTGCCGGTAGGAACCGATGTCGCCGTCGAAGGCGAGCGCGCCGCGCACCCAGCGGGCCTCCGACAGCACCACCCGGTCGATGCTCGCGTTGTAACACGACGAGTCGATGGGGATCTCGAATCCACAAGCGGCGCGGGTGCTTTCGCGGGAGGTGAGCGAGAGCCGGAAGTCGGGTTCGCCGACGTCGATGCGCTGGAACCCGAACTTGGGGTCCTTGGTCCAGCTCTTGGGGTTGGCCAGGGTGGTCTCCACCATCTTGGCCACGGCCACGTCACCACCGTAGGCCGAGGTGTCGATGCCGTCCTCCACCTCGACGGTGTAGCGGAACACCCGCTCGGTGCCCACCCCGACCTGTGGGCCAGTGCCCGGCACCACATGCCAGGTGCCCGCGCCGCGCTCGACGAACGCGCCGCCCTCGGGGAGCGCGCCGAGCGGCAGATCGGCGGGAAACTTCCCGTCGCCGGGCGGCGCGCCGATGATGCCGGACTGGGCGACGTTCGGGCTCAACGCCCCGAACCCCGGGTCCGCCGGTGCGGGCTGCTTGGCCACGCGCAGCGCGTCGAAGATCACGAAAGCCGTCACCGCCAGCAACACCGGCAGCGCGTAGGCCCGCCACCCGTAGGTGGACACGAAGCGGCCGAGGGCGCTCTGCTTCTTGGCGTCGCGCTGTGGGCTGCGCGGCCTGCCGGTGTCGGCTTCGGTGGGATCCCAGCGTGCGCGGAGGGGCTGACGCGATCGGTCGGCCGGTTGGTACAGCCCGAGGGGGTCGTAGACCTGCAGTTCCCGCCCTTCTGACTCCGAAGTCACTGAACCGGACTCGGTGGTTTGCGTGGGGCGAGCGACATCGCGCCCGCCGCCGGATGGTCGTTCCGGGCGGTCGGTCACCACACCAGATTCTCACAGTGGCCAAATCGGTGACGCGGGTGGCCGGGGAAGATCCGCCGGTTACGGCCCGGCGAACGTTCCCGCCTGGTACTACATTTCCAGGGCGAAACTCTGGGGGAACACTGTGCGAGTATCGTTCGTGGGACATCGGGCGCACATTCGCCTGCCTGGTGTAGTCGACAAAGAGAGCCGAGATGACTGACCTCGTGGACCGCATGACCTCGCGCCGATCGGTGCCGGAGACGGTCCCGGCAAAGCGCGGCACCCGCCTACCTCGTGACGAGCGGCGTCAGCAACTGCTCCTCGCGGCGAGCGAGGTATTCGTCCAGCGTGGCTACCACGCCGCGGGCATGGACGAGATCTCGCAGGTGGCCGGTGTCAGCAAGCCGGTGCTCTACCAGCACTTCGCGAGCAAGCTGGAACTGTATCTGGCGGTGCTGCAGAACTATGTGGACATCCTGGTGTCGAGCGTGCGTCAGGCGCTGCGCTCCACCACCGACAACAAGCAGCGTGTCCGCGCCGCCGTCGCCGCCTACTTCGACTTCGTCGACAACGAGATGCAGGGTTTCCGCCTCGTCTTCGAATCCGACCTCACCAGCGAACCGCAGGTGCAGCGCCGGGTGGAACAGGCCACCGAGGCCTGCGTCGACGCGGTGTTCGACCTGGTCGCCCACGACTCCGGTCTCGACCCGTACCGGGCGCGCATCCTGGCCGTCGGCCTGGTCGGCGCGAGCCAGTTCTCGGCGCGCTACTGGCTCGAGGCCGACCGCCCGGTCCCCAAGGACGAGGCCGTCGACACCACCGTCGCCCTGGCCTGGGGCGGCCTGAAGCACGTGCCGTTCCGTCTTTCGGGCGACCGCTAGGTCACAGACGAAAACGACCCGCCATCCCAGTGATGGCGGGTCGTTTCGTTTACTGCGTCTTACACCGTGGCGAAGCCGACGCGGCCGACGGCCGGGGAACCGATCTCCACGTAGGCGACCTTCGCGGCCTGGATCAGGAACTTGCGGTTCTTGTCGTCGGTGAGCTTGACGACGCCACCGGAGCCGCTGAGGGCATCGGTCACCAGCGCCTCGATCTCGTCAGGGCTCTGCGAGCTGTTGATGACGAGCTCCCGAGGGCTATCCGAAATACCGATCTTGACCTCCACGGCCAACCTCCGAACGTAAGAGTCCTGTGTTGTCGAGTTCCAGGCTAATGCAGCCGTTCGGCCCCGGTGACACACCCGCCTGCGCTGTGAGCGAACGAGCGGGGATCAGGGCTCGACGAGCTCGATCTCGAGTTCGATCTTGACCGTGTCCGACAGCATGCCCGGCATGGGGCCGCCGACACCGAAATCGGTGCGCTTGATGGCACCGGTCGCGGAGAAGCCGGCGTGGCGCGAGCCGTCGGGGAAGTCGCCGACGCCGCCCCACTCCACCTCGAGGGTGAGCGGCTTGGTGACGGTGCCGAGGGTGGCCTCGCCGGTGACGGTGAAGGTCTCGGCGATCCGGACCGGTTCGGTGGCGCGGAAGCTCAGGGTGGGACGGTTGGCGACGTCGAGGAAGTCGGCGTTGCGCACGTGGGCGTCGCGGTCGGCGTTGCCGGTGTCGAAGGAGTCCAGGTCGATGGTCGCGCCGATGGTGGCGGCACCGGATTCGTCGACAACGAACTCGGTCTCGAACCGGGTGAAGCCGCCGCGCACCTTGGCGATGCCGAGGTGGCGAACGGTGAACGAGACCGAGGAATGGCTGCGGTCGAGCGCCCAGGATCCGGCCTTCAGCTGCTGTGTCTGTGTCGAAGAAGTCATGCGTCCAGCCTGACCGGACCGTGGTCCGTTAACCAGACCGCCGTTATCCTGGACCTGTCAGGGCCAGGCTGTCGGAGCCAGGACCAGGGAGGATGGAGCAATGCCCGACCAGCTTGGAGCCCGCTCGACCTTCGCCGAACTGCTCATCGCCCGCCGTGCGGAACTGCGCCCCGAAGACGTCGGCCTGCCCGGCGGCGGTCGCCGGCGCACACCGGGACTGCGCCGCGAGGAGGTCGCGGTGTTGGCGGGCGTGAGCGCGGACTACCTGGCCCGGCTCGAGCAGGGCCGCGACAGCAACCCCTCCCCAGCCGTCGTCGACGCGCTGGCCACCGCCTTGCGCTTCAACGACACCGAACGCGCCCATTTCGGCTGGCTGGCACTGACCACCAGCAAGGAAGCGCGCTGCCCCAGTACGGCTTTCGACCCGAAGCTAGATCAGGTGCCGCCCGCGCTCACCGCCGTGCTCGACGCCCTCACGCCCACCCCCGCCTTCGCTCTGGGCCCGCGCGCGAATGTGCTCGCGTGGAACGACTCCTGGGAAGACCTCGTCGCCCCGCTCGGCCTGCTCGACGATCCCGAGCAGGTGAACCTGGCGGTCTGGGCGTTCCGACACCCACTGGCGCGCACCACCATCACCGACTGGCCGCAATACGCCGACCTGCTCGCCGATCAACTGGCCCGCACGAGACTGCGCCGCCCCGAAGACGAAAGCATCGCCTCGACCATCGAATTCCTCAGCACCGAACCGGAATTCGCGCACCGCTGGCAACCACACCGCCTCGCCGAAAACCTACCGACCCTGCTCGGCCTCGAACACCCGACCCGCGGCACACTCACCTTCACCGTGCAGACGCTGTCCGCGGACAACGATCAGCAGATCGTCATCTGGCTCCCCCGCGAAACCGCCGCCCGCGCACCGGAACTACGCCTGATCCACCCCCAAGCAGCCAACGGCTGACAGATCCCGCAAGAACATGGGTAACTCACCGGGCACGAGCTACGGCAACCCATTGCCCAGTCTGGCCGCCGACGCAAGCCTCCCCACACCTGAGTCCGGCCAAAAAGTCGCGGGGAGACGGGTGAGCACATGGGTAACTCACCGGGCACGGGCTACCGCAACCCATTGCTCGAGTCTGGCCGCCGACGCAAGTCTCCCCGCACCCGAGTCTGGCCAAGAGTCGCGGAGAGGCGGTCACAGCCCTAGTTGGGCCATGCGGGCGGCGTGGCGCTCCTGCATGCGGTCGAACAGGGAGACGATGCCGTTGAGGTCGCCCGTGGCGGCCAGCACCAGTTCGGCCAGTTCGTCGCGCTGAGCCATCACGTACTGCGCCTGGGTGATCGCCTCACCGAGCAGCCTGCGACCCCACAGGGTGAGCCGGTCGCGCTCGGACCGGCTGGCGGTGACCGCGTTGCGGACCTCCTCGACCACGAACTGCGAGTGCCCGGTCTCGGCGAGCACGTCGCGCACCACATCGGCGACCTCGGCGGGGAGCGCGCCGGCGATCTCGGTGTAGAAGTCGGCGGCCAGGCCGTCACCCACGTAGAACTTCACCATCGACTCGAGCCACGTCGACGGGTCGGTGGAGGCGTGGTAGGAGTCCAGCGCGCCCTGGTACTGGTCCATCGCCCGCTCGGCGTCGACCCCGCGCGCGCTCAGCGCCGCCTCGAGGGCCTCGAAGTGCGCCAGCTCCGCGGCCGCCATCTTGGCCACCGCGACCCGCCCGCGCACCGACGGCGCGAGCTTGGCTTCCTCGGCGAGCCGGTAGAACGCGGACAGCTCGCCGTAGGCGAGGACCGCGAACAGCTCGGTCACCCCCGGGTGATCGGCGGACAGCGGTGCGGTCGAGAAAATTTCCGGCGCGGCTGAGGTCTGGGCTCCCATGACCGCCAATCGTAGTCGCGATCGCCGATCAGTCGCGATCGGCCAGGAATTTGTCCAGATGCGTCCAGGTGGTGTCGCGGGCCTGTGGTCCGGCGAGAATGCCGAGGTGGCTGCCGGGGACGACCTCGTAGGTCACCGAGGGCGACCCGGTGAGCGTGCGCAAACCCGCCTCGACAGCGGCCTTCGGCGTGATGACGTCGGCGGTGCCGCCGAACAGCAGCACCGGCACCCGCACCTCGGCGAGGTCGATGGTGAGGTCGCGCAGGTGCACCTTGCCCTTGCCGATGTCGTTGGCCAGGATGAACCGGCCCCACAGCTGCCCGTAGAAGCGGCCGGGGTAGCCGGGCATGGCGGCCTGGAACCGGTCGATGGATTCCATTCTGGCCAGCGTCTCGGTGCGCGCGATATTGCCCGCGATGAACATCGGCCGCGCCAGTTCGCGGTCGAACGCCGCCACCCGGTAGGCGAATTTGGTCAGCGGCGCGGGGATGCCGCCGACGGCCCGCACCACGTTGGTGACCGCTTTGCCGCCGGTGATCCGGGCGACCGCGCGCACCTGCGGCATGCCGAGCATCTTGTCGTAATCGAGCGGCGGGCCGAATCCGGTGACCGAACGGATCGGCAGATCGGCGTTGGCGGCGGTGGTGAGCAGGGCGAAGATGCCGCCGATGGACCAGCCGACGAGGTCGACGGGCGCGCCACCGCGATCGGCGCTGACCCGGCGGATCGCCTCGGGCAGGATGTCGGTGACCCAGTCCTCGAAACCCATCCGGCGGTCGGCGAAGCCGATCTCGCCGTAATCGATGAGGTAGGTGGGGCGGCCGGTGGACACCAGGTGGCGAACCAGGCTCTGGTCGGGGCGCAGGTCGAAGCAGGTGGCGGGCGCCGCGAGCGGCGGAATCAGCAGCACCGCGGAATCGGTTGCAGCCGAGCCGTTTTCGGTGTCGTAGCGGCACAGCTTGCGGTGCGGTTCGTCCCACAGCACAGTCGAGGGCGCGGGGTCGGGCGCCTCGATGCCCGCGCCGAAGCTCAGCGCCCAGGCGTTGCGCGCGGCGGTGGTGACGGTGTCGGTGATGCTCACGACAAGAAATGTCTCACATCCCGGTACCGCCGGTTACAGTGACCTCTATTACATCCGCGACACGCGCGAAAACCGGAATCGGTGAATTGCGCTGCGTCGCATCGTGTATGCGGGCGTGACCGGCGACGATTTCGATTTTCACGCGACGCCTCGACGGCGTGAAATTCGGATTGCGCAGAATATCACGCTACAATCACTGTGGACAACGCTAGTTTCGTAGCCCCGGCACACTTCGCGGGCGCGTCACACCACGGCGCACAGCGCCACCCGGCAGCGTTGACCAGGAAAATGTGCGCGCACCGAATCCGTATCACCGATGTGCCGCGCCGATGACGCAGACGCGATCGGCGCTGGCCCGGCGAGTATCACAGGCGGATATGTGGTCGTCGCGGGCCGACCGGCCCGCCCCACCTCGTGCGTGCGAGATGCAATGACGAGGAAGGCACGAACCCTGAGCAAGATCACTGTCGAACAGGAACCCGGTGTGGCCGACACCCTGCTGACGGCCGAACTGGACGACACCCACACGCCGCCGAGTTTCGCCGAATTGGGGGTGCGCTCCGAAATTGTGCGCGCGCTCGGTGAGATCGGTATCGAACGCACCTTCGCGATTCAGGAACTCACCCTGCCGCTGGCACTGGCCGGCGAGGATCTCATCGGCCAGGCCCGCACCGGTATGGGTAAAACCTTCGGTTTCGGTGTGCCGCTGCTGCACCGCGTCGCGACCGCCGACACCGGGACCACCCCGCTGGACGGCACGCCGCGCGCGCTGGTCATCGTGCCCACGCGCGAGCTGTGCATCCAGGTGACCAAGGACCTGGAGAACGCGAGCAAGTACCTGACCAACCACCAGGGCCCGCTGAAGGTCGCCGCCATCTACGGTGGCCGTCCCTACGACTCCCAGATCGCCGATCTGAACAAGGGCGTCGACGTGGTCGTCGGCACCCCGGGTCGACTCTTGGACCTGGCGAATCAGAACCATCTGATCCTCGGCAAGATCGGCGTGCTCGTCCTCGACGAGGCCGACGAGATGCTCGACCTGGGCTTCCTGCCCGATATCGAGCGCATCCTCACGATGGTGCCCGACAAGCGTCAGACGATGCTGTTCTCGGCGACCATGCCCGGGCCGATCATCACGCTCGCCCGCACCTTCCTGACCAAGCCGACGCATATCCGCGCCGAGCTGGCCAACGATTCCGCGGTGCACGACCGCACCAAGCAGTTCGTCTACCGCGCGCACGCGATGGACAAGGCCGAACTGGTCGCCCGCGTGCTGCAGGCCGAGTCCCGCGGCGCGACGATGATCTTCACCCGCACCAAGCGTACCGCGCAGAAGGTGGCCGACGATCTGGCCGAGCGCGGGTTCGCTGTCGGCGCCGTGCACGGCGACCTGAACCAGGTGGCCCGGGAGAAGGCGCTCAACAAGTTCCGCAACGGCACCATCGACGTGCTGGTCGCCACCGATGTCGCCGCGCGCGGTATCGATATCGACGACGTCACCCACGTCATCAACTACCAGTGCCCCGAGGACGAGAAGACCTACGTCCACCGCATCGGGCGCACCGGTCGTGCGGGCCGCACCGGCGTGGCGATCACCCTGATCGACTGGGACGAGCTGCACCGCTGGGAGTCGATCAACAAGGCGCTCGGCCTGAACATGGCCGACCCCGCCGAGACGTACTCGCGTTCGCCGCACCTGTACTCCGACCTCGGCATCCCCGAGGGCGTCACCGGTGTGGTGCGCAAGCCGAAGCCGGAGCGCGACGAGGACGCGGTCGTCGTGGAGCGCACCGAGCGCCCCAAGACCACGCGCAGCCGCCGTCGCACCCGTGGCGGCAAGGCCGAGTCCGCCGAGACGACCTCCTCGGAAACCACCACCGAGGAAGCGTCGGACGCGAGCGACACCGCCGAAGGCGACAAGCCGGCCCGCCGCCGTCGCCGCCGCCGCAAGCCCGCCGAGGGCACCGACGCGACCACCGAGTCGGCCACTGATTCGGCGCCCACCGACTCGACACCGACCGAATCGGCCACCGCCGAGTCGGCTCCGGCCGATTCGACCCCCGCCGAGGCGACCGATGCCGACGCCGAGCCCAAGCCCGCTCGCCGCCGCCGTCGCCGCAAGCCCGCGGACACCACCGCCGATACTCAGGTAACCGTCGACGCCTGACCGCACCCAGCACCCCCCGAAACGGCCCGTCATCACCAGATGGCGGGCCGTTCGCGTACTCACCGGCATAAGTGCCCACCACCTCACCCTTGCCGCAGGCAAAGTCTCACGATTCCGTCCCGGAGCAGCAGGCGAGCACATGGGTAACTCACCGGGGACGGGCTAGGGTGACCCCCTACCTCGTCTGGCCGCCGACGCAACCCTCACCGCACCTCAGTCCGGCCAGAATTCCCGGAGAGGCGGCCCTGCTAGGGTCGCTGGCGTGGTTGTTCCGGAGCGGCGTACCCGTGCCGATGTCATCGCCGCCGTAACGATCGCCGTTGTCTGCCTGGTCGCGGCGGCTGTCGTGTGGGCGCGTGCGGACGCCACCGGCACCGATTCCGTAACCGCCGACTCCCCCGCACCCACCGTGGTGGCTGCGACCCAGTTGCCCGGCACACTGCGCGAACGATGGCACGCGGCGGATTCGGCCGCTTCGCGGGCGCTCGTCGCCGGAAATGTGGTTGTCACCGGTGACGAAGGCACGGTGAGCGGGCGCGATCCGCTGACCGGTGAGCAGCGGTGGTGGTACCGGCGGGACATGCCGCTGTGCGGGGTGGAGGCGCAGTGGGGTTCGGTGATCGCGACCTACCGCGATCAGCGTGGTTGCAGCCAGACCACCATGCTCGACGCGGATACCGGTGCCCGCAGCATCGCCCGCAGCAGTTACATGGACGATGCGATCCGGCTTTCCGGCGACGGCACCTATCTGCTCGCCCTCGGTGCCGACCGGCTGGAGATGTGGCGTTCGGATCTGGTGCGCACGCTCGAGTACGGCTACGTGGACGCGCCGGTGAACCCGAATACCCAGCCGCGCAGCGGATGTGAGCTCCGCTCGGCGGCCTCGAGTTCGTCGCGGCTGGCGGTGATCGAACGGTGCCCGGACGATCCGGGCGCCCGGCTGACGGTGCTCGCCCCGTCGCCGAAGGAAGCCACCGCACCCGAGGAACACGGCTCGCGCCTGCTCACCGCACCGGGCGCCGACTCCGCCGAGGTGCGGGTGATCGCGGTGTCGGATGCCAAGATCGCCGTCTACTATCCGCCGACCCCGGCCACGGCGACGGGTCTCGCGCAACCGGCCCGCATCGCCGTGCACGACGGCACCGGCAACGAGGTGTCCTCCGCCGCGCTGGCCGAGCCGTGGACCGACCGCACCACCGTGACCCGGCTCGGCTCGGCGATCTACGTGTTCACCGGCAAGACCTTGATCGCCTTGAGCGCCGCCACATTACAGCCCACCTGGACGGTGCGCGACGCGCTCGGTACCCCGGCGTCGATGGCGGGCAGACTGCTGGTCCCCGTCGCCGACGGCATGCTCGCGGTGGATTTCGCCACCGGGACGACCGTTGCGCGGATCGCGGTGCAGCGCAGTGATTACAGCGGCGACCCGATCAGCACGGCGGTGCTCGGCGACACCGTCTTCGAACGACGCGGTGGCAGGCTCTACGCACTCGGCTGAGCCCGCCGGGCTGTCATGATGGAGCCATGTCCGCATCCGACGCCCGTTTGGTCCTGCTCCGCCACGGCGAAACCACGTGGTCCGCGCAACGGAAGCACACCAGCCGCACCGATCTGCCGTTGACCGAGCTCGGCGAGGCGCAGGCCCGCGCGGCCGGGTTGGTCGTGAAGTCCCTCGACCTGCGTGATCCGCTCGTCTTCACCAGCCCGCGCCTGCGTGCGCGCCAGACCGCCGAACTGGCCGGGCTCGCCGATATCCATGTCGACGACGAACTGGTCGAATGGGATTACGGCGACTACGAGGGCGTCACCACCGCCGAGATCCGCGAGACCGTCCCCGGCTGGACCGTGTGGACCCACCCGGTGCCCGGCGGCGAGACGGCCGAGCAGGTGGGTGCCCGCGCCGACCACGTCCTCGACCGGGCCGAGCCTGCCCTGGCCGACCGCGATGTGGTGCTGGTGGGGCACGGGCACTTCTCCCGCGTGCTGATCGCCCGCTGGGGCGAGTTCGCGGTGCGCGAGGGGCGGCGGTTCGCGATGTCGACCGGTGCGGTGAGCGTTCTCGGTTACGACCATGGGGCGCATACGATCTGGGCCCACAACCTGACTCATCGCACCGAAGGAGACCTCCGTTGACCGTGCGCCGCGCCCTCGCGACCGACGTGCCCGCGATGGTCGGGCTCGTGCACGATCTCGCCGAGTACGAGAAGGCTCCCCAGGCGTGCACACTCACCGAGGCGCAGTTGAGCGCGGCCCTGTTCGGGCCGTCACCCGCCGTGTTCGCCCACGTCGCCGAGCACGAGGGCGAGGTGGTCGGGTGCGCGATCTGGTTCCTGAACTACTCCACCTGGGACGGCGTGCACGGCATCTACCTCGAGGATCTCTACGTGCGCCCCGAAGCGCGCGGCACGGGGCTCGGTCGCGCCCTGGTCGCCGCTCTGGCCGCCGAGGCGGTCACGCACGGCTACAGCCGGGTGTCGTGGTCGGTGCTCACCTGGAACACGCCGTCGATCGAGTTCTACCGATCCCTCGGCGCCACAGCGCAAGACGAATGGACCGGGTACCGGCTCGCGGGAAAGGAACTGTCCGCGCTCGCCGCGTCGGCGCGGTGATATCGGATGCGCATAGCTCTACCGCACGATTGGCCCGCCACACCCGAGGACGCCGTCGCACTGCAAGATCGGCTACGCCCGCTGGTTCGCGCCGAAAACCCTGTGCCACCGCAATTCTCGACAGTGGCCGGAATCGATTCCGCCTACGCCGCGGACGGCACCGTTGCCACGGCGGCGGTAATTCTCGACGCGCACACCTTGGAAACCGTGGAAACGGCGGTGGCATACGGTGTTTCGACATTTCCCTACGTGCCGGGCCTGCTCGCTTTCCGGGAACTTCCCGCCACCGTCGCCGCCCTCGAAAAACTCACGCGCACACCGGATCTGCTCGTGTGTGACGCGCAGGGCCTGGCGCATCCGCGCCGATTCGGCCTCGCCTGTCATGTCGGATTGCTGACGGGCATTCCGACGATCGGTGTCGCCAAATCGGTGTGGGGCGAATACTGCGAACCCGGGCCGCGACGCGGTGACAGCAGTGCGGTGACAATCGACGGCGAGATCGTCGGCCGCGCACTGCGCACCAGGGACGGTGTGAAACCACTGTTCGTCTCGGTGGGTCATCTCGTCGACCTCGACACCGCCTGCGCCCAGGTGCTCGCGCTCACGAAGAATTTCCGGCAACCGGAGACGACTCGCGCCGCCGACCACCTGTGTCGGCAGGCGCTGCGCGCGAAGACCGGCTAGCGCTCCTCGGGCAGCTCGCCGTAGTCCTGCGCCATCCACCGGCTCGACGCGGGTGCGAACAGGGCGGCCAGGCCGCCGAGCGCGACGACGGCGAGCAGGGTGCCGTACACCGGCTGATGCGAGTCGGTCAGCAACGACCAGGCGACCGGCAGCAACAGGATCTGCGCGATGACCGCGATGGCCCGGCCCCAACGCTTGCCGCGCAGCAGCGCGATCCCGGCCGCGAGCACGCCGCCGAACAACGCGATGAACCACATGGCCGTACCGACCCCGCTGGCCACCGACTGGTCGTGGCCGGTGAGCGCCCGCACGATCAGCACGACCGCCGTGCCGACACCGGCCAGCCCCTCGAGGGTGACGATCGCACCGGCCACCCGCACCGTCGTCGGGATACCCGAGTCGGCCCTTCCGCCGTGGTCGTGCTCGTCACCCTTGGTCATGTCGCGCTCCGTCACGGCGCCCAGCGTACGACCCCGGCCCCGCACCCCCGACCCCTAGGGAGGGGCGTTCGCGGCCCGGCCCGCCGGTCAGGTGCCGCGGCGTAGGCGACGAAGGAGCAAGCCGCGGTGCCTGACCGGCGGGCCCTCCAGGGGCCGCGAACCCGCCGGGCCGCAGGCGCGGCAAGATGGATACAGTGCGGACGCTGCTCATCGTTAATCCGAATGCCACCTCGACCACGCCGGCGACAAGGGACCTGCTCGCGCATGCCCTGGAGAGCCGGACGCAGCTGACCGTTGCGCACACCCAGCATCGCGGTCACGCGGCCGAACTGGCGCAGTGGGCATCGACCCAGGAGATGGACCTGATCGTCGTGCACGGCGGCGATGGGACGGTCAACGAGACCATCAACGGGTTCCTGCCGCTGCCCCAGGTGGAAGACGATCAGGTGTGGCGGCCCCGCCTCGGGGTGATCCCCGGCGGCTCGGCCAATGTGTTCGCCCGCGCCCTCGGCATCTCCCCCGATCCGGTGACAGCTACCAACCAGCTCATCGATCTGCTCGGCCGCGACGCGGACCGCCGGATCGGGCTCGGTCTGGCCGATGACCGGTGGTTCACATTCAGCGCCGGAGTCGGCCTCGACGCGGATGTGTGCGAGGCGATCGACGCGGCCCGCGCCAAAGGTCGCAAGGCCACTCCGGCGCGCTATCTGCGGACGACGGTTCGGCAGTTCTTCCGCGCGCGCAGGCATGAACCGAGCGTCACCGTTACCGTTCCGGGACACGATCCGGTGGAGTCGGTGTATTACGCCTTCGTCACGAATTCGAGCCCGTGGACCTATCTGGAGGATCGTCCGGTTCGTACGAATCCCGGTACGACCTTCGAAACGGGCCTCGGGGTGTTCGCGATGGGGTCGATGAGTGTGACGCGCACCCTGTTGCTCGCCCGGCAGTTGCTGAGCGATAATGGAAACCCTAAGGCGGACGCACTGTTTCGGATCGACGATGTCGATTCGGTTCGCATCGATTCTCCCGGTGAGATCGGCCTGCAAATCGATGGCGACTTCATCGGAAAACGCAAGATGGTGCATTTCACATCGGTGCCGAGCGTGCTCGATGTGGTAGCCCCGAAGCCCGTCTGAGCAAGGAACTCTCGAAAAAATCTCCGGGTTGCGCTGCGAAAACCCGGAGACGCGAGTACAAAGGACCGGGCAGGTGCCCCATGTGGGCAGCCTAGAGCGTGATCTCCCCCACGGTGCGCCGCAGACCTATTGACATCTACGGTGATCGTGAAAGCATTCACAAGCAACCGTGCGGAAACATTCGAGTCGCACAAGTGAACGATCCACTAACCAGAGGTGCCCTTTGTGGCGCCCGCGCAAAGGAGCAGAGGAATGGACTGGCGCCACAAGGCCATCTGTCGCGATGAGGACCCCGAGCTGTTCTTCCCGGTGGGTAACAGCGGTCCTGCGCTCGCGCAGATTGCCGATGCCAAGCTGGTCTGCGCCCGCTGCCCCGTCACCGCCGATTGCCTGTCGTGGGCCCTGAAGTCGGGCCAGGACGCCGGCGTGTGGGGTGGAATGAGCGAAGACGAGCGTCGCGCGCTCAAGCGGCGCAACGCGCGCACCCGTACGCGTACCTCCGTCTAGGTAGACAAGACGGGCGTTACCGGGCCAGCAGCCCCGGTCCGGTAACGCATGTGAGAACCCGGCACCCATGGGTGCCGGGTTTATTGTTGCCCTACAACAGTTTTCGAAGTTCTACCGTGCGGAACGGCGACCGAGCGGAACCCGCAGCACCGCGTCGGTACCGACATCGGCACCGGGGTGCAAACCGATGGAACCGCCCAGTTCCGAGGTCACGAGCGTCCGCACGATCTGCAGGCCGAGGCGGTCGGAACTCTCCAGGCTGAAGCCGGTGGGCAGGCCACGACCGTCGTCGCTGATGATCACGTCGAGCCAGCGCGCCGAACGCTCCGAACGAATCGTCACGGTACCGTTCTGCCCGGCGTCGAAGGCATGCTCGATGGCGTTCTGGACCAGTTCGGTCAGCACCATCACCAGCGGGGTCGCCCGCTCGGCCGAGAACACCCCGAGCGAACCCGCGCGGCGCACCTTGATGCGAGCGGTGTGCACCGTGGCCACGTCGGCCATGATCGGCAACAGCCGGTCGACGACCTCGTCGAGGTCGACTTCCTCGTCCACCGACATCGACAGCATCTCGTGCACCGATGCGATCGAGGTGACCCGGCGCACCGATTCCGTCAGTGCCACTTGGGCTTCCGGGTTCTCGGTGCGACGCGCCTGCAACCGCAGCAGCGCCGCGACGGTCTGCAGATTGTTCTTCACCCGGTGGTGGATCTCGCGGATGGTCGCGTCCTTGCTGAGCAGGGCGCGGTCGCGGCGCTTCACCTCGGTGACATCGCGCACCAGCACTGCCGGCCCGGCCAGCTGCCCACCCGGCCGCATCACCAGGGTGCGCAGCAACACCGTGGCACCCCGCGCCTCGACCTCCATCCGGCGACCCGTGCGGCCCGCGAGCGCGGCCTGGATATCGGCGACCACCTCTTGCGCGTCGAAGGGGTCGGTGATGAGTGAGCGCGTCGTCACCGCCAGATCCTGGCCGACCAGGTCGGCCTGCAAGCCCATCCGGTGATAGGCCGACAGCGCGTTCGGGCTGGCGTAGACCACCTGGCCCTGGGTATCGAGCCGGATGAAGCCGTCACCCGCGCGCGGGCTGGAATGGGTGGCCGCCCGGTCTTCTGGGGTGGGGAAACTGCCGTCGGCGATCATCTGGCACAGGTCGTCGGCGGCCGACACGTAGGCCGTCTCCAGGGTGGAACGCACCCGGGAGCGCTGCAGGTCGCCGTCGCGGCTCAGCACGGCGATCACATCCTCGCCGCAGCGCACCGGAATGGCCTCACGTATCGCGTGCACCGGGCTCGCGTCCGCGGCACCGCTCACCCGCACCTCGGTGTCGGTGCGTACGGCGGCCCCGGCGAGCAGCGCGTCGAACACCTGCGGGAAGTCGGTACGCGACGCGGTGGTGCCCACCTTGTCGTCGAGGTGCACCGTCGGTGCCGTGGTCGGCCGGATCTGGGCCACGCACACCACATCGGCGCCGTCGGCGACCGGGCCCGCACCGACCCACAGCAGCAGATCCGAGAACGACAGATCGGCGAGCAACTGCCAATCGCCGACCACTCGTTGCAGATGGTCGACGGCGGTGCCGGGTAGGTCGGTGTGTTCGGCCAGGAGCTCGCTCAGTGTTGCCACGCTGGATCTACCGCTTCGTTTCTCGTGCGACTCAGGCGATGGTGGCGATCAGGTCGCCCGCCTGCAGAACCTGGCCCGGGGTGACGTCGACGGAGGTGACCTCGCCGTCCACCTCGGTGAGCACCGGGATCTCCATCTTCATGGACTCGAGCAGCACAAGGGTCTGATCGACGTGCACGTGATCACCCACCGCCACCTCGACAGCGAGCACGGTGGAGACCATCTCCGCGCGCACTTCTTCCACCATGACACCCCGTTCGTAGTCGTGTCGGCCACCGCGCTCGCGGCCGTGGCCGTATCCGCCGAAGCTACAGCCAACCACACGTGAAACAATGGCTCTCGATCAGATTGTGCTCCGCGCTGCGGCGGGGAGGACCCAGAGAAGGGAGCTACCTATGGGTAAGCGCGGACGTAAGAAGCGCAGCCGTAAGGGCAACGCAGCCAACCACGGCAAGCGGCCCAACGCCTGAGCCAGGCTCGGGACACGAAAAAGGGGCACCCGTCGGGTGCCCCTTTTTTGCTGCCGTCAGCCTTCGGTCGACTCGACCCTGGTGACGGTGATGCAGCGGTGGATCTCCACCTTCAGCCGTTCCCGCAGACCCTCGGGTGCGTGCTCGCCACCGCACTTGCGGTTGAGCAGACCCTTGATCTTCTCCTCGATGCCGTAGGCCTCGATGCAGGGGCTGCAGTGGTCCATGTGTTCCTGCAACCGCGCGCGCGTGGCCTCGTCGCATTCGCCGTCGAGCATGAGCCACACATCCGCGAGTACGGCGGTGCAGTCCATCTCCATATCGGGGTCGCTCACTTCGAAACCTCCTGGCGTTCCCCACGGTCGAATCCACGGTCGCGCGCCACCCCGGCGAGCAGACCCTTGAGTTGCTTGCGGCCGCGGTGCAGCCGCGACATCACGGTACCGATCGGGGTGCCCATGATGTCGGCGATTTCCTTGTACGGGAAGCCTTCGACGTCGGCGTAGTACACCGCCATCCGGAACTCCTCCGGCAACTCCTGCAGTGCGGCCTTGATCTCGTCGTCGGGCAGGGCGTCGAGAGCCTCCACCTCGGCGGAACGCAGACCGGTCGAGCTGTGCTCGGCGGTGGCGGCCAGCTGCCAGTCGGTGATCTCGTCGGTCGGGTACTGCGCGGGCTGACGCTGCTTTTTGCGGTAGGAGTTGATGTAGGTGTTCGTCAGGATCCGGTACAGCCAGGCACGCAGATTGGTGCCCTCCTTGAAGGACTTGAACCCCTGGAACGCCTTGACGTACGTCTCCTGCACCAGGTCTTCGGCGTCGGCCGGATTCCTGGTCATCCGCAGGGCGGCGCCGTAGAGCTGGTCGAGCATCGGCAGCGCGTCGCGCTCGAACCGGGCCGCCAGCTCGGCTTCGTCGACTTGCGCGCCGGACGCCTCGGTAGGCACCACGTCATCGTCGCTCGTCACACCAATCCCTTCGATCGCCGTAGCCACCGAATCTACCGGCAGCACGGTGTCGATGGGCAATCGCACGTCCCCCGACGCGAGGGGACGCTCCTCGAGCAGCAGTGTCACTATCTCTCCTCACGTTGTCTCGGGGGTGTCACTGCTGTGCAACAGGCACTCCCCCGGCTGTGTTCCCGATCGGCCGGTTTTAGGGTGTGCTCATGGCTGCCGCGTCGACGCCCGCGATCAAGGTGCTCACCGCTGCGAAAATCGCGCACGAGGTCCACTCCTACGCCCACGACCCGCGTGCGGACTCCTATGGCGCGGAAGCTGTCGACGCGCTCGGCGACGCACTGGGGGTGGTGGCCGCACAGGTCTTCAAGACCTTGGTGATCGAGCTCTCCACCGGCGCGCTCGCCGTGGCGGTGCTTCCGGTGCCCGCCAAGCTGTCGCTCAAAGCCGCCGCGGCCGCGCTCGGTGCGCCGAAGGCGAGCATGGCCGACAAGACCAAGGCCGAACGAACCACCGGATACGTACTCGGCGGAGTCTCCCCGCTGGGGCAGCGCAAAAAGCTGGCAACCGTCGTCGACGCCTCGGCACTGGAGTGGGACCGGGTGCTGTGCAGCGCGGGTAAACGGGGCCTGGAGATCGAGCTCGCCCCCGCCGATCTGGTGCGCGCGGCGGGCGCGGTGACGGCGCCGATCACGGCGTAGCAATCCGATCACAGTCTCGTTCCGAATCCACTACCGACGCATTCCGCGCCCGGTACGACCGATTCGACCCGAGGATGTGATGCGAAAAATGTCCACTCGCTCGACGATCGCCACCCTGTCCCTTGCCCTGATACTCGGCTTCGGCGCCGCGGAGGCCGCCGTGCCCGCCGCCGCGATTCCACCGGTGGCGCCGTCCGCACCGACCGAGCCCGGCGACTACCCGCTCAACGGCCAGGGCACCAGCCCGAAGAACGCGCCGGGAGCCGAGAAGAACGAACAGGCCGAGAAGACCGAGAACCTCGGCGGCGGACTGGCCACCGAGATCATCGACCTGGTCACCGGCGCCATCAAGTGCGGCCTGAACATCGCCACCGATTCGGTGCCCTGCCCGCTCTGACGTTCGCGGCGGCCGGGCACGATCACAGCAGTGTGGTCTGCCCGGCCTCTTCGTCGGGAACCAGCAGTTCGGGACCGTTGTTGCGCACGTTGTTCACCAGTGTGGACACCGGTCGCGCGACGATATTCGCCACCTCGTCCGCCGCGGGCCCTCCGAGCAATTCGGCGGGCGCCGGGTGGTCCGGATCCAGCCAGGCTTCCCAGTGCTCACGCGGCATCGGTAAGGGCATGCGGTCGTGGATGCGGGCGAGCTCGCCCACGGCGTCGGTGGTGAGGATGGTGCACGACATCAGCGGTTGCGCGTCGGGCTTGCTCCGGTCGCGCCACACCGACCACAGGCCGGCCATGTAGATCCGCGAACCGTCGGCGTGGGACATGAAGAACGGCTTCTTGACCGCCTTGCCCTTGCCGGTCGGAGCGGGTTCGACGAGCCACTCGTACCAGCCGTCCATGGGGACGAGGCACCGCTTGGACTTGGCCGAGTCACGGAACGACGGTGCCGTGACGATCTTGTCGGCCCGGGCGTTGAACAGCGGTTTGCCCTTGGCCGGAACACCCGGCTCGGCCGCCTTGGTCCAGTGCGGGATCAGCCCCCAGCGCATCCGGCGGATCCGCAGGCGCGGATCGTCGTCGGGGTGGTCGTGCTCGTGGCGTTCGACCACGGTGAGCACCTGACTGGTCGGGGCCACGTTGTAGCTCACCGTCTCGTCGGGGTTGTCGAGGTCGGTTTCGTCGACCGCGTCGAGCTCGGCCGCCAGGCGGCCGGGGTTGGTCGTAGTCGCATATCGTCCGCACATAGCAACCATGGTGGCACCGACGTCCGACAAGTTCGGCCGACGCGGCGACGCGAGTTGGCGCACCACCGGTGTGTTCGGTCCGCACATGAGGGAGGATGGGCAGGTGAGTTTCTGGCCAGCGCCCCACATCGAGGTCCCCGTCCACGCGACCGTCACCCTGCCCGGTTCGAAATCCATCACCAATCGCGCGCTCATCCTCGCCGCACTTGCCGATGGGCCGTCCACCCTCACCGGTGCCCTGCGCAGCCGCGACACCGACCTGATGATCGCCGCCCTGCGCGCCCTCGGCACCGAGATCGTCGGCGACGCCGAAACCCTCGAGGTCACCCCCGCGCCACTGCACAGTGCCGCCGTCGACTGCGGCCTCGCGGGAACCATCATGCGGTTCCTGCCGCCCGCCGCCGCCCTGGCCACCGGCGATGTCGCCTTCTTCGGCGACGAGCAGGCCAGGCACCGGCCGCTGTCGACCATCCTCGACGCGCTGCGCAGCCTCGGCCTCGACATCGAGGGCGACGCGCTGCCGTTCGTGGTGCACGGCACCGGGACGCTGCGCGGCGGTGAGGTCACCATCGACGCCTCCGGGTCCTCGCAGTTCGTGTCGGGACTGTTGCTCTCGGCCGCCCGTTTCGAGCAGGGCATCACCGTCAACCACAGCGGCGGTGTGCTGCCGTCGATGCCGCACATCGAGATGACGGTGGAGATGCTGCGCCGCGCCGATGTCGCCGTCACCACCCCGAGCGACGTGCGCGGCGCGCAGACCTGGACGGTGGCGCCCGGCCCGATCCGCGCCGTCGACTGGGAGATCGAGCCCGACCTGTCCAACGCGACGCCGTTCCTGGCGGCGGCCGCGGTCACCGGCGGCGAGGTGAGCGTGCCGATGTGGCCGCGCGGCACCACCCAGCCCGGTGACGTGATCCGCGAGATCCTGGTCCGCATGGGTGCCGAGGCCCGCGTCTTCGACGGGATCCTCACCGTGCGCGGGCCGGAACGGCTGGCGGGCATCGATATCGACCTGCACGACGTCGGCGAGCTCACCCCCACCGTCGCCGCGCTCGCCGCCCTGGCCGATTCGCCGTCGGTGCTGCGTGGCATCGCGCATCTGCGCGGGCACGAAACCGACCGTCTCGCAGCGCTTTCCGCCGAGATCAACCGGCTCGGCGGCAATGTCACCGAGACCGCCGACGGGCTCGAGATCGTGCCCGCCCCGCTGCACGGCGGGCAGTGGCATTCCTACGCCGATCACCGGATGGCCACCGCCGGTGCGATTCTCGGCCTGCGGGTGCCCGGTATCGAGATCGAGGACATCGGCACCACCGCCAAGACCCTGCCGACCTTCGTCGCGCTGTGGGAGCAGATGCTCGCGCCTGCGTTATCGGGTGAAGGAGTGGCGCGCTGAGTCGCCGAGGACGCAGCGCGGCCAGCTACGACGAATCCGATGTGCGGGTTCGTCCCGGCAAGGCCTCCTCCCGCCCGCGCACCAAGACCCGGCCGCAGCACAACGACGCCGAGGACGCCATGGTCGTCGCGGTCGACCGGGGCCGGTGGGGGTGTGTTCTCGACGGTGACCCCGACCGGCGCATCGTCGCCATGCGGGCTCGTGAGCTCGGCCGCACCCCGATCGTCGTCGGCGACCGGGTGGGCGTCGTCGGTGATCTCACCGGCAAGCCCGACAGTCTTGCCCGGATAGTCCGGGTCGCCGATCGGCGAACGGTGTTGCGGCGCACCGCCGACGACACCGATCCGTTCGAGCGGATCGTCGTCGCCAATGCCGAGCAGTTGTTCATCGTCGTCGCCCTGGCCGATCCGCCGCCGCGCACGGGTTTCGTGGAACGGACCATGGTCGCCGCGTATGCCGGTGGGCTGGAACCGATCCTGGTGCTCACCAAGCGTGATCTGGTGGCCGAGTCCGAATTCGCTTCGGCCTTCGAGGGTTTGGGCCTGAAGATCCTGTACGCGGGGATCGACGACCCCATCGAACCGGTGGTCGAGATCTTGCGCGACCGGCTCACCGCGCTCATCGGGCATTCCGGGGTCGGCAAGTCGACGATGGTGAATCGCCTTGTACCCGACGCCTATCGGGCGGTCGGCGAGGTGTCCGGCGTGGGTAAGGGCAAGCACACCTCCACCCAGTCGGTGGCGCTGCCGCTGCCCGGTGGTGGCTGGGTGATCGACACACCGGGCGTGCGGTCGTTCGGTCTGGCCCACATCACGCCCGACGACGTGATCGCCTCGTTCACCGATCTCGCCGACGCCATCGAGGACTGCCCGCGCGGCTGCACCCATCTCGGGCCGCCCGCCGACCCCGAATGCGCCCTCGATCAGCTGTCCGGTGTCGAGCGACGGGTCGCCGCGATCCGCCAGTTGCTCACCGCGCTGATCTCCAATGAGGCGTGGTAGCACTCGATCAGCGCGCGAATGGGTCTCGGTCGGATTGCGAATTCGACTCGCGTTCGCTCGCGTTCACGACTGCGACACTCCGCGCCGGTACGGTCATGCCCATGAAGCCACCGGCGATCGGATATCTGCGCCGCGACATCTCGGGTGTCGCCCAGTCCTGGGACGAAACGCAGATCCGATCCCTAGCCGAACGCCTCGGTTACCGCTTCACCAAGACGGTGGCCTTCAGCGACCGCACCACCGATCCGCTCGGCCGCCTGCTCGACGTGGTCGCCGCGACCTCCGCCGCGGCCGTCGTCATGCCGAGCCTGGCCCACCTCGGTGACGACTTCCCCCACACCCTCCTCGCCGCCTGCGACATCGTCACCGTCGCCCCCGAGGTGACCCACACCCGCACCGCCCCCGCCTTACCCGCCTAGGAGACGAGCCGTCGCCGTCCGGCATCGCCACCGTCGACGTGCCCGTCACCACCGCCGTGCGGGGACCGGGAGCCTTCGCTGATCAGATGAGCGGGCGGTAGCGGCCGTCGGGGTCGGTGGTGAGTCTGCCTCGCCGGGTCGAGAGGGTGAGGGCGGCTTCGATGCGGTCTTCGGCGATGCCGGTGCGTTCGTGGGCGAACTGGGTGAGGGTGGACCAGACGAGGTCGTCGAAGGTGGGGCGGTTGTGCTGGGCGACATGGGTTATCGCGTTGGCGATCTCCTCGCCGCAGATCGTCTCGATGGGGCGGGTGGTGCCGGGTGGGGTGAAGCGGAAGCCGCGCCAGGTGCCGGGGTCCACGTTGGACGGCCAGACGAAGACGCCGAGCGGAGTCGCGCGCACCAGCTCCTCGGGGACCTGACCGAGCACGCAGATCTGTTGTTTCTCGGAGGGTTTCGGCACGCCGAAGCGTTGGGCGACCAGTGTCACCAGGCGGCCACGTTCGATCGGGCCCTCGATGGCGATGAGCTCGCGGACCGCGTCACGCACCCGGACGGGGATGGTCGCGGCACTGTCGCGGTCGAGGTCGACGGGTGAACCGAGCACGCTGGTCGGTGCGCTCGCGTAGGGGATTCCGGTGGGCAGCCAGTGGTGGATGCTCCGGGTGCTCGTGACCCACTCGGGCGTCTGGGCGACGGTCGCCGCGATCGGCGCCGAAGGCGGGGTGTAGGCGGCGTGCGGGAGCGGTTTCGGCGGCGTGACCGGAGGTTCGGGCCCGACGGGTGGCTGTGCGTCGGGTGCGTGGCCTGCCGGTGGCGACCCGAAATAGGAGGGACCCGAGGCGACCGGGCCGACGTGCGAGTGGCCGGGGACTACCTGCGCGGAACCCGAGCCGCCCGCATACGGGATTCCCGCAAGCGGGGTGTGCCACGTTTGCCGAGGGTAGCCGCGCCTTTTATGACGGTCGCCGATGACGAGCTGCCAGATCGACACTCCCGCGAGCGCGCACCCCGAGCCGAAGAACACCACGGCCAGGGTGATCTCGAACGGACTTCCGTTGCCGATTCCGGTGAAGTACCCGACGCTGCCGAGCAGCACCCCGAATGCCCCGGCCAGCAGCCCGACGACCCAGCCGATTCTGCCGACCCACTGCACGGCACGATCTCCACTTCCGACGGCCGACACCGTCCCCTGTCAGCGATGCGAGCAGCTTACTCCGCCGGGAATGCCCCGGACGCACCTCAGCAGCGGAGTTCGGCCGCCAGTGCTTCGATCTTCCGGCGCATCGGGTCGTCGGGTGGCCGTAGCACCGCGAGGTCGTCCCGTAACCGGGCGACGAACCTCGCAGCCCGGGCGTGGTCGCCCGCGGCGGGCAGGTGCTCGGCGAGCGCGAGCCGGACCAGCAGCGCGTCGTCACCGAATTCGTTGTCTGCCGAACGTATTTCACCGAGCATCCGGTACAGCTCGTCGACCGCGGCCGCGGCGGTGAGCTCGCCGAGCGCGGCGCGGCAACCGATCGCGGCCACCCGCGCCCGCCTGCCCCTGGTGCCGGTCGGCTCCTCGATCGCTTCGACCCGCTGCCACTGCGCCAGCGCCCGGCGTTGTTCACCGGAGTGCTCGAGCGCGGTGGCGATATCGCGGTGCAGGTCGCCCAGCTGCGGACTGTCGGGCCCGAAGCGTTGTTCGGCCTGATCGACGACGCCGAGCAGCACGTCGGCCGCCTGCGCGGCCCGGCCGAGCGCGAACAATTCGCGATACCGCGCGGCGGCCTCGGACAGACCGGTGGCGGCGGGCAGCTCGTGGGAAGGCTTGGGCGGCAGCGGTTCCACCACGGCGTCGGCGGGCGGATTGGGTCGGCGGAAGAGCCGCGTCGGGTCGGGATGGGTCCGCGAGGCGGGGTCCTCCGGTGCGCCCGGCGCGGGCAGGAACGGCAGCAGCCGCTCGTAGACGAGTTGCGCGCTCGACGGTCGCTGCGCCGGATCCTTGGCCAGCAGCTCGAGGACGAGCTGTTCGATCGGGGCCGGCACGTCCCGGCGCAGCGCGCGCAGCGGTGTCGGCGGGTCGGACAGGTGCCGGTTGTGGGTGTCGAACTCCGATCGGGCCTCGAAAACCCTTCGTCCGCTGAACATCTCGTGCATCACGCAGCCGAGCGCGTACAGGTCGGCGCGTGGACCCGCTTCCTGCCCGTTCACCAGCTCGGGCGGCATGTAAGCGGCGGTGCCGAGAACCGATCCGGTCCTGGTGATCCGCCCGGTGCTCCCGTCGAGCAGTGCCGCGATCCCGAAGTCGATCACCTTCACCGTGCCGTCTTGTGCGACAACGATATTGGCCGGTTTCAGGTCCCGGTGCACCACCGGCAGCACATGGGCATACGACAGCACCGTCGCGATCTGCGTGGCGATCGCGACGGCCCAGCCGACCGGCAGTTCACCGATCTCGGCCAGATAGTCCCGCAGCGTCACGCCGTCGATGTGCTCCATCACCAGGTACACGCTGTCGGCCTGCGCGTCGAGCACGGCGTCGAACACCTGGGGCACGCCGTGATGCCTGATCCGGGCCGTCACCCTGGCCTCACGGCGGAACCGGGCGACGAACTCGTCGACCAGATCGGCACGAGAGGCGAACTGGCGCACCGCGATCCGCTTCACGGCGACCGGCCGGTCGAGCACCGTGTCGTAGCCGGCCAGCACCTCCCCCATCCCACCGGCACCGAGCACCCCGGTGATCTCGTACCGCCCGTCGACGATCTCGCCCACCACTACCCCCAGCTCGATACCGGTACCGGACGCCAGCACGATACTGCCCGGCACCGATCGGCACCGCCTCGACTACTCTGCCGGGCCGGTAGCGATGTCGTCGGCGGCTCCTCGGCTACTTCGCCGGTGGCTCGAGCGCGCCCGCCGTCAGGCCGGTGGCGATGAGGTCCGCGGCGGTACGGGCGGCCTCGGCGGTGGTGCGGGCGCTCACCCGGAGTTGGTGCAGCCGGCGGAATGCCGCGCCGTAGCGTTGCTGTTCGGCGATCGGCAGCAGCGGGATGCGCAGGCGGGCGGGATCGAGGCGGATGGTGGTTGTGCCGAACATGGCGGCCGCGTTGTCGGGGCTGCCGATGAAACCCGCGAAGAACCAGGGATCCACGCGGGCGGGATCGGTGCGGAAGACGAGCACGCCCGGCCCGGGAACAGCACCGATATCGGCGCCCTCGGCGACACGGGCGCCCTGGGCGGCACCGTGGTCGTCGCGCAGCCGCGACACCAGGACATCGCCTTCTTCGATCGGCTCCCCCACCGGCGACCCGGGCGTCGTGATGCCCGACGGGTTGCGGCTGCCGAGCAGGTCGTGGCCCGTGAGCACCGGACGCGCGTCGTCGGCGGGGGCCGGGTCGGTGGTCGCGGTGACGATCCGCACCGCCTTACCGGCGATCAGGTTGCCGACCGCCACGTAACGCCAGTCGGTGCCGGGGGCCGAATCCCATTCGCGCACAGCCTCGGCCACCGCCCGCAGCTCGCCGAGGTGGTCGCCGAGCGCACCGATCGCGGTGTGCGCTGCGGCGGAGGCGTTGCCCGGGTCGACCGCCGCACGCACCTGACGGGCGGGCGTCAGATCCACATCGTCGTCGAGGACATCCATCACCCGAACCACGGCGGTGACATCGGGGACGGTCGCGGCCTGCGCGTCACCGGCGTCGAACGCACGCCAGGACTCGACCACCGTGGTCGCCAGGTGCTGCCAGTCCGGTTGGTCCCCGCGATTCGGCAGGCGGGTGGTGTCGGCGAACAGCAACGTGTCACCGGGACTACCGACACCGGAGCGGCGCAGCACCCACAGTTGCAGCCCCACCTGACGCGGCGTCGACGCGCCTGGCGGCAGCGCGATCACCGCGCGCAGGGCACCGGCCCGCAACAGTTCCATGCGGATCCGCCGGCCGGAGGAGCGCGCCGCGACGGCGGGCGGCAGGAGAAGCACCGCGGTCGCGCCCGGGCGCAGGTGGGCGAGGGCGTGCTGCGCCCAGGCGAGTTCGGATTCACCGCGCGGGGGCACCGAATACACCCAGCGCGGGTCGAGTGCGAGCTCGTCGGCACCCCAATCACGTTGCGAGTAGGGCGGGTTCGAGATGACCGCATCGAATTCGGTCTCGGGAAAGGCGTCGGCGAGCAGGGCGTCACCGGCGCGGATGTCGGACTTCGCCTGCGGGACGAGGACGCCGAGCGCGGCCGCGGTGCGGCCGGCCTGCACCGGGAGGATGTCCTGCCCGTTCAGCTGCGTCGCGCCGATACGCGCGGCTTCGAGCAGGAGGGTGCCACCACCGCAGGCGGGATCGAGGACCGAACTCGGGGTGGGTGAGGTCGCGGCGGCGAGCAGGTCGGCCATGAGGGCCGCCACGGGCTGGTCGGTCGGGTAGACGCCGGTACTCGGCCCGTCGAGGCCACGTTCGGACAGCACCGCGAGCGTCTGGGTGACGCCGACTTCGTCGATCGCCTCGCGGATGGCCTTGCGCACCGGATCGGCGGCTTTCGCACGTTTGTCGGCGACGAATGCCATGAGCGCGACGACCTCGTCGGGGGCGACCTCGGAGCGTAAGAGGGTGCGCAGCCGCTGCACCGGGGAATCGGCGGCGGTGACGCCGTGGCCGCGCAACCACTGCTGCACCTCGGCGAGGTCGAACAGCGGCCGTTTCTCCGAGCCTCCCGGTACGGGCGCGGGGAAGTCGGCGTGGCGGCGCCGCCAATTGCTGACGGTCGCACGAGTGACGCCTGCCAACCGCGAGATCTCGGCGGCGGCCACGGTGGGCGTCGAGTCTGGCATGGGTCTCCTCTCGGCCCCCGGCCCTACCGGCCAGGTAGTCAAGGTCAAACCTTACATGGATTGGTTACTTATCCGTTCTGACGTACACATTCCCGATTCGTCAATCTTGAAAACATTGTTGTTCTGTTGCCAATGGCGCCTGTTCGGTGTAGCGTCCTTCTCAACGGAGCGGCAACCGGCCTGGAACCGCTTCCGACGCGCAAATCCCTTGCGCGGCAACACATTCATGCTGCGGCATCCAGCCGGGCAACCCATCCCCATGACGCCGGACAGTCCGTCCCGGCGCGATCACGCCTGACCTTTTCCAGACGAGGAGCCAGCCATGTCCCACCCCCAGCACACCAATCCCGGTGCCCCGCAGCAGCCCTACTACCCGCAGCCGCCGAAGAAGCGCAAGGTCTGGCCGTGGGTGCTCGGCGGCTTCCTGCTCGCGGTTCTGGCCCTCTTCGGCGGCTGCGTGGCCCTCATCGGCGGGGCCGCCAACGAGGTGGCCAAGAGCGAGCAGGCACGGTCGGTGGCCGCACCCGCGGGCACCGAGGTCCGCGACGGGAAGTTCGCGTTCACGGTGACGCAGGTCGACCCGCCGGTCCGCACGGTCGGCGACAACCCGTACCTGCAGAAGACCGCCCAGGGCGAATTCGTGCTCGTGCACGTCGAGGTGACCAATGTCGGCGATGTGGCCCAGCAGTACTTCGGGGCGAATCAGAAACTGATCGACGCTCAGGGTCGCGAGTTCGCCAACGACACCTCCGCGGAGATCAATGTCAACGACGAGCTCGTCGCCGAGATCAATCCGGGCAACAAGATCTCGATGGTCCTGGTGTTCGACGTGCCGACCGGCACCGACCCGGCGGCGGTCGAATTCCACGACTCGGCCTTTTCCAACGGTGCGCGGGTAGCGCTGAAGTAAGCGATCACCCGGCTCGGTGCCCGGCGGTATCCGCCGGGCACCGAGCCGTGCGCGTACGGGAAAATGCGGGGCATGACCACTGACGACGGGCGACCCGGACCGCCGATTATGAGCCCGAGCATCCTGGTGATCACCCTGTGCCGGCGGGTGGAGGCGGCACTGGGAGCGGGGCTGGCGCCGTTGGATCTGACGGTGGCGCGGCTGGGGCTGCTCGGGCATATCAACGGTGTGCCGGGGGCCTCGTTCAGCGAGCTGGCGCGGATGTCGGGGACCAGCGTGCAGAGCGTGCACACCTCGGTGAAGGCGCTGGTCGGTGCCGGGTTGGTGCGAGACCGGACCGCGCGGGCGGGGTCGGCATCGACCATCGAACTCACCGAAGACGGGGTCCGCTTGCTGGCGGCGGCACGAGAAGTGGTGTCGCAGGTCGATATTCAGCTCTTCGGCCCCGAGGCGGATCCGATCCAGCGACAGGTGGGCGCGGCGATTCTCCAGGCATTCTCGGGCGCCTCGCCCTAGCACTTTCAACAACTATGAAGGTTGCGCTACGCTTCAAGCATGTTGAAGGCTGGAGGTCGGTAGTGGAACATTTCTTGCTGTCGGTGCATGTGCTCGCGGGCATCGTTTTCGTCGGTGGCTCGGCGGTCGCCACCAGTCTTTTCCCGCGCTACGCGCCGATCGCCGCGCCAGAACCCGATTCGGTGCGCAGCCGGTCGGTGGCCGTCGCGATGCACCGCATCACCGGCAACTACGCGAAGCTGGCGATCATCGTGCCGGCGGTCGGGATCATCCTGGCCACCATCCAGGGGCGGATGAACGAAATCTGGATCACCTCGGCCATGATCACCACGGCCATCGCGGGCGGCCTGCTCGCGGTGCAGATCCATCCGATGCAACGGCAGGCACTCGACGAGCCCGACGACGGCAAACGCCTGCGGATGCTGTCGATGCTGGCAGGGATCTACAACCTGCTGTGGACGGCGGTCGTCGTGCTCATGATCGTGCGCCCGGGCGGCTGAGCGCGTCGAGGAAGACGGCGACGAGGTCGGGGGTCGAGGCGGGGTTCTGGCCGGTGTGCAGGCAGCGATCCGATTCCACATGGGGCGCGAAGGGTTCGGCGCAGCGGTAGTCGACACCGAGTTCGGTGAGCCGGTCCTGCAGGAGCCAACGCGCCCGATCGGCCAGCCCGTTGAGGTCTTCCTCGGCATTGCTGAAGGCGGTCACGCGGTAGCCCGCGAAGTCGTCGCCGGTGGCGAGCAGGGCTGCGGGGCCGTGGCTGATCAGCGCCGTCGGCTTGTCCGCGCGGAGGGCGTCGACGAGCAGCGCGGCGGAATCGGCGTTGCCTGCGAGGTCTTCCATCGGCCCGTAACCGCCGGGGTAGTAGAGGGCGTCGACGTCGGCGGCGGAGATCTCGCCGAGTGCGACGGGCTTTTCGAGAACCGTCGCGCCCTTGATCGTTTCGGCCACTTCCTGCGCTTTGTCGTTGCCGCCGTTGGCATTCGGCGCGAGGCTGCCGAGGTCGACGGGTGGCACCACCCCGCCGGGCGTCGCCACCAGCACCTCGTGTCCCACCTCGCGGAAGGCCAGGTAGGCGATGGTGAATTCGGCGGCCCAGTAGCCGGTGTAGTGCTTGGCGCCGGTGGTGAGACTCCAGCGGTCGGCACCGGTCATCACGAACAGGATCTTCGCCATCATCGCCTCCCGAACAAGGCCGATCGACGTCAGGTGTGTTTGGCGCCGATGGTGTGCAGAATCTCGTGGATGATCGGGTCGGCGAGCCGGTTGGTGACCGATCGGCCTTCCCGGCTCGATACGACGCACCCCTCGTGCCGCAGCACGCGCAGCGCCTGGGAGATCGCGTTCTCGGTGCGCCCGATCGCGGCCGCGAGCTCACCCACGCTGATGCCGGGAGTGCGGTGCAGGCAGAGCAGGATCTCCAGCCGGTTGGGGTCCGAGAGCAGGTCGAATCGCTGCGCCCAGGCGCGGATCTCGACATCACCGATCGCGCGCCTGCCGAGCTCGACCGGCGACCCGTCCAGTGTGCGTGGCTCTCCCATAACGCCCTCAGCTTAGTCGCCGGGTTCGGCGCCGGACTATCATCTGTCCATCTGTTCAGATAAACAGCTAGGAACATCATGATGCGAATTCGGACCGTCGCGGGGGCCGCGTTCGCGCTGGTACTCACCGCCTGCGGTGCGCCGACCGCCACGACCACCGATTCGCTGGTCCTCGCGGATGCCGCCGAACTGGGCGGATACAACCCGATCGCCGGTTACGGCGCGGCAGGCGAGGCGAAGATCTACGACGGTCTGCTCCGGCTCACCGGTGGTTCCGGGATGCCCGGTTTCGCACCCGCGCTGGCCACCGAGTTGCCGAGAGCCGAACCCGGTGCCGCCGTGTGGACGGTGCCGCTGCGCACGGGCGTGCGGTTCAGCGACGCAACCACGTTCGACGCGGCCGACGTGGTGGCCACCTATCGTGCGATCCTCGACCCTGCCTCGGCTTCGGAGGTCCGTTCGTCGTTCTCGATGATCGAGCGGGTCGAGGCCGTCGATCCCGCCACCGTGCGTTTCACGCTGCGGCACCCGTATGCCGCGTTCCCCACCAAGCTGCTCATCGGGATCGTGCCGTCGGAGGCGGTGGCCGAACCGGGACCCGCCACCGAGTCGGCGCTCAATACGAAGCCGGTCGGCACGGGGCCCTACCGGCTGACGACCCTGGAACCGACCCGAGCCGTATTCGTGGCGAACGAGAACTATTGGGGCGGTGCGCCTGCCGTGAAGCGGCTCACGGTGCTCCACGTCCCCGACGACAACACCCGCGCGCAGCGGATCGCGAGCGGCGAGCTGGACGGAACCTCGCTGCCGCCGCTGCTGGCCGCCACCTTCGCCGACCGCGCGCCGATGTCGGTGCACGCCAACACCTCTGCCGATTGGCGCGGTGTCTCCCTGCCCGCCGGTGATCCGGTGGCCGGTGATCCCGCGGTCCGGCTCGCGCTGAATTTCGCCGTGGATCGGCAGGCCATGATCGACAACATCCTCGGCGGATACGGGCGGCCCGCTTACACCCCCGTTCCGGAGGTATACGGCGAATCCCACAACCCCACCGCGACTTTCGCGTTCGACCGGGCGCGTGCCGAGCAGATCCTCGACGCGGCGGGCTGGCCGCGCGGTGCGGACGGCGTGCGCGCGAAACAGGGTGTGCGGGCCCGGTTCACGGTGATGTACAACTCCACCGATACCTTGCGCCGTGACCTCGCCATGGCGTTCGCCTCCGACGCTCGCCGGGTCGGTGTGGAGGTGGATCTCGAAGCGTTGTCCTGGGATCGGATCGAACCCCGGATCGAACGGGCGGGCATTCTGCTCGGCGGCGGCAGCGAGCCCTTCGATCCCGATACGCAGGCCTACAACACCCTGCACACCGTCGATCCGGGTGCGGGCAGCCCGTACGACAATGCCAGCCGCCACTCCGATCCCACGATCGATGCCCTGCTCGAAAAGGCCAGGCGCACCCTCGATCCGGCCGACCGGGCGGCCGCCTACCGTGCGGTACAGACCCGCTACGCCGAGGACCCGAGCCATGTTTTCCTCGTCCACCTGGATCACACCTATGTGGTGAAGGATTCGGGGTGGACGATGTCGGGACCGGTACTCGAGCCACACGCGCACGGCGTGACGTGGGGGCCGTGGTGGTCGCTGCAGACCTGGACGCGCGGCTCGTGAGGGGGCGTGGCATCGCGCGGATGACGCGGCGGCGGGTGCTGACGATGATTCCGGTGCTGGTCGCGGTGTCGGCGGCGCTGTTCGCCGCAGCCGCGGTCTCACCGTTCGACCCGCTCGTCGGCTACCTCGGCGACCGCTACGTCACCACCGGCGCCGCCGATCGCGCGGTACTCGCCGGGCAGTTGGGGCTCGACGTGCCTTGGTACCGGCTCTACGCACAGTGGGCCGCCGACCTGTGCACCGGCGACCTCGGGGCGTCGCGCAGCTTCGCCCAGCCGGTGAGTGAGCTTCTCGCTCAGCGCATTCCGTGGACGATGCTGCTGGTGACGGTCGCCATGACGGTGGCGGTCGCGGTGTCGCTCGTGGCCGGGGTGGTCGCGGGGATGCGCCGCGGTGGCCTGCTCGACCGGGTGGTGAGTACCGTCTGCGTCGCCCTGCAGGGGCTCCCGCCGTTCGTGGTGTCGCTGGCCGTGATCGGGGTGTTCGCGGTGGGGCTCGGCTGGTTGCCGCCTGCCGGGCTCACCGATGCGGGCGCCGAGGTCGATGCGGCGCAGGTCGCGCGGCACCTGGTGTTGCCCGCTGCCGCCCTGGCGGTCTCGCAGCTGCCGTGGTTGTTGCTCGCGGTGCGGGAAACGGTGGCCGCCAATCGCGGTGAGGACTTCGTGGTGGGCGCGGTGACGCGCAGCATCGACACCGCGACCATCACCCGCCGCCACATCCTGCCTTCCTCGCTGGCACCGTTCGTCACGATCCTCGGTGCGCGGCTGCCCGAAGTGGTAGTCGGTGCGGTGCTGGTGGAGGAGATCTTCTCCTGGCCGGGGGTGGCGGGCGCCTTCGTGCAATCGGCGAAGGACCTGGATATGGCGTTGCTGGCCACACTGACGGTCGCGACGACGGGTGCGGTGCTGCTCGGTTCGCTGCTCGCCGACATCGCGGTGGTACTGCTGGATCCCCGGGTGCGGGCCGATGGGTGAGCGTGCTCGGCGACGGCTGTTCGTCGCGGTCGCGGTGCTGGTCGCCGTGTTGATCTACGCGCTGGTCGTGCCGTGGCTCGGTGGCGTCGACGACCGGCTCACCGATTTCGCCCAGGCCCGGCAGGCGCCGTCGGCGCGGTGGTGGTTCGGTACCGATGCGGCGGGACGGTCGCTGTTCGTGCGGATCGCGGCGGCGCTGCGCACCTCGCTGGTGGTCGCGGTGTGCGCGGCGGCGGTGTCGACGGTGCTCGGTGTGCTGGTCGGTGCGGTATCGGCGCTGGCAGGTGGGCGGGTCGACCGGGTGCTGATGCGGTTCGCCGACACCGCCAATGCCCTGCCACATCTGCTGCTCGGCATCGTGATCGTCGCGCTGTTCCGTGGCAATACCGTGGCGGTGGTGTTGTCCATCGGGCTCACGCATTGGGTTCAGGTGGCGCGGATCGTGCGGGCGGAAAGTCTGAGCCTGCGTGAACGCGACTATGTGGCTGCCGCAGTGCTGGCCGGGGCCGGGCGCACCCATCTGTTCACCCGGCACCTGTTGCCCGCCGTGACCCCACAGGCGTTGATCGCGGTGGTTCTGCTTCTGCCGCATGCGATTTGGCATGAGTCGACGCTGTCGTTCCTCGGGTTCGGGTTGCCGCCGCACGAACCGAGTCTCGGCACGCTGCTGGAGGAGGCGCGGGGTTCGCTGTTGCTCGGCGGGTGGTGGACATTGGTGTTCCCGGCGGGGTTCCTGGTGGTGACGACCATTGCGGTCGCTGTGGCCGGGTCGTCGCTCAGGGGGATTCTGGTGCCGCCCAAGCCTTCCCGGATTCCGCGATGAACGGGGTGGCCGTAAGCCCCCGCGAGGGGCTGCGGATCGATGGGCTGACGGTGCGGATTCCCGTACGACGTGGCGCTGTAGTGCATGCGGTGAGTGAGGTGTCGCTCGAGGTGGCGGCGGGCACGGTCACGGCGCTGGTCGGTGAATCCGGTTGCGGAAAGTCGGTTGTCGCGAGTGCGGTGATGGGGGTATTGCCGCAGGCGGCGGTGGTGAGTGGGGCCGTTCATCTCGGCCTGAGTGGTCGGAGCGTGCAGATTCTCGGTGACCGCGTCGATTCGAGCTTGCCGGCGAGCGCTGGAACCGATCTCGGCGCTTCACAATTCGACCATCCTCAGTCGATTCCGGGGGCCGCGGAACAACCAGGTGAGCGCAGTGGCAGCGCAACCCGATGGTTGGCGCGTCATCGTCCCCAGGTCGAACCGTACCGTGGTCGTCATATCGCGCTGGTCCCGCAGTCCGCGAGCACACACTTCACACCGGTCCGCACACTCGGCTCACAACTCGCGGAAACCGTTGCAGCGCTGGGCACCTCGCACACACCGGCCGACCTGCTGCGCCGAGCCGGGCTCGAACCCACAGCACTTGACCTCTATCCACACCAACTGTCCGGCGGAATGGCCCAGCGGGCGGCGGTCGCGGCGGCGCTGGCCGGTGATCCGGCGGTGATCGTCGCCGACGAACCGACGGCCGGACTGGACCGCGACCACACCGATCGGATCGGCGCCCTGCTGCGTGAGTGCGCCGACGCGGGTGCGGCCGTCCTGCTCATCACCCACGATCTGAGTCACCTGCTGCGGGCGGGGATCGCCGACACGGTGGCGATCATGTACGCCTCGCGGTTGATGGAGGTGGGGCCCGCGGCCGAGGTGTTCGCGGATCCGTGGCACGACTACACGCGCGATCTGCTCGCCGCGCTGCCGGAGAACGGTCTGCACCCACTCCCCCATCCACCACTCGAGCTGACGAATCTGTCCGACATTTGCCCCTACGCGGGTGGACCTACTGCGCTGGTTCCGCAGCGGCAACGCATGATTCGGAAAGGTGTCGACGGTGCTCATCGCTGATTCGATCACTGTCGGTTACGGCAGCCCCGTACTCCAGGACGTGACGCTGACGATCTCGCCCGGTGAGATCGTCGGACTCGGCGGCGAATCCGGTTCGGGCAAAACAACTCTCGCCGCTACTTTGGCGGGACTGCGCACGCCCGATGCGGGGCGGGTCACGGTCGACGGCGTACCACCCCGACGCGCACGCGGCACCACAGCCATGGTCTTCCAATCCCCGCGCGCCGCGACCAATCCCCACTTGACCGTGGCACAGATCATCGCCGAGCCCGCCCGAATCCACCGCCGCCCCATCGATATTCCCGCCCTGGCTACCTCGGTCGGCCTCACCCCCGACCTCCTCGACCGCCGCCCCCACACCCTCAGCGAAGGCCAACTCCAACGCGCCTGCCTGGCCCGCGCCCTCGCCCAGAACCCGCGCTACCTACTCCTCGACGAACCGACCGCCATGCTCGACGCGGCGACGACCGCCGCCGTCATCCGCCTGGTCGTCGAACACGCCACCACCCTCGGCGTCCTCCTCATCAGCCACGACCCCGCCCTCCTCGAGGTGGCATGCACCCGCGTGCACACCCTGCACAAGGGCACACTTTCTCCACAACTCCCTCAGGCGGGGCTCAGCGAACCGATTTAGCGTGGCCGGGTGACATCGACGCAGGGGACATGCACCGCAACGCGACGGCGTTTGAGCGGGTGGGGGCGCACCGCACCGACCGTCGCCGAGGTGCTGCGCACACCCGATCTGGACCTGATCGCCGAGCGGGTGCGTACGGCGGGCGCGCGTGGGGTGATCGCCCGCGGGCTCGGCCGCAGCTACGGAGACCCCGCCCAGAACGGCGGTGGGCTGGTGATCGACATGACCGCCCTGGACCGGATCCACCGCATCGACCCCGACAGCGGGATCGTCGACGTGGACGCTGGCGTGAGCCTGGACGCGCTGATGCGCGCGGCCCTGCCCTACGGCCTGTGGGTGCCGGTGCTGCCCGGCACCCGCCAGGTGACCGTCGGCGGCGCGATCGCCGCGGATATCCATGGGAAGAACCATCATTCGCAGGGCAGCTTCGGCAACCACGTGCTTTCGCTCGACCTGCTCACCGCCGACGGCGACCTCCGTACCCTGACACCCGACGGCGACGACCGCGATTTGTTCTGGGTCACCGTCGGCGGGATGGGACTCACCGGAATCGTCACCGGTGCGCGAATCCGGTTGAAGCACACCGAAACCGCGTACTTCGTCGTCGACAACGACCGCACCCGCGATCTCGACGAGACCATGGAATTGCTCACGGGTGGGTCCGACGACGGCTACGACTATTCGATGGCGGTGCCCGACACCATTTCCACCGGGGCGAAGCTCGGCCGCGCGGGTTTCAGTCGTGGGTCGCTGGCCACGCTCGATCAGCTACCGCCGAAATTGCGCGCCAGGCCGCTGACTTTCGATGCGCCACAACTGTTCACGGTGCCCGATATCTTCCCCAACGGCATGGTCAACGCCGTCACCACGCGCATCGCCGGGGAGGCGGCGCACCGGATGTTTCCCCGCCGGGCACGCGGCCGCATCCAGAATCTGACGCAGTTCTATCACCCGCTCGATCTGCTCGGGGAATGGAATCGCGCCTACGGCAAACGGGGTTTCCTGCAGTACCAGTTCTCGATGCCGTTCGGCGCCGAACAACACCTGGCCGATGCCGTCCGCGCCATCGCCGAATCGGGCAATCACTCGTTCCTCAATGTGTTCAAACGCATGGGCGCGAGCAATCCGGCACCTTTGTCCTGGCCGCACCCCGGTTACATGCTCAGCCTTGATTTCGCCTTCACCGACGGCCTCGGCCGGTTCTGCGCCGAACTCGACGAGCGAGTCCTCGCCGCTGGCGGCCGCCTCTACTTCGCCAAAGACTCCCGCACCACCCCGCGAATGATCGAAGCGATGTACCCCCGCCTCGACGAGTGGCGGCGCACCCGGAACCGAATCGACCCGGAGGGTGTTTTCGCCTCCGACCTCGCCCGCCGCCTGCGTCTCCTCGGCTGACTCAGGCGAGCCGGATGCGCAGGGATTCGTAGGTGGGGATGAAGACTTTGCGGCGGTAGCGGCGTTCGACGATTTCCCAGGGACGGCCTGCGGCGGTGAGGGATGCGAGCAGGGCGGTGAGTTCGGAGTGGACCAGTTGCGCGCCAAGGCACAGGTGGCGACCGCCGCCGAACCAGAGCTGGCGTGTTTCGGGGTTGTAGTCGCGGTGGATGTCGAAATCGCCCGCGGCATTGTTGATGGTCCAGGTGAGGATCTTGACGTGATCGCCGGCTTTGAGGTCGCGGTCGGCGACGCGGACGTCGGCGGTGACGGAGCGGCCGACGAGGTAGGCGGGGCTCGTGACGCGCAGGGTTTCGCGGACCGCGTCGGGTAGGCGGTGGGGGGCGGCGAGCAGGGCGCGGTGCTGGTCGCTGTCGTGCATGATCGCGACCATCCTCGTCATGGCGCTGGCCAGGGTGTCGGTGCCCGCGACCGCCATGAGGATCGCCAGCCCGGCCGCGTGTTCGACGGCGAGGCCGAGCTCGCGGCAGCGGCCGAGGGTGGTGTCGGGGTCGGCGCGCTCGTAGGCGGCGGGAACATTCACGGCGAGCCGGGTGGCCAGCTCCCTGGCCCGCGCCACCGCGACCGGGTCGAGGGTGGTGGAGGTCATGGTGCCGAACCCCAGGTTGACCAGCTCCTCCACATGATGGAACAGGCGAAGGAACAGCGCGTCCTGGTCGTCGTCGGGATCGCCGCCGATGGCCGCGGCGATGTCCTCGGGCCGCATACCGACCAGGTCGGAGACGCTGCGGCCGACGAGGATCTGCGCGCGGGCGGCCATGTCGACGGTCTCGCCCGCCGCCAGCCGCTCCCGCATATCACGCAGATCGGGACCGATGACCCGCCGGACCAGCGCGTCGGTGTGGGTGAGGGTGAACAGGTCACGCACCTTGGTACGCAATTCAGTGTGCCCGGGGCCTTCGAACAGGTCCTGCACCCAGTCACCGATCACCTGCGACCACCAGTGCCCGGCCGCGCCCTCGGAGACGATGCTGAAGTGGGTGCTGTCGTTGTAGATCTGCCGGGCGATCACGGGATCGGCGACGAACCAACCGAGTGCGGGCACTTTGCGCACCGGCCGCGCGACCCGTCCCAGCAGCAATAAGCCCGGTAACCAGGGCTGACCTGCGGCTAGTAGGGTGAGTTCACGGCGACGAGCAGTACTCCACACCCCGGCAGAATCTAGCTGACCAGGCCCGATTAGTGAAGGTCTGTGACTAGGATCGGCGGCACGCGCGGTGGCGGAGTCGGCCTTCGCGCGATAGCTGGAAGTGACACACATGGTGAGATCGACAATCGAAGCGATCGGCGCGTACCTGCCGTCCCGCGAGCTGACCACGACGGAACTGATGAGCAGGCTGGCCGTCGAGGCGCCGCTGGATCTGGAGAAGGTCAGCGGGGTCAGGGCCCGCCGGGTGCGCGGTGACGACGAGGACTCGTTCACCATCGCACTCGCCGCGGCCCGCACCGCACTGGACAACTCGCACTACGAGGCCGCCGACCTCGATGTGGTGATCTCGTGTTCGATCACCCGCACCCGTGGCACCGATTTCTGCCTGGAACCGTCGTTCGCACTGATGCTGCGCAACACCCTCGGCGCCACCCGCGCGATACATTTCGACGTCTCCAATGCCTGCGCGGGCATGCTGACCGGAGTGCTGGTGCTGGACAGGATGATTCGGTCCGGCGCGGTGAAACGCGGCCTGGTGGTCTCCGGTGAGTGCATCACGCCGATCTCCGACACCGCGGTCCGCGAGATCTCCGAGAAGTACGACCCGCAATTCGCTTCGCTCACCGTCGGCGACGCGGGCGCGGCCGTGCTGCTCGAGGCCACCGACGGGCCCGGCCTGGACTATGTGGAACTCAATACCAGCGCCGCCTACGCCAAGTTGTGTCTCGGTATGCCGAGCGACCGCAGCGCGGGCGTGGCGCTCTACACCGACAACCGGGCTATGCACAACGAATCGCGGTATCTGCTGTGGACCTCGCGTCAGCAACGGTTCCTCACCGAACGCGACTCGAGTTTCGCCGCCGAGGGCTACGACTACCTGATCCACCACCAATTCAGCGGCCCGGCAGTGGAATTGATCGACAAGATCGCCGAGCGCGAGTTCGACTCGGTGATGCCACCCAAACTCGCCGTGCTCGACAAGTACGGAAACACCGCGTCGACTTCACATTTCGTCGTTCTGCACGACGCGCTGCGGGACGGCCGGATCGCACCGGGGTCGAAGGTATTGCTCGTGCCCGCCGCCTCCGGGGTGGTCGCGGGATTTTTGTCGGTGACACTGGGCGATCTTCGGGTATAGGACAGTATGGGAATTATCATTTCGGCGGCGATCACACGCACCGGCGGCGTCAGCTCGGTGGGTCAGGCGGCCGAGGCCGCCCGCGCCGCGCTCGACGCGGCGGGCTGTCCGCACGAGCAGGTCGACGCGCTCATCAATGTCGGGGTGTACCGCGACGCCAACCTGGTGGAACCGGCGGTGGCCGCGCTCATCCAGCAGGCCGCCGGTGTGGGCCTCGAGTACCGGCCCGGCGATGTGCCGTGCCTGTCGTTCGACCTCATGAACGGCGCCTGCGGGCCGGTGAACGCCATCGGCGTGGCCGCCTCGCTGCTGGCCGACCTACCCAACGGGCACGTGGTGATCGTCTCCGGTGACGCGCATCCGTCGATGAGCGCGGACGCACACTTCCCGTTCCAGCCCGTGGGTGCGGCGTTCGTCCTCGAGAACCGGGCCGACGTGGCCGGTTTCGGTGACGTCCACGTGAGCGCCGGTGACACCCTGCCCGATGCGCAGGGGTATGTGGCTCTCGCCGAGATGGGCGCCGAGGGACGCTCGGCGCTGACCGTCGAACTCGCCACCAGCACAGCCGAACTCGTCGAGCACGCGGTGATCGCGGCGCGCGACGCACTGACCACCGACGGTCTCGACGCGGCCGATACAGTACTGGTGTGCGGTAAGCCGACGCCGGAATTCGCCTCCGAACTGGCGCGCGAACTCGGCGTCGCGGCGGTGGTGACCGACGACTTCGCCGGTGACGCCCATACCTCCGCCCTCACCGGCGCCTATGTCGCCGCGCGAGCGGCGGGACACGACAATCGTGCGCTGCTGTTCGTCGCCGCCGACGGCGGGCCGACGGCGGCGGCGGTGACCTACCGAGGACAGGGAGTGCGGTGAGCAGTCGTCCGTTGCATGCGGTCTCTACGGAGGGTGATTTCTGGCAGGTGAGTGTGCCCCAACCGGGCCGTCACCGGGCCGAACCCCCGCGTGCCCCGAGCCGCGAGGCGGTGCTCGCCCTGCGGGCGATCCCGATTTTCGGGTGGTTGTTCCTGATTCTCGGTGTGGTCCGCCCGTTCCGCACCAAGCTGCTGCGGGTCGCGTTCTGGATCGATGTGGTGCTCAGTGTCGGTGTGCATGCCGCGCAGATCCCGGCCGCGCGGCGGGTGGCCGCCGAACGCGGTATCCCGGCCGGCCGGGCCGCACTGATGACGATGCTGCTCGGCGCCACCTGGTGGAAGACCCTGGGCGAGCCATGACCGACCGGCGCCCGTGAGAAAGCCGCTGTGGGTGGTGATCCCCGCGTTCGACGAGGAACGCGGGATCGAGGCGACGCTGAAAGCTCTTGCCGCCCAACGTGACACCGATTTCACGGTGGTCGTCGTGGACAACAATTCCACCGATCGCACCGTCGAGGTGGTGCGTAAATTCGCCGCGGCGAACCCGGTTCCGGTGATCGAGGTGATCGACGAGGCGCAGAAGGGCACCGGCGCGGCGGCCGACACCGGTATGCGGTACGCCATCGCACAGGGCGCGGAACTGCTGGCCCGCACCGACGCCGACTGCCTGCCGGCGCCGGACTGGACGCAGCGGATCCGCGCCGGCTTCGACTCCGGTCTGCGCCTGGTGAGCGGGCAGCTGATTCCCCGGACCGACGAGGGGGTTTCCTGGCGGGACCGCACGATCATCCGGGTCGCGCTCGAGGTGGCTTCGCTGTTCGGGAAGGTGCGCTCGGGTAATCGTGACCCCAGATATCTCGGGCCGTATGTGATGACACCGGGGTGCAATATGGCCATTACCGCCGAACTCTATTCGGCCGCAGGCGGATTCCCGCGTACCGCCATCGAGGACCTGCACGAGGACCGTGCCCTGGTGAACGCGGTGCGCACCATCACCACCGATTACGGGCTGCGCCGTGACGTGCGGGTGTACGGGTCGAACCGGCGGGTGCGCGCGTGGGGTATTCGCAAGACGCTGGCCTGGTACGCCGATCACCGGTACCGGCCCGAGGTGGTCGACATCCGGTGAGCTCGTTGTTTCCCGATTTCCTCGACCGTCTCGCCACCCATGCCACCCGTATTCCGGACGCCTCGGCACTCGGAACCGTCGGCAAGCGGGCGCTCACCTATCGCGAGCTGGTCGACACGATCGGCCGGGTGGCACACAATCTGCGGGTCGCCGGATTGCGGCCGGGTGATCGGATGCTGTTCTCGATCCGGCCGTCGGTGAGTTCGGTCGGGTTGATCTTCGGCACCATCGCCGCGGGCGGGACGATTGTGTTCGTGGATCCCGGCGTGGGGCCGGAGTTGTTCGCCAAGCGCATCGCGCTGGTCGAACCCCCCTGGGCGGCAACGGAATCGCTGCTCTATGCGGTGAGCGGGCCGCTGGCCGGATTCGGGCGCAAGCGTGGGTTGACGTTGCCCCGGTTCAGTGAGCTCGAGGTTCGGCACCTGCACAGCGGGGTGTGGTTGCCCGGCACGCCCATGCGATCCCTCCCGCTGCGCCGCGTACTCGGTGACGCGCCGGATTCGTCTCTGCCTCAGGGTGATCCGGAAGCGGAGGCATTGATCGTCTTCACCTCTGGCACCACCGACGAGCCGAAAGCCGTTGTGCATACCCGTGCTTCGCTCAGCGCCGGACTGGCAGCGATGGGTGGGCAGACCAGCCTCGCGCCAGGTGCGTTCCTGCACACCGAACAGCTCATGATGGGTCTGCCCGCGCTGATGTCGGGTGCGCGCTGGGCCATGCCGAAGTATCCCCGGTTCGGCACCCACATCGATCCTGTGCGGTTCACCCGCAACCTGCGCAGCGCCACCCACGCCTTCTACACACCCGCCGACCTCGCCGTGGCCCTCGATGCGCTGGAGGCGGGGAAGATCGCCGCGCCGCAGTACCTGCGTCAGGTCGCGCTCGGTGGCGCGCCGGTGACGGCCGCGCTGCTGCGTCGAGCACAGAAGTCGTTGCCCGACACCGAGTTTCTCGCCGTCTACGGCATGACCGAGATCTTGCCCGTCGCGGTCGCCACCGGCGCCGACAAGCTCGCGCACGACGGTGACCTGCTCGGCACGCCTGTTCGCGGCGTCCGGGCACGCATCGCCGACGACGGCGAACTCGTCCTGAGCGGACCGAACCTGTGCCGCGGCTACCTCGGTTCCGCACCGCTGACCGAGATCGCGACCGGCGACCTCGCCCGCTTCGACGGCGCCCGGCTGGTCCTCACCGGACGCAAGAAGGACATGATGATCCGGGGCAAGACCAACATCTACCCCGGACTCTACGAACCGGCGATCGCCGGCGTCGACGGGGTGCGCGAGGCCGTGCTGGTCGGGCTGCCCGACGAGATCGGCGACGAACGCATCGTCCTCGCGATCGTCCCCGAGCCTGGCGCGGGCGATGTGGTCGACCGTCTCCGCACCGTCTTACCGCAGCTCATCGACACCTCCGCCCTGCCGGACGACATCGTGGTCGTCGACCGCATCCCTGTCACAGGCCGGACAAGCAAGCCCGATCGGACCGCGCTGCGCGAAATGGTGCGGGCTATCCTGCCATAACCGCATCCGTAGCATTCTGTACACGCCGTAGCAGCAGAGTACACTCGGCTTTATGAGGCAGATCCAGCAACGCGACCTACGCAACGACAGCGGGAAAGTTCTAGCCGCCGTCGAAGCCGGCGAAAGCTTCATCATCACGCGGAACGGCAATCCGGTGGCCAAACTCGAGCCATTGGTTCGCCGGACATTCGTGCCGGTCTCCGAGCTCGCGCGCACCAGCGCGACCTTGCCTGCTGTCGGATACGAACAGTGGCGTGCCGACCTCGATGCGATGATCGATCCGGAAGTTTCCGGCAGTGAGTGAGGCTGCCGAACCTCTCAATATCCTGCTGGACACTTCGGTCCTCATCGATTACGCCGAGATCCACACCGAGCTTCCCAGTCAGGCCGAAGCCGCGATCAGCGCAGTCAGCCTCGCCGAACTCGCGGCCGGAGTCCACGCGGCGAAGGACCCGGTGCATCGAGCACAGCGACAACTCCAGTTCCACTGGGTAGTACGAACCTTCGATCCCTTGGTATTCGACGCCGAGACAGCGCATGTTTACGGATCATTGGCTCTACTGGTCGAACAGCTCGGCCGCAAACCCCGCAGTCGCGTCGCAGACCTGCAGATCGCTGCGACCGCTGTCCAACATGCACTGCCGCTATACACACGGAACCCGGACGATTTCAAGGGTCTAGGTCCTCTGCTCAACGTTATTCCGGTCTGAGCAACCGGCTATGGCGATCATGGTGTCGGCCAGGGCTTCAATGGTTGCCCTGGGGAGCATGGTGTCGACGTAGCAGAAGGTGATCGACATGGTGTTGTCGAAGGTGGCGACACCTACGGTGAGGGCGCTGGCACAGGAGTTGGTTCCCGCTACCGTGACGTCGGTGATGTGCAGGGGCTCAGGGGTTTTCGGCGGGGTGACCAGGCCGAGGTTGCTGAGGGTGACGTTCCAGGGGGCGCGGCGGTCGATGAGTTCGATGGTGCGCCTGCCTGATTCGAGGGTGCGGGGGCAGCCGTAGCGGATGGCCGCCAATGAGCGGAGATCGGCGTGGCGGGCGATCCCTCTGTCCAACTGTGCTTTTGCGGATCGTGCGGCGTCGGGCAGATCGGTTCCGAAGGGGACGAAGGTGGGGACTACGGCGGTGAACATGCCGGGTTCGTCTTCGGCGGGAGGCGGATACAGGCGGGTGCGGATGTCGACGGGGATGCCGATGCCCACCGTGCCGGTCGCTTTCGGGGCGTGGCCGCCGATCGCCTCGGCCAGTGCCGCTGCCAACAGCGCGTTGACGGTGACGCTTTCGCGTTGGCAGCGGGCGCGCAGAGCAATGAGCTTCTCCCCCGTGATCGTGCGCACGACCGTGCGGGTGCGGCGAATCGGTAGCGGTGGCGGGCAACCGGGCAGGCTTACGGCGCGCCGGGCGAAGGCGGTGAGCTGGGCGGACACATTCGTCCACAGGCAGCGCCACATCCGCGTCTGCGCGGGCGGGATCAGGTCATCCGGCGCCGGAATCGCCGGGCGGGCGGTGACCACGGGTTGGGCACCAAAGGCGTAGGCGAGCAGTCGCCAGACGAGCGCGACCATCGAACGCCCGTCGAGATAGACATGCGAGAACACCACGATCAGGTCGTGCTGCTCGTCGTCGGTGCCCGGCCGGAAAGCCAAGTCGACGATCCGACCCGGCGCGGTCGCCAAGTCGACAGGCGTCGCGAGCTGAGTGTCGAACACGGTGCGCCAGTCATCGAGGCCGACGACGATGCGATGCAACACCGGCAGATGCGGGTCCGCCGACGCGACAAAACACGGCCCCTGTCCCACCACCGACCGCAACAACGGAAACTCCGCGACAAGCGCTTCGGCCGCGAACTCCAGCCGATAAGCCCCGATCGGCCCCCGCACCCGGATCCGCACCACACAATTCGCGGGCGACAACTGATCCACCAACCAGAACCACCGCTCCGACGCCGACAACGCACGCTGCACCGCTTCCGTGCGCACCGTCGCACCCACCCTTCGTCGGAAAATCGGGTCACGGCGAGCCTAACGAACAGCGGCCGGTTCGATACACAGCTCTTTCACAGTCCGTTACTACGTGCGTATTATGGACTTATGGGTTTCGAGTGGCCTGATTGGGCGATCGCTCACCTGATCGGCATCGAACCCAGCGAGGTTCGGCAGGTCCTCGCAGCGTCACGACGGTGGCCGCGCCCGGCCTTCGACGGCCAGGTGACCGTCTTGACGGTGTGGGGGCGCACCACGGCCGGGCGTCCGTTGATCGTGGTCACACGGCAGCGCGACGACTGGACGTGGGTGATCATCGGCGCACGGACGATGCGTGCCGAGGAGCTGGCGCAATTCGAGCAGTGGGAAAGTGGGAATCCATCATGAGCGATCAGGACTTTCCGTCCAGCCGAGAGGAACTCGCCGATTTCATGGACCGGCTGAGTTTCTCCGACGAGCCTGCCGACGCGCCGCCCCGACTGCCGGCCAACGAGGACATCATGGTGACCACCTCGATCCGGTTACCGCTCGGCCTGCATTCCCGCCTCAAGGATCTGGCCGACGAACGGCGCGTCGGAGTATCGACGCTACTGCGCGAATGGGCCGAGGCCGCCGTCGCCGAAATCGACGACGAAGACCACATGATCTCCCTGGCCGAAGCCAAACGCGCCCTCTCCCGAGTCCACCCCATCCACCGAGCCAGCTGAACGCCCCCTACTGGATCGGCGCAGTATTCGCGGCCGTCAACACGCGCACCGAGCAGGTGATGCCCGGCGCGTTCGCCAGCCTCGAATCGGTGGTGAGCAGATCGCAACCATATGCCTCGGCCGCGGCGACATAGGCGGCGTCGTAGGCGGTCAGATTGTCGTGCAGCGCCCAGATTCTCGGGACGAGTACGCGCGTGACCGGAACTTCGGGGTCGAGTTTTTCCAACGCGGTGACAGCGCGAGCGGCCTGCCCGGTGGTGATGGTGCCCGCGCGGGCGAAACGGCGGATGACGGACAGAACCTCGACAGTCCAATGCTGCGGGGTGATCCAGCGATTGTCGGCTTCCAAGGCATCGCGGCAGACGGTACCGAGTGGGTCGGGGTTCAGGAGCGCGTGAACGAAGACCGAAGCGTCGACCACGATCATTCGCGAGCTCCCGGACCGTCCAACGCCGAGTCCCGCTCGCAGCGTTCATCGTCCAAGGCCACTATGACGTCCTGAGCTGTGAACGCGACATCCCAGGTGGCCGGACTGAACTGCTTGAGCACCGCGATGTTGTCCTGGCGCCGGGCTTCATCGCGCACCAGGTCGAAGAGGAATGCCTGCAAAGACTGCCCTCGCTGGCGAGCCAACGCGACCAACTGGTCCCGCAGCGGTTCGGGAACGTCGCGAATCTGCAAGGCAACCATGCATGCAATTGTACATGCATGACCGGGATTGTGGCGATGCGCTCGTGATGGACACTGACACGGGCGCCGCCGTCAGAGCTGAGAAGTTCGTTGTGCTGAGCAATCGAAACCACGCCCGAACGCGGGTTTCGTTGCGGGCGGAACCGGCTGCGGGAGAGCGGTTTCCGGGCGCATTCTGACGCCGTGCGGACAGTGTTCACGGTGATACTCGCGATGCTTGTCGGGTTCGGTGCGGTGGCGTGTGACCACGAGAAGGCGACCGAGACGGCACAGGATGTCGTGTGCGAGATGGTGGTGCCGGTCGTCGAGGTCATCGCGCTGAAACTGCGGGCCGGGGTGACGGTGACGGCGGCACTGGTGACGGCGGCGACCGGGATCGCGCTGAGCGCGGCCTGTGAGTACGTGATCGACCGGCTCGGTGCGGCGCCCGACGAGGAACACACCGTCGAGCTCGAAAGCGGAAAGGGCAGCGAGACAACGACCGTCACTGCCAAGACGTTCACCAGCGTCACCGAGGACTGGTGCAACAAGACCGGCGGCTGCACCGGCTTCGAGCGTTGCCCCACCTCGTATGTGTGCGTGTTCACCGGACACGACGGTGCGGGCAAGATGTCGCTGTTCAAGATCGGCTCCCCCGACCTGAGCGGCCAGCACATCGACGCCGCCGCCGTCTCGGTGTTCAACCGCACCGGCAAGACGGTCACCCTGTTCGACACCGCAGGACACGAAGGCGACAGCTACACCATCGCCGTGTCGACCAAGGGAAATCTGCCCGAGGAATGGCAGGGGCGAGCCCGGTCGCTGACGGTGGGACCGGTGCCGACCACTACCACGAAGAAGACCACCACGACAACCGCACCTATCCCGACGAGCACGACCCGCAAGCCGACGACCACCACGTCGACGGTGACCACCGCCGCCCCACCCTCCTGACCGAATGCATGTCCCTCACCTCCACAGGGAGCGCAGCCGACAATGCGGAGACCGAACCGAACTGAACCACTATGTCAGTGCAGCCGCGGCGAGTTTTCCGATTTGTCCCTTTGCCAAATAGTTGAGGGCACTGTGGGGTTCGGCACCGTTGTCGACCAGGGTGACTCCCGGCGCGACGCCCCGGTCGGAGGTTCGGAACAGTGGGGCCAGGTCGAGGGTGGTTGCGATGATGTCGTCGCGGTCGGCGAGGTTGTCCCAGCTGGTCACGGTGGGTGGCACTCCAGGTGGGCTAGGCCGCAGGCGGGGATAGATGATCGAGTGCAGTCCGAGCGGTGAGCCCGCGGTGATGAGCGCGACCGGTTGGGTGGTGCGGTGCAGGGCTTCGTAGGTGACGACCGAACCCAGGGAATGGGCGATGACAAGGCGGGTTTCGGGGCCGATGTGCTCGAGCACGCGCTGCTGGGCGAACTCGCGGACCTGGGGGTCGGTGAAGTAGCGGGTGACCTGGCCGAGGGCGCGGACCACGAAACGGGAGGCAAGGCTGTACCCGCCGGGGGCGAACCAGTTCAGCCGGGTCAGAGCGTTGATGGCTGGGCGGAGAGCGGCACCTGCACCCTGTGGTTGGGCGGTGGTGTCGGCGAGGATGGCCAGTTGGCGGTCCGCTTCGGCGCGGTCGGCTGGGTCGGCGGCCCGCTCGGCGGCGGCACGCAACCATGCTTCGGCGAGCCTTTCGGCCAGGTCGAGTTCGTTCGTGTCCAGTTCAACCGATGCCGGGCCGCCCTGTGCACCCGCTTCGAGGAAGGCGTTGCCGTAGAAGGCCATTCGGGCCTCGATCGAGCCGGGGCGCTGCTGACGCCACATTTCGTCCGCCAGTTCGGGGTACCCAGCGAGACGGACCGCGCCGGCGAGGGCAGGCATCCAACGGCTTTCCAGGAGGTCCGCGGAGTACTGCTCCTGAGCGATACCGTGGACGAGAACAATTTCCGACATTGTCGGCTCCCCTCACTGGGTCAGCCGGATCCGTCCGGCGCCAACCCGATTCTGCCAGAGGCGCTTTCGTCGGAGAACCGGCAGATTTCGGTTCGTCGCGCTAGGTTCAAAGAATGGGTGGGCGCTTGGCGCTGGTGGTGGCGTCGCAATGCGAAGGCCTAGGGCGGATCGAGCACATCGACACGCTGGCCGGAGAGCTGTTGACGGAACTCCGTGAGCTTGGTGGGTGGATGCCGGTGACCGCGGACGGTGCACCGTTGGTCGATCCTGGGCATGTCGAACTGCGACACGCGGTGTCGAGCGCCTTCACCACCGCGAAGCGGCAGCAGGCGACGCTGCTGGTCAGCTTCATCGGCCACGGCCATTACGATCCCGAGGACCGCAAGTTCTTCCTGCTGGCGAAAGACTCTTTGGATGAGAACACCACCGAGGTTCCCGACCGTGACAAAGCGCTCGACCTCGGCTCCCGGATCCAGACCGACCTCAAGCGCAACGAACAAGGCAGACTCGACGGACTGGTGATGCTCGTGGACGCGTGCGCCTCGGGTCGGGCGATCAATGTCGCCGGGTCCGAATGGTTCACCGCGATCCCCCGCAACGCGGCGCGAATGGAGCTACTCACCGCCTCCGCCGACGACGCACCGGCCTTCAACGCCTGCTTCACCCGGACGATCATCAACACCCTACGTACCGGCGACCCGACCGGGCCCAGCCAGATCTTCGTCGAAACGTTGCGTACTCCCATTGCGCGAGGCTGCACCAACCAGGATCCAGGGCATCTGAGTCTCACCATGTCGGGTGCCGCACAAGCATTGCGCGGTGGTGACCCCGGGCTGTGGCTCGTTCCCAACCGGGCGCGGTCCGATTGCCTGACCGGGCGACCGTCCGCTGGTCTGGTCGACCAGCTGACCAGAGACCTGCTGTGGACACGCGACGTCGCGCGCACCATCAGAAAGCTCGTCACTCACGAGCCGCCGCGCCTGCGGTTGCTGATCGGACCCGCCGGTTCCGGGAAATCAGCAATCATGGGAATGCTGGTTCGCGCCACCCGGCCGGAACTCATTCCGCCGAAATACATTCACGCAGCGGTATTCCTCGATGCGACCAGTAGCCCGTTGACCGTGGCCGAAGAATTGGCCACGCAGCTCGGCCACACGCTGCCAGGATTCGCTGCGGCAGCCGCCAGGACGGCCAACTCGCTCACCGAGGAACAGCAGCGCACGCTCGGCGCCCTCGACCGCCTGGTCGTTCTGCCCTTCGCCAAGGTGGCCTCGGATGACCCGGTCCATATCGTCATCGACGGACTCGATCAACCCGATCCTGGTAACAGAGAGGCGTTGGTTGCAGCAATCGGTGCGGTCACTACCGATGAATCGGTCAGCGACCTGTGTGTAATCGCCGGTATCCGCCAGGGAACCAGAGTTGATGAAGACCCGCGCCTGGCGCACGGTTTCGAGATCTTCCTTGAATTGCCCACGGCCAGAACAGTTGTCGAGGCGACCTTCACCTTCGCAGGTGGGCTCCTACCCGACGACAACGGTCTCGACGACCTTGTCCCCGAGGACACAACTGTCGGTGGCGGATGGTTGATCTCGCGCCTGTTCACTGAGGTCTCCCAGCTCCCCGACAACTGGACGGACACAGGCGATTCGACCCTGAACGCCGCGATCGCCCAACGCATCACCGACGCCTCCGCCTCCGCGTCCGCGTCCGAAGAAGATCAAACCCCCACATATGCAACTCATATCGATCGAATCCTGGCAATCCTCGCCGCTGCCGGTGTCGGCCCGGTTCTCCCACTTGACCTGGCCGGCCAAGCCCTCAACAACCTCGGCACCCCCCTATCGCCAGCCGAACTGCGCGACCTGCTTGCATCCCTTGGCGTCCTCGTTGCTCGCTCGGCCGCAAGCACTGCCGACGAACGAATCGGACTGGCCCACTTGGCTTTCGCCGAACCCATCGAGCGTCATCTAGAAATCGACATGCGCACTGCCCACCGAGCAATCGCCGACACTCTAGGCACCAAAGATCCCCAGCAGTCGACCCTCGACTACCGCGCCAGATCCGGCGCGCGCCATCTAGCCCGAGCCGGTCGAGCCCACGAAGCGCTAGTACTGGTCTATTCCTTGCAAGGCAATCGCGCAGCTGACAACCTCGCGCTCTGGACGGCGCTGCTGCCGGAAATTGATCCGGCTGATCACCGCGAAGTCGTTGTCACTCGCAATAACATCGCCCAGACGCTCGGGCAAACCGGCGACACTGACGCTGCGCTGAAAGCCTTCCGTAGCCTCCTCGCTGACGAGGAACGCACCTTCGGGACCGACCACCGGAGTACCCTCATCATTCGCAACAACATCGCTGGCTTTCTCGGTGAAACCGGCAACCCCAACGCAGCGCTCGTGGCCTTCCGGCAACTACTCTCCGACCAGGAGCGCATCCTCGGACCAGACCACCCTGATGCTCTGCGCACCCGGCATAACATCGCCGCCTGGCTCGGCGAAACCGGCAACCCCAACGCAGCGCTCACCGCATATCATCAACTGCTCCCGGACCACGAACGCATCCTCGGACCACTTCACCCCACCACGCTGCATACACAGCAAAACATCGCTGCCTGGCTCGGCAGATCCGGCGACCCATCGGCAGCACTTGCCGCTCTCCTACAACTCCTGCCAGACCTCGAACGCGTCCTCGGGCCAGATCACCCCGCCACACTGATCGCTCGTGGCAACATCGCCAGCTGGCTTGGCGAAACCGGCGAAGTCTCGCAAGCGCTCACCACATACCGGCAACTACTCCCCGACCTCAAACGCACCCTGGGACTAGACCACCCCGACACCCTGGATACCCGCGACAGGATCGCCTTCTGGCTAGGCAGATCCGGCGCCCCAGAGGCACAGCTCGCCGTCCTCCGGCAACTACTCCTCGACCGCGAACGTATCCTCGGATCCGGCCACCCCGAGACCCAGAACACGCGCAAGAGCATCGCCTATCTCGAAACCCTGATGACTAGGGGAAAAGATCTCTATACCGACACTCAGCCATTGACGAAGCGCGAATAGGCCGCTGATGACCCCATCGCCTGGGCTCGAGTTGCTTGCCACGCGACTGCTTGAACCGGCGGTAGTCTCGTATGCGCCTGCGACGAGGAGGAGTTGACCAGTGACCGCAGTGTATCCAGACGAACCGCAGCGGATTACGGCCGAAGAGTTTCTCGGGGCCGAGCCGGATGCGCTGAGTAGCACATTCGGTGATTTCGAGATCGTCGACGGGCTCGTTGTTCGGGCGATGGCGCAGAGTGAGGCGCATAGCAGGGTGGTGCGTAGGCTGGCCGCTGCTCTCGAAGGTGCGCGTGACCCGGCTGGTCCCTGTCTTCGGGTTGCCTCCGATGTCGCCGTGCGGTTCGCTGATGCCGAGGACGGAGCAGCGGATCGTCGCCTCAATGTGCGGTACCCAGATATCTTCGTACGCGATTGCGAACCATACGACGTCAATTCAGTGCGTAGTCATATCGCCTTGGTTGTCGAAGTCGCCTCGCGCGCGACGGTAGACAGCGACACCGGCATCAAGCGACAGATGTATGCCCGGGCGGGGATTCCGGTCTACTTGATCGTGCATTTCGACAAGAGCTGGGAGGCCATCGACCGGATCGAGGAGTACAGACTCGATTGGTCGGGGATGCGGTACATGCCGCATCGGGTTCACCGCACCGCGTTGGTTCTCGACAATCCGGTGACGTTGGCAATCACCTTCGACGCGTTGGATCGTCCGTAGGAATACAACGAAGGCCCCCGCGGAAACCGTGGGGGCCTTCGTTGTTCAAGAGGTCAGCGGCGACGCTTGCCCTTGGTTTCGGTGCGGGCGGCCTCGCGGCGTTCGCGGCGGGTGCCGGTGGACTGGCGGCCGCCGTATTCCTGGGCGTCGGAATGGGATTCGGCGCGGCCGTCCTCGGCGGGGCCCGAGTAGTTCAGGCCGCGCGGGGTGGACTCGTCGATTCCCTTGGCGCGCAGGGCGGGCGGGGCCTGGTTCTGCGGGGCGGCGTCCTGGGGGCGGGGGGCGCCCACCGGGGAACGCAGGCCCTTGTCGATGGAGACGCCTTCGGGCTGGGGCTGCTGGACCTCGACCTGCAGGTTGAACAGGAAGCCGACCGACTCCTCCTTCAGGCCTTCCAGCATGGCGGCGAACATGTCGAAGCCCTCGCGCTGGTACTCGACCAGCGGGTCGCGCTGGGCCATCGCGCGCAGGCCGATGCCCTCCTTGAGGTAGTCCATCTCGTAGAGGTGCTCACGCCACTTGCGGTCCAGGACCGAGAGCAGGACCTGGCGTTCCAGGTTGCGCATGGCGCCCTCGCCCGCGAGGCCGTCGATTTCCTGTTCGCGCTTCTCGTAGGCGTTGTGCGCGTCTTCGAGCAGGGCTTCACGCAGTTCGTCGCGGGTGAGTTCGCCCGCCTCGCCGGTGGCGGTCTCGCCTGCCAGCTCCTTGTAGTCCAGGCTCACCGGGTACAGCGTCTTCAACGCGGTCCACAGCTTCTCCAGGTCCCAGTCCTCGACGTAACCCTCGGCGGTCGCACCGTCGACGTAGGCCGTGATCACGTCGGTGATCATGTTCTGGACCTGCCCCTCCATGTCCTCGCCACGCAGGATCCGGTTGCGCTCGCCGTAGATGACGGTGCGCTGCTGGTTCATCACCTCGTCGTACTTCAGAACGTTCTTGCGGATCTCGAAGTTCTGCTGCTCGACCTGGGTCTGGGCGCTCTTGATGGCCTTGGAGACCATCTTCGCCTCGATCGGCACGTCGTCGGGCAGGTTCAGGCGGTTCATGATCGCCTCGAGCGCGGCGCCGTTGAAGCGGCGCATCAGCTCGTCACCCAGCGACAGGTAGAACCGCGACTCGCCCGGGTCGCCCTGACGACCGGAACGACCACGCAGCTGGTTGTCGATACGGCGCGACTCGTGACGCTCGGTGCCGAGCACGTACAGGCCGCCGGCCTCGCGCACCGTCTCCGCGTCTTCCTCGGTCTGCTTCTTCACCTGCTCGAGCGCGGAATGCCAGGCGGCCTCGTACTCGTCGGGCGTGGTGACGGGGTCGAGGCCCTGCTTGCGCAGCAGGATGTCGGCGATGATGTCGGCGTTGCCGCCGAGCACGATGTCGGTACCACGACCGGCCATGTTGGTCGCCACGGTGACCGCGCCGGGACGACCGGCCTCGGCGATGATCTGGGCTTCCTGCTCGTGGAACTTCGCGTTCAGAACGCTGTGTGCCACACCGCGTTTGGTGAACTGCTTGGACAAGTACTCCGAGCGCTCCACGCTGGTGGTACCGATCAGGACCGGCTGGCCCTTCTCGTGACGCTCCACCACGTCGTCGACGACGGCGTTGAACTTGGCCTCTTCCGACTTGTAGATCAGGTCGGCCTGGTCTTTGCGGACCATCGGCTTGTTCGTCGGGATGGGCACCACGCCGAGGCCGTAGATCGAGTGCAGCTCGGCGGCCTCGGTCTCGGCGGTACCGGTCATACCGGACAGCTTGTTGTAGAGGCGGAAGTAGTTCTGCAGGGTGATCGTGGCCAGGGTCTGGTTCTCCGGCTGGATCTCGACCTTCTCCTTGGCCTCGATCGCCTGGTGCATGCCCTCGTTGTAGCGGCGCCCGACCAGGATGCGGCCGGTGAACTCGTCGACGATGATGACCTCACCGTCGCGCACGATGTAGTCCTTGTCGCGCTGGTAGAGCTCCTTGGCCTTGATGGCGTTGTTCAGGTAGCTCACCAGCGGCGAGTTCGCGGCCTCGTAGAGGTTGTCGATACCGAGCTGGTCCTCGACGAACTCCACGCCCGCCTCGTGCACACCGATGGTGCGCTTCTTGATGTCCACCTCGTAGTGGACGTCCTTCTTCAGCAGCGGCGCGATGCGCGCGAACTCGGCGTACCACTTGGAGGAGGCGTCGGCCGGACCCGAGATGATGAGCGGGGTACGGGCCTCGTCGATGAGGATGGAGTCGACCTCGTCGACCACGGCGAAGTTGTGCCCGCGCTGGACCAGATCGTCCAGCGAGTGGGTCATGTTGTCACGCAGGTAGTCGAAGCCGAACTCGTTGTTCGTGCCGTAGGTGATGTCGGCGGCGTAGGCCACCCGGCGCTCGGCCGGGGTCATGCCACCGAGGATCACGCCGACCTCGAGGCCGAGGAAGCGGTGCACACGGCCCATCCACTCGGCGTCGCGCTTGGCGAGGTAGTCGTTGACGGTGACCACGTGCACGCCGTCGCCGGAGATGGCGTTCAGGTAGGCGGGCAGCACACAGGTCAGGGTCTTGCCCTCACCGGTCTTCATCTCCGAGATGTTGCCCAGGTGCAGTGACGCGCCACCCATGATCTGCACCTTGTAGTGCTTCTGGTTCAGCACGCGCCACGAGGCCTCGCGGGCCACCGCGAACGCCTCGAGCAGCAGGTCGTCGAGGGTTTCCCCCGCGGCGTAGCGCTCACGGAACTCGTCGGTCTTGGCGCGCAGTTCCTCGTCGGTCAACGCCTCGATCTCGTCGCCGTACGCGATGACCTCATCGGCGAGGTTCGACAGCCGCTTGACCATGCGGCCTTCACCAATCCGTAGCAACCTCGTCAGTGTCAGCGCAGGCACGGGTCTCGTCAGTCCTCTGGTCGGAGTCGGGTTCGGGCTAGTGAGCCACAGTGTTGTGGCAATGGTAGTCCGCAGACCACCGTACCCGGCCGCACGTACCGATGCCCGGTGTACCGGGTGCTCACATCCGCCCAGGTCACGGCATTCGGTGAGGCGCCTTGCCCGGCATCACGATTCACCTACTGTGCCGTAGGATGTAGCCGGTGCCCGATCTGCGCCGGGAAGGCGCGCGAAGCGTGCAACGGAAGGAGCATCGGAGCGCGTGATCACGAGATTGACGCCGCAGGACGCGGCGTTCTACCGGCTCGAGTCGAGCAGTAATCCGATTCATATCGGCTCTCTCGCGATCCTCCAGAACTCCTCCGGCGACGGCTCCGGCCAGGTCCTCGACTACGAACAGCTCATCGAGCTGGTCGAATCCCGGCTGCCGCTGGTTCCCCGCTATCGCCGCAAAGTCCGCGAGATCCCGCTCGCGCTCGGCCGTCCGGTGTGGGTGGAGGACAGCCGCTTCGACATCAGCTATCACATCCGCCGCTCCGCGCTGCCCGCCCCCGGCACCGACGAACAGCTCTACGACCTGGTCGCCCGGCTCGCCTCCCGGCCGCTGGACCAGGGCAGGCCGCTGTGGGAGATGTACCTCATCGAAGGGCTGTCCGACGGGCGAAGCGCGGTGTTCACCAAATCGCATTCGGCGCTCGTCGACGGTGACACCGCGCTCGAGATCGGGCACGTGATCCTCGACAACAGCCCCCTGCCACGCGAACTGGCCGACGACGCCTGGCGCGCACCACGCGAACCGACCGATGTGGAACTACTCGCAGGCGCGCTGTCGCAACTGGCCGCGCAACCACGCGAGGCCTACTCGGCGGTGCGCGACGCGGGCTCGAGCGCGTTCGGGGTGGTACGCGGCGCCCGGATGGCGGTGCACGCCGCGGCCAATGCCGTCCGCGCGGCCACCTCGGGCGCACCCGACAGCCCGCTCAACGCGCGCACCTCGCGCAGCCGCCGCTTCGATGTGGTGCGCACAGACCTCGAGGACTACCGCAAGATCCGCAGACATTTCGACTGCTCGATCAACGACACCGTGCTCGCGGTCGTCACCGGCGCCCTGCGCAATTGGCTGCTCTCGCGCAACGAGGCACTCGTCGAATCGACGAATCTGCGTGCGGTGGTGCCGATGTCGGTGTACGTCGACGGCGACAACCAGCTGACACCGGCCAGCGAGGTGTCCTCGTTCCTCATCGATCTGCCGGTGGGCGAACCGAATCCGACGATGCGGCTCTCGCACATCTCGCACGCCACCGAGGCCGCGGGCAGGCAGCGTCGCGGTGTGCGGGCTCGTACCCTCGTGCACCTGGCCGGTTTCGCACCGGCCAGCCTGCACGCGATGAGTGTGCGAGCGGCCAGTACCTTCGCCGACAACACCTTCAACCTGGTGATCACCAACGCACCGGGGCCCCAGACCGCGATGTACATCGGCGGTGCGCGCATGCTGGAGATGTATCCGGTGTCGCCGCTGCTGCGCAATCAGACCCTGAGCTTCGGGCTCACCTCGTACGACGGTCAGGTTTTCTACGGACTCAACGCCGACCGCGACGCCATGGCCGATCTCGACGTCCTCGCGGCGTCGGTGCACGAATCGATGGAGGAGTTGCTCGGTGCCTGTCTCTGAGAACGCCAAGATGCGCGTCTACATCCCGGCGACGATCCCGATGCTGCGGCAACTGGTCGACGAGCGCGAACTGTTCCCGCTCGGCGCGACCGCGTTCGCGGTGACGCCCGCGCTGCGCGAGGCCTACGCCGCGGGCGACGACGACGAACTCGCCGAGGTGGCGATGTCGGAGGCCGCGCGCGCCTCGCTGCGGCTGATCGCCGCCGAACGCGACGGTCTCGACGACGCCGACGACGACACCACCGCCCCGGACGAGGTCGCCACCCCGGGCAGCCCGACCTACCGGCGCTGCGTGATCGCCGCCGACGTCACCGGCGCGAAACTGCGCCCCGACCTCGACGACGCGGTGGTGAAACTGGCCGGGCCGATCGCCTACGACCAGGTGGCCTCGGTGCACGTCGACCTGGCCGAAGCCGAACCCCAGGTGGCCAAGGCCGTCGACGTGATCGATGTCGCCGACATGGGCGACCCCGACGCCGAGTTCGTCCTCGGCGACGCCGAAGACCACCAGCTGGCCTGGTACGCCACCCAGGAACTGCCGTTCCTCCTGGATCTGCTCTAGAACCTACGATGCCGTAACCTTGCTGCGAGTGAGCCACCGCGGGTGGCTGGGATGCGCGACAGGGAGTAACGGCGAAGCAATGGTCCTGAACAAGTTCCGGGAATGGCTCGAGGCACCGGCGGCGCAGGTCGCCGATCGCGGCGGCAAGCTGAACGTGCTACGCGGCGCGGTCGCCCGGGTGACCACACCCCTGCTGCCCGACGACTACCTGCACCTGGCCAATCCGCTGTGGTCGGCGCGGGAACTGCGTGGGCGCATCGTCGACGTGCGCAAGGAGACCGCCGACTCGGCGACGCTGGTCATCAAGCCGGGCTGGGGTTTCGACTTCAAGTATCAGCCGGGTCAGTACATCGGCATCGGCATCCTCATCGACGGCCGCTGGAACTGGCGTTCCTACTCGCTGACCTGCCCGCCGGACTGGACCGGCGAGGGCGGCAAGCGGCTCATCTCCATCGCCGTGAAGGCCATGCCCGAGGGCAAACTGTCCAGCCACCTCGTCAACGGGGTCGCCGCGGGCACCATCGTCCGGCTCGCCGCACCGCAGGGCGGGTTCGTGCTGCCCCAGCCGGTCCCCGAGAAGGTGCTCTTCCTCACCGCGGGCAGCGGCATCACCCCGGTGATGTCGATGCTGCGCACCATGGACCGCCGCGACGGTGTGCACGACGTGGTGCACGTGCACTCGGCGCCGACCGACGCCGACGTGATGTTCGGCGCCGAACTGCGCGCCCTGCACGACAAGCACCCGAGCTTCGTCTCGCACCTGCAGCTCACCGACGAACAGGGCCTGTTCGCGCTGTCGAGCCTCGACGAGCTCTACCCCGACTGGCGCGAGCGCGAGACGTGGGCGTGCGGTCCCGCGCCCATGCTCGACGCCATCGAAGCGCACTGGAAGGCCGCGGGCATCCCGGAGAAGCTGCACGTCGAGCGTTTCGAGGTGGAACGGTCCGCGGTCGGCGAGGGCGGCACGGTGACCTTCGGCACCACCGGCCGCACCCTGACCGTCGACGGCGCGACGAGCCTGCTCGAGGCGGGCGAGTCGGTTGGCGTGCAGCTGCCGTTCGGCTGCCGGATGGGAATCTGCCAGACCTGCGTGGTCACACTGTCGGCCGGGCACGCCCGCGACCTGCGCAACGGTGACGAACGCCAGCCGGGCGACAAGGTTCAGACCTGTATCTCCGCCGCGGCGGGTGACTGCACACTCGACATCTGATCCCACCGTCACGCTTCGGTTACGGGTATCCTCGAATCATGCGCCGGTCATATGACTGACCGGCAGCGGCTGGTCTCGGCAGTGACGCCGTAGCGTCACCGCCGGGCCCCTCGTGTGTGGACCGAGCGTGCAGGCCGTCAACCGAACAAGAGAGGACCCCGGTGGCCATCACCGATATCCAGGCCTTCGCCCATCTGACGGCGGCCGACATCGAGACCCTGGGCAAAGAACTCGACTCGATCCGACGATCTGTCGAAACCTCGCGCGGTGAGCGCGACGCCAAATACATCCGCCGCACCATCGCCGCCCAGCGCGCCCTCGAGGTCGCGGGCCGCGCGGTGCTGTTCGGCAGCCGCAACCGCTGGGCGTGGCTCGGTGGCACCGCGTTGCTGTCGGTCGCCAAGATCATCGAGAACATGGAGCTCGGGCACAACGTCAGCCACGGGCAGTGGGATTGGATGAACGATCCCGAAATCCACTCCACCACCTGGGAGTGGGATCAGACGGGTCCGTCGGCGCAGTGGCGCCGCGCGCACAACTACTCCCACCACACCTACACCAACGTGCTCGGCAAGGACGAGGACCTGGGTTTCGGCATCCTGCGGATGACCCGCGACGAGGCGTGGGAACCCAAGCACCTCGTGCAGCCCGCCGCGAACCTGCTGCTGGCCGCCACCTTCGAGTGGGGCATCGCCCTGCACGACCTGGGGATCGAGAAGGAACTCGCGGGCGTACCGACCAAGCAGCTGCTGTCGGAGCCGAACAAGGACTTCGCGCGCAAGGCGGGCCGCCAGGTGGTGAAGGACTTCGTCCTGTTCCCCGCGCTCACCGGTCCGGCCTGGAAGTCGACGCTCAAGGCCAACACCACCGCCAACCTGGTGCGCAATCTGTGGGCCTACGCCGTGATCTTCTGCGGGCACTTCCCCGACGGCGCCGAGAAATTCACCATCGAACAGCTCGACGGTGAGACCCAGGGCGAGTGGTACCTGCGGCAGATGCTCGGTAGCGCCAACTTCAAGGCGGGCCCGGTCATGGCGTTCATGAGCGGCAACCTCTGCTACCAGATCGAGCATCACCTGTTCCCCGACCTGCCGAGCAACCGGTACCCGGAGGTCGCCGCGCAGGTGCGTCAGCTCTGCGACAAGTACGACCTGCCCTACACCACCGGTTCGCTCGGCAAGCAGTACCTACTGGCCTTCCGCACCATCCACAAGCTCGCGCTGCCCGACCGGTTCCTCAAGCGCACCGCCGACGACGCGCCCGAGACGTCGTCGGAGCGCAAGTTCCACGGCATCTCGTTGCCGGAGGCGCTGCGCGTCGACCCGGAGACCGGCAAGCGCCTCGGCCTGCGTTCGGCACTGCACGACGCGAAGGTGAGCCTCGAGGCGAAGGCGCGGCACGAGCAGGAAGTGCTGCGCGAGGCCAAGGTGGCGCTCAAGAAGCGGGCCCGGCAGGAGAAGGCCGCGCTGCGGAAGAGGGCGCGCGGTCTCAGATAACATCTGAGTCTCGATTTCGCAATAGGACACATCCCACAATCCATCGCGGAAATCACCAACCTACGCTCTCGTAACCTACGGTACTGTAACCGCCATGGCGATCTCGGATGTCAAGGAATACGCGCACCTCACCGCCGCGGATGTCGAAGCTCTCGGTGCGGAGTTCGACGCGATCCGCCGCGAAATCGAATCTTCGCGAGGCGAAGCCGACGCCCGGTATATCCGCAACGTCATCCGGTTACAGCGAGCCCTGGAGATCAGCGGCCGCACTGTTCTGTTCGCCAGCTTCCTGCCCCCGGCCTGGCTGGCCGGGGTCGCCCTGCTCGGCACTGCCAAGATCATCGAGAACATGGAGATCGGGCACAACGTCATGCACGGGCAGTGGGACTGGATGAACGATCCGGAGATCCACTCCACGTCCTGGGAGTGGGACAACGCGGGCCCGTCGGCGCACTGGAAGATCACCCACAACTTCCTGCACCACAAGTACACCAACGTCCTGGGCATGGACGACGACATCGGCTACGGCCTGCTGCGCGTCACCCGCGACCAGCGCTGGATGCCGTTCTACCTGGGCAACCCGATCTACAACTTCCTGCTGCAGGCACTGTTCGAGTACGGCGTCGCGATCCAGCACCTCGAGCTGGGCAAGGTGGCGAAGAAGAAGTGGGACAAGGATTCCCCGGAGTGGAAGCAGTTCGACGCCGACCGCAAGCTGGTGCTCAAGAAGATCGGTAAGCAGGCCGCCAAGGACTATGTGATCTTCCCGCTGCTCACCGGGCCGTCGTTCTTCTCCACCCTCACCGCCAATTTCGCCGCCAATGTGGTGCGCAATGTGTGGACCAACGCGGTGATCTTCTGCGGGCACTTCCCCGACGGCGCCGAGAAGTTCACCAAGGCCGACATCGAGAACGAGACCAAGGGCGAGTGGTACCTGCGCCAGATGCTCGGCAGCGCCAACATCAGCGGCGGCCCGGTCATGCACTTCATGACCGGCAACCTCAGCCACCAGATCGAACACCACCTGTTCCCCGACCTGCCGAGCAACCGCTACGCCGCCATCGCGGTGCGGGTGCGTGAGCTGGCCGACAAGTACGACCTGCCCTACACCACCGGGTCGCTGCCGGTGCAGTACTTCAAGTCGTGGCGCACGATCCTCAAGCTGTCGCTGCCCAACAAGTACCTGCGCCACACCACCGACGACGCGCCGGAAACCAAGTCGGAGCGTCTTTTCGAGGGCAAGGCCGTGCCGACGATCGATCCGGTGACGGGTCGCAGGCGTGGATTGCGCACCGCGCTGGCCGCCGGACGACGGATGGCGCGTAGGTCGGCCTGACCTCGCAATGCCACACTGCACCGGTGTGTGCTGAGCAACTGAGCGTCTACGACGCGATCCGTCTGCGTCGCGATGTGCGCGCCGAATTCACCGGCGAACTCGTCGACGACGACACGTTGTGGCGGATTCTGTCCGCCGCCCACCGGGCGCCGAGCGTCGGCAATTCCCAGCCCTGGGACTTCGTCGTGGTCCGCGAAGCGGCGACCTTGCGCCGCTTCGCCGACCACGTGGCCGGCAAGCGCGTCGAGTTCCGTGACGCGCTGCCCGCCGACCGGGCCGCGACCTTCGACCCGATCAAGATCGAGGGGATCGTCGAGAGCGGTACCGGGATCGTGGTCACCCACGACGACCGGCGCGGCGGACCGCAGGTACTCGGCCGGGCCAGTGTCCCCGAGACCGGTGTGTATTCGACCGTGCTCGCCATCCAGAACCTGTGGCTGGCGGCGACCGCCGAACAGGTCGGTGTCGGCTGGGTGTCGTTCTACGAACCCGGGTTCCTGCGCGATCTCGTCGATCTGCCCGAGGGCATCACGCCCATCGCCTGGCTATGCGTCGGACCGGTACACGAATTCCAGGAGGTGCCGGATCTCGAACGCTTCGGCTGGCGGGCCCGGCGGGCGCTCACCGACGCCGTGCACTACGAAAAGTTCGGTGGCTGAACGCGATCCGGGCACCCGCGCCCGCGGGTGCCCGGAGTTCCGGATGGGGTCAGACCAGCCGGATCAGGCCGTAGTCGAAGGCGTGTCTGCGATAGACCACCGACGGCCGGTCCGTTTCCTTGTCGTGGAAGAGGAAGAAGTCGTGCCCGACCAGTTCCATCTGGTACAGGGCGTCGTCGACCGTCATCGGCGTAGCCGGATGGTCCTTCGTGCGCACGATGTGGCCGGGACCCTCGTCCTGGGGTTCCTCGTCGTGTTCGTGCGCCACGTGCCCGTTGGCCTGGGCGAACAGCGAGTCGTCGACCAGGGACGCGGTGGCCTGGGCTACCGAGACGGGCGTCTTGTCTCCGTAGTGCACCACGCGGCGCTTGTCCTTGGACCTGCGCAGCCTGCTCTCGATCTTCTGTGATGCCGACTCGAACGCGGCATAGAAGCTGTCGGCGCACGCTTCGGCACGCACGATCGGGCCACGCCCGCGTGCGGTGATCTCGACGCGCTGGCAGGCCTTGCGTTGACGACGGTTGCGCTCGTGGAACAGCTCCACATCGAAGAGGAAGATCGACGGATCGAAGCGCTCCAGCCGGGAGAGCTTCTCCGAGACATAGATTCGATAGTGGTCGGGTACTTCGACATTGCGACCGGAGACCACCACTTCCGAGTGGGGTGTCCGAGTCGAGTCGGTGGCACTGTCCTCCAGTGCCGAAGGGTCAGCATCGTGCACTGATGCCCGTGCAGAAGTCGTCACGCGAGTACCTCCCGGATATGGCCGCACACCAGAGCGAGTGCGGCGGGATTGAGCTGTGCCGATCGGGAATCGCTCGACACCAGAGTTCGCGGCGCCACCTCCCAGAAGCTGTGGTTCGGTGTGTGTTCGCGACGCTAGTCCGCCACGGACGAGTCCGCCACTGTTCACGCAAATTTCGCTGAGTCAAGCCGCACAGGTCACCAAAACAGCGCACGGACGTATGCCGATCCGGCTAAGAACACGTATCGATTCGGTGGCGGTGGCGCCGGTGGTCAACACGTCGTCGACCAGCACTACCTCGGCATTCGCCGGAATTGGTGCCCGCGCGGTGGCCGGGGTCACGGCGATGATCTTGTGCGCGAGATTGTGTACACGCTCGCGCGTGCCCAGCCCGACGGAGTCGCGGACACCGGGCCTCATACGAAGCAGACCGACCGTCCGGCAATCGATCAGCCACCTTGCCGCACAAGCCGTAGAACGGGCTACGGGATCGCCGCCGCGGCTGCGGGCGGCCGAGGTTCGGGTGGGCGCCGGAATCAGCACCAGCGGGCGGTCAGCGGACCGTAACCGGGCCAATGCCGCGGCGAGTGCGGCGCCGAGCGGGTCGGCCAGGTCTCGTCGGCCGTGCTCCTTGGCCGCCAGCACCGCGCGCTTGGCCGGACCGCGATAGGGGCGAAGTGCCCAGCACGGAACACCGGGGTCGGTTCGTGGGCGTACCCGCACCGGACCCGTCGTCAACTCGGCCGCGCACGCGCCGCACCAGGGCGTGCCCGCCAGCGCACAGCCGCCGCAGCGGACCGGCAGCACGAGATCGAGCAGAGCCTTCATAGCCGGTGAGCATGACAGCGGGTACCGACAGATTCAGGTCGGCAGGACCGGGACCACGCCTTCGCCGGTGAGCCCGGGCACCTCGCGCCAGAAGCGGTCGGTTCGGGTGGGGTCGGCGGTCTGCAGTTGCAGCACCGCGCGGGAATCGGCGACGTACTGGGTCGACTGCGTCGCCGTGACCACCCGGACCGGCGGAGTCAGGTTCTGCGAGGTCACCGGCGTGAACTGGGAACCGTCGATGGACACGGTGAACACCGGGTCGACATTGCCTTCCCTGGCGACCATGAGGGTGTCGCCGGTGATCCAGCTCAGCGACACCGCTGGCGTGCTCAGACCGATCGCCACCGGCAGTGCGGAGGTGAGCGCGTACTTGCCGTCCGGCCTGCGTTCGATCACCGCCACGTACACCTTGCCGTCGGCGATCAGCGCGGCCCGCACACCGGTCCGCGAGACGACAACCTCGGTGATCGGCAGTCGCGGCGCACCCGCGCCTTCGAACAGCCCCGCGGTGTCCACGTCCTGCAGCGACACATTGCCGGTGGCGCGATCGGTGACCGCACGCACCACCCGTTGCTCGTCGAGGACGGTCCACGCGGCGCCACCGTCCATGGTCCAGGACGGCCGGGCGATACTCGCCGCCTCGACCACACCGAACGCGCCCGCACCGTAGTTGCCGATCAGCAGGGTGCGGCCCGGTTCCGGTGCGGGCCTTCCGGTGTCGGCGACGGCGGCGACGAACTGGCCGTCCGACGAGATGCCGACCGACTGCAGGTTGGTCGCCTCCCCGAAGGCCCCACTGGGCGCGACGATCCCGTCCGGTGTCACCTGCACGAGGGTGCCGTTGCGCAGTGCGTGCAGCCCGATCTTGTTCCCGCCGGGCGCCGCCGCACTGAACTGGTCGACATCGGCGACCGACCAGCCGCTCGCGAAGCGTTCGTCGAGGGGTTTGCCGTCGGCGAGCAACACATACGGGCCGAGGATGTCGGCGCGCGACAGCGTCGTCACCACCTGGGCGGCCAGCAGTTCGCGACCACGTTGATCGAGCGTCCCGATCCCACCGAAATCGATACGCACCCCACCGATTCCGACACCCACCTCGCCGGGGTCGTTCTCCGCCTTGGTGATCGGGCTGCGCACCGCGGTCGGCGGGGCGAGCAGATTGCGGACAACCCCGGCGATGGCCGACTGTGGGCCGCCGCTGAGCAGGCCGACGAGCCGCTCGGTGAGTTGACCTCGTGGCACCGAGAGCCAGCGCGGATCCGGCACGAGCAGCTGGGCGGTGCTGTCGAAGTAATACAGGATGTAGCGCTGGTAGGTGCTCGCGAACGACGCCGAAGCCATCACGACACCGTCGGGCAGGTCGGTGATGCGCCATTCCCCGTCGACCTTGCTCATCTCGATCTTGTTCTCGAGCATGCCGTCGGTGGCGCGGTAGACGCCGTCGCGGCTCAGCTCACCGACCTTGCGGGCGCGCACCACATACGTCGCCCGGTCGCCGGTGCGCGATTCGCGCAGCGTGTCGGGCCGATCGACGATGGTGATGCTCGCCTCGTCGTTCCACTCGCCCGCCGTGTCGTCGCGCATGTACTGGCGGGCGGCGGCGTGCCGGTTGGCCGGGTCGGCGCTGGCACCGAGGAAATCGCCGACCAGCAGGTCGGGATCGCGGCCGGGCTCCGGCGGCGGCGGGCCCGCCGACGTGGGTTCGCGCTCGATGGTGCCGAGGGCCTGCGGCGCCGACGATTCGGGCAGGCTCGCACACCCGGTGAGGACGAGCAGGCAGACGAGGGCGAACAGCCCCACACCCTTGCGAACACCACCCGCGTTGCTCATGACTCTCGGTCTCCGGTCTCGGTCGCTGCGGCTTCCTCGTTGTCGTCGGCGGCGTTGTCGCGCTGGATGTCGAGGACCTCGGGTTCCGGCTCGGCCTCGGGTAACGCGGGCACCTTGCGCAGCATCGGTTCCAGCGCCAGCGGGCTCGGGCCGAGTTTGCGGCCGCGGACCATCGGCAGCAGCAACCGGAAGCTGGCGCCGACGCCCGGATCGCCCCAGGCCTCCAGTCGGCCCTCGTGCAGGTTGGCGTCCTCGACACTGATCGACAGGCCGAGACCGGTGCCGCCGGAGCGGCGCACCCGCGAGGGGTCCGAGCGCCAGAACCGGTTGAACACCAGCTTCTCCTCCCCCGGTCGCAGACCGACACCCTGATCGCGCACGACCGTCGCCACGGCATTGGCCTCGGCGTCGCCGCGCATCCGGATCAGGACCGGTTTGCCCTCGGAGTGGTCGATCGCGTTGGCGAGCAGATTGCGCAGCACCCGCTCCACGCGGCGCGGATCGACCTCGGCGACCACCGGTTCCTCCGGCAGGTCGACGACCAGCTCTACCCCGGCGTCCTTGGCCAGATGCCGCACGGTCGTGATCGCGGCCCGCGCGCACATCCGCACGTCGAGGGACTCCACCTGGAGTTCGGCCACACCGGCGTCGTGCCGGGAGATCTCCAGGAGGTCGTTGAGCAGACCTTCGAACCGGTCGAGTTCGTTGACGAGCAGTTCGGAGCTGCGCGCGAGCGCGGGATCGAGATCGTCGCTGGAACCGTGGATGAGGTCGGCGGCCATGCGCACGGTGGTGAGTGGGGTGCGCAGCTCGTGGCTGACGTCGGAGGTGAACCGGCGCTGCAGATTGCCGAATTCCTCGAGCTGGGTGATCTGGTTCGACAGGCTCTCGGCCATCTCGTTGAACGCCTGCGCCAACCGCGCCATGTCGTCCTCGCCGCGCACCAGCATGCGTTCCTTCAGCCTGCCGTCGGCGAAGCGACCGGCGATGCGCGCGGCCGAACGGATCGGCAGCACCACCTGCCGGGTGACCAGCGCGGTGATCGCGGCGAGCAACACCAGCAGGACCACGCCACCGATGAGCATCGTGCCGCGCATCAGCGACAGGCTCGACTCCTCGCTGGCCAGCGGGAAGATCAGGTAGATCTCGAGGGTCGCGATCTCGGCGCTCGGGCTGCCGATGATCAGCGCGCGGCCACGGTAGCCGTCCGGGTCGGCGACGGTGGTGAACTGGTAGGACACCTGGCTGCGCTGCACGAATCGGCGCAGTTCCTGTGGCACCTCGGAGATGAGATCGGTGGTGATCTCCTGCGGCGGGGTGCCACCGACCATGGCCAGCGCGGAGTCGAAACTACCGGCGGCGCCCGTGGATTGCCCCGTGCCGCCCCGGCTGGACAGCGCGCTGCGCGCGTCGGCCAGTTGCTGCTGGCGGCTGTTGGCGCCCTCGACACCGCTCAGCTCGTTCTCGATCGTGCTGCGGGCACGATCCATCTCCTCGACCGCCGCGTTGATCTTGGCTTCGAGGAGCCGGTCGGTGATCTGACCGGTCAGCACGACCCCGAGGATCGTGATCACGATGAGGGAGAGAGTCAGCGTGGAAACGATGACCCGCAATTGCAGCGAGCGACGCCACAGGTGACCCAGCGCGGTGCCGATGGTCTGGAACCAGTCGAGCACCGGGGTCGCCCACCGCCGCAGCCGCGCGATGAGCCCGTCGGTCACCGCGGCGCCTCACAGCGACCGATCACGGCGGTCCGGCCTTGTATCCGACGCCACGCACAGTGAGCACGATCTCCGGGTTCTCCGGATCCTTCTCGACCTTGGCGCGCAGCCGCTGCACGTGCACGTTCACCAGGCGGGTGTCGGCGGCGTGCCGGTAACCCCACACCTGTTCGAGCAGCACCTCGCGGGTGAACACCTGACGCGGTTTGCGCGCGAGCGCCACCAGCAGGTCGAACTCCAGTGGGGTGAGCGAGATCTGTGTGCCACCGCGGGTCACCTTGTGCGCGGGCACGTCGATGACGATGTCGGCGATCGAGAGCAGCTCCGCCGGTTCGTCCTCGGTGCGGCGCAGTCGCGCACGCACGCGGGCGACGAGTTCCTTGGGCTTGAACGGCTTGACGATGTAATCGTCGGCACCGGACTCGAGACCGAGGACCACATCGACGGTGTCGGTCTTGGCGGTGAGCATCACGATCGGAACGCCGGAATCGGCCCGCAGCACGCGGCATACGTCGATGCCGTTCATGCCGGGCAGCATCAGGTCCAGCAAAACCAGGTCGGGGCGGATCTCCCGCACCGCCGACAGGGCCTGCGTGCCGTCGCCGACCACGTGCGGGTCGAACCCTTCCCCGCGCAAGACGATGGTCAGCATCTCAGCGAGTGCCATATCGTCGTCGACGACCAGAATCTTGGGCTTCATAATCCTATGTTGTCATCTTCCAGGCCAGGATCGGGCCGCCACGCCATTAATGGTGTGAACCCGTCGCTTATCCAACCTTATCCGGCAAGAATTTCCGTGCACACAGTGAGCAGGGCGGGCCGGTCGTGTTCGGATCGGTATGTCCACCACCGGCCGAACCAATCGCGGTCGGCCAGTTCACGATAGACCTCGCCGGTGCGCTGCTGTAGACCGCTGTCCTTCTCGTAGGCGTCGAGGGCGCGTGCGGTGTCGAGTTCGCCACGGCGACGGGCACGTTCGGCGGCCACGTCGGTGCCGACATCGATGAGCACGGTGAGGTCGGGCACCGGGAGCCCGAGCCTACCGTATTCCAGATCGCCCACCCAGGCGACGATTTCGCCGTCGGCGTCCTGCACGGCGCGGGCCGCGGAATAGGCGGCGTTGGAGGCGACCCAGCGATCGAGGATCACGATGTCGTTGGCGTCCAACAGGTTCGACAGCTCCGCGCTAGCGTCGGCGCGATCCAGGGCGAACATGATCGCCATGGCGTTGATCGAGCCGGCGAGATCGCCGTGCGACCCGCGCAATGCCTCGGCCGCGAGGTCGGCGTGTATCGATCGGCCGTATCGCGGAAAGGCGAGACTGCCCGCGCGAAGTCCTTTCGCGGACAGTTCGTCGACGAGCCCGTCGATGAGCGTGCGTTTACCCGCTCCGTCGAGCCCTTCCACCGCGATCAACACACCCATGCCGTGAGATTACCGCGCCGCGTGCCACGCCCTTCGACACGAGCCGCTCCGGCGATTCCGGCCCATTCCGAGATTGTGAGGTGTTTTCATTTCAGAGTCTGTTCTACCCAGGAGTCACCATGCGCTCACACATCGCCCTGCACACCGCCGTCGCCGCCACGGCTCTCGGACTCGCCCTCGCCGGCGCGGGCACCGCCTCGGCCGCCCCCGTCGACCCGATTCGCCACGGTCACCACAACAACCCAGGTCTGCTCTCCGGCTCCGCATCCGCGGGCTCCGCCGCCGCGGGGTCGGCCGCCCGCGGCTCGGCCGAACTGGCAGGCTGCCTCCTGCTGGAAGTCGTCGTACCCCTCCCGCTCTGCTTGCTGTTGAGCTGACCTTTCGGGTGCGGCCTGTGACTCACGCGGGCCGCACCCCCAGAAACTGCGGTCTGTCGCGACGCTCACCCGACTACGACAGTCGACGAATCAACCGACCCTCGATCGAACGGCCAATCATGAACACACGCACGCTCGCCCTCGCGGCGGGAGCCTTCGCCGTCGCCACCGCCGTTACCTGTGGGCCGGCTACCGCCGCCGATACGACCACCGGCTCCGATGCCGTGGCGCCGCTGTTGAACGAACTGGTCATGAGCGGCTCCGGGCAAGGGGTCATCACCGGGAGCAACGCCATCACCAGTGGTACGGCGAACGATCCGGCGACGCCCGGTCTCCTGTGCAGCCTGTCGCTGTTGGCGGGATCGAGCGCGCACAACATCCTGTGCGAGGGCTACATCATCGGCTGAACGAGCGGCCGTCGACCTGGCCGAAACGGCGCGAGGGCCCGTCGATCAGGTGATCGACGGGCCCTCGCGTGACGGACTCAGTAGCGGTAGTGGTCCGGCTTGTACGGGCCTTCCACGTCCACGCCGATGTACTCGGCCTGGTCCTTGGTGAGCTTGGTCAGGGTGCCACCGAGGGCCTCGACGTGGATCTTGGCGACCTTCTCGTCGAGGTGCTTGGGCAGGCGGTAGACCTCGTTGTCGTACTCCTCCGGCTTGGTCCACAGCTCGATCTGGGCGATGACCTGGTTGGAGAAGCTGTTCGACATGACGAACGACGGGTGGCCGGTGGCGTTGCCCAGGTTGAGCAGGCGGCCTTCCGACAGCACGATGATCGACTTACCCGATTCGAAGGTCCACTCGTCGACCTGCGGCTTGATGTTGATCCGGGTCGCGCCCGAACGCTCGAGGGCGGCCATATCGATCTCGTTGTCGAAGTGGCCGATGTTGCCGAGGATCGCGTGATCCTTCATCGCCTTCATGTGGTCGAGGGTGATGATGTCCTTGTTGCCGGTGGAGGTGATGACGATGTCGGCGTCGCCGATCGCCTGCTCCACGGTGACCACGTCGTAACCGTCCATCAGCGCCTGCAGGGCGTTGATCGGGTCGATCTCGGTGACCTGCACGCGCGCGCCCTGACCGGCCAGCGACTCCGCACAGCCCTTGCCGACGTCGCCGTAACCGCAGATCAGCACCTTCTTGCCGCCGATGAGCACATCGGTGCCGCGGTTGATGCCGTCGATGAGGGAGTGGCGGGTGCCGTACTTGTTGTCGAACTTGGACTTGGTGACCGAGTCGTTGACGTTGATCGCCGGGAACACCAGCTCACCCGCGGCCGCGAACTGGTACAGGCGAAGCACACCGGTGGTGGTCTCCTCGGTGACACCCTTGACCGAGTCGGCGATGGTGCCCCACTTGGTCTTGTCGCGCTCGAGGCTCTCGCGCAGCAGGTTCAGGAACACCGTGTACTCGGCGGAATGCTCCTCGTCGGCGGGCGGGACGACCCCGGCCTTCTCGAACTGCGCGCCGCGCAGCACGAGCATGGTGGCGTCACCGCCGTCGTCGAGGATCATGTTGGCGGGCTCGCCCGGCCAGGTGAGCATCTGCTCGGCGGCCCACCAGTACTCCTCGAGGGTCTCGCCCTTCCACGCGAAGACCGGCACACCCTTGGGCTCGTCGACGGTGCCGTGCGGGCCGACGACGACCGCGGCGGCGGCGTGGTCCTGGGTGGAGAAGATGTTGCACGACGCCCAGCGAACCTGCGCGCCGAGGTCGACAAGCGTTTCGATCAGGACAGCGGTCTGCACCGTCATGTGCAAGGAACCGGAGATACGGGCGCCCTTCAGCGGCTGCACGTCGTGGTATTCACGGCGCAGCGCCATCAGGCCCGGCATCTCGTGCTCGGCCAGGCGGATCTCTTTGCGGCCGAATTCGGCCTGCGACAGATCTGCCACCTTGTAATCGATGCCGTTGCGGACGTCAGCGGTGAGCTCGGTGCGCGGGGAGAGTTCTGAGGTCGTCACGCAGGCAAGGCTACCGTCTGCGGCCGCCCCTGTTCCCGCCTCCGCCCAGGTCGGAGTCAGGCGGGGGCGCGGTATCTGGCCAGCAACCGTCGTTGTTTGACCGGCGCCACGTTCGCCAGGCTGAGATCACCGCCGTAATGGGCGGCCACCCGGGGGTCCATCACCGCACGCCACAGGGGTGGCACGGCCGCGAGCAGGATCATGGTCGCGTATCCGGCGGGCAGCTGCGGTGACTCACTGGTGCTGCGCAGGGTCTGGTAGCGGCGGCCGGGGTTGGCGTGGTGGTCGCTGTGGCGCTGCAGATGGAACAGGAAGATGTTGGTGACCAGGCGATCGGAGTTCCAGCTGTCACGCGGGGAGCAGCGTTCGTAGCGCCCGTTGGGCTTGCGCGCGCGCAGCAGTCCGTAGTGCTCGACGTAGTTGACGGTCTCGAGCAGCATCACCCCGATCACCGCCTGCAGGGCCAGCCAGGGCACGATCGCGAGCCCGAAGATCAACACCAGCGAACCGAACAGCAGCACCGACATCGACCACGCCTGCAGGATCTGGTTGCCGGGGTTCCACCAGCCGAGACCCTTCCTGGCCAGGCGTGCGCGCTCCAGCTGGACGGCGGAGCGGAAGCCACCGATCACGCTGCGCGGCAAGAACTCCCACAGCGACTCACCCATGCGGGCACTCGCCGGATCCTCGGGTGTCGCGACCCGCGCGTGATGGCCGCGGTTGTGTTCGACGAAGAAGTGGCCGTACCCCGACTGGGCGAGCGCGATCTTCGACAGCAATCTTTCAGCACGCTCCACCCGGTGACCCAATTCGTGGGCGGCGTTGATGCCGATGCCGCTGACGAAACCGACCGTGGTGGCCAGACCGAGCTTGTCGACGACATCGAGGTCGTTGCCCGCCCACATCGCGCAGGCCAGCAGCAGGCCGATGAGCTGGATGGGCAGGAACAGATAGGTGCACCAGCGGTAGTAGCGGTCGCGCGAGAGCGCCTCGTAATCCTCGTCGCGGGGGTTGTTGCCGTCCTCGCCGACGATCCAGTCCAGGACGGGAATCGCGATCAGCACGATGACGGGACCGATCCACCAGAACGCTTCGGCGCCGGTGCGGTACACGAGCTGGGAGGGCAGCAGCGCGCACGCCGGCGCGATCAGCCCGAGAGCCCAGAGATACCGTTTGGGATCACGAAAACCCCCCGGTTTGCCAACCGTTTGCACACCCGCTCCGCTACAAAAAGACCAACTGCCGACGGATGTGAATACTGACAGACCATGGGCACGTTACACAGCGGCCGCTCCTCAAACGTGGTGATGGTTACATCACCGCGAATAAGAGCTGATCACCCCTTATAGTGATCCGTCCCACTCCGTCTAGGGGCGAATACCGCGTGCCTGAACAATCGCCTCCACATAGGGACTCAGCAACGCCGCCATCTCAGCGGGTGCATCGCGTTCGGGGACCGGCGGATTGGGGATGTAACTCAGCGCGATGCGCACCAGCGCGTGCGCGAGGACATCGGCCTCGGTGTCGGTGGCGTTCACCCAGCTGTGCTGGAAGACGTCGGCCAGCCGCGCGGTGGCGTGTTCGAGCAGGGGGCCCGCGTCGAGGGTGATGAGCCGCAGCAGATCGGGCTTCATCTCCCCGGCGAGCAGCGATCGGACCAGCGGGTCGGCCGCGGCGGCGAAGAAGAAGCCGGTCATGCCGTCGCGGATGGCCTCGTGCGCGTCGCCGACGTGCCGGTGGATCGCGTCGCGCACCTGGTCGACGAGGGAGTCGGCCAGGCGAAGCGCGTAGGACTGGGAAAGGCCCGCGCGCGACCCGAACTCGTTGTAGAGCGTCTGCCTGCTCACCCCGGCCCTGGCGGCCACGTCACCGAGGGTGATCTTGGACCAGTCCCGTTCGGTGAGCAGCTCGCGCATGGAGTCCAGGACCGAGGTGCGCAGTAGTTCGCGCGCGGCCTCCTGGTACGGCGGACGCGCACCCTGGCGCGTCGCGCTCACGAACGTTCGATCTCGACCATGAAGAAATCGGATTTGCGGGCACCGCAGTCCGGGCAGGTCCAGTCGTCGGGGATGTCGTCCCAGCGGGTGCCGGGGGCGATGCCGTCGTCGGGCCAGCCCTGCGCTTCGTCGTATTCGAATCCGCACTGAGCGCACTGGTAGAGCTTGTATTCGGTCATCGCGCTACTCCTACCGCCTCGAAATCGATCTTCTCCCGCACTCCGCAGTCCGGACAGCACCAGTCGTCCGGCACCGCCGACCACGGGGTACCCGCCGGAAAACCTTCGCGCGGAGCGCCTTCGGCTTCGTCGTAGACATAATCACAGACGGGGCATTTGTACGCACTCACGGCGCCTCCGTTCCATACTTCGCCAGCACCTGCTCGCGGCGCTTGGGCTCGATATTGGCCAAGGTGACATCACCGCCGTAGTGCGCGAGCAACCGCTTGTCCATCACCTTGCGCCAGATCGGCGGGAAGTAGCTCAGCAGGATCATGCTGGCGTAACCGCTCGGCAGGTTCGGCGCGCCGTCCCAGCTGCGCAGCGTCTGGTAGCGACGGGTCGGGTAGGCGTGATGGTCGCTGTGGCGCTGCAGGTGGTAGAGGAAGATGTTGGTGACCAGGTGGTCGCTGTTCCAGCTGTGTTCGGGGGCGGGCCGCTCGTAGCGCCCGCTCGGCGTCTTCTGCCGGACCAGGCCGTAGTGCTCGAGGTAGTTCACCGACTCGAGCAGGCTGAATCCGATCACCGCCTGCAGGATCAGGTACGGCAGCACCTCGATACCGAACGCCAGGATCAGCCCGAGCCACAGCACCACCGACATCGCCCAGGCGTTGAGCACGTCGTTGCGCAATGTCCACGGACCCTTGTCCAGGCGGGCGAGCCGTTCCTTCTCGAGGTGCCAGGCCGAGCGCAGGCTGCCCCAGACGGTGCGCGGCCAGAAGGCCCAGAAGGTCTCGCCGAGACGCGAACTCGCCGGGTCCTCGGGGGTGGCGACCCGCACGTGGTGACCACGGTTGTGCTCGATGTAGAAGTGCCCGTAGAACGACTGGGCCAGCGCGATACGCGAGAGCCAGCGCTCCAATTCGACCTTCTTGTGGCCCAGTTCGTGCGCGGTGTTGATCCCGATGCCGCCGATCATGCCGACGCTGATCGCGATGCCGATCTTGTCGACCACGTTGGCGCCGCCGGGGAAGCCGAGCCAGTGCAGGTTGTCGGCGGTGATGATGTAGCAGGCGAAGATCAGCGAGGCGTACTGGAACGGCAGGTACAGGTAGGTCAGGTAGCGGTAGTACTTGTCGTTCTCCAGCTGTTCCATGACCTCGTCGGGCGGGTTGTCGCCGTCGGGACCGAACAACAGGTCGGCCAGCGGGATCACGATGTAGATCAGGATCGGGCCGAGCCAGAACGGCACTTCGGCCAGGCGGTGCCAGCCGAGCTGGTTGATTCCCCAGATCATAGGGATCGCGATCGTGAACAGTCCGGTGGGGGCGAACAGGCCCCATAGCCAGAGATATCGCTTGGAATCGCGCCATTGCGGTGGCGCTGCCGTCCGTTCGGACGGGTTGGCGTCGGTGGACATCGTTGTCTCCATCCTGAGGCACATCTCACACGTGTGATGTGCGTAACTCTCTGTCACAGACGATAGGCCGCTCCTCCGGTCGGTGTCTAGACAAATTTGTGAATTTGTAAAGTGGATAACGGGGAGATAACGGAAAAGGCGGCCACATCCGTTCGGATGCGGCCGCCACGATCGCCGGTCAGCGAGGGGTCAGGCTTTCAGCGCCACGTCGGCGCCAGGTGGTAGCCCGTCGACCGGCCACCACCGCAGATCGGTGGATTCGGCGCTGCGCACCGGGACCGCACCGGGCGGGGCGATGACCTCGAACAACAGGTCCAGATGACGCGTCGGCACACCGAGCGAACAGGTGATCGGATGCGCCTGCGCACCGTAGAGACCGGGCATCAGCGACAGGTCGGGGATACCGGATTCCTCGACGGCCTCGCGCAAGGCGGCGTCGGCGACGGTGTCGTCGCCGGGCTCGCAATGGCCGCCGAGCTGGATCCAGCGGCCCACGCGCGGGTGCAGGGTGAGGAGCACCTCGCGACGGTCATGCGACAGCACGATCGCCGAAGCGGTGATGTGGCCGGGCGCGTGCTCGCGCAGACAGCCGCGCGGTGCCGACCCGAGAAACGCCAGCATCGCTTCGCGCAGTGAGGAATCCGCGTCGGTGGGTGGTTTCCAGGAGTTGAGCAGTTCGGTCGCGGAGGCGTGCAGCGATTCGGCGCTCATGACGGCGTCTCCGCACCGAGACGCACCGGGCGCCGCGCCGTCACCGGCCTGCTCACGGCCGGGCGGGCGACAGCGCGCCGACCGTAGCTGCGTGCCGCCCCCGAACGGCTCACAGTTCGACCCGATACGGGTCGGCGTCGCCGACCGTGGCCGCACGCCGTCGCTGTGCGGTTCACAGTTCGACCAGACCGGGGCCGGGATCGCCGACCGTGCGCGGCTCGGGCGTCTCCAGCGGATTCCCGATAGCGATGGCGCCCAACGGATTCCAGTCGTCCGCGAGACCGAGGACCTCGCGGGTCACCTCCGGTGCGAAGATCGTCGAGCCGATCCAGCAGCTGCCGAGTCCGTCGGCGGCCAGCGCCACGAGCAGACCCTGCACGGCGGCACCGACGGCGACGGTGAACATCGTCTGCTCGGCCGCCTGACGACGCGCGTCCGGGTAGTCGTGCGCACCGTCGGGCACGCAGAACGGGATCACCACCTCCGGCGCGTCGGCCAGGATCTGCCCCCGCGCGACGCGACGTTCGATCCGCTCCGGGTCGAGGCCGTCGGCCGCGAGATCGGCACGCCACTTGTCGGCCATGGCGGCGAGCAGCCGGGCACGCACGTCGCGATCGCGCAGCCAGACGAAGCGCACCGGCCGGGTGTGGTGCGGAGCCGGGGCGGTGAGACCGGCGGCGACGGCGGCCCTGAGCCGTTCCGGGTCGACCGGCTCGTCGCTGAACGCGCGCACCGAACGGCGAAGGGGCACAGCCTGTTTACGGCCGAGCTCGATCGCTTCGGCGGTGCCGAGCCAGAACAGGTCGTCCACCCCGCCGCGCAGCAGCGACGCCGCGGTGGAGCCGTCGTCCACGGTCGGCAGACCACGAACCACCGCGATCGGCACCGCGCCGAGCTTGCCCTTCACCAGGTCGGCGGCGGCGGCCAGTTCGTCGGCGACGGCCACCTGGGTGACCTGCAGTTCGTTGCCCTGTCCGTCGACCGCGCCCGCGTAGTCGTGCAGCACGCGCAGGCCGGCCGCGCCGATGGCCGCGTCGATCTGGCCGTTGCGCCAGGCGCGGCCCATCGTGTCGGTGACGACCACGGCCACGTCGACGCCGAGCCGCTGGGCGACAGCCGCGCGCAGCGCTTTGGCGCTGGCGTCGGGATCCACCGGGAGCAGCACCAATTCGCCCTCGGCCACATTGGAGCCGTCGACACCGGAGGCGGCCTGCACGATGCCGAGCCGGTTCTCGGTGATGAGGGTGCGGCCTTTGCGCGCGAGCACCCGCACCGCCTCGGCGTCGACGAGTTCGCGGCGGGCAGCGTCGCGTTCCTCGGGGTCGGTCGGGGCGGCGACGATGCGGCCCTCGGCCTTGGAGACGATCTTGCTCGTCACCACGAGGATGTCGCCGTCGGCGAGCCAGGGCGCCTGTGCCACAAGGTGTTCGGCGATGTCGTCGCCGGGCCGGAACTCCGGCAGACCGGTGACCGGCAGGATCCGCAGTTCGCCCGCCGCGTGGTCGGTCGGCGTGCTCACGCCTTCACCCCCGCCAGTTCGAGTGCGGCACGGGCCATTTCGGCCGTCGCCTCGGGATCGGACATCAGCAGCGGCACGCTGCGCACCTCCACACCGGGCACCTCGGCGGTGTCGGTGGAGTGGACGAGCCAGCCGTCGAGGATGCCGGTGGCCGAGCGGGCGCCGTAATGCCTGCCGACTCCTTCGGCCGTCGAATCCACCCCGATCACCTTCAGGCACTCATCGGCCATGCCGCGCAACGGCTTTCCGTCGATCACCGGAGACAGGCCGACGACCTTGGCTTCGGTGGTGCGCAACGCGCCGCGGATACCGGGCACGGCGAGGATCGATCCGATGCTCACGACGGGGTTCGAGGGGGCGAGCAACACGGCGTCAGCCGAGGCTATGATATCGGTCACATTTGGTGCGGGAGAGGCTTGTTCGGCGCCGATCGAGGCAAATCCGTGTGTCGGAAGCGCCGCGCGGTACCGCACCCACCATTCCTGGAAGTGGATCGCGCGACGTTCGCCAGCATTGTCGGGATCGCTGACCACCACGTGTGTTTCGCAGCGGTCGTCGGTAGCCGGAATGAGTTTCACACCCGGCTGCCACCGATTGCACAGCGCTTCGGTGACCGCGGACAGCGGAAATCCGGCGCGCAACATCTCGGTGCGAATGAGGTGAGTGGCGATATCGCGATCGCCGAGCCCGAACCAATCGGGCTTGGCGTTGTATTTCGCCAGTTCCTCCTTGGCGTGCCAGGTCTCGTTCGCGTGGCCCCAGCCACGTTCGGGATCGATGCCACCACCGAGGGTGTACATGCAGGTGTCGAGGTCGGGACAGATGCGGAGGCCGTGCATCCAGACGTCGTCACCGACGTTGACGATGGCCGAGATATCAGCGTCGGGCAGCAGCTGCCTGATGCCGAGGAGGAACCGTGCACCCCCGACACCACCGACGAGAACGGCGATCTTGGGCTCGCGCACCGCGTGTTGTGCAGTCACAGGGACACAGCCTAAGTGGTGCCGGTTGCCGGGTTGTTTCCCCGTGCTGAAGAACAAAGTTGCTGGTCATTTGCCACGGCACATAACAAGATCAACACGAAAGGCGGGTCCGGAGTGTAACGGAAGGGTGACGGCGGGTTGACCACCGGCAAGTGCGGCGTGTCTAATCACAGACATGTCATTCCGGTCACCGCGAGAAGACATAGCGCGGGGGCGTTTGCGAGAGGGTGCCGGCGCGCCGGAAGGCAGGCTCGGGGAAGCCCGCGAGACTACGTCGCGGTGTTGGGCCGTCGGGGTTCTAGTTGATCCGACGGAAATCATTCTGCGCTAACACATAGTGAGGAGGCGGAACGATGACCGAAAACCTGGTCTCGCCGACCGATTCCACAGCAGGCGCAGCTCACGCTGTCTGCGCTGAAACGAGCTGGCCGGAACCGGACGCGGCAAGCGAAGTCGCGGCCCCCCGGCTGAGTCTGGTCGTCACGGGCTTCGACGAAATGTTCGAGTCGATCGAAGAGCAGTGGCAGGAACGTGCCCTCTGCGCTCAGACCGACCCCGAGGCGTTCTTCCCGGAGAAGGGCGGCTCGACCCGTGAGGCCAAGCGCATCTGCTTGGGCTGTGAAGTGCGTGACCAGTGCCTGGAATACGCGCTGGCGCATGACGAACGTTTCGGCATCTGGGGCGGTCTCTCGGAACGAGAGCGTCGCAGGCTGAAGCGCGGAATCGGATAAGTGACTGTTCGAAAGTAGACTCTCCAGGCCTGGCCCGGAGCCACGCAGGCGCAGTACGTCGGTGTCTCCGGGCGAACGCCCGTTTACCGGTCAGGCGAGAGAGGCGAAGTACCCATGGCACGTTCCCGGCGACATCTTCCGGCGCCGACCGCTCGTTCGGTGACCCGCCGCGGTCGCGGTGTCCGTGGCCCCATGCTCCCCCCTACGGTGCCCGCCTGGCGCACGCGCGGGCAGAAATTCGACCGGCTGGTGCTCGAGGCCTTCGCACCGCTGGACACCCGCTGGCACGACCGGCTCACCAAACTCGACATCGCCGTCGACGATGTGCCGAAAATCCGTCCGCTGCATCCTGATTCGGTCACCTGGCCGGACGAGGTCGTCGCCGACGGGCCGGTCCCGCTTTCCCGGCTCATCCCCGCAGGCGTCGACCGTCACGGTGCCGCCACCCGCGCGCGGGTGGTGCTCTTCCGCAAGCCGCTCGAGCTGCGCGCCGCCGATCCCGACGATCTCGTCGAGCTGTTGCGCGAGGTGCTGGTGCAGCAGATCGCGACCTACTTGGGTGTCGATCCCGACCTGATCGACCCCGAACCGGAGTAGCGGCGCGCGAGAACGACGCCCTCGTCACCGCGTGTCCGTATCCACTTTTGTGGGCGGGAGGGTTAATCTCGACGTCGTGATCCCTATGCGTCGTTGCTGCCGACCCGGCTGCAAGAACCCGGCTGTAGCGACGCTGACGTATGTGTACTCCGACTCGACCGCCGTCGTCGGACCCCTGGCCACCGTCGCCGAACCGCATTCCTGGGATCTGTGCGAAACCCACGCCTGCCGCATCACCGCCCCGAAGGGCTGGGAACTGGTGCGCCACGAGGGCGGCTTCTCCTCCAGCACCCCCGACGACGACGATCTGACCGCCCTGGCCGAAGCCGTTCGCGAAGCAGGCCTACGCCGCCGCCCCGCCGAACCTGACCAGCCCGGCTACCGCGACACCGCCACCCCGGCCCCCCGCCAAGCCCGCACCGGCCGCCGCGGCCACCTACGAGTCCTCCCCGACCCATAAGCTCACCCGCCGCTGTCCCGCCTCCCCGCGACTTCAGGCCGGACTCGAGCGCGGAGAGACCTGCGTTGGCGGCCAGACTCACGTGCTGGGTCACCGGAGCCCGTGCCCGGGGAGTTACCCATGTGCTTGCGAGATCCCGGCGTTGTGAATTCGGGCCAAGCACCACTCGGTATACCCGCCGACGCCCCCCGCCGTGCCCGAGTCCGGCCAAAGCCCCGTAGGGGCAGTTCGGCTACGCCTGATCTCGCAAGCACATGGGTAACTCACCGGGAACGGGCTGACCTGCCCACATTTCCTAGCTTGCCGCGTTCCCAAATCTCCCCGTGCACGAGTCTGGCCAGAGTCGCGGGGAGGCGGAGGAGCGAGGCGGGTGAGCTAGGCTTTGCGGCATGACGACCCTCGCGCGCTCTGGCGAACTCGTGAACGCCGTGATCAAGGCTTATGACGTCCGCGGGGTGGTGGGCGAGCAGATCGACGCCGGGTTCGTGCGCGATGTGGGTGCCTCTTTCGCCCGGTTGATGCGTGCCGAAGGCGCCGAGCGCGTCGTCATCGGCCATGACATGCGGGAGTCCTCCCCCGAGCTGGCCGAGGCGTTCGCCCAGGGCGTGCAGGGGCAGGGCCTGGATGTGGTGCACATCGGGCTCGCCTCCACCGATCAGCTGTACTTCGCTTCCGGCAGGCTCGGCTGTCCGGGCGCCATGTTCACCGCCAGCCACAACCCCGCCAAGTACAACGGCATCAAGCTGTGCCGGGCCAACGCGCTGCCGGTGGGTCAGGACAGCGGTCTCGCCACCATCGCGGCCGAGGTCGTGTCGGGTGTGCCCGCGTACGACGGTGCGACCGGTTCCGCCTCGACCGTCGATCTGCTCGCCGACTACGCGAGCTTCCTGCGCGAACTGGTGGATCTCGACGAGGTCCGTCCGCTCACCATCGCGGTCGACGCGGGCAACGGCATGGGTGGGCACACCGTCCCCGCCGTGCTCGGAACGCTCGGGCCCGTCACCATCGTGCCGCTGTACTTCGAGCTCGACGGCTCCTTCCCCAACCACGAGGCCAACCCCCTCGACCCGAAGAACCTTGTCGACCTGCAGGCGCTGGTGCGCTCGAGCGGCGCCGACATCGGCCTGGCCTTCGATGGTGACGCCGACCGTTGCTTCGTCGTCGACGAACGGGGTGAGCCGGTGTCGCCGTCGGCGATCACGGCTTTGGTCGCGCAGCGCGAGCTGGCCAAGGAGCCGGGGGCGACCGTCATCCACAACCTCATCACCTCCCGCGCGGTGCCCGAGCTGGTCGAGGAACTCGGTGGCAAGCCGGTGCGCACGCGGGTGGGTCATTCGTTCATCAAGCAGGAGATGGCCGCCACCGGCGCGGTATTCGGTGGCGAGCACTCCGCGCACTACTACTTCCGCGACTTCTGGGGTGCCGACTCGGGCATGCTCGCCGCGCTGCACGTGCTCGCCGCACTCGGTGAAGGCGACCGGCCGGTGTCGGAACTGATGGCCGCCTACGACGTGTACGCGGCCTCGGGCGAGATCAACTCGACCGTCGCCGACGCCGCCGACCGCACCGCCGCCGTGCTCGCGGCCTTCGCCGACCGCACCGTGTCGGTGGACCGCCTCGACGGCGTCACCGTCGACCTGGGCGACCACGCCTGGTTCAACCTGCGCGCCTCCAACACCGAACCCCTGCTCCGACTCAACGTCGAGGCCGGATCGCAGGCCGAAGTAAACGCACTCGTGACCGAGATCCTGAGCATCGTCCGCGCCTGACTGGGAACATGGGAACCAGGATGCGGAACCACATGATCGGGGACCGGCAGAACGATCCTGAGCATCGTCCGCGCCTGACTGGGAACATGGGAACCAGACGGCCGTGGAGCACACAGCGCGATGAGGGGAGGTGGACTCGGCGATGATCGCTGGAACACCGGTTTTCGACCTCGATGATGCCGCGTCGCTCGAGGCGGCCGACACCGGCGGCTTCTTACGGTCGGCGGCCTCGGGTGGGGCCCAGGTACGGGCCACCGCCGCCGCGGTCGCCGAGACCTCACTGATCGAACGTCTGTCGCAATTGCGGCCGCGCAGCCTGGTGCTCGTCACCGGATCGGGGCGGGCCGCCCGGGCAGCCGGACTGCTGGTCGCCACCCTGGGTGACCGTGCCGGACTGCCGATCGTGCCCGTCACCGCGCTGCCGCCGTGGGTCGGGCCGCTGGACGTGGTGCTCGTCGCCGGTGACGACGCCGGCGACCCGCGCCTGATCGACGCCGTCGACCGGGCAGTGCGGCGCAGCGCCGAAGTGGTGATCGCCGCCCCCAACGAGGGCCCGCTGCGGGCGGTCGCCGCCGGTCGCGCGATCGTGCTCGAACCCCGCGTGCCCGTGCTCGACCACAACCGGCTGCTGCGTTTCCTCGCCGTCGGCATCGCGGTGCTGCGCGGTATCGACGCCCAGCGCAGTGTCCCCGCCACCCCCGATCTGACCGCGCTCGCCGACGTGCTCGACGCCGAGGCCCTGCGCGACGGGCCACACAACGAGGTGTTCCACAACCCGGCCAAGACCCTCGCGACCCGCATGCACGGCGTCGGTGTCGTCCTGGCCGGCGACTCCCCCGCCGCGGTCGAACTGGCCGGGCACGGCACCGAGGTGCTGTTGCAGTCGGCGGGCAAGCTGGCCTCGGCGGCCGATCTGGCCGACACGGTCGCGGCCGTCGGCAGGCTCGCCCAGGCGGCCGGTGGCGCCGCGCCCGGTTTCGATCCGCTGTTCCACGACGAGGAACTCGACGGTCCGGCCCCGGTCGACCGGGTGCGTGTGCTCGCCCTCAGCGTGCACCCCGATCAGGCGGCCGCGCGCCGCAAGCTGGCCGTGTTCGAGGGCGCGGGCGGCGGGCTCGTCGACGCCGATCTCGTGCACGCCGATGTCGACGTACTCCAGTCCCAGCTCGCCGAACCCGGCTCGGAACCGTCCGCCGAGAGCGCGACCGCCACGTCCGCCGCAGGGGGCGGACACGGCAGTGAACTCGTGCAACTGGCGGTGCTCGCACTGCGGCTCGACATGGCCGCGGCCTACCTTCGCCTCGGCTCGCACGGTGCGGCCGCGAGCGACCAGGACCGATATCACGACGGGGGACGCTACTAGTGCAGGAACTCGTTGGTGCGCTGCGTTCTTACGCATGGGGATCGCGCACCGCGCTCGCTCGGTTGTGTGGCAGACCGGTGCCCTCGGCGCATCCGGAAGCCGAACTGTGGTTCGGCGCGCACCCCGCCGACCCCGCGCACGTGAAGTCCAACGGCAGTTCGCGTTCACTGCTCGAGGTATTGGCCGCCGATCCGGTGCGCGAATTGGGCCCGGTGGCCGAGGGTTTCGGTCCACGACTGCCGTTCCTGCTGAAGATCCTCGCGGCGGAGGAACCGCTGTCGCTGCAGGCGCATCCGAGTTCGGCGCAGGCGCTTGCCGGTTTCCAGCGGGAGAACCGTGTCGGTGTGCCGCTCGACTCGCCGCTGCGCAACTACCGCGACGACAGCCACAAACCCGAACTGGTCGTCGCGCTGGAGCGATTCGAGGCGCTCGCCGGTTTCCGCGACCCGCAGCGCACCGTCGACCTGCTGCGCGCCCTGAACGTGCCCGGTCTCAGCGTGTACGCCGAACTGCTTGCCGCCCAGCCCGATTCGGCGGGCCTACGCACGCTGTTCACCACCTGGATCACCCTGCCGCCCGCCGCCCTCGCCACCCTGCTGCCCACGGTGCTCGAGGGATGCGTGCGGTACCTGTCGGGCACCGGACCACGCGAGTTCACCGCCGAGGTCCGCACCGCGCTGGAACTGGCCGAGGTGTACCCCGGTGATGCGGGGGTGCTCGCCGCGCTGCTGCTCAACCGGCTCACCCTCGAACCGGGCCAGGGCCTGTTTCTCGCCGCCGGAAATCTGCACGCCTACCTGCGCGGTGTCGGCGTGGAGATCATGGCCAACTCTGACAATGTGCTGCGCGGCGGGCTCACCCCCAAGCATGTCGACGTGCCGGAGTTGCTGCGCGTGCTCGACTTCGAACCGATCGACCTGCCGGTGATCGAACCCGAACCCGGCCCCGACGGCAGCGTCCGCTACCAGACCCCGGCTCCCGAATTCGCGCTGTGCCGGTTCGATCTGGCGCCCGACGCCGAACCCGTCGCCCTCGCCGACGCCGGACCCGGCATCGTGCTGTGCACGCACGGCACGATCGAATTGCGTCACGACGGGCGCGAACTCACCTTGGCGCCGGGCAGCGCCGCCTGGATCTCGGCGGCCGACACCGACATCCGCGCGCGCGCACTCGGCGGTGCCGCGCAGCTGTTCAGCGCCTGCGTGGGCGACGGGAACTAGCGTCGGGGCGAACTTTTCGCGCCACTCCCCTTAGGCTGTTGCGAGCAAAGCGTGTTCGGCGAAGCGGGAGGACGGGGACAAGATGTCGGCTGGTGGCGGCAAGAAGGCGATCATCGCCGCATTGACGGCCAATGCGGGAATCGCGGTGGCCAAGTTCATCGGCGCGGCGATCACCGGATCGGCGTCGATGCTGGCCGAGGCGGTGCACTCGGTGGCCGACACCTCCAATCAGGGTCTGCTGCTGTTCGGTCAGCGTGCCGCGGCGAAGGACGCCGACGAACTGCACCAGTTCGGCTACGGGCGCAACCGGTACTTCTATTCGTTCGTCGTGGCGCTCGTGCTGTTCACCCTCGGCTCGGTATACGCGATCTACGAGGGCATCCACAAGATCCAGCACCCCGAGGAACTGAGTCAGCCGATCGTCGCGATCGTCATCCTCGGTATCGCGATCGGCCTCGAGACATACAGTTTCATGACCGCGGTGCGCGAGTCGCGGCCGCTCAAGGGTGACGCCAGCTGGTGGCGGTTCATCCGCACCTCCCGCAGCCCGGAGCTGCCCGTGGTGCTGCTCGAGGACACCGGCGCCCTGATCGGTCTGATCCTGGCCTTCGGTGCGGTCGGACTCACCATGATCACCGACGACCCCGTCTACGACGGCATCGGCACCCTGTGCATCGGCGTGCTCCTCGGCATCATCGCGGTGGTGCTCATCATCGAGATGAAGAGCCTGCTCATCGGCGAGGGCGCCACCCCCGAACAGGATCGCGCCATCCGCGACAACCTGATCGACGGCGAGAAGATCACCTCCGTCATCCACCTCAAGTCCGAGTACATCGGTCCGGAGGAAATGCTCGTCGCCGCGAAGGTCGCCATCGCGCCCGGCCTCGGGATTTCCGATATCGCCGACGCCATCGATGCCGCCGAGACACGCGTTCGCACCGCGGTCCCGTTCGCCCGCCTGATCTACCTCGAGCCCGACCTGTACCGGCAGTCGGTGTCCTAGCGGCAGCCGGCCCGGCTCTCGGCCCGCCGGCAACATGGCATCGCGGGTCGCGCGGGTTGGTGGGCGGGGACGGTAGCGTGCCCCGGTATGGCCGCTGAAGGTGGAGACAGCAAGATCGCGATCCTGGCCGCGCTCGGCGCGAACGCCGGGATCATGGTCGCGAAGTTCATCGGCGCGTTCATCACGGGCTCGTCGTCCATGCTGGCCGAGGCCGTGCACTCGGTCGCCGACACCGGCAACGAGGCGCTGCTGCTGGTCGGCCGCAACCGGGCCGAGCAGGCGCCCGACGTACTGCACCCCTTCGGTTACACGCGCAACCGGTACTTCTATTCGTTCGTCGTTGCGCTTGTGCTGTTCACGATGGGCTGCCTGTTCGCATTGAACGAGGCGGTGCACAAGATCCGGTTCCCACACGAACTGGAGTCACCCGGGGTCGCGATCGTGATTCTGCTGGTGTCGATGCTGCTCGAGGGCTTCAGTTTCCGCACCGCGCGCCGGGAATCGGAGCCGTTGAAAGGCAAGCACTCCTGGTGGCATTTCATCCGCAACAGCCGCAATCCCGAGCTGCCGGTAGTGCTGTTGGAAGACCTGGGCGCACTGGTCGGGTTGATGTTCGCGCTGGCCGGTGTGGGCCTGACGGTGCTCACCGGCAACGGGGTGTGGGACGGCATCGGCACGCTGCTCATCGGCCTGCTGCTCGGCTTCAACGCCATCGTGCTGATCGTGGAGACCAAGAGCCTGATCATCGGTGAGGGCGCCACCGCCGCCGAGGACCGGGCCATCCGCGACGCGCTGCTCGCCGATCCGCGCATCGTGCGGGTGCTTCGCCTGCAGACGCAGTACCTCGGTCCGGAGGACCTGTTGGTGAACGCCAAGATCGCCATGCAGCCCGAACTCGACATCAGCCGGGTGGGTGCCGCGATCGACGCCGCCGACGCCCGCATCCGCGAGGCGGCACCGAGTGTGCGCACGGTCTATCTCGAGCCCGACGTGTTCCGGCCCGAGAAGGCCGGTGCCACCGGCAGTCACCGATAGGCGGGTTTCTCGCCGCGCAACAGGTCGAGCGGGTCGGTGACGATGCCGAACCGGGTGCGCAACATGTGGTGTGTCGCGTGTAGTCCGGACATGCCGTGCACGCCGGGGCCGGGGGACGTCGACGACGAACACAGGTAGGTGCCGGGAATCGGGGTGGCGTACGGGTTCCAGCGGGCCAGGGGCCGGAACACGGTCTGGCGCAGGGTCATCGCGCCCGCGGAGATATCGCCGCCGATGTAGTTGGCGTTGTGGGCGGGCATGAACGCGGCGGGGCGCACGTGCTTGGCGAGGATGAGGTCGCGGAAGCCGGGAGCGAAGCGTTCCACCTGGGCGATCACGTCCTCGCTGATATCGCGATCGGATCCGTTGGGGACGTGGGCGTAGGTGTAGAAGGTGTGCTTGCCCTCGGGGGCCCGGGTGCTGTCGACGACGCCGGGCTGAATGGCGAGCACATACGGGCGGTCGGCGAATCGCCCTGCGGCGATCTGCTTTTCGGCCCGCATCGCCTCGGCTCGGGTACCGATCAGGTGCAGAGTGCCTGCCAGGTCGGCGCCGGGCGCGGTCCACGGCACCGGGCCCGACAGGGCGAAGTCGACCTTGCACGCCGCCCCGCCGTAGCGAAAACGGCCGAGGCTGTTGCGGTAGCGCTCGGGTAGGCGGTCACCGGCGATGCGCAGCAGTTCGGCGGGTGAGGTGTCGAACAGGACGGCGCGGGCGGTGGCGAGTTCGGCGAAATCGTCGACGCGATGACCGGTGACCACCTCGCCGCCGAGGCGTTCCAGCTCCGCGATCAGCGCGTCGGGGATGGCCTGGCTGCCGCCGCGCGGGATCACCCAGCCGCCCGCGTGGGCGAGGGTACCGAGCAGCAGTCCGGCGCCGACGGCGGGAATGGCGCGCGGCTGGGTGATGGCGTGGGTGGCCACCCCGGTGAGCATGGCGGGGGCCACGTCCTCGTGGAAACGGTTGTTCCACAGCGGTGATGCCTGTTCGAGCACTCGCAGCCCGAATCGCACACCCGTCGGGACGTTCAGCGGCGGGTGCCGCAGGTCCGACATCGCCAGCTCCACCACCGCGGGCCAGTGTTCGACCAGCGGGGCGAACAGCGAACGCCACGCCGGACCGTCGCGGCCGAGGTCGGCGACCGTGGATTCCAGATTGCGCCAGGCCAGTCCGGCGACGCCGCCGTCGAGCGGATGCGCGTAGGAGACGGTGGGGGCGAGTAGTTCCACGCCGTGCGCGGCGAGGTCGAACGCACGGAAGAACGGTGAGGCCAAGGCCATGGGGTGCGCGCCCGCGCACACATCGTGGTGGAAGCCCGGCAGGGTCAGCTCGGCGGTGCGTGAACCGCCACCCGGCTGCTCCTGTGCCTCGAGCACCCGCACCGAGAGACCGGCGCGCGCGGCGATCACCGCCGCGGCGAGCCCGTTCGGCCCCGAACCGACCACTACGACTTCGGCCATCGCCGTCCCTTCGCCGACCGACTTTCTCTCCAACCTACGCGGCGAATCCGCGCCGGCGGGCGAGTGGCGCGTCACGTCCCTGGGCCGGACCGGGGCCCGTCGGTGTGTCCGGGCCCCGGGTGTGATGCCGCGCACACGGCGATGATTTCGGAAGTTGCGCGCCGTCTTCACCGGTAACGAGCACGAGGAGAGATTCATGGCAAACGCACCGCACGGCCCCGCGTCCTACTTTCCCACCATCGAGACCAAATACGGTCGGCCCGTGGACGAATGGCTGACGATGCTCGCCGCCACCGACGGCTCCCACAGCGTGCTGGTGAACTGGCTGAAGTCCGAGCACGGCCTCGGGCACGGGCACGCGACCGCGCTGGTGCAGTTCCATCTCAACCCGGGGAAGTGGGCCCGCGCCTGAACACCGGAACAGTGGACCGGCCCCGAGCGAGACGGGGCCGGTCCGCTGTTCTACTGCACCGCGACAGGGGCAGGGTCGGTGGCGGGCTTGGGTTCGGGGGCGCCGTGTTCGTCGTCGACCATGGTCTCCTCGTCGAAGGGGAGTTCGCGGTCGAGGACGCGGCGGGTGCGGTCGGCGTCGACGGTTTTGGTCCAGGTGCCGATGAGCAGGGTGGCGACGGCATTGCCCGAGAAGTTGGTCAGCGCACGGGCTTCGGACATGAACCGGTCGATGCCGACGATCAGACCGACACCGTCGAGGAGTTCGGGGCGGTGGCTCTGCAGACCGCCCGCCAGCGTTGCCAGGCCCGCACCGGTGACGCCCGCCGCACCCTTGGACGCGATGATCATGAACAGCAGCAGGCCGATCTGCTCGCCGATACTCAGCGGTTGGCCGAGGGCGTCGGCGATGAAGATCGAGGCCATCGTCAGGTAGATGGCCGTGCCGTCGAGGTTGAACGAGTACCCGGTCGGCACGACGACACCGACCGTGGTCTTCTCGACACCGGCGTGTTCCATTTTGGCGATCAGCCGTGGCAGCGCCGACTCCGACGACGAGGTCGCCACGATCAGCAGGTACTCCCGGGCCAGGTACCGGCACAGCTTCAGGATCGACACACCCGACACGATCCGCAGTACCGCGCCGAGCACACCGAAGACGAACACCAGGCAGGTCAGGTAGAACGCGATCATCAGCGTCGCCAGCTCCACGACCGCCGACCAGCCCGTGCGCCCGACGACATTGGCGATCGCACCGAAGGCACCGATCGGCGCCAGCCACAGGATCATCGACAGGATCCGGAACACGAGCTTCTGTCCGAGCGACACCGCCCGCAGGATCGGCTCGCCCGCCGCGCCCATCGCCTGCACCGCGAATCCGACGAGCAAGGCCACGAACAGCGCCTGCAGCACGCTGCCCGCCGTCAGCGAGGACACCAGCGTGGTCGGCACGATGTTCTGGATGAAGTCCCAGGTACCACCCGCACCGTGCGCCTGCTCGGCGTACTTGGCGCCCGCACCGGGCTTGGCCTCGCCGAGCCCGGAGCCGGGTTCGATCAGGTTGCCGACCACCAGACCGATACCGAGCGCGGCCGTCGACATGGCGAGGAAGTAGGCGATGGACAGGCCGCCGACCTTGCCGACAGTAGCCGCCGCCCGCACCGAACCGATGCCGAGCACGATGGTGCAGAAGATGACCGGCGCGATCATCATCTTGATCAGATTCACGAACAGCGTGCCCAGCGGCGCCAGTGACTGACCGAACTCCGGTGCCAGCCTGCCGACGAGAATGCCCGCGAGCACCGCGATAATCACCGCGATGTACAGCCAGTGGGTATGGTCTCGTTTTCGCGCGGTGGTTGTGCTCATGGCAGCGAGCATGCACCGCTAGTGTGATCGCCGTCACGTTTGGTACATAACGTGCTTTAGGTACATAACGTTCAGTTCGAGGTCGGAGGGCAGGATGCGACGAGGACGACTGTCGCTTGCCGGACAGGCCTTCGTGTGGCAGCTGGTGGTGCTGGCGCTGATGATCGGCACGGGTACGGTGCTCGCCGTGCTCGACGCCAGACGCGACCACGATGTGGCCACGGAACTTCAGGTCAGGGATGTCGCCGTGTCGGTGGCGAGGGCGCCGTCGACGCTGGCGGCGGTGAGTTCGCCGTATCCGAGCGGGCTGCTGCAACCCACCACCGAGCGGATCCGGGCCGATACCGGAATGGACTTCATCGTCGTGATGGCGCCGGACCGCACTCGCTACACCCACACGAATCCGGAGATGATCGGCAAGCCGTTCTCCGGCAGCATCGACCGGGCGCTGGCCGGGCAGACGTTCACCGAGACCTTCACCGGCACGCTCGGTCCGTCGATCCGGGCGGTGACGCCGGTCTACGACCGCGGCCGGGTGGTCGCGCTGGTGTCGGCCGGTGTCACCAGGGCCAGGATCGGCACCCAGGTGGCCTCGCAGCTGCCGCTGATCCTCGGAGTGAGCGCGGCCGGGCTCGCGCTGGCCGCCTTCTCCTCGTTCCTGCTCAGCAGGCGGTTGCGCAGGCAGACCCACGGCCTGGCGCCCGACGAGCTGCGCGCGCTCTACGAGCACCACGACGCGGTGCTGCATTCGGTCCACGAGGGTCTGGTGGTGTTCGGCACCGGCCAGGGGCCCGCGGAGGTGGTCAACGATCAGGCGCGCACCCTGCTCGATCTGCCGCAGGGTCCGGTGTATCGCGACGACCTGCCCGTCTCGTTGCGCCAGGAGCGCCCGGGCGTGGTGCGCGACGAAACGCATGTGACCACCGACCGCGTACTGCTGGTGAACCAGGACGTGGTGACCTGGGAGGGCGAGCAGATCGGCACCGTCCTCACCATCCGCGACCAGACCGAACTGCGCGCGGTGCTCGGCGAGCTCGACACGGTGCGCAATTTCGCCGAGTCGCTGCGCGCCCAGGCGCACGAGGCGGCCAACAAACTGCACACCGTGGTCACCATGGTCGAGCTCGGCAGGCCCGACGAGGCGGTGGCGTTCGCCACCGACGAGCTCGCGCTCTCGCAGGTGCTCATCGACCGGCTGCTGGCGGCCGTCGGTGACGCGGCGCTGGCGGCGTTGCTGCTCGGCAAGGTGGACCAGGCCGCCGAGCGCGGGGTGAGTCTCGCCATCAGCGAGGACACCGCGCTCGATTCCACCGACCCGCTCTCTGCGCAGGAAACCGTGACGCTGGTCGGCAACCTGGTCGACAACGCCATCGACGCGGCCGCGGGCACCATCGACAAGCGGGTCGAGGTGTCGGTGAGTCACCGCGACGGGCACCTGTGCGTGCGCGTCTCCGACAGCGGCCCCGGCATGTCGGCGCAGATGTTCGAGCGCGCCGCCGAACGCGGCTACACGACCAAATCCGATCATGCCGGCCTCGGCCTGGCACTCGTGCACCGTCTCGTCGATCGACACGGCGGTGCCATCACCACAACGGCCGCACCACACAGCGCGGTCACCGTCCGAATTCCGTTGAGGGAGAACCCATGATCCGCGTCCTGATCGTCGAGGACGAACCGTTGATCGCCCAGGCACACCGGGCCTATCTCGAACGGCTCGACGGGTTCGTCACCGGCGGCGTCGCCCATACCGGTCATGACGCGCTCAATCTCGCCGCGTCGGCGATCGCCGACGGCAATCCGTTCCACCTGGTGCTGATGGATATCGGGCTGCCCGACATCAACGGCCTCGAGGTGGCCGCCGCGCTCAACGGACTCTCCCCGCGTCCCGATGTCATCGCGATCACCTCGGCGCGCGAGCTGACCATGGTGCGCAGCGCCGTCGCCCACGGGGTGGTGCTGTATCTGCTCAAGCCGTTCACCTTCGCCGCCTTTCGCGAGAAGCTGGAACGCTACCGGGATTTCGACACCGCCCTGCCCGCGGGCGAAGCGGCGCTGTCGCAGTACGACATCGACCGCGCCCTCGGCGCGCTGCGCACCGCCGACCAGCGCGCGGGCGCCCCGAAGGGCGTTGTGCAGCACACCCTCGAGGAAGTGTCGCGGGCGGTGCGCGCGGCCGAGGCGGGCATCACCGCCACCGATGCCGCCGCTGCCGTCGGCGTTTCCCGGATCACCGCGTGGCGGTATCTCGAGAAACTCGCCGACGACGGCCTCGCCGAACGCCGGGCCGACTACGGCCGGGCCGGGCGCCCGAAAACCCGCTACCGCTGGCGGGTTTCGACCTAGCTCACCCCTGGGTGGTGGCGCCCGCCAGATAGTCGGGCGCCCCGGTGCGCGCCACCGGACCGAGGTCGACCGGCATGTGCTCGAACCCGTGCAGGGTGAACAGGTTGCGGCGCACCGGTTCTTCGCGTAAGCGCAGATCCGGGTAGCGGGCGTAGAGCGCGCGCAGGGCGTGGACCGCTTCCATCCTGGCCAGGCTCGCGCCGAGGCAGGCGTGGATGCCGCTGCTGAAGGCCACGTGCTCCTTGATATTCGGGCGGTCGATGTCGAAGCGGTCCGGGTCGGCGAAGACCGAGGGGTCGCGGTTGGCACCGGCCAGCGACAGGATGACGGTGGCCCCCGCCTTCACCGTCATCCCGTCGACCTCGACGTCCTCGAGCGCCACCCGCGCGGTGGTCTGCACGGGTGGGTCGAACCGCAGCGTCTCCTCCACCACGTCGGGCCAGCGGTCGGGGTCGTTCTGGGCGATGGCGAGCTGGTCGGGGTTGGCCGACAGCGCGGCCACCGCGTTCCCGATGAGGTTGACCGTGGTCTCGAAGCCCGCGCCCATCAGCAGTCCCGCGCCCGCCTGCAGTTCGCGCATCGTGAGGTCGCCGGAGGTGACCAGGCTGGAGAGGATGTCGTCGCCCGGTTCGTCGCGCAGCTTCTCGATGTGCTCGGCCAGATAGTCGGCCAGGGTGTCGGTGGCGGCCATCGCCTCCCGGTAGGAGCGCCAGGAGGTGCCGATGTCGAGCAGCGGGGTGACGCGGTCGCCCCAGCGCAGGAACAGCTCGCGGTCGGCGGCGGGGAACCCGAGCATCTCGGCGATGATCGCGATCGGCACCTGGGCCGCGAAATCGGTGACGAGGTCGATCGAGCCGTGCGCGGGCATCGCGTCGAGCAGTTCGGTGGTGACGGTTTCGACCCGGTCGCGCAGCCTGCCGATGGCACGCGGGGTGAAGGCCGACGCCACCGGCTTGCGCATCCTGGTGTGTTCGGGCGGATTGAGCACGAGCATCGACGGCGGCTCGACCGGGCTCGGCGGCGGAACCACTCGTTCGGCCAGCTTGCGCAACGGCGGTGGCACCTCGGGGCCCAATGCCGGGAAGACGCCGAATCTGTTGTCGCGCAGGATGCTTCGCACCTTCGAGTGCTCGAAGCACGCGTACGCCAACGGCGTGCGTCGCAGACCGGGGCCGCGCAGTTCCTCGATGAGCGGGTACGGATCGTGCAGTCCCCGCTCGCCGGCGAGCAGGGTGGCGAAGGTGTCGCCGCGCCGCGCACGCCAGCGCAGGAAGGCACGGGGAATTCCGTGCTGTGCCGACCAGCGGATCCAGTACCCGACGTTCATAGCCGCCCCTTTGCGCCGTACTGCCGAAGATGTCTTCCACAGTACGGACGGGGTGTGACAGAAACCACGTTCCTCGGGCGGAGGCCGACCTATACCCAGGTAGGAGACGAGCGGCTCAGCGCCGCACGGTCACCCGTTCGGTCTCGGCGCGGTGCTCGGTGGCGGTCGCGTCGGGATTGACCACCTGCACCAGCGACGCACCGGCGCCGAGAACGGCGAGATACCCGTCGATCAGCTCGGCCGCGGTGTCCCACGGTGCGCTCGACAGCACCCGGTCCCCGGCGGAAATGCCCTGCAGCGCCGCCGATTTCTTCGCCGCGTCGAGTACCTCGCCCACCGACATACCGTCGAGGGCGGCCCGGAAACCACCGGGCAGGAACTGGTCGCCGTGCACGCGCACCGCGGTGGCGAAATCGGTGACACCGACCGGCAGGTCGCGCACGGGTGTGCCCATGGCGTCCAGCGACAGCACCGCGACCTCGTCGACGCCGTCGGCGTCGTCGAGCCGGTCGGGCGTCACCAGGGCGAGGTCGGCGTCGGGATCGGGGCTGAGCACCACTTCGGTTCCGGCCCACCAGCAGCCGAGCAGCACCGCGGCCGTCTGCCAGTGCGCGGGCAGCAGCACCGCGACCCGCGCGCCGGGAGTGAGCGCGAACTCGTCGCGGATCAGGTTGGCGGTCTTGGCCGCCCAGTTGGCCAGCGTCAGCCCGGACAGTTCGATGCGGGCGCCGGTGGCGTCGTCGTACCAGGTGACGCGCGGTCCGGCGGGATCGCGTTCGAGGATCGGGTCGAGGAGGGCGTCGGTCAGTGTCGAATTGGGCTCACGCATTGGTCAATTCACGCATTTCGGTCCGTTCTGGCCTGCGTCGATCGGCGGGGCGGGCGGTACTGGCGTGGCGGTCGCCGAGGATGTTCCGTCGAAATCGAACATGCCTGCCGCGGCCGAGCCGGGACCAGAGTAGTCGCTCGCCAGCACCACGCTCACCGAATCCGCCGACAGCGACGGATCCGCGACCACGGTCAGGCCGCCGAGTTCCTCGGCCACCGCGACGGCCTTGGGATCGGCGCTGTCGGCGGCGAGCACCCGGCTCGAGCTCACACTCCCCCCGGAATAGTTCCCGACCAGACCCTCGCGGAAACCCTTACCCGTCAACGCGGCCGCGACCTTGGCCGCCAGGCCCGTCGCGCCACCGGCGTTGAACACGCTCACCGTCACCGTGGACGGGTCGACCTTCTTCTCCTCGGCCGGTTTCTCCTCGCCGACCAGCCCGGCCACGTAGTCCTGCACGGCCTTCGGTTCCACCCGAACCACCGATTCGCCGTTGGCCGTCATGCTGTTCAGGTCGGCGACAGGAATGGTGTCGAACTCGACCTGGCCACCGGAGAGGTCCTTGAGCTGCTGCAGGAAGGCGAGCACGTCCCAGTCGTCATCGAGGACGACCGTGCGCCCGACGGCTTCGCTGATCTCGCTGAGCTTGCCGGGATCGGCCAGCGTCTTGGCGTTGAGCAGCTGACCCACCAGCTGGGCCATGAACACCTGCTGACGCACGATCCGGTCGATGTCGCCACGCGGCAGATCGTGGCGCTGCCGCACGAAACTCAAGGCCTGCGCACCGTCGAGACGCTGATTTCCCGCCGGGAACTGCGCGCCGGACATGTATTCGTCGACCGCGTTGTTCAGGCACACCTCCACCCCGCCGACGGCATCGGTGAGCAGCACGAACCCGAGCAGGCTCACCTCGGCGTAGTGGTCGACGGTGACGCCGGTGAGATTGGCCACCGACTTGATCAGCGCCTGCCTGCCCGCTTTGGTCGAGTCGCGTTCGGCGTCGGCCTCGGCATCGCCGTCGGCGAGCATCTTGGCGCGTTCGGTCTCTTTCGTCGCGCCGTAGGCGGAGTTGATCTTGGCCTTGCCCTGACCGGGGATATCGACGTAGGAGTCGCGGGGGATGGAGATGGCGGTGGCGGAGCGGCCGTCGTTGGGGACGCGGACCAGCACGATGGTGTCGGTGTTGGTGCCCACTTCGTCGCCGGCGTGCAGCATGGCGCGTTCGGCGCTGGTGAGCGGGTTGCCGTGGGCATCGGTGCGGCTGTCGACACCCACGAGCAGGATGTCGACGGCGCCGTCGCGGCCGCCGCCCAGACCGAGCCCACCGATGCGTTCGATATTGGCGATCAGATTGTCGACGCTGCGCCAGGCGAACCCGGTGATCGCGAGCACCAGGACCGCCGCGATCGCCACCATCACCTTCGCCGGTCCCGCAGGCGTGGTGGCCGACGGTGATCCTGTCGACTCTCGCACTCGTGCTTCCTCTCGACCTCGCGGCGCCCCGCCCTGCACGCCTCCCCGCAAACCCCACTGTCGTGAACACAGGCTAACCAACAGTTACCACAGTCGGGCCGACCCGCAGGTGTTGCGGCGTGCCAGACTGGCCGCGTGAATGCCGATTTCCCCACTCGAGCTTCCCTGATCGTAACCGGCGCCGGTGGGCTGCTGGGGCGGGAAATCCTGCGTCTGGCCCCGCACGCGCGCGGCCTCGGCCGGTCGCAGGTCGACATCACCGACCGCGCGGCGGTGGAGGCGATACTCACACCCGGCGCGGTGGTGCTCAACTGCGCGGCCTACACCGCCGTCGACGCCGCCGAAACCGACCGCGACGCCGCGTTCGCCGCCAATGCCACCGGTCCGGCCGTACTCGCCGCCGCCTGTACCGCCACCGGCGCACGGCTGATCCACGTGTCGACCGACTATGTGTTCCCCGGCACCGCGAGCACACCGTACGAACCGGACGACCCCACCGGACCGGCGACGGTCTACGGCCAGTCGAAACTGGCGGGTGAGCGGGCCGTGCTCGACGGCTGCCCCGACGCGCAGGTCGTGCGAACGGCCTGGGTATACGCCGGTGTCGAGGGGGATTTCGTCGCGACCATGCGCCGGCTCGAGCGCGAACGCGACACCGTCACCGTGGTGAACGACCAGCTCGGGTCGCCGACAAGCGCGATCGATCTGGCCGCCGCCCTGCTCGAGCTCGCCGACCGCCCCGACGCACCCCGGGTGCTGCACGCGACCAACTCCGGCACCGCCACCTGGTTCGACCTGGCCGTCGCCGTTTTCACCGAGCTCGGCGCCGACCCGGCCCGGGTGCTGCCGTGCGATTCGAGCGCGTTCCCCAGACCCGCGCCGCGCCCGCCCTATTCGGTGCTCTCACCCCGGGTTTGGAACGACGCGGGCCTGACCCCGATGCGGCCCTGGCGTTCCGCACTCACCGACACACTTCGCCGGTTGTCCGACTAGGCTGCGCACTCGTGAACGCAGCCGAATCCCCCGCCCCCGCCGGTCTGGCCGTCGTCACGGTGACCTATTCACCGGGCGAGCATCTCGAGCACTTCATCACCACCCTCGCCGACGCGACCAGCGAGAAGCCGCAGGTGATCCTGGCCGACAACGGGTCGACCGACGGCGTGCCCGAGCTGGTGGCCGAGGCCAACGCGCACGTGCGGCTGCTGCGTACCGGCGGCAATATCGGCTACGGCGGCGCCATCAACCGGGCCGTCGCCGAGATCGATCCGTCGATCGAATTCGTGATCCTGGCCAACCCGGACATCCGCTGGGGAGTCGATTCCATCGACAAGCTGCTCGAGGCCGCGCAGCGTTGGCCGCGCGCGGGCGCCTTCGGGCCGATGGTGCGCGAACCCGACGGCAGCGTCTATCCCTCGGCGCGGCGGGTGCCCGGTCTGGCCGACGGCGCCGGGCACGCGATCCTCGGCGCGATCTGGCCGAAGAACCCCTGGTCGGTGCGCTACCGGCAGGAGAACGAGGAGCTGTCGGAGCGGGTGGTCGGCTGGCTGTCGGGCTCGTGCCTGCTGGTGCGTCGCGCCGCGTTCGACACCATCGACGGCTTCGACTCGCGCTACTTCATGTACATGGAGGACGTCGACTTCGGTGACCGCATGGGCAAGGCGGGCTGGCACAATGTGTTCGTCCCGGACGCCGAGGTGACCCACGCCAAGGGCCACGCCGCGGGCAAGCACCCGGAACTGATGCTGCCCGCCCACCACGCCAGCGCCTACCGTTTCCAGGCCGACCGGCATCCGCACTGGTGGCAGGCGCCGCTGCGGCTCGCCTTGCGGGCCGGACTTGCGGTTCGCTCCCGGATTGCGGTTCGATCGGCGCTGCGTGAGAAAGCGCGAACCGGCGCCTGAGTAGGGCCGGTCCACTGTGAACAGGGGAAACTCGATGGCAGGCAATGCAGGCACCGACGCGGTCATCCTCGTCGGCGGACAGGGCACGCGGCTGCGTCCGCTCACCCTCTCGGCGCCCAAGCCGATGCTGCCGACGGCCGGGCTGCCGTTCCTGACCCACCTGCTGGCCCGCATCGCCGAGGCCGGGATCACCCACGTCGTGCTCGGCACCTCCTTCAAGGCGGAGGTGTTCGAGGAGCACTTCGGTGACGGTTCGGAGCTGGGACTCGACCTGGAGTACGTCACCGAGACCGAACCGCTCGGCACCGGCGGCGGCATCCGCAACGTGCTGCCCAAGCTGCGCGCCGACAATGTGATGGTCTTCAACGGCGACGTGCTCGGCGGCACCGACCTCGGCGCGATCCTCGACACCCACGAGTCGACCAACGCCGATGTGACCCTGCACCTGGTCCGGGTGAGCGATCCACGCGCGTTCGGCTGTGTGCCGACCGACGAGGAAGGCCGGGTTACGGCGTTCCTCGAGAAGACCCAGGATCCGCCGACCGACCAGATCAACGCCGGTTGCTACGTGTTCCGCCGCGAGTACATCGAGAAGATCCCGACCGGTCGCCCGGTGTCGGTGGAGCGCGAGGTGTTCCCCGCGCTGCTGGCCGAGGGTGCCCGCGTGCAGGGTCACGTCGATGCCTCCTACTGGCGCGATATGGGCACCCCGGAGGACTTCGTTCGCGGTTCGGCCGACCTGGTCCGCGGCATCGCTCCCTCCCCCGCCCTGCCCGGTCAGCGCGGTGAGTCGCTGGTGCACCCCAGTGCGGGCGTGGCTCCCGGCGCGCTGCTCATCGGCGGCACCGTGGTCGGGCGTGGCGCCGAGATCGGCGCGGGTGCGCGACTCGACGGTGCGGTGATCTTCGACGGCGCGGTCGTCGAGGCGGGTGCGACCGTGGAGCGGTCGATCGTCGGTTTCGGCGCCCGGATCGGTCCGCGTGCGCTGGTGCGTGACGGTGTGATCGGTGACGGCGCCCAGGTCGGTGCCCGCTGCGAACTGCTGCGCGGGGCGAGGGTGTGGCCGGGCGTGGAGATCCCCGACGGCGGCATCCGCTTCTCCACCGACGTGTGACACTGCTCAGCTGAAGCCGACGGCGTGGTCGCCCCAGGCGGTGTGCAGTTCGGCGTCGGGATTGTCGACGACCCGGTCGATGGTGTCGATGAGCAAAGTGGTGCGGTCGGTGGGCAGATAGCGCGGCCAGTGCTTGGAACCGTCCAGTGCCGCGGGCACGCCGTGTTCGGCGAAGGCCAGCCAGCGGCGCTGCATCCGGCCCGAGACCGCGAGCGAGACCTTGCGACCGCCGAGCCAGAAGGTCGGGTCGTGGTTGAGCGTGCCGAAATTGCCGAACACATAGGGCAATTCGGTGGCATGGCCGGCACCGACCCGGGCCGCCTTCAACATCGGTGTCGCGTAGTCGAACCGGTACTTCCAGGTCGGTGAGTGCTGGGCGTGCCCTTCGGCGACCCAAGCGGCGGGCATACGGAACGCGGCATCGGTCGACATGGCGAGCGCGCCACGGATCTTGGTGAGATCCGGGTAGGCGGAGGTGATCTCGGCGATCCGTTCCGGCGACATCTCCGGGTGCGAGGCGGCGACGTCCTGCAGCATGGCGTTCACGGCGTCGGGCGTCACCGGCATGATCGGGGATTTGAGCACCCGGAACAGGGAGGCCTCATCTTTGTTGCTGCCGATCAGCAACGGCACCCGATGGGAAAGGCCCTGCTGGAAACGGTCGATCGGATAGGCGGGCAACAGGTCCCCGTCGACGACCGGGGCGGCGGCCAGCCTGCCCGGTTCCTTGGTCGGCACCTCGTCGAGCAGTACCGCGCCGACCTCCACGAGCTGCTCGATCGGCAGCTCGAGCAGCCGATCCGTCTCGCCCGCACCGAGTTCCAGCAGTTCCAGGTACCGCTGGGCGACGACGGCGGCGCGTTCCTGCCCGAAAACCGTGGTGGCGGGCGGGCTCTGGGCGATCGCCTTGTGGAACAACCCGTCGGCGGCCGGTGCGGTGAGCAGCGCGGTGACGCAGCCCGCGCCGGAGGATTCGCCGAAGACCGTCACATTGCCGGGGTCGCCGCCGAACGCGGCGATATTGTCGCGGACCCAGGCGAGGGCGGCCAGCTGATCGTGCAGGCCGAGGTTCGGGGTGAACTGGTCGCCGAAGGACGACAGGTCGAGGAAACCGAGGACCCCGAGCCGGTAGTTCACGGTCACGACCACCACGTCGCCCGCTTCGGCGAGTCTGCGCCCGTTGTAGATGGTCTGCGCGGCGGTGCCGAGGCAGTAGGCGCCGCCGTGCAGCCACACCATCACGGGGCGCGGTTCGTCGTCGCTGGGCTGTGGCCGGGGTGACCACACGTTCACCCACAGACAGTCCTCACCCATCCGCAGATCCGAGTCGACGGGCACCATCGCGCCCATCGCCTGCGGTGCGATCTCACCGAAGACCGCGCAGTCGCGCACGCCCTCCCAGGGCTTCGGCGGCTCGGGGAGGCGGAATCGAGCCGGGCCGGCGGGTGCTTTCGCGTAGGGCACGCTGCGCCACACGGCGACGGGCCCCTCCCAGATTCCGCTGACCGTGCCGTACTCGGTGTGCGCCAGTGGTTCGGCTTCGTGGGTCCACGTGCCTTGGTCGAGATCGGGCTGAATGCTCATCGCACACCTCCTAGCCGGCGCGATCCACGAGTGCCTGTGCATTTGCTCCCGCGGGCCGCAGCACCTGGTGACTCCTTACGAGAGTACGTCGGCACGCCACTGGCACGGCGCCAACGCACCATTTCCGCAGGTAACGGTTACTCGGCGGTACAGCTTCGGCCTCCTCACGGTGTCGTCGCCGGGCGATCTGGGCTGCCGGGACCGCGTTCGGGCAGCGGGTTTTCGATCGACGTCAGCGCGGTGCGCGGCGAACCGCACCGCACCGGGATTCGATAGCTGGGAGTGTGCTGATCGGCCAGGTGTCGGTGTGGCGGTGGCGACTTACACTTGCCGCATGCCGAACTACAGCTTCCGGTGCCGCTCCTGCGGCGACACGTTCGAGGTGAACCGGCCGATGGCGCAGTCCTCGGATCCGGCGTCCTGCCCGGCGGGCCACGACGACACCGTCAAACTGCTGACGACCTTCGCCACCGTGGGTCGCGGCGCCGCGCCGATGCCCGCGGCACAGCCCGCGGGTGGCGGATGCTGTGGTGGGGGCGGCTGCTGCTGATCAGTCGCGCCGGTCGACGTGCCCGAGGTCGCGCCCGGGTGCGATCCGGTCGCGAACCCGCTGCTTGAGCACGGCGATCTCGGGAAAGCCGCCGTCGGCCTTGCGTTCCCACAGCTGATCGCCGTCGAGAGTGATCCGGAAGACGCCGCCCTCCCCCGGTACGAGCGCCACCTCGGCGAGGTCGGTGCCGAAGGTGCTCAGCAGTTCCTGTGCCATCCAGCTCGCGCGCAGCAGCCAGCGACATTGGGTGCAGTATTCGATCGCGATGCGGGCCACCGGTGCAGTATCCCCGGTTCAGGCGGCGAACACACCGTCGAGGTACACCCAGGCGCCGTCGACACGGACGAAGGTGCTCACCTCGTGCATGCTGTCGCGCGTGCCGTCGAGCCGGTAGTGGGCGATGAACTCGACGGTGCCGTTGTCGTCGAACGGTCCGCCGCGTTCGGTGCGCACGATCTCGAGGAACAACCAGCGCTGGTCGGGATCGAGTTCGAGGTCCTTCGGGCGGGTGTCCGGGTGCCAGGAGCGCAGCAGGTAGTCGGTGTCGCCGACGACGTAGGCGGTGTAGCGCGAGCGCATGAGGGTTTCGGCGGTCGCCGCCGCGCGCGCACCGGCCAGGATCGGGCCGCAGCAGGCATCGAACGGTTCGCCGCGCCGGCACGGACATGGTTTCGCTTCACCCATGGGGTCATCCTGCCGGGTGCGTGCGGGCGGCCGATCGCCGACCGTGCTCAGCCGAAGGTCTGGTGCGTCAACGGGACCAGTTCCAGGGCCCGCCACAGTTCGGTCGTCTGGTCGCGCCAGCGGCGCAGGTCGGTGACACTCGGCGCCATCTCGTAGTCGAGATGGTGGGCGGCACGCGAGAGCGCCGCCCAGAGCGCACCCACCTGACCTGCGGTTTCGGGACCGGCATAGACCCGAAGGGCGAGCAGTTGGGCGCGCATCGGGCAGCGCATGAGTTCCGGCGCGATCTGGGCCCACAGTTCGTCCACGGCTTGCTCCAAGGCCAACCGCAGGATCCAGGCGACGGCCCGCGACCACACTCCCCCGGCGTCCGAAACCGACCCGTTCAGCAGGTCGTCGGCGGCCGCCAACCGTTCGGCGACGGAAGGACGCGGGGTGAACTCGGCCCGCCGCGGTCTGCCACGACGGTTCACCACGGCCCGACCGGCCTTGCCGCACAACGTCTCCCGGCCGGCCTTGCCGCACGACTCTCGGCCACCCGGTGCCCGGGGGCGACGCCGCGCCCGAGCTGGGGTCGTCCCCGGCTGCGCGCACGATTTGGGTGCACCGCTACACCGACCAGGTGGTCGAATGCGCGGCCGGACCGGACCGGATCCCCGTTCACGACCGCACCATCGCCGGTTCGTGGGCGCGCAGCCAGGCGATGAATCGTTCGGTATCGCTGATCAATTCGCGCATCGGCCGGTCGATCGGCACGTGGGCGCCCGCGGTGGCGTCGCGCAACACCCCGACGAGCCAGCGCCCACCGACGGCGCTGAGGTGCTTGTTCAGGTCGTCCACGCGGGCACGGGGCCCCATGATCGCCAGGGTGATCATGGCGCGCGTGGTGTGCGCGTTACGAACCCGGCGCTCCACTTCGCCGTGCGCGAGCCCGGCGGCGAGCAGCTCGTGGCGCGCTTTCGCCAGCCCGGCGGCCTCGATGGCCGAACGGCAGCAGGTGGCGACGAGTTCGTCGGCGATCGCGGGCGGTAGTTGCGGTGTGCGCAGCAGGGATCTGGCGTCGTCGAGGTAGCGGCGCACCGGGTCGCCGGTCACCCGGACCTCGACGACGGAGCGTTCACGGCGCTGTACTTCGAGCACGGTGGCGTCGAGCTGCATGCGGCGCACGGCTTCGGCGAGGCGCTCGTCGTGGGTGAAGACGACGACCTGCCTGGTGAGGGCGACCTCGGCGAGTACCCGGGCCAGTCCGTCGACCTTGGCCGGGTCCATCGCCTGCACCGGGTCGTCGATCATCACGAACCGGAAAGGACTGTGCGCCACCGTGGCTCGCGGCAGGAACAGCGACAGCCCGAGCGCGTGCAGCTCCCCCTGGCTCATCACGCCGAGCGCGGCGCCGTCCACCTCGTCGACGGTGACATCGAGGAGCACCCGCCGCGCCGTACCCGCGCTGCCCTGCAACCGGATCGCCCCGAGCTCCACATTGCTCTGCTGACGCAGGGTGCTCCACACCCACCGCGCCGTCGCCTCCAGCGGCCGCATCCGTTCGCCACGGATGGTCGTCGTCGCCGACTTGAGCCAGTCCGCGGCTTTGCGCACGATCCGCAACTCGCCCGCGTCGGCCGCGACGGCCCTGGCCGGTTCGAGCCAGGCCAGGATGCGCGGGACCAGCGGCGACCACACCGCATCCAGGCGTTCGAGTTCGATGCGTGCATCGCGGTGCAGGGCAGCGAGTTCGGCGGCGAGGTCCTGGTAGGTCGTGCGGAGGCGGTCGATCAGCTCGTCGTGGTCGACGGTGGCGAGTGCGGCCCACGCGGCCCACCGTCGCAGGACGGCCTGGCGGCGCTCGCTCAACGAACCGGCCCGAGCCTGCGCTCCGTAAGTCCCCGGCCTCGCGCTCGGTGCGTCGAGAGCACGTCCGTCCCCGGTCGAGTCGGCCCGCTGCGCTCGGTCGGGTAAAGGCAGCGACGACGCGGGAATCGGTGCGTCGTCGGACGCCGTGTTCGAGTCCTGCGCGAACGTGGATTCCGTGTAGATCAGCTCGTCGGGAACCGGGCGGAGAAGGGCGCGAGCCTCGGCCAGGGCGGACTCGAGTTCCGTTCGGGCCGATCGCAGAGCATCGAGATCCGCACTGCGCCTGAGTATCTCCGAGTCGGCCGCGGCCAGCCAGTCGGCGTCGAGATCGCCTCGGCCGCAGACCGGGCAGGGGCAGCTACCCGCGGCGATGGCGTGTTCGCGTGCGCGGGTGAGTAGTTCGAGCACACGGAGATCGGACTCGGCGTCGGTTGTCGCATGACGGGCCAGGTCGGAGGCCGCACGAGCGAGTCGGTCGGCTACGCCGGCGACCGCTGCGGAGTCGGGCAGGGACAGGCGAAGGATGGCGCGCAGGCCGTCGGGTCCTTCTGCGCCGAGGACCGATCCGGCCACCTCGGCGGCGATGGCGTCGAGGTCAGGATCCGGGTTACGCAGCAGCTCGGCCACGCGGTCGGCACGTTCGTCGTCGACCTGCACGAGTTCGTCGAGCAGGTCGGCGCGGTTCTGCCGCGAATTCTTCACGGCGCGTTCGAGTTCCAGCTTGCGCAGCCGAATGCTCTCGGCCGCCGCGGCGAGCTGGTCGAGGCCGAGGAGACGGTGCAGCGCGTCGAACAGGTCGCTCGGTTTGCCGTCGACGAGGGCGCCGAGCTCGCTGTAGGACAGGAACGGGCGGTACAGGTCGAGGCGTTGGCGCCTGCTCGCCGGGTCGACGACGGCGGGCGGGGCGTCACCGCGCCGTTCGGTCCACTGCGCCTCGGTGAGCTCGGCGCCGGGTGCCCAGTGCGTCGCGACGGTGACCGCGCCGCCGCCGGTGAGCAGCTCGACCTCGATCCGGGCGAGATCGGGTTCGTGCAGGTTGCGCCAGCCTTCGCGCCAGGCGCTGGTGCGCCCGTCCCAGCGGCGATTGCCGCCGGTCAGCGCGAATTCGGCGGCCTCGGCGAAGCTGGATTTCCCGCTGCCGTTGCGGCCGACCACCAGGGTGAGACCCGGTCCGGGATTCAGCCGGAGGGTGGCGGTGGGGCCGATGCCGCGGAAGCCGTGCACGGTAACGGCGCGAAGGAAGACGCCCGTGTCACCGGCATCGGCGGTGTCGGCGGCATCGTCGACCTCGGTGAGCGCCGCGAGCACGCAATCGGCGACCCGGTCCTCCACAGCCGGGTCGGCGGCGAGCTCGCGCGCGACCACCTCGGTGATGCGGTCCGAGCACACTGGCGACACCCCCCTTCACGCCCCGAGCGCAACTGTGCCCGAAACGCTACCCGATCGCCGGGCGTTCGCCCAGGGGATGCGCTGCGCCCGAGCGAATCTGCCCGCGGGAGTGGAATGGCCATCGTGGCGCCGCGACCGGCCCTCGATGTCCACCCCTCGCCCACCCCGGCGGGCAGCTCGATGAGGTGCTCTCACCCGCGCTACGCTGCGTTGAGCGGCCCGGGCGGTCCGGTCGAGCCGAACAGGTCAGAATGCCAGAGTTCGCCCCACACAGCAAGAGGTGAGGCGCGAATTTTCCACGGCACCAGGGTTTTCCAGGTCCTTCACCGTGAACGGGCGAAGTTGTCGGTGGGCTCGGGTAGATATTTCGGCGACAGAGAACGGGGGAACCGATGACCGACACATCCGCGCTGTGGACCGAGGACCAGGTCCGTGCGCTCGCGCCCGATGCGAGCTCGGTGGCTGCCGCGCGCAAGCTGGCGAGTCGCTGGCGCGACACCGGCGCCGAGGGGAACGCGGTGTGGGGGCTGTGCCAGGGCAGCGGGGCCAAGCCCTACCAGACGATCGTCGATCTCTCCGGTCCCGCGTACAAGTGTTCGTGCCCGAGCCGGAAGTTTCCCTGCAAGCACGCCCTGTCGTTGCTGCTGGCGTGGTCGAGCGGCGCGGTGCCGACGCGGGACGCGCCCGCCGACTTCGCGGCCGAGTGGCTCGCGGGCCGGGCCGCCAAGGCCACCGCAGCGCCGAAGGCCAAGTCGGCGCCGTCGGCAGCGGCGGTCGAGCAGCGGCGCGGCCGGGTGTCGGCGGGGCTGGCGGAGCTGCAGGTGTGGCTCACCGACCAGGTTCGCACCGGCCTCGCCCAGACCGACCGCTCCTATGCCGCCTACGAGGCCGTGGCGGCGCGCATGGTCGATGCCCAGGCACCCCGGATCGCGGAGGCACTGCGCAGGCTGCCCACGGCGGTGGCCACCACCGAACACTGGCCCGAGCTGCTGCTGCGCGAATACGCCCGGCTGCATCTGCTCGTCCTCGCCCACCGCACCCTCGACGCGTTGCCGGAACCGTTGCAGGTCGGCATCCGCTCCCACATCGGCTACCCGGTGCAGGCCGAGACCGTGCTCGCCGAACCGGCGGTGCGTGACCGTTGGCAGGTGCTCGGCATGCGGGTGAGCGAGGAGGAACGGCTCTACGCGCGACGCACCTGGTTGCGTGGCCGTGCCAGCGGCCGCTGGGCGCTGCTGATCGAACACTCCTTCGGCACACCGAATTTCACCGGCGAGGTGCCCGCACCGGGCAACGAGGTCGACGCGGAACTGCACTACTACCCCGGCCCCGTACCGCTGCGGGTGCAATGGGGTGCCCGCCACGGTGCGCCCGAACCGTTCACCACCGTCCCGGCCACCGGTACCACGATCGGCGATGTACTCGACGCCTACGCCGCCGCGCTGAGCGAGGACCCGCTGGTGCGTTCTGTTCCGGCGCTGCTCACCGATGTGGTTCCCGCGATCGACGAGCACGGTTGGCATCTGGTCGATGCCGAAGGCACCGCGCTGCCCCTACCCACCGGGGTCCGGCCGTGGCGGTTGGCCGCGGTGTCGGGTGGTCATCCGGTGACGGTGACCGGTCAATGGTCGGCCGAGGGTTTCGACCCGGTGTCGGTGTTCACCGCCGGCGAGGTGCACGACCTGGAAACCGAGTTCCCCACCGGTTCCGCCGCGAGTCCCGAACTGGCCGAACTGGTTTCGATCGCCTTGCTCGGCACCGCTCGCCGTGGACTCGACGGTGTGCATCTCGATCCGGCGGTCGCGGGCGCGGTGCCGCAACGTGGTGGGGATACCGCGACCAAACTCCTCGAGACTGCCGCCTTGCAGGATCTGTACCTGCGAGGTGGGCGCCTACCCGGTACGGCGCCGAAACCGGAACCCGCGCTGGATGATCCGCGTCCACTGCTGCCGCGCCGGTCGGCCGATCGGCTCAGCCGCCTGCTCCGGGAGAAGTCGGCGTTCCTTCCCGAATGGTTCGCCGCCGCCGAACCGTTCGACTTCCGATTGCCCGATGTGCTGTGTGTGCAGGCCTTGTCGGCGGCGTCGGATCCCGCGCTGCGTGCTCCGCTGCTGCGGTTGGCCGGGCGGCGGGGGCGGTGGCTGGCGGCGCGTAATCCGGCCTGGTCGAAGCTGGTCGACGAGTTTCCCGTCGACCGGGCATCTTTCGGTGAGACCACTGCGTCCCGCTACGAATCGTCGGCCGGGACCGAGGATCCAACCGCTGCGGATTCGCCTGTGGTCGACGGCGATTCCGTCGAGGTCGCTGCCTCGCACGATGTGTGGCTGTTCGGCACTCCGGGTGAGCGCAAGGACTGGTTCGCCAACCTGCGCCGGGTCGACCCGGCGCGCGGGCTCGAGGTGCTGACCAGCGCGTGGCCCAAGGAATCGGGGGCGATCAAAGCCGAACTCCTCGGCCTGCTCGGCATCGGTGCGAACGCCGCCGACGAAGACCTCCTGGAACGGGCGCTCGACGACCGGCGCGGCGACGTACGTCGCACGGCCGCCGGTCTGCTCGCCCGGCTCCCCGATTCCGCGTACGGCGCCAGGATGACCGCGCTGCTCACGGCGTGGGTCCGGGTCGGCTCCGACGGCGGGCTCGAAGTGGAGGTCCCCGCCGATGTGGGCGCGCAAGCCCGCCGCGACGGCGTCACCGACGGCACCGAACAGCCGAAGCTGCGCTGGGACACCTCCGACGCATCGGTGCAGACCCTGCACCAGGTGATCGCCGCGGCACCGCTGTCGGCATGGACGCGGATTCTTGGCACCACCCCCGAGAACACCGCCGCGACGGCACTCGCACTCGCACTGCCTGTGCGTTATGCCAAGGCGATCGTCGACGGCTGGGTCGACGCCACCCTCGCCGCCCGCGACACCAACTGGGCACGTGAGCTTTTCGCCGGGGCGACCCCGACCGAACAGGCGGTGCTGCGCCGCCGGGAACTGTTCACCCTGCTCGATCCCGCCGACCGTGTCGAGCACGTGCTCGATCTGGACGCGCATCAGCTCACCGAACTGCACGCGATCCTGCCCGGACTCGACCATCCCTGGCCGGACCGGGTCGCCACCCACGTACTGCGACTGCTCGGTGAACGCGCCCGCACCACGGCACGCCACCCGCATGCCGGTGCGGGTGTCTACACCGACCGCGCCCTGCTCACCGCGGCAGGCCTCCACCTCCCCGTCGGCCTCGCCGCCCGCGTCACCGCGCTGGCCGAGGCCACCGACGATCCCGCCTGGCATCAGGCCTTCCGCACCCTCGCCACCGATCTCACCGAACGCGCCACCATGCTCGAGGAGCTGTCATGACGACGACCGAATCCGCAACCACCCTGCTGCGCCCGCACGCCGAGCAGGCCTTCGCCGACGAGCTCACCGCGCTGGCGCGCGTCGACGACCGGCCGCGTCCGCCGTCGTGGAAGTTGTCGCCGTGGGCGGTGGTCACCTATGTACTCGGCGGCACGCTGGCCGACGGCACGGTCATCACACCCAAGTACGTCGGTCCCCGCAGGCTGATGGAGGTGGCCGTGGCGACGCTGGCCACCGATCGCGCGCTGCTGTTGCTCGGTGTGCCCGGTACCGCGAAAACCTGGGTGTCGGAGCATCTTTCGGCGGCCATCAGTGGTGAGTCGACCCTGCTGGTGCAGGGCACCTCGGGGACGGCGGAAGAAGCCATCCGATACGGCTGGAACTACGCGCGGCTGCTCGCCGAGGGGCCGAGCGATGCGGCGCTGGTCGCGTCGCCGGTGATGACGGCCATGCGCACCGGCGCGATCGCCCGGATCGAGGAACTGACCCGCATCCCCTCGGATGTGCAGGACGCGCTCATCACCATCCTGTCCGAGAAGACGCTGCCCGTCCCCGAGCTCGGTGCGGAGGTGCAGGCGGCCAAGGGTTTCAATGTGATCGCCACCGCCAACGACCGCGACCGGGGTGTCAACGATCTGTCCTCGGCGCTGCGCCGCCGCTTCAACACGGTCGTGCTTCCGCTGCCCGCCGACGAGGATTCCGAGGTGGCGATCGTCAGCCGCCGGGTCGAGCAGCTCGGTGCCGCACTGGAGTTGCCGACGGTCCCGGCCGCCGCCGAGGAGGTGCGGCGCGTGGTTCGGGTGTTCCGTGAGCTGCGATCGGGCATCACCGCCGACGGGCGAACGAAGCTGAAGTCGCCGTCGGGCACGCTGTCCACCGCCGAGGCGATCTCGGTGATCACCAACGGTCTCGCCCTGTCCGCCCACTTCGGTGACGGTGTGCTTCGCGCCTCCGACATCGCTGGCGCCGTACTCGGTTCGGTCATCAAGGACCCGGTCGCCGATGCGGTGATCTGGACCGAATACCTCGAGGCCGTTGTCCGTGAACGCCCCGACTGGGCCGATTTCTACCGCGCCTGCCGCGACATCGCCGGCTGACACCCGCGCGACGGGGAGGACGGATCACACAGCACACATGGGGTTTTCGATGAGCGAACAAACAGGCGGTACCCGGCCGGATCAGGCGCGGGACGAGCCGGCGGCCGGTGAACCCGTGACGCGGGTGTTCGGTATCCGTCATCACGGGCCGGGGTCGGCACGGTCGCTGGCGCAGGCGCTCGAGGAGTTCCGGCCGGACACGATTCTCATCGAGGGGCCCGCCGACGCCGATCCGCTGGTCGGTTTCGTCGCCGCCGACACGATGAGCCCACCGGTCGCCCTGCTGGCCTACGTCCCGGATTCGCCCGCCCGAGCCGCATTCTGGCCCTTCGCGGTGTTCTCCCCGGAGTGGCAGGCCATGCGCTACGGCGTCGACAACGGTGTCCCGGTCCGCTTCTGCGACCTGCCCGCCACCAATGTCCTCGCCATCGAGGACGACACCCGCGTCGACCGCACCGACCCTCTGGCGGCCCTCGCTTCGGCCGCGGGCTTCGACGACGCCGAACGCTGGTGGGACGCGGTCGTCGAGTCCGTCCCCGACACCGCTGCTTTCGACGCCATCACCGAAGCCATGGCTGCCCTGCGCGAAGACGCCCCGGCCAGCACGAACTCGCCCGCACCCCAGGCATCGACCCGCTCGGCAGACCCGGATGCGCCGGCTGGCACAGACGAACCAACACCTCCGATCGACTGCGCAGCGGGGACCGATTCGGACGATCACGAGACGCCGACCGGCCGAGACGAACCTGCCACGCCGATCAGCTCGGACCAGCCCGCGATCCGCGCCGAAGCGGACGACCTGGCGACATCGACCGATCCGCTGACGTCGTCGGACAGGGAGTCGGTGGAGAGTGCGGGGCTCGAGCACCTGCTGCCCGAAGCGGTGGGGGCCGGGCCGCTGGTGGTCGACGAGCACACCTTGCGGCGCGAGGCGTATATGCGCCAGACGATGCGGCAGGTGCTCAAGGGCGGGGCTCGTCGGGTGGCGGTGGTGTGCGGGGCATGGCATGCGCCCGCGCTGGTGGGGCCGCTGGGTCCGGCGGCGCCGGATATGCGTCTGCTGAAGGGACTTCCGAAGACGAAAGCCGCTCTGACGTGGGTGCCGTGGACGCACTCCCGGTTGGCATCGGGCTCGGGGTACGGGGCCGGGGTCACCTCACCCGGCTGGTATCACCACCTGTTCACCGAGACCGAGCGACCGGTGGCGCGGTGGTTGACGAAGGTGGCGGGGGTGCTGCGCGCACACGATCTGCCGGTGTCGAGCGCGCACATCATCGAGTCGGTTCGCCTGGCCGACACGCTCGCCGCGCTGCGCGGCAGGCCGCTGGCGGGGTTGTCGGAGGTCACCGAGGCCGTGCGGTCGGTGATGTGCGGCGGGGACGAGACCATGCTGCGGCTGGTCGTCGACGAGCTCGTCGTCGGCGAAACGCTCGGTGCGGTGCCGGAGAACACGCCGACCGTCCCGCTGGCCGCCGATCTGCGGGCGCGCATCAAAACCCTTCGGCTCAAGCAGGAAGCCCTCATCCGCACGGTCGACCTCGATCTGCGTAAGGAACGCGACGTCGAACGCTCGCACCTGCTGCACCGGCTACGGCTGCTCGGTATCGAGTGGGGCACTCCGACCGTCGGTGAGGTGCGCAGCACCGGCACTTTCCGCGAAACCTGGTCGCTGCGTTGGGAACCCGAGTTCGAGGTACGCATCGTGGAAGCCGCCGTGTGGGGTACCACCCTGCGCACGGCGGCGGAAGCCAAGATCCTCGACACCGCGAGCCGCGACGGTGTGTCGGTCACCGAACTCGCCGACGCGCTCGAGACGGCGCTGCTCGCCGACCTCGGCGGCGCCACCGACGGCCTGATCGCCCGCCTGGAGGCGGCAGCCGCCCTCGACCACGACGTCACCCACCTGCTCGGCGCCCTGCCCGGCCTGACCCGCACCCTGCGCTACGGCGACGTGCGCGGCACCGACACCAAAGCGCTCGAGCACGTGGCCGACGGCCTGCTCGTGCGCATCTGCGCCGGTCTTCCGGGTGCGGTGACCGGCTTGGACACCGACGCGGCCGAGGCGCTGCGCAGTCAGATCGATGCCGCCCACACCGCCGTCAGCACCCGCGACGACACCCGCTCGACCACCGAGTGGCTGGCCACCCTGCATCGCATCGCCGATCGCGACGACGTGCACGGCGCCATCGGCGGGCGCGCCGTTCGGCTGCTGTGCGATGCCGAACGCATCGACGACGCCGATTCGGCGCGCCGGCTCTCGGCGGCCTTGTCGGTGGGCAACACCCCCGCGGCCAAGGCCGCCTGGATCGACGGGTTCCTCGGCGGCCGTGGACTCCTGCTCGTCCACGACCGAGACTTGTTGCGCCGCATCGACGACTGGCTGCGCGAGCTCCCCGAAGACCAGTTCGTCGCCACCCTGCCCCTGCTGCGCCGCACCTTCGGTTCCTTCGAATCGGGCGAACGCCGCGCCATCGGCCAGGCCCTGCGCGACACCGGTCCAGCACCGGCCGCCACCGCGAACGCTACGGCCGTCGACCCGGCGCGCGGACAGCTGGCGCTGCGCGCCGCCGCGAGCATTCTCGGCGCCGCCGGATGAGCGCAGTCTTCGCCCATCGCGTCTCGAGGCGCGAGTCCTCACCTGTCCGACGAACCCGGCTCGATCATCAGGAGCGTCAACCATGACCGGTAACGACGAAACGCATGCGCGCCGTTGGCGTCTCGTGCTCGGCTCGGCCGCCGAGGAACAACTCGGCGGACTGGGGTCGGGGGCGGATCAGGCCATGGACCAGGCACTGAGCGCTTTGTACAAAACCGGTGAGGCCGGCACGTCGGCGAAAAGGTCCGGCGGGCTGGGCGGTTCGGCGCCCAGGGTGGCGCGCTGGCTCGGTGACATCCGCACCTACTTTCCCGCCACCGTGGTCGAGGTGATGCAACGCGACGCGGTGCAGCGGCTCAACCTCACCCAGCTGCTGCTGGAACCGGAACTGCTGGAATCGGTCGAACCCGATGTGCACCTGGTCGGTACCTTGCTCGGTCTCAACCGGGTGATGCCCGAGACCACCAAGGCGACCGCCCGCATGGTGGTGGAGAAGGTCGTGCGCGAGATCGAACGACGCATCGCGGCCAAGACGGTGGCGGCCGTGTCGGGCGCGGTCAACCGGGCCGCGCGCACCCACCGCCCGAAACTGCGCGATATCGACTTCGACCGGACCATCCGCAAGAACCTGGCCAACTACCTGCCCGAACACCGAACCGTCGTGCCCGAGCGACTCGTCGGGTACGGCCGCAAGTCGCAGGCGATCCAGCGCGACGTGGTGCTCGCGATCGACCAATCGGGGTCGATGGCGGCCAGCGTGGTCTACGCCTCGGTGTTCGGCGCGGTGCTGGCCTCGATGCGGTCGCTGAAGACCTCGCTGGTGGTGTTCGACACCGAGGTCGTGGATCTCACCGAGCAACTCAGCGACCCGGTCGACGTGCTGTTCGGCACCCAGCTCGGCGGTGGCACCGACATCAATCGCGCCATCGCCTACTCCCAATCGCTCATCACCCGGCCCACCGACAGCCTGTTCGTGCTCATCTCCGACCTCTACGAGGGCGGGGTGCGCGAGGAGATGCTGCGCCGGTGCAATGCGATGAAGGAATCGGGCGTGCAGGTGGTGGTACTGCTCGCGCTCTCCGACGAAGGCGCACCGGCCTACGATCACGACAACGCGGCGGCGCTCGCGGCGCTCGGCATCCCGGCTTTCGCCTGTACACCGGACAAATTCCCCGACCTGCTCGCCACCGCGCTCGACCGCGGCGACATCACCCGGTGGGCGCACACCCACGCATCGGCGGTGTGACAACGACTCGGCGAAGGCACGCGACCGATTAGGCTGCCAACGATCGGATTCGGTGAACGGGGTGAGCGATGGTGCGGCGCGGGGCGGTTTTCGCCGGTTTCGTCATCGAACGAGAGCTGGGGCGCGGCGGGATGGGCTCGGTGTACGCGGCGAAGGACCGCAGGCTGCCACGCCTCACCGCGCTCAAGCTCATGCATCGGGAGCTGTTCGCCGACACCGAGATCCGGGCCAGGTTCGAGCGTGAAGCCGATGTGATCGCCCAGCTCGATCACCCGAACATCATCACCGTCTACGACCGTGGCGTCGAGGACGAACGGTGCTGGATCGCCATGCAGTTCGTCGACGGAACGGACGCGGCGGCGGTACCGGCGGCGGAGTTCGGGACCGACCGCATCGCCCAGATCGTCACCCAGACGGCGGGCGCACTGGATTACGCGCACCGCCAGGGTGTGCTGCACCGGGATGTGAAGCCGGCCAATATCCTGCTCTCGCGCACGGCGGGCGTCGGCGCGGGTTTCGACGAACGGGTGGTGCTCACCGATTTCGGGATCGCCAAGCTCCTCGACGACACCGGCGGACTGACCCGCACCGGCCAGTTCACCGCCACCATCGCCTACGCCTCCCCGGAGCAGCTCAGCAGCGAACCACTCGACGGACGCGGCGACCAATACTCCCTGGCCTGCACCGTTTTCCGGCTCCTCACCGGCACCGGTCCCTACGATGCGCCCAACCCCGCCACCGTCATGCTCGGCCACCTCAACGCCCCACCCCCGTCGGCGAGCTCGCGGCGCACCAGCCTCCCCGCCGCTGTCGACGCGGTCCTGGCCAAAGCCCTCGCGAAGAACCCGGCCCACCGCTTCCCCACCTGCACCGCCTTCGCGACCGCGCTCACCGAAGCACTCCGCCGTCCCCCGCACACCACGGATCCAGGCCACCAAGCACCGACGATCCACCCCGCCACCCATCGCCGCTGGGACCCAACTGAAGTCGGCCTTTCCACAAACTACGGCAGGGCAGACGGTCTCGACCCCCGCGCTGCCACAGGACCAGCCGCGCACATCGGACACCCGGCCACCTCGGCGGGCGATCCCGTGCTCCACACCGGCGCCGCCGGACGACGACCCGAAGCACCGCCTCGCGATACGCACACAGAAGGCCGCGTCCCACCGCACGACATCGAACCCGGAATAGTCGCCGCACTACAAGCCCAACCACGACGCGGCGGCGACCCGACAACACTTGATCCGCACGGGGGTGATTCGTCGGCACACCAGAACGTTTCCGCCGATCCACGAAAAGCACCTTCGCGGAACAGCGGTTCGGATCGCGGCGGCGCCGGGCAGCCGCAGGGCCCGGCCGAATGGCTGAACGCGGTGCACGGCTGCCTGATCGGTGGCGCGATCGGGGACGCACTCGGTGCGCCGATCGAGACCATGTCCCTGCGCAAGATCCGCGACGAGTACGGCTACCTCGGGGTGACCGACGAGGCCGACCAGCTCCGGATCTCCGAGGAGACGCAGCTGACCGCGTTCACCGTGGAGGCCCTCATCCGGGGTTCGGTGCGCGCGCGGGCCAAGGGCATCGGGGGTGCGACGCTCGGTCTGCTGCAGCAGGGGATGCTCGTGTGGTTACGCGGGCAGGTGGGTGAACTGCCCGAACAACCGACCGCCCTGCACAGCTCCCTGGCCGGTCATCGCGAGCTGGTCGAACAGCGCGGCGTCGCGAACTCGGTGTACACCTCGCTGCGCGCGGTGGCCGAGCGGCGGGAGCCGACGAACCCGCTGGGCACCCGCGACCGGCCGATCAACAATTCCAAGGGCAGCGGCGCGCTGATGCGGTCGGCTCCGTGCGGATTCGGTTACGCCGCCGATCGTTCCGGTGCCGCCCTTACCGCCATCTTCGAATTGGGCTGCGACACAGCCGCTCTCACCCACGGACACCCCAGTGGGTGGCTGCCCGCGGGCGTTTTGGCCGCGCTGGTCTATCAGATGAGCCGGGGAATCGGCACCAAGACCGCAGTCGAGCGGGCACTGGCCGAACTCGCGACCTACCCGCACCACGAGGAGACCACGGCCGCCCTCGACGCGGCGATCACCCTGGCCGCCCGCACCGCACGGCCCGCGCGCGTGCCGAGGCCCGAAGACCTCGAGACCCTGGGCGAGGGCTGGATCGGCCCCGAGGCTCTCGCGATCGCTGTGTACGCGATGCTGGCGGCGGAGACGGTCGGCGGACCCGGACACGTGATCGTCCGCACCGGGCTGCTGCTGTCGGTGAACCACTCCGGCGACAGCGATGCCACCGGCTCGATCGCCGGCAGTCTGCTCGGCGCGCGCTACGGCCGCGGCGCCCTGCCGCATCGCTGGTCGCGCACGGTCGACGCCCGCCCGGTCCTCGAACGCCTGGCCACCGACTACTGCACCGAATTCGGCCTCACCCCACCACGAGACGAACACGGCCGGCCCACCCGCGACTGGTCCACCACCTACCCGGCCTGACCGCCGGCGATCGCGGACGACACGGCACCGGCGTCGGCCCGGCCTGGACGCGGCGGTCGGGCCACAGCAGCTGCAGACCAGCATGCGTCGCCGACCTGCCTGCCACTGAGCCGGTACCCCGCAGCCGGACGCGCACAGCGACAGCATTCGGGCCTCCGGAAAGTGTCTCCGAAGGCCCGAAATGCTTGCTGCTCCTACAGATCCGCGATAGCCGCCAGCGGTGGCGTGCGCGCGGCCCGCACACCCGGCCACACCGCCGCCAGCACACCGACCACACCCGAGGCGATCAACATCGCCACCAGCTGCGACCACGGGATGTCGATCTGATCGATGCCCATATCGCGCAAGGTGCGCAGGAATCCGACGCCGAGGGCAACGCCGAGAAGCAGTCCGACGATGGCGCCGAAGATCGCGATCAACATGGATTCCAGGTAGATCGTGCGGCGTATCTGCGAACGCTGGGTGCCGACGGCGCGGAGCATGCCGATCTCCCGGCGACGTTCCACCACCGACAGCGCGAGGGTGTTGATGATGCCGAGCACCGCGATCACCACCGCCAAGGCGAGCAGACCGTAGAGGATGGCGAGCAGTGTATTGATCTGCTGGCCCTGGGCGCCCTTGAACTGTTCGTGGTCCTGTACCTGAACCACGGCGAACGGCTCGGTGGCCTTCTCGAGGTTGGCCCGCATCGCGGTGAGATCGGCACCCGGCACCGCCTTCACCAGCACGATCAGGTTGGTGCGCAACTTCTGCGGCATCAACTGCTCGTAGAGGCCCGGGTCGACGACCATCGTGCCCAGCAGCGGCGAGTCGGCGTAGATACCGCCGACGGTCAAGTCGATCTTGGCGTTGTCGAGGCTGGTGATGGTCACCTTCTCACCGAGCTCCCATCCCCGCTCGGCCGCTTCGGTCTCGCCGACCAACATGCCGCGCTCGGCGATGGTGCGCGAGCCTTCGCGCATCTCGATGTCCATCACCGGGTCGATCGGCCCGTCGAGTGTGGTCGCCCCGACCCGTTCGTCACCGAGCCGGAACCCGACCGCCCGGATTCCGGTGACATCACTGACCTGCGGAACCTGCTGGCGCACCGCGTCGACCGCGCCGATCGCCGCACCGATCATCGGCGGACCCGCCAGCACGTATTCGGCCTTCACACCCTTGTCGATCAGCACGTCCACGCTGGTTTTCGCCGACGCACCGAGGATGCCGATGGCCGAGACCAGCATCAGGCCCAGCGTCAGTGCGAAGGCGGTGGCGGCGGTGCGGCGCGGATTGCGCACCGCGTTGTTGCGCGCCATCCGGCCCATCGGCCCGAACGGCCGGGTCAGCACACCGAGCACCACCACCACGGGCCGCGACAGCGCGGGCGCGGCGAGCAGTACGGCCAGGATCAAGCCGAGCGCACCCACTCCGACGGTGATCGCCGCGCTCTTGCCGGTGCCCTGCGCACCGAGATACACCAGCACACCGCCCGCCACGGCGAGCACCGCACCGATGACGGTCCGCACCCGCAACGACTCACCAGCGCTGGCGAATTCGGATCGCATGGCCTCCACCGGCGGCACCTTCGCGGCGCGGCGGGCGGGTGCGTAAGCACTGGCCACCGTCACCACCAACCCGACGAGCAGGGCGACGATCGCGGTGCGCGGCAACACCGTCAGCGAACCGGTCGGCAGACCGAGATCGAAGGCATTGAGCAACGCCGACAACCCGAACGCCAGCGCGATACCCGCCGCCAAGCCGATCGCACTGCCGATCAGCCCGATCACCACGGCCTCGGCGACCACGGACCGGCCCACCTGCTGACGGCTCGCCCCGATCGCGCGCAGCAACGCGAGCTCACGCAACCGCTGCGCGACGATCATCGAGAAGGTGTTGTAGATGATGAACGTGCCGACGATCAGCGCGATCGCACCGAACGCGAGCAGGAAGTAGTTGATGAAGGTGAGCGCCTCGGAGATCTCCTTCTTCATATCCTCGCGGACCTCGTCGGAGTTCTGCACCTTCAGGTTCGGCAGGCCGACGGCGAGCCGATCGCGCAGGTCGTCGGCCGAAACACCCGGTGCGGCACGGATATCGGCGTAGGCCACGTAGTTGCCGTCGGTGAACAGCTTGCGGCCCTGCGGTTCGGTGAACATCACCGCGACCACCCCGCCGCCCTCGGCGCCCGGCATCTCGTAGATGCCGGTGAGCGTCACCTCGAACGGGTCGCCCTTGGACGGGACGAGCACCTTGGTCTTGTCGCCGACCTTCAGCCCGGCCTTCTCGGCACCGCCGGTGTTGAGCGCGATCTCGCCGGTCTGCGACGGCGGCGCGCCCGCGACGAACTTCTCCGGTTCCTCGACGGCCTGGTCCGGCGGCAGGTACGACAGGCCGAAACTCGGTGCACCACCGGTCTGGACGGCCTTCTTGCCGTCGGGTTGCAGCAGCACGACCGGGCCGTTCACCGCCGGGGCGACGCGTTCGACACCGTCGGCCTTGGCCAGCGCGGCGACGATATTGTTCGGCACGCCGAGCGACTGCTGGTCCTTCGGGCCCACGCGCACGTCGACGCCCTGGGCCTGGCCCGCGAAGATTCCGTCGAAGGTGCGCTGCAGGGTGTCGGTGAACACGAACGACCCGGAGATGAAGGCGGTGCCGAGCACCACCGACAGCACCGTCAAGGCCAACCGCACCTTGTGCGCGGCGAGATTACGCAAGGCAACCTTGCGCATCGGGTTGCTCATTTGGTCTCCAGCGCCTTCATCCGGTCGAGGATCGAGTCCTGCGTCGGATCGCGCAGCTCGTCGACGATGCGGCCGTCGGCGAGGAACACCACCCGGTCGGCGTAGGCCGCGGCGCGCGGGTCGTGTGTGACGATCACGACGGTCTGGCCGAACTCGTCGACCGAGGCGCGCAGGATCGAGAGCACCTCACCGGAGGAGTGCGAGTCGAGGTTGCCGGTCGGTTCGTCACCGAAGATGATCTCCGGTTTGCCGACCAGGGCGCGGGCACACGCCACGCGCTGCTGCTGACCGCCGGACAGTTCGCTCGGCCGATGGGTGAGCCGGTCGGCGAGCCCGAGCCGCTTCACCACGGTGTCGAGCCAGTCCTGGTCGGCTTTGCGGCCCGCGATGTCGAGCGGGAGGGTGATGTTCTCCAGCGCGGTGAGCGTGGGAACCAGGTTGAACGCCTGGAAGACGAATCCGATGCGGTCGCGGCGCAGCGCGGTCATCTGTTTGTCGGACAGACCGGTGAGCGCGGTGTCACCGATGCGGACCTCGCCCGCGCTGGCGCTGTCCAGGCCGGCCAGGCAGTGCATGAGGGTCGATTTGCCCGAACCGGACGGTCCCATGATGGCCGTGAACTCGCCGCGCGCGAAGTCGGCCGACACCCCGTCGAGGGCCTTGACCTGGGTATCTCCCGAGCCGTACAGCTTCACCAGGTCCTGTGCTGCGGCGGCGATCTCGGTAGCGGCCGCCGACTCGACGGCCTCGGTCCCCATGGGGTGTGAAGTCATGGTGTCCAGTCTGGCGGCCGACCGTCACCGGCGCCATCCGGGATCCCCCCGATACCTACCGGATGACCCACTCGAAAGCGTCGGCTTTCGACCGTGCGCCCTCGGCGGTGCGCGAGCGATTGGGTTCGCCCAGTTCGCCGAGCAACTCCTCGGTCAGCCCGACCAGCCGCGCCAGCTTCTCGGGTCCGAACCAGCTCGGGCGGGTGGCGAACAGGATGTCCTCGGTCGCGGTGTTGCCGCTGGCACCCGGTGCGAACGGGCACCCGCCGAGGCCGCCGAGGGCACCGTCGACCATCCCCGCGCCCGCCTCGATCGCGGCGAGGGTGTTGGCCACACCCATGCCCCAGGTGTCGTGCCCGTGGAAGACGATGCGGCGCGGCGGGGTGGTTTCGCGTACGGCTCCGACCAGCGCGCTCACTTCGCCGGGCGCGGCCTGGCCGAGGGTGTCGGCGAGGACGATGTCGGTGGCGCCTTCGGTACGTGGGTCGCGGGCGATGGCCAGCACCCGTTCGGGATCGACCGGTCCGTCGAACGGGCAGGTGAAGCTGGTGGCCAGGCACAGCTGGATCGAGCCGTTCGCCTCGTGCGCCAGCCGGATGGCGTCGGGCATGGCGGCCACCGAGGTCTCGGTGTCGCGCCCGATATTGGCCTTGTTGTGGGCGTCCGACACCGAGAAGCAGTACTGGAAGTTGCGTGCCCCCGCCTCGGCGGCCTTCTCCACATGCCGTGGCGTAGCCACCCACACCCAGCATTTCGCCAGCTCTTCAGGGGTGAGGGCGGCGATCAGCTCGAGCGAGTTGGCCATCGGCGCGACCAGATCGGGGCGGGCCATCGAACCGATCTCGAGCGCGGGCACACCGGCGGCCAGCAACCGGCGCACCACGTCGATCTTGTACTCCACCGGCAGCACCTTGCCGGTGAGTTGCAACCCGTCGCGCAGGGTGACATCGCGCAGCAGCGCAGTCATCGCCGGTGCTCCGGTTCCTGCGTCGGCACGCACATCACCCCGCCGCACGGTTTGTCACCGACACTTGCCGGAGTCGGGTGCACCGTCGGACGCACATGGCCCGGGCCGCGCGGTTCCCACTTGCTGCGCACCGGCGGGCGGCGCCGACCGTGTACTCGTCTGGTCACGATGCCTCCAGCGCGTCGATCTGATCGTCGGTCATCCCCAGCAGCCCACCGAGCACCTCCCTGGTGTGCTCGCCGAGGTCGGGGCCGACATTGCGGATCGGCAGCGACTCACCCCCGATCACGGGGACGATGCCGGTGAAACCCACCTGTTTGGGTTCGGGCTCGCCCACCTCGACCGGGAACGACTGGATCATGTTTCTTGCTCGGTACTGCTCGTCGGCCACGATATCGGCCGCGGTGTAGATGGGACCGCACGGTATGGCCGCGGCGTCGAGCACTTTCAGCGCCTCGTCCCTGGTGTGGCGCACCGTCCATTCGGCGATGGCCGCGTCGAGGCGCTCGCGGTTGCGCCAGCGGCCCGCGTTGTCGGCCAGTTCCGGGTCGGCGGCCAGGTCGGGACGATCGATGACCTGCATGTATCGCTGGAAGATGGCGTCGCCGTTGCCACCGATGATGATGCTGAAGCCGTCGCTGGTGGGGTAGGCGTTGCTCGGGGCGATGCCTTCCATGCGGCCGCCGACCCGTTCCCGGTTGATGCCGTAGGCCAGATGGTCGGGCACCAGCGACTCCATCACCGACAGGATCGACTCGTTGAGCGCCACGTCGATGATGCGTTCGGCCTGGGGCACCCGGCCGATGCGTTCGCGCTGGAACAGGGCCATGACGGTGCCGAACGCGGCGTAGATGCCCGCGATGGAGTCACCGATGGACACCCCGACGCGCACCGGCGGCCGATCGGGATCGCCGACGAGTTCACGCAGCCCACCCACGGCCTCGGCCACGGCGGCGAAACCCGGCCGCGATGCCATCGGACCGGTCTGCCCGTAGGCCGAGATCCGGGTGATGACCAGGTTCGGATTCACCTGCTCGAGCACGTCGGGCCCGAGTCCCCACTTCTCCAGCATTCCGGGCCGGAAGTTCTCGAGCAGCACATCGCAGTGCGCGAGCAGGTCGAGCACGATGTCGCGGCCCGCCTGGGTGCGCAGGTCGAGCACGATCGACTTCTTGTTGCGGTTCACCGTGCGATACAGCATGGACGTGTCGCCGCCGTAGAGCCGCCAATTCCGCAGTTCGTCGCCGGTGCCGGGCCGTTCGACCTTGATGACCTCGGCACCGAAATCACCGAGGATACGACCGGCGGTGGGAGCGGCCACGTAGTTGCCGAGTTCCAGGACCCGAACACCGTCCAACGGCCGAATACACTTATCCGCCACCCCGCCGACTCTAGCCCATCCGCCTCCCCGCGACTCTGGCCAGACTCAGGTGCGGGGAGGCTGGGGACGCGGCAAGCTTTGGGGCGCGTGGTGAGTTGGCCCGTGCCCGGTGAGTTACCCATGTGCTTGCGTGATCAGGCGAGACTTTCGCTCAGGTGGGTCAGGTCGGCGGCGGCGGCGATGATCGAGTAGTGCTCGGCGTTGCCCTGTAGCGGCTTGCTGGGCTGTCCGTCGACGCCGACCGGAATGTCGCCGGCCAGGGTGATCCGGGTGAGGCGGCGCGGCTGGTCGTCGTAGTCGTCGATCGCGTAGTGCTGGGTGGCGCGGTTGTCCCAGATGGCGACGTCGCCGTCGGCCCAGGTCCAGCGGGTGGTGTTCTCGAGCCGGGTCACCCGGTCCTGGAACAAGCGGAACAGTGCCTGGGACTCGCTGGTCGACAAACCGACGAAGTTCTTCACGAAATGCCCGAGCAGTAGGGCACGCTCCCCGGTCTCCGGGTGCACTCGTACCACCGGATGCTCGGTCTCGAAGTACGTCGACTGGAACTCGGCCCGGTACTGCTCGGACTTCGGCCGGAGCGGCTCCACATTCTTCGCCGCGTAGTCGTACACGTTGGTGTGCACCGCACGCAGGTTGTCGGCGAGCAGCTTCAGCGGCTCGGGCAGCGAGTTGTAGGCGGCCACCGTCGACGCCCAGGTCGTCGAACCGCCGTAGGTTGGCAGATACTCCGCCCGCAGGATCGACGCCTTCGGGATCCGGTCGACGAACGTCACGTCGGTATGCCACGAATTGGCGCGCCCGTTCTCGGAGTCGATGGCCAGGCTCTTCACACCCTGCGACTTCACCGTGGGATGCGGGGTGGTCGGGCTGCCGAGCAGCTGTGCGAACTCGTGCTGACCGTCTTCGGTGAGGTGGTCCTGGCCACGGAAGAAGATCACCTTGTGCTCGTTGAGTGCGCGCCGGATGGTGGCGACGGTCGCCGCGTCCAGCGCACCACCGAGGCGGACACCGTCGACCTGGGCGCCGATGTGGGCGCCGAGCTTGGTCACGGTCAGGGTGGCCTGGTCGACCGTCATGGGGGATCACCTCTGTCTGTTGTGGATTCCGGGTAGGCGTCAAGCACACCGCGAACCCACTCGAACAGACAGGTTTTCTCTCCGGCTGATCCGAAACGTCCTCAGCCCAGGGTTTCCCGCAGGTAGGCCAGGTCGTCGGCGACACCGTCGACGGGGGTTTCGAGGATGACGGGGGCGCCCGCGGTGCGGCAGACCTCGGCCAGCAGCTGCGGGTCGATGGTGCCGTCGGCGAAGTTGGCGTGCCGGTCGGCGCCGGAGTCGAACTCGTCGCGCGAGGAGTTCAGGTGCACCAGGTCGATCCGGCCGGTGATGGCCTTGATCCGCTCGACCACGCCGACGAGTTCCTCGCCACCGGCCCAGGCGTGACAGGTGTCGAGACAGAATCCGGCACCGTAGTCGCCGACGGCGTCCCACAGCCGGGCGATCGAGTCGAAGTGCCGTGCCATCGCGTGGTTGCCGCCCGCGGTGTTCTCGATCAGGATCGGTACGGCGAAGCCGCCCTTGTCCTGCTGGCGTTCGAACAGCTTGCGCCAGTTGTCGATTCCGGTGTCGATCTCGGCGTCGGAGCGCACGTGCCCGCCGTGCACGACCAGGCCGAACGCGCCGAGTTCGGCGGCTGCCTTCGCCTGCTGGGCGACCGCGTTGCGCGAGGGCATCCGCAGCCGGTTGTTCAGGCTGGCCACATTGATCTGATAGGACGAGTGCACGACCACGTCGATCGGGCTGGCCAGGATCTCGGCCGCCTTCGGGTGCGGCTGCGGTTTGTCCCAGCTCTGCGGATCGACTACGAACATCTGGATGACCTCGGCGCCGAGCTTCTCGCCGAATCCGATCGGATCGCCCTCGTCGCGAACGTGTGCTCCAATGCGCATAGCTGACACCCTAATCCGCGGCACCGACAAGGTCGGAAGATGTTGCATGTGGGAGGCGGCAGGAGATACATCGGTAGAATTTCGACGGGTGCTCTGCCCTGGAGGGGGTGACTTCGCGTGTTGGTCAAAGGCGACGTGTTCGCCGGCTACACGATCCGGCGTGTGCTCGGCCACGGTGGCATGGGCGTGGTGTATCTGGCCCGGCATCCGCGTCTGCCACGCCTCACCGCGTTGAAGCTGCTCAGCCGCGATCTGTCCGCCGACGAGGAGATCCGCCGCCGGTTCGAACGCGAGGCCGACCTGGTCGCCCAGCTCGAGCACCCCAATATCGTCAATGTCTACGACCGCGGCACCGACGACGACCAGCTGTGGATCTCCATGCAGTTCGTCGCGGGTACCGACGTGGCGACCGCCGATGTGAACGTGCTGACCCCCGGGCGCGCCGTGCAGATCGCCGCCGAGACCGCCACCGCGCTCGACTTCGCGCACGCGAGCGGGGTCCTGCACCGCGACGTGAAACCGGCGAACATCCTGCTCGCCAAACCGCCCATCGGCCGCCCGGAGCGGGTGGTTCTCACCGACTTCGGCATCGCGGCCGTGCGCGACAGCGAGACCACCCTGTCCTCGGCGGGCTCCATCACCGCCACCCTCGCCTACGCCGCGCCCGAACATCTGGCCGGTGGCCCGATGGACCATCGCGCCGACCAGTACTCGCTGGCCTGCACCCTGTTCTGGATGCTCACCGGCTCGGTGCCGTTCCCCGGGCCGAGCCCGGCGGCGGTGATCCAGGCGCACATGAGCACCCCGGTCCCGCCACTGCGCAGCCTGCGCCCCGACCTGCCGTCGACGCTGGACGCGGTGCTGGCCAGGGCGACCGCCAAGCACCCGGCGGCCAGGTACGCCAGTTGCACCGAGTTCGCCGACGCGGCCAGGGCGGCGCTGTTCGCCGTGCCGGGTCCGTGGCATCACCAGCCGCAGTACACCTCGAGCGGTGTGGTGCTGCGCGCGCGGGAAAACCCGCGGCCCTACCCGGCGCCGCGACCGCCGACGCCCGCGCAGCCGTATCCGCACGTCGCGCAGCCGCATACCCAGCGCCCGTCGACGGGTGGCAATCCGATCCCGCCGCGGCGCCCGGCCACCCGGCCGGGAACCATCGACTTCCCCGGTGGCCGTAACCATCCCGGCTACATCGTGCCGCCGCAGCACCGGCGCCCACCGTGATCGTGTGCCCGCTGTTCGCGGGCCCCCTCGGTGCGGTCACCGACTGCTATGGTTTCGATGATTTTCGGTACGCGCGTGCGCTGGTGGGTCCCGGCGCACGGCGGGAAGTGGAGCAGACATGCTGGCCAACGGAGATGTCTTCGCCGGTTATGTCATCGAACGGCAGCTCGGCCGCGGTGGCATGGGTTCGGTCTATCTCGCCAAGCACCCGCGCCTACCGAGGCTCACCGCGCTGAAGCTGCTCAACCGCGAGATGTTCTTCGACCAGGAAGTGCGTGCGCGTTTCGAACGTGAGGCCGACCTGGTCGCGCGCCTGGATCACCCGAACATCGTCACCGTGTACGACCGGGGCCTCGACGACGAGCAGCTCTGGATCTCCATGCAGTACA
>NZ_BDBD01000009.1 GCF_001612805.1 Nocardia coubleae NBRC 108252
GTTCGCGGGCCCCTCGGTGCGGTCACCGACTGCTATGGTTTCGATGATTTTCGGTACGCGCGTGCGCTGGTGGGTCCCGGCGCACGGCGGGAAGTGGAGCAGACATGCTGGCCAACGGAGATGTCTTCGCCGGTTATGTCATCGAACGGCAGCTCGGCCGCGGTGGCATGGGTTCGGTCTATCTCGCCAAGCACCCGCGCCTACCGAGGCTCACCGCGCTGAAGCTGCTCAACCGCGAGATGTTCTTCGACCAGGAAGTGCGTGCGCGTTTCGAACGTGAGGCCGACCTGGTCGCGCGCCTGGATCACCCGAACATCGTCACCGTGTACGACCGGGGCCTCGACGACGAGCAGCTCTGGATCTCCATGCAGTACATCGACGGTATCGATGCCGCCTCGGTGGAACCGCAGTCGCTGCCCCCGGCGCGCGCGCTGCAGATCGTGAAGGAGACCGCCGACGCGCTGGACTACGCGCACGGCATGGGTGTGCTGCACCGCGACGTGAAACCCGCGAACATCCTGCTCGCCCGCTCGGGCGCGGGCCGTGGCGAACGCGTGTATCTCACCGACTTCGGCATCGCCCGCCTCCGTGACGACACCGGTCATCTCACCCAGACCGGCACCTTCACCGCCACCCTCGCCTACGCCTCCCCCGAGCAGCTCACCGGCGCCGCCCTCGATCACCGATCCGACCAGTATTCGCTGGCCTGCACCCTGTTCTGGCTGTTCACCGGGTCCGGCCCGTTCGCGGCGACCAACCCGGCCGCGGTGATCCAGGGTCATCTGCAGCAACCGCCGCCGCCGCTGAGCAGTGTGCGTCCTGGTCTGCCGCCCGCGCTCGACGGCGTGCTGGCCAAGGCGATGTCCAAGCGCCCCGACGACCGGTTCGCTTCGTGTTCGGATTTCGCCGCCGCCGCGATCGCCGCGCTGAACAATCCGAGCTCACCGGCGCTACCGCTCGCCCGGCCGAGCACAGGACCCGGGATGCCGATCACCGGCGGCCCCCGACCCACCACGGGTGGCGCGATCCCGCAGACCGGATCGCCGTATCCCCTTGCGGCACAGGGCCCGATGACGGGCGCCGGAATGACCGGCAACGCGATGACGGCCGGTCCGATGGGTACCGCGCACACCCAGGGCCCGATGACCGCGCCGCCGATGCGCAACCAGACACCCGCGCCACACACCGGCGGCGCCTACAGCCAGCAGTCGCACCCGCAGTTCGCGGCGCCGCGTCAGCCCACGGGCGGCAACTACACCCAGTACCCGCAGCGGCCGCCGTCGAAGTCCAACACCGGGCTGATCGTCGGCATCGTGATCGCCGTCGTGCTGGTGCTGGCCCTGCTGATCGGCATCGGTGTCGCGGCGAGCGGCGGCGATTCGAGCACCACGGCGACCACGTCGACGACCTCGACCACCGCGGCCAAGCACGTCACCCCCGACGCCGCCGCGATCAGCGCCGAGTTCAGCCGGATGGTTCCGCCCGATGCCGACAGCGAGACCGGCTACAACGGCGCCACCTGCTGGGAGACCGATCCCAGCTACACCCCGACGGACAACGACGGCGATCCCCAGTTCGGTTCGTGGGCGTGGCAGTGGCGCTGCTACGGCGGCGGTGACGAGCAGGACAACGACCCGTTCTACCGCTTCTACGTGTACAACTCGGCCGCCGACGTGCAGGCGGTGATCGACGGCCTGCCCGCCAACACCAAGTCGACCGACACCAACGGCGGCAAGCAGTACACCAACTACAAGTACTCCGACAACGGGAACAAGATCATCACCGTGTTCACCGGCGACCCGGATCGTGCCCAGTTCCTGATGTTCACCGACAGTTACGGCGAACCCGAGGACGTACTGCGCTGGTGGCGCTCGGCCCCGCTGAACTGATGCAGGAGACGACGGGCGTCTTCGCCGGGTACACCATCGAGCGGCTGCTCGGCCGTGGTGGCATGGGTTCGGTGTATCTGGCCAGGCATCCGCGCCTGCCCCGGCGCACCGCGATGAAGCTGCTGAACCGGGAACTGTTCTTCGACAACGAGATCCGGGCCAGGTTCGAACGTGAGGCCGACCTGGTCAGCTCGAGCACCCGAATATCGTCACCGTGTACGACCGGGGTGTCGAGGACGACCAGCTGTGGATCTCGATGCGCTACATCGACGGTGCCGACGCCGCGTCGCTGCCCGATCCGGTCGACCCGGCGCGGGCGGTGCACATCGTCACCGAAACCGCTGCGGCGCTGGACTTCGCGCACAGCCGTGGCGTGCTGCACCGCGACGTGAAACCGGCCAACATCCTGATCGAATCGGTGCACGGCGCCGAGCGGGTGTATCTCACCGATTTCGGCATCGCCCGCCTGCACGACGACAACGCCGCGAAGCTCACCCAGACCGGAAGCTTCACCGCCACCCTGGCTTTCGCCTCGCCCGAGCAGCTCACCGGTGTCGCGCTCGACGGTCGCGCCGACCAGTATTCGCTGGCCTGCACCCTGTTCCGGCTGCTCACCGGGGCCACCCCCTTCGACGCGCCGAATCCGGTGTCGGTGATCCAGGGTCATCTGCAACAGCCGCCCCCGTGTGCGAGCGCCTTGCGTCCCGATCTGTCACCGACGATGGACGCGGTGCTCGCGCGCGCGATGGCCAAGCGCCGCGAACACCGGTACGCCACCTGCGCGGAGTTCGCCGCTGCCGCCGCCCAAGCGCTCACCGCTCCCGTCGCCGTCGGCCGAGTGCCCACCGCTCCCGTTGCCGCACCGCGTTTTCCGGTGCACCAGGCGCCCGCGCCGGCCGCGTATCGGCCCAGCTATCCCCCACCACAGCAGTGGCAAGCCGCGCCTCAGCAGGTGCCGAGGCAGAAGCCGGAGAAGTCCGTCGCGGAGGCCTATCTCGGCCCGAAGCGGACCTCACGCTGGCAGGGCTCGGTGATGGGTTGGCTGTCGCTGATCGCGCTCTTCGTCGCCGTCGGCTGGGTGATCGTCGCCGCGCTCAGCGGCTGAGTTCGTAGTTCAGGAAGTCACGCACGGGCCGGAATCCGATTCCCTCGTAGATCTTGTTCGAGGTGGGGTTGTCCAGATCGGTGAACAGGCACACGTCGGCGCCTTCGGCCCGGATCGCCGCCGACACCGCCGCGGTGAGCGCACTGGCGTACCCGTTGCCGCGCCATGCGGCCGGGGTGTAGACCGGCCCGATCCGCGCCCAGCCGAACACCTCGGTCTGCCGGGCGACGAAGCCGCGCGGGGCGCCGTCGACCTCCCACAGCCACCACCACCCGCGCCCGATCAGCCGCAGCGCCCGTTCTTCGTCGAGCGCACGCACGGCACCGATCTCGCGGTCGAAGTCGGCGAACCATGCCAGACACAGCTCCACGTCGTCCGCGGTGGCCTGCCGGGCGACGCCGGGAACCTCGGGCGCGTGCAGGGTTTCGAGCCGGTAGAGCCGCGCGGTGTAGTCCAGGCGGTGCGTGCCGCGGTGTGCCGCCGACCAGTGGGCGAGGAATGCGTCGACTTCGGCACTGGAACCCTCGACGCTGCGCAGGTTCTCGATGTGCTCGACGAGGGTGTCGACCACGGACGGGATGCTCGCGGCGGGCAGGTCGCCCAGGTAGGCGCGGCCGTCGTCGGTGCACTGGGCGAGCCCGACGACGTCCTCGTCGCGCACCGCAAGGAATCGGGTGCCCGAGAAGTTCCCGTTGATCTGGTTGACGACGCTGCTCGCGATCACCGTGTTGCGCAGGGCATCACGGCGCAGGAAGGTTTCGGCCTCGGGCAGGAACCGGGCGGCGTCACCGGTGATATCGATTCGCACCACATCGACGGTAGCGCCTACCCGTCGGTGGTGGAATCGGATCATGCAGTGGCTCAGGCGGTTTCGCGCGGCTCCTGATCGGCGCGCAGCTTGAGCAGGATCAGGCCCGCGGTGCAGGCCAGGATCAGGCCCGCCACCGTGATCTCCACGTGCAGCCCGGCGATGCCGAGGCCGGCGCCGACGAGTCCGCCGACGAAGAACAACCAGCCGAGTACCCGGGCCACGACAGCGAACGCGCCGTTGCCCGGCGGGGTTGCGGTGTCGGGGGTCTCGGGGGCCTCGGTGGCCGGATCGGGGTTCGCCTCGGCCGTTTCCAGCCGGGGTGTCGAATAAGCTCCCATCAGACTCTCCTCGATGACGCCGATCTGATTCTTGCGTCGCGCAAACCTCGCGCGTCAGGGGTTTCGGTCCGGGCGTCTCATGCGTAACTTTGCTCACACACGCTACGACCCTCTCGCTACGAAAGCCCGCGACACGTCACCACGACACGCTTACGAGACCAATCCGATATCTGAATCATTCATGTTTACAATGAGCCGATTTTCCCGGGCTGCACTACTGTGAGGCGACCCGAAGCCGACGAGGAGTACAAGGCGATGGAAGACAGCAGGGCCAAGCTCGTAGGTCCGGCAATCGCTGTTGGCGCGGTGTCGCTCGGACTGATCGTGATCGGTGCGTGCGGCGTCGGACAGCAGGACGTCTACGTGACGCCGCCACCGCTGCAGGCCGGACTGGCCGCGGCACCGAGCCAGGTCGCCGACGACCCGACCTCCACCACGGTCCGCGTCTCGATCCCGCCGTCACCGACCTGGCGCATCGCCCCGTACATGTCGCCGCGCAAGCCTTTCAGCCTCAGCTCCACCGAGACGTCCCCTTCGGAAACCCCCGCACCGGACGAACCGACGAGCGAGGGCCATCCCACCGAGGCGACAACCGAATCCCGTCCGCCGGAAACGACTACCGAGTCCCCCGAGACCACCACCGAGGATTCGACGCCGACCACCACCCGCCCGCCGCGCACGACAGCCCCCACCCGCACGGTGAGCCCGCCACGCACCCGCCCGACCTACGAGGGCGAGTTCGAAGACTCCGACCTCCCCACCACCAACGCCCACGACAACACCACCCGCGCCCCCGAACCCACCACGGCCGCACCGACGACCACCCAGGCCGACGGCTGATCGGAAACGGGGCACTCACAGGGTTCCCGGACAAGAAAATGGTGCGCACCCACGGGGCACGCACCATCAGTGGACTTCTACAACTCCGGCAAGTCGTAACTGCCGACACGATCGGCGAGCACCCGCCGGTGTTCCAGTTCTCCACCGAGGGTCTGGCCGATCGCGGTGAGGCGGGCGACGTAGTGGCTCACCGGGTATTCGGCGGTGACGCCGATTCCGCCGTGCATCTGGATGGCCTCCCGGCCGATGTGGGCGGCGGATTTGCCGATCTGCAGGCGGGCGCGTGAGGCGACGATCGGGTCGTTGGAACCGTCGGCGAGGGCGGCGGTGATGTAGAGGTTCATGCTGCGGGCCAGTTCCAGGGAGACGTAGCAGTCGGCGGCGCGCTGGGTGAGGGTCTGGAACTTCGACAGGGTTACGCCGAACTGCTTGCGCGACTTCAGGTAGTCGGTGGTCGAGGTGAGTGCTACCTGCATGGCGCCGACCGATTCCGCGCACAGTGCCGCTTGGGCGTACCCCTGGGCGAGCGCGATCTGTTCGGCCGCGTCGACCGTGTCGCCGAGCAATTCGCCCGGCGCCGAGGCGAAATCGAATTGGGCGCCGCGGCGGCCGTCGAAGGTGCGGTAGGTGCGCCGTTGCACGCCGGAGCCGGTGGGGTCGACCAGGAACAGGCCGACACCGCCGCCGGGAAGTACCGCGCTGACGATCAGCTGATCGGCGCAATCGCCGCGCGGGACCGGGTTCTTCACACCGGTCAGGGTGTAGGAATCACCCTGCTGCTCGGCGGTTGTGGTGACCTCGGTGGACGGCCAGCGCTGTCCCGGTTCGGCATGGGCGAAGGCGAGCAGGAGGGTGCCCTCGGCGAGCGCGGGCAGCAGCCGGTGGCGCTGATCGGCGCTGCCGGTGAGCCGGATCAGCTCGGCCGGAACGACCACGGCGTCGAGCACCGGTTCGGGGGCAAGCGCACGGCCCAGTTCCTCCTGCACGAGCATCGCCTCGACGGGGCCCGCGCCGACGCCGCCGTCCTCCTCGGGGATGGTGAGGCCGAGGACGCCGAGGTCGGCGAGTTGCTTCCAGACCGTGCGGCTCCAGCCGGGATCGGTGTCACCCGCCTTGGTGAGGGCCTCGCTGTCGTAGAACCGGTGCAGCAGTTCGCGCACGGTGTCACGCAGCATCGTCTGTTCTTCGGTCAGTGCCAGATCCATGTCAGCGCCTCACAATCCGAGGATCGTGGAGGAAATGATCGAGCGCTGGACCTCGCTCGAGCCTCCGTAGATGGTCACCTTGCGGTAGTTCAGGTAGCCGGGGCCGGTGTGCTGGGCCCAGGCGGGTGAGGCGATGTCGTCGGCGTCGACGGGAAGGGCGTCGGCGCCCGCAATGTCGAGCAGCAGTTCGGTGGCCGCCTGCTGCAGTTCGGTGCCACGCAGTTTCAGCACCGAGGAGGCCGGGTTCGGTTTGCCGTCGGCCGAATTCGACACCACCCGCAGCTGGGTGAGTTCCAGGGCGAGCAGTTCGTTCTCGAGTTCGGCGATGCGCGCGGCGAACACCGGGTCCTCGAGCAGGGTGCCGTGGCCGGTGCGGATCGAGCGCGCGTGGTCCTTGGCCAGCCCGATCTTGACCTTGGTCTTGCCGACGCCGGTGATGGAGGTGCGCTCGTTGCCGAGCAGGAACTTGGCGTAGGTCCAGCCCTGGTTCTCCTCGCCGACCAGCTGATCGGCGGGCACCCGGACGTCCTCGAAGAACACCTCGTTCACCTCGTAGCTGCCGTCGATCAGTTTGATCGGGCGCATGGTGACACCGGGCGACTTCACGTCGAAGAGCAGGAAGGAGATGCCCGCCTGCTTCTTGGGCGCCGACGGATCGGTGCGCACGAGGCAGAAGATCCAGTCGGCGTACTGGCCGAGCGTGGTCCAGATCTTCTGCCCGTTGACGATGTAGGAGTCACCGTCGCGCACGGCGGTGGTGCGCAACGAGGCCAGGTCGGAACCGGCGTCGGGCTCGGAGAAGCCCTGGCACCACCAGATGTCGAGGGCAGCGGTGGGCGGCAGGAAACGCTGCTTGAGCTCCTGGGAACCGAACTGGGCGATCACCGGGCCGACCATGGAGGCGTTGAAGGTGAGCGGCTCGGGCACCGAGGCCAGCTGCATCTCGTCGAGCCACAGGTGACGCTGCATCGGCGTCCAGTCCTTGCCGCCCCACTCGACCGGCCAGTTCGGCACGGCGAGCCCGTGGTCGTTGAGGATCTTGTTGGCGGTGACGATGTCTTCGCGGGAAAGCTCGTGTCCGTATTTCACACGGTCACGGATCTCGACGGGGATCTCGGTGCGATAGAAGTGCCGGAGCTCATCGCGGAAGGCGACCTCTTCCGGGGACAGGGCTAGCTTCATACGGGTCTCCCAGCGTCTCTAGTAGCCGTCCTGGAGAAACCTACCCCGCACGGCGACGCCACGACACCACCACGCTGCCACCGGCCCGTCGAACTGGTACGTTGCCACACGGACCGGGGAACCGGTGGGCGAGCAGCAGGGAGTTACGGTGAACGGCAGATCCATCGCAGGTAGGGCGGCGGCGGTGACCGCGGCGAGCATCGGGGCGGTGGTCGTGCTCGCGTCGACCGCGAGTGCGTCTCCTCTCGACGACGCCATCACCCACCTGCACGATCTCGCGGGCGAGGACGTGAGCACCAAGGCCGGTGTCGACGCGATCGCCAACTTCACCGGCATGGTCGGCGCCGACCGCCTGCGTGACATCTCGGCCCAGTTCATCCCGCTGGGCTACGCCGCCCCCACCTTCGGCTGCGGCAGCAACGGACCCATCACCACCATCATCGCCGCCGCGACCGTCGAGGGCCCCGGCCCGCGCACCGGAACCAGCCTGACCCCGGGCGATGTCCGGTTCAGTGCCAGTCCGGCCCACACCGGTGTGCCGCTGGCCTCCGGCCTGAGTGTGGCCTGGGTGAATGTGAACAACGGGCAGAGCGGTATCGCCGCCCTCGACGACCTCACCGAATACCAGTTGCCGTCGCTGTCGAAGACGATCACCAGCGGCGCGGGCACCGTGGTCGCCTCCATGTGGGGCACCATCGACTACCCCGGCGCGCGCTGCGTGATGACGCCGACCGTCGGCACGTTCGTCGTCCCCGATCTGCCGGTGGCGGCTCCCGAAGCACCGGCCGCCCCGCCCGCGCCGGAACCGCCCGCCCCCGCCCCCGGTTCGGGTGCGCCCGGCGCCGGTGCGGCACAGTCGCAGGCGCCCGCCCCCGAAACGCCCGCCCCGGCCCCGGCCCCGGCGGAGGCGCCGCAGCCGGCTCCCGCGCCCGCTCCCCCGGCTCCGCCGTCGGCGCTGAGCGTCGGCGGCTGATCATTCGGCGCCCGAAGCGCCAGGATTCGAAAACGGCCGTCGACTGATGTCGGCGGCCGTTTGTCGTGCGAAGGGTTCGGGTCAGCCGCGCGGGCGGATGCGCAGGACGGTTCCCTCTTCGGTGCCCGCGAGCAGCGCCGACGGGTCGGCCGGGTCGGCGACGACGGCGGTGAGCGGCTGGGTGGCGGCGATCGTGCAGGCACCGCCCGTGGCCAGGTCGACGCGCACCAGCTGTCCGGTCAGGGTCGTCACGTACAGGGCGCCGTCACGCAGGACCAGGTCGTCGACGAAATCGGGCAGCGAACCGAACGAGGTCAGGTCCGCGATGGTTGTGCTCACCGCCGGATTCGTGCGCGACAAGCGAAGCACTCGGCCGACCGGACCGGCCGTGCTATCGACGTAGTTCGCCGTGACGTAGACCGAATCGCCGGAGACGACAACACCATTGGGCCCCTCGACGGTGGCGTTCGACCACCAGGTCATGTCCTCGGTGCCGTCGGGAAAGAGGCGGTGCACGCCGTCGCGGGCGGTGACGTACAGGTTGCCCTGGGCGTCGAAGGCGGCGCCGTTGGGGTGGATGAAACCGGTGGCGAAGGGTTCGGGAACCGGGTCGGCGGCGGTGGGGTCGAATCGGACGACACCGCCGGAATCCGACAGCGGCGAATTGCCGGTGACCACGTAGAGCAGGCCGTCGGGCCCGAGTCGGACGGCGCCGGGTGCGGCGATATCCACCGTGGCGGTGAGCTTTCCGGCGCTGTCGTAGCGCTGTACTTCACCGCGCAGCACGCGCGACACCCACACGTGGCCGCGCTCGTCGATGCCGAAGTTCTCCGACCAGTCGAGTAGCGGGACCGTCGAGTGGATCGCGATCTCCTGACCGGCCCGCCCGCAGGCGGCGACCGGGTCGGCACCGGCGACGCCGGTGACCGCGGTGCTCACGCCTGCCGCACCGACGACAATGCTTGCCACACAACGACGCAACGACAACATGGACGACCTCGACTCTGAACCGGGTGGACTGGCGAAGTGTAACGGCTGGCGCGATGCTTTGGCAGGTGCGGATAATCGGCCGGTGCCCTACTTCGACAGCGCGCGTGGCCGTCTGCACTACCGGCGCAGGTCAACCGGCCTGGTCGCCGCGACCGTCGTGCTGCTGCCCGGCACCGGTCAGCACAGCGGGCACTACCACCGATTCGGTGCCGCGCTGGCCGCCACCGACATCGAGTTGTGGACCCTCGACACCGCGGGACAGGGCCTGAGCGAGGGCGATCCACACGCGCCGGGCACCCTCGACGAGCTGGTCGCCGATGCCAGGGGCCTGCTCGAGGTGGTGCGCGCCGAAACCACCTCCGCGCCGGTACTCATGGGCCACTCCCTCGGCGCCGTCACCGCACTCGCCGTCACCGCCGATCAGGCCGCCGACCTGCGCGGACTCGTCCTGTGCGGCACACCGCGCCGGGCCACCGAGACCGCGCCCGACCCGCGCCTGCCGACGCTCGCGGTGCACGGAATCGACGACCGCCGGGCACCGATCGATGCGATGCGGCTATGGACACAGCGGTATCGATCGGTAGATTTGCGCGAGTACGCCGACGCCGGTCACGACCTGTTGCACGAGCCGGTGCGGGACCGCGTGGCCGACGATATCGCGCGGTGGGTACTCGCCACGGCGGACTGAACGACGAAGGGGGAAGCGGTGCAATCGAATCGCACGGGGCTGCCGAATACGGCGGCGCTCGGTCAGGCCGTCGAGGAGGGCGGACTGTGGGTCGACGGGGTGCTCGTCGCCGACGGCGCGACCGAACGGTGCGCGCTGCGCTACGAACGTCTCGCCGCCGCCGTCGACGCGCAGGTACAGGCCTTGACCCAGGCCGCGACGCTGCCCGGCTTCGGCGGGCTGCCCTCCGGTGCCGCGCTGCGCACCGGCTTCGAGACCAAGACCGGTAATGCGCTCGACCAGTTGCGTGCCTACGCCGCGACGGCTCGTCAGCTGGCCGCCGTGCTGCGGGCCGCCGGGGCCGCCTACCAGGAAAGCGATCAGGTGATGGCGAGCGCGGTCCGGGCGATCGAGACGGGAGACGGGCATGCGTAGCATTTCCGGTGCACCGGGGACCGACCCGGACTACGTGGCCGTCGTCGAGGTGTTCGACAGCCTGTCGCATTCCGAAATCCACACGGCGGTACAGCAACTCGACCCAGCCGCCCTGAGCAGTGGCGGGCAGTTGTATCTCACCGCGGCCACCGCGGTCGGTGACGAGGTCGACAACGCGCATGCCGAGATCCGGGCCGCGATCGCCGACGGGTGGCGCGGGTCGGCGGCGCAGTCCGCCGTCGATGCCCTTCGCACGTTCGAGCAGGTGGGTCGGCAGATCGCGGATGTGCTGACGGCTGTCGGTGTCCGGCTGTGCCAGGCGGGCGATGCGGCGGAGTCGATTCGGGCCGCTGTCGCCGAACCCGCTGCGGCGCAACCCGACCCGGACGGCGCGCTGCTCGATCCGCAGCAGGCCACGGACAACGCCACGATTTCGCGGGAAGCCGAGAACGCCCGGCTGGACGCGGTGCAGGCGATGGAGACGATCTACGCGGGGGCTTTCGTGCCCACCGGGTCGGGGGTTCCCGCGTTCGGCGAGACGAGTTCGGGCACAACGGATGTAGCGGTCGGCAGTGCGCTCGGTGCGGCGCCTTCGTCGGTGGCCACGGTGGTTTCCGGCGAGGGATCCGATGTCGCGGTCACCGGTGCGGCGGCAGGGAGCGCCGTTGGCGATGCGGTGGCAGGGTCGACGGCCGACGGCTCCGGTGCCGTGGTTTCACCGGCGAGTGTGAGCAGCTCGACGGCGAGTACTTCCCTGTTCACAGGCGGTTCCGCAGCGGTCGCTCCGGCGGCGGTCGCGTCCGGAGCCGGTGCGTCGAGTGCCGTGCCCGGGGCAGGCGGGTCCGTCGCCGCGAGTGGGGTGCCCGTCGTGGGTCCTGTTCCCGCCGGCACGCTCGGGCGGACCGGGAAACGCGCGAACGCCTCGCGGAAGGAATCCGGGTCCCCGGCGACCCAGGTGGTTTCGCTCGGCGAATCCGGTTCTCCCGCCACGCGAGCGGCGTCGTCGGAGGATGTCCGCCAGGACCCCACGGTGGCCGGTGGCGAAGCGGCTGCCGGAATGAGTGCGGGCGCGATCGGTGGGCTCATGGGTGGGGCGATGGTCGCGGCGGATCACACCCGCGCACCCGGCGGCCCGCGCCCGCCCGCCCAGCCCGACATCGAGGACGACGACGACGAATTCCTGCGCTTCCTCGAGGAGGAACCCACCTTCCTCGAACCCGCCGACGAGGTGAACCCGCTGATCGGGAAGCTGGAACCGACCAGTCCCGCCGTGCTCGGAGAGTGGACCGAGCAGGAGTGAACTGGCACCTCACGCCCGACCAGTTCGCGCTGGCCTGGGCGCGTACCGACGGCGACCGGATCCCGTATCCGCTCGCCGTTCGCGCGTCCGCCCGCGACACCGCCGAGCGGGCGGCCGCGCAACCGGCACTCGACGCGTGGTGCGCCCGCACTCTCGACCCCGACCTCTCGGCGGCGCTGCGCGTGCTGGCCAAACCGGAGATCCGGGTGGAGGTGTGCGGACACGCGCCCGCGCCGGTGCGCATGCTCGGTGCCGTCGCGGGGGACGTGGCGGTGCTCGCCGTGCAGTCGCCCGGCACCTCGGCCGACCGAGGTGGCGACCTGCACGTTCAGGTCGGTGCGACGAAACGCTTCGCACCCCAGGTCTTTTCCCGGATGCCGCGTCAACCCGTCGGTACCGGTCCGCGCATCGCCGCACCGGCGGCGCGCGTGCGCGAGGACAGCCGCGACCTGGTCACCGTCCCCGTCGCAGGCCCCTCCGACGCTGCCCGTATCCGCAAACTCCTCCAACGCCCGCGCACCGGCATCGGCCAGATCCTCGTCGCCCCGGGGGCTGACGAACCGGCCACGGGTGTCCTGTCCTGGATCGACGTCACCGGCGACGGCCGGTACCTGATCCACTCCGGCCACCAGGTGTCGGTCGCCCCGGCGACACCGGACACCGCCGCCGACTGGCTGCGGCGGCTGTTGCGCGCCGCTTGAGCCGCAGCGCTCGGTCCGGGGCCCTCGCTGGCCACGTGTGACGACGAGGTCGCCGGTGCGGTCCATGCGGCTGCCGGGTGCAGTTCCGGATCGTCGCGGGGTTCCGTTCGGCGTAGGGGCAGGCGGTAGGTCGGAGTTGGTGGGCGGCATCGGATCAAGGCGTAGCACCATCACAGGCTCGTGGGGCGAGTTGTCGATCGAGTGCGGGCGGCTGCGCCGTGCGACGGTGGTGGGCCGCCGAGTGTTTCAACCGAGCTGGAGGAAGCCGCGCAGGGCGGCGAGTTCTTCCGGGGTGTCCGGGAGGTACTCGGTGAGCAGCGGCGAGCGGATGATGATCGCTTTCCACATGGCACGGCACAGGGTGGCGTGAATTACGGTGCGCGAGAGTAGTGCTCGCATACCGAAAGGAGCGTCGTCAGGGGTGGAGGTGGTCATCGACAGCACGACCACGGCGGCTTCACGACCCCGGAAACGGTCGGGGGTGCCGACGAGGACGTCCTCGATCTTGGCGCGCGCCAGCAGGGTTCGGATGCGCGCCACTTGCGCGGCGTAAGGGGCGACCACGAAGACGTCGTGCGGGTGCAGTTTGCGGGTGCGCGCCCCGGAGGTCCAGGTTTCGCCGAGCAGGGCGCGCACGCGGCGCACCACCTCGCGGGCCTCGGCATCGGATTCGGTCGCGCTGCCACGATGTTCGACGAAAACCGTGCTCACCCCGGGCGCGATCCCGGCAAGATCGCGGCCGAGGGTGACGGCCTCGACCTCCGTGAGCTTGCCGTCGTAGCAGCTCACCGACACCGGCGCGCACACCGCCGGGTGCATCCGCCAGGTGCGGTCGAGGAAGTAGCCGTACTCCGGCGGCAAGGTGGCCGCGCCGTCGCACAGCCACTCGAGGGCCGAAACATGAATCGGCTCAGGGTGTTCGGCCTGGGCGAGCGCGGGCTCGGGATCACCGACGAGCAGCAGGTTGCGCGCGCTCACCGCGACGGCGACGGTGTCGGCCAGCGAGCATTCGCCCGCGTCGGCGATCACCAGCAGATCGAGCGAGCCGGGGGCGATGAGGGTTTCGTCGACGAAATCGGCGGTGGTGCCGCCGATCACGCACCCGTTCACCGCGTTGTCGAGGAATCGGGGATACCGGCTGCCCTCGATCGCCGACCATTCGCGGCCCACCGACGCCACGTCCTTCTTCGCGACGAGTTCGGGCAGCAACCCGGCCTCCACGACCGCGTCGAAGATCCGCTCGATCACCTCGTGCGAGCGTGCGACCACACCGATCCGCCACCGCTTGCGGGTGACGAGGCGCTCGATGGCGCGGGCCGTCGTCCCGGTCTTGCCGGTGCCGGGCGGTCCGTGCACAGCCAGGTAGGAGGCGTCGAGTGCGGCCGTCGCCTGGGCCAAGGCGTGTGCGATATCGCCGTCGACCTGCGGTAACGGTGCGCCCTCGTGCAGGCGGGGCGGGCGGCGCAGCAGCAGGTCGTAGACCGCGTTGGCCGGCACGGACGGCAACGTCACCAGTAGCTCCTGGGCGGTAGCTTCCAGGGCGGCCTCGAGGTCGGCCTCGCCGTCGGGCGGGCCGGGGGCGATGGCGGCGGGTAGGTCGTCGTAGGGCGGGCAGCCCGCCGGGAGCAGTTCTTCCAGGCGCACGGTGTCGTCGAAATCGGCGTCCACCGCGCAGCCGAGGACGGTGGCCGTGGCGGTGGCGCGTCTGCCGAGCGTCTGCGTCATGCCCGCTGCCGCCGCGCCGTCGTAGATGGTGATCATCTGGGTGCCGGGGGTCAGGGTGGCACCGGTGCCGAGGCGGCCGGTGAGGGTGAGGTAGCGGCGCATCGTCGGAAGCTGGGGTGTCCGATGCCATTTGGTGTCGACGGTGCCCCACTCGGCGACCAGTACGCCCGGTGCGTCGGCCCACTCGCCCACCGGGTGCCCGAGCCGGTCGATGTGCGCCCACCATCTGGGCTGCCGTTCACGCCGGTGATACCCGAGCACCGCGGCCGTGAGCGCGGCCGCCCGTGCCGCGTCGCCGTGTGCGTCGGCGGCGAATTCGGCCAGTGCGGCCTCCAGTGAACCCGTGCGCAACGACGGCGGAATGTCGGTCTCGGCCACCGCGAACCGTGGTCCCGGCACCTCGATCCCTGCCTCGGCCGCCCGCTCGAGCAACCAGTCCCTGATCCCCAGCACGGTGGCCGCGCGACCGTGTGCGCCCGGCACCAGGGCGGCCAATCCGGCCACGTCGTAGGACTGCTCACCGATCAGCAATGCGGTCCGCACCACGGGTGCCAGGTCGACCAGTGCCCCGTCGGCGAGCAGTTCGTCGAGCTGATCGGCTCCCACTCCGAACCGCCCCGACCAGTCGAGCAGCGCCGTCCGGACCGCCGACCCGTAGTGGTAGACCCGCACATCCGGATCCAGGGCCCGATACTCACCGATGATGTCGAGCAGTTCCTCGAGCACGTCCGGGCCGTACCCGTCCTGTGTGGACGGCCCGAACTCGCCCCCACCCGTCGCTGTAGTTCCGAGCCCTCCGGCGCCCCTCGCGAAAGCTCCGAGAGCGCCACCGTTCCCCTCGTCGGACCCGAGCCCGCCGTTCCTGGCGAATGATCCGTAGTCGCTCGCCTGCGCGTAGCGCGGATCGGTCGACGCGGTCGGCGAGGGGTCCGGGCGGAAGACAGTGGTTGTCGCGTCGGCGAGTTCTACCGAGGTGATGGTTCCCCGGCGGTCCAGGTCGATGAGCAGTGCCAGGTCGCCGGGGCGCGGGGTGGGGAGTGCGCCGAGGGCGGTGGCGTCGCGCAGGGCGTAGGTGGGGGTTGCAGTGCGTTCGCGGGTGAGCTGGATGTCGGCTTGGCGGCGCAGTTCGGTGACCGTGCGCGGGGCGAGGCCGGGGACGGGAACGGTGGTGCCGGCGAGGCGGTCGATGGTGAGCACGCCTGCTTCGCGCAACCGGGCGCGCTGGGTGGGCCGAATCCCCGCTACCAGCAGCAAGTCCCGTGCGGTCGCGGCCGCCGCACGGCACGTCGGGCAGTGTCCACACGCCAGGTAGCGCGGGTCGCCCCACTGCACGGGCAGCAATTCGGTGAGCTTCTCCTCGACGACGTGTTCCACCCGCGCCCGTCGCGCCCGGTAGATCGGCTCGAGTTCCGCTGCGACCACGCCACGTTCACCGGTCGGCGTCGAAATTCGCGCCACCGGGTCGACATCCACCCCGGCCGCCGCCAATGCCTCGACGCACGCGGCCACTTCGACCCGAGCACACAGCTCCAGCCGAACCGGATCGACCCCCACCGACCGCACCGACGCCGAAACCCGCTCGAACGGCGTCCGCCCCGCCGCGAGTTCACGCCGCAACACCCTGTGGTCGTCGGCATCGAAACCCGCGACACCAGAACCGGACTCGACAAGCGGACCCGGTTCATCACGACCGGTTTCCGCCTCGAGGCCCCGGTCCCGGGGCGACTCGGCATGCGCGCCACCGAACCCGCCTGCACGGCCGACGCGCGATTCGTTGTCTCCCCCACCGCTACCGACGCGGGCGACCTCACCACCTGAGCCCCAGCGCGCCTCGCCGTCCACGCCGCTGTCCAGCGTGTCATCTCGGCGAGATCGACTGTGCAGGCCGACTCCCGACGGCCCGGCATCATGCTGAGGCACCTCGCGCGGAAAACCCACTCGCGCAGGTGCGACGGCACTGTGCACTACGTACCGCGCACCGTCGCGCACGAGAAGGTCTGCCTGGCAGACGAATCGACCATCGAAGAAGACCGCACCGGCGATCGCCTCGGCACCGGCACGCAGGGCGTCGGTGGTGCGTGCGGCGGCTTCGGTGAGGGTGGTGGCGTCGACGGGATCGGGGGTGGGGATGTGGATCGACCCGTCCCCGAAGTGCCGCAGCAACTCCGGGGAAACGTCGACGGCGCGCACGAGATTCGCGGCGGCGTCGCGGGTGCCGGGGAGGTTGCCGAGGGCGGCGTCGACCGCGCGCAGCAGCGCGAACTCGCAGTCCGCCGCGCGCACGAGATCGCCGACAGCACCGATCACCCGATCACCGGAGACGAACAAACGCGGCCCTCCTGTGTTCACGCACACCCGACGGCAACACCTTAGCCAGCGCCGAGACAGCCCATGGAGCGACCCATGGACTTGTCTACGTGCGGTGGTGCGCTACGTGCGCGGCTTACGCCGTTCGGTACGCGGACGAGCCTCACGGTCACGCCGGGGACCACGGGCGTTGAGCCGCTGCGACGGCGGGCCCTGATCCGGTTGCAGCTGGATGAGCACACCGCTGATCCTGGTGCGCCGCAACGCTTCCAGCGTTTCGTTCGGCAGGTTCGCGGGCAGCTCGACGAGGCTGTAGTCGGGCCGGATGCTGATGTGCCCGAAGTCGCTGCGCCGCAGCCCACCCTCGTTGGCGATGGCGCCGACGATCGCGCCGGGCACCACGCGGTGCCGCTTGCCGACGCTGATCCGGTAGGTCGCCAGCTCCGCACCGCTCTCACGGGAGAACGACGGCGGACGCGGTCCACGGTCCTCGTCGTCGAACTGGCGCGGGGCACGCTCGCGATCACGGTCCCGGTCGCGTTCGCGACGCGGCGCGGGCTCCGGCTCGGGCGCCATGAAGAAGTTGTCCCCGTCGTACCCGCCGACCGCCAGCGCGGCGGCGATATCGACCAGCGGGGTGTTGTGCTCGGCCTCGTAGTCCTCGATCAGCTTGCGGAACAGCTCGATCTTGTCCGAGGCCAGGTTCTCGGTGATGGAGTCACCGAACTTCGCGGCGCGGGTCGCGTTCACGTCGTCGACGCTCGGCAGCTGCATCTCGGTGAGCGGATGCCGGGTGGCGCGCTCGATCGCCTTGAGCAGATGACGTTCACGCGGCGCGACGAACAGCAGCGCCTGACCCGAGCGGCCCGCGCGACCGGTGCGGCCGATGCGGTGCACATACGACTCGGTGTCGTGCGGGATGTCGTAGTTCACGACATGCGAAATGCGGTCCACGTCGAGACCACGCGCGGCCACATCGGTGGCGACGAGGATGTCGAGCGCACCCGACTTCAGCTGACCGATGGTGCGTTCACGCTGGTTCTGCGCGATGTCACCGTTGATCGCGGCGGCGGAGAAACCGCGCGAGCGCAGCTTCTCGGCCAGCTCCTCGGTGGCCTGCTTGGTGCGCACGAAGATGATCATCGCCTCGAAGTCCTCGACCTCGAGGACGCGGGTGAGCGCGTCGAGCTTGCGCTGGTGCGACACCTGCACATAGCGCTGGGTGATGTTGGTGTTGGTCGTGGTCTTGGACTTGACCGTGATCTCGACCGGGTCGTTGAGGTACTGCTTGGAGATCTTGCGGATCGCGCCCGGCATGGTGGCCGAGAACAGGGCGACCTGCTTGTCGCGCGGAGTGTCGCGCAGGATGCGCTCGACGTCCTCCTGGAAGCCCATCTTGAGCATCTCGTCGGCCTCGTCGAGCACCAGGTAGCGCAGCTCGGTGAGATCGAGCGTGCCCTTCTCCAGGTGGTCGATGACGCGGCCGGGCGTACCGACGACCACATGCGCGCCGCGGCGCAGACCCGACAGCTGCACGCCGTAGCTCTGGCCGCCGTAGATCGGCAGCACGTGGAGACCGGGGATGTGCGAGGAGTACTTGCCGAACGCCTCGGCGACCTGGATCGCGAGTTCGCGGGTCGGCGCGAGCACCAGGGCGCTCGGCTTCTTCTGCGCGGTGTCCAGATTCATCAGGATCGGGATCGCGAATGCGGCGGTTTTGCCGGTGCCCGTCTGGGCCAGGCCGACGACGTCAGCGCCGGAGAGCAGTGGGGGAATCGTGGCCGCCTGGATCGGCGACGGCGACTCGTAGCCCACGTCGGCGATGGCCGCGAGGACACGGTCATCGATCCCGAGATCGGCGAAGGTCGGGCCGTTGTCGTGCCTGTCGTCGTCGGCAGGAACGCTGTCGACCTCATTTGTGTTCATTGACCACGAGTTTACTGCCTGGCGGTAGCTGATCGGGCCACCGGGTGAATACGGTGTGACCTATGCAGCTGCACAACGGGTCATCGCATCAGGAACACACCGCGACGACGGTGCCGATCGCGGTCGTCCAATTCGCCCCGCAGACCGATACGTCGGCCAACCTGGCCGCCTTGCGCGAACACGTGCGGACCGCTGCCGAATCGGGTGCGCGCGTCGTGGTCGCACCCGAATACTCGATGTTTGCGGTGACCCGTCTCGACGAGCGGGTGGTGGCCGCCGCCGAGCCGCTCGACGGGCCGTTCACCACCGGACTCGCCGCGCTCGCCGCTGAATTCGGGGTGCATCTGGTGGCCGGTGTCGCCGAATTGCCGACACCGGACGCGGACCGGATCAGCAATACCCTCGTGGCGCACGGACCCGACGGATCACGGCTCGCGCTCTACCGCAAAGTGCATCTCTACGACGCTTTCGGGCACCTGGAATCCGATGTCGTCGCGGCCGGCCCGCTGGTGGCGCCCGCCACATTCACCGTCGACGGTGTGATGTTCGGCATGCAGACTTGCTTCGATCTGCGTTTTCCGGAGGGATGTCGGCGTGTCGCGGCGGCGGGGGCGCACGTGCTGCTGCTGCCCGCGCAGTGGATTCCCGGCCCGGCGAAGGTCGACCAGTGGACCACGCTGCTGCGCGCGCGGGCCATCGAGAACACCGTGTACGTGGCGGCGGCCGATCAGTGCGCGCCGCTCGGGGCGGGCGCGTCGATGATCGTCGACCCGGCGGGCACCGTGCTCGCCGAACTCGGCGACGAGCCGGGTGTGCTCACCGCGTCGATCGACCCGGCCCACCTCGCCAGGGTGCGCACCGCCAACCCGAGCCTGTCGCTGCGCCGCTTCACAGTGTCGGCCGACGCCGCCGCGGAGTAGCGTTCGAAGCGATGGTGTACCCGGATCGCGCTGCGGCGGGCCGCGCTCTCGGCACGGCCCTGGAACATCTGCGTGGCACGCACCCGCTGGTGCTCGGGTTGCCGCGCGGCGGTGTGCCGGTGGCGGCCGCCGTGGCCGACGCGATCGACGGGGAACTCGATGTGCTGCTGGTGCGCAAGCTGGGGCTGCCGCAGCATCCGGAGCTGGCGATGGGTGCGCTCGGCGAGAACGACGTGCTGGTGCTCAACGAGGACGTGGTGGCACGCGGCCGGGTGAGCGAGGCGGCGTTCGCCGAGGTCGAGCGCGCGGAACGGGCCGAACTGGCCCGCAGGCGAACCCTGCTCCGCGACGGCGAACCGGTCGCCATGACCGACCGGACGGTGGTGATCGTCGACGACGGAATGGCCACCGGCGCCACCGTGGCCGCCGCCTGCCGCGTCGCCCGCGCACAGCGACCCGCCCGCTTGATCGTGGCGATGCCCGTCTCGGCCCCCGAGGCGGCCCACCGGGTCCGCCCCGAATGCGACGAGCTGGTCTGCCTCTGGACCCCCGACGACCTGGGCGGCGTCGGCGGCGCCTACCACGACTTCCACCAGCTCACCGACGACGAGGTCACCGAACTGCTGCGCTGATCAGCCGAAGCACTGGCCTTCGCCGCGGTAGGTGGGAACGGTTGTGCGGGTTCCCGATTCGTCGACGAGGTGGATCTCGGCGAAGCGTTCGCACAGCTCGCCCGCCTTGGCGTGGCGGAACCAGACGCGGTCGCCGATCTCGAGCTCGGACCCGCCGGCGAGCGGGGTCTGTACCTCGCCCGCGCCCTCGGCGCCGAGCAGCTTCAGGCCCGCGGGCCAGACCGGCAGCGGTACCCGGCTGGGGCCGGTGGGTCCGGAGGCGATGTAGCCGCCCGCGAAGACGGTGGCGATGCTCGGGGTGGGTTTGCGTAGCACCGGCGTGGCGAAGAACAGGGCCGGACGAGGGGTGAAGGACCGGTAGTGGTCGAACAGGGTCGGCACGTAGAGGCCCGAACCGGCGGTCACCTCGGTGACATCGGGATCGCTGATCGAGACCTCGATCGAGCCGGTGCCGCCGCTGTTGACGATCTCGAGCGGCCCGGTCACCATGCGCACCGCGTCGAGCACCTGGGTGCGGCGGCGGGCGATCTCGGCGGCCGAGAGTCGCTTGACCACGCGCACGGCCGGATTGTTGTCGGGCAGGCCCGCGATCTGCGCCTCGTAGGTCATCACGCCGACCACCTCGAAGCCGCGGGCGCGCGCCTGCGTCGCCAGGACGGCGGCCTCGCCGGGGGTGCGGATCGGGGAACGGCGAACGCCCAGGTGCAGCGGGCCGATGCGCAGCGAGGCGTCGACGTCGAGGCAGACGCGTGGGTGGACGGTGTCGGTGCCGAGGGCGGCGCGGGCCAGGTCGAGCTGGGCGACGTCGTCGATCATCAGGGTGATCGAGCGCAGCAGCGTCGGCGCGCCCGCGAGTTCGGCCAGCGCGGCACGGTCGAGGGTCGGATAGCCGAGCAGGATGTCGCGGGCGCCGAGGCGGGCCAGCCAGATGGCTTCGCGCAGGGAGTAGGCCATGATGCCCGCGAAGCCGTCGGCCGCGGTGAGGTCGGTGCCGAGGACCCGCTCGAGCACGGCTCGGCAGCGCACCGATTTGCTCGCCACCCGGATGGCGACGCCGTTCGCGCGGCGGCGCAGATCGGCGGCGTTGGCGTCGAGCCGGGACAGATCGAGTGCCGCCAGCGGCGGGTCGAGGTCAGCGGTGGCGTCGTGCAGGTGGTGCAGCGCTGTTGTCTCGGTCACCCGTCTACTGAACCACCTATCTGGTCACTCGTCCAGTAAATCTCAGGCTTCGACGGCCTTGAGGGTGAGACAGCCGACGAGATCGTCGGTGACGACAAGGATGGTCTCGTCGTTGCCGTCGGCGAGCCAGCGCAGCACGGCGCCGTGGAAGACGGAGACGAGGTAGCTGGCGATGGAGTCGACCGGCTCGAGCCACTGGGTACCCGAGAGCTCGGCACACAGCTCGAGGAACTCGGTCGCCTCGGCATCCATCTCACGGAACATCACGATCGCGGACGGATCGCCCACGTTGTCACCGGGCTCGATCCACCGCTCCCGCAGGGTCCGCAGCGCGGTCTCGTAGGACCTGATGCTTTTCGCCGGCGCGGCCTTCACCACCGGCCAATACGCACTGAGCCCCGCATGGAGGCAGATTCGCAGTGCCCGCAGCCCGGCGGTATCCGAACTCGCGGCGGCTGCTTCCACGGCCCGGCGAACGACGGGTCGCAAGGATGTTTCGGTTAGTTCACGACTGGCGCTCAACGACAACTCCTCGGCAACAAATTTCGCTGCCCGCGGCGATGCGAGCTGGTCGGGAAGGGTCCTCATCGAGGTTAACCACATCCCGCAAGCACGATCTTAGAAGGTTTTCTGGATTCACGAACTGGTTCAGCCATCCTTTTCAGACTGAAAGATTGTTTTGTTACCCGAATGCGACCTTGATAAAAACCGACCATACGGCTCGATTTTGTTTTCGCGCTCGAATAGCTGCCCCCGCTGTAATGGCTTACTGGTCGATGGTACAAGTCGTGGTAGCCGCACTCACGTTCCTGTGGGTGAGCACACACGTGTCGCGCGGGGAAACGCACGTCACACACTTCGTGACCGATCGGCCGAGTCCGTCAACGCCCGGTCGAACCGCCGATAACCTGGACGGGTGACTCTCTCGCCTCGCGCCGACCAGTTCGCCCTCAGCGGCACCTTCAATTTCCGCGATGTGGGCGGGCTGCGCACCGTCGACGGCGGCACCGTCCGCCCCGGCGTGCTCCTGCGCTCGGCGCAACTCAGCGGTCTCGACGATCAGGGTCTCGCCACACTCGGCGAGCTGCGGGTCACCGATGTGCACGATCTGCGCGGCCCGGTCGAGATCGACCACATCGGCCACGACACCCTGCCCGAGGACGTACGCCTGCACGTCACCCCGTTCGACTCGCGGATGGAGGAGGCCCCGCCGCACGAGGCGGCGACCGTCAGCGCGTACGCGCACATGGTCGAGGTGTACCGGCAGTTCCCGCTGCTGCCCGAGGCGGGCGCGGCCATCACCCGACTGGCCGGCTCGATCGTCGACGGCGGCGGCGCTGTGCTCGTGCACTGCGCGGCGGGCAAGGACCGCACCGGCTGGGCGGTGGCGACCGTGCTGCGCGCGGTCGGCGTGCACGAGGACGACATCTACACCGACTTCCTGGCCAGCAATGCTGCGGTGGAACCCCTGCGCGTCCTGCTGGAACCGAAGATCGGCGGTGGCGAGGCACTGTCGGTCGACATCCTCGGCGTGCGCGAGGAGTACCTGCGCACCGCCGATGCCACCGTGCGCGAACGCTACGGCGATACCGAGGGCTACCTGACCGAGATCGGCCTCACGGGCGACCTGCGTGCGGCGTTGCGCGCCAAGCTGGTGTGAGTCAGCCGGCCGGCTCGGCGTAGACCAGGCCGTCGGTGTCGATGCGGACGAAATCGCCCGTGTGGAACCAGGTTCCGCTGAACCGGGCGAAGGTCGCGTCGGGGTTGTTCCAGTAGCGGCGGCTGACATTCGGTCCGCGACAGAGCAGTTCGCCGCGACCCTGGCGAGCCTGCGGGCCCGACAGCGCCAATTCCGTACCACCGAAGGCGAACCCGAGCGCCGCCTCGGTGCGATCGGTGTCGTCGACGAGCAGGCCGATGCCGCTGGTCTCGGTGGCGCCCCACACCGACCACTGCCGCGCCTCGGGGAACAGCGCGCGCAAGGCGGCGGTCAGCGGGGCCGAGGCCGGGGCGGCGGCGCGTTCGGAGCGGTGACAGGCCTTGCTCACGCGCCGTACGCCCGCGCCCGAGCGTCGCTCGGCGAAGGCTGGCAGCAGGTCGGCGAAGATGCGCGGGGTGGCCGAGACCGTGTCGATCCGCTCGCTGACCAGCACGTCGGCCAGGCTGCGGGCACCCGGTGCGAGGACGACGGTTCCGCCGACGGCGAAGGTCGGCAACAACTGGTCGACGCATCCGCTGGCGTGGGCAAGTGGCAGCAGCACCAGATTGCGCACCCCGTCGGCGGGCAGGCCGAGCGCGCCGACCATCGACGACACCGCCGACAAGAGGTTCTCGTTGGTGAGTTCGACCCCGGCGGGCACCGGACCGCGCGCGGCGGCGCCGGTGTAGCAGAGCAGGGCCGGATCTCCCAGTGCCGCACCATCATCGATGTAGGCGGTGCTGTCGGGCAGCGGCCCGTCGGGGCCGAGCACGAAATCGGCGCGGCTGTCGGCGATCACGCGCGCCGTCAGGTCGGCGCCGAGCCCGTCGGGGATCAGGACCGGTACCGCACCGGACAGCAGAGCGCCGAGGAACGCCTGCACCCACCGCGCGCCCGTCGGCATGTGCACCGCGACCCGGTCGCCGTAGCCGATGCCGTGACCCTGCAGACCGCCCGCGATGCGCGAAGCGCTGTGCCACAACTCGCGGTAGGTCAGGCGTGGGCCGCCGACTTCGACGACGGCCTCCCGATTCGTGAAGGAGTGCACGCGCAGGTCGAGCAGTTCGGTGAGCGCGGGGTGCAGGTCGCCGTAGCGGAGCACGCCGTCGGGGCCGCGCCGCAGCTGTCCGCAGCCCCGCACACCGGAGCCGACCGGGGACGACCGGAACGCCCGGAACTCGGGTCCACTCGTGATCGGCACCCGAGCCTCGGGGCCGGGCCCTCGCTCCGGGGCGCCACCCTCCGAGCGTGCGGTCGTGTCCGGTTCCGACTGACCCATCAAGACCTCCACGTACTCGCCCGGCATGCATCTCCGACTATATGACGTGGATCACATTTCTGTCAGCCGCTCGGGGTTCACTCGCCCTTGTAGGTCGCCTTACCTGGGCCGACATCGAGGAAACTGCGAACGGCACCGCGCAGGTCGGCGGTCTCGAACAGGGCGCCCGACACCTCCGGCGTCACCGAATCCGCGTGTGCCACACCACCGGAACGCCATGCCTCGATGATCTGCTTGGTCGCGGCGTGCGCGCGGGTCGGTCCGTCGGCGAGGCGGGTGACCAGCGCACGGGCGGCGGTGTCGACGTCGTCGTGGACGGCGTTGACCACACCCCAGTCGGCCATGGTCGCGGCGTCGTAGAGGTCGCCGGTCATCACGAACTCGCGGGCCCGGCCCGATCCGGCCCGCTCGGCCAGCCGCTGCGGACCGCCCATCGACGGGGTCAGGCCGACCACCGTTTCCACCAGCCCGAACTTCGCCTTCGGCGCGGCCAGGATGATGTCGCAGGCCAGCGACATCTCGAAGGCGGCGGTGAGAGTGAGCCCGTGCGCGGCGAACACCACCGGGCACGGCAGCGCCTCGAGCGGATGGATGATCCGGTCGAACAGCTCGCGCCACAGTTGCGCGCCCTGCTCGGCGCTTCGTCCCTCGAAGACGTGCACGTCGACACCGCCGGAGACCACCTTGCCCTCGGCGCGGATGAGCACGGCGCGCGGCGGCTGCGCGGTGAGCGCGGCGAGATCGGCGATCAGCGCGTCGATCAGGGGCCGGTCGAAAAGGTTGAGCGGCGGATGATCGATGGTGATCGTGGCGATCTCGGCACCGGCTTCGGTGAACTCGCGCGTCAGTCGGGTCGGGTTCGTTTCACTCATCCGGTCAGCGTAGAACCCGGGCACCGGTCGTGGGAGTGGAGAGCGTGCCCACATCGCGGAACCACCGGGGTGTCGGTAGTCGTTGGCATGATGGGCTGTCGGGACCACAGGTGCCCTACAGTTCGACTCGTCGGTCGAAGAGGAGGACGACGCCGTGTTCAAGAGTGCGATCGAGAAGGCCGTAGTCGATGTTCTCGACACCGGTTCCAAGCTGCAGGCCCCTGCCGTGCGGCGCTATGTCCAGTACCTGCGGGAACGTCATCCCGGGGAGAGCCCGGCCCAGATCGCCGAACGGCTGGAGAAGCAGTACCTGCTCGCGGTGACCGGCAGCGGTGCCGCCGTCGGCGCGACCGCGGCCGTGCCGGGCATCGGCACGGTGGCCGCCCTCGGCGCGGTCGGGGCGGAGACGGCGTTCTTCATGGAGGCCTCGGCGCTGTTCACGCTGGCACGGGCCGCCGTCCAGGGCATCGAGCCCCATGACCAGGAGGCCCGGCGCGCACTGGTGCTCGCGGTCGTCCTCGGTGACGCGGGCATCGCCATCGTGCAGAAGGGGTTGCGCACCCAGTCGAAGAACTGGGCGAACACGCTGGCGGGCAAGGCGACCGGCATGGGCGCGATCAACAGCAAACTGCTGCAGCAGTTCATCAAGCGCTTCATCACCAAGCGGGCCGCGCTGATGGCGGGCAAGGTGCTGCCCGCCGGTATCGGTGCCGCCATCGGTGGCGCGGGTAACCGGGCGCTCGGCAAGGCCACGATCGAGAACGCGCACAAGGCCTTCGGGCCCGCGCCCGCGCTGTGGCCGACGCCGCTGCACAACGTGATCGACGCCGATCCGCTGCCCGCGATCGGTACCGACCCGGCCCGTAAGCAGTGAGGAAAGCCGGGGGCGACGCCGTGCTGGTGCGCGGCGTCGGAAAAGTCTTCGACCAGGTCAGTGCCGTCGACGGCATCGACTTCGCGGTGCCGTCCGGTGCGGTGACCGCGCTGGTCGGGCCAACCGGAGCAGGCAAGACCACCCTGCTGCGAATGGTGCTCGGGCTGCAGCGGCCGAGCACCGGCCGGGTGGAGGTGACGGTGGGGCACGGACCGGCCGCGGTCGGCGCGGTGCTGCATCCGCGCGGTCTGCATCCGGCGCGCACGGTGCGCGATCAGCTGTCGTGCTACGCCCCGGTCGCGGGCGTCGGCGGTCGGCGGGTCGAGGCGGTGCTCGAGACGACGGGTCTCGGCACTCTCGCCGATACCGTTGTAGCCCAGCTGAATCCGGGTCAGCAGACCCGCCTCGCGCTGGCCACGGCGCTGCTCGCCGATCCCCCGCTGCTCGTCCTGGACGACCTGTTCGCCGACGCCGACGCCATGGAACGCGGCTGGTTGCAGGAGGTGCTGCGCGGTCATGTCGGGCGGGGCGGCACGGTGCTGGTGAGCGCGGGCAGCCTGGCCGACGTGGTGTCGGCGGCCGACCACCTGGTGGTGCTGAGCGAGGGCGCCGTCGTCTGGCAGGGCACTCCCGCCAAGCTGCGGCGCGGTCATCCCGACCGGCTCGTCGTCGCCTCCTCCCCGTCGATCGCCCTGGCCACAGCCCTGGCGACCCGCGGCTTCACCGATGCGGTGATGCGGCCGGACGGGCGCCTGGCCGTCGCCGAGGCCGACGAGGCGACGATCCGTTCGATCGCCGAGGCGGCCTCGGTGCGGATCGGCAGCATCGTCGCCGACCCCATCCATCCCGACCGGGTCCTGGCCTCCCTGACCAAACCCCGCAGGCATCAGCACCGCCTTCCCACGCCGTCGAACACCACCTTCGCGCCTGCCCCGCCGTCGTTCGGGGTGTCCCGATGACGCCGTCGGCCGCAGATCGACCGGTGCGCCCCGCGTGCCGAAGCCGTCGCCCGTTATCGCCGGCTCAGCGCGCCGCCCGCGGCTCCGGCCTTCGCGGGGATGTCCGGGCAGCCGGACCCCGACCGGGGCCGGCGCGCGAATACATTTCGGCCATGACTTCGGAGGGGATCACCCGATGACCACTGTGCTGCCCGAGGATCTGCTCCCCGGTCTCGACGCCGAAACGCGCAAGGTGTTCACGCTGCGGCCCAATCGGTTGCTGCTCGTCGGCCCGATCGCGGTGGCACTGGTCGCGACGCTGATCACGGCGCTGATGTCGGGCCGCTACGACCCGACCGGACAACCCGTGACGGGGGCGGCCACCATCGGCCTGTACCTGGCGCTCGTCGCGGTGTTCGTGGCTGCGGCACTGCTCGGCATCGGCGTGACCGGTGGCGAGTACAAGCGCAAGACCATGGCGCTCACGGCCCTGTTCGCCCCGGATCGCGACCGGCTGGTCATCGCGAAATACGCCGCGGTGGCCGGTATCGCGCTGGTGGTCGCCGTCGTCGCCGATGTGGTCGCGATGCTCGTGCTCGCCGCCGCGGGCCGTGGCAAGTTCGAGTTCGGCTGGCCGCTGCTGGAAGTGCTCGGCGCCGGATTGCTCGTCGCGATGTGCTGGGCGGTGCTCGGTGCGGGCATCGGGCTCTTGCTGCGCACGACCGGTGCGGCGGTGTGGCTGGTGCTCGGCTGGGCGTTCGTGCTCGAGCCGCTGATCTGGTTGGTGGCCAAGGGTTTCGGGGCCGGTGGCCTCACGGCCGTGCTGCCGGTGTCCTCGACCGTGGCCGGGGTGAGCGCCGGTTCCTTCGACGAGGCCGAGGTGTTCGCGCCGACACCCGCCGCGCTCGTCGTTCTGCTCCTGTGGACCATCGCCGTTGGTGCTGCCGGGTGGTGGGACCTGCGCAACCGCGACCTGTAGTGCCCGAGCCCGCTGTGATGACGACGCGGCGCGCTGACCGGCCCGGCTGGATCCGCAGGCTGTGGCGCCTGTGCCTGCGGCATCCGCGGCTGCTCGCCGTCATCACGGGGGCGGTGCTGGCCGGCGCGGCCGTCTCGATCGCGGCACCGCTGGCCACCAAGCGCGCCGTCGACGCCGCCGAAGCGGGCGACACCTCGGTCATCGGCAGTGCCGCCGCCCTGCTCGCGGTCCTCGCGGTCTGCCGGTTCGCGGTGACCTTCGCCCGGCGGTTGTGGGCTGGTCAACTGTCACTGGAAGTGCAACACGACCTGCGTGTCGCACTGCTCGCCGCGCTGCAGCGCCTCGACGGAGCGGGCCAGGACGCCATCCGCACCGGCCAGGTGGTGTCGCGTTCCAACACCGACCTGCAACTGGTGCAGGGCTTGCTGGCGATGGTGCCGTGGTCGGGCCTCGCGGTACTGCAGTTCGTCGCCTCGGCGGTGGTGATGGTATGGCTCAGCCCGCCGCTCGCACTCGCCGCGCTGCTCGTCGCGCCGGTGATGGCGGTGGTGGTGCTGCGGATGCGGCCCCGGCTGTACGCGGCCACCTGGTCGGCGCAGCAGCGGGCCGCCGAGCTTGCCGAACACGTCGAGCAGACGGTCACCGGTGTGCGGGTGGTGAAGGGCTTCGGGCAGGAGGCCCGGATGGTCGATCAGCTCGAGGACCACGGCCGCGCCCTCTACGCCGAACGCCTGCGCGCCGCGCGGATCAACGCCCGCTTCGCCCCCGTCGTGTCGGCGCTGCCGCAGGCCGGGCTGGTCGCCGTCATCATCGTCGGCGGATTGCTCGCCTCGCGCGGCGCGATCGGGATCGGCACCTTCCTCGCCTTCACCGCCTACCTGGCCACGATGACGTCCTCGGCGCGCACGATCACCTCGGTGGTCATCATGAGCCAGCTCACCAAATCCGCCGCCGACCGGGTGTTCCAGGTGATCGACGCGGCGCCGGTCCTCGTCGACCCCGACAAGCCGACCGAGCTGCCACCCGGCCCGCTCGGCATCGAATTCCAGGGTGTCGGTTTCGGTTTCACCCCAGACGAACCGGTGCTCTCGGAACTCGACCTCACGATCCGGCCCGGTGAGACCGTCGCGATCATCGGCCCGGCCGGGTCCGGCAAGTCGACGTTGTCACTGCTCCTCCCCCGCTTCTACGCACCCGACGCGGGCACCATCAGCCTCGTCGGCACCGACGGCACGCGCGTGGACCTGGCCGACCTGCGCGCCGAGGATCTGCGCGGCGCGCTCGGCGTGGTCTTCGACGACCCGTTCCTGTTCTCCGACACCATCGCGGCCAATATCGCCCTCGGCCGTCCGGAGGCCACCGACGCCGAGATCCGGGCGGCCGCCACCGCGGCCGTCGCCGACGAGTTCATCGCCGAACTGCCCGACGGCTACGACACCGTCATCGGTGAACGCGGCCTCACCCTCTCGGGTGGGCAACGGCAGCGGATCGCGCTGGCCCGCGCGCTGCTCACCCGGCCGCGCGTACTCGTCCTCGACGACGCCACCTCCGCCGTCGATGCCGTGACCGAGGCGGAGATCTTCCGGCGGCTGCCCGACCCGGGCGGGCGCACCATGCTGATCCTTGCCCACCGCGAGTCGACCCTGGCCCAGGCCGACCGGGTGATCCGGTTGCCTGCCCCGACCGGTTCGGTCGTCCCGGCCGACGCGACCGCCCCGGCCACCGTGCGCCTCGGCAAGCGACCGACCGGCGACCGGCCGCGCTCCATGGCGTCGGCCTCCGCCGACCTCAGCGAAACACCCGAGCTGCGCGCCGCCGTCGATGCCCTCCCTCCGGCGACCGAGACACCCGATCTACCCGGTGACCCGCGTGCTCCCCAGCCCGACTTCGGTCTGCGCGCCCTGCTGCGTCCGGTCCGCGGCCTGGTGGGAGTGGTCGTCGGGCTGCTGATCCTCGACGCCATGATCGGCATCGCCTTCCCGCCGCTGGTCCGCTACGCCATCGACACCGGTGTCACCGGCGGGCAGAGTTCGGCGCTCGCGGTGTCGGCGGTGATCGGGATCGGACTGGTGCTGGCGAGCCTGATCGTCGGCGCCGCCGTCACGGTGCTCACCGCGCGCACCGGCGAACGCGTGCTGTTCGGGCTCCGGGTGCGCAGCTACGCCCAGTTGCAGCGGCTCGGCCTCGACTTCTACGAGCGCGAACTGTCCGGCCGGATCATGACGAGGATGACCACCGACGTCGACGCGCTGTCGACCTTCCTGCAGACCGGTGTCGCCACCGGCCTGGTCGCGGTCATCACCCTGGTCGGCGTGGCTGTCGGCCTGGTCGTCATCGATGCGGGGCTCGCTCTGGTGGTGCTCGCCACCGTGCCGCCGATGCTCATCGCGACCCTGCTGTTCCGGCGCGTCTCGACCGCCGCCTACACCGTCTCGCGCGAACGGGTCTCCGCCGTGAACGCCGACTTCCAGGAGAACATCGCGGGCCTGCGCGCCGTGCAGGCCGCCCGCAACGAACCGGTGGCCGCGCGCCGCTTCGCCGAGTACTCCCACCGCTACCGCGAGGCGCGCATCCGCGCCCAGCGCGCGATCGCCTGCTACTTCTCCTTCGGCCTGGCCTGGGCCGACCTCGCCCTCGCCGTCGTCGTCTATCTGGGCGCCAACGCGGTGGCCGACGGACGAACCACCACCGGCACGCTCGTCGCCTTCGTCCTCTACCTCGGCCTGTTGTTCAGCCCGATCCAGGAACTGTCGCAGGTGTTCGACGGCTACCAGCAGGCCAGGGTCGGGCTGCGCCGCATCGGTGACCTGCTGCGCACACAGTCGTCGATCGCGGCCGACCCACCCGACGCGGTGCACATCGACCGGTTGCGCGGTGAGGTCGTCTTCGACGATGTCCACTTCCGCTATCCGGGAGCGAACTTCCCGGCGCTGGACGGCGTGTCCTTCACCCTCCCGGCCGGGCGAACCCTTGCGCTCGTCGGGCCGACCGGCGCGGGCAAATCGACGATCGTGAAACTGCTCGCCCGGCTCTACGATCTGCCCGCCGAGCCGTCGGCGGGTGAGATTCGGGTCGACGGCGTCGATTTACGTAAATTTGTGCTCACCGAGTACCGCTCGCGGCTGGGAATTGTGCCGCAGGAAGCTCACCTGTTCAGCGGCGATGTCGCCAGCAACATTGCATTCGGACAACCTTTCGCCACATCGGTGGACATCGCACAGGCGGCGAGCAACGTCGGTGCGGCCGAAATGATCGCCGGATTACCCCGAAAAATGAACCAACCGGTCGGTGAAAGAGGGCGCGGGTTATCCGCCGGACAACGTCAGCTCGTGGCCCTCGCCCGCGCCGACCTCGTCGACCCCGACCTGCTGCTTCTCGACGAGGCGACCTCCACCCTCGACCCGGAGACCGAGGCATCGGTGCTGGTAGCGAGCCGTTCGCTGGCTCGGGGCCGCACGACCGTCGTGGTCGCCCACCGGCTGGCCACCGCGGCCCGCGCCGATCTCGTCGGCGTGGTCGAACAAGGACGTATCGTCGAATTCGGTAGCCACCGGGAACTGCTCGCCCGAGGCGGGAGTTACGCGCGACTCTGGTCGGCGGGACTGCACGAGGAGCGAATAGTCTCGGGCCACTAGCTACGCCGACATGCCACGGGGCATATGCTCGGTGAGGGCGCATCGGCAGCCATCCGCTGATACCCCTGCCGGGCACGTCACAAACGTCGCAGCGCGAAGAACGAAATGAGGCGAACACCAGCTGTGAGCAGCTCAACTTCCCAGTTCGGACAGAACCAGTGGCTAGTCGACGAGATGTATCAGAAGTTCAAACAGGACCCGTCCTCGGTCGACGCGAGTTGGCACGAGTTCCTCGCCGACTACACCCCCGAGGCCACCGACTCCGCTAACGAGCAGGCTCCCGCCGCCACCGCGCAAGCGGCGCCGCAGCAGGCTCCGAAGGCCGCACCGCAGGCCCCCAAGACCGCCGTCGCGACGGCGCCCAAGCCGGCACCCGCGCCGGCTCCGGCACCCGCCCCGGCCCCGAAGCGGGAGAACGTGCGCGCACCGCAGACCACGCCCGCACCGGTGTCGAACGCCCCGGCCACCGCGCCCGCCAAGACGAGCACAGGCACCGACGAGTCCAAGGTGCTGCGCGGTCCCGCCGCGGCCATCGCCAAGAACATGTCGGCCTCGCTGACCATCCCCACCGCCACGTCGGTGCGCGCGATCCCGGCCAAGCTGATGATCGACAACCGCCTCGTGATCAACAACCACCTGGCGCGCACCCGCGGCGGCAAGATCTCCTTCACCCACCTGCTCGGTTACGCGATCGTGCAGGCCGTGAAGTCGTTCCCGAACCTGAACCGGCACTTCGCCGAGATCGACGGCAAGCCGAACGCGGTCACCCCCGCCCACACCAACCTCGGCCTGGCCATCGACCTCGTGGGCAAGGACGGCAACCGCACGCTGGTCGTCGCCGCCATCAAGGGCACCGAGGAGATGAGCTTCGGTCAGTTCCACGCCGCCTACGAGGACATCGTCCGCCGCGCCCGTGAAGGCAAGCTCGGCGCCGAGGACTTCTCCGGTGTCACCATCTCGCTGACCAACCCCGGCACCATCGGCACCGTCCACTCGGTGCCACGCCTCATGCCGGGCCAGGGCGCGATCATCGGTGCCGGCGCCATGGAGTACCCGGCCGAGTTCCAGGGCATGAGCGACGAGCGCCTGGCCGAGATCGGCGTCGGCAAGCTGATGACGCTGACCTCCACCTACGATCACCGCATCATCCAGGGCGCCGAGTCCGGCGACTTCCTGCGCACCATCCACAACCTGCTGATCTCCGACGAGTTCTACGACGAGATCTTCCACGGCCTCGGCGTGCCGTACGAGCCGATCCGCTGGCGCAAGGACATCAGCGAGCGCGGCGTCGACAAGAGCGCCCGCGTGCTCGAGCTGATCGCGGCCTACCGCAACCGCGGCCACCTGATGGCCGACACCGACCCGCTGCGCCTGGTCAAGGACAAGTTCCGCAGCCACCCCGACCTCGACGTCACCTCGCACGGCCTCACCCTGTGGGACCTGGACCGCACCTTCGACGTGGGCGGTTTCCACGGCCAGGAGCGGATGAAACTGCGCGACGTGCTGTCGATCCTGCGCGACGCCTACTGCCGCCACGTCGGTGTGGAGTACACCCACATCCTCGAGACCGACCAGCTCAAGTGGATCCAGGACCGGGTCGAGCAGAAGCACGTCAAGCCGACGGTCGCCCAGCAGAAGTACATCCTGAACCGGCTCAACGCCGCCGAGGCGTTCGAGACCTTCCTGCAGACCAAGTACGTCGGCCAGAAGCGGTTCTCGCTCGAGGGCGCCGAAGCCGTCATCCCGATGATGGACGCCACCATCGACCAGTGCGCCGAGCACGGGCTCGACGAGGTCGTCATCGGCATGCCGCACCGTGGCCGCCTCAACGTGCTGGCCAATATCGTCGGCAAGCCGTACTCGAAGATCTTCACCGAGTTCGAGGGCAACATGAACCCGGCCGCCACCCACGGCTCGGGCGATGTGAAGTACCACCTCGGTGCGCACGGCCAGTACCTGCAGATGTTCGGCGACAACGAGATCGAGGTGTCGCTCACCGCGAACCCCTCGCACCTGGAGGCGGTCGATCCCGTGCTCGAGGGCCTCGTGCGCGCCAAGCAGGACCTGCTGAACAAGGGCGACGGCCCCGAGGGCTTCTCGGTGATGCCGCTGATGCTGCACGGTGACGCCGCGTTCGCCGGTCAGGGCGTGGTCGCCGAGACGCTGAACCTGTCAGGTCTGCGTGGTTACCGCGTGGGCGGCACCATCCACATCGTGGTGAACAACCAGATCGGCTTCACCACCGCGCCGGAGAACAGCCGCTCCACCGAGTACTCCACCGACATCGCCAAGTTCATCGGCGCGCCGATCTTCCACGTCAACGGTGACGACCCCGAGGCCTGCGACTGGGTCGCGCGCCTGGCGGTCGACTTCCGGCAGAAGTTCCGCAAGGACGTCGTCATCGACCTCGTCTGCTACCGCCGCCGCGGGCACAACGAGGGCGACGACCCCTCGATGACCCAGCCGGAGATGTACGACGTCATCGACACCAAGCGTTCGGTCCGCAAGGCCTACACCGAATCGCTGATCGGCCGTGGCGACATCTCCATGAAGGAGGCCGAGGACGCGCTGCGCGACTACCAGGGTCAGCTCGAGCGCGTGTTCAACGAGGTCCGTGAGCTGGAGAAATACGTTCCGGAGCCGTCGGAGTCCGTCGAAGACGACCAGAAGGTGCCTGCCACCGTGCAGACCGCGGTCGACAAGTCGGTCCTGCAGCGCATCGGCGACGCGTTCCTCAACACTCCCGACGGTTTCAACGTGCACCCGCGCGTGAAGCCGGTGCTGGAGAAGCGGCGCGAGATGGCCTACGAGGGCAAGGTCGACTGGGCCTTCGCCGAGTTGCTCGCGTTCGGTTCGCTGATCGACCAGGGTCACGATGTGCGCCTGACCGGTCAGGACTCGCGTCGCGGCACGTTCACCCAGCGCCACTCGGTCATCATCGACCGGATCAACGCCCAGGAGTACACCCCGCTGCACAACATCGGTTCGGAGAACCCGGGCTGGTTCGCGGTGCACGACTCGGCGCTGAGCGAATTCGCCGCTGTCGGTTTCGAATACGGTTACTCGCTGGGCAACCCCAACGCACTGGTGTTGTGGGAGGCGCAGTTCGGTGACTTCGTCAACGGCGCGCAGTCGATCATCGACGAGTTCATCTCCTCCGGTGAGGCCAAGTGGGGTCAGCTCTCCGATGTGGTGCTGCTGCTGCCGCACGGCCACGAGGGTCAGGGTCCCGACCACACCTCGGGCCGTATCGAGCGGTTCCTGCAGTTGTGCGCCGAGGGTTCGATGACCGTCGCGGTGCCGTCCACCCCGGCGAACTACTTCCACCTGCTGCGCCGCCACGCCCTCGACGGCATCCGTCGTCCGCTGATCGTCTTCACCCCGAAGTCGATGCTGCGCAACAAGGCCGTGGTGTCCGACATCAAGGACTTCACCGAGTCGAAGTTCCGTTCGGTGTTCGACGAGCCCACCTACGAATCGGGCGTCGGCGACACCGCCAAGGTCAAGCGCATCCTGCTGACCTCGGGCAAGCTCTACTACGAGCTCGCCGCGGAGAAGGCCAAGCACAAGCGTGAAGACGTGGCCATCGTCCGGATCGAACAGCTCTACCCGATCCCGACGTACCGCCTCAACGAGGCCCTGGCCAAGTACCCCAACGCGACCGACATCGCCTGGGTCCAGGAGGAACCGGCCAACCAGGGCGCCTGGCCCTTCTTCGGCCTCAACCTCCCCGAGGTCCTCCCCGACCGCCTGGGCAAACTGCGCCGGATCTCCCGCCGCGCCATGTCGGCCCCGTCCTCGGGTTCCTCGAAGGTCCACGCCGTGGAGCAGGCCGAGATCATCGCCGAGGCCTTCGAGCCGACCGCGTAATCTCTTCCCGCACAACGGCGAACGCCGGGTGGATCGTCACGATCCGCCCGGCGTTCGCCGTTGTCAGGCCAGCAGGTTGCGCATCACCACGCGAACGTGGTGTTCGGTCAGCTGTCGCAGCTCGGCGCGGCTGATCCGGTTGCCATCGATCGTCAGTGTGGTGTCCACGCGCAGGTTCTCGTCGAGCACGCCGATCCGCACTTTTGTCACCGGACGCCCGGCCCAGTTGGCCTCCTCCTGGACGAAGGCGTCCTCGCCGAGCCCGGCCAGGTATTCGAAGCTCGTATTCGGATCCGAGACACGGTCTCCGACAAGATGTTTGAAGCTATCGTGCTCCCCTCGCCGGTCACCTCCCGCCCGCGTGACATCGAGGTTCAGCGACACAGTGAGGTCACCGAAAGCGCCGGAGCAATAGCCGGTCGACGCGATGGGCTCCTGATCGTCCTGCTGCCACCCGGCGCTGCCGCGACGCGTGAGTTCGGCCAGATCCATCAGCTCGCAGTGATTGCCTTGCTCCAGCTCGCGGTACTTGCGCGAGGTCGGGGTGTCGATCGGTGTGCCCGGCGTCCACCGCGAGTCCGCCGCCCCGTCCTCGCGCCCCAGCCACATCGCGGCGGCGATCACGGTGACCACCACGAGCGAGCAGGCCGACACTGCCGCAGCCGTCCATGGCAGCGAGAACCGTCGTGGTGTCATCCGAGGCGCTCCCACAGTATTCGGCCCTGATGCTCACAGGCCGTCACCATCTCCGAATCGTCCACCTTCGACTCCGCGGGCGTGCTCAACGTCACCGCGACGACCACGTTGTCGTCGAAGAGGCCGAGCTCGCAGGTCGGGCCGTACATGTACGGCAGTCGGCGCACGTAGAGGTAGGAGTCGTCAGCGAGCTCGAGCCGGTGGTCCGCCCGGATCGTGGCCCCGCCCGAACGAACCAACTCCAAGTCGTCGCGGAAGAAGGCCTCGGCGCCGTGTCCATCGTTCACGACCTTGGCAAGCACAGTGGCTGCCAGACCCCGGTAGGAGACCGAGCAGTGGTGGGACGAATATGGCTCGGAGTCAACGGATTCGGAATGGATGGGCGGATCGGGCGGCACCCCACCGAGCTGTTCGAGCGCGGGCAGATCGAGCAGGTCACAGGCGTTCGCGACACTCTGTGTGGTGTACACCCGGGTCGGCTCGCCACGGATCAGGTCGGTGGTCGTCATGACGACGAGCAATGCGACCGTGGCGGTCGTCAGCACCGCGGTGAGCACCGAGGGCAGGAGCGTTCGCGCGATCCGGGGCCGCCGTCGACCTGGCGAGGCGCCAGGAGCACCGGCCGCGACCGGATCGGTCGGCTCCCGGCCCTGGAACGGCGCGCGGACCCACGGGCCGCTGTCGAACGCTCTGATCGCCGCTGCGGCGAGGTCGGCGCAGCGGGCGAATCGGTCCTCCGGCCGTTTCGCCATCGCCGTCGCGATGACCGCGTCGATCGCACGCGGCAGCTCGGGTCGTAGCTCGGTGGGCCGGGGCGGTGCAGCGCCAAGATGCGCGGCGATCACCGCCGCCTGATCGCCACGCGGAAACGGCGTCCGACCGGTGAGCAACTGGAACAGCGTGCAGCCGAGGGAGTAGATGTCGGCGCGATGGTCCACCGTGTGGCCAGCGAACCGTTCGGGTGCCGCGTAGGCGAAGGTGGCGGCCATCGCCGACAACGTGACGGTGTCATCGAGACTGCGGGCGATCCCGAAGTCGGTGAGCAGCGCGGTTTCCTGTCCTGCGTGGTCGCGTTCGATCAGCAGGTTGGCCGGTTTCACGTCGCGATGCAGCACCCCGTGCGCGTGCGCGAAATCCAGTCCGGCGGCGGCACCCTGGATCAGCCGCAGAGCACGGTCCGGGGCGAGACCGGCGGGATCGGTCTGGAGCAATCCGATCGCGTCGCCACCGTCGACGTATTTCATCGACAGCCACAACACCGGATCCGCGGGACCGCTGCGGTCGTATACCGGCACGATATTGGGGTGTTCGAGTCGAGCGGCCAGCGTCGCCTCTCGTTCGAAGGCGTTGCGCGCCTTGGCGTCGGTGGATATCCCGTCACCGAGCACCTTCAGCGCCACCCGCCGCCGCAGGCGAGGGTGCTCCGCGAGGTACACCGACCCCATGCCACCCGCGCCGAGCAGTCGTTCGATCACATATCCGGCGAACACCGTCCCGGGCTCCACCGCCACCCCGACCCCACCTCCGCTTCGCCCGCCGCACCCTGAGCGGAACTGAGGGCCCACCCGATCACGGATGAATCTAAGGGCAGTCGGGCGGTCGGGCAACCGTCTCACTGCGGCGGAACACGCCCCCAGCAAGGGCGGACCCGGTCGGCTCCGCCCCTGCTGCTGTCCGTTCTATCCGTTGAGGGTGATCCAGGCCTGACCCGAAAGCTGTTCCAGGTCATAGTGCTGTGGGTAGGTGTCGGAGGTGGCGACGATCTTCGCCTCGACCCGGCCGGGGCCGGGGCCCATGCCGAAACCGGTGATTACCCCGTCGGGCGCCTGTTCGATGACACCGTTGGCATCGACCCGATGGGACTGACTGTTCTCACGGCCGGTGTCGAGGTTCTTCCATCGCACCGAGATCCGGTACGGCTGGCAATTCTGTCCGTCCTGAATGATTTTCACGCGAACACCGAGGTGCCCGGCCTGGGGCTGGGGCACGGTTTCCGCGTTGACGATGGCCGAGCATCCGCCCGGCACTCGGACGAGTGTCGGTACGAATCGGACGACCTGATCCGTCGGCAATGCCGCCGCCGGACCACTGAACCCGACGAGCGCGGTAACGGCCGCTGCGGCGGCCACCCCGACCTGAACCGAAACCCGTTGACCTTGTTTGCTTTTCAGACTCATGCTCCGAAATTCGCGACTCGCGCGGAGATCGTTAACCACCGTAACGGTCTCGATGTGACAACGGCGTCGGAGACCTGGGTCACAGAGTTCTCTCAGGCATGCGGCACTCCGCACTCACTGTTGCCCAGTAATGTCCGCGGCGAACTATCGGATTGGAGACAACAGGTGAGCGGACGCAACGGATTTCTGCTGCTCGGCGGGATCTCGTCGGTCGGGGCGGGGGCGGTGCACTTCATGGCCGCCGGAATGCACAGCGACCACGCCACATTGGCGCGGCTGATGGTCGTGCTCGCCGCGATGCAATGCGCCGTCGGGCTGACGGTGCTGCTGAGTGATCGCAAGATCGTCGTGTCCGCGCTGGCCGCGGTGAACGCGTTCGCGGTTGCGGTGTGGGCGTTCACCCGTTTCGCCGATATCCCGTGGGTCACCGGGCTGACCGCGGAATCACCGGGTGTCGCCGATACCGTCTGCGCCGCGCTCGGTGCGCTCGCTGTCCTCGGCGCGGCCGTCGCACTGCTGCGGCCGGGTGCGACGCTGCCGCCCATGCGATCCGGGTTCGCGGCCGCCGCCGTCGGTGTGCTGGCACTGGCGGCCATGCTCAACGGTGTCGGCCACGTGCACAGTCACGGCGACGGCGACGATCACGCACACGCGGCGGGCGAGGACCACGGTGACACCGGCGACTCCTGGCCCCGGGCGTTCGACCCGGGCAAGCCGATCGATATCTCCGGCGTCCCGGGCGTCACCGCCGAACAGGAGCAACGCGCGACAGCCCTGATCCAGAACACCCTCGCGAAACTGCCTGCCTTCGCCGACGTCACCACCATCGGCGCACTCGGCTTCCGCTCGATCGGCGATGCCGCCACCGGCTACGAGCACTGGGTCAACACCGGCTACATCCGCGACGACAGCTTCCTCGACCCCACACGACCGGAGTCGCTGGTCTACCGGGTCGACGGCCAGAACCGCACCCTGGTGTCGGCCATGTACATGGCCAAGGGCAAGAAGATCGACGACCCGGCCCTCACCGAGTACGCGGGCCCGTTGATGCAGTGGCACGTGCACGACAACCTGTGCTGGAAGGCAGGCGACAACGGCCCCCAGGTCGCGGGCGTGACCGACGAGCAGGGCAACTGCCCGCCGAACTCGATCAACCCCGGCGCGGGCAATCCGATGGTGCACGTGTGGATCGCCCCGCACGAATGCGGCCCGTTCGCGGCGCTGGAAGGTCACGGGGCCGGTCAGGCGGCCACGGACGGTCGACGCACCGACACCTGCGGCGGCCATGACCACGGTGGCGGCCACAAGTAGGACGGCTTCCCGGCGGGCGCGCGTCTCGACTGCCGATAGTCAGCGGGCTTGCAACCCGCGGCGCAGCGCGTCGATGGTCGTCTCCGGAGAAGTGTTGAAGCAGAACCGGATTCCCGGCGCGATCTCGGTCGCGACATTGATCAGACGTTCGAACAGCAGGGTGTGCTCGGGCGCCATCCGCACCCCGGCGCCGATCATCGCGACCCCGAACCGCCCGCCGGTCGCGCAGTCGCGCAGCGTCGCCTCGGCGGCGTCGGGGTCGGCCGGGACCTGGCAGGTGACGATGTCGAAACCCGCTTCGCGCAAGGCGTTCTCGCCTGCCGCGATACGGGCGGTGAGGGTCGCTTCGTCGATCTGCGGGTAGCGGCTGTAGTCGACGGCGCTGGGGTGCAGGCCGATCGAGAGCACGGTGTCGGATTTCTGTTCTGCCACTGCATCCTCCGTTGTCATGAGATAGGCGGCGACCGCCAGCAGCCCGGCCGCGAGCACGGCGCCGAGTTTCACCACGGCGCGGTGCCGGTGCGGTCGACGAATGTGCCGGTGGGTCCGTCCGGGCCGGTGGTCGCCATGGACACGATCGCGTCGGTACCTTCGGTGACGGTCTGGAAACCACTGTGCCCGTTGAGGTCGGTCGCCGTATAGCCGGGATCGACGGCATTGACCTTCATGGTGTCGAGTTCACTCGCGTACATGACGGTGAGCATGTTCAGCGCGGCCTTGGTGCTCGGATAGCCGAGGGCCGGTGGCAGCAGGCCCGCCCACTTCGGGTCGGTGATGGTGGCGATCGAGCCGATGCCGCTGGAGACCATCACGATGCGCGGATGCCCGGACAGGCGCAGCAGCGGCAGGAACGCGTTGGTCACCCGAATGGGACCGAAGACATTGGTCTCGAACACCTCGCACAGGTCATCGGGCCTGGTCTCGCTCGGTGCGGTGCGTGGGCCGCCGATGCCCGCGTTGTTGATCAGGACATCGAGGCGGCCCGCTTCGGATTTCACGGTGTCCGCGGCGGCCATGACGGAGTCGTCGGAGGTCACGTCCAGCGCGACGAACCTGACCTCGACACCGGCTGCGGCGAGTTCGGCGGCCGCCGCCGTACCGTGCCCGGTGTCGCGGGCGGCGAGGAACACCTGCCAGCCCCGGCCCGCCAGCCGGCGAACCGTTTCGCGGCCGAGTCCCTTGTTTGCCCCGGTCACCAGGGCGATCGTCTGTGTCATGCCTCCAGATTCACGCCACAGCGAGCAGCGCTCCAGTGCCGGAGAGGCATAGGACGGGCGGTACCACGCCCTATCGAGCGAGAACTGGCGAAGCGACCTGCGCACCGGCGACGCGGATGCCGCGCAGCAGCAGGATCGCCGCGATCACCACCACCGGAGCGGGCGTCGGCTCCACGACGAGGGCGCACACCACACCCCAGCCGAGCACCGCCCACGCGAGGAATTCGGGTGGGACGATGCCGCGCCGGTCCATCCACACGATGAGCGAACCGACGAGCAGCAGCGGCCAGCCGAAGCCGGCGGGGTTGGCCCAGAAGCTGTTGGCCGCGGGGGTGTCCTCCCACCAGTGGCCCCAGAGTTCGAAGGTCAGCCACTCGTCGAAGGAGGATGAGCTGACCAGCAGTCCGAGGCCGAGGTGCCCGGCGCCGATGACCGCGAGAATCCAGCCCGCCCATTTGATCGTCCCAGGCATGTCGTGTTGCCCCATCGCGAACTCCTACCAGTTATACGGTTGCGTATAACTGCCAGAATACGGTCGTTTATACGGCTGCGTATAGATCTGTCGGATATGCCGTGCCGCACAGGGGGATGGGATTCGCGGTACCACCCCGCCGCCACCGACCTGCGGCACCATGGAAACGTGGACAGAGCGGAATTGGCGACGGTACTGCGCGGTGCGCGCTCCCGACTCTCGCCCGTCGACGTCGGCCTGCCCGCCGGAGCACGCCGACAGGTACCGGGGCTGCGGCGCGAGGAGGTGGCGAGCCTGGCCGGCGTGAGTGTCGATTACATCGTGCGCCTCGAGCAAGGACGTGGGCCGAAGCCGTCCGATCAGGTACTCGGCGCACTCACCAGGGCGCTGCGGCTCACCGATGTCGATCGGGACCTGGTCTACCGGCTCGCCGGTTCCGAACCACCGCAGGCCGGGCGGATTCCGATGGTCATCCGGCCGAGCGTCCAGCGGCTGCTGGACCGGCTCACCGATTTGCCGGTGCTGGTCCTGTCCGCGAAATCCGATGTCCTCGCCTGGAATCCGCTGTCGGCCGCGCTGCTCGGCGACTTCTCCGCCATCCCGCCCGAGCAGCGGAACATCATGTGGCAACGCTTCCTCGGCACCGGCATGGGCCGCGTCGTCATGACCCCCGAGGAGGCCGACAGCAATGCCGCCGCCTGCGTCGGCTGCCTGCGCGCCGTCAAGGCCACCTACCCCGACGACCCAGACCTCACCCGCCTGCTCACCGAACTACGCACGCGCAGCGAGGAATTCGAATCCCACTGGCAAGCAGGCCGTTCCAGCACCATGCACAGCCTCACCAAAACCATCGCCCACCCCGACCTGGGCACCCTCACCCTCGACTGCGACACCATGCACGTCCCCCACACCGACCAAACCATCGTCATCTACTCCGCACCCCCCAACACCCCCACCGCCACAGCCCTCGACCTCCTCCGAGTAACCGGCCTCGAAACCTTCGGCCCCAGATAGCCGAGACCAGGCCGGTGGACGCGAGATCCTCGAATACTGGATCCCGGCAGAGGATCTCGCGGAGTTCAACCGCAATATCGTCGGCACGATCGAGGTGGTGCGGCGATTTCCCGAGGATGCGCCGATACCGGGGTGATCAGGCTTCGGAGTGCTGCTTCACGATCGCTGCCTTGATCGCGCCGATGGCGGTGTGTGGGTCGTCGGCCCAGAAGGCGATGGTCGACGATGTCAGGTCGCCCTGTGGTGTGGAGAAGGTGTGGGGCGCGGCCAGTTCCAGGCGGATGTTGGTGGAACTGCCGACCGGGAGGGCGATGGTCCCATTTGCTGTGCGGTGCAACGACTTCGATTCGTCGTAGCCACGCATGTCGGGGCGCACAGCACGCAAGGCGGAGAGGGGGACCGCGAGTTCTGTGCGGCGCAGGTAGCGCACGCGTAGGTAGTCGGGGGCGAGGACGTGCGGGTACACGTGGTGAGCGGCTAGCAGGCCGAGCATCCACAACAGTCCCCAGATGCCGAGTGCCAACGCGGCCATGCGGACAGGCGCCCACGGAATGATCAGGTGTACAGCGGGAATCTCCACCGCGCTGACCACGACGAATGCCCAGAGGATGGCCGACATGGCGCCCGCGTAGCGGATCGGGGTGCCGCCCGCGATGTCGGGCTTGCGGGTGATCGCGCGGGCAAGGCTCACCCACAGATCGACTTCGAACCGGCAGAAACGGCGTACGAGCCGCAGGACAGGACGCATGGCGACCTCCTTTGCAATACAACTGCATTGTAAAGAGCCGCACCATGGCAATACAAGTGCATCGTGAAAGAATGGCCGCATGCCGAAACGGGTGGATCACAGTTCGCGCCGGGCCGAGATCAGCGACGCCGTGATGCGGCTGCTCGCCCGCGACGGACTCGAGTCGATCAGCCTGCGCCACGTCGCCGCCGAAGCAGGCGTCTCCGCAGGTCAGGTGCAGCACTACTTCCCCACCAAGGACGCGATGATGGAATTCGCCGCGACCACCATCGCGGGCAGAATCGGCGAGCGCATCACCGCCGCGGGCCCCGACCCCGACCTGCACCAGATCCTCACCGCCCTCCTCCCCACCGACGCCGAATCCACCGCCGATACCCGCACCCTGATCGGCTACCTGGCCTTCGCCTCGGTCCGCCCCCAGATCGCCGAAACCCTGGCAACCAACGGCCGAGGCTTCCGCGACCACATCGCAGGCCTGCTCCCCCACCACCCCGAGCCGACCGCGGCGGCCAGCACCCTGTTGGCCCTCCTCGACGGCCTGGCCTTACACGTGACCGTTGGCCAGATCCCCGCCGACGACGCACGCGCACTGTTGACCAGCGCCATCGATGAAGCTCTCGCGCGACGCTCGCGTGGGCGATGAGCAGAGGCGACGAGCCCGCTCCCGCTGCACGTTCGGCAATGGCCGATGACCAGCAGTCCCGGCGCACCGTTCGATGCGCCGGGACCGGAACTCATCCAGTGACAGCGGCACCTTCCGAAGCCCGGAGCCGCTCGACTGCCGCGGCGGTATCGGCCATCACCAGCTCCGCATTGATCTGCGCGCCCGCCATCGCACCGGCCGCCGCGGCCGCGCCGACCTGTGCCATCGGGTCGGTGGCATTGCCCGCGATCCACACGCCGGGGACCGAGGTGCGGCCCATGGGGTCGGCCGGGATGTGGTCGCCGACCCCGCTCGGGTGGGGTTCGGGGGTGAGGCCGAGGTCGGTGAGGAAGGTGGCGCGGGTGCTGAAGCGGGGGCCGACGACCAGCGCGTCCCGGTCGATGACGGTGCCGTCGGCAAGCCGGACGCCGCTCAGCTTTCCGCCGTCGGCCAGCACCTCGACCACCTCACCGTCGACCACGCGAACACCCCGTGCCGCAAGCTTTTCCGCGTCTTCGTCAGTCGCCGGAGCCGTGTGCGACAGGAACACGATGTCGTCGGTCAACTGGGTGAACAGCAGCGCCTGATGGACAGCCATCGGGCCGGTCGCCAGGACCGCGATCCGCTGATCGCGCACCTCCCAGCCGTGGCAGTACGGGCAGTGCAGCACGTCGTGCCCCCAGCGTTCGCGGAGCCCGGCGATGGGCGGCAATTCGTCGGCGAGCCCGGTGGTGACGAGGATGCGCCGCGCGAAGACGGACCGGCCGTCCGCCAACTCCACCCGGAATTCGCGGGAGTCGTCGTCGTTTCCCGGCGAATCGGTGGAGGCGGAGTCACCGACACGATCGACAGCGACCACCTCGCCGGTCACCACGTGCCCGCCGTACCCGCGCACCTCCTCGCGCCCGAGCGCGACCAGCTCCAGCGGCGGCATCCCCTCCCGCCCCAGCAGCCCGTGCACCCCGTCGGCGGGCGCGTTGCGCGGCGCACCGGCATCGATCACCAGCACCGATCGCCGCTGCCGCACCAGCATCAGCGCACCGTTCAGCCCGGCGGCACCCCCGCCGATCACCACCACGTCGTAGGACTCGTTCAGCTCTGTCATGTCGACCTCCTTCAGGAATTCACAGTGCACCAACGGACGAAAAACTGGCAAGCATGTTTGCCGCTATGGCAAACTGGTGGACATGGACGACCTAGGACAGACCCTCGACTCGGTCGGCCCCCGTCTGCGCGCCCTGCGCAAACAGCGCCAGACCACCCTCGCCGACCTGTCCACCGAGACCGGGATCTCGGTGAGCACCCTGTCGCGCCTGGAATCGGGCGACCGCAAACCCACCCTGGAACTACTGCTTCCCCTGGCCAAGGCACACGGCGTCACTCTCGACGAACTCGTCGACGCCCCACCCACCGGCGACCCACGCATCCACCTACGCCCGGTGACCAGGCACGGCATGACGATGCTCCCGCTCACCAAACGCGCGGGCGGTATCCAGGCCTACAAGATCGTCATCCCCCCGGGTGCGCGCGACCGGCCCGACACACCCCAAACACACGAGGGCTACGAATGGCTCTACGTTCTCAACGGCCGTCTACGCCTGATCCTCGGCGACCACGATATCGTCCTCACCCCCGGTGAGGCAGCCGAATTCGACACCCATGTCCCGCACTGGTTCGGCGCGGCCGACAACCAGCCCGTCGAATTCCTCAGCCTGTTCGGCAAGCAGGGCGAACGCGCCCACTTCCGAGCCAAACCGCGCGAGAACGGTTGACGCTCAACCCCGCAGCGCGGAGATCAACGCGGGACTGAGCGCGAGCGCGGGCAGCGACTCGACCAGCAGATCGACCAAAGACTCACGGCTGATGGGCTTTTCGACCATCCAGGTCAGAATCGTCTCCTCCACGAACGCGATCCAGCCGCGGATCGCGAGGGTGAGCCGCGCCAGGTCGGGGTCGTCGGGCGGCAGCGGCAGTTCACTGACGATGAGATCGGCGATGGCGCCGCGGGTCTCGTTGACGTAGTCGGTCATGTCGGGGGTGCGGCTGGCGGGTCCGCGCAACACCGAGTGGTAGGCCGCGGAATGGCCGATGGCGTAGTCGACGAAGCGTTCGATCGAATCGCGCAGCATGTCGAACAGCGACAACTCGCGGTCGGGCATGACGGCGGTGTAGAACTCCGTGCTCACATGCCGCGCGATCGCCTCGTGGAACTCCTGCTTGGAGGCGAAGTAGTGGAACAGCAGGCCCCGCGAGATGCCCGCCTGCTTGGCGATGTCGTCGACCGAGATGTCCTCGAGCGGTCGATCGGCCAGCATCTCGGCGCCGAGGTGGATCAGCTGCAGTCGCCGCTCCTCCGGGCCGAGCCGGACACGCTTGGTCGCTCCCGAACTTCTGCTACTCACATCGACCATCCTAGCCACTACTGAACTATGCTCAATAGCTGTTGACTCCGGCTCAATAGCGACGTAGTCTGCATTACATGAGTCGCAAGGTTACAGACAATGTTGTCGAACCCCGAACCGTGGACAACCGCGCCCGCCACGTGAAGACGATCATCATCGGCAGCGGTTTCGCCGGTCTCGGCCTGGCCATCCGCCTGTCCCAGCAGGGCCGCGAGGACTTCCTCGTGCTCGAGCGGGGCAGCGAGGTCGGCGGCACCTGGCGTGACAACACCTATCCGGGCGCCGCCTGCGACGTGCCATCGCACCTGTACTCGTACTCCTTCGCGCTGAACCCGGACTGGACCCGCTCGTTCTCGCGCCAGGGCGAGATCCAGGCCTACATCAAGAGCGTCGCGGAGCGCTACGACGTGCTCGACCGGCACGTCTTCGACTGCGACGTGCGCCGCGTGCACTGGAACAGCGAGACCAGCCGCTGGGAGATCAGCTCCACGCAGGGCGAGTTCACCGCCGACACCGTCGTCAGCGCGGTCGGCGCCCTCTGCGAGCCCGCGCTGCCCGACATCAAGGGCATCAACGAGTTCGAGGGCGAGATCTTCCACTCCGCGCAGTGGAACCACGACGCCGACCTCACCGGCAAGCGCGTCGCCGTGATCGGTACCGGCGCCTCGGCGATCCAGATCGTGCCCGCCATCGCCGACAAGGTCGCCACCCTCGACGTCTACCAGCGCACCGCCCCGTGGCTGCTGCCGCGCATGGACCGCCCCTACCTGCTGCCCGAGCGCCTGGCGTTCAAGCACATTCCGGGCGTGCAGCGCCTCAGCCGCGCCGCCATCTACGCCGCGCGCGAGACCCAGGTCGTCGGCCTGGCCAAGTTCCCGGTGCTGATGAAGGGCTTCGAAGCCCTCTCGCGCGCCAAGCTGCAGCTCGAGATCCGTGACCCCGAACTGCGCAAGAAGGTCACCCCGAACTACCGGATCGGCTGCAAGCGCATGCTGATCTCCAACGAGTACTACCCGGCGCTCGATCGCGACAACGTCGACGTGATCACCGACGGCATCGCCGAGGTGAAGCCGGGCTCGATCGTCACCAAGGACGGCACCGAGCGCGAGATCGACGCGCTGATCGTGGCCACCGGCTTCCACGTCACCGATTCGCCGACCTACAACAACATCGTCGGCCGCGACGGGCGCACCCTGTCGGAGGTGTTCGACGAGATCGGTCAGCAGGCCTACAAGGGTTCGGCGATCGCGAACTTCCCGAATATGTTCTTCCTGGTCGGCCCGAATGTGGGCCTGGGGCACACCTCGATGGTGTACATGATCGAATCGCAGATCAATTACGTCAGCGATGCCCTGGCTACCATCGACAAACTCGGCCTGAAAACCGTCGAGGTGCGCGAGGACATTCTGCGCGAGTACAACACCGGCTTGCAGAACAAGCTCGCCAAGTCGGTCTGGAATACCGGCGGCTGCGCCAGCTGGTACCTCGACAAGCACGGCAACAACACCACCCTGTGGCCGGACTTCACGTTCGAATTCCGCAGGATCACAAAGCATTTCGACGTTTCCGCCTACAATACGACAACCGCAGACGCCCCCGGCGCCGATCTGAAAGTGGTGGCAGCACAGTGAGCAAAGATGCTTACTTCACGAACAAGGTATGTGTGATCACCGGTGCCGGCTCCGGCATCGGGCGCGCGCTGGCCGAGAACCTGGCCAAGCGCGGCGCCAAGCTGGCACTGAGCGATATCGACACCGAGGGCCTGGCCGAGACCGTCCGCCGGTGCGAGGCACTGGGCGCGCAGGTGAAGTCCGACCGGCTCAACGTCGCCGAGCGCGAGGCCTTCCTGGTCTACGCCGACTCGGTGAAGCAGCACTTCGGCGTGGTGCACCAGGTGTACAACAACGCGGGCATCGCCTACCACGGCGACGTGGTGAAGACCGAGTTCAAAGACATCGAACGCATCATGGACGTGGACTTCTGGGGTGTCGTCAACGGCACCAAGGCGTTCCTGCCGATGCTGATCGAGTCCGGTGACGGCCACGTGGTCAATGTGTCGAGCCTGTTCGGTCTGGTCACCGTGCCGGGCCAGGCGGCCTACAACTCGGCCAAGTTCGCGGTGCGCGGCTTCACCGAGGCGCTGTACCAGGAGATGAAGATCTCGAAGACGCCCGTGCAGGTCACCTGCGTGCACCCCGGCGGCATCAAGACCGCCGTGGCCCGCAACGCCACCTACGCCGAGGGCATCGACGGCGCCAACACCGCCTCGCTGTTCGACAAGTACCTGGCGATCCACAGCCCGGAGATGGCCGCGCAGACCATCACCGAGGGTGTGCGCAAGGGTCACGCGCGCGTGCTGATCGGCTGGGAGGCCAAGCTGCTCGACGTGAGCGTGCGCTTCCTGGCTTCGGGCTACAACCGGATCTCGGCCGCTGTCAACGGCCGCTTCATGCCGCACTGACCCTCTCGAGATCCAGGAAAACGCCATGCGCGAGTTCAAGATTCCGCTGCCGGTGGTTCGCGCGCTGCTCGATCCGGTCTTCCGGGTGACGCTGCACGCGCGACTGCCCGTCGCCGTGCAGCGCACCCTGCTCGACGTGTCCTCCCGGCTGCAGTTCATGCCCGACGGCGCCGTCGTGCAGCAATTGCAGCTGGGTGGGCGGCCCGCCGAGCGGGTGATCGCCGAGATCGCGATCCCGGGTTCGCGTACCCGGGCCGTCCCGCCGGAGCGCGCGGCGGGCGCGATCCTGTACCTGCACGGCGGCGGTTACGTGGTCGGTTCGCTGGCCACCCACCGCTCCCTGGTCGCCAGGCTGGCGCTGGAGAGTTGCTGTGCGGTGTATTCGCTGGACTACCGGCTGGCGCCCGAGCACCCCTTCCCGGCCGGCCTCGACGACGCCGAGGCCGCGTTCCTGGATCTGGTGAACAATGTCGGCTACCAGCCGGATCAGATCTGTCTGGCCGGCGATTCGGCGGGCGGTGGACTCGCGCTCGCGCTGGCCCAGCGGCTGATCGAACGCCACAAGATGACCCCGGCCGCGCTCGGGCTCATCGCACCGTGGGTCGACCCGACCGACCCGCCGACCCGCGACCGTGACCTGGTGATCAACCGGGCGTGGTCGCGCCTGTGCGCCGCGCACTACCTGGGCGACGGCGACGCCACCACAGCGGGTTACGCCCCGCTGTCGGGCAATCTGATCGGCCTGCCACCCACCTATGTGCAGGTCGATGTGAGCGAACTTCTGCACGACCAGTGCCGCACGCTCGTCTCGGCCCTGCGTGGAGCGGGCGTGCACGTCCGTTTCACCGAAACCCGCGGCCTTTGGCACGTCGCGCAACTGCAGGCCGCGCTGGTCGCCGAGGCCGCGCTCGCGCTGCGCGAACTCGCGGACTTCCTGCGGGAAGCAATCCAGCCCGTATCGATAGACGACTTACGATAAAGCCAGGTGACGGGCATTTCGGGCGGCGATATCGCAACCGGGCCGAACGTGTCGTAGATTACTGGCGAGTAGAACCCACTGGAAGGGCACTGATGCGAGAGTTCGAAGTTCCGGCTTCCTACACCATCCCGGACGATGCGAACAATTCCGACAACGTCTTCCGCTTCGGCGAGGAGACGCCGAACGCGGTGTTGTTCAACGTTCCGAACGGCAGCGGCGGCTGGAATGACGTCACGGCGGCACAATTCGCGAAAGCCGTCACCGGCGTCGCCAAGGGGCTGATCGCCTCCGGCGTCGAACTGGGCGACCGGGTCGCGATCATGGCGGCCACGCGATACGAGTGGACGCTGCTCGACTTCGCGATCTGGGCCGCCGGTGGCGTGACCGTCGCGATCTACGACAGCTCGGCCGCCGAGCAGGCCAAGTGGATCCTGCAGGATTCCGAGACCAAGCTGCTGGTCGTCGAGAACGACAAGCACAAGGCCACCATCGACGAGATCGACGCCGCGTCGCTGCCCGCTCTCGCCGAGACCCTGCAGATCGACAAGGGCGCCGTCGACACCCTCACCGAGCGTGGTGCCGACCTCGACGACGCCGTGGTGCACGAGCGCCGCAAGCAGGTCGGCGCGGCCTCGCCCGCCACCCTGATCTACACCTCGGGCACCACCGGTAAGCCCAAGGGCGTGCAGCTCACCCACGCCAACCTGTGGGCCGAGTCGCGCTCGGGTGGCATCGAGCTCAGCGCGTTCGTCGCCGAGGGTCAGAAGACCCTGCTGTTCCTGCCGCTGGCGCACGTGTTCGCCCGCGCGGTCGCGCTGATCGCCTTCGATTCCAAGGTGACCATCCGCCACTCTTCGGACTGGACCACGCTGGTCGAGCAGTTCGGTGAGTTCAAGCCGGACTTCATCCTCTCGGTGCCCCGCGTGTTCGAGAAGGTCTACAACTCGGCCAAGCAGAAGGCGCACGACGGCGGCAAGGGCAAGATCTTCGACGCCGCGGCCGAGACGGCCATCGCCTACAGCGAGGCGCTCGAGAAGGGCAGCCCCGACCTGCTGCTCAAGCTCAAGCACTTCGTCTTCGACAAGCTGGTCTACAGCAAGCTGCGCGCCGCCCTCGGTGGGCAGTGCCTGGCCGCCGTGTCCGGTGGTGGCCCCCTGGGCGCTCGCCTCGGCCACTTCTTCCGTGGCGTCGGCGTCACCATCTACGAGGGCTACGGCCTGACCGAGACCACCGCCGCGTTCAGCGTGAACACCCCCACCCACATCCGGGTCGGTTCGGTGGGTCGTCCGATCCAGGGCCACGCCGCCAAGATCGCCGAGGACGGCGAACTGCTGCTCAAGGGTTCGGTCGTGTTCGGCGGCTACTGGAAGAACGACGAAGCCACCGCCGAGGCGTTCGAGGACGGCTGGTTCAAGACCGGCGACCTGGGTGCCATCGACGCCGACGGCTTCATCACCATCACGGGCCGCAAGAAGGAAATCCTGGTCACCGCGGGCGGCAAGAACGTCTCCCCCGCCGTGCTCGAGGACTCCCTGCGCGCGCACCCGCTGATCAGCCAGGTGATGGTCGTCGGTGACGGTCAGCCGTTCATCGGCGCCCTGATCACCCTCGATCCCGAGGCCCTGCCCGGCTGGAAGGACCGCAACGGTGTCGCCGCCGACACCGCGATCGAGAAGCTGATCGAGAACGAGGCGCTGGTCGCCGAGATCCAGGCCGCCGTCGACGAGACCAATAAGAAGGTCTCCAAGGCCGAGGCCATCAAGAAGATCCGTATCCTCCCGGTCGACTGGACCCAGGAGACGGGCGAGCTCACCCCGAAGATGTCGCTCAAGCGCGCCGTCGTCATGAAGCAGTACGCCGGCGAGGTCGACAAGATCTACAGCTGACGTAGCTGAACAGAAAAGGCCGGTTGCTTTGTGCAACCGGCCTTTTCGTTGTTCTCGGTACGTTTCAGAACCGCTGGGCCGCGAATTGTGCCGCGGTGACGGTCATTCCGTTGACGCTGTAGAGGGTGTGCAGGGCATTGGGGTAGGCGAGCGGGGAACCGTCGCAGATGTTGTCGCCGTCGATGCACAGGTCGATGGTCTTGTTCCGGTAGGACGCGCCGATCGACAGCGCGGGGGCCGCCGCGTCACGCAGGAACCGTTCGGAGGGTTTGCCGAACAGCACGACGGCGGCGACGTGCTCGGCCACCTCGCCCCGCATCGGCTCGGGCAGGTACTGCTCGTATTCCGGCGGAACCCCCTCGGGCACACCGGCACCCGTCGCGAACCCGGCCAGCGCCGCCCCCTGCGAATACCCGCCGAGCACGATCCGCGTGCCGGGACAATTCGCCGCGACGAACTCCACCCGCCGCTGCGCGTCGTCGATCCCGCGCACCACCGACTGCGCGAACCCGAGCCGATCCGCGAAATCACTACTGGCCGGGTAGTCGACCCCATAAACCCCCACCGACCGCCCACCGGCATTCGCCCGTAGCGCCTCGACAAAGGACATCCCGGTCACCCCGACCACCCCACCCGGCTCCGCGGTCCCCCGCGCGAACACCACCTCCACATCGGAACACGGCGCCGCGTAAGCGGACTGGATGGGCGATACCACTGGAATCGCGGCTGCCAGGAACACTGCAGACACGAATCGACGAAGAGAACGTGCTGTCATGCCGCGCAGACTACCTACCGGCGGCGCTGACCAGCCCCTTTCCACACCGACTCGCCGACCGACGATCGATAACGCGCATGCCCCGAGCCCTCGAGAAGCGGCAACATCTGTTGAACTTGCTGGCAAGATAGTGGATGTTCGTGCACGAAGCAGCACAACCTAGGAGCGCGTGTGTCCGCCATCTTCGACTGGGCGACCAGCGACAACTTGCAGCCGGAGCCGGTCACCCTGGAGATCTGGCGCAAGCTGTCCGAGGACTACTGCCGTCAGGTCGAGGTGGTCAACGGTGACATCGTGCGCGCGGAATCGCCGAATCGCGCTCATCAGAAGGCCGCGCGACGCTTGGCCGACCTGGTGGAAGCCGCCGCGCTCGCACATGTCAACCGATGGGGTGGGTGCCTGGATGTAGACACCGACTTCGATGTGGTGCTGTGGGAGTTTCCTCGAGTCACCATCCGCCGTCCTGATGTCGCATTGTTCGACTGCGCACCGAACGATCTGCGCCCGCTGCCCGCGTCACTGGTGAAGATCGCGATCGAGGTCATCTCCCCCGGCACCGAAATGGTGGACAGCGCCGACAAGAAGACCGAATACGCCCTGGCCGGAATTCCCTGGTACTGGCTGGTGTGGGTGTCGGACAACAGCGTCAGCATGATCAAGATCTTTGTCCTCGACCATGTACAGGGGCAGTACGTCCCGCACCTGGAATTACAGCCCGCCGACGGTGATTCCGTTATCGAGGCGCCGGTCCGCTGCCAGATCGATTGGAAGCGGTTGAGCGACCTGGTGCTGTGACGACGGCTTCCGGTTTCGCCGCCGACTTCGCGTGGCCGACGAACAGAGCCGAGGCGAGCACGCCCACGAGCAGGATCGCGGCGGGCAGCAGCATGGACTGGGCGAGCGAGGTACTGAATTCGTCGATGACGTGGGGTGGGAGGGGGCCGGTGCTCGCGCCCTCACCGATGGGGGAGTCGCCACTGAGGCCGTTGGCGCTGAGCCGGGCGGCGATGAGGGCGCCGATGGCGGCGCTGCCGAGAACCGAGCCGACCTGGCGGGTGGTGTTGTAGACACCGGCGCCCGCACCGGCCTGGGTGACCGGCAGGTTGTGGGTGGCGGTCGAGGCGAGCGGGGCCCAGATGCAGGCGTTGGCCAGACCGGCGAGACCGCCGACGATCAGGAACGCCACGATCGACGAATCCGGCTTCATCAGCACGGCGAAACCGACGATGGAGGCGGCGAAGAGGGAGAAGCCTGCTGTCGGGATCAGGCGAGGCGGTAATCGGTCGGCGAATTTGCCGATGAACGGCGCGGCGATACCGGTGATGATCGCCATCGGCGCGAACATCAGCGCCGATGTGGTCGGCGACATCTCGCGCACACCCTGCAGATAGAAATAGGCGGGCACCATCATCGACGTGACGGCGGCACCCATCGCGGCGATCGCCAGATTCGACAGGGCGAAATTGCGGTCACCGAACAAACTCAACGGGACGAGCGGTTCGCCGGTATTGCGCGCCTGATTGACGACGAACAGCACGAGCATCACCACACCGAACGCGATCAACGCCCAGATCCACGGCGCCCAATCCTGTGCATTGCCCTCCTGGATACCGAACACCAGGGCCAGCATGCCGACGCCGCTGAGCAGCACGCCGACGAAGTCGAACTTGTGCTTGCTGGTCGGCAAGGCAGGTACCAGCCACATCGCCAGGCCGAACGCGATGACACCCACCGGCAGGTTCACGAAGAAGATCCATTCCCAGCCGAGCCCGTCGACCAGGACACCGCCGAGAATCGGGCCGATCAGCGTCGCCAGACCGGCCACCGCGCCCCACAGGCCCATCGCCGCACCGCGCCGGTCCGGTGGGAAGGTCCGGGTGATCACCGCCATCGTCTGCGGTGTCATCAGCGCGGCACCGATCCCCTGGGCGGCGCGGGCCGCGATCAGCATCCCGATGCTGCCCGACAATCCGCACCACAGCGACGCGCCGGTGAACACCGCCAACCCGATCAGGTAGATGTTCTTCGGCCCGAATCTGTCCCCTAATCGCCCGGTGACCAGCAGGGGCACCGCGTAGGTGAGCAGGTAGGCGCTGGTCACCCAGATGACATCGGTGATGTCGGTGTGGAACGCGCTCATGATCGCCGGATTGGCGACGGCGACGATCGTCATGTCCAGCAGGATCATGAAGAACCCGACCACCAGCGCGAACAGCGCCAGCCATGGATTGCGTTCGGTGGTCATCGATACGTCCTATCGAGGGATTGATCGGGTGACGATCCGGCCGTTCATGATCGTCGCACTGCCGAGCCTAGGCCCGGGCACCGACACGAAGCCCGGCGAGCACCGGCTGCGCCCCTGGATAAGTCCTTGTGGCTGGTCGAGGCTGCGGTACCGTTGGGGCATCTCGACGGGGGGAGTGGAAATTGAGTCATCCCATAGCTTTTCGTGCCGTGCGTGGGCTCGCAACGGCCCTGGTCACGCTGGTCTGCGTGGTCCTGGTGCTCGAATCAGCGGTGGTCGTGGTGCGATGGCTCGGCTACCTCTCGGTCTCCGGACGCTACGCGGGCACCGTGAGCAGCGCCGAGTACAACGCGAGCCGCGACGTCATGATGCCGCTCGAGGTCGGCCTGTGGCTGCTGTCGTTGCTCCTGATGTTCGTCGCGTGGATCGTCCTGGTCGTCTGGCTGCTGCGAGCACGCGGCAACGCCCAGATGGTCTCCCCGTCACCGCATCACCTGTCCACACCGTGGGCGTTCTGGGGCTGGGTCGTCCCCGTCGTCTCCCTGTGGTTCCCTCCCCTGTTCCTGCACGACATCGCGAAAGCATCGAGCCCCCAGCAGCGCGGCACCCCACTCGTACCCCTCTGGTGGATCACCTGGATCGCCGCCTGGCTCACCTTCTGGGCCGGAACCATCCTCACCGCATCCGGCATCTCCGACGACCACGACACCATCCAAACCCTGCGCGACGCCGAGGTCGACTCCCTGTTCACCTTCAGCCTCCTCCGCACCCTCGCCGCCCTCCTCTTCATCTCCGCAGGCATCCTCCTGTCGATCACCGTCCTGAAAATCACCCGCACCCAATCCCACTGGACCCCCGCTCGCCTTTAGATCACGCCGACGGCACGCACCGTTCCGAAAGGTTGGTGATTATGAATAGCCTCCCGATCATCGGTTTACTTTGTAAGATTGAATCTGTTGAGCCAATTCTTTCCGTCGATCTGGGGGCTGGAAAATACCAATTGATGGCTGAATCGAGCGTAATGGTGCACACCACCACTATTAGTGCATCCGGCGATGAGCCTGCAGAGATTGAAGACTCCTTGGTGGCGGCTATCGACAACCGGTTGATCACAGACGCCCAGATCAGCCGAGACGGCTCACTGTCGGTGAGCGTCGCCAACAATGTCAGCGTAACCTTCCTCCCTGACCCCGATTACGAATCATGGTGGATAGTTGGAATCGACGGTTTCCGGGTCGTATGCCTGCCCGGCGGCGGTCTGGCGGAATGGGATCCTGAGCCACGCCTTTAGTGACAGAGGGTCATCTGTGCCAATGCAGTGTGGCTTCGGTGACGGTGGGGTGGTGGCCGGCGAACGGTGTGCCGGATTCCAGGCTGTCGGCGAGGGTGGTGAACAGGTGGGTGAGGGACGGCCATAATTCGCCCTCCGAGGCGGCGGTGGCGGTGTATTCGCCGATGCAGCCGGAGCGGGCGCCGGGGCGGGTGTCGAGGAAGAGGGTGGAGCTGTCGAGGTGGGCGAAGGGGATGAATTCGGGGAGGAACAGTTCGCTGGGTGAACCCGCGGGTTCGGCGCTGAAGGTTGCCGGGTCGTAAGCGGCGGCGTACTCGGGGATCCGGTTTCGCTGGTCGTCGATGATCTCCAGCCACAAAGTCCAGATGCGGTGGGCGCCGGACAGGGTGAGCAGGTCGTGGTCGGGGAGGAGGCGGGGTGGGAAGTGGTCGACGTGGTTGAACAGGACGGCGAGGTCGGCGGGGATCCGCTCCCACCAGCCGTGCGAGACGTCGGCGGGATCGTCGTCGTCGGTCGCCACGGGGGCCAGTGTCGACTCCACCCAGTTCTGGACGCGGGTCAGCGGGGCGGTCAGGGTGCGGGCGGGCGAGTCGGTCATAGTCGCCGGTCCCGCCGGGAGGGGGTCGAGGTCGATGCGGCGGCTCTGATCGGCATCTTTCGAGTATGGCGTCCGAGGCGGGCCGAATCGTGTTACGCGCCGCGCGAACCGGCCCGCTGTGATCTAGATCGGCGAGATCGTCCGCCGCTTGCCCGGCACCCGGTCGGGGCGGCGGGGCTGGACGCGGCCGAGCGCCTCGAGCAGCAGCTCGCGCGTGCGCGACGGCAGGACCACGTCGTCGATGCCGAACCCGTCGGCGGCCAGCAGCGGGTCGATATTGGCCTGGAAGAGCTTGATGAGCTGGGTGCGGCGCTCGGCGGGGTCGGGCGCGGATTCGTAGTCGGCGCGGAAAGCCACGTCGACGGCGCTGTCGATGGGGATGGCGCAGATCTCGGCGGTCGGCCAGGCCAGCGACAGATCCGCGTCGACACTTCGCCCGCCGCCCATCACGATGTAGGCGGCGCCGTAGGCCTTGCGGGTGACGATGACGAAGCGGGGCACCGTCGCGTTGGCGAGTTCGTAGCCCAGGCGCGCGCTGCGCCGGACCAGGCCGGTTTCCTCGGCGGCGGTACCGACCAGGAAGCCGGGCAGGTCGATGAGGATCAGCAGCGGCAGGCCGAACGCGTCGCAGACGGCCACGAAATGGGCGGCCTTCTCACACGCCGCGCTGTCGAGCGCACCCGCCAGGTGCAGTGGCTGATTGGCCACCACACCGACCGGGCGGCCGCCGAGGCGCACGAACGCGGTGACCACATTCGGCGCGTTGGTGCGTTTGAGTTCGAAGAGCGTGTCGCGGTCGGCCAGTGCCTCGATCACCTCGCGGACGTCGTAGCCGGCACGCAAGGAGGCGGGCACGAGTGCGTCGATCTCGCCTGCTCGGTCGCCGGGTTCGAAGGGGGCCGTGCCGAGCACGGGAGCGCCGTCGGCCGACGGCGGCAGGTAGGACAGGTAGAGCCGGATGGCGTCGATGGCTTCGTGCTCGTCGTCGGTGACCACGTCGACGACGCCGCGTTCGGCCTGGATGTCGGCGCCGCCGATCTCGTCGTTGGTCAGGGTTTCCCCCGTCGCGGCCTGCACGAGCGGCGCCGACGACATCCCGATGGTGCCGATCCCCCGCACGATGGTGACGAAATCACAGCAGGCGGCGAGGTTGGCGGGCGCGCCGAAACCGGGCCCCATCATGGCCGCCACGATCGGGACGTACCCCGACAGATCGGCCAACCGCATCAGCAGCCGCGAGCCCGGCGCGGCCAGTCGCGAGTCGAGCGCCTCCTGCATGCGGTGCCCGCCGCCGTCCATCAGCATGACGAGCGGAATCTTGTCCAGCAGTGCGCGTTCCACGCACCGGTCGAGTTTGGCCATGCCGGTCGCGCCGTTGCTGCCGCCGAGCACGGTGAAGTCGAACGCGGCCAGGGCGAGCGGGCGTCCGTCGACGTAGGCGATGCCGGTGACCACGCCGTCACCGGGCGCGACCAACGGCGCGGCACCGGCCTGGGCTGGCCCGGGCCCGGCGAGCGCGCCGAATTCGTAGAAGCCGCCGTTGGCGAGCAGCGCGACCCGTTCACGCGCGGTCAGCTTGCCGCGGGCGTGCTGTTTGGCGACCTTGTCGGCGCGCGCCTCGTCGGTGACCGCGGCATAGGCCTCGCGCACCCGTTCGATCAGCGGGTCCACCTGGGGATCTGTCACGGCACACCTTTCACCCACGACGGCATCGCTCGTTGCCGCGTCGGTGACGACCCTAGCGTTTTTGGCTCAGTGCCAATAGTCGATCCGGCTCAGAGACCGTGCGCGTTCAACCATTCGCGCGCGACATCGGCGGGCGCTGTCCCACTCTCGACCTGTCCGAGCAACTCGACCAGACCCTCGGTGGTCAGCTCGCCCGCCACGTAATTGAGCTTCTTCAGCCGCACACGGTCGAAGATGCCCGAGCGGAACAGCGCGAGGACGTTCTGCGCGCGCAGGTCGTAATTCTTGTCGTCGAGGACCACGAAATCCTCGGTCGCCGTGACCGGACCCGACAGCACGGCGACCTGGACGTCCCCGTGGCGCAAGGCTTCGAACAGTTGCGCCGAGGACGGATAACGCACCGTCGCGGCGAAGGAACAGCCCTCGATGCGTGGGGGTTCGGTGGGCGCGAACCCGGGCACCTCGACGAAGCCCGCCGTGGCGTTCGCGCACGTCAACGCGTCGACGGTGCGCACGTTGTCGCGGGCGGCGGTCTCCTGGGTAACCAGCAGTCGCGCGCGCAGGTCGGTGCCGTCGGCGGCATCCGACAGCGAAAGTCCCTGCGGCAGTGCCGCATTCACGGCCGCGCCGACGTCGTCGGGCTTGCGGGTCGGCGACGACGGATTCCATCGATCGAGCAGGGCGCCGTTGCGCGCGGGCAGGACGGCGATCCGCCCGGCGTCCAGATCCGCCACGGGCGCGGCGGACTCGGCGGCGACGGCCGTTTCCATACCCGTGCGAGCCAGGGCCTGGGCGTAGATCTCGGCGAGCACCCTCGCTTCGGCCGAACCGTCGGCGCCGACCGTCACCACCGGGTCCGGTTCGTCACCGGCACAGGACGCGAGGGCGAAAACGCAGGTGGCGGCCACCAACACGGCCGCGCTCCGCCGCAGGGCGCCCGAGATCATCCGCCGACACCAACTTCCTGTCTTTGCCGTCAACCCCCGCAATTCGCCGCGACGCGGGGCAATATGAACACCCAGAATGTACCTGCGGCGTCCGCGCCGCACGCACAGTGCACTGCCCGCCTTTGCCGGAAGGACTCCAGTGAGAACCTCTGCACACCGACAATGTCGACCGGCACACCGCATGGTGGTGCGGATGGGCCGGATTCTGGCCGCCGCGGTGGCATTGGCCGCCGCCATGGTGGTGGCCTCGTGCGCCGACTCCGAGCAGCAGATGGCCCACGGCGATTGCGCCAGCGACGAATTGATCATCGGCTCGGCCGATTTCCCCGAGTCCGAGACCGTGGCGACCATCTACACCGAGGTGTTGCGGATCAACGGTTTCAAGGTGGCGACGAAATTCGATTTCGGAAATCGTGAGGCGTATCTGCCCGCCGTCCGCCGATGCGTCATCTCACTGGTCCCCGAATACACCGGAAACCTGCTGCGGTACTTGAACAAAGACGCGACCGCGACCACCCCGGCCGAGGTGGATACCGCGCTGAGCAGCGCGCTCGGCGAAGACCTCGCCATCGCCACCCCCGCCCCCGGTCAGAATTCCGACGCGGTCGTCGTCACCCGGGCCACCGCGCAGCGCTGGAACCTCACCACCATCGCCGACCTCGCACCCCATTCGGCCGAGGCGACCTTTGCCGCCAAACCCGAATTCGCCGACCGCCCCGGCGGCCTACCCGGTTTACGCGAGAACTACGGCCTCGATATCAGCGCCCAGAATTTCGTCGCCATCGCCGACGAACCGGAGACCGTACGTGCCCTGACCGACGGTCGGGTCACCGCCGCCGATATCTACACGACCTCGCCGGCGATCATCCAGAACGACCTCGTGGTCCTCACCGATCCCAAGAACAATTTCGCCGCCCAGAATGTGGTGCCGCTCTTCCACGCCGCCAAGAAGACCGACAAAGCCGTCGCGGTCCTCGACGCGGTGTCGGCCGAACTCACCACCGCGGAACTGATTTCCCTCAACACCGCCGTCTCCGGCGCCGCCAAGATCGAACCCAAGGCCGCCGCCCTCGCCTGGCTCACCGCCCGCGGCCTCGACACCCCGATCGCCTAGTCCATTCAGTCGTCGCCGAGCAGCGCACGCAGATGCGGATCGTCGGCGAGCACATCCCGCATCCGCGCCCGTTCACGAGTCCGCTGGGCCTGGGCGTGAATCCAGTCCTGCACCGCCTGCACGACGGCCACGTTCACCGGGATGCCGTCGGCCTCGGCCGCGTCGGCCAGCTGGGCTTCGACCTCATCGGGGAGCTGCACGGTGATCGTCTTCATCACCTCATGATCCCACCGTGCACAGGTAGACGACGGCGGCCCCGCTCCTAGGGGAGCGGGGCCGCTGTCGGTTGTGCGTTGCCGATCAGGCGACGCCCTCGCGGCGCGCGGCCTCGGCCACGGCTTCGGCGACGGCGGGAGCCACGCGCGGGTCGAGCGGGCTCGGGATGATGCGGTCGACGGCCAGTTCGTCGGCGACGACGTTGAAGATGGCGTCGGCGGCGGCGACCTTCATGCCCTCGGTGATGCGGCGAGCGCCCGCGTCCAGCGCACCCTTGAAGACGCCGGGGAAGGCGAGGACGTTGTTGATCTGGTTCGGGAAGTCGCTGCGGCCGGTGGCCACGATGGCGGCGTACTTGGCGGCCACCTCGGGGTGGATCTCCGGGTCGGGGTTCGACATGGCGAACACGATCGACTCGGGGGCCATCGAGGCGATGAGCTCCTCGGGGATGGTGCCCGCGGACAGGCCGAGGAACACATCCGCGCCGGCCAGCGCGTCGGCGGCGCCACCGGTCAGGCCGCGGGGGTTGCTGCGGGCGGCCAGGTCGGCCTTCACGCCGTTGAGGCCGTCACGACCGATGCTCACGATGCCCTTGGAGTCGAGCACGACCACATCTGGAACGCCCGCGGCCAGCAGGATGTTGGCGCACGCCACACCCGCGGCGCCGGCGCCGGAGACGACGACCTTGAGCGCCGACATGTCGCGGCCCTGCTGCGCGGCGGCACCCTTGAGCGCGGCGAGCACCACGATGGCGGTGCCGTGCTGGTCGTCGTGCATGACGGGGCAGTCAAGCGCCTCGATGACGCGGCGCTCGATCTCGAAGCAGCGCGGCGCCGAGATGTCTTCCAGGTTCACCGCACCGAAGCTGGGGCGCAGGCGGATCAGGGTCTCGACGATCTCGTCGGGATCGGTGGTGTCGAGCACCAGCGGGATCGAGTTGAGGCCGGCGAACTTCTTGAACAGCGCCGCCTTGCCCTCCATCACGGGCAGCGAGGCGCGCGGGCCGATGTCGCCGAGGCCGAGCACGGCGGTGCCGTCGCTGACGACAACGACGAGGCGATCGGTCCAGGTGTAGGTCTTGGTGAGGGCGGGGTCCTCGGCGATCGCGCGGCTCACCTGGGCGACGCCCGGGGTGTAGGCGATCGACAGGTCGCGCTGGGTTTCGAGCGGCGCGCTGAGCTCGACCGACAGTTTGCCGCCGAGGTGACCGGCGAAGATCTCCTCGTTGGTGATAGCAGCGAGGCTGGCTGCGTCATCGGCCTGGGGCGCCGCGGTGGCATTCGGTGCGTCAGTCACAGGTGACACGATTTCACTCCTGCTCGAGTCGGGCTCAACCGGGGGACGGTTACCGCCGGGTTTTTCTGAAAGCCGGGTTTATCTGGAATACGGGATACATGACGCTCATCGGGTGCGCGGCCGCCCGCGTTTCCGGACGGAACCGGATGCGGGGCGCGACACTGAACCGCGGAGCGGAGCCGGACGGGTGGTCCGGGCGAGCAAACGGGTCGACCTTCGGCCACGACGGTGCGTCGCGAGGCGGACGGTCTCCAAAATCCCCGAACCCGGCGGTGGCAAGGGAAGGGAATTCGCACCATTCTGCCAGCCCGGTCGACCGGTTGCCAAACCGGTGCGGCGTGTCAACGAGCTGGGCGTCATCCGTCGAGCGTAGCCGTGTCGAATTGCCGTGGAGTTAGCGAAAACTCGCAGCACCGGTGCGGTCGCCGGTGAACAGTCACACCGTGACGGTGGTGTTCGCGGTGAGCTCGCCGCCGCGCGGGTCGGGCCGCTGCTCCGGGCGCACCCAGACCTCGTCGAGCCCACCACAGCGCAATCTGAGCCGCCACTCGGCCAGCACATCGGGGTGGTCGATGCGCCGGTGGATGCCACGGCTCTCGGTGCGGGCGAGGGCGCTGTGCCCGGCCCACCGGGCGACGGCGAGCAGGGCGGCGGCCTCGCGGGCGCGCAATCGCTCGGCACCGGTGCCGCCGAGCTCGAACCGGGCGCCGGGCCACATGGCGTCGAGTTCGGCGATGCTGTCGGTGAGGCTGTCGGCGCTGCGCCGGAAGCTGCGGCGCAGCGGCAGGGTGTGTTCCTGGACGAGTCCGATCACCGAGCGCGGGTCGATGTGGGCGTGTGGACCGAGTCCGGCGCCGGGTGCGGGCGGCAGGGCGACATCGTCACGGAAGGCGGTGGCCGCGCGGGCGGCTCCCTCCCCCGCCCAGCTACCCGAGGCGAGCGCCCAGGCACCACGCAACCCGCCCGAGCACCCTGCTGCCCCGGCGACGACCTCACGACCGGCGACACCGCCCGCGGCGAACAGCCCGGGCACGGTGGTCGCGCAGTCGGCGCCGGTGAGGGCCAGCCCGCCGGAGCCGCGCACGGTGCCGTCGAGCACCGCGCGCACCGGCACCCGGCCCGCCGCGTCGACCGCGCCTTGCCTGCGCAGCCAGTGCCCGACCACCTCGGGCACGTCGTCGAGCGCGGCGAAGACCCGCCTGCCGTCGGCGATGGCGGCCAGCGCCGCGGACGTGCGTCCCGGGAGCTCGGCCCCGGATTCGTCGTAGAACGTGGCGAAACGCACCGCGAGCCCACTGGCGATCGTGCGATGCGGGTGCACCCGGGCGAGCACCGGGGCAAGGACATAGGCGCTGGAGAATTCCATGCCCGACAGCTCGGCACCGGCCTCCGCCGCCATCAGCAGGCCGTCGCCGGTGTTCACCTCGGTGCCCGCGCCGCCGGACCCGAACGCACAGCCGCCGGTGGCCACGACCACCGCACCCGCGTGAATCGTCCAGCGCTGAAAGTTGTTGTGCCGCCGCACCCCTGCGGCGCCGACCACCCGTCCCGAGCGATCGACGAGCAGGTGCAGGGCGGGGTGGTGATCGAGGATGCGCACACCGGCCTCGAGCGCGCCGCGACGCAGTCGGCGCAGGTAACTCGCACCGTCGAACCGGATCCGTCGTGGGTCGGTGACCTGCCTGCCCGACCAGTTCCGCAGCCGCTCGTGCGCCTCGTCGATGACGCGGTGCAGCCAGGCAGGGTCACCGAGACCGCCGCCGCGTACCAGCGCGCGCTCCACGGCTTCGGCCCGCGCCTGACCAGGCGGAATGTCCCACACCGTCGTCGCGCCGTAGACACCCGGCCCGCTCGAACCGCAGCGGCCCTTGTCGACCAGCACCACCCGCGCCCCGTGCGCGGCCGCGGAGACGGCGGCCCAGAGCCCGGCGGGTCCGCCGCCGAGAATCAGAACATCCGTCTCCAGGTTGCCCATACAGAGAGATATTCGGGCACAGTTCACCCTTCCGCAACCATTAGCGGACTGTCATCCCCACCACTGTGTCCACAGCAGGGCGCCGGTCATCACGAACACGACCGCCGACCCGGCCAGAGCCGCCACCCCGCGCCGCCGATCCGCGACGATCTGCGCCCCGACGACGACCACCGTCACCAGTACATGCCACGTCAGGGATTCGCCTCCCGGCCCGGGAAAGTCGCGGCGCGCACCGATCAGCGCGGCACCGACGACCACACACAGCAGCGCGACGACACCGCCCGCCACCACACCGCTCAGCGCCCGGACCGCCGTCACGAGGAGATCACCGGAACCCCGCTCGCCTTGCTGATCAATACCTCGAACTGTTCCGGATCGGTGCGGCAGGCGCCGATCTCGATGGTCTTGTTGCTGCCGTGGTAGTCCGACGACCCGGTACGCACCAGGCCGAGCTCGCCGGACAGCTCGGTGAGGACCGCGCGATCGGCGTCGCTGTGATCGGGATGGTCGATCTCGAGGCCGGTGAGACCGAGCCCGGCCAGCTTCCTGATCTCGTCGAGCGCGAGCAGCCTGCCGCGTTTGCGGGCCCGCACGTGGGCGAGCACGCTCACCCCGCCCGCGTCGGCGATCAGCTGCACCGCGCGCGGCAACGGCGTGTCCACTTTCTCCGCGTAGTACGGCCCGTGCGGGGCGAGCAGGTCGACGAACGCGGCGTCGACACTGGCCACCACACCCGCCGCGACCAGGGCCCGCGCCAGATGCGGACGCCCCGCGGCCGGTCCGGCACCGGCCAGCACGGCCTCGGGATCGATCGGCAGCCCGTCGGCCACCATCAACTCCGCCATGGCGCGTACCCGCGCGATGCGCTCGGCCCGCAATCGTTCACGTTCCTCGGCGAAACCGCGGTCGGCCGGGTCGAACAGGTAGGCCAGCAGGTGCACCGGAACGGGAAAACCGTCCTCCCCCATGCCGGTACACGACATCTCCATCCCGCGTACCAGGGTGAGTCCCGGCGGACGCGCCGCTTCGGCCTCGGCCCACCCGCCGGTGGTGTCGTGGTCGGTGATCGCGACGACGTCGAGCCCGGACGCGGCGGCGTGGCGAACCAGTTCGGCCGGGGTGTCGGTGCCGTCGGAGGCGGTGGAATGGGTATGCAGGTCGATGCGCACACACTCAGTCTTACAGTGCGGTGTCGGCCGGTGTGCGGCCGTCGACCTGCCCGTAACATCCGGATGTGCCTTCCTTCCCGTCACTGCCGAACTTTCACAAGACGGGTCGTGCCGCGGCGACCGCGCGGCCACGGGTACCGGTGCCGACCGCACGCGCCATCGTCGACTGCGGTGTCTATGTCGACGGCAAGCGGTTACCCGGCCGCTTCACCCCGCAGCAGGCGCTGGCGGAGGCGCGCGGCACCGACTCGGGTTTCGTCTGGGTCGGCCTGCACGATCCCGACGAGACGCAGATGAACGACATCGCCCAGATCTTCGGACTGCATCCGCTGGCGGTCGAGGACGCCGTGGTCGGGCGTCAGCGTCCCAAGCTGGAACGCTACGACGACACGCTGTTCCTGGTGATGCGCACGGTCAGCTACGTGGAACACGATATGCACGCCATCAGCGAGATCGTGGAGACCGGCGACATCATGGTCTTCACCGGCCCGCATTTCGCGATCACCGTTCGCCACGGGGAGCACACCGGCCTGTCGGGCGTGCGAAGGGCACTCGAGGGTCATCCCGATCAGCTGCGGATGGGTCCGCCCTCGGTGTTGCACGCCGTGGCCGATCACGTGGTCGATTCCTACGTGGAGACAACCGAATCCATCGAGGAAGACGTCAACGAGATGGAGGAGGCGGTGTTCACGCCGAACTCCAAGGTTGGCATCGAATCGATCTACCAGCTCAAACGCGAGGTCGTCGAGCTGCGCCGGGCAGTGTCGCCGCTGGGCGTTCCGCTGGAGCGGTTGGTGAACAACCAGGACTTGCCGGTGCCGACCGAATTCCGGCGCTACATGCGCGATGTGGCCGACCACCATGTCAGCGTCAACGAACAGATCGCCTACTTCGACGAGGCGCTGAGCAGCCTGGTCAACGCCGCGCTCGCCAAGATCAGCGTTCAGCAGAACACCGATATGCGCAAGATCTCGGCGTATGCGGCCATGGCGGCGGTGCCGACCATGATCGCCGGTGTGTACGGCATGAACTTCGACTACATGTGGGAACTGCACCAGCGGTGGGCTTATCCGGCGGTGGTCGCGCTGATGGTTGTGCTGTGCGCGTTGCTGTTCCGCAGTTTCCGCCGCAACAAGTGGCTCTAGAGGTTCACCGCACCGCGTCCGGGATCGCGCACGTCGATACCCGCCTCGGCCCACGCGTCCCGCAAGGCCTGCGCGCCGCGCACCCGCACCCAGGCGGCCTCGGTGGCGGTCACCGGGGTGACGCTGAGGTAGCGCACCGGTTCGGCCGGTTCGGGCAGCACGATCTCGGGCACCTCGCTCTCGCCGAGCAGCACCGCGGTGAAAGGCCCGTTGTGCCACAACGGTTCACCGAGATCGAGCAGCGCATCGGCTTGCAGCACAACGCCTTCCACCGACGGCGTGGCGACGAGCACGCCCAGTGAACGAACCAGGCCCGCCTGCGGCCCGGCGGCGGCCAGCAGGGTGAGCACGAGTTCGGCGCGGGGGCCACGAACCGGATCGGCGAGCAGGTCGGCCGGATCGCCCATCGGATGACGCGACCCGCCGAGTGTCGCGTAGTGCACCACACCGTCACCGGGGATGCGCAGGATCTCGATCGGTTCCAGCCCGAGGAACGTCACCGACGCGGAGTCCACACCGGCGCGCTCGACCTCGTAGTGGTCCAGCACCGCGGTGCGGACCGAATTCACCACATCCATTGCGTCACAGCGCCAATCGGGCCAGCATGTCGCGGGCGCGTTCGGCGGTCTTCGGATCGCACAGCACGTCGTAGCGACCGGCGACCAACTGCATGGTCGACGCGAAGTCGCGCTGCCCCTTGGTCGCCGCGTAGGGAATCGACGTGGTGATGACACCGAACACGATGCCGCCGAGCAGACCGACGACCAGCGGACCGAGCGCCCCACCGGTGGTGGTGAACAGGCTCAGCAGCAGGCCGAGGAACAGGCCGAGCCAGGCGCCCGACACCACACCACCGCCGATGACCTTGCCCCAGGTGAGCCGGTACAGCACCCGCTCCACCTGCATCAGGTCGACGCCGACGATGGTCACGTCCTGCACCGGGAACTGGTTGTCGGCCAGGTAATCGACCGCGCGCTGCGCCTCGGCGTAGGTCGGATACGACCCGACCGGCCAGCCCGACGGCGGCGTCGGCAACGCCTGCCGCCCGCGGTTCGAGTTGCCCAAGGGATTCGTCATAGTCCCATTCTGCTATTCCTGGCCGGGTTGTGGCGGAGTGAAACGGGTGGTCCTGCTCATTCCGGCGGCGCGGCCCTTCTCGGCTATGACCTGTGCCATCTTGGCGGAGGCCTCGTCGATCATCTCATTGCCGAGCATCACCGCGCCACGAGCACCGCCGGCGGCCGAGGTGTGGAAGGCGTAGGCCTCGAGGATCAACTCGGCGCGGTCGTAGTCCTCCTGGCGCGGGCTGAAGATCTCGTTGGCCGCGTCGATCTGGTCCGGGTGCAGCACCCATTTGCCGTCGAAGCCGAGCGCGGCGGTGCGCGCGGCGGCCCGGCGGAAGCCGTCGACATCGCGAACCTGCAGGTAGGGGCCGTCGATGGCCTGCAGGCCGTGGGCGCGGGCGGTGAGCAGGATGGTCATCAGGATGTGGTGGTAGGCATCGCCGGTGTCGTAGCCGGGCGGCTGTTCGCCGACGACGAGGGTGCGCATATTCAGGCTCGCCATGAAATCGGCGGGACCGAAGACCAGGGCCTGCACACGGGGGCTTGCGGTGGCGATCTCATCGATATTGCGTAATCCCATAGCGTTTTCGAGCTGCGGTTCGATGCCGATGCGCCCGACCTCGAGCCCGCATACCTTCTCCAGCTGGGTCAGCAGCAGATCCAGCGCGCGCACCTGGCCCGCGTCGGTGACCTTGGGCAGCAGGATCGCGTCGAGCTCGCGGCCCGCGCCTTCCACCACCGTGATGACGTCGGCGTAGGTCCATTCGGTCGTCCAGTCGTTGACCCGCACCACCCGCAGCTGCTCGCCCCAGCCCGGTTCGTGCAGGGCGGCCACGATATTGGCGCGCGCCGACACCTTCGCCTCGGGCGCGACCGCGTCCTCCAGATCGAGGAAGACCTCGTCGACCGGCAGTCCCATCGCCTTGTGGATCATCTTCTGGCTACTGCCTGGCACGGCGAGCACCGAACGGCGGGGCTTCATGGGAGCACGCTCCTTACTACTAGCCTGAGGTCATGGCAACCACCAGGGTGTACGTCGCCCGGCTCGCCGGCCTGACAGTGCTGGGTCCGGACGGGGAGTCTATCGGCCGGGTCCGGGACGTGGTCGTCGCCGTCCGGTTCGGGCGGCAACCGCCGCGCGTGCACGGCCTGGTCGTCGAGTTGCCCACGCGCCGAAGGATTTTCGTGCCGATGCTGCGGGTCACCGCGATCGAGCCGGGCGTGGTGACGCTCAATACCGGAACCGTGAGCCTGCGCCGGTTCGCCCAGCGCGCGGGCGAATTGCTCGCGCTGGCCCAGATCGTCGACACCCGGGTGCACGTGCACGACCCGGACCTGCCGGACCTGGAGGACGTCGACGTGTTCGTCGCCGATCTGGGCATCGAGCAGACCCGCACCAGGGACTGGGTGGTCGGCCGGGTCGCGGTGCGCGGGCACCGGCGGATCGGGCGCAGGCGGACGGTGCACGTGGTCGACTGGTCGTCGGTGAGCGGCCTGACACCGGCCGCCGTCGGCAGGCCGGGCCAGGACGTCACCGCGCTGCTCGCCCAATTCGAGGGACTGCGCGCCGCCGACGTGGCCAACCGGTTGCGCGAGCTGCCCGAGAAGCGCCGCGTGGAGGTGGCGATCGCCCTGGACGACGAACGCCTCGCCGATGTGGTGCAGGAACTGCCCGACGACGACCAGGTCGACCTGCTCGGCCACCTCGAGGTCCGCCGGGCCGCCGACGTGCTCGAGGCCATGGACCCCGACGACGCGGCCGACCTGCTCGGCGAACTGCCGGAGAGCGAAGCCGAATCGCTGCTGGCCCTGATGGACCCGGAGGAGTCCGAACCGGTGCGCCGGTTGCTCGCCCACTCCCCCGACACCGCGGGTGGCCTGATGACCACCAAACCGGTCGTCCTCAGTCCGTCGACCACGGTCGCCGAGGCGCTCGCCCGTGTCCGCGATCCCGATCTCACCCCGGCCCTGGCCTCTATGGTCTTCGTCGTCCGCCCGCCCACGGCCACCCCGACCGGGAGCTACCTGGGCTGCGTGCACATCCAGCACCTGTTGCGCGAGCCCCCTGCGCATCTGGTGGGCGGCATGGTCGACACCGATCTGGCCGCCCTGACCCCCGAGCTGCCACTCTCGGCGGTCACCCGCTACTTCGCCACCTACAACCTGGTCTGCGGGCCGGTGATCGACGACGAGAACCACCTGCTCGGCGCGGTCACCGTCGACGACGTGCTCGACCATCTGCTGCCCGAGGACTGGCGCGAGGAGGAAACCCCGCCGCTCGAACAGACCGAGCCGACACCGATCGACACCGACGGGAGATCGGCATGAGAGGTCAGCGCCTCGAGGCATCAGCGGAGCAGCCGAAAGGACACGCGTGAGCGAGAAGAACCTGGCCAGGCAGCGGCTGGAGACACCGGGCGGTACCCGGCTGCGTTTCGACTGGGACTCCGAGGCGTTCGCGCGCAGCAGCGAGCGGGTCGCCCGGTTCCTCGGCACCGGGCGTTATCTGGCGATCCAGACCATCATCGTCATCGTCTGGATCCTGCTCAATGTCTTCGTGGTGGCGCTGCGCTGGGACCCGTACCCGTTCATCCTGCTCAACCTGGCCTTCTCCACCCAGGCGGCCTACGCGGCGCCGCTGATCCTGCTCGCCCAGAACCGGCAGGACAACCGCGACAAGGTCTCGCTCGAGGAGGACCGCACCCGGGCCGCGCAGACCAAGGCCGACACCGAGTTCCTCGCCCGTGAGCTGGCGGCGCTTCGCCTGGCCGTCGGCGATGTCGCCACCCGCGACTACCTCCGGCGCGAACTGGAAGAGATCAAGGAAATGCTCGACGGCGCGCCGAAGACGGAGACGAAGCGAAAAGGCGCCCGCAAGAAAACCTCCGGTCAAACGCCGTCTTCGCCCCCGGTTTCGCCTGGTGCTCCAGATGAGTAACCGGAAATGCTCTGTAAGTACCTGACCGATGGGTAACCTGGATCACGTTGTTCCGGGCGGGCCGGAGGGGGGACTCTGCGGCGCCGCTGCTTCGACGTAAAGGGTTGGTGTGGCCGCAATGCGAATCTCTGCTCCGATAACTATGTCGGCCCTTGTCGTCGCGGGACTCGTCGCGTCGGGGTCGGCCGCGCACTCGTCGAACCCGAGCACCGCGCCGAGCGCGCCGGAGGCCTTGCTCGCCGCGAACAAGAGCTCCACCGACCACAAGCCCGAGAGCGATCCGTCCGAAATCGTCGGCCTGCTACCGGTGACCCAGGAGGCGCCGCGCAAACTGCGCGCGCTGAGCCCCTCGGCCAACAGCCTGGCCCCCTTCGCCGGAACCGTACCGCTGCAATCGATTTCACTACCGCCCGGCAGCGGCACGCTCGGCATTCCCGAGATCGTGCTCGCCGCCTACCGCAATGCCGAACTGGCCATGCAGACCGCACAGCCCGGCTGCGGGCTCACCTGGAACCTTTTGGCGGGCATCGGCCGCATCGAATCCGGGCACGCCAGCAGCGGGCGAACCGACGCCGCGGGCACCACGACCACACCCATCTTCGGACCCGCGCTCGACGGCACCCTGCCGGGTAACGAGATCATCAAGGAGGCCGACGGCGGCTTCGTCCGCGCCGTCGGGCCCATGCAGTTCCTGCCGAGCACCTGGGCGCACTACTCGGCCGACGGCAACGGCGACGGCACGGCCGACCCGCACAATGTCTTCGACGCCGCCCTCGGCGCGGCCAAGTACCTGTGCTCAGGCGGGCTGAACCTGCGCGACGCGGCCCAGGAACTGCGTGCCGTCCTGCGCTACAACAACTCGATGTCGTACGCGGCCAATGTGCTCAGCTGGTCGGCGGCCTACCGCACCGGCGGTGCGCCGAGCCAGGTGTCGATCTCGCCCGACATCGTGCCGCCCGGCAGCGCGCCGACCGTCGCGCCGAACGTGCTCGCGGCCGACGCACCCGTCACGGCGGCACCGCCGTCGACGACGAACCAATTGCCGCCCAACACACCGAAGGTCACCACGCCGACCCAGGTGATGATCACGCTGCCCGGCTTGCCACCGATTCCCTGCGGCATCTTCTGCCCCGCGCCCGTCGCACCCGCCCCCGAGGTGTGTGTGAACGAGCCGCTGCCCGCGCAGATGCCCAACCCCATCGCGCCCGCGCCGCAGACGTTCGGTGCCGAGGTGCAACTGAATCCGGCACCACAGGATCCGGCCGCCGCTCCCCCGCAGCCCGGTGAGCGCACCGAGCAGGCCGCGTGCGCCCCCGCCGAACAACCCGCGCCCGCCGAGGCACCGGCGCCCGCACCGGCCGAACCGCAGAAGACGCCGGAGCCGGGCATCGCGCCCACCGAGGAGCCCGCACCGCCCGCCGCTCCGGCGCCGGCACCGCAGCCCGCAATCACGTTGCCGTTCAACATCGTTATCCCGCTGCCGCCCGCCCCGCCGGCCTCCTAGAAATCAAACCGAAATTCAGATCACGGAGGGGTAACAAAAAGGTCTCGGGTGCGGTAATCTCGGCTCATGGGTCGTCATCGTAAACAGCCTGCAACGACGGTTCGACGTAGTTCGATCATCGCGCTCACCGGCTTGGTTCCGGCCGGCCTCGTGGCCGTCACCGCCGCCGCCACCGACACGACCACCGCCGAAATGGCGGCCGTGGAGCACGATCTGCCCGAACTCGACACCGAGACCGGCCCCGAGTTCGCCGCCGCACCGCAGGCCGAGGTCGCCGAGGTCGTCCACGCCGAGGCCAAGCAGTCGCGGTCGGCCACCCCCGAGGTGAAAACCGTTGCGCTGTCCGGCGATCGGGTCGCCTCCGACCTGCCCGCCGGGCCGCTCGGCATCCCCGGCATCGCGGTGGCCGCCTACCAGAACGCCGAACAGCAACTGGCGGTGGAGAATCCGCACTGCGGCATGTCGTGGTCGCTGCTGGCGGGCATCGGCCGCGTCGAATCCACCCATGCCTTCGGCAAAGCCGACGCCGACGGCAACCCGATCAAAGCCGTCTACGGTCCCGTTCTCGACGGCAGCCTGTCGGGCAACAACGTCATCCACGACAGCGACGGCGGCACCCTCGACGGCATCGGTGGCTACGACCGCGCCATCGGCCCCATGCAGTTCCTGCCCGAAACCTGGGAGCGCTACGCCGCCGACGGCAACGCCGACGGCATCGCCGACCCGCAGAACCTCTACGACGCCGCCCTCACCGCGGGCAAGTACCTCTGCGACGGCGGCCTGAACATGCGCGACCTGTCCCAGCAGTCCAAGGCGATCCTGCGCTACAACAACTCCATGGCCTACGTCGCCAATGTGATGGCATGGTCGGGCTCCTACTCCAGCGGCCTCGCCCCCAAGCCGCAAGACCTCCCGCGCATCCACTGAGCACGCGCCCCACACCCGGCCGGGAAACCGGTGCAGCCTAATATCGGACATATGGCAGTGATTACGGAAGCGGATGTGCGGGCGGCGCTCGCGAAGGTCGACGATCCGGAGATCCGCAAGCCGATCACCGAGCTCGGCATGGTCAAGAGCATCGCCCTCGCCGACAGCGGCGACGTGCACGTGGAGGTGTACCTCACCACCTCGGGCTGCCCGCTGCGCACCGAGATCATCCAGCGCGTCACCAAGGCCGTCGCCGACGTGCCGGGTGCCGGCGCGGTGACCGTCGATCTCGACGTGATGAGCGACGAACAGCGCACCGAGCTGCGCAAATCGCTGCGCGGCGACTCCGCCGAGCCGGTGATCCCGTTCGCCCAGCCCGGTTCGCTCACCCGCGTGTACGCGGTGGCCTCGGGCAAGGGTGGCGTCGGCAAGTCCAGCGTCACCGCCAACCTGGCCGTCGCCCTTGCCGAGCGCGGGCTGTCGGTGGGCGTGCTCGACGCCGACATCTACGGTCACTCCATCCCGCGCATGCTCGGCACCGACGCCAAGCCCACCCAGGTGGAGCGGATGATCATGCCGCCCATCGCCCACGACGTGAAGATGATCTCGATCGCGCAGTTCACCCAGGGCAACACGCCCGTGGTGTGGCGAGGTCCGATGCTGCACCGCGCGCTGCAGCAGTTCCTCGCCGACGTGTTCTGGGGCGACCTGGACGTGCTGCTGCTCGACCTGCCGCCCGGCACCGGCGACGTGGCCATCTCCATCGCCCAGCTGATCCCGAGCGCCGAGATCCTGGTCGTCACCACCCCGCAGATCGCCGCCGCCGAGGTGGCCGAACGCGCGGGTGCCATCGCCCTGCAGACCCGTCAGCGGATCGCGGGCGTCGTCGAGAACATGTCCTGGCTGGACCTGCCCGACGGTTCGCGCATGGAGCTCTACGGTTCCGGCGGCGGCCAGGTGGTCGCCGACCGCCTTACCCGTGCCGTCGGCTCGACCGTCCCGCTGCTCGGCCAAATCCCGATCGAGCAGGCCCTGCGCGAAGGTGGCGACGCGGGTACCCCGATCGTGCTCTCCGATCCGGAGAATCCGGCCGCCGTCGCCCTGCGCGGCGTCGCCGACAAGCTCGCGGTCCGCAAGCGCGGCCTGGCGGGGATGTCGCTCGGCATCGACACCACCCGCCACCTCTGACCGCTCCCGCTGATGCGGGACTTGTCGGTGGGTTTGCCTAGTCTGGGAGCATGCTGACGCTGCTTCTGTATGTGCTCATCGTCGGGTTGGTCGCGGCGATGTTGTTTCTCGTCGCCAGTGCGGTGTTCGGCCGGTCGGAGGAGCTCGGGCCGTTGCCGCAGGGCACCACCGCTACCGTGTTGCCCGCCGAGGGCGTCACGGGGGCGGATGTGCGGGCGTTACGGTTTCAGCAGGTCGTGCGCGGCTACAAGGCCGGTGAGGTCGACTGGGCGTTGGGGCGGTTGGCCGAGCGCATCGACGAACTCGAGTTCGAGTTGGCGCAGATGCGGCAGTGGCAGGCGCAGATGGCAGCGGGCCAGGAGCACCGGTGAGCGAGTTCGTCGACGACGGGCTGGTCCGCTGCGACTGGGCGACCGGCTCCCAGCTCTACCGCGATTACCACGACCACGAATGGGGCAAGGCCCTCCACGGCGACGATGCCATGTTCGAGCGGCTGTGCCTCGAGGCGTTCCAATCGGGCCTGTCCTGGATCACCATCCTCCGCAAGCGCCCGGCCTTCCGCGCCGCCTTCGCGGGCTTCGAGATCGCCAAGGTCGCCGAATTCGACGACACCGACCGGGCCCGGCTGCTCGCCGACGCCGGGATCGTCCGCAACCGCGCGAAAATCGACGCGGCCATCGCGAACGCCCGGGTTGCTCGCGACCTGCCGATCGGCCTCGACGAGCTGGTGTGGTCGTTCGCACCCGAGCCACGCCCGAGGCCCGCGACCATCGCGGATGTGCCCGCCACCACACCCGAATCCATTGCTCTGGCAAAGGAATTGAAGCGCCGCGGCTTCGCTTTCGTCGGCCCGACCACGGCCTACGCACTGATGCAGGCGACCGGCATGGTGGACGATCACCTGGCCGTTTGCTGGGTGCAAGCCGTACCGAAAGGAACCGACTCCGGAGTCAGATTTGCTACTCAGGTGTCCGCCCGAGTCGGCAATAGGGAAGAATAGGACCGGTGTGGCCCGCCGAACACCCGGCGGACCAGAGAACAGTAGTGCGCACTCCACCGCGCAGATCTGGAGGGAGCAGAGGATGGCGGCCATGAAGCCCCGTACCGGGGACGGTCCCCTCGAGGCAACCAAGGAAGGTCGTGGAATCGTCATGCGGGTTCCACTCGAGGGTGGCGGGCGTTTGGTCGTCGAACTCACACCGGACGAGGCAGCGGCCCTCGGTGACGAACTGAAGAGCGTCACCAGCTGACAGCCCTGACCGAGATCGCCGCACTCCTGGCCTGCCCGGAGTGCGGCGACACCCTGCAGCCCGGCGCAGGCGCATTGCGGTGTGGCAACCGGCACAGCTTCGACATCGCCCGCCAGGGTTACGTCGGCCTGCTCACCGGCGCCTCGACGAAAATGACCGGCGACACCGCCACCATGCTCGACGCCCGCGCGGCATTCCAGAGTGCGGGCCACTTCGCGCCCATCGCGAATGCCGTCGCCCAAGCTTTCCGCTCCGCGCACTCGGCTGGACACACGCCGTCCGCGGCTCGTTACTTCGACACGCTGGGCAATGTGCGGCCGCAAGGCACGCCCACGGTGCCGAGCAGCACCGCATCGCCCAGCAGCGCCGCATCGCCGAACGACCCCACATCGCCCAGCAGCGCCGCATCGCCGAACGACCCCACATCGCCCAGCAGCGCCGCATCGCCGAACGACCCCACATCGCCCAGCAGCGCCGCATCGCCGAACGGCTCCGCATCGCTGAACGGCGCCGCATCGCCGAACTGCCCCATATCGCCGGACCGCCCCGCATCGCCGGCCGACGCCGGATCGCTGGGTGCGGTGCTGGAGATCGGGGCCGGTACCGGGTACTACCTGGGCGAGGTCCTCGACGCGCATCCGGGTCTCCTGGGCATCGCGCTCGATGTCGCAAAGCCTGCTGCTCGTCGCGCGGCTCGTGCGCATCCGCGGCTCGCGTCGATCCTGGCCGACGCCTGGCGTGGGCTGCCGATCCGCGATGGCGCTCTCACCGGGGTCTTGTCGGTCTTCGCGCCGCGCAACCCCGGCGAAGTCGCGCGTGTGCTCGCGCCCGGCGGACGGTTCGTCGTCGTCACGCCCACCCCACGGCATCTGGGCGAGTTGATCGAGCCGCTGGGTATGGTCCGCGTCGACCCCGACAAGGAGCGTCGGCTCGATGACGCGCTGTCGGGGACTTTCACCCGTATCGATCACGCCGTGGTCGAATTTCCCATGAAACTGTCGCGTGGCGACGTGACCAATGTGGTCGCTATGGGCCCGTCTGCCTTCCACACCACCGCCGGGGACGACCCACGCATCGCCGGTCTTGCCGACATCACCGAGGTCACCGCTTCGGTCACCGTTGCGCGGTACGCACCTGTCGGCTGAGCGCGGACAACACCTCGGTGTTTTGTGCACCAGGGAGGTGTTGGG
>NZ_BDBD01000010.1 GCF_001612805.1 Nocardia coubleae NBRC 108252
ATGCGGTCATGGCGGACTCGAGTGGTGCCGTGCGGCTGGGTGTGCGGTAGGTGGAGGACTTAAGTGGTGCCGTGCGGCTGGGAAGGCGGCAGGTGGCGCACTTTGGGTTGAGCCGTGTGGCTGAGAACGAGGTCATGGCGGACTTAAGCGGTTCAGAATGGCTGTGAATGCGGTGAGCGGCGCACTTGGGTTATGCCGTGCGGCTAGGAACGCGGTAGGTGGCGAACCGCGGCTGGCGCCGGGCGGCCGAAAAGCACAGGCGGCGAACTAAGTCGTGCTCCCGAAACCGAGCAGACCTGGACTGTTGATCACCACTGTGATGGCGGCATCGGCCGAGTAGCTCCCGCCACCAGAGCGTGGTGATCGGCTGTCCAGGTATCCGAGGCGGGTGGGGCACGGCCAGCCGGGCCCTCTCAGCGGATGACCCCGCGGTAGACCTCCACAGTCTGCTCCGCGATCCTCGACCAGTCGAACTCCGCGATGGCTCGCGCGCGGCCTGCCTGGCCGTAGCGCGTCGCCAGTTCGGGGTCGGCCGCCACCGCGTTCACCGCGTCGGCGAGTGCGCGCTCGTAGTCGCCCGACGCGACCGGGTCGTAGTGCACCAATTGCCCTGTGACACCGTCGGCGACCACTTCCGGGATCCCGCCCACGTCCGAGGCGACGACGGCGGTGGCGCATGCCATCGCTTCCAGGTTTACGATGCCGAGGGGTTCGTATACCGATGGGCAGACGAAAACTGTTGATGCCGTGAGGATTTGACGCACTTGTTCGGTGGGGAGCATCTCCTTCACCCAGAACACATTGCCGCGCTGGTTTTGCAGCTCGTCGACCGCGCCGGCCACTTCCTGCTCGAGTTCCACCGTGTCCGCCGCACCGGCGCACAACACGAGCTGGATGTCGGGGTCGAAATCGGCTGCGGCGGCCAGCAAGTGGCCTACACCCTTCTGCCGGGTGATGCGGCCGACGAACGAGACGATCGGCAGATCGGCACGAACTTCGAGGCGGTCGAGCACCGGTTGTTCGGAGCCGGTGGGGGCGCCCGGATGCCATACGCCCGCGTCGATGCCGTTGTGCACCACGTGAACCCGGCCGGGGTCGATAGCGGGATAGGCGTCGAGGACGTCGTGGGCCATGCCCTCGCTCACCGCGATCACGGCGTCGGCCTGTTCCATGGCGTTGCGTTCCGACCACGAGGACAGGCGGTATCCGCCGCCGAGCTGTTCGGCCTTCCACGGCCTGCGCGGTTCGAGCGAATGCGCGGTGAGCACGTGTGGAATGCCGTAGAGCGCACCGGCGAGATGGCCGGCCAGGCCCGCGTACCAGGTGTGCGAATGCACCACGTCCACCGCGCCGACGGCGTCGGCCATCCGCAGCTGCGCCGACATCATCTGCAACGCGGCGTTGGCGGCGTACAGCTCGGGATCGGGCCGGTGCACCACCGCGCCCGTGCGCGGCGCGCCCATGCAGTGCACGGTCACCTCGCACAGCGCGCGCAGCCGGGCGGTGAGCTCGGTGACGTGCACGCCCGCACCGCCGTACACCTCGGGCGGATACTCCCGGGTCAGCATGGCCACCCGCAACGGATCCGCGATCGCTGATTCCCCGTCGGTGCCATCACTCACGGGTCCAAAGTTAGACGCTCGGGTCGACATGAGCCACCGGGTGGGCCCGGGGCCTGTACTTTGACAGGGTGAGGAGCCAGCCGCACGTACTCGGGATCGTGCTCGCCGGTGGCGAGGGCAAACGACTGTTTCCGCTCACGGCCGACCGCGCCAAGCCCGCGGTTCCGTTCGGTGGGGCCTACCGGCTGATCGATTTCGTGCTCAGCAACCTGGTCAACGCGGGATATCTGCGCCTGTGCGTCCTCACCCAGTACAAATCGCATTCGCTGGACCGCCACATCTCCCAGACCTGGCGGCTGTCGGGCTTCACCGGGGAGTACATCACCCCGGTGCCCGCGCAGCAGCGGCTCGGACCGCGCTGGTACACCGGCAGCGCCGACGCGATCATGCAGTCGCTCAACCTGATCTACGACGAGGACCCCGACTACATCGTGGTCTTCGGGGCCGATCACGTGTACCGGATGGACCCGGAGCAGATGGTGGCCAGCCATATCGCCTCGGGCGCGGGCGTCACCGTCGCGGGGATCCGGGTGCCGCGCAGCGAAGCGAGCGCGTTCGGGTGCATCGATTCCGACGAGTCCGGGCGCATCACCCAGTTCCTGGAGAAACCCGCCCATCCGCCCGGCACCCCGGACGACCCGAACATGACCTTCGCGTCGATGGGCAACTACGTGTTCACCACCCGCGTGCTCGTCGACGCGATCCGCGCCGACGCGGAGAACTCCGATTCCGATCACGACATGGGCGGCGACATCATCCCGTCGCTTGTCGCGGCCGGGCAGGCCGCCGTCTACGATTTCGCCGACAACGACGTACCGGGCGCCACCGATCGCGACCGGGGCTACTGGCGCGATGTCGGCACCATCGACGCCTTCTACGAGGCGCACATGGACCTGGTCTCGGTGCACCCGGTGTTCAACCTCTACAACAAGCACTGGCCCATCCGCGGCGCCGCCGAGAACCTGCCGCCCGCCAAGTTCGCGCGTGGCGGGCTCGCTCAGGAGTCCATCGTCGGCGCGGGCTCGATCCTGTCGGCCGCCACCGTGCGCAACTCGGTCCTCAGTTCCAACGTGATGATCGACGACGGCGCGACCGTGGAGGGCAGCGTGCTGATGCCCGGTGTCCGCATCGGGCGTGGCGCGGTGGTCCGCCACGCCATCCTCGACAAGAACGTGGTGGTCGGCGAGGGCGAGATCATCGGCGTGGACCTGGACCGCGACCGGGAACGATTCGCCGTGAGCAACGGTGGGGTCGTCACCGTCGGCAAGGGTATCTGGGTGGGCTGACTACCCACGCGACGCGCAGAGCAACCCGTCGCCGATGGGGATGAGCACGCTGGTGAGCTCGCGATTCTCCGCGATCGCCCTCGTCGCGGCGCGCACCGCCTGGGTGGCCGGGTCGCGCTGGGACTGATCGGGGACGCGCCCGCCGAGCAGCGCGTTGTTCAGGATGAACGCACCGCCCTCGCGCAGTAATCGCACACCCTGCTCCACGTAGAGCGGATGTTCCATGGGCGAGGCGTCGACGAACACCAGGTCGTAGGCGCCGTCGGCCAGGCGCGGCAGCACATCGAGGGCGCGGCCGTTGATGAGCCGGGTGCGCGCGGGCGCGATCTCGGCGGTGCGGAAGGCCTCCTTGGCGGCCCGCTGATGCTCGGGTTCGGAGTCGATGGTGGTGAGGGTTCCGTCCTCACGCATGCCGTCGAGCAGCCACAGTCCGCTCACACCCGCGCCGGTGCCCACCTCGACGACCGAGCGGGCGCCGAGCATCTGCGCGTACATGCTCAGCAGCGCGCCGACCGACGCGGGCACGGGCGCGGCGCCCAATTCGGTGGCCCGCTCGCGCGCGTCGAGGAGGACTTCGTCCTCGACGACGGACTCCTCCACATAGGCCAGGTTCCGCTCCACGTTCGATGCCACAGCTAAGAGGCTATGTCACCGACCGGGTCTGTGTATTCAGCGAAGGCGCCCAGGCGGGGTGAGTGTCGGGGCACATCAGGATTCTCAGGTGCCACTCAGGGTCTCCACACGTGCCCCATATCGCGACAGGAAATAGTTGCCACACCAGCCGATCGCGGCGGGTACGAGGCGCGGGAACAACCGCAGACATCCGGCGGTTGTTTCTGACAAGACAAGGTCCGCTGACCCGGACCGGTTCGGTTTCGTGCCGGCGGTCCCGAGTAGGAGGTGTCCCATCCCGATGGTAGACACGGCGCGTTCCGACGCCACACTGCCCGCCCAGACCCTTCCCACCGACTTTCCGCCGTCCGTCGAGGACGATCTCGATGCCGAACTCACCGGCACCGCGGCTTTCGACGCCACCGGTGACCGCACGGTGATGCCGTCGTGGGACGAACTGGTCCGCGAGCACGCCGACCGGGTCTACCGCCTCGCCTACCGGCTGTCCGGCGACGCCCAGGACGCCGAGGACCTCACCCAGGAAACCTTCATCCGGGTGTTCCGATCCCTGCAGAGCTACCAGCCGGGCACGTTCGAAGGCTGGTTGCACCGCATCACCACGAACCTGTTCCTCGACATGGTCCGCAGGCGCAATCGCATCCGCATGGAGGCCTTACCCGAGGACTACGACCGGGTGCCCGCCGAGGGACCGACGCCCGAGGACGCCTACCACGACTCCCGCCTCGACCCGGACCTGCAGAAGGCGCTCGACGCCCTCGCGCCGGAGTTCCGCGCGGCCGTGGTGCTGTGTGACATCGAGGGCCTGTCCTACGAGGAGATCGGCGCCACGCTCGGCGTCAAGCTGGGCACTGTGCGCAGCCGCATCCACCGCGGGCGCCAGGCACTGCGCGACTACCTTGCGCATAATGGAATAGAGCAGCGATACTCCGCTGACACCTACGCAGGGTGACGGCCGCGAGCGGCCACACCCGGCCTGGTCGGGTTGATGTCGGTCGGAAGGAAGAACTCCGCATGAGCGTGGATCCAGCATCCTCAGGTCGCACACCGCGCTTTCAGCCCACCGAGCATCTGGCCAGCGAGGCGATCGCGGCCTACGTCGACGGCGAGCTGCGCATGAACGCCTATCTGCGTGCCGCCCAGCATCTCTCGGTGTGCCCCGAATGCGCCGCCGAAGTCGACGCCCAGCAGCAGGCGCGGATCGCGCTGCGCCGGGCGGGCGAAATCGCCGTCCCACGCAGCCTGCACGACAGCCTCAGCCGCATCCCGCTGGCCGAACTGCCCGCCGCCGCGCCCGAACCTCCCCGCCGTAACGAGGCATTTCTCGGATTCCTGACCGATTCGTTCCCCGCAGCCCGGTGGACTACGTGGCGGCGCAAGTAGAGTCACGGGCGTGACAGGCGAATCGACGAATCCCGGATCGACCGACAACTCGGATTCGGCGGCGTCACGGGGGAATCTGCGGCCCTCCGACGCGCCGACCCTCGGCCCGCGTCCGGTGTACCGGCCGCACATCGACAGCCATACCGCGCACGCGTTCCGCCGCCCGAACGGCCAGGCGGGTTCGTTCGCCCCGCACGACCCGATGCGCGATGGCAAGCGTTCCGACGACGGCGAGCTGGTCGATCGCCGACCGCCGGACGGTGTGCTCGCCGAGGCGTTCGCCCGCCCCGAGGGCTCAGACGAACTGTTGCAGCGCGAACCCGATTCCGGCGAACGCAAGATCGTCGTCGCGGGTCCGGTCGACCCCTGGCGTGACCCGGCCGCGGGCGCGCGCCTCGGCGCCCCGGCGATCGAGACACCCGAACCCGCCCCGCTGCCTGTCGCTCCCAAATTGTCGGCCCGCGAGGTGCTGTTCGGCTCGCGTGTCGCGCCCAAGGCGCTGGCCTTGCTCGCCGTGATCGCGCTCGGTATCGCCGTCGTCGGTGGGCTGGTCGGGCGGATCACCGCCGAGACCGCGTCCACCCTCACCTCGCGCAAGGTCACCCTCCAGCAGAGCGAGAGCTCCGATTCCCCACACGGCAAGATCGCGGCCGTCGCCGACGCGGTGCTGCCGTCGGTGGTGTCGATCCAGGTCATCATCGGTGACGGCGGGCCGTCCGGCTCGGGTGTCGTGCTCGACGCCGAGCAGGGCTACATCGTCACCAACAACCACGTGATCTCGGCGGCGGCCACCGACAAGTCCGGCAACGCCAAGATCCAGATCGAATTCTCCGACAACACCCGGGTGCCTGCCCAGATCGTCGGGCGCGATCCCAAGACCGACCTCGCGGTACTCAAGGTCGACGCCGACAACCTCACCGAGGCGAACCTCGGCCGCTCCGACGACGTGCAGGTGGGCGACGACGTGCTCGCCATCGGTTCGCCGCTCGGCCTGGAGAAAACCGTCACCTCCGGCATCGTCAGCGCGCTGCACCGTCCGGTGAGCCTCGGTGGCGAGGGCACCGACACCAATGCCGTGATCGACGCGGTGCAGACCGACGCCTCGATCAACCCCGGTAACTCCGGTGGCGCCCTCGTCGACATGGACGGCAGGCTGATCGGCGTCAATACCGCTATCAAGAGCAACACCGGTAACTCGGTAGGTCTCGGGTTCGCTATCCCGATCGACGTGGTCACTTCGATCGCGCAGACCCTGATCCGCGATGGCAAGGTCAACCACCCGCAGCTCGGGCTCAGCGCGCGCACCAAGGCCGTCGCCAACGAGTTGCGCAGCGGTGCCGCCGTGGCCGACGTGGTAGCCGGCGGACCTGCGGCCAAGGCGGGCATCGTCGAGGGCGACGTGATCGTCAAGGTCGGTGACCGCGTCGTCGAGGGCCCCGACGAACTGGTCGTCGCGGTGCAGTCGCACAAGATCGGCGAGCGGGTGAACGTGCAGTTGATCCGCGATGGCAGGCAGGTGGACGTGCCCGTCACCCTCGAATCCGACTGAGCTGCGACGACGCGCGCCGGGTAACCTGGGATCGTGTTCAGCAACATCGGGTGGAGCGAGATGATGATCCTGCTCGTCGCCGCCCTCGTGATCCTCGGCCCGGAGCGCCTGCCCGGGGCGATCCGCTGGACCACGTCGTCGCTGCGTCAGCTGCGCGACTACGCCAGCGGGGCCACCTCCACGCTCAAGCAGGAACTCGGCCCGGAGTTCGACGAGCTGCGCAAACCGCTCGCCGAACTCAACGAGCTGCGCGGGATGACACCACGTGCCGCGGTCACCAAGCATCTGCTGGGCGGCGACGACTCGGTGCTGCGCGATCTGGAGAAGGCCGTGCCGGACCGCAAGGAGCTGTTCGGCACGAGCAGCGGAATGCCCGGCAGCGGGCCCTCGTTGTCGAAGGCGCCGAAGCCGTTGGAGCACAACGAGCGGCCGCCGATCGACTCCGACGCCACCTGACCCCGGCGAACAGACCACACGGTCGTCATTTGCCACCCGATCGCGCGTACCACCGATGTCCGCGCCGACCTCGCCGTCTTTGTGGTTGCCGACAGGCATATCGCCATCGGCGTTGTGCGCCAAGACATTCGATGTCAATCGTTATAGACACGAATCGCCGTCCAGCTGTCTAGACTTCGCACATGTCGGCCGATGACGTGGCACGAGTCTTCGCGATCGAAGACAAGGTCGAGAGACTCAAAGCAGCCACCGACGGGGTGGCGGCTGCCCAGCAGACCATCAACGAACTCACCAGGATCCGCCGCGCCGTGATCCGCGAACTCCATGCCGAGGGCTGGACGTTCGCCCGCATCGGCGCCGCAGCGGGCTTGTCGCGGGCGCGCATCCACCAGGTGAGCACCCAGGGCCCGGTGCCCGAAGGGCTGTTCTTCGGACACGGCACGCTCACCGTGCTTGCCCCGGAGGTCCGCACGGGCAGGCTGCTCGGCGCACCCGATCCGGCGGCCGCGCAACGGCTGGCCGAGCTGCTGCGCCAGCTCGGTTTCGTGGCGACGGTCGAGACGTTCCTACCGGGCAGACCCATCGATCTCAATCGCGACGGCCTGGTGGTCCTCGGCGGGCCCGAGCTGTCGCCGAGCCTGCGTCAGCTGGTGGCGGCCGATCCACGACTGCGACGCACCGTCACCCGCGCGGGCGACACCCGGCGCGGCATCGAGGACCGGGCCGCGCGCCGCGTCTACCGGCCCGGCGGCACCGAACCACACGACATCGCCTACCTGGCCCGGCTGCCCCGCCCCGACCGGCGCGGCACCGTGATGCTCATCGACGGGCTGCACCCGCCGGGTTCCCTGGGTGCGATCCGGTTGCTGGCCACCCGGCTGGCGACGCTGCACGAGCGGGCGAGCACGCATCTGTTCTCGGTTCTCATCGCCGTGCGATACGACCGCACGACCGGCGAACCGGTCGATGCGGACCTACTCACCCCGGTTTATCGGCACGAAACCGACCAAAAGTCCGCTGCGAACCGGACTCGCCCATAACTGCATCTAAACAACGGGCACTTTGTGATCTGCATCACGGTAATGTTATAGATCACAACCCGAGCCCGATGGTTAGATTGCTAGCGAGTAACCGAGTGTGAGTAGGTGAGCTTCACATGTTCTCGTCTCCCGAGGCCAATGCCTGCCGGGTCCTGCCCGTGCGCGCGGCCGGCGTCGCGGGCCCCCGGCCTGTTCCCGCGTCCGACATCGACTCCGTCGGCGGTGAGGTGGTCGTGACGACCCACCGCGTGACCTACAGCGACCGTTTGAAGGTCTTCATCGGCCCGCACGAGGACGTGGACAGCTTCCTGCGCCCGCTGCGCCGGATGGACGGTCATCAGCGCTTCGCGCTCGATCTGACGGTGCTTCCCGAGCCCATGCCCGCCACCGAGGTGACGGCATCGGTGAGCGCGGCCCGCGGCGATCTGGCGCTGCGCTGCACCGGCTCGGCCGACGCGATGACGCTGCAGCTGCGCACCACGGTCGATCATCTGCCGCGCCGCTACACCCTCGGGTTCCCCGGCAGCCGCCTCGGACTGCCCACGGTGTACGTGCCGCACGGCGACGACGACACCTACGTCTACCCGGAGGAGGTCTTCACCGCCGAGTACGCGGCGCAGATCTTCCACGAGTTCTTCCATCAGGGCGCCGTGCCCGCCGGACTCCAGCACCGCGAGATCCTCGACTGAGCTTTCACCGCGCCGGGATGCTCGCGGTTAGCTAGGCTGGACCGAAAGGTCACAGTCGGTGGAGAGGCCGGTGGGCGATGCGCGATCTGCTCGGGCAGGTGCTCGATCTGCTCGCCGAGGGGCCGGTGGCGCTGGCCCGGATCGTCGACCGGATCGGGGCGGGGCCGCGCGATACCGGGGCCGCGATGGTGGTCACCCCTGGTGGTCGGGTCGTCGGCTCGCTCTCGGGTGGATGCGTCGAGGCGGCGCTGCTGGTGACGGCCCAACAGGTGCTCGCCGACGGCTCCGCCTGTGTGGAGCGATTCGCGGCAGCCGATGAGCTCACCGTCGGACTGCCGTGTGGCGGGGAGATCGAGGTCTTCGTCGAACGGCTCGACCACGCCGATCTTCCGCTGCTGCGAGAGCTGCGGGCCGCACTCGCCGCGCACCAGCCCATCGCCTACGCCACGACTCTCGAATCCACCCCGGATCGCCGGCTGCTGCGGCCCGGGCAGGTCACGCCGTGGCGCGGCCTCGACCAGGACGCGGCCGCACTGCTCACCGCGGGCCACAACGGCATGGTCGGCGCCCAGGACTGCACGCCTGCCGCCGCGACCCGCCCCCGCACCTTCGTCCAGGTGTTCCGCTCCCCCGCCCGCATGATCCTGGCAGGGGCCAACGACTACACCCGCGCCCTCACCACGGCCGCCACTCAGCTCGGCTACCGTGTCACCGTCGTCGACGCCCGCGAAACCTTCACCACCCCGGCACTTTTCCCCACCGCCGACGAAGTGGTCGTCGACTGGCCCCACCGCTACCTGGCCGCCGAAGCCGTGGCAGACCGCATCGACGACCGCACGGTCGTCTGCGTCCTCACCCACGACCCCAAATTCGACGTCCCCATGCTGGCCACCGCCCTCGACCTGCCTGCAGTCGCCTTCATCGGTGCCCTCGGTTCCCGCCGAGCCCACCGCGACCGCACCACCCGCCTCCGCGACCACGGCCTCTCCCCCACCACCATCGCCCGCATCCACAGCCCCCTCGGCCTCGACCTGGGCGCCCACACCCCCGAGGAAACCGCCGTCTCCATCCTCGCCCAGATCCTCGCCACCCGAACCAACACCTCGGCCCGCCCCCTCACCACCCTGACCGGCCCCATCCACCCCCGAACACCCTGAGCCCCTCGTTACCTTACAGTGGTTGTTCCCGGCTCGCGCTCCGCCGAGAGCGTCCTGCCCAAGCTCGCCGATTCATTGAAAGCTGTTCTGCTGCAACGCAAGCAAATGACGGTCGATATCGAAGAGATGTTGGCCGATCACCCTCTTTCCCAGGTCCTGACCTCGATGCCGGGCATCGGAGTCAGGACCGGCGCCCGCATCCTGCTCGAAGTCGGCGACGGCACCGCATTCGCCTCGGCCCGCCAGCTGGCCTCCTACGCGGGCATCGCCCCGATCACCCACCGATCAGGCAGCTCGATCCGCGGCGAGTTCCCGTCCCGATCGGGCAACCACAAGCTCAAACGGGCGTTGTTCCTCTCCGCGTTCGCCGCCCTGCACGATCCAATCAGCCGCGCCTACTACGACCGAAAGCGCGCTGAAGGCAAGATGCACAACGCCGCTCTCATCTGCCTGGCAAGACGCCGCTGCGACGTTCTCTACGCCATGCTCAAAACCAAGACGCTCTATCGCCACCCCGCCGTCCTCAGCGCCGCCGCATAGAACTTCCGACTCTGACGGCGACTGACAAGATGATCGTCGTGGAGTACCCGACACGCGAGCCTGACCGGCCCACCGCGCCCGGTCTGCAGGACATCCTTCTCGAACTCGTACGCCGCGAGCCGATCTTCCACCGCCCCGAACTCGGCACCACCCGCGAGGACTTCGAACGGTCGACAGCACCGGATTTCTGGGAGACCGGCGCATCCGGGCAGCGCTACAGCAGGGAATACGTCTGGGCCACAATCGAACAACGGCAACTCGCCACCCCACAGGATCCGCCCCAGCGCGACCCATGGAAGACCAGCGACTTCCAACTACGCGAGATCGCCCCGAATACCTACCTGCTCACCTACACCCTCCAACAACCAGATCGACTAACCCGACGACTGACCATCTGGCAACGCACCAACAGCAACTGGACGATCCTCTACCACCAGGGAACCGTCGTCACCGAATAGCGAACATGACCGATCGCAACCACTTGCGGAAACTAAAGGGACACCCCCCGACCACGGATCCCCTCACAGACGCCGACCGCGCCCACTCAGTTCCGCGGACCGATACAGACAACGAAATCCCGCTCGGAATGGACGAACAGCGTCGTCGGCAGTCCCGCGCAGTCGAGCGCGTCCGCCTGATCTGTCGCCGACCCCGTCACCTTGCGCAACACCCGGCCCTCCGCCGCCGGATCGGAGCACGCGACCTTCTGCCACCGGATCTCGTCACGGAACCAGCCGACCGTCAATCGGCCGACACACTGCCCGGCGGTGACCCGCTGCATCGATTCCTCGATCTCGACCTGATCCTGCAGGTACGCGGTGAACACGACCCCGAGTGCGAAGAGAAGCGGGATCGTGAAACCGAGGGCGCCGACACGCCGGAACAGTGGTTTGCCCGGATCCATCGGCCGACGACCCCACGCGGTCTCGGGCGCGGGCAGGGCGGCGATACGGCGCCGGTTCCTGGCGTTGACGACGAATCCGCCGAGGTTGTAGAACAGCGATTGCACGCCCCACCACCCGAACCACGCACTGCCGATGGTGATCTCGCGGTAGGTCGCCAGCCCGCAGTCGCGGCAGAACGGGCCTTCCTCGGTGGTTTCGACCCGGAAGATCAGCAGACCCCAGTGCCCGACGAGATCCACATCGATGGCCGGCGATGCCCCACAATGCCGACACCGGACACTACCGTTGAGCTGAACCTCCAACACCACTGAACTTCTTCTCCCACAAGCTGATTCGCCAGAACCGGCAAACAGTACGGATCAGCAGCCGTGAGGGCAAGGGGTGCGCGCCTCCGACCGCCTCGTCGCGACGACGAGGCGGTCGGAGTGAGGTGTCAGGCGGCGACCTGTTCGGGGCGGAGGGTTTTCATCGGGGGGCGGTCTTCGAGGGAGACCTCGGTGGTGTGGGGGATGAATTCGCCTGCGATGAGGGGGAATTGGGTGAGGGGGGCGCCGGAGTCGGGGACGCCGCTGCGGCGCAGGGCGGTGCCGAGGATCTGGCGGCTCATCACGCCGAGGTCGGAGAGGGGGCGGTTGCGGTGGGTGCGGACGCCGAGGTTCACCTGGGTGATGGCGTCGAGGCCCAGGCGATCGTAGGTGTCGAGCAGCAGGCCGATCTCCACGCCGTAGCCGGGGGCGAAGGGGACGGCGGTGAGCAGTTCGCGGGTACCCGCGTATTCGCCGCCGAGCGGTTGCAACACCTGGACCAGTTCGGGGCGCAGCGCCGCCAGCAGGGGGCGGGCGACCAGCTCGGTGACCCGGCCACCGCCGTTGGCGTCCACGGACTCGCCCTGCCGCAGCGGGCGCCGGTAGTAGGCCTTGGACAGGTGGGTGCCGGGCATGGTCAGCAGCGGGCCGAGCAGCTTGGGCACGAACGCCGGATCGGGATCGATGAGGTCGGAGTCGACGAAGGCGATGAGGTCACCGGAGGTGCAGGCCAGCGACCGCCACAGCGCCTCGCCCTTGCCCGCGACCGGCTCGAGCTCGGGCACGGCCTCCTCGCGGGTCACCACCTCGGCGCCCGCGCGCCGCGCACGTTCGGCGGTGGCATCGGTGGATCCGGAATCGAGCACGATCAGTTCGTCGACAAGGGTGCCGAGCAGCGGCCGGATACTGGCCACCACGTCGGCGACGGTGTCCTGCTCGTCGAGGGCGGGCAGCACCACCGAAACGGTGCGACCCGCTTTGGCGGCGACCAGGTCGCCGACCGTCCAGTCAGGGGTGTCCCAGGTGTGGGTAGTGGCCCAGGCGGGCTCGCGGTGTTGGATTTTCATGCCAGACCTCGCAGAGTTCGTGCGGGGGGCCGGATGCCCTGGATTGCGGCGATCATGTCCACGACCCGCCGGGTCTCGGCGACTTCGTGAACCCGGAAGACCCGAGCGCCCGCGGCGGCCGCCCACGCGGTTGCCGCCAGTGTGCCCTCGACCCTCTCGGTCAGACCGACACCTAGAGTCTCCCCGATAAAGTCCTTGTTACTCAGGGCCATCAGCACTGGCCACCCGGTTTTTACGAGACTGTCGATTCCACGCAACAACTCGAGCCCGTGATAGGTGTTTTTTCCGAAATCGTGAGTGGGATCGATCACGATTCCGTCGCGACGCACCCCGGCGGCGGCCGCGCGTTCGGCCGCGGCGGCCACGGTGGCGGTCACTTCGGCGACCACGTCGGCGTAGCGCACCCGGTGCGGACGGGTGCGCGGCACGGCGCCACCGGTGTGGCTGCAGACGATCCCGGCACCCAGGTCGGCGGCCACGTGGACGAGCTCCGGATCGGCCCCTGCCCAGGTGTCGTTGACGAGGTCGGCACCGGCCGCAACGGCATCCCCGGCGACCTTGCCGCGCCAGGTGTCCACACTGATCAACAGCTCCGGATACTTCTCCCGGATCGCCGCGACGAACGGAACCACCCGTCGCGTTTCCTCGGCCGCGTCGACCGTGTCGCCCGGCCCGGCCTTCACCCCGCCGATGTCGACCAGATCGGCGCCTTCGTCGACGGCCCGCGTCACCCGGTCCATCGCGGCCCGGTCGGTGAAGGTGGCGCCCCGGTCGTAGAACGAGTCGGGGGTGCGGTTCACGATCGCCATCACCAGCGCGCGATCGGTCGGCACGGGCCGACCACAGAAGGTGGGTTCAGGCATCGCTATCGCGGAGCTCTACCCGCGGCGACGTCGTCGGCGTAGCCGTCGTAGGCCGGGACGTAGCCCTCGGTCGGTCCGCTGAGCACGTACAGCTGCCCCTCGGCGTCGCCGGCGTAGCCCTGCTTGCGCAGTTCCACCTTGCGGCTCTTGAAGGTGGAGGTCTGCTCGAGTTCGGCGACCACCCGGACGAACAGCGGGACCGCGTAGAGCGGCAGCCGCTCGTAGACGGTGGCGGCCAGCCCCTTGCCGTCGAATTCGGCATCGGGGTGCAGGGTGATCGCGGCCATGCCCGCCTTGCCGTCGGTGCCGGGAATGTCCACCCCGAACACCACCGCCTGCTCGACGCTCGGGTGCTGATCGAGCGCGCCCTCCACCTCGGTGGTGGCGACGTTCTCGCCCTTCCAGCGGAAGGTGTCACCGAGCCGGTCGACGAACGCGATGTGCCAGAAGTGCTGGTCGCGCACCAGGTCGCCGGTGTCGAACCAGCAGTCGCCCTTCTTGAACCCGTCGCGGACCAGCTTGGATTCGGAGGCCTTCGCATCGGTGTAACCGTCGAAGGGTTGACGGTTGTTCACCTTCGCCAGCAGCAGTCCGACGCCACCGGAACGCACCTTGCGCAGCTTCCCGTCCGGTCCACGACGCGGCTTACCGGTCTCGTCGTCGTATTCGACCACCGCGTACGGCAGCGGGCACAGCCCGGCCGTGCGGTCGACACCGAAGGCGTTGACGAAGGCGAGCGGCGCCTCGCTCGACCCGTAGAACTCCACCACCCGGTCGATGCCGAAGCGGCGCCGGAACTCGTCCCACAGCTCCGGCCGCAGCCCGTTGCCGACAACGAGCCGTACTCGGTTGTTCTTCTCCTCGGGGTGTACGGGCTGGTTGAGCAGGTAGCGGCACAGCTCACCGATGTAGATGAACGCCGTGGCCCCTTCGCGGGCGATCTCGGCCCAGAAGCCGGAGGCGGAGAATTTGCGCGCGAGCACATAGGTCGACTCACCGGCCAGCACCGCCGACAGCGCCACTGTGAGCGCGTTGTTGTGGTACAGCGGCAGGCAGCAGTACAGGGCGTCGTCGCCGCGCAACCGCACGCCGAGCCCGCCGAGCCCGGCCATGCTCTTGGTCCAGCGCAGGTGGGTCATCACGCTGGCCTTCGGCATACCGGTGGTACCGGAGGTGAAGATCAGGAACGCGCGTTCACCCGCCGTCACCTGCTCACAGACCACGGGGTCGGAAGCCGTTGCGCCACGCGCCGATTCGGCGAGTTCCTCGGACATCAGCACGTTCGCCGGTGCCTCGGGCAGCGAATCGAACGCTTCCAGGCATTCCTCACCGACCACGACCAGCACGCTGTCGAGCAGCCCGATGCTGTGGGCCAGCACCTGATCGCGCTGGTTGTAGTTGAGCAACCCGACGGTGGCGCCGAGTTTGAGCACCGCGAGCACCGTGAACAGCGTCTCGGGGCGGTTGGTCATGAGCACGCCGACCACGTCGCCGCGATCGACTCCGCGCGCGGAAAGCACTGCGGCGTACCGGTTCACCTCGCTGTTGGCGGCGCGGTAGGTGTAGGAACGGCCTTCGAAGCGCAGGAACACCCGGTCGGGCCGCCGGTGGGCGAGCCGCTGGAAGTACTTGCCGATGGAGGCTTTGTCCTTGGGCCCCACCAGCATTCCCGGTGCGTTGCGCAACATGCGCGGTGCGTCCATGGCCATGCCCGGCAGCTTCTTGGCCAGGTCGAACACGCTGACGGTGTCGCGGGCGTCGTTGCTCACGTCGATCTCCTACCCTCGGGCCGCGGCCGGTGTCAACGCGGCGAACGCGGCTGGCAGGTCGGCGGCCACAACGATGCGGTCGCGCGCCTGCTGTGTGACAATCTTGCGCTCGAACAGCTCGTCCAACCAGCCGAACAGCCCGCGGTAGAAACCGTCGGCGTCGAGCACGACCACAGGTTTGGTGTGTTCGCCCAGGTAACCGCCGGTCCAGGTTTCGAAGAATTCCTCGAGCGTCCCGACGCCGCCGGGCAGGGTGAGGAAGGCGTCGGCGCGTTCTTCCATCAGTTGTTTGCGCTGGCGCATGGTGTCGGTGACGAGCAGTTCGTCGGCGGCGGTATCGGCGACCTCGCGGTGCACCAGATGCTTGGGGATCACCCCGACGGTGTGCGCGCCGCCCGCCCGCGCGGCCGCCGCGACCGCGCCCATCATCGACACCCGGCCACCGCCGGACACCAGTTGCCAACCGCGACGGGCGATTTCGGTGCCCACCTGGGAGGCCAGGTCGATCAGTTCCGGTTCGGTTGTACTTGCCGAGCAATAAACGCAGATCGAGTAGTTCACCACTGGTCCTCGGTGCCGAGCCGTTCGATGTCGCCGCCGCGTCCGCCGGTCGCCTCCTTGACGATGCGCACCACGTCTTCGACGCTGTCGGTGACCTGGATGAGGTCGAGATCCTCCGGCGAGATCTTGCCCGACCCGGCCAGCGAATTACGCATCCACTCCACCAGCCCGGACCAGTAGGCCGTGCCGAACAGGATGATCGGGAAGCGGGTGATCTTGCGGGTCTGCACCAGGGTGAGCGCCTCGAACAGTTCGTCGAGGGTGCCGAAACCGCCGGGCAGGCAGACGAAGGCCTGCGAGTACTTCACGAACATCGTCTTGCGGACGAAGAAGTAGCGGAAGTTGATCCCCAGGTCCACCCAGTCGTTGAGCCCCTGTTCGAACGGCAGCTCGATGCCGAGGCCGATCGAGTATCCGCCCGCCTCCGAGGACCCACGGTTGGCCGCCTCCATCGCCCCGGGCCCGCCGCCGGTGATGATCGCGAAACCGGCGTCGGTGAGCGCGGACCCGATCGCCCGTGCCGCCGCGTACTCCGGGTGGTCGACCGGCGTACGCGCCGAGCCGAACACCGTGACGGCGGGCGGCACCTCGGCCAGCGCGCCGAAGCCCTCGACGAACTCGGCCTGGATCCGCAGCACCCGCCACGGGTCCGTGTGCACCCACTCGCTGTCCTGACGGGTGTCGAGAAGATTGCGGTCCGCGGTCCGTGCTCCCGGCTTGCGTTCGCGTCGGAACATCACCGGCCCACGGAACTTCGGTTTGGCCTTCCCCACCTGTTCATCCACGGATTCGCTCGACATGTCCTCCACGCTACTGGGCACCCGCGGTGAGGTAGGTGCGCAGCATGGCGGTGACGGCGGTGATCTGGCTGAGCGGGACGTGTTCGTCGCGCTTGTGGGCGAGGTTGGGGTCGCCGGGGCCGAAGTTCACGGCGGGGATGCCACGGGCGGCGAAACGCGAGACGTCGGTCCAGCCGTACTTGGCGCGCACTCCGCCGCCGCCGTGGGCGTTGACCGAGTCGATGAGGCTGCGCGCGGCCGGTGCGGTGAGACCGGGCAGGGCGCCGGGCGAGGAATCGGTGACCCGGAAACCCACGTCGAGCCCGTCGAAGACCTCGCGCACGTGGGCGATGGCCTGCTCGACCGTGCGGTCGGGGGCGTAGCGGAAGTTCACGTCCACCTCGGCCACGTCGGGCACCACATTGCCCGCGACGCCACCGGAGACGCGCACCGCCGAGAGTCCTTCGCGGTACACGCAGCCGTCGATGTCGACCTGGCGCGCCTGGTAGGCGGCCAGCCGTTCCAGCACCGGTGCCAGCGCGTGAATCGCGTTCTCCCCCAGCCAGGCCCGGGCCGAATGCGCGCGCACACCGGACGTGCTCAACCGCACGCGCAGCGTGCCCTGACAGCCCGCCTCGATCCAGCCGCCGGAGGGTTCGCCGAGCACGGCGAGGTCGCCGTCGAGCCACTCGGGCATATCGCGTTCGATGTGGTTGAGGCCGTTGAACTCGGCGGCGATCTCCTCGCCGTCGTAGAAGATGAGCGTGAGGTCGTGGGCCGGGTCGGTGATGGTGGCGGCCAGGTGCAGGAATACCGCGTCACCGGACTTCATGTCGACGGTGCCGCAGCCGAACAGCACCGGCTCCCCGTCCACCTCGGCGGGCCTGCTCGGCACGTTGTCGGCGATGGGCACCGTGTCCAGGTGCCCGGCCAGGATCACCCGGGTGGGCAGGCCGAGGTTCGTGCGCGCCAGCACCACATTGCCGTGCCGCTTGATCTCGAAACCGGTGGTCTGATCGCGCAGCGCCTGCTCGACGAGGTCCGCGATGGCGGCCTCGTCGCGGGAAACGCTCGGCACATCGACCAGGGCGGCGGTCAACTGGACGGGGTCGGCGCGCAAATCGAGAGTCACATCTCGACAGTAGTACGCGCGTACGACGCCGTGTCCGGGTGCGGGAATCGGACCGGGTGGTCCATCGCACAGCCCCCGCGCCACCTCGACCTGGATCGAGGCGGCAAAATGTGGTCCCGTGAGCACTCAAGGAGCAAGCGCAGTCGGTATCGCCACCATCACCTCGGACGGCACCGTCCTCGACACCTGGTACCCGAGCCCGGAGCTGGGCGAGTTCACCGAGACCGGCTCCCAGCGCCTCGACGCGGCCGACGCGCCGGAGTTCGCCGACCTGCTCGGCCCCGACAAGGCGCGCGGCGTGGAGGTGGTCGCGGTGCGTACCACCATCGCCGACCTGTCGGCGGCCCCCACCGACGCCCACGACGTGTACCTGCGCCTGCACCTGCTCTCGCACCGCCTGGTCCAGCCGCACGGCCTGAGCCTGGACGGCCAGTTCGGCCTGCTCAGCAATGTGGTGTGGACCAACCACGGCCCGTGCGCGGTGGAGGGTTTCGAGCAGACCCGGATCAAGCTGCGCGCCCGCGGCCCGGTGACCGTGTACAGCATCGACAAGTTCCCCCGCATGGTCGACTACGTGGTGCCCTCGGGTGTGCGCATCGGCGACGCCGATCGCGTCCGTCTCGGTGCGCACCTGGCCTCGGGCACCACCGTGATGCACGAGGGCTTCGTGAACTTCAACGCGGGCACCCTCGGCAACTCGATGGTCGAGGGCCGTATCTCGGCCGGTGTCGTGGTCGGCGACGGTTCCGACATCGGTGGCGGCGCGTCGACGATGGGCACGCTGTCGGGCGGCGGAACCACCGTCATCTCGGTCGGTGAGCGCAGTCTGCTCGGCGCCAACGCGGGTCTCGGCATTCCGCTCGGCAACGACTGCGTGCTCGAGGCGGGCCTGTACCTGACGGCCGGAACCAAGGTCACCGCGCCCGACGGCACCGTCGTCAAGGCCGCCACCCTGGCCGGGCAGAACAATCTGCTGTTCCGCCGTAATTCGACCACCGGCGCGGTGGAAGTGGTGCCCCGCAAGGGTACCGGTATCGAGCTCAATGCCGCGCTGCACGCCAACGACTGAATCCCGCATTCGGCAATATCGCATTTGTTGCGGTTTGTTGACGACGGGTATCCCGGTGCGGCAAGGCTTTTCGGGTCGGCTAGCTTGAATTCGCCCACCCGGTCGGGGGGCTTTCGAATGTGGAGGGATTCAAGTATGAAGTTCGGAAAGTTCACTACCGCTGTTGTGATGTCGGTTGTCGCGGTGGGGATTACCGCGGCCACCGCCAACGGTCAGCCCGCCGTGGCGACCGAACAGCCCGCGGTGGTGGCTGCGGGGGGCGTGACTTCGGGTGTGAGCAACGGGATCGGCTACACCACCGCGGTGTCGCCCACCGACAAGACCATCACCTGGGCGGTCGACAACGGCCGCTTCGAGCTGGCCGCCGACGGCTCGGCCGTGCTGCTGCGCAACGCCGAGGGCGTCACCGTCGACCAGACGGCGCTGCGCTCGGAGGTCGCGGGTCTGCCGATCTCGGTGACCCCGCAGATCGCCGAGGACGGCCGTAGCGTGAAACTGGCCGCCTCGATGACGCCGGAGGACACCGCCAAGCTCGGCAATATCGCCGAACTGAAGGACATCAGCTCCTACGACCGCCTGATGGCCCAGGTCAACAAGAACCTGCCGGGCATCGCGATCGGTGGCATCATCGGCGCGTTCTTCCCGTTCCTGTGGCTGTTCACCATCCCCGCCGGGATGCTGATCGGTGGTTACGTGATGGGTGGCCAGGAGTTCCTGGACGCGGTGATCGCGTTCGCGACCGGCCAGCCCTGATCCGCTGAACCAAAAAGCCCCGTACTCGCCCGAGTGCGGGGCTTTTTCGTTGCCGGGGTGACGAAGCCAATACTCGACGCGGCCACCGGCACGGAGTAGTTTCACCTGTTATACGGAGTCGTATAACAGGAGGATCGGCATGGCACTTCTTCCCCCGGGCCAACGCGCCGTCGAAGGGTTCCCCCGCTTCGGTACGCATCTGCATCACCCGCCGCCGCCGGTTCCCGAGCACCCCGTGATCGAGGTCTGCGGGGCCGTGGTCGAGCCCGTCACCATCGCGCTCACCGAGCTGGCGCAGCTGTCCCGGCGCGAACAGAAAGCCGACTTCCATTGCGTCGCAGGATGGTCGGCGACCGACCTGCTCTGGGAGGGCACACCGTTCCGCGACTTCTACCGCCTGGTGATCGAGCCCGCGCTCGCACCGGGAGCGACGATCACCCACCTCAGCTTCGAGGGCCTGGACGAGTTCCGCTCGGTCGTGCAGCTGGAAGACGCCCTCGCCGACGACGTCTTCCTCGCCGACCGCCTCGACGGCAAACCCCTCGACAGCGACCACGGCGCCCCGATCCGGCTGGTGAGCCCGAAGCAGTACGGGTTCGTCAACACAAAACACCTGTGCCGCATCGAAGTTCACACCACCGCCCCGCCGGACCCGGACAAGTGGTCGCCACTGGCGTCACACGCCAGGGCACGGGTGTGGGCCGAGGAACGGCACCGGTATCTGCCGGGGCGCGTGGTTCGTCCGGTGTATCACGCCCTGATCGGGCCGATCCGCCGGCTGAGCGCGCGGGGCAGCACGAACCGCTAGGTGAGCGACTTCTTCTGCACCTTGCCCATCGCATTGCGCGGCAGCGCGTCGACGAAGCGGATCTCGCGCGGCCGTTTGTGGGCCGAAAGCTGGTCGCCCACATGCGCGATCAGTTCGGACGCGAGGTCGTCGGAGCCGGTGTCGCGGGCGACGACGAAGGCGACGATCCGCTGTCCGAGATCGTCGTCGGGCAGTCCCACCACGGCGACCTCGGCGACCGCCGGATGCCCGAGCAAGGCGGTTTCGATCTCGCCCGCGCCGATCCGGTACCCACCGGACTTGATGAGGTCGATGGACTCGCGGCCGACGATGCGGTGGAAACCGTCGGCGTCGATGACGGCGACGTCGCCGGTGCGGAACCAGCCGTCCTCGGTCCAGTCACGGGCCGTGGCGTCGGGGCGGCCGAGGTAGCCGTCGAACAGCATCGGGCCGCGAACCTGCAGGCCGCCGATGCTCACGCCGTCGTGCGGGACGGGATTGCCCGCTTCGTCGCGCAGCCGGGTCTCGACGCCGCGCACCGGCGTACCCACCCAGCCCGGCCTGCGTTCACCATCTGCCCTGGTCGACAGCGTGATCATGGTTTCGCTCATGCCGTACCGCTCCACCGGCGCGTGCCCGGTGAGTTCGGCGAGCTTCTCGAAGACCGGAACCGGCAGCGGCGCGCTGCCCGAAACCAGGAGCCGTGCCCGGCTCAATTCCTTGGCTGCTTCCGGCTTCTCGGCGATGCGTGACCATACCGTCGGCACCCCGAAGTACAGCGTTCCCTCGGCGGCGGCGTAGGCCTCGGGGGTCGGCTTGCCGGTGTGGATCAAGCGGCTGCCGAAACGCAGGGGTCCGAGCAGACCGAGGATCAGGCCGTGCACGTGGAACAGCGGAAGTCCGTGCACGAGTGTGTCTTTGCGCGTCCAGTTCCAGGCGTCGGCGAGCGCGTCGAGCCCGGCGGCGATGGCGCCCCGGCTGAGCATCACACCCTTGGGGGCACCGGTGGTGCCCGAGGTGTAGAGGATGAAGGCGATGGCCGACGGGTCGGGCTCGGGGTAGGTGTGCCAGGACCGGGCGTGCAGGCGCACCGGAACCACCGGCAGATCGGTGTCCGTCGGCGCGGCCCCGAGCCAGGCCTGGGCGCCGGAATCACGCAGGATGTGTTCACGCTCAGCGGTTCCCGCGTCGGGCGGGACGGGGACGACCGTGACTCCGGCGATCAGGCAGCCGACCACGGCGAGCACGGTCCGCAGGGTCGGCTCGGCCAGCACCGCGACCCGTTCGGCGCGCCCGATCCGTTCGGCGACCGAGGTGGCCGCACCCAGCAGATCACCGCGCGAGACGGTGGCATCATCGATGGTGACGGCATCGGGAAGGTCGTCCCCGGCGGCGACGGCGAGCGGATTCAACGAGGCGAGCAGCAGCGGCGGACCGTAGGACATCCGTCCACGCTAGCCCGGCGCGTTCCGGCGGCACGCGCCACCGCCCGTTGACACCCCGACGACAGAATGAGACATTCAAGCTACAACTCTCTCACCGACGAATTGGGGTCAACGATGACCAGCCTCGCGCATTCGCGGTCCAGCCACACCGGACCCGCGGACTTCGACATCCGGGATCACGTCGACGGCGCCGCCGTCTTCTTCGGCGCAACGGCGAATGTGATCATGCAGCTCAGTCTGGCCCCGGTCGGCTACGGCGTCGCGGAATCGCGCGTGCACAGCGGAAGCATCATGCTGCACCCCTTCAAGCGAACCAGGACCACCATCACCTATCTGTCGGTGGCGATGATGGGTACCGACGAGGACCGGGCCGCCTACCGCACCGCGATCAACGGCGCGCACCGGCACGTGCACTCCACGCCCGAGAGCCCGGTGAAGTACAACGCCTTCGACAAGAACCTGCAGATGTGGGTGGCCGCCTGCCTGTACTGGGGCTCGGTCGACCTGATGGAGCGCCTGCACGGGCCCATCGACGACGACACCGCCGACTCCTTCTACGAGTACGCCCACCGTTTCGGCACCACCCTGCAGGTGCCGCGCGAGATGTGGCCCGCCGACCGCGCGGCCTTCGAGGCCTACTGGACGGACAACCTGGCCAAGACCACCGTCGACGACACCATCAAGGCCTATTTCGACGGCCTGCTCGACCTGCGGATGCTCTACCCACCCCTGCGCGTGGTCTTCGCCCGTTTCCATCGCTGGTTCACCACCGGCCTGCTCCCCGAGCACCTGCGCGCCGAACTCGGACTCACCTGGACCGAGCGCGACGAACGCCGCCTGGCCCGCCTGCTGCGGACCACCGGCGCGGTCTGGGGCCGCATGCCGCGCCCCATCCGCAGCTTCCCCTTCAACGCCACCCTCGCCGACATGCGGCGCAGGCGGCGCCGGGGCAAGCCGCTGATCTGAGGGCGTCGCGAGCTGCCCGGTGCCGGGCAGCTCGCGCGAGCTCAGAGGTCGTCGGCGATGATCCGTTCGATATTGCGTTCGGCGAGCGCGGTGATGGTGACGAACGGGTTCACGCTGGTATTGCCGGGGATCAGGGCACCGTCGATGACGTAGAGGCCCGGGTACCCGTGCAGGCGGCCGTAGTTGTCGGTGGCCTCGTTCAGCACGCACCCGCCGAGTGGGTGGTAGGTGAAGTCGTCACCCCAGGTCTTGGTGACACCGAACAGGTCGGTCCGGTAGATGGTGCCTTCCTTGGCATTGATCTTGTCGAAGATGCGTTTCGCCGCGTTGATCGACGACTGATTCCACGACTTCTGCCAGTTCAGGTTCACCTTTCCGGTGCCGGAGTCGAAGCTGAACGCCGCACGATTCGGGTTCTTGGTGATCGCCAGGTACAGGCTCACGTAGGTCTCCAGGCCGGCCGGGAACGGCGCGACTTCGGCGAAGGCAGGCCCGCCCGGGTCCGCCCAGTTGTCGATGCCGAGGCAGGGCATGGAGGACTGCAGGCTGCCGGTGCCGTCCCACATGTGGTTGGCGCGGCCGACCATCACATTGCCGTTGTTGCCCCACTTCTGACCGACCGCGCCCGGGAGGTCGGGCAGTTTGCCCGTCGCCCGCATCGCCACCAGCAATTTGCTCGTGCCGACACTGCCCGCCGCGAAGAAGACCCGTTGGGCCGTCACGTTCTTGACGGCGACCGTCTTGCCGCTCGAATCGAGCTGGGCCATTTCCACCCGGTACCCGCCCGCGCCGGGCGTGACCGTGGTGACCTTGTGCAGCGGACTGATCCGCACCTTGCCGGTGGCGGCGGCCGCACCGAGGTAGGTGCGGTCGAGCGAGCGTTTGCCGTAGTTGTTGCCGTAGATCACCTCACCCGCCAGGGCCGAACGGGTCGCCGTGCCCGCCTGCTCCTTTTTCATGTACTCGAAGTCGTAGACATTGGGTACGAAAGTCCAACCGAAACCGGATCTTTCGGCATGCTTGCGGCCCACGCGCGCGAATTGATAGCACTCCGCCGATTCGAACCACGTCTTGTCGATGTGATTGACGCCGAGCGCGGTATTCGCGCGCGGGTAATAGGTGGAATACATTTCCTCGGCATTCACCGACGGCAGGATCGCGGCGAAATTCTCCCGTTTCGGCGTCACCGCCATCCCACCGTTCACCAGCGATCCGCCGCCGACCCCGCGCCCCTGGTACACCCGGATCCCGCCGAAGTCCTCGGAGTCGAGAACGCCTGTGTACCTGTCGATGTCCTTGTTGTACGAGCCGCCCATGAAGTACCCGACCGGCTGATCGGTGCGCTCGCGCAACCAGTACGACCGCCCGTCCGGTTTCAGCACCGGACAGAACACCCGCCCATCGGGGCCCGGCGCATCCCACGACATCCCCATCTCGACGATCGCCACGTCCACGCCAGCCTGTGCCAATCGCAGCGCGGCGACGGCACCGCCGTACCCGCTGCCGATCACCAATGCGGGAACCGTATCCCCGTCGGCCAGCGGTGCGGCGGAGGCGAGCGCCCGACTCCCCACGGTCGCCACCGCCAAAGTGACACCTGTTGCAGCTAGGAACCGCCGCCGCGTGAACCCTCCCGCGTATCGGGTTCGACCTGGGTTTTCATACAAGAATTCACGCACTGTGCGGCTCCTCATCGAGACTGCAAATGAGAACCTGTTATACCGAGCCACTCACCCGGGTGATCGCAGAACGCCGCACCCCGCCGTCACCTCGCCGACCGCTTCGCCACCGGAAACGTCATCGCTCCAGGTTCACCGCTTACGGGACCGCTGTCCCGCGTTGAGGGGCATTGACCAACGTGTGTTTCAGATGTAGGGGCATGGCTGGTCCCCTGAGCTGATCCGCCGACTCAGAGCGGGGCTTGTTCGAACCAGGATGCGTAGGTCTCGTCGAAGGTGTGGCCGGGCCAGGAGACCTCGACGAGAATGTCGGCCGTGGCGCCGCGATCGCGTTCCCGCACCGCGAGGGTGAAGGGGGCACCCGGGTCGCTCGGACGGGCGACGGCGACGGCCGAATTTCGCGCTGGGTGGGTTCGGACGTCGTGGACGACGGTGTGCCGGGAGAAATAGTTCTCGACGTCGGCGGCGGACGGGTACGCGGTGAACCAGGTGACGACGCCGTCGGCGTCGGTGCACGAGATCTGACGAAGGGGCGCCGGGTCGCCGGGGGCGACCACGAACGTGGACGTCGGCGAACAGGCGGCATCGCGCCAGCCACGACCGGCCGGATTCGAGGCGATCAAGCTCGGGAACGCCGTGGCGATCGAAGAGTGTTCACCCCAGGTCGGCGGCGGTGGAACACGCTGCGGCCGAACGAATTTCCAGTAGACCGCGCCCGCACCGACAACGCCGACACCGGCGATCATCGCGAGTACGAGCAGAGCCACCGCCAATGCCCGCCATCGAGACGAGACAGCTTTACCCGGAACATCGGTCGCGCGCGGACGCGCCGCGCGCGCACCCGGATGAGCCGCGGCAATCGTTGGCAGGTCGGCTGGAGTGGTAGGAGTTCCGGTGGGAGTACTCGACGGTGCGGCGGAAGCGCTCATGGCCGGGTAGCGCCGCGTTTCGCCGGGCGACAGCGCCGGTCCGGTGCGCTGCGAGGCGCCGATCAGCGCCGGAGCGACAGCCGATGCCGCGGCCGCCGCCTGACCGAATTCGGCACAGCTGCCGAATCTTCAGCCGGATCCTTGGCCATGGCACGACCGATCACCGCGTCCAGGCCGGGCGCCAGACCGCTTACCTGGTCCGAGGCCCGCGGCACGGGCTTGGTCAGATGTGCGGCGACGACGGCACCGGGATTGTCTGCGGGGAACGGGCTTTCGCCGGTGAGCAGCGTGTACAGGGAACAACCGAGCGAGTATTGGTCGGATCGGTGATCCACAGTCGCACCGGACAATTGTTCGGGCGAGGCGTAGGCGAGGGTGGCGAGGAAGTCGCCGGTGCGGGTGAGCTGGCGGGCGTCGCCGCGCAGGCGGGCGATCCCGAAATCGGTGAGTAGCACGCGATCCCGGCCCCGGCCCGCGGAGAGCAGGATGTTGGCGGGTTTCACGTCTCGGTGCAGCACGTCGCGCTCGTGGGCGTAGTCGAGCGCTTCGGCGGTCTGGGCGATGATGTCGACCGCGCGGGCAGGGTCCAGCGGACGACCACGGAACACCGAGGCATCGGTGCCGTCCACGTACTGCATGGAAATCCACATCAGCCCGTTCTCGACACCGCGATCGAGCACCGACACGATGCCGGGATGATCGAGGCGGGCCGATACGTCGGCCTCACGTTCGAAACGGGCCCGCACCTCCTGGTCCGAATACAGGTCGCGATTCAGCAGTTTCAGTGCGACCCGTCGCGGCAGGCGTGGATGCGCGGCCAGGTACACGGTGCCCATTCCGCCGCGCCCGAGCACCCGCTCGATCCGATATCCGGCGAACACCGCGCCCGCGACCAAATCCACCCCGTGCATGTGTTGCGAGCCTTTCGATCCTGTTCGCGCCGATGTCGACTGTGCGGACACTAACCGATTCGCGCGCGAGACAGGATGCGGGGCAACCGGACCGGACGTCTCAGGAGAGCCGGGCGGCCGCTTCGGCGATGCGTTCGTCGGTGGCGGTGAGGGCGATCCGGACGTGCTCCGGGGAGCGTGGTCCGTAGAAGTCGCCGGGGGCGGCGAGGATGCCGCGGTCGGCGAGCCAGTCGAGAGTGACCCGGCACGCTTCACCACGGGTGGCCCACAGGTAGAGGCCGGCTTCGGAGAAGTCGATGCGGAAACCGGCCTGCTCCAAGGCTTTTCGCAGGGTGTCGCGACGGGCGCGGTACCGCTCGCGCTGGGCCGCCTCGTGGGCGTCGTCGGCGAGGGCGGCGGTCATGGCGGCCTGGATGGGGAAGGGCAGCATCATGCCGGAGTGTTTGCGCACCTCGAGCAGTTCGGCGACCAGTTCGGGGTCCCCCGCGACGAAACCGGCGCGGTAGCCGGCCAGGTTCGAGGTCTTCGACAGGGAGTGGATGGCCAGCAGGCCGGTGTGGTCGCCGTCGCAGACGCGCGGGTCGAGGATGGAGACCGCCTCGCCCTCCCAGACCAGGCCCAGGTAGCACTCGTCGGAGGCGACGACCGCGCCACGCTCGCGGGCGAAGGCAACCACCTTGCGCAGGTGCTCGACGGGCAGCACCTTGCCGGTGGGGTTGGACGGGGAGTTCACGAAGATCAGCGCCGGGTTCTGCGGGCCGATCTGGGTGAGGCCGTCGGCGCGCCACGGCTTCGCACCGGCCAGCAGGGCGCCCACTTCGTAAGTGGGGTAGGCGATCTCAGGGATGACGACAAGGTCGTCGGCGCCGATGCCGAGCAGGCGCGGCAGTCCGGCGATGAGCTCTTTGGTGCCGATCACCGGCAGCACGGCCGCCGGGTCGACACCGGTGATCCCGAACCGGCGCGCCAGCGCGGCGACGGCCGCGGCGCGCAGTTCAGGGGTGCCGTGCGTGGTCGGGTACCCGGGGACGGCCGCGACGGAGCCGAGTGCGGCCTGGATGAGCGGGTCGACCGGGTCGACCGGTGTGCCGACGGACAGGTCGACCAGCCCACCGGGATGCGCGGCGGCTTTCTGTTTGACCGCGGCGATGGTGTCCCACGGGAAGTCGGGCAGCAGGCTGCTCACCCGGCCACGGGTCGGCACCCCTGCGCTCATTCTTCGGCCATGGGGGGCAGCGCCTTGATGAAGGCCGGGTCGTAGTCGACCTTGCCCACCTTGGTCGCGCCGCCGGGCGACCCGAGTTCGTCGAAGAAGTCGACGTTGGCGTTGATGTAGCCGCTCCACTGGTCCGGAGTGTCGTCCTCGTAGAAGATCGCCTCCACGGGGCAGACCGGCTCACACGCACCACAGTCAACGCACTCGTCGGGTTGGATGTAGAGCATGCGGCCACCCTCGTAGATGCAATCCACGGGGCATTCCTCGATGCACGCCTTGTCCTTCACGTCAACGCACGGTTCAGCGATGATGTACGGCACTGCCGTTCTCCTAGTCTGTCCACAGCTGCGGGGGCCAACTCCGCCCCCCGAACCCTATCCCGAACTACACGCTACCCCCAGGTCAGCCTGCCCTAACTAGTTCATCGCAACGGCTTCGAGTGATGCCGGACTCGAATTCGAGCTCAAGCAACCCGCGGGCGTACCTGTACGACCAGGTCGGCATCGAGTGCGCGGGCCAGCCGCTCCAGCACCGGAAGGCTCGGGATCGTCCCGCCCGCCTCGAATCGGGCGACAGCCGACTGAGTCATTTCCGCGGCATCGGCCAAAACCGATTGAGTCCAGCCTCGGTCCTCGCGCATGCGCCGGATATCGCGACCGAGTTCGTAGGCGAGTTTCGCCGCGGCGTACGCCTCAGCCGCGCCAGGCTCCCGCAGACGGCGGTCGCGCATCTCGGCCCAATCGGCTCTCTCAGTCATCGCTCTCGTCCTCCTCAGCCGTGTGTCGCTCGACGACGCAACGTTGCATCGCCTTGCGAGCGCGGTCGACCTCGCGGCGCTCCCGCATCCTGGACTTCACAAATACCGTGAGCAGGATGATGCGGCGGCCGGGCGCGATCCAGTAGGACACCCGAGTCGCCTCGGATTCCAGTTGAAATCGCAGCTCGCGGAGCTTTCCATCGAGTTGTCGCGTGTGCGGCTCGCCGAGCAGGGGCCCGTACTCGGCCAACAGATCGACGTGGAACGCCGCTCGCGCGAACATCTCGGTGGACAGCTTCTCGAGCCAATCCCGCACCTCAGGTTCGAGCTCGATGGTACCCCATGACATAACAGCAATGCTATATCGACGTCCTGGGATTCATGCAATCTTCGCATAATACGACGGTCCGGCCCGATGTGGGTCTAGCTGATCGTCAGCGCGATCGGGGCAGCCTTCGGCTCGACGGTTCCGTAGGTGGTGGTTCGTTCGCGGACCGGGCGGTCGATGCCCGCCGCGATCTCGGTGAGTTCGGCGACGGTCTTGGCCGAGCCGTGCTGGGAGCCCGCCATGCGGGAGATGGTTTCCTCCATCAGCGTTCCACCGAGGTCGTTGGCGCCGCCCGAGAGCATCATCTGGGTGCCGACCGTGCCGAGCTTCACCCAGCTGGTCTGGATGTTGTGGATGCGGCCGTGCAGCATGATGCGCGCGAGGGCATGGACGGCGCGGTTGTCGCGGTTGGTCGGGCCGGGACGCGCGGCGCCCGCCAGGTACAGCGGGGCGCTCTGGTGGACGAACGGCAGCGGCACGAACTCGGTGAAACCGCCGGTGCGGTCCTGGATCTCGCGCAGCACACGCAGGTGACCGACCCAGTGCTTCGGGTTGTCGACGTGGCCGTACATCATGGTCGAACTCGACGGGATGCCCAGTTCGTGAGCGGTGGTGATCACCTCGATCCAGGCCGAGGTCGGCAGCTTGCCCTTGGTGAGCACCCAGCGCACCTCGTCGTCGAGGATCTCGGCGGCGGTGCCGGGAATCGAGCCGAGCCCGGCCTCCTTCAGCGCCGCGAGCCAGTCGCGGATGCTCTGCCCACCACGGGAAGCACCGTTGACGATCTCCATCGGGCTGAAGGCGTGCACGTGCATCGACGGGACGCGGGCCTTGATGGCACGCACCAGGTCGGCGTACCCGGTGACGGGCAGCTCGGGGTCGATGCCGCCCTGCATGCAGATCTCGGTGGCGCCGTCGACATGGGCTTCCCAGGCGCGGTCGGCCACCTCGTCGGTGCTCAGGGTGAAGGCGTCGGCATCACCCTTGCGCTGGGCGAACGCGCAGAACCGGCAGCCGGTGTAGCAGATGTTGGTGAAGTTGATATTGCGGTTCACCACGTAGGTGACCTCGTCACCGGACACCTCGCGCCGCAGCTGATCGGCAAGCGCCGCAACGGCATCCAGCGCCACACCGTCGGCGGTGGCGAGCGCGAGGTACTGGTCGTCGGTCAGGCCCGCCGGGTCGTTCTCGGCGGCACGCAGCGCGTCGAGCACCTCGGAATCGAGCCGTTCGGGTGCGGTGACGGCCAGGTCGCGGGCGTGTTCGCGAATGGTCTCCCAGTCGCCGAACGCGCCGACCACCTCCTGGCCGAGGCCGGAGTCGCTGCGGCTGTCGGTGATGCGGCCCTCGGAGTCGATGGCGGTGTTGAGGTCCACCCGGCCCGCCGAGTCCCACGACTCGTCGGGTTCCTGCCAGGCGAGCCCGACGGGCAGCGCCTCGGACCTGGCCAGCCCGGTGGCCGGATCGGTGAGTGCCGCGACGTGCGCGCCGATGCGCGGATCGATCCAGGGGTGGCCCGCGCGCACGTACTTCGGATGCGCGGAGGTGCGTTCGGCGAGGGTGAACCCGGCCGCCTCGGTGATCTCGCGCAGCGTGTCGAGATTGGGCCACGGACGTTCGGGGTTCACGTGGTCGACCGTCAACGGCGACACACCGCCCCAGTCGTCGATACCCGCGTCGATCAGGGCGCGGCAGTCGCTGTGCGAGACCAGGTTCGGCGGCGCCTGCACCGGGACATCCGGGCCGAGCAGCAGCCTGGTCACCGCGACCGTGGCCAGGAACTCGGCCACATCGGCATCGGGCGCGTCGCGCATGGCGGTGTCGGACTTGGCCCGGAAGTTCTGCACGATCACTTCCTGGATGTGCCCGAACTCGCGGTGCAGCTTGCGGATCGCCATGATCGAGTCGGCGCGTTCGGCGAGCGTCTCACCGATACCGACCAGGATGCCGGTGGTGTAGGGCACCGAGAGCCTGCCCGCGTCGGTGATGGCGCGCAGCCGCACCGCCGGGTCCTTGTCGGGGCTGCCGAAATGGCAGGCGCCCTTCTCGGTGAACAACCGGGTGGCGGTGGTCTCGAGCATCATGCCCATCGACTGGGCGACCGGCTTGAGCCGCGCGATCTCGTTCCAGCTCATCACGCCGGGGTTCAGGTGCGGCAGCAGGCCGGTCTCCTCGAGCACGAGGATCGACACCGCGCGCAGGTAGTCGAGGGTGGAGTCGTAGCCGCGCTCGTCGAGCCACTGCGCGGCCTCGGGCCAGCGGTCCTCGGGGCGGTCGCCCAGGGTGAACAGGGCTTCCTTGCAGCCGAGCGCCGCGCCTTGCCTGGCGATCTCGAGTACCTCGTCGGGTTCGAGGAACATCCCCTTGCCCTCGGCCCGCAGCTTGCCCGGCACGGTCACGAAGGTGCAGTAGTGACACTTGTCGCGACACAGGCGGGTGAGCGGGATGAACACATTGCGCGAGTAGGTGATGGTGCGTGGTCTGCCCGCGGATTCGAGCCCGGCGTCGCGGACCCGGGCGGCGCTGGCGCACAGATCGGCCAGGTCGTCGCCGGTGGCGTGCAGCAGGACGGTTGCCTCGTCGACGTTCAACGTGACGCCGTCGCGGGCCCGTCGCAGCGCCCGGCGCATGGCCGAGGCACTCGGCGGGTTCGGCGGAACGCTCGGCAGTGGAAGGTCGCTCACCCCGTCGATCATGCGCTACTTCTCTCCCGAACGTGTGGTGGGCTGGTCACGCCGCCCGTTGCGGGCGCGCGAGGGTCGTCTTCCTCGGCCACAACCTCGCCCGCGCGGGCACATATTCCCGAGCCGGGCGAACTCGTCGCACCCTCGTGCCACGATGTCAGCATGTCGTTGCCGCGTTCAACCATCCTCGCCGACCCGGCCTGGCGGCCAAGTCCCAAGGCGAAACTGTTGTGGGCGCTGGAGAACGCCGTCGGCATCGCGGTGCTCGCGGTGGCACTCGGGGTGTGGATGTTCCTCGACGACCGGCGCGGCTGGCAGCTGGTCGCCGGGCTGGCGCTGGTCGCGCTCGCGGTGCTCGGGCTGGTCGTGGTTCCGCTGTGGCGGTTCGCGGTGCACCGGTGGGAGGTCACCGACGAGGCCGTGTACACACGGGTGGGCTGGCTGGATCAGGAGTCCCGGGTGGCGCCGATCTCGCGGGTGCAGACGGTGGACACCGAGCGCGGCCCGCTCGAGCGGATACTCGGGTTGGCCACGGTGACGGTCACCACGGCATCGTCGGCCGGGGCGGTCAAGATCAGCGCGCTCGACCTGCCCGTCGCCGAGCAGACGGTGCTTCGGTTGACCGCCATCGCCGCCCAGCATCGCGGAGACGCCACATGAGCGAGACACCGTGGCAGCGGCTCGATCCACGCATGCTGCTGGTGTATCCGGTCACCGAGATCGTGAAATACATTCCGGTCCTGCTCGGTTCGGTGATCGTCGGTACCACCAGCGGCAATCCGCTGTGGAGCCTGATCCCGGTGCTGCTCGTCGCCGCGTTCGGTGTATTGCGGTGGTTCACCACGACCTATCGCATCGACGCCGATCACGTGCAGTTGCGCACCGGGGTCGTCGGCCGCCGGACGCTGTCGGTGCCACGGCCGCGGATCCGCTCGGTGGACGTGGAAGCCGATCTGCTGCACCGGGTTCTGGGTCTTGCGGTGCTGACCATCGGCACCGGGACCGATACCGCCAAGGACGAGGAATTCAAGCTCGACGCGCTCGACACGAGCCGTATTCCCGCCTTGCGTACCGAATTGCTCTCGCACACAGGACGCTCCGAAGAACGGCCGGCCGACGACGCCACGCCCGTCCACGAATCCGGTGTCGAGATCGGGCATTGGCGACCCGCGTGGGTTCGGTACGCGCCGTTGTCGCTGACGGGGCTGGCCATCGTCGCCCCGATCGCCGGGTTGGCGGCGCAGTACGGGGTGCTCGAGTGGATCGTGAAATCCGCTCCGGCACAGGAGATCGGGCACGACAGCGTCGCCGTGGTCGCCCTCGTGATCGCCGCGATGGTCGTCCTCACCCTGCTGCTGGTGAGCCTCGCCGCCTGCGGGCAGTACCTGGCCACGTGGTACGGACTGCGTGTCCTCGACAACGGTTCGACGCTGCACCTGCGACACGGGCTCTTCACCACCCGCCAGATCACCCTCGACCTGGCCCGCTTCCGTGGCGCCACGCTCAACGATCCGCTGCTGCTGCGTGCGGCCCGCGCCGCCCAGCTGGAAATGATCATGACCGGGGAGAATCCGCGTCAGAAGGTGCTCCCCCAGGCGCCGCGCGCGGCCGTCGAACGCACCCTCGACGAACTCCTGCGCACTCATCGACGACCACAGCTCACCAAGACGGACTCTGCTGTGCCGCAGGGTATTTCCGGCACCATGCTGGGAACTGTCGACTTGATCTCGCACGGTCGCGCGGCGCGTCGGCGTCGGTATGTGCGGGCGGCCTGGCCGGTGGGCATCTTGCTGGTCGCCATGATCGTGCTCGCGCTGGTCGAAGGTCCACTGCCCGTGTGGATCTGGGTCGTGCCCGTGGTGTTCGCCGGGCTGATGGCGGCGCTGGCCGAGGACAGGTACCGCAGCCTCGGCCACCGCGTCCTGCCCGCCGACACCGGCCCCACCTGGCTCATCACCCGCCGCGGCAGCCTCGACCGCAATCGCGACTGCCTCGAAGCCCCCGGCATCATCGGCTGGACCATCCGCCAGACCTTCTGGCAGCGCCGCGCCGGCCTGGCCACGGTGGTCGCCGCCACGGCCGCGGGCAAGAAGGCGTACCTGGTGGACGACATCCCCTACACCGACGCGGTCGCCCTGATCGACACCGTCACCCCCGGGCTGCAAGGGCACCGCTGAATCCAGTGACACCGCAGCGGCCGAGAACCTGAGCGCTTCGCCGCGAACACACCACTGAACACTCGAAACACCGGCAGTGGCCGGAAGTCGGAGGACTTCCGGCCACTGGACCCTCGGCTCTTCATGCATCAGGCCTCGCCACGTCCGCGGCGTCCTCGCGATGCACCGCGCCGGTGCCTCAGACGCCCACCGTCTCCGGTGCCGAATCAGTCTCGGCCGCAGGCTTCTTCACGTCCCGCATCAACACCACCGCGAGCACCGCGGCAGCGACCGAGGCGAGCGCACCCACACCGAAGGTGACCTGCATGGCGGTGCAGAAGGCGTCGCGAGCCAGGCCGATCAGCCCGGCGTCACCGGTGCCGAGCGCACCCGCGATGGACTCCCGCGCCGCGTCCGGCGCGGAGTCCGGCATGGCGCCGGCGAAGGTGCCCGCCAGGATGGCGCCGAGCACCGCGACACCGAGCGCGGCGCCCGACTGCTGGATGGTGTCGTTGAGCGCCGAACCCACCCCCGCGTGGTCCTCGGGAACCGCACTCATCAGCGCGCCGATCGCGGCGGGCATGGCCAGACCACCACCGGCACCGAGCAGCGCCATCGCCACGGCGGGCAGGGTGAAGCTCGCGCCCGCGTCGAGGGTGGCGAGGACCGCGAAACCGGCGGCGACCACCACGAGTCCAGCGATGGTGACGATCCGCGCTCCCAGCTTGCCGACCAGCACCGCTCCGATCCCGTTGGCGAGCAGCAGCGTCACCGCCATCGGGGTGAAGGCGAGCGCGGTGCGCATCGGGGTGTAGCCGAGCACGAACTGCAGGTACTGGGTGAGCACGAGCACCAGTCCGCCGTTGGCGAAGGTCACCAGCACCAGCGAGAAGCTCGACCCGGTGAAGGTGCGGTCGCGGAACAAGTGCAGCGGAACCATCGGCGAGTCGGTGCGCAGCTCACGCACGACGAAGGCGGCGAGGGCAACGACCGTCACGGCGAAGCCGGCGAGCACACCGGAATCGGTCCAGCCCGCGTGCGGCACCGAGATGATCGTCCAGACCAGCGCCGTCATGCCGACGATGGAGGTGAGCATGCCGGGGAAGTCGGGGGTGCGCCACGGGCCCTTCGATTCGGGCATGAGCACGAGCGCGGCGACGAGAGCGACGACGACGATCGGCACGTTCATGACGAAAACCGAACCCCACCAGAAGTGTTCGAGCAGCACACCACCCACCACGGGGCCGCCGACCAGGCCAACGGTCGCCACGGCACTCCACGCGCCGATGGCCTTGGGTCGTTCGTCGTCGTCGAAGACGGTGATCAGGATCGACAGCGTGCTCGGCATGATGAGCACCCCGCCGATGCCCATCAGCGCGCGCCCGGCGATCAGCAGTTCCGGACTGCCCGCGTAGGCCGCGAGCAGGGAGGCCGCGCCGAAGATCACCAGACCGATGATCATCACCAGCTTGCGGCCGAATCGGTCGGAGAGGCTGCCGGAGGTGAGCAGCAGGCCCGCGAAGACCAGCAGGTAGGCGTCGATGATCCATTGGATCTGCTGGGCGCTCGCGCCGAAGTCGGTGGCGATCTGCGGGATCGCGACCGTGAGCACCATATTGTCCACGACCAGCACCAGGCTGCTGAGGCACAGCACGATCAGGATCAGCCACCGGCGCGGATCGCGCACCTTCGTGAGCGTTGACATCTTTGCTCCCCTTTCCGAAGCTCTCCGCACACTGTGCGGCCATTGCGAACACTGTACGTCTGCGGGAACGGTGTGCGCAATAGGAACGTTGTACGGCGACCGAACACTGTTCATGAACCGGCTATGCTGGACGGAACCCGCCACAGAAGAGGAGGCAGCGATGGCAGCGAGCCCGACCGGGATCCCGTCGGTGTGGACCAGGCCGCCCCGCGAACGCCGCGACCAACCCGCGCTGAGCCGCGACCAGATCGTGGCGGAGGCGATCCGCCTGCTCGACGAGGAGGGTTTCGACGCCCTGAGCATGCGCAAACTCGGCGCCCGGCTCGGCGCGGGCGCCACCTCGCTCTACACCCACGTCGCCAACAAGGACGAGCTACTGGAACTGGTCGTCGACCAGGTGATCGGCGAGGTTCCCGTCCCGGCCCCCGACGGCGACCGCTGGCGCGAGGTGATGCACGAACAAGCCGCCGGAGTGCGTAAGACCCTGCTCGCGCACCCGTGGATCACCGTCGTGCTCAGCACCGCCGCGCTGATGTACCTCGGCCCCAACATGATGCGGCTCACCGACTCGATGATCGCGATCCTCGACGCCGCGGGCCTGCCCGACGACGTGGTCGACATCGCGGGCAACGCCGTCTTCCAGTTCGTCGTCGGCTCCTGCGGCGGCGAGGCCGCCATGCTGATGACGATCGCGCAAAGCGGCCTGTCCAGCGAACAGTGGGCCACCCAGGTGCTGGCCGCCAGCGAGGCCGCCGCCCGTCCGTTCCCCCGCTTGCACCAGCGCTACACCGACCAGCTCGCGCGGTTGCGCGACAAGCCCGATCCGGCCGTCTTCGACAAGTTCACCCGCGAACTGGACCTCATCCTCGATGGGATCGAGACCCGTCGAGGATGATCAGCCCGCTCGGCGGGCGCGGGGCGAATTCGCCCGGGAATACAGGTAACCCATGGGCGCGAGCACCCCGCAGGCCAGCAGCAGCAGGGTGCGGCCGTCGTTGCCGAGCATCACGTCACCACCCGGACCGCGCGAAGCGCACAGCAGGAAACCGAAGAGCCACAACACGATCGGCGCGAAGACGAAACCGAGCCGATCGGTGACGCTCGCCATCCCGTACACCAGACCGACATTCACCACTCCGGCCACCAGCGCCGCGATCGGCAGCGGCATCGACCCGATGTACAGCGGCAGGAACAGCACCTCGAGCGCGAGTGTGATGAGTGCGTCGACCATGAGCAACACGACGATGAGCCCGGCGACGAGGGGATCGGGCGGTGCGGGCAGACGCACGCCACGGCGCGCGGTGGACTGGTCGGAGGTCACCATGCGGGCGAGTCTATTCGGCCGGTCGGCTCATTCGAGGCCGGCGAACAGGTCGTGCTCGAACCCGTCGTCGCCGACCGGCCCACGGGTGCCACGCACCAGGGTGAAATGTTCCTCCGGCAGCACGGGCAGCGCAATGTTGTTCGACAGCGCGAACTCCCGGCCGCTCGGCGCGAGGGTCACCTGGGTGGCGTGCGCGCGCATGGCCGCACGCTTGGCGCCGAGCACGTCCGACACGTCGACCACGGTGCTCACCCCGGCGGTGGTCGACATCGCCGCCAGCTCCGCCTCCACGGGCAACCGCCACCCTTCCGGCAGCGCGCCGGGCAGCCCGTCGACGGTGCGGCGGGCGAGGGCGGCGGTGTGCTGGCGCAGCAGGTCGGCGTCGGTGACGGTCCAGTAGAACTTGGGCACGTCGTAGCCCTGTTCGGCGGCCGCGGCCACGGCGGCGGTGGTGACGTGGTGTGCCCGGATGTGGTCGGGATGGCCGTAGCCGCCGCGCGGGTCGTAGGTGACGACCACGCGCGGGCGCAGTTCCAGCAGCACCGCGACGAGTTCGTCGACCGCCGCGTCACCGGAGTTCACGAACGCGCGCGGATGCTCGGCCGACGGCGTGCCCGCCATCCCGGAATCACGCCAGCGACCCGGCCCACCGAGGAACAACGGTTCGCCCGCGTCGAGCGCGGCGAGGGCGGCGGTGAGTTCGCTGATGCGGTAGCCGCCGAGCTGGTCGGCCTCGGCGGCGATCAGGCGCGCCCAGCGTTCGCCGATGACCTCACCTTCCTCACCGAGCGTGCAGGTCACCACTGTCACCGGCACACCGCGACGGCGGTAGTGCGCGATGGTGCCACCGGTGGTGAGGGTTTCGTCGTCGGGGTGGGCGTGCACCAGGAGCAGGCCGCCGGTCTCGCGCGTCATGGGATCCTCCGCCACTGTGCCGTATCACCGAAGATGCCGACCTGGATGGCGCCCGACAGGGACGCACCGTCCACACGCGGGCCCGCCGCCGCGACGACGTTGTCCTGCACGATCGGCAGCACCGTCGACAGTTCCCACAGCTTGGGCTCGGCCTCGGCGACGATCCGGCCCACGTCGATTCCGCGCAGCGCCTCGTCGATCGACGGTTGCAAGCCCGGATCGCAGACGCCGCCGACATTGCTCGGCGCCTGCCGGTAGGCCTCGGCCGCGGCCAGCACCGGGCCGTCGGCACCCGGCGGCTCCACCGGCGGACATCCGTACCGGGAGGCGAGCACCGTCGCCGGGTCACCGCCCGCGAGTTCCCACCCGACGATCGCGTCGACCGACGACTCGGTGAGTTCGCGACCGTACAGTTCGTCGGCGGGAATGCCGCGCACGGTGGCATCGATTCCGGCACTGCGCAATTGGTCGGCGGCGGTATTGGCGACGGCCAGTGCCGCCTCGTCCTCGGCGACCGCGCCGATGCGCACCGACAAGCCCTTGCCGTTGCGCGCCACCGAACGTGGCTGCGGTGCGGGCGAAGTGGGCGAACTCGTCTGCGGCGTCTCCGGTGCCCGCCCGAAACCGGCCTCGGCCAGCAGGGCGAACGCCTCGTCGGCGCTGAGCCGAGGCGGGGCGGTCGGCAGATAGCCGGGGCTCGACGGTGGAAGTACCTGGGCGCGAGCGGGTTCCACCCAGCCACCGCTCTGCGCACCGACGGTGGCGAGCAGGGCTGGATCGAGCAGGGCGAGCAGCGCTTTGCGCACCCGCACGTCGATCAGGTCGCCGGAGCGGCCGTTGAGGGTGAGTTGCAGTTCCCGCGCCTGCGGCATGATCGTCGTGCGCACCGACGGGATGGCGGCGAGTTGCGCCTGGGTGGCGACCCCGCCGTGCACCAGCGCCATCTGCGCGTCGCCGGTGCGCAGGGATTCGGCGAGCTGGGAGGGAGAGCCACCGCGCCGCAACAGGATCTGATCGGGTGCGGCGGGGGTGCCCCAGAATCGGTCGTTGCGTTCGAGCAGGATCTCGTCGCGCCCGCGATCCACGGACTTGATCGTGAAGTTGCCGCCCGACACCGGAATTCGGTCCACGAGCCCGCTGGTGAACCCACCCGGGGAGTCCTTCACCAGATGCGAGGGCAGCAGGTTCGCGAACAGCTCACGCCATGCCGGGTACGGCTGGGTCAGCGTCACAGTGACCGTTTTGCCCCCACCCGAGGACGCCACGTCGGAGATCAGCCGGTACCCCGCCGGATCTACCACACCGGGCTGGGAGATCATCTGCTGCCACAGGAACCGGAAGTCCTCGGCGGCGATCGGCGCGCCGTCGGACCAATTCGCCTGATTGCGCAGGGTATAGGTGATGGTGAACGGTTCCTGCGAGGTCACATCGGCCGACACGATCAGCGCCGAGTCGGGCACGAAATCCACCACACCTGGGTGGGCTGGATTGGGCACCGGCCGGAACGGGCTCGGCAACACCATCGAACTCACCGCGTTGGTCGCGGGCGACTGATCCGAACGCAGATGCGGATTGAATCCGATCCCGATGTCGTCGATGGCGACGACGACGGTGTTCTTGCCCGGCTTGGCCTGGGTGGTCTTGGGCGAATCGGTGCTCTCGATCGGCGGCGGCGGATTCGCGGTGCACCCGGCCACGACCACCGTCGAGGCGATCATCGCCAGCACCGACACGCGCAACCTTGCGCACCACCCCGGACTCACCACGTCCCGCACTCTACGGGATCGGTCTTCGGCGGGCGCCCCGGGATTCGAGCACGGAAAAGGCGGTTGGACGGTACCGAGTACCGTCCAACCGCCCCGCGGCGCCAGCCGCTTATGTTCCTGCGGCGGCCTTGTCGCGGGCCTTGCGACGCGACAGGTCACGCGCCCGCTCGTTGGCACCGAGCACGACCTTGCGCACGCGGACCACCTCGGGGGTGACCTCGACGCACTCGTCGCCGGCACAGAACTCCATCGCCAGCTCGAGATCGAGCTGCAGGGGCTTGGCCATGGTCTCGAAGGTGTCCGCGGTCGCGCTGCGCATGTTGGTCAGCTTCTTCTCGCGGGTCACATTGATATCGAGATCCTCGGCACGCGGGTTGATGCCGACCACGTGGCCCTCGTAGGTCTCCGCGCCCGGCTCGACGAAGAACTGACCACGGTCGGCCAGCTGGATCATCGCGAACGGAGTGACCGAGCCCGCGCGGTCCGACACCAGCGAACCGGTGTGGCGGGCGCGGATCTCACCGGCCCACGGCGCGTACCCGTGGGACACGGCGTTGGCGATGCCGGTGCCGCGGGTCTCGGTGAGGAACACGGTGCGGAAGCCGATCAGGCCACGCGACGGGACGATGAACTCCATGCGCACCCAGCCGGCGGCGTGGTTGCTCATCTGCACCATCTTGCCCTTGCGGGCGGCCAGCAGCTGGGTGATGGCACCCAGGTACTCGTCGGGGCAGTCGATGGTCAGCTCTTCGAACGGCTCGTGCACCTTGCCGTCGACCTGCTTGGTGACCACCTGCGGCTTGCCGACGGTGAGCTCGAAGCCCTCGCGGCGCATCTGCTCGACCAGGATGGCCAGCGCCAGCTCACCACGGCCCTGCACCTCCCAGGCGTCGGGGCGGCCGATGTCGAGCACGCGCAGCGACACGTTGCCGATCAGTTCCTGATCCAGGCGCGCCTTCACCATGCGGGCGGTGAGCTTGTGGCCCTGCACCCGGCCGACCAACGGCGAGGTGTTGGTGCCGATGACCACCGAGATGGCCGGCTCGTCGACCGAGATGCGCGGCAGCGCGACCGGGTTCTCCACGTCGGCGAGGGTGTCGCCGATCATGATGTCGGAGATGCCCGCGATGGCGACGATGTCACCGGCCACGGCGACCTCACCGGGCAGACGCTCCACACCGACGGTCTGCAGCAGCTCGGTGATCTTGACGGTCTTCACGCCGTCGGCGTTGATCCAGGCCACGTTCTGGCCCTTGCGCAGCTCACCGCTGAAGATACGAACCAGCGCGAGACGGCCGAGGAAGGCCGAAGCGTCGAGGTTGGTGACGTGGGCCTGCAGCGGGCCTTCCGGGTCGCCCTTGGGCGCCGGGATGTACTCCATGAGCACGTCGAACAGCGCGTCGAGGTTCTCGGCGGCGGGCGCCTGACCGTTCTCCGGCTGCTCCTTGGACGCCTTGCCCTCACGACCCGAGGCGTAGAGCACCGGCAGGTCGAGCGCGAGCTCGGCGGCTTCGGCGGCCTCGTCGTCGAGATCCGAGGCCAGGTCGAGCAGCAGATCGTGCGACTCCTCGACGACCTCGGCGATGCGGGCGTCGGGGCGGTCGGTCTTGTTGACGACCAGGATCACCGGCAGCTTGGCCGCGAGCGCCTTGCGCAGCACGAAACGGGTCTGCGGGAGCGGACCCTCGGACGCGTCGACGAGCAGGACGACACCGTCGACCATGGAGAGGCCGCGTTCGACCTCACCACCGAAGTCGGCGTGGCCGGGGGTATCGATGACATTGATGACGGTGACGGAACCGTCGGGATGGTGCCGGTGGACGGCGGTGTTCTTCGCGAGAATGGTGATGCCCTTCTCGCGCTCGAGGTCACCGGAGTCCATGACTCGGTCGACCAGTTCGGCTCGCTCAGCGAACGCGCCCGACTGACGAAGCATGGCGTCGACCAGGGTCGTCTTGCCGTGGTCGACGTGGGCCACGATGGCGACGTTGCGGAAATCGCGTGTAGACGACACGCCTGGATCCTCCTGCTGTTGATGTATTTGGCACGCATGAATCTTGCTCGCGGCCTGTTCCAGACTACCGGTACCGAAGTGGCGGGCACGTGTCAGCCTTTGTACTTAGGGTAAGCTAACCCGCGTGGGCAAGGTAAAGGCGAAGAAGGTTTCCAGCCTCAAGCCGAAGAAAAAGTGCTGCCGGAAGAAGACGCGCTGCTTCAAATGCCCCGTCGTCATCATGCGTATGAAGAAGGCCGAAGCCGCCGGTCTGAGCGGTAAACATCTCAAAAAGGCCCTGAAACAGGCGCGCGCCGCCTGAGCATCCGACGACGGGCGATGCGCCCTGCCCGGATGAGGCGTAGAACTGCAGTTATGGGTAATTCGCTGCTCTCCGACCCCGAGATCACCATCGCCCTGGCCACGCTGCCGGACTGGTCGCGCGAAGGCGACTCCATCACCCGGACGGTGAAAGCCCCGAGTTTCCTCGACGGCATCGAACTCGTCCGCAAGGTCGCCGCCGCCGCCGAGCAGGCCGATCATCATCCCGACATCGATATCCGTTGGCGCACAATTCGTTTCACGCTCAGCACGCATTCGGCGGGTGGGCTCACCGGGCAGGACACGGCGATGGCGCACGTGATCGACGACATCGTCGCGGGCTGAGTCAGCCCGCCCGAACCTCCACCGCACGACGGCCACGCACCTGCGCGGCGAGTGTGTCGCGCCCGTGCCACACCAGCCAGCCGAGCAGCACGAACACCCCGATCACATCCACCGCGCCGAGCCAGGCCAGCACCCACGGACGCGGGATCTCCCAGATCGTCGGCTGCGCGAACGACAGCACCCACGGCACGCCGACCAGCATCGTCAGCACCCAGAAGCCCGCGAGCACGCGCGCCATCCGCTCGGCCTTCAGCGGGCCGTAGAGCAGCCACAACACAGTTGGGATCAACCACACCCAGTGGTGGGACCAGGAGATCGGCGAGATCATCAGGCCGAACAGCTGCACGAGCACCAGGGTGCCGAGCCGGTCGTCGGGGCCGAGAGTACGCCACGCCAGGAACGCCAGCACGGCGGTGACGAGCACGCCCGCGATCCACCACGGACCCGAACCCACGTCGTAGCCGAGGATGCGGCTCAACGCGCCACGCAACGACTGATTCCACACCGAACCCACCGGGCCGATCCGGTCGGCGTCACCGAGGAGCGTGCCGAAATAGCGCTTCGCCTCGTGCGCATTGATGAGAAAACTCACAGCGACCGTCAGGCCGAATGCCGCCGCCGACCACACCACCGTCGCCCACCGACGCCGCGCAACGAAATAGAGGCCGGTGATCGCAGGCGTCAATTTGATCCCCGCGATCACACCGACGAGCCCACCGGAGACCCACCACCGCGAGCTGCGCACCGCGAGCATCGCGCCGAACACCAGGAACACATTCACCTGGCCGTAATCGATGGTGGTGCGCACCGGCTCGAGCCACACACCGAGCGCGGTCCAGCCGACCGCGGCGGTGACCCACTTCGTCTCCCGCGCCGTCTCCTTACCGAGCAGCAGTTCGAAGCTGATCGCGATCACGCCGTAGAGCGCGGCGACGGTCGCCAGCATCCAGCCGACCGCGACCACCGGGAACGGCAGGTAGTGCAGGGGGAAGAAGACCAGCGCGGCGAACGGCGGATACGTGAACGGCAGCGGGAAGTCGGGTGTCTTCTCCGCGTAGGTGAAGTCGTAGAGACGATCGGTGAGCAGCGAGGCCGAACCGTCGACGTACACGTGCAGGTCGACGACGTTGAGCCCGTTGGGCGCGAACAGCATCCAGGCCAGCCGGGCGAGCACGGACAGTCCGAGCAGCGCGAGAGCCCATCGGAGGTGTCGGTTCAAGGCCGTGCTTTCGGTCGTATGAAATGGCGCGTACGCGGTGCCAGATCACAATAGTTTGGCGGCTGGCGCCGCGGGTTTTCGGCCCTGGCGGGCCTCGATTCTTCACTCCTCCGCTCAGTCGCTTCGCTCCTTCGCTCCGTCGCTCCAGAATCGAGGCGGGCCGAAAACCAGGGATCCAGTTTTCGCTGCGCGACACTGCTGGTCACAGTTGCATCAACGTCCCCACGGGTAACACCTTGCAGGGCTAACTTCGATGCAGAGTATTTTCGGCCGGGATGCCTTCACGGGCCCGGCGGCTGTACAACACGGCAGCGTTGTCCTTAGAGTGACCCCGTCATGGGGACCGACAACCCTCGCCCATCGCAACACCGAGGTAAGGACGGCTGGACAAGTGCTTCGTAGCCGAGCATCGCGGATCGCAACGACCGCTCTCGCCCTCGCGGCAGGCGCCATGCTCGCCGTGCCCGCGTCGACAACGGCCGCGCCCGCCGCGCAGGCGGCCCCGGTCAGCGTGCCGATGGTGCCCGAGGGCGTCCCGGTCGACGCGCTCGCCGCTTTCGCGCCCGCTGTGACCGGCCTGATCGCCGGTCCCGCCGATGTCGCGAGCCCGCAGACCGCCCTGCTCGATCAGGCGCGGATGCTGCTGGCGACCATGAATCTGCCGCCCGCCATCAAGGCGACGCTGGAGCGGATCATCACCTTCCTCGACGGCAGCGGCGGCGGCGGACCCGACATCCCCGAGAACGGCCCGGTCATCGCGCAGTTCCTGTACCCGACCATCGGCAAGGCGTGCATCGGTGACGGCGCCGACTCGGTCGGCACCGCGCTCGCGGTCCCCGGTCCGGCGCAGCTGCCCCCGCCCGGCCCCGCCGCCGGGCAGGCCGGTTTCGTGTTCACCGCGCTCGGCACCAAGGCGCCGACAGCCGAACAGAACCCGCCGATGACGGTGCAGTGGCTCAACCTCGACACCCGTCAGTCGGGCGTGCAGACGCTCACCGACGAGGCGAAGATCAACCCCGGTGGGCCCGCCACGCTGTCGACCATCGCGAACACCGGTCACGGCCGGGTGGTCGCGGTGATCTCCGGGTCGCTGACCACCGCCGCCGAGGGCGCCGCCCCGCGCACCTGCAACTTCATGCCGACCCTCGGTTTCTTCACCGTCTAGGCAAAGCAGCACTCGAGCCCGGCTCGTTCTCACGAACGGCGCCGGGCTCGAGTTGTTTCAGGGGGTCACCACTGGCCGTAGTCCGAGGCCAGCACGGTGTTCACGTCGACACCGACGCCGTCGATGGCGCGCTTGTCGATCTCGAACTGGTGCAGATGGGCGTTGTCGTGCACGAAACCTCTCGGGGTGCCCCAATTGTGCTGCCAGAACCAGGAACCGAGACCCGCGGCGAGGGCGCGGTCGATGGTCGGTGTGTTGGCGTAGATGCCGACCAGCTCGGGGCCGAGCACCGACTGCCAGCCCTCGATGTAGGGCGCGATCATCTCGTCGAACTCCTGCTCGGAGGGGTTGTCGTCGATCGAGGCGTAGATCGGGGCGGTGTCCGGGCCGCCTGCGGCCGTGTGCAGTTCCCAGCCGCGTTCGGCATGTTGCTTGCCCGCTTCGAGGCCACCGCGCCAATCGGCTGTCGGGCCCTTGCCGAACTGGTAGTTCGACACGATCGACAACCCGTGCGCCCACAGGTCTTCCACTTCACCGGGCAGCAGCGGTTTGCCTTCCATCCATTCCGCACCCGGCCTGCGGTCGGAGACGTAGCGGATCACACCGATGTGGCCCGCGGCCTTGATCGCCGCGGCCGAGGGGACGCCCGCGGCATAGTCGACGAGGGTGCCGTAGGACTGGGCCGCGGCAGGCGTGGCAGCCAGTCCGAGGCCGAGAGTTGTCGCGGCGGCGGCGAATCCGAAGAACTCACGCCGGGTGACCGGAACAGAACGCATGACAGGACTCCTTCGCGCAACCCGACCACAACCGGCAAGCGAGCCCGGCGCGTCAACCCCGTACGCGCCGGGAGCCTAGAACGTGCGACTCATTTCACCACAGCTCACACCGGCACCGCTAGACCCAGTAATCACAGCAGCACCATCGGTCACAGCTCAGGTCGCGCCGTCGATGGCGGCGCCGACGTCGATGGTCCGGCCCGACGGGTCGGCGAGCTCGGTACTCACCACGGCGACGACCTGGGCCATCACCTGTTTCTTGATGCCTGCCAGCCGAGCGAGCGTCGCGGCGCGCAAACCCTTCGCGGTGAATTCCATCGAGATGTCCTCGATGGCGGGCGGCGGCACCTCGATCACGATCTGCAGCGGTTCGGCGGCGCGCGCCGTGAGGACGAGGGGGATCTCGAGGTCGGCGCGGTAGTGGTTGGCCTTGAGCACGTCGACGGTGATGTCGAGGCCGACCGGCAGGGTCATGTCGAACACCCGCAGCTCGCCGGGCACGGCCGCGCCGCGCTCGACCACCCGCGGCTGCTCGATCGCGCCACGCACGGTCACCGTCGCCGCGCCGCGCGGGCCCTCCGACAGCGGTCCGATCGCGATCTCCCCGCCCGCCATCTGGGCGACCACGCTGTGCACGCGGTCGCGGGTGACGATCTGGGTGAAGAAGCGCAGACCGAATTCGCGGTGGTCGATCCAGTCGAACACGGTGTCGTTGCGGTGCGGGGAGCGGTAGCCGTCGAGGATCGCCTCGATGTCGAACACCCGCTCGGCTCGGGCCTTGGGATCGCTGATGATGGCGTTCACCCGGCCCGCGACCTCGCGCTGAACGAGGCCCGCGATGGGGTCGAGCAGCATTTCCCAGGCGGTGTCGATGGCCTCGGCACGCAGGGTGAAACTCACGTCCTTGGCCGTCACCGTGCCGACGTCCATGACGAGGAGCAGTGGTGCGGCGGTGCGGGCGTGCAGGGTGAGGGCGATCTCGACGAGGGCGGCCACGCCGAGTTTGCGGCCACCGAGAATCAGGTTCACAGCGAGTTTCAGGGGCACCTTCACGCCGAAGGTGAGCGCGTCGCCAGGATTGCGGGTGACCACCGGGGTACCGAGGGTGCCTTCGGCGGCGAAGCCTGCCAATCCCGCCGGGCCGAGGGAGAACGGACCGATCTGCACACCACGCCCGGTCATGCCCGCGACGGCGGCGGCGATCCGGTCCTCGGTCACCGCGTACCTGACGAATCGCTCGCCGAAATCGGCGTACTCGATCCGCTTCGGGTCACGACGTGCTTCTCCGGTCACCTTCACACGCACATCGAACACGGTACGGGATCGGTGTGCGCGGCCAGGTGTCGGCGCAACTCCCCCGTCCTGCCGATGAGGGGGAAGCAGGACGGAGGGGTCGGCTGCGGCGCTGCCGGGCGCCGCGTGAACCATCGTACGTGCACCGGCCCGGTCGTGCCGCGCCGGTGGGGTCGGTTACCTTGCGCGACAGTAACTTTCAGAATCGTCCGTACCCCACGAGGTCGGGCGTTTCGCTCACCTTGATGGTACGGATCCGGATGGTGCCCATCTCGTTGCCGCCGATGGTGGTGATCGCGTCACCCTCGGCCTTCAACACGATGTTGGTGTGTTGACCGAGCGGGCTGTCGGGGCCGTACAGCACCACGTCGCCGGTGCGCGGCCGGTAACCCACGTCGGGCCGGGTGAAGCGGCCGACGGTCTCGTAGTACTCCTGCAGCGTGTACACCCCGGGGATGCGCCAGGAGCCGGAGTTCGGGTTGCTCAGTGGCCTGCCCGCTTCGCGCATGGTCCAACTGACGAAGTCGGCGCACCACGCCTCTTTCACGCCCTCGGCGTACTTCGGTCCGTCACCTGGCTTCTCGTATTCGCGGCGCAACACGTCGACCAGCGCGATCTGCTGTTCGTCGAGGTGTTCGCTGTCGAGGGCCGGGAACGGCTCACCCCAGTCGTGCTGCCACCACACCAGCCCGGCGACCAGCACCGCCGTGGCCGCGAGCACCCCGGAAATACCTAGGATCCATCTGGAACCGCGCCCGGTCCGCCCGGTCTGCAGCTGCGTCATCGCCCCCCGCTTTCATCGGTCTCTGCTTCATTAGACGAATCGCGAGGGCCGGCGGTTCCCGGTATACGGAAGAATCTCGCAGCGCGGTCCCGGAGCGGACGCGGGTCGTGATCACCGGGTGGACCCCTGCGCCACCCGGGTATCGACGCCTCGACAGGCGACGGCGCTCTCGGCGCGCGCGACAACCACGCGTGCCGTCCCCTCCGGCGACCGTTCCGCTCCGGAACTACTGATGGACAGCCCGGCGCTGCCCCGCCCGGCTGTAAGAATTTTCGCGAACGCCGTACGGTCGGTCAAGCTAGACGACTGTCCCAGTTTGTCCCACCGCAGGAAAGAGGACCGGACGTGGAAGACCCGCACCTGGCGATCGCCAGGTACCTGCGCGAACGTCGCGAGGCGGCAGGCCTCACCCGCGTCGCACTCAGCGCGCGGGCGGGCATCTCCCCCGCCCTGATCCAGAAGATCGAACAGGGTTCGCGCACACCGACCCTCGAGGCGCTCACCGCACTGTTCGACGCGCTCGACGTGCCGGCCCTTTTCCGCGATCACCTGGTGTCGCTGTCGCTGGCCGACCGCTACGGCAGCCCGGCGGCCGACATCCCGAGCGACATCCCCACCGCCGATCTCGTGCTGCTCAACTCGATCTCGTATCCAGCCAGCCTGCAGATGTACACGACCTACGATGTGGTCGCCACGAATTCGGCCTGGAATCGGTACTTTCCCGGCCTCGACACCAGCACCACGCTGCTGGAATGGATGCTGCTCGACCCGCGTTCACGCGAGGTGATGCTCGACTGGGACAAGCAGGTTCACCTGTGCGTCTACGGATTCCGGGTGATGAGTCCCGGCGTCGTGCCCAAGGAGCGGATCGACCGGCTCTTCGCGGCCTGCGCGGTCGCCGAGGAATGGGAACGGTTCTGGACCACCGAGCCCGACGTGCCCTCCCACCTCGACCGGCCCGTGCAGCGGTTCCGGCACCCCGAGACCGGCGCCGCCGTAGCGATGACCATGCAGGTGCACGACTCGATCGTGCCCCGGCGGGAATGGTCGCTCGTCACCTTCTGCCCGCTTCTCGACGGCTCCGTCCGAGACGCCGCAAACCAGTAGCTGCTCGAGTTAAGCTGCGGCCGTGGCCACGCAACGGACAGCGCGCCCAGGCTGGTTGGCCTGGGACAACTACTTCGTCGGCGTCGTCGGGCTGGTACTCGGATTGTGCTTCGGTACCTGCGCGGCGTTGATCGCCGGCCCCGGCCGCAACCTCGCCGCGATCATCCTGGTCGTCCTCGCGGCACTGTGCGTGCTGCCCGCGTTGTTGCGCGCGCTCGCCGAACTCAGCGTGTGGGTGCGGCTCGCGGTGCTCGTGATCGGTTTCGCCCTGCTGCTACCCGCGATCCTGGTGAGCCCCGATGTGCGCGACTGGGCCGCCGAGCGCTGGGAAAAGGCCTGGAAGTAGGTGGCCTACCGGAGGTTTCCCTGCGGCAGCGACAGCAGGAACCGCAGGGTGTTGTTCAGGAACTGCGACGACTGCCAGGCGAAGTAGCCACCCGCGGCACCGGTATCCGAGGAGCCCGCCGCCGAACCCGTCGCCAGGTTCGCCGAACCGGTGGCCGACCCGGTCGCCAGATCGGCCGACCCGCTCGCCGAACCCGAGCCCGGTAGCGCGGCCGCCTGGCCCGCCGAACCGAGCACCCCGATCGTCACCGCCGCCGCGACCAACGCGACTCGAACGGCATACGGCTTGGACGTTTCACGACCGGACAACATCTGATGAATCCCACTCTCCGAAACAACTGCGAAAGCCCAGTATTCACACCTGAGCGCGGCATCAAACCCGATTCGCCGGGATTACCCGATCTCCCGCGCGAGTTCCATGGTCCGCCATGCGGGACCGGTCCGACAGACCACGGATATCGGGGCAGATCGTTGTGCGTTGTCCCAAAGGTTCACGGCGGCAAGGCGGTCGGATCGGGGGCAACCAACTGCCACGCGGGTTCGGTCTCCAACAGCTGGCAACACACAACCGCCGCACCGGCTCGGGGCGGTGCGGCGGTTGGGTGCTGCGGTGCGGTAGTCGAGCGGCAGCCAGCCGTCGCCGCTACGGCCTTCGCCGGATTCTAACGGCGGGCGGAGCGCTCGCGGACGGCGGATGCCGTTGTGGCGGTGGTCTTTTCGACGAGGTCGGCGAGGTCGGCGGCTGCGGAGGGAAGCGGGCGGCGCTTGCCGTTGGTCAGCTCCGAACCGCGTTCGCGGGCCAGTTCGGCGGCGTGCTTGCCACGGATCTTGGCTTCTTCACCGCGTTCACGGGCAACCTCGGCGGCGTACTTACCGCGGATCTTGGCCTCTTTGCGCGCGAGCTTGGCGGCGCGCTTGCCGCGAACCTTGGCTTCCTCGCCACGCTCACGCGCGACCTCGGCCGCCCGCGCGCCACGTTCCCGGGCGACTTCGGCCGCCTCCGCGCCACGTTCCCGGGCTACTTCGGCCGCCTCCGCGCCACGTTCGCGCGCGATCTCGGCCCGTTCCCTGGCGACCTCGGCCAACTGCGCCCCGCGCTCTCTGGCGATCTCGACCAGGTGCGAGCTTCGACCGCGCGCCTCGTCGGCCACCTCCGGCCCCCGGTCGCGGGCGACCTCCGCGAGGTGCGCACCACGTTCGCGGGCGGCTTCGGCGATCTGCGGGCCACGTTCCCTGGCCAGCTCGGCCAATTGCTCGCTGCGGGCGCGAGCCAGCTCCGCCAGCTGGGGGCCGCGTTCCTTGGCGACCTCGGCAAGCTGCGACCCGCGCGTCTTGGCGGCGTCGAGGACAACCACTCCTTCGTCGCGCACCTGCTCGGCCAGGCCAGGGCTGCGATCCATCAGCTTGTGGGCGGCACGGCGACCCCGCCAGCCCAGCGACGGCTTGCCCTCGGTGTCGGCCGCCGCGATCATCAGGCCGCCGAGCAGGCCGAGGTCCTTCAGGAACCCCGCCCGCTTCACCGCCTTGCGATCGGGGTCGGATTCGGACCAGAAGTCCTGTTCGGTGACGGTGCCCGGGACGACGGTCGCGGCGAGCAGGAAGGCGGCGGGCCGGGGTGCGCGACCGCTCGCCAGCAGCAGACCACCGGCCACCTGCACCATCGCGTTGATCTGCACCATCTTGCCGGGGTCGTCGGGGACCTTGGCGGCCAGCGCGTCGGGCAGGCTGTCGCGCCCCTTGTCGGCAAGGGCGGCGGCCGCCTCGGCACGCGGCTTCGGATTCATCAAACCGTTCACTCCGGTGGCGATGAACGTCGTCCCCAGCAGCGTGCGGGCAATGCGGCGGACAGGCCTGATCGGCATGGTCGGGTCCCTTCGTCTGGCTTGTCGGTTCCTCGCTTCCCGCCTTACCCTGTCCCCCTCCGCACAAACGAACAACAGACCGACCGCCCTGTTTCGCGTTGGTACGGTCGCATCGTGGTTGATGACACCGTCCGCGCGGCCTACAGCGACTTGCACGAGCTTTACATCGAGGTCTGCGGCTTTCCCGCCGCCGTCGATCCCGAGGACTCCGCTTTCGTCCTCCGCCACCTCACCGAGGGCCCCGTCCTCGACCTCGGCTGCGGGCCGGGGCATTTCACACACATCCTCACCGAAGCCGGTATCGCGGCCGAGGGCCTCGACATGGTCCCCGAATTCATCGAGCACGCCCGCGCGACCTACCCCGGGATTCCGTTCGAGGTCGGCTCGATCCGCGCCGTGGACGCGCCGGACGAATCCGTTGCCGGCTTGCTCTCGTGGTTTTCCCTCATCCATCTGCCGCCGCACGAAATCCCTGGCGTGCTGGCGGAACTCCGGCGAATTCTTCGCCCCGGGGGTCGGCTCGTCGTCGGCTTCTTCACCGATGAAACCGCTGTCGAACCGTTTCCACACAAGGTGACAACCGCCTACCGCTGGCCCGTCGACACCTTCGCCGCAGCCCTGTCCGCGGCAGGGTTCGCCGAACTCGACCGCCTCACCCCACCTGCTTCCGACACCTCGCGCCCCTATGGAGCCCTGGCGGTCACACCTAGGTGGTGAACGCGGACCCCCGTGTACAGCGCCGACCACCCTCGGGTCCGTATCTCCGATCGCTCCTACGACGTTGGATTGATCTACGCACAATCCACCCCGTAGGAGCCCCGATGCCGATCAAGAGTTTCGCGACGACAACCCTGTTCATCTCCGGCTTTGCCGCCCTGACAGCCCTCGCCCCCACCGCGCACGCCACTAACGGCGTCGACGGAAACATCACCAGCCCCGTCTCCGGCACCGTCACCCTCAGCTGGCAGGTCTACATCCCCGCCGGCCGGACCGCCGCCTGCGACATGTCCGTCGAGAACAGCGCCGATACCAGCGGCACCTACCGCGAATTCGACTACACGGCGATCGGCGGCTCACCCAACTATCAGGGCCGCTGGGTCAGCGACTCCTTCCAAACCTCAGCCCCTGCGGGCAGCACCGCCTACGGCAACGTGAACTGCACCTTCCTCGATCCCGGCACCGGACAGGCGACGGTCGGGTACTGGCAGGGCTCGACCCGGGTCAAACTCCCGGTGAAGACGATCGTCCCGGCGGTTCCGCCCGGCGGTGCGGTGGGCTGATTCGTCCAGAATGCTATGACTACGCGGCCGGCGTCGGCTCGTCCCTGGTCCACAGAATGGCCTGAGCCACGATCACCCGCTCACCGTTGAACGTGGCGGCCGGCCCACCGTAGAGCTCGTAGCCCAGATCCAGCGCGTCACTGACTCGCTGACAGAAAGTCGAGTCGTCCGGGCCGGTCAGCAAGCGATAACGAGGTAAGCGTTCCACAGCCCTGGCAACGCTGGATGTCGAACCGGAATTCCACGGCTACACCGCTGCTGTTGCCCGGGCGGACAGCGGTGCCGGTTCGTCGGCGGTCAGGTTCAGATCGAGTGCGGTGAGGTTCTCCTCAAGATGCCGGATGGTCGTGGTTCCGGGGACGGGGAGCACGTTGGGCCCGGGATCACGCCGATGGTCAGTTCACCGCAGACCAGACCGGTCGCGGCGGCCGGCGGCGCGGCGCGATTGCGTTCACCGAACCACCCCGACCGGCTCCTGATCGATGATCACACCTTCGTATTGGCCGAGTGGCAGACGATCGCGCGCGCCAGCCTCGACCAGTTCACGCGCTGCCTGCAGCACCCCTACGCGGGGTGGGTCTATCTCAGCCCGCCTGCTCTCCTCGAACCCGGCGAGGGCACCGGCCGCTATCGACGCGGCACCACCACATTGTTCACCGACGAGACCGGGGCCTCCCGCATCGTCGCACCGGACCTCGCGCTCGCCGTGGTAGACGAGGTGGAACGGCGGACTGAACTGGTTCGCGCGGCGGCGGGCGAGCACTATGCGGCCGACGCGAACAGGGCACTTTCAGCGTCGAACGCGCGAGCGGCCAGTCTGCCGATCGCGGCGGCTACCTGGCCGGGTTGCTCGAGGATCACCGAGTGCCCCGCACCGTCGATCAGCACCAGATCCGAGTAGTCGACGGCGGCGGCCATCGCGATCGAATGCGACGGCGGGGTCATCAGGTCGGCGGATCCGCACAGCACGAACGTCGGGATACCCGACAGGACGGCGAGCGCGTCGGTGCGGTCGAAGGCCTTGAAGGCGCCGAGGAAACTCGCCATCGTCACGATCGGGGTCGCGTTGTGCATGGCTCGAGCCAGGGTGAGCACGCGCGGGTCGACCGTTCGGTCACCGAATTCCGCGGCCCGCACGACCGGTGCGAAAACCTTGCAGGCCAGCAGTTTCGCCCGCTGCATGAGTCGCGGTGCGCGCCGAACCGAGGCCTGGAACACCGCGATGAGCGGGTTGCGCAGGAGACGGCCGAAACCGGCGTCGGCCAGTCCGCGCGCCGCGGTCGCGATGAGCCCCACACCGACGATCCGCGTGCCGATCTCCTCGCGATACCGGCTCACGTAGGTCAGCACGGTCATCCCGCCCATCGAATGGCCGACCAGCACCACAGGGCCGGTCGGGGCGACGGCTTCGAGCACGTCGTGGAGGTCGTCACCGAGCTGTTCGAGGTTGTAGGTGTGCCGCGGCGCCACACCGGAATCACCGTGCCCCCGGTGGTCGTAGCACACGACGCGAGCCCGCGGGTGCTCGCGCACCAGCGCATCCCGGACATCGGTCCACGACTCGCTGCGCAGGCAATGCCCGTGCACCAGCACGATCGTCAACTCGGCACCGGGCCGCCCGTACTCGTGAACCGCGAGCCCCACACCGTCCCCGGCCGACACCGTCCCACACCGCTCCACCGAGCTGCTGATCAAGCTGATGTTCGACATCCGAGCCTCCGGTCCACGTCAGTGACACCATCAACTCTGCGCCGCCGCGGCCCCGATCATCAGTGCCCCGAGTGCTGAGCCCGCTCCCCCGAGGGTGAACCGATCCCCACCATGGTGGGCCCGACGCTAGACGTTGAAGCGGAACTCGACGCCAAGCCGTGGGGGAACATCAGAGGCCGTCGGTTCTACTCATAAACGAGCGTTTGCGCAGATCAAGCCCGAGAATTGAGAGGTTGAACCGAAACTCCACTACCCTGGGCTGACGGAATCGCACTGCTCGATTGCGGACTTGATCTTCCCCGCAAGAGAAACGGGATCGTCCTCAGGACCGACCTCTACGGTGATATCCCCGCGGCCAGCCGACTCCACACGTACGGTAACCTCCGGCTTCTGCCATGCGACCTCTTGCACAACCGCAACCCCGCACGGATGCCTCACCCGACAATGCGAGATACTGGATGGCGAGTAGTGCGACTTTTTCGGATGTCGCTGGCTGTTGGCGAGCGCACCCCACGTCCGTGTCGCGTCGGATTCGTGTTCGGTCATGACGCCCCTCCCACATCGTGCAGTCACGCATCGGCGTGAAGCGGGCGAAGCGAGCCGTGCCGACCAGTCAGGGCGGAGACGGCGTTCTCGGCCGCCTGAACGGCTTCAGTCTCCAGACGGTCAGCATGGGCACCGAGCCGCGTGGCTTCATCGCTGAGATCGGCTATGGCCTCTTCCTGAGTCGAATCGAAGCGCGGTATCAATACTTCGCGAATGTCCGGCGGATCGAGGTGCGGCACCGAAGTACCGGAGGCAAAGCGAACCACGCGGGGCCGACCGTATTCCACGTGGTTGAGCACTGTCTGGAGGTACCCAGTTCTGGCTTTGGCCTGGTCTGGGACGATGCGGATCAGGTCTTCGCTGCCGAAGGACCCGGCGTGGTTCTCGTTGAGAACCATCGTCCTACCCAGAAGGCCGTACGTCTGCCCGGAGCGAGCCATGATCATCTCCCCTGGGCGAAGCATGTACACCTCGGCATTGTCGAGAAGCCCGGCGTATATGCGCTTGGTCACAGCCGGGTTGACGTCGAACAACTCGCCCGCCGACCTGTACGTCGTGCCTTTCGGTCCGAAGTACCGCTTGAATCTCGGCGACATCGTGACGGACTCGACCACGTCTGCCAGCGGCTGGACGCAGACAGCAGCAGCCTTGACGAGTTGCTCCACGTGCAGCACATCGGAGCGATAGAACTGGCCCTCGAAACGGCGTCTTCCCGAGGTCAGCGACGACGCACTCACTCGAGTCGAGAACGATGTTTCCAATGGAATCTGCTGCGGGTTGACGAGACGCGCGTACGCAGTGTCCGCTTCCGCCTGGAGTCGACGAGAGGACTGTCGCAGCCGCAGAGCCTCGGTCGCCTTTGCGCTGATTCGTTCTCTGACGTTCGCCTCGGGCATCGCTACGGGCATGTCGAGCACATGCCCAGGCTCCAAGTGCTTGATCATGTGGCCGTACTGCGAGCTTCGCGCGATCGCGAAGAACGTCGGGGTTTTCATATAAGCGTAGAGCCAGCCGTAGTCGGCTCGATCGAGAGGCACCACGCGCAGCAGATCGTGAGTGATTACCTTGTCGAGATGCTCATCGTAAACGGCTGTCACTCGGCCGACTTCGCCTGAGCAGGACATCATGATCCAGCCGGATTCGAGATAGCGGCTCTCGGGACGCGGAACCATCGCGGTGGCGAGCCACTTGCGCACACGCGGCTGTCCCTCGAACACCTGTCCAGCGGAGAGAAAGGGTAAGCCCTTCCCGTCCTCGACCTGGTATCCCTTCAAGCGATTCGGCTGCCATACGTGCGCCATCAGCGACATCGAAACGGTCGACGACAACACCTCGAGCCCCTGCCTGAGCCCGTATCCGTCCGTCAGAAATGTGGATGCTTCAAGACGACGACTGCCATGCCTGAGTACGCGCGAACTAACAGGTGCCCACAGGACCTCCGGGGCGAGGTCCTCGCCAACGAGAGCCGGTGTCGAGATCTTCACAGCGTTCTGAGCCATGCCCTGAACTCCTCCGCGATCTGCTGAGTGTTGTCGTCGACCACTCGCTCCTTGGCGAGGTGAGTCTTCTCCTCACCGTCGCCGTCGACCGCGGTCGTCACCGCGTCCTTGGTCTCCTGAACGATCTCGAAGCCCTGGTCGTCGCGCATGAAGATCGCGTTGCCGCGCTTGTCGTGGCCGATGTGGTCGCAGATCGCCATGAAGATGTCGTAGTCGTTGATGCGGCCGGCGGCGATCTCCTCACGCACTTGCCGCTCGGTCTTCCGCTGCAGCACAAGCACCGAGGTCTGCACGCTGGTGCCCGGCTGGAACGTGTCGGGATGCAGGTCGACCGACGCGAGGACGGTGGCGTAAGTCAGGATCCACTGCCGCACGAATCCAAGGCCAGGGCTCCCGAGGATGCCGTCCGGGAGCACCACCGCGGCGCGTCCGGTTCCCGGCTTCAGGAACTGGATGCAGCGCTCGATGAAGAGGATCTCCGGCGGGCGTGAGCTGGTCTTGGTGGTCTTCATCCAGACGTCGTGCTCGTCGTCGTACTCCCAGTGGTGGCCGAGATCGAACTGCTCGAGGATCGTGGGGTCATCAATCGGGATCTTCGACCCGAACGGCGGGTTCGTCAGGATCACGTCGACCGAGCCGATGAGATCCCGCTGCCGCAGGTCTTCGGTCCATTTGGTGGGGTTGTCGAGCGAGTTCGCCTGGAACAGCCCGCCGGACCCGTCGTTGTTCATGACCATGTTCATCTTGGTCGCGCGCACGAGGTTCGGGTTGAAGTCCAGCCCGACCAGGTTGTTCTCGAGGAAGTACTTCTTGCGGTCCCGGAGCGTCTCGTCCTGGAGCTGCTTGCTGCGGCCCGACTCCCGCACCTGCTGCTTGACGGACGCGAGGACGTGGTTCATGGCCGCGATCAGGAACCCGCCCGTGCCGCAGGCCGGGTCCAGGATGAGGTCCTTGTCGCCCGGATCGAGCATGTCGACCATCATGTTGCAGACGTTGCGCGGCGTGAAGAACTCGCCGCGGTCTCCGCGAAGGTTCGAGCCGACGATTTCCTCATAGGCCTTGCCCTTGACGTCGACGTCCGATTCGAGGAGCGAGAACATCTGGAGCTGCGTGACGATGTAAGCCAGTACCTTGGGCTCGAGCTCGATCTGCTCGGACGCCTTGAAGATCTGCGGGTACTGCTTCGTGACGGCCTCGAAGAGCTTCCCGATACGGCTCGCGCACCGCATCAGACCCGTCATGTTCTGGCGCTCCTTCGGAGTCGCGTAGAACTGAGGGGACGCCGAGTCGCGCTCGTCCTGGATCTTGCAGAAGATGAGCTTCAGCAGCTCCCAGAATGCCTCCGGCTTCTGCATGCCCTGGTTGCCGGCGATGTAGCTGTGCGCGCGGCGGAACGCGAACAGCAGCGAATCTGACGCGGCGGGGCGCAGCTGATCGAACCGAGGGGTGCCGGCCTCGGTCGTGTCCCCGCTGTGCGGGATGTCAGGGATCTCGACTTCGACCCGCTTGCCGGAGGCGTCGACCTCGAACGCGAAGCTCGCCATGTCCTCGCCGTTGGTCCACATGCCGACTTCGACGTTCGGGCAGGCGGCCATGTAGCTCAGCATCTGCTCGACGCCATCCTTCTTCATGGATGGCTTCACCTTGGCGTTCTTGCACTCGATGATGAGCCACGCGGCCGACTGGGTCTGCTCGCTAGCCCTCAGACCAGGCGGGAAGACGACGATGTCGACGCGCACCCGGCGGCTGCCAAACTTGATCGGGAACTCGACTCTGATGTCGGCCTTGTCATACCCGTACTCGCGAACGAGGGACTTCAAGATCTCCTGGCGGACGTACTCCTCCGGGGTGTCCTGACGGAGCGTGACGCCATCGATGAAGTCGAGGACCTTGCCCGGTGGGACGATGGCGAAGCCGCCATGTGGTGCGACGCTCTGAATACTCACGTTGTTCTCTTTCGTCTCCGCCGCGATCGCCTGCGATCGTCTTCGATTCAACCAGTGCGAAATGGGTACCGACGTCGGGTCGTCGGCCGAAGCCGCTACTTCTTGCCGCCGCTGCCTGATGCACCTCCGTGACGGAACTCGACGACGTCGCCGTCGGCCATGATGTAGTCCTTGCCTTCCATGCGGACCTTGCCTGCGGCTTTGGCGGCGGCCATGGAGCCTGCTTCGACCAGGTCGTCGAAGGCGACGATTTCGGCTTTGATGAAGCCGCGTTCGAAGTCGGTGTGGATGACGCCTGCGGCCTTGGGGGCCGTGTCGCCCTGGTGGATGGTCCAGGCTCGGGCTTCCTTGGGGCCTGCGGTGAGGTAGGTCTGCAGGCCGAGGGTGTGGAAGCCGGCGCGGGCGAGAGCGTGCAGGCCGGGTTCGGTCTGGCCGATGGATTCGAGGAGCTCGAGGGCGGATTCGTCGTCGAGTTCGAGGAGTTCGGCTTCGACCTTGGCGTCGAGGAAGACGGCGTCGGCGGGGGCGACGGCGGCCTTCAGTTCGGCGACCTTGGCCTCGTCGGTGAGGACGGATTCGTCGGCGTTGAAGACGTAGAGGAAGGGCTTGATGGTGAGCAGCGACAGCTCACGGAGCAGCTCGGCGTCGATCTTCTTGCCCGCCGCGAACAGGGTGGTGCCCTCGTTGAGGAATCCCTCGGCCACCTTGGCGGCGTCGAGCAGGGGCTTGCGGTCCTTCTTGACGCGGGCTTCCTTCTCGAGGCGCGGGATGGCCTTCTCGAGGGTCTGCAGGTCGGCGAGGATGAGCTCGGTCTCGATGACCTCGATGTCGGCGGCGGCGTCGACCCGGCCGTCGACGTGGATCACGTCGTCGTCGGCGAATACGCGGACCACTTGGCAGATGGCGTCGGCCTCACGGATGTTGGCGAGGAACTTGTTGCCCAGGCCCGCGCCTTCGGAGGCGCCCTTCACGATGCCCGCGATGTCGACGAACGACACGACGGCGGGCACGATCCGCTCGGAGCCGAAGATCTCGGCAAGCTTGTCGAGCCGCTTGTCCGGCAACGGGACCACGCCGACGTTGGGTTCGATGGTCGCGAACGGGTAGTTCGCGGCCAGCACGTCGTTCTTGGTCAGCGCGTTGAACAGGGTCGACTTTCCGACATTGGGCAGGCCGACGATTCCGAGGGTGAGGCTCACAAGGATCAGAGTCTACGGGTCTGCCCCTACGCCGCGACCCCGCCCCGGCAGACCTTGACTCGCCCGGACAATCTCCACGCACCTGAATCAGGCCGGAGTCGCGGGGAGGCGGAACAGCGACCAGCTCAGGGAACGAGGACGACCTTGCCCAGGTTGGTGCGCTGCTCGATGACGGCGTGGGCGGCGGCCGCGTCGTCGAGGGCGAACTCGGCGTGCACGACGGGGTGCAGCAGGCCGGACGCGTCGTGCTGCCAGACCTCCTGGCGCAGGTCTTCGTAGCGGGCGGGGTCGCGCTGGGCGAGGCGGCCGATGCGGAAACCGGTGAGGGTTTTGCCGCCCGCGAGCAGGTCTTCGGTGTCGATCGCGCCGCTGCTGCCGTAGGTGACGGCGCGGCCGCCCTCGGCGAGGCCGGTGAGGGTGTTGCCGAGGTCGCTGCCGCCGACACCGTCGAGGGCGTAGTCGGCCTGCTTGCCGCAGTGCAGCTGATCGTAGGTGTACACCTCGTCGGCGCCGAGTTCACGGACGAAGCCGGCTTTGCTCTCGTCGGAGACCGCGGCGACCACCCAGCTCGCGCCGCGCACGCGGGCCAGCTGCACCGCGAGGTGGCCGACACCACCCGCGGCGGCGGTGACCAGTGCGGTCTCGCCTTCGCGCGGGGCGACGGTGTCGAGTGCGCCGAGGGCGACGAGCCCGCTGCGCATCAGGGCGACGGCGTCGACGGCGGACGCGCCGTCGGGAATCGCGGAGGCCTGGTCGACCGAGAGCAGCACGTATTCGGCGTAGGCATCGGCGTCACAGACACCGACCACGCGATAACCGGCGCTGTACCCGTCGACCCCGTCACCGACGGCGACGACCTCACCGGCCACTTCGGCCCGCAACGGCTGCGCCACGCTGATCCGCCGGATCGCCGACAGGGTGACCCCGATCGCCTCCACCCGGACCAGCAGCTCACCGGCACCGGGCACCGGCACCTCGGCCGCGACGACCTCGAGCACCTCCGGACCACTGCTGCGCTCGTACTGAACCCGCCGCATGACACCTCCTACAGAATTGGACGAAGGCGCAAGATTAACCGGCTGACCTCGTGTTTCCACACGCCCGGAATCACCGAGTGCGATATCTCACCGCACACGCCGAGACACGGAGAGCACCTTCTCGATTCGGTTACCCCACCCAGAGCACTCAGACGCGTGCTCAACAACACACTCCGCGAGGCGAACCGCAGGCGCCTCGCATCCCACCTTTGCCGCCGCTGATTCGAGTGCACCATCTGTCGACCGGCCCCGCGGTCACCACGTCCGACATTCTGCTTCGCCGCCTGTGGACGCACGGCCCTAGCAGGTCCTCGTGCCACGGCGGCGGATGCGGCTCGCCGAGGTGAACTCGAGATCACGGGCGCCATCGGTGCGATGCCGATATCGATCGTTCTGGCCGCCACTTCGGCCTCGGCGTAGCGTGACGACTATGGAGGCGACCACGGAGGTGGTGACCGCAGCCCCCGCGCCGGTTCTGGCCGCGTTCATCGACCGGTACGTGGGCTATCGCATGACGGGCTACGAACCGGGGTTGCACCGTGGTCTGCCCTCGCGGCACATGACGTTCATCGTGGCCGCCGGCCCACCGATCCAAGTCGTCGAGCAGACCGATCGGCGTCAACCACCCGGCAGCTACCGCTGTGTCCTGAGCGGACTACAAGCCGCCCCGGCGATGATCGCGCACACCGGTTTCCAGGAAGGTGTGGCCATCGAGCTCACCCCGCTCGGCAGTCGGGTGCTGTTCGGGATGCCCGCGAGCGAGATGTGGGATGTGACGATCGAATGCTCGCAAGCGCGAAGGTCTTTGGGTGATCAGCTCGCCGATGCTGTGCACGCGCACGAGGATTGGCCGAGCAGGTTCGCCGCCTGCGACCGGGCGCTCACAGCGGCGGCCCGCACCGAATCGGTCCCCGGCGCCGAATTGACCTGGGCATGGCGCACTCTCGTTGGTACGGGCGGCACCTGCCCGATCAACCCCCTCGCCGAACGCATCGGCTGGAGCAGACAACACCTCACCCGCAAGTTCACCGCCGAATTCGGTGCGAGCCCCAAACTGGCCGCGCGGATCATCCGATTCGAACGCGCCCGCCGCATGCTCGCCAACACGCCGTCGTATGTCTCGATCGCCCAGATCGCGGCCACCTGCGGCTACTACGACCAGGCGCACCTGAATCGCGACTTCGCCGAACTGGCGGGTGTGGCGCCGACAGCATGGCTGGCCGAGGAGATTCCATCCGTCCAAGACCCGGGGGCGGCCGAAGCGCGAGGCTGAGGACATGACTACTTCCACCGACACCCGCAGCACGATCTGGCCGTGCCTGGCCTTCACCGATGCCCGCGCCATGATCGAATTCCTCACCACCGCCTTCGGTTTCGAGGCGACCGCCGTCTACGCCCGCGACGACGACCCGTCGATCGTCGAACACGGCGAACTGCGCTGGCCCGAAGGCGGCGGCGTCATGTTCGGCTCCACCGGCCGCGACGACGACTCCCCCTTCTGCACCCGACCACCCGGCGTCGCCAACATCTACCTCGTCACCGACAACCCCGACGCCCTGCACACCCGCGCCACCGCCGCGGGAGCGACCATCATCCGCGGACTCCGCGACGAGGACTACGGCTCCCGCGGCTTCAGCGCCCAAGACCCCGAAGGCAACCTCTGGAGCTTCGGCACCTACGCAGGTGAATGACTGCCTGAACAAAATTTCATCTTGGGCGCGACCGTGTGTGATCCTGTCCGGCGCGCAGAGCACATCGGCTACGTTGTCGATGCTTCACCCGAGGCTCTGCGCGTTGTACAGGAGTTGAGTCAATGGCGACGACCATCGAATATCTGCGGACCGAACCGGACTTGCCTCCGGTCGGTGTCGTCGATCGCACGCCGATCACGCCCGCCAAGAAGGCTGTGTTCGCGGGGATCGGCGTGCTCGGCGCCGGCGCGTGGACCTATCTCGCGACAGCGCGCGGAGAATCCGTGAACGCGGTGTGGATCGTGATCGCGGCGGTGTGTACCTACATCATCGCGTACCGGTTCTATGCCCGGTTCATCGAATGGAAGGTGACCAAGCCGCGCGACGACGTGGCCACCCCGGCCGAGATCTACGACAACGGCAAAGACTTCATGCCGATGGACCGGCGGGTGCTCTACGGTCACCACTTCGCCGCCATCGCCGGCGCCGGTCCCCTCGTCGGTCCGGTTCTCGCAGCTCAGATGGGCTATCTGCCGGGCACCATCTGGATCGTCGTCGGTGTGGTGTTCGCCGGTGCGGTGCAGGACTACCTGGTGCTGTGGGCCTCGACGCGCAGGCGTGGTCGCAGTCTCGGCCAGATGGCGCGCGACGAGCTGGGCGCCGTAGGTGGCGTCGCGGCGATCGTCGCGATCCTGGCCATCATGACGATCCTGCTCGCGGTGCTCGCGCTGGTCGTGGTGAACGCCCTCGGCGAGAGCCCGTGGGGCGTGTTCTCGATCGCGATGACCATCCCGATCGCGCTGTTCATGGGTGTGTACCTGCGTTATCTGCGCCCGGGCAAGGTCGGCGAGGTGTCCGCGATCGGCATCGTGCTGCTGCTGGCCGCCATCGTCGGCGGTGGCTGGGTGTCGGAAACCGAGTGGGGCGCGGACTGGTTCACCCTGTCGCGCACCACCATCGCCTGGTGCCTGATCGCCTACGGCTTCTTCGCCTCGGTGCTGCCGGTCTGGTTGCTGCTGGCGCCGCGTGACTACCTGTCGACGTTCATGAAGGTCGGCACGATCGTGCTGCTCGCCGCGGGCATTCTCATCACCATGCCGGTGCTGAAGGCGCCCGCGGTGTCGGAATTCGCCTCCAGCGGTACCGGTCCGGCGTTCGCGGGCAGCCTGTTCCCGTTCCTGTTCATCACCATCGCCTGTGGTGCGCTGTCGGGCTTCCACGCGCTGGTGTCCTCGGGGACCACGCCGAAGCTGCTGGCCAAGGAATCGAATGCCCGGATGATCGGGTACGGCGGCATGCTGATGGAGTCGTTCGTCGCGGTGATGGCCATCATCACGGCCTCGATCATCGACCAGCACCTGTACTTCGGCATGAACGCGCCCGGCTCGCTCACCGGTGGCACGCCGGAGACGGCCGCCGCCTACACCAACAAGCTCGGTCTCGACGGTCCGCCCGCGACGCCGGAGCTGTTCGCCGACGCGGCGTCGGATGTCGGTGAGCAGACGATCATCTCGCGCACCGGCGGCGCCCCCACGCTGGCGGTCGGCATCTCCGAGGTCTTCCACAAGTTCCTCGGCGGCGAATCGATGAAGGCGTTCTGGTACCACTTCGCGATCATGTTCGAGGCGCTGTTCATCCTCACCACCATCGACGCGGGCACTCGTGTCGCGCGGTTCCTGGTGTCGGACGCGCTGGGCAACTTCGGCGGCGGTTTCAAGAAGTTCCGTGACCCGTCGTGGCGGGTCGGCGCGTGGGTGTGTTCGCTGCTTGTGGTCGCCGGCTGGGGTGGCGTGCTGCTGATGGGTGTCAACGATCCGTTCGGCGGCATCAACGCGCTCTACCCGCTGTTCGGTATCGCCAACCAGCTGCTGGCCGCGATCGCACTGACGGTGGTGCTCACCATCCTCGTCAAACGCGGGCAGTGGAAGTGGGCATGGATCCCCGGTATTCCGCTGGTGTGGGACCTCGTCGTCACGATGACCGCCTCCTGGCAGAAGATCTTCTCCGCCGATCCCAAGCTCGGTTACTGGAAGCAGCACAGCCTGTGCCAGGCCGCCAAGGACGCGGGCAAGGGCTGTCTGACGGCCAAGACGCCGGAGCAGGTGGAGATCGCGATCCGAAACACTTTCATCCAGGGCACGTTGTCGATCGTGTTCGCGGTGCTCGTGCTCATCGTGACCGTCGTCGGTGCGCTGGTGTGCCTGCGCGCGATCCGCACCGGTGAGGTGACCAGCTCCGAATCCGAGGAGCAGCCGTCGAAGATCTTCTCCCCCAGCGGTTTCGTGTCGACGAAGGCGGAGAAGGACGTGCAGAAGGAGTGGGACGTGCTCATCGCCGAGGGCAAGGTGACCGCGCCCGGATCGGTGCACGTGTCGTGAGTTCGGCCGGGGATGCGGGCGGGCGGTCCATCGGATCGGCCGCCCGCGCCCTCGCGCACCGCGTCTGGACGGGCGCCCGCTCGGTGGCCCGGTGGTACAGCGCGATCAACGGCGGCCAGGACTACCAGCGGTATGTGGCCCATCTGCGCCGCAATCACCCGGACCGCCCGGTCCCGTCCGAACGCGATTACTGGCGTGAACGCTATGCCGAAGCCGAGCGGAACCCCACCAACCGCTGCTGCTGAATAGGTGGCCGATTTCCGCTAGCACCGGACCGGGCGCGCTGCCATTGTGGACAACGTGACCATCACGGCTTTGGACTTCGAGCGCTGCTACCGAGCGGTGTCGACCCGCGACTCCCGTTTCGACGGGCAGTTCTTCACCGCGGTCCGCACCACCGGCATCTACTGCCGTCCCTCGTGCCCGGCGATCACGCCCAAGCGCACCAATGTGTCGTTCCTGCCCACCGCCGCCGCGGCCCAGCAGGCGGGGTACCGGGCGTGCAGGCGCTGTCTGCCCGATGCCGCGCCCGGTTCACCGCTGTGGAACGTGCGCGCCGACCTGGCCGCCCGCGCCATGCGCCTGATCGGCGACGGGGTGATCGAGCGGGGTGGTGTGCCCGAACTCGCCGCAACACTGGGCTATTCACAACGGCAATTGACCCGGGTGCTCACCACCGAGCTCGGCGCGGGACCGCTCGCGCTGGCCAGGGCGCACCGCGCGCACACCGCACGGCTGCTGATCCAGACCACCGACATGCCCATGTCGGATATCGCGTTCGCGGCCGGCTTCGCCAGCATCCGCCAGTTCAACGACACCGTGCGCGAGGTGTTCGCGGTGAGTCCGACCACGATGCGCACCGAATCGCGCCGCTCACCACGCAACGACGTGGAGGCGCCCGCCACACCCGGCCTGCTGACATTGCGGCTGCCGTATCGCGAACCGCTCGACACCGGCTGGCTGGCCTGGTTCCTGTCCGCCCACACGGTGCCGGGGATGGAGCTGTGGGAGAACGGGGTGTACACGCGCAGCCTGCGCACGCCGCACGGGCACGCGACCATCGGGTTGTCCTTCCGGCCGGGACATGTGCGGGCCGAGCTGGCCCTGCGGGATATGCGCGATCTGGCGCCGACCGTGGCCAGGGTGCGACACCTGCTCGATCTCGACGCCGATCCGCTGGGGATCGACGAGGCATTGGGGATCACGCCGAACGTCGGCGACACGAGCCCGTTCACACCGGGCATCCGCGTGCCGGGTTGCCTCGACGGACCGGAACTCTTGCTGCGCACCATGATCGGGCAGCAGATCTCGGTGCGAGCGGCGGCAACCCACACCGCGCGCCTGGTCGAGGCGCTCGGTGAACGGATCGAGGGGCCGGTACCGCTGCTGTTCCCCACGCCGGCGGCCATCGCCGAACACGGTGCCGAGGTGTTGACCGGGCCCGCTCGCCGGATCGCCGCGATCGTGTCGGCAGCGCGGGCGATCGCCGACGGCGAACTGGTACTGCATTCGGGCCGCACCGCCGACGACCTGCGCCGCGACCTGCTCGCCCTCGACGGGGTCGGCCCGTGGACCGCCGACTACGTGACCATGCGCTCCCTGGCCGACCCCGACATCCTGCTCGACACCGACCTGGTCGTCCGCCAAGGCGCCGTCCTCGCGGACATCGACCTCACCGACACCGAACGCTGGGCGCCCTGGCGCTCCTACCTGTCCATGCACCTGTGGAAGACGGCGCTCGTGCAGCGCGGCGCCGTCCCACTGCCCACGTACTCCTGACGGAAAGAGACATCATGAGCATCACGCACGCCGACTACGCCACGGTCGGCACGCCGATCGGACCGTTCACCACCCTCGTCGACGCCGACGGCGCGGTCCTGGCTTCGGGCTGGACCGCCGACGCGACCGGGTTGGCCGGCCTCGTGCACGCGAGTCTGCGACCGGCCGAACTGCGGCAACGGGATTCGCTCGGCGAGGTCACCCGCGCGGTCATCGACTATCACGCGGGCGATCTCGCCGTGATCGACGCGGTGCCGGTGCGTCAGCAGTCGGGTGAATTCCTCACGCACGCATGGGAAGTCCTGCGCAAGGTGCCCGCGGGTGAGCCGGTCACCTACACCGAGTTCGCGGGGCTGGCCGGTCGGCCCGCGGCCACCCGGGCGGCGGCCAATGCCTGTGCGCGCAATGCGGCCGCGCTGTTCGTGCCGTGTCATCGGGTGCTGCGGATCGGCGGGGCGCTCGGTGGATTCCGGTGGGGGCTCGAGGCCAAGAGGTGGTTGCTCACGCACGAAGGGTGAGGTGCGGCTTCCGCAGCTGATGGGTGTTCCGTTCGGCGCGGCATCTTCCACCCGCCGCGCCGGAGCACAGGGTTCAAGCCCAGCGCCAAGCCAGTTTTCCCTGATTGGCTATTTATTCAGGGTCCAGTAGGGCGCACGATGGTGCGCATGCTTACTCGCCGCCTGGTCGCCCTGTATGTGGGCCTGTGGTTGTACGGGACGTCCATGGCGGTGATGATCCGCGCCGGGCTCGGGCTCGATCCGTGGGACGTCTTCCATCAGGGCGTCGCCGGGCACGTGCCGTTGAGTTTCGGGATGGTGACCGCGCTGACCGGCGTTGTCGTCCTGCTCGCCTGGATCCCGCTGCGGCAGCGCCCGGGACTCGGCACCATCAGCAATGTGGTGGTGATCGGGGTGGCGGTCGACGTCGGCCTGTGGCTCATCCCGGCGGCGGAACAGCTGTGGCTGCGCGTGCTCGCCATGATTGTCGCCGTCGTGGTGAATGCGGCCGCGACGGTTCTCTACATCGGCGCCGGAATGGGTCCAGGACCGCGCGATGGACTGATGACTGGCCTGGTAGCCCGGACCGGCTGGTCGGTGTGGACGATCCGCACCGGCATCGAAACATCAGTGCTCATCACCGGCTGGCTGCTCGGCGGCAGCGTGGGGATCGGCACCGTCGTGTACGCCTTCGGCATCGGACCACTGATCCAGCTGATGATCCCCTACCTCGACGGGCGGCTGCCCGGTTTCGAACCGACGACCCGACCCGAACCCGTTCCCGCATAACGCCGGGCCGCCTTCGGCAACCCCGGGTCAGCCCCCGAGCAACTGCGCGACGAGGACCTCCGTGGCCCATCGCTGCCACTCCTGCGATGTCCACCCGCGCTCACCGACCAGGAGCCGGTAGGTTTCCGGCGCGGTGAGCGCCAGGGCGATATCGGCCGCGCGTTCCACCGACAGTCCTTCGCGCAGTGCGGCTTTCGTGGCCAGCTCGGCGGCGAGCCGTTGCTGGACGATCAGCCGTTGCTCGACATTGGTGCGCCACATCTCGGCCAGCTCCGCATCCGTCGATGCCGCCGAACGCACCACCTCGAGCAGCGGTGCGACCCGCGCCAGAATCTCGGCCGCCGCGACGACCTGTAACCGGATCTGTTCGCGCGCTGGTGCGGCCAGCGCCTCGGCGAACCACGGACGGTCCATGGTGGCGATCGGCTCGGCATCGCCCGCGATGTCGGTGTCGAGCAATTCGACGAGGATCGCGCGCTTGTTCGCGAACGTGAAGTACAGCGACTGAACGGCCATGCCCGCCCGCTCGGCGATGGCTTTCATGGTGGTCGCCGCATACCCGCGTTCGATGAACAACTCCCTGGCCGCGCTGAGCATGCGAGTTCGGTTCGCGGTGGTCTTCGCCGCGCGGACTCCTGCGGTGCGTTCGCTCATGCCGAGCATCCTACTTGACTAGAGCGCAACTCTAGTGACACTCTCGCTAGAGTTACGCTCTAGTGAAAGGTGCGGTCATGTCCGACCCTGCTCCCACAGCCTCTCGGGATCGGTGGATCCTGCTGTTGATCACCGCCGTAGAACTCGTCGTCTTCCTCGACACCACCGTGCTCAACGTCGCGCTCCCGTCCATCGGCGCCGACCTCGGCCTCACCGAATCCGGACTCGGCTGGGTCACCAACGCCTACCTGCTCGCCTTCGGCGGTTGCCTGCTGCTCGGCGGGCGAACGACCGATCTGGTCGGGCCGCGGCGCATGTTCACCCTCGGCCTCGGGCTGTTCACCCTCGCCTCGCTGGTAGCCGGCCTCAGCCCGTCGGCCGGATTGCTGATCGGGGCGCGCGCCGCCCAGGGTGTCGGTGCCGCACTGCTGATCCCGGCCCAATTGGCGCTGCTCACAGCGATTTTCACGACACCTGCCGCCCGCAATCGGGCCTTCGGAGTGTGGAGCGCGATGGGGGCGGCGGGCGCCGCGATCGGCACGGCCGTCGGCGGCCCGCTCACCGACCTGTTCGGGTGGCCCTCGATCTTCCTGATCAATGTGCCGGTCGGTCTGCTGGCCCTGGTGGGGGTGGTGCTGTTGCCGGTCGACACTCAGCGGGTAGGCAGCGCGTTGCGTGAGCTCGATCTACCCGGTGCAGTCACCGCGACCACGGCACTGCTGTTGCTCGGGTACGGGATCGGTGCGCTCGGCGAGCCGACGCCCGGTACGGGACCGGCCCTGATGCTCGCGGCGGGCGCTGTGCTGCTGGCGATCTTCGTGCTGATCCAGGCGCGCAGCCGCCACCCGTTGATGCCGCTGGAGCTGTTCCTGGTCCGCCAGGTGAGTGGGTCGGCGGCGGTCAATTTCCTCGTCGGTGCCGCGCATGTGCCGGTGTTCGCCCTGGTCGCGCTGTATCTGCAACATACCCAGCACTACAGCCCGACCCTGTCCGGGTTGGCGGTGCTGCCGGTGGCGGTGGTCAACATCGTCATCTCGCGGACGCTGCTGCCCGCGCTGCTCGACCGGTTCGGTGCGCGCTGGGTGCTCACCGCCGGTCTGGGGCTGCAAGCACTGGCCATGCTCTGGTTCGCCAGGCTCCCCGAGCACGCCGGGTACCTCGTCGACATCCTGCCGGGAGCCGTCCTGCTCGGCATCGGGCTGCCTGCCGCGTTCGTGGGCGTCACCGCGCCCGCCGTCACCGCCGTCGGTGAATCCGCGGCGGGCACCGCGGCCGGGATCGTCAACACAGCGGGCCGGATCGGGTCGGGTATCGGCGTCACCGCCTTGCTGCTGCTCGCCCAAGAAGTGACCGAATCCTCCACTGCCGCACCGGGGAATGCCTACCGGGCGGGGTTGTCGGCAGCCTTCGTCGCGGCCGCCGCGCTGGCAACGCTCGGCGCCGTCCTCGCCGCCACCGCGCTGCGCCCGACGCCCGCGAAGGAGGTGGCGCCGGTCGGGTAGGTCAGGCGACGGTGGTTTTGAGGTGAGAGCCGTTGCGGCCGCGTAGGACGTGGAGGCGGGTGGGGATGCGTTGGCGCATTTCGTCGACGTGGCTGACCACGCCGACTACGCGGCCGCCGGCGCGCAGTTCGTCGAGGACGCCCATGACGGCATCGAGGGTATCGGCGTCGAGGCTGCCGAAACCCTCGTCGATGAACAGGGTGTCGAGGGTGACGCCACCGGCTTCGGCGGCGACCACGTCGGCCAGGCCGAGCGCCAAAGCGAGTGAGGCCATGAAGGTTTCGCCGCCGGAGAGGGTTTTCGCCGAACGGACGGAGCCGGTGTAGTCGTCGCGCACGTCGAGCCCGAGTCCGCCGCGCCTGCCGCGTGGACCGGCCTTGTCCGAGTGGACGAATTCGTAACGGCCACCCGACATCCGGCGCAACCGCACCGACCCCGCCACCGCCACTTCCTCGAGCCGCGCGGCAAGCACATAGGACCGCAACGACATTCGCCGATTGTTCTCGCCGCGCCCGGCGACCACCTCGGCCAACCCGGCCAGCTCGTCGAATTCCCGCTGTTCGGGTGCGATCCGCTCCACCTCACCCCAGAGCTGGGTACTCAGCTGTTCGAGCTGGGCGACACGCTCGGTCGCCGCCGACTGCGCGGCGACCGCCGAAGTGAGCGCATTCTGGGCCAGCGCGAACCGCTGCTCCCATTCGACCGGATCACCCGGAACACGCTCGGCCACAGCCTGAATCTCCGGCTCGGCCAACACCGCCTCGGCGTGCGCCCGCGCCCGGTCGGCGGCGGTGAGCTCGGCCTCGATCTCCGTCTGCTGCCGGGCTGTCCGAGCAGCCGCCCCGACGACCTGTGCACAGGCGGTGAGCAAGGCTATGTCGTCCCGCGGCGCGACCGGCTCGTCGGCCGGCTCTTCGTCGTCGGCCTCCTCGTCGAAAAGGTCGAACAGCGTCGGCGTCACCGGGGCAGCCGCGTTTCGGGGTGTGCGAGGCGGGGTTTCCGGTGTGTCGGACGAGTGGTTCGCGGCCGGTCCCTCGGGTGTCGGCGACGCATCTTGTGGGAGGAATCCCGCTGCCGCCGCGAGGTTTTCGACGCGGGTGGCGATGCGGGTGACGGCTGTGCGGGCGGCGGATTCCGCGGTTCGGGCGTCGCGCAGGGCGGTGGCTGCGGTGATGAGGGATTCGAGGCGAGCGGCGCGGGCGTCGACGGAGATGTCCGCCCCCGCCGCGGTGCGCAGGCGGGCGGTGAGTTCGTCGAGACGGGTGCGGGTGGTCGCGATATTGGCGGTGACGGTGCCGAGGCGGGCGTCCAGGTCGCGGGACTGCTCGTGCAGGGCCGACTCTTCGCTGCGCAGGGTTTCGAGGCGTGTGGTCAGGGCGGTCGCCTGATTCGCGGTGTCGGTGGCGTCTTCGAAGCGGTGGGTGGCGGTGCGGACGGCGTCGGCGAGGGTGACGGGATCGGCGGCGCCACCGCGCGCGGTGAGCGCTTCGATCTCGCGTTCCAGGGTGGCGATGCGCTGGGCGACTCGGTCGCGTGCGGCCTCGGCGGCCTGCTCGGCGACCACTGCGGCGTCTTCGGCGTCCTTGGACACGGCGTCGTCGGTCGGCCGGGCCGGTTCGGGGTGTTCGGCGGAACCACAGACCGTGCACGGCGCGCCATCGACCAACGCGCCCGCGAGCTCGGCAGCCATCCCCGCCAGGCGCCGCGAACGCAGGTCGAGCACCTGCTCCCGCGCATCGAGGTGGGCTCGCCGTGCCTCGTCGAGCTCGGCCTGCGCCCGGTCCAGAGCCGGTCGCTTGGTGGTCAATTCGACGGCAGCGGCCGCCGAGTCCTGCCATTTCGACAGGTCGTTGCGCAACCCCGGCAGCGCGGCGGCGGCATCGGTCGCCTCCCGCAACTGCTCCTGCGCCGAGGCGATCATCGCGGGCAGTTCCTCGCGCCGACGCGCCAGCTCCCCGGCCCGCCGCGTCAACCGTTCGGCTTCCGCCTCGTGCGCCGCGAGATCCCCCGCCAGCTGTCTTGCGGTCACCGCCTCGGCCCGCACCTCCCCGAGAACGCCGATCAGCGCGTTCCACCGACTGACAGCCCCGTCGAGATCTCCCGCGACATCCCGCACCGGACCAGCCGCGACGCCCCCTGATGACGCGTCGCGCACGCCGCCGCCGTTCGCACCATGCACGCCACGGCCGTTCGCCCCGCTGCGGTGGCCGGTCTCTCCATCGGTATCAGTCGAGCGCGGCCGGACCGACCGCACCTCCTGTTCACGCGAACCATCGAGCGAAGACGCCATCGGGTCCTCGAGGTGATGGCTCGAGCCGCCATCGGCGACACCCTCAGCTTGCCCTGACCCGTCGACCGCCGAGCGCGTATCCGCAGCGTGCGGACGACGATCGGAAGCCGTACGCGCATTCCCCGCCGCGTCCGATCGCGGGTTCCGTTGGGCCTCATCGGGCTCGTCGGTGATCACGGTCAGCAGGTCGAGACCGGGTAGGTCGGCAGCGGCTTCGGCGCGTAGTTGGGTGGCCAGTTCGGTGGCGGCGGCGCGCGTGGCGGTTTCGGCGCGGCGCAGGTCGCGGACGACGGTCCGGGCCTCGTCGATGGCCTGGACGACGGGTTCGGCGCGACGAGCCTGGTCGAGTTCGCGTTCCAGGGCAGCGCGGTGGGCAGCGGCAGCGGTGTAGGCCTCGAGTTCGGACCTGGCCGCCCGCATCCGGGCATGGAGTTCGGTGATGCGGCGCTGCTCGTCGGCTTCGGCGCGGGCGGCGTCGGATTCCTTCTGGCGCAGTTCGGTATTCGCGATGGCCTCGGCCAATTCGTGGCGAGCTGTGGAGAGCAGATCCTGTGACCAGCTCACCGCGTCGGGCAGCCCGACCGATTCCGCGCCGCCGTACCCGGCCGCCATTCCCACCTTCGTGATGAGCCGGTCGATGCCCTGTCTCAGCACCCCGAGTTCGGCTTCGGCGGTGCGTCTGCGATCGGCCAGCCACCGCTCGGCCGTGCCGAAACGCTGTGTGTCGAAGAGCTTTTCGAGCAGCTTCTCGCGATCCTCGTTCTCCGCCCGCAGGAACCGGGCGAAATCGCCCTGCGGGAGCAGCACCACCTGGAAGAACTGGTCGGCGCTCATGCCGAGCAGCCGCAGCACCTCGTCGCCGATGTCGGTGATGCGCGAGAGGTTTTCGCCGCTGCCGTCGAGCCAGGTGAGTGTGGCCTTGGGCTGGGAGACCCGGGTGCCGGATCCGTCGCGCTTGGGTCGTTCGAACTCGGGCACGCGCGTCAGTCGCAGCTTGCGACCGCCGAGGGTCGCCTCGAGGCTCACCTGTGGTGGGGTGAGCCGGTCGGCGTGGTCGGAGTGCAGGCGTTTGCTCTCACCGCGCGCACCGGGCACCTTGCCGTAGAGCGCGAAGGCGATGGCGTCGAGAACCGTGGTCTTGCCCGCGCCGGTGTGCCCGTGCAGCAGGAACAGCCCGTCGGCGCCGAGCTCGTCGAAGTCGACGACCGTGGTGTCGGCGAAGGGGCCGAACGCGGTCATCTCCAGCCGGTGCAGTCTCACGCGGCGTCCCCGGTCACGCCGAGAGCTCCGCCGCTAGTGGTTCCGGGCTCGGCGGATCGGGCTCGCTCACCGCGGCGGCCAGAGCTCGTTCCACCCATGCCAATTCCCCCTCGGTCGGTTCCCCACGCACATCGGACAGGAAGCTCGCGGCCACCTCGGTGTCGCGGCGGCCGTGCACCCGCTCGCGATACCGCAACTCCGGATTACCCTCCGGCCGAACCCATTCCACATGCACGGCATGCGGAAAACGTTCCCGCAGCTTGCGCATGGGGTCGACCGGCCGCGCGGTGTCGGTGAGCGTGGCCGACACATAATGCTCCACCGCACCGAGATGCTCGTCGGCGGTGAGTAGTTCGTCGAGGGTGCCGGTGAGCCTGCTCAGCCCCCGCACCAGCGGCAGATCGTGACGGCGCACCTCGGCCAGCCCGTTCTCGTCCAGGTCGACGATCCACACCGCCTTGCGATGTGAGCTCTCGCCGAACGAATACGGCAGCGGAGAACCGCTGTAGCGCACCGACTCCGACAGCGTCTGCGGCGAATGCAGGTGCCCCAGCGCCACGTAGTCGATGCCGTCGAAGGCCGTCATCGACACCGTCTCCACCCCACCGACCGAGATCGACCGCTCCGACCCGGTGGCCGCCCCGCCGACGACGAACGCGTGCGCGAGCACCACCGACCGAGCCCCCGACCGCCCCCTCAGATCGGCATTGATCCGCGTCATCGCCGCCTGCAGGATCTCCTCGTGCGAGCGCGCCTGCGGCACACCGAGTTCGGCACGGGTGATCTCCGGCTCCAGGTACGGAATCCCGTAGAACACCACCTCACCGTGGCTGTCGGCCAGACGGACGGGTTTGTCGACATCGGCGACCCGCGTGCACAGATGCAGCCCGCCAGCGGCCGCGAAGCTCGCGCCCGCACCGAGCCGGGCGGGCGAATCGTGGTTGCCGGAGGTGGCGATGATGGTCGCCCCCGCGGCGCGGATCGCCTCGAAACCGCGATTGCACACCGCGATCGCGTCGGCCCCGGGAATGGAGCGGTCGTAGATGTCGCCGGGAACCACCACCACGTCGACGGATTCGGCGGCGACCAGGTCGGCGACGGCCGTGAGTGCGCGCGCCTGATCCGACAGCAGGTCGACACCGTGGAAGGTGCGCCCGATGTGCCAATCGGAGGTGTGCAGGATCCGCATGCCGCGAACCGTAGGCCAGTGCACCGACAGAATTCAATCGACGCACTACAACCGTGTCATTTCGCCGACACGGTTGCCCGGGGATTGCGAACTTGTCGGTGCCCTCGGGCAGTATCGCCGCCATGACCGCTTCGATGCTCGTCGCGCTCGTCCTGGTTTTCGCCGCAGGCCTCGGTCTCGGCTGGTTGGGCCATGCGGCCCGCGGCGGGCAGCGCGCCGCGGTCGCCGAGGCCCGGCTCGCCGCCGCCGAGGACAACCAGCGGTTGCTCCAACAGTCGCTGCGTGCGGCGAACGAGGATGCCGCGCGCAGGCATTCGGCCGCCGTCGGCGCGCTGGTCGACCCGCTGCGCGACGCGGTCGGCGCGCTCGAACAGCAGATCCGGCAGGTGGAGCACCATCGCATCGACGCCTATTCGGGACTGCGCGAACAGGTCGCGGGGATGCAGCGCACCTCGCATCGGCTCTCCGATCAGACCGGGCAACTCGTCGCCGCGCTGCGCGCTCCACAAGTACGTGGACGCTGGGGTGAGATCCAGCTCGAACGGGTCGTGGAACTGGCGGGCATGACAAGGCACTGCGATTTCGACACCCAGGTCACCCGGGCGGGCGGCGACGACCGGGGCGCGGTGCGACCCGACCTGGTCGTGCGGCTGGCGGGCGGTAGGCACATCGTCGTCGACGCGAAAGTTCCCTTCACCGCCTACCTGGACGCGGCGACCAGTGAGGATCCGGGCGAGCGCACCCGATTACTGACCAGGCACGCCAAGCAGCTGCGCGCCCACGTCGACCAGCTGGCCGACAAGGCGTACTGGGCGGCCTTCGACCCGGCGCCGGAGTTCGTCGTGCTGTTCGTCCCCGGCGACCCGTTCCTCGACGCCGCCCTGACCACCGACGCCGAGCTGCTCGAGTACGCGTTCGGCCGGAACGTGATCCTCGCGACGCCGACCACGCTCATCGCCCTGCTGCGCACGGTCGCGTTCAGCTGGCGTCAGGAAGCCCTCTCGCGCGATATGGCAACGGTGCAGCAATTGGGCAAGGAGCTCTACACCCGCATCGGCAAGGTCGCCGAACACCTCGACACCCTCGGCCTGAATCTCGGTAAGGCCGTAGCGGCTTTCAACGCCGCCGTCGGCTCGGTGGAGTCGCGGGTGCTGGTCACCGCGCGCCGGATGCACGATCTCGGCATCGCCGATCAGGAGCTCCCGGCAATCCGGCTCGCCGAGACCCGGCCCCGGGTGGTGGCCTTCGCCGACGCCGAGGATCGCCGCTGAGTTCTCCGTGCCGCGACCGCAACACGGTCGTCATGCGGTTAGTGTCATAGGGTGGCTGCTTCCCAACGTGCGCGACCCCGGGTGCCCGCGCCGCAACGTTCGATCATGCCCTCGGTGCCCGGCATCGCCGCGTGGGCGGCGATCGCGCTCGCCGTCGGCGCGACGACGCTCGGCTTCCTGATCGACGCGCTGGGCGACGAAGACTTCCCGACCACCACGTTCTCGGTGTTCTATGTGCTCGGGTGTGTGCTCGCGGTCTGCGCGGTGCGGGCTCGTGGCCTGTTCGCCACCATGGTGATGCCGCCGCTGCTGCTGTTCGTCGCTGTTCCGGTGGCCTGTCAGCTGCTCGGCGGCCGGAGCACCACGTCCATCAAGGACGTGCTGATGAACCTGGTCATCCCGCTGGTCGAACGCTTCCCGACGATGGCGCTGGCCACCCTGCTCGTCGCCGTGATCGGTGGCGTCCGCATCGCCCTCGCCAAGCGCGCGCCCGCCACGGCGCGACCGGCGACGGAACGACGAAGCGCCCGCAAGACCACGAGCCGTCGCCCCGAACCGGTGGCCCGGAACCTGGCCGACGCCGCGCGAAAGCGGCCGCGGCGGACCGGCGTCCTCGACGACCCGGATACCGAGGTCGACCTGTCGAGCCCGGCGCGTCGCCCGGCCCGCGGCGCCGACCCGAAACGCGCGCCGACCGCCGCACGCACCCGCGAACCGCGTACGCCACGCGCGGCAGCCCCACGCGAACCCGAACCGGCCCGCACGAGTCGCAGGCGCGGCGACGCACCGCCGCACCCGCAGCCGAACGTGCGCTACCGCGATCGCGCCGATTCCGCCCGCACCGAACGGCGCCGCCCCGACAGCCTCTGAACACACGAAAATCCCCGCCGCGATCCTGGGAGCGGCGGGGATTTCTCGTCTGTCAGCGACGCGCGGGACGCAGCTCGCGCGGCAGGGAGAACACCAGCGTCTCGTTGGCCGTGGTCACCGGCTGCACCTCACCGAAGCCGTGCTCGGCGAGCAGGTCGAGCACACCGGTCACGAGGATCTCGGGTACCGACGCGCCCGAGGTGACGCCGACGGTCCGCACGCCGTCGAGCCAGGCCGGGTCGATCTCGCGGGCGTAGTCGATCAGATGCGCGGCCCGCGCACCCGCCCCGAGCGCCACCTCGACCAACCGCACCGAGTTCGAGGAGTTGCGCGAACCGACGACGATCACCAGATCGCATTCGGGCGCCATCGCCTTCACCGCGGTCTGGCGGTTGGAGGTGGCGTAGCAGATGTCGTCGCTCGGCGGGTCCTGCAGAGTCGGGAACCGCTGACGCAGCCGCTCGACGGTCTCCATCGTCTCGTCGACCGACAGCGTGGTCTGCGACAACCAGATCACCTTCGCCGGATCGCGCACCGTCACCCGGTCCACCGAGTCGGGGCCGTCGACGAGCTGCACGTGCTGCGGCGCCTCACCGGCGGTGCCCTCGACCTCCTCGTGCCCCTCGTGCCCGATCAGCAGGATGTCGTAGTCGTCGCGGGCGAAGCGCTTGGCCTCCTGGTGCACCTTGGTGACCAGCGGGCAGGTGGCGTCGATGGTGCGCAGGTTGCGTTCGGCGGCGGTCTCGTGCACGGTCGGCGCGACACCGTGCGCGGAGAACACCACGAGCGCGCCCTCGGGCACCTCGTCGGTCTCGTCGACGAAGATCACCCCGCGCTCACGTAAGGTCTCGACCACGTGCCGGTTGTGCACGATCTCCTTGCGCACATAGATCGGCGCGCCGTGCTGTTCCAAAGCCTTCTCGACCGTCTCGACAGCACGATCGACGCCTGCGCAGTACCCGCGCGGCTCGGCCAGCAGCACGCGCTTGGCACCGGCATCCGCCGCGCTCGCCGAGCGCGTGATACCGACGTTCAAGGGGATTGCCGAGGTCATAGTGCACAGCTTACGTGCGTGGCCAGGGGCGGCCGAAGGGGCATAGATCACATCAGGGTGGTCGGGATCTTTGCATCACAGCCGCTTTGGGGCAGGCTGGGATCATGTTTCGACCTCCGTTTCTGGCTCGGGTCGCCGCCGGCGCCGCCGTATACGCCTTAGAAGAGACCCGGCGGCTGCCCGTCGCCGCGGTCCAATTCCCGATCACCGCCATCAGTCGCGTGCTGCAGACGACCATGCACGTGCAGCAGTTCGTCACCAGCCTCGCGCTCAAGGGTGACGCCGTGTTCGAGCGGCTCGGCTCGCCCGCGCAGGAGCAGCCGGAGTGGGCGACCTTCGACGAGGATCTCGCGCCCGCCGCCACGACCAACGGTCACGCCAGCAAGTTCGACCTGTTCGCCGAGGACGCTCCCCGGTCCCAGACCAACGGTCAGGCCGTGCCCGCGTCGCTGCTGGTGCTCGAGACCGAGAACGAGACCGTCGAACCCGCCGCCGAGGAAGCGCCCGAGGAGGTCGAGGCACCCGAGGTCGCCATCCGCTACGACTACCCCTCGATGACGCTGGCCCAGCTGCGCGCCCGCCTGCGCATGCTCAGCGTCGAGGAGCTCGAGCAGCTGCTGGCCTTCGAGCAGCAGACCCGCGCCCGCGCGCCCTTCGTCACCATGCTCACCAACCGCATCGCCACCGTGCAGGCCAAGTAGCGACACTCCACTGCCGAGGCGGCCGCGATCCAACGGGACGCGGCCGCCTTTTCGTTTGTCGGTGCCCTCCCGTAGAACTGACATATGACTCAGGACGGCACCGGCACCGCGGCCGCACCGGCGAATTCGGCGGAGCAGCCGTATCCCGTGCGTTCGGTGGCGATCAAGGTCGCCCAGTGGATCGAGCGTCTCGGCAGTATCTGGGTGGAGGGGCAGGTCACCCAGATCAATCTGCGCCCCGGTACGCGCACCGCGTTCCTCGTCCTGCGCGACACCTCGGTCGACATGTCGCTGTCGATCACCTGCGACCCGGATCTGTTGCGTCGTCTGCCCGTTCCGCTCACCGAGGGCAGCCGGGTGGTGGTCTACGGCAAGCTGCAGTTCTTCACCGGGCGCGGCACGATCTCGTTGCGCGTCACCGAGATTCGCGCGGTCGGCATCGGTGAGCTGCTGGCCAGGATCGAACGGCTGAAGGCGTTGCTCACCGCGGAGGGCCTGTTCGATCCGCGGCTCAAGCGGCCGCTGCCGTTCCTGCCCGCGTCGGTCGGCCTCATCACCGGGCGGGCGAGCGCGGCCGAGCGCGATGTGCTCAGTGTCGCCCAGAAGCGTTGGCCCGCAGTACGTTTCGTCATCCGCAATACCGCGGTGCAAGGCCCGAGCGCGGTGCCGCAGATGCTCGAGGCGTTACGCGAGCTCGACGGCGAAGTGGATGTCATCGTGATCGCGCGTGGCGGCGGCAGCACCGAAGACCTGCTGCCCTTCTCCGACGAAGCCCTGTGCCGGGCCGTCGCGGCGGCGCGCACCCCGGTGGTGAGCGCGATCGGTCACGAACCCGACAACCCGCTGCTCGATCTGGTCGCCGACCTGCGCGCGGCCACTCCGACCGACGCCGCCAAACGCATCGTGCCCGACGCCGCCGCCGAACTGGCCGGGGTGCGCGAGATGCGGGCCCGCTCGGCCGCGGCGCTGCGCGGGTGGGTGCAACGCGAGGCCCATGCCCTGCAGCAATTGCGCTCGCGCCCGGTGCTGGCCGACCCGCTGCGCGAGCTCGGTCACCGCCACGACGAGGTCGAACGATTACGCACCGCCGCGCGCCGCTGCATCGACCACGCGCTGCGCACCGAGGCGACCAGGACCACGCATCTGCGTGAGAAGCTCACCGCGGTCGGCCCGGCCGCCACCCTGGCCCGTGGCTACGCTGTCGTGCAGCGCGTGGCCGGGCCCGAACGCCACGTCGTCCGGGAGATCGACGACGCACCAGCGGGTAGTCAGCTGCGGATCCGCGTCGGCGACGGCGCGATCACCGCCGCCGCGCTCGGCACCACGCGCCTGACCCCGCAATCCACCGACGAGAAGAGGAAGTGACCGTGGCCGACGCCGGTTCCGACAACACCGACACCCTGGCCGAGATCGCGACCTTCGGCTACGAACGCGCCCGCGACGAACTCGTCAATGTGGTGAAGATGCTCGAACAGGGCGGCCTCGACCTCGACGACTCCCTGGCCCTGTGGGAGCGCGGAGAAGCCTTGGCCGCGCGCTGCGAACAGCACCTGGCCGGCGCCCGCAAGCGCGTCGAGGACGCGTTGTCACGCGCCGACCTCGACGCAGACGGCTGATCCCACCGCCTACTTCGCGAGCGGCTGGGCGGCGGTGACCGCCTGCGCCAGGGTGGTGAACGCTGCCTCGTTGCCCGCACCGGTGATCAGGATCCGCACCGCTCCGAGGTCGGCGATCCAGGCCGACTCCTCGGTGGGCTCGGTGTAGACAACCCACTTCTGACCGGCGATGTCCTTGGTTCCGGTGGGATAGCGCGAGCCGAGCACGTGCCGCGACAGCGCTTCCTCGGTGGCATTGCTCTGTGAATACCGCATGTAGGTGCCCTGCGGGGTGATGTAGCCGACCGTGCTCACCGGCCCGCCACCGGCGATGCTGATGTTCTCGCGGCTGCCGGAGTTCGACACCCAACCCTCCGGCAAGGCCGGTTGACGGATCGGGAACGGCATCGATTTCGCGTCCGAACGCAGCGCGGCGCTCGCGTCGAAGAACGGGATCTGCCCCTGGGTCGGGCCGTTGGTCGCCACCGTGCACTGGCTGGCCGCACCCGCCAGCACGACCGCGATCAGCACCAACGGAATCAGCGACCAGAACAGATCGCGGTAGTCGTTGAAGATGCGGTGCTTGGTCTGGGCCACGACTACCAGTATCCACTCGGCCCCTGACCTGGCCGCTCAGGGGTCGCGCCGGGAGGTCGTGCACGACCGTGCAGGTTCGGAATGCGACAATTGCCCCCGTATCACCAACGCCAAGGAGGCACTCCGCAATGACGGCATCTTCGCCCGCCCCCAGCCGCCGCGAGGCACCCGACCGGAACCTCGCCCTCGAGCTGGTACGTGTCACCGAGGCAGGAGCGATGGCCGCGGGCCGCTGGGTCGGCCGCGGAGACAAGGAAGGCGGCGACGGTGCGGCCGTCGACGCCATGCGTCAGCTGGTCAGCTCGGTGTCCATGAAGGGCATCGTCGTGATCGGCGAGGGCGAGAAGGACGAAGCGCCGATGCTGTACAACGGCGAAGCGGTCGGTGACGGCACCGGCCCCGAGGTGGACTTCGCGGTCGACCCGATCGACGGAACCACCCTGATGTCGAAGGGCTCGCCCGGCGCCATCTCGGTGCTCGCGGTCGCCGAGCGCGGCGCCATGTTCGACCCGTCGGCCGTGTTCTACATGCACAAGATCGCCGTCGGCCCCGACGCCGCCGGCTCGATCGACATCACCGCCCCGATCGGCGAGAACATCCGTCGCGTCGCCAAGGCCAAGCAGTCCTCGGTGTCCGACCTGACCGTGTGCATCCTGGACCGTCCCCGGCACGCCGAGATCATCGAGCAGACCCGCGAGGCGGGCGCGCGTATCCGCCTGATCTCCGACGGTGACGTCGCCGGTGCCATCGCCGCGGCGCGTCCCGAGTCCGGCGTCGACATCCTGGTCGGCATCGGCGGCACCCCCGAGGGCATCATCGCCGCCGCCGCGCTGCGCTGTCTCGGCGGCGAGCTGCAGGGCATGCTCGCCCCCAAGGACGACGAGGAACGCCAGAAGGCGATCGACGCGGGCCACGACCTGGACCGCGTGCTCTCGACCACCGACCTGGTCTCCGGCGAGAACGTCTTCTTCTGCGCCACCGGCGTCACCGACGGCGACCTGCTGCGCGGTGTCCGCTACTTCGGTGGCGGCGCGTCGACCCAGTCGATCGTGATGCGTTCGAAGTCGGGCACCGTCCGCATGATCGACGCCTACCACCGCCTCACCAAACTGCGCGAGTACTCCTCGGTCGACTTCGACGGCGACGACAGCGCGAACCCCCCACTGCCGTAATTTTGGAGCTGTGTTTTTGGAGCGCTGGCGCGCTCGAGTCGGCGGCCCCGCAAGTCCCGACGATCAGGCACCGTTGCTTGCTCCTTCGTCGCCTACGCAACGGCGCCTGATCGTCGGGACGGCCGCCGACCGCCGCTTCGCGGCGATCCCTCCTCGAGGTCGGGATGTGCGGGGCTGGGAATGCGGTCATGGCGGACTGCGGGTGGTCTCGTTATTCCGCATGACAGTGTGGGATTTTGCGCGGGTGTGGGAGCCCCATTCCCCGGGTTCTCGTCCTAGTGTCGAGGTATGGCTGACGACGACGCGCAGTACCGCATCGAGCACGACACCATGGGGGAGGTTCGCGTCCCGGTCGACGCCCTGTGGCGGGCGCAGACGCAGCGGGCGGTGGAGAATTTCCCGATCAGTGGGCGCGGGCTCGAGCGGGCACAGATTCGGGCGCTCGGGCTGCTGAAAGCCGCGTGCGCCCAGGTGAACAAGGACCTCGGGCTGCTCGATCCGGTGAAGGCCGAGGCGATCATCGCGGCGGCGAACGAGATCGCGGACGGTCTGCACGACGACCAGTTTCCGATCGATGTGTTCCAGACCGGGTCGGGCACCAGTTCGAACATGAATGCCAACGAGGTGATCGCCTCGATCGCCGCGCGCAACGGTGTGACCGTGCACCCCAACGACGACGTGAACATGTCGCAGTCGTCCAACGACACCTTCCCCACCGCCACCCATCTGGCCGCCACCGAGGCCGTGATCGCGGAACTCGTTCCCGCACTGGAACATCTGCGTCTCGCGTTGCTCGACAAGTCGCAGCAGTGGCACACCGTGGTGAAGTCCGGCCGCACCCACCTGATGGACGCGGTGCCGGTGACGCTCGGCCAGGAATTCGGCGGGTACACCCGGCAGATCCAGGCCGGTATCGAGCGCATCATGGCCACCCTTCCGCGGCTGGGTGAGCTGCCCATCGGCGGCACCGCGGTCGGCACCGGCCTCAACGCGCCCGCCGGATTCGGGGCGAAGGTCGTCGCGGAACTGGTGCGCGCCACCGAGATCGACGCCCTGCGCGAGGCGCGCGATCACTTCGAGGCCCAAGCCGCCCGCGACGGACTTGTCGAAGCATCGGGCGCCTTGCGCACCATCGCGGTGAGTCTCACCAAGATCGCCAACGACATCCGCTGGATGGGTTCGGGCCCGCTCACCGGCCTCGGCGAACTCCAGCTCCCTGATTTGCAGCCGGGCAGTTCGATCATGCCCGGCAAGGTGAATCCCGTACTGCCCGAAGCGGTTACCCAGGTGGCTGTGCAGGTGGTCGGCAACGACGCGGCGATCGCCTTCGGTGGCGCGAGCGGTGCGTTCGAGCTCAATGTCTACATCCCGGTGATGGCGCGCAACCTGCTCGAATCGATTCGTTTGCTGGCCAACGTCTCCCGGCTCTTCGCCGACAAGTGCGTGGCGGGCCTGGTCGCCAACGAGGAGCATCTGCGCACGCTTGCCGAATCGTCGCCGTCGATCGTCACGCCGCTGAACTCGGCCATCGGCTACGAGGAAGCGGCCGCGGTCGCCAAACAGGCGCTGCGGGAGAAGAAGACGATCCGCCAGACCGTCATCGATCGGGGTCTGACCCCGGACAAGCTCAGCGTCGATGAGCTCGATCAGAAGCTCGACGTGCTCGCCATGACCAACGTCGACCGGAAGTCCTGAGACAGCACGACGGCCGCCACCTTGGAAGGTGGCGGCCGTCGAGTGAACAGATCAGGCCAGGTGCGCGAGTTCCGCGCGGGCCTTCTCGCCTTCTTCGCCGAGGTCGGTGCGGGTGAAGATGTTCCAGCGCTGCAGCAGCGGCTTGAACACCAGCTCACCTTCCTTGGCGGGGTCGTAGATGCCCGCTGCGGCCAGGGCTTCGTCGCTGGAACCGCCGCCGGGCAGGTCGACGTGGGGCACCCGGAAGGCCGCCACCTGGTCGGCGATCGCGCGCACACCCTGATCGGGGACCAGATCCAGCGCGGCGGAGACCAGCTCGGCGAAGAACTCGGCCTGCAGCTCGTCGTCGACGGCCAGCTTCTCGGCCATCGCGGTGACGATCGGGTTCTCACCGAGAGCGGCGGTGTTGCGGTGCCGGATGGCGGCCGCGGCCTCTTCGAAGGCGCAGGTGGCGAGCACGTCGATGAGGTGCAGCGGCGGCCGGTTGAAGCCGGCGGTCATGTGCGCCATCCGCGCCCGCTCCAGCGCGACGGGGTCGACCGCGCGGGTGAGCATCAGGTAGTTGCGGAGCATGATCTCGTGGCGGTTCTCCTCGGCCGTCCACCGGCCGACCCAGCGCCACCACGGCCCGGTGCGCAGGTACTTGCCCAGCTCCCGGTGGTAGGAGGGCAGGTTGTCGGCGACGAGCACGCTCACCGTGAGCGCCAGCTTGGCGGTCTCACTGAGATCGGACTGGTCCGGCGCCCAGTCGGTGCCGCCGAGGAAGGCGAAGTTGCGCCCGTCCGACCACGGCACGAGGTCGTGCGGTTGCCAACCCTCGGCCGCTTCGATGTGCCGGTTCAGGTTCGTTTCCACCACATCGGCGAGCGCGTCCAGCAGTTCGCGGTCGGTCAAAGTTTTCTGCACGCAGCCAACCTAGTACTTCGCCGTCGGGCGCGGGGACCTAAGGGGTGAACCGGTCCCCGCGCCGCGGCGCGATTACTTCGGGGTGACGGTGGTCTGGCCGCCGACCCAGGTGATGGTTCCGCCGGTGAAGTCGCTCTGCTTGCCGCCGGGGATGTCCTTCTCGTCACTGGTCGGGTAGCCGAGGGTGCCGTTGGCGCCGCCGTTCTCCTCCCAGGCCTCACGGATCTCGCCCCACACGATGTGGGCGCCGGTCTCGGGGCTCCAGTAGACGGTTCCGCCCTCGAAGTCCTGGTACTGGCCGCCGTTGGGGCCCGATTCCTGCGCTTCTTCCGGTGCGCCGAGCGGGCTGGCGGCGCCGCCCGCCGCGACGTACTTCTTGTAGACCTCGCCGGAGACGGTGATGTCGCCGTTGGGGCCGGAGATGGTGGTCGACTCACCCGCGGCGGTCGCGGTGGCGCTTCCGGTGCCCTCCCCGGCCCCGGTGGTGGCCGTCGCCGAGCCGTCGGTGTGATCGGCGTGGTCGGTGGTGGTCTCCGAACCCGCCCCGCCGGGCAGGGTGGTGATCACGCTGGAGACGGCCGAATCGACCTTGTCCTTGTCGTCGTCGCCGCAACCCGCGGCGAGCAGCAGTCCGGTCGCGGCGACCAAGGCGGCGCCTCCGGCGGCGGTACGTCGAGCGAAGTGGTTCATATCCATCCTCTCGCGAGTGGCCCCCCGGGGGCACCGCCCCGGACGTGGAGCCTGGCCGACATCCGCAACGGCCCGGCAGAACAGTGTTCGCCGAGCCGTTGCTGGAAAGGTGTCGCCGCGGATAATACCCACAGTTCGCCGATATCAAACGGATTCGGGCCGGTGACGCGGCCCGATTGCCCGATTACGCGTTGGGACCGTACTCCTCGAGCATTTCGGTGACGAGCGCCGCGATCGGCGACCGTTCACTGCGGGTCAGCGTGATGTGCGCGAAAAGCGGGTGCCCCTTGAGCTTTTCGATCACCGCGGCCACACCGTCGTGCCTGCCGACGCGCAGATTGTCACGCTGAGCCACATCGTGGGTGAGCACCACCCGCGATCCGGTCCCGAGCCGGCTCAACACGGTGAGCAGCACATTGCGTTCCAGCGACTGCGCCTCGTCGACGATCACGAACGAATCGTGCAGCGACCGGCCGCGGATGTGTGTCAGCGGCAGCACCTCGAGCATGTCGCGGCTGAGCACCTCGTCCATCACCTCGCGGCTGGCCAGCCCGTCGAGCGTGTCGAAAACCGCCTGGGCCCAGGGGCCCATCTTCTCGCTCTCCGAACCGGGCAGGTAGCCGAGTTCCTGCCCGCCCACCGCGTACAGCGGACGGAACACCACCACCTTGCGCTGGGTGCGCCGCTCGAGCACCGCCTCGAGCCCGGCGGTCAGCGCGAGCGCCGACTTACCCGTGCCCGCACGGCCACCCATCGACACGATGCCGATGCTCTCGTCGAGCAGCAGGTCCAGGGCGATGCGCTGTTCGGCCGAGCGACCGTGCAACCCGAAGGCCTCGCGTTCGCGCACCAGCTGCACTCGCTTGTCGGCGGTGACCCGGCCGAGCGCGCTGGAGCTGCTGCCCAGCAACCGGATTCCGGTGTGGCAGGGCAGTTCCCGTGCTTCGTCGAGGTCGATCACCGACTCGCTGTAGAGCTGGTCGATCTGGGAGCCCGCGACATCGAGTTCCACCATGCCGCTCCAGCCGGAGGTGACCACGTCCTGGGCGTGGTATTCGTCGGCCGCCAAGCCGACCGCGCTGGCCTTCACCCGCAGCGGGATGTCCTTGGAGACCAGCACCACGTCCTCCCCCTCGGCGGAGAAGTTCAGCGCGCAGGCCAGGATGCGGGAATCGTTGGTCTCGGAGCGGAATCCGGCGGGCAGGACCGAGGCATCGGTGTGGTTGAGCTCCACCTGCAGGGTGCCGCCGTCGGTGCCGATGGGCAGCGGCTGATCGAGCCTGCCGTGCTGCATGCGCAGGTCGTCGAGCATGCGCAGAGCTTCCCTGGCGAACCAGCCGAGCTCGTGGTGGTGCCGTTTGGCCTCCAGCTCGCTGATCACGACCAGCGGCAGGACCACCCGATGTTCCCCGAAGCGGGTCACCGCCCAAGGGTCGGACAGCAGGACAGAGGTGTCTACGACGAAAGTCTTCAGACCGGAACGCGCGGGGCGAGCCCCTTTCTTCGAGGCCGAGGCCGTGTGCATCGCGTGAGCGGAAACGGAGCGTGCAGCAGTCACGGTGGGCTCCTTATGTGTTCGCACGGCACCCGCACGAACGATCTCGCTGGACCGGTCCGTCCTTGTAGGTGGTTTGTCAACCACCACGAGGGCCGGGTGCCGGCCCCCTCGTACTGAGCAGCTCAGTCACGGTCAGGACCTCCCGTACGAATCACACCGACGCGATCCGCATCTTCGACGCTACCGCCGAACCCGCTACGGCGCTGCCGGTCCGGCCCACGTGTCCGTGAATTCGAGGTTAACCAGCATGGTCGCCGCCGTTCGGCGCGTCGAGCGCTACAGTCGTTGCATGGCCGATGACCAGGATCTGGAGAAGCTGTCGTCGAAGGAACTGCACGATCGCGCGGTGAAAACGGCCGTGCGGCGCGGCGATGTGAAGTTCCTGTGGGACCTGCTCAAGGCGATTCCCGCGGCCCAGGCCGAGGCGGGCGATCTGGGTGAGAGCGAGGCCGACATCAAGTACGTGCTGCCGATGCTCGACGACTACATCCACGCGGGCGACGGCAAGATCGCCGAAGTCCTGCGCCCCACCTACCTGGACTATCTACGCAAACACCAGTAGGTCAGCGGCGGGTGAGCGCCTTGGCCACCCCGACGATCGTGCCGCGCAGCACATTGCCCTTGCTGAAGTGGTCGTCCCACAACACGATCCGCCCCGCGCGGATCTCGAAGGTGCCGGTGACCCAGAACCCGATGCGCACCGGCCCGAACCGCAGATAGTCGGTGCGGTCGGTGAGCACGATGTCGCCGTCGGCGGCGATGTGGTGCATCTCGGCCCAGAAGCCGAGCGCCGGACGGTCCAGGCCGCGCAACACCATGGCGACCCGGTCCTTGCCCCGGATCGTCGGCAGCGAGGTGTTCTTCCAGACGATCTCCGGATCGAGGAGTTCCAGCGCCTCGTCGACCGCGTCGATCTCGAGTGCGGCGAAGAATTCGCGCACCACGGTGACGGCGGGTTCGGGGAGTTCCTCGGTCATGGTGTGAGCCTAGGACTTCGGCGGCTCGTGGGCCAGAGCGGCGCGGCGATCGATCAGGGCGGCGATGCCGTCGAGGATGCGGTCGATGCCGAAATCGAGGGCGTTGTCGCGGCCGTCGGCGGCCGCTTCCTCGGCGAAGGCGGCGCGGACCCGCGGGTAGCGCTCGGCGGCGGCGGTCATCATCTGGGTGAATTGGTCGGTGAAGTGATCCGCCTGCTCGCCTGCCGGGACCTGCTGGGCAAGGCCGCGAGCGTGGCTGTTGAGCAGGACGATGGTGTCGAGCTGCTCCGGGCCGCTGAGCCCGGTGTGCGCCAGCGCGGTCAGCGCCGATTCGGTCCAGGCCATCTCGTTCGGGCCGAAGGGGCGAAGACCACGGGCGAGGTCGATGGTCCAGGGATGGGCGCGGTAGCTGTCATGGATGGCGTTGGCCCAGCTTCTCAGCGCCGCTCGCCAATCCTGCTGCACAGCTGAGATCTTCGGGGGTTCGCCGATGGCTTCGTCGAGCATGAGCGCCGTCAGTTGCTCCTTGCCGGGGACGTACCGGTAGAGCGACATCTTGGTGAAGCCGAGGCGCTGCGCCAGGCGCTGCATCGACAGCGCGGCGAGCCCTTCGGCGTCGGCCAGCGCGATCGCCTCGCCGACGATCCGGTCGAGGGTGAGCGCGGGTTTGGGCCCCCGGGTCGGACGCTGAACGGTGCCCCACAGCAGCTCGACGGTGGTCGGTGACGGCATCGGCCCTCCTTTCGCGCCCAGGATACCGGCGATTTGCGTCCACCGGAAACAGATCTTGACGCAGAAACAGTGTCCTCCGTACTCTATTTTGTGTCCGGCGGAAACAGATTACGGCGGACACTGATCCCGAGGAGGCTTTCATGCCCAATCAGACCGTCCTCATCTCCGGCGCGAGCATCGCCGGGCCCGCCCTCGCCTACTGGCTGAATCGGTACGGCTTCGCCGTCACCGTTGCCGAGCGCGCCGCCGCGTTGCGGCCCGGCGGTCAGGCCGTCGACTTCAAGGACGGCGTCCACTTGGAGGTGCTGAAGCGGATGGGCATCCTCGACGCGGTGCGTGCGCGCCGCACCGGCACCACCGACCTGGTCTTCGTCGACGCCGACGACCATGAATTGGCAGTCTTGTCAGGCGATTTCACCGGAGGCGCACTCGAGATACTGCGCGGCGACTTGGCCGCTGTCTTGTACGAACAGACCAGGGACACAGTGGAATACGTTTTCGGCGATACCGTCACCGCGCTGCGTGAGACCGACTCCGGCGTGCATGTCGAGTTCGAGAGCGCTGCTGCTCGCACGTTCGATCTCGTGGTCGGCGCGGATGGAATCCATTCGCGGGTACGACGTTTGGCCTTCGGTCCGGAATCGGACTTCGTCACTCACCTCGGCTACTACTACTGCGTGGCAGGGGCGAGCCGCTGGGCCGACAAGTCGGCGCCGCGCGAGCGGGCCGAAGGGTACGCCCACAATGTGCCAGGGAAACTGGCCGTCGACGGTGGCGCGAAAGCGCAGCAGATGTACATGTTCGCCTACCCTGAACTCGACTACTCGCGCACCGACACATCGACCCAACGTCGCATCCTCCGTGCGGCTTTCGCCGATGTGGGCTGGCATGTTCCACGCATGCTCGCCGAGCTCGACGAGCTGGACGAGGTCTACCTCGACTCGATCAGCCAGGTCCGGATGAACGGCACCTACACCCGTGGCCGCGTCGCCCTGCTCGGTGACGCCGCCTACGGCAATACCCTGGCCGGCTTCGGCACCGGCCTCGCACTCGTCGGTGCCTACGTCCTCGCCGGTGAGCTCGCCTCGGCCGCAGGTGATCACGAGGCCGCGTACCGTGCCTACAACCGGATCATGAAGCGCTACGCCAAAATCGCGGGGAACTCCAACACCGGCCCATTTCTGGCCCCGAAAACCGCGGTAGGCATCAAGGCCCGCAACTGGTTCCTCGGCTCCCGCTTGTTCGGGCTGATGCTGAAGTACGGCGACAAGGCGGCCAACGACGTCGACCTCGTCGACTACTCGCGATCGGCCCGGAACAGGGCTTGACCTGGAGTGCACTCCAGGTCATAGGCTCGGCGCATGAGCATTCGTCTCGGTTACCAGATGCCCAATTTCAGCAACACCGCCTCGGTCCGCGAGCTGTTCCCCACGGTCGTCGCGCAGGCGAGGGAAGCGGAAGCGGCCGGCTTCGACGCCGCCTTCGTGATGGACCACTTCTATCAGCTGCCGTTGATCGGCCCGCCCGACGCGCCGATGCTCGAGGCGTACTCCGCGCTCTCCGCGCTGGCAACGGCTACCGACCGAATCCAATTGTCCGCCTTGGTAACCGGCAACACCTACCGCAACCCGGCGCTGCTCGCCAAGACGGTGACCACCCTCGACGTGGTCAGCGGTGGACGCGCGGTGCTCGGCATCGGGGCAGGCTGGTTCGAGCTCGAACACCAGCAGTACGGCTTCGAATTCGGCACGTTCACCGAACGTTTCGAGCGCCTCGACGAGGCATTGCAGATCATCACGCCCATGCTGCGCGGACAGCGGCCCACCTTCGACGGCAAGTGGTACCGCACCGAGAACGCGATCAACGAGCCGCGCCTGCGCGACGACCTGCCGATCCTGCTCGGCGGCGGCGGTGAGAAGAAGACCTTCGGCCTGGCCGCGCGTTTCGGCGACCACCTCAACATCATCTGCAACGCCTCGGAGCTGCCGCGCAAGGTGGACGCGTTGCGACAGCGATGCGCGGAAGTCGATCGTGACCCCGCCACCCTCGAGACCAGTTTCCTCGCGTTCGTCATCGCCGACGAGGACGGCGACCGGGCCCGCAAGATCCAGGCCGACATGATGTCGCAGGTCGGGATCGACGTGGCAGCGATGAGCGAGGCGGAGCGCCGCGAGAGCGTCGTCGACCGTCAGTTCGTCGGCACACCGGACGATGTCGCCGAACAGATCAAGGACCGGGTGCTCGATCAGGGCATCGACGGAGTCATCGTGAACATGGTCGCCAACGGCCACGAGCCGGGCATGGTCGAGGCGGTCGGCCGCGCTCTGCTTCCGCTGGTGAAATGAGCCGTCACCAGGCGGCGAACTCGCCTTCGCCGCGCTGCCGGATCTGCTGACGACGACGGAAGAAGACCTCTTCGGCGCTCGACTCGGTCAAGGCGTTCGTGATGATGCCGAGGCGGGTGTCGTAGCGGTTGGTGCGGATGTGACGGTCGATGCCCGCCTGCCATTCCGGTGGCAGGCGGGACCAGATTCCGGCCACCCGCGCCTGGGCCGCGGGCTCGGACTCGGCCAGCAGTTGCAGCAGGGCGGGCCAGTAGGTGGCGTCGGTGGCGTGGGCGGGCAGCGCCGCGATGGATGCTGGGCTGAGCTCGGCCAGCGTGGCGGCGATCCGGCGGCGGGCCGGTTCGCCGAGCCGGGCCGACAGTGCGAACAGTCCACGCCACGGGTCGGCTTCGGTCCGGCCGTCGAGGGCGCGCACCAAGCGGGTCAGCACGCCGGGGTCGGCCAGTTGTGGATTGGTCGACAATGCCCACAGCGCAACGGGATTGAGGCGTCCGATCAGAGTGAGCAATGCGATCGAGGCGCTGCGGTCGACCGCGGTCAGCAGGAAGCGGCCGATCTCGTGCGCGGCGCCGCGCCCGAAGAAGATGTCACCCAGCTTGGCCGCGACCTCGGGCTCGACCTTGCAGAACAGCGCGAGCATCGCATGGTGCAGCGGGGGTGGACCGGCCAGCACCGTCTGGAGCATGCCGGGCACCCGGCCGCGTGGGCCCGCGAGCAGTTGCCGGACGATCCGGCTGAGCGTGTGCGCGGGGTAGGCGTAGGCGGCGGTGTAGACCAGGCCCGCGTCGTCGAGGACGGTCTCTTCCAGCGCCGCGATCAACGGTTCGTTCACCACGGACAGGAACCGGGCGGCGGTCACATAGTCACGGCGGCGCAGCAATTCGTTGATGATCAGGGTGATCGGCTCCGGCCTGCCGTACCGCATCAACTGCTCGAAGACGTTCGGATCCAGATACGGCGCACCGTCGGCCGCGTACACGGCGTCGACCATGCACAGCGCCTGCGCGCACTTCTCCGGATAGTGGATGCCGACCGCACCGAGAAACCTGGCCGCGAGCACCGGCGGCACCACCCGCTCGAACAACGCCACCCCGAGACCGACCGGGAAGATCGGCACCACCGGGGTGACCCGGCGAAAGGTGTCCGCGTGCTCGGCGTGCAACGCGTACAGCATCTGCTGCTGGATCGCCGACAGGTGCGCCGCGCCGAGCCGTGTGAGTGGCGCCAGATGCTGCGGCGAAACCCCCAAAGTGCGTGCCAGCACCACCAACTGGGTCTGCGCCTCGAGCTCGGTCTCGATCATCGCTCACCGAAGATGATCCGCCGCGACGCCCCACGCAACGGCGCGGGCATCGCCGACAACGCGGCATCGATCGCCCGATGCAACGCCCGATGCTCGTTCTCCCGAGCCCCCCGGAACAGCCGCAACAACTCCCCGGCCTCGGCCTCCGTGAGCAACTCGAAGGCAGGCACCACCCCACCCACCTCGCGCGCCAACTCAGCTCGACAGTCCATACAACTCGACGATGCCCCATCCCCACCCCAATGTGTACCGTTCGGAACTTTTTCTGTGAGTGGTGACAACAGAACCGACGACCGGTTGTCCGATCAGCGCACCCGGCAGGTAGCCCGGCGCTAGGCCATGATCAAGACCTTGCCCGGCTGCCAGCCGTTGAGATCCACGGCCGGTCGCTGGTCACGGTCGCGGTGAGGACGACAGTCAGGCAGATACGTCGTCCGCAAGCGTCGACCAACGATCCAGCGAGGTGGGTGTACCGAGCTCGGTTCGTGACTCCGGGTTCTCGGCATAGAACTGCAAGTATCTATAGAGCGAGGACTTCTCCAACGCAAACCGGGGACACTCGAGAACAATCCAACCTGTGTGCGGAGGTCGATCCAGGTTCCAAGCCGGGTTCGACCGCCCCATAATGGTCGAATAGGGAATTCTGTACCTGTGCAGCCATCGCGCGCCGACCATCCCGGCGATATCTATGATAGGCAGCTTCTCAAAAGATGTGCGCACTCTGTTGACGTCGCCCCAAAGCAACTGTGTCTGGGAATTCCAACCCTCGTGAATAATCACCTCGGAGGTCAGCAATAGATCATCAGGTCGCATCGCTCCGATGAGGGACAACACGACAGGGATCGTGGCGAACGCGCCGATTCCGCCGAAAATTACGACCAGATGCCAGTATTGCCCGAATCCGGCATCCGCCACCTGGTAAGCAGCAGGAAGGAAGAGCAGCGCAAAGCACAGCCAAGTCGCCTGGAACGCCCAGAAGTATAATTTCGACCCGGGCAGCACAGTTGCCACCACGCCACCACTCTGCCGCAGTTGTGGCTTGTCCCGGAACACAATGGACAGGTAAGGGGCTGATGCCATGATCAGCAGACAGAACATGGCAGCGGCGAAAATCACCACATATTTCGCCACGGACACCGCAGTCGGATCACCGCTACGCCACATCACCACACCGAGCACTGCGGGACCCACCACGAGAACGACCATCCCCATGATCGACACGATCGGTCGACGAGCTTGCGCGGCCGACAAAACCCATGGATCCGGTTCTTTACGATGGTCAGAAGATCGCATTCCACGCCTTCGAAACTCCGCTGCCAATGGCGTCTCCAGTTGCCTCTAGTGCATCGATGCCGCCGTTCACCGCACCACCCACGCTGAGTCCATCGGTATACAGAGAATCCACTGCACCGGAGGTGAAGATACCGGCGCCGGCACCCACGACCGCGCCGGCCAGTGCTCCGACGGCGGTTCCAGGCCCCGGCACAATCGATCCGACAGCCGCTCCCACCGCGACGGAGGCCGCGAATCCCGCTGTCCCGGATACGACGGCCTGCTCGACCGGTTTCCCGTTATGGATGTCGTAGGCTATGCCCGCGACCGCCAGTGCCCCGCCGACCTTGAGGCCGATCGTCTTGCCGTTCGCTTTCGCCTTCTCAGCATCGTCCAGCGCCTTGCCTGCGTTCTGCATCTGCTCCCGCGACCAGTCCATATCGCGGTAGATCGTCTCGCGCGGCGTACCAGCTGGTGCATTTTTGGCTTCGATCAAAGCTTTCAGGGCGTCACTCGAGGCCTGGGCCGCAGTCGATCGCAGCATCGACGAATTCAAGACCGCTCGAGCAGCGGCGCCACCGCCCACGAGGTCACCGACTACAAGGAACCATTTATCCTTGATATCATTTTGCATGTTCTTCCAGGTATTTCCCCAGAACGTTTCTCGTTCCCGAACAACGTCAGCAGCTAGAGCAGCAGTATTATATGCGGCGATCATATCGGGATCATCGTCGCCGGGCTTCTCAACGATCTGTTCTCGGACCGTGAGCCCCGCGGCCGCAGCATCACGACGAATATTATCCATATCGGTCTGCGCAGTTTGAATATCGCCCGCCAAGCTGTCGAATCGGGTTGCGTAGATTCGGACCTCGTCAGCAAGACCATCAGTTTTACTGAAAGCGCCGCGAGCTTTAATCGTAAAAGCATCGCCCGCTTCTCCATCCCAGCCCGACTCTGCCAGCATTCGGACACTGTTGAGATCGGTGGCTGACATGTCCAATTGGCTCGCGAGTGTATCGCGCAGCCAACCTGCCACGGCGTGGAGGCTTGCCGGATCTCCATCGATCTTGGTATTCACCGTCATGCTTACACAACCTTCCAGTTCTCCCGGAGGATGGCGTCAGCGGTTGTGTCATCCTGTTCCTTGTATTTCGTCGCGGCCTCAGTCACCGCGGTAGCACTGGCGCCCATCCCGAGAACGAGGTTTCCCGCACTCTCCAGCAGTACAGAGAGAATGGCCAACGCAGACGGAGTGACCGTACCGGCATCAAACGAAGCAGGGACCTTATCGCTCGTACCATCGAGTTCCACACTCGAATTTGCGAGCGTCCGGGAAATCGTTTCCAACGCGTTCTGGTCGACGTAGAGCTCCGCCATGTCTACGCTGCCCCCCGATTCTCTTCCGGGATATGGAGATCCAGGATCAACAGGTCGAAAGGTTGTTCCTGCTGGAGACCGTCCAATGCCATCGTGGGCGCCCACATCCAAGGTTGGGCCGACCCGCAGCACTCATACAGCCGGTCCAAGGCCGAATAGGCCAAACAAGCAATCCTGCCGTCTCGTGTCTTGCGCAACAAAATTTGTGCGTCCTCGACTCGGTGGACAACCGACAATACCGGAAGATAGACGACGGGCGGAAACTCCTTCGGTAGCGCCATCGCTCGCGGTTTTGCCGACCTTTCGGTCTCAGCGACGGGGGCCCCACCCAGGCTCGCATGTGCCGAGCGAACGCCGGTTTCGGAAGTGGATACAGCTTCGCCGCGAACGCGGTACTCGTCGCGCTGGGTGCCGATAGCGTTCGATGCGCGGTCCAAGTGGTGCTTCGCGAGACTGAGCGCGTCCAGGATCACGTTCTCGCGGTCGGCGGTGTAACCGCCGCGGGGCTGCCCTACCTCGAGGCTTTCCGGGGCACGCAAGCTGTCCAGTAGAGCGAGAGAATCTGTGACGCTATCCATGGCTGCCTCGATCTTGGCGCGCAAGGCCCCTGAGGCTTCGGTGTCTCGCGGGGCCGGCTCGAAGCGGGGGTTTCGATATTGGGTCACTGCAATCCTTCCATCTGACGGAGTCCTGAAGCGCTCATTCAGATTGGACGCACACCCGGTCGCATCGGTTCCATGCCAGCCATATCGTTTCGTGTGAAAGACGAACGCCCTCGCAGACCGGGGGTCTGCGAGGGCGTTTCTGCTGGTCGGAGGATCAGCCGAGGAGGCGCCAGTCTTCCAGGCCCTGGTAGAGCGGGACGCTCTGGGCGAGCTTGGAGACGCGACCACGCAGGGTTTCGGTGTCGGAGGTGCCGGCGAGGGCGGCGGCGATGATGTCGGCTACCTCGGTGAACTCGGTGTCGCCGAAGCCGCGGGTGGCCAGGGCGGCGGTGCCGATGCGCAGGCCGGAGGTGACCATCGGGGGGCGCGGGTCGAAGGGGACCGCGTTGCGGTTGACGGTGATGCCGACCTCGTGCAGGAGGTCCTCGGCCTGCTGGCCGTCGAGTTCGGAGTTGCGCAGGTCGACCAGGACCAGGTGCACGTCGGTGCCGCCGGTGAGGACCGAGACGCCCTTGTCCTTGACGTCGGCGCCGGTGAGGCGCTCGGCGAGGATGCGGGCACCCGACAGGGTGCGGACCTGGCGGTCCTTGAACTCCTCGGTCGCGGCGATCTTGAAGGCGGCAGCCTTGGCGGCGATCACGTGCATGAGCGGGCCGCCCTGCTGACCGGGGAACACCGCGGAGTTGAGCTTCTTGGCGAACTCCTGCTTGGCCAGGATCAGGCCGGAGCGGGGGCCGCCGAGGGTCTTGTGCACGGTGGAGGACACCACGTCGGCGTACGGCACCGGCGAGGGGTGCAGACCGGCGGCGACGAGACCGGCGAAGTGCGCCATGTCGACCCACAGGTAGGCGCCGACCTCGTCGGCGATCTCGCGGAACTTCGCGAAGTCCTGGTGACGCGGGTAGGCCGACCAACCGGCCACGATCACCTTCGGCTTGGCGGCCTTGGCGATGTCGCGGACCTCGTCCATGTCGATGCGGTGGTCTTCCTTCGACACACCGTAGGAGTGGACGTCGTAGAGCTTGCCCGAGAAGTTCAGGCGCATGCCGTGGGTGAGGTGACCGCCGTGCGCGAGGTCCAGGCCGAGCAGGGTCTCACCGGGGTTCATGAGCGCCATCAGCACCGCGGCGTTGGCCTGGGCGCCGGAATGCGGCTGCACGTTGGCGAACTCGGCGCCGAAGAGTTCCTTGGCACGGTCGCGGGCCAGGGTCTCCACCACGTCGACGGCCTCGCAACCACCGTAGTAGCGGCGGCCCGGGTAGCCCTCGGCGTACTTGTTGGTGAGCACGGAACCCTGCGCCTGCAGGACCGCGCGCGGCACGAAGTTCTCCGAGGCGATCATCTCGAGGGTGTCGCGTTCGCGGGCGAGCTCGCCCGCCATCGCGGCGGCCAACTCGGGATCGAGCTCACCGAGAGACTGGGTATTCACCGAAGCGGTCGTCTGCGTCACGACCCTCAGTCTATGGGCCGGGTGCGCACGCCCCGGCACGGGGATAGCGCAACGGCGCCGCGCCCGCCACCCGGGAGACGCGGCTCACACCGCCCTGACCAGGTTCGATAGCCGTCGAACAGGCTTTTCCTCCGTAACACACGCGGTTCGGGTGACCGATGACACAGGTATGAACTTCGCACCTGTAGGCCCGATCGAGGCACTGCTGCTCGCGGTTCACCAGCTGGTCTGCACCCTGACCGGCGGCACGAACTGTGTGATCTACACCTAGAGAGGCCAGCCATGAACACCCTGCCCGTCACCCCGACCGTCGCGCCGTCGAACCCGGTCGAGGCCCTCCTGTTATACCTGGGCTACCTCATCTGTTCACTGACGAATCCCGGCGGTTGCGCCGTCATCCAGTAGGCGCCGGATCGCCCCCGGCGTGAGCGGTTCGTCCAGCAGGCGCCCGAACCGTTCGATGCGGTCCTGGGCGTCGACAGCGCCGTCGAGCCAGCCGCCGAGCAGGCGGTAGCCCTCCACATAGGTGCTGATGTAGGCGCGCCACAGCGGTGAGGACAGGAACCGCAGCGACTGACGGGCCCGCTCCGGCGTCGCCAGACTCCAGCGCTGCAGGAACTGCGCCACCTCGTCGTGACTGCGATGCTTGTCGTGCAGCAGCAGCGCCGCGTCCTGACGCACGCTGAGCAGTTTCGCCGACGCGGCCGAGAACCGTTCGGCGCGTTCGCCGTCGAAACGCAACCCCAGGTCGGCGTAGATCTCCTGCGCCCACACACCCCAGCCGGGCCCGACGATCGACTGCAGCGCGAGGTCGGCCAGGCCCTCGGCCATCAGGCACTGCGGTGTGTTGACCAGGAACAGCGTCTGCTCGTCCTCGCCCGCCGCGACCAGCCCGGCCTCCTTGCGGCAGTGCTCGGTGTGATGCCCGGGGTAGGACTCGTGGGCGATGAGCGCGGGCAGGTGCGCCATGTGCTGTTTGAGGTCGGAGTTGATGGCCACCGTCGAGCGGTAGTTGCCCAGGTAGTAGTTGAAACCGGACCACGGTTTGTCGCCGACCACCTCGTAGGTGACGTGTTCGTGGTCGGGCAGCGGGTACCGCGCGCGGACCCGTTCACGCAGGGCGCTGGAGAACGCTTCGACGCATTCGGGCAGCCGCTCGGGCGGGATCTCGTCGCCGCGCCGGTAAGCCGCGACCCGCTCGGCCAGCGGTCCGTCGCCGCCGAGCACCTCGTCCATCTGCCGGTGCGCCTCGCGATAGTCGTCGGGGTCGCCCGGTGTGATGTCGACGTCGAAGTACGCGCGGACCTCGTCGACGAAACCGATCTCCTCACCCGCGAACTTGCGCGCCGAACACTCCATCGCCACCAGGTGGGCGTCGAGGAACTCGGTGCGCTGGGGCGAGAGCCCGGCATCGGGCAGGGCCGCGCGCAGGTCGACGGCGCGCCGGACCAGGTCGGCGGGTACGGGCGCGGCGGCGTTGTCGATCTCGCGACGCAGCGCCGGATCGCCGGTGTAGGCGTCGACAAAGCCGGATTCGAGCCGATCGAAAGCCAGTCCGAGCCGCAGGTATTCGGTGACGAACGGATGAGACCCCATGCGCCGACCTTACGTGGTGAATTCGAAAAGCGGGCCCTACCTCGCGGTTGTTACTAGTTACCGACGGGTAGCCAAACCCCCCGTTGCGCACGGACGACCGACACGGAGCACAATCGCCGCATGCGGTCAGAGTTATCCCGGATCTCACCGAACGGGCAGCCCAGCTGTGCGTGTTTGCCCGAACGGAGCGTCGGGTAAGTGGCACGGATGAGCGAGCCGAGCCCGTACGTGGAGTTCGACCGGAAGCAGTGGCGCACCCTGCGCAAGTCGACTCCCCTGGTCTTGACCGAGGAGGAATTGACCGGACTACGCGGACTCGGCGAGCAGATCGACCTCGAGGAAGTCGCCGAGGTGTACCTGCCGCTCGCCCGCCTGATCCACCTGCAGGTCGCCGCACGTCAGCGACTGTTCGCCGCCACCGCCACGTTCCTCGGCGAGAAGCACCCCGACAAGCAGGTGCCGTTCGTGATCGGGGTCGCAGGCAGCGTGGCGGTGGGTAAGTCGACCACCGCGCGCGTGCTGCAGGCGCTGCTGTCGCGCTGGGATCACCACCCGCGCGTCGACTTGGTGACCACCGACGGATTCCTCTATCCCACAGCCGAACTCACCCGCCGCGGCATCATGCACCGCAAGGGTTTCCCGGAGAGCTACGACCGGCGCAAACTGCTGCGCTTCGTCACCGAGGTGAAATCGGGCGCCGAAGAGGTGTGCGCGCCGGTGTACTCGCACATCTCCTACGACATCGTGCCCGACGAGAAGCACTGCGTGCGCCAGCCTGACATCCTCATCGTCGAGGGCCTCAACGTGCTGCAGACCGGCCCGCGCCTGATGGTGTCGGACCTGTTCGACTTCTCCATCTACGTCGACGCGCGTATCGAGGACATCGAGAACTGGTACGTGCAGCGCTTTCTGGCGCTGCGCAAGACCGGCTTCGCCGACCCGAACGCCCACTTCCACCACTACGCCGGCTTCAGCGACGAGCAGGCCACGGCGGCCGCGCGCGACATCTGGAACTCCACCAACCGGCCCAACCTCGTCGACAACATCCTGCCGACCCGTCCCCGCGCGACCCTGGTGTTGCGCAAGGACTCCGACCACACCATCAACCGCCTGCGCCTGCGCAAGCTCTAGATCGGCGACCCCAGCGACACCACGTCGGTCGCCAGTTCCGAACGCGCACCGCCCTTTTCGACGACAAGCACGCCCTGCGGCGTGTCCCGCGCCGCGAGCGGCTCACCGCCGACCACCTGGATGACGGTCTGCTCGGAGCGGGCGAGCATGTCGATCACCGGTTGCTCGGCGACCGGCGCCCAGCCCTGGGCGGCCGAACGCAAGCGGTCGACCGTGCTGGTCGCCCCGGCCACATCGGCCCACTTGCGCACCGCGACGCTGATGACGTTGTCGCCGCTCCAGCGCGGGTTGTAGACCGTCGAGCACTCGCCGGGGACCGAGGGCAGGTCCGAGACGGCGTTGCTTCGCACGTCGATGGTCGCGACGAAACCGATGCCGCAGGAGGAACTGCGCGCGGTGGTGCCCGCGAGCACGAAGGTGTGCCCGTCGGGTCCGGCGGCGGCCGAGAGCTCGGAGTCGATGCCGGGCACCCGGCCCAGCGGCAGGATGGCATCCGAGCCGATCGCGTAGAGGTGGTTCTTCTCCCACCACAGCCCGCGGGACTCCGACCGTGCCAGCAGCACGTACTCGTCGGTGGCCGCGACCAGGCGGGCGCCGTCCCAGTTGCCACCCGAGAGCGGGCTCGGCGAATCCGGGAGCACGATGTCGCGTTCGGGCTCGGCGGGGGTGGTGCCCGCGAGGTCCTGGCTCATGATCTGGCCGGGCTCACGCCACCAGCCGACCACCGCGTCGCGCAGGGCGACCGCGTCGGTGCAGTCGCATTCGGTGCGCGTCACGGAACCGTTGTCCACGCTCAGCGCGACGAGCGTCTTGGACGCCGTCTCCACCGCGAACGCGAACGCACCGTCGCGGGTGAAATTCACCGGCGCCGCCGAATATCCGAAATTGCCCGACGCACGCACTGTTTCGGCGCCGCGGACGACAACCAGCTCACCTTCGGTTCGATACGCGAACACGCCGGAACGATCCGGCTGCTGGTTCGGGGTGATGACCGGCGCGGGCGTGCCCTCGACCCCACACCCGGCTACCAGGCCGACCGCACCGAGCGCCGCGATCCACGCACCTGCACGCGCAACTCCCACCGCTGTCCCCTACCTGTGTCGACGGGTCCGTTCCGGGCAGCAGCCTAGCCCGCGCACCACCGGAACCGGGGCGACTCGTCACAACTTCCAGGCCGCGTCCAACCTGGTCGCCACATCGATATTGCGCACCGCGGCGATCTCGGGCTTGCGGATCTCCTCGGACATGTACCGGGCCACGAACCGGCGGATCTCGTGATCGACACTGGCGAGCACCCGCAGCAACTGCCCGCGCTTGGTGGAACTGGCCACGTTCACCCGCACATCTCCCGGACGAGGCTCGGCGATGTCGATGACCACCCGCAGCGGGTCGGCCGTGCGTGCCGTCAGATGCAGGTGCACGGTGCCGTCCACCCGGAACCGCGACCGGTCGACCGCGAGATCGACAACCAGATCCACATGCAACGGGATCGTCAGCTCGAAGGAGATGAAGGCGTCGACGAAACGCAGAATGCGCGGCTGACCGAGCTCCACCTGCGCGGTGACCTTCGCCAACCGGCCCGGCCCCACCCCGATCGGGCCGAAATCGAAAGCGGCACCGGTGAGCTCACCGAACGCGTCCGCGATGCGCTGCTCGGACACGGCGTACTCGAGGAAACGCCTGCCGAACTCCTCATAGCTGATGTAAGACGCCTCATCAGGTTCCACGAACGCGACAGTACGCGAGGACTACGACATCACACCCCGAAGCGACGGTGCCGCGCCGCGTAATCCCGCAGCGCGCGAAGAAAATCGACCCGCCGGAACTCCGGCCAGTACGCCTCGGTGAACCAGATCTCCGAATACGCGCTCTGCCACAACAGGAAACCCGAAAGCCGCTGCTCCCCAGAGGTTCTGATCACCAGATCCGGGTCGGGCTGGCCCGAGGTGTACAGATGCTGGCCGATCGCGTCGACCGTGATCGACTGCACCAGATCCTCACCCGACTCCCCTGCCGCGATCTCCTGACGCACCAGCGAGCGCACCGCGTCGGTGATCTCCTGCCGACCCCCGTACCCCACAGCCACATTCACGTGCACGCCGTCGCGCCCGCTCGTGCGCTCGGCCGCCACCCGCAGCCGCTTGGCGATCAACTCGGGGAAACCGGCGAGCGAACCGACGATCCGCACACTCCAGTTCTGCTCCGGCGCCGACAACTCCTCGACCACATCGGTGATCACCTCGAACAGCGTCTCGAGCTCCTCGGGATCGCGGCGCAGGTTCTCCGTCGACAGCAGGTAGACGGTCACCATCTCGATGCCCTCGGCGGCACACCAGCCGACCAGCTCGGCGATCTTCAGCGCACCGACGCGATGACCGTGGCTTACATCGGTGAACCCGTTCTCACGCGCCCAGCGTCGATTCCCGTCGCACATCACCGCCACGTGGCGGGGGTGCTGCTTGTCGGCCAGCTGCTTGGACAGCCTGGCTTCATAGACGCGGTACGGCAACCCTCGCACCCGACCGAAAAACTCCACGCCCGCACCCTACGCCTGGGCCGCCTCCCCGTGACTTTTGCCGGTCGTGGGTGCGGGGTGAGAGGCGTGCCGGGCCGGCGGTGAGGAGGTACTCCGGTTTTGGGGTGGCTGGGGAGTTACCCATGTTCTTGCGAGATCAGGGGGCGGCTTTCTCGGGATCTTTGAGGTAGGCGCGTAGGAAGGTGTCGGTCGCGGCTTCGGCGACGGTGCGTAGTTCGGTGGGCGGGATCTTGCGTGCGCCCATGCGTGAGCGTGCCTCGAGGGGGCCGGTGAGCAGGGCCAGGTACTGCTCGGCGGCTGTGTCCGGGTCGCAGGCACGCAATCGGCCTGCCAGCGCCAGGCGGGCCAGTCGGTCGGCCAGTGCTTCGCGCAATCGGACCGAGGTGCGCTGCTGCACTTGGAGGGCCAGGTCGGCGAAGTCCTCGGCCTGCGCGTAGGCCAGCCGGTGCAGGGACCGGCCGCGCTCGCTCGCGCACACCTGCAGCAGCCGGTACGCCGAGTCGAGGAACGCCTGCCGCGGATCGTCGCCGACGTCGCGCAGGGTGTCCACGGCCGCAAGGGTTTCCGCGCTCACCACATCGGCAGCCGTCAGCAGCGCTTCCCGGAACAGGGTGCCCTTGTCGGTGAGGTGGTTGTACACGGTCGGTTTCGCGACACCGGCCTCGTCGGCGATCTCCTGCACGCAGGTCTGGGCGTACCCGCGCCGCGCGAAGACCGCGAATGCATTCCGAACTCGGCGCCGAGATCATGGCCATGCATGAGCGCAAGGCCGCCATGTACCCGGAGTGGGCCGAACTGATGGCGACCATTCCCGAGGTCCGCTTTGCCTGATCACGCCCTTCCGCGGACTGCCTCCGGTGGGGCAGGCGGGTGGATTCTGTTTGTGTGGTTGTCGGCACCTTCGGCGGTGGTGGGCAGGGGTCTCACGTACCGTTGGGGCGTAACTTACGGTTCCGTAGGTTTGACTGGGAGGTTGTCGTGGAGGCGGTCGGTAGCGATTCGGGTGTGCCTGTCGCGCTGGTGAAGCCGCGGTTTCGCGGGTGGATTCATACGTGGGCGTTCGGTGTGGCCGTGGTCGCGGTGGCGGCGCTCGCGGTGGCCGGGTTCGCGCGCTCGACCACGGCCGGGTGGGCGACGGTGGTCTACGGGGTCGCGGTGTGCGGGCTGTTCGGCGTGAGCGCGGTGTACCACCGGGTGACCTGGGCGAGCGTGCGGACCCGGGTGCGGATGAAGCGGCTGGACCACTCGATGATCTTCGTGTTCATCGCGGGCAGTTACACCCCGTTCGCGGTGCTCGGCCTCCCCGACAGCACCGGGCGGACCTTGCTGATCGTGGTGTGGGTGGGGGCGCTCGCGGGAGTCGCCCTCAAGGTGCTGTGGCCGACCGCGCCCAGATGGGTCGGCGTGCCGTTGTATCTGCTGCTCGGGTGGGCCGTGGTACCGGTCGCGCCGACCCTCCTGCACAACGTGGGGTTGTGGCCGCTGGTGTTGCTCGCCATCGGCGGGGTGATCTACAGCGTGGGGGCCGTGCTGTACGCGACGAAGTGGCCCAATCCGTGGCCGGACTTCGGACACCACGAGTTCTTCCACGCGGCGACCGTCGTCGCGGCGCTGTGCCACTACATCGCGATCTGGCTCGTCGTGCTCGGCTGAGCGGCGTGCGTGCGCGGTGTCCTCGGCCGCGCCTTCTATGCTGGACAGTTGTGTCGATCATTCGCGCGGCTCGCCCCGCCCCGGCCCCGTCACGGGGTGCGGTAGACGGGTGTGCGCGGTGAACCGGCTGGTCCGCTGGCTGCTGCGGTCGCACTGGGGGCTCGCCCTCGTAGTCATCACCGCCAACTTCGTCGGCGTCGGCGCCATCTTCCTCATCTCCTGGGCCGGTGGCGTGTTCAGCCGGGTCGGCGACGACTGGCACGACGCGGCCTGGCTCATCGCCATCTACCCCGCCTTCGGGTTCACCCTCGGCATCGGCCTCGCGATCTACGACCGCCGAAAACACCTGCGCTGGCTCGACGAAGGACGCAAACCGACACCGGACGAAGCTCGCCAGCTGATCCGGCTGCCCGCCGCGATCACCGTGCGCGCCGTGCTGATCTGGCTGCCCGGCATCATCCTCACCGTGTGGCTGGTCGACCGGTTCACCGACTACCACAACACCATCGTGATCGGGGCGGGGTTCATTCTCGGCGCCCTCGAATCGGCGGGCGTGATCTACCTGATCCTGGACCGGCTGATCCGCCCGACCGTCCCCATCGTCGCCGCCGTCCTCGGACCGACCGTGCATCCGAGTGCCACGGTGCTGGTGCGCGTGCTCGTCACCTGGGCGGTGTCCGGTGCGCTGCCGGGGCTCATCGTCATCGTCGTGCTCAGCGACCGCACCACGCCAGCGAGCGACCGGGTGCGCGCGGCCTGGATGTTTTCGATCGTCGCCCTCGCCGTCGGAATGCTGGCCACCGCACTGCTCGCGCGCTCGGTCGCGACGCCGATGCGGGCCATGTACCGGGCGCTGGACCGGATCACCCGCGGAGAGCTCGATGTGCGGGTTCCTGTCGGCAGCGCGAGTGAGATCGGGCGGCTCGAACACTCCGTCAACGAACTGGCCACCACCCTGCGCGAACAGGCGCACATGGAGGACATGTTCGGCAAGCACGTCGGCTCGACGGTCGCCGAGCGCGCGCTGGCAGGCAGCGCCGACCTCACCGGCGATGTGCGCACGGTGTCGGCCCTGTTCATCGACGTCACCGGTTCGGTGCGGCTGTCGGCCGAGATGGAGCCGGTGGAGTTCGTGCACAAGCTCAACCGGTTGCTGGCCACCGTGGTCGCGGCCACCGAGGACAACGGCGGCCTGGTCAACAAATTCCAGGGCGACGCCGCCCTGTGCATCTTCGGCGCGCCCTCGGCGCTGCGCGACAACGCCACCCCGGCCCTGCGCGCCGCCCGCCGCATCCGCGACGAAGTGGTGGCCACCGGAGAGCTCGACATCGGTATCGGCGTGGCACGGGGCAAGGTGTTCGCGGGCGACGTCGGCTCCGACACCCGCCTCGAGTTCACCGTCATCGGTGACGCCGTCAACGAGGCGGCCCGGCTCACCACCGTCGCCAAGGAAGTGACGCGGCGGGTGCTGGTCAGCGATGACGTCGTGCAGGCGTCCGCACCCGCCGAACGCGCCAAATGGAAGCGGCACAAGGACATTCGGCTGCGCGGCATCCCCGGGCGCACCCGGACCTGGACCGATATCCCACCGAACCGCTGATCGGCGGCACCTGCCGACCGGCCGAATCGAATCCGCTTGCCCCACAAGGGCGGAGGTCGGGCCTGATTGCCGACAAGACCAGGCCGAGACCCTCTGTCAGGTGCGCAGCGCCAGAGTCAGGTCCGCAGGGTCGGTGACGGGGAGGTCGCAGATCGAGCCTCGGCAGACGTAGGCGGCGGGGTGACCGTCGACGAGGGGGCGGTCGGTGAGCAGTGGGGCAGCGTCCGGGGGCGCGGCGAGCACGATCGAGCCGCCCGGTGCGGCCGTGCGGGCAGCTGCCAGGAGTTCCATGGTGGCCGAGGTCTTTTCGGTTGCGGCGATGGCAACCTGGAACGGGCCGCGGACGGCGGCTTCGGCGACGGCGAGCCAATGGCCCGCAGTGCGTGGCGCGCGGTCGAGCAGGAGTGCGCCGCGGGCGAGGGTATGGTCGGCCAGTTCGCGGTAGTGGACGGCGCGGTCGGGGTCGGCGACGGCGGAGGCGGTGAGCAGGGCCTCGGCGAGGGCGGAGGTGCCCGAGGGGGTGGCGCCGTCGATGGGGTCGCGGGGGCGGGTCACCAGGGTTTCGGCGTCGTCGGCGGTGTCGAACCAGCTGCCGGGACGGTCGGGGTCGGCGAAATGCTCGATCGCCGCGTCGAGGATCACCTGGGCGGCGGCGAGCCAATCGGGTTCGCCGGTGGCCTGGTACAGGGCGAGCAGGCCGGTGGTGAGCCAGGCATAGTCCTCGAGCACGGCGGGTGGGGCGCCCGCGACACCGTCGAGGGAGGCGCGGCGCAGGCGTCCGTCGACGAGGTGCACGTCGAGCAGGAAACGCGCGCACCGCACGGCCGCCGCCACCCAGGACGGTTCCTCCAGTGCCGCACCGGCTTCCGCGAGCGCGGTGATGGCCATCCCGTTCCACGCGGTGACCACTTTGTCGTCGCGCGCCGGTTGTGGACGCTCGGTGCGCACCTGGAACAGCTTGGCGCGCAATCGGTCGAAACGGGCCGACTGTTCGGCATCGACCGGGTCGCTGTGGCGGGTGAGCACGGAGGTGCCCTGTTCGAAGTTGCCCGCCGTGGTGACACCGAACGCGTCGGCGGCCCACATGCCGTCGAGTGGGCCGAGTTCGCCGACCAGCTCGGCGGGCGTCCACACATAGGTGGCGCCCTCCACACCCGGACCGCCCGGCTCGAGCTGGGTGTCGGCGTCGAGCGCGGAGGCGAATCCACCCTCGGCGGTACCGAGGTCGGCCAGCAGGAATTCGACCGTCTCGCGGGAAACCCTGTGCGGCAACGATTCCAAGGGGGTCGCCGGTGCGCGTCTGGCCAGGTGAGCGTAGGCGCGCAACAGCAGGGCGTTGTCGTAGAGCATCTTCTCGAAGTGCGGCACAAGCCAATTCGCGTCGACCGCGTATCTGGCGAACCCGCCGCGCAACTGGTCGTAGATACCGCCGCGCGCCATCGCCTCGGCCGCGCGCTCCACCAGGTCGAACACGGCCTGGTCGCCGGTGCGCTCCCAGTGCCGCAGCAGGCCCTCGAGCATCGCCGACGGCGGAAACTTCGGCGCCCCACCGAATCCGCCGTGTACCCGGTCCTCGTCGGCGGCGACGGCGAGGACCGCTTTGTCCAGAAGCTCGGTGGTGAGGGCGATCTCGCCGTCCGGCAGGCCGGTCGCCTGCGCACGCAATGCCTCGGTGACCTGGTCGGCGGCCTTGTCCACCTCGTCGCGGCGGTTGCGCCACGTCTCGGTGATGGCTGTGAGCAACTGGGTGAACGAGGGCATCCCGCCGCGCGGCTGCTTGGGGTAATAGGTGCCGCAGTAGAACGGCGCACCGTCGGGGGTGAGGAAGCAGGTCATCGGCCACCCGCCCTGCCCGGTCATGGCGACGGTCGCGGTCATGTACACCGCGTCCAGGTCGGGGCGTTCCTCCCGATCGACCTTCACGCACACGAAGTCGGCGTTCATCTGCTCGGCGGTCGCCGCGTCCTCGAACGACTCGTGCGCCATCACATGGCACCAGTGACACGACGCGTACCCGACCGAGAGCAGGATCGGCACATCCCGCTCGGCCGCCTCGGCCAGTGCATCGGCATCCCACTCCCGCCAATGCACCGGGTTGTCGGCGTGCTGACGCAGATACGGCGAAGTCGCGCTACCCAACCGGTTCACGCTGCCAGCGTGCCACACACGCGGAGACAGTGCCGACAACCATCAGCGGCGGGTTTCCACCGCGCGAACCGTCATGGTGGCCACGGCGACCAGCACGGCTGCCACCGCGACGAAAACGATCTGCGGCCGGTCCGTAGTCGCGTCCCCGGCCAGCAAGTATCCCGCGATATTGATCAGCCAATGCCCGATCGAGGCGACCAGCACACGCTGACCGAAACTCCCCGTGCCCAGATAGCCGAGCACCATCGCGAACGCCATCGTCGCCACGAAGAAGCACCCCGCGACCACCGGCCCGGCCGTGAAGGCCTGGACATGCCACAGCGCCCATACCGCCCCGGTCACCGCCACCGCGCCGAACCTGGCCATCCGCGCTTCGAGCATCGGCTGCATCAATCCCCGCCACCCGATCTCCTCCCCACCGGCCCCGACCAGTTGCACCACGAGAAACACCACGAAGGGCACGCTCCCGATCGCGGCAGGCCCCACGGTGGCCGTCCCCGACACAACAGCCGCCCCCATGAGCAGCAACCAGTACCCGACACACACCGCGACGATCGCCGCGACATTCCCCGCCACCCGCCGACCGGAAACCGCAGCGGGGAGCACCGCAGTCACGGTCTTCCGGAACACCAGCCATGTGACCAACGCACCGATCGCCGGGGCGAACTGAACCAGCGAAAGCACGGCCGGATCTATCCCCGAAAGTGGTTGCACCGCAAGGAAGAGCACCGAAGCGGCAAGGGTGGTCGCAACGTAGACACCGATCGCACCCCATACGTTCACCCCACCTGCTGTTCGCTCCATGTCGGCGGGTCTCGGGGAGATGTCGGCGATACGCACGTGACCACCTTGACTGTCCCGACCCAGCCACACATCACTCCGCAGTCCGATTCAGTTGTTGTACCGCAGCGGTATTGACAACTTCCCGCTCCGGCTCAGCACCTCAGAGCGCGACAACCTCGAGCATGCTCTCCAGCCCTTTGAAGTCGGCGGCGTTGCGGGTATAGAGCGGAAGCGAGTTCGCCGAGGCGATCGCCGCGATGAGCAGGTCCATCCGCCGGGGGCGTGGGTCACGGTTCGCGGCGATGGTGAGCGCGACCAACGTTCCGTACCGAGTCGCTGCGGCTTCGTCGAACGGCAGCGGGTCGAATTCGACGATCGCGGCGCCGAGGTGCTCCGAGCGCTCGGCGCGACTCACCGGATCCTCGGCCATCGCGACGCCTTGATTGAGTTCAGCCAGGGTGATGGCGGTGATCTCCGGGGTCTCCGGCAGATTGTTCGGGTCGAGCGATCCGAGGTCGAGGTAGGCGCACGTGTCGAGAACACCCGCCGGATGCCTGACGCTCACCGGCCGCTCCACGGGTCGTCGTCGCCGATCCTGTCCTCGGTGCCGAAGAATTCGTCGGCTTCCCGACGCATCGCGGCATAGTCCACCCGGGGCAGACCACGATGCCGTACGACCAGTTCTTCCGCGCTGCGGCGCCGACGCCGGCTGACCGGCCGCACCTCGGCGATCTCGACACCGTTTCGGGTGACCAGGATGGTCTCGCCCGCCTCCACGGCATCCATGACCGCCGCGGAATTGTTCCGCAGCTCGCGCTGACTGATCTGCCTCATAGGTCAAGTGTAGCCCTGCGGGCTACACCGGGCTACACCCTTGGCTCGCAGCGAGCGGGCAGCGAACTTTTCCGGAGCACCTGTGCGCAGCTCAGCGGTACCACCACCGAAACGGCTGTTGGGCGGGGCATAGGTGGGGCATTATTGGGGGCGAAGTCCCTGATAGCGACCGGACAGGAACCCCCATGGCACCGCAGCTGACGCTCTCCGCGCAGCGGGCTGCGCTGGAGCGGGAGTGGGCGCAGTGGGTGCCTGCGGGGGAATCGGCGCTCGGGCGGAGTTCCGGGGTGCGGGCCGAGGTGGCGCAGTCATGGTTGCGGTCGTTGCGGACGGTGGATCCTGGGCGCGATTGCGCGCCCGAGAGCGAGACGGATATCGGGCCGAAGTGGGCCGAGTCGCCGCTGCGTGGGCCGGTGAGCGAGTTGAAGGACCAGTTGCACAGCGTGGCCGACGACGCGGGGTATGTGGCGGCGGTGACCGATGCTTCGGGGACGATTCTGTGGACCTACGGCGGGCCGGTCATGCGGCGGCGGGCCGAGCAGGTGAACTTCGCGCCGGGTGGGCGGTGGGATGAGGCGCACATGGGGACGAACGCGCTGTCGCTGGCGTTGCGCACCGATCGGCCGCACACCGTGTTCTCGGCCGAACATCTCGTCGCCGCCCTGCACGGCTGGGTCTGCTATTGCGCGCCGATCCGCGCGGCCGACGGCACACTGCTCGGTGTGCTCGACCTGTCGACCACGTGGAAACGCTCCCACCCGCTGGCCATGGCCACCGTGCGCACCATGACCAGTGCCATCGAAGCCAAACTGCACGCGGCCACACCCGCACCGGCGGGCATGCGGCTGACCTGCCTCGGCACGGGCCGGTTGATGCGCGACGGCACTCCGATCCGGTTGCGCCCACGTCAGCTGGAGATCCTCACCCTGCTCGCCCTCAGCGACGACGGCTACAGCCACGAACGCCTGCACTACGCCGTCTACGGTGACCGCGCGGTCGGCGCGAGCACCCTGAAATCGGAGATGTCGTACCTGCGCCGCGCCACCGGCGGCGACATCACCAACCGCGTCTACCGCTTCACCACTCCCCTGTCCTGCGACGCGCTCGACGTGCTGCGCGCCCTGGAATCCGGCGACCTCGACACCGCCGTCCGGCTGTATCACGGTCCGCTGCTTCCGGATTCGGAAACACCCGGCATCACCGAATGGCGCGACTATCTCGCCGTCGCCATGCGCAACGCGGTCCTGGCCAGCCCCGACCCCCACCACGCCCTCACCTACGGCGAAGCCGCCCCCGACGACATCGCCGTCCACGAACACGCCCTCACGCTGCTCCCCGCCCGCGACCCCCGCCGAGCCGTAGCCACCGCACGCCTGCACAGCGCGCAGAGGGCATAGGCGCCGCCGCAGCGCAAGAGCCGTTTTCCGGGCCGTGATCACCGGCATCGGGCGCCACGAGATCCGCTCTCAACGTTTCATCAACCCTCGGGGTGGATAGTGATGGGCGTCACGCACTACCGGAACCAGCGAGGAGTTTCCGCACATGATCTACGCCAAGCCGGGCGCCGAGGGCAGCATCGTCAGCTACGCCCCCAGGTATGACAACTTCATCGACGGCAAGTGGGTTCCGCCGGTCGAAGGCCGGTACTTCGAGAACACCTCGCCGGTGGACGGTCAGCCGTTCTGCGAGATCGCCCGTTCCACCGCCGCCGATATCGAGCTGGCCCTCGATGCCGCGCACCGCGCCGCCGACGCCTGGGGCGCCGCCTCCGCCGCCGAGCGCGCCAATATCCTCAACAAGATCGCCGACCGCATCGAGTCGAATCTCGAGGCCCTCGCTGTCGCCGAGACCTGGGACAACGGCAAACCGGTTCGCGAAACCCTCGCCGCCGACCTGCCGCTGGCGGTGGACCACTTCCGCTACTTCGCCGGTGCGCTGCGCGCGCAGGAGGGTGGGATCAGCGAGGTCGACGGCGACACCATCGCCTACCACTTCCACGAGCCGCTCGGCGTTGTCGCCCAGATCATTCCGTGGAACTTCCCGATCCTGATGGCCACCTGGAAGCTGGCGCCCGCGCTGGCCGCCGGTAACGCGGTGGTGCTCAAGCCCGCCGAGCAGACACCGGCCTCGATCATGAAGGTCGTGGAGCTGATCGCGGATCTGCTGCCGCCGGGAGTTCTCAACGTGGTCAACGGTTTCGGGGTGGAGGCGGGCAAGCCGCTCGCGTCCAGCCCGCGCGTGGCCAAGGTCGCCTTCACCGGTGAGACCACCACCGGCCGGCTCATCATGCAGTACGCCAGCGAGAACATCATCCCGGTCACCCTGGAGCTGGGCGGCAAGAGCCCCAACATCTTCCTGCCCGATGTGATGGCCGCCGACGACGACTACCTCGACAAGGCCGTCGAGGGCTTCGTGATGTTCGCGCTGAACCAGGGCGAGGTGTGCACGTGTCCGTCGCGCGCGCTGATCGCGTCGTCGATCTACGACGAGTTCATGGAACGCTGCGTGCAGCGCACCAAGGCCATCGTCAGCGGCAACCCGCTCGACGAGGCGACCATGATCGGCGCGCAGGCCAGCAACGACCAGTTCGAGAAGATCCTGTCCTACATCGACATCGGCAAGAAGGAAGGCGCCGAGGTACTCACCGGTGGCGCGGTCCGCGCTGTCGACGGCCTGGACGGCGGCTTCTACATCGAGCCGACGATCTTCAAGGGCAGCAACGACATGCGCGTGTTCCAGGAGGAGATCTTCGGCCCGGTCGTCGCGGTGACCACCTTCGACTCCACCGACGAAGCACTGAAGATCGCCAACGACACCCTCTACGGTCTCGGCGCGGGCGTGTGGACGCGGGACATGAACACCGCCTACCGCCTCGGCCGCGGCATCAAGGCGGGCCGGGTGTGGACGAACTGCTACCACGCCTACCCGGCGCACGCGGCGTTCGGCGGCTACAAGAAGTCCGGCATCGGCCGCGAGAACCACAAGATGATGCTCGAGCACTACCAGCAGACCAAGAACCTGCTGGTCAGCTACTCGCCGCAGAAGCTCGGCTTCTTCTGATGGTGCGCCGCTGATGGTCCGACGAGTAGACCTCACCGACAAGGCGGCAACGCTGCTCCGGGACCTGACCGGGCTGCACGGCCCGGTCATGTTCCACCAGTCCGGCGGCTGCTGCGACGGCAGCTCCCCCATGTGCTACCCACGCGGTGAATTCCGCGTGGGCCGCTCGGACGTGCTGCTGGGATATCTGCCCGGCGACATCCCGTTCTGGATGAGTGCGGACCAGTTCGAATACTGGAAACACACCCATCTCACCGTCGACGTGGTGCCGGGCCGGGGCAGCGGTTTCTCGCTGGAAGCCCCCGAGGGCGTGCGGTTCCTGATCCGTTCACGCCTGCTCACCGACGAGGAGGTGGCCGAGCTGGATTCCCAGCCGCCGCCACCCACCGGTGACACCGTTTCACCGTGATGTGAAACACCAACTATCACACTGTTTCCGCAGGTCGGCGGCGCTTGATACGCGCCGCTGATCTGTGGGATCCACGGCCGTAACAGTCGTCAACCATTCTTCAACCCTCGACGATCACCGTTGCCGTCGCTACGCGCTTGCTTGTTGATGAGGAGCTTTACCTGTGAGTACCGACGCCGTTCCCGCCCCCACCGCCGATCCGCCCGCCGACGGTTACCTCGCCAAACGCACCGCCCAACCACCCGCCGACGACTATCTCGCCAAACGCACTCTCCGTTCCGGCACCGCCGGCTGGGTGCTGCTGGCTGGTCTCGGCGTGAGCTACGTGATCTCCGGCGACTATTCCGGCTGGAATTTCGGCCTGGCCGAAGGCGGATTCGGTGGCCTGCTGATCGCCTCGGTGATCATCGCCGGCATGTATCTGGCCATGGTCCTCGGCATGGCCGAACTGTCCTCGGCGCTGCCCGCCGCGGGCGGTGGCTACACCTTCGCCCGGCGCGCTCTCGGGCCGTGGGGTGGGTTCGCCACGGGCACAGCGGTTCTCATCGAGTACGCGATCGCGCCCGCCGCCATCGCCACCTTCATCGGCGCCTACGTGGAATCGCTGAACCTGTTCGGGATCACCGACGGCTGGTGGGTGTACCTGGCGGTGTACGCGCTGTTCATCGGCATCCATCTCGGCGGCGCGGGTGAGGCGCTCAAGGCGATGTTCGTGATCACCGCGATCGCACTTGTCGGCCTGGTCGTGTTCGCGATCGCGGCGGTCGGCCGGTTCGACGCCGCCAACCTGACGAACATCGCGCCGGACGCGGCGGCCACCGGCTCCTCGGCGTTCCTCCCGTTCGGCTACCTGGGCATCTGGGCAGCGATCCCGTTCGCCATCTGGTTCTTCCTCGCCGTCGAAGGCGTGCCGCTGGCCGCCGAGGAAGCCCGTGAACCGGAGAAGAACGTGCCCAAGGGCATCATCGTGGCGATGCTGATGCTGATGGTCACCGGCGCGGTGGTGCTGTTCCTGGTGACCGGTGCGCTCGGCGCCCAAGACGCCTCCGTCTCGGGCAACCCGCTGGTCGAGGCGCTCGGCGACAGCGCGGCGGCCAAGGTCGTCAACTACATCGGCCTGGCCGGACTGGTCGCCAGCTTCTTCTCCATCGTCTACGCCTACTCGCGCCAGACCTTCGCGCTCTCCCGTGCCGGGTACCTGCCGACCAGCCTGTCGGTGACCAACTCCCGCAAGGCGCCGATGCTCGCGCTCGTCGTGCCCGGCATCATCGGCTTCGCCCTCTCGCTCACCGGCGAGGGAGCCATGCTGCTCAACATGGCCGTGTTCGGCGCGGCCGTGAGCTACGTGCTGATGATGGTGAGCCACATCGTGCTTCGCCTCCGTGAACCGAACATGCCCCGCCCCTACCGGACCCCCGGCGGCATCGCCACCACCTCGTTCGCGCTGGTGATCGCGGCCGCCTCGGTGGCGGCGACCTTCCTGGTCGACCCGAAGGCGGCGCTGTTCACCCTCGGCGTGTTCTGCGCCTTCATGGCGTACTTCGGCCTCTACAGTCGCCACCACCTGGTCGCCAAGTCACCCGACGAGGAATTCGCCGCGCTGGCGAAAGCCGAAGAGGAACTCGAGTGATCCGCTGACCGTTGTCCCCCGCTCGGCCGTGTCTGCCGAGCGTCAACCACGCACTCGCGAGAGGAGGACGGCGCCGACCGGCGCCGCACTTCGATGACGAAGTACCGCAGCACCATCGACGTCACCACCTACACCTTCGACGGACTGGTCGACCTGCTGGCCAAGGCCACCCCGCTGCGCAGCGGTGACCAGCTCGCCGGCTGTGCGGCCGACACGGACGCCGAGCGCGCGGCCGCGCAGTGGGCGCTGGCGGAAGTGCCGCTGCGGACCTTCCTCACCGAGGTGGTCGTGCCCTACGAGTCCGACGAGGTCACCCGGCTGATCATCGAGAGCCACGATCGCGCGGCCTTCGCGCCGATCGCGCATCTCACCGTCGGTGGGCTGCGCGACTGGTTGCTCGCCGTCGCCGCGACCGACGACGCGGCGACGACCCTGACCGCCGTCTCGCCCGGTCTCACCCCGGAAATGGTTGCCGCGGTCAGCAAGATCATGCGCAACCAGGACCTGATCGCGGTGGCCAGGGCCGCCACGGTGACGTCGGCGTTCCGCACGACGATCGGCCTGCCCGGCCGGTTGAGCACCCGCCTGCAACCCAACCATCCCACCGACGACCCGCGTGGGATCGCCGCCGCCACCCTCGACGGCCTGCTGCTCGGTTGCGGTGACGCGGTGATCGGCATCAACCCAGCCACCGATTCACCGCAGGCCACCGCCGACCTGCTGCACCTGCTCGACGAGGTGCGCCTGCGATTCGACATCCCCACCCAGTCGTGCGTGCTCTCCCACGTCACCACCACCATCGGCCTGGTCGAGGCGGGTGCTCCGGTGGACCTGGTCTTCCAGTCCATCGCGGGCACCGAGGGCGCCAATTCCGGGTTCGGCGTGAACATCTCGCTGCTGCGCGAGGGGAACGAGGCGGGTCGATCGCTGCGGCGCGGCACGGTCGGCGACAACGTGATGTACCTGGAGACCGGGCAGGGTTCGGCGCTGAGCGCGAATGCCCATCTGGGCGTGGGGAATCGGCCGGTCGACCAGCAGACGCTGGAAGCGCGCGCCTACGCCGTGGCCCGCGATCTCGAGCCGCTGCTGGTCAACACGGTGGTCGGCTTCATCGGGCCCGAGTACCTCTACGACGGCAAGCAGATCATCCGCGCCGGGCTCGAGGACCACTTCTGCGGGAAGCTGCTCGGACTGCCGATGGGCGTCGATGTCTGCTACACCAACCACGCCGAAGCCGACGCCGACGACATGGACACCCTGCTCACCCTGCTCGGCGCGGCGGGCTGCGCGTTCGTCATCGCGGTGCCCGGTGCCGACGACGTCATGCTCGGCTACCAGAGTCTGAGCTTCCACGACGCCCTCTATGCTCGCAAGGTCCTCGACCTGCGCCCCGCACCGGAATTCGAGGCATGGCTGTCGGGACTCGGCATGCTCGACGCGAAAGGCGGACTGCGCCGAGTGGAACCGCTGTCCTCTCCCCTGCGCGCACTGGCAGGCACCCGATGAGCGGCTCGAACTCGCCGCGCGAAGCCGAGATCATGCGGGATACGGCGGCCGTGCCGGAGATGAGCAATGGTTCCGAAACTGATGTTTCCCAAGACTTCTGGGCTCAGCTGCGCAGCACCACTCAGTCCAGGATCGGACTCGGCCGCACCGGCAACGCCCTGCCGACCAGCGAAGTGCTCGCCCTGCGCGCAGCACACGCCGCCGCCCGGGACGCCGTGCACGAACCGCTTGCTATCGACGAATTCGCCACCCGCATAGCCGAACTCGGGCTCGGCGAGCCGGTGACGGTGACGAGTAAGGCCGCCTCCCGCTCGGAGTACCTGCGTCGCCCCGATCTCGGCAGGCTCCCCGCCGACCTGTCACCGATCACCCACGGCGACTTCGATATCGGCATCGTCCTCGCCGACGGCCTGTCTCCCCGCGCACTCACCGACCACGGCGCGGGCCTGCTGTCCGCGCTGGCAGGCGAACTCGGCGGCTACACCGTCGCCCCACCCGTGATCGCCACCCAGGCGCGGGTGGCGCTAGGCGACCACATCGCCGAGGCCATGGGCGTGCGGACCCTGCTCGTCGTGATCGGGGAACGGCCCGGTCTGTCCGTGGCCGACAGCCTCGGCATCTATCTCACCCACGCGCCACGCCCCGGCCGTGCCGACGCCGAACGCAACTGTGTATCCAATATCCACCCACCGGACGGTCTGGCCTATGCCGATGCGGCACGGGTGGTGGCCGGGCTCGTCGCGGGCGCCCGTGCACTCGGCCGCTCCGGAGTCGACCTCAAGGACACCTCACGTGCCCTCACCGGATCGGACGAGACCAGTCTCACGGTCGGTGACCCAGACACCTGACCGTTCGACATGATTCCAAGCCGTTCGCTCAATAGAGTGAACCCATGATCCGCACCGCCGCCCTCGCCCATGTTCGCGACCGCAGGCTGATCCAGACGCGCCCGGAAGGCAAGGATGTCTTCTACATGGCGGGCGGCAAGATCGATCCCGGCGAGACCCCTTTACAAGCTCTGCATCGCGAGATCGAGGAGGAGCTGGGCGTGGGTCTGGACGGTGTGTCCGAGCTCGGCATCTTCGAGGCCGAGGCGTTCGGTCACGGCCGCAACACCCCGCTGCACATGACGTGTTTCCTCGCCGACCTCACCGGCGAACCGCAGGCCACCGGGGAAATCGCCGAATTCCGGTACTTCACGGTGAGCGAATACGCGGGCATGACCCAGGTGGCGCCGGGTTCGATGATGGTGTTCCGCCGCCTGCACGAACTCGACCTCATCGACTGGTGATCGCGGCGGCAACGATTGCGTCTCGGGCGAAACGAACCCGCCACCTGCGGCGATCCCTTAGCTGTGACGATGACCCAGCCGACGGCTTCCGACATGACACCGTCCGAGCGCCGGGCTGCTCTGCGGCAGCTGATCATCGCGTTCGGCTTGATCAACAAGACCATCGAGCTCAGTGCCAGCGGCGCGCCACGGCAGATCGCCGAGCATGCCGAGGCCGCTCGCGATCTGATCGGTGAACTGGTGGCCGATCTGGCCCGTTAGGTCGCCGCCGGTTTCGGCGGTTCGGTGCCGTCGCCGGTGTCCGGGATCGCGCCCGGGTCGGTGCCTTCGTCGGCCTTCTGGTCCGGTTCGGGATGTTCGGGTTCGAACGTCTCCGGCAGGCCCTTGAGGTGTTTGTTCATCGAACGAACCAGCAGGACGGTGCCGGCCAGCAGGATCAACACGATCAGCAGGCCGAGCGGGGAGGCCTTGCCGAACTCCGGGCCGGTCGGGGTGCCGGGGTCTTGTGCGAGGAGAGCCAGAATCACCGGTCGGCGTCCTCGATACCGGCGAACAGGTCGGTCTCCGGGATGGCGGTGGATACTCTGGTCTTGGCCAATTCGAACTCCTCGGTCGGCCACAGCCGCTGCTGCATCTCCAACGGGATCGCGAAGAACGCGCCGTTGGGATCGATCTGGGTCGCGTGCGCGCGCAGGGCGTCGTCACGCTGGGGGAAGTATTTCGAGCACTCGATCTGCGTGGTGACCCGGGCCATGATGTCGCCGCGCGCCGCCGCGTACTGACGCATCCGGTCCAGCCATTCCTGCAGCGGGAACGGCTTGCCCTCACGCTCGAACTCGGCGGCGAAGGTTTCCAGGCGCTTCTGGCTGAAGCCGTGGTCGTAGTACAGCTTCAGCGGGGTCCACGGTTCGCCCGCGTCGGGGAATGCCTCCGGGTCGCCCGCCGCGTCGAACGCGGCCACCGACACTTCGTGGCAGCGGATGTGGTCGGGGTGCGGGTAGCCGCCGGTCTCGTCGTAGGTGGTGATCACGTGCGGTTTGAACTCGCGCACCACCTTGACCAACGCCTCGGTGGCCTCCTCGAGCGGGACCAGCGCGAAGCAACCCTCGGGCAGCGGCGGCAGCGGGTCGCCCTCGGGCAGACCGGAGTCGACGAAACCGAGCCACTGCTGGCGCACACCGAGCGCATGGGCGGCCGCGGCCATCTCCTCGCGCCGGATCTCCTCGATCCGGTCGAGGACACCCGGGGTGTCCATGGCGGGGTTCAGGATGCTGCCGCGTTCGCCACCGGTCAGGGTGACGACAAGCACGTCGACGCCCTCGGCCGCGTACCTGGCCGTGGTCGCGGCGCCCTTGCTCGATTCGTCGTCGGGGTGGGCGTGCACCGCCATGAGGCGAAGGCCACTCACGTCTCGTTCACCATCGCTCTCGCTCGCGGGTGTCAGAACTACAGTCCCTATAGTTCCATCCGACCCCACTTTTGTTCCGACCACCCCCGGGAGCGAGAACCGATGACCGAGCCCGCACCGCACTCCGCCGCGAGCTCGGCCGCCTCAGCAGCGCGACACGCCGAACGGTATGGCACAAAACCACCGGTGCGCCGCCCCTGGGTGCTCGCTTTGCTCGGTGTCGGCGTGGTGGTCGCCGGCTTCGTGGTCGCCTATCTCGGTTTCCAGAAATACGGCCCGAAGGCGATCGAGACCGAGCAGCTCGGTTACGTGGTCGTCGACGACTCGACGCTGGAGATGCGGGTGAAGGTCACCCGCGACGAGCCGCGCAACGCCGTGGTGTGCTTCGTACGGGCGATGGACCGTGACGGTGCCGAAGTGGGCAGGCGCGAGATCCTCGTGCCCGGCTCGGAGGCGACCAGCGTGCAGGTGAGCACCACGGTCAAGGCATCGAGCCGCCCCTCGGCGGGCGACATCTACGGCTGCACCGAGGACGTGCCCAGCTATCTGCGGCTGCGCTGACACCGCGCGATCGGCCCTGACCTGCATCTTTGTGAGACATGCTAAAATAGCTGGATACACGGTTCCGGGGCTCGGAGCCGTGTTTGCTGCATTGGCGGCCAGCGATGCTGTTTCCGGGTTACGGGTTCACCCCCAGGATCGCTCCAGCCGTCGGGCTGGTGCATGCCCTCCTACCGGGGGCGTGGCGCCGGTTTCAGGGAATCCCGGTGCGCCGGGAACAACTACTAGGGAGTGATCGAGATGACCGAGAATGTGACCTGGCTTACCCAGGAGTCGCACGACAGGCTCAAGAGTGAGCTGGACTCGCTCATTGCCAATCGTCCGGTCATTGCCGCCGAGATCAACGAGCGTCGCGAAGAAGGCGACCTCAAGGAGAACGGTGGCTACCACGCCGCGCGTGAGGAGCAGGGTCAGCAGGAGGCGCGTATCCGCCAGCTGCAGGAGCTGCTCAACAACGCCAAGGTCGGCGTGGCACCCACCAAGTCCGGTGTGGCACTGCCCGGTTCGGTCGTCACCGTCTACTACGACGGGGACGAGAGCGACACCGAGACCTTCCTGATCGCCACCCGCGAAGAGGGCCTCGGCGCCACCGATCTCGAGACCTACTCGCCGAACTCCCCGCTCGGCGGCGCGCTGATCGACGCCAAGGTGGGCGAGACCCGCGAATACACGCTGCCCAACGGCAACACCATGAAGGTGACCCTGGTCAGCGCGGAGCCCTACCACGGCTGAACACGGCCGCCTCGAGCCCCGTGAAATAGAACCCGAACGCAAGCGGCCGCACCCGGATACCGGATGCGGCCGCTTCGTCATTCTCTGGTCCCCGCTCAGCTCAACGCTTGTTCGATGTCGGCGAGCAGGTCGCTGATGTCCTCGATGCCCACCGAGAGCCGGACCAGGTCCGCGGGCACCTCCAGGGCCGAGCCCTCGGTGCTGGCGTGGGTCATGGCGCCCGGGTGCTCGATGAGCGACTCGATGCCGCCCAGCGATTCGGCGAGGGTGAAGATCGTGGTGCGCGAGCAGAACTTCAGTGCCGCCTCCCGGCCACCGGCGAGGCGAACCGAGATCATGCCGCCGCTGCGGCGCATCTGCTTCTGCGCGATCTCGTAGCCGGGGTGCGTGGGCATGCCCGGGTAGATCACCTTCGAGATGGCGGGGTGGTTCGAGAGGAACTCCGCGATCACCTCGGCGTTGTCGCAGTGCTTCTCCATGCGCACGGCGAGGGTCTTGATGCCGCGCAGGGTGAGGAAGGCGTCGAACGGGCCGGGCACCGCGCCCGCGCCGTTCTGCAGGAACGCGAACGCCTTGTCGAGTTCCTCGTCGTTGGTGATGAGCGCGCCGCCGACGACATCGGAGTGACCGCCGAGGTACTTGGTGGTCGAGTGCACGACGATGTCGGCGCCGAGCAGCAGCGGCTGCTGCAGGTACGGGGTGGCGAAGGTGTTGTCGACGACGAGCTTGGCGCCCGCCGCGTGCGCGATGTCGGCAAGGGCGGGGATGTCACCGATGCTCAGCAGCGGGTTGGTCGGCGTCTCGATCCACACCAGTTTGGTGTTGGGGCGGATGGCCGCGCGGACCTCGTCGAGGTTGGCGATGTGGGCGGGCGAGTGCTCGATGCCCCACTGGCTGAACACCTTGTCGATGAGCCGGAAGGTGCCGCCGTAGGCGTCGTCGGGGATGACGATGTGGTCGCCGGGGCGCAGCACCGCGCGCAGCGCACAGTCGGTCGCGGCCATACCCGAGGCGAAGGCGCGACCGTAGCTGCCCGATTCGAGGGCGGCGAGGTTGGCTTCCAGTGCCGTGCGGGTCGGGTTGCCGGTGCGCGCGTACTCGTAGCCTCCACGCATGCCGCCGACGCCGTCCTGGGCGAAGGTGGAGCTCGCGTAGATGGGGACGTTCACCGCACCGGTCTGAGGATCGGGTTCATATCCGGCGTGCACGGCCCTGGTCGAGAATCCCAGCTCACTCATGGACTCAGACTAGATGCCCGGATCCGGCCGTTCGCGCACGGGTATCACGCCTGCACGAAGTGCCCGATTCGGTGACGGCGCCACGGTTAAGCTGACGCCATGGTGACCGTGGAAGAGTTGTTCGCGATCGATGCGTTGCTGTCCCCGGAGGAGCGTGAGATCCGGGATACCGTCGCCCGATTCGGCGAGAAACGACTTCGCCCGCACATCGCGGAGTGGTTCGAGGCGGGCACCTTCCCCGCCCGCGAGATCGCACCCGAACTCGGCAAGCTCGGACTGCTCGGCATGCACCTCGAGGGGTACGGCTGCGCGGGCGCGTCGGCCACCGCCTACGGCCTGGCCTGTCAGGAACTCGAGGCCGTGGACTCCGGTGTGCGCAGCATGGTGTCGGTGCAGGGCTCACTCGCCATGACGGCCATCCACTTCTTCGGGTCCGAGGAGCAGAAGCAGCAGTACCTGCCCGCCATGGCGGCCGGTGAGCTGATCGGCTGCTTCGGGCTCACCGAACCCGACTACGGCTCCAACCCCGGTGGCATGCGCACCCGCGCGCGCCGCGACGGTGACGACTGGGTGCTCAACGGGTCGAAGATGTGGATCACGAACGGCTCGGTCGCCGACATCGCCGTGGTGTGGGCCTATGCCGAGGAGCCCGGCGACGACAAGCCACGGGTGCGTGGGTTCCTCGTACCGGCAGGCACCCCCGGATTCACCACCCGGGAGATCCACCGGAAATTGTCGCTGCGCGCATCCCTCACCGCCGCACTGGATTTCGATGACGTGCGCCTGCCCGCCGACGCGGTACTTCCCGAGTCACGCGGGTTGAGTTCGCCGCTGGCGTGCTTGAGCGAGGCGCGGTTCGGCATCGTCTTCGGTGCGCTGGGCGCCGCACGCGACTGCCTCGCCGCCGCCGTCGACTACGCCCGCACCCGCGAGGTGTTCGACAAGCCGCTGGCCGGCTACCAGCTCACCCAGGCGAAGCTGGCCGATATGGCGCTCGAGCTCGGCAAGGGTCAACTGTTGGCCCTGCATCTCGGCCGGTTGAAGGATCGGCACGAGATCACGAGTGAGCAGATCAGCGCGGGCAAGCTCAACAGCACGCGTGAGGCGATCCGCATCGCCCGCGAATGCCGCACGATTCTGGGTGCCAACGGGATCACCCTCGACTACCCGGTGCTGCGGCACGCGAACAATCTGGAGTCGGTGCTGACCTACGAGGGCACGGCCGAGGTGCATCAACTGGTGCTGGGCAAGGCGCTCACCGACGCGAACGCTTTCCGCTAGGCCGGTCGACTCGTCGCCGGATCAGTCCGTCGAGTCGGCGGTCGCGGGGCGGATCATTCCGCCGGCGAAGACGAGGGTGAGCGTGAGGGCGACCACGGTGAGCACCGTGAGAGCGAGCGGGAGGGTGAGGCCGAGGGGAACCCCGAGGGCGGTGAGCGCGGCGACTCCGCCGCTACCCCAGAGGAAAGCCGCGACGAATCGGCCGAGCACCCGCGCGTAAGGCCGGTGCCGCAGCAGTCCCGTGACACCGGAGCGCGCCGTGTAACCGGCGCCCGCGGCGACGACAGGGTTCGCCCACAGCAGCTGAACCGCCGAATCGGTGACGTGCACCGTAGATCCTTTCGCTCGCCGAGCTGGTTTGCCGAAAGTTCTCCCGAATCGGTTATACCTGCCCAGAATCCATCGGGGCGGCACTTCACGCAAGTCTGTGCACAGGATCGTAAAGTTGCGCCGCGTTCGCCGCTCTATGACGGATTCGCTACCATCTGGTGGTGTTTTCGCTCGGCCCCGCACTGCTCGAAATTTCGGCACGGCGACATCTGCGACAGTTGAACATCGAATACGGCGTCCCCGCGGCCGCCGCCGCAGCGCAGCACCCAGGGGTGCTGGCGCAGCTGGACCAGCACGCCGCCGCCGTCCGCGACATTCTCGAGTACGGGGTCGAGGAGGCGGCGCGGCTTCCGCTCGCCATCCTGCTGGCCGGATACGTGCGCGGACTGCTCGATCAAGTCGTCGCGGAGCGAGCGGGTGTGTTCGCGGGGGTGGCGCCGCAGACCTGGCACGACGCCGACTGGCTGCAGTACCGGCTCGCGGCCGTCTGCCACCACGCCGGCGCCTGAAACCGGAATCGGCGCTCCGCCACCGAAGCGGTGACGGAACGCCGGCGCCGGTTGGTTCCTACCTCGCGGTTTCCCCGCCCCAGCCGGGCTGCTGGCCCGTCTGCGGGTAGCCACCGGCCTGCGGGCTGCCGCCCGCACCGGGAGTCGCCCATTCCTGCTGGGTCTGCTGGGTGTGCGAACCCGGCACCCGCTGCCCCTCGCGCGTCACGTCCTCACGACCGCGCTGGTAGGCCTGCGCCTCGCCCTTGAGCGCGGGCATCTCCGATTCCAGGTTGCCGAGCCAGCTGCTCCAGCGCTGCTCCATGGGCCGGACCAGGCCGCCGCCCACACCGACGACGAGGATGCCGCCGATCGTGGCGAGCACCGCGATCAGGATCGGGGTGGTCACCGTGGTGGCGACGCCGATCTGGTTCAGGGCCGCGATGATACCGATCGCCCAGATGAACACCGAGGCGATCTTGCCGAGCAGCGAACCGTAGGACAGGCCGCCGAGCGCGTTGGTGACCAGCTCGCTCACCGCGTGCGCGACCGCACCCGCGATCACCACGATCACGATCGCCACCGCCGCCTTCGGCAGCCAGGCCACGATGCCGGTGAGCAGGTCACTGACCGGGTTGGGGCCGAACACACCGAAACCGATCTGCAGCGCGATCAGCAGGATCGCGTAGTAGGCCAGCTTGGCCAGCAGATCAGAGGCGTCGTACTTGCTCTTGGCCATCATCTTCTTGATCTGGCCGCGCTCGACCAGCCGGTCGAAACCGACCCGCTCGAGCACCGCGTTCACCACCTTCGCCACTACTTTCGCGATGATCCAGCCGATCAGCAGGATGGCGATGAAGGCAACCAATTTCGGCACGAATTGCGCTACCGAACTCCAAGCGTCATTGAAGCCTTGCTGGAAGTCGATCGCGACGACGGAGTTGTCCACAGCACTTCCTTTCGCTCTTCCCGCCCGATTTGCCGAGAGTGTCATCGGAGGCTTACCCCCATGAATCGGTCCGAACCAGCCGGTTGCGAGAAAGTTGCCTACTTTCTCGCACGTGGGATGAGCCACACGGTCCGCTCTTGCGCGCGAAGCGATCGCGGCTCACTCTGTAAGTAAGTGGTTACTTACAGGAGGAGTGCCAGTGACGCCGTCGACGCGCGAGCGGATCATGACCGAGGCGCTGCGGTTGTTCGGTGAGCAAGGGTTCGCCAAGACCTCGGTGGCTCAGATCGAGCGGGCCGCGGGGTTGTCCAGCGGAGCCGGCGGGCTGTACCGGCACTTCCGGTCCAAGGACGAACTGCTGGTCGAGGCGGTGTCGTCGCGGCTGTCCGAACGCGGCGCGTTGAAGCTGTTCCTGGCGCCGGACTTCTCGATCACCGCCGCGCTCGCCCCCGCCGGTTCACTGGTCGACAAGCTGACGGCGCTGTGCCGGATCGGCCTGGACCGGATCGACCACGATCGCGATGTGAACCGGATTCTGATGCGCGACAACTCGGTTCCCGCCGACATGCTCGAGGTCTTCCGACAGCAGGAGTACGCCGTTGTCATGCCGGTGCTCACCCGAGGACTCGCCGAGCTGGCCGGAACCCCTGGGCGCGAACAGGACTGGGAGGCAACCGCCGCCGTACTCGTCGGTGCTATCGCGCACTTCTGGCTGATCCGCGACATCTTCGACGGCGACCATCCGGCGAATGTCGAGGCCGAAAGCTATCTGAGAGCAACCGCGGAAATGATCGCCGCCCGACTCGAATGGGCGGGCAACGAGGAGGAACAACCATGAACACACCAGTCACGGTGATCGGGGGCGGCCTGGCCGGACTCACAGCGGCCATCGCGGTCGCCGAAACCGGTGCGGCCGTGCGTCTTCACGACGCACACAGCACACTCGGCGGTCGGGGCCGCGCCACCGAGCCACCACATGTGGTGCACGAGGGCGCGCATGTGTTCTACGCCGACGGACCGCACTACACCTGGCTGAAGAAGCGCGGTTTTGTCGACGGACTCGGCTGGCCGTCTCCCGTCGACGCGGCGAAGGTCGCGTTCCGGTGCGACGGCACGTTGCGTCGGATGCCGCCGATCACCATGCTCCGCGCACAAGCCCGAACTCGTCTGACAGCCCCGGTGGACATCGATTTCCACACCTGGGCGACCGAGCGTTGGGGCGAGCGGACCGCGACCCAGATGGCCAACGCGATCAGCGTGGTCACCTATGACGCGGAAACCGGTCGGCTCTCGGCCGCGTTCGTCTGGGACCTCTTCCAGCGTGTCCTCGGGGCGAAGGTTCCGGCGGTGCGCTGGGTGCGCGGCGGGTGGCAACGCACGGTGGATCGTATGGTCACGCGGGCAACAGAACTCGGCGTCGCGATCGAAACCGGTTCACGCCTGGACAGCGTGCCGACCGACGGCCCGGTGATCGTGGCGACCGACCTGGATTCGGCCCGCCGCCTGCTCGGCGACGAAATACCGCGCGGCACATCCGGGTTCGCCGCTCTCCTCGACATCGCCGTCACCAAGGACCGCCGCGACCGCAGCCTGGTGTTCGACCTGGACGAAGGCGGCTTCCACGAGTCCTACACCATGCAGGACGACTCCATCGCTCCCGCGGGCGAATCCCTCTACCAACTCCAGATGCCCGTCCGCCCGGGCGAATCCCGCGATGCCGCCCACCAACGCCTCGAAGCTTTCGCCGACGCCATCATCCCGGACTGGCGCTCCCGCAAGACCTTCCACCGTAAAGCCACCGCGAAGAACCGCACCGGCGCCCTGGACCTTCCGGGCACCACCTGGCGCGACCGTCCGGCCGTCGACCGGGGCAACGGGGTGTACCTGGCCGGTGACATGGTCGCCGCGCCCGGCATGCGCGGAGAGATTTCCATCAATAGCGCGTTGATCGCCGCCGAGTCGGCGGTGGCCGCCTTGCGCGCACGAACGGTCAGCGGGGCGTGAAATTCGGTTGCGACCGAATGGACCGAGTTCTAGCGTGATCCGCATGTCGTGCTCCGTATTCATCCGCATCCGCCACGCCCGGGCTCTGGCCCGCTAGCGGACGCGGATCTCCTCTCTCGCGTCCACCGGCGCGCCCAGGGCCCATCGAGACTCTTCCGACTCGATGACCCGAAGGGGCAACTGCCGTGGCGCAGGACCATTCACACAAGAACTATTCACACACCCAGCGCAAGATCGCCGCGCGTGGGGGCCACCGTACGTCGCGCGACTCGAACAGAAGGACGCTGTCACAGAACTTCCTGGTGGATCCCCACGCGGTCGAACTACTGATGACCGTCGCCGATCCAGCCGGTACCGTGCTCGAACCCGGTGCGGGCGAAGGCGTGCTCACCCGGGCACTCGCCCGGCGCGGGGCCGAGGTCACCGCCTACGAAATCGATCCACTGCTCGCGGCCAAACTCTCGGCCCAGACCAGGGGCGAGCACGGAATCCAGGTGATCCGAGGTGATTTCACCAACGCCAAGGCGCCACGCACCGAGTTCGCGGTCGTCGGCAACATCCCGTTCTCGGCCACCGCACGGATCGTGGACTGGTGCCTGAGCGCACCGGCCCTCACCTCGGCGACCCTGCTCACCCAACGCGAGTACGCCCGCAAACACACCGGCGACTACGGAAGATGGAGCCTGACAACCGCCCTGACCTGGCCGTGGTTCGACTGGCAACTACGCGGCCACATCCACCGCACCAGCTTCCGCCCGATCCCGGCAGTCGACACCGCCATCCTGCGACTAGGCCGCCGCCCGACACCCTTTGTCCCCCACCGCGACTCCTACACCGAACTGGTACGCACCGCATACTCCGGAATCGGCGGCTCGGTCGGTACCGCGCTGCGAACCCGCTACCACGGAGTGGACACGGCCCTGCACAGCGCAGGCATCGCCCACGACACGGTGGTCGCCTATGTCCACCCGGAGCAGTGGGTGAACCTACACTCCGCGTTGGCTTGACCGATATCCCGCAGGGCTGTCCACAGCGACGGCCCTGCGGGACTTCATCGTCACTCTGATCCCACCGCCGTTTCGCTGCCTGCTCATCCCAGACGATGTAGCGCAGCACGACGCCGACCGTGCTCGGCGTCAGCTCCTCAGCTCACCGCCGCTGTCCGGGCGGCCTTCGCGTTCGGTCTGATCTCAGATCGAGCCGGTGCTGAGGAAGCCGAGCAGGTCGTGGCGGGTGATGACGCCGACGGGCTTGCCGTCTTCGACGACCATCAGCGCGTCGGTGTCGGACAGGGCCTTGGTGGCGGTCGAGAGGGGTTCGCCCGAACCGATCAGGGGGAAGGACGGGCTCATGTGCTGGGCCACCGAGTCGGTGAGCTGGGCGCGGCCCTCGAAGACGGCCGAGAGCAGGTCGCGTTCGGTGACGCTGCCCGCCACCTCGCCCGCCATCACCGGCGGTTCCGCGCCGACGACCGGCATCTGCGAGACACCGTATTCGCGCAGGATCTCGATGGCGTCGCGCAGGGTCTCCGACGGGTGGGTGTGCACCAGGTCGGGCAGCTCGCCCGACTTGCCGCGCAGCACGTCACCGACCAGCGGTTCCGGGCCCGACTCGAGCGGGGTGGTGAGGAAGCCGTAGGAGCTCATCCACTTGTCGTTGAAGATCTTCGACAGGTAGCCGCGGCCGCCGTCGGGCAGCAGCACGACGACGACGGCGTCGGGGTCGCGCCGGGCCACCTCGATCGCGGCGACCACGGCCATGCCGCAGGAGCCGCCGACGAGCAGGCCCTCTTCCCGGGCCAGGCGACGGGTCATCTCGAAGGAGTCGGCGTCGGAGACGGCGATGATCTCGTCGGGCACGGCCGGGTCGTAGGCGGTGGGCCAGAAGTCCTCACCGACGCCCTCGACGAGGTAGGGACGGCCGGTGCCGCCGGAGTACACCGAGCCCTCGGGGTCGGCGCCGATGATCTTCACCTTCCCGCCCGAGACCTCCTTGAGGTAGCGGCCGGTGCCGGTGATGGTGCCGCCGGTGCCGACACCCGCGACGAAGTGGGTGACCTTGCCTTCGGTGTCGGCCCAGATCTCGGGGCCGGTGGTCTCGTAATGGCTTTCCGGGCCGCCCGGGTTGGAGTACTGGTTGGGCTTCCAGGCGCCGTCGATCTCGCGGACCAGGCGATCGGAGACGTTGTAGTAGCTGTCGGGGTGCTCCGGCGGCACGGCGGTCGGGCAGACCACGACCTCGGCGCCGTAGGCACGCAGCACGTTGCGCTTGTCCTCGCTCACCTTGTCGGGGCAGACGAACACGCACTTGTACCCGCGCTGCTGGGCGACCAGGGCCAGGCCGACACCGGTGTTGCCCGAGGTGGGCTCGACGATCGTGCCGCCCGGCTTCAGCAGGCCCTCTTCCTCGGCGGCATCGATCATCTTGACCGCGATGCGGTCCTTGGAGCTGCCGCCCGGGTTGAGGTATTCGATCTTCGCGGCGACCAGGCCCGCGTTCGGGCCGACCACCGAGTTCAGCCGAACCAGTGGGGTGTTGCCGATGAGGTCGACGACATGATCCGCGATGCGCATGAGCTCCATAGTTGCAGAACCTCGCGCGCAGGTCGCGACCTGGTCCGACAGTGTGTGCCAGCACACCGGTCCATCACCCGGCGGCGCGACGCCCCGACAGGCCGACAGCGGTGACGACTGCCCCGGCGAGCACCAGCCCCACGCACCACCACAAGGCGCCGCGATAGGCCGCGGTGACGGCATCGGCGTCGGCGTAGGCGTGCCCGGAAAGCCCGACCAGCAGCGGCAACGCGGCGACGGCGAGCAACCCCGCCGTGCGCGAGACCGCGTTGTTGATGCCGCTGGCGACCCCCGCCCGACCGGCCGGTGCGGCGGCGAGGACGGTGCCGGTCAGCGGGGCGACGAGCATCGAGAGGCCGAGGCCCATGGCGAGCATCCCGGGCAGGATGTCGGTCACGAAGCCGGGGTCGCGCGGCGCGCCCGCCAGCAGCGCCAGCCCGCCGGCCAGGACCAACGCGCCGATCACCATCGGCCTGCGTGGCCCGAATCGGGTGGCGACCGCGCCGAAACGCGCCGCGAGCAGGAACATCAGCACACTGATCGGCACGCTCGCCGCCCCGGCCGCCAACGGCGACCAGCCGGCGCCGATCTGTAGGAACAGGGCGATGAACACCATCGACCCGGACAGCGCGGCGTAGACGAGCAGCGTCACCACGTTGATGAGGGTGAAGACCCGGTCGGCGAACATCTCGGGCGGCACCATCGGATACCGCGCCCGCCGTTCGACGACGACGAACGCCACGGCGGCAACCACACCCGTCGCCGCGGCGCCGACCGTCGCGGGTGTGGCGCCGGTGTCGGGCCATTCGGTGAGCGCCCAGGTGACCGCGGCCAGCGCCACCGGCGCGAGCACGATGCCGGGCAGGTCGAAGTGCTTGCCGTCGGCGCGTTCGTCGCGTGACTCGGGCGCGCCGCGCAACAACAGCAGGGTGAGCACGGCCAGCGGCAGATTGATCGCGAACGCCCACCGCCACGACAGCCCGACCAGCCAGCCACCGAGCACCGGGCCACCTGCGGTGGCGACGCCGAGCATGCCGGTCCAGGCGCCGATGGCCCGCATCCGGTCGTGATGAACGAAGGACGACTCGACCAGCGCCAGACTGCCGGGGGTCAGCAAGGCGGCGGCGACGCCCTGCAACAGCCGTGCCGCGATCAAGGTTTCGATCGTCGGCGCGAGCGCGCACAGCGCGGAGGTGACAGCGAACGCGGCGACGCCCCAGGCGAACATCCGTTTGCGGCCGAACCGGTCGCCGAGCGCGCCACCGACGAGGATCAGCGAGGCGAGTGCGAGGGTGTAGCCGTTGATCACCCATTGCAGGGCGGCCAGGTCGGCGTGCAGTTCGGAGCCGATCCGGGGAAGCGCGACGTTGACGATGGTGCCGTCGAGAAACCCCATCCCCGAGCCGAGCACGGTGGCGGCGAGCAGCCGTCGCCCGGCCGGTTCGCCGAGTCGCAACAGCTCGGGCGCCTTACCCACTCCCGCACCATAGTCCGCCGTAGAATTTTCGGATGTGAGCGCACCTCGAATCAGCTGGCGCACGGCCGCGGTCACCGGCGCCACGACCGTCCTCGCCGGGTCGGGCGCGGGCACCGTCTCCTGGGCCACCTACCGGTTGCTGATGACCCAGGCAGGCGCCGCACGCGCGGTGATCGGCCGCGACACCTCCAAGCCGCCCGAGGCCGACGGCGTGTACGCCCCCGGTGCGAACCTGCCCGAGCCGTGGCGCAAGAATGTCCCGTTCGACCTGCACCTGATGATCTTCGGCGACTCCACCGCCGCCGGTCTCGGCTGCCTCGGCGCCGCCGACGTGCCGGGTGTGCGCCTGGCCCGTGGCCTGGCCGAGGCCACCGGCATGCGGATCCGGTTGAGTACCAAGGCGATCTCCGGCGCCACCTCCAAGGGCCTGGCCGGGCAGGTCGACGCGATGTTCATCGCGGGCCCGCCGCCGGACGCGGCGGTGATCCTGGTCGGCGCCAACGACATCACCAAGAAGCATTCGATCCGTGCCTCGGCCCGCAGGCTCGCGCAGGCGGTATCGCGGTTGCGCGAGGCCGACGCGCTGGTCGTCGTCGGCACGTGTCCCAACCTCGGCACCGTCACCGCCATCCCGCAACCGTTGCGCACGGTGGTGGCGAATTGGAGTGTGCGGCTCGGCAAGGCGCAGACGGTGGCGACCACGCTGGCCGGGGGAATCGCGGTGCCGATGGGCTCGCCGCTGGTGGCCTCGGAGTTCCGGGCGGCTCCCGAGATCCTCTTCGCGACCGACGGCTTCCATCCTTCGGCAGCCGGTTACGAACTCGCGGCCGCCCAGTTGTTGCCGGTGCTCGTCTCCGCGGTGCGTGGCCGCCCTGGTCTTCCTGTCGCGCAGAGCGAGACGTACATTCACGAATGAGCGGTATGTACAACAGCCGTTCGCGCCAGCCTTCCGAAAAGGAGTCCTCATGCCCGAGGCCGTCATCGTTTCCATCGCCCGCTCCCCGATCGGCCGTGCCGTCAAGGGTTCCCTGGCCGGGATGCGCCCGGACGACCTGACCGCGCAGATGGTCCAGGCCGCGCTGGCCAAGGTCCCTGCCCTCGACCCCACCCAGGTCGACGACATCATCCTCGGCACCGGCTCCCCCGCCGGTGAGGGTGGCTTCAACCAGGGGCGCATCGTCGCGGTGAAGCTCGGCCTCGACGTGGTCCCCGGCACCACCGTGCACCGCTACTGCGCCTCGTCGCTGCAGACCACCCGGATGGCCTTCCACGCGATCAAGGCCGGCGAGGGCGATGTGTTCATCTCCGCCGGTGTGGAGACCGTTTCCCGCTACGCCAAGGGTTCGGCCGACAGTTCGCCCGACACCAAGAACCCGGAGTTCGCCGAGGCCGAGGCCCGCACCGCCAAGACCGCCGAGGGCGGCGCGGGCGCGTGGCACGACCCGCGCGAGGACGGCCTGCTGCCCGACGCCTACATCGCGATGGGTCAGACCGCCGAGAACGTCGCCTCGCTCACCGGCATCAGCCGCGAGGACCAGGACCACTGGGGCGTGCGCTCGCAGAACCGGGCCGAGGAAGCCATCAAGAACGGCTTCTTCGAGCGGGAGATCACCCCGGTGACCCTGCCCGACGGCACCGTCGTCAGCAAGGACGACGGCCCGCGCGCCGGCGTCACCTACGAGGCCGTCAGCCAGCTCAAGCCGGTGTTCCGCCCCGACGGCACCGTCACCGCGGGCAACTGCTGTCCGCTCAACGACGGCGCCGCGGCGCTGGTGATCATGAGCGACACCAAGGCCAAGGAACTCGGTCTCACCCCGCTGGCGCGCATCGTGTCCACCGGTGTCTCGGGCCTGTCCCCGGAGATCATGGGCCTCGGCCCGATCGAGGCCGTCAAGAAGGCGCTCGCCCTGGCGGGCAAGTCGGTCGCCGACATCGACCTGTTCGAGATCAACGAGGCCTTCGCCGTGCAGGTGCTCGGCTCGGCGCGTGAGCTGAAGATCGACGAGGACAAGCTCAACGTCTCCGGCGGCGCCATCGCCCTCGGCCACCCGTTCGGCATGACCGGTGCCCGCATCACCGCCACCCTGCTGAACAACCTGCAGACCTACGACAAGCAGTTCGGCGTGGAAACGATGTGCGTCGGCGGCGGCCAGGGCATGGCCATGGTCATCGAACGCCTCAGCTGAGAAGCGTCTGGATAGCAGAGCGGCTCCCCACCGGATCGGTGGGGAGCCGCTTTTGGGTCTATCGCTTGTCTCAGTCCCGCTGGAAGTAGCTCAGCAGGCGGAGGATCTCGACGTAGAGCCAGACCAGGGTGACGGTCAGGCCGAGGGCGACGCCCCAGGCTGCCTTCTCGGGGGCCTGGGCGCGGATCAGCTGGTCGGCGGAGTCGAAGTCCAGCAGGAAGCTGAACGCGGCGATGGCGATGCAGACCAGGCTGAACACGATGGCCAGCGGGCCGCCGTCGCGCAGGCCGAAGCCGCCGTCGGTGAAGAAGCTGGCGATCAGGTTGCCGAGCATCAGGACCAGCACACCGACCATGGCGCCGAGCAGCATGCGGGTGAATCGCGGGGTGACCCGGATCGCGCCGGTCTTGTAGACCACGAGCATGCCGAAGAACACGCCGAACGTGCCGAGCACCGCCTGACCGATCAGGGCGCTACCGCCCACACCGCCGAAGGTGACGTCGGTGAACATCAGCGACAGCGCGCCGAGGAACAGACCCTCGAACGCCGCGTACGACAGTACGAGCGCGGGGTTGTCCATCTTGTTGCCGAAGCTGGCGATCATGACCAGCACGAAGCCGATCAGGCCGCCGCCGATGACGAACAGCGGCGCCAGCGACGGGTTCGCCGACGACAGCGCGAAGGAGACGATCGCCGAGACGGTGAGCACCGCGAGGGTGATGCCGGTCTTGGTGACCACGTCGTCGATGGTCATGGCACGGGTGGCGGGCGCCTGCTGGTACTGCTGCCCGTACTGCTGACCGTATTCGCCGTACTGGTTGCCCAGCTGGCCTGCGCCGGTCACGCCCGAACCGAAGTTCGCGTAACCGCCGACTCCCTCTTGGCGAGGTAAGTTCTTGAACACCGGATTCGATGAGGTACGCACCGTGCGCCTTTCCTGGAGTGATGAAACGTCGTACAGCTCCAACTGCCCTGTTCAACGTGTCGCGAACGAACAAAGTTCCCGGCGGCGCGATCATTGATCGCATCACCGTCCGTTCGGACAAATCGGACTCTACCCCGTCGGAGCGCCCCTATCGTTGTACGTCGCGCAGGCCACGGACAGACCGCGTCACCGTGAATTTCTGGTTCCGGTCGATCACGTCGGTCCGCCCGACCATCCGTTCCACCACACCCCGATAGTTCAGGTGCGAGTTGTACACCGTCCACAGTTCGCCGCCGGGACGGAGCACCCGGCCGGTCTCGGCGAACATCTTGATGGCCGAACCGGTGTGCACGGCCGCGCCGACATGGAACGGCGGATTGCACAGCACAAGGTCGGCACTGTTGTCGGCGGCCGAGGACATCGCGTCGTCGCGCACCACCGTGACGCGGTCGTCGACACCGTTCGCGGCGGCGGTCGCCCGGGCCGAGGCGACGGCGGCACAGGACTGATCGGTGCCGACCACCCGGATACGCGGACGCGACTTGGCCAGGGCCACCGCGAGAATGCCGGTGCCGCAACCGAGGTCGATGGCCTCGCGGGCGTCGGGCTTCATCCGGTCCAGATGTTCGAGCAGGAACCGGGTGCCGATGTCGAGGCGTGGGCCGGAGAACGCGGCACCGTAGGCGACCACGTCACCGTCGATCTCGATGATGTTCTCGCGCACCGGGAATCGGGGTTCGCCGACGGGTAGCGGTTCGCTGACGACGAGCACCCGTGACTTCTGCCTGCCCCGGCCCGCCCGCACCTGGCGGAACGTTTCGCCGAACACCTCGTTCATGGTCGGGGTGAGGTATTTGTCGCGGCCACCGGCGTAGACGACCACGTCGTCGGCGGCGTAGCGGGCGATGGCCTCGGCGATCTCGGCTAGCCCGGCAAGCATTTTCGGCAACCGCATCACGACCACGCGGGCGCCGGTGAGCAGGTCCGCGTCGAGCCCGTGCACGGTGAAGCGGTCGGCGAGACCGAGGTTCTTGGCGTTGCCCGCCAGGGCGAGTTCGCCGGTGAGCAGGTCCTGGTGCACCCGGATGCCGCTGTGTCCGTGCCGTACCGCTACCCCGAGGGTCAGCGCGCCGTAGGCGTCGCCGATCACCGCCACCTCGCCGCTGCCCGCGCTCGCGAGCGCGTCGGCGGCGGTATCGAGAATCAACCGATCCGCGGCGTCGACGGCATAGAGGTTCGGCGCCTCCACGTCCGGATACCGGCGCAGCCGGGTGAATACGTCCTCGACACTGTCCACGCGACAAGTGTGCTAGATCGTTGCCCCATCGTCACATCCGCCCCTGCCGCACATCGGAACCGGCGGCCACATATGCGCACCGAGCATGGAAAAGACTGACGGCGAACGGGTTACAGCGATGCGTGCCGACCTCGCTGATACCGCGGTGCACGCGCCCAGCAAACTCACAGCCTGGACACGCGCCCGGCTGATTCCCGCAACCCTCGAGTTCACCTGAGTACCATCGGTCACATGCGCAACGCCCCCGTGTTCGTGCTGATCGCCGCCGCGGCTCTGGTCCTGCCGAGCTGCGGTTCCGACGACGCGCCCGCCGCGACTCCCTCGACGACGACAACGAGCACCGCGAGCACCTTCGCCGACGCCACCGGCCCGCGCGACAACGACGCGAAGTCGGGCGAGGCGAGCGACGGTGCGGCCCTCACCGTCACCGATGTCCGCCTCGGCCACCACCCCGGCTACGACCGGGTCGTCTACACCCTCGGCGGCACCGGCACCCCCGGCTGGCAGGTGGCCTACACCGACAACGCCGTGCAGGATGCCAGCGGCAAGGCCGTGGACGTGGCGGGCAACTCGATCCTGGAGGTGCGCATCCTCGGTTCGGCCTACCCGTTCGACTCCCCCGTTCCCCCGTTCGCCGGGCCCGATCCGGTCACCGATCCCAGTACGCCCCGCATCACCGGCGTCTACAAGTCGGTGGTCTACGAAGGCGTCACCCAGTCGTTCATCGGGCTCGACGCCGACCGTCCCGGTTTCACCGTGAGCACCCTCGCCGACCCACCGCGCCTCGTCGTCGACATCGCGAACGACTAGTTCTACCCCTACCACGTGCGGGTATTGCGGAGAGCCCCTGAGCACTGGTTAGACTCGTCGCCGTGACCGTCCAGCTGTCGTATGCGCGCCTCGCGAGGGCCTTCGCCGTCGTGCTGCTGCTGGCCGGAATCGTCGCCATGCACTCGGCGGTATTCGTCACCTCCGCACACGACACCTCCGCACACGACACCTCCGCTCACACGCACGGAAACGCCGCCCACACAGCCGTCGGTCCGGCTGTTGAAGCGGTACCGGCGCAGAACGACTCGACGAAGGACCACGGCTGCGGCGGCGGCGGATGCACCGAACACGCGGCCGTCCACGGATGCGTGTTCGTCCTCGTCGCCCTGACCATGTTGCTCGGCTGGATGCTGCTGTCGCGGCTGGCCGAGGACGGCGACGCCATCCGCCGGTCGACGAGAGCCTGGCGTGGCCGCCGCGAACGGCCACCTCCCTGGACCGTCCTTTCCCTTTCCCAACTGGCGATTCTGCGGATCTGACAGATCGGCCCACGCGGCCCCTGTCCGACACCCCACACCCGAGTCCCCAGGAGGATCACCCATGTCCATCACCCGTACCGTTCTCGCCCTCGCCGCTGTCGCCGTGGTCGCCGCCGGGTGCGGCGACGACTCGACCACGCACACCACCGAGCACTCCTCGACGACCACGGCGAGCACGACGAGCGCCACGGCCCGCACCGACTTCAACGATGCTGACGTGACCTTCCTGCAGATGATGTACCCGCATCACGCGCAGGCGGTCGAGATGTCGAAGATGGTGCCGAGCCGGACCCAGAACCAGCAGCTCATCGCGCTGGCCGCGCAGATCGAGCAGGCGCAGGCACCGGAGATGCGCCAGATCACCGACCTGCTGACCAGCTTCGGCAAGCCCGCACCGAGCGCCGAGGGCCACGGCGGCCACGGCATGCCGGGCATGATGACCGAGGAACAGATGAGCGCGCTGGCAGCGGCGAACGGCGCCGAGTTCGACCGGCAGTGGCTGCAGATGATGATCGAGCACCACCAGGGCGCGGTCGCCATGGCCCAGACCGAGCTGGCGGAGGGAACCAACCCGGAGGCAAAGCAGCTCGCCACCAAGATCGTCGCCGATCAGGAGGGTGAGATCGCGACCATGCGCGGCATGCTCGGCCAGAGCTGACCCGGGGTGGCGCCGCGCCGGAACGGCGTGGCGCCACCTGATCGTCGCGAAGCCAGTACGGTCGATGTGTTCGGCCACCGCGACGGTGACCGACGCTCCGGCGAGGGAGGAGAGACAGATGCTGGTACGGGAACGAATGGGGCTCGGCACCGCGCTGGTTGTCGTAGCGGGCGCGCTCACGCTGGCCGCCTGCACCAATCAGGTACCCGGTACCGCCGAGGCCAACCTCACCGATCTCGCCTCCTACACCTCCGAAGTCGCGGCCTCCTCGACCGCGAAGGTGAAGGCGGCCAACGACTCGGCCTGCGACGGACTGCGCGCGGCCAACAAGAGCTCGGTCGCCTCGTTCAACGCCTATATCGAGGCGAGCAACAACCGCGCCCCCGACACCGACACCAAGGCCAACGAGGCGGTTCCGGTGCTGCGCAACAATGCCAAGGACGTCGATCGCAAGGTCACCACGGATGTCATCGCCGAGCTGGCCGACCCGCTGCGCACCTACCGTGACAAGACCAACCTGCTCGCCGACACCCTCGAGCGCCGTGCGCCCACCGACGAACTCAACGGCGTGATCGATCAGTTCAACGCGTCCAAGGACGCGGCGATCGAGGTCTGCAAGCCCTACGGCCGCTAGCCACGTAACAGGAACATCACCGTTCGCGATTGCCACTCCGAGACAAGTCATCGGAGGGGTTGCGTGCGTGGGTTCCTGAAATATGGTGCGGCGATTGCGGTTACCGCATTGTCGCTGACCTCGGCGGCACTGCTGCCCGTCGCGGCGGCCGACCCGCCGATCGCGCGGCACTGCGAGGTCAGCTCCGGACGCACACCGCAGGCGGCCTCTCCCGCAGAGGTCGCCCTCGATCCCGATCGGGTCGCCGAGGCCATGCGCCTGGCCGTCGACCCCACCCGCTTCAACATCCAGCTCTACCGCAACAACTGCCTGGTGGCGGCGGGCCCACGCAACGCCGAATCCGGTGGGGTGCCGTGGAATCTGTGGAGCGGGACCAAGAGCGTCGTCGCGCTGATCGCGGGCGCGGCGGTCGACGAGGGCCGCCTCGACGTCGACGCGCCGATCGGCCGCTACCTGCCCGAGGGGCTCGGCGACGAAGGGCACCGCGCGATCACCGTGCGCAACCTGCTCACCGAGTCCTCCGGGATGGAGGTGGCCATCGCCGCCGAGGGCGCGACGGGGCTGGCCCAGCTGGATCCGAACGTCGTCGCCCAGGCGCTCGCGATGCCGATCGAACGCCCCCAGGGCACCCTGTTCCGCTACAGCCAGCGCGCGGTCGACCTGCTCGTCTACGTCATCGCACAGGCCGTCGGCGAAGACTTCCAGGACTTCGCCCAGCGAAAGCTGTTCGACCCGTTGGGCATCGAACGCACCGATTACTACTGGGCCCGCGATCGCGCCGGAAACACCTACGGCCACGCGCATCTGCTGCTCCCACCGGACGACTTCGCGAAACTCGGTCTGCTCGTGGGCAATCGGGGCCGATGGAACGAGCAGCAGGTGATCTCGGACGCCTACCTGCGCGAGGCGTTGTCGCCGTCGCGGGCCATGCCCTGTTACGGCTTCCTGTTCGTGATCAACGGCGCGCCCTGCCGCCTCGAATTCCCCGGCCTGCCCGACGATGCCGTGAAGATGTCCGGAATGCTGCGCAACGACAGCTACATCGTGCCGAGCCTCGGGCTGGTGCTGAACTGGACCGGCGTCGCCACCCCCGGCATCTCGACGACCTACACCCATGACGTGATGCGCAAGCTGGTCTCGTCGTTCCGCGATGTGGCGGTGCCGGATCCGGGCCCGTATCGGGAGAAGCCGGACGTGAGCGTCACCGATCCGATGATCGCCCGGCCCGACCCGGTGTTCGGCACCTTCGGCCTCGGCCCCTACGCCTATCCGGGCTGCGGTTTCGTCGAATGTCTCGGCGAGACACCGAAAGCCCCGTTCGCCGACACCCCACCCGGCTGCGTGGTGCTCGGCTGTATCGGCCCCGACCCGCGCACTCCCGGCATCCGCTGACGGCTGGCGTATCCTCGACAACGACCGGACAGGACCAGTAGGGACCGGTTCGTCGAGAGGAGCCAGCCCCATGCCAGCACCGCTGCGAGACAGCGCAGTGCCCAAGCATGAACAGTTGCGCGCGATCCTGCTGCAGAAATGCACGCGCGAACTCCAACCCGGCGATCTGCTCACCAGCGAGCGAAACCTGATGCAGGACTACGGCGTCAGCCGGATCACCGTGCGCGAGGCGGTCGGTCAGCTGGTGAACGAAGGCTATCTGGTCCGGGTGCGCGGTAAGGGCACCTTCGTCGCTCACCGGCCGGTGCAGTCGCGGTTGCATCTGGCCTCCTTCACCGAGGAGATGCGCGCCCTCGGCCATCAGCCGAGCACCCTGGTGCTGGTCGCCGAGGAGGCCACCGCGCCCGAGCCGACGGCCCGCGCGCTGCGGCTGCCGCAGGGCGCGCGCGCCTATCACGTGCGCCGCTTGCGCCTGGCCGACGACGACGCGGTGAGCGTCGACGACGCGTGGTTCAACCCCGAACTAGTCCCCGACCTCATCGCCCACGACCTCACCGGCTCGCTGTACCGCCTCGCCGCCGACCGCTACGGCAGGCCGATCGAACGCGCCGAGCAGACGGTCGACGCCCAAGCCGCCGACACCGGGATCGCCGCACTGCTCGGCGTCCGCAAGGGCGCACCCGTTCTGCATTTCGACCGGGTGTCGTTCAGCGCCGACGTGCCGATCGAGCACACCCACAGCTGGTACCGCTCCGATCGGTACCGCGTGCAGATGGAAGTCGGAAGAAGCACCTGAAACACTCGTATTTCAGATACCGTATGGGCGCCATCACAGTGAAGTGCTCGGAGGTATCACCGTGTCCCTGTCCCCCACCCTCACCCGCGCGGGCGTTCTGACCGCGCTGGCAGCCGCCGCCTTGCTCACCGCGGGCGGCACCGCCAACGCCGTCGGCAGCGCCGATTGGGATCTGCTCCCGTCCGGCTCGGTGGTGATCGGCCCGCCGACCGGCAGCGCGGGCTCGGTCGACATCGGTCTGCCGACCGGTTCGGTCGACGCCGACTTCGGCTCGAGCGCACCCACCCCGCCGCCGCCCTCGGGCTCGGCCGTAATGCCGGGCTCCGCAGGCTGATTCGCGTGGCGCGTCATCTCGGAAAGGTGACGCGCCGCACTCGGAACGGCACCGATCGAGCCGCGAATCCGTTCCGGCGCAACCGAAGCTGTTTCCTCTTCACCGAACCGGGCATACGCCCCACGAGACGCGCCACCCGGTGCGTCTGATCGTTACCCGAACAGGTGAGCTTCACATGATTCTTCTCGGTGCAATTCTTCTCATCGCCGGCCTCGTCTTCGGCATCCCGATTCTCAACACCGTTGGTGTGATCGTGCTCGTCATCGGCCTCGCGCTACTCATCGCGGGCAGCATCGGGCGTCCGGTCGCCGGTCGCAGGCACTACTACTGAGCCGGGCCTGCCACCGGAAAGGACACGTCATGACGAATACACCGCGCATCGTTTCGATCGTTGTGCTGGTCTGGTTACTGATCGGTGTCCTTGCCGCAGGTCAACGCGGCTACTACACCGAGCGCGACCAGAATTGCGCTTCGTTGGGCACCATCGCGGTCACCATGATCGCGGGCCCGCTCAACTACATGGGCGTCAACCCGAAGGTCGACGACTGCGAACTCCCGCAACCCAGTTAGCCGGAATCCGCGCGCGAGCTACCTGGCTCGCGCGCGGATCAGGGCTGCCAACCGTTCCAGAGATTCCTGATTGCGCGCGGCGAAGGCCACGTCCTGGGCGAGTCCCGGGATCAGGCTGGCCGGGCCGCGCGCGGCACGTTCGGTCATCCGGATCGTCGTGTGCCCCGGCTCGGCCTCGGCGAGGGTGATCCGGATCCAGGCCGACCCGATCGACCACAGCCGCGCCTCCAATTCCAGCCGGTGCGGCGGCTCGACCGTTCGCACCTCGGTGGTGTCGCCGATCAGCACCGGCCACAGACCGAAGCGGTAGTGGATACGGCTGCCGACGGCGGGCCATTCGGGGTCGACTTCGCGGATGTGCGAGGCACCGACCACCCAGCTGGCGTAGAGCCAGCCGTCGGACAGCGTCGCGAACGCGACCTCGCACGCCACCGGCACGGTCACCTCGGCAGTCAGCACCAGACCAGCGTAATTCCCGTCCGCCCCGTCGGCGCGGCAACGCGGGCCCCGGCCGGCGGCACGCCGAACGATGACAGATGCGGGAAAATTGCTGTACATCGTTTCGACGTGGGATCGTTCCCTTATGTCCACGCAACACACCCGGCTCGGCGACCAGCCAGGGCCCGCCGATCCGGCGCTCGAACACACCCTGTTCGGGCATCCGATCGGGCTGACGAATCTGTTCGGCGTCGAGCTGTGGGAGCGTTTCTCCTTCTACGGCATGCTGACGATCCTCGGCTACTACCTGTACTACACCGCCGCGGACGGCGGACTGGGGATCGCGCAGAGCACGGCGCTCGGCATCGTCGGCGCCTACGGCGGATTGGTATACCTCTCCACGGTCCTCGGCGGGTGGATTGCCGACCGGGTGCTGGGCATGGAACGCACCGTGTTCTACGGCGGTGTCGTGGTGATGGCGGGCCATCTCGCGCTGGCCGTGTTGCCCGGATTAGCCGGTGTCGGTGTGGGTTTGGTGCTCGTGGCACTCGGCAGCGGCGCGTTGAAGGCCAACGCCTCCTCGCTGCTCGGCACCCTCTACGCGCCCTCGGACGCGCGCGTGGACGGCGGCTTCACCCTCTTCTATCTCGGCATCAACATCGGCGCCTTCACCGGTCCGCTGCTCACGGGTCTGCTGCAGCGCGAATGGGGATTCCACGTCGGCTTCGGCGCGGCCGCGGTCGGCATGGCGCTCGGCCTGACCCAGTACGTGGTCTTCCGGCGCAACCTCGGTACGCACGGGCGTGAGGTCCCCAACCCGGTGACCCGTGCCGAGCTGCGGCCGGTGCTGACCGGCGTGGCCGTCGCCGCCGTGGCAGCGGGCCTGGCGATCTGGGCCGGGTGGATCACCCTCGACAATCTCTCCGATGTCACCACCGGCGTCATCGTTGTCGCGTCCATCGCCTATTTCACGGTGATGCTCACGAGCGCGAAGGTGGAGCCGGTCGAACGCACCCGGGTGGTGGCGTTCATCCCGCTGTTCCTGGCCAACGCGGTGTTCTGGTCGCTGTTCCAGCAGATGTTCACCATGCTCGCGGTGTACTCCGACGAGCGTGTCGACTGGCGCATCTTCGGCTGGGAGGCTCCGGCCAGCTGGATCGGCTCGGTGGAACCGGTGTGGATCATCGCGCTCTCGCCGCTGTTCGCGCTGCTGTGGACCAAACTCGGTAACCGGGCGCCGAGCACACCGATCAAGTTCGCGCTCGGTGTCATCGGCATGGGTATCGCGTTCTGGTTGTTCGCGCTGCTGTCTGGCTTCGAGGGCAAAACCGTTCCGGTGCTCGCCGTGTTCGCCATCCTCGGCGGTTTCGCGGTCTCGGAATTGCTGCTGTCCCCGATCGGCCTCGCGGTGACAACGCACCTCGCGCCCGCCGCGTTCCGCTCCCAGATGATGGCGCTGTACTTCTTCTCGGTCGGCATCGGCACGTCGATGGCGGGCACGCTTGCCCGCTACTACAGCCCCGACAGCGAAGGCGTGTACTTCGGCGTCAGCGGTGCGGCCGCCATCGCGGCCGGACTCGTCGTCGCGGCCTGCGCGCCGTGGATCAAACGGCACATGCAGGGTGTGCACTGACCCGCCGGGGTAACTCTTCTCACAACGTTCGCATGCAGAAGGAGAACAACGTGCCGGCACCGGCAGAGACACCGAGCCGATGGGGCGGCATGTTCCGCACCAAATCGGTCGAACAGTCGATCCTCGACACCGATGAACCCGACTCCAGACTCCGCAAAGACCTGACGGCCTGGGATCTCACCATCTTCGGTGTCGCCGTCGTCGTCGGCGCGGGCATCTTCACCCTCACCGCCCGCACCGCGGGCAATGTCGCCGGGCCGTCGGTGTCGCTGGCGTTCGTGTTCGCCGCCATCGCCTGCGGTCTCACGGCGGTCTGCTACGCCGAGTTCGCCTCGACCGTTCCGGTGGCCGGCAGCGCCTACACCTACTCCTATGCCACCTTCGGTGAGCTGGTCGCCTGGATCATCGGCTGGGACCTGATCCTCGAATTCGCGCTCGCCGCGTCGGTGGTCGCCAAGGGTTGGTCGCAATACCTCGGCACCGTCTTCGGATTCGAGTCGGCCACAGTGAAATTGGGGTCGATCACCTTCGACTGGGGTGCGGTGACGCTGCTGATCGTGCTCGGCGTGCTGCTCGCGGTCGGCACCAAGGTGTCCTCGCGGGTGTCGGCGATCGCCGTGGCCATCAAGCTCGGTGTGATCGCCCTGGTGCTCGTCCTCGGCATCACCTACTTCAAGGCCTCGAACCTGAGCCCCTACATCCCGCCGTCACAGCCCGCCGACGACGGCGCGAGCGGCCTGCACCAGTCGCTGTTCTCGTTCGTCACCGGCGCCGGTGACAGCAGCTTCGGCTGGTACGGCCTGCTCGCCGCGGCCAGCCTGGTGTTCTTCGCGTTCATCGGTTTCGACGTGGTCGCCACCGCCGCCGAGGAGACCAAGAACCCGCAGAAGGCGGTGCCGCGCGGCATCCTCGGTTCGCTGCTCATCGTCACCGTGCTCTATGTGGCCGTCACCCTCGTGCTCACCGGCATGGTGCCCTACACCGAGCTCGCGGGTGAGAACGCCACGCTGGCAACGGCATTCGCCATCCACGGGGTCGACTGGGCCAAGACCGTCATCTCCATCGGCGCCCTGGCCGGCCTCACCACCGTGGTGATGGTGCTGTTCCTCGGCCAGACCCGCGTGCTGTTCGCCATGGCCCGCGACGGCCTGCTGCCCCGCTGGCTGGCCCACACCGGCAAGCGCGGCACCCCCGTGCGCCTGACCGTCATCGTCGGCATCGTCTGCTGTGTGCTCGCCGGTTTCGTCGAATTCGGCACCCTCGAGGAAATGGTCAACATCGGCACCCTGTTCGCCTTCGTGCTGGTGTCGGTCGGCGTCCTCATCCTGCGCCGTACCCGCCCCGACCTGCCCCGCGGCTTCCGCGTCCCGCTCGTCCCCCTCATCCCGATCCTGGCCGTCGCGGCCTGCCTGTGGCTGATGGTGAACCTGTCGGTGGAAACCTGGCTGCGCTTCCTGGTCTGGATGGTGCTCGGCTTCGTGATCTACTTCGCCTACAGCCGGCACCACTCCCTGCTCGGCAAGAAGGAGGCGTTGGCCAAAGACTGACCAGCGACGATAGCTCCCCGGCCCGGATCGGCGCGCTCCCCCGCGACACGCCGATCCGACCGGGTCTACCGCCAAAATTCCGGTACACCCGTACGAGTCGCTAGGCTGTCGGCGGACGCCCCTATAGCCCAATTGGCAGAGGCAGCGGACTTAAAATCCGTCGAGTCTGGGTTCGAGTCCCAGTGGGGGCACTTCGGTGCTGTTGGGTGGTGCCTTGACGTGCTCGTTCATGATCAGCTCGCCTGTCCAGTCCGCAGTGAGCCCGCAGGGCTCGCACGCCCCCGTCCATCGCGCCCTACCGATGAGACAGGAGACTCGCGGTCGGCGCCGAGCGCTGCGTGCGGGAGTCGGTGAAATCAGGTTGCTCGTGCCGGTCGGTGCGGGAATACTCCGCCCGTGGCGACTTTCGCAGAATTCGACCGGCGCAATTACCGGACCGTCGATGCCGTCACAGGATACGACGGGTGGGCAGCCACCTACGAGCAAACCGTGATGGACGAGATGGATCTCGCACTGCTGGAACGGCTGCGCCGTCCGGAGTGGGGGCGGGTGCGGCGGGCGGCCGATCTCGGCTGTGGGACCGGACGGACCGGAGGCTGGCTGCGGGGGCAGGGGATCACGCACATCGACGGGGTCGACGCGAGCGCGGGGATGCTGGAGCGCGCCGAGGTCCGAGGCGCGCACACGTCGCTGCGGCGACGCGACGTGCGCGACACCGGACTGCCCGACGACACCTACGACCTGGTGATCGCATCGCTGATCGATGAGCACCTGCCCGAGCTGGCACCGTTCTACGCCGAGGCGGGGCGGCTGGCCGCGCCGGACGCCCACTGCGTGGTGGTCAGTTATCACCCGCAGTTCATGATGGTGACCGGCATGCCGACCCACTACACCAGCGGGTCCGGGGAGCCGGTGGCGATCAGCACCCACCTGCATCTGATCAGCGAGCACGTCACCGCGGCGACCGCAGCGGGCTGGACGCTGACCGCGATGGCCGAGGCGTTGGTGGACGACCGCTGGCTGGAGCGCAAACCGAAGTGGGCCGACCTGCGCGGCCACCCGTTCACCATGGCGACGGTCTGGTCCCGGCCGTGACCGCGTCACCGTGGAACAGGTTGTCCAGCAACGCCGTTCCGATGTTTCGGCGCCGAGCGGGACGGCGACGGCTGCGCCGTGTCAGGTTCAACCGCCGGTGATGTCGGCGGGCAGGAACATCGCGCCGAGTTGGGTGGCGATGGCGTAGGTGACGAGGCGCCGTTCTGCGGGTTCCGCGACTCGGTATCCGCCGACCATCGAACTCGAGCGAGGACGGGTGGTGCGGATCACGCTGGGTTTCGGTGGTTGTGCGGCGTAGCTTCAGCCGAAAGCGAATCGCGGGCACGAAGGGGTGTTGACGATGCGGGTGATCGGGCGGATTCGGGGGTATGCCACGGTGGTTCGGCGGGCTCGCCGGCATCGGGGGGACCTGGTCGGGTGGCTGGGGCGGCGACCGCAGATCGGGGTGGCGACCGCGGGGTACGAGACGGCGTTGTTGTTCAGCAACAAGCTCGATCCTCGGCTCAAAGAACTCGCCGAGCTCAAAACGGCGGGGCTGGTGGCCTGTCAGTTCTGTCTCGATATCGGGTCGGCGCTGGCGCATACGAGTGGGTTGAGCGAGCGGCAGATCACCGATCTGCCTCGCTATCGCACAAGTGACGCCTACAGCGAGTTGGAGAAATTGGTGATCGCGTTCGCCGAGGCGATGACGGTGACGCCCGCGGTGGACATCGACGAATTACGGGCAGACCTGCTCACCCATCTGACGAAAGCGCAGCTCATCGAACTCGCCGCGACTATCGCCTGGGAGAACCAGCGGGCCCGCCTCAATCAAGGGCTCGGGGTGCAGCCGACCGGGATGGCAGACGGCCTGGCATGCGCGATGCCGGAGCGCCCACACACTCCGTGATCGCAGCAAGTTCCCTATGTTCCGGCCGCCCTAGTCCAGCTGGCTACGACGAAACCTCGGTCATGGGAAGCCAAATCGGATAGCACGTGACCGGCGAGTTCTTGGCCTTCGGCCGCGCCGGCCAGAACTTGCCACGCTGCTCGTCCGGTGGCCTTCAGCGTCTGCGATTCCACGGGGTCCAGTTGGTTGAGGGCGGTGGTATCCACTTGGGCGAAGGCCCTTGTGAGGGCGCCGTTGTATTCGGCTGCTCGGATTGCCGTGTGAGTGGTCGGCTGTTCGCGTGGCGCGGCCTCCCCGACGACGAGCATTGTCACATTGGCCTCCTGTGCGGCCAGGTCCTTTCCGAGTGCCGCACACTCACTCGGCGAGGCGTCAGACGAAATCGATTGATACGCAATTCTTTTGATGAAGACGCCGGGCGGGGCGTGCGCAGTGGCGAGCCATACCCCGACCGACAAGGACAGCGGAAGTGGCCGCGAAGACAAGTCGTCCCGGCACCAAGCGATATCCCAGTCCCAAGCGATGCCGTGATGCCGAAGGCTGCCGAATGCGTTGGCCGGATCGGATGCGGTTGTCGTGTCGTCGCATCCGACAATCACCAAGAGGCCGGGCAGAGTTGGATCGGACAGAAACTCCTCGGACCGACCCACAGCCCAACCGTCGGCCTCGTTGCCGAACTTGGGCACCCTGAGCCGCCGGACCGACTCGATACACGCCGCACGTAACCCATCCAGTTCAGCGGCTGCAGCGCCTCCCACTGCGGGTATGAGTGCGGGCGGGTGCGGGCAGACAGCGGCCGATATCAGCGGCACGGGCACTCCTGACGATCTTGGTTACCACCACTGTGGCACGCCGGATTGCACAGGGCCCGCGCTCGTGTCTCCGCCGACACAAGATCGGCGGAGACACTTCCGCACGACGGGTTACTCGAGCGCCCTCACGCCGCGCATGCCGTTGACAGCCGACATCACGTCAGGTGCCGGGTGAAGAAACGGCCCGCCTCCGCCCCGGCGTACGGCGGAACGCCGGTGTGCCCGCCCATATTGGCGTTCAGTGCCTTCTCCGCGGAACCGAAGGCGTCGAACAGGTCGAGGGACCTTTGGCGGTCGTTTCCTTCGTCGTCCCATTGCAGCAGGACGTGCAGCGGAATTTTGACGTTGCGGGCTTCCTCGAGGATGGCGCGTGGCACGAAGCTGCCGGCGAACAGGACGGCGGCGGCGATGCGTGGCTCGACGGCTGCCAGTCGGGTGCCGATGGAGATGACTCCGCCCGAGTAGCCGACCGGGCCACTGATTTCGGGCAGGGCGAGGAGGGCGTCCAGGGCGGCTTGCCACTCCGGGACAGCCTCGTCGACCAGCGGGAGGATGAGCCGGTCGACGATCTCGTCGGCGACAGGCCCACCGGCCGCCAGCGCCCGGCGCAGGTCGGCGAGGGCCTGATCGGCGGCGGCCGAACGGGGGCGGTCACCGCTGCCGGGGAGTTCGATGGTGGCCGCGGCGTAGCCTGCCGCCACGGTGGGCCGGACCCGGGCGAGCAGGCGCGGGTACGCGTTGCGCAGGCCGATCGGAGGAGGGCCTACCAGGATCAGGGGCGTCGGCGTGGGGACAGACGCCGGCGTCCACAGAATTCCGGGGATGTCGCCGAGGAGGAATTCGCGTTCGAGGATGTCGTCGTCGAGGCGTTGTTCGGTAATGAATCGCACGGTCGTGCCTTTCGGGAGTGCTGTTGATCGGCGCTCCCGGACGACCTATCGCCCGACCGTGACTCCAGTGGAGAGCACCCATGTCGATACTGCGTTCACGGGTACCACCTCCTCGTCCACTGTCACGGAATTCGTGAAAGGTAGCAGTGGGTGCCGTCGTTCGCCAACGGATTTTCAACCGCCGATGATGTCCGCGGGCAGGAACATGGCGCCGAGTTGGGTGGCGATGGCGTAGGTGTGTTCGACGAGGCGGGCGGCGTCGACGTCGATGGCACCGGTGCGCCAGGCGGTGAGTAGTTCGATGAAGCCGCCGATGCCTGCCAGGGTGCTCATGCGCACGGCGGTTTCGTCGGCGTCGGGGCGTAGATGGGGCCAGGCGGCGGCGAGCAGGAGGTCGGTGGCGTCGGTGAGCATGGCTTTGCGGCGTTGTTCGAGGACGGCGCTGCCCGCGTGGTCGGCGAGCAGGATGCGGGCCCGGCCACGCAGGTCGGTCTGCAGTTCGACGGCGCGGGCGATGGCGGCGCGCAGGATTTCCAGGGGGGCGCGGTCGGCATTGTCGGCCAGGATGGTCGCCAGGTCGGCGAAGACCTCCGCGCACACTTCGTCCCACACCACGGCGAGCAGGTCGTCGCGGTCGGTGAAGTTCTCGTAGAAGTAGCGGTCGTTGAGCGCGGCCCGCTGGCAGACGCCACGCATCGTCACCGCGGCCCATCCGCTGTCGAGCCAGATCTCGAGGGCCGCCGCGATCAGGTCGGCGCGGCGCTGTGCCCTGCGCTCTTCGGCGGTGCGGCCGCCCCAGGTCCGGGCCGGTGCGCGCACATCCATGGTTGACAAAGTACTCCGTCACGCGCCTAATTGGTGTCAGGTGCGGCCAATGGTGGCAGATGACACCAGTTCGGACCGGACCGGTTGAACCAGGGAGTCGCCATGCGCCTGTTTCGTCGTCGTCGAACCGAACACGCCGATGCGGTGGTCACCGGCGCGGGCAGCGGCATCGGCCGCGCATTCGCCGTGGAACTGGGCGGTCGCGGCGCGCGGGTGGTGTGCTCCGACATCGACGCCGACCGGGCCGCCGAGACCGCCGTGCTGGTGGAGAACGCGGGTGGCAAGGCCGTCGGCGCCCGCTGCGATGTCACCGCGATCGACGAGGTCACCGCGCTGGCCACCCTCGCGCAGGACTGGTTCGGTGGTGCGCCGAGCCTGGTCGTGAACAATGCCGGGATCGGTGCGGGCGGGCCGCCGGTCGGCGAGTTCACCCTCGACGACTGGGAACGCACCCTTGCGGTGAACCTGTGGGGAGTCATCAACGGCTGCCACGTCTTCACGCCGATCCTGCGTGCGGCGGGGCGTGGAACGGTGGTCAATGTCGCCTCCGCCGCCGCCTTCGGCGCGGCACCACGGATGGCCGCCTACAACGTGAGCAAGGCGGGGGTGCTCGCGCTGTCGGAGACGATGGCGGCCGAGCTGGCCGGGACCGGCGTCGGCGTGACGGTGCTCTGTCCCACGGCCGTGAAAACCGGGATCCTGCGGTCGGATTCGCCGCTGGACGGCACCGCCGAACGCCTCGGCGGATCGCTCCTGCGGTGGACGGGCCGCGCGCCCGCGAGTATCGCGAAGACCACCCTCGACGCCGTCGACCGTGGCGATCTCTATGTGGTCCCGCAACTGGAGGCCAAAGTGCTGTGGCAGGCCAAACGCTTGATGCCCGCCACCTACACCCGTTCGGCGGGCCTGCTGGAGCGGGTCGTGCGCTGAACCGACCGGAAGGAGACGGACAATGACGTTCGCCTATCCCGACATGCTCGCCACCGTGCGGGCCAAGCAATGGGCCCTGGCCGATATCGACTGGGACGCACCGGGTGCCGAGCTGATCACCGACGAGCAGCGGCCACGACTCGCCGCGTTCATGTCCGATCTGGTGTGGATCGAACACGTCGGCGCCCGTGGTTTCGCCGCGCTGGTCCAGCAGGCGCCACCGGGTGCGCTGCGCGAGATCTACCGGCACTTCCACGCCGAGGAGCAGAAGCACGCCAATGCCGAGCTGGCGCTGATGCGCCGCTGGGGCATGCTCGACGGCGACGCGATGCCGGTGCCCAACAAGAACATTCGCCTGGTGATCAGCTGGCTCGATCGCTATGCCGAACACCTGAGCCTGCCCGTCCTCGGCACCGTCATCCCGTCCTTGGAGACGGCGCTGGACGGCGCGCTGGTGAAGTTCCTGCTCGACGAGGTCGACGACCCGGTGTGCCACGAGGTGTTCCGCCACATCAACAGCGACGAGTCCCGGCACCTGGCCGTCGGCTTCCAGGTGCTCGAGCAGCTCGGCGCGGGACCGCTGCGCAAGATCGCCATCGAGACAGCGGGTTTCGCGGCGCGTCCGTCTTTCGTACTCGGCGCGCTGCTCTACGCACCGCTGTTGTCGCGGATGGCAGCCAATATCGTGGCGCTCGGTCTGGACGAGGAAAAGCTGTGGAACGCGGTGCGGCGCTACGAGACCGTCGGCGAGCGCAGCCCGCGGATCCGGCGGCTGCCGCTCTATCACGTGGTGCGGTTGCATGCCAAGGCGACGATCGACCACCGGCAGCCGTTCCAGTTGCTCGCCGATGTGTCCAGTGCCTGTATCGACAGGTTCCCGGTCCGGGTGCTCGGTCACCGTCCGTCGTGGGTCCGCGAGCTCACCTACGAACCGGTCGCGAAATGATCGGGCTCCCCGGCACATTCGACGGCCGGATCGTGCACCACCGCGAATTCCATCCGCGCCGGGAGTTCACCGGCGAGCGGGTGGCGATCATCGGTTCCGGCGCGGCAGCGGCACGACTACTGCCCGGCATCGCGGCCGAGGCGGCGCGGGTGACGGTGTTCCAGACCGAGGCCGTCTGGATCGTGCCGCGCGCACCCCTGCCGCCCGCTGCCCTGCGGCACGCGCCGGATGGTCTGGTGCGGCTCGTCGCGCGCGCCAATCTCTTTTGGCAAGTGCGCGATTCGTGGTTGCGGTACCGGCTCACACCCGACGACGACGCGGGCGTCGCGGTGCACGACAGCTACTACCGCACGCTGCGACAACCACACTGCCGGCTGGTCACCTGGCCGATCGCACGGCTCGCCCCGCTCGGCGTGCGCACAGTCGACGGCATCGAACACCGGGTCGACACCATCGTCTTCGCCGACGACTCCCACCACGTCGTGCGCACCATCGGCCGCGGTCACCATCTGCCCGCGACAGCCGCCAGAGTCGGCGCGGCCGACAGAAAGGAATCAGCGTGAGCGAGCGAACCAGCTACCTGCGCACCGTGCGAACAGCACGGCCGAATCTCGGTGAGGCAGCGGCATGAGCACCATCGATCACGAGATCATCATCGTCGGCGCGGGCTTCTCCGGCATCGGTGCCGCGATCGCGCTGCGCGAGGCAGGTTTCGAGGACTTCCTGATGGTCGATGATGCCGACGGGGTCGGCGGCACCTGGCACTGGAACACCTATCCCGGTGTGGCCGTGGACATCCCGTCGTTCAGCTACCAGTTCTCCTTCGATCAGCGGACCGAGTGGTCGCGGGTCTACGCGCCGGGCCATGAACTCAAGGCCTATGCCGAATCCTGTGTGGACAAGTACGGTCTGCGCCCGCGCATCCGGTTCGGCACCACCGTGGTCGCCGCCGATTTCGACGCCGACGGCGACCGCTGGGTGTTGTGCACCGCCGACGGCGCCGAGCTCACCGCCAGGTTCGTGCTGAGCGCGACCGGTGTGCTCACCCGCCCGAAACTGCCCGACATCCCCGGTATCGAGACCTTCGCCGGGACCACCGTGCACACCGCACGCTGGGATCACGGCCTCGACCTGCGCGGCAAACGGGTCGCGATCATCGGCACCGGGGCGTCGGCGGTGCAGGTGATCCCGGAGATCGCGCCGCTGGTCGAGCACCTCACGGTTTTCCAGCGCACCCCGATCTGGTGCCTACCCCGCCCCGATCTGCCCATGCCGCCACCCGCGCGCTTGGCACTGCGCCTGCCCGGCGGCCGCACCCTCACGCGGCTCATCAGCCAGACCTACGTCGAGGTCACCTTCCCCCTGGCCGCCCACTACCACCGCTCGCTGCCCACCGCCGCGATCGGCGAGCGGGCCGGGCTGGCCCACCTGCGCCGCCAGGTGAAGGACCCGACCGTGCGCGCGAAACTCACGCCGAACTACGCCCTCGGTTGCAAACGGCCGAGCTTCTCCAACGACTACCTGGCCACCTACAACCGCGCGAACGTCACGCTGGAAACCGCGCCCATCACCGAGATCACCGCGACCGGCGTGCGCACCTCGGGCACCGAACATCCGGCCGACGTGCTGATTCTCGCGACCGGCTTCAAGGTGATGGAGTCGGGCAATATGCCGACCTACGACCTGCACGGCGTCGACGGCCTCGACCTGGAGAAATGGTGGGACGAGAACCGGCTGCAGGCCTATGAAGGCGTCAGTGTGCCGGGATTCCCGAACTATTTCTCCATCATGGGCCCCTACGGCTACAACGGCGCCTCGTATTTCACCCTCATCGAGAACCAGACCCGCCACATCCTGCGCTGCCTGCGCCGCGCCCGCAGCACCGGAGCCACCCGCGTGGAGGTTCGCCGCGAGGCCAACGACCGGTTCTTCCGCGAGGTGCTGGCCCGCCGCGGCGGCCAGGTGTTCTGGCAGGACAGCTGCGCCGACGCGAACAGCTACTACTTCGACAAACACGGCGATGTGCCCCTTCGCCCGTCCTCCACTCTGGAGGCGGCCTGGCGCAGCGGTCATTTCGACCTGTCCGACTACATGTTCACCGCAGCAGGCCGAGCACTGAGCGCTACCGTGGAAACATGAGCAGTCCAACGGTGCCGGGTGGGGTCGTGCACGAGCTGCCCGCCGATCTGCGGACCGCGCTGGCGAGCAATCCCGCCGCGCTGGCCGCGTGGCTCGACATCACGCCACTGGCTCGCAACGAATTCATCTGCTGGGTCGAGGACGCCAAGCAGGCCGCGACGCGGGAGCGGCGGATCCGGCGGACACAGGAGGAACTCGAAGAGGGCCAGCGGCGGCCGTGCTGCTGGCCCGGATGTCAGCATCGGGAACGCACCGGCAAGTAGCGCCCATCCGGGCCGGGTGGCTGGCCGAAATCCTTCCGTCAAACAGCTGTGCGGCTGCGACCGCCTGGACGGAAGTGATGGAAGACGATGCGATCTGTACGTAATTCCCTGATGGCGGCCCTGCTGCTCGGTTCGGTGGTCGGTGTGACGGCCTGTTCACAGGACGACGAGGCCGACACGGCAACGGCCGCGAGCACCACGGCGGCCACCTCCTCGGCGATGGGCACCCCGGCAGCCTCGGGTCCGGTCGGACCCGGATGCGCGGAGTACGCGGCCCAGGTCCCCTCCGGCCCCGGCTCGGTGGCGGGCATGGCGCAAGACCCGGTCGCCGTGGCGGCGTCCAACAATCCGATGTTGACCACCCTCGTGTCGGCGGTATCGGGCAAGCTCAACCCGGAGGTGAACCTGGTCGACACCCTCAACGGCGGACAGTTCACCGTGTTCGCACCGGTCGACGCGGCGTTCGCGAAGATCGATCCCGCCACCGTCGAGTCGTTGAAGACCGACTCCGCCACCCTGACCACCATCCTCACCTACCACGTGGTCCCCGGCCGGATCGAGCCCCAGCAGATCCCCGGCACCCACGCCACGGTGCAGGGCGCGGATGTGCAGGTGAGCGGTTCCGGCGACAACCTGACCGTCAACGACGCGAAGGTGCTGTGCGGCGGCGTGCAGACCGCCAACGCCACCGTCTACATGATCGACACCGTCCTCATGCCACCGTCGTGAACGCGCGGGCACTGGCGCGGACGGAGGGGTGGGGAGAAGAATTTCGGCATGACACCCATCCGGCGGCACGGGTGAGCCGAAATCCCTCCCATGCGCATGGAAACAGGGGCCCGACGATGACGAATGGCCCGGGATCCTCGCCGATCCGCCTGCGATCGGTGCCGACCGACCCGCCCACGTGTCCGCCGGATCGTGGGGCGGACCGGGCTGTGCAGGCCCGGCTGGTGACGCTGCTCGACGACGTCGCCGCCGGTAGCAGACCCGCGTTCACCGAGTTCTATCGAACGACCAGCCCGCGGGTCTTCGGGCTCGCACTGCGAGTCGTGCGCAGTCACGCCCTCGCGGAGGAGATCGCGCAGGAAGTGTTCCTGCAGGTCTGGTCGTTGGCCTCGGACTACGACCAGGACCGGGCGAGCCCGATCGGCTGGCTGATGATGCTCACCCATCGGCGCGCCGTCGACCGGGTGCGCGCCGAACAGTCGGCCACCAGCCGCGACATCGTGTTCGGTCACTGCCACCTCGGCCGCGATCACGACGTGGTGACCGAGGAGGTCACCCAGCGCCTCGACGAGCAGTCGGTGCTGGACTGCCTGGAAACGATGACCGCCCTGCAGCGCGAGGCGGTCGCGCTCGCCTATTACAGCGGGCGCACCTATGCCGAGGTCTCCGAGACCCTGGCGGTGCCGTTGCCGACGGTGAAGAGCCGGATCCGCGACGGTTTGAAAAGGCTCGAGAATTGTTTGACCGGAGGGACTTCCCGATGAACGAGACGGATCGGCGGACCCCCTGGTCATGGTTCGACGAGGCCTACCCCTACGCACTGGACGCGCTCGACGCCCAGGAGCGTGCCGACATCGATGAGCGGCTACGGGCGGCGGGCCCGGCGGTGACGGCCGAGTTCCACGCGAATGTGCGGCGCATCCAGGAGACCCTCGCGGCGTTGACCAGCATGGACGTGGTCGCACCGCCCGCTCGGCTCGAGACCGCGCTGATGGAAGCGCTCGATCGGCGTGATTCCGTTCGGCCGCACACGGTTTCGCGGGAACGGCGGCCGCTTCGGTGGCTCGCGGCCGCGGCGGCAGCGGTGGTGGTCGCCGGTGCGGCGGTGGGAATAACGGTCGCGGTCGACCGGGCGAACGACGCACCCGCCGCGATCACCGCGCAGCAGGTGCTCGAGCAGCCCGACAGCCGGGAAAGTTCGGCCCCGGTCACCGGTGGCGGCGAGATGACAGTGCATCTGTCGAAGGAGCTCGGTGCGGCGGCGGTGGCCTTCCACGATCTGCCCGTCCTGCCCTCGGACCGGACCTATCAGTTGTGGCGGGTACCGCCCGCCGGGCAACCGGAATCGGTGGCGGTGCTGGCCGGGCAACCCATGATCGTGACCCCGGTCCAGGCGGCGGACACCCTGGCCGTGACGATCGAACCGGCAGGCGGATCGCCGACGCCGACACCACCGGTGCTCGCCGGGGTGAAAGTCGGCTGATCGGGCAGCCACATCCTCAGGAGGTCAGCATGATTCACCGCGCACCCCGCGAACTGGGGCACCTCGCGGCCGCGGCAGCCGCGACGGTGGCCGCGGCCACCGTGCTGGCCGTCGGTCATCTCGTCGCGGTGTTCGTCGCTCCCGCCGCTTCGCCGTTCTTCGTGCTCGGCGCCACCGTCGTCGACAATACACCGAAGTGGTTGAAGGACAGCGCGATCCGCTGGTTCGGCGCCAACGACAAACTGGCGCTGGCCATCTCGATGGGCGCGGTGATGGTGGTGGCGGCGAGTCTGCTCGGTGAGCTCGCCCGGCGCCGCTTCGCCCTCGCGGCGGGCGGGCTCACCGTGCTCGGCGTGATCGTCGCCTTCCTGGCGCTGCGGCGTCCGAGTGCCACATTCTGGTTCGCGGTGCCCGCGCTCGCCGGAACCCTCGCCGGTGTGGCCGCGCTGACCGTATTGTTCGTGAGCTTCTCGGGGTCGGAGCCGGAACCGGCCACCGGACCGAGCAGGCGTGGTTTCCTGCTGGCCCTGGGCGGGGTGACCGCGGGCGTCGTCGCGGCAGGCGTGGCCGGGCGCTACCTCGCCACCCGCTTGCGCGATATCGCCGCCGACCGCGCCGCATTCCTGTTGCCCCGGGTCGCGAAACCGGCACCGCCGGTGTCGGCCGAGATGGATCTGCCCGTTCAGGGGATCACCCCGTTCGTCACCGACGCCGACGAGTTCTACCGCGTCGACACCGCCCTGCAACTGCCCTCGCTGACCCGCGGCGAGTGGCGACTGCGCATCCACGGCATGGTCGAGCGCGAGATCCGGCTGGACTACGACGAGCTGCTTTCCCGCGACGCCGTCGAATCCGTCATCACGCTCACCTGCGTCTCCAACGAGGTCGGTGGTGACCTGCTCGGCACGGCCCGCTGGACCGGGTACCGGCTGGCCGACCTACTGGCCGAGGCGGGTCCTTCCCGCGATGCCGATATGGTGCTGTCGCGCAGCATCGACGGCTTCACCGCGAGCACCCCGCTGGCCGCCCTCACCGGCAACCAGGACGCCCTGCTCGCGGTGGCCATGAACGGCGAGGCCCTGCCGGTGGCGCACGGTTATCCGGCCCGGATGATCGTCCCCGGTCTCTACGGATACGTCTCGGCGACCAAATGGGTCGTCGACCTCGAGGTCACTCGTTTCGATCGGACCGAGGCCTACTGGACCCGTCGCGGATGGGCGCCGACGGCGCCGATCAAGACCGCCTCGCGGATCGACGTCCCCGCAGCGTTCGCGACCCTACCCGCTGGTGAAGTCGTCGTCGCGGGCGTCGCCTGGGCGCAGGGCCGCGGTATCCGCGCGGTCGAAGTGCAGGTCGACGACGGCGCCTGGCAGGAGGCCACCCTGGCCGAGGCCTACTCGATCGACACCTGGCGCCAGTGGACCTGGCGCTGGGACGCCTCCCCCGGCACCCACTCCCTGCGGGTTCGAGCCACCGACGCCACCGGCTATATCCAGACCGACGAACGAGTCCCGCCCTTCCCGGACGGTTCCACCGGACACCACAGCCGAGTGGTCACCATCCGCTGAGCCGCTGCTAGCCCAGGATCGACATGGCGATGCCGTCGAGGATGTCGTGTTCGCTGACGACGAGTTCGGTGACGCCCGCTCGCGCGGCGAGTTCGTCGGCCAGCACCTCGGTGATCACCGCACCGCCGCCGATCACGTCGACGCGGCCGGGGTGCATGGGACCGAGGGCGGCGCGCTCGTCGTGGTTCATGGCGACCAGGCGGTCGCACACCTGGTGCACCTCGTCGAGGCTAAGGCGGGTGAGATGTACACGCTCCGAGTCGTATTCGGGGAGGTCGAGGGCGACGGCGGTGATGGTCGTCATGGTGCCCGCGACACCGACCCAGGTGCGCACCTTGTCGACCGGGACCTTCGCGAACGCTTCGTCGAGCTTCTCCTGCGCGAATTCCTTTGCCGCCGAGACCTGTTCGGCCGTGGGTGGGTTGCCCGGCAGGCAGCGTTCGGTGATGCGCACGCAGCCGATATCGGCGGAATAGGCGGCTTGCACACCCTTTTCGTCACCGACGACGAGTTCGGTGGAGCCGCCACCGAGGTCGACCACAACGAAAGGTCCGGCATCGGCCGACAATTCACCGACCGCGCCGGCGAAGGACAGCCGAGCTTCTTCGTCACCGGTGATGACTTCGGCGACGGCACCCTCGACCACGCGGCCCAGCTCGGCGCGGGTCATGGAGAAGAAGTCGTCCCGGTTGGCGGCGTCGCGGGTGGCCGAGGTGGCCACCATCCGTACGCGTGAAACACCTTGCGCCAGCATCACATCGACGTAGTCGGCCAGCGCGGCGCGGGTCCGTTCGATCGCCTCGGGGGCGAGTCGTCCGGTCGCGTCGACACCCTGGCCGAGTCGCACGATGCGCATCTCGCGGTGCACGTCGGTCAGCGCGTTGTCGGCGCCGACTTCGGAGATCAGCAGACGGATCGAGTTGGTTCCGCAATCCACTGCGGCGATGCGCTCACTCATGAGTGTTCCTCCAGGTCTCGACCAGCTGCTGTCCCGCGATTATGCCTGTTCGTCGGACTTGCGGGCAGCGGGCCAGTCGGCGGGAACGGCGGTCCCGCGCAGCCCGGCGTCGGCGGCCAGGGCCACGGACTCGTCACCGAGCGGGTTCACGCCCGGCCCCTTGGCCAGCGAATGCGCGATCAGCACGTGCAGGCACTTGACCCGGTCGGGCATGCCGCCGCCGGTGAAATCCGTTCCGAGCGACTCGATCTCGTTGCGCTCGGCCAGGTAGCTCTCGTGCGCGGCGCGGTAGGCGGCGGCCAGTTCGGGGTCGTGGGCGAGGCGTTCGGTCATCTCGCGCATCACCCCGGCCGACTCCTGCCTGCTCGCCTCAGCGGTGAGCCGGGGGTCGGTGAGGTAGTACAGCGTGGGGAACGGGGTGCCGTCGGGCAGGCGCGGCGCGGTCTTCACCACGGCGGGCAGACCGTCGGGGGTGCGGTAGGCGATCGCGAGGACTCCGCGCGGCTCGCGGCCCAGTTGCCGAGCGATGATCTCGAGGTCGCGCTCGTTCGGTGCGGTCACCTACGGTCCTTCCGGTGCTGGTTCGGAGATGCTGCGCCACAGGTCGGTGTACCAGGGGTCGGGCTCCGCTGTTCGGGTACTCATCGGCGGCGGTGCAGGCGCCTCGATGCCGGGAACCTGCACGATGTAAGGGGTTTCGCCGGGCATCACCAGCCGCAGCCGTTCACGGGCCTCGGTGCGGATGTAGGCCGGATCCTGTTGCTGCGCACGACGATCGCGCAGCGCGGCCAGGTCGGCGTCGAGTTCCGCGCGTTCCTCGGCCAGCGCGGCCGCCTCGGCACGCTGACTGAAGTACGTGCGCGTCGGCACGGCCAGGGTGAGCGCCAGTCCGCACAGCACGGCCGCCAGGATCACCGCCTTGCCGGTAGAGAGCCCGAGGATCGTGTGTTCGGTGCGTTCCAGCTTGCCGCTCGGCTTGCGGGTGGCCGTTTCCGGCCGCCGCCGGGTGGTGCGTTTGGCGGCGGTCGGACGGCCGGGTGTGTCGAGCGGGCTGGGGCGTGAGCGCGCGGCCCGCGACGTGCGCCGGTCGCCTCGTCCACCCGGACTGGTCCCCCGCGCACGTCGCTCGGTCATTGGCGCTCTACCCCATCATCTCCAGGTCCCGCGGTACTTCTTGTTCAGAACTCGCCGGTGAAACGCGGGAAGGCCACGTCGCCGGCGTAGCGTGCCGAATCACCGAGGGCGTCCTCGATGCGCAGCAGCTGGTTGTACTTGGCGACCCGCTCCGAACGCGCGGGGGCGCCGGTCTTGATCTGGCCGGAACCGACGGCGACCGCGAGGTCGGCGATGGTGGTGTCCTCGGTCTCGCCCGAACGGTGCGACATCATGGTCTTGTAGCCGTTGCGGTGAGCCAGGTCGACCGCGTCGAGGGTCTCGGTGAGGGTGCCGATCTGGTTGACCTTCACCAGCAGCGCATTGGCCGCGCCCTTGGCGATGCCCTCTTCCAGGCGCTCCGGGTTGGTGACGAACAGGTCGTCGCCGACGAGCTGCACCTTGTCGCCGATGGCGTCGGTGAGCGCGACCCAACCGTCCCAGTCGTCCTCCGACAGCGGGTCCTCGATGGAGACCAGCGGGTACTGGGTGAGCAGCTCCTCGTAGAACTGGCCCATCTCCTCGGCCGAGCGGACCTTGCCCTCGAACTTGTAACCCTCACCGGGGGTGTAGAACTCGGTGGCGGCCACGTCGAGCGCGAGCGCGACATCGGTGCCGAGCTTGTAGCCCGCCTTCTGGATGGCCAGGCTGATCAGGTCGAGCGCTTCCTTGGTGCCCGCGACGTCGGGGGCGAAGCCACCCTCGTCACCCAGGCCGGTGGACAGGCCCTTCTCCTTGAGCACGGCCTTGAGCGAGTGGTACACCTCGGTGCCCCAGCGCAGCGCCTCGCGGAAGGTGGGCGCGCCGATCGGGGCGACCATGAATTCCTGCACGTCCACACCGGTGTCGGCGTGCGCGCCACCGTTGAGGATGTTCATCATCGGCACGGGCAGCACGTGGGCGTTCGGGCCGCCCAGGTAGCGGAACAGCTCGAGGCCCGAGGACTCGGCGGCACCGCGCGCCACGGCCAGCGAGACACCGAGCAGGGCGTTCGCGCCGAGGCGTGACTTGTCGGGGGTGCCGTCCAGATCCAGCAGGACCTGGTCGACGGTGCGCTGCTCGACGGCGTCGAGGCCGATGATGGCGGGCGCGATCTCGTCGAGGACACCCTCGACGGCCTTGGTGACGCCCTTGCCGTTGTAGCGGTCGCCACCGTCGCGCAGCTCAACGGCCTCGTGCTCACCGGTGGACGCGCCGGACGGCACGTCTGCCCTGGTCAGGGTGCCGTCGTCGAGGGCGATCTCGACCTCGACAGTGGGATTGCCGCGCGAATCCAGAATCTCGCGAGCTCCGACCTGTTCGATGATGGCCACGAAAACGACTCCTTACGACGGAAAGGCACGGTAGGTCTCACGGGATGGTCCGTGCGCAGCCGAGCCTATCGTCTCGCGGTGGCAGGCAGTAACCGGCACTCCGGGCAGGTGGCGACTAGGCGCGGCGCCCGATGCTGTAGGCGGCGGCGCGATCCCGCACGACCAGCATGTACTTGTTCGACTGGTTGTAGGCGAACAGGGCACGCTGCCAGCCGTCGGCCGAGGTCAGGTTGCCGCCGCGGGTGCAGAGGTAGCGGGCGGCGGTGAGGGCGGCGTCGTCGATGTTCTGGGGATCGAGCACGCCGTCGCCGTTGGCGTCGACGGCCCAGCGCTGCCAGGTCTCGGGGATGAACTGCAGCGGACCGACCGCCCGGTCGTAGGTGGTGTCGCCGTCGAGGCGGCCGCCGTCGGTGTCACGGATGACGGCATTGCCCTTGGTCCCGTCGAGGGCGACACCGATGATCGGCGGGCGAACGGTTCCGTCGGCGTCCACGTCGGCGCCGCGGTGGGTGCCGTGCCCGCTCTCCACGCTGGCGATGCCCGCGATGGTCGTCCACGCGATGCCGCACTCCGGAGCCGACCTGGCGAGCACGGCGGCGGCGTAGCCGTAGGCCTCGAGGGCCACCGGTGCGATGCCGAGCGCGTCGGACTGCTCGTCGGCCCAGCCGCGCAATTGCGTGGCGGCGCGCCCCGGCGCATCGATATCGATGACGGGTAAGGCCACGCCGGGGCCCGGTGGCATGTCACCGGGAATCGACGCGAGCGAACTGCACCCCGTGAGCAACGCGGCCACCGCCACGGCGACGATGACGCCGGCTTTCTGCACAGACACTCAACCAATCATCCAGATCAGCGCGCCGCCATGCACATCTCACAGTGACTTCTCAGAGTTCTCAGGTCGCGACGAGGCAGATGGTCGAGCCGTGGGACACGCCCGCCTCGCGTGACATTCGCGCCTCGCCTGCCGAACATCCGATGTTCGCTTCGTCGTACACGGACGTGACGCGACCGTCGGCACTGCTGTCGTCACAGCTCACCAGCCTCGGCAGGCCAGCGGTGCCCGCGTAACCGGTGACGCAGTCGCCGGGCCGGGCGTAACCGAGGTGGTTCTGGTCGATCGGCCCCAGGCAGACGACGACGCGCAGGTCGGTGTTGTCGTTGACCGAGACCGACGCCGCGTTGGCGTTGGTGACCTCCTCGCATTTCGGGTCGGCCGGTTCGGTGTACTGGGTCCGCACCGAGAGCACCCGGTGCGTGGCGGACCGGTGCGCGCACGCGATCGTCTTCATCGACACATTCGAAGCGCATTCGCCCACAAAGGCTCCCGCCATCGAATCGGAGTCCTCGGCGGGCTTCGTGCAGATCACCACGGCACGGCCACCCAGGGACGATTGGGCGTAGGCTTCGCGGGTTTCCGGGTGGGATTCGCAGGCCCGATCGGTGACCGGGACCTTGACGTGCAGCTCGGTGGCGATCACAACGTGCGGTCCGCCGGTGAATCCGCATGTGCTGCGTTCGATTTCGCCGCCGGACTTACGCACATCGATGCAGTCGCCGGGGCGAAGACCGCCCGCGTCGGTCGCGTTCTTCTCGGTCGGTTCGAGGCACAGCACGGTTTCGCCGTCGGTGGGGCTCGGGTCGGCTACCGCGCGGGTCGCCTTCTCGAATTTCATGCAGGACAGGGCGAACGGGTGCTGCATCGGTTCCCTGGCGTGCACCCGGTAGACGGCGAGGTCGTCGGCGCAGGCGTATTCGACGGGCAGTTCGTCCCGGCTCACGCAATCGCCGACGGCCATGCGTGGTTCGCCGGGCCGGGTGAGGAGGTAGCCCGTGACCGCTCCGGCGGCGGTGAGCAATACGACGACGGCGACGATCGCGAGCAGCACCGGGGATCTACGACGCGATGGGGTCGGTTCCGGCGCGAGGTTCGGAGACGATTCGCCCCACGGCCGCACCACCGGAATGCCGGTCGACGGTGGCGGGCTCGGCGGCACAGCGCCCTCATGTGGAGGGGCAGGGTGGATCATCGGGGTTCGTCTCCTTGAAAACGCTTGGGGGACAACCCGATGTGATCGACTCCTGCCGCCGCGCCGTTACACCAGCAGCTCCGCGGTGGCGCGGTGCGCCGGAGCGGCGAGAACGATTGCGGGATCACCTCTTTCGACGACCTCGCCGTGGTCGAGGACCAGCAGGTCGGTGCAGTGCCTGGCGACCAGAGCCATGTCGTGGCTGATGAGCAGGACGGCGGTGCCGTGCTCGGTGCGCAGGCGGTCGAGCAGGGTCATGACGCCCGCGGCCGTGTGCTGGTCGAGGGCGGTGGTGATCTCGTCGCAGATCAGGACGGCCGGATCGGCGGCGAGAGCTCGCGCCAGGGCGACGCGCTGACGTTGCCCGCCCGACAGTTCGTGTGGTCGCCTGCTCGCGAGGTCGGCAGGCAGGTCCACATCGGCGAGCAGGGCGTCGACCCGCTTGCGCACGTCCGGTTTCGGCACGCGGGCGATCCGCCGCAGCGGCCTTGCCAGGGTCTGTTCGACGGTTCGGCGAGGATTCAACGCTGCCAACGGGTTCTGCGTGACCAGCTGAATACCCTTGGCCCCCGGCTTGATCCGTCGCCGTTTCCCGACCGGCGCCCGCACCGCGCCTGCTTCGACAACGCCCGCGACCCCGATCTGCAAGCCGGCGATCACCCGCGCCAACGTGGTCTTGCCTGCCCCCGAAGGCCCGACCACCGCCAATGCCGCCCCCTCGCGTACTTCCAGATCGATCTCACCGAGAATCCGGTGGTTGTCGGCAGTGGCGGTGATCCCCTTGGCGGACAGCGCGATTCCCGGCGATTCTCGCCCGTCGGTCGCGGGACTCGCAGGTCCGGCGAAACCCTCGGCAACCGGGCTCTCGCAGCACGGCGCCTGGTCAGCTGACCCAGCGGCCCGGTCGTCCTCGGGCTCAGCGGTGCGGCGACCGGCTGTGCGCTGAACAGCTGCAACCGTTGCGCCGTCACCCGTCGACGCGTCACCTCGTTGGCGGCCGTACGGCGTTGCCTTCTCATCGTGCCCGATCGGCGCCGAGCCCACCCGGCGGGATCGCGGTACGGCGCTGGGTGGATGGACTTCGATCACCGTGTCGGCGATGGCATGGACGGTGGTGGTGTCGTGGCCGGATAGCAGGACGGCGGTGGCGTCGGTGACGGCGAGATCGGCTATGAGCCGCGCTATTTCGGTGCGCAAGGCGCCGTGCAGACCGGCGAGGGGTTCGTCGAGGACGAGGACGGTCGGACGGCGGAGGAGGGCGCGGGCCAGGGCCACCCGGCGTTGCTGGCCACCGGACAGGCGACCGACGCGGCGCCGCAGGAACGTCTCGTCCAGCCCGACGCGATCGAGCATCGCTTGTCGTTCGGCCTCGGAACTGGTGGGTGCGGCTTCGGTGAGGAGCGCACTAACGCGCAGGAGGGGGTTCAGCTCGGACCCGGGATCCTGGCCGACGTAGGCGATCCGCTCGCGCCGGAAAGTCCGCAGCGCACGCGGATCGAGCCCGAAGACGTCGTGTCCGGCCACCAGAACCGTGCCCGCACACCGCATCCCGGCGGGCACGTGCCCCAGCAGCGCCCGCATCGCCGTCGACTTGCCCGCCCCGGACGCCCCGGTCAGCGCCGTCACGGATCCCGCCTTCAGCCGGAAGGACAACGGCGCCAACAACACCGCCCCCGCAGCGCTCACCACCGTCAGCCCATCCACCACCGCCGCATCCCCGGCGTCGACCGCCGCGGGGTGTCCATTCCGCCGCCCGCTGGACACGAGTCCGTCCATCACCGCCAGCTCTACGTCGGTGGGCGATGCTGTCTCATTTGGCATCCCTGCGGGGGTGCCCGCTTGGTCGCGCTGCCGGCCGAAACCGGAAACCTGCACGTCACCGCGGCTGCCCGCGCCGACCATCGCTCCTCGATCGGGGACGTAGTCAGTGGCTCCAGCCCGTCGGCGTCGGGCACCATCACGCGCGGACCCGGCGGTGACCACCAGGTTCACGCCGACGGCGACGATCGCGATGGCGGCGCTGGGGGCAAGCACGGCCCAGGGGTTGAGGAGGATGCCGGAGGCGTTGTCGCGGACCATGATCGCCCAGTTGTCGGCCCCGAGCGCGGGCACACCGAGGAAGGAGACGGTACTCACCAGATAGATCGCCACGACGAAACGCAGGCCGAGCTGGGTGGTGAAGACCGAGCGGAGGTTGGGCAGGATCTCACGGAACACCAAGTAGGGCAGTGATTCTCCGCTGGCGACGGCTGCTTCGACATAGCCGGTGGCGGCGATGCTCGCGGCCGAGGCGGCGAAGATCCGTGCGCAGTACGGCACTCCGAACACCAGCGACACCACGATCAACGCCGCTACCCCACCCTGCGGCCAGGCGGTGAGCACGAGCAGGATGCCGAGCACGGCGGGCAGGAGAATGACGAGGTCACCCGCGAGTTCGATCACCGAACCCGCCCGCGGCCGCACCGCGGCGACCGCCCCGAGCACCGCCGACAACACGGTCACCGCCACCGCGATCACCGCCGAGACCACGAGCAGCTGCGTTCCCCCGGTCAGCAGGTGACTGAACACATCGCGCCCGAGCCGATCGGTGCCGAGCACCGCGCCCCCACCCGGCTCCGCGAACGGAATCCCCACCGCCTCTTCCGCCCCGTGCGGCGCGAACAACGGCCCGACCAGCGCGCCCGACACCACCAGCCCCACCCCGAAACCCGTACCCCACCGCCACGAACGCACAACTCCCCCGAAGCGCCCCGCCGTGCGCGAAGCGCTCCGGCCGAGCCCCCACCTTTCCGTACCCATCACGCCACCTCCACGGATTCCCCGAAGCCCCAGCCTTCACGCCGGGCTCTCCTCGGAATCCACCGGTCCACACCGATCACACTCGTCTTCCTCGACCCGCCCGCCCTGCGCACCTCAGCCCCACAAGACTTGGACATTTGATCACCACGCTCTGGTGGCAGCATCGGCCGAGTAGCTCCCGCCACCAGCGCGTCTCGAGCGCCGGTCATCGGGCGCCCCGGGTGGACCAGGTGCGGACGAAGTCGGCGCACGCGAGGAGGACCATGATGACGATGGCGGTGAGAGCGACCACGGCGGCGACGGTCGCGGTGTCGCGGTCGGCCACCGAGCCCGCGAGGACGGCGCCGACACCGGGGTAGTTGAAGAGGGTTTCGACGACCAGGGCGCCACCGAAGAGCATGCCGACCGAGGTCGCGTATCCGGCCACGATCGTGGGTGCGGCGAAGGGAAGCATGTGGCGCAACAAGATGGTCCGGCGCGGAAGACCGTCCAGGACAGCACTTTCCACATGCGGTGCCGCGGCGACGTCGAGGAGCGCCGACCGCACCACCCGCGTGTTCCAGCCGATCTGGGGAATCGCGAGTGCGAGCACCGGAAGCACGAGCATCTCGGGGCCCGCCGGGAATCCGGAGCGGTCGGTGATCGTCACGGCGGGCAACCAGCCGGTGGCCAGGGAGAACACCAGGATCAGCACGGTGCCACAGACGAATTCGGGGACGGCGACGGCAATGGTGGTGGTCGGCTGCAGGAGTCGCGAACCGAAAGCCTTGGGCCGCATCGCCCACCAGCAGCCGAGGGCGAGCGAGCACACCACCGTGAGCAGCAGGGCGATCCCGCCGAGCAGCAGCGTCTGCGGGAACTTGTCGGCGAGCATGTCACCGATCGAGTTGCCGCGTGCGGTCCGGCCGAAATCACCGGTCAGCACACCGGTGATCCAGTGCCAGAACTGCACCGGCAGTGCGCGATCCAGGCCGAGTTCGTGCTCCTTGGCCGCGAGCTCGGTCGCACCGGCCTCCCTGCCCAGCACCGAGCGGGCCGCGCTGCCGGGCAGCAGGTCCACCGCGACGAACACGATGGCCAGCAGGGTCACCAGCAGCACGACCCGGCGCAGCGCGGGCAGGGCGAACGCTTTCACGGCACTCACGCCAACCAGGCACGTTCCAGCTGGACGCGGGCGAAACCGCCGAGGGTCGGCAGCCCACGCACGGACGCGGCGGCGATGTCGACACCGTCGGCCATGCCCCACACCAGGTAGCCACCGCGCTCGAACTGGATGCGCTGCAACTCACGCACCGCACGGCCGTATTCATCGCCCGTCGCGGCGAGCGCCTTGGCGTTGGCGGCATCGAATTCCGGGTCGCGGAAGGCGGTTTCGTTGCGGTTGGAACCGGAGGTCATCAGCTTGTCGGCCAGGAAAAGCACCGAATCGTTGGTGCCCCAGGACACGGTGTAGAGCGGGGCGTTCAACCAGGTCTGGTCGTAGAACGCGGCCGACTCGACCGTCTGCACATCGAGGCGGACCCCGATCTCGGCGAGCTGGCTGGCGATCACCTTCGCCGACTCGACCTCACCGGGTACCTCGGCCTTGGTGACGAACGGGTAGCTGCGTCCGGTATCGAAATTCGCCTCGCGCAGCAGGGCTTTCGCCCGCTCGATATCGCGACCGCGGCGCAGCGAGGTGTCGTAGAGCGGGTCGGCGGTACCGAGCACATCGGCGGCGACCGTGCCGAACCCGGAGTGCACCTGGTTGACGAGCGCCTCCCGGTCCACGCCCAGCCGCAACGCGGTGCGCACCCGCGCGTCGGCGAACGGCCCGTCGGCGGCGCGCATCGCGACACCGAGCATGGTGTCGTCCGGGCGGCGGATCACCTGCAGGTCGCCGCGACCGGCGGCGGTGCGGCCCGCGATGGCGCCCACATTGGAGGCCAGGTCGATCTGTCCACCGAGCACCGCGTTGCCGAGCGCGGTGACGCTGTCGAACATGGTCACCTCGATGGCATCCAGCGACGGCGGGGTGCCGTGCCAGTTCTCGTTGCGCACCAGGCGGGCGTTGCCGTTCTGGTAGGACTCGAGCCGGAACGGACCGGAGCCGACGGCGGCGGCGAAGTCGGTGGTGCCCTGCGGGACGGTGAAGGTCATCAGCCGAAGCAGCAGCGGCAGTTGGGTATTGGGTGCGGGCACGGTGAACACCACGCGGTTCGGGCCGTCGGCGACGATGTCGTTCTCGGCGACCGGCATCTTCGACGCCCCGCCCACCGACCGCAGCCGCCGCATCGACCACACCACGTCCTCGGCGGTGACCGGCGCGCCGTTGTGGAACTTGGCGCCCTCGGCGATGGTGAAGGTCCAGCGGCGATTCTCGGCGTCGGCCTCGCAGCGCGAGGCCAGGCGCGGCACGACATTCGGGTCGTCGCCGGGAACGGTCAGCGCGTCGTAGACGAGCGAGGCGATCAGGAAGTCGCTCTCGTTGCTGAGATTGGCGTGCGGATCGCGTTCACTGCGCGCGGCGGTGCCGAGCGCGCCGACGCGCAGCGTGCCGCCCGGCTTGACGGTTCCATTCGACTCCTCGCCGCTGGTGCACGCGGCGGCCAGCAGCACTGCGGTGAGACCGATGCCGGATTGCAGCAACTGCCTGCGTGTGAAACCCATGGTGTTCCTCCTCGAGCGGCGGGCGCCGAACCCCTTCACCGGGCGCCGCAAACTAGGCGAGGCTAGCCTAAAACAGTGGCCCGGTGGTGGTCTTCCTTTCGACCGAGACCGTTCCGCCACGCCGCCCACGGCCCCCGATTCGGCGACTGCCAGCGACTTCGGGTAGAAATCAGGCTCATACCCATAAGCTATTTGCCATGAGAGCATGTTAGGTAAGTCTTGCCTAATCCATTGCCAGGCACTACCTTCGCTCATCGAGTCTCCACCACCCGCGTTCGACCGATGCGAAGAAGGGAAGGCCGGTGAAAAGCGTTCTCTCCGAACGTAAAACGATTCACCTGCACGACATCGAGTACCGCGAGTTCGAGCCGGACGCCGCCCAGGCCGTTCGCCGCCTCGCCGCCGAGATCCGACATCAACTGAGTGACCTACCGCATACCGAGACCCTGCACGACCCCGCCCTGCTGGCCGAGATCGATCGGCGCGCCGGCGAACTCCCGGCATCCGTGCGACACGCCGTGCGCCCACCCGCCACCGCAGCGGGCGCGACCGTGGTGCGGGGACTGCGCGTGAGCGATACCGAATTCGGCCCGACGCCTGCGGATTGGCAGCGCGCGGCCGTCTCGGCGGGCGATTCGATCCACCTCGGTTCGCTGGAACTCGACATCGTCCTGCTGCTGCTCGCGCGGTGTGCGGGTGAGCTGTTCGGCTGGCTCGGTCAGCAGAACGGGCGGCTGGTCAACAACATCGTGCCCGCCGCCGGACACGAACACGAACAGTCCGGTGCCAGCAGCGCGACGCTGCTGAGCCCGCACTCCGAGGACGCCTTCCACGCCGAACGCGCCAATCTGCTGATGCTGGCGTGCGTGCGCAACCCGGATCGCGTGGCTACCACCGTGTCCTCGATCCGCGAGGTCGAACTCAGCGACGAGGACCGCCGCGTCCTGGCTACCCCGACGGTGCCGATCCTGCCCGATGTCTCCTACGGCACCGACTTCGGATCGTTCGCACCACCGTTGCCCACCGTCTGGGTGGACGAAAACGGTTGCGACACCATCAGATACGACCCAGCCTATACCCCGCTCGACGACGCGGACCCGGCGTTCCGCGCGGCCTACGCCCGGCTCACCGCCGAACTCGCGCGCGTCTGTCACGCTCCGGCGCTTGCCCCCGGCGAGCTCCTGCTCGTCGACAACGATGTGGCCGTGCACGGCCGGGTACCGTTCCGCGCCCGCTACGACGGCACCGATCGGTGGCTCAAGCGCGTCAATATCCGCCTGCCGGAACGTCGTCGGCGGGGCGAGGAAGCGTCCGAGAATGGGTACGGGCAAGAGGTGATCGCGCCGTATCGGGCGCGCACCGATCGGACGGCAGGGCAGGACAGTGCAGATGAACGAGGATCCGTTGAACAACCGTGACCGCAGCGTCGGGCTCCGAGTGCTCTCGCGCAGCGATCTGGCCGATGTGCCGATCACGCCCGCCGAGGTGGTACGGGCCGTCGAGGAGGCCTATCTCGCCTTCGCAGCGGGCGAATCCGACAACCCGCGCAAGCTGAGCGTCGCCGATCCTGGTGGCTCGTCGGTGTCCTACGCAATGCTCGGCCGCGATGGTCGCCGCCGCGTGGTGGCGATGAAGACCTCCTACAAGTTCGACCCGGGTCACGACCGCAGCACCAAGCGGTACTACACCACCATCACCCTCTACGACGACACCACCGGCGCCCCCATCGCGATGATGGATTGCGCCCGAGTCGGCGCGTTGCGCACTCCGGCGGTGTCGGCACTGCTGGTGCGCGAGACGGTCCGCCGCGGTGCGGAGAGCGCGTTGCTCATCGGTACCGGAACGCAGGGGCGCAACGCGCTGCCACACCTGCTCGCGGCGAACCCGCAGCTACGCAAGCTGATGGTGTACGGCACGCACGCCGAGGGCCTGGCGGCGGTGCACGCGCAGCTGGCCGCCGAGGTGCCGCACGCGGTACTGGAACAGGTGGACGATCCGTACGCGGCGGCACCCACCGCCGATGTGGTGCTGGCGACGGCCGGTCCCGGCACCGAGGTCGCGCTCGAGTCCTCCCATCTGGCACCGGGTTCCGTCGCGGTGCTCGTGGGATACGGGCTGGCACCGTCGACGCTGGTCGACGCCGATCGGGTGGTGGCGACCAGTGCCGCACAGATGGCGCTGACCGGCACCGACATGGCAGGCCCCGACGGCACGCTGCGCTCGGTCGACGCCGAACTCCCCCAGATCCTCACCCGCGCGGCCACGGCTCGCCGCTCCGACGACGAGAAGATCTTCGTCTACAACAGCGGGCTTGTGCTCACCGATATCGCGGTAGCGCATGCGCTGGCGGCGCGCGCGATCGCCGAGGGGCGGGGCACGGAGGTGCCGCTGTGGGATTAGCCGGAGCCGATTCCGCCCAGGCAGTCGACGAATACCGTTCCAGCGCAACCGATGGCCTGCCCCATTGCGCACCGCCGATGCCCGCCTACATCGATGCGGTGGAGCAACGGCTGCTCGATGATCCACTGCTGCTCGGCGACATCGCCGAAGCGGTCGGCGGACCGTTCCACGTGCTGTTCCCGGAGCGGGTCGCGGTGAATGTCGAGGCTTTCCAGTCGGCGTTCACCGCCGCGGGGGTCGACGGGTTCGTCTACTTCGGAAAGAAGGCGAACAAGGCGGCCTGTGTGGTCCGGGCCTGCGCGGAATCCGGTGCAGGAGTGGATGTGGCCAGTACCGGCGAGCTCGTGGCGGCGCTGGCACAGGGCGTGCGCGGTGAGGATCTGATGGTCACCGGGCCCGCGAAGTCCGACGATCTGCTGTGGCTGGCCGCACGTCATCGCGCGCTCATCGCGATCGATGCCGTCGACGAGCTCGACCGGCTCGCCGCGCTCGACCTGCCTGCCCGGATCGTGCTTCGTGTACTGCCGGAGGGGTCGACGAGCCGGTTCGGTCTGGATCGCCGGGAATTCGAGCAGGCGATCGGAGCCGTGACTCCGGGCGGACCGATCAGCTTGTCCGGCTTCAGTTTCCATCTGTCCGGTTACGACGCCACCGCCCGCGCCGAACAAGCCACGGCCCTGGTCGACCACTGCTTGAGGGCACGATCCGAGGGTCATCCTGCCGACATCATCTCGATCGGCGGCGGCTTCGGCGTGGACTACCTCGATGCCGATTCCTGGTCTCGTTTCCGGGAAATGCTCAGCGACAGCTGGTTTCACGGCAGCGCACCTGCGGAGGACTACTACCCCTATCATTTCCCGTCACCGGGGGCCGACATGCTCAGCGTCGTCCTCGCGCACAACGGCCTCGCGAAAAGGCTGCGCGACAACGGTATACGCCTGGCTGTCGAGCCGGGACGCGCTCTACTCGATCGCGCGGGCAGTTCCGTCTTCCGCGTGCAAGGCGTGAAAACCCGGACGACACAGGGTCACCCATACGACATCCTCACCGTCGACGGCACCAGCCTGAGCCTGTCCGAACAGTGGTTCGCCAGCGAATACCTCCCCGACCCGGTGCTGTGGCCGCAGCGACCCGGCGCCACCACCCCCTCCTGCGTCGGCGCGACGACCTGCCTGGAATCCGACCTCCTCAGCAGGCGGCGAATCCCGCTGCCGCGCCGCGCTCGCGTCGGCGACCTGCTGATCTACCCGAACACCGCCGGGTATCAGATGGATTCCAACGAGTCACCGTTCCATGAACTCCCCCTGCCGCCCAAGGTCGTGCTGCGCGAGCGCGCCGACCGGCTGTGCTGGACCCTCGACACCACTTCCCGCTGATTCCCTTCCGATGGAGGAAACCCCATGGCTCTCGTCACGCGCGTGACGGATCTGATCGGCCGCACTCCCCTGTTCGAGCTGGCCGTCACCGACAGCGGCACCCGCCTGCTGCTCAAGCTCGAACAGTTCAATCCCACCGGCGCCGCCAAGATCCGCATGGCCCGCTCGATGGTCGACGATGCCGAGCGGCGCGGTTTGCTGCGCGATGGCGGGCATATCATCGAATCTACGTCCGGCAATACCGGGCTCGGCTTGGCGGTGGTCGCGGCCGAACGTGGCTATCGGTTCACCGCCGTGGTCGACAACCACGCCTGTAAGGACAAACTGCGCGCGATGAAGGCCATGGGCACGGACCTGGTGTTCGTCGCCGACGACGGTGACGACGAACTGGCCACCTCGGCACGGGAGGACCTCGCCGAGGCGATGGCCGCCGCCCGCGACGACGCCTTCTTCACCGAACAGCACAACAACGACGCCAACGCCGTCGGCTACTACGCGGTCGCCGAGGAATTGCTGGCCGAGGTGGAGCGGGTCGACATCCTGCTGTCGGCGGTCGGCACCGGCGGGTCGCTGTTCGGCACCGCCACCCGCCTGCGCGAACTCGGTTGCGTGCCGAAGGTGATCGGGGTGGAGCCGGTCGGGTCCATCGCCTTCGGCGGCGAGGGCGGCCCGTACTGGCAGTCGGGCACCGGCACCCCGCCGGGCGCGACCATCGGCACCGCGGTCGACTACAGCCTGCTCGACGAGGGGGTGAAGGTGAGCGATGTCGACGCGTTCGCCACCGCCCGCGCCGTCGCCAGGACACACGGGCTGCTGATCGGTGGTTCGGCGGGCGGTTCGGTGCACAATGCTCTGGCCCGGCTCGAGGAATTCCCGGCCGGTTCCACCGTGGTCACCATCGTGTGCGACGGTGGCGAGAAGTACTTGGACACCGTGTTCGACGACGACTGGATGAGCGCGCGCGAGTTGCTCGATCCGGCCGCCGAATGCGAGGTCACCACACTGCTGCGCCGGTACTCACCGCTGCGGCGCCACGACGAACTGATGGAGGTCAGGTGAGCGCGATCGCGCGCGAAACGGAGACCGGGGAGCGCTGGTGAACGGCAAGAACACCGACACCAGCGCACTGGCCAAGCTGGCGACGCCGATCGCGTTGACCCAGCTGGCTCAGATCGCGGTGTCGACCACCAATCTCGTGCTGATGGGCACGCTCGGTGTCGCGGAGGTCGCGGCGGGCGGCCTGGCGCTGGTGTTGTTCAACCAGATCCGCACCATGTGCGTCGGCCTGATCACCGGGACCGGTAATCAGATCGCCGGTGCGCTCGGCGCGGCGGGCAAACGCGGCGAGTCGGCCGACGACGAGGTGCGCGCGGTGGTCCGGGCGGCGTTCGTCATCGCCACCATCGCCGGCCTGCTCGGCGGTGCGGTGCTGATCGGTCTCGGCTGGGCACTGTCGTGGCTCGGGCAGGACACCGCCGTTCTCGACCTGGCCCGGCCGATGATGATCGCGCTGGCTCCCGGCCTGCTGCCGTGCCTGTGGTTCCAGGTGTTGCGCCAGTACACCGTGGGCATGCAGCGTCCTCAGGCGTTGTTGATGGTGACGCTGGGTTCGGTGGTGCTGAACCTGGTGCTCGCACTGGCCTTCATCCACGGCTGGGCGGGCATCCCCGCCTCCGGTCTGACCGGCGTCGGCATCGCCACCTCTCTGGTCTTCCTGATCACCTTCGGGGTGTTCTGGGCGATGGTGCGCCGCCACGAACAGCTCGGCGCCACCCTGCCGCGAACCCCGTGGCCGGTGCGCTGGGCGACCGTGCGCGAGGAACTTCGCCTCGGCACCCCCATCGCGCTGACCTACGGTTCCGAGGCGGGCATGTTCTCGGTGCTGGCGCTGGTGATGGGCAGTTTCGGGCCGGCCGCCCTGGCCGCGCACAACGTCGTGTACCAGATCATCTACATCGTCTTCCAGGTCGCGATCGGCCTGTCGCACGGTGCGTCGATCCTGGTCAGCCATGCCGTGGGCCGCGACGAGTACAGCCACGCCAGGTCGCTGGCCTGGCTCGCCCTACGCCATGCGGGTGTGCTCGCCATTCTCACGGGGGCGGTCTACATCCTGGCTCCCGACGTGGTGCTCGCGCCGTTCCTCGACACCTCCGACACCGCGACCGTCGAGATCGCCCACACCCTGCTGCTCATCGGCATCGTGCTGCAGTTCTTCGACGCCGCCCAGAACATCGGGACGGGTCTGCTGCGCGGGCTGAAGGAGACCTCGGCGGGCTTCCGGCTATCGCTCGTCGGTTACTGGGGTGTCGGCATCCCGGCCGCCCTGCTGTTCGCCTTCCCGCTGCATCTCGGTGCGGCGGGCGTCTGGTGGGGCCTCACGGCAGGCCTGGCCACTACGGCAGCGCTCATGCTCCGCAAGTACTTCAGCCTGCTCGACCAGGCGAGTACGACTCCACTCCCGCGCATTCCCGCGACCCAGGCAGGATGACGGGCGGCGGTCGCCAGGACCGCCGCCCGTTCGTCGCGCGGTTCGTCAGATGTTGACGCCGTAATCGCGGGCGATCCCCGCGAGACCGGACGCGTATCCCTGGCCGATCGCGCGGAACTTCCACTCGTTGTTGTGCCGGTACAGCTCACCGAAGACCATCGCGGTCTCGGTCGAGGCGTCCTCGGACAGGTCGTAGCGAGCCAGCTCGACACCGGTGTTGGCGTCGGTCACCCGGATGTAGGCGTTGCGGATCTGGCCGAAGGACTGGCCGCGGGCCTGGGCGTCGTGGATCGAGACGGGGAAGAAGATGTTGGTGATCGACGGCGGCGTGGCGGCCAGGTCGACATTGATCACCTCGTCGTCACCGTCGCCCTCGCCGGTCAGGTTGTCGCCGGTGTGCTCGATGGTGCCCTCGGGCGAACGCAGGTTGTTGTAGAACACGAAATGCTGGTCCGACAGCACCTTCAGGTTGGCCCCGGTCGCCAACGCACTGGCATCGAGATCGTGGTCGGCGCCGGTGGTGGTCCGCACGTCCCAGCCGAGACCGACCGCGACCTTGGTGAGGTTGTCGGTCTGCTTCGACAGCGAGACATTGCCGCCCTTGGCGAGTGAGACGCTCATGAAAACCCTTCTGTCCTGATCGTGTTCAGTGCTGCTGCTCGGCCCAGGTGCGCAAGGTCTCGACCCGGCCCTCCAAGGCGCGCAGTTCGGTGTCGTCGAGAACCGTTCGCTGGATGCCACGGTCCACCGCGAAGGCCGACTGACGGTGGTCGTCGATCACGTCGACGTCGATCCGCACGGCGGCGTAGTCCTCGGCCTCGGGCATCTGCTCGGCGATCACGCTCGCCCGGCCACGGGCCGACAGCGCCACATTGCCGCCGCCAAGGATCAGCAACGCCACCTCGGGTCGCTCCCGCAACCGGGCGAGCGACCCACGATTGGTGCGCAGGCTGATGAGGATGCGCCGGTCGCCCGCGCGCACCGGCCAGGAAACCGGAATGGCGTGCGGGGCGGGATCGGTGGTGACCAGTACCGCGATGGTTTCCTGCGGCCACACCGGCAACACGTCGAGTTCGGGATGATCTGTCAACTCGCCGTGTTCCACCGGATCGACTTCTGTTGCCATCTACCTCACCTCGACGATCGTCGGACACCCCAGCCCGCCGCGAACAGCGAGCTCGCCACCGAGTCTAAAGCGCTGTGCCACTTGCCGCTAACGTCTCGGCAGCGATCGCCGGGCATTCACCCGACCAAGATCGTTAGCCGTCGGGTAGCTGTGCACCGCACTCGTGTTCGACCGGAACCGATCTCGCGGTGTCGCGCGTGGTCAGCGCGGCCAGTAGGCACGCCAGTCCTCGGCGGTGAGCAGTAGCCGTTCCCCGCGCGCCGATTCCGCCGCGTCCTCGGCCGCACGGATGGCGGAGGCGAAATCGAGCGTGGCCTTGCGCAGGCGCTCCTCGGCGGAGTCCGGGCCACCCAGCTCGACCGTGCGCAGGGCGGCGGGGACCAGGTCGTCGGGCAGGCCGGCGCGGGCGCTGCGGGACCGGACCTTTTCGGCGAGTGCGAGCGCGGGCTGGGCCATGGCGATGCCGTCGAGGCAGGAGCGGCGGGCCTTCTCGGCGGATTTGCGCTCCTCCCAAGCCTTTTCCTGCGCGGCGATCTTCTCGGCCACCGAGATGCCGGGCGGCAGGTCGGCCTCGATCAGGTGCGGGCTGCGGTGGACGAGCTTGCCGACCAGTGCCGCTGCCACGTCGTCGACGGTGAATTCCCCTGCGGCTTGGGCGATCCGGGAGTGGAACAGCACCTGCAGCAGCAGATCGCCGAGTTCCTCCTTGATGGTCTCGTAGTCGCCGGAGCCGATGGCGTCGAGCAGTTCGTAGGTTTCCTCGAGCAGATAGGGGCGCAGCGAATCGTGGGTCTGGGTGGTTTCCCAACCACCGAAGTGCCACAGCCGGTCCATCACCCGCACGGCCTCGGACAGGCCCGCCGCGACGACGGCGGTATCGGCCGCCTCCTGCGCCTCGCTCATACGCTCGCCTCGGTGGGCACCGAAAGATCCACCATCCCTTGCGGTTTGCCGTCGAGCACCAGCAGCAGGTCGGCGACGAATTGCAGCACCGCGACATCGCGGACCCGGTCGGCGCCGACACTGTCGGTGACGCGCGGCAGCGGCAACTGCACCATTCCGCTGGCCGCCCGGTAGGTGGCGCTGGGGTAGATCCGCTTGAGCCGCATCTGTTTCGAGTCGGGCAGGTTCAGCGGGGCGATCTTCAACGTCGAGCCGGTGACCACGATCTCGGACACGTCGTACTCGCGCGCCAGCAGTCGCAGCTTCGCCACCGACACCAACCTGCCGACCTCCACCGGCACCGGGCCGTACCGGTCGACGAGCTCCTCGACGACAGCGGCCAGCGCCGAATCGTCCTGCGCGGAGGCGAGTTTGCGGTACGCCTCGAGCCGCAGCCGGTCGCTGGCGATGTAGTCGGGCGGGATGTGCGCGTCGACGGGCAGGTCGATCCGCACCTCCTTGATCTCCTCGGTGACGATCGGTTTGCCGTCGGCGGCGGCCCGGTAGGCCTCCACCGCCTCACCGACCAGCCGCACGTACAGGTCGAAACCGACGCCCGCCACGTGACCGGACTGCTCGGCGCCGAGCACATTGCCCGCGCCACGGATCTCGAGGTCCTTCATCGCGACCGCCATACCGGCGCCGAGATCGGAGTTCTGGGCGATGGTGGCCAGCCGGTCGTACGCGGTCTCGGTGAGGGGCTTCTCCGGCGGGTACAGGAAGTAGGCGTACCCGCGCTCACGCGAACGACCGACCCGGCCGCGCAACTGGTGCAGCTGTGAGAGGCCGAGGGAGTCGGCGCGTTCCACGATCAGGGTGTTGGCATTGGAGATGTCGAGACCGGTTTCGATGATCGTGGTGCACACCAGCACGTCGTATTCGCGCTCCCAGAAACCCTGCACCGTGCGCTCGAGCTGGTCCTCGTTCATCTGCCCGTGTGCGACCACCACCCGCGCCTCGGGCACCAGGTCGCGAATCTTCTTGGCGGCCTTGTCGATCGAGGACACCCGGTTGTGCACGTAGAACACCTGGCCGTCGCGCATCAGCTCACGGCGGATGGCGGCGGTGACCTGTTTGTCGTTGTAGGCGCCCACGTAGGTGAGCACCGGATGACGTTCCTCGGGCGGGGTGAGGATGGTCGACATCTCGCGGATGCCCGCCAGGCTCATCTCCAGGGTGCGCGGAATCGGGGTGGCCGACATGGTGAGCACGTCGACGTGGGTGCGCAGCGCCTTGATGTGCTCCTTGTGCTCCACACCGAAGCGCTGCTCCTCGTCGACGATCACCAGGCCGAGGTCCTTCCAGCGAACCCCGGTCTGCAGCAGCCGGTGGGTGCCGACCACGATGTCGACCGATCCGTCGGCCATCCCGGCCAAGATCTCCTTGGAATCGGACGCGTCGGTGAAGCGCGACAGGCCTTTCACCGTCACCGGGAAACCCGCCACCCGCTCGGTGAAAGTCTGCAGGTGCTGCTGGGCCAGCAGTGTGGTGGGGACGAGCACCACCACCTGCTTGCCGTCCTGCACCGCCTTGAACGCCGCGCGCACCGCGATCTCGGTCTTGCCGTAGCCGACATCGCCGCAGACCACCCGGTCCATCGGGACCGGCTTCTCCATATCGGCCTTCACATCGGTGATGGCGGTCATCTGGTCGACGGTCTCGGTGAACGCGAACGCGTCTTCCATCTCCTGCTGCCACGGGGTGTCCGGACCGAAGGCGTGTCCCGGTGCGGCCTGGCGGGCGGCGTAGAGCTGCACCAGCTCGCCGGCGATCTCGCGAACGGCCTTGCGCGCCTTGCGTTTGGTGTTCGCCCAGTCCGAACCGCCCAGCTTGGACAGGCTCGGCAGCTCGCCGCCGACGTAGCGGGAGAGCTGATCGAGCGACTCCATCGGCACGAACAACCGGTCGCCGGGCTGGCCGCGCTTGCTCGGGGCGTACTCGATCACCAGGTATTCGCGGCGCGCCCCGCCGACGGTGCGTTCGATCATCTCGACAAAGCGGCCGATGCCGTGCTGGTCGTGGACCACCATGTCGCCTGCCGACAGGGCCAGCGGGTCGACCTGGTTGCGGCGCTTGGCGGGCAGCCGCTTGCCCTCGCTGGGCGCGGTGACCCGGTTGCCGGTGAGATCGGATTCGGCGACGACGACCAGGCCCGCGTCGTCGAAGATCAACCCGTCGTGCAGCGAACCGCACAGCACACCGACCACGCCCGGCTCCGGCACCGCCCCCGCCGGGAGCAGTGCGGCGGGCACCTCGGCCTCACCGAGCCGTTCCAGCACGCGCTGGGCGGTGCCGTGCCCGGTGACCACCACGACGGCGCGCCCACCGGTCGCCACGTGCGCGCGCAGCGAAGCGAAGATGGTCGCGACCAACTCCTCCGACCCGCGGGCGGTCGGGCCCGCGAGCACCGGCAGGTTCACCTCGACCGGGTCGCCGGAACTGAGCGGGCTCAACGTCCACCATGGCAGCCCGAGTTCGTCTGCGCTGCCGTGCAATTCGGGCAGCGATCGGTAACCGGAGGCGGCCAGGTCGAGGCCGTGCGCGCCCAGCGGGGCGTCGCTGCCGAAGGAAGCCGCCGTCCAGGAGGCCTCGAGGAATTCCTCGCCGGTGCGCACCAGGTCGGCCGCGCGGGTGCGGATCTTCTCCGGGTCGCACAGCAGCAGGTGGGTGCCCTCGGGCAGCGCCTCGGTGAGCAGGCTCAGCTTGCCGGGCGCCAGGACGGGAAGCAGCGCCTCCATGCCGTCGACCGGGATGCCCTCGGCGATCTTGTCGAGCATTTCCACGAGCGCGGCGTCGGCGGCGTTGTCGGCCGCGACGGCGGCGGCGCGTTCGCGCACCGGCTCGGTGAGCAGCAGTTCGCGGCACGGCTGGGCCACGACCACCTCGACGCTCAGATCGTCGATGGAGCGCTGATCGGCCACCGCGAACGGGCGGAGTTCGGTGACCTCGTCACCCCAGAACTCCACGCGCACAGGATGATCGGCCGTCGGCGGGAACAGGTCGAGAATGCCGCCGCGCACCGCGAACTCGCCACGCTTGCCGACCATGTCGACGCGGGTGTAGGCGAATTCGACCAGGCGCGCGAGCAGGGCGTCGAAGTCGTGGTCCTCGCCGACGCGCAACACGATGGGCTCGATATCGCCGAGGCCCGCCGTCATCGGCTGCATCAGCGACCGCACCGTGGTGACCACCACCCGCAGCGGTTCCGGGTACACCGGGTCGTCGGGGTGGGCGAGCCTGCGCAGCACCTCGAGCCTGCGCCCGACCGTGTCGGCGCCGGGTGAGAGGCGTTCGTGCGGCAGTGTCTCCCAGGACGGGAACATCGCCACCGAGTCGCCGAGCATCTCGGCCAGCTCGACGGTCAGGTCGTCGGCCTCGCGGCCGGTGGCCGTGACCACGACCAGCGGGCGCTGGGCGGCCACGGTGCTCGCGACGAACGCGCGCACCGCCGAGGGGGCGACCAGTTCCACCCCGGACTTGCCGACCAGATCGGCCACCGTCCGCAGCGCGGCATCACCCCCAGCCGCCTCGGCCAGACCGGCGAGCGGGGGACGAAGGGAGGACATGAACGCTCCTGAATGCGCAGACGGGATGGTCGAGGAGGACGTAGCAAAGTCTAGTCACCGGCTCCGACATCTCCCCGAGCTGGGCGAGGCACCGGCCACCCGGCGTAGGGTCGCAGGCGTGAGTCTGGCTCAACGTGAACGCCACGCCCTTGTTCGGTCGGCACTCGCGGCGGGTGCCGAAGCGCCGACGCTGTGCGGCACCTGGACCGTCTACGACCTCGCCGCCCACCTGGTGGTGCGCGAACGCAGGCCCGACGCCGCACTCGGCATCCTCCTGAAGCCCCTGTCCGGCTACCTCGACAAGCAACAGGCCAAGATCCGGCAGCGTCCGTTCCCGGAGCTCGCCGAGCAGATCCGCACCGGGCCACCACTGTGGTCACCGCTGCGCCCGGTCGACGCGGTGGTGAACCTGACCGAGATGTTCATCCACCACGAAGACATCCGCCGCGGCGAACCAGGTTGGGAGCCAAGGCAATTGGACGATGCCGACGAGCAGCGGCTGTGGCGGGCGCTGCGGGCGATCGCCCGGGCGAACTACCGCAAGTCACCTGCGCCGCTGGTGCTGGCCACCCCGGGCGGTGAGCGGATCACCGCGCACGCGGGCACCGGCGACGCCGTGGTGCTCACCGGCCCGCCGTCGGAACTGCTGCTGCACGCCTTCGGTCGCGACGAGGTGCGGATCGAGGCGAGCGGACCCGACGCGGACGTGCGGGCCGTGCTCGCCACCGACCGCAGCGTCTAGACCACGTAGCGGCGCAACCGGCGCGCCGCGAACTCCCGGAAATACGACAGCTTCTCGGGCGGGACGATCGAGGGCAGCAGGAAATACCAGGCCCGTTCCATCCGGGTGGCCATCTGGTCCATCGATTCGGTGCCCACCGCGACGATGTGCACGCCCGCGGTGAGTTCCTGCAGGAGCAGCCCGACCACCTCGGCGTCGAGATCGGCGAGCAGGTCGCCCTGGGAGATCGCGCGCTCCGACAGCACCCGGTACGTCTCACCCCAGGTCTTGGCGATGTTGTCGCCCTGGGCGCCGCGATAGTCACCGATCTGGTGGGTGAGCTTGAGCATCGCACCGACCATCGGATCGTTCATCGACAGATCGGCGACCACATAGGTGATGCCGATGCACGCCTCGAGCGCGGGCACCCGGGAATCGAAGAAACCCTGACACGACCCGATGAGCCGTTCGTTGCCCTGATCGACCACCGCCCGTGCCAGCTCCTCCTTGGAGCCGAAGTGAAAGTACAAGGCGCCCTTGGTCACATTGGACTGCGCGATGATTTCGCTGAGGCTCGCGTTGGCGTAGCCCAAACGGAGAAAGACATCGGCAGCGCCAGCAAGGACGGAGTCGCGGGTGATCTCCGCGCGCGCTTGCCTAGCCATCAGATCCGCCTGTCATCCAATAATCCAGCCATCCTGAAGTAGACCGACATCCCGAAGTTGATCGACATACCGCCCGGCAGCACCCAAAAGGATGGGTGAACCGTACCACCAGACCCTTCGGGGGCACCCGAATCCTGGATTCGCTTCCGGCACGGGCGCTATCGACCGGTTACCCCGGCTTGGGCCCCGCGATGTTCGTATTCCATTCGGAGCTGAGACCCGGTTCGGCTTCCAAGTGGCTCAAACCGTTCCAGCACAGGTTCACCAGATGCGCCGCGACCACTTCCTTCGGCGGGGTGCGCTCGTCGAGCCACCAGGTGGCCGCCGTGGACACCATGCCGACGAGTGCCTGGGCGTAGAGCGGGGCCAGGCTGGTGTCGAGATCGCGGCGGCCGAAGTCGCCCGCCAGGATGTGCGCCACCTGGTTGACGGCCTCGTTGAGCAGGCTCGAGTACCGGCCGTCGGCGTTGGGGGCCGGTTGGTCGCGCACCAGGATGCGGAATCCGTCGGTGCGTTCCTCGATGTAGGTGAGCAGCGCCAGCGCCACTTGCTCGAGCCGCAACCGCGACCGGTTCTGGGTGAGCGAGGAGGTGACCATGTCGAGCAGCATCGACATCTCGCGGTCGACGACCACCGCGTAGAGCCCTTCCTTACCCCCGAAATGCTCGTAGACCACCGGCTTGGACACCTGCGCACGCTGCGCGATCTCCTCGATCGATGTGGCGTCGTAGCCCCGCTCCGCGAACAACGCGCGACCGATCTCGATCAACTGCTGGCGCCGCTGCGTACCGGTCATCCTCGGTCTGGATACACGCGCCGGATCACTAGAAGACAACTTCCCTGCCTCTCCACCACCTGCCGGACCCACCACCCCCAACTGTCTCAGACCGCACGGCGCCACCGCATCCCCACCCTGCCGACGACTGATCTCGCGAGCACATGGGTAACTCGTCGGGTACCAGCTGACCAGGCCACCTCCGCAGGCTTGCCGCGTTCCCGACTTCTTCCGCACCTGAGTCCGGCCAAAATTCTCGGAGTGGCGGACCGGCCAAGATTTTCCGCGAGGCGCGATCTATGCGAGGATCATGGCCGTGCCGTAGCACAGTGGTGGGCTCTGACAGCCCACTGGTGTGGCGATCCGCCGTAGTGTAATGGCAGCACCTCTGATTTTGGTTCAGATAGTTCAGGTTCGAGTCCTGGCGGCGGAGCACACACGGGCACAGTGACGTATCGTCGGCCCGCACCCCATCACCGACCGACCGAACCCGCCACAGCACACTCGCTGACCGGCAGCCGAGGGAGATCCATGCCACCGCAGACCGCCGTCGTCGTTCTCGCAGCCGGGGCTGGGACGCGAATGCGGTCGAAGACTCCGAAAGTGCTGCATCCGCTCGCGGGACGCTCGATGCTCTCGCACGCGCTGCACGCCGCGGCGGAGATCGACCCCACCCATCTGATCACCGTCGTCGGGCACGACCGCGACAAGGTCGGCGCCGCCGTCGCCGAGGTCGGCAAGGAACTCGGACGCGAAATCGTCTGTGCGGTACAGGAACAGCAGCTCGGCACCGGCCACGCCGTGCAGTGCGCGCTCCAGGCCGTGCCCGCCGATTTCACCGGCGACCTGCTGGTCACCTCCGCCGATGTGCCGCTGCTCGACGGGCACACCCTCGGCGCCCTGCTCGACGAGCACCGCAGCTACGCCGAACGACCGGCGGTCACCGTGCTCACCTTCGTCCCCGACGATCCCAACGGTTACGGCCGGATCGTGCGCGACGACGACGGTCAGGTCGCCGAGATCGTCGAGCACGCCGACGCCACCCCGGCCCAGGCCAAGATCAAAGAGGTCAATTCCGGCGTCTACGCCTTCGACGCCGCCGTGCTGCGCACCATGATCGGGCGGCTGTCCACGGCCAATGCCCAGCATGAGCTCTACCTCACCGACGTGTTGCGTCTCGCCCGCGAGGCCGGGCATCCCGTGCACGGCGCGCGACTGGTCGACTCGAACAAGGTCACCGGGGTCAACGACCGGGTGCAGCTGTCGCAGGCCGGTGCCACGCTCAACCGGTACATCCTCGAGCGGCACATGCGCGCGGGCGTCACCGTCATCGATCCGGCCACCACCTGGGTCGACGCGAGTGTGCGGATCGGGCGCGACGCGGTCCTGCGCCCCGGAACCCAGCTGTTCGGCGAGACCCATATCGGGGAGGACGCCGAGATCGGGCCCGACACCACGCTCACCGATGTGATCGTCGGCGCGGGCGCCAAGGTGGTGCGTACCCACGGTGAGCAAGCCGAGATCGGCGAGAACGCCAACGTCGGACCGTTCAGCTACCTGCGCCCCGGCACCGTGCTCGGCGAGCACGGCAAGCTCGGCGCGTTCGTCGAGACCAAGAACGCGACGGTCGGCGCGCACTCCAAGGTTCCGCACCTCACCTACGTCGGTGACGCGACGATCGGCGAGTACAGCAACATCGGCGCGTCCAGTGTTTTCGTGAACTACGACGGGGTGAACAAGCACCACACTGTGGTCGGTTCCCATGTGCGGACCGGCAGCGACACCATGTTCATCGCTCCGGTAACCGTGGGTGACGGCGCCTATACGGGTGCGGGTACTGTACTGCGCAGGAGCGTTCCACCCGGGGCACTTGCCGTGTCGGGTGGGCCACAGCGCACCATTGAGAACTGGGTGCAGCGCTACCGTCCCGGAACCGCTGCGGCACGCGCGGCGGCGGAAGCCATCGCGGCAGACGAGACGTCGAACAAGGCAATCGAGCAAAAGGATGGCAACCAGCAGTGACCGCGTTCTCGATCGACAATCAGAAGAACTTGATGCTCTTCGCCGGCCGGTCACATCCTGAGCTTGCCGAGCAGGTCGCCAAGGAACTCGATGTCGACATCACCCCGCAGACCGCGCGTGAGTTCGCCAACGGTGAGATCTTCGTCCGGTTCGAGGAGTCGGTGCGCGGTTCCGACGCCTTCGTGCTGCAGAGCTTCCCGGCCCCGCTGAACCAGTGGCTGATGGAACAGCTCATCATGATCGACGCGCTCAAGCGCGGTTCGGCCAAGCGGATCACCGCCGTGCTGCCGTTCTACCCCTACGCCCGCCAGGACAAGAAGCACCGCGGCCGTGAGCCCATCTCCGCCCGCCTGGTCGCCGACCTGCTCAAGACCGCCGGTGCCGACCGCATCATCAGCGTCGACCTGCACACCGACCAGATCCAGGGCTTCTTCGACGGCCCCGTCGATCACATGCACGCGCTGGTGCAGCTGTCGGACTACATCCGCACCAACTACTCCACCGACAACCTGGCCGTGGTCTCCCCCGACGCCGGTCGCGTGAAGGTCGCCGAGAAGTGGGCCGATGCGCTCGGTGGCACCCCGCTGTCGTTCATCCACAAGACCCGCGACCCGCTGGTCCCCAACCAGGTGAAGTCCAACCGCGTCGTCGGTGACGTCGAAGGCCGCACCTGCGTGCTGATCGACGACATGATCGACACCGGTGGCACCATCGCCGGCGCGGTGAAGGTGCTCAAGGAAGCCGGTGCGGGCGATGTCATCATCGCGGCCACCCACGGTGTGCTCAGCGACCCGGCCGCCGAGCGCCTCGCCGCGTGCGGTGCCAAGGAAGTGGTCATCACCAACACCCTGCCGATCAGCGAGGAGAAGAAGTTCCCCACGCTGACGGTGCTGTCGATCGCGCCGCTGCTGGCCCGCACCATCCGCGAGGTCTTCGAAAACGGCTCGGTAACCGGCCTCTTCAACGGCAACGCTTGACCGCCTCCCCGCGCCTTTCGGCCAGACTCAGGCGCGGGGCGAGTTGGGGACGCGGCAAGCTTTCGTGAGGTGGGTGGGTTAGCTCGTACCCGGTGAGTTACCCGTGTACTTGCGAAATCTGTGGGTCGGTTCTAAGAGCTCCGGACGGGCTCGTCGGTGCTGGGACGGGCCGTCGTTGGGCGATACTGGAGACGGTAGCCCCGCGATAGCCCGACCTGGGAGGTCTCGATGAGCACACCGCAGGAATCCGGATCCGGAGAGGGCGGGTATCGGCCTCGGCATGCCAAGCCGGAGCGGCCCGAGGTGTCGTATTCGCTGTCGGACGAGCCGGCCGAGCCATCGCATGGCGCGCACGAGGCCAAGTATCCCGGCAGGCCCGAGGTGTCCTACGGTGGGTTACCGGTCGACGACTCCGACGGTGATGTCGAGGCGCCCGGGGGTAAGACCTGGTCGACCGTGGCGTTCGTGTTCGCCGTGATCGCCCTGCTGTTCTTCCCGATCATCTTCGGTGTGCTCGGGATCGCGGCGGGGCTGTACGGGAGCAAGAAAGGTGAACCGCTCGGCAACTGGTCTGCCGTGGCGGCGCTGTTCGCGTTGCTCGCGGGGCTGGCGATCCGGGTGTTCTTCTTCGACGCCGACATCATCCCGTCACAGAACTGAGAACCACACGCACGATGAACGCTTTCACCGGTTTCCCCCTGGCCGGCCTGGACTTCTACGAGGATCTCGAGGCCGACAACTCCAAGGCCTTCTGGACCGCGCACAAGCACACCTACGACGAGGCGGTGCGGGCGCCGATGGTCGCGCTCACCGCCGAGCTGGCGGCCGAATTCGGGGACGCCAGAGTGTTCCGGCCCTACCGTGACGTGCGCTTCTCCGCCGACAAGACGCCCTACAAGACTCATCAGGGTGCGGTGGTCCACCTCTCCCCGGGTGTGGGCTGGTACGTGCAGATCAGCGCGGCCGGGCTGGCCGTCGGCGGCGGCTGTTTCCGGCCCGCGCCGAGCGCCCTGGCCGTCCTGCGCGCCACCATCGACGACGACGTGCGCGGCCGCGAGCTGGAGGGCATCCTGGCCGCGATCACGGCCGCCGGTTACGACCTCGGCGGCGAACAACTCAAGACCCGCCCCAAGGGCTACCCCGCCGACCATCCGCGCATCGGGCTGCTCCGCCACAAGTCGCTGATCGTTCGCCGCGACTACGGGGCACCCGACTGGCTCAAGACCCCCGCAGGCGTCACCGAGGTCCGGCGGGCCTGGAACGAGCTACGTCCGCTCATCGAATGGCTGGCCGCCGTCCTCGAAGGCGTCGACTGATCCGCGCGGGCGTGCCTTCCTGGCACGGGTCGGCGCACAGGCCGATACTGGCACCATGAGCCGTGAACCGCTGGACATGGACATGGGCGACGACGATCAGGCCGACGACATCATCGAATACGAACGCAATATCGAAGACCCGCCCGCGGACTACGTGATCCGCAACCGCGAAGCCGACGCCGACGGCTTCCTCGGTATCGGCGAGGAACTGTCGGAGGAATGGACCGAGCGCGGCGAGCGCCACGAGGAGATGGAAGAAGACGAGCGCCCCGCCGAAGAGGTTGCCGTCCGCGCTTTCGACGAGGACTCCCTCGACAACGCCGACCTCGACGGGGACGAGAACCTGATCAGCGGCGAAGGGGTCGCCGACGAACTCGACCTCTAGAACCGCCACGCCATGACGACCGGCTCGGTCGACATCCTGCCGACCGCGGCAGTTCCGTCGTAGCCGCGGTCAACGACGCTCGGCCAGGACGAGGGTGAAGCGGTTCTCGGGGTCGGTCCAGGTGTGGGTGGGTCCGAAGCCCGCGGTGTCCAGTTCGGCGCTGAGGGCTTCGGGGCGGAACTTGGCCGAGATCTCGGTGCGCATCTCCTCGCCCGCGGCGAAGTCGACCGTGAGGCCCAGCTCGGCGACGGTCGCGGTCATGGCTTCGGTGGCGCGCAGGCGCATTTCGATCCACTCGTTCGTGGGATCCCAGAGCGCCACGTGCTCGAACTTGTCCGGCTCGAAATCCGCGGACAGCCGGTTGTTGAGGACATGCAGGACATTGCGGTTGAACTCGGCGGTGACACCCGCGGCGTCGTCGTAAGCGGGAACGACGATCTCGGGGGCGACCACGAGGCCCGCGCCGAGCAGCAGCAGTTCCCCGGGTTCGAGAACCTCGTTGATGCCGGCCAGGAATTCGGCGCGCTCGGCGGGCACCAGGTTACCGATGGTTCCGCCGAGGAAGGCGATCATCCGGCGCCCACCCCTCGGCAGGTTGTGCAGGGTATCGGTGAAATCGCTGACCACACCGTGCACGGACAGGTTCGGGTACTCGGCCGCCAATTCGGTTGCCGCACCGCGTAGGGCTGACGCGGAAACATCCTGTGGCACATAGGTTTTCAGCGAACCTACGGCCGTGAGCGCGTCGAGGAGTAGCCGGGTCTTGGCGGCCGAGCCCGCGCCGAGTTCCACCAGTACGTCGGCGCGGGCGGCGGCCGCGATCTCGTCGACCACATCGCGCAGCAGCGCCCGCTCGGTGCGGGTGGGGTAATACTCGGGCAGCTCGGTGATCGCCTCGAACAATTCGCTGCCGCGCGCATCGTAGAACCACTTGGGCGGCAGCGACTTCGGGTCGGCGGTGAGTCCGGCGCGGGCGTCGGCTCGCAGGGCCTCGGTGAGATCGGCGTCGGTGAGGTGGATGTCCAGCAGCGGCGCGGTCATGAACGGACCCTTTCGGTGGCGGGGAATTCCAGAGCGGTGATGGTGCAGTGGCCGGGCGAGGCGGTCACCAGCTGACGATCCGCGATCGGTCGCCACCGTGGATCGTCGTCGTACGGTTCCGAGGACAGCACGGCGTAGTCGTCGGTGACCAGCACCGACAAGGCATGCCAGCAGGTGGTGGCCCAGAGTTCGGAACCGTTGCCGAGCAACAGATTCACACGGGCATTGGGCTGATGACGCAGCACGGTGGTCACCAGTAAACGCAGCGCGTCGGCCGGCGAGGTGACCGGACCGTCGGGGTCGATGGCGGCGAGCAGGGCGCGCAGCACGACCCACAGTGCCGCCGCGTCGGTGAGTGCCTCGGCGTGCAGGAACATCGAGGCCGTGGCGGACGGGTCGAGCAGGGGCGCCAAGTCGGTGAGGACGGCGGGCAGGGTGGTTCGCCACTCCTGCACGACACCGTTGTGGCTGAAGGCCCAGTGGTCGTCGGTGAAGGGGGCGCAGGCGGAGCGTTCGATCGGCATGCCGACGGTGGCCGAGCGGACGGCCGCGAGCACCGCTCGGGACTCGAGCTGCCCGAGGACCTCGGCGACAGCCGGATCGGTCCAGATGGGGGCGGGGTTGCGGTAGCGGGTCACCGCGTCGCGGGCACCGTCCATGCCGACCTCGGCCCGGCGCCACCAGGCGACGCCGAAACCGTCGGCGTTGACGGTGCCACCGGCACGCATGTCGAGCGGCGCCCAGGACTGGGCGTAGAGCGAATGCGAGCCGCGCAACACCAATTCACCGACCGCGACCGGTGGGCCGACATAGCCGAGGTGTCTGCACATCAGCGTTCGTCCTCGCGCAGGTCGCGGGCCAGCCGGAACCCGGCGAAGATCTGCCTGCGGATGGGGTGGTCCCAGTTGCGGAAGGTGCCGCGGCAGGCCACCTCGTCGGTGCCGAACGAACCGCCGCGCAGGATCCGGTAGTCCCCACCGAAGAAGACCTCCGAGTATTCGCGGTACGGGAACGCACGGAACCCGGGATAAGCCTCGAAACCGGAGGAACACCACTCCCAGACGTCACCGATCAGCTGGTGCACCCCGGTTGCCGACGCACCGGCCGGATACGCGCCGACCTCGGCCGGTTCCAGATGACGCTGACCCAGGTTGGCGGTGCGCTCGCTCGGCTCGTCCTCACCCCACGGATAGCGTCGCGACGCACCGGTGGCCGGGTCGAACCGCGCCGCCTTCTCCCATTCCGCCTCGGTGGGCAACCGCTTACCCGCCCACGTCGCATAGGCTTCGGCCTCGAACCAGCACACATGCACCACCGGCTGACGTGGCCGCAACGCGGTACGCACCCCGAAAGCCCTTCGGTACCACTGATTCCCCTCGCGCTCCCAGAACTGCGGCGCGACGAGCCCTGCCTCCTGCCGGTGCGCCCACCCGCGCTCCGACCACAGCTCACGGCGCTCGTAGCCGCCGTCGTCGATGAACGCCAGGTACTGCTCGTTGGTCACCGGGGCGACATCGATCGCGAAACCCTCGACATACACCGGATGCGCGGGTCGTTCATTGTCCAGCGCCCAGGGATCGGCTGACGTACCCATCATGAACTCGCCTTCGGGAACAACTACTTCACCGCCGATCGGAACCCGGGCAGACGGCGCGGGTGGCGCCGACAGCACCGGTGCGCCCAGACGCAACTGGTGGGTGGCCAGCATGGTTTCGTCGTGTTGCTGTTCGTGCTGAGCGATCATCCCGAACGCGAAACCATTGTCCACCAGCGGGTTCCCGAGCAGCGGACTGGATTCGAGAACGTCGAAGACCTTCTCGCGCACGGTGCCCACATAGCCACGCGCCTGCTCGGGATTCAGCAGCGGCAGCGCGGGCCGGTTCGCCCTGGCGTGCTTGAAGGCGTCGTACAGTTCGTCGATATCGCTGCGCACCGGCTCCCGGCCGCCGACATCGCGCACCAGCCAGAGCTCCTCCTGGTTGCCGATGTGGGCGAGATCCCAGACCAGTGGCGACATCAGTGGTGAATGCTGCGCCACAAGGTCGGCCTCGTCGACGCTGTCGGTGAGCACGGCGGTGCGGCGGCGCGCACGAGCGAGCACCTCGGCGATCCTGGCTCGCGTGCGTTCGCGGTCGGCATGGTCGGCGGGTGCGGAAAGTGTCACGAGCGGATCTCCGAGTGAGGCTGGGCGACAGGGATCTTCACAGCGGCAGGCAGGGTCGGGCCATCGGGCGCGCGGCGTCGATTCATCGCGAACCCTCCGAGCTCTCCAGCTGGTCCGAGGGGCTGAGTGCCAAACGACATCGACGCGCCGCGTCGGCCAATTCCTGTGCAGCGGCGGGTGTTCTGGCATGCTGTGCCGCCAGGTCGAGCACGTCCACCGCCACCTGGCGCACCTGCGGGTCGAGTAGCCCGTGGCGCGCCGCTGTGGTCCACTCCCCCGCGACCGGCGCCGCGAGAGCTGTTGCCTCGGAGACCACTTCGGGTGTCGAGAGCAGGGCGTCGAACAGGTGGATCGGGGTGGTCCAGGTATCGCCCGGCTGGGTGTCGAGATACCGCACCTCGAGGTGTCCCGAGGCCCGGACCGGCGGGAACAGGGTGGTGAGGTGGTAGTCGAGGTCGGCGCGGGTGGGGCGGCGGCCGACTTCGTCGTCGAGTGCGCCCGAGAGCCAGTCGGCGAAGGTCGCGCCCGGTGGGGGCGACCAGTCGGCGTCGGGTTCGGTGCAGCGCACGCACAGCAGTGGAACGTCGAGCGCCCAGCGCGCGTAGGCGGTGATCGGGTCGGCCCAGTCGGACACCGGGGGCCTGGTGCGGGCCGGGTCGAGGCGCAACCAGGTGCGCATACGCTGGGAAACCCAATCCCCGCACGGTATTCCGCGCAAGGTAGGCGAGCAGGCGAACGCCGCGATCAGCGCGGGCCCGAGCACGTAGAGCGCGGTCCAGCGGGCGCGCACCTCGGCCGGGTCGGCGCCCGCGTCGACGCTGACCTGGGTGGCGGCGGTATTGCACATCATCAGGCCGCCGAAGGGGCCGATGCCTGCGAACGCGCGTTCCATCGCCGCGTATCGGGGCAAGCGAAGGAGCCGCTCAGCCGGGCGGTGCGCGTCGGCGGACGCGGCGGTGACGGTGATTTCCCTGCTGGCGAGCAAGTCCCGCAAACGGGCCGCATCTGCCCGCAGATGCCGCGTGAGCTCCGCCGGATCGGCGAAAGGTGCGCTGGAGAGTTCGATCTGACCACCGGGTTCGATGGTCACCGCGCTGCCACCGGGCAGGGGAAGCGCGGGTGAGGCAGGGGCGAGGGCGGTCGGAGCATGTGGCCCGAGGGCCGAGCAGAGCTGGTCGAGCGAGGGTCGGGCGCCGGTGGGTCCGGCGGTGAGCCATTCGAGTTCGGCACCGATCAGTGTGGGTGGCCCGAGCTTGAAACAGACCCCGCCCACATAGGCCTCAGCCGCCGCCCGCGACGACAATTCGCCCTGGTCGCAGGCGGAATCCGGCCAGGAGGAACGTTCCAGGGTGACCGCCATGCCAACCTCCACGTGGTGAGCGCCGCCGGGGCTCGGCGCATGTCGTTCATTCCAGGGTAGCGAGGGCCACCGACAGAAAAAGTGTCGAGAAGCCGAACACCGATGGGCGTTAGGGTCGTCGCCATGCTGGATTTCGCCGCCATTACCGCCGCCACGCCGGGCCTTGCCGACGGCAAGGTCTTCCTCGACAGCGCGGGCTCGTCTCTGCCGCCGCGCATCGTCACCGACACCGTGATCGCCCATCTTCGTCGCGAAGCCGATATCGGTGGCTACCGAGCGGCAAACGAACGATTCGACGACCTCGCCGCCGTGAAGACCTCCATCGCCACACTGATCGGCGCCACCCCCGACACCATCGCGCTCAGCGACAGCGCCACCAGGTCATGGGCCGATTTCGCCTACTCGGTGCCACTGCGCCCCGGCGACCGGGTGCTGATCTCCGGGGCCGACTACGCGAGCAATGCCATCGCCGCGCTGCAGCGCGCCGCCGCCACCGGCGCGGTGGTCGAGCGCATTCCCAGCGACGACACCGGCCGCCTCGACACCGCTGCCCTGGCGAACATGCTCGACGAGCGCGTCCGCCTGGTCTCGCTGCAGCACGCGCCGACCAACGGCGGCCTGGTGAACCCGGTCGCCGAGGCGACCCGCATCGCGAAACAAGCCGGTGCGATCGTGCTGCTCGATGCCTGCCAATCGATCGGCCAACTGCCGATCGATGTGATCGAACTCGGTGTCGACGCCCTGTCGGCCACCGGGCGCAAGTGGTTGCGTGGCCCGCGCGGCACCGGATTCCTTTACGTGCGTAACGAACTGGCGCACACGATGGAACCCGCCCGCCTCGACCTGCACAGCGCCACCTGGACCGGCCCCACCGACTACCGCCTCGCCGACGGCGCCCAGCGCTTCGAGTTCTGGGAGTGCGATGTGGCCGCCCGCCTCGGCCTCGGCGCCGCCGTGGACTACCTGCTCGAACTCGGTCCCGACGAGGCCTACGCGGCGGTGGCCGCGGGCGCGGAATACCTGCGCGAAGCCATGGCCGACCTAACCGGCGTCACCGTGCGCGATCTGGGGACCGAGCACAGCGGCATCGTCTCGTTCACTGTCGACGGCCACGACCCGGACCAGCTGCGTGACCGGCTCGCCGAGCACGCCGTCACCGTCACCGTCAGCCGCGCCACCTCGGCGCTGCTCGACATGACCGAGCGCGCGCTGCCCGCCATACTGCGTGCCTCACCGCACTACTTCGTCAGCCGCTCCGATCTCGACCGTTTCGTCGCGACCTTGGCAACCCTGACACAGCGCTGACCGGCGGATCACGCGTTCGGCCCGCTGCCTCCGGCAGGCAATTGCCCCGGTGTGGCCAGAGCAGTCGGAGGCAGCGGCTATCGTGTTCACACAGGGGTGCCGGGGGCAATTGGGGTTAACACCGGAATCACGGGGCGGGATCTTGTTGGGAGCACGGCCGTAACCGATCGTTGGCGTAAAGGGAGTCCGACGTTGAGCAGGTTCACCGACGAAATGTTTGCCACAGCGCTGTCCAGCCCGCGTGGGCTGGTCACCGGAGAACCCGAGGCACCGCTTCGGCAGACCTGGGGGGAAATCCATCGCCAGGCGCGGCGGATGGCGGGCGGTCTCGCGGCCGCCGGGATCGGGCACGGCGATGCCGTGGGTGTGCTCGCCGGGCTGCCGGTCGACATCGCCCCTGTGTGCCAAGGGATCTGGATGCGTGGCGCCTCGATCACGATGCTGCACCAGCCGACGCCACGCACCGACCTCGCGGTCTGGGTACGCGACACCGAGACCGTCCTGAACATGATCGAGGCGAAGGCCGTCGTGCTCGGTGAGCCGTTCGCCGCCGCCGAACCGGTGCTGCGGGAGCGCGGGATCACCGTGGTCCGGGTGGCGGACCTGGCCGAGGGCGCCGACTCCGATCCGGTGCCGACCACCGAGGCCGATATCGCCCTGCAGCAGCTCACCTCCGGGTCGACGGGCTCGCCGAAGGCCGTGCGCATCACCCACGGCAACTTCTACGTCAACGCCTACGCGATGTTCAATCGCGTCAAGTTCCAGACCGACGACGACGTGATGATCAGCTGGCTGCCGCTGTTCCACGACATGGGCATGGTCGGATTCCTCAGTGTGCCCATGCAGTTCGGCGCCGAGGTGGTGTGCGTGACGCCGCTCGACTTCCTGGCCAGGCCGCTGCTGTGGGCCGAACTCATCGCCAAGTATCGCGGGACCGTCACGGCCGCACCGAACTTCGCGTATTCGCTGCTGGCGCGCCGGCTGCGGCAGGCCGAACCGGGCAGCATGGACCTGTCGAGCGTGCGCTACATGTGGAACGGCGCCGAACCGGTCGACCCGGATACCATGACGGCCCTGGCCGAGGCCGGAAAACAGTTCGGCCTCAACCCGTCTGCCCTCACCCCCGTCTACGGCATGGCCGAAACCACCCTCGCCGTGTCGATTCCCGATCCCGGTCACGGCATGGTGCTCGATATCGTCGACGCGGATCTGCTCGAGGCCGTCGGCAAGGCGGTGCCCGTCGCCGAGGACGGCCATCACGGCACGCCGCGCAAACTGCCGACCCTCGGCCACCTGGTCGACGATCTCGAGGGCCGGGTGGTCGACGACGAGCGTCAGCCGCTGCCGGTGCGCTCGGTGGGCGTCATCGAATTGCGTGGCCCTGCCGTCACTTCGGGCTATGTCACCGTCGACGGTTTCCGCCCCGCCCAGGACGCCGACGGCTGGCTCGACACCGGCGACATCGGCTACTTCACCGACGACGGCCTCATCGTGGTGTGCGGCCGCATGAAGGACGTCATCATCATGGGCGGCCGCAACATCTACCCCACCGACATCGAACGCGCCGCCCTGCGCGTGCAGGGAGTTCGCCCCGGCAATGCCGTGGCTGTGCGCCTCGACGCGGGCGAGAAACGCGAAAGCTTCGCCGTGGTAGTCGAATCCAACGATTACCAGGTCCCCGACGAGGTGAAACGCATCGAACGTGAGATCGTCCACGAGGTCTTCGCCGAGGTAGGCGCCCGCCCCCGCACCGTAGCCATTCTGGGCCCCGGCGCCCTCCCGAAGACCTCTTCGGGAAAGCTCCGCCGCACAGCGACGGCAGCCCACCTCCGCTGACGCCGACGAGCCCTCCCCGAAACCGGGGAGGGCTCATTGTCGAAAGTTCGCTAGTGCAGCTGGTTCTGGGCGGTTTCCAAACCGGCCTTCAGCAACAGCTCCACCGCATCGGCGGCCTGCTCCACGATCACCGGCACCTCTTTGCGTTCGGGGGCCGAGAACGGCTTGAGCACATAGTCAGCCGGATCCTGACGACCAGGCGGGCGGCTGATGCCGATCCGGGTGCGCAGGTAGTCCTTGGTGGTGAGGGCCTGGGAAATGGACCGCAGGCCGTTGTGGCCGCCTTCGCCGCCACCCTGCTTGAGCCGGATCGTCCCGAACGGCAGATCCAATTCGTCGTGCACCACGATCACCTGATCGACGGGCACCGAGAAGAACTTCGCCAGCGCCGCCACCGGGCGCCCGGACAGATTCATGTAGGTGCGCGGTTTGGCGATGAGGACCTGGCGGCCGTCGAGGCGGGCCTGCAGCAGATCGGCGCCGGACTTCTTGTGCACGGCAAAACGGCCGCCGACGCGCTCGGCGAGCACGTCGGCGACCAGGAAGCCCACATTGTGGCGGGTGCGCTCGTATTCGGGGCCGGGGTTACCCAGCCCCACCACGAGTGCGGGCCCGGAGGATTCGGTCATCGGCCGAACCGTGGAGCGTCTTACTCGGTCTCTTCGGGGGTGTCGCCCGCGGCGGCGGCGCCTTCACCCTCGTCGTCGAGCTGAGCGGCCGACGGCGCCTGGATCACGTTGACGACCAGGATCTCCGGCTCGCCGGCCAGGGTGACGCCCTTGGGCAGCGCGATGTCGCCCGCCTGGATCTGGGTGCCCGCCTCGACGCCCTCGACCGAGACCTCGATGCTCTCGGGCAGGTTCATCGCGTCGGCCTCGATCGACAGGCTGTTGAGTTCCTGGGTGACCAGGGTGCCCGCGGCGGCATCGCCGGTGACGACGACGTTGACGTCGGCGACGACGCGCTCGCCACGCTTGACGATCAGCAGGTCGGCGTGCTCGATGTAGCGACGGATCGGGTGGACAACGACCGACTTGGTCATCGCCAGCTGCTCCTTGCCGTCGATCTTCAGGCTCAGGATGGCGTTGGTGCCGTGCAGACGCAGGATGGCGGCGAAGGCCTTGGCGTCCAGCGACAGGTGCTGCGGCTCGGACTGGTGGCCGTACAGCACGGCGGGCACGTTGCCGTCGCGACGGGTACGGCGAGCGGCGCCCTTACCGAATTCGGTACGGACGGCGGCTTCGATCTGGTTCACGTCGGACATGACTGATGCGCTCCTACGGCTCTTCCGGGCTGGTCAAGGGCGACCCATCTACCGGGGTCGGGTGGTCTGCTCGTCGGACGAAGAACGAACGAGGACGACCGGAAAGGCCGAGCCGCGTCGATCACGGTGAGCACACGGGGTGCGACTCACCCTCGCCGAGACAACCCGACCACCATACCGCACCCGATCGGCCGACCTGAAACCGCTCCAGCTTCGAACTCCCAGCCCCCACGCCCCGACCCTGAGGAGGGGGCGCGACCTCGAGCGCGCCGGCGCTCCAATAAACTCGATTGGTTGCCGACCACTGCGAGAGGTTCTGTGTTGACCGAGTCCGGAGAGAGCGCCGTCCCCACTCCGCGCGGATTGCCCGCCGAGGTGGCCCGTCGCCGCACGTTCGCCGTGATCTCGCACCCCGACGCGGGTAAGTCGACGCTCACCGAGGCGCTGGCCCTGCACGCGAAGATGATTTCCGAGGCGGGCGCCATCCACGGTAAGGCCGGTCGCAAGTCGACCGTGTCGGACTGGATGGAAATGGAGAAGGCACGCGGTATCTCCGTGAGTTCGACCGCGCTGCAGTTCAATTACCGTGCGGCCGGTTCGGATGTCGACAGTGTCATCAATCTCGTCGATACGCCCGGTCACTCCGATTTCTCCGAGGACACCTACCGGGTGCTCACCGCGGTCGACGCCGCGGTGATGCTGATCGACGCCGCCAAGGGCCTCGAGCCGCAGACGCTCAAGCTGTTCCAGGTGTGTCGCCACCGTGGCATCCCGGTGATCACGGTGATCAACAAGTGGGACCGTCCGGGCCAGGCACCGCTGGAACTGCTCGACGAGATCAGCGAGCGCATCGGCCTCACCCCGACTCCCCTGTTCCTCCCGGTCGGTATCGCGGGCGACTTCCGCGGTCTGCTGCGCCGCGGGCCCGAAGGTGAGGCGACGGAGTACATCCACTTCACCCGCACCGCCGGTGGGGCGACGATCGCCCCCGAGGAATCGCTGACGCCCGCCGAGGCCGAGGCACGCGAGGGCGAGGCGTGGACCACCGCCGCCGAGGAGAGCGAACTGCTCTCGGCCACCGGGCAGGACCACGATCAGGAACTGTTCCTCGCCGGGCAGACCTCGCCGGTCATCTACGCCTCGGCGATGCTGAATTTCGGTGTGCGCCAACTGCTCGAGACCCTCGTCGCGCTGGCGCCGGCACCCGGCCCGCGCGCCGATGTGAACGGCAAACCCCGCGAGACCCGTGACCCGTTCAGCGCGGTGGTGTTCAAGGTCCAGGCCGGTATGGACACCGCCCACCGCGACCGGTTGGCCTTCATGCGCATCGTCTCGGGTGAGTTCGAACGCGGCATGGTCGTGACGCATGCCCAGACCGGTCGCCCCTTCGCGACGAAGTACGCGCTCACGGTGTTCGGCCGCGAACGCACCACCGTCGACACCGCCTACCCCGGCGACGTGGTCGGTCTGGTGAACGCGACCGCCCTGGCACCGGGACACACCCTGTTCGTGGACAAGAAGGTCGAGTTCCCGCCGATCCCGAGCTTCGCGCCCGAGCACTTCGCGACGCTGCGCGCCCAGAGCGCGGGCAAGTACAAGCAGTTCCGCAAGGCCATCGACCAGCTCGATTCCGAGGGCGTGGTCCAGGTGTTGCGCAACGACGCGCGCGGTGACGCCTCGCCCGTGCTGGCCGCCGTCGGACCCATGCAGTTCGAGGTGGTCACCGCCCGGATGCAGGCCGAGTTCAATGTCGAGACCCAGCTCGACTTCCTCGCCTACACCCTGGCCAGGCGCACCGATGCCGAGTCGGCGCCGGAGCTGGACCGCCAGCGCGGAGTCGAGGTGTTCACCCGCACCGACGGCGCGATCCTCGCCCTGTTCAGCGACAAGTGGCGGCTGCAGTACATCGAGAAGGAACACCCGGATCTCACCCTCGAGCCGCTGGTGGCCACGGCCGACTAGCTGTCTGGGCCGGGAAGGCGGCTACTCCTCCGGTTCGCGTTCCACCCGGGAGACGTCCTGGGAGATCATGCCCCAGCGGCTCGCGGTGAGCCGCAGACTCGGCAGGTCGCTGAGCGAGAGGACCACCTCGTAGGTGCGTTCGTAGCCGGTGTGGGCGATGCGCCAGTAGCCGTCGTCGCAGCGCACGTAGCGGTCGGTGTAGAACGCGGCGCCGTGTAGGCACATGTTGTGTTCGGGGATGAGCACGGTGTCGGCGAGATACCAGGTGCCGGTGGCGGTATCGCCGTCGACATCGATCTCGGGGTGGTCGCACCGGTGCTCGGTGATGACGTGCGGGCCGAGGGTGTTGCGCAGGAAGGCGAGGAAGGCCTCGCGCGACTCGAACTGCAGGTATTCGCTGTAGGTTGCCGTGGCCTCGGGCACGAGGGTGTCGGCGAACTCGTCCCAGGACTTGGTGTCCAGCGTGCGCAGGTAGCGGAATTTGAGTCTGCTGATCGCGGTGACGTCGTCGGGGTGCTCGGGCGGGCGCGGCTTCGGTTGCTCGGGCGGCGCGGCGGCGGGCTGTTCGTCGTCGGCGATCACACTGTCCGTCCCGTGCCCGGCGACCAACGGCTCCTCCGCCCCGGGTAACAGCGGCCCCGAGCGTTCACGACGCACATCGACCTCCTCGACGCGCGCGTTCACAGACCCGGGCCCTTGCTCCATGCCTCCACGATCCCACCGGATCGCCCACGCGAGGCGGATCTGTACCCGATCGCTACCCCTGTCGAAACCGGAGTGTGACCTGCGCCCGCTCGGGCCCCGGACTGTCTGGGCTAGCCGATGGTGAAGCAGGTGCGGCAGAAGTCCTCGCCGAATTCCGAGAGGCGAAGGCTCTTGCGCACGATCTTCGGCGCGCGCCCGGCCTTCTTGAGCGCCTCCTCGACGACCGGCTGCACCTCGAGCACCATGTAGCGGCTCAGCACCACCGGGTCGTCGGAGGTGAGGGTGAGACCGAGGCGGTTGAGGTTGATGAGGTAGGAGCGGGCCCGGTCGGGATAGCGCACGCCTGCCTGTTCGGGCACCGAGGTGAGGTCGCCCTGCACCAGTTCCGAGCCGATGCCGAGCGGGCGGTTGGTCCGCACGTCGACGGCGGGCTGCGGGCCGTTGAGGGCCATGAACCGCAGGATGCGGGCCTCGTCGGGGGCGATCTCGTCGAGGATGCGGTCGTAGGCGGGGTGCACGTCCTCGGTGAAGTACACGTCGGCCGAGCGGGCCAGCAGCGCATCACCGCGGCGGCGCAGTTCCTCGGTGGTGGTGGAGCGCAGGTACGGGCCGACCGCGAGGGACTGCTGGCCCGAACCGTTGGTGGTCGGCACATAGCTGACGATCTCGCGCACCGAACCCTCGGTGACGCCGAGTGCACTGCGGGCGATCGAGCGCAGCGCGTTGCCGGTGCGCTCGGCGATATCGGCGGACGACTCACCGTCGAGCGCGGCCTGCGCCAGCTCCTTGGTGACCTCGTAGGTGGTGCCGACGGCCCACTGGCTGCCGCGCACGGCGGTGCCCGCGGCCAGTCCGGCCGCCCGGAACACCCCGCGGATCAGGCGGGCTTCGTTACTGATCTGTCGCTGCTCGACATCCGAGCTGCGCTCGACGGCGCGGGTACCGGCACGGGCCAGGTCCTGTCCGGTCCTGTCGTCTGTCAACGTCCTACTCCGAAGTCTCGCCGTGGACAACGATCGCCCACCAGATTATTGCCCGACCACGCTCCAGGCACAGTGCGATCTACCGCGCGCCCCTGTCCGCGCCTCGATTGTGGCCTGTCACGAAATGTGGTGATGGTCATTGTTCCGATTCGGTGGGCCGAGTGCGGCATCCGCGACAGGTTCTGTGACTGATGTCTCAGACACTACCCTGTGGCCTGGAGCACGGCGAATGGACCCGGTTCCGTACCTCACAGTAGGGTCACCTCGCCGCGGGGGTGCTAGTTTTTGAACGCCGGTGAAGGCGGTGGTCACCGGGTATCGGCAGGAGGGTGTCGTCAGTGTTGGAAAGTGTGTTCGGTATACATCCGACGCTCCTGCTCGAAATTCTGACCATCCCGTTGTTCACAGGCGTCATCGGTTACATCACCAACTGGACCGGCATTCTCATGCTGTTCCGGCCGCTCGAGTTCCACGGCGTCAAGCTGCCCGGCCTGCGCACGGTGTTTCCCTACCTGCCCAAGCGAATTCAGGTGCTGCCGCTGCTCAGTTACGACGGCCGCATCGGCTGGCAGGGCATCGTCCCCTCCCGGGCCGACAAAATGGCGAGCATCGCGGTCGACAAGGGTCTGTCGAAACTGGGCAGCGTCTCCGACTTCTACCGCGAACTCGAGCCGGACAAACTCGCGGAGCATCTGGCCCAGGTGGCCGACGCGCAGATTCGCGACATCGTCGAGGTGATCCTGCGCCGTGAGCATCCGCAGCTCTGGTACAACCTGCCCACCCAGGTCAGGGAGATGATCCACCAGCGGGTGCGCTCGCAACTACCCGAGATCCTGCGCGAACTCACCATGGAACTCGGCACCAATATCGATCAGCTGCTCGATGTGAAGCAGATGGTGATCCGCTATTTCCAGGCACGCCCGCAATTGCTCAACCAGTTGTTCCAGGTGCTCGGCGCCAAAGAACTCCGGTTCATGCAGAATTTCGGTTTCTATTTCGGCGCGCCCTGCGGCCTGCTGCTCGTACTGGCACTGCACACCACGTCGCTCTCGCCCCTGATCGTGCTGCCGCTCGGCGGCATCGTGATCGGCTGGGTGGTGAACTGGGTGGGTCTGAACATGATCTTCGCGCCCGCCGAACCCAAGTGGTGGTGCCCGTGGCGGCAGGGTCTGCTCATCAAGCGTCAGCCCGAAATCACTTCCGGCTACGCGGCTTTGGTGTCGACCGAGGTGCTCACCGTCGCCAATATCGGTGACGAACTGCTCAACGGCCCGCGCTCGGACCGCACGCTGCAGATGCTAGAGGACACGCTGCGCCCGGCCGCCGACCGCGCCCTCGGCCCGGCCAGGCCCGCGGTGAAGTTCATGCTCGGCAGCCGCGAATACGACTCGCTGCAGTCCACCCTCACCGCCGAGGCGATGACGATCGCGCCGATGGCCTTCGCCGACCCCGAGTTCAATGTCCAGCAGGGCCGCCAGGTCAACGAATTCATCGCCCGGCAAATGTCCGCGCTTTCGCCGCACGACTTCGTGGACATGCTGCGTTCGGCGATCAAACAGGACGAATGGTTGCTTTTCGTCCATGGCGGCGCGCTGGGGCTCATTGCCGGATACGCTCACATCCTGGTCTTCGGAACAGGAGTAGCGACGACATGGATGTAGACGACGGACCTCCGTCCACCGAACTGGTGCGACGGTCGGTGCCGTCGCCCGATGCCCGCCGCGGCGTGCTCCCGGTATCACCGGTGCGCACCGCCCGCGCGGCGACCGGTGTCGCGCGCGTGGCGATCACCGCCGCGTCGGGGATGACGATGTGGACTCTAGACACCGCCCTCGGTGTCACGGTCACGGTGCTGCGCGGCAGTATCGCGGGCGCACCGCCCGCCGAGGTACTCGCCGACGCGCAGACCGAAGTACGCGACCGGCTGCGCAACGCCCTCGGCCTTCCCCAGAGCGGGGAACAACACGGTGGTCCGGGCATGCCGACGCTGCGCGAACAGGGCGCCGAACTGCTCCGCCTGTCGGCGAGTACCCATGCGGTGGCACCGGATTCGCATCCGGCCTACCCGGGCATCCTCGCCGAGATCACCCCCGACGAGGCGCGCATCCTGCGGTTTCTGCACGTGGACGGACCGCAGCCGTCGATCGACGTGCGCACCGGACGTCAGCGGGCGTTCGGCGGCGAACGCCTCATCAGCGGTCTCACCATGCTCGGTGAGCATGCGGGCCTGCGCTTTCCGAACCGGGTGCCGCAGTACCTGCCGAACCTGCGCAGGCTCGGGCTCATCGAGTCCACCCGCGAGCCGGTGGGCAACCCCAGCCGCTACCAGCTCATCGAGGCGCAGGAACAGGTGCGAGAGGCGTTGAAGCGCGCGAGTTTCGGCACCAAGGTGAGCTACCGCAGCATCGTGCTCACCGAGTTCGGCGCCGACTTCGTCCAGACCTGTCTACCGGTCGTGATCAACGACGGACGAGAGACCGCAACCTAGCTTTCGGCCAGCTCGGCGAGTTCCATCCAGCGCTCCTCCGCCGCTTCCTTCTCCGCGACGACCTCTTTGAGCTCGGTGTTGAGCTTGACGAGTTTGTCCGGGTCGGTGGCGGCGTCGGCGAGGGCGGTGTGGAGTTTCTGCTCGCGCTCGTCGAGCTTGGCGATGGAACGTTCCAGGCGCGAGAGTTCCTTGCGCGCGGCACGGCGGTCGGCCGAATCCGTCGACGTGGCGGTCGACTTGGTGTTGATCGGCTTGGCGGCGTCGGTCTGCGCGGCGCGGCGGGTGAGGTACTGGTCGATCCCGCCGGGCAGGTTGGTGAGCTTGCCGTCGCCGAACAGGGCCCAGGTGGAGTCACAGATGCGTTCGACCAGGTAGCGGTCGTGACTGATGACCACGAGGGTGCCCGCCCAGTTGTCGAGCAGGTCCTCGAGCTGCTGCAGGGTGTCGATATCGAGGTCGTTGGTCGGCTCGTCGAGCAGCAGCACGTTCGGTTCGGCCATCAGGATGCGGGTGAGCTGCAGGCGACGGCGTTCACCACCGGAGAGGTCACCGACCGGGGTGCGCTGACGGGCAGGGGTGAACCCGAGCCGCTCGGCGAGCTGCCCGGCCGAGATCTCCTTGTCGCCCAGCATGATTCGCTGCGCGATCTGCTGCACCGCCTCCAGCACACGCATATCGGTGGGCAGGTCGTCGAGTTCCTGGCGCAGCCAGCCGATCTGCACGGTCTGACCCTGGATCCGCTTGCCCGCGGCCGGTTCCGCGTCGCCGGCCAGGGCGCGCAGCAGCGTCGTCTTGCCCGAACCGTTCACGCCGACGAGACCGACCCGTTCGCCGGGCGCGAGCCGCCAGGTGAGATCGCTGACCAGCTCGCGGCCGTCGGGGGTGGTGAGGGTGGCGTCTTCGAGCTCGATCACCACGCGCCCGAGGCGTTTGCGGGCGAAGGCGGCCAGCGAGACGGAGTCGCGCGGCGGCGGCACATCGGCGATCAGCGCCTCGGCGGCCTCCACGCGGTAGCGCGGCTTGGACGTGCGGGCCTTGGCGCCCCGGCGCAACCAGGCCAGTTCCTTGCGGGCCAGGTTGGCGCGGCGCGCCTCGGAGGCGTCGGCCTGACGGGCGCGTTCGGCGCGGGCGTAGATCCAGTCGCCGTAGCCGCCCTCGTAGGTCTCCACCTTGCCGCCGACGACCTCCCAGGTGCGGGTGGCGACGGTGTCGAGGAACCAGCGATCGTGGGTGACGACCACCAGCGCGGTACGACGGGCGATCAGATGCTGGGCCAGCCACTGCACACCCTCGATGTCGAGGTGGTTGGTCGGCTCGTCGAGCACCAGCAGGTCGAGGTCGCGCACGAGCGCGGCGGCCAGCGCGACGCGGCGGCGTTCCCCACCGGACAGGTTGGTCACCGGGGTGTCGAGGCCGAGGTCGGCGATGCCGATGCCCTCGAGCACCGTGCGGATGCGCGCGTCGGCGGCCCACTCGTGTTCGGCGATGTCGACGGTCGACAGATCGTCGGACAGTCCCGCGAGCACGACCGACCCGATCGTCGCCCCTTCGGGCAGCACACCGCGCTGGGTGACCACGGCCATCCGCAGCCCACCGACCCGGCTCACCCGGCCGCTGTCGGGCGGTTCGAGACCCGTCAGCACCTCGAGCAGCGTGGTCTTACCGCCACCGTTGAGACCGACCACCCCGATTCGTTCCCCGGCGTGGATACCGAGGGAGACGTCATCCAAGAGCGGCTTGATGCCGAAGCTCTTGGAGACTTGTTCGAGGTTGATCAGGTTCGACATTTCCGCCTCTCCGCGAATTCAAGCCAGACATAGGTGGCGGGGGCACGGCGCGCCGGCGGCCGACAGGCGGAACGCGGGGCCAGTTAGCCCGTCCCCGATGAGTTACCCATGTTCTTGCGAGATCTATTGGTACGAATCGTAGAGGATGCGGCGCCAGCCGCCCGCGGCAGCTCGGTGACGGCGGTCAGTGCTTGGCCTGCGGCTCGTGGTCGAGCACCCGTGCGCCGGGGACCGGGCCGCTCGCGGTACGCACGCTGCGGCACACGCCCGCACCGGCCAGCTCGGCGGCCACCGCGATGGCCGCTTCCTCCGTCTCGCAGAGGAACGCGCAGGTCGGGCCGGACCCCGACACCAGCCCGGCCAGCGCACCGGCTCCGACCCCGGCACGCAGGGTGCGGCGCAGTTCCGGTTTCAGGGAGAGGGCGGCTGCCTGCAGGTCGTTGCCGAGCAGCGGGGCGAGGGCGTGTGGGTCGCCTGCGGCCAGGGCCTGCAGGAGTTTCTGCGGGTGGCCGAGGCGCGGCGGGTCGCCTTCCTCGCGCAGGCGGTCGAGTTCGCGGAAGACCGACGGGGTGGACAGCCCGTCCTTAGCGAGGGCGAGAACCCAGTGAAAGGTGTTGCGCGACAGCACCGGCAGCAGCTGTTCACCACGACCGGTGCCCAGTGCGGTGCCGCCGTGCAGGGCGAACGGCACGTCGCTGCCGAGTTCGGCGGCGACCGAGGCCAGTTCATCGCGGCCGAGGCCCAGGTCCCACAGCTCGTTGAGCCCGACCAGCGCGGCGGCCGCGTCGGCGCTGCCGCCCGCCATGCCACCGGCCACCGGGATGCCCTTGGCGATGGCGATCTCCACCAGTGGCGCACGCCCGGCCAGGTGAGCGAGCGCGACGGCGGCCTGCCAGACGAGATTGGTCCGGTCGGTGGGGACCTGTGCCGCGCCCTCCCCCGTCACCCGGACGGTGAGTGAGGCGGCGGGGGCCAATCGTAGGTCGTCGGACAGGGATAATGCCTGGAAGACCGTGGTCAGGTCGTGGTACCCGTCGGCGCGCAGATCACCGACTCCGAGATGCAGATTCACCTTCGAAGGAGCGCGCACGACGACCGGGCTGGGCACAACTGACAGCACGATCACCAAGCGTAACCGGTAGTACCGACGAGTATGGGCGCAGAAACGGCCGACCGGTCGGTGGGTATCCGCGATGGACGAACCGAGGGCTTGCGCTCAGTACCCATGGGGGGTATGTTCGTTGGTGTCGGGGGCATACCCCGGGACCGTATATTCGAGCGAAGGAGTCGGCCATGGCCACCACCACTTACACCGTCACGGGGATGACCTGCGGACACTGCGTGAGCTCGGTCAAGCAGGAGATCGGCAAGATCGACGGCGTCACCAGCGTCGACGTCGACCTGGCCAGCGGACTCGTGCGCGTCGACAGCGCGAACGAGGTGTCCGAGGCCGAGGTGGCCGCCGCCGTCGACGAGGCGGGGTACGAACTCGCCCGCTGATCCTGCTGTGGCCCGCACCGACGGGGTGCGGGCCACAAGGGTTCAGCCCTGAGCAGCCAGTTTCACGAACGCGGCGGTCTCGAGAGTCTCACCACGCGCCGTCGGATCGATACCCGCGGCGACGAGCCTGCGCTCGGCCTCGGCGGGCGAACCCGCCCAGCCGGACAGCGCCGCCCGCAAGGTCTTTCGCCGCTGGGCGAAGGCCGAGTCGATCACCTCGAACACCCGCCTGCGATGCGCGTCGTCCATCGGCCACGGCGGCTCGGCATACCGATCGATGCGGACCAGGCCCGATTCCACCCGCGGCACCGGCCAGAACACCTGGGTACCCACATGACCCGCGCGCCGGACCTTGCCGAAGAAACCCGCCTTGACGCTCGGCACCCCGTACACCCGGTTGCCCGGTTCGGCGGCGAGCCGGTCGGCCACCTCGGCCTGCACCATCACCAGCGAGACCTTGATGCTCGGCAACTCGGCGAGCAGGTGCAGCAGCACCGGCACGGCCACGTTGTACGGCAGGTTCGCCACCAGCGCGGTGGGTTCGGCGGGCAGCTGATCGGCGCGCACACGCAGCGCGTCGGCCTCGACCACCCGCAGATTCCCGACCAGGTCGGGAGCGCGATCGGCGACGGTTTCGGGCAGGTAGTTCGCGAGCACCGGGTCGATCTCCACGGCGACCACCTGGTCGACCACATCGAGCAGGGCCAGCGTCAGCGAGCCGAGACCGGGGCCGACCTCGAGCACCGTGTCGCCGCGACCGACACCCGCCGCGGACACGATGCGCCGCACCGTGTTCGCGTCGTGGACGAAGTTCTGCCCGAGCTGTTTGGTCGGTCGCACGCCGAAGCGTTCGGCCAGCGTACGAACCTCGGCGGGGCCGAGCAGCGCGGCGGGACCACGAGCGGAATTATCGGGTTCGGGCACTGCTAGAACTTACCAACCTCGCCGATCGGGCAGCTCAGCGCTGTGGTGGGGCGGCATTGACGCGGGCGAGGAAGGCATCGATGGCATCGAGCTGGGCCGGTGTCACCGAGCCGTGTGTGCCGGTGCCGGGCAGCACCTGGTGGTCCACTCCGTTCACGGCGAACTGAGCGACCAGCGCCGCGTGCAGCGGGGACGGGACGATCGTGTCGGTGACGTTCATGGTCAGCAGGATCGGCGCGTCGTAGCCGCTGGTCGGCAGGGCCATGTAGGCCGCGAGGGCGCCACGCAGCGGTTCGATCGGGCGGACGAACATATCGCGCGAGGTCATCCCCTTGGTCTCGGCGACGATCGTGTCGAGGCACTGGCCCGCGGCCGCGTCGATGACGGCCTTGCCACGCGGCGTGAGGTAGGAGTCCACGTCGAGTTCGGGGTGGGTGGCGCGCAGACCCGCCAGGATGCTGACGAGGAAGATCGTGCTCCCCGGCGGGCCCGGCACGTCCGGTCCCATGAACGGCAGGACCTTCTCGACATCGGAGGCGGCATCGATGGCGACGGTGCCCCGGAAATCGAGTTCGGGAGCGTAGGAGGACTGCACGTGTGCCGAGCTCAGCGCCGCGTGCCCGCCCTGTGAGGTACCGACCACGCTCCACGTGCGCGACAGACCGGGTTCGGCGGCGCGGGCCGCGCGGACCAGATCGATGGTCGCGGTCGCCTCGCTGCGCACCTCGAGATACGGATGCGGACCGGTGTCGAAGCGGCCCAGGCCCAGGTAGTCGGGCGTGACGACGGCGAAGCCCTGCTCGACGAAGCGTTTGATGAGCCGGTCCTCGGCCGCGCGCTGCGCCGGGAACGGCGCGGTCTCCGGGTCGGCCTGACCGCCGCAGCCTCGGCCGGAGCCGGAACTGCCGTGGTCGTAGGCGATGATCGGCCAGCCGGTGGCGGGTGCGTCACCGCTCGGCAGGAACAGGGCACCGCTGGCCGGGCGGGCGACGCCGGCGGAGTCGGTCATCCAGTACTCGATGGACGAGCCGCGATCCAGGCCGTGCCAGCCCGCCGCCTCGGCCTGCGCCGAGATGAGCGAGCCGGGCGTTTCGGCGGAGGCGGGAGCCAGACCGGCGAGCAGCGCGGCGGAGGTCAGGGCCGCGACAACGGCCGCTCTGATCGGCTTGTCAGACATGGACTCGTCTCTCCACCAGGGGGATCATGAACTTGGACGAGTGTACAGATAGGTGGTCGGGATCAGCGTGCTCGAGCCAGGAATTGATCGATAGCCACCCACATCGCCGGGCTCAGCTGGGTATGACTCCCCGTGCCGACCACCGTCTCGAATGCCACGCCGCCCGCGGCGAACTGCGCCGCGAGCGCCGCGTGCAGCGGGGACGGCACCGTCCGGTCGGTGGCGTTCACCAGCAGCAGGATCGGTGCGTCGTAACCGCTGGTGGGCACGGCCATGTAGTCGGTCATCACCGAGCGCAGCGGTTCCTCGCCGAGCGAGCGCGACAGCAGGTCGCCGAGGTAGAGATCGGCGACCCGGTCGTCGATGGCGTCCTGGCACAGCGTGCCGATCTCGTCGAGCACCTGCCGACCGAGCGGGCTGAGGTAGCTGTCGACCTGCGCCTCCGGCCGGGCCGCACGCAAGCCGGCGAGAATGCTCGCCGAGAAACCGAGGGTGCCGCCGCTCACGCGGTCCGGGTTACCCGGGCCGAGCAGCGGGGCGACCTTCTCCACATCCGAGGCCGGATCGACGGCGATGGTGCCACGGAAATCCAGCTCCGGCGCGTAGCTCGCCTGCCGGTGTGCGGTGGCAAGCGCGGCATGCCCACCCTGCGACATGCCCGATGCCAGCCACACCGCCGAGAGCTCCGGATGCACCGACCGGGCGGCGCGCAGCAGATCCAGCGTGGCGGTCGCCTCGGTATCGATGTCGAGGTACGGATGCGGCCCGGTGTCGAACCGACCGAGCCCCAGATAATCCGGGGCAACCACCGCGAACCCGCGCGACACAACGTGCCGGATGAATTCGTCTTGTCCCACTTGCGATTCCGGCCACGGCGCCCCCGCCGGTTCCGATTGCCCACCGCAGCCGGAACCGAGCCCGGTGGTGCCGTGGTCATAGGCGACGATCGGCCAGCCGCCCTCGGGCGCGGTGCCGTCGGGCAGATACAGCACGCCGCTGGCCGGCTGGGTCGTCCCGCCGACTCCCCTGGTCGAGTAGTCGATGATCTCGGCGTCCAGCCCGCGCAGCACTGCGGGCATCACCGCGAGCACCTCCCCGGGCGACTCCGCGCGCGCACCCGGCGCACAGATTCCGAGTCCCACCGAAACTGCCACCGCCGCAGCAGCGCATCGCAACGCCGAAACACCGCGCATCTCAACCACCCGTCGACTCGTCCGAAGCCGACCCCGCCGCACGAGCACAGCAGACCCGGCGAAACGAGAGCACGCTACCGCACGGCAATCCCCCGCCGTGACAGCGACTTACCTGATCAGCTCAGGCCGAGGCGGCCGGTGCAGGCGGGCCAGGCGCCCCAGCCCTGGCGGGCGCGGGTCACTTCGGCGATGGCGATCTGTTCCTCGCGGGTGGCCAGGTCGGCGCGGGGGGCGTACTTGAGGCCGCCCTGGCGTTCCCAGGTGCTCTGGTCGAACTGGATGCCGCCGTAGTAGCCGTTGCCGGTGTTGATCGACCAGTTGCCGGTCGACTCGCACTTGGCCAGCGCGTCCCAGATGTCGCCGTCGCGGACCGGCGGTACCTCGGTGCCCGGCTTGGCGCCCTTGCGGATGGTCTTGGGCTGAGCCGGGGTGATGACCTTCGAATTGGTCTGCACGCGATGGGCTTCCACCCCGTTGATCATGGTCACCGCGAAAGTCGCCTCGTGCAGGCCGGGCGCACCGGGGTTCTCCACGACGGTGCGGCTCATGTTCATCGTGACGTCCTCGATCACCTGCTCGGTGGGTTCCAGCGGCAGGGTCTCGGTGCGCTCCTCGACGCGCTGACGGGTGACGGTGACCTTCATATCGCCGGTGAGCGGGGTGCTCGCGGCGGGCTCGGCGAAGTCCTGGTCTTTGAGCGGGATGCCCGCGGCGGTGAGGAAATCGCCGACGGTCGGGGCGGCCAGGCGCACGTCGACCGGTTCGCCACCACCGTCGACGACGGTGACGGTGCGCGGGGTGTACACGCTCAGCGCGGCACCGGCCAGCGGCAGCTTCTCGGTGCGGGTGGGCACCACGTGGGTGTCGGCCGGGATCTGCATCTGCGCGAGCGCCTCACCGGCGGTGATGCCGGTGGTCCACACCTTGCGTTCGGCGCCGTCGACGATCACCGTGATCTCGCGGCCGCGGTTGAGGGTGATGGTCGCGCCGTCGGACACCTTCGTGCCCGCCGACGGGCGGACGTCGTCGTGTTCGGTGAGTTCGTAGCCCGCGTCGTCGAGGATCGCGCGCACATCGCGCGACATGGTGGTGAGCTCGACGCGTTCTCCGTCGACCACGATCGCCACCGTCTTGTGGTTGACGATGGCCATCGAGGCGCCGACGAGCAACACCAGCAACAGGGCCGCCGCCGCCGCGTACAGCAGCGGCGAGCGGGACGAGTTGATCCGTGCGAAAGCCGACATGGTTACGGAACGATAACGAGCATGTCGACATGGGACAACAGGGTGCCGCCCGATCAGCGGGACCACACATCACGATTCGATATAGACATCGCAGGTAGATAACGGCTTCGACACAGAAATGTGAGCCGAAACACGTTTATCGTCCAGCCCCCTGACAACAGGGCGAAAGGGACTCAGCGAATGCGATAGAGCCTTCGGGCATTGGCCGTGGTGGTCTCCGCCAATTCGACCGGGTCCTGTTCGCGGATCTCGGCCAGCGCGCGCACCGTGTACGGCAGGCAGTACGACTCGTTCGGTGCCCCCCGATACGGATGCGGCGTCAGATACGGCGCGTCGGTTTCGACCAGGATCTGATCGTCGGGTACCAGCTTGGCCGCCTCACGTAATTCGTGCGCGTTCTTGAAACTCACCGTTCCCGAGAAACTGAGCACATACCCCTCGGCCACACATGCCTGCGCCATGTTCGCGTCCGAGGAGAAGCAGTGGAAGATCACGGTGTCGGGGGCGCCCTCGTCGAGCAGCACCGTGAGCAGGTCGTGGTCGGCCTCGCGGTTGTGGATCATCAGCGGCTTGCGCACCCGCTTGGCCAGGTCGATGTGCCAGCGGAAACCCTCGATCTGGGTCTCGATGTCGGCGCAACCGTCGAGTTTGCCCGGCCAGTAGTAGTCCAGGCCGGTCTCACCGATCGCGACGACGCGGGGATCGGTGGCGAGGTTCTCCAGTTCGGCCATGGCCTTGTCGTCGAGGGCGTTGGCGCGGGTGGGGTGCAGCGCGACGGCCGCGTACACGCGCGGGTCCCAGTGCGCGGCCCGGACCGCCCACTGCGCGGCGGCGAGGTCGTCGGCGACCGTCACCACATGGCCCACACCGACGGCGGCGGCCCGGTCGACGATCGCGGTGGTCGAGGCGGCATCGGTCGCGCCGCAGGCGTCGAGGTGGGTGTGCGCGTCGATCAGCGGTGCGAGCGGTGCGGGAGGAGGCGGAGCCGGACGATTCTGGTTTGCCACGCGGATTACAGTAGTTGCCATCATGAGCGAGCGAAGCGAGCAGCAGCCGGCCTTCTACATCACAACGGCCATCGCCTACCCGAACGGTGCACCGCATATGGGGCACGCGTACGAGTACATCTCCACCGACGCGCTTGCCCGCTTCAAGCGTCTCGACGGCTACGACGTGTTCTTCATGACCGGCACCGACGTGCACGGCCAGAAGATGCAGCAGACCGCGGCCGCCGAAGGCGTTCCGGTCCAGGAACTCGCCGCACGCAACTCCGACGTGTTCGAGGCCATGGACAAGGCCCTCGACGTCTCCTTCGACCGCTTCATCCGTACCACCGACGAGGACCACAAGGCCGCGAGCGTCGCCATCTGGGAGCGCATGCTCGCCAACGGCGACATCTACCTCGACAACTACTCCGGCTGGTACTCGGTGCGCGACGAGGCGTTCTACACCGAGGAGGAGACCACCCTCCTCGACGACGGCACCCGCGTGTCCACCGAGACGCAGACCCCGGTCACCTGGACCGAGGAGTCGAACTACTTCTTCAAGCTCTCGCAGTACCAGGACAAACTGCTCGAGCTCTACGAGACGCATCCGGAGTTCATCGCCCCGGCCACCCGGCGCAACGAGATCGTGAGCTACGTCAAGGCCGGGCTCAAAGACCTGTCGATCTCGCGCACCACCTTCGACTGGGGTGTTCCGGTGCCCGGTCATCCCGATCACGTGATGTACGTGTGGGTCGACGCGCTCACCAATTACCTGACCGGCGTGGGCTTCCCGGATACCGACTCCGAGCGGTTCCGCAAGTTCTGGCCGGCGAACGTGCACATCATCGGCAAGGACATCACCCGCTTCCACACGGTGTACTGGCCCGCGTTCCTGATGTCGGCGGGCATCGAACTGCCGGAGCGCGTGTTCGTGCACGGGTTCCTGTACAACAAGGGCGAGAAGATGTCGAAGTCGACGGGCAATATCGTCGACCCGCTCGAACTGGTCTCCACCTACGGCCTCGACCAGGTGCGCTTCTTCCTGCTGCGCGAGATCTCCTACGGCCAGGACGGCAGTTACAGCAACGAGGCCATCGCGGGCCGCATCAACAGCGACCTGTCCAACGAATTCGGCAACCTGGTGCAGCGCAGCCTGACCATGGTCAACAAGAACTGCGACGCCAAGGTCCCCACGCCGGGCGAATTCACCGCCGACGACCGCGCCCTGCTCGACCGCGCGGCGGGCCTGCTCGACAAGTGCCGCACCGAATTCGACGCCCAGCAGATGCACCTGGCCCTGGGAGCCGTCTGGCTCACCCTCGGCGAGACCAACCGCTACTTCTCCGCCAATGCCCCCTGGGCCCTGCGCAAGTCGGGCACCGAGGAAGACCTGGCCCGCATGGCGACGGTCCTCTACGTCACCCTCGAGGTGGTCCGCATCGTCGCGATCCTGGTCCAGCCGGTGATGCCCGGCTCCGCCGCGAAGATCCTCGACCTCCTCGGCCAGGAGGCCCGCACCTTCGCCGACATCCCCACCCCCCTCGCCCCCGGAACCGACCTCCCGGCCCCGGAACCGGTGTTCCCCCGGTACGTGGAGCCGAAGGAGTAGCCAGAAAACTGCTATTTCAGCTGAGGGTCTCGTCGAGCGTCGTTGCGGTCAGAATCTGATCGGTCCACCGGTCCAGTTCGGCAGTGTCTGCCGCCCGCACCCGGGCAACAACCGTTTCGGGAACCCCGCCGAACTTGCGATCGAGCTGCCGGAGCAAAGTATTCACCCGGCCCCTGACCTCGCCTCGGGCTTCGCCTCGAGCGATCAGCTTTTCTGCGGTTGTCACGACGACCTCCTTCGCCTGCGCTCCCAGGCGATCGAACAACGGATCGAATCCCGACGGGTCCGTATCGCTGACAGTAATAATGTACTCCACCAGGGCTTGGAGGTCGCTGCGTCCGTTCGGACCGGCGAACATCGCCGCCACGTCGTCTACCAGCGGCAACAGTCGTGCGGCCGCATCGTGGCGGCCGGGAGCCACCTTCAGCGCGTACAGCATCACCAATACGGCGGGGGTGAGTTGACGTTTGCGTAGTTCGGGTAGGTCGGTGGCAACGATATCGTCGAGCAAGTACCGCATTCTGGGCACCAGCTCGCCCATCGCCGCTCGCATCCGCGGGGTGAGTGCGAACAGTTCCGACAAGTCGGTGGCCGCCGACCAGCACCGTCCTTTCGGATCCGCGTGGATCACCAGCGGGACAATCAACGGCAGCGTGATAGTTCCGGGATTTTTGGCGGCATAGCGAGTCCAGATCGCCACCATGTACTCCATCAAGCGCAGCGCCATCAATTTGTCTGTGCTGCTTTGGTGTTCGATCAAGCAGTAGAGGTAGGTTTCCTGACCCGCTACAGATATGGAATACAGCAGGTCGCTGTAGCGCGCTGTCAGGTGAGCCGAAACGAAACCCGTCGGCAGCTGTTTCAGTGACGTCCAGTCGACCAGGGCGGCAAACTCTTCCGGCAATATCGCGCGCAGCTCGGAGGCGGCGTCCTCGGGTCGGCCGAGGACCCGGCGGCACACTGCGTCATGCGGACTCGTTGGTCGCTCGGACATAGCTGAACCCTATTCCGCGACCGAGACGAACAGCTAATCGGACAGATCAATCGTATGATCGAAAGCTATTGCCGAGGAATAGCTTTCGTTGTCACTCGGCGGAGCGGGCGGCGAGTACGGCGTCGTAGAGTTCGCGGCGGGAGGCGCCTCGGCCTGCCGATACTTCCGCGCAGGCGTCTTTGAGGCGCATACCGCTCGCGACGAGGGTTTCGACTTCGTCGACGAGTTGGGCCGGTTCGGCCGAAACCGGTTGGGCGCCTTCGAGAACCACGGTGATTTCGCCGCGCGCGCCGTCGACCGCCCATTCGGCGAGTTCGCCGAGGGTGCCGCGGACGACTTCTTCGTAGGTTTTGGTGAGTTCGCGGCAGACGGCGGCGCGGCGGTCGGGGCCGAGGACAGTGACGGCGTCGGCGAGGCAGTCGGCGAGGCGGTGGGGTGCTTCGAAGAAGACGCAGGCGCGTTGTTCGGACGCCAAGGTGCGCAACCACTCCCGGCGCTGGCCGCCTTTGCGCGGTGCGAAACCGTCGAAGCAGAACCGTTCGACCGGCAGGCCCGACAGGGCGAGCGCGGTGGTGACGGCCGACGGGCCGGGCAGGCAGGTGACGGGCAGGTCGCGTTCCACCGCGGCGGCCACCAGTCGATAACCGGGGTCGCTCACCGACGGCATACCCGCGTCGGTCACCAGAAGCACGGTGAGCCCGCTCGCGATGTCGTCGAGCAGGGCGGGAATGCGGGCGGTCTCGACATGGTCGTAGAAGCTGACGACGCGGCCGGTGATCTCCACACCGAGAGCCTTGGCGAGCGATCTGGTGCGTCGGGTGTCCTCGGCGGCGACCACATCGGCCGTGCCGAGCGCGTCGCGCAGACGCTGCGACGCATCGCCGATATCGCCCATCGGGGTTGCCGCTAGGACCAACACGGTGGGGTTCCGCCTCTCCGGGAGTTCGGCCGCAGGCGGTGCGTGCGGCGCGCGGTGCCAGTGGATGGCGCGACGTCCATTCTGTCAGGTGACCCGGTCCCGACCGGTGTCGGCTCGGCCCGAGTCGGTGGCACCGCCTACGATCGGGGCGTGATCCCGGTGACCGAAGCCCGTTCGACGCGCCCGGTGTCGGCCGTGGTGAGCCCGGTGCCGCTGCGACCCGCCCCCGATTTCGGGCCGCTCGACACCGCGCGGGGCTGGGCGGTCACCCTGGTGCTCACGGTGATCGCGGGCGTCACCCGCTTCCTGAACCTGAACTCTCCCACCGACGCGCGCACACCGGTTTTCGACGAGAAGCACTACGCCCCGCAGGCCTGGCAGATGGTCACCGGCGGCGGAGTCGAGGACAACCCCGCCTACGGCCTGGTGGTGCACCCCCCGGTCGGCAAACAGTTCATCGCCCTCAGCGAGGCCCTGTTCGGCTACAACGCCTGGGGCTGGCGCGGCACCGCCGCCCTGGCGGGCACCGTGCTGGTGCTGCTGGTGATCCGGATCGTGCGCCGGATGTCGCGCTCCACCTTGATCGGCGCGTTCGCGGGCATCCTGCTCATCGCCGACGGCCTGACCTTCGTGTCCTCACGCATCGGCATGCTCGACATCTTCATGGCACTGCTGGTCACCGCCGCGTTCGGCTGCCTGATCGTCGATCGCGACGAGGTGCGTGAGCGCATGGCCGCCGCCGACCTGGCCGGTCGCATCGGGCTCACCGACTGGGGACCACGGCTGGGGGTGCGCTGGTGGCGTTTCGGCGCCGGTGTGCTGCTCGGTCTGGCCTGTGGAACCAAATGGTCGGGCATCTACTTCATCATGTTCTTCGGGCTGATGAGCGTGGCGTTCGACGTGAGCGCCCGGCGCGCGTACGGGGTGCGCAGGCCGTGGGTCGGCACGCTGGTGCGCGATGTGGGGCCCGCGCTGTACGCCCTCGTCGTCATTCCACTCGTGGTGTACCTGTCGTCGTATTGGGCGTGGTTCGCCAGCGAGACCGGGACCTACCGGCACGCGGTCGGCAATCAGATCGGCACCGGTGGGGCATTCGCGTTCCTGCCCGACGCCCTGCGCTCGCTCTGGTACTACCAGGGCGAAACCCTGGACTTCCATTCGACTCTCACCAATTCGGCGGGCAATCACCACCCGTGGGAATCCAAGCCGTGGACCTGGCCGATGGGTCTGCGCCCGATGCTCTACTACTACGCCGACGGCACCGTCACCGGATGCGGCGAGGCGCAGTGTGTGAAGGCCGTGATGGCCATCGGCACCCCGGCGCTGTGGTGGCTCGCGCTGCCTGCGCTGGGCTGGATGATCTGGCGCAGCGTCACCCGGCGGGACTGGCGGTACGCGGCGGTGCTCGTCGGCTACGGCGCCGGTCTGCTGCCCTGGTTCCTCACCCTCGACCGGCAGATGTACTTCTTCTACGCCGTCGTGCTCGCCCCGTTCCTCGTGATGGGTATCGCGCTTGTCCTCGGCGACATCCTCGGTTCGTCGCGGCCAGTGGGGATACCGCGCAGCCCGACGGGCACCTACCTGCCCGCCCCGGTCGACGAGCGCTACGCCCTCGGGCTGCTGATCGTCTCCATCTACCTGGGCCTGGTGATCGCGAATTTCGTCTGGCTGTGGCCCATTCTCACCGGGATGCCGATCAGCCCCGCCACCTGGCAGGACCACCTCTGGTTACCGAGCTGGCGCTGACACCTCAGCCGAGCGCACGGTGGACGAAGTCGATGGCGTCGCTGTCGGCGAGGCCGAGCCTGCGGATGGTCGTCACGTATTCGACGGCGGCGCGGCCGGCGATATCGCGGGTGGGGTCGCCCGACGACGCGATGAAAGAGCCCTGGCGGCCACGGGTTTCGAGGACACCGTCGGCCTCGAGTTCGCGGTAGGCGCGGGCGACGGTGTTCGGTGCGATGCCGAGGTCGGCGGCCAGCGCCCGCACGGTGGGGATCTTGGTGCCCGCCGTGAGCGTGCCCGCGCGGACTTGTTCGATCACCGCCATGCGCAACTGTTCGTAGGGCGGCTGGGTGGAATCGGCGGACAGCTCGACGTGGAACATCACACCTCGTCTCGGGACAGCGGGCAGGACATGCATCGGGGGCCGCCGCGCCCGGACCCCAGCTCCGAACCCTGGATGGTGAGCACCTCGATCCCCGCGTCGGTCAGGCGGGAGTTGGTCATCTCGTTGCGTTCGTAGGCCACCACGACGCCGGGGGCGAGCGCGAGGGTGTTGTTGCCGTCGTCCCACTGCTCGCGTTCGGCGGCGGGTCCGTCGCGGCCGGTGTCGATCACCCGCAGGGTCGGGATGCCCATCGCGGCGGCAGCGGCGGGCAGGAACGGTTCGGGGCCGCTGATGCTGATGCGTTCGGTGTCACCACGTCCGGCGAAGCCGTCCTCGCGGCGAATCGTGAACGCCTGCAAGGTTTCCCGGACGCCTGGGTACATCACCACCGCATCGGTGTCGACCATGGTGCACACGGTGTCCAGGTGCATGGTCGCGCGGTTCTGGGCGATCGGCACCACCAGCACGGTGTGCGCGAGGTCGTCGTCGAAAAGACTGCGCGCCAACGCTTCCGCGCCGGCGGGGGTGGTTCGCTCGCCAACGCCCACCGCGACGACGCCGGGAGCGAGCAACAGCACATCACCGCCTTCGATGGGGGCCGTGTGTGATTCGTAGGCCCGGCGCACGCCGAGGAAACGAGGGTGGAAGGCGTAGACGAGGTCGGTGATGGAGGTTTCGCGACTGCGCGCGGGCAGCGCGAGGGAGGTGATCGCCACCTTGGGACCGACCCAGAACGACGAGTCGCGGGTGAACAGCAGGTTGGGCAGCGGGTCGATGACGAAATCGGCACCGTGATGCATCCGCCGCACCAGCGACGTGGAGTCGGGACCGAACGGCAGTTCGTCGAAAGTCATTCCGGCCATGAGGATGTCGGCCAGTTCGGGGGCCTCGACCTTGCGGAGTTCGGCGGCGAGCTGGTCGGCGAGATCGTGGCCGAGCCTGCGCGCGTCGACGGCGGCGGAGATGCCCTGGATACGGGCGGCGCCGCTGGTCGCGAGTGTTTCGGTGAGCAGGTCGGCGAGCAGCAGCACCTCCACGCCGCGCCCGCGCAGGACGGCGGCGAAGGCGTCGTGTTCCTCCTGGGCGCGTTCCACCCAGGGGATGCCGTCGAAGAGCAGCTGATCGTTGTTGCTCGGGGTGAGCCTGCGTAGCTCATCGCCGGGCCGGTGCAGCAGCACCGTGCGCAATGTGCCGACCTCGGAGGTGACAGCCAGGCGCGAGTCCGTTCCCATGCCGAAACCGTAATGCGAGCGGGGCGCGCCTGCCAGGAAGACCCGCACCGAGTCACCCCGTTTTCGTACACCACACAAGTACCTCAAGTATGGTTGAGGTGAAAGCGGGAGGAGACAGGAAATGACGACGGCCGATTGGCAAACGAAGGAGCTGACCCCCGGGCAGCTCTCCGAGCGTAGTGGAGTTGCAGTGTCCGCGTTGCACTTCTACGAACGCGAAGGTCTCATAACGAGTCGTCGAACCAGTGGCAATCAACGCCGCTACGCACGCGAGACGCTGCGGCGGGTGGCGTTCATCCGCATCTCCCAGCGCGTCGGCATCCCGCTCAGCGATATCCGCTCCGCGCTCGACCGGCTGCCCGAGGGCCGCACACCGACCCGACGCGATTGGGAGGCCGTGTCGACCACCTGGCGTGCGGACCTCGACGAACGAATCACCCAGCTCACGCGCCTGCGCGACAATCTCACCGGTTGCATCGGCTGCGGCTGCCTGTCGCTGGGTTCGTGCAAGCTCGTCAACGAACACGACCGCCTCGGCGCGGAGGGGCCCGGCGCGCGCGTGCTCGACGTACACCTGAACTGCCCACCGAAAAGTGGCTGCGCCTAGCCACTGCCGCACGGCTGGGGCATCATCGCGGTATGACTTCACTCGAGACCCGCGCCAAGTCCCTGCTCGCGCTGCACCGTCCCGGCGACCCGGTGGTCCTGCCTACGGTGTGGGACGCCTGGTCGGCGAATGTCGCTGTGAGTGCGGGCTTTTCGGGACTGACGATGGGCAGTCACCCGGTCGCCGACTCGATCGGACGCCCCGACGGTGAGGGGATGAGCTTCGACGAGCTGCTCGCGCGTGTCGCGCAGGTGACCGCCTCGGTGGAGGTGCCGGTGTCGGTCGACATCGAATCCGGGTACGGCCTCGAACCGTTGCAGCTCATCGACGGCCTGCTCGGTGCGGGTGCCGTCGGCCTCAATATCGAGGACACCGTGCACAGCGAGGGCAAGCGGCTGCGCGAGGCCCAGGAGCACGCCGACCTGGTGCGCGGCCTGCGCGAGGCCGCCGACGCCACCGGCGTGCACGTGGTCGTCAATGCCCGCACCGACCTGTTCCTGCGTCAGGACGGCGAGGAACCCGACCGCGTCGACCGTGCCGTCGCCCGCCTGTCCCTCGCCGCCGAAGCGGGCGCCGATGTGCTCTACCCCGTCGGCCGCCACAGCGACGAAACCCTTCGCCGCCTCACCACCGAACTGCCGCGCCCGGTCAACGCGATCGGCCAACCCGGAACTCCCGCCAAGTCCTATTTCGCCGAGCTCGGGGTAGCCCGGATCAGCTTCGGCCCCTTCCTCCAGGCGGCGCTCGCGACTGAAGCGACCCGTCTGCTCGAGACCTGGAAGTAGTCCGGCTGGAGTAGGTCAGCGGTTCAGGACCGCGAGCATGCCTGCCACCGCCCGGGGCCAGGTGAATTGTTCGGCGCGGTGGCGGGCGGCTTGGCGACGGTCGGTGGTCGGCATGGCGAGGACATCGGTGACGGCTCGGGCGAAGGCTCGGGGGCGGTCGGCGGCTACGGCGCCGCATTCGGCGGTGATGATGTCGGCCAGGGCCGAGGAGCGGCTGGCCACCACGGGGGTGCCCGCGGCCAGGGCTTCCAGGGCGGCGAGGCCGAAGGTTTCGTGGGGGCCGGGGGCCAGGGAGACGTCGGCGGTGGCGAGCAGGGTCGCCACCTCGGCGCGGTCGCTGATGAAACCGGTGAAGTGCACGGCGGGTTCGCCGCCGGGCAAGGGCGGCAGGGTGCGGGCGCGGCGTTCGAGGGATTCGCGGCGGGGGCCGTCGCCCGCGACGACCAGGCGGGTCGGCATGCCCGCGCGGTGCAGGGCGCCGATCGCCTCGATGCTGCGGTCAACCCGTTTCTCCACCGACAGCCGCCCGCAGTGCACGAGCAGTGGGTAACCGTCCACGCCGAGGTCGGCACGGAGCCGACGGTCGCGCTTGCGCGGGCTGAACAGGTCGAGGTCCACACCGAGCGGGACGAGTTCGACATTGGGTGCACCGATCCGCAGGAACTCCTCGCGGGCGAAATCGGTGGTGCACACGACCATGTCGTAGTCGTCGGCGGTGCGCCGGTTGGCCACGTCGGCGCAGCGCCGGGCGGCGGGCCCGGGGAGCACCTGGCCGAGCAACCGGTCTAGCCGTTCGTGCGAGATCATCACGCTGGTCACGCCGCGCCGCCCGGCCCACCGTCCGAAGCCGCGCAGGGTGAGCCGGTCGGACACCTCGAGCACGTCGGGCCGCAGCCCGGCGAGTACGTCGGCCACCGCCCGCGGGTCGGCCGCGCGGTACCCGCCGGTGAACGGAATACCGAACGCGGGCAAGGTGATTCGCAAAGCGCCGGTGGACAGTACTTCCTCGCTGCGGCGCGGGCCAGGCACGATCAGCACCACCTCGTGTCCGGCGGCCACATACCCTTCCCCCAGGTGGTGCAGCGCGGTGCGCAACCCACCGGATCGTGGGCCGTAGAAGTTCGCTAGCTGCACGATGCGCACATGCCGATGGTCCAGCCGTCCGGGTTACTCGCGGCTCATGCCCGTGGAATGGCAGGTGAACACCCGTGAAAGAGCCGCTTAACCCGATTCGCCGTCGACGGAGGGCCGCACCCGGAGCAATCCGTGGCCGGTGGCGGCAGTGGTAACCGTCGCCAGCTCGGCGTGCGCGCGGATCCACTCGCCCTCGGCGAAGCGCACCCGCAGCGTGAGGCGCCGCGTGGTGTCCGGAGCGTGCACCAGCTCGGCGCAGGCGGCACGCAACGCGATCAGATCGGCGGGATCGATGGTCGGTCGTTCGACGGCCCAGCGATCCAGCGGCGGCGGTGGATCAGCCACCCATTCGTAGATGACGCCGCTGGCGAGCAGGATCAGCCCGGCACCGACATCCACTCCCTTGGACACGGCGCGCAGCATCGCGACCTCGAGGTCGACCGTTTCGCCGCCGAGTTCGGGGACGGCGTGCATCAACCCGCTCACCCGGCGCAGCTCCGGCCGGGCCCGCGCCACCATCTGGAACCGGCGGACCTGCTCGTCGTCGCCGAGCACGTCGACCACTCCCTGCCAGCGCCCACCGGGCTCGAGAGTGCTGGCCATCGCGAAATAGTCGACCCGGCCGTCGAAACGGACCATGCGCCCGAACGCCTCGGGCGGTGTGCGCACCACCCGCACGGCCCCGGGCTCGCGCGCGAAGATCAGTTCCTCCAGACCCGGCCCGTGATGGGCGAGTTCGGTGCGGGCGTCCCAATCCCAGGCGGCGACGTGACGGCGTGGCGGCACAGGCGCGTCGGCGGGCCCGATCCAGACCTGGACGCCGTGTGTCCCGCCCAGTGCGCACCGCACGGGTTCGACGACAACGACGTTATCGCCCAGGCGCGCGGATTCCCCGCCGCGTACCGCGTCACGCAGCAGTTTCGCCTTGGCGGGGCCGATCGCGCGCGACCAGCGTTGGGGGGCGATCCATTCCCTGATCCGCGCGTCGTCGGCGACAAGAGCCGGTTCGAGATCCTCGGTGAGGGTCTCGACCAGTAACCACCCGTCGGCGGTCATTCAGCTGGGTGCCACGCCGCGTCCGGCACGTGGGAGATCGAGATCGAGCGGAATACGCCCCTCCCGAAGCTGAACCTCGACTTCCTCGGCGGGCATCGGTCGTGCGATCAGGAAGCCCTGGGCGCGATAGCAGCCGAGACCGACAAGGGTCCGGGCCGCCATGGGGGTCTCCACACCCTCGCCGACCACGCCGAGCCCGAACGAACCGGCCAGGCCGATAATGGATTTCACGATGGCGAGGTCGTCGTTGCTGTCGCCGAGGCGCTGCACGAAACCCCGGTCGATCTTCACCGCGTCCACCGGCAGGGCCTTCAGATGCGACAGCGAGCTGTAACCGGTGCCGAAGTCATCGATGGCGATCTGCACGCCCATCCGCTTCAACCCGCGCAGGGTCACCCGGGTGCGCACGAGGTCTTGCACGACAACGTGTTCGGTGATTTCGAGGCACACCGAGCTGCCGTCGATCTCGAACAGGCGGAGGATGTCCTCGATCCGCTCGACGAAATCGGCGCTCACCAGCTGCACCGGCGACACATTGATCCGGATGACGACATTGGCCGCCAGGCCACGCCGCCGCCAGTCGGCGAATTGGGAACAGGCCGAACGGATCACCCAGCGGCCGAGCTCGCCCGCCAGGTTGGTCGCCTCGGCCACCGACACGAACGCGCCGGGCGGTAACAGGCCACGGGTGGGATGCTGCCAGCGCACCAGCGCCTCGAGCGCCACGATCCGGCCGGTGCGCAGATCGACCTCGGGCTGGTAGTGCAGGATCAGCGACCCGTCGGAGACCGCGCTGCGCAGGTTCAGCTCCACATCGTCCTGGAGTTCGAACTGCGCGCGCATGGCGTCGGTGAACACCGCGACACCGTTGCCCCCACCGGATTTGGCGGACAGGAGCGCGTGGTCGGCTCGGCGCAGGACATCCGACACCGAAGTCTCACCCGGAATGCCCAGCGCCACACCGACACTCACGCCACGGCTCACCGACTCCTGGCCCACCGAGACCCGGCGCCCGATGAGTTGCTGAATGCGCGCGGCCTCGAGTTCAGCGGCGACCGCGTCCATCGGTTCGGCGGGCACGATCACGAATTCGTCGCCACCGAGGCGGGCGATCATGTCGTCGGGCCCGAGGTTCTGTTTCAGCCTGCGGGCGAGAGTGCGGATGAAATTGTCGCCCGCGCTGTGGCCGAGGAAATCGTTGAGGGCCTTGAGCCGGTCGAGATCGAGAAAGAAGGTGGCGACGGGGCCCGGGTTTTCGGGCGCGAGCCTGCGTTCCATGTATTCGAGCAGGGCGCGCCTGTTGGCCAGGCCGGTGAGATCGTCGTGCAGGGCGATATAGCGCAGCTTCTCCTCGGCGACCACGCGCGCCTGCAGTTGCGCGAACAGTGCGGCGATCGCCTTGAGGACATTGAGTTCGCGCTTGGTCCAGGTACGGTCGCCCATCTTCACGAAGCCGAGCACACCGGTGGACTCACCCCGCGAAACCAGCGGCACACAGGCCATGGCGACCTGCGGGATGCCGGAGGATTTGCGGATCGTTTCCTGGTAGTCCTCGCTGTCGTTACCGGGCCGGACGATCAGCGGTTCGGTGGCGAATTCGAGAGCGCGGAATACCGAGTCGGCCTTGTCGAACTCCACCACCCGTAACGGGTCGGGCACCGGAGTATCCGCGCGCTGCGGCCATTCGGCGACGAGCACGGTGGCGCGGCGGGTGCGGTCGGTATGGCGCAGATAGCTGAAATCGACGTCGAAATGTTCGACGAGTGCGGCGAGCACCCGCTCGCTCGCCGCCACCATGGTCGTGGCGTCGACACCCATCAACTCGGAGGCGACCTCGGTCACCAGTGAGTCGAGCGATTGCCGATGCACGCTGTCTCCGATCCGCGCTATCCGTCGTTCCTACTGCCAGGCACCGGCAACCGTCGACTGCGAACGCTCGCAGCGGCGGCGTAGCTCAGACGAAGAACCAATGCCACGTTCTCATCCTCAGAGATTTCCATGATGTCCAGGAAACGCCTCTGAATGCTGGCAAGTGTATCTGTGAACTCGGGAGAAACGCGGCGCAAATCCTCGGGCCGGTTCGCGTACAGGAACACCGGAGACACCGGCTGCACCGCCAGCCCCAGCAGTTGCGCCCGCAACCAGACCTTTTCGACGGCGGCACCGGCCCGCGCGTAGTCGGCGAGATCCGGTGCGCCGCCGCCGCGTTTCCGGAACCCGACGGCGACCAGCGCGGAACTCGACCGCACCCGATCGACCGTGAATTCGCCGAGCGCGGTGCCTGCCGACCACTCACGCAACCGGGCCATCACATCGCTGCGGCTGCCGACCTGGAGTTTCGCGAGTTCGTCCGGTGCCGGGTCGAGGGTCCGCACGTCGATGCCGGTGCGGATATCCTCGCCCGGCCAGCGCAATTCGGCGTAGAGCTGCTGGTGCAGCTGCGGGGTGAGATAGCGGACGCGATCGCTGGCACCGAGCAGATCCGCGGCCTCGGCGAGGCGTTCGCGCCCGGTGATCGCGTGCACGATCGCCTGCTCGCCCGCTGCTCGAGCGAGGGCGGGCAGCACCGAATCCGGGAGGTCGGCGGCATTGCCGAGGCGCCGATTGGTGTGGCGCGCGCAGGCGAGCGGGTAGTCGGCGGCGAGCTCGGCGTCGGTGCCGGGACGCAGTCGCAGGCGGGCGACCAGGGGTGCCGACGGCTCGTCGACGAGCAGTTGCGTGTCGCTGAGCAAACCGTGAGCGGCGGCCGCCGCAGTGGCGTTGTACAGCGCGGCACCGACGGCGACCGCGCTGCCGCGCAGGTCGACGTCCATCGCCGTCGTGTCCGTCGGATCGAGGGCGATCTCGATGAGCTCGTCGTCGCCGCGCAGGATCCACGGCTGCACATTGCCACCCGAGGGCGCGCGCTGCGCGCAGGCGAGGATCGCGCCGATGGTGTCGGCGGGCGGTGGCTCGTCGTCGAGTTCGGTGGCGTGGTCGTCGGCCTCGTCGTCGAGGTAGCCGGGTTCGGCGAGCGAATCGAGGGCGGCCTCGAGGTCGATACGTGTTCGACCCGACGACAGCTTCACCCCGAGCCCGATCCGGCGGACCGCCGCACTGACGATCGCGGCACCCAGCTGCACCTCACCACCCAATTGCGGCCAGGTGGTGATGGTTTCGCCGACCTCGGCCAGGCTGGCGGCCATCCGCGCGGACAGCTGGGCCGGGTCGAGGATGCGCAGCACGTGTGGCGCCTTGGACCTGGTGTCCAGACCGGCGAGCTGGGCGCCGGTGGTCGCACCGAGCAGACCGTGGAAGGGTTCGCGGCCGGGTTCGAGGTCGTAGCGTTCGACGTCGAACAGGCCGCGGTCGTTGGTGTCCATCAGCAACGGGATGCGCCTGCGGCGGGCGGCCTCGCGGACCGCGAATTTGATGTCGAGCGAATCGCATTCCTCGACGACGAGGGAGAGCCCGTCGAGGAATTCGTCGGCGGTCTCGGTGAGCACACCGGTCTGCCAGATCTCCACCGGCAGGTACGGGTCGAGTTCGGCGATGCGGCGGGCGGTGACCACCGCTTTGTTCACGCCGACGTCGAACAGCCCGCCCGGGACCCGGTTGAGGTTCGACAGCTCGATGGTGTCGAAGTCGGCCAGGCGCAGCAGCCCGCAGGTGCCCTCGAGCGCCAGCGTGTAGGCCACCGAATGGCCGACGCTCTGCCCCACGACGCCGACGCGCAGTTCCCGCAGCCGCCGCTGTTCGTCTCGGGTGAGCTTGTTGCGGTTGCGGTCCGAGCGGATCGCGGCGAAGGCGTCGGGCCCGAGGACGGCGACGAGCGCGTTGCGCCACGGGTAGTGCACCCACCGTTCCTCGCCGGGGTCGAGCCCCGGCGGTGGGCCGGTGAGCTGATCGAGTTCGGCGCGCAGTCCGGCGCGCAGGTCGACGGTCTGGATACCGGGGGTGTCGGCGAGCTGCCGCAAGGTTGCCCGGTCGGTGGGGTCGCGCGGATCGAGCAGACGTGGCCGGTAGTCCGCCGTCTGTGGTGCTTGTTCGTTCATCTAGCGATCGACCCCACGAAAACGTGCCGTCGCGACCGCGGTGGTGTGGCGGTGAATCCGCCGCAACCGCGTTTCGCCGCATGCTGCATCGACAGCCATCGGGTTCCTACTCCATGCTTCACGCCCGCAAGGGGTCGGCGTCCCATAGATGCCGACTGGTGCAGTATCCGTCATCGGTTACGAATCCACCAGACAAGTGGCTAATTTCCCGGAAACCTTCTGAGCCAGTTGAAATAACCGCAGGTCAGAAGCGGTTAGGGTGCACTGAGTAAATTTTCGCAGACCGTACGGTCCGAATGCAGCTACCCGTCAGTTATCGACTTGGATCGAGACGAACAGTTCCACGTCGGTCGGCCCGTGCCAGACCTCGATCTCCTCGCGGTAGGCGCGCGAGATCTCGGCGGAGGCGGTGGCGTCGTCGACCTGGGCCCACACATCCTCGACCGGGTCGTGGTAGTCGCCGTTGGGCGCGAAGCGGGCGTAGATACCCTTGGGCACGCTGACCATGAGGTCACCGACGGGAACCTCGTCGGGCATGGCGAATTCGCGAGCGACGAGGGCGTTCCAGTTGCCCGCCGGGTCCGGCACGTAAACGGTGTGCAGCGGTTCGCGCCCGCCGGGACGGTCGCGCAGCCGGTCCTTGAGGAACTCGATCAGATCGCTGTTGGAGACCTTGAAGCTGGGATGCACGCGCGGTACGGCGAGGCCGCCGTAGAGCGCCCCGCCGCGGACCACGATCGTGTAGGTCATCGCGGATCGACCGCCAGGTACAGGTCGATCTTGTACGCGTGCGGGTAGCACTCGAAATCGCCGGTGAAGGTGCGTTTGATCTGGTTGTGTTCCTCGGCGTAGGCGATCTGGGTCCACAGATCCGTCATCACCTGGGGAAAGTTACCGACCGAGGAGAAGCGGGCGTAGGCGCCGCGCGGGAGCCGGGCGGCGAGATGGCCACGGGTGACCTGGTCGAGCGAATCGCACTGATAGCCGACGATCTGGGTGTTGTAGGTGCCCAGCTCGCCGCTGAAATCGGTGTAGGCGCTGGCCAGTGGCCCGCCGAGATCCTGGTGCAGGACCGCCGACCAGGCGGCTTCGAGGTCGTGGTCGCGCAGCTTACCGAGTGCGCGTTTGGGACTGCGGACCGGCAAACCGGCCACCCAGGTCTCGTCCCGCTCGACGATTTCGAACTGCATTGATGACTCTCTCGAAGGTCGGCACGGTTGCGCCATGCTATCAACATCGGTCGACCCCACCTAACCACAGCTGAGCTGGTCAAACGTCCATCACCACGCGGGGCATTGTCCGATTCACCTCCATGCCCTAAGCTCCCGCGCTCGTGTGGGTACGCGCGGCGCTCGAACCGCGAAAACAAGTGATGCGGTGGGCAGGACTTGTCGTTGTCGCGGTCCTGGCGGGGTACATCGCGGTGTTGCTCGGCGACGCGCGCCATTTCTACACCGACGATACCGAGGCGCAGTACGTGCCGATGTGGCAGCTGCTCGGCGCCGAGCTCCGCGCCGGCCGGTTCCCGGCGATGGTCCCGTGGGAATGGATGGCGGGCAACTACAGCCTCGAGGAGGCCGGGCTCTACAACCCGGCCCAGCTGCTGGTGTATCTGCTCGCGCCCTCGTTCGACAATCTGGCCGGTTACGCGACGGCCGTGAAGTTCGTGTTCTCCGCGATCGCGGCGCTCGGCGTGTTCCGCATCTGCCTGGCCTACGGTGCGCGGGCGCCGTGGGCGGCGCTGGCCGGTGTGGCGTTCCCCTTCAGCGGCTGGTTCCTGTTCTTCGACGAGGCGAGCTGGTTCACCTCCCAGACGGGCACCGCGTGGCTCGTGCACGCCTGGGCCTCGGCGGTGCTCTACGCGCGCAAACGATCCGGCCCGATCCCGCTGTTCGTGTTCCTGTACCTGGCGCTGACGATCCAATACGTCTTCCCGGCGGTCGAAGCCGCGCTGATGATCGTGGCCGTGGCCGCCGGGGAGTACCTGTATCAGCGCAAGTGGGTGCCGGTGCTGCGGATGCTCACCGCCGCCGGTCTCGCCGCGCTGGCCTCGCTGATCGCGAATCTGCCGCTGCTGCTGTCGTCCCAGGCCACCTGGCGCGGTGACGTCTCGACCATCCACAACGATCCGTTCCTCACGGTGCCGTGGTCGGAATCGCTCAATGCCAGTCTGCCGAGCACGGTTCCGGCGTTCACCGCGTGGTGGGGGCATGTGCAACCACTGCCGATGGTCTACATCGCGTGGTTCGTGGTTCCGGCGCTGGCCTTCATCGATTGGAAGGCGGCGGCGAAGGCGGCGAGCGAGTGGAGCGGCATCGCCCTGTTCGGCGTGGCGACGCTGATGTGGACGGCGGGACCTGGCGCGATCGGGCCGCTGCGCTGGCCCGCACGGGTGTTGCCGATGCTCGCCATCGCCGTGCTCGTGCTCGTCTGCGTCCTGCTCAGCAGGTACGGGGCATTCGCGTCGTCGCGGCGCCGGTACGCGGCGGCGGGCGCGTTGATCGGGCTGCTGTTCATCCGATCCTTCTCTGCGGCACCGGAACTCCTCGTCCGGCATGTGCTCGCCGTCGTCGCGGTCGTGGCGATGGGCGCGGGCGCGCTGTGGCTCGCGCGTCATCGTGGCGTGGCCGCGGCGGCGACGGCGATGATCGCCGCGACCATGCCCATCGCGTTCGCGCAGGTCGCGGCTGCTCCCGAAACCCCTCTGTCCTACGGGTTCCCGGAGCGGCGCTCGGAGATGCTCGCCGCCTTCCCCGATTTCGGCGGGCGCACACTGCAATTGGCCGACCGCATCGCGGTGCGCGACGAGGAGCGCACGCTCGCGGGCACTTACGGATCGATCGCGCTCGGCAGCTATGCCAAGAACATGGGCCTGCAGTACGTGAACGGGTACACCCCTGTCGGGCACGCTGCCTTCGCCGGACTGCTGTGCATGGCGTGGGACGGTGGCACCTGCCCGGACGCCTATCGCCGGGTGTTCGCCGTCGAACCGTCGACCGACACGCCGATCGTCGACCTGATGCGACTGGATCGCGTTGTGCTGCAACGCGCGCAGTACCCGGACGCGGGCGAGAAGCCCGCACCGCCGGGCTGGGCGTTCGTCCGCTACCCCGGCCACGAACACCAGATCTGGGTGCTCGAACGCGTGAATCCGCTGCCCTCCCCCGGTGACATGATCGCGCACGAATCCGGTGTCCACGCCACGGTGATGCCGGAGGCCGGGCTCACCAACCGCGCGACCGTCTCCTCCGGCACCGGCGGGCGGATCGTGTTCTCCCGCCTGGCCTGGCCCGGCTACACGGCCACCCTCGGCCCGAGCGAGATCCCGACCCGCGCGGTGGCGGGCACCTTCCTCGCCGTCGACATTCCGCCGGGCACGCACAACGCCGAGCTCACCATCACCTGGCGCCCGCCCGGCCTGTCGATCAGCCTCACCGCGGCACTGCTCGCCGTGCTGGGGATCGCGGCGCTGCACTGGTGGTACCGGCGCGAGGACGAACCGGCGGTCGAGGAGCCGGCCGCCGAACGCCCCCGCATCGCGGTCAGCTGATCGCGGCGGCCAGGTGCGGCCAGGCTTCGTGCAGGTCGGCCTCGAACTGGCCCCAGGTGTGCGAACCGGTCGGCCGGTGCACGTGCACGGCCGGGATACCCAGCTGGGCGAGGCGCCCGGCGAAGGCGGCCGTGCAGGCGCCCGCGATGGTCTCGAGCGGCGGCATCGGCAGACCACGGTCGGCGGCGCCCGGTGCGCCCGTCGCGGCGGCGAGGAAGATCGACTTGCCCGCGAGGCGACCGGCATTGGCGAAGACGTCGTGCTCGCGCCAGACGGGTCCGCCCGGAACGCCCCACATGTTGCCCGGGTTGCCGCCGCCGCGCACGGCCTGGGCGCTCGCCATCGCGATGCCCATCGGGTCGGCCGCCCACGGGCATCCGCTCAGCGCCGCCACCGCCGAGAACCTCGGGCCGCCCTGGATCGCCAGATCCAGCGCCGACGCCGCGCTCATCGATACGCCTGCGATGGCGTTGCGGCCGTTGGTACCGAGCGCGCCGTCGATCACGCCGGGCAGTTCCTCGGTCAGGTAGGTCTCCCACCGCACGCGCCCGACGGCGGGATCGTCGGAGATCCAGTCGGTGTACAGGGTGAACGCACCGCCGACCGGCATCACCACATTGACGAACTTGTCGGCGAAGAAGTGCCGCACATCGGTGTTGTCCCACCAGGAGATGCCGTCGGCGCCACCGCCGGCACCCGTGAGCAGGTACAGCGTCGGCGCACCCGCGCCCGCCGCCTTGATCACCTTGTTCTGCACGACCCGCCCCATCGCGGGCGAGTACACGTCGATCTGGGCGGCCCGCCCGCCCAACGGCACCTCCCCCGTCACATGAGCCCCCGGATCGGCTGTCGCTCGGCCCCCACCGACAACAGCAACGATCGCGCACACCACAGCAAGCCACAACCTCGATGTAGTCACCGATCCGGTATACCCCCTGCCCCCGGGTTCGACACGGAAACACACGCGCTCGGCCGACAGCGCGACCGGATGGTGACCAGGGTCACTGCGTCCTGGACGTATGTCCTGTGAGGTGCTGGTGAGCTGCTGTTTCCGCCGATAGACGAGCACTCGGCGCCCGGAAAACCAGATGATTTGTGTCGGTGGTGACCGGAATACTTGCCCGCGCCCGATGAGTTGGACCGACGGCCCCCGTCTTCTTTCTTGTGGTGCCCGCACACCCGCCGTTCCCCGCCCCGGAGGTTTACCCGAATGCCAGCCGATATATCCGCACCTGCCGCGAAGGAGCGGACACCAACTGTCATCCGGGTCCTGGTGCTCGCGACCTTCGTCGTGATCCTCAACGAGACCATCATGATCAACGCGATCCCCCGCCTGATGGAGGATCTGAAGGTCACCGAGGTGGCCGCGCAGTGGGTTTCCACCGCGTTCATGCTCACCATGGCGGCGATCATCCCCACCACCGGCTGGTTCCTGCAGCGGGTCACGACCAGGACGGCCTACGCCACGGCGATGGCCACCTTCATGGCGGGCACCGTGCTCTCGGCCGTCGCGCCGACCTTCGCCGTGCTGCTCATCGGCCGGATCATCCAGGCCGGTGGCACCGCGGTGATGATGCCGCTGCTGATGACCACGCTGATGACCGTTGTCGCGGAGAAGGATCGCGGCCGGGTGATGGGCAACGTCACCCTGGCCATCTCGGTCGCCCCCGCGATGGGTCCGGTCGTGTCCGGGCTGGTGCTGCAGATCAGCGTGCCCCAGATCGACTCGTGGCGACTGCTCTTCGTGCTGATGCTGCCGATCACCGGCATCGTCACCTGGCTGGGTCTTCGCCAGCTCGAGAACGTCGGCGAGCCGGTTCGGCATCAGCGTCAGCTCCGCAGCGACCGACAGTCTCTGACCCGACCCTTCCGGCTCGATGCGCGCTGCGGGGTAGCCCGAGAATGCTTGTCAGCTCGAGTGCCCGTCGACGGTGACTTATTGTCGTCCGGTCGGTGTTTCCACCTCATCGACGTCTTTGTCCAGCCGTAGTCCCCGCCAGCTCGGGTGGCGTAGGCGGCCGTCGCCGGTCCACTCGGTGAACGCGACTTCTCCGACCACACACGGTTCGAGCCACACCACCCCGGTCGCGGTCGACCGGAATCCGGGGACCGGTGGGTCCGGGCGTTGCAGCGGCGCCAATCGCTCGTGCAGGTCCGTGAGCATCCCTACGGTGAATCCGGTCCCGACACTGCCCGCGTATTCCAGGTTGCCTCGGTCGTCGGGGACCGCGACCAGCAGCGACCCGATCTTTCCGGCCCGTCGGCCCGTCCCGGTTTTCCAGCCGATGACCACCACCTCCTGGTGGGACACGTTTTTGACCTTGGTCCAGGCGGGACTGCGTTGCCCGGGCAGGTACCAGCTGTCGCGGCGCTTGCAGATGATTCCCTCGGCTCCGAGCGCCTGCGAGGCGGCCAGGGCGTCGGCGGCCGGCCCGGGAAGCAGGCCGGGAATTCGCCAGTGCGGTCCGGCCAGGCCGGTGAGTTCGAGCAGTTCGCGCCGTTGAGGGTAGGGCAGCCCGGTCAGGGATCGGTCGCCGATGTGGAGCAGGTCGAAAATCATGAACGTCGCCGGTGAGGTCTGGGCCAGGGTTGCGATGGTGGCCGGGTTGCGTTGGTGCATTCGCGGGGCCAATGCCCGGAACGAGGACCGGCCCGCGACTTCGATGACGATCTCACCGTCGACGACGAAACCGGGTTCAGCCGGGGCGAGCCCGGCCAGTTCCGGCCCAGGCCGAGGTGATGTCGTTGCCGTCGCGCGATTCCAACCGCAACCGCTCATCGACGTAGGCCAGGGCCCGGATCCCGTCGTGCTTGAGCTCGAAGGCCCACCGCCCGTCGTCCACCGGCAACGCACCCGCGGCGGCCAGCATCGGCGCGTACCGCGGTAACCCACTCACCAGCTTCTCGCCATCACCACACCCTTCCGCACCACCCGACACCAGCAAACATCCAGCGTAACCCTGACCTGGGTGGTCGTCGGCCACCGCGCCGCGCATGCCACGCGATCACCCCTTGACCGAACAGGAGTCCCGCATGAGCACAACCCCACCCGCGATCGACGTCACCGTCGTGGAGTCGATCTCACGGTCCGAGTTCGCCGGACGCGAGCACCTCGGCACCGCCGGACCCGCCACCATGCTCGCCGACAACCCCGTCATCGAGCTGTGGTGTGAACAGGCGCGGGGTTGGCGGGGACGGTTTTGGACCTACAGGCCCGACGAGACCGGGGCGCTGCGGCTGTATCCGCTCAACGTGGCCCGCCGCTCCCGCACCACCCGCTGACCTTCGTCCACTCTCGGCGCGCTCCGGCTTCTGCTGATCGGCGCGTCGTTGTCGTCCTCTACGCAAGGAGCTTTCGTGTCCACCACCACCATCGAGCCCGACACATCCGCCGACCTGGATCAGGAGTCCTCGCCAGGAACCGACGCCACCCTCACCGTGCTCGCCCCGCTGCCCGCGGCCGCCGAGGCCGTGAGCATGGACCCCGCTGATCTGGTCATCGGGCACAACGTGCGTCCCGAAGACCAGATCGATCTCGACGCCCACCCGAAAGAGGTCGAGTCGATCCGGCGGTTCGGGGTGCGCGATCCGATCCTGGCCCAGCGCGGCCCCGACGGACACGTCGTGGTCGTCGACGGCCAGGTCCGCGCGTTGATCGCCCGCACCCTCGGCCTTGCGAAGGTGCCTGTCTATGTCGAGGCCACCGACCGGTCGATCGATGATCCGGAGCGGTTGATCGATCGGGCGTTGGATCAGATCAACCTCAACGACCGGCGCATCGAGTTGACCGATTCGGCGCGTGCGGCCGGGGTGGCCTACATGCTCGACCTCGGTGCCACCGCCACCCGTATCGCCGAGGGTCTGCAAATCGACACCGCACGGGTTCGTAAGGCCGGGAAGATCGGCCGATCGAGCACGGCCCGAAACTTGTTGGATTCCAGCGCGTTCAGTCTTGACCAGCTCGAGGTGATCGCCGGATACGAACAGCTCGGCGACTACGCCGCGGTGGAGAAGTTGTCGGCTGTGCGGTGGAACTTCGACTACGAAGCCGAGATGATCGCCGCCGACCGTGCCCGACGCCGCGACCGGCTCACAGCCGCCCTGCCCTATGCCGCGGTCGGGCACCCGATCCTGGCAGTGGAATCCGTCGAGGTCGACCTCGACACCTATGTACCGGTCGACGACCTTGTCGACACCAACGCCGAACCGGTTTCCCCTGAGGCGATCGACGCCGAACCAGGACGGTGGGCGGTGGCGATGGAACTGATCGAGGACGCCGAACTCTTCGACCCCACCACCGATGAGGTCATCGACCCCGACACCGTCGATTTCGACGCCGACCTCCCCAACACCGAACCCGCCGACGGGCTGCGCAGCGCCGCCGGATTGGAGTACCGGGACGTGTGGATGCCGAGCTACTACCTGCCCGTCGACCAGCTCGACGCCGCCGGGCTGCACCGCCGAGACCCCGACACCAGCGGTGACCGTCCCGAAGACGGCGAGGGTGGCAGTGAGGGTGCTGGTGGTGATCTTGCCCGGGTCGCTGCCGAACAGGCGGCAGCGGACAGCGCCCGGAAACGTGAGGAACGGCGCCGGGTGATCGAGCTGAACAAACGCGGCGCCGCCGCGAAGAAGCGGCGACTGGAATTCCTGGCGCGGGTGCTCACGTTGCGGACCCCACCACCGGGCAGCGCCGAGCTCGTCGCGACCTCACTGGCGCGCGACACCACCCTGCTCGGCGGAACCCGCGCCCGGACACTGGCATTGACCCTGTTCAACGCGAACAACAGCACCGGCCTCACCGACACTGCGGCATCAGCGGTGGCGGGCAGGGCGTGGGTGATCACGCTCGGGCTCGTGCTCGCCGCCCACGAATCAACCCTCGACAAGGACTGCTGGCGCACCAACACATGGCAGGCCACCACCGTCTCGGCCTACCTGCACTTCCTCGCCGCGGTCGGTGAACACCTGGCCAGCCGGGGACGTGCCAGCGACCGCAACGAACAGTTCCGGCTCGTCGACGTCGAACTAGCCGCCGCCGGCGATCTCGACTACCGCACCATCCCCCTCGACCAGAACTCCACGACCGTCCCCGCCATGGACGAGCGCGGGACCGTCGACGACAACGACCCCCCGGAAGAGGAGCAGCTCGCACACGCCGCGTGAGGGCCGCGGCGGTCCGAATCCACGGAATCGATTCGGACCGCCTCACCCCCACGCTTCGACAGAGCGCTTCCACTACCCAACCGGAATGAGGCCCGTGATGTTCACCCGGTTCCGAGATCGTCGGAGTTGCGAGTTCGATTCTGTGGCAACCGATCAGGCATCGCCGGTGCGGCAGCTCCGCAGCATCCCCGACGCCCCGACCCCCGCCCTGGTCGACGAGGTGCTCTCCCACCTCGCTGACGCTATTGGTCGCGACCGGGCCGAGCTCGCTGCCGCACGTTCTCCTGACCGCGTTCTCGATCTACGCCGTGAGCGCACGGTGTGGCTGCTGTTTCAGATAAGCACCGCGCAAGAAGAACCTGTCGGGGCACAGGATCTGGCCTTGGCCGTCGCGCTGCTGCGCGACCGGACTATCCGCGACATCATGTACGGCCTCGCCCGCAGCGAGTACCACGGAGCGGCGGAGGCACTGTGGCTCCAGATCGCGGCGGCGACCCACGGTCACGACCGCGCCGAAGCCGTCACCTTGTTCGCCTACAGCGCCTACCACCACAACAACACCGCGCTCGCCAGGACCGCCCTTGCCACAGCCCTCGACGCCGACCCGACCCACCCCATCGCGGTGCTGCTGGCAAACGCGCTCGACGAACACTTGCCACCCCAACAGATCCGGGCACTCGCCGAGGCCGCACTGGTGATCGCGGCCGAACTCGGCATCGACATCACCTGACCCGCAGCGGCCAGGACCCCAGCCCCGATACCCGCTGGTGTTCGCGCGCATCTGTCACAGGCGCCCGACGCCATCACCGAGATCTACCACCCGACCGTCATCTAGCAGGCGCTTCCCCGGATCCACCTGTGTATCCGCACACCCTGTGTGGCGGTCGTGGGTGCACTCGGTTGCGAGATCGTCTCCGTCACGAGTACCGCTACTACTTCGTCCGGCGCAAGGCACCGCTGAGTTCGATTCTGTGGCAACGAATCATGGGCCGCGAGTACGTCAGCGGCGGAATGTTCCCGATGTGGATCGCGTGGACCTACTGCGACGGCGGGCTCGAAGTGAGCTACGGCGCACCCGGTGACAACCACCTCACCATCCACATCCATGACCCGGACAACACCGTCGTCGGCACGGTCGTCATCCCATTGACCTACCGGCAGGCCAAGAAGATCGATTCCGGTTTGCGGCAGGCCTTTCGTCTCAGCCGCGCACTTGGCGGCACGTCGCAGGACTGAAACGAACCGACGCCGCGTACTGCGTAGCGCCCCATCGAATGAGTCTTATCCACCCTCAGAGCTAAGGAGTTCGCCATGGCCGGAGACACGGTCATCACAGTCATCGGAAATCTGACCTCCGATGTCGACCTGAGGTTCGTCCCCGCGGGTGATGCGGTCGCGCATTTCACCGTCGCCTCGACCTCGCGGGTGTTCGACCGCACCACCAATCAGTGGCGTGATGGGGAAGCGTTGTTCTTGCGCTGCAACATCTGGCGCGAGGCCGCGGAAAATGCGGCTGAGTCGCTGACCATGGGCGCGCGTGTCATCGTCGCGGGGCGGCTCAAGCAACGCAGCTACCAGACCCGTGACGGGGACAAGCGCACGGTGTTCGAGCTCGAGGTCGACGAAGTCGGGCCGAGCTTGCGGTTCGCGCGCGCCCAGGTCAACCGCACCGGACGCAGACCGAACAGCGGCAGCGGCAACGGGTTCGGCGTCGACAACCCTCCCCCCGTCACCTCTGCGGCCGAGCCCGCCACCGCTGCGCGGACCTCGGATGCTTCTGACCCGTGGTCCACCTCCGCCCCGGCGGGCGGGGGCAGCGAAGCGTGGGCCGAGCCCGTGCTGGCCGGTGTCGGTGTGGGTGATTTCGGACAGCCACCGTTGTGACCTGACCCGGTTCTGCGATCCCGTTGCGGTGGCGAGCGGGCAGGTAGGTGGTGGGTCGGGGCACCGTGCTGGGGTGGGCCCAGCCGCTCGAGGGCTACCAGGCCATCGTGCGCCACGCCGTCGGGCCCGCGCCCGGCGGAAACGAATCCCCCGCGCCCGTCCCAGCCGCGGCCGGCGGATGGGGTTGTGCGCGCGGGGAATTCGCCCCCCGCACGCAGATGGCGCGTTCCCGCCGTCGTGTCGCCCGCTGTCCTGGTGAACAGCCCTCGGCTGGGCCCACCCCAGCCCGGCACCCCTATTTCGCGAAAAGCGTGGCAGTTCCAGCGCGCCCGGGTGCCGAACCATCTCACCGTCCACAGTCAGGAGAACAGCTGTGTCCGTTCACGCACCCACCGTCTCCCCCGCGATCACCCTCACCACCTACAGTGTCGAGCCCGGGTTCGACCGGCACGATCTCACTCTGTCTGCCTCCGATATCACCGCCGCCGAGCCACCGTCCGATGAGCCAGCCACCAAATCGGTGGTGGCGGTGCCGGATACGAGGTCGTTCCTGGATGCGATCGAAGCGATCGAGCTCACCTTCGACACCGATCGCAAAGCCGCGATCGCGATGTTCCGTCCAGCGTTGGACTTGGCGACCGACGCCGACTGGGACGTCCTGGATTTCATGGTCGAGTGCTTCACCCTCTACCCGCGTGAGTCCGCGCTGCTGCGCCTGCGTGCCCGCTGGTCCGCCGGTGACGAAATCGAACGCGAACGGTTGGTGCGGTTGGTCCCCGACACCGACCCCGGCCTGCACTCCCACGACAACCACGCCCTGGCCCAGCTCATCGAAACCCGCGCCAGGACCAATCGCACCAGCGTGGCCGAGGAATTCGCGAAGTTTCAGGTCCAGCTCGCCGCTGCCGAGATGCCCCGCCCGTCCATCCGGACCTGGCGCAACCCGCTGCCGCGCCTGGCCATGCCCGCCTCCCGCCGCATCGATGCCGTCCGCCTCAGCCCCGAGCAGATCCGGGCCCGCGCCCTCGCACGTGGCAAGCGTCGCCCCGCCGAGCGGGAACCACTCGAGGTCACCGCGTATGTGCGGGAGAGCTTGTTCGTCGACACCGAGGTTGTCGAACAAGCCCGCCTGCGCCAACGCTGGGCCGAGCTGATCGCGCGCGGAGTCACCCTCACCACCGGTGCGCCCCGGGGTTGGACACCGCGCCGCCCCGGTGAACGGGCACCGCTGCCCGCCGACCTGGCCGAGGCGATGTGGGATCACCAGTACTGCGTGCACGTCGCCGATCAACGCGACCACGACCGCGCCTTGGCCGGGGAATCGACCAAGTCCCCCGAACACTCCCACGCGTGGGCCGCCGAACGGACCGGGCTGCGTTCACGCGCCGACCGACGAGAGGGGTTCGTGTTCCAGGGCAACGGTCTCGACGACTTCGCCACCGCGATGACTCCGGTCGCCGGGTGGCGGTGCGTGTCCTGCTTCGTCGAACGCCCCACCACCGACCAACGCCCCGTCCACGCCCGCGACGGAGTGTTGCGCAGCGACGACGGACTGTGTGACTACTGCCGGTGCGAGAACCGCGCCGGGCTGCCCGCGTTGCCCGCCGGGTTCACCGTCGCCGATCTCGCTGCCACCTACTGCACCTATTTCGTCGAGCACTACCGCGACTCCGCCTACGCGCTCATCGCCGAGGTCCGTCGTCGCGCACCGGAATGGTTGATCACCGTGATCGACCGATTCCTGACCGCCCACCCGGACCTGCCCGGCACCCCGGCACCGGTCGACGCCGACTCCGACACCGTACCGGCGCCCGCGGTGTCCACGCGCCGCCGCGGACCGATGGTGCCACCCGGACAACGGCCCGGCCGGTGCGAGGGCTGCACCCGCTACACCCCTGTGCACGACGACGGGTTCTGCACACAGTGCCGGGTCCACCTCGGCCTGCACATCCCCACCCCACGCGAGCGTCAACTCGTCGCCGCCTGACCCACCCCACCGCACGTCGTCGGCTGGGGCACCGCCAGATCCGGGGTGCCCCAGCCGGTGTGCTTCACCTCGAGGAGGCTCGCCTGTGTTTCATCGCGCCCGTCATGCCCGCGCTCGCCGCGGGTTCCTCCGTCAACGTCGGCGCCGCCTCACACAGGTGATGATCACCGTCCACCTGGCGGCCGATCCTCGCTCGACGATCTACGGTCATCGCCCCGGTGACCCGTACCTGTTGGCCGATCGGTTCCTGCTCGACCGTCTCGGCGATACCGACGACTTCGCGGTCCTCGACCGGGTCTTCGCGGCACTCAACGACCACCCGCACCCCGCCGACGTCGAGCACACGCGCCGCTGGTACCGACACGGCCACCGATCCCTGTCGGTCGGCGACATCGTCACCATCGACCACCGCCGCTACGCCTGCACACCCTGGTCATGGGACACGCTCCCCACCGACTGAACGGACGCGCCCTGCGCCTCGGGCCGCGCCAACCTCGCGCCCGCACCACCGCATCCCCACACGATCCGAAAGCCAACACTCATGGGCCAACACTTCAAACCTGTCTTCCTCGCCGAGGACTCCGATACCGTCATCGGCCACCTCGATCCAGGGATCTTCTTCAAACTCGCCGAGCACGCCGACCGACGCGATGACTGGTTCGTCTCCGACGTCGCACGAATCCTCACGACACCGACGCGCATCGCGTGGGTCGGCGAGTACAGCGATCCCGAACCCGGCACCGAACCGCCTATCAACCTCCATGGCCTCGCCGAGGACCTGCCCGAGACACCGGTCGCCGATGTCGTGCCCGGGACGTATCTGATCAACCACGACCGCCGCGTCTACCTCCTCGTTGACTCCACGCCCGACGAACACGAGGTTCATCCCCTTCCCGCGCTCACTCTTGAAGGCGCCGAGGGCGACATCGAGGACGCCCACGGCCAGATCGGGTCCTGGGCGCGCCAACGCATCAGCGTCGCCGACACCGCGCCCCCCGGATACACCGCGATCCAGTTCCGCGCCTGGTTCGACTGACCCACCGCCACCCGCCCGCGGGTGCCGTAGCAAGCATCGCTCGCTGTCGGTTGGCGACGTCGTCGCGATCGGCGGTCGCCGCTACCCCTGCGCGCCCCCGGCTGGGCGCCGATCGCGCCGCCGGGCTGACGCGCCCGGCGGCGGGGTGGGGATCACTCGCGTTCCACCGGCTGATCCCCGCCCGAAACTCCCGCATCACCCTCCCTCTGCTCACCATCGCTGCACCCAGTCCATGCTTCCTCGCTCCGCCTATCGCCATCCCTCCCGCGCCTCTTCCGCGCTCCCCCACACCTCCCCTTCGCTTCTCTCCGCCCATTTAGAAGGCAGACATCTGGCATCTCGGATAACGATCCAATAACACCCGTCTCGAAAATTGTCCATCGTTGCCCAGAGTTGTCGAATGGAATTAAATGTCGCTTGCGGCAAGCGAATTCGCTGGTGCCTCATGGAGGCATGGTCGCGACTATTCATCGAGTCGCCGCAGGAAACGGCTACCAATATTATCTGCGTCAAACCGCCGCCAACGACCGAACCGCTCGCGGGCGGTCCTCCCTGTCGCAGTACTACTCCGATCACGGTGAAGCACCCGGACGCTGGCACGGCACCGGACTGGACGCCCTCGACCTCACAGCCGGGTCGGAAGTGACCGAGTCCCAGATGAAGTCACTGTTCGGGGAAGGTCTTCACCCGAACGCCGAGCAGATCAAGACCGACGTCTACGCGCAGCAGATCGTGCTCGGCGCAAGCGACCGCGAAGCCACCCGCGCGGCCGAGAAGGCAACGAAATTGGGCAACAAGTTCGCCGTCTACGAGGTTCGGTCGGAGTATCGGAAGCATTGCTCTCAGGCCTACCGCGCACATAATTCAGGACGGAATATAGAGCCCACTGCCGCCATTTCCGACGACGAACGCGCACGCATTCGCACACACGTGGCGACCGAAATGTTCACCGACGAGTACGGTCGCGCACCCCTGAACGCGAGAGAGTTGTCGGGTTGGGTCGCCAAGAACTCCCGCGTCAACCAGGCCGCGCTAGCCGGTCTCGAGATCACCTTCTCCCCGGTGAAGAGCGTGTCGGTGTTGTGGGCGTTGGCCCCACCGGATATGGCGCGGCGGTTAGAGGCTGCCCACCAGCGCGCGATCCGTGACGCGTTGGCGTGGCTGGAACGCAACGCCGTGTTCACCCGGCTCGGCCGCAACGGCGTCCGCCACGCCGAAGTCGAAGGCATCGTCGCGGCGTGCTTCACCCATCGCGACAGCCGCGCAGGCGATCCCGACCTCCACACCCACGTCCTGGTCGCCAACAAAGTCCGCACCCTGGACGGCAAGTGGCGCACGATCGACTCACGTCTGTTCCATGAAGCGGCCGTCACGGTCTCGGAAATATACGACTCCCGCCTCGAGCACTACCTCGAACTCACCCTCGGCCTGCAGTTCGAAACCCGCCCCGACCGCGACATCCACCAGGTCCCGATCCGCGAAGTCATCGGCGTCCCGCTGGAACTGATCCATGCCTGGTCGCAACGAGGCACCGCGATCAACGCACGCTTGGACCGGCTCACCGCCGATTTCCAGGCAACCTTCGGCCGCGAACCCACCCCGGAAGAGGTCTACGGTCTCGCCGATCGAGCGACGTTGGACACCCGCCCGGCCAAACACCTTCCGGAATCACACACCCAGCAACGGCAAACCTGGCTAGCCCAAGCCACCACGGTGCTCGGTGGCCGTGAACCCGTTGAAGCGGTGATGGTGGCCGCGGTGTCGGTGCCACCGATACCGCGGCCGGACCCCGATGCCGCGTTCATCGCCGCGGCCGCCGAACGTGTGCTGGCCGCTGTATCGGAGCGGCGCTCGACGTGGCGGCCGTTCAACCTGCGCGCCGAAGTCGAACGCCAGCTCCGCGGCCGGATCAGCCCCGCCGACTGGGCCTGGGTTCCCGACAAAGTCGTCGCCGCAGCACTCTCACCGCGGTCTACGATCGCGCGCGGTGATCCCGACCTCACCGAAGAACCCGGGCTACGCGCCGTGCCGGCATGGTTGCGCCACCGAGATGGCACCCCGGTTCACGTTCGTCCGAACTCCCAGATCTACACCACCGAAACCACTCTCGACATCGAAGCCGCGCTCATCGAACTGTCGGTCGAGCCCGGCGCCCGCACCCTGGACCCCGACCTGCTGACCAACGCGGTCACCGACTACAACACCGCCCATCCTGATCGGCCGCTCAATGCCGGCCAGGTCGGTGTGATCTCCTCCTTCGCCACGTCCGCGTTGCGCGTGCATACCGCCAACGCCCCGGCCGGCACCGGCAAGACCACCGCCATGCAAGTCCTCACCAGCGCATGGCATTCCAGCGGCGGTACCGTCCTCGGAATGGCCCCCACCGCTGCCGCGGCCGCGGTTCTCGGGGAGTCGATCGGCACCCGCGCCGAAACCGTCGACAAGCTCCTCGACGTCATCAACCGCCATACCGTTGGTGCGGATTCACCGACGATCGTGCGGGATCATCCGCCGTCGTTGCCGCAGTGGGTCCTCGATATCGACAACACGACGCTGGTGATCGTCGACGAGCACGTCAAACTCGGCAACACCAAACGCCTGCAGCTGCTGCAGTTCCTGTCCCGACGCGGGGCCACGGTGCGCTGTATCGGAGACGACAAGCAACTGCCCGCGATCGACGCCGGTGGCGCCGACGCCGACATGAACGCCGCCTCCCCCGAACAAACCGTGACGCTGTCACACGTCGTCCGGTTCGCCTCCACCGGCGAAGCAACCGCCTCGATCGGGCTGCGCGAGGGGGACCCGGCCGCGTTGGCCTGGTATCTGGACAACAACCGCATCCATGCCGGGCACACCGGATCGGTCTACGACGACACCTACACAGCATGGGCCACCGACCACAACACCGGTCGCGACACGGTCATGTTGGCACCCACCCACGAAGTCGTGACCGCGCTCAACGCACGCGCCCGCGCCGACAGACTCACCCGAACCGACACGAAACCAGAGATCGAAGTGGCCCTCGCGGACGGGCTTTGCGGCTCTGTCGGTGACACCGTGCGCACCCGACGCAACAACCCCAAGCTGCGTTTCGGCGACACTGGCTGGGTCCGCAACGGCTACTCCTGGACCATCACCGCCGTCCACGAGGACGGTTCAGTGACGGTGTCGCACCGACGCGGCGGCACCGACAGCGACAAAACCGTCCGACTTCCGGCCGAGTACGTGCGCGCACATGTGCATCTGGGGTACGCCGCGACGATCGATTCCGCGCAGGGAATCACCGCCGACGCCTGCCATGTCGCGTTGTCCGGGCGCGAATCCCGCCAACAGTTCTACGTCGCGATGACCCGCGGCATCCACGCCAACCACGCCTACGTCGCGACCGCTCTCGACGGCGCCGAAGGCTCGATCTACACCGAACCCGCCGTCTACCCACGCACCGCGGTAGAAGTACTTCAACGCGTCCTGGCTCGCGACGGGGCCCAGAAATCCGCGCACACCGAACTTCGCGATGCCCTCGACCCCGCGTTGCGCATCGGACGGGCGGTCGATATCTACCTCGACACCCTCGGCCTGACTGCCGAACACGCCCTCGGCAGCGACCGTCTCACCGAACTCGACCACGCCGCCGACACCATCCACCCCGACCTGACCGACAGCCCCGCCTACCCGGTCCTGCGTCAACACCTGGCCCTCATCGCACTCACCGGCGCCGACCCCGTCGCCGCTCTCCGCGCCGCCGCGGACAATCGGGAACTCGACACCGCCGATGACCCTGCTGCGGTGCTGGACTGGCGACTGGACCCGTCCGGTGCCCATTCCGCCGGCACCGGACCGTTGAGTTGGACGCCTGGCCTGCCCCACGGCGTCACCAATGAGGCTCTGGCCGCGCCTGTTCGGGCCCGCGAGCGGATCGTGTCCGCCCTCGCCGAACAAATCCGTGACTCCGCGCGACGGTGGACGCCGGGCATCGCACCCGCGTGGGCGCGCCCACTTCTCGGGACGGATCCCGCGTTGTTAGGTGAGCTCGCGGTGTGGCGGGCAGGACTCGGGGTCCCCGACACCGACACCCGACCCACCGGACCCGACCGCTACACCGGCCTCGAACGCCTGCACCAGAAACGTCTGCACCAACGCGTCATCGACGCCTACGGTGACCCCGCGCTGCCACGCAATCGATGGGCCGAGGTCGTCGACGACATCGATGCTCGCATCAGCACCGACACCTTGTGGCCGGTCGTGGCCGACAAAATCGACCTCGCCGACCGCGCCGGACTCGACATCACCACCCTGCTCACCGACGCCGCCGCACAACGAGCATTGCCCGATGAGATGCCCGCTGCGGCCTTGTGGGCGCGCCTGGAACTGGAACCCTCCGCCCTCGACACCACCGGCACCGACCCTCTCCACCCCGACTGGTTACCCGACCTCGAAGCTGTCCTCGGCACCGACACGGCCGAATTGCTGACCACCGAACCGGCCTGGCCTCGGGTCGTCGCCGCCGTCGAACGCGCCACCAAATCCTGGTCCCCCCGGGATCTGCTCTTCACTGCCTACGAACTTCTCCAAGGCGCGCAGCCCGACGATGCCGCACCGCTGCGTCCCGATCAACTCGCGGCGGCACTGGCCTGGCGCATCGACGCACTGCACCACCACACCCCGACACCGCCACCGCCTGCCCAACACGCTGAACAGGCAGCGCCTGCACCGAGCACACCGGACGTCGGCAGCGAGCCCACGGTCACCGTCGCTACAGCCGAGCGGGCCAAGCACGAAGCCGAGGACGCTCCTGTCGCTGCCGCTGTCAGCGAACCTGCCGAGGGCGACCTCACCACCGGCATCGACCGCATTGCCGAGTTGTTCGCGAATGGGCAGGTCGCCGACGCTGTCGCTGCGTTCCGAACCTTCAATACCGGACTGTCCGACGATGAACAAGCGGTCCTCACCGCTATCTCGGAAACGCTATACCAGTACAGTTTCCCCGTCGCGCGAGCCCGACTCCGCTGGGCTGCACAGCAATTCCCGCAACACAAAGCGCTGATCCAGGCGTGCACACCCACGACAGATCCACGCGTCTTCCGCCGTGACACCGAACCCGACCACGACCGACCTCGACCCGTCTACGACCACCGCGAACGCTTCGACCCCACGGTCACACCGGCTGCTTTTGTCCCGATTCAGGCCGCAGGCAACGACGTGGTCGATACCTATCTCGCCGACCCTGACACGCTCGACCGCCGCGATCCGACGTCGACGACCACCGCCCGGGCGGCATCGGGTGGGTTTCCGATCGACTACGACCGGGCCGCGATACCCGCCATCGTCGGCCTGCCGTGTGTCGATTGCAGCATCGAACGTCCTGGCAACGCCAGCTCTCCCGTGCCCCCCAGAATCTCCGACGACGGCCTGTGCCACGACTGCCGCGACAACGAACGGCCAGGCACCCCCGAACACAACCCGGCAGAACACCTCCCCGCACGCTGCGCCCACATCGCCGAAGCTCACTCCGCGCCCGCGGCTTTGGCGATGCTGCGCCGCGACTGGCGCACACTCGACCAGTCCGGGCGCGCACTCATCGAGCAATGGCTGACCGACAACCCGCTCACCGAACAACCACTTCCCATCCTGACCCCGCTGCAACGTCTCTCCGACCGCGCGCTCGCCGAGGCGATCGACGGACTTACCCAGCGGCTCAGCAACATCGCAACAGAGGCCGAAATCTTCACCCCGATTCGGCAGCACGACTCCCATGCGGTACCAGACCCGAGCGTGGCCGAACACCGACAAGCCGCCGAGGACGCACAACTGGCCGCCCGCCAGCACGCCCATGAACTCGACACCGCTATCCGAGGCCTCCACGCAACCGCAGCCGCACTCGACACCTCGCGGGAGGAACTCGACGCCCTGCCAGTGACGCGCCGCCGCCAGCGCAAGGCCCTGCAAGAACGCATCAACACCTTGGTCCGCGAACACCGTGGACGCAGCGACGCGCACGAACAGATTCGCAGCGCCGCACGGGCCGCGAACCGTCACGCCAACGAGCTGCTTGCCCTTGCCGAACGCACCGCCGCCGAGGACGAAAGCCGCCGTCTCGCGGAACAGACACGCGCAACCAGCAGCACTACGAACGAACGCGGACAAGTAGCCGCGGCACTACAAAGTGGGCTGGGTGCCGAACTCGCCGACCACCGTGCAGAACAACAAAGAAGACAAGGGCTTTCACACCGGCAGCGACGTCTCGAGGAACGTGCCCGTGCCGAACATGTGACCACGGCAGAGGATTTCAGCTCATACGGGTTCACGCACCTAGACGGGAACAAGCCGAGTCCAGGGCCGGACCTCGGTCGATGACCACACAATCTTGCGGTAGCCGAGCGAGGGTGTGGCCTTGGATCGCGGCCTGGTTTCCCGGAAGTGGAAAGACCTCAGCGGTCTCGCCGGACATCCGATGCGACGACGACCAAGGTGTCCCCGGAATCTCCGCAAGCTTGCCGAGTCAAGGCTCAGCAATCAGGATTGCCTGGTGCTCCCAGGCTGTACTACACAGGACCGCTGACCCGAATGACCAACTTCACCGAACGAGAGCGCAACGGCAATCGAGCCTGCCCCCTCCGGCAGGTATTCGATTCCGGAATTCTCCTGCGACGAATACCCGTTCCGATCGACGAACCAAGGAGCTGCACAACCGCCGGGCGCGGTATTGCCGCCGAACGGCAGGACATTCCCGGGCTGCCAGATCACCGATCCGCCGCGCGTGGAACCATCTCGGACAGGGCCGTCGGGCTACAGCGTGTGTATGGTGCCGACGACCCTCTGTCCAGCCGAGGGCACCGTCGTACCCCATTCCACTGGCGCCACAATCCACGCGCCCGCCGTACCGCTCGTGGCGTGCGAGCCTGAGGTGAGGCCGCACGAGGAAGACGTTCAGCGATCTCGCGTTCCAGGCCTCCCGTTTTCGGCGATGACGTAAGCCAATTCGGTCAGCTCGTGCGGTCCCCGATCGCCTGCGCACTCGTCGCAAATATTGATCATCCGGCCGCCCAGCGGGGCTGCGAAAGCCGGTAGGCCGGTGTCTTGCTCGAGCTCTTCATCCCACTCGATGGTGGTCTCCAACTGACATACGTCGCCCCT
>NZ_BDBD01000011.1 GCF_001612805.1 Nocardia coubleae NBRC 108252
GGGTTCCCGACGATCGGGAAGAACGCCAGCCCCACGACGATCGCCAGGGTCAGCCACGGCGAGGACATGTCGAACACCGCGTACCCCTGGCTGTTCGGGTAGCCGAGGAACAGGAACACCGTCAGGTAGGCGAACAGGATGTTCCATTCCAGCGGCACCGCCAGCGGAAAGGTGGAGGTGATGAACAGGTGGAACACGACCATCATTGCCACGCCGGCCAGGGTGAGCCAGTGGTTGGTGGAGAACAGCAGCACGATCGGGGTGACCACCTCGACGGTTGTGCCGCCGACGTGCGCCATGAACGCCGCAAGCCTGGAGGGGCGGATGTCGTGCGGGAAGTCGCGGTAGTGGGCTCGCTTGACCGACCGGAACGGCACGGAAGGGCTGTTGGACACCATCGGCGGCACGACATTGGCGAAGTGCTTGCCGAACTTCGACGCCCCGGCACCGACCCACACGATCACGATCAGCAGCTTGGCGGCGATGATCATATCGGTGAACGGCAGCAGGGCGAAGAACACCAGCGCGGGCAGATATTGCTCACCACGCGCGGCCAGGAAGATCGTCTTGTCCCGCAGCCCACACAGGATGTACAGCGCGATCGCGACGATGAGCAGCGCGGGGCTGATCAGCCCGGAAGTGTTGTCGGGCAGCCGTTCCAGCAGCGACTGGGATGCACGTCCCGGCGCCAGCAGCGCGAGCCCGAGGGCAGCGAGGAAGCCGAGGTACAGCACCACATCCAGGGGTGTTCGGGTGTTGCCCGCGGTGAACGGCACCCGCCGCCACGGTCGTAGCCGGATGGTTCCCGGCCGGGCGAAGAACAGCACGCCACCGGTCATCGGCTTGAATTTGCCCGCCAGCGGACCCCAGGACCCGGCCACGCCGATCGCCTCGAGCAGGACAGTCCACACCACCAGCTTCTGGTAGACGATCGGCTGATCCCACCAGGCGCCGATGTCCCAGAACGGGCCGGTTCCCGAGGTCAGCGTCGACACCAGGACGCCGCCGAACATGTAGAGCACCAGAAGTTTCAGCACATAGACGCTGTGGATCATCTTCGGTGAGCCGAAGCCGTATTCGACCCAGTGCAGGGCCAGGGTGCGCACACGGTCGCGCAGTGGCAGATCGAGAAATGTCTCCGTATCCACCGGGGGGAAATCACCTGTTTTGAACCCCATTGTTCTCATGCCTTTCTTGTCGTGTTCCGGGCGCGCGCGACCGCGACCGGAATTGCCTCGAATTCCGAATTACCTTCCGGTGGAGTGTGTTCAGGCGGTCGTCGCGACCGCGCGGAGCCGGTTCTTGTCGATTTTGCCGACGGGATTGCGCGGCAGTTCGGTGGTGAGCACGATCGCCGCGGGCACCTTGAACGCGGCCAGCCGCGCGCGGCAGTGCTCGGTGAGTTCGGCGGCGGTCACGGAGCCGGTGGCGACCACGTGCGCGACCGGCACCTCCCCGAGCACCGGATCGGGCGCTCCGACCACCGCCGCCTCGTGCACGGACGGATGGGTGTAGAGCGCGTTCTCGATCTCCTTCGGGTAGAGGTTCTCCCCACCACGGATGATCATGTCCTTGATCCGGTCGACGAGGACCAGATAACCATCGGGGTCGAAATAGCCGATATCACCGGTATGCAGCCGGCCATCGATCACCGTCTTCGCCGTCTCCTCGGGCTTGCCGAGGTAGCCGCGCATGACATTCGGTCCGCTGATCACCACTTCGCCGCGTTCCCCGGCGGGCTGCGCGACGCCGTCGAGGTCGACGACCTGCACGGTCTGACCGGGCAGCGGCAGGCCGACCGTGCCCGGTTTGCGTTGTCCCGACGCCGGATTCAGTGTCGAGGCGCACGTGCCCTCGGACAGCCCGTAGCCTTCCACGACCGGGACACCGAAGCGGTCCTCGAACCGGGCGATGAGTTCTGCGGGCATGGGTGCCGCGCCGCAGATCGCCAGCCGCAGCGAGGAGGTGTCGGGACACAGCTCGGCGGGCTGGGCAACCAGCATGGCGTAGATGGCGGGCACGCCGGAGAAGTAGGTCGGGCGGACCCGCTCGACCAGGTCGAAGAAGCCGGTCGCGGAGAACTTCCCGGCAATCGTGGTGTGGCCACCGGCCAGCAGCGGCGACAGCACGCTGACCACGATCCCGTTGACGTGGAACAGGGGCAGGATCAGCAGACTGTGGTCGGTGTCGTCCAGGCCGAGCGCGCCGATGACCATCGCGCACATGGCGGCAAGGTTGTCGTGGCCGAGCAGCACGCCCTTGGGGCGGCCGGTGGTACCGCTGGTGTAGATGATCAGCGCCAGACCGTCGCGAGGGGCCACTGCCGCGACCGGGCCGGCGGAATGCGCCAGTTCGGCCACGTCGAGGGTGGTCCCCGCTCGGCCGGGGTCACCGACGACCACCAGTGCTCGCGAATCGGCGATCTGAAAGCTGATGTCGTCGTCGGTCAGACCCGGGTTCACCGGTGTCACCGCCGCACCGAGCTGCCAGGCGGCGAACAGCACGACCACGAGGTCGACGCGGTTGGGCAGCACCACCGCGACCACGTCACCCGCGCGCACGCCCGCCTGGCGCAGCACCGAGGCGGCGCCGTGCACCCGCTCCCGGAACTGCTCGTTCGTCAGCGCGGTGGTGTCGTCGGCCAGGCACGGCGCGTCCGGCGCGGAAACCGCTCGGGTGATGGGCAATTCGACGATCTGTCGCATGATTCCTCACGAGGCTGATTGTGATCTGAGTTACATCAATCACCGTAGGGACCGGTCTCCGCGGCGGCTACGGGCCGGGAGACCAGCGTTGCGAGCCCCCGTTGTGCCACGGATACAAACAGCCTGGTCGGCGGGTGGACGCGGGGTAGTGTCGGCGCCCATGTCCCCCGACTACGACGCCCTTGTCCGCGAGGTGGCGGGCCGGATCAAGGCGGATCTGGACCGGCTCACCCCCGCGATGACCACGATGTTCGCCGACACCATCCCGGAGTTCCGTCACGATGACGAGATCCGCGGACTCATGGTCGCCAGCACCGAGTCGAACCTCACCGCCATCATCGACATGCTCACCCTCGGCATCGGGCTCGGCGACATCACCGTGCCGCCCGCCGCCGCCGAATACGCCCGCCGTTTCGCCCAGCACGATCTGTCACTCGAGGCGCTGCTGCGGGCCTACCGACTCGGCGAGCACATGTTCGTGCAGCGGACGATCAGGTTACTGACCGAGTTGGCGCCGCCCACCGAAGTGGCGCTGGCCGCGACGGCGCGCATCGCCGAGCTCGTCAACAGCTACATCGACCAGGTGATCGAGGGCCTGATCGATATCTACGGCACGGAGCGACGCCGCTGGGACGCACGCACCGACGCCGCCCGCGCTGCCCAGGTACGCGCGGTGCTCGACGCCGAGGAGCTGGATCTGGCCTCCGCGGAGCAGATGCTGTCGGCGTCGCTGCGCGGCTGGCACCAGTTCGTGCTGCTGTGGACACCGCCGGGAACCGCCGACCCAGGGCCTGTGCTGGGAGCCGGCATCCAGGTGCTGGCTGCGGTGTCGGCCCGTTCACCCATGACCGTCGACATCGACGAGCACACCCGCTGGGTGTGGCTGGCTTCGACCGGCAGGCCCGTCCTGGACACCACGCGGCTGGCCCGGGAGCTGCGCGCGACACCGATTCTGTCGATGGCCGTAGGGGATCCCGCGACGGGGCTCGCGGGGTTCCGGCAGAGTTTCCACGACGCGCAGCGGGCTCGCTCGGTGGCGGTGGCCGCCCGATCGCGCGGTGTACTCGCCTACGCGGACGTGGCGCTGACCGGGCTGCTCGCCGACGACGTGTCGCGCGTCCAGGCCTGGGCGGGGCGCGTGCTCGGCGGACTGATGGGCACCGACGAGACGGCGGCCAGGCTCCGGGAGACGGTGCGCGTATTCCTCGACGCGCGAGGCAGTTACACCGATGCCGCCGCGCGTCTGCACGTCCACAAGAACACCGTGCACTATCGGGTGCGCAAAGCCGAGGAGGTGCTCGGGCATCCGCTCAGCGAGCACCGGCTCGACATCGAGGTGGCGCTGCTGGCCTGTGCGCAGCTGGGGCTACCGAGGGCCTGACCCGCCGTGGTGGCGGCGCCCGTATACATACCCGATGCGGGGCGGAAACGGCCGTAACCATTTGTTGTGGATTCCTCCGAGGATTGTGCGGCGAGCGAAATGGGAACGTCAAAACCTCGGCCGGACGAATGAGATCCGGGAGTCGTCGTGATCTGATCGAGATGTCCCGAGGATGGGACGTTCACGAGCACAATCGAGGAAGTACATATGAACGCCAAAATCAGCCGCCCGCTCGCCGTTGCCGCGCTCGTCATGTCGGCCGCCGCGCTGAGCGCGGGCACCGCCACCGCCGCCGCGCCCGCACCTGTTTCGGGTTCGGTCGAGGTCTGCCTGCCGCTGCCGCTGGGGCCGCTGGAAGTGAGCTTCTGCCTCTGACCTGCCAGACCGTGCGGCGGGTGTGGGCGAGCGTCGGGGCGCCCGCACCTGCCCGTGGCCGGTAACTACGAACTCGGGTGGGAAGGATTCACCATGGCTGTTACGACCTCCATCGAACCGTTCTTGACCGCCGCGGGCCGCCCGGTATCGACACCCCTGAGCGATGTGCGTGCGATCTCGCGGCAGATGGTCGTCCATTTCATCGAAAACGTCGTCCCCTGCGGCACACTGCCCGGTGAAGCGCTCGACGGTGATATCACCACCGTCACCAGAATCTGCCTGGAACTCACCCGGAGCATGCTCGACGGCCGCGATCTGCCCGGCCGGGTGGAGCGCGTGCAGGCCGCCGCCGCCGACTGGGCGCGCGAGGGCATTCCGATCGACACCATCCATCACGCCGTGTACGAAGGCTTCAAACTCGGCTTCGACCTCATCATCACCAATGTCACCAACCATGATTACGACACCATGGTCGGCGTGGTACGGCGCCTGATGGACGCCCAGGACATGATCACCGCCGCGGTGTCGGCGGCGTATGTGCGGGAACTGCGTGCTGTCGTCAGCGAGCACCATACGGCCGTGCACACGCTCACCTCCGCGCTGCTCGGCGGCCAGAACACCGCGACGGTTGCCAGGGAATGCGGCATCGAGATCGACACCGAGTATCACGTCATGGCGCTCGAACTTCCACCCCATGCAAAAGAATCGGAACCGGGGTTGAACGCGAAAGTAGTTGCCCGACGCAAGCTGCGGCGAGTCCAGGCCGAACTCGCCGACCGATGCGACGGCAAGGCACTCTCGCTGCTCAGCGTGGACGGCGGAACACTGCTGCTGCCTGCCTCCGAATTCGCCGGAGCAGACCTCGACGACCTGGTGACACGCCTGTCCGCGGCCGCCCAGGTACCGCTCCGCGCGGTGGTGACGACGGCGGCGCCGACGGAGATCCCGCGCGCTGCCGAAGAGGTCCACGAACTCATCGAAATAGTGCACCGCCTCGGCGGGCCGAGCAAGGTGTACCGCCCGCACGAATTGGCATTCGAATATCAGCTCACCCGACCGGGACCCGCCCGCGACTATCTGAGTTCTGTCCTCGATTCCCTCGAACCGCATCCTGAATTGATGCAAACCCTCGAGGTGTATTTGGCGACGAATATGCAACGTGCGCGTACCGCGCGAAAGATGTTCATCCACACCAATACCGTCGATTACCGGCTCAAGCGGATCACCCAGATGACCGGATTCGACCTCAACGACATCACCGGTCTGTGCTATCTCCGCGCGGCCCTGCTGATCCGGGCACACCGCAGCACGAAAACCGCCGAATTCCCCGAAGACCCCGGCACGCGCGCGAGCTGACACCGTCGCACCGATGAGCATTCCGCTCTGGTGGTCGAGAGAGGTTCGCCGCTGTTGCGGAAGCCGGTGGTCCCGTTGTAGCTGCGGGCCAGCACGATCCATCGGTCGGTTCCTGGGAGGTGAAGTCCGCGTGGCGCTTTCGAGGCACCGGGCAGCCAGGTGAGTGCGGCTAGCGCGGTCGTGGCAAGACGGGAATCGAGGCCGAAGAACGTGCGGACAGGCACATTGAAGTCGTGCTGGAGAGTGTGCTGGTCGGCGAAATCGAGCCGGTAGAGCCGCCGTGGTCTCCGGTACCCGGGTAGCCGGAAGGCCTCGGGCTGTGAGTAGTTGCGGATGTAGTCGTCGCCGTCGCGGAAAATGCTTGCCCAGCAGTCGATATGACCATTCGACGGCGGCAGCGCCGTGACGTTCACCCGCGCCGAGGAACACAGCGAGGTCGATAGGGCCCGGCGATGTTCGGTGCACTGCTGCTGCGAGTAGGTTGGTCACCCCAGGGGCGAGGCCGACCTCGACGACGACCGGGGACTGCGCGTTCACCCGCGCGAGGTCGTGGAGATATTCGGAGGTCGCCGAGATTTCGACGAACGCGGACCCGCGGTCACCGGCGAGTGCGGCCAGTCGCGGATTCTCGGCACCCGCGGCACAACTGCACCGCTGGGACGATGCGGTCGCCCAGCTCCTGCATGGCGGACTGTTCGCTGATCCGTCACCACTGACCGTCGATCCTGCCCAGCGAGTGGACTGAAGCGCGCAGGCCTACCCGCATTCCGATCGGCCGACGATTGGCAGTGTTCACAGCCGGTGCGCATGTTCTTCGGTAACCGTCAAGCATCCGGGGAATTCGCGTTCGGCCACGGTGCCGTGCGCGACCATGACTTCTGGTGCAGTGCCTGACGAAAGGCGCCGTCGCGGCACAGTGGCCGGGATGCGTGGGCACTTCCCGGCAGCGTGGCCGGGCCGAGAGAGGCGCAGAGATGTCGAGTGATGTCGTGGATGTGACCGTGGACTTCGCCGTCGCGAGGCAGGCGTTGTGGGAGGTGCTGCTGGAACCGCAGAGCTATCCGCGACTGTGGTCCGGCATCGGAGGATGCCAGCGGTTGACCGGCACCGAGGGGGACACGAGGTGGCAGGTCCGCATCGGCGACGCGGATGTCGGCGTGCGCACCATCGATCTGGCGTTGCGGATCGGTCGCTGGTACGAGAGTTTCGAACTACACAACCCGGAAACGGGCAGTTTCGCGCTGATCCGGCTCGCCGGTGACCAGCAGCGAACCAGCGTGAGCGTCACCGCCTTCGCCGCACCGCGGCTGCATCCGGCGCTGGCGGAGACGCGCGACGCCGAGACCGTCCGGTGGATCAGGGCCGGGTTGCGGCGTGCGGTCGATGTGGTGCGTGGGGCGCAGACATCGGTGGTGGGAAACGGCGACCGGGCGCCGATCCGCCGCAAGTCCGAACTTGTGCGCTGGGTGGTGAATTCCGGGCTGGTCGCGCCGCCGGTGACCTCGGCGCGGCAACTGCGGTCCTTGTACCGGTGGGGTTTCAACCTGGCGGGCGGTTACGCGGCGGGCGCGGCGCACAGCCCCGACCAGCTCGCCCTGATCGACACCGTCAGCACGGCCACATTCGCCGAAACCGACAAGCGCACCACCGCGCTGGCCGGGGCGATGTACGAGGTCGGGTTGCGCGCGGGCGACGCGATCGGATTGCTCGCCGCCAACCACTGCGGCATGGTCGAGACGATGGTCGCGGCGGGCAAGCTGGGCGTGGACGTCGCACTGCTGAACGCCGGCCTGTCGGGCAGGCGGATCGAGGAGATCGTGCAGCGTCACCGGCTTTCGGCGTTGTTCGTCGACACCGACCTCGAGCACCTCGTGCAGTATCTGCACAACGGCGTGCCGCGCTTCGTCACCGACGACCTGCCCGCGGACCCGGGCCGGGTCACCATCGAGGATCTGATCGCCATGGGTAACACGACTTTTCCGGTCCCCACGGTGCCCGGGCGTCAGATCGTGCTCACGTCGGGAACCAGCGGCACACCGAAGGGCGCAAGGCGACCGCATCCGAAGGGATTCGACACCTTGGTCGCGCTCCTGTCGCGAATCCCGATCCACGTGGGCAGCACGATGATGATCCCGGCGCCGCTGTTCCACACGTGGGGGCTCTCGGCATTGCAATTGAGCACCGCCGTGCGGGCCACCGTGGTGCTCGCGCAAGGATTCGATGCCGAGGAATGCCTTCGTCAGGTCGCTGAACACCGGGTGAACACCCTCATCGCGGTGCCGACCATGATCCAGCGCATGGTCGACCTGCCCGCCGCGGTGCGCGCTCGCCACGACCTGAGCAGTCTGCGTCATGTCGTCAGTTGTGGTGCTCCACTCGTCGCGGCGACCGTCGATCGCTTCCTCGAGGACTACGGTGATGTGCTCTACAACCTCTACGGTTCCACCGAGGTCTCCTGGGCGAGCGTGGCAGCGCCCGAGGACCTCCGTGCCGCCCCGACCACGGCGGGTCGTCCGCCGCTGGGGACCCGGATCGCGATCCTCGGCGCCGACAACCAGCCGGTGCCGATAGGGGTGACCGGCCGGATCTTCGTCGGCAACCACATGCTGTTCGACGGCTACGTCAACGACACTCCGCCCGAGGAGGCCGACGGCATGCTGAACACCGGCGATCTGGGCTATCTCGACGCGGAGGGCAGACTGTTCGTGGCGGGACGCGACGACGAGATGATCATCTCCGGTGGCGAGAACGTCTTCCCACGTCCGGTCGAAGAGGCTCTGTCGTATCTGCCGCAGGTCAGCGATGTCGCGGTGGTCGGGGTACCCGACCGTGAATTCGGTCAGCGATTGGCCGCATTCCTCGTCAAACAGGAAGGCTCCAGCCTGGATTCGGGCATGGTGCGCACCTACATCCGCAACCGGCTCAGCCGCTTTTCGGTCCCACGCGATGTCACTTTCCTCAACTCGCTGCCACGCGGAGAAACCGGCAAAGTGCTCAAGCGCCTGCTCGTCGATCCCGCGGGTTTCCCCGACTGAACGATCGAATTCCGTTCACTCGATCACGAGGCATGCGGATATCCGATTTCGGAGATGTCTCGGGCCAGGTCCACCAGGGTGGCCTCTCCGTTCAACGACGACACGAGTTCCTGGTCGAGCGGCCGCAAGGCATACACGTCACGTACCGCTTCCAGGTCCACAGAGATCTCGTAATAGTCCTCGGCGAAGCGCTGGAACGCTTCAGGTGAGCGGTCGACCAGTAGTTGGAACAGATAGTTCGCCCCATCAGGGTCGGCATGGTCCGGGGGGAAGTCGATCGTGCCGTGGTGCCACTGATCATCGGTCGCCTTCCGCCACAAGCAGGCCGTCACAGCAAGCACGCCGTCCTCGTCGGTGAATGCCGGCTCCTCGACCAAGGGCATGAAGACATCGGGAACATCGTCGATCACTCCCGGCCAGGGCTGGCGGTCATGGCCATACGGGCTCATCGGCGACTCGTGGCCAAAGCCCCGGATATATACCCCGGCCACCGAGAACACGATGGAGTATTCGTCTCCCGACCCGTTGCGCATCGAAGCCATCTCCTGGCCTTCGGCCCAGGCACCGTCGAAGGAGTAGTAACGGCTTTCCCAGTCCGGGCTCAGGATCGCGTCGAGCATCGCCAGCGAGCGGCACAGGTCCCGCAGGTCGGCGATGGCAGGAAGCCGGCGGGCTACGTCATAGACAGTCACGCGCTCATCCAACCGGACCCCTCTGACACCCGGCCGCGGTGCGGAACAACTTGTGGCGGCGTGGCGCGCAGCCCCGGTGAGATCAACGTGGCCAATCGGCTCGGCGTGATCTTGCGGCAGCCGGGCGGCTCCTACGCGCCGCGCATGTACGCCGCCGAGATCGACTGAAGGTCGAAACCTGCTCAGACCCCGGATAATTCGCGCCGGGACGGGCGTCCACCGATCACGCGGCCGACGGCATCGGGGGTCATCCTGGGCAAGGTGTGTCTTCGAGGATCGGGCGCCACGGTGCGGGCGAGCCGATACGCTCAAGATCGACGCACAAACGATGCAATTTGAGGTAAATGGTGTCACAATCGAGGCGTGAATGAAGAGCGAGCCGCCACCGCAGCCGACCCTCGCGGACTCTCCACCGACGACGGCTCAACGCAGTTCGCACGGTGGCTCGCGCAGACACAGAGGTCGGTACGCGATCACGTCGACGAGTTCGTCCGGGCGCGTTGCGCGGCGTCCGAACCAGCGCTGCGCGCGGCCGCAAGTGTGGGACTGCTGCATGCGTTCGCGCTCGTGCGAGACGACGTGATGGACGGGTCCCGCGTCGGACGGGAACGGCAGTCGACCCACCTGCGTCTGGCCGCGTGGCATACCGAGCAACGATGACTCGCACCGAACTCGACGCCGCCGGTATCCGTGACGCGGGGTTGCGCGCGTCCTATCAGAGGTGCCGGGAGCTCAATGCCCGGCACGGGCGCACATTCTTCCTCGCCACCCGGCTGCTCGCGCCCGCCCAGCGCCCAGCGATCCATGCGCTCTACGGCTTTGCCCGATGGGCGGACGACATCGTCGACGAGCCCCCGACCGGCGACGATGTCGATTCTGCGGCGGCACGCCTGGACGCGGTGGCCCAGACCATGCGCGACAGTTTTCGCGGTATTCACGACGACCCGATCCTGGCCGCGCTTGCCGATACCGCCGCCAGATACGGGATCGAGCACTCGCTGTTCGACGATTTCCTCGACTCGATGCGGATGGATCTGACGGTGACCGACTACCCGGATCGGGCCGCGCTGGATCGCTATATCCACGGTTCGGCAGCGGTGATCGGCCTGCAGGTACTGCCGGTGCTCGGCACCATCGGCCCCCGATCCGAGGCCGCGCCCTACGCGGCGGCGTTGGGTAAAGCCTTCCAGCTCACCAACTTCCTTCGCGACGTCGCCGAAGACCTCGACCGTGGCCGGGTGTATCTGCCTGCCGACGAGCTGGCTGCTTTCGGTGTGGATCGCGCCCGCTTGCAGTGGTGCCGGACCAACCGGCGCACCGACTCCAAGGTGCGGTCCGCGCTGGCCGCTCAACACGCCGTCGCCCGGGACTGGTACCGGTACGCCGATGCCGGAATCGCGTTGCTGCACCCGGTATCGCGACCCTGCGTCGCCACCGCGGCCGTCTTGTATTCGGAGATCCTCGACCGGATCGAACAGAGCGAGTTCGCTGTGTTCACCGCGCGGGCGACCGTGAGCAACGCGCGCCGAACGCGCGTCGCCGGTTCGGCGCTGGCTCGTGCGTTGTGGGCGCGGCGAGGTAGCCGGGCACGGGCACTGACCCCCACCGGAGGCTGAGGTGATCGGGTCGAGCCGAGAGAAATAGCGAGATTCGGACCCTCGGCTCCGAATCCGAGGGTCCGAATCTTCAACCTGTCGGCGTGCTATCGGGGGTGCGTTCCGCAGTACTCGTGATGTTACGGACCATGCCTCCGAAAACGGCGCTGTGGAACGGGCTGATCGCCTTCCAATACAGGTGCCCGACGAGTCCGTGCGGTTGAAAGATCGCGCGCTGACGGTATCGCGAACCACCGTTCGGGGCGGGCTCGACACCGAGCTCGAGCCACGCCAGGCCCGGCACCCGCATCTCGGCGCGAAGGCGCAGCAGGTGTGGTCGGTCGATATATTCGACGCGCCACCAGTCCAACGCCTCGCCGGAGTGCAGGCGCCGAGGGTGTTTGCGGCCGCGGCGAAGTCCGACACCTCCGGCCACCCGGTCGATCCAGCCGCGGAGCGACCAGGCGAGCGGGAACGAATACCAGCCGTTCTCACCGCCGATGGATTCGATCACCGCCCACACCGTGTCCGGATCCGCGGAGGTGTGATGTTCGCGAAGGTCCTCATAGAGGGAGCCGCCAGACCAGTCCGGATCGGTGGGTAAGGGATCGGAGGGTGCGCCGTAGGTGCTGGCATCGGACCAACGAGTGGGCACCTCGGCGTTGCGGATGCGGGTCAGCGCCAGCTCCACGGCACGTCCGTACCGGGTGAGGCCATCCGGGGGATCCGAGATGTACGCGGCGATATCGTGCTCACCACAGACCACCTCGTGGACGAGCGACTCGATGAGCGGCACAGCCAGCGCACGGGGCACCGGCGTCACCAGGTTGACCCACTGCGCGGACAGCCACGGCGTGAGCACCGGAACCGGCAGCACGACTCGACGATTCAGCCCGGCCACGACGGCGTATTCGCGCATCATGGTCAGGTAGGTCATCACGTCGGGCCCGCCGATATCGACGGCGCGGTTGACGTCGGCCGGCAACTCCGCAGCGTGCACCAGGTAATACAGAACGTCTCGAACAGCAATCGGCTGAATCCTGTTGTGAACCCACCGTGGGGTGACCATCGCGGGCAGGCGTTCGGACAGATACCGCAGCATCTCGAAACTTGCCGACCCGGAACCGATGATCACCGCCGCACGCAACTCCGCGGTGGGAACACCGGAGGCACGCAGGATCTCGCCGACCTCGGCACGGGAGGCCAGGTGGCGAGACAGTTCGGTGTGTGGCGGGACGATTCCACCGAGATAGACGATGCGCCCGACCCCCGCCGACAACGCGGCCGCCCCGACGATCCGCGCGGCTTCACGATCGATATCGGCGAAGTCGCGACGGGTCAAGGAGTGCACCAGGTAGTAGACGACCTCCTGACCACCCACCGCCGAACGCACCTGGTCGCTGTCGGTGACATCTCCCTCGACCACCTCGACCCGATCGAGCCACGGCACTTCGGCCAGCTTCGCCGGTGTCCGGGCGGCCACCCGGACGTCATGACCGGCCCGAAGCAATTCGGGTACCAACCGGCCACCGATGTAGCCGGTCACCCCGAAGATCACACACCGCATGCTGATTCGCGACTAGGGCTTGGGGCGATCGACATCGCCTCGCCACGCTCCCGTTTCCGACCCACGGCTTTCGATGAAGTCTTTGAAGCGGCGCACGTCCCCCTTGATGCGGCGATCGAGCACCCCGGTTTTGTCCGCGATGTTCTCGACGAATCCGTCGGGATCGATGTCCATCTGCACGGTGACCCGGGTCGTCGAGTCGTCGAGCCGATGAAAGGTGACCACTCCGGCATGCTGCGGACCATCGTCGGATTTCCAGGCGATGCGTTCCTCCGGATGCTGCTCGGTGATGGTGGCATCGAATGTCCGGGAAGCTCCGGCGATGTCGACAGTCCACCGGGTGTGAGTGTCGTCGAGCTGTTCGATGCGGTCGACACCGTGCATGAACTGAGGGAACGATTCGAACTGGGTCCACTGGTTGTAGGCGGTCGCCACCGGCACGTGCACGTCGACAGCTTCGATGACAGTGCTCATTCTCGGCCTCCTCGGATCGAATTTTCTACATTCAGCGGCCGAGTGCCCACTCGCCCCGAGTTCACACCGATTGATGCAAATTCGCTTCAACCGGGCTGCGGTCCGACCGCCGCCTAACGACGTCGACGACGTGCTCGAAGGCGCAGACCCGCGGGCTTGAGGGTGAGGGTTTCGCGCACGTCGAGGTCATATTTCGGGTCGGGTTCCAGGTCGAGCTGGTGCAGAAGTGCCGCGAGGGTGACGGCGATTTCGTGGTGCGCGAACTGGCGACCGATGCAAGCGCGGGGGCCGGTGCCGAAGGGTTTGTAGACGCGGGGCGGCAGGCCGCGAATGTTGTCGGGCAGAAATCGGTCGGGTTGAATTGATCTGCGTCGTGACCCCAGGCCGGGTCACGGTGGGCGCCGAGGAGCAGCACCAGCACCCAGTCCTTCTTGGCGAACCGGTATCGGCCGCAGAGCGTGGTGTCGTGCTTGGCCCGGCGGAAGTATCCGGGGCCGGTCGGCCACAGTCGCAGGGTCTCGTCGATGACGCGCCGCAGACTGCGGAGCTTGGCCACGTCGTCATACCGGATATCGGGGAATTCCGGTGTGGGCCAGCGCTCGTCGAGCTCGGCTCGGACGCCGGCGGCGATGTCGGGACGGGTCGAGAGGTAATGGAGAGCGAAGGCGATGGTGTTGGCGGAGGTCTCACTGCCCGCGATGAGGAAGGTGAGGATCTGATTCCGGATGTTCACTGTGTCCAACCGCTCCCCGGTTTCCGGGTCGGCACTGTCGAGCATGAGATCGAGGATGTCGCGATACCGACGGTGTGAATCGTGTTTGCGGGCTTCGATGATGTCGTCGACGACTGCGTGAGCGTGCGCCAGATCGGCCTCGTGCCGAGCATGGTCGGCCCGACGGAAGACCTTCTCGAACAACGGAAGTACATCCGTGCGGCGGTTGGCATAGGAGAGCTCACGCACCATCGCTTCGACAAACGAACCGCTGTTGGAATCGGCCAGTGAACCGAAGGAATGCGAGAAACCCGCGCGCGCGATGATTTCGAACGTCAGCTTGTTCGTCGCCGCGGGCACGTCGATCCACTCCGCTGTCGTCGACCACAGGTCGGTCAATTCGCGGACGGTGCCGGTGATCGCGGCGTGATAGTCGGCCATCGCCGATTTGGTGAAGGCGGGAGCGAGAACGGCGTGTGCTTTGGCCCAGTTCGGTTCCGAGTTGTAGGCGGTGAACAATCCGTCACCCGCCAGTGGCCGCAACTTCATCAACGCGTGCCCGACATGCTTCTCCCACCGCGACTCGTCGTTGACCTCCTCGATGGCCTCGACCCCGGTGACGATGACCGCAGGGTAACCGAACAACTTCTGCTCGAAGACCGGCCCCAACTCCCGCGCCTGCTCGGCGAGTCGCTGGCACGGCTTCGCGAAATCGGTGGTCAGGACGTCACCGACCAACGGCAGCCGAAACCGGGGATGCGGTGGCTTCTCGGAGAGCTGGGATCCGGGAATGCTTTCTCGCGCTACGAAATTCGCGAACACGGCGGGTTCCACATCGCGAGTGTAGGCGCAACTGGGTCGGCGAATGCCGAACGCAACGCTCCGGTCGATGACGCCCGGAGCGTTGCGTTTTCGCGGGCGGGGCCCGGTCGGACGGACCGGCGGCCCGAGGTTGACCTGCACTGTGGTTGAGGTTGCACAGTGGCCGGATGCGGATGAATCAGATCACTATCGGTGCTACGAACCTTGGGCGGTCCGAGCAGTTTTATAGGCTGCTCGGGCTGCATCTGATCGTCAAAACCGACCATTACCTGCGTTTCCGATGCCCTGACGGTGACAGCACGTTTTCGATCGAGCTGGTCGAATCCCTGCGCGGCGGTGGGCCGGTCTCCGTCTACTTCGAATCCGACGACCTCGACAACCAGTGCGCTCGGCTACGTGCTGCGGGCGTGGTGTTCGACAGTTCGCCCGTCGACACTCCATGGCTGTGGCGCGAGGCATGGCTGCACGATCCGGACGGTCATCGGCTATGCCTCTTCTATGCCGGAGTCAACCGGCTCGACCCACCATGGCGGATCGCTGAGTCGACGTCCTGATTGCGGCCGACCCGCAGTCGATCAGGGGCGCTCGGTCACCGCGCGAGTCGTCTGCAGCGCCGACAAGCTCGCCGACTTTGCAATCGGCGTCATGACACGGCACCGGACATCTCGGCGGGACTGGCCGGGGCATCCGGGCCGGGGGCGCTCGCCACGCCTGCCTATGCCGAGGCTTCGTCGTAGGCGGCGATGATCTCGGCGGCGATGCGGCCGCGGGTGGAGACGGTGTGGCCGTTCGCGATCGCCCAGGCCCTGATGGCCGCGAGGTCGCTGCGGCGACCTGTCTGGGCGGCGGGGGTCGCCGTGGCGTGTCGGCGGGTGTTGCTGGTTTTGGCGCGGCCGGTTCGCCGGGCGTAGGGGATCCACTGTTCGAAGGTGTTGCGCAGTTTGGTGGCGTTGGTTTCGGACAGGTCGATCTCGTAGGTGTGTCCGTCGATGCCGAAAATGACGGTTTCTTCGGCGGCGGATGTGCCGTCGAAATCGTCGACGAGGGTGACAACGACCTTGCGCGCCATATGGATTCCTGTCAGTTGTGTATACGGGTTCGGTTCGGCGATGGCCAGGGTAGTAGCACTCGGCGCGAGTCGTGCATGCGGACCGTGTGATCCACTTGTCTGGTTGAGGCGGACCCGGTCCTCGCGGGCGGCGGATCGCCGACCCGGCGTCAGGATTGCGGCCGACCGGCAGTCGATCAGGGCTCTCGGTCACCGCGCGAGTCACTGCTGATCCTTCGTGCGGGCGCTCGATGTGCCTGTGCGGCAGCGACATCCGAGGAAGCGACCTTCGGTGGGCCGGATGTGGCGGTGAGGCTGCGGACGAGCAGGTCGATGACCGCTCGCTTGTCCACGTCGTCGTGCTGGTGGGTGAGGAGCCCTTCGATCACGAAGGTGCCGATGGCGGACATGGCCGCGAGATCGGTCTCGGCGACTCCGGCCGCGCGGAGGTTGTCCGCGAACAGCGCGCCGGCGAGCTGATGGAACCCGGTGTGCCAGGCGGCGACGGAGTGGGAGGTGGCCACCCGGGCGTGCACGGTATTGACCAGCCCGTGCAGCTGTTCGAGTTGGTCGACCACCCATAGCAGCTGCTCGTTCAGCGGCAGGCCGTCGATCTCCGCGTAGGTGGCCAGTGCCTCGGCCAGAATGCGGTCGAGGACCGCGATGAGCAGCTCGTCCTTGTCCTGGAAGTACCAGTAGATCGTATTGACGGTGACGCCCGCGCTTTTGGCGATCCGCGCTGTGGACGCCGAGTCGAAGCCGTCGTCGATGAGCAGGCGTCGCGCGGCGGCGATGATCTCCTCTTGCTTCTCCTCACGGTTCTGCGGGCGTCGGTTCCTTGGCACCTCGACACTCTATCTTGAACCGCGCTCAAGAAGGCGGTACGTTTCTTGAGCGACATTCAAGAAATGAGGCTGGTTCACATGGACTCCGACAACGTGGCCGACGAGCTGCGCCGACTCGACACCCGAGGTCTGCTTGCCCTGTTCACCACTCTGGAAGCCCCCACGATCGCCGAAATCGACGGCGAATACGCCGCCGCTCTGCTGGCCCAGCCGAATCTGTTCGCCGTGGTGACCGGAAAGGTGGCCGTGGCCAACCCGCTCGAGCCATGGCGGTGCAAGGCTTTCCGGCCTGTCGACGAGAACAGCGGGCGTGGTTACAACACCTTCGGCAGGCTCGGCCGAGTCCGGCAGCGCTACCCGATGCGTACGCTGTTGGCCCCGTCCCGCTACGACGGCGCACTGTCCTACACGCTCGTCTATCGCGCCTACACCTCGCTCTGCGGCTCGATCCACATGGTGGACGAGGTGCGGCGGGCCGCGCCCGGCGTCTACCTCGGAATCGGCACCTGGGGGTTCACCGATGCCCAGCGCCGCGTCCCCCGGCCCTTCCTGCTGACCGGCCCGATCGGCTCCTATCGCGGAGACATCGGTAAAGCCCGCCGCGACTTCACCCCGGGCACCCGCGAGCTGCCCGGCACGCCCGCCTGACACCACTCACGTCTCGGCCCTATCCGAACGAAGGAATCATGACCACAACTCCCTGCACCGCCCTGATCACCGGCGCGTCCGCCGGCATCGGCGCGGCGTTCGCCCACCACCTCGCCGCGAACGGTTACCAACTGCTGCTCGTCGCCCGCCGCGCCGATCGTCTCCGGGAACTCGCCACACAGCTGACCGCACGCCATGATGTGCGCTGCGAGGTGTTCGCCGCCGACCTCACCGACAGCGCCGCACCAGCCGCGATCGTGGACTACGCCGACCGGCAGGGCTTGCCCGTCGACGTCCTGATCAACAACGCCGGTCTCTCGGGCAAGACAGCATTCGCCGACACACCGTGGAACGCCCTGGCTGGGGAGATCCAGTTGATGGTCACCGCCCCGACCGAACTCGCCCACCTCGTCATCCCCGGCATGAAGAATCGCCACTGGGGTCGCATCGTCAACCTGTCGTCGGTCGCTGCCTTCGCCCCGCCCGGCGCCGGCTTGCTCTACACCGGCATCAAGTCCTACGTCCTCGACACCTCACAAGCCCTCGACATGGAACTCAAACACCACGGCATCCACGTCACCGCCCTGTGCCCCGGCTTCACCCGCACCGAATTCCACGACGTCATGGGCACGCGCGACAAGGCCGACCATCTGCCCCGCATCCTCTGGCAGCAGCCCGACGCTGTAGTCGCCGAGGGCTGGGACGCTGTGATGAAAGGCAAGCCCGTGTGTGTCCCGGGCATCGTCAACAAGATCTCCGCCGTCGCCATGAAGCCCTTGCCCGTCCGCCTGGGCTACCTCCTCGGAAAGACCTTCAACCCCTTCAAGAACAGCTGAAGCCGACCCGGGCCACCGCCCGGATCGGTGCGCCGTCGGCCCCGCGCAGCGGCAGCGGAAACAACGAAACCTCGATCGATTCGCCTGACGCCTGCGCGTTCGACAGCTCGTCGAGTGCGGTGAGGTTCTCGGCGATCACGGCGTGCGCACCGCACAGGATCCGGTGTGCGGGCAGGTCAAGGTCGTCGGTCCCGGACGGGTCGATGCTCGGCGCGTCGATGCCGACGGTCCGGATTCCCTTGTCCACCAGCAGTTGTGCGGATTCCGGGTGCAGGTATGGGTGGGTGAAGTAGTCCGGGTTGCCCCACCGCGACGACCAACCGGTGGCGATCAGCACGATCGTGCCGGGTGGCAGGTCGACGTCGAACAGTGCCGGTCCGATCGCGGTGTGCGCGGGCACCGATCGCACATCCACGATCCAGGCTGGTCCGACGAAGCGCTCGAGGGGCAGTTGATCCAAGGTCGGCAGACTGTCGTCCAGATGAGCGGGCGCGTCGACGTGCGTCCCGGATTGCGACCCGAGATGCACGCGCAGCACGTTCACGCCGTCGGTGGCGGCACGCAATGCCGGTTCCAGCAGAACTTCCGGATCGCCCGGGAACACCGGCATGCCGGTGTGGATCGGCCGGGTCAGATCGATCAGGCGCACCACGTCAGCATACGAGAGCCGTCGACCGTGCTGAGGCCGCTGTGCTGTCCCCCCGCGAAAACCGTTGGCGCTGCAAGATATTCGGCCGATAGCCTGATTAGACCCGCCGAGTAGCTCAGGGGAGGAGCGAACTATGTGGGACTGGGGGAGATCTGTCGCCGAGCACGCGGCTGCCACCGCGTGGACCACCTGGCCACCGCCGGAAAAGCCACCGACCGTCGTCGACCCACCGCCGGGTCGCGCGATACGACCATATGAAGCCGGTCGTGCCGAGTGGTTCGACAGGGGGCGAGTCGGGTAGGTACGCAGCACCTGGTCGAAGGTCGGTTTCCGATCGTATTCACGGGTATACGGGCCCCGAGGGAGGTGTCCATGTACGACCAGTTCACAGCGGCCGATGAGCGGCCCCTCTCGTCGGCCCACGCGCGCATCGCATTCGCCGACAATCTGTTGCGGGCCGCAACCCGACCGGAACGCATCGCCGAGGTGTTCGCGACGATCATCGGCGACCACATCGAAACCGGCCCGATCACCGTCGGCCCGGGTGGGTTGGTCTCCGCGACCGCGGCAGGCCGCACCGAGCGCGTGCAGGTCACACCTTCACAGACGGATTGCTGCCAGATGGCGGTGTTGGTACCGGTCACGTTCCGGATTCAGGCAAGGCTTGGCGGAATCCCTGCCCACTACCTCGCCGCGGCATGTGTGCGGACTCGGGTCACCGTTGTTCCCGACGCCCCGTGTGCGCTGGTGGTGCGGCATCAGTCGATCTCCCGGCACGATGTGACCATCAAGGTGCGAGCGAAGAACGCCCTTGCTCGACTCGCCGAGCCCTTCGCGCACCTGAACTCCCTGATCACCGATCAGGTGGTCAGCTACGTCAACAGCCTGGTGACTAGCCCGCGGGTGCGTGAGTTGAGCCGCATCGACGTAGCCCAGCTCATCGAACGCGCCTGGGACACCGGACTTGTCACCGGCCGCATGGTCGGTCATCAGTGAAGGTCGTGATCACCGGGGCGAGCGGCAGTGTAGGTACGGCACTGCTGCACACCGTGCGTGCGGAGGGTTGTGAGGTGGTGGGTGTCGTCCGGCGCCCACCCCCAGCAGACTGCCCTCCCTACACCGGTGTCCGCTGGGTTCGCTGCGATATCGGCGACCCGGCGGCGCTGCCGCAGCTGACCCACGCGTGCACCGGCGCGGATGCCCTCGTCCATCTGGCGTGGGCGATCAATCCGCGCACCGGAGATCCGCCGATGGAACGGACGAACCGCGTCGGCACGGCCAACGTGCTGCAAGCCGCCGCAGCCTGCGGGGTCGCCCACCTGACATGTGCGTCTTCGGTGGCGACCTGCACGCCGACCGCACGATGGCGACGAGTCGATGAGCGGTGGCCGCTGGACGGCATCACCACCAGCGCCTACAGCAGGGGGAAGGTCGTCCTCGAACAACAACTCGACGCCTTCGCCCGCGCGAACCCCTCGCTACGAATCGCACGGATCCGTCCGTGTGCTGTCGCGCAAGGCGCCGCCGCCGCCGAGATCGCCGACTGGGTACTGAGCCCGTGGCTGGCCCGTGCCGTCATCGGTCACCGCCTGCTGCCGGTGCCCCTGTGGCGCGATCTTCGCCTGCAGCTGGTGCACGCCGAGGACGTGGCTGCCGCGATCTGGTTGATCGTGCGCGAACGGGCGACGGGAGCCTTCGGTCTCGCTGCCGAACCGGTGCTTTCGGCGCCCGTTCTCGCCACGATCTTCGGCGGATTCCGGCTTCCTGTGCCACGGCCGGTGCTGGCCGCTGCCGCGTGGGCAGGTTGGCGGCTGGGATTGCAACCGTTGCACCCCGGTTGGCTCGATCTGGCCGACCAGGCGTGCTTGGTCGACGCGGGCCGCGCCCACCGAGAGCTCGGCTGGTCACCGAAGCACGACGCCATCGCCGTCGCCACCGAACTCGCCGCCGGGTTTCGCGCGCACCGACGCGGCGACAGCCCGGCGCTGGCACCGCCACGAGTACCCTTTCATTTCGGATCGCCGACGCATCAGAGCCAGGCCCCGCCGCGCCGGGCCGGGCCATGAGCGGAACGCAGCCTCGGTACTCGCTGAGCGCGCGCTTCGACGGTGTGAGCAAGGCCGGTCTTGTGGATGCGCACACGTGCCTGCCGCCGCGGCCTTGTCCAGCATCACCTGGCGCGATCCGGAAACCGCTCCCTCCCAGCGAAACCGGTGATGCCCGTGATTGCCCGATCCGTGCGCGAGCAATATCGCGCCGCGATCACCTCGTGCAATCGACATCTCGAACACGCGCGCGGAACGTGACGATGCGGTTTGTGGCCCCGAGCACCGGGTAGGCATCGCATACCCGCACTGGGAGGAGGACAGGTGCCACGGTCACTATCCGTCCAAACAGAAGACGAACTCGGTGGCGCGCTGAGTGTGTTGACGCTGCAACGCCGCGACCACCATCGGCTGGACCTGCTCTTGGAGCGCGTCGCGAACACCACCGGCAGTCAGCGCCAAGATGCTCTGACCGCGCTGTGCCGCCTCGTCTTCCCACATGCGTTCGCGGAGGAGGCGGTGCTGTGGCCGCTGGTTCGCCGGACCCTGCCGGACGGTCCGGCGCTGACGTTGCGGGTGGAACAGGAACATCAGGAGATCAACGAGTTGTTCGCCGAGCTGGAACGGACGGATCCAGACAGCCCGCAGCACCGTCGATTGTTCGAGCGTATCGCCCAGCTACTCCGGCAGGACGCGCGAGACGAGGAGGACCTACTTCTGCCGAAGCTGCAGGAGGCGCTGGATCCGCGTGCGTTGCGCCGGGCCGGCCTGCTGTGGTCGGCGCTGCGGTACACCGCTCCCACTCGTCCACACCCGACCGTCTCGCGACGGCCACCGGGCAACGCACTCGCCGCGCTGCCGCTGACCGGACTCGATCGGGCGCGGGATCGGCTCGACCAGGCTGCTCGACGAGTACCTGCCTCGTTGGCGGCCGGATGCCGAAACACCAGCCACGTCCTCGCCTCTGTCGCCGGAGCCGTCGAGCACCTGCCGCTGCTGCGTCGCGGCGAGCATTCGACCACGCGAGGCTGACACTTCCGAGAGGTTTCGAAAGGGAATGTCATGAGTTACATCGAGAAGGCCAAGGAACAGCTGACAGCTCTCGTGGGGAAGGTCATCGATTCCGCCAGTAGCGGTGGCGGTGCGCAAACCGTCACGATCAGCCGCCCGCGCGCCGAGGTCGAACAGTTCTGGCACGATCCCGAGAAGCTGTCGCAGGTGCTCGGTGACGTGGCCGGGGTCCGCGCCACGGGACCGACGAGCTACGAATGGGTTCTGCACCGCCGGGACGAGGACCCGATCACCTGGGATACCACTCTGCAGACCGAGGAAGACGGCCTGCGTTTTGTCGGCGCCACCGAGAACGGCGTCCACGCCGGGCCCGCCGAGATCCGCGTGACATTCCGGGACGCGCCCCGCGGTGCCGGGACCGAGGTGAGCTTGCGGGTCGAGTCACCGGTACCCGACTTTCTCATCGGCGCAGCCACATTCAAGGTGCTCTACCGGGCGCGCGCGTTGCTGCAGACCGGTGAGGTACCCACCCTCGCACACAATCCGAGCGCGCGTGCGGCCGCGCACTGACCTAGGAGGCGATACATGCGTGCACTCTGTTGGAACGGCGTCAACGATCTGGCGGTGGAAACGGTCGACGACCCCACACTGCTCAACCCGCACGACGTCATCGTTCAGGTCGGCTTGACCACGACCTGCGGATCGGATCTGCATTTCATCGACGGCTATCTGCCCGGCATGCGCGAAGGCGACGTGTTCGGGCACGAGTTCATGGGTGAGGTTGTCGAGGTGGGCCGTGAAGTCACCGCGCGCAAAGTCGGTGACCGCGTGGTGGTTCCGTCGTTCATCGGGTGCGGGTCCTGCTGGTTCTGCGAGCACGACCTGTGGTCGTCGTGTGACACGACGAATCCGAATGCCGAACTGCAACAGCCGATTCTGGGGTATCCGACCGGGGGAATCTATGGATACACCCATCCGTTCGGTGGCTATCAGGGATCGCACGCGCAGTATGTCCGCGTGCCGTTCGGTGACGTCAACTGCTTCACCATCCCCGAGGGCGTCACCGATGAACAGGCCCTGTTCCTCTCCGATGCCGTGCCGACCGGCCTGATGGGCGCCGATTTCTGCGACATCGCACCCGGCGACACGGTCGCGGTGTGGGGCAGCGGTGGGGTGGGCCTCATGGCCGGGCACACCGCCCGCTTGCTCGGCGCGGGTCAGGTCATCGTCATCGATCGGTATCCGGAACGATTGGCTCTGGCGCGCGAACAGTTCGGCGCCGAAACCATCGACTACACCGCGGTCGACAGTGTGCTGGAGGCGGTGCGGGAGATGACCGGGGGTCGCGGCCCGGACGCCTGCATCGAGGCGGTCGGGATGGAAGCGCACGGCACCGGACTGCAGCAGGTCTATGACCGCGCAAAGCAATTGCTGCGGCTGGAAACCGACCGCGCGACTCCGTTGCGTGAAGCGATCGTCGCGTGCCGCAAAGGCGGGGTCGTGTCGGTACTCGGTGTCTACGGGCTGACCGACAAGTTCCCGATGGGTGTGGTGACCAACAAGGGTCTGACGATCCGATCGTCGCAGCAGCACGGTCAGCGATACATGCCGCGGATGTTCGACTACATCCAGCAGGGCGATCTCGACCCGTCGTATCTCATCACGCACGACTTACCGCTGGAGGACGCGGTGCGCGGTTACGACATCTTCAAGAACAAGCGCGAAGGTTGCATCCGGGCGGTATTTCGCCCATGAACGGCAGCCAGCGCCGCCTGGGCGGGTACGCCGCGACGATGGGGCTCTACGCGGTGGTCGTCGCCGCCGTCGCACTGTTGAGCAGGGTGACCGATCGTCGACTCCCGCGCGCCATGACCGTACCGGAACTGATCACCACCGCCGCTGCCGCGCACAAACTCTCCCGCACTGCAACAAAGGCGGCCGTCACCAGACCCGTGCGAGCCCCGTTCACCGAAGAGGTCGGCACCGGTGGCCCCGGCGAAGTGATGGAGCGACCGAAGGGCCAACAGGGCATCCAGCACACGATCGGCGAATTACTCAGCTGCCCTTTCTGTTTCGATGTGTGGGCAGTCACGGCGCTCACGGTCGGACACGTCTTCGCACCCCGTACGACCCGCTTGGTAGCCGACGGGATGACAGCCCTGGTCGGCGCCGACTTTCTGCACCTCGCGTACGCCAAGGCCCAACAGCTGGCCGAAGGTTAGTTCGCGGTCACGCCGTCGGTCTACGTTCGCGAGAGCCAGGTGCCCGGAAGCTCGACCACTGGCCGACTCAGGTCTTCGGTCAGACCACATCGAGGAGTCACTGGTCTGTCCGGCCAGGTCCGCTTGCCTACGGCGCCGGCGCGAGTCTTCGGAGACCGAGCTCGCGCCGGCGCGTTGAGCGGCGGTCTAAGGTGTCGGTCGTGACTCGTCGAGCCGGATCAGGGGGCCGGCCAGCACTGCGAGCACGGCTCCGAGCAGGCAAACCGACGTCAGAGCCATCTCCTGCGTGAGGATCACGGCCGCCAACACCGGGGTGCAGCTGATACCCAATTGGAAGGCTGAGACCGTGGTGGCTCCCGCGAGAGTCGGCGCGTCGCCGGCGATGGTGAACACCCGGCCGTACAGGGCGGGGTTGAGCACAAACGCCGCCACACCCAGCAGAAATACCGCAGGAACGACGATCCAGATCTGTCGCATCGACACCGCGAGCACCACGGACAGAATCACGATCGCGCCGGTTCCGGTGCCCAGTGCCAAGTGGGGGCGCCGGTCGGAGATCCGGCCACCGATTGTCAACCCGGCGAAGGCCCCGATGCCGAACAGCGCGAGGACGGCCGGGATCCAGACCTCGCCGACATCGGTGATATCGCCCAGCATGGCGGCCAGGTAGTTGAACGTGAGCATGTATGCCGCGGTGGTCGTAATGGTAATCGCGTAGATCACCCACAGCTTCGGCTTGCGTATTGTGGCGAGTTCGCGTGTCACGACCGATCCGGTGCCTGGTCGGGCATCCGTTGCGGTAGCGGGAATCCCGAGAACACAACCGGCGATCCCGACCAGCGTGAGGGCGACCACGGCCCAGAATCCGCCCCGCCACCCACTGAAATGGCTCAGTAGTGTGCCCAAGGGTCCGCCTGCGACCATCGCGACGCTGAGCCCGCTCACCACCACGCCGGACGCGCGAGCGTTGCGGTCGGGAGTGACCAGGCCGATCGCGGTCACCGAGGCGATCGCGAAGAATCCGGCATAGGCGATACCGGCCACAACTCTGGAGGCCAGCAGTACCGGATAGCTGCCGAGCAGGCCGATCGCGATGCTCAGGGCGAAGACGACCTGTGTGGCCAGCAGTGCGGTGCGGCGCGGCAACCTCAGGCTGAGTACGGCGAACGGCGGTCCACCGAATACGACACCGAGCGCGAAGGCGGTGATGAGCATGCCGGCCGACGACAGCGGTACATCGAGGTCGGTGGCCACGTCGGGAAGCACACCTGCGAGCAGGAATTCGGCGGTGCCCATCGCGAACAGGCTGAAGCCGAGCAGGTATACCCCGGCGGGCAGGCGGTCGCTGCGTCGGTTCGTGAGCTGTGTGGTGACGGTCATCGACGATCACCTGCCGACGCGACGTCACGCACGGACCTGTCGATCAGGCGCACCCAGAAGTCTGCCAACCGTTCTCGTTCGGCCTCGATTCCGTCGACGCCGGTCGCGTCGAACTCCGTCGGCGGCATGCCGCCGCGGGATGGAAACCTATGCATAGCCGTATCCACTGTTTCGTTCATTTGTAAGCACCTCCGAGACGAGCATCGGTGTGCCTGTGCGGAATCGGCAAACAACCTTGCCGATTCCGGGATGGATTGGTTGGCTGGCCGGATGGATGACCAACCGACCGTGGGCGCCGTGATCGAGCAGATCGCGCCACGTTTGCGACGTGCCCGCGAACAGCGGAAACTCAGTTTGGCCGACCTTGCCCGGGCCACCGGTCTGTCGACCAGCACGCTGTCCCGGCTCGAATCCGGGCAGCGCAAACCCAGCCTCGAATTGCTCCTGCCGATCACGGTTGCGCTCGGAATCGCGCTCGACGAGATCGTCGCCGCACCCCGGATCGTCGATCCTCGTGTGCCGCAGGAACCGACCAAGAACGACGGCCGGGTGCTGGTCCCACTGTCCCGGCACCAGGGCGATCTCCGTGCCTACAAGATGATCATCCCCGCCCACGATGAAGAGCCCTACCTGCGGACCCACGAGGGCAATGAATGGCTCTACGTGCTGCGCGGACGACTACGCGTCCGGCTCGGCGAGCACGATTTCGTGATGGACGCCGGTGAGGCGGCAGAGTTCGACTGCCAGATCCCGCACTGGTTCGGTGCGGCGGGCCGCGGCAGTGTGGAACTCCTCAGCCTGTTCGGACGACACGGCGAACGCATCCACATCCGTGCCCGGACCTCCCGCCGCTGACAGCGCACCACGCACGCTCCCAGTTCCATACGGGGGCGACAACTGTTTCGACAACCTCGACGTCTTCTTCTGGTCGTATGTGCGCTACCGGGCGGTGCGCGCGCCGTCCCGGCGAGGGTCCGGGACGACGCGTGGATCGTCAGCCGCGAACCGGCGGTTCGATCATCGCCTGCGGTCGCACTCGACCCCTTCGACGATATCTCCGGAGACCATGCCGGAGCTGCAGATCCACCGTGCGCCGTCGTCGGGGCGTGTCACCACGAATTCGCCGTCGATCGGGCCTTCGGTGGGCGCATCCTCGCCCGGGGTGCAGCCGGTGCCGACGATGTCGGGGAAGTTCGGCTCGACCGTGGTGCAGGTGTAGGACCACACTGATTCGGCGGCGGCTGTCGGTGCGCCGAGCAGCAGCGTGCCCGCCACGACGACCAAGGCGGGTAGGAGCGTGCGGGCGATGCGAGTACTTGTCATGAGATCTCCTTGTTCTGTTCCGTGGAAGGACGAATCGGTCGTCCACCCGGAGCGGCAGAAAGCGTGGCGCGCCGGGAATCCGGGTGGGCCATCAGGAGAAATGCGAATTGCCATCGAACGATAACGCGGTGTGCTGGGCATTCAGGGGCGACACGCGTGCTCAGCAGACCACCAGATCCGCGGTCGGCCGCAGCCCCTCGACACTGCCGGGGGTGATCACGGCGAGGTCGTATGCGCGCCCGGCCGTGACCTGCCACTGCCCACCGGCCAGCGGCACGACCGCGACGCCGGGCACCGGTCCCGAGGTCCAGTCCAGTCGGCCGGCCATGGTCTGGATATCGGTGCGGTGCAATGCTTTTGCGATCGCGTCGGGGTCGGTGGGGTCGTCGGCGGTGCGCAGCGCGTGGACGGCGACCTCGAACAGTGCGTAGGCCAGGCCGAGGGGCTGCAACCACGGCCGTCCGGTGCGCTGGGTGTAGGCGTCGGCGAGTTCGGCGGCGGTGGTGCCGTCCAGGGAGGACCGGTAGGGGTGCACAGGCGTCCAGTAAGCCAGGGTTCCCACATTGTCCTGGCCTGCCTCGCCGCCGGAGCAGGTGGCGGTGGGTGGGTAGGCGAGCCAACGGGAGCAGGTGATCAGGCGCGGGTGCCAACCGCATTCGGTTGCCCTGCTTCGGAACAGCGTGAGGTCGCGGGTGGTGGCCGCGCTGGTCACCAGCTCGGCACCGCTGTCCCGGAAAGCGCGCAGGTGAGTGGCGAAGTCGGTGGCGGGCTCGTGATAGCCCGTCGGGTCGACCAGTCGGTGACCACGTCCTCGTGCGACGGGGGCGAAACCATGGACGTGGTGGCGCGACCAGTTGCCCTGGGGGCCGTCGTTCCACAGGCAGCCGACCGCCGGGCCGTCGGGCGCCGCGCGCTCCCAGAGGTCGGCGAACACCTCGGCGATGTCGTCGAGACCCCAGCAGAAATGGAACGCCCGCTTCAACGGCCGATCGCCCCGGCCGTAGTAGTACACCTGCCAGGGGAAGGTGCTGGAAACGCAGACGCTGCCGAGACTGTCGCACGTGTCGGCGACCACCGGCAGAACCTGGGTTCCGGCAAGGGTGAGCACGATGCGCGCCCGCTCGTCCCGGACGAGTTCGGTGACCGCCTGGCGCGCACCGTCGGCGGTCGACTTGCTGTCGCGGCCGGCGATCCGCAGTCGGGTGCCGCGGGGCGCCAGCCGGTGCAGGTGTGGGGTGAGCTCCGCGAGGGCGAAGTCGAGTGGGTCGCCCAGGCTGGAAAGGCGGCCCGAACGCGCGACGACCACCCCGATGGTCAGAACCGGTCGGCCTGCTTCGACCCGGGGGAGGGGTGCCTCGCTGCGGGCGGTAGGGCCTGCGTCCATGACATCTCCTGTCGATGGCGGGTGCGAGTGGACTGAACCGTGCGAGACGAGCGCTCGTATCTGCCGAAGGATCGCATACCGAGTCGAAGAATCAGCGCAGCCCGACGTGTCGATCGGGTGGTTTCGTGTGTTCAGGTCCGGACGGGCACCGCGTCGCGCACGCGCGCGGTGGCGCTGCGGGTGCCGATGATCGAGCCGATGATGACGAGCGGGAAGCCGATTGCCATGCCGATCGTCAACGGTTCGCCGAGCGCCGCGATGCCGAGGACGATCGCCACCGCCGGATTGATATAGGTGACCACGGTGGCCCGAGCTGGGCCGACCTCGGCGATGAGCGCGAAGAACACGAGAAACGCGGCGGCCGTGCAGATCACGGCCAGCCCGAGCACCGACCAGGCCGCGTCGGCGGGGATGTGTTCGGGCCAGGACACCGCGGTGAACGGGGTGTAGACCAGGGCCGCGAGCAGCAGCGACGCCGTGACCACGCCGAGCGCGGGCAGATCGGCGAGAGTTCGGTCGTAGATGATCGGGCCGATGGCATAGCCGATGGTCACCACGGCCACCGCGCCGAGCGCCGCCGGTGCGGTGAGGTCGATGTCGAGACCGACCAGCGCCGCCACACCGGCGAAGCCGACGGCGAGGCCGAGCGTGCGGCGACCGTCGAAGTGGTCGTGGCCGAGCATCGTCACCAGGACGACGGCGATCAGCGGCACCGCGGCGAGCAGAATGCCTACGGTGGAGCTGTGCAGGGTCTGTTCGGCGTAGCCGAGCAGCACCCACGGGCCGATGATCTCGACGGCGGTGTAAGCGAGCAGCATCCGCCAGCGCGCGAGGACGCCGCGAAAGGCGTTGGTGTAAAGGGCGACCGGTAAAAGAAGCAGGCCACCGATCGCGGTGCGGCCGAACGCGACGACCACCGGGTCGATGCTCTCGACCGCGATGCGGATCATCGCGTACGGCACACCCCAGATCACCCCGAGGGCGAGGAACAGGACCCACCCGCGCCTAGTCACCCGGCTCACCCACCATTTCTGATCCCGCGGGGAGCACGGCGCTCACCCATTTTCATCCTATGATTTCGGCGGTCCGGGCCTCCCGCTAGTGGCTGATATGACAACTTTCGTCAATATCGCGCCAGTTCGCTGAATATGATCGAGATGGCCCCGCCTTCTTTCACCTACACCGAGCTCACCGAAACCGGAAGGGCCGCTTACGAAAAGGCGCGTCCCACACACGATCGCACCCTCGAACGGGCACTTGCCGACGCCGAGGCGATTCCCGAACTCGCGCCGCTCATGGGCCTTCTGCACGGCGTTCCGGCGCCGCGCTGAGCGCGACAACGTTTGATCCGTGGTGGCCGTGAACCCTTCGACCATGGCACCATCGGTGCCCATGTCGACCCCCATGAGTACCGCTGAACTGGCCGACCGCACCGCGCGTGCCGTCGACGCCGCGGTCGCCGCCGGCCGCGCACAGGGGCTCACCGTGACCGACCCCGCTGTCCTGCACGATGTGTTCTCCGTGGTGGTACACCTAGCGCCCGCACCGGTCGTGGTGCGGGTACCGACGGTGGTCACCCTCCCCGTCCACGAGCAGTACCTGCGCCAGCGCATCGAACTCGATGTGGTGTCCTGGCTGGCCGGCCGGCAAATCCCCGTGATCCCGCCGAGCCCGCTGGTCCCGGCCGAACCCGTACGCCGCGACGGCTTCTCGATGACGTTCTGGCAGTACGTCGACCAGGACCCCGACGTCGAACCCGACTACGTGCGCAACTCCGCCCGCGTCGCCGACCTGCACCTTGCCCTGCGCGACTATCCCGGCGACCTGCCGTTCCTCGCCGCCGCCGAACCACACACCATCACCTCGAGTCTGACCGTGCTCGCCGAGCGGCCCGACCTCCTCGCTCCGGCTGACCTAGACCGAGTCCGCCGCGAATGGGCACTGCTGGAACCCCTGGTCTCCTCGCGCACCGCGTTCGACGCCGAGTTCCCCGGCATCACATCGCAACCCATCCATGGCGACGCGCCCGCGGTCAATATCGTCACCACCCGCACCGGCCACCTCTACGCCGACTTCGAACTCACCTGCCTCGGCCCCATCGAATGGGATCTGGCCGCCATGGGCCCCGAGGGGGCCGCCGCCTACGACGCTGCCGCCAGGGCCAACGGAACACGTCCGCTCGACCCGCGCGTCGCACAGTTCGCCGACGCGGTCGGCATGGTCCGTGCCATCACCTGCCTCACCCTGGTCGACCAGCAGCCGATCCTCGCCGACGCGCTCGCGCCCGCTCTCGACGCCTGGCGAAAGCAACCGTTCGCGAACGGGCTGTTCGACTGACAACCCACCGAGGAGTGTCCGCGCCGTAGCCTGGCGGCCCGCTCCGGGATCACGGTCGATCCGTACCGGAAATTCACCGGCTTATGCCGAGTAGGCCGAGGGCGAAGTCGGCGTAGGCGGTAGCGATCTGCTCAGGGGTGGACGGGCCGCCGAGGCGGAACCATTGTGGGAGGGCGGTACACATTGTCGCGATCGCGCGGCCGGCGGCTTTCGCCTGGTCGGTGCCGCGGTTGTCCTCGGCGAGGGCGGTGTCGATGTCTTCGTCGAGCAGGTATTGGATCTTGTTGCGGGAACGGGTGATTCGCTGCCGATCGGCAGGATCGAGGCTGCGCATCTCGCTGGCGCCGATGAAGGCGAGTTCGCGGCGATGGGTGTGGAACAGCGCGAGCGCCTCGACCGTGCGGATCAGCCGTTCGCGACCGGTGGCCGCCTCGCTCCGGGCTGCGCCGACCCGCCAGTGCAGCTCGTCCATCGTGAGGTCGAGTGCCCGCACCAGCAGGTCCTGTTTGTCGCGGTAGTGGTGGTAGACGCCGGGCACGCTCATGCCTGCCCGGTGTGCGATCGACCGCATGGTCGCGCCGTGGTAGCCGGTTTCCACGAAGGATTCGATCGCGGCGGTGAGCACGGGATCGATGTCCAGCGGCGGGAACTCACGCCATGCGCGGGTCGTCTCGGTGATCGGCTCGATGACGGCGCCGCGCGGACGCTGTGTGGTCACCGGGTTTCGTGACTCGTCGAGCAGCCACTGCGTCGTGGTGCCGAGTTCGGTGGCCAGGCGGCGGAGCCGGGGTACCGAGACGCCCGTCTTACCGGTCTCCACGGCACTGAGCGTGGCCGGGCTGACCCCGATGCGGCGCGCGGTCTCCCGCAACGACAGCCCTGCCGCGACTCTCGCTTCTCGCAGCCGCGCACCCAGATCTGTCGGTCCGTTGTCGAGCGTGTTCATGCTGTTCAGAATAGCTGAACAGAACGTGTAACGAGAAACGCTGTAGTTGACAGGTATTAACGAACATGTCAGTGTGCTGAGTGTCCAACGCCGAACGATCGTTCGGTCTGGGAGCGAGGAGTGGTTTCGTGGCGATCGATCTGTCCTATCCGCCCGAGGTGCAGCGGCTGGCCGACCGCACCCGCGGGTTCGTTCGCGACCGGGTGCTACCGATCGAGGACGCGCACGACGGCGACATCACTGCCGCGGGCGGCGACGCACTGCGCAAGGATCTGCAACACGCCGCACGCGAGGCCGGTGTGTTCACACCGCACGCACCGACCGAGTACGGCGGGCACGGACTGGGAATGGTGAACCGCGCACCGATCTTCGAAGAAGCGGGTTACTCGTTGTTCGGCCCGACAGCACTGAACATCGCGGCCCCGGACGAGGGCAATGTGCACATGCTCGCCCACATCGCCGATCCCGAGCAGAAACAACAGTTCCTCGCCCCGCTGGCGCGCGGCGAGGTCCGCTCGGCCTTCGCGATGACCGAACCCGCCCCCGGTGCGGGTTCGGACCCCTCCGCGCTGACCACCCGCGCCGTGCGCGCCGAGGGCGGGTGGCGGATCAACGGTCACAAGTGGTTCATCACCGGCGCCGACGGCGCGGGCTTCTTCATCATCATGGCCCGCACCTCGGGTGAACCAGGAGATCGCGGTGGCGCGACCATGTTCCTCGCCCCGGCCGAGACCCCGGGAATCCGAGTGGGCCGCCATATCGACACCCTGGACCGATCGATGCTCGGCGGCCATTGCGAGGTGTTCTTCGACGACGTGCTCGTCCCTGACTCGGCTGTACTCGGGGCGGTCGACCGCGGCTTCGAATACGCCCAGGTGCGGCTGGGGCCTGCCCGCATGACCCACGTGATGCGCTGGCTCGGAGCCGCCCGCCGCGGTCACGACGTCGCGGTGGCGCGGGTGGCCGAGCGTCGCGGATTCGGTTCGCGGCTCGGCGATCTCGGCATGATCCAGCAGATGATCGCCGACAACGAGATCGACATCGCCGCCACGCGGGCGCTGCTGACCCGCGCATGCTGGGAACTCGACCTCGGCGAACCCGCCGCGAACGCGACGTCGATCGCGAAAACCTATGCGGCCGAAGCGATCTTCCGGATCATCGATCGCAGCATGCAGATGTGCGGTGGCCTCGGCGTCTCCGCCGACCTGCCGCTGGCTCGGCTCTCCCGCGAGGTCCGGCCGTTCCGGATCTACGACGGTCCGTCCGAGGTGCACCGCTGGGCCATCGCCAAACGCGCGGTGAGCGCGGCCCGTCGCGCACAGCAGGACATGAAATGAGCCTTCCCGGAATGGATGTCGTCGCACTGGAGAAGTTCCTGCGCGACAGTGGCGTCGCGGTGCGCGGTGAGCTACGGGTGGAACTGATCGGCGGTGGCCGCTCGAACCTGACCTTCGCGGTCGCCGACGACGAGTCGAGCTGGGTGGTGCGCCGTCCGCCCGTCGCCGGGCTCACCCCCTCCGCCCACGACATGGCCCGCGAATTCACTGTGACCTGGGCGCTCGAGGGGTCGGCGGTGCCGGTCGCGAAGACCGTCGCATTCGATGCGCAGGGCACCGCGCTCGGCGCCCCTATGACCGTGGTCGAATACGTCGACGGAACGGTGATCCGCGACCAGGACGACCTAGCCGCCCTCACCGACACCCAAGTGGCGGCGAGCGCGGCCGAGCTGGTGCGCGTACTGGCCCGATTGCACGAAATCGACCCGGACGCGGTGGGTCTCGGCACGTTCGGGCGCCCCACGGGTTTCGTCGAACGGCAGGTGAATCTGTGGGCGGCCCAATGGGATCGGGTGAAGACCCGTGAGCTCGCCGATGTCGCGGCGCTGCACGCGGCGCTGGCGGAATCAGTGCCGAACGCCTCCGCGGCCTCGATCGTGCACGGCGACTTCCGGATCGACAACACGATTCTGGACGCGGCCGATCCGGCCCGGGTGCGTGCTGTCGTGGACTGGGAGATGTCGACACTGGGGGATCCGCTCACCGATGTCGCGCTGATGTGTGTGTACCGCTCACCGGTGTTCGACCTGGTTCTCGGCTCCTCGGCCGCGTGGACCAGCGATCGGATGCCCACCGCCGACGCTCTCGCACAGGCCTACGCGACGGCCTCCGGCCGAGACCTGGGCGACTGGGGGTTCTACCTCGCGCTCGCCAACTTCAAACTCGGCGTGATCGGCGAGGGCATCACCCACCGCGCGCTCCAGGGCTCGGGCGCCGGAGCAGGCGCCGAACGTGCGGCCGAGGCGACGCCGGAATTCATGGCGGCCGGGCTGCGGGCAATGAAAGGACACCGGAAATGACCAGGTCCGCGCTCATCAGCGGCGCCTCGCGGGGTATCGGCCTCGGCATCGCGAAACACCTGGCGCAGCAGGGCTATTCGCTGACCATCACCGCGCGCGACGTCGACCGTCTGCACGCAGTCGCCGAGGAATTGCGTGCGGACGGCGCGGCGGAAGTGGTCGTTGCCGCTGCCGACATGTCCGACGAGGAGGGCGTCGCGCGCGTGCTCGGCGCGCACACGGATCGATTCGCGACGATGTCGGCCCTGATCCTGAACGCGGGTGTCGGTACCGCGGGCCCGCTGGCCGAATCGTCGATGCGGCGCTTCGACAAGACCATCGAAGTCAACGTCCGCGCTCCCATCCAGCTGATGCAGGGCGCGCTGCCGCTGTTGCGCGCCGGAGCCCGGGAAAACCCCGGTCGCGGTGCGAAAGTCATCGCGCTGTCATCGATCACCGGCGTCTACGCCGAGGCCGGGCTCGCCGTCTACGGCGCGGCAAAAGCGGCGCTGATCTCACTGCTGGCCACCCTCAACGCCGAAGAATCCGGAAACGGAGTCACCGCCACCGCCATCGCACCCGCCTACGTCGACACCGAGATGAGCGCCTGGATCCACGATCAGGTTCCCCCAGAGCAGATGCTCGCCGTGAACGACATCGTCGAGATGGTCGACGCACTGCTGCGGTTGTCCGCCCGCGCAGTTGTGCCGACGATCGTCATGTCCCGCGCGGGCACCGACGGCTACCGGGCCTGACTGCGCTGTCGCGATCAGCGCTTGGCCGTTTCATCAGCTCCATCAGGCTGGAGGAGCTGCGCATCCCGTCCGAAGAGTCTGAGCTCACGGGGTTTGGTTCGTCCGCTTTCGTGCTCGCCCACCGTTTCGTCGTCGACCTTGAACGGAGTTGTTGCCAAGCGGAGTCGTCGCCAGTAATTTGAACTATCGTACAAATAGTACGTTGGTTCAACTAGGTGGGGTTCGGCGATGAGCGGTGATCAGGAAAATCGGCGCGCGGGTTGGCGGGAATGGGGTGGGCTCGCGCTGTTGGCGTTGCCGACCATGCTGCTCGGCCTTGATGTGACGGCCCTGTACTTGGTTGTTCCGAGTTTGGCCGTTGATCTGGATCCATCCGCGACCGAGACGTTGTGGATCATGGATGCCTACGGCTTCTTGATCGCCGGGCTCCTGATCACGATGGGAACGCTGGGGGACCGGGTCGGTAGGCGTCGGCTCCTGATGATCGGAGTGGCGCTTTTCGCGACAGCCTCGGTCGCGGTGGCATTCGCTCCGACGGCCTTGTGGTTGATCGCGGCGCGTGCGCTGCTCGGAGTGGCCGGGGCAACGCTGATGCCTTCGACCCTTTCCCTGATCAGCACGATGTTCACCGATCCCGGACAGCGAGCATCGGCCATCGGTGTCTGGGCGACAGCGTTCGGCCTGGGGATGGCCGCGGGCCCGATCGTGGGTGGCGTGCTGACCGCGGCACTCTGGTGGGGTGCGGTCTTCCTCATCGCCGTCCCGGTCGCCCTGCTGGTGCTGGCGGGCGCGCCGACGCTGCTTCCGGAGCGATGGTCACCTGCCGGTCGGCTCGACGTGCTCAGTGCCGGGCTGTCACTGGCAGCGATACTGCCGGTCGTCTACGCGATCAAGCATGCCGCCGCGCACGGTATCGACCTCCCCGCGGTGGCGGCCGCCGTGGTCGGTGGTGTCGCCACCGTCGCGTTCGTCCGCCGTCAACTGCGTCTGCCGGAACCGCTGCTCGACGTGAAGCTGTTCACCAGTTCGACCTTCTCCGCGGCTCTGTCGGTGCTGTTGATCGGCCTCGTCGGCTTCGGTGGCGCTATGTTCCTGGTGACGCAATACCTGCAGCTCGTCGCTGGCTTCTCCCCGACAACGGCCGGTTTGTGGATGGGTCCGCCCGCGCTTGCCATGCTCGTCGGCGCCATCGGGGCACCGTTGCTGGCACGGCGTGTCTCGCCCGGTGTGGTCATGGCGGCGACTCTGGCGTTGTCGCTGGTGGGGTATGCGTTGTTGGCACTGGCGGGCACCGACGGCAACGGCACCGTCGTCGTGGGCTTCGCCCTTGTCTATCTCGGCCTCGGAGTCATCGCCGCGCTCGGCACCGATATCGTTGTCGGCGCGGCGCCGCCGGACAAGGCAGGATCGGCGGCCGCACTGTCCGAGACCGTCCAGGAACTCGGTATCGCAGCCGGTGTGGCACTCTTGGGAAGCTTCACCACCGCGATCTACCGCGGCAGCATCGAGGTTCCCGCCGGGTTGTCGGCATCGGTGGCCGCGACCTACAGTGACAGCCTCGCCGGCGCGTCATCGTTGGCGAGCCGGGTATCAGGCGACGCTTTGGAGCATGCGCGAACCGTGTTCACCGTTGGACTCAACACCGCGTCTGTGGCAGCAGGTGCCGCGATTGCGATCGCTTCCCTGGTCTGTTTCGTGACGCTGCGGCACCTCGAGCCACTCGGTGCCGTCGACCGGCCGGCCGAGGCGGCGGTCTCGCCATCCGGGAGCGAGTGATGAACGACGACAAGGCGATGGCAGTCGAGCCGGACGTTGCCGACGGACGCAAGGCGCGTGGCCACCGGCGACGAGCTCAGATCATCGAAGCAACGCTGGAGATCGTCCGCCGCGACGGTGCGACGGGTGTCACCCACCGCACCGTCGCCAAGGAAGCCGGGATCACCACCAGCCTGACCCTCTACTATTTCGCCACCCTGGACGATCTGCTGGTGGCCGCCTTGACGAGCGTCACGCAGCAGTACACCGGCCGCATCCAGGATCTCATCGCCACCGACGACGATCCCCTCGACGGCTTGTCGGAACTCATCGCGGAATCCGCCGGCCCGGGACGTGAACGAGCTCTCGCCGAGCGGGAGCTGTCGACCCTCGCGGCGCGCCGTCCGGCGCTGCGCCCGGCCGCGCGCGCCTGGCGCGACAAGGTCGCCGAACTCGCCCGAACACAGACCGACGACCCCGACGCGATCGAGGCTTTCGTCGCGCTGTCGGACGGTTTGTGTACTGCCATCCTCCTCGATGACCGCGACGCCGACCCCGCACACATTCGAGCGGTTCTCCGGAAAGCGCTGTCGCGAAACGGCTCGGTCGACAGCGATCGAGTGTCGCCTCCGAGAGCTCGCGGGCGAGACGATTGAACTGAATTGTGGTTACAGGAGCATCAGTCCGTCGCGCTGGCATGTGCCGCGATAATCCGCCAGCCGTGCTCATCGTCGTGCAACCATGAACGCGTGTAGCGCATCCTGGCTCCGAAAGGCTCGCCGTTGACGGTCCCCTCGATCGTCCCGAGGAACCAGGTCACCCCGGCATTCCCGTCGGTGAGAACGTTCAGTTCTTCCTCGACCAAGGCCGTCACCACCTGGGTCCGGGTGCGGTGAAGCTCCAGATCATCGGCCTTGGTGTAGACGTCTGCGCCGAAGGTGAAGATCAACCGGTCATCCAGCAGACGGTCCAGTGCCTGCACATCCCCGGCAAGTTGTGCGGCCTGTAACCGCCGCTCGGCGTCCCGCAAGTTCTCCATGCACCTCACCCTGCCAGCCGATGTCCACTCACGCCATGTTCGTTTTCGGCTGAGAGCGAGGCGCCGACGAGACCCATATGAATCGACATCTGGCCCCGGGCACACCAACTCTGAGGTGTGCCATGATCGCGAGGTGGACAGTGCCGATGGTCATGCCGCCGATCGCGCCGAGTTCGACCGCCTCGTCGGCCCCTTGCGCGCGGAACTGCACGTGCACTGCTACCGCTTCCTCGGTTCGGTTCATGATGCCGACGACGCCCTGCAGGAGGCCCTGCTCCACGCGTGGCGCTCGCGCGCGAACCTCACCGATCCCGGCAAGTTTCGGCCGTGGCTGTACAAGATCGCGACCAACCGGTGCCTGACCATGCTCGAGCAGCGCGGCCGCCGCGAACTCCCGATGGATTCGGAGCCGGATGCGCCTGCGGCCGAACGGATTTGGCTCGAACCGTACCCCGGCATCGGGGTGGGGGAGCCCGGGCCGGAGGCACGCTATACGGCTCGCGAGTCGATCGAATTGGCGTTCGTCGCGGTGATCCAGCAGTTGCCGGGCGTGCAGCGGGGTGCGTTGCTGTTGCGCGATGTCCTCGGCTTCAGCGCGAGCGAGACCGCCGAATTGCTCGACGTGACCGTGGCATCGGCCAACAGCGCCCTACAACGGGCGCGGGCCCGCCTCGATCAGCGCGAACCGTCTGTGGCGCCCGACGATCCGCAGGCGCGCCGCCTCGCCGAGCGGTACGCCACCGCCTGGGAGAACGCCGATGTCGACGGCATCATCGCGCTGCTCGCCACCGACGCCCGCTACGCCATGCCGCCACTGCCCGAGTGGTATGCCGGACAGCCCGCGATCCGGGAATTCCTGGTGACCGGCCCGCTGCACTGGCGCTGGCGCTTCCGCCCGACCGTGGCCAACGGCCAACCCGCGTTCGGCACCTACTGGTGGGACCCCGAGCGTTCCGTCTTCGCGGCCATGGCCCTCGATGTGCTGACAGTGCGCGGCGGTGCGATCACCGACGTGGTGTCGTTCCTCGACCCCGCACTGTTCACCCGCTTCGCCCTCCCAGAATTCGTGACCGACTGACGATTAGTTCGGCACGACCGGCTGGGTCATACCGGTAGTGGGACGTTCCCACGGCCGGGGCCCGCCCTCGGCACCCCGAAGGGAGACCGTCATGTCGCACGACGAAGACCAGATCCGCACCCTGATCCACGAGTGGGCCGCGGCCGTCCGCGCCGGTGACCTCGAGCATGTGCTGGCCGACCACACCGCCGACATCGTCATGTACGACGTGCCGCCACCGCAGAACGGCGTCCGTGGCATCGACGCCTACCGGCAGACCTGGCCACCGTTCTTCGCCTGGCTCGGCCGCGGCGCCGCCTTCGACATCGTCGAGCTGAACGTGTCGGCCGGCTCCGACATCGCCTACGCACACGCGCTGCTTCGGTGTGGATCACCGGAAGAGCTTGCGGCCGAACCCGATACCCGCCTGCGCCTCACTCTCGGCCTGCGCAAGGACGATGGCCGGTGGAGGGTGGCCCACGAACACCATTCGTTCCCCGACACCACCGCCGACCCGGCCGACGACATCGCCGAGATCCGCGCACTGCATCAGCGGTGGTTCGCCGCGACTGCCGAGAAGGACCTCGACGGCCTGATGGCGGAGATCGCGGACGACGTCGAATCCTACGAACACGACGCACCGCTGCACTACACCGGCGCGGACAACGTCCGCGAGGTCTGCCGGCGGGGACTCGAATCCGCCCCCGGGCGGGTGACCTGGGACGTCCCCGAAATGGCAGTCGAGGTCCGCGGGGATCTCGCCGTGGTGTGGGGCCTCAACCACCTGAGCGCCGAGGACGCCGATGGGCAGGTCGATCACTCGTGGTCGCGAGGCACCCGGGTATTCCGCAGGCGTGGTGGACGGTGGTTGCTTGTGCACCAGCACGTGTCGTACCCCTACGACCCGGAAACCGGTGCGGCGGCAACAGATCTCGTACCCGAGGACGAGCCGCCGCGAAGTGCGTGACCAACCTGCGTCGGTACTGCCGCGTTGCAGGGTGGCCGCAGGTCGGTGAGGTTATTCGACCTCGGTCATCGCGAGGAGTTCAGCGCGGGCGATCTCGAGGTCTTCGTCCGACAGATAGGGGCTGGCGGCGGCGACCGCGAGCCCTTCTGTGGCGTATCGGATCAAGAGGAGCCGGGTGTGGGGGAGACCGTCGGCGGCGAAGGCATCGGCCAGGATGCGGGCGTCTCGTTCGTAGAGGGCTTCGCGCTCCGGTGAGGTACCGAGGGTGGTGATGAGGCTGGTGGGGGCGAGGACTCGTTTCACGTATTCGCTGTCGCCGGTGAAGGCGCGGATGTAGGCCCGGGTGAATTTTCCTGGCCTGTTCTCCGACAGGTCGATCTGGGCGCGCACCTCTTCGTGCAAGCGGGTGAGGATGTGCTCGGTGACTCCGTTGACGAGTGCTTCGCGGTGGGGAAAGTGGTGCATGAGACCGCTTTTGGTGACGCCTGCCGCGACCGCGATATCGGCAAGGGCCACATTGGCGCCGCGTTCGGTGAATACCGCCTCGGCCGCGTCCAAGATGGCGCGGCGGGTTCGTTCCTTGTCGCGGGTAGCGGTGCGGTCGCCGGTGGTTGTGCGGTCAGACTTCGTCATGTCGAGCTACTTTCACAGTGCCGTGGGAAGGGATGGCACGCCAAGCGAGGATCGCCGCGACGGCGAGGATCGCCGCCGCGATGAACGATGTGGTCTGCATGGCGTGGGCGAAGGAGTCCTTGGCCAGCGCGACGATGCCGGGGTCGTCGACCGTCGCGACGGTGGCGGCGAGCGAGTCCTCCACGACGGCGGCGCGGGACGCGTCGGTATCGGCAGGCAGGTTCACATGCGACCGGTAGTTCGCCAACTGGATGGACCCGAGAACCGCGATCCCCAGCGCCCCGCCGAGTTCGTACGCGGTCTCCGCGATCGAGGACGCCGCGCCCGCGCGTTCCCTGGGCACGGCGGTGACCACGGCGTCGACCGCCAGGGTCATGGCCACGCCCACGCCGAGACCGAGTACCGCCAAGGCGACACCCAGACCCCAGTAGCCGGAGTGGGTGGCGGACAACCCGAGCAGGAGAAGGCCGACCGCGGCAGTGGCGAGACCGGCACCGATCGAGCGGCCCGGGCCGAATCGGGTGACGAGCACACCGACGAAGGCGATCACCACGATCGACGCGATCGTGGCCGGAAGTTCGGCCATCCCGGCCCGCAGCGGCCCGTAACCGCGCACGAGCTGAAGGTACTGGGAGAAGAAGAACAGCAGACCCATGAACGCGAAGATCGACAATGCCGACGAGGTGACCGCACCCGTGAATGCCGGTCGGCGGAACAGCGCGATATCGAGTAGCGGGTACTCGAGATTCAACTGCCTGCGCACGAACAACCATCCTGCCACCACACCCGCTGCCGCGAACGCGAGCACAGTCCAGTCGAAACCCGTTCCGACCCAATGCTTTATCGCGTACACCAGGGGCACGATCGCGACAATCGACAGCGCCGCCGAGATGAGGTCCACCGGCCGGTCGGCGTCGCCGCGCGACTCCGGGAGCAGCACGACGCCCGCGACGAGGACGACCAGCATGATCGGCACGTTGATCAGGAACACCGAGCCCCACCAGAACCGTTCGAGCAGCGCACCGCCGACGAGTGGCCCGAGCGCGGCACCTGCTGTGGCGCCCGCGGACCAGATCGCGATCGCGGTGGTGCGTTGCCGTGGATCGCCGAACAGGTGACGAACGATCGACAGTGTCGAGGGCATCAGTGTCGCGCCCGCGACACCGAGTAGCGCGCGAGCGGCGATGAGCGTTTCCGGGTTCGGCGCGAACGCGGCAAGCACGGACGCACAGCCGAACGCCGCCGCACCGATGAGCAGCAGCCGTTTGCGCCCGATCTTGTCGGCCAGATTGCCCATCGTGATCAGCAAGCCCGCCAGCACGAACGAATAGATGTCGCCGATCCACAACAGTTGCGTCGCGGTCGGTGCGATGTCGGTGGTCAGTGACGGGACGGCCAGGTACAGGACTGTGCCGTCGATCGTGAGCAGTAGCACCACCAGGACCAGGGCGGCGAGCGCCCACCATTCGCGCCTACCCGCACGGTTCGTTTCGAGGTCTGGGCTCACCGCACCAGACTAACCGTCCGTCTGTCTGGTTGTACAGTCCAAATGGACTTTAGATGTGCCACGACGAAACCCCAGCTCACGCGAATTACTCCGACACGACCCCCGAGGACGCGGTCGCCGTCATCCTGCGCGACGGCGGGGTGATCGTCGAGGGAGGTTCTTCGGCGAGGTCGGTCCACCTCGAGAACGGTGCCGATTCCGCCGGCCGGAATCGGCCCGAACGGCCCCGGTACTGATCGTCTATCGAGAGGACGCCTGCTCGACGCGTCCACGGTCCTCGCGTTCGTGCGCAATGCCCGCCAGGACCTGGTGTGCCCGCTCGCGGTGAAGGTTTGCCTTCACTCCTTCTCGTTCTCTCGACCGTTGTCGGCCGTCTGGTTCACCGCATCCGTCAGGTCGCCGACGATCCGGCGCAACTCTTCGATGTGGTTGTCGCGGAGCTGGTGCGGCGTGAGGTCGTACTTCAGGCACAGTGCGGCGGCGGCGGCCGTTGCGATCGCGTGCTGCGCTCCGTTGCCCATGAACTTCGTGACCGAGCCGGCGATGTGGGTGACGCTGATGTGCTTGCCTGCCATCATCACGTTGTCCAGATCGGCTGAATACAGGCATCGGAACGGCACTTCGAACGGGAGGCCGTCGCGGGTGTCCCACTTCCAGTCCTTCAGGCGGAAGTCGTATTCGTCGTCGATCGGGTAGTGCAAACAGAACGCCCCGGAGTTCATCGCCACTGTGTCGGGGAAGCGTCGGTGCTCGCGAATGTCGTTCTCGGTCAAGACGTATCCGCCGAGATATCGTCGGAACTCCCCTTGCCCGGCGACGAAAGCGACCCAGTCCAGCGCCAGGTTTGCGTAGGTATCCGGTTCGAGGGCCTTGACGTTGGCGAAGGTTCCATAGATCGCGCACAGCAGGTGATCGCGGATTTCCTCGCCCTGGGTATACGGATCGAGCCATTGGCCGTACTCCCAGAAGTGTGTGGCGGGGAACAGCATTCGGCGGCGGATGCTCGGATCCGGATGACGGAATCGCCCCGCCACGGGACCTGGCCCGTTGTCGACCCCTGGCTCCACCAGTTGCCCGCCGAGATTCGCGTAGTCCTTCGCGACGGCCTGTGCCCAGGGGGCATCCGGAAACGGCACCGGCTCCGAGTGTTCGCGAGTCCGGAAGAACAGCGTGTGACCGTGATGCTGGTCGAGATGCTCGGCTGGAGCCGTCGGTTCGTTGTACTCGGCCCTGGATTCGTGGCCGAACAGGGTTCGTGCGCCTGCGAGCAGGCCGACGATCGCTGTCCCGCTGCAGTCGATGACGAGCGGAGCGGAAAATCGATACTCCCGCCCGGTCCGTGTGTCGCGGGCGTCGACCGCGGTGACTCGTCGCTCGGCGGTGATCACGCGGAAGACTTGGTGCTCGGTGTAGAGCGACGCGTTCGATTCCGCCTCGAGGACCTGGCGTGCCATCAGATCGCCGTCGGGGTGGCGCTTCGACAGCTCATGCACGAGCGGTCCGGTCTCGCCGCGGGGAGTGAGGCCGATCTCGACGCTCGCGTTTCCCCCGAGGACGGGCCGATTGTGCAGGAGCGCGACCCGTAGCCCGAGCCTGGCGGCCGCCAGGACTCCGGCGGCGCCCGTGACGCCTCCGCCTACAATGACGACATCGAATTCGCCTGCATCCGTAGGCGTTTCAGGTAGGCCGCACAGTCGGCGGCGCCACTCGCGCGCCTCAGCGCCGCTGCCTTCGGGGGGCGGCGCATCGTCGAGGCTGAGGTAGATCGCATCGCATCGCGCGTCGAAGCCTGTGTGATCGTGGAGGGTCACCTCTGTCCGGCGGCTGTCGAGGTGCAGGAGCCCGGCGTCTTCCCACATCCACCCCTGGCCGCTTGCGCCGAACTCCTTCGAGAGCGTGTGGTCACCGATGGTGACGGCGAAGCGTCCCGGATGGTGCGTCGGTACCCAGTCCTTGGTGCGGACCCAGATGCGATAGGTGCCCGCCTCGGGGATCTCGAGCGTCGCTCGAGCGTCGGCCACCGGCACTCCGAGGCCATGGGCCAACAGGTAGGGGGCGCCCATCTCGACGTCGAACTGCGAGTCGAGCAGCCAGCCGCCTCGGTCGTGAAAGTCCGCTGCTCGGACGAGAAGTCGTGCGCTACTCGTGGAGCGCCGTGCGGTGGCGGTCATCGTGTGCGGTGGGTGTGATCGACGGTCCGGCCGCTGGGGCTCGGCCATGTCGTCGTGTGGCGAGGTGCGCAGTTGTTCAACCGATCGGCAAGCATGAGCTCTCCTGGGCGTTCGGGCTATCGGGACAGCGGGGCGCCGAGTTCGACCGGTCGATGGCGCAGATCCTGAACGTCACCTGCCCGGCAGCGGCCGATGCGTCGGTGTCCGTCTGGATGCCGACTGGCGAGATGACTTTCGCAAGCGAAGTTAGCTAGGATGCACCTGACTGTCAATATCGAAGTGAGGTGCGATGTGGACTGGCTCGGTCTGGACACCGCGAACTGCCCCGTTCAGCGAACGCTGGAGCTGGTCGGCGAGAAGTGGAGCTTGTTGATCGTTCGCGAGGCGATCAACGGCGTCCGCAGGTTCGACGACTTCCATGACCATCTGGGCATGTCGGAGGCTGTTCTCGCCGACCGGCTCCGCAAGCTTGTCGCTGCAGGCATCCTGATGACCCGGCCCTACCGGTCGCCGGGCGGACGCACCCGCAACGAGTACCGGCTGTCCGAGAAGGGCTGGGACCTGTGGCCTGTCATCGTCTCCTTGATGCAATGGGGAGACAAGTACACGGCTGATCCGGAGGGGCCGTTCCTGGACGTCCGCCACGCCGATTGCGACGCGCCCGTGCGAGTGGTCGTCGAGTGCAGTCACGACCACGCCGCCCTTGCTCACAACGAGGTCGTCGTGCGACCGGGCGCGTCCGCCCGTCCACGCCGCCGGTAATCGCCTGCATCGACGGGGGAGTAGGTCCGGCGAGCGATCGGAGAAATAGGTCGTGACGGCGATCCACGCGTGGGGTGGGTTGCATCGGCGAAATCTGTGAACCCAGTGCGGCTTCGGTCGAATGCTGCCCCACGTTCTCGAGAGTTCGGGCCTACGACGGGTCACGACAACTCCGGATGCGAGTCGTTGGCGATGGCGCCGACGCGGTGAATGACCAGTCCGCTTGTCCTGGTGGCGTTGTGTTCGCGGCGCTGCTCAGCGGGGGCGGCGTGTCGGCCGGGACCAGCCGATGCTGAGTTGGACGGCCCGTTGCCAGTGCTCGTATTCGTCTTCGCGGGCGGAGCGGTTGTGACCGGGCACCCATTGGGCGGCTGCTCGCCAGTTGCGGCGTAGTCCTTGCAGGTCCGGCCAGTAGCCGGCGGCCAGGCCCGCTGCGTAGGCGGCGCCGAGGGAGACCGTTTCGGTGACCAAGGGTCGTGTGACGGGGATGTCGAGGACGTCGGCGATGATCTGCATGAGCAGGTTGTTGGAGGTCATTCCACCGGCCACCCGCAACGAGCGTGCGCGCAGGCCCGCGTCGGCGTTCATGGCCTCGAGGACATCGCGGGTCTGCCAGGCGGTGGCCTCGAGTGCCGCGCGGGCCAGGTGCCCCTTGGTGACGTAGGAGGTCAGGCCGATCAGCAGGCCGCGGGCGTCGCTGCGCCAGTGCGGGGCGTAGAGGCCGGAGAAGGCGGGGACCAGGTAGCAGCCGCCGTTGTCGTCGACAGTGCTTGCGAGGGTTTCGATTTCGGGTGCGGTGGTGATCAGGCCGACGATGTCGCGCAACCAGCCGACCAGTGAGCCGGTGACCGCGATCGGGCCTTCCAAGGCGTAGACCGGTTCCTCGCCGATCTGGTAGCCGATGGTGGTGAGCAGGCCGTGTGCGGAGCGGATGAGCTCGGAGCCGGTGTTCATCATGAGGAATCCGCCGGTGCCGTAGGTGCATTCGGTCTCGCCGGGTGCGAAACAGGTCTGGCCGAACAGGGCGGCGTGCTGGTCGCCGAGTGCGGCGCCGATCCGCACGCCCGGTGCGGCGGTGACCGCGGTGCCGAAGTCGCCGGTGGAGGGTTCGATGCGGGGGAGCATGGCGCGCGGAATGTCGAACAGCCGCAACAGTTCGTCGTCCCATTGCCGGGTGGTGAGGTTCATCAGGAGGGTGCGGCCCGCGTTGGTGACGTCGGTGACGTGCACGCCGCCGGTCAGGTTCCAGATCAGCCAGGATTCCATGGTCCCGACCAGCACCTCACCGCGTTCGGCGCGCGCCCGCAGCCCCTCGACGTCGTCGAGCAGCCAGCGCAGGCGTGGCGCGGCGAAGTAGGTCGCCAGCGGTAGTCCGCTCAGTTCGGTGATGCGTTGTGCCGCAGGCGAATTACGGAGGGATTCGACGAACTCCTCGGTGCGGATGTCCTGCCAGACGATGGCGGGACGCACCGGCACACCCGTCGCCCGGTCCCACACCACGGTCGTCTCGCGCTGGTTGGCGATGCCGATGGCCGCCACCTGCTCGACGCCGATCCCGGCATCGCGCAGGGCGGCGGGCAGGATCCGTTCGACGGTCCGCCAGATCTCGAGCGCGTCCTGCTCCACCCAGCCGGACCGGGGATAGTGCTGGCGGTGCACGCGCTGAGCCAGCCCGGCCAGGCGCGCGTGGCGGTCGAAGACCAGACACCGGCTCGAGGTGGTGCCCTGATCGATCGCAAGGACGAAACGTGGCGTCATAGAAAGCCTTTCGGCAGGTTTGTCTCGATCATCGCGCCGCCGTGAGGTCACGATGCACGGCCTGCGCGGCGGCACGCACCTGGTCGACCAGTCCGGCACGCGGCTGGGAGTGGCTGTCGCACAGCCGGTCGACCGGTCCGGAGATGCCGATGGCCGCGACCACCAGCCCGCCCCTGGTACGGATGGGTGCGGCGATGCCCGCTTCGCCGGTGCGGTATTCCTCGACCTCGCCCGCCCAGCCCGCACGCCGGACCTCGGCGATCGAGCGGGCCGAGGCGGCGGGATCGGTGATGGTGCGATGGGTGAAGGCCTGGAGCGCACCGCGTTCGGCGGCCGGTTCGTAGGCGAGCAGAACTTTCCCCAGGGCGGTGGCGTAGGCGGGCAGTACTTCGCCGACGGCGAGGACCTGCTCGCTGTTGTCCGGCCGGAAGACGTGGTGCACCACCGTCACCCCGGCCGGGCGGGCAACCGCCATGCGCACCGACTCGCCGGTGCGCGCGGCGAGTGCGTCGGCGCGGTGGATGGCGCGTGAACGCAACTCGTTGACGTCGAGGTGGTCGGAACCGAGCTCGTGCACGGCGGGCCCGAGCAGGTAGCGACACGTCACCGGATCCTGGTCGACGAAACCCGTGCCAAGCAGTGTCCGCAGGATCCCGTGGGCGGTGGGTTTGGCCAGGTCGAGGGCGGTCGCCACCTCGCCGACGCCCATCGGGCCCGACCCACGCGCGAGCAGCCGCAACACGGCCGCGGCACGTTCGATCGATTGGATCGGACCCGGCATCGTCTGAACCTATCAGCCCGGCGTTCAGCATTGTCGAACGGCGACCGTGGCTCGCCGCTCGACTCGTTCCTAGCGTGGACCCCGGTGAACGGGCTCGACGGCGAGCCCGCGGAAGGACCACGATGAACCGGTATGTGGGCGCGATCGATCAGGGCACGACCTCGACGCGCTTCATGGTTTTCGATCACGCGGGCAGCGTGGTCGCACGGCATCAGCTCGAGCACGAGCAGATTCTCCCGAAACCCGGTTGGGTGGAACACGATCCGACGGAGATCTGGGAGCGCACCCGCACCGTCGTCGGGACCGCGCTCGCCCGGGCCGGTCTGACCGCCGCCGACCTGGCCGCGGTCGGTGTCACCAATCAGCGCGAGACCACCCTGGTCTGGAACCGCCACACCGGCCGCCCGTACTACAACGCCATCGTCTGGCAGGACACCCGCACCGATCGCCTCATCGCCGACCTGGACGACGAGCACACCGAACTGATCCGCAAGCGGACGGGCTTGCGTCCCGCACCGTATTTCTCCGGCGGCAAGCTGCGCTGGATCCTCGACAATGTCGAGGGGGTTCGCGCCGACGCCGAACGTGGCGACGCCCTGTTCGGCACCATCGACAGCTGGTTGATCTGGAACCTCACCGGCGGCACCCACGTCACCGACCCGACCAACGCCTCGCGCACCATGCTGATGGATCTGCGGACCTTGCGCTGGGACGAGGAACTGTTGCGCGTCTTCGACATTCCCGCCGCCATGCTGCCCGTCATCGCGCCTTCGTCGAACCCGGCCGGATACGGAACCACGATGCCGGACGGCCCCTTCGGCGGGATGGTGACGATCGCCGGCGCACTCGGCGACCAGCAGGCCGCGGCCGTCGGCCAGGTGTGCTTTCGGCCCGGCGAGGCCAAGAACACCTACGGCACCGGCAATTTCCTCATGCTCAACACCGGCACCGACATCGTGGATTCCACCCACGGGCTGCTCACCACCGTCGCCTACCAGTTCGGTGACGACGCACCCGCCTATGCGCTGGAAGGGTCGATCGCGGTCACCGGTTCGGCGGTGCAGTGGTTGCGCGACCAGCTCGGCATCATCGCGGGTGCCGCGCAGATCGAGGACATGGCGGCCCAGGTCGACGATTCCGGCGGCGTGTACTTCGTGCCCGCGTTCTCCGGCCTGTTCGCCCCCTACTGGCGACCGGACGCGCGCGGCGCCGTCGTCGGCCTCTCGCGTTACAGCAACAACGCCCATTTGGCCCGGGCGACACTGGAATCCATCGCCTACCAGACCCGTGACGTGGTCGAGGCCATGCAGCGTGACGCCGGGACGCGGTTGAGCACGTTGCGGGTCGACGGTGGTGTCACCGTGAACAACCTCGCCATGCAGATCCAGGCCGACCTGCTCGGTGTCCCCGTCTCCCGACCTGTCGTCGCCGAGACCACCGCGCTCGGCGCCGCCTACGCGGCCGGGCTGGCCGCCGGCTTCTGGGCGGGCACCGACGAACTGCGCTCCAACTGGCACGAGGACCTGCGCTGGTTGCCCACCTGGTCCGACGCCGACCGCGAACGCGGCTACACCCGCTGGCTCAAAGCCGTCGAACGCACCCTCGGCTGGGCCGACCTCGACTGATGCACCCCCACACCAAGGAGCACACTGTGTCCGTTTCCCTGGACCCCGCCTACCGCGCCGCGGCGATCGCGGCACTCGGCGACACCGAGATCGACGTGCTGGTGATCGGCGGCGGCGTGACCGGCGCGGGCGCCGCGCTCGACGCGGCCGCGCGCGGCCTGTCGGTGACCCTCGTCGAGGCCCGCGATTTCGCCGCGGGCACCTCCAGCCGCTCGTCCAAACTCATCCACGGCGGGTTGCGCTATCTCGAGCAGATGGACTTCACCCTGGTCCGGGAGGCACTCAAAGAGCGTGGGCTGCTGCTGAATTCGCTCGCACCGCACCTGGTGCGCCCGGTGCCGTTCCTGTTTCCGCTACGGCACCGGGTGTGGGAGCGCGCCTACATCGGCGCGGGCATCGCCCTCTACGACACCCTCGGCGGCGCCCGGACGGTGCCCATGCACAAGCACCTGACCCGTTCCGGCGCACTCGACCTGGCTCCCGCGCTGCGCGACGACGCCATGACCGGCGCCATCCGCTACTACGACGCCCAGGTCGACGACGCCCGGCACACGATGATGATCGCGCGCACCGCCGCCGAACAGGGCGCGACGGTCCTCACCCGCACCCAGGTGATCGGGCTCGAACGCGACGGTGAGCGGGTCGTCGGCGCACGCGTGCTCGATCTGGAAACCGGTGCCGCCCATACTGTCCGGGCGCGCACCGTGATCAGCGCGACCGGTGTGTGGACCGACGACATGATCGCGATGACCGGCGTCGACTTCCCGTTCCACGTCCAGATGTCGAAGGGCGTGCACATCCTCGTGCCCCGCGACCGCCTCGACCTGCACACCGGCCTGATCATGCGTACCGAGAAGTCGGTGCTGTTCGTGATCCCGTGGGCCGAGCACTGGATCATCGGCACCACCGACACCCCGTGGTCGCTGGACAAGAACCACCCCACCGCCACCGCGGCCGACGTGGACTACATCCTCGAACACGTCAACGCGGTGCTGCGTGAGCCACTGACCAGGGCCGACATCGTCGGCACCTATGCCGGGCTGCGACCGTTGATGACCGGTGCGTCGAAGGAGACCGCCAAGCTCTCCCGCGAACACGCCGTCGCCGAACCCGTGCCCGGCCTGTTCGTCATCGCGGGCGGCAAGTACACCACCTACCGGGTGATGGCCGAAGACGTCGTCGACGCCGCCGCCACCAGGCTCGCCCGGCACGTACCCGCGTCGCCGACCGCGCGGCTGCCGATCCTCGGCGCGGACGGCTATCGCGAAATGCTCGCCGCGACAGAGGAATCGGCCACCCGCACAGGACTGTCGCCCGAGCAGGTGCGGCATCTGCTCGACCGCTATGGTTCCCTGGCCACCGACCTGTTCGATCTCGTCGGCGCCGACCCCGCCCTGCGTGCACCCCTCGCAGGCGCCCCGGGCTATCTCGCCGCCGAAATCGTCTACGCGGTCACCCACGAGGGCGCCCTGCATCTCGACGACCTGCTGACCCGTCGCACCCGCATCTCCATCGAGGTCCCCGACCGCGGGCTCGCCGCAGCCCCCGTCGTCGCCCGCCTCGTCGCCCCGCTCCTCGGCTGGGACGCCGCGACCACCGACCTCGAGATCGATCGCTACCGCGACCGGGTCCACGCCGAACTGCTGGCCAATCAGGCGAGCGACGACGAATCGGCCAACAGCGCCCGCCTCGTCGCCGTCGGCTGATCGGCCGTTTACGTACGGGTCGAAGAACTCGGGGTCGCCGAGGTGGGTGAGGGCGTTCTTTCAAGAATCACGACAGAGGGTGTCGTGATTCTTTGGGAGTCTTGATCCGGCAGTCATCGGGCAGCCCGATCGGTCAGTGCATGAAGGAGCGTTCAATGAGTTCACAGGTCAGTCCGTGCATCACCTTCAACGGCAACGCGCGGGAGGCGATGGAGTTCTACCAGCAGGTCTTCGGTGGAGTGTTGGAGGTTTCGACGGTCGCGGACTTCGGCTCACCGGACTCGCCGAGCGCTGACAAGGTCATGCACTCCCGTTTGGACACGTCTGCCGGCTACACGTTGATGGCATGGGACTTTCCGGATGAAAGACCCGGCCATCCTTCCTATCGGCCGGGCAACAACGTCGCGATCTTCCTCGATGGCGACGACGGAGAACTCCGCGACTACTTCGAGAAATTGTCCGTCGGTGGCACCGTTACGCTGCCTCTGGAAAAGCAAGTATGGGGAGATGAGGCGGGCTCGCTCGTGGACCGATTCGGGATCAGCTGGATGTTCGACATCACCGCCCGCCACTGATCGGCGTCGCCGCCGCACCTGGGGTCAACGCGCCAGGGGTGATGCGGCATGCGTTTCTTGCGTGCATGATGTCGGCATGAAGTACGTGTTGCTGATCTGCGACGACGAGACGACTTCGCCGACCATGGAGGAGATCGCCGCCGATCCGGCGTACCGCGCGTTCGAGGACGAAGTGCAGCGGCGCGGCGCGAGCCTCGGCGGCGCGCGATTACGCCCGGTGGCCGATGCGACGACAGTCCGCAACCGTGATGGGGAAACACTGGTGTCCGACGGGCCGTTCGCGGAGACCAAGGACTTCATCGGCGGCATCGACATCATCGACTGCGCGGATCTGGATGACGCGATCGCCATCGCAGCACGTCATCCGTACGCGAGTCGGGGTTGCATCGAGATCCGCCCCGTCTGGGAATGACTGCGCCACAGGCGGTTCGCGCGGCGGTGGCGGCCGCGTTTCGCGACGAGTGGGGTCAAGTGGTCGCGACCCTGATCGGGATGACCGGAGATTGGGATCTCGCGGAGGACTGCGCGCAGGAGGCGTTCGCCGCGGCGCTGACGACGTGGCCGCGCGATGGTGTGCCGAGCCGTCCGGGAGCCTGGCTCACCACGACGGCGCGCAACCGTGCGACCGACCGGCTCCGCCGGGACACGGCCGCGGCCGCGAAGCTGCGCCGGCTCGCCGTGCTGGCACGAGACCCGATCGAGCCGACGACGGACAGAATTCCCGACGAGCGGTTGCGGCTGATCTTCACCTGCTGCCATCCGGCGCTGCCGTTCCCGGCCAGGGTCGCTCTCACATTGCGCACGCTGGCGGGCTTGAGTACCGCTGAGATAGCGAAGGCGTTCCTGACGGCCGAGCCCACGATGGCACAACGCTTGGTCCGCGCGAAACGCAAGATCACCGAGGCGGGCATCCCGTACCGCGTGCCACCGCCGGAACTGCTGCCGGAACGACTCCCCGCCGTCCTTGCGGTGCTCTATCTGATCTTCAACCAGGGCTACGACGACGAGGACGAAACCCGCGGGCTCGCGGACGAGGGGATCCATCTCGCGCGCGTCCTTGTCCGGCTGCTGCCCACCGAGCCCGAGGCGCGCGGCCTGCTGGCCTTGATGCTGCTGCTCGAGGCGCGCCGCGAGAACCGCACGGACCACGGCGTGCTGGTCACGCTGGAGAACCAGGACCGGTCGCGATGGGATCGCGCGCTGATCGCCGAAGGCGTGGCGACGCTCGACGACGCGCTGGCTGTGCGTCGTCCCGGCCCGTATCAGGTGCAGGCCGCGATCGCCGCCTGCCACGCCACCGCGCCCGACGCGGCGTCCACGGACTGGCCACAGATCGCAGCCCTCTACCGCGAACTCGCGCAGTTGGCTCCGTCCCCGGTCGTCGACCTCAACCGTGCCGTGGCGGTGGCCATGGCCGACGGTATTTCCGCAGGCCTGGCCCTCGTCGACGAGATCGCCGAGTCCGGCCGTCTCGACGGCTACTACCTGCTGCACGCGACCCGAGGCGATCTCCTCCGCCGCGACGGCCGGATCACCGAGGCCGCCGCAGCGTACGAGGCCGCGCTGGAACTCGCCCCCACCGACGCCGAGCGCCGCTACCTGGCCGAACGCCTCCGCGGACGCTGACAGATCCGTTCCGGAAATCTCGGAGAATTTTTTCTCACGCCGATGTCGATTCCGCGCGCTCTGTTTCGTCGGTGGTACACAACCACCCGATAGAGAGGCAAGAAGATGTCGAACACCGAGTACCTGAGCGCCACGATGTCGGTCGACCATACACCGGACGAGGTCTTCGCCGCCGTCACCGATGTGCGCGGCTGGTGGAACCAGAACATCATCGGCGATACGGCCGCCGTCGGCGACGAATTCGTCTTCACCGACGACGTCGACTATGCGGGCGAGACGGCCAGGACCAACAAGGACGGCATCCGGTTCAGCCGGTTCCGGATCACCGAGGTGGTGCCGGGTAAGCGGATGGTCTGGCACGTCGTGGACTCCGACCTCAGCTTCGTCGACGACCGCGACGAGTGGACCGGCACCGATGTCGTCTTCGACATCACGGCCGACCAGACAGGCACGACCCTGCACTTCACGCACAAAGGCCTGACCGCCGCAGACTCCGAATGCTTCGACGAATGCTCCCGCGGCTGGAACTTCTACATCACCAAGAGCCTGCCGCAGTTGATCACCACCGGCACCGGCCTGCCGTTCGCGAAGTACGACGCCTGATCCGTCGCGGCTCGACTCGCCGGCTACCGCACTGTTTTGTCGGCGATGCGGTACCCGGCCGAGGTCTGTTGAGCGCGGAACCAGTGGTCTATGAGAACGGAGGCTCCTTCTGGGGTGGGATCGGACTTGATCATCGCGCTGATGCGCTGGGCTTGTGCGGTTGTCGGCAAGAAGCCGACCAAGAGGGTAGGAAGCAGGAGCCTGCGGGCCAACAGTTCTTGTCTCGAGGTCACCTGGGGCCTGCGGACTACCGAAACGTTGACGCGGATCGCGTGTTCGTTGCCCGGCGGAACGCCTGGTCGATCGGATTCGATGGCGGCATAACGGAACCCATGTGCGAGGTTGCAAGCGGAGCAACCCAGGGGGCCGCGGCTGAGACGGTCGCCACATTCGTCACAGGTGATCCGGTCTAGCGCGGCGTCGACGACTCGCCAGTCGTGCTGGGCGGGTTCCGCAGCTATCAACCGGGCAACGTCGAGTTCACTTTCGCCTCGCCACTGATCGAAGAAGTGCTGCCACTTCTCCTCCACGATGCCATCGACGAGAAGCCGACATCGACGACAATCAGGCGCTCCACCGTACTCGTGACCACCACACTCGTCGCATCGCACCAGCGCGGCACCGACCCCTGGCCTCATACAGGTAATTTTCGCGCCGACAAGATGGCTGGCGCCAACGAATTGCTCAGGTCAAGGCTCGTTCTCCAAGGGATGTTCGATCGCTGACCGCACGCGATACTGCAACTCTCCACGATCCTGAGCAGCACTGCACGCCGAGACCCGGCTATCCAGATCTCCCTCTGCCGACATGACTTCGGCGATGCCGACCGCGCTGCCCTGGGCGAGATGAAGCGCGGTGGCTACGCCCACACGCCCACGGGCCCGGTAGCTGGCAACACATTGTCGGCCGGTGGCCGCCGCGCGCCGGCGTCCGCTCATCCTCGGGACCCGGGCCCGATGTAGCCCTCACACGCCGGCACCAGCGGGACACGGGGGAGTTGTGTCGCTGGGCTGGTGGATTCAGCTCTTGGTCAGCCACTCGCGGACATCGGCAAGGGCTGTGCCCCCGCTGTCTGCGTCGATGTCAGCGGCCAGGTCGGCGATGGAGACGTGGGCGAGCGCGTGTGCCCATGCGGTTTCGGCGGCAGCCATCGCACGGGCGATCGCGCACGGTCGTGCACATTGCCCGGCGGGGATGCCCAATGGTCCGCGCTGCCTGATCTCGGCGCATCGGTAGGCGGGTTCGTCGCCATCGATAGCTTGCACCACCTGTAGGGCGCTGATCTCCGAAGCAGGTCTGGTGAGGGTGTAGCCACCGGCTTGGCCCATGGCGGAGCGCACGATGCCGGCTCGCGACAAAGCCTGGAGGTGCTTGGCCGTATATGCCGGCGGGGTGCCGTGCAGTTCTGCCAGCCGCGCCACGGGCACCGGTTCATGGCTCTGACCGAGGGTGACACAACTGTGTAGGGCCCATTCCACGCCGCTCGACATCTTCACGCCCCCATCCTAGCCAATCTCGGACAAGAAGTATCCGAGATGTGATACAACTCGGATACTTGTTGTCCGAGATAGATTGCTGGAGTCATGACGCTCAAAGAAATGCCGTCCAACCCGGTGCCCTCCGACCGCACATCCTTGGGCCTGGCGGCCTTGGCACTGTTTGTCGCGGCCGCTAACCTGCGGCCGGCGATCGCGGCGGTCTCACCGTTGGTCGGCCAGATCCGCGCCGACCTCGATCTGTCGGCCACCGCGGTATCGCTGTTGACCACCATTCCAACGCTGGCCATGGGGGTATGCGCCCCGCTCGGTGCTTACGTGGGCCGGCGCTACGGGCTGCAGGCCGGTGTGCTCGTCGGGCTCGTGATCATCGCTGTGGCCACCGGTGCGCGAGTGTTCGGCGCTTCCACTTGGCTGCAGTTGAGCAGCGCCGCGATCGTAGGCGCGGGAATCGCCATCGCACAGACCCTGCTGCCCGCCGTGGTCAAGTCGCGCTTCGCCGCCCGAGCCGGGCTGGTCACCGGCATCTACACCGCCGGACTCGGCTTGGGAGGCGCGGTGGCGGCCGGGGCGACCGCGCCGTTGGCCGCGGCTCTGCACTCCTGGCCTGGTGCGTTGGCGTCCTGGGCGGTGCTCGCGCTGGGCGGGATCACACTGTGGTCCGCCGCTGGGAAGGCTTTGCGCCTGGACGATGTCGCGGCCCCCGCCGGGCCCGCGACCAAAGGCATGCCCTGGCGCAGCGGTGTGGCCTGGAGACTCACCATCCTCTCGGCTGTCAACTCCGCGCTCTACTACTGCGAGCTGGCCTGGGTGGCGCCCCTGCTGCACGACGATGCCGGTCTCGACGCATCCACCGCCGGTGTCATGCTGACGGTGATGATCTCGATCCAGGTGGTCGCGATGCTGGCCGTACCGGCGCTGCTGGGAGAAGGCCGGGGACCCTGGGCGGGCCTGGCTCTGATGATGACGCTGACCGCCGCCGGTTTCCTCGGGTTGGCGTACGCGCCGGGCGTCGGGACGTGGGTTTGGATCGCAGTGCTCGGTATCGGGCACGGCGGACTTTTCACGCTGGTGCTGACCCTTCCCGTACTGGCCGGTCGGGATCCGGGAGAAGCGGGGCGGATCAGTGCGATGGCGTTCTTCGTCGGCTATGCCTGCGCGGCGCTGGCCCCGCTCCTGGTGGGCGCGCTGCGAGATGCCACAGGTGACTTCACCGTCGGCTTCGGAGTGCTTGGTGGCCTCGGTCTGCTGATGCTCTGGCCCATCGCACGCCTGCGCAATACCATCGGTCCGAATTCGGTTCGCCCCCTGTGACAGTGGTACGAGGGCTGTCCACCTGCCTGTCCGCTGGTTGTCACGACGCCGGACATCATCGACCGAGTCTCGGGTCATCGCCAGTCCCACTGTTCCGGGTGATGCTCGCGACGAGTCCGTCGATGACGTCGGCAACCGCTGTCTCGGTGTGGAATTCGGCGCGGATGTCTGCCCACTGGGGGAGCAGTCTTGCGACGGTGGGGAAATCGGTGAGTTGATCGGTGGTGATCAGGTCCGACCAGTAGGGCTGGGCGGGCTCTGTGCCGTGATGGGTTCGGGCGGCGCGGCGGCTCATCAGCTCGCCGACGACGAACCGCCAGACGGTGAAGTACATGTATCCGGCCTTGCGGTCGGTGGCACCCAGGTCGGTCGCGGCATCGACGAATTCGTTGAGCATCCACATCGCGGAGCGACCGAAGCTCTGGCCGGTGACGAGAATGTCTGCCACCCACGGCAATTGGTCCAGGGTGTCGACGAGGTAGCAGACGATGGCGATCAGGCGGTCCCTGGGTGCATCGGGGAGTTCGGGGCGCTGCAGTTCGTCGGCGAGCGCGCCGAGTATCACGGTGAAAAGGGCTGCCTTGGTGGGGAAGTGATGGTAGATCGCGGCGGTGCTTGTCCCGAGTTCATCGGCCAGCCGACGCATGCTGAAGGCTTCCGCGCCGCCCGTGGCGAGCAGCCGGGTGGCAGCGGTGACGACCGTCTCGCGCGGTAGCCGGATCGGGCGTCCACGTCGGGGGCTCGGGATGTCGGGCATAGCGGTGATTCTTCGCGCGACGACTCTCGACATTCGGGTAAGGGTGTGCTTACCTGATTAAAAATACGCGTTACTAAATAGGAGGCACGTGGTGTCCGAACCGCCGACCACACACCGAGGCGCCACATCGGCCGTCGTGTTCTTGACGATGTTCCTGGTTTCACTCGACCTGTCGATCGTCAATGTCGCGCTACCGGCCATGGACGCCGCACTCGATCTGGGAACTGCAGGCCTGGCCTGGGTGATCAACGCCTTTCTGCTGCCTTATGCGGGATTGTTGCTGCTGGGCGGCAGGCTCGCCGACCTCGTCGGGCGTCGCACGCTGCTCCTCGGCTCGCTCGGTGTCTTCGCCGTGGCCAGCTTGTTCGGTGGTGCCGCACAGCAGGGTTGGCAGCTCATCGCGGGTCGCGGTCTGCAAGGTGTCGCCGCCGCGGTGCTCACGCCGATGTCACTGGCGCTGGTGACCTCGGAATTCGAGGAAGGCCCTGCCCGCAACAAGGCGATGGCCGTCTGGGGTGGCGCGGGTGCGGCGGGTGGCGCACTCGGGGTGGTGCTGAGCGGGCTGCTCACCGACCATCTGAACTGGCGTTGGGTGATGTGGGTCAACGTCTTGTTCGTGGTCGCTGCGATGGTCGCGGTGCTGCGCGGTGTGGACAACCGGGTACCTGCGCGTCATCGACGGCCCGACATCCTCGGTGGCCTGCTCGTCACCGCGGGTGTCACAGCCTTGGTGATGGGTGTGATCGAGACCAGTGAGCGTGGCTGGGGTGCACCGCAGGTATCGGGTTGGTTCGGCGCGGGTGTAGTCGCGCTGCTGGTCTTCGTGGTCGTGGAAGCTCGCGTCGCGGATCCGCTGGTACCGTTGGCATTTCTGCGACGGCGTTCACTGATCGGTGCTTCGGTCTTCGGGTTCCTGCTCACCTCTGCCCAGATCGCCAGCTTCTTCTTCGTCTCCCAGATCATGCAGCGCGTCTTGGGCTACAGCCCTACCGAGACCGGCCTGTCCTTCCTACCGTTCTGTGTCGGCATCATGATCGGGCTGCGTGCCGCCCAGGTCGTGGCCCGCGACCTCGGCCCCCGGCCGGTGCTGCTCGCCGGCGGTCTACTCGGCGCGTTGGGGCTGTTCTGGTTCGGATTCGCCGGGCCGACAAGCGGTTTCGTCACCGCGATCCTGGGGCCGTCGCTGGTCTGCAGTATCGGCGTCGGAGCCGCGATGGTGGCGATGGGCTCGGCTGCTTCCTCGGGTGTGCCCGTCGAACAGGCCGGGCTCGCTTCGGGAATCCTCAGCAGTGCTCGCCAGCTCGGTGGTGCGTTGGGCTTGGCGGTCCTGGTCACCGTGGCCAGTTCGGTCACCGGCGGCGGGACAACGCCGGACGCGCTGTCCGACGGTTTCGCCACGGCCCTGTGGGTGGCTGCGGGCCTGCTCGCCCTCGGAGCTGTCGCGGCGACCGTGATCGTTCCGGCCTCCCGCCCGAAACCGCCGGTATCGGAGGTCGACGGGGCATTGCCGCATATCGCCTGAGTAGCCGGATGGTCGCGACACGTGGCCGGCGCTCGCGCGATCCGGCGTAAAGCCCGAGACCAGCGGTATTCGGTGCGGGACGAGATCGTTGTAGGGTCGTATCCGGCGTAGGGAACACCGGTGTGAATCCGGGGCTGTCCCGCAACTGTCACCGGGGAGCAATCCGCCGATTAGTGGTCACGACCTACCCAGGTTGGAAGGCCGGCGGAGGTGCGTCGATCCGGGAGCCAGGATACCTGCGCCCGAAGTATCGGGATCCACCCACGAGGATGGCAATGAACAACTACACATCGGATCGGCCCGGGCTCGGCCGCCGGAAATTTCTGCTGGGCAGCGCGGGAGCGTTCGGCGCTGTCGTGCTGGGCGCGGCCATGACGGGCTGCGGCTCGGAAGCCGGCCAGGCGGGTTCGCAGCTGGGACCGTCACGGCCGGGCGGACGTTTGCGTTCGGTGATCGCCGGAAGGTCGGCGAGCGCGGATGTCCTCGACCCGCACGAGGCCGGTAGCTCGGCGGGTGGCGCGGTGTCGAAGAACGTCTGGGACAAACTGGTTGCCTACAACAATGATCTGACCCTGCGCTACCGGCTCGCGCAGTCGCTGGAGCCGAACGCGGACGGCAGCCAGTGGCGTATCAATCTGCGCCCGGGGGTGGTGTTCAGTGATGGAACCCCGCTGACCGCGCGGGATGTGCTGTGGAGCTTCGAGCGGATGCTCGATCCGACGAGGAACTCCTCCGGTGATCTCTCGATGGTCGATATGTCGCGCACCCGTGCCGACGGTGATCTCGGTGTCGTGGTGGCGATGAAATCTCCGCTGGCGGACTTCGGTTCGGTGCTGGCGGGCTGGTACTGCTACATCGTCAAGGCGGGCACCGGCGTCATCGACGGGTCGGCGCTCCCGGTGGGCACCGGTCCGTTCGCGTTGGCCCGCTGGTCACCAGGTGACCGAACCCTGTTGCGTCGTAACGAGCGGTACTGGGACGGACCGGTACCGCTCGATGAAGTGGAGATCATCCAGATCGCCGAGACCGAAGCGCGTATCAATGCCTTCCTTTCCGGGGAAGCCGATGTGGCGCACGAGATCTCGTACCTGCAGGCGCGGACGCTTTCCAGTGATCCGAACACCACGGTTGTGGTGCCGCCCGCCGGGTTGATGGGTGCGTTCCAGATGCGGGTCGACACCGCGCCTTTCGACGATCCGCGGGTGCGGCAGGCCATGCGGTTGGCGGTGGACCGCCAAGCCATGGTCGATGCGGTGTACTACGGCTACGCCGAGGTGGGCAACGACATCTACGGCAAGGGCGCACCGTTCTATCACGGCGATCTGCCGCAGCGGTCCTACGATCCGCAGCACGCGCGAGAACTGTTGCGCGAGGCCGGAAAAGAGAACTTGACGGTGACCCTGCCCACGGCGGACGGGATGCCCGGCATGCTAGAGGCCGCGACCTTGTTCGCTGAGCACGCCAGAGCCGCGGGCATCACGATCAAGCTGGAATCGGTCCCTGCGGACACCTACTTCTCCCAGGTCAGCGGTAAGGCGCCGCTGTCCCACGTGGGCTGGTGGAACTACAGTCTCGACTACTTCTACGGCCAGACCATGACCAGTTCGTCGCCAAGCAACGGCACCGGCTGGCGACGACCCGGCTGGGATGCCGCCTTCGCCCAGGCCCGCGCCGCGATGGATCCGCAGCGACGGAGCGAGCTGTATCGCCAACTGCAGGAAGAACTCTGGAACGACGGCGGCTACATCCTGCACAGCTTCGCCAAACGCCCCGACGCGGCGAAGAACTATGTGGGTGGAGTGCGAAACGGCGTGTCCGGCACCGACGACTGGGCCAACTACGCGACCACCTGGCTCGCCGAGCAGTGACCCGCCGCTCGTGATCGCCTACGTCGCGCGGCGCATCGGCGGCGGCCTCGCAGTGCTGCTCGCCGTCGCGCTGGTCGTCTTCATGCTGTTCGAGACACTGGACTCCGATGCGGCCACGGTCATCCTGTCACGTACCGGTGGTGGCGACCCCACCCCCGAGCAACTGGCGGCACTGCGTGCCCAACTCGGTCTGGATCGGCCCGCGCTCGTGCGCTTCGAGGACTGGCTGATCGCCTTCATCCAGGGCGATTTCGGGCATTCGCTGATATCCGGTCGGCCGGTCGGCGATGTGCTGCTCGGACGCGCCACCAACAGTGTCGCGCTCGCGCTGATCACCGCCACGCTGCTCGTACCCGCGTCGCTCGCGCTCGGTCTCCTTGCCGGTGCCCGTGCGGGGTCGCGGACCGACCGGGTCATCAGCGTCGGTGCGTTGGCGGCGGAATCGGTGCCCTCGTTCGTTTTCGGCGTCCTGCTGGTGGCGACGGTGTCGTTGTCGCTGCGCCTGCTGCCCGCTGTCTCGCTGCTGCCGACCGGCGCGAGCGTGTGGGACCGCCCGGAAATCCTGGTCCTGCCGGTGACGTGCCTGCTGATCGGGTTGGCGCCGCATCCGGTACGGATGGTGCGCGCGCAAACCGCCGAGGTCATGGCCAGTCCGTACATAAAGACGGCGCGGCTCAACGGGATCGCGGGTGCGCGCCTGATGCTGCGACAGGTCGCGCCCAATGCGGTATCGGCGTCGATCCATCCGCTCGCGGGCTCGGTGGTCGGGCTGATCGGCGGTGTCGCGGTGGTGGAGACACTGTTCTCCTATCCGGGTCTGTCGCAGGAGTTGTTGCGGGCCATCGAATCCCGTGATTTTCCGTTCGTCCAATCGGCCGCGGTGCTGCTGGCGGCGGTCGGGATCGGCATCTATCTGCTCGCCGATCTGCTCACGCTGCTGGTGAGCCCGCGTGCGCGGCAGGTAGCGATGGGAGGCCGGAGATGAGGAACCGCGGCAGGATTCGATCCGTGTGGCTCGTGGTCACCGTCGCTGTGCTGCTGCTGGTGGCACTGGGTCCGCTCCTCGCGCCCTACTCACCGACCGCAGTGACGGCACCGCCGTTCCAACCGCCGTCGGCGCGGCACCTCCTCGGTACCGATGTGGTCGGACGGGATGTGGCCTCGCGAGTGCTGCACGGCGGTCTGCCGTTGCTGTCGATCGCCGGGCCGGCGCTGATCGTCGCCTATGCGTTGGGGCTGAGCCTCGGCCTCCTCGCCGGGTTGCGCCGCGAATGGGACCACTGGGTCATGCGGCCGGTCGACGCCATCACCGTGGTGCCGTGGTTTCTGCTGCTCGCGGTGATCGCCACCGCGATGGGGGCGGGGCCCGCGGCGATCATGGTGACCGCGGCACTGGCATCGGTGCCCTGGATCATCCGCACCGTTCGCACTGGTGTGCTCGAACTCGCGTCGACCGGTTATGTCGAATCCGCCCGAGCTCGAGGGGAACCGCTGTGGCGGCTGGGGCTGGTCGAGGTGCTGCCGAACCTGCGGGCCGTGGTGCTCGCCGACGCGGGTGTTCGGATGTCGGAGACCATTTCGCTGGTTGCGGTGAGTGGATTCCTCGGGTTGGGACTGCGCCCGCCCGCGCCCGACTGGGCGTTGATGATCACCGAGAACCGACCCGGATTCGCTCTGCAACCGTGGTCGGTGCTCGCGCCGGCGCTTGTGATCATGGTGTTGGTGGTTTCGGTCAATATGGTCACCGACCGAGCCTTCGGCACCGATCAGCCCAGCGCGGCGCATCAGCCGGTGCGGGATTCCGAAGCGGGACCGGGCATCGCGGTGAATGGTCTCTCCGTCCGGAATTCGAGCGGAGACCTTGTACTGGAGGACATTTCGCTCCATGTGCCGCCCGGCAGCGGCATGGCCGTGGTCGGAGCGTCCGGTGCCGGAAAGACAACGCTGGCGCTGGCGGTGCTCGGCGCGCTACCGCCCGAACTGACCGCCGTCGGCTCGGTCGGCATCGGCCGATCCGCTGGTCGCCGCACGGTCGGCTACGTCCCGCAGGACCCGGCGACCGGGCTCAACCCAGCGCTACGCATCGGCACCGCCCTGCGTGAAATCGCCAGGCGGTATGACGCATTCGGGGTCGGCAACGGTGTAGCGGAGGCATTGCGGCGGGTCGACCTGCCCGATGATCGCCGATTCCGACGCCGATTCCCGCACGAGCTGTCCGGCGGCCAGCAGCAACGGGTATTGCTGGCCATGGCGCTCCTCGGTGATCCGGCACTGCTGGTTCTCGACGAGCCGACCACCGGACTCGACGCGCACACCCGAGACCGACTGGTGCGGACACTGCGCCGGATCCGGTCGGACAACTCCACCACGCTGCTCGTGATCACCCACGACTCGGCGGCGCTGGAACCGCTGGTGGATCACGTGCTCACCCTGGACCGGGGCCGGGTCGAATCGATAGCTGCCCCCCGAACATCGAGGGCGACACCGGTTGCGGGGGTGTCCCGCATCGAGACCGCGACCTCGCCGATACTCAGGGTCGAGAACCTGTCGATGACACACCGGCGTGGCCGCAACCCCGAGCCAGTCGTCGACGGGTTGTCGTTCAGCCTGCACCCCGGTGAATGTCTCGCCATCACAGGCAGATCCGGGGCGGGCAAGACCACGCTGGCACGCGCCCTCTCCGGCCTGCACGCGCCGATGGGCGGCATTATCGAACTGGACGGCACAGCACTGCATCCGCGCGTGGACCGGCGCCCGCCGGCGCACCGCCGCGCCATCCAACTGATACCGCAGAATCCCGCGACCTCACTCAACCCGTCCTATCGCATCGGCGGCCAGATCAGCCGACCGCTGCGCCACCTACACGGCATGAACAGCGCCGCCGCCTCGGCACGGACCCGAAGCCTGCTCGACGGGGTAGGCCTCGATTCCGAACTGGCGACACGGCGTCCCGACCAGCTGTCCGGCGGCCAGCAACAGCGCGCCGCCATCGCCCGGGCCCTCGCCGCCGCACCCCGCATCCTGATCTGCGACGAAATCACCACCGCGCTCGACCCGAATTCCCAGAACATGGTGCTCGACCTGCTCGAAGACCTGCGCCGAAACGGAATGGCGCTCATCGTGATCAGCCATCAGGACGCCGTAATCAACCGTCTCGCCGACCGGGTGCTAGGACTTTCGAGCAGGATGCGGCAATGAGCTGGAAGAGCAGGCAACCGGGGGTCATAGCCTTATGATCCGGTCGGATCACGCAGGCCAGGCGGCGCGGCCCTGGTCCGCACGTGTGGCGCGGTCGGCCTGCCGGGCTGAACTCCTTCGCCCATTTCCATGAGAATCAGCTGTCGCTCGTGCCCGTTGGTGCGACCGTTCCGTCCTGCGGGCGTAAGGATCTGACCGGTGCGCGCCGGTCGCGTGACCGGCCGATCAGCGCGGTCGACAGCACTATCACCGCGAGTATCGCCAAGTGCCCGGCGAACAGGGTCAGCAGCGGCAGGGCGAAGCCCTCGTCGGTGAGTTCACCGCGCTCGCCTACGCAGTAGAGCGTGTAGTTGATCGAGGTTCCCTCGCCGTCGTAGAACTTGTCCGCGACGACCAGGGGATCGGTGGCCGGGGCAGAACAGAACAGGGGTGCGGTGAGTTTCGCTTCACCGGGCCATACGCCGACGGTCAGGGCCAGGGTGAGGAAGGCGGCGCCCACGGCGGTCGACACCGCGGCGATCATGAATGCGCGCATTGTCTAGACCTGCCGCACCCGCAGGAAGGCGCCGGTGCGGTCGAATTCGACGACCGTCTCCGCGCGTGGTGACAGCACGTTGGCGACCATACGGATGTCGGGGCCGAAACGGCTCACCACCAGCACGGTGAGCTGGCCGTCGGGAAGGTCGCTGCGCACGAGGGCGGTGTCGACGATGTCCTCGAGGCGCGACAGGCCGGGCACCTCGCTGACGGAGAAGTTCTCGCCGTCGAGATCGTGGCGAGCCGACACGCGCACCGGGCGGGGTGCGCTGAGGTCACCGAGGGTGAACGAGTAGTCGTCGAGTTGGCGGGGTCGGTCCGGTGGACGGACTCGCAAGTGGACGGTGGGCGTCCGCGCTGACAAGTCGTGGTCGGTGGTCATCATCCTGGTGACCTGGTCGGGTTGGTCGACCAAGGTGAGCCGGAACTGTGTGGTGTTCGGCGGGGAGACGACGATGACATTCGCCTCGACGTCGGTGGCGCCGATACGCCGACCGAGCGCGGCGACCGCTTCGAGAGGCAGTGCGCTCACCAGCCCGCCGCCGCGGGAACGCACCTGGCTCTCGAAATCGGGGCGATCCACCGCACCGAGGCATCCACTCGTACTGCCGAGCACGGCACAACACACCATGACTCGAAGCCATCCACCGCGGCGCATGCCCGAATGCTAAGGGCCGCGCGGCGATCGTGCTCATCACCACCCGCGCCGGTGAGTATCAGTGCCCGCGGGGTCTGCGAGATCCAGGTCTTCAATGGCCTTGATGAGCCGGTCGAAGGTCGCACGTACATACGGCTGGGCCGTGGACGCGGCGGGTGCTCGCCGGACCGCTAGTGAACGGCGCGGCTCGCCCCCTCCCAATGCGGTGCGCGAAGGTCGCGTTTGAGGACCTTGCCCGCCCCGGAAACCGGTAGCGGCATCGACAGGCGACGCTCTCGGCGTCGCCCGTGCCCTGGACGGCCACATGCCGCGAGTCGGCGGCTGGTGCTTCGCGAGTGCATCGGGTCTATTTCCCGGCTTTGTGGCGCTGGTAGTGCCGGGCCACGCGCATGCGGTTGCCGCACAGCGCGGCCGAGCACCAGCGTCGGCGTGGGTTGGTGGGCAGGAACCAGATCACGCAGTCGTGGGCGTCGCATTGCCGGATGGTGGTGACCGCGGGATCGGCCAGCAGGTGGGCGGTGGCCTCGGCGAGTTCGGCGGCCAGACGCTGTCCGGGGGTGCCCGTGCGCTGACGGGCGGCGGTCACGCCTGAGTCTTCCCACCTCAGTCGGGTGATTGCGGGGGCGCCACGTTGGGCGTCTTCGAGTGCGTGTAGGTCGAGTTGGCGTGGGCGTTGCCCGCGGTGGGCGCGTTCGAGGGCAGACGCGATGTGGGCGCGGATCGCGCGAACAGCGCTGACGTCGGCCACGTCGATATCAGCGCCGAGTTCGGGGAGCCGGTGAGCCTGAGCGGTGCACCAGGCGCGCAGGTCGTCGGGGGTCTGTAGCAGATCGCCGAGTGACGGGGCGGTGTTGATCAGATCCAGTGGCAACGGCTCGCCGAGCAAGGGGAAACGTCCGGGCACAGCACCTAATGCTACACACTGGATTGACACATTAGCCTGGCGTATATACCTTACGGGGGTACCGAATAGTGGAGGAGGGGTTGTTCCATGCCCGAGGTAGTCGGCGCCGAGGCAGACGAGGGCGCGAAACCGTCGCCCGCGTTGGTGGCTTCGTTGTTCACGATCGCGACCGCCCAGTTGATGCTGGTGCTCGACGACTCGGTGGTGAATGTCGCGCTGCCGAGCATCCAGCGAGAATTGCACGTGAGCCCGGTGCATTTGTCGTGGGTGGTCAATGCCTACATCTTGGCGTTCGGTGCGTTGCTGATGCTCGGAGGCCGGATCGGGGACCTGTGGGGTCGGCGCCGCACCGTGCAGGTCGGTTTGATCGTGTTCGTGGTCGCCTCGCTCGCCGGTGGTTTGGGGCAGACGGCGGGCATGCTGATCGGGGCGCGCGGGCTGCAAGGGCTGGGCGCGGCCCTCATAGCACCGAACGTGCTCGCCCTGATCACCACAACCTTCGCCGAGCGGAAGCTACGTGACACCGCGTTGTCGCTCTACGGTGCGATGTCGGGTCTGGGCATCGTGATCGGCCTGCTGGTGGGCGGTGTGCTGACCGGCACGCTCGGGTGGCGCTGGGTCTTCTTCGTCAACGTCCCGATCGGGCTGCTCGTACTGCTGGGTACCCGAACGCTGATCGCGCCGCAGCCGCATCGCGGACAGCTCGGAACCATCGGGGCGGTGCTCGGCACGGCGGGCACGTTCGCCCTCGTCTTCGCGATCACCCGCTTCGGTGAGGACGGCTTCACCGATTCGGTCGCATTGATCGCCGTGGTGGTGGCCATCGTTGTTCTGGCGGGTTTCGTGCGCACCCAGGCACGCAGCCGCAACCCACTGATCCCGCTGAGCCTGTTCCGGGACAGAAACCGCACCGGCGCTTACCTGACCATGCTGCTGTTGGCGGTGGGACCGATGGGGTCGCTGTACGTGCTGACCCTCTACCTGCAGCGGGTGCGTGACTATTCGCCGATCATGACCGGTCTGGCGTGGCTGCCGTTCGCGGTCGGCATCATTCTCGGTGCGGGCCTGGCACCGAAACTGCTGTTGGCCGTCGCCCCGCGCCTCGTCGCCGGTGTCGGTGCTCTGCTCAGTGCGCTTGCGGCACTGTGGTTCTCCACGATCACCACGACCAGCGGTTACTGGACGCATCTGGCACCACCCATGCTGGTGTCGGCACTCGGCTTCGGTCTCGGAGTCATGGCACTGACGCAGGCGGCGGTCTACCACGTCGACAGCGACAAAGCCGGTATCGCCTCCGCGCTGCTCAACTCCGCCCAGCAGATCGGTGTCGCGCTCGGTATTGCGGTCCTGGCTGGTGTCGCCGCCACTATCACCAGCCATTCGTCCGAGGCCGAACCCGCCGCCCTCACCGACGGCTACAGCGGCGCCCTGCTGGTGGCGTTCGCGATGCTGCTGACCGCCGCCGTGGTCGCTGTGTTGTTCCTGCGCGGCAACACACAAGAGCCGAAGCCCACGGGCCGGTCCGCCGACGCCCTGCACTGAACACCCCCGCTTGCCGGGGCCGACTCAAAGGATCAACGATGCACTCGCACAACGACGAAGCGAAGTTCATGGCCGACATCAAGGAAGCCGCACCGGAAATGGTCTCGGCCTTCTTCGGATTCGACAAAGCCGTATTCGACAAGAACACCGGGAACCTGGACCTGGCCACCCGCGAACTGATCGCGGTCGGCGTCGCCGTGACCACACAGTGCCCGTTCTGCATCGAAGACCACGCCAAGCGCGCCGTCAAGGCGGGCGCGTCCAAGGCCGATGTCGCCGAAGCGGTCATGGTCGCCGCCGCCCTGCGCGCCGGCGGCGGCATCACCCACGGATGGAAGGCGATGAAGAGCATCGCCGACGGCGAGTAATCCGACCGACAGATCGTTCACCAGCGGAAGTACTCCCCTGGGAAGGTCCGAGCACGCGCACGATCCGAACACCTTTCCAACCGGTCCGGCGGGCCTTGCCGCAGCCACCCCGACGAAGTCCTGCACCCGCAAGATGGTGACGAGATCGAAATCCCCTCCAGCCCATCACGTGCCGAACACCGCCGCCGTAGCGGCGTGTTCGGCCACGGCACATGCAGTGCTACGAGCAGTGCCCCCGATAATGAGCTCCAGTCGCTCACCGAAGCCGTCGCCCACTTGAGTGCTGCTCGCGCGAGTGGCGAGCAGTCCACACTCTTGTTGAAGCCGGGGTGCCGATGATGTGTTCCCCGCGTGAGCGGGGATCCTCGGCTGCTGCCCCACCTGGAGCCGAACCGGAACCTCTACACACCAGGGCCCGGACCCACGCGAGGATCCGGGCCCGAGTGGTAGGCGGTGATCAGCGCGCGTTGGCCGTGCAGACCACGTCGATGACCTTGGTGCCGCTGAGATCGGACGACCCGAAGTTGGCCAGCTGTGCGACCGGAACGCCCTCGGCCAGCTTGTCGATAGCCCTGCGCACAGCCTCGCTGCGGTTGGCTGCCGCCGCGGCGGCGACCCAACCTTGGTCGTTCCAGACCAATGCCCCGCAGCCGTTCGCCCACGTGACCATCACCTCGCAGTCCTGCCCGCCGCCACAGTTCTCGATCGCGCGATCGCGCGCCTGCTCCTCGCTGGAGTGGTTCGCGGTGGTGAAGCCATACCATTGCGGCACGCTGAACACGATCGCTCCCCACTGGTCGTCCGCAGCGTCTGCCGGACCTGCGCCGAACACCGACCCAGCCGCAAGACCGAGCGCCGCAACGGCGAAGCCGGCCTTACCCATGAAACTCATTCGAAAGATCTCCTCTGGAAACTGATTCCGGAAGTCCGGAACGTTCCAGATAATCACCGAAGACCGGTCACAGCCAACTCCACAGGAAAACGTCATACCGGATTGGTCACCCGCGACGAAAAGCTGTGTGTGGCAGTGCTACTGGGATAGGTAGCGGCGGTGGCGGTCACGGCGGGATCAGCTCTGGCACCGCCCGCCGAATCCGGCAGGATCGCGCAGGGTGCCGAACAGCAGCCAGCTGAGCACCGGCATGAGCACCAACGGGATCAGTGCGATCTGCAAGGTGGTGGCGTCGGCGAGCGAGCCGAGCAGCGGGCCGGCCAGACCGCCGATGCTGACGGTGAGCCCCAGGGTAACGCCACTGGCGGTGCCGACCCGGGTGGGCAGGTAGTCCTGGCCGAGGGTGACCTGCAGGGAGAACGGCACGTAGAGCCCGATCGAGGTCAGTGCGACGAACGCGTACACCGCCGGTCCGGGGGTCCACACCACACCGGCGATCGCGGCCGCGGCCACCAGGTAGGACCGACGTGAGACCAGCACCCGGTCAAAGCGCTCGGCCAGCGATCCACCGAGCACCGACCCGATGACCCCGCCCAGGTAGAGCACGAACAGCGCGACCGTGCCTGCGGTGGTGCTGCCGCCCAGGCGCTGGGTGATATAGAGGGAGATGAAGGTGCTCAGCCCGACGAAGGCGATCGAACGGAAGATCACCGCTGCCGACAGCCGCAGGAACGAGGTCATGTCGTCGGGACCGGGCGGGGTGAACCCGCTGTCTCCGGCCGCCTGGCGCTGCGCCAGGGCGCGCAGCACCGGCAGCGTCAGCGCGGCACCGGCCAGGGCGGGCAGCACCAGCAGCGGGGTCCAGTCCAGCCCGCCGACCGATACGGTGGCAGCGACCAGCAGCGGCGCCAGCGCGAAACCGATGTTGCCGCCGGTGGAGAAGTAGGCCATCCGGGTGTGGCTGCCGCCGCCGACCGCCCGCGCGATCCGCGCGGACTCCGGATGGTAGGCCGCCACTCCGATCCCCGAGATCGCCACGAACACCAATGTCAGCGCGTAGGAGCTGCTCAACCCGCTCATCGCGATCCCCGCACCGCCGACCACGGTGGCCACCGGCAGCAGCCACGGCATCGGCCACCGGTCGGTCAACGCCCCGAACAACGGCTGTACCACCGCTGACAGCAGCGACGCCGCGAGCACGATCCCCGAGGCCGCGGCGTAGGTGTAGTCGCGCTCGGCGACGAAGAACGGCACGAGTGCGGCCACCGCGCCCTGGTAGACGTCGACGCATGCGTGTCCGGTCGACAGCAGCAGGGTTGAGGTATTCCGTCGCATCCAACGATGCTGCGCGAGCATGTCTTTGACGCGCTTCCGATAAACTGACAGACAATAATGGAAATCCGCCACCAATCCGTCGCGCCGACTCGCGCCCAGCTCCTGGCCCCCGGCGAGGAGATCGACGCCCACAGCCACGACGATCACCAGATCGTTTACGCGGGCCGGGGTGTGCTCTCGATCAGCACCAGCGCCGGAACCTGGGTCGCGCCCGGTACGCATGCGATCTGGGTGCCCGCCTGCACCGTTCACGCTCACCGCGCCTACGGCGAACTCGAACTGCACCTGCTCGGCCTGCCCGTCGCCGACAACCCCCTGCGCCTGAACACTCCCACCGTGCTGACTGTCGGGCCGTTGCTGCGAGAGCTGATCATCGCCTACACCCGTGACAGTGCCGACACCCCACAACGTGCCCGGATGCGTGCGGTCCTGCTCGATCAGCTGCACGCCGGCCCGCAGCAGCCCCTGCACCTGCCCATGCCGACCAACCCCGTGCTGCGCGCGGTCTGCGACATCCTGCGCGCGGACCCCGCCGACCCCCGCACCCTGGCCGAACTCGGCCGCGAAGTCGGCGCCGGCGACCGCACTTTGTCCCGGCTGTTCCGCAACGATCTGGGGCTGACCTTCCCGCAATGGCGAACCCAGCTGCGCCTGCACCACGCGCTGATCCTGCTCGCCCACAAGACCCCGGTCACCACAGTGGCCCATCGTTGCGGGTGGGCGACCGCGAGCGCGTTCATCGATGTCTTCCGCACCACTTTCGGCCACACCCCGGGCACCCACCTGCACCAGTGACGCCCCGAGCCCCGGCGGGGCCGGCAAGACCGCGCCGTGCTGAGGCGCACCGTCAGTCCGGCATCAGCGGCTCGGCTGTGCTGTGCGCCCTGCAACATTGCCCGACCTGATCAGCGAGGTCTGCCGACCTCGTGTGCGAGGTCCGAGACCCGCCGGTCGTGATCGCACAGCAGCCGCTTCCTCCCCGGCCTCCCAGCGCCGCAACGGCAACGGCGCGAATCACCAGCATCTGAATCCCACACGCCCGGCACATCCCGGCATGCCGCCGGCGCCGGGTGTGAAGCCGAATCAACTGCTCGACACCGGATCCCACGTCATTGGCTGCGTCCTGTTTGCGAGCCACATGGTCAAGAAGGGAAACACAACCCCGACCACCAGGGCGGTCAATGCGATCTCGGACGGAATCGACGGCGGCCCGCTCTCGGCAGGGAGCGTGCGTGGGCGATCGGTGGTAACGCCGTACAAGACGAGCAGCAGGACGAAATCCGTTACGAACAGCCAGCATCCACCGACGATCACCGCCGGACGCGCGATAACCGCGCCGACCGCCAGCGCGACAGCCCCGATTCCGACGGTGATCGCTTTGACGACCAGAAGCTCGTTCACACCCGGCGCGACCTGCGCGTCGGGTGCCCCGCCCACCAGCCACGCAAAGCCGTAGACCAAGACGAGTCCAGCACCGGTCGAACTCCCCAATCCAGCAAGTACCCTCGCCCATATCTGTGCCGATCCCACAAGATGACTTCAGCACAGAAATATGGGGATTCAGTGAAGAAACCGGTCAGAAACGCAGCACGTCTGGTCGATGTAGACGGTTGCACGTCGGCAAGACACGGATCCGCGGAGCCACACCGTGACCGGCCGGCACATCAGCGGCGGATCCACTGGTCTGGACCCAACGCCACCTCGGCCGAGAGATCCAGTGCCCGCAGCTCAGCGTGCCGAGGTCTGCTCATCGGGGTGCAGGTCGGACTGCGGTTGGCCTCACGCAGGAGCGCGGCGGCTCGCTCGCTCGAAAGCTGTTCTCGTGCCCATTGGTCCGTGATCGCCTGCGGAGCTTCTCCCGCCATCTTGATGTCTTCGCAGGTTGGCGAGCGCGGCGCCTTTTGCGTCATGGCACCGGATGCGATCCGCGTTGGGCACCAAGCAGCACGCGAGGTGAAACGCCGCGGCCGAACGCTACGGCGACAACAGACCTGTGCCGCCATGAGGAACCGCGCGCCACGCTGACCCCTGTGGCTGACGGGTTCGAACAATTTCTGTACCGATTCTGAGTCCACTACAAGCGGGACGAGAGCAGCTTCTCAGCACCGGTCTGCGACTACCTGGTGTCTCTCGCACGATAACTGTGCGCGACGGCGCCATGACACGATGATGGCGTTCTTCGATTCCGCCCCGTGAACCCAGCGGCTTCTTCGACGATCCGCCATCATCGGGCGACCCGGCGTCTCATCAGCAGCCATGGGTCCCGGGCGGCTGTGCCGGGTCCGGCCGGACCCCGACAGGTCCGGCCGGACGTGCTCAGCTGTCGAACAGCTGCTGGCCCAGGTAGTGCCCAGGACCTGGGACACCCGGTGGGATCACGAAGACGGCGGAGCCGATCGGTGTGGTCCATTCGTTGAGCGCGTCGACCTCGGCCAACCGGGTTTGTACCGGCAGGAACTGGGTGTCGATGTCGCGTTGGTAGGCGACGAACAGCAGCCCCGAGTTCGACACCTGCCCGGGTTCGGGTGGTTCGTCGTAGTTGAACCCGCGGCGCAGGAACCGTTCGCCGTCGCTGGTGTGTCTGGCTCGCGCCACATGCGAGGACGGCGGGATCACCGGGATTCCATGGCGGTCGAGGGCGGCCAGGTCCGGCTCGTCGAACTCGGTGGTGCCGGTCAGCGGAGCACCGTTGGACAGTCGTCGCCCGACGGTCAGTTCCCTGGCCTCGACGTCGAGCTCGTCCCAGCGATCGAGGTCCATCGCGATGCGCCGCAAGACCAGTGACGTGCCACCGGCCAGCCACGGCACCGACGCACCGTCTTCCCAGACCAAACGCTCGAAATCGGGCGCGGCGATGGTGACCGTTCCGTCGACCTGTCCCATGAGGTTGCGCATGGTCGCACCCGACGGTGGGTCCCGGAAACCCCGCTGCACCCACCGCACCCGAACCAGCGACTTCACGTGCTTGCACAGCACCCGAACCGCGTGCGCGACGGTGGTCGACTCCTCGGCGCAGACCTGTATCAGCAGATCGGCGCCGGTATAGGCGGGGTCGAGCCGGTCGATGGGGAAGGCGGGCAACGGTCGTAGCCACGAGGGCCGCCGCTGTGGCAACCCGGCGATCGTGAACAACTCCGGCCCGAATCCGACGGTGATCGTCAGCTTGCCGGGCCGGGCGGCCAGTTCCGGTTCGGTGTCGGCCAGCGCGGGCAGACCGCTCGTCAGACGAGCCGCGTCGTCGGTCCAGATGCGGAGCAGGCCGATGATGTCGTCCCGACTGGTGCCCGGGGCGAGGTCGAAGCCGACGAAAGCGACGTGCCGCTGTGGGGTGGTCTCGATACCGGCCTGGTGCTTGCCGTAGAACGGCACGGTGTCGAGCGCCCAGTCGCGCGCTGGCTCGCGATCGGTGAGACCGGCTGCGCCCCAGCCCGCTGCTGTCGCGCCGACCACGCCCGCCGCTGCTGCTCCTCCGCCGAGCAATCGTCGCCGGGAGAGTCGCGGATCAGCCACTGTGCGACGGGCTTTCGGTTCCGGGGGCATAGTTTTCCTTGCCACCCGCGAAGTCGCGGACCTGCGCGGTGACGACCAGTGTCTGCCCGTCGGCGAAGGTCAGCGTGATCGTGGTCTGCGCGCCGGTACGCAATGGCTGAACCAGGTCCATGAACATCAGGTGGTCGGCGCCGGGTTTCAAGGTCACCTCCCCGTTTGCGGGGATGGTGATGCCCCCTTGCTTGGGTCGCATGGTCTTGGTGCCGGTGCTGTCGGGCACGACTTCGTGGATCTCGACCCGCTGCGACGCGGGACTGGTCGCGGCCACCAGCGTCACCGGGGCGTCACCGGTGTTGCGCAGGTTGCCGAAGGCCGCCGACATGCCGGACTCGGCGGCTTTGATCCACTGATCGGTCATGCTGACCGGGGCGGCGTTCGGCGCCGTGCCCGCCGAAACGGATTCGGCACCGGAACAGCCCGCGGTGAGCGCGGCCAGTGTGGCCATGGCGACGGCAGCGCCGAAACCTCGCACGACACGAGGTGAGCGCAAGCGGGTACGCGGAGAGAAGGACATGACGAACTCCGATCATCAGGTGAGGGGGACCCGGACCGGTGCGTGGATTCGAACCGCTATACCGGTGCGGGGTGAGGTGCGCGTAACCCGTACCGCGGCGGGCCGCGCAGGCTGATGACGGGCCGGCGAAGAAGTTGTCGAACGATCGCCCGTTCGGCGTCCGGCATCGGGACTGTCGGGCGAGAAGGCACACCGACGACGCCGACCAGCGCGATGACAAGCCGACACACGCTGCTGATCGCCCGCCCGAGCCCGACTTCGGCACCGCGGATCGCCAAGGCGCCCAAGGGGATCGCCACCAGGTGCGCGATCACCATCGCCACGGTGACGCCGTGATGGGAATGGCCGGGGCCGAGGGAAAGCGCCGTGTGCCCGACGTATTGCCCCACAGCCAGAACCGCCATGGTCGACACCGCGTGGGCGCCGCGCGGGAACGTGCCCGCGACGACACCGACGAGGGCGCAAGCAGCGAACAACAGGACAAGCGAAGAGCTCGCGGGCACCCCGCTCGCACCACCGAGTCCGTGCGCGAGAATCGCGACCGCCCCGGACGCCGCACCCACGCTCACACCCCGGACACCCGCGGTCTGATCGGTGGGGGAGCGCACCAGGTCATCCTACGACGACGTGTCGTTGTTCTGAATACAAGGGCAGGTGAGCAGCTTTGATGCCAGTCGCCATCTAACGCGCGTTGCGGTCTGCGCCACTGGGTGGGGTCGAGACCGATCGCGACGGGTGCCGACAGTCAGCGTGATCGTTGTTGCCGGGAGCGTCAGCGAGGCGAGGCGGGGCGGACGCGTCACGAGCGCGCTATCGGCGGCGATTTCGGTGGCGAAGCGCCGCCGATAGCACGGTCGACCTGTCGGGTGAGGCGGTCGGCGCTATTCAGCTGAACGCAGCAGCAGTTGTTGTGCGTGCGACAGCATCCGGTCCAGCGTCTCCGGTTCCGGTCGGAGTCCGGCGATGATTTCGTCGAGCTCACGCAGTCCCGCCCGATGCAGGAGTCGCTTCTCGTTGGTGACCCACTCGCCGCGTGCGGCCAGCACGGCGTGCGCGGCCTGCATGCCCGCGGTGGCGAGCGCACCCGCGACTTCGGTGACCTGGCCGCGTGCGGCGTAGGCGCTGCGGGCGTATCGCAATGTCAGTTCGGCTTTTTCGCGCCAGATCGGTGGGGCGGCGTCGCGCAAGGCCTGCGGGAACTGCGGGCGCGGGAGCTGCCCACGCAGGACCTGGTTGACGGCCAGTTCTGCGACCAGCAGATAGCTGGGGATCCCGGCCAGGTGGAACATCAGCGGCTCCCAATGGAACCGGCCCTGGCGTGCCTCGGCGAGTTGGTGTTCGACGACATCGAGATCGCGATAGTGGATATCGGCGGTTCGGCCGTCGATGGTGAGCCACGCGCCGCCGTTGAACACCCCGCCGCCCCACGCACCGATCTCGGAGACCGTCCCGGACCAACCGACCTCACGTAGGTCATCGGGAGAGAAGGGTCCCCGATAGTAGACGGCGAAATCCCAGTCGCTGTCCGGGGTGTGGGTGCCGGTGGCGCGGGAACCGCCGAGTGTGACGGCTTGCACGGTGGGCAGGGCAGCCAGGCGTGCGGCGACCAGATCGCAGAATTGTTGGTCGGTCATGAAATCTCCATGGCGGATGGTCGACGAAACAGCACCGGAGCACGAGGCTCGAACGATGCCGTAGGTAATCGGAGTCGTCATCACGCCATGGCTCGACTATAAGTCACCAACCACCGGTCGCCGCCGCACGAATGTCCTGATCGGCTCACCGCCGACCCGCACACATGTCAGGCGCGGTCGTACGCGAGGTAGCTGCGCTGGGTGGCGATATGCCCGGCGACGTATCGGGCGTCGTGCCACACCCCCCAGATGAAGGAGGATCCGCGACGGGACAGCCAGGGCAAGCCGACGAAGTAGAGGCCGGGCTCGGCGGAGACTCCGCGGCGGTGCTCGGGCCGTCCGTTCTCGTCGAACGCGTCGACCTTCAGCCAGCTGTAGTCGGTGGCGAAGCCGGTGGCCCACACGATCGATGTGATGCCGGCGGCGGCGAGGTCGAGCTCCATGATCGGGTCGGTGACCGAGGCCGGGTCGGGGCCGAGGACGCGTGCCTCGGGCTCCTCGGGGAGGTCGGCGTTGTTGCGTTCGGCCCAGGCATCGGCCTGGTCGAGGAGCTCGAGGTAGTTGGCATCGCCTGCGGCGATGTTCTCGGCGAGGTCCGGCGCGAAGCGCAACACGCCGTCGTCGTACGACTCGGCCCTGCCGACGAGATGGATTCCCTGCGCGGCGAGTTCGCGGAAGTCGACCGTGTGCCCGCCGCGAGCGCCGCTGACCGCGATGGTCACGTGCTCGGCGCCGGCGGCGGGGGTCTCCATGTCCCAGAGGCCGAGGACCCCGAGCCACCAGCAGAAGTCGCGGCCCCGGTAGCTGCGTGGAGGCCGGTCGTGTGGGCCGACCGAGAGGTACACCTCGCGCCCGGAGCGCTGGAGCTCGTCGGCGATCTGCACGCCGGACGACCCGGCGCCGACGACCAGCACGGCGCCCTCGGAGAACTGGTCGGGGTTGCGGTAGCCGCTGGAGTGGATCTGCACCGGTACGGCTCCCTCGGGCACGATGGGCGGGATGATCGGGCGCTGGAACGGTCCGGTCGCGGCGACAACGAACTGTGCGTCGATGACGCCCTCGGAGGTCTCGACCCGGAATCCGCGCTTTCCGACGTGCCGCCGCACCGAGGTCACTTCCACGCCGCATCTGATCGGCGCGGCGATCTTCTCGGCGTAGGCCTCGAAGTACTTCGCCACCTGGTCTTTGGACGCGAACGCCGAGGGGCTGACGTCGTCGAACTCGAGGCCGGGGAAGCGGTCGTGCCAGGCCGGTCCGTTCGCGACGAGTGAGTCCCACCGCTCGGTGCGCCACCTCTCCGCGATCCGGTGTCGCTCCAGCACCAGGTGCGGAACGCCACTGTCGCTGAGGTGCTCACTCATCGCGACGCCGGCCTGCCCGGCGCCGACGACGAGGACCTCGATCTGCTCGCTCGCCACTCCAAACCTCCACACTCTCGACGGCTACCAGTTCGGGTGTGCCGTGCTTGTCCGCAATCCTCAGCCCTGGACTTACCGGTGTCCAACAGATGTTGTTGTCGCTCTAGTTCTGTTTTGTAGATGCAAGCGATGGCGCTGTCTATCGGATCAGCTGATGCAGATGCTCATAAACATCTGTTGGACATATCGCTTTAGGTGCAGTGGACTGGGGCAGTCACCTGTCCAGGAGTGAGGAATCACGTGAGCATCGTCGCCGGGGGCCACACCCGCATCCGTCCGTTCAACACCCGGGAGACCTATCCCGAGCAGAACCTCGACAACGACCTGTGCCAGGCGGTGGTCGCGGGCAATACCGTCTACGTCCGCGGCCAGATCGGCCAGGACCTCGACACCAGCGCCTCGGTCGGCATCGGGGACGTCGAGGCCCAGACCGAGCGGGCGATGGCCAATATCGACATGCTGCTCACCGAATCCGGCGCCCGCATGGAGCACCTGGTCAAACTGACGATCTACATCGTCGACCCGCGCTATCGCGAGACCGTCTACCGCACCATCGGACGCTGGACCAAAGGCGTGCACCCGATCTCGACAGGGCTGGTCGTCTCGGCCCTCGCCCGGCCGGAGTGGCTGGTCGAGGTCGACGCGATCGCCGTGATCCCGGGAGCCGAACAGTGACCTTCTCCCTGCTCGCCATCGACGGCCACGGCGCCATCGGCATGGCGGTCACCTCGTCCAGCCCGGCGGTGGCCGCGCGCTGCATCCACCTGCGGGCTGGTGTCGGTGGCGCCGCCTCCCAGAATGTCACTGACCCCCGTTTGGGCACGGCCCTGTTGGATGCGCTCGATACGGGCCTGGATGCGCCCGGCGCGATGGCCCGTGTCGTGGCGGATCGCGACCACATCGACTTCCGCCAGCTCACCGTTCTCGGTCTCGACGGCGCGGGCGCCGCCTTCTCCGGAGCCGGTGCGCTGGGCATCCACGCCGATCGAGTCGGCCCGGGTGTGGTCGCGGCGGGTAACCTGCTCGCCCGATCGGAGGTCGTCGACGCGGTCGTCGACGGTTTCGCCGCCGCGACCGGTGAGCTCGAGCAGCGTCTGGTCGCCGCGCTGGTCGCCGGTCAGGCGGCGGGCGGCGAGGTGGACCCGGTCCGCTCGGCCGGATTGGCCGTCGTCCGCGAAGTGCCGTGGCGGGTCACCGACCTCCGGGTGGACTGGAGCGAGCAGCCGATCGAGGACCTGGGTCGCCTGCTCGACGTGTGGCTTCCCCAGCGCGACGACTACGTGACGCGCGGGCTGAACCCGACGGCGGCGCCGTCCTTCGGCGTCGGCGGAGACGAGTAGACCGATGATCCGAGACTTCAGCACGACGTCCAGGTCCGACGGTGCGGCACGTCGCAGCGCCGCGGGCACCGTGGCGGCGGACGCCGACCGTCTGATCGCGCTCTCCGAACTGCTGCACGCGAACCCCGAAACCGCCTGGGAGGAACACCGCTCCTCGCGCTGGGTGGCCGAGGCGCTCGCCGAGGCGGGTTTCACGGTGACCACGAACTATCTGGGACTGGAGACCGCCTTCCTCGCCGGCTACGGCAGCGGCCCGTTCCGGCTCGGCCTGTGCGCGGAGTACGACGCGCTGCCAGGACTCGGACACGCGTGCGGGCACAATCTGATCGCGGCGATCACTGTCGGCGCGGCACGCGCGCTGGCGCCGCTCGCCGATGCGGCGGGCCTCACCATCGAGGTCTACGGGACCCCGGCAGAGGAGGGCGGCGGCGGCAAGATCGAATTGCTGGAGCGCGGCGCCTTCGCGGGGCTGGACCTGGCCATGATGGCCCACCCGGCGCCCGTCGACGTCGCCGAGGCGCAACCGTTCGCGGTCTCGCACTCCCACGTCTCCTACCGGGGCAAGGCGGCGCACGCCGCGGCCTACCCCGAGCAGGGTGTCAACGCGGCGGACGCGTTCACGATCGCCCAGGTCGCGGTCGGACTGCTCCGTCAGCAGTTGCCGCCGACAGTCCGCGTGCACGGCGTGATGACCAATGGCGGCGAAGCACCCAACGCCATCCCCGCGCACACCGAAGGGCGCTGGTACGTCCGTGCGGAGAGCCTGGCCCAGCTCGCCGAGACCGAGGAACGGGTGTGGCGCTGCTTCGAGGCGGGGGCCATCGCGACCGGCGCCACTCTCGACATCGCCGCCGAGAGCAAGCCGTACGCCGAGTTCCGCACCTACCAGGCGGGGCTCGACGCCTACGTCCGCAACGCGCAGCGGCTCGGACGCGTCTTCGACACGGACTCGCCTGCCCGCCGAATGAACAGGGCCTCCACCGACATGGGCAACGTTTCCCAGGTGGTGCCCGCGATCCATCCCTACATCGGCATCAATTCCCTTCCCGCCCTGAACCATCAACCCGAGTTCGCTGCCGCCTGCGTCGGCGGTGACGCCGAGAAGGCAATTCTCGATGCCGCGACCGCTCTGGCCTGGACGGCGCTCGACATCGCCGAGGACACCGTCACGCCATGAGCACCGCGCCCTTCCGTACCGAGCACGATTCGCTCGGCCCGCACGACGTGCCCGCCACCGCCTATTGGGGTGTCCACACCGCCCGCGCACTGACGAACTTCGCGATCAGCGGCACGCCGGTCGGTGCGCACCGTGAGCTCGTCGCCGCTCTCGGGGCGGTCAAACTCGCTGCCGCCCGCGCCAACCACGATCTCGGCCTGCTCGACGATCGGCGATTCGAGGCCATCGCGGCCGCCGCGGACGAGGTACGCATCGGCGCCCTGGACGGACAGTTCGTCGTCGATGTGATCCAGGGCGGGGCCGGTACTTCGACCAATATGAACGCCAACGAGGTCATCGCCAACCGCGCGCTGGAGATCCTCGGACTCGCACGCGGTAGCTATCACGAGATCCATCCACTCGACCACGTCAATCGCTGCCAGTCGACCAACGACGTCTACCCGACCGCGGTGCGACTCGCGCTGCTGACGATGATCGAGCGGCTGAGCGAGGCCGTCACCGCCCTAGCCGATGCGTTCGCGGCCAAGGCGACAGAATTCCGCACGGTGTCGAAGATCGGACGCACCCAGCTGCAGGATGCCGTCCCCATGACGGTGGGCCAGGAACTCGGGGCCTACGCCGTGACTCTTCGCGAGGAACTGGCCCGGCTGGCCGACTCGCGCACACTGCTGTGCGAGATCAATCTCGGAGCCACCGCGATCGGCACCGGCATCACCGCCCACCCGGACTACGCCCGCCGAGCCGTCGCGCATCTGGCCGAGATCGTCGGCCGGCCGGTCACCGGGGCCGGTGACCTGGTCGAGGCCACCAGTGACACCGGCGCGTTCGTCCAGGTCTCCGGCGTCCTCAAACGGATCGTGGTCAAGGCCTCGAAGATCTGCAACGACCTGCGTCTGCTCGCGTCGGGACCACAGGCCGGTCTTGGCGAACTCCAACTGCCCGCGCGCCAGGCCGGATCGAGCATCATGCCCGGCAAGGTCAACCCGGTGATTCCGGAGATGGTCAATCAGGTCGCCTTCTGGGTGATCGGGAACGACCTGACGGTGACGATGGCCGCGGAGGGCGGTCAGTTGCAGCTCAATGCCTTCGAGCCCGTCATCTGCCACGGGCTGCTCCAGGGGTTCGCGTGGACGGCCGCGGCCTTCGACTCATTGCGTGAGCACTGCGTCGACGGCATCCGCGTCGACGCTGTCAAGCTCGCCGCGGCCGCGGCAGGCAATGCCGGTCTGGCCACGGCGCTGACGCCGTTGCTGGGTTACGCGCGCTCCGCCGAGATCGCCAAGGACGCGCTGCGCGGGGTCGCGGATGTCCGCACGCTCGCGCTCGCCATCCATGGCGTCGAGGCCGAGGCCCTCGACGCACTGCTGCGCCCGGAGCACCTGGCCAATCTCCTTCCCGAGTCGGCCGACGACAACGCCCGGATCGCCTCGCAGAGCAGTCCGCCGCACTGACCGGACCGTGGATCGAGCTCGCCTACCATCACTACTGATCGGGCCCATCCGGCCCTCGACTCCTGGTAGCGGAATGGACAAGGACGCCCGCGTGACGAACTACGGTTTCACCCTCGTGCAGTTGCGCTATTTCGCCGCCGCCGCCGAGCTGGGCAGTATGACGGCAGCCTCCCGGAAGCTGATGGTCTCCCAGTCCGCTGTCTCGACCGCCGTCGCCCAGCTCGAGAAGGAGCTCGGCGTGCAACTGCTGCTGCGCCAACACGCGCGAGGGCTCACGCTCACCGCCGCCGGCGAGGAGTTCTACCGGGAGCTACGCAATTATCTTGTGCACACCGCGGAGCTGGCCGAGGTCGCACGTACCGCGGGCCGGGCGCTGATCGGAGATCTCACCATCGGTTGCTTCTCGACGCTCGCCCCTTTCGCGTTGCCGCAAATGCTGGCGGCCTGCGAGCAGGAGCATCCCGGTATTCGCGTGTCGGTGGTGGAGGACGAGCACGCCGTACTGAAGCAGGCCCTGCGCAGTGGCCGGTGTGAGTTGGCGTTGATGTACGGCTACGACCTCGAGGAGGACATCGACCATGTCCGCGTCGGCGTCGCGTCGCCGTATGCCCTGGTCGCGAAGGGGCATCCGCTCGGGCGTCGCAAGCGGATCACGTTGCGCGATCTCGCCGATGAGCCGATGGTGCTGCTGGACCTGCCGCACAGCGGCCGGTACTTCGAACGCCTCGTGGAATCGGCTGGCTTCCAGCCGGTGATCCGACATCGCACGTCGGGGTTCGAGACCGTCCGGGCGCTGGTCGCCAACGGCCAGGGGTGGTCGGTGCTCAACCAGCGCCCGGCGAGCAATACGACCTACGACGGATCCGAGGTGGTCGCGCTCGAGATCACCGATCACGTGGAGCCCCTCGACGTTGTCCTCGCATCGATGGCGGGCACGCGCCGTACGGCGCGTGCCCAAGCCTTCATCCGATCCTCGATCCGCGCAGCAAGGAGCCGAGCGGAACACTGAACCTCAGTGTGTACCGGCCGGTGGGGTGAGGGGCGCCTGCGACTTCTCCGGGGCACCCGCCGCTTCGGAGCTCGAGAAGCGAACCAGGAGCAGGTACACCACAGCGGTCACCGCGAACCCGACGAGCCACGCGAGATCGAGGTTGTGCAGCGGTGCCGCGAGCGGGCCGGTGAACAGCGGTGTCACCATGAAGGGCAGCTGCGCCGCCAGGCCCACCGCGTAGCTGATCAGCCCGACTCGATTCCATCGGCCGTACTGCCCGCCGTCGCGCATGTAGAGGTCCGCGACGACGTAGTGCCCCTTGCGGACGATGAAGTAGTCCGCGAGGTTGATGGCCGACCACGGGATCAGGACGTAGAGCAGCAGCGACAGGAAGCTCTCGAACGTGGTCATGAAGTCGCCCTGCCCCAGGAGTGCGACCAGGGTGGCGATCGCACCGCACACCAGGGTTGTCAGCACGCGGGTACCGGCCGTCACGGTGATCTTGAACATCGACTGCAGCACGGTCAGCGCGTTCATGACCGCGGAGTACAGCTCGACGCTGTTGATGAGAGCCGAGGTGACCGCGAAAACGATGAGCGCGATGACCCCGATCCAGCCGAGGTGGTCGGAGAGCGCGGCGAGGGGGCTGGCGACATTCGCCGCACCGAGCAAGACACCCAGGGTCATGACGAATACGGAGCTCCCGACGAGTCCGAGATAGGTGCTCCAGAACGCCGATTTGGGTCCGGTCTGCTTCGGCAGGTAGCGCGTGTAGTCCGAGACGTACGGCGCGTAGGCGAGCTGCCAGACGATACCGATGGCGAGCATTCCGAACAGGCCCTCGAAGCTGAAGGCAGCCTCCGCGCGCTCCGCGGTGACTTCGGGCTTCATCCAGAGCAACGCCATCGTCACCGCGACCGTCACGCCGATCAGGACGGACATGTACACCATCGTTTTGCTCAGCAGGTCATAACCGAACACGCACAGCACGACGCCGATGACAGCGAAGACGACGATGACCAAAGAGCCGTTCAGCTCCGGAAAGACCACGGCGAGAGCATCTTTGGCGACTATCAGGATGCTGGCGAAGAAGCCGAGGAACATGACGAGCGCGATGACCGCGAAGAGGCTGCCGCCCTGGAACCCGAACTGGGCGCGGGCTTGCAGCATCTGGGGAATGCCGAGGTGCGGTCCCTGCGACGCGTGGAGCGCGGCGCCGATGGCCCCGATCACATTGCCCACCAGGATGGCGAGGATGCTCCAGCCGATGGTGAGGCCGTAACCGCTGCTCGCGACCGCGCCGGTGACGACGGCCAACGGCATCATGTTCAGCCCGACCCAGATCGCGAACAGTGACCACGGGGTCCCGGTGCGTTTGTTCTCCGGGATGGGCAGGATGTGCTCCTGCTCGAACTTCGCGAATGTCGTGGTGGCGACCTGTGGTTCGTGGGTCATGATCACTCTCTCTCGGCGCATCACCGCGCGGCTCCGAAGTGGTGCGGATCACGCCATCTTCCCGACGAATCAGCCATCTGTACACTTCACAAAACTGAACTTCGGCATCTGGAAAACAGATGAAGGGCCCGCCTCGAGCCATTCGTTTCGTAAGAACGTCGCGCCGTGGGCGGGTAGCAAAGCACCGCACGAAACCTCGGTCGTCGGTGATTCCTTGCCGTTTAGGGCAAAGTTAGGCGCCGACGACGCTTGTCTCTCCGGGAGCCACGGGGGCGATTCGGACGCCCGTCGCCGAGTGTGCGTAGCTGGCCAGCTGCTGCTCCGCGCGAGCCAAGGTCATCGACGAATTGTGCGCCAGCAAGTGCAGTCCGAGGGCATCCTCGAGGGCCACGAAGTTACGCGCGATCACGTCGGACCCGTCGGTCAGGTCGAACTCGCCCAGCGCCCGACCGACCTCGAGGACCGAGGCGTAGAGCGAGACCTCACGGTCGAAGAGCAGCGTCATCAGCGTGGCGTGGATCGGACTGCGGCTCGCGCTCACCGAGATCTCGTCGAGCACCTGGCTGAGCAGCAGGTCCTTCCCGCGTGGAAGACCCGAGTACATCAGGCGTGCGAGCTTGACGGTCGGGCTGTGATCGCCCTCGATGTCGCGTTGCCGCGACCAGTAGTAGCGGTCGGTGGCCGCCCGGTGAGCGGCCTCGATCAACTCGTCGAGCTCCGGGTAGTAGTACGCGATGAGACGGGACGAGACGCCGGCCTCCTCGGCGATGTTCTTCATCGTCGCGCCGGCCAGTCCATGGCTGGCGATGGTCGTGAGAGTCGCCGCGATCAGATGCTCGCGGCGACCGGCCTGGTCCTTGAGTCGCGCCATGGAGTCACCGTAGCGCTCCCGCCGCAGGGGCGGACACCGAGATTGACAGCGGGTGTGTTCCACGGCATATTTGCGGTCCAGCGCAAAGAAAGGTTCGCTCGTGAGAACTCACCAGGACTGGATCGAGCTGGCCGCCGAGGCCACGCTCCACACCCGATCGTTCATCGGCGGCCGCTTCGTGGAGACCGGCGAGGCAGCATTCGAAAACCGCAACCCCGCGACGGGCGCGCTCCTCAGCGAGGTGGCCGACGCCGGACAGGAGGGGATCGACGCCGCTGTTCGCGCCGCCCGCTCCACCTACGAGTCGGGGGTGTGGAGCCGCGCCGGTGTGGCCTTCCGCCGTGAGCGGCTGCTGCGCTTCGCCGATCTGCTGGCCGAGCACTCGGCCGAACTCGCGGTCCTCGATTCGCTCGACATGGGCAAGCGGGTCGTCGATGCCCACGATCTCGATCTGCCGTTCTCGGTGAACCTGTTCCGCTACTACGCGGAGGCCATCGACAAGATCAACGACGAGGTCGCGCCGACGCCGCCGGGCACCCTCGGCCTCGTTCGGCGGGTGCCGCTGGGCGTGGTCGGCGCGGTCATCCCCTGGAACTACCCGGTCGACATGCTGGCGTGGAAGGCCGCGCCCGCGATGGCGGCGGGCAACTGTGTGGTCCTCAAACCGGCCGAGCAGTCGCCGTCCTCGGCGCTGCGGATAGCCGAACTGGCGGTCGAGGCCGGAATCCCCGAAGGCGTCCTCAATGTGGTCCCCGGCCTCGGCGAGACCACCGGGCGGGCATTGGGTCTACACCCGGACGTCGACGTGCTCGCGTTCACCGGCTCCACCCAGGTGGGACGCTTGTTCCTGCAGTACGCGGGCCAGTCGAACCTCAAGCAGGTGTGGCTGGAGTGCGGGGGCAAGAGCCCGCACCTGGTTTTCGCCGATGCCGAGGACCTCGCCACCACCGCCAAGCAGACCGCACTCGGCATCTGGTTCAACCAGGGCGCGGTGTGCTCGGCCCACTCACGCGTGCTCGTCGAACGCTCCGTGCACGAGGAGTTCGTCTCCTTGGTCGCGGCCGAGGCGGCGGCGTATACGCCGGGGGATCCGCTCGACCCGGCGGCCGGTATGGGCGCGATCGTCTCCACAGAACAGACCGATCAGGTGATGGCGTTCGTCGACGGGGCCCGCGCCTCGGGCGCGCGCCTGGTGACCGGAGGCGAGCGTCTCACCAGAGGCGACAGCGACTGCTACGTGCAGCCCACGGTGTTCGACGACGTCGACCCGACTTCCGCGCTGGCTCGCGAGGAGGTGTTCGGCCCGGTGCTCGCCGTGACGCCCTTCGACAGCGAGGAGCAAGCCGTCGCGCTGGCCAACGACTCGGCCTACGGGCTGGCGGCCTCGGTCGCCACAAGCAACCTCTCCCGCGCGCATCGCCTGACCGACCAGATCCACGCAGGCACGGTCACTGTCAACGGTGTGGACGCCTTCAGCGCGTGGACCCCGTTCGGTGGGTTCAAGGGATCCGGCTTCGGCCGCGACCTGTCACTGCACGCACTCGACAAATACGTCGGTCTGAAGACCGTGTGGATCAACCACTGAGCCGCGCCGGCACCACTCACCCAGCCTGACCTAGGAGAATCTCCCATGACCGAGCAGCCGCCCGCCGTGGCCGCCCCGTACGACATCCTGTTCGAGCCCGTCAAGATCGGGCCGTTCACCACCAAGAACCGCTTCTACCAGGTGCCCCACTGCAACGGCATGGGCTATCGCGACCCCAGTGCGCAGGCCGCGATGCGCAAGATCAAGGCCGAGGGCGGCTGGTCGGTGGTGTGTACCGAGCAGGTGGAGATCCACGCGACCTCCGACATCGCCCCTTTCATCGAGCTGCGGATCTGGGACGATCAGGATCTCCCCGCGCTGAAGCGGATCGCCGACGCGATTCACGAGGGCGGCGGCCTGGCGGGTATCGAGCTGGCGCACAACGGTATGAACGCACCCAACCAGCTCAGCCGCGAAACCCCGCTCGGCCCCGGACATCTGCCGGTGGCCCCCGACACGATCGCGCCGGTCCAGGCGCGGGCGATGACCAAGCAGGACATCGCCGACCTGCGACGCTGGCACCGCAACGCGGTCCGCCGTTCGATCGAGGCCGGCTACGACATCGTGTACGTGTACGGCGCTCACGGCTACAGCGGCGTCCACCACTTCCTGTCCCGGCGCTACAACCAGCGCACCGACGAGTACGGCGGCTCGCTGCTCAATCGGATGCGGCTGCTGCGCGAGCTGCTCGAGGACACCCTCGAGGAGTGCGCGGGCCGGGCAGCCGTCGCGTGCCGGATCACCGTGGAGGAGGAGATCGCCGGCGGCATCACGCGCGAGGACATCGAGGGCGTACTGCGGGAGCTCGGGGAACTTCCCGACCTGTGGGACTTCGCGATGGGCAGCTGGGAGGGCGACTCGGTCACGTCCCGGTTCGGTCCGGAGGGCAGGCAGGAGGAGTTCGTCGCCGGTCTCAAGAAGCTGACCACCAAGCCGGTTGTCGGCGTCGGGCGCTTCACGTCACCGGACGCGATGGTCCGCCAGATCAAGGCAGGCATCCTCGACTTGATCGGCGCGGCCCGACCGTCGATCGCCGATCCCTTCCTGCCCAACAAGATCCGTGACGGCCGGTTGAACTTGATCCGCGAGTGCATCGGCTGCAATATCTGCGTCTCCGGAGACCTCACCATGTCGCCGATTCGTTGCACCCAGAACCCGAGCATGGGCGAGGAGTGGCGGCGTGGCTGGCACCCGGAGCGGATCCGGGCGAAGGGCAGCGACTCCCAGGTCCTGGTGGTCGGTGCCGGGCCTGCCGGCCTGGAAGCGGCCCGTGCGCTCGGGGTGCGCGGGTACGACGTCGCGCTCATCGAGGCGCGTCGAGAGCTCGGCGGCCGGGTGCGCCAGGAGTCGCGACTGCCTGGCCTGTCGGCGTGGGGGCGCGTCCAGGAGTACCGCGAGGCCGCGATCGCCGAACTCCCGAACGTCGAGGTCTTCCGCGAAAGCCCGATGACGGCCGCCGACATCATCGAGTTCGGCTTCCAGCACGTGCTGGTGGCCACCGGTGCGACGTGGCGCACGGACGGTGTCGCCCGCTTCCACACCACACCGCTGCCGATCGCCGAGGGTGCGCAAGTGCTCGGGCCGGACGACCTGTTCGCGGGTCGACTCCCGGAAGGCAAGACGGTCCTCGTGTACGACGACGACCACTACTACCTCGGTGGAGTCGTCGCGGAACTGCTCGCCCAGCAGGGTTACGAAGTCTCGATCGTCACCAGCCAATCGCAGGTTTCCGCCTGGACGAACAACACCTTCGAGGTCAACCGCATCCAGCGCCGTCTCATCGAGAACGGCGTCACCCGGATCACCGACCACGCCGTGACCCGGGTCGGTGTCGGAGGGGTCGAGGTGACAGACGTGTATGCCGGCGCCGTCCGCGAAATCGATTGCGACGCCGTGGTCATGGTGACCGCCCGCCTGCCACGCGAGGAGCTCTACCTCGAACTCGAGGGGCTCCGCGCGCAGGGCGAGCTGCGGTCGGTGCGCGGCATCGGCGACGCCTGGGCCCCCGCTACGATCGCCGCGGCCGTCTGGTCGGGCCGCCGCGCCGCCGAGGAGTTCGACGCCGAGCTACCGTCCAACGACGAGGTGCCCTTCCGCCGTGAGGTGACCCAACTGGCCTGAGGTGTCGGTCGACCGGCGCTGTCCACAGGGCGGTCGACCCCACCCCGCGTGTTCGAGCGGAACCGGATCCACCGTCGTCGATCGACACTGCGCCGCCGAGTCGGCCGGTGGATTCAGCTCTCGATCGTCAGCCATTCGCGGACATCAGGTTTGGCTTCATGGTCACGCTCCAGACGCCGTGGACGAGGGGGATCGATGGTTGACGTCGACGCGGCTCAGACACCTGCACCGCCCACGGCGAGTATGAACGCTCGCTCGACTACATTGCGGCCCTTGCACGCATTCGAATCAAACCCCGGCGGGCGTCCACCGCAAACCCCACGGCGTTTCCGGTAGGCGACTTGGTCGGATGTTGCGGAATCACCATCTTGATCCTCTTGCCTCGCAACAACTCCCGATTCGCCGCCGAGGAATACGCCTTGTCGGCCGAGACGCGGTCCGGGTTGCGGCGCGGTGAGCCACCGGCCAACCGCGGGACCGCGATCGCATCGAGCACTTTCGGCAACATCGGGCAGTCACGGGCCTGGCGCGCGGTGATCAACACCGTCAGACCACGACCGTGATGCCCGACCCGACGGCCTACCGGCCGTGAGCTGGAAATTCGATTGGGAGGCATGACCTAGCCGAATCGTCATCGGCCCGGTCGCCGCAAATAGCCCCGAGACGAACTCGTCGGGAAAGCAGCAGGGTTTCAGCATTAGACGGCCTCCAGAACGAAGAACAGGAAGCTCAGGAACGCCCCAGAGGAGGACTTCGCCAGCGCGTCCGGAAAGAGTTCGCGGGCGCCTGGCGCCGGAGGCGGTTCGCTGATGACAGTTGTGCGGAAGCCAGCCATGGCGAAAGCGTCGGTCATCGCATGCAGCGGCCGATGCCAGTAGGTGAGCACGGCCTTCTGACCGTTGAAGGTGTATTCATCGGAGTGCTTGACGGTCGCGAAGTAGTCGGCGTCGCGATGGAGCAACTTGAAGACGAGTGGGTGATTGACGGACATGATCAGCCGGCCGCCGGGCTTCAGGACGCGCCGCAACTCGGCCAACGGCGCAGTCCAGTCCTCCAAGTAGTGCAGCACCAGGGACGCGATGACATCGTCGAACGCACCGTCGGAAAACGGCAGCGGGCTGCCGATATCGGCGACCAGCAGGGCCGCGTCGGCGCCGAGTCGGTGACGAGCCAGCTCAACCATCTTGGCGCTGGCGTCGAAGCCGGTCACAATGGCACCCCGGTCACGCAGCGCCTCGAAAATGGGGCCGGAGCCGCAGCCGGCGTCGAGCATCTTCCTGCCGGTCACGTCTCCGGCAAGGTCCACGACCGCGGGCCGCGCGTAATAGCCGTTGATGAGGTTGGTTTCGGTTTCGGCCGCATACCCCTCAGCGAAGCTGTCGTAGTCGTTTTCCACAGCCACATCGGCTGCCCCGGCGGAACTCTCGGAAATGGCAGGCATGTTGACCATCCTGCCGACCAACCGAGCAGGACGCCAGGAGATCATCCCGCCCGCCAGTCGCTCACTCGGGCAATAGGATCCGTCAGGGCAGGTCAAATGCTCGGCAAGGCACCCTTGCTGCAACAGGTCCGCCACCGATTGCAGATCAACAACTCAGTTCAGAGAAGCAGGCATGTTCGTGGATGCACGACGTGGCGGTCAGGCAGCCACACGATCCGAGTTCGACTTTGCGTTTTGTCGAAATGCTCCTGGAAATCAGCCCATTCCTGATCGGTGACCGAGCGGTACTCCTCATCTAGGCGGAGATCGCGGCGGCGCTGCGAGTGCGCCTGGTAGTCGCGGGTGACGTCTTCTCCGAAGACCGCGACGTAGCCCGGGTGATGTCGAGGGCGAGATGGCCGTGCAGGGCTGCGCCGATGTGGATGGGCAGTCCGTTGTTGACCAGATCGGTTGCGGACAGCCGCCGGAAATCGTGTGGGCGGAAATGGTGTCCGGCAAACCGCGGATCGGTCTCGGCCAGGTCCTTGCAGACTGATCACAGGATCGCCCCGATCGAGCCTGTGGTCATTACCTCGCGGCGCCGACGGATACGGCGCTGGAACATCCCCGCCTACGCGCTACGTCCGCGCCGCGACTGAGCGTAGCCCTGTACACGGTCGTGCGCGGCGAGATGGTTGGCTGCGGTAAACAGCATCGTCAGCGGCTCGGTGGGTTATGCGGCGATGTCGAACAGGGTGAGTGCGGTCGGCTGGAGTTCGGCGGCGGCACGCTGGTCGGCGGCCTCGCGGGCCGCGCATTGCGGGCCGATGCCGGCGCGCACCGACTCCGCTGAGACGAGCCACCCATTGCAGCGGCGGCAGTGCGCCACGAGTCGAACTTCGGGACGGTCACCGGTTGTGGCCATGCTTATCACCCCTCCAAGCACAATGCCGTAAGCCTGACATGGGGCACCGACAGATTCGCCTTTTACAGCAGCCACAACATGGCCGCCTCGAGCAGGAACCTGAGGAGTTCCTCGGACACCATGCCCGCGAGGGTGGTGGCAACGAAAAATCTGGCGTTGCAGCGCCATGAGGCGGCGCGGGAGCGCCGCTGGCCCTCGGGTGTGGGGGAGTGGCCGGATACGTGGGGCGGGTAGTTGCCCGCAGGGATGTCGGTCATGGCGCGAGACCGTGCAACGGCCTGGCTCGTCGGAATCGGTCGCTGTGCCAGACGAGCGAGGCCTAGGTGGGACGGGTTGTGCGGTAGCGGTTTCGTTCATGACCAACACCTCTCGGCACCAATTTTCGACTGTTGCAGTTCTATTGGTCCACGGTCGTGGGCGCCTCGGTATCAGACGATTCCGCGCTACTTCAGTGCGTTGTGCGGTCATTTTCGGGCCGGGCCGAGGGCGGCAAACGACCGCCCAGATCCAACAGTTCGCGGAGCAGGCTGTCTGGATCGACCGTGCGGGCCATGAGAATTAGTGGTTCTCATGGCTGCGGAAACCGCTCCTGATCGCTGGGTGCCACGGACCGGCAGATACCGCGCGTGCGTGGGCGGTTCGCTTAGTCTCGCGTCATGACAGCATGGATTGAGGTCCTGACAGCGCTGACGTCCGGTCCTGACGTACCTCTTCGAGGCACCGTTCGGGAGATCGGTGCTGCAGCTCGGGCGGATGGGTTTGTCGCGATCGGGTCGAGTCCCATGCTGGTCGTCGCCGATGACGGATGCCGGGTGTGGCGTCACGGAGACCGGCTTCGTGTCGAGCACGAAGATGGGCGCCCGATTTTCGTCACCGATGGCATCCACGCCTGGGACTTCACCGCAAATCTGCAACGCCCTCGCGTTGGCACACCCGACCGCGTGCATTATCTGGGCCCGACTCAGCTCCTACTGCGGCGAAAGGCCGCAGAGTGGGCCGGTGATGATTTCACCCGGCCAGCCGGTCCGGTGGAAGAGGTTGAGTTCGTCGGCCGGGCGTGTTGGACGGTCGAGTTGGCTCCGCCGCCCCGAAAGCCTGAGCCGCTGCGGATTTGGGTCGATAAGGAGTCTGGCCAGATGCTCGGATACCGGTCGGAGGCGGCGGGCGTCGGTGCGCAGTTCGTCGACCTCGTGGTTGGCGAGTCCATTGCCGACGCACAGTTCGTATGGGGCGGACCTGTGGTCACACCGGAGCAACACCAGCAGATCCTTCAGGATCGATTCGCGGCGGTCAAGCGTGTGCAGACTGACTGGTTTGCCGAAACCGTCACCGCAGCACCGATCCTCGCACGCGTGCCTATCGACTTCACCCCGGAAGCCGTTCCGTTCCGTGATCCGGATTCCGGGGCATTCGATGCGATGAACGAGCACACGATGCTCTCTCGGCGCCCGCGTAGCCAGGAAGGATGGACTCCTCGCTGGGGCGTAGCGCACTTCATCTGGTCCACGCCGCGCTGGGACTGGGCGGCCGCCGCCCTTGATGCGGACCTCGACGACGAGGCGATCCGGCAGCTCCAGCACGCTCTGCATCCCGATGAGCCAATCGCCAGGCAAAGACGAATCGTTCCCCCTGGACGAGGCCGGGTCGGGTAGGCCCGCCTCGATGCAGTGAGTTCAGGCCAGCGCCTGCCCTCTCCTGTGGCGACTGATTGGCGACCCTGATACGACCATCCGGCCCAGGTCGACACGTAGGCGAAATCGGCGACCCCCACCAGATTCGTTGCGGCGGTGGTGAAGTCGCGATCGAACCGATAGACCTCGACGGCAATCCGCACGGAAGCCGGCTCAGGAATCGGTGCGCTTGATCAACCGTCGGGGATCGAAATCCATCACGCTCCATACCCGCTCGACGACGGGATGGGCGTTGACCAGCCGTATCGACCGGTGTGCACGCTGGGACGGATCCATGCCAGCCAGTACCGCCGAGGCGCGCACACTCAGGAACGCCAGACCGCTGACGTCGAGGTCGGCGCCCTCGCTCGGCAAGACCTCGAGCGCGCCGATCAGGGCGGGAATGCTGAATTGATCGATCTCTCCCTCCAGGAAACGGTGGCCGTCTCGCCAGTACATCCCGAACGTCGTGGGGACCCGGGAGGGGCCGTGGCGCAACGGGTGTACGGCCATGACCGCGCCCAGATCCTGGCCGGTCGCGGTGAGGTCGTAGGCACACATCGCGGCTACCGGGTTACCGCCGGCCATGAACGCGTCGGCGACGTGTTCCCACCGGACGTGACCGGGACGGCGTGCGGGATCGAGGTTCAGGGCGGTGATGTCGGTGAAGACGCGAATGCCCGCGAAACCCGCGTCGAGCGCCGATGCGACTTCGCCGCGGAAATGAGCAAGCTGGGCTTCGGCGTCGATCGGCGCGGACAAGTCGTAGACCTCCCCGAGGGAGGTATGGGTCAGCTCGTAGCCGGCATCGGCCGCGGCGAAAGCGGCTCGTAAGCGGTCACCGGCATCGTCGTCGTCGGTGACCGCGAGCAGCCGCTGCCCGAGCGCGGCACCCTCGAGCAGCCATTCCACGGCGATGCGGTCGCGTTCAGCGCGGGTGGTATACGCCACGCAGGCATGATCGTGGCAGCCGCCGCTTCGCTTATCGATCAGCGCACCAGCCGCCCTGGCCACCGAGGAACCGCGCGCGGGTGCGGAGAGATCGATCGACATATCTCAGATTCCTTCCCTCAGGTCAGGGGAGGGGATTTCGCACCACACGTTCTTGGCGTGCCCTGCCGGGTCCGGTTCGATGCCCCATCGGCTGCCCAGTGCCGCGATCAGGATCAAACCACGTCCACCGACCGCGCTTCCGCGGTCGGTGCCCATGACCGGTCGGCGCGGGCTGAGGTCCTCGGCCTCGATCTTCACCGTCCCCTCGGTCTGGGACAGACGGATCCGGAACGCGGTGTGCGCGTGGGCAACCGCGTTGGCGGCGAGTTCGGAAACGACCAGGGCGGCATCGTCGATGACCGCGGGGCCGTGCTGCCATTCCCCCAGCCTGCCGGTGACGAATCGGCGCGCGGCGCTGACTGCGCTGGGTACCGGCAGATAGGTTCGAAAATCGCTGTCCGGGTCGGCGCTCGGCCCGAGCTCGGGCTGGGCGGCGGTGTAACTCTCGGGAGCGAGGATCTCGGAATGATGGGCGCACACTTGCTGCAGGCGCATCAGATCGTCGGCGCCGGCGAGTATGTCACGCGGATATGCACAGTAGAGCAGGAACCGATGGCTCTGAGCCAACTCGTTCCACATCGCTTCGAGCTCGATCGCCGCGGCCGGATCGCCGTCGGCCCACAGCAGCGCCACCATCTCACCGAACGCGCGCACGGAACGCCCACCCGCACTCGCAACGGCGATGACCTCCCCGATCACTTCGGCGAAACGAGCCCGGTCGAGCGCGCCGTCGATGGTGAAGCTCGCCAAGGTCTGCGCGGCATCCAGGGCTCGATAGCGGCCGGCCGCGGTCAGGGCGGCCAAGTCCAAGCCGTGCTCGTTCAACCGCGTCGCGATGGCTTCCCGATGGGCGGGTGTGGCGATCACCACGGCCGCACCGTCGGTGTCCAACCCCTGTCCGAGGAAGTCGCTGACGTTGCGGGCCAGCTCATCCAGTCCGTCATAAATGCTCACGACGTGGTCGTGCGGTGGAACCACCCCAGCCTGGACACTCATAAGGACGAGGCTACGGTATCCGGCCGGTCACCGGGACCGCGATTCCGGGCGGATAGAGCTGCGTGGGCCCGGCTAGGCTGCCGACGCCTCGGGCCTGGGTGGTTGAACGTTGTGTCCGGAGGGCGATCGGTGACGTCTCCCCTGACCCGGCGGACCTTGCGGTGGGCGATGATCGGGTGATCGAGTCGAGGATCCGGCACTGAAACCCTCGATGCTACTCATCGCCACATATGGTCGGTGTATCGAAATTCTCATATGCTCCGGCAACACGGTGCGCCTTTGACTCGACGTACGGAACGATCCGGCCCGCGCACATCAGCGGAGGTGGCCTCGAAAGTTGCTGTGGGCTAAGGAGAGCGAGGGTATGACGATGATGACGCCGGTGGAAAACTTGGATGCGGGTGTGCGGTGAGGCAGTCACCGACGCCACGCCCGATGGAATCGGTTCAGAACCACAGTGTGGGGTTCGCTCTGCTGCGCTATGCCGCGATAGGGCTGGTCCTGGGCGGATGCCTTGCCGCCGTCCTCGGGGTGATCTTGACGATGCTCGTTCTGGGAGGCCCTTCCTGCGAGTCGTTTTGCGAGGTCCGTCAGTCAGGTAGCCATGCCGGGGTCGTCACTCGTGAGGAGTCGTTGCGGGCAGTCGAGCGTGACAAGCGCGTCGCGATGGGTAGTTTCGTCGCGGCGGGGGTCATGATCGGCACAGGGCTCGCCATGGTTGCTGGTGTTCGGCGCGCCGGCCGGTCCTGAGCAGTCCGACCGTACTGCGATCTTCCGAACAAGGCCAAGATCGGACTCGCGGCTACGACACCACCGACCGTGGCAGGCAGCCAGAATGATGGCCTGCTGGCCAGAAAATCACGAACGCGAGCGAGCGATGTGCGCGGCACGCCATCGGCTTTCATCGGTTGGGCGATCGGCGGCTGATTCTGTCCGGCGTATACGGGTTCGCGCCGGTAGGTGGATCTCGGGCTGATAGCAGTAGAATTTATCCGGGCAGGTGGTTGGGCCGACGACGCAGTTACATGTCTGGCGACAGAGCTCGGCGTGCCGAGAGGGGCGCCTAGGAACTGAGGGGCGCTGGTCTCGTTTCAGCTCCTAGGCATCACTGGCGCCTTCCAACTCGATGATCACGCGATCCTCGGTGATATCGACGACGGTCACCGAGGTGTAGGTGTCGGTAATTCCACCGTGCACGGTGGTTGCCTCGGCGGCGCGCACAGTACTGGTCACCCACCCGAACAGCGCCTTGATCTCCACTACCGCGGTATCGCCCTCGACCGCGACCAGGCGCACCGGCTTGCCGTACGCCGTCGCCGACGAATCTTCCACGCGCCGGTCGAAGACCACCGTGCAGACCATCGGAACGCCGTTGTCACACGAGGCTTGTCCACCTGGACCGTTCTCCGTCGGGGTGGTGTACCACGCGCCGAAGATCACGCCGCACGGGCAACAACACAACATCACCACGATCAGCACATGTGGACCGAATTCGCGGAAGAAATCGCGCACCCACCCCATGTATCCGATCGTCGCACAGATTCGTTTCTCGGAAGCTCGATCCTGCTGCCGCTCTGTGTATCCCGCGTGCGGCCTGGGTCGTGGAGGAAATTGTGCGGCCAAGGCTCCATCGATGGCTCTGTGGTCGGCCGACATGGTCAGGTCGAGGGTTTGCGGGCCACGACTTCGTCGCCGGACAAACGGAGTTCATCTCGTGCCGCGCCGACTGCGAAGATCGCGACTTCCGGGGAGTGATGACGGCGGTGAAGTGTCGGATGCCGTACATGCCGAGGTTGGAGAAGGCGAATGTGTTTGCGTTCATTTCGTCGGTGCGGAATTTGCGGTTTCGGGCGCCTCGGGCCGGTGCTGCCGTTGGCTCAGTACGAGCGCGCCTGCTGCCAGCAGGTAGAACGGCGACGGCAGCAGCAAATCCCATCCCGCCGTGTCGTTGTGCTCGAGCGCCTTCATCCCGAGATATCCGTCTACCGTGCCGAGAACGGCCAGAATCACTGCGGCCCAGCGTGTTCCGCGCCGGACATGCCTGCGCGGCAGTGCAAAGACGACCGCGGGTATCAGCATCACGAGGCCGGACTCTGCGACGAATACGAGCAATTGCTCGAGCAACGGCCTCGCCTGCGGGTAGTCCGCTCCGGCGACGGTCTCTGAGACGACCACCGTGGCCTCGCTGTGGTCCGTCCCGGCGTCACTGTGGGGCAGCTCCGGGAAGTCCGCATATAACACCTGTGGTAATGCGACCAAGACCAAGGTCACCACGCGCCAGCAGGTGACACAGCGCCACCACCGCCCCAGTGACACCACCATGCTTGCATCCCCTCCGACCGAGCTCTGCGCGGGCGACGCTACTCGCGCAGACCATCCGCAGCGAAATCAGGCCGCGCCTTCGGTTGGAAACCTGAAGGTCGACAACGGATCCCGTCTGAAGGCATGCCGGGATGACGAAGATGCGTGCTGCAGACCGCGAACGCCCGGGACGCCAGAGCTACGTCATTTGCCGGATTTCGGCGTGCGGTGCGGGTTCGCTGTCACAGCGTCGCTTTGGTGACCGGATCGGGGAAGGGTAGGACATGCTGTGGATCAGCTGCATACGCTCCCATTCATGACCGAGCAAGAGCCGAAACAGGTACCTCGATGATTCGAAGTGCTTGTCGCTATTGGTGAATGGATCGCCCCTCGGGTTCAGCCGGTCTCGGTTCGTGCGCCCCCCAGTTGTCCGAGGCAGCCGTGGCCGCCTGGAATCGAGACGAAACCGGCGAGATCGGGGAGGAAACCGCAGACCGACACGTTCTACGTGACCGCGCTGCGGAGCTGGCCCTGATGGGTTGGCAGTCTCCGAACGTGGCCGCCGAGACGGCGAAGACGTGGTGGTCGATCTCCATGCTTCATCCATCGCAGCCGCGATACACGCAGCGCAATCCTCAGACGATCGGTGACGGCGCACGGAGGCGCCGAACAGACAGGAATGTTGTGGCTCAGCAGGTTCGATCGCGCCGACTGCGATGAGGTTAGTGGATCAACTCGATGTCTCGGGACCGCAAGACCGTCCTGAGGTGAGGTGCGAGCCATTCGGCACCCAGAACGCGCTTCAGATTCGGGAGCAGATGGAGGTCGTCGAGACTGACGACGTCGAACTGCTCGCCCTCGCCGTCCCAGTGCGGGCAGCATTCGAAGTAGACCTGGCTCCCACCGCAGAAGGCGAGCTGCTCGATCCCTGTGAGCAGTTCGGCAGGAAGCTCGAGGCCTTCGAAGTATGCCTGAGCTTGCGGTATGACCTGGTCGTAGTAGTTGTCGGCGGAGTACTCCCAGAGATCACCATCGAAGCCCTGAGCTTCCAGCGTTTTCTCGAGGGACCATGGCTCGAGCTTGGGGGACTCGCCATACATGAGTTCTTCGATAACTGCCAGTTTGAGATTGAAGTCCACGAACTTGGTCACACACCCAAACTAGCGTCCGGCTACGACAACCGTGTCGTGACGATCCTAGAACCCTTCGATCTCGGGTCATCAGCGTGGTGCCGTGCGCCGCCTGCGCCCCGATTGCGCTGTGTCCGTGAGTGATACAGGTCAACCCGGCTTTCATGGGTGAGCCCGCCTGGCCAGGTCCGCGTCAGGCCCATTCGATCACTCGACGCACCGACGCGATCCTGCTTGTGTTTCGGCCCGAGGAGTGCAGAGTCGACCCAGCGAGCACCCGCAGTTACCGATCTCGGCATTACCGGATTCGATGGCCATCTCCGGATTAGCTTCTGCCCCATGAAGTCCCAAGTTCGTGCGGAGTTCACGAGCCCACGTGGTCAGCTGTCAAGCCCGTCGAGCCACTTCGCGAAATCCACCGTCGGCGCAGCACGGACGTGCCGGGAGTAGGCGGTGGCGTTGTCAGAATCTGCAGCGTGGCACCCGCGCTCCGGCGACGGCACCTGAGCCACACACCGGGCGCACCTGCTCGAGCTCGAAAACCTTGGGGGTCCAGGCGATCACGACATCATGTGCCATGGCGCGGTGTGAAGGGTGATTCAGGCACGCAGGAATGGGCATACCCGCCGCACGACGAGGGGCAGCAGTTCTGAGCTTCGATGCCCCACCCAGGCTATCCCGAATTCGGAGACCTTCATGGAGCACCTGTTGCGCACCCCGCCCTTCGCTGCGGCCGCCTCTGGCCTGACCGCACCCGACGATCACCTGGTGTTGCGTCTGCGCAACCGCCGCCTGCGCGCGTTGCTGACCACCGCGTCCGGCCTCTCTATCCAGAACCAGCTTCGCCTGGGAGCTGTCGCGGAAACTCTGAGCGAGACCGAAGGCCTGCACCACCCTCACACCGCCGAACTCTGACCAAGTACTCCAACCGCGAGGCCAGCGGCGAGATGGCCGGTTGAGCCACCTCACGCACAGACGACCCACAAGCCGGTGGCGTCCGTCGGGCCGAGGCGGTCTTGGAGCGCTGTCGGTGGTTCCAGGTGGAATGATGAGTCGATGACAAGCCCTGATCCAACCGAGAGCGGACCTGACGAGGGATCTCGTACGGTCGTGACGCGGCCCGCCTCGGTTGGATCGTTCACGTTCTGGTTCGCCAACCAGCGTTGGGAATGGTCTGCGGAGGTGTACCGGATGCACGGGTACGCCCCCGGTCAGATCGTGCCGACCACCGAGCTGTTGCTCTCGCACAAACACCCTGAAGACCGGGATCTCGTCGCCGAACTGATCGAACGCACCCTGGCCCAGGGTGAGCCGTTCTCGAGCCGTCACCGTTTCCTCGACACCAGTGGCCGCGTACACACGGTGATGGTCATCGCCGACCAAGTCCTCGACGACGACGGCGAACCGGTCGGTACCACCGGCTATTACCTGGATCTGACCGAGACTGTCGACGCGGTGGCCGAGGCTGCCGCGACGGAGGCGATCGGTGGTGTGGTGGCGGCGCGGGCGGTGGTCGAGCAGGCCAAGGGTGTGCTGATGCGTATGTACGGTATCGACGCCGAGCAGGCGTTCAAGGTGCTGGTGTGGCGTTCGCAGGAGACCAATGTCAAGCTTCGTGACATCGCGGCGTGTGTGATCGCGGGCCTGAAATTGATCCCTCGGCCACCGGTACAGACCGTGACCGCGTTCGATCATCTGCTTCTGACCTGCCACGAACGGATTACCAGCACCACCGAGGCGTGAAACAACCGGTGATCTGCGCTGGATCTCCGGTCGTCTCTGCCGCCGTGGGCCAGGAGCGGACCTAGGTCGTGGTGGTATCCACGATCGCCGCGGCGGCGACGATTGATCCTTCACCGCAGTTCGCACAGCCCGCGTCACAGAGGTAGGGGTCGAACGCGCCGACTACTCGCCTGAACCGGCGCGTTCTCAATCGCCGCGACTTCCCGGGTAGTCGCAGGATCTGTCGGGGGCTTTACGCGCTACAACTTGTCTAAACGGTGGAGTCGGCTCCGTCGCTTCGGATTGTCCAGAGGAGTCGCCTGAGTATTCTGACGAGAGGACGGTGGGATGACCTCAACGCTTGCACGGGGTGAGGTTCTCACCCACTCGGTCCTCGGCTCGTCCTCGGAACCCGACGCCGGTGGGCGCGGCACGCCAAAGGCGTGCTGATGCGCATGTACGGCATTGGCGCCGAAGCCGATTCACCCGTCGAGCAGGTGGGGTAGGCATGTCCGATATCGGTCGGCGTCGGGGTAGACAGGTTCAAGCCCGTGATAACTACACCGGTGTCTTGCCTGGCGAAGCTCGAGTCAAGGCATGCGTCGATTGCGCTGACTAGCGATTTGTGGCATTCCGGGCCTCGGAGATCACCGCCACCCCGGCTCGGCCACCGTCGACATCGAGCACACGGTGCCGGCGGCATCGGTCGCCTGACGCTGTAGGTGACGGAATCCCGGCCGCTTCAGCTCGGTGGTAACGTGGCGATGTGCTCATGGAAGAGGTCGACAGACTGTAGCCGCCCTCTCGAAGGCGGCGCTCTCGACGACACGTTCCCTCAACTCTGGAATGTGCCTTCTGCCTGTGCTCAGTGCGCTGGCGCGCACCCTCGGCCGCGCCGCGTCGCTTTCGACGGCATCCGCAAACATCCGAGTCCTTTGCGGTCGCTCGTTTTCACGAGCAGGAAGAGTCGAACATCCATGTCTACATCCACGCCCTCGGCGATCACTTTGCACGACCTGTCCTTCGAATGGCCCGACGGAACCGTCGCGCTGTCCCGGATCAACGGAGCATTCGGTACGGGTCGCACCGGTCTGGTCGGCCGTAACGGCGCCGGTAAATCAACGCTGCTGCGCCTGGTCGCCGGGCTCCTCACGCCCACCTCCGGGCGCATCGACATCACCGGGGAGGTGGGGTACCTTCCCCAGACACTCACCCTCGGCCGCGACGCCACTATCGCCCAATTGCTCGGCATCGCAGACAAACTCGCCGCCCTACGGGCCATCGAGTCCGGTGCGACCGGCGAGGAACCCTTCGAGACGATCGGCGACGATTGGGACATCGAGGCTCGCGCCGACGAGGCCCTGCACGAGATCGGCTTCAGCGCAGCCGATCTGGACCGCCGCGTCGGCGAGATCTCCGGGGGGCAAGCTGTTCTCGTCGCAATCACAGGGCTACGTGTTCGGCGCACCCCGATCACCTTGCTCGACGAGCCCACCAACAATCTCGACCGTGGAACCCGGGCCGTGCTTTCCGGATTCGTGGATTCGTGGCCCGGAACCCTTGTGGTGGTCAGCCACGACCTCGAGCTGCTCGAGCGTATGGATGCCACCGCGGAACTGCACGGTACGACCCTGGAGGTGTTCGGTGGGCCCTACAGCGCCTGGAAGCAGTACGTCGAGCAGGAACAGGCCGCAGCGCAGCAGGCCGCGCGGACTGCCGAGCAGGCGTTGAAAGTAGAGAAGCGGCAACGCGTCGAGGCCGAGACCAAGCTGGCCAGGCGGGAACGCACGGGAAAGGCTACGCAGCGCGACGGTGGCATTCCCCGGATCCTGGCAGGCAATCGTGCCAGTAGGGCGCAAGCGTCGGCGGGGGCGATGCGTTCCACGCTTGATGCGAAAGTGTTAGCGGCCCAGGGTGTTCTGGACCAAGCGGCGAGCCGGGTACGGCGTGAGGAGCACATCCGACTCGATCTGCCCGATCCCGACGTGCAGCGCGGCAGGCGCATCGCGGAACTCCGCGACGGCGACCGGGGCGTCATCGTTCAAGGGCCCGAACGCGTCGCCATTGTCGGCCCCAACGGCGCCGGGAAGTCGACGCTGATCGAGAACTTGCTGCAAGGTAGCGGATCCGGCACATTGTTCACCGATCGGGTCGGTTACCTCCCGCAACGCCTCGATGGCCTAGACGACCAGGTCAGCGCACTGGAGAACGTACACGCGGCGGCCCCGGCCACGCCGCCCGCCACCATCCGCAACCACCTGGCTCGAATGCTGTTACGCGGCACCAGCGTCGAGCGACCGGTCTCGACGCTGTCGGGCGGTGAACGGTTCCGAGTCTCCCTGGCGCGGTTGCTGTTCGCCGATCCGCCGCCTCAGTTGCTGGTCCTCGACGAGCCGACGAACAACCTGGATATCGCCAGCGTCGACCAGCTTGTCGACGCGCTGGTCGCCTATCGCGGCGCTGTGCTGGTCGTCAGCCACGACTACCCGTTCCTGCGGCGCCTAGGCATCGACACCGTCATCGAACTCGATGCCGATGGCCGCTTCCGAGACCGCGGATCTTTGTGAGGCGATACCGAAGCCGCCGGACCGGTAAGCGCTACCGGCCCGGCGGCCCGGGGCCGTCGAAGTCGCTGGCCAGGGGTGATGGTGGGCACGGTGATCACCGGGCCGGTGGCGAGTTGCTGTTCGTAGGCGTCGTACTGCGGTTCGCCCCGAGCCAGGCTCAGCCGCCACCGGTAGTTCGAGACGACGCTCTCTGGTTCAGATGGAATCTTTCGCAGCTGCGGTCCGTGCGGGTGTACATGCCGATTCGTCGATCGAGTGGTGCGCGCCCGCGTTCATTCTCGACGTCCTCGAAAGGGCCGCGATCAGGACTTGCGGAACTCGGTTGTGCGGTGGCGGCGGCTCGGGTGACTGTGATCTCAGCTGTCGGTGCGTGAGGACCGGCGGTGCCCCGTGTCCTTTCTCGTGAAGGTGTCACAGCTGGATCGAGGAGAGACGATGACGAGCAGGGTGCGAGTGGCGGCTGTGCAGGCCGAGCCTCGGTGGCTGGATGTGTCCGCCGGCGTCGACCAGGTCATCACATTGATCGAGGCCGCGTCGGAGCAGGGCGCCCGGTTGGTCGCTTTCCCCGAGACGTTCATACCCGGTTTCCCATGGTGGATGTGGTTGCGCGCGGTCGAGTGGGACGGCGACATCCTCGCCAGGTACCACGCCAATTCGATGACCGTCGACGGCCCCGAGCTGCGCGCGATCCGCTACGCCGCACGCCGCCGAGGCATCCACGTCGGCCTCGGCTTCTCCGAGCGAGCCGGGAACCGCGTGTTCATGTCCCAGGCGCTGATCGACGATCAGGGCGACATCACCGTCTCCCGCAAGATGCTGCCCACCGCCCTGGAACGCAGCGTGTTCGGCACGGCGGACGGGCCCGCGCTGCTGCGTGAGACCGCACTCGGCACGATCGGGGCGCTCGGTGGCGCCGACCATTTCCTGTCCGGCGCGTGCGAGGCAATGCAGCGGGCGGGTGAACACATCCATCTGGCGTCCTGGCCCGGCTTCATCTTCTGCCGCGGTGACACCCGGATCGACGCGGCGGAACTGAGCACCGCTGCCAGCCGCAGGTACGCGCGGGCGGCTCGCAGCTACCTGCTGGCCCCGACTGCGGTAGTCCCGGTGCGCGGATGGCAGGCCGCGGCGGAGGGCCGCGCCGACGTGCTGCACGGGGGCAGCGGTGTCGCCCGGATCCTCGGCCCCGACGGTCACGACCTCGCGATCCCGATGAATCCCGACCAGGAAGGGCTGCTCGTCGCCGACCTCATCGTCGCCACCGCGCGCTATCGCCCTGCCTTGCCGTGCGCCGACCGCGCGCTCGCCTGACAACTCCGCGACACGACTAAAGAAGTTGTCATGGTCGGCCCCGGATGGGACCGACGAATACCGATAACTTCCGGGTCGGACTGCAGCGCCGTCCATCGATGCGGCGGGTGACACCGGCACGGCGGGAGAGATCGGTGCGCGAGACCGGCCCGATGAACCCGCGAGGCCGGTCGATCGGGAGGTCGCTGTGCTGCTGTTGGTCGGCCCCGATTCGGAGTTGTCATCCGCCGAGGAAGTTTCGCTAGTAACCGTGGCGAGGATCGGTTGGTTGGCGTGGTCCCGGTGGTGCCGGCGAGCGTTCTACTCCATCGGAGATCGTCGTGCGTCGGAAAGGGGAGTCCGCCAAGCTGCCGGTTCGGCAACGGCAAATCTGCGACCGGTCACTGAGGTCGGTACGAGCCGGATGAAGAAGTTCTTCGCGCCACCCTGCCACGGGAACAGGGGGAGATCCACGGTGTCCATCAGGTCACCGATTTCACGAATCCCTTCGGCGCGGCCCTTGATTACTACGCTCCAGGCTTCGTGGGGCTCGGGAAGGTAGCCGTCGACCTCCAATGCGACGCGCGGATTCGACAAGGCGGCGGACATCTTCGTGCCGGGCGCGGATCTGAACACGATGGTTCCATGGTCGACCACGTAGTTGAGCGGGAAGATGTCCGGGTCGTCGTCCACCGACACGGCGAGGCGGCCTATCTCCTGGGTACGGAGTAAGGCCCAGCAGTCGTTGACAGCGAGTTCTTCGACTTTCGGGTTGTCGTTTTCCATTCTCAGCCTTTCTGTCGTGAACGCCGGCCGATAATCGTCTTCCCTAGGAACCACCTCACAGTGTGCTGGATTCATTCCGGATGCAAGACCATCACCGACCACTCGGCCAGCCGTTCGCGTGGCCCGGACACATCGACGCGGGCGACCCTGCCCCGCCGACGCCGAGACGTTGGTATGACGGTGGCTGCTGAGGGCGTGTGATGGGGTGGTGTGTATGTGGAACCGGATGCTGGTCTGCCGTGTTGGTGATTTCGGCTTCGGCGCGGTCGAAGGTGAATGTCGTGCTCGATGAATTCCTTGTTGCTGCGGGTGGTTCGGTTGGTGCGCTGGGCTGTCGCAGTCCCGACAGAATTCTCGGACGCTCGGACACTCATCAGGCGACAGCCAGTGTTAGTTTTCGGTCGTGAGTCTCGAGCTGGCCGGTGGAGTCGAGCAGCGCCTGTCCGATTCTGCCTACGTCGAGCGGGTCTATCGGGCTGGATCGGTTGCCGGGCCCGTAGCGGCGCGGATGCGGTCTGTGGCGAATTCGAATTGGGAGCTCGTCGTCTGGTGCGACCGGGGTGAAACGCACGTTTCGGTCCGCGGCCCGGAGACTGGACCCACGGTGCTGGAGCTGGGGCCAGGTGCGGGTGAGACGCTCGGGATCATCTTCAGCCATGGCGCGTTCCTGGCGCCGATGCCGGTGCCGGCACTGGTCGACACCGTGGTGTCCAGTCCGCACACCACGGCTCGCTCGTTCGTCCTGCAGGGCGAGGAATGGGAGATTCCGGGATACGACAATGCGGAGGTTTTCGTGGACCGCTTGGTCCGCGCGGGACTGCTGGTGCGTGACCCGCTGGTCACCGATGTGCTGCGCGGGGACGGGACCGCTCTGGTCACTCCACGGTCGGTGCAGCGGCGGGTGGTCGCGGCGACCGGGCTGACGCAGGGCGCGATCCGCCAGATCGAGCGGGCCAGACAGGCTGTGCTGCTGGTGCAGCAGGGTATGCCGTTGATCGAGGTCGCGCAGTCGGCGGGATATCACGACCAGCCCCACCTCGCGCGTTCGCTGACCCGGTTCACCGGCCGCACAGCGTCTGAGCTGCGGCGTGGCGACGGCGACGAGATGTTGTCGCTCCTGTACAAGACCGATGTCGAGGTACGCCCCTAGGTTCGGGGTGTCGCCGGGAACACCCGGGGCACCACCACCGTCCTTGGAGGCACGTCATGGCATTCACCCAGATCTACGTCAACTTGCCGGTCACTGACCTGGAAGCGAGCAAGAAGGTGTACACGGCGATGGGCGGAGCCATCAACCCGGACTTCACCGGGGACACCTCCGCGCAGGTGGTTCTCGCGGAGGCGATCGTCGTGCAGTTGATGACACGCGAGACTTTCGCGACTTTCACCAAACGCGACACCGCGGACGGTCCGATCGAGTTGATCAACGCGCTGGCCGCCGGGTCGCGCGAAGAGGTGGACCGACTTGCCGACGCCGCGCTCGCAGCGGGCGCCACCGAACCGCGAGAGGCACAGGACATGGGATGGCTCTACAACCGCGCCATCGACGCCCCGGACGGCCACAGCTGGGAGCTGCTGGCCTACAACGCGGACGCAATGGCTGACGCCACCACGCCCGGCCAGGACTGACGTCGGCGGCTGCGGCACATCGTCGCGCGGCTCTGACTTCAGCACAACGCGGATTCCCGTTCCGGCCGGCGCAGTTGCCGACGGCCCGCCCAGGCACACAATTCCCGACGGCTTCTCGAGGAAGCCGTCGGGCATTGTGCTTGCCGCTCATCAGTTTTGCGCTGTGGACTTCCATATCTTGCTGCGTAGGTCGCGACCTCGGATAACTTGGATCCGCCATGGTGACAGGCGGAGGATGCGCAGCTTCGGGTCCTCGATGCCGTTCCAGAAATTGCCCAGGGGGTACCCCGCGCCTTTGGGGCTGGTCTGCTCGTACAGGTCCCAGACGTGCTGCCTGGTCGTGCGGTCTTCGAACGGCACCCAGTCGGCGAGCGTGTCCGCGTGCACCTGGTTCTGTTTCCTGGTCCAGTACGAGAAGGTCGTGTGCGGGTTGGCGGCCAGGTGCGCCTCCTTGATCGGGGTCGAGTAGGTGGCCAGCCAGCCGACCGGGTTTCCTTCGACGAGCTCCCACACCGGGATCAGGACCCTGGAGCGTGGGCGGCCCTTACTGTCGACAGTGACCATGGTGGAGTAGACGATGTCGCCGACATAGGCGTCGAACTCGTCGCGGATGTCGTTGAAAGACTGCACTGTGGTGGTCATTTCGATGCTCCTGTCAGACCCTGTGTGAGTTCGGTGGATGCGGCGGCAGTCGCGAGCTCGTGTTCCGGCGTCGGCTCTGCCGCCTCGGCGGGCTTGCGCAGCAGCGTCACGGAGACGATCGCGCCGGTCAGTGCGAGGACGGCGGCGGCGACAGCGGCGACGTTCAAACCGGACGTGAATGCCATGCGGGCGGTAGCGATCAGCGCTTCGCCTACGGCGTCCGGCAGGTTCTGGGCAAACGCGAGCGCATCGGTCAGGCTCTCGTCGGCTGGTGTGCGCTCCGACATCGTGCCGCGGTAGACGGCCGTGCCGATGCTGCCGACGATCGCGATCCCCAGCGAGGTGCCGAGATCCGCGGCGGTGCTGTTGACCGCCGACGCCTCGCCCGCCTTCTCCGGCGGGGCCGCGCCGATCAGCATCCCGGGAACGAGTGCCATGGCCGGCGCGATACCGGGGTAGAGGATGTAGAAGCCGGTGAGGAGCACAGGCAGTCCGGCAACGCTGTCCACTTGGGTGAGCATCAGGTAGCCGATCGCCGAGAGCAGTAGTCCCGCTGTGATCAGGTAGGCGGGCTGCACGTGGCGTGCGAGGGTCGGCGTCACGGTGGAGACGATGATCAGCAGCAGCGCCGCGGGCAAGATCGCCAGTCCCGCAGTGAGCGGCGACAGCCCCGCCACCTGCTGCAGATACTGCGTGAACAGCAGGTAGATCCCGCCTAGGCCGATCGCCGCGAGCAAGAAGACTCCGACCGCGCCGCTGAAGGTCCGGTTTGCGAACAACCGCACATCCAGTAGCGGGCTGTCCAATTGGCCCTGCCTGCGGACGAACACCACGCCGAACGCGAGGCCGGCCAACAGGGCGACGACGGGGACCGGTCCCAGGCCCGCCTTGGCGAACTCCTTGATGCCGTACACGATCGGCAGCACCGCGGTCATCGACAGCACCACACTGAGCAGGTCGATCCGTGCGGCGTTCGGCGTCCGATACTCCGGGATCAGCAGCGGCGCCGCGATCAGCACCAGCAGCGTGACGGGCACGCCGATCAAGAAGGCCGCACCCCATCCGAACGCCTCCAGCAATAGGCCGCCGACCAGCGGACCGAGCGCGACACCTGCGGACACCGCGGCGGCCCACATGCCGATTGCGGTTGCTCGCTGCTTCTCGTTCCCGAACATGGTGCTGATCAAGGACAAGGTCGACGGCATCAGCGCGGCGGCGCCCAATCCCATCAGCGCCCGAGCGCCGATCATCGATTCGATGGTGGGTGCGAACGCGGCGAACAGCGATGCGGCGCCGAAGATCAGCGAACCGGCCATCAGCAGCCGGCGGCGGCCGATCCGGTCGCCGAGGGTGCCCATGGTGACCAGTAGTCCGGCCATGACGAAGCCGTAGATGTCGTTGATCCACAGCACCTCGGTACTGCTTGCCCCCAGGTCGGCGGCGATATAAGGGGTGGCCAGGAAGAGCACGGTCATGGCCAGGAACAGGAGCACGGTCGGCAACAGCAGGACCGTCAGGCCCAGCCATTCGCGCGTTCCGGCTCGCACTTCGGTGGAAACACCGGTTGACATTTCTTCTCCTAGAAGGTTTTTCGAATTCACGAGATGTAAGGGCGGGCGGCGCGCAGGGCGCGGCCCCACCACAGGAGCTGGTCGGTCATTCGTTCAGCGGCCTCAGCCCGGAAGGGATCACCGACGACATCGGGGACGGTCATGGCATGCAGGCTGGTGAAGACCGCCCGGAGCTGTTCCACCGCGGCCCGGCCCCCGGTCGGCGACCCATAGGCGATGAATCCGACCGGTTTGGCTCGCCATTCCGCCGCGAAGCAGTCGATGGCGTTCTTGACCGCACCTGGATAGCCGCGATTGACTTCGGCCGTAGCCACGACGAAGGCATCGGCCCCGGCCAGCCAGGGCGCGAGATCTCGCACGGCGTGCCCGTCGCCCGGCACCGCGGGGAGACAGGCCAGCGAAAGATCGATGACGTCGGTCTCGAATTCGGTTCGGCTCGCCGCATATTCGGCGAATCGCTCGGTGGCGGCGACACCGGAGCGTTCGGTGAGGATCGCCATCCGCAGTGGCTCTTGGTTCATGGTGATCACAGTGCGGGCACGGCCTTCGGATTCACTCCGGATGAACTCCAGCCGGACTCCGGGTTACCGTTGCGGCATGCGTTTCGGGGTGCTCGGTCCACTCGCCGTGTGGACATCGGAAGGGCGCCCGGTCCGGGTCGCGGAGCTGAAGGTCCGAATTCTGCTCGCCCATCTGCTGGTCAGTGCGGGCGAGGTCGTTCCGGCAGACCGGCTGATCGACGACATGTGGGGTGACAAACTCCCGGCCAACCCGTCGGGGGCGCTGCAGACCCGCGTGTCGCAGCTGCGGCGCGCGCTCGAGGACGCCGAGCCCGGCGGCCGGGACCTCATCGTCTCCCGCGCCCCCGGCTACGCGCTGTCACCGGCGGCGACAGTCGATGCCACCCGCTTCCAGCGGTTGATCAGCGATGCCGCACGAACGGCCGACCCGAGTGCGGTCGCACGGATGCTCGGCGACGCTCTGACCCTCTGGCGCGGCCCGGCCCTGGCCGATTTCGCCGACGAGGAATTCGCGCGTCCGGTGATCGCCCGCCTCGACGAGCAACGGTTGACTGCCACGGAACTGCGTGCCGAAGCTCGGCTGGAGCTGGGCGAGCACGGGTTACTCGCGGACGAGTTGAGCGATCTGGTCGCCCAGCATCCGCTGCGCGAACGACTACGCGCCGCCCACTTGCGCGCGCTGTACCGGGCGGGCCGCCAGGGCGAGGCCTTGGCGAGCTTCCATGATCTGCGCACCCGCCTGGCCGATGAGCTCGGCGTGGATCCCGGTCCGGAGCTGGCCGCATTGCATCAGGCCATCCTGGAACAGGACAACACGCTGGGCCCGGCGCCAGCCGTTCGCGCCCGGACGAACCTACCGGCCCCGGTGAACGAACTGATCGGCCGGGACGCCGCCATGGCGCAGGTGCGTGATCTGCTGGCCGAGGCTCGGCTGGTCACTCTGACCGGGCCTGGTGGTGTCGGCAAGACCCGGCTGGCCATCGAATGCGCGCGCACGGTGTCGAGCGGATTCCCCGACGGGACTTGGCTGGTGGAGCTGGCCGTGGAAGGCCCGAGCACCCGGGTCACCGACGCCGTTCTGGCGGCGCTCGAACTGCGCGACGACACGGTCACCGTGGGCGATCGGCTGCCGGAGACGCTGCGGGATCGCCGCCTGCTGCTGGTGTTGGACAACTGCGAGCACGTGATAGAGCAGGTGGCCACGCTCAGCGCCGAGCTACTGCGGGCGGCGCCCGGCTTGCGCATCCTCGCGACCAGCCAGGAGCCCCTCGACATCAGCGGCGAGCGGCTGTTCGTGGTCCCGCCGCTCGACCTCGCGTCGGCGGCAGTAGAGCTGTTTGTCGCGCGAACGGTTGCGGCGGTACCGGACTTTCGCCTCGACGCCGGCAACGCCGCCGCCATCGCCTCGATCTGCCGGAGGTTGGATGGCATCCCGCTCGCTCTGGAACTGGCGGCGAGCCGGGTGCGGGCGCTGGGGGTGCACGAGCTGGACCGGCGGTTGCACGACCGGTTCCGGCTGCTGGGTTCGGGGCCGCGCGATGCGCCGCCACGGCAACGGACACTGCGCGCGATGATCGACTGGAGCTGGGAGCTGCTCAGCGAGCCCGAGCGAATCGTACTGCGCCGTTTGGCGATTCACGCGGACGGCGCCACCCTGGACGCGGTCGAGGCGGCTTGTGGTCTCGATGCCCTCGACTCGCTCACACGGCTGGTCGATCGGTCGCTGCTGACCGTCTCCGGCACCGACGAACCCCGCTATCGAATGCTCGAATCCGTGGCCGCCTACGGCATCGAACGACTTCGGGAAGCCGATGAGTTCGATGAGGTCCGGCATCGGCACCGCGAGTACTACACCGAGTTCGCCGAGCGCGCCGACGCCCATCTCCGCGGCCCGGAACAGCGACAGTGGCTGCGCCGCTTGGACGCCGAGGCTCCCAATCTGCGGGCCGCGCTCGATGATTCCGACCCCGAAACCGGTAGCAGGCTCGTGGACGCTCTGGCCTGGTACTGGGTATTGCGCGGACGTCTCGGCGAGGGCGTTCGAGCAATGTCGGCTTTCCCTTCGGACCGGCGCGCGATGCTCTGGCGGGCCGGGTTCGCTCGGCGACTCGGCCAGCATTCCGACGAGCCCGTGACGCCGACGGGACAGCCGGAGAACGGGCGAGCGGAATGGTTCGTCGCCTTCGCGCAGAGCCTTATCGGCGAACGAAACGACGAGACTCCGGCCGTGCGCAGCCTGGCCGATTTCCGGGCGACCGGCGATCAATGGGGCGTTGCCGCCGCTCTTGTCACCCGCGCCCAGCACGCGCTGATTCGCAGTGACCTGGCCGCCCTGGCCGAGTACGGCGAGCAGAGCATGGCGATGTTCACCGAGCTCGGTGACCGCTGGGGGCAGGTGCAGGCGACCCAGATGCTCGGCCGCCATGCCGAGATCGTCGGGGACTACGACCGGGCGAGACGGCTGCACCGGGACGGATTACGGATGGCAGAGGAGCTCGAGCTGTGGACCGAGTTATCTGACAAGCTCTCCGCGCTCGGCCGGATCGCCCTGCTGAGCGGCGACCTCGCGCACGCCGACGAACTGCACCGCCAAGCAATGCGATTGGCTTCCGAACACGGCTACCAGCTGGGGGAGGAGTTCGCCGAGCTCGGGCTGGCCATCGCTGCCCGGCGGCGCGGTGACCTGGATGCCGCCGAAACGCACTTGCGTCGCTGGTTGTCATGGGAGGGACAGCTCGACTCCGATTTCGGGATCGCCTTCATCATGGCCGAACTGGGATTCATCGCCGAGTTGCGCGGTGACGCGCAGGCCGCGCGCGCCCTGCACCTGTCCGGCTTGTCGGCCGCACGGCAGACCGGTGATCCTCGCGCGGTCGCGCTCGCCTTGGAGGGCTTGGCCGGCGCGGAGGCGCTGACCGGCAGACCGGAGACGGCGGCCCAACTCCTCGGTGCGGCCGAAAGGACGCGGACCGCTGTGGGGGCGCCGCTACCGGACGCGGAACGCGGCGATGTCGTGCGGATCATTGCGCTGGTGCGCGCCGAACTCGGCGAAACGGCGTTCGAGGCGGCGTTCCGAAAGGGTGCTGACGACCCGGCGGCGACCATCCCGAAGGAGCTCTGATCCGTCAGGTTTCCACCGATCCGGCACTTGGTGCGCCGGTAGACCAGTCGATCCTGGTGGCTAACGGGTAGGCGGGTTCACGTCTCGGCAGGGGGTGGCCGGTTCGAAGCCGCGGTCTGTTGTGCCATACGCGTGAGCGCTGCCAAAGCGGCCTGGTGTTCGCGATAGGCCAGCCGACCGTGATCGGTCAGCGCGAGCCAGGTTTTCGGCCTGCGCCCGAGATATCCCTTGCGGACCGCGACGTAGCCGGCGTCCTCGAGCACGGTCATCGCTTTCGACAGTGTCGACTTGTTCAAATCGCACAAATCCGCGACGGTGCCGAACTCGGCCTGCTTGCAGCCTTCCAAGAACGCGACCAGCTTCAACCGTGGCAGCGAGCCCAGCACATCGCTCAGCTCAGGCATGTAGCCCGCCGCTGCCGTTCCAGCACCCACCACCCGATGCCGCCGAGGAGAACGGCAGAGATGACATGAGCCCATCCGTCGAGAAACCCTTGCGCCACGCTGGACACCAGCACCAACACCAGAAACAGCGAAACCCGTTGCCAGCGCCGCCGAGGCAGGTCGAGCAGATACCGCGGAGCCACTCCGTTGCTGCGTTGTCTGTGCCATACCCAGGTCATCAGGGCAAGGAATACACAGAATATTGCGCCCCCGATCGACATGACCGCCCAGAAGTCCGCATCGTCGGACTCGGGGCGGGCAAGGCCTACCACGAGAAGGCTGGAGGCTCCCAGCAGTGCCGCCACCGGTGGAACCCATTGGGGCACAGGCGTCGCGGTGCGGGCTCGCATGGTGGCCGAGGCGGCGATGTCGAGCTGGTCTTGCGGGGACGGTTCGCCTTTCACGATGGTTACTGTATGCCAATAGGTTTCCATGTAGCAACCTATTTCTTAGCTGGCTCCAAGCCGTCGTCGGCATTTTCGTGCGCTCGCGAGGTCCCCTCTGACCAGCCGAATCGCGCGCCTAGCGGCAATTCAGTGCGCTGGAGTGGAATGTCGAGGTGTGTTCTGAGCTGCAAGGCTTCCGCGACGGCGGCGCGGGCCCGACGAGAGGCGGGCATGACCTTGACCATGAGGATCTCTGGTCGACATGGCTGCCAGTATCGGCGTATTACAATGCAGCGCAACGCGAGTCGGCTGACAGACTGGAGGAGGAGTGCGCAGAGCTACCGTCACCCGATTCGGACCCGCCGCCGATGTAGTGGAAGTCGGTGACTATTCCCCCGGTGCGCTCGAGGCGGGGGAGGTGGCTGTGCGCATGACAGCGGCCTCGATCAACCCCTCGGATCTGGTGACAATCGCCGGAGCCTATCCGTCGCGAACGCCTCTTCCGCTTGTACCCGGGTTCGAGGGGGTTGGACGTGTCATCGAGACTGGGCCCGGGGTGGACATCGTCTCGATCGGTGACCGCGTGGTCCCGATCGGTAGCTCGGGAGCCTGGCAGCAGGTCAAGACAACCGCCGCACGATGGTGTTTCCGCGTGCTGCCCGAACTGACAGACGAACAGGCTGCCCTCTCATATATCAACCCGCTGACCGCGTTTCGGATGGTGGAGGATTTCGTGAATCCCCGCGGTGTCCCGACGGTGGCGGTGAACGCCGCCGGATCAGCAATCGCTGGGATGGTGGCCAGGCTCCTGCACCAGCGAGGTGTACCGCCGGTGGCACTGGTGCGTGGCGCTGTCGATCGGGAGTCGACGTCGGGTCCCGAGTGGGCGGCCGTGCTGGACACTCGCAAACCGGACTGGGAACAGGAGTTGGTCCACGTGACCGACGGCGGCCCCGAGGTTGCCTTCGATGCGATCGGCGGCGAAGACGGGACGCGTCTGGTGTCTACGCTGCGCCACGGCGGGTCCCTGGTGCACTATGGGCTGTTGTCGGGCCGGCCGCTACCTGCCACCCTGCGCCAGCAGCGTCCCGATGTGCAGATTCACTTCTACCGACTGCGTGATTGGGTACATAGTGCCGGTTACGTCGACCTCCAGGACGGGCTCGACACAGCTGGTCGGCTTGTCCTCGACGGCACTGCGGTGTCCAGGCTGCGGCAGACATTTCCGCTGGAAGAGGTACACGCTGCCTTGTGTGCAGCACAGGAGCGTGGCGGACAGGGCAAAGTGCTCCTGCTGCCGTGAGTTGGAGGCTGTCAATAGCCTGCGCCGCAGGTGAACCACATCGCCCGCAGCGACCACCAACGGCTCGCTGTTGACTGGCTACTGCTCTATGCGTGGCCAACCGGTGCGGCAGCCGTATCTTTCACCATCAGCTGGCTCGTAGCATCTCGACGACCGCGACGGCTTGATCGAGCAAGTCGATCGGACAGCCCCAGTAATCATAGATACCGCCGCTCGCACGATTGCTGCCGCAGACAACGAAAACGCCTGTCCCCAACTCAACCTTGAGGTGCGTGGCCAGCCAGCCGACGAAACCGCTGTTATCCACGTTACCGGGGAAGTGAAAAGAGAATATTCCGAAGCGTTCAACACTATCGTCGTCTCGGTTGAACGGGACCAGGCGACTCCAAACTTGCTGGTCTCGGACGATGGCGAGCGTCTCGCTGGTGAGTACGGGTGGCTGGTCGACCGGAGATTCTTCGAAACACCAGACGCCATTGTGCACGACGAGATCCGCCTGGGCGATCACCCGGCGTAGCCGCTGGTCTGTCTGTTCCGCAGTCTCTCTACTCACACTGACCATCAGTGAAACTCCTTTTATATGAGCCCGGTGATCTTAACCGGGGATGAGCGATCGCATGTTTCGTAGGAATCGTAGACAGCTGAGCTACCGGAGCGGAGCGAACGTCTGTCGTGCCGGCAAGCGTTCGCCGGCTACTGCGATCCACGTTCCAGGACCACCACGGGAATGACCCGGCGGCTACGCGCCTCATAGGAGCGATAGACCGGAGCGAGTGCGGTCATCAGCTTCCAGAGTCGTTCTCGTTCAGCGCCTTCCGCAGTGCGAGCGCGGGCGGTGAACCGCTCGGCGAGGATCTGTACCTCGACGTCCGGGTTCGCTACCAAGTTCAGGTACCACTGGGGGTGGGTGTGGGTGATGCTCGAACCCGAGGCGACCAGAATGTAGCGGTCGCCGTCTTCCCCGTAGAACAGGCCCGTCCGGTGGAGTTTGCCTGATTTTCGGCCGCGGTGGGTGAGGACGAGGTTGGTGACACCGCCTTCTCGATATCCGCTGGCGCCGTTGGTTGCCAGGTAACGCTGGACATGTTCCGCGACCGACGGATCGGGGCTGTCATGCACCGCAGGGTTCGATGTCATATTTCCTCCTCAGGTTAGGACGGGGAGGCCTTGGGCGAAGCCTCCGTCGACAGCCAATTCGACGTTGGTGGTGAAGGTTGCGTCGACCGCCAGGAACAATGCTGCTGTTGCGACCTCCTCGACTGTGCCGGTGCGCTTGAGCGGGGTGGACTCGTGACCTTGCCGGACGAACTCTTCTCGTTCCGCGGCACTCAGGCCCGCTACGCCCATCGTCGGGGTCTCGATGTAGCCGGGTGCCACCGAGTTCACCCGGATCTTGCGCGGTAGCAGCTCGGCCGCGAGCACATGAGCGAAGGCGCGGGTGGCCTCCTTGGATGCGGAGTAGGCACTCAACCCGGGGAAGACGACATCGTTGCCGACCGTGGTGAAGACGATCGAGCTGCCGTCGGTCAGCAGCGGCGCCAGGGCTTGGACGGTGAAGAAGGCGCCTTTGGTGTTGATGGCGAAATGCCGGTCCCAGGCGTCCTCGGTCACTTGGGCGAGTTCGGCGAACTCGGCGATCCCGTGGTTGACGAAGAGGTGGTCGATCCGGCCCAGCCGCTGCTGGACGATCTCGCCCAGCGCGGTGATGTCGGCCATGCTGGCGGCATCGGACCGCACCACATGCACGGCTCGTCCCGCCAGTTCGGTCCGGGCGTCTTCGAGTGTCTTTTCGTTGCGGCCGGTGAGCACGACCTCGGCGCCACCGTCGAGCAGAGCTTTGGCGATTGCCAAGCCCATGCCGTGCGTACCGCCGGTGACGACGGCTTTCTTGCCCGCAAGCTTGTTGCTCATGAACTTCTCCTGTTCGTCTCGGTATGACAGGTTCGACTATGCGCGGCAGCGCTTTCGATACACTCGCAGTCCGCATTCGGTCGGTCAGTACACTCACAGCGGTGCGCTTCGGAGTTCTGGGTCCCCTGACTGTGTGGGGGGCCGGCGGCGAAGTGGTCCCGGTGCCGGAGAAGAAGGTGCGAGCCCTGCTCGCCGGTCTGCTGACGGCCCCGGGGCGGGTGGTCTCGGCCGACCGGCTGATCGAGGGAATCTGGGGCGAGAGCATGCCGGCTCGCCCGGGCAGTGCGTTGCAGACCCTCGCATCCCGGCTGCGCCGGGTGGTGGGCACGGATCTGGTTGCTCACCGTGCGATGGGATACACGTTGCTCGTAGCCGCCGACGCGGTGGACGCCGGGCAGTTCGCATCGCTGGCCGAGCAAGCGCGCCGGGCTGGTGAGCCGGGTCGACGGGCTCAGTTGTTCGCTCAGGCACTGGAGTTGTGGCGTGGGCCCGCGTTCGCGGATTTCGCGGACGACACGCTCGTCCAGCCTTCGGTTACGCGGCTGGAAGAGCAGCGGATGCTAGTGCTCGAAGAGCATGCCGAGGCCCGGCTGCAACTGGGCGACTACGGTCGGCTGGCCACCGAGTTGCAGGAACTGACCGAACTGCACCCCTTCCGCGAACGGTTACGCGCTATACAGATGCGTGCTTTGTATGGCGCTGGACGCGTGGACGAAGCCTTGACCGTCTATCAGGATGTGCGCCGTCATCTCGACGACGAGCTCGGACTCGAACCCGGACAGGAGCTCGTCGAATTACATCAGGAGATGCTGCGCCGGACCCTGCCGATCGAGCCGCCGGCATCCGACCGGCGGGCGCAGGACTCGCCCCGGCGTCGTACCAACCTGCCGGCGCCCATCACCGATCTCATAGGACGGACCGAGTCCGTGCGGCAAGTGCGGGCACTGCTGAGCCGAGAACGCCTGGTCACACTGACCGGGCCGGGTGGGGTCGGTAAAACTCGGCTGGCGTTGGCTGCCGCACGCGAATCGGACGATGTCTTCGACGACGGCGCGTGGCTGGTGGAATTCGGCGCACACCGGGTATCGGACACGGTGCACAAGGCCGTAGACGAATTAGCCGATGCGGTCGCGGCCGTACTGGAGATCCGGGACGACGCACGGCCGCCGACATCGACGCGTTCACCGGTGCGGCAATTGATCGACGCGTTGCACAGCCGAGAGCTGTTGCTGGTATTCGATAATTGCGAACACCTCGTCGATGCCGCGGCCAGGCTGGCGCGGCTGCTGCTGCACGGAGCGCCTCGGCTACACATACTGGCCACCAGCCGGGAACCGCTCGACATCGCAGGCGAGCAGTTATGGCAGGTACCGCCGCTGGAATTGCCCGAACCGGGAGCAACACCGGCAGAAATCATGAACTCCAGCGCAGTTCGCCTGTTCGCGGCGCGGGCCGCCGCCGCGGCACCGGGGTTCACCATGACCGAAGACGACGCACACGTGGTGGCTGCGATCTGTCGCCGAATGGACGGACTACCGCTGGCACTCGAGCTGGCATCGACGCGTATCCGCGCCTTGGGCCTCGCTCAGCTCGCCGATCGCCTCGACGACCGATTCGGGCTGCTTACCAGCCATCGTCGCGGCGCTCCTCCCCGCCAGCAAACACTGCGCGCCATGATCGACTGGAGCTGGGAACTGCTGACCGCTGCCGAACAAGCGGTATTGAGCCGCCTCGGTGTGCACGCCGACGGATGCAGCTTGGAAGCCGCCGAAATACTCTGCGCGGGAGGAGGCGTCGAGTCCGGGCAGGTGCTCGACCTACTCGCGCGCTTGGTCGACCGTTCCCTGGTGGTCGTCAGCGAGGAAGCTGAGGGCACTCGCTACCGGCTGCTGGAATCGATTGCCGCTTACTGTGTCGAACAGTTACAGACCCATGAGGCCGAATACACGCAGCTTCGCCGCGCCCACGCCCAGTACTACCTCGCACTTGCCGAAAGAGCCGACGACGAGTTGCGCGGCCCGCAACAATGTCGCTGGTTACGCATTCTCGACCTCGAATCCGCCAACATGCGCAACGCGTTGAACACCGCCCTCGCCGTCGGCGACACCGCCTTGGCTCGGAGGCTGGCCAAGGCGCTTACCTGGTATTGGTTCCTGCGCGGTCGGCTCATGGAGGCGAGACGCTCGATCACCGCAGCGTTGGAACTCATGTACTCGACTGCCACAGAACACCCCTGGGTCCAACAGCTCGAGGCATGGCGAGCCGCGTTGACGCTACTCTGCGGTGATCGGGCTGATGCCTCGTGGGACAGCCACACGCCACTGCGGCTCTACCGAGCCATCCCGGACCGCCGGGACCGCTCAGGGCCGGGTTGGTTCCTCGGTTACGCCACAACAATGTTCGGCAACATAGATGTCGGAGTGGAACTCATCGACCGGGCACTAGAGGACTGCCGGGAGTTGGGCCAGCGCTGGGAATTCGCCGCAGCGCTCACGGTCCGCGCGGTCCAGCGGCAAGTTCGTGGTGAGCTGGACGAGGCCCGGCGAGACGGCGAGCAGAGTTGTGACCTGTTCGCAGAGGTCGGCGATCGGTGGGGGCAATTGCAAGCTACCGGGACGCTCGGCAGGCTGGCGGAGATCCGGGGCGACTACCGGGAGGGCGAGACCCAGCACCGAGAGGGACTGCGCATCGCGGAGCAGCTGGGCCTCTGGAACGACGCGGCGACGCGATGGGCCGAACTGGGCCGTATAGCACTTCTCAGACAGGAATATCCCCTGGCGGACAACCTTCACCAACGGGCTCTACAACTAGCCCAAGCGCACGGGCACCGGCCCACTCAGGAATCGGCCGAAGTGGGCCTCGCACTCAGCGCGCGACGCCAGGGACGGCTCGACACCGCCGAGCATTACCTGCGCCCATGGCTGGAGTGGAATCGTAACTTCGACGCGGCGAACGGTATTGCGCTGATACTCGCAGAGCTCGGTTTCGTCGCCGAGCAACGAGGTGACGTCCGGTCAGCGCTGGCACTGCACCAAGATGGCCTCGTTGCCGCCCGTAAAACCGGCGACCCTCGTGCGCTGGCCCTCGCCTATGAGGGACTGGCCGGTGCACAGCAACTCGCGGGTAAGTCCGAACTCGCGGCCCGCCTCCTCGGCACCGCCGCCAGAGTCCGCGAATCCGTAGGCGCCCCGTTGCCCCGGGCCGAACGCGGTGACGTGGACCGCATTGCGACGGCGGTTCGTTCGACACTGGGCAGGAACCGCTTCGAGGCGGAGTACGCGCGGGATGTGTAGTGGTGGTGCCGTGTCAGGCGGATATGAGGCGTGCAGGGCTGTCGGAGCGTGACATCAGCATTCACCGGCTTTCCACCGAGCTTGGCAGTCCAGGGCTGCTACCACGCCACCATGATCTCGACCGTGGCCTGAGCCGGGCCGGTTGAGCAGTCCGGTCGAAGCAAGCCCCACGCCGCATCGAGACACCTGGTGATCCCGTCACTCATCCTTGGCAGATCCGGCCTGTAACCATCCAACCGGAGTCCACACCGCGGGGCGTACTGCTATGCGAGGACGACGACACACCCTGGTGCTCCGATCCTGGCCGGGACCTGGTCCTCACACCACTCTCGAGTAGCCGCTGGGTGGGCTATCCGGATCGCCCGGCGGATGGTCCGGTTGCAACCAAACCCAGCAATGTCTGCGCTCGCCCGACAGCATCTGCCGGGCCCGGTGTCGGCAGTCGCATTCGGGCTGGTCGAGCGGCGGCCGGTAGTGGATCGCTGTGCGCTCCGCGCGTGAGTGGATCCTCAGTGCGCCGCTCATCGTAGGCACGTGATCCAGTAGTCGCCATGGAATCCCTGGTGACACCGTGGGTTTCGCTGGGGAATCCGGGGAAGTTGCGGTCGAAGTCCTCCAGTGCGCGCAGGTAGCGCAGGATGGGCGCGTCCTTCTCGCCGGGGTTCTCGCCGGGCATCAGTACCGGGATGCCGGGCGGGGTGGTCACCACCTGGGTGGCCACGGTGCGATTGGCGAGCTCGGCCAGGCGGACGGGCTCGGTGCCGGCGCGCAGCAGTCGCTGGTAGGTCTGCGCGGGGGTGAACTCGGGGCGGGGCGGGTGCGTGAAGGCGTCTTCGAGCAGCGGCATCAACTCGCTGTCGCGCAGCTGCCGATGCATCTGGTCGCACAGGTCGCGCAGGGTGAGGCCGGCGTAGCGCGCGGGGAATTCCCGGGCCAGCGCGGGCAGGACCTCGCCGAGTGCGGCGCCGGAGTCGTAGAGGGATTTGAAGTCGAGCAGTCCATCGATGAGCGTGCCCCACTTGCCTTTGGTGATGCCCATGGAGAAAAGGACCAGGCAGGTGTAGGCGTCGGTCTTCTCGACCACGATGCGCCGGGTCTCGAGATAGGCGGTCAGGATTTTGGCCGGAATGCCGGTATCGCTCTGCACGCCAACGGCATTGGTGCCGGGACAGGTGATGCTGACCTTGATCGGATCGAGCAGGCAGTAGCCCGACTCGAGGCCGGCGAAGCCGTGCCACTCGGCGCCGGGTTCCAGGCTCCAGCAGGCGGGCTCGGTGCGCAGCAGATCCAGTGGGGCGTCCGCGAACGCGTAGCTCTGCCCGGTGCCGGGATCGGTGACCTGCTCCGGCTGCCAGGTGCCGAAGAACCATCCAGGCCGGTCGCCCGCCGACTCGATGCGCCGGCTGATGCGGGCCACCGCCTGACGGAATCGGATGGCCTCGGTGATCGCCTCGTCGGCGAGCCAGGTGCCGCCGGGGCCGTCCATCATGGCCGCCGCCACATCCAGACCGGCGATCATCGGGTACAGCGGCGAGGTGGTGGCGTGCATCATGAAGGTCTCGTTGAATTGCCGGTGATCGACCGGCGAGCGCGGCGAATTCTTCACGTGCACCATCGCGCTCTGCGACAGCGCCGCGAGCAGTTTGTGGGTGGACTGGGTGGTCAGCACGGTCGGGCGGAGCTCGTCGGGAACCGACTCCGCGTCCACCGCCATGCCGTAGCGGCGCGCGTAGAGCGGATGGAAGCGCGCGTAGGCGAACCAGGCCTCGTCCAGGTGTATCCGGGGCACGCTGGCGCCGAGCAACTCGGCCAGGCGCACCGCGTCGTAGCAGAGCCCGTCGTAGGTGGAGTTGGTGACCACCGCGTAGACCGGCGCCGGGTCGGCCGCGTCGACGGACAGCGGATTGCGTTGCAGCAGTTCGGTTATCGCGTCGCGGGTGAGGGCGTGCGGTGGGATCGGGCCCATCAAGCCGTAACCGTTGCGCGTGGGCACTAGATAGGCGGGACGGCCGCCGGTCAGTGTCAGCCCGTGGTAGATCGCCTTGTGGCAGTTGCGGTCGACCAGCACGAGCTCGTCGGTGGCGACGCTGGCGTGGATCGCGATACGGTCGGACGTGGAATCCCCATGCAGGACGAAGTAGGTCAGGTCGGCGCCGAAGATCCGGGCCGCGTTGCGCTCGGCGTCACCGATCGGGCCGGTGTGCTCGAACAGCGAACCCAGCTCGCCGACCGAGATCGACAGATCGGTGCGGAAAAGTCGCTCGCCGTAGTAGTCGAACAGGACCCGCCCGACCGACGACTTCAGGAAGGCCACACCGCCCGCGTGGGCCGGTGTGTGCCAAGAGTATTCGTGGGTGTCGTCGAAGCGGCGCAACTCCCGGAAGAACGGGGGCAGCAACTCGTCCTGGTAGCGGCGCGCGGCGACACCGATGCGACCGGCGATGAAACTCGCGGTGTCCTCCAGCAGCCACACGTAGCCGCACACCACCTCCGAGACCCACAGCGGCAGATCGTCCACCGAGGCCGCGGTGCTCACCAGGAAGACGGGCAGGTTCGCGAATCGTGCCTGCACCGCACGCAACACCACCTCGGCCGGGCGTTCGAGCACGCCGTCGGCGTCGCACATGTCCCAGCTCACCAGTGCCGCCGTCAACTCGGCACGCGTCTGGACCAGGGCGAGCGCGTCCTCGTCGGTACCGGCGCGGACCACCTCGTGTCCGGACTCGGCCAAGTGCGCGCAGATTAGTTCGAGTTGCTCGTCCAGGACCGAACCGGGCAGCACCTCGTTGACCGCGAGCAGAATCGTTGATCCGGACACAGCGGGACTCCTCCGGTAACAGGGACCCGTCCGGCGCGCGACGGGCGGCCCGGGCATCGAATTCGCCTCGGCCCGTACGGTGTTCGATGCCATGGCCGAGTTGGATGTGTAGTTCTGCCGTCCGCGTCGGACGCCGCGGATGCCGGAGGTGCTCCAGCATGGCAGGCCCGGGCCGCTTGTCTGCAGGTTTGTGCCGTGTAAGCGGTGCCGAACTAGGCGGCGAAGGCGCGGCGGCCGCCGTGGCCAGTTCGCCACGCGAGTCTGACCGCCGCACGCACCAAAATGCCGATGTGCGGTCACTTGGTGCCGTCATCGTGGCCGGTTGGAACGAGATCAGTAGGTCGCTTGGGTAGGGCGGTGTCGGTGCGCAGCATGGCGTTGTCGCGCAATCGGATCGGGTCGATCCGGGCCGCCGAGGCTCGGCTTGGGCATCCGACTGGCCCGCGATCCGGGACAGATCGACCGCTCCCTCATTGCTTGCCCTCGCTCATGTTGCATGCCCGCATGTTTCGGTAACGGAGCCTCAGAGGACGATGATTTCCCCCTCGCATCGCACGCCCTCGTTCTCGGTGACCACATCGAACTCGTATTCACCCGCGGCTGCCATGAACTTCACCGAGAATGTCACCGGCGCGATGGTGACCGGTAGCTCCCGCATCCAGAGGAACTTGGGAATCCGAACCCGGGTATCGAGTTCGAATTGGTTGCGCACAGTGATGTCCAGCCGTACCGGCACATCACTCGAGATGACTATCAGGCTCGTGTCACACCGGCCGAAGTCGTAAGCGAGCGAGACGATTTCAGCCGGCTCGCCGTCGAACGGGTCCGCTGCAGCGGGAGGTACGGCCACGAGAAGCGCCAGGGAGAGCATCGATACTGCCAGGAGCGAACGCATGATCAGACCCTACCGTCACGAGAACCATTGTGGCCCTGGATATCTGCGTTCTCGTCCCGACGGAACATGGTGCGGGCGCGCAGCACGTCGGCATCAGGAGTTAGCAGTGCCACGGATATCTGCAACGTCCGGGGGAAGGGAAGGAGGCCGCTGAGGATCCGTCTGGTATTGATTCTGGAAAGTCACCGATCGCATGGTGTGAATGCGACGGTGCGCAGAAAAATGCACACCATGGCTCAGCACCGCGACTGCCCACGATTCAGGGCGCGCGCAGTGCCCTCCCACGCGGCCTCAGTGCCGATGGGCGGGTCTAGGCAGTACGTAACCGCGGTGCTTGCTGCCCGCCTGTCGGTGCGATTCGAGGTTCGACCAGTGGTGAGCCGCCGCTCATGACCTGGTCCCACCAGGACTGCTTCGAGTTTGTGGTTGCCCGGCTATGGATCGAGCTGCCCGCGCGGTGGGCAGCTGAGTGAGACGAATCACACTGGCTCGATGCCGGAAGGTAACCGACGTCGGTCCTCTCGCAACGCCACGTATCCGACGGTCCCCGTAGGTCGAGAAGAAACCTGACCTGGACCGAACAGTGGGACGAGCGGCGATGTTCGCCTACTCACAGCGGCAGCTGCTGCAGATTGCCTACAAAATGCGGATGCTCCAGGTGCGAGGTCGCACCTGGAGCATCGAGTAGATATGTGCAAACACATAGTTGCGTTTAGCACTGGTGTCCGGAGGGGTATTCGACCAGTACGCACAGCAGTTGATTCGGCGGACATCGTTGGTGCTGGTCTGACGGCACGATGGCCTGGAAGCTCTCCCAATCCAGTGGTTCTCTCTGCCTACGGGGGTGACTGGCGGAGGATTTGAATCTGCCCGGCGTGCGTTCCAATTGCCCAGACCACGCCCATTAGTCCCGAATTATGCTCGGTGCCAGGCAGGTTCGCGACACGGCGCTTCTCAACGAGTCTCAACATTGCAGTGAGGTCCTCTTCTTCAGGCACGGACAGTGCCACCGCCCTGGAGCGGCCGTCCGCTCGCGGTTGGACTCGGCCGTCACGATAGGCTCACGCGGACAAGATGTTGGCGTTCCTGGAGGTGTGGTGCGCGGGGGGGAAGTTCGCCAAGGCAGTCTGTTTGGCCGCTGTGGCGGCGATGGTGGCAGGGTGTGGGCAATTGGTCGAAGGCTCGCCGATCCCGGTGAGCACAGATCCAGCCGCGACGGTGCCGCCGCAGTCGGCCATCTTTCCCGGCGACCTCGCCGAGGCCAGCGTGGCACCGGGCACCGCGGACTTGATGGGGCGTGTCCGGTCCTCGCACGCGTGCTTGCTGCATGATCGGGAGTTTGCGCGGCGCTACGGGACCCCTGCCGACGGCTGGTTGATCGAGCGATTCAGCAAATGCGGGGTGATGGTCAACTCCGATGTCGAGCCCGGCGCCGGCTACATCTTCGAGTTGTCGCTTGCCGATGCATATCTCAGCATCGATCGCGACCAGGACACCGCCGAGGAGGTCGGTGGCCATGAGGTGTTCCGGTCACGAACCAGCTACGGTACCCACGACTGCACCTACTACCTTCCGATCGGCAAGACAGGGTTCGCGCACGGCCTGCGCGGTCGGCGTGTCCATTCCCCCGGTCAGCCCAGCGAATGGCCTGCCCGCTGTGAATCCACCAAGGAGTACCTGGGTGCTCTGGCGGATACATTGATCGAGATGCCGCCGCGCGACATCGGCGCATCACCTGGTTCGCGGTCCCTGGTGCAGAAGAATCCGTGCGCGGCCGATGCGTCGATTCGGGATCTGTTTCCCGGCTGGAACGGTGGACAGACCGGGTGGGTCAGCGCATACTCGTGCACGATCGACTTGAGCAAGCCGGGAGACCCCTACAAGATCACCGTCACAGCGACGTTCATGCGTAACAACGAGCAAGCCGCGGTACTACCGGAAGACGGGGTCGTCACCCACGACGGTCTGAGTGGGGTCGAATACCCTTCGACGGGGAATGCCGCACTGCCGTCACCCAACAAATGTGGCTACGCGCTGACCTATGTTCCGGCCGCGGTACCGGGGGCGGCCACGGCGCACGTGGTGAGTGTGTCGGTGGACGCCAACCCGCAAAACCCGCTGGCTGCCAGCTGGCCTGCGGCGCCGTTCGACATGTGCGAGCGTGCTCGGGCGGTCAGCAGTGCGGTCCTGGCCGGTATTGGCTGACAGCCGACCATCCGAAGGTTGCTATCGTGTCGCCTGCCGGAAGTCGCGGCGCTTCTTATCGCTCCGGTGGATTTGCGAAGCACACGCGCCCGAGCGGAATTGGTAGAGCTTAGTGACCATATTTGCGGCGACCGAGGAGGGGAAGTCACTCTCGGCCTGGAGGCGGCGGATCTCGGTCTCGGTACGACGGTTGCTGGTCATGGTCGGCTCCGTGTGCGGGTCGTCCCACGCTCGATCCCGCCGGGTTGCGTTGATGACCTAGCGTTTTCGCTGCTGCTACGCGATTCGGGTGGGGACCTTGTCTTCGCTGCCGTGGCGGGTGTGGGCCGTCGCGGCTCGGAGCGGGCATGCGTAACCGTGCCGGTAGGGAGTCTATTGGGGTAGTGCCGGGCACAGCAGGAGTCAAGGTCGGCTAGTGTGCTCGGGTGCGATAGCGCTCGCCTGATTCCGAGCCGATCCGAGGCCCGCGTGCTACCGGCTTGATCGGACAAGGTCCGCCCACGAAGGTGCGGATCGCGCTGAAAGACCCTGTCGACCTGTCGACCAGTCGTATTTACCTGGTAGGGGCCGCGGGACGCTGCCGGAGAGATGATCATGACTTTCAACGCGCGACGTAGGCAAGGCGCTCGTGCTCGCAAAGCCGCCCTAGCCCTGCCCTACCCGGCTGCCCGCTGCACTGTGCCCAGCGGTAGGGAGGAGTTATCGCTGTGCCCGGGCTGGTGCATCGAGCACCGGTACCACGCTGGCAATGCGGTGGACCCGACCGATCCAGGGTTCGCGGTCCACGACGGGACGTTGATCCCAATGGGCGCGTCTCACCAACTGGCACCGCCTTGCACGGGAGCGGCGGTACGGGAAACTTGCGGTCACCGCTTGCAACCATACAGACCGAAGAAAGGATGCGACATGCAAGTTGATATCGAGCGCGCCACGCGGGCTATTCGCGAAGCTGCAATGTTCGACTGGACTTGGGGTGTAGATGACCTCGATAGCTTCTGCACGCGGGCGGGCTGGGAGTTGGCGGAACTTCGGAAAAAGGGGGCAACTCTGACGACCAATTTGGAGGTCAACCGAACAGACGCAATCGCCTATATTTCGAGTGGGGCATATCCATTTGGCACGGTGACCCAGCTTCAGCTGATCTCGTTTTATCCGGCTGATATCGGAGATTTGGATGCTTCAGAGATCGGCTCACAGGAGATGGGCATCTTTCTGGATCTGCGGGAACGAATCAGTTCCCTGATGGGTCAACCTATCTTCGCACTTACCGGTCCACACCCTGTAGCGCGATGGAACGGCGGCAGGGTTGTCATTCTGCTCAGGGCTTACGTGGGTCAGGTGCATATCGATATTGTTAACCCGGAGAATGCTGTATGGCTCGGCGATCTAGACAGCGACGATAATTTCTAGCGCAGTCCCGATGATCGGATAGTCCCCTGGGGTTGGCTGCCGGCGAAAGTAATGCTCTGACACGTTCGTCGGGAGATGTTTGGGAAACCGCCTTTACATCCGTCAACGTGGTTATGCAGATCGGAACGACTCGCACCGGGAGGAGTGAATCGCCCCGGAGAGTCCGGAGACCTATCGGTGTGACAGCCCAACGGCGTGCTGGGCTGGGTGTTGAGCGTAGGGCGGTTCGACCACTACGCACACCGTCTGATTCAGCGGACGTCGTTGGTGCTGGACTGACGGCGGGATCGTCATGAAGCATTTCTAACTCAGCGGTCTACTGCGCCAACCGCCCGCTCAGGGCAGGGTGGTTGGCGGAGGATTTGAACCTGCGACCACCTGACGCCGGTTCACGTCGACTCGAAGCTACCCGAAAGTGCCCAAAACTACTGGTAGAATAGAATTTTGGCGCGGGCTGCATCCTGGTTGCTTCCCATCGTTTCCCGCTGTTTCCGGCTATTTCTGTGTGATTGATGTGTGTTGGGTCGAGTACTGCGGACGCGGCTTGCTGCGCTTTCGAGAAGTCGTCAAATGCGCCCGTGCTCGGTCGGTGTCGTGACGATGCACCTGCAGGCTGCTCGATGGACGGCTAGGGTGCTGTGACACTGCGGTATGACGGTGGCCGCTGAGGGCGCATGATGAGGCGGTGTGTATGTGGAACCGGATGCTGGTGGGCCTTGTCGGTGATTTCGGCTTCGGAGCGGTCGAAAGTGAATGAAATTTGGCTGGTTGGCCTGCAAACGCGCAGGTCAATTAGTGTGCTCCCCGCGCGAGCGGGGATGAGCCCGCCGCCGGGCGTGGCATGTTCGCACACACCCTGTGCTCCCCGCGCGAGCGGGGCTGAGCCCCCGCAACCCGCGCATCGCTCTCGGGGAACTGTGCTCGCCGCGCGAGCGGAGATGAGCCCGGCGCGCCCAGACAAAAATTTCGCGGACCCGGGTGCGCGCCGCGCGAGCGGTTCAAGGCTTTCGGCGTGATCACTGTTCCACAGGGGGTCACGTGCGCCGCGTAGGTAGTCTGCCTGCCCCAGTCACTAACGCGCGCAACTCCCCACGCTCCACGCTTCCACCGCGCGGCTAGTCAGTCAGCGGTCCGTGGCCTGAGGTAATGCTGGGAATCGATATGGAATGTGCGCTCACTAGAAGAGGTCCAGGATTGCTCGATTGAGCTGTCGGTCGGTTGAGGCCGTATGTTCGTCGAAGCGACCGTTGGGAAGTGCTTTGCGCAGTCTGGAGACTGTTGTGGTTCTGCGGTTCTTGGCTGTTCGGTAAAGGACGTAGGTGTCGCCTCGGCTGACGACGAGCTTGACGACCCGTGCGGGTTGTTCTGTTTGCCGCCGTGGGTTCAGGTCGTCGAGGCTTTCCTCGTGATCGCGAAGATTGATAAGGATTAGCGTGTCACCTGGCTGTAGGTCCACATTGGTGTCGTCTGGGCATCGCCACCACTCGATCAATTCATCTGTTGCGGTTCCGCGCGTCTGCACTAGTGCCGCCTCGATCAGTGGGTCGGAAGGATCTTCATCGGCGTAGGAGTATCCGATCATGAGGCGTTGTTCCGAGAGGACGACCGTCTCGCTTGTTGGCTCGTTTGGTCTCGTCGGCGGTAGCGGTGGTCGGGATCGTTGTTTGGCCTCGTCGAGCCAGTCCTGCGTTACGGGGTCAGCTTCGTCGATCCATTGGAAGATTGCGCTGTGCACGGTCGTGAAGATGTCGGGATCGAGAGTACGGCAGTTCCTTCTTCGAGATCGTTCTGCGCGTGCTGGGAAACGTTCGCTGATCCGATTACGGTGGCGTGGGTCTCGTTGGCGAGTTCGACTGCGATGAGTTTAGCGTGTAGCCAAGGATGGAGATAGATCGCGGCGCCGGCGTCGAACCAGCGCTGTAGCTGGTGTGGATCGACGGTGCCGCGCGCTATGGAGTCGAGTTTCGTGGGTCGTGGGGTGCCGTTGACGACGATGCTGTCGCCGTGGCGGAGCGGCAGAAACTCTGCTGCGTTGTGGCCGACGAACGCGATTGCGGCCGAGGTCCGCTGGGCTTCGGCGAAGACGTCTTTCAAGGCGGTCCAGGTGCCGCGTCCGGCGATCAGCTTGATCGAGGTCGGGGTGGTGACTCGGCGTACGATCGGTCTTCCTCCTTAGCGTTGCGGCACCGTGTCACCGGTGGCGCTAACGGTATGTCCGGACCAGATGGAGTTTCCTGTCTCCATCTGGTCCGTGTGCCTTGACGGCGTCTGGGCCGTCGGCCGAACAGGTGCCTGCGGCGGGATGCGACGCCGGTGTCAGGCTGCTTGCGGGGCGAGTGCGTGTTCGAGGTCGTTGAGCATGGCTTGCAGAGGTGCCCAGCACAGTCCAACGCTGTCGTCGTCGAAGGCTGGGTTGTCGGCGAGTTCTTTGCCGGGGTGGATGTAGTTGCGGAAGTTCCGGACTGTGTGCATGAAGGTTTTGGCATCGAGCTGTATCCAGCCGCAGGCGTGGGCGGTGTCGATGAGGCTCTCCAGATTGGGTTGTGGCTTGTTGACGAACTTGCCGCGTTCATCGACGAATTGGCGATTTCGGCATCGGTCGTCGCGTTCGGTGAGCAGGGTGAGAAGCATGCCTTCGACGAAGCTGCCTATGGCGATGACTGCCATGGTGTAGGCGCCGTTGCGTTGACATATGCGGGCTTCGCCGGCTCGTTTGATGAGTGTTCCGCGGTGGGTTGGTCGCTCATGAGGCGTCGTACGCGTTCGTCGAGATCGTGGGGTTCGGCGTTGTGTGGGCCGGTTCCGTGTGCGCCGAGTTCGGCGATCACAGGTCGACCGCCGGTGTCGATCACAACCAAGCCCTCGGGTTCGAGGACGGTGTTAATCGCGTCGCGAAAGATCTTTGCGGCTACGGCGCCTTCGTCGTGTTCGACGGGGTCGCAAATCCGGCACAGGAGACGTTCGAGGTCCGTGGTCGGGTGTTCGCGTCCGTCGAGTTGTTCGATGAGCCAGGCGATTCGGGGGGTGCCGTCGTATTCGGGTGGGTTGTGCCAGCCGGAGTGCGCGAGAAGTTGTTCCAGGTCACGCCCGGATCTGGTGTAGGGGCCGTCGGGGTCGATGATGATCCGAGCGAGCCTCTCGATCGTTTTGGGGTCCAGTGCGGTCGTCATGGCTTCACCTTCTGTCGTGTGCGCTGTGCGTCTTCGAGTGCTCGCTGCAGGCGGGCGTCGATCCTGCTGCCGCGACGTTTGAATCCGAGGTCGGTGGGTACTTGTTGGGTTCGTTCCTCGGGATCGAGGAGCAGACCGTCCGACATCCGCCACAGGAACATCGCCACTACCTGGTCGTGGGTGTAGTTGTCGATCGTGAAGTCGGGGGTGAGGTTGGGCCGTGGAAGCGTTGGTTCGGTGCTGGTGGTGAACTGCGGAAGGTCCCGCATTGCCGTGACGGGGGGTGGTTCCTTGTCGGCGAGGGTGACGGCGTCTTCCCAGGCGGTGATGATGCGGTGTAGTTCTCGGTCGGGGTCGTTGAACCATGCCGATGCCCAGACCCGGTGGAATCGCCATCCGAGCCGTTCGAGGTGTTCCTGGCGCAGGCGATCTCGATCGCGGGCGCTGGTGGTGCGGTGGTAGCTGTCGCCGTCGGCTTCCACGGCCAGCACCATCCGGCTCGGCTGCTCGGGATGGGCGAGCGCGAAGTCGATGCGGTAACCGGCCACACCCCATTGCGGAACGAGTCCAGCCAAGACCCCTTCGACGTGGCCATTCCGATGCCCCGGATCCGCGCGGCCGCGAGCAGTGAGCCGACGGCTCCGGTGTCCTTCACCACGCTCGATCCATTAACAGCCCGTGCCACCCGTCGGACCCATACTTGTTACGCACGCCGCCACACAAGCGCCACCAGCGGTTTCGTGGGAGACGATGACCGTCAGACGAGATTCGGCGAGAGCTTGAACTCCGGACCTGCCTGAACCTCGGCTCACCCGATGCCGCAGGTCGGCGTCGGGGGAGTGCCGTTCCAGCGGTCGATGGTCCACTCGACGATCTGTGGGGTGAGTGGGGAGTCGGCGGCGACGAGGTTCACGTGGCTGAGGCCGGGGAAGGTGCGGTAGTCGATGGGTTCGCCTGCCGCGCAGCGTGAGTTGACCCAGGCCTGTTGTAGCTCAGGCTTGACGAGGGGGTCGGCGAGGCCTTGGGCGACCAGTACCGGGGCGGGGAAGGGCCCGACGGCAGTTTGGCTTTTCAGCAGGGTGCCGAACTCGCCGTTGAGGAGTTCATCCGGGAAGACCTGGTTGGGTATCTGTGATCCGCGCAGGAGCGCGGGTAGTGCGTCTTTGCCGTTGAAGCACAGGTTTCCGATCTTCTCGACGCCGTTTTTCGAGCCGGGAGTCAGGTGCTCGGTGAGATGGAGTTCGGGGTAGAGGTCGTTCCAGGTGTTCGCGATGTAGGCGGAGACGGTCTTGCCGCCGATCTCGGATTTGTCGGATTTCGCGAGGCCGAACAGGTCGGCGGCGGGGGCGAAGGCGGCGATGCCTTTGACCTGGAATTCGGGGGCGTAGCTCGATGCGATCTGGCCGGTCCACAACGCCGCTTGACCACCTTGTGAATGGCCCCAGATGACCGTCTCGGTCGTTGTCGAGATTTCGTTGAACTGCCGCGCGGCCCGCGAGGCGTCGAGCACGTTGCGCGCCTCGGCCTCGCCGACCAGGTACGGGTGAATGCTCTGGGTGCCGAGTCCGATGTAGTCCGAGGTCACCGCGACCCAGCCGTGCTGGGTCACCATCTCCTCCAGCGCGGTTCCCGCGCCGTCGCCGAACGGTGTGGGCGACAGCGACGGCGCGCATTTCGCCGCGATTCCGGTGGTGCCGTGGGCGACGGTCAACAGGGGTAGCGGGGTGTCCGGCGGGTTCTCGGGGGCGAGGATCGTGCCACTGGATACGGCGGCGCTGCCATCGGGATGTGTTGTCGTATACAGGATTCGCCACCCGCGCGCACCGTCGGGAACGCCGTCCGTGAGTGCCTCGGACCGCAGCAGCCTGCCTGGTTCGGGTGGCACGTTCGCGGGCGCTGTGTAGAAGGGGCCGGGCTCGGGCAGGGGCACACCGGCGAGGATCCGAGCGCTGCCGAAGGCGAGCGCCACCGCGATCACGAGCGCCGAACCGGCAGCGAGCGTGCGGACCCAGCGATGCCGGTTCGAGTCGGGCCGTCGCCGGATAAGTGCGCTGAACAGCAGGTGCAACCCGATGAACACGAACCACGCGGCAACGCCGAACCGGAACAACATGAGGGTGAGAACCGGCCACGAGAAAGTGACCACACCAACGGTGATGCTCGCGATCGCGGTGAGCGCGGCAGTGACGCGCTGGTCGACACCGTCGGCGTCACCCCTGCCCACCGCCTGCCACCCGGTGAGCAACCCGTGCACGATCAGCGCCGCTCCGATAAGAAAGGCGAGACCCGGCGCACCGGCACTCGGCCACACCGCCATCGCCACACCGAGTACGACGAGCACACCACCGAGCACCCGCGAAGAAAGCGCGACACCGCCCGAGGTCGCGTCTCGACCAGCGGCGACGTGCGGGATCAATGCGGTCGCGAGCCCCACTAGAACGAACCCGGCGCCGGTGACGAGGACGACGGTCCGGACTGGCATCGGAGCGAGAAACAGCAGCGCGCCCACCGCGACGGCCGCGATGCCGATCGCGAGGCGCAACGGCAGCGCCGCGGCGATCACTCGGCCACGCAGCGAAGCCGCGCCGTTGTGTGCGCGCCCGGTTACCTCGTTGTGCAACGATTCACCGTTCAAGTCAGCCTCTTTCGCCGCAGCTTCAGCAGGGTCCGCGACACGGTAGTCCGGATCAGCGGGTCGAGCCCATCGAAGACTATCGCCGAGATCACCTGACGACAGGACAACCTGCTCGCCGAGTTGGAATCGCGCCCGGTCACTGGCGGCGACGAGCTGTCGGATGCTTGGGCCGAACGTCTGCGCCGCCGCTACACCGAACTCGAAAAGGAACGCTGGACCAAGGACGCCGAGCTGGAGACGCTGCGTGAACAGTCGCCCGACAGCGACCCGATGAACCGCTCTCCTGGACCACCTGCCCCGACTGACACTTCATCTCACCCGAGCCTAGATGTCCTCCGGGGTGGGTGAGTTACGCGATGCCTATGTCGATGTCGTTACCGACGAACGCAATCCGCGGTGGATGGCCGAGGAACGCCGCGCCTACTTCGATGGGCTGTGCGGGTTGTTCGACCTGGATCTGCCGACCTCACGCCAGAGCGTCGGCCGAGGCCGGAACCAGTATGTGCACGGCCTGCTCCTCAACACTGCGGAGTCGTTGCGGCGCACGGGAACCCCCGTGGGACGGCTACCTCGAGGCGGGAGCGCTGCTGAAAGAGCTGGATCAACTCGGAATGGGTGCAGCGCACCTGGAGTTCGTGTTCGAACTGCGTGCGGCAGTGGACGCCTCGCGGGCCCAGCATCGCGAATTGCTCGACCTGCTCCTGGGCGGTCTACTCGGCGATCGAGCGAACCAGGTGTTCAGCCTCGATGAACTCGAGGCAGCTGGGATCGAGCGCGCTGTCCCGATCCGCTATTTGCCTGACTGAACTTCGTCGTGTCGCCACAGTGGGGCAGGGCGGTGAGGGGACTCGTGATGTCGTGGAGTGCGCTGCCTTTTGTTCATGGCACTGTGCCGCCGTATATCGCCGCGGTCCTCACCACGGCTTTGTCGGACGACCCTGTGGATTTGGCTGGGTACGGGGAGGCGGCGGCACGAATGGCTGACCTCGCTGTGCGGATCGATGGGTATCTGGGGATGGAGTTCGCGCGAGACGAGCACTGTGGAATCACCGTGTCGTACTGGCGCGATCTCGATGCCCCGCGCAACCGGCGGGAGGACATCGAGCACGTGGCAGCTCAACACGTCGGCCGCGAACGGTTTTGCCTGGGATACAGGGCGTGGATATGCCATGTTGAGCGCGAGTACGAATGGGCTCGCCCACCGGAGCTTGTTCCTCCGGTCCACGACGACTGAGATGGTGAATCGGTCCTTTGTGTGTCGGGTGCGCGCAGGATGACATCGTTGCGTGCGACGCGCTGGGTGTGTTCGGGAACATCGGGCGATTCCGTACTCGACAGGCGACCTGAGATCCGTGCGATTTGGCGCGACAGCTCAGACCGTTAACCGTTGCGCCTAGGCTTTTCGATGTTCGCGCCATCATCTCCGGCTTTGGCGCAGCAGGGCGACAACTCGAGCGGCATGAGTCAGGTCAGAAGACCAGGTGGTAGGAATCGCCGACGAGGGTCGCGATCAGCGCCATGGCGAGTGCCAGTCATCGGTCACCGGTCTCTGCCAGGAACTCCTGTGTGATCTCGACTGTGGATCAGCGCTGGTGTCAACCAGCGTGCTGAACGCGAGACCTCCTGACCGCCGCGATCGAAGCTGCGTAGGCGCTCGGGTTGTTCGTTGCGCCGGGGCATGAAGGCAGTAGGAGGTCTCGTCCTCGGTCTATGACATGGGGATTGTCTGCTGTTTTCGCGGGGCTCGGCTATAGCGGCTTGGTTGCGAGGTTGGCGAGCAGATGCAGCAGTGCTCGAGCTGCGCCGGGAGACAGGTCGGGCGGATGTGTCGGGACGATGACTTTGAGCTCGCCAGGTTCGGTGCCGGCGTCTCGGCGGGTGGCGTGTGCCGGTGGAGAGGTCTGGGGCAGGTTCGGTTTCTGCATTGGGTCCACCTTCGGAAGCGGTGTGGCCAGGGTTGCCTGCGATGGACTCGACCGGTGGATGTCGTCCGCGGCAGGGAGGTCCGATGATCCGCTGATGTCGTCGGTTTCTCAAGGATCTCTCAGATTGACCCGTGTTGAACCCCCACGGGTGCCTACCTGCGGTTTTGCGACTTACCGGATTCGGCTGCCCTCAGTGGCACACGGCTATATGTGCAGGTCAGAGAGGTAAATCAATAAAAAGCGTTGTGTCCGGAGGGGGACTTGAACCCCCACGCCCTAATACGGGCACTAGCACCTCAAGCTAGCGCGTCTGCCATTCCGCCACCCGGACTTGCTGGTGTGCCAAAAGATTATCCGACTGATTGTCGTAAACCAAATCGCCTATCTGACCTGCGGTTATGGTGGGGGTTCGGATGATCTTGACGGTGCGGTCAGGCGCCGAATCCTAGAACGCCTCAGGTCTCCCTGTTTCGGAGGCGAACCAGGGAGACCGACCACGGCGCCCAGCGCTCGGGGACGCCCGAAACGTCAGTTCTGGTCGACGCGCTGGACGCTGTGAGTTCCCGCACGGCGACCGGCGAAGACGCAGTCCGCGAGGGAGAGTCCGCTGACGTAGCCGTTGGAGCAGATGCCGACTGCTGCGCGGCCTGCGGCGTAGAGGCCGGGGATGGTGTCGCCGGTTTCGGTGCGGACGGCGCCGGTGTGTTCATCGACGAGGAGGCCGCCGAGGGTGAGCATCGGCATGGGGTAGGTGAGGCGGGCGGCGAAGGAGATGTCGAGTAGGGCGTAGGGGCCGGTGCGGATGGGGCGGCGGATGTCGTCGGGTTTGCCCAGTGGATCGGGGGTGCCCTGCTCGATGGCCTGGTTGTGGGCGTCGACGGTGGCGCGCAGGCCTGCGGGGTCGACGCCCGCGCGGGTGGCGGCTTCTTCGATGGTGCGGCCGGTGGTGCGTCCGAAGCGGAGGAGTCGTTCGGTCTGCATGCGCTGGAACCACACCGACTGGCCGGCGATCTGGGTGCGTGCTTCGGCGGCGAGCTCGGCGTCGACGAGCAGCCAGGCGCGATGGCCGGGGGCGGTGGCGATAGCGGCGCCCAGTGCCGCGCCATAGCGTGATTCGTCGACCATGCGACTGCCTTCGGTGTTCACCGCGATCGCGCCGTAGAAGGCGCTGGGTGGGCCGATGAAACGCCATGCCGACATCGCGTCCATTTTGCCGGTGGCCGCGCCGATCTCCTCGGCCATCGTGATGCCGCTGCCGTCGTCCCCGGCCGACCCCAGCGGCAGACCCTGCGCCCAGGGGTAGTGGGGGCTGTGCCGGGCGACCATCGCCGAGTTGGCGATGAATCCGCCGGTGGTCAGTACGACACCGGAGCGGGCCCGGATCCGCACCGGCACACCGTGTTTGCGCTCGATGCGTGCGATGAGCGCTTGCACGGCCCGGCGCAGGCCCTGGTGGTACACACCCGGTTTCGACGAGATCCGTGCCAGTGCCGCGAAACGGCGTCGCACGGCGGCGGGTGCGCCGTCGAGGGTGACCGCTTCGATGCCGGTCACCCGGCCGTCCTCGACCACGAGCCGGGTCGCCGTGGTTCCGGTTCGGACCCGGACACCGCGTGCGGCGGCCGATCGTGCCAGCGGGCGGAACACGGCCTTGCCCGAGACGCCGGGCCCGTGGGCGCGGTGTCCGCGCTGACGTGGTTTCGCGAGCTCCCGGTAACCACCGGCGTTCTCGCTGCCGGAGTAGTAGAGGTAGTAGTCGTCGGTGGGGTAGGAGGTCTTGTACGGGCACACCGACGCCTCGAACGGCACGCCGTGTTCGGTGAGCCAGTCGATGAGTGCGGGGGACTCCTCGCAGAAGCGGCGTAGCGTCGCGGGACTCACCGCGTCGCCGACCTCGGCCTGCAAGTAGGCGAACATGTTGTCGGCGTCGTCGTCGATTCCGGCGGCGTGCTGCACCCAGGTGCCCGCCCCGGCGTAGATGATTCCGCCGGACAGCTCTGTCGCGCCGCCGCCGAGGTACCGGTCGATCGCGAGGACATCCGCGCCGCGTTCGCGAGCGGCGAGTGCGGTCGTAACCCCTGCGCCGCCGTATCCGACAACGACGACATCGGCTTCATCGTCCCAGGTCAGCACCTGTACCACCTTTCGTGCGGCGGGTTGTCCGGGCCGCATCCGGAAACTATAACGTGTTCTAGAAATGGTCGGACGTCGTTCCGCCGGTGAGGGGTCTTCGCTGGGCGGTGGACGTCATCCTGTGGCGCGACACTCCGTGAAACGGCTTGGCTGTCTTACGATCCCGTTGTCGCTATCCATGGCCATCGGAGGACTTCATGCCCGTGACCATTTCCGCGTCGACCCGCGCTGTGTGGAAGATCGGCGCACAGGGACAGGCGCAAATCCTGTTCGTCGACGACTCCGCGTCTAACGCACCGGCCCGTCGATGGCCCGACACCGCCATGCCGGGCGGTCGTCCTGGGCATCTGGCATTCGACCCGAACGACTATCCGACCCTGGCACACGTCCGCACCCTCGTGCCCGAGTACGGCGCGCTGTGGGATGCCGTGGCCGAGGACTTGGCCGCGATGAACGCCGGTGCCGAGTCCGCCGGAAGGACGGGCAACTAGACCGGCGGAACGGGTGCTCCGGCATGCACCTCACATCGATAGCGGTGGCAGGCGAGGAATCGGGGGGATGTGGTGGCGAACGACGCTGATCGACGGCTGGAAATGGCTGCGGCGGCGGTCTTCACTGCTTCACGCCATCCGTTCACGGCGCGATCGGTTCGTCGCGGCTCCGACGACGAACCGCCTGCGTCACCGCGCGATGCGAAGACTGCGAATAGGCATTTTTGCCGAATGCCACCCGGCAGCGAACCGATCGGGGCGCGTATCGCATCACTGATGACGAGACCAGTCGTCGGCACTGCCCCAGACGCGTCTCGTGTCGTGGGTGAGGAGATCGCTGGGGGGTCTCCTCACCCACGACCTATTCGCCACTCCGGGGCCGTTCGCGGCACTCAGCTCAATCCGGCGACGATCGCCGACCGAACCGGGTCTCCGACCGGCAGCCCCTTGGCGACCCGCCGCCACGCGTTGCGTCCCGCCGTCAACGAGCACCGCACCGCGTCGGTGATCGCCGCCGCATGCGTGTCGCCCAGGGCCGTGCCCGGCACGATGGAGATCTCCAGGTGCTCCGCCAAAGTCAGTGCGCGGGTGACGATCTGACCGGTGAGGGACCCGTCGGCATCCGTATACAGGACGACGAGGACTTCGGTTCGTTCCTCGCCCGCATGCACCGCGACGCGGACCACGTCGCCTGCCGCGGTATCGGGACCGAACGATTGCACCGAGATCCGTGTCTGCTCGGCACCGGCGGGAGTACGTGTGAATTCGATGCCGAGCTCCTGGTCGATCTGTTTCTGGACGACCCGGCTCGATGACGCTCCGTCGCGTGAGGAGGCGGCCAGCGGCCGCACCGTCCACCCGGGCACCCGCATCACGATGCGTCGCGCGGACAAGGAATGGGGTTCCGGTGTCGCGTCGGCTGCTGCCAGCAGGCGTTGCGCGATGCGGGCGCCCGCGGCGGCTGCCTCGGCATCGGGTTCGGAGTCGTCGGCGAGCGCGAGCAGCACCTCGAGGTCGACGGGCAGGTTCAGCCGTGTGGGCCGATGATCTCGCGCCGTCACGATGCCTCCTCGGTGTCCTGGTCGCGGGCGTCGAGCTGGGCACGCAGGGCCTCGCGCAGCATCTTCGTTCCCGCCGCGCGCAGCCGTTTGACCTTCTCCTGGCTGAAATTCAGGTCCTCGGCGACCTCTTTGGTCGTCTGTACGTCGGTGTAGGTGCCGTCGGGGGCGAGTACGAAGGTCGCGCGCAGCACGGCGGCGGTCTCGGGGTGCGGGATCGCGTCGAGTGCGTCCCGGAGGACGACGCGGTCGGCCAGCCGGTCCTCACCGCCGACGAGTGTGTGGTCTTCGACGACGAGCGCGGTGGATTCGTAATCGACGCGCAGGCCCGGGTGACGTTTCTCCGCTGTGCGGCGCCGTCTGTTCTGCAGCACCTGCCACTGGAGTTGCTGCAGGACATGGGTTTTCCAGTGCCGGATACGTTCGGTGGGCAAGGTTGCCGTCAACGCGACCATGGTGTCCTGGGCGACGTCCTCGAAGTCCGAACGCATGTCGGGGTCGACCCGCTCGACGACATACCGCGCCTTGGCCACCGCGTAGGTCGACATGGTGACCAGATCGGCGCCGAAGATGTGTTCCACCACCGCGAGGCGCAGCGGTGCGGGGACCGCGCTCCAGGTGGCGCCGAGCCAGGTGTCCAAGGGGTCAGAAGTCAACCCGTGCTCCCACTTCGTCGGCGACACCGTCGAATGCCGCACTGTCCGAGGAGAATTCGCGCGACGCATGCGGTGCTCTGCCGTCGGCACCGATCGTGTGAGCTGGGCCGGGCAGCTCGATGCCGAACCGGCATGGTGTTGCTCCGCCCGCGCACCGGTCGACGGACCGGGAAACGACCGGACGACACGGGTCACAGCTGGAGCCTCCTGCTGATCGGAAACGGGCTCCTACACAGATGCCGTTGCCCGCGCCACCGGTTCGCACGACGAATGTGAGCTAGGACGGGCAGGTGGGTGAGGACACCATCATCGAGAACGCGATCTGGCAATACCAGGCCTTCTCGATCTTCCACTTCCCGTCCTCGGCGACGAACGGCACGATCAACGGGCTGGTAGCGGTGTTCATCCTCCCGGTGCCATCGGCGAGCATGCCCGGCGCGCCGAGCCTGGTTCCGGTGATGGTGACGGTGACCGTCGCGTTGTTCCGGCCCGGTGCTTCGGCGATGCGGTTGGGCAGGCCCGGATCGTCGGCGATGCCCTGCACGTGATCGAGCTTCTCGGAGTTCGGGACCCGTGGGTCGAGCATGCGTGCGAACAGCTGCTCGACGTCGTCGGCCGACAGCAGTGGTGGCGACGGTGTCGATGTGGGAGTGTTGGCACCGGCCACGGGCATGGCCGAACTGTCCCCGGTGGAGCAACCGGTGCCGAGCAGGGCGGTGATCGCCGCACCGGACAGCGCAGCACCGACAAGGAGTGATCTCGACAAGATGGTTCCCCCGGGAAGGTCGTTGATGCGCATCGGTGTCGAGCTTATCCGTCCGCGGTGAACACGACTCGCCCCGCTGTGGTCGAGGGCCGACGATGACCGGGCAGTCGGAGTTCCAGCGCGACGACGCGCTGTTGTCCGAGCTCACCGGAGCGCCGCAGCGGTGGTTGGCGCTGTGCCGGGAAGCGGTCGCCGAGGGTCCCGAGGCGGCTCGTGGGCTGCTCGACCTGCGCCGCGAAACCGGTGTGCTGGCACGGCATTCGCTGGCGCGGTGGAAGCACCTCGAGGCCGGCGACGACCCGCTGGAAGAGGAATCGGAGAACCCCGATCTGGAGGGTGATCGGGTCACCGCCGATGTGTCGGCGGCCCACGCGGTGGCCGCCCTCGCCCAAGCCCTGACCGGCGCGCGCGACATCGCCGAGGCGTGTGCGGTCTTCCTGCGGCACACCGAACGGGCCGGATTGCATTCGGCCGGTACTCAATTGCTCCCCGCCGGACCGATCACCGGTGGCGACGACCCGTTGGCCGAGGTGGTGCTGCACCTGCTCGGCCAGGGTGGCAGGCCCTCGCGCGGCTACGGCATCGTGACCGCGCTGGAACTGGCCGGTCGGCGACCACCGACCGTGCGGACCACCCGGGTCAGTGTGCTGTTCGTCGACATCGGGGGCGCCGGACGAGTCGGCGTGCTGCGCTTGGAACAGGTGCGCGAAGGCCCGAGCGGGTTGCACCCCGACCCGGCCGCCATGTCGTTCCTGCAGGCGGATCGCGAGTTCACCGACAGTCTCGCGCGGGCGTGGGAGGTGAGCCGGCCTGCCGCGACCGGCGCGTGCGTGCTGTGGTCGGTGACCGGGGCGGGTCGCGCGCCCGAGAACGACATCAACGGTGCGTCGATGGCGGCGGCGATGGCCGTCGCGCTCGACGACCTGGCCCCGCGCCACCAGCTGGCCCGGTGGCTGCGGGTGCGCCGGCTCGACCCGGCCTGCGCGGTGACGGCGGGCCTGTCGGACACGGAACTGACCCCGGTCGGCGGATATGCGGGCAAACTGGCTGCGGCGCAGCGTTCTTCGCTTCGGGTGGTGGTCGCCGCCACCGGCTACGAGGAGGCACGGCGGCAGGCGCCGGAGAACTTCCTCGACCGCATCGCGGCGGCCGCGACGGTCACCGAAGCTGTGTCGCGCACGCGCAGCAGACCGAATCTGGCGCTGTGGCTGGTCTCTGTCGCCGGTGTGCTCGCCGTCCTGCTCGCGGTGCTCTCGGTGACCGGTCTGGCCCGGGTCCGGGCCGAGAATGCCGCTGCCAGAGCCGAGTCGAATTCCCGGCTGTTCGCGGGCGTGGCCCGGGGTGGTGCCGACTTCGACCCCGCGCTGTCGCAGCTCGTCGCCCTCGCGGCGGTGCGTACGAGCGCCACGACGGATGCCCGATCGGCCCTGCTGGAGTTCTCGGCTCTCGGCACGCCGATCCGGATCCTGCCCGGGGTCTCCGGTGACGCGGTCTCGGCCGGTATCGACCCGCCACGGCTGGCCACCAGCATCGGTGGCGACATGATCGCGATCGGCAACGGCGACGGCACCGTGCAGCTCGTGCGGGTCGATGATGCCGGGGTGACCCGAATGCCGCCGTTCGCGGCGGTGGCCGGTCCGGTGCGGGCACTGGCCGTCAGCGCCGACCAGCGTTGGCTTGCTGTGGCCGGTGAACGCTCGGCGGTGTTGTGGAGCATCGCGGAGAATCCGCGGCGGACAACCGAATTCGCGTTGGCGGATCATCTGCCCTCGTCGCTGGCCTTCGGTCCGGGCAACGACCTGTTGGCGATCGGCACCCACGGTGGAACGGTGCTGTCCTGGCGGTTCGGTGCCGATCCCGCGCACCCCGTGCCGCAGCCCGCGCTGACTGTTCCCGGTAACCACGCGTTCGTCGCGGCCGACGACCGGGTCCTCGTCGCCGCCGGTTCCCGGATCACCGACACTGAGTGGACGACGACCGTACGGGGCTGGGACCCAACAGCTCTGGATCCGGCCCGTCCCGCTTTCGAGCTGTCGGTCGAGCGACCGAACGGCGCCGAGATCAGGTCAGTCGATGTCGACGGTGACGTGCTCGCGGTGGGGCTCAACCCCGGCGAGATCGCCAGGTGGCGTCTCGGCGCCGACATCACCCGGCCCGAACCGCTGCGCGCGATGTCGCGAGGTGCCAACGAGTACTTCGACGTGGCGCCGACCGGGGACGACCGCACGGCAGTGGTTGTCGGTGGTGATTCCCGTGCTCGCCTCCTCGATCTCGACACCGGCGCGGTGCTCGCCCGATTCCCCGGCGGATCCGTGGCGCGCGCCGAAGTATTCCGTGGCGGGCGTGCGCTGGTGACCTCCGGATTCGACCGTGCCGTGCACGTTTTCGATCTCGCGGGACAGGCCGCCGAACTCGGGCCGCGGACGCTGTTCAGACTTCCCCAAGACTTATCCGCGCCGCCTCCCGACGTGCTGCCCGACGCATTGCTGCCGCGCTTGCGCGCACTGTCGAGAACCCCCGCGGGCGCACGAGATTCCGTGGACGGCGATCCATCGGGCTTCTTCGACACCGTGGTGCTCAGCCCCGACGGGACACGAGCCGCCATCCTGAACGAACGCGCCATCCAGGTCTGGGACATCACCGATCCGACCCCGAAGCCGTTCGGGCGACCGATCGACAACGGCTTGGTCGACACGCGAGGTGTCGTCTTCGGCCCGGACGGCACCCTGGCCGTCGGGCGGGGTCTGACGTCATCGGTGGAACTGTGGGACCTGACCCGGCCCGGCGGCCCCGAGCTCCGGTCCACACTGCGATTCGGGCACGGCTATCCGACCGCACTCACCGTGAGTCCCGACGGATCGAGGCTGGCCGTCGGCAGTCACCGCACCGGGCACATCACGGTCTACGACCTGAGCGCCGGGCCCGACGCCCGACCCGTGGCGGAACTGTCCGGCCTGCCCACGGCTGGTCAGGACATGTCTCTGGCCGTCACGACAGACAACATTCTCGCCGTCGGCACCCGCGCCGGAGCCTTCGTCTACCGCCTCGGCGAACCAGGCGGGCCCCGACCCCTGCCGATCCCCGTCGCCGCACGTGGCCCCGCCGGTTCGGTCGCCTTCGACCACACCGGTACCCGCCTCGCCGTCGACGATCTCGCCGAGGACCGCATCGCAATCTGGGACTACACCGACCCTGACGCGCCGACCGTCTACGCCGCCCTGCACCACGGCGAAAGACACTGGCAGAAGACAATGCTCGCGTTCGCGGCCGGTGGAACCGTCCTCGTCGAATCCGCCACCGACGGCACCCTGCGCCGTTGGCACACCGACGCCACCACCGAAGCCGCGCGCATCTGCGCCACCGGCACCGCACCCATCACCGCGCAAGAGTGGTCGAACACCCTCCCCGGCCGTACTTTCGTAAACCCCTGCCCCACAGGGTGACAACAGGTTTGCGCGTCAGGGCCTTGGCACTGACCGACCGTGGACAACCTGCTGCGGCGCGGCACCGTCCTGCGCTACATCATCCAGAACATGGGCCGTCAGCCGATCGATCGAAGGGATCGCGACCTTCACCCTTCGGGGATGCCGAGGAGGGTGGCTCGGCATTCGCGGACGGTGGTGCGCAGGGCATCGACCACGGCGGCGACCTCGGGGCGGCGCAGGGTCTCGGGCCGGGTGACCAGCCAATAGGTGAGCTGGACCCGCACTTCGTCGGCCAGGACCCGGACGAGGTCGGGGTGGCGATCGGCCATGAAGCAGGGGAGCAGGCCGATACCGGCGGCCGCGCGGGTGGCCTCCACGTGGACGAAAACGTTGGTGGAGGAGACGGATTGGCGCATGGTCGGCGCGAAGCTGGTTGCCACGTCGAGGTCGTCGACCTGCAGGATCGACTCGATGAAATAGACAAGCGGATAACGGGCGAGGTCGTCGATGGTGGTGGGGGCGCCGTGGGCGTCGAGGTAGTCCCGGGCGGCGTAGAGGCCGAGGCAGTAGTCGCCGAGTTCGATGGCCTCGGCGCGGTGTACCTGGGGTCTGCCGACGACCACCTCGAGATCGAGGCCGGTTCGCTGGGTGGATGCGCGGCGGGTGGCGGCGACGATCTCCACCGCGATGCCGGGGTGGCGGCGCTGTACCCGCGCCGCCGACGGTGCGGCCAGGTAGGCGCTGAACCCGTCGGTCGCCGAGAGCCGCACCACTCCTTCGAGCGTGCGTTCCCCGCCGGAGGAACCGAGTGAACGCACGGCGGCTTCGACCGTCTCGGCAGCTACGAGGGCTTCGCGACCGAGATCGGTGAGCTCCCAACCGCCTGCCACTTTCGTGAGAACCCGTCCGCCCACGGCCGCCTCGAGGGCGGCGATGCGCCGGGAAATGGTGGTGTGGTTGATGCCGAGTTCGGCTGCGGCTGTGACGAACCGTCCCGACCGGCCGACGGCGAGCAGTACGAGCAAATCATCGGCACTCGGCCTGCGCCCGGACGACGCGACGGAACGGCTCATATCTGCATATTCGCAGATTGCCGCTGCGAAACTGGGCATTGCGACCGAAATGCTTCTGCACGAATACTCCTCGCATGGAATGTGAGTCAGCTCACAGCGCGTGAAGGAGTAGTGCGATGAGCGTCAGCAGCACGACCCGGCCCACCGGTGACACACCGGAGGAGACACCATCCGGGCTACGGCGGGTGGTGACCGCCTCGATGGCCGGCACCGTCGTCGAGTGGTACGAATTCTTCCTCTACGGCACCGCCGCCACCCTGGTGTTCAGCAAGGTGTTCTTCGCGAAGGGGACCAGCGACCTGGACGCGATCCTCGCCGCGTTCGTCACCTATGCGGTCGGTTTCGCGGCGCGCCCGCTCGGCGGCATCGTCTTCGGCTATTTCGGTGACCGATACGGGCGCAAGAAGCTGCTGCAGACGAGTCTCGTGCTCGTCGGCGCGGCGACGTTCCTGATGGGCTGTCTGCCCACCTTCGCCCAGATCGGTTACTGGGCGCCGGCACTGCTCGTCACACTGCGTTTCGTCCAGGGCTTCGCGGTCGGTGGTGAATGGGGCGGCGCGGTGCTGCTGGTCGCCGAGCACAGCCCCAGCCGCAGCCGCGCCTTCTGGTCGAGCTGGCCGCAGGCGGGAGTGCCCGCGGGCAATCTGCTCGCCACCATCGTGCTGCTGGTGCTAACCTCGACGCTGTCGGACGCGGCGTTCCTGAGCTGGGGTTGGCGGGTCGCGTTCTGGCTGTCGGCGGTGGTGGTGCTCGTCGGCTACTACGTGCGGACGAAGGTGACCGACGCGCCGATCTTCCTGGCCGCCCAGCAGGCGCTCGAGCACACCAAGGCCACCTCGTTCAGCCCGTTCGAGGTGTTGCGCCGTTACCCGCGTGGGGTTTTCACTGCCATGGGGCTGCGCTTCGGCGAGAACATCATGTACTACCTGGTGGTCACCTTCTCCATCACCTACCTCAAGGTGCAGGTACACGCCGATACGACCACGATCCTGTGGTGGTTGCTCGTCGCCCACGCCGTACACATCGCGGTGATCCCGCTCGCCGGATACCTCGGTGACCGGATCGGGCGTCGGCCGGTGTACCTGGCCGGTGCCGTCGCAGGCGGAACGTGGGGGTTCTTCGCGTTCCCGATGATGGACAGCGGGCACAGCGTGGTGATCCTGTCCGCCATCATCGTCGGCCTCGTCTTCCACGGGTTCATGTACGCCGGTCAGCCCGCCATGATGGCCGAGATGTTCCCCACCCGAATGCGGTATTCCGGTGTGTCGCTGGGATATCAGGTGACCTCGATCGTGGCCGGTTCGCTGGCGCCGATCATCGCGGTGCGCCTGCTCGACTCCTATGGTTCGTCGGTGCCGATCGCGGTCTATCTCGCGGTGGCGGCGACGGTCACGGTGATCGCGGTGCTGTGTGCGCGGGAGACGCGCGGGATCGACCTGGAAACGGTCGATCTGGCCGACACCGACGCACCGAAAAGGCTCGCGGCATGAGTGACCTCACCGGTCGCACCGCGCTGGTCACCGGCGCCGCGAGCGGGATCGGCGCCGCGTGCGCGCGGGTCCTCGCCGCCCGCGGCGCCGAGGTGACCGTCGCCGATCTCGACGGTGACGGCGCGAAAGCCGTCGCCCACGAGATCGGCGGCCACGCCTGGTGTGTCGACCTGCGTGACGTCGACGCACTCGTCGAGCTGCGCCTGGACACCGACATCCTCGTCAACAACGCGGGTATCCAAACCGTCAGCCCCATCGAGGAGTTCGAGCCCGAACGGTTCCGGACCATGCAAACGCTGATGGTGGAGGCGCCGTTCCTGTTGATCCGCGCGGCATTGCCGCACATGTACCGCAACGGGTTCGGCCGCATCGTCAACATCTCCTCGGTGCACGGGCTGCGTGCCTCCCGGTTCAAGGTCGCCTACGTCACGGCCAAGCACGGGCTGGAGGGTCTGTCGAAGGTGACGGCGCTCGAGGGCGGCCCGCACGGCGTCACCTGCAACTGCGTGAACCCCGGATATGTGCGAACACCGTTGGTGGACAAGCAGATCGCCGACCAGGCCCTCGTCCACGGCATCCCCGAACAGCAGGTGGTCGAACAGGTGCTGCTCACCGAGAGCGCGATCAAACGCCTGATCGAGCCCGAGGAGGTGGCCCAGCTGGTGGCGTGGTTGGCCTCGGACGCGGCGGGCATGGTGACCGGGTCGTCGTATGTGATGGACGGCGGGTGGAGCGCCCGCTAGACCCGCCGTCCCCGCGATCAGCCGGAGAAGCGCTCGGCGACCATGTCCTCGGTGAGTCCGTAGTCGGCGAGTGAGTAGTGGTGGGTGGGTTTGCGTGCGCCCGTGCGGCTTTCGGCGTCCAGGGCGAGGACGGCCGCATGGGCCTGCGGGGTGAGCTCGGTGCCGATCGACCGGTAGATCGTCTCGACGGTGCCCACGGGGTCGGAGCGCAGGTCGTCGAAGTCGATATCGATGAAGTGGGCCTCGGGGTGGCGGGCGCGCGCGGCGGTGAACTCGCGCAACCCGCGCGACCACAGGTCGAGTTGCGTGCGGCCGATGACCTCCGGGGTGAAGACGGTCGACCAGCCACGGGTGGCGTGCTCGTTGAGGCTGCAGACCGAGGGGATCACGGTCGCGGGGTCGCGATGGGTCTGGATGACGACCGCGTCGGGGTAGACGGCGAGCAGGGCGTCCAGACAGAACAGGTGACTGGGATTCTTGAGCACCCACCGGCGGGCGTCGTTCATCCCGATGAGCTGCAGGTTGCGCTGGTGCCGGGCATAGGCGGGCGTCCAGTCTTGAGTGGTGAGCCATTGCGAATAGCTCGGCAGGTAGGCCAGACACTCGTAGGAGTGCGACATCACGGACTGGCGGAGCAACTGCCAGCATTCCTCGACGTCGGCGGCGCTCATGTAATGCAGGCCCATGAATTCCGGGTTCTGCACTTGATGCTGACGCAGCCCCGCATCGATCTGCTGATAGGCGGGATTGTCCGCCCAACTCTCCTGTGGCGGGCGGGGCTGCGGGAAGTCCGTCAGCCACATCTCCAGCCCCTGGTTGGCGGGGTCGGCCGCCAGCAGGCGGTGCAGTGCGGTGGTGCCGGTGCGCGGCAACCCGGTGACGAAAATCGGTCGGGTGACCGGTGTTTCGGCGAAACCCGGATTCGCGGCCCACGCGGCCTCGCTCAGCGCACGAGCGACCAAGGTGCCGCGCAGGAAGAACCGCGACATCTTGGACCCGAGCTCGGTGAGCCCGGCCTCGTCGCGATAGGAATCGAGCAGCACCCCGAGGGCTTCGGTGTAATCGTCGGAGCCGAAATCGGTGAGGCCGGTGAGTTTGGTTGCCGAGGCGTGCAGGTCGGCTACGGTGCCGACATCGGTGCGCACAGTCATCGAGGGAAACTCCTGATCAGTTATGGTATTCGCCGCAGTTGACGTCGAGGGTCTGGCCGGTGATCGCGTTCGCCCAGTCCGAGGCGAGGAACACCACGGCGCGGGCGATCTCGGCCGGCTCGGGCAGCCGCTTCAGATCGGAACGGGCAGCGGTCTGTTCGTAGACCTGGTCGACGGTGATGCCGTACTTCTCGGCGATCTGGCCGAAGTACCACTTCAACTGGTCGCTCCAGATGTAGCCGGGCAGCACACTGTTCACCCGGATGCCCTTGCCGCCCAGTTCGGTGGCGAGGGTCTGCGACATCGCCAGCAGCGCGGCCTTGGTGAGCTTGTAGCTGCCGTAGCGGGGTTCGCTGTGGCGCACCACCGCCGAATTGATCATCACCACGGCGCCGTTGGACTCCGACAGGGCGGGCGTGAACGCCTGCGTCATCCGCAGACCGCCGAGCACGGTGAGATCGAGGCTGTCGCGGATCTGGTCGTAGTCGGTGCGTTCGAGCGGCTTCATCGAGGGCACCGAGAAGGCGTTGTTCACCAGTGCGTCGACTCGACCGAATTTCTCGACCGTGCGCGACACGAGGTGCTGCACCGCGGTGTCGTCGGTGATATCGGTAGGCACACAGAGCGTTTCGCCGTCGATCTCGGCGGCCACCTCCTGCAGCCGCGATTCGGTGCGAGCTGCGAGGACCACCTTCGCACCCGCCGCCGCGGCTTCGGTGCAGATCGACCGGCCGAGCCCCGGCCCCACACCGGAGACGACGACAACTTTCCCGTCCAGCAGGCTCATCCCAACATCCTCTCGGCGAAAGCCCGCTGCCGGGCGGCGATCCGGTCACGCCACGCGGCGGCGTCGATCCGGTTGTTGTCGTAGTACGGCAGGTGCGCGGCGACATCGGCGACGTCGACGAGTTCCACACCCGGGCCGTCGGCTTCGGTCATCGGCCGATCGGTGCGCTGCCACCGGAACTGCAGAATGCCCCGCGTGCGGCCGGTGGTCTCGATCCAGTTCGTGATGCCGGGATCGCGGTTGCTCACCACCATGCGGATCATGCCGTCCGGATCCACCTGTGCCTGGGCATGATTGAGGCTCGTCTGATGGTTCACGTAATCCAGTGAGATGTACCAGAGGCTGCCCAGCTGGAACCCCTGATACGGCGCGTCGGATTTCGGCACCGTGATCACCAGGGCCTGATCGTCGGCGAGGTCGAAATGTCCCACCGAGGAGTACTGGGTGCTGAGACCGCCCGGGGTGAGCCGCGGTGCGGTGAGGGTGTTCACCGGCAGGTCGAGATAGAACCACTTGGGGAAGTTGAACCAGGTGTGCACCCGGGTGAGCAGCATGTTCCCGGCGGCCCGGTAGCGCTTGCGCAACCGGGCCAGATCCGGTTCGTCCGGTGCGGTGCCGACGGTGTCGACCCGTTCAATGCGGATGGAGCCCTTGCGTTCGGTCCAGTCGCTGTAGACCTCGCGGACCGCGAGCATCGAGGCGCCCTCGCCGAGCGGGAAATAGTCCTCGCCCGCATCGGCTTTCGCCGGACCGAACCGGATCGAGAAGCTGCCGTCCGGGGCGATCGGGATTCGTCGGTCGTCGAAGGCATCGGCACCACCGGGCACGTCGGTGGCTGTGTAGTCACCCTTGAGCACCTGAAAACTCAGGTCGACGGTGCTGCCACGCACCCCGCTCACCACATACTCGGCCGTCGGCTCGATATTCGCGTGGTAGTAGAGGGTGTCCGGGTTGTCCAGGCCCATCTTGGCGTACGGGCCGGTGGAAGACACGAAGTAGGGGTGCGAGGTGCCGTGGGCCCCCGAGAGGCGGAGGCAGGCGGCGATACCGGCGGCCAGGTAGTCGTAGCCTTCGGCGCGGTCGGCGTCGCTGCGCACGAATTCCGCACCGGCGATCAGCGTTTCGGCCTGCGCGACAGCGGCGAGGAACGGGGCGGTGAGCGAATCAGGCGGTGCGCCCGTGTCGGCGGTGGTGGTACTCGGTTGGTTCAACGGACTGTGATCCCTAGCTCTCGGAGGATATGGGCGGCGATCTCGGCGGGGGAGCCGAGGTCGGGGGTGATGACCAAGTCGGGTTGCGCGGGCCGCTCGTAGGGAGAGCCGATGCCGGTGAAACCGGGCAGCTCGCCCGCACGGGCCTTGGCGTAGAGGCCCTTCGGGTCGCGGCGTTCGCATTCGGCCAGCGGGGTGTCGACGAACACCTCGTGGAATGGCAGCTCCCGGTCGGTGTGCACGGTGCGGGCGTGGTCGCGTTGCGCGGCGAACGGGCTGATGACCGACACGACCGCGACCGTTCCGGAGTCGGCGAACAGGGCGGCGACCTCGGCGACCCGGCGCACGTTCTCGTCCCGATCGGCGGGGGAGAAGCCGAGTCCGGAGTTGAGGCCGTGGCGCAGATTGTCGCCGTCGAGCAGGTAGGCGGGGCGCCCGGCTTCGACGAGCAGGCGTTCGAGTTCCACGGCGACGGTCGACTTCCCCGAACCCGACAGGCCGGTCAGCCAGATCGTCGCCCCGAGGTGTGTGCGCTCGGCACGCGTCACCGCCGAGCGATGCCACGTCACCGGACCGGTGCGTGTGCTCGACACCTCGACCGTTTCGCGACCGGTGACCATCCCTGCCGCGACCGTCTCGTCGGTGCGCGGATCGATGAGGATGAAGCTGCCCGTGCGCCGGTTCTCCCGGTACGGATCCGACAGCAGCGGACGACGGGCACGCAACCGGACCCGGGCGATGTCGTTGAGCGACAACGCCTCCACCTCCGACACGCGGTGCAGGGTATTCACGTCGAGCCGGTAGTCGATGGCCACGACCTCGGCCTGCGCGGTCTGCGCGGCCGTGCGGACGAGCAGGCTGTCGCCGGCGCGCAGCCGGGCGGTCTCGGAGAACCAGCACAGCATGGCGTCGAGTTCGGTGCTCTGGTGCGGGGAGTTGCCCGGGCGGGCGAGCAGGTCACCCCGGCCGATGTCGATGTCGTCCTCGAGGGTCAGCGAGATCGCCATCCCGGTGAACGCCTCCTCGACCTTGGTGCCGCCCGGTCCCCAGATCTCCCGCACATGCGAGGCGTGACCGGCGGGCAGGACCACCACCTCGTCGCCCGGTTTGAAGATGCCGCCCGCCACGGTGCCCGCGTAACTGCGTTGCGCCGATCCCTGCTCGGCGCGGATCACGTACTGGATGGGGAGCCGTGCGTCGATGAGGTTGCGGTCCGAGGCGATGTGCACGTCTTCGAGGTGACGCAGCAGCGGCGGACCCGGATACCAGGCCAGATGCGGTGAGCTGTCGACCACGTTGTCGCCGTGCAGGGCCGAGACGGGTACGAAACTGAGGTCTCCGACGGTCAATTTCGCGGCGAACGCGGAGAATTCCTCCCTGATCTCGGTGAAACGTTCCTCCGACCAGTCGACCAGGTCCATCTTGTTCACGCACACCACCAGATGCGGGACGCCGAGCAAGGTGGCGAGGAAGGCATGACGGCGGGTCTGCTCGCTGACGCCGGTGCGGGCGTCGACCAGAATCAGGGCGAGATCGGCGGTGGACGCGCCGGTCACCATATTGCGCGTGTACTGCACATGACCCGGAGTGTCGGCGATGACGAACTTGCGGCGCGGGGTGGTCACGTAGCGGTAGGCGACATCGATGGTGATGCCCTGCTCGCGTTCGGCCCGCAAACCGTCGGTGAGCAGCGCGAGATCGGTGGTGGCACTGCCCCTTTCGGTGCTGAGGCGCTCGATGTTGGCGAGCTGGTCGTCGAACAGGGACTTCGAGTCGTAGAGCAGGCGACCGATGAGGGTGGACTTCCCGTCGTCCACGCTGCCCGCGGTGGCCAGGCGTAACAGGTTGCGGCGCATCAGAAATAGCCCTCTCGCTTGCGGTCTTCCATCCCGGTCTCGGAGATCCGGTCGTCGGCGCGGGTGGCGCCGCGCTCGGTGAGCCGGGTGGCCGCGATCTCCGCGATCACCTGCGTCGGGGTGGTGGCGGTGCTTTCGACACAGCCGGTACACGTGGCATCGCCGACGGTGCGGAAACGCACAGTGGCCTCGAAGGCGCGCTCGCCGGGTGCCTCGGTGACGAAACGGGTCGCGGACAGCAGCATTCCGTCGCGCTCGATCACCCGCCTGCGGTGCGCGTAGTACAGCGAGGGCAGCTCGACGGCCGCCTGGTCGATGTATTCCCACACGTCGAGCTCGGTCCAGTTCGACAGCGGGAACACCCGGATGTGCTCGCCCGGCTGGTGCCTGCCGTTGTAGAGGTTCCACACCTCGGGACGCTGGGCGCGCGGCTCCCATTCGCCGAAACGGTTGCGGAAGCTGAACACCCGTTCCTTGGCGCGTGCCTTCTCCTCGTCGCGGCGTGCGCCACCGAACACGGCGTCGAAACGGTGCTCGCCGATGGCGCGCAGCAGGGTGGTGGTCTGCAAGGGGTTGCGGGTGCCGCCGGGGCGTTCGACCACGCGGCCCGCATCGATGTCGTCCTGGACCTTCGCGACGAGCAGGCGGGCGCCGGTGCGCTCGGCGGTGCGGTCGCGGAACGCGAGCACCTCGTCGAAATTGTGGCCGGTGTCCACGTGCAGCAGCGGGAACGGCAGTGGCGCGGGCCAGAACGCGCGCCGCGCCAGATGCAGCAGCACCGCCGAATCCTTCCCGCCGGAGAACAGCAGCACCGGTCGTTCGAAGGTGGCCGCCACCTCGCGCAGGATGTGCACCGCTTCGGCCTCCAGGGCCGCCAGGTGCGTCAACTCGTATCCCGTCTGCACTGTCCACCTTCCCGGCGGGCTCACGCCCGGGGTTGCGCTGTCGAATAATCGACGCTATCGTTCGGTATTATGACACCGACGATAAGCCGGGCCGAGAGCACCGGTCAAGAGGTGACGTCGGATCCGGCGTCGGCCGAACCGGATTCGAGCGTTGTCTCGGCCCCGACCCAGCGGGTGGTGAAGGTGCTCGAGCTGCTCTCGCGCCACGCCACCGAGCGGCTCACGCTGGCCCGCATCGTGCGCGAAGCCGGGATCTCCCGCGCCACCGCCCACGCCGTGCTCACCCAGCTCACCGCCGACGGGTGGACCGTGCGCGACGGCGACGGCTGCTACGGCATCGGCCTGCGGCTGCTCACCGTCGCCCGTCGCGCCGAAGCCGCGTTCCCACTGCGCCGCACCGCCGCCCCCGTCCTGCGCGCGCTGTCGGACCAGGTGTCGGCACCGGTCTTCCTCGCCGAACGCGACGGGGCGAACATCGTGGTCACCGAACTCGTCGGCGACCCGTCGGCGACCTGGATCCGGCCCGGCCGTCGGCTGCCGCTCGCCCCACCCGTCTGCCGCGAATTCGTCGCCTGGGCACCGGTATCCGAACAACGCGCCTGGCTCGCCAACGCCGACCCCACACACCGTGAGCGCCTCGCACACGTCCTCACCGAGATCCGCGCCCGCGGCTATTCCGTCGAGCGCCTGGTCGACGATTCGACACCGATGCTGGAAGCCCTTGCGGCCCTGCGTGACACACCGATCACCGCCGCCCTGCGCGCCCAGCTCGGTTCGGTGATCACCGAACTCATCACGATCGACTACCTGCCCGGAGAGCTCGGGCCCGACAACGCCGTCCTCACCGTCGCCGCCCCCATCCGCGACTCCACCGGGACCGTCATCGCCTCGGTAGTAACCTGCCCCGACTCCCGCCTCACCGCCGCCCAGGTCACCGCCCTCGGAGCCGCCACCACCGCCGCGGCCGACCAGATCACGTCGTCCACGCTCTAGTCGCCCGATCGGCCCCTCTCCGCACGTCGGGACGGGCATGCGCCTAGACCAAGACCACCACGCTCTCATGGCGGAATTTCGGCCGATTTCGCGCCATAGGAGCGTGGTGATCAGCCGTCCATGAGTGGGATGGCAGGTACCTGCAGAGGCACGCGCGGCTCTCGTCGGCGGGGTTGCGCCGTTACGCTGAGCGGGACGCCTGCTCGAGGGAGATCGGCGAGGCGGGTGTGAGGAAGGACTGGGACGTGGCAGACAACGTCGATCGCTGGTGGGAGTCGGCGGGGGCGCCGGGTGCGTCCGAGGGGGCACCCGCGGATCCGCCGGACGGTGTGGGTGGGCAGCCGGGTGCGTTCGCGCCGCCGCCGGGCGAGTATCCGGCGTCGTCCGGGTCTACTTCTCAGCCCGCGATTCCGCAACCACCGCACGGGGATCCGACGATCCTCGCTCCACAGGGGCCTGGTCCGTTTCAGCAACCGCACGGCTTGGGGGTGTTCCCTCAATCGAGTGTGCCGCAGGGGTCAGGTGCGTTTCCGCAGCCCGGTACGCCGCAGGGGTCGGAGGCCTTCCCGCAGGCATCCGGACAGCAGGGGTCCGGGGCATTCCAGCAGCCTGTGCTCTACCGGGCAATGCCGGGCCCGCAGCCGGGAATGCTGCCGGGGCCGGAGGGCTACCCTGGGGCGCCACAGGGTTATGGGCAGCCGGGTGGATACGGAATTCCCGACTCGCAGCATGGAATTCCGCAGCAGGGGCTCGGGCCGAGCATGTCTCTGCCGTTTCCGCACCACGGGCAGACCTATGGGTATGCGCCGCAGCCGCCGCGCAAGGGTAATGCCGGTCTGCTGATCGGGATCGGGGCCGTGGTGCTGGTGCTGGCCGTGGTGATCGTGACCGCGGTGGTGATCGGAACCCGTGGCGATGACGAGGCGGCGATCGCCGCGCCGACGACCACCACGCAGACCGCGCCGCCCACCGGCACCAGCACCGCACCGGTGACGCCGGGTTGGAAGGGTGTGCTGCTCGCTGACGAGCGCATCGCTTACGACGTGCCGTCGAGTTGGCAGATCGCCTCGGAGTCGGACTCGGTGGTGATCCTCGGTCTGAGCGGAATGTTCGCGGGTACCGGAAAGGCCTCCGAAGGCGAGAACTACTGTCCCGGTTCGGCCTACCGAGGACTCGCGGGGATCGCCCTCAGTACGGAGAACACACTGCCCGAGGCCGCGACCACCGCGGCCAGGATCGCGGCCGAGGGCGGCTACTCCGATTCGACAGGTGGCAAAATCACCGCCCCCACGTCGCTCACCACCAAGAGCGGCTTGACCGGGCAGTTCGTCGAGAGCTCGGGCTCGTGGACACCGGCGCGACCGGGTTGCACCACGACCACGTACTCCGTGTACACCTTCGCCTTCGAGAAGTCGGCGGGTCTGCCGATGGTCATGGCCATCCTGGTCGACCGAGGCACCACCGGCGAACTGTCCGCCGACGACGCCAAGAAGATGATCGCGAGCATCCGCCTGATCTGACGGCCGCGAACACTTGGGCTGCCGCAGCAGGCCCGCTACTGAACGGGCCTGCTGGTCAGCAGTTTCCGTGGCACCTGCACGCCTCGGCGAACTTGTCGATCCGGGTGCGTCGCACAGCGGATCGGGGCGGGAGATGGTGGAATCGCAGGATGCGTATCGGGAGTGGAATAGTCGCGGCTGTCGCGGTCGGGATCATGGCTCTGCCCGGGTTGGTCGCGGGACCGGCCGGCGCGGTAACCGACACCGCGTGCGGCTCGACCCTCTCGCAGGCCGATATCGGCGAGATCGCCCGGCTCTCGGACACTTCCGAGATAGCGGGCGGCGATACCCTGGCCCGGCTGGAGGACGCCGTCGACAGGCATCACCGGATCACCGAGATCCTCGTCGAGCACCGGGATCTGCGTGGGCTGTTCGCGATCGGCCTCGACGGCGTGGAATCCACCGCGGTGATGCCGATGCAACGAGATCCCGCGGCCTTCCTCGACCGCGAATACGCGCACTCCATCAGTATCGAACTGCTGCGCCGCTTCCTCGACAATCTGCACGCCGAATTCTCCGGCGGCGTCGTCGAACCGCAGTGGGCGCACTATTTCGCCCTCGCCAAGGACTGCGGCGCCTCGCGGGCACGCACGGCGATGGCCGGCTACAACGCGCACCTGACCGTCGACCTGACGTATTCGGTGGCCGCCGTCGGGAGTCGTCCCGAGCACGCACCGGACTATTTCAAGATCGTCGCAGGCATCGCCTCGGTCGGTGAGGTGATCGTCGACCGGACCAAAGCCGTCTACGGTGCCGACCTCGGGCCGCTGTGGCGGTTCTATTTCGTGGGGGAGGGCCTCGATCAGCTGTTCGGCGCGGGTGTGGCCACCGAACAGATGCTGATCGCCGCCGACCTCGGTGCGAACGTGGTGATCTTCAGCAACGGACTCGCGCTTCAGGACCCCGCGCTGGCGCCCACGATCCGGGCCGAGGTCGCCGCGCTGTGGCAGGCCGCCGATCTGGCGTTCGAGGCGCTGGCGCGCATCAACGCCCTCTGAACGAACAAAGCCCCGGACCGGCGGTGCGAAACCGCTTGTCCGGGGCCTTGTTTCGGTTGTCAGCCCGCTGTCTTCTCCGGATTGCGGATCTCGACGATCGGCAAGACCAGCGCGGCGGGCGCACCCGCGGGGACCACCGGCTGCTTCGGCGCGACCGGGTCGATCCGGCGGTAGCCCGCTTCCTGTGCGGGGCGGGTGTCGACCTCACCCTTGTTGGGCCAGTAGGCGGCCGCACGCTCGGCCTGCGCGGTGATCGTCAGCGACGGGTTCACCCCGAGATTGGCCGACACCGCCGCACCGTCGACAACGCTGAGCGTCGGGTAGCCGAACACGCGGTGGTAGGCGTCGATCACGCCGTGCTCCGGATCGGCACCGATCGCCGCACCACCCAGGAAGTGCGCCGTCATCGGCACATTGAACACATCGCCCCAGGTACCACCCGCGACGCCGCCGATCTTGTCCGCCACCCGGCGCGTCACCTCGTTGCCCGCCGGGATCCACGTCGGATTCGGTTGCCCGTGGCCCTGTTTGGACGTGAGCTTGCGACCGAACAGCCCGCGCTTGGTGTAGGTGGTGATGGAGTTGTCCAGGTGCTGCATGACCAGCGAGATGATGGTGCGCTCGCTCCAGTTCCGCACGCTCATGAAGCCGAAGAAGGTGAGCGGGTGAGTGATCACCAGCCACAGGAACCGCAGCCACCTCGGCACGCGCCCGCCGCCGTCGACCATCAGGGTCTGCAGCATGCCCATCGAGTTGGAGCCCTTGCCGTAGCGGACCGGTTCGACATGGGTGTCGGGGGTGGGGTGGATCGAGGACGTGATCGCGACACCCTTGGTGAAGTCCTGGCCGGGCGCGAGCGTCTTGGTCGCCGCGCCGACGATGGACTCGGAGTTGGTGCGGGTGAGCAGGCCGAGCCGGTCGGAGATCTTGGGCAGCGCACCCTCGTCGCGCATCGCGTGCAGCAGCTTCTGGGTGCCGAGCGTGCCCGCGGCGAGCACCACCTGCTTGGCGGTGTAGGTCTTGGGGTCCTTGCGCACCCAGGCGCCGGTGCGCTCGGTGGCGACGTCCCACGTGCCGTCGGGCAGCGGACGCAGCGCCGAAACGGTAGTCATCGGAATGACCTGTGCGCCCGCCTTTTCCGCGAGGTAGAGGTAGTTCTTCACCAGCGTGTTCTTGGCGCCGAACTTGCAGCCCACCATGCAGTCACCGCATTCGATGCAGCCGGTGCGCTCGGGGCCTGCCCCGCCGAAGTACGGATCGGCGACGGTCTTGCCCGGCTCACCGAAGAAGACACCGACCGGCGTCTGGACGAAGGTGTCGCCCACGCCCATGTCCTCGGCGACGGCCTTGAAGATCTCGTCGGCGGGCGTCATGTGCGGGTTCTGCACCACGCCGAGCATCTTCTTGGCCCGCTCGTAGTACGGCGTGAGTTCGGCTCGCCAGTCGGTGATGTCGCGCCACTGCGCGTCCTGGAAGAACGGCTCCGGCGGAACGTAGAGGGTGTTGGCGTAGTTCAGCGAACCACCGCCGACACCGGCGCCGCCGAGGATGAGCACGTCGCGCAGCGGGTGGATGCGCTGGATGCCGTAGCAGCCGAGCTTGGGTGCCCACACGAATTTACGCAGGTCCCAGCTGGTTTTCGGCAGTTCGTCGTCGGCGAAGCGGCGGCCCGCCTCCAGCACGCCGACCTTGTAGCCCTTCTCCACCAGTCGCAGCGCGGTGACACTGCCGCCGAATCCGGAACCGACGATCAAGACGTCGAAGTCGGTGGTTCGCTCGGACATAGAAGAGCTCCTCGATGATGTCGACAGTGACGCCGGTAACGCTAACGCCGACAGCCAGCACTGTCAAAGTCCGCACGGGGCCCGGCCCCTATGCTGGTCGCGTGCCTCGATACACCCGCGCGGAACTCGCCGACGCCAGCGGCGTCGCGGCGCGCACGATCCGCTATTACCACTCGCTCGGCGTCCTGCCCAAGCCCGGGCGCGCAGGCAAGGAAGTGGTGTATTCCGACGAGCATCTGGACCGATTGCGCGACATCGTCGCCATGCAGGGCCGCGGATTGCGGCTCGACGCCATCCGTGAGGTCTTCGACGCCGAACCGACCAGCGGCAACTGGCGCACGCTGTTCGACCCGCGTTCGGCCCAGGCCGCGCAACGCAGCGCGGAGATCGACGACGCCGAACTCGCCGCCCTGCTCGGCGACCGTGGCTCGGACGTGCTGACCGAACTGATCGCCGTCGGTTATCTGGAGCGCCGCGGCGAACGGTGGTACGTGCCGGACCGCCCGATGCTCAAGGGCGCCCTCGTCCTCTACGACGTCGGTATCGACATCCCGCTCAGCGGCGAACTGCGCACCATGATCCGCTCGCGGATGGCCGCGCTTGCCGACGAGGTGGTCCGCGCGGTCCGCGACGCGGCGGGCGGCTACGCCGGCGAGGACCTCGGTGTCGACCTGACCCGCTTCCGCGAACGGCTGCTCGCCATGGCCTGGGAGGTCGGTGGCACCACGCTGGCCGCCGAGGTGAACCGGGCCGCCGAGGAGGCTGCCGAGGCGCGCCGGGAGACGGCGGGCTCACCCCCGGTCGGCTGATCGACATGACTTTCCCCACGTGGCGCCGTCGCTACTCCCGAGGGACCGGTCGGTACGGTAGCGAAGGAGGTGATTCCTGCGGTATGTGGGGTGAGAGATGTGTGAACGGCGGGCCCACCGGTACCGCCGCCGAACGGGGGGTGCCCGAGTGAATTCTCGCGAGGAGATCTTGCGCCGCGTCCGCGACGGGCTGCTCGACCTACCCGACGACGCGCGACGGGTGACGGTTCGTCGCTCATCGGGTCGCCCGGCCGACGCCGACCCGGCCGAACGCGCCGCCGTACTCGCCCGCTTCGTCGAACGGCTGCGCGAGCAGGGCTCGCTGGTGCGCCTGGTCGACACCACGGGTCTGCCCGCCGCCGTGGCCGACGTGCTCTACGGGATGAGCGTGCGCACCGTACTCGCCGCCGTCGAGCCCGGTCCGGCGTGGCTCGACCATTGGGCCGGCGCGCCGGGTCACGCCGTAGTGCACGGGGGCGGCGCGGCGAGCAATGGCGACGCGGTAGTCCGCGACGCTGTCGCCGGCGATGCCTCGACCGGTTCGCTCGCCCTGGAAGTGGACGGCGGTCCCGCCGTGTCGGAAGACATGCCCCAGGTATGCGTAGTCCGCGCGGAGCGGGTGTTCAGCTCCCTGCCCGATGCGCTCGACCGCCTCGATCCCCGTCGCCCACTGATCTGGCGCGGCGGCCCCGCGGACGCGGAACTGGCCCGTCAACTGGTTGTTCTGCTGGTCGAATAGATCATCGATCTCGATTCGGACGCGCCGCGCACGGGGGTTGTGTGAGACCTCGAGTCTCAGTTACTCTGAGTACGACGATGTGACGGTTGACACTGCCGTGCGCATCGACGCGAACCGAGGAGGCACCGATGACGCTGACCGAATCGAGCCGTGGCGGACTCATCAGCGAGGAATACCGCGATGCCCTGGCGACCCTGTCTCAGGGGTCCGTCGACCGGCATTTCGATCCCTACCTCGATATCGACTGGGATTCGCCGGAGCTGGCTCTCGACCCGAACGACCCGCGCTGGGTGTTGTCGTCCGAATACGATCCGCTCGGTGCCACGCGGTGGTACCGCGAGCAGCCGCTGGAGCGGCAGATCGAGATCGGCAAGTGGCGCACCGCGAACGCGATCAGGGTCGGCGCGGCGTTCGAGAGCATCCTGATCCGCGGGATGATGCAGTACATCATGAAGCTGCCGAACGGCTCTCCCGAGTTCCGGTACTGCTTGCACGAGATGACCGAAGAGTGCAACCACATCCAGATGTTCCAGGAACTGGTGAACCGCATCGGTGTGGATGTACCCGGCATGCGGCCCTTGTTCAAGGCACTCTCGCCGTTCATCGGCGTGGCGGGCGGCTACGCGCACACGATCCTGTTCATCGGCATCCTCGGCGGCGAGGAACCGATCGACCACTATCAGAAGGCCATGCTCCGCGCGGGCGCGAACCTGCCGCCGATGGTGGTGCGCACCATGGAGATCCACATCGCCGAGGAAGCGCGGCACATCTCCTTCGCCCACGACTTCCTCGCCGCCCACATCGGGCGGATGGGCAAGTTCAACCGCGGCGTGTGTTCGGTGGCGTTCCCGATCGCGATGCGCTGGCTGGCCGGCGAGATCATGGCTCCGCCCCGTTCGTTCGCCAAGCAGTTCGACATCCCGCGCGAGGTCATCCGTGAGGCCTTCTGGAAGTCGGAGCACTCGCAGCACGTCCTGGCGGGCTACTTCGCCGACGTGCGGAAGCTGGCCGACGACCTGGGCATGATGAACCCCGTCGCCAAGCAGGTATGGAAGGCGCTCGGCATCGACGGGCCGCTGTCGCGCTACCGCAGCGAGCCGGAGCGGAGTGCGCGCAGGGCGGCGTGAGCCGCCTCAATCGCCGTTGGTCATCAGCTGGGTGATGACCGTGGTGAGGGGTTGTTCGGCGTCGAGGGTGAGTCCGTGGCGCCGGGCTACGCCGTCGACCACGTGCCAGGCGTAGGAGGCGACCTCCTCGATCAGCTGCTGTCTGGACAGGACCGGGGCGGGGTCGTTGGCCCAGCGGGTGACCGTCGCCTCGGTCATCGAGACGATCGCGAAGGTCATCGCGTCGGCCGAGCCGTCGTCGGCCACACCCACCACCCCGGCCAGTCCGGTGACCAGCGCGCGGGTCGAGGCGGCGAGTGTCGCGATGAGCGAACTCATCGCGTCGACGTCCGGATCGGCCTCCGACGGCCCGGTGCGCAGGAATTCGTGCAGTCGTGGATGCTCGGTGACCCACGTGACGACGGCATCGACCGTGCGAACCAGGATCTGGTGGATGGAACCGTCGCCGATGTCGAGCGCATCTTCGATATCGCCGACGAACCGGTCGGTGATATCGCTGCGGATGCGCCGGTCGAGTTCGTCGCGGCCCGCGAACTGCCGGTACACAACGGATTTCGCGAGCCCGGCATGTTCGGCGATCTGGACGATCGGCACCTCGACACCCGGCGGCGCCTGCTCGATCAATTCGATCGCCGCCTGCACGATCCGCTCCCGGCGGCTGTCGTTGTGCGGCTGCCACCGGGCTTGTCTGCCGCTCACGGCGCGGGCTGGTCGTGACGTTGCGCTCGACACCGCCTGAGTGTAAAGCACACGATCCGGTATCGAACTGTTACCGAGGGACTGTCACCGGATCGGTGCAACTGGCCACCCCGTTCACCACCGAACAGGGCGCAGGCGCTCGTGTCGGGCGATAGTCGTCGCCGACGCCGCCCGCGGCGGTGATCTCCCGGTAGGCCGCGACAGCGTCGGTGGGCTTGCGGGTGAGTGTGGGATCGGTCAGCACGTCGACGGTGTAGAGGCCGAATCGTGGTGTGTAGGAACCCCATTCGTAGTTGTCGGTGAGGCTCCAGTAGTTGTAGCCGAGCAGTGGGATGCCGTCGGCCACGGCCCGCTGCAGCCAGTACACGGTGTCGCGCAACGAATCGGCGCGGGTGTAGCCGTCGGGGCGTGGCAGCCCGTTCTCGGTGGGCATCCCGTTCTCGACGATGTAGAGCGGGCGGCCGGGGAACTTGCGGGCGTAGTTCTCGAGGACGTAGTAGATACCCTCGGGATGCAACGGCATGGTCCAGAGCTTGCCGGGGTCGGGGATGCGCGGTTCGGCGGGGGAGAAGCTGTAGTAGTAGTCGATCCCGATGTAGTCCAGGCGCGCCGAGATGCGGTCCAGCAGCGGGCCGTTCACCGCGTCGTCGACGGCGGGCAGGTGGGCGACGTTGCTCGTGACCATGGCGCCCGGCTGCACGGAGTGGATGTACTCGTGGATGCCGTTGTGGGCCTGTGCGATTCGATCGACCATGCTCGGTGCGTCGGCGGGGGCGAGCCCGCCATGGCGTAGTTCGTTGGCCAGATACACCATCGGCTCGTTGAACGTCACCCACAGCGGGTCCGTGTGGGCGAAGCGGTCGACGATGCTTCGCGCGTTCGTCAGCCAGTCGGCCACGATGCGCGGATCCCGCCAGCCGCCGCGATCCGCTACCCAGCCGGGATAGACCCAGTGATCGAGGGTGAGCATCGGTCGCATGCCCGCCGCGACGATCGCCCCGACGACCTCGTCGTAGAACCGGAGACCTGCCTCGTCCCAGACGCCGGGTCGAGGCTGCACCCGCGCCCACTCGATGCCGATGCGGTACACGCGCACGCCGAGGTCGGCCGCGAGTGCGATATCCGACCGGAACCGCTGGCGGAAGTCGACCGAGTTCAGGTACGGATGCTCGGTGCTGCCGGACTCCGCGTAGCGGCGCCAGTTGCTGTCCGGTGCGTCGCCTTCGGCCTGGAACCCGGAAGCGGCCACGCCCCAGAGGAAGGCGGGGCTCATCGGTGCCAACTGATCGGGTGCCGGTGGTCGGGCGGTAGTGGGGGAGGCGCTTCCCGCGAGCGCGGCGAAGACAACGGCGATCGTGGCGAGGATCCTGCGGCGGCTGGGGGAGGGCATGGCACTCCTGGCGGCTGGAATGGGAGGGGAGGGGAGTCCAGTGTGCGGCATCGACGAGCGGTAGTCCGGGAATTGCGTCAGCGAGGCGAACGACCATTTATTACATTCGGTTACTCAGATATGCGCATCGTATTATATAAACCCATCACCACCGACCCCTGAACTCACCTCCGATACATGTGCCCACGAATAAACCACCAGCAAGGACGAGGGAGTGAAATGCCTCTCAAGCACACCCTGTGGGTTCGTCAATCCGGTGAGCTCGAGCCAGGATTCGGGGATGGTGTGGAATCCCTTGCCCCGTGTGGCGCGCGTGTTCGGAGCACAAGCCTGGGTGATGCGGGGGGCGAGTGTCGTGTTGCCCGCCGAGCGGTTGCTTCGCCGGTTCTCCGGTGGGCGTTGGGGTGTCCTGGATCTGGCCGGTCTGCCGTCGATCGAGGTGACCGTGGTCGGCCGCAAGTCCGGTGTGCCGCGTACGACCTCGCTGCTGTGTGTGCCCGACGGCGACGGGTTCTTCCTCGTCGGTTCCAACTGGGGCAAGCCCGAGCATCCGGCTTGGTCGGCGAACCTGCGTGCCGCGCGCACGGCGTCGGTGCGGTTCAACGGCAGTGCGGCGTTTCCGGTGTCGGTCACGGAGATCACCGGGGTGGAGCGTAAGCGGGTGTGGGATCAGGTCGTGGAGTTCTGGCCTGGTTACGAGATGGAGTATGAGCTCGCCGGCGGGCGCGAGTTCCGAATCTTCCGGCTCGACCGGATCGTCTGACGACTGCCCCGGCGACGGTCGTTGTCGCCGGGGCACAGCCACGGGTTCAGACCTGCGCGGGTTTGCGGCTCAGGCCGTACATGACGGCCGCACCGAGTGCCGCGCCGACCGGCCACGACAGCGCCGTGACCGAGGCGGAATCGGGAACAAGGGCCACGACGACGCTGACCGCACCGGCGATGAGCAGCGCGACGAGCGCTCGCGGGTTGAAGCCCCGGGTGTAGAAGTAGGTGCCGTCGGTCGCGCCGGAATAGAGCTCGGGCACCTCGGTGCGCTGTTTGCGAACCAGGTAGTAGTCGACGACCAGGATGCCGAACACGGGCCCCATGAGGGCACCGACACCGCCGAGGAAGTAGACGATGAAGTCCTGGTTGGCCCACAGCTTCCAGGGCAGCACGACGATCGACAGAACGGCGGTGATGATGCCGCCGGTGCGGAACGAGATGTACTTCGGTGCGGCGTTGGAGATGTCGTAGGCGGGGGAGACGAAGTTCAGCACCACGTTGATGCCGACGGTCGCGATGGCGAACAGCACGGCCGAGATGATGACGATCGCGTCGTTGTCGATGTGGGCGACGAGTTCCACCGGGTCCGACAGCACTTCCCCGTACACCTTCAGGGTGGCGAGGGAGATGATGATCGAGATGACGACGAACGCGGTCTCGTTGAAGGGGATGCCCCAGGCGTTGCCGCGCCGGATGGCCTTCTGACTGGGCGAGAACCGGGCGAAGTCGGCGTAGTTCACGAGCGGTCCGGCCATGAACGCGACCATCAGGAACGCGACCCCGATGAACGCCGACACCGTCTGTCCGCTCGAGAGTGCTTCACCCGCACGGGCATTGAGGTCGATACTCCAGTCGGCCTCGCTCATGATCCACACGGCGAGGGCGATCATGCCGATCCACACGACCGGTCCGGCGAAGTCGGAGGCCTTGCGCACGATCTCCATGCCGTAGCTGATGATCATGAGCTGCACCGTCCACAGCACCAGGAACGCGATCCAGCCGAGCGCGGACAGCCCGAGGAAGCTGGGTTTCGTCCACGACTCGAGACCTGGCGACACCCGCAGGATCAGCACGATCACGGCGGTGGAGGCGAGATAGGTCTGGATGCCGTACCAGAAGATCGCGACGAGCGCGCGGAGCAGGGCGGGAATGTTGGCGCCGAACACGCCGAAGGTGGCGCGGGCGAAGACCGGGAACGGGACCCCGACCTTCTGACCCGCGACACCGACGAGGTTGCTCCCGAGCCACAGCATCAGCACACCGGCGAACAGGGCGAGCATGGTCTGCCAGCCGGTCATGCCGAGGGCGAGCATGCCGACGGCGAAGCCGTAGCTGGCGATGCTGTGGGCCGAGGTCATCCAGAGACAGAACAGGTCCCAGGTGCGCCAGGTCGCCGTCTCCTTGGTAGTGGGCGCCAAGTCGTCGTTGACCAGCTGCGAGTGTCGTCCCGCGCCTTCGGGCGCGTGGACCTGTGTTTCTGTCATCGCATTATCTCTCTACTACTACTGCTAACTGTGCTGGGGGAACCCGAGGTTGATGCCGCCGTGGCTCGGGTCGAGCCAGCGCGACGTGATCGCCTTCTCCTGGGTGAAGAACGAGAAGCCCTGCGGTCCGTAGGCTTTCGCGTCGCCGAAGATCGACGCTTTGTGGCCGCCGAAGCTGTGGTAGGCGACGGGCACCGGGATGGGGACGTTGATGCCGATCATGCCGACGGTGACGCGGCGCTGGAATTGCCGTGCGGCCCCACCGTCGTTGGTGAAGATCGCGACCCCGTTGCCGTAGGGGGAGCTGTTGATGAGTTCGATGCCCTCCTCGAAGCCGCTCACCCGGACGACGGAGAGGACCGGGCCGAAGATCTCGTCCTGGTACACGGCGGAGCTGGTCGGGACGTTGTCGATGAGGGTCGGGCCGAGCCAGAACCCTTCGGCCGCACCGTCGATGCTGGTTTCGCGGCCGTCGACGACGATGGTGGCGCCGTCGGTGGCGGCCACGTCGAGGTAGCCGGCCACCTTGTCGCGGTGTTCGCGGGTGATGAGCGGTCCCATGTCGCAGCCTCGGCGACCGTCGCCGGTGCGCAGTTCGCCCATGCGTTCGGCGATCTTGGCGACGAGTTCGTCGGCGATGCTGTCGACGGCGAGCAGGGCGCTCACCGCCATGCATCGTTCGCCCGCCGAGCCGAAGCCGGCGTTGACGGCGGCGTCGGCGGCGAGGTCGAGGTCGGCGTCGGGCAGCACGAGCATGTGGTTCTTGGCCCCGCCGAGTGCCTGTACTCGTTTGTCGTTGGCGGCGGCGGTCTGATAGACGTAGCGCGCGATCGGGGTGGAGCCGACGAAGGAGATCGCGGCGACGTCCGGGTGGACGAGTAGGGCGTCGACGGCTTCCTTGTCGCCGTGGACCACATTGAGGACGCCCGCGGGCAGACCCGCTTCGGCGGCGAGTTCGGCGAGCCAGTTCGCGGCCGAGGGGTCCTTCTCGCTGGGCTTGAGGACGACGGTGTTGCCCGCGGCGATGGCGATCGGGAAGAACCAGAGCGGAACCATGGCGGGGAAGTTGAACGGGCTGATGATCCCGACCACCCCGACCGGTTCGCGCACCGAGTATACGTCGACGTCGGTGGAGACGTTCTGGCTGAATTCGCCTTTGAGCAGTTGTGGCATGGCGAGGGCGAATTCGACGACCTCGAGTCCCCGGGCGATCTCGCCGCCCGCGTCGCTGAGGACTTTGCCGTGTTCGGCGGTGAGGATCTGGGCGAGGTCGTCTTTGCGGGCGTTGAGCAGTTCCCGGAAGGTGAGCAGGAACCTGCTGCGGGTGGCGATCGAACTGTCGCGCCACTGGGGCAGGGCGGCGGCCGCCGCGGCGACGGCGGTGCCGACGTCGGTGGCGGTCGCCATGCGCACCTCACGTTGGGGTGTGCCGAGGGCTGGGTCGAAAACCGGTGCGGTGCGGGTGGATTCGCCCGACCAGGCCTTGCCGTCGATCCAGTGCTCGAGAATCTGTGTCATGGTCGTTTCCTTGTCTTCAGAGTCCGGCGAGTACGTCACGAATCGCGGCGACGCCCGCGGTGGCCTCGGCGTCGGTGATGACGCAGGGCGGCACCACGTGCAGGCGGTTGTCGGCGATGAACGGGAGCACGCCGCGTTCGAGCAGACCGGTTTTGAGCTTGCCCATGGTCGCGGCGGGGACGGGGGTTCGGGTGTGCGGGTCGGCGACGAGTTCGAGTGCCCAGAACACGCCTTCGCCGCGTACCTCGCCGATGACGGGGAAGTCGTCGGCGAGGGCTCGTAGTGCGGGGCCGAGGGTTTCGCGGCCGACGCGCTCGGCGTTGGCGACGATGCCCTCGGATGCCATGGCGTCGAGTGCGGCGACGATGGAGGCGGCGGCCAGGGGGTGACCGCTGTAGGTGAGGCCGCCGGGGAACACGGTGTCGTCGAAGGTGTGTGCCACGGGGTCGGAGATGATGACGCCGCCGACCGGGACGTAACCGGAGTTCACGCCCTTGGCGAAGGTGATCAGGTCGGGGACGACATCGTGGCGGGAGAACGCGAACCAGGCGCCGGTGCGCCCGAAGCCTGCCATCACCTCGTCGAGGATCAGCAGGATGCCGTAGCGGTCGGCGATCTCACGCACACCGGCGAGGTAGCCCGGCGGTGGGACGAGCACACCGGCGGTTCCTGGCACGCTTTCGAGCAGGATGGCCGCGATGGAGGCGGGGCCTTCGCACTGGATCACCCTTTCCAGGTGGTGCAGGGCGCGTTCGCATTCCTGTTCGGCTGTCTCGGACCAGAATTCGCTGCGGTACAGGTAGGGGCCGAAGAAGTGGACGTGCCCGCGGGCGAATTCATTGGGTACGCGCCGCCAGTCGCCGGTGGCGACCACGGCGGCACCGGTGTTGCCGTGGTAGGAGCGGTAGGTGGAGAGCACCTTGTCGCGGCCGGTGTGCAGGCGGGCCATCCGGATGGCGTTCTCGATGGCGTCGGCGCCGCCGTTGGTGAAGAACACCTTGTCGAAGCCGTCCGGCGCCAGAGCAGAGATGCGCTGTGCCGCTTGTCCTCTGGCGAGGTTGGCGGTGGCGGGGGAGATGGTGGTGAGCTGGGCGGCCTGCTCGGCGATGGCCCGGGTGACCGCCGGGTGCTGGTGGCCGATATTGACGTTGACGAGTTGGCTGGACAGGTCGAGGTATTCGCGGCCGGCGTGGTCCCACACGGTGCAGCCGCGTCCGCCCGCGATGACGAGTGGTTGCAGTGCGGCCTGGGCGGACCAGGAGTGGAAGACGTGGTCGCGGTCGAGCCGGTAGGCCAGGGCGTCGAGGTCGGTCGCGGTGTCGGCGGCGGTCATGATGCCGCCTTCATCGCGGTGATGTGTTTGGTCATGCTGGGGATGACGGTCTCGCCGTAGACGCGCATGGTCTCCTCCTTGTTGTCGTGTTGGAGATAGCCCGCGAACTGGTCGACACCGAGTTCGGCGAGGCGCTGCAGCTTCTTCAGATGTTCTTCGGCGGTGCCGAGGACACAGAACCGGTCGACGATGTCGTCGGTGACGAAGGCGGCGTGGGTGTTGCCCGCGCGGCCGTGCTGGTTGTAGTCGTAGCCTTCGCGACCGGCGATGTAGTCGGTCAATGCCGGTGGGACGGACCCGGATTCGCCGTAACGGGCGACGATGTCGGCGACGTGGTTGCCGACCATGCCGCCGAACCAGCGGCACTGGTCACGCATGTGGGGCCGGTCGGTACCGATGTACATGGGTGCGGCCACACAGATCTTGACCGCGTCGGGGTCGCGCCCCGCGGCGGCGGCCGCGTCCTTGACGGTGCGGATCATCCATTCGGCGATATCGAGGTCGGCGAGCTGGAGGATGAACCCGTCGGCGACCTCACCGGTGAGCTGGAGGGCTTTGGGCCCGTAGGCGGCGACCCACACGTCGAGGGTCGAGCCCGTGCTCCACGGGAATTGCAGCACCCGTCCGTCGACTTCCACCGGGCGGGAGTTGGCGAGTTCCTTGATGACCCGGATGGATTCACGCAGGGTCGCCAGGGTGGTCGGTTTGCCGCCGCCCACCCGGACCGCGGAGTCGCCGCGGCCGATGCCGCAGATGGTGCGGTTGCCGTAGGCCTCGTTGAGGGTGGCGTAGGTGGAGGCGGTGACCGTCCAGTCGCGGGTGGCGGGGTTGGTGACCATGGGGCCGACGGTGATGCGTTTGGTCTCGTTGAGGATCTGGCTGTAGAGCACGTACGGTTCCTGCCACAGGATGTGGGAGTCGAACGTCCACAGGTGGCTGAAGCCGTGCGCTTCGGCGAGTTTGGCCAGGTGCACCGTGCGCGCCGCAGGCGGGTCGCACTGCAGGACCGCTCCGAATTGCATGGTGGCTCCCTAGATGAGGTATTGGCAGGGGTCGCGGCGGACGAAACGTCCGTCGCCTTTGCGGCCGAGGTAGGTGTTGTCGTCGACGACGACCTTGCCTCGCGAGAGCACGGTGTCGACGTGGCCGTCGATCTCGTAGCCCTCCCAGGCGGAGTGGTCCATGTTCATGTGGTGGGTGGCGTCGACGCCGATGGAGGTATGGCCGTCGGGGTCGTAGATCACCACGTCGGCGTCGGCGCCGGGGGCAAGGACGCCCTTGCGGCCGTATAGCCCGAACATGCGCGCGGGGGTGGTCGCGGTGATCTCCACCCAGCGTTCGAGGCTGATCTTGCCGTCGACCACACCCTGGTACATGAGATCCATGCGGTGTTCGACGGAGCCGATGCCGTTGGGGATCTTGGAGAAGTCGCCGATGCCCATGTCCTTCTGCCCCTTCATGCAGAACGGGCAGTGATCGGTGGACACCATCTGCAGGTCGTTGGTGCGCAACGCCTGCCACGCTTCGTCCTGGTGGTGGTCGTGCTTGGAACGCAGCGGCGTGGAGCACACCCATTTGGCGCCCTCGAAACCCGGCGCGCCCAGCTGGTCCTCCAGCGACAGGTACAGGTACTGCGGGCAGGTCTCACCGAAGACGTTCTGGCCGCGGTCGCGTGCGGCGGCGAGCTGGGCGACGGCCTGCTTGGCCGACACGTGCACCACATACAGCGGCGCGCCGGTGAGTTTGGCGAGCATGATCGCCCGGTGGGTGGCCTCCTCCTCGAGCTCCCAGGCGCGCGCGATGCCGTGGTAGTAGGGGTCGGTCTTGCCCTGGGCGAGCAGCTGGCCGACGAGCACGTCGATCGCGGGCCCGTTCTCGGCGTGCATCATGGTGAGCAGGCCGGTGTCGGCGCCGGTCTGCATGGCGCGCAGGATCTGGGCGTCGTCGCTGTAGAACACGCCGGGGTAGGCCATGAACAGTTTGAAGCTGCTGATGCCTTCGCCGGGCAGTTCGCGCATGGCGCGCAGGGATTCGTCGTTGACGTCGCCGATGATCTGGTGGAACGAGTAGTCGATCGCGCATTCGCCCGCGGCCATGTCGTGCCAGGTCTGCAGGCTGTCCTGGACTCGCTCACCGAATTTCTGGACAGCGAAGTCGATGATGGTGGTCGTCCCGCCCCAGGCGGCGGCGCGGGTGCCGGTTTCGAAGGTGTCGGCGGCGGTGGTGCCGCCGAAGGGCATCGACATGTGGGTGTGGGCGTCGATGCCGCCGGGGATGACGTATTTGCCGGTCGCGTCGATCACGCGATCGACCGTTTCCGTCAGATTCGCACCGAGGACGGTGCTGCCGGGTTCGAGGAGGGCGACGATGCGTTCACCGTCGATGAGCACATCGGCCGCGCCGCGCCCGGTCGCCGAGACGACGGTGCCGCCGGTGATCAATGTTGTTGCCACGGTGATCCTTTCCGGCTCAGGGCGCCACGATCGAGGAGTAGGAGTCGGGGCGGCGGTCGCGGTAGAACTGCCAGTCGCCACGCACCTCCCGCACCACGTCGAGGTCGATCTCGCGGATCACCAGTTCCTCGGTGCCGGTGGATGCGACCTCGCCGACGAAATTGCCGCGCGGGTCGACGAAGTAGGAACTGCCGTAGAAGGTCACCGCGTCGTCGCCGAATTCGTCGCTCTCGGTGCCGATCCGGTTGTTGGCGGCGATGAAGTACTGATTGGCGGCCGCCGCGGCCGGCTGTTCGAGTTCCCAGAGCCGGTTGGACAGGCCGGGTTTGGTGGCCGAGGGGTTGAAGACGAGTTCTGCGCCGGCCAAGCCGAGGGCGCGCCAGCCTTCGGGGAAGTGGCGGTCGTAGCAGATGTAGACGCCGATCTTGCCGACGGCGGTGTCGAACACCGGGTAGCCGAGGTTGCCGGGCCGGAAGTAGAACTTCTCCCAGAAGCTGGGCAGGTGGGGGATGTGGTGCTTGCGGTATTTGCCCAGGTAGGTGCCGTCGGCGTCGATCACGGCGGCGGTGTTGTAGAGGACACCGGGCTGGTCTTCCTCGTACACCGGCAGCACGATCACGATGTTGTGCTCACGCGCCAAGGCGGCGAACCGTTCGGTGGTGGGGCCCGGCACCGATTCGGCGTATTCGTAGTACTTCTTGTCCTGCACATTGCCGAAATACGGCCCGTAGAACAGTTCCTGGAAGCAGATCACCTGAACGCCTTCGGCGGCTGCCTGCTCGACGAACTTCTCATGTTTGGCGAGCATCGATTCTTTGTCGCCGGTCCAGGTGGCCTGTGTGATGGCTGCTTTGATGATCGTCACCGGTCGATCTCCTGCCTAGGATTTGGGTTATGTTATCGTCAGCACTAAACATTTCTTGAATGTTTCACCCAATGCCGGGAAGTGTAAATCTCGAGGGGCCGACGGCGAGGGAAAAGTGGACAAGAAGATCCGGATCGATGATCCGACGCCCGCCGGGATCGCCGGTGCGATCGCCCGGCTCATCACCAGCGGTGAACTGCGCCCGGGTGATCGGCTCCCCACGGTGCGCGAACTGTCCGCGCAGCTGGGAGTGAGTCCGGCGACCGTGAGCCACGGGTGGCGGGCGCTGGCCCAGGCCGGGCTGGTTGTTTCCAAGGGGCGCAGCGGAACCTTCGTCACCGGGGTGCCTCGCGCGGCCCCGACGCGTGCGGGCGGTATGACCGGTGGGGCCGAGTCCGCGCGCCTGGATCTGTCGCTCGGCACGCCCGATCCCGCCCTGCTCCCCGAGGTCGGATCGCTTCTCGCGCAGGTGGCTTCGCGTGCGGAGAGCACCGACTATCACCAGCCACCGGTGGTTCCCGAGCTCGGTCGGCTGCTGCAGGCCGACTGGCCGACGGGGTCGGGTGGGTTGACCGTCGTCGACGGGGCGATGGACGCGGTGGCGCGCAGCCTGGCCGCGGTGGTGCGCTTCGGTGATCGGGTGATCGTCGAGAACCCGACCTTCCCGCATTTCCTCGACTACCTCGACACCATCGGTGTACAGGCCGTCCCGGTGGCGATGGATGAAAACGGTGTGCTGCCGGACGAATTGGCGCGCGCTCTCACGCTCGCGCCCGCCGCCGCCGTCCTGCAGCCACGTGCCCAGAATCCGACCGGTGCGTCCATGACCGCCGAGCGCGCCGAGACGCTCGCCAGGATCCTCGGTCGCAGCGAGCATCGGTGCATGGTCGTCGAGGACGACCATTCTGGTGCGATCGTCGCCGCCCCCGACATCAGCCTCGGCCGCTGGCTACCCGACCAGGTGCTGCACGTGCGGAGTTTCTCCAAATCCCACGGCCCCGACCTGCGCATCGCCGCCCTCTCGGGCCCCGAGGAGGTGATCGACCGCATCGTCGCCACCCGCATGCTCGGCCCAGGCTGGACACCGCGCATCCTGCAACGTCTGCTGTACGAACTCCTGCGTGACGACACCGCGAACAGCACTGTCTCGCAAGCGCGTACGGAGTACGCCAGTCGGCGACGCGCACTCACCGGCGCTTTGAGCCGGCACGGTGTGGCGGTCGCCGACGGGGACGGACTCAATGCCTGGGTGCCGGTGACGGATGAACGCTCGGCGCTGGTTCACCTGGCGGCCAACGGTATTCGGGTGGCTCCGGGCGGTCCTTTCCTGGTGGGTGAGGAGGCGGGTCAGCCGCAGGCGGTGCGTGTGACCGTCGCACCCTTGCGGGACGGCATCGACGATGTGGCACGAATCCTCGCCACTGCTGCCCAGCCACCGCGGCAATCGGAGTACTTCTCGTTGCATACAGGGCGTTGACGAGGCCTGCCCGCCCTTCTAGGTGAGTTGTCCAACTAACTCTGGACAAAACAGGGAGGCGCTCGCTAATGTCGGGGTCAGTTAGTCAACTAACTGACGGCCGATTCCGCCCGACCCTGTCGATCGGGATCGCCTCCTGTCTCCACCGCTGAAAGGACCACCATGCCTGTCACCCGTGTACTCGACTCGACCATCTACCACCGTGAAACCGGCACCGGCGCACCGATCGTGTTCCTGCACGGCAACCCCACCTCGTCGTACCTGTGGCGCAATGTTCTGCCCGGTGTCGGCGCCGGTCGCCTGCTCGCTCCTGACCTGATCGGCATGGGCGAGTCGGGAAAGCCTGCGATCGACTACAGCTTCGACGACCATGCGCGCTACCTGGATGCCTGGATCGAGGCGATGGGGTTGGACAGTATGGTGCTTGTCGGCCACGACTGGGGTGGCGCGCTCGCCTTCGACTGGGCAGCACGGCATCCGGATCGGGTGCGCGGGGTCGCGTTCACCGAGACCATCATCAAACCCATGAGCTGGGAGGAGTTCCCCGAAGCCGGTCGCGATCTGTGGCGTGCGATCCGGACCGACGGTGTGGGCGAGTCCATCTTCCTCGAGGATTCGTTCGTCCGAGACGGGCTCGCCACCATCTCGGATCGGCTCGAGCCCGCCGACCTGGCGGTGTACCAGCGCCCGTTCCCGACGCGGGAGAGCAGAATTCCCGTGCTGCGCTTCGCCCGATCGATGCCGCTGGACGGAACGCCGACCGATGTCGTCGCGCGCGCCGAAGCGTACGACGAATGGCTCGCGTCCAGCCCGGACGTGCCGAAGCTGATGGTGAACTTCACCCCCGCCTACGGTGCGATGACCGAACCCGCCGTCATCGACTGGTGCGCGAAAACCATTTCCGCCCTGCATATTCGGCAGTACGACGAGGTCGCCGGCCACCACACTCCCGAGGATCAGCCGGATCTGCTGGCGGCTGCCATCTGCGAGTGGCTCGACCGCAATGATCTGCGCCGGCAGGTACATCATGCCGAGGCGCTGGTCTGACCCTGTGCGCTGCGGCGTTTGTCAGCCACCTCGGCTATCCGCAGTAAGGGTGCGCGCCCCCGGCCATCGGATCGAATGCGCCGCCCAGGCAGCCGACTGCCCCTTCGGCGCCGCTTCGAAGAAGACGGACTCACCCGCATCGGCCAGTCGAAGGCGAGCGCACCACCCCTGAATCGCACTCGCGGTTCTCGGGTGGGGGCTGGTGGCATTGCCATACTTCGACCATGCAGTCTTCGCACCGCGCGGTCGGTGGCCCAGCGTATCGGGCCGCTCCTGGGCAGAACACATGACCGGATGGATCGGGACGATGCTGTTGCGGCCCGGGTTGATGGTGCTGACGGGTGAGGTCGGAACCACGGCGCTGCATGCGCACCACACGGTGCAGATCATGCAGAGCGAGTCCGCGTTCCGTATCGGTGACGCACACGGATCGACCGCGAGCTGCCGGGCCGCGGTGATTCCGCCGAACACCAGCCACCGAGTCGTCGAGGGCACCGCCTCGGCGACATTGATCCACTTGGCGCCCGAAGCGGCGGTGGCGACCGCGCTGTGTCGCGATCCCGCGGATGCGGTCGATGTCTGGGTGCGTCACGGGGCGATGTTCAGCTGCGGCCCGATCGGAATGACTGCCCTTGTCACCGGCGCCGGCGAGCCCGGCCGTAGCGCCTGGCATCCGGCGGTGCGCCGTTCCTTGGCCGATTTGCCCGGGCTCCTCGCCGACGGCCCGGTGCGGTTCGGTGAACTCGCCCATCGGGCGGGGCTGTCGGAGAGCCGACTGGCGCACCTGTTCTCGGCCGAAGTGGGGCTTCCGTTCCGGGCGTACGTGCGTTGGCTGCGGATGCAGCACGCAATCCGGCTGTTCGCCGCAGGTCGGACCCTCACCGAGGCCGCTCATGGTGCCGGATTCGCCGACAGCGCCCATCTGAACCGCGTCTGCCACAGCATGTTCGGCGCAGCCCCGTCGCACTTCGGGCAGCTGCGGTTGGTGGACGAACTCGACGGCCCGTAGCAGGTTTGTTCAAGCAGGCGCCGCGGTGGACAGCAACGCTGTCGGGAGGCAATCCAACTCAGGAGGTCCCCATGTCCCGCATGCCTGCCGGCGTCCGATCCGCGTTCGAAGCCGAACTGAACCGCGCTCGCCTGACCACTGATATCGACGAGATGTGGCACGCCCTCGAACGGGCCCACATCCTGTCGCAGGAGTGGGCGTGGCCGCACACTCGCGCACATTGGGAGATGCTCCGACTCGCCATCCGCTGCCGCGACCGTCATGAAGTCGTCGGCCAGGTGCTCCGACTCGCGTTCGGCGGCATCGCGTCCGCAACCGGCCGCGCGCCGCTCGGCAACAACGGTAGGTCAGATGTCGGCCCCTTCACGCCCATGCCGATCCCTGAAGATCTCCTTGCCATACTTGCCGCGGGTGCTACCGCCGCACGATGACGAAGACCCCGCCGTTGTCGTGAGCGGCTCCGACGCCCCGCCGCGAACCTCCTGCCGCATTCGGTACCGAACCGAAGTACCCGACGGCAGGGACCACGGCACGATCGAGGAGAACACGAACCGCGAACCCGGCATCACCGCGTGTCAGAGGCCGAGTTTGGTGACGGCGTTGTCTTCGAGGGGGTTGGCGGTGCGGATGTAGCCGTGGACGGTGCGCGGGTTGGACCAGCGGCCCTGGCGCATGATTTCGCGGTCGCTGGCGCCGCCGAGAGCGGCTTGGGTGGCGAAACCGGCGCGTAGGGAGTGGCCGGAGAACAGGTCGGGGTCGAGGCCTGCGCGGGCGGCGTAGCGTTTGACCAGTTCGGCGACGGCGCGGCCGGACAGGGCGGTGGGGGCGATGGTGCCGTGCCGGTTGACAGTGGGGAACAAGGGGCGGTGGGGGTCGCCGCTCAGCGTGGTGCCGGTGAAGCCGTGGCAGCGGTGGATGGTGGTGTCGGTGATCGGGTTCGCGGTGACCCAAGTGCGCAGATCAGCTGTGCTGGAATGGTTTTCGAGGAGCTGCACCCAGTCGGCGAAGGCGCAGACGGGGCAGGTGTGCGGGTGTTTACCGCGTGGCAGGGCGACGCGCTGTTCGCTCGCGCCGGTGGGGTCGGTTTTGGTGGTCGGCAGGTGCACGATCAGCAGTGGTTCACCGGTGTGGTGATCGGTGCGTACCTGGACGTCGCCGATGCGCAGGGCGGCCAGTTCGCTGCGTCGCAGCGCACCGGCGAAACCGACCAGCAGGGCGAGGGCGTCGCGGCGGCGGGCCGGTTCGGTCGGCCAGCCGGGGGCGGGGAGTTCGGCGAGGAGCTGTTCGAGGGTGTGCAGCAGGACCGGGCGTTTGCGGGTCGGTGGGGTGCGGCGGGTGCGCCGGATGCCACGCAGGGTGAGGCGCACGACGTCGGACCTGGTCGGGGAGGGCAAACCGTTGGCCGCGTGCACGGCGGAGATAGCGGCGGATTTGCGGTCGAGGGTGGCGGGGCTGAATGCCCACGTGCCGTTCTCGCGGCGGGCGTCGGCGGCCGCGGCCAGATACACCGCCACGTCCAGGGGGTCGGCGGGCAGCGCCTGGCGGTGTTCGCCCGCGCACCAGCCCGCCCACGCGATCCAGTCGGTGCGGTACGCGCGCAAGGTGTTGGCCGACTGTGATGCTTCGAGATAGCGGCGTAGCGCGCCCGCTTGGTCGTCGTCGAAGCGTTCACCGACGAGCCGTAGTGCGGCGGTGTCGATCAGGACGCTGCGCACGCCGCGGCGTAGTTCGGTGCGGACCCGTTCGGGTAGCACGACCGCCTCGCTCACCGCAGCCCTCCTCGCCCGCGTCGTCGCCGCTGATCTACGGCGCGCCCAGCTTAATCCGGGTCAGGGCAGTTCCTCGAGTTCGGCGAGCTTGGTGTGGATGAACGCGGCGAGGCGGTGCTTGGCCGCGCCGGTGAGGAAGCTGGTGTCGCCGAGGCGAGGGAATCCGTCGTCCGCCGATGCCGCGGGTTCGGGGGTGTCGGTATCGCCGACTAGTTCGAGACGTGCCGGATGCTGCTGGGGGAGAGGAACATTCGGTTCGTCCGGTTCTGTCTGCTCTGCTCCGGTACGTACCATGACTCGAACAATAACGTTGTGGTCACGGCCGTTGCCAACACGATAGGCCACGGAGTGATAACAGACACGTTTTGTTCGGATTTGCGTAATAAGTCCGGTTTCAGGAGGCTCGGGCCTGCTGAGTGGTCGCGCGCACGTACCCGGCGACCGGGCTCAACCGCAGCACATCCGGCATCCGGCGGGTTACCGCGTGCGGGCCGATGAACCGCACCCGTCCGGTGTGCTGGGCGTGCGTCAGCGGCAACCGGCCGAGCCACACCTCGTACAAACCGGCCACGTCGGCGCTGATGGTGACATCGACCGGATATCCCGGATCCGTCTCGCACACCGACGCCGCGCCGGCCTCGACCACGATCCAGAATCGGCGCGGATCGTCGGTGAACCGGACCGCGAGCACCTGACGGCGACCCGGCAGTTGTGTGGTGTCGAGGCGGTTGTGCATCCACCACACGAGCAGGGCCGCGTCACGTTCGTCGGGGCGTGGTTCGCCGAAGGTCCACCGCGCACCCCACTCGCCGAGGCCGAACAGGATCGGTTCCAGGTCCCGGCCCGCCTCGGTGAGCACGTACTCGGTGCCGAGCTTGTCGACCAGGCCCGCGCGTTCGAACTGGCGCAGCCGTTTGGCCAGCAGGCTGCGCGACAGGCCGGGCAGGCCGCGGGCCAGATCGTTGAATCGGGTGGTGCCCAGGAACAGGTCGCGGGCGATGAGCAGCGACCAGCGTTCACCGAGCACGTCGAGGGCACGCGAAATGGGGCAGTACTGGGCGTAGCTGGGGGTTGTGCTCGTCATCATCACCTCGCCGACGGGGTCCAGATATTGGACCGGGGGAGTCCACTTTCTGGACTATCCGGTTATCGCGCCCGTCCCTACCTTTCGAAACATGACTTCCACGATTACTTCCGCAACCGACCGGGTCGCCCTGGCCCGCACGATCGGTGAAACCCTGCGCACCGAGGTCGCCGAGCGCGACCGCACCGGCGAGATCTCCGTCGCCGCCTTCGACCTGCTGCGCTCTTCCGGGCTCTCGGCCGCGCTCGTTCCGGCCGAATTCGGGGGCGGCGGGGCCACGCATACCGAAATGGGAGCGGTGCTGCGTGAGCTCGGCGCCCACGATCCGTCGACGGCGGTGGCGTTCGCGATGCATTCGCATCTGGTCGCCGCGCAGGTGTGGCGGCACAAGCACGGTATCGACGCCTCGGGCGTGTTCGCGAAGGTTGTCGGTGGGGCGATTCTCGTCAGCACCGGCGCCTCGGACTGGGTGGATTCCAACGGAATGGCCGTGCCGGTGGACGGCGGGTACCGGGTGAATGCGCGCAAAGCGCCCGCGAGCGGATGCGAGGTGGGCGACGTGCTCGTCACCAGCGTCCGCCTCGAAGGGAACCAGGTGCTGCACTGTGCGATCCCGATGTCGGCGGCTGGTGTGCGGATCGAGAAGACCTGGGACACACTGGGTTTGCGGGCCAGCGGATCGCACACCGTGGTGCTCGACGACGTGTTCGTGCCCGCGGCGGCGGTGTCGCTGATCCGGCCCGCCGGTGCGTGGCCCACCGTGCTGAATGTCGTGATGGGCGCCGCCCTGCCCCTGATCCTGGCCGCCTACCTCGGCATCGCCGACGCGGCGGTCGCCCTCACCGCCCACCTACTGCGCGGGCGCGCCGACGACCACACCCTGCAGACCGCGGGCGAGATGCTCAACGCCCACACCACCGCCGACGACGTCGTCACCGCCATGTTCACCGACGCCGCCGACCTCACCTTCCCCAACACCGACGCCTACGCCGCCCGCGCCCTCAGCCGCAAAACCGTCGCCGCCGAGGCTCTCATCACGACCGTCCGCCTGGCCATCGAAACCACCGGCGGCGCCGGCTACTCCCGCACCTGCGACCTCGAACGCCTCTACCGCGATGTCCTCGGCTGCCAGTTCCATCCCCTGCCCCGTCCCAAACAGACCCGCTTCACGGGGCGAGTCCTGCTGGGGCACAACCCGATCGGGTAGTGCGATCCCGCTTGCGGCGCAGCGAGCTGGGAGTTCCTCGGTGCCGGCTCCGCATCGGCCTGTTCGCCTCAGTGACATTGCAGCCGCGGGCGCGGTGCCGGCCCATCCGGATCCGCAATGACGCCGCCCTGCGGTGCACTCCTCCACCTTCCGGCGGGCAGTCCGCACAATGAGCGGGCTTCCGGTGCTGGAGGAGATCGCGGGCGCGGGCGCGGCGGAATGTGGTTGCGGGAGGAAGGAGCGGCTGGTGTACTCGGGCCGTGATGATGTTTGCGCAGCAGTGGTGGCCGGTCCGGTAGCGGTCGGCGCCGTTGTTGCGTGGCCGCCTCGCGGGCGGTCGGGTGCTTGTCGTGACGACATCTGGACGGGTCCGGGCGGCGGTCCTGGATAGAGAGGTCGACAGATGGGCGACAGCACTTCAGCTTCGGGAACCGGTGGGTTCGGGGAGATCTTGGTCAGTTCTCGTTCGCTGGACGAGTATCGGGCGATGTTCGCGCTCAGCGAGCAGGATCTGCGCCGCCGGATCCTCGATTGTCCCGGTAGTGCTGCGGGTTTCACCGCCGAGGTGTGTGCTCGGGGTGGGGACGTGACCGCATGCGATGTCGCCTATTTCGGTGACGGGTCGGCGAAGGTGGCGGCGACCGCGGTTGCCGAGGCCGAACGCGGCAACGACTTCGTTCGCGCACACGCGCAGGATTATCGGTGGGAGTTCTTCGCCGATCCCGACGCGCATCGCCGGGCACGCTCCGAGTCGGCCCGGCAGTTCGCCGCCCACAGCGGTTCGCATCCGCAACGCTACGTTCCGGGACGGTTGCCGCAGCTGCCGTTCGCGGACAACAGTGTCGACCTCGTGCTGAGTTCACACCTTCTCTTCTGCTACGCCGACGATCTCGATCCCGAGTTCCATCGTCGAGCCATCATCGAACTGCTGCGGATCGGTACCGAGCTCAGGGTGTTCCCGCTTGTCCCAATCGGTTCGCGCACCCCGTACCAACGACTGCGTGCGTTGATTTCCGAACTGGCCGACGACGGTGTCGACTGCCGAGTTGTCGATGTCGACTACGAATTCCAGGTCGGGGCCGCTCAGATGCTGATGTGCCGTCGGGCGAGAGAGAGTGCGACCCGCAGCTAGCAAAATTCCACGACGCTAACTGGGCGATCGTCCATGTTGTTCTATTGTTCATCGAAACGCGCTGGATGCGGTGCCGTAGCGGCCGGGGTGTTGTGCTTCGATCGAGCGGTCGACGGGTGAACTCGGAAAGGTGAGCATGGACGAGCAGCTCAACGTGCGGTCGAACGGTATGGGCCGGCGCGAGGTTCTCGCGGGCGCGGCCGGTGTCGTCGCGGGTCTGACGTTGGTCGGGCTCACCCCGGCCGGTGCGGTGCCCGCCGCGGTGGCGAAATTCCCGCCGACGGCGGGGCGCGGGGTGCGGGTGCTGGTCACCGGCGACGCCGGGACCGGGACGCGCACACAGTGGGCGGTGGCCGATGCGGCACGGGAATTCCATGCGCGCGAACCGTTTTCGCTCGCGGTCGGCCTCGGCGACAACATCTACGACTCCGGTCCGAACGGGCCCGACGACATCCAGTTCGCGACGAAATTCGAGGACCCCAACACCGGCCTGGACTTCCCGTGGGCGATGGTGCTCGGCAACCACGACACCAGTTCGGTGTTTCCCGGCGACGGCGGCTGGCTGCCGCGCGGCAACCACGAGGTGGCCTATCACGCCCATTCGCCGCGCTGGTGGATGCCGAGCCGCTACTACTCGCTGCGCGTACCCGAGCAGAACCCTGTCGTGGAGTTCTTCGTTCTCGACGTGAACCCGCTGGCCGCCTACATTCCGCCCGTGTTCGACCCGTACTGGGCGGTCGACGGCCCCTACATGAACGAACAGCGCGCCTGGCTCGACCGGGCCCTGGCCGAGTCGACCGCGCAGTGGAAGATCGCCTGCACCCACCACCCCTACCTGAGCAACGGCTCCCACGGCGACGCGGGCAACTACGAGGGCCTGCCGATCGAACCGCTCAACGGCATCCACGCCAAACGCTTCTTCGAAGACCACGTCCTTGGCAAGGTCTCGCTGCTGCTGTCCGGCCACGACCACACCATGCAGATCCTCGAACCCACCCCCGCCACCAAGGGCACCCGTCAGATCATCTCCGGCGCCTCGGCCAAAACCTCCACCGGCCAGCCAGGCGAACCCGCCGGCCGCCACAACGCCCTCTATCAAACCCATCACGAACTGGGCTTCATGGTTCTGGACCTGCACCCCGACTCGATGCGCGCCCGCGTCGTCACGGTCGACCCGGCCACCGGCTCGAGCACCCAGGTCTTCGACCGCCACCTCGCCTGAACCGACTCTGACTGAGCTTCGCCGGTCGTGCGGCTGACGCTTATCGGGTCTTTTCTGGTGGCTGGTCGGCGAGGATGATCGGGGGATGGGCTTTTATACCGATCGGGTTCTTCCGCATCTCACCGACAAGGTGTGTGGGGCGCGGGTGAACGACTCACTGCGGCGGCGGGTGTGTTCCGGGTTGCGGGGGAATGTGGTGGAGGTGGGGTTCGGGTCCGGGAACAATGTGGGGTTCTATCCCGAGACGGTGGAGCGGGTCAGCGGGGTCGAGCCCGCTGAGGTGGGGTGGAAGATCGCGGCGAAAAAGGTTGCGGCCAGCGGGGTTCCGATCGAGCGGGCCGGATTGGACGGGCAGGCACTGCCGTTCGGGGACGGCAGTTTCGACACCGCACTGTCGACGTTCACGTTGTGCACGATTCCCGATGTCGCGGCGGCGCTCGCCGAGATCCGGCGGGTGCTCAAGCCCGGCGGCACCTTGCATTTCGTCGAGCACGGGTTGGCGCCGGACGAGTCGGTTCGGGTATGGCAGCACCGCCTCGATCCGATCCAGCAGCGGATCGCGGGCGGGTGCCACCTGACGCGCGACATCCCCGCGCTGATCGCCGACGCCGGATTCGAAATAGTGGAACTCGACCGGTTCTATCAACCCGGAACCCCGAAAACCTTCGCGGCATTGTCGCTGGGGGTCGCCCGTTGAGCAGGGGTTGAAATCACCCGGAAATCATCGGTTGGCCAGGCATCTACGCGTCGATAGCGTGCGGGCATGACCAGTCAGCTCGCGGCCTTGAACAGCATTTCCGAAGCGACAGCGAAAGCGGTGGCCCTCGATACCGCCAATGCGCACGTGGTGTTCCGTGCGGCGGCGACGCCCGAGGGCACGGTGGGCAGCGTGGTCACCGCGCGCACCCACACGGTGCGCGTGGACGAACCGCCCGCGCTCGGCGGCGCCGACACCGCCGCCAATCCGGTGGAGGTGTATCTGGCGGCACTCGTTTCCTGCCAGGTGGTGACCTACCGATTCTGGGCGGAGCGACTCGGGATCAGCGTCGACGATCTCGAGATCACCGCCGAAGGCGACCTGGATGTGCGCGGGTTCTTCGGCATCGATGACACGGTGCGTGCGGGGTTCCAGGCGGTGCGGGTCACCGTGCGGATCAACGGCCCCGAGACACCGCAGCGCTACGCAGAACTGCGGGAAGCCGTCGACGCACACTGCCCCGTGCTCGATTCGACGACCGGCGCCACCCCGGTGAACACCACCCTCGAGGTCGGCTGACTCACCGTTCCGTCGGGCGGACCGTTGTGCTGGTGAGGAACTCGGTGACAGCGGCGGCGACCGCGTTCGGCTGGTCGAGCATCGACAACACGTAGGCGTCGTCGATCTCGACCAGTCGGGCGCGGGGCATCAGGTCGGCGAGGCGACGGCCGTGCTCGCGGGGCATCACCTTGCCCGCCGACGACCACAGGATCAATGCCTCACCCCGGAAGTGTTGCAGCGCTTCGGTTGCGGCGATCAATTCGGCCTTGTCGAAACCGGAGCGGGTGTAGGCGAGCAGGTCGCGGCGGATACCGGCATCGCGCAGACCGGGGTCGGTCCAGGCGCGCACGAGCTCGTCCGACAGAGGGAATTTCGCCATCCAGCCGAACAGCAGTGGAGTCTCGCGCAACCAGCGCACGCGCAACTGGCGCAGGGCCAAGGTGATACCGCCCGGCAGGTAGGAGGCGAGGATCGCGGATTTGCCGGGCAGGCCGGGCGGGAAGTTGTCGAATGCCTCGCTGGGGAAGACGATCAGCCGACCCACCCGCTCGTCGAGACCGTAGGCGGTCAGGAACAGTCCACCACCCCAGTCCGAGTGCACGAGGGTGACATCGTGCAGGTCGAGAGCGGTGAGGAAGTCCGCGATCAGCTGATTGAGCCCGCGCAGACTCAGGTCGGTGCCCGGTCGCAGCGGCTCGGGGTGCGCGCCCAACGGCAGGTCCGGCAGCACATAGCGGAACCCGGTGGGCAGCAGATCGATGACCGAATCCCAGACCCGGTGGTTCATCAACAAGCCGTGCAGCAGCACGACCGGCGGTCCCTCCCCACGCTCTGTGTAGTGGATGCGGCCGGCGGGCAGTTCGACGGACGGCATGAGAACCTCCAGTTAGAGCGAACACTCTAGTGCGTTTGCTCTAGTCTGGAGCGGTGAGGGAGAAGATGTCAACGCCCACCCGGGAACGCCTGGTCACCGCCGTCGCCGAACTGATGCGCACGCACGGGTACAGCGCGATCACGGTCAAGCAGATCACCGCCGCCGCCGACGCGCCGATGGGCTCGCTCTATCACCACTTCCCGCAGGGCAAACCGCAGATCGCCGCGGTGGCGCTGCGCGATTCCGGTGCCGCCTACATCCAGTTGCTGCCGCTGCTGATGGACCCGCACGAGGACCTCGCCGTCGCGGTGTCGTCCGCGTTCGCCGACGCCGCCCGCACGCTCGAGGAATCCGGGTGGATCAATATGTGTCCCGTCGGGACCGTGGCGGGCGAGATCGCCGACTCCGAACCGGACCTGCGGGAGGTGGTGGCCGAGGTCGTCGCGGACTGGATCGATCAGGGCACCACGTATTTCGTGCGTCGTGGACTGGTCCAGGACGAAGCACGCGATCTTGTGCTGGCGATTCTGTCCGCGCTGGAAGGGGCGTTCGTGCTCGGCCGGACATTGCGCTCGGCCGAACCGCTGCTGGCGGCCGGGAATGCGATGCGGGCCCGGGTCGAGGCGGTGCTGATTCGGGCCGAGTCGTAGTTCTTACCGAGCGGGAAAGACGATGCGCGCTACCAGGGCTCGATGGTCGGCGCCGGGAAGATCAACTGTTTCCACGTTCGTGGCGTGCGCGTCGGCGAGTAGGAAATGGTCGATGCCGACCAACGGGGGAATCGATTTGTCTGTCGGATAGGTGACCAGATGGCCCGCGCCCGCCTGGGCGGCCGCGTCGGCGTAGCGACCCGAGGCAATAGCGCGGAACCGGGCATGGTCGTGGGTGGCATTGAAATCGCCGCCGACGAGCACCGGACGATCGGCGGGCGCGCCGTCCAGCACCTGCCGAAGCCGGGACAGTTCATCGGCCCAAACACGCGTGTCGTAGATCGGCGGGACCGGGTGGAAGGCATACACCGTGACCGGGCCGACCTCGGGAACGGTGGCAATCGCCGAGATCTGGTTGAGGACGTATCCGTCGTATTCGACGGTGTCGGACAACGGGTATCGGCTCCAGATCCCGGTCCCACTCGCGGTCTGACCGGGTGCCAGGTAGCGGTACGGGAGCAGGGCATCCAGACCCGCACGACCCAGGTCATCGACCGCAGGGCGGGTGAGCTCGTTGACGGTGAGCACGGCGATATCCCGCGCTCGCACCTCGTTCACGAGCACCACCGGATCGGCACCGTCGAACAGCAGATTGGCCTGCATCGCCATGATCGCAGGCCCCTCGCCACCACCATCGGCGAAGTACAGCGGTGCCTGGGTCGCCAGACCGGCGGCGACCACGATCCCCGCCACCCCGACAGCCACCCACTGCTTGATGCCCGCGAAACCAGCGGCCCCCACCACCGCACCGCACATCAGATACGGTGCCGCCGACGCCGCCAACACAAGCGGCTCCACATCCCACCGCCAAAAATGCAACGCCACACCGGCGATTCCGGCCAGCGTCGCCACCCCGGCAACCACCCCGACCCCGATCCGAACAATCCGCGCGCTCACCAGGCCAGCCAAACACGTGCAGCGAGACTTTCCGAACTCCGGGGTGCGCTCGGCGGGGACCTCACATTCGTTGTCGCTGTCTCGTCGGACTACCGAAAAGGTCCGAAGGTTGCGGAAGGAGATGCGGGATGTCGGGTGAGACCGAGATCAGGGAGTTCTTGGAAAGTCGTACCCGGGCGCACGAATCGAAGGATATCGACGCGGCGATGTCGTTCTATGCGCAGGACGTCGTCTACTACGATGCTGTCGCGCCGCTGCGGTTTTCGGGAACCGAGGAGGTGCGGGCGAACTTTCTGCGGTGGTTCGACGGGTACGACGGGCCGATCGATCTGGAAACGCATGAGCTGACGATCGCCGTCGACGGAGACGTGGCCTTCGCCAATATGCTCCATCTGGATTCCGGCAAGCACAAGGGCGGCATCGAATTGTCGATCTGGGTGCGCGAAACCGTCTGCCTCCGGCGGGTGGACGGTCGATGGGTGATCACGCACGAGCACATCTCGATTCCGATGAGCCCCAAGACCTTTCAAGTCTGGTGCGCGCCGAGCAAAGACGCGCCCGCCGATGCGGGCAGGACGATCTTCGGTCTCGCGGCGCGGGCGCTGCTTGCGCGGTTCGGTGTGCGCAGGGCAGCCGGCAGGTCGGTGTGATCGAGACGACCACACCGACCTGCTCCGGTTTCGGCTAGGCGCGCGCGGGGCGTTCCGTGAGCAGCAGTGCGGCTGTCAGCACGAGGAACAGCATTGCCGAAATATGCACGGTCAGCGCTGTCGTCATCGTTCCGCCGTGCGTCACCACGGCCATTGCGTCGCCGAACGGGATCACCGCATTGATCAGCACGATCCAGCCGAGGACGCGACGGTGGCCGAGGGCGAGCACGAGGAACGCCACCGCGGCGACAGAGATATCGCGTACGCCCTTGACGACGAAATAGCCGTCGGCATTGCCGGTGGGCCACGGCGTGATGCCGAAACCGGCGGGCGAACTCTCGGGAGCGAGCAGGAAGCTCAGCCCGAAATACAACGGTGCCGCCGCGCAGATCACGGCCATCACGGTGGTGACCCGATACCTCGTGACCACCTTTCGTCCCACTGTGCCGATCCGCGTGCCCTGGGTGCTGATGCTCATACTGTCCTGCCTTTCAACGGGTTTCGATGTGAACGAGACTGCTCGCCGAGCTTTGGAAGGCAGTTGGAGCCGACTTGGAACCGTGCGGGTCGGCGCGCGTACGATATGGCTGGTCATGGTCTTGATCCGGGTGTTGGGCTCGTTTGCGGCCGAGGTCGGTGGCGAACCGCTTCCCCTCGGTGGCCCGCGTCAACGCGGTGTGCTCGCACTGCTGGTGGCCGCGCGCGGGCAAGTGGTGCCGGTGGACCGGCTGGTCGAAGACCTCTGGCGTGGGGAAGCACCGTCGCGGGCGTTGGCGTCGTTGCAGGCGTATGTGTCGAACTTGCGCCGCCTGCTGGAACCGGACCGACCACCACGGGCACCGGCCCGTCTGCTGGTGAGCGCCGCACCCGGTTACGCGCTGCACCTGCCCGAGCACGCGGTGGACGCCTGGCGTTTCGAGGAACTGCTCGAACAAGCTCGCACACTCACCGATCCCGACGACACGCGCGCCCGGCTGGACGAGGCATTGGCGCTGTGGCGCGGTCCCGCGTTCGCCGAGGTCGCCGACGAGCCGTGGGTGGCCGCCGAAACAGCACGGCTGCACGAGTTGCGCCTGGTCGCGCGCGAACTGCACATCGATGCAGGTCTGCGCCTGGGCCGGGCCGCGACGGTCGTTCCCGACACCGAGACCCTCACCCGCGACGAACCCCTGCGCGAGGAAGGGTGGCGGCTGCACGCGCTGGCGCTGTGGGGCAGTGGGCGTCAGGCCGATGCGCTGACCGCACTGCGTCGCGCCCGAACCCTGTTCGCCGATGAGCTCGGCCTCGATCCGGGCCCGGACCTGGTGGAACTGGAAGAGGCGATCCTGGCTCAGCGCACGAACTTCCTGCGTGCGGCGGTTCCGGTGGCGTCCTCACAGCGGACTGTGCTGCCCAGGAGCCGGAATGCGCGCGAAGATGCTGCGGCTGCGGGCGGCGGCCGTGAGGCAGAGGTGGGCAAAGTCAGCCCCGGCGCGGTTGACTCCGGCGAAGTCCGCTCCGGTGCGGCCGGACCAGGTGCGGCCGGACCAGGTGCGGTCGACCCGGGTAATAACTACTCCGGGAGCGTCGGATCGCACTCAGCGGCAACGGTATTCGACAACGGCCGGTCGCCCACCCCGTTTGTCGGACGCGACCACGAACTCGCAGCCCTGACCAGAGCCGCCGAGCAAGCGATCACCGACGGCGCGAGAACCGCCCTGATCACCGGCGAAGCGGGACAGGGCAAGTCGACCCTGCTCGAGCACCTCGCCACGACACTCACCCTCGACGGCTGGCTCGTAGCCGCCGGGCGCTGCCCTGACGTCGACAGCGCACCACCGGCCTGGGCCTGGGTCGAAGTGCTGCGATCGATCGCCGAAAGCACTGCGCCACAACCGTTCTCCGACGATCTGGCTCCACTGCTGGGCGACTCCGCGCCCGCACACGGTGACGCGGCAGCCGGACGATTCCGGCTCCGGCGAGCCGTGTGGGCCTGGCTCGCCGTAGCCGCCACCAACCGTCCCGTCGCCGTCGTCCTGGACGACCTGCACTGGGCCGACGCCGCCACCCTGGAACTGCTCACCGGCGGCATCGACACCAAGGCCCCGATCCTGATCGTCGCCGCCTACCGTTCGGACGAAAGCGAGCGCCTCACCGAAACACTCGCCACCCTGGCCCGCACCGCCCCACTGCGGCTCGACCTGCCCGGACTCGACCGCGACGCCGTCGCCGAACTCGTGCGGACCGAATGCGACACCGACGACTCGACCGTGGCCGGAATCGCCGAAAGAACCGGCGGCAACCCCTTCTACGTGCGCGAGACCGCCCGCCTGCTCAACGGTGAAGGCGCTTTGGTCGCGCTCTCGGAGGTTCCCGAGGGTGTCCGCGACGTGCTGCGGCGACGGCTCGCACGGTTGCCCGACAGCGGTGTGTCCGTGCTGCGGTTGGCGGCGGTGGCCGGTCGCGAATGCTCGGTCGACGTGCTCGTGCGCGCCGCCGACACCGACGAGGACGGCGTGCTCGACGCCGTGGACGCGGGCGTCATCGCCGGGCTGCTCGACGAACCGGGGCCCGGTCGGGTCCGGTTCGTGCACGCCCTGGTCAGAGACACCCTGGTCACCGGTGTCAGCCGGGCGCGCACGACGAGGATGCATGGACGGATCGCCGCGGCGCTCGAAGGCTCCGGCGACATCGTCGCCCTGGCACACCACTGGGCGCGGGCCGGATCGCCGAAAGCCGTCGGGTACTGCGTGCAAGCCGCGGAACTGGCCGAGGCGCGCTACGCCCACGATGTGGCGGTCGCGCTGCTCACCGACGCCGTCGTCGCTGCCCGCGAACCCGACGAACGGGTGGATCTGCTCGGCAGACTGCTGCGAGCACAGGTCAGGGCCGGGTCCATCGCGGGCGCCAGGCGCACGCGCGAGGAGGCCGTGGAGTTCGCCGAGTCGCTGGGACGTGAGGATCTGATGATCGCCGCGTTCACCGCCTGGACCGAACCGACACCGTGGCAGTCCCGGATGTACGGCACGGTCGACCGCCCGATCGTCGAACGGCTCGCCCGGTTGCTCACCCGCACCGATCTCGACCGCGAGGTGCGCGCTCATCTGCTCATCGCCTACACCCACGAGCTGGTCGGCGAAGACGATCCGACGGTCATGCCAGCGGCCCTGGAAGCACTCGAGTCGGCGACCTCCCCGGGTCTGCGCGCCGCCGCCCTGCTGATCCTGGCGCGCGCCTCCGGTCGGCAGGAGTACTCGCGGGAACTCCTGGCGATCGGCACCGAACACGACCTGCCCGTGTACCGCATCACCGCCCTGCTCAACCTGGCTGCCGGTGCCGCCGCCGCCAACGATCCGACGACCATGCGTCGCGTCAGTGAACAAGCGCGTGACCTGGCCCGCGCCTACCGGATGCCCGAAGCGGTCGGCGCAGCCGAGATCGCCCTGGCCACACTGGTACTGATCGAGGGACGGTTCGCCGACGCCGAACGCCGCTACATCACAGCCACCCAGCGCATGGAACGCGCCGGATCGGTGCACGCCGCCGGGTTCCTCCGCATCGCCCGCGCGGCGATCTGGATCAACGACGGCACCCTCGGCGCCCATCTGGACGAGGTCCGCGCCTTCCACGCCGCGCTCGGCCCGATGGTCACCGACCTGCTGACACTGGCACTGCACGCCGCGGGTCGCGGCAACGAAGTAGTGCCCACACCACCGGCCCCGATCCGAGCCGACTTCTTCTTCACCTTCCTGACGAGCCTGCGCGCGCTGGCCCTGATCGCCGTGAACGACCGCGACGGTGCCGAACGGGTCTACACGGACCTGCTGCCACACCGCGACGGTCCGCCCGCGGGCGCGGAGAGCGTGTCGCTCGCCGTGCGCCCGGTCGCGCACGTACTGGGCGAACTCGCGGTGTTCCTCGGTCGTGGCGACGAGGCGGCCGCGCATTTCGCGCAGGCAGCCGACATCGCCGAACGGTGGAACGCACCACACTGGTCCACCGAAGCCAGGGCACGCGCCGCCGCGGCGATCCGCACCTGACAGAGCAGGTCACGGTGACGTCCGATTCGGCTCCAACTCCCTTCCAAGTCGCCCGAGCAGGCTGGAATCCATCAGCACTGATGGAGGAGCGAATCATGAACACAGCCGGAACTTTCCGGGCCGCCGTCGTCCGCACACCGGCCGGACCGGACTCGATCGAGATCATCGACGTGCCCGTCGTCGAGCCCGGACCCGGTGAGGTTCGGGTGGGCGTCGCGGCCGCACCCGTCAACCCCACCGACCTCGGTGTGGTCAGCGGCTTCTTCCACGATCTCGGGATGATCGACCAACCCGAACACACCGGACTGGGCTGGGACTTCGCCGGCACCGTCCTGGCCACCGGACCCGGCGTCGACCTGGCCGTCGGGACCCGAGTCGCCGGTGTCGTGCTCGGCTTCGACCGCGACTTCGGCACCTACGCCGAACAACTCGTCGTGCCCGCCACCGACCTCGCAGTGGTGCCGGACGGGCTCGACCTGGTCACGGCAGCCACGGTGCCGCTCAGTGGTCTGAGCGCCGCACAGATCCTCGACATGCTCGGCGACGCACCCGCCGACGGTGACCGGCTGCTGGTGATCGGAGCCGCCGGTGCCATCGGGGCCGGTGTCGCCGCGCTCGCACCCGACCGCGGCTGGCGGGTCACCGGTCTGGCCAAAGCGGCCGACGAACAGTTCGTGCGTGGACTCGGCGCCGACTTCGTGACCGCGGTCGAGCCCGGGTGGGACGCGGTCGTCGACGCCACCCCGCAGCAGACGTGGGGCCTGAAACCGGTCCGCGACGGTGGAGTGTTCGTCGGTGTCCGGCCCAATATCGTGCCCGCGGTGGAGCGGGGGATCACCGTGAACGTGCTGATGGTGCGATCGGACGGACCGCGCTTGGGGCAGCTGCTCGCCCTCGCCGCGGCAGGCCGATTGCCCACGCGGGTGCACGCGGTCCTGCCGCTGGACCGGGCCGCCGACGCCCACCGGGCCATGGCCGAAGGTGGGGCGCGCGGTCGTTACGTGCTCGAACCCTGAGCCCGGCCGGGCGCGGACAAGCCGAGGGTGGTTTCGAGGTGGTGTGCCCACCACTGTGCGTGTGCGTCGAAGGTCGCGGCGGCGTCGGTGAGCCCGGCGCTGCGCCGGAAAGCGTTGCCGTAGCGGACATCCATCGCCACGGCCTGATGCAGAGCCGCGACAGCGTGGCGGGTGTCGTCGAGGCAACTGCCCGGTGGGCGGGCACGGTGCAGGGCCTCGACGACGGGGTCGAGCATGCCGCTGCCCCGGTCACGCCAACCCGCGGCGTGCAGGGCGACGGCCAGATCGGCGTAGCCGCCGCGGTAGAAGTCGTGGAGTGCGGTGATGAGTGCGGGCAGGTCGGCGTTGTCGTCCAGCCACCCCGCGACGATGTTCGCGAGGCCCGCTCGGAGCCGGCGGCCGCCGTGCCGCAGGAGTTCGGTGAGCAGGGTCTGCCGGTTCCGGAAGTGATGGGTGACGCCCGCGTCGGTCATGCCGACGCGGGCGGCGACCGCACGGACCTGCACGGCCGCGGGGCCGCCCTCGGCCAGGAGCGTCGCGGCGGCGTCGAGGATCGCCTGACGCGCCTCCTCGGGACGCCTCCGCACTCTCGGCATGCTCACATCGTCACACTACCTTGACCGGCCAAGGTCGCGAGGCCTACCGTTACCTGGACACGTCAAGGTTTGGGGTACCGCGATGATCCATACCGATATCGTCCTCGGCGATGCCACACTGCGCGCCACGGTCCACGGCCATGGACCCACGGTCCTGCTGCTGCACGCCGGGGGAGAGCGTCGCGGCGTGTGGTCGCCGATCGCGGCACGGCTCGGGGCGCGTGGCTACCGCACCGTTGCGGTGGACCTGCGCGGCCACGGCGAGAGTTCCGGGCAGGTCACCACGCTTCGGCCGCTCGCCGACGACGTGGCCGCGCTGATCGGCCGTGAGTCCGGACCCGTGGTGGTCGCCGGAGCCTCCCTCGGCGGCTTCGCCGCCATGGCGGCGCTGGCCGAACCTGCCGTCCGATCCAGGGTCGCCGGGCTGATCCTCGTGGATGTCGTTCCCGATCCGGATCCGGAGCCGACACGAACCTGGTTGCGCGACCAGGGCTTCGGCGCGAGCCTCGAGGACCTCACCGACGACATCCTCGGATCCGGGCCCGCATTGCTCAGCACCATCGGCACAGTGGACCTGCCCATCCTGCTCGTGCGCGGCGGCCGCTCCTTCCTCGCCGACGACGATGTGCACCGTCTGCGACGGGCGAACCGGCGCGTCACCACCGCCGTGATCGCCGAAGCAGGGCACCTGGTTGCCCGCGACGCACCGCAAGAACTCGCGGATCTCATCGCGGTGCACGCCGATACCTGTCTCGACGAGGACACCGTGCGCGCGGCATTCGAATTCCAGCGAGCACTCGGCGCCGAACGCGTCGAGCACCCGGGCGGGAACCTGCTCGATCACCTGCGGCGCGTGCATGCCGTCACCGCGGAGTGGAACGCCCCACTACGCACCCGGCTCGCCGCGATCTGCCACGCCACCTACGGCACGGACGGGTTCGCCACGGCACTCTTACCGACCACGCGGCGACACCGATTGGCCGAGGTGATCGGTTGTCCTGCCGAGGAATCGGTCTATCTCTACGGCGCCTGCGCCCGCACACCGACCTACCGTGAACTCGGGAAACCGTCACTGCGGGTCACCGACCGCTTCACCGGCGGACCGGTCACGATCACCGGGGACGACCTGCACGCCTTCGCCGTCCTCACCATCGCCAACGAGCTCGACGTGGCACGCCACGCCCGCCTCGCACCGGGCATGCGGCAAGGAATCCGCCATCTCGTCACCGCCCTCGCCCACCACGCACCGCGAGAGGCGGCGAAAGCGCTCGCAGACGAGGCGTTGGCCGCGACTGTGCGAGGCTCCTGACGGCCTTGCCTCCGCTCGTCGCTACTCGGCGCCGGTGTAGAAGCAGGCCACGCGGTCGGCGACCGTGCGGGCAGTCGCCGGATCGGTTCCGGCAGTGGTGTGCGCGTCGCCCCAGGCGCTCGCGGCGCGCCGGATGTACTCGGCGCCTTCCGGTGTGGACAGCAGCTTTTCCAGCTCCGCCGGGGTCGCCCTGTCGTCACCGGACAGGAAGAAACCCACTGCCAGGAACGAGGTTTCCCAGCCGACGCCGGTGGCGCCGGGGCCGAAGGTTCGCCAATGTTCGTTGTCCGGCACGGAGTGCGTGAGCTCGAGGGTCGCCCCATCCTCGGTGCCGGTGATCGTCACCTCGACCACGCTCGTGTCGTCGCCGTACTCCCAGGTGATGCGCAGCCGTGTCGGCGCGACGCACTCTTCGATGGTGCCGGTCGTTCCGCTGCCGTCGAGCCGGTAGCGGCCGCCCTCCCGCAGCTCGCCACTGACCGGCTCGAACCACCGTGACAGCCGGTGCGGGTCGGTGCACGCGTCCCACAGATCCTCGGTGGTCGTGTCGTAGGTCCGTGCGAGCCGCACCTGTTTCGACGGCCCGAGGTCCGTCATGGTGCGATTTATCTGATCGATGATGTCGAGCATTGCTGTCTCCTTCAGCTGCGTCGCTCGCGTTTGCCGCGGGCGATCTCGGTGTCGAGGGCGTCGAGCCGGGTCTGCCACAGGTGGCGGAACCGGTCGAGCCATTCGTCGGCCTGACGCATACCGGCGTTGTCGACCGCGTAGAGGCGCCGGGTGCCTTCCGCGCGAACGGTCGCGAACCCGTTCTCCCGCAGTACCCGCAGGTGATGTGACACCGCGGGGTGGGAGATCGGGTATTCCTGTCGCACAGCGTCACTGATCGCGCCTGCACCGCATTCACCGGCGGCGAGCAGTTCCAGAATCCGGCGGCGAACCGGATCCCCGAGGATGTCCAAAGCGTGCACCCCCTTATTTAAGCACAGATTTAATTAAGTCAGCATCTAAACACGGGGGTGATGCCCACGCGGGGCGCGTCGAGACGACCAACAGTGGTAGGAAAGGGGCGTGGTGGCATCTGGCGAAAGTTCTGGAGTCGATCGACGGTCTCGCGCGGAAGACGAGGTGGTGGAGCTGGTCAGTACGCTGATCCGGTTCGATACCTCCAATACCGGTGAGCTCGCGACCACCAAGGGCGAACGAGAGTGTGCCGAGTGGGTCGCGGCGCAACTGCAGGAAGTGGGGTACGAGACCGAGTACGTCGAATCGGGAGCGCCGGGGCGCGGCAATGTGTTCGCCCGCCTGCGCGGGGCCGACCCGAGCCGGGGTGCGCTCATGATCCACGGACATCTCGACGTGGTTCCCTCCGAAGCGGCCGACTGGAGCGTGCACCCGTTCTCGGGCGCCGTGCAGGACGGATACGTGTGGGGGCGCGGCGCGATCGACATGAAGGACATGGTCGGGATGACCCTGGCGCTGGCGCGCCAGTTCAAGGCCGAAGGCACCGTGCCGCCGCGAGACCTGGTCTTCGCGTTCCTCGCCGACGAGGAGAACGGCGGCAAATGGGGCTCACAGTGGCTGGTCGACAATCGGCCCGACCTGTTCGACGGCGTCACCGAAGCCGTCGGTGAGGTCGGCGGGTTCTCGCTGACCGTGCCGCGCCCGGACGGCACCGAACGCAGGCTGTACCTGGTGGAGACAGCCGAGAAGGGCCTGGGCTGGATGCGGTTGCGGGCCAAGGCTCGCGCGGGTCACGGGTCGTTCCTGCACGAGGACAACGCGGTCACCATCCTGGCCGACGCGGTGGCCCGGCTCGGGAAACACACCTTCCCCGTGGTGCTCTCGGATTCGGTGGCCGAATTCCTGGCCGCCGTCACCGAGGAAACCGGCCTACAGTTCGACCCGAACAGTCCCGACATCGAAGGTCAGCTCGCCAAGCTGGGCACCATCTCCCGCATCATCGGTGCCACGCTGCGCGACACCGCCAACCCGACGATGCTCTCGGCCGGGTACAAGGCCAACGTGATTCCGCAGACCGCCGAGGCCGTGGTCGACTGCCGGGTGGTGCCGGGGCGTCAGGCCGCGTTCGAACGCGAGGTCGACGAACTGATCGGCCCCGACGTGGAACGCGAGTGGATCACCAAACTCGACTCCTACGAAACCACCTTCGACGGCCACCTCGTCGACGCCATGAACGACGCGGTGCTGGCCAACGACCCCAACGGGCGAACCGTGCCCTACATGCTCTCCGGCGGAACCGACGCGAAAGCGTTCGCCCGCTTGGGAATTCGCTGCTTCGGTTTCGCGCCGCTGCAGCTGCCGCCTGACCTCGACTTCACCGCCCTGTTCCACGGCGTCGACGAACGGGTACCGGTGCAGTCCCTGGAATTCGGCACCCGGGTGCTGGAACACTTCCTGCTGAACAGCTGAACCCGCGGGCCCAGCCGCCAACAACACAGAGAGGCCGCTATGACCTACAACCCGTACGACGCGCTGCCGAAGGTGCCGTCGTTCACCCTCACCTCCACCGACATCACCGACGGGCAGCCACTGGCCAACGATCAGGTCTCCGGGGTGTTCGGCGCGGGTGGCAAGGACATCTCCCCGCAGCTGAGCTGGTCGGGATTCCCCGAGGGCACACAGAGTTTCGCAGTCACCGTGTACGACCCGGACGCCCCGACCGCGTCGGGGTTCTGGCACTGGGCGGTCGCCAACATCCCCGCCTCGGTGACCTCGCTCGACACCGGTGCGGGCAGCGAGGGCGGCACCCTGCCGACCGGTGCGGTGTCGTTGCGCAACGACGGTGGGTTCCCCGGGTTCGTCGGCGCGGGTCCGCCGAAAGGTCATGGGCCGCACCGGTATTTCGTGGTCGTGCACGCCGTCGACGTGCCCGAACTCGAAGTCGGCCCCGATGCCACCCCGGCCTACCTCGGGTTCAACCTGTTCTTCCACACGCTGGGTCGTGCCACCCTCGTCGGCACCTACGAACAGCACTGAAAACACCGGTGGCCCCGCACGGATGCGGGGCCACCGGTTCTTTCGGACCTACTTCACGTTCACGACGCCCGCGGGCGGTTCGGCCGCGTAGAGCTCGGCGATCCGGTCGGCGTATTTGTTCGCGATGGGGGTGCGCTTGAGTGACATCTTCGGGGTCAGCTCGTCACCACCGGGCTCCCACAGCGTCTCGACGATGTGGAACCGCTTCACCTGCTCCACCCGCGACAGCTTGCGGTTGCCCGCGAGCACCGCCTCCTTGACCTCCTCGATGATCTCGGGGCGACGCGACAGCTCGGCCAGGGTGGCGTCGGTGGCACCGAATTCCTTGGCGCGCAGGGCGGCGACATCGGGATCGAGCATGACCAGGGCGGTGATGTAGGGGCGGGCGTCGCCGATCGCGACGGCCTGACCGATCATCGACGAGGCCGCCTTCATGGCGTTCTCGATATTGGAGGGGGCGATGTTCTTGCCCGCCTCGCTGATGATGAGCTCCTTCTTGCGGTCGACGATGCGCAGGTAGCCGTCGGCGTCGAGCGTGCCCACATCGCCGGTGTGCAGCCAGCCCGCGTCGTCGATGGCTTCGGCGGTCTTGTCGGGCATGTTGCGGTAACCGCGGGTGATGATCGGGCCACGGATGAGGACCTCGCCGTCGGCGTCCAACCGCAACTCGACCCCGTCCATGACGCGACCGACCGAACCGGGGCGCGGTTTGTCGATCTCGGTGAACGTGCCGACACCCGAGGTCTCCGACATGCCCCACACCTCGCTCACCGAGAAACCGAGTCCGAGGAAGTACTCGAGGGTTTCCGGCGGCACCGGGGCGGCACCGGAGGCGGCGACCTTCAGTTCGGCGAAACCCAGCGCGTCACGCAACTTCGACAGCACCAGCGCGTCGGCGATCTTGTGCTGCACACCGAGCAGCAGCGACGAGCCCTCGCCCGCCAGCTTGGCGCGCGCGTCGGCGACGCCGACACCGATCGCCCAGTTGGCCAGCGCCTTCTTCACCGGGCTCGGTTCCACGGCGAGCTTGTTCTCGATTCCGGTCTTGATCTTCTGCCACACCCGTGGCACGCCGAAGAACACCGTCGGGCGGGCGTCGGGCAGGGCGGCGGCGATCTCACGCGGGTCGGGGACGGTGGTGATCTGCACACCGGTGAGCAGACTGATCGCGTGCGCGGAAATGCGGTCGGCGACATGGGCGGCGGGCAGATACGACACCGCGCGGTCGTCGAAACCGACCGGCAGCGGGCCGGAAACCAGGCCGACGACCTGGGCGATCACATTGCTGTGGGTGAGCTCCACGCCCTTGGGCGGGCCGGTGGTGCCCGAGGTGTAGATGAGGGTGGCCAGGTCACCGGGCTCCACGGCCTGCCAGGCGGCGTCGAAATCGAAGTCCGGCAGCGGGTCCGATTCGAGCTGGGCGAGTGACACGGTGTTCTCGGCGGTGCCGTCGACGAGGACCGTGTGCGCGATCTCGGCGCCGGATTCCCGGATCGCATCGAGGAAGGCCTGCTCGGTGATGACGACCTGGTTGCCCGCGTTGGCGAACACGTGCGCGATCTGCTCCGGCGAGCTGGTGTTGTACACCGAGAACGGGGTGGCGCCCAGGTGCAGGGCGGCGGTGTCGACCAGGTTGAACTCGGGCCGGTTGGTGAGCATGATGCCCACCGAATCGCCGTGTCCGACACCGAGTTTCGCGAGGCCGGCGGCCAGGGCGCGCACCCGGGCGGCGTATTCGGACCAGGTGATCTCCTGGGTGCCGCCGACGGTGCGCAGCGCGATCTGGCCGGGCCGCAAGGCGGCGGTCTGCTGGAAGGCGGCGGGTACGGTGTGCACCGTGACCCCGGAAGCGTGCGCGAAACCGATCTCTGTCATATCCCTGTTCCCATAGGCCGAGCTGAAGTGCCGAACCAATGAGACGACCTTCCTCGCATCATCTCGAGGCGAAGGCGTCAAAAGTGGCACGGCTCACATATCGTAGCCGGATATCGGGAATCCCGGGGCGTTTACCTGCGGCGACCGGGCCACCACCACATCCGGCGGCGGGTGCCGGTGACCTGATCGTCGACGGGGATGGTGTGGTGACGGTGCACGCGTTTGGCCTGCAGATACCGTCTGCCGCGGGTCGAGGAAAGGGTGATCGTCAGCGGTACCGGGTCCACATCGATGCCCGCATCGGTCAGTGCCCGGCACTTGTCGGGGTTGTTGGTCAGCAGGCGTACCCGGCGCAAGCCCAGCTCGGCGAGCGCGTCGGCGGCGGGTGCGAAACGACGGGTGTCGGCGGGCAGGCCGAGGCGCTCATAAGCCTGGAACGTGTCGGCGCCCGACAATTCACTCTCCCGGTACCCCCTGGCCTTCCAGATCAGGCCGGCGCCGCGCCCCTCCTGCTCCAGGTAGACCAGCACACCGCAGCCCTCGGCTTGGATGCGGTCCATCGCGGTGCGCAGTTCGGCGCCGCAGTCGCAGTCGTCGGAGCCCAGGCTTTCGCCGTAGAGGCAGCGTGAATGCAGCCGCACCAGGCACCCGTCGCCGGGCTCGCCGAAAACCAGCAGATGCCCGCCGTCGTGGAGGTCGGCGATCTCGACGACCCGAACCGGAAGCTGCCCGCCCGCACGGCCCAAACGGTGGGCGGTGTCGGACCCGGCGCGTGTGCTCGCGGCACTGCCGAACGACAGGATGGTCAACGATCCTCCGAGGTGGGACGGGGTGCGGTGCGACGCCGCGACTTTACCCCCGGATCAGGCGCGCGGCGCGTACAGGCGCACGATGCGGTCGATGTCGTCGACACCGGGCATGGTCACCGCGACCGCGCCCAGCTTCTGGGTCGGAATCATCGCGGCGGTGGCCCAGGTGAAATCGGCTGCGGTGAGCGCGGTTCGGCTGTTCACCAGCCGATGCGCCAGCGCCCCGGTGAACGCCGCCGCCGCACCGACGGAGGCCTTGAGCACCTGGGGGAAGTGATCGATGACGGTGTCCACCGTGTCGGAGGCGACCACGCAGTGGAAGTTCTCGACCGTGCACACGGTGCCGACGCCGAGCCCGCGCAGTAACCGGGCGATGTCGTCGCCGGACTCGGCGGGCACGTCGGGCAACAGCGCGGCGAGTTCGGCGGCCGTGCCGACCAGGTAGTCGACGGCGCCGAAATGCTGATACAGCCCTTGGGGAACCGGCATCGACGGGGTGGGACACACGATCACGGGCGGTTTGGGTTGCAGCTGCGACACCGTGGCCAGCACCTGTTCGATCACCGCCGGGGGCTGCTCGAAACTCAGGATCACCACATCCGAGGACTCGAGGGCGGCCCGCAGTTCGGGGCGGTGCAGGTCCTCGTCCTGCAACTGCACGCGGGTGTCGCGGCAGCCGATCATCCGCGATTCGCCGTTGGGAGCCAGCACGACGGCGGTCACCAGCGACGGCGCGAACAGGACCACCTTCACCAGATCCAGGTGCACGCGCTCGGTTTCGAGGAACTCACGGATGCGGCGGCCGTACTCGTCGTCGCCGACCGCGCACACCAGGTGCACGTCGATGCCGAGCCGGGCCGCCGCCACCGCCCGATTGAGGCCTTTGCCGCCGGGATGACCCGTGAAGCTGCCGCTGGCCGCGCTGGTCGCGGTGGGAAAGTCGTCCACTCGGTACAGGTGGTCGATCACCGCGTCACCGAACACCGTCACCACCCCGCGCTGGGCGGGCGGCGGCGCGGTCGGCGCGGGCGCGGCGGGCTGAGCCATCGGATAGCCCGAGTCGGCGGCGAGCAGCCCGGCCAGCGCGGTGAACGCGGCGTGTTCGGCGACGGTGCGCAGACGTTTGACGGTGGGAGTCTCGGGGATCGGGTCGACATCGAGCAGGGTGTGCAACGCGACCCACTGTTCGGTCAAGGCCTCTCGACGTTCGCCGAGGTTGTCCGCATACAGGCGATCGACATCGACACCGACGCCCGGCCGGTCCCGCCACAATCCGAGACACAGGGCGGCATCGACGATGAGCCGATCGGTCGGGGAGAGCCACTGGGCGACCTCGCGCACCACCGGCAGGATCGCGGCTTCGACACTGTCACCGGTGCGCCTGGCGTGCCTGCGCACCGACAGCAGCTCGAGCAGCGGCGCGGCGTCGATTTCGGTGTGGCGCAAGCGTTCCGCGCTGAGGCCGGAGTATTTGCCGAGGCGCGTGAGGATGCTGCGGATAGCGGCGATACGGGCGTCCTGGGGAACCATCGACATGTCTGCCTCCCGTCACCTGACGACCCGCGACCACGCGGTCGCCGGACTGCGATCGCCACAATGCCGGGTTTGCCACGCCCGGTTTGCGGCAATTACCTCTCTACAATGGCAATTGACCCGGACAAAAGGCAAATGCCACACTGGGTTACGGGGGAGCGCCCGCCCCGCCGGACACCCGGACAGGTGAAGCGCCCGCCGGGGAAGGCAGGTCCGCGATGATTTTCCGCACCGACGACACCATGCGCAGCGACCGCACACCGGAATACGCCGAACGCGTCGGCCCCGATTCCTGGACTCTGAGCTGGTTGCCCGGCTATCTGCTCACCACGGAACAGGCTCGCGCGGGCATGGAACTGGACGAACTCGTCAGCGATCTCGGCATGGCCTACGACCGCATCGCCCACGCCGAGATCAGCGCCCGCGCCGACATCCTCGGCATGATGTGGCAGCAGGCGCTGATCAAACTGGCCAAACGACTCGACGCCCGCGCCGGTCGCGAACCCGCGGGCGAATCGTTCCACGATCCGCCCGACCGCCGGGTCGGGTGGGGGCCGCCGAAATTGCCGCACGGCGACCGTGCGCGGAAGGTGTACTACGGGTGAGGTTCAGGCCTTCGCGGTGCGGTGTTCGGCGCCGACGGCTTGGGCCAGCGAGGTGAAACCGCCCGCGCGCAGGTTGGCGGCGATGCCGCGATGGATGCGGGTGGTCCAGAAGGGCCCGCCGTAGATGAAACCGGTGTAGCCCTGCAGCAGGGTGGCACCGGCGAGGATGCGCTCCCAGGCCTGCTCGGGGGTTTCGATACCACCCACCGAGATCAGGACGAGCTTGTCGCCCACGCGGGCGTAGAGGCGGCGCAGGACCTGCAGGGAACGCTCGGCCACCGGGGCGCCGGACAGCCCGCCCGCGCCCATCGCCTCGACCTCGGCGGCGGGAGTCTTCAGGCCGTCGCGGCGGATGGTGGTGTTGGTGGCGACGATGCCGGCCAGACCCAGCTCGACGGCGAGGTCGGCGACGGCGTCGATGTCGTCGTCGGACAGGTCGGGGGCGATCTTCACCAGCACCGGCACCGACACCACCTCGAGCACGGCCGCCAGGATCGGGCGCAACGATTCGACCGCCTGCAGATCGCGCAGGCCGGGGGTGTTGGGGGAGGACACGTTGACCACGACGAAGTCGGCCAGCGGACCGAGCAGGCGCGCGCTGGTGGCGTAATCGGCTGCGGCCGCATCGGGTTCGACGACCTTGGTCTTACCGATGTTCGCGCCGATCGGCACCGTGGGGTGCGCGCCGTGCAGGCGGGCGGCCGCGGCGGCCGCGCCGTGATTGTTGAAACCCATGCGGTTGATGAGGCCGCGATCGGCCGACACCCGGAACAGCCGCGGCGCGGGATTGCCGGGCTGGGCCTGGGCGGTGACGGTGCCGATCTCGGCGAACCCGAAACCGAGCGACCCCCAGGTGTTCGCGCCGTCGGCGTTCTTGTCGAAACCGGCGGCCAGCCCGAGCGGCGCGGGGAAATCGACACCGAACGCGGTGGTCGCCAGGATCGGGTCCTCGACGACGGTGAGCTTGCGCGCCAGCCACCGCGTGGGCGGGAACCAGGTCGCGAACCGCAGGGCCGCGAACACCAGGTGGTGCACCCGCTCCGGCGGGATCAGGAACATCAAACGTAATAGCAGGGCGTACATGGGTCGGCTCACAATCCGGGTTCGGGCACAGGGAGGACGGCGGTCTTGCGGCGGCGCAACAACACCCGGCGGCTGCCGTCGGTGTAGGCGCGCACCCGCGACAGTTCCCAGCCACCGAATTCGGCCTGGATGGCCAACCGCATGGAGGCGGAGACCCGGGTGACCTCCGGTGGCAGGCGAAGCGGCACGTATTCGTAGTCGTCGTTGCTGGTTTCCCAGCTCGGGGGAGTCGCCATCACAGCCCTCTCTTCCGCTGTCCGGCCCCGATCCGCTGCAGACCCTCGCCCGCGGCCGAGGCGACGAACAGGTCGCCGGTGCGTTCGTCGACAGTGATCGCGTCGGGCTGACGCACGGTGGTCAAGCGGTCGACCTCGACACCGATGCCGGTCGACAGGTCGTACCCGACGACCTCGTTGCTCTCTGTGCACGACACCCAGACCGTGTCCGAGCGCGGATCGTAGGCCAGGGCGTAAGGCGCCGATCCTACCGGGAACCGCTGACGCAGCACGAGCGGACCGGCCGAGTAGACGAGCAGTTCACCACCGTCGGTATCGGCGACGAGGATACGGTCGTGCGGGTCGGCAAGGGCATTGGTCGCGCCGTCGCCCGCGCGCAGCATCAGGCCGAGCGCGTCGGTGCCGACACCGACGACGGCGGTCTGTTTGCGGTCGAGGACGGTGATGGCGTCGCCGGTGACCGCGAGCGCGTCGGCCGAGACCAGACCGGTGACGGTGCGGGTGACGACGCCGGTGGGGTCGAGGACGCGGACGGTGCCGTCGGCGGTGCCGACGACCAGGCTCGCATCGGGCCGGATCTGCACACTGCGCACGTCACCCTCGACGGGCAGTTCGGTGATCGCGCCCGAATCGGCACGCACCCGCAGCACCCGGCGGTCGGCGGCGACGAGCACCTCTCCGGCCGTCCCCTGTGCCAGGGCGGCGCCCGCGACGGGCAGGGCGACCCGCTGGGTGCCCGCCGAGTCGATCAGGGCGAGCGTCGTGCCCGCGGTGTCGAGCGCGGCGAGCCGACCGGTCGCCCGTTCGGCCAGTAGCGCTTTCGTTGCCGACAGCGGCGTGACACTCCCGGCCGGGACACCTGCCACGACGGGCGAGACCGCGGCGGTCGCCGGTTCCCGGGTCGGCACAGAGGGACCGCTGTCCTCACCCGCGCAACCGGTGGCCACCACAAGTGCCGCCAGCAACGTCGAGGCGACCGAGCCACGAAGGCGCATGCACCGAACTCCTTCAATTCCGCACGAGATGACCGCAGATCACCATCTGACCATGATGACTCACCAGTAGCTCCGACCGGGTGGCCCGCGCCGCGACGTCGGTGACGCGCGTTACTGTTGACGTGTCGACAACTGATCGCCCCTCGCAGCGGCAGGAGAACACACGATGACCGAGCCCACCGCGTCGGGTTTCGGTATCGATGACCTCTCACTCGGCCCGTTCGCTCACGGTTTCGGCACCACCGACGACGGGCGGCCCTTCGCCTTCCGCACCCGGCGCGCCACCCTGACCGTCCAGATATACCGCCCCGACCTGGGCGAAACCGTGCCCGGCTCGGCCGATGTGGTGGCCCAGGCCGGCGCGCAGGTCACCGATATCGACCTCGACGACGAGCGAAGCGTCGTCGCGTTCGTGCGCGACCTGATCGAGCACGCGCAACCCGTGCATCGACCCGAAACCAGTGTTCGCGGCATCCTCGGCCGGATCGGTGCCGTCATTGATGGTATGTAGATGGTGATGTCTTCCACACTTTTCGCCAGGGCCGCTGCGGCCACCGCCTGCCTCACGGCCCTCGCCGTCCTCACCGCCTGCGGTGGGACCGACGAGGCCTCGGTCGACGCCGCACGGTCCTCGGCCAACGCCTCCCTGTCCTCCTCGGTCGCGATCTCGTCGAGCAAGGCCAACGTGCCGCTGCCGACCGCCGCCGAACTCGACGCGCAGATCAAACGCGCGCTCGACCCCAACCTGCCCGACGACGAACGCACCGCTCTCATCGAGGACGGTGCCGCGTTCAAGGACGCGATCCCCGACATGTACAAGGCGCTGCGCGACAACCCGCACGCCGTGTACGGGGTCGTGGACCCGGTGTTCGACAACCGTGACGGCACGCTCACCGCGACCATGCGCCTGGACAAGGACGGGTCGGGCACCAATGTCCGCACCACCATCGTGCATTTCGTGCTGATCGACGGGAAGTGGAAGATCTCGCGCACCGATCTGTGCGGCATCCTGCGCTCGGCCGACTATCGCACCGCCGCCTGCGGCTGAGATGCGGGAATCGCGGTCGATGCGGTGGGGGCGGTTCGTCCACCGGCATCGTTTTCTCGTGCTCGGGTTGTTCGTCCTCGCGGTGGCAATCTCCGGGTGGTACGGCCGTGACCTGGCCGGTCGCTACACCCAGGAGGGCTGGTTCGACGAGGACAGCCAGTCGGTCGCCGCGTCGAAACTGGCCGACGACACCTTCGGGCGCGACACCGACGGCGACCTCATCGTCATCTACACCGCCCCGGCCGGCGCCACCGTCGACGATCCGGCGGTGCGCGGCCCGGTCCTGGCCGCCCTCAACGGTTTACGTGCCGAGCACGGCGAGCGCATCCACAAGATCGACAGCTACTGGGACAGCCCGTTCTCGGCGAACGCCTCCGACCCCACCAAACAGCACGCCTTCGCCAGCATCGGGCTGGCCGGTGGCGGCGGCACGGCAACGGTCAACAACTACCTGGCACTCAAACCGCACCTGAACGCCGGTGTGCCCGGCGGCGGGCCCGGTGGGACGACGGTGCAGTTGGCCGGGTTGCAGCCGGTGGTCGAGGGCATCAACATCGGGATGCAGCACGACATCCGGCGCGCGGAGATCATCGCGTTGCCGATCGTGGCGGTCCTGCTGTACTTCGTGTTCGGCGGGGTGATCGGTGCGTTGCTGCCGGTGCTGATCGGTGGGCTCACCATCCTCGGCACCTCGGGGATCCTGCGGGTGCTCACCGACCACATCGAGGTGAATGTTTTCGCCAGCGCCGTGATGACGCTGGTCAGCCTCGGATTGGCCATCGACTACGGGCTGTTCACGGTGACCAGATTCCGGGAGGAGTTGGCCGCCGGACGCAGCGTGGAAGAAGCGACCGCCCGAACGGTGGCGACCGCCGGGCGCACCGTGCAGTTCTCGGCGGGCATCATCGCGCTCAGTCTCGGCGCGCTGTTCATCTTCCCCAACGGGGTGTTGCGCTCGGTGCCTTACGGTGGCATCTCGGCGGTGATGCTGGCGGCGGTGCTGTCGGTGACCGCGCTTCCCGCCGCGTTGAGTATCGCCGGGCGGCGCATCGACTGGCTGGGGTGGAAACGGTTCTCCCGCACCAAGACCGAGGCTCAGATCGATGCCGGATTCTTCTCCCGGCTGGCGGTCTGGGCGATGCGCAGGCCGTGGGCGGTGGTGATCCCGATCGTGCTCGGGTTGCTGGCGTTGAGTATCCCCTTGCGCCACATCGAGTTCGGCGGGATCAGCGAGAAGTACCTGGCCGCCGACAACCCCGCCCGGGTGGCGCAAGAGGATTTCGACCGGCTGTTCCCGGGGTTCCGCACCGAACCGCTGAAACTGGTGGTGGTCGGCGCCTCGCCGCAGCAACTGAGCGACATCCGGTTCGAGGCCAACCAGGTCCCGGGTCTGACCGGGCGGTTCGAACCGGCCGCGCCAACGAAGAACGATGTGAACGTGCTCTCGGCCGGGCTCGGGGACAAACGCGACGCCGACCGGGTGATCGACACCTTGCGCGCACTGCCCGCACCACCGGGCGTCGAGATCATGGTCGCCGGCATTCCGGCGCTGGAACGCGACAGCATCAACGGGTTGATCGACGGGCTGCCACTGCTGCTGGCGATTCTCGTCGCCGCCGCCCTGGCCTTGATGATCGTGGCATTCCGCTCGGTGATCCTCGCCGTGAAGGCCGTGGCGATGAGCGCACTCAGCCTGGTGTCGACCTTGGGTGTGCTGACCTGGATCTTCGTGGAAGGGCACGGCGCAGGGGTCTTCGAGTTCACGCCCGGGCCGTTGATGTTCGCGGTGGTCGCGTTGATCGTGACGGTCATCTTCGGTTTGTCCACCGACTACGAGGTATTCCTGCTCTCACGCATCGCGGAGAAACGCGCCTCCGGTGCCGATGCCACCGAATCGATCCGCTACGGCGTCGCACACACCGGCGGGGTCATCACCTCCGCCGCCGCCATCCTCATCGTGGTGACCGGTGCGTTCGGATTCTCCGATCTGGTGCTGATGAAGTACATCGCCTACGGGATGATCGTCGCGCTCATCATCGACGCCACGATCATCCGCATGGTGCTCACCCCCGCCCTGCTCAAGATCATCTGGCGGTGAGGGAGAACCCGACGGTCGGCCCCGGCGCGGAGGGTGCGGTCGACCACGGGGTCATCATGTGGATCAGCCCGTGTGAAAGGCCGTGTCGGACAACGTAGTTCTGTCACAATGAGGTATGGGCCGCACGGTACACGTGAGCACACTCGCGAACCTGGTCGAGAATCGGCACCTCGATGTGATCGGTGAACTGATCCGGGACCACGACTATCTCGCGTGCGTGAGCGATCCGGGCTTCCGATCGGATGCGTACCCGGACACCGCGATCTCCGACAGCGACTACGACCGGTGGCGTACGGCGACCGAGGATCTGGTCGGCGCCATCAGCGAATTACAGGCGCGCGCACGGGAAGTGGGTGCGCACCTCGAGCCGCCACTCGGCGGGACCCTGTTGTGGTCGCTGCGGTACGCGCGCAGAAACCGGCGGCTGCGCGCGAACTACGATACGCACGCGGCCGAACTGCGCGCCGAGTTCCACCGGGTGATCGCGGAGTACAAGCAACGTACCGGCGACCTGACCGAATTCCTGGAAGAAGAGCACCGACGCGCACGGCAGCGTATCGAAGAGGAACAGCGGCGGCGTGAGGAAGAACGAGAGCGCGAGCGCGAGCGCATCCGTTCGCGTCGTGCCGCGGCGCTGGACGCGGCCACCGGGGCGCAGTGGGCCTACGAGATCACCGACTACTCGAATGCGCGCACCTTCTGGATCTACCTGTCCTCACTGGACGCCATTCTCGGGGCGGAGGGCGAACTGACCGTGGCCGAAGTGCAGGAAGCCTTGCGTGCCGAGCGCGAACACCACCCGTATACGCAGGTGTTGTGGGGTGCCGAAACCCGGCGGGCACTGACGGACAGGTATTCGAGTGAGGCCGAAGGGTGGCAGGCGCTGACCGGTGAGCTGATCGATCCGCATCCACACGATCCGAGCAGGCCGCGACGATCCGGGAAGTATTACGGCCCCTCCAGCACCTATGGGGGCGACGGAGGTGGTGGCTACTCCGGCTGTTCCGGTGGTGGTTACTCCGGTGGATTCGGCGGCGGTTTCCGGTAGGACCAGCCCCCGCCGGTTACACCTGTCGACCAACTGTCGGCCGCGGTAGAGGGTGCGGACCGCTGCGGAGCTCGGTTACGGCAGGCGCCTTCGTCGCAGCGTGGTGCGAGTGGTGGTTCAGGGGCGGGTGCGGTCGGGCAGGACCAGTTGCAGGCCGGTGACGGGGTGATCGAAGACGTCGACCGGGTGTCGGTAGATCTTGGTCAGCAGGTCCCGGGTGAGGACTTCGCGGGGTGGGCCGTCGGCGGCAACCCGGCCCTCGTCGAGGACGGTGACGCGGTCGGCGTAGGCCGCGGCCACCCCTAGATCGTGCACCACCACGACCACCGCCGCGCCCTCGGCGGCACGGTCGGCGGCGAGCCGGAGGACCGCCTCCTGGTGGCCGATGTCGAGGGCGGCGGTGGGTTCGTCCAGGAGCAGGGTTGCGGTGTCCTGGGCGAGGACCCGGGCCAGGGCGACGCGGGCGCGTTCACCGCCGGACAGGGCGGGAAAGGTGCGGGCGGCGAGATGGGTGACGTCGGTGGCGGCCAGGGCGGCGGCGATCAGTTCGTCGTCGCGGTCGGCGGCGGGGGTGTGCAGCCACGGTGCGCGACCCATGGCGACGACCTCGCGAGCCGTGAACGGGAAGCCGACGGTATGCGATTGCGGCAGGACCGCGCGGCGGCGAGCCATATCGGCGTGGGTCCAGTGCGACAGGGCGTGGCCTTCGAGTTTCACCGTGCCCGAGGTGGGCTCCAGCTCACCGGCCAGGGCGGCGAGCAGGCTCGACTTGCCCGCACCGTTGGGTCCGACCAGCGCGACGATCTCACCGGCCGCCACCCGGAAGTCGACGTCCTCCAAAACCGTGCGCTCCCCACGGCGCACGGTGAGATCCGTCGCCCGCAGCGTGACGGTGCCCGGTTCCGGGCGCGCGGGGACATCGGGAGTACGGGCGAACAGCGACCGCCACGACGTCGCCTTCCGCCGCTGAACCGGGGTACTCGCGGCCGTTCGGTCGAGTACCGGGCGGGAAGAGGACCGGCTCGGTGTGCTCATCCCCAACCTCCGGCCTTGGCCCTGGTGCGGCGCAGCAGCCAGAAGAAGAACGGGCCGCCGATCAGTGAGGTCAGCATGCCGAGGGGCAGGTCTGCATTGCGGACCAGGGTGCGCGCGGCGACGTCGGCACCGAGCAACACCACCGCCCCGACGACGGCGCTGAGCGGCACGAGCACCCGGTGCCCCGGCCCGACGAGCATCCGCACCACATGCGGCACGATCAAGCCGACGAACAGGATGATGCCGCTGAACGCCACACCCGCGGCGGTGAGCACGGCGACCACCACGATCACCTGCCTGCGCAGCCGCTCCACGTCGACACCGAGGTGACGGGCGGCGGAATCACCCAACGCCAGCAGATCCAGGCGCGGCGCGATGAGCACGGCGGCCAGGATCCCGCTCGCGGCGAGGGTGGCGACGACGGCGACCGACTGCCAGGTGGCGCCGTTGAGACTGCCCAGCTGCCAGAACACGATCTGATCGCGGGCGGCGGGGGTGGCGATGAACAGCAGCAGCGCGATGAGACCACCGGCGAACGCGTTGATCGCCACACCGGTGAGGATCAATGTCACCACCTCGGTGCGCCCACCCGAACGCGACAGCACATAGACCAGCGCCGTCGTGACGAGCCCGGCGACGAACGCGGCCGCCGCGATCGACCAGGCGGCGACGAACGCACCACCGATCACGATCACCGTGCCCGCACCGACCGCCGCACCGGCGGACACCCCGATCACACCCGGTTCGGCCAGGGGATTGGCGAACACGCCCTGCAACAATGCACCCGCTGTCGCGAGGACCGCCCCGACCAGGATGGCCAGCACCACGCGGGGAAAACGCACCTCCCACAGCGTCACCTCGCCGGCCGGGTGCGCGGGCATCGGCCCGAAATCCAGTCCGATCCGGTGCGCGACGCTGCCAACCACCTCCGCGGCAGTCGTGGGCACCTGTCCGAGCACCGCCGATACGACTGCCAGGATCACCAGTGCGGCCAGTGCGACCGCGAATACCACCGTCACCCGGGTAGCGCGGTGCCGCGGACGCGGCAGCGGGTCAGGCGTTGCATCGGTGATCCGCGCCGGATCGGCGGACTTGATCAGCTCCGGGGCGTCACTCATGCGACGTCTCGGTGCTCGTCGCGGGCAGGCTCAGTCGTCATCGGGCGACGACGCCGACCTGGCTGTCGAGTGCGAGAGCTATCGCCACCGCCCGGCGCTTCGCGGGTAACCGGCGCCAGACGTTCGAACTCCGGGCATCGCCGACTGCGCCGGACGACCGGGTCGACCGGCTGGAGAACACGCGCCCGGCAGGTCACTCCTGCTGCTCGCGGAGTCATGACGTCTTCCCGTAGATGGCATCGGACAATGCCGAGATCACCCGGCCGGTGTTGGGGCCGAAGCTCAGCACCACCGCGTCGGACATGTCGACCACACGCCGATCACGCCCGGCAGGCGTCTGGGCGATGCCGGGCACCTTCACCAAACCGTCGACACCGCCCACCGACTTCAGACCGTCCGTCATCACCAGCAGCACATCGGGCGACGCGGCGATCATCGCCTCACTGGTGATCGCGGTGAACGGTTCGCTCAGCCCGGCCGAGGTCCCCGCGTCGACTCCGCCCACCGCGGTGATCAGCGAATCGGCACCGGAACCCGGGCCGGCCATCATCGTGATCGCGGCGCTGCGCAGGTACAGGAACGCGATCTTGGGTTTCGGGTCGGCGGAGGGCACGCGGGCGGTGGCGGCGGCGATCTCGTCGCTGGTGCGCTGACCGAGCGCGCGCCCCGCGTCGGGAACCCCGAGCGCGGTCGCGACGGCCTCGATCTGCGGGACGACACCGTCCATGCTGCGGTCGGGGTCGAAGTACACGACCGTCACACCGGCGGCGCGGAGCTGATCGCGCACGGCGGGCGCGGCGCTGGTGGTGTCGGTGAGGAACACCGACGGGCGAAGGGCGAGCACCGCTTCGACGCTGAGGCTGCCGTTGCCGCCCGCCACATTCGGCACGTCGGCGACGGCGGGGAACGAGGCGGAGGTGCTTCGCCCGACGAGATTGTCACCGAGACCGAGCGCCCAGACAGTCTGGGCGAGCGTGCCGTACCGGTCGACGGCGATGATGCGCGAGGCATCGGTGACCGTCACCTCGGTGCCGTCGAACGACCGCGCGGTCGCGGGCATCTTCGGCGTAGGTGCGGGCCCGATCGGGACAGGATCGAGATCGGCGAACTGGGCGGTCACCGGCCCACGGGTTTGTGCAGTCGATGCAGGATTGCTTCCGGTGCAGGCGACGGCGCCGGTCAGGACCGTCGCCGCCAGCATCGCCGTCAGCACACCACGCAGTTTCATGCAGGTAAGGCTAGCCATCATTCCGAACGGGCGCTCACATCGTCGAGGGCGGCCGCGATCGCCCGCGGCAATTCCAGGGTCTCGGCGGCCAGCACCCCCGTGAGCTGACCGATATCGCGCGCACCGACGATCATGCTCGCGATGCCCGGCCGGTCCCGGATCCAGGCCAGCGCCACCGCCAGCGGCGAAGTCCCGAGCCCGTCGGCGGCGGTGACCAGCGCATCGACCACCCGGGTCGCGCGGTCGTCGTCGAGGCGGCGGCGGATCTCGGCGGCCGTCGACTCGTCGGCACCGCGCGAATCGGCGGGCACACCGTCGCTGTATTTGCCGGTGAGGATGCCACCGGCCAGCGGCGCCGAGGCGATGATCCCCACCCCGTGATGGCGTGCGGCCGGAATCACATCGTTCTCAGGGGCGCGCGCCAGCAGCGAATACGGTGTCTGCGCGGCCGTGACCGGGCCGACCGCGGCCAAGCTCGCGAGCTGCCAGGCGCTGAGGCCACGCACGCCCGCGTACCTGGCACGCCCGGTGGCGATCACCGTCTCGAGGGTGGCCGCGACCTCCTCGAGAGGTGTGTAGGGATCCCAGGCGGCGATGCTGAAGATGTCCAGATGGTCGGTGCCGAGGTTGGCGAGTGTGCGGTCGAGCTGGCGCAGCAGGGTGCGCCGGGAGGCGTCGACGACCGGGCCGACCGCGGCAGGCGCGGGAACCGTGTCGCCCACTCCCGCGCCCGGCTTGTGGGTCACCACACCCGCGCACCCGCTGAGCACCACGTCCTCACGCGAAACCACCTCACCGAGCAACCCGGCCAGGATCTGATGCGCGGCGCCGTCACCGTAGACGGGGGAGAGGTCGATCAGTGTCCCCCCGGCATCGGCGAACGCCGCCAGCTGCACCGAGGCCTCCTCGGCATCGGTATGGGTGCCCCAGGTGTGGGTCGCCAACCCGATCCGCGACACCCGCAGTCCGCTTCGTCCCACCGTTCGCTGTTCCATCACCGCGCCCGTGCTTTCGTCACGGCGCCCAGCCTAATGCGCGGCGTGGCCGTCACCGCCGCGCCGACCCGGCGCGAGTCGGGTTCACCGGTGGGCCGACGACACCGATCCGGCCCGACGGGTAGGGTCGCTGCGGGATCGCGGGCCCACACGGCCGGGCGAGTAAGCAAAAGCCCAGGAGGACGCGATCTTTCGGGCGCGAGAAGTGGTAGGAGGATGTGGTGGGCGAGTCGATGACCTGGTTCCAGGCATTGGTACTCGGACTGGTGCAGGGGCTCACGGAGTTCCTGCCGATCTCCTCCTCCGGACACCTGCGCATCGTCTCGGGTGTGTTCTTCGGCGACGACGCGGGCGCGTCGTTCACCGCCGTCACCCAGCTCGGCACCGAGGCCGCGGTCCTGGTGTACTTCGCCAAGGACATCTGGCGCATCCTGATCGCCTGGTTCACCACCCTCGGCATGCGATGGCGCGAACGCTCGCAGCGTGCGGTGGCCGTCGGTGACCGGGTGACGACCAAACTGCCGGTGATGGACCGCAGCGCCCGCGAAGCCCACGAACGCGACACCCAGCGCGAACTGGACTACCGCATCGGCTGGTACGTCATCATCGCGACCATCCCGATCGGTGTGCTCGGCTACCTGTTCAAGGACGAGATCCGCACCGGGGCACGCAACCTGTGGCTGGTGTCGTTCATGCTGGTGGCGTTCGCGCTGGTGATCGCCGCCGGTGAGTACTACGGCAAGAAGGCCCGCCCGATCGAACAGCTCACCACCCGCGACGGCATCATCATGGGCCTGGCCCAGTGCCTCGCCCTGATCCCGGGTGTGTCGCGTTCCGGCGCCACCTCGACCGCGGGCCTGTTCCTGGGCCTGAAACGGGAAGCGGCGGTGCGGTTCTCTTTCCTGCTCGCCATTCCCGCCGTCACCGCGTCGGGCCTGTTCAGCCTGCCCGACGCCTTCGAACCGGCCGGTGAGGGACTCAACGCCAGCGGCCCACAACTGCTGGTCGCGACCGTCCTCGCCTTCGTCGTCGGCTATGCCTCGGTGGCGTGGCTGCTCAAGTTCGTCGGCAAGCATTCCTTCTACTGGTTCGTCGGCTACCGGATCATCCTCGGCCTCACGGTGATGGGCCTGCTCGCCGCGGGTGTCGTCTCCGCCACCTGAGCCCGCGGCCCGCTGATGGTTAGGCTGGTCCCATGACGGTGATCCTGCTCCGGCACGGAGTGTCCACCTCCAACACCGCGCGCACCCTGGCTGGGCGCGCACCCGGTGTGGAGCTCACCGAGCGTGGTACCGAACAGGCCGCCGCGGTCGCCGACCGGCTCGCCACCCTGCCGATCGAACACATCGCCAGCTCACCGCTGCTGCGCTGTCAGCGCACCGTCGCCCCGCTGGCCGACAAACTGGGTCTCGAACCCGAGCACGACGAACGGCTCATCGAGGTCGACTACGGCGAGTGGACCGGGCGCCCGATCGCCGAGCTGCTCACCGAACCGCTGTGGAAAGTGGTGCAGGGGCACGCTTCCGGTGCCGTGTTCCCCGGTGGCGAAGGTCTGGCCCAGGTGCAGCAGCGGGCGGTGGCCGCGATCCGCGACACCGAACGCCGCCTCGCCGACAAGGCCGGTCGCGATGTGCTGTGGGTGGCGTGCGCGCACGGTGATGTCATCAAGTCGATCCTGGCCGACGCGCTCGGCCTGCATCTGGACAGTTTTCAGCGGATCGCGGTGGAACCGGCCTCGGTCAGTGTGGTCCGGTACAGCCCGCACGGGCCGTCGGTGTGGAAGTTCAACGACACCGGCGCCGACCTGTCGGCCCTGTCCGCGGGTACACCACCGCCACCGCTGCCCGGCGGAGAAGTACCCGGGACAGCGAGTGCGGATAATGGGAATGTGAGACACCGCGATTCTCCTTGAACCAGGAGGTTGTTCGTGAGTGTCGTTGAGGGTCACGTATCAGGAGGTGCATGTGTCACGCGCAATCCATGTATTCCGCACCCCCGATCGTTTCGTCGCCGGGACCGTGGGCGAGCCGGGCGATCGTTCGTTCTACCTGCAGGCCGTGCAGGAACCGCGCGTGGTCAGCGTGCTGCTGGAAAAGCAGCAGGTGAAGGTGCTCGCCGACCGGATGGGGTTGCTGCTCGACGAGGTGGCGCGTCGTTTCGGGGCCGAGGTACCGCCCGAAGGTGAGGACGTCACCGATGTGGCGCCGCTGATGACTCCCATCGACACCGAATTCCGGGTCGGCACCATGGGTCTGGGCTGGGACGCCGACGCGAACGCCGTGGTGGTGGAACTGCTGGCGATCACCGAGACCGAGGTCGACGAATCGGTGGTGCTCGACGACACCGACGAAGGCCCCGACGCGGTGCGCGTGTTCCTCACCCCCATGCAGGCGCGGGAGTTCGCGTTGCGCTCCACCCGGGTGATCGCGGCCGGGCGCCCACCGTGCCCGCTGTGCGGGGAACCGCTGTCGGCGCGCGGGCACATGTGTGTGCGCACCAACGGGTACAAGCGCGGCGAGATCTTCGGTGCGGCCGAACTCGACGAGGAGTGAGACGTGTCCGGCATCACCGACAGTGAGCTCGAGATCATCGGACGGGTCGGCGTCGCCAGCAACCTGACGCTGGTGTGCGAGATCGCCGCACCCGAACCCGATGGTGCGCCGCTGCGGGTGGTGTACAAGCCGGTGCGCGGTGAACGACCGCTGTGGGACTTCCCCGACGGCACCCTCGCCGGGCGCGAGGTGGCCTCGTATCTGATCTCCGAACAGCTGGGATGGGGTGTCATCCCGGAGACGGTGTTGCGCGACGGCCCGTTCGGGCCTGGCATGGTGCAGCGGTGGGTGACCTCGGTCGACAACCGCACCGACGCACGCCAACGCCTCGACCTGGTCGATCTGTGTTCACCGGGCACGGTGCCCGAAGGGTTCTGCGAGGTGCTGCGCGCCCTCGACGACACCGGCAACGAGATCTCGCTCGTGCACGCCGACGATCCACGCCTGCAACGCATGGCGGTGCTCGACCTGCTGCTCAACAACGCCGACCGCAAGGGTGGGCACGCGCTGGAAGGTGTCGACGGGCAGGTCTACGGCGTCGATCACGGCATCTGCCTGCACAGCGAACCGAAGCTGCGCACGGTGCTGTGGGGGTGGGCCGGTCAGCCCATCGACGAGGCGCTGATCGCCGATGTCACCGCGTTCGCCACGAATCTGACCGGTCAGATAGCGGATTCGCTCGCCGAGCACATCACCGACGCCGAGATCACCGCACTGACCGAACGCACCAAAGCCCTGCTGGAACGCCCGGTCATGCCCCTACCGAATTCGGCCCGCCCGATACCCTGGCCCGCGTTCTGAGGGCGCGAACCCGGCCGCGACCATGACGAGCAGCCCGCAACAGCCGACGAGAAGCCAGCCCGGCCGCGCGGCCTGAGCCAGTTCCGTCTGTGCGGCGCCGCCGATGAACCCGCCCGCGACCGCGACGCCGAGGGCGGCACCGAATTGGCGTGCGGTGGAGGTGATTCCGCCTGCCACGCCGGCCCGGTCGGCGGGCAGCCCGCTCACGGCGGTGGTGGTGATGGGCGGGTTGGCGAAGCCGAATCCGATTCCGACCAGCAGCAACGCCGTCAGCAGCAGGGGCAGCGGGCGGTGCTCGCGGACCGCGACGAACAGCAGCCCACCACCGAGCGCGGTGAATCCGCCCGCGAGCTGTAGCGGTCGCCGCGCACCGTGACGGCTCACGAGCACACCCGAGAGCGGGGCGAACACGATCGCGGGCACCGCAAGTGGCAGCATCACCGCACCGGCCGCCGCCGGTGACATCCCGCGCGCGTCCTGCAGATACAGCGTCGTCAGCAGCAAGGTGGCGCCGAGGGCGACGAACACCGCGACCGCGCTGAGGACAGCCGCGGTGAACGGTGCGCGACGGAACAGATCGGGGTCGATCAACGGTTCGGGCCTGCGGCCTTCGAGCCGGACGAACGCGATGATCGCCGCGCACACCACCGCCGATCCGATGATCGTCGCCGGCGAAGCCCAGCCGAGACGCGGGCCCTCGAGAAGCACACCGACCGACCCCCCGACCACGATCACCAGCAGCACCTGCCCGAGTCCGTCGAGCCGCCGCACCCGCACCGCTCTCGACTCGGGAACCACCAGTGCGGTCAGCACGAGCACCACCGCGATCACCGGCAGATTCACCCAGAACACCCCGCGCCACCCCAGACTCTGCACCAGGGCGCCGCCGACGACCGGGCCCGCCGCCATCGCCACCCCGAACACCGCCGCCCACACCCCGATCGCGCGTGCCCGTTGCCCCGGGTCGGTGAACACCCCGACGACGATCGCCAGCGCCACCGGGCTCAACATCGCGGCGCCCGCGCCCTGTGCGATCCGCGCGGCGAGCAGCACACCGACCGTCGGGGCCACCGCGCACAGCACCGACGACGCCCCGAACAGCACCAGCCCCACCCGGAACACCCGTCGCCGCCCGACCCGGTCGGCGATGGCGCCCGCGGAGATGAGCAGGCTCGCCATCACCAAGGTGTAGGCGTCGACGATCCAGGCGATGCCACGGACTCCGGTGTGCAGGTCGCGGGCGATGGAGGGCAAGGCGGCGTTGACGATGGTCGTGTCCAGCCCCACCAGGAACAGTCCCGTGCTGCACACGGCCAGCACCGCCCATCGTCGTCGCGAGCCGAGGGCTTGGTCTTTCGCTGTGTCGATCATGGCAAGAATCGTCGAGGCGCAGCCGGGCGGACAGGTAGAGATTTTGCGAAGACCGCAAAATGGGGGTGTGGACGACGCACAGATCATCGACGAGATCGGTCCGCGCCTGCTGGCATTGCGCCGCGGCCGTGGCCTGACCCTGCACGAGTTGTCGGGCGAGACCGGTATCTCGGTGAGCGCGCTGTCGCGGCTCGAAACCGGCAAACGGCGCCCTACCCTCGATCTGCTGCTGCCGTTGGCGCGGGCGCACAGGGTCTCGCTCGACCAGTTGATCGCCGCGCCTGCCACCGGTGACCCACGCGTGCACCTCATCCCACGCCGCAGCCGCAACGGCAGCATGGTGGTGCCGCTCACCGACTATCCGGGACGCATGCAGGTCTTCAAACAGGTCCTCGGCCCGAACACTCCGAGACTGGTCACCCACGCCGGCTACGAGTGGCTGTATGTGCTGGCCGGGGACCTGCGGCTGATCCTCGGCGAACAGGAACTGCTGTTGCGCCCCGGGGAGGTCGCCGAGTTCGACACCGACCAACCCCACTGGTTCGGGCCCGCAGGCGACCGAAGCGTCGAGATCCTGCACATGTTCGGTCCGCAGGGCGGGAAAGCGCGGGTGCGTACACCCTTCTGACCGGCACGGATTTTCCTGGGTGTACGACGATGCCGGTGCTAGTGTGCTCCAAGCACTTTCGCTGTCCCCGCATCATCAGAGGAACACCATGTCGACTCGTTCGATCGTCACCGGATCCGCCGCCGCCCTGCTGCTCGGCGCCGTCGTCGCCGCTCCTGCCCAGGCCTTCCCCGCCGGCTGGTTCGACGACCAGACCTACGTCTGCACCGCCACCGACCGCACCACCGGCGCCTGGCTGCCCGAGGTCGTCGTCGAGGCTCCCGACCAGGTGGGTGCCGGTTTCTACGCGCTGCCCCTGCTCGGTCCCAACGCCGACAACCTCAACCTGCACTGCCGCCCGGCCTGACCGACCCCCCGGTGTTGCCGCGAGTCGGGGCGCGGCGACACAGGGTCAGTGGGCGAGCAGGAAGTGCCGTACGGCTTCGCTTTGCCCCAGCACGGCATGTCCGACACCGGGCAGGAGACGCACCTGCGCATCGGCCAATGCCCGAGCGCGTCGAGCCGTGCCCGCCGAATCGAACAGTGCGTCACGCTCGCCGACGATCACAAGTACCGGAATACCCACCGACCGCAACTGCGTGTCGGAGAACCTCGGTAGATTTCCCGAGCGAGCCGAGAAATGGGTGAAGACCAGTTCCACGTCGTCGAGGATTTCCTCCGCCGCCGGACCTGTGAGCCCGAGACCGGTGCGTGCCATCTCGCGCACACTGTGTCGGCCGAGTAGCCGTCGTCCGAGAGCCTGCACCAGCCACCCGTACCGGTGCCTGCCCAGACCACCCGGGCACAGCAGCGCCAGCGCGTCGACTCGCCCCGGTCTGCGCGTCACGTAATCCAGCGCGGTCCAGCCGCCGAGCGACATTCCAATCATCGACACCGTGTCCAGTTCGAGCCCGTCGAGGACCTCGTCGAGCCAGTTTGCGCACGCATCGGTGTTCAGCGGCAGCCGGGTGGGAGCGCTGAAACCGGGCTCGCCGGGCAGATCCACCGCGTACACCCGGAACCGGGCAGCCCAGTCGGCGATGTCGCCTCGCCAGGCGCTCGCATTGGAGCCCGAACCGTGCAGCAACACCAGTGGTGGCGCGTCGACCGGGCCACAGACCAGCACGAACGTCTCACCCGCCGCGGTCGGAACGAGCCGCTGCTCCCATGGAACGGGCCAAGCCGCCAGATGTTCGCGGTAGCGCGCGCTGATGCGTTCGCGGCCCTGCTCTGAGGTGTAGAGGGTGCTCATGGGGCGAGGACTCCGTCCAGGTAGTCGAGCAGGCGTGCGGTGTCGGCGAGTCCGCCGAGCAGGATCACTTTCAGGCGTCCGCGTGCCGGGTCGTAGCTGGTTTCGACCCGCAATGCCCGCCCGCCGGGCCCCCGCGTGGCGGCGGTGGCGGTGAGCAGGGTCGCGACACGGTCGACGGTGGCGCGGTCGATGTCGTCGATCTCGACGATGCAGGAGGCCTCCGCGTGCCCGGCGGTCGCGGGTTTCGGTGCGCTGATCGGGAGGCCGGTGAAGGTCTCGAGGTCGTCGTGGGTGATGCGGTACTGCTTGCCGATGCGGGCGGCGGGCAGTTTGCCGTCGCGGACATATCCGCGCACGGTGCGCACATGCAGTCCGAGCAATTCCGCGACCTGTTCCACCGAATAGAAACCTTCTGGCATGAAACGACTGTATAGGAACGTAAGAATAGGTGCAAATAGGGAAGGTTGGGGAGTAGGCGCGAGGCGTGCCGACGACGGCAGCTACCGTTCGCGGATTCGGCGACCGAGACCTCGACACAACGTCCCACCGCACAAGCGCACCCCCTGCGGCCTGGGAATCCTCGTGAGCGCAACCCTTGACAGCGCCGGTCGAACACGTTTGTGTGCAGGTTGCGGGCCGCGCCGAATCCGGCCGGGCAACCGGGTGGACCGGGCCGCGAGGCGAGCACTCCGGCCGGGGCTCTACCCTCGAATCATGCAGTCCTGGTCCGATAACGCCCTTCCGACCGTCCCCGGAGCAGGGCCGCCGTTGCGGTTGTACGACACCGCCGACCGCCAGGTCCGCCCGGTCACCCCCGGCGCGACCGCGAAGATGTACGTCTGCGGAATCACCCCCTACGACGCCACCCACCTCGGCCACGCCGCGACCTACCTGACTTTCGACCTGGTCAACCGGTTGTGGCGCGACGCCGGACACGACGTGCACTACGTGCAGAACGTCACCGACGTCGACGACCCGCTGTTCGAACGCGCCGCCCGCGACGGCGTCGACTGGCGCGACCTCGGCAGCTCCGAGATCGACCTGTTCCGCGAGGACATGTCCGCCCTTCGGGTGCTGCCGCCCCGCCAGTACATCGGCGCCATCGAATCGGTCGAAGAGGTCGTCGAGGTGGTGCAGAAACTGCTCGCCTCCGGCGCCGCCTACATCGTCGACGACGCCGAACACCCCGACATCTACTTCCGCACCGACGCCACCGAACAGTTCGGCTACGAGTCGGGCTACGACCGCGCCACCATGGAGAAGTTCTTCGCCGAACGCGGCGGCGACCCCGACCGGCCCGGCAAGCGCGACACCATCGACGCCCTGCTGTGGCGCGCCGAACGCCCCGGCGAACCGTCGTGGCAGGCACCGTTCGGCGCCGGGCGCCCCGGCTGGCACATCGAGTGTGCCGCGATCGCACTCAACCGCATCGGCACCGAGTTCGACGTCCAGGGCGGCGGCTCGGACCTGATCTACCCCCACCACGAGTACTCCGCGGCGCACGCCGAAGCGATCACCGGCACCCGCCGTTTCGCCCGCCACTACGTGCACGCCGGGCTGATCGGGCTCGACGGCGAGAAGATGTCGAAGTCCAAGGGCAATCTGGTGCTCGTCTCGAAACTGCGCCGCTCCGGAGTCGACCCCGCCGCGATCCGCCTCGGCCTGTTCGCCGGGCACTACCGGCAGGACCGCATGTGGACCGACGCGGTCCTCGACCAGGCCAAGGCGCGGCTCGCCCGCTGGCGTGAAGCGGTGTCGCTCGCCTCGGGACCGTCGGCGACCGACACCGTCGCCCGCCTGCGCCAGCACCTGGCCGACGACCTCGACACCCCCAAAGCCCTTGTCGTGGTGGACAACTGGGCCGAGCAGGCGATCGCCTACGGCGGCACCGACACCGACGCCCCGGCCCTGGTACGCACCGCCGTCGACGGACTCCTCGGTATCGCCCTCTGACCCGGCGCGGGCATTTGCGGCAGGATTGCCGGAGCGTGCGGTGTTTATACTGTGGCGAACCGCCGTCGTCGGATCGGAGAGGGTCCCATGGACCGCTACCAGCGCATCGTGGTGGGAACCGACGGGTCGGAGGCCGCGCAACTGGCGGTCACCGTCGCCGGTGAGGTCGCGCTCCGGCTCGGAGTCCCGATCACCGCGCTGACCGTCTGGAAGGAAAAGGCGCGCAAGTCCGCCCTCGACCCCGAATCAGCTGTACGGATCAGCGCCGCGGCCGTCGCCGCGCTCGTCGAGGCGGGCCTGTCGCAGGTGACGGCCCTCGATATGCCGGGGACACCGAGCGCGGCGCTGCTCGAAGTCGGTGCGCAGGACCCGGGCACGCTGCTGGTGATCGGGGCGCGTGGGCTCGGCCGCTCCAAGGACCGGCTCACCAGTTCCACCGCCAACCACGTCTCCCACCACAGCCCCACCGACGTCTTGTTCACCCACAAGGTGCCCAAACGCTGGACCACCGTCGGCCTGGCCACCGACGGCTCGCCCAGTTCGATGCTCGCGGTGCGCCGCGGCTACGACCTGGCCCTGGAACTCGGTGCGCGCCCGTTCCTGGTGACCGCGACGAAAACCGACGCCGACGGCGCGGAAACCCTGGCCCAGGTACACGCGGCCCTGAACCTCGACGATCCCGAACTGCTCGGCCACGACGTGCTCACCGGCGTGCCGCCCGCCGAAGCGCTGTGCAACGCCGCCTGGAAATACGACCTCGTGGTGATCGGCAACCGGGGGATGAGCGGACCCGCGCGGCTGCTCGGATCGGTCGCCAACAAGGTCACCCACGACATCGACACCAACCTGCTGCTGGTCGCCACCACCCATGGGTCCGACGATCCCGACCCGGAGCCGGACCCACCGCGTTAGCCTGGAATACGTACCTGCGCAGGGTCGAACCAACGCCGGGTCCGGACATGATCGCAGGTTTGCTCCGATATTGCGGGTAAGTGCCCAACTTGCCCGGAACCTCCCGATCTGTCACCTAAGATGACCGAAACGCGCGATGTTCGGAACACGACGGAGTGGACGCCGGATGAATGCTGAGATCGAGGCGGCGGGCTTCTTCGGCCTGCTGAACTGGGAAGAGATGACCGGGCTCAGCAAGTTCTGGGTCGACATGATCAGCATTCCGATCTTCAGCGCCATCGCGGGTCTGATCACCAACTGGACCGGCGTCATCATGCTGTTCGCACCGGTGCGATTCACCGGCTTCTATGTGCCGGGCCTCAAAACGCTGTTCCCGTTGCTGCCGCGCAAAGTTCAGATCCTGCCGACGTTCGCACCGGGCGGCATCCTCGGATTCCAGGGGTTCATCCCGGCACGCGCGGAGAAGATGGCCAGCCTGATGGTCGACAACGCCGTCGCCAAGATCGGCACGGCCAAGGACTTCTTCGACCAGATGGACCCACGCAAGATCTCCGCCCAGGTCGCGCACGTGGCGTTACCGAATGTGCGCTCGATGGTCGATTCGATCATGACCACCGAACACCCGCAGCTGTGGGCGGACATGCCGCCGCGCGCGCGTGAGGCGATCTACGCGCGCGTCGAAGCCGAACTGCCCGCGATCACCGATCGTGCCTTCGACTTCATCGGCGCCAATATCGACCAGCTGCTCGATGTGAAGCTGATGGTCGTCGGATATCTGCGGCGCCGCCCGGAATTGCTCAAGGACGTGATCTACGGGCTCGGCGCTCCCGAACTGCGGTTCATGACGCGCAGTGGGGTACTGGGTTTCCCCTTCGGTGTGGTCGTGGCGCTGTGGTTGTCGCTGCTGCACTACAGCTCCCCGCACGGTGACACGCCCGCGATGATCGAACTGCCCGGCTGGTTGCACACCCTGGTACATCTGGTGCCCGCGTGGCTGGTCGTGGTGCTCGGCGGCGCCGTGGTGGGTGTGCTGGTCAACATCATCGCCATCAAGGTGGTGTTCGAACCCGCGAACCCGCAGCCGAGATACAAATACCCGTGGGGTGTCGCGAAATTCGCCAAACGCCAGTACCAGGCGGCGGCCGATCTGGGGCACGCGATCGGGTATCAGATCGTGACCCTGGACGTGGTCACCGAGCAACTGCTCGACGGGCCGAGCGGTGACAAGACTCGCGCGGTGATCGCGCACTTCCTGCAGCTCGAGATCGACCGTATCCTCGGCCCGCTGCGGTCGGTGACCCGATTGGCCGTCGGCCCACGGCATTTCGACGCCATCCAGGCCACCGCTGGCGCGAGCCTGGCCACCGAGATGAAGCCCTGGCTGGTCGAGGACGTGGAGTTCTCCCAGTCGACAGCGGCCAGCGTCGACGAGCTCGCCACCGAGAAACTGCGCGAACTACCGCCCGAGGAATTCGTCGAAATGCTGTACACCGCCATCGAACAGGACGCGTGGCTGCTGTATTTGCACGGCGGCATCCTGGGCGCCCTCGTCGGCGGCGTGCACCTACTGGTCTTCGGAGCGTGACCATGAACGACGACCGCGATTCCGGTATCCCCACCGACTTGGCGGGTCTGGCCCGCATCGCCGGGCTCACGATGCGGCAATTCGTCGGTGCCGTCACCAAGGGTGCTGTGCACACGGCCACCGAACTGGTCGACGACATCCGGGCGGGCGAACCGATGTCGCGCATCATCGACGAACGCGTCGATGTACTGCGCCGGGCGGCACTGAGTGCGCTCGGCTTGGCGCCCACCGCTTCCGGTGCCCTGCGCGCCATCGATTCCGATGTCGACGCCGAAGATCTCAAGACCATTGGCGACGCCATGATCAACGAGGGCTGGGACTCGGCGCAGCAGCCCCGCGACGTGCACCCCTCGTTCGTGCCGATCCTGCACGACCTGACCCCCGACGAGGCCAGGATCCTGCGGTTCCTCGCCGTCGCCGGACCACAGCCCGCCATCGACATCCGCACCAAGACACCCTTCGGGATCGGGTCCCAACGCCTCGCCGACGGGATCAACATGATCGCCAATATGGCCGGGTGCGCGATGCCCGAACGCGACCAGCATTACCTGGGCAACCTCAACCGGCTCGGGCTGGTCCGGTTCTCGAGCGAACCGGTCGCCGACTTCCGCCGCTACGCCTTCCTCGAGGCCCAGCCCGCCGCCCAGGCCGCCTACAAGTCGGTGAAGATGCGGGCGATCAGTCAGTACCGCAGCATCTATCTGTCGGTGTTCGGGAAACAGTTCTGTGACGCCTGTTTCGTCCTCGACGGGTATACCGGCGGCGGCTGGGCCACCGACGACCGTGGTGATGTGTATCTGGGCAAGGGCCCGCGGCTGCCGTGATCAGTTCTTGCCGCGCAAGGCGGTGAGCACTCCCTCGAACATCACCGATTTGATGGCCGTCATCGTCGGCTGATCCTTGCCGCCCAGGGGAGCGACCGAGGCGAGGGCGGCGTCGAGGACCTCGGCGGCGGTGGTGTCGACCAGGTCGAAGGCGGCGGCCTCGGTGCCGTCGAAGCGGCGGGCGGTGGTCATGGCCGCGATCGCCGTCTTGGGGGGCACTTTCGCCTGGATGAGGGCGGCCATTCCGTTGGTGAACGGGATCCGCAGCTCGGCCTCGGGGAAACAGAAGAACCCGCGATCGGCGCGCATCACGCGATAGTCGTGGGCCAGCGCCAGCATCGCGCCTGCCCCGAACGCGTCTCCGCCGATCGCGGCGGCCGTGGGCATCGGCAGGGTGAGTACCCGGGCGAGCAGGGTGTGCACGGCGGCCACGTAGGCGGCGGCCTGGTCGCCGTTGGCGGCCAACCATTCGAGGTCGAGGCCGTGGGAGTAGACCGGGCCGGTCGCGGTCGTCACCATGGCCTGCGCACCGGTGGTGACGACGGTGTCGAGGTGGGTGTTCATCTCGGTGAGGAAGTCGGGGGAGAAGCGGTTCTCGCCGTCGCCGAGGTCGAGGACGGCGACGGTGCCGTGATGGCGCAGGGTGGGCATACGGTTCCTTTCGGTGCGTAACCAGATGTGCGCCAGCACTTCCCGGCATGCGCCGAGGCGGTGCCTACCGTTCACCCGCAAACGACGGTTCCGTGAAGGTGGCGGAACCTGTTCGGGCAACAGGGTTTCGATGGCGTCGAGCACGGTCCGCGGGGCCATGAAACAGGGGCCCCTACTGAACAATACTTTACAGAGCTATTGCTCCGTTATTCCATCCGGGACCTCCCTTCGCCGCATGGAGCACCGATTATGTTCCAGCCCTTGGTATTTCGGGAGACGCGACGGCGTTCGGGCCACAGAATAGATTTCGTTACGGTGCTCTGGGCCCTCGATACGATGGGGTACTGTTCGCATTCTTCGGCCCTGCCCGCACGAACAGAACGGCATCGCGATGTCCCGAGTGGTTACCAAGGAGCAGTACTTCGACACCGCTGTGGCGGTGCTCGCCGAGTTCGGCTTCAAAGGTCTCAACATCGGCGTGCTCTGCCGTCGTCTCGGGGTCACCAGCGGCTCGTTCTACCACCACTTCGGCTCCTGGCAGGGCTTCGTCGACGCGCTGCTCGAACACTGGGAGAACCGGCAGATGGTCGAGCTACGCGCCCTCGACGTCGGCCATGGCGACCCCGACGCCGACGTACGCGCCATGTCCGAACTCACCGGCGGCCTCGAACACGGCGCCGAAGCGGCCCTGCGTGCCTGGGCCGCAAACGACGAATCGGTCCACGTCACCGTGAAACGGATCGACGAATCACGCAGGCGCACCGTGCACCGGGTGATCGACAGCGTCATCGGCGACGACGACACCGCGGCCGTGGTCACCGAGGTCGGCATGGCCATGCTCATCGGCTACCAGCAGCTCGCCGCCACCGGCGAACCGACCGAACTCGACCGCCTCCTGTCGCAGTACGCGCGCCTGATCTACTCGCACCGCCGCTAACCGAGCAGTTCGTCGAGATAGCACCAGCGCCACTGCTCGCCCGGTTCGACGCTACGCATCACCGGGTGCGCGGTGGCATGGAAGTGTTCGGTCGCGTGATTGCCCACCGAGGACTCGCAGCAGCCGATGTGCCCGCACTCCAGGCACATCCGCAGATGCACCCACCGCATCCCGGCGTCGCGGCACGCACGGCACACCGGTTCGCCCGCAGGGGGCGCGGTGTCGGGTGCCTGTTCCAGATGCGCGCAGCCGGCGGTGGCGTTGCCGAGGGGTTCGGTCGAGGTGTCGTCGTCGTCCTCGTCGAACCGGTCGATCATCGACTCCTCGAGATCGAGGCGGGCCAGCACATGCTGGAGCACTTCGTAATCCACCGCACCCACGTCACGCACCGCGAGCACGGCGTCGCGTTCGGCGGCCAGCATCGCCAGCCGTAGCCGCCGGTACTCCGCGGTCGGTGTCACCCATTCGGCCTCCGGACGACCGAGCCGCTCCCAGGCGGCATTGCTGCGCCAGGTGAGGCGTTGGCGCAGTGATTCGATCACCGGTTCCGGCGTGTGCGGGCCGATCCGGCGGTCCAGCTCGGCGAGCCCGGCCACCGAAGCCTGGTGCAGCAGATCGGCTTTGGTGAGCGCGTCCTCGGCGCGGCTCGGCCCACGCAACCGGAGCAACCGCACCAGCCACGGCAACGAGGTGCCCTGCACCAGCAGCGTGCCACCGACCACCACCAGCGCCAGCAATTCGAGCACCGGCAGCTGCGGCGTCGAATCCGGCAGCAACAGCACCGCGGCCAACGTCACCACCCCGCGCATCCCCGCCCACGACACCACCGCCGCATGACTCAACGGTTCGGTTTCGCGCCCGAACAGCCGGGCGACCAGTACCGGGGTGAACACCCACACCGGACGCGCCAGCATCACCGCCGCCAACACCGCCACCGCCGCGAGCACCAACGTGGAGTGGTCGAGACCGGAATGCCAGGCGCCCTCCACGATCCAGCGCACCTGCAACCCGATGACCAGGAACACCGCGCTCTCCAGAATGAACTGCACCGTGCGCCAATTGGTTGTCTCGGCGACCCGTGAGGCCGCACCCTGCCAGCGGTGCGCGCCGTGGCCGAGGATCATCCCGCACGTCACCACCGCGATCACCCCGGAGGCGTGCACGTGCTCGGCGGGCAGGTAGGCCACGAACGGGGCGAGCAGCGACACCGTCGTGTCCAGCACCGGGTCCTGAATCCGCCTGCGCAACACCACCAGCACCGAGGCGACCAGCGCACCGACCACCGCGCCACCGACCGAGGCGAGCAGGAAGTCGCCACCGATCTGCCACACCGTCACCGCACCGGCCATCGCCGCGATCGCCCCACGCAACGACACCAGCGCCGTCGCGTCGTTGAACAGCGACTCGTCCTCGAGCACCGTCACGATGCTGCGTGGCATCCCGGTACGGCGCGCGATCGCGGTGGCCGCCACGGCATCCGGGGGAGCCACCACCGCACCGAGCGCGACCGCTGCCGCGAACGGCACCGGCAGCAACCACCACACCACCAGCGCGACAGCGAACGTGGAGAACAACACCAATCCCACCGACAGCGACGCGATGGTGCGCAGATTCTTCCGGAAATCGACCAGCGAGGTCTTCAGTGCCGCCGTGTACAGCAGCGGCGGCAGCAGACCGAGCAACACCATTTCCGGTTCCAGATGCACCTGCGGAACCATCGGGACATACGAGGCGAGCACACCGGCCACCGTCAGCACGAGCGGTTCGGACACCCCGAAACGCCGCGCGGTCGCGGCAAGAGCCGCCGCGGACCCGATGAGTACCACCAAACCGATCGCGATATCCACCCCGGCATTGTTCCACCCCCGCTACCGCAAGGTGCCCGCCCAACCGCGCCGTGCCACCACCGACCACAGGTACACCCCGAGACTGGCCCCGACCCCCAACGCCACACACACCGCCCCCGCCTGCACGAAATACTCGACTCCCGACACCTGATACACCGAAAGCATCAACCCCTGGCACACGATCAGACCGGGCAGCAACGCGCCGGTGATACCGACCAGGGCCAGCGCCGACATCGGCAACCGCAACCGGTCCGCACACGCCGCCGCGAGGAAACCGAGCACCACCGCGGCAATCGGTCCCGCCCACGCCGAGGGCATGTTCCCCAGATGGATCAGCGTCTGGTTCACCGACGCGGTCACCAGACCCGCCACCGCAGCGGGCAGCAGCAGATCCCTGCCACCGGAATTGAACAGCGCGTTGCCGATCGCGCCGAGCACCGCGAACACCACACCCAGCCACACCGGAAGCACCGGCAGGTCAGCGCTCACGGGAACACCGAGATCGAATCGCCACGACAACGACAGCACGAGCAGCCCACCCAGGACGATCCCACCGATGATCAATCCCGCCCCGAGCGCCCGCACCAGCGCCGACATGCTGTCTCCGCTCACCATGTCGATGGCGGTCGAAATCAGTTGGGGCAGTGGGGCGATCAACACCCAGGTGGTGGCGACCACCGTCGCCGCCTGCGCCACGGTCAACCAACCGGCCAGATGACACAACCCACCCAGGCTGCCCGCCAGCGCCGCCTGCACCGCCACACCGAACAGTTTCGGCACCCCACCGGCCCCGAAGCCCCGACCGGTCACGTTCACCACCAACTGGATGACCGCGGCCGCCGACGCCGCGAGCATCCCGCCACCGATCTGCACACAGATGCAGAACGCCAGCAACATCCCACCCGCCTGCGCCCACCACCACGGAAACACCGGCGGACCGGAATCGGCCTCGGTCAACCGGCGGCATGCGGTTTCCGGGTCGAGCCGTTCGGTCACCGTCGCGCGCGCCACCGCTTTGACGCGGCGCATCCGGTCGCAGTCGAAGCTGTCCAGGCCGGCCGACTCACCCACCCGGGAGACCAGATGCCCCTGCCCGTCCTCGCACTGCACGATGAGCACCCGGCCCATCCCCGTCACCGTCAGCCGCGACAAGCCCCACGCCGCAGCGCACGCCCGCACCATGTCCTCGGCGGCGGCCGTGGCGTAACCGCACTCGAGCGCGTCGGTGCCCAGCCTGGTCAGGAACTCGAGGGCCGCATCGAGGTGGGCAGTGCCGGTGCGGCCGGTGTCCTGGTTCGGCATAGCGCCAATCTAGGGGCGGGGCGACCGCCTTCCATGCCGACACGCATGGGCTCAGCCGTCCCGCTCACCCACGGTCAGGTGATCGACGGAACCCCACACCCGCAACGCCAACCGGTCGCCCTCGCGCCGCCACTGCGACACCGAGGCGTTGGGCACCGGTTCCAGCGAATCCGGGACGGGCGCGCCGAGGCCGTCGAGGATGTAGCGCACCGACACGACCACCGCGTCGTGGGTGACCAGCAAGACCTGTTCCCCGGCGGCGACGGCGTCGAGTTCGTCGAGGAAACCGCGCACACGCACCGCCACGTCGGCCAGTGACTCGCCGCCGGGTGGCCGGTACACCCAGTTGCCGACCTGCTCGCGGCGCGATGCCTCCTCGGGGGCGCGTCGCCGGATCGCCCGGTAGGGGTGCAGTTCGAACACACCCATCTCCCGATCGCGCAGCCGTTCGTCGACGAGGGTGCGGATCGGGGGGAAGCGGCGTTCGCGCACGGCCGCGTCGGCCATCAACGCCCACGTCAGCCGTGTCCGCAGGTAGGGGGAACACACCACGAGGCCGGGGCGCTGCGAGCTCGACAACCCGGCCAGCCACCCACCCAACCGCTGACACTGGGTGCGGCCGTATTCGGTGAGGTCCATCCCGGCGTCGGTGCCGCGCATCGGCCGGGTCTGCGTAGCGGGATCGGCGTACCAGACATTGGCTTCGCTCTGGGCATGGCGGATGGCCCACAGTCCGCCGAGTGCCCGTGGCCGTGGCAGACCGTCGGGCACCTGCACCCACCCCCTGTCGCCGCGCTCGACCGCCATCATGTTCCTCCCCGTTCCACCGGAATAGCGGCAGTGTCGCTCGCGTTGCACCGAACGAACTTGTACGCCTGTCCAGAATCTTCCGCCGGGCCGGCGCACCCATCCACGATGTGGCGCAGGAGGCCCGCTTGACCACAAGAGTAGAGATCTGGACCGACATCAACTGCCCGTTCTGCTACCTGGGCAAAGCCCGCTTCGAGCAGGCCCTGCACAGCTTCGAGCACCGTGACGACGTCGAAGTCGTGCACCGTTCCTACGAACTCGACCCCACCCTGTCCGCCGACGAGAGCGGTCCGGTGATCCCACGCATTGCCGCCAAGTACGGCATCACCGTCGACCAGGCTGCCGCCAACGAACGCGCCATCGCCGCGCAGGCCGCCGAGCTCGGCCTGCCCTACCAGAGCAGCGGCCGCGACTACGGCAGCAGCTTCGACATGCACCGGCTCCTGCACTTCGCCCTCGACCAGGGCCGCCAGGAGGCACTACTCGACGCCCTGTACGCGGGCAACTTCGCCGAAACCGAACCGGTCTTCGCCGACACCGAACGCCTCGTCGGCCTCGCCGTGCGCGCCGGCCTCGACGAAACCGAAGTCCGTGCCGTCCTGGCCGACCCCACCGCCTACGCCGACGCCGTCCGCCAGGACGAACGCACCGCCGCCCAGCTCGGCGTCACCGGCGTTCCGTTCTTCGTGTTCGACAACAAATACGCCGTGTCGGGCGCCCAGCCCACCGAGGTGTTCACCCAGGCACTCACCACCGCCTACAACGACCGTCCGGCACCGCTGGTCACCGTTGCCGAGGGCGAGTCCTGCGGGCCGGACGGCTGCGCGGTCTAACTCGCGCCGAGGTCGACGACGACCTTGATATCGGAGTGATCGCCCGGATCGAACGCCTCCAGGGCCCGCTCCAACGGCAACCGCCGGGTGATCAACCGGCCCAGCCACGCCGGGTCGGCCTTGGCCAGAGCCTGGGCCGCCAGCTCGTAGTGGTGGCGGTTGGCGTTGACCGACCCGAACACCACCGCGTTGTCGAGCACCATATTGCGGTTGACCGCGCCGACGTCGACCTCGGTGTCCTTGCCGGGGGAGGAGACACCGGTCAAGCAGATGATCACGCCCGGATTGTTCAGCTGGAGCAACTGCTGGGCGATCGCGGTGGCCGCCGTCGCCTCGATCACGATGTCGGCGTCGATCTTCTCACCGACATCGAGCGCCGAACCGGTGTGGAACGTGGCGCCGAGGTCTTCGACCAGTTTCGGTTTGGGCCCCTCGGTGGAGCGGTCGAGCACATGCACGTCCAGGCCGCGCTGCACACCGAGCATCGCCGCGAGCAGACCGATCGGGCCCGCACCGGTGACCAGCACCGACTTCGGTTCGAACCAGGCCCTGGTGTTGATCTTCTCGATCTGGTCCCACGCCTTGGCCAGCACCGTCGTCGGTTCCATCAGCACACCCACCTCGGTGAGCGCGGGGTCCAGCTTCACCGTGTAGTCGGCGTCCACCACCCACGACGTCGACCCGTACCCGTCGATCTGCTTGATCCCACGCTCGACGTACTCACCGTTGCGGCACATGTCGAACTCACCGTGCGCACACGCACCGCACGGCACCGGATCGGGCCTGCGCACGATCCCGACGACGAGGTCACCGGGGGCGAAGCCGCTGCCGTCGGGCGCGGTGCGCACCCGCCCCAGCGATTCGTGCCCGAGGACGAGGCGTTCACGTCCCGGCGGTGCCCACCCGTAGATGCCCGAGGCGATCTCGCGGTCGGTACCGCAGATGCCGAGCGAAATCCCGTCCACGAGAAGCTCGTTGGGGCCGGGCACCGGATCCGGGACATCGTCTATCCGCAACGATCCGGGCTGGTTCGGCACTACGGTCAAAGCGCGCATGTCGTTTCCCTTCCGACGAACTTCCCTGGCTATCCATTCGCGAACCTGGTGAAACACGCACTACCTGGGACAACGGTACGGGACACGCGAGCCGAGGCGAAGAACCGTTCAGGTCGCGAATTGTTTGCAATCCGGGTCGCCGCCCCCGTCGGTTACCGTGGGAACCGCTCACCTCGACCGACCATGCCCACCGGAGGCGTCTTGCGCACCATTGTCCAGGTTCTGTGCCTGCTCGTCGCGCTCGTCTGCCTCGCCCCACCGGCCCAGGCGACACCGCCGGTCGTGCTCGACGACGCCACCGCCCGCAAGGTCGACGAACTGCTCGACGCCCGCACCCGCGCGGGCACCACCGACCGCGCCGTGCAGATCGAACGGATCTCCGCCCGCCTGCTCGGCACCCCCTACGGGGCGAACATGCTGCTCGGGTCCGCGAACACACCCGAGCAACTCGTCGTCGACCTGCGCCGCGTCGACTGCTTCACCTTCCTCGACTACGTCGACGCCGCATCACGCTCGAGCACCGCCGAGCAGTTCTTCGACAACCTGATCGCCGCCCGCTACGTCGACAGCCGGGTCGAATTCACCCAGCGCAAACACTTCTTCACCGACTGGGCGAGCACACCACGCATCTCGGCCACCGACATCACCGCCGACCTGAGCCCGGCCGCGGTCACCACCACCAAACACCTGAACGCCAAAGCCGACGGCACCACCTTCCTGCCCGGCGTCCCCGTCGTCGACCGGGCCGTCACCCACATCCCGTCCGGCGCCGTCGACGGGGGAGTGGTCGCCGGACTGCGCACCGGTGACTTCATCGGCGCCTACACCCCCGCCGCGGGCCTGGACGTCACCCATGTCGGCATCCTCGTCCACACCACCGACGGCCCGGTGTTCCGCAACGCCTCCTCGCTGGCCGAGCACAACCAGGTCGTCGACACCCCGCTGCTCGAGTACGTCCGCACCGTCCCCGGAATCCTGGTCCTGCGCCCCCGCTAGTCACCCTTGACTTCAGGTCGACCTGAACACCGACAGTGGTGCCATGACCACCTTCGGACACCGCCAGAGCCTGGACTACGACCGCCGCGCCACCCGCCTGCTCACCGGCCTCTACCGCCGCATCAGCACCGACGTCGATACCCTGGCCACCGCAGGCGCCACCGTTGTCGACCTCGGCACCGGCCCCGGAAAACTCCTGGCGCACATCGCTACCCGGCGCCCCGACCTCACGCTGCACGGCCTCGACCTGTCCCCGCACATGATCGACATCGCCCGCCGCAACCTCGCCGGTCACCCGGCGGATCTCACCGTCGGTGACGTCACCGACCTGCCCTACCCCGACGCGAGCGTCGACCTGATCGTGTCCAGCCTCAGCATGCACGAATGGCCCGACCTGCCCGCCGCATTCCGCGAGATCCGCCGTGTCCTGCGCCCCGGCGCCACCGCCGCTCTCTACGACTTCCGCTTCGCCCGTGCCCGCGAGATCCGCCGCGCCGCGGGCGACATCGAACGTGAGACCATCCGCCTGCCATGGCATCCCGTCGCAGTCGTCACCTGCTACCACCTGCACACCGCCTAGAGTTCGACCATGGCGACCATCGGTGAGGTCGCGGCCCGCTTCGGACTCGCGACCCACGTACTGCGGCACTGGGAAGACCAAGGCCTGCTCACCCCCGAACGCGACTCGGCGGGCAGACGGATCTACCGCGACACCGACATCGACACGGTCGCCATGGTCGTCCTCGGCAAGAAGGCCGGACTGTCCCTCGACGAGCTGGCCACGCTGTTCACCCACAACCCCGACCGCGCCACCCGCCGCCGCGTCCTGGAAACACAACGTGCACGGCTCACCGAACAACTCGACCGCACCCGCAGCGCCCTCGACGCGGTCACCCACGTCCTCGATTGCGACGCCGAGGACTTCCGCACCTGCCCACACTTCCGCGCACACCTGGCAACCGTGCTGGACACGCCATAGCCAACACGTGCGACGATCGTTTCCATGACCGGTCCACGCCCCCAGCAACTGAGCGACCTCGCCCGGCTGCGCCGCGTACGCGACCGCATCGACCGCGAATACGCCAAACCCCTCGACGTGGAAGCACTGGCCCGAGGTGTGCACATGTCCGCCGGGCACCTGAGCCGCCAATTCCGCCTCGCCTACGGCGAATCGCCCTACTCGTACCTGATGACCCGGCGCATCGAACGCGCCATGGCGTTGCTGAGACTGGGCCAGATGAGTGTCACCGAGGTGTGCTTCGCCGTCGGCTGCTCCTCGCTCGGCACCTTCAGCACGCGATTCACCGAACTCGTCGGCGTCCCACCGAGCGTGTACCGCCAGCAGTACGCACCGACCGAGGGCATCCCATCGTGCGTGGCCAAGGCGGTGACCAGACCGATCAGGAATCGAGAAGCAACCGGTTCCGGCGACCGTTAGCGTCGATCCCATGAACATCACCATTCACCAGAGCTACCTGCCCCAGGACGACCCCGACGCCGCGCTGGCCTTCTACCGCGACGCCCTCGGCTTCGAGGTCCGCAACGACGTCGGCTACAACGGCATGCGCTGGATCACCGTCGGACCGAAGGGCCAGCCCGACACCTCGATCGTGCTGCACCCACCGGCCGCCGACCCCGGCATCACCGACGAGGAGAAGCGCGTCATCACCGAGATGATGGCCAAGGGCACCTACGCGGCCGTCAACCTCGCCACCGACGACCTCGACGGCCTGTTCGAGAAACTGCAGGCAGGCGACGTGGAAGTGGTGCAGGAACCCACCGACCAGCCTTACGGCATCCGTGACTGCGCCTTCCGCGACCCGGCGGGCAACATGATTCGCATCCAGCAGACGAAATAGTCGGACCCGACCGCTAGATTCGGTGGACGCCGAACGACCGAGGAGACCCATGAGCAAGACCGCAGCGCCTGCGCCGGCCGACAGCCACGACCTGATCCGGGTCACCGGTGCCCGGGTGAACAACCTGCGCGATGTCAGCGTCGAAATCCCCAAGCGCCGACTGACCGTGTTCACCGGCGTCTCCGGCTCCGGCAAGAGCTCTTTGGTCTTCGGCACCATCGCTGCCGAATCCCAGCGTCTCATCAACGAGACCTACAGCGCGTTCGTCCAGGGCTTCATGCCCACCCAGGCCCGCCCCGACGTCGACGTCCTCGACGGACTCACCACCGCCATCCTCGTCGACCAGTCGCGTCTGGGTGCCGACCCGCGCTCCACGGTCGGCACCGTCACCGACGCCAACGCCATGCTGCGCATCCTGTTCAGCCGCCTCGGCGACCCGCACATCGGTTCCTCGCAGGCGTTCTCGTTCAACGTGGCCTCGATCAGCGGGTCCGGCGCGGTCGCGGTGGAGAAGAACGGGGTCACCGTCAAGGAGAAGCGCAGCTTCAGCATCACCGGCGGCATGTGCCCCACCTGCGAGGGCAAGGGCAAGGTCAACGACATCGACCTCACCCAGCTCTACGACGAGAACAAGTCCCTCGACGAAGGCCCGTTCACGATCCCCGGCTACAGCATGGACGGCTGGATGGGTCGGATCTACAAGGGCAGCGGCTTCTTCGACCCCGCCAAGCCGATCAAGAAGTACACCAAGAAGCAGCTCGCCGACCTGCTGTACAAGGAACCGACCAAGATCAAGGTCGACGGCATCAACCTCACCTACGAGGGTCTGATCCCCAAGATCCGCAAGTCGATGCTGTCCAAGGACGTCGAATCACTGCAGCCGCACGTCCGCGCGTTCGTCGAGCGCGCCGTCACCTTCGGCACCTGTCCCGACTGCGACGGCACCCGCCTCTCGGCCGAAGCCCGCTCGTCGAAGATCAAGGGCAAGAGCATCGCCGACGCCTGCGCCATGCAGATCACCGACCTCGCCGAATGGGTCAAGACCATCGACGACCCGTCCGTGGCGCCGCTGCTGGAATCACTGCGCGGCACTCTCGACTCGTTCGTCGAGATCGGCCTGGGCTACCTGTCGCTGTCGCGCCCGTCGGGCACCCTGTCCGGTGGTGAGGCGCAGCGCGTCAAGATGATCCGCCACCTCGGGTCCTCGCTCACCGACGTCACCTACGTCTTCGACGAACCGACCGCAGGCCTGCACCCGCACGACATCCAGCGCATGAACGACCTGCTGCTTCGGCTGCGCGACAAGGGCAACACGGTGCTCGTCGTCGAACACAAGCCCGAGACGATCGTCATCGCCGACCACATCGTCGACCTCGGTCCCGCCGCGGGCTCCAAGGGCGGAACGATCTGCTTCGAGGGCACCGTCGACGGGTTGCGCACCAGCGACACCGTCACCGGGCGCCACTTCGACGACCGCGCCAAGGTCAAGGACACGGTGCGAAAGTCGAACGGCGCCTTGCAGATCCGTGGCGCCACCGCCAACAACCTGCGGAAGGTCGACGTCGACATCCCGCTCGGTGTGCTCGTCGCCGTCACCGGTGTCGCCGGGTCGGGCAAGAGCTCGCTCGTGCACGGCTCCATCCCGGTCGACGAAGGTGTCATCTCCATCGACCAGGCCCCCATCAAGGGTTCGCGCCGCAGCAATCCCGCCACCTACACCGGCCTGCTCGACCACATCCGCAAGGCCTTCGCCAAGGCCACCGGCGCCAAACCCGCCCTGTTCAGCGCCAACTCCGAAGGGGCGTGCCCGAACTGCAACGGCGCGGGCGTCGTCTACACCGACCTGGCCATGATGGCGGGCGTGTCGACCGTCTGCGAGGTATGCGAGGGCAAGCGGTTCATGGCCGAAGTCCTCGACTACACCTTCGCGGGCAAGAACATCAGCGACGTGCTGTCGATGCCCGTCGACGAAGCACGCGAGTTCTTCGGCGAAGGGGAGGCACGCACCCCGGCCGCGCACAAGATCCTCACCCACCTCACCGAGGTCGGCCTCGGCTACCTCACCATCGGTCAGCCGCTGACCACCCTGTCCGGCGGTGAACGCCAGCGCCTCAAGCTGGCCACCCACATGTCCGACAAGGGCGGGGTCTACATCCTCGACGAACCGACGACCGGTCTGCACCTGGCCGACGTCGAACAGCTGCTCGGGCTGCTCGATCGTCTCGTCGACTCCGGCAAGTCGGTCATCGTCGTCGAACACCACCAAGCAGTGATGGCCCATGCGGACTGGATCATCGACCTCGGCCCCGGTGCGGGCCACGACGGCGGCCAGATCGTCTTCGAGGGAACACCGGCCGATCTCGTCGCCGCCCGTTCCACTCTCACCGGTGAGCACCTCGCCGAATACGTCGGAGCATGAAAAAGGCCCTCCCCCTTGGGCTTCGTCATGGGGGAGGGCCTTCAGGGTCTGCCTAGTCGCGTTCGGGCGCGGCGACCTTGTTCAGTTCGATCTGGTAGTACAGAATCCCCAGGCCGAGAACAAGATTGAGCAGGAAGCCGATCGCCGGGCTGCACGAAGGCTCGAGCCCGGCGCTCTCCTGGGTGGCCCTGATCCGATTGCCGGTCCGCCAGTAGCTGACGATGAAACCGATCCCGGTCCACGACAGGAACAGCATCACCAGCAGGGGGCCCGTGACCGGAGCCTCGGGATCACGCCGCTGCTCGGCCATCTCCTTGTGGATCTTGTAGTACCAGACGAAGAAGTAGATCCCGAACGTGATGATCGGGAAGACCAGCCACACCAATACCGGGTTGCGACGCTGCACCGGTGATGGGGCGAGGGCTGTAGTCATGTGGGTGACACCTATCTGAATGCGAATGGAATGTCACAGCAGGGCTTTTCGGCGCCACCGCAACCTCGCAACGTACTGCACATCACCTACTCGCGCCACCGGAGGGCCGGCGGGGGAGTAGGCCCAGGGTCAGGTGGTCGACCAGGTCGTCGAGGAGTAGCTCGGCGTCGTAGTCGGCGGTGTAGCCCGAACCGATGAACGTCGCCAGTCCCTGTAGCGCCGCGAGGGCGGTGACCCCGATGCGTTTCGGGTCGCCGGGGATGATCTCGCCCGCGGCCTGCCCCTCGGCGATCAGCGCGATCGGCACGGCGAAGGCCCGCTCGGCGGCGTCGTGGATCTCCGTCTCGGTGGAGCTGTGCCTGCGCGCGAACATCAGCGGCAACAGCTCCGGGTTGTCCACGGCGAACCGCAGGTAGGTGTGGGCCAGGGTCCGCAGACGCGTCGTGATCGGGCCGTCGGTCGCGGCCTCTTCGAAGCAGGCGCCGAGTCGTCGCAGGCCGGTCACGGCCAGTGCGTCGAGCAACGCCTGCTTGTCACGGAAATGCCTGCTGGGCGCCGCGTGGCTGACGCCGGTGTCGCGGGCGAGCTGACGCAACGACAGCCCGTCGGCGCCGACCGTACGCAGCGCCGCCTCGGCGTGCTGCAGCAGTGCGGCGCGGAGATCGCCGTGGTGATAGCGCGAATGCAGGGACATGGTGCTAGCAGGATATCCGACACACCGCCGAATGTTTGCATTGACTACTTTGTAGTCGGTGACTACATTTGCGCATGCCATGACTGACAACACCGCGCCGACGCGCCGACCGCGCAGCATGCCGATCCGTGACTGGTTAGCTCCGATCACGCTGGTCACCGTGCTGGCCGCGCTCCTGGGAACCATGTACCTCGGCTACACCGCCGACCCCGAGAAACACCTGCACGACTTCCCGATCGCCCTGGTCAACCAGGACGTCGGCGACACCCTCGCGGGCAAACCCACCAACCTCGGCGCGCAGATCTCCACCGCGCTGGGGGATCAGGTCCCGGCCGAGAAGATCGACCTGCGCACCGTCGGCATCAACGAGGCCCACCGGCAACTGCGCAACGGTGAGGTGTACGGCGCCATCATCATTCCCGGTGACTTCACCAAACGCGTCGCCATTCTCGGCGCTGCCTCCGTCGTCACCGGCGACGTCGAACAGCCGATGATCTCCGTACTCACCAATCCCCGCGCGGGCACCCTCGCCGCCCAGATCATGCAGACCATCGCCGACAAGGCGATGACCGAGGTCAACACCACCGTCGGCACCCAGCTCGCCGACCAAGTCCGCGCCGCGATCGGCAGCACACCGCTCAGCGGCGCCGCCCAGCTGCAACTCGCCGAGCCCATCGACGTCGTCGTCAGCGCCTACCACCCACTGCCCGAAGGCACCGGCCAAGGCCTCGCCGCCTTCTTCTACACCCTGGTCCTGCTGATCGTCGGCTTCAGCGGCGCCATGATGATCAACTCCCTCGTCGACGGGTCCCTCGGATTCGTCCCCGCCGAATACGGGCCGTGGCACAAGCCGACCACCCCCGCCCGCATCAGCCGCTGGCGCACCCTGCTCATCAAATGGGCCATCGCCGTCATCAGTGCGCCACTCGCCTCCGCCGCGTTCCTCGCCGTCGGCGCCCTGCTCGACATGAGCATCGAACGCCCGCTCATGCTGTTCCTCTACGGCACCCTTGCCATCATCGCCATCGCGGTCACCGGCCTGTCCGTGATGGCCGCCTTCGGCACCGCGGGCCTGATGATCAACCTCATCGTCTTCGTCGTCCTCGGAATCCCGTCGTCCTCGGGCACCATCCCGCTCGAAGCGACACCGCGCTGGATCGCCGACATGGCCTCGTTCGAACCGATGCACCAGATCTACCTCGCCGTGCGCGCCATCATGTTCTTCGACGGAAACCTCGAGGCAGGCCTGAGCCGCGGCCTCTGGATGACCATCGCCGGCCTGGCCATCGGGTTGGTCCTCGGTTTCGCGGCCACCCACGCCTATGATCTGCGTGGCCTGCACCGCCTCGGCCTCGATCACCGCCAGGAACCGGCAACCGTGGAAGGGCACTGATGCGAGAGTTCGAAACCCCGGCGTCGTACGTGATTCCGGACAACGCCAACAACTCCGACAGCGTGTTCCGGTACGGCGAAGAATCGCCCGACACGGTGCTGTTCAGCGTCGCGGGCGCCGACATCACGGCCGCGCAATTCGCGAAAACGGTGACCGCCGTGGCGAAAGGCCTCATCGCCACCGGTATCGAACCCGGTGACCGGGTCGCCATCATGGCACCGACCCGGTACGAATGGGTCGTGCTCGACCACGCCATCTGGGCGGTCGGCGGCTGCACGGTGGCCATCTACGACAGCTCCGCCGCCGAACAGGCCAAATGGATCCTGCAGGACTCCGGCACCGTGTTGCTGATCGTCGACAGCGACAAACACCGCCGCGTCATCGACGAGATCGCCGCCGACGCACTGCCCGACCTGCGTGAGATCCTGCAGATCGACAAGGGCATCGTCGCCGAACTCACCGCCCGCGGCGCTCACCTCGACGACCAGGCCGTCCACACCCGCCGCGCCGGTGTCGGCGCGGACTCGCCCGCGACCCTGATCTACACCTCCGGCACCACCGGCCGCCCCAAGGGCGTGCTGCTCACCCATGCCAACCTCTACGCCGAATCCAAATCCGACCGGCTCGCGCTGGGGGAGTTCGTCACCGAGGCCAACCGCACACTGATGTTCCTGCCGTTGGCGCACGTGTTCGCCCGGGCGGTCACACTCGCCGCGCTCGACGCGAAGGTGATCGTTTCCTTCAGTTCCGATTGGGGGACCCTCGTCGACCAACTCGCCGAGTTCCGCCCCGATTTCATCCTCGCCGTGCCGCGCGTGTTCGAGAAGGTATTCAACGCCGCGAAACAGAAGGCACACGCTGACGGCAAAGGCCGCATCTTCGACCGGGCCATCGAGACCGCCATCGTGTGGAGCGAGACACTCGACACCGGCGGGCCGGGCCTGCTGCGCAAGCTCGAGCACGCCCTGTTCGACAAGCTCGTGTACGCGCAGTTGCGTCGCGCGCTCGGCGGCCGATGCGGTGCGGCGGTCTCCGGCGGCGGCCCACTCGGCGCACGGCTCGGGCATTTCTTCCGTGGTGCGGGCATCCCGGTGTACGAAGGCTACGGCCTCACCGAGACCACGGCTGCCATCACCGTGAACACCCCGCGCAACACCCGCGTCGGCACCGTCGGCCGGCCCATCGAGGGCCACGGCGTCAAGATCGCCGACGACGGTGAATTGCTGCTGCGCGGACCTGTGGTCTTCGGCGAATACTGGGGCAACCCCGACGCCACCGCGGACGCCTTCGTCGACGGCTGGTTCCGCACCGGCGACCTGGGCGCCATCGATGCAGACGGCTACCTCACGATCACCGGCCGCAAGAAGGAAATCCTGGTCACCGCGGGTGGAAAGAACGTTTCACCCGGCCTCATGGAAGACGCCTTGCGTGCCCACCCCGTGGTCGGTCAAGCGATGGTCGTCGGCGACGGCCGGCCCTTCGTCGGCGCCCTCGTCACTCTGGACCCCGAAGCCCTTCCAGCTTGGAAGCAGCGCAACAACATCCCTGCCGATACCCCTGTCGAAGACCTCGTCGACAATCCGGCCCTCCGCGCGGACATCGACCAAGCTGTCGCCGACACCAACAAATTGGTCTCCAAGGCCGAGGGCATCAAGAAGGTCCGGATCCTGGCCAGCGACTGGACCGAAGCCACCGGCGAACTGACCCCGAAAATGTCCCTCCGCCGAGCCGAGGTCATGAAGAAGTACGCGTCCGAAGTAGAAGCGCTGTACAGCTGAGTCCTTCCCCAACCCCCTCATTTCGTCACTGTGACGAAATGAGGGGGTTGGGGAAGTGGAGGGGGAGTGCGCCGAGCAACCACCGGTCGGCCTTCTTCGCGCTTACCCGCAGATCAAGCCCTGGGCGGCGGCATTCATCCTGAATGGTCATGAATGGCTGGAGGCTCGAAATCGACCGAAACGGCTCGGCGCGAGCAATCCGTCTGTGCGGATGAGTTTGCGGCAGCACGCTGTTCCGAGCGGAGCGGGTCGGCCGACGAGCGAGGTCTTGGGCACGCGTTGCCAAGTTGCATACGCTGCCAAATGTCCGCGAAACCCCTACCGACCGGCCCGGTTGAAACGCCGATAATGCACATTATGTCAAGTAAAGACATTTCGGGCTGCGGCTGCTCATCCCCGATTGTCCTGGGCGAAGATCTGCACTACCCACCGATTCAACGCATCGACGACGACCTCGGGCCGCTTCATCCACTCGACGTGCCCTGCCGGTTCACCGAAGTGGGTGCGCGTTGTCGTGGCACCTGGGAACAACCGCACCAATTCATCCACTGCAGATGCCGGTGCCAGCTGATCACTGCCGAACGAGACGGCAAGGATCGGAAAGGTTCGACTCGTAAGCACCGCCGGTGTCGTGGACCAAGATCCGGTCCGGGCCATGCGCGCCCAGTCCCCTATGAGCCGTGCCGACTGGCGGCCGAAGTCGAACCTGCGGCCGTCGAAGACGCCTCGCACTCGCGCCGTTACGGCGAAGACGGTAGGCAGGATCAGAGGCACGAGGCGACCACGCCCGGTGAACGCCCGCCAATGCGGTGTGCCGGCGGCAACGAGCACGAGCCCGTCGAACTCCCCCGGCGACATCGACTCGAGCGCTGCGGCCAGTTGTCCGCCGAGACTGTGGCCGACCACGAGCAGCGGGTCGGCCTCCTGCTCGCGTGCCCATGCGATGGCCTCCGTCAGGTCACCCGTGACCAGATCGGCATAGCCGAACTGCGTTCCCCGCGAAATGACCAGGGCGCTGTCGCCTTGTCCCCGGTAGTCGAGTGTCAGCACGTGAAATCCCTGCGCTTGGGCCGTTTCCGCGAACCGCTGGTAGTGGCGCGCGGTCACCCCGAGGGCGGGCAGGACGACCAGCGTGGATGCGCCTGGTTTGCCCGGAAACCAGTGCGCGACAGCCCCACTGGGCAGTGCGGTCGCACTCATCGCCCGGTCCCCCAGATCTTGCGGCGCAGCCGGGCCGGCGCTCGGCGTGCGATCTCGGCGGCTCCGGTGGTGCGCCGCGGCCGCCGAACCAACTCCCCCGCGCAGTTCGGGCACACCCTGTGATCCGTCGCGCAGGTCGGACAGTACGTGCATTCATAACTGCAGATGAACGCCTCGGCGTCGTCGCGCAACGGCGCCGGACAGGTCTCGCAGCTGGACTTCATCTTCAGCATCGCTGCCACTCCCCTCGGTTTCACATACAAACTGTATGTCACATACAATGTGTATGTCATTGGCAGAGAGAAGGCAAGATGGCAACGGTTCGCGAGGCAGGTGCGGCACGGACTCGGGCGACGTTGATCGCGGTCGGTACCGCGCTGTTCGCCGAGCACGGCTTCGCCGAGGTGACGACCGCGCAGGTGTGTGCGGCCGCCGGTGTCACGCGGGGAGCGCTGTATCACCACTTCGGCAGCATGGTCGGGTTGATGGAGGCCTGCTTCGCGGCGGTCGATCACGGCGTGGTCGACACGCTGTCGGCGGATGCGGCGACAGGTTCGCCGGTCGAACGGGTTCGTGCGGTCAGCCACGCTTTCGTCGATCAGCTGGCCGACGAGACCGTCCGGCAGATCCTTTTCGTGGAAGCGCCCGCCGCCCTCGGGTGGGCGCGCTGGCGCGAAATCGACGGCGGACGCTCCCTGGGTCTGGTCAAGAATCTGCTCGTCGCGGCCCACGAACAGGGCGAACTGCTCCCCCGGCACAACCCGAAAGTGCTCGCACACCTGCTGCTTGGTGGACTCAACGAGCTCGCGATGTTCGTCGCCGCGTCACGCTCGCGCGAAAAGGCGATGGCTGCGGCACACACCGAGCTGGACGCGGTGCTCGACGGCATGTTCACGCGATGACTCGGTCGATCCGGCCCGGTGCGCTCGCATGGTCATCGATCAGCAGCCAGCACTGTCGCGAGCCCTTCCTGTAGGTCCTTGACGAAGTACTCCGGGACCTCGAGCGAGGGGAAGTGTCCCCCGGTCTCGGGCGTCGTCCAGCGAACGATCTGCCGGTACCGTTGCTCCGCCCATGGTCGCGGGCATTTCTCGATGTCGGCCGGATACATCGTGATCGCCGACGGGACGTCCACGCGAAGGTCGGGGTCGAGTGAGGCGTGGCTTTCGTAGTAGATGCGGGCTGCCGAGGCGCCGGTTCGGGTCAGCCAGTAGAGGGTGACGTCGTCGAGGACGCGGTCCATGGGTATCGCTTCGAACGGGCTGTCATCGGTGTCGGACCACTCGGCGAACTTGTCGAGGATCCAGGCCAGCAGCCCGACCGGGGAGTCGACGAGGGAGTAGCCGATGGTCTGCGGTCGGGTCGCCTGCTGTTTGGCGTAGGCGGCGCGGTAGCGCCAGAAGTCGCGGGTTTCCTCGGTCCACCGGCTTTCGGTCGGCGTCAGGCCGTCTGTGGTGAGCCCGGGCGGTGCTTCGGCGAACAGGGTGTGGATGCCGAGAACACGGTCCGGGAACCTGCCGGCGAGGACGGTGGTGATATTGCCGCCCCAATCGCCACCGTGTGCCAGGAACCGGCGGTAGCCGAGTCTGTCCATCAGCTCTACCCATGCGGCGGCGATCTTTTCGGTTCCCCATCCGGTGGTGGTCGGTTTGTCGCTGTAACCGAAGCCCGGCAGCGAGGGGACGATGACATGGAATGCCGGTACGGCGGCATCTTTCGGTTCCGCCAACTCGTCGACAATGTCGGTGAATTCGGCCACGCTGCCGGGCCAGCCGTGCGTCATGATCAGCGGTGTGGCGTCCGTGCGCGGGGACCTGCGGTGCAGGAAGTGGATACCGAGACCGTCGATGGTCGTGCGGAATTGCCCGATCTGGTGGAGGCGCTCTTCGAACGAGCGCCAGTTGTATCCGCTGTGCCAGTAACGCACCACGTCGACGAGGTCGGCGCGCGGAACGCCCTGATCCCACCGGCGCGGGTCAGGCCCCGGCCGGTAGACCGTCTCCGCTTCCGGCAACCGCGCCGCAGCCAATCGTGCGCGCAGGTCGTCGAGTTCGGCGTCTGTCGCGCGGGATTCGAATGCTTGTACGTCCATGCGTACCGGGTTACCCGAATTCCGCTCAGCCGCTCTGCCCGGCGACCTCCCGATCGAGTTGTTCGTTGAGGACGCGGGCGATGCGGGCCAGGACCGCGGGTTCGGTCATTGCCAGGTGTGTGGCGTCGATGTCGATATCGGTGATGTGCCCGCGCACACTCGGTGCCCATCCCCGATGTCCGGTCGCGTCCTCTCGGCGTTCGCCGGTGGCGGTGAAATACAGCATGTCGCAGTCGATTACCGGTGGTTGCCAGTCGGCGGCGGCCCGGATGGACTCGTTGTAGGCGTCGGTCATGTGCTGGATCAGGGCGGCGTCGATACCGAGCCGCTCCCCCAGTTTCTGTTCGATCAGTGCCGCGGCTTCCTCGGCGGTGGCGTCGGTGGGGACGAAATCGATACCCATGACCGGGCCGAGGTTGGCGACCAGTTCACCGGCCGTCACGGTGGTGACAGCGGTGGGATCGAATCCGTCGGCTTCGGCGTCGAGCAGGGCCAGTAGCGCGACTTGTTCTCCGGCGGCGCGTATTTCGGCGGCGACGGCGTGGGCGATCTGGCCGCCCAGTGACCAGCCGAGCAGGTGGTAGGGGCCGTGCGGCTGGATGGCGCGGATTTCGTCGAGGTAGCGGCGGGCGGTGTCTTCGATGGTCGCGGACCCCGGTTCGCCGCTCAGTTGTGGTGCCTGGATTCCGTAGATGGGTCGGTCCTCGGTCAGGTATTCGCCGAGCGGGCGGTAACACCAGGCCAGGCCGGAGGCGGGGTGGACGCAGAACAGCGGGGGTCGTGTCCCGGTGGTGCGGATCGGTAGCACGACATCGAATCCGGGTGTGGTGGGTTCGGTGGTGGTGTGTCCGGTGCGCATTCCGGTTTCGATGCGTCTGGCGAGGTCGGTGGGGCGCGGGTCGGACAGGATCCAGCTGACGGGGACCTCGTAGTCCAGTTCCTTACGGAGTTCGCTGACCACCTGCACCGACTTGAGGGAGTTGCCGCCGAGGGCGTAGAAGTCGTCGTCGGCACCGACGCGGGCCATGCCGAGGACGTGCTCGTAGACCCGGGCGACCTCGCCTTCGAGCCAGGATTCCGGTTCCCGGAACTCCCCAACGTCGAATACCGGTTCCGGTAGGTGTTTGCGGTCGAGTTTGCCGGAGTCGGTCAGCGGCACGGTGTCCAGCACCAAGACCGCGGTCGGCACCATGTAGTCGGGCAGTTCGGCGGCGGCGTGGTCGAGCACGGCGTCGGTGTCGACGTCGAGGCCTGCCGTCGGCATCAGGTAGGCGACGAGCCGGTCCCCGGTGCCGACGGTGTGGACGGCGGCGATGGCACGGGCGACGGTGTGGTGCTCGGCGAGGACGGCTTCGATCTCGCCCAGTTCGATGCGCAGGCCGCGGAGTTTCACCTGGAAGTCGGTGCGGCCCAGGTATTCCAGTTCGCCGGTGCGCAGGCGGCGGGCGCGGTCACCTGTGCGGTACATGCGCAGGCCCGCGGTGAACGGGTCGGGGACGAATCGTTCCGCGGTGAGGCCGGGGCGGGCGTGGTAGCCGCGGGCGATCTGGTTTCCGGCGAGGTACAGGTCGCCCGCTACCCCGGGCGGGACCGGGCGCAGGCGGGTGTCGAGGACGTGGGCGCGGACGTTCCACACCGGTGTGCCCATGGGGATGCTGCCGGTGTCGCCGTGGGTGACGTGGTGGGCGGTGGCGTGCACGGTGAATTCGGTGGGGCCGTAGAGATTGTGTAATTCGGTGTGGGGCATGGCGCGGCGTGCGGCCGACACCACGTCGGCGCCGAACGCTTCGCCGCCGACGAGCAAGGCGCGCAACGACTTCAGGGATCGCGCGGGGGCGGCGTCGGCGAAGGCCGCGAGCATGGACGGGACGAAGGAAGTGACGGTGACCTGCCGGTCGGCGATGGTGGCGGCCAGGTAGGAGGGGTCGGTGTGTCCGTCGGGTCGGGCGATCACCAGGCGGGCGCCGACGGCGAGGCTGGCGAACAGTTCCCAGACCGACACGTCGAAGGTGGCGGGGGTCTTCTGGAGGACGGTGTCGGCGGTGCTGAGCCGGTAGGTGTCGATGATCCAGTGGAGCTGGTTGAGGGCCGCCCTGTGCGGTACGGCAACACCTTTGGGCCGCCCGGTGGAGCCGGAGGTGAACAGGACGTACGCGATGTTGTCGGGTCGTAGTGGGGTGCGGCGGTCGGTGTCGGTGACGGGGGTGTCGTCGTAGCCGGTGAGGTCGATTCCGTCGAGGGAGGTGAGTTCGAGGACGGGCGCTGCGGTGGTGAGCATGTAGTCGATGCGGTCGGCGGGGTGGGTGGGGTCGACGGGGACGTATCCCCCGCCGGCAGCGTGGACGGCGTACACGGCGGTGACCTGGTCGAGGGATCGGGGCATGCGCAGTGCGACGAGAGTGTCGGGGCCGACGCCGCGGGCGATGAGCCAGCGGGCGAGCCGGTTGACGCGTGCGGCGAATTCGGCATAGGTCAGGGCTTCGGAGCCGTATTCGACGGCGGGCCGGTCGGCGTGGGTGCGGGCTGCGTGGGTGAACAGGCTTGCGAGGGTTTCGTGGGGGTCGAGGGGGTGTTCGGTGTGGTTCCACCGGTGCAGGAGCGCTCCGCGTTCACCGGTGTCGAGGAGGTCGACGTCGTGGATCTGGCGGGTGGGGTCGGTGGCGAGTGCGCGCAGGATTCGTTGCAGGCGCTCGGCGATGGTGGTGGCGGTGGCCGGGTCGAACAGGTCGGTGGCGTAGGTGATGGTGCCGTTCATTCCGGTGGGTGCGCCGGTGCTGTCGTGAGTGTCGGAGACGGTCACCTGGAGGTCGAACAGGGACGTCGCGGTGTCGGCTTCGACGGCCGAGGCGGTGAGGCCGGGGAGCTGGAAGTCGGTGGTGGTGTGGTTCTGGAAGGCGAGCATCACCTGGAACAAGGGGTGGTGGGCGTGGGAGCGGACGGGGTTGAGTTCTTCGACGAGGCGTTCGAACGGGACGTCGGCGTGCCCGAACGCGGCGAGGTCGTCGCCACGCACGTGCTCGAGGAGTTCGGTGAAGGTCATGTGGTCGGTCAGGTGGGTGCGCAGGACGAGGGTGTTGACGAACATGCCGACGAGGTCGTCGAGTTCGGGTTCGCCGCGACCGGCGTAGGGCGTGCCGATGGCGATGTCGTCGGTGGCGGCGATGCGGCCGAGGGTGGCGGCGAGGGCGGCGTGGAACACCATGAACAGGGTGCTGTTGTGGGCGCGCGCGACCTTTTCCAAGGCGGTGTGCAGGTCGGCGTCGACGGTGAGTTCGACGTTGCCACCGGTGTAGGTCTGGATCGGTGGCCGCGGACGGTCGGTGGGGAGTTCGAGCAGCGGCGGTAGATCGGCGAGTCGCGCGGTCCAGTAGTCGATTTGAGCGCGTAGCAGCGAGTCGGGGTCGTGTGGGGCGCCTAGGACGGTGTGCTGCCAGATGGCGTAGTCGGCGTACTGGACCGGTAGCGGTGTCCAGGTGGGTAGGTGGCCGTCGACTCGGGCCTGGTAGGCGGTCATCATGTCGCGGGCCAGTGGGGCGAGGGAGGATCCGTCGCCGCAGATGTGGTGCAGGACTACGGCAAGCACCCAGGTGTCGGGACCGGTGTCGTAGAGCCTGGCCCGCAGCGGGATTTCGGAAGTGACGTCGAATGCGGTGCCCAGGAGTGCGGCGAGCGCGGCGGGCAACGCGCTGTCGTCGATCGGGACGGGGTGCAGGGGTGGCGTGGCGAGGTGGGCCGGGAGGACGACCTGTGCTGGCTCGCCGTCGATGTGCGGGTACCGGGTGCGCAGGACTTCGTGCCGGTCGACGACGTCGGTGAGGGCGCGGTGCAGGGCGTCGGTGTCGAGGTGGCCGGTGAGGCGGATGACGATGGGGATGCTGTAGGCGGCCGAATCGGGTTCGAACCGGTTGAGGAACCACATGCGCTGCTGCGCGTAGGACAGCGGGATGTGCGGCGGCCGGGGTTGTGGGGTGAGCGCCACTCGTCCGGTGTCGGCGTGGGATTCGGCGCGGGCAGCGAGTTTGGCGACGGTCGGTGCGTCGAAGATCATCGCGACCGGCACGGTGGCGTCGAGGGCGGCGCCGATACGGGCGGCGACGCGGGTGGCGACGAGACTGTTGCCACCGAGTTCGAAGAAATCGTCGTCGGCGCCGACGGCACGGTCGAGGCCGAGTACGTCGGTGAAGACACCCGCCACGATTTCCTCGACCGGCGAGGCCGGGGCACGGAACTGCCTGGTCTGCTGGACGGGTTCGGGGAGGGCCTTGCGGTCGAGTTTGCCGTTGGGCGAGAGCGGGATCCGGTCGAGGACCATGATCGCGGCGGGAACCATGTAGGCGGGCAGGGTATCGGTGAGGGCGGTGGTGAGGGTGTCGACGGAGATTTCGGCACCGGGTGCCGCGACCACATAGGACACCAGCGTGACGGGGCCGGTGCCTTCGCGGCGTGGGATGGTGACGGCGTAGGCGATGTCGGGGCGGGCGCCGAGGGCGGTGTCGATCTCGCCGAGTTCGACGCGGAAGCCGCGCACCTTCACCTGGAAGTCGTTGCGTCCCATGAATTCCAGGTCGCCACGGGTGTTCCAGCGGACGAGGTCGCCGGTGCGGTACATGCGGCTGCCGGGTTCGGCGTAGGGGCAGGCGGTGAATCGGTCGGCGTTGGCGGCGGCGCGGTTGAGGTAGCCGCGGGCCAGGGCTGGTCCGGCCAGATACAGTTCGCCGCTGACACCGACCGGTGCGGGCCGGAGCCGGTCGTCGAGGACCAGTGCCTGGATGCCGGGCAGCGGGGTGCCGATGGTGGGTCGTTCGCCGGGGCGGATGGGTTCGGTGGAGGTGGCGAGCATGGTGGTTTCGGTCGGCCCGTAGAGGACCCGGAATTCGCGGGTGCCCGCACGGTCGCTGCCTGCCCACCGGTTGATGAGGTCGGCGGGGACCTCGTCGCCGCCGGACACGAGGTGCTGGAGGTCGTCGAGGCCGGTGGGGTCGACGGAGGCGAGGGCGGCGGGGGTGATGAAGGCGTGGGTGATGCGGTGGGTGCGCAGGAGTTCGGCCAGTTCGTCGCCGCCGTAGATGTCGGTGGGGGCGATGACGAGGGTGGCGGCGCGGCCGGTGGCGAGCAGGATTTCCAGGAGCGAGGCGTCGAAGGACGGTGAGGCGAAGTGCAGGACGCGATCGCTGTTGCGGGGCGGGGTGCCGAGGCGTTGTCCGGCGACGAAGTCGGCGATTCCGGTGTGGGTGATCGCGACGCCCTTGGGGCGACCGGTGGATCCGGAGGTGAACACGATGTAGGCGACGTGGGTGGCGTGGAGTGGCCGCACCCGGTCGGTGTCGGTGACGGGTTCGGCGGATTCGCTGGCCGGTTCCGGGGTTTCGGCCGGGGAGTCGAGCAGGATCCAGTCGACGGTGCCGGGCAGTTGGGGCCGTGCGCGGGTCAGGGTGACGCCGAGGGTGGCGCGCGAGTCGGTGACCATCTGTTCGATGCGGCCGGCTGGGTAGCGGGGATCCACCGGGACGTAGGGTGCACCGGTCTTGACGACCGCCCACCAGGCGACGACTTCGTCGGCGGTGCGGCCGGTGGCGACGAGCACGGGATGTTCTGGCCCTGCGCCATGGCGGATCAACCGCCGTGCCAGCTGGTTGGAACGGGTGTCGAGTTCTCGGTAGGTGAGTTCGGTGTCGCCGGAAACGACGGCGATGCCGGTGGGGTTGTCGTGGACGGCGGCGGCGAAAACGTCCGGTAGCAGGGCGGGGGGCCGGGTGCCGGCCGGGCGCGGCCCGACCCGAGTCGAGAGGTGGTGGTGTTCGGTGTCATCGAGCCATTCGAGATCGCCGACGGCTTCGGTGGGGTCGGTGGTGACGGCTTCGAGGACACGGAGCAGTCGCGTGAGGAATGCGTGGGCGGTGGTTTCGTCGAACAGGTCGCGGGCGAAGGTGAGTGTTCCGGAGAGCCCGCGCGCTGCTCCCCCGTCGTCGTAGGAGTCGGCGAGGATCAGTTGCAGGTCGAATTGGGACAGGCCGGTATCGATATCGGCGCGGGAGACGGTGACACCGGGCAGCTCGACGTCGGTACCGGACAGGCTCTGGAAGGCGAGCATCACCTGGAACAGCGGATGCCGATCGGCGGCGCGTTGCGGATTGAGTTCCTCCACAACCCGTTCGAACGGCACATCGCCGTGTTCGAAGGCGGCCAGGTCGGTGTCGCGGGTGCGGGTGAGCAGTTCGGTGAACGGTTCACCGGTGTCGACAGCGGTGCGCAGGGCGAGGGTGTTGACGAACATGCCGACGAGGTCCTCGAGGCCGGGTTCGCCCCGGCCCGCGACGGGCGTGCCGATCACGACGTCGTCGCTGCCGCTGAGGCGGCCGAGCACGGCGGCGAGGGCGGCGTGCATCACCATGAACAGCGAGGAACCGCGACTGTGGGCGAGTTCGCGCAGCCGGGCGTGCAGACCGGCGCCGATGTCGACGGGGATGCGGCCACCGGCCAGTGAGGCGACGGGTGGGCGGGGGCGGTCGGTGGGGAGATCGAGCCGGTCGGGGGCGTCGGCGAGGGTTTCCCGCCAGAACCGCAGCTGGGTGGACAGCAGCGATTCGGGGTCGTCGGCGGCGCCGAGGACTTCCCGCTGCCACAGTGCGTAGTCGGCGTATTGGACGGGTAGGGGCTGCCAGTGGGGTGCGTGCCCGCCGACCCGGGCCGCATAGGCGGTGACGACATCGCGGGCCAGTGGGCCCATGGATCGGCCGTCGCCCGCGATGTGGTGCACGACGAGGGCGAGCAGGTATTCGCCGGTGCCCAGATCGAACAGTCCGATGCGGAGCGGGACCTCGGAGGTGACATCGAATCCATTGCGCACGAAAGCGTTCACGGTATCGGCGAGGGTTGCGGTGTCGACGGAAATGGTGTGCAGAGCAGGGTCAGGTTCGGCCAGCACCAGCTGACGCGGTTCACCCGCGGTCTCGGGGTAGACGGTGCGCAGTACTTCGTGGCGGGCGATGACGTCGATGAGGGCGCGGCGCAAGGCGTCGGTGTCGAGTTCGCCGGTGAGGCGCAGCATGACGGGAATGTTGTACGCGGCGGATTCTGGTTCGAACCGGTTGAGGAACCACATGCGCTGCTGGGCCAGTGACAGCGGCAGGGGTTCGGGGTGCGGGCGGGCGGTGAGCGGGATCCGTTCGCCGGTGCGCAGAGTGGTGGTGTGGCGGGCGAGGGCGGCGACGGTTGGTGCCTCGAACAGGGCACGTACCGGTACCCGCACACCGAGTGCGGCACCGACCCGGGCGACCACCAGCGAGGCGCTGAGGGAATCGCCACCGAGGGCGAAGAAGTCGTCGTCGGCGCCGACCCGGTGCAGGTCGAGGACCTGTGCGAAGGCTGCTGCGACGAGTTCTTCCGGCCAGGAGGTGGGGGCCCGGTATTCGCGTGCGGCGAGTACGGGTTCGGGTAGGCGGTCGCGGTCGAGTTTGCCGTGGGCGGTGAGTGGTACGTCGTCCAGGATCATGATGGCGGCGGGCACCATGTAGGTGGGCAGCGCGTCGGTGAGGGCGGCGGTGAGGGACTCGACCGAGACGTCCGCTCCCGGTGCGGGCACCACATAGGACACCAGGCGTGCCGGTCCCCCGTGGTCGGTGTGTGCGAGGGTGGTCGCGAAGGTGATGTCGGGGCGGCCCGTGAGCGCGGCGTCGATTTCGCCGAGTTCGACACGTGAGCCGCGGACTTTCACCTGGAAGTCGTTGCGGCCCACGAATTCCAGGTCACCGTCGGCATCGCGGCGGACGAGATCGCCGGTGCGGTACATGCGGGTGCCGCCGTTGCCGAACGGGCAGGCGATGAACCGGGCGGCGGTCAGTCCTGGCCGGTCGATATAGCCTTCGGCCAGCCCCGGTCCGAACAGGTAGAGCTCGCCTGCCACGCCCTGCGGGACGGGTCGCAGCCAGCTGTCGAGGACGGTGGCGGCGACCGGTCCGACGGGGCGGCCGATACCGATGGGCGCGTCGGCGGACAGTTCGGATGCGGTTGCCCAGATAGTGGTTTCGCTGGGGCCGTAGAGATTGAGCATGGTGCGACCCGGCGCCCACCGTTGGACCAGTTCCCGTCCGACCGGTTCCCCGGCCGTCGCCAGAACCCGCAACGTGATGAGGTCGTCGGCCGGGACGGTGGCCAGCGCGGACGGGGTGATCACCGCGTGCGAAATGTGTTCGCGGCGAACGAGATCGGCCAGTTCACGGCCGCCGTACACGTCCGGTGGTGCGATGACGAGCCGTGCACCCGATCCGTGTGCCATGAGCAGTTCGAACAGGTTGGCGTCGAAACTGGGGGACGCGACCTGCAGGACCGTGGCCTGGTCGTCGACATGCAGTGTCCGGTGTTGTGCCGCGACCAGGTCGGTGAGGGCACGGTGGCAGACCAGGACGCCTTTGGGGGTGCCGGTGGAACCGGAGGTGTAGATGACGTAGGCACTGTGATCGGGTTGCACACCGGGGGTGGTGAGCGGTTCCGGCGATTCGGCGGCCACGCCGCGGCGGGTGTGTTCGTCGTCGACGATCAGCCAGTCGGCGCCGTCGGGCAGTTTCGGTGCGGTGGCGGAATCGGTGATGCCGAGCGGTGCCCCGGAGTCCGACAGCAGGAATTCGATCCGTCCGGCGGGCAGGTTCGGGTCGATCGGAAGGAACGCCGTCCCCGCTTTGGCGGCCGCCCACAGTGCCACGACGCCGGTGAGTGAGCGTGGGAGCGCGAGGGCGGTGATCCGGCCCGGCCGGGCGCCGCGACGCAGCAGGGCGCGGGCGAGGCGGTTGGATTGTTCGTCGAGTTCGCGGTAGGTGAGGGAGGCCGCACCGCACTGCGCGGCGACGGCACCAGGGGTGCGGGCGGCGGTGGCGGTGAGGATGCCCGCGAGGGTGTTCGGCGTGTGGTGGACGGTGTCCGGGTGGGCGGGAGCCGGTACGCCGGGAAGTGCGAGTGCACCGAGCCGGGTGGCCGGGTCACGGGCGATGCCGGTGAGGACATCCACGAACCCGGTGAGGATGTGGTCGGCGTGGGTGCTGTCGAATTCGTCGGTCAGGAAGCGGAGCGTGATCCGCAGGCCCGATGAACCTTCGGGGGTGGGAGCGACGACCAGGCTCAACGGGAACGGGGTGGCGTCGACGCCGGAGATCTCGCCCACGCGCAGGCCCGCGGAATCGACGAGTCGTTGCAGGGCGGGACGGTCGACGGGGAACGACTGGAATGTGACCGCGGTGTCGAACAATTCGGTAACGCCGACACTGCGCTGGATTTCGGGGAGCCCGATGTAGTGGTGGTCGAGCATGCGGGCATGCTGCTCCTGGACCCGCACGACCAGGTCGCGCAGTGTCTGCGCGGGCTTGAGCCGGACCCGGACCGGGATGGTGTTGAGGAACATGCCCAATGTGCGTTCCACGTCTGGCAGTTCCGGTGGCCGGCCCGATACCGCCGAGCCGAAGACGATATCGGTTTCGCCGGTGAGGACGCGCAGGTTCAGTGCCCAGGCCGCGGCGACCGTGGTGCTGACGGTGACGGCCGCGTCGGCGGCGACATCACGCAGCGCGCGGTACAGGTCGGCGGGCAGGTCGGTGATCACCTCGGCGGCGTTGCCCGAGATGCCTGCTCCCCGGGCGACGCGGGTCGGGGAATCCACGTCCGCGAATTCCCGCGCCCAAGCGGCTTTGGACGCGGCGGGGTCCTGGTGCTGTAGCCAGGTCAGGTAGTCACGGTAGGAAGGGGCGGGTCCGGTGGTGCCGATTTGCTCGGGGGCACCGTAGTTTTCGAGCAGTTCGCCCATGAGCAGCGGCATCGACCAACCGTCGAGGATCACGTGGTGATTGGTGACCAGCAGCCGGTGCACACCGGGTTCGAGGCGGATCAGGGTGAACCGGATCAGCGGCGGTGCGGACAGGTCGAAACCGGCTGCGGCGTCGTCTGCGGCGATGTCGGTGGCGGTGCGTGGGTCCTGCCCGCCGGTCAGGTCGATTTCGCGGAAGTCGGTGTCGGCGTGGCCGAGCACGATCTGGTGTGGTCCGGCAGCGGTTTCGGCGAATCCGGCGCGCAGGATGTCGTGGCGGTCGATCAGTGCCTGGGTGGCGCGGCGCAGGCGGTCGGCGTCGATCTCACCGGTGAAGCCGATGGTGGTCTGGACGGTGTAGTTGTCGGCCTCGGCGGTGAAGGTGGAGTGGAAGTGGATACCCGACTGCATCGGCGACAGCGGCCAGACGTCGGCCAGGCCCGGATACTGTTGCCGCAGTGCGGTGATTGCGTCATCGTCGAGGGCGACGAGTGGCCCCGAGGTGTCGTCGGTGCCCGTTACGGAGGTGTCGCGGCGAGCGGTGGCGGCGAGCGCGGCCACCGTCTTCCCTTCGAACACCTCGCGTGGGGTGAGGACGAGCCCGGCGGCCCGGGCGAGCGCGACCAGGCGCATGGAGACGATGCTGTCGCCGCCGAGGGCGAAGAAGTTGCTGTCGGCGGACACCCCGTCCAGGTTCAGGACCTGCGCGAACAGCTCCGCCATGGTGTGTTCGGCGGGGGTCGCCGGGGCGCAACCGGCGGTGTCGGGTGCGGTGAGTTCGTGTTGTCGTAGCGCTTTACGGTCGATCTTGCCGGTGGGAGTGACCGGCATTTCGTCGAGTTCGACGATCGCTGTGGGGTGCATGTAGTGGGCGAGGGTGCGGTCGAGGTGGTCGTGCAGTTGCGTCGTGTCCAGGTGTCGGCCGGGTGCGCCGACGACGAAGGACACCAGGACCGGTTCACCGGTGGGGCCCGTGCGGGTGACGGTGGCGGCGCTCGCCACCGCGGGATGGCGGGCGAGCTGGGTGTCGATCTCCCCCGGTTCGATGCGCAGGCCGTGGATCTTGACCTGTTGATCGTTGCGGCCCAGGTATTCCAGTTCCAGCCCGGTGCGTCCGCGAATCCAGCGCACGGAATCGCCTGTGCGATAGAGGCGTTCGCCACTGCCGGCGGCGATGAAACGGGAGGCGGTGGTCGCGGGCCTGCCGAAATAGCCGCGCGCCAGCCCCGGCCCACCGACATACAGCTCCCCCGCGACCCCGACCGGAACCGGCCGCAACCACATATCGAGGACCGCGACGGAGACGCTGTGCACGGGTCCACCGATCGTCACCGGCTCACCCGGGTGCAGAGCCGCGGAACCGGTTGCCCAGATCGTGGTTTCGGTCGGTCCGTAATGATTCATCAACCGTCGGCCGGGCGCCCACCGCTTCACAGTGTCCGCACCGGTGGCTTCACCGACCACCGCGATCGCGGTGAGGTCCGGTACCCGCGCCGGGTCGAGGGTGTTCAGCACCGACGGGGTGATGATGGCGTGGGTGACCTGTGCGGTGCGCAGCAGTTCGGTGAGGTCCGCGCCGCCGTACACATCCGGTGGTGCGATCAGCAGGCAGGCGCCGTTGCCGTGGGCCAGCAGCAGTTCCGAGACGCTGGCATCGAAACCCGGTGAGGCGACCTGCAAGACCGTGGAGGTGGCGTCCGCGCCGAAGGCCGCGGTGTGGGCGGCGACGAGGTCGGCCAGACCGCGGTGGGTCACCTGCACCGCTTTCGGGGTCCCGGTCGAACCGGAAGTGAAGATCAGGTAGGCGGTGCTGTCGGGCGCTACCGGCCTGGAAGGTACGGGAGCAGCGTGAGGCGTGTCCTCGAGAGTCAGCCAGTCCACGGTGCCGGGCAGATGCGCGGCGACCGGAGCGGTCGTAATACCCAGCCCAGTGCCCGAATCGGCCAGCATCCCGGCGATGCGCTCGGCCGGGTTGGCCGGATCGAGCGGAATGAACGCGGCACCGGTTTCCGCAACCGCCCAGATCGCGACGACCAGGTCGATCGACCGAGGCAGCGCCAAGGCGACGAACGTTTCGGGACGCGCACCGCGGGCAACGAGCACGCTCGCGAGTTCGCCCGCCCGCTGCCGCAGCTCACGGTAGGTGACAGTGATGTCGCCGGACCTGACGGCGGCGGCATCGGGATACCGGTGAGCGGTGGCGGTGAGAATGTCGTGCAGGGTTCGTTCGGGGACGGCGGGAGCACCTGTGGCAGGCACCGGTTCGCCGGGTCCCGGGGTGACAGCGGCTGTGCGGGTGGCGGGCTCGGTGACCAGCTGGGTCAGGATCCGTTCGAATCGTGCGAGCAGGGTGGCGGCCTGATCGGTGTCGAACCGGTCGGTGGCGTAGCGCAGGGTGAGCGTGTAGGTGCCCGCGTCGTCGCCGGTGGGCCGTGGCGGAGTCACCTGCAGGCTCAGCGGGAACGGCGTGGCGTCCTGGGCGTCGAGATCGATCAGCCGCAGCCCGGCCGCATCGAGATCGCGGGCCAGCCCTTCCCGGTCCAGCGGATAGGACTCGAGCACCGTGACGGTGTCGAACATGTCCGCGATCCCGGTGGCGCGCTGCAGTTCCGCCAAACCGATATGGCGGTGCTCGAGCATCGCGGCCTGCTCGGATTGCACCCGGATCAGCAGATCGCCGACGCTTTCGTGGGGATCGAGCCGCACCCGCACCGGCAGGGTGTTGATGAACAGGCCGACCATGTGTTCCACGCCGAGAAGCTGCGGCGGACGGTGCGACACCGTATTGCCGAACACCACATCGGAACGCCCGGTGAGAGCCGTGAGCAGCAGCGCCCACGCCACCTCGACGGCGGTGCCCGCGGTGACACCGTGGGAGCGACCGAGATCGAGGACCGCGGCCGCGGTAGCGGCATCGAGGTCGAGCCCGACCTCACCACTGGCCGCACCACCCGTACGGTCCGGGCGGCCCGAGACCCGGGTGGGATTGTCCACCCCGTCCAGCATCCGCTGCCAGGCGGCCGTGGCGGCGGCATCGTCCTGGGAGTGCAACCACTGCAGGTAGTCCCGGAACGATCGCGGGGCCGGGAGCTCACCGGCATCGCCGCCGGTGTACAACACGAGGAGTTGGTGGATCAGCAACGGCATCGACCAGCCGTCCAACACGAGATGATGGTCGGTGATCAGCAGCCGATACTCGCCGACACCGGTGCGCAACAGCTGGAAGCGCAGCAGCGGCGGGCAAGCGGGATCGAACGGTGCGGTCGCTTCGGTGGTGAGGCGATGGATCTCACGGTCGCGTCCGGCGGGGTCGTGGGCGCTGAGATCGGCTTCGCGCCAATCGGCGCGAACACTGTGCAGCACGATCTGGCGGGGACCGTCGGCGGTTTCGACGAAGGCGGCGCGCAGGCTGTCGTGCCGGTCGATGAGGGTTTGGGCAGCCTGGCGCATGCGCTGGGCGTCGACCTCGCCGGCGAGGGTCAGTGATGCCTGCACGATGTAGCTGTCGTCGCCGTCGCGGTCGTAGAGGGTGTGGAACAGCAGCCCGGTTTGCAGCGCGGTCAGCGGCCACACATCGGTCATCGCCGGGAACTCCCGCGCCCAACCATCGATATCGGTCTGCGAGACCGTGACCAGCGGGAAATCGGACGGGGTGAAACCGCCTGCGCCGTCGGTGCGCAGATGCGCGGCCAGACTGTGCAGCGCCCGCACCCACAGATCGGCCAGCTCGGACACCTCGTCGGCGTCCATGATGCCGGTCGCGTACTCCCAGGTGGCCTCGAGCTCGAGCCCGTCGGGACCGGGCACCGCGATCGCGTTCACATCCACGATCGCGGGCAACGACATTCGAGGATCGGTGGTCGCGGTGAGGGAGGTGAATTCGGTGGTGGGTGTCCACGCCCCCGAGTGGTCGCCGACACCCACCCGCCCCAGATAGTTGAAACTGATCTGGGGCTCCGACGCGGTCCCGAGCTCGGCGCTGCCGACGGGGTCGAGATAACGCAGCATGCCGTAACCGATCCCGTTGTCCGGGACCGCGCGCAATTGTTCCTTCACCTGTTTGATCGCCGCCCCCGCCGCGGGGCCGCCGGTGAAGGCATCATCGAGATCGACGCCGGACAGGTCGAGCCGGACCGGGAATCGGGTGGTGAACCAGCCGACGGTGGCGCTCAGATCCGCACCCGGCACCGCCTGCTCCTCGCGGCCGTGCCCTTCCAGCGAAATCAGTTCCGTCCCCGGGATGTCACCGCGGTGGGCCCGCCACCGCGCCGTGGCCAGGGCCAGCGCCGCCAACAGCGGATCGTTGGCGCTGCCGTGGAACCGGGCCGGGATGCTGGTGAGGACGGCGTCGGTGATGTCCGCGGGAAGACGCAACCGAATCCGGTCGGCGGTGGCCATGACATCGCGTTCGGGGTCCAGTGGCCGTGACCCGAGCAACCGGTCTCCCTCGGCAAGAACAGTTTTCCAGCGTTCCAGTTCCGCCGGGCGTCGGGCGGCGGCCTGTTCGGTCAGGCCGTGGACCCAGCTCCGCACCGAGGTGGTCCCCGTGCCGGGCTGCGGGTCCTCGCCGGTGGATACCTGTAGCCAGGTGCGGGCCAGGTCGGTGAGCAGGATCCGCCACGACACCGCGTCGACGGCGAGGTGATGGACCACCAGCCACAGCAGGTCGGGGCCCGCACCGGTGCCGTCCTGGACCCGGACAGCCTGCACAAGGACACCGGCGGCGGGGTCGAGACGGTCGGCGGCCTGCTGTAGGTGCCGGTCGACTTCGGCGGCGTCGCGGTGACGCAGCGTCACGTGGGTGATGACGGAGTCGGCATCGATGGTTCCGGAGGCAGGCACTTCGAGGCGGTGCTCGTCGGAGTCATCGACGTGCAGGACGGCGCGCAGCATGTCGTGACGATCCAGCAGGGCCTGTAGCGCGCGTGCCAGATGTGCCGGGTCGAGCCGGTCGGGTAGTTCGACGAGGGTGGCCTGCGCGAACCGGTCGTAATGCCCGCGGCCGAGCATGGCGTGCACGATCGGCGACAGCGGGATCGGTCCGACGCCACCGCCGGGGAGTTCGCGCAGCTGCGGGGCGCCACCGGCGTCGGCGGCCATGGCGGCCAGGCCCGCGACGGTCTTGTGCTCGAACACGTCCTGGGTGGAGAACCCCAGCCCGACGGCTTTCGCACGCGCCACCAGCTGGATCGAGAGGATGCTGTCACCGCCGAGGGCGAAGAAGCTGTCGTCGGCGCCGACCTGGGGGACACCGAGGATCTCGCTGAACAGGCCGGCCATCAGGATCTCACGGTCCGTTTCCGGGTCGCGACCGGCCGGAACCGCACCGAATTCCGGTTCCGGCAGCGCGCTGCGATCGAGCTTGCCGAACGCGTTCACCGGCAGCTGGTCCAGCGGCACGATCACCGCCGGAACCATGTGCGGCGGCAGCGATTCGCGGGCGAACAGTTGCAGCTGCGCGGGATCAACGCGGTGATCCTCGACGGGGACGACGTAGGAGGCCAGGACGGTGGTACCGGCGTTGTTGTGCACGGGGACGGTGACCGACAGGTCGACATCCGGATGGGCGGTGAGGGCGGCGTCGATCTCGGCCGGTTCGATCCGGTAGCCACGGATCTTCACCTGGAAATCGCTGCGGCCCAGCAGTTCCAGCGAAAGCTCCGAATCCTGCGCGACCCAGCGGGCCAGATCGCCGGTGCGATACATGCGCTGCCCCGGATCGCCGTAGGGGTCGGCGACGAAACGGGCCGCGGTGTCGGCGAAGCGCCGGTTGTAGCCGCGGGCCAGGCCGGGCCCGGCCAGATACAGTTCGCCCGCCGTGCCGACCGGCACCGGCTGCAAGGCGCGGTCCAGGACCATCGCCGCCACACCACGGACGGGGCCACCGACGGTGAGGTCGCGGCCGGGCTGGATCCGCGCGCCCGCGGCGGTCACCGTGGCCTCGGTCGGCCCGTACTCGTTGAACATCGCGCAGTGCCGCGACCAGCGGTCGATCACATGCGGCGGGCATACGTCACCCCCGACCACCACCACCCGCAGCTCGGTCAGCGGATGTGGGTCGACGGTCGCCAGCATCGCCGGCGTCAACGTCAGATGGGTGACGTGCTCATCGGCCAGCAGTCGGGTGAGCCGGTCACCGCCGATCACCTCCGGCGGCACGACCACCAGCGTGGCCGCGTTGGCGAAACAGGTCAGGAACTGTTCGAAGGAGGCATCGAAGGCCGGTGAGAGGGCATAGGACACCCGTGATCGCGGGCTCAGAGCGTAGGCGTCGCTGCGGTCGGCGACCAGATTCGCCAGGCCACGGTGGGTCACCTGCACACCCTTGGGCACACCGGTGGAACCGGAGGTGTAGGTGATGTAGGCGAGGTCGCCGACGTGCAACGGGCGGAGGCGGTCGGCATCGGTGACCGGTTCGTCACCGCTGTCGGCGCAGGCGTCGCGGATCGCGGGATCGTCGAGAACCAGCGCGGACACGGTAGTCGGGAGCCGGTCCCGTACGGCGTCGAGCGTGACGACCACCCGGGCACCACTGTCGGCGATGATGTGTTCGATACGCTTCGCCGGATAGTCCGGATCGACCTGCACGATCGCGGCCCCCGATTTCGCGACGGCCCACGCCGCGATGACCGACTCGGCCGAGCGGCGCATGGCGATCGCCACCGCTGTCCCCGGCCCGCAACCGCGCCCGATCAGGTACCGGGCGAGCTGTGTGGAGCGGGTGTGCAGCTGGTGGTAGGTCAGTGTCGTGGTGGCCGCGGCGACCGCGGTAGCGGCCGGGTCGTGGTGTGCCCCGGCGGTGAGGATGTCGGGGAGCAGCCGCTCACCGACGGCTTCCGGTCCCCGCACGGGAAGCAGCGCGGCCCGTTCCGCCGGTTCCAGCAGCGGCAGAGTGCTGACGGGGCGTTCCGGCCCGCCGGCGAGGAATTCGTCGAGGAACCTCAGGAACCGGGCGTGATGAGTGGCGAGTTCGTCGCCGCTGTACACGCTCGGGTTGCCCTGGAAATCTATGTGGGTGCTGTCGCGGCCCGCGCCGGGATAGATATTGACGAACAGGTCCGACGTGGGCCCCGAGGTCAGCACATGCAGCCGGCCGACGGTGGCGCCGAGCACGATCTCGTTGCTCACCATCATCAGGTTGATCGCCGGTCCGAACGACGCGGTTTCGTCACGGGCGATCCCCATATCGCGGAAGATGTCCTCCTGCCGGTACCGCTGCCGCCGCAGCGCGCTGGTCAGCTCGCTCTGCACGGCGGTGATCACCGCACCCGTCCCGTTCCCGGCGACGGGCACCCGCAGCGGCACCACATTGGCGACCATCCCGCCGGACCGTCGCAGCACCGCGGAATGGCGACCGGAGACCGGCAGGCTCAGCAACACTTCGTCGCTGCCGGTCATCCGGGCCAGGTAGGCGGCGAACGCGGCGACGATCACCGGTGTGACGCTGGTTCCGCGGTCGGCCACGACCCGGTCGAGCTGTCGAGCGGTGTGGCCGGGCAGGGTCGCGCTGACGAGCGTCGGGTGAATGGTCGGTGTGCCGCCGTGGCCCGCGAGGCCGACGACAGGTGGGGCGCCGGCGAGGTGTTCGGTCCAGTAGTCGCGGTCGTTGTCGAACCGTGTCGAACCCCGGTACGCCAGATCCTGGTCCACGATTTCGCTCAGGTCCTTCGCGGTGGACGCCGGGGCCTGCTCCCCCGACACCCACGCGTTGTACAGCTCGACGATCCGCTGCATCATCGTGACCGCAGCGAAACCGTCGAGCACGATATGGTGAGCGCGCTGATACCACAGGTAGTGGTCGTTACCGGTTTGGAAGACAACGCATTTCATCAGCCGGTCGTTGCGCAGATCCAGTGGGGCGGAATAGTCGCGAACCATGAGGTCGTGTGCGGTGGCGACCGGGTCGTCGTCCCCGCGTAGGTCGAGCACCGACACCGGTGAGGGCAGGTCTTCGTCGACGACCTGATACGGCTCACCGTCGACCTCGACCAGCCGCACGTGCGCGCACCCGAACTCGCGCCCGGCGGTTTTACAGGCGGCGACGAGCCCATCGATGTCGACCGGCCCGTCGATTTCGACATACTGTGCCACCGAAATCGGGGATTCGCGGGCCAGATGCTGCGCGAACCAGATCCCACGCTGCGCCGCGGACAGCGGCAGGACATCGTGAGGTCGCGGACCGGAACCGTTGCCATTGCCATTGTGTGGGTGCGCGCCGTTGGCCGGCGCGGAAACAGACTGCTCCCAGCTGCTGTCCAAATGGTGCTTCGACTGGGTCATGTGGACCTCCGTGTATTGCGTCATTCCAGGAGCAGGCCGACAAACCGGACCGTCCCTGCCCCCGCAAAACATGCGGCACCACCGGAAATGAAAGCGAATTCAGCAAAATGACATGGCAGACCGACCGCAGCGAATGCGGTGCGCAATTACTCTGCTTTCGGCAGTGGTGAATTGTCTGGCTGACCTGTAATAGATCACCTTCGAATAATTGTTAACGATTCATGCAAGCGGCTGTCGCGAATATTCATTTCCCGGGTCGCGGGCGTGAAACGCGCGGCTGACCCGTCGGCGCGGCATAGGCGCGCAGGTCACAGCAGTGTCTCGACCCTTGACAAGCAGGAATTGAGCGGGGGTGGAAGTCATTTGGCAGCACCGGATCGCCTTCTGGGACATGGTGTGCCCAGGTCCCAGCGTGTTCCAGGATGATCCGACGACCACACTGTCGCCGAATACGCGCTATGGATTCCCCACAACCCCGACAATTGGAGGATTCAACCGTTTCGCCCGATATGCCGGTTGCGGCATTATCGGACCGGCAGTTGCCGGGACCTTCTCGCATCCTGGCAACCAGCTCAGAAAGCCATAATAAGCAAGTTTAGACACGCGGCGCAATGGGTATCGACGCCTTCTGTGTTGTGCGCCGCCGTGGCGGTGGTTGAAAGCGCAAGGTGGTGCCGAGGAACTCGTGGATATTCGTCTCGTCCGGGCGATAAACGAGCGGTCGGATCCGGCCGCTACCGATACCGGCTCCTCGCTGATCCGCCCGGCCACCCAGAGCAGCGACTTGCGACTTGTGTCCTCGGTCTCGCCTGTGCTGTGCGGCCAGCACAAACCGGCTGGACTCAGAATGTCCGAGTCAGTACGTGAGGGTGCCAGCGGCAGATGCCGAGGGCGAAGCGGAGGTCGAAGCTGTTGGTATCCAAGGTGATTCCGTAGCGGGTGGTGATCTGCTGGATGCGGTATTGGATGGTGTTGCGATGCACGTCGAGAGTGCGGGCGGTGCGCGAGTAGCTGGCGCCCTCGGTCAGGAAGACATCGAGGGTGTGGCGTAGGAGTTCCTTCTTGACGCCGGCACCCGCCAGGGCGCCGAGGGTGCGGCGGACCAGGGCGGCGAGTTCGTCGGGATCATCGGTGAGCAGGGCGAAGGGAGCGACGGCGTCGTAGGCCACAACCGGCGGCGCGGTCTGACCTGCCGAGACGGCGAGGTCCTTCGCGCGGGCGGCGTTGCGGGTGGAACGGCGGAAGCCCGGGAGGCCTTCGCCGAGGGAGCCGAGCGCGACGCGCACCGGCAGTCCGGATGCGACGACCTGGGCGGTCAGGTCGCCGATCGCCTGCTCCCCCTCGACCGGGAACCAGATCCGCAGCGCCCGGTCTCCCGTCGAGGCCACCAGGCCACGCCCGAGGGTCCGCAGCGCCGACGACACCACCTGACGTGCCTGTTCCATTGCTCGTGTCGCCTCGGCGCCCGTGACGGTGGGCGGTGTCCAGATCTCCACGGCGAGATGACTTCGGTCGAGGCGGTATTCGAGTGCTTCCTCGGCCGCGGGCACATCCACGTCGTCGCTGTCGAGGAGCCGGGCGATCCACTGCTGGCGCGCGGCCTGCCTGCTGCTGAGCCAGCGGTCGCGTTCGGCCTCGTAGATCCGGCCCATGGACGAGTTCAGGCGGTCGAGGTAGATGCTGGCGAAGCGCAGGAGTTCGGCGATGCGGGCGTTGTGGTCGATACCCGGCGTGGCCAGGATGAGGCCGATGGCGGCGTCGAGCAGCCGGTACTGGCCGAGGCCGTAGGCACGCAGCAGCACGGTCAGCGGCACACCGCGCCGGGCGAGTCGCTGCGCGTAGGCGGCCGCGCCCGGGGGTGGGCCGACGGTCGCGGGGTCGATGTTGTCGGCGAGCACGTGCTGCACGGCGGCGATGTTCTCGGCGATGCTCGCCGCACGCATGTCCCCCAGGTCCGCGGCGATGTCGTCGACGGGAATCATCTGCTCGGTGACGCGGATGAGGTCCTCGGTGATGCCCGGGGTCAGCGGCGCCAATGCGTGCCCGACCCAGGTGAGGGTTCCGTATGCCGCCACGTGCCTGCTCCGTTCGCTGCCCAAATTCCGCCGACCGTATTGTGCCATCCGCACAAATTCGGGCTCCAGGTAGCTTTTTGGCCTGGCAAACAGACCGGAGATGTGTCATAGCCGCGTGTCGTGTGGTGTCATGGTCGCCGAACACCCTGGTCCACCCCCGGTAGATCCAGAATCCGCGCAGGGTTCGTGGGTCGTTCAGGCAGTGGTGGGCCGGACAGGTGAGGATGTTGTACTCGGATGGGTGAAGTTCGTCGGTCGCCGCGTGGTCGAGGCAATCGGAAGCCGGGCGCTCCCCTCTTCGCACAGCTGCTGACCGCCGCGGTGGACACCGCCGCCGACACGATCGCCCTGTCCTTCTCCCCCGCCGACGGTGCCCGCCGCGAGCTCACCTACACCGAACTCGACGAGTACTCCGCCCGGCTCGCGCGGGAGCTGCTGGCCCGTGGTGTCGGCCCGGGCGACGTGGTGGCGCTCGGGTTCACCCGCTCGATCGAATCGGTGGCGGCGGTCTGGGCGGTCGCCAAAACCGGTGCCGCCTACGTCCCCGTCGATCCGTCGTTACCCGCCGAGCGCATCGCCTACCTGCTGGCGGACTCCGGCGCGGTCCTCGGCCTCACCTGCGCGGCGCACCGGCCGACCCTCGGAGAGTCGATCGTCTGGCTCGAGCTCGATTCCGACGCCGAACGGATCGCCGCCCATCCGGCGCATCCGATCTCGTATCTGGACCGGGTGCGCCCGCTGACCGACCAGCACCCCGCCTACGTCATCTACACGTCCGGTTCCACGGGCAGACCGAAGGGTGTGGTCGTCACGCATACCGGTCTGGCCGGTCTAGTCGCGGCGGCCCGCGAACGATATGCGGTCGATGCCTCGGCACGGGTGCTGCACGTGTGTTCCCCGAATTTCGACGTATCCGTGCTGGAACTGCTGGTGGCGTTCAACTCCGGTGCCACACTCGTTGTCGCGCCGCCACAGGTCTACGCGGGCCCGGAGCTGGCCGAGCTGATCGCCCGGGAACGGGTGACGCACATGCTCATCACCCCGGCGGCCCTGGAATCGGTGGACCCGCGCGGGCTCGACGAGTTGCGGGTCGTGGTGGTCGCTGGTGATGCCTTCGGACCGACATTGGTCCAGCGCTGGGCGCCGGGCCGCGCGTTCTTCAACGGGTACGGCCCGACCGAGGCGACCGTGCTGGCCACCGGCAGCGCCGCCTTGACACCCGGCGAGCCGGTGACGATCGGGTCCGCCTTCCCCGCGATCGGTGCGGTGGTGCTTGACACGCGATTGCGCCCCGTCCCCGTTGGGGTGGCCGGTGAGCTGTATCTGTCGGGTCCGGCGCTGGCGCGGAATTACCGCGGCAGGCCGGGGCTCACGGCCGAGCGGTTCGTCGCGGCACCGTTCGCGGCGCCGGGAGCGCGGATGTATCGCACGGGTGACCTCGTGCGGCGCACGGAAACCGGCGACTTCGAGTACCTGGGCCGGTCGGATTTCCAGGTGAAGATCCGTGGTTTCCGGGTGGAGCTGGGCGAGATCGACGCGGCCCTCACCGCGCACCCGGATGTCGACTACGCCGTCACCATCGGCGCGAAAGCCGACTCCGGGGCGACCGCGCTCGTCTCGTATGTGCTCGCCGAGCAGGGTTCCACGATCGACCCCGAGGAATTGATCCGTTTCGTCGGGTCCTCCCTGCCGGGTCATATGGTGCCCACGCTCGTGGTGGCGCTCGACGAGATCCCGCTGACCCCGAACGGCAAACTGGACCGCAACGCCCTACCCGCACCGGTTTTCGCCGCCGCGACTTCCCGGGCGCCCGAGGGGACGGTGGAAACGGCGATCGCCGAACTGTTCGCCCAGATCCTCGGCGTGGAGCGGGTCGGTGCCGAGGATTCGTTCTTCGCCGCCGGTGGCGACAGCATCCTGTCGATCCAGCTGGTGACCCGCGCACGCCACGCGGGCATCTCGTTCACCCCGCAGCAGGTGTTCGAGCACCGCACCGTGGCCGGGTTGGCCCGGGTCGCCGCGCTCGGCGACGACGCCGCTCCGGTGCTTGCCGAACTGCCCGGCGGCGGGGTGGGTGAGGTCGCGCTGACACCGGTGCTCGCCGCCACCCTCGCCGACGGCCGCGTGTTCAGCAGATTCACTCAGCAGATGGTGCTCGCTCTCCCCGAGGGCATCGATCGACCGACGCTGGTTCGTATCCTGACCGCTGTCGTCGATCATCACGACATGCTGCGCGCCGGGGTGCGCGGGATCGACGGGCAGTGGTCGCTCGATGTGCTGCCGCCGGGCGGTGTCCCGGTGGACGCCCTGCTGCAGCGTTTCGAGGGCTCCGAGGACATCGCCGACGTGGCGATGGATGCCGTCCTCGCGTCACTGGATCCGTGCGACCACCGGATGATCGGTTTCGCGTGGCTGACTCGCGACGACGGCCCCGACGGCCTGATCGTGGCGGCCAACCACCTCGTGATCGACGGCGTCTCGTGGCGAATCCTGCTGTCGGACCTGGTGACCGCATGGGCGCAGCACGAGGCAGGTCAACCGATCGCGCTACCCGCGGTCGGTACGTCGTTCCGTCGATGGGCGCACGGATTGGTCGAGTCGGCACCACGGCGCCGCAACGAACTCGACCACTGGCAGCGAACCCTGGGGGTTGCCGACCCACTGCTGGGAAAACGTGGGCTGGATCCGCTTATCGATACCGCGTCGACCGTCCGCACATTCAGCGTCGAGGTCCCCGCCGATATCACCCGTGCCGTGCTCACCGACCTGCCCGCCCGCTACCGGGCAGGCGCCGAGGACGGCCTGCTCGCCGCGCTGGCCATGGCGGTGCGGAGCTGGCGGGCCCGTCGAGGCGTGAACGCGGCCACCACCCGGGTGCGCCTGGAAGGTCACGGGCGCGCGGAATCCGCCGTCGACGGCGCCGACCTGACGCGGACACTCGGCTGGTTCACCAGCATGTACCCGGTGGCGCTCGACCTCGGCGAGGTCGACGCCGACGGCGCCTGGCAACCGGGCGCGCAGACCGCGTCGGTGGTCAAAGCCGTCAAGGAACAACTGCGCGCGGTGCCACACCGCGGCATCGGTTTCGGCATCCTGCGCCACCTAGACCCCGCGACCGAGCTGCCGGGTTCGCTGGGCCAGGTCGGGTTCAACTACCTCGGCCGCATCTCCACCGGCGATGACACCGACCACAGCTGGTTGCCGACCGCGGACTGGGGCGAACCGGCCGCCGACCAGGACCCGCAGCTGCCCGCCGCCGCCGTTGTCGACATCAACGCGGTAGCGGTCGGCACGGAAGACGGTGTGCTGCTTCGTGCTTCGTTCTCCTACGCGTCGCTGATCCTGGACGAGGCGGACGTGCGCGAGCTCGCCGACTGCTGGACCTCGGCGTTGACGGTGCTCGCCGAACATCTGGACCATCCGGCCGCCGGTGGCCTGTCGCCCGCCGATGTGCCGCTGGTCGACGTCACCCAGGCCGAACTCGACGACTGGCAGCGCACCCGTCCCGGCCTCATCGATGTGGTGCCGTTGGCGCCCTTACAGCTCGGGTTGCTGTTCCTGGCGCAGGTGTCGCCGACCGACCCGTACCTGGTGCAATTGGCGGTCGAGATGACCGGTGCGGTCGACCTCGAGCGACTACGCCGGGCGGCGGGGGCGGTGCTGGACCGGCACGGCATCCTGCGCACCGCCTTCACGACGACAACGGCCGGTACCCCGGTCGGTTTCGTGGTCGAAGACGTGACGGTGCCCTGGCGCGTCGTCGACACCGACCACACCGACCCGCACGCACTGCTCGCCGCCGAATCCCGCATCGGGTTCGACCTGACCGCCCCACCCCTGCTCCGGTTCACCGTCTATCGCGGGCCGGCGAGCCTGCATCTGGTGGTGACCGCGCATCACCTGCTGGTCGACGGCTGGTCCATGCCGTTGCTCATGCGCGAACTGCTCGTCTGCTACGCCGCCGACGGTGCGCCCACACTGCTTCCGCACGTGCGCCCCTACCGCGACTACCTCGCCTGGCTCGCCGACCAGGACCGCACCGCCGCCCTCGAGAGCTGGCGCGCCGCCCTGGACGGGCACGAGCCGAGCCTGCTCACCGCCACCGTCCCACCCACCGACGCCGCCCCCGGCCACGGGATGTCGGTCGTGGAGTTGTCGCGCGATGTCGCCCAGGAACTCGCCGGTTTCGCCGCCGCCACCGAGGTCACCGTCAACACCGTGTTCCAGACCGCATGGGGACTGGTCCTGGCCGGGGCGCTGGGTCGTGACGATGTGCTGTTCGGCGCGGTGGTGTCGGGGCGCCCACCACAGCTCGACGGTGTGGACGGCATGGTCGGCCTGTTCGCCAACACCATTCCCGTCCGGGTACGAATCGACGAGAACGCGTCGTTGCGGGAGTTGTTGTCGCGGGTGCAGTCCGAACAGATCGCGCTGCTAGGCGGTCACCATCTGGGGCTGACCGATATCCAGCGGGTCGCGGGCGCCGGGGAACTGTTCGACACACTCATGGCATACGAGTCGTACCCGGTGGACACCGAAGGGATGCGGCAGGCACACGGCTCGATCGACGGCCTCGAGATCGTCGACGTGCAGGCCGCCAACGCCACCCATTACCCCGTGGCGGTCGGCGTAGAGGTCGGTGCGGGGATCCGGGTCGGGTTGCAGTACCGGCTCGAGGCGATCGGCGCGGATATCGCCGAGGCACTGGCCAACCGGTTGCGGACAGTCCTCGACGCCATCGTGCACTCCCCCGAACGCACCGCCGGCGAGCTGCTGGGAACCCTTGTGCGGCAGCGTGATCCGATCTCGGACGTGGCGTACCGGCGTGCGGTGCTCACCGACCTGCCGTTGGAGTTGCCGCTGCCGACCGAGCGCCCCCGCCGGGTTTCGTCGGACGGTAGCGAGTCGTCACCCGCCACACCCGCGGTGCGGCAACCATCCGACCCGGCTTACTTTGTCGGATCGGCGGACCGCAGTGCCGGGCACCTCACGAAGCGGCCCGGACGGGTGGACTTCGCTGTTCCGGCCGAGGTGTGCCGAGGGGTGCGCGACACCGCCCGCGCCTACGACACCACGGCGTTCAGCGTTGTGTATGCGGCCTTCGCGACACTGCTGGCACGACTGTCGGGCACCGACGACATCGTCATCGCAGCCCCGTACTCTTCTGCCGCACACCGCGTGCTGCGTCTGCGCGTCCTCGCCGCCGCCGAGTTCGAGCGCCTGCTCACCGACGCATCAATGGTCGTCGACGAAGCCATGGCGCGACCAGGGATGACTACCGATGAGATGGTGGCGCTGCACTCCGCCCACGCAGACCACTGCGCCCCGCACCTCAGCGAACCCGAGTCGACGGAAAGCCACCGCGCGGCGGCACCGCACCCTCTGCTTCGCGTCATGCTCCGTCCGGCCACCACACGTCACTGTGACGAGACGTCCTTCGACCTGACGTTGTCGGTCGACACCGACGTGATGGACACCCACACCGAACCCGCCGAAATCGGCGCCGAATTCACCTACGACACAGCCCTGTTCGATCAGCAGACGATCGATTCCTTCGCCGAGCGCCTGGTTCGCCTCCTGGCGGCCGCCGTCGAGAACCCGAAAACCCTTGTCGGTGACTTGCCGATCCTCAGCACCGCCGAACACACGGCACTGCTCACCCGCCCCAGCAGCGAGGCACCGACATCGCTGTTCCCCGACCTGGTGACCACGGGCGCGACTCTCGGACCGGACCGCGTCGCGATCCGCTACAACGGGCACTCGACCACCTACGGCGAGCTGACCGAGCACACCGCACGCCTGGCCCGCGAACTCATCGCGCACGGCGTCGGCCCGGAAGTCCCTGTCGCCGTGTCACTTCCACGCTCCTACGAGATGGTCGCCGCCGCTGTCGCGATCACCACGGCAGGCGGTGTGTTCGTGCCGATGGACCCGGCCAATCCCGTCCAGCGCCTGCACCACCTCGTCACCGATTCGGGCGCCACGATCGGCATCACCGTCGGCGCCCACCTCGATCATCTCCCCACCGACATCACCTGGCTGGTCCTCGACGACCCCGCTCTCGCCGAGTCCTGCGCCGCCTGGTCGAGTGCCCCGATCACCGACCGCGACCGCCGCACCCCGCTGCGCGCCGACCACCCGGCCTACATCATCTACACCTCCGGTTCCACGGGCCTGCCCAAGGGCGTCACAGTGACGCATGCCGGCCTGGGTCCGCTGGTCGCCGAGGCGGTCGAGCGCTACCGCCTCGAGCCGAATCACCGCTTCCTGCACATCTGCTCACCCTGGTTCGACCCGTCGGTGCTCGAATGGCTGTGTGCCTTCTCGACCGGCGCGACCTTGGTGATCGTGGGGTCCGACATCGTGGGTGGGGTCGAACTGGCCGACCTGCTCGCGGCCGAGGCGGTGACGCACGCGATCATCACCCCGGCCGTACTCGGCACCCTCGACCCGGCCGGTCTCGACGCCCTCGTGTCCCTGTCGGTCGGCGGCGACGTGACCACACCGGAACTGCCGTCGAAATGGCAGGGCCCGCACCGCCGTTACCTCAACGGGTACGGACCCACCGAGACCACCATCATCTCGACCTACGCCGAACTGACTGCGGGACAACCGATCACGATCGGCACCCCGGTGCGGGGCACACATGCCGTGATCCTCGACGCACGGCTGAATCCGGTCGCACCGGGTGTCACGGGTGAGCTGTATCTGGCGGGCCCGGCCCTGGCCCGCGGATACCGCAACCAGCCCGTCACCACCTCGGCCCGTTTCGTCGCCGACCCGTGGGGTCCCTCCGGCAGCCGCATGTACCGGACCGGTGACCTGGTGCGTCTGCGCGCGACCGGTGACCTCGAGTACGTGAGCCGCGCCGACACCCAGCTGAAGGTGCGTGGTTTCCGCATCGAACCGGGCGAGATCGATGCCGTGCTGACCGGGCACACCGACGTCGAGTGCGCCGTCACCGTCGGCAGATGCACGCCCGCCGGATCGACCACCTTGGTGTCGTATGTGCTTGTGGCACAAGGTGCAACGCCCGACCCCACGAACCTGATCGACTACGCGGCAGGCCATCTGCCCGTCCATGCGGTGCCGTCGGCGATCGTAGTCCTGGATACCTGGCCCTTGACTTCGAACGGCAAGCTCGACCGCAAAGCCCTGCCCGACCCGATGACCGTCACCGAGACGACCACCGCGCCGAAGGGTGCGATGCAAACCCGCCTGGCCGACCTGTTCGCCCGCGTACTCGGGGTGTCGTCGGTGGGGGCGGACGAGTCGTTCTTCGCGATCGGTGGCGACAGCATCCTGTCGATCCAACTGGTGTCACTGGCCCGCACCGCGGGCATCACCTTCTCCACCCGAGACGTTTTCGAGCACCGCACCGTCGCCGCCCTGGCCCGGGTCGCGACCACCGACGGCCCGGCCACGATCACCCTGGCCGAACTCCCCGGCGGCGGTGTCGGCGATGTACCGCTGACACCCGTGCTCACCGAATCCCTGTCCACCGGATCCAGTGACCGCTTCGCCCAGACGATGGTGCTGGCCCTGCCCGACGGCATCGACCGTGCCGGTTTGGTCGCCACCATCGCCGCCGTCGTGGCGCGCCACGACATGTTGCGTGCCAGGCTGCGCGAGCTCGACGGCGGCTGGCAGCTCGAGGTGCTGGAACCACACGCGGTGCCGGTCGACGAGCTGATCGGCGAGCTCGAAGCGGGCGAGGACCTCACCGGCATCGGTACCCGGGCGATGAATGCCGCGCTGACAACGCTGGATCCGGCGGCGGCCCGCATGATCGCGTTCACCTGGGTTCGTGGCAACGGCGACGGTGACGTGCTCGCGGTCGCCGCGCACCACTACGTCATCGACGGTGTCTCGTGGCGCATCCTGCTGCCCGACCTGATCCTGGCCTGGGCGCAACACAGCGCCGGACAGCCGATCGCGCTGCCGCCGGTCGGCACCTCGTTCCGGCGCTGGGCGCACGCACTGACCACCGTGGACCGCACCCCCGAACTGCCCTACTGGCAGCACGCTCTCGCGACCGCCGACCCGCTGCTCGGTACCCGTGCCCTCGATCGCACGGTCGATACCGAGGCAACCACGCGCTCGATCACCGTGCAGATCCCGCCCGAGGTGACCGACCCCCTGCTCACGACATTGCCCGCCCTGTACCGGGCCGGCGCCGACCACGGGCTGCTCGCCGCACTCGCGCTCGCGGTGCGGGTGTGGCGCGCCCGTCGCGATGTCGACGCGCCCGCGTTGCGGCTGCGGCTCGAGGGCCACGGCAGACAGGAAGACGTCGTCCCCGGCGCCGACCTCACCCGCACGGTCGGCTGGTTCACCACCGTCTACCCGGTCGTGCTCGACCTGACGGAGCTGCGACCGGCGAGTTTCGACGACGAAGCGCTCGCCGCGACCATGCGCACGATCAAGGAACAACTGCTCGCCGTGCCCGACAACGGCATCGGTTTCGGGCTGCTGCGCAGCGCCGGGCACCTCGCGACCGAATCGGTGGCCCAGATCGGATTCAACTACCTCGGTCGCGCGGTGACCACCGGCCCCGCCGACGGCGACTGGCTGCCCACCGACGACCTCGGCGACATCGACGTCGACCACGACCCCACCCTGCCCGCGAACGCTGTCCTCGACATCAACACCATCGCGGTCGCCACCGAAACCGGGCTGCGACTGCAAGCCGACTTCCGCTACGCCACCGGTATTCTCGACGAATCCGAGGTTCGGGAGCTGGCCGACATCTGGTCGGACTGGCTGGCCGCCCTCGCCGATCACACCGACTACCCGCAGGCGGGTGGACCGACACCGTCCGATGTGCCGCTGGTCAGGGTGTCGCAAACCGAACTCGACACCTGGCGGCGCGATCACCCCGGGCTGTCGGACGTGCTACCGCTCTCACCGCTTCAGCATTCGCTGCTCGCGCTGGGCGACATGCTCGAGGAATCGGTGCACGCCTACGTCATCCAGCTCATGGTCGATCTCACCGGCGAGCTCGACGCCGACCGGTTGCGTCGCGCCGCGGCCGCTGTCCTCGCCCGGCACGCGAACCTGCGTTCGGCATTCGTCACCACTCCCGACGGCACACCCGTGCAGGTGATCGCCGACAACGTCGAGGCACCGGTGCGGGTGGTCGACACGACCGAGGCCGAGCTGGCCGGTCTGCTCGCCACCGACCAGGCGACCGGATTCGACCCGGCGGTCGCGCCGCTACTGCGATTCACGGTGTACCGCACCGGTTCCGGACGCAACCGCCTCGTGCTGACCGGGCATCACATCCTGCTCGACGGCTGGTCCATGCCGTTGCTGATGAAGGAACTGCTCGTCCTCTACACCACCGGTGGTGACGCGAGCGTCCTGCCCGAGGTGCGTCCCTACCGCGACTACCTCGACTGGCTCAGCCGCCAGGACCGGACCGTCGCCGAGCAGGCGTGGTCGGAGCTGCTGCACGGGGTCGAACCGACCATGCTCGCCCCCGAACTGACCTGGCCACGCCCCACCGGAACCGGTTACGGGCTGTGCGAATTCGCGCTCGACGCCACCGCAACCGCCGCGCTCACCACCTTCGCCGCGTCGGTCGAGGTCACCGCCAATACGGTGTTCCAGACCGCGTGGGCGCTGGTCGTCGCCGCGAGTACCGGTCGCGACGACATCGTGTTCGGCGCCACCGTGTCCGGGCGCCCACCGCAGCTCGACGGTGTCGGCGACATGATCGGCCTGTTCGTCGACGCCGTCCCGGTGCGCGTGCGCATCGACGGTGCGGTCGGCGAGATGATCCGCGCGGTGCAGACCGAGCAGGCCACGCTGCTCGACCACCATCACCTCGGGCTGGGCGCCATCCAAAGGGTCGCCGGTCGGGGCGAATTGTTCGACACCATGCTGGCGTTCGAGTCCTACCCCGTCGATGTCGAGGGTCTGCAGCAGGCCGGTGGGGCGCTCGACGGTCTGCGCATCGACGACCTGCAAGGCGCCGACCACACCCACTACCCGATCACGGTCCTGGTCTTCCTCGGCGCCCGCACCCAGGTACAGGTCAAATACCGGCGTGACCTGGTGTCGGACGAGGTGGCGCGCGCCGTCACCGACCGGCTGCGCACCGCACTGTCCGCACTGACCGCCACGGGGACGATCGCGTCTGATCGAGGTGCCGATCCCGGTCTGTCGGTGGGCGCGATCGATATCGTGACGAAGCTCGGCGCGAACCCGACCGACCCGATCACCCGCTCCCGCTTCTGGCGCACCACCCTCGCCGACCTACCCGGCCGTCTCACCCTGCCCACCGAAGCGTTGATCGACACCGAGGTCGCACCCGACCACCGCACGATCGGTACGGGGTCGGGGGTCGAACCACAGAATCACGCACTCGGCACCCGCGACACAGAACACCCGCGGTCGGGTTTGCCCGTCCCGGCGACAACGCACCGAGATCTGCGGCGGCTGGCCGACAGTGCGGACGCCGGTTGGTCCAGCGCGATCAGCGCCGCGGTGTCGATCCTGATCGCACGGCTCACCGGCTCCGACGACATCGTGCTCGACACCTCGGACCTTCTGCTGCGCACCCACATCGACCCCACCGAACCATTCGGCACGCTGCTCGACCGCGTGCACCAGGCCGAGACCCGGGCGCTCGCCCACTCCGGTATCCCGGTCGAGGACCTCACCCATCTGCTCGGCGCCGACCACGGCTCGCTGGGACAGTTCCGCCTCGAACTGCGCAATTCTGTGCGCCCGGACGGTGCTTCGACGGTGCCGTCGCCCGAGGCACGCGATCTCACGGTGGTGGTGACCGAATCGAGCACCGGAATGTCTGTCGGCGTCGACGGCCCGGGTGTCGAGGTGTCTTCGGCGACGGTGCTGGCGCACCGCCTGGTCGGTCTGCTCACCGACATCACCTGCCGTCCGGGTGTCCCGGTGGGTGATCTGTCGGTCGGGGTGCGGGGCGAGGACCACCTGCTCGCGCGCATCGGCACCGGGCCACGCCACCGCGCCGCACGTACCCTCGCCCAGCTCCTCGTCCGCGGCACCGGCTTCGGGCAACGCCGAATCGCTGTGCGCGACAACGGAAACGACTACACCTACGGCACGCTCGACGCCGATTCCTCCCGCTTGGCGCGGGTCCTGATCAGCGAAGGTGTCGGTCCCGAGATCGTCGTCGCCTGCACGATCCCCCGCTCCTACGAGGCGATCCTCGCGCTGTGGGCGGTCGCGAAGGCGGGCGGGGTGTATCTGCCCGTCGACCCGAACTACCCCGACGACCGCATCCGGCACATGCTCGCCGACTCCGGCGCCGCGGTGGGGATCACCGTCACCGCGCATGCCCGTGTTCTGCCGGAATCGGTGCGGCCCTTGATCATCGACGACCCGGCCGTGCGCGCCCGGACGGCGGCGTGCGCGTCGACTCCCGTGCGTGACCGGCACCGCCGCAGGCCGCTGCGCCGCGACAACACCGCCTATCTGATCTACACCTCCGGTTCCACCGGCACGCCGAAGGGTGTGTGTGTCACCCACACCGGTCTGGCCGCGCTGGTCGCACACTCGGCGAACCTGATGCGTCTGCGTCACGACGACCGCATGCTGCACGTGTGCTCACCGAGTTTCGACCAGTCGATCGAGGAGATCACCACCGCCTTCCACCGGGGCGCCACCCTCGTCATCGCACCACCGGACACCTTCGGCGGCGCCGAACTCGACGAGCTGATACGCACCGAACGCGTCACCCACACAATCATCACCCCGGCACTGCTGAGCACCCTCGATCCCGCCGGGCTGCCCGACCTGCGTTGCGTGTCGGCCGGCGGTGAGGTCGTAGCACCGGAACTGTTGTCCGCGTGGGCATCCGGTCGCACCTTCCTCAACGGATACGGCCCGACCGAGGCCACCATCGGTGCCACCTACACCGTCCTGCGCGCCGGTGAGCGCATCACCATCGGCACCCCCGTACCCGGCATGCGGGCACTCGTCCTCGACGCCCGGCTGCGGCCGGTGCCCGTCGGCGTCACCGGCGAGCTGTACCTGACCGGGCCCGGCCTGGCGCGTGGTTACGGCGGTCGCGGTACGACCACCGCCGAACGTTTCGTGGCCTGCCCGTGGAGCGAGACCGGTGCGCGCATGTACCGCACCGGTGACCTGGTCCGCTGGGTGCACAAAGACCGCTACGAGCTGGAATACCTGGGCCGCGGCGACTTCCAGATCAAGATCCGCGGCTTCCGCATCGAACCCGGCGAGGTCGATGCCGTGCTGGTGCGCCACCCCCAGGTGAGTTTCGCGCTCACCCTCGGCACCGAGAACCCGGCCGGCGAGACGGTGCTGGTGTCGTACGTGACCGGTCGCGCCCCCGATGCCGGTGCCCTGACCCGATGGGCGGCGACGCTGTTGCCCGCGCACATGGTGCCCGCGGCGGTGGTCGTGCTCGATCGTGTTCCGGTGTCGGCCACCGGCAAGATCGACCGGACAGCGCTGCCCGCACCCGAATTCGTCAGCCGCCGCTACCGTGAGCCGTCCACCGGGCCCGAGCGCACGGTCGCCGCGATCTTCGCCGAGGTCCTCGGCGTCGAGCGGGTCGGTGCCGACGACAACTTCTTCGACCTCGGTGGCAACTCCCTACTCGCCACCCGGCTGGCGGCACGCCTGAGCGCCGCGGTCGGTACCCGGGTGCCGGTGCGGTCACTGTTCGCCGCCCCGACTGTCGCCGGATGCGCCGCCGCGATCAGCGCCTCGGCGCAGGCACAGACCCGGCCCGCGCTGTGCGCCCAGCCACGGCCGGAACGCATTCCGCTCTCACCCGCCCAGCAGCGCATGTGGTTCTTGAACCGGTTCGACACCGGGACCGCCGCGTACACCATTCCCGTCGTCTTGCGCCTGACCGGCGCGCTCGACACCGCCGCGCTGGTTGCCGCGTTCACTGATGTCGTCACCCGCCACGAGATCCTGCGCACCGTGTACCCGATGCTCGATCAGACACCGGCGCAGGTCGTGCTGCCCGCCGACCATCCCGACGTGCCACGGTTGGTGCTCGCACCCGCCCCGGCGGACCCGGATGCCGCTGTCGCGGAACTGGTTGCGGCGCCGTTCGACGTGACCACCGAGGTGCCGTTGCGCGCCGCCCTGTTCGAAACCGGCGACGAACACATCCTGGCCATCGCCGTGCACCACATCGCCGGTGACGGCTTCTCCGGTGGCCCGCTCACCCGCGACCTGGTCTCGGCCTACGGTGCCCGCGTCGACGGTCACGCCCCCACCTGGACGCCGCTGCCCGTGCAGTACGCCGACTACGCCATCTGGCAGCAGAACCTGCTCGGCGACGAAACCGACCCCACCTCCACCGCCGCCACCCAACTCGCCTACTGGCAACGCGAGCTGGCGGATCTGCCCGACCAGCTCGAGCTGCCCCGCGACCGCCCACGCCCCGCGGTCCAGACGTATGCCGGTGGCCGGGTGCCGTTCATCCTCGACGCCGCCACCCACACCGCCCTGACCGAACTGTCGCGCACCCACGGCGCGACTCTGTTCATGGCCGTGCACACCGCCTTCGCCGTGGTGCTGTCGCGCCTGTCGGGCAGCACCGACATCGCCATCGGCACACCCGTCGCCGGTCGTGGCGACGCGGTGCTCGACGACCTGATCGGCATGTTCGTCAACACCCTGGTCTTCCGCACCCGCGTCGACCACCGTGCGAGCTTCACCGACCTGCTCACCCGGCAACGCGACATCGACCTGCAGGCCTTCGCCCACGCCGACATCCCCTTCGAACGGCTCGTCGAGGTCCTCAACCCCGCCCGATCCACCGCGCGGCACCCGCTGTTCCAGGTCGGGTTGTCGTTCCAGAACCTCGGACAGGTCAGCATGGATCTGCCCGAGGTCGGCGTCAGCTCGGTGGAGCTGGATCGCGAACTGTCCCAGTTCGATCTGCACCTGATCGTCGCCGACCGCTACAGCGCCGACGGTGCCCCGGCCGGCATCGGCGGGTACTGCACCTACGCCACCGACCTGTTCGACGCGGCCACCGTCGCGGGATTCCTCGACCGGCTCACCCGCCTGCTCTCGGCGGTACTGACCGACCCGAACCGGCCCCTGCACACCGTCGACCTGCTCGACCCCGCCGAACGCACCCGTGTCCTGCACACCTGGAATCACACTGTGCGACACAGTGATCCGACCGCCACCCTGGCCTCGCTGCGTGCGGCCACCGTCCGATCCACCCCGGACGCGGTCGCCCTGGTCGCCGACGGTGCACGCTTGACCTTCGCCGAACTCGACGCACGCGTCAACCGGTTGGCCCGCCACCTGGTCGCCGCCGGCGTCGGTCCGGGAACACGGGTCGCGCTCGCGATGCGGCGCTCGGTGGACCTGGTCGTCGCGATGTACGCGGTCACCGCCGCCGGTGGCGCGTACGTGCCCGTCGACCCCGACCAACCGCAGGCACGCACCCGCTACATCCTCGACACCGCGGCCCCGCTGCTGACCCTGACCCAGGCCGACACCTGGCTCGCCGCGACCGGTTCGCACGATGCCGTGCCGGTCGAGCAGCTGGATCTGGGCGGCTACTCGCCGCAACCACTCGTCGACGCCGAACGGATAGCCCCCGTCCGGGCGACCGACACCGCCTACGTGATCTTCACGTCGGGATCGACCGGACGCCCCAAGGGGGTCGCGGTGCCGCACGCCGCGATCGTCAACCAGTTGCGCTGGAAGACCATCGAATTCGGTCTCGGCACCGACGATGCCGTGCTGCTGAAGACCGCCGCGACCTTCGATCTGTCGGTGTGGGAGTTCTGGTCCACCGCGGTGAGTGGTGGGCGCATCGTGCTCGCGTCCGCGGGCGGACACCGCGACCCCGCCTACCTGGCGGAGCTGATGCGCACCGAGAACGTCACCACCCTGCACGCCGTGCCCTCGATGCTCGATGCCCTGCTCACCGAGGAACTGCCCAGCTCGCTACGCCGCGTCCTCGCCATCGGTGAGGCACTGCCGGTGTCCTTGGCGCGTCGCATCCAGACCGCGGCGCCACAGGCAGCGCTGTTCAACGTGTATGGGCCCACCGAGGCCGCCGTATCGATCACCAGTCACCGGGTGACATCGCGCGACACCGTCACCGTGCCGATCGGCCGGCCCGTCCACAACAGCCGGGTCTACGTTCTCGACGCACACCTGAACCCCGTCCCCACCGGGGTCACCGGCGAGTTGTACCTGGGCGGAACACAGTTGGCCACCGGGTACCTGGCCCGCCCCGATCTCACCGCCGAACGGTTCGTCGCCGACCCCTTCACCCCGGGCGAACGCATGTACCGCACCGGCGACCTCGCGGCCTGGACCGCCGACGGCGAACTCGACTACCGAGGTCGCACCGACTTCCAGACCAAGATCCGCGGCTTCCGCATCGAGCTCACCGAGATCGACTCGGTCCTCACCGAGCATCCCGACGTGGCGTCCGCCGTCACCCTCGGCCGAGCCAATCAGACCGGCGAAACCGTGCTGGTGTCCTATGTTGTCGCCGGACAAGGCAAGTCGGTCACCGTCGAACGACTCACCGAGTGGGCCGCCCACCAGCTGCCCGCCCACATGATGCCCGCGTCGATCGTGGTCCTGGACCGGATTCCGCTCACCGCGCACGGCAAACTTGACCGCGACGCCCTGCCCGCGCCGACGTTCACCGCCCGCACCTACCGTGCTCCGGCCGGTGCGGTGGAGCAGGCGGTGTGCGCGGTCTTCGCCGACGTACTCCGCCTGGACCGGGTCGGCATGGACGACCACTTCTTCGAACTCGGCGGCACCTCACTGCTCGCCACCCGTCTGGCCGCCCAGCTCGGCGACGCGCTCGCCGCGACCGTCCCCGTCACCTGGATCTTCACCGCCCCCACCCCCGCCGGGATCCTCACCGCGCTACGGGCGGCCGGTACGGACTCCACCGGCCCCGACACCGCCTTCGATATCCTGCTCCCGTTGCGCACCACCGGCACCGGCGAACCCCTGTTCTGCGTACACCCCGTCAGCGGCCTGGCCTGGTCGTTCAGTGGTCTCACCGCGCACCTGGACCGCCCCGTCTACGGTCTGCAATCCCCGGCGCTGAGCTCCACCGAGCCGCTGCCGGATTCGATCGAACAGTGGGCACTGCTCTACCTCAAGCACCTGCGCGCCGTGCAACCCGAGGGGCCTTACCATCTGCTCGGCTGGTCGCTGGGTGGCGTGATCGCCCACGCCATGGCGGTGCAACTGCAGGAAGACGGGGAACAGGTCGCGCTGCTCGGCATACTCGACAGCCGCCTCACCAGCGCCTCACCCGCGACGGCCACCGAAGCCACCGCCGCCGACCTCCTCGTCGGTTTCGCCGCCGCAGGCGACGAAACCGACGCGCGGGCCCTGGTCCGCCGACTGTGCGCGTTGTCGGCACCCGACGTGCCCGTCGACGAAGCACGCATCGACAGGATCATCGACGGTGCGACCACCTCCCTCGCACTCGACGCCGCCTACCGCCCCCGCCCCTTCCACGGCCCCCTCACCTACTTCACCGCCACCGACGACCCGACCGGTTCCACCGGTGCGACATCGTGGGCGGACGCGATCACCGCAGCGGTGCACAACCACCCGATCGCAGCCACCCACTGGCGGATGACCGAACCCGCCGCCCTCGCCGAAATCGCCCGAATCCTGCGTCGCATCGACGAATAGCCGTCACGGGATCAACACGAGACGACCGGTGAGCCCACCCGCGGCGAGGCGGGAGTGGGCCTGTGCGGCGGCGTCGAGCGGCAGAGTCGCGGCGACACGGGTGGTGAGTTCGCGCTCGGCGAGGCGCGCGAGCCCCGCCCCGTCGGCGTGGATCCACTCGTGCTGAACCGTGATGCCACGCAACGGAATCGGATCGCCGCCACCGACCACAGTGACGAACCGGCCACGATTGCGTACCGCGGCCAAGGCCCGGCCGCCCAGGCCGGCGGTGTCGAGGGCGCCGTGCACACCGCCGGGAACCGAGCGGCGAACCTCCGCGATCAGATCGGCATCGCGTGCGACGGTCCATTCCGCACCGATCGAGCCGAGAAACTCCGCGTCGGAACCCTGGGCGACCACCCGAAATCCCTGCTGCGCCGCGATTTCCACGGCGAACCCGCCGACGGCACCATTCGCGCCGGTCACCAACAGGGTCTCGCCCGGTGCCAACCCGAGCAGATCGAGAGACTGCGTGGCGGTCAGGCCGTTGAGCGGCAGTGTCGCCGCCTCGACGTCCGAGAGCCTGGATGGCGTCGGCACCACCGCGCCCACATCGAGAACCACGTACTCGGCATAGGTACCAACGGACACATCCAGCAGGTCACGCAGACCGATCACCCGCTGCCCTTCCGAGAATTCCGGCACTCCCGGACCGAGCCGGTCGACCACGCCCGCGACGTCCCATCCGATTCCGGTGACCTCCCGCACCGCCATCAGCCCGGCCTCGACCAGGGCGCCCGCCCGCGTGACCAGGTCGACCGGATTCACCGTCGCCGCCCGCACCCGGATCCGGACCTGCCCGACCCCGGGCTCGGGAACCGGCACCTCGACCAGCCGCAACACCTCGGGACCACCGTAACCGTGAGCGACAACGGCCCGCATCGTCTGTACATCGTTCATGCACACCACTATTGGAGAGCTACACTCCAGCGGGAAGTACGCACTTCGAAGTGCCCACCGCACGCGGAGGTTCCCGCCCATGCCCACCCGTACCGCAGCACAACTGCGCGCCGAACGCAGCGCCGCCTACGACGCCTACCTCGCCGAATGTCCCGCGCGCAAACTGCTGGACCGGATCTCGGACAAATGGGTGAGCCTGGCCGTCAATGCTCTGGCCGACGGTCCCCATCGCTACAGCGACCTGCAACGCCGATTGGCCAGCGTGAGCCAGAAGATGCTCACCCAGACCCTGCGGAACCTGGAACGCGACGGCTTGATCACGCGCACAGTGCGACCGAGCGTCCCGGTGCGCGTCGACTACCAGCTCACCGAGCTCGGTCATTCCTTGCTGCCGGTGATGCAGGCGGTGAAAACCTGGGCCGAACAACATATGGACGAAGTCGAGCACGCGCGCTCCACCTACGAAGCCCGAACTCCCGGCGAGGCGTGACCGCTCAGATCTGGTGTGACCAGGCGATGAAGAACAGCGTGCCCGCCGCCGTGAGCAGCACGGCGAGCGGGACCGGCCACCACGACCGGTGACCGCCCAGCACGGTGTGGATCAACCGGACCTGCGACCGCCCCAGCGCCGCGACAACCGCGAGGAACAGTGGTGCGAGGAGCACCGCGAGCAGCGCGTGCACCGCCCACGCACCGGCCAGAGTCGGCCCGCCCCAGGCATTCCGGTACCCGTCACCCACCAGCAGCGGGTAGGCCAGACCGCGAACGAGCACCAGCACGCTCAACAGCACCAGGAACCAGCCGACGACACCCACCCCCGCCGACAGCACCGAATGCACCAGGCACCGGGGCAGCGACACACCATGAGCGCCCACCGGTTCCCGCAGCATCCGCCGCGCCACCCGCACCCGGGTGCGGACCCGGGTGAAAGCCAGCGGCACCGCGACCAGCTCGAAGCTCGCCGAGCGGGCCGCCGCGGCGATCACCGCAGAGCCCCCGAAGCGGCGAGGTCGTCGAAGAGCAACTGGTCGACCGGCGGAACCAGATCCCGGTCGCCGAAACCGAACCACGCCAATGCCTCGATCTCGCTGCTGGCCGTCAACACACCCCGGTACTCGGCGGTGTAACAGGCCATCCGCACCACGGTGTTCTCGTCGTGGGAAACAGGTGCCTCATAGGTGCCCACATGGACCGCGGTCTCGGCCGACAACTCCACGGTCAGTTCCTCGGCCACCTCACGCACCAGCGTCTCGAGATCCGTTTCCGCGCCCTCGCGTTTGCCGCCGGGAATGTAGAAGACATCCTTGCCGCGCGGGCGGGCACACAGGATGCGCCCGTTGTCGATCAGGACCCAGGCCACGGTGTCGATCAGCTGCCGAATGGGAGACTCCACGGCCCGCAGCCTAACCCCACCCGGGCCCGCCGGGCGCGGCCGCGCGGCTCAATGCCCAGGCAGCACGCAGGCCGTGTCCAAGCCGAGGACCCGGTTGAGGCGGCCGAATGCCAGCCACGAACCGATACTCATACTCAACTCGACCACCTCGGGCTGGGTGTAGTGGTCGAACATGCGGGCCCAGAAGTCGTCGTCGAGACCGTGATGATCGGTGGCATAGCGCTCGGCGTATTCGGCCGCCAAACGGGTCCGCTCGTCGAACAGGTCGGTGTCGCGCCAGTCGGTGACCGCGTCGGCGAACTCCGGTTCGACCTTCACCCCGTCGCGTTCGGTGCGCCAGTCCTGACAGAACAGGCACCCGTTGATCTGGGCGATGCGCAACCGCGCCGCCTCGAACTCCCGCAGCCCGAGCGTGGAGTGCTCGTACACCGACAGCGAGAACGCCGCGGCCGCGACACCGATACCGGGCACCATCTCGCCCCACACATACCCGATGGGATCCTTGCCCTGCGGCACGTCGATGATCATGGGATCTTCCTTCCGAGTTTGCCGACCGCGGCGCGCAACGGAACGTCGAGCGCGTCGTAGAGACCTGGTTCGGCGGCGATCAGCCAGTCGATCGCGTTGACCAATCTGCCCACCGCCGTGGCATTTCCGCCCGCCGCCCGGTTGCCGCCCTCGTCGGTGGCGGTCACATTCACCTCGATGCGCGGGCTGCCTTCGATGATCACCCGGTGCGCACCCTCCCCGTCGGGTGGCGAGGGCCAGTCCGGGGCGCAGTCCGGGTGGATGCGGGTGACATGTTCGATGACGATGCGTGCCTCGCCCTCGACGATGCCCTGCACCTCGAAACGCACCGCCCCCTGTGTGCCCGCCGCGAATTCACCCATCCGCACCGTCTGCACAGTGGCATCGAGTGCACGCCGCTCGACGGTCTCGCGGACATCGTCCAGTTCCACGTCCAGTGCCCTGGCCAGCAACCGGACCTGCCCGCCCCACACCATCGTCGGCACCGAGGGCAACAGCATCGGTGGCTGATAGTCCATCGGCTGCCCCATCCCAACCAGGTAGCGCACCGAGTCGGGTTGGTCGTAGGTGGAGTAGTCGAAGATCTCCTGGCAGCGCACCACGTCCAAGGTGCCCGCGAGCCCGCTGATCAGCACCGGCAGCACGTCGTTGCCCCAACCGGGGTCGACGCCGGACACGAACAGCGAACCACCGCCGTCCTCGATCGCCGCCAGCACCGGGTCACGGATCTCGGCCGGCGCGTTACGGGGGTCGTAGAGGGCGTAGAGCGCGGGCGTCACGACCACGGCACCGGCCCGGATCGCGCGCACGATGTCGGCGAGCGCGGCGTCGGGGCGGATATCGCCGGACGCCGCGTACACCACCGCGCGGGGCCGATTCGCGAGCACGGCCTCGATGTCATCGGTCGCGCGCACGCCCAATTCGGTGTCGAGACCTGCGAGTTCACCGGCATCGCGGCCGACCTTCGCGGGGTCGTGGACGAGCACCGCGGACAGTTCCAGCGCCGGATGAGCGGTGACGCAACGGATGGCCGCGCGCCCGACATTGCCGGTGCCCCAGACGATCGTGGGGATCATCGCCTCACCGTAGCAAGCGCTTGGTTCACTCGTGGCGGATCGCGAAACCGGATTCGAGCGACCGCCCCGATGTGACGGCGTGCCGATTACTCGACGCGCACGGTGAGGTCGCTGCCGATCGCGGTGGCGAGCCGCTCCACCGCCGCACCCAACGCGCGTTTCGGCAACCGCGCGCCGTCGAACGGCGTGACCACCACCTGCTCACCCTGCTGTTCCCAGGTACCCGCGATTCGGCCGCCCACCAGCACCAGCGGTGAGATCCAACCGGCCGTCCTGCTGACCTTCGCCCGATGCTCGGCCGCCAGGAGCGCGGTGTCGCCGGTGCCGGGGCCGAGAACGTACTGATCGAACGGCCCGAGCAGATGGATCGCATCATCCGGGGTCGCGGCCGCGAGTTCGTCGACGAATTCGGTGGGCAGCCACCCTTTTCGGCCTTCCACCTCGATCTCGGTCAAATCGTCGCCCAGTGCCGCGAACCATCCGCGCACCACCGTCTTACGCAAGCTGTTGCGGCTGAGCCAAGCATCGAAGGACTCCGGCGTCGCCGGACCGTAGGCGCCCAGGTACGCCCGGATCAGCCCGGGCGCCGCCACGTCGGGCTCGGGCAGGCCGGACCAGCCCGCCACCAGGTTCCCCGGCGAAGTGAAGGTGATCTTCGTGCCACGCATAGGTCCGTGGCACAACGCCCCCTGCCACGCCAGCGGCTTGAGCACCGCACCCCACCCCGACCGCAACTGCTCCCCCAGATGCCCGAACCCCGGCTCGGCAAGCACCGCCTCCACCAACTCCTCACGCGTGAGCACCCGCTCCGCCAGCACCCCCGACACCACCTCCACCAACGCCGCAACCTGCTCCGGAGTGGCCCCGAACGTCTTCACCCACGAGGCCTTCTCCCACGTCCGAGCCGACCCCATCAACGCCAACGCCGCCGCGGCCTGCCCCGGCACCATCGCATGCAACGTCCCCCGCATCGCCCACGTCTTCACCAACCCACCCGCCGACAGCGCCGCAGCCACGGATCCCACCGAACCACCGCGCACCGCGACAGCCGTCTCCGCCGCCGACGCCACTTGCGCCTGCACCCCGACCAACCGCCCCGCGATCTCCTCGACCGCCTCGCCACTCCGAGGCGCGACGAACTGCCGCCCCAGCCGCCACGCGAACACCTGATCCCACCTGGCACTCACCATGCGCACCAACCTCTTTCACCGACGACCCCGGCCCCCCATCCCAGCAGACAGGTCCGACAAACCCGGCGGTTCCGTCGCGCTGTGGCACATAGACTCGACGCCGATGGCAACAGACGAGTACTTCTGGCCCGATGACAAAGAATGGGCGCGCCGCGCACGCACCGCATGGCCGGACACTGTGGAATCGTTGCCTGTCGGCAGCCTCGTAACCGGAAGAGTAATCGGGCGACAGCCTTTCGGCGTCTTCATCGAGCTCGATCAGGGGCAGGACGCGGTCGGTCTCCTGCGAGTGACGAGCCTGCCGCTGGACGCCCAGCTACCTCTGCGAGGCGAGTCCGTCCACGGCCGAGTGCTGTGGCACGAATCTTCGAACTGCCAAGTCATCGTGGTGCCCCGGCGCGCAGCGAACCGGAACGTGGCGCCTTCTCGCCAGACACCGCGTTGAGCCGCTCCACCGGAACCGGCATCGTCGCAGAATCGTCGCCGTACCCGGCATCGTGCATGGAGTGCAGCGCGATGACAGTGTTTGCCCTGACCCAGACCCTGGTAGGCGGACACGTCCGGTGGGACCTGGACGGATGCTGTGCGGCGTGCGGATCCGGAAAGCTCGCCGAGGCTGACGTTCGCCGAGGATTTGCGGACAGCTCGTGGATGCCGCGTTCTTGTCGGATGTCTTGCGTCAAGATCTTGGCAGGATCTGAATGGCCACAAGGTTGCGGTCATCGGTGTTGACGTCCAGGATCGCTCTGAAGCCGAATAGGGCATGTTGTTCCGTACCAGAGACGTCGTTGCAAATTGGCCCGCATGATGCCAGGCATCCCCTTTGTCCGCATAGTCTTCGAGAGCTCGTTCGCGGGTAGTCACTGGGCTTGCGGCATCCCCGGTCCGTGAACGACATGGATCTGCGAGAGGTCCGTGATCTGGCCACAGATCGAGCAGGTGGTCTGCTCAGCGATCCCCCCACCACAGCCGGTGTGTCTATACAGAATCGGTGGCCCGTCGGGCGCCGCCCACCGGTCACCCCACTGTGTCAGCGCGATGATCACCGGCGCCAGGTCCAACCCTTTTCGAGTCGCCGCGTAACCACCTCGATCGTGAGTCTCCACACTCGGCCGCCGTTCGAGAATTCCCGAATCGACAAGGCTGTCAAGGCGTTTGGCCAGAACATTGGTCGCGATACCCAGCCGCTGGAAGTCGGCGAACCGAGTCGCACCGGCAAAGAGGACATCGCGCACGATCAGCAGGCTCCATCGCTCGCCGACCACCTCGAGCGCCCTCGCGGCCGAGCACACCTGACTGTCATAGGTCCTGCCCAACATGGTTCCCACCTCCGACTCGGCACTTGCATGAAGCAAGTTTAGACCCTACGCTCACTTGCATCACGCAAGTGCAACGGATACGAGGACAGCTCATGGACATCACCGCCCTGCAACGCGCCTACGCCAGCCTGCTCGAGGCAGCGGCCACTGTCGGCGACGACCACCTCGCCCCCGCGACTGGTGAGTGGAACGCCGACGAGATCCTGGCGCATGTCAGCATCGTCAGCGCCGTCACCATCGCCGCTGCGGCCACGGTCGCGGCGGGGGCGAACACCACCTACGAAAACCGTCTCGCGCAAGATGCCTGGACCCTCGGCCACATTCGCGCCGTCGCGGGCGGCAATGCCGGGCTTCGCGACCGCATCGCCGCCCAGGGCGAAGCGTTGTGCGCCCTCGCCCGCGCGCTGAGCGACACCGAACTCGACACGCTGGTGCCCACGCTGCTCCTGTCCGCCGGAACGGTCCTGGTCGACCAGTCGATGCCGCTGCGTGACCTCATCACCGGCCTCGCGGACGCCGAGCTGCCCGGTCATACCCGCCAGTTGCTCGCCCTGCTCCCCGAGGGCGTCATGGCCACGGCGGCAGCGTAATCCGGGCGCCGATCAGCGAAATACGGGAGACGACAATGACAGCCGAGACCAATACCAATGCCGATGCCGCGCCCGCCTTGCCCGAGGTGGTCGACCGAACTCGCTGGCAAGCCGAGATCGACGGCCTGCGGATCCGGGAGAAGGCACACACCCGCGAAGGCGACGCGATCGCCGCGGCCCGGCGACGATTGCCCATGGTCGAGGTCGACCCCTCGATCACCCTGACCGGCCCGCACGGCCCGGTCAGCCTCCTCGACACATTCGAGGGACGCCGACAATTGGCCGCCTATTATCACATGTGGCATGACGGCTGCTCCGCCGCGCAACAGTGCGAGGGCTGCACCTTCTTCAACAGTCAGGTCCGGGAGCTGTCCTACCTGCACTCCCGTGACATCACCTACGCCACTTTCTGTCAGGGCCCTTACGAGGAAAGTGTCCGCTACCGCGACTTCATGGGCTGGGACGTACCCTGGTACTCGGTGCGAGACTGCGCCGACGAGCTTCTGGCCGGTCGCCCGTTTTTCCTGCTCGCCTGCTACCTGCGCGACGGCGACCGGGTATTCGAAACCTACTGGACTACTATCCGCGGCTTCGAAGCCTTCTCACCCAGCCACGGACTGATGGACATGACGGTCTACGGACGGCAGGAAACCTGGGAAGACTCACCCACCGGCTGGCCGCAGCACTGGGTCGCCACCGATCCCGGCGTCTGGCGCACCCACGGACGTCCCACCGCCCAATGGTCACGGCTACCCGGCGAGCAGCGACAACCTCGCCCCGGGGATGACCAGCGACGCTCGCCGACGAGGACATCCGGAACATGCTGCCACCCAGCCTCATAACCCGAGCCCGTCATCGATCAGTCGATCAGAACATCCTGTATTGCCGCGTATCGAGCGGTTTCTCGCTGGTCGCGACCGATGTAGGCAGCACTGGGTGTTCGGTCGCCGAGTGCTTGGTGTGCCTGATCGTGTTGTAGATGGTGCGGAATCGGTGGACTTCCATGTCCAGTGCGTCACCGTCGGCGATCACGCCCCGGAACAGGTGCTCGTATTTCAAGGTGCCGAAGAATCGCTCGATCACGCCGTTGGTCTGGGGTGAACGCACTCGGGTGCGGACATGCCGAAGGAGCGGGTCCGGTCCGCCGAACGCGGTCTTGAACACCTCGCCGCGGAAGCAGGGACCGTTGTCCGACGCCACTGCGATCGGCGCGGGCGCGGTGCCGAGTGTCTCCCCGGCGGGCCCGAGGACCTCGGCCAGCCCGCGATCGACACGCAGGTCATCGAGGCCGAGGACCCGCTCGGCCTCGATGACCGCGAGCGTCAGGCAGGCGAGCGCGTCAGCGCCACGCGAGGTCGGTGTGACGGTGACGGCCAGGCAGTACTTGGTGGCGTAGTCGATCACCGCGCAGATCCGCCAGATCCCGCCACCGGTCGTCTCGAACTCGCTGAAGTCCGTCTGCCACACCCGGTTCCGCTGCGTGGGTGGATTACGGAACACTTTGCGCCGCAACACAGCCCACGATTTCCGGTCGGCCCGGTATCCGCGTGGCAGAAGCAGACCTCGGCGACGCAGCGCCCGCTCCACCGTGGAGGTGGATACCTCGTATCCGTCGGCACGCATCATGGCGGCGATCTTTCGATGTCCCCACGCCGGCCACTCGTTGGCGTACTTTGCAGCGATCGGTTCGAACCGCTCCGCCTTCGGCGCGGGCCATGGCCCGCGCGGCGGGGTGCCGTCGCGCAGGCGTGCTCGTCGTCGGCGGTAGGTGCGCTCAGGGATACCGGCCAGTCGAGCGAACCTCGAAACCGGCACCCCTTCTGCCGCTCTCAGGGCTTCGAGGTCAGCGAAGGGACCTGATCCACCAGCGCCGCGCCATGCTGCCAAATCCGCAGCTGCACCGTCGCCTCCGCCAGCGCGAGCTTCAGCTGCTCGTTCTCCATCCGCAGCCGCCGCTGCTCTGGCGTGCCCTGCGCACCCGCCGAGCCACTCGGGCGATCTTCGAGGGCTTAGGTTCCCGCATCCAGGAACGTTTGCTTCCATTTGCCGACCGCCATCGGGCTCACCCCACGCCGTCGGGCAGCCTCGGAAGCGCTGACTTCACCGGTCAGTACCGACAGCACTACCCGGACCTTGTCCTCGACCGGAATCTTCGACCGCTGCGATCTGGCCACCGCGCTTCTCCTTCCTGATCTTGTGCTCGGAGCGTAAACCGAGCAACCGTGCCAAGAAGTTTGACGCGCTAGACGGACATCGATGCGAACATATGTTCGTGTCCGACTCCGCTACCCCACGCCGCCCACGCATCCAGTCCCGCGACGAGGCGTCGATCCTGCATGCCGATCTGGATTCGTTCTATGCCTCGGTCGAGCAGCGGGATCAGCCGTGGTTACGGGGCAAACCGGTGCTCGTCGGCGGTGGGGTGGTGCTGGCCGCCAGTTATGAGGCCAAGGCGTTGGGGGTGCGGACGCCGATGAACGCGGGGCAGGCGTTGCGGGTGTGTCCGCATGCGGTGGTGGTGCCGCCGCGGATGTCGGCCTATGCCGAGGCGAGCAAGGCGGTGTTCGCGATCTTCCACGACACCACTCCGATCGTGGAGGGCATCTCCATCGACGAGGCGTTCCTCGATGTCGGTGGGTTGCGGCGGATCAGCGGGGAACCGGTCGACATCGCCCGAAGATTGCGCGAACGCATCCGAACCGAGGTCGGGTTGCCCATCTCCGTCGGCATCGCCCGCAACAAGTTCCTGGCCAAAGTCGCTTCCGCCGTCGCCAAACCCGACGGTTTACGCCTGGTCGAACCCGGCGGCGAACTCGACTTCCTGCACCCGCTGCCGGTCGAACGATTATGGGGCGTCGGCAAAGTCACCGCCGCCACCCTGCACGCCAACAACATCACCCGCGTCGGTCAACTCGCCGAACTCGGCGAAGCCCACCTGCGCGCCATCCTCGGCCCCGCCGCCGCCCGCCACCTGTTCGCCCTGTCGTGGGCCCGCGACCCACGCCGCGTGGAAACCGGCAAACGCCGCCGCTCCATCGGCGCCCAACGGGCCCTCGGTCGCCGCCACCGCGAACCCGACGAGATCGCCGCCTACCTCGACGGACTCACCGACCGCCTCGGCCGCCGCCTGCGCGCCGCCGACCGGGTGTGCCGAACAGTGGTGCTGCGCTTACGTTTCGACGACTTCACCCGCGCCACCCGCTCGCACACCCTGGTCGAGGCCACCGACGCCACCACCGCCATCCGCCAGGCCGCCCACCGCCTACTCGACACCGCCACACCACTGATCGCCGAACGCGGCATCACCCTCATCGGCCTGTCGCTGACCAACCTCGACGACGCCGACACCATGCAGCTGACCCTCCCGCTGGAACCACGCGCCGACAACACCCTCGACGCCACCCTCGACGACCTGCGCCGCCGCTTCGGCTCCGCCGCCGTCACCCGCGCGGCCCTGCTCGATCGCGGCGAGGGCCTGTCGGTGCCGCTGCTGCCCGACTGACCCCGGCACGACATCCGACCCGTACATACGGCATCCTTGCTGCCGGGGGCGTCGGGGTCCTCCGTCCATCCACCACGAAGAGGACTGCCGCAATGCACTACGCGATCATCGGGTTCCTGACCCTTGCCCTGTGGGTGTACTGCCTCGTCGACATCGTCACCAGCCCCGACGACGGCATCCGCCACCTGCCGAAGATGGGGTGGCTGATCATCGTCGTCCTGCTGCCGACCATCGGCGCACTGCTGTGGCTGTTCGCCGGACGCCCGATCGGCCCGTCGCGCCCGGCGTCCAACACCCGCTTCAGCGAATACGACCGGCCCGGCCGCCACATCGCCACCAACCCAGACGACGACGAGGCCTTCCTGCGCGGCCTGCGTGAGCGCGCCGAACAGCAGCGCCGCGAGGCCCGCAGGCAACAGCAGCAGGACAACGACGAGGTCTGATCACAGAGTGCGCTTGGGCCGCTTGTCCATCAACCGCAGGATCAACGGTGTGAAGATCAGCTGCATCGCCAACTCCATCTTCCCGCCCGGCACCACGATGCAGTTGGGCCGCGACATGAACGAATCGTGCAGCATCGACAGCAGATACGGGAAGTCGATCACCTTCGGATCGGCGAACCGGATCACCACGAAGCTCTCGTCGGCGGTGGGAATGCTGCGCGCGATGAACGGATTGGACGTGTCGACCGTCGGCACCCGCTGAAAATTCACGTAGGTCCGGGAGAACTGCGGGCAGATGTATTTCACGTAGTCGGGCATGCGGCGCAGGATCGTATCGATCACCGCCTCACTGGAATACCCGCGGTGGGTCTTGTCGCGGTACACCTTCTGGATCCACTCGAGGTTGATGATCGGCACCACCCCTACCAGCAGGTCCGTGTGCTGGGCGATGTTCACCGAGTCGGTCACGGCCGCACCGTGCAGGCCCTCGTAGAACAGCAGATCGCTCCCCGGCGCGAGGTCTTCCCACGGGGTGAACGTGCCAGCCGGCTGCCCGTAGGGTTTGGCCTCCTCGTCGTCGTGCAGGTACTTACGCACCTGCCCGACACCGGTTTCGCCGTACTCCCGGAACAGCGCCTCGAGCTCGGGCAGCAGATTCGCGTCCTCCCCGAAATGGGAGAACGTGGTGTTGGCCTGCGCTTCGGCCTCGGCCATCGCCAGTTTCATCTCCGCCCGGTCGTAGCGATGGAACGAATCGCCCTCCACCACCACCGCGCTGATCCCCTCGCGACGGAATATCTCCTCGAAAGTGCGTGTGACACTGGTCGTTCCGGCACCGGAGGACCCGGTGATCGCGACGACAGGATGTTTGACCGACATAGGGCGGCTCCTAGGTGCGCTGGTCGTGCTTGGCCGGCCGGAACAGCGAACGCGTCCCGAACAGCGAACTGTCGAAGCTGGGCCCCTCGTCGGGCTCGGTGTGATACCGCTCGACCCGCAACACCTCGTTGCGGGACCCGAAGATGAACGGCACCCGCTGATGCACCTGCGTCGGCGGCACCAGCATCACCCGTTCGTGCCCGGTGGTTGCGGCCCCGCCCGCCTGCTCGACGATGAACGCGATCGGATTGGCGCCGTACAGCAGCGAAACCCGCCCCGGCCGTGCCGGATTGCGGGTATCACGCGGGTACAGATACATGCCGCCCCTGGTCAGGATGTGAAAGGTGTCGGCGACCAGCGACGCCACCCAGCGCATGTTGAAATCCCGGCCCCTCGGCCCGTCCACCCCCTCCAGGCACTCCTGCACATACCGGCGCACCGGCCGCTCCCAGAACCGTTCGTTGGCGGCGTTGATCGCGAAACCCGAAGTGTCCTGCGGGATCCGCATGCGCGGGTGGGTGAGCACGAACGCGCCGATCTCCCGGTCGAGGGTGAACCCGTCGACGCCGCTGCCGGTGGTGAGCACCAGCATCGTGGCAGGCCCGTACAGGGTGAACCCCGCGCACACCTGCCGCACACCGGGCTGCAGGAAATCTGCGTCGCACGGTTCGGCGGTGCCCTCGAGCACCTCCTGCGGTGCGCGCAGAATGCTGAAGATCGAACCCACCGGCAGATTCACGTCGATATTGCTCGACCCGTCCAGAGCGTCGAACGCCAGCAGGTACTTGCCGCGCCGCTGGGTGGCCGGTACGGCCAGTGCGGTGGCACGCTGCTCGGACAGCAACCCCGACAGGTGACCGGTCCACTGGGTCTGGGCCACCATGATCTCGTCGGTCAACGCGTCGAGACGGTCGCTCGCCGACAGCGGCCCGTCCTCGCGTCCCGGAATCGCCCCGCGCGTCACCTGATTGGCGATGATCTTCGTGGCCGTGGCGACAACATTCACCAGCGCGGAGAATTCCCCCGACGACCCGGGATGACGGTGTTCCTCCTCGATCGTGTAGCGGGTCAGCGTTTTCAAACTGGTCGGCATGGCGAGGCACCCACCTCCTCGAAAACGCTGCTGCCCAACACGTCCTCGGCGCACAACGTGACCAGATCCTCGCGTGACAACGGCCGCCCCGCTTCCACCAGTCGCTTGGCCTGGCGCAATCGGCACCGATCGATCGCATTGCGCACACTGCGCGCGTTGGAGAACCGGGGTCGCGTCATCCGCACCGTCAGATACCGGGAGAACGCCTCGCGCGCCGCGGCGTCGAAAACGAAATTCTCCGCCGCCACCATCAGTTCCGCGATGGCGAGCAATTCCTCCTGGGTGTAATCGACGAACTCCAGGTGATGCGCCACCCGGGACGACAACCCCGGATTGGCCGAGAAGAACTTGTCCATCCGATCCGGGTAGCCGGCGAAGATCACCACCAGATTCGCCCGCTCGTTCTCCATCTCCTGCAGCAGGATCTCGATCACCTCCTGCCCGTAATCGCGTTCGTTCTCCGGACGGAACAGGTAATAGGCCTCATCGATGAACAACACCCCACCGGCGGCCTTGGCGATCGCCTCCTTGGTCTTCGGGGCGGTGTGGCCGATGAACTGACCGACGAGATCGTCGCGGGTCACCGTGTGCACCTTCGGTTTACGGATATAGCCCAGCGCGTGCAGCATCTGCGCCATCCGCAACGCCACCGTCGTCTTGCCGGTGCCCGGTGGGCCGGTGAAACTCATGTGCATCGTCGGGCGCGACGATTCGAGACCGAACCGGCGGCGCGCCCGATCGATCATCAACAGCGCCGCGATCTCCCGTACCCGCAGCTTCACATTCGCCAGCCCGATCAGTTCGGCATCCAGCGCGGTCAGGGTCTCGGCCACATCGTGACCGGCCAGATCCTGCGAAAGATCCAGCAGCGCATCGGCATCGAGCAGTTCCTCGGTCTGCGCCACGTCCTCGGCCGGACGCGACGGCCGGACGTCGGTGACGCCCGGCCGTGGCAGCCGGAAACCGTTGGCGGTTCCCTCAGCCCCCATACCGCTGTCCCTGCGGACGTTCGGTGGCGTAGGAGCGCACGCTGTAGACCTGGCGGCGGTCGGCGCCCTCGGCGCGAGCCAGTTCGAAACCGGGCTCCTCGGCCGGACGCTGCACCAGGAAACTCAGCGCCGTCGTCTGCTTGGTGTAGGTGGCGTCATAGGCGTTGACCCGCACATAGTGGCGCGGAAACGTCGACCGGCAGGCGTTGATCTCGGCGAGCACCCCGTCGGGTTCGTCCAGATCGAACAGCGGCAGACCCCACATCTCCCAGTAGGTGTTGCGCGGATGCGGATCGTCGGTGTACTCGATCGACACCGGCCAGTTGTTGAGCAGCGCATACCGCACCTGGGCGGCGATCTCGCTGTCGGTGAGTTCGGGCAGATACGAGAACGTCCCGTGTCGCAAATACATGACCGGTCTCCCTACAGGCTCGGCGTCGGCACCGCGTCGGGTGCGTCGGTGGACGTGTAATCGAAGGTGACATCACCCCAGGTCGACAGCGCGACCTCGAGCGGTCGGCAGGTCGAGGCCGCCGTCCGCAACACATCGGGACCTTCTTTGAGCAGGTCACGGCCCTCGTTGCGGGCCTTGACCACCGCCTCGAGCGCCACCCGGTTGGCTTCGGCGCCCGCCGCGATACCGAGCGGATGACCGATCGTTCCGCCACCGAACTGCAGGATCACATCGTCGCCGAACAGGTCGAGCAGCTGATGCATCTGACCCGCGTGGATACCGCCGGAGGCCACCGGCATCACACCGGGCAGGCTCGCCCACTCCTGATCGAAGAAGATGCCGTTGCTCAGCTGCGCGGGAATGTGGTTCTCGCGCAAGGTGTCGTAGAAGCCGCGGGTCGTCGCCGGATCGCCTTCCAATTTGCCGACCACGGTTCCCGCGTGCAGATGATCCACCCCGATCAGCCGGCACCATTTGGCCAGCACCCGGAAACTCACCCCGTGCGTCTTCTGCCGGGTGAACGTCGAATGCCCGGCCCGGTGCAGATGCAGCAGCACGCCGTTGCGCCGCGCCCACTTCGACATCGACTGCATCGCCGTATAACCCACGGTCAGGTCCATCATGATGACGACCGACCCGATTTCCTTGGCGAACTCGGCCCGCTCGTACATGTCCTCCATGGTCGCGGCGGTGACATTGAGGTAATGGCCTTTGATCTCGCCGGTTTCGGCCATCGCCCGGTTCACCCCCTCCATCGCGAACAGGTACCGGTCACGCCAGCGCATGAAAGGCTGCGAATTGATGTTCTCGTCGTCCTTGGTGAAATCGAGGCCACCCTTACAGGCCTCGTAGATCACGCGCCCGTAATTGCGGGCCGACAAACCGAGCTTCGGTTTCACCGTGGCACCGAGCAGTGGTCTGCCGTATTTGTTGAGGTATTCGCGTTCCATCACCGTGCCGTGCGGCGGACCCTGGAAGGTTTTCACATACGCCACCGGAATGCGCATGTCCTCGAGGCGCAATGCCAGCAATGGTTTGAACCCGAACACATTGCCGATCACCGAGGAGGTGAGGTTGGTGATCGACCCTTCTTCGAAAAGGTCCAGATCGTAGGCGATATAGGCGAAGTACTCGCCCTCACGCCCCGGCACCGGGTCGACCCGGTAGCACTTGGCCTGATACTTCGAATGCGCGGTGAGCCGGTCGGTCCACACGACAGTCCAAGTGGCAGTGGAGGATTCACCCGCCACCGCGGCCGCCGCCTCGATCGGATCGACACCGGGCTGCGGGGTCACCCGGAACACGGCGAGCACGTCGGTGTCGGCGGGCACGTAGTCGGGCGAGTAATAGCCCATCGAGGCATAGGACTGTACACCCGGATCCCAACGATCCCGTTCGGTTTCTTCCGCCATGGTTCCTCCTGTGGAATCCGCTGTCCCGTAGCGAATTCCAGGATGGGGGGCACCGGCCGGGGAAACAATCAGAATGTTTCCGACAACGCTCAACCGAAACGTTGAGTTTGCTACCGTCGGGTATGGGCAGGGTCAGTTCGGGTCGGATGGAAACTTTCCTCGCTGTCGCCCGCCTGGGATCCATCCGCCGTGCCGCGGCACAACTCCACGTCACCGAAGCCGCCGTCTCGGCCGCCGTCACCCATGTCGAAAAGCAGCTCGGCGCCAAACTGATCGTTCGTTCAGGACGGGGTATCGCGCTCAGCGAAGCGGGCCGGGTGTACGCCGAATACTGCCGGGGGATCCTCGGTTTGATGAAGGAGGCGCACGCCGCCGTTCGTCAGGCCGAGGCCGGGCGATTACGCATCGGCGTCGTGGCCACCGCGGGCGAATCCGTGGTGTTGCGGCCGCTCGCCTCGTTTCGCCGCCGCTACCCCGATGTGGAACTGAGCCTGTCGATCCAGCCGCGCGACGTGCTGTTCCTCGAATTGCAGCACCACGAAACCGATCTCGTCATCGCGGGCCGCCCGCCCCACGACGCGGGCCTGGTCATCCAGGCACGCCGCCCAAGCACCCTGGTCGTCGTCGGCACCGACAACCCCGACCCGCGCCACACCACCTGGCTGCTGCGCGGCACCGGTTCGGGCACCCGCGAAGCCACCCTCGCCCTGCTCGACCGCCTCCAGATCGACCCACCAACCCTGACGCTCGGCTCCCACGGCGCCGTCATAGCCGCCGCCCGCGAAGGCCTCGGCATCACCCTCATCCACTCCGACGCCGTCGGCGAACACCTCCGCTCCGGCGCCCTCCACACCATCGACGTCCCCGGCACCCCCCTCGACCGCCCCTGGCACGCCGTCACCACCCCCACCCCCACCCTCACCACCCGCCTGTTCCTCGCCCACCTCATCGACCCCGCCGAAACAGGCCCCGCCGACGCCTTCCACGCCGCCATCGGCCCGTGATCACCGATTCGCCGCGGCGGTCTGCGATCGGCGCCGTGGCGCTCGGACAGGTGGTCGATCCCGGTCGAAGAAGCCGTGGACGGGGGCTCGTGCGGTGAGTACCGTCGTCTGACAGGGGGCGGGATCGTCATCGGGTCGAATGAAGGGGTGGGACATGGCAACCGAGGTGAAACTTTCCGGGGACGCACTCGAACTACCGGGCGGGGTGCGCGTGACATTCGTGCGGACTTTGCGGCTGCCCGAGACGGGGACCTACCCGTTGCCGCCGGGGCTCGGCACCTTCCCGCTGAGGCGGGTCGCCGACTACCCCGACACCGTGCCCGAGGAATGGCGGGAACGCGGCGGGGTCATGTTGCCGGTCTATCAGCGCGAGGCGCTGTGGTTGAAATTCAGCGCCATCACCCCGGCCGCCTTGAAGGTGGCGGTCGGCAAGGTGTGCGCGGTGTCGGGTAAGCCGTGGAGTGGCGTGCTCGGCAAGGACCCGCAGAACTACCTCGCCCTGCCCGACCAACCGTGGCTCGACGGCATCAACTCCGGTGACGGCGTCGTGCGCCAGTTCGTCGCGGTGCCGATGGGGCTCGGTGCGACCGTCGAAGGGCAGGTCACCGGCGCGGAGCAGTGGGGTGGGGTGCAGCTGGCGGTGCATAGGCTCACCGAAACGGCGCTCGCGACCTGGCGCAGACAGCAGGAAGAGGCACGCCCACGGCATCTGCCCCCTCCTCCACAGGGCGGTAATCCACCCTGGGCGACAACGGCTTACGGCGCTCCGATGCCGGTGAGTGCTCCGCCGTACGGTGCTGCGGTCGCAGGTGCGCCTGCGGGGGCTCCGTTCGGCGCTCCCCCTCCCGCGGCGCCAGGCAGTGCGCCCGCCCCGTCCGCCGCACCAAGGCCGTCCGGTGCGCCCCGCGGCGCCCCCGCCGGAAATGCTCGGGGCCACGCGAGCCCACAAGCCAGATCGATGGGGATCGGCGCCGGCGGCACGATGCGCCAGGAGATCTACGCCGACCACCGCCCCGTCGACGATTACCGCCGCGAAGCCGACGCCCGGATCTTCGTCCACCTCGCTTCCGCCGCCGAGTGGCAACAGATCACCGGCGAACCGGCCCCCACCACCCCCGTCACCGCGCAGTCCTACGCCGAACACGGCCTTCCCTGGTTCGACTATTACGCCGCCGACGCCGAAGACCTCGCCCCGGCCGCCGAGCTCGCCGCCGTCGAACCCACCGGCAACTGGATGGCCGACGAACAGCCGAACCCGCCGATCGAAGACGATCTTCCGGTGATCCCATTGGGCGACAAGGCAGTTGAAGACGGGAACTGGTAGCCGACGGAGCGCATGGTAGCGGTCGGCAGGCTGCGCCCGCAGCTTCCCATCGGCGCAGAGTCGAAGATCGGAATTCTCCGGCAGCCGATCCTGGGCCGCCAGTCCCTCGGCTGGCAACTCGGCGAAGGCATAACTACCGGTGGGCAAGGGCAATACCGACGGGCATACGGCCGCAATTCAGCCGCCTCGCGTCAAGGCGGGCCTAGGGGTTCGATTCCCCTAGGCCCCACAGTCAGTGCTCGACGGAGTCGACCAGCGCCCGGTACACCCAATTGTGGGCGCGTCCCACGGTGATACGCGCACCGAGAAGCTGTTCTGTCAAAGTCCAATACCGGTGGATCCGATGATCGCTGTCGGTCGCATCGTTCAGTAGTTGCGCACGGAAACGTCGCGTATCTCGCTCCCCGCGCGCACCGGCATGCGCGTCGACGAACCGATCGAGTTCGTCACCGCCGCGTGGCCGCACACCGTCGGTAACCAGGGGCACCACGTCGGCCATCACGTCACCGATCTGTCCGTAAAGGCTGCGAGGTTCACGAATCCGATCGGCTGGCCCACGCCAGTACTGCCGGCGCACAACGCGGTTCAGTTCCGGGTCGGAGACCATCGCGACCAGCTCGGCATAGGCGACGACCTCCTCGACGGACGGATCACCGGGCGGCTCCGGCACATTCCAGTAGATCCACCCGTCGACATCGCCCGCCGGTATCGGCGCGAGTGCCCGCAACCAGAACCGCACCAGACAGTCGTGCGCCACCCCGCCGTCCTGCGCGGCCGCCAGCAGAGCCAGCCGCTCGGCCCGGCACGCAGGGGACGCGTCTTCAACCGCCCGCAGGCAGGCGCGCCGCCAGGCCAGGGTTCGTATTTCGACATCGAGGCGGGCGCTTTCGGCGGCAGTCACCTCGGCGATCGACCGCTCACCCCGCAACACCTCGGTAATCGACCCCAACCCGAGCCCGAGCGCCCGCAACCGCTTGATCAGCAACACCCGTTCGACGGCCGGCTCCGCGTCGAACAGCCGATGCCCGCCGACACTGCGCCGAGCATCCAGAATGCCCTCGTCGCAGTAGAACCGAATGGTCCGGACCGCTAGCCCGGTGCTGCGCGCCAACTCCCCGATACTCACCAATGTTGCCTGTGTGTCGTCGGTCACAACCAGTTGAACCTCCACCCCGGTGGAGCTCTTACGGTACTGCACGTACGTAATCACCTCGAACGAAGGACAATTCGTGGCAACCACGCAGCAGGAGATCATCGCGGGCATCGCCGACATCATCGAGGAGGTGACCGGCATCGAAGCCGCCGAGGTGACTCCGGAGAAATCCTTCATCGAAGACCTCGAGATCGACTCCCTGTCCCTCGTGGAGATCGCCGTCCAACTCGAGGACAAGTACGCCGTGAAGATCCCCGACGAGGACCTGTCGAGCCTGCGCACCGTCGGTGACGCCGTCACCTACGTCCAGAAGATGGAGGCCGAACAACCCGCGCTCGCCGCCGAAATGGCCGCCAAGCTCAAAGACGAGCCGGCTCGCTAGGAGCGCACCGGCGAATAAGCGGGCGGTGGTGGGAGATTCGGATATCGGCTGTTCGGCCGAACCCGCCACCACGCCCGCCGACCCGACGTACGATCCGTCTGTGGCCGAATCAGATCGTTCCACCCCGCTGCGTGTGCTGGTCTACAGCAATGACGCCGATACCCGTCAACAGGTGATTCTTGCGCTGGGGCCACGCCCCCGGCCGGATCTACCGGAGCTCGACTACCTCGAGGTCGCGACCGCGCCGGTCGTCATCGAGCAGATGGATGCCGGTGGGATCGATCTCGCGATTCTCGACGGCGAGTCCGTGCCCGCGGGCGGTCTCGGGATCGCCAAGCAGCTCAAGGACGAGATCGAGCAGTGCCCGCCGGTTGTCGTGCTCACCGGGCGGCCCGACGATGCCTGGCTGGCCAACTGGTCGCGGGCCGAGGCCTCGGTGTCGCACCCGATCGACCCCATGCAGCTCACCCGCGCGGTCGCGGGCGTGCTCAACGCCCGCTGAACGCAGTGTCCCGTTCCGTCGGATAGTCGACGTCACCCCCATCCCCACAGAACCACTGGTAACCCCAGTGGTTCTGTTGTGTGTGCACCGAGCGGATTACCACCGTTTCGCTCATGAATCTCGGTACTGAATTCGATCAAACAGTCCCCTTGAAACGCGCGGCGCACCCCTGAAACCGCGATAGTCTGTGCTCTAGCTCACACGAGCGCGGGTTCTGTATAACGCTCCGCCATCGCTGCACAGCGGGCGAGGCCCCGGTTCGGCGGACAACGTTGTCGGCCCCGTCTCGCCGAAAGCTGCCGTCCGCGGCCGCGCCACACGGCACGGCCTGCTCCAGCGAGGAGGGGAAGTGCAGTCGTGAACATCGAAGTGCCCGCACTCGTACTCGGCGCCATCGCCGCGGCGTTCGCGGTCTTCTCCGTCATCATGGCGGCGCTCGTCGGCCCGAGGCGATACAACCGGGCCAAGCTCGAACCCTACGAATGCGGCATCGAACCCACACCGCACGCCGTCGCCGGTGGACCGGGAGACGTTGGGGGACAACGCTTCCCGGTGAAGTACTACCTCACCGCGATGCTGTTCATCATCTTCGACATCGAGATCGTGTTCCTCTACCCGTGGGCCGTCCATTTCGACGCCCTCGGGTTGTTCGGGTTCGCCGCGATGGCGCTGTTCATCGTCAATGTGTCGGTCGCCTACGCCTACGAATGGCGCCGCGGCGGCCTCAGCTGGGAATGAGTGGGAAATAATGGGTCTCGAAGAGAAACTGCCCAGCGGGTTCCTGCTGAGCACCGTCGAGGATTTCGCCGGATACCTGCGTAAAGGGTCGCTGTGGCCGGCCACCTTCGGCCTGGCCTGCTGCGCGATCGAGATGATGGCCACCGGCGCCGGGCGATTCGACATCGCCCGCTTCGGCATGGAAGCCTTCCGCGCCTCGCCCCGCCAGGCCGATCTGATGATCGTCGCAGGCCGGGTGAGCCAGAAGATGGCACCGGTCCTGCGCCAGGTCTACGACCAGATGACCGAACCCAAATGGGTGCTGGCCATGGGTGTCTGCGCGTCCTCGGGCGGAATGTTCAACAACTACGCCATCGTGCAGGGCGTCGACCACGTGGTCCCGGTCGACATCTACCTGCCCGGCTGCCCGCCCCGACCGGAAATGCTGCTCAACGCCATCCTCGCGTTGCACGCCAAGATCGCCGAGATGCCGATGGGTGTCAACCGCGAGGAAGCGATCCGCGCCGCCGAACAGGCCGCGCTCGCCAGCACCCCGACCATCCGCATGGAGGGCCTGCTGCGATGACCTTCGACTCCCCCGACAACACCGAAGACACTGCGGGGCAGGGGATTCCGGAGGAAACCCCGGAAGCGCCCAAGCATCGCAAACCGGCCGAGGACGAGGTGATCGGCACCCGCCACGGCATGTTCGGCGTGCACGGCACCGGCGACACGTCCGGCTACGGCGGCCTGGTCACCCCGGTCGTGCTGCCCGGCGGCACGCCACCCCCGTACGGCGGCTGGTTCGACGCCTTCGTCGGCACCCTGCGCGCCGCCCTCACCCACCGCGTCATCGCCTTCGACACCGTCATCGAGAAGATCGTCGTCTTCCGCGGCGAACTCACCCTGCACGTGCGCCGCGAACACCTCGTCGACGTGGCGAGCGCCCTGCGCGACGACAGCTCGCTGCGCTTCGAACTGTGCCTCGGCGTCAGCGGGGTGCACTACCCCGACGAAACCGGGCGCGAACTACACGCCGTGTACCACCTGATGTCGATCACCCACAGCCGCCGGGTTCGCCTCGAGGTCTCGGTTCCCGATGCCGACCCGCACATCCCGTCGCTGTTCTCGGTGTATCCGACCGTCGACTGGCACGAACGCGAAACCTACGACTTCTTCGGCATCCTCTTCGACGGGCACCCCTCGCTCACCCGCATCACCATGCCCGACGACTGGCGCGGCCACCCGCAGCGCAAGGACTACCCGCTCGGCGGGATCCCGGTGGAGTACAAGGGCGCGCGCATACCGCCGCCCGACGAGCGGAGGACCTACAGCTGATGACCGACACCGATTTCCGCCGTGACGAACCGCGGGTCGTCACCGTGGCGGGCCAGGACTGGGACCAGGTCGGCGAGGTGCTCGACGGTGCCGGTGAGGAACGCATCGTCGTCAACATGGGCCCCCAGCACCCGTCCACGCACGGGGTGCTGCGCCTGATCCTCGAGATCGAGGGCGAAACTGTCACCGAGGCCCGCTGCGGCATCGGCTACCTGCATACCGGTATCGAGAAGAACCTGGAGTTCCGCAACTGGACCCAGGGCGTCACCTTCGTGACCCGGATGGACTACCTGTCCCCGTTCTTCAACGAGACCGCCTACTGCCTCGGCGTGGAGAAATTGCTCGACATCACCGAGCAGATCCCCGAACGCGCCACCGTGGTCCGCGTGCTGCTGATGGAGCTCAACCGCATCTCCTCGCACCTGGTGGCCCTCGCCACCGGCGGCATGGAACTGGGCGCGCTCACCCCGATGCTGTTCGGCTTCCGCGAACGCGAACTCATCCTCGACGTCTTCGAAACCATCACCGGACTGCGGATGAACCACGCCTTCATCCGTCCCGGCGGCCTCGCCCAGGACCTGCCCGACGACGGTGTCACCAAGGTGCGCGAACTCCTCGACATCATGCCGGGCCGGTTGCGCGACATGGAACACCTGCTCAGCGCCAACCCGATCTGGAAGAAGCGCACCCAGGACATCGGCTATCTCGACCTCACCGGCTGCATGGCCCTGGGCATCACGGGGCCGGTGCTCCGCGCCACCGGTCTGCCCCACGACCTGCGCAAGTCCGATCCCTACTGCGGGTACGAGAACTACGAGTTCGACATCCCGACCACCACCGGCTGCGACTGCTACGGCCGCTACCTCATCCGGGTGGCCGAGATGCGCGAGTCGCTCAAGATCGTCGAACAATGCCTCGACCGGTTGCGCCCCGGCCCGGTGATGATCGACGACAAGAAGATCGCCTGGCCCGCCGACCTGAAACTGGGCCCCGACGGACTCGGCAACTCCCCCGAACACATCGGCAAGATCATGGGCACCTCCATGGAGTCGCTGATCCACCACTTCAAGATCGTCACCGAGGGCATCAGAGTGCCTGCCGGGCAGGTGTATTCGGCTGTCGAGTCACCACGCGGCGAACTGGGCGTGCACATGGTCAGCGACGGCAGCACCCGCCCCTACCGGGTGCACTACCGCGACCCCTCGTTCACCAACCTGCAGGCGGTCGCCGCGATGTGCGAGGGCGGCATGGTCGCCGACGTCATCGCCTCCGTCGCCAGCATCGACCCCGTCATGGGAGGGGTAGACCGATGACCGAAAAGCCCGCGAGCCCAACGGTTCTGCTGAATCTCACCGTCCGGCCCGAGCCGTATCCGCCGCATATTCGCCAGCGTCTCGAGCTCGACGCCAAGGACATCATCACCCGCTACCCGCATCCGCGTTCGGCCCTGTTGCCACTGTTGCATCTGGTGCAAGCCGAGGACGGATATGTTACCGGCACCGGGATCGACTTCTGTGCCGAGCAATTGGGGCTCACCGGTGCCGAGGTCACCGCGGTGGCCACCTTCTATTCGATGTACCGCCGCACCCCCACCGGCGACTACCACGTGGGCGTGTGCACCAACACGCTGTGCGCGGTGCTCGGCGGTGACGCGATCTACGAAGCGCTGCAACAGCATCTGGGCATCGGCCACGGTCAGACCACTCCCGACGGCGCCGTCACCCTCGAACACATCGAGTGCAACGCCGCCTGCGACTACGCACCGGTGATGATGGTGAACTGGGAGTTCTTCGACAACCAGACCCCCGAATCGGCCATCGAGATCACCGACGCGCTGCGTGCCGGGCATCAGGTGCGGCCCAGTCGTGGCGCCCCGCTGTGCACGTTCCGCGAGACCGCCCGAATCCTCGCCGGTTTCCCCGACGAACGACCGGGTGTCCTCGATGGGGCTCCCGGTGAGCCCACGCTGGCGGGATTGCGCATCGCCGACGGTGCGGCCTCGGACCCTGAAACAGGCTTCTCGGCAACGGATTCCGGAGACAGCGAGGGCACACGATGACCACGCTCACTCCTGTACTGAGCCGAGACTGGGATCGTCCGCAATCCTGGACGCTCGACACCTATTCCAGCACAGGCGGATACGAAGGTCTACGGGCCGCGCTGCGGATGCAGCCCGACGACGTCATCCAAACGGTCAAGGACGCGGGCCTGCGCGGACGCGGCGGCGCGGGCTTCCCCACCGGGATGAAGTGGTCGTTCATCCCGCAGGGCCCGGGCCCCGACGGCACGATCAAACCGCACTACCTCGTGGTCAACGCCGACGAGTCCGAACCGGGCACCTGCAAAGACATCCCGCTCATGCTGGCTACCCCGCACACTCTGATCGAGGGGGTGGTGATCGCCGCGTACGCCATTCGCGCGAACACCGCCTTCATCTACGTGCGTGGTGAGGTGGTCCCGGTGCTGCGCCGCCTGCAGGCCGCCGTCGCCGAGGCGTACGCCGCCGGATTCCTCGGCAACGACATCCTCGGCTCGGGTTTCGACCTGGAACTGATCGTGCACGCCGGCGCGGGCGCCTACATCTGCGGCGAGGAAACCGCCCTGCTCGATTCGCTCGAGGGACGTCGCGGCCAGCCACGGCTACGGCCACCGTTTCCCGCCGTCGCCGGTCTCTACGCCTGCCCGACGGTGGTCAACAATGTGGAATCCATCGCTTCGGTGCCCTCGATCCTGCGCAACGGCACCGATTGGTTCCGCTCGATGGGCAGCGAGAAGTCGCCCGGCTTCACCCTGTACTCGCTCTCGGGCCACGTCGCCCGGCCCGGCCAGTACGAGGCACCACTCGGCATCACCCTGCGCGAACTGCTCGACTACGCGGGCGGTGTGCGCGCCGGGCACACCCTGAAGTTCTGGACACCCGGTGGTTCCTCGACGCCGCTGTTCACCGCCGAGCACCTCGATGTCGCCCTCGACTACGAAGGTGTCGCCGCCGCCGGATCCATGCTGGGAACCAAGGCATTACAGATCTTCGACGACACCACCTGCGTGGTGCGGGCGGTGCTGCGCTGGACCGAGTTCTACGCCCACGAGTCCTGCGGCAAATGCACACCGTGCCGCGAAGGCACCTACTGGCTGGTGCAACTGCTGCACCGGCTCGAAGCGGGTCAGGGCACCGAGGCCGACCTCGACAAGCTCGCCGACATCGCCGACAACATCAACGGCAAATCGTTCTGCGCGCTCGGTGACGGCGCCGCCAGCCCGATCTTCTCCTCGCTGAAGTACTTCCGTGAGGAATACCTCGAGCATCAGCGTCGCGGCGGCTGCCCGTTCGACCCGGCCCGCGCCACGGCGTGGGCCTCAGGAAAGGCGACCCGATGACCGCGATCGCACCCGGCAACAACTCCGGAGTGGTGCCCGCCGACCTGGTGAGCGTCACCATCGACGACACCACCATCCAGGTCCCCGCGGGCACCCTGGTGATCCGCGCGGCCGAACTGATCGGCGTGCAGATCCCCCGCTTCTGCGACCACCCACTGCTCGACCCCGTCGGCGCCTGCCGTCAGTGCATCGTCGAGGTCGAAGGCCAGCGCAAACCGGTGGCCTCCTGCACGATTCCCGTCACCGACGGCATGGTGGTGCGCACCCAGCTCAGCTCCCCGGTCGCCGAGAAGGCTCAGCGCGGGGTGATGGAACTGCTGCTCATCAACCATCCCCTGGATTGCCCGGTATGCGACAAGGGCGGCGAATGCCCGTTGCAGAACCAGGCCATGTCCACCGGCAGCGCCGAATCCCGCTTCGAGGGTGAGAAACGCACCTACCCGAAGCCCATACCGCTGTCGTCGGCGGTGCTGCTCGACCGGGAACGGTGCGTGCTGTGCGCCCGGTGCACCCGGTTCTCGCAGCAGGTGGCCGGTGACCCGTTCATCGAACTGATGGATCGTGGTGCGCTGCAACAGGTCGGTATCGCCCAGGCCGAACCGCTCGACTCCTACTTCTCCGGCAACACCGTGCAGATCTGCCCGGTCGGCGCGCTCACCGGCACCTCCTACCGGTTCCGTGCCCGCCCCTTCGACCTGGTCTCCACACCCAGTGTGTGCGAGCACTGCGCGTCGGGCTGCGCGCAACGCACCGATCACCGGCGCGGGAAAGTGTTGCGGCGCTTGGCCGGTGACGACCCGCAGGTCAACGAGGAATGGAACTGCGACAAGGGACGCTGGGCCTTCGCCTACGCCACCGAACGCGACCGCCTCACCACCCCACTGGTGCGTGGCTGGGACGGTGTGCTCGCCCCCGCCTCCTGGCCCCAGGCCCTCGCCGCCGCCGCGACCGGATTGCAGGCCGCCATCGGCAACGCCGGTGTGCTGGTCGGTGGGCGCGTCACCGAGGAAGAGGCCTACGCGTACAGCAAGTTCGCGCGAATGGTGCTGTCCACCAACGACATCGACTTCCGCGCCCGCGTGCACTCCGAGGAGGAGGAACTGTTCCTCGCCGCGTGCGTCGCCGGACGTGGCGTCGACGTGGACTACACGACACTGAGTAATGCTCCCGCGGTATTGCTGATCGGATTCGAACCCGAAGAGGAATCGCCGATCGTCTACCTGCGCCTGCGCAAAGCGGTCCGCAACCGAGGCCTGCGGGTGGTGTCGTTGGCACCGTTCGCTTCTCGTGGGCTCGAACGCCTCTCCGGTGCACTCATCCAGACCCCACCATGCGCCGAAGCCGATGTTCTCGATGCCGTGCGTACCGAAACCTCGCCCGACGCCGCCGAACTCATGAACCTGCTGCGGGCACCCGGTGCGGTCGTCATGGCAGGCGAACGGCTCGCCGGCAGCCCGGGCGCGTTGTCGGCGGTGGTGCGGTTGGCCGAGGCCACCGGCGCCGCGCTCGCCTGGGTGCCACGCCGAGCCGGTGAACGCGGAGCGCTCGAAGCAGGCGCATTGCCCAGTCTGCTGCCCGGTGGCAGGCCCGTCGTCGATCCGACCGCGCGCCAGCAGGTTCGTCACCGCTGGCAGAGTGGCGAACTGCCCGTCGGTCCCGGGCGCGACACCTCGGCGATCCTCGCGGGCGCGGCCCAGTTCGGCGCACTGGTGATCGGCGGCGTGGATCCCGCCGACCTGCCCGACCCGGCCGCGGCCCTGGCCGCGATCGATGCCGCCCGGTTCGTGGTGAGTCTCGAACAACGCCACAGCAGTGTCACCGAACGCGCCGACGTCGTGTTCCCCGTTGCCACCGTCGTCGAGAAGGCGGGCACCTTCCGCACTTGGGAAGGCCGGCCGCGTCCGTTCGCGGCCGCACCCCTGGACACCACACGCCGTGTCGCCGCACCCCTGTCGGACCTGCGCGTATTGCATTCCCTGGCCGCCGAAATGGGTGTCCCGATCGCGCTGCCCGATGCCGCCGCGGCCCGCGCCGAACTCGACGCTCTCGGGGGTTGGAGCGGTGAGCCGATCGACGCACCCGAATTCTCGAGCCATCCCAGACCCACGCCCGGTCCCGGAACAGCGGTGCTGGCCGGATGGCGGATGCTGCTCGACGCCGGTCGCCTGCAGGACGGCGAACCCAACCTCGCCGGTGTCGCGCGACCACCGGTCGCCCGGCTCTCGGCCGCCACCGCCGCCGAGATCGAAGCCGACGACGCCGACCACATCATCGTCGCCACCGACCGTGGCGAGATCACCGTGCCGCTGATGATCACCGATCTGCCCGACCGGGTGGTGTGGCTGCCGCTGCACTCACCCGGTTGCACGGTCGGTACCACCCTCGGCGTGACGCCCGGCGCCGTGGTGCGCCTGCGCCGCGCCGACGACAGGATGAAGGAACACCGCCATGAGTGATCGTGTGCTACTCCTCGCGGCCGACGCCGGGCCGGTCTTCGGCACCGACCCGCTGTGGCTGGTCGTGGTCAAGGCGCTGGCGGTGTTCGTCTACCTGATGCTCGTCCCGCTGGTGGCGGTGTACGCCGAACGCAAGGTCGTCGCCTGGATGCAGATGCGGGTCGGCCCCAACCGGGTCGGCCCGGGCGGCATGTTCCAGTCGATCGCCGACGGCGTGAAGATGGCGCTCAAGGAAGACATCATCCCCGCCATCGTCGACAAGCCGATCTACGTGCTCGCACCGATCATCTCGGTGATCCCGGCGTTCATGGCGTTCGCGGTGATCCCGTTCGGCCCGGAGGTATCGATCTTCGGCACCCGCACCGCGCTGCAGCTCACCGACATGCCCGTCGGCGTGCTCTACATCCTGGCCATCACCTCCATCGGCGTATACGGCATCGTGCTGGCCGGCTGGTCGTCCAACTCGACGTATCCGCTGCTCGGCGGGCTGCGCTCGACCGCGCAGGTGATCTCCTACGAGATCGCGATGGCACTGACCTTCGCCACGGTGTTCCTACTCTCGGGCACCATGGCGACCTCCGGCATCGTCACCGCCCAGGAAGGCACCTGGTACGTCTTCCTGCTGCTGCCCTCGTTCCTGATCTACTGCGTGGCGATGGTCGGCGAGACCAACCGGGCACCGTTCGACCTGCCCGAAGCCGAGGGTGAGCTCGTCGGCGGTTTCCACACCGAGTACTCCTCGCTGAAGTTCGCGATGTTCATGCTCGCCGAATACGTCAACATGGCAACGGTTTCCGCGCTCGCCACCACCCTGTTCCTCGGCGGGTGGCGCGCACCGTTCCCGATCAGCCTGTGGGAGGGCGCCAACTCCGGGTGGTGGCCGGTGCTGTGGTTCACCGCCAAGGTGTGGACGTTCCTGTTCGTGTTCGTCTGGTTGCGCGGCACCCTGCCCCGCCTGCGCTACGACCAGTTCATGAACCTCGGCTGGAAACTGCTCATCCCCACCTCACTGGTGTGGGTCATGGTCGTGGCCGGTGCACGGGTGCTCGACATCGAGGGCCTTCCCGGGCAGACACCCATCCTGGTCGGCACCGGCATCGTCGTCACCCTCGGGCTGATCGGCATGTTCGTGCGGGCAGGCCGCACGAAGGGGTTGCCGCCGCTGCCGGAGGAACCCGCGAGCTCGCCCGTGTTCCTCGGTTTCCCGGTGCCGCCGATTCCACCGCGCACCGCCGACGCCGAACCGCGGATCGGGCTGCTCGATCCCTTCGCCGGATTCGCCGTCACCGGGGCGACCATGTTCAAGAAGCCCAACACCGAGTTCTACCCGGAACAGAAGGTGCCGACAGCGCCGCGCTATCACGGTCGCCACCAGCTCAACCGCTACGCCGACGGCCTGGAGAAATGCATCGGCTGCGAGCTGTGCGCCTGGGCATGCCCGGCCGACGCCATCTACGTCGAAGGCGGTGACAACACCGAGGACGAACGCTTCTCCCCCGGTGAACGCTACGGGCGCGTCTACCAGATCAACTACCTGCGCTGCATCGGCTGCGGCCTGTGCATCGAGGCCTGCCCCACCCGGGCGCTCACCATGACCAACGAATACGAACTCACCGACGACAACCGCGCGGACCTCATCTACGAGAAGGACCGGCTGCTGGCGCCGATGGAGCCCGGCATGGTCGCTCCGCCGCACGCGATGGCACCGGGCACCGACGCCGCCGACTACTACCTCGGTCGCGTCGGACCCGCGGCGTCCGAAGAGGAGGTCCTGCGATGAACACCCTGCTGGCCGCCGACATCGCCGCCACCTCCACCGGGGAAGCCGTGCTGTTCTGGGTGCTCGCCCCCATCGCCGTGCTCGGCGCGCTCGGCATGGTGACCGCGGCCAAGGCCGTGCACTCGGCACTGTGCCTGGCCGCGACCATGATCGCGCTCGCGGTGTTCTACATCGCCCAGGACGCCCTGTTCCTCGGTGTGGTGCAGATCGTGGTGTACACGGGCGCGGTGATGATGCTGTTCCTGTTCGTGCTGATGCTCGTCGGTGTCGACTCGGCCGAATCCCTGCGCGAAACCCTGCGCGGGCAACGCATCGCGGCCGCGATCGTCGGCCTCGGATTCGGCTTCCTGCTCATCGGCGGCATCGGGTCGGCACTGGGTGGAGACGGAACCCGCTTCGCGGGCAACGGTTTCGGTGAACGCGATGTGATCGCCGAACTCGCCGAACTGATCTTCCTGCGCTACGTCTGGGCGTTCGAACTCACCGGCGCCCTGCTCATCACCGCGACCATCGGCGCCATGGTCCTGGCCCACCGCGAACACTTCACGCCGCGCCGCGGTCAGCGCGAGATGTCACGTGACCGTTTCCGTACCGGCGGTGAACGCGCCACCCCGCAGCCGACACCGGGCGTCTTCGCCCGGCACAACGCCGTCGACAGCCCGGCCCTGCTGCCCGACGGTTCCTACGCCGAACACTCGGTGAGCACCATCCTGCGCCACCGCCGCACCCGCGCCCACGAAGAAGCGCTGTTCCTGGCGGCGGGCGCGGCACGCGGCGACAACCCGACGGCCGACGAGGAAGGCAAGCGGTGAACCCCCAGAACTACCTGTTCCTGTCCGCGCTGTTGTTCACCATCGGCGCCGCCGGAGTCCTGTTGCGGCGCAACGCGATCGTGGTGTTCATGTGTGTGGAGCTCATGCTCAACGCGGTGAACCTGGCCTTCGTCACCTTCGCCCGGCTGCACAGCGACCTCGACGGTCAGGTGATCGCCTTCTTCACCATGGTCGTGGCCGCCGCCGAGGTCGTCGTCGGTCTGGCGATCATCATGACGATCTTCCGTGCCCGCCGGTCGACCTCGGTCGACGCCGCCAACCTGCTGAAGTTCTGACATGGGTACCGCAACGTTGTGGCTGCTGCCCGCGATCCCCCTGTTCGGCGCGATCGTTCTGCTGTTGCTCGGGCGCCGCGCCGACGGCTGGGGGCACTACCTCGGTACGGCCGCCGCCCTCGGTTCGTTCGTCGTCGCGGTCGTCGCTTTCGTCGCCATGCTCGGTCGCGCCGACGCCGACCGAGCCCAGCATCTGGAACTGTTCACCTGGGTGCCGGTGGCGCAGATGCAGGTCACGTTCGGCCTGCAACTCGATCAGCTGTCGATCTGCTTCGCGCTGCTCATCACCGGCGTCGGCTCCCTGATCCACCTCTATTCGATCGGCTATATGAGCCACGATCCGGGCAGGCGCCGCTTCTTCGGCTACCTCAACCTGTTCCTGGCCGCCATGCTGGTGCTCGTCCTGGCCGACAACTTCCTCGTGCTGTACCTCGGCTGGGAAGGTGTGGGTCTTGCGTCGTACCTGCTGATCGGGTTCTGGTACGAGAAGCCTTCCGCCGCAACGGCTGCCAAGAAGGCATTCGTGGTGAACCGGGTCGGTGACATGGGTCTTGCCATCGCCATGATGGTCATGTTCGCGACCTTCGGCTCCTTCGACTTCCAAACCGTGTTCGCCGCCGCACCGGGCGCGAGCGAGGGCACGCTCACCGTGATCGGGTTGATGTTGCTGCTCGCCGCGTGCGGTAAATCCGCGCAGGTGCCGCTGCAGTCCTGGCTCGGTGACGCCATGGAAGGCCCGACACCGGTGTCGGCGCTCATCCACGCCGCCACCATGGTCACCGCCGGTGTGTACCTGATCGCGCGCGCCAACCCGATCTACGATCTGGCCCCCGGCGCACAGGCCGCGGTGCTCGCCGTCGGCGCGGTGACGTTGCTGTTCGGCGCGATCATCGGCTGCGCCAAGGACGACATCAAGAAGGCGCTGGCCGCCTCGACGATGAGCCAGATCGGCTACATGATCCTCGCCGTCGGTCTCGGCCCCGCCGGCTACGCCTTCGCGATCATGCACCTGCTCACCCACGGCTTCTTCAAGGCCGGGCTGTTCCTCGGCGCCGGATCGGTGATGCACGCGATGAACGACGAAACCGATATGCGCCGCTACGGCGGGCTTCGCACCCTGATGCCGATCACCTTTGTGACCTTCGGGCTCGGCTACCTGGCGATCATCGGCGTGCCACCACTGTCGGGCTTCTTCTCCAAGGACAAGATCATCGAGGCCGCCTTCGACCACGGCGGCACCACCGGTGTCCTGCTCGGGGTGGTCACCCTGCTCGGCGCCGGGCTCACCGCCTTCTACATGACCCGGGTCATGCTGATGACGTTCTTCGGTGAACGCCGTTGGAAACCCGACACCCACCCGCACGAATCACCCGCGGTGATGACCGGGCCGATGATCCTGCTCGCCCTCGGATCCGTCTTCGCCGGTGGACTGTTCGTGTGGGGCTCGTCGCTGGTGCACTGGCTCGAACCCGTCGTCGGCTCGCACCACGCCGAACCCGTCGTCCCGCCCATCGTCGTCACCGGACTCGCGTTGACGGTGGTCGCGATCGGTGTCGCCGTGGCCTACCGCAAGTACGCCGAGTCGGCCGTTCCCGAGGTCGCGCCGGAGCCGGTCACCGTGCTCACCCGCGCCGCACGCAAGGATCTCTACGGTGATGCCGTAAACGAGGCGGCGTTCGAACGTCCCGGCCGCTACCTCACCCGGGCGCTGGTATTCGTCGACGCCAAGGGTGTCGACGGGGTCGTCAACGGGACGGCCGCCGCCATCGGCGGGCTGTCGGCCCGAACCCGGCGCGTGCAAACAGGTTTCGTCCGTTCGTATGCCCTGTCCATGTTCACCGGCGCGGCCCTGGTGGCCGCTGCCCTGCTCGCGGTGAGGTTCTGGTGAACTCGTTTCCCTGGCTGACGACGCTCTGGCTCGCCCCCGCGATCGGTGCCGTCGCGGTGCTCGCGGTCCCCGCCGCCCAGCGCACCCTGGCTCGCGCACTCGCGTTCACGGTGTCGTTCGGTGTGCTCGTGCTCGCCGTCGTGCTCGCGGTGAATTTCCGGCCCGGCGGTGAGCAATACCAATTCGTCGAATCCCACGAGTGGATCCCGGCGTTCGGCGTGGGTTACACGCTCGGCCTCGACGGCATCGCCACCGCGCTGGTACTGCTCACCGCGCTGCTCGTTCCGCTGCTGATCCTGGCGGGCTGGAACGACGACAGCGGCGACGGCCGTAAGAACGCCCATCTGTACATGGCGTTGATGCTGCTGGTCGAGTCGATGGTGCTGATCTCGTTCCTCGCCCTCGACATCCTGCTGTTCTACATCTTCTTCGAAACCATGCTGATCCCGATGTACTTCCTCATCGGCGGCTTCGGCGCCCGCACCACCGACGCCGCCGTGCGCGCGCAACGTTCGCGCGCGGCGGTGAAGTTCCTGCTGTACAACCTGTTCGGTGGGTTGATCATGCTGGCCGCGGTGATCGGGCTGTACGTGCTCACCGCCCGCGCCGGTCTCGGTCAGGGCTCGGCGGGCACCTTCGATCTGCGGGTGGTGGTCGAGGCGGCCAACAACGGCGAGCTCGGCGGTAGTACGGCGGTCTTGAACGCGCTGTTCCTCGGATTCATGTTCGCCTTCGCGGTGAAGGCTCCCCTGTGGCCGCTGCACACCTGGCTGCCCGACGCCGCTGTGTCGGCCACCCCGTCGAGCGCGGTGCTGATGATGGCGGTGGTCGACAAGGTCGGCACCTTCGGCATGCTGCGCTACTGCCTGCTGCTGTTTCCGCTGGCCTCCGACACCTTCGCTCCGCTCGTCATCACCCTCGCGGTGATCGGTGTGCTCTACGGTGCGCTGCTCGCGATCGGGCAGACCGACGTGATGCGCCTGATCGCCTACACCTCCATCTCGCACTTCGGGTTCATCATCCTCGGCATCTTCGCCATGACCTCCCAGGCGCAATCCGGTGCCACGCTGTACATGGTGAACCACGGACTGTCCACGGCCGCACTGTTTCTCATCGCCGGATTCCTCGTCAGCAGGCGCGGCAGCCGGATGATCGCCGATTTCGGCGGCGTGCAGAAGGTGGCCCCCGTGCTGGCGGGCACGTTCTTCATCGCCGGATTGGCAACCTTGTCGCTGCCCGGACTCGCTCCGTTCGTCAGCGAATTCCTGGTCCTGGTCGGCACATTCAGCCGATACGAGGTGGCCGCGGTGGTGGCGACCGGTGCGCTGGTCCTTGCCGCGATCTACGTGCTGTGGCTCTACCAGCGACTGATGACCGGCCCGCTGCGTGAGGGCAACGAGAACCTGCGCGATCTGGTGCCGCGCGAACTCGCCGTGGTCGTCCCGTTGCTCGTCGCCCTGCTGGTGCTCGGCCTGTACCCGAAGCCGATGCTCGACCTGGTGAATCCCGCGGTCGGACAGACCTTGTCGACCATCGGTAAGCAGGATCCGGCGCCGAAGGTCCCCGCTCCCGAAGCAGCCCCCACCGGCGGACACAAATGAGGACGGACTCCGTGACCATCAACGAGCTCGCGGCCCCGCTGACCGCGCCGAGCATCGAATACCACCTGCTCGCACCGATGCTGATCGTGTTCACCGTCGGCGTCGTCGGTGTGCTGGTCGAGGCGTTCGCGCCCCGCGCCTACCGGTACGGCACCCATGTGGTGCTCGGCATCGCCGGTGTGCTCGCCGCACTGGTCGCCGTGGTGCTGCTCGCCGGCACCGAGGCCACCGCCGTGGTCGGCGCCGTCGCGATCGACGGTGTCACCTTGTTTCTGCAGGGCACCATTCTCGTGATCGGGCTGCTCGGACTGCTACTGATCGCCGAACGCGGTGCGGTACGGCGCGTGCGCAGCGGGCCGGGCACCTGGAGCCGGGCCGCCGCCGTCCTCGAACGCGGCGTCGATGCCTTCACCCCGCAGGCATCGTCGGTGCCCGGCAGTGCCAACGAACTCGCCGCCGTGCGGGCGGGCGTCTCGACCACCGAGGTCTTCCCGCTGACCATGCTCGCTCTGGGCGGCCTGCTGCTGTTTCCCGCGTCCAACGATCTGCTCACCATGTTCGTCGCGCTCGAGGTGCTGTCGCTGCCGCTGTATCTGCTGTGCGGACTCGCCCGGCGCAGGCGACTGCTGTCACAGGAAGCGGCACTGAAGTACTTCCTGCTCGGTGCCTTCTCCTCCGCGTTCTTCCTCTACGGTGTCGCACTGCTCTACGGGCAGACCGGCACCGTCTCGCTGCCGGAAATCGGTGCGGCACTGGACAAGCAGGGCGACGACGCCACTCTCGCCCTGCTCGGCATCGCGATGCTCGCGGTGGGACTGCTGTTCAAGATCGGTGCCGTGCCGTTCCAGGCGTGGGTGCCCGACGTGTATCAGGGCGCACCGACCCCGATCACCGCGTTCATGGCGGCGGCGACCAAGATCGCCGCGGTCGGGGCGACCATGCGGGTGCTGATGGTGGGAACCGGTGCGCTCAGCGATGATTGGCGGCCCGTGCTCGCCGCCGTCGCGGTGGCGACGATGGTGGTCGGCGCGGTCATGGCGGTCACCCAGACCGATGTGAAGCGGATGCTCGCCTACTCCTCCATCGCGCACGCCGGGTTCCTGCTCGTCGGCATGACCGCCGCCGATTCCGCGGGTTTGGCGGCGGTGATGTTCTATCTGCTGGCCTACGGTCTCGGCACGGTCGGTGCGTTCGCGGTGGTCAGTCTGGTGCGCGACGGTTCCGGCGACGAGGCGACCGCCATGTCGCAGTGGGCCGGTCTCGGTAAGCGGTCCCCCTGGTTGGCCTCGGTTTTCGCGCTGCTGCTGCTGTCGTTCGCCGGGCTCCCGTTGACCAGCGGATTCGTCAGCAAGTTCGCAGTCTTCGCCGCCGCCTCCGGTGCCGACTACATCTTCCTGGTCATCATCGGTGTCGTGTGCAGCGCCATCGCGGCGTTCTTCTACGTCCGCGTCATCGTGCTGATGTTCTTCACCGACCCGCCCGCCGACGCCCCGACCGCGACCTCGCCGTTCGCGACCGTCCTCGTCGTCGCCTTCACCGCGGGCGCGACCGTGCTCCTCGGCCTGTTCCCCCAGCCCGTTCTCGACCTGGCAGAACGGGCGGCCCACTTCGTCCGTTGAGTCGCTTGGAGGCACGACCTCTCAGCGGGTCGGGTTGTGCAGGTGGATGAGTTTTTCGGGGTTGGTGACCGAATAGATCCCGATCACGGTGCCGTCGGTGGCGACATCCAGCACCACCACCGCGAGGGGCGCATCACCGTCGAAGACAACGGCGCACGGGTCACCGCTGACCGTGCGCCAACCGACGTGATAGCCGTCCAGTCCGGCCGCGGCGACGGCCATGAAGACCTGGGCGACGGCGGTCTTGCCGTGCACGGGCCGCAAACTGGTCGCCGGTCCGGTGCCGCCGCCGTCGGTCCACAAGGTGACCTCCGGTGAGAGGACCGCCAGGAGTTCGTCGAGGTCGCCCCCCATGGCCGCGGCAACGAAACGTTCGGTGACCGCCCGGCAGACTCGCGGGTCGACCTGGTTCCGGGGGCGCCGGGCCCGCACGTGCGCGCGGGCGCGATGAGCGATCTGCCGGACGGCGGCCGGTGAGCGGTCGACCATCTCGGCGATCTCGGTGTGTGGATAGGCGAAGACCTCGTTGAGAACGAAGACGGCCCGCTCGAGCGGGGTCAGCGATTCCAGGACGACCAGCATAGCCATCGAGAACGCTTCGGTGCGTTCCACCGTTGTCGCGCCGTCGGGCTCGCCGTCGAGCAACGGTTCCGGAAGCCATTGCCCCACATAGTCTTCGCGGCGCCGACTCAGCGTGGCGCGGCGGGCGAGGGCCTGGTTCACCGCCATCCGGGTGAGGTAGGCGCGGGGATTGTCGATGGGTTCGCTGCCGACCGACCGGGACTGCCAGGCCAACCACACTTCCTGCAGCACGTCCTCGGTGTCGGCGACACTGCCGAGCATGTTGTAGACCACCGAGAACAGCAGTTCGCGGTAGCCGACGAACAGCTCGGTGGCGTTGTCGATGTCAGCGGTCATGGTGTCCTCCGGTCCAACGGAAACAGGTCTTCCCACAAAGAGGTGGCCGACGAGGCGAAGTGTGACAGCCGCATCCGAATCTGTGATCCATCGCATAGGAACCGGCCGTATTCGTCACATTCGGCGGCGCGGCTGCCTCTTTGTCGGGCGAATCCGTTTCAACCAAGGAGGTTCCATGCGTACTCGAATCAGTGATGTCCGGGTTTTCGACGGCGAGCGCAGCGTCGATAACACCAGCGTGCTCATCGAGGGCGACCGCATCGTGGTCGACGACCACGCCCCGGCCGAGGTGGAGGTCGACGGCACAGGTCGTACCGTCCTTCCGGGATTGATCGACTGCCACACCCACATCTTCGACGGAGACCTGGCCCGCGCGCTCACCTTCGGAGTGACCACCGAACTCGACATGTTCTGTCTGCCCGAGGTGCTGCCCGCCCAACGCGCGCTGGCCGCTACCCGTGACGATGTGGCCGACTTCCTCAGCGCGGGCACACTGGCCACCGCGCCCGGCGGTCACCCCAGTCAACTGCTCGCAGCGCCCGGTGTCGCCGAACTCGGACTCGCACCGTTCGACACCATCTCCGGCCCCGAAGAGGCGGCGGACTTCGTGGGGGCCAGGCTGGCGGAAGGCGCGGACTACCTGAAGATCGTCGTCGACGACGGCGCCGTGCACGGGGCCGAGCTTCCGGTGTTGTCGACCGCGACCGCGACCGCCCTGACCGAGGAAGCACATCGGGCGGGTTTGCGGGTCATCGCGCACGCGATCACCGAGGGTGAGGTGCGCATCGCGCTGGACGCGGGAGTCGACGGGCTGGCGCACGTCTGGACCGACATCTCACCGCACACCGCCGACCTGGTCGAACGGGTAGCCACCGAGAACGTCTTCGTGGTGAGCACACTCGTCTACTTCGAAACCCTCGGCCATCAGCACGAGAACGCGGCGGATTGCGCGCGTCCGGGCTCTTTCGAGGACGCTCTGAGCGTGGCTCGGGCGCTGTATCGCGCGGGAGCGCCGCTGCTCGCGGGTACCGACGCCAATCCGTTCGCGCCCACTCATGGTGCGAGCTTGCATCGGGAACTGGTGTTGCTCAGTGAAATCGGTTTGTCGCCGCTCGAGGTGCTGGCGGCGGCGACCAGCCGACCGGCGGATCGATTCGGGTTGGCCGATCGTGGTCGGATCGCGCCGGGTTCGCGGGCCGACCTGCTGCTGGTCGAGGGCGACCCGACCACCGACATCACCGCCACCGGCGCCATCGCCGACGTGTGGCGCCGTGGTGTGCGGCAGGTGCGCCGATGACCGCGGCGCACCCGCGGTGGCCGCTGCCGGTGTTCCGGGCGACGGTGACCGTCGCCGCCGCGCTGGTATTCGCCCAGGCGGCACTGGCCGGCGGGTTTCTGGCCGGGCATTTCGAGGCCTTGGCGATGCACAGCCGCAACGGCGGGCTGGTCGGGGTGGTGTTCCTGGCGCAGGTCGTCGCATCGGTGTTGTTGTGGCGCAAGGGCAGTGGCCCGGCGTGGCCGGTGCGCACCGCGGTGATCCAGTTGCTGATCGCGGTGGCGCTGATCCCGCTCGGTGAGCAACGGGTACTCGCCGTGCACATCCCGCTCGCCGTCGCCTTGTCGATCGGCACCGCGTTGCAGGTGAACTGGGCGTGGCGGTGGCAGCGATGATGATCAGCAGACGCGGGTTCCTGCGCGCGGGCATCGCGCTCGGCGCTGCCGTCGCCGTCGGGGCGGGGGTGCCACGGGTCGTGCGGCCTGGTCAACCGGGGCTGCTGCTGCCGAGCGCCGCCCGATTGCCCGCGCCGTTTCAGACGCAGCTCCCGGTTCCCCCGGAACTGGCACCGTTCCGGTCCGACGCCACCACCGACTACTACGAGATCATCCAGCGCACAGCACAACTCGACATCCTGCCTGACTTACGTACCGAGGCGTGGACCTATCACGGCAGTTTCCCCGGACCGACGATCCGGGCACGATCGGGTCGGGCGACCTCGGTGCGCCACCGCAATGAACTGCCACACCCGACCGTGGTGCACCTACACGGCGGACACACCCCCGCCGACAGCGACGGGTACCCGATGGATGTGATCCTGCCGGTCGGGGCGACATCGGCGCCGCAGCACAATGCCCACGGACACGGCGCCGCCGCGACCACCGGCAACCTCACATACGGAGAACGCACCTATTTGTATCCGAACCGTCAACGCGCCGCGTCGCTGTGGTACCACGATCACCGGCACAGTTTCACCGGGCCCGCCGTGTGGCGTGGACTGGCCGGTTTCCATCTCGTCGGCGACGAGATCGAGGATTCTTTGCCGCTACCCCGCGGTAACCGTGACATTCCGCTGTTCATCTGCGACCGCTCCTTCGCCGAGGACGGCTCGTTCGCCTATCCGCTGATCGACCCGGACCTGCACACCCCCGGGGTGACCGATCGCTACATGAACGGTGTTCTCGGCGATGTGGTCCTGGTCAACGGGGCACCGTGGCCACGGCTCGAGGTGTCGCCGGTGCGCTACCGGTTCCGGCTGCTGAACGGGTCCAACGCGCGCCGCTATCGGCTGACACTCGAGCCCGGTTCCGCTGCAGACCCTTTCGTACAGATCGGCAGCGACGGCGGCCTTCTGGATCGCCCACTGCCGCACAACCACATCGACATCTCCCCCGGCGAACGTTTCGACGTGGTCATCGATTTCGCCGCGTACCCGCCCGGCACGTCGGTCCGTCTCCGCAACGCTTTCGGCACCGGCCCGGTCGCCGATATCCTCCGCTTCGACATCACCGGCCCCACCCGGTACGACGACACCGCCGTCCCGGATCGCCTGGCCCCGGTCGAACGCCTCGACCCGGCGACCGCGGTCGCCGAACGCACCTTCCTGTTCCAGCTCGGGCCGAACGGCTGGTCCATCAACGGCAGGCCTTACGAACCCGGCCGTGCCCTGGCCGCTCCGCGTCTCGGCACCGTGGAGATCTGGCGTTTCATCACCGATGTCCACCATCCCGTCCATGTCCACCTCGACCCGTTCCAGGTGATCTCCCGCAACAACCGTCCGCCCGGACCCTTCGATGCGGGCTGGAAGGACACCGTCGACGTCCGTCCCGCCGAGGCCGTGGAAGTCGCGGTCCGCTTCACCGACTATCCGGGGCCGTTCATGTTGCACTGCCACAACCTCGAGCACGAGGACATGGCGATGATGGGAGATTTCGTGGTCAGCTAGGGCGCGGCGCGTACATGATGATCGCGACGCCGAGCAGGCAGATGGCCGCCCCGATCACGTCCCAGCGGTCGGGGCGGAAGCCGTCCAATGCCATGCCCCACAGCAGGGATCCCGCGACGAACACCCCGCCGTAGGCGGCCAGGATCCGCCCGAAATTGGCGTCGGGCTGCAGCGTGGCGACGAAACCGTAGAGGCCGAGGGCGATCACTCCGGCGCCGATCCACGCCACGCCCTTGTGTTCGCGCACACCCTGCCAGACCAGCCAGGCGCCGCCGATCTCGGCAACGGCGGCCAGGCCGAACAGCAGGATGGAACGCAACACGGTCATGGGCGCACATCCCGAATTCTGTTCCGCGACGGTGGCGAGGTTGTAGTGAATGCGAGCCGGCCTTTCCGTGAAGGGCTCACCCGGCCGCCTCGATCACGGCCGAGGCGCGTGCGGCGAAGGCGTCGAGTACATCGACGTGGTTCGCCGGAACACCGACTCGCATCATCAAGCCCTCCTCCTCGACAGCGAAGTCGAAGGTGAAGAACGAGCAGCAGCGGCTCTCACGCTCGGAGAGTTCGCGCGCCACCGCCTCGGCACCCGGATCGAGGATCACTTCGAGCCGCGTCCGATCGGGACGCCTGGTCGTGCGTGCAGAGCTGCGGAAAAGTTGGTCGAACTCGGCGACCCGGATCGGTTGCTCCGCCGTGGGCAGGGTGCACGCCGGAGACACCCAATCGCCCTGATCTGATTGAAGCTGCATTCTTCGACGGTAACCCCGTACCTCGGTATCGGATACACCCTTCGGCGAGCGCCGCGAGTGGCGGATCAGCCGCAGAGCCCGCTGGTGATCCAGGCGCCCATGCTCGTGGCGGTCGGGGTGCCGGTGTAGGAGTAGGTGAAGGCGCGGCCCGCGGTGGTGGCGCCCGCGAGGGCGCTGAAGCCGCGGACGTTGCCGTTATGGCCGATGAAGCGTGTGCCGCAAGGGAGTTGGGTGTAGCCGATGCCGAGTCCGTAGGACATGCCGTTGCCTTCGCCCATGTCGACGCCGTCGAGCATGTCGCGCAACTGGACGGGCGGAACCACCTGGCCCGACACCAGTGCGAGGTAGAAGCGATTGAGGTCGGCGCCGGTACTGACCAAGGCGCCCGAGGCCCAAGGCAGAGACGGTTCCATGAGGGTTTCGTCGGTGACGTTTCCGTCGACCGTGATGTAGCCGGACAGATGGGGTCGGCGCAGACCGGTTTCGCCGGTGGCGGGCAGATAGGTGTGGGTCAGGCCGAGCGGGGTGATGATGCGGTCGACGAGCTCGGTGGCGTACGAGCGCCCGGCGACAGCCTCGATCAGCATTCCCGCCACCAGGTAGTTGGTGTTGTTGTACTGGAAGCGGGTGCCGGGAGCCGACTCGGCGGGTGACTGCAGGATGATCGCCATCTCCTCCTCCGGTGTGAAGGTACGGCCGACGACGGCCGCCTGATGCTCCGTCAGTTCGAACGAACGCGGAACCGGCAATCCGCTGCGGTGACCGAGGAGCTGACGAACCGTGATCGCCTGCCCCTCCACGCCGTCACCCCGAAGCAAACCCGGCAGATACTTCTCCACCGGCGCATCCAGCGCCACCCGCCCCTCGGCGACCAACTGCAACACCACCGCCGCCGTGAACGTCTTGGTAATGCTGCCGACCCGCACGTAGTGCGGTCGATCATCAGGAATCGGTGCGCCCTCGACGAGATCGGCGACCCCAGCGCTCATCACCGCCGTCGCACCGTTGTCGGTCAGGGTGGCGACAGCGCCGACAGCTCCGGACTCGACCAACCCGGCAAGGTCGGCCCGCACCGAATCCAGCCGCGCAGGCGCGACGGCGGGCGCCTCAGCGGAACTCGTAGTACAGCTCGTCAGCAACAAGGCGATGGTGCAGATCGGCATAATCAACGTACGTGTCAGCATGAGCAGACAGTAGGAAGCCCTGGTGCACAGGCACATTGGACTGCGGTACTACCCGGCTGTCAGACTGCCGTACTCCCCAGAGAAGTGTCAGCAGGCGCATAGAGGAAGACCCTTCGCACGTCCCGGCCGCCGTCGTGACGACAAACGCGGACAGATGGCTTAGATCGTCCGCCTGCGACGAGCAGGCCCCGAGGCTGACCGGGACAGGCAGACGGCGAGCCACAGATGTGCGGGGCGCGTCATGGGAGCAAGGCTACGGCGCCGAGCAGCGATGTCGTTCCGGGCGGATACGGTGGGCGGCATGAAGGGTAAGGGGAGGGACTTGTCGGACGAGGTTGCGGGGATGTCCGTGCCGCAGCGGATGCGGACATTGGCGGTCGAAGCTCGACGGTTGGCCGGGACCGCCGAATTGACGAGGCTGCTCGACGAGATGGTGGCGGGAGGTCGTGCAGGGTCGCGAACGGCGAATTTCCTCGCGGTCGTCGGAGAGCAACGGAATTACCTTCTGGCGCAGCTCGATTCGGCGGACCAGGAGATCGCGTGCCGCGCTCTGACGGGATTGATCCACCTCGGGGTCGGTCCCGCGGTGGTCGTCGACAGATTGCCGGGCGCCTCACAACGAACCCGCAAGAGCATCCGCCGGGCTCTCGTGCGCGGTGACCGTCGGGAAATAGCGGATGCGCTGGTTCCCGCGCTACGGACGTTGTACGGGGACGCGGAGGCGGCGCGGGTACTCCCTTCGTGTTCGCCGGCTGTGGTCGCCGAATGGCTGCCGACGCTCGCGTACGCTGCAGCGAGCCGGACTACCTTGTCCAGCAAGCACATTGGTGTAGTCTTCGATTTCGTCGAGGCCCGGTCAGGGAAAGCAGACCGCGCCGAGTGGCGAGAACTGTGGGCATGGGTCACCGCGAGCCCGGTCGCCGCGGCAGATCACGCACCCGACCGATTGCTCGCGCTGGCCGCAGCGGCCATCGAGTTCATGCCGGTGACCTCACTGAATCCGATCATCGGAAAGCTCGCACGCCACGACCCGCGCGCAGTTCATAGGCTGATGTTGCATCCGAGCGGGAACGGCCGCGCGCTGGCAGGCCCCGCGTTGTGGCGGGCAATGCGATCGCTGTCCGACGACGACCTGCGACAGGTCTATCTCGGCACCCGGTCGAAGCGCGAATTCCTGCGCGCACTTCCACCGTCGCGACGCACCGCGATCGCCGGCCCCGACCTCGCGCGGCCGGGCTCGGCGCCCGCCGCGGTCGATCTCGCTCTCCTCGACATGATTCCCGGTCCAGCCCGGGCGGAGATCGCCCGCGAGCTCCTGTCCCGCCCCGGCAGCACCGGCATCTCGGACGTCACCGACAGGCTCACCGCGCGACTCACCTGGGCCGAAGCCGAACCGGCGCTGACCGAAGCCATCCGGCGCCCGACCGCCGACGAGCGTGCCACCGCCTACCCGCAACTCGTCACGGCAGCGGTGGGAAGTTGCGATCCATCAGTGATCACCGAACTGCTGTCCCTGCTGGCGCGGTTGCGCAACGAACAGGATCCGGTGCGCACCAGCGCCCTCACCGCGGTCGCCGACATCCCGATGTCGTTGTTCACCACCGACCACCTGCCAGGTCTCGAGCAACTCGCCACCGACGCACTGCAAGCACGCGACCGATCGTGGAACACATCGAACGCGGTCGGCAGGCTCGCGCGCACACTGCTGCTGCGCGGCAGTATCACCTCCGAACCGGCGTTCACCGAGGCCGCACTCCGCATCATGGGCAGGCTCGCCGACCTGTCGATCGACCCGAATCTGTCCGGATTGCACCGCAATCTGCCCCGCGGCGCCGAACAGCGGATTCTCACGACGCTGCTCCCCCGGCTCGAATCCGAGGCGGAGCGGGAACGCTGGGGCCTGTGCCTGAGCTTGGCCGACGGACTCGCACACCGCGCCTTCGACCTGCCTGTACTCCAACGGCTGATCCTGCGCGCCTGTTTCGCGTCCTCGGACACGACCGTCCGCCACGCTGTTCGGCTCGCACTCGCCGCACCGGCCACCCGCGACACCCACCTAGACCAACTGCTCGCCCGCGATCGTTCCCTGATCACGCTGCCGCTGGTCCAGTCGCTGATCGGCGACCGCCGCACCGATCTGCTCGATGCCCTGCTGAACACCAGGACACCTGGCCGGTTCCTGTCGGCGAAGGTGGTGTTCGTGCCGATATTCGTCACCGGATTCCACCGGTGGTCACCGCACCACATCGACCGCTACACCAGGCTGCTCTACGACTATGCACGCGGCCGCAAGACCACCCCGTACGAGCGAGCCTCGGCGATCCGCCAGCTCGGCCGTCTGCCCGGCAGTCTCGCTCGGGTGACGTGGTTCGTCGACAACGGCGAACTCGTCGATGTCGAGGCCGCGCTCACCGCACTCGGCACCAGCGACGAGCCCGCAGCCGCCATCAGCGTCCTCGCCCGGTACGTGGGTGACGATCGTGCCCGCGTCGCGGTGAGCAGTATCGCGACCTGCGCCAAGTGGATAGCGCCGGATCGGTTGTCGAGAACCGTTGCGCCGCTGCTCGAATCGCCGAAGATCACCGCGCGCAAGGAAGCGATCCGACTTCTTGCCGAGTTGCGGGCCCCTGACGCGTTGCCGATCATCGCCGGGCTCGCTACCCGTCCCGATGCGCACCGCGACGTGCGGCGCGCGGCCGTGTTCGCCACCCGATTCCTCCTCGACAACGACCAGACGTGGGCGTTGCTCGACGACGCCGCAGCCGATGTCGAGGTAGCAGGCGCCATCCTCGACATCGGACCCGCATCACTGCCGGTCCCGCAGCGGAAACGGTTCGCGGCGCTGGTGCGCGACCTGGCCGCCGCTGACGATCCTCGCGTGGCCGCCGCCGCTCTCGACACACTGACTACGTGGCAGCGCTGGTGGGCGACGGGCACCCGCGAGGTGATCGTCGACCGGCTCACCGACCTCGAATCGATCGGCACCTGGGCAGCCGCGATGCGCGCCCTGTTGGCGGGTGTCCGAACCGACGGCGACCCTGCGGCGGTGGTCGAGGCCGTCCGCAGATTACGCAGCTCCGATTTCAGCGCCGTCGAACGGGATATCCCCGCGCACCAGCGTCTTTCGAAATTGCTGCACTGGTTCATGACGGTTGTCCGCAACCACCCCACGAGCCCGCGCGCCTTCTCCGCGCCGGTCGTCGCCGCATTGGCCGACGACCCGACCTGGCATGACCAGGCCATCGAGCTGACCGTGGTGGCAATTCGCTGGACCGACCCCGCCGGTGTCGTCACGACGCTCGATGAAGTCGCCCGCTATGCCACCGGAGCCCTGGTCACCCGACCGGCCCATCACCTGGGCCAACGGCTCAACTCCGAACTCGACACCACTCCACCGACGACGTTTCTCACGATCAGCACCGAACTCGCCCGCAGCCCGGCACCTTCTACCGCATTGGCAGCACTCGCCATCGTCGATCGCTGCGCAGGCAAATTCGGCTGGTCACGGGAGTGGGCTCGATTGCTGACAGCATTGCGCGCCCACCCCGACCCCGATGTCCGTCGTACCGCCCACACTGTCTTCATGGCTCCGGAGTAGCCCACGGGACTCATTCGGCACGCTCACCACGAGACCTGATCGCTCGAGTCCGAGACAGCGTGCGGCGCTGGAGCGGTAGACGCGGGCGGCTCACGGCTCGTCGAGTGCTTGTTGCAGGCGGGCGGCGAAAGTGGCTGGTTCGTTGACGAATCCGGTGTGGTCGCCGGGGAACAGGACCGGGTCGACGCCGAGCGCCGAGGCCAGTTGGCGGGAGGTGCGGTCGCAGAGCTGGCCGCTGGAGTCGGTGCCGATACCGACGATGACGCGGGTGGGGATCGTGCGGAGCAGGGGCGGATCGGGCACCCATGCGGTGGTGTGGCGCAGTTCGTGGGTGAGCCAGTAGCGTTCGCTCGCCACTTGGCGTGGGTCGCGATCGGCGCCGAACATCTGCTCGAGGACCGGGTCGGGAATCGGAATGTCGGCTTGGGCGAAGAACTTCCGCCACGCCCCGAGTACATCGCCGTCGGTGTAAGTGGCGATGATGTCGTCGGTGCGGGCCCGCTGAGCGTCGGCGTCGGGGAGCAGTTCGCGCAGCGGGGGTTCGTGGGCGACGACCGTGGTGACCAGGTCGGGGTGATTCTGGGCCAGGGCCAGTGCGGACACGGCGCCGCCGCTGGAACCGAACACCACCGCCGGGCCCGCGCCGAGATGGGTGACGAGCCGGGCCAGGTCGTCGGCGCGGGCCGCGACGGTGGAGTCCTGATCCGGGTCGTTCAGGGAGCTGGCGTTGTGACCGCGCGGGTCGGTGGTGAGGACCGTGTTGGTGGTGGCGAGTTGCTCGGCCAGCGGGGCGAACGCGGCGGCGTTCATCGGTGCGCCGACGAGCACCATCAGCGGTCCCGACCCCCTGACCTCGTAGTACAGACGGGCATCAGGCACCACGAGGGTGCCGGTGGTGACGGCGGAACTGGCGGTCATGAGCCTCTCCCGGATCTCGGCCTACAGGTAGCACCCATAAAGACGGTGCCCACCGCCAGAACTCATCGCTGCCCGCGAAAGTTTTTTCGCACCGGGATATTCGCAGGTCAGCGCACCGAATTCAGTTGAAGGACTTGGCGACCCCGTCGAGTAGGTTTTCGAGCGTCTCGTACGCGGGCACGTCGACCACGTCGATCAGGTCGGCGGGAACCGGCACCTTGCGCTCGGCGGCCACGGCGGTGAACTGCGCGTTGTCGCCCGTGCGGAAACCGTGTTCGGCGGCGAGACGGCGCAGTTCTGGGTTCTCGGTGAGCAGCTTGCCGATCCGGTCGCCGGTATCGGTGAACGGGACCAGCGTGTGGCTCGACAGCACGGTGGGTGTCGGATAGGTGAGAACCATGTCATCGGTGATGCGTCCCTGCCCCGCCGCCTCGACGAACTGGGCCTCGTAGATGCACACCATCGGTGTCGGGCCCATCCCGTTGGTCAGGTACTGGGTGAAGGGCCCTTCGCTGCTGTTGTCGGTGTAGCCCTGGGCGAGGAACAGTTTCGACAGCGTCGGAAGTACGTGCTGTTCGGCGGTGCCGCCGCGCACGATGGTGTGATCGTTGGTCACATAGCCGGCGATGGCCATGTACATCGCGGCGGAGTTCGAGGTACGCGGGTCGGTGGTGGAGACCAGGATGTTCTTGGCCACCGGGTAGGTCGTGTTGCCGGGCAGGTCGTCCCACTGCACGCCCTGGGCGGTGAGTTCGAGGTAGCGCTGCATGTCGAAGGTCGCGACCGGGCCGGGCTTGATCACGCCTGCCGCGGTGAGCAGGTCGGCGATCGGCCGGTAGGTGGCGATCGCGATCGGCGAGGAGAACGGCGTGTACCCGGCGGTGACATTGCGCAACCGCTGAATGCGTTCGGCGGCGGGCTTGCTCGACGGAAACGCGAAATCGAAGCTGTCGAGGTTGACCTCGGTGGCGATCTGCCGCGATCCCGCGGGCTGCACCTCCACCCGGATCCCGTTGTCGGTGAGCACCTTGACGACGCGCTCGTCGGCGAAGAACGACATCTTCTCCGACCCGACCACGCCGCGCACCACGGTGACCGCGCCGACCGGTGCGGCGGCCGGGCTTTCGGCGCTGCTCGGCCACAGCGCCATCCCGGCGGCCACGATCGCCACCGCCCCGACCGCACCGACCGACAGCGAAACGAGCTTCCGCCTGCTCACCGTCGGCGCGGCAGGCTCCTCCTCAGTGGCGACCGGTTCGGCCGGTTGCTCGGGGGCGGCAGTGCGCACGGTCGGCGCGGGTACGCGCACCGTCGGGTCGGAATCGGCGAGTTCGTTGCGCACGATCCGCTCCACCAGGATCGGCACGAACTCACGGATGGGCTTGCCCTCGAAGCGGGTGTGCGCGGCACCGACGGCCGAGGTCACCTGCTCGACGGGAACATTGTCCGACAGGTCTTCGACCAGGCTTTCGGTCATGCGCCGCATGGCCTGCTTCTCACGTTCGACGGCATCGGCAGCTACGCCGGGGATTACGCGCGACACCACAATTCTCCTGGTCATACTTCGGGCTGCGGACGCGGCGCGCGGCGACCTGCGCACGCCGCGGGCCACGCTACCGGCGCGCAGCACAGTTACCCCAGCTGTGAACGGCCCGGCACGCAGAGTTCAGCACCCGCTCCGTTTCCGGCAACGTCATGTTGTCCCGATGTTCGTCCACCGCCGCGAAAAGTGCACTGCGGGTGTGGGATTGGGTCTCAGCGGTCGGCGACGGCCTGTGAGTTCACCGTCGGGGCGGGCGCGGTGGCGGTGTGTGTGGCCCGCACGATACCGGCGGCGAGCAGGTCGAGCACGCCGATCACGATCAGTCCGCCGCCGGTCATCGTCGCCAGTCCGGTGACAGTCTTGAAGGTCATGGCGATGATCGTGATCCCGATCGCGAGGGTGCCGAGCCCGCAGAGCTCAGCGGTCCAGCTGTCGGCGCGATCGTCGTCCCACACCGCGACGAGTGCGAGCACGATCCCCCGCACCGTCCACCCGAGCCCGATCCACAGCGCGAGCAGTTCGATGTTCCCACCACTGAACGCCAGCACGGCCAGCACGGACGTGAGCGCGGCACTCACCAGTACCAGCACCCGAAGCAGGAACCCGATCCGCGCCCACAGCGCCAGGAACCCCTGCACGAGCGCGCTGATCACCAGGGCGATCCCGAAAATCAGTGCCAGCGTCGATTCGTCGCGCCCGGGCCACAGCAACGTCACCACCCCGAGCACGAACGACGCCCCGCCCGCGATCACCATCGCCTGCCGGGTCCCCCCGCTGTGCTGCCCCTCCCCGTCGGTCAAGGACATGCCGCCCACCCTATGCCCGATGAGCCCCGGTGCGCCTCAACCACCGTGGCGTGGCGCCGCCTCCGGTCGTCGCGCGTTCGCCGTCGAGGATGTAGACAGGGGCGATGAGTTCGGTGGGGTCGTCGGCCAATTCAGGCGTTGCAGCGTGTTCCAGAGCGCGAGGTTGGTACTGGCCGCCTTGGTCGTCATGGTCGGCATCCTCCGGTCTCGTCTCAACGCAGGGCCGCGGTGACGGCGGCGTACATGGTGTTCTTGATGGCGGCGAGGGTGGCGGGGTTCTTGCCGAGGATCGGGGTGAGCTTGGTGGCTGCGTCGGCGACGAGTTCGGCTTCGGTGGCCGTGGCGTCGACGAGGCCGGCGGCGAGGGCATCGGGACCGCCGAAGCGGTGGCCGGTGGTCATGGCGGTGACCGCGGCCTGCGGGCCGAGTTTGGCCTGGATGAGGGCGGCCATGCCGGGGGTGAAGGGGATGTTGATGTCGACTTCGGGGAAGCAGTAGTAGCCGCGGTCCGCACGCATGATCCGGAAGTCGTGGGCGATGGCCAGCATGGCGCCCGCACCGAAGGCGTGGCCGTTGACGGCGGCGAGGGTCGGCAGCGGGAAGGTGAGGATGCGGGCGAACAGTTCCTGAACCCGGCCGACGTACCATTCGCCTCGGTCGCCGTTGGCCATCAGCCATTCCAGGTCGAGCCCGTTGGAATAGAACTTGGCGCTGCCGACGGTGATCAGGCCCTGCGCTTCCTGTTCGATGGTGTCGAGCTGGGCGTTCACGCTGTCGATCCAGTCCGGGGAGAACCGGTTTTCGTTGTCGCCGAGGGTGAGCACGGCGATCTTGTCCTCGTAATGCACTGTCGCGGTCATGGTGTTGCCTCTCATTTCTTGGGGGTGGAGTCGTCAAGGGGCAGGGCCAGAACGGCGCGGACGGCAGCGGCAAGCCGTTGGCGCACTGCGGTTTCGGGGTCGCGGCGGCCACGCAGCAGCAGGGCGGTCGGCAGTTCGACCACGCAATCGCGGACAACGGTCACCGCTTCCCGATCGCCCCGCCCGTAGACGCCGCGCGCCAGGTCGACGAGCAGTCCGGTGAGCAGGTCGTCGAGCCGTTGCAGTTCTTCGGCGATGTCGCCGGGAATCTCGCTCGATCCGAGCAGTTCCTGCCGGGACACGGTCAACAGGAAACGCCCCGATACCGGGTGCTCCAGCAGGAATTCCGCCGGCGTATCGGCGGCCGCCACCACCGCTTCGATCGCATGTTCCGGCGCGGAACTGGTCGCCAGCGCCCGGTCGACAGCTCGACGTTGCAGCTCGAGGAACCGTTGCGCGGCGCGCAGCCAGGTGCGCCCCAACAGCCCGGCGCGTGACCCGAAGGCGTGATAGATCGCCCCGTTCGACACACCGGTCGCCTCCGACAGCGCCCGCACGGTGACAGCGGCGGGACCGGAGCCGACGGCCATTGTTTCGGCGGCGTCCAGCAGGTGGTCGAGATCGTGTATCCGGGGGCGGGGCATGAACCGAGATTAACAGAGCACTCGCTCTGTTACAATCCGTGAGGCAGTCAGGCTGATACGTGCCGACAGGCAGGGTGAATCGAGGCGAATGGAGAGCACTCACTCCGATATTTCCGATCTCGATGAGCCAACGAGGCTCTGATACATTCTGTTTCATAGTTGTGAAACAGAATGTGTCGGAAATGGGAGTCGCATGAGACCACCGGATCCGCGCGCCGAGCGCACCCGTAGTTCTGCTCTCGCGTCAGCCCGCGAACTGCTGGTCGAACAGGGCCTGGCAGGGCTCACTCACGGTGCCGTCGCGGCCCGCAGCGGGGTCAGCCGCGCCACGCTGTACCGGCACTGGCCCGAACCCGCCGATCTCGTCTGCGATGCCGTCGCCTGGCATATCGAGGCGGTGCGACCCGAACCGACGGGCGACCTACGCGCCGACCTGCTCGCCGAGCTTTCCGCGACGCACGCGATGCTCCACGAACCGGTGATGGAACAGGCCATGCGCGTCATCATCGAAAGAGCAGGAGTCGATCCGCGTTTCGCGGAGGTGAAGGTGAGCCTGCACCGGTCCGGAACAGGAGCGGTTCGCGCGATCCTGGCCGATGCCATCGCTCGCGCCGAACTCCCGGCGGAACTCGACATCGATCTCGCGGTCGATCAATTGCACGGCCCGTTGTTCTTCCGTCGGCTCGTGGCCCATCGAACGTTCGATCTCGATTACGTCCGTCGCGTCATCGACCAATTCCTCAGTTCTCACCGACCCGAAATCCAACGCCCGCAAGGACACTCATGATCACCCTCGGAAACGTCTCCCGCCTGCTCGCCGGAATCGTCGCCATCGCCACTGTATTCGGGGCGCTACTCGCCGACTTCCTGATCCCGGCCGGCGCAGCACAACACCTGCGCAACGACGCCTGGCCGCCACACGCGAAGTTCCACGACGCCCAATACATCGTCATGTCGCTCCTGCTCGGCGTCATCGCCCTGATCCTGCTCGTGCGACGGGGAGGTGACCGGTTCCCTACGCTCGGCTCGGCCTGTGCGATCCTCGCCGTTCCATGGCTCGCGCTCCTCGGCGCGCTGCTCTTCCCCGGAACCGCCATCCAGGACCCTGAGTTCGACAACCCGTCGCCCCTCGGCCTGCACCCCCAGGTACTCCTGTCGCTGACCCTGCTGGCACTCCTGCTCGCTGCCGTACTGCTCACCGCCAGGAAGCAGCCGGGCACGGCTCGAAGTGGATTCGGGGAGTAAGGGTTCAGAAGAACCAGCCCAGTTCGGGCGCGCGCGATGTTGTGAAGGCTTCGGTGAAAGCGGCGAGGGTGGCGGGACTTTCGGAGTGGAGCCGGTGGGCGGTGGCGTAGGCGGTGGCTCGGTGGGCGCCGAAGTAGAGGCCTGCGAGGACGTTGATGTCACACGTCAGGGCGGGGCGGCGGGTGGTCGGGGTGCATTCGGCGTGGCCGTCGCGGATCTGGAGGGCGAAGGTGCCGCCCGCGTCGCGGAAGGGGTCGTGAACCGCGATGACGGTGTCGAGGTCGTTGCGGTAGGTGCGGGCGGTAAGGGCTGCGGGGACGTCCATGAGGCGGGCCCACAGGGAATCTCCACGGTTGGTCAGCTGGACGGCGCGCGGGTTCGTCAGGAGATAGGGCAACGGATCGTCGTCAGCGACGTTGGCTTCGACGGTGTCGACGAGATCCATGCCGAGCAGAACCCGCCGCAGGGCGATGTGGGCTTCCGTAGTGACGGCGCGCCATTCGGCGACGACGGCGGTCGATTTGCCGTCGTCGTAGCGGCGGCGATACAGGGCGTAACCGTCGGCGTGGAGCAGCACGAACAGGGAGGTGGCGTTCCCGCGATGGCGTTGCGGATCGGTGAAGACGAGGTCCCATTTCGCGTCGGGACGCCGCTGGGCACCGGGTGTGCGGGCTTGCCATCGGTCGTAGACGGCACGGATGTGGTCGGCGGCCTCGGCGAGGGTGCTGAGCACGACGCCACCGGGATCCGGTGTGCCGGGGCGGAACTCCGCCTTGCGCCGATCCACGACCACCGTGTTGTCGAAGATCGCCGTCTCGTACCCGAACCGGCCGTAGATCGAACCTTCACTGGCCGTGAAGATCGTCAGCGGCAGCCCGTCCGCCTCGGTGCGTTCGTGTTGCGCCGCATACAGGGCGCGCAGGATGCCGCGCCGCCGGTGCGTCGGCGCCACCGCAACGCCCGACACGCCGCAAGCCACCACGCTGCGCTCCCCCGGCACCGTGACGCTCATGGTGATGTCGACCGTGTGCCCGACGACCCGATCTCCGTCGACCGCCACCAACGACCTTTCCACCGGAAAGATCCGCAGCTTGTGCTCGAGCTCGGCCTCCTCGTACCGCATCCCGAACCCGGTCTCCTGCAACAGCACGATCGCCTCCGCGTCCGCGTGAGTGGCTTCCCGTACCCGAATCGTCTGCACCGAAGTCATGCACCGCACCCTCCCACGCCGGGCCGCCGATCACACCTGATTTTCCTCCGGCGCCGTTGCGCGCGTCCGCACGCTGACAATCTCCACCACCGAGCGACGCACTCCGGCAAGCACATACGGTGCCGCGACCGCGCCCACCGCATCGGGCAGCGGGTCCACGGGGAGGCGGTGGATGCGTAGCGTCAGCTCCGATGACACCGGGAGGTCCGTGTGGGTGTCGGTGTCGAGCGGCTGCACCGAGTTGTCCGGTACGTCGACCCGACGCACCTCCACGGAGGAGTCGACGGTGTCGCTGTAGTTCTGGGCCTGGGCGGTGGCCCGGCCGGCGAGGAGGTCGACGACGGCGTTCACCGCGACCGGATCCCGGGTGGCATCGTAGGCCCATCGCCGCCCGAGGACACCGTGTTCCATGGTGCCGACCAAGCCTTCGTCGGCGCCGTGCAGCGGCGCACCTCGGTATGTCAGCGGGACATGGTAGAGCTGCGGGCCGGTGGCCGAGTCGTCGATCAGGAGCAGGAATTCGATGCCGACCACGCCGTCGGGATCGTCGAGCCGGAAACCGCCCGCCTTGCTCAGGCGCGGGGTGGTGCCGCGATACCACCGCCGTGTCGGCAACCATGCTTCCAGCAGCTCGAGCTTGCTCGGGGTCAGGGTGGTCTGGTGAACGATCGCCATATCGCAGGCTACATCCGAGCCGTCATCGCGCGCAGGTCCGGCAGCGAGCCGATGCGCTGGGTGACCGGGCGGCCGGGGGCCGCGGCCTGGGGTGAGCCGGTCGTGCGCAACAAAGTGCGAACCGATTCGGGGGTGGCGCGGCCGGGACCAGTGGACCGGATGCCCTGATAGGCGGCGATCGCGCCCACGACGATCGGTGACGCGCTGGAGGTGCCGCTGAATTCGTCGGTGTACCAGAGGTCTTCGTCGTCACCGCCCTGCAGGTCCCCGTAACCGGTGGTGGTCACCTCGCGCCCCCAGCCCTGCACGTCGAGGCGGGCGCCGTAGTTGGAGAAGTCCAGGCGGGAGCGCGCCGGGCCGTGGTCGCGGCCGTGGAGTCCGGGCGGTGGTGCGCCGGCACCGACGATGATCGCGCCGGAATCGTTGTTACGGAACGGGTTTCGCCAGTCGGCGGGAAAGTCGGCCGGTCGGGTGTCGTAGATCGGTGCGTCCAGGTCCTCCGCACCGTTGCCCGCCGCTTCCACCACGATCACGCCGCGCCCGACCGCGTAGCGAACGGCCGCGAAATCGTCGGGCCACCACTCGACGGCGATGTAGCCGCGCTGATCCGGGGTCGCCCGGTAGTCGAATTGGGGCCCGGGCCGGTGCAGTTCGATGAGCAGCACATCACCGGGGTCGAGTGCGTCGGCGGCCGAACGGATGGCCGTCGCCGAACCGATCCCGAAGATCGAAATCGCCCGGATGTGCGCCTCGGGTGCGATACCGGTGATGCCGAACGGATTCAGATCGCCGCTGATCTCCCCTGCCACCGCCGTGCCGTGGTCGCGCCAACCCCGGTCCGTCGACGCCGTTCCGCCGATGATCCCGCCCTGGTTGTGGCGCAGATCCTCGTGGGTGAATCGCCACGCGCCCTCGATGTCGATGACCCGCACGCCGGTGCCGAGACCACCGGGGCGGGTATGCGCCCAGGTCGCGTCGATCCCGTTCGGCGCCGCATCCAGGTACACCTGCCTGCTGCGGAAGTCCGGGGTCACCGATGGTGCCTCGGGGGCACGGGCGACGGTCGTGCCGGGCGCGAGCGGCGGCTCGGCGGCGGGCTTGACGTACGCCGCGCTGACGGTGTCTTCGGCGCGCAACCGGTCGGCCACCTCGGTCAAGTCCCCGACCGCGCCGACGACCCGGTGATAGCCGAGGTAGGAACCGGCCTGCGCGGCCTGCGGTGTGTCGGCGAGTTTGCCCGCGAGCCGGTTGCCCGGTCCGAAGATCGGCACCAGGTGCGCGTCGCCGGGCAGCAGACCGTCTACCCGACCGCGCACCGCACTGGTCTCACGCAGGGCGGCCGGTGTCAGATCGGGCCCGGTCGGGGCGGTGACGACGATCAGTTCCGCAGGCGACACGGCGGGCGCGGGCGTCCCTGAGTTCCGCTGCCTGCTGGATCGGGTGGAGGCCATGGCTACCAGTGAACAGGGCGTGCGCGCACACCGCCACCGTTGTGCCGCATCAGTTTTCGCGACACGCCGATCACATGACCACGGCCACCGCTCCGGCCACCGCGATCGCACCCACATACAGCAGCACCAGGCGGGTATCGCGCAACCAGCACCGGCTGCGCCGCAGTCCGGCCCGCCACGCCCGCCAGTAACCGGCGAACGCCAACGCACCGAACGCGGCGACCGCCCAGGGACCGAACATCCAGGTGAGCAGTGCGGCGGTCGCCACCACACACAGGGTCAGCGGGTCGTGCGGTGGACGCGCGCGCACCGCTTCCTCGTAGTAGACGCCACGCTCCGAGCTCACCGCACCTCCATGGGCAGCAGGTTCCGCCCGGCCGGGGCTGCCACCGGCAACCGCTGCCGGGACAGTGCCGGCCAGGCCTGCACCGCGCAGAACGGGGCACATTGATCGGCGTCGGAACGGGTGCCGACGTGCACACAGCACTGGGTGAGCCGTTCCTCGATCATCGTCGAGATGTCCATGAACGGTTTCACCGTCACCCGCACGACCCGCTCCCCCAACAGCTTCCGCAGCCGTGCGCGCCTGCCCGGCAGCGCCGAGGACGCCAGCGTCAGCAACGTCGACATCCCCAGGTCACAGTGTTGGCAGATGTTCTCCCACACCTTCCCGATCTCCGGATGCGACAGCGAGGACTGCTCCGACAAGAGCCCGAGCAGCGATTCACGCACCGCTACCCGCAGCTCGGCGGGCAGATCCGTATCGGCGATGCGGTTCGACACTAGTCCCAGCTGCGACTTCAACCGGTCGTGGCCGATCAGCGACACCAGTGAGCGCCACTGCCCGGCGTCGTCGCGCAGCAGGTAACCGACCGAGCAGCAGTGCGGGTGCGAGCACGGCAGGGCGGTGAGGTCGCGCCAGGTGACCTGACCACCGGTTTGCGGACCGAGCCTGCGCAGCACACCGGTATGGGTGAGGCGGCGCATCGGATCGATGGCCCCGGAACGACCGGAACCGAATTGGGGCTGGATCGACACGCCACCGACGAACGGGGTGTCCATCGCCGTGCGCAGCACCGCCCCGATCTCGTCGTCGTTCACGTCGAGCGCCACGGTCATGACCAGGGTGGTGAACACACCCGCTTGCGAAAGGCGTTGCAGTGCTTGCTGTTTACGCATCCGCAGATCACCACCGCGATGATGGCGTGAGGCCTGAGCCGATTCGCCGTCGTACTGCAGGTACACCTCGACCCGGTCGCGATGCGCACCGACCAAGGCGAGCAGCTCGTCGTCCACGGCCAAGCGAACGCCGTTGGTGTTGAGCAGGATCCTGGTGATCGGCCGGGCGGTCAGTTCGGCGAACAACCGGGGCAGCTCGGGATGCAGGGTGGGTTCGCCGCCGCTGAGCATCAGGACGTCCAGGCGCCCGTCTTCCCTGGCCAACCGCTGATCGACATTGGCGAGCACGTCCTCCACCGCGACGACTCCGCGCAGTTCCGGCGACGAATCAGCGAAACAGGTCGGGCAGCGCAGGTTGCAGCTGTCGATGATGTCCTCGAGCAGGATGCAGGTGTGCTGGGTCTGCATCTCGGGCAGACCACGCAGATACGCCGCGGGCACCGGGTCGAAATTGCCCGGCACATCGGGACGGTGGGCCTTGGTCGGTGCGGTCCATTCCTCGAGATAGGCCAGGATCTCGGGATCCTCGTCGTAGAGGGTGCGCACCATGCCGTGACGCGGGCAGCCGCGTTCGAGCCACACCTGACCGTCGCGCTCGGCCAACCACCCCGACAACCGTGCGACCTCCGGCAACGGACGGTCGTCGTGGCAGTGCGGGCAGAACGCGGTGACGTAGCGCAGGATGCGGTCGCCGCGCAACGGCATCCCGGTCACGGCGCCATTCCGAACGTGTCGGTGTACAGGTAGGGATTGACCGCGGTGCAGAACCCGGCGGTGCACACTGTCGTCAACGCCCAGCCGATCATCAGGCCGAGCCCGAAGCCCTTCCATACGGGCTTACGCAACCGGATCAGCGCCCACCCACCGCCGAACGCCGCCCCGGCACTCACCAGGGCGGCGAGCCCGAACAGCACGCGTGCGGCGGTGGCGTCGGCGGTCGAGGCGGCCACCATCAGCACGACGAAGCCCGCCATGGCGTTGACACCGATGAACGACAGCGCACCGGCGACCGCCATCGCGGCGACCTGGCCACCCTGCCCCGGCGGATTCGCCCCGGGCGGTGGCGGTGGTGGTGCGGGCGGATAGTTCATACCGCGACCTTTCGTCGGAGAACGCCCTCGTAGTACCCGCGCCGCCAGCCGATGCTCAAACGCACCGCGACCAGGACGAGACCGGGGAGCAGAAACCATTGCGGGCGAGTCAGATCCAGCCATACCGTGTCGTTGGCGCGGGTGAACTCGACGAGGAACCGGAAGACGGCATACGCGCCGACATAGAGCGTGAACAGCTCACCGGGCGTGGTGATGCGGTCACGTAGCCACCACAGCGTCACGAACGCGGTGAGCTGGAACAGGATTTCGTAGACGAAGCTCGGATGCATCGCCACGCCGGACGCACAGCCGGGACACTGGGGCACGGTCCCCGGAGCGTGGATGCCCCATGGCAATCGGGTCGGGCGACCGGGTGCCTCGGTGAGCAGGCAGCCCACGCGTCCGACAGCCATCCCGAGCGCGACAGCGGGGGCGAACAGGTCTCCGGTGCGTTCGCGGTAGCCGATGATCCGTTTGGCGACGAGCACACCCACATAGGCGCCGAGCAGGCCACCGAGCACACTGCGCGCACCGAACAGCCAGCTCTCGAGCGGATCGAGGGTTTCGGCCAGGCTCGACAACCGCATGCCGATCGCCCCACCGACGAGCGCACCGGTCACCGCAACCAGCGACTCCTCGCGCAGCGCGTCACGACGTCGGCATTCGGCGACGAAAACCACGGCCGCGACAGCGACGCCGAGCGCGACGAAGAACCCGTGCGTCGGGATCCCCCAGTACAGCTCTGGCACCATGGCGAAAGGTTAGCCGTCCGGTAGCGCGGCGCGGATGAGTGAAACTACGCGCGTCTAATCGCACCCGGATCTGGGTACTCCCCCGGCATCGGTGAATGAGGATGCCGCAGTGAGTGTTTCGATTAGAATCATTCCAGGGTGAGTTCCTCGGTCACCCCGTGCCGGTTGTCGGTACAAGCGTGAATCATCTCGGTAGTTCCACCATTTCCCGGAATTCCATCGGATACGCAGTCATGCAGGGGGTCATCATGTCTACCGCTGTCGATTTCGCGGCGCGGCTCATCAACCCGGCGGCCATCGCCCAAGCAGGTCATTCGGCTGTGCTCGCCTACGTGTCGCCGAGCAGACCTGGTGCGAATTTCGGGGCCAAACCGATCACCGCCGACTACGCCCGGGCTCTCGCGGCGGCGGGGCTCGACATCGTGTCGATCTGGCAGTACGGCAAGCCGGGTGACCCGACCCCCTCGGACTGGACCACCGGGTTCGACGGTGGCAGGCGCATGGCCGAACAGGCCCTCGCCACCCATCTGAGTCTCGGCGCACCACGCGAGGCGCCGATCTTCTTCGCCGTCGACGAGGACATCTCGCTGGCGCAGTGGAACACCACCGCCGTCGAATTCTTCCGCGGGGTCAACGCGGTGCTCGGCGTGGCGTGGACCGGGATCTACGGGCACTCGCGGGTGTGCGCGTGGGCCATCGAGGACGGGGTGATCGGCACCCGCGGTGAATTCAGCTGGGCCTGGCAGACGCGGGCGTGGTCGGGAACCGAACGCGAACCACGCGCGGTGCTGTACCAGCGGGTGATCGACACCCCCAGTAATCCCGGGCCGCTCATCGACGGCACCCACGTCGACGTCAACGACATTCTCGCCCCCGATTTCGGCCAGTGGAGTAAGGACCGTTCCGTGACGATTCCGCAGTTCACCGAGCTCGACCGCCTCGGCCCGTCGCACTCACCGCGCGAGGGCGCCCGCATCACCAACTTCCTGGTGCACACCCAGGAAGGCAACGGCACCGCCGAATCCCTTGCCGCCTACCTCAACAACCCGTCCAACGGGGTGTCGTACCACTACACGCTGCGCGACGGCGTGGCGGCGCGGGTGGTGCCCGAGGAGCTGGCCGCCTGGTCGGTGTTGTCGGCCAATCCGTTCACGGTGAATCTGTGTTTTGCGGGCAGCCGCGTCGCCTGGTCGCGCGAGCAGTGGCTGGCCATCGACGGTGACCTGCGGATCGCGGCCTACCTCGCTGTTCGCAGCGCCCACCGGCACGGGTACTCCACCCAGGTGATCGCACCCCCGTACCACGTGGCCGAGGGGATCAGCGACCACAACTATGTGACGAGGGCACTCGGCATCGGCTCGCATACCGATGTGGGGCCGAACTTTCCCTGGGACGTCTTCGCCTCGCACGTGGCGGGTTTCGCGGGTGCGCGTCCCAACGCCATCGACGATCGAGCTGCCGCCTCGCCGTGGCTGGGTGCCCGGCGCACCGACGGCGAGATCGCCACCCCGGACGGGCTCGGCCGCTTCGCCGAGTTCGAACACGGCTACGTGTACTGGCACCCGTCCACCGGCGCCTATGCCATCCCGACCGCGATCATGGCCAAGTACGCCGAATCCGGCTGGGAGGCCGGGCCGCTCGGCTATCCGATCGCCGAACACGCACAGCTGCCCGACCCGCGCGGCACCGGACCCGCTGTGGCGCAGGCGTTTCAGGGCGGCGCGATCTACCGGCGCGCCGGGCAGCCCGCCTACCGGGTGCACGGCGCGATCGGTGAACGTTGGCGGGCATCGGGTTTCGAGAACGGCGAACTCGGCTGGCCGGCGTCCGACGAGGTCGCCCACGACGACGGCCGGTATCAGGAGTTCGAGTTCGGGCGGATCTATTGGGCGCCGCAGCAGATCATCGCGCTGCGGCACTCGGGGGATCCGGACACGCCGCTGGACCGGCCCGCGTAGCGCGGGCCGAGGTGTCGGCGGGGTCAGGCCAGAAGTAGGGCGAGGGTGGTGGCCACGGCGCCGAGCAGTAGGGCCGCGACCACCACGATCGCGATGATTCTGGTGCGGGACGACGGTCCGGTGTAGGTGTCGTCGTCGTTCAACATGTCGGCGAGGTCGACGGCCGCGAATTCGCGGGTCGTCTCCAAGGGTCCGGGCTGCTCGGTCATGTGCGCTGACGCTAGTCGAGTGTGCTGATCGCCGCTGCCGATACCCCGGCCGTATCCGTGGACCGGGTGGCGGCCAGGAGTTCGTCGAGTTGGCGTTCGGCGCGTTCGGCGCGGGCCAGGGTCTGTGCGCGGGCGTCGTCGAGGGCGGCGAGGCGTTCGGCGGTTTCGGCTCGGACCCGCTCGAGTGCCGCTCCGGATTCGACGCGGCGGGCCTCGGCCTCGGTGGCGGTGGTGCGCCGCAGCTCCGCCAATTCGCTTCGGGTGCGGTCGAGTTCGGTGCGGGTCGTCTCCAATTCCGCGCGGGCCCGGCGCCACTCCTCGCGGGCCTCGTTGGCGGCTTCGACCCGTTCGGCGGCGGCGAGTTCGGCCCGCTGGGTCGCCCGGTCGGCATCGGCGGCCCGCTGCACGGCGAGGTCGCGTTCGGCATGGGCGGCGTTGATGCGGGCTTCGGCGTCGCGGCGCACCTGGGTGATCTCGGTGTCGGCGCGTTGCTCGGCGCGCGCCACCTCCTCGGCGGCTTCTTCGCGGATGCGTTCGATTCTCTCGGCGGCGTCGCGTTCGGCCTGACGCACTTGTGCTTCGGCGGCGCTGCGGGCGGCGAACACGTCATCGGCGGCCTGCTTGGTGAGGCGCTCCAGTTCGGCCAGCGCTTCGTCGCGAGCGGTCTGCGCGGCGGTGATGAGCTGTTCGGCTTGTTCGGCCACACTTGCCGCGTCCTCGGCGGCCGATTCCGCGTACGCCCGCGCTTCCTCCGCCTCCCGCCGCGCCTGTTCGGCGGCAACCACTTTCACGTCCGCCTCGGCGATCCGCTGCGCGGCATCCGCCTGCACTGCCTGGACCTGTGCCTCGGCGACCGACGGGTCGCCGATGGTCGCCAGTTCCGCGACCGCGGCGTTCAGCGTGGTTCCCAGTTGTTCGGCCAACCCACGGAATTGCCCGAGCAGCTCGTCGGCCCGCAGCCGCGCGACGGTCACCGGCCCTTGCGTAGCCGTCACAGTGACGGTTTCTCCCCCACCTGCCAACTCTTGTTGCTGTCGTTGTCTTTCCCGCCACGCGCGCCATCGGGTGTGGTCGGGGTGGTCGCAGTATTCCGACGGTCGGCCGGGGCCACCGTTGCGGGTGATGGGGCGGGCACATCCTGGGTAGTTGCAGACGCTCGACACGACTGAATCGTAGCGTTTGTTTCGTTGCTGCGTTACGTATTGAACGAAACGAATTACATGTCGTTCCTGGAAGACTGGATTCTTCAGAGTGCGGTTCTGACCACCGATAAGTGAACATTATCGGCGGTCAGGGATCGGAGTTCGTCACAATCGACTCCCTCGGATTCCGTTTACGTTTGGTCGCACGCGACGTAACGTAAGCGCGACGTTATTGATCGAAAACGTGCACCCTGAGTCCGCAGGCGCAGTGACACGATTGGGCGCACGCGAGTTTCCGGCGGTGCGGCGTGGGTAGGCGGCAGAGACCGAACCCATCCCACGTGTGAGGAGTGCGATGTTCGTCCACAACAAGGATCTGCAGTTCGAGGTGCGGGTCGAACGCCCTGACCCCCGCTTCGCGACTCTCCTACAGGAACAGTTCGGCGGCGCCAACGGTGAACTCAAAGCCGCCATGCAGTACTTCAGCCAGGCATTCGTGCTGCGCCGGAAGCATCCGAAAATGTACGACCTGTTCATGGACATCGCGACCGAGGAGTTCAGCCACCTCGAGATCGTCGGCTCCATGATCACGATGCTGCTCGACGGTCTCAACGACGACCTGAAACAGGCCAACGAGCACTGCGACTGGATGCCCGTCATCGCGTCGAGCGACGGCCGCGAGCAGGCCATTCACCAGGTCGCCACCGATCCGCTGTTCCTCGCGCTGCGCGGCGGCGGACCCGATGTCGGCAACTCCGCCGGCGTGCCGTGGAGCGGCGCCTACGTGAACTCCAACGGCGAGCCCTCGGTGGACCTGCGGAGCAATCTGGCCGCCGAATCGCGCGCCAAGATCGTGTACGAGTACCTCAAGCAGTTCACCGACGACCCCGGCGTTCAGGACACCCTGTCGTTCCTGATGACTCGCGAGGTAGCCCACTTCCAGCAGTTCACCGCGGCGCTCAACGACCTGCCGGTGAACTTCCCTCCCGGCGCCCAACCCGGCGACGACCGGTTCCAGAACCTGGCCTTCAACATGTCCAACGGCGACGCCAGTGCGCGCGGACCGTGGAACGAGGGCAGGGGTCCGTGGCCGGAGGGCGTGGAATGGCAGTACGTGCAGGACCCGGTCCACGACTGGCTCGGCACGGACAAGCGGGAGAACCGTGGCGCCACCGCCAATCCCGACGGCAGCCCCGCCGTCGCGGGGAGCAAACCGTTCACCCATGAACAGCACAGTCCGGCCTGATCCGAGGAGCTGCTCATGGACGTGTTGTCGTTTCTGCGCGCGGATCACGAAAGCGTGCTCGGGATGATCGAATCGCTCGAACGCGGCCGCGGCAACAGCGCGGCCGAACTCGACGCGCGTCGTCGTCTGGCCACCGGTCTGGTCATCGCCTCCTCGCGGCACGAAGCGGTGGAAGAGCAATTCTTCTGGCCCGAAGTCCGGCGGACCGTACCCGACGGCGACGAACTCGCCGACCGTGCGATCGGGCAGGAGGACGCGGCCAAGCGCCTGCTGCAGCAGATCGAGAACTCCGAACCCGGCGAGCCCGCATTCGAGCAGGCGCTGACCGAGGTGATGAGCGCGATCCGCGAGCATATCGAGTTCGAGCAGAGCCAGGTGTGGCCCCTGTTCGAGAAGGCCGAATCCGCGCAGGGCAGGGAGGCGCTGGGAAAGAAGATGGAGCAGGCCGAGCGGGCCGCGCCGACCCGGCCACACCCCAACACACCGTCGGGCTCCGTGGTCCAGAAGACCGCGGGCTTGGCGGCGGCGGTGCTGGACAAGGTGCGGGATGCGGTCACCGGCCGCAAGGACGATCAACCGCCTCGGCCACCCAGGCCGTGACGTCGTAACCAGTACGCCCCCGGCGCCGTCTCGCCCAGAGATGGCTTCGGGGGCACTGCAACTTTCGAGGAACGCTTCGAAGATCCCGGTCCGGCCGATGAGTTCTCGTCTTACGGCACGTCAATACGGACATGACCACACACAAGCTCGATACCCCTGGCGCAACGCTCACCTACGACGTGCACGGTCCGCTCCCCACCGCTGACGGGCGACCGCCGCTGCTGATGACCGGCCTTCCGATGGATGCCGGCGGTTTCGCCGCGCTCGCCGCGCATTTCCCCGATCGCACTGTTGTCACCTACGACCCGCGTGGGCTCGGGCGCAGCGTCCGTTCCGACGGTGAGGTCGACAATGTCCCCGCCGTGCACGCCGAGGACGTCCATGCCGTCATCGAGGCTCTCGGCGCGGGCCCGGTCGAGCTCTTCGCCAGCAGTGGCGGCGCGATCGTCGCGTTGGCGCTGGTGACCGCGCATCCCGAGGACGTGACCACTTTGGTCGCGCACGAACCGCCGCTGCTGACCGTTCTTCCCGATGCCGCGGCTGCCGCGCGTGCGGCCGACGGCTATCGCGCCGCGTATGCGGCCAAGGGATTCGGTGCGGGCATGGCGACCTTCATCGCGATGACCTCCTGGGAGGGCGAATTCACCGACGACTATTTCGCCGCACCCGCAGCCGATCCCGCGATGTTCGGCCTGCCGGTCGAGGACGACGGTGCCCGCGACCATCCGCTGCTGTCTGAGCGCTCCCGCCCGGTCCTGGCCTACCAGCCGGATATCGCCGCACTCACCGCGGCACCGACCCGCATCGTCGTCGGCTACGGCGAGGAATCTCGTGGCACGGTCACCGAACGCACCTCGTCGGCGCTGGCCGACCGACTCGGTGTGCAACCGGTTGTCTTCCCCAGCCATCACGGTGGTTTCGCCGGTCCCGAGTCCGGTTATCCGGGCCAGCCGGAGGCTTTCGCCCGTATTCTCCGGGACGTCGTCGAGCCGCTCGGCTGAGCGACGACCTCACTCACCGCATCGGGCCGATACCCAACGACCCCTTCGACCAGGTCGCCGACTGTTCCTCCACCGCCTCCACATATCCTTCGGGATCCTTGTCGACGGGGCGCACGCCCGCGTAGTGGCGCGCCTCGTACGCGGCGAATTCGACGGCGAGCCGGTGACGTTCGCCGAGGCCGGCGAGGCGGCGGAAATCGGTGAGTCCCTCGCGTTCCTCCTCGGCCATGTGGTCGCCGTTCGCGGTGTTCGCGGCCGCCACGGCGGCGAACCACTCAGGCGATCCGACCTTGTGACGTGCCACCTCTCCTACCGCATCGCGGATGTCGTTGTGGTCACCGATCGCGTCGAGCGTTTCGTCCTCCACCCGGCGGGTGCGGCGAGCGGAAATTCCGACGCGAAGCAGTTCCGGGTAGAAGATCTCCTCCTCGGCCTGGGCATGTAGTTCGAGAAAGGCCGCGAGCCGTTCCCAGATCGCCGCGAGAACATCGACGTTCTTCGGGTCTATCTGCTCGAGAATCGCGAACAACCGCCGTTGTTCACGATGGTCGTCGAGGATCAATTCGGTGATATCCACGCATTCCTCCTGGCTCGAATCAGGCAGTCATCGCAGGTCACTGGGCTATCGAACGCGGAGGCGGTCACTGACCGCCGCTGTCGCCAACAATAGCCAGGTTGCCTGCGTTCGGTGTCGGATAGCGTGGCAGCGACCGTCCGGCGCGGACGTGCGCGATTTCTGGAGAGCTGTGCTGTGGTGTCCTTTTCCTTGCTCGTGGTCGCGGGTATCGAATTGCTGTGTGTCGGGCTGCTGTGGATGCGTGCTGCGCGACGGCTACGCGTGCTCGTGCTGGGCGCGGTCGGCCTCGGAATCGCTTACGATTCAGCCGTTTTCGGGCTCGGTGCGCTGATCGGTGAAGGAGCGGTGCTGCACGGGCTGAGTATCGGCCGGTTCATCGGTCACGCGCTGCTCACGCCGCTGCTGGTGTTGTGGGCCGTCGACCGGGTGGATGCCGGGCTGTGGTGGCGACGTGCCGCGTTTGTTCTCACCGGATTGCTGGTGGTGTGGGGTGTATTCGGTGAGTTGGCCCATGTGCGGCTCGTGCCACGAACATTCGCCGACACCCTGCGCTACGGCTCGCAACATCCGGCGATACCGATCCCCGCGCTCGCGGTCTCCGCCGTGCTGTTCGCCGCGACGGTGTCGTTGTGGCGCAACGAGCGGTTGCGTTTCCCCTTGATCGGCATCGTCTTGCTGGTCGTGGCTTCCGGCGCGGCCACGGCATGTCCCCCGCTGGGCAACGTCGGTGAGGCGATCATGATCGCGGCACTGACCGGAGCCGAGTTGGTCCTGGTGGGCAGGGCGGCTGCCGACAGCCGGGCCACCGGCGGGTCCGCGCCGATTCGAGCTGGGCGGTGACGTGCTCTACACCTACCGGGTCAGCAAGTACGACCCCGACGATCGAGACGAGCACGGCCGCTATCTCGGCGCCGAGGACACCGACAGCGACCACGGCGCGGTCGAATCCGCCTACCTGCGGGCAGTGGCCGCCTTCGCCGACGATGCAGGCGTCGACCGGCTGGCGATCCGGGAACCGCAGATCGCCGCTGTCGATGCCCCTGGTCTGGCCGGGCTCTTTCCACCCGACCTCGCCGGATTCCATGACGGAGCGGAGATACCGATAGCAGTCGGCCTGGAGTTGGTTCGCGCGATGCTTCGCGACAACGGCGCCTGGTGCCGCTTGGAAGTAGAAGACGTGTTCACGGTCCACGTCGGGTGGGACCAGTACGTATATATCGGAGCCGATCACGCGTGTGAACGGGCGTTGTCACGCACTCACGCACTCGGGTTGTTCGCCGAGCGGCTCTCGGCGTCCCCCTACGATGCGGTTCTCGACGACGAACCAGGCGAGCAGCGACCGGCCGACGACATTTTCTGGACCCAGCTTCGTCGGCACCTCGCTACGCATAAGGCTGTCATCCTCGAAGAGGGATACGTGGTCGGCGCGTCCCGTTGGCACCGCCTCACCGATGACACGATCGATGCGGTGCGCGCCGACCTCACCCCGCGTTCTCGACTCACCGTCTGGCCGGACCTGTCCGGCAATGTCGAGGAAGTTCTCGCCCGCCTCCCTGTCGAAGGTCTGATCGAACTGATCTGGGAGGACGAACACGGACGAATCAGCAGCACGATCGCGGACGACACCGAGTTCGACGAGCTCGCAGCCATGGTCGCCCGTGCACGGGCGGCGACCGCACTGTCCGTGGACATGGACGAGCGGTGCCCCTTGTTCACCGCCGTCCTGCCCGACAGCGACGGCGTCCTGCGCGCACGGTGGCGAACCGACGCCACACCCGGCGATTGCGGGGAAGGCGACTGTCAGGACGACGCCTAGGCTCGTCAGCATGGCGGCGGAACGCGCTGACGAGCCGAAATTCCTCGGACGAGAGCACTACCGCGCAGGCCGAGGTGGGTGGACCGTCGGAACCGCCGAACCGCGATCACCCGAAGCGGCTGCAGTGCTTCGCCTGTTTCTGGCCGAAATGATCACGCGGTACTACCGGCGTCCCACCGACGACGCGGAGATCGACAGGCACCTCGCGCAGGGTCACGACAGCGACGACCTGCGACCACCGACCGGATTGCTGCTACTCGCACGCCGACGTGGTGAGCCCGTCGGTTGTGTCGGTCTGCGGCGGCTCGATACCCGCACGATGGAACTCACGCGAATGTTCGTGCGGCCGGACGCGCGCGGAGAGGGCGGTGCCGCGGTGCTGCTCGACGCCGCCGAGGACACCGCTCGCCGTCTCGGCGCGCACAGGATCCGGCTCAACACTCGTAGAGATCTGGTCGAGGCCCGCAGGCTGTATGCCCGGCGCGGATACGCCGAAATCGCGGCATATGGCGACGATCCCCTGGCGGACCACTGGTTCGAGAAGCGCATCCGAATAGATCCGCCAGGGCTGACGAACACCGACATTGTCTGAGAGCGACCCGGGACGGTGGCGGCTTTCTTGCACTGGATGCATCGATGCACACAGTGCGAGCCGCCACCGGGGTCAGCGAATGAGCTGGTCCTCCAAGGAGGTCGGCAGGGTGACGTCGAGGATCGACTCCTGCTTCGCCTCGCCGAGGGTTTTCACCACGGATGCCGCGGGACTGACGAACACCTGCGGGTAGTCAATCTCGCCGAGGGCGGGATCGACGGCCCAGGCCAGTCGTTCCTCGGTGAGGGAGAACTCGGCGGTGATGCCCTCCTTGTTGCCCCGTGGGTCCTGACGGTGCCAACCACCCTCGAGGTAGACGGCGACCAGGCCGTGGAGAACGTGGCCGTCGTCGTCCGCGAGTTTCTGGTAGCACAGCCCGGTGGGGATGCCCGCGCTGCGCAGGAGGGCGGTGAGGAGGTGGGATTTCGCGTAGCAGAGGCCGACTCGTTCACGGGCGACCTCTCCGGCGGTCAGGGTGACCCGGGGGTCCTGGACGTCGTAGGAGTGGTCGACTTCGTCGCGGACCCAGTCGAAGGCCGCGCGGGCGAAGTCCACGTCGTCGGGGGCGGTTCGTCGCAGGTCACGCGCGATGGCGGTCACCGCGTCGTCGTCGAGTTGGATGACGGAGTCGCCCTCGAGGTACGCCTGCGGGTTCTGCGCCTCAGGAACCCAGGATTGTTGTGTCACAGCGGAAATCTACTGCCCGCCGCTGTCTGTCGGCACCTCCATTTCGCGGCCGGGCGATGGCGAGCGGGTAGTCATCGACGCCGCAGAGTGGCGTCGATGATCGACGGTGGCGTGTCGTACTTCTCCTCGGCCGCGAGATCGACCCCCGGAGCAACGATTTCGTCGATCTCGTCGAGGACTTCGGCCGACAGGACGGTATCGGCGGCAGCGAGCTGCGAATGCAGATGCTCCATGGTTCGCGGGCCGATGATCGCGCTGGTCACGGCACGGTGGGCGGTGACGAATCCGAGCGCCAGTTGAATCATCGTCAACCCGGCCTCGTCGGCGACCTTCGCCAGCCGCTCGACAGCCTCGAGTTTGGCCCGGTTGGCGGGCACATCGAGATCGAAACGATGGGGCATGAATCCGGAACGGCTGGTGGTGATCTCGCGGCCCGCCCGGATGGCGCCCGACAACCAGCCCGAGGCCAGCGGGCTCCAGGCGAGCACACCGAGGCCGTACTCCTCGGTCACCGGAAGCACATGGGATTCGATGCCACGTTGCAGGATCGAATAGCAGGGTTGTTCGGTGACGTAGCGGCTCAGGTGATGCTCGCGGGCCGACCATTGCGCCTGCACGATGCGGTAGGCGGGGAAGGTCGAGGAACCGAAATAGCGGATCTTCCCGGCCCGCTGCAGGTCGGTGAGCGCCGAGAGCGTCTCCTCGTCACTGGTGTTCGGATCCCAGCGGTGGATCTGATAGAGGTCGACGTGATCGACGTCGAGGCGGCGCAGGCTGTCTTCCAGCGCGGTCACCAGCCAGCGACGTGAGCTTCCGCGCCGGTTGGGGTCCTCGCCCATCGGCAGGTAGGCCTTGGTCGCGATGACCAGGTCGTCGCGGCGACCGGCGATGGCCTTACCGACCATTTCCTCGGATTGGCCGTCGCTGTAGGCGTCGGCGGTGTCGATCAGATTGATCCCGGCCTCGATAGCGGCATCGACGATCGCGGTGGCCTCGTCCTGGCCGGTATTGCCGATCCGGCCGAAGTTCATTGCGCCGAGCGCCAGGGTGCTGACCTGCACGCCGGTGCGGCCCAAGGTGCGGTACTGCATGGGTTTTCCTCTCCCGGAGGTATCCTGCAAGAAACGGAACGTTGTTCCGATAACCAACATACGGAACACTGTTCCGTTTTTCAAGCGATCCGATGGAGGGAACGCCACGTGGCAGGCAGGGACACCGGTACGGCGAAGACTCCGCGCAAGCGCGCCGATGCCGAGCGGAACGAAAGAACCCTCCTCGACGCGGCCGCCGCGACTTTCGTCGCCTCCGGAGTCGATGCCCCCGTGCGCGAGATCGCCGCGGCGGCCGGGGTCGGCGTCGGCACGATCTATCGGCACTTCCCGACCCGAGCCGACCTCATCGTCGCGGTCTATCGACACCAGGTCGAGGCCTGCGCACAGGCCGCACCGCAACTGCTGGCCAGCACCGAACCCTATGAGGCGCTGACCAGGTGGATCGACCTGTTCACCGACTTCCTGGTCACCAAGCACGGTCTCGCCGCGGCATTGCAGTCCGACGACCCGACCTTCCAGGCCCTGCACGCCAATTTCCTCGAACGGCTGCTGCCCGCGTGCGGCGAGTTGCTCGATGCCGCCGCGGCGGCCGGTGAGATCCGCACCGACATCGATCCCTACCTGTTGCTGCGTGGCATCGGCAATGTGTGCATCGGTGCGGAAAGCGACCAGCGCTATGACGCGCGGCGCGTCGTCGAACTCCTCGTCGCCGGATTACGCCTGCACCGGTGAACCCCGATTACGGGCGGCCGCCAGACACGACAAATCCCGTGTGGGTCGCCGGATTCGGCGCCCCACACGGGATTCGACAAAACTAGCGCGACAACGCGACTCGGTGCGCCTCGCCCATCAGGGTGGCCAGCTCGGCACTCTCGGCCTCGGTGAGGACCGCGAAGAACGGGGAAACCAGTTCGTCGGTGAGTTTCTCGGCCGCCGCCCAGCGCTGCCGCATGTCGTCGGTGATCGGTTCGAAGGGTTCGGACCAGCCGAGCCGCTGCGCGTGGGTGGGACCGTCGGCGATCGGGGAACCGGCGATGAGGACGGCTTGCAGCGGGGTGAGGCCCTGGGCGAGGACGGCGACCAGGTGCAGGCCGCCCCGCAGTTCACGCAGGACGTGGGTGAGCTGCAGGACCGCCGCTCGACCGTCGTCGGGCAGTGGCATGGCCCGCCAGCCCGCGAACAGGGGAACGGCGGTGGGCTCGGCCGCGTCGGCAACCTTGCCGAGCAGCTCGGCGAGGCGTTCGGATCGGTCGAAGCCGGCGAGCCTGCGGCGGCCGAATTCGTGGCAGGCGGCGAGATAGCCGGTGGCCGCTTCGGCGGCGGGCAGGGGAACGGATTTCCATGCGGCACGGATACATTCGGGTTCGAAGAAGCCGAACGCGCCGACCACGACATCGGCGTCGACCTCCCCGAGCACCCCGCCGCGGCCACGTGTGTAGGGGCCGTGGAATCCGGGCACCCCGACGTCGGTCCCGAACTGCCGCGCCTCGCGCGACATCATGAACGCCCCACCGAGTTCGAGGACCTGTTGTTTGACTGCCGACATGATCTGACACCTTCCGCTGTTTCTGCGATCGCAGCAGACTTTAGTTGACAATAGTCAGCGAGGGAAGGGGTTTCGCGCGATGAGTTCGGCGTCCGGCTGCCGTCTGCACTGATAAAGCCGACGCGACCCGAGGAGCCCACCGTGAGCGCCACCTACACCTTCGACGTCTTCTCCACCCTGGACGGCTTCGCCTCCACCAGCGGCGACTGGGGCGGATACTGGGGCAAACAGGGCCCCGAACTGCTCGATCACCGCCTCGACCTCTACCGCGACGAGCAGCGGATGATCTTCGGCGCCAACACCTATCGCGAATTCACCGAACTGGTGGCCGGGGCCTCGGAAAACCCGGAGATCTTCGACCCGTGGGTCGTCCGGATGATGAACATGCCGCTGACCGTGGTGTCGAGCACGCTGCGCGAACCTCTCGACTGGCACGACGCGCACGTCGTCGCGGGCGACGCGGTGGACGTCGTCGCCCGGCTCAAAGCCGAATCCGACATCCCACTGCGTTCGCACGGCAGCCTCTCGCTGAACCGGACGCTGATGGCAGCGGGCTTGGTCGATCGGGTGCAGGTGACGGTGTTCCCGGTGATCACCGGCAAGACCGGGCAGCAACCCATCTTCCAGGACGCCGCCGACTTCGACCTCGAACTGCTCGAGAGCCGCACCCTCGACGGCAACACCCAGGAACTCGTCTACGCCCCGACGCTGCACCCCTGAGCGGCTCACAACACAGCTTCCGGCGCCGTCGACGAGCATTATCGTCCGGTCACGAGTTGGCCAGAATTGCGGTGCGAAACGGGCGCGCGCTTCATGATCGACATCATCACCGCGTAGTTCGGCAGGGTGTGAGCAGGCCCTCACTGGTTGCTGATTGGTTCCCTGTCGACGGGGCATTCCGCCCTCAGGACTGTGTTGTCCCTGCGAAAGGATGCGCTCGATGAACCAGCCAGACCGCGATTTCCCCGATGAATCACGCACGATCAGGCCGCACGCGGGCGAATCTATCGAGGACACGAGGAACTGGCCCGGCCTGATCTTGATCGGGGTCGGGTTGGCGTTGCTCGGCATCACCCTCACCGCCGCAGGCTACGGCTTCGGCGGTTGGGCGGTCATCGGCGGCGTGGCCTGCGTGGCGTGCCTGCTCGCGGGAACTGCGCTGGTCGTGGCCGAGCACCGGCGGGTGAAGGCGCAGAAATGATGATTCTCCGGGCGCCGGGTGTGTACCGACCCCAGGCCGATACATGGATGCTTGCCGATGCGCTGCGCGCGGTCCCCCACCTGCGCAACGGTCGGGTTCTCGAACTGTGCGCCGGCACCGGCGTCGTCACGCTGGCCGCGGCGAAAGCGGGGGCCGCGAGTGTGACGGCCGTCGACCTGTCGCGACGGGCGCTGGCCTCCACTTGGCTGAACTGCCGTTTGCGTGGTGTGGCCGTGCAGTTGCTGCACGGTGACTTCTCCGCCGCGGCGCGGTTGCCGCGCTTCGACGTGGTGCTGGCGAACCCGCCGTACGTGCCCGCCGAACGCGAGGTGGGACGCGGCCGGGCGCTGGCCTGGGACGCGGGCCCCACCGGACGCAGCGTGCTCGACCGGTTGTGTGCGACCCTGCCCGATCTGCTCACCGACAACGGGGTCGGGCTGATCGTGCACTCGGCGATCAGCGACCCCGATCGCAGCCTGGACCAGTTGCGGGCGGGCGGTGCCGAGGCGCAGGTGGTAGCGGTGGACAAGGTGCCGTTCGGACCGGTGCTGCGGTCGCGGGCGCGGCGGTTGGCGGCACGTGGGCTGATCACGAAGGACCAGCGTGACGAGGAATTGGTGGTGATCCGTGTCGAACGAAACTGCTGCCCCGCCGTCGGGGAACCCGCCTGATCGCAGGCGGGTGGTCCTCACCGACGGGCCGGCCCTGATCGAAGGCCCCGTCGACCTGGTGACCCGTGAGGGAACGGTGCTGCACTGTGACCGTTTCCAGGTCGCGCTGTGCCTGTGCAAGCGCTCGGCCACCTACCCGCTGTGCGATACCAGCCACCGGCGCCGACGCCGGCGTACCAACGAAAGCAGCACCTGATGACCAGCACTGTCACCCTCGGGCGCGCCCTGCCTGTCCCCCGGGGCGAACTGTCGGCCGCCCTGATCGAAACCCTCACGCGCGCACCGGGTTCGGCTGTTCCGGCCGACCCCGGCACCGATCCCTACGGTGAGGACGCCGCACTGGCGTTGCACACGTGCTACGAACTGCACTACCAGGGCTTCGCCGGGGTAGACGAGGACTGGGAGTGGGATCCGGGGCTGTTGGGCCTGCGCCGAGGTCTCGAACAGCGCTTCCTCGCCGCCATGCGGGCCGATGTGCCCGGCGGTGACGACGTGGACGCCGAGCTCGACCGGTTGCTCGAGCCGTCGGCGCCCGGCGGGATCGCGGCCTACCTCGCCGAACAGGGCACTCCCGGGCAGTTGCGGGAGTACTTCGTGCACCGCTCGATCTACCACCACATCGAGGCCGACCCCTACGCCTGGGTGATCCCCCGCCTGCGTGGGCAGGCGAAAGCCGCGCTGGTCGCTGTCGAATTCGACGAATACGGCAGCGGCCACGGCGACCGTGTGCACGCGCGCCTCTACGCGGATCTGCTCGCGGGCGCCGGTCTGGAGCCCGGCTATCTGCACTATCTCGACGAGGTGCCCGCTCCCATGCTGGTGCTGGTGAACATGATGTCGCTGTTCGGTCTGCACCGTGGTCTGCGTGCCGCGTCGGTCGGCCATTTCGCGGCCAACGAGATCACCTCCTCACCGGCGTCGGCTCGCCTGGCGGAGCTGGCCCGCACCCTGCTCCCCCACCCCGCCTGTATCGGCTTCTACACCGAGCACGTCGAAGCCGATGCCGTGCACGAACAGGTGATGCGGCGCGACGTCATCGCCGAATTGCTGCGCACCGAACCTGATTCGGCCGCGAGCATCGTTTTCGGGATCCAGGCCACCGACCTGCTCGAGGACCGGTTCGCCGATCAGGTGCTCGAGTGCTGGCGCGCCGGGCGCAGTTCACTGCTCAGTGAACTGCAGGCACCCGCCGTACCCGGGTGAAGGTGATCGTCACCGGGAAGCCGTCGAGCTCACCGCGATCACGGTCCGAACCGGTGCTCAGATGATCGGTGATGCTGTGTAGCACGTTCCAGCCGAAGGCGTTCTCGTCGACCGGGTCGGGCTCGACGCACAGTGCCTGCACGGCGATCCGCAGGCGGAAACCGTCGGCATTGACATCGCAGTGCAGGCGGGTGCCGGGTACGGCGGCGAGGATCAGGCTGGTCGCCGCCTCGTCGACCGCGACCCGGATATCGGCGATTTCGTCGGGCGTGAACCCGGCCAGGTGGGCGGCCGTTTCGGCGACCGCCCGCACCATGACCAGTTGTCCGAGGTCGGCGTCGATCCGCAGGTGGGTCGAGGTCGCGTGGGCCGAATCCGCGACGGTCCGCTCGCTCGAAGCCACGACGTAGCCTCCTCACCGATATCGGGTGGTTCCGGGTGGGTCGATCCCACTGCGCCTACCCGCCGGTCGGCCGGTCAAACATCTACGGGGTGTTCGGAGGCGTCGTCGACGCAGCTGTAGTGACGAAACAGCGGGCGCACGCCCGCCAGCTCCAAGGCGCGTTCCACCTCCAGGCTGCCGATGAGTAACCGCAGCTCGACCCCGTGCTGCCACGCGTTGGCTTTGGCGGGCCCGAGCAATGCGGCCAGCCGGATACTGAGGAAATCGGTGCCACGCAGGTCGAGCACCACCACTTGGGCGCCCGAGCGCACCGCACGGTCGAGCAGAGCACAGAATTGCGGCTGCCTTGCCGCGTCCAGTTCACTTCCCGCCCGCAACACCCAGCAGCCTTGTCTGCCGGGATCGACGCGGAGCAGGGCTTCGTCGTGCGCCGCGGAGCCGCGGTACCAACGCAACCTGCTCGAGCGTCGCGGGTCCGTGACGACAGACATAGAACCTCCTGGACGACAGGGGATTCCGGATTTTCATGCCACCACGCAACCGACGTTCCGGATGTGGATAGCACGAATACCGGGGTCGGCTGGAAGTCTCAACCTAAGGCAATTCTGGCACGCGCGGCCGCTGCTGTCACGGCACGGCAGTCGGCTCCGTGAGTGCCTGCTCGCGCAGTGAGGTCAAGGTGCGCGACAGGATGCGCGAGACCTGCATCTGGGAGACACCGAGGTGTTCGGCGATCTGGTTCTGGGTCTTGCACTCGAAGAACCGCATGATCAGAACGTCGCGCTCTTCTTCGGGCAGGGCCGCGATCAGCGGGCGCACCGCCATCGCGTCCTCGGTGAGCTCGTAGCAGTGTTCCTCGGCGCCGAGGGTCTCGGTGATCGGCTGCGAGGAGTTGTCGCGGTCGTCCTGGGTGACTCCGTCGATGGAGTTGGTCTGGTAGCCGTTGCCCGCGACCAGCGCGCGGGTGACCTCGACCAGGTCGACCTCGAGTTCGTCGGCGAGTTCGCGGGCGTTGGGCACGCGCCCGAGTCGCTGCGAGAGTTCTTCGGTGGCCGGACCGATCCGCAGCTGGATCTCCTTGAGCCTGCGCGGGACGCGCACAGCCCAGGTGTGGTCGCGGAAATGCCTGCGAACCTCGCCCATGATGGTGGGGATCGCGAAGGAGAGGAACGAGGAGCCGCGGCTGACGTCATAGCGGTCGACGGCGAGCACGAGCCCTACGCGGGCGGTCTGCTCGAGGTCGTCGAAGAGTTCACCGCGCCCGGCGAATTTGCGGGCGATGTGGTCGGCAAGGGGAAGGCACAGCCTGATCACCTCTTCGCGGAGGGGTTCACGCTGGGGGTCGTTCGGGGAAAGTGCCTGCAGCTTCTCGAACCACGGTTCGATGTTGTCGTAGCTGTCACCTTTTGAGTGGGAGCGTCGGACAGTCGAGTCGTTGGCTGTTGTCGCTTGAGCAGTCGTCATCACATGTGCCTCCGATTCCGTGGGGTCGGATGCTTCTGGATTACCCGATCTGTATGCGGATTAAGCCTACGCTTTCGGTCCCTGTCTCCGCATCACCCACCGTTCGGCCCGTGCGAACGGCGGATCCAGCCGAATTCGACGGTGGTCGGATAGCCGTTGCGGACCGCGTCGAACGGGCCGTATTCGGTGCGCAGCGCGTCGGTGAGGGTCGCGACGACATGCCAGCCGAAGGCGTCCTCGTCGATCGCTTCGTCGCTGCGCGCCACGGTCGAGACCCGTGCTCCGAGTGCCCCGCCGCCCCCGGTGAACGCGCAATCGATCAGGGCCTCCGGTGCGGCGGCTAGGACGAGGGCGGTCACCACCTCGTCGAGCGCCAGCAGCAGATCAGTGACCTCGTCGAGCGCGAAACCGCCTACCAGCAGGACTGTTTCGGCCAGTGCGTGGACCATGGTGAGCTGCTCGAGCTCCGCCGGTACCTGAAACCCGACCGTTGTCGACCGGGGCGCGGTCTCGCGATCCTCCGCTCGCATGCCGCCTCCCTGTGTTGCCTGTCGTGGTCGCAGGTTACCCGACCGTGACGTCGTCTAGTCCGCGCCCTTCTCGTGCTGTTCGGCCCGTTCGTGGACGGTGAGCAGCAGATGATCGAAGCGGGTGCGCAGAACGCCGGACACATCGGTGAGCGAACCGAGTTCGGCGACCAGGCGCCCGGCCAGCGCACGGAGCTTGGTGTTGGTTTCCTGTGAGCGCCAGGTGAGTACGTCGAACGCCTTCTCGGCGCTGATTCCGTAGACGAGCATCACCGCGCCCTTGGCCTGCTCGATCACGGCGCGCGACGCGTAGAGGCTCGGTAGTTCGTCGTCGAGGGTTTCCTTGCGGCGCCGCTCGAGGGTGTCGGTGACATCGATGTAGTAGCCGGTGGTGCCGATGACGGTTCCGTGGTCGTCGACCATCTGATCGGCCACGACGATCACGTCGTGTACGACGCCGGTGGTGTCGATGATGCGGTGGGTACTGCAGAACGGTTCGCCCTCGGTGACCGACTTCTCGATCATGGTGGCGACGTGGGCACGGTCCTCGGGGTGCTTGTGCGACAACAACAGTGCGGTCGTGGGGTGGACGGTGCCCGGCTCGTATCCGTGGATGCGGGCAACCTCGTCGGACCATTCCCAGCGCTGGTCGGCGAACCAGAACTTGAATCCGCCCGCGTCCTGCGCCCTGCCCTCGCCGAGCACGCGCCGCAGTGACTGCGCGCCGCCGGTCGGAAGACCCTCACTGTTCTTCATTCCTGAAGTATCTCGCGACCGGGACACGTGTACGCGCTCAGTGCCCGATCGCGTCCGCCCACCCGGCGCGGCGCTCAGCACGATGCCGCCGCGCCCGGTTCGGGAAGTGGTTCGCCCGGTGTGGGAATCGGGGGAAACGGGTCGGGGACATCCGGGGGTGGTGGTTGTCCTGGACCCGGTCCGGGTGGTGGGTCGCCGGGCAGCGGATGACCCGGCTCCGGTGGCGGTGGTGGCCGTCCGGGATCCGGCGGGGGCGCCGGATCGGGGGTGGGCGGAATCGGGTCTCGCGGTTCGGGAATGGGTGGGCTGGTCGACATCGGGGTCGTCATCGCAGCCTCCTCACTTGGTCGGAAACGCGGGTCGTCGGGCGGATACCCCCCGCCGGGGCAGCTACACACCGTCGTTTCGGGTGCGACCGATCGGCTATTACCTGGGCATGGACCACAGCACAGCCCCGCTCGTCGCCGCGGTCGCCGACTACCGCAACAAACACCGGTACGGGTTCACCCCGCCCGGGCATCGGCAGGGCCGAGGGGTGGACGACCGGGTTCTCGCGGCGCTCGGCGCCGATGCCTTCGCCGCCGATCTGCTGGCCAACGGCGGGCTCGATGACCGGCTCGCACGCAACGGCTACCTCACCGAGGCCGAGGACCTGATGGCCGACGCCGTCGGCGCCGAGACGGCGTTCTTCTCCACCTGCGGCAGCTCGCTGTCGGTCAAGGCCGCGATGATGGCGGTGGCAGGCGGAAACGACGGCGGACTGCTGGTGGCGCGCGACAGCCACAAGTCGATCGTCGCCGGCCTGATCTTCTCCGGCGTCCAGCCGCATTGGATCAGCCCGCGCTGGGACGCCGAACGCCACTTCTCCCATCCGCCGTCACCGGAGGAGGTGGAACAGGCGTGGCAGGAGCATCCGGACGCGGCGGGCGCGGTGATCGTGTGCCCGAGCCCGTATGGCACCTGCGCGGATCTGCGTGGCATCACCGAGGTGTGCCATGCACGCGGCAAACCCGTCATCGTCGACGAGGCGTGGGGCGCGCACCTGCCGTTCCATCCCGAATTACCCACGTGGGCAATGGATGTGGGCGCCGATGTGTGCGTGGTGAGCGTGCACAAGATGGGCATGGGTTTCGAACAGGGTTCGGTGTTCCACCTGCAGGGCGATCTCGTGGATCCGGGCCGGTTGCGCCGTTGCGCGGATCTGCTGATGACCACCAGCCCGAACGTGCTGATCTACGCCGCGCTCGACGGATGGCGAAGGCAGATGGTCGAATTCGGGCACGACCTGCTGGGGCAGGCACTCGATCTGGCCAAACGCACCCGCGCCGAGATCGATCGGATCAGCGGCCTGACGGTGATGCACGACGAGCTGCTCGGGGTGGAGGCCTCCCACGACCTGGATCTGCTGCAAATCCTCGTCGATGTCTCCGAGACGGGTGCCACCGGGTACGAGGTGGCCGACTGGCTGCGCGAACACCACCATCTCGATGTGGGCCTCAGCGATCACCGGCGGGTCCTGGCGACGATGTCGACGGCCGACGACGATACCTCCGCAGAGGCCCTCATCGACGCGCTCGCGCTGTGGCGCCGGGCCGGTCTGGACCCCGCACCGCACCACATCACGCTGCCGTCCCCGCAGGATCTGCAACTCGACTCGGTGATGCTGCCGCGGGACGCCTTCTTCGCCCCCACCGAGATGGTGCCCATCGACAAGTCGCCGGGCCGGATCGCCGCCGAACAGCTCACGCCCTACCCGCCCGGCATTCCCGCGATCGTGCCGGGTGAACGGATCGGTGACACGGTCGTGGAGTACCTGCGTTCCGGTGTCGAGGCGGGAATGAATGTGCCCGATGCCAGCGACCCGCAGTTGCACAACATCCGGGTTGTCCGCCAGTCCTGATCATCGAGCGAGAGGAAGTGTTGTCGTGGCCGCCGAACAGTTGCGCGCAGTGGCGCTGGTCTGCACATTGAAGCCGTCGCCCGCCGAATCCAGCAGTCAGCTCATGGCCGATCAGGTGCTGGCCGAGCTGGCCGCCAACGATGTGGCCGGGTCGACGGTGCGTATCGCCGATTTCGAGGTGCGGCCGGGGGTGAGTGCCGACGAGGGCGAGGGCGACGAGTGGCCGCAGATCCGGCGTCGCATCATCGACGCCGATATCGTCCTGCTCGCGACGCCCACCTGGTTGGGTCATCTGTCCTCGGTGGCGCAGCGCGCGCTGGAACGTCTGGATGCTGAACTGTCCGATACCGACGACGCGGGTAGGCCCGTCATGCTGGGCAAGGTCGGGATCGCGGCCGTTGTCGGGAACGAGGACGGTGCGCACAAGATCGTGGCCGACACCTTCCAGGCCCTCGACGACATCGGATTCACCATTCCGGCCCAGGGCTGCACCTACTGGAACGGGGAAGCGATGGGCGGCACCGACTTCAAGGATCTGCCCGACACCCCGGAGGCGGTACGCAAGACCACGGCGGCGATGGCGCGTAATGCCGCGCATCTGGCCCGGTTGTTGCGGGCGAACCAGTACCCGGCCTACCAGTGAGCCACCGGTAGGCCGGGTCGGGGTCAGAGGATCGGGCGTCCACCGGTGACGGCGATACGGGCACCGGAGATGTAGCTGCCGTCGTCGGCGGCGAGCAGCACATAGGCCGGGGCCAGTTCGGCGGGCTGACCGGCCCGCCCGAGCGGGGTGTCGTCACCGAACTTGCTCACCTTCTCCGTCGGGAACGTCGACGGGATCAGCGGTGTCCAGATCGGGCCGGGGGCCACGCTGTTGACCCGGATTCCCTTCTCCCCCAGCATCTGTGCGAGGCTGGCCGAGAAATTGGCGATGGCGGCCTTGGTGGCGGCATACGGGGCCAGCGTCGGGGAGGGCATGTCGGAGTTCACCGACGAGCTGCCGATGATCGACGAACCGGGACGCATATGGGGCAGCGCAGCTTTCACCAGGTGGAAGTAGGCACCGACATTGAGGGCGAAGGTGTAGGCGAATTCCTCGTCGCTGATCTCGGTGATGTCGTCGTGCGACATCTGGAAGGCGGCATTGCTCACCAGCACGTCGACTCGACCGAATTCCTCGACGGCCTTGTCGATCACCGCACGGCAGTGCGCGGCGTCGGAGAGGTCGCCGGCCATCAGCACGGCACGGCGGCCGGCCTGGGTGACCAGGTCGGCTACTTCTTTCGCGTCGTCGTGTTCGTCGAGATAGGAAATGAGGACATCGGCGCCTTCACGGGCGTAGGCGATGGCGACGGCACGTCCGATTCCGCTGTCGGCACCGGTGACGACAGCGGCTTTGCCCGTCAATTTGCCCGATCCCTGGTAACTGTTCTCCCCGCAATCGGGCACGGGGTCCATTTTCGATTGGATGCCGGGAACCTGCTGCTGCTGTTCGGGAAATCCCATGATCGAAGTCCTCCTCGCCGGGAACGGGGTCTCCGATCGGACTACCTCCCATCAGCAACGGCAAACAGGTCAGTGCCCGCAGGGGTCGCGTAATCGCAGCCCTTCGCGGGCTTTGATCCGGCGGTGTTCGGCGAGCACGATACCCACGCCGCCGAGCAGACACACCACGCACAGAATTCCGGCGATCACCGCCCACCCTTCGAATCCGTATCCGGCCGCGGTGAGGGTGAGTGCCAGCAACACGACGCCGAGGCCGATCAAGATCAGCCCTGGCCAGTTCCAAGCGTCTTCGATGGATTCGCCGACATGCGAGCGGGTAGTGCGTTCGGTGTCGGGAAATTTGTGATGATGAGGGAGAGCGGCATCGTTCATGGCCGGGCCGTCCTTTCGATGGGATCCGCTGGTCTGCGCGTACCCCTGATCCGACAGCCCAATCGTGTGGTTTGCCGACTCCTCGAGGCGGTATCCGCCAGAAGGTGTTCTCCCGATGCGAGCACGTCGATCCAGGACAGAAGGGTTGCGCATAGATGACAGAGCAGCAGCACATTCCCCCGGAGTTCACGCGCCCGCCGGTGCCGCCGGACGAAGACGGCGGGCAGTGCGAGCCGCCCGGCCCGAATCCGGACCAACAGGGCCCGGAGCTGCGCAGTCCCACCGGCGCACCCGTTCCGGGTGAGGCGAATGTCCGGGCCCAGCAGGGTGACGCGCTCACCACTCCGCAGGGCCTGCGCCAAGCCGACACCGACCACCAACTCAAAGCCGGACCCCGTGGGCCGGTGCTGCTGCAAGACTTCCACCTGCGCGAGAAGATCACCCATTTCGACCACGAACGCATTCCGGAGCGGGCCGTGCACGCGCGTGGTGTCGGTGCGCACGGTGTCTTCGTGTCCAACGGTGCCGCCGCCTCGTTGACTCGCGCCAAATTCCTCGCCGCCGATGCCCGCACACCGGTGTTCGTACGATTCTCCACGGTGCTCGGTTCGCGTGGTTCGGCCGACACCGTGCGCGATACTCGCGGTTTCGCGACGAAGTTCTACACCGAGGAAGGCGTGTACGACCTCGTCGGCAACAACATTCCGGTGTTCTTCATCCAGGAGGCGATCAAGTTTCCCGATGTGGTGCACGCGGCCAAACCGCATCCGGACCGGGAGATCCCGCAGGCGCAGTCCGCGCACGACACGTTCTGGGATTTCGTCTCCCTGCATACCGAGGCCACCGCGCACACCTTCTGGAATATGTCCGACCGTGGGTTGCCGCGGTCGCTGCGGATGATGGAGGGATTCGGTGTCCACACCTTCCGGTTGGTCGCCGCCGACGGTGCCACGAGCCTGGTGAAGTTCCATTGGAAGCCGCGCCTGGGTGTGCATTCGATGCTGTGGGAGGAAACGCAGCTCACCGCGGGATTCGATCCCGATTTCCATCGCCGCGATCTGGCGGATGCGATCGAGGCGGGTTATTTCCCGGAGTGGGATCTGGGTGTTCAGGTCTTTCCCGACACCCCGGAGCAGGTGTTCGAAGATATCGACCTGCTGGATCCGACGAAGATCGTGCCGGAGGAATTGGTGCCGGTGCAGGTGATCGGCACCCTGCGGCTGACGGCGAATCCGGTGAATTTCTTCGCCGAGACCGAACAGGTGGCGTTCTGCCCGAGTCATCTGGTGCCCGGTATCGAGGTCACCGACGACCCGCTGTTGCAGGGCCGGTTGTTCTCCTATCTCGACACTCAGCTCAGCCGGCTCGGCGGGCCGAATTTCGCGCAGCTGCCGATCAATACGCCCCACACCGCTGTCAACGACATGTTCCGCGACGGCATGCACCAGACCGCGGTGCACACGGGCATTGCGCCGTACAAACCGAATTCGCTCGACGGCGGGTGCCCGTACGCGGCGAGTTTCGCCGGTGAGGCCTATGTCGAATCGCCGACCCCGATTCCGCCGCCGCAGGCGAAGCTGCGCACCTCGGCGAACACCGACAAGGCGCAGGTGGCGTTCGCCGATCACTTCTCGCAGCCGCGCATGTTCTATCGCAGCCTCACCCACGGTGAGCAGCACCGCCTGGCCGATGCCTTCTCGTTCGAACTGGGCAAGTGCACGTCGGTGACGGTTCGCGAGCGTGCGGTGCAGATGCTGGTCAATGTCGACGAACAGCTGGCCGGGTATGTGGCCAATCAGCTCGGTGTCGATGTGCCCGCGCCGACGGCGAACACCGTCGAGCTGGCGCCGAGTCCGGCGCTGTCGCAGAAGCGCGGTGCGTTCCCGGTCGACGGACGGACCGTGGCGGTGCTGGTGGACGAGACCAGTTCCGGTGGGGCCGTGCAGCAGGTGTGCGCCGATCTGGAACAGGCCAAGGTGCGGCCGTTGCTGGTCGCCGCGCACGGTGGTGAAGTGGAGGGCCGCAAGGTCGACCGCACGTTCGCCACGATGCGCTCGATCGAGTTCGACGCGTTGATCGCCTTGGGCGCGCCGATCGATCCGAGGGTGGATGTGCTGGTCAACGAGATGTGGCGGCACGGGAAGGCGATCGCGGCGGTCGGTGCGGCGGCGAGTCTGCTGCAGCGTAACGGTGTCGATGCCGACGCGCCGGGTGTCACCGTGGCCGAGGCGCCGCAGACCGTGACACAGGTGGTCACCGACCTGGCTGAGCACCGCGCGTGGGATCGGATCGAACCGCGCGGATGAGCCTGTCGCGCCCGGTCCGCACCGCGGGCCGGGCGCGCCGGTGTCAGTCTCCTGGCACCTCGGTCTGCCGCTCGGGCGGGACCAGATAGGCGCGCAGATCGTCGATCTTGGATTCGATGCGTTCGGCGTTCTCGGCATCGACCCGGAAAATCCAGTGCTTGGCCCCGAGCAACAGCACGGCCTGGAAGACCAGCTGGAACCATTCGCTCTGCCAGTTCTCGAAGGTGCTGGCCAAGAACTCCGGCCAATACCCCGACCACTGGAATGGTTGTCCCTGCTGTTGCTGAGTGTTGCGATACTCGATGAGCTGGAACACGAACTGCGCGCCCCACGAGCCGATGAACAGCAACATCAGCAGGTAGACAGCTCCCCAGCGACGAAAATGTGCCATGAACGGCAGATACCCGGCAAACCGGTGGCGACACAACCGGGCCGTCCGACCCCCCGGCGTGGTTCCCGATGCACGCCGATCTGTGCCGTCGCGGAGGGCGCGCTGTTAAGTTCGGTTGATGGTGCCGATCCCCCATGTGATCGCCTTCGCCGGTGCGGCGTTGCTCATCATCGTGATCCCCGGCCCGAATGTGCTGTTCGCGATCGGGCGCGCGCTGACGCTGGGGCGCAGGCAGGCACTGCTGTCGGTCCTCGGCTCGGTCGCCGGTTCCGTCATACCCCTGGCCGTGGTCGCTCTCGGACTCGGCGCCGTGCTGATGACCTCGACGATCCTGTTCACGGCGGTCAAGGTGATCGGCGCGCTCTATCTGATCTACCTGGGTATCACAGCGATCCGTGACCGCAAGAAGCTGGTGCTCACCGCGAGCACCGACGGCGGTGGCCGGTCGATGCGGCAGGGTTTCATCGTCGGCGCCACCAACCCGAAGACGGCGGTGTTCTTCGGCGCGGTCCTGCCGCAGTTCACCGCCACCGACGCCGGACCGCTGCCGGTACAGATGCTGATTCTCGGCGCGATCTTCCTCCTCATCCAGCTGACCTGCGACGGTGTGTGGGCCGTCGTCGCGGCGACCGCGCGGGGATGGTTCGCGCGGTCACCGCGCCGGCTCGAGGCTGTGGGCGGTGTCGGTGGGGCGATGGTCGTCGGTGTGGGGGCCGGTGTCGCGTTCGCGCGATGACCTGCGCGGTCAGTCGCGGGTGAGGATGAAGAAGTACGGGTCCGGGAGGCGGCGGTAGTCCATGATGCCCAGGACCGTGGTGGGGTCGACGCGGCGGAAGGTGTCGATGATGGGCAGATGGTCGTAGATCATCGCGGTGGTGACGGTGCCCCGGTGGTTGATTTCCCGCAGGCGGGCGCGGTGCCGGGCGGTGCGCAGCGTGGGTGCCAGCAGGTCGAGGCGTCGGCGGGTCTGCTCGACGACGGCGGTGGGGATCTTGTCGACCAGTCCCAGGGGGATGCGTTTCGGGTCGACCGGGAAGATGTCGCCCTTGGGGGTCGCGAACAGCAGCGGGTGAACGTTGTCGGGGCCGTCGAATTGTTTGCCGTACCAACCGGAGGCCGCGAGCAGGCCGTCGAGCCGGTGGCCGGTGGCCAGCTCGCGGCCGTGCCAACGGCCGGTGAGGTCGGTGGGCGCGACGGGTGGGAGGCTGTCGAACAGGGCGAGCGCGTCGTCGCGGCGGCAGGCGGGTTCGAGTGCTGCCAGACGGTCGGCGGCGGACATGCGGGTTCCTCTCAGACGGGCAGGCGCAGGGCGCCGGGGGCGTCCGCGGGGACGGCCGGGCGGCGTGGCGCGACGGGAGTGATGCGCCGGTAGGCGGCCCCGAGCTCGGGGCGTGGGTCGGGCTCACCCTTGTTGGGCCAGAACGCCATGGCGCGTTCGGCCTGGGCGGTGATGGTCAGTGACGGGTTCACGCCGAGGTTGGCGGTGATGGCGCTGCCGTCGGCGATGTGCAGCCCCGGATACCCGTACACACGCTGGTAGGGGTCGATGACACCGGTGTCGCGGGAATCGCCGATGGTGCAGCCGCCGATGTAGTGGGCGGTGGCGGGGATGTTGAAGATGTCGGTGGCGATATTGCCCGTGATGGCGTCGGATTTGTCGGCGTAACGGCGGGCGATGTCGTGGGCGAGCGGGATCCACTCCGGATTGGGTTCTCCCGCACCCTGTTTGGTGACGAGCCGTCGCCCCTTCAGGTACGAGGTGAGCGAATTGTCCAGCGACTGCATCACCAGCAGGATCACCGATCGCTCCGACGCGCCGCGCGCGTTCTGCGAGCGCAGGAACTGCACCGGATGCAGCAGCATGGTCAGCAGCAGTCGCAGGAACCGGAACGCCCCGCCGTCGACCATCGGCACCGTCTGTACGAACAGCGCGTTCTGCCCCTTGCCGTAGGTGCAGACCTCCACGTGGGTCTGTGGTTCGGGGTGGATCGAGGACGTGATGGCCACGCCCTGGGCGAAGTCGCGGCGGGTCTTGCTGGTGACGCCGATGATCGCCTCGGAATTGCTGCGCGTCAATTCGCCGACGCGCGAAGACAATTCGGGCAAGGTGCCGTTGCGGCGCAGGGTGTGCAGCAGCTTCTGGGTGCCGAGCGCGGCGGCCGCGAACACCACCTGTTCGGCGGTGAAGGTGCGGCGGTCCTTGCGCAGCAGGCCGTTGGAGCGCACGGTCTCCACCCGGTATCCGCCTGCGCCGTCGGGGGTCACCGAGGTGACCGTCGTCAGCGGATGCACCTGCGCGCCCTGGCTTTCGGCCAGGTGCAGGTAGTTCAGGGTGGTGGTGTTCTTGGCGTTGTGTTTGCAGCCGGTGAAGCATTCCGAGCAGTGGATGCAGCCCGCGCGGCGCGGTCCGGCGCCACCGAAGTAGGGGTCCTCCACCTCGACCCCTTCAGCGCCTTCGTTGAAGAACACGCCCACGTGGGTGCGGTGGAAGGTGTCGGCCACACCGAGATCGGTGGCGACCTGCAGCAGCACGTCGTCCTTGGGCCCCAGCTTCGGGTTCTCGACCACGCCGAGCATTCGTTTGGCCTGGTCGTAGTAGGGGGCGAGTTCGGACTTCCAGTCGGTGATGTGCGACCAGGCGCGGTCGCGGTAGAACTCGGGCAGCGGCTCGTAGAGGGTGTTGCCGTAGATGAGCGAACCACCGCCCACACCGGAACCGCTGAACACCAGGCACTTGCCGAGCGCGCTGATGCGCTGCGGCCCGGTCAGCCCGAGCCGCGGTGCCCAGATCGCTTTGGGCACATTCCAGTTCGTCTTCGGGTAGTCCTCGGCGTTCCAGCGGCGACCGGATTCGAGCACACCTACCCGGTAGCCCTTCTCGGTCAGGCGCAGGGCGGTCACGCTGCCGCCGAATCCGGAGCCGACGACGATCACGTCGTAGTCGTAGCTGGTCATGGAACCATCACCTCGTAATCGGCGGGATCGAACCGCGCCTGTTTGCGGTATTGGACTCCCAGCAGGGGCCAGTTGGTGGTGATGCGGCCGTCGGCCTGGCGGTACCAGGACGAACACCGGCTCCACACACTGTCTGCCAGGAGTTCCTGAATGCGGGCGTCGTAGGCCTTCTCCACCTCGGGACGCACGGCGAGGGGTCGACCGGTCGCCGCGAGATGGGCGACGTAGCGGCCGAGGTATTTCGCCTGTGCCTCGAGGAAGTAGATGATCGAGCCGCCACCGGTGTTGGTGTTGGGCCCGTACATGATGAACAGATTCGGGAACCGGGGCACGGTGACGCCGTAGTAGGCGCGCGCTCCCGCCTGCCATTCCTGGCCGAGCGTGCGGCCGCCCGCTCCGGTGATCGTCATGGGTGCCAGGAACTCGGTGGTCTTGAAACCGGTCCCCCAGATGATGACGTCCACCCCGTGCTCACGTCCGTCGACGGTGCGTACACCGGTGGGCGTGATCTCGCTGATCGTCTCGGTGCACAGTTCCACGTTCGGCTCGGTGAGCGCGGGAAGGTAGTTGTCGGAGAACAGGATTCGTTTACAGCCGACGTCGTAGTCGGGCCATACCTTCTCGAACAGTCCCGGCACCGCCTTGGTCTGGCGGCGCATGTGCCACTTCGACCAGGCCCGGACGGCACGGGCCAGGGGCCTGGCGTAGACCCAGGCCACGCTGAGCCCTTCGACGACGCCGTACCAGGTGCCGCGTTCGGCCAGCTCGGTGGCGGGCACCTTCTCGAACATCCGGTGGTGCAGGCGCCCGAATTCACGGTCCGGTCGCGGGATGATGTAAGGCGCGGTGCGCTGGAAGACGGTCAGATTGCCCACCCGCGGCTGGATCTCGGGGACGAATTGGATCGCACTGGCCCCGGTACCGATCACCGCGACGCGTTTGCCGGTGAGGTCCACGTCGTGGTTCCACTGCGCGGAGTGGAAACTGCTGCCTCCGAAGGTTTCGCGTCCCGGAATGTCGGGCAGGGCCGGGCGCGAGAGCTGCCCGACAGCGGAGACCACGACGTCGACGACCACGGTCTCGCCGCCGGCGAGCGACACCGTCCACTTGCCGGTCGCGTCGTCGTAGGCGGCGCCGAGCACCTCGGTGCCCAGGCGCAGGTGGCGGCGCACGTCGTAGGTGTCCACGATCCCGCGGATGTAGTCGAGGATCGCTGGTTGCCGCGAGAACCGGTGCGGCCAGCGCGGATTGGGTGCGAAGGAGAACGAGTAGAACGGCGAGGGCACGTCACAGGCGGCACCGGGATAGGTGTTGTCGCGCCAGACCCCACCCACCTCGTCGGCCTTCTCGAAGACGACGATGTCGTCGAAGCCCCGCTTCTTCAGTTCGATGACGGCGGCCAAGCCGCCGAAACCGCTGCCGATGACCGCGATGGACGGTGTCATGCGTTCCTCTCGAGGATCAGACGCGCGCAGTCGCGCGGCGCGTCGCTGAACGGCAGGTGCCCGCAGCCGGGCAGGTCGATGTGCCGGGCGAACGGCAGCACGGCGCGGGCGCGGGCGCTCTGGGTGCGGTGCACGAGGACGACGTCGCGGGTACCCCAGGCGATCGTCACCGGGATGTCGGTGAGCGCGCCGAAGTCCTGGTCCGGTGTCAGCACGTAGTTGTCGAAGTCGTCGCGGGCGGCGGTGAACGCGCTCGCCCCCGCGATTCCGGCCAGGTCGAGGCGCGCGGCGGCCGGGGTGACCAGGGCCGGGCGGCCGAACATGGCCGAGAGCAGCAGCACCCGTCCCGCCCGGTGGTCCATCGATCGAGCCAGGACCGGGCCCGCCGCCCGCGCGGCGCCGCGCATGCCGGTGAGCAGCGTCTTGGTCCATCGCAGTCCGGCTCGGTCGTAGAAACCGATCGGGGAGAACGCGGTGACCGCCGAGGCGATACCGGTGCGACCCAGTTCCAGCGCGATCCCGCCGCCCATCGAACTGCCCACCAGGTGGGGGCGCTCGATCTCGTTGTCGGACAGCCACTGCGCGAGCCAGGTCGCGTACCCGCGTGGTCCGGGTTCCACGCCGGGAACGAGCGGGGACTCGCCGAAGCCGGGCAGGTCGAGCGCGATCACCTCGTGTTCGGCGGCCAGCGCGTCGATGATCGGGGCGAATACCTGCCATCGGCTGCCGAGACCGTGGACCAGCACGATCGGTGCGCCGGTTCCGCGGCGGTGGTGGGAGATCTGCGTCATCGCAGCCCTTCGTGCAGGAAACAGTTACTGCGTACGGTTTCTTGATTTCACCAGCCCGGGACTTCCCCGTCAATAGCGAGTTACGGCCGGGTGTGTCGGAGACCGCGCTCACAGTATCGCGCAACTATTCGGCAGGGCGTACGATTTCTTTCGTGACCGAGCAACGCCCCCGCCGCACCCAGGCGCAGCGCCGCGCCTCGACCCGGGCCCGCATTCTGGCCTGTACCGCCGAGTGCCTGCTCGAAAGCGGCTACGCGGCAACGACGGTGAGCGCCGTGCAGGAACGCGCCGGATTGGCGCGCGGCACCGTGCAGCACCACTTCCCCACGCGCGCCGAGCTGCTCGTCGCGGCCACCACCCAGGTGGTCGACCAGCGGCTCGAGCAGTTCCGTCGCGAGGCCGAACTGCTCCCGCCGGGCCGCGACCGGTTGCAGTCGGTGGTCGACCTGGCCTGGCGCGACCTGAACAGCCCGGCCTTCTTCACCGCCCTTGACCTGTGGGTGGCCGCGCGCACCGACGCCGAACTGCGCGACCGGCTCGTGCACGAGGAACAGCGGGTGTTCACCGAGATGCGCAGGCTCTACCTGGAGGTGCTCGGGGAGCCCTATGCCGCCGACCCGCGCGCGGAGCTGCTGGTGGAGTTCACCATCGACCTGCTCACCGGCCTGTCGATGACGGCCATGCTCACCGGCACCCTCGGCGAGCGCGAGGCCGTGGTCCGTCGCTGGAAACGCGCACTCGCGGTGCTGGTCGGTCAGCTGCCCAGCGACGAACTGCTCGACGGCAGCCCGTTGCCGCTCACCGCGTCAGCGGGCTGAGCCCTTGGTGTCGCGGTTGACGACACCCACCGACGACAGCCCGTGCCAGCACAGCGTCACGGTCATCTCGACGGCCTCGTGCTTGGGGATCGGGCGGCCCGCGTCGAGCCAGTGCCGTGCGGTGGAGTGGCTGGCGCCCACGAGGCTGAACGCGCAGGCGAAGGCGCGCACGTCGTCCATGCCCGCGGCGCGCAGCTCGGCGCTGACCAGGACCGCGCAGGTGTTCATGGCATCACGCACCCGCCACTGCACGCACGGTTCGCTCGGCACCGGTGATTCGAAGACCAGCGTGTGCCCACCCGCGTCCTCGTCGACGAAATCGAAGTAGGCGCCGACCGCACGGCGCACCTTCTGTTCACCCTTGGTTCCCGCCAGCGCGTTGCGCACACCGTCCACCATGCGGTCGAGGTAGCGCTGCAGGACCGCCAGGTAGAGGTCGAGTTTGCTCGCGTAGTGGGTGTAGAGGACCGGTTTGCTCATGCCCGCGCGGCTGCCGATGTCCTCCATGCTCGTGCCGTGGTAACCGTAGGCGACGAACACGTCACGGGCGGCGTCGAGCACCACCTGGCGCCGTTGGGCACGGGCGGCGTCCACACTCGCTGCGGGTTCGGTCGCGAGGTCTTCGCTGTGGAGAATCGTCATGCGTTGTCCTCGGTCTCGCGGGTCGGGCCGTTCACCATGTCAGCACCGGCTTGATGACCTTACCGGTGCGCTGATCGTGCAGAGCGGCGGCAATGTCGGAAGCGGGGTAGCGGCTGACGAGTCGATCGACCGGGAAGCGGCCCTGCGCGTGCAGGTCCAGCAGGTGGGGAATGAAGGTGGCGGCGACGCTGTCGCCTTCGAGGCAGCCACGAATCGTCTTGCCCTGCAAGACGATGTCGCCGACATCGATGGGCGGGGCACCGCGGCCGAGACCGACGGCGACCACGGTGGCGCCGATGCCGAGGGCGGCGACCGCGTCGCCGAGCACGGCCGGTATTCCCGTGGTGTCCACCGCGTGGGTCGCGCCGCCGCCGGTGAGCTCACGCACCCGTGCCGCCGTCGCTTCCCCGGCCGGGTCGACGGCGGCGCGGGCACCGAGCTCGAGGGCGAGTTCCCTGCGCGAGGAGGATGTTTCGACGACGACCACCTCGACGTCGGGCACCGTGCGTGCGGCGAGCAGGGCGGCCATGCCGACCGCGCCCGCGCCGTAGACGACGAGGCGGGCGCCGGGTTCGGGGCGAAGCACGTTGAGGACCGCGCCGGCACCGGTCTGGAATCCACATCCGAACGGTGCGGCCAGGGCCGGGTCGATCGCCGGGTCGACGACCACGGTGTTGTCCTCGCTGCTCAGCGCGTAGCCGGCCAGACTGGACTGTCCGAAGAATCCGGACAGCACCGGCGCTCCGTCGACCAATACCCGAGGGGTGTCGTCGGCGCGGCGGCCGAAGTTGTTCAGCGTGGTCGCGTGCAGGCAGTAGGCGGGTCGGCCCGCACCACAGTTGGCGCAGTCGCCGCAGTGGCGGAAGGTGAGCACGACGTGGTCTCCCGGGCCGACGGCGCGCACTCCCGGACCGACGGCCTCGACCACCCCGGCGCCTTCGTGCCCGAGCAGGATCGGCCGGTCGACCGCACCGGCGCGGCGGGTGGCCAGGTCGGTGTGGCAGATGCCGGTGGCGGCCATCCGGACCAGGATCTCCCCGGCGCGCGGCTCGTCGATCTCGACCGTCTCGACGGAGAAGTCCGCCGCCGGATCGCGCGACAGCACGGCCGTGGTGCGCATCAGCTGTCCCGTTCCAGCAGGAAGTAGAAGTACTGCCCGCCCGCCAGGACCAATTCGGGGCGGCCGTTCATGATGCCCATCAGGGTGTTGTCGTCGAGCCATTTGAAGTGGTCGAACACCGGGCGCCCGTCGTAGACCATCGTGGCGGTGACCTCACCGCGGAACTCGATGTTCCACAGCGTCGCCTCGCCCTGCCCCATCTCGACGTTGGAGAACAGGGTGCCGTCCTCGGCTCGGCAGATCAGTGGTTTGGCGTCGTCGAGGGCCAGGAAGGTCTTGCCGTACCAGCGGCTGGCGGGCAGCGCTTTGCACAGCCGGTGACCGGTCTGGAAGGCGTCGCCGCGCCACTGCCCGAGGATGTCCTCGGCGCGCGCCGGGCGTAGCCGCGTCCAGATCTCGTCGAGTTCGGCGGTGGACACACCTTCGTTCTGTGCCCGGAGTTGTTGCCAGCGTGGCTGTTCGGCCATGGGTGTCCTCGTCTCGCCGTTACCCGAACCAGGTGGTTCGGGATTGACCATAGTTCCGAACCAGATGGTTCGGCAAGGGGTAACATCCAGCGCATGCGAGCGGCAGGTGAGGCAACCAGGGAGCGAATTCTCGCCGCGGCCAAGGCGGAATTCGCCGAGTTCGGCATCGCGGGCGCGCGGATCAACCGGATCGCCGAGGCCGCGCATGCCAGCAAGGACCGCCTCTACGCCTATTTCCCCGGGAAGAAGGATCTCTACGCCGCCGTCACCGAACGCTGGGCCAGCGAAGCCTCCGCCCGCACGGCCATGCGCGCCGAGGATCTGCCCGGGTACGTCGGACGTCTCTTCGATCATTTCCTCGCCAATCCCGACGATGCCCGTTTGCAGGCCTGGGCCGATCTGGAACCGGCCGAGGAGGAGGTGGCGCGCGCGTTGCGCGAGATGGTGGCGAGCAAGCTGGCCGAGTTGCGGCGCGGGCAGCGCGAGGGGCTGGTGACCCCCGACATCCCGGCGGCGTTGCTGCTGCGCATGCTCACCGACCTGGCCCGCACCACCGCCGTCCATGCCGCTCAGGCCGGTGGTGAGCATGTGGCGACCCAGCGCGCGGCGACCGTGCTCGCGGCCGCGCGCATGGTCGCCCCCTAGCCGCCGGGGACGGTTTCGACCTGCAGCAATTGCCGGGCGATCAGGTCGGTGAGATGAGCTCGGGTGGTGTCGAATTCCCCGCGCATCCAGGCCGCGACGAGCTCGAGCGTGCCGCTGACCACCGTGTAGGCGGCCATGTCGGTGTCCAGCGGCGTCGACATCGGTGACGGGTGCAGCTCGCGGCTGACCGCGGCCATGGCCCGTGCGATGGCGTGCTGGGTGGCGAGCCGGGCCCGCTGGAGGGCTTCGGTGCTGTGAGCGTTGAGCAGCAGCGCGTGGCGGCGTGGGTCGTCGAGCAGGAAGCCGAGCGCGGCATCGGCGGCGGCATGGACCTGGCTGTGGATGTCGGGTTCGGCCGCGTGGGTGGCCGCGACGACGGCGGCGATGCCCTCGGCGGTGAGCTCTTCGACGAGGGTGGTGAGCACGGCGTCGCGATCGGCGAACTGTTCGTAGAAGTAGCGGTCGTTGAGCTTGGCCCGAGCACAGACCGCGCGTTTGGTGACGGCGGCGGCGCCGTCGGCGGCGAGCAGGTCGAGGGCGGCGTCGAGCAGGGCCGCGCGCCGGCGGGCGCGGCGTTCGTCGGCCGCCACTCCCCTGTAGGCGCGGGGGGACGTCGCGGTGTCCTCGGTCTTGACCATGGCCCCATTGTGGTGCACGCTGACACCACACGAGTTTCTGGTGTCGCATGGCACCAGAATTGCGGAGGGTGCCGACCGGACCCATGCGGTCGCGGCGCCGGAACAAAGGAGTTCACCGATGACCTGTCCCGTGTCTCATCAGCCAGCCTCTACCGATGATGGTGTGCCGCACGATGTTTCGGCTGCCGTCGAGAGATTCGAGCGGGTCGGCGGTTCGGTGCTGTTCGGGCTTTTCGCCGTCGGGCTGTTCGACCAGCCGATGCTGCCGCCGGTGTCGGCGGCGCTCGAGGCGACGGGGCGGTCCAGATATGAGCCGTGGGCGCGCGCGGTGCGCACCGCCGCCGCCGACCAGCTCATCTACCACGGCACCGAGGCCGACGCGGCCGCCGAGGCCGAGCGCCTGATGCTGCTGCACCGTGCGGTCAAGGGCGTCGGCCCCGACGGGCAACGCTATTCGGCGCTCGAGCCGCAGGCCTGGAACTGGATTCTGTACTCGACGTTCTTCGTTCAGCGCGGCGCCTATATCGCGTTGACCGGCACCGAGCCGACGGCCGCGCAGAACCAGGCCGTCTGGGATCACTACCGGCGCAAGACAATCGGACTGCACCTGCGCGGCCGCAACGCCCCGATCGAGGACTATCGCGAACTGGTCGCCCACTACGAACGGATGGCGGCCGAGGAACTACGGGTGACCCCGGCACTCGAGGCGGCCACCGCGTCGGTGCGCCAAGCACCGCGCCCGGATTTCCTGCCCGCGGCCACCGGTCCGCTGTGGCGGGTGGGTTCACCGGTGCTGAGCCATGTGGTGATGCTGCTCGGGTGCGGCATCATGCACCCGCAGGTGCGGGCCCGCATGCCGATCACCTGGACAGCCCGCCACGACACCGAGTTCCGGGTACTCACCGCGCTGCTGCGGACCGCGTTCGACCGGCTGCCCGCCACCGTCACCGATTCACCGATGGCTCGCAACCGCCGCCGCTACGAACGGCTGGCCGGCAAGTACCGCCGGGTCGGGCTCACCTCGTTCGCCCCCGACCCGGCGTTGCGGCCCGTCGGCTACGCCGAGACCGAGTCGGTGTCGAACAGTCCGAGCTGAGCAAGGTCGCGCACGTACTTGTCGATCAGGTCGCGGCCCAGCTGCGGAATGTCCGGGGCGCCACCGATGCCGGCGGCCCGCACGGCGGCGCGGAAGCCGTCGGCGGGCAGCGCCGAGCCGGCCAGCGGGCGGGCCGGATGCCGGTAGGCGTGCAGCAACGGCAGCAGGGTGTGTTTGCGTCGCGGTTCGGGTAGGGCGCTCAGGGCGGTGGTGAAGCGGTCGAACCATTCGTCGTAGTCGTCGATGCGGTCGATGTGGTGACCGGCCTCGATCAGCCAGTCGACGAAGTCGTCGAGGCAGATGCCGTCGTCGTGGGGGTTCACGACATCGTAGGTGCGGTATCCGGCGGTCGGAGCCAGTGCGGTGATCGCGGCGGCGACGAAGTCGGCGGGCAGCCCGTCGTAGTGCGCACGACGGCGCCTGCCCTCGGAGTCGGTGCGGTAGAACGACTTCGGTGCCGATCCGGTGACGAGCACACTGAGCAGCAACCTGGTGAAGACGTCGGGCACGTTGAGCTGACCACGGTAGCGGCGGTGGGCCAGGATCATGTCCGACCGGAACACCGCGACAGCCAGCCCGAACCGGTCGGCGGCTTCGCGCAGCAGTACCTCACCGGCCCATTTGCTGTTGCCGTAACCGTTGGCGTAGCCGGTGTCGAGGCGGCGCACGGGGCTCATGGTCCGTACGTCGCCGTCCTCGGTGAAGTCGGCGATCTGGGCGGCGACGGCCACCGTCGACAGGTAGCTGACCGGCTTGCGGGTGCTGGTCGCGGCCAACCGGATGATCTCGGCGGTGCCGACCACATTGGGCCCGAACAACTGGTGGTAGGGCAGCATGTGGTTGACCAGCGCCGCCGAGTGCACGATCAGGTCCACATCGCGGGCCAGCCGCTGCCATATCTGCTGGGGCAGACCGAGTTCCGGTGCGCCGATGTCGCCGGGCAGTACCTCGAGGGCGCGGTCGGCGAGGGCCCGGAAGTGCTCGGTCAGGGCGGGGTCGCTGTCGTAGGCCGCGTCGAGGCGGGTGCGAGCCGAATCGGCGTCGGCGCCGCGCACCACACAGATCACGGTGCCACCGAGCGGGGCGAGGCGTTCGAGCAGTTCCAGCAGCAGGAATCGGCCGAGGTAGCCGTTGGCGCCGGTGAGCAGCACGGTCCGCGCGGGCGTCGCGGCCCTCGGCAGATCGGGGGCGGCGGTGATGGTGCCGGTGTCGAGGAATTTGTCCAGGGTGAGGTCTGCTGCCCGGATCTCGGTGGCGCCGCGACCGTGGATCGTCTCGGCGTCGAGGGTCGCGGGGCACGCGGTGATGTAGCCGGTGAGGGCGGCCAGCGTGCTGTCGGGGCCGAGCAGGACGTTGACGGGGACCTCGACGTCGAGGAGTTCGCGCAGCAGTGTCGAATACGACAGCGCCGCAAGCGAATCACCGCCCAGGTCGGAGAATCGGCTGTCGGCGCGCAGGGCGGCGGGATCGCAGCCGAGTATCGCGCCCGCGGCCCGGGCGACGACCTCGGACACGGCGAGACCGGGGGCGTCGGCACGTAGCCGGCGCAGTTCGTCGTCCTGGCGTCCGGCCAGCTCGTCGTAGAGCTGTTCCAGGCGCTGTCCGTAGCGCTCTTTCAGCTTGGGGCGCAACAGCTTTCCCACTCCGGAGAGCAGGCCGTTGTCGACGGTGAACGGTTCGGGTTCGACGAGGAAGGCGCGTGGGATCTCGTACGGTTCGAGTTGTGCCCGCACGGCGGCCCGGTGCAGCGCGTCGCTGATCGCGGCATGGGCCTGTTCGGCGGGCAGCGGGCGGGCCGGGACGACGACGGCGAGCAGGAACGCGCGATCACTGCTGCCGTAGACATAGATCTGATGGATCGGGTCCTCGCCGGCGAACACCGCTTCCAGACGCGAGACCGTCACGAACTCACCCTGCGACAGCTTGATGACGTTGTTGCGCCGGTCGACATAGGCCAGCCGGTCGGGTGCGAGTTCGGCGACGATGTCGCCGGTGCGGCAGAAACCGTCGGCGTCGAACACTTCGGCGGTGACCTCGGGGCGCCGGTAGTAACCGGCGATCATGGTGGTGGTCTTGAGCAGCAGTTCGCCACGCGGGTACGGCTTGTCGGTGCCGAAGTAGCCCAGTTCGGGGACGTCGACGAGCTTGTAGTCCAGCACCGGCGGGCGCATGACACGGGTGTCGAAGATGACGCCACCACCGGTCTCGGTCGACCCGTAGCCGTCGTGCAGCCGCAGCTCGAGCACCGATTCGACGAACGCGCGCAGCTCCGGTGCGATGGGGGCGCTGCCACACGACACCGTCAGCAGGCGACCACCCAGGAGTTGTTCGCGCAGTGACGTTTTCACCTGGTCGTCGGTGAGTTCGGGGTGGTGTTCGCGGGTGCGGCGGTAGTGCTGCTGGATCATCTCGCACACGCGCGGGACGAGGAAGATCTCGGTGGGCCGCACCAGGGCGATGTCGTCGAAGAGTGTCGACGTGTCCGGTGCGGCGGTGAAGTAGGCGGTGCCGCCCCGGGCGAGGGCGGCGTTGAGGGTGAGTCTGGCCGCGATGTGGCTCATCGGCAGGAAGTTCAGGTTGATGACCGCGTACGGACGCACCGGCTGCCACCCCGCGGCGACGAGGCGGCGGGTGTACATCGCACCCTTGGGTGTTCCGGTGCTGCCGGAGGTGTAGATCAGCAGGGCCAGCGCGTCGTCGTCGGGTTCCACGCGGGGGGCGGGCTCGGCTGTCAGTCCTTGTTCGACAGTGTCGGCGAGAGTGCGTATTCCGGGGAAGTCGTGGCGCGCTTCGTCGAGCAGCTCGCGATGCCGGTGGTCGTCGGCGAAGAAGTCGAACACCACGAGCGTCGTGGCACCCGAGGAAACCACCTCGACAGCTGTCCCGAGATACGCGATGTCGACCGCGAGGACCTTCGGTGTGGTCTCGTCGAGAATCGAACGCAGCTGGGTCGAGCTCGCGCCCGACTGCAGCGGCACGGCCACCGCTCCGAGGTGGATCACGGCCAGGTCGAGCACCGTGTAATCGACCCCGGTGAATCCGAGCATCGCCACGAAGTCCCCGGCGCGCACCCCGTCGGCGTACCAGGCCGCCGCCACCGCCCGCGCCCGGTCCCACAGTGTGCGATAGGTGATCGTCTCGAAGTCGGGGACGATCCGCCGCACCGCTCCCCCGGGTTCGGGCACGAGTTCGGTGCGCCGGAACCCGAGCGCGGGCCGGTCGGCGTACCCGGTCATCGCCGCCTCGACGATCTCACCGAGCGGCAATCCGGGTGTGGTGACGGTGGCGTGCACCTCGTCCGAGGGGCGCGCGGCCCTGACCTGTGGGTCCTCGGTGAGCAGTGCGGTGAGGCGCCGCGCACCGGTGTCCTGGTCGAGGGTCATCCGGCGTTCTCCGTCCTGGTCTGCCCGTCGGTCGGACCGGCGATGCGTACGCCTTGCCACGCACGGCGGATGGCCGGGTCGGGATCGATGAGGACGCGGGTCGGGTGGTCGAAGATCTGGGTGGCGCGGTGGTCGGCGGTGTAGGCGGGCCAGGCGGGCAGGGGGCTGCCGGTGCGGGCGAAGCTGAGCCAGTTGTCCTGCATGGCGCGCTGGACGGCGAGGAACGCCCGGTACCCGCCCGCCGCGGTCATCATGCGCCCGACCGGGGTGTTCACCCAGCCGAAGACGGGGATCAGGTCGAGGGCGTGGGTGGCACCGAAACCGGCCAATCGCAGTGCGCGCGGGGCGAAGTCGAAACGGTAGGCGTAGGTGGGCGCGTGCGGGCTGTGTCCTTCGAGGACCTCGAGGGTGGGGCGCAGGAACATGAAGTCGCCGCCGATGCGCACGGCGGTCGCCGGGCTCGGGTAGCCGGGGTAGCAGGCGGCGACACGTTCGAGGGCACCGGCTTCGCAGCGGGCGAAGGTCGTGGTGAGCTGGTCCTCGGTGTGCGGTACCGCTTTCACGAAACGCTGGAACAGGGTCGCCTCGTCGCGGTTGGTGCCGACGATCAGCGGCACCCGGTGGGCGCGGCCCGCGACGATCGCGTCCAGCGGCGCCTCGGGCAGGAACTCGCCGTCGGCGACGGGGGCGTAGGCGAAGCTGCCGGGTTCCTCGCGCATGGCGCGGCCGAGGGCGCGGTCGGTGGCCCGGCACAGCGCGCTCGCCGAGGTGGTGGTGAGGGCGGTGACGGCGTCGGCCGGGTCGGCACCCAGTCGCTCGAGGCAGCGGCGGGCGAAACGGTGCGCGTCCTCGCGGGTCATCGTCCAGTCGGCGGGGGCACTCTGGGCGATCGCGCGGTGGAACAGGCCGCGCGCGGCGGGGGTGGCCATCAAGCTCACCACGGCGTGCGCGCCCGCCGATTCGCCGAAGATCGTCACATTGCCGGGGTCGCCACCGAAGGCGGCGATATTGCGCTGCACCCACTCCAGCGCGGCCACCTGGTCGCGGAGCCCGAGGTTCGCGTCGAAAGGGCGCTCCGGCGTGGAGAACTCGCTGAAGTCGACATAGCCGAGACCGCCGAGCCGGTAGTTCACCGACACCACGATCACGTCGCCACGGACCGCGAGCCGGGCGCCGGAGTACATGCTCGAGGTGCCGATGACATATCCGCCGCCGTGGATGAACACCATCACCGGACGCGGTGTATCCGACGATGCCGCGGGGGCGGTGACATTCAAGGTGAGGCAGTCCTCGCCCACCGGTTGCCAGGTGCGCGGGCCGATCCGGGCACCGCTGGGGTGCTGGGTCGCCGCGAAACGGAAGCGGTCGGCCGCACGCACGCCGGTCCAGGGACGCACCGGCTGGGGTGCGCGCAGGCGCAGGTCGCCGACAGGAGGGGCCGCGTACGGTAGGGCGCGCCAGCGCACGACACTGCGGCCCGCTCGACCGCGCACGACTCCGTCGGCGGTCACGATCTCGATGGGCATCATCCCTTCACAGTACGTGGTACCGCCGGTACCACGTGGGTGGTTCGGTACGACGGGTTACCGGATTTCCCACGACCTAGGATGGGATGATGGCCGCCGAACCGAGCGACCCGGAGCAGGCGCCGCTCGCGGCGGGCAATGCGGGCACCCTCGCCGAACTCGATGCGCTGGTGTCCTCGTGCCGGGCTTGCCCCCGTCTGGTCGCCTGGCGCGAGCAGGTGGCGCGGGAGAAACGGGCCGCGTTCCGCGACGAGGACTACTGGGGCAGGCCGGTGCCCGGTTTCGGCCCCGCCGATGCCCGGATCCTGGTGGTCGGGCTGGCACCGGCCGCGCACGGCGGCAACCGCACCGGGCGCATGTTCACCGGCGACGAGAGCGGCAATGTCCTGTTCGCGGCCCTGCACGCGGTCGGCCTGTCGACCGGTTCGCACCCGGTCCGCGCCGACGACGGCATCGAACTGATCGACCTGCGCGTCACCGCTCCCGTGCACTGCGCACCGCCACAGAACAAACCCACCCGCGACGAAACCCTGCGCTGCGCACCGTATCTGAGCCGGGAGATGGAACTGCTCGCCACCACCTTGAAGGTGATCGTCGTCCTCGGCGCCTTCGGCTGGCAGGCGCTGTTCACCGTCCTCGCCGAAGGCGGCTGGACCATCCCCCGCCCCCGCCCCCGTTTCGGCCACGGCGCCCAGGTGGTCCTCACCCACCCGGACGGGCGAACGGTGACAGTACTCGGCTGCTACCACGTCAGCCAGCGCAACACCTTCACCGGCATGCTGACCCCCGCCATGGTGCGCGAGGTGCTGCGGCAGGCCAAGGCGATCGCGGACTCCTGAGCGGGTCAGCCCGCGCCGAGCACTTGTTCGAGGTGTTCGCCGATGCGATCGAGTGCCCGCGTGCTGCGCTCGGCCCGGCACATGGCCACGCTTCCCTCCACGGCGGCGACGACCATAGTCGCGGTGCGGTCGGCGTCGGCCCGCTCGGCCCCCTGCGCCTGTAGGGCGCCGCTCAGTAGGTCGGTCCACCGGGCGAACGCGGCGGCCGCGGCGATGCGTGGCGCACTGTCGTCGTCGGGCAGATCTTCGACCGCCACCGCCAGGACCGGACATCCGGCCCGGAAGTCCGTGTCGACCAAGATTTTTCGCCACAGACCGAGAAAAGCGCGCACTCCTTCGACCGGCCCGTCGGTGAGTTCGCGCGCGAGCAGGGCCGCGGTGCGGTCGCCGGCGTAGGTGACCGCCTCGGTGACCAGCTGGTTCTTCCCCCCGGGAAAGTAGTGGTAGGTGGAGCCGAGGGGCGCCTGGGTGTGCTTGGCCAGTTCGCGCACGCTGGTGGCGTGCAGGCCACGGCGACGGATCATATCGGCGGCACCGGCCACCAGCTTCTGTCGCGATTCGGGGGAATCAGCCACCTCGACCTCCTTTCTATAGCAGTCGTCATAGAGTAGCCTTCTCGACTTATAACGACTGTTATAGACACGGTCGGCCGACGAACCAGGAGTGCACCATGCCGATGATTCACCTGACCGCCCCCGCGGGCGCCCTGACCGGACAAGCCCGCGCCGGCCTCATGACCTCACTGCCCACGGCCCTGCTGACGTGGGAAGGAGCACCCGACACCGCGTTCTTCCGCGCCCAGGCGTGGTGCCGTATCGAGGAGGTCGCCGAGGGCGCTTTCGCCGCCCTCGGCGACGATCGACCGAGATTCCGTGTCGACGTGACCGTCCCCGAGGGTGGCCTGTCGGACCGCCGCAAGGCCGGACTCGTCACCGAGGTCACCGACCAGATCCTCGCCGCCGCCGGGCTCACCGAGGCCGACGCGCTGCGCGTATGGGTACTCGTCCACGAGCAGGCCGAGGGCACCTGGGGCGCGGGCGGGCACATCGTGAAGTTCCAGGAGCTCGCCGCCCTGGCGAAGGGGCAGCGCGACCAGGCCTGAACTGGTCACGCCACGAAATCCGGTCGGGGTGGTTCGGGTGGGGAAGGTCGGGTATGCGCGCGGTGTGAACAGCATTCGAGAGATCGCGGAAAGGCGCGGGCCCTTCGCTGTCGTGTATATGGATGCCTCACACGACACCGAGGACGCCGCGCATCAACTGGAGCTGCGACGACGGTCCATCAGCGGTCGCCTGCGGGAAGCGGGAGCGAGCGCGGAGATGATCGCGCTGTTCGACCGGGCCGTCGCCGAGGGTCCGCCCGGGCGTGGGCGGGCCGGACGGGTGTTGATCATCGACGATCACACCGTCCATGCCGACGAGCTGCTGCCCGAACCACCGGCTCAGGAGGTGGTGCGGGTCTCGCCGCTGCCCTATCTGCTGCCGTTGCTGCGCCACCACGAGGAACTGATCCCGCATGTGGTCGCCGTGGTCGACAAGGTCGGCTGCGACTTGACCGTCGTGGACGAGAACGGGTCGGTCACCGAACGCAGCGTCGACCAGGACCCGTATCCGGTGCACAAAACCGGCGGCGGGGCATGGGCGCACCGTTCCATGCAGCAACGCGTCGAGGAAACGACCCGGCGGACCATCGACGACCTCGCCGAGCAGGTGCGCACCGAGGCCGAGCAGGTGCATGCCGAGGTGATCGTGGTCGCCGGTGAAGTCAGCGCCCGCAACGCCCTGCACCACGCACTGCCCGAACACGGGCCGACGGTGGTCGAGGTCGAAGCGGGAGCGCGCGCCGCGGGCGGCGACCCGGGTGAGCTCGACGCCGCCGTCCACCGGGTGGTCGCCGAACAGGCCCGCCACGACATCGAGGAGGTCCTCGACACTGTCGCCGCCGAGATCGCCCGCCCCGAAGGCCTGGCGGTGTCCGGTCTCGACGCGACCGCCGAGGCGTTGCGGATGGCGCGCGTGGACCGGTTGCTCATCGACCCGGACCGGCTCGGTGACCGCACCGTGCTGGTCGGCGCCGACCGGGCACAGGTGAGCGTCGACCTGCACGCCCCGGCCGGCTGGACCGGCAGCACCGCCCCACGACAGTCCTGCCGCGCCGACGAGGCACTGCCCGTCGCGGCGATCCTGACCGGTGCCGAGGTCATCGTCACCGGCGGTGTGCCGTCCGAGGACGGCGTCGCCGCCCTGGTCCGGCACCGCTGAAATCCACAAGGAGGCACGATGGTCATCGAACGAGGCAACACCAAGCACGGTCCGGCCCACGACGAGGAACTCGCGCACGAGCTGGACGGCACCATCAAGGGCAACCGGTCGAGCCGGGCCGAGGAGTGGCACGACCCCGAGCCACCCGCCGACGACGACCCCGAAACCGGCATCCGCCCCGACACCCGAAACCGGTGACCTGGGTCGAGGACCGGATCGGGCAGCTGCTGCACAAGGTCGCGCCAACGGCGGGGGCCAGCGTGCACGCGGTGACGATCGCGCGCCCCCGCGCGGACGTCGAACAGTTCTGGCTCGATCCGGCGAACCTGTCCGCGGCGCTGGACGGCATCGCCCACGTGGAATCGACCGCCCCGGACCGGTTGACGTGGTCATTCGTCGAAAACACCGCCGCCGCCGCGCAGTGGGTGAGCCGCACCGTGCGCGCCCCCGGCGAGATCCGCTTCGTCGGCGGCCGCGACCCGGCCGGCCGGTCCCAGATCCGGCTGACGTTCGCCGACGCCCCGGGCGACCTGGGTACGGAGGTGACCATCCGGGTCACCAGCCCGCTGCCCGAACAGCTCACCGGGCATGCCGCGTTCACCGCCCTCTACCGGGCGCGCGCGATTTTGCAGACCGGGGAGGCGCCGACACTGACCCACAATCCGAGCGGACGCGAGCAGGAGGACTGATGCGAGCACTGTGCTGGAACGGCGTGAACGATCTGGCCGTGGAGACGGTGCCCGATCCCCGCCTGGTCAACCCGCACGATGTGATCGTCGCGGTCCGGTTGAGCACCACCTGCGGTTCGGATCTGCATTTCATCGACGGCTACCTGCCCGGTATGCGCGAAGGTGACGTGATCGGACACGAATTCATGGGTGAGGTACTCGAGGTCGGCGGCGCGGTGGAGCGGATCGCCGTCGGTGACCGGGTGGTCGTGCCGTCGTTCATCGGGTGCGGCGCGTGCTGGTACTGCGGCGCGCAACGGTATTCGGCCTGTGACACCACCAACCCGAATGCCGCGGTGCAACAACCGATCCTGGGTTTCCCGTCCGGCGGGATCTACGGCTACACGCATCCCTTCGGCGGCTATCAGGGCTCGCACGCCGAGTACATCCGGGTGCCTTTCGGCGATGTGAACTGTTTCCCGATTCCGGAGTCGATCACCGACGAGCAGGCCCTGTTCTGTTCCGACGCGCTGCCGACCGGGCTGATGGGCGCCGACTTCTGCGACATCTCCCCCGGCGACACCGTCGCGGTCTGGGGCAGCGGCGGCGTCGGATTGATGGCCGCCCACACCAGCCGCCTGCTCGGCGCGGGTCGGGTGATCGTGATCGACCGCGTCCCCGAACGCCTCGAGCTGGCGCGGCGGCACGCGGGCGCCGACACCATCGACTACACCAGTGTCGACAGCGTGCCCGCGACCCTGCGCGAGATGACCGGCGGGCGCGGGCCCGACGCGTGCATCGACGCGGTCGGGATGGAAGCGCACGGCACCGGCGTGCAGCACCTCTACGACCGGGCCAAACAGTTGTTGCGACTGGAAACCGACCGGGCCACCGCGTTGCGCGAGGCGATCATGTCGTGCCGCAAGACCGGGGTGGTTTCGGTGCTCGGCGTGTACGGCGTGACCGACAAATTCCCGATGGGTGTGCTCACCAACAAAGGGCTGACCCTGCGCACCGCCCAGCAGTCCGGTCAGCGCGACGTCTCACGCATGTTCGAGTTCATCACCAGCGGTCAGCTCGACCCGTCGTATCTGATCACCCATGATCTGCCGCTGTCGGACGCGGTCGCCGGCTACGACATCTTCAAGAACGACAAGAGCGAATGCGTGCGCGCGGTCTTCCGGCCGTGACGTTCACCGGTGGGCGTGGCGGGTGAGCTGGTCGACCGGGTCGTGTCCGCCGACGCCGGAGGCGAATTCGCGGTAGCGGAGCGTGCCACCGGCGTCGGCGGCCAGCGGTGGGGTGTCACCGCCGGCGCCGTCGCCGAATCCGTGCAGCACCTCGGTGAGCGCGTCGGCGGCGCTGATCCTCGGTGTCCAGCCGAGTTCGGTGCGGGCGCGGGTGGTGTCGAGCAGCGGTAGATGCATCATCGCGTCGAACAGTTCCGAAGTGGCCGGGACCAGCCGCAACCACCAGCCCACCGTGAGCGCGGCTTTCACCGCGCGGGGCGGGACGAGAAACGTCCTGGTGCGCAGGATGCGGGTGATGGCGTCGCGGTCGATGACGTCGTCGGCGGCCAGATTGAACGCACCGCGCACCTGTTTCGTCACCGCCAGCGCGTAGGCGCGTCCCACATCGCTGCTGTGCAACGCCTGGAACCGCATTCCCCACGGATACGGCAGCACGGGCAGCACCCCGGGCCGGATCAACCGGTTGGGCAGCAGCGGTCCGGCGAACAGGCGGCGTTGTTCGCTGGCCGAGTCGTACTGGAAGGTGAACGCCGGACGCATCCGCACCACCCGGATGTCGGGGTTGTCGCGTTCGAAGATGTCGAGAAGCCGCTCCACATAGGATTTTTCGGCCATGTAGGCGGCGGCTGGCCACCCTTCGGTCGGCCAGCTCTCGGTGACGGGTTGGTCGTCCTCGCGCGGTGCGTACGCTCCGACCGAGGACGCGTAGATCAGCGCGGGCACCTCCGCCTCGGCGACAGCGGCCAGCACCCGTTCGGTGCCGTCGACATTGGTGTGCCAGGTGTCGAGCGGTCGGTGCGTCGGCTGGAACACCCAGGCCAGGTGCACCACCGCGTCCGCGCCACGGAACAACGAGACCAGATCGGCGTCGCGCACGTCGGCGCCGACCCAGTCGACCCCGGCGAGCCCACGGTCGGGTTTGCGCCGCGCCACTCCCAGCACCGACGTCACCGCCGGTCTGGTGGTCAGAGCGTCGACCACCGCCGTGCCGACATTGCCTGTCGCTCCCGTCACGACCACACGCATCGCACACCTCCTCGGCTCGGTTCGCATCCTCGCCATACCCGCGCCGGTGCCGCCGACACCGATCCGCCCGGATCTGTTTGACCCGCCGCGCACGTGGAATCGCTTCGACGACGACCACCGCCCGAGGGAGGACGCCCATGCCGTTCGACCAGACCGATCCAGGCTTTCGCTCACCAGGTCCCGAATCCGTCGATCACGTCGCCGCGCGCCGCCCGCGTGTCGTCGTCCTGGGTGATGCCGTGCTCGACGTGTGGAAATGGGGACGCTGCCACCGGCTGTGTCGGGAGGGCCCGGTGCCGGTGGTCGATGTCGCACGCACCGCGAAAGTGCCTGGGGCGGCGGCGAATACAGCGGTCAACCTCGCCGCGCTCGGCGCGCAGGTGCAGATGGTCGCCACGGTCGGCGACGACGATGCCGGCCACGACCTTCGCGACGCGTTGCGCCGCGCAGGAGTGGGGACCGATACCGTGGTCGCCGATCCGGCCCGGCCCACCGAGGTGAAGGTGCGAGTGATGGCCGACGAGCAGATTCTGCTGCGCTACGACGAGGACTGTGCCCCGGTCCCCACCGACACCACTGCCCTGCTCGCCGCGCTCGACACCGCCCTCGCCGATGCCGACGCGCTGCTGATCTGCGATTACGGCGTCACCCTCGACGACACGATCCGCGACGCGCTGTGCGCGCGCCGCGACAACCTCCCGCTGCTGGTGCTCGACGCGCACGCACCGGCCCGCTGGCAGGCGCTACGGCCCGACCTGGTGACGCCCAACGCCGAGGAGGCCGCGGCCCTGCTCGACACGACGGAGCACACCGACCACGCCCAACTGTTCATCGACCACCGCGACGAACTGATGGCCCGCACCGGAGCGGCCGCGGTGGTGGTCACCCTCGACAAGGACGGCACCGTCCTGCTCGTGGACGGCAAGCCCGCGCACCGGACCTGGGCGGTGGCAGTGCCGGAGAACCGGTCGGCCGGTGCCGGTGACACCTTCGTCGCCGCCCTCACCGCCGCCGTGCTCGACGCGATGCCGCTGACCGGCGCCGTCGAATTCGCCCAGGCGGCTGCCGATGTGGTGTTGCGCAGTCCCGGGACCTCGGTGTGCCGGTGTCCCGATCTGCGTGCCCGCCTCGGCGGCGAGGGCTCCGGGGTCCTCTCGCGCGACCAGTTCATCGCGACCGTGCGCCGCGAGCGCGCCGAGGGCGCGCGGGTGGTGTTCACCAACGGCTGCTTCGACGTGCTGCACGCCGGTCACATCGCCTGCCTCAACGAGGCCAAGAGCCTCGGCGACATCCTGGTGGTCGCCGTGAACTCCGACAGCAGTGTGCGCCGCCTCAAGGGCCCCGAGCGGCCCGTGAACACCGCGGGTGACCGGTGCGCGGTGCTGGCTGCCCTGAGCTGTGTGGACCATGTGACCGTTTTCGACGAGGACACCCCCGCCGAGCTGCTGCGCGCCACCGAGCCCCAGTTGTATGTCAAAGGCGGCGACTACAGCCCGGACATGCTGCCCGAGACCGCGGTCGTCACCGGATACGGCGGCCAGGTCCGGGTCCTGAACTACCTCGCCGACCACTCCACGACGACGATGATCGACCGCATCCGCGGCCGCGTGGGAGAACGATGAGCGACGCCGGTACGGATCCACACCCGGCGTGCGGTACACTTGGCCTCATCGACGACGGTCCCCGACCGTGGCGTCGAGGCCTACGACGTCGTGCCACCGCGGCTCCGGCCGCAGGGCGGTGACAACGCCTGCGGGGCCGAGGAATTCGTCGATCTCACGGCACACCTCCTCGACGGTGACCGAGGCGACGATCGAGTTGTCGTGTTCGCAGCGTGGGGTGCCCTCGTCGGTGAGGGTGGCACCGCAGAGCTGGCAGCGCGTGGTCCACGCGGTCAGCACCCGGTCGTTGGCGCGGTTGAGTGGTCCGGCGTTGACGAGGTTGCCGATCCAGAAGATCCCGACCGTCGGGATGCCGAGCGCTTTGGCCAGATGCCGTGGCCCGCTGTCGTTGCCGACGAAAACCGTTGTCCGCGTGAGCAACCCACACAGCTCGGTCATGTCGGCATCGACGAGGCAGTGCACGTGGCGGGTGTCGCAGCCGCCGACCCGGTCGAGGATTTCGCGCAGCAGCGGACGGTCGTCGTGGGTGCCGATCACATGAACGGTGGCCCCGCCGCGCACACAATGCTCGATGACCTCCGCGAATTTGCGCACGGGCCACCGCCTTCGGGGATCGGTCGCCGAGGGGTGAACCGTGACAACGGGGCCCGTCGCCTGCCCGACGAGCCGTTCGGCGGCCGCCTCGTCGTCGGGGGTGACCCTGATCCTCGGTTCGAGAGTGACCGGTGCGGCCCCGGCCAACCCGACCACCTCGAGCGCACGGATCATCTCGTGCTGGTAGTACCGGAACGGGGTGGTCCTGGTCAGTTCGATGGCACCGTCGGCGCGCGAACCGACCGTCCACCGAGCTCCCGTGCGGCGCAGGAACCGGTTCGACCAGGCACCGCCGCCGTGCAGCTGAACACCCAGATCGACGCGCTCCCTTGCCGTTTCGTAGAGCAGCGCGCCCTCGGCGGGTGAGCCCTGCGGTGGGAGCACCCGCACGTCGTGCACCGGTCCCGGCCGTGATCGCAGCAGCGCGGCATGCAGGGCCGAACCGAACAGGGTGATCCGCGCCGACGGGTAAGTCGCGGCCAGCGCCTCGATCGCGGGCAGGGCGAGCAACACGTCGCCCAGACCACCACCGCGCAACACCACGATGCGTTCGACATCCGGGAGCGGCCGCGAGATGGGCCCGAGAACGCTGTCGCCGGACGCGGTCGTCATCTCGGCACTCCTTACCCGATTTTGTGGTGGCGGTGATCGGCACCGGCCGCAGTACCCCACCGGCGCGCACCGAAACAGTCGGGCGAAACCGGCACGCCGCTGTTTGACCCACTTCTCCCCGGGCATAGCGCCCAGCGAGAACCGGTCACCCCGCAAGCGGTGCGTTCCCCGGCCGCCGCTCGCCCGACGAACGGAGTCCGCGTTGAAGATCGCCATGGTTTCCGAACACGCGAGTCCGCTGGCGCCGCTCGGCGGCACCGATGCCGGGGGTCAGAACGTCCACGTCGCCGCCCTCTCAGCCACCCTCGCCCAGCGCGGACACGACGTGATCGTCTACACCAGACACGACGGAACCCACTCCGAACGCACGATCCACACCGACGACGGCTACCGCGTCGTGCACGTCCCCGCCGGCCCGCCGCGCCCCATCCCCAAGGACGAAATCCTCCCTCACCTGGGTGAATTCGCCGCGTTTCTGCGCGACGACTGGGCCCGCGAGCATCCCGACGTGGTACACGCGCACTTCTGGATGTCGGGTATGGCCGCCGAGCTGGCCGCCCACGGCACCGGTATCCCCGTCCTGGTCACTTTCCACGCGCTCGGCACTGTCAAACACCGGTACCAGGGTCGCGCCGACACCAGTCCACCCGCGCGTATCCGCATCGAACGTCTTGTCGCGTCGCGCTCGGCGCGGGTCATTGCCACCTGTTCCGACGAGGTCGGCGAACTCACCAAGATGGGTGTGCCACCGCATCACGTGTCGGTGGTTCCGTGCGGTGTGGACCTCGACCTGTTCACCCCCGACGGCCCGGTCGCCGAACGCGGCGCACCGCACCGCATCCTGTCGGTCGGGCGGATGGTGCCACGCAAAGGCTACGACCTGGCCATCGCCGCACTGCGCGAGTTACCCGACACCGAACTCGTCATCGCGGGCGGCGCCGACGACAAGGGCAAAACCCACGCCGAGGCGCGACGGCTGCGCGGTTGTGCGCACCGCATCGGCGTCGGGGACCGGGTGCACCTGCTCGGGTCGGTCGAGCACACCGCCATGCCGGAATTGATCCGCTCCGCCGATGTCGTGGCCTGCACACCCTGGTACGAGCCGTTCGGCATCGTGCCGCTCGAGGCGATGGGCTGCGCGCGACCCGTGGTCGCCACCGCTGTCGGCGGCATGCTCGACACCGTCGTCGACGGTGTCACCGGCGCCCTGGTGGCACCGAACTCCCCCGAGGCCCTGGCCGCCGCGATCCGCCCGCTGCTCGACAACCCGCACCTGGCCGCCTCCCGAGGCGCGGCCGGGCGACGTCGAGCCGAGAACTCCTACTCCTGGGAGCGGGTCGGTACCCGAACCCTCACCGCCTACCGCAAAGTATGCGCGCGCCGCGTCGACCGGGCCGCGATGTCGGCATGACCCCGCTGAAAGGAGTTCCATCCTCGTGAACCCGTCAACACGCCCGCTCGGCACCGTCCTCGTCACCGGCGGATCCTCAGGTCTCGGCGCCGCGACCGTCGCCGCGATCCGCGCCGCGGGCGGCACACCCGTGGTGCTCGACCGCAACGCTCCCGCCGACGGAATCGACTGGGAGCAAACAGATCTCGCCGACACCGCCGCCGCGACGGCCGCGGTCGAACGGTTGCTCGACCGCACCGGTGGTCACCTCGACGCGGTGTTCACCGCCGCGGGCACCGACGCCTGCGGCCCGCTCGACAGCGTGTCGGCGCAGAAGTGGGAAAACGTGGTCAAGGTGAATCTGTTCGGCACCGCCGCCGTCGTCCGCGCGGCGCTGCCCGCCCTGCGCGCGAGCAAGGGCACCGTCGTCACCTGCGCCTCCACCCTCGGCATGCGCGCGCTGCCCGACGCCACCGCCTACTGCGCGTCGAAATTCGGCGTCGTCGGCTTCACCCGCGCCCTGGCCGCCGAGACCGCGGGCGAGGTCGGCGTGACCCTGCTGGTGCCCGGCGGCATGGACACCGCGTTCTTCGACGACCGGACCCCGCAGTACCAGCCACCGGCCGACGCGAAACTCAACCGGCCCGAAGACGTCGCCGCCGCGGTCGTTTTCGCGCTCTCCCAACCACCGGGCTGTCAGGTGCGCGAACTGATGGTGTGCCCGTCGACGGAGCCGTCGTGGCCATGACGACGATCCTCGCCTGGCATGTGCACGGGTCCTGGATGAGTTCGTTCGTCCAGGGACCGCACCGCTACCTGATCCCGCACGACCCACGCTGGGGCGGGTGGGCGCTCGGCCGGTGCGGGCGACCGTGGCCGGCCGGCGCCGAGGAGATCGCCCCCGAGGCGCTCGCCGACGAACACGTGGATGTCGTTGTGGCACAACGCCCCCGCGAGCTGGAACTGGCCCAACGCTGGCTCGGCCGCACTCCCGGTGTCGATGTTCCCCTGATCTACGTCGAACACAACACCCCGTCCGGGCACGCCGCGACCACCCGGCACCCCATGGCCGACCGCGACGACCTCACCCTGGTCCACGTCACCGAGTTCAACCGGTTGATGTGGGACAACGGGCACACCAGGGTGCGCGTCGTTCCCCACGGGGTCCTCGATCCCGGCCCCCTCTACACCGGCGAACTCGAGCGGGCCGCCACCATCGTCAACGAACCGGTGCGCCGCTGGCGCGTGACCGGCACCGATCTGCTCGCCGAACTCTCCGATACCACCCCGATCGATGTGTTCGGGATGGAAACCGACCACGTCCACACCGCCGTCGACCGGCCGAAAGATCGTGTGTGCGGGCACGGCGACCTGCGCCAGAACCACCTGCACGCCGAAGTCGCGCGCCGCCGCGTGTTCGTGCACACCCCACGCTGGACCTCGCTGGGCCTGTCGGTGCTCGAGGCCATGCATATCGGGATGCCGGTCGTCGCCGTCGCCACCACGGAGGCGGCGGCCGCGGTCCCGCCCGAGGCCGGAGTGGTGTCCACCGATGTGTCGGTTCTGGGCCGAGCACTGCAGCGGTTCGTGGCCGAACCCGATCTGGCCCAGCTCGCCGGCAAAGCCGCACGGCAGTGGGCGCAGACCAATTTCGGCATCGACCAGTTCGTCGAACGCTGGGACGAACTGCTCGCCGACACCGTGGAGGGTGGGCGGCGATGAGGCATGTGCTGGTGGCCCGGCTCGACAGTGCGGGCGACGTGCTGCTCACCGGGCCCGCCGTCCGGGCGGTCGCGGCGGGGTCCGACAAGGTCACCTTCCTCGCCGGGCCACGCGGTGCGGCAGCGGCCCGCCTGCTGCCGGGGGTGGACGAAGTCGTCGAATTCCACGCCGGGTGGGTCGATTTCGACGCGCCACCGGTCACCGGAGACGTCATCGACGCACTGCTCGACACCCTGCGCGCCGTCGCACCGACCGAGGCCGTCATCTTCACCTCGTTCCACCAGTCACCCCTGCCGTTGGCGCTGGTGCTGCGCATGGCCGGGGTCGGTCGTATCGCGGGCATCAGCGTCGACTACCCGGGCTCACTGCTCGATCTACGCGACACCCGCGACGAGGACCGGCCCGAACAGATCCGCAATCTGGCCCTGGCCGAAGCCGCCGGGTTCCCCGGCGACTCCGATCAGCTCCGGATCCGCGAGGACCTGCTGCCCGATGTCGGTACCCGCACCGGCGGGCCCGGCTACATCGTCGTCCATCCCGGCGCCGCCGTACCGGCCCGCCGACCTACCCCGGAACGGATGAGAACCCATGTGGCAGCCCTGGTCCGGGCCGGGTACCGGGTACTGGTCACCGGTGGTCCCGACGAGCACACCGCCTTCGTCGCCGACGGGCTGGCCACTGACCTCGGCGGCCGCACCGACCTCGCAACGCTGGCAGCGATACTGCGCGACGCCGATGTCGTCGTCGCCCCCAACACCGGGCCCGCCCACCTGGCCGCCGCGGTCGGCACACCCGTGGTCTCCCTGTTCGCACCGGTCGTCCCGGCCGCGCGGTGGGCGCCCTACGGTGTGCCGGTCGTGGTGCTCGGCCGGTCCGCAGCGTGCGAGGGCACCAGAGCCCGCACCTGCCCGGTACCGGGACACCCGTGCCTCGACACCATCACCTCCGCGGAGATCGTCGACGCGGTGGACACCCTGTGCGCCCGACCCGCCGACACGAGGCGGCCCGCATGAACACTCGCTCACTGCCCACCACACGAACGAACGGATCCGGCCGACACGGTCGATCGCGTTGCGCCCCTCCTGCTGCCGTGCTCTTCGATCGCGATGCGACGCTCATCGAGGACGTCCCCTACCTCGGCGACCCGGCACTGGTGCGTCCCGTGCCCGGTGCCGCCGACGCACTGGCCCGGCTACGCGCCGACGGGATCCCGATCGGTGTGGTGAGCAATCAGTCCGGCATCGCCCGTGGCCTCATCACCCACGCCCAGGTCCGTGCGGTCAACGCCGCCGTCGACCAACTACTCGGCCCGTTCGACACGTGGCAGTTCTGCCCGCACGGTCCCGCCGACGGCTGCGCATGCCGCAAACCCGCCCCGGGCATGGTGTTTCGCGCCACCGAAGAACTCGGCGTCGCGCCCGCCGACTGTGTCCTGATCGGTGACATCGGCGCCGATATCGAGGCCGCTCAGGCCGCCGGATGCGCCGCGATCCTGGTGCCGACCCCCATCACCCGGCGTGCGGAGATCGACCACGCGCGCGCCACCGCCCTCGTCGCCCTGGACCTGCCGACCGCCGTCGCCCTCGCCATGACGGGCGCCGCACGAAAGGAATTCGCGCCATGAACAATCCACCCGGCACCCGCCACCTGGTCGCCGAGACCGGTGCGAACCTCGAACACCACTTCGGTGCGCTCGGCGCCGCCCTGGAACGCAACCGGACCGCCTCGATCCGCCGCATCTGGTCCTGGGGCGAACAACTCGCCGACATCTACCAACGCAACGGGCGACTGTTCACCTGCGGAAACGGTGGCAGCGCCGCCGAAGCCCAGCACCTCAGCGCCGAACTCACCGGCCGGTTCCGCACCGAACGCCGGCCGTTGGCCGCGATCGCCCTGCACTGCGACACCTCCGCGACCACCGCCATCGTCAACGACTACGGCATCGAGGAGATGTTCGCCCGCCAGCTACGCGCCCACGGCCGCCCCGGCGACGCCCTCGTCGTGCTCTCCACCAGCGGCAGCAGCCCCAACGTCGTCGCCACCGCCAAAGCCGCCCACGAAATGGGCATCACCACCTGGGCGCTGACCGGCCCACCACCGAACACCCTCGCCTCGGTCTGCGACGACGCGATCGCCGTCGAAGCCGACAGCGTCGCCACCGTGCAGGAAATGCACCTCGTGCTCGTCCACGCCCTGTGCACCGCCCTCGATGCCGCATTGGAGGCACTGTGACCGCCCATCCAGGACCGATCGTCGTGCTCGGTGACGTCTTCCTCGACATCGACGTCGACGGTCACTGCGAACGCTACAGCCAGGACGACGCCCCGATCGTCGATGTCACCACCACCCGCTACCGCCCCGGCGGGGCGGGTCTGGCCGCCCGCCTCGCCGCGGGCGACGCCGACGAGGTGGTCCTCGTCGGCGGTTTCGCCAACGACCACGCCGGACACCAGTTGCGCGCACTGCTCGAACCGTACGTGCAGGTCATCGGTGTGCCGTTGCACGGTTCGACGGTGTGCAAGCAGCGGGTGCGCGCCGACGGGCGCTGCACCGACGGTGAGGATCCCGTGGTGATCGCCCGCTGCGATTCGGGCACCGGCAAGGTGGCACCGGGGCCGATCCCCACCGATATCGACAGCGTCCTGGCCCGTGCCTCGGGTGTGCTGGTGTCCGACTACGGCCGCGGCATGACCTCGCACCCGCAGATCCGTGGTCTGCTGCGCACCCTCGCCCCACGCATCCCGGTGGTGTGGGACCCGCACCCACTGGGCTCGCTACCGATTCCCGACACCGCCATTGTCACCCCCAACCGCAGCGAGGCATTGCGGTTGCTCGATTCGGCCTCCTCGATCCGCGACACGAGCACCCTGGCCCGCCTGTGGTCGGCGCGCGCGGTCGCGGTCACCCTCGGGGCCGAGGGCGCCTATCTGTGCGGTGCGGAATTCCCGGCCGGGATGCGTATCCAGGTGCCACCGGGGCGCCGTGCCCCCGAGGGCGTCGATATCTGCGGGGCCGGTGACCGATTCGCCGCGGCCGTCACCGTGGTGCTGGCCGAAGGCGAGTCGACCGAACCCGCCGTCCGCCACGCCGTGAGCGCGGCCGCCGAATTCGTGTGTAACGGTGCGGCGTCCTCGCTCGCCGAGCCCGAACCGGCCGTGACCGACGCGATGGCGGAGGTGGTCGGGTGGCGGTGACCCTGCCGCGCGCAATCGAACGCGGGTTTACCACCCACCTCAGCGGGCATGCGCCCGTCGTCCAGGCAAGCGGGTCGGGCACACCCGGCCCATCCGAAAGGAGCACGCCGTGTCCACACGTGTAGGCAGAACGGGTTCGGCCCGCTCACCGATCCAGCTGGCCTCGCTGGCCGTAGGCGCGGTCTTCCTGCTGGTCGGTGTCCTCGGATTCATCCCCGGCATCACCACCGACTACGACCACCTGCAGTGGGCAGGACACGAATCACACGCAAAGCTGTTCGGCGTGTTCGCCGTGTCGGTGCTGCACAACATCGTGCACCTCGTCTTCGGCATCCTCGGCCTGCTCGCTGCCGCGAGCGCCGCGACCGCGCGAACGTTCCTGATCGGCGGCGGTGTCGTCTACCTGGTCCTGTGGCTCTACGGATTGCTGGTCGACGAGCACAGCGACGCCAACTTCGTCCCGCTCAACGACGCCGACAACTGGCTGCACCTGGGCCTCGGGCTCGGCATGATCGCCCTGGGTGCCCTGCTGCCCCGCACCGTCGCGACCACCGTGGACCGCCGCCGATGATCGACAAAGCGACCCTCACCGACCTCCCGAACACCGTGGTACGCACCGCTTTCCAGGCCGGTGCCAAGGTCAGGCACGCGCGGGTGTTCCATCCGCGCGGCCTGCGCCTGGCCGGACGCTTCCACGCCGCCGCCGACTTCGTGCCCTGGTTCGGACCGGGCGAACGCGCCGTCATCGGCAGACTGTCCAAAGGTATCGGCACCCCGACCGGCATCCCCGACGTACTCGGCCTGGCCTTCCGTGTCCTCGACCGCGACGACCACCCCTGGGACTTCGCCCTCGCCACCACCGGACGCGGCACACTCGGCAGATTCGTCATCACCGCCGCACGCGGCTGGGACCGCGCCTGCTTCGGTTCGCTGATGCCCTACCGCTTCGGCGACGACTCACCGGTCTGGTTGTTCGCCGAACCCCTCGACGACCTGCCCGGCACCGCCTCCCTGCAAGCACTGCGCGACCACCTCGACAACGATCACCTCCTGCGGTTCTCCCTCACCGCCGAACCCCTCGGCGGAGAACCGATCCCCGTCGGCGAACTCGACCTGCGCCGCGCCGAACCCGGCGAATACCGCACCGACTTCTTCGACCCGATCCTCAACCGCCCGGCCGGTGTCGCCCTGGTCCCGCACGCGCTCGACCGATTCCGCGAAAGCGCCTACACCGGAAGCAGGCGCGGACGGACAGACGAAACCGACCATCCCCCAACATGATTCCTGTTTCCCCGCCGCCTACCGGGTATGCCGACCACATGACCACAACCACCGCACCCCCCACCACCTCCCCCGAGGAGATCGCCGACGCGGTGCGCTGCGCGCGCGCCGCCCAACTCGGCTGGGCAAGCGTCCCACCCGCCGACCGCGCCGGGATGCTCCGCGCCGCAGCAGCGGCCGTGCGCGCCCACGCCGACGACCTCGCCACCACCCTCGAATCCGAAACCGGGCGCCCCGCGGCCTCCGGACGCGAGGGAGTCCTCGCGGGTGTGTCCACCCTCGACCAGTACGCCGAACTCGGCCCCCTGCATCGCGGCAAATCGCTGCAAGGCTCCCCCGAGGCCACCGACTTCATGATCCCGGAACCACGCGGTGTGGTCGTCGCTCTCACCCCGTGGAACGACCCGGTCGCCATCGCCTGCGGGCTGCTCGGCGCCGCCGTCGTCACCGGAAACACGGTGCTGCACAAGCCGAGCGAACGGTGTCCCCGCACCGGCGAACTCCTCGGACAGATCATGTCGCCCCACTTCCCCGACGCGGTCCTCGCCACCGTCACCGGCGGTGGCGACATCGGCGCCCTGCTCGCGTCCTCCCCCGAGGTCGACGTGATCGCCCATGTCGGCAGCAGCGAGACCGGGCAGCGCATCGCCGCCGCGGCCGCCCGCACCGGCGCCAAGGTGCTGCTCGAGAACGGCGGCAACGACCCACTGCTCATCGACGCCGACGTCGACCCCGAATGGGCCGCCGAACAGGCCGCGCTCGGCGCGTTCGCCAACGCGGGCCAGATCTGCACCTCGGTCGAACGCATCTACGTCCACACCGCCGTCGCCCCCCGCTTCCTCGAGGCACTGTGCGCCCGCGCCGCCGCATGGAACGAACACCCGCAACCACTCGTCGACGCCCGCCAACGCGCCCACGTCCACGATCACGTCGCCGACGCCGTCGACCACGGCGCCCGCGTCCTCGTCGGCGGCCACATCCCCGACGGGCCCGGCGCGACCTACCCGGCCACCGTCCTCACCGACTGCCTCCCCCAGATGCGGGTGCTGCGCGAGGAAACCTTCGGCCCGGTCGCCCCGGTCCGGGTGGTCCCCGACTTCGACACCGGGCTCGACGAAGCCGCCACCGGTGAATACGGCCTCGCGGCCACCGTCCTGACAGGTTCCATGGACCACGCCCAAAGAGCTTGGCGCACTTTGCCTGTCGCGACCGTGAAGATCAACGCCGTCTTCGGTGGCGCCCCCGGCGGAGCCGCCCAACCCCGCGGCCGTTCCGGCAACGGCTTCGGCTACGGCCCCGAACTGCTCGACGAAATGACCACCGTGAAAGTCGTCCACGTGAGGAGTGCACCATGCCCCAGCAGCCACTGACCGGTAAGCGCGTCGCCATCCTGGCCACCGACGGCGTCGAACAGGTCGAACTCGTGCAACCCCGCGCCGCCGTCGAAGACGCGGGCGCGACCACCACCCTGCTCTCCCTGGAATCGGGCAGCATCCAGGCCATGAACCACGACGTCGAGAAGGGCGACACCTTCACCGTGGACCAGGTCGTCAGCCAGGCCAGTCCCGACGACTACGACGCCCTCATCCTGCCCGGCGGCACCACCAACCCCGACAAACTCCGCCAGGACTCCTCGGCCGTCGGCTTCGTGAAACAGTTCGCCGCGACCGGCAAACCGATCGGCGTCATCTGCCACGGCCCCTGGACTCTCGTCGAGGCCGACGCGGTCCGCGGCCGCACCCTCACCGGCTACCCCAGTGTGCGCACCGACATCCGCAACGCAGGCGGCACCGTCGTCGACGAGGAGGTCGTCACCGACAACGGGCTCGTCTCGAGCCGCAACCCCGACGATCTGCCCGCCTTCTGCGCCAAGATCGTCGAGGAATTCGCCGAAGGCCGACACTGACCCAGGCCGCCGGGCCGATCCCCACCCGACCGGTCACCGCGCGGTAGCGTGGACATCGGAGATCGGAGGGCTCGGTGGAGGACGCGTTCCGGGACCGGCCCGGAGAATCACCCGACCGGCGACCCGCCGGCGGCGAAGGTTCGCTGTTCGGCGGCATCGGCGCGCTCTGCACCGCCGCGGTCCGGCTCACCGGCGTCGACGGGGCCGCCGTCGCCCTGCTCAGCCGCACCTCGCAAGCGCGAGAACTCGTCTACGCCACCGATGCCACCGCCCAGCACCTCGACGAACTCCAATTCGTCGTCGGCGAGGGTCCCTGCATCGACACCTATCGCGGCGGCGGACGCCAGCTGTGGCCGGACCTGACCGCCACCCCGGCGACCACCCGCTGGCCCGTGTTCACCACCGAGCTCCTCTCGCTCGGCGTGCGGGCCCTGTTCGCCTTCCCGATCCCGAGCGACGGCACCACCGTCGGCGTGCTGGAACTGTATCGGGCGAACAGCGGCCGCCTCACCGCCGTCGAACAGGAATCGGGCACCGCGTGCGCGGCCGCCATCGGCCACATGCTCGGCACCGATCTGGACCGGCTCGCCAACACCGATCCCCTCACGGTCGACCCCGCGGGCGAGGAATTCTCGCGCGCGGTGATCTTCAACGCCGCGGGCATGGTCGCGGTGCAGCTGGCCGTGTCGGCGGACGAAGCCCTGGCCCGGCTGCGTGCGTACTGTTATGCCAACGGCCGCTCGATCAGCGCGGTCGCCGCCGATATCGTGGCTCGCAGACTGTCGCTGCGCGACGAGCGTGACTCCAGTGAAGGGCAGGGACGATGAACACCGCGCAGACCCGCCTCGCCGTCGCGGATCTGACCGCGACACTGGCCACCGACTTCGACGTACCCGCCCTCCTGCACGCCGTCGCCGAACACGCCTGCCAGTGCTTCGACGCTGTCTCGGCCGCAGTGATCCTGCTCGACAAGCGCGCCGACAGCAGCGGCATCCAGATCGTGGCCGAAGCATCCCGTGAAGACACCGTCGCCGACCCGCGCCTGCACATCAGCGGCCCAGGTCTGACAAGCGCACGCGACGGTGCCGTCGCCATGATCACCGATATCGACCAGCCCGACGAAGGCGCCCGCTGGCCCGACTACCGTCAACGCGCCCGCGCGGCCGGTATGCGATCGATGCGCGCGTTCCCCGTCAAAGCCATGACCGAGCCGCTCGGCTCGGTCGTCGTCCACGCCGACGAACCGTGGGGCAATGAGCGTCCCAACGACTTCGGGCAGATCCTGGCCGACCTCACCGCGATCGCCCTGTCCATGGGAACCGAACACGGGCGGGTGAGCACCACCGCCGACACAGTCGCAGCGGTCCTCGACGGCACCAGCGTCATCGCCACAGCCGTCGGGATCCTCGCCGAATACTTCGACCTCGACCTCGATGCCGCCCGCGCCCGGCTCCGCAAACTCGCCCGCGCGCACCAGAGCACCCCCACCGAACAGGCTGCGGCCATCGTCGACGCCCAGAACACCAACCCCACCGACCCGGGCGCCGTGCCTGCCCTGCACATCCCCGACGAGCCCGTAGCACCCCCACACATCGACCGATAGGTGCCGGCGCCTACTCCTTCACAGAGTCGGGCATGTGTGCGGTGAGTAGCACATGGTCCAGCCTGGTGCGCAACTTCACCTCGTCGCCGGCAACTTTCGGCAGCTCGGCGACCACGCGCTCCGCGATCGTGCGCAATTTGACATTGGTTTCCTGCGAGCGCCACCGCAACACGCGGAACGCCTGCTCGGCGCTGATCGCATACACCAGCATCAACGCGCCCTTGGCCTGCTCGATCACTGTGCGCGCCTCGAGCACACCCGGCAACGTGGTGTCGAGCGCCTCCCGCCGGAACTCCTCGGCGGTCTCGGTGACATCGATGTAATACCCCGCGGTGCCGATCACCGCACCGCTCTCGTCGCGCCACGGTTCCGATACCACGAGGACGTCCCTGACCTGGCCGTTGGTGTCGACGATGCGGTGATGACTCGAGAACGCGCCGCCGTCCTCCACCGAGGTGATCATCGCCTCGAGCCGGTCGCGGTCACGCGGATGTTTGTGCGACAGGAGCAATTCCGTCGTCGGCTGGGTTCCCGGCGCATAACCGTGCATCGCGGCGACCTCGTCGGACCACTCCCACCGATGCGTGCCGAACCGGTACCGGAACCACCCCACCCGCAACGGATCGCCCACACCGACAACTCGCTCGACGAGCAAGCGCTCGTCGGAGGACACATCCCGCCGATCGGTCATGCCCTCAGTATTCACCGCCCGCGCGGTCGCGGCGCCGGGGCACAGGTCACGGCTGCGTCCCGAATTTCGGCATCGAGTCGGTCACAGTCCATGACAGCGGCGTACCGACGTGCTCAAATGGGTAGTACCAGCCGATCTTGAGGATCCAGGACCGGTCGGCGCAGCGCGCGAGGCCTGCCGGTGCCGAGGAAATCGAGTACTCGTGAACACCCATTCCAGCCACGTAGAACGATACGAACTACCCGCTTTCGACGGCGAACCACCGGATGTGTCGGCGCGCGTGAGTGCCGACATCGAGACCCGATCGAACGCGATCGTCCTGTACGTACACGGCGACATCGACGCCTACACCATCACCCGCTGGCGCCACGTCCTCGACGACGCCTTCCAGCGAGCATCGGGTGGCAGGCAGTTGGTCGTCGACCTCGACGAGGTCACCTTCATGTCCTGCCGATCGATCATCGATCTGGCCTGTCGCGCCCAGCAACACCACACCGTCCGGGTGAGCGTGGTCAAGGCCGCGCCTTCGGTCCTCGACCGCATCATCACCGCCGCCGGACTCGCCCAGTGGCTGACCCTGCACACAGACCTGGCCGACGTCATCTCGACGTCGACCGATCCGCCCCGACCGAGCCTGCGTGTGTGGACACACCGCGAACCCGACCGGGGCACCCCAACACATCAGTGAAGAAGCAGTTCAGTTCTCTCGAGGAAGTTGTGCAATGCGCTATTCCGATCATCCTGTCTTCGACACCACCGAACCGGCGACCGAGCCGGACGCCACCGTTGTCAGCTGGCCCGAACCGAGCCCACTGCAGTCGTGGTGGAACGACATCATGCAGGGCGTGAAGCCGCCGCGCACTCGAACCGGCGGCCAGAAATCCTCACGTCTGCCGCAGAACTAGCCCGATCGGTGCCGCAGGGCCGTCCGCCCTGCGGTGCCGTCCGGACTGGTCACCCGGTCACCGTGGTACCAGCGGAAATCATCAGATACGCGGTCATCAGGATGAACAGGAACCATCCCGCCCCCTGCCACACCCGCCACGGCCGCCCGTCGCGATAACGCTGATAGGTGTGCACGAAAGCACCGATCCCACCGGCCAGCAATACCAGCGACGGACCGATCATCACGGCGGCCTGCGCCGGGGTATCGCACAGGTGAGTCTGCGCGCCCGCACAATTCGTGCGTGTCGCGGCCCAGAAGTTCACCACGGCGAAGACGATCGCCGCGAAGCCGATCACACATACGCCGTAGAGCACGGCGCGACCGTATGCCTGGTCGTCACCACCGCCGCGGGCGGTCATCTCAGGACCGCGCCCGCGCGGTCGCACGCCGGTTGGCCTTCTCGATGGCTTCGACCAGTTCCTCCTTGGTCATCCGCCACCTTCCGGTGATCGACAACCGCCCGGCGACATCGATGAGGTGACTCTTGGTCGCGTTCGCGTTCACCCCTTCGGCGCTCTCACCGCGCGGCGTCCGCCCGCCGGAAGCAGCCCGCGAATCCGACGGCCCCCTGGTACCTTTCGGTTCCCAGTGATCCCCCACCTTCTCGAAACTGTGCTTCAAAGCGCTGTAGGCGACCCGGTTGGCGCGTTCCTCGGTGCCGTACTCGTCCAGCGCCGCGTCGTGGGCCTTGGCGAACGTCCGCTGTGCCTTGGCGCTGGAACGCTGCAAAGTGCTCGGCAGCTCCGATGTCCGCGCCCGGCCCGAGCTCGTGGTCTTCGGCATCTCGACAGCCTTTCTCTCGCGGTCACTGTGGCGCTACCCAGGCCGGAGCAGCCGAAACCCGCAGATCGAACCGAAAATAACGGTTTAGTAACCGCGGTTCCTGGCAACTATGAAGATATGACCCACTCACGTAATCGGACACCGAATACGACGAGTACGGATCTGACCAGCACCGCCATCATGTTGGCCACCTGCGTGTTCTTCTTGTTCGGTCTCACGACCCTCACCGGATCCCTGGCCGTCGCCGCTCTCGGCGCACTCGGCCTGGCCGCCGCCATGGCTACCGCGACCAAGATGGTCGGCCTCAACCACCTCTGACCCGCGCGCCTACTCGATCAGGTTCGCGCTCTTCAACCACTCGTAGGCGACATCGGCCGGGTCCTCCCCGTCGATGTCCACGCGACCGTTGAGCTCACGCATCAGATCGTCGGTGAGCCGCTCGGAGATGGCGCCGAGCAGCGGACGCAGCTGCGGATGCGCCTCGATCACCGCACCACGCACCACAGCGGTCCCGCTGTAGGGCAGAAAGAACTTCTTGTCGTCTTCCAGCACAACCAGATTCAGGTTCTTCACCCGACCGTCGGTGGTGTAGACCATGCCGAACCGGCACGGCTCACCCTTGGCGGTCGCGGTGTAGACGACCCCCGCGTCCATCCTGGTGACATTGCCCGCGGGCACCCCGTTGGGATCGTTGTAGGGAATGCCGTACTTCGCCAGCATTGGGATGAAACCGTCCGAGCGACTGAAGAATTCGTCGTCGACACAGAACGTGCGCTCCGCTACCGGCAGCTGCGCGACCGCCGACAACGACCGCACCCCCAGCCGTTCGGCCGTCGGCGTCGAGGCGGCGAAAGCGTAGGTGTCGTTGAAATTCGCGGGCGCCAACCACTCCAGATCGTGGTCACGCTTCTCCACATCGTGCACCCGCTGCCACAACTCCTGCGGGTCGACGATCGTCTCGGTCTCGTTGTGGTAGTTCACCCACCCCGTACCCGTGTACTCCCACAGCACATCCGCGTCGCCGTTGAGCTGCGCCTGCCGCGACGACGCCGACCCCGGCGCACCCGTCAGATCCGTGATCGACGCGCCCGCCGCGGCCAGATACGTGGCGGTGATCTTGCCCAGCAGCACGCCCTCGGTGAAACTCTTCGACGTCACCGTCAGCTTCGCGCCCTCGAGCGGCCGATCGCCACCGGGCAGACTCGCGTCGTGGAACGTCCCCGACGAGCTCACCAGCCCACACCCGGCGAGCAGCGAAACACTCGCCACCAGCGCGCACACCAGCCGTCTCATGAGATACCTCGCGGGGTCGCGGCCAGCTCCACGAGCCGGCCGAGCCAGTCGATGATCAACGCGAGCAGCCCGACGAGCACCGCACCGGAGATGAGCAACTTCGGCAGGAACAAGGTCACACCGGTCGTGATGAGCGTCCCGAGACTGGTCGCACCGATGAACGTGCTCAAGGTCGCGGTACCGACCAGGATCACCAGCGCCGTGCGCACACCGTTCAGGATCACCGGCACCGCGAGTGGCAACTCCACCTGCACCAGCGTCCGCAGCCCGGAGAACCCGATCCCCCGCGACGCCTCGATCGTGCGCTGATCCACCTGCCGCAACCCGACGATCGTGTTCTGCAGAATCGGCAGGATCGCGTAGACCACCAAACCGACCACCGCCGTGCGGAACCCGGTTCCCAACCAGAACGTGAAGAGCACGAGCAGACCCACCGCCGGGGCGGCCTGCCCGATATTGGCGATGTTCACCGCCAGCGGTTCGAGCCTGCGCAACGCGGGCCGGGTCAGCGCGATGCCGAGCGGAATCGCGACCGCGACCACGATCAGCGTCGCCACCACGGTGAGCCGCACATGCTCGACGATCGTCGTCCGCAGATTCGCCCAGCCCAGCGACGCCTGCTCGGTCGCGGTGAACGTCGACGCCCGGTACCACAGCAGGTACCCGATCCCGATCACCGCGATGATCAACGGTTCGAACCACACGTCGATCGGCAACGCGCGCAGCCGCTTCACGCCGGATCACCCGGCCCCGGCTCCGCGGCGACCACCGGGGTCGGCGTCGGATCCGAACCATCGACATAGGTCTCGTAGGACGTCTCGCCCTCGGCATTGTGCGCCTCGGCCAGCTTGGTCTGGATCACGTCGGTCACCGCACCGATACTGAGCGAACCGACCACCCTGCCCCGCCCGTCGGTGACCAGCGTGGCGCCCTGGCTCGCCGCGAGCATCGCGTCGAGGGCGTCGTTGAGCGTGGAGGACTGCGCGACCACCGGCAGCCGCCGATCCAGATAGTCCGACACCTCCGGCTTGCTCGACACCTCACGCAGCGACGGCCACGAACGGGGCCGCCCCGCCGAATCGACCACGACCACCCAGGTGTGGCCGGCGCGGGTGGCCCGGCCGATCACCTCTTTGGCTGGCTCACCGATCCGCGCGGTCGTCACCGGATCGACCTCCACATCACCCACCCGGGACACCGTCAGATACGCCAGTTTCGCGCCCGATCCCACGAATTCCTCCACGAACGGTGTCGCCGGATCGGTGAGGATCTCCTCGGGCCGCGCGTACTGCTCCACATGCCCACCCTCGGACAGGATGAGCACCCGATCGCCGAGCTTGGTCGCCTCCTCGAAATCGTGGGTAACGACGACGATGGTCTTACCCAGCTCGTGCTGGATCGCGATCAGGCTGTCCTGCAAGCGAACTCGCGTGATCGGATCGACGGCGCCGAACGGTTCGTCCATCAGCAGTACCGGCGGATCCGCGGCGAGTGCCCGCGCCACACCCACGCGCTGCTGCTGACCGCCGGACATGTCCTTGGGCAGCCGGTCGGCGAAGGTCGCCGAGTCCAGACCCACCAGATCCAGCAGATATTCGGTACGCTCGGCGATGCGCTTCTTGTCCCAGCCGAGCACCCGGGGAATCGCCCCGATGTTCTTGGCCACCGACCAGTGCGGGAACAACCCACCCGACTGGATGACATAACCGATGGACTGACGGAGCTTGTCCGGATCCTCCCTGGTCACATCGCGTCCACCGATGAAGATCCGGCCCTCCGTCGGCTCGATCAACCGGTTGATCATCTTCAGGGTCGTCGTCTTCCCGCAGCCCGACGGCCCGACGAAGGCGACGATCTCACCCGCCTCGATCTCGAGGTCCAGCCGCTCGACGGCCGGCTTGTCCTGCCCCTTGTACCGCTTCACGACGGAGTCGAGGACGATGGACGCGCCGGTCACGTCGCGTTCGGACGGGGTGGTCACCGTGGTCATGAGAGCCCCTTGGCAATGGTGAGTCGTCCGAGCAGGACGAGGAGCGCGTCGAACACCAACGCGACGACAACGATGAGAATGGTTCCGGTGAGCGCCATTTCGAGCGCGTTCGCCCCGCCGAGCCGCGACAGCCCGTTGAAGATGAGCGAACCGAGTCCCGGACCGAGCACATAGGCGACGATGGCGGCGACGCCGACGATCATCTGCGTGGACACCCTGATGCCGGTGAGGATCACCGGCCAGGCGATCGGCAGCTCGACGGTGAGCAGAATCCGCCACCGCGACAACCCGATCCCCCGCGCCGACTCCACCACCGAGGCCGGTACCGAGCGCAGGCCGACGATCGCATTACCGATCACCGGCAGCGCGGCGAAGAACGCCAGCATCAGAAACGACGGAACGACACCGAGCCCGAACGGCACGAGCAGCAGAGCCAACAGCGCCAGCGAGGGAATCGTCAACGCCACCCGGCTCGACGTGAGCGTCAATGCCGACGCCAGCGGCAGCTGGTACACCGCCACCGCGATCAGCACCGCGACAACGGTTCCCACCAGCACGGTCTGGAAAGCCAGCGACGCGTGCTGATAGGTGAGAAAGGTCAGCACCTCGCCCCGACCCTGGATATAACTCCACAAATTCACGGCATTCCCATCGTCGGGCTGGACCGATTCGCGCGCGATCGCCGGATAAACCTGCGGTCGCAGACTAACCGATACCGCTCGGTCGACGGCGGATTCGCGTCAGGCCGCACGGTGGGGCGCGGTGACATAGTCGCGCGCATCGCCCTCGATCACCGTGCTCGGCCGCCCGTCGACACCGACCGGGACCGGTCCCCCGAGCGTGATCCGGGTGAGCCTGCGATGCGCGCCGTCGTAATCGTCCACGGCGTAGTGCTGGGTGGCCCGGTTGTCCCAGATCGCGACATCGCCGAGCGACCAATTCCAGCGGGTGGTGTGCTCGAGGCGCGTCACCCGATCCTGGAAAAGCCTGAACAACGCCCGCGATTCGCTACCGGAGACGCCGACGATTTCCTTCACGAAGCAACCGAGCAGCAGGGCACGCTCACCGGTTTCCGGATGCACTTCCACCACCGGATGCTCGGTCTCGAAATACGTCGACTCGAATTCGCGCCGATACGCCCGTTCGAAATCATCGGCTCGGTCCACAACGTCGGCCGCGTAGTCGTACCGATTGGTGTGCTTGGCGCGCAGATTCTCCGCGAGCAATTTCAGCGAGGCAGGCAGCGAGTTGTACGCCGCGACGGTGGACGCCCAGGTGGTCGTGCCGCCGTACTCGGGCAGCGTCACCGCCCGCAGGATCGAGGCCTTCGGCACCCGGTCGACGAACGTGACATCGGTGTGCCACACATTCGACCTGGTCTGATGCGAGTCGATCGCCAGACTCTTGGCCCCTGCCGAGGTCACCGTGGGGTGCGGGGTGGTCGGTGCACCGAGGAGCTCGGCGAATTCGTACTGCCCGTCCTCGCTCAGGTGCTCCTGACCGCGGAAGAAGATCACTTTGTGTTCGGCGAGCGCGGCGCGAATGGTGTCGACCGAACGCACATCGAGGTCACCACCGAGGCGGATGCCGTCGATGCGGGCACCGATGTGGGCGCCGAGCTTCACCACACGCAGGGCGTCGGCTGGAACGGACATTCGAGGGCCTTTCGATCGAACCTGCGCGAACAGGACCTACGAAACCAGTCGGCGGATACAGCGAACAGCATTCTGTTCACGCTGAGCCGAAGGCGGCTTCTGCCCCTCGTGGTCCTAAGAAGGCCGGCGTAGCCGGTTGTTTTGTTAGGGACTGTAGGGTTATTCATTAGTAGATGCGCATATCGCGCTATCGGCATGCTATTTACCGATCTAAGGCTGGTCCGAGGCGTGCACCGCTCCGGCAAGCACATCGACCGTCGGCCTCGGCCGCCCGAATTACCTTGCCTCCCGGGCGAATAGATCGGGGCCGCGATAACCACTCCCCTCCCCCACCACATGACTGGCAGGATCGGGACGTGACTACCGCCAACCTGACCCGCTCCGAGACCGCCGCGCGATCCACCACGGTCACCGTGCGTGACTACCGCGTCGAACTCGATCTGTCCGGCGCACCCGACCGCACTCGCCCGGGATTCACCACCACGACGACGGTCGCCTTCGACGCCACGGCGACCGAGACGTGGCTCGATTTCCTCGGCCTCGCAGTCGAGTCGGTCACCGTGAACGGACGGGAAGTGGCGGTCGACTTCGACGGCGCGCGGATTTCGGTGACCGGCCTGTCGGCATCGAACGTCGTCGTCGTGCGGGCGATCGGCGAGTACAGCCGCTCGGGTGAGGGCCTGCACCGGTTCCTCGATCCGGTCGACGGCAGCACCTACCTCTACACCCAATACGAGCCGGCGGACGCGCGCCGGGTATTCGCCTGCTTCGAGCAGCCCGATATGAAGGCGCCGTTCACCTTTGTCGTCACGGCGCCCGACGGCTGGGAGGTGGTGTCGAATCGGCCCGCCGATACCGTGACCGTCGACGGCCCGAATCAGACGGTGGAGTTCTCACCGACCCTGCCGATTTCCACCTACATCACCGCGGTCGCGGCCGGTCCGTATCACCGCGTCGAATCCTCCTGGAGCCGTGGGGAACTGACGATCCCGCTCGGGGTGCTGTGCCGCGCCTCGCTGGCCGACCATCTGGACGCGGACACGATTCTCGAGGTGACCCGCCAAGGGCTCGACTTCTTCGCCGAGCATTTCGCCTACCCGTACCCGTGGGGCAAGTACGACCAGGTGTTCGTGCCCGAATACAACCTCGGCGCCATGGAGAACCCGGGCCTGGTCACCTTCACCGAGGCCTACGTGTTCCGTGGTGCGGCGACGGCGGCGCAGTACGAGGGCCGGGCGAACACGATCCTGCACGAGATGGCGCACATGTGGTTCGGTGATCTCGTCACCATGGTGTGGTGGGACGACCTGTGGCTCAAGGAATCCTTCGCCGACTACATGGGCGCGCTGGCCAGCGCGGAGGCCACCGAGTGGACCGACGCCTGGGTGGCGTTCGCCAACCGCCGTAAGGCGTGGGCGTACCTGCAGGATCAGTTGCCGACGACGCATCCGATCGTCGCCGACATCACCGATCTCGAGGCGGCCAAGCTCAATTTCGACGGCATCACCTACGCCAAGGGCGCGAGCGTGCTCAAGCAGCTCGTCGCCTATGTCGGCCGGGAGGCGTTCTTCGCGGGCGCCCGCCGCTACTTCCGGGCCCACGCGTTCGGCAACACGACCCTCGATGACCTGCTGACGGAGTTGTCCGCCGAGTCCGGCCGCGACCTCGACGCGTGGGCGCGCGCCTGGTTGCAGACCACCGGCGTCTCCACCGTGACCCTCGACGACGACCACATCGTGCAGACCGATCCGCGCCCGCACCGGCTCGCGGTCGGTCTCTACGACTTCGACGCCGACGGCGCCCTCGTCCGCCGTGACCGCGTGGAGGTCGACATCGTCGAGGAGCGCACCCCGATCACCCTCTCCCCCGCTCCCCTGCGGCTGCTCAACGACGGCGATCTCACCTATGCGAAGGTTCGTCTCGACGCCGATTCCCTGGTGACCGTGGAGCGCTCACTCGACCGCGTGGTCGACCCGCTGGCCCGCGGGCTGATCTGGTCGGCGCTGTGGAATGCCACGCGCGACGGCGAGCTCGCCGTCGGCCGGTATCTGACGATGGCCCGCAACTTCGCTCCCGCCGAGTCCAATACGGCCCTGCTCACGGCGGTGCTTTCGAACGCCTCCTTCGCCATCGGTCACTACCTGCCGACTGCCGAGCGCGACAGGTGCCGCCAGGAATGGCTCGAATCATGCTGGACGGCACTGCATTCCGCTGCGCCCGGTTCCGGCGAGCAGCTGGCGTTCGCCCGCGCGACCGCGGCCGCCGCCACCGTCGACGCGGGGCGGGCCGCCGATATCCGCGCCCTGTTGCTTGGTGAAACTCCCCCTCCGAAGGGGCTGGCCCTGGACCCTGACCTGCGGTGGGCCCTCTGGACGGCACTGGCCGCGACCGGCGCCGCGACCACCGACGATCTGGACACCGAACTCACCCGCGACGACACCGCCTCGGGCCGCACTGCCCACCTGCATGCCCTGGCCGCCCGCCCGGACCGGGACGTGAAAGCCGCCGCGTGGACGCGCATCTTCGACGACACCGCGCTCACCAACGACCACCTCGACGCCGTGATCGACGGCTTCCGCGCAGGCGACCGCCGCGACCTGATCGGCTCCTACGACGACGAGTACTTCACCCGACTGCGTCCGACCTGGGAGCGGCGCAGCATCGAGATCGCCCGCCGCATCGTCGTCGGTCTCTTTCCCGCCGCCGATTCCCTGGCGGCGGTGGACAACTGGCTCGCGACGAACACCGACGCCCCCGCTGCCCTGCGCCGCCTGGTGGTCGAGCAACGCGATCATCTCGCCCGCGCACTGCGGGTCCGCGCACTCGGATGAAGCTCGACCGCCACGAGCCCCGCAGGGGCCGTAGGCATGTGGATCAGCCGTCGAGGAACTGGTCGGCGTTGGCTTTCGCCCAGTCGCGGAAGGTGGTCGCCGGGCGGCCGGTGATGTCCTGGACGCTGGTGATCGGCAACGTGTCGGTCGGCGGGCTGTAGCCGAGCAGGACGTTGTCGACGTACCACTCGGTGTTTTCGCCCATGCTCGGTGCCAGGGCGGCAATGGTTTCGGCCCGATCGGATCGGCGGAAGGTGAGCTCGCGGCCGATGGCGGCGGCGATCTGGGCGAGCTGCTCGGCGCGGGTGAGGACTTCCGGTCCTGCCAGCGGGTAGGCACGCCCGAGGTGGTCGTCGTCGAGCAGTGCGGTCGCGGCTACCGCGGCGATATCGTCCATCGCGACGGGTGCGGTGGCCGTCTCGGGGCGCGGTTCGCGAACCGCGCCCGTAGCGCGGATCTGCTGTGACCAGCTGACGCTGTTCTCCATGAAGTCGGCGGGCCACAGGTGCGTCCACGCCAGCCCACTGTCCTCGACGGCGTTGCTCACGGTCCCCCACCAGCTGTCGGGTTCGCCGGACAGATCGACGACGTGGCGGACGCCGGCCGCTGCCGCTCGCTCGAGCACCGCACCGACGACTTCGGGCGCCGGGGCGAGATAGATCCGGTCCACGCCGACGAATACTCCGTCCAGGCTGTCCGGCTTACGCAGGTTGCCGCGCACCGGCACCACCCCGGCGGGCAGCGCCGCCCGGTCCGGATTCACCGTAAACGCCCGGATATCGGAGACCCCTCGCGCGATCAGTTGGTCCACGACCTTGCGTCCGACACTGCCCGTTGCTCCTGTCACCAGGATCGTCATGACGTTCCTTCCGCTCGATTCCCTGAATACTCATCCTGCCGAGAAAATCCGGATCCGGCATATACGAATTTCGAGGGCATAGCGAAACCTACGGTGTGGCAATCTCATTCGGTGAATGCGTCCATTCGGTGATGTTTTTCCGGTATGACCGCTGGTGGGTTCACATCCGGTGGGGACAGTGTGAAGATGATCTCGGGCCGAGATCCGGTCCGGCAGAGGATGTTCCGCCGGACTCCGGCGGGCAGACTGGAGGGGCAAGATGAAGAAATTCTGCGCGGTCGCTGTCCTCGCGGTCGGGGCTGTCGGCCTCACCGCCACCACCAACGCTCACGCCGCACCGACGGCGGCCCCGGTTGTCCAGGGCACCGAAAACGGGGTGGCGTTCACCGCGGGCCCCTCGGCCGACGGTGCAGGGCTCACCACCTCGGTGGTCGACGGCACCTTCACCTTCACGGGCGGCACCGTGACCCTCACCGATCGCGAGGGCCGTGCGGTCGCGTCCATTCCGACCCGAATCGCCTCGACCGCGGGCACCTTCGACCTGGCAGCGGCGATCGCGGCCGACGGCCGCTCGCTCACCCTGACTCCGGTGGGCGCTCCGGCCGCCGTCACGGCCCATACGGCCGAGTTCGTCGACGAGGCCGCCGAGACCCAGGCCCGTAAGCAGCACAATGCGGGGATCGGCGCGCTCATCGGCGCCGGAATCGGTGCTGTTCTCGGCTTCTTCCTCGGTGGTGTCGGTGCGCTGGTGACCATCCCGATCGGTGCGGGCATCGGCGCGCTGATCGGCTACTCGACGCCGTAGCGAGGCGGTGGTGGCCGGCCGCCGGGTCGGCCACCACGCTCAGCGGCGCAGTTCCTGCGCCTTCGACTTCACTCCCTGCACGAGCAGCCGCCACGCGCCTGGATCACCTTGCAGCACAGCCCGTCCCAGGTCCTTGACCTGGTCGGCGGTCGCGTGCGGCGGCAGGGGCGGCACCTCGGGATCGCAGCGGATGTCGAGCAGCACCGGGCGATCCGCCGCCAGCGCACGGTCCCAGGCCGGGCCGATGTCCTCGGACCTGTCCACGCTGATGCCGACCATGCCCGCGCAGCGCGCGATATCGGCGTAGGAGACGTCCGGAAGTGTTTGCGATTCCTCGAATTTCGGCGCACCACCCATGGCGCGCAGTTCCCAGGTGACCATATTGAGGTCGTTGTTGTGGAACACGCACACGATCAGCCGCTGATCGGGCCACAGGTCCTGGTAGCGCTGGATGGTGAGCAGTTCGTTCAGCCCGTTCATCTGCATGGCACCGTCACCGACGATGGCGATCACCGGCCGTCCAGGGTGCGCGAATTTGGCGCCGATCGCGTACGGCACGCCCGCGCCCATGCTCGCCAGTGTGCCCGACAGCGATCCCCGCATGGTGCCGCGCATGCGAAGGCAACGGGCGTACCAGGTGGTGGAGGAGCCCGAGTCGGCGGTGACGATCGCGTCGTCGGGGATGCGCTGCGACAGTTCCCACACGATCCGCATGGGATTGGCCGGTTCGGCGTCGAGCATGGACTGGTTCTCGACGGTCTGCCACCACTGCGCCACATTCGCTTCGACCGTCTCGCGCCAAGAGCGGTCGTCCTTGCGCTGTAGCAGTGGAATGAGCTGGCGCAGTGTAGCTTTCGCGTCACCGACCAGGTTCACCTCGGTCGGGTACCGCATGCCGATCAGGGCACCGTCGAGGTCGATCTGCACCGCGCGGGCCTGATCGTATTCGGGCAGGAACTGGCTGTAGGGGAAGTTGGAGCCGACGATGAGCAGGGTGTCGCAGTCGCGCATCAGCTCGTAGCTGGGGCGGGTGCCGAGCAAGCCGATCGAGCCGGTGACGAACGGCAATTCGTCACTGAGTACGTCTTTGCCGAGCAGGGCTTTGGCGATGCCCGCACCGGTCAGTTCCGCGATCTCGAGCACCTCATCCGCCGCGCCGCGCGCACCCTGCCCGATCAGCATGGCCACCTTGGTGCCCGCGTCGAGCAGGGCCGCCGCCCGTCCCAGCTCTGAGCGCACCGGTACCGAGGTGGTCAGCGGTGCGCTCGGCGGGCTGGACGGCACCTCCTTGAAGGCATGCGTGGGTGGCTCGTAGGGTTCCTCCTGCAGATCGGCCGGAATGATGACCGCTGTCGGCGCGCGCCGGGCGAGTGCAGTGCGAAATGCTCGATCCAAGGCGTTGGGCAGCTGGTCGGCGACATTGACCTCGACCAGGTATTCGGATGCCACGTCCTTGAACAGCGCCTGCAGATCCACTTCCTGCTGATAGTTGCCGCCCATGGCGCTGCGGGCGGTCTGCCCGACGATCGCCACCACCGGCACGTGGTCGAGCTTGGCGTCGTAGAGACCGTTGAGCAGATGGATGGCGCCGGGGCCCGACGTCGCCGCACACACGCCGACCCGGCCGCTGAACTTGGCATAACCCACCGCCTGGAACGCCGACATCTCCTCGTGCCTGCTCTGCACGAAACGCGGTGTGTTGTCGGCCCGTCCGAAGGCGGCGATCAGGCCGTTGATGCCGTCGCCGGGGTATCCGAAGACCTGTTCGACACCCCATTCCCGCAACCGGCGCAGCACGTAATCGCCTACCTGTTCCGACATGGTTCTCCTGTCCTCGTCAGTCGGGCCACGTTCCGGTGAGCGACTTGTAGCCCGTGGCGCCGGCTCGGTCGACGGCGGCTTTCACGAGGCCGAAGATGGCGCCCTGGAGAGCGGCGGCCAGCAGCACTTCCCGCCAGGTCGCGTTGCGGGTGGTCGAGGTCGGCGGGTCGCCACCGTCGGCCACCGCGCCCCAGACCCGGTTGAACACCGCGCTCGCGGCGATGCCGCCGAGCACGCCGACAACCATGCCGAGCGGTTTGTACAGCGTTTTCATGCGCGCCGCCGCCGGGCGAGGAACCAGACCAGCAGCGCTGCGAACACCGCGGCCGCCGCGACCGGAACCTGGGGTTTGCGGGCGGCTAGATCCGCAGCCTGCCTGCCGCGGTCGACCACGGGGTCGGGGACCGTGGACTCGACCTTGTCGACCACCTGTCCGGCTTTGTCCCGTGCCTTGTCGGCGGTGTAGAGCGCCTGGTACTTGGCGTCGGTGACACGGTGCTTGGCCGCTTCGGTGGTCTCGTGGACCTTGTCCTTGGTGCGGGCGGGGACGTCGAATTTGTCGGTCAGCTCGGCGACGGTCTCGCCGAGTTCACGGCGGGCCTGGTCACGGTCCCGGCGCAGTGCCTCCGGGTCGTCGGTCATCGTCTGCTCCCGTCCTTGATGGTGTCGATGTCGTCCTTGATGCCGTGCACGGCTTCCTGCGGTACGGGCGGTGCGGCCGAACTGACGTTCTTCTTCCCGACGAGCGCCAGGATCGCGCCGATCACGAGCAGGGCGGCGCCGACGATCAGCGCGGCCGCCCATTCCGGCAGTACCAGCGCCAGCGCGAAGATCGCCGCGACGGTCAGCGCGATGCCGCCGTAGAACGCGACGAGTCCGCTCGCTCCGGCGATGCCCGCTCCGCGAGCGATTCCTTTTGTGCGGTCCTGCATTTCGACGCGTGCCAGCTGCAGTTCGTCGCGCACCAGGCGAGTGATCTGTTTGGTGGCGTCGTCGACGAGTTCGGTGACCGACCGGGTGTGCTGCGTGGGCGGGCCGGTCTGCGTGTGCGCCATCGCGTTACCTCCTGTCCGGGTTCTCCCGATCGTGGGCCGCTTACCCGGCACCCGGGCCGGTAAACAGTGGTTGTCGGACCCTGCTGACAGACTCTGCGCATGCGGTGGGCGGTGGCGGAGACGGGTGACGGTGGCGCTCGCCTGTGCCCGCTCGACCAGGACGGGCGTCCGGCCGGTCCGGTTGTCACGGAGCCGTCGCTGGTCGAGGCGATCCGCGCACGGCCGCACGTGGGGCGGTGGGTGTGGCGATCCACCGCCGAGATCTACCGGCCGCTGCTCGCGGCGGGTGTGCGCGTGGAACGCTGCTACGACGTGCAGGCGGCCGAGGCGTTGCTGATCGGCTACGAGCAGGGGCAATCCGGTCAGCCTCGGTCGTTGGCGGCGGCTTGGGCGCGGCTGCGGAACCTGCCCGTCCCACCGGACGCGCCCGCGCGCAGCGCCGAGACGCAACCCTCCCTGTTCGATTCGGGTCCGGTGCCGTTGCCGCCCGGCACCGATGAGCTCACCGCGCTGGTCGAGGTGTACGCGGGGCAGCTCACACGGACCGAGCGGACCGAACACCCCGATCGGATGCGCTTGCTGATCGCGGCCGAATCGGCGGGCATGCTGGTGGCCACCGAGATGTCGCGTGCGGGCATTCCCTGGCGGGCCGACGTGCACCGCGAACTGCTCGACACCATGCTCGGTGAACGTTTTCCCGGCGGGGCGGAGCCCCGGCGGATGGCAGAACTCGCCGACGAGGTGTCGCGCGCCTTCGGCACCCGTGTGCGGCCCGATCTGCCCCAGGACATCATCCGGGCGTTCGCGCGGGCGGGAGTCGCGCTGTCGTCCACGCGCAAATGGGAATTGCAGCGCGTCGATCATCCGGCCGTCGCGCCGCTGTTGGCGTACAAGACGCTCTACCGCTTGCACACCGCGCACGGTTGGGCCTGGCTCGAGCAGTGGGTGCACGGCGGCCGATTCCGGCCCGAGTATCTGCCGGGTGGAACGGTGTCGGGGCGGTGGACCACCAATGGTGGTGGCGCCCTGCAGATTCCGAAGGTGATCCGGCAAGCGATCCGCGCCGACCCCGGTTGGTGTTTGGTGGTGGCCGATGCCGATCAGATGGAGCCGAGGGTGCTGGCCGCCATCTCCCGTGATCGCGGTCTGATGGAGGTGGCCGGTCGCGGCGAGGACCTGTACGCGGATCTGGCGGCGCGTGGTTTCGGTGGCGACCGGGCCCAGGCCAAGCTCGCGCTGCTCGGCGCCATCTACGGCCAGACCTCCGGCGACGCGCTCACCCATCTCGCCGGTCTGCGGCGCCGATATCCGGCCGCGGTGGCGTATGTGGACGACGCGGCCTACGCCGGGGAGGAGGGTCGGCTGGTGCGTACCTGGTTGGGCCGGACCTGCCCGCCGGTGTCGGCCACTCCGGAAGAGGTCGATGTGCTCCCTGCCGAGCGCAGCGGTTCGGCGGCGCGCGCCAGGGGCCGCTTCACCCGCAACTTCGTGGTGCAGGGCAGCGCGGCCGACTGGGCCCTGCTTGTGCTGGCCGCGTTACGGCAGGCGATCGCGCAGATGCGCGCCGAGCTGGTGTTCTTCCAGCACGACGAGGTGATCGTGCACTGCCCAGCCGAAGAGGCGCCGGTGGTTGCCGAGGCGATCGCGGCGGCGGCCGACCTGGCGGGCAGGCGCACGTTCGGGGAGACTCCGGTGCGGTTCCCCTTCACCACGGCGGTGGTGCAGTGCTACGGGGATGCCAAATAGTCAGGTCATTGGCTCGGTTCGGGCAGTTGGCATTCGCCGACCTTGGGGTTCATGCCGAGGTAGTTCAGCGGACCCGCCGCCACGGTGAGCGCGATGGTCCCCCAGTCACCGCAGTTGGTCGGGGTGTCGGTGAAGTAGTCCCGCTGGAACGCCGCGACCAGCCCGGCCAGCAGCCAGGCGAGTACCAGCAGCGAGAACAGTGACTTGACGGTCTGATGAGGTGGTCGGGCTTGGATTTCTCGTACTTCGCGTACTTCTCGATCACGTCGGTTACGTCGTCCGCGCATCGTCATCGCATCCTTCCCACTCAGGGGTACCACGCGGATACCCGGTGTGATCAGCGCCAACCCTGCACGTCACACCCGATCGCAGGCGTGGCGGAAGAACTCGATCTGATCGGCGACGACGCGGGTGCGCAGCGCCGGTTCGGTGTAGAAGGTGAAGTGAGTACCAGGGTAGACGCGCATGCGGCCGTCGGGTGCTCGTTCTGCCAGCTCGCGGCTGGTGTCGAGGGGTGTCTCCCGGTCGTCGGCGGCGGCGCACACGAGCAGCGGGCAGGTGAGGCGTGCGGCGGACTCGGCCGGGCGGTATCGCATCATCGACAGCAGGGCGCGCGGGGCGATGCTGTTGCGCCAGAGTGTTTCGCCACCGCCGGTGAGGGTGGCGATGTGCCGCTCGGCGTCGGCGGAGGCGGTGACGGCGACTTCGCCCGGTGCGCCGACCATCCGGATGTAGTAGGGCCGCATGCGGAGTTTGCCGCGCACGGTGTCCCAGATGATGGCGGCCAGCAGTGCCAGGTTGTCGGCGGCCGAGCGGCCCTCGACCTTCTCGGGAAATCCGTTGAACGGGATCTGTGCGACGACCGCGGCGATGCGCGGGTCGGTGGCGGCGACGGTGATCGCGTGGGCGCCGCCGAGCGAGTTGCCCCACAGCAGGATGCGCTCGGGGTCGATGCGGTCGTGCGCGCGGGCGAAGGCGACCGCGGCGCGCAGATCGTCGAGTTGTCCGCCGATGTCGGGGACCTGCCGCGGCCCACCCTCGCTCTCGCCGAAGCTTCGGTAGTCGAATACCAGTGTGGCCCAGCCTGCTTCGGCGAATTGTCGCGCGTGGTCGAACAGACGGTCCATCGTTCCACTGAATCCGTGGCACAGGACGACACAGGGCAGCGAACTCCCGCCCTCCGGGAGCTCCAGGTAGCCGACGCACCGGCTGTTTCCGGATGGGAAGGACACTCGGGTTCGCACAGGACTTGCTCCCGCCTCACTAGACTGACTCTTGGTAAGTAATCGTAGCGTCCGAACTGACCCGAGGTAAGTGTTGCGATGACATCCGAGCGAATTCTCGCGGCCGCGCGTTCCCTGTTCGCCGCGCGCGGTTACCGGGCGACCTCGATGCAGGCCATCGCCGACGAGGTGGGCATCACCAAGGCCGCCCTCTACTACCACTTCGACTCCAAAGAGGCGATCCTGCACCAGCTCACCGTCCCCCTGCTGGACGAGCTGGAAGCGACCCTGGCCGCGGCGGAGGCCGGCACCGATGCCGAGGACGTGCGGTGGCGGACCATCGAGGGATATGTCGATGTGCATCTGCGCCACCGGCAGACACTCACCATGCTCGTCAAAGACATGAGCCTGCTCGTCCAGGCGCCGATCGCCGACCGTTTCCGGGCGGCGATCGCGCTGGCCAACGACCTCGTCGCGGGGCCGGGAGCCGGGCTGGAACAGCGCGTGCGAGCGTGTCAGGTGGTCGCCGGGCTGGCCGATCCGGTGGTGCTGTTCCGTGACGCACCGATCGAACGGCTGCGTGGCTTGATCCTGGACGGCGCGCGAGCACTGCTCGGCGAATCCGCCGTTCGACGGGCGGGTGGGCCGGCTCGGGGGCGCAACGGGGGACGCCCGGCGGCGCTCACAGCCGAGCAGGTCGAGCTGGCGCGGGAACTCCACCGCTCCGGAGTCGGCGCCGAGGAACTCGCCCACCGGTTCGCGGTATCCCGCGCGACCGCCTATCGAATTCTCAAAACCTGATGTTCTGAGAATTGATTATGCGACAAGCTATCCCTTATCGAGAAGGAGGCGGAGTTCGGTGCGCAGGACCGCGCCCACGCGGGCAGCCGAGGCCGGCGGCAGACCGGACTCGATCAAGGCGGCGGTGACGTTGTCCACGGCCTCCGCGATCAGATCGCCGGTCGGGACAGCGGTGATCGCGCGCGCGGAATGCGCGTCGTCCCATGCGGATTCAGCGGCGACGACGGCGTTGTCCAACGCACGGTCGTCGGCGCCGGAGTCCATCGCCCCGGGGAGGTCGCCGCGGACCCGGCGACGGATCGCGGCACCGATCCGCTGCGCGAGGGACTCGGTGCCGGATTTCGAGCCCTCCTTGATCGCTTCGGCGACGCCGTCGGCCACGTTCTTCAGCAGCCACAGCCCGACCACAGCGCCGAGCGTGGCCGGATCGAAGCGCACCTGACCTGCTGGTTGCAGCCGGGGCAGGTCGATCGCGAGTTCGTCGGCGAGTGCGGCGGCAGCGGATTCGAGGTCGGTCATGTATCGCCCTTCGTGGTCGGAAGCAGATGTGCGCGTGCGGATCTGGGGCGCAGGAGAGCGGTTTCGCCGTGCAGGAGAATACTGCGGACGCGGCGCCGGTCGCCCGCCGCGACGGCGGCGGCGAGGACGGCGCGTTCCTGGCTCAGGATGGTGCCGTCGAGGTCGAACCACTGGTGGAAGAGGCCGTCGACCACGCGGACCGCCCATTCGTCGGCGACCTGAAGAGTGCGACGATGCGCTTGCTCTCCGGTGACCGCGACGAGAGCGGCGGCGAGCGTTCGCGCCGCGTGCAGATAGGGGTAGGCGTCGTAGAGCGCCTTGGCGAACCCGCCGCGGTCGTAAGTCGGCTGGTCGAGGGCGGCGTCACGCCGCTGCTCGCCCGCTGAGAGAAAACCGGTGGCGAGTTGTTCGACGATGGATTGGTGACCGTCTCGCACCGCGCGCTCGATGAGCGGCGAGATCGGTCGGGCGGTGGTGAGGTACGTGTCGGCCTCGGCCAGATAACGCGCCCACTCGGCGATCCCGGTGTCCTGGGCGGCTGCGGCGCCGAGCATTACCGCGGTGAGCACGTCAGCTGCGAGGGCGCCATCGGCGCGGCCGAGTTCACGCTGCTCCCAGACCGCGGTGATCAGCCGTTGCTGCTGCGCGTCGATCAGGTCGTGCGGATCCATGCCGGGCCGGGCGAGGGCACCGACCCGCAACTCGCGGGCGAGGGCGAGCAGACCGGCCCCCAGCGGCGGCGCCGCTGTGGTGACGGTGACCGCGTTGCGGATGAAAGTCTGGAGATGCGTGAGGTTTTCGTCGTCGATCCGGAGGGCCCGGGGTGCCAGCGCCGCGAGACGGTCACGTGCCGGAGTGCGCGTCAGGTCGATATCGATATCGCGCCAGTGTGTATCGGGCGGCGGAGCGTCGTACAGCCGGCCGGACAGGTCGGCACGAACCTGTGCCCAGCCTTCACGCACGGTTCCGTCGCGATCGTGGTGACGCAGGTGCGCGGAGACATGTTCGACGCCGAGGTGTGGATCGGTGCGCGCCGATGCCGAATAATGCTCGAGGAGCTGGAAATTCGCATCGAGATAGACGGGGTCGGCACCGATCAACGCGCAGGCGAGCAGTGCGGCCTCACGGAAACAGTCGTGGTCGGACTGCGGCAGCACCCACATGCCATGCCCCCCGTCGCCGGTGCGATGCTCTTCGAATGTAACCGACGCCGCAGCCACGAGGGTGGGCTTCCCCACTCGCTAGGCTTGGGACCGACCCGCGCCGTCCCCGTGCGCGATCCGATTTGCGAGGAGCACCATGTGGCCGTCCGAATGGCCGTCGTCGGCCCGCGCGATCGCGGCTACTGTCGCGGCATCCGTCGAGGCCGCGCGAACCCGGGACGAATGCGCCTTCCGCGAACACATCGGTGATCTCGCAGAGCTCCCGACCGACCAGGTGACCGTCGTCTTGTCTGCCGTGATTCGCGAACTTCTCGAGGCAGCCCACCCCGACGGTCTCGCCGCCGACGACATCCGCTCCGTCTTGACCGACGTGATCCGCCAGTCGATCCCCTGGCTTCCCGGCCTCGACCCCACCACCGTCGCCACCGCCCTCACCGGCGCCCTCGGCATCGACGAACATCCCGACCACCCACCGGCCGATCCGCACCCCGCCGCCGTCCTGCTGATCTCCCATCTCGCCGAGGCAACCCGCGTCCCCACGCGCGACAGCATCATCCGTGCCATCGGCGAGATCGCCCGGGCGGAAACCGTCGAAATGCCCTGAGACTCGGAAGCTCGGAGCAGCAGGACGAAGCGCACCGGGACCGCGTTGCCGGCCCCGGTGCGGGGCGAATCAGAGGTTGACGCCGAAATCGCGGGCGATGCCCTCGAGGCCTGAGGCGTAGCCCTGGCCGATAGCACGGAACTTCCATTCGGCGCCGTTGCGGTACAGCTCACCGAAGACCATGGCGGTTTCGGTCGAGGCGTCCTCGGACAGGTCGTAGCGGGCCAGTTCCTCGCCGTTGGCCTGGTCGACCACGCGGATGTAGGCGTTGCGGACCTGACCGAAGGACTGGTTACGGGTGACGCCGTCGTAGATCGAGACCGGGAAGACGATGCTCTCGATGGTCGGCGGGGTATTGGCCAGGTCGACGTTGACGACCTCGTCATCGCCCTCACCCTCACCGGTGCGGTTGTCACCGATGTGCTCGATCGCGCCCTCGGGGGACTTCAGGTTGTTGAAGAACACGAAGTGCTTGTCGGACACGACCTTCTTGTCGGCGCCGAGCGCGATGGCGCTGGCGTCGAGGTCGAAGTCCGTGCCGGTGGTGGTCCGCAGATCCCAGCCGAGACCGACCGCCACGGCGGTGAGGTTCGGCGCCGCCTTGGTCAGCGAGACGTTGCCACCCTTGGACAAACTGACACCCATACCGATTACTCCCATCGATCAACGCGGCACAGAGGGCGCCGACGATTCGCACACTAGCACTGCGTGGCGACGCGGCGACGGCTCGCCGGGAACCCGAAAAAGTCTGGTATACAGCCGGATTCCGCTACCGGATCAGGTCTGATCGACCCGTTCGTGCGCGGTCAGCAGCAGGTGATCGAAGCGGGTTCGGCAACCCGGCACCTGGGGTTCGAGGCCGCGGGCGTCTTCGACGAGCTGGGCTGCGAGGTCGCGGAGTTTGGTATTCGTCTCCTGGGAGCGCCAGCGCAGCACTTTGAACGCCTGGTCGGGGCCGACGCCGTACATGAGGACCAGTACCCCCTTGGCCTGTTCGATGGCGGCGCGCGCCTCGATCAGTTCGGGCAGGGTCTCGTCGAGGGTCTCCTTGCGTTCCTCTTCCAGACGCTGGGTGACGTCGATGTAGTACCCGGTGGTGCCGATCACCGTGCCGTCGTCGTCGGTGAGGTGGTCGCCGACGATGATCACCTCGTGCTCCGCGCCTCGGGTGTCGATGATGCGGTGCCTGCCGCAGACCGGTTCGCCCGCGTCGATGGCGCAGGTGATTGCGGTGCCGAGATCCTGCTGGTCGTCGGGGTGCTTGTGGGACAGCAGCAGCTCGGTGGTCGGCTCGACCTCACCGGGGCCGTAGCCGTAGATCTCGGCGAGCTCGTCGGACCATTCCCAGCGCCCGTCGGCGAACCAGAACTGGAACGAGCCGATGCCCGAACAGGCCTCGGCGCCGATCACCTGGCTGATCGCGGTGACCGCGTCCGGTACTGATTCTTCACTCAACGTCACCTGCGAAGTATCCCCTATCGCACCCGGTCAGGGAGCTATCGGGCTCGAATCCGCAAATTCGATACCTATACCCCCTAGGGGTTTACTTTCCGGCCGCGAAGTCGTACCTTCAGAGCATGATCACCTCGCTGTTCGCCAACCGCGACTATCTCCGGCTGTTCACCGCCCAGATGACGGCGCTGTTCGGCACCGGGTTGACCACGGTCGCACTCGGTCTGCTCGCCTACGAACTGGCGGGCGCCGACGCAGGCGCCGTGCTCGGCACCGCGCTCACCATCAAGATGCTGGTGTACGTCACCGTCGCCCCGATCGTCGCGGCCTATGCCGATCGGTTCCCGCGCAGGCTCTTCCTCGTCTCGCTCAATGCGGTGCGCGGTGCCGTGGTGCTCGCGCTGCCCTTCATCGACCAGATCTGGCACATCTACGTACTCATCGCCGTGCTGCAGACCGCCTCGGCGGCCTTCACTCCCACGTATCAGGCGGTGATCCCCGACATCCTGCCCGACGAACGCGACTACACCCGGGCGCTGTCGGCGGCCCAGCTGGCCGCGACCATGGAGACGCTGCTCAGCCCGATGCTCGCGGCGGCGGCACTCACCCTGATCAGCTTCCACTGGCTGTTCGTCGGCACCGCCATCGGCTTCGTGGTCTCGGCCGTCCTCGTGGTCTCCACCAGGATTCCCGACGCGGGTGCGACCACCGGTGGCAGCTTCCGGCAGCGGATCGCGGTGGGGATGCGGATCTTCGCCGCGACGCCTCGGCTGCGTGGGCTGCTCGGGTTGAACCTGGTGGTCGCGGCGGCGGGGTCGGTCATCATGGTCAACACCGTCAACTATGTGCGCGACACGCTCGGCGGTTCGCAGACCGGTGTCGCGATCCTGCTGGCCGCCAACGGTTTCGGCACCATGGTGGTGGCGCTGTCGTTGCCGCGGCTGCTCGACCGGGTCGGGCCCCGGCCGGTGATGCTGAGCGGTGCGGCCACCCTGATGACCGGGCTCGGCGGGGCCGTCGCGCTGTCGAACGCCGCGGCGGGACAGTGGCGCTGGATCGCGGCAGGCGCCGTGTGGGCCGTGATCGGGGCGGGCACTGCCGCCGTCCTGACCCCGACCGGGCAGATTCTGCGGCGGTCCTCGCAACCCGCCGACCGGGCCGCGTTGTTCGCCGCGCAGTTCTCGCTGTCGCACCTTGCGTGGTTGCTCACCTATCCGATCGCGGGATGGCTCACCACCGCAGCCGGTTTCACGACCACCTGGCTGGTGCTGCTCGGGCTGGCCGCCCTCGGTACCACGGTCGCGCTGCGGTCCTGGCCCCGCCACGACCCGGCCGAGATCACCCATCTGCACGAGATCGGAACAATCGACCCCGCGCGCCTGGCCGACGCCGTTCGCATCACCGACCGGCTCTACCAGCACACCCATCCCTACGTCATCGACGCAGCACATCGACGGTGGCCGCGCGACTCCCACGCCCTCGCCGCCTGAGACCTGCTCATGGACTGTCGCCACATCGCTGTCCGACGCTGCCCGGACCCGGGTTCGTTCGAACAGCGGTGTGGCGAAAGCTGTTGCCGCATAAGGTGGGGGTTTCCGCGACGATCGGTGGTGCATGAACTCCTCGTTTCTTTCCACGGCTCTGCCGCCGGCGCTGGCCGTCATCATGTTCGGGCTCGGCCTGTCGCTGACCGGGGCCGATTTCACGCGGGTCGCCCGGGCGCCGAAAGCCGTCGCGGTGGCCCTGGTGTGTCAGGTGATCGTGTTGCCCGCGGTGGCGTTCGGGTTGGTGATGCTGTTCGACCTCGAGCCGTTGCTCGCGGTGGGGATGATGCTGCTCGCCGCCTCGCCGGGCGGGGCGACCGCGAATCTGTTCAGTCACCTGTTCCGTGGTGACGTGGCACTGAATGTGACGCTCACCGCGGTCAATTCGATGCTGTGTGTGGTGACCGTCCCGCTGGTCACGAATCTGGCCGTCCACCAGTTCGCCGAGAACGAGACGGGCCAGTTGGGGCTGCAATTCGGCAAGACCGTGCAGGTGATCGCGATCGTGCTGATCCCGGTCCTGATCGGCATGCAGGTGCGGCGGCGGGCGCCGGGGTTCGCGGCCCGCATGGACCTGCCGGTGCGCATCGCGTCGGTGCTGATCCTCGCGGTGATCGTGGCGGTCACGATGATCGCGGACCGGGCGGCGATCGGCGGCTACTTCCTCGATGTCGGCGCGATCACCATGGTGTTCTGCGTCATCAGCCTCACCACCGGTTACCTGGTGCCGCTCGCGTTCGGGGTGAGCCCGCCGCAGGCGATCGCGTCGTCGATGGAGGTCGGCGTGCACAACAGCGCGATCGCCATCACCCTGGCCATCACCGTCCTCGACAGTGCGCGCATCGCGGTGCCCGCCGCCGTATACGCCGTGCTCATGACGCCCCTGGCCACGCTGTTCGGCGCGCTCGTCAGCCGCCGGGCGGTGCACCGGGAGCCTGCCCCGGTCACGGCGTAGTCAGCGCATGTCGCGGGGCAGCACCACGGTGAACGTGGCGCCCCGACCGGGCCTGCTCTCGACACCGACGCGCCCACCGTGGGCCGCCACCAGCGCCGCGACGATCGACAGCCCGAGACCTGAGCCCCCGCTGGACCGTGTGCGCGAGTCGTCGGTGCGATAGAACCGTTCGAACACGCGCGACGCGGCCTCGGCCGGCAGACCGGGCCCTTCGTCGACGACATCGATGGCGACCTCGTCGTCCCCGGGGCGTAGACGCACGGTGACCGGGGTTCCTGGCGGAGTATGCGTGAGCGCATTGCCCAGCAGGTTCGCCATGACCTGTCGCAGTCTTGCCTCGTCCCCGACCACGACCATGGCTCCGTCACCGGCGACTTCCAGCTCGATCGCGCGTGCGACGGGCTGTCCGGCATCGTGGGCGTGGGCATCGCCCACCGCGTCGCGCGCCAGGGCCAGCAGGTCGACGGGCGCCCGCTCGAGGGGCCGGTTGGCGTCGAGATCGGCCAGCATCAGCAGGTCGCCGACCAGGCCGCCCATCCGGATGGACTCGGCCTCGATCCGGCCGAACAGGGTCTCGGGGTCGGTGCGGTGCCCGTGCCGGTACAGCTCGGCGAATCCCCGGATGGTGGTGAGCGGGGTGCGCAATTCGTGGCTGGCGTCGGCGACGAACTCACGCATCCTCGCCTCGGAACGCCGCGCCGCCGCCTCGGAGGCCTCGGTCGCGGCGACGCCGTCCTGGATCCGGGTGAGCATCACATTCAGTGAGCGGGCGAGATGATCGACCTCGGTGTCGACACCGCGCACCGGAACACGGCGGTGCAGATCACCGTCGGCGATGGCGGCCGCTGTCTCCTCCACCGCGCGCAACGGGCGAAGGCTCCACTGCACCACCAGATAGCCGACGACGCCGAGCAGCAGCAACGCGGCGACGCCCGCGACGACCTGCACCAGAAGCAGGCCCGTGATCGTCTGCCGGGTTTCCGACAGCGACAGCCCGACAGTGACCGAGCCGTGGCCGTTCGTGGTGGTCAGCACCCGCCAGTCGGTGTCGGGACCGCTGCGCGAGCCGACCGTGCGCGGGCCCCGCGCGTCACCGGTGACATCCGGCAGTCCGAACGAGCCGTCGGTGGCGCCGGGCGACTCGAGATAGACCTCGCCGTCGGGCCCGGTGCGAATCTCGGCGAACCGGCGCGGCTGCTCCCCTTCCATCGGCACGACATCCGGTGCGTCGGCGGGCACCCAGCGGGTGTTGCCCGCCGAGTCGGTGACCTGCTTCATCGCTCTCGGTTGCGCCCAGGTTCGCGCGGCATCGATCAGCTGTTCGTCGACCCGGTCGGTGAGCGAGTTCGACATCACCGAGGTGACCACCGCCCCCACCGCGGTGAGCACCACCGTCGCGAGCGCGAGCAGCACGACCACCAGGCCGACACGCAGCGGCACAGCGGCGAAACGCCGTGCGACCCGAGCCGAGACACTCACCTCGGTTCCCGCAGCACGTAGCCGACGCTGCGCAGCGTATGGATGAGTTTGGGTTCGGTGGTGTCGATCTTGCGCCGCAGATACGACACATACGACTCGACGATATTCGCGTCACCGCCGAAGTCGTAGTGCCACACGTGATCCAGGATCATCGGCTTGCTCAGCACCTTGCCCGCGTTCACCATGAAGTAGCGCAGGAGCGTGAATTCGGTCGGCGACAAGCTCACCGGCTCCCCCGCCTTCCACACTTCGTGGCTCTCGTCGTCGAGCTCGATGTCGGCGACGCGCAACCGGGGATTCCGTTGCGGAGCGACCGTGCCCGCACGGCGCAGGATCACCCGGATGCGGGCGATCACCTCCTCGAGGCTGAACGGTTTGGTCACGTAGTCGTCGGCGCCGAGACCGAGACCGGTCAGTTTGGCCTCGGTCTGGTCGCGGGCGGTCAGGAACAGCACGGGTGCCTGGACACCGTCGGCACGCAACCTGCGCAGCAGGGTGAAGCCGTCCATGCCCGGCATCATCACGTCCACGACCAAGGCATCGGGGCGGAAGCGGCGCGCGGCGTCGAGCGCGGCCGCACCGTCGGCGGCCGTCGCCACCTCGAAACCCTGGAATCGCAGGCTGGTGCTCAGCAGCTCGACGATCATCGGCTCGTCGTCGACGACGAGGATGCGGGCTTCGGGTGGTTCGGCGGTCATGGATTCAGCATGGCTGGCCCACCGCACACGGACCTGGAAGGAAACTGGGCGTTTCCTGTGAACGGGGTACGCGACGGCCTCGTGGACGTCGCGTACCCCGCCGTTCAGCTGGTCAGGTCGTAGACGGTGACGCCGTCGACCTGCACGGCGGTGAAGTTCGCCGCGACCCAGGCGGTGATCGCATCGTCGCCCCGGGCTCCAGGGCCACCGCCGCCGCCCGCGATGAAGTAGTGGATCCGGCCGTCGGCCACGTACTGCTCGAACTGAGCGAGCGTGGGGAACGGGTCGCTGCCGTTGAACCCGCCCAGCGACATCACCGGCAGTTCGGTGGCCAGCTGGTAGGTGGCGGCCGAGTTCGAGCCGGTGGCCGCCGCGATCCAGGTGTAGTCGACCGCGTCGTCGGTGAGCAGCGCGATCATCTTGTCGCTCACCTGGCTCGCGCCGCCGAGGAAGCCACCGCCGTCGGCCCCGCCGTTCGGCCCAGCACTTCCACCAGCACCCCCATCGGGCGCAGTTGTCTCGGCCGTCCCGCTCGGTGCACCGCCCCGACCTGAACCGTTGCCGGGATCTCCACCTGCGGGCACTGTGCCGCCCATCGTCGCGTTGGCGCGACCTCCCATTCCGCCTCGCCCGTCCGGCATTTCGCCACCGGGTCCTGGCATACCCCGTCCGTCCCGGACTTCCGGGCCCGCGCTGGGAATGGACCCGGCATTGACCGAGGCGATGGTCTCGGCGGTGTAGGCGGCGGGCCCGCTCAGTGCGACGGTCCCGGCAAGCAGCGCCGCGAACGCCGACCGTTTCGGTGCGGGCGGAAGCAGCAGCGCGAGCACCGCACCGAGACCGCCGACCAGGATCACCCATCGCAGCCAAGGCACGAAATCGCTGGTGCGCGACAGCAATATCCAGGCCGTGGCCGTGGTCACGCCCATCATCGCGGCGGCGCACACACGAGCCGCCATCCGGTCGCGGTGCTGCCAGAGCATGACAGCGCCGATCGCGGTCAGCGCGGCGACCGCAGGCGCGAGGGCGACCGTGTAGTACTGGTGGAAGATCCCCTTCATGAAGCTGAAGACCAGCCCGGTCACGAGCAGCCAACCGCCCCAGAGCATTACCGATGCCCGTCGCAGATCGGTGCGCGGTACGCGGCCGTAGAAGACCAGTGCCACGACGGCGAGGATCAGCGCGGCAGGCAGCAACCACGCGATCTGCCCACCCTGAGCGGAGTCGAACAAGCGGGTGATACCGGTCTGCCCCCACATTCCGTTGCCACCGGCGGGAAGTTCACCACCGGGACCGACGCTGCCCGTCTCGTCACCACTGAGACGACCGAGGCCGTTGTAGCCAAGGGTCAGCTCGATGATCGAATTGTTCTGGGAGCCACCGAAGTACGGTCGCGAGTCGACCGGCCACAACTGCGCGATCAGCACCCACCAACCCGCACCCACAACCATCGCCGCACCGGCGGCCAACAGTTGCAGCAGCCGGGTACCCAGCTTCGGCGGCCCCGCGAACAGGTACACCAGAGCCAGCGCCGGGAGCACGAGCAACACCTGCAGCTGTTTGGCCAGGAAGCCGAATCCCATGAACAGCCCACACAGCACCAGCCAGCGCCAACGCCCGGATTCGGTGGCCCGCAACATGGCCCAGGCCGCGGCGATCATCAGGAACACCAGCAGTGCGTCGGGGTTGTTGAAGCGGAACATCAACGCGGCCACCGGAGTCAGGGCAAGAGCGAGACCGGCGAGTAGACCGGCCGCCGCACCGTGGTAGCGGCGAACCGTCGCCCACAACAGCGCCACCGACGCGACACCGAGCAGCACCTGCGGTGCCAGCATGCTCCAGCTGCTGAACCCGAATATTCGCGCCGACAATTCCATCGGCCACAGTGCGGCCGGTGTCTTGTCGACCGTGATTGCGTTCGCCGCGTCCGACGATCCGAAGAAGAACGCCTTCCACGACACGGAGCCGGCCTGCACGGCGGCCGCGTAGAACGAGTTGGCCCAGCCGTTGGCGGTCAGGTTGCACAGGTAGGCCGCCGCGGTACCGATCAGCAGCACGGCTAGAGCCGGAAATTCCCAACGTGGTCGGGTCAGCGGGGTGTCGGCTACCGGTTCGGCCGCCGGCTTCGTCATCAGCGCGGTCATCGGCGATCACCCGCACCACGGAACACCCAGCGGAGTCCGATGAAACGAGCTAGCGTGGCAACGCAATTCGCGACGACAAGTACAGCCAGCTCGACCTGCACCGACGCGCCCGCCGCCCACCGATGCAGCGCGAACAACGACCCGCTGGTGATCAGCAGACCGAACAGGAAGATCAGCAGTCCCTGAACATGCTGCGCCGCAAGCCTTTCCGGGCCACGGATGCCGAAGGTGAAGGCGCGGTTGGTCGCGGTGTTCGCCACGGCCGTCACCAGCAGGGCGCCCAGATTCGCCGCCTGCGCGCCGACGGCCGGTTGCATCAGCAGATACAGCACCACATAGGCCAGCGTCGACAGCACCCCGACGACGGCGAAACGCATCAGCTGCCCCACCATGCCCACCGGCACACCGTCGACCAGGGGTTCTCGTCCGATCGCGGCCCGCAGCTCCGCCACCGGCAGGCGCCCGCTCACCATCTCCCGGCCGACCCGCCACATCCCCAGCAGATCCTTGCGCGCGGTGTCGACGATGTCGACGCGGCTGTCGGGATCATCGATCCAGTCGACGGGCACCTCGTGGATGCGCAGCCCCGCCCGCTCGGCCAGCACGAGCACCTCGGTGTCGAAGAACCACTCACGATCGCGCACCAATGGCAGCAGCTCGCGCGCCACCTCCGCACGCATCGCCTTGAAGCCGCATTGAGCGTCGGAGAACCGCACCTGCAGGCAGGTGCGCAGCAGCAGGTTGTAGCCGCGCGAGATCAGCTCCCGTTTGGGCCCGCGCACCACCCGCGCATACGTGGCGAGCCGGGAACCGATCGCGATATCGGAATGCCCCGACAACAGCGGCGCGACGAGCGGCAACAGGGCATTGAGATCGGTCGACAGGTCAACATCCATATAGGCGACCACCTGGGCATCGGAGCTGCTCCACACCGCGTGCAGCGCCCGCCCCCGGCCCTTGCGGTCCAGGTGCACCACCCGCACGCCATCGAGTTCGGCAGCCAGATGTTCGGCGATCAACAGCGTGTTGTCGGTGGAAGCGTTGTCGGCGATGGTGATGCGCGCACTGAACGGGAACCCGTCACGCAGGAAGGCGTGCAGCCTGCGCACGCAGTCGGCCAGGTCGTTTTCCTCGTTGTGCACCGGGACGACCACGTCCACCCCGGGGGCGGTGATCACCTCGGCCACGGTTGCCGCCCAGCTGGCGGTCTCTGTGTCTGTCATGACACCGACAGTGACCGGCGAAACTAGCGCAGACCTGCGTCTGACCTGGGAGGTTCCTGGACGCCTCGCGCGTGGCCCCGCCGAATGGCGAGGAGTGCCCGGAATCGGAGGGTTCAACCATCACGATTCGGGGTACAGAGAGCTGGATACCGCTCGCCGACCCGGCGCGCGGGGCGTCAGACGGCGTTTTCACATACTGGGAGAACACAGTGCTGAAGTTGATCGAGCTCATCAGGGGAACCGGCGCGGCCGAGGACGCCGAGGGAGCACCCCGGTCCGCCGGTCACCTGCGCGCCGGTGACGTCGTGCTCACCGCCAAGCGCAGCTACCGGGTGGTGAGCACCAGCTTCGCCGACGACGCGCGCCGCGCCGGTCGCGTGGTCGCCGATACCGTCGACCTGGTCACCGGGCGGCTGCGCGTCCTCGACTACCCCAGCGCCGACACGGTGGTCACGGTCAAGACCGCCTGACCGCTCACACCGGGCGGTGCCGGATACCGCGCGTTCCGAACCCTCGGGTGTGCGCTCCCTCGGTGGGTGCGACTTCGTCCTGCACCACGCGAGCCCGATCGTCACCGACGACGCGGGTGCGCTCGGCGAAGGCGATATCACGGGTGCTGCGCACCGACAGCCTGCCAAGCGAGCTCGCGGCGAAGAACAGGATCAGCGCGCCGAGCCCGTAGAAGAACGTCAGCTGCAGCAGTGCGCGCTTCACGTCCGAGCCGGCCACAGGTTCACCCATGTCACCGAGCCGGAACCAGGCGGCCAGGAACGGTCCGATCACGAACCACGCGCCCGCCGCGACACCGAGCCACGCACCGAAGCTGGCGACCACCCGATTGCGGCTCATCAGCATGAGCAGGCCGCCCACGATGGCGACCACGCCGGGCAGCACCTGCAGCCAGCCGCGCGCCGTCGTCCAGACCCACGGTTCGTCCGGGGTGTAGGCGAAATCGAAGTACGGACCGATGAACGGTATGAGCGCGCCCCAGATACCGAGCAGCAGCACCGCCAGACCGCCCAGCGCGCCGCGACTGCGCGGGATGTGCAGCTTACCGCCGCGCCCGGCCGCGCCTTTCTCGTCGACATTCACCATGACGCCTCCCATCATCGACAACAGAGGTGGGTGGCGTGTACCCCGCGCCGGACCGAATACGCACGCACCGGGCAATCACTGCCCTGGATACGCCGATGGGCACCGACCCGTCGGATCGGTGCCCACCTGGGAAGATCACACGCTAGGCGTTGATCGTCACCGCGTCGTCGGCGATCGAGTAGCTGATCGAACCGTTCTCGAAGTGGCTGATCTTGCCACCCTCGATGTCCTGCTCGTCGGAGGTCGGGTAGCCGAGACGGCCACCCGCGCCGCCCTCGGCCTCCCACGCCTGCCGGATCGCGCCGTAGACGGTCTTGGCTCCGGTGGGGAGCTTGAAGTAGATGACGCCGCCGGTGAACTCCTGGTACTTGCCGCCGCCCGGGGCGTCCAGTTCGGCCGAGATCGGCTCACCGAGGGGGCTCGACGCGCCACCGGCCTCGTTGTAGTGGTCGCCGATCGCTCCCGTGGCCTCGAATCCCATGAATCCAATTCCTTTCACACAGACAATCATTGGCAAAGCAGCCGCTAAGTTACCGCATCGCGGACATTTTTGGGGAAGACTCGTGCGAAGACACGACTTCGACACGAAAAGTGCTGCCTTCGGCTACTTGTCAGCATCGTGCTCGTCACATCCTGGCTACCCCAACGACATCAACGCGCCACCGCCGCCGAACCGCACGAATACGCCGGTGTATCCGCATGGTCGAGCTCGGTACCGCTTGATGTTTCTTCGACGCCGTGGCCTTCGAGCACCCGCACGATCAGCGGGCCGGTGGGACATCTCGTCCCTGCCACCGCACCACCGTATCCGTCGTGGCGGGAAAATGGTGAGACATCTTGCGGCTGAACATTTCTCGTGTCGCGTATCGGCGCCTCCCGAGACGGGCTTTCACCGTGTTCAACGGATCGATTCGTGCGCTACCTGCGCGGTTCAGCTGCGCGCCATGCCGGCGCCGGACAGCGGCGATACGGTGCCGGGCCCGGAGATGATGTCCAGCAAGGGAGTCGAGTGGAACGGCGTGGCGACGGGATCAGCCGACGCCGGGTGCTGTGGGGTGCGGGCGCGGCGGTGGCGCTCACCGCCCTGGCCCAGCCGACCAGGACGGCGGCGATCACGCGCGGTATCGCGGCGGTGCCCGGGGAGTGCGGACGGCGGGCGGATCTGGCCGAGGAGGCGATCGTCACGCGGCATGTGCGGTCGCTGTGGGGGCTGCCGCAGCGGCAGCTCGGCACGCTGGTCTGGCCCGCGTCGCTCACCGATCAGTCGTTCGGGCGCTGGTGCTATTGGTGGCAGGCCCACCTGGTCGATTGTGCGGTCGACGCCGCCCATCGCGCCCGCACACCCGAGCGGGTCGACCGGGTGGTCGCGCTGGCCCGCGGCATCCGGACCCGCAATGTCACCGGGTGGACGAACCGGTACTACGACGACATGGCGTGGTTGCTGATCGCGCTCGAACGCGCGCGACGATTGCTCGACGTGCGGTTCGATGACGCGCTCGCCGACCTGCGGTCCGCGGTGGTGGACGGCTGGAATCCGGTGCTCGGCGCGGTGCCGTGGCGCTCCGGCGACGACTTCTACAACACGCCCGCGATCGGGCCGACAGGTATCGCCCTGGCTCGGCTCGGTGATCTTCCCCGCGCCGTGCGGCTCGCGGAGTTCCTGCACACCCGGCTGCGTGATGCCGCCAGCGGGCTGGTTCTCGACGGTGTGCACGAGCCGGGCGGCTCGATGGACCGCACGGTGCACACCTACTGCCAGGGTGTCGCGATCGGCCTCGATACCGAATTGTCCTTGCGGACAGGCGAACCCGTGTATCGCGAGCGAGCACGGGAGCTGGTGCGTGCCGTCGCCGAACTCCTCACCGACAACGGCGTGATCAGCGGCGCCACCGATGACGACTCCGGATTGTTCATGGGTATCCTCGCGCGCTATCTCACCGAAACTGCACTGGCGCTCGGTGATACGACCGCGGCGGGGATCGTGCATGCGTCCGCACGGGCGGCGTGGGCGCATCGCGCCGAGGTCGACGGGCTGCCGCTGTTCGGAGCGGACTGGTCCCGGCCCGTCGCCCTGCCTGCCGGGCTGAGCCGGCTCGGCGACTCGGCGGCCGAACCGCCCCATGACCTCTCGATCCAGTTGAGCGCATGGATGCTGCTGGAAGCGGATTGCCGGTTGACAGCTGCCGGGTTCTGAGATTTCCTCAGTTGCCGCCGGCCCGCTTCTCACCCAGGATGGTGGCGATGACAATCGAATTGAACGAAGCTCGCGAGTTGCTCGCCCAGGGTGATCTCGGCGGGTCCGTGCGTTCACTGCGGCCGGTCGCCGAGCAGCTTCCGCTCCCCGAACTTGTGACCTTCCTGATCGAGCTGGCCGACGCCGCCGAGCTGGAGCCGCTGGCGACCAGCGCGCGGGCGGCACTCCCCGACGCCACCGATGCACGCGCGCTCACGATGCTCGGCTACGACTGTGTGGAGTACGGCCTGTCGTTCGCCGCGGTGCCGGTTCTGCACGAAGCGTTGCGGGTGGATTCCACTGTGCGCCAGGCACTCGCGGAGCTGGTCGCCGCGCTGGAAGACGAACACCGTCATGCCGAAGCCGTCGAGGTGTTGGGGCGGTACGCCTCTAGCCCACGCGAATGGGCGGAACACTATCTGCTGGTGTACAACTCGATCCTGGCGGGTGATCCGGCGACTGCCCGCGCCGAGTTCGCCGACCTGCCCGAACCCGACGACGACTGGGTGTTCGCCCGTGATCGGGTGAGCCGCATGCTGATTCGCGCCGATCGTGCGGCCGCCGTGAGCACCCTGGACCATCGGGATCTGCGCGGCTGGCAGTTCACCCTGACCGGCGGCTACCTCGCGACGATGTCGCCGTACGGCTTCGACGCCGGAATGACCGGGCGCTGGGCCTATCTGGGCGACAACGCCGCCCTGTGCCGATACAGCATCCACCGCGTGGGTCTCGCGCTGTCGGCGGCCGGCCGTGCGCCACGGACGGTGTCGCTGCTCCCCGATCGGGCGGACCGCATTATCGGTCTCGCCACGGCCCGCGTCCTCGATCTACCCACCCAGGAGTACGAGCCCGGCACCCCCGACACCCTCGTCGCCGCCTACGACCTGCGCACCGTCGACCCCGACCTCATCGTCACCCTGCACGAGCGCATCCCCGGTCAGATCCTGTTCGAACACGCCACCTGCTGGACCCAGCCTCCGCCGGTCACAGCCGACATCAGCGGCCTGCTCCACCAGACCGTCATCGCACCCTGGGCACCCACCCAGCGGGTCGGCGAGAACGGCCTCGAACCGGTCCCCGCCGACGACCGCCCCGAGTCGGAGATCGCCGCCGAAATCGCGGCCGCCGACCCAACCCCCGACTCCGGAGACGGCGAAACCCCACCCGACCTCGACCCCACCTTCACCACCTTCGTCAGCACCACCGCCGACGCCTGGCTCCTCGGCCCCCGCACCCCCGTCCGCTCCCCCGGCCCCGTGCGCAGTTCCTACTTCGGCTGAACCGCTATCCGCACCGTTCCAGCCACCACCACCCGTCGCCCAATTCGATGCTCGGACACAGCTGATCCCCGAACACCTCGAACGGCTCGGCGGGCGGTTCACCGTCCAGATGCGCGTAACCGATTGCGCCGTCGGGAATCCCGAGATAATCGGGCACAAAACGCGCCGTCTGGTCGTCGACGGTCCGCACCACGGCCACCTTGCAATTGGCCGACATCCAGCACAGATGCGTGGGCAGGTCGGTCCCGTAGTAGTCCCGCACACTCAGATCCCTGGCCACACCCACACCCGTTTCGACTCGCGCACACCGGAAACCTATCCGGCCGATCCGCCGAAAACATGCGGAGAATGTAGAGATCCGGTGCGTATCCAGGTCTGTCGAGTGACAGGATCGGTGTATGGCGAACAAGGTAGTCGACCTCGCGTCCACACTGTCGGCGTTTTCGGAGCGGTGGTCGCCCAAAGTGGTGGCACGCGTCAACGATTACGAGATCAAGCTGGTGAAGCTCGAGGGTGAGTTCGTGTGGCACAAACACGACGAGACCGACGAGCTGTTCTTCGTCGTCGCGGGCGAGCTGACCATTCGGATGCGAGACGGTGACGTCGTGTTGCGGGCGGGGCAGTTGTTCGTGGTGCCGCGAGGGGTCGAGCACTGTCCGGTCGCGGACGGTGAAGTGCAGGCGATGTTGATCGAACCTGCCGGTGTGCGCAATACCGGTGATGCGACGGGTCCACTCACCGCTCGGATGGACGACTCCTTCCTCTGAGGGGTCGTCAGCCGACCTCGGCGGGCTGTGTTTTGCGGGGTCGTTCGTCGACGGCGGTGAAGGCCGCGGCGGCGAGGATGAGGATCGCTGAGGCGAGTAGGGCCGCGTCGAGGCCTTGGTGGAAGGCCACCTTGCCCGCGTCCATGACATCCCTGATGTAGGGCAGGTACTTGAACGGGTTGGCGCCCTCGGGCAGGCGACCGCGTTCCACGGCCTGAACGGCATCGGGCTGCAGGGTGGTCGGCACGCCCAGCTCCGTCATCTTGGCCTTGAGGTCCGCGGACAGGAACGAACTCACGACCGCGCCGAGGATCGCCACCCCGAACGCGGATCCGACCTGGCGCATCGTATTCGTCACGGCCGCAGCCATTCCCGAGTGCTGCGGTGGCACGCCCGTCATCACCGCCGACGTCAACGGCACCACGGCGATCCCGAACCCGATGCCCGCCACCGCCATTGCCGCCGCGATCGTCGGATCGTGCAGTGTTCCGCTCATCGCCTGACGGGTCAGCAGAATGCCACCGGCACCGACCACACAGCCGAGGATCATCGGCACGCGGGCACCTCGGCGCGACACCCAGTACCCGGCGGCCAGCGACCCGATCACGATGGTCCCGGCCATCGGCGCGAAGATCGCCGCCGTGCGGGCGGCCGAATACGACTGCGTCACCTGCAGATACATCGCGGTGAAGAAGAAGATCGAGAAGATCCCGAAGTACACGGCGAACGCGACGACGAGCGCACTGCGCACCACGGGCATCCGCAGGTACTTCAGGTCGAGCATCGGTGCGCGAGCGCGGGTTTCGACGAAGACGAACGCCACCAGCGCCACGGCACCGAGCGCGAAGAAGCCCAACACCGACGGTGATGTGTACCCACGGTCCTGACCGACGGTCGCGGCGTAGATCACCGCTCCGAAAGCGGTGGCACCGAGCACGGCACCCGCCCAGTCGATGGGTTCGGGGCTCGGATCGGAACTCTCCGGTACCGACCACAGCGCCGCGACGAGCGCCACCGCGCCGATCACCAGGTTGAACCAGAAGATCGACCGCCACCCGTACGCGTGCACGAGCACACCGCCGAGCACCGGCCCGGCCGCCAAGGCAAGACCCGATACCGCGGCCCACACACCGATCGCCTTCGCGCGGGCCCGGTCGTCGGGGAAGACGTGGCGCAGCACCGACAGGGTCCCGGGCTCCGAGGCCGCCGCACCGAGCCCCATGATCGCCCGCCCGGCGATGAGCATCCCGACGGTGCTCGCCATCGCCGAAACCACCGATCCCGCACAGAAGATCACCAGCCCGGCGATCATCACCTTCTTGCGCCCGAACCGGTCACCGAGCGAGCCGCCGGCGAGCATCAGCCCGGCGAAGACCACCGTGTAGGAGTTGACCACCCACTGCAGCAGTGTCACATCGGTGCCGAGTTCGGTCCGGATCGCGCCGAGCGCGACACTCACCACCGTCGTATCGAGGAAGGTTACGAACACCACCGCCACGACCGCGGCCAATGCCGTCTTCGGCCGAGCCGCGCCTTTGCCCAACGTGATCACGGGCAAAGGTTACTGGCGATCGCGCGACCGCGCCGACCCTCGCTCGGCCCTCAGCGCACGCCGATGGGCTCCAACACACTCAGGACGGGCTCGTAGGCCCAGTTCAGGATTCGGGTGGCGTCTTCGCGGGCGACCGCACTGCTCGTGTCGGAACTGTGCAGCACGACCCCGATCAGCGGGATACCCGCGCGCACCGTCTCGAACAGCAGGCAGTGCCCGGCCGCGTTGGTGTTGCCGGTCTTCAGGCCGATGGCACCGGGGTATTCGTGCAGCAGTTTGTTCGTTGTCTCCCAATGGTGTTCACGATTGTCGTGGTCGGCGGGGACGTGGTGGTCACGTGCGGCGACGATCTCACGGAACGCGGGCAGTGCCATCGCGCGCACACCGAGCGCGACGAGCGCGGCCGGGGTGGAGTGCGTGGAATCGTCCGTGGGGTTGGGCAAGCCGCTGGGATCGGTGAACTGAGTGGCGCCCAAGCCCATCACCCGGGCGGCGTCGTTCATGCGGCCGATGAAACCGGCCTGGCCGGGACCGAAGGACTCCGCGATGGCATAGGCCGCATCGCAACCCGAGGGCAGCAGCAGCGCGTAGAGGAGCTGGCGGGCGGTGAGCACCTCACCCGCGGTAAGCCCGGCGGTGCTGCCGTTGTGCTGGGCGCAGTAGGCGCCCGCCTCGGCGGGCACGGTGACCGGTCGTTCGAGGTCACCGGTGCTGATCGCCACCACGGCGGTCATCACCTTCGCGATACTGGCGATCGGGACCGGGGTGTTCGCCTCACGCCCCCACAGCACCGTGCCGGTGAATCCGTCGGCTAGTGCCGCTCCCGCGGCCTGCACGCCCTCGGGGCCGCCCGCCCACGGCGCCTCGGCGCTCCCGGACGGTGCGGCGCCCGCGACGCCGTGACCAGCCGCGACGACCAGCGCCCCGGCCACAACTGTGTGCAACACCCTGGCAAATGTCGGCATGCGCACAGTCTGGCGCACAAATCCCGCGACCTGCGGGATTTCCGCGCGTCGCGGTGTCTACATCGCGGCGATCACCCCGACGATCACGGCCGCGAACACGGCGACGAGCACCAGCGTGACGACCACGGCAGCGATCCCGGTGAGCGGGAAGTGGTGGCGGGTGCTCGGTTCCGGCGCCGACAAACCGGAGGTCTGCGGCGATTCCGGCGGGGTGGAGCCGGGCGGTACGCCCCCACCCGGCTCGAGGTCGGGGGTATTGCGCGGGTCGGGATCCATCGAGGTCATGGGGTCACCTGCCTTCCTGACACGGCGCGCTTACCCTGGGTCGGCGTCCTCAATCGCCGCTCAGGCGGGACGTGGCTCCGGAAAGGGCCAGCTGATGTCCCCACCGGGGATCGACAGCAGGAAGTCGGCGCCGAGCGCGTTCGCGGGGGTGTGCGCGCCGGGTGGCGCGGGCCGGGCGTGCAGGGTGATCGCCGCATGCACCATCGAACGCGCGGTGAAGGCGTAAGTGTTGGACACGTCGACGGCGAGCGAAAGGCCGCTGCCGTCGGCGCGGTAGACGCGGGCCCAACCGGTGCTGCGGGTGGCGTCGCGGGTCGCCTGATCGGGAACCGGAATCCGGTCGATCACCAGGTCGGTGACGGTACGACCGGCCCCGCTGGCGGTGACGAACCGCAGCGGCGTGCTCAATGCCCGCACCACCGGCGACAACGGCACGGCGGTGAACGTGGCCACCTCGGTGAGCCCGTAGCCGTGGCCCGCGCTGCACACATCGCCCAGGGGCGTACTGGCGACACCGACCGGACGACCTCGGCCCACGTCGATCGTCAGGGCGCGGTGCGCGTGCGGCACCGCGACCAGTTCACCGCCGGAACGCACGAGGTTGCCGCGGGCGATGCCGTCGACCGCCGTGCGCAACGTGCCCCGGCTGAATCCACCACGGCTGATCATCGCCACGTCGGCGCCGACCGCGTCGGGTACCGCACCGACCAGGCGGGCGACGAGATGATCGGTCGGGACGATGTCGAACCCGACGCCGGGGATCACGGTGATCCCGGCACGCACCGCGTCGTCGTGGCGGGCGTAGATCGCGGCGAACACCTGCGTCTCGCCGGTCACGTCGAGGTAGTTGGTTCCACTGGCCAGGCAGGCCGCGAGCATCGGCTCGTAGGTGTGGACGAACGGTCCGGCGCAGTGCAGCACGGTGTCGACGTCGGCGAGTTGCGCGGCGGCATCGTCGGTGTCGGCGAGGTCGAACGGGCGCGCCGTCAGACCGTGCCGGGCGGCGACTTCACCGACCCGCTCGGCCGAGCGACCCGAGATCAGCGGCCGTAACCCGCGCGAGAGTGCTTCGGCGACAACAAGTTCACCGGTGTATCCGTAGGCGCCGTAGATGAGCACAGTCGGCTCGCCGTCCAGGTGTGACATAGGGGAACACTAAGCGCTCGATCAGCATGTGGTCCAGTTCACTCGATCGTGCTGTCAGGAATCCGGGAGCTGTCTCGTTCAGGGTGTACGCGAACCAGACAGGAGCGAATCATGAAGCACCGCATCGTTGTTCTCGGGGCCGGATACGCCGGGGCCTTCAGCGCCGGTTTCCTCGCCCGCCAGCTGCACGGCGACGACTTCGAGATCACCGTCGTCAATGCCGAACCGGACTTCGTGGAGCGGTTGCGGCTGCATCAGCTCGCCGCCGGGCACGATCTGCCGCATCGCCCGCTGGCCGAGGTCTTCGCCGGCACCGGCATCCGGTTGCGGGTGGCCAGGGTGACCGCCCTCGACGTCGACCGTCGGCGGGTCACCCTCGACGAAGGCGACCACCTGGGCTACGACACCCTGCTCTACACGCTCGGCAGCACCATCGCCGACCACGGTGTCCCCGGCGTCGCCGAACACGCCTACAACGTGGCCGGACGACCTTCGGCGCTGCGGCTACGCGCCCGCCTCGACGACTTGGGCAGGCACGGCGACGTGTTGGTCGTCGGCGGAAACCTCACCGCCATCGAGGCCGCGACGGAGATCGCCGAGGCCCGTCCCGGTCTGCGGGTCACCCTCGCCACCAGCGGCGAGGTGGGCGGTTGGCTCGGGCCGAAAGCGCGCAGGCACCTGCTGCGAGCCTTCGACCGGCTCGGCATCGCCGTGCACGAACACACCACGGTCGAGCGAGTCGAACAGAGCGCGGTGTTCGCGGCGGACGGCACCGCCTTCGTCTCCGACGCGACGGTGTGGGCGGCCGGATTCGCGGTCCACCCGATCGCGGCCGCCAGTGGACTGGCGGTGGAGCCCAACGGGCAGATCACCGCGGATCGCGAGCTGCGGTCGGTTTCGCATCCGGATGTGTTCGTCGCGGGCGACAGCGGGTTCGTCATCGGCGGGAACGGTCGTCCGCTGCCGATGTCGTGCGCGTCGGCCGGGTTCACCGGGCAGCAGGCCACGGCGACGATCATCGGCGAACTCACCGGACGCGCGATCAAGCGCACCTCGCTGAGTTACGTCGGCAACCATGTGAGCCTCGGCCGCAAAGACGCGATCTTCCAGTTCGTCGACGGCGATGCCCGTGCCAAGCCGGGCGCGCTGTGTGGCAGGCCGGCCGCGTGGGTGAAGTCGGCCATCGTGGGGACCAGCGGCTGGGCGATCAGCCACCCGACGTTCGGCAAGCTCGACCACCACTACCGTGCGGCCGCGGGCGCACCGTCGCGCGGGGTTCTCGCCGCCTAGAGTCGTGCTCATGGACACCGCGACCGTCGCGCGTTTCGAGGCCAACCGCAACCGGTTGGCCTCACTCGCGTACCGCCTGCTCGGGTCGGCCGCCGATGCCGAGGACACGGTGCAGGACGCTTTTCTGCGGTGGCAGGCCGCAGATCGCGACCACGTCGAGGTGCCAGAGGCCTGGCTCACCAAGATCGTCACCAACCTGGCTCTCGACCGTCTGCGCTCGGCGAAGGTGCGTCGAGAGCGGGCGGTGGGTGCGTGGATGCCCGAGCCGCTGCTCGACGGCGACCCCATGCTCGGGCCCGCCGACACCGCCGAACAACGGGAGTCGGTGACGCTGGCGGTGCTCATGCTGCTCGAACAGCTCACCCCGGTGGAACGCGCGGTTTATGTTCTGCGCGAAGCGTTCTCCTACAGCCACGCGGAGATCGCCGACATTCTCGGCATCAGCGAATCGGCCAGTCAGCAGCACGCGCATCGCGCCAAGCGCCGGATCACCGCCGCCCGCAACGGAACCGGCACCGATCACGCGGCGGCGCGACGGATCGTGGAGGCGTTCGTCGCGGCCGCGTCGTCGGGACGGACAGAACAGCTCGTCGCCCTGCTCACCGCCGACGCCACCGGCACTTCCGACGGTTTGGGCGGCACCGCACGCAAGCTCGTCCGTTTCATCGGCCCGTCCCGGCTGGCGATCGCCATGCGAGCGGGCTTCCGGCCCGACACGATCAGGCGACACCTCGACGGTCGCCTACCCGATTTCCACGCCGCCCTGGTCAACGGCTGCCCGGCCCTCGTGTTCACGCTCGACGACCGGGTCCTCAGCGTGGCGGTCATGGAGATACGCGACGACCGGATCGCGGGCCTGCGCGCCATCGCCAACCCGGCCCGGTTGGCCCGTTTCGCCCAGCGGTGGCAGCGCGCCGACCACGACAGCCCGCTCATCGAAGCCTGGTAGACCAGCTGGTGATCTGAGTCACATCGTGTCAGGATTCTCGCCCGCGCGGTGTCTTGTGCTCGAACCCCTCGGAGCGAAGGAGACACCATGAACACCAACCACGTGGTCGTGATCGGCGGCGGATACGCCGGGGTGATGGCGGCGAATCGGCTCAGCGCACGCCAGGACGTGCGGATCACCGTGATCAACCCGCGCCCCGTCTTCGTGCCGCGGCTGCGCCTGCATCAGCTGGTCGGCGGAACCCACGACGCGATCGTGGACTACCGCGAGGTACTGGCCGAGGGGGTCTCGCTGGTCGTCGACAGCGTCACCGGGATCGATGCGGCTGCCCGCCGCGTCGCCCTCGCCGACGGCGCGGACCTCGACTTCGACTACCTCGTCTATGCCCTCGGTAGCGGCACCCCCGAACCACAGGTGCCCGGTGCGGCCGAATTCGCCTATCCGGTCGCCACTTTGGAGGCGGCGCAGCGGTTGCGGTCGATCCTGTTCGACCGGGCGATGTCGGCGCCGGTGACCGTGGTCGGCGGCGGCCCCACCGGGATCGAGACCGCGACCGAACTCGCCGAACAGGGACGTTCGGTCACCCTCGTCTGCGGCGGCACGCTGGGCCCGTACCTGCACCCGCGAGCTCGACGAACCGCCCGCAAGTACCTGACGAAACTGGGCGTCGGGCTACTCGAAGGTCCCGAATCGGTCGTCACCGAGGTGACGAAGACGTCGGTGCACCTGGCGACCGGAACCACCCTGCCCAGCGAGATCACCATCTGGGCAGCGGGTTTCGGCATACCGCGACTGGCGGCACACAGTAGCCTGCGCACCGATGCCGCCGGGCGGCTGCTCACCGACGAGACCCTGACCAGCGTCGACGACGACCGGATCGTCGCGGCCGGTGACTCGTCGGCACCCTCGGACCTGCCGTTCCGGATGAGCGCCTATGTGGCCGGTTGCCTCGGCGCACACGCCGCCGACACCATCGCGCACCGCATCGACGGGACCGAACCCACCTCGATCGACCTGGCTTTCCAGGCGATGTGCATCAGCTTCGGCCGCCGAGCGGGCATCTTCCAGCTCGGCCACAAGGACGACACCGCGATGGGCCTCTACTTCACCGGCCCAGCCGGTCGCGCGCTCAAGGAGTTCTCGTGCGCGGCCAGCGTGAAGCATCTGGTGACCGAGGCGAACAAGCCCGGTTCGCACTCCTGGCCGAAGGACGGCAAACACCGTCCGCAGGTGTTGCGCGACCGCCGCGCCGCGATCACCACAGCCTGAGCCACGGACAGGAGAACCGACGATGACCACTCCCGTCGACGCGACGGAAACCTTTGTGCAGCATCGCAATCTGTTGTTCACGGTGGCCTACGAGATGCTCGGCTCGGCGGCCGACGCCGAGGACGTGCTGCAGGAGACCTGGCTGCGGTGGGTGAAGGCCGACCCGGACGAGGTGGCGGACCGGCGCGCGTATCTGGTGCGCATCACCACCCGCCAGGCGCTGAACCGGTTGCGCTCGCTCAAGCGGCGACGGGAGTCCTATGTCGGTTCGTGGCTGCCGGAACCGCTGCTCACCGCACCGGACGTCGCCGCCGATGTCGAACTCGCCGACAGCGTGTCGATGGGATTGATGCTGGTGCTCGAGACGTTGACCCCGACCGAACGCGCGGTGTTCGTGCTGCATGAGGCGTTCGGCATCAGCTACGCCGAGATCGCGACGGCGGTCGACAAGTCGCCCGCCGCCGTGCACCAGATCGCCAGTCGCGCCCGCCGGCACGTAGAGGAACGCAGGCCGCGGCGCACGGTGACCGCACAGCAGGCCGAGGCCACGATCGAAGCGTTCCAGCGGGCGCTGGAGACCCGTGACCTGCAGGGATTGCTCGATGTCCTCGCACCGGACGTGGTTGCCGTCAGCGACGGGGGCGGAATCAAGCAGGCCAACCCGCGCCCGGTCGTCGGCGCCGACAAGGTGTCGCGTTTCATCGTCGGCGGCCTCACCAAACACGCTGTCGACCTCGTCGTCGAGCCGACGCTGGTCAACGGTGGGCCCGCGCTGGCGGTGTCCATCGACGGCGAGCGCGACGGTGTGCTCGCCGTCCGCGTCGAGGACCACCGGATCACGGGCATCTACTACGTCCGCAACCCGCAGAAGCTGACGCACATCGACGCGGCGACCCCACTCACCCTGCGATGAGATGCCCGTACGCGTCGCCGCGCCGGGTGGTGCGGGAGGCCGCACCCATCCACGACTCCCCCACGCACGAATAGTGTGCAGGCGGGCCGGCACCGCACTACCCGCACCACCCACTCCCTGGCGCCGGCCCGCCTGTTTTGTGTCGTCACCAGGTGTTTCCGTGCGTTCCGCCGGGGTAAGCGACTCACGCCAAGCCCTTCTCGGTGAGGAGTGCGATGTCCACCGACGACCGTCCGTCCCGGCCGAATCAGGCCGCGACCCTGGCCCGCGCGCACGGCGCTTTCAATGTCGTGGGCGGCTTATGGCCGCTCGTCAGCAGGCGCAGCTTCGAGGCGATCTTCGGCTCGAAGTACGACCGCTGGTTGCAGTTCACCGTCGCCGGACTGCTCGCCGGCAACGGCCTCGTGCAGCTGACGGCAGCGCGTACACCCGCGGGCCTGGCGAGCGCACGCAGGCTCGGTCTGACCACCGCGGGCTGGTTGCTGGCGATCGACCTGATCTACGTCCCGAAGGGCACGATCCGCAAGACATACCTCCTCGACGCGGCCATGGAAATCGGCTGGCTCGCCGCCTGGCAGGGGCGTTACGGCAGGATCGAATCGACGTAGCCACCGTCCACGCGCAAGGCTCCGCCGGTGGTCGCCGACGCCAGCGGCGAACTCAGGTAAACGACCATGTTCGCGATTTCCGACGGTTCGATCAGCCGCTGGATCAGCGACTGCGGGCGATGCACGCGCATGAACTCCCGCTGCGCCTGCTCCCACGGCAACGACCGGTCGACCAGCTGGTACACGAATTCCTCGACGCCACCGGTGTGCGTGGGTCCGGCGATCACCGAATTCACCGTGACCCCGGTCCCCGCGGCGTCTTTGGCGAAGCCGCGGGTCACGGCGAGCAGCGCCGTCTTGGATACTCCGTAGTGGATCATCTCGGCGGGAGTGACCACGGCGGAATCGCTGGCGATCTGCAGGGCACGACCCCACCCGCGCTCGATCATGCCGGGCAGGTACGCCCGGATGAGCCGCACGGCCGACAGCACGTTCACCTCGAAGAACGACCGCCATTGCGCGTCGGTGATCTCCCGCGCGGGGACTGCCTCGAAGATGCCGAGATTGTTCACGAGGACGTCTACGCCGGGCAATTCGCGCAGCAAGCGGGCGAGGCCCTCGTCGGTGGTCACATCGGCCGCCACACCGACCGCGTCCCCACCGGTGCCGCGAATGGCGTCGACCGCCGCGTCGACCCGATCGGCCGAGCGTCCGTTCACCACCACCCGCGCGCCCGCGTCGGCGAGCCCCTGAGCGATGGCCGCCCCGATGCCCTGGGTGGAGCCGGTGACCAACGCCGTCTTCCCGGTCAGATCGATCCGCACGCGCATCACTCCTCACAACGGTCCTACCGGACTCCGACAAGAACGAACGCTGTGTGCACCCTATCGCCGGATCAGCGCGCAGGGGCCGGTCCGGCGGCGCACCATCTCCTTCACGCTCGTCATGGCGGAACCAGACAGCCACTCCTTCAACCTAATTGAAGGAATCCTGATAACCTTCAAATGCATTGAAGGTTATCAGGATCGGAGTACTCATGGACATCACTCGTCGTAGCGCCCTCGGCACCGCCGCGTCGACCGGGGCAGCCCTCGCCGCGTCGCACGCGATCGCGTCGGCCCGGCCCGACGCGCTGGTCTTCCCGACCACACCCGTCGCCCAGGCAGCGCGTGAACTGATCGACACCGCAGTGGCGGCGCCGGTACGCAATCACAGCTTGCGTGGATATCTGTTCGCCCGTGCCGTCGCCGCGACGAACGGCCTGCGGGCCGGCGTCGATTACGACGACGAGACCATGTATTTGATCTGCGCGCTGCACGACATCGGGCTGGGCGAGGTCGCCAACGGAAACCAACGATTCGAGGTCGACGGCGCGGATTTCGCGGCCCAGTTCCTCGAGCGCCACGGCATCACCGACAGCCGGGTCGAGACAGTGTGGGACGCGATCGCCGCGCACACCTCGGGTTTCAGCGACTCACCGGTCTTCCGCAGGCGCAGGCCGGCCGAGATCTGGATCGCGGTTACGGGCATCGGCATCGATATCGGTGGCGGACCGGGTGATCTGCCGCCCGGCTACGCCGACGTCGTCCATGCCGCCTACCCGCGTCTCGGCGGAACCCCCGCGATCACCACCATCATGGAGGAGCAGATCCTCGCGGACCCCAGGAAGGCGTTTCCGGCCAGCCTGGGGGCCGAGCTCGTGCGCCTGCATCATCCGCAGGTTCCGTTGCCCGACTGGGACGACCTCATGAACTCGAGCGGTTGGCAGGACTGACCCGAGCGCTCAAGCGAGCAGGGCCGCGGCGACGGACTCCCCCGGCGCCGCACCCGGCGGCATGGCGAAGAATCCACTGCCGGTGTGCTGGACGAGCGGGTTGAGCCGGTCGGTCGCCATGGCCCGCTGTGCCTTCACGAATTGCTCGGGCGGGTTGTTCTGATAGGCGGCGAACAGCAGTCCGACATCGAGTTGGCCGTGGCCGCCGTGACTGTGTTCGGGAGTACCCGGTGCGTGCGAATGTGGTTGGGCGGGTGTCGGATCGGGCGAGCCGCCAGCGTTGGCGACCAGCAATCCGTAGTCGTAGTTGTAGCTGCGGCGCAGCATCGGGATGCCGTGCACCAACCGCACATGCGCGTTGTCCGCGATCGCGAGGTCACCGCGTTCGTCCCGCGCGGCCAGGTCGACGGTGTCGAATTCCGATGCGCCACCGAGCGGGGCACCGTCACCACGCCGCCGGCCGATGATCTGGTTCTGCTGGGCGACCGGAAGTTGGTCCCACTCGGCGGTTTTCATCCGGATCTTGCGGAAGACCAAGTACGTACCGCCATGGAACCAGCCGGGTTCGGCGGGCGAGTCGACCCACACCGTTGTATCGAAACCGGCTGTGCCGGTTGGCGGATTGGCGGTGCCGTCTTTGAAGCCGAAGGCATTGCGCGGGGTACCGCCGTCGCCGGGGAGACCGAGGAAGCCGTGCTGCGTCCAGCGCATCCGGGCCAGGCCGGGCATGCGCGCTCGCAAGGCCCGAAAAGCGTGGCTGACCAGTTGGGAGTCGTCGGCGCAGATCTGCACCAGCAGATCACCACCACACCAGGCGGGGTTCAGGGCGTCGCCGTCGAAGGCCGGTAGTGCGCCGAGGTGGCGAGGACGGCGGTCGGCCAGGCCGAACCGCTCGTCGAACACGGCGGCGCCGAGACCGAAGGTCATCGTCAGGCGGGCAGGCTCGAGTCCGGTCGCGAAATCGGTTTCGGCGGTCGTATCCGGTTGGGCGCGTGGCGGTTCGGGCATCGGGCGACCCGCCGTGAGTGCGGCCGAGACCGCGGTCCATTCGGTCAGCAGTTCACGCAGCGCCCCCCGGTCCGGACGCGCCACATCGCAGGCAAGGAACAGTGCGTGCGATTGCGGACTCGTCGCGATTCCCGCCTGGTGTTCGCCGTGGAAAGGCTCGATCGCCGCACCGGCGGAATCCGGCGCGGCACCCCGCCCGATCACCGCGCCCGCCGTCGCCGCACCGGCCACTGTGACGGCCCCACCGATCAGGGCTCGCCGCGAGAAACCCGTGGTCGCACCGTAATTACTACGCTCTGTAGTAGTTTTTCGCATGCCCGCAGAGTAGCTCAGCGAGTCGACAGCTTCAACCTACATGAAGGTGTGCTTACGTGAGCCTTACGGCTGTGCCTCTGGGCGGGTCAGTTGGGTACGTCGGTTTCCTGAAGGGTCCACCAGCGCACCGCGTCGGGCTCCGGGCGTAGAACCGCGAGCACGCGACGCCGGGAGACCACACCGGCGTTCTCGTGCGCTTCGAGGAAACGCACGACCGTCATGGCATCGTCCGCCGACAGCACTTCGATCTCGCTGATGGTGATACGCAACCCCGGCTGGGCGTTACGCGCCGCTCGCAGCCCGGCCAGCAGTTCGTCGCGGTGCAGGATCTGTCCGGTGGTGGTCACCATGGAGAACGAGGCGTCCTGCGCCGCCGCGAAACGGTCGAAAACCGAGTCCGGCGCCTCGGTCCCGAGCCAGGCGGCCAGGTCATCGTGTAGCGCCCGTATCGCACCCTCGAGATCCACGCTCAACTCTTCGCCTTTCGCCGCGATGATTCACACACGAATCGAGGTAGAGCGGGGGGCGGCCGATCACAGTCCCCTGTCCGCTCGCGATCCTGAGGGCGAATACTCTTGTCCGACAGCTTATCCACCGCGTTCGGACGGTGACTCGTCGTCCTCTCCTTCTGCCTGACTGGGCTGCGGGGTGAGGCGGTCGGGTGGCTGGATCATGTCCGGGTCGGCATCCGGGTCCTGGGTGGGGTCGTAGCGGTCACCGGAAGGTTCCTTCGGCTCATGCATGGGGTCCTCCTTTCCTCGTACACCGCCTACCCGGTGCGAGGATGGGAAAACGGTCGGGCACCGCCCCCAGGCCGCTACTCTCGGCGACTCGGGCGCCGACCCTGACGACAGGCCGAAAGGTGTCGGCCACGTCACATGGCCCGGCACCGGCCGCGATCCTCCGAGACGAGATAATGGCGCGGAAATGACCGAGACCATCGAGCCCCGAGGCGATGCCACCCGTGCACGCCTCCTAGAGGCAGCCATCGACGCGTTCGCCGAAAAAGGCTTCAACGGTACGACCACGCGCGATATCGCGTCGGCCGCCGGTATGAGCCCGGCGGCGGTATATGTGCATCACAAGTCGAAAGAGGAACTGCTGTACGTGATCTCGCGCGCGGGGCACGAGCAGTCACTCGAGCTGGTCCGCGCCGCCATCCGGTCGACCGAGGACCCGACGCTTGCCCTGCGCACCGTGGTCCACGACTTCGCGGCCCACCATGTGCGCGGCCACACCAGGGCCCGGATCGTGAACTACGAGCTGTCCGCGCTCACCCCCGAGCACTACGCGGAGATCCGGGGCCTGCGCCGCCAGATCGACCAGGAGATCCGCGACCTCGTCGAACGCGGAGTCGCCACCGGCGCGTTCGACGTGCCCGACACGCGCATGGCCGCGGTCGCGCTGCTCTCCCTCGGCATCGACATCGCCCGCTGGTACCGCGACGGCGGCGACTGGAGCCCCGAAGACATCGCCGAGGGCTACGCGAACATGGCGTTGCGCATCGTCGGCGCGCGCTGAAACCTCCCGATCAGCTGATCGCAAGTCAGCCGGCCGCGTCCCACGCGTCACCCAGCATTTCGGCGACGAGTTCGGGTGCGGCGTCCGCCAGGGTCACCTGCACCGCGGCGAGCTTTCTGCCCCACCACGACTCGGCGCACCAGGCGGGCGATTCCGCGACCGCCTCACGAATGCCTGCTTCGGGGAGCATCACACGCAGGTGTTCGTCGTCGGGCAGGGTCGCGAAAATGGTTCGCCTGCGAAACGAGGGCCGACCGTGGTGGTCTCGTTCGGTCGCGCCCTCGAATCCCAGCGCCAGCAGGCGAACCTCGTCCGGCGTCATCCCGTGACGGCTCCATGGGCCGCCGAGCTGACCAGCTTGCGGTACTTGGCGAGGACACCGGAGGTGTACTTGGGAGCAGCGGGTTCCCAGCCGACCTTGCGGGCGGCGAGGTCGGCCGGGTCGATTTCCACATCGAGGCGCCGGTTGGCGACATCGAGGACGATCGGGTCGCCGTCGCGGACGAACGCGATCGGGCCGCCGTCGACCGCCTCCGGCGCGACGTGCCCGACGCACAAACCCGTTGTGCCACCGGAGAATCGGCCGTCGGTGAGCAACAGGACATCCTTGCCGAGGCCCGCGCCCTTGATCGCCCCGGTGATGGCGAGCATCTCGCGCATACCCGGGCCACCCTTGGGTCCTTCGTTGCGGATGACCACCACATCACCGGCCACGATGCTGCCGTTCTCCAGCGCGTCCATCGCGGCGCGTTCCCCGTCGAACACCCGTGCCGTCCCGGCGAACACATCGGAGTCGAAGCCCGCGCTCTTCACCACCGCCCCTTCGGGCGCCAGCGTGCCGTGCAGGATGGTGAGCCCGCCGGATCGGTGGATGGGCCGGTCGAGCGGCCGGATGACGTCGCCGTCGAGGTCGAGTTCGATGTCGGCGAGGTTCTCGGCCATGGTCTTGCCGGTGACGGTCATGACGTCGCCGTGCAGCAGACCCGCGTCGAGCAGCGCCTTCATCACGACGGGGATACCGCCGACCCGGTCCACATCGGTCATCACGTAGCGGCCGAACGGTTTCAGGTCGGCCAGATGCGGCACCTTGTCACCGACCCGGTTGAAGTCGGCGAGGGTGAGGTCCACCCCGGCCTCGTGGGCGATCGCCAGCAGGTGCAGCACCGCGTTGGTCGACCCGCCGAGTGCCATGACCACGGTGATGGCGTTCTCGAAGGCAGGCATGGTCATGATGTCGCGCGCGGTGATCCCCTTGCGCAGCAGCTCGACGACGGCCTCCCCGGACCGGTGCGCGAAGACGTCGCGGCGGCGGTCGGGGGCGGGCGGCGCCGCCGACCCCGGCAGGCTCATGCCGAGCGCTTCGGCCGCCGAGGCCATCGTGTTGGCGGTGTACATGCCGCCGCACGCGCCTTCGCCCGGACAGATCGCGCGCTCGATGCGGTCGACCTCTTCGCGGCTGATGAGGCCCTTGATGCAGGCGCCGACGGCTTCGAAGGCGTCGATGATGGTGACGTCCTTGCCGTCGAGATTGCCCGGCAGCGTCGATCCCGCGTAGAGGAACACGCTGGCCAGGTCGAGCCGGGCGGCGGCCATCAGCATGCCGGGCAGGCTCTTGTCGCACCCGGCGAGCAGCACCGACCCGTCGAGACGTTCGGCCATCATGACCGTCTCGACGGAATCCGCGATGATCTCGCGGCTGACCAGCGAGAAGTGCATGCCCTCATGGCCCATCGAGATGCCGTCGGACACCGAGATCGTCCCGAACTCGAGCGGGTACCCACCGCCCGCGTGCACACCTTCCTTCACGGCGTCGGCCAGCCGGTCGAGCGACAGGTTGCACGGGGTGATCTCGTTCCAGCTCGACGCCACCCCGATCTGGGGCTTCACCCAGTCCTCGTCCCCCATGCCGACCGCGCGGAGCATGCCGCGCGCGGCGGTCTTCTCGAGCCCGTCGGTGACATCGCGCGAGCGGGGCTTGATATCGAACGATGATTCGGTGTCGGATGCCATGGCCCAAGCCTACGACTCACCAGCGAAAACACCGACGGCCCGCCCGCGTGGGAGTCTCCGGCGAAACCACCGGACAGCTCAGCGCGGTGCGGGGCACTGACCTTCGTAGCGGCTGAGGCCCAGGCCGTTGCTGGATTTGCTGCGGCCGACCGGGCCGTTCTTGGCTGCGCGAACCCAGGTGCCCTCGGTGTCGAGGACAGGCATGCGTTCGCTGAAAGCCCGGCTGTACCTGGTGGTTCCGTCGACGGTGAGGATGCCGTCGCGGACGTCGATGTGGGCGACGGTCGCCCAGAAGGAGTTCTTGCCGTTGCCGATGACGACGGTGATCTGATCCGCGTCGGGACCGGGCAGTCCGTCGGGCCCGGGGCGGCCGTAGCGCACCCGGACTCGCGGGCGGCCGAACGTATCGATGGCTCCGGCACCGTTGTCGACGGACTGGTACACATTGAGCAGCAGGTCACCGTTCTCGGTGGGCCGGACGACCACCTGTTCGGTGGCGGGCAGGCCACCGGCCCCGGGGCCCCGGCTGTCGCCCTGGTGGTGGATGTGCGGCCAGACGTTCAGATCGCCCTGGTGCCCCTTCTCACCGCTGACCACGACATAGTCGCCGGTGAGTTCGTTGCGGCAGAAGAAGTACACGTCCAGGTCGCCGGTGCCGAATTCGGTCGGCTTGCCGTTGGTGTCGTATTTCGCGCCACGACCGTCCCATTCGAGGCCGACGGTGAGAACGTGGCCCGCACCGCCCTTGCGGAGGTCGATGGTGGCTCGCTTGTCCGGCGAGTCCTTGGTGAGCACCACATCGACTTTGCGCAGATCGATGGTCGGGTTCTGCTGCGCCGCAACAGGTTGCGGTGCGGCGAGCGCAGGCGCGGACTCCTCCACGACCTCGTCGTCGACCGTGATTCCGTGCTCAGTCGCGAAGGCCGCGAGACCGGCGCTGTAACCCTGGCCGATCGCGTCCAGCCGCCACCCACTCCCCCGGCGGTACAGTGCGACCGCCTGCAGGACGGTCTCGGAATCGAGTCCGGCGGGCGTGAAGCTCAGCGCCTGCCCGCTACCGGTCACCGACACCCGCAGCCCCGTCACCTCACCGAACCGGATGCCCTGTGCCTCGGTACTTCCCGCGATGACAACCCGGTGGATCTCGGCGGGAATCGCCGAAAGGTCGACGGAGACAACAGCATCCGATTCGAGCTGCACACCGGGAGCGGACGGGTTGTTGAAGAAGACGAAGTCGGCGTCGGAGCGCACCTTCCCGTCGGCGGTCACCAGGACCGCTGACACGTCGACCGCGCCCGCGGGACCGTCGAGATCCAGGCGGACGGTGTAGCGTCCGTCGGTGAGATCGGTCTTCGATCCCTTCGCCACTTCGACCACCGTCGCACTCATGACGTCCGCTCCTCCACTCGCCGGTCGTCGCCGTCGACGGCGAACAGTCCAACCGTACCGGTCCGCGGCGCCGCGCTGTCCGTTTCACCAGCTACTCCGACCTCGCCGTTGGCTCCGGTCACAAGATGTCGCCGCATCGCTGGCAGGTGCGCGGTCACTGACGTTCACTGATCGATATGGACGTCCGTGAGCTCATCGACCGCAAGTCGGGTCGCCGGGTCTCGGTGGTTGTCCCCGCCCTGGACGACGAGGACACCGTGGCCGGGGTCGTGGCGTCGGTGCGACCACTGCTCGGTGGTCTGATCGACGAACTGATCGTGCTCGACGCCGGCTCGACCGACCGCACCGTCGCCCGGGCGCAGGCGGCGGGCGCCGCCGCCTACACCCTCGAAGAGGCGATGCCGGGAGTGCCGCCCAGGCCCGGCAAAGGCGAGGTGGTGTGGCGGTCGCTCGCGGTGGCGACCGGCGACCTGCTGGTGTACCTCGATGCCGACCTCGTGGCACCCGATCCGCTGTTCGTGCCTGCCCTGCTGACCCCGCTACTCACCGAACCCGGCATCACGCTGGTGAAGGGCTTCTACCGGCGGCCCATCACCACCGGCGCCCAGCTGGACGCCGACGGCGGCGGCCGGGTCACCCAGCTGGTCGCGCGGCCGCTGCTCACCGCGCTGGCACCCGCGCTGGCCGAGATCGTGCAACCCCTGGGCGGCGAATACGCCGTCACCCGCGCCTTCCTCGGTGATGTCCCCCTGGCAGGCGGATACGGCGCCGAGATCGGGATCCTGCTCGACTGCTGGCAACGCCACGGTCTGTCCGCCATCGCCCAGGTCGATCTCGGTGTCCGTGTGCACCGCAACCGCCCGACCCACGAACTGGCGGTGATGAGCCGTCAGGTGGTCGCCACCTTGCTCGACCGCCTCGGCATCCGCGACTCCGGCATCGGTCTGGTCCAGTTCCTACCCTGCGAAACCGGCTGGCGCCGAACACCTTCGGAGGTCAGCCTGGTCGACCGCCCGCCCATGCGACGGGTCGTCACCGCGCACCGCGAGATCGCCTGAGCCCGGACACAATTGTGCCCCGGTCGACGAATCGACCGGGGCACCGGCGATTACGCCGCGACCAACCCGAAGTCGAGCTTCACCAGCTGATCGGCGCAGTCGAAGTACCGGTCGTCGTGGGTGATCACGATGACGGTCTTCCCGCGCTGTTTCAGATCGGTGAGGATCTCCCGGTAGAACACCTCACGGAACCTCGGCTCCTGATCGGCGGCCCACTCGTCGAACACATAGATCTGCCGGTCCTCGAGCAGCGCGGTGAGCAGGGCGAGGCGTTTGCGCTGCCCCTGGGACAGGTCGACGGTCGACAGGCGCCCGCCCTCCACACTCACCTTGTGCGCGATCTGCAGCTCCTCGAGATACCGCCGCACCTCGGCGTCGATCCCCGGCCGGTCGAAGCCCAGGTAGTCCTCGAACAGATGGAAATCGGTGAACACCGCGGACGAGTTCTGCCGGAACCATTCGATGTTGTCGTGGTCGATCCTCTCCCCGTTGAGCGACAACGACCCCGTGCGCGGCACATACAGACCGGTGATGATCTTGGCCAGCGTCGACTTCCCGCTGCCGTTACCGCCGACGACGAAGGTGATCTGGCCCGGCTCGAAGACCAGGTCGATCGGCCCGAGCCGGAACCCGCCCTCACCGGACTCGTCGAGCTCGGGCGGCGGACCCAAGGGCACCGGCCGTACATCGCTGGCGCCGTGGTCGACCCAGTTCTTGCCGTTCACATCGGGACCGGCGGAGGGCCGCGCGCCGGGATGCGCCGGGTGCGGAGCACCGGGGTGCCCGTTGCCCCCGCGCGGCGGAACACCGGGACGCGGCGGATGCGCCGGCATCCCGCCCGGGTGTGTGCCGGGCGGCGGTGGCACCGGCGACGGCGCCTCGGAGCGGTACACGTAGGTCACGTCCGACAGTTCGAGCTTGGCCTGTCCCACCGGCGGACGCTCGACGTAGGGCAGTTCGTCCTCGTTGTGCATCGTCGTCATCGACAGGTTCATCGCCCGGATCTTGGCAAGCGCCACGTCACCGCGCAGCAGATCGGGAATGCGGTGCATGAAGTTCTGCATCGGCATCGCCAGGAACGTGGTGACCAGCACGTACCCGAACATCGTCTCGCGCGGCAGGTCGAGCACCGCGGCGAGGACGAACAGGATCAGCGCCATCGTCGCCAGCTGCAACGCCTGACCGAAACCCTGTGCGTAGGAGAACTTCGACCCGGCGTCGGTGTTCTGGTCGCGCAGGGTGCCCGCCGAGCCGAGCAGATGCCGGTCCATGAAGTCGCGGCGGCGGCCACGGTGCAGTTTGAGTTCCTTGATGCCGAGTGTGACGGCCTGGAAGGAGCGCAGCAGCGCGTCCTCGTTCTCCCGAGCCTCACGGTAGATCCCGCGTACCCGCTTGAGAACCATTTCGACACAGGCGATCCCGACCAGCGTACCGGCCACAGTGACGGCGAAGATCGGCCCCGACACCACTGCCAGGAACACGAAGCAACCCACGATGGTCGCCACGTCGACGCAGATCGCCGGAATGGCGGTGACCGCCTGCGACAGCGAACGCACGTCCTCGGTGAGCGTCGCCATCAGACGATGCATACCGAGCCGTTCCAGGTGTTCCAGTGGAGCGGCGACGATCCCGGAGCTCAGATCGCTGCGCAACCGGTAGATGGCGTCCTGCGACAGCCGGATCAGCAGCACCTGCGAGAGCACGCCACTGACCAGGATCACCAGGCCCGTCAGCACGAACCGGGTGATCAGGTCGTCCGGCGGCGGTTTCGGCGAGACCGCCGCGTTGATCAACGTCACCAGATAGGTGTTGGCGGCGCCGCAGATCAGGCCCGCGACCACCACGGCCGCGATCCTGGCCGGCGACAGCGCGGCGAGAAAACGGAGCAATTGCATGATGGACTCTCAGCTGCGGATGACATCGAACACGATGCCCTCGAGGGTGACACCGGGCGCGAACGAGAACGCCACCCCGGTGGAAATAGGTGCCGCCGAATCGGATTCGCCGATCATGCGTTCGAGCACGAAGATCAGCGACACACTCAGCATGTTGCCGTGCTCGGCGAGCACAGCCCAGCTCGGCGCGGCCGTCTCCGGCGCGATGCCGAGCGAACGCGCCGATTCCTCGATGATGCGCGGACCACCGGGGTGGATCGCCCACAGGTCGACATCGGCCTTGTCGAGACCGTTGCGCGCCAGCACCTGCGTGACCACCGGGTCGACACCGCGGTAGATGTAGTCGGGCAAGCTCGCCGCCAGCTCGCAGGTGATGCCCGCGTCCTTCACGCCGAGCACGATGCCGTCTTCGGCGTCGTCGAACAGGTGGCTAAAGCTGTCGCGGATCACGACACTGCCGGGCGCCAGCGGCTGGTGCACCTGGTTGGCGCCGATCACCACCGCACCGCACCCGTCGCCGAAGAGGCTGTGGGTGATCACGTCGTTGACGTCGTCGTCGAAAACGGCGTTCACCGAGCTCAATTCGATGCACAGCACCATCGACTTCTTGTCCGGATGCGCCCGCACGAAGTCCACGGCGGTCCGGATACCGTTCATCGCGGCGGCGCAGCCCATGAAGTTCACGATCATCCGGTTGACCGTCGGCGACAGGCCGAGTTCCTTGACGACCGCGACGTCCACGCCCGGGGCGATGAATCCGGTGCTGGTCACGAAGATCAGCTGACCGATCTCCTCGGCCGGGTTCGCCAAACCGGCCACCGCCCGGCGGGCCACGTCGACCGCGAGCGGCGCCGCGTGCTCGAAGAACAGATTCATCCGCTCCCGGATGGTGCCGGGGCGCCTGCTGAATTCGAGGAAATCGGGTGCGAGTGGATCGATGGCCAGATGTCGGGTGTCGATCCTGGTCTTCTCGTAGATCCGGGGAATGCGCTGCCGCTGAACGGGGTCGGAGAAGAGTTCCGCCACGCGTCCGGCGTTGACAGCCTGCTCGACCACTCGCCGCGGCGAGCCCGTCGCCACGGCCTCGATCACACCGACGGTCGTGGGCGGCGTCGGCGGTAGCAGATCGTGCCCGCGATCGACGTCGGCCGTCTTCAGCGGACCGTGTGGTCGACGCACACCTTCATCAATGGAAACAGACACGGGCACAATTCCTTTCGAGACAGAGAAGACGTGGCAGCGGCCGGGTCAGACGGTTCCGATGCCGGTGAAGCCCTGCACCGTGTAGGTGACGCAGGTCTTCAACGCTGTGGGTGCGCAGTGTTCACGCACCAGTCCCCACCGGTTCTGCTTGGCCTCGTCCGAGGGCGCGAGCAGATAGGTCCGGCACAGCTTGGGAAGTCGATCACCGAAGAAGCTCTTCGCGGGCAGCCATTCGACCCCGAATTTCGCGGCTTCCTCACGCACCACGTCCTCGGTAGCGATATTGGCGAAACCGCTGCGCTGGAACGGAAGGACGTGATGGACGCGGTGCGAGCTCAAGCCCGCCGACAGGAAGCAGTCGACGTACTTGTTGCCCACCACGGTCAGGTCGTAGGCCTGCTCGAGCTGGTTGACACCCCAGTCCTCGGTCTCGGTGTGCAGTTCCTCGGTCGGCACCTCGAAGTCGTGGCTCGCGACGACCATGAAGGTGCTGATCCACAGGGTGATCACGAATTGCAGTGCCCAGGCGAGCAAGTCGCCCGCGACGGCGAAGGCCACGAACTCGGCGACCAGCAGGAACCGCATGCCGAACGATCCGATGAAGTGCGGCAGCGCACCGCGCCAGGTGCCGTACATGTCCTTGATGCCGACCTTGCGGGTGAGTCGGCAGACATCGAGCAGGCGAATGATCATGCCCGTCAACAGATGCCCGAACTTGTGCACGGTGTGGATCGGCACCCGGTACAGGCGCGGGACCTGCATCATCATGGTGAAGACGTTCTTCTTGATGTCGACTTCACTCTGGGTATGCGGGTGGTGCAGCAGGGCGTGGCCGTCGGCGGTGACGAAAGACAGTGCGACATAGTTCATGTCGAAGGCGTTCACCGCGTACTTGTTCCAGCCCTTCTGCGCGCGGTGGATCGCGTAGTGGCCGAAGCCGGCCAGCGAACTGCGCAGCAGCACCATCGCGATCACGAAGACCGGCAACGGCATCCAGCTGGTGTCGTAGAGCCGCAGACCCTGCACCGCGAAGTAGGCGAAGATCAGGAACGCGACCACGATGTCGAACAGGCGATCCATGCGCTTCAACCGCGCGGCCAGCTCCGGTTCCTTGATCCGGGCCTTCACCGCGTGCAGCAGGTCGTTCTTGTCGTCGAACTTGTACTTCGGGGTGTCGTCCCAGCTGTTGAAACCCTCTTTGAAGAGGAAATCCGGGGCATTGTTCTTCGGGTGGATGTCCTCGGGCGTGGCATTACGATTGAGGCTGTAACGCTCGATCATCCGCGCGATTTTTTCCGGATCACGATGGTAGGAACCGATGATCGAGGTGATGTCGCGGTTTTTCGTTCGGCCGATGAAGAATTCACCGCCCGGATGCTTGGAGATCCACTCGCTCAGGTCGTAGGCTTTGCCGTTATACACCCACACGTTGTTGACGGGCGGTCGCCCTCCGGGGCCGGGTGGTGGCGGGAGCTCGCGCTCCTGTTCATCAGGTCGATCATCGATCGTCATCAGTGCTTCCTTCGTGTCCGAACGGCGGTCGATGCGTGTGCCTGCCGACCAGCGTCCCGACACGTATAGTCCTTGCGGCGCCTTGCATCTCGCTGAAAGTTCTCTTATCGGCCGACCCAACGACACACCGGTCCGGGTCGGCGGAGCGGCACGATGTGCCGGATTCCGCGATCCCGGACCGGTGTGGGCTGTCGGGTGCGTGTGCGGGTGAGGATCAGCCCGCGGGCTTGACGATGTTCACCGGCTTGGCCCAGTTGGACAGGCCGACGGTGACCTCGCCCTGGTCCTTCTTCACCACGGCTTGAACCAGATTCGGGCCCTCACCGGTGGAGGCGGCCTCCGAGGGCTTGGTCGAATCCGAGGCGGGCGGGGCGACGTCCTGGATCCACACGGTGATCGGCATGGTGCCGGCGTTCTGGCCGATGCGGGGCACGATCGGGTCGATCACCGCGGCGTCGATGGTGCCGCTGACCTTGACGGTGTTGATGCCGTCGATGACCTCGCGGGCCTCGGCCTTGGGGTTCTGGATGTTGGCGATCACGTTCGCGATGCCCTTGTCCTTGTCCAGGATGACGCCCGGATCGTAGACCTTCTCGGCCGGACCGGCGGGCACGTAGCGACCGCTGACCTCGGTGTAGAGAACCTTGTCCACCACAAGGAATTTCGCCTCGGTGAACGGGTCCTCCGGCTTGATCTTGACCTTCGCCTCACCCATCGCGGCACCCGTGCCCTGGGTCTCGTTGGTGACGTCGGCCGAGACGGTTTCCACCGGCAGGTCGGGCAGGTTCTTCACGTCGATGTTCAGGTGGACGGTGCGCAGGGTCTGAGTGGTCTTGGCCGACTCCTTTACGATCTGCGCGCCGTCGGGCAGTGCGCCGGTCGGCGGAGCCGCGGTGGTGGTCGAGTCGTCGGTCGAGCAGCCGGTGACGAGGGCGGCGCACAGTGCGGCGGCCGCGACGACCGCGGTCACGGCGGACCGGCGACGCGGGGTGCGGTGCGGTGTGATGTCGATCAAGGTTCATCCCCTGGAGATGGTCGTAATTCGCTTGGTGAGGCAGCCGAAGCTGCCGTCGCCTGCGACATACTAAGCAGACCATCGGACATCTCGCGCTCCCCCGCGGTGATCGTACCCGAGGATTGCATTTTCGTGAGTTATCTAGTTGTGCTAACGATTTCGGGATCGAACAGCATCGCTGGACTCCCAGGCGGAACGCGAATGCTCTGCGGGCTGTTACCGATCAGTTCTCGGCAGAGGTGAGGTGTCGGCGACGGTTTGTTTCCCCTCGCCGGACCCGACACGACGCGGCATCATCTTCGGCCGGGTACCCCGCGCCGAATCCCCCGACCGCTTGCGCCGCGACGCCGCGAGGTCGATGACATCTGCCTCGTGTGCGGGGCTGCCGTCGACGGGATGCTGCGACTCCGCGTCGGCCGACCACGTTCCGGTCTCAGCTTGCAATTCCGCCCGGGTGACCGGGCGGGTGGGCGCCGGATCGTAGACGGGCGGTGAGTACCAGGGGCGACGACGCGGATCATCGAGGTCCTGCGGGCTGTGCCGTGGTCGTCTGGGCAGCCGGACGACTTTCGAGGCCGCGCCCTCGGCACTGGATCTGCCCTCGGTGCCCTTCACATCTACTCTCTTCCGACGCAGCGGCTGTGCTGCGCAGCGAATCGCCTGGCAACCACACAGGTGGTCTCCGCAGCCTACCGCATGCGCGACGCGTCATCGAGGCGCCCTTCGCCGGATTCCTCAATGCCCGGCGGCGACGTATTCGTGAGGTGAATAGACAGCGGCAACCAGACTTCGTTGGACCTTAGACTGGCGCCGGCAAAGTCGGCACCGCGCCGAGGTCGGAGTAGGAGTTGTGGTGATTCGGGCTGTTGTGTTCGATGTCGGCGAGACCCTGGTGGACGAGACAAGGGAGTATGGCACCTGGGCGGACTGGTTGGGAGTACCCCGCCATACCTTCGTCTCGGTGTTCGGGGCCGTAATCGCCCAAGGCCTGGACTATCGAGAGACCTTCCAAGTGTTCAAGCCGGGTTTCGATCTCGACCAGCAGCGACAAGCCCGTGCGGATGCAGGTCAGCCGGAGTGGTTCGGCGAGGACGACCTGTACCCGGATGTTCGCCCGGCACTGTCTGCTCTCCGTGCGATGGGTATCTGGGTGGGCATCGTCGGAAACCAGACGGTGCGGGCGGGTGGTCTGCTGCGTGGGCTTGACCTGCCAGCCGACTTCATCGCGACCTCTGATGATTGGGGCGTGGCAAAGCCTGATGTCGCGTTCTTCGACAAGGTTGTCGAGGTCGCCGGTTGCCCCGCAGAACAGATCATCTACGTTGGCGACCGCATCGACAACGACATAACCCCGGCCACGAAGGTCGGGATGCGGACCGCCTATATTCAGCGCGGGCCGTGGGGCTGGATTCATAAAGACCGTCAGGACGTCAAGGAGCTTTCGGACTGGCGCATTCTCAGCCTGTCCGAACTCCCTGACATCGTGAAGGCTGAGAGCTAGCCGGAGAGCGAGTTGACGGTTGTATGCCAGTCGTACAACCGCTCATCAAGTGCTCGTACCTGTGGTAGCGAGTCCCACTTGCGCAGGTCTTGTCGGACTACCTTGATCCGCTCCAAAGTCGTTGCGTACCAGTGCTCCCCGATTCCGTCCAGTGCATCCTCGAGGAAACGGCAAGCTTCTTCCGGCAGCTTTTCCAATACACAAGCGGCTGCGGCGTCAGCAAGATATACCGACCGCTGTTTGACCGATTCCGCGGGAAGCTCGTCCAGGACTTGGCGCAGTGTTACCAGCGCTTGGCGGCCGTCGCCGGCAGAGACCAAGGTGTTGGCCTTGAAGCCCGCGAGCCGTGTCGGAGAGAACCAGTCCAACCAGGGCGGAGACGGCCGATCTTGGGGGTCGTGCAGGGCATAGGACTGTTCCGCGTGCCGGATGAGATCGAGAGCCTGCCGAGTGTTGCCAAACCTGGTTTCGACCTCGGCTTCGACAGCGTCCAGCCAGGCAATCAGTTCATGGTTGCCGTTTCCTCGTCGCGCAAATGCCCGCGCCGCGCGAACACGCTCCCGGGCTTCCTCTGCCCGTTTCGTTTCGCCGGAGAATGCCGGGATAAAGGCCATATGCGCCAGGACCGCGCAGCCGAGAAGGGCATCAGCCGCTTCGTGCGCCGCCTGCAGCGCCAGGACAAAACTACTCTGAGCTTCATCTGCCTGCTGAAGGTCGAAGAACTCGAGGCGACCCGAAAGCAACGCCGACTCCGATACCGCCTTTGCCAACGCGACGGTTGCCCGGACGTCCACCTGCGGAATGAGTTCTGATCCCAGCAGCGCGTGATGAGCGACGGAGCGGTGCAGTTGCTTCGCTGGCAGCGACCAGTACCACCCACGATGCGCAACCGTGATGGCCACGTAGTTCTTCACGACAGCTGCCGGTAGCTCCGCACCGGTCAAGCCGCGCCGGGACCGCACGGCTTGAATCCGGTTGCCATTCAGCACATCTCCAGAATTTCGTCCCTCTGAACTGTTGCGCCACGGTGGCGAGAATCCGAGCTCTGTGACGGGTCGCTTGAAAAGCGCTTCCAACGCTGCGGCATGTTCTGGATGCGGCCAGGGCGGATCGTCTGACTCCCAGCGTCTTACGGTTCGAGCGGCTACCTCCAGACGGAGACCGATCGTCCGCGCCACTTCGGTCAATGCGTCGGCCAACGCCGCCTGAGAGCGGTACCCCAGCGCCTGCCGTGCCGCGCGAAGCGCCGCGTTCCCATTGTTCGCCATAGCATCCAGTCTAGTCCGCTATCAGGACAATTGACGAGGTGTCTATCCGGATGTGGCCGCTTGGTGTCCGCTTGTTTGTCCTTCTTTGGGCACTTGTCTTCGGTCAACGTTGTTGCCATGAAACCGCGCAGGTCGGGATAGCCGGCTCGCCGCGAAGCGGATACCGCGAAGGATCACGGAGGACCGATGAACGAGCCCGAACCATCGACAGACCACACGCGGATGGCCCTGACTCGTCCGCCCGACTTGTCGGCGACGACGACAAGCACCCTCGAGGATGAGGTTTTCGACGTTCTCAGGCCGGGCGGGATGTTGACCGCCGACACGATCGCTCACAACCTGAACGCGCCGAAGTGGCGTGTCGTCCGCGTACTGAACACTCTGCGGGACAAGGGCAACGCTTTCCGCAACCGGCGCGGGGAGTGGCAGCTTTCGGCCGGGAAACGCCGCCCAGAACGGCAGGTGATCCGATGAGCAGCCTCGCTCCCCCAACTCGCGGGCGTCAGCCGGCTGTGGCCGACCTTGCGGCGTTGCTCGAGGCGATGCGGGAAGCTGGATGGGTCGCTACTGCACCCAGCCCGGCCGAGGGCGCCATGCCAACCGGGGCGACCTCCCGGCCCATCGACGTGCCGGGTGGCCCCTCATGAACCAAATGTACTCTGTTCCTGCATCATTCGTTGAAACGCCCCGCGCGCGATGTGAGTTCTATCGGCGCGTGTGCTCGCTGCCGACCGTGGTCGACCCCGAGACGGGCCGGATAACGATGCGAGCAGGAATGGTCGGCGCAGTGATGATGCCTGCCGATCTGGCACGACGAGTGAAAACCGCACTCGATATCCGCGGGGTCACACCGTTGCCGATCATCGGCCACCCGCGGGCGGGAATGTGGACGTTCCTCGTGCGATCGGATATCCGACCTTCCGGCGACCCCGCCGAGGTCGCCCAGCTCTGGGCCGCGCGCGTGGTCGTGATCCGGGAAGGTGACATTGCCTTGCCGTCCCCGGTGCCGGACGCGCTGGTGGTCCGCACATGGGTCTCACCGGCTATCAGCGCCTTCCGGCCGTCCGGAGCGGTCGTCATCGAATGCGCTCGTTCGTGTCTACCCGGGCGGCACCCCCGATGAACACCGGCGGCAGGTCGCCACACCCTCATGAGCCCGATATCCGGCTTGCGGTCCAGTTCGCCAGTGTACGAATAGATTTCGTGGCCTGTCTGACGGCTGCCTTCGTGTTCGTTCAAGACATCGCCGTCCGCCGGCCTTGCACCGTCGCTGTCGTCTCCGGCCGCTGCACCGGGCTTCCGCGGCTTCCGAACGAACGCTTGTATCTACTGCCCTGACCTGCACGACCGCACCGAAACACCGACCAATCGAATGGCCTTCGCGCCGCCCCGGTGAGACCACACGACACTCACCCGGCTGGCAGCACGAAGGCGGCCCCGAAATCGAATCCCGCGATCTCCGGGTCCCAAAACTTGCCCGCCGCGCAGAAGGAAGCGACAACAAGTGAACACAACAGACCGCCCACGGCGCGTCATGTTGGACCAGTCCCGCCCCAACAGCGCTCGCGTTCACTCCGCCTTGCTCGGCGGCAAGGACTATTACCCCGTCGATGACGTGGTCGCCGAAAAGCTTGCGGGCAACAAGATCACGCCCGCGATCACCGAATCCCGCCGATTCGCCCGCCGCGCCGTCACCCATCTCCTGAACCACCACCGGGTCACCCAGTTCGCCGAACTCGGGTGCGGGTTCCCACACACCCCGAATATCCACGACATCGCAGAAGATCACACCAGCAGCGCGCGCACGCTCTACATCGACAACGACCAGCTCGCGGCCAACCACGCCCGCGCCCTGATGGCAGGGCACCACGCCCGCACCGCCGAAATCGACCTCACCGACACCACCGCCGTAGTCGAGGCCATTGCCACAAGCTTCGATATGTCGGCACCGATAGCGTTGATACTGTCCGGCACTGCCGAACTCATCGATGACGCACCGTCGATGATCGCGGCGTTGACCCACGCACTACCGGCCCGGACATGGCTGGTGCTCACCCACATCACCGCCGACGTTTTCGGCCACGACATCACATCGGCCGCGCAGGCCCTGCGCGCAGTCGGGATCGCTTACCACCCACGCATGCATGATGACATCGCGTCGATGCTCACCGGCTACCACCTACACACCCCCGGGTTGGTCGCCCCGCACCGATGGCGGCCCGAATCAATCGGATCGGACCGCTACAGTCGCGCCACCGAACCAATGCACCCCGCAGCGTGGGACCTCAGCGCTTACGCCGCCATCGGACAGCAGTGTCGGGCATGAGCCGATCCCGACCCTCGTTAACGCACGGGTCGCGGCAATAGCGGATGGGTTCGACGTGCTGCGTGCCGCCATGCAGCGCCGCCTAACCTACGACGAATACGGTCTGCGCTCGGCGCCTCCGTGCGCCGTCACCGATCGTCCGAGGACTGCGCTGCGTGTATCGCGGCTGCGACGGATAATGCATGGAGATCGACCACCACGTCTTCACCGTCTCGGCGGCCACGTTCAAAGACTGCCAACCCGATCAGGGCCAGCTCCGCAGCGCGGTCACGTAAAGCGTATTGGTCTGCGGTTTCCTCCCCGATCTCGCCGGTTTCGTCTCGATTCCAGGCGGCCACGGCTGCCTCGGCCAACTCGAGGGGCAAACGAACGGAGACCGGCTGAACCCGAGGGGCGATCCATTCACCAATAGCGACAAGCGCTTTCGAATCGTCGAGGTACCTGGTGTTCGGCTCTTGCTCGGTCATGAATGGGAGCGTATGCAGCTGATACACAGCGTGTCCAACGTTATCCTTTATCCGCCACCACCTCGGGCTCTCGGCCGACCCGGAGACCGGCAAGGGCCGAGTCTGCCGCAGCCACGGCTCTGACCCGGGCCATTCGTCGTCATCGTTGACCGCGTCCGTCTTTGCGCGAGGCGATGGCCGCCGTCGAGGGCACTCCCGCAGCCGAGGGCGACCAGATCGGCTTCGGCAGACCATCACGAACACCACAGTGCGTGATGGTCTTTGCGGTGACCCCAAGACTTGGGTCGACCTCGAGTCCATGCGCTGCGGTATCTTCCAAGCGATCGCCGCACCCCCGGTCGGCGCGCAGAGGAAGCACGCCACATGTTCAACAAATCTTTTGCGGTCGCCGCGCTCTCGGTTAGCGCTGCTGCCGTTCTTGCGGCACCGCCCGCCGCCGCCGACCCGGTCAATTGGGGCGCCATTTCCCTCAGCGTGTGGGGCAACGTCTACGCGTTTTCGATCAACCATCCCACGGAAGCCGACGCCATTCGAGCCGCCGACCAAGCGTGCAAGGGTCAAGGCATCATCGACTGCCGGATGATGGTGACGTTCGCGGACGGCTGCGGCGCAGTCGTGACGAGTCCGCTCGCGATCGTCGCAGGGTTCCCGATCGTGGGCTTCGGTAAGGGGGCGACCCCGGAAGAGGCATACGCAGACGCCACCCGCAACCTCCCCACCGGCACCGGAAGCGTCGGCTCGTTCGATCGCGAACATGCCTGCACCCACCCTTGATCCAGTTCCAGCACGCACATATCGATACTCTGTTCATTGGAAAGAAGACTGGCCAGAGCTGCGACCACACCGATCCGGCCGACCGATCCCTGCTATCAGCGCGGCCGACGCTGCGCTTCTGCTCGAGGAAACGATGTCGGTCCCCGATCACGCCGTCAGCATCGAGCTCGGCCCAGTCTTTGCGTTGGATGGCGAGCTCTTCATTCGCCGTACGCCGCTCCGGGATCGCATACTCCGCGTCGTAGTAGACCCGGTTCTCAATACTGGAGTGATAAAATCGGTTTCGCGTTGGCCAGAGCACTTGCGGAGCGCTGTCCGTCGAATATCCCCACCGCAAGGACCGTCCGCCCAGGACGGCGTGCTGGACACACTGATTGACGATTACGCCCGCACCGTCGAGAGCTTGCTCGGCACCATCCGATTCGCGGCCCAAGTGGAGATCCGACCGGACGGCTATTACGCCAATATCTGGGATGATTTCGTATTGGTCTCCCGTACGCACGTGGCTCGTCTGTCCTTGAGCGCCGCCGATTGACGACTGTCGACTGGGTCTGTGTCGATTGCACGGGCAACCGACACCATGCACGGAATCGGCAGTCGAGTGGATTCGTCAGCTGTGCTGCGGCCCTCGGGATCGCGCGGGGCGCGCGGCAGATGCAGACGTTCGAGACCGCCCGCCCTGCGGGCATTACCGTGCACTGAGCACAGGACGCGTGGTCAGTAGAGCTCGACTTCCCAGGCCTAAAGGTCTACTTCTCCCGGCGGGAGTTCGCCTTTGCAGTACTTATAGAGCCACAGTGCAGCACGGCGTTCGGCGTACTTCTCGTTGAGGGGCTCACCTTCGTCGTCGAACTCGAGAACGTTGGCGAAGATGGCGAAGCAGAGCTCCATTTGCGAAGGTGAGTTCTTCAATTCGTCCCAGTAATTGATCCCGTCCAGCATCGGATGACCGACCGATCCACGGGACACCATCCGGCGAAACGGCGAAGAGCTCCCGATGCGCCGTTACTCAGTGGATCCGACATGCGGTTGGACTGCAGAAGATGCAGTCCGCGCGCATCGTCGAGCAACGGCCCGCGTGGTAGTGTCTTGCATAACACCGTCCACATCATTCTCGGCGATGGACGTGTCGTAACTTATCCGAAAGGTTAGCGGTGTCCGTTTTTGAGCCACTGTTCATCGAGGCCGATGGGTCGCTCCTTGAGGTTAGTCATGAAATAGGGAAATACCTGGGTATGACCGTACGAATTGATGCTGATCGAGTATTTCTTGCGAGACCGGCTCGTCGTGGCGAAGGATTTATTAGCGGAAGGGTGTATGTAAACGATTTTCCGAGTCCCGATGACGGTCCGGAGGAGGTCGCTGCGTACGACAAGTACAAAATCTTATTCGACATGTGGGCGCACGACAGATCCATACAGGAGGTCGAAGCGCTCGATGTGTTTATCGAGCTATCGGCATCTGCGCCCGCGTATGCCCTCTTGCTGACGCACGACTTGCAAACGCTCGTCACGTCTTATCTTCCATCACGAGGTATTCACAATTTCCCTATAGGGACTACACCGGACTACGAGGATATCGAGGTGTGGCAGGATTGGGTGCTTAGGTAGATCTTCTGCACCTATAATCGATGATGGCCGGAATTCACGTTTATACGCAGAATTGTTTCCGTTGAACCCTGCCGCGCATGTCTGTTCATCATCGAGGGGGATGCCACCTGAAGCCGTCACATCGCTATCCATTTGAATAGACTGTGACCACTATTTGATCGCTTCATAACCCTATGCCGCTAGAGCGCCCCTACCCGACAGTGAGTGCCGGATAGTAAAGCCGCATATTTTGGATGACGTCTTCCGTTGCATAGGGGAGAATGCTTGATTCGGAGATTGTTACCGGACTCCAGCCATCAGTGCTCGCAAGGCGCGTATATAGACTATGGCGACGCTCCGGTGATCGCGTTACCGCGATGGTCGGATCTTTCAGGATGATTTCCAACTCCTTATACAGTCGAAGGTCGCGAAGTATAGGTTGATTCACCTTGATTCGGCGAACTCGAACCATGGATATTTCGTTCCAATATATACGCCCGTAAAGGCGATGGACAATGCCGTCATGGTCGACGATGAGCTCTGGACAGGCGTGGCGGATATTTTGAATCCCGTAGAGGGTGGCTGCCGTGCCGGTAATCAAGACTGCATAAAGTGCAGCATGTACGTTTTCCTCGAGCGTGATCGTTAGAATGGAAATGATGATCGCGACAATCCCCGCCGTGCACAGGAGAATGCTGATCGGATTCGCTGACGGGCCATAAACTTGCACCTCATCCGGGCCTGCGGGCTGCACAGCGTGCAGGATACACCACCGAAAGTTGCCGACCCGTTGGAGACCAAGTGTCGGACAACACTTTTCGCACGGATCATGGCCAGCGTACGATGACGGCGCCGACAATGAGCTTCGCGTACATGTTTTGACGTGGCTGGGAACAGTGCCCCGGTTTTCTCCGGGCGATGTCGCTGCACAGCGATCGCACGCTTTCCGTGGACGTCGGGACGGGCTGTGCGTAGAAGTGACGGAAGTGGGAGGAATCGCGATGAGGGATTTGGCACCGACGTCACTGTGGCGTCTTCCTGACTCCGAACTCGACAACGTTTCCCTGTTCTGGCAATGGGCGACTCTCAGCGGCGCAGTGCTGTTCTTCGTCGAGTTCCTGTGGTTTCTGACTGTATGGAACATGCTCGGCTTTGACCGGGTAGTAGCGGCGGTGGCGGTCACGGCGGGATCCGCACTGGCGCCGCCCGTTGTGCTGACGGTCGGGCGGCACAGGCACCGAGTACACGCCATGCTGGTTGGTGGAACCGCTATGAGTCTGCTGTGGCTGCTCGTGCTGCTCATCGTCGTCGGCTTGGTAGGCCACCTATGAACAAGTTGCCGGGACCGCGGTCGGGCTGGTTCGGCCCGCCGACGCTCGCCGCCCTGTCTATCGCATTGTTCGTGTACTCGGTGCTGCTGCTGATCCCGTACCTGATAGCTCTCTGGTTGGTGCTGTGCCCGCTCCAGTTGCTGACCGGATTGGGACTGCTCGCCTTCGGCGGGACCAAACGCCAGGTGGGCGTTGGCATACTTATCGCCACACTGATCGCGGTAGTGACCCTGGTCGCCTATGGCGCGCTCGCGCCCTCATCGTGAGGAGGGTGGACAATGAAGTTGCCCCAAGAACGCATTCTCTCCACAACGGCTTCTTCGTGAGGTGGAAGACTTCCGCAGTGGACATGCGTAGAGTGCGGTCTCGTGCCGAGCGGTTGAGCGGGTACCGCCGTGTGCTGGAAACCCGGGACCCCGAAACCCCGCCGGAGAGGTTGCGCGAGCTTGCTGTCGACACGGTTCGGCCGGTGCGGCTGTGGACCGCACGAAATCCGAACACCCCACCGGATGCCCTGGCTCTCTTAGTGATTGATCAGGACGGACACGTTCGGTGGAATGCGATCCTCAACCCTGGCGTGCCGACCGACGCGCTGCACCCTGCTGCGGAGCTCGAGGCCAGAATGTATGGAGATGCGTCCTTCTCGTTCGGCGAGCGGGTTGCTCACCACCCGAATGTCAGCGATGAATTGCGTGCTGAGTTGATCGAGGCCCGAACGTGCCGTCGCCCTAGAGGGTGTCCGAAGCCGTGGTTCTACGGCAACTTCTCCGAAGCCGTGGTTCTACCGCAACTTCTTCGAAGCCGCCCGACCCTGAGCGCGGCAGCAGCGGCAATCAGTTGGGGAGCGCCTAAGGCACGCTCATCGACATGAGCGCTGATAGTCGCAACGTCCGCAGCCCCTACTGGACGAGCGGTCGCTGATGCCCGCATTGCAGCTCAGCACCTGATTGATCGCGGACCAGAGCGAGCGCGCCCGACCAGACTTCCAGGTCTCCTCCTGGGAACCACGAGACATCGAAATGCGCCCCGCACATGGACTCGGAGTATTCGCTCTCGTCGAACTCGACCGTGAACGCTTCCTTGGGGCGCATCCAATAGTCCTCGCCGAGAGGCTCCAGCCTCATCGTGATCATCTTGTCGTCGAATGGATTTGTCAGTCTGAGCTTGAGCATGCGGGAAGCGTAGTGCAGTCCGAGTCCTCTGCTTATCGGCAGTTGAGCGCGTTCGTCCCCACGACCCTCGCTATGCACGCCCAGCGGCATGCCAGGACATCTCGACCGTGTCATCGCCTAGCGTCCCGGAACAAAACTCGCATCGCCGGTTGATCGGCGTCAAGACTCGCCGGTCACCGGGAAGGCGGTCCTTGTCGACCCTTGATTGATGTAGACGATCCCTCAGCGTTGCCCATGGGAATGCTTGGTACGGGCGCCCAGGAGCCGTGCCTGCTCGCCTTTCAAGAACATGAACCGGTCCCGGGTGTACTCACGAAGTTCGCGCCCAGGGAAGGGAATCAGCGATAGGTGGTCCCCATAGTTTCCCTGTGCCCAGCCCGCCGCGGTGATTTCGTATCCAGAGGTGTGCGCGCAAAGTTCGAGCAGGACACGCGGCATCTCCTTCTCGATGAGCAGGTCGGCTTTGGTCACCACCACATCGCGCATCGCCTGGATGTTCGGTATGAAGACCGCTGTTGCCCACGTACGCCATTCGGCGAGCTCGCCCTCGGTCGGCGGGATATCGTGGCGAAAGGGGTCACGACCATCGGGCCGAACGTATTTCGCCGAAAAGGTGTCATAGACCCGGCTGTTGGCTTCCATCAGCGCGAACAAGGGCCCGTAGAAGTCGCTCAGCTGAAGATTCACCCTCGTCAAGCGTGCCTGTCTCTGAGCCAGCCGCACGCTGTTGAGATATGTCGCTAGGTAGCCGACAAACGCCAACGCGACGGTCGTGATCAAGGCAGCCATACGGGTGATCGTAGGCCGGATCGCTCGATAAGACACGAACTCGGTTGGTAGTCAGCGGGTTTCGTCATCTGCCAGCCATCCGCCAGCGCGGACTCGCGTACCTCCCTAGCGCGCGGCTAAGGCGATCTGACACGCCGTAATCGGCTGTGGAGCGCGTGCCAGTCGAGGGTCGTTTCGAGCGCGGTCGTAGCGCATCGTCGTGGGGGTCGGCGTGGCGCGCGGCGATCTGCACATCGCGTAGATCGACACCGGCATCGAGCAGGTCGTGACGAAGGTGTGGCGCAGCATATGCGGATGCATGTGACGCAGCCGAACCACCGTGACTGCAGCCAGGGCGCGTAGACGCTTGGTGGCGCAGTGGCGATCCATACGTCGGCCGCGAGTGTTGAGCAGGAGCGGCCCGAGGTCACGGTCGGAAATCGCGCGGTCGATACCGCGTCCGACGGCGCAATACGAGGTCATCGTCGGCGAAGGCGACGTCGATGTCTGCTGAAGTACTCATGGATAACGATGCCCACGCACAGACGGCTACGGCTACCGGACAGCCGGAGTCGATGTCCTTTTCATCGATCAAGTAACGCTCGGGTTGCGGCACGAGCGGACATGCAGATCAGCGACGGCCATACAACACATCCGGCAGCGCGCGGGCGAACTTGCGTTGCAACCGGCGAAGTGTACGAACAGTCTCCTCGTCCCGGAGCCCGGTGGTGATCGACCACTCCACGCCAGAACCGAAAACATCGCTCGCGAAGACGAACTCGGTCGCCAGCAATGCGCGCCGCCAATCTCGCGCACTCAGCACTTCTCTCGCCTCCAACGCCAAACGCAATCGCCGCTCCTGTTCGAGCAGGTCGGCCACGCTTTCGAAGTCCATCGCGATCGCTAGATTCTCACTGCAATTCGCCGGGCCGGACCACTCTCCTAGACCCCACCACAGCAGTCGGCGCTCTTCGGTCGATAGTTCAATCTCTACTAGGTCATCTGGTTCCACCGGTTAAGGGTGAACTACCTGCACCGGAACGGCCAAAACGCACGATAATCGGCATGTACGTACGTTCGCCATCGCGCGATCACGGCAAGAGGCGGTGTTCATCTCGCGTGTGGTTGCCGGTCAGGTCAGGACAGGCGGCACGTCGCGTCGGATCACGCGAAGCTGAGCTGCTGCGATCACTCCCGGAAAGTAGTAGTGACCCTCCGGTGACAGCACAAGATCATCGGTCCGGATCCCGCGGACTTCCCACACGTCCACGGGTCCTCCGGTGTTGTTCATGCGTACGAACCAGTCACACTCGAAGTCGTTGAGCGCAAGGAAGCAGCCGGCCTGCTCGGGTCGGTGGCTTCCGGCAATGCCCCGCGCTGCGCCCATACGCCGCCAGTCCAAACCGAATCTCGCGATGGAGGCGCGGTTCAAGACTGACGTCACATGATAAGACGGCAGCACTCGCCGACCATAGCAACCGCCAGCCGGGCGTTGATCACCGCGACAAACACTGCACCTGCCGATTACGGGCAAGCCTTCTGGTCGATCGCTGCCGCCAGGGTCGTCGTCGCGGCCGTCGTGATGGCCGCTACCAGCGCATCACGACCAAGACACGTAGGCGGTCAGTCCGGTCTGAGCAACCCCTGGAGCACTCGGCGCAGCACGAGTTCGAACATGTCATCCGATGGATCTCCGTCGCGGCCCGATTCCTCGAGTGCTGCCGCGAGAAACCGGTGGCCGCCTTGCTCGGCGGTCTTGTGGAGATAGGCCGTCTGGGAGATGCGCCGCGACCGGTCCGCGGTCCGGTCACCCACCTCGGCGCGAGCAAACTGTTGTGCGAGTGCGTTCAGCACCGCGATTACCTCTAGTTTCACCGGTCCCGGCACGTCGATGCCCGCCATGGCCCGTAGCGCGCACTCGAGGTAGGCGATCCCGCGTGGTCCCACCCGCAAGGGCTCGACAGGGATGTCCAGTAGCCACGGATAATTGACGTGGGCGGTCTTCGCGCGGACCGCCAAGGCGATGAGGTCGTCGATCACCGCACCACTGGGCACCATGTCGAGATCGATCTGGCCGGCAGCAAAATCGACCATGAGGTCGAGTACATCGTCACGACCCGACACGTAGCGGTACAGCGCCGACTGGCTCACGCCGAGTTTCTCGGCTATCCGACGAGTGGAGACAGCGGCCAGACCACCCTGGTCGGCCAGTTCGATCGCGGCGGCTGTGAGATCGTCCCGGCTGTGCGCCGGGGTCGGCCCGCGCCTGCCTTCCGCGCGTTCCCACGCCGTCGGCGTCACTTTCGCGGACTGCGCCACTCGCTGTACCCCTATCGCCCGGTGTCTGTCATGCCTTATCTTAAACTGTGTTCACTGATCACAGTTTGGGAGGTTCGAGATGTCAGCCGATGCGAAATGGGGACCGCGACGATGGGCGCACAACGGAGCGGTACGCCTGGCGTTCGACGAGTTCATGCCACACGTAGGCGGAGAACCGTTGCTTATCGCCACCGGGCTTGGTGCGAACCGGCACTGGCTTCCCGACGGGTTCTGTGCGCAATTGGCCGAATTCGGTTTCGCCGTAGCGCGATACGACCAGCGTGACGGCGGTGAATCGACCCATCTGCCACCGACGGCGGTGCGGAACCCGATCACCGCGCTGCTGGCCCGGCGCGGTTCGGCCTACACCGCCGAAGATATGGCCGACGATGCCGTGGCGGTGCTCGATGAACTGGGCTGGAGTTCGGCGCATGTACTCGGTGTCTCTCTCGGTGGTGCGGTCGCCCAGCGGGTCGCCCTTCGACACCCCGCCCGCGTACGCACCCTCACCTCGGTCGATGCCATCCCGGGGGATGTCATCGGACTGCGCGCACTGCGCTACATCCGGCTGGGCACGCTTGCGAAGTTCGCCCGGGTGAACTTTCCCGACACCCGAGCGGGCGCGATCGATGCGGGCGTCGCGGTGGCGAAACTCCTCGCCTCGCCCGGTCACGAATTCGACGAGGCGGCCGTGCGCACCCGACTGGAACACAACCCCGACAGCGGAATTCACGACCAGGAGGCACAGAGCCGGCAGATCGGGGCCCAGTGGAGCGGGCCGGCGATCACCGAGATCACCCGGCCGACCCTGGTCGTGCACGGCGAAGACGATCCGCTGATCAAAACCAATGCCGCTCATGCCATCGCGTCCCGGATTCCCGGCTCTCGGCTGCTCCTTCTTCCCCGAGTCGGACACGACCTACCCGAGCACGCATGGAAACCACTGGCAGCGGCAATCCGCGAACTCGCGGACACCAACGCCTGATCCACCCTCACGCACAGAATGTCGAACCACATTCCTGGCGGCACTCGCGGCCACCATCATGTTTCCAGAACGAGCAATGTTGGCAGAGCACGGAACCGGCGTTCCCGACGTCAACCTCCGACTGCCTTCCGGGTCGGCGAACAGTCTGAAGGCCGAGTCCTCCAGCGAGTCCGGGAGGTAGCGGAGCGGTCCGCAGCGCGGTGGGCCGAAACTGATTCATCACGAACAATATTCAGAAAATAGACGGCACCATTCGTGCTGACAAGGAGCAACGTATGAGACACGTCGGGATCTTGGCGCACAGCATCGAAGGAGCGTCGCTGTGCTTGCGGACCCTCTCCCAGGAGGGCGCCCGCGAACTCGGACCGCACCAGCACGCAGATGTGACCCTGGACTGCATCGCCATGGGCCGCAGCATGCCGGCCTGGGAAGCCGGCGACCACAGTGCGATTCGAAAGACCTTGGCTACCAGCGTAGACCGCCTCGCCAAGGCCGGGGCAGAGTTCTTCGTCTGCCCCGACAACACCGCGCACATAGCATTGGAGTCCGTCGGCGACGACCTGGCCCTGCCGGGCCTGCACATCGCGGAAATCGTCGCGGAAAAGGCGGCTGCGGAAGGCTACCAGCGAGTTGGAGTGCTAGGTACCAAGTACACGATGACCGGCCCGATGTACCCGCGCGTCTTCGCGACCAAAGGGATCGCCGCCGAGATCCCCGACTCCGACGAACGCCGCTCGATCGACGACATCATCTTCACCGAACTATGCGAAGGAGTGTTCACCACCGCCTCCCGGCAGCGCTACCTCGATATCATCGACCGGCTACACGGTCTGGGCTGCGACGCCGTCGCTCTGGTCTGCACCGAGATCCCCCTGTTGATAACCCCGGACGTATCCCCTCTACCCACACTGGATTCCACCCGCCTGCTCGCCGAGGCCGCCCATCAGGTCGCCGCCGGGACACGCCCGCTTCCAACCTGGCACGGCGGCCCCCGCGACTGAGTCGCATGGTCATCGACCGGACGCGGTGGTATCGCTCCAGCCGACCGACGCTGGCTGTACAAGCCGGCAACACACGGCCCTTTTCAAGGCATTCGAGTGTAAACAGCCAATCTGAACTCACCCGATGTAGCTCGATCTGCGGACCGGATCGCCCTGCGAGGCGGAAACTCCGGCTGCGACATACATCTCGGTGAAGCTGCGATGAGCCCGGAAGTCATCGAGCAGAAGGTCCTGGAATCGGCTTGGTCTCAATGGGTCAGCAGATCGCTGCCGGAGAAAAGAATCCCGTTGAACGATGCCTCGCCACCATGCTCGGCTTCGCCTGAGTCTGGCTGAACATTCTTTCCGTTTGCCACCGCATTTCCTGTTCTGTGGCAATCTGGTGGCGTGGGCGAGAGTGAACGGGTCGGGCATGGTGGTGGAACCGATGCGATCCTCCAGAGGCTTGCGGCCAGCACGGTGGATGTCGTCGGAATAGAGGTTGCCCCCGGCCGAGGAAATGGGACTCGACCAGCAGCCCGTCCCAGGTCTCGCCTTGTCCGAGTGCTCTTCTGCTGCTCGGTGTTCATCGCTGCTTTGTTGCTGGCTCTCCTGTGCGTAGGTGTGGCCTGGTTCGGGTTCTTGATTTTTCTCTTTTAGCGGTCTGCGACGCCTTCGAACAGACCGCGATCAGGCTCGCTGCACCGGCCAGATGCAAACTTTCGAGACCGCCCGCCCGGCGGCATGTTCGGCGCCGGACTAGGCAGGGCCGCCGAGTAGATCCCACCGGTTGCCGGCAATGTCGACAAAGACCGCGACACAGCCATAGGGCTCGGACCGTGGTTGCGTCACGAACTCGACCCCAGCTGCGACCAACCGAGCATATTCGGACTGAAAGTCATCGACCCGCAGAAAGAACCCCACGCGTCCGGCAGCCTGACTACCGACTACAGCGGCCTGCCGTTCACCATCCGCCCGCGCCAGAACAATCCCGGTTTGCGCACCTGGCGGACGAACTACCACCCACCGCTTGGGTCTGCCGTCATTGGTCAACGACGGCACGTCCTCGATCAGGTCGAACCCCAACACCGCGACGAAGAACTCGATCGCCGGGTCGTACTCCTCGACCACGATCGTCACCAGCTCCAGATACATCATCTGAGCATAGGAAGCGCGGCTCATCAGCCTGCTGCTCCAGCGGTGGTTCCATCGATGATCTGCGACGTCACTGATCGGTGAATGCCGACCTCGGGTCCCGTTCGGATAATGCACGCATCGACGATTCCCACGTCGGGATCTCTGTTCGGCGAGCTGATTCGTGTGCGTGAACCCGATTCGTGCGTAACGAAGTTCAGGTGAACTCTGGATCGGCTAGCAGTACCACGCGATCGGCGGTCGGGTCGAAACCGAGCACCGGAGGCGGGGAGCCCCCCCTCTGCGCTCATCAACACGGGTTTGCCCAGTCGCCGACCGACCGCGCACAGGAAGGCGCACAGGGTGTCTACTCCCGCCTGGCCCTGCAGCTGGCGGAGGTCGACGTCGAAGTCGATCTCCGTCGCAGACCACAGACGAAAGATCACCAGCACAGCTGGGGTGGGCCAGACACGCAGCTGGGCCAGCTCCGCATCAGCAGGGCGCGATAAAATCTCCGCGGCCGATGGCAGCCGCCCCGCAATATCACCCTCGAAGTACTCCCAGGCCCAGCCCTCCGACCGGACCATGTCGAACACTGCCTGCCAATCTTCGGCCGAGGTGGAGGTGACGGACACGTCCGGAAGTGCCCCCATCAGGTTCGGGTCGAAGAAGTTTCTGACCTCGTTCCACAGCAGATCCGCCATCCCGGCATCCTGCCAGGATGGCGGATCTGGGCGCAGCTCGATTTCGTGTCCCACACGGGTGTGGACCGTAAACTAGCCATGGACGCCGCTTACGGGTCCATCGTTGGGGGAATGATGACCGCAGCTTTCTTCGCCGCGTTGGCCGGCCTGGTCGGAGTCATGATCGGGCGTTTGTGGGACACACGATCCGAATCGACTCGCTGGCGTCGTGATCAGAAGACCGCTAGTCATCAGCGTGTCATCGAACAGTTCCAAGTCACCTATGAAGCGGTTCGTGTCGTTGCTCTGACCGGCGCTGATGCCGCGTCGTTCCAAGCTCTCGTCGAGCACACTCGTTCAGGCGGGTTCGCGGCGTGGGATAGCGCAGTCGCCGCCGTGTGGCTCCACGGGTCTACCGATGTTGTCGTCGCGGTTACCCAACTGGACGAAGCCCTCGGCGCCCTGTTCACCGCCGCGACCGACCGCCGAATCCAAGACCGCACCGAGTGGAATCAGGCGCGCGAGCTAGCTGGAGCCGCATTCGAACAATTCGTCAGCGCGGCGCGCAGTGAACTGGACCTGCCGCCAGTGCCCGTACGAGTGTTTCACTCGACACAAATGACTCCTACAACCGCGCACCAACCCGCGGAGATCAACGAACAACGAGGAGCCTCTTGATGACCGCCGCACTGCTGGCGGCGTCAGCTGCTGTGGTCGGCATTGTGATCGGCCGCTTCTGGGACCAACGTGCCGAAACCACCCGCTGGCAACGGGATAAACGCGCCGACAGCTACCAGCAACTCACCGGCGCCTTCCGCACCAGCTACGACACCATTCAACAGATTGCGCTAGCCGACACACCAGATGATCACATCGCAACGATCGATAACCACGTCTGGCACGAAGCGCTCTGTAGTGTCTGGATTTACGGCACTCCAGAGGCTGTGCTGGCCGCCGCCCGCCTCGACAGAATCCTTACCCAGACGTTTACCGCCGCGAAGACCCGCCAACACAATGCAAGCGAATGGGCAGTCGCTCGCGTGCCCGCCCGCCACGGATTCGAGCAGTTCCTCGCCACCATTCGCGCTGAGGTTTCCCGCCAGGCGATACCCTTCACGTTCTACGACGAGGTCGCCTCGATCGAGCCACGCTAGTTGCTCGGCGAGGCTCCTGCTTCCGTGAATTCTACGTCCGAGAGCGCGTCGCCAGATTGCGCCGGACATTCGTAGGGTGTCGACTGATCAGTGAGGGCCCGCCGATGTCGACACTCGCTAGCGCTTCTGGCCGACCCCGCCGAGGATGCAGTGGCGGACGTCGGAGAGGGGGGTGAGGTGGGGGCCGTCGGGCCACCAGTCGTCGCAGCGGACGAGGCCGGGTTCGATCAGGGTGGTGGTGCCGAACATGGCCTGGATTTCGGTGCGGGTGCGGAAGCGGCCGCTGCCCATGGGGCTGTGGATGAACTTCTCTTCCATCTTCTTGGCCAGTTCGCTGTAGTCGGGGGTTTCGGGGTCGTGGAAGTGGGCGATGGCGATGAAGGAGCCGGCCGGGAGGGCGTCGATGTAGGTCTGCATCAGGGTGGGGGCGTCTTCGCCGAGGTAGTGGTGCAGGGTGCCGATCTGGAACAGGGCGATCGGGCGGGTGAAGTCGAACTCGGTGCGCACGATCTCGTTGCCGAGAACGTCGAGGGGCGCGAAGATGTCGGCCTCGGCGATGTGGGTGCGGCTGTTGCTCGCCAGCAGCGCTTTCCCGTGCGCCAGCACCGACGGGTCGTTGTCGACGTAGACCACGCGCGATTCGGGATTCACCCGCTGCACGACCTGATGGGTGTTTTCCGCCGTGGGTAATCCCGATCCGAGATCGAGGTATTGGTCGACACCCATTCTGGCGAGGAAGCGGCACACGCGGATGAGGAAATCGCGGTTGGCCCAGGCCAGATCGTTGACCTGCGGCGCGACGGTGCGGACCTGGGCTAGCACGGCGCGGTCGACCTCGTAGTTGTCCTTGCCGTTGAGGGCGGCGTCGTACACGCGAGCGATACTCGCTCGAGTCGTATCGACTCCGACGGGCACGGAGCTGGGGTAAGCGGCAGAAGCGTGCGACATCGGATTCCTCCGTGATTTCGGACGGGTGCCTTTCCGGAATCAGCCTAGATGATCTATTCGCTTGGTAGGGAACGTATCTCGACGGCGCGGTAACCGGGGGCTGGGCGACGGGCTCCGGGGCGGCAGTCCCTGAGCTAGGTTTGCAGGCATGCACGAGCTCAGGGCCGGGGACATGTTCGCCGGTTATCGGATCGAGCGGGTGCTCGGGTCGGGTGGGATGGGCAGTGTGTACGCGGCCGGGCATCCCCGGTTGCCGCGCCTGGTCGCGCTGAAGCTGCTGCATTCCTCGTTCGCGGCGGATCCGATGTTCCGGGGGCGGTTCGAGCGGGAGGCGGAGCTCGCGGGGCGGCTCGACCATCCGAATATCGTCGCCGTGCACGACCGGGGCAACGACGGTGGGCGGTTGTGGATCGCGATGCAGTACGTGGCGGGGTCCGACGCGGAAACCGCATTGCGGGCGGGGCCGGTGGCGCCGGAACACGCGCTGCACATCGCCCGGTCGACGGCGGCGGCACTCGACTACGCGCACGCGGCGGGATTGTTGCACCGTGATGTGAAACCGGCGAATATCCTGCTGCGCGAAGGCATTCCGGGAACGCAACAGGTGTTGCTCACGGATTTCGGGATCGCCAAGGCAGTCGACGAGGCCACCGCGCTCACCCAGACCGGTGCGGTGGTGGCGACCCTGCGGTACGCCGCACCCGAGCACCTCGACGGGCGGCAGGCCGGTCCACGCGCGGACCAATATTCCCTCGCCTGCACGCTGTTCCACCTGCTCACCGGACAACCGCCCTACACCGCGACCACGGCGGGCGCACTCATCGGCGCGCACCTCATGCAGCCGGTGCCGAGGGTTACCGAACGGGCGCCGGGCCTGCCACCTGCGATGGATTCCGTGTTCGCCAGGGCGCTGGCAAAGGATCCTGGACAGCGGTTCGGCACCTGTACCGAGATGGTCGACGCCGCACAAGCAGCACTCAGTCGTGGTGTCGCCCCGTCAACCGATCCCAGTGCACAAAAGCATCCCCATTTCAGCGGTGCACCGCTCGGCGGAAGCTCCGCACCGCATCTCCCTGCGCCCACCACACCCTCCCCGTTTGTCGACGCACAGCACTCCCCCCTGCCGACCGGCTCGAGCGCGTCTCCCGGCACATTCAGGCGAGCGCTCGTCGGATGGTCTGCCGCCGCGTTCGCGGTGATCGCCGCCGTCGTCGCCGGAATCCTCTGGTCATCCCGCGACACCACCGGCACCACCACACCCCCCAGCACCACCACCGCCGCGCCGACGACAACCACGACGGACTCCTGGGCGGCAGGTCGCCCCATCATCGCCCTGTTCCCCGATCTGCTCCCGGCCGGTCCGGACAGCACCGGATATCGGGACCTGCGGTGCAGTTTCGCGACGAAGAATCCGGATGCCCTGTGGGACAACGGGTTCAACTGCACCGACCGGGAGAAACTGGAGGTGCAGGTACTCGCCTATCCCGACGCCGCGACGGCGGACCGGTATGTCGCCTCCCTGCCGAGCGGCGCGAACGAACAGGTGCGGTCACGGTACGGCAGGCCGGTGACCGTGCGGAAGTTCAACGGGTCCGACGGGCCGTGGCTGCTGGTGCAGTTCGAGGCCGCACCCCATTCGAGCGTGTTGTTGCAGGTGTACTGGCCAGGGCACACCCATCAGGAGATGATCGAGCAATGGCTCGCCACCGCACCGCTGTGACAACACGCGTCGCCCTCGGCGCGCTCGCCACCCTGCTCGCCGGTTGCGCGACCGTCTCCGGCACCGCGACACCCGGCGAACTCGACGTGCGCAGCCTCGACGTGGGCAGCTACACGACCGCGCCCGCCGACGTGGAGATCGGTCGCACCGCGGCGGACGGCCCGATCCTCGAAGGGTTGCGGATGGGCGGCGCGGTGGTGTTTCCCCAGGATCTCGATCCGGCACTCACCTACAACTGGGGCACCGACGTGCTCGACACCCCGCGCCGCGTGGTCGACACCTCGGCCGCCTCGAACGTCAATCTGCCCACACTGGAACGGCATCGGATCATCGTCGCGTTCGACATCGCCCAGGGCAGCCGGGCCTTCGACAAGAACGTCCCCGCCATCGACACCGACGCGAAGGTGACCCGGGTGGTCCTGATGCGATTCCCCGGGGAGAGCACGGCCGCCGATGCCGCACGCGATCTGGCCGCGACCGATTTCGCGGTGAGCCCGGACAACCGGCCGGTGCCGATTCCGGGATACCCCGGCGCGCACGCACATTGGCGGCCGGGCATCAAGACGATCGGCGCGCTCTTCGCGCACGGTGAGATCGTGGTCAGCCTGTTTTTGCAGCACCCGGCCCCCGATGTGGACGCGCTGGCCCGCCGGGTCGCCCAGGTCCTCGACGCGCAGGTGCCGCTCCTCGATCAGTTCACCCCGACCGCCCCCGACCAGCTCGCCGACCTGCCCCGCGACCCAGACGACCTGTTGCGCCGCACCCTGATTCCCGGTCCGCCGAACCAGCGCATCGCCATCTCCTCACGCGAATACGCTGCGTGGACCGGCCGCGCGAGCAGGCATTACCGGGCGAGCGAACCGGCCGAACTGGCCGCCGCATGGGATCGGGGCGGTGTCGACAGCGTCGCCCACTCCTACACCACCACCCTGTTCCGCTTCCGCGACCGGGCGGGCGCGGACGCCTTCGGCACGACCTGGCGCGACACGCTCAGCGACGCGGCGCGCGAGATCCCGGGGCCGGACGCGGTGCCCGGTGCGTTTTGCGCCGAACGCCGGGCGTCCGGCAACACACCGGCGGTGGCCCGCTGCTACGTGAGTTACCGGAACTACGGCGGGTTCGTGAGCGGGCCGGAAGCGGGGGCCGTGCGCAAGCAGGCGGCAGCGCAGTACGCGCTGCTCGCCAACGCGCAGTAGTTCAGAGCTGGGCTTCGACGGCCCGCACGACCTCGGGGTCGTCCGGGGTGGTGCGCGGACGGAACCGCGCGGCCACCGCGCCGTCACGGGCGATGAGGAACTTCTCGAAGTTCCACTGCACGTCACCGGCCGCGCCCTCGGCGTCGGGGGTCTCGGTGAGCACCTGGTACAGCGGGTGCCGGTCGTCGCCGTTCACCGAGGTCTTCGCCAGCAGCGGGAAGTCGACACCGTAGGTGACCGAGCAGAATTCCTGGATCTCCTCGGCACTACCGGGTTCCTGGCCCATGAACTGGTTGCACGGCACACCGATCACGGTGAAACCGCGCTCGCCGTAGTTCTTCTGCAGGTCGACCAGGCCGCTGTACTGCGGGGTCAGCCCGCATTTCGAGGCCACGTTCACCAGCAGCACGGCCTTGTCGCCCGCCAGTTCGCCCAGCGTGGTCGGCTCGCCGGCCAGGGTCTCTACCGCGATGTCCCGAATGTTCGCGCTCACGTGTGCACCACCAGATTCTTCTCGACGTGGGTTCGATCGCCACCGTACCGGAGCCGCGAGCCGAAATCCGTGTCCCGCTGGACGGGAATTCTGTAACACGTTCTTGTTTTGTTGGCCTCCACGCGGCACCATTTCGGTACACACCCACCACCGGAGGCAGCCGTGACCGACAACAGCCCGCGTACCGACACCGTCCGGCCGCTGCGCGAGAACACCGTCGACCAGTGGGATTTCGAGGTCGACGTGGTCGTCGCCGGCTTCGGCATCGCGGGAGTGTGCGCCGCCATCGAAGCCGCGCGCGCGGGTGCGAAGGTGCTGATCCTGGAACGCACCGGCGGCTGGGGTGGGGCCGCCGCACTCGCGGGCGGCTTCGTCTACCTCGGCGGCGGGACCGCGCTGCAGCGTGCGCTCGGCTTCGACGACACCCCCGAGAACATGGCCACCTTCCTCACCGCCGCGCTCGGCCCCGGTGTCGATGCCGCCAAGATCGCCGACTACTGCGCGGGCAGTGTCGAACACTACGACTGGCTCGTGGACTGCGGTGTGCCGTTCAAGGAGGAGTTCTGGGGCGAGCCGGGCTGGGAGCCGCCGCACGACGAGGGCCTGATGTATTCCGGCGGCGAGAACGCGGCGCCGTTCCTCGACATCGCCAAACCCGCACCGCGCGGGCATGTTCCGCAGCTGGCGGACAAGAAGATCGGCGAACGCAGCGGCGGCTACATGCTGATGAAGCCACTGGCCGACACCGTCGCCGAGCTCGGTGTCGCCGTCGAATACGACACCCGCATCCGGCGGCTGGTCGTCGACGCCGACGACCGGGTGGTCGGCCTGGTCGCGACCCGGTTCGGTAAGCCGGTCACGGTCCGGGCTGCCCGCGGCGTGGTCCTGGCGACCGGCAGTTTCGCTTACGACACCGAGATGATCGACCGCTACACCCCGCAGCTGAGCGGACGTCCCGGCGCGGCCATCGAAGAGCACGACGGCATCGGCATCCGGTTGGCGCAAGCGCTGGGCGCCGAACTGGCCCATATGGACGCCAGCGAGGTCGCGATCTTCGGTGACCCGCAGATGATGGCGCGCGGCATCCTCGTCAACGGGCGCGGGCAGCGCTACATCGCCGAGGACACCTACCCCGGCCGGATCGGCCAGGCCACCCTGTTGCGGCAGGAGAACCAGGCCTTCCTGATCCTCGACGAACGATCCCTGGAGGAGGCCCTCGCCACCGAGAGTTCGACCCCCTTCTTCCGGTTCCCGCCCAAATGGGTCGCCGAGACGGTCGCCGAACTCGAAGCCGAGATGGGTCTGCCCGAACAGGCGCTGCAAACGACGGTCGCCACCTACAACCGGCACGCCGCCAACGGCAGCGATCCCCTGCTCGGCAAGAAGCCCGAGTGGGTGCGCCCGATCGAGGGCTCGCTGGCCGGGTTCGATCTGCGCGGTTTCACCGCCGGATTCACCCTCGGCGGGCTGCGCACCGATCTGGATTCGCGGGTGCTGCACGTGAGCGGGGAACCGATTCCCGGGCTGTTCGCCGCCGGTCGGTGCACCTCAGGGCTGTGTGCGGGCGGTTATGTCAGCGGGGCATCGCTCGGTGACGGCAGCTTCTACGGTCGCCGCGCGGGTCGCGCCGCGGCGGCCGGGACCTACTGAGTCCCACCGGACGCCGACTGTCAGTACGCTGCTTGCAGCACCCGGCCCGACGCCGAGTCAGGCTGTGCTCGCGGTCTTTTCACGCGGGCTCGGGTGTATCCGTGTTGGCTACGACAGATGCAGTGCAGGATCGGAGTTGGACAGTGCAAGCAGGTGGGACGTCCGCGGATTACGTGATCGTCGGCTCCGGGTCAGCGGGGGCGGTGCTCGCGAACAGGCTCAGCGCCGACGCGGGCACCACGGTCGTACTGTTGGAGGCGGGGCCCGCCGACGACGACAAGTTCGCCCATATTCCGGCGGCGTTCTCGAAACTGTTCCGCAGCGAACGGGATTGGGACTACTCCACCGAACCGCAGCCCGCGCTCGGTGACCGCCGGATCTACTGGCCGCGCGGCAAGACCTTCGGCGGCTCGTCATCGATGAACGCGATGATGTGGGTGCGCGGTTTCCGCGCCGACTACGAGGAATGGGGACTGCTGGCGGGCGAGAAGTGGAACTTCGCCTCGGCCGTCGAACAGTTCCGCAAGATCGAGAACGTGCAGGACGCGCAGTTCCCCGACGAGGGCGCGAAGGGGCCGCTGCACGTGCAGCGGCAGCGCAGCCCGCGCGCCTCCACCCATGCCTTCCTCGAGGCGGCGCGGCAGGCCGGCCACAAACTCGAGGCCGCGAATCGTCCGGCGCCCGAAGGTTTCACCCAGACCATGGTCACCCAGCGCGACGGCAGGCGCTGGAGCACCGCCGACGCCTACCTGCGGCCCGCGATGAAGCGCGCCAACCTCACCGTGCGGGCCGAGGCACTGGCCACCCAGGTGCTGTTCGAGGGAACCAAGGCCACCGGCGTCGAGTTCCTGCACGACGGGCAGACCCACGTGGTGACCGCCGCCAAGGAGGTCATCCTGTGTGGTGGCGCGGTGAACAGCCCGCAGCTGCTGCAGCTTTCGGGCATCGGTGACCGCGAACAGCTCACCGAGCACGGCATCGATGTGGTCGCCCACTCCCCCGAGGTCGGCGCCAATCTGCAGGACCATCTGATCGCCGCGCTCGGCTACAGCGTGGAGTCCGATTCGCTGTACACGGCGGAGAAGCCGCTGGAACTGCTGAATTATCTGGTGCGGCACCGGGGCATGCTCACCTCCAATGTGGGTGAGGCGTACGGCTTCGTGCGCAGTGAACCCGAGCTCGAGCACCCCGACCTCGAGCTGATCTACGCGCCGGCGCCGTTCTATCACGAGGGCTTGGTCGAGGCGACCGAGCACGGTGTGGTGCTCGGGTCCATCCTGTTGCGCCCGCGCAGCCGTGGCCGGATCGGTCTGGCCTCGGCCGACCCGACCGCCAAGCCGGTGATCGATCCGCGCTACCTGTCCGACCCCGACGGCGCCGACCTGGCCGCGCTGACCGCCGGTCTGCGGGTGTGCGCCGGGCTCGCGGGCCAGCCCGCGCTCAAGAGCACACTCGGGCCGCTGATCTACCCGCCGCAGGCACCCGATGATCTCGAGGCGACGATCGCGCTGACCATCGAGAAGTTCTCGCACACCCTGTACCACCCGGTCGGCACCTGCCGGATGGGCACCGACGCGGCCAGCGTCGTCGGCCCGGATCTGAAGGTGCGCGGTGTCGAGGGGCTGCGCGTGGCCGACGCCTCGGTGATGCCGTTGATCATCCGTGGGCACACCAACGCGCCGGCGATCTTCATCGGCGAGCAGGCCGCCGACTTCATTCTGGCCAGCGCCTGAGCCGACGGTGGTGGCGCGCCGACGTGGCACGCCACCACCGGTCTCACGCCACGGCCAGCGTCAGCGAGGCGCCCGCGAGCAGCAGATAAGGCAGCGGATAGGCCACGTGCGAGTAGCAGCGGGTGAGCAGCACGGTGATCTCGGCGCCGATGAAGTACAGCACCAATCCGGCCGCGGCGGCCACGGCCAGCGGCCGGTACGCCAGGCCCGCGAGCAGACCGATCCCGCCCGCGGCCTTGATGACGGCCAGTGGCGGCAGCGCCCAGGTGGGCAGCCCGTATTCGCGCATGTTCTCGCGCACCCAGTCGGCGCGGAACACGTCGATTCCCGAGGCGATCAGGGCGGCCAGCGCGGCGAGCACGGTGACGACGACGTATGCGGTGTTCATGGTTCCTCCGTTTTCGGCGGACGAGCGCCTCTGCCACAGTGGAGACAGCAAGGCGACGACGGCGGAGTGCCGTCTTTCCCGGTGACGACCGGCGACCCCGAAAGGTGACCGATGCGCGCGGATTCGCTCGCGCTGATGTTCGAGCAGCGCCGTGACCGGCTGCGTCGTCTCGCGCACCGGATGCTCGGTGCCACCGCCGAGGCCGAGGACGTGGTGCAGGAGGCGTGGTTGCGCCTGGCCAGGACCGACGCGGTGATCGCCGACCTGGACGGTTGGCTCACCACCGTCGTGTCCCGACTGTGCCTCGATCTGTTGCGAGCCCGCGCACGCCGCCCCGAAACCCATGCCGACGAGGTCGACCTCCCGACCACCGATGCCGGCCCGGAAGCTGAAGCGCTGCAAGCGGATTCGGTGGAGCGTGCGGTGCTGGTGGTGCTCGACGCGCTGGGTCCGGAGGAACGGGTGGCGTTCGTGCTGCACGACCTGTTCGCCGTACCGTTCGCCGAGATCGCACCGGTACTCGGACGCACCCCCGCGACGACCAAGAAGCTCGCCAGCCGGGCCAGGCAGCGGGTCAACGCGCCGGCCGCGATGAGCACGGCCGACCTCGTCGAGCAGCGTGCGGCCGTTGCCGCGTTCCTGCGGGCCGCGCGCGGCGGTGACCTCGTCGCGCTGCTCGAGGTTCTCGCGCCCGATGTGGTCCGCACCGCCGACCCGGCGGCGCTCACACCGGGGATGGCCGCGGTGGTCCGCGGTGCGCGGGAGGTGGCCGAGGGCGCGGTCGCGCTGCGGCAGCGCTCGCGCGAGGCGGTCATGGTTCTCGTCGACGGCAGGCCCGGTCTGGTGCTGACCCGGGTGGGCAGGCCGATCTTCGTGCTGACGTTCCAGGTGCGCGAGGGCCGGATCACCGCCTACGACGTGTCCGCGACTCCGGAGCGGTTCACGCTGTCGCTGCCGAGCTCATGAGTTCGGCAGTCGATGCAACTTTGCCGTCGATGTCGTCCCAAAATACCGCAGGTCAGAAGGCCGGAACCCGCGCGAACCCGAGTGGCGGAGTCGGCATCGGACCCGAACGCAGGTCGTGGCGGAAGTCGGGAAGCAGCGGCAGCATGTCGACATTGCGTGCCGCGTAGCAGCGCACCATCGGCAACGCGCGCGAGACCTCGGCGCGCTCCACGGGTTCGGCGTCGATGAACGCCATGCCCTCGAGCCCGAGCCCGAGGGTGCCCGCGATCCGCACGATCGCGGCCGACTTGCGTCCCCAGCCGATCTCGACCGCCGAGAACATGTCGTGCAGCCCGTGCCGATAGAGCGTGCGCATGGTGCGCGCGCGGTCGCCTCGGGCCGCGACGGCATGCAGCACGCCGCGGTCGCTCAACATCGTCAACGTGCGCAACGCCGGTGGGCGCGGCGCGGCGCTGGTCCCGTCGTGGACCACACCGTCCCACAGGGTTTCGTCCAGTTCCCAGACCAGACAACGGACGGCAGGTCGCATGGTGGTGCCCCTATCGGTTCGTTCCGGCGCGCTGAACTCTACAACCTGTGATGCCACCGGGACCAGCCTTGTGACGGCCCACCAACATCGGGCGGTGGACACGCGAACGTCACCCAGAACCCGGCGTTTCATTCCGGATCCTGCCTGCCTTGGCTAGGGTGAACAGGCTGGACAGCGGGGGGACAGCCGAAATCAGGCGAAGGGAACTTCAGATGTCCGTACACAATCCACCACGGCAATCGCTCACGATCTCGGGGCGGCCGATGTCGTCTCCCCTCAAAGACGTCCGGGCGTTGTCACGGCAGATGGTAGGACATTTCGTCGAGAACGTCGCGCCGTGCGGCACACTGCCGGGCGACGCCATCACGGGGGACGTCACCACCATCACCCGCATCTGCCTGGAATTCGCGGTCAGCATGCTCGACGGCCGCGACATCCCCAGCACCTTGCAGCGACTGCAGGACGCCGCCAGCGCCTGGGCCCGCGAGGGCGTGCCGATCGACACCATCCACCACTCCATCGCCGAGGGCTTCAAAATGGGCTTGGACCTGGTGGTCTCGAGCGCGTCGGTGAAGGACTACGACAACCTCGTCGACGGCGTGAAGATGGTGATGGAAATGCTCGACACCATCACCTGTCAGGTCTCGCTGGCCTATGTGCGCGAATTGCGCGGCGTGGTCAGCGAACATCACACGGCGGTGCACACCCTCACCTCCGCGCTGCTCGGCGGGCACAGCACCTCGACCATGGCCCGCGAATGCGGCATCGCCATCGCCGAGCAGTACGCCGTGCTCGCGCTGTCGATTCCGCCGCACCGCGAGGAGGCCAATCCAGCACTCGATCAGAAGGTGGTGGCCCGGCGCAAGCTGCGCCGCGTGCAGGCCGAGCTGGCCAAGCGCTGCGGTGATACGGCGCTGTCGCTGCTCAGCGTCGACGGCGGCACCGTGCTCATCCCCGCCGAGACCTTCGACCGCGACGGTCTCACCGCTCTGGTCGCCCAGCTCTCGCAGGCCGCGCAGGTCGGCATCACGGCCGCGCTGGTCGAGACGAGCACCACCGGCATTCCCGATGCCGCCGACCAGGCCCACGAACTGCTCGACATGGTCCAGCGCCTCGAGGTCACCTCGGGTCTGTACCGCTTCGACGAACTCGCGCTCGAGTACCAGCTCACCCGGCCGGGACCCGGACGCGAATTCCTCGGCTCGCTGCTCGACCCGCTCGACCAGTTCCCCGAACTGCTGGAAACCCTGCAGCGCCACATCGCCAACAACCTCAACCGGCAGCGCACCGCGCGGGTGCTGCACGTGCACACCAACACCGTCGACTACCGGCTCAAGCGCATCGGTCAGCTCACCGGTTTCGACCCCACCCAGCCGTCGGGACTGTGGTACCTGCGTTCGGCGCTGGTCGCCCGCAGCTACCGCACCACTGTCTGATCCACGAAAAAGGCGCTGCCCGGGGATGATTCCCCGGGCAGCGCCCGTTTCACTGGGGGTCAGAGGCTGCCGCCACCGCCGACCAGCCACGGGTTGAAGGTGCACACGATCTGATGACCTGGATCGATGGCATTGAGCGCGATCGACAGGGCACGCGGCGAGTACATCATCGTGAGATGGTCGGAGACGTCCTGCTCACAGCCTTCCTGCAGGGTGATGTTGCGGACGGTGGAGCCCGGGCCCTGCTTCAGGAAGGTCAGATCGTAGGGGTTGGTGACCTCGTCGTACCGGGTGCCGACGATGGTGTAGTCGATGCCGGGGACGGTGTCGCCGTTGGCGTTGAGCTGGTTGACGAAGTCCGAACCGATGGTCTGCTGGATACCGGCGTGCCCGACGAAGATCTCGATGAAGCCGAGGATGTCGATGCCCAGGTTGTTGATCATGCGGCCCAGGGCGCCGATGCCGTCGAGGCTGGTGCCGTGGTGGGTGGCGCCGTAGGTGATCAGGTTCTTCACCTTGTCGGCACCGCCGTCGAACTTCGTGTACCAGTTCGACATCGAACCGCCCTGCGAGTGGGCGACGATGTCGACTTCGTCGGCGCCCGTGGCCGCGAGGACCCGGTCGACGAACAGGGCCAGCTGATCGGCCGAGTCCTGGATGTAGCCGGTGCCCATCACGCCGGGCAGCACCGAGCCGAGACCGCCACCTTCGATCAGGTTGGAGCGACCGTAGTTGAAGGTGAAGGTGCACAGCCCGGCGTTCTTGAACTCCGGGCCCATGAACGCGTAGCCGTTGTAGGCGTTCATCCAGGTGCCGTGCACCATGACCAGCGGACGGTCGCCGTCGGCGGGCTTGCAGTTCCAGTCGTTGGCGCCGGGGGGCGCCGCGTCACCGTTGCCCAGGCCGTAGGCGAAGGCCGCGAGGAACGAGGTCTGGGCCGGGCCGACGCCGACGGTGTCGCTGGAGTAGCCGCCCGAGGAACCCGAGCTGGAACCCGAGCCGCCATAGCAGTCGCCGGAGCCGTTGCCCGAGCCGGTGCCGCTACCGGAGTTGCAGGCCGAGCCGCTGGGGCCGGCGACCGACCGGCCCGCGGCGATGATCTCGGCGAGAGCCTGCTCGGTCGGCGCGTCGTTGGGGGCCGCGCCTGCCCCTGGGCCGGTGAGCGCCACGGCGAGCGCGCTGACGCCGGTGAGCATCGCTGTCTGCAGCGTGCGTCGGCGACTGGGAGATTTCATCGTTGGCGTATCTTCCTGTGCGATTCGATAATTCGTGTCCCGTTTTTCGATCGGGAATACGAATGGCTTGTCGAAACCGCACCGAACATAAGCCCGGGAATTCACGGCATTTCGTTTCTCCGTGGGGTTCTGGGTAGTTCACCACCGGTCGGCGACGGGCCCCATGACGGCACACAGGAACTTTTCCCCACGGCGATCCCGCAGGTCGGGACGCTGATCGGGAGAAATAGTGATACTTCCCAGAACATTCGGCCGTTCACACTGACCGAGCACTGAAACACCAACATTTCGGCCGAAAAAAGGGGGCTCAGCATTCGCTGCGCGCGGGAATCCCTCGTAGCCGCTCGTCGAGCCACAGCATCGCCTCCGGATATCCGGTCACCGCACCGACGATGTGCTCGCCGAGCACCCCGCGATACACCGCGGTCGCGCCGAGTTCGCACTGTTCCTGATAGAGATTGCGCGCGCCCTCGGCCGGGATCCAGAACTCCTGCTCCCCGTTGTAAACGTAGAGCGGTGTGGCCGAACGCATGCCCTCCATCCGGGTGACCTCGTAGATCCGGGCGGCCAGGTCCGAGCGCAGGGGGTCGGCGATATTGGCGCCGACATCGATGGGCAGGTGCAGGATGCCGGGCAGCGCGAAGATGCTCACGCACTGGTCCTTCATCGCCGAGGTGGCCACCCAGCGGCCGAGATTGTTCATGGCGGCCAGGATTTCGGGCCGCTCGCGCCCGACCGCGAGGGTCGCGGCCATGAAGATGCCCGAAGCCAGATTGGCGTTCATACTGCGGGCGAGGATCTCGAAGTCGGCGGGCACCCCGCCGAGGGCGGCACCGACGATCACCTCGGCCAATTCCGGTGCGTAGGAGGCGATCAGCTTCGCCGCGCCGTGCGTGGCGATGGCGCCGCCGGAATACCCCGTCATCGCGAACGGGCTGGCGCCGTAGGTCTGCGGCTCGACATTCCTGGTTGCCCGGATGGCGTCGAGGACGGCGTGTCCGGCGACATACGGTTCGGCGTAAGCCATTCGGGGGCCCTGATGGTCGGGGATCAGGACCGCGTATCCGCGTAGCACCGCCAGCTGGGTGGTCGGCGGCAGGAACTCGGTGGCGCTCGATTTCAGCGAAAGCCCGTGTGTGAACGTGTAACCGGGTGTGCAGGACAGACCGAGCGCGTCGATGGGCAGGTTGTTCACCAGTACCGGCCGGTCGCCGGGGCCGGTCCACTCGGTGGCGGGCACGATCAGCGTCGCGGTCGCGAACGACGGGGCGCCGTGGGCGTCGGAGGTGCGGAACTTGAGCAGATGCGCGGACCGTACGGGAACCAGGGTCAGCGGGCCCGCGACGGCGGTGACGTCGCGCACCTGGACGAGCTCGCCCGGTGCCAGCTGGGCCAGGCCCTCGGGCCAGTGATCGAAGGTGGGATCGCCTACGGGAGAGGGCATTACGGCCGCCCGCAGCGCGGCGAGCTCGGCGTCGGGGTCGGTATCCGCGCCGGACGGGATCGGCGAGGGCAGCACCTGGTCGATCCAGCGTTGCAGGTCGGGCAGGATTCCCGGGGCGGCCGGGGGCTGGGGTTCGGCGGTTGCGGTGCCGACGGCGAGCGGACACAACAGCAGTAGCGAACAGAGCAGGACACGCACAGATCTCATGGCACTCACACGCCTTCGGGTGGCACATCGGACTCGTGACCTGACACCCGGCGATGCGGTACTCGAAGCCGCGGCGAAACCTCCCCTGTGCGCCGTCGTCAGTGTTCTCACGGTACGTCCCACCGCATCGGCGCACGGCCGTAGTTCCCGACTCGTGCACGCCCCGCGTCCGGATCGCAACAACCGCGCGTGCTCGATACTTCGGAGAAAGTACCGGCTCCGGACCAGGCGGTTTGTGAATTCTCCAGCCGAGTCCGGAACATGTTCTCCTTCATGGTCGCGCGCCCTACCGTCGAGTAGCAAGGCGCCTACCAGCGCCGGGGCAGAAGGAGCACGCCATGATTCCCATCGACGCGAACATTGCCGCCGCCGGTCACCCCCTCGACCACACCGACATACCGACGCGGCGGATCACCGTCTACTTCGACGGGCCCACTCCGCAGGACGCGATGGTCCTCGAATACGCCGCAACCCAGTCCGAGGCTTGGGAATTCACCACCGCCGCCGTGCACGCGGGCCTGCTGGTGACCGTCGACGGACGAGTGGAACCCGGCCTGCGCCGGCTGCCGTGCCGTTCGCTGTGGCACTGAGCCCCACACCGCCGCACTAGGCTGGTGCGGCGGTCGTGTCCCGATCGCGGGGACACAGGAGGCGCGCGTGACACGGTGGCAGTACCCGGTCGCCGTGGCCGTGCTCGCGGGACTGGCCGTGGCCGGTTGCGGTTCGCAGGAGGCCGAGCAGGCCGCGCCGGCCACCGTCGCACCGACCACGACTGCCCAGCGCACCGCCGTCACCCTCGCACCGCCGACCACCACCGTCGACCCGTACGCGGGCCTGCCGCTCATCGATGAGGTCCGCTGGACGAGCAATGTCGACGGCGCCCGCCTGCTCGTGTTCCCCACCGTGGCGGGTCGCAAGACCGCCGCACCCGGCACCGACGAGACGGCCTGGCAGGAAGTTCTCGCCCTCGACCCCGCCGCCGACTCGCCGGGTATGCGTGACCAGTTCCTGTGCCACTGGGTGTGGGCGAGGATGGTCGCGCCGGACAAGACGAGCTGGAACCTCGAACCGTGGCGACCGGCCGTCGGCTATTCGGCCACGGTCTCGGCGAACTGCAATCCCGGCGGCCCGGAACGCTGAGGTCCGCGCCGCGCGGCGAAAGGAGCACAGGTTATGCGCGTTGTCATCGCAGGCGGACACGGCAAGATCGCCCTGCTACTGGCCGGGCTGCTCACCAGAGACGGCCATCAGGTGCACGCTCTCATCCGCGATCCCGCCCAGGCCGCCGACATCACCGCGACCGGCGGTGTCCCCGTGATCCACGACATGGAACGTGACGACCCGGCCGACCTCGTCGCCGCGGTCGCCGGGTCGGACGCGGTGGTCTTCGCCGCCGGTGCGGGCCCGGGCAGCGGCGTGGACCGCAAGTACACCGTCGACCTGGGCGGCTCGGTCCAGCTGGCCGACGCGGCCGACCGAGCCGGGGTGCGCCGGTTCGTGCAGATCTCGACGATGGGCGCCGGTCAGCCGCCCGCACCGGGAACCGACGAGGTGTGGGCCGCCTATATCGACGCCAAGACCAAGGCCGAGGACGATCTGCGGGCCCGCTCGCTGGACTGGACCGTCGTGCGGCCGGGCAGGCTCACCGACGCCGAGGGCAACGGTCTGATCACGCTGGGACCACCGCCGGTCGGGCGCGCCGATGTGCCGCGCGCCGATGTCGCCGCGACGCTCGCGTCGATCTTGGTCGCCGACAATACTTTTCGGCGCACCCTCGAGGTGGTGTCGGGGCAGGATCCGATCGAGGCGGCCGTCGCCGCGATTCGATAGCCGAAAATTAACCAGGCCAATACTTTTGAGGCCTATCAACGTGCCGACAGGGTGCCGGGCACCGGCCGGCACCCACCGGTACGCCACCGAAGCGCCGGTCACGCCGCTGTTCGGCGCGAACGGTGCGCGAATCCGGTGGCGCCGAGCCGGATTCGCCGCCCAGAAGCCGGGGTGAGCACCGAATCGAGACCTAATCGATCGTGCAGATGTGCTTGCATCTGAAAGTGTCTCCGTCCTAAACTCAGGGCCGCAACACAATTCAGGGGATAGTCAGGGGAGGCCGCGAGCGGCACACCTGGGGCTATAGTTGCCTCGGGTTTGCCACTGCCTAGACACAGGGGCGTTCACATGAACCACACCACCGGCCGTTTCGGCCTCGCTGATCGCGCAGCGATCACCCACCCCTCGAGGGAAACCGCGGTCGCCTTCGTCATCGACGCCGTCGAATCCACCGGCGCCGCGACCCGCAACGATTTCGATATCGAGCGCATCGTCACCACGGCCCACGAACTGGCCGACGACTGGGACCTGCAGGTGCTGACGCCGGACACGTTCTGGCGGATCGCATCCGGCTGCATCCGCTACTGATCCGGACAGCCTGCCGCTTCCGGCGAACGGAAGCGGCACTGCGGCCCGCCCGGGGGGTCAGGCCCGCTCGGCGTAGTCCCGCAAGATGTCGCGTGAGCGGTCGGGGTGAGCGGCCTGCACGCTGAGCTGGTCCATCACCGACAGATACAGCGCGAGATCCTGCCTGCGCTCCAGATACAGCGCGCTGGTCAGTTGCTCCAGGTACACGATGTCGGGCAACTCCGGCTCGGCGAAGCGGAGAATGCTGAACGAACTGCCCGCCGCCGCGTGCCCGCCCGCCGAGTACGGCAGCACCTGCACGGGGACGTTCGGCAGCAGAGACAGTTCGATCAGGTGTCGCAACTGATTCCGGTGCACCTCGCGTCCGCCCACCGGCCGGTGTAGCACGGCCTCGTCGATGACCGCCCACACCACGGGCGGGTCGACGCGGCGCAGCACGTCCTGACGCAGCTGACGAACCTGCACGCGCCGCTCGGTCTCGGCATCGTCGAGACCGACGGTGACGATCGCCCGGGTGTACTCCGGGGTCTGCAGCAGGCCGGGTACCAATTGGGTCTCATAGGTACGGATTTGGCTCGCGGCCTGTTCTAGCCCCAGGTAGGTACTGAACCATGACGGCAGCAGATCGCTGTAGCGGTGCCACCAGCCCGGTTCGTTGGCCTGCCTGGCCAGATCGAAGAACGCCTCACGATCTACGGGGTCGGTGACTCCGTAGAGCGTGAGCAGATCACGGATATCGCGTTCCTTGAAACCGGTGCGGCCCAGCTCGAGTCGGCTGATCTTGGCGTGGGAGCCGCGGATCGCCTCCCCCGCGGCCTCGCGGGTGATGCCCTTGCTCTCCCGCAACCTACGCAGTTGCCCACCGAGCGCAATGCGCAGCACAGTGGGTCCACGGTCGACGATCGGTTGTACACGACCGATCTCGTGGGGTTCAGCCGTCATGACTCGCGATCTTACCGATCAGCAGGTCAAGTCGTCGAACTCTCCGGCCTTGGCGCCGCGGATGAATGCGTCGATCTCCGGGCGTGTGTAGTAGATGACCGCGCCGCGCGGGTCGCGCGAGTTGCGCACAGCTACCGACCCGTCGGACACGGCGGCAACCTCTACGCAATTGCCGCTGGCGTTGCTGTACGTGCTCTTACGCCAGGCGTGGTCGGCGGGCCGTTCGCGCTGATCATGGTGCATTGCGGACATGCATTACTCCCTGTTCTCGTGTGATGTCCATCGGAGTGAAAGTTGCAGATGCACGCACAAACGTTCTTGCATCCGCTTTGCGCGATGCGGACATTAACACGCAGCCCGCGGTTGCGCACCGGTCGGTACGTACTCGCACCCAGGGGGCGCGTGGCGTTCGCAAAGTGACGTCCAGTCCCCTGAATTCGCAAGGGCCACAGAGCCATCGGCCGCCGAAACGCCCCGAATGAGATCTCCGATGTGCTTGCATCTGCAATCACCGCGCCCATAGACTCGGGGCAAGATCAACCCCGGGGCCCGCTCGTCAAGAGCTGGGGCAGGCCCGGGCCCACCGGACACGAGGGGCCTGCGATGAGCATTCCGTATCGACCACCCCGCCGGGTCTCGGCCGGCACCGCCGGGCTCGAGCTCCCGCGCAGCCTCGCGGCAGAGGTAGCGCCGGTTTCCGCGTGTAGCGACGAGCCCTACGGGCTCACCTATCGGCAGGCTCGCGAGATGCTGCGTCAACACGACATCCACGGCCCGCAGTGCCGCCAATGGCTGGCCGCGGCGGCCTATCTGTCTGCGGGCCTGGACGACGAATAGCGCGGTCGTAACGTCTTCGTGCTGGTCACAGCGGTAAAAGCGGGGCATGCTTGGAGACGGACGGTCGGCGCGAGCACAGGTGGCGGCGTATGCGGATTGCGGAGATTCTGCGAAGCAAGGGCACAGCGGTAGCGACGGTGCCACCGGACACCACCGTGCGCGCACTGCTGACGGTGCTGGCCGAACGCAATATCGGTGCCGTGGTCGTCTCCCCGGACGGTGCGACGATCGAGGGCATCGTGTCCGAACGCGACGTGGTTCGCCGCCTCGCCGTGCACGGCGCCGAACTGCTCGACCGGCCGGTCGCCGAGATCATGACCGCCCGGGTACGCACCTGCGGCCCCGACGACCACGTGTCCTCGCTGCGCGACGTGATGACCGAGCACCGCATCCGGCACATGCCGGTGGTGAGCGAGGACCGGTTGATCGGCATCGTGAGCATCGGGGACGTGGTCAAGAGCGAGATCACGGAACTGGCCACCGAACGCGAGCAGCTCGTCGACTACCTGCAGGGCAGGTACTGATCGTCGCGCTCGCGGCCGAAAAGCGTTGTCCGCGCGTATCGTTGACGAGGTGCACCCCGCGCAGCAGTACGACCGCCGTGTCGCTTCGCAGGTCCTCGCCCGGCTCGCCGCGCCCGGCGTGTTCGCGGGCATCGAGACCACGCCCACCCTGATCGCCTTCCGCGCGCGGGTTTTACAGCCAGAGCCCGGCGGGCGGCTCACCCAGTCGCAGCGGATGTATCTCGAGCGCTTCATGCGACCGTGCCGCCCGGAGCAGGTGACCAGCGCGACGCATCGCATCACCTGGACCGACAGCGCGGGCATTCCCAATACTGCGTACTACCGCCGGGACGGCGCGGGACCAGAGCTGGCTGTGGTCGCCAGGGAAACCGTACTGGCACTGTGGGATTCATTGGCTCGATCGGGTCTGCCGGAGCGGGCCGCCGAGCTGAGCGAGCACGAACGGGCGGTGCTGGCGGCGACCACCACCGACCACGAACCGCACGAGATCTTCCGGGTCGGCATCGAAGCCACCGGGCGGGCCCTGGTCCAGCACGGTCTCCTCGCCGCCGACACCCCATATCGCGGTATCGCCGAATTCGCCTGCGGAATGCGTGATTCGGGGATCTTCGCGGCGGTGGCGACGCGGTGGTTCTGGGAGTTGCAGGCCTCCACCTATCGGCGGGGCATGATCCCGGTCCGCTTCACCACCTCGCCCGATGGCACCGTGCGGTACACGCCCGAGTCGGTGGCAGCACTGCGGGCGATGAAGGAGGCGACCATTGCCGACGCGCACGCGGTGATGCGCAAGGCGACCACCGAGGAGGGCCTCGATGTCGAGCAGGCGGTGGCCAAGTACCACGACGACCTCGATCTGATCTCGCGGCAGTACGCGCTGCTGCCGCCCGGAACCGGGCCGACGTGTCTCGCGGCGCCACCGGGTGCGGACGGGTCGTCGGTGCTCGGCGCGGTCGCGAATCAGTTCGTCGAGACGTTCGTGGCGCTCTCGGAGCTCGTAGAGGTCGTCGAGGACGTCACCGAGGTACCGGCCGGTGGCGAGCCGCTCGCCGACGACAGTGTGTTCTCGGTGCCGGACATGAGTTGCCGTCACTGTGTGCGGACCATCGGCGCCCTGCTCGAGTCGATGGATGTTCCCGTGCTCGAGATCGATCTGGCCACCAAACGGGTGATCGCCCGGATCCGCAGCCCGCGCCATCGGTTACGGGTCTTCGAGGCGTTGCGCGACGGCGGGTACAACCCGGTCGACGAGGTGCCCTCGCCCGGCACACCGGTGGAATGACCCCGCCTGCTGTCCCCGCTGCCCTGCACCCGGTCGTGGCGGCGTTCCTGGCGGACCGGGCGGCGGTGCACGCGGCGCTGGAGCGGTTCGGATCACCGCTACACCTGGTGTTCCCGCAGGTGTTCGACGACAACCTCGCGGCGCTCACCGGAGTGCTGGACAGGGCACGGTGTCGGTCGCGGGTCTACTACGCGCACAAGGTGAACCGGTCCGCGGCCTTCGTCCGCTCGGCCGCACGGGCGGGGATCGGTATCGATGTCGCGTCCGGGGCGGAGTTGCGGTCGGCGCTGGAGGCGGGCTTCGCACCCGATCGTGTCGAGATCACCGGACCCAAGGGATCGTCACTGTTGCGGGCGGCCGTGGCGGCGGGGGTGACGATCAATGTCGACAATCTGTGGGAGCTGGCGCGTATCGCCGAACTCGCCGACGCGCGAGTGTCGGTGCTGCTACGTCTTTCGGGTTTCCCGGGGAGTGCGCCGAGCCGGTTCGGCATCGATCTCGGCGAAGTGGGAGAGGCGTTCGATCTGCTCGCCCGGCACCCTGATCGGCTGGCACTGCTCGGGGTGGCCTTCCACCTCGATACCGCGTCCACCCAGGAGCGGGTACGGGCCGTCGGCGAGTGCCTGACGGTGATCGAGAGGGCCTACGCGCGCGGGTTCACGCCGTCGGTGCTCGATATCGGTGGTGGGCTGCGTCAGGTCTTCGTGGCCGACCCGGCCGCCTACGACGCCTACGATCAGGCTTTGCGGGCCGGATTGCTCGGCCACGGGCCCGCTCTGCACTGGGGCACGGGCAGTTTCGGCTATCACGTCGCCGACGGTGCCGCACACGGCACGCCGGTGTTCCACAAGTACGCCAATACGGAATCGGCCACCGAGATCCTGACCGAACTGCTCGACGCGCCCCTGCCAGGGCATGGTGGCCGGGCGCTGAGCGCGGTGCTGGCGGACAATCTCCTCGACCTGTGGCTGGAACCCGGCAAGGCACTGGCCGATCGCGCGGGGATCACTGTGGCCCGGGTCGAATTCGTGAAGCGGGCGGGGACCGGGGCGACGCTGGTACACCTGGATCTGAGCCGCGACACCGTCACCGCGGCCGACCAGGAGGTGCTCATCGATCCCCTCGTGCTGTCCGAGCCCGGCGAGTCCGCGCCCGCCGGAGTGTTCTTCGCCGGTCATCTGTGCTTGGAACGTGACCTGGTGACCCAGCGGCAGGTGCGGGTGACACGGATTCCAGACCCCGGCGACCCGGTGGTGTTCCCCAATACCGGGGCCTACCACATGGATCTGTCGGCAGCCAACGCCGCCATGCACCCGACCCCACCGAAAGTGGCTGTGCTGCATCGTGACAGCCGATTCGAGCTGTGCGACGACGAGGTGTGGCGATGATCTACTCCCACATCACCGAGCTGATCGGCAACACTCCCCTGCTCCGCCTCGACCCGCGGGTGCACGGGCTGGCGGGAGTCGAGTTGTACGCGAAACTGGAGTCGCACAATCCGTTCGGGTCGGTGAAGGACCGCATCGCCTGGTCCATGATCCGCGACGACATCGAGGCGGTGGCGGCAGGCGGGCAGTCGTTCATCGAGGCATCCAGCGGCAATACCGCCAAGGCGCTGCGGGTGCTCGGCGCGCTGCACGGGGTTCCGCTGCGCGCGGTCACCAACCGCATCCGGGTCACCGAGGTACGCCAGTTGCTGCAGTTGCTCGGCACCGACATCGTGGAGCTACCCGGCCTGTCCGAGTGCCCCGATCCGCATGCGGCCGACGATGTTTCGGCCGTTATCGAGCACACCACCGGGCAGGCGCCCGAGCGCTGGTACCACCCGTCCCAGTACACCAACGAGCGCAATGTCGAGGCCCACCGCGACGGTACGGGTGCCGAGATCGCCGCCGACCTGGCCGCGGCGGGTGTCGAACACCTCGACTACCTCGTGGGTGGGCTCGGCACCACCGGCTCCACCCGTGGCACCGCCACTGCCCTGCTGGCCGGCCATCCGGCGCTGCGCACGATCGGTGTGGTGTCGGACCGTTTCGATTTCATCCCCGGCATCCGCTCCGAACGCGAGATGTGGGATGTGGGCCTGTTCCGCCCGGATTTCTACCACGACATCGTCACCGTCGACTCCGCGACCGCCATCGACGCCACGCTCGATCTGGCGCGCGGATACGGCGTGCTCGCGGGTCCGACCAGCGGTGCGGGCTATGCCGCCGCCCTGCGCACGCTCGCCGACGCTCCACGCCCCGGGGACCGCCCGCTGGTCGCCGTGCTCATCGTCTGCGACCGGCTCGAGCCGTATCTGTCGTATTTCGCCAAGCGCCGACCCGACCTGTTCGGTGCGCCCGAGGCCCCACCACCACCGGACGCCGGCTCCGCACCGACGCTGACACCTGCGGAGCTGGCCGAGCTCGACCGCACCGGCCGCCCGACGGTCGTCGACACTCGCGGTGCGATGGCCTACCGGGTCGGCCACATACCGGGTGCGATCAACCTGCGCGACGATCAGCTCGACGACATGCTCGGCCAGGGGATGCCGTTCCCGCGCTCACGGCCGGTCGTGTTCGTGTGCCCGGTCGGAGAAGCGTCGCTGCGTTTCGCGGCCTCGACCCGGCAGGCCGGATACGAGGCCTTCAGCCTGGCGGGCGGGGTGGTCGCCTGGCGCGACGCGGGGTTGCCGCTCGAACGTGGCTGATCAGACCAGCGCCCGCATCGCCCGTCGTGGCGACGGTGCCCGGCCCGTGGTCGCCAGCAGCGGCGGCAACGGGCCACGGTAGCCGTCGGCGAGCAGCGCGACCACCGCGCGGAACCGGTCGACGAAACGTGCGGCGACGGCGGGGTCGAAGCGAGTGAGGGGATACAGAAAGGACCCGTCGATCCCGGCCGGAGCGCCGTGGGCTTCGTAGTGCGCGGTCAGGCCGAACTCGAGATCGTGTTTGGCGCGCACCACCCCGGTCGGCACGTCCGTGATCGAGAACGAGCGCGCGGCAGACGGTTCCGTTCGCGTCGACTTCTGCAGGATGAGCGTCGCCTGGAACAGTGGCAGCGCGGCGTCCTGCGGCAGGCACCGCTTCAGTCGCGGATTCGGAGTGTCGGGGTGGGCGTAGGCGGCCAGCGCGATCCGGCGGACCTGGTCGATGAGTTCGTCGACGTCGGCCGCCCGGTCCAGGCGCACCCGCATCAACACGTCATCGGAGAAGTTGCCGACCAGGTCGTCGAGCAGTCGGTGGTCGCGGCCCGAAACCGCCGTCGCGACAGTCACATCGGCACAGCGGGCGAACGCGCCGACGGTCACCGCGAACGCCGCCTGCAGTACCATGAACAGGCTCGCCCGCCGATCCTGGGCCAGCCGCAGCAGACCCGCGTGGGTGGTGGCGTCGAAGGCGAGGGGGATCAGCGCGCCGGCAGCGGGGTCGCCAGGCGGCGCCGACTGTGGCAGCGCCGGGAATTCGAGCAATGCGGGCCTGCCCGCCAAAGCATTGGCCCAGTACCGCAATTGGTGGGTGGCCCGGCTCCACTCGTCGGTGAACTCGCCCAGCTGGGCGTGTTTCCACAGCGTGTAGTCGGTGTAGGTGACCGGCAGCGGCTCCCAGCGCGGGGCCGTGCCGGTGCGGCAGGCCAGGTAAGCGGTCACGAGGTCGCGGGTCAGCGGAGCCATCGACCGTCCGTCGACGGAAATGTGTTGCACTACAAGGGCCAGGACGATGTCGTCGGGCGCGAGGACGAACAGCCGGGCCCGCAGGGGCAGATCGCGGGCCAGGTCGAACGGCCGCGCCGCCAGATCGGCGATCGCGGCGCCGAGAGCATCCTCGCCGACGTGTCGCACCGCGATGTCGAGCACGACCTCGGCCGGGTCGAGCACCTGCTGAGCCGGCCCGTGCTCGGTCACCGGGTAGCGGGTCCGCAACGGTTCGTGCCGCGCGACCAGCAGCTCGAGGGCACCGCGCAGAGCGCCCACATCGATATCGGCGCCACGAATGCGCAAGGCGCGCGCCACATTCCAGTCCGCCGAACGTCCCTGTCGCGCCGCATGCCACATGCGCTCCTGCGCGGGCGCCAACGGCACGTGCGCGGGCCGGCGGCGGGGTTCGAGCGTCACCACGGGCGGCGCCGGGAAACACACCGCCTCGGCCCGCGTCGTCGCCACCGCGACACCGCGACCGAAACCCCCCGACCTGATCCCCACACCGGGATCCACCACAGACCGCCAACCTCCACCCGTCTCGAAACAGATGTGGGACGCTAACGAGCCGATGTGAACAAACAGTTACCGCATCGTGACCAGGCCTGGGCCACCCCGCACCGGGCCGTCGCCGACTATCCACTTTCCGGAGAAAACACCCAAAAGCCGCGTTAGAGTGGGCGACGGGAAAGCGGAGCGAGGAGCTGGTCGGTGTCTGTCGGGAAATTGGTGTCTTTCGATGGTTCGCGGGGTTTCGGTTTCATCCGCCCCGAAGACGGTGGGCCCGATGTGTTCGTCCATGTCAACGACATCGGTCTCGACGAGGACGAACTGCGCCAGGGCAGGCTTTTCGAATTCGAGGTCACCGAGGGCGATCGCGGTCCCAAAGCCGTCAACCTGACCGCCGCCGGGCACAGCGCCCCGAGCGGCCGCAGCCGCAAGGGCGGAGGCGAACGACTCGGTTCCGAGGAAATGCGCAGGCAGATCACCGAACTCCTGCTCGAGGCCTCGCCCGCCCTCACCGCCGCCGAGATCATCACCATTCGCGACCGGTTCACCACCTTCGCCGACGAACACGGCTGGCTCGACAGCTGATCCGAACGCGCTGATCACGCTCCGCGTGTGTGTCGGTCCCCCGGCCTACGATCGCAAGGCAGCGATTAATCGCGTGCGCTCGCGACGTCGATACGGGTGACAGGAACCCGCGAGGAGGATCGGATGGATCTACCGGTGATGCCGCCAGTGCGCCCGATGCTGGCCAAGTCCACACCGTCGCTGCCCCGCGAACCCGGGCTCAGCTACGAACCCAAATGGGACGGCTTCCGCTGCATCGTCTTCCGCGACGGCGACGAACTCGAACTGGGTTCGCGCAACGATCGTCCGCTCACCCGATATTTCCCCGAATTGGTCGACCTGCTCAAAGCGGCACTGCCACAACGGTGTGTGATCGACGGCGAGATCGTGGTGGTCACCGAGAACGGGTTGGATTTCGACACACTGCAGCAGCGCCTGCATCCGGCAGCGTCGCGGGTGAACAAGCTCGCCGTCGAGACTCCGGCCAGTTTCGTCGCCTTCGATCTGCTCGCCAACGGCGATCGCGATCTCACCTGTGAACCGTTCTCCGAACGCCGCCGGGAACTGGAGACGCTGCTGCAAGCCGCTCCCGGCCGCATTCATCTCACCCCCATCACCCAGGACCCGGACACGGCTCAGGACTGGTTCACCCGGTTCGAGGGCGCGGGTTTCGACGGAGTGATGGCCAAGGCCGACGACCTGGCGTACATGCAGGACAAACGGGTGATGCTCAAGATCAAACACGAACGCACCGCCGATTGCGTGGTCGCCGGATACCGGATGCACAAGGACGGCGAAGGGGTCGGCTCGCTGCTTCTCGGACTTTTCGACGACAAGGGCAACCTGCACCACGTGGGTGTCGCGTCGAGTTTCACCGCCGCCCGGCGCCGCGAATTGCTCGGGGAGCTGGCACCGTTACGCGAGAACGCGCTGGTGGACCACCCGTGGCGCGACTGGGCCGACGCGGTGGCCCAGGCCAATGCCGACGGCAAGATGCCCGGCGGGGTGAGCCGGTGGACCGGCGGCAAGGACCTGTCGTGGGAACCGTTGCGGCCCGAACTGGTCGCCGAGGTGCGCTACGAACACGTGCAGTCGGGGCGGTTCCGGCACGGCGGGCGGCTGGTCCGGTTCCGGCCCGACCGCACGCCCGAATCGTGCACATACGCCCAGCTCGACGAGGTGGCCCCGGCCGAACTGGACGCGATCTTCGGGGTGCGGTCATGAGCGCGGGGGTCGAGATCGAGGTCGACGGGCGCACGCTGACCATCAGTCATCCCGACAAGGTGTACTTCAGCAAACGCGGTGAGACAAAGCTCGACCTGGTGCGCTACTACCAGGCCGTGGCCGAACCCCTGCTCGGTGTCATCGGTGACCGGCCGCTGCTGCTCGAACGCTATCCCGACGGTGCCTCCGGCAAATCGTGGTTCCAGAAGCGGGTCCCCAAGACCGCGCCGGACTGGTTGCAGACCGTCGAGGTCACCACACCGAACGGCACGACGAGCGACGCGCTGGTCGCCCACGATCTGGCGCATGTGCTGTGGGCGGTGAACCAGGGCTGTCTCGGGTTCCACGTCTGGCCCAACCACGTTGCCGACCTGCGGATCGCCGACGAACTACGCATCGACCTCGACCCCTCGCCCGGCATCACCTTCGACGATCTGCGCGGCGCCGCCGTGCGCACCCGCGAACTGCTCGCCGAACTCGGCATCGACGCCCTCGTCAAGACGTCCGGCTCACGCGGCCTGCACATCTACGCGATGCTCGAACCCCGCTGGGACGGCTACCAGGTGCGCGCCGCGGCCGTGGCTCTGGCCCGCGAACTCGAGCGCCGCTTCCCCGAGGAGATCACCGCCCAGTGGTGGAAGGAGGAACGCGGCAGCCGGGTCTTCGTCGACTACAACCAGAACGCACCCCACAAAACCGTGTTCGGCGCCTGGTCTGTACGCCCCAAGGTGGGCGGCCAGGTGTCCACCCCGATCGCCTGGGACGAACTCGACACCATCGTCCCCGACGAACTCACCCTCGCCACCGTCCCCACCCGACTGGCCGAACGCGGCGACCCCTGGGCCGACCGCACCCCGCAGTCGATCGAACCGCTCCTCACCATGTCGGAAAAGGACATGGCCGCAGGCCTGATGGACGCCCCCTGGCCACCCCAATACCCGAAAATGCCCAACGAACCACCCCGCGTCCAGCCGAGCCGAGCAAAGAAGGACTGACCTACTCGGTCCAGGGGACCCAGCTGCCGGTGCCCGCTTTGCCTTCGCAGACCAGGGCGTGGTTGTCGGTGGTGCGGCCGGTCTTGTCGACCGACGGGTCGCAGGGCTCGCCTTCGGTGTAGTAGGAGCCCGCTACGCGGTGTGGGCCGGACCAGGTGTGGCCGTTGCCGGAGCGCAGGCACAGCAGGGTGGCGCCGTCGGCGGCTACGCCGAGCAGGCCGACTTGTTCGGACTGGCAGGGTGTGCCTTTTTGCACCACACTCGCGGCGGGCTGGCTCAGGACGGGGGTGGATCCGACCGATGTCGGGGCGCCGACCGACGGCACCGCCTCGGTGGTGGTCACCGCCACCGGTGTCGTCGCCGCCTTGCTCGCCAACGCAGGCATCTCGAGTTCCAGTCCACCGAAGAGCACCATTCCGGCCACCGCCACCGCGGCGACCTCGGCGATGCCGAGCAGCAGCGCGAGCATCGCGATCCCCCGCCCACGCGGATGCCCGTACGACAGCAGGGCGAAGACGATGGCGATCGGGAACAGCAGGACGAGGGCCGCGGCCAGTGCCACCATCGCGTAGGGATTCACCCGTGGCTGGTCGTCGCGTGCGGAGTCCTCTGCGGTGGCGTGCGGCCAGCGCTGGCCGTTCCAGCGCCGGTCCTCGAACTCCTCATCGGGGTCGTCGTTCCACTGCTCGTATCGTGCCATCAACCCCGGGTCCCTCTCGATCTCCCCGGCCGCGGAAACGAAACAGCGTGCGGCGCGGGGTTACGCGAAGAGGATAGGGACTCGCGGCCCGCCGGGCAGCGCAACCGGGAAAGAGTGGGCTAACTCCTAATCGGCCGGGGACGACTTCACATGGGGGATCGTGCGATCGATGAGGGTGAGCAGGGTGTCGGTGAGCAGTCGGTGCACCTGGGGGCGGGTGAGTGTGCCACGGGTGAGCCATTCGCGTCCGGCCACTTTCACCATGCCCGCATAGGAAACGACCAGTGCGCGCAATTGTGCATCGTCTGCCATATCGGAGCGGCCGATCATCAGCAGCATGCGTTCCGCGGCGGCATCGTCGGCCTGGTCGAGGATCTGCTGCACCTCGGGGTCGTCTCCCACTCCTTCATGGCTGGTCACCTTCACCCAGGTGCTGCCGTGTTCGGCGATGGTGTCGAGCAACCACGACACGATGGCATCGACCCGTTCGACCGGGCTGCCCTGCGGGATGGACACCTTCTCGAGGCGGGGCAGCGTCACCATCCGGCGGACAACGGCCAGGTAGAGGTCGCGCTTGTTGCCGAAGTAATGGTTGATGAGCCCGCGCGCGACCCCGGCACGCTGGGCGAGTTCCGCGGTCGACACCGCCGCGTACGGGCGTTCACCGAACATCTCGATGGCACATGCCAAAATCTGCGCCCGACGCTCGTCGGGTTCGAGCCGGCGCCTGCGTGGCGGGTCTGCTGTGTCGGTGTCGAACGGGGAAATCGGGGCGCTCCGTCGGGTTCTGCGGCCGCCGCAGGGTTGCGGAGGCGGTGCACAACGATACCCAGCGGGTCCGTCGCACGGCTAATGAGACAATATTTCCGACCACCGCTCCCGCACGAAGGAATGCCGCACTCCCCGATGGCCGAGAAGACGATCGATCCGGACGAGTTGGCAACCTGCCTGCGGGTGCTCGAACAGGCCGGGCAGCTGGAAAAGGAACACCCCGATTCGATCGCGGTGCAGCGCGCGGTGGGCCACATGTTCAAAAAGCTCAAGCAGCGCCGCAGAATCGAGGCAAGACAGCAGGTCGCCGAAGCCGACCGCGCCGTGATCGCCGCGACCGCGACCGGTTCGCCGCAGCGCATCGACGACGAGACCGCGGGCATCCCGATCAAGTCCGCCGCCGACGGCGAAACCGCGGGAACGCTCGTGCGGGCACGCCCCTGCTACATCTGCAAGCAGCGCTACACCCAGGTCGACGCCTTCTATCACCAGCTGTGCCCCGAGTGCGCGGCGTCGAGCCACGCCAAACGCGACGCCCGCACCGACCTGTCCGGCAAGCGTGCGCTGCTCACCGGTGGCCGCGCCAAGATCGGCATGTACATCGCGCTGCGGCTGCTGCGCGACGGCGCCCACACCACGATCACCACCCGGTTCCCCAACGACGCCATCCGCCGCTTCGCCGCGATGGAGGACAGCGGCGACTGGCTGCACCGGCTGCGCATCGTCGGGATCGACCTGCGTGACCCGGCCCAGGTGGTCGCCCTCGCCGATGATGTCGCGGCGCAGGGCCCGCTCGACATCCTGATCAACAACGCCGCCCAGACCGTTCGCCGTTCGGCCGGTGCCTACAGCGCGCTCGTCGAGGCCGAGTCCGCGCCGCTGCCCGTCGGCATGCTGCCGGAGATGGTCACCTTCGGCAAGACGATGCAGGCGCATCCGACCGCGCTCACCGCCTCGCTCACGCCGTCACTGTCGGCTGTCGACGTCGCCGAATTGGCCCTGGTCGCGGGCTCGGCGACGCCGGAGCGGATCGCGGCGGGTGTGGCCATCGACGCCGGTGGGCTCGTGCCGGATCTGGCGCACACCAACAGCTGGGTGCAGACCGTCGGCGAGGTGGACGCCACCGAGCTGCTCGAGGTGCAGCTGTGCAATTCGGTGGCGCCGTTCATCCTGGTGTCGCGGCTGCGTCCGGCGATGGCGGCGGCGCCGGGCAGGCGCAAGTACGTGGTGAACGTGTCGGCGATGGAGGGCCAGTTCAGTCGCGGCTACAAGGGCCCCGGTCACCCGCACACGAATATGGCCAAGGCCGCGTTGAACATGCTCACCCGCACCAGTGCGCTGGAGATGTTCGAGTCCGATTCGATCCTGATGACCGCGGTCGACACCGGGTGGATCACCGACGAGCGTCCGCACTACACCAAGGTCCGTCTGGCCGAGGAGGGCTTCCACGCTCCCCTCGATCTGGTCGACGGCGCCGCCCGCGTCTACGACCCGATCGTGCAGGGCGAGAACGGCGTCGACCTCTACGGGTGCTTCTTGAAGGACTACCGGCCGTCACCCTGGTGATCACCTGGTCGATGCCGAACCGGAATGTTGATCATGATTCCGATCGGCGGGCGGCCGCTTAATCTGGATATGTGCCGTTCCGGGTGTTGGCCGATCTGATCGCCGTCACCCACGTCGCGTTCATCGCGTACGTGGTCGCCGGCGGTTTCGTGGCGTGGCGGTGGCCGCGCACCATCGGTGCCCACCTGCTCGCCGCGTCCTGGGGTTTCGGCACCATCCTCATCGGTTTCGACTGTCCCCTGACCTACGCCGAGAACTGGGCCCGCGCTCGTGCGGGCGTTGCCGGCCTCCCCGAAGCCGGTTTCATCGACCATTACCTCACCGGCGTGATCTATCCCGACAGCGCCCTCGGGCTGGTCCGGGCGGTGGCCGCGACCGCCGTCCTGGTCTCCTGGCTGGGCTACCTGCGCCTGCACCACCGCTCGGTCACGTCAGACACCGCGTGATTTCCTCGGCGACCACACCGGGCTCGTCGTCGAAGTAGAAGTGCCCACCGGGGAAGGTGTGCAGGCTGAACGGTCCATCGGTGATCGTCTGCCACTGCTCGGCCTGAGCTCGGCTCGTGGTGGGATCCTCGGTACTGACGAAGGCGGCCACCGGGCAATCGAGCACCGGGCCCGGCCGGTGGCGATAGGTCTCGACGGCCTGGTAGTCGGCGCGGACACCGGGCAGAACCAGGTCGGCCAGGCTCGGCTCGGTGCGCAGCAGCCGCACCGGCGCCGGATCGGCGGCCAGGCGCTCCAGGTTGTCGATGAGGTCGGCGTCGGAGGCCTTGTGCAGGAGTCCCGTCTCGACGAAATCCGGTGCGGGACGGCCGGAGACGATCAGTTCCCGCACCGGTTGCCCGCCTGCCGCGAGCCGCCGCGCCACCTCGTAGGCGACGGTGGCGCCCATGCTGTGACCGAACAGGGCGCGCGGAGCGGGTGGCTGCCGCAGCAGATCGGCGGCGATGCGGTCGGCCAGCTCGTGCAGGTCGGTGATGAGCGGGTCGCCGAGGCGGTCCTGGCGCCCCGGGTACTGCGCGGCGAGGACCTCGATGCCGGGACCGAGGTGGCGGGCGAGGTCGCGGTAGAAGGCGGCGGACGCACCACCGGGCGGGAGGCAGACCAATTGCCTGCGCCGGGCCGCATCGAGACGTAGCGCCCGAATCCATTGCGTTGCAGCAGTGTTCACTCGCACTGTTCCCTTTCCCGGTCAGCTGCCCGCGAGGGCGCGCACGGCGGTCGACAGCTGGTCGCCGTCGAGAAGAGTTTCGCCGGGCTTCAACAGCCACAGCACACCGAGGCCCTGCGCGAGGACGAAGTACAGGCGGCCGATGGCTTCGGCCTGCGCTTCGTCCAGGTCGGGATGGGCTGCCCGGAGATCGGCCGCGAGATCACGGTAGGCCTCGTCGAGCTGGTCTCCGAGCTGGGAGCGCGCTTCTTCGGAGCGCACGATGCGGACGATGTTCTCCAGGCTGGCCAGCATCGCCTCGTGGTTGTCGGCGAAGACCGCAGGCATGCCGTTCCACAGGCGGGCGAGACCGGACAGCGGTGAGCCGCCCGCACCTTCCTCGATGAGTCCGCGCATCCCCTCCCCCAGCGCGTCGCCGAGCGCCTCACTGAGCGCCTCGGTGACCAGGCGATCCTTGGAGCCGAAGTGGTAGCCGATGGCGGCCAGGCTCACCCCGGCGGCGGCGGCGATATCGCGTGCGGTCGCCTTGGCCACCCCGCGCTCCATGATCACTTTGCGCGCCCCGGCCAGCAGATCTTCTCGATTGCCCATGACGGCGAGACTACCCGACCGTCTTAGACATTTGTACTAGACATCCGTGCAAACCTCTGTTAGACATTGGTCTAAGACATTCGTTCAAGTTTTCGAGGCGGGACACACTATGACCTCTACTGCACTGCACGTTCTGGTCGCCGGCGGCGGCATCGCGGGCAATACGGTCGCACTCCAGTTGCTGCGCAAGGGCATTCGCACCACAGTGGTGGAGCGGGCGGCGGTCCCCCGGCCCGGCGGGCAGGCGGTGGATCTGCGCGGACCGAGCAAGGAAGCCGTCGAACGCATGGGGCTGATGGAGGGCATCCGCAAGTACCAGCTCGACGAACGCGGGATGGCCTATGTCGACGGTGACGGTCGCGTCTATGCCCGTATGGCGATGGAGGACTTCGACGGTAAGGGCGCCGTCGCCGATATCGAGATCACCCGTGGCGATCTCAATCAGGTGTTGCTCGACGCGGTCACCGCAGCCGACAACGGTCACCTCGACTACCGCTACGGCGACTGGATCGAGCGCGTCGAGCAGGACGACACCGGTGTGGACGTCACTTTCGCCTCGGGCGAGACCGGGCGCTTCGATCTGGTGATCGGCGCCGACGGCGTGCATTCGGCGACCCGCCGCCTGGTGTTCGGCCCGGAAGACCGGTTCGTCACCAACCTCGGCGCCTACGGCGCGTTCTTCACGATGCCGACACCCGCCGACGCCGAACCGGGCTGGTTCGCCATGCGCCTGCTGCCCGGCACGATGGTCGGCATCCGGCCCGACGGCGACCCGGCCACCGCGAAGGCCATCATCATGGTGCGCACCGGCATCGATCCCGCCCTGCGCCGCGACCCCGAAGCCCAGCGTTCACTGCTCCGAGAAGCTCTCCGTGACACGGGCTGGCGGGCCCCGGAGATCCTGGCCGCGATGGAGACCACACCGGACTTCTACTTCGACGACCTCGCCCGCGTCGACGTGCCCGAACTGGCCGTCGGCCGGGTCACACTGGTCGGCGACGCGGGGTATTGCGGTTCTCCGCTGACGGGCATGGGCACCGCGATGGCGATCGTCGGCGGGTACGTGCTGGCCGCCGAGATCGCCGCCACGCCGCACGATCTACCCGCCGCACTGCGCCGCTACCAGGACACGATCACCCCATTCCTGGCCAAGGCCAAGGAGATTCCCGGTGGCGGCATCGACATGATGGTGCCGCGCAGTGCCGTGATGACCCGGATGATGCGGGTCAGTGTGCGGCTGCTGACATCGCGGCCGATGCGCCCGCTCACCGCGAAACTGTTCTTCGCCGACAACGAGGACTTCGCCCTGCCGCGCTACTGAGTGCGGGCGCCTGGTTACTCTCGGAACGTGGCGCAGCCGATCATCCTCGACGTCGATACCGGGATCGACGACTCCCTGGCCATGCTCTATCTGCTCGCTTCACCGGAGGCCGAGATCCTCGGGATCGCCGCCACGGCGGGCAATGTGCCTGCCGCGCAGGTGGCGGCCAATACGCTCGCCGTGCTGGATCTCGGCCGGGCACCCGAGATCGAGGTGGCGCTGGGGGCGGCCGAACCGCTGGCGATACCGCTGCGCACCACCGAGGACACGCACGGTCCGCAAGGGCTCGGGTACGCCGTCCTGCCGCTGTCGCCACGCGAGGTGTCGGAGCGGTCGGCGGCGCGGATGTGGGTGGATTTGGCGCGTGCGAATCCGGGTACGGCGATCGGGTTGTGCACCGGCCCGCTCACCAATCTGGCACTGGCCTTGCGGATGGAACCCGAGCTTCCCCGGCTGTTGCGCAGATTGGTCGTGATGGGTGGGGCGTTCAATCACCCCGGCAATACGACGCCGACCAACGAGTGGAACATCCACGTCGATCCGGAAGCGGCCAAGGAGGTGTTCGACGCCTTCTCCGCCGCACCGCCGGATCGTCGCCCGCTGGTGTGCGCGCTCGACATCACCGAGAGAATCGAGATGCGGCCCGAGCATCTCGTCCTGCTGGCCGAAGCGGCGGGTAATGCCTCGCCGGATCTGGTCGCGGCGGGCCATCCGGTCGAATGGCGTTCGGCCGCGACCAATCCGATCGTGCGGTACCTCACCGACGCGGTGCGCTTCTATTTCGACTTCCACCACCAGTACGACCTGGGGTACCTCGCGCACATGCACGACCCGTTCGCCGCCGCCGTCGCCCTCGATCACACGCTGGCGACCACCCGGCCGGCGACCGTCGACGTGGAACTGGCGGGCATCATCACCCGGGCCACGACCGTGGCCGACTGGGCGGGCATGTGGGGCCGGGAACCCAACGCCGACATCGTGATCGACACCGACCCGGCCGTGTTCTTCGACCGTCTCGTCACCCGCGTCGGAGCGTTCGCGCGACGCCTGTACCCGGAGCACTCATGACCATCGATACCGTCACCTATCTCGCCGACTTCCGCCGCAGGCTGGAGCTGCCCGCGATCGTCGACGTGCACACCCATTTCATGCCCGATCAGGTGATGCGCAAGGTGTGGGCCTACTTCGACACGGCGGGCCCCCTCACCGGCCGCCCCTGGCCGATCACCTATCGCGACGACGAACAGGTGCGCCTGAAAACGTTGCGCGACTTCGGTGTTCGGGCCTTCACCTCCTTGGTGTACCCGCACAAACCGAACATGGGTGAGTGGCTCAACGAGTGGACCGCCGAGTTCGCCGCCCGCACCCCCGACTGCCTGCACACCGCCACCTTCTACCCCGAACCCGACGCGCCACGGTATGTGGCCGACGCGATCGAGCGCGGTGCGCGAATCTTCAAGGTGCACATCCAGGTCGGCGCGTTCTCCCCGCTCGACCCACTGCTCGACCCGGTGTGGGCGATCCTCGCCGACACCGGCGTCCCCGTCCTCATCCACTGTGGTTCGGGCCCCGCCCCCGGCGAGTTCACCGGCCCCGACCCCATCGCCGAACTCCTGCGCCGCTTCCCCACCCTGCGCCTGATCATCGCCCACATGGGCACCCCCGAATACCGCGAATTCCTCGACCTGGCCGAGCGATACCCGCAGCTCTATCTCGACACGACCATGGTCTGGACCGACTTCAGCGAGGCAGGCGCCCCCTTCCCCACCGACCAAAAAGACCGCCTACCCGCTTTCGGCCACCGCATCCTCTTCGGCAGCGATTTCCCCAACATTCCTTACCCCTACGCCGAGGCCGTCGCCGCTCTCGAACGCCTCGACCTCGGCCACGACTGGCTCCGAAAGGTGTGCCACGACAACGCCGTCCACCTGTTCGACCTCGACGCGTCCTAGTCCTTCCGTGCTGTAAAGAGCCAGTCCAGGCGATCGCTGCTATCCACCCGCGGCGACTGTGAACCGAGTGCGACGGTGGGCGGGACGCTCGGCTTCGTCGAGCAGTGCCACCGCGAAGTCCTCCATCGAAATCCAGGATCGGCCGTCGGCGTCGACCAGAAGGTCATCGGCGCCGACCCGGTAGTTGCCCGTGCGCACGCCCGGATTCAGTTCGGCCGGTGGGCTCAGATAGGTCCAGTCGGCGGTCGTGTGCGCGCGGCAAGCAGCCAGTTGCTCCGCGCACGCCTGCGCGATGGCTGCCAATTCCGCGGGGAATCCCGATGTTTCGTGCAACGTGGTGCCCACGCCTGGCACCAGCAGCGTTGCCGCGCCGCCGACGACAAGCAGCCGGACACCACTGCGCGCGACGCCGTCTAGCATGGCTGCGGCGACGACCGGCAGTTCCGGTTCACGCCCCGGAGCAGGACGAGTGGCGGCGACCACGACGTCTTGTCCCGCGCTGAGCGCTTCGACCTCGTCCGCGTTCGCGGCATCGCCGATACGCACCCGCACGCCGTCGGGCATATCCACAGCCCGGCGCACGACCGCGGTGACGTCGTGTCCGCGTGCGATCGCCTCGGACACCACCCGGCCACCGACCGCTCCGCCCGCCCCGAACACCGTGATACGCATGATCAAACCTCCTGTGTGACAGCTCGTCTGCCTGACACAGGAAATATATCTCAATGTTGATCTAATCAATGATGAGGTATCTCACCATTGAGATATCAAGGCAACTTGGAGGCGTAGACCGCGAGGCGGACGCGGTTGTCGGTGCCGGTTTTGTCGAGCAGGTTGGTGATGTGGGTTTTGACGGTGCTCACGCCGAGGTGGAGGCGGTCGGCGATCTCCTGGTTGCCGTGGCCTTCGGCTACCAGGCGCAGGACGTCGCGTTCGCGGGGGTGAGGTCGGGTGGGGGTGAGGGGGTTTCGCGTGGGGTTGTCAGTGCGCGGGTGACGAGTCTGCGGAGCAGGGTGGGTGAGAAGAGGAGGTCGCCTTCGACGGTGCGGCGGATGGCGTCGAGGAGGACGGTGGGGTCGGTGTCTTTCACGAAATAGCCTGTGGCGCCTGCGGACAGGGCGGGGAACAGGTGTTCGTCGTCGTCGAAGGTGGTCAGTACCAGGACCTTCGCCCGGGGGTCGGTGGTGAGAATCTGCCGCGTGGCGCCTATGCCGTCGAGGCCCGGCATGCGCAGGTCCATGATCACCAGGTCGGGGCGTAGTTCGGTGTGCAGGCGGACCGCTTCGACGCCGTCTGCGGCTTCACCCGCAACGGTGATGTCGTCGGTGTCCTCGATGAGCATCCGCAGTCCGGCCCGGATCAGGCGCTGGTCGTCGGCGAGTAGTACGCGGATCACTCGTGTCCTCCTCGAGGCCGGTCCGGAAGGTGGGCACGCACGACCCATCGCTGGTCCTCGGCGGCGGCGGTCAGTGTGCCGCCGGCGAGCTCGGTGCGCTCGCGCATGCCGACGATGCCGTGGCCGGGCGTTGTCGCGGCATTGTCGGCGCCGCTTACGACAGTCAGGGTGATGCCGTGGTCGTTCCGATCGATCGTGAATCGCACCGGCACAGCGTGATTGGCGTGCTTCATAACATTGGTGAGTGATTCCTGCACCAGCCGGAGCAGGGTGAGCCTGCGGATGGCATCGAGCCCATCCAGGTCACCGACGGTCGCCTCGACAGTGAATCCGGCGGCTCGTACGCGTGCGACGGCGGCGTCGATCTCCGCACCGACGGCGTCGGGCTCGACCAGCGCCACCTCCCCCCAGCGCGGGATCACGGAGGACCGCGAGCAATCTGCGGATGTCGCCCAGCGCGTCGGTCGCGGTGGCGCGGACGTCGTCGAGGACCGCCGTGATCCGCGGATCTGCTTGCCGCACAACGTGACCGGCCACCGAGATTCGCAGGATGATCGACGCCATGTGGTGGGCCACGACGTCGTGTAGTTCCCTGGCCATCGCCGCTCGTTCGTCGAGGCGGGTGCGTGCTTCGGCGTCGGCGGCGCGCAGTCGCAGATTGTCGGCCAGTTCGCGTTGCCCGCGCAGGTACAACCCCAGCAGCAGCGGCAACCCCACGTAGGCGACGCCCTCGACGAGGGTGGAAGCGCGACCGATGGATGTGTCGTGCAGCCCGATCCACCCGAGGACAACCGCTGCCGCCCACCCGCCGGTCGCGAGGACCACGGCCGAGCGCCGGTCGGTCCGGGCGACGACATCGACCAGCGCCACGGCCCCGAGATACGGCACCAGACCGGCAACACCCCACGCCTCGGTCCGAAACATGGGGACCGCCAGCGCTGACAGTACGAGCGACACCGCCAACGGCCACCGCCGCCCCACAGCGAACACCACCGCGGCGCTCATCGCGAGCACCCAATAGTGCACGGGCACGCGGAACTGACCCGGGTACGTGCTGGCCGCCAGCAGCACCGGGACCACAGCCACCGGCAGCCACCGCAGCAGGCGGCGCAGGTCAGGGCGAGCACGCACATCGATCACGCTCCCACCGTATGCGTCGACCGCGGAAGGCCGGACCGCCCGCAACCACGACACACCGGGCCGTCCGCCGCTACACGTCGCCCTCGAGCCCGGCGGCATCGCCCTACAGGTGGCGAGGGTCTTCGGAGACCGGCTAGCAGATCACAGGAAGGTGCGCAAGGGTCGGGCGGGCGGAATTTCCGGGCGGTGGTCGGGCCGGTGGGCTGAGTCGGGCGCGGAGGAACCGGGCGAAGCTGGGGTTCCCCCTCAGAGATGGAGTTGCCTGTGGTTTCGCGACGAGGATTCCTCGCCGGCTTGGCTCTTGCCCCGGTCGTGTATGCGGCCGGGTGTTCGGTTCGGCCGTCGGTTTCGGCCGCAAACGGCACTCGTCCGCTGCCGATCCCGCCGCTCGCGCCGTCGTCGGTCGGTGCCGACGGTGTCCGGCGCTTCACTCTGCGCGCCCAGGCGGGCTCGACCGAGGATGTTGCGCGGGGTCTCGACGCCTACCTGGGGTTACAGCGCATCGGTGCTCGGCCCGACGGTGCGGGCGCGGCGGGGTGAGCGGGTCAAGTTCGCGATCAGCAATGCCCTGCCCGAGGCGACGTCGGTGCATTGGCACGGCATGCACCTGCCCGCGAAGTTCGACGGTGGACCGCATCAGATGATCGCGCCGGGCGCGGTGTGGACGCCGAGCTGGACGGTGCAGCAGCAGGCCGCGACCCTCTGGTATCACCCGCATCCGCACGGTGCGACGGAAAAGCATGTGCACCGTGGTCTGTCCGGCTTCTTCCTCATCGATGACGATGCCGCCGATGCCCTGTCCCTACCGAAAGAGTATGGGGTGGACGATATTCCGCTGGTGATCCAGGACCGCCGGTTCACCGCCGACGGCGCGGTGGACGAGTCCGATCCCACCGATGTGGGCCTGCTGGGCGACACCATCGTCACCAACGGCATCGCGGGCGCGCACCTGCGGGTCACCACCGAGCGGGTGCGTTTGCGCGTCCTCAACGGCTCCTCGGGCCGGCTCTACAACCTCGCCCTCGCCGACGGCCGGGCTTTCCACCTGATCGGCACGGACGGCGGCCTGCTACCGAAAGCTGTTGCGCTGGACCAGCTCCAGCTCAGCCCCGGCGAACGCGCCGAGATCGTGATCGCGCTGCGACCCGGCGAGAACACCACACTGCGGTCGCTGCCGATCACCGACCGCGCGGGCATCGACCGTGCCGCCGAGTTCGGCTTCGACGACACTTTCGACATCCTCGCCCTCCAGGCCGCCGAAACCCTACGCCCCAGTCCGTCACTACCCGAGTCTTTGATCCCGATGACCGCACTCGCCGCCGCGACGACCCCGGCGACACGGTCCTTCGACCTGCAGTGGTTCATGATCAACAACCAGCGCATGGACATGAACCGCATCGACATGACCATCCCCGTGGACACCACCGAGGTCTGGTCGGTGCGCAACAAGGACAACTGGCCGCACAACTTCCACGTCCACGATGTGCAGTTCCAGATCCTCACCGTCGACGGAAAGGCCCCTCCCCCAGCGCTATCCGGCTGGAAGGACACCGTCTACACCAGCTCCGGCTCGACCTACACCCTGGCCATGCGCTTCGCCGACCACACCGACCCCACCTACCCCTACATGTTCCACTGCCACCTGCTCCATCACGAGGATCAGGGGATGATGGGCCAGTTCCTGGTCCTCGCCCCGGGACAGCGGCCCGCGCCGATGGCCATGGACATGGGCGCGAAGGGGCATCACTGAACCTGGGCCGCAGTGGCGAGGTAGCGGGCGAGGTTCTCGACCAGTTCGCGGGTGCCCTCTTCACGCTGGGCGCCGGTGTCGAATCCGTCCAGGTGGGCGCCGAATTCGACGAGGGTGAGCTTGGTGCCGGTGCTGGTCGGTTCGAATTCCCAGGTGGCGACCGAGGTGGAGATATGGTCGCCGTTGATCCACATGTCGTAGGTGTAGACGAGGCGTTCGTCGTCGACGATGTCGGTGTAGGTGGCGACGAAGCGGGAGGTCATCTTCCCTTCGAAGGTGCCCTCGTTGACCTCCTGGCCGCCGACCCGGAAGTCCAGGGAGACCTCACCCTGCTCCCAGCCTTCCTCGCCACCGAACCAGCGGCTCTTGATCGCGGGGTCGGCGAAGGCCTGGAAGGCGACGGACGGCGCGACGGGCACCTCCCGCTCGATGGTGAACTGGGCGTGCTTGACGGAACGGGTCACGGTGTTCATTGTTGTTCTCCTTCTGAGGATTTCGCGGTTTCGGTGAGCAATGCGGTCAGCCGGTCGAGCTGCCGTTCGGCGGGTGGACGCTGGCGCCCCAGCCAGTCGATCGCGGACCCGAAGGCACCGGGAACCAACTGGTAGGTGCGCACGCGCCCGACCTTGGCCGAGGCGACGATCCGCCCCGCTTCCAGGGCTTTGAGGTGCTGCACGATCGTCGGCATCGCGACGTCGAAAGGCGCCGCGAGTTCGGAGACCGACGCGGGTCCCCGCGTCAGCCGTTCGACGATCGCCCGCCGAGTCGGATCCATGAGCGCCCGGAAGACATCGTCGAGTCTCCCGTCCGCTTCACCGCTCGAATACTTAGGCACATACCTAAGTATTCACACGGACACCCCCTCGCGCAACCCCTGGGCAAGAAAACCCACCGCGGTCCGCGCGGTGGGTTCCGGAAGACCCTTGTCGAGTCAGGTCAGGCGAGGCGGGCCATGAAGAGCCCACAGAGTGCGATCGCGCTGTTCAGCCGCTTCCACAGGCGCACCATCGCGAGCTCGAGGATGATGCCGATGCGATCGGCGCAAGTGGTGGCCTCTGCCAGCGCCATCCGGTCGTAGACCAGGTCCGGGTCGCTGAGAATCTCATCAAGGCGCAGTCCTGACATCGCCTGATCAGTCGTGAGACCGAATTCCGGCAACCAGGTGAGCCGCCACCGGCCGTCTCCCCCGAGAACCGCCTGTTCGGGGGTCTTGTCGCTACCCATGATCCGATTCGTGCGGTAGATCGCCATCACTACCTCCTCGGCAGTCGCTTGCGGCGTCTACCTTCCAGCATCCACGGAAATCGAGGCAGACAACAGCTGGCGAATGGAGTGGCAACGGAATATCATCCGCGAACTTCGAGGTGAAACCCCATGAACCCCAGCGGACACCACCCCGATAGGCAAGCCTTACCATTGACAGCTACCGCGGGGCGATCGTCAACTCCGGTCGAATGCCGCGAGAATCTCCTCGGCGGCGAGAGCGGGGGTGAGCTCCCCGGCGCGAACAGCCGACTCCACCTGCGCGCGAACCTCTTTCACGCGCGGATTCTCGGTCAGACGGCGCAGGATCTGGTCGTGCACCATGGTCCAGGTCCAGTCGACCTGCTGACGACGGCGCTTCTCGGCGAACTCCCCCGCCTCGGTGAGCACCCGCCGATGTTCTAGCACGGTGTCCCAGAACCTGTCCAGCCCGAGACCTTCCAGCCCACTCATGGTGAGCACCGGCGGTTTCCACAGGGCGTCGTGCGGGTGGATCAGCCGCAGCGCGCCCGAGAGTTCACGGGCGGCGCTCTTGGCTTCCATCTCGTGCTTGCCGTCGGCCTTGTTGACCGCCACCACCTCGGCCAGCTCGAGCACACCCTTCTTGATGCCCTGCAACTGATCTCCGGTGCGGGCCAGGGTGAGGAAGCAGAACACGTCGACCATATTGGCTACGGTCACCTCGGACTGCCCGACGCCGACGGTTTCCACCAGGATCACGTCGTACCCGGCCGCCTCGAGCAGCACGATGGTCTCGCGGGTGGCCTTGGCCACGCCGCCGAGCGTGCCCGCCGTGGGCGAGGGCCGGATGAACGCGTCGGCTTCCAGGGACAGCCGCGCCATCCGGGTCTTGTCGCCGAGGATCGACCCACCGGTACGGGTCGAGGACGGGTCGACGGCCAGCACCGCGACCCGATGCCCCTTGCCGAGCAGATACATGCCGAGCGCATCGATGAACGTCGACTTGCCCACGCCCGGAACGCCGGTGATCCCGACCCGGTTCGACACCACCGCACCGGCTTCCCCGCTCACCCGCAGCAGCAGCTGCTGGGCGAGTTCGCGGTGATCGGACCTGGTCGACTCGACCAGCGTGATCGCCCGGGCCAGCGCGGCGCGCTGACCGGCGCGGATACCGTCGGCGAGCGCGTCGACGTCGATGGTGCGCGGTGTCCGCGCCACGGCTCGTTCGCCGTTGCGGGGTGCCCCGACACCCGCCGTGGTGCCCAGGCGGGGATGCCCGCCCTGTGCGGCCTCGTTCATGTCCGTGTCCCTCCGACCGGCACCGGTCCGCGCTGCCGCCGGCCCGATGCCTCCACCGTGTGCCCGTCACCCACCCACACCGGCAGGCCCGAACCCGCTGCGCCGCAGGCACATTCGTCCGTGGCGCAGCGGGCCGGCCACATCATGCCGGGGTGTCGCCCCCGAGCTCGTGGCCGAGCGAGGCACCGAGCTTGCGCAGCAGGTCGATCGCCGCGTCGGCGATGACGGTGCCGGGCGGGAAGATCGCCGCCGCGCCCGCTTCGTAGAGCTCGTCGAAGTCACCGGGCGGGATGACGCCGCCGACGATGACCATGATGTCGGGGCGACCGACCGAGGCCAGTGCCTGCCGCAGGGCGGGCACCAGCGTGAGGTGACCCGCGGCCAGCGAGGAGACACCGACGATGTGCACGTCGTTGTCGGCCGCCTGGCGCGCCACCTCTTCAGGGGTCTGGAACAGCGGGCCCACATCGACGTCCATGCCGAGGTCGGCGAAGGCGGTCGCGATCACCTTCTGGCCGCGGTCGTGCCCGTCCTGGCCCATCTTGGCGACCAGGATGCGGGGGCGGCGGCCCTCGGCCTCGGCGAACTCCTCGACCAGCGCGATGGCGGCACCGATGTTGGATGCCTTGCCTGCTTCGTCACGGTACACACCGGACAGGGTACGGATCTCGGCCTGATGGCGGCCGTACACCTTCTCCAGCGCGTCGGAGATCTCACCGACGGTGGCCTTGGCGCGGGCGGCGTCGATCGCCAGCGCGAGCAGGTTGTTCTCCATGCCGCCCTCGGAAGAGGCTGCCGCCCGGGTCAATGCGGCCAGCGCCTGTTCGACCGCGACCGGGTCACGTTCGGCGCGCAGACGTTCCAGCTTCTCGATCTGCTCGGCGCGCACCCGCGAGTTCTCGACCTTGAGGACCTCGACCTCGTGGTCCTCTTCGACCTGGTACTTGTTGACGCCGATCACCGGCTGCTGCCCGGTGTCGATCCGCGCCTGGGTGCGGGCGGCGGCCTCCTCGATGCGCAGCTTCGGAATGCCTTCCGAAATCGCCTGCGCCATGCCGCCGTGCGCCTCCACCTCGGCGATGTGGGCGCGGGCCCGCTCGGCGAGCTGGTGGGTGAGCCACTCGACGTAGTACGAGCCGCCCCACGGGTCGATCGGGCGGGTGGTGTTGGACTCCTGCTGGATCAGCAGCTGGGTGTTGCGGGCGATGCGGGCGGAGAAGTCCGTCGGCAGCGCGAGGGCTTCGTCGAGGGCGTTGGTGTGCAGCGACTGGGTGTGGCCCTGGGTCGCGGCCATCGCCTCGATGCAGGTGCGCGCCACATTGTTGTAGGCGTCCTGGGCGGTCAGCGACCAGCCGGAGGTCTGCGAATGGGTGCGCAGCGACAGCGATTTCGCGCTCTTGGGCTCGAACTTCGAGACCAGCTCGCTCCACAGCAGGCGCCCGGCGCGCAGCTTGGCGACCTCCATGAAGAAGTTCATGCCGATGGCCCAGAAGAACGACAGGCGCGGCGCGAACTTGTCGACGTCCATGCCCGCGGCGATGCCCGCGCGGATGTACTCCACACCGTCGGCCAGGGTGTACGCCAGCTCCAGATCAGCTGTCGCACCGGCCTCTTGGATGTGGTAGCCCGAAATGGAGATCGAGTTGAACTTCGGCATCTTCGCGCTGGTGAAGGCGAAGATGTCGGAGATGATCCGCATCGAGGGCTTGGGTGGGTAGATGTAGGTGTTGCGGACCATGAACTCTTTCAGAATGTCGTTCTGAATGGTTCCGGCCAGCTGCTCGGGCGTAACGCCCTGTTCCTCGGCGGCGACGACGTAGAGCGCCAGGATCGGCAGCACCGCACCGTTCATGGTCATCGAGACCGACACCTGGTCGAGGGGGATCTGGTCGAAGAGCTGGCGCATGTCCAGGATCGAGTCGATCGCCACACCGGCCATGCCGACGTCACCTTGGACGCGCGGGTGGTCGGAGTCGTACCCACGGTGGGTGGCCAGGTCGAAGGCCACCGACAGACCCTTCTGACCCGCCTGCAGGTTGCGACGGTAGAAGGCGTTGGAATCCGCGGCCGTGGAGAAGCCCGCGTACTGGCGGATCGTCCACGGCTGGTTCACGTACATCGTCGGGTAGGGACCACGCAGGAACGGCGCGACACCGGGCACCGTGTCGAGCGGATAGCCCTCCGCGACAACGGCGTCACGGTCGGCCTTGGTGAACACCGGCGGCACGTCGATGCCCTCCGGGGTGGCCCAGGTGAGCTGGTCGGCGGTGGTGTGGTTGGCCGCGGCCGCCTCGGCCACGAATTCCCGCACCTGATCCGCGTCCACGGCGGCGGGCTCGGGCGCCCGCTCGGTGAGCGGCACCTCGGCGAAACTGCCGATGCGGTGCTCGATATCGGATGTGGTCATCAGGCTCCCACCTTCTCCAGCAGCTGCGACAGGACCGCGACCGCGTCGATGCGCAGACTCAGGAATCCGTCGGGACGCTGCGTCCCGCTGTAATGCTCGACGGCCTTCTCCGGCCCGGCCAGCAGCACCGTCTCGATCCCGGCGCCGCGCAGCGCCTCGGCCGCCGCGCCCGCCTCCTCGCCGTAGCGCTTGTCCGCACCACACAGCACCGCGATGCGCGCACCGGAACCGGCTGCGGCAGCGGCGATTCCCTCGACGGCGAGGGGTCCGGGGTTCACCGACTCGATGCCGCCGGAGGCAAGCACGTTCGCGGTGAAGATGGTGCGCGCGTTGTGTTCGGCCACCGGGCCGAGCGCCACGATCAACGCCTTGGGCCGCTCACCGTTCACCGCGAGGTAGGCGTCCGAGCGGTTGCGCAGGGCCTCGAACGCGGCACCGTAGCGCACCAGCGACGCCTGTTCACGCGCCTGCTCCGACAGCGGCGCCTCGGCGAGGTTCGGGAACTCGTTGACACCGGTGACGGCGGTCTTGCGATGCGCAATGTCGGCGGCGCGCGCGGCGGCGGTCTCGGCGACGCGCGCGGCGATCAGGCCGGTGTCGAGCGCGGCCGGGTAACCACCGGCGGCCTCGATTTCCTGCATGAATTCCCAGGCCTTGGCGGCGAGTTCGTCGGTGAGCGACTCGACATACCACGAACCGGCACCGGGATCCTGCACGTGACCCAGGTGGGATTCCTCGAGCAGCAGCAGCTGGATATTGCGGGCCATGCGCTCCGAGAACGACTGTGACACACCGAGTTCGCCCGCGGGTAGGGCGGAGTCGAACGGCTGCACGGTGACCGAATCGGCCCCGCCGACACCGGCACCGAACGCGGCGAGGGTGGTGCGGAGCAGGTTCACCCACGGATCGCGCTGGGTCATCATGGCCGAGGAGGTGACCGCGTGCTGCGGGGCGGCACCGAAAGCGGGCGCACCGCACACCTGGGCCACGCGCGCCCAGAGACGGCGGGCGGCGCGGAACTTCACGATGGTGGCGAACTGGTCGTCGGTGGCCGCGTAGCGGAACTCGAGCTGACCGAACGCATCGGCGATGTCGACGCCCGCACCTGTGAGTGCGCGCAGGTAGGCCAGACCGGCGGCGATCGAGGCGCCGAGCTCCTGCGCGTCGGCGGCACCGGCGTTGTGGAAGGCGGTGCCGTCGACGGTGATCGCGCGCACCGCTTCGGGACGGGCGATCGCGCGACGAGCCAGCGCGACGGCCTGCTCGACATCGAGGTCGGCGTGACCGGTGAAGGCATCGGTGAGCGGCGCGGCGCCCAGGCCGACCCGGATCTGGGTGCGGTCCTCGAGCTGGTAGCCGTCGAGCACCTCGAACACCTGCTCGGCGGCCGCGCTCACCTCGGCACCCGCGACCAGAGACAGCGGCGCGAGTTCGAACAGCACCCCGGACAGGGCGGTTGCGATCTGCGTCACCGGCACGCCGTGGTCGCCGACCCCGAGCGAGACCGCGCTGACGCCGTTCTCTAGCCCGGTGAGGATGGCGCGGTTGGTGCTCGCGGCGTCGGCCGAACCGGCGAAGGCGCCGACGAACCAGCCGCGCTGCGGGTCGCGGGTGGCGTCGCCGCCGCGCACGAACGGGAACGTGCCGGGCAGCGGCTGCTCGGGCAGCTCGTCGCGGCGGGTGTAGAGCGGGGCGATGGTGAGCCCGTCATAGGTGGTCTCGTCGAGCAGATGCTCGGGCTCGGTGGGCAGCTCGGCGATATCGACCCGTCGCGCCTTGGCCAGCACGCCTGCCACACCCTTGCGCCAGGCGGCGTACTCGGGCACCGGATCCGGTGCGAGACCTGCCCCTGCCTCTGAACCAATCGGCATAGCTGCTGTTCTCTCCTCCGTCACGGCGAACCGGGATGTGTCCGGTTCGCCTCCGATGCTATCTGTGACATCGTGTCCACCCACTGGGGCCATCCCCTACCGACCGGTACGCTGTCGCGGTGCTCCAGCTGATCCGCTCCCCCCGACTGCTGCTGACCCTGGCCGGGTTGGCGGCCCTGTTCGTGGTGGCGATGCTGGTTCCCCTTCCCGGCCCACAGCAGGTCAGGGACTGGGCAGGCGGCGTGGGACCGCTGCTTCCCCTGCTGTTCTTCCTCTTCTACTCCCTCGTCGCGGTCGCGCCGGTACCGCGCACCGTACTGACACTCACCAGTGGGGTGCTGTTCGGTCCGCTGCTCGGGTCGGTCATCGCCCTCGGGGCCACGGGCGTGAGCGCCGGTCTCGCCCTGCTCGGAGTGCGGGCGATCGGCCGGGCGCGAGTCGCCGAGCACCTCACCCATCCGGCGGTGCGGGCGGTCGACCTGCGACTGGCGCAGCGCGGCTGGCTCGCGGTGGCAGCGCTGCGGCTCATCGCGTTCGCGCCGTTCTCGGTCGTGAACTACTGCTGCGGATTGTCGTCGGTGCGCTTCACCCCGTACCTGCTCGCGACGGTGGTCGGCTCGGCGCCGGGGACCATCGCGACGGTCGTGCTGGCCGACGCGCTGACCAGCGGCACGCACCCGGCCGCGATCGCGGTGTCGCTGGTGTGTCTCGCCTTCGGATTGCTCGGTCTGATCGTCGATGCCCGGATGCCGGTCGTTGCCCCGGAAACCGATGCCCCCTACTCCAGGGGCATGGTGTCGCGCCGGTGATCGATCACAATTGAGAAAGTGATCTTCTTCACATCTGGAAGTTGTGACTAAGCCGTCTTTCAGAATTCTCACAGAGTTATAGACTCCGGATAGCCCAGGGTTCGCCAGCTACATCCGGTGCGGGATCCAGAGCAACACCCGGTGTCGCGTCCCGTCTTCACCGCTTCCATTCACCGCCGTTCTCGGCACGTTCTCCACCATGAGGTGACCCGGCATGGAATACACCCATCTCTCCGATTTCCGCATCCGATCCGGCGATCTGTCGATCTGGACCCCTGAGCTGATCTCGCCCGACTCCTGGCACGACGACGAACGGCCGCTGGCCAGCGTCCACGCCCAGTACCTCGGTTTCCTCGATCCCGACGACCCGCAGCCCGGCCGTGGCCGCTGGATCGGCACCATCTTCGAGATGGACGCCCCGCTCGACGAGCGAGCCTGGGCACGGACCCTCGAGTTGTGGCACGACCGTCATGAGGGTTTCCGCACCACGGTCGCACCCACCGGTGACGGCGACTACCACCGCATCACCACCGCGCCCGGCACCGTGCGCGTCACCTCAGCCCCGGTCGCCGATCTCACCGACGGTGAACAGATCAACGAATTCCTCTGCGATGTCCTGGAACTGCGGCTCTCTGCCCTGGTGTGGCCGCACCTGCTCGTCGCGACGATCGCCCACGACACCGACGACTTCACCGTGCTGGTCGGCGCCGACCACTCCGTACTCGACGCCTACTCCCAGGCCGTGCTGATCCTGGAACTGCGCACCCTCTACACCGCCGTCACCACCGGCGGCGAGATCCGCGACTCCTCGACATTCGGCAGCCCCGCCGATTTCGCCGCCGTCGAGCGCGCCGCTGCGGAGGAACTCACCCCCGACGCCCCCGCCGTGGCGGTGTGGCGGGATTTTCTCGGTGCCCCCGGTTCCCCGATGCCCCGTTTCGGCGCGGGCATGGTGGCCGAACTCGACGGTGAGCACGCCCAGCCGAGCGTGTCGCGCACCCTGCTGACCATCGCCGAACTCGAGGAGGTGGAGGCCCGGCTGGATCAGCTCAAGCACCGGCTGTCGGTCACGGTGTTCGCCGCGCTGGCCGTGGCCTGGCGAGAGGTGTTCGGCCAGGACCGGTTCCGCACGGTGATGCCGATCGCCACCCGGCCCGACCTGACCTGGCTCGAGTCGATGGGCTGGTTCGTCAATGTCGTACCCGTCGACATCACGCTGCCCTCGGGCGCCGACATGGCCGCCGCGCTCACCGCCACCCGGGCCTCGCTCAAACGCGCCCATATCTGCAACGACGCCTCGTGGGGTCGCTCGCTGGCCATGGTCGGTGCGATGGAAGGCCCGACCTTCGGCGCGTCGTTCCTCGACATCCGGATGCTGCCCGACTACGAACTCGTCGCCGACCTGCGCGGACGGACCCTGCGCGCGGTGTCGTACTCGACCGAGGAGGTGTACTTCTGGGTGGTGCGCGGCCCCGAGGGCCTCTATGTCTCCACCCGGTATCCGGCGGGTCTGCCCGCCGAGGTGATGGACCGCTACCTCACCGAATTCGCCCGGGCCATGTACGCGGTGACCACGATCGCCGCGCCCGCCGCGGCCGCCCCGGCCGCCGACGTGCCGGCGGCATTGAGCGCGAGCTGACCATGCGTGCGCTGCTGGCCTTCACCGGAAGCAGGGGCGATGCCCAGCCCGGCATCCTCCTCGCCCGCGAGCTCATCGCTCGCGGGCACGCGGTGACGCTCGCGCTGTCGCCCAACCTCGTCGAGTTCGCCACCGGCCACGGCATCGCCGCGGTCGGGTTCGGGTGTGACAGCGCCGAACTGCTGCGCACCCAGCACGCCGACCGGCGCTTCCGTAGCGCCAGCCCGCGTCAGCGGATGCGCGCGGTGCTGGACCTGCAGCGACGCGGTGTCGCGGAGGCGGTGCGTGACCTGCTCGCGCTCGCCCCGGGGCACGACGTGCTCGTCACCGGCATGGCGGGCGAGGAGGCGGCGGAGAAGGCGGCACGGCACGTCGGATTGCCGTTGGCGGCAGTGCATTTCTTCCCGATCCACCCCAGCCGGTCGGTGCCGGTGGTGCCGACCGGCTGGGGGCGGCGGGTGCCCGGTGCGCTCAACCGCCGGATCTGGTCGGGTCTGCGGTGGGCGCGTGACGCCGCCCTGGCCGAGCCGCTGTCCGAGTCCGGGCTCGTCGAACATCCGCTGCCCGATCGGGTGTCGGTCCAGGCCTATGACACCGACCTGTTTCCCGGGCTGGCGGCCGAGCTGCCCGAACAGCATCCGGTCACCGGATTCATCGTGGACAGCGACGGATTCCTCGGTGCCCCAGCCGATCCCGCGTTGGCGGCCTGGCTGGTGGCGGGACCCGCCCCGATCTATGTCGGTTTCGGGTCGATGACCGTCGATGATCCCGCCGCTCTGGTCCACATGGTGCGCACCGTGTGCGCGCGGCGCGGGCGGCGACTGCTGCTCGCGGCGGGCTGGGCCGGGATCGAGCCGGAGCTCTCGCCCGAGGTGGCCGTCGTCGAGCAGGTCGACCACGCGACGGTGTTCCCGCGCTGCCTGGCGGCCGTGCACCACGGTGGCGCCGGGACGACCGCTGCCGCGCTGAGAGCCGGTGTGCCGCAGGTCATCTGCGCGATCCAAGCCGATCAGCCGTATTGGGGGACGGCGCTGTCGCGGCTCGGCCTCGCCGCGACGACCCGCGCCGCCGCATTGGACGCCGATCGCCTCGACGCGTTGCTCGACGCGGTCGCCGAACCGCAGGTGGTGGCCCGGGCCGCCGCGTACGCGGTCGGCTTCCGTGACGACGGCCTGGCCCGCGCCGCCGACGAGGTGGAAGCCCTTGTCCCCCTGTCTGTTCCGACACCCCAGTTCGACCACGCCGGGAGGCCGCAGTGAGCGCCGACATCGCCGTCCGCACCAGCGGTCTCGGCAAGTCCTACGGCGATTTCACCGCCGTGGGCGCCATCGATCTCAGCATCGCGGCCGGATCGGTGTTCGCCATGCTCGGCCCCAACGGGGCGGGCAAGACGACCACGGTGCGCATGCTGGCCACCCTGTTGCGTCCGGATCGTGGCAGCGCCGAAGTGTTCGGCTACGACGTGGTGCGCGATGCCACGGCCGTCCGGTCGATGATCGGGCTCACCGGCCAGTACGCCTCCGTCGACGAAACCCTCACCGCCGCCGAGAATCTGCGCCTGTTCGGCCGGCTGCTCGGATTGTCGCGGCGGGCCGCCGCCGCTCGGGCCGACGAGTTGCTCGAGGAGTTCGAGTTGTCGGCGGTGGCGCGGCGCAGCGTCAGCGCGTTCTCCGGTGGGATGCGCCGACGCCTGGATCTGGCGGCCACGCTCATCACCGTGCCGCCGTTGATCTTCCTCGACGAGCCGACCACCGGGCTGGACCCGCACACCCGTGACCGCACGTGGGGCATCGTGCGCGGGCTCGTCGAGCGCGGCGCGACCGTCCTGCTGACCACCCAGTACCTGGAGGAGGCCGACGCGCTGGCCGACCGGATCGCGGTGATCGATCGCGGCAGCCTCGTCGCGGAAGGCACTGCGGCCGAACTGAAGTCGTCCATCGGGGAGCAGGTGCTGCGCCTCGACATCCCCGACACCGCCGACCTGCGCCGGGCCGAGGCGCTGATCTGCGAGCTCACCGGCGAGGTGCCCGAGGGGTCGTCCACCGGGACGCTCACCGTCGCCCTGCCGGAGGTGGGAACGGGCGCCGACATCGTCGCCGCCTGCCGCGCCGCGGGCATCGAGCTGCGGGGATTCGCCGTCGACCGTCCCGACCTCAACGAGGTGTTCCTGTCGTTGACCGGCCACGCGACCTCCGCCGACGCGGCATGACCGCCCTTCGTGAAAGCACCGCAATGACTCTCACCACCGAGAAGACGACCACCCAGGTCGTGCGCGCGCCGCGCGTCACCAGGGTGAGCCCGTTCGCCGCGCTGCAGCATTCGCTGATGATGGCGTGGCGTGGGCTGCTGACCTTCCGGCACAGCCCCCAATTGCTCTACGACGCACTGCTGTTGCCGATCGTGGGGCCGGTGCTGTTCGGCAATATCTTCGGCACCGCCATCGCGGGCAGCATGGCGGCGTATCTGCCGATCATGATTCCGGGTGTGCTGGTGCAGATCGTGCTCACCTCCTCGGTGGCCACGGGTGTGCAGCTGTCCGAGGACATCCATTCGGGGGTGTTCGACCGGTTCGTCGCCATGCCGATCGCCCGCTCGGCACCGGTTGCGGGCGCATTGCTGGCGGGCATGGTGCGCTATCTGCTGGCCGCGACGACGGTCGTGGTCGTGGGCTTTGCCATGGGCTACCGGCCCGAGCACACGGCCGGTTTCCTCGCGGGCGCGGTGCTCGTCGTCTTCGCCACCACCGCCATCAGCTGGTTGTTCGCCTTCATCGGCGCGACCATCGCCCGCCCGGCCGCCGTGCAGGGCATGTGCATGCTCGTGCTCACCTTCCTCGGTTTCGCGTCCAACGCGCTGGTGCCCGAGGAGGCGATGCCCACCTGGATGCGCCACGTCTCGGACCTGAACCCGGTGTCCTACCTGGTGTCGGCGGTGCGGACGCTGGCCGCCGAGGGCACGATCGGCGCCGACGCCTGGTGGTCACTGGTGGCCTCGGTGGTCGTGGTCGCCGTTTTCGCGCCGCTCACCGTGCGCACCCTGCGTTCCCGCTGATCAGGAGATTCCCCGATGACCGTCACCTCGCCCGTCGTCCCGGTCGCCACCACCGGCCTCAACCGGATCACCGCCGACGACGACCTGTTCTTCAAACTCCACAGCCTCTACCCCAACGCCCTGGTCAACCAGCTGGCCTACCGGTTCGACACCGCCGTCGGCCGGGAGTCGTTGCAGCGCTGGCACGCTCATCTGGCCACGGGTTTCATCGCCCGCCGCGTGCGTACCACCCGTTTCCCGATCGCGCGCGCCCACTGGGAGCCCGCCACCGAGTCGCTGCCGCTGCGATGGTCGGACACCCCGATTCCCGACGACGCCGTGCTCGACTGGTTCCTCGAGCAGGCCGCGGTGGAATTCGACCCGGCCCGGGGACTGGTGTGGCAACTGGCCGGTGCCCCGACCGAATCCGGTGGCACGGTGGTCACCCTCGTCGCCTCCCATGTCGCCTGCGACGGCGGCGGCATGATGCACGCGATCGTCGACTCGCTCGACCGCCTCGGGCGCGGTGAGCAGCCCGACCGCGACGCGAGCGCGGGCCGACTGGTCGGGCCGGTCGCCGGGCCCGGCCGGTTGGCCGCCGACCTCGCCGACGCACGCGCCCAGCTGCGCGCGGTGACACGAGGTGTGCGCGCGGCACGGCGGGCGCGCGGTGTGAGCGAACCGGCCCGCAATCCGCGTCCGGCCCAGCCCCGGCTGCCGCATGCCGACACCTGGCAGGCCGCCGACGCGATCGTGCAGCTCGACCTGGCCGAGTGGGACGCCGTCGCCGCGGCGCACGGCGGCACAACCAATGGCCTGTTGATCGGCGTCGCCGTCGGTCTGCTCGGTCGCAGTGGCCGCATCGCTGACGGAGCCGAAGTGCGCGTGGACATTCCGCACTCGATGCGGGAGGTCGACGACCCCCGCGCCAACGCGACCACCGGCCTGCCGATCAGCGTCGCCTACCGCGCAGGCGCCCGCACCGACCTGCCCGCGGTGCGCGCGTCGCTCAAGGCCGCCGCCCTCGCCTACCGCGATCCGGCGACGATTCCGCCGATCCAACACCTGCAGCCGGTGCAGATGCTGCTGCCGAAGGTGGTGCTGCACAAGTTCGCCCGCACCGCCAAGGCACCGGAATGCCTGTGCACCAACATGGGTCGCACCGCGCAGAACATCGCGGTGCTCGACGGTCATCGCGCCCGCGACGTGATCATGCGTCCGGTAGTGAATCCCGGCCCGGTGGAGTTGTTCCGCCAGGTGGAGGTCGGCGTGAACCTGGCGTTCTCCTGCGACGACGACACCGTCACCCTGGTGGTCACCGGTGCCGACCCGGACCGTTTCCCGAACCGGGCCGCGCTGCGCGAGCTGCTCAGCGCCGAATTCGCCGATTGGTCGTTGACACCCCGCTTCTGGTGAGCCGGGAGGGTTCAGGAGGCCTCGTCGACCAGTTCCGCGGCTTCGGGCTTGCTGATGCGCAGCGTGAAGCGGAAACCGCAGTCGGATTCGAGCGAGCCGGATTGTCGTCCGGTTCGTACCGCGCTGCGTACCTCGATGCCGACATCGAGGTCCTCGAATCCGGCGTAGAAGTCGCCCGCCATCCAGAACTCGGTGTGCGCGGCGGTGCGGCCGGCCATGACATCGTCTGCGCTGGGACAGAATTCGGCGCGGCGCACGCAGATCGGACTGCGGCCGTCTGTGCAGGGCGCCAGATAGAGGACAACCGGGCCGTGCATCTCGGTGAGCAGAGCGAGCACGTCACTCGCTTCGCCGGTGGCCTCGATCGCGCGATGACGGTGACTTCCCCAGTGGGCGTGGAGATCTCGGTCGCGGTGTACGGACCCGGCACGGTTACCCATGGTGCGCTCCTTGCATGTCTCGACGGTGTTCGGTGCACACTATCGGTGCGCGAGGTTGGTCCAACGTTGGTACGCCCCGTACCTTGCCGAACGACTGCCCTCACCTCCGGCCGCCCACCCGCGATTTCGCCGATTTCGTCAGTGCCTGCCCTTCTTCGGCGACCATTCCGCGCAGCGATATTCGGGCGATGTTCGCGAAACCAAATCGCCTCCGATGTTTTCGGCGCGAGAAACAACTTCCGAAACAACAGCGGCCATTCCGTCACCCGCACCGACGTGAAGTCCCTCACGCCACACCTGACAGCCCGGGTGCCCCGAATCGTGGGCATCCACACCGGCCGATCGATAGCTGACAACTTGCCGACAGGCACCTGCGCGAAGTCTCTGATGTCGAAAGATTGAGGAATATCGGCAGTCTCGGTGCATTTGCTGTGTAACTTCACCATTGCCACCGGCAGATGTCTGGATGGGATCCAGCCCGGCTCGCGCCGCGAGCCAACCCTCCGCGACCGCCGACGCCGCCCCGCGAAACCCGGTTACTTTCCGGTAGTGTCCGCTCGCATCGGCCCCCACCACGGTCACCGGCGACCCTTTTCGACTGTCAGGAGTTTTCGTGTCGCATTCGCGTTTCGAATCCATCGGTGCGTATCTTCCGTCGAATATCGTCTCGACCGAGGAATTACTTTCCCGGCTCGCCACGCCGCCCGCTTTCGACCTCGAAAAGATCACCGGCATCAAGGAGCGCCGGTTCCGCGACACCCGGCCCGACAGCCTCGAGGACTCCTTCACGCTCGCCGTGAACGCGGCCCGCGACTGTCTCGAGCGCTCACGCTACGGGGCGGGCGAGCTCGAGGTGATCATCTCCTGCTCGATCACCCGCAGCAACGAGGGCACCCGCATGTACATGGAGCCCTCCTTCGCCTCGACCATCGCCAAGGAACTCGGCGCCGAGCGTGCCATCACCTTCGACGTGTCCAATGCCTGCGCGGGCATGCTCACCGGCACCTACCTGCTCGACCGGATGATCCGGGCGGGCGTGGTGCGCAACGGCATGGTGGTCAGCGGGGAGTCCATCACCCCGATCGCCGAGACGGCGGTCAACGAGATCTCCGAGAAGTACGACCTGCAGTTCGCGTCGCTCTCGGTCGGTGACTCCGGGTGCGCGGTCGTGCTCGACCAGGCCGTCGACGATGCCGACAAGATCCACTACATCGAATTGCTCACGGCCGCAGAGCATTCCCACCTGTGCCTCGGCATGCCGAGCGACAAGTCCTCGGGTGTGGCGCTCTACACCGACAACCGCAAGATGCACAACGAGGCCAGGTTCCAGCTGTGGCCCGACGCCCAGGGCGAGTTTCTCGCCGCACAGGGCCGCACCTTCGCCGACGAGGAATTCGACTACATCATCCACCACCAGTTCGGTGCCGCGGCCGTGCCTTTCATCAACGCGGTGGCCGCCCGCGAGTTCGGCGCCCCCATCCCGCCGGACCTCAATGTGATCGAGAAGTACGGAAACACCTCGACCACTTCGCATTTCATCGTGCTGCACGATCAGCTCGAACAGGACGGCATCGAGGCAGGCGCGAAGGTTCTCATGGTCCCCGCCGCCTCGGGCGTCGTCGCGGGTTTCCTGTCCACCACCATCTCCTCCCTGAAGGTCTGAGGTTCGTCATGGGCGTGCGTATCCGAGCCACCGGTACCAGTCGGTCGACCGACACCCACAGCATCGTCGAGCACAGCGGGCGCGCGGCCCGTAACTGCCTGGAGCAGGCCGGGATCCGGCCCGACCAGGTCGGTGTGCTCATCAATACCGGCATCTTCCGCGATTCCAACACCGTGGAACCCGCCGTCGCCGCGATGATCCAGAAGGCCGCGGGGATCGGCCTGGACTACGGCAAGAACGACCCGCGCACCTTCTCCTTCGATCTGATGAACGGCGCGACCGGCGTGGTCAACGCGGTGCAGGTCGCGGGCGCGATCCTGGCGACGGGGACCGAGCACGTGCTGATCGTCGCGGGCGACACCCATCCCTCGCTCACCCGTTCGCGCGCGGATGCCGAATTCCCCTATGCCACAGCCGGTGCCGCGTTGCTGCTCGAGCACGTCGAGGGCGCGGAGGGCTTCGGACCCGTGCACACCGTCACCGCACCCGGCACGCCGGCCGGACAGGCCTACGTCGACACCGCGACGATGGGCACCGTCGGGCGCAGCCTCATGACGGTGGAACGCGAACCCGATTTCGAGGACCGGGTCCTGGCGGTCGCGGCCGAGGCCGGTCGCGCGGCACTGGTCGAGGCGCCGGACGCTCGCGTCGCGCTCATCGCCTCCACCCCGAGCGCGCACTTCCCCAAGCGCCTCGCCGACGCCCTCGGCCTGGACCAGAATGCCGTGCGCACACCGGATCTCACCGACGGCGACCCGCACACCGCCGCGCTGCCCCTGGCCTACGCGCGCGCCACCGAGGACGCCTCTCTCGATGGGTTCACCCACATTCTGTTCGTCGGTGCCGGTGCCGGTCCGTCGGCCGCGGCGACCCTCTACCGGCTGCCCGAGGAGCACCTCGCGTGACCACCGCGACCTACTGGGCCACGATCGACCGCTTCCGCGAATTCGCCCGCACCGAACCCGATCGCCCGGCGGTGATCTACCCCGACGGCACCACCGCCGACGGCATGCCCGACTACCGGCGGGTCACCTACCGCGATCTCGACCGGTGGTCCGACGCCATCGCCGAACACCTGACGAGTTCCGGTGTCGGCAGCGGCACCCGCACCATCGTGCTGGTGCTGCCGAGCCCGGAGCTGTACGCGATCCTGTTCGCGCTGTTGAAGATCGGCGCGGTGCCGGTGGTGATCGACCCGGGCATGGGTGTGCGGCGCATGGTGCACTGCCTGCGCGCGGTCGAGGCCGAGGCGTTCATCGGGATCCCGCAGGCACACGCGCTGCGGGTGCTGTTCCCGCGCAGCTTCCGCCGGGTGCGCACCACCCTGACCGTCGGCCGCCGCTGGTTCTGGGGCGGACCCACCCTGCAATCGTGGGGCCGCACCCCGGCGGGTCTGCTGCCCGACCGTGCGCCCGCCGCCGAGGACGACCTGCTCATCATCGGTTTCACCACCGGAAGCACCGGCCCGGCCAAGGCGGTCGAACTCACCCACGGCAACCTCGCCGCCATGGTCGAGCAGGTGCACGCCGCGCGCGGGCACCTGCCGCCGGAGTCCTCGCTGGTCACCCTGCCGCTGGTGGGCGTACTCGACTTGCTGCTCGGTTCCCGGTGTGTGCTGCCGCCGCTGATCCCCAGCAAGGTCGGTTCCACCGATCCGGCGCACGTGGTCGACGCGATCACCAAATTCGGGGTGCGCACGATGTTCGCGTCGCCGGCCGTGTTGATCCCGCTGCTCGCCCACCTGCGCGCGCACCCCGTCGAACTCGACTCCCTGGTCAGCATCTTCTCCGGCGGCGCGCCGGTGCCCGCGTGGTGCATCGCCGGGCTGCGCGAGGTCTTGCGCCCCGATGTCGAGATCTTCGCGGGCTACGGTTCCACCGAGGCGCTGCCGATGACGACGATCGAATCGCGGGAATTGCTCGACGGCCTGGTCGAACGGGCCGCGAACGGTGAGGGCACCTGCATCGGACGCCCCACCGACAATGTCGAGGTGCGCCTCGTCGCCGTCACGGACGCCCCGATCGAGAATCTCGCCGACGCCGAACCCACCGACCGAATCGGCGAGATCGTCGTAGCCGGACCCAATGTGAGCACCCGCTACTACTGGCCCGCCGAGGCCAATGCACTGGGCAAGATCGCCGATGGTGACCGGGTCTGGCACCGCACCGGCGACCTGGGCTGGATCGACGAGCAGGGCCGCGTGTGGTTCTGCGGGCGCAAGAGCCAGCGGTTGAGCACCACTGCGGGGCCGATGTTCACCGTGCAGGTCGAACAGGTCTTCAACGCTGTACGTGGTGTGTCGCGCACGGCGCTGGTCGGTGTCGGCCAACCCGGTGCGCACCGGCCGGTGCTGTGTGTAGAACTGGAGCCGGGTGCCGATGCGGTGGCCGTCGACCTGCGCCTGCGCGACCGCGCCGCCGCGTTCGACACCGCCGCACCGATCACCGATTTCCTCATCCACCCCGGCTTCCCGGTCGACATCCGGCACAACGCCAAGATCGGCCGCGAAGAACTCGCCCGTTGGGCAACGAAGAAGCTGAGCTCATGAAGATTCTCGTCACCGGCGCGTCCGGATTCCTCGGCGGCGCCATCGTGCGGGCCCTGGTTGCCGACGGTACGCACGACGTATCGATCCTGGTGCGGCGCACCAGTGTGCTCGACGACCTCGGCGCCGCTCGCGACGCCGTCACGATCGTCGAAGGCGACCTGACCGACGCCGACTCGCTGCGCCGCGCCGCCGACGGTGTGGACGCCGTCATCCACAGCGCGGCCCGCGTCGACGAACGCGGCACTCGAGCCCAGTTCTGGGTGGAGAACGTGCGCGCCACCGAACTGCTCCTCGACGCCGCCCGCCGCGGCGGTGCGCACCGATTCGTGTTCATCTCCAGTCCCAGTGCCCTGATGGACCGTGACGGCGGCGACCAGATCGACGTCGACGAGTCGCTGCCCTATCCGCGCCGCTACCTCAATCACTATTCCGAGACGAAGGCGACGGCCGAACAGGCTGTGCTCGCCGCGAACACCGCCGAATTCAGCACCGTGGCCTTGCGTCCGCGCGCGATCTGGGGTGCCGGTGACCGGTCGGGCCCGATCGTGCGGTTGCTCGCCCGCACCGCCGACGGTGCCCTGCCCGACCTGTCGTACGGCCGGACGATCGAGGCGTCGCTGTGCCATGTGGACAATATCGTCCACGCCTGCCTGCTCGCGCTGAGCGCCGAGAACATCGGTGGCAAGGCGTATTTCATCGCCGATGCCGAGAAGACCGATGTGTGGGGGTTCCTCGGTGAGGTCGCCGAGGGGCTCGGCCTCCAGCGGCCGACGCGCAGGCCGAATCCGCGTGTCCTCGCCGCCGTTGTCGCGGCCATCGAGGCGGTGTGGCGGATTCCGGCCGTCGCGCGGCGCTGGTCGCCGCCGCTGTCGCGCTACGCCGTCGCCCTGATGACCCGCACCGCCACCTACGACACCCGCGCGGCCCGTGCGGACCTCGGCTACCGCCCGGTCGTCGACCGTGCCACCGGCCTGTCCACCTTCTCGGCCTGGCTCGACGACCAGGGCGGCATCGAGTCGCTCGCCGGGCACCTGCGGTAAAACCCGAGAGGCAATCATGAACGGCGACTCCGTCTTCCGTCGACCCGTGACGACCACCGAACGCATGTATTTCCCCATGCGCACCCTCGCCCCGCCCTTTCTCATGCAGCTCGTCGTGCCGGGTGAGGGCACGATCGACCCGCAGCGCTTGCGCCAGGCAGTTGCTGCGGCGGCGGACGTGACACCGGGCGCGCGGCTGCGCAGGCAGGGCGATATCTGGGTGGACAGCGGCATCGCCCCCGCCGTCCGGGTGGTGGACGACCACGAATTCTGTTATCCCGCACTGGAATCCGATCCGGTACTCACCAGCGACATCGGGCCGACCCCGGATGCCACCGTCGAGGTGCTGCTGCTCACCGCGACCACACCGACCCTGGTATTCCGCGTGTTCCACGGCGTGATGGACGGTATGGGCATGGTGCTGTGGGCGACCAATGTGCTGCGCGCGCTGCGTGGCGCCGACCCTGTTCCGCAACCGGACCCGGTGGCCGATCAGCAACTTGTCGACCGGGTCGGTGCGCCGGGCAAGCCGACTCCGATGATTCCGCGCTACCGCAGCGCCGTGGGGCGCGGCAGGCAGCGGCGCGGCACCGCCCGGCATCTGCTGCGGCACCGGCGCGTACAGGCCGCGGGACCCGGTGCGCTGGCTCGTGTCTGCGCCCTGCTGGCCGCCGAGACCCCGGGAACTTCCCGGATCATGATGCCCGTCGACCTGCGCCGTCACGATCCGGCGATGCGCTCGACCGCCAATCTCGCGCTGCCACTGTTCCTCGACATCGCACCGGGCCAGGACTGGACGCAGGTCAAAGACGACATCAAAGCCGGGCTCGCGCAGCGGCGGGAACTGAATCAGCTGGCCAACACCCGCATCACCCTGGTCCCGGACCCGGTCAATCGGGCAGTGCTGCGGACGACGAACTGGCTCGGCGCGCGGCTGGGCCGCAACCTGGCCTCGGCCACCGTCTCCCACATGGGCCGATTCACCTCCGACGACCTCGCGGTCCCCGGTTTCCGGCCCACCGGCCTGTTCGTGCTCCCCCAGCACAGCGTCGCCATGCCGTTGCTGTTCGGCCTCACCGAATTCGACGGCCACACCGAGCTCACCGTGTCGGCCCGCAACGGTGCCGGGATCGAAGCACGGCTGGAAGCCCTGCTCGACCGGATCGTCGCGATGCTGGAAGCCGAACTACCCGTGGTGGATTCGGCGCGGTGACCACACTCGCCCGGTTCGTCACGGCCCGGCCGCGCACCGTCCTCGCCGTGGTCGTGGTGTTCATCGGGTTGTGCGCCGCATACGGTGCGACGGTGACCGAACGCCTCAGTGCGGGCGGGTTCATCGACGGCGGCAGCGAATCCGCCCTGGTCGACCGCTTCGTCACCGAACAGCTCGGCCCGCAGAGCCCCGATGTGGTCGCGCTCTACACCGCACCCGAGGGACGCACGATCGACGAGATCGGCCCGCAGGTGCGCACCGCCGTCGACCGCATCGACCCGGCGCTGCTCGCCCGGCCCGTGGAGAGTTACTGGTCGGCAGTGGTGCCGCGCAAGAACTTCCTGGTCTCCGAGGACCGCAGGCACGCGGTGGCCGTGGTGTACACCGCCGGTGACGACACCGCCCGCATCGCCGCCTATCCCGCTGTCGCCGAGGCCCTGCGGGTGCCCGGTGTCGAAACCCGGCTGTCGGGCTACAGCGCGCTCAATGCCGAGATCATCGACCGGTCCCAGCGTGATCTCGTTGTGGCCGAGTCGATTTCGCTGCCGTTGACACTTCTGGTGTTGGTGCTGGTGTTCGGCGGCATCGCGGCGGGCGCATTGCCGGTGGTGGTCGGCATGCTCGCCGTCGGTGGTGCGCTCGGTGCCATCCGATTGCTGACCGAAGTCACCGAGGTCACCACTTTCGCGGTCAATATCGCGTCCCTACTCGGGCTCGGCATGGCCATCGACTACGGGCTGTTCCTGGTGAACCGGTTCCGCGAGGAATACGGTGCGGGCGGGGATATCGGCGCCGCGGTCGGCCGGACGATGGCCAGTGCCGGTCGCACGATCGCTGTGTCGGCGGCGCTGCTGATCTGCGCGTTCGCGGGCACCTTCGTCTTCCCGCAAGCCGTGCTCCGCTCGCTCGGTATCGGCGCGGTGGCGGCGGTCGCATTGGCCGCGGCCCTGTCGCTCACGGTGCTGCCGGCGTTGCTCGTGCTCTTCGGCGCCCGCGTCGGGCGCGCGAAACCGACCACACGCACCGAGCACTTCTGGGGTCGGGTGGTCGACGCGGTGCTACGCAGGCCGGGAACGGTGACGATCGCCGTCGGCGCGATCCTGCTCGTCCTCGCCGCACCGCTGGCCGGTATCCGCCTCGGCGAGATCGACCACCGCGCCTTGCCCGCCGACAGCCCGATGCGTCACACGGTCGAGGAGCTGACCGCACAATTCCCCGCGGCGGCGAGCGGGGCGACGGTGCTGCTGCGCGGTCTGGACGGCCCACCGCAATCGGCGGCCGTGTCGGGCGCGCTCGACGCGATCGGCGGCGTCGCGGGTGTCGACGATGTCGTCCAGGTGGGACGCGACGACGATTTCGTCGTCCTCCACGTCTTCCTCACCCACGCCGACCGCAGTGAAGAGGCCATCGCCGCCGTCCGCGCCATCCGCGAGCTGCCCGTACCGGGCGCCACCACGGTCGAGGTAGGCGGTGACACCGCGGCCACCCTGGACAGTGTGGACGCGACCCTGGATCGGCTGCCGCTGATGATCGCGGTGATGGTGCTGGTCACGATGGTGCTGCTCACCGTGGCGTTCCGCTCGGTGATCCTGCCGCTCAAAGCCGTGGCCATGGCGTTTCTCAGCTTGGCCGCCACTTTCGGGGTGCTCACCTGGATCTTCGTCGGCGGTCACGGTGCGAGCCTGCTCGGCATCAGTCACGGGCCGCTGCCGGCGGGCATGACGGTGCTCATCATCGCGGTGGTTTTCGGGTTGTCCACCGATTACGAGGTGTTCCTGCTGTCACGGATGGCCGAGGCGCACCGCGCGGGCGCGGACACGGCGACGGCGGTGCGCGTCGGCACCGTGCGGACGGCCCGGGTCATCACCGCCGCCGCCGTGTTGCTCGTTCTGGTTACCGGCGCGTTCGCGCTGTCACCGCTCACGCCCATGCGTCTGCTGGGCATCGGCATGATCATCGCCCTGATCCTCGATGCCACCCTGGTGCGCATGCTGCTGGTTCCCGCCCTGGTCCAGCTCATGGGACCGGCGAACTGGTGGTTGCCGCGACTATCGTGGAGGCGTGGGCATCATGGGTGAAATGTTTCCTGGCAAGAAGCTGCAGCACGAGGGCAGCGGTGACAGCGACGGCCAGGGCCGCGAACCCCACCTCGATCTCGACCTCGACGCCGGTGTCGTCCGTCTGACGGCACCGGAGGCCGAGCCGACCGAGGACTAGCGCGGCGAACCGGCCAGCGCGGTCCCCGCACCGAGGCGTTCGAGCAGCGGATGCGGGTCGCGCGACAACTCGGCGGACACCACTTCCGACCAGTCGTACCGGCCGTTCTCGCACACCAACTCGACCAGCGACAACGACGAGACCGTGTCGTCGAGGGTGAAGTCGGCGAACCCGTCGGCGGCGAGCGCGTTCTCGATCTCGCCGACCGGCACCGGTGTCTTCGTGTAGGCCAGCGCCAGGTACGGGAGCAACGGCTCACCGAACTCGGGAACACGCTCCCGGATCCAGACGTCGGTCAACGCGCGGGTGAGGTCCTCACGGACACGCAGCAACTCCTCGGGCAACGCGATGGGTAATCGCACCCCGTCGGCGGCGACCACCGGCGGGCCGAAGGTGATGGGAAACGGCGCGTGCTCGGCGAGCAGGCTGCGCGAACCCTCGACCAGACGGGCCAGATCGACGCCCTTCACCCCGTCGACGAAGCCCACGCCCTGCACTTCCACCCGCAGACGCGGCGCGTCGACTTGTTCGAGACCGGGCACCCGCGCCACAGTAGGGGCGAAGATCTCCACGAGCTTGTCGGCGACGGGCTGCGTCGGCATCACCTGCCAGTCGTAGAAGGAACGGCCCGGGGTCCACCCCGGCCGCCACCACCAGCGACTCGCCGTCGTCATCGCGCTCATGTCCATGTCTCGCACCTCCGCCTGCGATGCCTGGCTACCCTCTCGGTAAAGAACTACCCCGCCGAGATCACGGACCAACCCGACGAGACCGATCCGTTGCCGGTTCGAATCCCGATTACACTCATCGCATGTCTGTTCGACGGCGGATCACGCTCCTCGCGTTCGCCCTGCTGCTCCCCCTCTCCGCCACCGCCTGCACCGTCACCGGGCCGGGAACCACCTCCGAATGCACCGTCAGCGGTTGCACCGTGACCTTCGACCGAGGCGTGAACGCCAAGGCGTCGGTACTCGGCATCGACGCCGAACTGGTCGCCGTGAACGGCAATATCGTCACCCTGCGCATCGGCGGTCAGGAAGTGACCGTGCCCGCCGGGGAATCCCAGCCCGCGCAAGGGATGGACGTGCGCGTCAGCGAGGTCACCGACGAGAAGGTCGTCGTCGTGCTCTCCACCGGCCTCAACCAGAACTGACGCACCGAAACGGTTGTGCGCCACGCTCATCCGAGCACGTTGGGTTGATCGAGGATCCAGCGCCATGTCCCGTCGGGCTGCCTGCGCGCCACTTCGACGGTCGCCCCGGTACCGCCGGGCAGTCGGGAGGACGTGAGCGCGAGGTCGCCCGCGCGTAATGCCGGTGCCTGCGGGCCGGGCTGGAACACCGGACGGTCGGCGACGAGCCGGGCGTAGGCGGCCCTGATCTCCTCGATCCCGGTGGCGACAACACCGTCGGGCAACGCGAGTACCGCGTCGCTCTCGTACAGCTCGACCAGGCCGTCCACATCGCCGGCGTTCAACCGTTCGACCACCAGTCTGCTCAGATCCTCCGGGCGCCTCGCCCGTTCCCTGGCACCCTCGATACTGTCGGTCATCGTCACCCTCCTCGACTCGGGTTGTGCGCCAACGGTAGCGCCGGGGTACGACACAAACCCGCCCCGGAAACCACGAAACCCCCGAAAACCCAAGGGCCTTCGGAGGTTTCGTAGACAAATATGGTGTATCAGCCGATCACAGCGGCGGGAACCCCGACGATCCGGTCGCCATCCAGTTCCAGAACTCCGCAGCGCGGTTCGTCACCAAAGCGATGACGTCGAGGACAGTGCTTCCCATTGTCTTCCTTCATCCGAACGAACACTCTTGCGTCCTCACCATAGCAACCGGCTTCGAGTGCACAACGTTGTGATAACGGACAGATGACAACGCACTTCGCTGAACAACGTCGAGGCGAACCGCATCCGGCCACGCAGACGTCGCGGCCGGATGCCTTGCGGCACAGTCCGACTCAGCGCGGGGCCATGCGGATGGCGCCGTCGAGGCGGATGGTTTCGCCGTTGAGCATCGGGTTCTCCACGATGTGGCGGGCCAGTGCGGCGAACTCGGCCGGCTGACCGAGGCGCGAAGGGTGCGGGACCTGGGCGCCGAGGGACTGCAGGGCCTCCTCGGGCAGCGTCTCGAACAGCGGCGTGCGGAACAGGCCGGGCGCGATGGTGACGACGCGGATCTTGAAGCTCGCCAGGTCGCGTGCGACCGGCAGGGTGAGGCCGACGATGCCGCCCTTGGACGCCGAGTAGGCGGCCTGGCCGATCTGGCCGTCGTAGGCGGCGACCGAGGCGGTGTTGATGATGACGCCGCGCTCCTCACCGACGGGTTCGGTGGCCGACATGCGTTCGGCGGCCAGCCGGATCACATTGAAGGTGCCGACGAGGTTCACGTTGATCACCTTGGTGAAGTCGGCGAGCGGGAAGGCGCCCTTCTTGCCGACCGTCTTGATCGCGTTGCCGATTCCGGCGCAGTTCACGGCGATGCGCAGCGGGGCCAGCGATTCGGCGACATCGAGTGCCGCGACCACCGCCGATTCATCGGTCACATCCGCGGCCGCGAAAGCCGCACCCTCGCCGAGTTCCTTGGCGATGGCCGCGCCGTTGGACGAGGGCAGGTCGACGATGACGACCTGGGCGCCCTTGGCGTGCAATTCCTGCACGGTCGCCAAGCCGAGGCCCGACGCGCCGCCCGTGACGATCGCGGACGAGTTGACGAAATCCATACTTTTCTCCTGTTTCGGTGACGGCCCACCGATATTGACACACTTCGCCAAAACTGTTTGGCTTTCGCCGTGACCCAGCCAGCCGCTCGCCGTCCCGGCCGCCCCTCCGTGCTGGACACCGCGGCCGTGTCCGCCGGTGCGCTGCGGTTGTGGACCGAGCGTGGGTTCGCCACCACCGGCTGGAACGAGCTCGCCGAGGCCACAGGCGTGAGCACGCGAACCCTGTTGCGACACTTCGCGTCCCGATCCGACATCGCCTGGATCGGTGTCGCACCGGCGACGGAGCGGCTGCGTGCGACACTCGCCGGGGCCGCCGCCGAGGAGGCGCCCGCGGTGGTGGTCAGGACCGCGATCGTCGAATCGGTGTCGCGCGATCCACGGATCCAGGAGCTGGCGCCGGATTGGCTGCGGCTGATCTCGTCGGAGCCGGAACTGGCCGCGACCGCACCGCGGATCTATCGACCGTGGATCGATACGCTCTCGGCCTACCTCGCCGATCGGCTGCCCAACTCCCCCGCCGCCATCTGCCGGGCCATGGCGACCGCCTACCAGTCCGCCACCTTCGCCGCGCTGATCGAATGGGCGGAGTCAGGGGCGCACGGTGACTGCGCGGATTCGGTGGATCGGATGCTGCGCTGGATGGACCCGCACTTGCCGCGGAGCTGACCTGCTCGCGGGAGAACCGTGCGGGACCGGCGCCGACGTGCCGGTCGATCAGGATTCGCGGGCGGCGATCGCGGCCTGGATGCGGCGCAGTGTGCGCAGGCCCTTCTTCGCGGCAACGCTCACCATGCCGTCGAACACCGTCGAGCCGCGGTCGGAGGCCATCAGCCGTTCCAGTGTCGGCACCGCGCGGTCGTCGCCGGTCGAGCCGAGGGCGACGGCCGCCCAGTAGCGCTGGTCGGGGTCCTCGCTCGCGGCGGCTTCGATCAGTCGCGGAATGATCTCCGGGGCGAATTCGGACAGTGCGCTGGCGATGTAGCCGATGCGGTAGTAGCGGCGGTTCTCGAATTCGTCCCAGAGGGCGGCCAGTGCAGCGTCGCCGCCGATCATGCCGAGGGCTTCGGCGGCACGCTCGCGCATTCCGCTGTTCGAGTCCCTCAGCAGGGGCACGAGGGCCGGAACCACCGATTCGTCGCCGAGCACACCCAGCGCGATGATCGCCTGGTCGCGGGCGATGTCTTGCGGGTGGTCGAGCATCGCGACCAGTCCCGGGACCGCGTCGTGGAACCCCAGGGCAGCACAGCCCATCGCCGCCCACGCCTGGCAGTTGTAGCGGGTGTCTGCAAGGGAGGCGAGCAGCGGCTCGCGCAGAGTGTCGTCGCCGAAGAGTCCAGCCCGATTCAGCGCCCGGCTGTACAGCGACCGGTGGTAGTCGGGATAGTCCCGCACGAGCGCACGCAGAGTTTCCGCCACCGATGCGTCACCCTTCTCGGTTCGCAGCAGCAGCTGCCGCAGGTTCTCCTCGCGAGTATCGAGGTCACCGTCTTTGAGGAGTCGCGCGTCGGCTGGGTTCACCGCCCAACGGTACCCGGTGGCAAGCCCCACCTGACCACCACGCGTATCTCGCGAACCCCTTGCTCGTCAGCCCGTCTGTCACGGTTGCTCGAGAGGACCCCAATCCAGGGCGTCGACCGTTTCGCGATCGCCTTCGAGCCAAGCCCACAGGATCTCGACGAGTTGTGCCTCGTCCCGGATGACAGTGCGCCTGACCTCAGGGGGTGCGTCCGACAATTCGAGGTCGTAGTCGTCAGCGCCGTTGCGGTAGGTCTGGATGAATCCTGGTTGATCCTTGCGCGACACGACCATGAAGGTGTTGCCGAACTGCAGAGGGATACAACCCACCCAGTACTGGAGGTGCTCACGAGTGAGCGTCGTCAAGTCCCAGCCGCCGACGCGCACCTCGAGGTCTCGATGCACCACCGGCACCGGGTCGGGGAGCTGGTCGGCCCATGGGCCGTCGACGCGTGGATCAGAAATCATCTTCGTGCTCCCACCCGAAGCGCACCCGCGCATGCGGCACCAGCTGCGTCGCCCGCGTCGTGAGCCGCCGCTCGAAGTCGGCCTGCCACCGGAAGAACCCGGCGAAGATCACCTTGTGGTCGCCGGAATCGGCGCACACGGCAAGGTCGTCCCCCTCGCCCCGCATACTCACGAACACTTCGTCGTCCAACCGCTCCGCCCGCACGACCTCGGTCAACAACGTGGTCATCCCCACCTGCTCCCGATCGTCGCGCAACCCGGAGATCTCCACGAAGACACCGACATTCACAGACACGCCACGGACTCTAACCACATCCGGTGACAGCCGCCGCGCGGAAGGCCGTGCCCTTTGCCCGTGACCGGGGTCGATCTCGACTTGTGCTGCGGCCCAGCATTATCCGTTCAGTCGATGTATCCAGGCGCGAACTCGTACCGGAACCAGTTGCCGTCGAACGGCTGGTAATAGGCGTGGGCCCTGCGCTGCTGTGTGTCATCGGGTGGGTTCGTTCCCGGCGCGAAGTACGCGAGGCCGTCGGTGTCACTTCGTTGTCCGATGGCGAAGGCGCACGCTCCGTCGCTGTCGCGACGCACCGCATCGACTCGGAACATGCCGATCCACCGCGGATCTCCAGCAGGCTCGCAGACCTGGGCCGCGGCAGTCATCGCGTCTTCCGAGACGCGCCACGCGATCCGCTCGGGAAGGTTGTTGACCTCACCGACGAACCCGCAGAAGACCAGCAGCGGCTGGACCGCGACCAGCATCAAACCGCGAGGTGTTGTCGGCGCGAACCCGATGACCAGATACACCCACCAGATCGAAAGCCCTACCAGAACAACCCATCCAACCGACCACACCATCGGATCAGGTGACGTGGCTTCCACGACAGACACGACGCCGACAACGAAACCTGTGACGCACGCGCTGATCGTCAATCGCCTCGACCACGGCCTCGAACCTCGCCAGTCGTGCCGTTGAAGCTCCCGTATCGTCGCCACGCCCGGACCCTACCGCGCACCCGAGATGCCCGGAGGCTCAGCCGAATTCCCGTGGACAGGCAGCGGAGGAAGTCAGTCGTGCAAGATCGGTGTGCTGTAGCGGTACCAGTTCGGGGCGAAGCGCTCGTACACGTGTTCATAGGGGCGCGGCGGTCCGCTCGGCGGTGTCGATCCGGGAGCGAAGTAGGCGACACCGCCGTCGGTGGGGTAGATCGCGAAAATGCACCCGCCGTCGTATGGATAGACGTTGTCGACGTGCATCACACCGAACCAGGTCGCCCCACCCTTCGCGCACACCTGCGCAGCACGCGTGAACGAATCTTCGGACAACCACCAGGCGAGCCGGTCCGGTACTCCCGAAAACACCAGTGCTACACCGATCCCCACCACGAGCGGAGCGGTCACGACAGCCCGATACTCGCGATACTTCGCGCAACCGATCGGGGCGAGAACCATCCACGCCACCCCAGCCGCGAGCAGCACAGCACCCGCCAGCAGCAGAGCCATCAAGGTGTAGTCGGTGACCACCTCGAACAACAACACCGCGATCCCGAAGCACGACGCCACAGTTGTCGCACGCATGACGTACTGCCATGTTCGCGATATCTCGACCGCCTCCGACGACACCCCCGACTTCGTCATGCTCGACAGCCTAGACACGCCAAGACGTCGGCCACGTCGAAGTCTTCGTGAACCAGCGGTGCGACGAGCTCGTTTAGGCTGATCGGGTGCAGGACTCGCCGACCGACACCCACCCGCACGAACCCCATGCCGAGGGCCTCGCCTCCCGGCTGAACTGGCTGCGCGCCGGGGTACTCGGCGCCAACGACGGCATCGTCTCCACCGCCGGACTGGTGGTCGGTGTCGCGGCGACAACGAACGACAGCACGACGATCCTCGCCGCGGGCGTGGCCGGACTCGTCGCGGGCGCGATCTCGATGGCGGCCGGTGAGTACGTATCGGTGAGCACTCAACGCGATTCGGAGAAGGCGCTGCTGGCCAAGGAACGGCGGGAACTGGCCGACTTCCCCGACTACGAACTGGCCGAGCTCACCGAGATCTACCAGGCCAAGGGCCTGAGCCCGACAACCGCGCGCAAGGTAGCCGAGGAACTGACCGCCCACGACGCCTTCACCGCCCACGCCGAAGCCGAACTCAAACTCGACCCGAGCGAACTCACCAATCCATGGGCCGCCGCAGGCTCCTCAGCGATCGCGTTCACCTGCGGAGCACTGCTCCCCCTGCTGGCGATCGTGCTCCCGCCGGCACAGTGGCGGGTGCCGGTGACCTTCGTGGCAGTACTCGTAGCGCTCGCGCTCACCGGGTCGCTGAGCGCGCGACTCGGCGGAAGCGCGCGAGGCAGAGCAGTGCTGCGGGTCGTCGTCGGCGGCGCACTGGCCATGGCAGTGACCTACGCGATCGGCACGCTCACCGACACCCTCGGCGGCTGAGCGGTCAGGGGTCGGGCGGAGGTCGAGTGTCACGGGTGACCGTCGCGTCAGCACAGGTCCGTACTCGAGGTTCATCGGCGGATACCCGACACCGGGCCACACCCGGGGCTCCAAGAGCGCGGATGTTCACCGGCAGGTTCTCGTCCACCACGATGTGCTGACCATCACGATCATCAGTGCGTGTTTCGGCATAGTCCTTACGCGCCGCCGTACTCGCGCTCGGCGGGTGGCGCGGTGTAGAAGAACGTCTGGGACAAACGAACGCGGCCCGCGGACCAGTTTCCGGTCAACTTTGACCAGCTGCCTGAGCCGGTAGTCGACGGTGTTGGTGTGCACGTGCAGCCTGATTGTCGGGATTGCCGGACCTGAGAGATTCGACAGGGTCACCCGAGTTGTCTTGCATGTTTCCTTGCGATTCGCGCCCGCGTCGGCGATTCAGGAGACGACCAGCCGTTGTTGACGGCGCTGGTAGGACGGCGGATCCGTCGTGATCAGATCGCACCGGGTTCGCACCCATGCCGGGTTGTTCTGAATATGTCGATACGTGGGAGTGATGGCCACGGCGATCTGGTGGGTCTCGATGTAGTCGAGCAACGACTCGAGGTCCATATCCGGTTCGACGATGGTATGCACGATCCGGAGACCGTGCGCGGTGGCGATGTCGAGCGCTCTGGCACGGGCGGCGCTCAGGATGCCGACGAGTTGCAGCCGGTCGACGACGAAGACGGCGTTGTCGTTCATTCGATCCTCCTCGCGGTTCCCGCCGTACAGGCCTGGCAACATCGGAGTTTCCGGATGGCGGGTCAATCCAGTAGACGCCGCTTCGATCGCTCGGAAAACTATGTCTGGAAACTCCACAGCTTCGAGGAAAAATTCTTGAGAATCTCCCAGCGCCTACTGGGTAATTACACCTTCGCCCATGCCATACCGGCAGATCATGTTCGCGATCGGATTCGATTCAGAGACAAAGCAAGGGCTGATCCGATGTGAACTCTCGCAATATACGGACCAGGTCACCTGCAACAACCCGCACGATTCGTATCGTCACAGACGCAGCCTTCGGGCGGCCGGTACCAACGCCGCGAACAGACTCGCCCGCAGCACGGATCGCCCTTCCACCCTGCGGGTGAGTTTGTCCGACCCCGCGCAGAGGTCGCGGTCACGCTGTCTGCTGCTCAGCGAGTGAACGGTTTCGCGAGTTGGGCGAGATAGCCGCTGGGGTAGTCGGGTTCGGCCGCCATACCGAGATCGGCGCTGGAAAACCGTCGGCCCGGGTCGTAGCTGTAGGTGCGCAGCAGGTGATCCCAGACGAGGGTGAACAGCCCGAAGTTGACGTCACCGATGCCTGCCCATTTGAGGTGGTGGAAGCGGTGGCCTTCGTTGAGCGCCAGAACATATTTCAAGGGGCCGACGCGATAGTCGGCATTGGAGTGTTGCAGCAGCAGTTGCACCGCCACCGCCAGTGACAATGCCGCCGCGACCGGGACGGGGATCCCCGCCGCCAGCAGCGGGGTGACTCCGGCGGTCATCTCGATGGTCTGATGCAGCGGGTGTTTCATGAGGCCGTTGAGCCCGTAGAACCGTTGCACACTGTGGTGTACCGCGTGGAAGCGCCACAGGATCGCGACCTTGTGACTCGCGTAATGCGCCAGAGTGATCCCGAAGTCGGCGACGAGGATCGCGACCAGCACCTGGGCGACGAAAGGCCAACTGCCAGGCCAGATCCCGTCGCCGGGGATCACCGCGGCGAGCACCGGGATAGCGGCGACGCTGCCCAGGACCACGGTTTCGTTGACGACACTGTGCGCGGTGTCACGGCCGAAATCACCGTGGGAGGTATTCCAATCCGCCCGGTACGGCAGGAGCGCCTCGGCGGCGAACGACACAGCGACAGCGATGCCGAGCAAGGCGAGCAGCCAAAGTTTGTGGGCGCCGGTGGCGGCCACGGCGATACCCGCCCCGTTGATGCCGATCAGCATCAACGGGGCGTAGCCGTAGCGAATGAGTGAAGCAACGAGTGCGGACATGGATTCAGCGTCGCGCCCCGGTACCTGTATCGGCTTGAAGAAATCAGCTGACCTGTGCCGGTGGCGAACGCCATCCGGTGGCGATGAGTGCTTCGGTCGGGGTGATACCGATCAACTCCCGACACGTACGGGTCAGGTGTGCGCTGTCGGCGAACCCGGCCGCGTAGGCGGCCTCGGTCAGCGAACCGCCCTCGCGCACAACCGTGAAACCGCGCTGCAGCCGAGTCCAGCGCCGCCACGCCGCATATCCCGAGCCGACCTCGGCGGTGAACACATGCGCGAGCCGACTCGCCGACATCCCCACCCGGGCAGCGAGTTCGACCAACGACGGTGGTCCCCCTGGCCAACCGGCCGCGACGCGCAGTGCGTCGGCGACCGCCGGATGCGAGCGCCGCCGTGCAGCGCCGAGCGAATCGAGCGAGTTCTCGGGTGAACGCGGGGATGCCGCGGTGACCCAACTGGTGGCGGCTTCAAAGGGCAAGCCGGCCAAACGGGCCAGCGCGGCGCGCGCGGTGGCGGAGTCGGGATCGAGGAAGGCCGCGAACCCGGATGTTCCGGGTTCCGCGGTGACCTGGTGGACAACACCGGGCGGGATGATCGCCGCCGTGGCGTGCGTTGCCTGCCCCTGCGCATCGGTGAGAACGAGGCCACCACGGGCGACGAACAACACCTGGACCGCGGCATGGGCGTGCCGGTCGGCGTCGCCGATCCGGCCGGTGAACGCCATGAATCCAGGCGTAAACACCGCATCACCGCGCCACCGCGCAGCCGACTCCGCGACGTGCGGCGGCGCGGTGACCCCTGCCATGATTCGCACCTTCAGCGCGGTGACGACCCGGGGCGTCCGCCGGTCAGTGTTCGCAGGAGAGCAGCGAAAGCGTCATCGATCGCGTGCGGTTGTGGGCGGCCCGACGGCGCCAAGGTGTTCCAGCGCTGGAGATTCAGCGCGACAGAGGCTTGGCGGGTTCGGTCGGCGCTGGTCAGTGAGATGGCGCCACCACCCCAGACCGAGCCGTCGTGACCCCAGAAGGTGCCACGGCCTGGAACCTCCATCCGGTGCAGCCCAAGCCCGTAGTCGACGGTCTTGCCTTCGAAGGAGATCACCGCGACCGTACGCTGCATCCGTTCCAGCATCGCGCGGCTGATGATCTCACCGGCGAGGAGCAGATCGAAGAACCGGTTGAGGTCGGCGACGGTCGAGATCAGGGACGCCGACGGGCCCACCCACGACATGTCGTAAACGCTGTAGTCGCGCGGCGGGTCGATCATGCCGAACCACGCTTCGTAATGCTGGGAATGCGGCCCGTCGATCTCGGGACCAGCGGGCAGTTCGGTATCGCGAAGACCGGCACGTTCGATGACATTTCGGGTGATGAACTTCTCCGCCGAAGTCGCCGTGACCGACTCCATCAGCCGACACAGCAGCAGGTAATTGGTGTTCGAGTACACCCCTGGCGGCTTGCCGGGGACACCGACCGCGGGTGCGGCGACGCCCAACCCGATCAGCTCGTCCCAGCTGAACTTGCTGAACCTGTTGTCGTCCAAGCTTTTCGGTGTCGTCCTCGCCAGATCGGGGAACGCGGCCAGCGACGGGTAGGCGTGTGGGAGGTATTCGGCGAGACCACTGGTGTGGTTGATCAGCATCTCGACCGTGATCGCCGCGCCGCGCTCACCCGGGACCAAATCCGGCAGATAGTGGCCGATCGGCGTATCGAGCCCGATCTCGCCGGCTTCGACCAGCTGCAGCACGGCCGCGGCGGTGAACGTCTTGGTGATACTGCCGACACGATGTCGCATATCTGCCGTCACCGGACGACCGGTGGCGAGGTCGGCGACCCCCGCAGCGCCGCGCCAGATCTGCTCACCGGCTCGCGCTTCGGCGAACACTCCCGGCACTCCGGCGCGATGCACCGCCTCGAGTGCGGCCTGTAGTTCGTCGGGATCAAAAGAATTACTCATGGCAGATGTCCTCTCGCGGTCGTCGCCTCGGCTGAGGCGAACACCACTATCGGCCGAGCGGACCCGTCGAGTATTGAGAAAATGTTCCCCACGCCCGGTGGCGGTAGCGCGCGATATCCGGCAGATAACGCGTGGCGAGCACCCCGGGTGTGCTGCCTGCGAAGATGGACACGTCACGGTGCAGATGCGCCTGATCTGCGTAGCCGCCATCCGCGGCGACCTCGGCGGCGGACCGACCCGCCAGCAAACCGTCTACCGCACAGCGGAATCGGACCAGCATTGCCGCACGTTTGGGGGTCAAGCCGATCTGCGACTCGAACCTCGACCAAAGACGTTTACGGCTCCACCCGCACGACTGGGCGAGGTCGGCGACGCGTACCTGCCCACGGGCGGCGAGTATGTCGTTCCAAGAGGCGACCACTTCGGAATCCGGCACGCGGCGCAGATCACTGTGCGCCAGAAACGATTTCGTCAGAGAGAACCGCTCATCCCAATCCGTGGCAGCGGCAAGTGCGGCCCGCAGATGGCGAGCCGGTCGACCCCACAGCTCCTCGGCACCGACCACGCCTGAACCCAGATCACGCGGGCTGACGCCCAAGAGCGAATAGGCGCGCACCGGCGACATACGGATCTCGATACACTCGGCTCGCGCGCAACGAACGCGCATCGCCGCGAGCGCGGGTCCGGCGACGAGTCCGGTCAACCTCTGCCGCCCGACGCCATCGTCGACCACGAGCTCGGTATCTCCGAAGTGGATCACCACGGTGACCGCCGGCGCCGCCGCGACGCGCAGGTCCAAGCCCTGCCCGATGCGGAAGCCGAGGATCGCTGCTCCCACACGCCCACCCTCGGACGGCCTCGCGAAATCCCATCCGGTGCCACCGAACTCCATTGCTCCCACCCAACCAGGCTAGTGACGTCCACGACCATCTGGTCGGTCCACCCGATCCCGGATCCCCGCACCCGGCGACGGACTCCCAGCCGACACCGCGCCGCCGAGCCATGAACGCGACTGTCCATTTGTTGCCACAGACCTCGATCACCTGTGCCTGTACGAGCTCATCGGGCCGGGACAGGGTGAACCGGAATCTTCTACGCTCTGAGCCATCCGGACAGCGCCCGCGTATTGTCCGAGCCGTTCCCGAGGAGGCCGGATGCCGGACAAGACGCCTACACGCGCGATAACGGGGTGGACCGTTGCCCTGTGGAGCTTCACGGCGGTGGCCGGTGGGGTGATCGTCGGAGGGCTTCTGCACGAGCCGGAACCCGAGCTCACCACCGCGCCGCCCACCACCACTGTTTCCGTCACGCCCGAGGCAGAGCTGCCGACGCCGGTCCGGGTTCGACCGTCGGTGACGTTTCCGACGCAGATTCCGGGCTGTTCGAGTGTCGAAGCGCCGTCGTCCGACGAGACGTACGGCGCGGTTTTCGGCCCCGGCGAATACGACAATCCAGCCTATCCGTGGTTCTCCGGACGGAAGGCTGTCGCGATGTCGACGGCGCTGCGTGCCGCGCTGCCGACCGATGTGACGGTCGGATTCGGGTCGCCCGACCGATCACTGCTGTTCGAACCGATCCTCGGGGAACCCGACAGCCCGTTCGGTGGATTCACTGGTGCGGGAGCGGACCTGCGGCGCGGCGCGGGTGCCGGGTCGCTGTGGGTCACCGTCGAGCAGTCCGAAGAACCGGTCCCGGCGTGCACGGCGGGTTGGCTCGACGAGCGACGAACCATGCCGGACGGTTCGACCGTCGACCTGCACGACACCTGGGAGGAGCTCGACGGTACCCGGACATTGTCACGCAGCGCCCAAGCCTATCGTCCCGACGGCAGCCGGATCATGGTCATCGCCACCGACGCGCCGTCCGGGTCGATGCCCACCGGAACCGTACCGCTCACCAAGGACGAGCTGGTCGCGATCGTGCTCGCCGACGGGCTCGGTGTCGGCGATCCGATTCCGCCGGGCACGATCGAACCGCCGCCGCCTTGTCATGTGCGAGTGGACAATTCGCCGACACTGGACGAAGCGGTGGCAGCACGGGTGAACGCGGCGCTGGCCGGTGCGCTCGACGGGATCAGCACGGACCGCCCGCTCGGCGACATGCGACCCGACGACTTCGGTCGGGGCGGGCTGTGTCAGACGGTTCGGGTCACGACGCCGGGGAAGCCATCCACGCTGACCGTGTCGATCGCCTCAGGACAACCGATGCCGAACACTGAACCCGAGCATGGCGGCTCCACACGGACCAGCGCCGACGGCACCGTGATCGAAACCCGCGAGGACTACTTCACCACCGCCGATCAATCCGGGCGCACCGCCGACGAATTCGTGCGGACCGTCGTTCTCACCAAACCGGACGGCACCCGCATCGACGTCACCTGCCGAGCGGAACGGCCGTCGTCACCGATGCCGTTCGAACATCTCGAAAAGATCGCTCTCGCACCGGGTTCGGTGACGCCGTGACAACGCCGGGGCTACGTGGGCTGATCGTCGCCGCTGTCGCCGCGCTCGTCACCGGCATCGGGGCGGTGGTGGTGTTGTCGCAACCCGCCGATACCACTCGCAAGATCACCGGCACCAACAGTGCCGCACCCGGTTTGGCCTGGTCGGTGAGCGCGGCCGAGTTGTCCGGGTCAGCAGATGCGGTCTTCCGCTCGCCGGTGTTCGGCACCGAATTCGATTCCGGCAGCTCCGGTTTCGTCGCGACCGACGACATCCTGGTGACCGTGGTCGGCACCGAGGACGCCTCGACCCTGTACGGCATCGATGCATACGACGGGAGCATCCGCTGGCGTGCGCCCGCCGCCGATCTCGGTGGTTGCGCCGACGTGCCCGTCGACGGGCACCTGGTGTGCTTCACGGGGTTCAGCGCCGACGGTACGGCCGTCGTCGGCTACGACCTGTCCACGGGACAATCGACACGCACCCCGATCGACTGGTCTCCGTTCGCGATCGCCGCCACCCAGGACCGGGTGTATCTGGTGGAGGGCAATGCGGAAGACGATGACGTGCGGGTGCGAGCGGGCACGCTGCAGGACCCGGATCGGTTCTGGACCACCCAATTCGCGCTGGGCGGCGCCTGGGAGGACGTGTTGATGGACATCATCATCGACGTCACGCACGGCCAGGGCGTGCTCGCGCTAAGCAGCGACCTGGCAGGCTTCGCCCTCGACACCGGTGCGACCACCTGGACCACCACCCGCATGGGCTGCGGCTGGTCGAGCGCCCTCGCGGGTGCGCTGGTGCGGCGCGTCTCCTGCGACACCGGCACCGACATCCTCGACCGCAGCGGCAAGCCACTGCCGACGACCGAAACCCCCGGCCGCACCCTGCTCGATCACCCCGCCGACGACACGATCCCCGTCGTCCTCGGCAACCACGCCTACGACCGCCGCACGGGCGCCACCGTGTGGACCTCCCCCGACCTGGAGGCCACTTCCACCTCGACCCTGGTGGCCGTCGTCGACGACACTGCCCTCCTGGCCGACCCGGAAGCCCAAACGCTGACAGCTCTCGACATGCACACTGGCCACCGCCGCTGGCAACGCCCTCACTCCACCCCCATCGAAACCGTCGCCACCACCACCGACTCGATCGTCATCACCCACCCCACCGGCCTCACCGCCCTCGACCCCACCACCGGCGACCCACTATGGGACATCCCCTTCCGCGCCATCCACTCAGACCCCTACGCCCTCACCGCGAACGGCACGCCACTGTCCCAGCCCGACGACCGCCTCGTCTACGTCAGCGCACGAACAGCCATCGGCCTACGCCCGCTGCCCTGACAACACACAGCTCCGAAACGAGCAGGGTCGCGGCTGTTGGGTGATCCCGCGACCCGTACTGCGACATCGGCCTCGCCTGGCACGGCTCGCTAGGCCCCGCGGCGGTGCATTCGCCACACGGACAGGCCACCATCGAGCGTGATGTGGTCGACCACCGAGAACCCGAATCGTTGATACAGCGGGAGGTTTCGTTCGGTCGAGGTATCCAGCCAACAGGCATGTCCAGCTCGATCGAGTTCGGTGAGGCCGTGTTTCATCAGCGCCGTGCCGAGGCCGGCCCCCCTGGATTGTGGTGTGGTACCGATGGTGGCCAACAGCCAGGCGCCGTCGGGCACCGGCAGCGTCGACATTCGTTCCTCGGCCGCCATCAGGTGGTCCAGTCGGTCGCCGTGCAGGTCCGCGATTTCGGCCGACACCGCCGCGCTCGGCGCTGGGGTGTCGGGCGGCAGGAAAGCGATCACGCCATGGCCGGTGGTGTCGATGTAGGCGCTCCCGTACGGAAGCGCCATGTGCTCGAGATAGATGCGCTGTAGCGACGAGATGCGTTGTAGGTGATCGTCTTCCGCGACGCACCAATTCGTCCAGGGGTAGTCGACGAAGGCCTCGCCGAGTACCTGCGCGGCGCGGTCGAGGTCTGGGGTGGACAAGGGGCGGATTGCAATGGACATAGCCAATTTGTACCCATGTACAAATTGCCTGTCCAGTCCATTTCCCGCTCGCGTACGATCGCACCCTGACGTTCGGTGTCCGAGGCCGAACGACACGTGCGATGGAGAGATCGATGGCTTATCTGGCCCGCGCCGCGCGCCGTCAATCGATCGTCGAGGCGGCAGCCGCGGTGGTGGCACGAGATGGACTGAGCGCGGTGACGGCGCGCACCGTCGCGAGCGAGCTCGGCGGCTCACAAGGACAGATTCACCATCACTTCTCCTCGACCGACGAACTCGCCGCCGATGCGTGGCGGCAGTACGCGGCCCACGAGATAGCGGCCTACCAGCACGCAATCCTCGACCTCGAGCCGGCCGCCGCGCTGACACTGTTCTTCTCCGACCTGGTCGGCGACGGCGAGGGTCACGCACTGGCTCGTTGGGCCGAGGCCGGTGCGCACGCCCAACTGCGCGGCCCGGTCGCGAGCAGCTATGTCGAAACCCTCACGCAATTGACCGACGTCCTCACGACCGTGCTGTCGCGTGCCGTCGCCGATGCGACCCAGGCGCGAGCGGCCGCCGCCCGCCTGCTGATGCTCGGTGTCGGTCTCGCCGGAATGACCCGGATCACCGATGACCCGGCGGTGCCGGTCCGCACGGTCATGGCTTCCGCGATTCGCGCCGAAATCCCCTGACAGCTGCCTCGGGGCCTCGCGGTCAGGGGCTCCGCTGCCAGTTGATGTGACGCAGTGACTCGGTCGCGAACTGGGGTGCGTCAAGTTGATGGCAGTTGTTGCCGTCGGGTTCTGCCAGATTGCTGGCGAGGATCGGCTCACAGCGAGCGGGGAGGCGCATCAGATGTCGGAGTATCTGGCCACGTGCGGATTCGCTGAGTCTGATGAGGGGGTGGAACTGTTGGGCTCGGTTGGGAGGATCCGGGCGAGCATGATCATGTCGCGGTTGACCCATCGATGCGGTGGTAGCGGCTCAGCATTCCTTCGCGGACGAATCCGCAAGTGTTGCAGACGGTTTGGGACGCTGTGTTGCCGGGCTCGATGAGAGCCTCCAGGCGGATGAATCCGAGCTCAGTGCCGAGTTCGGTGAGCAGGGCGACCGCGGATTTGGCGTAGCCGAGGCCGCGGTGGCGATCAAGAATCCAGTAGCCGATGTTGCCGCGGCGGGTGCGCTTGTGGTTGGCGGTGGCGCTGATCTGGCCTGTCGCTGCTGGGGTCGGTGCGGCCGGTGATCGGTCGTGGAGGCCGAGGTGCCGGTCCTCGGCGGCGAATGCGTAGGCGCGGACGGATTCATAGGTGACGGCGGCGTGGTGTCGGTCGAGGGCGGCCCCGAGGTTTCCGGAGTCACGTCGATCCGACGAGCGGAAGCGCGGGGCCTGATGGTCGTCGGCCCTCTGTGCCCGAGCCGCACGGCACGACGGTGAGGGCGCGCGACTCACCCTCGTCCGCACACCCCCCGCCGTTGTCGCGGTGCGGGCACCCGGCACGGGTGAAGGCGCTGTTATGACGTTTTGTGGACCGGCGGCGGGGTCCAGGTTCCGTCCAAGGCTTCGGCGGCGGGCGCGTAGAGGCGCAGGGTGATGCCCAGCGGGCCGGTGGGCGCGGGCAGCCAATTCGGTTCGCGGTCCGGGCCAGGGTTCTTGTGCGAGATGTAGATGTCGAGCGATCCGTCGTCGTTGTAGTTCAGCCGATCGCGGTCGCCGAGGGCGTAGCGGTCGAGTTCGTTGGCAATCTGGAAACCCTCCAGGTCATACATCGTGACCGACCAGAACGCCCCGACCGGTGGCAGTTTCCCGGCATCGAAGTGGAGCATGTAATCGTTGTCGCCGACGAGCGGGTTGCCCGCGGCGTCACGAACCAGCAGCGGGTAGATCGCGTCCTCGGCGGGGTTGGCACCGAGCCCGACCAGGGTGACCGCCGACCTGCGGAAGTAGTCGTTGCCGTAGACGCCGATGGTGGACAGGACGCTCATCCAGCCGTCGGTGGGCGGGATCATCGTGGTTCGTGCGGCGAGCAGGTCGGTGCGCGCGGCACTGACGCCCGCGTCGATCTCGGCGAGTTCGGCGGTGGAGAACCGATTCGCGTCGAAGTCCTGGCCGGCAACGATACCGAGTAGTGAGATCCGGGCGAGGATGGAGAAGTCGGTCGGGTGAGCGGGCACCGTCTTCAATACGGTGGCAGCGTGGCCGAAGAACTCCGTCGGGGTCATCTCGTTGACCCTGCGGAGCGGTTCGATCTCGCTGACCAGGGCAGGATCGGGTGTGAAGGGCGGCCGGTCGCCGAGTTCGGTGATCTGTAGTCCGGCCTGGAACTCGTTGACCGATGTGTAGTCGTCGGGGCCGTTCGCCTGAGTTCGCCCGATCACCCACACGATCGGGGTCGGCGCCTCGATCACCGGGATGCCCGCGGGCACCTGCCCGCGATAGCTCGGCCCGACGACGACATAGTCCTGGGCTTCGGTGCCGGTCGTGCGCTTGCCGGGGGTGGCGAACGCATCCGTCCAGGCGTCGAGCATCGGCATCATGTAATACCGGCCGTGGCTGTCGGGAATGTGGATCTGGACCGGACCGTCGGTGAGGTCCAGCCACGCCGACGAGTAGAGGGTGTCGAAGTTCGGACGGACGACCGCGCGGAAATCGACATCAGGCAATTCGAGCATGTGGTGGAACTGGTTCGGCGGTCCGAAGCCCGGGGTCGAACCGACCGGGGAGTTCGTCTGCTGACGGCGAGTGACATCCATCGTCACCAGCGAGTACAGGTAGACATACGCCTCGTAGCTCAAGGTTCGCAGATCGCTGGACAACACGCTCATTACGCCTCCATTGCAGATGATCCGGTGAGGGTCGGCCGCATCCATCGTCGGTGTCGGGACCGCGAGAAACATCACCCAGAGGGGATGAATCGAGTGACGTGTCCGCGCCGTCGTCAGCTTCTGGCAACTTCGAACCGGGCACAGCGAGACCTGCCTCTACCGGTCGGCGAATGGTCACCGAACGTCGGGTGGGGTCGTGACCGGCCACCGTGGAGCTTGCGTGGATTCCGGTCCTCGCCCCATTTCAGGCAATCATCACCGTCACTAGACTTGCCGACGCTGAGATCGCCACCGGGCTCGAGGAGGATACGGGTGCCGCCCAAATCGAACAACCGACGGCGCCCCACCCAAGACCGCGCCAAAGCAACACGCGAGGACATACTCGACGCCGCAGCAGCATTGTTCGGCGAACGCGGCATCACCGACACCTCCACCAACCGCATCGCCGCCGCTGCCGGGGTCAGCATCGGCACCGTCTACCGATACTTCCCCGACCGGGCGACGATCGTCGAAGAACTTCTCACCCGCATCCAGAACAACATCGAACGACGCTTCACCGAACGCGTCCACGACCTCTCCCACACCCCGGTGCAACAACTCGTCTCGGGCGTCTTGGCGGCCATCGTCGACGAAATGGTCACCGACGTCCCACTCGTACGCGCGCTGATAGCCGGGTTGAACTTCTACAGCAGCGGCATGCCCGAGCTCGAAGTACGCCTACGCCTGCTGGTCAAAATGCAGATCATCCAAACTCTCGGACCCGGCGACGACGACGAGTACGACGTGCTGACCATCACCATCATCAGCGCGTGTTTCGGCATCGTCCTGCGCACCGCCGTACTGGAGGACAGGCGCGTACGCGACGAGGTGATCGCGACGACCGCCCGACTGGTCGCGGCATTCGCCGACACCGAGATCCAAGCCCGCGCAACCGGTTGATTTCCCAATGCGACACGGCGATTGGGCCTGAGGCCGCGAAGGCCGCAACCGGTGTCATCCAGGCGTGACCCGGTCACGACCGATGACCGAACGCGACAGACATGTACTCGGCGAAGTAGGTAACCAGCTCCCGATGCGTTCGGGTGCCCACGATCCGGTCCCTCAGCTCACCGTCGGTGAATATCAGAATGGTAGGCAGGGCGGTGATCCGATAGTCCTCGACCACCCTCGACCAGTCGTCGTACTCCATTGTCGCGCAAGAAATCGACCGCCCGTGGGTTCCGGCGAATTGCTCGAATACCTGTCTGATCTTGTGCGAATTCGGGTCGCGACCGCCGTGAAACAGCACCGCAAATAGCGGGTCTCGGCGTTGCACGATCTGGCGAAACGTGGTTGCGTCGGCAATTGTTTCGATCATTGTGCCCATACTCCATTTACCGGTCCCTACACACCCTCGGCCGGATGACCGCCGCCCCTCTCCCACAACCACGAAGGACGGGCCCGGCGACGACGATCGACCCCGGGCCCCTCCGAACACTGTTTCGTGCCGGTGGTCAGAGCGAGGGACCCGCGCGATCCCACGCTTCGCCACCGAATCACGAGTTCAGCGAACAAATCACAGGCAGAAGCCGACCTCGAGCGGACCCAAGTGGATGGGCAAGCACACTTCCACCGAGCCGGACACCGGAGCAGCCGTCGGAGCCTCCGCCGACGCCACGCCGGCGCCGATCGCGGTCGCCGACATTGCGATCGCCGCCGCCGCCAGCGGCCGATAGATTCTGGAACTCATACTGCCATCCTCGATAGTGCGATTGTGATGCGTCCCATGAGCGGGACCGGTCACATCAGATCATGACCCACGAGTAATGTCACGCTTACAGAAATAATTCGCACTACGAGGCTGGGTATGCGCAGCTCGTTCGACCAGAAGCCACTCACAGGCTAATTTCTCAGCCAGAACACACTTATATATCAATGGAACTCGGAGGCATGTGCTCGAGTTTTCACAGCACGAGTCCGACCTGAAATATTTTGATATGAATTCATAAACTTTAACGGGAACCTTTGTAGGTTACTCCATCGGTATATCACCGGGATAGAACAGCCATGTCCGAATATACAAACTTGCGGTCGACTCGTTCACGCGGTTAACCAACGAAAATCGGATTGTGCCCTGCGGATAGTCACGCGCAGGCGCCTCCGAACCCCACCATCCCGTGAACGGCCGATCCCGTCGCTGACCGCGCGTCGTCGTGCGAAGCTCTCACCGGACGCCCCCTCAACCTCAGTCGCCCAGCATGACCAGCTGCTCCGTCACACACGCCAGGGAGGCAGTCATGACCAGCTCCGCGAGGCGGTTCATCTGTCGGACCTGGTCCAGGTCCGGTACTCGGCCTCGCGGGACGGGGTGCCGTTCCATGGATGGTCCAGGAAGTCCTCGTCGCGTACTTCGGTCCGTCTCGGGAGGTGGGCGCAGACGCAGGTGATGGTCAAGGTGGCTGTGCGGGAGCCGAGTTCGTCGGCTTTGAGGTCGTGAGCCAGGTCGGTGGCGACCGGGAGGAGGTCGTTCATTGTCGCCGTGCCGGGCAGGCAGAGCTCGAGGTACAAGTCGACCGAGCCCGGTCGCTCGGCCGACAACGCCGATCTTCCTGCCGCTATACGGACATCCGGTGGGAGGCGGGTGCGCTGCATGAACTTCGACAGGTCGAATCCGGCGATCGTCTGTGGGCCGGTCACGAATTTGCCCTGGCACGCCAGAACGGTCTGCGGCGGCTCGGGTGGGGCGGTCTCGTCGGATGTTTGACAGGCGGCCATCAGCGCCGCCGCGACGATCCAGATCAAGGCTGTCGCGCGTCTCATCGGGAATCAGGCTAGCTGTTGCGGGTCATGACCGTATAGGCAGCGCCACCCACCCCTGACCACGCAGCGACCGCCGAAGCCTTCGGCACCGATCTCATCGACCCGCCACGCTGGCGAGGGCGCTGCGATTGTCGGCAGAAGCCTAGGCCGCTTTCTCTACCGGGTGAGGTCCGCGCGAAGCGATCGGCGCACCGATCAGCGGCCGCCCGGTTGCGACCGCCAGCGCGGTACCGACCACCCCGATCAGTCCGCGCAGACTCGGCGCTGAGATGCTCGATGACAGCACGGTTCGTGTGCTCGGTGGCGCCAACGGATTGGCAGCGATACGGTCCGACAACCAGCCCAAACTCATCGGGGTCGACAGCGGAAGCAACGTGAAGTGGTCACTCATGCGGTCGCGTACGTAGGTGACGTGGGTGCCCGCAGCCCGGTACCGTTCGACCTGCTCGTCGACACTGCCGCAATGGATCACCTGATCATCGACCGGCTGCATCACCAGCAGCGGACAGGCAGGGGCGGACAAACCCAACCGCAGATCGTCGAGCACCGCTCGGATCTTCGGCTCGGCGAGAATCTCGTCGAGCGGACGCCGTAGGTGCTCGTCGAAACTCTGCCCCGACATCCGCAGCAGCGCGACAATCGGCGGAAGTTTCTCGACGGCTGCCAGCAACGCCTGTCCCTCGGGCAGAATATCGGCGTCGAGGGCAGCGTCGAGGTCCGGATACAGCCGACGCAGTGCCGCCACCACCATCAGCGGAAAGCCGGAGAATCGACTGCCGTGCAGGCGAAGAAACACTTCACCGGGATCGCCGACCGGTGCGCCGAGCACCGCACCCACCAGGTTCAACTCGGGCGCGTAACTCGGAGCCATCTCGGCGGCCCACGCAGTGGCCATGCCACCACCGGAGTACCCCCACAACGCGATCGACGTCCGCGGATGCAGGCCGAGCGGCATGAACGACAGCGCGGCCCTTGCCCCGTCCAAGCTGCGATAGCCCGGTTCCCGCGGCGCGCCGAAACTTCCCTTCATACCGCCGTGATCAGCGATACCGACCGCCCAGCCACGCCGGAGCGCATTCGCGATCAGCGGCCATTCGAGCCGGGTGATCGAACCCGGCGCCCGCGTATGGTGGCGCAACACGTAGGACGGCGCACAACGCTCGGTCACCGAGTCGATTGCGGACTGGAACAACAACAGCGGACGGTCGGGGTCCGCGACAGCCCCAGCCGGGAGCACGACGGTGGTTATCGCGATCTCCGCCCGCCCGAAAAGGTCGTTGCTGCGGTAGGCCAACTGCCAGGCTTGGACCTGCTGCCGGACCGATCCGAACAGTGACAGTTCGACTCGCCTGCTCCGAATCAACGAGCCCGGTGCGTAGGCGGCGATATCAGCGGGACAGCGCATGAAGGGGTCGAGAGAGGGGAGCTGCGGGACGTCGCGGTGCGCTTCGGTACTACCCGGCACCGGCGAATGTTCAGTTTCGGACACGATTTCAGGGTCTTCCCGGGTTCGACAGACGAGCTGTGCGATATCGAAGCCCGGGTCCACAGACCCCATCTCACAAACGGCCGAAGGCGACCTTGCCCACTACCGAGCCTAGGCAGCTCCCACCCACTTCGTGCGCAGCAGGACACCAATTGTGTTACCTCGCATCAGTTTCGGCACACAGGTTGTATCCCGACGCAGCCTCTGTCCCTGCTGAGCAATCGCCGAAAACCCGTGGGTATCGGTTGGTCGAGCGTTTTGGGTTCAGCATCTGAAGGGTGACGCTCTGCGTGAGACGTCGGGCACCATCGACCCCGCCACAGGAGCTAGTGGGTGGCGGCCGCTGGGTGCCGAGCCTTTCTGAACACCCCTCCTGGCCCGAATACGTTGTCCGCGAACCGTTGTCCTATGAGGGCGTGTGTGTCGGTGTCCGGGTGCAGGCCGTCGGGAAGTGGATGGCGCTGTGCGTCGCGCCGGCCGTAGAGAGTGCGACCGTCGAGGTAGTGCAGGTTCGGGTCCTCGGACCTGCTGTCGATGATCTCCGCCAAGGCGTCCCGAACGACCCCAAGGGTCAAGCGGCCCAAGGTGGTATCACCCTTCTTTCCGGTCGCGATGAACTGCACGGAGTCGGTGCCCAGCGTGGTCGGATCGATCGCACCGGGGCCGGGGGTGTCCTCGTGGATCGGGCACTGGATGGGCGAGATCAGCAGCAGCGGCGTGACGGGGTGGCCGTCACGGATGGTGTCCAGGAAGCCGTGAACGGCGGGAACGAAGCTGCGCAGCCGCATGGAGTCGTGGTTCACCACATTGATTCCCAGCTTGACACTGATCACGTCCGCTGGAGTGTCACGCATGTGGCGCGCCATGAACGGATCCACGAGCGCGCTGCCACCGAAGCCCAGGTTGCGCAGCTGCGCGCCACCGCGCAGCGCCGCGACGACAGGCCAGATGCGAGTGGGGCTCGTGGCGTTGGAGCCCTGACTGATCGAGCTGCCGTGGTGTAACCACAGCGGACCGCTCGGCGGTGCGGGCTGCAGTGGGGCGTCGGACCGCAGTGCGATCAGATCGATCTGTTCGTTGTGCGGGAGCCAGATCTCGACCGTTTTCTCGCCGGGCCCGAGAGCGTTGATGGTCACGAGTTCAGGAGCTCCCGGCACGAACGTTCGAGTGCCGGTGTGCGGGTCCATCTCGATGGTGTCCCCGCCGGTGAGGACGTGGGAATGGTGGAAGACGTCATCGACCACCACGTCGATGGCACCGCGGGCGCGAGTCGCGCCGCGGTAGCTGACGCGGGTGGCGTGCACTTGCATACCGATGTCGACGCTCGTGGTACGCACGGCGACTCGGACCCCGGAAGGCTGCGCTTCCACGAGGGTGAGCTGTGGATCGGCGAACCGCTCTCGGATCGGTCGGGGAAGTCTGTGGGGACGTACGCCGCGCTCGGACGATTCCAGTTCTACTGCGCCGCGGATCAATTCATCGGTGAGCTGGGTGGTGATCATGGAGTTGCTCTCTCGCGGGCAGTGCCGCGGTTGTGCCAATGGGCGAGGAGGAAGTCGAGGGCGTCGATCAGTTCCGGCCACGACTGCTCCGCCGGTGGCATGCTGTGGGCGAAGTTCCCGCTGCGTTCGAGGTTCAGAAATCCGCTCAACGCGCTAGCCATGATGCGGGTGGCGTGAACCCGATCGGGGACGGGGATGTCGTAACCGAGCAGGACGGCGTCGGTCACCTGCACGATGCGGCGTGCGGCGCCCGAATCGACGGCGGCCTGTCCTGCCCGTCGCTGCAAGGACGCCCATCGGCCTGGATGTTCGGTCGAGTACTCACGGTGCGCCGTCGTGAAACCCACCAGCGCATCCTTCTTCGACCGACCGGCTATGGCGTCGCCGATGTTCGCCGCGAGTTCGCCGAGCGCCAGGGCGGTAATGCCGTCCCGGAGGTCGGCGAGGTCTTCGACATGCGAGTACAGGCTGGGCGTTCGCACGCCGAACGATCGGGCCACGGCCGCGAGGCTCAACGAATCGAAACCGGACGCGTCGGCGAGTTGCGCGGCGCGCTCTGTCACCACCGATCGATTCAGGGGCACTCTGTCCATGGCTAACATCCTATCATCATTAGGCAATCACCTACGGTCATTAGGGTCACCGCCAACGCGGTCGTCCCTCACCGCTTCCCGCTTGACAGCTGGACGCAGGCGCGGACCCATCCGGACGTCCAGGAGGGCAACCATTCTTCAACCGCCCGAAGTCTTGCCCCGCGTAGTGACCGTCTGACAGGATTGGGTCACTACCTAGGAGCGCACATGCCCCGACCTCTACTTCCCGACCGCCGGCGGCGCATCCTTGCCGCAGCACAGCAACTGCTGCTGGACAAGGGATGGCCCGCAACGACGGTGTCGGCGATCGCCGCTCGGGCGGGTATCGGCAAAGGTGCCGTTTACCTGGAGTTCCCGGACAAGCCCGCGATCCTCGCCGCGGTCCTGCACGACCGGATGCGGCAGTTGAGCGCCCAGGTGCATACCCGGGTCGTCGAGACCTCGGACCTCGTCGATCTGCCGGCGGTCTACCGGTTCGGGGTCGAGGCTCTCCTCGCGGACCCGGTGATGTGCGCGCTGTACACCGGTGATCAGAACGTGCTCGGCGACTACGTGCACACCGTCACAGACGACCGCTATCTGCAGCGCCAGGACTGGCTCGGCGACTATATCGCTCGCCTCCAAGACTTCGGCGTCATCGACGCGACGATCCCCGCCGACACCATCACCCAGGTACTCAGCGTGTTCACCGTCGGTCTGGTCCATGCGCCGGGAACGCTCGGCGCCACCAGCGCGGAAATGCTCTCTGCCGCAGTGGGTCTGTTCGCTGATCTCGTCGGGCGCGGTCTCGCGACCGGTCTCCCCACCGATCCCGAAGCAGCGCGTGCAGCGCAGCTCGAATTGCTCGGACGGCTGGAAACCCAACTCGATCCGCAGGAGCCGCCATGACCGACATTTTCGACACCTACACCGACGTGACCGTTGCCGGTGGCCCGGTGCGGCTCTATCGCGCAGGCGATTCCGGCCCGCCGCTGCTCCTGCTACACGGCGGCATGCTGGACACCGCCCGGGGTGTATGGCGCCGGATCGTGCCCGACCTCGCCGTCGACCACCGCGTCTACGCCATAGATCTCCCCCGCCACGGCAACAGCCGCCCCTGGCAAGGAGTCCTCGACGACACTTTCTACCGGCGGTTCCTCCACGAGCTGCTCGACACCCTCGACCTGCCCCGAGTGGCGATCATCGGTATCTCACTCGGCGCGGGCGTCGCGACCGGATATGCCTTGGACCATCCTGAACGAGTCACCGCCCTGATCGCCATCGGCCCCGGCGGGATCGGCGCCGAACGCACAGCACAATTCCTCACCTGGTTACTCATCCGCACTCCCGGCGTCCTGCGGCTCACCAGCCGCTACCTGGCGCGACATCCCGCTTCGATCCGCAAGTCGATGATCAGCACCCTCACCGCGGGCGCGAAGACCCCCGATTTCGACACGATCGTCGAGCTGGCAACCGCCGAAGCCGTAGCGAAAGCCGAACACGACGAACCGGTCCTCGACGACTGGATGACCCGCGCGTACGGCCCATTCGCCATGCGCCTCAACCTTTTACCGGCCCTCCCGGGCATGATTACACCCACGCTGTGGGTCCGAGGTGGCAACGACCGGCTCGTCGGCGCGACCGAGATGTCGGCAGCGGCTGCCGCAACACCGAACGGTCGCCTGGTCACCATCCCGGACGCCGGGCACATCGTCACCTACGACCAGCCCGAGGAATTCAATCGTCTCGCCCGCGAGTTCTTGGATGCGACACTCGATCACTGCTGACCGTGAAGCCGACCCCGAACGCACAGTCCACACCCGGCTATTCGTTGGCGCTGTCAGTCGTCGTCGGCACAAGATCCGGAGGGCGAGCCCACTCGTACTCGCGTTCAACATGGCATATCCGCGCCCTGTAACCCAGGTAAAACCGTTCGCGGCCGTCGCGTTGAGCGGCCACGTGCTCGATGTCCTCCCGCCAGTTGCGCAGGGCATCGAGATCGCGCCAGTACGACACGGTGATTCCACAGTGCTCGTCTCGCGCGAACTCCATCCCCAGATACCCATCGATCCGCACAGCGAGGTCAGCCATTCGTGCCGCCGCCTCCTCGTACCCAGCCAAATCCACAGGGTCGTCCGACAAGGCCGTGGTGAGAATCGCGGCGACATACGGCGGCGACGTTCCACGAACAAATGGCAGCCCACTCCACGACGTCATGGTTCCTCTCACCGCCTCGCCCCTGCAGGGTTGAAGCAGGGAATCCGACCAAGAGACCCGAACTGTTCCGGCACGGCACCGTTCGCTACTCCAGGTGTCACCGCGTCGTCACAGCACTCCGAACAAGCCCCGCAGTGAATAGTCCCGTCACGATACATCGAAAGCTCTGCAACGACTTACAACTACGGACCGGGCTGCCTTCGGCACACTCCATCGCCGCGCTGCCGTCGGGAATCCTGATCAGCGTCGTGGTTGCGGCCGTACTGCGCTACGGGATGGCGTTGTCGCACAAATGGTTATCTGGTCGGCGTTCGCCGCACAGGAAGCCGAGATTACCGGCGTTCCGGGCCGGGGCCGAGCGAGCCGATGGCGAAATCTATCGCGGTGATCAGTCGAGCTGTGTCGTGGCCGGCACGTTCTCTGACACGCAGGCCCAGGACGGTGGTGAACAGGGATTCGACTGCGGCGTCGATGTCGAGATCAGCGGGCAGTTCCCCGGCAGTGCGGCCGCGACGGAGCACATTGCGGAGCGAGTCGCGAGTAACTTCGAAGGCGCCTTCGATGCGCTGCTGCACAGCGGTGTCGGTGGTGCCGAGTTCGGTGGCGGTGTTGACCACGAAGCACCCGTCGGCGTCCTCCGCCCCCGGTGCGCCGCTGATCATCCAGATCATCCAGTCCCGCAACGCTTCTCGGCATGAAGCGGCCTGTTCGAGGCGGCGTTCGGCCTCGGCCGAGTCGTGTGCGCGGTAGTGGTCGAGTGCGCGCAGGAACAGGGTGTGCTTGTCGGTGAATGTCCGGTAGAGACTACTGGGCTTGAGGGCCAGTTCCTCGCCCAAGTCACGCACGGAGGTGGCGTGGTAGCCGCGGCGCCGGAACACGGCGGTCGCCTTGGCGACCACCTCCTGCTCGTCGAACTCGCGCGGGCGTGGCACGAAGCCAATCTATCACAGTTGTGTAGCGATCGCTCCCGTATTAAGGTGCCCGATATGGGAACGATCGCTACCAAATCGGGGAGTCGGCTTTGACCACGACACAACACACGTCCAATCCCGCTGTGCTGCAAAGAAACCGCTGGCCGGCCGTGGCCGCAGTGGCAGTCGGAACGTTTCTGCTTGTGACGGCCGAGCAACTGCCGATCGGGTTGCTGTCCGCGGTGGGGGGAACATTGCGGATCTCCGAGGGCACGGCCGGATTGATGGTGACCGGGGCCAGTATCGTGGCCGCGCTGGCTGCGCCGGTGGTCCCCCTGGTCATCGGCCGGCTCGACCGCCGGATATTGCTCCTCGCCCTGATGGGGCTCATGACCGCGGCCAACACGATTTCGACGGTGGCGCCGAACTTGGGGGTCATGCTGGCCTCCAGAGTGCTGGTCGGCATCGCGATCGGCGGGTTCTGGGCCGTGGCCGCAGGGCTGGCGGTGCGGCTGGTGACCGAGACTGCAGTGCCGAAAGCCACAGCCATCATCTTCGGCGGTGTCGGCGCCGCGAACGTGCTCGGCGTCCCCCTCGGGACAGCACTTGGCGGATTCGCGGGCTGGCGTCTGGCCTTTGCGGCGCTGAGTGTGCTGGCCCTGGTCGTCTTGGTTGTCTTGGTCGCGGTGCTGCCGCCGTTGGTCGCCACCCAACCAGTCGGACTCGCCCAGCTGGCCGAGCAATTCCGCAACCCCGGTGCGCGAGCGGGCATTCTGGCCACATTCCTGCTCGTGACCGGGCATTTCGCCGCCTACACCTTCGTCGGACCGGTCCTGCGGGAGCTATCCGGGATCAGTCCGGAGTTCGTCGGCCCCCTGTTGCTGGGATTCGGCGTAGCGGGCGTGGCCGGAAACTTCCTCGCGGGCGCGCTCATCGGGCAGTCCGTGCACCGGACCGTCTTCGGAATCGCCGCAGGACTGGCCGTGCTGCTATTGCTCTACCCGCTGCTCGGTCGCGTCCCGATCGGCGCGGTGTTGTTGTTGATCGCATGGGGGCTGGTCTTCGGCGGAGTGTCGGTGAGCCTGCAGACATGGATGATCAAAGCAGCCCCCACCGCGGTCGAAGCCGCGTCCGCGCTGTGGGTCGCGGTGTTCAACCTGGCGATCGGGCTCGGTGCGCTGGCCGGCGGACTGGTCGTCGACGCCGTCTCCTTGCCCGCAATGCTGATCTTCGCCGGTGTACTGCTGACCCTCGCCGCACTTGCGGTGTGGACCCACCGCCCCTCCGATAGAGACGCCGGATAACCAGCTCGCGAAGCGACTGAGCAACTGTATTTCGTTTCGGGGGATCGGTTCCGTAAACACGGGAGCGATCCCCTGCCCACCTCCGCTCATGCCGACCGCATTTCCGGACATGCCAATGAGCCTGTGTCGCGGGACGATTGGGGGCGCCGTCCGATTATCGCCAGCAAGCCGCGGACCACGCACCGATAGTGATAGTCGTGACCACACCTTCCGAAGACTCCCCCAGGCTCCTCCTCGAGCGCATGTACCAGGCCGAGGCCGACTATCTTGCCGCCGGCGGACCCGGCGCAGCGTCATTCGCCACGCTTGCTCCGTTCTTCGCGCCAGCCGTCGTGCTGTGGCAGGCAGACTCTCTGCCCTACGGGGGAATCTGGCACGGCCACGACGGTCTTGAACGCTTCTTCCTCGCGATGAGCGCGACCTGGGACCGATTCGAACTGGCTGAACAGACGTTCCTGTCCGATTCCAATCCGCTCGTCGTCCTGACGCACGTCCACGCCCGGTCCCGAGCGAGCGGTCGAGAGCTGAATTTCCCTATCCTGCAGACCATCACCGTAACCGGTGGGCGGATCACCGAGATCCGACCCTTCTACTGGGACACCGCGACAATCGCCGATGCCTGTTTGCCGCCCACTCGCGAGCTCGACGGCACGACCGCCAGGAATCATCTTCCGCTTTATATCGATCCAGCATAAAGACAAGAACTCCATGGCCGTGTGCGGGTCACGTCGTTTGGCCGCCGTCGACGACTAGGGCGTGGCCGATGATGAAGGCGGCTGGGTCGGAGCACAGCCATAGGACGGTTCCCGCGATCTCGTCGGGGGTGCCCATGCGGCCGATGGGTTCTTGGTCGATGACCTGCTGTCGTCCTTCGGGTGTGCCGCCGGAGAATCGGTCCATCATTTCGGTGTCGATGATGCCGGGGCAGATGGCGTTGATGCGGATCCCGGTGGCGGCGTAGTCGAGGGCGGCGGATTTCGTGAGGCCGATGATGCCGTGTTTGGCTGCGGCATAGGCGGACTGGCCTCGGAAGCCTTTGACCCCGGCTCCGGAGGACGTGTTGACGATGCTGCCGCCGTGCTCGCTCATCAGCGGGATCTGGTGCTTCATGCACAGGAATACTCCGCGCAGGTCGACGGCGAGGATGCGGTCCCAGTCGTCGACCGAGATGTCGGCCAGCGGCGCGACGGGTTGTTCGATGCCTGCGTTGTTGAAGGCGACGTCGAGGCGGCCGAAGGTCTGGATCGTCTGGTCCAGGGCCGCGCGCACGTCGTCTTCGTCGGTGACGTCACAGCGGATGGGCAGTGCTGTGCCGCCGTTCTGTTCGATTCGGCGGGCGGTTTCCTCGATGCCGTCGGCGTTGATATCGGCCACGACGACGCGGGCTCCGGCCCGGGCGAAAGCCAGGGCAGTCGCTCGTCCGATTCCGCTGGTGGCCCCGGTCACGAAGGCGACTTTTCCGGTGAAGTTGTAGTCGACGTCCGTCATGAAACGGCTCTCCTAGCCTGGCCGATGGTGGGTCGGTCAGCGGTCGGTGATGCGGCTCGGCTGATCGGAAGTGTGCTCGGCGAAGGTGGTGTCCGCCCAGTTGGCGAGCAGGGTCATCGCGTCCGCCGAGGGGCTGCCGGATCGGGCGGTGTAGAGCGTCAGCACCAGACCGGGGTCCGCGGGCAGTGGCATCGTTTCGTAGTCGATCGTGATGTCGCCGACGACAGGATGGTGGAAGCTCTTGGTGCCCGTGTAGTGCAGGCGCACATTGTGTTTGGCCCAGCGCACCCGGAATTCGTCACTGCGAGTGGATAGTTCGCCGACCAGGTCGGAGATGCCGCGGTCGTAGGGGTCGCGGCCGGCGTCGGTGCGGAGCAGGTTGACCGAGGCGTCTGCCATCTGGTCCCAGTCCGGATAGAACTCGCGGGCTCGGGGGTCGAGGAAGCAGAACCGGACGAAGTTGACCTGCTTGCTCAGGTCCGGGTGCAGCGGGTCGGGGTAGAGGGGCGAGTAGAACGCGTAGGCCAGCCGGTTGGCGGCGACGAGGTCGTGGCGGGCGTTGCGGATGAACGCGGGCCCGGTGAATCCGTCGAGCAGCCGCTGCACCACCGGCCGCACCGTTTTCGTCGTCCGTCGTTGGCGGGTGCGCTGCGGGCTGGTGAGAACATTGCGGTGCAGATCGAACAGGTGTGAACGCTCGGCCTCGTCGAGTTCGAGCGCTCGAGCGATCGCGTCCAACACCGACTCGGAGACGCTGTTGACCTTCCCGCGTTCGATCTGGGTGTAGTAGTCGACCGAGAGCCCGGCCAGGGTCGCGACTTCCTGCCTGCGCAGGCCGGGAACACGCCGTTTCCCGGCGTCGTAGACGGGCAGTCCCACCTGGTCGGGAGTGATCTTGGCTCGGCGCGAAGCCAGGAACCTGCCGATCTCCGCTGCGCGCTTGCTCGACTCCATGTGTCCGAGGCTAGGCGCCTGGCCTGCGTGTTTGCCAGGTGTTGATGAGAGGGGTGCTGCCGGCACCCCCCTGAACTGCACCTCCCACAAACCCGATCGACGACGTTGCATGGAACACGAAGCCCACGGACATGCCGACCCGGCCGGAACAGCACCAGATCAGCGGCCCGGCCCGTGTGAGCTGACCATGCACCGCCTCGACGACAGGAGTCCGATGCGATCGACCCGGCTGTTCGTCGCAAGTCTGATCGCGGCCACCGCGGTGATCACCGCCTGCACGAGCACACCGTCAACCACCCCGAACCCGTCCGCACTCACCCCACCGGCAGCGCAGGAGGACACGTTCATGCGGATCCGGATCCGCACCGCCGCGGGAGAAGCAGGCGGCCACCTGTACGACAACGCCACGGCCCGCGACTTCGCGTCCCTGCTACCGCTCACCCTGACCGTCCACGAGCTCGGCGGCCGGGAGAAGGCAGCCACGCTCCCCCGCGAACTCGCCGACGGCCAGGGCCGAGCCGAGTACCGCGCGGGCCAGCTCGGTTACTGGGCACCCGGCCACGACCTGGCCGTCTACTACCGCGAAGACGGCTTCCGAGTCCCCGCGCCCGGGATCGTGATGATCGGCGAGATCGAGTCCGGTCTGACGGCGATCACCGCCGAATCCGCCGGACTCACCCTCACCGTAACTGCCGCCTGACCGCCAGAAGGAGCACCGCATCGTGAATCCCACCTACGACTTCACCGGACAGGTCGCCTTCGTCACCGGCGCCGCCTCGGGCATGGGACTGGCCACCGCGACCGCCTTCGCCCGCGCAGGTGCCGCGGTCACTCTCACCGACGTCGACGACGAAGCCCTCGAGAGCGCGGTCACCGAGATGCGCGCCGCCGGACGCCAGGTGCTGGCGGTGCACTGCGACGTGGCCGACGAAGATCAGGTCGCCGCCGCCGTGACCGCGACCGTCGAGCAGTTCGGCCGCCTGGACTTCGCGTACAACAACGCGGGCATCCAGTCCCCGACCGTCGACGCCGCCGACGAGCCCGGCGAGGTGTTCGACCGGGTCACCGGCATCAACCTGCGCGGAGTCTGGGCGTGCATGAAACACGAACTCGCCCACATGCGCGAACAGGGCTCCGGAACCATAGTGAACTGCTCCTCCCTCGGTGGGCTGGTCGGGCTACCCGGCCGCGCCGCCTACCACGGCGCCAAACACGGCGTTATCGGCCTGACCCGTTCCGCCGCACTGGAATACGCGCCACGCGGCATCCGGATCAACGCCATCTGCCCCGGCACCATCGAAACCCCCATGGTCACCGCCATGTTCGACTCCGGCGACCTCGACCCCGCCCGAGCCGCCGACGACGAACCCATCGGCCGACTCGGCACCGCCGAGGAAATGGCCGCGGCCGTGCTGTGGCTGTGCAGCCCCGGCTCTTCCTATGTCGTCGGCGTCGCGCTTCCCGTCGACGGCGGCTACACCGCCCGTTGACCCGAACACCGAAAGGACACCCCATGCGTGGAGTAGTCATGTTCGCCCCCGGCGATGTGCGCGTCGTCGACCGTGAAGACCCCGAGATCGTCGAACCGACCGACGCGATCATCCGGCTCACCGCCACCTGCATCTGCGGCTCGGACCTGTGGCCGTACCGCGGCATCGAACCGGCCGAGCACACCCTCATGGGCCACGAATACGTCGGCGTTGTCGAAGAAATCGGTGCCGACGTGCACACCTTGAAGGTCGGAGACTTCGTCGTCGGCTCGTTCTGCATCTCCGACAACACCTGCGAAATCTGCCGCTCCGGATTCCAATCCCGCTGTGTACACGGCTCTTTCGTCGCCGCAGCGATCGGCACCCAGTCCGAATTCGCCCGGATCCCCTATGCCGACGGCACTCTCGTCGCGACGCCGACGATGCCCGAACCCGAGCTGATCCCGTCGCTGCTGGCCGCTTCCGACGTGCTCGGCACCGGTTGGTTCGCCGCCGACGCCGCAGCCGCCGGACCTGGCAAGACGATCGCCGTCGTCGGTGACGGTGCCGTCGGGTTGATGGGTGTGCTCGCCGCGAAACAGCTCGGCGCCGAACGCATCATCGCCATGTCCCGCCATCCCGAACGCCAAGCCCTCGCACGGGAATTCGGCGCCACCGACATCGTCGAAACCCGCGGTGACGAAGGCGCCGCCGCGATCAAGGACCTCACGAACGGGCTCGGCGCCCACGGTGTCATCGAAGCCGTCGGCACGCAGGAATCGATGATGCAGGCCATCAACTCCACCTGCCCCGGCGGGCACGTCGGCTATGTCGGCGTCGCCCACGACGGCGTCACCCTGCCCGCCGACCAGCTCTTCTTCGCCGAAGTCCACCTCCTCGGCGGCCCCGCCCCCGTGCGCCGATTCCTGCCCGACCTCATCGACCGCATCTGGAAGCGCAGCATCGACCCCGGCAAGGTCTTCGACCTCACTCTGCCCCTCGACCGAGCCCCCGACGGCTACCGGGCGATGGACGAACGCCGCGCCGTCAAAACGCTGCTCACCCTCTGACCTCTCCGACACACCGCACCAGGAGCACCACCATGCACACCACGCCCCCTACACCGCACCGTTGGGCCCGCATCACCGGAGCCGGTATCGCCGCTCTCGCCGTGCTGGCGGCCTCGGCCTGCTCCGGCACCGACACCACCACCGCGGTCGCGCCGGTCACCCCCATCGCGGGCCTGGCCTCCGGGGACCTGTCTCGTGGCGCGGACAATTTCTACACCAGCGACCAGGTCACCTCGACCCCCGTGAAGTTCAAGAACCAGTATCAGATGGAGGTCACCGGAAACCTGTTCGTCCCCAAGAATCTCGCCCCCGATACCCGCGCCGCCGCCATGGTGGTCGGCCACCCGATGGGCGCGGTCAAGGAACAATCGGCCAACCTCTACGCCACCAAGATGGCCGAACAAGGCTTCGTCACCCTCGCCCTCGACACAGCGTTCTGGGGCGGCAGCGCAGGCGAACCGCGCAATGCGGTGGCCCCCGACATCTACACCGAAACCTTCAACGCGGGTGTGGACTACCTGCGCACCCAGGACACCGTCGACCCCGAACGCATCGGCGCCCTCGGCATCTGCGGCTCCGGCAGCTTCGTCATCTCCGCCGCCAAGATCGACCCCCGCATCAAAGCCGTCGCCACCGTCAGCATGTACGACATGGGCGCCGCCAACCGCGACGGACTCGACCACTCTGTCACCGCCGAGCAGCGTCAGCAGATCATCGCCCGCGCCGCCGCGCAGCGTGATATCGAATTCCGGGGCGGACCGGTCGAATACACCGGCGGCACCGTCCACGAACTCACCCCCGAATCCACACCCATCGAGCGCGAGTTCTACGACTTCTACCGCACCCAGCGCGGTGCCGTGACCCCCGAGGGCGCAACACCGGACACCACCACCCACCCAACCCTGTCGAGCAACACCAAGTTCATGAACTTCTACCCGTTCAACGACATCGAGACCATCTCCCCGCGCCCGATGCTGTTCATCACCGGCGAGAACGCCCACTCCCGCGAATTCAGCGAAGAGGCCTACCGCCTCGCCGGTGAACGCAAGGAACTGGTGATCGTCCCTGGGGCAGGCCACGTCGACCTCTACGACCGCACCGGACTGATCCCCTTCGCCAAGCTCGCCTCGTTCTACTCCCAGAACCTCGCCTGATCGACCGGCTCAGTCGCCCGTTGTGCCCGGGCGACAACCTGCCCGAGCTGTCGACACGCGGTGCTCGACACCCTCGGGACCGGTCACATCGCGCATCAGCGTGATCGATAGGAGCCGACGTCTACAAGTGGCCCGATGTCGAGAATCTCGAGAAAGGCGGTGGCGGCGGGTGTACAGCCGAAGTGGTTCCAGATGGCGTACTCGACACGGCTCGGCGCATCGACGACCTCGACGATGGTGACGCCGGTGAGTTCCGGCGCGTACGCGGCGGGGAGCATGGCGACGGCCAGGCCTGGACGGACGAGCCGCGCGATGTAATCGGCCGTAGTCACCTCGAAGGCGACGTCGCGGTCCAGGCCCGCGGCGGTGAAAGCATCGTCGGTCTGGCTGCGCCCGGCCGTCCCGGCAGGCAGGTCGACGAACGTTTCGTCGGCAAGCCTGCGCAGATCCACCATGTGCTCCCCCACCAGCGGATGATCCGGTGCGACCACAGCGACGAGCCGGTCGCGAGCGAGTTCCTGTGCTGCCACACCGGCGGGTCGTGCGCTGGTCGGCAACCCGAGAAACGCCACGTCGAGGGTGCCTTGTTCGACCTGTGCGGCGAGGTCGTCGCTGGCACCAACCCGTAGACTGACGCGCACGTGCGGATAGCGCTGCCGGAAGACCCCAAGCGCGCCCGGGACATCCACCGCGGTGACGGTCGGAATCAACCCCACAGCAAGTCGTCCGCGTATTTCGCCGACTGCCGCCGCCACCTCGCCGACCGCCCGTTCGGCCGCTTCGAGACACTGCCGGGCGGCAGGTAGAAACGCCGTGCCCGCAGGGGTGAGGCGAACCCGGCGGCTCGTGCGTTCGAACAGCTTCGCGCCGAGTTCGCGCTCCAGGCGGGCGATCTGGTGGCTGAGCGCGGATTGAACGACATGGCAGCGTTGCGCGGCGCGGGTAAAACTGTTCGTCTCAGCGACGGCGAGGACGTACCGCATCTGTTGGAGCTCCATGGATCAATCTTGGATTGCGATTGATGCGGTGACAAACAAGCATTGGACTCATTGATCGTGCTGCGGTCAGATCAGAAGTGTGAAAAATCCAGCAGCCCAACCACGTTCCACCGGTGCAGGGGGCGGCGCGACCAGGAATAACCTGTCCGGTGTCGCCCTCGCGGCGTTCGCCCCCGCGGTATGGGGTACGACCTACGTCGTCACGACCGAATTGCTGCCACCGGGGCACCCATTCTTCGCCGGGCTCCTGCGCGCACTGCCCGCGGGGCTGATCGTGCTGGCCGCGACCCGGATCCTGCCGAACGGGCAGTGGTGGTGGAAGGCGTCGATACTCGGTGTGCTGAACATCGGCCTGCTCAACGCACTGTTGTTCGTCTCCGCCGAACGCCTGCCCGGTGGGGTCGCGGCGACGCTCGCCGCAGCCCAGCCACTGATCGTCGCGGCCTTGGCCGTCGGGGTTCTGCGAGAGCGGGCCTCCGGGTGGCGGGTCGGCTGGGGTGTGGCCGGGATGGCCGGAGTCGGCTTGGTTGTCATCGGGCCGGACGCCGCACTCGACCTCGTCGGTGTGGCGGCGGGTCTCGGAAGCGCCGCCTCGATGGCCCTGGGTCTTACGCTCACCAAACGATGGGGACGGCCCGCTACGGCCGACCCGGTCACGTTCGCCGGCTGGCAGCTCGCTGCGGGCGGTCTGTTCCTGTTGCCGCTCACCGCGCTTGTCGAAGGCGCTCCGCCTGCGATAGACGGGCCCGCCGCCCTCGGCTACCTCTGGCTCGGTCTCGTCGGCGGGCTGATCGCCTACGTCCTGTGGTTTCGCGGCATCGGCACGCTGCCGGTCACCTCCATCGCCGTTCTGGTCTTGCTCTCACCGCTGGTCGCCGCCGCGCTCGGCGCCGTTCTGCTCGGCCAGACACTCGGTCCGGTCCAAGTCGTGGGATTTGCGCTCTCTCTCGCGGCCATCGTCGCCGGACAGCTGCCTGCACCGGCCCGCACAGCCGCTTCCACACCCATCCAGGAAGGAACATCTCGATGACAACCACCTTGGCTCCCAAGACTGTCCTGGTCACCGGCGCGACCGGCGGCCAGGGCGGTGCCGTGGCCCGCGGTCTGCTCGGCGGCGGTTGGCGGGTGCGGGCCCTCGTCCGCGATCCGCACACCCCGGCAGCCAGGGAGCTGACGGCGCTGGGTGCGGAACTGGTCACCGGCGACCTCGACGACCCGGCATCGTTGCGTGCGGCGGCACACGGCGCCCACGGGGTGTTCAGCGTGCAGCCCGCCGATCTGACCGCACCGCAGCCGGAAACCGAAGTGCGGCAAGGGAAGAACGTTGCCGATGCCGCCGCCGCCGTGGGGGCCGCGCACCTGGTCTACAGCTCCGTCGGCGCCGCCCGGCACAAGTCCGGCGTGGCCCATTTCGAAACCAAAGCCGAAATCGAGGCACACATCGAGGCCCTCGGTGTGCCGGCGACGGTGCTGCGCCCCGTGTTCTTCATGGAGAACTGGCGTCACCTGATGCCGGAGGTGGTGGACGGCGAGCGAGTTGGCTCGCTGGCGCTGGGCTCCGAAACGACCCTGCAGATGATCGCGTTGGCAGATATCGGCTCGATCGCGGTCGAGGTCTTCGGCAACGCCGACGAGTTCATCGGCGAACAACTCGACATCGCGGGCGACCAGCTGACCCCGCGGCAGATCGCGCGGATGTTCACCGAATTCGACGGCATCCCGACCCGATTCACCCGGCAGCCGGTCGAGGAGCTGCGCGGTGTCTCCGGGGAACTGGCGGCCATGTTCAGCTGGCTCGACGAGCACGGATACGAGGCCGATATCCACGCGCTGCGACGGCGCTTCCCGCAACTGCTGACCTTCGAGAACTGGCTGCGAGGTCCGAAGTGAAGCGGGCCGCCGTCGCGACCGTACTCTGCTGCCTCGCCGCCGTCGCGCCCACGCAGAGTGCCGCGGCGTGGCCCTCGCTGTTTCCCACCACGATCGACCTGCCCGCCGGCTTCCGGCCCGAGGGCATCACCATCGGTGCGCGTCCGGTGATGTACGTCGGTTCGGCCGCGGACGGCTCGATCTATCGTGCCGACCTGGTGACCGGGCATGGGGAGATCCTGAGCCGTGGCCCCGGAACACCGTCGCTCGGGCTGCGGCTCGACGACCGTGGCAGGCTGTTCGTCGCGGGCGGGTCGAGCGGCGACGCCCGCGTGCTCGACGCGCGGACGGGCCGGATGCTGGCGAGCTACCATCTGGCGCTCTCCGAGGACACCATCGTCAACGACGTGGTGATCACCCCCGCCGGCGCATGGTTCACGGATTCGCGCACGCCGGTCCTCTATCACCTGCCGTTCGGTCCCGACGGCACGCTCCCACTGCCCGAAGCGGTGGTCCGTGTGCCGTTGACCGGCGACATCGCCTACGTGCCTGCGGCATTCAATGCCAACGGCATCGTCCGCACACCCGACAGCACCGGGCTGATCGTCGTGCAATCGGTGACCGGGCACCTGTTCCGTGTCGACCCGGCGACCGGACACACCCGCAAGGTGGACCTCGGCACCGAAACGGTGCCCCACGGCGATGGTTTGCTTTTACACGCCAACACACTGCTCGTCGTGCAGAACCGGCTCGACACGATCGCCGTGATCACCCTCGACCGCACGGGTACGACGGGCACGGTCGAGCGGCACGTCACCGACCCGCGCCTCGACGTGCCGACCACAGTCGCGGAGTTCGGCGGACACCTGTACCTACCGAACGCCCGCTACGACACCACACCGCAACCGGCTACGCCGTACACCGTTGTGGCACTGGAACCGAGCCACCAACGCTCATCGCGCGAGGGCTGTTCTTGATCGCGATGACTCCAGGGACGGCCCTGCGCCACATACGGATCGGCTATCCGGCGCTGCTGAGCGCCGGATAGGGCCGGTGCGAACCCCTCGCTCCATCGAGAATCTCGCGCCCCGCACGGGCCCCACCTCCGTCGCCATCCTGCTGCGTGACCTGGCCACGAACTCGCGCGCCACGACTACTACGTGCTGGTTCCCAACCTCTTCTACCGGCACGGCCCGGCACCGGTGATCGAATTGCCTTCCTACATAGGCGAAGACGTGCGACTCCCGATCGTCGACCGACTCATGCCGCTGATCGAAGCCCACACCGTCGAACAAGTCCGCCGCGACGTGGACACCTACCTGCGCTTCCTCATCGCACAGCCGGAAGTGCTCGCTGGACCGGTCGCGGTCTGCGGCTACGCATCGGCGGCTTCCTAGCGGCACGCACCGCTGCCACCCGTCCCCGACGTGGTGGCGGCCCTGGCACCCAGATAACGCAACCCGCCAGGACGAACGAGCCGATCGCGCCCGCTCCGACAGAGGACAACACGATCACCCGCGTGCGGCCGACACGACTCGCGGCAGGGATGCCGACAGCGAGCAGCTGACCCGGGAAGTGGGTAAAACCTGATTCGAAGTGAAGGTTCTTGCCGCGCATGTACCTTCGGGACATGGGGAGTGCAGCCGGAGCGGTGCGCAGGTTACGCGGTCCGCTCACGGTGGTGATTGCGATGGTGGTCGCGATTTCGGTCGTGTGCGTGCTACCGCGATGGTGGTGCGGCCGGGACGCCGACGGGTGGTATCGAGGTGACCCGACGTTGCTGCGTGGACTCGCCGAGGAGATGGTCGCCTTCCAAGCCGCCGACGATCATCGGCGAGCCACCGGCGGAGGAGACGGGATCGTCGGCATGTGGGGGCTGCTCGCCCATCAGATGACAGCACAGGGTTTGGCGCAAGCGTGTCTGGAACATCCCGAATGGCGGGAGCGGTACGCCCCGGTCATCACTCGCGCCGCAATCAAAAGTCTTTTGCCCCAGATGCGTTCGGAGTTCACGTCGGCATGGCACGGCCGCGACGGACTCGCCGAACTCGACAGCACCGACGGTCACGCCTACCTCTCCTATCCGGCCCTCGCGCTCGGCATGGCCCGGTGGATCGATCCAGCCTTCCCTGCCGACCTCGCCGTTCAGCACGACGCGCTGATCACCGCCCTCGAGCGGCGGCTGCTCGCTTCGCCGACCGGGCTGCTCGACACCTTCCCCGGCAGGGCGTACCCCACCGATGTGGCCGCGGTCGCGGCGGCGATCGCGGTGCACGGCAGGGTGACAGGAGTCGATCACACGGCGGTCATCGCGCATTGGGTGCGACAGGTGCGCGCGGTTCAGATCGATCGCGACACCGGACTGGTCATCCAGCGCATGGGAACCGACGGCCGACCCCAGGACGCACCACGCGCTTCGGGAACCGGTTTGGCGGCCTATTTCGCCGGCTTCGCGGACCGGTCGCTGGCCGAAGAGTTGGCAGCAGGGCTGTTCGGGCAGGAAAGAACTGTCCTCGGATTCAGCGCGATCGATGAGTACGGTGATGGCTACAGCGGCCTCGGTGATATGGACAGTGGCCCCTTGATCCTTGGAATATCGGTGTCGGCCACCGGTTTCGCACTCGCTCCCGCCCGCGCCTTCGGCCACCGCGACACCTTCACCCGCCTGTTCCGCACAGCCGACCTCTTCGGACTATCACTACACAGCGGAACCCGCACACGATTCGCCACCGGCGGCGTGATCGGCAACGCGCTCATGCTCGCGTTCCTGTCTTCGGGACCGGAACTGGCCCCATGAAGGTCCCCAACGCAGTGTCGACCGTGTGGTGCCTGTTCCGCATTCCGCTGGTCCTGGCGGTGGTCTACCTCGCCCTGCATGCGGCTCTGGCGGCGTCGTCGGCCCGACACGGGTATGGATCGCCCGATGGCCTCGGAGCAGGCTTCGTGACCCTTGCCGTTGTCGTGGTAGCGCTACGCCTCGTGCTGATCATTGCCGTCCCAGCGGTTCTCGCTTACCGCGTCGTAACACTGGTCCTGCCGAAGATCCGGCCAGTCGACACGCGATAGGTGGCTACGGGGCGTGCCAGAACCTCGAAGCGACGTCACGATCCCTTGCGACAACCCCTGCCTCTGACAGCGGGCGGTCCGCCGGATCGAGTCGGTGTGGCGGCGGCACGAGGGACCGAACGCTCCACGATCTTCTGCCCATCGTCAGCAGATTCGCACCGATGCCAGCGTTTGCGTCGTCAGCCTCTCGCTGCGCCTTGGGGCCATACGATGTCGACCGGGATACCGCGTTGGCGCGCCAGTTCGACCACGGTCCCGGTGCCCGCGCGTTGCCCGTCCTGGCCGTCCCAGACCGCGATCATCCGATCCACACCCTGGACTAGGGCTTCATTCGCGGCCTCGTAGGCTTCGCGGCCCGCATTGTCGAAGTCCATGATCCGCACCGTCGTGGCGCGGGCGAGCAGCGCGTCGAACTGGGCAAGGTGGTCCGGCTTCACCTTCGCCTCACGGTAGTTGGCCGAGGGCAGCACCACCTCCAACTGGCCCCCGACGTCGAGGACGGCTTCGGCGAACACACTGTCAGCGCCCCTGGCGATACAGGAGATCCCCACGAGGCCCGTGGTACCTGCCAGCAGTTCGGCGATCGCTTTGCGCACCAGGTCACCCGTCGCGGCGTTGATATTCATGTGTCCGGTGACGCTGATCCTCATACCGCCCATCATGCCGCTCAAAACCGACCTCCACGGCAGCCAGGTATCCACCGGATGATGCCCGGCCTGGACCAAGGCGACCACAACGTCATTCGCTGGATGCTCGCGTACAGGAGCCGTTTCACACACTCCGAACAAACCGCGCCTTCCGCAGCGCTTGGGACGGCACCCCATGCAAATCAACTACAACTGGCGCCGCACACTCATGCGCCTGCGCGTACCCGACACCAAACAACCCCTCGCCCTCAACCTCGAAATAAACGAGTACGGAGCATGTTCTGAAGTCCTCATCGTCCATGGCATCTACAGCACATCCGCAATCGCCTGCTGAGCGTCAGTGAGAACACCGCGCCAGGAGCCAGCCCCCTTGGTGGGCATTGAGGTCGGTGGTGAAGCACTGTCAGAAATCTTCTTCACCGTCAGCACAGCCCCAATACGAACGTCCACTCCTGTCCTACAGAGAACCCCAAAGTGCAGCAAAGCGAGGAGGGGAGGTGCGCTAAGCAGATAGAAGATCTCGCGATAGTCGGGGCGGGTTCGCCAGTTATAGCGCATTCCATCGCCGCGCCTCCGGTCGTGAGCGGTGGGGACGCGATCAGAAGGTCACCGGCGGAGCGGGGTTCGAGTATCGGATCAGCGGCGAGCTGGTCAGGGTCTCCGAGCGGCGAGCCGCAGCCAGTGATCCGACCTTGTTCGAGGTGATCGAGGCAGCTACTGGCCGCACCCTTTGGCAGGCCAGCACGAGTTACCTGAACATCTACGGTGACGCGGTCTACCGGACCGACTGCACGGCAATGGGAACACCCAAAATGCAGTGCACCACAATACAACACGATATCGGCGATGGAAAGGCGTCGTGGCCACACCCCGCCACCGGAACTCTCGGCGACGACATGATCGGAAACCGACACCAGCAGGCTCCACCGGAATCGGAGTATCCGCCTCTCTGGCGAGGCCACCCTGGTCAGCGAATTCACTGACCAGCAACGAGCGGTTGCCCCTTGGTGGTGAGTGACGGCAACGGCATAGGTGAGCTCCAGTCTCACCGCCGAACACTCGGCCGCGGTTTGGGCCGTGAACCTTGGCTTTCGGGCGCCATGTGCCCACCTTTCAAAGAGGTCACCGACAAACCCAGAGCTCGGACCAACTATTGTCCTATTCGATCAATCCGTTTCAGTTGGGCACTCACTCAGACGGAGATTCGCCGGACTATCGAGTGCTCGTCATCGATTCGCCTCGGTGCCAGATTCGACGCAGCTATTTCGCCGCATATGGGTAGGTTTGCCCCCGCGGCCGACGGCGCCTAAATTAGAGACGCATGATAGGATCGCGAATAATTGCGGAAGGCAAATGGGCCTGTCGTATTTTTCACGAGGAATGCAGATGAGATCCCAAGAGTCAGGTCCGGGGCGCGAGGGTTCTCCGCACCCTTATGTATGGGTACGGCACACCATTGAGACGCATGGCAGATCTCGCCTGCCAGTGACCGCCGGGTCGCTCGCGACATCTTTGCTCATCGCATTTGCTGGGCACCTGATGGGCGTCAATCTCATGCTGCGGCTCGGTATAATGTTCGCCGTTATCGCCACCATCGCATTGTCACATTCGATCAGCGTACGGCTGCTTTCCCAAGTTGCCGTCACAACAATTGCAAAGCCGGGCGCCCTTTCGATACATCTACGCCCGGTCGGCACCGCGTCTGCATTTTTGACAAGCCTGATCTTGACTCCGCCTCTATTTGTCATCGGATACCAGAATATGATCCCCGAGGCCATACTGGGAGGCATCGCCGGTCTGGCAATAACCTTGATCCTCCCAGTCGGCGCACTTCTCCATAAGAATCGAGCGTTCCTTCATCTCAGCCCCGAGACGATCCACATCAGCACTGCTTTCGACGATTTCGAATGCGCATGGAAGCATGTCCACCGCATCCGGCTCACCGACCACCGGCCGGGCACCACTATCCTAATCGAGTGCAGGCACGGTGGATTGATTGTTCGCAAGAGAATGCCGGTTTTCTCCCTGATGTTCTCCGGGCCTGACTGGGAGTTCTCGGCGAAAATATGGGGGTCCTCGGTCAACTCACTCTTGTCGACTCTTATTTATCTCCATGAAAACCCGGTCGCCAGACTGTCACTGCAGGAGAGTGAACTCAGAGCGATGCTCGATGACCCGGAGTGGGCTACCGAACGCAGTCCTGGGCGAGTCTCACGCTGTTTGAATTCGTTGTTCAGCAAGCACTGACCCCCAACCCCGGCGGCAGTAGAGTGGGACGGCACAAACCCCCCTCCTTGACCGCCGAGATCTTGGCGTTCGACAGGACGATGCGAAGCTTCTTGTCCTCACTGATCATGTCGAAACTGCAGGCACGGTGAGATAGCACGGCGCCGCTCTCGTGAATGCTGATTCGGATGCCGCCGGTCGTGTCGGCCACGGTGACGGCTTTATCACGGCAGCGGCCAGCACAACTTTGGACAGTCGACCAGTTCCTGGGTATGCAGAGCAAGGCGGGATAGGAAATGACCAAAGTACTTCGAATGGCGAGACCTTGTGGCGCGAAATCATCCCACTGGGACTACACAGCCCGCACCTAGCGTAAGATCAAACTTTCGAACAGCCGTATTGTCAGCGACACGACATGCTTGGCGGGCCACCTCTGCGCTGACGCCATATATTCACAGCCGCGTCTCAATTGAATTTTTGCAGCGGAGTCCAGATGATCCGCGGGCCCAGATTGAAATACATCCTACGGCTAAATCTCTAGCTCTATGCCGTCCTGGTCCCATGCCCTGACGCACCCCTGGGTCGGCGCCTGGATCATGAGGAAGTCTTTGCCATAGACTACTTCGGCGTCCGTCCTGTCACCTGCTAACTCGACCAAAATTCGAGAGTCAGCCTGAAGACTGTATTCCATTCCCGTAGGTTCGAATATAACCTTCAGGACGCTCTCTTCCCAGGACCGTACATAAAATCTAGATATCATCGAAACTCCAAATCCGACGGAACACTTGTTCGCAGATCATTTCACAACAACACGTTCGCGCACGTTTTGGCAACTTCACCTGCCTGCCAAGTGGTCACCGCACCGATGAAGGTCGCGGTGGCCACGCCGGTGGCCTGGACGAATTCAGGGCTCAATCACGACGCCATTCGAATCACCCGCCGATCCGGACACCGGAGTCACCGCCGGCCGGGTATGAGAATCACGCCTGCGGCACCGCCACCTACGCTCGGTGACAGAGGGATCGAGGCGAGTTCGGAAGGAAGGCATACGACCTAAAGACATACTGACCGGACAGACCGCCTATCACGGCGGCTCATCGATCGACGTCGCGGACCCCAGGCGCCCGCTATGGGAGGCAGCGCTCGCTCGGGGCCGGTTGATGCTGATCGTGGTCACCGGCCCGTCGCGCTCGACGGTCACGCTGGGTTCGGTCATCGGTGCGGTTCTCCTCGGCTCGAGCGACCATCGAAGGTAGACATCAGCGCTCGAACTGGTCTCGTTTGTGGTCGCCGTACGGATCGTCGCGTTCGCGCACCGCCTCCCGGAAACCGACAGTGGCCGAACGGGTCTGGAACGCGTAGCCCTCACGGGTGTGCCGGGAGATGCCGTCGAAGACGGTGCTGATCATGGCCGAATTGGCGACGCCCTGGGTGTTGAGCGCGGAGTTTAGCGCTAGCTTGGCCATCATCAACTGGTTGACCGGCATTCGCGCGATGCGCTCCACCAGCGCCTCGGTACGCTCATCGAGTTCCTCGGCGGGGCAAGACTCCACCGCCAGACCCCATTCGGCGGCCTGCTTGCCGCTGATGCAGTCCCCGGTGAACAGCAACCGCTTGGCGCGCTGGTCGCCGAGCCGGTGCGCCCACAGGCCTGCCGCCGGAATGCCCCAGACCCGGGTGGGCGGATAGCCGATCTTGGTGTCGTCGGCGCAGATGATCTGGTCGGCGTGCAGCGCGATGTCGGTGCCGCCCGCGATCGCGAAGCCGTGGAGCTTCGCCACCGTCGGCTTGTTGGCGTGCATCAGGCTGGCGAAACCCTTGGTGAACCGGCTCATCATCGCGTAATCGATCATCGGTTCCCACACCCCCTGCGGGTTGTGGTTGATCGCGTTGACCACCGGGTCGAGCACCGTTCCGGTGACCTCGTCCGGCCCGTGCGCGCCCGCGAAACCTTGTTCGGCGAACATGTCGAGGTCATAGCCGCCGCAGAACCCTTTGCCGCGCCCGGAGACCACGATCACGTGCACGCGCGGGTCCAGATCGGCCCGCTCCACCGCGTGCGCCAGATCCCGCGGGGTGTGCGGGGTGATCGCGTTGCCCTTGTCCGGGCGATTGAACGTGATCCGGGCGACCCGGCCGTCGCGTTCGTAGGTGAGCGTGGAGCACTCGCGCTCGAAGTCCGGATCGGGGCGGTGCAGCCACGGCGAGTCGGGGCCTTCGGCCCAGCTCTCGTACCAGGCCGCCGGTCGTCCGCCGGATTCGTGCTCGGGGTGGGACACAGTGGGTTCCTTCGGGTTCGACAGGTAAAGATCAGCTGGCAGCTCTGGGCGCCGGTTCGCGGACCGGCTCACCGTGATAACGCGTGGGCGGCCCATCGATGCCCGCCAGCTTCCAGACACCGCGCGCCACCGGGTTCATGAGTCCCACTTCGTGGGCGAGCGCGGAATTCGGCCGACCCGCTGGGCAGGTTCAACAGGTAGAGCATGACCCCCGACATCAGCAGCTGCTCGAACTGCAACCCCACCTTCGCCATGCCCGCCTGCCGGTGCATGCCGATCTCGATCCGCGTCGACTCCGGCAGTGATTGATACCAGGGGTGGCGGCCGATGAGGTCGGATTCGGGGAGAATCCACCGGCGATCGCCGGGCGTGACCTGGAATTCCGTTGCGTCCCAGTCGATGTCGTGATACGGACTGAAGCCGCGTCGGACCGAGGCGTCGGCCAACTCGTGCAGCATCTCGGCGTAGTCGAGGGCTTCGCCGGCGGCATTGCGTTCGGGTGTGATCATCATTGATCGCGCTCCTTGTCCGGGCTCAGGCGAGCTTCGGTGTGGATCGTTCGAGAATCGCCGCGGTGTCGATGCCGAGCGGAAGGGTGCCGAAGACGTCGCCACGGTCCCCCGCGAGCCGGGTCCGCAGATACCCGTCGGCGACGGCCGGATGTCCGTAGCGGACCAGCAGCGAACCCTGCAACACCTGCGCCATCTGCCCGACCACGCGGCGAGCCCGGTACTGCATGGTCTCGAAGTCGCCGAATTCCCGCTCGAGGCGAGCGATCGCGGTGTCGAGTTCGGCCGAGGAGCCCGCCGTCGACTTCACCTCGTCCAGGAAGACGCCGAGGGTCTCGGGCTGTTTGGCCATGGCGCGCAGAGTGTCCAGGGCCGCGACATTGCCCGACCCCTCCCACACCGACATCAGCGGCGCCTCCCGGTACAGCCGTGGCATCCGCGACTCTTCGACATACCCGTTGCCGCCCAGGCATTCCAGCGCCTCGGCGGCATGAATCGGGCCACGCTTGCAGACGTGGTACTTGGTCACCGCCAGCGAGATCCGGCGCAGCGTCGAGGCGTGCTCGTCCCCTGCCACCGCGCGGTCGGTAAGCTCGGCCAGCCACAGTCCGGCAAGCGTCGCGGCCTCGGCCTCCACGGCCAGATCGGTGAGCACGTTGCGCATCAACGGCTGGTCGATGAGGGTCGCGCCGAAGGCGCTGCGGTGCGCGGCGTGATGGGCCGCGTTGGTGATTCCGACCCGCATGCCCGCGGCGCTGCCGAGAATGCAGTCGAGGCGAGTGAGGTTCACCATCTCGACGATGGTCGGCACGCCCCGGCCCTCGGCACCGACCAGCCAGCCGACGGTGTCGTCGTACTCGACCTCGCTGCTGGCATTGGAGTGGTTGCCCAGCTTGTCCTTCAGCCGCTGCAGCCGGAACGGGTTGCGCGTGCCGTCGGGAAGCACCCTGGGCACGAAGAAGCAGGACAGCCCGCCTGCCGCCTGCGCGAGCACCAGGAAGAAGTCCGACATCGGCGCCGAGGTGAACCACTTGTGGCCGGTGATCCGATACGAACCGTCGGGTTGGGACACGGCGGTGGTGGTGTTCGCGCGGACGTCGGAGCCGCCCTGCTTCTCGGTCATCGACATTCCCGCGGTGAGGCCGAGTTTGGTAGTGGGCACCCGCAATTCGGGATCGTAGACCGCACTGGTGAGCAGCGGCTCGTAGCGCGCGGCGAGTTCGGGATTCGCCCGCAGCGCGGGCACCACCGCATAGGTCATCGACATCGGGCAACCGTGGCCCGCATCCACCTGCGCCCAGACGCTCATCTTGGCCGCCCGGACCAGGTGCGGAGCCGGGCGGTCGTCGGCCCACGGCACGGCGTGCAGGCCGAAGCTGATGGCTTTGGTCATCAACTGGTGGTAGCTGGGATCGTAGACGACCTCGTCGACGCGATGACCGTAGCGATCATGGGTCTTCAGCACCGGAGGGTGCGCCTCGGCGAGGTCGCCCCACTCCTGCGCCTGCGCGCTGCCCGCCAGCCTGCCGACCTCGTGCAGCTCGTCTAGGGCGTGGCCGGCATCGGTGCGGTGCAGCGCTTCCAGCACCACCGGGTAGTCGGCCGGGTCGTAGTCGACCAGCGGCGGTACCTGATTCGTCACCTCGTGGGTTGCCATGCTGATCCTTCCGGCAGTGCGTGTCGCGGCTCACTCGCGACCGATATTGCAAGTTTGCATCGCGTGACGAAAAATTGCAATGCCTGCTCGACGATCCTTGCGCGTACGCGCGCCGCCGACTGGCTACCATCAACCGATGGTGCGGAACTCGCTGCCGCTGCGCCGGCTCACAGCTCGATCGGCGATCCTGAGCGTCCTGCTCGGCGCACACCCGGCACAAGCATCGGCAGCGACGATCGTGCACATGGCAACTGAACTCGGCCTGCAGGAGTCGACGGTGCGCGCGGCCCTGACCCGCATGGTGTCGGCGGGCGACCTCGAACGCGACGACGCCACCTACCGGCTCACCCCCAGGCTGCTGAATCGCCAGAAACTGCAGGACCTCGCCCTCGACCCGATCCTGCGCCCTTACGACGGCGACTGGCGCCTGGCGATCGTCACCACGGGCGCCGAGGCCGCAGCCGAACGTACCCTGCTCCGGGAATCGCTGCAGACCAACAAGTTCGGCGAGATCCGCGAAGGCGTCTGGGGACGCCCGAACAACTTGGGCACCGCCCAGATCACCGCGGCCCACCGACTGACCTATGTGACCGGCCGCCCCGACGACCCCGCCGAACTCGCCACCCGCCTGTTCCACCCCGCCGACTGGGCCGACACCGCGGCGGAACTACTGACGGCCCTGGCCGCCGCCGACACGATGCGCGACCGTCTCGAAGTGGCAGCAGCGATCGTGCGCCATATCCTGCACGACCCGATCCTGCCCACGGAGTTCCTGCCACAACCGTGGCCCGGTGCCGACCTGCGCCGCACCTATCGCGAATTCCGCGCGGAATTCACCACTTTCGCCACGACTTTCGTACCGTGACACGCGCCCATCTGCGCGAATTGCATCGGCCAGTGGTCCCCGGACCGCGGTGTGCAGCGCCATGGAACCGGCGTCGAACTTGCGTGCTGGGGCGACGTATCCCGGGGCGACGATGTCGGCGGCGGTGCAGTGGAAGGTGTCGTACAGACTGGCAGATCAACGCCGCGACGCGGGCGCGGCGATTCGGTCGAACGTCAGCCCGCCGGAGTTCGTGGAAGTACTCATCTACCAGTTGGTCCGGTGCCGAGAAGGTGCTCGAGGACCGAACCGGGTGGGACCGTGTCGTATTTGTAGCTCAGCTTTTGCAGCGGCGCGGCCGTGAGAATCGCGTCCACGGTTGCGGGGTTCCACGGCTGCATCATCTCCAGTTGCAGCAGATGCGCCGCCGACGACGACAGCCGGGGTGTGCTGTCCCACTGGCCCCGGACTTCCGGGACGAGGGCCCGCAACACCTCGAAGACCCGGTGGTAGAGAAAGTAGTCGGGCAGGTCGTCGTAGGCGTCCCACCATGCCTGCAACGCAAGATACTGCAGGGTGATCAGGGGGGTTCGGGAATGGGAGGCGATGAACCAGTTGGCGATCTGGCGCTTTGTCCAGCTGGGAAAGACGGTGCCGGACCGGAGGTAACGGTGTAGCTGCGCATCGAGGTTGCTGCCGAGCCAGACGGTGGCGTCGAACCAGATACCGCCGTGCTCGGCGAGCAGTCGGGTGCGCAGGTAGTCGGAAAAGTGCGCGGGCCGTGACTGTTCCACCACCGTGGCGATGCGGTCGGGAATATCGACGAGATCGCGTGCCGAAGCACCATCGAGCACCCGCAGGTGCGGGTAGAAGCGCCGGATCTGCGCGATACACGCCTGCACCAACGGTGGTGCGGTGTCCACCGGTTGGTTCCAATAGGTGAAGACGCGATCCGATGGCACCGGCGTCCTGGCATACGGCCCGGCGAAACGGACCTGCCAGCGCGCCATGATCGGCGGCCTGGCCGGCAGACCCGCCGCGACCCGCAACCGGGGCAACTGCGGCCCGAGCAGCTCCAGCACCCGCCAATAGGTGGCGTAGGCAGCGTCGAGATCGAGAGTCTCGTCGAACTTCGCCGAACGCTCCAGTTGAGTCCGCAGCCCAGTCGCGACCCGATCGAGGTCGCGCTGCTGTCGACGGAGTGTGGACATGGGTCCGAGGGTACTGCCGGGCGAAAACACATCCCCCGCCTTACGGGCGGGTCTCTTGGTCCGAAGTCGCTCCGGTCAGGACGGGAAAAGTGGATATTCGTCAGCCGTTGGTGCGGGACTCGTGACTGGGGAACTATCTGGAGATCGTGCCGGTACCCGGTCGACACGCGCCAAGAAGAACAGACTCACCGCCACCAAAACCGCAGGAAGCACCGACATGCCCACGGTGACTCCGATGAGCGCGGTGCCCGACTGCGCGACGGTGACCCCGGCGGGCGAGGCGACGAACCCGGACGCCGCGAGAACCAGCAGGTAGAGGCCCGGACCCACAGCCATGCCGAGGGTCTCGCCCGCCGTCCACAGGCCCGAGAGGACGCCACCATCGTCGCGTCCGGTCTGTGCTGAGCGCTCATCGATCAGATCGGGCAGGATCGAGTACGAAAAGGTTTGAGTCCCCGCGTATCCGATTCCCGCCACGCTGATCGCGACGAACACCCAGGCTCCCGGGTATACCGCCGCCGCGGACAGCACCGATGCGCCACCGACCACCAGAATCGACGCGACCATGAACGCACGGAGTTTGCCCCACCTCCGCCCCGGCAGCGACCACAGGGGCATCACGACGAGCGCCGGTGCGATGTAGGCGAAGAACACCGGCACTATCGCTGCGGCGTCGCCCAGAACATAGGTGGCGAAATACTGTGCACCGGCGAGCATGACCGAGCCCGCGAGAGTCTGAACAATAAAGGCCACCAAGACAATCCGGTATCGGCTGTGTTCACGAAGAACCGCCAACACCGGCGGAACCCCGCGCGAGGCGTCGGTCTCTGCGACGGAGCGCTGCCTTCGTGCCGGTCGCGCCGCTGTGGCGGACGCCAACGACATCCCGGTTGCGATCACCGCGCCGGCCGTCACCGCCATCGCGGCGTACCCGGCGCTACCGCCGACAGCGTCGCGGATCGCCGGGCCTCCCGCGCCGAGCGCGAGGGTCGCGAGCGCGACCACCGCGATGCGGGTGGCGACGAGGCGGGTGCGTTCGTGGTGGTCGGGCGTGAGGTCAGCCGGAAGGGCGACATACGGGACCTGGAAGCACGAATACGCGATCGCGGTGGCAGTGAACGTGACCAGGACCCAGATCGCCCCTACCGTCGGTGTCACCGACGGCGGGACACAGAACATCAGGACGAACGCCGGCACGATCGCCACGGTGCCCAGCCACATCAACCGGGTCCGGGACCCGGTGGCCGCCGCGTCAGCGTCACTCCGGGCGCCGATCACCGGATTGAGACCGATGTCCACGACCTTCGGCGCGACCACGACCACCGCGGCAAGGAGCGGGCTCACCGCGAGCGAGTCCGTCAAGTAGTACGCCAGCACCAGACCCGGGAGCACGCTGAACCCGCCGGTTCCCAGACCACCCGCGGCGAATCCGGCGACGATGCGGTGCGGGAGCCGAAAGGACATGGCGGCGAGCGTAGATTCTCTTAGTCAATTGCTCAAGTCAAATGACCCTGTTTGCCCGAGATACACCTCGTCGGCGGTTATCCTTGTGCCGTTCCCGTGGACCAGGTGATCGACCCTCCGTCGTTGCGGTAGAGCACCAGATTGCCGGTGTCCTCCAAGACCAACGTCGACGGGCCCTGGGTCCACGTCCTCGACGACCACGCCGCGGCCCCGCTTCCGGTGTACAGGACCAGGTTGCCGTCGTTCTGGTTGACCAGATTCTCTCCGTTCGTCGTCGCGGTGGACCACAGCACTTCCCCGCTGGTCCGATAAAGCACCAGGTTGCCATCACCTTGTAGCCACAGCTCGTAGAGTCCGTTGCGGGACCGGAGCGCGGACGCGCGGGGCAGGGTCGCGCCCGCTGCCAACCGCTCGGGCCAACTCGGGACCGGCGTGACACCGTCACCACGCAGGGCCGCGCTGACATCGGCGGTGATCGGCTCCTTGCTCGCCATCGTCGTGGTGACCAGGCCGAAGTGGCACTCGGGATCATCGGCGGCGGTGCAGCGATCACGGTAGGAGTACACGATCAGCGGACCCGCATATGGCAGCGCACGCCACATCCGGACGCCCTGCACGAGGTACTCGCTGACGGTGCTCGCGCTCGGGATGGCTGCGAGTCCGGCTGTCGGATAGCCGAATTCGGTAGCCCACACCTTCTTCGCGGTGTCGCCGTGGCGAACCATCACCGAGTGCACCAGGGCGAGCTCACCACACGGCATGGCCTCCGAGGGTGGCCCGAACATATTCCACCAACGATTGACACATTCGGGGTCGGCAGGACCTTTGCCCGAATTCCACGCCGGATACGGGTGGTGCGCGACAGCATCGAAATAGTTGCGATACCCACGGCTGTACGCCCAGTCCAACCAGACCGACGGCGCGTTCGGATTGGTCCCACCCTGCACCGTCCCCGCCCCCGACGCCCCGGCCAGAACAACACACCCGGGACAGCGCGCCTTCACTCGCGGGTAGGCGAGTTTGACGAGCTGCCAGTAACGCGCTTTGCGGTCGCCGACGAAGTTGGCGAAGTTCACGAAGTTCGGTTCGTTCCAGATCTCGTAGGCCTGGACCTTGCCGCCGAAGTGCGCGACCGTGCGATCCACGATCGAGGTCCAGTCCTGGTCGCGGGTCGGGAACCACTTGTCGCCGCTGTGACCGCCGTTCGCCCACGGCGGCGCGTAGGCGAGGACGAGCAGAACCCGCATTCCGCGGGCGGCGGCGGCATCCACGACCGGGTCCAACCGGTCCCACCGCAACGGCGCCCCACGAGCCGGTTCGACAGACCACCAGTCGAGGTCGAGGCGCAGCACCGGAACCTTGGGCGACACCGCGGACTGCATGGCGGACAGACGCCGCACGATGTCCGCACCGTCACCTGAGCCTTCCGCGAAGCCGACATCGGCGGACGTGAAGGAATCGGCGGGCGCTGCCATCGCCGGGCCGGGCACAGCCGCCATCACCGACAGCGTGCTCGCGACCAACGCGAGCACCGTATTCCCGACGCGAATTCGTCCGAGCAGGGCGAGAATCGATGTCTTCATCCAGAAGGCCCTTCTGTATGAAATCTTCGCGATCGATGCGTGTGCTGTAGTGTGCGCCGACTCTCACGAATGCCCCGAATGACACGCCGTCAACGAGGTTTCGTCACCCAGTCCGGTCTTCGTCCTCGGTTTCGACCCTGATTGCCGATCAGCCTGCCGTTCCCGGCGCAGCCACCGAACAGCAGGTACAAACCGGGGTAGGTGAAGCCGACCATGGCCAGCCCGGATTCGGGTCTGCCCGGCAGGGGCGCGACTACGGTGTGGGCTCAGCGACCTTCGGCGGGCACGATCAGGCCTGCGTCCGGATCTACAGAGCAGTCGCGAATGCGCCGGTGACACAACACCATCGAATACGGTTGCTCATGTTTCCCATGTGGCGCAACGCGTATGTCAGGACGGCGCTTCAACAAATGCCCTGGCGTATCGCCGTTCGCGGGTTGGCGAGTTGGATCGCGACGGTCTGGGCCGTGGCGGTGATTGTCAGGCTCGCGGTCACGGTCGTCTCGGGCTCCTTCGCAGCGCGCTCCACGACATCATGAGTCCCCTCACCGCCTGCCCCACTGTGGCGACACGACGAAGTTCAGTCGGGCAAATAGCGGATCGGGACAGCGCGCTCGAGCCCAGCTGCCTCGAGTTCATCGAGGCTGAACACCTGGTTCGCTCGATCGCCGAGTAGACCGCCCAGGAGCAGGTCGAGCAATTCGCGATGCTTCGCCCGCGAGGCGTCCACTGCCGCACGCAGTTCGAACACGAACTCCCGGTGCGCTTCACCGATCCCGAGTTGGTCCAACTCTTTCAGCAGTGATCCCGCCACGAAGTAACCGTCCCACGGGGTTCCGGTGCGCTGCAACGACTCCACAGTGTCGAGCAGTAGGCCGTGCACATACTGGTTGCGGCCGCAGCCGACGCTCTGGCGTGAGGTCGGCAGATCCAGCTCGAACAACCCGCACAGCCCAACGAAGTAGGCGCGGCGTTCCTCGGCCAACCACCGCGGATTACGTTCGTCGGTAACGACATCGACATAAGCATCACGAAGCTCACCCACCCCGAACCGCGTCGGCGGGTTCGGTACCAAGCTCGCGTAGTCCTCATCCGGCACCACCATGCCATTGTCGTGGAACCACCCCACTGCCGCGATACGAACGATCGTCAAAGACCCAACCCCGGCACCCACATCGAAGCCCCCATGTCGTCGACACCACGACGTCCACCGCTGACGGCCTCGCGTCGTAGCATGTGCTCATGGGGAGTACAGCCGAACGACCGGCGGGGACCTTGCTGCTGTGGAAGGTGATCGGACCGCCGACGAAATTGCTGGCACCGATCAGCCCGTGGTGGGTAGTGATCGAAACCATCGGCCGCCGCAGCGGACTACCGCGGCGAATCCCGTTGGCTCGTGGGCCTCGCGACGGCGACACGCTGCTTTTGCTGGCTGTGCACGGGCGAGCCGCGGACTGGGTCCGCAATATCGAAGCCGACCCGCGCGTACGGATCAAGATCGGCTGGCGATGGCGCTCGGGGCAGGCGAGCGTCCATGAGTTGACCGAAGCCGAGTTGGCCCGGTTCAACGCCTACGCCCGCTCAGCGCAACGAATCTTCGCTATCGACGAAACCGCGGTAGCCGTCCACGTCCAGCTGAACTGACCCGGACATCCGAGCTTCCTCTCCGCCCAGCAACTCCCCGACGCACCCGTACGCATCGTGCGCGGCGATTCCGCGTACCGCGGTCGACAAGTTGCCGGGGATCGCCGGTGCGGCGTCCTGAGCTCAGCTCGGCTCGATCAGGCTGTCCGGCCCGGGGTAGACCAGGCTCTCGTGCCCGTCATCGAAACGCACCACGTACGGGGGTTCACCATCCCTCCCGCGGACTTCGAGGATCTCGCCCCGGCGATCCCGCATGCCCACAGCGCGGCTGTTGACAACCAGATGGTCTCCGACGTTCGCATGCATCGAGCAACCTCCCTGAGCAGTCGTTGTACGCCAGCCGAGTAGTCACAACGGTTCACAGTATGAGCTGCCGGTCAGCAACCATTGGCGCCGAACAGATACCAGGCCGATGACAATCTGCCGCCACGGGCCGGTGGCACTGTCAGCGGAAGGCGCTGGCGTGGTCGTCGGCCCATTGCCGGAAGGTGCGCGGCGCACGACCGAGGATCTGTTCCACCGTGGGGCGGACGATGGATTCGTCGATGGCCCCATTGGCGTAGAAGTCGAAGAAGGCGTCCACGTATTCAACGGGAGTGGTCTCCAACATCTGGGCGCGCGCCTGCTCGTCGGTGAGTTCGAGGCAGGTGAGATCGCGGCCGGTGGCCTCGGCCACGATCGCCACTTGTTCGGCCGGGGTGAGTGGATGCGGCCCGGTGGGCCAGAGGATCTCGCCGTGATGGGAACCGGCTCGCAACACGGTGGCGGCCACCGTGCCGAGGTCCTGGGGATCCAAAACAGCCGTGCGTACCCCGGGGAACGGCACCTTGATCACGTCACCGTCCCGCAGCTGCGGCAGCCAGCGCAGGGCGTTCGATGCGAACGCGCAGGGCCGCAGAATGGTCCACGCCACCCCACTCCCGGTGGCTTCTTCCTCGGCGGCCATCATGTAACGGGTGATCGCGTTGGCGGTATCGCCGGTGGCCGCGGAAACACCGGAGAGCTGCACGATGTGTTCGACGCCTGCCTGCGCGGCCGCCTTCGCCACACCCGGGTAGCCGGGCAGCAGGAACATCGCGCGCACTCCGTCGAAACTCAGTGTCTCGGGTGCGGTGAGATCTCCGGCCACGACCTCCACTCCGTGGGGCGCGTCGGTTCCCGAGGGATCGCGTACCAACGCGCGCACGGGTTCCGCGGCTTCGGCCAGTGCACGCACGACTTCCACGCCGACATTGCCGGTCGCTCCTGTCACCAGAATCATCGGATCGGTTCCTCTCGTTGTCGTATCGGTGCGTTCACAGGGTGCGCTGGAAGTGTGCGGCGACAGCGTCGACGGCGATGGTGACCTGCGGTTCCCGATCGTAGAAGTCGAACTGGGTGCCCTCGGTCCAGACGATGTCCTTGGGCCCGGCCAGGCCTGAGTGGAAGCGACGCACCCCCTCGGGGATGGCGGCGTCCTCGCTGTGCACGAGGATGGTGGGCTGGTCGACGTGCGGGGCCAGCGCGATGGAGTCGTAGGTGAGCCAGTCGGCCCAGGCCATGACCGCGAAGCGGTTGGGCCACGCCGGAATTCCACCGCGCGCGGGGTCGAGGTAGAAGTCGATCTCATAGGGCATGGCGGCACGATCGTCGGTGGCGCTGACCACGGGCACGTAGTCGATCTCACCGGTCCGGTCATAGCGCGAACGGGCGTCGCGGGCCACGGCGATCCTGGCGGCCACCGCCTCGCTGCCGCCGTAGACCTGCTCGCAGATCGTGGCGTCGTGCAGCCACGGCGCGACCAGCGCCAGGGACTTCACGGTGGGATCAGCGGCAGCGTTTCCGGCCATGTACATCGCGGCCGCGCAGATGCCGAGCGCACCGAGCCGGTCCCCGTCCACCGCCGGATGACCGGCCAGGAAGCCGACCGCGTTGCCGATGTCGCGCACCTTGCGCGCCGGGTTCTCGACGTCGCGTGGTTCGCCCGCTGATTCACCGAAGCCGGTGAAGTCGAACGACAATGCCGCGAACCCGCGCTCGGCCAGGCGCTGGGCGTAGCGGTCGGCCATCAGCTCCTTGACGCTGGTCCACGTACCGGCCACCACCACTCCCGGTGCGGTGCCGCGGTCGGTGGGCAAGAACAGATTGCCGACGAGTTTCACACCGTCGCTGTCGAATTCGACTTTCATGAACGTAAACTCCTTCTCGGAAATTGAGATGCGTTCGGGCTTCCCGTGTTCCGGTGACAGGTTCTTCATGGCCGCTGCTCGTCGACCCAGCCGCGCTCGACCGCCCAATCACTCGTGATGTCGGCGGTGACCGGCAGCGTGAGCAGCGAGACCGCGGACAGAGCGACGAGGAGCCCGACCGATGCGGCCCATTCGCGAGGGCTTGTACTCGGCCGATCCGTTGTGGCACGGCCGCCTGGTCGCCGGTCGGCCGGTCGCAGCGCCCACGACGCGACGGCGAAAGCCAGGAACATCAGCGGGGGCGCCCAGGAGACCGGTGCGTCGCCGAGTGCCAGATACGACACCGCGGCGCCCGCCCACATGAAGCAGACACCCGCGTAGGCCCATTCCTTGATCAGCCCGAAACCGGGGACAGCGATGGCGACGGCAGCGGCCACGTGGCACACGCCGAGGATGTAGGCGAAGTAGTCCGGGTATCCGAGATGGGCCAGCTGGTCCTCCATCCAGTCGATGGTCATCAGATCCCATGCCGCTCCGGTGAGCAACTCGCACAGGATGACGAAGGTGGTGGCCCAGTAGACGATCAGGCGGGTCCGGCCACTGCCGGTCGGTTCGGCGGCGACCCGCTTCTCGGCAGTCGCGCGCGCTCGGACATCGGTCACAGTCGGCATCTCGATTCCCCTGTCACATCGTTTTCCGATGGGGCACTGGCATATTCGCGGCGTCGGTGCCATCGTTTACCCGGCTCCGCAGCCGGGTCAGCCGGCGTGGAACCGTCACCGAGAGGAGCTTGTCCGGGTTACGGATGGCATAGATGTCGGTGACCTCGTCGCCGGTGATCGCGAAGAGGAACACCCCCTCCAGGTGGTCGCCGCGGTATGCGGCCAGCGCGGGCGCGCCGTTGCACCGGATCGTCTCGATCCGCAGGCTCGGCAGCGCCCGCCACTTGTGGAAAAGGTTCACCACGCGGGTCGCCACGCTCTGCGCGCCGACCATCGGACGGCGTGCCGCGGCGGCCTTGCCACCGCCGTCGGCGATCAGGATGGCGTCCTTCGCCAGGAGCGTGAGCAGCCCGTCCATATCGCCGGTGGTGGCCGCCGCCATGAATTGCCGGGTGATCCGGGCCGTCGTCGCGGTGTCGGCAGGTTCGAAACGCCTGCGCCTGGCCTGCACGTGCTTGCGGGCTCGGTGGGCGGCCTGCCGCACCGTCGCCACGGATTTTCCTATCGTGGCGGCGATGTCGTCGTGCGCGAAGCCGAACACGTCACGCAGGACGAACACCACGCGTTCGTCGGGGGTGAGTGTCTCGAGGACCACGAGCATCGCCATGGACACCGACTCGGCGAGTACCACATCGGTCGAGGCATCGCTCTCGTCGAGGAGCACGGGCTCGGGCAGCCAGGGGCCGATGTAGTCCTCGCGGCGGCGCACGCTGGCCCGCAACGCGTTGAGTGATTGGCGGGTGACCAGTCGCGCGAGGTAGGACTTGGTGTCCCGCACTGTTGCGAGGTCGACATCGGCCCAGCGCAGGTAGCTGTCCTGCAACACGTCGTCGGCCTCGGTCGCCGAGCCGAGGACCTCATAGGCGATCGTGAACAACAGCGGCCGCAACAGCGTGAACCGCTCGGCGTGTTCATCGGCGGGCACGGCTAGGTGACCTTTTGTGCCGCGGCCGGTTGCTCGGGGCGGTGCCGCCTTTCGGCCACATCAGCGAACCTGGCTTGCGGGCCTCGCGCCGGATCTTCCACATCCCGATGATGCAGCCGGACCCGGTCGACGAAGGCCGCGCGCGGATCGACGACTGTGATGTCCAGGCTGTCGCGCATCCGCAGCCGGTTGGCCGCGAGCGCACCGGCATAGCCACCGCCGATCATGACGACCTTGTTCGATGTGCTGTGTTCAGACATGCCTTCAAGACACCGCCGCACGCTGAAATGTGACAGTCACCGATGTGATGTGACACACAGTCCCGACCGGGGCGCTCACCGCCGAAGACGGGCGCTGGTCGGCTGCTGCCCGTCCGGGAGTGCCGAGTGAGACCAGCAAGAGCCCCACCGAGATCACCGATACGCACGGCACCCGCTTCGGAGTCATGCCCCGACACGGCGATTCGGGCGCGGTCACCGAGAAGCCGCTCGATGATGCCGATATCGAGTACCCGCCGACGTCGGGCTGCCCTACCGGTTCGGTTACGTCACGAGCTTCTCCATGGACCCGCGGCCGACGCACCGACACACGAAATCGAACCGAAACCATAGCTGGCAAGCAGCGCTGCACAGCAGTATCCGAGGTGATCACCGGTGACGACGGAGGCCCCGCATCGGATGTCTCCGATGCGGGGCCTCGAGCGAAAAGTGCTGCTACGAGCTACTTTTCAACCACTCCACACACTACTTCTGCGCAGCCTTGAACTCACGACGACGCCGGTGCAGGATCGGCTCGGTGTAGCCGTTGGGCTGCTTGGTGCCTTCCAGGACCAGTTCCTTGGCGGCCTGGAAAGCGATCGAGGCGTCGAAGTTCGGTGCCATCGGGCGGTAGTTCGGGTCGCCGGCGTTCTGGCGGTCGACCACGGGGGCCATGCGCTCGAGGCTGGCGATCACGTCGGCTTCGGAGACGATGCCGTGACGCAGCCAGTTGGCGACCAGCTGGCTCGAGATGCGCAGGGTGGCACGGTCTTCCATCAGGCCGATGTCGTTGATGTCGGGCACCTTGGAGCAGCCGACGCCGTGGTCGATCCAGCGCACGACGTAGCCGAGGATGCCCTGGGAGTTGTTGTCGAGCTCCTGACGCTTCTCCTCATCGGACCAGTCGGTGGACTGGGCCAGGGGGATTTCCAGGATCTGGTCGACGGTGGCGCGGGGGCCGCCCTTGGCGATCTCGGACTGGCGCTTGAACACGTCCACCTGGTGGTAGTGGGTGGCGTGCAGGGTGGCGGCGGTCGGCGAGGGCACCCACGCGGTGTTGGCGCCTGCCTTGGGGTGGCCGATCTTCTGCTCGAGCATGCCTGCCATCAGGTCGGGCATGGCCCACATGCCCTTGCCGATCTGGGCCTTGCCGGGCAGGCCCTTGGCCAGGCCGGTGTCGACGTTCCAGTCCTCGTAGGAGGTGATCCAGGTCTGGGTCTTCATCTCGGCCTTGCGGACCATCGGCCCGGCCTCCATGGAGGTGTGGATCTCGTCGCCGGTGCGGTCGAGGAAGCCGGTGTTGATGAACACCACGCGGTCCTTGGCGGCCTCGATCGACGCGGCGAGGTTGACCGTGGTGCGGCGCTCCTCGTCCATGATGCCGACCTTGAGGGTGTTGCGGGTCAGGCCGAGGACGTCCTCGATGCGGCCGAACAGCTCGTTGGTGAACGCGGCCTCGTCGGGGCCGTGCATCTTCGGCTTCACGATGTAGACCGAGCCGGTGCGGGTGTTGGCCAGCTCGGCGGTGCCGTTGAGCGAGTGCACGGCGATCAGCGAGGTGATCAGGCCGTCCATGATGCCCTCGGGCACCTCGTTGCCCTCGGCGTCGATGATGGCGTCGGAGGTCATCAGGTGGCCGACGTTGCGGACGAACAGCAGCGAGCGACCGTGCAGCACCAGCTCGGAACCGTCGAGCGCGGTGAACACGCGGTCGGGGTTCATGGTGCGGGTGAAGGTCTTGCCGTTCTTGGTGACCTCTTCGGCGAGGGTGCCCTTCATCAGACCGAGCCAGTTGCGGTAGCAGACGACCTTGTCGTCGGCGTCGACCGCGGCGACCGAGTCCTCGAAGTCCATGATCGTGGTGAGCGCCGACTCGAGCACGATGTCCTTGACGCCGGCGGAGTCGGTGGAGCCGATGGGCGAATTCGGATCGATCTGGATCTCGATGTGCAGACCGTTGTGCTTGAGCAGCACCGAGGTGGGGGCCTCGGGGTCACCGAGGTAGCCGACCAGCTGGGAGGGATCGGCCAGGCCGATGTCGGTGCCGTCTTCCAGGCCGACCTCGAGCTCGCCGTCGACGATCTTGTAGTACGACGAACCGATGTGCGAACCGGTGATGAGGGTGACGGCGTCGTCGAGGAAGTTACGGCCCCACTCGATGACCTTGTCGCCGCGCACACGGTTGTAGCCGGTGCCCTTCTCGGCGCCGTTGGCCTCGGAGATGGCGTCGGTGCCGTAGAGGGCGTCGTAGAGCGAACCCCAGCGCGCGTTGGCGGCGTTGATCGCGAAACGCGCGTTCATCACCGGAACCACCAGCTGCGGGCCTGCGGTGGTGGCGATCTCGGCGTCGACGTTGCCGGTGCCGATCTGGAACGGCGCGGGCTCGGGGCGCAGGTACCCGATCTCGGTGAGGAACTGCTTGTAGGCGCCCTTGTCGTAGTTCGCGCCGGGGCTCTCCTGGTGCCAGGCGTCGAGCTTGCCCTGGATCTCGTCGCGTTCGGCCAGCAGGGCACGGTTGCGCGGGGCGAGGTCGTTGATGACCTGTTCGGCGCCTGCCCAGAACGCGGCGGAATCTACGCCGGTACCGGGAAGCGCCTCGTTCTCGATGAAATCGTGGAGAACGCTCGCCACCTGGAGCCCGCCGACCTGAATCCGCTCTGTCATCTACTGCCTCACTTCGGTTGAAAACCGGCTGGAAAAAGTCGATGTCATGTTACCCGTGGGTACATGTGACATCGCGTGTGGGTGGAACGCCCGGCGGGCGTCACGCATTCCGCCACGCCGAATCGTCGGGGGCCGACGGCTGGGCGTGGCGAACCACCTCTCGATTGTAGGTTCCCGCCTCGCGACCGCCGCGCACGCTCGAACACGGGCGCAGCAACCACCGGATGTCCACGAAAGGACGAGGTGGACGAACTAGCCTTCGTCGCATGGGCGCCCCCAGCAATCCCGGCGACAACAGCACACCTGTCGGGGCGACACAGGTGACGTTGCACCCGGTGGCCGACAAGCGGTCGGTGAACAAGCCCGTGTTCCTCACCGCCGCGGGGCTCGTGCTGGCCTTCGCGGTCTGGGCGCTGGCCTCGCCGGAGAGTGCCGAAAGCGTCGTCGGCGAGGTGAAGACCTTCATCTCCACCTGGTTCGGCTGGTGGTATTTCGTGCTGGCCACCGTGATCCTCGGGCTCGTCGTGTTCCTCGGTGCGGGCCGCTACGGCCGGTACCGCCTCGGCCCGGAGGAGTCACGCCCGGAGTACAGCCTGTTCTCGTGGACGTCGATGCTGTTCGCGGCGGGTATCGGCATCGACCTGATGTTCTTCTCCGTCGCCGAACCGGTCTACAACTATCTGCACCCGCCGGAGGGTCCGGCCCAGACCGATCACACCGCCCGCGAAGCGGTCACCTGGACGATCTTCCATTACGGCATCACCGGGTGGGCGATGTACGCGCTGATGGGCGGGGCGCTCGCGTACTTCGCTTTCCGGCACAACCTGCCGCTGACGATCCGCGCCGCCCTCTACCCGATCTTCGGCAAACGCGTGCACGGGCGCTGGGGTGACGCCATCGATGTGGCCGCGGTGCTCGGCACCATCTTCGGTATCGCCACTTCGCTGGGCATCGGCATCGTCCAGCTCAACTACGGTCTGCACGAGCTGTTCGGCGTCCCGCAGGGCAAGGCGGCACAGATCGGGTTGATCGCGTTGTCGGTGGCCATCACCACCATTTCCGCGACCACCGGGGTCGACAAGGGCATCCGGCGCTTGTCCGAACTCAACGTCATCATGGCCATCGCCCTGCTGGTCTACATCCTGGTGGCCGGTCGCACGTCGTTCCTGCTCAACGGGCTCACCCAGAACGCGGGCGACTACCTGTCGACATTCCTGGACCGCACGCTGAACACCTTTGCCTGGGAACGCAATCCGGAGACGGCGAATCAGCCCTCGACGTGGCTCGACAGCTGGACGCTGTTCTTCTGGGCGTGGTGGGTGGCATGGGCGCCGTTCGTCGGGCTGTTCCTGGCGCGCATCTCGCGCGGACGCACGCTGCGCCAGTTCATCTTCGGTGTGCTCGTCGTGCCGTTCAGCTTCACCCTGCTGTGGATCTCGGTGTTCGGCAACAGCGCGTTGCAGGTGGCGCGTGACGATCAGCAGTTCGCCGAACAGACCGCGGCCCGAGCAGAATTGGGGTTCTACTCCCTGCTCGAGCAGTACCCCGGGGCCACCTTCCTGCTCGGTATAGCCACCATCACCGGGCTGCTGTTCTACGTGACCAGCGCCGACTCCGGTTCGCTCGTGATGGGCAATTTCACCTCGAAACTGCCCGACCCGATGGCGGATTGCGCGCGTGGCACCCGCATATTCTGGTCGGCCGCGATCGGCCTGCTCACGCTGTCGATGCTGTTCGCGGGGGCGGGCGGCTCGATCATCACCCTGCAGAACGCGACGATCATCATGGGCCTGCCGTTCTCGTTCGTGCTGGCTCTGATCGGGATCGCCATGCTGCGCGCGGTGCGCAACGAGTCGTTCAAGATCGACAGCTACCGGGCGGCGCTGCCCAATGCCATCGCGGCCGGGCGCGGACCGAGCGAGCACGGCAGCTGGCGGCGCAGGCTGCTGGCCACCGTCCACTACCCCGGCCCGGCCTCGACCCGGAAGTTCTTGAACAACACCGTGATTCCGGCCATGCGTGAGGTCTCCGAGGAGCTGGCCAGGATGGGACTCACCGCGCACATCGACGAATCGGGCACCCACGAGGGGCTGCCGTATCCGCGGCTGATCGTCGATCAGGGCACCGAGACCGGGTTCGAATACGGTGTGTGGCCGGTCTCGGCGCCCGCACCGTCGTACGCGGTGCTGGCCCAGCGCTCCGGTGACCGGTATTTCCGCTGCGAGGTGTATCTGGCCGAGGGTTCGCAGGGGTACGCCCTCAACGGGTACAGCCGTGAGCAGGTGATCGGCGACATCCTCGACCAGTACGAACGTCATCTCGGTTATCTCTACCTGCGCCGCTCCGCCACCGATCACCACGAACCCGAAGCCGTCGACACCGACGAATCGTGAAGGGACAACCATGAGCCAGACCCTCTATATCGATGGCACCTGGCGCGCGGCCGCGTCCGGTCTGACCCGCGAGATCCGCTGTCCGGCGGACGATTCCGTGGTCGGCACCGTCGCCGAGGCGGGCGCGGAGGACACCGAGGCCGCCATCGCCGCCGCCCGGCGCGCCTTCGACGACGGACCGTGGCGCACCACCACGGCCGGTGAACGCGGCGATCTGCTGCTCGACATCGCCGACGCGATCGAGGGCAGACGCGAACAGTTCGTCGGCGCCGAGACCTTGGACACGGGCAAACGGCCCTACGAGTCCGAGATCGACATGACCGATATCGAGAACTGCTTCCGGTACTTCGGCAAGCTCGCCGCCGAGGACGCGGGCCGGGTGGTCGACGCGGGCAACGCCGACATCGATTCGCGCATCGTCTACGAACCGGTCGGGGTGTGCGGGCTCATCACGCCGTGGAACTATCCGCTGCTGCAGGCCGCCTGGAAGGTGGCACCGGCGCTGGCCGCGGGCAACACCTTCGTGCTCAAGCCCGCCGAACTCACCCCGCACACCGCGATCCTGCTGATGACCGTCCTCGACGACCTCGGGGTGCCGCCTGGCGTGGCCAATCTCGTCCTCGGCGCCGGGCCGACCGCGGGCGCTCCTTTGTCGGCCCATCCGGACGTGGACCTCGTCTCGTTCACCGGCGGACTGTCCACGGGTCGCGTCATCGCCCGTGAGGCGGCGGCGACGGTGAAGAAGGTGGCCCTCGAGTTGGGCGGCAAGAACCCGAACATCATCTTCGCCGATGCCTGCGACACCGACGAGCGCCTCAGCGCCTGTGTCGACAACGCCCTCAACGCGGCGTTCCTGCACTCCGGCCAGGTGTGCTCGGCCGGGGCGCGACTGGTGATCGAAGAGTCGGCGCACGACCGGTTCGTCGACGAACTCGTCCGCCGCGCCCGCCAGATCCGCCTCGGCCTGCCGTTCGCCGACGGCACCGAGACCGGTCCGCTGATCTCGTCGGCGCATCGCGACAAGGTGCACGCCTATGTGGAGCAGGCCCGCGCGGACGGGGCCGATATCCGTACCGGCGGTACCTTCGCCGTCGGCGATCAGGGCTCGGGCAGTCTCGACAACGGCTGGTTCTATCTGCCGACCGTCATCGACCGGGCGAACCGCACGATGGCCTGTGTGCACGACGAGGCGTTCGGCCCGACGGTCACGGTAGAGACGTTCACCACCGAGGAAGAGGCGATCTCCATCGCCAACGACACCGAATACGGCCTGGCGGGCGCGGTGTGGTCCAGCGATTCGGCGCGGGCGCGGCGGGTGGCGGCCCGGGTGCGCGCGGGCACGGTGTGGGTCAACGACTTCGGGCCGTATCTGCCGCAGGCGGAGTGGGGCGGGTTCGGCCGGTCCGGTGTCGGCCGCGAACTCGGCCCGTCCGGGTTGCACGAGTATCGCGAGGCCAAGCACGTGTACGAGAACCTCCGGCCGGGGGTCACCGGCTGGTTCGAGCTGCGGGAGGACCAGCGGTGAATTCCTACGACTACGTGATCGTCGGCGCCGGTTCGGCGGGCGCTGCGGTGGCCGCTCGTCTCTCGGAGGATCCGTCGGTGACGGTGTGCTTGCTCGAGGCGGGTCCGTCCGATGTCGACGATCCGGCGATCCTTCGCCTGGATCGCTGGATGGAGCTGCTGGAATCCGGCTACGACTGGGACTACCCGATCGAGCCGCAGGAGAACGGCAATTCGTTCATGCGCCATGCCAGGGCCAAGGTGCTCGGCGGCTGTTCGTCGCACAACAGCTGCATCGCGTTCTGGGCGCCGCGCGAGGACCTGGACAGCTGGGAACGCGAGCACGGCGCGACCGGTTGGGGGGCGGACTCGGTGTACCGGCTCTACAGCCGGATCGAAACCAACGATGCTCCCGGCGAGCACCACGGTCGCAGCGGGCCGGTGAACATCATGACGGTGCCACCGAACGACCCCTGTGGTGTGGCGGTGCTCGACGCCTGCGCGGAGGTCGGGATTCCGCGTGCGGAGTTCAATGCCGATCGCACAGTTGTCAACGGCGCCAACTTCTTCCAGATCAACAGCCGCACCGACGGCACCCGATCCTCGTCGTCGGTGAGCTACCTGCACCCGATTCTCGACCGGCCGAATCTCACCATTCGGACGGGTGCGTGGGCCAAGCGGATCCTCATCGAGGACGGGCGCGCGGTCGGTGTGGAGTACACCGACAACGCCTTCGGCCGCGCGACCCGGGTCACCGCCGAGCGGGAGGTGATCGTCTCGGCCGGGGCCATCGACTCGCCGAAGCTGCTGATGCTCTCGGGTATCGGTCCGGCGGATCACCTGCGGGAGAACGGAATCGACGTGGTGGTCGACTCTCCCGGTGTCGGTGCGCACCTGCAGGACCACCCCGAGGGGGTGATCGGGTTCGAGACGAAACAGCCGATGGTGCGCAGCTCGACGCAATGGTGGGAGGCGGGCATCTTCACCACCACCGTCGACGGGCTCGACCGGCCCGACCTGATGATGCACTACGGCAGTGTCCCCTTCGACATGCATACGCTGCGCCAGGGTTACCCGACGGCCGAGAACACCTTCTGCCTCACCCCCAATGTCACCCACGCCCGCTCGCGCGGCACCGTGCGGTTGCGCTCGCGCGACTTCCGCGACAAGCCTCGGGTGGACCCGCGCTACTTCACCGACGCCGAGGGCCACGACATGCGGGTGATGATCGCGGGGCTGCGCAAGGCTCGCGAGATCGCTTCCGCCGCAGCGCTTTCGGAATGGGTGGAACGGGAACTGTATCCGGGTCCGCAGGCCGAGACCGATGCCGAACTGGCCGACTACATCCGGCGCACCCACAACACCGTGTACCACCCCGTCGGCACCGTGCGGATGGGCGGACCGGATGATCCGATGAGCCCGCTCGACCCGGAGCTGCGGGTCAAGGGCATCGAGGGACTGCGCGTGGCCGACGCCTCGGTGTTCCCGGCGCACACCACGGTGAACCCGAACATCACCGTCATGCTGGTCGGCGAGCGGTGCGCAGAACTGGTGGCTGCCGACCGGAAGTAGTTCACCCGCAGTCCACTCGCCGCACTTCGGTGGTGGCGGCGGTGACGACCGCGCCTGCCCGATCGCGCGGGCGTAGTTCGGCGAGTGGCCGGCCGTCGCGGTCCACGAGCGTCGAGCGGGGCTCGTCGTCGGCGAAGGCATGACTCTCCCCCCACTGCCGCAGCGCGACGACGACGGTGAACAGGTCCCGCCCCGCCGGCGTCAACTCGTAGACGTACCGTTTGCCGCTCGCGGTCGCGCTGGTGCCGAGGATGCCGTCGTCGACGAGTCGGCGCAGGCGGTCGGCGAGGATATTGCGCGCGATCCCGAGCCGCTGTCGCAACTCGGTGAACGACGCCGACCCTTCCATGGCATCCCGCACGATGAGCAGACTCCACCGATCACCCACCAGGTCGACAGTTCGCGCCACCGGGCAGGTGGCATCGGTCCATTCGCGGTCGACACGGACCGTCGGAGCCATGGGCCACCTCCTAATAGGTTGCAATTCGAAACCATTATTGCCTACCTTTGATTTGGTTTCATTTTGCTACTCTTTGGAGGTCCGGTGGGTACACGACTGACGCGAGCACAACGGGTGATGCTGGCGGTGGTGTGCGCCGCGGCGGTCTCCACGATCTACGCGATCCAGCCCGTTCTCGCCGTGGCGGGTGCGGAATTGGGGCTGTCGCCGCAGTCGTCGGGCGTCCTGATCGCCGCCGGGCAGATCGGGTATTTCGCCGGGCTGATTCTGCTGGTCCCACTCGGTGACCTGGTGAACCGCCGTCGGCTCATCGGCGGCATGCTCGCGCTCACCTCGGTCGGGGCCGCGATCACCGCCGTCGCGCCCACCGGTGTCGTCGCGGTCGCCGGGCTCGCGGTCGCCGGGGTGTTCGCGGTCGTCGTCCAGGTGACCGTGGCATATGTCGCCGCCGTTTCCGCGCCCGGTGAACGGGGCCGCAATATCGGCGCCGTCACCTCCGGTGTGGTGATCGGCATCCTCGGGGTCCGTGTCGTCGCGGGTCTGCTGGGTGACACGCTCGGCTGGCGGGCGGCCTATGCGTTGCTCGCGGTGCTCTGCGCGACGCTCGCCGTCCGCACCCGGAAGGTTCTAAGTCCGGACGTCAGAGCCCGCGAAAATCGGTACACCCAGGTGCTGCGGTCCACGGGACGGCTGGTGACCACGGACCGGCTGTTTCTGAGCCGGGGCTCGATCACCTTCTTCGTCTTCGCGTCGTTCGGATCGCTGTGGAGCGGCCTCGCGCTTCCTCTCGCCGCGCATCCCTGGTCGTTGGGTACGACCGAGATCGGGCTGTTCGGGTTGTTCGGTCTCGCGGGCGCCCTCGGCGCGGGCCGGGCCGGCCGGTGGGCCGATGCCGGTCACGCGCAGCGTGTCACCGGCTCGGCCCTGCTGGTGCTCGCCGTGTCCTGGTTGTTCATCGCGCGGACCGGGACAGCGGTACTGCTCGTCGCCGGCATCGTTCTGCTCGATTTCGCCGTCCAGGCTGTGCATGTGAGCAGTCAGCATGTGCTGACCACCGCACATCCCGACCGCGCGGGCAGCGTCATCGGTGCCTACATGGCCTTCTACTCACTGGGCTCCGCACTCGGCGCGGTCACCACGACGTGGGCTTACACCGTGTGGGGATGGCAGGCGTCCTGCCTGTTCGGCGCGCTCTACGCCCTGGCCGGGTTCGCCGTGTGGGCGGCGGCCCAGCTCTCACGCGTCGGCGTCACGGCCACGCCCGAATCACCCTGGGCGCCGGTGGGATGCGCTGTCGCCCACCGAAAATAAATGAGCCGACATTTCGGACACGGTGTGTCACCATGATTCACACGAGGCCGACATCGCACCAGACGAGACCGGCAGAGCACGCTGAGAGGAGGAGACGACCGTGAAACCAGCTGTACGACAGCATGATTCGAAGCCCGGATATCAGAGCACCGGACATCGCAGCGCCGAGATACGCGAAGCCGGTCGTCTCCCCATCGCGCACTGAGCGTACCCACCTCTCCCTTCCGCTCGCTTCTTCGAAACATGGTGATTCCGATGATGATTCGTCATGCCGTCGTCCCGACGGCTCCCGCCGCCGACAACTGGATACACAGCCGCGTGCTGGTGCTCAACGCCAGCTACGAGGCGCTCGACGAGATCACCGCCGATCGGGCGGTGACACTGCTGCTGAGCGGTGCCGCCGAATCCGTCATCGACCGGGTGCCGCGTTTCCCGATCCGATCGCAGCGGCTCGAGGTGGCGTTGCCGGAGACGATCCGGTTGCTGCGCTACGTGTACCTGGCGCATGTGCGACCGATCGGCGAGGACAGCCGCGCCACCCTGGCCGGTGTACTGCGCCGCGACAAGCACCGCTGCGGCTACTGCGCGAACTGGGCGGCCACCGTCGACCACATTCGCCCGCGCAGCCGGGGCGGCCCCAACACGTGGGGCAACCTCGTCGCCTGCTGCGCACCCTGCAATACGACCAAGGCCGACCGCACCCCCGAAGAGGCGGGGATGCGGTTGCTGTGGGAGCCCAAGGCCCCCGACCCCCTCGCCAGCACACAGCGCCGGATCTGGAAGGAGTACGCGCCGTGACCACCGCACTGACCGACCTGCTCACCCTGTCCGATTCCGGTCGGTGGCATCGCGCCGCCTGCCGGGGCGACCCCAACCACGAGGCGTGGTTTCCGTACCCGTCGCAGGATTTCGACTACGCCCGCCGCATCTGCGCCGGTTGCCCGTTGCTCGCGGGGTGCACCGAGTACGCGGCGCGCACCGGTCAGTCCGGGGTGTGGGGTGGTCGTGAATACGACCGCGGCCGCGTGATCCGCGAATGACCGACCGGAGGCCGGGTGTCGACCACGACGCCCGGCCTCCGGCTGTGAGCTGCGACGATGCGCCGGGGGATGCGCGGTGCGCCGCCCCGGCGACGAGTCCTTAAACTTGCCGCGTGGGTACACATCGCAGCGGGACCAGATCTCGACGTATCAGCAAAGGTCCGGTTATCGCGGCATCGGTGCTCGTGCTCGTACTCGTGGCCGTGTTCGCCTGGTTCCAGTTGCGCGATCGTGCCGCCGAATCCGATGTGGCCGCGGCGGCGGAATGTGTGGAGGGGCCCGCCGCCCTCGATGTCACCGTCGACCCGGCCGTGGCCGGTCCGGTGCGTGCGGCCGCGGAACGGTTCAACGCGACAAAGCCGCGCGTGCGCGACCACTGCGCGCGTGTCGAGGTGACGGCCCGGCCGTCGGCGGCGCTCGTCGGCGCGCTGGCCGACACCAGCACCTGGGAACCCGGCCTCGGCCCGAAGCCCGGGCTGTGGATCGCCGACTCGAGTCGTTCGATCGAGCTGGTCCGGGTGCCCGGTCTGATCGAGGGCACCCCGGCGTCCATCGCGACGAGTCCCATCGTGCTCGCGGTGCCCGATCCGCTGCGCCAGGCACTCGAGCAGCACCAGATCACCTGGGCCGACCTGCCCCGATTGCAGCAGGGCTCGCTCGACGAGATCGGCTTGAACGGCTGGGGTGGACTGCGGATGGCGCTGCCCCCGGGTGATGCGACCACCGCGGCCGCCGCCGCGATCGGGTCGGCGGTGTCGGGCACCGACCCGCTCACCGAGCAGGCCGCCGCGTCCGGGCAGGTGGTGGCCGCCATTTCCGGCCTGGCCGCCGCTGCCGAGAAACCCGCCGACCTGACCACGGCGATGGCGGGGATCAGCGCGGATCCGGCCGCGAACGATATCCACGCGGTGGCCGCTACCGCCCAGCAACTGGGGACCGGTGGGCTCACTCCGTTCCGTCCGGCGGGCACCGCGCCGCTGGCCGACTACCCGGCGGCGGTGCTGTCGGGTCCGTGGGTCGACAAGATCCAGAACCTCATCGCCTCGCGCTTCATCGATTTCCTGCGGGCTCCCGAGCAGGCGGCCGCTTTCGCCGCCGACGGTTTCGGCCCGGCCATCGGTTCGGCGCCCGCGAATCCGGGGAAGGCGGCGCTCGAGAAGGTGCGCGCCACCATCGACAACCCGGTGCTCGGCGTGAATGCCACTGTGCTGCTCGATGTCTCGTCGTCCATGGGCACCACCGACGGCTCGATGACCCGCCTCGCCACGTCGGGCGCCGCGCTCGCCTCGACCCTGCAGGTGATGCCGCCCGACTTCGGGCTCGGCCTGTGGACGTTCGGCAAGAACCTCGACGGAACCAACCCCTACCAGGTGAACGTGGCCACCGGCCTGCTCACCGACAGCCAGCGCAATGCCGTGGGATCGGCGGTCACCTCACTGAAGCCGAGCACGGTGAGTACCGATCAGGCGTATCCGAGTCTGCTCGCCGCCTACCGGGCGGCGGTGGCGAACTACTCCCCCGGCCGCACCAATTCGATTCTGCTCATCACCGACGGACCGGACGACGATTCCTCGCTGACCGGTGCCGACCTGCTCGCCCAGATCGCGGCGGCCAACCAGTCCGGCAAGCCGGTGCGGGTGGACATCATCGTGGTCGGCGGCGAAGGCACCCAGACCTTGCAGGAGTTGTCCGCACAGACGGGCGGCACCTACACCCGGATGCCGACCAGCAACGATCTCGGCTTCGGAACGGCCGTGGTCAAGGCACTGACCACCCCGTAGTCAGTCGCCCCAGACGGCCCGTAAAGGGTCGAGCGCCTCGTCCACATAGGCGGCGACGGGGCGGTCGCCGCCGTCGAGGAACCACTGTTCGAGCGCGGCGAGGTAGCCGAAGATGAGCGCGTTGGTCGCCACCTTGGCCTGCGCCTGGGTGAAGCGGCCGGTCGAGGCGAGCAGCGGTGACAGCCGCTGGCTGGTGCGGTCGGCCGAGGCATAGGCCGCGCGCCGAACCGAGGGTTCGGTGAAGTGATAGCGCAGGCTGCGCCGCCACGGGCCGGGTTCGGAGCCCGATTCGTTCGTGCCCGTGTCGTATTCGCGGACGGACCGGATGAGGCTGCCGATCGGATCGCCCGGGTCGACGACCTTCGCCAGCTGTTCGTCGCTGAGGTTGTCGAACTCGTCGGCGACGATGATGCCCTCCTTGGTGCCGAAGAGCCGGTAGACCGTCGAGGGTGAGACCTCGGCCGCGGCGGCGATCTCCTCGATGGTGACCGCGGCGAAGCCCTTCGCGTCGAACAGATCGAGGGCGCGTTCCTGAACGGTGTGCATGGCGTTGAGCCGCCAGCGTTCGCGTAGTCCAGCCATGCGGCCAGTTTATCAGGAAGTCACTGTCTGGTGACTGTCACTCTCATTTAGACATTGACTGTCTGTAACAACGCTCGTACAGTCGCTGTCTACAGACAGTGACTTTCTGAATCGAGTGTGCGATGACGACGACAATCGAACGTCCCGAGGCGGAGTCGGTGACGCATTCCCCGCCGCCGACTCTTGTGACATCGGTCCGACCCCACGTCCCCAGCTTCGCCGTGGTGATGATCGCGCAGGTCATCGGCTCACTGGCCGGGCTGGCGCCGCTGCTCGCGGTGGTCGAGGTCGGCCGGGTGCTGTTGTCGGCCGGGCCGGTCGATCACGACCGGGTGTGGCTCGCGGTGGCGATCGGCGCGATCGGTCTGCTGGTCCGGCTGGTGTTCACCGGTACGGCGGCGGGGCTCGGCCATGTGCTCGACGGCCGGGTGCAGCTGGCGTTTCGGCGGCAGCTCGCCGCCCAGTTGGGGCGCGTGCCGACCGGCTGGTTCTCGGGCCGCCGGACCGGTGAGCTGGCCAAGGTGGTCGGCGACGACGTGAGCGCGGTGCATCCGGTGCTCGCGCACGCGCCCGGTGAGCTGGTGTCGGCGTTCGTGGTGCCACTGGTGTCGCTGGCGTATCTGTGCACGGTGGACTGGCGGCTCACGCTCATCACGCTCGTCCCGGTCCTGCTCGCGCTCTTGCACGTGCCGCTGCTCCTGCTGCCGGCGAGGGAACGTGAACAGCGGGAGTTCGACGCCGCTATGGGTCGCATCGCCGATGCGGTGGTGGAGTTCGTGCAGGGCATCGCGGTGGTCAAGGCCTTCGGCGGTGGCGATCGGGCGCATCGGCGATTCCGCACGGCCGCAGACGAATTCGCCGATACGTTCCTGCGTTTCGTTCGCGGTCTCGCTCCGGTGGCGGCCGGGATGCAGCTGGCGTTGTCGCCGCCGTTCGTGCTGCTGGTGATTCTGAGCGGCGGCACCTTCCTGCTCACCCGTGGCGAGCTGGCCGCCGCCGATCTGCTGCCGTTCCTACTGCTCGGGCTCGGCCTGACCGCGCCGGTCGCGGCGCTGCAACACGGTTTCGACGATCTGCAGGCGGCCGGTCACGCGATCGGCCGGATCAACGAGGTGCTCGCCGTGCGGCCACTGCCCGAACCCGCGCGACCCGTGGCTCCGCGCGGGCACCGGGTCGAGTTGCGGGACGTGCGCTTCGGCTACGACGACCGGGAGGTGCTGCGCGGTATCGACCTGGTCCTCGAGCCGGGTACCGTCACCGCGCTGGTCGGACCGTCGGGCAGCGGCAAATCGACACTGGCGCAACTACTTCTGCGATTCTTCGACCCGAGTCACGGCAGCGTCGTCCTCGGTGGTGCCGATCTGCGCGACATCGGCAGCGATCGGCTCTACCGGTCGGTGTCGTTCGTCTTCCAGGATGTCCGACTGCTGCGCGCCTCGGTGGCCGACAATATCGCGCTCGCCGTGCCGCACGCCGACCGCGAACGGGTGATCGAGGCCGCCCGGCTGGCCGGGATCCACGAACGGATCCTCGACCTGCCGCACGGGTACGACACCGTTCTCGGCGAACAGGTCGGACTCTCCGGCGGTGAGGCACAACGGCTTTCACTCGCCCGTGCCTTGCTGGCCGACACCCCGGTACTGGTTCTCGACGAGGCGACCGCCTTCGCCGACCCACAGACCGAGCGGGCATTGCGCCGGGCCATGGCGAACCTGCGCGGTGACCGCACGGTGCTCGTCATCGCCCATCGACACGAAACCATCGCCGACGCCGACACCGTCGTCCTGCTGCGGGACGGCGTGATCGTCGAGCGCGGCGCACCCACCCGGCTGCTGGCCGAGGGCGGCGCGTTCGCCGCGTTCTGGCAAGCCGAACAAGGAAGCGACTTGTCATGACCCGCACACTGTTACGGGTGCTCGGTCATCAGTACGCGGGTCCGGTTCGCCGGACCGTGGTGTTGATGAGTGTCACCGCCGTGCTCGAAGGGTTGTCCTACCTGCTGCTCGTTCCCGTGTTGCGTGAGCTGTTCGGCAGCGAACCCGCGCGGGCCTGGCCGTGGCTGATCGGGTTCGGGTGCGCGGTCGCGGTGTACGCCGTGCTGCGTTATGTCAGCGATCTGTCGGGATTCCGCTCGGGCACCACGCTGCTGCGCGGGACCTATCACCGCATCGGCGACCACCTCGCGCGGCTGCCGGTCGGGTGGTTCGGGCCGGACCGGGTGGGTGAGGTGTCGGTGCTGGCCAGTCGGGGCGTGCTCGAGGCGATGGGCGTTATCGCGCACCTGCTCAGCCCGTTCATCACCGCGACGTTGACGCCGGCGACCATCGTGGTGGTGATCGCGGTCTTCGATTGGCGGCTCGGACTTGCCGCGCTGGTCGCCGTCCCCCTGGTGGCCGCGGTGCAGATCCGGGCGAGCCGTGCGCTGGCCGCCGTCGATGCCGAACGCCACGCCCGCGACCACGAGGCGGCGGGCCGCGTCATCGAGTACCTGCGGGCCCAGCCGGTGCTGCGCGCGGGTGGCCGGAGCACCGAGCGGTTCGGTCTGCTCGATGATGCGCTGCGGGAGCTGCAGCGGGCCACTCATCGCTCGGTGCGCACCGCGCTGCCGGGGATGGTCGGTCTCACGCTCGTCGTCCAGACCATGTTCACCGTGGTGCTCGCGCTCGGGGCCTACCTCGCGCTCGGCGGCCGAATCGGTGCGGCCGAGGTGCTGGCGATCCTGGTGCTTGCCGCCCGTTGCGCCGAACCGTTGCTGTCACTGGCCGATCTGGGTGGCAAGCTGCGCAGCGCGCACTCCCAGCTCACCCGGCTGGACGAGCTGCTCAGCACCGAACCGCTTCCCGAGCCACGCGATCCGATCCGACCGCTCCGCCACGATCTCGAGTTCGATGCCGTCGGCTTCGCGCGCGACGGTCACACCGTGCTGGACGGGCTGACGTTCCAGGTGCCGCAGGGTCAGCGGTTCGCGATCGTCGGGCCCTCCGGCGCCGGGAAATCCACGGTGCTTCAATTGCTCGCCCGATTCCACGATGTCGACGCGGGCGCGGTGCGCATCGGCGGTGTCGACGTGCGCGACATCGACACCGCGACTCTGATGTCGTCCATCGCCATCGTCTTCCAGGAGGTGTACCTGTTCGACGGCACGATCGAGGACAACATCCGCCTCGGCCGACCCGACGCCACCGACACCGAGGTGCGGGCGGCAGCGACCGCGGCCGGGCTGGACGAGGTGGTCGACCGTCTGCCGGGTGGCTGGTTTGCTGCTGTCGGCGAGGGCGGCGTACTGCTGTCCGGTGGTGAGCGCCAACGTGTTTCGATCGCCCGCGCCCTCCTGAAGGACGCACCCATCGTGCTGCTCGACGAAGTCACCTCGGCCCTCGACCCCGCCAACGAAGCAGCCGTCCACCAGGGCATCGAACGCCTGATGGCCGGGCGAACCGTCATCATCGTCGCCCACCGCCTGCGCACCGTCCGAACCGCCGACCGCGTACTCTTCCTCGACAAGGGAAGTGTCGTGGAGCATGGCACCCACCATGAACTCGTCGAAAAAGGCGGGCGCTACGCGGATTTCGTGGCAATCACCGACGCTGCGGCCACCACAAGTTGATAACCGCGGTGGTCGACGCCTACCCGGGCTCACTGTCGTCGCGCTGTCCGCACTGCCACAGTGGGATGGAGTCGGCGCGTAGCCTCCGAAACGTCAGCCTGGTGAAACCTCGACCAGGGCACCGGATTCCATAGCCACCCAGAGATGGCCGGTGGAGTCCACGGTGAGTCCGTGGGGTTCGGCGCCAGGAAGGGTCAGGTGGTCGATCTTGCCGTCGGTGTCGATCCGGCCGAGGTTTCCGCTGGCCCATTCGGTGAACCAGAGCGCACCGTCGGGCCCCGTGACGATTGCGTGCGGGCGTGAATCACGGTCTGGCAGAGCGTACTCGGTGACCGTACCCGCGCTGTCGATTCGCCCGATCGCGCCGACACCGATCTCGGTGAACCACACCGCACCGTCCGGGCCTGCGGCGATACCGACCGGGGCCGCCGAAGGGGTGGGCAGAGAGTGCAGTGTCACCGTAAGGTCGGTGTCGATGCGGCCGATCGCATTGCCCTGGTTCACCGTGAACCAGACCGCACCGTCGGAGCCCGCGGTGATCATCGACGGCATTCCGTCGACCGCGACCCCCTCGATCTCGCCGTCGCCCGCGATCCGGCCGACCCGACCGGCCTGCAATTCGGTGAACCACATCCCGCCGGGCCCAGCGCAGACACCGTAGGGCCCGTCCATCGTCAGACTGCTCACCGCGCCGTCGAGGGTGATCCGGCCCAGCCGGCCACCGTGGAACTCGGTGAACCACAAGGCGTTATCGTCTCCCGCCACGATCACCGTTGGTTGTCCGCCGACGGGGTCGAGAGCGAAGGTCTCGACCTGCCCCTCGGCATACCGCCCGATGGCGCTCTGGGTCACCAAGGTGAACCACAACGCACCGTCGGGTCCGATGGTCACCCCGTACGGTGCTCCGGCTACCTCGATCTCGCGCACTATCTCGCCGATACTCAACGATTCGATCCCCTCCTGGTCATGGGAACATCCCGCCCCACCCGCCACCGTACCGACCGTCGCCACGCCGGGCAGCCCACCGGGTGCCCGAATTCCGGGCCGTGAACGAATCCGGGCCCCGCCGAACAGCATCGGCGGGGCCCGGATCAGCGGGGATCAGTCCTGGTACGCGTCGAGCGGCGGGCAGGAGCAGACGAGATTGCGGTCGCCGAACGCGCCATCGATGCGGCGAACGGCAGGCCAGATCTTCGGCCGGGCGTGTCCCACACCGCGCGGGTAGACGGCGGTTTCCCGGCTGTAGGGGTGGTCCCACTCGCCGACGAGGCAGGCCGCGGTGTGCGGTGCGCCGCGCAGCGGGTTGTCGGTGACGGGCCAGACGCCGGCGGCGACCTGGTCGATCTCGCCGCGGATGGCGATCATGGCGTCGATGAAGGCGTCGAGTTCCTCGAGGTTCTCGCTCTCGGTCGGCTCGACCATCAGCGTGCCCGCCACCGGGAAACTCATGGTCGGTGCGTGGAAACCGTAGTCCGCCAGGCGCTTTGCCACATCGTCGACGGTGACACCGGTCTGCTTGGTGATCTCGCGCAGATCCAGGATGCACTCGTGGGCGACCATCCCGTTCTCGCCGGTGTAGAGCACCGGGAAGTAAGCGTCGAGGCGGCGGGCGATGTAGTTGGCCGACGCGATGGCCGTCAACGTGGCCGAGCGCAGGCCATCGGCACCCATCATCCGGATGTAGGCCCAGGTGATCGGGAGGATCGAGGCCGAACCGTAGTTGGCGGCCGACACCGCGTGCGAACCGTTCTCGAGCGGATCACCCGGCAGGTACTGCGCCAGGTGCGAGCGCACCGCGACAGGGCCCACGCCCGGACCGCCACCACCGTGCGGGATGCAGAAGGTCTTGTGCAGGTTCAGGTGGCTCACGTCGCCGCCGAACCGGCCCGGACGGGCAAGTCCGACAAGGGCATTCAGGTTCGCACCGTCCACGTACACCTGACCGCCCGCGTCGTGCACCAGCGCGCACAGCTCGGCGACCTCGTGCTCGTACACGCCGTGGGTGGACGGGTAGGTGATCATGATGCAGGCCAGCCGCTCGGCGTGGTCGGCGATCTTGGCGCGCAGGTCGTCGAGGTCGATGTCGCCGTTCTCGCGGCACTTCACCACCTCGACCCGCATGCCGACCATGGCCGCCGAGGCGGCGTTGGTGCCGTGCGCGCTCGACGGGATCAGGCAGGTGTCGCGGTGGTCGTCGCCACGGTCCAAGTGGTAGCGGCGGATCGCGAGCAGTCCCGCGTACTCACCCTGGCTACCGGCGTTGGGCTGCAGGCTCACCGCGTCGTAGCCGGTGATCTCGCACAGCCACTGCTCGAGGTCGGCGACCAGCTTGCGAATGCCGGGCGAGTCCTCAGTGGGGGCGAAGGGGTGCAGCCGGGCGAAACCGGGCCAGGTGATGGCCTCCATCTCGGCGGTCGCGTTGAGCTTCATGGTGCACGAACCGAGCGGAATCATGCTGCGGTCCAGGGCGATGTCCTTGTCCGAGAGCGAACGCAGGTAGCGCAGCATGGCGGTCTCGGTGTGGTGGCGGGTGAACGCCGGGTGCGTCAGGTATTCGGAGGTGCGGGTCTCGATGCCGACCGGTTCCGCGCCCGCGCCGGACTCGGGAGTCAGTGCGGTGCCGAAGGATTCGACGACGGCGGCGACATGGGCTTCGGTGGTGGCCTCGTCGCAGGCGATGGAGACGTGGTCGGCGTCGACCAGTCGCAGGTTGATCCCCTTCGACTTCGCCTTTGCCACAACGGCTTCCGCACCACCGGGCACGTGCGCGAGCACCGTGTCGAAGAAGGCGCCGTGCACCACCGCACCGCCGAGACCGGTCGCGACGGCGGCGGCGTGCTCGTGCACCCGGCGCGCGATGGCCCGCAGTCCGTTGGCACCGTGGTAGCTCGCGTACATGGCGGCGACGATGGCCAGCAGCACCTGGGCGGTACAGATGTTGGAGGTGGCCTTCTCGCGGCGGATGTGCTGCTCACGGGTCTGCAGCGCCAGGCGGTAGGCCGGTGCGCCGTCGGCGTCGACCGACACACCGACCAGGCGGCCCGGCAGCTGACGGGCGAACGCGGTACGCACGGCCAGGTACCCGGCGTGCGGGCCACCGAAGCCCATGGGCACACCGAAACGCTGGGTGGTCCCGAAGCACACGTCGGCGCCCTGTTCGCCGGGCGGGGTGATCAGGGTCATCGCCAGCAGGTCGGCACCGGCGGCGACCAGCGCGCCACGCTCGTGGGCGGCGGCGAACACCTCGGTCCAGTCGACGATGCGGCCCGACGCGCCGGGGGTCTGCACGATCACGCCGAAGAAGTCGCCCTCGGGCAGCACCCCGGTGGACAGGTCGGCCTCGACGAGTTCGATGCCGAGCGGCTCGGCGCGGGTGCCGATGATGGTCTTGGTCTGCGGGAACAGATCGGCGTCGAGCAGCAGCCGGTTCGACTTGGACTTGCCCGCGCGGCGCAGCAACGTCATCGCCTCGGCGGCGGCGGTCGCCTCGTCGAGCATCGAGGCGTTGGCCACGTCCATGCCGGTCAGGTCCGACACCATGGTCTGGAAGTTGAGCAGCGCCTCGAGCCTGCCCTGACTGATCTCGGGCTGGTACGGGGTGTAGGCGGTGTACCAGGCGGGATTCTCGAGGAGGTTGCGCACCAGCACGGGCGGGGTGAGCGTGTCGTAGTAGCCGAGCCCGATCATCGAGGTGGCGACGGTGTTGGCCTGGGCCAGGCCGGCCAGCTCGGCGAGTACCTCGTGTTCGCTCGCGGGCGCGGGCAGCGCGGCGAGCCCGGACTCGTCGAGGATGGTGGCGGGCAACGCCGTGGTCGCGAGCGCGTCGACGGACTCGACGCCGATGGTCGCGAGGATCCGGGCGAGTTCGTCGGAATCGGGTCCGATGTGGCGGTCGGCGAACGAACGGGTCACGGCAGCTCCAGGTCGGGCGGGTCGACCTCGTGGCCGACGGGTACCAGCCCTCCCCCTCTGTCTGTGCGCCTGAGAGATTCGGTAGCCGGTCGGAACCGTGCCCCTTTCCCCGTGGGCGGGCAGCCGGATGCCACCGCTTTCCAGAGGCGTCGAATCACCGCGCGGTCCCTGTTGCCTGAGAGATTGACGGGGAGGTGCTGCTCCTTCGGCGCCCGGACTCTTGCGATCCCAGGACTCTCCCGCACGACGGCGACGCACCTCCGAGTCTAGAGGCAGCAAACCCCCGGTCGCGCCACCAGGGGCCCGCCGGGGGTGTAGTGCTCGTCACTCCCCCACCGGGACGGGGAGACGTTTCGATCCCCCTGCGCGCAACCGGTGAATCCGGCGGCCCGCTGCGCGATCGTGTCGGCATGACTTCCTCCACCGCGTCCGCGATTACAGATTCCGAGCTCGATGCCGTCTTCGCCCCGATCTTCGACCGGATCGCCGCCGGTGCGGTGGCCAGGGAGGTCGACCGGCGATTGCCGTTCGACGAGGTCTCCTGGCTGAAGGAGGCACGGTTCGGTGCGCTGCGGGTACCGGTCGAGTTCGGCGGCTACGGTGCGAGCGTGCGTCAGCTGTTCCGGCTGCTCATCGACCTGGCGGCCGCCGAGTCGAACCTGCCGCAGGCGCTGCGGGTGCACTGGTCGTTCGTGGAGGATCAGCGGCTGGCCGAGCCCGGCCCGCAGCGGGAGCGGTGGTTGCGGGTGGTGGCCGCAGGGACGCTGGTCGGTAACGCGATCACCGAACCCGGGGTGGGCGCCGTCGACCGGTATCACACCCGGCTGGCCGAGGACGGCGACCGGCTGCTCCTGAACGGGGTGAAGTACTACAGCACCGGTTCGCTGTTCGCCGATCACATCCTGGTCGCCGCCGATCGTGACGGTGAGCGCCTCGGTGTGCTGGTCGACGCGAACGCCGAGGGGGTGGTGCAGCACGACGACTGGGACGGTTTCGGGCAGCGGCTCACCGCCAGCGGCACCACCGAGTTCACCGATGTCGTGGTGGCGCCCGATCGCGTCCTCGGGCCCGGCTACGGTGTCGCGGGCCCCACCTACGGCACCGCCTACCTGCAGTTGGTGCAGCTCGCGGTGCTCGCCGGGATCGCCGCTCGCGCCGAGCGCGACGCCAGGGAATGGGTGAGCGCGCGCACCCGCACCTACACGCACGCCTCGGCGGATCTGCCGCGCGAGGACCCCCTCGTCCAGCAGGTGATCGGGAAGTTGTCGGCGGCGGCATTCACCGCGCGCGCGACCGTCCTGGCCGTCGCGGACATCCTCGACCGGGTCCTCGCCGCCGGGGCGAAGGATCACGGTGACCTCGCCGCCGCCGAATTGGCCGCGGCGCAAGCGCAACTCGCGGTGATCGACATCGTCCTGGCCGCCACGACCCAGCTGTTCGAGCTCGGTGGCGCGTCCATCGTGTCCGAACAGCTGCGCCTGGACCGGCACTGGCGCAATGCGCGCACCGTCTCCGTGCACAATCCGGCGATCTTCAAAGCCCGCGCGGTAGGTGACCACCTGCTCAACGGCACCGAGTTGCCGTTCGGTTGGAGCGCGGGCGAGCGCCGCACGGAGGTGACGCGATGAGCAGGCCGATCGGCTTCAACGCGTTCGACATGAACTGCGTGGCCCACCAGTCACCGGGACTGTGGCGTCATCCGCTCGACCAGTCCCACCGCTACACCGATATCGGGTACTGGACCGAGCTGGCGAAACTCCTGGAACGCGGGCGGTTCGACGGCATCTTCATCGCCGATGTCCTCGGCACCTACGACGTGTACGGCGGCGACGACACCGCCGCGCTGCGCCAGGGTGCGCAGACCCCGGTCGCCGACCCGCTGCTGCTGGTGTCGGCGATGGCGGCGGTGACCGAGCATCTGGGCTTCGGCATCACCACCGGCACCGGGTTCGAGCATCCGTTCCCGTTCGCGCGCCGCATGTCGACCCTCGACCACCTCACGCGCGGGCGCCTCGGCTGGAATGTGGTGACGGGCTATCTGCCTTCGGCGGCAAGGAATTTCGGTGACGCCGATCAGCTCGATCACGACGAACGCTACGACCGGGCCGACGAGTACCTCGAGGTGCTCTACAAGCTCTGGGAGGGCTCGTGGGAGGACGACGCGGTGATCCGCGATGCCGATCGCGGCATCTACACCGACCCGGCGAAGGTGCACCACATCGGTCATTACGGCAAGCACTACACCGTGCCCGGAATTCACGTGTCGGAGCCGTCACCGCAGCGCACGCCGGTGATCTATCAGGCGGGCGCCTCGCCGCGCGGGGTACAGTTCGCGGCCGAGAACGCTGAGGCGATCTTCATCGCAGGTCCCTCCAAACGCGTGCTGGCCCAGACCGTTTCGCGAGTTCGCGACGCGTTGGAGGCGGCGGGACGTGGACGGTACGAGGCCAGGATCTACGCGCTGGCCACCATCATCACCGACGAGACGGACGAGGCGGCACGGGCCAAACACGAGGAATACCTGTCCTACGCGAGCGTCGAGGGCGGGCTGGTGTTCATGTCGGGCTGGATGGGAATCGACCTGTCGCGATACGACCTCGACGACCCGATCGGTGAGGTGCACAGCAACGCCATCCAGTCCGCGGTGGCGGCGTTTCAGGAATTCGACGACGACGGCCGCGAATGGACGGTGCGCGACATCGGGCGCTGGGCCGGTATCGGCGGCATGGGGCCGGTGTTCACCGGTTCCGGCGAAACTGTCGCCGACCTGCTGCAGGAGTGGGTCGCCGACACCGATCTCGACGGGTTCAACCTCGCCTACGCCATCACCCCGGGCACGTTCGAGGACATCGTGAACCATGTCGTTCCGGTGTTGACCGAACGCGGTGTGTACCGCACCGAATACGAGCCGGGGACCTTGCGCAACGCCCTCTTCGGGGCTGGTGATCGGCTACCCGCCCACCATCGTGGTGCCGGGTATCGCGTCGGTGGTCCGCGGTCAACCGTGCTGCCGCACGCGGTGTCACGGCCGGGGTCGGTGAACGAACCGGCGGGCGCGTAGGAATGAATTCGCGCTGATCGCAACACTCTTCATCGGGTGCAGGTCAGCGCAGTATTCCGGTATGACATCGCAGACTCCCGCTTCCCGCTCCACTCGTTCGGCCGCGGTAATCGGCGCCGGCCAAACCGGCGTCACTGCGGCGCTAGGACTACTCGACGCCGGTTTCACCGTCACCCTCTACAGCGACCGAGATCAACGCGCACTGCGCGACGAGGTGCCCGCCACCGGCACCGCCCTCGAATTCGGCGAAACCCAGCAGGCCGAAGCCGCGCTCGGGCTCGACAGCTACACCGGCCGCGCACCCCGCCACACCGGACTCAGTGTCCGCATCGCCGGACCGGAGAACGCCGAACTGATCGCGTTCGACGGCACCTTCGACGGGTATGTCGGGGTCGCGGTCGACACCCGCCTCAAGGCCGACGAACGACTCACCGCCTTCCGGGCCCGCGGCGGCGAGTTCGTCGTCGACAACGTCACCCCGCAGTCACTGGACGCGATCGCCGCCGCCAACGACCTCACCTTGGTCGCCACCGGTCGGGGCGGATTGTCCGACCTCTTCCCGATCGACACCACCCGCACCGTCTACGACAAGCCGCAGCGCTCGCTGCTCACCGTCACCGTGACCGGCCTCGGCTACGACTCCGGTGTGTTCGCGCACCGCGGCCCGGCCGGTGGTGCGCACAGCTTGTTCTCCATCCTGGCCGAGCAGGGCGAAGCGTGGTGGGGCCCGTACCTGCACAAGGATGTGGGTCCGAGCTGGGCGTTCCTCGGTTGGGCGCGTCCCGGTAGCGACTGGGAGACCCGATTCGCCGCGGCCGATTCCGCCGAGTCGGCGTTGCGGATCGTGAAGGACCTCTACCGCGACTACATCGATTGGGATCTGCCGGAGGTGCAGGCCACCCAGGTGATCACCGAAGACCCGCACTCCTGGCTCAAAGGCGCGGTGCGCCCGGTCGTGCGACAGGGTGTGGGACGCACCGAGGGTGGCCACCCGGTCGCCGCCCTCGGCGATACCGCGGTCGCCTACGACCCGGTCGCCGGGCAGGGTGCCCAGAGTGGGCTGATCCAGGCACAGCGCCTGGTCGCGGCCGCCGCGGTGCACGACGGGCCCTTCGACGAGCAGTGGATCGGCGAGCAGTACGCCGCGTTCCTGGCCGCCCGCAGCGATGCCGCCGCCAAGGTGACCCGGCTGTTCCTCAGCGATCCCGAGTTCGCCGACATCGGCGGTGAGTTCTTCGCCACAGCAGCCGTCGACCCGCGCTTCGCCTCGGCGCTGGTCGGGCTGCTGCACCGGCCGCAGCCGTTCCTCGCCATCGACACCCCCGAGGACGCCGCCGCCTACATCACCCAGGTCACCGGTGTGGACGCGGGCGAGTTGCTGGCGAAGTTCGCACCGGCGGGCCGCTTCGCGCGGTCGACGTTCGCACCGGTCGCCGTCGGATAGCGACAGCCAACCCCCTCCCGCACCAACGTCTGGAGCAGCTATGACAACCGAGCGGATCACCGATCAGATCCAGTTCGCCTACTGGGTGCCGAATGTGAGCGGTGGCCTCGTCACCAGCGATATCGAACAGCGCACCAGCTGGGATTACGAGTACAACAAGAAGCTCGCGCAGACCGCGGAACGCAACGGCTTCGACTACGCCCTCTCGCAGGTGCGCTACACCGCCTCCTACGGTGCCGAATTCCAGCACGAATCCACGTCGTTCAGCCTGGCGCTGTTGCTGGCCACCGAACGGCTGAAGGTGATCGCCGCCATTCATCCCGGGCTGTGGCATCCGGCGGTGCTCGCGAAATTCGGCGCGACCGCCGATCACCTCTCGAACGGCCGGTTCGCGATCAATGTGGTGTCGGGCTGGTTCGCGGGCGAATTCCAGGCGCTCGGCGAGCCGTGGCTCGAGCACGACGAACGGTATCGGCGCAGCGGCGAATTCCTCGAGGTGATCCGCAAGATCTGGACCGAGGACGAGGTGAACTACGGTGGCGACTTCTACCGCATCCGCGATTTCACCTTGAAGCCGAAACCGCTGAACACCCCGGAGCGGCCCAATCCCGAACTGTTCCAGGGCGGCAATTCGACGGCGGCCCGGCGCAACGGCGGCCGCTACGCCGACTGGTATTTCTCCAACGGCAAGGACTTCGGCGGCGTCACCGAACAGCTCGACGATCTGCGAGCCGTCGCCCGGGAGAACGACCGCGAGGTGAAATTCGGGCTCAACGGGTTCATCATCGCCCGCGACACCGAGAAGGAAGCGCGCGATACGTTGCGCGAGATCGTCGAGAAGGCGAACAAGCCCGCGGTCGAGGGTTTCCGCGACGCGGTGCAGCAGGCGGGTGCGTCGACCGGCGACCGCAAGGGTATGTGGGCGGATTCGTCGTTCGAGGATCTCGTGCAGTACAACGACGGATTCCGCACGCAGCTGATCGGCACACCCGAGCAGGTGGCCGAGCGGATCGTCGCCTATCGCGATCTCGGTGTGGACCTGATTCTCGGCGGATTCCTGCATTTCCAGGAGGACATCGAGTACTTCGGGGCGAAGGTGCTGCCGTTGGTTCGTGAACTCGAGGCGGCCCGGGTTCCCGCGACGGTGGTCGGCTGATGACCGCGGCCACCGCCCAGCTCATCACCTCCGCCGACCAGGCCGTGTCCGTCGCGGCCGAGCTCGCCCGCGAGTTCGCGCCCGGTGCCGCAGCCCGTGATCGCGACCGCGAACTGCCGTACGCGCAGCTGGATCGGCTGGCGTCCTCGGGTCTGCTCGCGATCACGGTTCCCGCCGAATTCGGTGGGGCCGATCTGGCGCCGAGCGTGGTCACGGAAGTGGTGCGGCTGCTGGCGGTGGCCGATCCGAACATCGCGCAGATCCCGCACAGTCATTTCGTCTATCTGAATCTGCTACGCCTGGCCGGTACCGACGAACAACGACGCGAATACTTTCGAGCGGTGCTCGGCGGTGCGCGCATCGCCAATGCCCAATCCGAGCGCGGTGGCCGGACCATCACCGATATCTCGACGACGCTGCGTCCGGTGGACGACGAATTCCGGATCGACGGCACGAAATACTATTGCACCGGCTCGTTGTTCGCTGATCTGCTCGCCGTGCTGACCCGACTGGACGACCCGGACGCGCGCAGCGGCCTGCCCGCGGGCGAATACATCGCCTACCTACCTGCCCGAACACCGGGCGTCCGGATCGTGGACGACTGGAACGGCCTCGGTCAGCGCACCACCGGCAGCGGCACCGTCGAATTGGACGATGTACGGGTGCGCGCCGAGCAGCTCGTTCCCCGGGCGAAAGCCCTCGCCGGACCCACCGCCTACGGCGCGTACGCCCAGCTCCTGCACGCCGCGATAGACACGGGTATCGCACGCGGAGCACTCACCGCCGCAACAGAATTCGCGCGTGAACATGCCCGGCCATGGTTCGAGGCCGGTGTCGACCGTGCCATCGACGACCCGCTGCTGACCCAGCGATTCGGCGAGTTGGTGGTGACGGTGGCAACGGCCGAAGCGACCCTGACCGCTGCGGCGAACGCCGTCGATTCGGCGATCCGCGCCCCGCTCTCGGGCACCGACGAACAGACCGCGGCCGGTCAAGCGTCCCTCGCCGTCGCGACGGCCAAGATCGTCGCCGACCGCGCGGCCGTGGACGTGTCGAGCGCACTGTTCGAGGTGAGCGGAACCCGCAGTGCCGCAGGGGATCTCAACCTGCACCGTTTCTGGCGCAACGCGAGGACGCACACACTGCACGACCCGGTCCGCTGGAAATACCATCATCTCGGCCGTGCCCTACTCCACGGCACTCCGCCGCCCGCCCACGGCACCTTCTGACTGCTCGGCCGACGGCTGACCGACACCCCGCACACGTGATCGCGCGTACACGGAGTTCACCGCGTACGCGCGAGACACCGCGCTAACCCGTCTTGCGGTTTTCCCTGGCTTTGCGCCGGTAGGACAGTTCGTCCTCCGGGCGGTCGGTGATGGCGGTGGCTCGTTCGGCGGGGAAGTCCGCGATGGCGCCGGTCAGTTCCCGCATGGCGCCGCTGACCGCGATTCCGAAGACGCCCTGCCCGCCCTGCAGTAAATCGACGACTTCCTCGGGTGAGGTGCATTCGTACACCGAGGTGCCGTCGGAGAACAGGGTGATGCCGGCCAGATCGCCCACGCCACGACTGCGCAGGTGATCGACGGCGATCCGGATGTTCTGTAAAGAGATGCCCGCGTCCAGCAGGCGCTTCACGATCTTGAGGACAAGGATGTCCTTGAACGAGTACAGCCGCTGGCTCCCCGATCCCGCCGCGCCTCGGATCGACGGGACGACCAACCCGGTCCGCGCCCAGTAGTCGAGCTGACGGTAGGTGATTCCCGCGACCTGACACGCGCTCGGCACCCGGTAACCGACCAGATCATCCGGAACCGAGTCGTCCGGGAACAAGCCAGGCTGCACTACATCCTGCGTTTGCTCTTCCACTGACCGCTCCTTGCTCTGCCGACGTTCTCGAGTACCGGAGTCACGACGGATGTTGCCCGACTTTCGAGGTTACTCCTGTCATTGTCGGACCCATACGGTCATCGGACCAAGCACCGTGAGCGGCGATTCCCTCGACCTCTACTTCAGGGTCAGGAAATAGTCCGGCCCTAGCTGTCGGTCGCCTTGAAATCGTCGGGAGACACCGAGTCGAGGAACTCCTTGAACTTCTCGACCTCGTCCTCGCGCTCGTCGGGCATCACCAGCCCGGCCTCGGCCAGCACCGGCTCCTCGGCGAAGATCGGGCATCCCACGCGCAACGCGATGGCTACCGAGTCCGATGGTCTGGCCGAGACCCGCAGGTCGCCGTCGAAGACCAGATCGGCGTAGAAGGTGCCCTCCTGCAGATCGACGATCCGCACTTCCTTGAGGGTGTGTCCGAGTTCGGTGATGAGAATCTTGATCAGATCGTGGGTGAGCGGACGGATGGGGGTGACCCCTTCCTGCTCGAGCACGATCGCGGTGGCCTCGGCCTGCCCGATCCAGATCGGCAGATACCGCTCGCCCGCCGCCTCCCGCAGCAGCAGCACGGGCTGGTTCTGTGGCTGCTCGACACGGATGCCGATAACGCGCATCTCACTCATGCTGTTACACCTCGCATGCTCGGGCGGCCTCCGTGGTTACGCTCCGCTGCCGCCTCCGGCCGCTGACCTCTCATGCGTAGTCCTGCCTCCCATACTCGCCGCCGACGGCACGACCGCTGCCCCGCCCGGTATCACGAGTCTAGGCGAATCCGGCCACCCGGCGCTCGCGCGCGTCAGCTACCCAACGCGTTGCGCACTGCGGCTTTCACCAGTGCCGCATGCAGGTTCAGTGACAACGCCGCCAATTCGCGAACTGTTTCCTCGGCGCGGGCCCGCGCGTCGGCGTCACGGCTCTTCGCGATCGGTGCGGCGATCTGGGCGACCAGCGCCGCCTCCCGGTCGGCGGCCAGCTTGAACGCGCGCAGATGCCGTGCCTCCAAACCGAATTCGGCCATCGCCTTGGCCGCGCGCGCCAGTGTCACCGCATCGGCTTCGAAGAATCCACCCGCCCCGGGGACGATGAGTCCGGCCCGGAGCAGGTCGTCGAGGAAACGCTCCTCGATACCCGCCTTGGCGAGCAGATCGGCGCGGGTGAGCCGCACCGCGACATCGAAACGTAATTCTTCGGGCGTGATCTCCCCCGGAACGACACCGAGGCGGCGCGGCGCGGCGGGCGCGTCGTCCTCGGTGTACTCCTTGACGCCACGCAGGGAGTGCGCGCGAGCTCGCGCCTCACGCACACCCATCGTTGCAGCACCGCTGTCGATCGCTTCCAACTGCTCCTTGATCACCTTCAACGGCAGGTACTGATCGCGCTGTGCGGTGAGCACGAAACGCAGCCGTTCGTAGTCGGCCACCGAGAACCGCCGGTATCCCGACGGTGTCCGTTCCGGCCGGATCAGGCCCTCCGATTCGAGGAACCTGATCTTGGAGATGGTGATGTCGGGAAAATCTGGTCGCAGCAGGTCGAGCACGGAGCCGATCGACATCCCTCCGCGCGCCCACTGCGCCGCCCCGGTCACAGCACTGCGCCCTTCGCGAGCACCAGCACCGGACGGGTCATCGCGAACCCGCGCCCGTCGACGACTCGGTGGCCTGCGCGCGCGGGCCCGTCAGGAAGACAAGCCGGAACTTGCCGATCTGGACTTCGTCGCCGTTCTGCAGCTCCGAGGAGTCCACCGGCTCCCGGTTGACGTAGGTGCCGTTGAGGCTGCCCACATCCACCACCTGGAACGAGTCGTCGTCCTGCCGGAACTCGGCGTGCCGACGGCTGACGGTGACGTCGTCGAGAAAGATGTCACTGTCGGGGTGGCGACCGGCCGACGTGGTCGGCTGGTCGAGCAGAAAGCGCGAACCCGCGTTCGGGCCTCGCTTGACCACCAGGAGGGCGGCACCGACCGGCAGGCCCTCGACGCCCTGCACCGGCTGTTCGCCGGCCGGCTCTCCGGAGCGCGACGAATCGACCTCGTTGAGGAAATCCGCGCGGAAGACCGATGTCGTCTCGGCCGCGGTCTCCCCGTAACCCGGGTCCCTGTTCTCGCTCACCGTTTCTCTCCTCCTCGAACCTGATTATCCATGCAAGCAGGTGCTGTCTTCGGCATTGACCGTACCCTGCCGGGGCGTGCCCGTGCAGGGAGAACTGTGAAGGCTGCGTCAGCCCCCGATAACTCCTTGATAACCCGCCGCATCCAGCAGTTCGGCGAGCGCCGCGTCCAGGCTCGCCGCGTCGTCGAAGGCGAGCTCGAACAACCAGCCCGCCTCGTAGGGGTCGCTGTTGAGCGTCTCCGGGGCCTGGACCAGATCCTCGTTCACCGCAACGACTTTGCCGCTGAGCGGGGCGTAGATGTCGGACACGCTCTTGGTCGATTCGACCTCGGCGATGCTCTCGCCCGCCGTGACGTCGGCGTCGGCGTCGGGCAGTTGGACGAACACCACGTCACCGAGCTGTGACTGGGCGTAGTCGGTGATACCGACACGGACCGCTGTGGGGCTGGTCCGCCGCACCCATTCGTGCTCCTCGGTGTAGTGCAGATCCTCAGGGGTCCGGGTCACAGGACGTCCTTTCGTCGTGAACGTTGCACGCAACAGTAACGGCTAGCTCCCTCGGTGCGGCACAGGCGGTATCGATCGTGCGACCGCGACCGCCAGACCCGCGTAGAGCACCCCGGTCCACACGTACAGTGCGGTGCCCCAGATCAACAGTGCCCAACCGAAGGCCCAGCCGAAACCCGCGCCCACCCAGTCCATTTCCCCGGTGAGCAGCCAGGGCAGACCCGACATCAGCGCGAAGGTCGCCGCTTTGCCCAGGTAGATCACTTCCGGCGCGGGCAGCTCACGCCGTTTGTACACCGACAGGGTCACGGTGAGAACAAGGTCGCGAGCGATCAAGATCACTGCCAGCCACCACGGAATCAGGTCGCGCAGGACGAAGGCGGCCAGTGTCGTCAACAGATACAGGCGGTCGACGAACGGGTCGAGCAGGGCGCCAAGGCGCGAGGACTGATCGAGCAGTCTGGCCAGTTTGCCGTCGAGGAAATCGGTGAAGCCGCTGGCGATCAGCAGGGCGAAAGCCCAGCCGTCGGCGTGTTCGACCAGCATCAACCACAGGAAGACGGGGATGCCGATGAGGCGAAGCACGCTCAGGGCGTTGGGCACGGTCAGGATGCGGTCGCTGAACACGCCACCGCCGTCGGTGTCGCTCGTGCCAGGCGTTCCCGATTCGGTTGCCACGCCCCTGCATACCGCACCGACCCCCCGACGCGCCATCCGGCCACGCCGGAACCCACCCCCATTTCGCGGCAGCTGAGCGGTCGTGGCCCTGTCCGGCCGCCGAACCGCTAACCTCGACAGTCGTGTCCGACAGTGGTATCGATCTGCGCTCCTCCATCTCTCCCGAGCAGGCCCGCGCCCGTGGCCGTGCCGCCGCCGCGAAGGTGCCGGTGACCGAGCGCGATCGTCCGGCCGAGAGCCCCGACCGACCAGGGGTGCTCGAGTTCGTCGAGGCCAGCAACCAGGGCAGGCTGGAACACCTGATCCCCTTGCGCATCGGCAGGATGGCGGCCTCGCCGTTCAGCTTCTTCCGCGGTGCGGCGGGCCTGATGGCCGCCGATCTCGCGGCCGGTCCGGACAGCGGCCTGCCCGCCCAGATCTGTGGCGACGCGCACGCCGCCAACTTCGGCCTCTACGGCACCCAGCGGGGCGAGATCGTGATGGATATCAACGATTTCGACGAGACGATTCTCGGGCCGTGGGAATGGGATCTCGAACGCCTCGCCGCGAGCCTCGTCCTGGCCGGACGCGAGAGCGGTGCCGACGCCGACGACTGCCTGCGCGCGGCCCGCGACGCCGCGGCCTCCTATCGCCGGACCGTCGCCGGTCTCGCCGAGCTGCCGTTCCTGCAGTCCTGGACCGATCTGCACGACGAGTCGATTCTCACCAAGGCCAAGGCCCAGGACCTGCACGACGACTTCAAGAAGGCCGCCAAGAAGGCGCGCAAGAACACCAGTGCGAAAGTGGTCGCGAAACTCACCGAGCACATCGACGATCACGAGACCGGCATCCGCAAGCACTGCTTCATCAGCGATCCGCCGGTCCTCACCCCGGTCGACGAGCAGGTCCGCGAGGCGGTGATCGACGGTCTGGAACGCTACGCCGGCACCATCCGGGAATCGCGGCGCACGCTACTGTCGCGGTTCGTGGTCTCCGATGTCGCGTTCCGGATCGTCGGCACCGGCAGCGTGGGCCTGCACAGTTACGTGGTGCTGCTGCACGGCAACGACGGCGAGTCGCTGGTGCTGCAGGCCAAACAGGCGAGGCCGTCCGCGCTTGCGCCGTTCCTTCCGGCGACCACGCACCGGCACGAGGGTGAGCGCATCGTCGCCGGGGCGCGCAGCGTGCAGTCCGACACCGACATCCTGCTCGGCTGGACGACCATCGAGTTCGACACGCCATTGCCGTTCATCGTGCGTCAGTTCCGCAACTTCAAGGGCGCCATCGACCCGGCCGGGTTGTCGGCCGACGACCTGGACGACTACGGCAGGCTGGCGGGTGCCCTGCTGGCGCGGGCGCACGCGCGCTCGCTCGATCCGCGCACGCTGGCCGGATACCTGGACGGTGACGGTGCCGACGACGACCGCTTCGAGGAGGCCGTGGCGCGCTTCGCGGTGCGCTACGCCGACCGCACCGAAGCCGATCACGCGCAGCTCGTCGCCGCCGTCGAGGCGGGCAAGCTCGCCGCCGAGCCCAGCTGAGCCGCGCGGCGCCGACCAGCCACCGGCCGCATCCTGACCGGCATCGGCACGCCGGCGAGCTACGATGTACGCCAACGGTTCTCGGCTTGCGGCGCCACCGACCAAGAAGGGCGGACCTCCATGCTCGTGCGCGTGCAGAATGCGGCAGGCACCGATGCCGAGCGGGCACTGATCAATTGGCTGCGCACCTGGAAGGACCCGTCGAGTCCGCACGGTGTCGCCACCATCAACTGCAGCCTGTTCCACAACGATCGGCTGCACCAGTTCGACGCGGTGGTGTGGACACCGACCAGCTGCGTGGTGATCGAGGCCGAAACGTTCACCGCCACCCAGCACGGTGTCCTCGAGATCCCGCTCAACGGCCCGTGGATGGTCTCCGGTGAACTCGCGCAGTTCGCCGGTGGTGAGAAGTCGACGCCGCTGGAACGCTCCAGGGAGCACACCTTCGCGCTGCAGGACTACCTCGCCGCGCGTGGGCTCGGGCAGCGTGCGGTGCACGGTCTCGGCCTGATCGTGCCGCAGCCCGGCGCCGATATCGACATCCATCAGGGTTGGCACGACCCGAGTTTCGATGTGGTCGTCACCGACGATCCCTACCGGCTCGAGCAGTACTTCGAGGTGCTCGCCGAGAAGGAACACAACCGGTGGACGGCCAACGACATCGCCATCGCGTTCCGTGGCCTCGGCATCCTGCCCTACCTGCCCGCCCCGCAGGATCTGCTCAACGAGGGATTCCTGGGGCCGATCGATGTGACGCTGTGGCACGGCGGGCCCACCCAGGCCCAGGCCGAGGCGTACGCGGAGGAGCAGGCACGGCTCGAGCAGGAGGCGCAGTCGCGGCGAGGTCTCGTCGCACCCTGGTACAGCCCGTGGAAGCTGTATCCCCGGGTCGGTGGTGATCTGGATTTCGGGCGCGCGTTCCTGCGGATCACCCTCGCCGTCGGCATGATCATCGCGATCGTGTGGGTGCTGTGGTTCGTGGTCACCGCCGTGCTCACCTACGGGCCTGCCTGAACCGAACGCTATCGTCGGGGCCGTGATCCACCCCGGCCAGGCACTTCGCACTACCGTCCTCGCGGCCTGCGCGAGCGTCACCGCCCTGATCCCGCTGACGTTTCCGGCCGACGACGGGGCGACCGATATCGACCGGGCGATCGCCGAACCGGTGCGGCGTTCGGTCTCCCCCGAGTGGGGCTCGATTCTGGTGTCGCCGAGCAACGGCGCGACCGTGCTGATCGGGTTGCTGGGGTTTTGCTGCTGGTTCCTGGTGCGGCGCCAGTGGTGGCGCGCGGGGACGATGCTCGTCGTCCCGGAGGTCGCGGTGGCGATCAATACGTGGTTGTTGAAACCTTTGTGGGACAGGCAGTTACACGACTATCTCGCGTACCCGAGCGGCCACACCGTCCACTTGGTCGCAGTCACAACGACATTCGCGTGTCTGGTGACGAGTGCCCGGGCGCGGCTGGTGGTGGTCGCGCTCACCGCGCTGATGCTCGTCCCGGTCACCCTGGGGATGATCGAGCGGGGCTACCACCACGCCACCGATGTCTTCGGTGGCGCGGCGGCAGCGGTCACCCTCGCCGTCGCGGGGGTGTGGGCTTTCAGCTGCGGTCGAAAACGCTGGCGTCGTGCAACATCTCGGCCCGCAGCATCGACTCCGGCACACCCATCGCCTCCACCAGCGTGAGAGCGTCGGGACGCAGCCGGTCGACGAGCTCGTTCACCCCGCGGCGAACCGCCTTGGCCCGCTCCACCGACATGAACCGGTGCATGATGTACCACGACAGGTTTTCCTCCAGCGAGGAATACACGTAGAGGTCGCAGACGGTTTCGGCCAGTGCCCTGGCATCGGGATCCTCGATGGTGGCGATCCCGTCGACGAATTCCTCGAGCACCAGCCGGTCGATGTGGGCGGTGCCTGCGGCGAGGATGTGGTCCTGGGCGTTGTTGAACGCCTCGAAGGGACCGGTGTCCTCGGCGCGGGCGCGCAAGCGGTGCGCGGCGGTGCGCAGCAGGTAGTCCTCACGGTCGGCGAACAACTGCAGCTGCACGTCGCGCTTGGACAGGTCGCCCTCGTCGACCGATTCGTCGTTGCGGTCGCGCAGCGTCTGAATCAGTTGGCGCACACCGGTATTGCGGCGGACCACGTCGCCGGCCATCGTCGCGGCGAAGCGCACCCAGCCGAGTGCGTCCAGGTCACGGACCTCGTCGGCGTAGGCGGTGAGCAGCTCCTTGGCGACCAGCTGGGTGAGGACCACATTGTCGCCCTCGAAGGTGGTGAACACGTCGGTGTCGGCCTTGAGCGTCACGAGACGATTCTCGGTGAGATACCCGGCGCCGCCGCAGGCTTCGCGGCATTCCTGGATGGCGCGCGTGGCGTGCCGGGTCTGGGCGACCTTCAGACCCGCGGCGCGCTTCTCCAGCGAACGCTGCGCACCGGGCTCGATCTCGGCGCCACGCTGGACGAGGTCCATCCGGCGCACCAGGTCGTTCTGCGCGAAGGCCAGCGCGAACGACTTCGCGACCAGCGGCAGCAGCCTGCGCTGGTGGCTGCGGTAGTCCAGCAGCAGGGTTTCCGCCCCGGTGTCGGGGTCGGCGAACTGACGCCGGGCCAGGGCGTAGCGCACCGCGATGCTCAGCGCCACGCGCGCACCCGCTGCGGCGGCGCCACCGACGCTCACCCGTCCGCGCACCAGCGTGCCGAGCGTCGTGAAGAAGCGCCTGCTGGGGTTCTCGATCTCGGAGCTGTAGGTGCCGTCCGGCGCGACATCGGCGTAGCGGTTGAGCAGGTTCTCGCGCGGGATGCGCACGTTGTCGAACACGATGCGACCGTTGTCGACACCGGGCAGACCACCCTTGCGGCCGTCGTCGGAGGTGGTGACACCGGGCAGGTCGGCGCCGTTCTCGTCGCGGATGGGCACCAGGAAGCAGTGCACGCCCTGGTTCTTGCCCTCGGTGACGAGCTGGGCGAACACCGCCGCCATCCGGGCGTGCTCGGCGGCGCCACCGATGTAGTCCTTGCGCGCCGACGGCGTCGGGGTGTTGACCACGAATTCCTGAGTGGCCGGGTCATAGGTGGCCGTGGTCTCGAGAACCGCGACATCGCTGCCGTGCCCGGACTCGGTCATCGCGAAACAGCCGAGCAGGTCGAGCGAGATCAGCCGCTTGATGTAGTCGCGGTGCCGCTCGGTGCCGAGGTTTTCCACGGCGCCGCCGAACAGGCCCCACTGGACGCCGGATTTCACCCACAGCGAGAGGTCTGCGTAAGCCAGCATCTCGAGACCGGTGACCGCGCCGCCCGGATCGCCGGTGCCACCGTTCTCGGGGCGGAACCCGCGCTCGGGATAACCCATTCCCGCGATCACCCGCATCTGCTCGAGCACCCGTGCGCGGGCGTCCTTCAGATCGAGGTCGGGATCGCCGGTGAAGCGGTCGTCCGCCAGCTGGGTGCGTGCCTGTTCCCTGACCGCGCGCCACGGTCCGTCCAGCGCTGCGCGGAGGTGTTCTGCCGTCGTCGATGTGCCGGTAGCCATGCCTTCGACCATAGCCCGGTCGGCGACGTACCGGCGGCGGCGAAACTCCCTCGCACACCCCCTTGTGGACTGATTGAACACTCGTTTAGTATATTGAACATGTGTTTAACCAACAGCCCGTTTCGCAAGGATCCCCCACCGAACTGAGCACGGCCGCGCGCATCCGTGACGCCGCGATCGACCTGTTCGGAGAGCAGGGATTCGGCGTCGGCGTGCGTGCCATCGCCACTGCCGCCGGGGTGTCACCGGGCTTGGTCAATCACCACTTCGGGTCCAAGGACGGCCTGCGCGCGGCGTGCGACGAACGAGTGATCGAGATCATCCGCGACGAGAAGTTGCGGGCCATCCGCGCCACCGGCCCGACCGGGATGCTCGACGCGTTGGCCGAGATCGAGATCTACGCACCCCTGGTGGCCTACATGCTGCGCAGCTTCCAGGCCGGCGGACCGCTCGCCGAGTCGCTGCTCGAGCACATGATCGACGACGCCGTGCAGTACACCCAGGCCGCCGTCGACGAAGGCCGCATCAAACCGAGCCACGATCCCGTGGCCCGTGCCCGCTATCTGGTGCTCTGCCATGTCGGAGCCATGAACCTCTATCTGCAGATGCGTAGTCAGCGCGAGGGAAAACTCGACTACCGCAAGGCGATTCGCGAGCTGTCCACCGAACTCACCTTCCCGGCCATCGAGCTCTACACCCAGGGCATGCTGACCGACCCGTCTCTGCTCGACTCTCTCCTCGAGGAGTAGCAATGCCGTCCCCCATCCAGCAGGTCGTCGAAACCCGGGACCTGCGCAAAACTTTCGGTCGCTTCACCGCTCTCGACGGGCTCGACCTACAGGTCGGGCCCGGTGAGATCCACGGGTTCCTCGGACCCAACGGTGCGGGCAAGTCCACCACCATCCGCATTCTGCTCGGCGTGCTCCGGGCGACCGGCGGTTCGGCGCAGTTGTTCGGCCGCGATCCGTGGGCCGACGCGGTGTCGCTGCACGAGCGGATCGCTTATGTGCCAGGCGATGTCACGCTGTGGCCGTCGCTGTCGGGCGGGGAAACCATCGACCTGCTCGCCCGCATGCGCGGTGGCCTTCACCAGGCGCGCCGCGCCGAGCTGATCGAGCGCTTCGAACTCGACCCGACCAAGAAGGCACGCACCTATTCCAAGGGCAACCGGCAGAAGGTGGCGCTGGTGTCGGCCTTCTCCGCCGAGGCCGACCTGCTCATCCTCGACGAACCGACCTCGGGCCTGGATCCGTTGATGGAGCAGGTCTTTCAGGAATGTGTGCGGGACGCCGCCGCGCGCGGCGCGACGGTGCTGCTGTCGAGCCACATCCTCTCGGAGGTGGAGCACCTGTGCGACCGGGTGACCATCATCCGCGCGGGCCGAACCGTCGAATCCGGTTCGCTGCGCGAACTGCGTCACCTGAGCCGCACCGCGATCACGGCCGAATTGATCGGCGACCCAGGCGATCTGAGCATGCTACCCGGTGTCGACGACGTGGAACGTGACGGTTCGACCCTGCGCTGCCAGGTCGACGCCGACAATCTGGGCGCGCTCATCCGGGTACTCGGTGACGCGGGCGTCCGGAGCCTGACCAGCACTCCCCCGACACTGGAAGACCTGTTCCTGCGCCACTACCACGTCGATCAGCCCGAGAAGGTGCGCGCATGAGCACGCTCACCGCCACCGGTCGTTTCACCGGAACATCGCGTGCCGCAGACGAGTTCACCGGCACCGGGCAGATGCTGCGGCTCGCGCTGCGCCGTGACCGGGTGGTCGCCCCGCTGTGGGCATTGCTGATCGGGCTGATGCCGGCGATCCAAGTGGTGTCGATCAAAGATCTCTACTCCACCCAGGAACAGCTCGACAGTTTCGCCACGACGACAGCCGCCAGCCCGGCTCTGGTCGCCATGTACGGCCCGGTGTTCAGTTCGGCCCTCGGGTCTATCGGCACCTGGAAGGCCGGGGCCATGTACGCGCTCATCGCGATCGCGGCCGTGCTCACCGTGATCCGGCATACCCGAGTCGAGGAGGAGACCGGGCGCGCGGAACTGGTCGGCGCGACGAGCATCGGCCGGTTCGCCGGCCTCACCGGTGCGCTCCTGCTCACCTACGGCGCGTCGGTAATCGCCGGAATCGCCTGTGCGGCTTCGCTGCTCGCGACGGATCTGCCCCTCGCCGGGTCGGTCGCGTTCGGTGCGGCACTGGCCGGGTCCGGTGTCGTCTGGGGCGCGGTGGCCGCGGTCGCCGCGCAGCTGAGCACGGGTGCCAGGATCGCGCGTGGCATCGCTCTGGGATCCCTGGGTGCGGCGTTCGCGGTGCGTGCCGTCGGTGACGCGGGAAACGGTGTCCTGTCGTGGTTTTCGCCGGTGGGCTGGTGCCTGCAGATCCGGCCCTTCGCTCAGGAACGGTGGTGGGTGCTCGTGCCGCTGCTCGTCCTCGGTGCCGGTGCGACACTGCTGGCCTACCAACTGCTGCGCACCCGCGACCTCGGCGCGGGACTGCTGGCCGACCGGCCGGGCCCGGCTACGGCGGGCACCTCGCTGTCGGGACCGTTCGGGCTGGCCTGGCGGCTGCAGCGTGGGTCGCTGCTGGCCTGGACGACCGGGTTCGCCCTCTACGGTCTGCTCATCGGCGGTGCGGTGACGGGCATCGGCGACATGCTCGACGGCAGCGAATCGCTGCGTGATGTCATCATCACGCTCGGCGGTTCGGACGATCTGGAGAAGTCGTTCATCGCCTACGCCATCGCGATGCTCGCGGCCGCCGCGTCGGCCTACTCGGTGTCGGCCGTGCTGCGACTGCACGAGGAGGAGAACACCGGTCGCACCGAAAGCGTGCTGGCGGCCGCTGTCGGCCGGATCCGGTACGCGGGCAGCCATCTGCTGTTCGCCCTCGGCGGCCCGGCGGTGGGCCTGCTGAGCGCCGGACTGGCGATCGGTGTGGTCTGGGGTGCGACCGGTGGCGACCCGGGAAGCAAGATCGGCCAGGCGCTCGCCGCGGCGGCCGTGCAACTGCCCGCCGTGTGGGTGGTCACCGCCGTCGCGGTGCTGCTCGTCGGCGCCCTGCCCCGGTTCGCGCCGCTGAGCTGGGGTGTGTTGAGCGCGATGGTCGTCGGGTTCTTGCTCGGCGCACTGGGTAGCTTCCCGCAGTGGGTGCTCGATCTGGTGCCGTTCGTGCATCCGCCGAAGCTGCCGGGCGCGGAGTTCACCGCCACCCCGATCGTCTGGTTGCTCGCGGTCGCGGGAACCGGCATCGCGGTGGGGTTGTTCGCCTACCGTCGCCGCGATCTGCGCTGAAAGGGACTGGGCCGGTGCGTGTTCGGCGCACCGGCTCAGTACGCGCCCTCGCCCCGGGTGACCACCCCGATGGTTCGGGCGATGAGGGCGACGTCCAGCACCATCGACCAGTTCTCCACGTACGACAGGTCCAGGCGCACCGAATCCTCCGGTGACAGGTCCGAGCGTCCACTCACCTGCCACAACCCGGTGAGCCCCGGCTTCACCAGCAGCCGCCTGCGCATCTCGCCGTCGTAGGTGTCGACCTCACGCTGCACCTGCGGCCTCGGCCCGACCACGCTCATCTCACCGCGCAGCACATTGAAGAACTGGGGCAGCTCGTCGAGACTGTATTTGCGCAGGAAGCGGCCGACCGGCGTCACCCGGGGATCGTCTTTGACCTTGAAGAACACCGGGTTTCCGCCGTGCTCGGCGATGAGCTCGTCGACGGCGGTGTCGGCATCCGGGCGCATACTGCGGAACTTGATCATCCGGAACGGCACGCCGTCGCGGCCGATCCGCTCCGACAGGTAGAAGACTGGGCCGGGGCTGCTCAGCTTCACCGCCAGCGCGATGGCGAGCAGCACCGGAGCGCTGAGCAGCACCACCATGGCCGCGAAACAGAAGTCGAACAGCGCCTTACGAGTGGACTTGGCCCGCCCGTAGCGCGGGCGGTCGATGTGCAGCATCGGCATCCCGGCCACCAGCCGGTGATTGAGGCGCACACCGGCGATATCCACGACACCCGGTGCCACGATCAGATCGACGCCGAGCGGGTCGAGTTCCCATGCCATGCGCCGCAATTCGGCCGGACCCAGATGGTCGGTCGCCGCCACCGCCACCGAGCCCGCCCCGCTGCGGCGCACGGCGTCGAGTACGGAGCGGTCGTCACCGAGAACCGATGCGCCGCCGAGGGTTTCGACCCGCTCCCCCGACCCGGTCGGCACGCACACCCCGACCACCCGGTATCCGGAGGCCGGGTCGTCGGTGAACGCCGTAGCCATGGCGTGGGCGGCTTCGGGCGAGCCGACGACGAGCACCGCGGTGTGGCAGCGACCTTCGGCCCGCAGGCTGCGCAGCTGCCTGCGCCAGGCCAGTCGCCCGGCGATCAGGCCGAACAGCCCGGCGGGCAGGGCGATGGCCAGGTAGCCACGGGCGAATTCGATGCGGAACAGCAGCGCGAGGATGGCGAGGACACCGAACAGGCGCAGGCTCGCCGAAACAAGCCTGCGGAATTCCTCGCTGCCGGTGCCGATCACCTGGGGTGCGCGGGTGCCGTACCCGTGCAAGAGCGCGAGCCAGCCGAGCGCGAGGGCGAGCGACACCGCGGAATAGCCGATGTCGTACGGCAATGGCCAGGCCAGCGTCGAGTCGACGGGTCCGTCGAACCGCAGCACCTGCGCGGTACCGACGGCACCGACGACAGCGACGGCATCGGTGACGACCAGGCGCCGCACGAACGCGGTCTGCCAACTTTCCCGCCGCAAGTCGTGCACCGCGTGCACGCCGGTGACGGCATCCATCTCGCCACTACTGGTGAGCTCGTAGCTCATGAACCGACACACCTCCCCTATCGGGAGTCGAACCCTTCCGATCGCCGGCGACCAGAACGCGACCACTGCGATGGCCGCTACGCCCCTCGATTCGAAACCCGTGGGACGATCGTTACACATCGCCGAAATTCCTCCACATCGAAGCGCAAGCGCCACAATGCGATCCAGAGATTAGCCCAGCAGCACGGAGAGCGGTGGACGAGACGACGGAAAGTCCATGGCATTTCGATATGAAGGCAGGAAAACCGGCTTCTCGAGTGGGTGACATCACATTCATCAGAGGAATGGTCGCCTTCGCCGGAAATTAGCCGATCGCGGTTTCACCTGGCCTGATCGCCGATATGGGCACCGCGGTGTTTCCCAGGTCGCAACATTTTCCGGCGGCTATGGCCTGGGCCGCGCTGTAACGTCTCGTGCCGCAGGACCGAAGTCCGGCATGTCCGGCATCGGCCGCGACAATTCTCGCGTCTGATGAAGGTGGACCCGTTGCAATGTCGGCTGTGTGATTCCGGGCAGCTCACGAGCGTGCTCGACCTGGGCGCCACCCCGGCGTGTGAGAGCTTCCTCGACAGCGAGCGGCTCGAGTCACCCGAAATGACCTATCCGCTGCATCTGCGGCTGTGTGAGCAATGCCTGCTGTTGCAGATCCCGGCGCTGATCACCCCCGAGGACACGTTCACCGAGTACGCCTATTTCTCGTCGTTCTCCGACAGCTGGGTGAGTCACGCCGAGGACTTCGTCGACACCGCGGTGCGGCGTCTCGGACTCGGTGCCGAATCGTTCGTGGTCGAGGTAGCGAGCAACGACGGATATCTGCTGCGGCACGCGGTGGCACGCGGTATCCCGTGCCTGGGCATCGAACCGTCGGTCAATGTCGGTGCCGCGGCCCGCGCGGTCGGTGTGCCGACGGAAACCACGTTCCTGCACGAGGATTCGGCCGCGCGGGTGCGGGCCGAGCACGGAGCGGCCGATCTGGTCGTCGCCAACAACGTCTACGCCCACATCCCCGATCTGCGCGGTTTCACCCGGGCGCTGCGCACCCTGCTCAGCGACGACGGCTGGCTCAGCATCGAAGTGCACCACGCGCTGAACCTGGTGCGCCACGGCCAGTTCGACACCATCTACCACGAGCATTTCCAGTACTACACCCTGCATTCGGCGCAGCGCGCGCTCGCGGTGGGCGGCCTGACGGTCGTCGACGTGGAGTTGCTCGACACCCACGGCGGTTCGCTGCGGCTGTGGGCGCGCCCGGACGCCGTCGCCGAGCCGGGTCCGCGGGTCGTCGAGGTGCTCGACCTCGAACGCGAAGCCGGGCTGCACACCCCCGCCGGATATCTGGACCTGGCGCCACGCGCGGAGGCGGTGCGCCAGGAGTTGCTGCGCTTCCTGCTCGACTGCCGTGCGCAGGGCAAGCGGGTCGTCGGCTACGGTGCTCCCGGCAAGGGCAACACCCTGCTCAACTACTGCGGTATCCGACCCGACCTGCTCGAGTACACCGTCGACCGCAACCCCTACAAACACGGGCGCTACACCCCTGGCACCCGCATCCCGATCCATCCGCCGGAGCGCATCGACGCGGACCGGCCCGACGTTGTGCTCGTGCTGCCCTGGAATCTCGAAACCGAGATCAGCGCGCAGCTGCGCCACGTGGGCGAATGGGGCGGCGAACTGGTCTACCCGCTGCCGGTGCTGCACCGCGGCGAGCTGGAAACGAAAGTGAATCGATGAAGGTCGTGTTGTTCTGCGGCGGGTACGGCATGCGCATGCGCGGCGGGTCCGACGACATCGTGCCCAAGCCGATGCAGCTGGTCGGTCCGCGACCGCTGCTGTGGCACGTGATGCGGTACTACGCGCACTTCGGGCACAAGGAGTTCGTGCTGTGCCTCGGCTACGGTGCCGAGCACATCAAGAACTTCTTCCTCACCTATCAGGAGACGGCGTCCAACGACTTCGTCATCCGCGACGGGCAGGTCGAACTGCTCGGCACCGATATCAGCGACTGGTCGATCACCTTCGTCGACACCGGGGTGGAATCGGCGATCGGTGAGCGGTTGCGCCGGGTGCGCGAGCATCTCGACGGTGACGAATTCTTCCTGGCCAATTACGCCGACGTGCTCACCGACGCACCGCTCGACACCATGATCGAGCGTTTCCACGCTTCGGGGGCGGCGGCGTCGATGATGGTCGTTCCCCCGCAGTCGTCGTTCCATTGTGTGGACATCACCGACAGCGGCGAGGTGAAGGACATCATGCCGGTGGCGCGGATGCCGCTGTGGGAGAACGGCGGATTCTTCGTGCTCAGCCAGGAGATCTTCGATCTGCTGCCACCCGGTGGCGACCTGGTGGCCGACGCGTGCGGCACGCTGGCCGGGCAGGGTCGCCTCTTCGGATATCGGCACCTGGGTTTCTGGAAGCCCGCCGACACGTTCAAGGAGCGCGCCGAACTCGACGACGCCTACCGCAACGGTTCGCGGCCGTGGATGGTGTGGGAGTCGGCGTGATCGGCTTGTTCACCCGTCCGCCGAAGCGGATCGCGGTGCTCGGCGCGCACTGTGACGACATCGCCATCGGCATGGGTGCCACCCTGCTCGCGCTCACCGCCGCAGACCCGGAGGTCGAGGTGCGGGCACTGGTTCTCTCCGGCGGCGGCACCGCGCGCGAAGACGAGGAACGTGCGGCACTCACGGCGTTCTGTTTCGGGACGAAACCCCAGCTCGAGGTGCTCGACGTGCCGGACGGGCGGGCGCCCGCGCACTGGGACCGGATCAAGGACGCGCTCGCCGCGTTCCGCCGCGGCGGTGAACCGGAGGTGGTGTTCGCGCCGCATCGCGGTGATGCCCACCAGGATCACCGGTTGCTCGCCGAGTTGGTGCCCACCGAGTTCCGTGACCACCTGATCCTCGGCTACGAGATCCTCAAGTGGGAGACCGATACTCCGGCCCCGACGCTGTACCACCCGATGGATGCCGAACTGCTGCACCGCAAGTCGCGGTTGCTGCACGAGCACTATCCGTCGCAGGCGGGCCGGGACTGGTTCGACGAACAGGCCTTCCTCGGATTGGCCCGGATGCGTGGCGTGCAGTGTCACGCGCCGTATGCCGAGGCGTTCGTGCTCGACAAAGCGATCATCAGATGGGAACAGACGTGAACATGCGGGTACTGGTCACCGGGCATCAGGGGTACCTCGGCACGGTGATGGTTCCGCTGCTGCAGGCGGCGGGCCACGAGGTCACGGGTCTGGACATCGGGTATTTCGCCGAGTGTGTGCTCGGCGAGTTCGCCGGTGACCCGGCGGGTCTCGCCGTGGATCTGCGGGAGGTGACGGTCGATCAGTTGCGCGGGTTCGACGCGGTGATCCACCTGGCGGCCCTGTCCAACGATCCGCTCGGCGCGCTGGCGCCCGAGATCACCTACGACATCAACCATTACGCCTCGGTCCGGTTGGCACGGCTGGCCAAGGAAGCAGGGGTGCGCCGGTTCCTGTACGCCTCCACGTGTTCGGTGTACGGCGCGGCGGGCGAGGAGCTGGTCACCGAACAGGCGCCGCTGCGCCCGATCACGCCCTACGCCGAGAGCAAGGTGCGGGTCGAAGACGATGTGGCGGCACTGGCCGACGACGACTTCGTCCCGGTATTCCTGCGCAACGCGACGGCTTTCGGGTTCTCGCCGCGGCTGCGTGCCGATATCGTGCTCAACAACCTGGTCGGGTACGCGGTGCTCACCGGTGAGGTGAAGGTGCTGTCCGACGGCACACCGTGGCGCCCGCTGGTGCACGCCGCGGATATCGCGACCGCGTTCGCGATGTGCCTGACCGCGCCGGCGGCCGACGTCTCGTGCCGCGCGTTCAATATCGGCACCGAGGTCAACAACCTCACCGTCGCCGAGATCGCGGGGGCCGTGGTGGACGCGGTGCCGGGTTCGCGGTTGGTGATCACCGGTGAGAGCGGTGCCGATCCGCGCTCGTACCGGGTCGACTTCTCGGCCGCGCGCGAGGTTCTCGGCTTCGAGGCGAAGTGGACGGTGCCCGCGGGTGCCGAGGAACTGTTCACCGAGTACACGACGCGGGGACTCACGTCCGAGGCGTTCTTCCAGCGTTTCACCCGGCTGCCGCACCTGCGTGGGCTGTGCGAGGCGGGTGTGCTCGACGAGCGGTTGCGCCGGATCAGTGCGCGGGCGTCAGCGTAGCGCGCAGCCGCGCCCAGCTGCCCGCGCGCGCGTCGCGGTCGGAGACCACGGTCACCGGCAGCGGCCAGTCGATGTCGAGGTCGGGGTCGTCGTAGGCGACCCCGAGGTCTTCGGCGGGGTCGTGTGGGCGGTCGATGCGGTAGCACACGTCGGCGGCCTCGGTGAGTGCCTGGAAGCCGTGCAGGAAGCCCGGCGGCACGTACAGGTGGTGGAACAGCTCGTCGTCGAGGCGGAAGGCTTGCCGCACACCGAACGTGGGCGAGCCGGGGCGGATGTCGACGAGCACGTCGTGCACCGCGCCGTGCGCGCAACGCACCAGTTTGGCCTCGCCACGACCGCCGCGCCCGTGCATACCCCTGATCACCCCGCGCTTCGACCGCGACTGCGAGTCCTGGACGAATCGCGCTGCGGCACCGTCGATTCCGAGGTGGGCGTCGAATTCTTCGGCGTCGAAGGTGCGGGTGAACAGGCCGCGGTCGTCGCGGAACGGCTCGGGGACGAGCACAACCACATCGGCCAGTTCGGTCGTTTCGATACGCACGAGGACATCCTGCCATGACCGGCCGCTGCCGAGGTTGCGGCGACACCGCGCTGCGCACCCTGCTCGACCTGGGCACGGTGCCCGCCGCCGACCACTTCCCACCTCGCGATTCCCCGGTGCGGCCGACCGAGTCCGGGCATCCGCTGCGGATGGACCGGTGCGCGGCGTGCGGGCTGGCCCAGCTCGCCGACGACGACACCGTCACCGCCGAACCGCGTGGGATCGAGCCGCAGGCGCTGCGCGATCAGGCGGCCGACGCGATCGACCGGGTGCGTGCGGCCGGTCTGCTCACCGGCGCGACCGTGACCGAGTTCGGCAGTCCGCACGGCGGTACCTGGTTGCCGCTTCCCGGTTTCACCGAAGCCACCGGTCCCGCCGACATAGTCCTCGACTGTTTCGGCATCATGCACGAACCCGACCAGCGCGCCGCCTTCGCCGCCCGCGCCGCCGCGACCGCACCCGCGGGCGTGCTGCTCGTGCAGTTCCATTCGCTGGCCGCCATCGTGGCGCAGGGGCAATGGAATGCGTTGCGGCACGGCCACTTCGCCTACTACTCCCTCGCCTCCCTGCGTACCCTTCTCGCCGCGGCGGGGATGAGCATCGTGACGGCATGGAACTTCGACCTCTACGGCGGCACGGTGCTGGTCGCCGCGCGTCACGGTTCGCACCCCGCCGACCGGGCGGTCGAGCAGTTGCTGGCAGCCGAGGAGGAGGTGCTGGCGGCGGCCGGCGGACTGCAGCAGGTGGTGGATCGCCACGTCGGCGCTCTCCACGATTGGCTGGAAGACCGTGCCGCCCAGGGTCTTCGGACCTTCGCCTACGGCGCCGCCTCCCGCGCTGTCGCTCTCCTGGCGATGGCGGGCGCGCACCGGGAACTCCTCGCCGGAGTGGCCGACGCCTCGCCCGGCAAACAGGGCCGACGCATGCCAGGAACCGACGTCCCCATCATCTCCCCCACCGATCTGGTGGCGGCCGAACCCGACGCTGTCCTGCTCACGCTCCCCGACCTCCTCCGCGAAGTCCGAGCTTCCCTCCCGCAACTCGACGGCCGCTGGTTCGTCGACGATCCCCTCCGCCCGCGAAAGGTCGACCGGTAGCCGATTCTCGGCAACTCGTCGTCCCCTAGCCGCACGACCCGCCGGAAACCCACTGGCCGAGCGCGCACGGCTGAGGGAGCCCACCCGTCGAAGGACGGCCGGTACGCCAGGACCCACCCGACGTCCGACCTGCGGGCCGACTCACCGAGGGTTCACGGTGAGTTCGGTGCTGCCGACGTCGAGTTCGCGGCCGGTGTCGACATCGCTCGGTCCCCGTCGCCGACCACCGTGTCGAACATGTGCGGGCGGGTCCGGGTGCGGTTGTGCCGGGTGGCGATATTCGCGAGTCCCGCTTCGCGGAGCCGAGCGCGCAGGGCGTGGTCCTCGGTGACCCGGCTCAGCGCCTCGCGCAGGGCGTGTGGGTCGTCGGGGCGGACGCATACCGCGACGTCGGTGCTCACATTGCCGCCGTGGTCGGTCGCGACCACGGGGACGCCCACGCTCATCGCTTCGAGCACAACCAGCGGTCCCGCTTCGGGGAGGACGCTGGCCGAAACGAGGACGTCCCAGCCTCGGATGGTGGGCAGTGGGTCGACGTGGCCGAGGAAGTGCACACGGCCGGCGAGGTCGGGCCGGCCCGCGCGGTCGCGCAGGCGCGCCAGGTACGGTTCGTCGCCGGGCAGGGCCGTTCCCGCGATCTCGACGCACACGCCGGGCAGTGCCGCGACGGCTTCCAGCAGCACGTGGTGGCCCTTCCACTCGGTGATCACTCCGAGGATGCCGACCACGGGGTGTGAGCGATCCAGCACGGGTGCGGGCTCGACCGGCCACGGCACCCCGAGCCAGGCCACCTCGGTCTCGATCCCGAGCGCGCGCACCGGGGCCGCCGCCCGTTCGGATACCGCGACGGCCCGTGCCAGCGCCATCCGACCGATCCTCGCAACCGCGAATTGCCTTGTGCTGGCGAGAATGTCGTGTACCAGCCAGACCGTGTCACGGCGCCGGGGCACCGACATCGCCACGGCGGGCAGAGCCATCGTCGAGTTCACCACCAGCCGCGCCCGGCCATCGCGCGAGGCCTTTCGCAACGCGGCGGCGGCGAGCACCCAGTGCCACAGCATCACCAGTGCGGCCGCGAACCGCGCACCGCCCTGCTGACCCGACAAGCCGAGTTCCGGGATCGGCACATGTCCCACCGAGCCGGGCAGCCGATCGCTGAGCGCGCCGACCGGGCACGCCACCCGCACCCGGTAACCGCGCGCCACCGCCAGCTCGACCAGATCGAGCATCACCTTCTCCGCGCCCGAGGCCTGTGCGCTGTGGGCGACGAACAGCAGGTCCCGATCAGCGCCCGGCACGCAGCACCTCCGCGTGGTTGCGCACCACGGTCACCGCCGGTTTCTCGGAGTAGTCGCGGCGTAGCAGACCGAAGTTGTCCTCGAGGTCGTGCGGGTCGGCGCCCGCGTCGACCAGCGAGTAGACGAACACGGGGCCGATATCGTGGATGGCGGCGACCATGCCGAGTCCCTGATCGATGATCTGGGCCTGCACGTCTTCGCTCACGGCGCGTGCACCGGAACCGGTCGGCGCACCGAATTCGGTGGGCCACAGCTGCATCGTGGTGTCGTGGTTGGCGTCCATGATGCGCCGGATCCGCATGAGGTTGCCGAAGGCGTTGTACCAGCTCTGCGATTCGGGCAGTTCGGGGTACGAGTACGGGTGCACGGCGACGGCGTCGAAGTCGGGGGCGGCGCCGATGGCGTAGAGCGCTTCGACGAAGGTGGCGGGGGCGATGTCGCGGCCGTCGTCGGCGGCAGGCGCCAGGCCGCCGACGATGATCTGCCCGTGCGGCTGACGGGCGCGCACCGCGAGCGCGGCTTGCCGCAGCAGGTGCGCGTAGGTGGCGACATCAGGCTTCGGCGCGAAGAACGCGGTCACATTGGGTTCGTTCCAGACCTCCCAGTGTGCGATCTGGTCGCGATAGTGATCCACGGCGTCACCGACGAACCGCCCGAACAACACCGGTTGCGGTGCGGTCTTGCTGCCGCCGTCACCGCCGTGCGGGCCGGCCCAGGCGGGCGCGTAGGTCAGGATCGCCAGCACCGAAAGGTTGTGGGCGCGCGCGGCACGCACGGCACGGTCGGTGGCCGACCAATCCTGTTCGCCGCGAACGGGTTCGATGACCGACCAGTCGATGTCGATCCGCACCCAGGTGGCGCCGGTCTGCGCCACGATGCCCATCTGCCGGTCCAGTTCCGCGGCGTCGAGCTGCAGCCAGGTGTGTCCGCCCGAGATGCCGAGACCGCCGCGCACCACCGGTTCAGTGCTCGCCGTCGGCTCCGGTGCGCACCCGAGGACTGTCGCCATGACGACCACTGCGGTCAGTCCCGCCCGAGCGATTCGCCACAGTGTCATCGGTTTCCGGTCCTCGCAAGCTTCGTATGGTCAATCCCTCGGTCCTTCGCATGATGCTTCCGGCGATGAGAACGTATATCAGGCAGGCCGGTACGCAGGTGAGAATCCACGGGGGCGCCCAGTGCCGTTGGGCCAGGCTCGCGACGCCCACGACGGCGACGGCGACTCCGGTGAGCGCGGCCACCGTCGCGACCGGGAGCAGCCGCCGCAGCCGTACCGTCGCGAGCACCGCGATCCACACCGAGATCAGCAGCACCACCTGGGCGATCAACCCGGCGATGGCGGCGCCCTCGTACGACATCCGGTCGATCAACGGCCACGCGACGCCCAGGTTCACCGCGAGCGCCAGCGCGGCGATCCACGGGATCAGGGTGTTGCGTCCGGTCGCCATGAGCGCGACCAGGCCGAGGTTCGCGACCGCACCGAGCAGGCCTGCGGCCACCTGGACGCGGCCCGCGTCGGCCGCCTCGACGAAGTTCTCGCCGAACAGCAACCCGATCACCTGGCCTGCGACCGGCCAGAAGGCCACGAGGGCGAGCAGACCAAGGGCGATCAGCGCGACGTTCGCCTGCCGGAAGTAGCGCCGGAAGCGGGGCGGGTCGTCGGGCCACAGCGCGATCAGCAGGGTCGTCAGTGGCGCGACGACCGAGACGGCGGCGGTGTCGAGCAGGTCGGCGAATTTCATGCCGACGGCGAACAGTCCGACGGCTTCGAAGCTGTCGGCGTGCCCGAGCAACAGCAGCCCGACCTTCTGCAACATGATGATGAGCGCCAGACCGATGCTCAGTGGTAGCGCCTCGCGCAGCATCGGCCCCCACCAGCGCAACTCGATGCGCCGCGCCGGAATGGGCCCGCCGAGGCCGCGCGTCACCGCGACGATCTTCACCGCGACCGCGACGACCTCGTAGGCGATGGCAGGCACCACGACCCACAGCAGCGTCGGCGCCCACAGCACCGCGGCGACAGTGAGCGCCAATTGGACGCAACGCGCGAGGGATTCGGCGGCGGCGACCAGGGTCAGGCGCATCGTCGACTGGAACAGGATGGTCAGCGCGTGGCTCGGAGTGGCGATCACCACCACCAACCCGGCCAGCGCCGTGGCCGCGACAACCGGTGTGGGACACCGCATCACGAGGACATAGCCGATGGCGAGCCCGTAGCCCACCAGGCCGAGAACGGTGCGCAACACGATGAACGAGGCGGCCACCTCGGAGGCCTCGGTGGGATCGCCGTGCACGAGTTTGCCGATGACCGCCCGCCCGACACCCAGGTCGGTGACGATCGCCAGCATGCCGAGCAGCCCGAAAACGAACGAGAAATAGCCCCATTCGACCGTCGGCAGCGATCGCGCGATGAGGGTGGTGCCGAGCAGGCCGAGCGCGGCGGCGAAGATCCGGGCGGCCAGCATGGCGGCGGTATTGTTGGCCGCGGCGCGACCCGATTGGGCGCGGCGCCTGCCCTCGGCTTGCTCGTCGATGGCGGCGGTCTGCTCGCTCACGGCAGGAGTCCGGCCGTGCGATAGGCGGCGACGGTGGCCTCGGCGGTGGCCTGCCAGCTCAGTTTCGTCATCGCGACCAGGCCACGGTCGCGCAGTTCCCGATTGGCGGCCTCGTCGTGCAGCAGCGGACGCATCGCCCGCACCCACGCCTCGGGGTTCGTGCCCTCGACCAGGACCGCACCGTCACCGCAGACCTGGGGCAGCGCGCCGACCGCGCTGGCGACGACCGCGCCACCGCAGGCCATGGCCTCCACCGGCGGCAGACCGAAGCCCTCGTATTCCGAGCAGTAGGCCACCACGGTCGCGGCCGAGTAGAGGGCGGGCAGGTCGGCGAGGTCCACGTAGCCGAGCCCGATCGCCGAGGCCGGTGCCTGCGGGCCGTCGGACCCGGCCCCCGCGAGCACGAGCGGGATGTCGAGGTCGCCCGCCACCTGCGCGAGCATCGCGACCTGTTTGCGTGGTTCGACAGTGCCGACCTGCAGCACGAAACGTGGCGGCAGCGCGTACCGGGCGCGCACCCGATCCACGGCAGTCTCGTCGGGCACCGTGGCCCAGGCGGCCGGGGCGAGCGGGACGACGACGGCCTCGCGCCCGAAGCGGTCCGCGATGCGCTCGGCGGTGAATTCGGAGACGGCGATGAGCAGGTCGGCGCGGGTCAGCGACATCCGCAGCAGCAGTTGCTCGCCGCGGGCCCGGTAGCGGCTGAACGCCCACGGCACGTCGAACACCGACAGGTCGTGCACGGTGCTGACCGTGGCCCTCGGACCGGTGAGCGGGATGTCGACATCGAGTCCGTGGAACACGTCGGCACCGCGCTGCGGGGCAATGCCGTGCCAGGCCCGGCGCGCCCCGGCAGCGACCGGTCGCGTCACCGCGGCGATGCCCTCGGGCAGCACGGGCGCGGCATCGGCCTGGACCAGCGCCGACAGCGCGGTTCCCGGCATCAGCCCGACCATCCTCGCCAGCAGCTCACGCTGGTAGGTGGCGACGCCCGCACCGTTCGGCCGGAACGCCAGCGCCCCGAAACACACTGCGCTACTGACGGATTCATTCATGACGGCACCTGTTCGGGGACAGAGTTCGGCGCGGCGGACACCGGCTCGGGTCGGCGCTGCGTGACGGCACACCCGACGACCGCGGCGAGCAGCCAGAAATAGAAGTCGGTCGGGAAGATCTCGAAGTAGCTGGACGCCACCGCCGCTACCGCGCTGGCGAGCACCGACGCCGCGACACCGAGCGCCAGGGCCGAATCCGGTCCACGCAGTGCACGGGCACCACGGAACGCGAGCAGGAAGATCGCGACCAGGATGGCGCAGAACAGCCACACCCCGATCGGCCCGAGCTCGATGAGCAGCTTCACGTAGTAGTTGTCGGGTTGATAGGGACGCCCGTAGATCTGGACCTCACCGGTGGCGTACGGCATCTCCCCCGCCATCGGTCCGAGTTCCTCGACGAGCAACCGCGCCGCCGCCGCACCGGTGGAACCGAGTCCGTCACCGAAGGGATGACTGCCGACCGTGCGCATCACGGTGTTCCAGCCGGTGCTGCGGTCGGCCAGGCTCGACGAGGAGAACAGCGAACTGCTCGCCTGCGAGGACACCGCGATCCCGCCGACGACGACCACCGCGACTGACCCGAGGATCACCGGCATCAGCTGACGGCGGTACCGCACGACCGCCAGCAACAACGCCCCGACGAGCAAACCGGCCAGCGCCGCCCGCACCACGCTCGCCGCGGCGCCGAGCACCAGGATCGGGGTGGCCATCAAGAACATCCGATTGCGGGCGCGCCGAGAATCGGCCAGCGCCACCGAACCACCCACCAGCAACACCGTCACCAGGTAGAACGCATAGGGGAACGGCTGATTGAACGTGCTGAAGGACCGGAGCAGACCACCGGCGAAGCGGATCGTCTCGTTGTACTCGTAGCCCATCTTCGCCAGCCCGGCACCGCCGATCACCTGCTGGGCCAGGCCGAACAACGCGATACCCACCGATTCGACCATCATGATCGTCACCAGCAGATCGCGGTCGCGGGGGGTGAAGGGCCGCAGGTAGAGAATCAGCGGGATCACGACGAAGTAGAAGAACGTGATCTTGATGGCGAACAGCCCGAGCGTTCCGGCCGTGACGAACGCCGACACCACACCGAACACGCACAGCGCGGCGCCGAAGGGCACCCACGGCAGCGTCGGACGCGGCTCTGTCTGCCGGTGCGGAACGAACAGTGCCACGGCCAGCGTCAGACACAGCAGCGCCTCTTTCCAGCCCGCAACCTGCATCCAACCCGGAGCGATCTCGAGCAGACCGTTGAACGGGACGAGCGCCGCCACCAGCAGCACCCCACGCTGGGGCCGGAAACGAATCCAGCGCAGGAATACCCAGCCCACCGGGACGGCGGCCAGGTACAGCAGCGAGCTCATCGCGCCTCAGCCCCGCCCGGCCAGCTGCCTGGCCCGCGCGCCGAGGCGGACCAGCGCCTGCCGGACCACGGTGGCATCGCCGGCGAGCACGTCGACCGGACGCACCAGATCCCGGTATTCGCGGCGCGCGTGATGGTTGAAGCGCACCACGTCGGAGAACTTGCTCAGCGTCGAGGTGGTGGAGGAATGGTTGAAGATCGACGCCCGGTTCACCGCGAGCGGGCGGTTGTGGCCGTAGAACGCGCCGTGCGCGCACAGCCGGGCGATCAGATCGATGTCCATGGCGTAGAAGAAATCGGTACGGAAGCCCCCGGTCGCCTCGAACTCGCGGCGACGGAACAGGAACGCCGCGGTGGGACACAGGTCGTCGGGCAGTCTGCGCACGAAGGTGCGTAGCGCCGCTCGCGAGGACTTGCGCCCGATCAGCCCGGCCAGCCCTCGAGCTCTGGCCAGGACGGTGCCGTCGTCGTCGATGATGTCGAATTTCGCGCCCGCGACGGCGATTCGGGGGTCGCGCAACGTCTCCACCTGCGCCGACAGGCAATCCGGGGTGATGAGGTCGTCGGCGCAAACCAGTTTCACCAGCTCGCCACCGGCCAGGCTCATCACCCGGTTCCAGTTCTGGGTCATCGGGAGCACGGTGTCGTTGCTGTGGAGCCGGATCCGCTCGTCGTCGATGGACCGGACCAGTTCACCGGTGCCGTCGGTGCTGGCGTTGTCGAGGACGACGATCTCGAAATCCCCGAACTCCTGGGCACGGATCGAATCGATGGTCTCGGTGATGGTGCGCGCCGCGTTGAATGCCGGGACACAGACCGATACAGGCACCCCCACCACAGCACATCCTCCAAGACATTCAGCAGGCCCGCGTCGCGCGTCGGGTGCCCGTTTGCGTGCACAGTACCCGCCGAGCAATCGACATTCACATCGAGACGACGGGCGATAATGTTTCACGATTCCCAGTACGGGTACTCATGACGCTCGCCACAGTGCTCAGAGTTCGCTAGACAGTGGAACCCCAGCTAACATCGCTGCACAAGATCGGCGAAATGTGGGGACAGCGTGAGCGAGACCGACCCGGCGGACACGGGCGCCGATTCCCCGGCCATGTCCGGGGTGAACATTGCCGACCATCTGCGCAAGCTGCTGCGCGCCCTGCCGATCGCCTTGGTCGTCGCCGCGATCGTCGGTGGGGTGGTGTGGGTGGTGCGCGACGGCAGTCCACGCACCTACGAGGCGAGCCTGACCGCGCAGATCTCGCAGCAGTCGATCGGTGCGGTCTTCAACGAACTCACCCAGCCCTACATCGTGCTCGTCACCGAGAGCCGGGTGCTCTCGGATGTGGTGAAGAACGGGCTCGCGCCGTCGGAACAGGATCTGCGGCCACGGGTTTCGGCCATGACCGGTCCCGCGCCCTCGCTGTTGATCATCAAGGCGCAGGCGGGATCGCCCGAGCAAGCCGAGAAGCTGGTCTTCGCGGTGCAGCAGTCCCTGGACAGTGTCGCCTCGCAGATGCGCACCGAGGCCATCGCCCGTTCGGCGGCCGACCTCGAGACGCATCGGCGCGCGGTGGAGGACACTTTCACCAAACGCCTCGCCGACGACCCGCTGCGCCCGGAACTGAGCTTCGATGCCAGGGATGTGGCCCGCGAGATGGAATTCCGGCAGGTGCTCGGCATGCCGCGTCTGACGGTGGTGGCTAATCCCCGCTCCGAACTCGTCGCTCCCCATCCGGTGCAGGAGGGCCTGTTCGCGGCGCTGGCCACATTGATCATCGTCGCGGAGTCGGTGGTGCTCGCTCGTGGCGCGATCGCCCGGCGTGGTGGTCTCCGTCGCGGCGGGGCGAAGCCGGATCCGGCGAAACAGGCCTCGCCGACCCCGGATCCGAAGAAGCCGGAACCCGTCGAGTCACAGCCCGCCACGCCGACACCACCGGCGCGCACCGACACCGCGACCGTGCCGCACGTGACGAGCAGCGCGAGTGTCCACTACGACCCCGAGACGACGGTGCTGCCACGGCAGTGGCCGGTGCGCGCGGCACCGGTGCCGAAGTCCTCCGGTCCGCGCGAGAACTGAGGCGCCGACCGTGATGTCGAGCCTGACCTTCGGCCCGATCCGCCACGGCCACAGCCTCGTTCGCCTGCGCCCGCCGCAACTGTCGGACTTCGACCGGTGGCGTGAGATCAGGTTGCGTGACCGGGCCTGGATCGAACCGCACTGGGGCACCTCACCGCTGAGCTGGGAGCAACGGCACACGCCACGGATCTGGGCGCGCGAGTGCCTCGTGGCTTGGGCCGATATGCGGGCCGGTCGCCGGTTCGTCGGTGTGATCGAGGTCGACGGGCGGTTCGCGGGGCAGATCGAGTACACGATCATCGACGCCGACTCGGGGACAGCGGAGGCCAGCGCCTGGATCGATGCCGGTGCGGCCGGTCGCGGTCTGATCGGCCGGGCCCTGCTGTTGTTGTGCGACTATATGTTCCGCGTGCACAGGGTGGCGCGGGTGCTCGCCCCGGTGTCCATCGACAACGACCCGGCGCTGCGCTGCCTGCGGGGTCTGGGCTTCCGGCACGAGGCGACGATGGTCCGGGCCTACGACGCGGGCGGTGCGCGCAAGGACCACACGCTGTGGGCACTGACCCCCGCCGATCTGGCCGCCGCGCAACTGCCGCCGCTCGTTCCGGCCGATCCAGCGGACGTTCCTGTCGTGGAGCCGAGAACTTCCAGGCCGAACTACCCGCCGAGCACCGCACCGGGCGCAGTCGCGGCGAATACCGGCGTACCGCGCGCGGTGGTCGCACTGGCCGCTCTGCGATGGTCGGTGTGGTCTGTGCGGGAGAGGCTGCGGCGCTACCGTCCCGCCGCCCCAGTTGCGCTGATCGTCCCCGAGGGTCCGAACACGGTGGTGCGCAACCTGACTCGCATGGACAGGGCGCAGTGGAGTCGGGTGGGACACACAAGGGTGACGGCGACGAGCTCGTTCCCCCGGTCCCGGCAGGAGGGGCTCCGCACCGAGGAAGGTTCCTCGGCCGGGCACGACCGGTCGAAGAGCCGCGCCCAGTGGTATCGCACGCTGTGGCACACCCGGTTCGGCCTCCGATCACCGAGTGGACTGCGCCTCGTACTCGACGTGAACGGTACTTACGCAGGCGAATTCCACCTCTACGATTCACCGCTGCCGTGCCAGGCCACCGGGCTCTACACCTGGGTCGATCCACTCCGAGTCGAACCCGAACTGTGGGCGGCAGCCCTGCGCTCGGTCGTCGAGCACGCTTTCGCGGAGCTGGGTGTGCGGCGGATGGCGGCCGAGATTCCCGTCGGCGACACCATCACCGCCGCGGTGGTCGCCGCCGCCGGCTTCGCCCACGAGGGACTGCTGAGGGCCCATCGCGGGCCGAGCGGACTGTGTGCCGATCACGATCTCTGGGGGCTCACCTGATGCGCGACTTCACCCGCAGCACCGAAATCCAGGCGCGTCTGCACGACCTCGTCCCCGGCGGAGCGCATACCTATGCCCGCGGCGCCGACCAGTACCCCGAGTCGATGGCACCGGTGCTGGTGCGCGGCAAGGGCGCTCGCGTCTGGGATGCCGACGGCAACGAGTTCGTGGAATACGGGATGGGATTGCGGTCGGTCACCCTCGGCCACGGATACGAACCGGTCCTGCGTGCGGCCACCGAGGCCGCCGCCGACGGCATGAGCTTCTCCCGCCCTGCCGAACTGGAACTGCTTGCCGCACAGGACTTCCTGCACCTGGTGCCGGGTGCCGACATGGTGAAGTTCGCCAAGAACGGCTCCGACGCCACCACGGCGGCCGTTCGGCTCGCCCGCGCGGTCACCGGGCGAACCACCGTCGCGGTCTGCGCACAGCCGTTTTTCTCCGTCGACGACTGGTTCATCGGCACCACCGACATGTCCGCAGGCATCCCCGCCGTCGACACCGTGACATTCCCCTACAACGATCTCGACGCGCTCGCGGCGGTCCTGGCGGGCGAGACGGTGGCGGCGGTCTTCCTCGAGGCGGCGACCGCGCTGGCCGAGCCGCTACCCGGATATCTGGAAGGTGTCCGCGCACTGTGTGATCAGCACGGGACGCTGCTGGTGTTCGACGAGATGATCACCGGCTTCCGGTGGTCGGCAGGTGGCGCTCAAGCGGTCTACGGGGTGACACCCGATCTGTCGTGCTGGGGCAAGGCGATGGGCAACGGATTCCCGCTGTCCGCACTCGCGGGCAAACGCGAGTACATGGAACTCGGCGGCCTGCGCACCGATCGCGACCGGGTGTTCCTGCTGTCCACCACCCACGGCCCCGAAACCGCCTCGCTCGCGGCGTTCCGCGCCGTGGTGCACGCCTACCGCACCGAGGACCCGATCGCCCGCATGGAAGAGGCGGGCCGGGCCCTCGCCGACGGTGTGAACGCCGTCGCCGCCGAACACGGCATCACCGACCACCTCCAGGTGCGCGGGCGCCCGTCGTGCCTGATCTTCCGCACCCTCGACGCCGAAGGACTGCCGTCGCAAGCCTTTCGGACCCTGTTCCTGCAGGAACTGCTCGAGCACGGCGTGCTCGGACAGTCCTTCGTCACCTCCGCCGCCCACGACGCCGAGGCCGTCGCCGACACGGTCTCCGCGTGCGCCGGGGCCGCCGAGGTGTATCGCCGCGCGATCGAGCGCGGCTCCGTCGACGGGCTGCTGCGTGGCCGCCCGGTCGCGCCCGCGTTGCGCCGCACCGCCGCACCCCGCCGGATCGAAACGAGAACCTCCCCATGACCCGTGTCGCCATCGTCCACGAACGATTCACCGAATTCGGCGGCTCGGAGGCCGTGGTCGGCGAGTTCGTCGAAACCTGGCCCGACGCCCAGGTATTCGCGCCCATCGTGGCGCCCGGCGGGCTGCGCGAGCCGGTGCGCGCGGTGCACGACACCTGGCTCAGCCGCGCCCACACCGTCACCGGCGGCAGGCACGCTCCCCTGCTACCGCTGGTGCCGCGGGCCTTGCGGCGCATGCCGCTTCGCGACTTCGACGTGGTCGTGGTGAGCCACCATGCCTTCGCCACCCAGGCCGCGCTCGCCACCGACGCACCCGTGGTCGCCTATGTGCACAGCCCGGCACGGTGGGCGTGGGATCGGGAATTCCGCGCCCAGGAGGCGGGCGGCCGATTGGGTCAGCTCGCACTCGGTGCGCTCGGAACACTCGCTCGCCGTGGCGAATTGCGCGCCGCACCCCGCCTCACCCATGTGGTCGCCAACTCGCATGCCGTCGCCGACCGGGTACGGGACTGGTGGGGTCTGCCCGCCTCCGTCGTGAATCCGCCGGTGCAGGTCGCCCGCTTCACGCCCGATCCCGGGGTCGCGCGGGAGGACTTCTTCCTGTGCGCCGGCAGGCTCGTGCCGTACAAGCGCGCGGATCTGGCGATCCGCGCGGCTCAGCGCGCGGGCGTGCGGCTGGTCGTGCTCGGCGAAGGCCGGTTCCGGGACCAACTCGAAGAGCTCGCCGGACCGGAGACCACGTTCCTCGGCGCCACCTCCGCCGACGTCCTGCAGGACATGTACCGGCGCTGCCGGGCGCTGCTGATGCCGGGCATCGAGGACTTCGGCATCGTCCCCGTGGAGGCCATGGCCTGTGGCACGCCGGTGCTCGCGGTCGGTGCGGGTGGCTCGCTCGACACGGTGCGACCCGGCGTGACCGGCGAATACGTACCGCCCGGCCACGACGACGCGGTCGTCGCCGCCCTCGCCGAGCGGATGCGCGACTTCGATTCGGGCACCTACGATTCCGCGAAGATCCGCGCCCACGCCGACAGCTTCGCCCCCGACAAATTCCGCGCCAGGATGGCCGACACCGTCGCCGGAGTACTCGCCGCGCACCGTTAGCGAGAAGTTGCCCGAAACTCGGAGTTACGGAAATCAGCTGTCACACATACCCTTTGACCTGCGACGACGGGTGACAATTCCCACACGGTGGCAGACACCCCGTCGCTTGCCCCCTTTGTTACCGACGAGTACGGTTAGCCCCACCCGGACGACGACGTTCCCGGGTTCTCGTGATCCCCACATCCACCGCCGCATGCCGGATCACTTTTGCGCACACCGTGTTTCGAGACATTTTCAGGAGGGGCGATGGTTTCCTACATCGTGACGGGCGGTACCGGTTTTCTCGGTCGGCGAGTGGTACGTGAGCTGCTCGCCGCCGACCCGGCCGCGATCGTGCACGTGCTGGTGCGCGCCGAGTCGCTGGCCAAATTCACCGCGCTCAACGCGCAGCATCCCGACGGCGATCGCGTGTTCGCCCTGGTCGGCGACCTGACCGCCGAGGGACTCGGCTTGGGCGACGAGCCGCCGCGCGCCGACCATGTGCTCCATCTCGGCGCGGTCTACGACATGACCGCCGACGAGGAATCCGCCCACGCGGCCAATGTGAACGGCACCCGCGCGGTGATCGAGCTGGCCCGCGGGCTCGGTGCGGTCCTGCACCACGTGTCCTCGGTGGCGGTGGCGGGCGATCATCACGGCAAGTTCTTCGAGGAGGATTTCGACCTCGGCCAGAACCTCACCTCGCCCTATCACCGCACCAAGTTCGCGGCCGAGAAGCTGGTCCGCGAGGCAGGCGACGTGCGGTGGCGGGTGTATCGCCCCGCGATCGTCGTCGGTGATTCGCGCACCGGCGAGATGGACAAGATCGACGGCCCGTACTACTTCTTCCCGGCGATCGCGGCACTGTCGGACCTGCCTGCCGAATTGCCGCTGCCGCTGCCCGATCTGGGTGCCACCAATGTGGTTCCGGTCGACTACGTGGCCGAGGCGATGGTCCGCCTGGTGCGCCGCCCGGGGCTGGACGGGCGCACATTCCACCTGGTCAACCCGCAGCCGCAGCCGTTCGGCGAGATCTACCGCGCGCTGGCGAGCGCGGCGGGCGGGCCGACCGGGATCGGGACCGTGCCGGGCAGTGCGTTCGCGCTGCGCGGGCTCGGTCAGGTGCCCGGCGCACACGCGGTGCGCGACTTCCTCTTCGAGCAGGCGGGTATCCCCGCGGAGGTGGCGCCGCATGTCGGTTTCACCGCCGAGTTCGTCTCGGACTCCACGCGGGCGCTACTGCCCGGGCTCGCGGTGCCCGCCTTCGAGACCTACGCCGCCCGGCTGTGGGAATTCTGGCGGGCCAACCTCGATCCGCAGCGCGGCCGTGTCGAGTCCGGAGCGCATCCGCTCTCGGGCCGCACCGTGCTCATCACCGGCGCCTCGTCGGGCATCGGGCTGGCCACCGCACATGCTGTCGCGCGTCGTGGCGCGGTGGTGCTGATGGTGGCGCGCGGCGTCGAAGATCTCACTGCCGCAGCGGAATCCATTCGTGCCGACGGTGGGTCGGCTTTCGCCTACCCGTGCGACATCACCGATGCCACGGCCGTCGGCGCGCTGGTGCAGACGGTGCTCGCCGAGCACGGCCACGTCGACTACCTGGTGAACAACGCGGGCCGTTCGATCCGGCGCTCGGTGGCCAATTCGGTGGATCGCATGCACGATTTCGAGCGGACCATGGCCGTGAACTACTTCGGTGCGGTGCGGCTCATCCTCGCGCTGCTGCCGTCGATGCGCGAACGCCACTTCGGCCACATCGTGAACATCTCCTCGATCGCGGTGCAGACCAAGGTGCCGCGCTTCGCCGCGTACGCCGCGAGCAAGTCGGCGCTGGACAATTTCAGTGACATCGCCGCGGTCGAAAACCGTGACGCCGGAATCACTTTCACCTCCATCCGGATGCCGCTGGTGCGCACCCCCATGATCGCGCCGACCGAAATCTACCGGGCGCTGCCGCTGCCGGATCCGGAGCGGGCTGCGGGCATCGTGGTCCGCGCCCTGCTCGAACGCCCCGACCGCATCGACACGCCTGTCGGCACGTTCTCGCAGGCGGTCGAGATGTTCCTGCCGTCGCTGAAACGGACCATCATGCACACCGGGTACCGCCTCTTCGGTGAATCGACCGCGTCGCAGGGCAAGCAGGAACCGGTCATCGCGGAACCCGCCGAGACAGCCGAGCCGTCGCGTGGACCCCTCACGGTCCTCGGCCCGGTCCTCGCCCCGCTGATGGTGGTTCCGAGTCCGGCCGCGCGGATGAGCCGGATGCTGCCCGGCGTCCACTGGTGATCTGAGTTCCGGTCACGACACTCGCTGTGTCGGGGGGTGTCGTGACCGGGCCGGGTCGGCACACATCCCGCGGCCTCGCCCGCGTGGTGTGAGGGCGGGATCGGTGATCAGCGCAGCTGACGGCAGATCCACTCGGCCAGAGTCGTCGGCGTGGTGGTGAGCAGGGTTCGGGGGTCCTCCGGGATGTAGTCCGTGCTGAGACCCGCTGCCATTCCGGCGATTCCGTCGATCTGGCCGTCACCGAGCCCCGCCGATCGCAGGGCGTTGCGGAACTCCTGGTCGGAGAGCTGGATCGGGGTGACGTCGCGCCCGAGTTGTGCGCCGAGGATCTCGGCCACGCGCGCGAAGGTGAGATCCTCGGGTCCGTGGACCGCCTGGACGACGCGGCCCGACCAGTCGTCGGACAGCAAGCGCACCGCGGCGACCTCGCCGATATCGCGCGGATCGACCCAAGGCATGGCGTGGTCCAGTGGCCACGGCGTGGACAGGGTGCCCGCCCGGATCTCGTCGAGTTGGGGCAGCAGGTTCGTGAAGAAGTACCCGCATCGCAGATGCAGCACATCGGCACCGGTGGCGTCGAGTAGCTCCTCGGTGCGTGCGAGTCCGTCGATTTCTCCGGCGCCGGAACGTTTCTCGGCTCCCCCGCTGCTGAGGAACACCGTCTTCTCGATGCTGTTCTCGACTACGGCCCGCGCCGCGGAGGCACCCATCAGCGCGTAGCCGGCTACCGGATCACCGTCCACCAGCGCGGGCGGGTCGACCCAGAACAACCGATCGGCCCCCTCGGTGGCCCGCACCACGGCGTCCGCGTCCCCCTGGTCGACCTGCACCACCTCGACCAGTTCCCGAACGCCATCGTCGAGCCGGTCCGGGTGCCGCATCAGCACCCGCGGCCGAACTCCCGCCTGCACCAACAGCCGCACCACCCGCGACCCGACGTGTCCGGTGGGCGTGGTGACCGCGATCCTCTTCGTTCGATTTCCCATAACCGCACGATAGAAGCCATCGCGGTCACTTTCCGTCCGCGAATGCCGGTGTCACCACGTGCGCAGGACCGACGCCTTGGGACCGGCCACCAGGCTCCGCTCCGGCACGTCGTCACCGACCACCGCACCGGCCGCGATCACCGAGTCGCGTCCGATACTGACGCCGGGCAGAATTGTCGCCCCGGCACCGATCCAGACATTGTCGGCTATATCGATCGGTGCGCCGGTGAGAAACCGGCGCCGTTCCTCGGGGTCGACCGGGTGTCCCATGGTGATGAAGGTGGCCTTGGGGCCGATCATCACGCCGGAGCCCAGCCGGATCCCCGCGTAGTCGAGGAACGTGCACCCCTGGTTGACGAAGACCCGCTCCCCGATGTCGAGACCGAGTCCGTGGTCGGTGTAGAAGGGCGGGTAGATCGTGAGCTTCGGGGGCAGCGGACGCCCGAGGATCTGCTCGAGCAGTTCCGCCTTTCCCGTTTCGTCGTCGAAGGGCAGTGCGTTGAGCCGGGACGTCATCGCGGTCACCGCGAGCACCCGCTCGTGCATGGCCCGGAACTCCTCGCCCAGCACCCGCTCGCCCCGCTCCAGCAGCTCGGGATCGTGGATCAGCATAATGTTCTCGCTCGCCATCTCCCGATTCTGGACTACCGGTCGCCGACCCCGGCGGGCGACTTCACAGCCGGGCGTTCACCTGTCCCGCCGCATCGGCGAAGGCCCATTCGTAGGTGCCGTGGGCGGCGGGGAAGATGCCGCCCGCACACACCGGATCGCCTGCGGCACAGTAGTTCTGCGTGCGATCCGCGTACCAGGGGTGGGCTGTTCCGCCGACGAGGCGGAGTGGGTCACCGAACAGCAGCACCGCGAGGACACGGTGGGACAGCTCGGGCGGGAGGGTCCACATGCCCGGGAGGGCCAGTGCGGCAGGAGAACCTAGCACACCGTGGGTGACCACCGCACCCTGCGAATAGCCGACCAGAATGAACCGCTGGTCCGGGCAGGCCGCCGAGAGGGCGACGAGATGACCTGTCATGGCGCGGGTTCCGTCGCTCACCGAGGACGGCACCAGTAGATCTGCGGGGTATTCCACGCGGTGCGCACTGGTGTCCACCGCCAGATGCTCGCGCAGGACCGCGTAGAGCGGGTCCCCGACGGCGGCCCCTAGATATCCGGGCTCCGTTGTGCCACGGGCGATTACGACATCCACTGCGGCACAACCCTGTGCCCACGCCGTAGGTCCGGGCGATATCGCCGAACCGATTCCCGTGGCGAGAAGCCACACCGACAGCATTGTCGCTGTGCGCTTCCAACCGATACGCATTACCTTCCGATAGGCCATGGGGACCACCTGCTCACGCCGTTGTGAGGATTAGAGAACCGAGCAGTTACCGTCTGCCTCAACGGCATTCGGTGTGCTCAGAGGTGGAATACCCGGTCATCGGCTTCGGCACGGCATGCGTTGCGCATCCCTTGCGCCACGGTTGCGTCTCGGATCGCCTGCGGCACAGGGCCGCCCGAGGGTTTTACTTCTTCTTGGACTTCTTTTTGTACTTCGGCTTGTCGTTGTCGGGTTCCCACTCGTAGCCGGGGGTGTTCTTCTCGCAGTAGGAGTCGGCCACGTGCACATCGCCGAGGTCGCGTTCGCACCAGCGTGACTTGCCGCAGGAGGTGGCGCCGAGGGACGCCAGCACGGCGAGGGCGAGCACGGCGGCGCCCGCGCGGATCCGGACCTTCATGGTTTCTCGAGCCTTTCTTCGGTGAACATCGCTGGTCAGGTGAATTCCAGGACTCCCCCCGGTCACCGTCGCAGCAATGCTAGCTTTCCTACATGTCGAGCGCAGCACCCCAGCCCACCGATGATTTCTCCCCCGACGCGATCGTGGTCGGCTCCGGGCTCGCGGGCCTGGTCGCCACCCACGAACTGGTGCTGGCCGGACGCAAGGTGCTCGTGGTCGATCAGGAGAACCGCGCCAATCTGGGTGGGCAGGCGTTCTGGTCGCTGGGTGGGCTGTTCCTGGTCGACACCCCCGAGCAGCGCCGCCTCGGCATCAAGGATTCCTACGACCTCGCCCTGCAGGACTGGATGGGGTCGGCCGGTTTCGACCGCCTCGACGGCGAGGACAGCATGGCCGTGGAGTGGGCACGCGCCTACGTGCGTTTCGCGACCGACGAGAAGCGGGACTACCTGCACGCCTTGGGTTTACGCATCACACCGATCGTCGGCTGGGCCGAACGCGGCGGCTCCCTCGCCGACGGTCACGGCAATTCGGTTCCCCGTTTCCACCTCACCTGGGGTACCGGTCCGGAGGTCCTGCGGGTGTTCCTCGAACCCGTGCTGGCCGGTGAGGCCGAGGGCCTGGTGCGGTTCGCGTTCCGCCACCGAGTCGACGAACTGGTGGTCACCGACGGTACGGTCACCGGTGTGCGCGGCAGCGTGCTCGCACCGAGCGACACCGAGCGTGGTGTCGCCTCGAACCGGGACGTGGTCGGCGACTTCGATTTCCAGGCGCCTGCGGTGCTGGTGAGCACGGGCGGTATCGGGCACGCGCACGACATCATCCGCCGCAACTGGCCGACCGAGCGCCTCGGCCCGTGCCCGGAGACGATGATCTCGGGCGTACCGGCCTACGTCGACGGGCGGATGCTCGGCATCTCCGAGAGCGCGGGCGCGGCGCTGGTGAACCGTGATCGCATGTGGCACTACACCGAGGGCATCAACAACTGGGATCCGGTGTGGCCCGATCACGCCATCCGCATCCTGCCCGGTCCGTCGCCGCTGTGGTTCGACGCGAACGGCCGACGCATGCCCGCACCGTGCTTCCCCGGCTTCGACACCAATGCCACGATGCGCCAGATCCTGTCGACCGGCTACGACTATTCCTGGTTCGTGCTGAACCAGACCATCATCGAGAAGGAGTTCGCCCTCTCCGGCTCGGAGCAGAACCCCGACATCACCGGCAAGGACTGGAAGCTCACGCTGCGCAGCCGCCTCGCCAAGGGCGCACCGGGTCCGGTCGAGGCGTTCAAGCAGCACGGTGTGGATTTCGTGGTCGCCGACTCGCTCCCCGCCCTGGTGGACGGCATGAACGAGATCGCGCGCGGGCCGAAGCTCGATGCCGCCGAACTGGAACGGCAGATCGTCGCTCGCGATCGCGAGGTGACCAACCCCTTCACCAAGGACGCGCAGATCGCGGCGATCACCGCCGCCCGCAAGTACATCGGTGACAAGTTGCAGCGGGTGGTCACCCCGCATCGCATCCTGGATCCGGCCCACGGCCCGCTCATCGCGGTGCGGCTCAATGTGCTGACCCGCAAGACGTTGGGCGGCTTGCAGACCGACCTCGACTCGCAGGTGCTGCGCCCGGACGGCTCGGTGTTCGACGGCCTGTACGCCGCCGGTGAGGTCGCCGGGTTCGGCGGCGGCGGCGTGCACGGGTACAACGCGCTCGAGGGCACGTTCCTCGGCGGCTGCATCTTCTCCGGCCGCGCCGCGGGCCGGGCGATGGCGCGCCGGAGTTAGTCAGCCGCGCCCGTGCCGGGGTGTCAGCGCGCGCGATGCCTCGTTGGCGACCTCGGCGAGGGCGCGCGCCAGCCGGGCGGTGTCGAGGGCGGCGCGGTCGCCGTTCACGGTGCCCGACAACGAGATCGCGGCTACCGCCACCCCTCGGCCACGGATCGGCACCGCGACACAGCCCACGCCGGGCAGCGATTCCTCGGTGTCGACGGCCACGCCCTGACGGTGCCGGATGCGGGCCAGTTCTCGGTGCAGTTCCACCCGGTCGATGATGGTGCGGGCCGTGCGGGCGACGGTGTTGCCGCGCAGCGAAGCCTCGGCGATACCGGGTTCGAGCGTGGCAAGCAGCGCTTTGCCGAGGGCCGTGCAGTGGGCCGGTAACCGGCCGCCGATGCGGGTGGGGATCGCCACCTGCCCGCGCCTGCCCGCGCGATCCAGGAAAAGCACCTCGCGGCCGTCGAGCACGGCGAGGTGCCCGACCAGGCCCGTGCGCTGGCTGAGGTCGTAGAGCAGCGGGCCGACCACTTCACGTAGTTCGTTGTGTTCGGCGGCGAGCCCGCCGAGTTCGAGCACCCGCAGTCCTAGGCGGTAGCCGCCGGGAGTGTGTGCGAGCCAACGCAATCGGATCATCTGATCGAGGATGCGATGCACCGTGGACCTGGGCAGGCCGGTGCGCTCGGCCAGGCCGAGCAGGGTGAGGGTCGGGGTGGTCGCGTCGAAGGCGTCGAGGATGAGTGTCATCCGCTCGATCATCGACGTAGGCGGTGTGCCGGCCGAGCGGGCCGATCCGGTCCACAGTTCCTCCGTCGCCGGTTCGGTCACGATGTCGACCGTCATAGATCCAACCTCCACAGTGTGTAGCGAATACAGCCTAGAGCTGTCCGTGCCGCCGACGCACCATTTCGCTGGACCGAGCGGTACACCCCGACCGAATTCGCTAGCGGCGGGCCTCTTCGAGGCGGGCGGCGCGCTCGACGAGGAGCTCGGCGGGGCCGGTCGGTGGGCTGCTACGCCGCCAGATGGCCCGGAACTTGCGGGTGAGGCGGGTGGCATCGGTCGAGGACACCTCGACCAGGGCGCCGGTGGCCAGATCGGGTGCGGCGATCAGGCGGCTCAGCACCGCCGGGGCCATCCCCGTTCGCGCGGCGGCGACGATGGCCGCGGCCGAGCCGAGTTCGGCGGCCGGGCCCGCCGGTGCGCCCTCGCTGCTGAGCAGGTCCCAGACGGTGTCGCGGGTGCCGGAGCCGGGTTCACGCCAGAGCAGGGCCGTGTGGGCGAGCTCGGCGAGTGTCACGGGGGTCTTCCGGCGCGCCCACGGGTGGTCCCGCGCCACGACGACGACCAGTTCGTCGGAGCCGAGCACCCGGCTGCCGAGCCCGGTCGGCGGGTGTGGGCCCTCGACGAAACCCACATCGGCGGCGCCGTCGCGGACCAGGGCGGCGACCTGGGTGGAATTCTCGACGTCCAGGGCGACGATCACCTCGGGATGGTCGGTGCGCAACGCCGCCAGCCAATGCGGAATGCGATGATCGGCAATGGTTTTCGATGCGGCGATCCGCAGGCGCGTGGCCTGGGCGGCACGCAGCCGGTCGATGTCGTCGACGAGGTCGCGCACGGCCGCGAGCACCGGCCGCGCGTGCTCGACGACGGCGCGGCCCGCGTCGGTGAGTTCCGATCCGGTCGGCCCGCGGTCGAGCAGTTTGACCCGCATTCGGCGTTCCAGGGCGCTGATGCGCATGCTCGCGGCGGGCTGGGTGATGCCGTGCCGGCGCGCGGCGGCGCCGAGACTACCCAGCTCGGCGACCGACACCAGCAGATCGAGGACGTCGAGGTCGGGGGTTCCCGGTGGCAGCATCACGCACCGGTCGCCGGTGTGCGGCGCAGGTTCTTCGCGACCCCGTAGAGCGCGATCACCGGTTTGAGCGGCATCCACTCCCCGAATCGGTAGTCGCGCCCGCGCACCAGGCGGGTAGCGAGCTCGGGGCTCTGCTCCGCGAGGTAGCGGCGTGCGACGGCGGCGTGCGTCGGCAGGGAGACGATCTTGATCCGATCGACGTCCTTCAGGAACGGGAGGGCGAAGGCGATGTTCTCCCAGGTGGATCGGCTGTTCTCCTCGAGCACGAGCTCACCGGTGTACCCGCGTTCGCGCGCGTAGCGGGCCAGCAGCGATGCCTCGGTGTCGGGCCCCGCGCAGGCACCGCCGCACAGCACCAGCCGCGATTCGCTCGCCCCTGGGTCGCGGGAACGCAGACCCGCGCGCACTCGCCATCGGTTCATGGCGTTGGCGCTGCGACCGGCATTGCGGTATCCGAGCACGACCACCGCCTCCGATCCGCCGGTGTCGGGGCGCGTCTCGGTTCGGGACGCACGCCAGTTCACCCACTCGCCCCACAGCATGGCGCCGAGGGCGGCGGCGGCGATCCGGCTTCGTGTGCGCACCTCTCCAGCAAACCACGATGATCTCCGCCGGGCGCCGAATAGGCACCTGACCTCGGGTTTCAGCACCAGCCGGTGAGCGCCATCAGCGCCAGACTCGAGGTGCCGAGCACCACGCCGATGGCGCCGCCGAGGAGCAGCGGCCGTGGACCCGCGGACCGCAGGCGGTCCAGGCTCAGGGATGTGCCGATGGCGGCCAGGACGGCGGTGATCAACCAGCCGCTCGTCGCGGCGAGGGGCTCGGTGAGAGCCGAGGGCAGGATCCCGGTGGCGGCGACGATGGACGACGCCACGAACATCACGACGAACAAAGGGAAGCTCTCGCGCAGCGAGCCGGGGGATGTGCCCGTTCGCTCGGCCATCCGTCGGCGCCCCAGATGCAGGCCGAGGCAGAGCGGGACGATGGCCAGACTGCGGACCAGCTTCACCACGACGGCGAACTGCGCGGCGCCCGCCCCGAACACCACCCCGGCGGCCAGCACCGAGGAGGTGTCGTTGATGGCGGTTCCCGCCCAGAGTCCGAACGCCTGCGGCGACATCCCGATCGCCCGACCCAGCGGTGGATAGACGAGTACCGCAACGACATTGAAGACGAAGATGGTGCCGAGTGCATAGGCCACCCGTTGCCGATCGGGGCGGAGCACCGCCGTCGCAGCCGCGATGGCGGAGGCACCGCAGATGGTCGACCCGGCGGCGATCAGAGTCGCCGACTCACGGTCCACGGCGAGCATCCGCCCGACGACGAACGCGGCGACGGCACCGGCGACGAGTGTGCCGACCAGGACGACAGCGGTCTCGCGCCCCACACCGAGCACCGAACCCATCGGCAGACCGAGCCCGAGCAGCACGATGGCCCACCCGAGCACCCGCTGCCTGGCCACGTCGAGGCCCGGTTCGAACCTCGTACTCCCCCGGCGCCGCAACCACATTCCGGTCACCGCGCCGGCGATCAGGGCCACCACCGGCGCTCCGGCCATCGGCAGCGCCTTACCCACCGGGGTGGCGACGGCGGCCAGCAGCAGTGCCAGAGCCAGGCCCGGCGCGACAGTTCCTACGCGATTCACCTCCCCACCATCGCCGGGCCGCGCACCCCCGGGTAGATCCCGATCCACGACGAGCACATAAGTGTGGCTTATGCCGCGACACGGCTGCGCCCGCGTGCTTGGACAAGCGGTCCGTGGGTAAGGCGGAGGCAGAATCGAGCCGGCATGGAGTGCCGCCGAAGACAGGAGGATGTTGTGAGAGCTGGTTACCGGATCGTCACCGCCGCGGCCGTCGCGGGTACCTTCGCCCTGAGCTCGGCCGCGGTGGCGAACGCCGAGGAACCCGAAGCGCCGAAGACCCCGCTGGTCCAGTACATCGAGTCCTGGCCACCTGCCCCGGAGAACTGCAACCGGATGTGGGATCCCATCGAGGACGCGGTCGAAGACTCCGTCCCACCCCAGTACGAGGCCGAGTTCGAGGCATTCGACGACTGGTGCGAGGGCGACGAGGACTGACGGGAGGGTCGCCGCGGTGTTCGTCACCGCGGCGACCTTTCCGCCGTCACCCGTCGTCGAAATCCGGTTCGGCGGTGAGTAGTTCGTCGGCTCGGGCGAGAGCCGCGTCGAGGTCGTCGGTGACGCTGTCGAGCAGGGACATGCCGTCGAGCATGTCGGTGAGTTCGGCACGGAGGGCATCGATTTCGGCGAGCGCGGGGTCGACGGTCGTCCAGGCGACGGTGTGCGACCACCAGGTGTCGCCCTGGATCCACGACCAGACGACATCGCGCACCAACACCGCGTCGGTGGTGAACAGATGGCGGTGGTCGGTGCTCGCGATGTGCTCGATCTCGTAGGTGCCGTCGGGCAGGTAGCGGGCCTGGATGTGGTCCGGCCCCCGGGTGAGCAGGAGGAAGGGGTGGTCGGGGGCAGGGTTCACGGCATCGGCGCCGGGACGGGCGGGGTCGACGGCGCGGGGCGCACCCGCACCGTCACCGACGTGGACCACGACCTCGGGCAGGTCGACATGCTCGGCACCCATCCGGCCAGTGTGCCGGACGCCGCCCCTCGACCCGTGACCGGCATCGTCGCGATAATCGGACTGCGGGATCGGACGACGACGACTAGCCTCGCACCCATGACCTGGCAGGCGCCCGAACTCGTGCCGACCCGCACCCTGGTCGGCGCCGACGAACGCCCGATGTTGCAGTCCTGGTTGGACTTCCATCGTCAGACGTTGCTCAACAAATGCGGCGGGCTCGACGCCGCGCAGCTGGCGAAACGTTCGGTTCCGCCGTCGAACCTGTCGCTGCTCGGGTTGGTTCGTCATCTCACCGAGGTCGAACGCGGCTGGTTCCGGGTGTCGGCCGCCGGTGAGGACATCGGCCCGGTGTACGCGTCCGAACTCGAACCCGACGCCGACTTCGACGACCTGGATTCGCGTCCGGCACCGGAGGTCTTCGACCTGTTCCACGCCGAAGTCGCCGCCTGCGACGCCGCCGTCGCCGACCTCTCCCTCGATCATGTGTTCCAGGTGCCGTGGCGTTCCGACGGCTACACGCTGCGCTGGGTGTATCTGCACATGATCGAGGAGTACGCCCGCCACAACGGGCACGCCGATCTGCTGCGCGAACGCATCGACGGTGTGACCGGCAGTTTCTGATCAGCCGGTGATCACGTCGGCGGTGAGCTGATCGAGACCGTCGAGCACCGCCTCGGCATGGGCGAGCGCCTCGGCCGAGGCCGGGAATTCCGGGCGCGGCACCGCGATCACCCGCATCCCCGCGGCGTGCGCGGATCGCAGGCCGTTGGTCGAATCCTCAACCGCCGCACAGTTCTTCGGGTCGACTCCCAACCGCTGCGCGACCGTGAGATACACATCGGGCGCGGGTTTGCCGCGACCCACCTCCTCGGTGGACAGCACGACCGCGAAACTCTCCATCAGCCCCGCCTTCTCCAGTACGAGCGCGATCAGGGAGGCAGGAGAAGAACTGGCGAGCCCGAGCTTCCATGAATCCGCGCAGCGGCGAACGGCGTCGACCGCGCCGGGCAGCAGCGGCAGGTGCTGGGCGTACTCGTCGGCCATCAGATCGATGACATCGGCGGCGACCTTGTCGGCCGGTTGCGCGACACCGAGCTCGTCGGCCAGATACGACGACCACTCCACGGTGGACATGCCCATCATGCGCTGCTGCGAATCCGGTTGCCAGCGACCACCATTGACGGTGACGTAGTCTTTGCGGACCTTTTCCCAGACGGGCTCGGAGTCGATCAGCACACCGTCCATGTCGAACACAACCGCCGCGATACTCATACCAAGCCTCTCGCCGTCGATGATGATCGGCATCGAGCCTAACCGACCGGCGGCGGTCCCCCGCGCGAACGCCCAGCTCGGAAACGATAACGTGTTGCATATGGACGAGAAGAACGTCGGCGACTCGCGGCCCGACCAGACGCATCACGAGGGCGGCTTCCGGCCGATGGCCGAACTCATCGAAGCGCGCGCGAGCGAGAGCGACACCCTGATCGGCGGACCGCACTACGGCGAGTTCATCGAGCAGGTGCGCGAGCTGATGGACCGCGCGCGACTGGCGAACCCGTCCGACGAGCTGGCCAAGGAGACGATCGTCGCGCTCGAGCAGCTCAATGCCCGCCTGGACGAGGCCGTGGTCGACGAGTGGTCCTCGCCGAGCTGGACGCGCACCGATCTACCCGCGCGCGGCAACATCACTCTGCCGCCGTACACGGTGGTCAGCGGTGACCGCGACGGGGTGACCGCGAAGGTCACCTTCCGCACCTTCCACCTGGGTGGCAACCAGGCCGCGCACGGCGGGCACATCTCGCTCGCCTTCGACGACATCCTCGGGATGACCGCCGCGCTGGCCACCGGTGCGGTGACCCGCACGGCCTCGCTCACCGTCGACTATCGATCAGTTACCCCGCTCAACCGTGAACTCACCGTGCGCGCCCATGCCGAACGGCGCGACGGCCGCAAGGTGTACCTGAAGGCGACCATGCACGACGGTGACCGTCTCTGCGCCGAGGCCAACGGCCTGTTCATCGTGCTCAAGCCGGGGCAGCCCTGACATTACGATCGGCCTGATTCCAAGGCCGTCCTCGTGGCGCCGGGTGGCGCAATGCCCGTAGCGGGCCGGGTTCGCGCAGGTCGCGCGACCCGCCACCCGGCGCAAACAGATCGGTACGATTTCGTGCCGTTCCGCGTGCCGCGGGCATCGGCGTAATCGCCACTATCGTCGCTGTTCATGCAGGTCAGCGAGAGAACAGGCACGAAAGAGCCGGGGCACGACCGGCGCGCCGATCGGGCTCGTCGCGTCGCCGACGTGGTGCGCCACCAGATCCTGTCGGGTGCGCTCGACGGCACGGTGCCCGGCGAGCAGGAGTTGGCCGCCGAACACGGCGCCTCCCGCAATACCGTCCGCGCGGCGCTTGCGCTGCTGCGCGACGAGGGACTCATCGACCGTGCCCCGAAGGTGGGCACCCGGGTGGCGGCCCGCAAGTTCGACCACGGACTCGACGTGCTGCTCGGTTTGCAGGAAACCCTCGCCGAGCACGGCACGGTGCGCAACGAAGTGCGTGTGGCGGGCACCGTCACCGCGCCGTCCGCCGTGGCCCGCAGGCTCGGGCTCACACCAGGCGAGCAGGTGGTCTACATCGAGCGGTTGCGGTTCCTCGCCGACCTGCCGCTGAGCCTGGACCTGACCTACCTCGTCCCGGACATCGGTGCCGAGGTGCTGGCCCATGATCTCGCGAGCACCGATGTGTTCGTCCTGCTCGAACAGATCACCGGCCGATCGCTCGGCGACGCGGAGATCGCCCTCGAGGCGGTGGCCGCCGACCCGCACACCGCCGTCACCCTCGACGCCCCGGCCGGTGCGCCGCTGCTGATGCTCGAGCGGCTCACCCGCCTCGACGACGGCAGACCCGTCGATCTCGAGTACATCCGCATGCGCGGCGATCGAATCACCATGCGCGGCAGCCTCGTGCGCAGCGCACCCGAATGGAAGGTCCGTTAGATGGCCCTCGTGCCCCAGCGCGCCGACGTCCCCGTGACGATCGACGAATCCCTGTGCATCACCGGCTGCACGTTGTGCGTCGACATGTGCCCGCTCGATTCCCTTGCCATTCACGAGGATTCGGGCAAGGCGTACATGCATGTGGACGAGTGCTGGTACTGCGGCCCCTGCGCCGCGCGCTGCCCCACCGGCGCCGTCACCGTCAACATGCCCTACCTGCTCCGCTGAACCCGGGAACCCCACGCATGAAGATCACTCGTTTGCTGCCCGTCGCCCTTGCCGTCGCCCTCGCCGCGGCCGGGTGCTCGCTCGAAAGTTCGACGGCCGCACCGGCCGGCACCGTCAAGGTCGTCATCGGCTATCAGTCCAAGACCATCAACACCGTCACCGCGGGCACGCTGCTGCGCGCGCAGGGTTACCTGGAACAGCGCCTGCAGCGCATCACCGATGCGGGTGGTGCGAAGTATCAGGTGGAGTGGCAGGACTACGACACCGGTGCGCCGATCACCGCCCAGATGGTGGCGGAGAAGATCGATATCGGGTCGATGGGTGACTACCCGTTGCTGATCAACGGTTCACGCACCCAGGCAGCCGAGCGTTCCCGCACCGAGCTGGTGTCGATCACCGGCTACAACCCCAAGGGCGCGCTGAACATGGTTGTGGTGCCGCAGGATTCGCCCGCGCGCTCGCTGACCGACCTGGCCGGGCAGAAGATCTCGGCCAGTGTGGGTTCGGCGGGTCACGGCACTCTGGTGCAGGCGTTGAGCCGGGCGGGAATCGATCCGGCGAAGGGTGTGGAGGTGCTCAACCAGCAACCCCAGGTCGGGGCGACGGCACTGGAATCGCATCAGGTGAGCGCGCTGTCGCAGTTCGTGGCCTGGCCGGGTCTGCTGGTGCAGCAGAACAAGGCCAAGCTGCTCTACGACGGTGCCGAGCTGAATGTGCCGACCTTCCACGGGGTGGTCGCCCGGCGGGCGTATGCGGCCGAGCACCCCGAGGTGCTGCAGGCATTCCTGGCCGCGCAACTCGACGCGACCGCGTTCCTCAACGAAAAGCCGTTCGAGGCAGCGGATCTCGTCGCCAAAGGCTCCGGTCTGCCGCAGGAGGTCGTGTACCTCTACAACGGGCCCGGCGGCACCAGCTTCGACACCACCCTCAAGGCGAAGCTGATCGATGCGTTCAAAGGCGATGTGAACTACCTGAAGTCGATCGGTGACTTCGCCGACCTCGATATCGATGCGTTCGTCGAGGACGGGCCGCTGCGGCAGGCGTTCGCCGAGACCGGCCGCGATTACGACGCGACCCTGGCCGAGTCGACGAACCCCAGCAAGGTGACGGGCACCGACCCGATTTGCGCTGTGCCCGTGAGTGATCCGGCGCTGGCAGGTGAAGTGTGGGTCGAGGGCGCCGACAAGCCGCAGCCCGCCGCGAATCCCGACTGCCTGCTGAGGGCTGTGCAGGCGGCCAAGGCGCAGGGCAAGACCGTTCGCGCGGCCTACATCCCGGACGCCGAGCTCCGCACGCGCTGGTTCGCGGACAAGGCAATCTGGTTGCGCGATGATGCCCGCTACTTGCCCTTCACCACCCAGGCCGCGGCCGACCGATACCGCGCCACACACCCGGCGGCCGCACAGGTCACGTACGACCAGGCCGTCACAGAGGTCCGCGGATGAGCCCCACCGCCCGCTCGGACGACCCTGCGACACTCGGCGCCGACGCCACTTCCGTTCAGTCGCGCAGCGACCCACCATCCACCGGTGACATCGACACCGGCATCGCTGTCACTCCCCCAGCCCCCGGCTCATCCTCCATCGCCGGCGACGCAGGCGCGTCCGGCCCGCAAGCAACTCGGACGGACGCACCCGGCGCCGCAGAGGCCTCTGGTTGGAGGTCCCGGTTGATCCGGGTCGGTTCGGTGGTGGCGGCGATCGGGCTGTGGCAGTTGCTCACCGCCAATGATGTGCGCGCCGGCCTGCGGTTCGACACCCTGCCGACGGTGACCGAGATCATCGCCGAGTTCGGTCAGCACCTCGGGAGCGGGCAGTACTACCTGGATGTGGGGCAGTCGCTGATCCGGATCGTCACCGGATTCGGGTTGGCGGCCGTGGTCGGGGTGGCGGCGGGGATCGGGCTCGGTCGGTCGCGGTTGCTGGCCGATGTGTTCGGGCCACTGGCCGAGCTGATCCGGCCGATTCCGGCGATCGCGCTGGTCCCGGTGGCGATCCTGCTGTTTCCCAGCGACGAGTCGGGCATCGTCTTCATCACCTTCACCGCGTCGCTGTTCCCCGTGCTGGTGAGTACCCGGCACGCGACGCGCGCGCTGCCGACCATCTGGGAGGACGCCGTCCGCACCCTGGGTGCCTCGCGGCGCGAGGTACTCACCAGGGTGGTGGTACCCGGGATTCTGCCCGGCGTGTTCAGCGGGTTGTCGGTGGGCATGGGGGTGGCCTGGATCTGCCTCATCTCCGCGGAGATGATCTCCGGTCGCCTCGGGATCGGCTACCGCACCTGGCAGTCCTACACCATCGTCGACTACCCGGCCGTGTTCGTCGGCATGATCACCATCGGCGTGCTCGGCTTCCTCACCTCCGGAATCGTCGAACTGGCCGGTCGGCGGGCGACCCGCTGGCTGCCGAGAGAGGTCGCCTCATGACCATCGCCACCGCCGTCTCGATCGGCATGCGCCTCGATCTGGAATCGGTGCGCGTCGGTTACGGCACCAGAACCGTTGTCCGCGAACTGGATCTGTCGATCGGCGCCGGCGAGATCCTCGTCTTGGTCGGCAAGTCCGGCTGCGGCAAGTCCACCCTGTTGCGCGCGATCGCCGGACTGCGCGAGCCGAGCGGCGGGACGATCCGGGCCGACGGTGATGTCGTCACCCGGCCGTCGGCGGATCGGGCGCTGGTCTTCCAGGACGACGCGCTGCTGCCGTGGCGCACGGCTCGCGCCAATGTCGAACTGGCGTTGCGTCTTCGCGGTGTCGCGCGAGTGGAGCGCCGGGAACAGGCGCTGCGCTGGCTCGGCGAGGTCGGGCTCACCGGGTACGCCGACTATCTGCCTCGCGATCTGTCGGGCGGGATGCGCCAACGTGTGCAACTCGCCCGCAGCCTGGCCGGTTCGCCGCGCGCGGTGCTCATGGACGAACCCTTCGGCGCGCTGGACAGCCAGACCCGCGCTGAGATGCAGCGCCTGCTCGTCGACACCTGGCGCGCACACCCCACCACGATCGTTTTCGTCACCCACGACCTCGACGAAGCGCTGCGCCTCGGCGACCGGATCGCCGTGCTCGGCGCCGGCACGCTGCGCGCGGTCGTCGAGGTCCCCGACCCGCGCGAACCGGTCGACCGGAGCGCGCTGAGGTCCCGAATCCTGGAGTCGCTGTGAACATTCCCGATCTGGACGACCGCGTCCGCCTCGACTGCGATGTGCTCGTGATCGGTGGCGGTACCGCGGGCACGATGGCCGCGCTCACCGCCGCCGAGGCCGGTGCGAACGTGCTGCTGCTCGAGAAAGCGCATGTGCGCCACTCCGGTGCGCTGGCCATGGGAATGGACGGCGTGAACAACGCCGTCATCCCCGGCAAGGCCGAACCGGAGGATTATGTCGCCGAGATCACCCGCGCCAACGACGGCATCGTCGACCAGCGCACCGTGTACCAAACTGCGACAAGAGGTTTCGCCATGGTGCAGCGACTCGAACGCTACGGGGTGAAGTTCGAGAAGGACGAGTACGGCGAGTACGCGGTGCGCCGGGTGCACCGCTCGGGCTCGTATGTGCTGCCGATGCCCGAGGGCAAGGACGTGAAGAAGGCCCTGTACCGGGTGCTGCGTCAGCGCACGATGCGCGAGCGGATCCGCATCGAGAACCGGCTGATGCCCGTGCGGGTCCTCACGGCGAACGGACGGGCGGTCGGTGCGGCCGCGTTGAACACGCGCACCGGCGAATTCGTCGAGGTGGCCGCGAAAGCGGTGATCCTGGCAACGGGTCCGTGCGGCAGGCTCGGGCTGCCCGCCTCGGGTTATCTCTACGGCACCTACGAGAACCCGACCAACGCCGGTGACGGGTACTCGATGGCCTATCACGCTGGCGCCGAGCTCTCGGGCATCGAGTGCTTCCAGATCAACCCGTTGATCAAGGATTACAACGGCCCGGCCTGCGCGTATGTGGCCAACCCATTCGGCGGCTATCAGGTCAATGCCGAGGGTGAACGGTTCGTGGATTCGGACTACTGGTCGGGCCAGATGATGGCCGAGGTGAAGCAGGAGATCGAATCCGCGCGCGGCCCCATCTATCTCAAGGTGTCACATCTGCCCGACGAGACGCTGTCCACCCTCGAATCGATCCTGCACACGACCGAACGCCCCACCCGCGGAACGTTCCACGCCAACCGCGGTCACGACTACCGAACCCACGACATCGAGATGCACATCTCCGAAATCGGTTTGTGCAGTGGGCATTCGGCCTCGGGCGTGTGGGTGGACGAGAACGCGCGCACCACGGTTCCCGGACTGTACGCGGCCGGTGACCTGGCGTGCGTGCCGCACAACTACATGATCGGCGCGTTCGTCTACGGCGACCTCGCGGGTGCGCACGCGGCGTCGACACTGGCCGAGGTCGAGGCGCCGGGTTCGCTGCCCGCCGATCAGCTCGCCGAGGCCCACGAGCTGATCTATCGTCCGTTGCGGCAGCCCGAGGGTCCGCCGCAGACCCAGGTCGAGTACAAGCTGCGCCGGTTCGTGAACGATTATGTGGCGCCGCCGAAGACGGCGGCGAAACTGTCGATCGCGGTGGAGACCTTCGAGCGGATGCGCGCCGAGGTCGACGGGATCGGCGCGACCACACCGCACGAGCTGATGCGCGCGGTGGAGGTCCAGTTCATCCGGGACTGCGCCGAGATGGCCTCGCGCAGTTCGCTGACGCGCACCGAATCGCGGTGGGGGCTCTACCACGATCGCGCCGACCTGCCCGACCGCGACGACGAGTCGTGGAATTTCCACCTGAATCTGCGCAAGACCGCCGACGGGGAGATGCAGTTCGTCAAACGGTCGGTGGCGCCCTATCTGGTGCCGGTGCCCGGCCTCGACGACGTGCCGTCGGCCGAGCCGATCGTCGAGGTGATCGACCAGCCGGAGCTGGTCGGCACCCGGGCACCTCAGCGGGAGGCGCCGGTGCGCGAGGTTGCCGCGCCGGTGTCGCCGTCCTCGCCACGACTGGTCGCGTTGCTCGCACTGGATTCACCTGCGGTCGAGGATATTTCGAGCTATTTGAACGACTCCGATCCGGTGGTTCGGGTAGCAGCGCTGTCGGTGTTGACCGAGAACACCCCTGACGGATTCGCCGACGAACTGGTACGTGCCCTCGGTGACGAGGCCGCCTCGGTGCGCCGTGCGGCCACCGAAAGCCTGCGCGAACTGGTGGAGGTCCTGCCCGGGCCCGGCGAACTGGCCTGGCATCTCAGCTCCCCCGACCCGCTGGTACGTGCCACCGTAGTCGATCTGCTGCGCGCACTGCGAGCAGGGACGGCCGCGGAATTCCGTGCCGCACTGGGTGATACGGATCATCGGGTGCGGATCGAGGCGGTGCGTGCGCTGGTCTCGCTCGACGACGACGCCGCGGTCGCCTCGAACGCAGGCGATGCCAACCGGGAGGTGCGCATCGCGGTCGCCCAGGGGCTTGCCTCGATCGGGGCGGGCGGTCACGAGGTGATCCGCACCCTGGTCGCCGACCCTGACCCGCTGGTCCGCGCCGCCGCGCTCACCGCCTACGCCGCCCTCGGCACCGACGACATCACCGGTCTCGTCGCCGCACTGCGCGATTCCGCCTGGCAGGTTCGAGTCGGCGCCGCGAAAGGCCTGGCGGGTGTGAGCCCGGAGGTGGCGGTCGAACCGCTACGTGCGGCCCTGTCCGACCGCCATCTCGACGTCCGCAAGGCAGCGGTCCTGTCCCTGTCCACCTGGTTGGACAGCCCCAGCGCACTCGACGCCCTCGAATCCGCGGTGACCGACCCCGACGCCGACGTCCGCGCCTACGCCCGCCGGGCGGTCACCGCCGCAGGCCGCACACCCGCCGCCGACCCCCTCCCGGCCGATGCGGTCGCCTGACAACCCGTTCGCCCCTGAAGAAGGACGAGAAATGTCGGCGCAAAAGCATATTGGTTGGAAAGCGGCGGCGGGAGTAGTCGCAGGCGCGATGGTGATATCCGGTGCGGTCAGGTCATCGGGGCGCAGCCGTACGGCGCCCCGGGCGTTCCGTACTTCACCATCCACGCCGGAGGCTGCCCGTGGGGTGGTTATACGACGACGGTCACCCTGAACTGGACGAACCACACCACCCGCGCTTCCGGTTCGGAAACCCAAAGCGGCAACGTGGGATTCATCGTCGGCAACGGCAGCACCCTCTGCTTCCGTCCCCCACGGGCACCGGCATGGTCCGCACCGACTTCACGGTGCACAACAACGGCTTCGCCCCCAGGTGGTCACCTGCTCGGGAACCTCGGAAATCGTCTAGCCCTGGGTGCGGCCTCCCCGTGCGAGGCCGCACCCCTCATATCGGCGATCACTCCACGTTCCGGGCTCACCGGCTGCCGCAATTCTGTGGTGTCGGGCGTGCAGTTTCGGGAATGCTTGCACCATGGTCTCTCTGCTGCAGCACGTGGCGATCGATTGTGCGGACGCCTATGCGCTGTCGCTCTTCTGGAGCAGTGTCACCGACAGCCCGACACATCCGGAGGACGGGCCGGGCGCCGAGGAGACTCAAGTCCTGCTCGCAGAGGGCCCGGTACTCCATTTCAACCAGGTACCCGAGACCAAGACGATCAAAAACAGAATCCATCTGTGCCTGCGCCCCGAAACCTCCCGTGATCAGGAGGTAGACCGCCTGCTCGGCATCGGCGCCACTTTCGTCGCCGATCACCGGAATCCCGACGGTTCGGGCTGGGTGATCCTCGCCGACCCCGAAGGCAACGAGTTCTGCGTGCTGCGCAGTGATTCCGACCGTCCCGACCTCTAGGCGCGCGCCGGCCATGGTTCAGCCGTGCTCATTCCCCAGCTTGACCTTTCGCTGCGCCCACGCTCGGCGCGGACCGTGCACCCTGGACACTCGACCACACACCACTCGGCTACGATTGATCCCAATGCCGCGCTTGTGCGGTGTCCCTGTGGCGGCTACGGCCTGCCAGCAGGGCATCGGCTCCTCAGAGCGCGTCCCAATGCCACGGCCGGGCGACCTCGCCTCGCAGGCACGCCAGACGGTGCCGCACCTGGTTGGCTGCGTTCTCGCTGCTCGATGACCGAGACAGGGCGAAGACGACCCACCGCAACTCTTGAATGTCGGCAAGCAGCCGGAAGGCCGGATCGGTAGTGACGTCAGCACCATACGCATCCACAAACGATCGGTAATCGGCTTCTGACAAGCGGTCGAAGTCGGCACGGTCAGCAGCTACCTGGATGAGGTCCCATGCGGGACGGCCCAACGAAACACGGTCCAAATCAACAACTATCGGAACGCCATCGAGCGGCACAACGACGTTGCCCTGCCACGCATCCCCATGAATCACTGTGCGCTGCACCGGCTCACCAAGAGCCAGGTACCTACTGGACAACGTGTCGAGGTGTTTCAGAAGCCATGCACGATCGTTATCCCCGAGTTCATCTGCGGACGTGATGACTGCGCGCAGGCCGGCGAGTGGTTCGTGCTCCGGTAGAGCAAAAGTCGTCGGTGGCGCGAGTGCGTGCAGGCGGCGAAGCACAGTTGCGAGTTCGGTCGTGCTCGCCGCGCGATGGGCCGGAATACGCTCCCACCAGGTCACCGGGCGATCGTTCACGACCGCAATCGGGTTCGGCACGTCAGCGACTCGAACCGTAGGCAAGCCAGATGCGTTCAGCCACTGGGAGATACGCAGCTCCCGCATTGCCGAGTCCGCCGACCCCACCTTGCCTACCCGACCAACGAGGTCGTCGACCATGAAGATGCTGTTCGACCCGGCTCGTACGAGTTCCGCGTGCCTCGGATCGACGCCGCTTCTGGGCGCTGCCTGTTCGAGAACGGCCCGTGCGCTCAGTTCGGCAGCTTCGGGTCTGTTCATTTCGCTCGCCTACGTGGTGCTGTGGCGGCGATCATCGCCCACAACTCGCCGACGTCAGCGATGCGACGGTGAGTATTCGCCACAGCCGCCAGTCCACGAAGCTCAGCTGCGATACGCGCCGACTTCAGCGCCCGACTGTGCTCTACCGCTTCGCATCCGAGCGCTGCCGCCTCACGTGGGTCACCGAGCTTCATCGTCAACGCAGCAAGCCGAATCTCTGAGAAAGTTCGCGACCTCAGATATTCGGAGCCGTGCATGTCGATTGCGTAGCGAAGCCGAGGTGCGGCGACATCGATCGAGCCGAGTGCTTCGGCTGCAAGCGCGAGCGCTTTTCCTGTGCTTCCGAGATGTTCGGCTGTGTCGTAGAAGCACATCCACGGCGGGTCGCAGTCGGGGGTACGAGCTGCGAAGAGCTCGTCCGCGCGGGCAACCTCACCCACTACCTCACCGCTACGACCCAAGGACGCTAAGTATTGTGCCCGCATGGCACTCAGCATCGCCCGAACGGTGAAGGCCAGCCGGTCGGACCGGACCTGAGCAAGTTCAATCAGGGAGAGTGCGCTGTCAGGGTCACCAACGAACGCGGACCGCCGCGCCATATCAGCGAGCGCACTGGCACGCAGGTCCCACGATCCGGCCGAATCTGCGCACCATAAGGCAAATTGGAAACAGCGGTCGGCATTAAGGAACTCACCCGCGTCGAACGCGGTATAGCCTACGACGCTGCTCAAATTCCCGACCGCCTCGAATAGGGAACGACGCAGCTTAGCGCTCACCGAGCTGTGCACCCATGGCGCAAACCTGGTCAGCTCCCGGCTCGCGATGACAATCGCTGATGAGCCCCCGCCGTGAAGGTTCTCCGTCTCTGCGGCGGCCTGTGTGGCGACGCGGATCGCAGTGATCTCGCTGTTGCCGACACGAGCGGGTCGCGAGCCTTCGAAACCAGAAAAGGTCACCAATGCCGTCGGATCAGCAGACGGGCCAAACGGACTGAACAGATTCACCGCGAGCGTGCTATCGGGTTGCCCCTCATCTGGCTGGCGACGGCGGGAGGCGACAAACCCGAGTTCAGCGTCCGACGCCCCGAGGATGTCGTTCATCGCGCGGCGGTAGTCAGCATTCGGCCAACGCACTACTCCCCGTTCATATCTCGCGATTGCGTGCGCATCCAAGTCTCGTCGTATGCCAGTTGTTCGCCATACATGCTCGTTGATCGCGTCAGCCAGCTCAGCGCGCGTCATCGTCTGTCCTGGCACAAACCGTGACGGCGTGCCTTCCCTGCGTCGTTGCAACTGAGTGTTCGGGGGCACGGCACCTCCGCGTGGAGTACGGGAACGCCATTGAGTGTAGTCGGCAAACGCATCGCAGCGAGCGCCTTGCCACCGCCCTAATCTGCCCCATAACTTGCCCTCTTCCTGCGGCTTTCGACGCTGGATGCTTGGACGTGACCTACCCAATTGCAGCAGGTCCACTCCGGCTACCCGAGCCTTCGAGCAGCGGTCGAGTGTGACACCCGCCGGGCCCTACCAGGGGGATTGATGAGCAGGACGATCCTGAACCACGCCTCGGAAGATGGGCTGTGTCCGCAGTCTCCTGATAGCGGTCCGAGTTCCCAATACAAACGCGATCTGAGCACAGACTGCATGCGCGACCGCGAAGTCGTCGCATGGAGCGATCCTTCATTGCGCGAGCCCTTTCCCGCGCCTTCGACATCCCGCCTGTCCAGTCAGCATCGCGATCCGCAGGGCCGACCAAAGCTGCTGAATACCACGGCTGACCTCGAAAACGCCGGTCTGGTCTGCGCCGCCGTTCAGCCTCCGCCCGGGTGCGATGACCACTCGCTCGCGGTCGAGGCGTACACCCGGCCCGTTCCCAAGCCGACGGCTGCCGTTCTGACTCAGGTGTTCGAGGCGATGATCCAAGCAGGGTGGACGTAATGTCCCAGGGCGCTTCTCCGGCCACTGCCTTCACCGAGACACCGCGCTCCCGCTGCGAGTTCTACCGGCGGATCTGCTCGCTGCCCACAGTGGTCGACCCGGATACGGGACGGATCACGATGCAGGCAGGGCGGCTAATCGGCGCGGTGATGATGCCAAGCCAGCTCGCTCAGCGCGTCAAGACCAGCCTCGACGTGCGCGGAGTTGCGCCGCTGTCCATCATCGGCCACCCCCGGGCGGATATGTGGACCTTCTTGGTTAGAGCCGATCTGCGTCCGATAGATGACCCTGCCGTCGTCGCGCAGCTGTGGCAGGCGCGTGTGGTGGTCATCCGGGACGGAGACATCGCCTTGCCCTCTCCCGTCCCTGACTCATCGATGATCCGCACCTGGATCTCGCCGGCAACCGGGACCTTCCGGCCTTCCGGCGAAGTAGTGATCGAGTGCGCGCGAGCCTTCCTGCCCAGAATGGCTCGGCGATGAGCACCGACGGCAGGCGGTCGCCACGCCCTGACGAACCCGACGTCCGACTCTCGGTCCTGATGTCCAGCGTCCGAATGGAATTCGCCGCCTGTGTCACTGCCGCGCTGGTGTTCGTCTGCGACGTGGCTGCCCACCGCCCCGGAGCCGTGGCGGTGTATCCCGGCCGGTGCACCGGTTTGCCACGGCTGCCCAACGAACGCCTCTACCTCCAGCCCTGACCCCTGCCGTCACACGTCGACCTACCGAATGGCCTCCGCACGTGCCCGGGCGAGATGCCCGCGACGTCTCACCCGGTCGTGGCCTCGTGCCGAGGCCGGCGACTCCGGGGCGACCCCCGAAAACCCGCTCAAGCCAGGGAATCCCAATCCCCATGTATGCCGCATTCGACACCGCTGCCACGCCTCGCTCACATAACCCCTATCAGCCGCGCGACCGCACAACGGTGACCGCGATGCTCGACCGCTACGAGTTACTGCAGCCCGGTCTGGTTTCACCGCACCAGTGGTGGCCAGACATAGGCGACCTGGCACATCAGGCATTTCACCCACCGAAGTACGACCTCAGCACCTACACAGCCGTCGGCCACCGTCAGAGCTAGCCGAAGGAGCCTCATTCCGGGAGCTAGACCTTCACTCCCTTTCAACGCCCCGCCAGCAGGCAGACGCCGTTGGTGGCCCACCTACCAGCGACGGCCATCGAGAACCGCCGCGTGAGAATGGAGGACTCGATGAGCATCCACCAGTTGGTCGTCGTCGGATACGACGAGATCGTCCGCAACAAGTACATGCCCGTGATCAGAACGGCGATCGACGAGGGTCATCTCGATTCCTGGTCGCTGATCGACCTCGAATCCGAGCGTGAGGTGATCGAGGCTCGCCTGGTCGGCGCGGACCCGCAGCCGCGCATGAAGTTTTTCGTCCAGGCCGATCGAGGCGATCGCGCGCTGGCGCTCGACACAGCGCTCACCGCGCTGCGCTTCCTGCGGGTTCCCGGTCTGCCGATGTTGGCCTACATCGCCACCGAGGTCGGTTCGCACGAGCCCTACCTGCGCCGCTGCGTCGAAGAGGGCATCGCCTCGCTGGTCGAGAAGCCGGTCCTGGCTCCGATGAACGCGGGCGCATTCGATCCCACCCAGATCTCGACAACCATGTCCGAGCTGATCGCTGGCGCCTCGGCCAAGAGGTCACGGCACTCGGTGATGACGTTGAGCCGCTACCACAGCATCTACAACGATCGGCTCATCGCACCACTACGGGAACGGATGCTCACGTGGCGGGCGCCGGTGACATCGTTTCACCTGCGAGCCGCCGGTGGTGTCTGGAATCTCGAGCACGAGTTCGTCACCCGCGACGACCACCCCTACCGGTACGGGTACGGGATGCTGATGCACGGCAGCTACCACTACATCGACCTCGCCGTGCAGGTCCTCGCACTCAACAAGCTGCTCTTCGCTCGTCGGCCGCTACGGTTGCAGATCAGCTCGTTCGGGGCGTTTCCCGCCGACCAAGGCAGCAGGGTGTCGTCACTGGCGACGAAGTTGCTCGGCGGCCACGCGAAATGCGCCGTGCTGCGACGGGAACCGCGACGCTTCGGTGAGACCGACATCACCTCGACGTTCCGGCTGGTCGATACCGACACTGACGCCACAATCACCCTGGGCACGCTGTCCTTCGAGCAGACGACACCATCGATCCGGAACTGGTCGACCTTCCCGGACGGGGTGTACAACAAGAACGGCCGTACCAGCAGTGTCGATCTGGAGGCCCAGCTCTCGACGCTGTACTCGGTCCACGTGCACTGCTACGACGTCCCGCGAGGTCCCGATGCCGACAAGATCGGCGCGGTCGCCGAAATCCTCACCCGCGCCAACGCCTCGCTGCTCACCGACGACGACTACGTCACCCGCGAGACCTTCGACGGACTCTTCCACAGCGACAGCAACCGCGCCCTGATGCAGAACTGGTTGCGCGGCACCGAAACCCGCAGCCGCCTGCAAGACCACTACCTACCCATGCGTGTCACCGAGGCCCTCGCGCTATCGCTACGGATACCCGGCCAGATCGTGGAAGTCGACGGATTCTAGGAGCAAACCCATGTGCACAGAACGCTCGCAAAAGGAAGTCACCGCCTTCTATCTCGCCGCGCTGTCAAGCAACGCAGCAACGGCCGAACGACTTTCGGCACCAGTCTCCGACCGGTTCGCCGGATTCCTGAACGCCCTCGATCCGCACACACCGCGAACCGCGCTCGACCTCGGCTACGGCATGGGCACCTACACCGTCGCCCTGGCCCGCGCCGGTTTCGACGTCGTCGCCGTCGACCAGGTCCCGACTGAGATCATGCGCACCCGCCTGATCGGCCCCGACGACTGGGCCGACCGGATCGAACTGGTCCAGCAACGCATCGAGAACTACCCCGTGCGACAACGATTCGGAGTCGTCATAGCCAAGGACGTCCTGCACTACCTACGACAGGACCAGGTCCGCGAAATCCTGACCCGCTGCGTCCAGCGAGCACCGGTTGGCACCGGTCACTTTCTCGAAGTGTTCACCGACATCACGCGCACCGACAGGCAGGGCCGCCGGGTAATGATCGAAAGCGAAGCCGCCTACACCGCCGACACCTTCCGCACCACCATCGAAGGGCTCTACCACGGATGGAGCTGCCACATGAGCCTAACTGGGCACTGCGAACGCAACACCGACTCTCCCGGCAACTACTTCGAGGCCAACAAGTTCACCGTCCGCGCCTACCGCACTACCAACAACCGGGTCCGCTAATGAGTCGAAATGCGCTCGGGCTCACCGTGATCGTGCCCTGTTACAACAGCGGGAGCTTCGTGCGCGAGGCCGTCGAATCCGCACTCCGACAACGGCTGTCGTTCCGCGGTGAGGTCGTGGTGGTCGATGACGGAAGTGACGACCCAGACACCTTGGCCAGCCTCGATGCATGTTCGGCCCTGCCCGAGGTTCGCGTGGTGCGACTAGGCGAGAACCAGGGCGCGCAGGCGGCCCGCAATGCCGGGCTCGACGCCGCTCGATACCCGTTCGTACTGCCACTGGATTCCGACGATCGCCTGGCCGCCAACCCCGCGCTCCTCGCCACTGGCAGCTACCCGGAACGGGCGGTCCGGCTCTTGGAGTCCGCGCCCGATTTAGCGTTCGTCCACACCTACTCCCAGATGTTTGGCACCTTCCAGGGCCTAACGATCTCGGCATACCCGTGCCGCGAAGAATTGATTATCCGCAAGCACCACGCGCCGATGTCGATCGTGTACCGGCGCGCTGACGCCCTCGCCGCGGGCGGCTACGACCCTCGGGTCCGCAAATGGCAGGACTGGTCGTTCGCCATCGACCTGCTCGCCGCCCGGCACCGGCGCGGCCACCCGAACTCGATCGCGTGCATCCCGGGCCCGTTCCACGAGTACCGGGTGCACGCCCGGTTCGCGCGCCTGTCGGTCGCTCAGGTCGATGAACTCCAGGCGGTACGCCTCACCGTCGAGAAGAACCTCGACTACTTCCAGACGATCCTCGCCGACAACCGGCCCGCCGCCGAACTCGCCGGCTTCGTCTGCGCGAGCAAACCCGACCGATTGACCGATCTGCTCCACATGGCCGCAGTCGACCTCGACCAAGCCCTGACCCTCGCCCGGGGCCGCAAAGCCACCCTGGGCAGTCCCATCGACGTGCTGGGGATTCCATGACCGAGACCAACCCGAACCCGACTCCGACCGGCGGCCGTGAAAGCATCGATGCTCAGCCAATATGCTGGTCCACCGTGACCGAAACCCACCGCACAGACAGCATCGACCCGACCACCCTGCCGACGACTTTCGTACCGGTAGAACTAGAGGGCGAGCTGTACGTACGGTGGGTAGATAACGGCTACTTCACAGCCGATGCCGCCAGCGACAAGCCCGCCTACGCCGTCGTTATCCCGCCGCCGAACGTCACCGGCCGCCTGCACATGGGCCACGCCTACGAACACACCCAGATCGACGCCATCACCCGCCGCAAGCGCATGCAGGGTTACGAGACCCTGTGGCAGCCCGGCATGGATCACGCGGGCATCGCCACCCAGAACGTGGTCGAGCGCGAACTCGCCAAGGAGGGTCTTTCCCGCCACGACCTCGGTCGTGAAGCGTTCGAGCAGCGCGTCTGGCAATGGAAGGCTGAGTCCGGCGGCGCGATCTCCGACCAGATGCGCCGCCTCGGCGACGGCGTCGACTGGGACCGCGAGCGCTTCACAATGGACGAGGGCCTTTCGCGAGCGGTCCAGACGATCTTCAAACGCCTCTACGACGACGGCCTCATCTACCGGGCCGAACGCATCATCAACTGGTGCCCGCGCTGTGCCACCGCGATCTCCGACATCGAGGTCGACCACAAAGACCTCGACGGCGAACTCGTATCCATCCGCTACGGCGACGGCGAGGACGAGATCGTCGTCGCGACCACCCGCGCCGAAACCATGCTCGGCGATACCGCTGTCGCCGTACACCCCGCCGACCCGCGCTACCGCGACCTCGTCGGCCGCGAGATCGAACTTCCCTTGACTGGTCGCCGCATCCCCGTCGTCGCCGACGAGCACGTCGATCCCGAATTCGGGACCGGCGCGGTCAAAGTCACCCCAGCCCACGACCCGAACGACTTCGAGATCGGCCAACGCCACCACCTTCCCTCGCTGACGGTGATGGACGAGCACGCGATCATCACCGCCCCCGGCCCGTTCCAAGGACTCGACCGCCTCGAAGCACGCAACGCCGTCGTCGCCGCACTGCGCGCCGACGGCCGCATCGTCGCGGAGAAACGGCCCTACACCCACGCTGTCGGGCACTGCTCACGCTGCGGCACCGTCATCGAACCCCGGCTGTCGATGCAATGGTGGGTCAAGGTCGCACCCCTGGCAAAAGCCGCCGGTGACGCCGTCCGCGACGGCCGCGTCGCCATCCACCCGCCCGAGCTGGCCGGTCGCTACTTCGACTGGGTCGACAACCTGCGCGACTGGAACATCTCCCGCCAACTGTGGTGGGGACACCGCGTCCCCATCTGGTACAGCCCCACCGGCGAGACCATCTGCGTCGGACCCGACGAAACCGCCCCCGAAGGCTGGACCCAAGACCCCGACGTACTCGACACCTGGTTCTCCTCGGCCCTGTGGCCCTTCTCGACCATGGGCTGGCCCGACCAAACCGACAGCCTCGCCAAGTTCTACCCCAACACCGTGCTGTTCACCGGGTATGACCTGCTGTTCTTCTGGATCGCCCGCATGATGATGTTCGGCATCTACGCCACGGGCCGAGCACCGTTCGAGACAATCGCCTTGCACGGCATGGTCCGCGACAAACACGGCAAGAAGATGAGCAAGAGCTTCGGCAACGTGGTCGACCCGATCGACTGGATGGACGCCTACGGCACCGACGCACTCCGCTTCGCCCTCGCCCGCGCCGCCAACCCCGGCACCGACGCACCCATCGCCGAAGAGACCGTGGCGGGTAGCCGCAACTTCACCACCAAGCTCTGGAACGCGAGCCGATTCGCCCTCCTCAACGGCGCTACCACCAGCGGGCCGCTGCCCCCGACCGAGGACCTCTCGGTCACCGACCGGTGGATCCTGTCGCGTCTGAACACCGTGATCGCCGAAGTCGACAACTACTTCGAGGACTACCAGTTCGCGAAACTGTCCGACCTGCTGTACCACTTCGCCTGGGACGAAGCCTTCGACTGGTACCTGGAACTGTCCAAAGCTGTCTTCGCCCAAGGCGGTTCGCCCGCCGAGGCATCACGCCGGGTCCTCGGGCACGTGCTCGACACCTTGCTGCGCCTGCTGCACCCGCTCGTGCCATTCGTCACCGAGAAACTGTGGACAACCCTCACCGGCGAAGAATCGGTCGTCATCGCCGCCTGGCCGCAAGACTCCGGCTTCCGCGACCCCGACGCCGACGCCGACGCCGACGCCACGGTCGCTCAACTCCAGCAACTCGTGACCGATGTTCGCCGATTCCGATCCGAGCAGGGTGTGCGCTCAAGTCAAAGGGTGCCCGCCGAACTCGACCTCGCCGCGGCGCTGTCTGACCACGAGGCAGCTATCCGGCAACTGCTGCGCCTCGATTCCCCGACCGCTGACTTCGCTCCGACCGCGACGCTGCCGATTGGCGATTCGCGTATCAGCCTCGACTTGTCGCAGGCAATCGACGTAGAGGCCGAGAAACGTCGACTTGAGAAGGACCTCGCCGGCGCCCTCAAAGAGATCGAAGCCGCTGAGAAGAAGCTGAACAACAACGCCTTCCTCGCGAAGGCGCCCGACGACATCGTCGCTGGAATCCGCAACCGACACCAAAACGCTGAGACAGCAGCCCAGCGAATCCGCGAACAGCTCGCCACGCTGCTGGGATAACCCTCGCCCCGACAGCCTTCGTCGCAAGCCGAAGGCTGTCGGGTGTCTGAGTCATACAACATCGGCCCAGAAGATCAAGGGTCTCTACAGTGCCAATTCGAGGAGACGACAAGATGAGGCTCCCGCTACGCACAGTTGTCTCTCCTCGACGCCTAAAGAATTGGCAGCCGACCAGCGGCGGGTATTGTGGCCGGGCGTGGACCACGCGAATGGTGATCATCGGTTGCGGCGGCAGCGGCAAGACGCACCTCGCCAACCAGCTCGCCGACCTGCTCGGGCTACCGTTGACCCACCTCGACGCGATCTACTACGACTCCGACTGGAACCCGCTCCCAGCCGAAGAATTCCAGGCCATCCAAGAGCGCCTCGTCGCCGGACCGCGCTGGCTGATCGAGGGCAACTACGCGGGCACGTTGCCGATTCGACTCGCCGCGGCCGACACCGTCGTCTTCCTCGACCTGCCCGCCATCACCTGTATCACCGGCGTGCTGCAACGACGTTGGCGCTACCGGGGCGGTCAACACCGCGACGGCGTCTACGACCGCATCACCTGGGGATTCCTGCGCTACATCTGGAGCTACCGCGCCCAGCTGCGCCCGCGCGTGCGCGAGCTGATTGCCGAACACGGCGACCACGTTGAGCTGATCACGCTGACAAGTCGCCGCCAAGCCACGCGCTACCTCTCCCTCCCACGCTCTCAATCTCCCGCTACTAGCTGACACCAATTGTTCTCGGAGCCGAACCGCACTTCTACCGCGGACGCAATACCCGCTGGGACTACAGGCCGATCTTGGCCGGTGCCCGGTTGATATGGGCGGCCAGCGCGGTGATGACGAGCTCGGCGTCGCGGTGGACTCCGCGCAGGGTGTTGGAAGAGAACGATCGCTGGAATTCGAGTCCGACGTAGACCAGGCCTGGGTGGATGGTCGATACCCCGGCGCTGTGGAGTGGGTAGCCGTCGGCGAGTGCACCGAGCTCGGTGAGGTAGCCGAGGTTGGGGCGGTAGCCGGTGGCGAAGAGCACGGTGTCGACCGGTTCGCGGGTGCCATCAGCCCAGACGATGGCGTCGGTGTCGAAGCTGGTGAACATCGGTTGCCGGTTCAAGCGGCCGGTGGTGAGGGCGTGGTGGTAGTCGCCGGTGTCCATGACGAGGGTGCCGCCGACGTAGCGGATGAGCCATTCGGGTGGGAGTTGGTCGAAACCGGTGGTTACGAGCCAGTGGTGGATGTCGTGTCCGTCGCGGTGTTGGGGCAAGAAGTTGATCGGGTTGTGAGTGGCCAAAGTGACCGTGGCGTGGTCGGTGAGCTCGTAAGCGACTTGGACTGCGGAGTTGCCCGCGCCGACGACGATCACCCGCTGACCGGTGTAGTCCTGGGGGCGGCGGTAGTCGGCGACATGCAGGAGGTTCCCGCCGAACTGGCCTTGCCCGGGAAGTTCAGGCAGATACGGGTTCCCGAAAGAGCCAGTGGCAGCGACGATCCCGGCGGTGTGGAGCTGTTGTCCATCAGCGGTGTGGACGACGAACCCTTGATCGGGGTGGGCCTGCACGGTGGTGACGGTGGTGTTGGTGCGGATGTCGGCGTCGAGGGTTTTCGCGTAGCGGCGTAGGTAGTCGACGACTTCGTCGCGATGCGGGTAGTGGTCGGGATCGGCGGGAAATTCCAGGCCGGGCATGGTGCTGTGCTGGGCGGGTGAGAACAAAGTCAGGCTGTCGTAATAGTGCGGCCAGGACCCGACGGCCTCGGGCCCGGCCTCGAGGACGACCGGGGTCAGGTCGTGATCGGTGAGGGCGCGGGCGGCGGTGAGACCGGATTGTCCGGCGCCGATGACGAGTGCGTCGATCATGAGTGTTGTTCTTTCGGTGAGTGTTTCGGAATGGTGGTCAGTGATAGCGCGGCAGCCGCTGCGGCGGCGAGGCCGAGGATCACGAAGGTGGTGGGGTAGCCGCCCAGTCCGGTGGCCAGGGCGGTGGCGGCGAAGGGGGCCGAGGCCAGGGCGATGGTCATGGGTGCCGATAACCAGCCGGTGAGTTGCCCGTAGTGGGCGGTGCCCCACCGGTCGGTGATCGCGGTGGCCTGTAGGAGGGTGAACACACCGCGTGCCATCCCGGAGAGCACGGCGGCGATGGTCAATGCTGCTGCTGTGGTGAAGATTCCGAGCAGCATCGTGGTGGCCGCGATCGCGACCAGGATGATTGTGGTGCGGGTGCGCACGGTGGTGCGGGCGGCGAAGGCGCTGTAGCCGACGCGGCTGGCGACTTGCCCGACCCCGCCGAGGCCCAGGGCGATCGCGGCGGTCGTGGTGGAGATTCCGCGTTCGGTCATCAACGGCACGAGGGTCACCACGACCGCGAACGAAGCGAACACGGTGACACTCAACGCGATCGCCAGTGCGAGGAAGGCTCGGCTGCGGGCGATCGTGCCGGGGTCAGCTTGATGGATGTGCTCGACTTCGGGTTCGGGGCGGTCGGGCCAGGGCAGTCGCAACCCGAACCAGTGCCCGGGAACGGTCACGATCGCAAGAATCACCGCGAGCACGAGATAGGTTGCACGCCAGTCCATGCGGGAGACCAGTGCGGCGGTCAGGGATGCGAACACGGTGGAGGCGAGTCCACCTGCGAGGGTCAGCACGGTCAGCGCTTTCACTCGGTCGGGTCCGTACCAGCGGGTCAGCGCGGCGAAAGCCGGTGGATACAGCACCGCACCCATCGCCACCCCGACCGATACCCAGCCGAGCAGAAACACCATGAGGGTCTGCGCGGTGGCCACGATGATCAGCGCGGCGACCGCGAGCACAGAGCCCGCGGTCATCACTACTCGTGGTCCGTGGCGGTCCAGGCGTCGGCCGACGAGGATTCCGGTGAGCGCGGTGAGGAGTTGTCCGGCGGAGAACACCGCTGTCAGCGCGGTGGGTGACCATCCGGTGTCGGTGGCGATGGCTCCGAGCAGGACGGGGAAGGCGTAGAACAGGATTCCCCAGCTGGTGATCTCGGTGACGCACAAGACCACCAGCACCCGCCGCAACCCGGCCGCGGCGGGTGCCGTCGGTGTCGAAACAGCCTGCATCGCAGTGGATCAGCGCGCGGGCGAGGAGGTCAGGGGCAGTTCCTGGATCGCGGTCGGCACGCTGAGGGTCAGCTCCTGCACGGCGGTGGGGGCCCCGCAGCATCCGCCCGTGGATTCTTCGGCGGGGGCGTCGAACAGTCCGGATCCGCCGCAGACCCCGGTGTCGGGCAGGGTGAGTTCGACTCGTTGTGCGGCTTCGTGGTCTCCGGCGAGGGCGGCGACGATGGAGCGGACCTGTTCGTAGCCGGTCATCGCCAAGAATGTCGGTGCGCGGCCGTAGCTTTTCATCCCGGCCAGGAAGACTCCGGGTTCGGGGTGGGACAGTTCGGTGACTCCGTGCGGGTAGACCGTGCCGCAGGAATGGGCGTTCGGGTCGATCAGCGGTGCCAGCTTGGTCGGTGCCTGCAAGGTGGCGTCGAGGTCGAGCCGGATTTCCGAGAGCCAGGACAGGTCCGGGCGGAACCCGGTCAGCACGATCACTTCGTCGACGTCGGTGACGGGGTCGCCTTCGGCGGGGATGAGCGTGAGCTGGCCGTGGTCGGCGTGTTCGACGGTCTCGGTGCGGAATCCGGTGACCACGTTGATGTGTCCGGCCTCGACCGCAGCCTGAGCGCGCAGCCCGAGGGCGCCGCGAGCGGGTAGTTCGTCGGCTTGTCCGCCACCGAAAGTGGATCCGATCGTGCCCCGACGCAGCAGCCACGTGATGCGAGTCCCCGGGTGCTCGCCGGCCAGTTCGGCGAGCACGATCAACGCGGTGAGCGCGGAGTGCCCACTTCCGGCGACGACCACGTGACGGCCTGCGTGCCGGGCCGCGATATCAGGGTCGGTGAGGTCTGGCACACGGTAGGAAATACGTTGCGCCGCAGCGGCTTCGCCGATAGCGGGCAGCCCGTCTCCGCCGAGCGGGTTCGGTGTCGTCCAGGTGCCGGAGGTGTCGATAACCGCGCGGGCGATGATTCGTTCCTCACGCCCGTCGGCGCTACGCACGTGCACGGTCAACGGTTCGCTGTCGCGTCCGGCGTCCACGACACGGTCGCGGCCTCGGCGCGCGACACCGGTCACTTCGGTGTTGAACCGGGCCGCGTCACCGAGCGCTGCGCCGAGCGGGCGCAGGTAGTGCTCGACCCACTCCGCGCCGGTCGGGTAGCCCTCGAGGTCGGGTTCGGTCCAGCCGTGAGCATCGAGAATGGGTCGTGCGGCCGGGGCGATCAGCTCGGCCCAACGCGAGAACACCCGCACGTGATGCCACTGCGCGACAGCAGCACCGGCGTGCTCACCGCGCTCGAGCAGCAGGAACGGCAGCTCACGACGGGAAAGCTCGGCAGCGGCGGCCAGACCGACCGGACCAGCTCCGATAACTACGACGGGCAGGGAGTTCATGACGAACCTTCTTTCATCGATGCAGATCGATTAACTACGGCTGAGAGTATCGACTGGCATCGATGAATGCAACCATCGATCTACGTCGATATACTGGCCACATGCCCATCGCTCTGCCCCAAGCCCAGGTCCTGCCGACCGGCGAAGCCACCACCTACGCCGAGTGGTTCGCCTGCCTGGCCGAACCGGTGCGAGTGCGATTGCTGCACGCGGTGGCCACGACCCCGAAAGGCATTACGGTCGGCGCGCTGACCGAGATCCTGGGCACGAGTCAGTCCACGACCTCCCATCACGTCCGCAAGCTCGCCGACGTGGGATTCGTGCGCCTGCACAAGGAAGGCGCCGCGACCATCGTCACCGTCAACGAGGCATGCTGCGCCGGACTGCCCCACGCCGCCGATGCGGTGATGGGCCTGCTCGCGCCGCGTCCGTGCTGCCCCGCCGACCTGCCCGCCGACGTCACCATCCGCGCCCTGGAGCCCAGGGATTGGGCTGACGTGCGCCGCATCTACGGTGAGGGGATCGCCACGGGGATCGCGACCTTCGAGACCGAAGTCCCCACCCGCGCCCACCTCGACAAGCATTGGCTGCCCGCCCACCGATGGGTCGCCGAGATCGACGGCCGCGTCGTCGGCTGGACCGCCGCTGCCCCGGTGTCGAGCCGCGACTGCTACGCCGGTGTCGCCGAGAGCTCGGTCTATGTCGCCGACTCCCACCGTGGACGCGGCGTGGGCAAGGCCCTGCTGCACAAGCAGGTCCTCGCCGCGGACGACGATGGCTTGTGGACGTTGCAGACCTCGATCTTCACCGACAACCGCGCCTCGCTGGCCCTGCATCACAGCGCCGGATACCGCACCGTCGGTGTGCGCGAGCGCATCGCCCAACGCGACGGTGTCTGGCATGACACCGTTCTGCTCGAGCGCCGCTCGCCGGTCAGGTGACCACCCCTTCATGGTGTTCACCCGGCGATTGCTTGCCTATTCGCGACTGCCGACGCAACCCTGGACGAACTCGAGACCATGGCCAGAAGACAATCAGCGGTCGTTCACCGGATGTTTGCTTGCACACTGAATTGATATGCGTCAATATCGAAGGATGTCTAAGTCGGAGCTGAACCTGACCCCGGTCGCGGCCTGTGCCGTAGAGCCGGTCGTCCGCGATCCCTTGCCCCCTACGGAGGCCGCCGAACTCGCCGCCGTATTCAAGGCGTTGTCGGACCCGGTGCGCCTTCGACTGTTCTCGCTGGTCGCGAGCCGCGCCGGTGGAGAAGCATGCGTGTGCGACATCTCCGACGGTGTCGACGTCAGCCAGCCGACCATCTCGCACCACCTCAAGGTGCTGCGCGAAGCCGGACTACTCACCAGCGAGCGCCGTGCCTCCTGGGTGTACTACCGCGTCGTACCCGAAGCATTCGCCCGGATCTCGAGCGCGCTGATCGATGAGGGTGTGACGGCATGAGCGCGACAACGACCGCCGAGCACCCGCCCGTTGTCGGCAAGCTCTCGACCCTCGACCGGTTCCTGCCGGTATGGATCGGCGTGGCGATGGCCGCCGGGTTGTTGCTCGGCCGGATGATTCCGGGCCTCGGCGATACGTTGAGCGCTGTCGAGATCGACGGCATCTCCCTGCCGATCGCGCTCGGTCTGCTGATCATGATGTACCCGGTGCTGGCCAAGGTCCGCTACGACCGCCTCGACACCGTCACCAGCGACCGCAAACTCCTGATCGGGTCCCTACTCCTGAACTGGGTACTCGGCCCGGCGCTGATGTTCGCCCTGGCCTGGATCTTCCTGCCCGATCTGCCCGAGTACCGGACCGGCCTGATCATCGTCGGCCTGGCCCGCTGCATCGCCATGGTCATCATCTGGAACGACCTGGCCTGCGGCGATCGCGACGCCGCGGCCGTGCTGGTCGCCCTGAACTCGGTGTTCCAGGTGTTCATGTTCGCCGTCCTCGGCTGGTTCTACCTGTCGATCCTGCCCGGCTGGCTGGGGCTGGAACAGACCGCGATCGACGTCTCCCCCTGGGAAATCGCGAAATCGGTCCTGATCTTCCTCGGCATCCCGCTGCTGGCCGGATACCTCACCCGCCGCTTCGGCGAACGCGCCAAGGGCCGCGAATGGTACGAGGAGAAGTTCCTTCCCCGCATCGGCCCGTGGGCCCTCTACGGCCTGCTCTTCACGATCGTGGTCCTCTTCGCCCTGCAGGGTGACCAGATCACCTCCCACCCCCTCGACGTCGTCCGCATCGCCATCCCGCTACTGGCCTACTTCGCCGTCATGTGGGGCGGTGGCTACGCTCTCGGCGCCGTCATGGGCCTGGGCTACGCACGCACCACCACGCTCGCTTTCACCGCCGCGGGCAACAACTTCGAACTCGCCATCGCCGTCGCGATCGCCACCTACGGCGCAGCCTCCGGCGAAGCACTCGCCGGTGTCGTCGGCCCGCTGATCGAGGTCCCGGTGCTGGTCGGACTGGTCTACGTCTCGCTGGCGTTGCGAAAGCGATTCTCCGACACCACCTCTGGCCCCACGGTGACCGGAGCCGCCAAGTGAGCGACAAGCCCTCGGTGCTGTTCGTCTGCGTGAAGAACGGCGGCAAGTCCCAGATGGCGGCCGGTCTGATGCGTCACCTGGCCGGTGACCACGTCGAGGTTCACTCCGCCGGTACCCGGCCTGGTTCGGTGTTGAACGAGCTTTCGGTGGCATCGCTGACCGAGCTGGGCATCGACCTGGCCGACGAAATGCCCAAACCGATCGACCCCGACCTGCTGCGCACCGTCGACCTCGTGGTCACCCTTGGCCGCGAAGCACAGGTCGAACCCGTCCCCGGTGTCCGAATCATCAACTGGGACACCGACGAACCCTCCGAACGCGGAATCGACGGCATCGAACGCATGCGCCTGGTGCGCGACGACATCCGTGAACGCGTGGTCCTACTGCTGGAAGAACTCACCGCCTGAGCGCGGACCAACCAAGGGACAGTGTCATGACCGACAGCCCGGTTACCCATGCCAACTACCACCGTGACGACCTCACCCTCGATCAGCAGCACGCGCTGAAAACGGCCGCGACCCGACTGGGCCGTGAATTCGAAGGCACCTTCGGCCTCGAGACGATCGACCGGTTCCTGCACTCCTCCTACGACCAGTTCGCCGGGCGCGCCACCGTGGTGAACTACCTGCCGTTGCTCGCCGAACGCTTCGCCCGCCAGCGACTCAACGCCCTGGCCCGCGTCGAAGGCAAAGCCAACACCGGCACGCCCACGGTGCTGTTCCTGTGCACCCACAACGCGGGCCGTTCGCAGATGGCGCTGGGGTTCTTCACGCACCTCGCCGGTGACAACGCGGTGGCGTGGTCGGGTGGCTCCGAGCCCGGCGACGAGATCAACCCGGCCGCGATCGAAGCGATGGCCGAGATCGGCATCGACATCACCGGCGAATTCCCCAAGCCGTGGACCGAGGAGATCCTGCAGGCCGCCGACGTAATCATCACCATGGGCTGCGGTGACGCCTGCCCGCTGTACCCGGGCCGACGATACGAGGAATGGCAGCTCGACGACCCGGCCGGGCACGACCTCGCAGCGGTCCGCGTGATCCGCGACGATATCGAAACCCGCGTCCGACACCTGCTCGCCGAACTCGACATCCCAGCCAGCTGACCCTTCCCTGCCACCGAAAGGCATTGCCTCCCATGACGACCAAACCCAGCGTGCTCTTCGTCTGCGTCCACAACGCGGGCCGCTCCCAGATGGCGCAAGGTTTCCTGACCAACCTCGCGGGCGACGAGATCGAGGTCCGCTCCGCTGGCAGCGCCCCCGGTGAAACCCTGAACCCGGCCGCGGTCGAAGCGATGGCCGAACTCGGTGTCGACATCACCGACCAGTCCCCCAAGATCCTCACCCCGGAGGCGGTGGAGACCTCGTCGGTCGTGATCACCATGGGCTGCGGCGATGCCTGCCCGTACTTCCCCGGTGTCGACTACCGCGACTGGAAGCTCGAAGACCCGGCGGGCAAGGGCGTCGAATCGGTGCGCCCGATCCGTGACGAAATCAAGAAGCGGATCGAGGAACTGATCGCCGAACTTCTCCCCGCGCGCGCCTGAATCACCCGACTCGAGAAAGCGACATGTTGATGAGCAAGATCGAGGTCTTCGAGCCCGCCCTGTGCTGCAACACCGGCATCTGCGGGCCCGACGTCGACCAGGCCCTGGTGAATTTCTCCGCCGATCTGGATTGGCTTCGCAGCCAGGGCGGGAACATCACCCGGTTCAACATGGCCTCGGAGCCGATGGCGTTCGCAAGCAACGATGCCGTTCGTAGCTTTCTCGAAGTCGCAGGTTCGCAAGGCCTTCCACTCGTTCTGGTCGACGGCGTCACGGCCCTCACCGGCCGGTACCCGACGCGCGAGGAGATCACCTCGTGGTCGGCGCTCGATCAGCCGAATTCGGCGGCATCCAGTGTGGTGTTGCTCGACATCAACCAGGGCGACAACTGCAGCGGACCCGGGTGCTGCTGATTCCCGTGGATACTCCCGCCTTTCTGACCGATACCCCGCGGTTCCTGTTCTTCACCGGGAAGGGCGGGGTCGGCAAAACCTCGGTGGCCTGCGCCTCGGCGATCGCACTGGCTCGCGCCGGTGACAGTGTGCTGCTGGTCAGCACCGATCCCGCCTCGAACATCGGCCATGTGTTCGGCACGACCATCGGCGCGTCGGTCACAGCGATCCCGGCGGTGACCGGGCTGTGGGCGTTGGAGATAGACCCGCACCAGGTCGCGGCAGCCTACCGCGAGCGGATCGTCGGCCCGGTGCGCGGATTGCTGCCCGCAGCCGAGATCGACGCCATCACCGAGCAGTTGTCCGGTTCGTGCACCACCGAGATCGCCTCGTTCAACGAGTTCACCTCGCTGCTCGACCCGGCCGCCGACCAGTTCGCACAGTTCGATCACATCGTGTTCGATACCGCCCCGACCGGACACACCATCAGGCTCCTGCAGCTGCCCGGAGCATGGACCGATTACTTGCAGGGCAGCGGCGACGCCTCCTGTCTGGGACCGCTGTCGGGGTTGGACGCCCAACGCGAAACCTATGCCGCGGCCGTGCGCGCGCTCACCGACCCGCAGCGCACGCGACTGATCCTTGTTGCCCGAGCCCAAGCCGCCGCGCTGCGCGAAGTCGCCCGCACCTACGACGAACTCACCGACATCGGAGTCCGCGCCGGTCACCTGGTTGTCAACGCTGTTCTGCCGCACACCGATACCGAGGACGACCTCGCTGCCGCGATCAGTCGCCGAGAATCGGCCGCGCTCGCGGGGATGCCGGCATCGCTCACCCAACTCCCCTGCGAGCAGATCACGCTCAAACCCGTCGAAATGATCGGGGTAGCGGCGTTGAGCACATTGTTCACCCCCACCACGCCGGTGGCCGAGACCACTTCCGCCGGTGAAACCTTCATCGAACCCGCGCCCTTGTCGGCGCTGATCGATGAACTCGCTCTCGATGACCACGGCCTGATCATGTGTATGGGTAAAGGCGGCGTCGGCAAGACAACCATCGCCGCGGCGATCGCGACAGCCCTGGCCGCCCGCGGCCACCACGTACACCTGAGCACCACCGACCCCGCCGCACATCTGGACAACGCGCTCGGTGAGACCCCCACTACGTTGCAGGTGTCCCGCATCGACCCGGTCGCGGCAACCGAGCAGTACCGCCAGCGAGTGCTGCGCACCCGCGGCACCGATCTCGACGAGCAAGGTCGCGCCGCCCTCGCCGAGGATCTGCGCTCGCCGTGCACCGAGGAAGTCGCGGTGTTCCAAGCCTTTTCACGCCTGGTCAACGAGTCGCGACGGCACTTCGTCGTCGTCGATACCGCCCCGACCGGACACACCCTGCTGCTGCTCGACGCCACCGGCGCCTACCACCGCGAGATCAGCCGCAACCTCGGCACCGACCGCAGCTTCACCACACCACTCATGCGCCTCCAAGACCCCACCCAGACCAAAATCCTCGTCGTCACCTCCCCGGAGTCGACGCCTCTGCTCGAATCCGTCGAACTGTGCGCAGATCTGCAACGCGCGGCGATCACGCCCTGGGCATGGGTGCTGAACAACTCCGTCGCCGCCGCATGCCCCACCGACGCATTGCTCCGTGCCCGAGCCGCGACCGAGGCCGCCCACATCGAGGCGGTGGCAACCCGATACAGCCACCGGCATGCGGTGGTGCCCATGTCGAGTCGAGAGCCGGTCGGTCCCGAACGACTGGCCGAGTTGTCCGGCGAGGCCACCACCCGCAGGCCTGGTTGATCAACACCTCCGGCTGAATCGAAATTTATCGATACATAGGGTGTCGAGTCGTCGTCCGTTCACCTCGGCTTCACATCGAAATATTTGGATTCAAGGGTCCCGAGATGAGGGATCCGGTGGCACACACCGGATCCGGGCAACGACTGGAGGCCCCACCCATGACCAAGCGAACCCGCGTGCACCTGACCGCCGCAAGCGCCGTCGCGGCACTGACCCTTGCCCTGTCCGCATGCGGCAGCGATCCGGCCGGGCCTTCCCTGTCGGGCCCCGTGGTGATCGACGGGTCGAGCACCGTCGAACCGTTGTCCGCAGCGGCAGGCGAGCTGTTCATGCAGGACCACAAGGATGTTCAGGTCACCGTCGGAACCTCCGGCACCGGCGGCGGTTTCAAGAAGTTCTGCGTCGGTGAAACCGACATCTCCAACGCCTCGCGTCCGATCAAGGACGCCGAGAAGCAGTTGTGCACCGACAAGAACGTGCAGTTCAGCGAATTGCACGTCGCCAACGACGCACTGACCGTGGTGGTGAACAAGTCCAATACGTGGGCCAACTGCCTGACCGTCGCGCAGCTGAAGAAGATCTGGGAACCGTCCTCGACTGTCAAGAACTGGAACGAGGTCGATCCGTCGTTCCCGAACGAGCCGCTGAATCTCTATGGCGCGGGCCCTGACTCGGGCACCTTCGACTACTTCACCGGTGTGATCAACGGCAAGGAAGGCGACAGCCGCAAGGATTACAACCCGACCGAGGACGACAACATCACCGTCCAGGGTGTGGCGGGCGCCAAGGGCGGGTTGGGGTACTTCGGCTTCTCCTACTTCGAGGAGAACGAATCCAAGCTCAAGGCCGTCCAGATCGATGGCGGCAACGGCTGCGTCGCGCCGTCGGTCGAGGCCGCTCAGGACGGCACCTACAAGCCGCTGGCGCGCCCGCTGTTCATCTATGTCTCCGACACCGGTGTGAAGAAGCCGCAGGTGGAGAAGTTCGCCGAGTTCTACATCGACCGCAACGACGCCATCGTCGAGGCCGCGAAGTTCGTGCCGCTCACCGACGCACAGAAAGACAAGACCCGCGCCGCGCTGGCCGATCTCAAGGCCAAGGCAGGCGCTAAGTGACCGTTGGTCACCGCACGACCGATGGCCCCTCGACTGCGGGGGGCCATCCCGTCGTGTGGCAAGGAGAACCCGCCGACCTGAGCGCCCGGTCGGCCCGGGTCGGTGAACGCATCATCAAAGTGGTGCTGATGTCGTCAGCCTTCTTCTCGGTGATCGTCACCGTGGGAATCGTGGCGTCGCTGGTACTACCGCTCGGCACGTTCTTTCAGCACGTCGGGCTGGGCGAGTTCTTGTTCGGTACCGAATGGACCGCGGCCTTCGGTGACAAGTTCACCTGGGACGACAAGTCCTGGGGGGTGCTGCCTTTGGTGGTATCGACCCTGATGATCACCCTGATCGCGCTCGCCGTCGCGGTCCCGCTCGGCCTCGGCGTCGCGATCTATCTCAGCGAATACGCCTCACCTCGCGTGCGCAAAGTGCTCAAACCGCTGCTCGAAATCCTGGCCGGCATCCCCACTGTCGTCTACGGATTCCTCGCACTCACCGCCCTGACACCGATCCTCGGCACCATCTTCGAATTCCAGGGGATCTATACCAACCTGGCCCCGGGCATCGTGATGGGCTTCATGATCGTGCCCACGGTCGCCTCGCTCAGCGAGGACGCGATGTCGGCGGTGCCGTTGGCGTTGCGTCAGGGCTCTTACGCGCTGGGCGCCAACCGGATGCAAACCACACTGCGCGTCGTCTTCCCCGCCGCGCTCTCCGGCATCGTCGCCGCGATCGTGCTCGGCATCTCCCGGGCTGTCGGCGAAACGATGATCGTCACGATCGCCGCGGGCAGCAAAGCGCACCTGTCGTTCGATCCGCGTGAGGGAGCGCAGACCATGACCGGGTTCATCGCCCAGATCGCCAGCGGCGACGCACCCCAGGGCAGCCCCGTGTACTACTCGCTGTTCGCGGTCGGCGCGCTGTTGTTCGTGATCACGCTGGTGATCAACATGATCAGCATCCGGCTGGTCCGCAAGTACAGGCAGGCCTACTGATGACCTCGACATCCATCATCCGCCCCGATCTGACCGGTAAGAACCGCAGTTCCGCGCCGTCGACGATTTTCGCGATGCTGCTGTGGGCGAGCTTGGCGATCGTGTGCGTGTTCTTGTTCTTCGTGCTCGCGATCATCGTGCAGAAGGGCATCGCCCGCTTCCACCTGGACCTGGTCACCAACCAGCCCTCCAAGATCACCCCGCAAACCTCCGGAGTCGCCTCGGCGCTGTACGGGACTCTGTGGGTGTGCGTGCTGACGGCGGGTTTCGCACTGCCACTCGGGATCGCCGCCGCTGTGTATCTCGAGGAGTACGCAGATCCTCGTTCGCGCTGGAATCGTTTGGTCGAGTTGAACATTCAGAATCTGGCGGCTGTGCCGACGGTGATCTACGGCATCTTGACCCTCGCGTTCGTGGTGCGTGGCCCGGCTTCCATCGGCGGTGTCGTCCTGGCCGGGGCGATCGCACTGGCGCTGCTGATCCTTCCGGTCGTCATCATCACCACTCGCGAAGCATTGCGCGCGGTTCCTCGCGAAATCCGTGACGGCTCCATGGCATTGGGTGCCACTCTCTGGCAGACCACGTGGAAGCAGACACTGCCCTCGGCGATCCCCGGTATCGCGACCGGCTCGATCTTGGCGCTGTCGCGAGCCATCGGCGAAGCGGCTCCCCTGATCCTGGTCGGTGCCACGACCTTCGTCACCTTCAATCCCGACGGGGTCTTCTCCCGCTACACCACCTTGCCCGTGCAGATCTACAACCTCGTACCGCAGGACCGCCAGGCCTTCCGCGATCTGGCCTACGCCGCAATCCTGCTCCTGCTCATCGTCTTGCTGGCCATGAACGCTGTCGCGATCTGGCTTCGCAACCGCTACCAGCGCCAATGGTGACCCCGTCATGAAGGAGAAAACCATGACCACAGCCGATTCCCACCTCACCGCCGACCGCGGTCGCCGCTCGCCCAGCATCAAGATCGAGGCCTCGCGACCGCTGCCCGCCGTGGGTGGGCAGCCAGACGGTGTGATCAGCCTGCGTCAGCTGTCGGTGTACTACAACGACTTTCGGGCTGTCTCCGGTGTCGACATGTCGTTCAGCAGCAAAGAGATCACCGCGTTGATCGGGCCGTCGGGTTGTGGAAAGTCCACGGTGCTGCGGTGCTTGAACCGGATGAACGACCTCGTTCCCGGCGCCCGCGTCGAAGGCCGCGTCGCCTACCACGGCGCCGACATCTACGGTGCCGGTGTCGATGTCATCGAGGTCCGCCGCCGTATCGGGATGGTGTTCCAGAAGGCCAATCCGTTCCCGAAGTCGCTCTACGACAACATCGCCTACGGCCCCCGCGTCACGGGCATGAAGATCGAGAGCATGGACGACCTCGTCGAACGGGCCCTGCGCGGCGCCGCGCTCTGGGACGAGGTCAAAGACAAACTCAAAGACAACGCCTTCGGCCTGTCGGGCGGTCAGCAGCAACGGCTGTGTATCGCCCGGGCGATCGCGACCTCCCCGGAGGTGATCTTGATGGACGAGCCGTGTTCGGCGCTGGACCCGATCGCCACCGGCAAGATCGAAGATCTGATGACCGAACTGGCTTCGGAATTCACCATCATCATCGTCACCCACAACATGCAGCAGGCCGCCCGCGTCTCCCAGCGCACCGCGTTCTTCACCGCCGCCGCGGACGACAAGGGCCAACGCACCGGCGCCCTGGTCGAATACGCGCCTACCGAGCAGATCTTCGGCAATCCCGTCGACCCGCGAACGGAGGACTACATCAGTGGCCGGTTCGGTTGAGATGGACGACCCACTCACCGATGCATGGGAATCGGGCTACTCGCAGTTCCAAGCGCGCCGCCGTGCCTGCCTCACCGGCACCACCCGGGAACAGATGACGGTACTCGTCGTCGACGAGACCCAGACCGCGCGAACACTGCAAGCGGACCTGGCCGGTCAGCCCATCGAACTGCGAGTGTGTTCCGACCCGGCACACGCCCTGCTCGTCCTCGGGCGGACCTGCCCGGACGCGGTGCTGCTCGGACCGACATCCGGGCGGCTGTCCGCGATCGATTTCCTCGAGATCCTGCGCGCGGAGGAACCCGGCATCCCGGTCCTCGTGGCCGCAGGACCCGGTGACGGCGTGTTCGCCGCCCAAGCCGCCGAGCACGGCGTGACCGCGGTGGTACCCCGGCCCTACCGTAGCCGCGAACTCCTGGCGATCCTGCGGTCGTTGTCGACCACGTCCGAACAGATCACGATCCACCCGATGGTGATCGATCTGGGCCGGTTGCGCATCGACGGCGCCGCACCCAGAATCTGGCTCGACGGACAGCAGATAATGCTGCCGCCGATGGAGTTCCTGCTGCTGCGCTACCTGGCCGACCGCAGAGGGGCGGTGATACCCCGCAAGGACCTCATCCGAGCGTTATGGGGCGACCGCCCCACCTCGAGCAACAGCTTGACCGTGCACGTCCTGCGGTTACGACGACGCCTCGGTGACGACGAACACAATCCGCAATGGATCCGAGCGATCCGTCGGCTCGGATACCAGTTCGACGTGCCGCCACGTTCACCGAACGTTCACCGCGAATGAGCACCATGTCACCATGGCATCGTCACCGAAGGACACCGAACAGCACGGCGACACCGCGGTCGCGACCCTCACCGGTCACGAACCCGCTGTCGCCGCACGCCTGTTCAAAGCCCTCGGCGACCCCATCCGCGTCAAACTCCTCACCCTGGTGCGGCAGTCCCCCGACGGCGAGGCATGCTTCTGCGACCTGGCCGAAGAATTCGACTTCGCCCAGTCCACCCTCAGCCACCACCTGCGGATCCTCGTCGACGCTGGGGTTCTCTCGCGGGCCCGTCGCGGAACGTGGAGCTGGTACAGCGTCGTCCACGAAGCGCTCGACGAGATGGAACTCATCCTGCGCGCCGGTGGACCCCTGCGCGCCAAGCCGAGCACCGACTGCAGCTGCTGATCCGCCCCTTCATATCCATCGGAGATTCACCGGCCGTTCCTTGATCGGTCGTACGCAGCCCCCAGGATCGAAATATGCCGATCCAGCCTGGTCGTCTTGTTCAGAATCCTCGGGAGATTTTGTGACCCTCAAACCACTCGCCCTGTTCGTGAAGCACGACGGGCAGTCGTCGCGCGCTTCTATGACGTGCCAGTACAAGTGCGGCAACGCATGCTTCCACGAGGTCTCCAATACCTCCGACGGGGGCTACTTCGGCGACATCGTCTCGACCCTGTCTCGCCGCGGCGTGCTCAAAGGTGGCGCGGTCGCCGTCCTCGCGGTCGGTGCGGGCAGCGTCCTGGCCGCCTGCGGCGACGACGCCACCACCGATCCGGCGGGATCGCCCGGGATCGGGACCGACTTCACCGCCGTCGCACCCAACACCCGCGACGAGGTCATGATCCCCGACGGGTACGAACAACAGGTCGTCATCCGTTGGGGTGATTCGGTGTTCGCCGACGCACCTGCGTTCGACTTCGACAACCAGACCGCAGCGGCTCAGGCCAAACAATTCGGGTTCAACGCCGACTACGCTGCGCTACTGCCCATCGAGGGCGCACCGCACAAATACCTGCTGGTGGTCAGCCACGAGTACACCACCGAGCCGATGATGTTTCGCGGCTTCTCCCCCGACTCGGTCACCCGGGAACAGTACGAGATCGCCTTGGCCGCACACGGTTTGACCGTCATCGAGGTCCAGGGTCACGCCGATTCCGGCAAGCTCACCCCGGGCTTCGGCAAGTACAACCGGCGCATCACCGGGACCACCGAAATCGGTTTCACCGGCCCCGCCGCGGGCAGCGACCTGCTCAAAACCTCCGTCGATGCTACGGGAACGAAGGTTCTCGGCACACTGAACAACTGCGGCGGCGGTGTCACCCCATGGGGCACTGTGCTCTCGGGCGAGGAGAATTTCAACGGCTACTTCGCCGGGGAAGCCACCGACCCGACTATCGCGGCCCGCCACAAGCGCTACGGCGTCGGCAAGGTCGACATACCGCGCCACTGGGAACGGTTCGACAAACGATTCGATGTCGCCCAGGAACCCAGCGAAGCCAACCGATTCGGCTGGACCCTCGAGATCGACCCCTGGGACGCGTCCTCCACCCCGGTCAAGCACACCGCACTGGGGCGGTTCAAACACGAGAGCGCCGAAATCCACGTCACCGACGACGGCACCGTCGTGCTGTACATGGGCGACGACGAACGCTTCGAGTACATGTACAAGTTCGTATCCTCGAAGAAGATCCAGTCCGGCAACGGAGCGGCCGCCCGCCGCCACAACATGACCATTCTGTCCGAGGGCACCCTCTACGTCGCCAAGATCACCGGAGACCACCCCACCCAGATCGACGGCACCGGAGAAGTCCCCTCCGACAAGGGTTTCACCGGCACCGGACAGTGGCTTCCACTGCTGGAAGCCCGTGCCGACGGACAGAGCAAATCCCTCGTCGAGGGCATGAACGCCGCGGAAGTCGCCGTATTCACCCGCCTCGCCGCCGACAAGGCAGGCGCCACCAAGATGGACCGCCCCGAAGACATCCAGCCCAACCCCAAGACCGGCAAGGTCTACGTCGCGCTGACCAACAACAGCAACCGCGGCAAGGAGGGCTACGCCGGTCCCGACGAAGCCAACCCGCGCAACCAGAACAAGAACGGCCAGATCCTCGAAATCACCGACGACCACACCGGCACCAGCTTCACCTGGACATTGCTCCTGGTCTGCGGCGACCCTGCCGCCGCCGACACCTACTTCGCCGGTTTCGACAAGTCGAAGGTCAGCCCGATCTCCTGCCCGGACAACCTCGCCTTCGACCCCTACGGCAACCTATGGATCTCCACCGACGGCAACGCCCTCAAATCCAACGACGGCCTGTTCTCGGTGGTCCTCGACGGACCCAACCGCGGTGAGACCAAGCAATTCCTCACCGTGCCCATCGGCGCCGAAACCTGCGGCCCGATCATCGAAGAAAACCGCGTCCTCGTCTGCGTGCAGCACCCCGGCGAATCCGACACCGCCACCACCGACAACCCGACCTCCCACTGGCCCGACGGCGGTAGCACTCAGCCACGCGCGTCGGTCGTTGTCGTCTGGAAGAAGAACGGCGGCCGTATCGGCCGATAGGCCCGATGGTTGTCCCGGCCGATTGCGGCCGGGACACCTGTGCTCGCAGCCGTTCCACGCCAGGTCGCGACAAACATCTCTTTGGGCAGTGCTTCGCTGGAAGTTGGCATAAAGTGCTGTTCTGATCACTCGGTGGGCTTGGCGAACGCCATCATGTCTAGCGCGCCCACGAGAGCACAACCGCATTGCGACTGGTCGCCCGCGTCGAGGAAGCCTTCGTCGCCCTGCCCAGCGCTCTCACCTGACCACCGCGCACATCACGGTCGCCGACGCCTTCACTCCCCGGTCGACCTCGTGATCGCCCGACGGCGGCGCGGCACCGTTTGCTCCTGGTCGCGCTGAGCGGGCAGTGCCGCCGCGATCGCAGCAACCGCGAGCATGGCGACTGCGATCAGCCAGAAGGCTCGACCGTATCCATGGTCGGCACCCGTGGCTGTGGTGAGCAGCGCCGCCAGGCCGAGTGCTGCCCCGACTTGTTTGGTCATATTCATCAGCCCGGACGCCGCACCGGCGTCAGCGACAGGTACTCCCGCGTTGACGACGGCAGTGAGCGGAGTGTTCAGCAGTCCGGCACCGACACTGAAAATGATTGCGGGGCCAAGGATTCCGATCACGTAGGTGCTGTTTTCGTCAAGCTGGGCTTGCCATACAAATCCCGACGCTGCCAGTAGCGCACCGCCAATGATGAGGACCCGAGCGTCGACCCGGCGCATCAACCATGGAGTCACCTGGGTGCCGACGGCTATGGTGACGAGCGTGTGAGGCAGGAACGCGAGCCCGGTCTGCATCGCGGTGTAGTCCAGGATGTTCTGCATCGACAAGGCCAAGAAGAACCACATTGGATTCAGGCACGCCCCAGCCAGCAGCATCGCGAGATTGCCGACCGCCACCGACCGAATCCGCAGCAACGACAACGGAACCAGCGGTGCCCGTGCCCATCGCGCCTCGACGATCACGAACACCGTCAACAGCGCCGCCCCGGCCGCGAGCGCCGAGAGGGTCATCGGCGCCGACCATCCCTGTGCCGTGGCCTCGCCGAACCCGAAGGCGATCGCGACGAGCCCGCACGTCACCAACGTAGCCCCGGCGACATCGAGGCGAACCCGGGACCGGATCGGCGAGTCCGGGGCGATGACGCCGACCGCAGCCGCCAGTGCGAGCGCCCCGATGGGCACGTTGATCAGCAAGGTGGCCCGCCACGACCAGAATTCGGTCAAGACACCTCCAAGGAGATTGCCTGCCGTCCCGCCCGCCAGGCCGATCGCGGCCCACGCCGCGAGGGCCTTCGTTCGTCGTGGCCCCTCGGCAAAGCTCGTGGTCAAGATCGTCAGCGTCGCCGGGGCCAGCACCGCCGCACCTACCCCTTGGGCGGCGCGGGCGCCGATCAGCCACCCCGGCGTCGAAGCCAGCCCACCGACCAGGCTCGCGAGGGTGAACAGCAACAGCCCGGCGAGGAAAACGTGCTTGCGCCCATAGAGGTCGGCCAGGCGACCACCGACCAGCAGCAGGCCCGCGAACACCAGCGCATAGGCGTTGACCACCCACCCGAGCCCGGAATCGGTGAAGCCCAGCGACGTCCGCACCGACGGCAACGCAACATTCACCACCGAGACGTCGAGCACCACCATGAACTGCGCCGCGCACACCACCGACATCAGCGCGACCGCGCGTGCCGGAACGGCCGCCGCTCTCTCGTCTGTATCGGGTCGCCGCATACCCACCTCCCGATTGATACAGTTGTATCCAATACATGTGTATCACCGAGATGGTGGTGCCGTCGAGAGGGGATGCCGTGCCCAGAACCGTGGACCACGCCCAACGACGGGCCGAAATCGCCGATGCGGTCGTACGGGTCGCTGCCCGAGACGGGCTACACGCGGTGACGATTCGCGCCGTGGCAGCCGAAGCCGGTTCCTCGATACGGTTCGTGCAGTACTACTTCGCTACGAAGGCCGAGCTGCTCACCGGTACGTTGAACCACCTCGAACAGCTCAGCCACACTCGATGGCAACAGCGACTCGCCGGCCTGCCCGATCCCCCACCGAGCCGCGTGCTCGTCGAGGCATTCTGCGCCGAAGCCCTACCCACCGACGCACCCAGCCGCGCCTTCCATCTGATCGGCACCTCGTACGCGGTCCTGGCCATGACCGATCCCGAACTCGCGCAACACCCTTTCGTCGCGAACATCGACCGTCTCGAAGGGCGGATCGCTCAGGCACTCGGCCAGGCGCAACGGCTAGGCGAGCTCGCTGAGGGCATCGAGGTGGCCGCCGAAGCGACCCGACTGGTCATGCTCACCCACGGCCTCGGCACGAGTGTGCTCATCGGCCAGCACAGCGCGAGCACCGCCACCGCAGTGGTGAGATATCACCTCGATCGAGTCTTCACGGTTGAACCGTCGCAGCAAGCACCGACCTCGGGCAGTCACGAACCTGCCGACGAGCACTGACCGACTGGCGGACCACCGGCCGCCCGGCAACGGGCCGACGACCTCGTTGTCAGGCACGGCGATGTTCACCAGCCAGTTCGGGTCGCCGCTGATGTTCGGGCCGCTGATGGCGGCCTCCATTCACCACCGGATACCCACTCGCCGCGATCGCGGCCGCCATCCTCGCCGGGATCGTCGTCATTCGGATCGATGGCCCCACCGGGGAAGTCCGGCGATACGGCGGCGAGCAGTCAGTTCATGCAGGGGGTTCCGAGGAGCGTGTGGTGAGCAAGTCGGTGAGCTCCTCGGCGTAGGCCAGATGCTTCCGTAGCCGGTCGGCGCTGTCGGCAGCTTTGTCCCGGAACGTGAGCAGATCCGCCTGCGCCGCCTCCCGCGCGGCCGGGTCGGCCGAGGGGTCGTCGAGCACGTCGACCGCGTCGAGCAACTGCTTCATCTCCGCGAGGGTGAATCCGAGGGGCTTCATCCGGCGGATGACCAGCACCCGATTGACATCGGCCTCGGTATAAAGCCGGAACCCGCCCGCCGAGCGGGCCGAGGGCTGGACCAGCCCGACCTCGTCCCAGTGGCGGATCGACTTGAGCGAGAGCTCGGTGCGCTCGGCGACCTGCCCGATCTGCAGGTAACCGCCGGCGTCGGTACCCACCTCAGTGCCCTCCGACCAGGTGCCCGGACAACCTGTCGTGACGTGCTTCCGAGGCCGCGTTGAGTCCGATGATCTCGACGTTCTTGCCCTTGGACTCGTACTTGGTGGTGATCGCGTCGAGGGTGGCCACGGTCGAGGCGTCCCAGATGTGCGCATCCGACATGTCGATCACGATATTGGCCGGATCGTCGACGTAGTCGAACTGGTAGACCAGGTCGTTGCTCGAGGCGAAGAACAACTCTCCGCGCACCTTGTAGACGCGGGTGTCGATGGCACCGTCGTGATCGGTGTCGGAGTCGGAAACCTTGTCGACCTCGGTGAAGTGCGCGACTCGGTGAGCGAACGCGACCATCGCCGTGAGCACGCCGGCGATCACGCCGTAGGCGAGATTGTGGGTCGCCACGGTGACCGCGACGGTGACCGCCATGACGGTGGTTTCGGCGATCGGCATGCGCCGCAGGGTTTTCGGGGCGATCGAGTGCCAGTCCATGGTGCCGACCGAGACCATGATCATCACCGCGACCAATGCGGCCATCGGGATCAGCGCGACCACATCACCGAGTCCGACGACCAGGATCAGCAAGAACACCCCGGCCAGGAACGTCGAGATGCGGGTGCGCGCACCGGAGGATTTCACATTGATCATGGTCTGGCCGATCATCGCGCAACCGCCCATGCCACCGAAGAAACCGGTCACAACGTTGGCCACACCCTGGCCCCAGCCCTCACGGGTCTTGTCGGAATGGGTATCGGTGATGTCGTCGACCAGCTTGGCCGTCATCAACGACTCGAGCAGGCCGACCAGCGCCATCGCCAGCGCGTAGGGCGCGATGATGCTCAACGTGTCGAGGGTGAAGGGGACGTCGGGGATCAGCCAGGACGGCAGACTCGACGGCAACTCGCCCTCGTCGCCGACATTGGGCACGTTGAGCGAGAACACGATGGTGGCCGCGGTGAGCAGCACGATCGCGACCAGTGGCGCCGGAACAACATTCGACAGCTTGGGCAGAAACACCATGATCACGATGCCCAGCGCGACCATTGGATACACCAGCCAGGGCACTCCGAGCAGGTGCGGGATCTGCGCGGTGAAAATCAGGATGGCGAGGGCGTTGACGAACCCGACCATCACGCTGCGCGGAATGAACCGCATCAGCCGGGCGACGCCGACCACGCTGAGCACGATCTGCAGCACACCGGCGAGGATCACCGTCGCGATCAGGTAGTCCAGGCCATGTTCGGCGACCACCGGTGCGATCACCAGAGCGACAGCACCGGTCGCGGCCGAGATCATCGCCCGGCGACCACCGACGATCGCGATCGTCACCGCCATCGTGAACGAGGCGAACAGACCGACGCTCGGGTCGACCCCGGCGATGATCGAGAACGAGATCGCCTCCGGGATCAACGCCAGCGCGACCACCAAACCGGCCAGCACCTCGGTCTTCAGCCGTTTCGGGCTGCGCAACGCGACCAGTACCGATCCTTCATCAACCGGTCGATGTGTCGTCGACACCATCGGCACTCCATTCCAATTATCACGCGCACGCAGGTGCACCCGGACGCCAGCGCCTCGGGCACACATCGGACAGAAAGTCATCGGGATGCGAGAGAACACCTCGCAAGGGTGAAGGCTGACTCGTACTGACCGCATTGGCAGATACATCAGCTACCGTTCCGCGATCGAAACCCTACCTTTACGGGAGGGTATGGTTGCAAGGCAGAGCGCCAGATCGTGTCTTATGTCTCACCCGGCATAGCAACGGCTCTGCATCCGGATGCGGCGACGCTATGGCATGTCGGCGCTGACGAAGACCTCGACTACCAACCGCAGTCCCGGCTCCCACCTCACGCTCCGCGTTCCCAATCGAACCGACCTCGTTGGACTCTTTATAGGGGTCGGCGTAGCGGTGCCTGCCGAACAGCGTGAGCGCCACGGTGGGCGTGCCGGGCGAAGATCCTATGCGGGTAGGCGCTGCGAACGATTCATTGACGTTCCTCGGCGCGCGTAACGTCTGACCTCGCGGTAGTCCTTGAGCGTGCCGTCGATAGCGAAGCCCACGAACCGCACCAGTTTCCGTGCCGATCGCGGGTGTCGGGTCGTGTAGCGGCACGAGCGACCTCGCGTCCGGTTTGCGGTCAATTCACATATCTCATGATCACCACAGCGCCCGCCTACAGCCCGTAGTCGGCTTCGATCCTTAGCTGACCGCGCGAAAACCGCAGGTCGTCTCCGTTCCCATCTTCGATGCGCCCCGCCGGGGAATCGAACCTGCGACGCTGGTTAGAGCTTTGGCCGCGTGCCTTACGAATGGCGACCGCTGACGTGAGCGTGCTTCACTGATGGGAGCAGGTCAGGAGCCGGCGTCGGTAGGCTGGCCTGATGAACGCTCTTGGCGGCGCACTGGTGACAATTGCCGACGATCTGGACTCGGTGACGACCGTCGGGTACGAGGACGATCCGGCCGACGCCGGGTCCACCCGTGCAGATGTCGAGGCGTTGTGGGCCTCGGTGCGGGACTGGTATTCGATGGGCACCACACCGGCCATTCAGGTGTGTCTGCGCCGCAACGGGAAGATCGTGCTGAACCGGGCCATCGGGCACGGGTGGGGCAACGCACCTACCGACGGGCCCGATGCGGAGAAGATCCTCGCCACCCCGGAGACACCGTTCTGCGGGTTCTCCACCGCGAAAGGTGTTGCCGCGACGGTGATGTCGATCCTGATCGAGCAGGGTGCGTTCGCGGCGAACGATCCTGTGTGCGACTACATCCCGGAGTTCGCCTCGCATCGCAAGGGCGCAATCACCATCGGTGATGTGCTGTCGCATTCGGCGGGCATCCCGTTCATCACCCCGCCCTACCAGGGGGCGCAGCTGGCGATCGACGAAGACCTCGCGGTCGAGGCGCTCATCGCACTGCGGCCCAGCTGGCCATCGGGGCGCTTCCGCGTGTATCACGCGCTGACGAGCGGGCTCATCCAGCGGCTGCTCGTGCAGCGGGCGACCGGCAAGCGGATGCGCGAGCACTTGGCCGAGCAGGTCCTCACGCCACTGGGCTTCCGCTGGAACAACTTCGGGGTCGACCCGGCCGACGTCGACAAGGTGGTGCCGAGCGTCAAGACTGGTCCCCCGCCTTCGCGGCTGATGCTGTTCCTGACGAACAAGGCGGTCGGCGGGCGCATGGACAAGGCGTCCAAGGCGACCAACGACGCCTTCCTCACCGCCGAACTGCCGTCGGGCAACCTGGTGACCACCGCCGAGGAGTTGTCCCGGTTCTACGAAATCCTCGCGCGGGGTGGCGAATTGGACGGAATCAGGATCCTCGAACCCGACACCGTGCGCACGGCGATCAGCCCGGCGGACCGCATGCCCGGTGCCGCGGGCCGGGTGAGCCGCGCCGGTTTCGAACTGGGCGCGCGGCGATCGAAGTTCGGCCTCGACACCGAATTCCATTTCGGGCGAAGCGGTTTGACGACCCAGTACGGCTGGGCCGACCCTATCCGCGGACTGTCCGGGGCAATCCTCACCAGCGGCAAAGCCTCGACCGACGCGAAGCGACCGTGGCAACTGGTCGCCCAGGTGTCGCGAACCCTGCGTCCGCTCGGCCCCAGCGAGCAGCTCTTCCGTCCGTGAATCAGAAGAAGGTGCCGCTGAAAGGCTGTGTGGGCGTGGCGAACAGGGCGTCGGCGGCGTCCACGGAGCCGGGGCGGTGCTCGACGACGCGGCCAGCGAGGGCCAGTTGCGCCCACGTCGACCCGCCGAGGTAGACCGCGCCGAGGGTGGCGACATCGACGCTCACGTCGGGTGCGTCGTCCACGCGGGTAACCGCGTCGGCTGCGACCCGGTACCTGCCCGTATTGGCGGACAGGATCGCGTCGTCGACCTCGATGATCACCGGCGGCGCGTCCCGGTAGATACGACGGGCCAGCGCCGCAGCCACATCGACCAGCCGCAACCAGGTCTCGTCTCGCACGGCAGCGACCTGGACCGCGCGTTCGTCGGCGAACAGGTGCCGCAGCGGCGCATCGACCGGGGCGAAGGCAATGGTCATCTTGTCGACCAGATCGACGGTGAGCAGGTGTCGGATCAACCCGATGTAGGCCTGCGGGGTGGTCGCCACCAGGTCGTCCACCACGATCACCCGTTCGGGACTTGTGAACCAGCTCGCGGTGTCGACGGGGTGGTAGCGGGCGAAACCGTCCTCGGCACCGGCGGGGCCGTGCGTCACGGTGTACAGCGGCGGGGTCGCGCCGAGTTCGCGCCGTGTCCACCAGTACTCGGGACGGGCGATCGCACCGGTCCAGGAGACATCGGCGGTGGCGTAGATCTGCGGGAACAGTTTCCAGGCCTGACCAGGCTCGACGAACCGCACCGGCCCGGAGCCGGGCACGGTGTCACGCAGGCGAGCACGGGAGCGACGGATGTCGAAGGTCGCGAAGGAACTGGCCACTCCGTAGCCGAAGCGTTCGTAGATGGAACCCTCCGACGCGCGCAGGGTGGCGACGACTTCACCGCGGTCGGCGATGTCGTGGAGCTGGGTGCGCAGCAGGCTGGTGAGCACGCCGCGGCGCGTATGGGTTGGCAGGACACCGACATGGGTGACGGCGGCGTGCGGCACCCGCGTGCCGCCCGGCACTACCAGCCAGCTCGTATAGGACTCGGCGGTGCCGACCAACTGCCCGTCGATGCGGGCGCCGAGCGTGCGTCCGGGTTCGGACAGGTGGTCGCTGTCGGGCGGGGAAGGTGGCAGGCCGACCATCGCCGCGCGGAACACCGCGCTCGCCGCATGGAGATCTTCGTCGGTGTGCAGGGTGGCTACGTGAACACTCACTCCACCACTGTGCCCGATCGGCGCGGGCGGATCAGGCTCCGATGACCGCGTTCATGATGGTGCCCGCGCTGGTGGCGACCGCGCCACCCGCCATCGCGCTGGCGATCATCTTGGGTGACTGCAGGCCGCCGCCGTTCCACTTCTCCCAGGCGAAGCGGCCGCCGCCGTAGGTGATGGCGGTGACGCCGGACAGCAGAATCATCCAGGTGAAGTACCGGCCGAGCTGCAGCACCTTGTCGGCCATGGGCGGCGCCTCCGGCGTCGGGTTGCCCACCTGCGCGAGAACGATGCCATAGGTGTCGTGCACAGCGGCCAGGATCATGCTCACGATCGTTGCTCCTTCGTCGGTTGTTCGTTGTGACGCCGATGTCGAGAACGCGTGACGCGGTAGAGCCAGATCTATTGAATATTCAACCTCAGGCGGGTCGGGTGGCGTGCGCGACACTCCGCAGGCCACCTCCGCGCCCTGACATGGGTATTGAACCGGCGTGCCCGTTTCAAACGGCACGAATTGGCGTCACGGAAATTCGAGACCGACCTGTGCCGCGATGACAGCGGCCTGCACGCGTGACTGCACGCCCAGCTTGCTCAGCACCCGCGAGACGTGCGTTTTCACCGTCGCCTCACCGATTCGCAGACGGGTGCCGATCTGCATATTGGACAAGCCGGCGCCGAGACCGGCCAGCACCTGCCGTTCGCGGTCGGTGAGGGCCGAGAGGTCGGGTGGGGCGGTTTCCTCGGCGCGTGGGAGGGCGGCGATCACCGCACGGGTCACCTTGGGGTCGAGCACCGCGTCACCGTCGGCCACCGCCCGGACGGCGCGGACCAGGTCGTCGCCGCCCACCGATTTCAGCAGGAATCCGCTCGCGCCTGCCGACAGCGCGCCGAGCACGTAGTCGTCGATGGCGAAGGTGGTGAGGACCAGGACTTTCGCGCTGGTCTCCGCGACGACGGCCGCCGTGGCCGCCAGGCCGTCGACGCGGGGCATGCGCACGTCCATCAGGACGACGTCGGGGCTCAGCGCCTTGGCCTGGCGAACGGCCGCGGCACCGTCGGCCGCTTCACCGACCACCCGCACCTCCCCGGTGGCCTCGAGCAGCATTTTCAGGCCCGCGCGGATCGCGGCGTGATCGTCGGCCACCAGCACGGTCACCGTCATCTGGCCTCCAAGGGGATCCGGACCCGAACATGCCATCGGCCGTCGCGGGCGCCCGCCGTCGCGGTGCCGTCCATCGATTCGGCGCGGAACATCATGTTGCGCAATCCGTTTCCGTGGCCTGTCGCCACCTCGGAACCGAGGGGATTGCTCGCCTCGACCACCAACCCGGCGCCCTCCCGGCGTAGTTCGATGTCCAGGGGTGCGCCCGGTGCGTGTTTGGTCGCGTTGGTGATGGTCTCGCCGAGGATCCGGGTGACCACGGCCTCGATCGCCAGCGGCATCGACAGGTCGTCGGGTCGTCGCAGCGTCACCGACCCGCCCGCCGCCTCGGCCGCCTCGATCAGGCCGTCCAGCGAGGCCAGCCGGGTCGTGACGGCGCTGTCGTCGGGTCCGGTGAGCAGTTCGATCGTGGTCCGCATCTCCTCCATGGCGGCCAGGCTGCTCGACCGGATCGTTTGCAGGACACCGATATTGCCCGGGTCGCGCTGCGCGACCTCGGCGAGGATGGCGACGGCCGAGACGTGACCGGCGACCGCGTCGTGCAGATCGCGGGCCAGGCGCCTGCGCTCCTCCCCGATGGCGGCGGACCGTTCGGCGTCGCGCGCGGCGAGTTCGGCGCGCCCGGCGTCGCGTTCGGCGTCGACCATCCGCCGGGAGGCACGCACTGCCCGGCCGTAGCCGAGGGGCGACCAGGTGAGCGCGACCCCGATCAGACCGGCGTAGAGCGCGGCCCGCACCCCGAGCAGGGCCAGGGCGAGCAGCGCTCCACCGACGGTCACCAGGAACGCGAACCAGCCGACCACCACCGACAGCCGGGCCGACCCGGTGCTCACCGCCAGGAAGATCACGTCGGTCAGCGCGATCCACAGCGGCAGCGAGGGCCCATAGACGAAGTCGCCCGCCAGCAACACGATCATCAGGCCGAAGGCGAGCGCGGGCCTGCGCTGCGCGGTGAGTTGGATGGCGAGGGCGGCGAACAGCAGGGCCAGTTTCGCGGCGGGCGGGTAGAGATCGCGGTCGACGACGATGGACCAGCCACCGACCCCCCACAGCAGCAACCCGACGAGGAAGACCCCGACGGCCGCCGAGGTGGCACTGTCGAACGCCTCCACGAGCCGGTCCATGGGCGCGCGGACGGTGGGCATCTGCTCATTCCAGCACATCGGGCGGTGCAAGACGTCCCCCGAAGGTCGGACCCGCCCGCGACCGGAAGCCGGATGTGCCCACCACATCCGGTTCGGCACCCTGAACGCATGAACGAACTGACGAACCCGGTACTGCTGACGATCGCGGGGTGCGAAATCGGCTTCTGGGTGCTGGTGGTGGGCGGGTTGGCCCTGCGCTACCTGCTGCGGTTGCGGCGTGCCAGCACCGTCACCCTCGCACTGGTTCCCGCGCTGGACGTGGTGCTGGTGGTCGCCGTCGCGATCGACCTGCACCGGGGCGGTGAAGTGACGTTCGCGCACCGGATCGCCGGTATCTACCTCGGGTGCACGGTGATGTTCGGACCGCGCATGATCCGGTGGCTGGACGAGCGCTTCGCCCACCGCTTCGCCGGCGGACCCGCGCCTGTCCGGGTGCCGAAATACGGGCCGGAACGCACACGCAAAGAATGGGCCGATTTCGCCCGCTGGCTCGGCGCGGCCGCCATCGCGGGCGCGCTCACCCTGGCGCTGAGCTACACCGTGGCCGACGCCGAGCAGCGCGAACAGCTGATGGGGACCTTCGGTTCGCTCGGCGTGATCACAATGATCTGGTTGCTCACCGGACCGGTGTGGGTGACGGGGTCGCGGCGGAGTTGATCTGCGACGAACCGTCGCCGACCGGCACGCCGCACGTCGGCGGCGGCGAATCGCCGGCCACGCACCGAGACCTGCGCCGAGAGCGGACTGCGATCGCATCCGATGCCACTGGGCGCCCGAATCGGCCGCCCAGCGGCATCGGATGCGGAGGCTCAGATCGTGGTGGTGGCCTGTTCGCCGATCAGCTCTCCGATCCACGGGAGCACCGCCGAGCGCACCTCGACAGCACGCGGGAGCAGCCCGTTCGCGGCGAGGAGGTCGGCGGCCCGCTGCTGTTCGTCGAGGAAGCCCTCGTTCACGGAGTGCACGCCGAACGGGCGCCCGCGCAGCGCCGCTTCCCAGGCGTCGAGATCGGCGGGGATCCCGTGGCGAAGCGCGTCGTCGACGAAATACTGTGCCGCGGCCCGCGGGTTCTCGACGATCCAGGCGTCGGATTCCCGCAGCGCCGCCAGCACCGCCTCCACGGTGTCGGGATCATCTTCGGCCAGATCGCGGCGGGTGAACCACAGGGACGGGTGACTGAAGACCGAGGCGGTGTCGACCAGCGTGGTGAGTTCGGTGGCGGCCTCGATCTCGTGCAGACCCGGGTAGGTGCCGACCCAGGCATCGAGGTCACCGGCCAGCAGTGCCGCACCACCGTCGCGCACGTCCACGTCGATCGGCTCGACATCCGCCCAGGTCAGACCGACCTTGTCGAGGGCGAACAGCAGCAGCGTGGTCTGCCACGAACCGTGGGCGATGCCTACCCGCTTGCCCCGCAGATCGGCGGCGGAGGTGATGCCGCTCGCGGCGGTCGCGACCAGCCTGCCGTTCTCCACCCGCGGTCCCGAGATGCCGAGGTAGACGATGTCGCGGCCGTTGGCGAGCGCGGTGAGCGGTGGGGTGAAACCGGTGCCGATGATGTCGTAGCCGCCCTCGGTGAACAGCCAGTCCGAATGCTCGCCGGGCAGTGCGGTTTTGGGATCGACCCGCGTGGGCCGGGGCAGCTCGCGCAGGTCGACCCATTCGACCTCGGGCAGCAGCCGTTCGAGAATGCCGCGGTGGCGCAGGACGAACAGCGAGTTGTTGTGCGGGAAGTAGCCGACCCGGATGCTCATCGCGCGTCTCCGATCAGGCCGAGGCGGCGGGCTTCGTCGGCCAGCCCGCTGCGCTGCCACTGCACCGCCAGGTTCGACGGATCGAATTCCACCGAACCGCCGAGGGTTTCGGCGATCGCCTGATACTGCGCACCCTCCTCGAGCAGCACCACGAATTTCGCCAGTTCCAGCAGACCGGCACGGCCGATCACATTGGCCCCGCCGTTCGCCTCGAAGATGGCGGCCAGGTGCGGGTCGGTCTCGAGCTTGCTCAGGATGAACTCGCCCGCGCCGATGGTGCGGTCGATGTGCGGCGGGATCTCGCGCGACAGGGTGAGCCGCTGGGAGGCGGCGTAGCGGATGGGCAGGGTGCGGTGGGTCTGGGCCCAGCCACCCAGCCAGGGCGTGTGGATGTGCACGACCGAGGTGATCTCCGGGTGCGCGCGGAAGACCTTCGCGTAGCCGGTGACGAATCCAGCGGAGCCCTTGCCGGACAGCACTTCTCCGTCGAAGGTCGCCACGACGGGTTCGACCGTGCGGTCGGTGGCCCAGGGGCCGGGTTCGTTGAGGGCGACGGCGATCTCGGTACCCGGCACGCGCTCGACGAAGTTGACGGTGCCGTTGCCGGTGACGGTTCCGGTCTCCCGGAAGACCCGGAACGCGGTCTCGGCGTCGTGGGTAGCCGCCGCGACGAAGGCTGTCACGGTCTCCGGCAGCAGGGTTTCGGTGGTGGTCATGGGCACTCCTGTGGTTATCGGGCCGTCGCGAGGACGGTGTCGGTGGGCGGGGCGGTGAGCCGGGAGCGGCCGAGCAGCGGCAGTACTTCCTCACCGACCCGGTAGGCCTCTTCCAGGTGCGGGTTGCCCGCGAGGATGAAGGCGTCGACGCCGAGGTCGATCAATTCGTCGAGCCGCTGGGCGACCTGTTCGTAGCTGCCGACCAGGCCGAACGCCGGACCGCCCCGGATCAGGCTGAAACCGCACCAGACATTGGGCTGGACTTCCAGATCGCGGTAGCCGGTGATGTTCTCGGGCACCCAGCCCTTGATCCGGGCGGCGCCGACCGAGTCGCCCTGGGCCGCACGGTTGGCGGCGTCGCGATCGACGAAAGCCCAGCCCTGCTCGATCTCGGCCCACGCGGCTTCCTCGGTGTGGCGGGCGACGATGTCGATGCGGACGGCGAACTTCGGTGTGCGCCCGGTGATTTCGGCGTTGCGCCGCACACCGTCGAACTTGGCGCGCAGGTCGGCGTAGGGCTCGAGCCAGGACAGGTAGTAGTCGGCGTGGCGACCCGCGGCGGCCACGGCGGCACCCGACGAACCGGAGAAGTACACCTCGGGGAAGGGCTGACCGGCCAGCCCGGGTGGCAGTGCGGCGCCTTCGGTGCGGAAGAAGCGGCCGTCGTGATCGAAGGGCTCACCATCCCAGACGCCGCGCAGCACGTCGAGGAACTCGCTCGTCCGCGCATAGCGGTCGTCGTGGGACACCTTGTCGCCCCACCACAATTGGGCCGGACCGCCACCACCGCTGATGATGTTGTAGACCAGCCGCCCGCCCGTGGCGCGCCGCAGGCTCGCCGACATGCGCGCCGCCTGCACCGGGTGCAGGAAGCCGGGCTGGAACGCGACCATGAAGCGGTAGGTGGTGGTCTCGGCGGCCAGCGCGGCGGCGAAGGCCCACGGGTCGTCGGTCACCGGGAACGACGGCAGCAACCCGCCGAGGAACCCCGCCGATTCCGTGGCCTTGGCGACCGCGGCGACGTGATCGAGGTAGGTGTACTCGTCGAGCGCGCCGTTCCGCACGGCCGGTGCGATATTGCCCGGACCGTAACCGCCCGCGTTGCCCCGGTTGTAACGACGTGGGGTCCGCAGCGAGGCGTGGTCGCCTTCCATGCCGATGCGCCAGTAGACATCGATGGTCATGCGGTGACCTCCTGAGCGAGGGTGCGGGCGGTCGGGTCGGCGAGGAACAACAGGTGCTCGCCCGCGCGGTGGATCTCCTCGATAGCGGGGTGGCCCGACAGCACGAAGGTCTGTACGCCCGCGGCCGCGTAATCCGAAAGGTGTTGCGCTACCTGCGCGTAGCTGCCGACGAGGCCGATGCGCTGGTCGTAGCCGAACGCGTGGAACCCGGACCAGCGTCCCTCACCGAGGGTGTGGTCGGCGACCTTGTCGGGTCGGTCGAGTTCGGCCCACTGCCGATGCACCCTGGCCCAGGCTTCGGCCTCGGTCTCCCTGGCGATGATCGGCAACTCGAGGCCGACCCGCACGTGGCGGCCGGACGCGGCGGCCCGCTCCCCCAACTCGGTGACCGCACCGGTGATGCCGTCTTCGTGTTCGGCGAACAGGTGGACATCGCCGTGAGCGGCCGAGAGTGCGAGGGCGGCGGGCGTGGTGCCGCTCAGATGCACCGCCGGGAACGGCAGTCCGGACAGGATGCCGCGGAAGCCACCGTCGACCACGTCGTAGTAGCGACCGGCGTAATCGAAGCCGGTGCCCGCGAATCCCGCTGCGCCGACCTCGTTCTCGTTCCAGACACCGCGTGCGACCGTGAGGAATTCCGCGGCGCGGTCGTAGCGTTCGTCGCCGGTGAGCCGGTCACCGCGCGCCCGGGCCTCGGCCGCGTCGGTGTCGACGGCCAAGCGCCAGTTCAGCCGCCCCGCCGAGTGCCGCTGCAGGGTCGCCGACACCTTGGCCGCGTACACCGGGGTGCCGAACGCGGGCTGGAATTCGACTGTTACGCGCGTGTAGCGGGTGGCGCGTAGGGCGGCGGCCGCCACGATCCAGGATTCCTCGCCGAGCGGGTCGTAGGGTGCGAGCACGCCGTCGAAGCCGGTGAGTTCGGCGGCGTCGACGATCTGGGCGAGGTCGTCGAACGGGCCGAAGCGACCCGGCCGCGGATCGGTGGTCTCGACAACGGGGTTCGGCGGTCCGAACCCGCCGCGGCCACGCAGCGCCGGATCGGCGCGTCGTCCGTCACCACGGCTGGGCAGCCGCCACAGGAAATCGGTCATGCCGGCACCCGCTCGGCGGCGACGATCTCACGCGCACGGGCCAACGGCTCAGGGGCGACCCAGGATTCGAGATCGAAATCGGCGGCCAGGAAGCCGTGGGTGTAGAGGAACTGCTTCTGCACACCGAGCAGTTCGACCCGTTCGTCGGTGAGCGAGGGATGCAGGCCGCGGTGGAACTCGGCGCCGTAGGCCGCGACGACACCGGCCGGGCCGGACAGCGTTTCGCGCTGGAGCACCGCGCGGACACCGTCGAGGTCACCGGCGGCCCAGTCGGCGGCGCGCAGGCTCTGCGCGAGGAAACCGACGACGACCTCGGGCCGGGACTCGAGCAGGTCGGCGTGGACCGTGATCGGGCGCGGGGTGCCGTTGTTGACCCGCAGGCGCTTGGTGGCCGAGGCATCGAGGTCGACCGCCACGCGCAGACCGTGCTCGGCGGCCACCTCCTTGGCGCGAGCGCCCTTGACGTAGATCGCGTCGACCCTGCCGTCGAGGAGTTCGTCCACACCCCAGGTCGTCGAGCGACGAGCGCTCTGGATCTCGGTGCGCACCTGCGGGTCCGGCTCGACCGCCAGCTCGACGACGCGCACATCGGCCAGGGTCAGCCCGGCCGGGCGCAGGGCGTTGGCGAAACCGTGCAGCGCCATCGCTCGCGGGAAGCTGCGGGCCTGGTCTTGCGCCCAGGCGGGGACGCCGATGCGCAGCCCGGCGAGCCCGGCGGCATCGGTGACCGGCGAATCGGGGCCGACCAGGATCGCCTGGGACTCGTCGATCCAGGTGAGTCCGATCAGGCGGGTCGGTGAACCCTGTGCGCGTGCGGCGAGGGCGGGCACGTTTCCGCCCTCGCGGATCAGGCCGGACAGATCGTGCAGGAAGTGGTGCCCGGCGAGTTCGGGGCCCGCGTCCTGCAGCACGCCGAACTCGAGGCCCGCGTTCGCGGCGGTCTCACCGAGCCAGCCGAGGCTGTGCGCGAGCCCGCTCGCGGTGGGCACGGGGCAGCGGGTGTACCACAGGGTTTCGGTCATGACAGGCTCCTTGCATGTGGTCCGACACCGAGTTGGGCGAGGAATCGCGTTCGGTAGCCGAGGGTTTCGGGTGCCGCGTGATCGCGCGGGTGGGGTAGGTCGACGGTCTCGTCCACGGCGAAACGGCCGCGGTCGAGGATGATCACCCGGTCGGCGAGCCGGATCGCCTCGTCGACGTCGTGGGTGACCATGAGTACGGCGGGCCGGTGGCGGGCGACGAGATCGCCGACCAGGTCCTGCATGCGCAGCCGGGTCAGCGCGTCGAGTGCCGCGAACGGCTCGTCGAGCAGCAGCAGTTCCGGTTCACGCACCAGGGCCCTCGCCAAGGCGGCACGCTGCGCCTCGCCACCGGACAAGGTGGCGGGCCACTGACCCGCCTTGCCGTCGAGGTGCACTTCGGTCAACGCGCGCAGGCCCGCTTCGCGCTGTGCCTTGCCGCGCCGCAGGCCGACGATCACGTTGGCCAGCACCCGCTTCGACGGGATCAGGCGCGGTTCCTGGTAGACGGTCGTGCGGCGCGGCGGTACGAGAACCTCGCCGCCGTCCGGTGTTTCGAGCCCGGTGAGCAGGCGCAGCAGCGTGGTCTTGCCGGTGCCGCTCGGGCCGAGCAGCACCACGGACTCGCCGCGGCGGATGGTGAGGTCCACGCCGTCGAGCACGGTCTTGTCGCCGAAGGCCTTGCGTAGACCGGTGATCGACACCGCCACCGGGTCCGCCGCTACCTCGATCGGGGCGGCTGCTGTTGTCGTCATCGGATCGCCACCTGCTTGCGCCAGGGCATCGCGTACCGTTCCGCGAGCCGTACGAGTGCGTCGAACACCAGACCGAGCAGCGCGTAGAGGACCACGCACAGCACCATGTAGTCGGTGCGGTTGTATTCCTGGGCCAGCGTCACCAGGTAGCCGACGCCCTGCTGGGTACCGACTTGTTCGGCGGCGATCAGCGCGGTGATGCTGATCGACAAGCACACCCGCAGCGCCATCAGGATGCCGGGCAGCGCGGCGGGCACGATCACCTCGACGACGAGCCGGGTTCCGGTGAGGCCGAAACTGCGTGCCGCCTCGACCATCTTCCGGTCGACATTGCGCACGCCCAGGTAGGTGTAGGCGTACATCGGGGCGGTGGTCGCCACCGCGATCAGCAGCACCTTGTAGAGCTCGTCGATGCCGAACCAGGCGATGAACAACGGGACAAGTGCCAGGAACGGCACAGCACGCACGATCTGCATGGTCGAGTCGACCAGTTCCTCACCGAGGGCGGACAACCCCGACAGCAGGCCGAGGACCAGCCCGACGCCGACCCCGATCGCCACCCCCGCGGCCGCCCGGCCGAACGAGGCGAGGGCGAAGTCGAGCAGTTGACCGCTGCCCGCCAGCTCGACCAGCGCGGACCAGACGGCGCCGGGTCCGGCGATCACCCGCGGTGAGATGGCGCCGCTTGCCAAACCCGCCCACCAGGCGAGCACGATGAGGACGGGTAGCAGCGCGCGCAGACCGAGCGACAACCAGCGTGGCCGCTCCCGGGTGCGCCGGACACGGGGCGCGGCAAGAACGAGGGTGCTCACCTCACTTGTCCTTCAGCGCGGCGAGCTGTTCGGGGGTCAGCTTGGATTTCAGGTCGTAGAAGATGTCGGCGGCGGTGATACGGCGGGCGATGACGCCGTTGTCGGCGAAGGTGTTCACCACATCGGCCAGGTCGGTGGCATCGGAGTCGACAGGCAGCCGGGGCACGGAGGCTTGCGCGCCGACCCGGACGGCGTCGGCCAGCCGCTCACCCGTGAGCGCGCGTGGACCGGACTTGTCGAAGACGTTCTCGAAGTCGGCCGGTGCGGCCTTCTGCTTCGCGGTGAGACCTTGCAGCACTTCCAGATACTTGGCGGCCACGTCGGGGCGCTCGTCGAGGATCTCGGTGCGGAACACCACCACGGAGTTGTCCTTGGAGCCGATCTGCTTCTCGGTGGTGATCTCCACCGCGCCCGCGGCCTTGGCCTCCTGGTACGGCACGAGGAACGACGCCCACGCGTCGACCTTGCCGGTCGCGAACGCCGAGGCGGCATCCTTCTGCTGCAGCGGGACCCGGGTGACCTGATCGGCCGGAATACCGGCCTGGGCAAGGGCTTTGAGGGTGATGTACTCGCCCTTGCCTGCCGGGTTCACCGCGATCCGCTTGCCCGCGAGGCCCGCCACCGAGGTCACCCCCGACTCCGGCCGGACGACGATTCCGCTCTGATCCTGACCCGCCGGGTCGGCCACCGCGACGATCTTCACACCGACGTCCTTGGACAGCGCGCCGACCACGGGACTGAAGGCCGCGCCGGACACGTCGAGCTCGCCGGTGTTGAACAGCTTCAGCATGGAGCTGAAACCCGGTGTGGTGCTGACCCATTGGATCTTGGCGCCCAGCGGTGCGAGGGCCGCGTCGAAGGTGCCGTCGCGTTTGCCGACGGCCAGCGGTCCACTGTTGCCCGGGTCGGTGACCTTGAGGATGTAGGGGGTGTCTGCCCCCTGTTCCGGCGTCGAGCCGGAGCCACATGCCGCGACGAGGGCGACGACGGGGGCGATCGCGAGGGCGATCCGCGAGAAGGCCGACAGCCTGCGGGACATTCGGGGCTCCTGTTCGGGACGGGGTCGATGCCCTCGGAGCGTATGAGCGCACATCGCGTGGAACGAGGTATGCCTTTCCGTGGATCGGAAAGCTTGACAGGAAGGCATCCGCAGATTTATGGCGATTGCACGGTCGCTGCAACGCAACGCTTTCCATATATCGGAATACATCGACAGGCTTGCCCACATACCTGTGTTACCTTCGGTTCGTGGAGACCTCCAGCGTGCAGACCGTCACCCGAGCCCTGTCTGTACTCGACTGCTTCCGCGGTGGCGAGGAACGCGGCGTCTCGGAAGTCGCACGCGCACAAGGGCTCGCGGTGAGCACCACACACCGGTTGCTCGGCGCGCTGGTGCAGGCGGGCTTCCTGGAGAAGGACACCGAGTCCAGCCGGTATCGCATGGGCGGTGCCCTGGCCGAGTACGGCCAGATCGCCTACCGCCAGCACAAGATCTACCTCGCCGAGCCCTGCCTCGAACAGCTCGCCGCCACCACCGGGGCGACCGGCTCGGTGGCCACCCGCCACGGAATCCACGCCGTCCTGCTCGGCACCAGCCGGTGGCGCGAGAGCGACGGGCACAAGCTGCAGGGTGTCCGGCTCCCGCTGCACGCCAGCGCGCTCGGCAAAGCGCTGCTCGCCTGGTCCGATGTCGATGACGACGAGTTGCGTTCGCTGCCCTACGAAGAAGGCACCGAACGGTCGGTGACCGGGCCCGAAGAACTGCGCACCGAACTCGTCACCACCCGCGAGCGCGGCTACGCGTTCAACGACCGCGAACTCGATCCCGGATTCCGCACCATCGGCCTGCCGATCCTCGACTCCGAGGGGCGGTGCCGATTCGCGCTCGGCCTGCGCGGGCCCGTCACGCTGATCATCGATGAACGGGTGCCGTTCTTCGTCGAGTTGGCCAAGGTCACCGCGGCCGAGATCGCCGCCAAGTTCGCGGCGGCCTGATCCCACCGGGCCCGCCCGGCACGGAAATCCCCGCGCGCGAACGCGGGCGCGCCGGATACCGTGGACCGACTGGTTAGTCGAGGAAAGGACCGCAGTGGCGACCGATACGGCGGACACGGCTGTCGGGTTGCGATCCGAACGGGGTGCGGTACTCGCCTCGCTCATGCTCTCGACCTCGCTGATCGCGCTCGACTCCACCATCATCGCCACGGCGGTGCTCACCATCACCGATTCGCTCGGCGGGTTCGCGATGTTCCCGTGGTTGTTCTCGATCTACCTGCTGGCACAGGCGGTCACGGTGCCGATCTACGGCAAGCTGGCCGACATGGTGGGCCGTAAGCCGGTGATCCTGTTCGGGATCGCCGTGTTCGCCGTCGGCTCACTGCTGTGCGGTCTGGCGTCGAACATGCTGGCGCTCATCGTCTTTCGTGCCATCCAGGGAATCGGCGCCGGCGCGATCCAGCCGATGACGATGGTCATCGCGAGCGACCTCTACAACCTGACCGAACGGGCCAGGGTTCAGGGCTATATGGCGGGTGTGTGGGCCGGGTCGGCGGTGCTCGGACCGCTGCTGGGTGGACTGCTCTCCGATCACGCGGACTGGCGGTGGATCTTCCTGATCAACCTGCCGCTGTGTGCGGTCGCGGCGTGGATGTTGGTGCGGCACTTCGCCGAATCGGCGCCGCGCAGCCGTCAGCGGATCGACTACCTCGGCGCCGTGCTACTCACGTTGGGCGCGGGGGCGCTGATCCTGGCACTGCTCGAAGGTGGGCAGGCGTGGGCGTGGGATTCACCGGTGTCGATCGGCCTGTTCGTGGGCAGTACGGTGGTTCTCGCAGTGTTCGCCGTCGTCGAGTTGCGGGTGCCCAATCCGGTACTACCGCTGTGGGTTTTCACGCGCCGGATCGTGATCGCCAGCAGTACGGTGTCGCTGCTCGTCGGCGCGGTGGTGCTCGGATTGACCTCCTACGTCCCGACTTTCGCCCAGGGTGTCCTCGGCACCACCGCCCTGATCGCCGGGCTCGCCGTCGGCGGGCTCACCCTCGGCTGGCCGCTGGCGGCGACACTGTCGGGCAGGTTGTACCTGCGCTGGGGATTCCGCATCGCCGGTCTGCTCGGCAGCACGCTTGCCGTCATCGGTTGCGCGACAACACTGTTCATCGACGCCGGGACCAGCCCGTGGCAGATCGCGGGTTCGTGCTTCCTGATCGGCGGTGGCATGGGCCTGGTCGCCTCTCCCACCCTGATCGCGGCGCAGAACAGCGCCCCCTGGCAGGAGCGGGGCGTGGTGACCTCGGCCAACATGTTCGCCCGATCTTTCGGCAGCGCGCTCGGTGTCGCCGTGTTCGGCGCCATCGTCAACACCGGCATCACCGACCCCGACCACCCCACCCCCACCGAACTCGCCTCCGGCATCCACCTGGTGTTCGCCGCCATCCTCGCCATGGCGGTGATCATGTTCGCGGCGGCCGCCACCATGCCCGGACGTACCGCCGCCGACTGACGGACCACCCCGGCGGCAACCGACATCCGGTCACACCCGGACCGACGGCTGCCCGCGCCGGGGCGTCATCGGTGTCGCGCACGCGGCGGTTGTGCGGGCACCGCCGATACGAGGGTGTCGGTCGCCGCCGGCCGTGCCCGCCGCGGGCGTCGGTTCGTGGCAGGGTGTCCGGTCGACGTCCGCCGAGGACGCCGCGAGCGTCGGTTCGTGGTCGCGGTCAGGCGGATCGTTGCTCGGTGTGGCGCACCACCTCGACTCGCTCCTGCGCCCCGAATTCGACGACGCGGCGGATGCGCGAGTTCGCGACGGGTGCGAGGTCGACGGTGACCGGCGCACCCGCTCCCGCGCGAGTGATCGCGATGATGCGGTCCTGGAGGTACCCGTCGGGAACCGGCACCCTGATGATGTCGCCCACCGCCAGCGCCTCCGCGGCGACCTCACCACCGCTGCCCACCGCGGCGAACTCACCGCACCGAGTCGGTCCGGTGCTCGCGCCGAGCCCGCGTTCGGCGATGGTCCACCACACCGACTCGCGGGCATCGCCCGGCCCGGACGACGCCGCGGCGTCGCCATCGGCACGCGCCTGCCGGTGCGGCCGGGCCGTCTCGGCGAGGTCGCCGACGCTGGGCAGAGCCGCGGTGCCTGGGTCCGAATGCGCCGACCGCTGCGACCGGTCCGCCGGTGCGGCTGCGGGTGCGGGTGCGGGTGCGGGTGCGCCATGGTCACGCAGGACTGTCGTGTCGCCGTATGTGTACGGGATGTCGATGTCCTGCCCAGTTGCCGGCCCGCTACGCCGAGCCGAGGCGGTGAGGCGCTGGTGCCAGGCGAGGATGCGGTCGCGTTCGGCTTCGGCGGCGGCGCGGGTCTCGTGCAGGGAGATATGGCGGCGGGTCGGGGCATTGCGGGGGTGGGTCGTGCCCGCGGCGCCGTCGATCACCAGGATCCAGCGGGCGCCGACGGCACGGTCGCGGCGGGCCGAAACCCGTTCAGCCAGTGCGTGTCCCGGGGTGGCGCCGAGTCGGTCGGCGGCTTCCTCGATGCTCTCGACGAGGCCGAGTGAGCGCAGCAACTCGGCGGCCGAGAGTTCCGAGGTGTCGAGTTCCTGGGCGAGCGCGGGCATGGGCGTCTTACGGCGCCAGCCGATCCGGGCACAGTGTTCGTGGCGGGTGAACCACAAGCGGCTGCCGGAGCGGCGGTGCTGGTCGATCACCACGGCCCACCAGTCCCATTCGGGTTCGGCGACCAGGCGCGTTCGCACCCACCGTTCACGCTCGGCCGTGGATATCCGGTCCTCGGGTGGCACGAAGTTGCGGAGTGCGGTGCGTACCGCCGATTCCGTGCGCCCGAGCGTTCGCGCGGTGCGGGCCAGATCGACACCGGCCCGTAGGTCGTCGGCGAGGATCCGGTATTCCGATTCGCGCCAGGTGGTTCCGTGCCTGCGTGGTGGACGCAGATCGCCGCGGAAGTCGTCACTCATGTCGTGCCCCCGTTCTCGCACCGCCCGGCAACACTCGCCGGGCCAGTTGTGTGACACTTCGACGATACCGATGGGGTATGACAGAAAACGCTTGTCTGCCAGCGGCTTTCCAGCAAACCGGAGTCAGTGGGTGTGCGCTGCTCCCTTGCGGCCGAAGGTGTAGTAGCCCAGGCACACCAGCGCGGCCCACACGGCACCGACGACCAGCGCGGTGCGCCCTCCGTCGGTCCACAGCAGCAGGATCACGACCAGGCCGAGGAAACCCAGAGCCGCCCAGGTGGTCACGGGCGCGCAGGGCAGGCGGTAGTCGCTGCCGGGCAGCTCACCCGCGCGCACCTTGGCGCGATACTTCAAGTGGCACACCAGGATCACGCTCCACACCACGATGATGCCGACCGTGCTCACCGAGGTGATGTAGGCGAAGGCCTTGTCCGGCGAGATCACGTTCACCACCACGCCGATCACCATCGCCGCCGCCGAGGCGCAGATACCGGCGAACGGCACCGACTGCTTGCTCAGTTTCGCGAACCCGCCGGGCGCCTCGTCGCGCAACGCGAGGCTGCGCAGCATTCGGCCGGTCGAGTAGATGCCGGAGTTGCACGACGACAGTGCCGCGGTGAGCAGCACGAAGTTGATGATGCCCGCGGCGGCGGGGATGCCGATCTGCTCGAACACCTCCACGAACGGGCTGCGCCCGGCATGGAAGCTGCGCCAGCTCGCCACCGACATGATGACCACGAGCGCGCCGATATAGAACAGGCCGATGCGGAAGGGCAGGGTGTTGATCGCCTTGCGCAGAGTGGTCTTCGGATCGCGGGCCTCCCCCGCCGTCACGCCGACCAATTCGACACCCACATAAGCGAACACGACGATCTGCAACACCAGCAGGGTCTGTCCGAAGCCGTGGGGGAACACCCCGCCGTCGGCCCACAGGTTCGTCACCGTCGGATCGGCGGCGTGCCCGAACCCGAACACCAGCACACCGATGCCGATCAGGATCATCGCCAGGATGGCGGTCACCTTGATCGCGGAGAACCAGAACTCGCCCTCACCGAAGATCCGCACCGAGATCAGGTTGGCGGTGAACAGCACCGCAAGCACCACCAGCGCGGTCACCCACTGCGGAATGTCGAACCAGTACTGCACGTAGTGCCCGGCGACGGTGATCTCGGCCATGCAGGTCGACACCCACACCGCCCAGTAGGACCACCCCGTGGCGAATCCGGAGAACCGGCCGAGGAACTCGTGCGCGTACTCGGCGAAGCTGCCCGAGACCGGACGGTAGGTGAGCAGCTCACCGAGCGCGCGCATGATGACGAAGATCGCCAGCCCGGCGGCGAGGTAGGCCAGGATCAGCGAGGGGCCCGCCTGTTCGATCGCCGCGCCGGAGCCGTAGAAGAGGCCGGTGCCGATGGCGCCGCCGATGGCGATCATCTGGATCGTGCGCGGATTGAGTCCGCGCGCGTAACCCTCTTCCGACGCTGCGGTGAGGGTCTCGGTCGGCGCGGCGGTGGGTAGGCCGGGACCGTCAGCGGACATGGCGGGATCCTTCCTTCGTGTCGAACAGTCCTGCACGCTACCGCGCGGCAACCGTGCCGCCGATCACCCCTGTCGCTCGCCGGAAATACCGGAGCCCCCGCGCCGGTTGGCCTACTGAGGGGATTTCACGCGAAGGAGACTCATGAGCCCGGTCACGTTGTCGGTTCTCGATCTGGCACCGGTGCAGGCCGATGCGACGGCAGGCGAGGCCCTGCACGCGACGACCCGCTTCGCCCAGCGCGCCGAGGAGCTGGGGATGCGCCGTTTCTGGGTGGCCGAGCACCACAACATGCCCGGCATCGCCAGTTCGGCGCCCGCCGTGGTGCTGGCGCATCTCGCCGCGTCGACCTCGCGTATCCGGGTCGGATCGGGTGGCGTGATGCTGCCCAACCACGCTCCGCTGGTCGTCGCCGAACAGTTCGGCACGCTCGAAGCACTGCATCCGGGCCGCGTCGATCTCGGTATCGGTCGCGCGCCCGGCACCGATCCGGCTACCGCTCGCGCGCTGCGCAGGCACGCCGAAGGTCTCGGCGCCGAATCGTTTCCCCGTGAGCTGACCGCCCTGATGGGTTATTTCGGTGGCACCGATGCGGACGGCATCGTCGCCACTCCTGGTCGCGGTACACAGCCCGAGATGTGGTTGCTCGGCTCGAGCGGGTACAGCGCGCAGGTCGCGGCGGTGCTGGGATTGCCGTTCGCGTTCGCGCACCACTTCGCCGGCGAGAACACCGCCGCCGCGCTCGCGCTTTACCGGGACAACTTCCGGCCCTCAGCGATCCTGGCCGAGCCGTACAGCATGGTCGCGGTCTCGGCGATCTGCGCCGACACCGACGCCGAGGCCGACCGGCTCGCCGCACCACGCGACCTGGCCTTCGTCAACCTGCGCGCCGGCCGCCCGCAGGCACTGGCCACCCCCGAGCAGGCCGAGGGGTTCCCCGGTAGTGATGCCGAACGCCACTTCGCCGCACAGCGCAAGGCCGGTCAATTGCAGGGGTCGCCGGAGACGGTGCGCGCCCAGGCTGCCCAGCTCATCGAGGACACCCGGCCCGACGAACTGATGCTCACCACCCTCGTCTACGACATCGACACCCGCATCCGTTCCCTCGAACTCACCGCCGAGGCGATCAACGGCTGACCCACCTCAGCGGAGCCGGAACCCCATGGCCGCCAAGGACTCCCGGAGTCGGTGGCGACCGTTGAGCGAGGCCTCGGAGCCGAGCCGGGCCAATACCCGCTCGGTCCAGGAGAACGGGAGGTCCTGGTCGCCGTAGACCGCGCCGATCCGCTGCTCGTAGTCGGCGACCGGCCCGCGCTGACGCGGTAGGTCGTAGGTCTCCTGGTGCAGCACGGCCGCCTGCGGCAGTTGCGGCTTCACCTGTGTGCCCTCCGTCGGGTCGGGGTGGCCGACCACCAGCCCGAAGATGGGGAACACGTGGGCGGGCAGGTTCAGTTCCGCCGCGACCCGCTCGGGGTCGTTGCGCAACGCACCGATGTAGACGGTGCCGAGTCCGAGCGATTCGGCGGCGATCACGGCATTCTGGGCGGCGAGCGCGGCATCGACCACGCCGACGTAGCTGGATTCCAGATAGTCGGCGCCGTCGAGGGGCGCGCGATGATCGTCGGCGAGCTGACGCAACCGCGCGAAGTCGGCGGTCCAGACCAGCAGTACCGGCGCCTGCTCGATGTGCGCCTGACCGCCCGCCACCGCCGCCAGCCGGGCCCGTCGCGCCGGATCACGGACCTCGATCACACTCCAGGCCTGCAGGTTCGACGAGGTCGGGGCGGACTGAGCCGCCGAAACCAGGAGCCGGATCGTTTCCGGTTCGACCGGATCGGGCAGGTAGCGCCGGACCGATTTGTGTTCGTGCAACACCTGCAGCACAGAGTTCCACTGCGCGGGAACGGCAGCGTCCGGGTCCGCGTAGCGCTGTCGGACAGGGTGGGGAGCGGTCTGCGTCATGGCCCCATCGTCGGTCACCGCGGTGGGCGCCGTCTGCGATAACTCTCACCGTGAGTCCAACGTCGTGGTCGATACACTCGACCACGGGGAGCTCGCCGCCCGGCGGGACCGGAAAGTGCGTCATGGCCAAGGTGTTCGACCGGATCGACGACAAGTTACGGGCGTTCATCGCCGACCAGCCGATGTACTTCGTAGGGACCGCGCCCTCCGCCGGCGGTCATATCAATGTGTCCCCCAAGGGATATCGCGACACCTTCGCCGTCCTCGACGACCACACCGTCGCCTACCTCGATCTGTTCGGCAGCGGCTCGGAGACGATCGCGCACCTGCGCGACAACGGCCGCATCACCGTGATGTTCTGCTCGTTCTCCCGCGTCGCCCGCATCCTGCGCCTGCTCGGCACCGGGCGGGTCGTGCGGCCCGACTCCCCCGAATTCGACACGCTGCGTGCGCGATTCGGCACCGAGCATCCCGGTATCCGCGCGGTGATCGTGGTCTCGGTCGACCGCATCGCCGATTCGTGCGGCTGGTCGGTGCCGAGGATGGACCTGGTCGAGGAGCGCTCCATTCTGGACGAGGCCCACACCCGGCGAACCGACGAAGATTTCGCGCGGCGCATCGCGGGCGACAACTCCGCCAGCATCGACGGCCTGCCCGCGCTGGAACCGGACCATCCCTTGCCCTCCACCGTCCGGGCTACCCGCGAGAGCGCGAGATGAAGCGCCGCAACAGTTCCCGCGGCACCGGCACCGATTCACGCCGACCCAGTTCGGCCAGCATGTCCGCCTCGCTCGGGTCGAAATAGCCCGCGTGCCGGTAGGCCTCGATCCGCACGGCCAGCCCGGTGCCGTCGAGTTCGGGATGGAACTGGGTGGCGTACACATTGCGCCCCACCCGGATCATCTGCACGGGGCAACCCTCGGAACCGGCGAGCAGCACCGCGCCCGGCGGCACGCCCTGGCAGGCCTCTTTGTGACCGACGAAGGCGCGGAACGAACGCGGGATGCCGGTGAGCAAGGGGTCCTCGGCGCCGTCGGCCAACACGACCGTACTCGCGCCGACAGCTTCGCCGTAGCGGTCGGGGCCGACCTCACCGCCGAGCACGTCGGCCAGGATGCCCAGGCCGTAGCAGGCACCGAAGTACGGGAAATCCCGGTCGACGATCTCGGCGAGCAGCGCACGCAGCGGCGGTTCGAACCGCCGCTGGTAGTCGTACTTGTCCTGTTCCGGTGCGCTCACGTTACTCGGCCCGCCGCCGACGATCACGGCGCAGAAGTCGTCCAGGTCGACCTCGGGCATCCCGCGATCCATCTCGATGCGCACCACCTCGTCGTCGGTGAGCTCGGCGGCGCGCAGCAGTGCGGCGTACTCGTCGTCGGACGCGGCACGTTCGGGACGAAGCTGAAGCAACAGGCAGGGCTTGGTCATCGTCGAGCCATCCCTCCGCAGTCTCATCGGGTCGGCTATCGACGATACTGTGCACGTCACGGCACCGCGCTCACCCCGACGGCCGATTCGGAAAGACTGCCCAGATACAGGGTGCCCTGGTGCTCGATCACCGAGGTGACCATCGCGAAGTCGTCGCCCGCCCGTTGCAGGTCGTGCACGACCGTGCCGTCCAGGTCGAGCGCGATCACCCACGCGGAACGGGCGGGCGCCGGTCGGAGCCACTCGGGCAGCGCCCAGGTGAGGCGCCGGAAGATGCCCGGCAGTGCCAGCATCCGGTCGAGCAGCGGGTTGCGTGGTGCCACCATCCCGATCCAGATCAGGCCGTCGCTGCCGAGGAGCATGTTGTCCGGCGAGCCGGGCAGGTTCTCGACGAGACGGTCGACGGTGCCCGCGCGGGGACCCGAGAGCCAGTACCTCGTGATCCGGTAGGCGCCGGTCTCGGCGACCAGCACACAGGACCGGTCCGGCGCCAGCACCACCCCGTTGGCGAACTGCAGCCCGTCGATCAGCACCTCCACCCGCCCCGCCGGGTCGCGGCGGACCAGTCTGCCGCTGCCGGAATGCTCGAGGATGTCACCCATCCACTGCTCGAACGGCCAGCGCCGCGACGAGATCGAGAAGTAGTCGGTGCCGTCGTCGTCGCGCACCACATTGCTCGGGAAGATGATCGGCTCACCGTCCACTTCGGTGATCACCGGCTCCAGTTCGGCACCGGCCCCGCCCAGCCGGAGCACGCCGTGGCCCGCGACGCAGACGAGTAGCGAACCGTCGGCGTCCGCGTGCATTCCCAGCGGCCTGCCCGGCGCGTGCGCGACCTTCTCCACGGTGCCGTCGGCCGGGTCGACGCGCCAGATGGCACCGTCCTCGGTGCCGGTGATGAGGTGTCCGTCGGTGGTCAGCACGACATCTTCCGGTCCCTTTCCGGGCAGCGGTATCAACCGAACCTCGGGCAGCGCGGGTGTGCTCTGGGTCTGTGCGGCCCGGGCGGTCGCGCGGGGCGGGTTCCATCGGTGCGGTCGCATCTGCATACCCTTTGCTACCACGCCCGGACGCGATTGTTGCCCGGAAAGCGTTGCGGGAACACGGTATCGGCGCATCATGCGCTGACCGGGCCGTGGGCGTGGCGAATCGCGGCTACAGTGCGGCGGTGGACACCGGATCGGTCAGCTCTTCGTTCGAACGTTTACTCGCACCGCAACCCGCGCCGCCGTGGTGGCTGGTGCTCGTCACCGCGGCGCTGGCGCTGATCCTGGTCGGGTATCGGCCGCTGTGGCGGATCACCCGGGCCGCCGTCACCGTGGCGCACGAGGGTGGGCACGCGCTGTTCGCGCTGCTCACCGGGCGCAGACTGCACGCCATCACGCTGCACACCGACACCTCGGGTCTCACGGTGTCCAGTGGCAAACCCACCGGCCCCGGCATGATCCTCACCGCGATGGCCGGCTATCCGGCGCCCGCGCTGCTCGGCGTGGGCTACGCGGCGCTGCTGGGTTCCGGCCGGGTGTCGGTGATGTTGTGGGCCACCCTGGCCATGCTGGTGGCGGTGCTGGTGAAGGTGCGCAATGTGTACGGTCTGCTGACCGTGCTCGTGCTCGGCGCGCTGGTGTTCGGGGTGTCCTGGTACGGCAGCGACCTGCTCCAGGCCGGGTTCGCGTATCTGGCCGCGTGGTTCCTGCTGGCCGCCGCTGTCCGTCCCGTGCTCGAGCTGCAGCGCGGCAGGCGCAGACAACCCGGACGCACCGACTCCGATGCCGATCAGCTGGCCCGTCTCACCCACCTGCCCGCGCTGCTGTGGGTGCTGTTCTTCGCGCTGGTCTGCCTGGCGGCGGCCGTGATCGGCGGATGGTTGATGCTCGCGCCCGTCGAGCAACTGCATCCGCTGTTTCAGCGGTGATCGGCTCTCCACTTCTCGACCGCCTCGGTGACGAGCACCCCTGGCGGCTGTAGCGCGTTGAGGGCGACACCGGCTTCGTCCTGCTCGAGTGGTTCGAGCGTGGCCAGTTGCGAGTCGAGCAGGATGGTCGGCATGAAATGGCCGAGGCGACCGGTCATCCGGCGCATCAGCTCCACCCGGGTGGCGGCCAGATGCACGAAGTAGGTGTCGGGCGCTTTGGCCCGCAGCCGGTCGCGGTACACCCGGCGCAGCGCCGAACAGCTGGCCACCCCGCCCGTCTCGCTGTGCTCGTGCAGCCAGGTGGCGACCGTGTCGAGCCACGGCCACCGGTCCTCGTCGGTGAGCGGGATCCCGGCCGCCATCTTCTCGATATTGGCCAGCGGGTGGAAGTCGTCGCCCTCGGCGTGGGGCACGTCCAGGCGGTCGGCGAGCAGGGCCCCGACGGTCGTCTTGCCGCACCCGGAGACGCCCATGACGACAATGACAGGTTCTCCCACCGCATCCTCCTCCGCCGAGCCGTTGCCCCCTACAGCCTCACACACCCGCGCGCGTCTCGGGCACGATGGTGATCATGGACCTCCGCATCTTCACCGAACCGCAGCAGGGCGCCGACTACGACACGCTGCTCGCCGTGGCGCGCGCCGCCGAGGATCTCGACTTCGACGCCTTCTTCCGCTCCGACCACTATCTGGCCATGGGCGATGCCGACGGCCTGCCCGGCCCCACCGACGCCTGGATCACCCTGGCGGGTCTGGCCCGCGACACCTCCCGCATCCGCCTGGGCACCCTGGTCACCGCCGCCACGTTCCGGCTGCCCGGGCCGCTGGCCATCCAGGTGGCCCAGGTCGACCAGATGTCGGGTGGCCGGGTGGAGCTCGGGCTCGGCAGCGGCTGGTTCGCCGCCGAGCACGCCGCCTACGGAATCCCATTCCCCGACAACAGGTTCGGCCTGCTCGAAGAACAGCTCGCGATCGTCACGGGCCTGTGGTCGACCAAGGTCGGCGATACTTTCTCCTTCGACGGCGAGCACTACCAGCTCACCGACTCCCCCGCCCTGCCGAAACCGGTGCAGGATCCGGTGCCGGTGGTGATCGGCGGCAACGGCAAGGTCCGCACCCCCCGCCTGGCCGCCCGCTACGCCACCGAATTCAATATGCCCTTCGCCTCGGTGGACGACAGCTCGGCACAGTTCGACCGGGTCCGCGACGCCGTGCGCGCGGCCGGTCGCACCGACGAACTGGTGTATTCCAACGCGCTCGTGGCCTGCGTCGGGCGCACCGACGCCGAGGTGGCGCGCCGGGCCGCGGCGATCGGACGTGAGGTCGACGAGCTGAAGACCAACGGGCTGGCCGGCTCGCCCGCCGAGGTGGTGGACAAGATCGCCCGCTACCGCGAGATCGGTGCGAGCCGGATCTACCTGCAGATCCTCGACCTGGCCGATCTCGACCACCTCGAACTCATTGCCGCCGAGGTGAAATCCCAGCTCTGAGCCGACTCACGGGATCGGCTTGTCGGTGGGCAGGTTGACGAAGCTCGGTGCCGCCGGGTCGAGGCGCACCTGCTGCGGTTCCAGCCCGGAGGCGTCGAGCATCGGGCGGAACGGCAGCGCCTTGGGCGCGTTGCCCGCGTACACGTCGATCCGCACGCGGTGCCCCGGTGCGAGCACGGCCTGGGTCGGGATGACAGCGATGTCGATCTCGGTCGGGGCACCGGGGACCACGGGCAGCAGCCGGTCGAGGGTGAGCGGGTTGAACGGTGCGGTGAGATCACCGTTCACCGACCGCGCGCTGCGCCGTTCGTCGATGGCCCGCATGGAGGAGGTGAGCTGACCGGTAGTGAGCACGGTAGAGGTGCCGTCGGGAGCGACATCGTTGACGGTGACGTTCCAGAATCCGTCGCTGCCGGTGTGCACCGTGTTGAGCCGCACATTGATCGGGCCCGAGATCACCGTCTCCTCGGCGACCGGTGCGCTGGTGAAGGTGAGCGCGTTGCGTTCGGCGATGCGCGAGTCCTTGGCGCACGCGTCGAGCGCGGCGGTCATCCCGGCCGAACCCTGCGCCGCGTCCCGCGAGCAGATGGTACTCAAACCCGGTGCCACCGTGAGGTTTTCGACCGCGCCCGGGCCCGTGGGACGCAGCGAACCGTCGTGCAGGCTGTCCTCGGTGGACCCGCTCGGATCGGCCGACAGATATACCCGCCGATGCGTGACACCCGGCTGCGGCCACTCGCGCAGCGTGACCCACCCGCCGCCCTGCTGTTTCACCGTCACCGGGCCGAACGCCTCGACACCGCTGTCGATGTCCTTGAGCCACTTGTCGAACCAGGCGCGCTGCAACACGTCCAGCCGCGGCGGCGCCCCCGGAACACCGGTTCCCGCACCGGGATTGGCGTGATAGGTGTCGCCGACTACCAGCTGCTTGCGGCCCGGGGGCAGCGGGAGCTGTTCGTAGAGTTTGGTCGCGCTGTTGGCGAAGATGTCGTGCCAGCCGCCGTAGACGAACGTCGGCACGTTCACCTTCTCCGGATGACCCATGATCGCCTCGCGAAACGCCGAGGTCTCGTCGAGCGCGCCGTCGAGGGCGGGCGGCATGTCCTCGAGCGACGGGGTGAGCAGGGCCTGGGCGAGCAGGTCGAAATTGGTCGTCGGGTCGGCGATGCGATCGTTGAACCAGGTCCAGTCGAAGGTGCCCTGGATCATCGACGCCACGTCGGGCACGAGTTTGAGCTGGTTGACCGAATTGAGCCACAGCGGAAGGAATGTCGTGCCGACGCCACCGCCGGGGGCGACCACGTCGCGCATCAGATCGCTGCCGGGTTCCACGGGGAAGATGGCCTGCAGCGCGGCGGGCGCGTCTTCGGCGGCCCGCAGCTGGTTGATGCCCGAGTACGAGCCGCCGCTCATGCCGATGCGGCCGTTGGACCACGGCTGGGCGGCCGCCCACTCGATCACCTCACGGGTGTCGAGCTGTTCGCGGGCTCCGAGGGTGTCCCATTTGCCCTGCGACTGACCGGTTCCGCGCACGTCGGCGACCACGACGGTGTAGCCGCTGCCGATGAGTTTGCGGTCGACGCCGAGCATGGTCTGGATCATGCCGCCGTCCAGTGCCTGCATCAGATCGCCGAAACCGCTGATGGGTGTGCTCGACAGATTCAGGCGGCGCACTATGTCGACCGCGGTCGACTGCAGGCCGGGAGTGGCGGCGGCCTGCTCGATCAGGCCGGTCATGAGTTTGGAGTAGGGCGTGAGGCTCACGATCGTGGGCAGCGGCTTCTGCTCGATCACCCCTGCCGCGTCGGCGGGGCGGTACACATCGGCCTTGAGGACCACCCCGTCGCTCATGGTGATGTGCACGCCGCGCTCCACGCGCACTTCCGGATAGGTGCCCGGCGCGTCGTGCTGGGCTGTCCAGCGCACGCCGGGCACATCGCCGCCCGGCCTGCCCGACACCTGGCCTGCCCCGCAGGCGAGCACCGCTGTGATCGCGAGAATCGCCGTCAGCACACGGACGAGCCCACGTTCGGAACCTCTCAACGTCATCGAGTCGCTCCCGACCGGTTCGTTCATCGTTGACCTAGCCACCGCAGATCGGCGCCGAAACTGTAACAGTGGTAACGACTCGCGGCGGGCAGCGCCGGACCGCTCGGAGGGTCGCAGTGAACACGTATCGTTCCAGTTCAGGGCGTTATCCTCGGCGACGGACGTGTCGGTGGGCAGTGGTTGACTTGGCGCGTGCCGACCGACCCGGCCGGTGTCATTCATCGACGAGGAGGACGTTCGACAATGCCGACACGTGACGAACCATGGCCCCAGGGCACGCCGTGCTGGGTCGACTGTCAGGTCGACGACCCCGCCGCCGCCCGCACGTTCTACAGCGCGCTCTTCGGTTGGGACATCCAGGACGCGGGCGCGGGTGGATATCTCATGGCGATGCTCGACGGTAGACCCGCGGCGGGCATCGGACCCAAACCCGACGACATGCGGCAGATGCCGTCGGTGTGGACCACCTATTTCGCGGCCGAACGAGCCGACGAGATCGCCGAGCGCGTCACGAAGGCCGGTGGTCAGGTGTTCATGCCGCCGTTCGACGTTCTCGACGTGGGGCGGATGTTCGTCGCCGCCGACCCGACCGGTGGCGCCTTCGGCGTCTGGGAAGCCAAGCGCCACATCGGTGCCGGGGTGTTCAACCAGCACGGCGCCTACTGCTGGAACGAGCTGCACACCCCCGGCTACGACCAGGCACACGAGTTCTACACCAGTGTGTTCGGCTGGAACTACACCGAGATCGGTGATGGGGTGAACTTCACCTACTCCACCTTCTCGCTGCCCGGTGACAAGCACGAGGTCGGCGGGATCATGGACGCCTCGTCGCTCGGCAATCCGCCGTACTGGCTCACCTGGATCCAGGTCGACGACGCCGACGGCACCCTGAACAAGGCGACCGAACTGGGCGCGAAGGTGATCATGGGACCCGACGACAGTCCGTTCGGGCGCATGGGAATCCTGCAGGCACCCCAGGGCGAGGTGCTCGGTGTGATCGACCCGGCCAAGGCCGTCGGGGAGGTTCCGACGGGAGCGTGACGACACGGCTCGGCGTGGCGCGGGGCGGTTCGTCGCGCCGAGCCGGCATTTCAGGAGTGGTCGCGCGGTGGGCGGGCGGCGAGCTGGATTTCCAGGAGCAGGCGGTCGTCGGGGTCGGTGAGGTCGATGCCGAGGATGGATTCCACGCGGCGCAGGCGGTAGCGCAAAGTGTTCGGGTGCACGCGCAGGGCGGCGGCCGCGGCGCTCACTTCGCCGTGGGCGCGCAGATAGGTGCGGATCGAGTCGCGCAGGTCGGCACCGTGGTCGCGGTCGTAGGTATCGAGGGCGGCCAGGCGCGGGTCGTGCAGGTGGGGGTGGTCGCGGATCAAGTCGATGATCTCGGTGAGCAGCACCGCCGTTCTCGCCTCGGCCAGGGTTGTCACGCGGTTGCCCTCGGCGGTGGCGGCGGGGCTGTCCAGCACGCGGTCGACCTCGGCGCGGGCTCCGGCGACGGCCGTCAGCCCGGCCACGGGCGCGGCCACTGCGGCGCGGACCACCAGCCCACGTGCCTGCTCGAGCTGCGCGACCAGCTCACGCACCCACGATCCGACACCGTGCTCGGAGTGATAGGAGGGCAGCAGCACATACACTCGCTCACCGATCGCCTCGGTAACCGAGTCGCCACGAAAAGCACTGGCGTGCAATCGGATCAGGCCGCTGGACGCGGCGAGTTCGGCGGCCGGACCGAGCGCGGCGAATCCGATCACCGCGGCGGGACCCGCTTCGGGCAGGCGCAGGGCGGCCGCGACCGACGGCACGTCGACTCCTTCGCCGTGCGCGCCGAACAGCCTGCGCACCAGCACGGCCTCGGTGGAGGGTGCGTCCAGTGCCCGCGCGATGATGCGCCCCGCAACCGCCGACGCACCGCTCAGCACCTGGGCGGCATCCGGGCGCAGCGGCCGGTCGCCCTGCTGCAACCAGATCGTGCCGAGCATCCGCTCCTCGGCGCCGACGGTGGGCCGCCGGATACCGACCACCAGCCGGCGGCGGATCCCGAGTTCAGGGTGGTCGGGGACGTCGACCACCTCGCCGGTGCGGCGCACCCGGTCGAACACGCCCCACTCGCGCAGGATCCGCAGGTAGTCGGCCGGGCCCTCGCGGCCGAGGATCGAGCGGATGCGCAACTGGTCGGCGGCGGCGTCGGAGGCCGAATAGGCGAGCACGTGGGAGTGCGGGTCCTCGATGCTCACCATGCCGCCCGTCTCGGCCGCCACCACCTGGGCCAGTCCGAACAGGTCCGTATCAGGGGCGAGCAGGTCGGGTTCACCGGCCTCGGTCCGGCCGCCGGGTGTGCGGGTGAGCATGCGGCGGACGAGGCCGAACACCTGGTCCCAGCGGGCATGCCGGTGCACCTGCACGAGCGCGATCCCGGCCGCATGGGCGGCCGCACGCACGGCGGGTGAGTCGTCGGCGCGCTTGGTCATCAGCAGTCGCGGCCGCTGCGCGAGCGGGTGGGCACCGACACCGCGCAGCCACCGTACGGTCTGTTCGGGATCGACGCCGACCAGCAGATACACCTGTGCCAACACACCGTCGGCCTCGAGGTGTTCGGCCAGGTCGGCGGGCTCGGCGAGGGCGACGGTGCGCACCACTACCTGATCCCCCGCCGGTGCGTCGACCAGCGTGGCCACGGTGTGGTCGAGCGCGCCGAGCAGCTCGGCCAGTGTCGTCTCCATACGCGCGCTCCCTTGTCCGATCGGACCAAAGGCTGGGCAGAACTTCGTCCGATCAGCCGATTATGACCGATGCCGATGGGTGTTGACTACGTCACATCCCGCTACCGCCATACGACGCAGGAGAGGCACTCATGGACGCCATCGCGACCACCCCGCCGCCGGTGAACGAGCCCGTCGGCACCTTCGCGCCGGGCACACCCGAACGCACCCGGCTGCAGACCGCACTCACCGAACTGGCCGCCGCCCCGACCGAGATCTGCCACGTGATCGGCGGTCGGCACCTACCCGGCGACGGACCGGTGTTCGAAGTCGTCCAACCGCACCGCCACAGCGCCGTCCTCGGCACCCTGCACGACGCGACCGCCGGCGAGGCCGCCGCTGCCGTCGAAGCCGCCGGCGAGGCCGCACCCGCCTGGCGGGCGATGTCGTTCGACGACCGCGCCTCGGTGTTCCTGCGCGCGGCCGATCTGCTCGCCGGTCCGTGGCGCGAAAAGATCTGTGCGGCAACGATGCTCGGTCAGTCCAAGTCGCCGTATCAGGCCGAGATCGACGCACCGTGCGAACTGGTCGACTTCTGGCGGTTCAATGTGTCGTTCGCGCGCAAGATCATCGCCGAACAGCCGCTGTCCTCGCGCGGGGTGTGGAACCGCATGCAGTACCGCTCGCTGGAGGGCTTCGTCTACGCGGTGACCCCGTTCAACTTCACCGCCATCGCGGGCAATCTGCCGACCGCGCCCGCACTGATGGGCAACACCGTGGTGTGGAAGCCTGCGCGTTCGCAGGCGGTGGCCGCGTATCTGACGATGTGTCTGCTCGAGGAGGCGGGTCTGCCGCCCGGTGTCATCAATCTCGTGCACGGCGCCGGACCCGAGGTCTCGGAGGTGGTGCTGCCGGATCGGCGCCTGGCCGGTGTGCATTTCACCGGGTCGACCGCCACCTTCCAGCATCTGTGGCGGGAAGTGGCGACGAACCTGGACCGATATCGCACCTATCCCCGGCTGGTCGGCGAGACCGGCGGCAAGGATTTCGTGCTCGCCCATCCTTCGGCGGATCCGGCGGTGCTCACCACCGCGCTGCTGCGTGGCGCCTTCGACTACCAGGGCCAGAAGTGTTCGGCCGCCTCACGGGCGTATGTGCCGCGTTCAGTGTGGTCGGCGATGTCGGAGGACTTGATCGAGAAGACGGCGTCGCTGCGCTACGGCGATGTCACCGATTTCACGAATTTCGGTGGGGCACTGATCGATCGGCGTGCCTTCGACCGCAACACCGCCGCGCTCGAGCGGGCCAAGGCCACCCAGGGGATCACCGTGGTCGCGGGCGGGCACAGCGACGACAGCGTCGGCTGGTTCGTGGAACCGACGGTGGTGGTCGGTGACGACCCGGGCGACGAGATCTTCCACACCGAGTACTTCGGTCCGATCCTGGCGGTGCACGTCTACGACGACTCGACACCCTCGGGTTTCGAGGAGGCCATGAATCTGGTCGACGCGGGCGCCTACGGTCTCACCGGCTCGATCATCGCCCAGGACCGCGCCGCCATCGCCGCCGCCACCGAGCGGCTCACCTTCTCGGCGGGCAACTTCTACATCAACGACAAGCCCTCGGGCGCGGTCGTCGGCCAGCAGCCCTTCGGCGGCGGGCGGGCCTCGGGCACCAACGACAAGGCGGGCTCGGCCCAGAACCTGCTGCGCTGGACCTCCGCGCGCACCATCAAGGAGACCTTCACCCCACCCACCGAGCACGGCTATCCCCATCAGGAATCGGAGGCCAACTGATGTCGGCACTTCTGCGCTCGGCACTGCTCGCGGCGGCGCGCTCGGCACAACTGGAACGCGCGGTCACCCGGCTGCCGGTGAGCCGCGATGTGGTGTCACGGTTCGTCGCGGGAACCAGCACCGACCAGGTGGTGTCCACCGCCGAAACCTTGCTCCGCTCAGGGCGTTTCATCAGCATCGACTACCTCGGTGAGGACACCACCGACCTGACGCAGGCGCAGGCGACGGTCGAGCAGTACCGCGTTCTCATCGCCGCGCTGGGACGCCTGCCCCAGGCCGAGACCACGTCGGGAGCCGTTCGGCCGCTGGAGGTCTCGGTCAAATTGTCGGCGCTCGGACAGGCCCTGCCGCGCGACGGGCACGCGATCGCCCGCGAACACGCCCATCAGATCTGCACCGCCGCCGAGGCGGCCGGACTGTGGGTGACCGTCGATGCCGAAGACCACACGACCACCGATTCGACCCTCGCGATCGTCCGCGAGCTGCGCGAGGACTTCCCGTGGCTCGGCACCGTTCTGCAGGCCTACCTGCGCCGCACCGAGGAGGACTGCCGCGCTCTTGCGGGCCCGCAGTCGCGGATCCGGCTGTGCAAGGGCGCCTATGACGAACCGGAATCGGTGGCCTTCCGTGACCGCGCCGAGGTCGATGCCTCCTATCTGCGCTGCCTCGGTGTGCTCGCCGCCGGGCAGGGTTATCCGATGATCGCCTCCCACGACCCCGCGATCATCGCCGCCGCCGGTGCGGCCGTCGCGGCGGCACGGCGCAAGTGCGAGGAGTACGAGTACCAGATGCTGTACGGCATCCGCGACGACGAACAGCAGCGACTCACCGCCGAGGGCAACCACGTTCGCGTGTACATCCCCTACGGCGACCAGTGGTACGGCTACTTCATGCGCAGGCTGGCCGAACGACCGGCGAATCTCGCCTTCTTCCTGCGTGCGTTGGCAGGCGGACGCGGGTAACGAGCCGCTCTCCATTCGGGCACTACCACTGAACAATATTCATTCTCGGGGTCGGGAACGGCGATGCGGCGGTGTACTGATCACGCGGCCAGGCCGCCGACGGAAGGAACAGCGATGTCTTTCGCAGAGTTGCGCGCCCAGATGCTGCGCCGTAAACCACTCGTCGAAGTCGAAGACGAGATTCCCGGCGACGAACGCCTCGCCAAATCACTCGGCCTGTGGCAGCTCACCGCCATCGGTGTCGGCGGCATCATCGGCGCGGGCATCTTCACCCTCGCCGGATCGGTCGCCCACTCGGTGACCGGGCCCGCGGTACTGATCTCGTTCCTGATCGCCGGCGTCGCCAGCGCGGCCGCCGCGCTGTGCTACGCCGAATTCGCGGGCATGGTGCCGAAGGCGGGCTCGGCCTACACCTACGGGTACGTCTCGCTCGGTGAGCTGGCCGGCTGGTTCATCGGCTGGGACCTGCTGCTCGAGTACATCGCGGTCGCCGCCGTCGTCGCCATCGGGGTGTCGGGGTACTTCGGGTTCCTGCTCGATCAGGTCGGCCTGACGCTGCCCGAGTGGATGCTGGGCGCACCCGATACCGGTGACGGCCGGGTGATCGACCTGTTCGCGGTGCTGTTCTGCCTCGGCACCGCCTGGGTGCTCTCGCGCGGGATCGGCAGCGTCGGCCGGTTCGAGACCGTCGCGGTCGGCATCAAGGTCGCGCTGGTCGTGCTCATCGTGGTGCTCGGTGTGTTCCACATCGACAGCGCCAACTACGACCCGTACTTCCCCTACGGCGCGGGCGCGGTGTGGACGGGCGCGGCGACGGTGTTCTTCGCGGTGTTCGGTTACGACGCCATGAGCACCGCCGCCGAGGAATCCATCGACGGGCGCAAACACCTGCCCAAGGCGATCATCTACTCCCTCGCCATCGCGATGGTGCTCTACGTGCTGTGCACCCTGGTGCTCACCGGCATGCAGAAATACACCGAGATCAGCCCGACCAGCGGGTTCTCCACCGCCTTCGAATCGGTCGGGATGCCGGGCGTCGCCAATATCATCGCCGTCGGCGCGATCGTCGGCATCATCACCGTCGTGCTCACCTTCATGCTCGGTGTCACCCGCGTGTGGTTCGCGATGAGCCGAGACGGGCTGCTGCCCATCTGGTTCGCCAAGACCCACCCCACCCGCAAGGTGCCGACCAGGGTCACCTGGATCGTCGGCATCGGCGCGGCGATCCTGGCCGGTGTGCTGCCGATCAACACCGTCGCCGAGCTCACCAATATCGGCATCCTGATGGCGTTCATCGTGGTCTGTGTGGCCGTGATCGTGTTGCGGCGCACCAGGCCCGACGCGCCGCGCTCGTTCCGGCTGCCGTTGATGCCGGTTATCCCGCTGATCGGGATCGGCTTCTCGGCGTACCTGATCTGGTCGCTGCCGTGGGAGACCTGGGTGCGTTTCGCGGGCTGGTTGCTCGTCGGGCTCGTGGTGTATTTCGCCTACTCGCGCAAACATTCGCTGCTGAACCGGCCCGCACCGGAGAAGATCACCTAGCCGCACCGGGGCAGGCGCCGTGCGATCACTCGCTCAGCACCTGCTCCGGCCGGACGAGCATCCACTTGAGGATCTTGCCGGTCTCCCCGCGCGGCAGCGCGTTGATGAAGGTGACATCGCGCGGCACCGAGAACCGGCTCAGGCGGTGACGGATATAGGTGCGGATCATGTCCGGATCCAGGCCCGCCCCTTCCCGTTTCACCACGAACGCGGCCAGGCGCTGCCCGAACTCGCGATCGGGGACACCGACCACGGCCACCTCGGTGATCTGCGGCAGGTGGGCCAGCGCCTCCTCGACCGGTCTCGGGAAGACGTTCTCGCCGCCGGAGATGATCATCTCGTCGTCGCGGCCCGCCACGAACAGCCTGCCCGAGGCGTCGAGATAGCCCAGGTCGCCGGTGTCGAGCATGCCGTCGGCTTCCTCCGGCGGTGCGGCGTTGACGTACCCGTCGAAGAGCATGTGGTTGGCGACGAAGATGTGCCCGACCGCGCCGACCGGCACCGGGCGCAGATCGGGGCCGAGCACCCCCACGCGGGTACCCAGCGGCGGGCGGCCCGCCGTGGTCGGCGAGACCCGCAGGTCGGCTGGCGTGGCCACGCTTGCCCAGGACACCTCGGTGGAGCCGTACACGTTGTAGAGCACGTCACCGTAGGTGTCGAGGAACCGCAGCACGGTGGCACCGGCCAGCGGCGCACCACAGCTGACCACGTGCCGCAGACTCGACAGGTCGAAACTCGCGCGGACGTCGTCGGGGACGTCGAGGAGGCGTTCGACCATGGTCGGCACCACGATCAGGGTGGTGATGCGGTGTTCGCCGATCGAGCGAAGGCACTCGACCGCGTCGAAGCCGTCACTGAGCACGACGGTCGCGCGCAGTGCCGTGCTGAGCTGCAGCCCGGCCAACCCCCAGGTGTGGAACAACGGCGCGGGCACCAGCACCACTTCCTCCACGCGCAGCGGAATCCGCGACAGCAGGGCGGCGATGGTGCCGAAACCCTTGGCGTGCGGGCGGCGGGCGCCCTTGGGCGAGCCGCTGGTTCCCGAGGTGAGCACGATCAGCCTGCCGGGATGGGCGGGCACGGGAAAGTCCTCGACCCCCGCGGCGATCAGGCCGTCGATGGTCGCGCGTTGCGGATCGGGCGGGTTGGCGTCGGTGGTGAAACGCGGGATCTCGCTGTGCAGGTAGCGGATCAGCGTTTCGAGTTCCCCGTCGACGAACACCGCGCTGAGGCGATGACGCTGCACGATCTCCTCGATGCGCCGCCCGGAAAGCCCCGCGTTGAGCAGCGCGACGTCGACGCCGAGTTTGCCCGCGGCGACCATGGTCTCGACCATGCCCGCGTGATTGCGGGCCAGCAACCCGATCGCGTCACCGGCGCGCATGCCGAGTTCGTACATGGCACCGGCCAGGGCGTCGGATCGCGTGTCGATCTCGCGGTAGGTCCGGGTGCCGAACCGATCGAGCACCGCGACCCGGTCCGGGGAGTGCGCGGCACCGGCGGCGTAACCGCCCGCCAGGTTGAAGCCCCACTTCGACAGGGAGCGAAGCTGTTTGAGGATCGATACCGGTTCCGGACGCATCAGGCCGGTGGCCGCGATGGACCGCGCCACCCCGGCGTTGCGGCGCAACGGGGAGCGTTCGGCGTTGACGACCACCGACGACCTGGTCCCCGCGATCACGTCGGCGGTGCGGCGCAGACCCGCCTTCACCCAGTCGGTGACCACCGAGTTGCTGCGCTGCTCGAGCATCGGATGTACGCGGGCGGCGGCGAACAGCGTGATATCGAGCCGGGTGCGCTGCTGGTCGCCACGCAGCCGCACCGAGGCGAAGCTGCCGAGCGCGGGGCTGCGCAGTTCGAAGCTCTCGTACCAGCGGCCGATGCCGAGGACGAACTCATGGGTGTGGATGCCCGTGTCCACCGAGCCGACCCGGACCTGCCACACCACCGCTCCGTCGGGGTGATCGATCCGCTCGCAGGCGCCGATGCCGGTGAACATGCGGGGATAACTCTGCGGATCGAGCAGGACATCCCAGAGGGCTTGCCTGGCGATGGTGAAATCCGCGCTGACATCGATGACGTCGGTGACCAAACTCCGTGCTCTTCCCAACAACCGGGCACGACGGTCGATCCCGCCGTGCGGGTCGTCACGCTACCGTCGAGCGCCGTCCCAGAACCAAGAATCAGACGAATCCGGTGGTATCGGGCGGTTTCCACCGGATTTTGGTCGGTCCGCCATCGGCTCGACGACGCGGATGTGAAACTGCCCAATGGCTTGCACAGCACCGGAGGATGCCGAAGTATTGCTGGAAGCACGGTCCCGATCTACAGGAGTCGCCGCTGGCTGCGGCACGACGAGCGAAGAGGTGCGGACATGACAGCGAGCTGGCCCGGTTCGAGCGATCCCTTCGACGACATCTTCCAGCGCTTTTTCGGTTCCGGGATGTCGGCGAAACCGCCAGTGCAACGCATCGACCTGAGCCGTCTGATGACCGACGACGCGAAGTTGCTGGTCGGTGCGGCGCGGCAGGCTGCCCAGCAATGGGGCAACCCGGAGATCACGCCCGAGCACCTGCTCTACGCCGCCGCCGAGACCGAACCCGCGCGCGACATGATCGATGAACTGAGCCTCGATGCCGACCAGGTCGCCGAGCAGATGCAGGACTACCTCGACACCGGTGCGGCCGGCGGGTACGACCTGGCCGACATCACCCTCAGCCCGGCGACCAAGCTGGCCATGCGTGCCGCCCAGCGTCAGGCCGCGCAGTCCGGCAGCACCTACATCGGGCCCGAACACATCCTGCTCGGCATCGCCTCGCTGCCCGACAGCATCGCGGCCCAGACGCTGGTCGCGGGTCTGGCGGCCAGCCAGAGCGGTGGCGGCCCGACACCGGGCACGGCAGCCGCGCAGGCCAAACGCCAGCAGCAGAAGACCGATACCCCGACGCTGGACGAATACGGTCGCGATCTCACCGCCGAAGCCCGTGAGGGCCTGATCGACCCGGTGGTCGGGCGGGCGGAGGAGATCGAGGAATCCATCGAGATCCTGTCCCGGCGACGCAAGAACAACCCGGTCCTGATCGGTGATCCCGGTGTCGGCAAGACCGCGATCGTGGAGGGTCTGGCTCAGCGCATCGTCAACGGCGACGTGCCGACCTCGCTCGCCGACCGCCGGGTGATCGCCCTGGACGTCGGCTCCCTGGTGGCGGGCAGCAAGTATCGCGGTGAGTTCGAGGAACGGCTCACCAAGATCCTCGACGAGGTCCGCGCCCACAAGGACGAACTCGTGGTGTTCATCGACGAGCTGCACACCATCGTCGGCGCCGGTGGTGGCGGCGAGGGTTCGATGGACGCGGGCAACCTGCTCAAGCCCGCTCTCGCGCGCGGTGACCTACACGTCGTCGGTGCGACGACGATCGACGAATACCGCAAGTACATCGAGAAGGACGCCGCGCTCGAGCGCCGGTTCCAGCCGGTGATGGTCGCCGAGCCCTCGGTGGCCGACACGATCGAGATCCTGCGCGGGCTGGCCGACGTGTACGAGGAACACCACCAGGTGCGCTACTCCGACGAGTCGCTGGTCGCGGCGGCGCAACTGTCGGATCGCTACATCACCGACCGGTTCATGCCCGACAAGGCGATCGACCTGGTCGACCAGGCCGGCGCGCGGGTGCGGTTGCGTTCGGGCACCGCCGACCCGGAGGTCAAGGCCAAGGAAGACGAGATCGCGCGGCTGTACCGGGAGAAGGACGCGGCGGTCGACAACGAGGATTACGAGAAGGCCAAGGCACTCAAGGCCGAGATCGCCGCCGCCGAGGAGGAACTGGAGGAATCCGGTGCCACCTCCGCGGAACCGGAGGTGCAGGTGGTCGACATCGCCGAGGTCATCTCGCGGCGCACCGGCATTCCGGTGGCCGACCTGACCGCCGAGGAGAAGCAGCGCCTGCTCGAGCTGGAGAACGTGCTGCACAAGCGGGTGATCGGGCAGAACGAGGCGATCGTCGCGGTCGCCGAGGCGGTGCGCCGGGCGCGTGCCGGGCTCAAGGACCCGAACCGGCCCATCGGGTCCTTCCTGTTCCTCGGCCCGACCGGTGTCGGCAAGACCGAGCTGGCCAAGGCGCTGGCCGAGGCGGTGTTCGGCGACGAGGACCGGCTGATCCGCTTCGACATGAGCGAGTTCCAGGAGAAGCACACGGTCTCGCGGCTCGTCGGCGCCCCGCCCGGATATGTCGGGTACGACGATGCCGCCCAGCTCACCGACAAGGTGCGCCGTCAGCCGTACTCGGTGATCCTGTTCGACGAGGTCGAGAAGGCGCACCCCGACGTGTTCAACGTGCTGCTGCAGTTGCTCGACGACGGGCACGTCACCGATTCCAAGGGCCGCACCGTGGATTTCAAGAACACCATCGTCATCATGACCTCCAACATCGGCTCGCAGCTGATTCTCGACGCGCCCGCCGGTGATCTGGATTCGATCGTCCCCCAGCTCGAGGAGAAGTTGCGGTCGCACTTCCGGCCGGAGTTCCTCAACCGGATCGACGAGCAGATCGTGTTCCACCGGCTCGACAAGTCGCAGCTCGAGGAGATCGTCGGGCTCATCCTCGACCGCACACGGCGCATGCTCGCGGCCCAGGACGTCGAACTCGACATCAGTCAGCCGGCGGTGGACTGGTTGGGCGAGAAGGGTTTCCAGCCCGAGTTCGGTGCCCGGCCGTTGCGTCGTACGGTGCAGCGCGAACTCGACAACCGAGTGTCGCGGCTGCTGCTCGACGGCGGGCTGGAGCCCGGCGGCACGGTGCACGTCGACACCTCGGGCGACGATCTGGTGGTCACCGCGACCATGCCCGACAACCCGTCCGCGGGCAACGGTGCGGCACCGAAGAAGAGCTCCAAGAAGAAGGGCTCCGACAAGAAGCTGGTCGACTCGAAGTGAGTCGAACGACGGTGGCCCGGTCCGCGGAAGGACCGGGCCACCGTCGTCTCAGCGAGTCAGCCGCCGGTGACCACGCAGGACTCGCCGAAGCGGTACCCACGGCCGACGCTCACGTCGACGGCGCGACCGACACCGTCCTGGACGGCGGCCAGGGTATGAGCCCCCGTACTCGACGGCACCCACGGCATGGTGGCGATGCCGTCGGTGGGGTTCACGACCGCGAGCAGCGTGCCGTTGTCGTAGAACGCGACAGGAACGATGCCGACACTGAGCCGAGCCTCGAGGTAATGGGTGCACCCGGTGCCGTAGTTCGTCGAACTTCCCACGCTCAGGCTGGGGTTCACCGTCAGTTGTGACACCCCGGCCGAAGCCGTCGGCGCACCGAACATCACTGCCGCGACGGCCGTTCCGACGGCCGCGACGGCCACACCGCAAGTCCTGTCACTCATATCTCACGTCCTTGTGCTGCGAGGCCGGCCGAACGCGAGGCCGGCGAGGTTTTCCCAATCCTGGCCCCATCCGCACACCGATGGTGGGAGAAACACCCGAATCGCTCGCATTCGTCCAGCTACCCCTGCGACCAGAGGGCCGGGGTGTTCGGCGGGGTCCAGTTGGGGTCGTGGACGGTGTGGGCCTGGCGGCAGGTGTAAGTGACGCCCTGGTAGGTGACCCTGTCGCCGATGGCGTAGGTGGCGCCCTGACGCCACGTCGATGCCGCCGGTGCTGTCGTCGTGGGGTGTTCGTGTCCCCCACCCGGCTGCGAGGTCGTCGGCGGCGCGGTGCTGGTGGCCGGTGGATTCGTGGTGGTCACCGGCGGTTTGGTGGTGGTCGGCGGCGCGGGTGGGGTGGTGGTCGGCGCCGGCGGCTTCGTGGTCGTTGCCTACGGGGTGCCGTCGCCGATCTCGAGGTCGACACAGCTGTAGAAGGCGGCCGCGGTGTCTCCGATGTTCCAGACCGCGCGCAATTTCTGCCGACCGGTGTACTGCGACAGGTCGATGGTGTGGGTTACCTCCATCGGGGGCTGCTCGTTCCGCCCGTCGATCACGGCGACCCGGGTATTCCCGATAAAGTACTCCCAGTCGGCGGTGCGATGATTGGCGGTGTTCTTCCAGGTGAATGTGACGCTGCCGGAAACTCGCTGTGGAACCCAGCCGAGGCTGTCGTCGTCGAGTTCCGGGTATTTGTTCGCGCTGCAATTGGTGAGCCCTTTCGGCCCCTCGACACTCTGCGGCTCGTATTTCACCGCACCGCAGGAGACGAGCCCGCGCGCACATTGTTCCTGCCTGCTGGCCGGGCCGGTGACCCAGCCGTGCGCATTCGCGACCGAGGGCGGGGCGAGCAGAGCAGCGACGGGCGCCAAGGCAAGCGCGCCGGCGACCACGACAATTCGACTTCTCACTATCAATACTCCCTTGAAACACACACGGAAATGGACGGCAGAGGCCGGCGTGCCATCCGTGGACCATTTCGAGCGACGATAAAGAACAGTTCGATTCGAACTGACTGGGACAGTAGGGGCAAGAAGATCACGGGTCAACAGTCGTGGCGGCGAAGAATTCGCTTACCCGCCGGTATTTCCACACAATGGACGATTCTGCGAATTCAGCGAATTCCGTCAGCAGAACCAACCGGTACGAACCCGTGGCAATATCTCGGCTAATTGCACAGTTGAGAGAACTGACGCTGTTTGCCGGACATTGTCGACAGTTTGCTCGGGAGCAGACGACAACCGCCCACCACCGAGTAGTTCCGGTGGTGGGCGGTATGAGCGAATCTCGAGCGACTCCCCGAAATTCCGGGGACAACCCGATCAGGGCATCGGCAGGGGCGGTGTATTCGGGAAGACGACCGGCAGCGCGGCCAGGGACCGATGGAACGGGCCGGGGCGCCAGACCAGCTCTTCGGGGGGTACGGCGAGCCGGATCTCCGGCAGGGCGTCGAGCAGCTGATCGATGGCGTCTTGCACGATCAGGTACGCGACCGATTTCGCGGGGCAACCGTGCGGGCCGGTGCTCCATGACAGGTGGGCGCGATTGTGGATCACGTCCAGGCCCGCGATCGCCGGGTCGTTGTTGCAGGCCGCCATGCTGATGACGACCGGTTCGTGCGCGGGCAGCCAGGTGTCCTCGATGAGGGTCGGCTGCCGGGGGTAGGTCATGCAGAAGTTGGCCAGCGGCGGGTCGGTGAACAACACCTCGTCGAGGGCGTCGCGGGTCGACATACTGCCGCCGAGCACATCGCCGGCGAAGCGGTCGTCGGTGAGCATCAGGCGCAGCGTGTTGACCACCAGATTGAGCATGGGCTCGATGCCCGCGCCGTAGAGCACCAGCAGCTGGTGCACCAGTTCCTCGTCGGTGAGCGCCGCCGGGTGCTGCAGCAGCCGGGTCGCCACGTCGTCGCCCGGCTCGCGTTTGCGCAGCCCGACCAGGTCGGCCAGGGCGTTGGCCACCAGGTTGTTGCCCGCCTCGGCGTCGGTGCCGCCCTCGAAGATCTGCGACATCCCGGTGGCCACCTGCTGACCGATCTCGGGCGTGCAGCCGAGCATCGAGTTCAGCGCCTGGAACACCAGGGGAAACGCGTACTGGCTCAACAGGTCCGCCGAGCCGCTGGCACAGAAGTTGTTGATGAGCGGGATGGCGAACTGCTCGACCGTGCTGTGCATCGCGTACAGGTCGACCCCGGCCAGACCGGCCACATTGGCCTGCCGGTAGCGGGCGTGCTCGGCACCGGTGGTGCGCAGGGCCGCGGGACGGAACTGCAGCATCGGCAGCACCGGGCAGTCCTTGGGAATGTTGCGTTCCCACATGCGCGGGTCGGCCGGGAAGTGGTCGGGATCGTTGAGGATCCGTACCGCGGTGTGATAGCCGATCACCAGGGTGGCCCGGATTCCCGGTGAGAGTTCAACGGGGACAAGGGATCCGAACCGTTCCCGCATCTGCCGGTAGGCAGCTTGCGGGTCGGCCGCGAATTCGGGCGAATACATCGGCACCCGGATATCGGCCGCGAGGTCTTGCAAGGTCACCGAACTGCCGCTTCCTGCCTCTGAAATAGGTACTCGGCCAACGTGATCAGCGCACGCAGACCGTGATCGCGGCGTCGCGCGTCGACCGCGATCACCGGGGTGTCGGGGGTGAGGTCGAGCGCCTCACGCACCTCGTCGAGGGGGTAGCGGCGGAAACCCTCGAACTCGTTGACCGCCACCGCGTAGGGGACGCCGCGTTGTTCGAGGGCCGAGAGCACGTCGTCGGCCTTCTCGATGCGCCGGGTGTCGACCAGGACGAGGGCGCCGAGCGCACCGCGAGCCAGCTCCTCCCACAGCGGCGCGAACCGCTCCTGACCCGGCGTACCGAAGAGGTAGAGCGCCAGTTGCGGATTGAGGGTGAGCCTGCCGAAGTCGAGGGCGACGGTGGTCTGCACCTTGCTGCCGAGCCCGGCCAGATCGTCGACACCGATACTCGCCTCGGTGATCGTCTCCTCGGTGCGCAGCGGCCGGATCTCGGACACGCCGCACACGAACGTCGTCTTGCCGACGCCGAAATTGCCGGCGACCAGGATCTTCACCGATCTGGTCACCGTTTCGGCGACGTAGTCGACCTCAGCCTGCGAGGACACGGAGACCATGGAGCACCTCCTTGATCAACGCCAGCTCCGGCTTCACCTCGGCCGGGGTGGGGCAGTGTAGGTGTCCGCTGTCGAGCAGGTCGGACACGATGATCTTCACCACCGAGGCGGGCAGGTCGAGATACGCCGAGAGTTCGGCGATCGACAGCGCGCCACGGCGGCTGGTGAGCGCGAGTACCCGGCGCTCGTCGGGTCGGTGATCGGCGCGCGGGTCGGCGACGGCGCGGACGAGGGTCACCAGATCGAGTTCGTGCGCGGCCCTTGTCCGGCCGCCGGTGCGCACATAGGACCTGACCAGGTCGGGGTCACGCCTGCCTCGGCTCATTACCTGACACCGTGCCGTGGCGCCGCACCGATCTCGTGGCCGACCCGCGCGGCCAGTTCGTTCATCCGGTGCGCCACCAGCGCCACGTCGACATCGGCGGTGGTCGCGACACCGAGCAGCGCGCCGACACCGGCGGCGGTGATCATGATCATGCCCTCGTCGTATTCGGTCATGTTCTGGCGCACCGTGTTCGCCGGTGACCCGCAGAACTCGCCTAGGGCCTTGCCGAGCGAACGTAGACCGGATGCGGCCGCCGCGAACCGTTCGGCGTCGTCCTTGGCGACGCCGTGGGAGTGCGCGATGCGAAGGCCGTCGTCGGATAGCAGCACGGCGAATCGGACGCCGGGGATCTCGAGATCCTCGAGCAGCCATGCCAAACGGTTGGTGCTATCGGCTACCGGTGTGCTCATCGGCTGTTCCTTCCGTGGATCGCTCGGCCGCAGCGGCACGACCGCTGCGGGAACCGCTGTGCCAGGCAGCGGCGAGGTCGGGGCGAGCCTGCCCCACTTCCGTGGTCACCCCCGCCGAATCCGGGGCGACCGGGCGGCGGCGCCGTTTGGGCAGCCCACCGCTGGTGATTTCGTGCACGGCCGCGCGTGGGCCGTCGGTCTCGACAGGGTCGGGCACGGGCACCGGGATGTGCGCGGGCGCGGCCAGTTCGGGTTCGGGGATTCTCGGCGCCTCTCCGCTCACCAGCAGCGCCGACGGCACATAGACCATCGCGCGCATGCCACCGTAGATATTGGGACCGTCGACATGCACGGAGAAGCCGTAGCGGCGTGCGAGTGCGGCGATACCGGGGAAACCGACCTTGGGCGCGGGCCCGAGGTCGTGGATGTCGACCGAGCGCTCACCGCTGAGCACCAGACGCGCGTCCTCGAGCTGCTCGGGGCTCATCCGCATGCCCGCGTCGTCGACGATGATCGTGACGCCGTGATGGCCTTCCTGGAACCCGACCTCGACGAACGAGGACGGCGGCGAGTACCGCAGCGCGTTGTCGAGCAGGGTGGCCAGGGTGTGCACGAGCGGCTCGACGGCGCGGCTGATGACGATGCGTTCCGATTGGGCCGAATGGACCCGGAGGAACTCACGCACGCGTCCGGTTGCGCCGCCCGCGACGTCGGTGAGCGACTGCTGCGGCCAGCGCCTGCCGGGCAGGCCACCGGAGACGATCACGTAGGACTGTGCCTGCCGGATCATCTGCTGCACGGTGTGGTCGATGCGGGTGAGCGTCTCGTAGACGGCATCGTCGCGGTGCTCGCGCAGCGCGGTACTCACCACCTGGCCGAGGTCGGTGCCGAGGCTCACCACCGAGGTGCCGAACGAGCGCACCGCCGCACTGGTCGCCGCGCGGGACGACGCCTGCAGTTCGGCGCGGGTCTCCTCGCGGGCGGCCTGGATCTCGGCGACGCGGCGTTGCTCGCCGTAGCGCTCGACCATCGCCCGTGTCTCCTCGGCGACGACGCGCAGGTCGTCGGCGTGGCCGGTCGCGATCGCCTGCAGCGACTCGCCGAGGGGCGCGTCACGTAATTCGGCGGGCAATTCCACCGCGACCGAGGGAATGTCGTGTCGCCGTACGGCGTCGGTGATGGCGGGCAGGGTGATCTGGGCGAGGTGATGTACCGCCGCCTCACACAGTTCACGCTCCCGCTTGGCGGTGTCGGCGCGCGCGCGTTGTTTGCGCTCGTTGTGCATGGCGAGCACAGCCACAGCGATGGCCGCGAGGACCACCAGGGCTCCGATGATGAGCGACAGCACCGCGATTCCGGAGTTCATCTGATCTTTCGTCGTCGTTCCACCCGGGCAGCCGCCCTCGAGGGAACCATCCCGGATACCCGAAAGACAGTCCCCGCTTCCAGCGACCCGCACACAGTAGCAGCACTGTGACCGATTCGAGATGGAACCTGCTGTCAGGCATGGGAATTGCCGCTGATATTACCCAATATCCGCAGGCACGGGGTTGTCGAAACACACGATGGTCCAGATGCGGTCGTCGCGGAACCGGGAGTACCGGATACTATCCCGCCGTGGCCAAACTGAAGCTCACCATCGACGTCCCCCTCGCCCCGGACAAGGCGTGGGACCACGCCTCCGACCTGGAGCACCTCGGCGACTGGCTGGCGATCCACGAGGCCTGGCGCGGCACCGTCCCCGAAGAACTCACCGAGGGGACCGTGCTGGTCGGTGTGGCGCGGGTGAAGGGGTTTCGCAACAAGGTCACCTGGACGGTGCGCACCGCCCAGCCGCCGCACAAGCTGAAGTTGACCGGCGCGGGCATCGGCGGCACCAAGTTCGGCATCGATCTCGCCGTGCAGCCCAAGGGCGACGGTTCGGCGGTCGACCTGACCGTCGAACTCGGCGGCGCGCCGCTGTTCGGCCCGATCGGCTCGACCGTGGCCAAGGCGCTGCGCGGCGATTTCGAACGGTCGCTGGCGAAGTTCGTCGAACTCTACGGCTGAGTTCCGGCCGCCGACAGCGCCGCCGCGACCGATTCGGCCGAGGCGGGCAGCAACGGCAGACGCACCGCCGCGCTGGGGATTTCGCCCCGTGCGGCGAGCACACCCTTGATGACCGTGGGGTTCGGTTCGGCGAACAGGGCGGCACCGAGGGCATCGAGACGGTTACCCGCCGCGCGGCCACGAGCGAGATCACCTGTCCCCCAGGCTCGCACGAGTTCGGCGTACCCGGCGGGCGCGACATTGGCCGCGGCGAGGATCGCGCCGTCGGCGCCGAGTGCCAGCAGCGGCGAGGCGAAACGGTCGTCGCCCGCCAGCACGGTGGTCCGGTCCCCCACGGTCGCCATCAGTTCCACGGTGGCATCGGTGATGCCACCGACAGAGTGCTTGAAGCCGGCGATGTTCGCGATGGTGGTGAGCCGGATCAGGGTGGCGGCGCCGAGCGGGCGCGCGGTCCGGTACGGCACGTCGTAGACGAGGATCGGCGCCGGGCTCGCGGCCGCGAGTGCGGTGAAGTGCGCGATCACACCCTCCTCGCTCGGCCGGACGTAGTAGGGCACCACCGCCAGCACCGCGGCCGCCGACGGCGGCACGGCAGCCACCGCGGCGGCGGCCTCGGCGGTGGCGTTGCCGCCCGCGCACACGATCAGCGGCGCGTCCCGTTCGGCACACACCGTGGCGCAGATGTCGAGCACCTCGGCGCGTTCGGCGGGCGTCAACGCAGTCGGTTCGGCGGTCGTGCCGAGTGCGACGAGCCCGGTGGCGCCCGCGTCGAGGACCGTGTGGGCGTGTGCGCGGAGTGCGTCGGGAGCGAGGGCGCCGTCGGCGGTGAAGGGTGTGACCAGGGGGACGAACAGGCCGTGCAGCGATGTCATGACTCCATCGTCGAACCCCGCGACCGTAAGGTCCAGTTCACGTTCATGAGGTAGAACGTAAGCTGAACTGATGCTCGATGTCCGCAAACTCCGCCTGCTGCGCGAACTCGCTCACCGCGGGACCATCGCGGCGGTCGCCGAGGCCCTCAGCTACACGCCGTCGGCGGTGTCCCAGCAGCTCAGCGCGCTCGAGAAGGACGCGGGCGTGGCACTGCTCGAGCGATCGGGCCGCCGGGTGACGCTCACCCCCGCCGCCCATCTGCTGGTCGGCCACACCGAGACCGTGCTCGCCGCCCTCGAACGCGCGGATGCTGAATTGGCCGGTGCGCGAACCGCATTGGTCGGCACACTGCGCATCGGCGCGTTCCCCACCGCCGCTCGCACCCTGCTCTCCCCCGCCCTGGTCAGCCTGAGCACCGAACACCCGCGCCTGGAACTCACCGTCACCGAGATCGATCCGGCCGACGTACCCGACGCCCTGCGGGCAGGCACCCTCGATATCGCGCTCACCCACGACTACGACCTGGTGCCCGCCGACACCGACCGGGCGTTGCACACCGAACCACTGCACACCGAAACGGTCTTTCTCGCCACTCGCGATCCGGCTCCCGCCGACGATCCGTTGCGCGCCCACCGCGACTCACCCTGGATCGCGGGCACCCCCGGCACGCTGTGCCACACGATGACCATTCGCGCCTGTCAGGCAACGGGTTTCACACCGCGCGTGCGTCATCACGCCGACGACTTCGACACGGTGCTCGCCCTGGTGGCCGCCGGCGCGGGCGCCGCGATCATCCCAGGCCTGGCGTTGTACGCACCGCCGGAACGGCTCGCGCTCACCGCGTTGCCGATTCGCCGCCGCACCCGTCTCGCCTACCGCAACGGCACCGGCGAGCATCCGGCCGTGCGCGCGGCACGCAGTGCCCTCCACCATGCGGCCGCCGCCGGCCGAGCTCCGGCGGGCGTCGCCTGATCACGCCGATCTGTCGCGGTTCGTGGTGCGCTGACGCGTGCGGGTGGCACTGACCGGGTCGATGACGGGCGTCGCCCACTGCTCGGCAAGAGCCAGGCTGGGTTCGCGGCCGGAGGCGACATGGCGGTAGGCGATGTCGGCCGCGGCCTGCGGGTCGCCTGCCGCGATCGCGGCGTAGAGCGCCTCGTGTTCCTCGCATTGGGTGCCGGGGTCGCGTTCCTTGGTGAGGTGGAACAGCCAGCGCACGCGAGATCCCAAGGGCCGCAACAGCGATTGCAGCAGCGGGTTGCCGGAGATCTCCACGATGAGCGCGTGGAATCCGGCATTGGCAGCCGCGATGGCGGCCTGCTCGCCGCGTTCGGTGGCCCGTCGGGCGGCGGTGAGCTGGGCGCGCAGCGCGGTGAGGTCGGCGGGTTCGGCGCGTTCGGCGGCCAGCCGGGCGGCCAGCACCTCGAGACTCTCGCGCACGTCGAACAGGTCGCGCACATCGGCGACCGTGAACGGGGCGACGATCGCGCCCTGCCGGGGCACGATCACCACCAGCCCTTCGCGTTCGAGCAGGTGCAGCGCTTCGCGCAGCGGAATGCGGGAGATGTCGAGTTCGGTGGCGAGATCGCGTTCCACCAACCGCTGCCCCGGACTCAACCGCAGATCGATGATCCGATCCCGCAGTTCCTCGTACGCCTGATCTCGCAGCGACTTCTTGACCGGTCCCGCCACCACACCATCCTTCCGCCCCGCTTCCGACTCCACGGTAGCCCCGCGCGCACCCTGCGACCGATTCTTACTTTTCGGTAATCCGGCCGTCATTCGCGGACCGCACGCTGACACTTAACGGTATACCGCTAAGTGGGCGGTTCGTTCGACCAAGGAGTACCTCGTGCACAACTCCACCCGGCGCGCGATCGCCTTCGGCTCGGCCGCCCTCGCCGCCGCTGCCCTGTTGTCGGCCTGCGGTTCCGCCGACACCGCCGCGGCGGGCGGCAAGCTGAAGGTCGGCGTGTTCTTCCCCGGTTCGCTCTCCGACACCGGATTCATGCAGTCGGGGTATCTGGGCTACCAGCGCGTCGCCGAAGTCCTCGGCGACAAGGTCGAATTGAGCAAGGTCGAGCAGGTGGCGGCGGCCGACTATCAGCAGGCGCTCGTCCGTTTCGCCTCGACCAACGATCTGGTCATCGCGCTCGGCGGCCAGACCGATGCCGATGTGCGCAAGGTGGCCCCGCAGTTCCCGAGTGTGAAGTTCGTGGAGATCGGTGGGCCCGCCGACGCGAAGCCGATGGCCAACCTGGCCTACTACGACCCGCAGCAGGCCGAGGCCGAGTTTCTCAGTGGCGCGGTGGCCGCGACCGGATCCGAGACCGGCGCGGTGGCCTTCGTCGGGGGCGTCGAACTGCCCGCGATCGTCAACGCCGCCAATGCTTTCGGTAACGGCGCGCGGTTCGCGAAGCTGGACGCCAGGGTGCTGACTCCGCAGTACGTCGGCGATTTCAACGACCCGGCCAAGGCCAAGCAGGCCGCGCTGGCCGACTACGGCGCGGGCGCGGGCACGCTCGGTCAGATCGTGAACCTGGGCAAGGCGGGTCTGGAGCAGGCGGCGGCCCAGTCCGGCGCCACCCTGGTCGGCGGTCCGATCCCCGGTGACTGCACCGATCCCGTATATCTCGGCTACGTGCACACCGATATCGGCGCCGAGGTCGAATACGCGGTGAAGGCGGCGCTCGACAACACGTGGAAGGCCGAGAACGTGCGCTTCGGGCTCACCTCGCCCAACGACGGCACCGATTTCGTGTTGTGTGACAAGGACGCCGCGGTCGCCGACGCGCTCGCCAAGGCGAAGACGGCCCTGTCCACCGGCGCGGTGAAGCCGTACTGATGGTGATGGGCACTCCCGCATTGACCCTGCACGGGGTCGGAAAGAGCTTCGGAGCGGTCCGGGCATTGCACGACGTGGACGTCACCGTCGAATCCGGCACCGTCCACTGCGTTCTCGGTGAGAACGGCGCGGGCAAGTCGACGCTGTGCAATCTCGTGTTCGGCGGCTACCCCGCCGATACCGGACGAATCGAACTGGGCGGTAAAGCCTTCCGGCCCGACTCGCCCGCCGCCGCGATGAGGGCGGGCGTCGCCATGGTGCATCAGCACTTCAGCCTGGTGACCACCATGACCGTCGCGGAGAATCTGCTGCTCACTCAGCACGGGTTGCGGTTGCGCCGTGCGGATCTGACCAACCGTCTCGACGAGATCGCCCACCGTTATCGGCTGCGCATCGATCTCGACCAGCAGGTCGCGACGATGCCGGTGGGCGCCCGGCAGAAGGTCGAGATCGTCAAGGCCCTGCTGCGCGATCCGGCGCTGATCCTGCTCGACGAACCGACGGGAGTGCTCGATCCGGCCGAGATCGACGCGTTGATCGACACCTGCCGTGCCATCGCCGCCGACGGCAAAGCGGTGGTGCTGGTGACGCACAAACTCGGCGAGGTGGCCAGGGTCGCCGATGCCGCGACGGTGCTGCGCCGCGGCACGGTCGCCGGCGGCGGTCCGCTGCCGGAGACCACGATTTCCGAGTTGCTCACCGCGATGGTCGGCCGCGAGGCCACCGATCTCGACCCGACCGTGGCGGCGACGATCGGCTTGGATCCGGGCGAGCCGGCCCAGATCCTCACCGCACCCGGTCCAGTCACCTCGGTCGCCACCGACCCCACCACGAGCCCGGCTGCGGGTGAGCACAGGACCACCGGTCGACGCCGCGGCGAAACCGTCATAACGCACGAATCGAACCAGCCCGCAGCGGTTCTCACCGTCGACAGGGTGACCGTCCACCGAGCCGACGGCAGTATCGCGCTCGACGAAGCGAGCCTGGCCGTGCGGCCGGGCGAGATCGTCGGAATCGCGGGCGTCGAGGGCAACGGACAGAGCGAGCTCGTCGCGGTGCTGGCCGGTGGTACCCCGGTGCGGGCGGGCACTGTCGCGCTCGCCGGAGCCGACATCACCACAGCGAACCCCGCCACCCGAACATCGCTGGGTCTCGGCGTCGTCCCCGAAGATCGCCACCGCGACGGCATGGTCGCCGACATGACGCTGGCCGAGAATCTCTTTCTCGGCAGCCTCGGCCGGTTCCGCCGCTTCGGCCTCCTGGACAAACAGGCCATGGGTCGCGCCGCGCAGGCCGAACTCGACCGCTTCGATGTACGCGCGGCCGGTCCGTGGGTGCCGATGGGATCGCTGTCGGGCGGCAATCAGCAGAAGGTCGTGCTGGCGCGCGAACTGTCGTCGGCGAACCTGCGCTGCCTGGTCGCTGCCCAGCCGACGCGCGGATTGGACATCGGCGCAGTCGATTTCGTGCTTACGCAGCTGCGACAGGCGGCCGCGCGTGGCTGCGGCGTGCTGGTGGTATCGAGCGAGGTACCCGAACTGCTTGCCCTGTGCGACCGAATCTTCGTCGCCTATCGCGGGGAACTGGCCGGGCCGGTCGAAACCACCGATTCCGATGCCGCACAACAGATCAGCGAATTGATGATGGGAGTCGCGGCATGAGCGCACCTGGTCGGACCACAGCGCCCGAGACCCGGTCTCGACCGGCGTCCGTTCCGCGGGGCTTCGGCAAGCTCTCTGCGAGGCAGCAGCCGAGAAGGGTGAGCCGGTGGGCGCACCACCCCCTCGTCGTCGCTGTCGCGGCCATGCTGGCCGCCGGAGTGATCGGGCTGATCCTGGCCGCCGTCGCGGGCGCCGCCCCCGGCGCCACGATGACAGCGCTGTGGGAGGGCATGTTCGGCAGCGACTACGCCGTGGGCGCCTCGCTCAATGTCGCGGCCACGCTGATGCTGGTGGCCGTGGGGTTCACCATCGCCCACCGCGCCGGGCTGGTCAATGTCGGTGGTGAGGGCCAGATCTGCGCCGGTGGGATCGCCGCCACCGCGATCGGCACCACCCTCACCGGCACGCCCGCCGCGATCACGGTGCCAACGGTATTGCTCGGGGCGGCGGCCGCGGGCTGGCTGTGGGCCGCGATCGCGGCGTATCTGCGGGTCGCGCGCGGCACCAGCGAGATCATCACCACGCTGCTGCTCAACTTCGTCGGCCTGGCGCTGGTGCTGCTCGTCGTGCACGAGCCCGCGCTGCTGCGTCAGCCGGTGACCTCCTCGGAGACCCTGCCACAATCCGAGCAGCTCGCCGACGCCGCGCATCTGCCCCTGCTCGGTATCGAACGCTCCCCCGCGACCATCGCCCTGTGGATCGCCGTGCTCGCCGCGTTCGGCACCGCGATTCTGGTGCGCCACACCGCACTCGGTACCCGGTTGCGTGCGGTCGGGCTCAATCCCGACGCGGCGGCGAGGCTGGGTTTGCCGGTGGGCCGACTGCGTTTCCTCAGCCTCTCGGCGGCGGGTGCGTTCGCGGGCGTCGCGGGCGGACTGCTGGTGGCGACGGCGCCGTTCGTCCTCGCCGAGGGATTCTCCTCCGGGTACGGGTTCTCCGGGCTGGTCGTCGGGCTGCTGGCACGTGGCTCCCTGAGCGCCGTCGTCGCGGTGTCGCTCCTGCTCGGATTCCTCGTCTCCGGTGGGATCAACCTGCAGCTGGCCGCGAACGTGCCCGCCTCGACCATCGCGGTCGTGGAGTCCCTGATGATCGTCTTCATCGCGGGCGCTGCCATCTGGACAGCCCGAACGCGTAAAGCCGCTGCGTCACAACCAGTTCCCGACACGAGCACCATCGACGTGGCAGGAGCGAGCCGATGAGCCTCGACACGGTCACCGACATCGCCACCAGCGGCATCGGCTTCACCCTGCCCATCCTCGTCGCGGCGAGCGGTGAGCTGGTCAGTGAGCGCGCGGGCGTGCTCAATCTGAGCCTCGAGGCGATGATGCTCACCGGCGCGTTCGCGGGCGTACTCGGTGCGGTCGCCACCGGGTCGCCGGTGCTCGGCACGACCACCGCGGTGCTGGCCGCCCTGATATTCGGTGCATTACAGGCCGTCTGGAGTATCGGACTGCGTGCCGACCAGATCGTCGTCGGCATCGCGAGCAACGCGCTCGCTCTCGGCGCGACCACCTACGGCGCACGCCTGCTGCTCGCCGACGGCAAAGGGCACAGCGTTGTGGGCTTCGAGGCACTGAGAATTCCTGTGCTGCACAATATTCCGGTCATCGGTCCGGCTCTGTTCGGGCAGACCGTACTCGGATACCTGTGCATCGCCCTCGTCGCGGGGTCGGCGTTCGTGTTCTCCCGCCGCACCAAAATGGGCCTGATGATCGACGCGATCGGCGAGGACGCCGTCGCCGCCGACCGCACCGGCCTGCCCGTGCGCGCCATCCGCTACGGCTGCGTGCTGCTCGCCGCGTTCGCCGCGGGCCTCGGCGGCGCGCAGCTGGCGCTGTCGGAGGTGCACTCGTTCAGCGACAACATGACCGGCGGCATCGGGTATCTGGCCGTGGTCGCGGTGATCGCGGGCCGCTGGCGAGCGCTCGGCGTCATCTGGGCGTCGGTGTTCTTCGGCATCGCCCAGGCGCTGCAGTTCGCGTTGCCCGCGCTCGGTGTCGACGTGCCGTTCGCGCTGCTGGTGATGCTGCCGTATCTGATCGCGATCGTCGCCGTGAGCGGTCTGGTCGGCAACAGCCGTGCACCGCGCGACCTGACCGTCGCCTTCGCCCGAACCTCCTGACCCACCGCTTCCGAGGAGCCACCGATGACTCTGATCCTGTCGCATTCCGATGTGGCCGCCCTGATCGACCGCGACGAGGTGCTCGCCGCCGTCGAAGGCGCGCACGCCGACCTCGCGCTCGGCACGGCGGTGGTCCCCGCGCCGCCCGCGGTCGGTGTCGGCGCCACCGCCTTCGTTCCGATGGTCGCCGCCGCCGAATCCGCCGGGGCCGCCGCCGTGAAACTGCTCGCCGACCTCCCCGCCAACCGGGAACGCGGACTGCCGGTACAGCGCTCGGTGATCCTGGTGACCTCCGCGCTCGACGGCAGCTGCGAGGCGCTCGTCGACGGACGGCTCGTCACCGCCGTGCGTACGGCCGCTGCCAGCGCGGTGGCGACCAAATATCTTGCCAGGCAGGAGAGTTCCACACTGGGGTTGATCGGAGCCGGTGCGCTGGCGATCGAGCACACCCGCGCCGTCGCCCGGGTACGCGACATCGAGACCGTGCTGGTCTGGTCGCGCTCCCCCGCCACCGTCGAGCGGTTCCGCGCTGCGATCGCCGACCTCGGGCTGGAGGTGCGGGCGATGCCGTCACCGGAGTCGGTGACACGGGCGGCCGACGTGCTGTGCACCCTCACCCCCGCACGGGAGCCGATCGTGCGCGGTGACTGGTTCGGCGAGGGGCTGCACGTGAACGCGGTCGGCGCCCCGCCACGCGCCGATCACCGCGAGGTCGACGGGGCTGCCATGCGCCGGGCGCGCGTGATCGTAGACTCGGTTTCGACAACGCTCACCAAGTCGGGCGACACGCTGCTGGCCATCGCCGACGGCGCGATCACCGAAGCCGAGGTGAGCACCGAACTGGGCCAGGTGATTCTCGGCCGGGCGGCCGGCCGAGCCGGCCCACGCGACATCACCCTGTTCAACTCGGTCGGTATCGGCCTGCAAGATCTCGTCACCGCCCGCCTGCTCATCGACAAGGCCCGCGCCCAGGGCCGCGGAACGGAAGTGGAGCTCAGCGCATGACCACACTCACCGACACCGACATCGCCTACCTGCGCCGGGCCATCGACCTCGCTGCCCAGGCGGCAGTGCTCGGTGACCGGCCGTTCGGTGCCGTCACCGTCGACCGCGACGGTACGGTGCTCGCCGAATCCGCGAATGCCGTCGCCACCACCGGCGATGTCACCACCCATGCCGAGCTGGTCGCGATCACCGCCGCCTCCGCCACCGGCAAGGCCGAGGCGCTGCGTGGCGCCACCGTGTACGCCAGCGGTGAGCCGTGCCCGATGTGCGCCGCCGCGATGGTGTGGGCCCAGGTGGGTCGCATCGTGTTCGCGGCGGCGGCCTCGGAGTTCGGGCCGATCCTCGGGCCGGGAGCCAGCTTCACCTTGAGCTGCGCCGACGTGGTCGCCAGTTCGAATGTGGCCATCGAGGTGAGCGGGCCGCACCTCGGCGACGAGGCACTCGCGGTGTTCCGGTCCTGAGGACCTACTTCACCGGGACAGCGGGATCGAGCCCCTCGACGAGTTCCACCGGCTCGCCGAGCTCGCGCTGTTCCTCGAGGGCCTCCGGCGTGCCGGGCACCTGGGTGCCACGCAGCGACATGCCCTTGGTCTCGATCAGGAAGTAGGCCGCGATCAGGCCGACCAGACACGCGCCGAACATGTAGTAGGCCGGGAACAGGTTGTCGCCGGTCAGCTCGATGAGCGACTGGTTGATCACCGGCGCGGTGCCACCGAAGATCGAGGTGGCCACGTTGTAGCCGATCGCCACACCCGCGAACCGCACGATGGTCGGGAACATGGCCGGGAAGGTCGCCGAAATGGTGGCCAGCTGCGGCGCGTAGAGCAGGCCGAGGATGGCGAAGCCGATGATGGCGCCGGTGAGCGAGGTGCCGATCAGGATGTACACCGGGATCACCGTGATCATCAGCGCCGCGCAGGAGAACAACCACATCGGCCTGCGACCGATCCGGTCCGAGAGCGCACCGAGGAACGGCAGGGTCAGCAGCATCACGATCTGGCCGATCAGCGGCACGAGCAGCGCGTCGGATTCCGCCATGCCGATGGTGTTGCCGAGATAGGTCGGCGTGTAGCTCAGCAGGGAGTAATTCACCACGTTCAGGGCGATGACCAGACCGAAAAGCGTCAGCACCGGGCGCAGATATTTGGTCAACAGATCGCGATAGACCCCGACCGTTTCCTCGGTCTCGTCTTTCGCCTCGATTTCGCGGAATACCGGGGTGTCCTCGACCCGGCTGCGCAGATACATACCGATCAAGCCGAGCGGTGCGGCGATCAGGAACGGAATGCGCCAGCCCCACGATTCCATGCTCGTGGCGTCGAGCACATTCACCAGCAGCAGCGCCGTCAGATTGCCGAGCGTGAAACCGGCGAGTGTGCCCACTTCGAGGAAACTGCCGTAGAAACCACGTTTACGGTCGGGCGCGTATTCGGCCATGAACGTCGCCGCGCCACCGTATTCACCACCGGCGGACAGACCCTGCACCATGCGCAGTGCGTACAGCAGGATCGGCGCGGCGATGCCGATGACCTCGTAACTCGGGATCAGACCGACGGCGAGGGTGGACCCGGCCATCAGGATGATGGTCATCGCGAGCACGCGTTTGCGGCCGATGCGGTCACCGAGCGGACCCCAGATCATGCCGCCGATCGGGCGGATCAGAAAGGAGACCGCGAAACCGAGCAGCGTATAGATAACGCTGGATCCGGTTCCGTCGCCGGGGAAAAGCGATGCCGCGATATAGGTGGCGAGGTAGGCGTAGACGCCGTAGTCGAACCATTCGACCGCATTTCCGATCGCCGATGCACCGATTGCCCGGTGCAACACCGATTTCGATTCCTGAGACATCCACAAACCTCTCGTCGTCGCCATTCCGGACTACCCGATCGGTACGCGGACAAAACTTTACGCTTGTGTGTCGCTGGGTCTGAGTGCCTGGAGTTTGCCCGCGAGCACGGCCTTCTCGCGGTCGTTGCGGCAGCGCCGGATCGCCTCGGTGAGCTCGCCGCGCGCCTCCTCGACGCGGCCGAGGCGGATCAGCAGTTCCCCACGCACGCTCGGCAGCAGATGCGACGACGACAACACTCCCCCGGCCGCCAGCTCGTCGACGACGGCGAGACCCGCGGCCGCTCCGGCGGCCATCGACACCGCGACGGCCCGGTTCAGTTCGACCACCGGTGAGGGCGCGAGCCTGCCGAGTGCCTCGTACAGCAGCACGATGCGCTCCCAGTTCGTCTGCTCGACCGACGGGGCGACGGCGTGGCACTCGGCGATCGCGGCCTGCAGTCCGTAGGCGCCGAGCCCACGCCCGACCTGTTCGGCCTTGGCCAGGGCGGCGCGGCCGCGCCGGATCGCGGTCCGGTCCCAGCGGCGCCGGTCCTGCTGCTCGAGCAGGACCGGTTCGCCGTCGGGTCCGGTGCGGGCGGGGAACCGGGCGGCGGTGAGTTCGAGCAGGGCGAGCAGACCGTAGACCTCGGGTTCGCCGGGCATCAGCCGGGCGAGCACCCGGGCCAGGCGCTGCGCTTCCCCGGCGAGGTCGAACCGGATCAGGTCGCCGCCGCTGCTCGCCGTCGATCCCTCGGTGAAGATCAGATAGATCACGCCGAGCACCGAACCGAGCCGCTCGCGGCGTTCGGCGAGCGGCGGCACCTCGAACGGCACCCGTGCCGCGGCCAGGGTCTTCTTGGCCCGGGTGATCCGTGCCTGCACGGTCGCGGTCGGCACCAGGCAGGCCGCGGCGATCTCGTCGCTGGTCAGACCGCCGACCACGCGCAGGGTCAGCGCCAGCCGCGCCTCGCGCGAGAGCACCGGATGGCAGGCGATGAAGATCAGCGCGAGGACGTCGTCGTCGATCTGCTCGGGATCCCACACCGGTTCACCGGCGGGGGCCGGCTCGCCACCGGTGAACGCACCGCCCTCGCCGAGTCCGGCGGCGAGGGCGGTGTAGCGCTCGTCCAGGGCGGCGCGACGGCGGAACGCGTCGATCGCGCGCCGTCGTCCGGTGGTGAGCAACCACCCGGCCGGATGCGCGGGCACACCGTCGCGCGGCCACGTCACCAAGGCCTCGGCCAGTGCCTCCTGGGCGAGGTCCTCGGCCATCGCGAAGTCGCCGGTATACCGGGCAAGCGCGCCGACGATGCGCGCCGACTCGATCCGCCATACGGCGGCGACCGCCGCACGTCCGGTGTGCTCCGTCATCGCCTCAGAGCTGCCCGGTGGACTCGCGCCAGGCGCGTTCCTTCTGTACCCAGACGTTGTCCTTGGGGAATTCGTCGATGGAGGGCACCCGCCGGATCTCGGTCTTGATGCCGGGACCGGTCATCGGCATCCGCTTGGCCCACTCGACGGCCTCTTCCTTCGATGCCACGTTGAGGATGTAGTACCCGCCGAACAGTTCCTTGGTCTCGCCGTAGGGACCGTCAGTAACGACCGGCGGCTCGGACGAGTAGTCGACGACAACGCCCTCGGCGGCGTCCTCGAGCCCTTCCGCGGCGACGAGCACGCCCGCACGGATGAGCTCGTCGTTGAACTTGCCCATCGTGTCGAGCATCTCGTCGAAGCTGACGTTCTCGAACTCGGCGAAGGCCTCGTCGGTGGCGCGCATGATCAGCATGTACTTCATGGTGTGTCTCCTTCGGGTCGGTGCCCCTGGTGGGCGCTGCGTTCATCCGTAGGTCGAACGGGCACCGCGCGAATCGACACCCGCCGGAAATTCTTTCGCGAATTTTTTTCGGAGCCTACTTGCGACGTGGTACTTGTCGGTCGGGTTCCGTCCACGACCGGGCGGGACAACGAAGGCAGGAGTCGATCGTGAGCGCCGTTCTCGTCGAGATGCACGAGCATGTGCTCGTCGCCGTCATCAACCGGCCCGAGGCCATGAACGCGATCGACGGGGAGGTCAGCGCCCAGCTCGGCGCGGCCCTGGAACAGGCCGACAACGATCGGGCCGTGCGGGCCTTCGTCCTCACCGGCGCGGGTGACCGGGCCTTCTGCGCCGGGGCGGATCTGCGCGCACTCGGGCGCGGTGAGTCGATTCTGGCTGCGGGACACGAACACTGGGGTATCGGTGGCTACATGCGCCACCCCATCAGCAAGCCGACCATCGCGGCCGTGAACGGGCTCGCGCTCGGTGGCGGTACCGAGCTGGTGCTGGCCAGCGACCTGGCCGTCGCGGCGTCGACCGCCACCTTCGGGCTGCCCGAGGTGGCACGCGGTCTCTTCGCCGCCGCGGGCGGGGCGTTCCGGCTGCCCGAACAGCTGCCGCGCAAGGTCGCCATGGAGATGATCCTGACCGGCGAGCCGATCACCGCCGCACGTGCGTTGGAGTTCGGACTGGTCAACCGGGTGGTCCCCGCCGACCGGGTCCTCGACACCGCGATGGAGCTGGCGACGCGGATCGCGGCGAACGCGCCACTGGCGGTGCAGGCGAATAAGCGGGTGGCGCTCGGCATCGTCGACGGCGCCCTGCCCGACGACGACGCCTGGGACCGGTCCGACCGCGAGATCGCCGAACTCACCCGTTCGGCGGACGTCCGCGAGGGCCTGATGGCGTTCGTCGAGAAGCGCAGCCCGAACTGGCAGGCTCGCTGATCACCAGCCGCCCGTCATCAGGGCGGCGAGCCCGGGTGCCGGATCGAGCGCGGTGGTCACATTGGCGACCGTGACCACCGCGAACAGCAGGCCGAGGGCCACCGCGGCCAGCGCATAGGCGCCGAGGACGCGACCGGCCGCGCCTGCGCGACGCCGCCACAGCACGACACCGAGCCCGAGGAGCCCGGCCGACGCCGCCGCGGCGAGCGCGGCCATCGCGACGTGATAGCGCGCGAAGTCCTCGACCATCACCTCCAGTGCCGCCGGACCACCGGGGTAGTCGTCGAGCCCCTGCCCCACCTCGGTCAGTACCCCGGCCAGCGACGCGTCGGCCGCACCGTCGACCGCCATCGGCAGCAAGGACGCGAACGGTGTCACGGCCCCTTGAATATTGGCAAGCACCGCCACCCCGGCGACCGCGAGCACCAGCGTGGTGATCACCCCCGCCACCGCGAACATCGTTCGGTTCGGCTGCCGGGTGCGCAGCGACGACCGCCACAGCATCACCCCGAGCGCGACGAGCACGATCGACCACAGCAACGCCACCACCGCCTTCACGACGTGGTACCCGAACCAGTAGTCCACCGCCGCCTGCAGCTCGGGCGTGAGTTCGGCCTGTCCCGCTTGCCAATACGTGACGAACGCGGACCGGAAACCCGCGCGCAGCGCGTGCTCGTCGGCGAAATCGGCACCGGGCAGCCACCCCGCCACCAGGGGCGGCGCGAATACGAACGCGACGGCGAGCACAATCGCCGCGCCGAGGGCGACGACGAGACGACGGGCCGCGCCCGCGCCCGATGCTACGAAGACGGTGGACACGGTCACTCCCTGTTCGGTACGGGTGTTCGACGACCATTGTGACCGCGACGTGGCATCATGGCCGCTCGAACGGACGGACTCACACATTTCGATGGATTGAGGGGACCGAGCGTGACGAGCAGCAATTTCGCCTACACCGGGTGCGACAACCTGGAGGTGATGGCCGAAGCGATCAACTACAACAAATTTCTCCTCGACTGCGTCGAAAAGCATGTCACCACAACGGATCTACGTGTGCTCGATTTCGGTGCGGGACAGGGCACCTATGCCGATCTGCTCGCCGAACGCGAGATCTTCCCCGAGTGTCTGGAACCGGACCCCGACCTGCAGAAAGTACTGCTGGCGAAGGGCTACAAAGTCGTCGACTGCGACACCGAGCCGCCCGAGGCCGAAAAATACGGGCTCATCTATTCTTTCAATGTTTTCGAGCACATCAAGAACGATCAGGAAGCCGCCGAACACCTGGCGTCACTGTTGCGGCCCGGTGGCACGATGGTGATCTACGTGCCCGCGCTCGAGATGCTGTTCTCCTCGATGGATGTGAAAGTCGAGCACTACCGCCGTTACCGGCGCACCCAACTGAACCGGATCCTGCGCAATGCCGGACTCGAGGTGGTGGATTCGCGCTACTGCGATCCGATCGGCTTCTTCGCCACCATGGCCTACAAGCTGCTCGGCAACGACGACGGCAGCATCAATGTGCGCGCGCTCAAGCTCTACGACCAGGTGGTCTTCCCGCTCAGCAAGGCCCTGCAGTCGGTGACCGGCAAGCTGTTCGGGAAGAACGTCCTGGTCGTCGCGAGAAAACCCTGAGCCGGAAACGCTCAGCGCGGCGGATTGCCCGTCCATTCGGGCTCGTCCGGCGGCTTGGGTCCGCCCCGCGTCTTGCGCCACAGCACGACGGCCGCCACCACGACGACCACGGCGAGAATCACGAGAATCTCCATATCCGCCGCCTACCCGGTGAATCCGTCCTCAACCAGCAACCGCGAACCACGTTTGAGCCGTCACCCAGCGGGAACCACCCTGATGTGGTGCTCGACCGGCCCGTTGTACGAGGCGCCGAACGGTCCGGGGGAGCAATGTTTTTCGGTCACGGTGTCGACACCGGTGCACCCGCGGGGTCGGGCCGACGCTCCACCGCGATGCCAACGACGTCATCGCACGGAGTCCTCGTCGGCCGCCCCCGCGGGACACGCCAGAAAACAGCAGCGGCCTCAGCGCTCGAGGAATTCTCCGGCCGCGGTCTGAGCGCTGATGGCCGTGCCCATCCACCGCCGCAGGTAACGGCGTAGTTCGTCGTCGGTGCGCGGCGGGTCACCGGGCGACAAGAAGAACGATTGCATCGTCCGCAGGACGTACTCGACCAGTTCCCGCAGCGCCTGCTCGTCGTAGCCGTGCGCGGCCCAGTCCACGTCGAACCGCCGGATCATGGTCATGCCGAAGGCCTGCGCCTCCTCGGAGGTGAGGCTGTCCGGGCGGACGTTGGAGTAGGAACTCGACAGCAGGATGCCGAGGTGCGGTGTGCGGCGCACCTCGGCCAGCGTGTAGACCACCGCCTCGACCATCGCCTCCACCGGATCACCGAGCCCGCGCACCTGCGCCGCGAGCCGGTCGAGGAAACCCTCCACCGAGGCCATCGCGGCGGCGGTCATCAGCGCGTCGGCGCTCGGGAAGTACCGGTAGACCGTCTGCCGGATGACACCGAGCGATTCCGCCACATCGGCGATGCTGATCTCCGCCCCGGTGCGCCCGATCAATTCGACTGCCGCCGCGACGATCCGGCGCGTCGCCTCCGCATCGTCCCCCGGCGGACTACCGCCCCATCCCCGTCTGCGCGCCACCCGGTGGACGCTAGCACAAGCCCAGGTCACGGCCGATTCCGTCAAAGTAATCATACATACGAACGTTCAGTCGTATGATTACCTCACCCAACCGAGTGGCGGCCGGACCGGCGCACGCCCGAACAACGAGGTACTCACCGTGACCGAACTTCACGTCCGCAAGATGGATTTCGCGTTCGCCGACTACGACGTGCCGTTTCTGTGGAACCCGCAGAATCCGGCGTTCTCCTCGATGGCCAACGCCGTCTCGTTCCTGGCGATCGGCTTCGAGAAGATGATCGTGCAGCTCATCAACCAGGCGAAACCGCAGATCACCGAACCCGAGGTGGCCGAGGAGGCCGACGCGTTCATGCGCCAGGAGGGTCAGCACTCCACCGCTCACCGCCAGCATGTGAAGGGTCTGATCCGTCGCTACCCGGGCCTGCAACAGACCCTCGACGCGGTGATCCGCGAGTTCGACGAACTCACCGCGTCCACCCCGGTCAAGTACCGCCTGGCCTACACCGCCGACCTCGAGGCCACCTTCACCCCGGTGTTCAAGCTGATGCTCGACAACGACTCCACGTTGTTCGCCCCCGGCGACGACCGGGTGGCCTCGCTGTTCATCTGGCATTTCGTCGAGGAGGTCGAACACCGCAGTTCGGCGCTGATCATCTTCAACTCGGTGGTGAACAGCGAGCTGTACCGGATGCGGGTGGCGCCCTCGGTGTTCCGGCACGTGCTGCGGGTGATCCGGGTGGCCTGCGCGGGCTTCAACGAGCATGTGCCACTGGAAGACCGGCAGGTCGACGCCCTGTCGATGTTCGCGAGCTACCGCAATCAGCAGACCCTGCGCCGGCTGCTGCCAGGCCTGCGCCCCGCCGACAACGGCACGATGCCGCGCGCCTTCGACGATCTCGGCCTGAAGGAACAACTCGTCGCCCTTGGCGGGATCATCCGCAGCCAGACGCCGGGGCACAACCCCGCGCACGAGAAGCTGCCCGACCTGGCCGGTGAGTGGTTCCGCCGCTACGACGAGGGCTACGACGTCACCCGCTGGTACACCGCCGATTCCGTGAGCTCCTAGAAGGGCCGACCCATGGCCGAACACTGTTCCCCCACCTTCGCCGACCTCGCGGTCCAACTCGGCTTCTCCTGCGAGGAGGCCGGTGGACTCGTCGAGTTCCGCAGCCCGTTCGGGCTGGAGAACTGGACCCTGCCCGTTCTCGAGCTGACCATCGTGCTCGGTGCGGTGCTGGCGCTCTGGTTCGCGATCGTCCGCCTGCGCCGCCTCGGCGACCCGACCAACCTCGTCCTGTGGTTCGGCGCGACCGCGTACCTGTTCATCATCGAGCCGCCGCTGTACTTCCCCGCCGCGTTCGGTATCGAGGACCACGTCGACACGATGTTCGCGCACAACGTGTTCACCGTCGACTTCCTGTGGGGCCGCCTGCCGATCTACATCATCGCGATCTATCCGCTGATGGCGACGATGGCCTTCGGCCTGGTGCGCATGCTCGGTATCTTCCGCCGGTTCGGGGTGCTGATCGGCGCCACCTGCGTCGGCTTCGTGCACCACGCCTTCTACGAGATCTTCGACCACCTCGGGCCGCAACTGCGCTGGTGGGAGTGGTCGGTGGACAATCCGATCAACCAGCCGATGTTCGATTCGGTGCCGATGGGCAGCGTGGTGGTGTTCGCCGCGCTGTGGCCGATGTCGCTGGCGTTCTGTGTGCAGTACTTCGTCGGACGGCAGGTCGACGCGGGCAAGCGGTTCACGGGCATCGAATTGACCTGGCGCACTGTGGTCATCGGCCTGCTCGCCTCGGTGGGCACCTTCCTGCTGCCGCTTCCGGCGACCGTGCTCGGCATGAGCAGCACCACGGTACGCGGGGTGGTGTACGCGCTGGAACTCGCGGTGCTGATGGTGGTCGCCTCGATCGTCATGTTCCGCCAGTGGTCGGACCTGCGCCGGGGCACCACCCCCGACCCCGGCTACACCGACCCCTTCGTCCAGCGTTTCGCGACCGTCTACCTGTTGGTCTTCGCCGGTCTCTGGCTCGCCGCCCTGCCCGACTTCTTCGCGGCGAGCGACGGCGAGACCGGCAACGGCGACCCCATCGGCAACCTCTGGTACACCGCCGCCTGCTTCGTCGTCGCCGTATTGTCGATCGCGGCGACCTACACGCTGCCTGCCGGCCGATCGGCCGACCCCGACACCTCGGCTCCGACGGCCTCGGAGGTGCGCGGCTGACCGATGCGACGACGTGTGGCCCGCCTCAGATGAGCGGTTTCTGCTTGCGGATGCGGCGCCGCACGTCACGCATCATCGAGTGGGTACCGGCGAATCGGATGAATTTCGGGATGAACCGGTTGACGAAACCGACGAACAGGAAGAGGTTCTCGAACCGGCGCTGGTCGGAATCGCTCCATTCGATCCCCATCTGCTCGCGGAAGTGCGGTGGCAGGAATCCGGAGGTCAGAAACTCCAGGAGGCCGCCGAACAGCAGCCGCAGCGACCAGTGGATCATCCGCAGGTGCACGAGATCGTCGATATAGGCACGGAATTCGTCGTCGCAGACCACCTGCTCGCACGCCCGGAGCCAGTACTCGTCGAAGTCGGCGCGGGTCTTGGGCCACATGTCGGGGTGGACCTGCAGGGTCGTGCCGAAGGTGTCGGCGCCCTGATAGAACGCTTCCAGCTCTTCCTCGGTCATCTTGCCGCACAGCAACTGGTGGGTGTCCTCGAAGCCGATGTAGATGGCGGCGGCGACGTACAGCTGCAGATTGCGGTCGAAGGCGTTGTACTTCACCTTGGATTCGGGACGGGACCTCACCTGTCGATGCGCGACGTTCACCGCCTCGCGCATCGCCTTCTTGTCCTCGTCGGTGCCGAGGATGGCCACCGCGAGGTAGGCGGAGGTGGTGCGCAGCCGCTTCCACGGGTGCACCATGAGGGCTCCCGATTCGACCTGGCTTTCCATGACGCCCGCGGCCACGCCCTGATGGGCGAACTGCATCGCCACGTTCGCGGCCGCACCGGCGAACATCCAGAAGTCCAGGGCGTCGGCCAGCCGCGCGGGCCGCTTGCGCGGTGATCGGTAGGTGTCGGGGATGTGGATGCGTACCCGGTCGAGGGTCAGCTCGCGGGGAACCGGCGCGAGTCCCGATCCCGCGGCCGGTCCGGCCGTGGGCCGCCAGTGCCCGCCCGGACCCTCCTCGACATATCCCTCGCTGTTCGGGTCCGAGTAGTCGGGATCGCCGGGCTTCGTTGCCGTGGTCATCGTCATCCTTTCCCAGAGGCGTCTCGCCCCGGAATCTCGCGAGCGCGGGTCACCGCCGAGCACGCCTCGACGTCAAGTCTATGTTACTGCTAATTCTCACGCTCTCGAGTCAGTTCGAGTCGAAATCGAACGGACTCTCATTGATTCACGATGGCCACACTCGCAATTTCCACGAATAAGTTACCCATGATTCTCTCGACTGCTAGGCTGGCTTCCATTCCGCCTAGCCGGCGGCAACTCCTTGCCGACGACCGACCCTCGGAGGTATCCGTGCCGTCCGTCTCCTTCGCACCGACCGAGGTCGTCCGCGCCGTTGCCGACTCCCTGGCCGCCGCCGCTGTGCTGCACCGACGCGGCGCGATCGAACTCCGGCACCCGATCGAGCTCTTGCGGACGGCCCGTGACGCCGCCGCTCTCGGCCCGGCCGTGACCACGCTCGCACACGCCACCCGCGTCGCGAGTTCGGCCACCGCACTGATCGACGACCGCGGACCGATCACCTTCGAACAGCTCGATCACGCCTCCAACCGCCTCGCCAACGGCCTGGCCGCGCAAGGGATCACGGCCGAGACGGTGGTCGGCGCGTTGTGCCGCGACCACCGTGGTTTCATCCTGTCGCTGCTGGCAGCGGGCAAGCTGGGCGCACGCATCGTCCTGCTCAACACCGGCATGGCAGGCCCGCAGTTGCGCACGGTCGTGGAGCGCGAGCGGATCACGATGTTGCTCGTCGACGCCGAGTTCGCCGACCTGTTCGACGATCTCGCGCGCGAGGTCCCGATCATTCTCACGCGCGCAGGCGACACCGACCGGCCGGGGCGGTCGACGATCCACGCCGTCGCGGCGTGGCACTCCGGCGTTCCACTACCCGCGCCCGCCTCGCCCGGCGGCATCGTCGTGCTCACCAGCGGCACGACCGGAACACCGAAAGGTGCTCCGCGCGGCAAGGTTTCGCCGTTGCAGTCGGCGCAGTTCCTGGATCGCATCCCGCTACCCAAGACGAGCACCATCGTCCTCGCCGCGCCTTTGTTCCACGGCACCGGCCTGTCGCAGCTGATCCTGGGCTGGGCGCTCGGCAACGCGGTTGTCCTGCTGCCGGACCGGTTCGATCCCCGCAACACCCTGGCCGCCGTCGCCCGCCACCGCGCGAGCGCGCTCGTCCTTGTTCCGACCATGCTGCAGCGCATCGTCGATCTGGGCGAGCAGGTGCTGGCCCAATACGACACCTCCGCGTTGACGGTGATCTTCTCGGCAGGCTCAGCACTCGCACCGGACCTCAGCCGGCGCACCGCGCGGCATTTCGGCGAGGTGCTCTACAACCTCTACGCCTCCACCGAGGTCGCCGTGGCCGCCGTCGCGACACCGCAGGATCTGCGCGAGGCGCCGGGCACGGTCGGGCGCCCGCCCGTGGGCTGCCGGGTCGCGATCTACGACGAGCAGCGTCGCCGGATCACCACGCCGGGCGTGGTCGGGACCGTCTTCGTCACCAGCGGCCTCAGCTTCAGCGGCTACACCGACGGCACCGGCAAGGAGATGATCGACGGGATGTGCTCGAGCGGCGATCTCGGCCATTTCGACGCCGAGGGCAGGTTGTTCATCGACGGGCGTGACGACGACATGATCGTCTCCGGTGGGGAGAACGTCTACCCGCTCGAGGTCGAGAACCTGCTCGTCGACCGGCCCGACATCCTCGAAGCGGCCGTCGTCGGCGTCGCCGACCGCGATTTCGGGCAGAGCTTGCGCGCCTATGTGGTGCGCGCCCCGGGCACATCGTGCAGCGAGCGCGAAGTGAAGGAGTACGTGCGCACCACCCTCGCGCGACACAAAGTTCCCCGCGAGGTGCGGTTCGTCGACGCCCTGCCGCGCAACGCCACGGGCAAAGTCCTGCGCCACCGACTGGAAGCCGTGGACACACCATGACAGTCCGAGAACCACAGACAGCACCATCGCTCAGGCCGGTTGCAGCACTCGGCCGTACCCGCGTCGCCGCGGGTGGTGGCACCGAGGCGATCGAGGAGAATCCGACGATGCCGCTGGACCTGGCCGACCAACCACTGCGCTGTGCGCAACCCGATGTCGGCGTCATGACCGGTCGGGTCGTCAGCTACTTCGTCCGCGACCTCGCCAGGCGCCGTGCGCTGCTCGGTGATGCGATCTCGGACGAGCTCACCACGTCCACCGGCATGTGTGCGCGGATCGGCCGGGGCATCGTCGACGACGAGGATGTCGCGGGCGAACTCGACTGGCTCACGACCGCCGCGGCCGTCTGGGCCAGGGAAGGGTTGTCGATCGAGGACATCCTCCGCGCCTTCCACGAGGCGCTGTGGGCGAGCGTGGACACGGTGTTCTCCCCCCGCAACGGTTATGGCGACGACACGCTCGCCGCGGGACTGCGCGCATCAGTGCGACTGTCGAATGTCCTGTCCACCACGATGATCAGCGCGTACCTGTGCGAATACCGCGTGGTCGCGGGCGAACACCACACCGCGATGCGGACCGTGACCTCGGCGCTGCTCGCCGGCCGCGCGACGACCACGATGGCCCGGGAGTCGGGCGTGCACATCGCGGACGCGTATCGGGTGCTCGCCGTGTCGATTCCCCGCAGGCCACCGAAGCAGTGGCAGACCGGCGATACGGCACGGCGCCGACTCCACCGTGTCCACAAGGCACTGGAACGGCACATCGATACCGCCCTCGCGATGCTGTCACCCGACGGCGGCACCATCCTGATCCCCGGTGACGACACCGATGATGTCCGATTCGACAGCCTCGTCGACACACTCTCGACCGCTGCCCGCGCCGAGATCACCGCGGCCGTGGTCGTCAGCGGCACCGCCGACATTCCCGACGCGGCCCAGCTCGCACACGAACTTCTCGACATCGCGGGTCGACTCGGCTACCCACCCGCGCTCTACCGATTCGAAGACCTGGCGCTCGAATACCAGCTCACCCGGCCCGGACCGGGCCTTGCCGGACTCGGCGAATTGCTCGCGCCGCTGGACGATCATCCCGCGTTGTCCAAGACCGTGCGGGTGCTGGTCGCCAACAATATGAATCGCCAGCGCACCGCGCGGCAACTGCACGTGCACACCAACACCATCATCTACCGGCTCGGCCGGATCGCGGCCTTGACCGGCATCGATGCGACCGGCGCCACCGGACTCTGGCAGCTGAAGTCGGCCATGGTGGCCCGCGCCTTCCGCACCGAAAAGCGGTGGTGAACCGCATGCAAATCGCCGTGCTGTGCTACCCGGGCATGACCGCACTGGACGCGATAGGCCCGTACGAGGTCCTCCGGTTCATGCCGGCAACAAGCATCCGATTCGTCTGGCATGAGGCCGGTCCGATCGTCACCGACAGCGGCAGCCTCCCGCTGGTCGGCAGCATATGCGGCACCGAGCGCGCCCGGATCATTCAGCTGGACATCGAGTACGACCCCGCACCGCCCTTCGACATGCCACGGCCGACCGAAACATCGGCGTCGATCCGTCGCGCGGCCCTCGCCGATCGAATTCGGCTCGGCCTGAGCTCCGGAATGGCACCCAGAATCGCCGAGTCGGTGCCGTTGCTGTTGTGGTGCACGGCGATACGGAGGGTACGGCGCGGCACCACCGCGAAGCCCGAGCCCGCGGTGCACGACCTCCCACGCAGCACATCCGAGCTACCGGCCGACGGTGGTCGATGATGTCGCGGCAGCTCGCCTCGACAGATTCGCTGCTGCTTCGCTATCTGGGTGATCGACGATTCGCATTGGCCCTGCCCCGGGCGGTCACCCTGCAGGTTCTGCATCCGGCGATCGCGGCCGGCCTCGTCGATCATGTGTCCTACCGGCTGTGGTGGCACAAGCAACGTTCCGTCTCACAGATGATCCGGCTGGCCTACACCGGCGCGGATGCCCGCTTCGTGATCCGCGCCGCGCACGAACACGTCAAAGGTCGTGACAACCTCGGGCACCGCTACCACGCGTTGCATCCCGAGGTCTTCCACTTCCAGCACGCCACCTACGTGGAGACTCTGTTCACCGCCGTCGACACGTTCATCCGCCCGATGTCGGCCGACGAGCACGAACGGCTCTACGCCGAATGCTGCGAGTGGTATCGGCGATACGAGCTGTCGACCCGCCCCATGCCGAGCACCTGGGCCGACTTCCGCACGTACTTCGATCAGGCCTGTTCGACGATGTTGCAGGTCACCGCAGCCACCGACACCCTTGCGCCGCAGGCACTCCGGCCCGACGCCTGGCTGCCGCGGTTCACACCGAGCGCCGCGATTCCCGCGCTGCTGCACGATCGGGCCGCGCGACTGCTCGGTCTCACGGTGACCCGCAAGGATCGCCTCGCCCTCAGCGCCTACGCCGCGACGCTGCGCGGCGCGGGCCATCTGGCGCCTCGCACGGTTCGCTGTCTGCAGGTCGCTCGATAGCAGTACGGATTCGTGGCAGCCGCTCACACCAACGGCAGGCCGCGCGCCTGTCGGCGCCGCATGTCGTGCAGATATGTCTCGAAGGGGTACAGCCGCCAGGACTCGGGGACCACCGACAGCACCCGGCCGATCGCCCGCATCGTGATCTCGAAGGCGCGCTGCTTGCGGTCACTCCACGGCAACCCGAGCTCATCGCGAAAGTGTTGCGGCAGAAAGCCGGTGGTGAAAAACCTGTTCACCCGGCGGAACAGGAGTCGCTCCCACGGCCGGTAGGGGCCCATGTCGACCACCTGGCTCACCAGATATTCCCGGACCTCGTCGTCCAAGGAGAGGCCGGGGAGCATGGACTCCCAATAGTCGGCGAAGGCGGCACGATCCGCGGGCCAGAGTTCCGGTGGCACCTGCAGGGTTGTCCCGAATCGCGCTGATTCCGAGTACAACTCGTCCGCCGACTCCTCGTCCGGCGCACCGAAGAGAAAGGTCAGCGAATCGAGGGTGCCGCGGTAGAGGCAGGCCGCGACCCACAGTTGCAGCCGCGGATCGAAGGCGTTGTAGCGCACCGGGCTGTCGGGCCGCGATCGCACCTGCCGGTGCGCGGTGTTCACGGCCGCGCGGAAGGCGACCCGATCTTCCTCGGTGCCGAGCATCGCGACCGCCAGGTACGTCAACGTGGTTCGTCCCCGCTTCCGTGGACGCAGATCGAAACGCCCACTGGTCACGGTGCTTTCCACGACCCCGCGACCGACCGGAGCCCAGCTCAGTTGCATGATCACATTCGCTGGGCCACCGAGAAGCGCCGCCGGACCCGCCATGTAACGCCGCGGGTCGCCCGACGGTTCCGATGTTCGTACCGCTGCGGTCCGACGACGCATGGCTACTCCAGGGTCTGGTTGATCACGGGATCGAAGCGCGAGCGCGTCAGAGCCGTTCGATGATGGTGGCGTTGGCCAGGCCACCGGCTTCGCACATGGTCTGCAGCCCGTATCGGCCGCCGGTCTGCTCGAGGTGGTTGACCATGGTGGCGAGCAGGCGGGTGCCGGAGGCGCCGAGCGGGTGGCCGAGCGCGATGGCGCCGCCGCGCGGGTTCACCCGTTCCGGGTCGGCGCCGAGTTCGTGCTGCCACACCAGCGGCACCGGCGCGAACGCCTCGTTCACCTCGAAGGTGTCGATGTCGTCGACGGTCAGCGACACGCGCTCGAGTGCCTTGCGGGTCGCCGGGACGACGGCGGTGAGCATCAGGGTCGGGTCGTCACCGACCACCGCGAACGAGTGGAAGCGGGCGCGCGGGGTCAGGCCGAGTTTCGACGCCATCGCCTCGCTCATGATGAGCGCGGCCGAGGCACCGTCGGTAAGCGGGGAGGAATTACCCGCTGTCACCGACCAGTCGATCTCCGGGAAACGCTGTGCCATAGCCTGATCGGTGAAGGCGGGACGCAGGCCGGCCAGTCCTTCCACGGTGGTGCCGACCCGGATGGTCTCGTCGGCGGTGAGTTCGCCCGCGGACACCAGTTCGGCGTCGAACCCGCCCGCCTGCGCGGTGGCGGCCGCGAGGCGGTGTGAGCGGGCGGCGAATTCGTCGAGGGTGGCCCGGTCCAGTTTCCACCGCGCGGCGAGGATTTCGGCCGCGATACCCTGGCCGATCAGCCCGTCGGGGTAGCGCGCGGCAAGTGGACCGCGCAGGGAGTCCTTGCCCTGGGTGTTGGAGAACATCGGCGCCCGGCTCATCGACTCGACGCCACAGGCGATGGCGATGTCGTAGGCGCCGGCGAGCACTCCCTGGGCCGCGAAATGCACGGCCTGCTGGCTGGATCCGCACTGCCGGTCGACCGTGGTGGCCGGCACGGATTCGGGGAATCCGGCGGCGAGTACCGCCGTGCGGGAGATGTTGTTGGCCTGTTCACCGCTCTGCGTCACGCAACCGCCGATCAAGTCGTCCACCAGGGCGGGGTCGATGCCGGTGCGGGCGACGAGCTCGGCGAGCACACCCGCGAGCAGGGTGGCCGGGTGCACCGACGAGAGCCCACCGCCTTGCTTGCCCCGCCCCGAGGGGGTGCGAACCACATCGACGATCACTGCGGACATTGTGTTCCTCCTGCACAGCCACCCCAGCGGCGACATCACCGATAAGTTACTAGCCATTCTCGCCGACGACAACCAGGCGAGCTCCCGGTCGACTACCTATAGGCAATCAGCGATTCTTGCGCTATGTTACCCGTAATTCTCGTCACAGCGCGAGGAATGCGTAGTAACTTAATCGGTGCAGTCGCCGTAGGTGAGCACCGTAATCCCCACGCTATCCGACGATCCAGGGGAGGTCCCGAATAGCCGATTCCTTTCTCCCCACCGAACACCAAGCAACATCACTCGACCGTCAGCGACGTCGGCCGCCCACCGGCCCCCGCTGATCCACGGTCCTGCAGGAAGGAACAGCGGCACGCCATGTTGCGACGGCTGGACAGATTTCTCAGCTACGAGATGAAGGTGTCCGAATTTCTCGGAACCCTGATCATTCTCGCGATCCCCTACGGTCTCGTCGGGGTGATCTGGACCTACACCCACACGAGCCACCTGCGTGATCTCCACGGCGCGGACCTGGTTGTCTCGTTCCTCGGGTCGATCGTGTGCTGGCCGGTGCTCACCTTCGCGAATGTGACGATGACCTGATGATGGCGCTGGTCTGGGTCATCGATCTGGTGGTGACCGTCGTCAAGGTCCTCGGCGGACGTGCCGAGGTGAATCCGGTGCTCCGATTCGGTATGTGGATCGCCGTTCTGTGCGCGTTCGGGCTCGGCCTCGCCGCCGTCACCGGACTCGTCGTCCTGCTCGAGCACTGGCTCGACACGAGGGTCGGTGCCGCATGACGTCACAACCGGCTACCGAACCGTCCGAGGTCGGACGGATCATCGACAGCGCCACCGGGCTCTGGCGACGACATCCCCAGCGATCGGTCGAGACGCTCGGCAGGCAGGTCCTGCTCGGCAGGTCCGCGATCGTGCAACTGTTCCTCTCACTGGTGCGGCGACGTTTTCCGTTCCAGGAGTTCGTGAAACAGTGCGCCTTCATGGCCAATGTCTCGGCCCTGCCGACCGTCTTCGTCGCCATTCCGGTCGCGGTGGTCGTCTCGATCCAGGTGGGCGCGCTGGTCAACCAGGTCGGTGCGACCACCTTCATCGGCGCGGTCGCCGGCCTCGGCATCATCCGTCAGGGCGCACCGCTGGTGACTTCGCTGATGATCGCGGGGGCGGTCGGTTCGGCGATCTGCGCCGACCTCGGCTCGCGCACGATCCGCGAGGAGATCGACGCGATGAAAGTGATGGGCGTCGACCCGGTGCGCAGGCTCGTCGCACCCCGCCTGGTGGCCGCGGTGGTGGTGAGCATGCTGCTGTGCGGGTTCATCGTGTTCGTCGGCTTCGCCACCGCGTACCTGTTCAATGTGTATGCCCAGCACGGCACACCGGGTTCGTTCATCAGTTCGTTCGCCTCGTTCGCGGTGGCCAACGACCTGCTGGTCGCGCTGTTCAAGGCGGCGATCTTCGGTGCCCTCACCGCGATCATCGCCTGCGATATCGGCCTGCACACCAAGGGCGGTCCCGGCGGGGTCGCGAACTCGGTGAACTCGGCGGTGGTCACCTCGGCGCTGATGCTGTTCGCGACGAACATCATCGTCACCCAGCTCTACAACGCCCTCTTCCCGGCGAAGGTGGTGTGACGTGGCCGCCGAATACATCCCACCCGCGATGCGCCCGGTGCAGGCGCTGGCCGCCACGGCCAAGGTACCGATCCAGGCCAATCAACGGCTCGGTCATCAGGCCATCGTGTTCTTCCAGGCGCTGCTGGCGATCCCGTTCACACTGCGCCACTACCGCAAGGAAGTCGCCCGCCTCGTCGCCGATGTCGGCTGGGGCAACGGGTCGCTGATCGTCGGTGGCGGCACGGTCGGCGTGGTGATCGTGTTGTGCGCGTTCGGCGGCATCACCGTCGGCATGGAGTCCTACTCGGCGCTGAACCTGCTCACCATGGGCCCGCTCACCGGCGCCATCTCCGGCTTCGCGACCACCAGGGAGATCGCGCCGATCCTCGGCACGCTCGCCTTCGCCATCCAGTCGGGGTGCCGGTTCACCGCCCAGCTCGGTTCGATGCGGATCTCCGAGGAGATCGACGCACTCGAGTCCATCGCCATCCGGCCGTTGCCGTACCTGGTGACCACCCGGATGCTCGCGGCGACCATCACCATCGTCCCGCTCTACACCGTCGGTCTCGCGGTGGCCTATGTGGCGACCAAGCTGTCGGTGCTGTTCCTGGGCGGCACGACCGCGGGCACCTACGACCACTACTTCTACCAATTCCTGCTCGGCCCCGATGTGTTCTTCTCACTGCTCAAAGTGGTGGTCTTCGTGCTGATCGCCGCCTTCATCCAGTGCTACTACGGCTTCGTCGCCACCGGTGGCCCCGAAGGCGTCGGCGTGGCGGCCGGACGGGCGATCAAGATGGTCATCGTCGTCATGGTCTTCACGAATCTCTTTCTCACGCTAGCGATCTGGGGCATCGACCCCGGATTCCGGATCTCGGGATAGGTCGATCGGATGATTCTCGATCTCAGCGGCCGCGGCCCCAAACCCCTACAGCTCACCGCGGCGGGCCTGGCGATGATCACCGCGTTCGCGGTCGCGCTGTATCTGCTCGCCCTGCGCTACAACGGCGAGTTCGAGGAAACGGTGGCCGTCGGCGCCGACCTCACCAGCACCGGCGACGGCTTACCGCAGCGCGCGGATGTGAAGTTCCGCGGCATGATCGTCGGTGTCGTCGGCTCGGTGGAGATGGTCGCGGCAGGTGAACGCCAGCGAGCCACCCTCGAGCTGAAACCCGGTCTGGCCGAGACGATTCCGGACACCGTCACCGCCCGTGTGGTGCCCGACAACATCTTCGGTGTCTCGTCCATCCAGCTGGTCGACAACGGCGCCGCCACCTCGGGTCTGCGCGCGGGTGCGGTGATCGCCGAGGACACCAGCGAGGCGACCATCCAGCTGCAGACCACGCTCAACACCCTGCGCGACGTGCTCACCACCATCCAGCCGGAGAAGCTCGGCCGGGTGCTCGCCACCTTGTCGGCGGCGCTCGACCCGGCCGGTCGCGTGCCGGGCTCGACGATCGAGCGCCTCGATCAGTGGCTCACGACCGTGCACCGGATTCCCGAGATCGGCGACCTGCTCGGCGATCTCGGGCGTGCGTCGACGGCGCTGAGCCAGTCGGCGCCGGAGCTGGTCGGTGTGCTCGCCGATTCGGTGAACTCCGCCCGCACCCTCAACGAACACCGGACCGACCTGATCGAACTGCTCATGCAGGGAAACAGTGCCGTGGAATCGGTGAACGTGCTGTTCGGTGCGAACCCGAACGCGGGCAAGGAGTTGGTCGCGGGGCTGGACGACCTGCTCGGCGGCATCGCCCGCGATCCCGGCGCACTGCAGACGACGGCGGCCAATCTCAATGCGTCGCTGCGTAATTTGCAGCAGGTCTTCAACTTCGGGCCGCGCAGGCAGATGACCTGGCGGATGGATGTGACGTTCACGCCCTTCCAGCAGTACACCGCCGCCGACTGCCCCCGCTACGGCGAGATGACCGGCCCCCGTTGCGGCGGCCCGACCGTCCCGGAAGTCGCTCCGCCGCAGGAGTATCCGCCCGGCATGCTGCCGAACCGGCTCGAGGCCGCGGGGCCCGCACCGGTGGTGCCCGCGGTACCGCAGCTGCCCGCGCTGCCGAGCATCACCGTTCCGGCGATCCCCGGCCTGCCACCGATCCCGGGGCTGCCCGCGATCCCGGGGATCACGGCACCGGCCGCGGCGGTCGAACCCACACCCGCCGCCACCCCGGCCGCACAGCGGCTCACCGGCATCGACGCCATATCGGCGCTGGTCGGCGGGAGGCCGACGTTCAGCCAGCTGCTGTTGCTGAGCTCGATCCTCGGCGACACCCCCCTCGTTCCCGACACAGAAGACGGTGTCCGACAGTGAAATCCACCAAAGCACTCATCGGGTTCAGCCTCTTCGCTGTCCTGGCGACCGTGCTCACCTACACGATCTGGTCGACCCTGCAACGCAGTGTGCCGGGAAATACCAGCAGCTATTCGGCGGTGTTCACCGATGTACTCGGCCTGCGGGTCGGCGACGACGTCCGGATGGCCGGCGTTCGCGTCGGGCGGATCGACAAGATCGATTTCGCCGACGACTACACCGCCCGGGTCGATTTCCGGATCGAAGAACGCCAGCGCCTGACCGATACGACCAAGGCGCTGGTGCGGTACCAGAATCTCATCGGTCAGCGCTATCTCGCGCTGGCACCGGGCACCGACGGTGGCACCGTCGTCGCACCGGGCTCGGAGATTCCGCTCGAGCGGACCGAGCCGTCGTTCGACGTGTCCGCGCTGCTGTCGGGCTTCGAGCCGCTGTTCAGCGTGCTGCAGCCCGACCAGATCAACTCGCTGTCGGAAACACTCATCCAGGCGTTGCAGGGCAACGAGGTGTCGCTGTCGGCACTCATCACCCAGGCCGCCCAGTTGGCCGCCACTTTCGGGGAACGCGATCAGATCCTCGGTGACGTGCTGAGCAATCTCAGTTCCGTGATGGCGGGGCTGGCCAATCGCAGCGGCGAACTGGAAACCCTGATCACCCAGACCCGCAGCCTGATGGACGGGCTCTACGCCGAAGGAGAATCGTTGAAGAGTTCGGTCGAACGAGTGGCCGGTGCGACGAACTCGCTGGTCACGATCATCGAACAGGTCAAGCCCGGTGTGTCGGACGCCCAGCGCAACGCGACGACGGGCGTGGCGATGCTGCTGGCCAACGGTGCCGCCCTCGATCGCGGCGCGGTGCAATTGCCCGACTTCCTCAACGGCGTGGCCCGCTTCACCCAGTACGGCACCTACGGCAATGCCTACCTGTGCCGCCTCGATGTGTCGCTGTGGGGAGTGCTGCTGCCGGAGGGCCTGTTCTCGCAGGTCGGCGGCAACGCACAGTCGGGGGTGTGCCGATGAACCGGCCCCGCTTCCCGCAGTTCTTGCGGCACAACCGGAATCTGCGCCTCGGTCTGATCGCGGCCGCCTCGGTGCTCGTGCTGCTCGGCGGTTCCAATCTGCTCGCCCGGATCCAGCTGGGCGACAAGACGATTCATGCCGAATTCGCGCAGGCCGCCGGGTTGCGGCCCGGCGCGACCGTCGACATCTCGGGCATCGAGGTCGGTGAGGTGCAGTCGGTGGAACTCGTGAACGACCGGGTCGACGTGGCGCTGCGCATCCGTCGTGACATCCGCCTCGGCGCCGACGCGCACGCGGCGATCGAGATGTCGACCATCCTCGGCAGGCTGCACATCGACCTGCGCCCCGGCGACGGAAAAGGACTGCCGGACAACCGGATCAAGCTCGAGAACACCACCGTGCCCTACAACCTGAGCAAGGTGATCCAGGACCCGAAGTACTCGTCGTCGTTCGAGCGGATCGAACGCATCGACCCGACCAAGCTGCGCACCGCGCTCGATGTGTTCAGCAGCCAACTGGGCGACTCCCCCGCCATGGCGGTGCAGGCCCTCGACAGCATCGGCGCGCTGGCCCAGGTCATCAACAGCAGGCGCGACGAGGTCGACACCCTGCTGAAAAGCCTGGATCAGGTCTCGCAACTGGTGTCGGACAACCGCAACAGCGTGCTCGTCCTGATCACCAGGGGCGAGGCGATCGGCGCTGCCGTGCAGAAACGCCAGACCCTGCTCACCCAGTTGCTCGACAACGTCGCGCAGATGTCGCGGCTGCTGCAGGAGATGGGCGTCGAGAACAACGGCGAGCTCGCACCGCTGATCACGAATCTCAACACCATGGCGGACGGCCTGACCAAGAACAAGGAGAACCTGGACCGGCTCTACGAGATCGCCCCGGTGACGTTGCGGCAGTTCAACAATCTGCTCGGCAACGGCCCCTACGGCGAGATCTGGGCACCGTGGATCTTCCCGGACAACTGGCTGTGCTTCGCGCAGGCCGTACAGGGGTGCAATAGATGAGGACGACACGTTCGAGCAAACTGGCCGCGCTGTGCCTGGCTCTGGCCGTGACCACCGGCTGTTCCCTGGTGCCCGACAGCGTGTCCGGGTTCGCCGACCGAGCGCTCGGCGAGCAGAAGACCATCAGCGCCGACTTCGAGAACGTCTCCGGGCTGTACCCGGGCAACGAGGTCGCGGTGCTCGGGGTCCCGGTCGGTGTCGTCGATTCGGTGACACCACGCGGCAGCTATGTCGAGGTGGTGATGAAGGTCGATCGCGATGTGCGCATTCCCGCCGACGCCATGGCGGCCCTGATCTCGCCGCAGCTGATCACCAACCGGCACGTCGAACTGGCGCCCGCCTACACCGGGTCGGGTCCCGAGCTCGCCGACGGCGCCCATCTTCCGCTCGGAAAGACAAGGACCCCGGTCGAATTGGACCGCATCCTGGCCAATTTCGATCAGCTCGGTGAGGCGCTGAAGGGCGACAGCCAGAGCGGGCCGATGGCGAGCCGGGTGCTGTTCCCGCTGCTCGACGGCAACGGCGACCGGCTGCGCACCACGCTCGACGAACTGTCGGCGGCGTTCGAGGTGACCTTGGCCAACAAGGACCAGATCGCCAATGCCGTGGTCCGGCTCGGCGAGATCACCCAGATCATCGCCGACAACGATCAGACCGTGCGCGATTTCAGCGGGCGGATCACCGAGCTGGTCGCGCTGTTCGCCCAGCAGTCTCCCGGCTTGCAGGCGGTGCTGAAGCAACTCGACGACTTCATCACCAACACGTCCTCGGTGGTCGGCCAGAACGAGACTCAGCTCGCGGGCGCGCTCACCAAGTTCGTCGACATCGCCGCCCAGATGCGGGCCAACGCCCGCAATCTCACCGAGATCATCGACGTGGGCCCGCTGATGTTCCAGAACTTCGACAACGCGATCAGCCGGGAACATCGAGCCCTTCGCCTGCACGGCTTGCTCGACAAGATCGTGCTCGACAGCGAGATCCTCGCGACGTTCTGCGAGCGCGTGCAGATGCGTCTGGACGGGTGCCGCACCGGCAAGATCTCCGATATGGGCCCGGATTTCGGCTTGACCGCAGCGCTGTTGGGACTCACGAAATGACCACTCACGCAAAGACACTGCGCAGTACCGTCGCCGTCGCCCTGTGCGCGGCCGCCGTCGCGGCATCGAGCGCCGGCTGCTCGATGACCGTCGCCCAGTTGCCGATGCCCGAGCCCGGGATCGGGGGTCCCGGGTACACCGTGCACGCCACCTTCCGCGACGCGCTCAACTTGCCCGACCGGGCCCATGTGAAGATCGGCGGCACCGATATCGGTGTGGTGACCGGCATTTCGACCACCTCGTTCCTGGCGGATGTGGAAATGCTCATCCGCGACGATATCCGGCTGCCGCAGGGCACCACCGTGGAGTTGCGGCAGGCGACGCCACTGGGCGACGTCTTCGTCGCCATGACCCTGCCGAGCGAAGCGAACGCCGGTCCGCCGCTGCGCGAGGGCGCGACCATCGGCACCGAGCACACCGCCTCGGCCGCCTCGGTCGAACAGCTCATGATGTCGGTCTCGATGCTCATCAACGGCGGCGGCATCAATCAGGCCGCCGAGATCACCTCCGAACTGAACTCGATCTTCGCGGGCAAAGCGCCCCAGCTGCAGCACCTGATCGGCGAGATGACCTCGGTCATCACCGCGCTCAACGAGCGCACCGGCGACCTCGACGCCACCCTCGGCGGATTACAGGTGCTCACAGGCGAATTGGCGAGGCGCAAGGCCGAACTCGGTGCGGCGGCCGACAGTTTCCCCCAGTTGATCGGGCTGTTCGCCGAGAACAATCAGGCGATCGTCGATCTCATCAACCGGGTCGCGATCACCATGGATGCCCTCGGTGACTTCAGCGCCACCAACGGGCCGCAGTTCGTGAGCCTGTTCCAGAGCATCCAGAACCTGATGAACGGATTCGTGGGAATGGGCGACGACCTCACCGGCGCCCTCGACGGCTTCAATCAGATCTATCCCTCGGTGATGGACAGCATGCGGGGGCCGAACCTCTCGGTCGGGGCGATCCTGTCCTACCTCGATGTCGGCGCGGTCACCGACCCCACCGGCAGCCGCTGGCCCGACGGCACCGATGTGCCCGCCTTCATCGGCAGCCTCGCCGAGGTGATCGCCAAGGTCACCGGCCGGCTCAACAGCACACCGCAGGAGGGTCCGCGATGAACTCACCCTTGTGGCAGTGGCTGGTGCGGCGCCGCGTCGCGGTCGCCAACGCCGGCCTCGTCGCGGTCCTGGTGCTCGGGGCCCTGTACCTGGGCGGGGTGGTCCTGCGGATCGACCCGACCGATTCGCCCTACGAGGTGACCGTCGAACTGGCCACCTCGGGTGGGCTCACGGCGGGCAGTGATGTCACGTTCCGTGGAGTCCGGGTCGGCCGGGTCCAGGACGTACGTGTCTCCGGTGACGGCATCGCCGCCGTGGCACAGATCGAGGAGGGCACCCGAATCCCGCGGGGTGGCCGGGTGGCAGTCGCCCGCCTGTCGGCGGCCGGTGAGCAGTACCTGGATTTCCGCCCGGAAACCGAGACCGGTCCCTATCTGGAGGACGGCGCCGTGATCGCCCGCGCCGACACCGCGGTGCCCGTGCAGGTGCAGTCGGTGCTGGCCAATATGACCGGCCTGGTGAGCGGGCTGAATCCCGAGCGGCTCAATGTCATCGTCGACGAGCTCGACAAAGCTCTCGCCGGCGGGCCGGACGGATTGCGCAATATGATCTCCGGGCTCAGCCGGGCGATGGCCGGGCTCACCGACCTGCTGCCCCAGACCGAGCACCTGCTGCGCAATCTCGAGGTCATCGCCTCGACCACCGCGCACGCCCAACCCGACCTCGGCACCATCACGCACGCGGGCAGCGCGCTGTTCCGGCAGTTCACCGCCGCCGACGCCGAACTGCGGCACCTGCTCGAGGAAGGGCCGGGCCAGCTGGCCACCCTCGGCGGGTTCGTCTCACGCACCCAGGACCCGATCACCGACCTGGTGACGAACTTCGTCGCGATCACCCGGGCGGCGAAACTGCGTCAGCCCGCCATCGAGCTGCTGTTCCCCAGCCTGAGTCGCTTCGCCGAGGCGGTCGGTGTCCCGGCCCACGACAACGCCTTCTACACCCTCGTCGACCCGTGGCCGCGCCCGACCTGCGACTACGACACGGTGCCGATCGTGCCGACGAACAAGACCACCGACACCAGGGTGCGGCTCTACAACTACTGCGTCACCGACAATCCCGCGCTGCAGGTGCGTGGTTCGGCGAACGCACCCCGACCCCCGGGCCCCGACAACGGCGCGGGCCCGCCGCCCGGTGTCACCGGCGACGAACTGTCCCAGCCCGCGGTGCCAGCACCCCGATAAGGAGATCCCCATGAGCACAGACGAAAAAGACACCGGCACAAGCGAATCCGAGACTTCTGCGGTCGCCGCAGCAGCGGAAAAACCTGCCGTCGCGTCTGAGGCGAGTCCGCCTGCTTCCCGGTGGACGGCCGAGCGCAAGTCCCTGCTGCTGCGCGGTGCCGCCGCCGTCGTCCTCGGCGCCTCGGTGGCGAGTTCGGTGATCCTGTTCCTCGAGAACAAGGAGAGCAAGGACCTGCTCGCCGCCCAGCAGGGCGCCCGCGAAGCCGCCTGCCGCTACGCCCCGGTCCTGGCCGACTACGACAGCAAGAGCCTCGACGGCTATTTCCAGGCCGTCCTCGACGGCGCGACCGGCGACTGGAAGAAGCAGTTCGAAGCGACGAGCACCGAGCTGCGCGAAGCCCTCACCCAGGGCCAGGTCACCTCGAAGGCCACCGACACCCAGTGCGCGCTACGCACCGGCGACGAGGACTCCGCCGAGGCCATCGTGGTGATCGGCACGACCATCTCGAGCCTCGGCACCGAGCACAAGGCCAAGCCGGGCCAGCTGTCGATGGTGATGAGCCTGCACAACGACGGTGGCCGCTGGCTCGTCGAGAAGGTGAACTCCCCGCTGACAGCGACGCCCGCCCAGTGACTCCAGCGGCCGGTCCGACCGGGTACCGACAGGCGATAGCATGACAAGCGAGATGACGAGCAAGCAGATCGACGAACCCGCCGCCCCGGCACGGCAGATCCGCCGCAGGCCGAAGAACCGGCGTGCACAGATCGCGGCCGAGTCCGCGGCGGCCTTCGGTGCGCACGGCTACCACGGCGTGAGCATGGACGACATCGCCCGCAGGCTCGACATCAGTTCCGCCGCTCTCTATCGCCACTTCCCCAGCAAGTACGCGCTGTTCCGGGAGGAGTTGCTGCGGCTGTCGGGGCTGGCGCTCAGCGCGGTCGAACTGCCGCCGGAGGCCGAAGGCTGGTCGCCGAGGGAACGTCTCGATCATGTCTTCGACGCGATCATCGCCGCCACGGTCACCAACCGGCCGACCGTGGCGCTGGCCCGCTGGGAGCGGCGATATCTGGAGCCCGCCGACTTCACCGAGTTCACCGGGCAGTTCGTCACCGCGATCGCCGCACTGCGTGGCCTGATCCGTGACGTGCGCCCCGAACTGGACGGGCACGACCGTGCCGTGCGCGCGGTGTCGGTGTTCGCGGTGGTCAGCAGCATCGGCGACCATCACGCGAGCCTGTCGGCGAAAACCCTTGCGCAGCTGTTGAAGTCGACCTGCTGGGCACTGGTCGACGCCGATCTGCGCGGCGAGCCGAGCACGGCGGCGGCCCGGCGGGGCCCCGACCTACCGCAACCGTTCAAACACGAACTGCTGCTGCGCAAAGCCGTCGAGCTGTTCCACGAGCGTGGCTACCCCAATGTGAGTATGGAAGACATCGCCGTGGCCGCCGACCTGTCGGCGGCCTCCGCGGTGTACCGCTACTACCGCAGCAAGAGCGACCTGCTCGCGGCGGCGTTCCGGCGTGCCGCCGACCGGGTGTCGGCGGCGATTCCCACGGCGATCAACACCGCCGGGACACCCGCCGAGGCGCTGGGCACGCTCATCGATCTCTATGTCGCCGGGTCTTTCGACGAACGGGCGCTGACCTTCGTCTACTACGCCGAGTTCACCCATGTCGACCAGGCCGATCAGGTGACGTTGCGGCACCTGCAGCAACTCATCATCACCGAGTGGGCGAAACTCGTCGCCGAGGCCAGGCCGGAGCTGTCGATCGGCGAGGCCAGGATCCTGGTCCATGCCGCGTTCAGCCTGGTGGTCGACCTCGGACGCGTCTTCGGTGACGACGGGATCTGCCCGCAGGATCTCGTGGTCCGGCTGCTCCAGACCGTCACCCTCGGTCGGCCGCTCCCCCGCTGAGTCGTTCAGTCGCCGCGCGCCACCGCACGGGTGGCCGCGCGGGCGGCGACGAGCACCGGATCCCACACCGGCGAGAACGGTGGCGCGTAGCCGAGGTCTAGGGCGGTCATCTGCTCCACCGTCATCCGGGCGGTGAGTGCGACCGCCGCGATGTCGACGCGCTTGGCCGCGCCCTCGCGCCCGACGATCTGCACACCGAGCAGTCTGCCGGTGCGGCGTTCGGCGAGCATCTTCACCGTCATCGGTTCGGCGCCGGGGAAATAACCCGCACGCCCGGTGGATTCGATGGTGACCGTGTGGAACTGCAGGCCGGCTCGCTCGGCGTCGTCCTCGAGCAGACCGGTGCGGGCGACCTCGAGATCGCACACCTTGCTGACGGCGGTGCCGACCACGCCGGGAAAGGTGGCATACCCGCCGCCGATACCCGTGCCGATCACCTGGCCGTGTTTGTTGGCGTGGGTGCCGAGGGCGATGTGCACCAGCTCACCGGAGACCAGATCGAGTACCTCCACGCAGTCACCGCCCGCCCAGATGTCGTCGTGACCACGCACCCGCTGGGCGAGATCGGTGAGAAGGCCGCCGGATTCACCGAGCGGCAGACCCGCGCGCCGGGCCAGGTCGGTGGCCGGTCGTACGCCGAGACCGAGGACGACCACATCGGCCGGGTACTCGGTGTCGGCGGTGAGCACCGCGCGCACGTGCCCATCGGCATCGGTACGCATACCGGTCACCTCGGTGCCGGTGACCAACCGGATTCCCATGCCGACCATGGCTTCTCGGACAAGGGCGCCCATATCGGGATCCAGTGTCGACATGGGCTCCGAACCCCGGGTCACCATGGTGACCCGGAACCCGCGCCGGATGAGCGCCTCGGCCATCTCGACCCCGATATAGCCCGCCCCCACGACGACGGCGTCGCGTCCCGACGACGAAACCAGCGCCTCGATGAGGTCCTCACCGTCGTCGAGGGTCTGCACGCCGAACACACCGTCGGCGTCGATGCCGGGCAGCGGCGGGCGGATCGGGGTGGCGCCGGTGGCGAGCACCAGCTTGTCGTAGCCGGTCCAGGTCTCGGCGCCGGTGTCGAGGTCCCGCGAGAGCACTTGCCGCCCAGGGATATCGAGCTCGATGGCCTCGGTGCGCATGCGCAGATCGATCGCGCGGGCACGGTGTTCCTCGGGGGTGCGGGCGATCAGGTCGTCGGCCTCGGCGACGTCACCGCTGACCCAGTACGGAATGCCGCACGCCGAATACGAGGCGTGCCTGCCCTTCTCGAACACCACGATCTCGAGTTCGTCGGCGCCGCGCAGTCTGCGCGCCTGCGAGGCCGCCGACATGCCTGTCGCGTCGGCGCCGATGACAACCATGCGTTCGGCCATGCCGACCACGGTAGCGCGTGGGTTCTCGCCGCCACCCCCCAACGGTCGCGGCGGCGAGAACCCCACGGGTCACAGGCCCAGCGTGCGCCCGATGATGTCGCGCTGGATCTCGCTGGTGCCGCCGAAGATGGTCGACACCAGGGCACCGCGCACGTGCTTTTCCATGTCGAACTCGCGCGCGTACCCGTAGCCGCCCATCATCTGCATGCCCTCGAGCGCCACTCGCTTGGCGGTCTCGGTGGCCTTGAGCTTGGCCATCGAGGCCTCACGCGCCAGCATCTTGTCCGGATTCGCGTCGGCCTCGCGGGCCACACTGTAGATCAGCAGCTTGGTGCACTCGATCTCGGTGGCCAGGTCGGCCAGTCGGTGCCGCAGCGCCTGGAAGGTGCCGACCGGCCTGCCGAACTGTTTGCGCTGGGTGACGAACTCCAGGGTGTCGGCGAACGCACGCTCGGCGGCACCGAGACTCATCGCGGCCAGGATCAGCCGCTCGAAGTTCAGGCCGGTCATGAGCTGACGCCAGCCGTTGCCCTCCTCGCCGACCACCGCGTTCTCGGGCAGCACGCAGTCGGTGAAGTACAGGTCGTTGGTTTCCTTCTGGTTGCCCATCAGCTCGATCGGGGTGATCTGCAGCCCCGGCGTGTCCGCGGGCACGTGGAACATGGTGAGCCCCTCGTGCTTTCCGCCCTCCTTGGAGGTGCGGGCCACGAGCAGGATGTTCTCGGAGATGTGCGCGTTGGAACACCAGGTCTTCTGGCCGTTGATCAGCCAGCCGTCGGCGGTCTTGACCGCCTTGGTCGACAGGTTGCCCACATCCGAGCCCGCCTCGGGTTCCGACATCGAGATCGACTGCGACGCACCGCGAACGATGCCGCGCAGCACGTTCTCCTTCTGTGCGTCGGTGCCGAACTTGGCGTAGGCGCCGCCGGTGATCAGGGTCGGCCCGATCGCGCCGATCGGCAGCATGCCCCGGTGGGTCTCCTCGAGCAGGATGCACATGTCGACCATCGAGGCCGCCGACCCGCCGTACTCCTCGGGCACCGTCAGCCCCAGCCAGCCGAGCTCGGCCATCTTCGCGTAGACCGCCGGGTTGTGCTGTTCTCTGTCGTGATCGGTGAGCTCGTCACGCTGCGCCCTTGTCCCCGCCTCGCGCTTGGCGAACGCGGCGACCGCCGCGGCGAAATCCTTCTGTTCCGAGGTGAATTCGACGCCCATACTGTTCCTCTGCTTCCTGATTGCTGGGTCTACTTGGCGCGGCCGAAGCGGCGCACCGTGAGCTTCTTGACCATCGCGATGGTCGATTCGGTTCTGGCGAAGGACTGCAGCGCCATGCCCGGAATCGCGAAGCGCTGCCGCGCGATCGAATGCGGGCGGGTGAAACCGAGCAGCCCGGCCGCACCGTGGATCCGGCCGACCCCCGACTCCCCCACGCCGCCGAACGGCAGCGCGGGAATGGCGGCGTAGGCGGCGGGGCTGTTCACCGAGGTGGCGCCCGCCCGCAGTTCGCGCGCGATGGCCATGCCGCGTTTGCGGGAGAACACCGACGAGGCGAGCCCATAGCGGGAGTCGTTGGCCAGACGGATCGCCTCGGCCACATCCTGGACCTTGCGCACCGTCAGGGTCGGGCCGAAGGTCTCCTCGCGCACCGCGAGGGAGTTCTCCGGGACGTCGACGAGCACGATCGGGCGGACGAACGGCGCCTCGATCGAATCGGCACCACCGACCAGGGCGGTCGCGCCGTCGGCGAGGGCGGCGTCGACGTGCTCGGCGACCACATCGACCTGGGCGGGCAAGGTCATCGGCCCGTAGGCGGCGTCGCCGTCGGAGCCCGGTACGAGCTCGCGCACCCGCTTGGTCAGTTCGGCGAGGAACTCGTCGTACACCGAGGCGACCACGTAGCAGCGTTCGGTGCCCACACAGGTCTGCCCGGAGTTGGCCATCGCCGACCACACGATCGCGTCGGCGGCCGCGGCCACGTCGGCGTCCTCGGCGACGATGGCCGCGTCCTTGCCACCGCATTCCAGCACGACCGGGGTGAGCCGCTCGGCGGCCGCCGCCATGATCCGCTTGCCGGTGGCGGTCGAGCCGGTGAAGGCGATCATGTCGACACCGGACTCCACCAGCGCACGGCCGGTCTCCCCCGGCCCGGTCAGCACACTCAGGATCCCTTCGGGCAGGCCGGGATTGGCCTCGGCGAAGGCGTTCACGTACCAGTGCCCGATACCGACGGTGAGCTCGCTCGGCTTGAACACGACGGTGTTGCCCGCGGCCAGGGCGTAGGCGATGGACCCGTTCGGTGTGTACACCGGGTAGTTCCACGGGCCGATCACACCGACCACACCGTGCGGGCGCTGCTCGATCACCGCCTCGTGGTTGGCCATCATCAGCCCCGGCCAGACCTTCTTGGGTTTCAGCACCCGCTGCGCGTTCTCGGCGGCCCAGTTCAGATGTTCGACCGCGGTGACGACCTCGAGGTAGGCGTCGTCGAGCGGCTTGCCGTTCTCCGCGTGGATCAGCGCGCAGAACTCGTCCGCGCGCAGCACCAGCTGGGACGCCCAGCGTTGTAACGCCCGCTTCCGCTCGGTGAACCCGAGTTCGCGCCATGACTGTGCGGCCACGCGAGCCTGCGCGACGACGGCCGCGACCCGCGCGGCGTCGTCGACCGGCCAGCCGCCGACGGGCTCGCCGGTGGCCGGGTTCGCTGTGGCGATCATCGTCGCAGAAATCGGTGTTGCGGTGGGGGTTTCGGTCATTGTCGACCTTCCTTCAGGTCACTCGTTCGCGGTGTGGCGGTGCGCGGTTCCACTGGGCGGGCAACTCGCCGCACGAGGTGTTGACAGGCCGCGTCGGCCGCCATTAAGTTAATCACAATTCTCGCTAAGTTAATCATGATTCTGTCCGGTTGCCCAGAGCCGTCCTGGTTCTGCCCGCGACCGGCGGGAACGTCTGAATCCGGAGGGAGAGCGCGATGCTGCGCACCCGATTCACCGAGGCATTCGGTGTCGAGCACCCGATCGTGCAGGGCGGGATGATGTGGGTCGGCCGCGCCGAACTCGCCGCCGCCGTGTCCGAAGCTGGTGGTCTCGGCATTATCACCGGCCTCACCCAGCCCACGCCGCAGGCATTGCGCGAAGAGATCGCCCGCACCAGGGATCTCACCGACAAGCCGTTCGGGGTGAACCTGACGATCCTGCCGTCCATCACGCCGCCGCCCTACGAGGAGTACCGGCAGGCGATCATCGACGGCGGGGTGAAGATCGTCGAGATCGCCGGCGGAAACCCGGCCACCCACCTGCCGTTCCTCAAGGACGCGGGCATCAAGGTGCTGCACAAGTGCACCAGCGTCAAGCACGCCCTCAAGGCGCAGCAGGTCGGCGTCGACGGTGTGAGCATCGACGGCTTCGAATGCGCCGGGCACCCCGGCGAGAACGACACCCCGGGCCTGGTCCTCATCCCGGCCGCGGCGCGTGAGCTCGAGATCCCGATGATCGCCTCCGGCGGGATCGCCGACGCGCGCGGCCTGGTGGCGGCCATGGCGCTCGGCGCCGACGGGGTGAACATGGGCACGAGGTTCCTGTGCACCGTGGAGTCACCGATCGCGCACGCCGTGAAGGAGAAGATCGTGGCCAACACCGAGCTCGACACGAAGCTGATCTTCCGCACCATGCACAACACCGCCCGGGTGGCCGACAACGCCGTCAGCCGCCAGGTGGTCGAGATCGAGCGTGGGGGCGGCACTTTCGCCGATGTGCGTGACCTCGTCGCCGGTGCGCGCGGGCGCAAGGTGTACGAGGAGGGCGACCTCGACGCGGGCATCTGGAGCGTCGGCCAGTGCCAGGGCCTCATCCACGACATCCCCACCTGCGCCGACCTGATCGACCGGATGGTGCGCGAGGCCGAGCAACTGATCGCGGACCGCCTGGCCGGCTCGATCGTCGAGGCGGTGGCCCGATGAGCGCGAGCGTTCTCAGCACCGAGGAACACGGCGTCCTGCGGATCACGATCGACCGCCAGGCGCGGATGAACGCCATCGATCTGGCGACCATGACCGAGCTGTGCGACCTGGTCACCGCGGCCGCGACGACGCCGTCGGTGCGGGTCATCGTGCTGACGGGCGCGGGGGCGGCGTTCTGCACCGGTGCCGACCTGGCCGCGGCCAGCGCGGCGGGTGGCAACGAGGCGTCTCCGGAGGTGGTGATGGATCGGGCCAACGACCTTATCCGGGCCATCGTCGATTCGCCGCTGCCGGTGATCGCGCAGGTCAACGGCCCCGCCGCCGGTGTCGGCACGTCCATCGCCTTGGCCGCAGACCTCATCTACGCCGCCGAGAATGCCTACCTGCTGCTGCCGTTCACCTCCATCGGGCTGATGCCCGACGGCGGCGCGACGGCCGTGGTCGCGGCGTCCATGGGCCGCGCCCGCGCCGCCGAATTCGCCCTGCTCGGCGCCCGGTTACCCGCGACCGAGGCCGCTACCGCGGGCCTCATCACTCGCGCGATTCCGTCGGAAGAGCTCGGCGCACACGTCGAAACCGTGGCCGCCAAGCTCGCGGCGGGACCGCGCCGGGCGCTGCAACTGACCAAGGCCGCGCTCAACGCGGCAACCCTCGCCGGACTGGATGCCGCCCTGGCCAGGGAGAAGACCGGCCAGTCCGAACTGCTCACCTCCGCCGATTTCCTCGAGGGAATGACCGCGATGCTCACCCGCCGGGCGCCACGATTCGACGGCGCCGTCCACCCCATCACCGATCCGGCCTGAGTCCGGCGTTCCGCAGGAGACGAGATGTCAACCGCTACCGAACCGATGCGCTCGCGACGCAATCACTGGATGAACCAGATCGCGATCCACGCCACCACGATTCCCGATTCGCCCGCGCTGCGGTTCCTCGGCAAGACGACCACCTGGGGCGAAATGCACGACCGGGTGCAACGCCTGGCCGACGCGCTCGCGCGCCGAGGTGTCGGCGAGGGCGACCGGGTGATGATCCTGATGCTCAACAACGCCGAGTACATCGAGTCGGTGTTCGCGATCAACACCCTCGGCGCCATCGCGGTGCCGGTGAACTTCCGGCTCACCCCGCCCGAGATCGTCTACCAGGTCACCGACAGCGGTGCGCGCACGATCATCACCGACACGGTGCTCGCCCCGCTGGTCGGCGCCGTCGCCGCGCAGACCGACGCGCTGGCCACCCGGATCGTGGTCGGCGGAACCACCGGTGACGGCGTCCTCGGCTACGACGACCTGCTGACCGAACAGGGCGACCCGCACGAGCCGCTCGATGTCCCCGAAGACAGTGCCGCGCTGATCATGTACACCTCGGGCACCACCGGTAATCCCAAGGGCGCGGTGCTCACCCACCTGAACATGAACTCCCAGGCCCTCACCTGTATCCGGGCCATGCAGTACCGCGCCGACGACATCGCCTTCTGCGCCTCACCGCTGTTCCACATCGCCGGATTGGGCAGTGTCGCCGCGTGTTTCGTGCTCGGCGCGCTCACCGTGATCCACCCGCTCAAGGCCTTCGACGCCACCGAGGTGCTCGACGCCTGGGAGCGCGAGCGGGCCACCTCAGTGTTCCTCGTGCCCGCCCAGTGGCAGATCGTGTGCGCCGATCCCACCGTGGCGCAGCGGGATCTGCGTTTGCGCGTGATCAGCTGGGGCGCCGCCCCCGCCTCCGACACCGTGCTGCGCGCGATGGCCGAGACGTTCCCGAACGCATTGAACGTCGCGGTGTTCGGGCAGACGGAGATGTCTCCGATCACCTGCGTGCTCGACGGTGAGGACGCGATCCGCAAACTCGGTTCGGTCGGCAAGCCGATCCCGACCATCGCCACCCGCATCGTCGACGACGAGATGAACGATGTCGGCCCCGGCGAGGTGGGCGAAATCGTCTATCGCGGACCGACCTTGATGCGCGAGTACTGGAACAACCCGCGCGCGACCGCCGACGCGTTCGCCGGCGGCTGGTTCCACTCGGGCGATCTGGTGCGCCGCGACGAGGAGGGCTTCGTCTACGTCGTCGACCGCAAGAAGGACATGATCATCTCCGGCGGCGAGAACATCTACTGCGCCGAGGTGGAGAACGTGCTGTTCGCCCATCCCCGCATCCGGGAGGCGGCGGTGATCGGCCGGGCCGACGACAAGTGGGGCGAGGTGCCCGTCGCCGTCGTGGTCACCGAGGACGGCGGCGAGATCACCCTGACCGACCTCGCCGAGCACCTCGACACCCACCTGGCGCGCTACAAGCACCCCAAGGCGCTGGTGGTGGTCGAGGAGCTGCCGCGCAATGCGGGCGGCAAGGTGGTCAAGCACGCACTGCGCGCCGAGCACGGTTCGGCGCAGGTGGTCAGCGGCTGAGGAACTCGTCGATCGCCGGCCAGGTGATCTGCGCGGCGGTCGCACTGGCGAGCAATCCCAGGTGACCGCCGCGTACCTCGACGAATTCCGCCTCGGCGTTCGGCAGCACGTCCAGGCCGCGGCGCACCGAGGAGGCCGGTACTACCGCGTCGCCGCGGCTGCCGAGCAGCAGCACGGGGCAGGTGACCTTGGCCAGTTCGATCACCAGATCCGAGCGCAGCCGGATGTAGCCCTCGGCGAGTTCGTTGCGCAGCACCAGGCTGCGGTGGATCTGCCAGTAGGAACGCCCCGGGTATCCGGGCATCGAGGCCATGAACCGCTCGGTCGCCTCGAACCGAGCCAGCGCCTCGGTGTCCAGCGCGTTGCGGATCAGGTAGGCGGGCTTGGTGATCTCGCGGTCCAGTGCCTGCAACCGGAAGCCGAGACGCACGAATTCCTGCGGGATACCACCCATGATCCGGGTGGCCAGGGCCATCTCCTTGCCACCGGTGATCTTGGCGGCCAGGCGCATCGGCGCCAGCAGTGGGGTGCGACGCTGGTCGATGGGGGCCGCGAGCGCGGTGATGGACGCGATCGGCAGGCCGGCGTCGGCGGCGGCGGTGAGCAGGGCGAACACCCCGCCCAGCGACCAGCCGATGAGGTCGACCGGCCGGTCGTGTTCGGCGGCGACCCGCGCGATGGCCTCGGGCAGGATGTCGTCGATCCAGTCCTCGAGGCCGAGATTCCGGTCGGCGTAACCGAATTGGCCGTAATCGATCACGTACGGCTGTCGCCCCTGCTCGATCAGGTGGCGGACCAGGCTCTGACCGGGACGCAGATCGAAGCACGCCGGAGTCACCGCCAGCGGCGGCACTAGCAGCACCGGATTTCCCCCGGCGTGGCCGGTGGCCTCGTACCGCTTCAGATGGCGGTGCGGTCGCTCGTACACCGTGGTCGACGGGGTGGGCTCGCCGGATTCGAGCCCACCGCCGAACGAGACGGCCCACACATTCCGTACCGCGCGCGGTACATCGGTCACAATCCCCACCGATAACCCCTTATCTCACCGGCTGCCGTCGGCAGTCCCTACGGGCCAGTATCTTACCAGTGAGTAAGTTGAGGGTTCGCTCAGGCGGCGCGCTGGTCCCGCTTCGCCGGGTTCGCGAGCTCGCGACCGGTCACCGACTTGGTGATCGGGCGCGCGAACAGGACGCGCACCACGGCCCTGGCCAGGTCGGCGAGACCGTGGCGGCCCGCGGGCAGACCGAGCACACTGAGCACGGTCCTGGTCTGCGAGGGTGTCACCGGCAGCCCGGCGAAGCGGTCGGCCAGCCAGTTCAGGCTCAGCGGGGCCGAGCCTGCCAGCAGGCTCAGGTGCTCGCTGAGCCGGTCACGCAGGTAGGTCACGTGCGCGCCGTTGGCCCGGTAGCGCTGCACGAGCGCGTCGATGTCGTCGACCGCGATGATCTGGTCGTGCACCGCTTGGGTCACCAGCAGCGGCGCCGCGGGCGCCCGGTCGCCGAGGGTGAGGTCGGCGAACATCTCGAGCATCGCTTCGAGGGCGAGCAGTTCGGTCATCGGCGCACCGGAGTGCCGGTCGACGCTGTACCTGGCCAGCCGCAGCACCGCACCCACCGTCGTCGACTCCGCCGCCTTGTCGAGCACCGCACGGCCCTCGTCGGAGAAATGGGTGTCGACCAGTTCGGCGAACGCCGGATACACCCGGCGCAGCGCCGCGACCACCAGGGTCGGCAAACCCGCGTGCAGGCCGCCGTTGAGCCGGTGGAAGGTGGAGACGAGGTCACCGACCGGTGAGCCGAGCACCGCACCGGCGATATCGAGCTCGGGCGCGTAGGTCGGCGCCATCTCGGCGGCCCACGCCGAGGCGAGGCCGCCTCCCGAGTAGCCCCACAAGCCCACCTGGGCGTCGGGCGCGAGGCCGCCCGGTTCGAAGGCCAGGGCCGCGCGGATACCGTCGAGGGCGCGGTAGCCCGGTTCGCGTGGCGCACCCCACGCGCCGAGCATGCCCTCGTGATCGGGCACCGACACCGCCCAGCCTCGGGACAACGCGTCGGCGAAGAGCAGCAGTTCGATGTGGGCACAGGTGCCGATCGCCCGCGAGCCGCGGCGCAGCGAGTAGGACGGGAAGGCGCGCGGCGCGATGGCGTCGATCGCGCACTGGAACGACACGAGTGGCGCACCCTCGGCGACACCGTCGGCCGGGGCGATCACCGTGGTGACGGCGGCCTCGGGTACGCCGTTGAGATCGTTGCTGCGATACAGCAGCTGCCAGGCCCGGGCCCGCAGGGGAATCAGCCCGAACGCCGCCAATTCCACCGGGCGCCAGCGCAACAGCGTGCCCGGCGCCGATCTGTCGAATCCGTCGCGTGGCACATAGAACGGATCGGCGTCGGGCAGCAGCACCTCGCTGGGAGCCGCCCAGCTCTCCGGGATCACGCGGTGGCCCGGCGGGCCGGTTCGCTGCGGTAGCGCGAGACGGGGCCGTCGATGCCAAGCGCCCGCCAGACCAGCTTGGCGACGGGGTTCATCAGGCCGATGTCGGTGGCCAGGGCGCGCACGTCGGTGAACACATCACGCTTGGTGTGCCGGGATTCGGTGCTACCCCAGTACGCCTCGCGCATCACCTCGCGCGGAATGTGGAACTTGTCCACGAATTCCTTCGGCGGGGTGGCGATCATCGACAGCATCACCCGCATCACGACGGGGAACAGCACCGAGAGCAGCGACCGGGTGGCCGGGTGCATCGCGGGCACGTTCTTGCGCAGATACTCGTGCGCGAAGGAGATGTGGCGGGCTTCCTCCGCGACATGGATCTGCATCACCCGGTGCACCATCGGATGCAGGTCGAAACCGCCGCGCAGCAACGACTTCTGCAGGTGATCGATCGGCTCCTCGCCGCCGAGCACCAGGGTGAAGAACAACTCGGGAAAATACTTCACCGCGGGCCAGATGACCATCGTCAGCTTGCGGTCGATCGGGCCCATGCCGATCACATCGCGGTAGCCGATGCGGTTGATCATCTCCTGGAACATCATCGTGTGGTTGCACTCTTCGGCAGCCTCGTGCGTGACGTACCGGAATTCCGGATCACCGTTGGGCACCGAGATCAGGTACTGCATCAGACCACGGATGAGTAGTTGCTCGAAGTCGATACCGACTTTGGCGATGCCCGCCTGCCGCCACATACCCATGGCGATCTGGCGTTCCACGGGCTGGGCCCGGTACCAGGGGTGGCGACCCAACGGGTCCTCGGTGGGCATGATCCAGCGGGGGTCGTCGGAATGCACCGCCATTTCCGGTGCGTCCCAGTCGATGTCGACATAGGGGTCGAAGTGTTTACTCACCGATCCCTCGGACAAGCCCTGCAGAATATCGTGGTAAGTGGACAACGTCATCGGTGTCTCCTAGCGGTGGTTCCACTGTTCAGTTTAGTGGTACCGGCGGTTCCATTCAAGTGTAGATGGAACTTCGTGTCACATATATCTTGGCACGCCGTCACCGGATGCGGAATAGGGACGAATCACTTTCGGTACCAACACTTTCCGACCGCGAAATACGCACTGATAAGGTGTGTGCGGATTCGCCGGAAGCGCAGCACAGCGGGACGGGGACAGGCCGCACTCGCACGGTTGCACCACCGGCAACAGTCTCGCCGGAGGGACCGGCGAGGTTCCGGCCACCAGGCTCTTCGGCCGGTGAGACGACAAAGGAACCGATGACCCCGACAATCGCGGTGTTCTTGTTCGGTATCGCAACATTGGTGTTGCTCGGCGCTGTCGCGGTGGCTCTGGTCGCGCTGCGCAACGAGCGTCACGTCCGCGCGCGGCTGTCCTCGGCCGAACGCGAGCTCTACGCGCACGACGAGGCGATGACGCGCCTGATCGAGGCGACCCTGCCGAGGATCACCGAAGCGATCCGCCGCCACGACGAACCCGACGTCACCGCCGAGGTCCCCGCCCAGCTGCGGGACTCGCCGTTCGCGCACAAGATCGCCCGGATCGCGGCCGAGCACGCCGACGATCTCGCCCTGGTGCGCGAGGAAACCCGCCTGGCCGTGGAACACGAGGCGCAGGAGCGCGCCGACGACCGGGTGGAGGCCGTCCGCGCGGAGACCCGCGCGCAGGTCGCCGCCGAAGCCCGTGCCGCGACGGGCAACGCGGTGCGCGCCTTCGGCACCACCGTGGTGAGCCTGGGCGCCGACGTGGGCCAGGTGGTCAGCAACGCGTTGCGCGAGAACCGCAACGACGAGGTGTACGGCACCCTGAGCCGCATCGACCACACCGTGCAGCAGATGATCCGGCAGGCGCAGTCGTATGTGCTCGTCTCCGGCGGCCTGCCCGGCAGGCGCTGGCCGCAACAGACCGTCGACGACGTGGTGGCGGGCGCGACCAGCCGGGTACGCGATTACCTGCGGGTGCGGGCGGGACATTGCGACCGGGTGGTCATCAGCCGCGCCGTCGAGCCGCTGGTGCACACCGTGGCCACCTTGCTCGACAACGCCCTGCGCTACTCGCCGCCTTCGTCGTTCGTCGACGTCGCCTTCCAGCAGGGACACCACGGCGTCACCCTGATCATCGACGACGCGGGCGTGCGGATGAGCCAGGAACAGATGGAGGAGGCGCGCCAGATCCTGTCGGGCGAGCGCGTGATCGATATCAACGCGCTCGGGCCGTCACCGAAGATCGGCTTTCCCGGTGTGGCGGCGCTGGCCCGCCGCTACGGCTTCGCGGCCTATGTCGACGGTCCCAATGTCTACGGCGGCACCCGCGCGATGGTCTTCATCCCCTCCGCGCTGCTCGTCGACAAGTCCGACGCCCGCTCGAACGAGCTCGAGCAGGCCGATGTTCCGCCGGAACCCGTTGTGCGCGAGGATGTTTCCGAGCCACGGGAAGTCGAGGCGGTGGCTGTCGCGGCCCCACCCGAACACACGGCACCCGACACGACCCCCGGCGGTTTACCCAAACGCACGCGACGAGTCGTTGCCCCCGCCACCGGCGGTGCCACGGGCGCGGAATCGCCCGGCAGACCGGAACTGGTCACCGCCTGGCACAGCGGATCCCGGCACGGCCGCGCCGCGGCCGAACGTTCCATCGACGGACAGGACAGCTGATGAGCACTTCCCTCACCGACAGCACCAACCGCCTGGCTTGGCTGTTGGACGATCTGGAGCTCGACGGCGTGCGGTTCGCGGTCCTCTTATCCGATGACGGTCTACGGGTGGCCCACTCGCCCGGTATCAGCAAGGACGAGGCCGAGCGGTTCGCCGCCGCGGCCTCCGGGTTGCGTTCGCTCGGCAAGGCGCTCGGCGAGTTCTGCGGCGGTTTCGCGAATACGGTGCGCCAGAACATGACCGAGTACGACGAGGGGATGATCCTGATCACCGCCGCCGGGGCGGGCACCCTGCTCGGTGTCGCGACGACGACGGATGTCGATCTCGGACTCGTCGCGCACCGGATGAACGATCTGGCCGAACGGGTCGGCCGCGAGCTGGGTGCCGCGCCCCGGCGTGACGAGTTCCGTCGAGCGGAGACGTCGCTGTGACACTCGAGACCTCCTTCGGCCCCACCCCGGTCTCCCCCGATTCGAACAGCGGGCAGGCCAGAGTGGCGTTGTACTCGGAGGAGTTCGCGGCCGACCCGCAGAGCACCTACCGCGAGATGCGGCGCCGTTTCGGCTCGCTGGTCCCGGTCGATCTGGTGCCCGGCGTGCCCGCCACCCTGGTGATCGGCTATCGCACCGCCGTCCAGATCCTCAACGATCCCGACCACTTCCCCGCCGATGCGCGCATGTGGGAACGCACCGTGCCCGAGGACTGCCCGGTGCTGCCGATGATGTGCTACCGCCCCAACGCTCTGCGCACCGCAGGGGCCGAGCACGCCCGCTACCGGCAGGCCACCGTCGCCAGCCTGGCCGGGGTCGACCTGTACCGGTTGCAGCGCACCGTCGAGCAGTTCGCGATTCCCTTGATCAACACGTTCTGTGCCGACGGCAGTGCGGAACTGCTGAGTCAGTACGCCTTCCCGCTCGCCTTCGCGGCTCTGAACTCGATGCTCGGCGTCCCCGAGGACATCGGCGCCCGAGCGGCCGCGGGTATGGCGGCAATCTTCGAGGGCGGCGCGAGCGCGGCGCAGGGCGGTCAGATGCTCGAGGACGCGCTGTACGAACAGATCCGGCACAAACAGCTCGAGCCCGGTGACGATGTCACCACCCGCCTGGTGCAGCACCCGGCCCGGCTCAACGACGAGGAGCTGATGAACCAGCTGCTCACCATGTACGGCGCGGGTATCGAACCGATGTTGAACCTGATCCTCAACACGGTGCGGCTGATCCTCACCGATCAGCGCTTCGCGGGCAGCATCCTCGGCGGCAGCCTGTCGACGCGCGACGCGCTCGACGAGGTGCTCTACACCGATCCGCCGATGGCGAACCACTGCATCACCTATCCGCGTCAGCCGATCCTGGTCGAGGGCGTGTGGCTGCCCGCGCATCAGCCGGTGCTCATCAGCATGGCGGCCTGCAACACCGATCCGGCCATCGGCACGGGTGAGTTCCTCGACAACCGCGCCCACCTGGCCTGGAGCACCGGCCCGCACGGCTGCCCCGCCAAATCACCCGCCTATCTGATCGTCCAGGAGGCCATCGATCAACTGCTCGACGCTCTGCCCGAGATGAAGCTCGCGGTGCCCGAGTCGGAGCTGACGTGGCGTCCGGGTCCCTTCCACCGGGCGCTGACGGCGCTGCCTGTCACATTCCCGGAGACCGCGCCGATGCCGATCCTGAACTGACGCGTCGTCGGACGAGAAAATCTCCAGTGATGAATGTAGACATTTTGCGAGAGCAGTTGTACAGTCGCTGATGTACGCGAGCTTCGACATAACCGGCAGTCACAGGAGGTGGTGGTCACTGAGCAGTCACTTACCAGTCCCGCGTCCCGGAGAGTGTCGGGGTGCGGAGTGAATGTGAAGTCAATCCCTCGTTTGTAGATCCCAGGCCCGGCGCCCAGCGCGCCGGGCCTGCCAGCGTTGACCGAGAGGTGCAGTGCAGCAGGTGAACACCAACGACGGCATCAGTGCCGCCGACCGACTCGAAGACGACGACTACCCCGCGTACAGCATGGGTCGCGCCGCCGAAATCCTCGGCGTCACCCAGGCGTTCCTGCGCGCCCTCGACGCCGCCGAACTGCTGACTCCGCAGCGTTCCGCGGGCGGCCATCGCCGCTACTCCCGGTATCAGCTGCGCATCGCCGCGCGAGTACGCGAACTCGTCGACGCAGGCAACACCCTCGAATCGTCCTGTCGCATCGTGATTCTCGAAGATCAGCTCGCCGAGGCTCATCGGATCAACGCCGATCTGCGCGAGGCGCTCGACAATCGTTCCGTCGACAGCTGACGGCGTGCCCGCCGACTCCGAGGTGCACCGGATCTGCGACCGGTATGTGGAGGATTTTGCCGCCGCGGATCCGGTGACGGCGACCTTGCTCGGCATCACCGGCCACGACGATCGGCTCACCGACTACTCCCCCGCCGGGTACGAAGCCCGTGCCGAACTCGCCCGCCGGGCCGCACAGGCCATCGCCGCCACCACGCCCGCCGACGATGAGCGGGTGGCCGCGGCGGTGTTCGCCGAACGCATCGGCCTCGAGGTCGAGCTGCACGATGCGGGGCTGCGGCTCGGCGCCCTGAATGTCATCGCCTCGCCGGTACAGGACCTGCGTATGGCGTTCGACGTGATGGCCGACGATACAGCCGAGGACTGGGCCGTGATCGGTGATCGCCTCGCCGCCGTTCCGGGCAGTATCGGGGGCCTGCGTGATTCCCTGCTCACCGCTCAGCAGCGGGGCCGTGGCGCGGCGCTGCGGCAGGTTCTCGGCGCGGCCGGACAGGTCGAGACGTGGGCAGCCGGGTTCTTCACCGCCTTCGCCGCGCCGGCCGCCCACGTGCCGGGCGCCCCGGATCTGTCCGGTGTCGCCGCGGCCGCCGACCGCGCATTGGGTGAGCTCGCCGAGTTCCTGCGGACCGAGCTCGCGCCACACGCTCCCCGTGCCGACGCGGTGGGTGCGGATACCTACCGGCTGTGGTCGCGGTACTTCACCGGTGCCGAGATCGACCCGCATGCGGCATACACGTGGGGGTGGGCGGAATTCGGGCGCATCCATGACGAGATGACGACCGTGGCCGGCCGGATCGCACCGGGCGCCTCCCTCGCCGAAACCGCCGCGGTCCTCGACGCCGACCCCCGGTACCACCTGCACGGGCACGCCGCCCTGGCGAGTTGGCTGCAGGAAACATCCGATCGAGCACTGAATGCGTTGCGGGCCGAACACTTCGAGATTCCGGACGAGCTGATGGCACTGGAGTGCCGCATCGCACCGCCGGGTGGCGGAGTCGGCGCTTACTACCTCGGCCCGAGCGAGGATTTCGGCAGGCCCGGCCGTATGTGGTGGTCGGTGGAAGCGGGCCGGGAGTGAACAAGCCTGGCTCGCGGCCCGCGACGACGCCCGGCGCCGCGCGGGCGCGGAATTCGACCTGAAGCACTTCCACACCCGTGCCCTGAAGCTGGGCGGCATGGGGTTGGACACCCTGCGCACCCAGCTGGCCACGGACTGATCGAGCTATCCCAGGACAGGCGTCAGATCGAGACGAGCCAGCCGCTCCCGGTCGGACAGGATGTCGATCGCGGTGATCCGGTCGTCGGCGACGGTGAAGCCGATGATCGAGAACGGGTCACCGTCCATGGTGTTCACCAGCCCGCAGCGGCCGTCGACCAGGGCCGGGTACACGGTGCACAGGGTGGCCATGCGCCGGAACGTCTCGGCCTGGCCCGCGACGGCGGCGGCACCACGGATCACCCGCATCGCCTCACCCGCGTCGGCCCGCAACACCACCTCGGGATCGAGCAGGCGGAGCAATTCGTCGAAATCGCCACCACGCGCGGCGGTGAGGAAGGCGTCGACGACGCGGCGCCTGCGCGCGACATCCGGATCGGGACCCGGCGTTGCGCCCTGCACGCGACGGCGCGCCTGGCTGGCCAGCTTCTTCACCGTCTGTGGCGTGCGGTCGACGATCGGAGCGATCTGCTCGTAGGGCATGGCGAACATGTCGTGCAACACGAAGGCGAGCCGTTCGGCGGGACGCAGCGACTCGAGCACGACGAGCAGTGCCAGGCCGACCGAATCGGCGAGCACCACTTCCTGTTCGGGGTCGGCTACGGTCTCGCACGTGATCACCGGATCGGGCAGGCGATCGTTGTCGAGCGGTTCCTCGCCGCGGCTCTTGCGTGAGCGCAGCATGTCCAGGCAGACCCGCCCGACGACGGTGGTGAGCCAGCCACCGAGATTGTCCACCTCGGCGGTGTCGGTACGGGCCAGCCGCAGCCAGGCCTCCTGCACCGCGTCGTCGGCCTCGGTGAGCGAGCCGAGCATCCGGTAGGCGACCGCCCGCAGGTGGGCGCGGTTGTCCTCGAACTGTTCGGCCAGCAACTGTGCGTTCTGCACGGGTCCTCCTCGATGTCGTCCCACCGTTATGACGAAAGCGGGGCGCCGAGTGTGACCGTAGTGCCGTGACCAGCGTTTTTCCACGACCGGGTCACGTTCTGCCCGTGGCTTACGTCAGTGCGTCAGAACACGATCCGCCGCGGCCGGAAGCCGCGGCCGAAAGGAGAACATCATGGTCGAGGTGCACGGCTTCGTCGCCGAGGGATACGAGCAGGTGCGGGCCGAATTCGCGGCCGTAGTGAGCGAGGAGGGCGACCCGGGCGCACAGTTGGCAGCGTTCGTGCGTGGTCGTCGGGTGGTCGACCTCTGGTCCGGGCGCGAGGTGTCCGGCACGACGCTGACCGGGCTGCATTCCACCAGCAAAGGCGCCGCCGCCCTGGTGATCGCGCTGCTGATCCAGGACGGTGTGCTCGACATCGACCGGCCCGTGGCCGACTACTGGCCGCGCTTCGCCCAGTCGGGCAAGGAACGGATCACGTTGCGCGACATGCTTGTTCACCGCTCCGGTGTGGTCGGGGTCGACGGTGGCTTCACCGTCGCGGAGCTGGCCGACGACCGGGTGATCGCCGAACGGCTCGTCGGGCAGCGGCCCTACTTCGAGCCGGGCACCGTGCACGGATACGGCGGGTTCGTCACCTACGCCGTCGTCGGGGAGGTGGTGCGGGCCGTCACCGGCGCCACCGTGCGCGAACTGTTCGAGCAGCGCATCCGCGCACCCTTCGACCTCGACATCCACCTCGGCCTGCCCGCCGACCTGGAGCACCGCTACCTGCCGATCCTGCCCTGGCGCGCCACACCGGAGGCCGAGGCCGCCTTCGCCGCGAATTCCCCCGCGCCGCACAGCATCGCGGGCATCGCCTACAACCTCAACGCCCACGGCTTCACCGCCGCCGATGTGATGGCGCTGCCCAACGACAGCACCGTGCGCAGGCTCGGCCAGGCCTCGGCGGGCGGGGTGGGCAGCGCCGCGGGTATCGCGGCGATGTACGCGGCGGCCACCACCGGGATCGACGGACGCGAACCACTGCTGTCGCTGGAGACCATCGCGACGGTGTCCACCATCCACTCCGCCGGTCGCGACCTGGTGCGCGGTGACAGCGCACCGTACGCGCTCGGTTTCGAAGCCAAGAGCCTGCTCACTCCGTTCCTCGGCGCCTACGCCATCGGGCACACCGGTTCCGCCGGATCGGACGGGTTCGCCGACCCGCACAGCGGCCTGACCTACGGCTACACCCGCCGTCGCGCCGCCTTCGCCTTCAACGCCCCCGAGAACGCCCGGCTCGCCGCCGTCCTCCACCGGGCCGCGACCCACGTCGCGGCCGCCGCCTGACTGATTCCCTTACCGCACAGGAGAACTCACTGATGACTACTAACCTGTCCCGCGTCGCGAAATTCGCGCGCTGGGTGCCCGTTGCCGCAGTCCTCGCCGAAACCGCCGTCGGCGCCTACTGGGATCTCGCGCGGATCTCCTACGTCCGCGAATCCTTCGACCACCTCGGCTACCCGATGTACTTCGCCACCGTCCTCGGTGTCGCGAAAACCGCCGCGCTGGCCACCATTCTCACGCCCGGCCACCCGCGCACGAAGGAATGGGCCTACGCCGGACTGGTCTTCGTCTACGGCGGTGCGGCGGCGTCCCACCTGGCCGTCGGCGACGGCCCCGACAAATGGGCCATGCCCCTGTTCTTCACCGCCGCCACCTTCGCCGCGCGCGCCTGGCTGCCCACCGGTGGATCCACCACCGCGGCCCTGCGTTCTCTCACCGGCTCCCGAACCCGCATCGCCTGAGAATCACACCACCGGAAAGGAAATCATCATGTCCGACCGTTCCCGCCTGCCCAACCCCCAGCAGCTCGTCCCGGCCCTCGCCGAGGTCGGCGCCGCACTGTTCAAAGCCGTCGGCAACGGGGCCATCCCCCGCTCGACCATCAGCCTGATCCAATTGCGCGCGGGCCAGATCATCGGCAGCACCTACCTGACTGCCCTGCACACCGGAAACCTGCGCGCCGCAGGGGAATCCGAAGACCGCATCGCCGCGGTCGCCACCTGGCGTGACGCCCCGTCGTTCACCGAGCCCGAACGCGCCGCGCTCGCACTCACCGAGGCCGTCCTGCTTCCGGCGGTGCACGGCGAACGGGTCACCGCCGAGCTCTACGACGCCACCGCGAAGCATTACGACGAGACGGCTCTGGCCACCCTTGCCATGGCGATCGGGCAGGTGAACTTCTTCGTCCCGCTCGCGCTCATCGGCAAGCCGCTGCCCGGCCGCCCGCCGGCCGAGCAGTGGACTCCCGTGCCCGCCTGATCCGGCACCTCAGAACAGGCTGGTCTGCGCCGGTTCGGGGGTGACGCTGATCGCCGGATCGAGTTCGATCCGGCGACCGACGAGGCGGGAGTCGTTGACCAACACCAGTTCAGCGGCTCCCGCCGGGTCACGGCAGGCCAGGGTGTGGCCGTGGGCGGCGACCGCGTCGAACACGTATTCGCCTGCGCTGGCCGTGATTTCGATGGGATCCGGGAATCGGCCGCTGGCCTGGATGGTCGCGTAGAAGTCGCGACCGCCCGACCACGCGATATCGGTGCGGACGATGTCGTCGGGCAGGGCGCTCGCCGCGTGCGCGGCCGCCTCGGCTACTCCTTCTTCCACCGCCGACCACGGCCGCAGGGGGCGGGTGAGGATCCGCGTCTTGGTGACGCCGGGCACCGATTGGCGCAGCCCGGCCCGCTCGGTCACCACCCTTTCGAGTTCGCGCACATGCAACCCGTCGGGCGAATCGGTGATGAAGCGGGCGGCCAGCGCACCCTGTTCGAACAGCCTGCGGTGCCTGCGCATCGCCGAGGCCGTCCCGACCTTGGCCATCCCGTCACCGAAGTACGCGATGTAGAGGTGGTGCGGGCGGGCCATGTAATCGCGCACCTGTTCGGGCAGGGTATCGAGCGGGCCGCGATGACTGTGCACCACCGACCACCCCTCCCGGATCCGGCACCGTTCGCACTGGTGACCGGTGTCGATCCGCGCCTCGTGCGGGCAGGTCCGGCGCCCGGGTTCGCCGCCGAACGCACGATAGCCGAGACAGTAGCGGCCCTCGGTGACCCGGAACGCCAGCCGGGTGCCGAGACCGGGCAGCAGGTCGACGGTGTCGTCCGCGCGCAGCAATTCGTAACACCATCGGCCCTGCTCGTCCCAGCGCGTGCCGCAGTACAGGGCGGTGGAGGTCATCCGGCGAATCTAGGCGATGGGCTCAGACGGCGTCGAGGAGGTCCTCGAGGTGGATGGGAACATGGCGGACACGGACGCCGGTGGCGTGGTAGATCGCGTTGCCGACGGCCGCCGCCGAGCCGACGATGCCGATCTCACCGATTCCCTTGGCGCCCATGGGATTCACGTGCGGGTCGTGTTCGTCGATCCAGCTGACGTCGATCTCGCCGATGTCGGCGTTGACGGGAACGTGGTAGCCGGCCAAGTCGTGGTTGACGACCTCGCCGAAACGGGTGTCGAAAACGCTCTCCTCGTGCAGGGCCATGCCGATGCCCATGGTGATGCCACCGATGAACTGCGAGCGGGCGGTGCGCGGGTTGATGATGCGGCCCGCGCCGAACACACTCACCACCCGGGGCACCCGGATCTCGGCGGTGTCGGTATCGACCCGCACCTCGACGAAATGCGCGCCGAAGGCGTGGGTCGAGAAGTTCTCCCGCGCCGGGTCTTTCGACGTTTCCACCGTCGTCTCGGCACCGTCGGCCGGGTCGTCGCCGTAGCGGCGGCGGAAGTCCTCGGCAGCGGCGACCACCGCCGATCCCCACGACGCCATCCCGCTGGAACCACCCGCGACGGTTCCGGCGGGCAGCCGGGAATCGCCGATGCGCAGGTCGATGCGGTCGCCGGTGACGCCGAGGGCGTCGGCGGCGATCTGGCCGAGTGTGGTCCAGGTGCCGGTGCCGATGTCCATGGCGTCGATGGCCACCTCGTAGCGTCCGCCGGTGAAACGCACCCGGGCGCTGTTGCCCGGATTCACATCGGCCGGATATGTGGCCGCCGCGACGCCCGAACCGACCAGCCACCGTCCGTCCCGGCGCGATCTCGGCTCCGGATCGCGGTCGGCCCAGCCGAACCGCCGTGCCCCGGTACGCAGGCACTCGACCAGCCCACGACTGGAGAACGGGCGCCCCGATTCCGGATCGACCTCCGGTTCGTTGTGGATGCGCAGCGCGATCGGGTCCATGCCGAGTTCGACGGCCAGCTCGTCCATCGCCGTTTCGGCCGCGTACATCCCGGGGCAGTGCCCCGGTGCGCGCATCCACGACGACACCGGCACGTCCAGCGCCGCGAACCGGTGGGTGGTGGCGCGGGTACCGGACGCGTACATCACCCGCGACACGATCGTCGTCTGCTCGGCGAATTCCTTGACTTTCGAAACCTGTTGGACCACATCGTGACTCAGTGCCGTCAAGGTACCGTCGTGATGGGCGCCGAGCCGGATCCGCTGCACACTCGGAGTGCGGTAACCGGCGAGGGAGAACAGCTGCTGGCGGGTGAGCGCCAGTTTCAGGGGTTTGCCGCCGGTGAACCGCGCCGCCATGGCCGCGAGCACGATATTGGCGTGCGGTTCGCCCTTCGACCCGAATCCACCACCGACATACGGTGCGATGACATGCACCTGTTCGGGTTCCAGCCCGAACAGCGGCGCCAGCGTCGAGCGCACCACGTGCGGGCCCTGGGTGGAGTCGTAGAGGACCAGGCCGTCCTCGGTCCAGTGCGCGATGGTGGCGTGCGGTTCCATCGGATTGTTGTGCACCATCGCGGTGGTGTAGGTCTGGTCGACGGTCACCGGGGCCAGATCGAGTGCCTTCTCGACATCGCCGATGGTGGTGTCGGTGGCGAAGCCGCCGCTCACGTCCTCGGGTGCGTACAGGTCGTCGCGGTCGGCGTCGAAGACCACGTCGGCGGGGATCTCGTCGTAGCTCACCCGGACCCGTGCGGCCGCCTCGCGCGCCACCTCGGGGCTGGTGGCCACAACCACCCCGATCAGCTGGCCGCGGAAGGCGACCTCGTCGTTCTGCAGGATGAACAGTTCGTTGTCGTCGTCGGCGGCCAGCCGTGGGGCGTTGAGATGGGTGAGTACCGCGACGACACCGTCCATCGTCTCGGCCTCGCGGGTATCGATCGCGCCGATCCGGCCCCGTGCGATGGTTGCCTGAATCGGGAAGGCGTGCAAGGCATCCAGGAGCGGATGTTCCATCGCGTACGGTGCCCGGCCGCGCAGCTTGGCCGGTCCGTCGACACGGGTGGGGGAACTGCCGATCGCGGGTGTCATCGCGCCCCCTGCTCGGTCAGGTCGCGCAAGGTCGCGACGAGGACTCTGCGTGCCAGTGGGATCTTGAAGGCGTTGTGCTGTTGTGGGCGCGCGGCGGCGAGTTCGGCGTCGGCGGCCTCGGCGAAGCTCGTCTCGGTGGCGGGGCGACCGCGCAGCGCGGCTTCGGCGGCGTGGGCGCGCCAGGGTTTGTGCGCGACACCGCCGAACGCGATGCGGCAATCGCGGACCTGCCCGTCGGCGATATCGACGGCCACGGCGACGGAAACCAGGGCGAAGGCGTACGAGGCCCGATCACGCACCTTGCGGTAGGTGGAGTTGGCGGCCCAGACCAGGGCCGGCAGGTCGACGGCGGTGATGAGGTCGCCGTGGGCCAGGACGGTGTCGCGTTCGGGTTCGGTGCCGGGCAACCGGTGCAGGTCGACCAGCGGGATCTCGCGTTCGCCGTCGGCGCCGAGCACGCGGACCGTCGCGTCCAGCGCGGTCATGGCCACCGCCATGTCGGAGGGGTGGGTGGCGATGCACTGGTCCGAGGCGCCGAGGACGGCTTGGTCGCGGTCGTATCCACCGATGGCCGAACAACCGCTGCCGGGCGTGCGCTTGTTGCACGGCGTTGTCACGTCCTGGAAGTACGGGCAGCGGGTGCGCTGCAGCAGGTTGCCCGCGGTGGTTGCCAGATTGCGCAGCTGGGGTGACGCGCCGGCGAGCAACGCGGCCGAGAGCATCGGGTAGCGGGCGCGGATGACCGGGTGCGCCGCGAGGTCCGCGTTGCGCACCGTCGCCCCGACCCGCACGCCACCGTCCGGGCGTTCGGTGATGTCGTCGAACGGCAGCCGGCTCACGTCGACGAGCAGGCCGGGTGCGGTGATGCCGAGCTTGAGGTGATCGACGAGATTGGTTCCGGCGCCGAGGAATACGGCGTCGGGCTCGGCGAGCATCGTCGCCACCGCCTGCTCGGGCCCGATCGCGCGTTCGTAGCCGAAGTCCCTCACCGGGCGGCCTCCGCGATCGCGGCGACGATATGCGGATAGGCGCCGCAGCGGCACAGGTTGCCGCTCATCCGTTCCCGGATCTCGTCGTCGGTGAGCTCGACCGAACCGGTGAGGTCGGCGGTGACATGACTGGGTGCGCCCGCCTTCACCTCCTCGAGCATGCCGACCGCCGAGCAGATCTGGCCCGGCGTGCAGTAACCGCACTGGAAACCGTCGTGCTCGAGAAAGGCCTGCTGCACCGGGTGCAGGTCGTCACCGTCGGCGAGCCCGTCGGCGGTCACGATGGTGGCCCCGTCGTGCGCGACGGCCAGCGCCAGACACAGCGTGGCGCGACGCCCGTCGAGCAACACCGTGCACGAACCGCATTGCCCGTGATCGCACCCCTTCTTCGGAGAGGTCACACCGAGCTGTTCACGCAGGACGTCGAGCAACGTGGCCCGCGTATCGACACCGACCTCCCGCGTATGCCCGTCCACGGTCAAACTGATCTGCGCACGCATCGAACGGCCTCTCGTCGTGGGACACCGACCTCACCACCGACCACCGCGGCACGCCCTCACGGGCCCGCCACCAGCTGCTACCCGAACAGGTGTGCTCCAGCACACATCGCCACCGTAGCAAAGACGCGACGCGCGCCCCCACCGCCGGTCGCTAGGCGACGAGTTCGGCGGTGCGGCGTTGGAGGTCGGCGAGGACGGCGCGCAGGGATTGTTCGGCGCGGATGCGTTGCCAGCCGAGCATGTCGTGGGGGCTGAATCTGGCTTCCTCGAAGAGGGTGACGAGTTCGTGGGCGGAGGAGTCCTGCAGGACGCCGGTGGTGAAGGCGCGGGCCAGGACCTCGTTGGGGGTGTCGGAGATGAGGGGGGCGGCGGCGCGGTCGGCGGACAGGCCGCGTTCCATGGCGGCGTAGCAGGCGATGATGGCCTCGCGGGTGTCCTGGCCGGGGGCGATCATCGCGGCCAGACCCATTTCGGCGGCCCGGGTGAGCGAATCCACTTCGGGCGCGGGCAGTTCGGCGTCGGCCGGTGGGACGTGGTCGGGGACGCGACGCGCGGAACCGAACGCCGCTGCCAGACCGACCATCGCGATCGCCACCAGCAGCAGGGCGAGCGCGGTCGCGACGACGAGGGTGAGACCACTCAGATCCGGTGTGCTGAAAGGTGATTCGGGAGCAGCGGCATCGAGCGAGGTCGGGCGGTCGCGTACCGGTGCATCCTCGGGCGGCGTCTGCTCGGTTTTCGCGCCGGGCAGCAGGAACAGGGCGACGATCCCACCGGCGAACACCAGCGCCGCGGCCCCGACAGCGACCGGGAGGAGCACCGACAGCCGTCCGACCCGCAACCGTGGCAGCCCGCCACCGGTCTCGATCTGCGGCATCGCCAACGGCAAGCGGTGCTGACTGATCAGGACCCCGGCCGCCAGAATGACCACCGAGACGAGCAACAACACCGGCATCACCGCGACCGTCAGCGCGGAGGGCCGCTCCCCCGCCGCCGGGACGACCCCGGGAACCCGACCGCGCAGGGCGATGACGGCCCCGGTCATCAGGGCGATCACCAGCACCGATCGCAGGATCGGCACCCAACTCGTCACACGCACACTCGGTCTTTCGCAGGCGAAATTCGGCCGGACAGCCGCCCTGAAACCTAGGACCCGCCCTCACCCGGAAAAACCGTTAACCGAAGTCATTGGAAGATTCACGACACTTCCCGCGCGACCCCATGCTCACCCACAGGAACAGACCATCAGGTCGGCGCTAATCCGGAGGCAGTTCGCCACGCAGACGAGCGTGCAGAACAGCGTTGGCGTCCTCGAGTTCGAGGATGCGGCCGATCCCCGCGAGGTTCACCCCCGCGGCGGCGAGCGCGACGATGCGCTGCAGGCGCGCCAGGTCGTTGCTGCTGTAGCGGCGGGTACCGCCGTCGCTACGCGCCGGGGTGAGCAGCCCGTGCCGCTCGTAGAGCCTCAGCGTCTGCACACCGACCCCCGTCAGTTCTGCTGTCACCGAGATCCCGTACACGGCCTGCGCCGGGTCGGGTAGCGGGGATCCCGCGTGCGGATCCAGCGACATCTCACTCCTCTCTTGCACTCTCGTGCCGAGAGTGCTAAAACAAATCTATGCCACATGGCATAGGTTACCTGACCTACGAGAGAGAAATGGAGTGAGTTGGAGGTGGCGACCATGCTGATGCGTACCGATCCTTTCCGCGATCTGGACCGTTTCACGCAGCAGGTGCTCGGCACTGCGGCCCGGCCGACGGTGATGCCGATGGACGCCTGGCGTGAGGGCGACGAGTTCTTCGTCGAATTCGACCTGCCGGGTATCGACCCGAGCTCGCTCGACCTGGATATCGAACGCAACGTTGTCACCGTGCGAGCATCGCGACCCGAACTCGACTCGAGCCGCGAGATGATCGCCGCGGAACGCCCGCGCGGGGTGTTCAGCCGTCAGCTGTTCCTCGGCGAGGGCCTCGACACCGACAACGTCCGCGCCGAATACACCGACGGCGTGCTGCGCCTGACGATCCCGGTGGCCGAGAAGGCCAAGCCGCGCAAGATCGAGATCGCACACTCCAACGGACACCAGCGCCAGGCCATCAACGCCTGACCCGTCCGGACGCTTCTCTGCGAGGAGGCGCGTCATGATCCTGCTACCGGTGCGAGATCCCGACGTCGAGCCGCTGTTCGCCGAGGTCGAGGACATCCTGTGCCGGGCCCTGGTAACCCGGACCGTCCGGCCGCACACACCCGTCCCGGTGCCGCGGCCGGCACCGCCGACCAGCACGCCGCGGTCGGACTGTTACCAGCGGTTCCATGGCCGTCGACCGGCGCCGGGTCCGCCTACCCAGCGCGGACCCCCGCCGCAACGGCGAGAACACCTCGAATGTCACGTCGCTCTTCCACCTCGGAGTGGGCCGGTCCGGCAGCCGGCCCACCCCGCCGAATCCGCATCTGGAGGTCGAGAATGATCCCTACCCGCGATGACGCCGACTTCGCCGAACAGCTCGCGGTGGCCGACGACGCCGACCGCGAAGCGGGCCTCGATCTGGACGCACTCACACCCCCGAGCGAATTCGCCCGCGCCGCCTGGGATTCCGCGAACCCGGCCGACGTATTCGACCAGTCGTGGATCACCCCGATGCCGGACGACGACTACCCTCTCGCCTACTGAGGCAGGCCACCGCGTTTCGCCGTGGAACAAACGCCCCGGCCGAATTTCGTGATGGAAGCCACAAGTTAGCTGGCACTATTGCCACCGACACAGCGAGCGGCACAAGATGGTCTTCTGACCAACCTGATGTCGAGGAATCGCCGTGTCGCACTTCGCTACCCGCCTCAACGAGCTCTTCCGCAATCCACCCGAGCAGGTCGCGGACCGGTGCACCAACCGCCAGGTCGCACGCTCGTTGCAGGCGGCGGGGCATCGCATTTCGGCACCGTATCTGTCCCAGCTGCGGTCGGGCGGCCGCAGCAACCCTTCGTGGAGAACCGTTGCCGCACTGGCCGATTACTTCCAAGTGGAACCTGATTACTTCTTCGTCCGCGACCTGAACGAGTCGAACGTCGACGACAGCACCCTGCTCGCACGCCTGCAGCTCGACCGGCCACGCCTGTTCCTCGTGCAGACGATCGGCCTGTCCCGCGACTCGATCGACCTGCTCGTCACCATGGCCGAGCACTTGCGCGCGAGCGAGCGATTGCTGGATGTTCACTTCGACAGCTGAGCCCGCCTGACCCCCGCCGCACCGAATCGGTGCGGCCGAGCGGCCGCTTTCCGGCTCCGACGTGGCATGATCACCACCGACCGCATCGGCCGCGGCAAGGACGCCGCCCACCTGGAACCGGCTTCGCTATGAACCTCGACGACCACGCAGACGAGTGGGCTCGGCGCCTGGCCGAGCTCGGTCCGGTCTCGCGGGATTCGCTCGTCGAACAGGTCCGCCGCATCGTCGCCGAGCTCGGCGAGGCACCGCACGAGTCCGCGTTCGAGGCAGGCGAACGAGCCGCGCGAGCGATAGCCGATCTCGGCCTCACCGACCCGGCCGTCATCGCCGCGTCGGTTCCGGTACTACGCGCGGTCGCCGAATCGGCGAGGCCGCGCGACCTCGCCACCGGCGATGCGCTGCTCGGCGGATTCGGCACCGGCTTCGCGCGCGCCCTGTGCGCCGGGCCACCGCATGCCGAGGGCTATGAGATCGCCTTCCACCACTCCTCGATCGGCATCTCCATCGGTGACGAGAACGGCATGATCCTCGACGCGAACCCGGCCTTCGAACGGCTCATCGGCCGCGACTTGGCCGAGCTGCGCAGCACGACCGGTTTCACCATGTTCCCGGCCGACCGCCAGACCGAGGTGCGTGAGCGGGTGATGCGCGCCCTCGACGACTCGCCCACCGGCAGCATCCAGATCGAAGGCCGATTCCCCCGCCAGGACGGATCGATGGTGTGGACCTCCTGGACCGTCACCCGCTGCGCCTCGGCCGACGGCGAACGCCGGTACCTGCTCGGCTTCGGCGAAGACATCACCGAAAGACGCACGACCACAGAGCAATTGCAGTGGCAGGCGATGCACGACCCGCTCACCGCCCTGCCCAACCGGCGGTACCTGCTCGACCGGCTGCATACCGTCATCGATGAGGCGGATCCGGAGGCGAGGGCGGGGGTGTGCGCGCTGGATCTGGACAACTTCAAAGAGGTCAACGACTCGTTCGGCCACATCGTCGGCGACAATTTGCTCGCCGCCGTGTCGAACAGGCTGGAGTCGGCGGCCGCCGCGCACGGGTGCGTGCTGGCGCGTACCGGCGGCGACGAATTCGTCGTCCTCGCCGAGCCACCGGCCGACCAGGACCTCCTCGACCGGCTGGTCGCCGCGCTCCACAAGGCGCTCAGCACCCCGGTCACCGTCGACACCGTGAGCATCGACGTGACGGTGAGCATCGGCGCGGTCCTCGTCGCGCTGGTGGGCCAGGGGCCCGACCACCTGCTCACCCGCGCCGATCAGGCTCTCTACGCCGCGAAATACGCGGGCAGCTGAACGGTCCGAATCACTCCGGCGGCTCCGGTCTGCGGATCTCGTCGGGCACGGAACCACCGGCCACATCGGCGGCGATGCCGAGGTCCTCTTCGTAGCCGACCCGCGGAGCGACCTCGTTGCCGTCCTGATCGAGTTCGACCGAGGACGACCCGGCCGCCTGTGGCGCGGAACCGGGAACCACATCGGGTTCCTCCTCGGCCAGGCGTTCGTCCAGCCCACGCGGGGTGGCCTCTTCGGCCGGGGTCATCCCGTATTTCGTGACGCCGGTCCAGTGCTCGGGCGGGTCCATACCCGCTTCCAGCGGGTCTTCGCGCAGGCGGTCCTCGTCGAGGTCCTCACTGCTGTTGAGCGCGGCCGGATCGGTTTCGACCGAGTCGGGCGCGCCGGTGTCCTGGGGCGGGTCGTAGGTGTCGTCTGGTTCGGTCATGCCGTGGCCCTACCCCGCCGGCCGCGCCGCAAACGGTACCGGTGTGCCAAAACGTAGCTGGCGCGGAGGTACACACGAGCGCTGGAGCTCACTCCATGCCGCGAGACCACCACTTCCATGCTCGGCGACACGATTTAGCTGGAAAATTGCGACACGCAGATCGGTCCCATCCCATCCGTCCGCAGGACCGAATACATGACGGGTCACCGCCCCATCGGCGGGTGGCGATCCTCGCGCGTCACCGCCGACACGCCCCACTCCCGCTGCCCCCGTTGATATTTCGAGCCCGAACGCGAGGAATTCTCGATGATCACCGACGCACAACCCGACCGCTGCCCCGAGATCGCTCCCCCGGAACCCACTCCCGCGCCGGAACCGAAACGCACCGACCTCGCCCCTCTCGCACTGCCCGCCCTCGGTACCTCGGTGGTGATGCTCGGCCTCGGCGCACTCGCGGTGTTCCCCCTCGGGCGCTGGATGCACGACTACGGCATCGTGCTCGTCCTCACCGCCTACATGCTCTACATCGCCTGCTTCACCGCCCTGGCAGCGTGGGGATTCGCCCAGCTCAACCACCATCGGCTCGACGAGGACGAACCGGGGCTGTGACGCCCCCGCGGGGTCGTCGGCGACGTAACGGGCACAATGGTCGGGGTGAAACCCTGGCAATCCGACACCGGCTCGGCATCCAACGGGCAACTGGTCGATGTCGACGACGTGCGCGCGCTGCGCGACCAGTTCGTCGACTTCATGCTCGGGTACAAGTTCGCGATCGACGAGGTCACCACCAAGATCAACATCCTGCGCGAGGACTTCAACAACACCCACGCCTACAACCCCATCGAGCACGTCGGCTCGCGGCTGAAGTCGCCCGAGAGCGTGCTCGAGAAGGTGCGGCGCAAGAACTACGCGATGAACCTGGCCGCCATCCGCGAGAACGTGCTCGACATCGCCGGTGTGCGGGTGGTGTGCAGCTTCATCTCCGATATCGCCACCATCCGGGACCTGCTGGTCAGCCAGGCCGACATCACCGTGCTCGAGGAGCGCGACTACATCACCCACCGCAAGCCCAACGGGTACCAGAGCCTGCACCTGATCGTGTCGATCCCGGTATTTCGCGCCGGGCACACCCAGCGGGTCCCGGTGGAGATCCAGATCCGGACCATCGCCATGGATTTCTGGGCCAGCCTCGAGCACAAGATCTATTACAAATACCGGGGTGAGGTGCCGCCGAACCTGCGCAGCGACCTCGCCCAGGCAGCCGAGGCGGCCACCCAGCTCGACGAGAAGATGGAAGCGCTGCACCGCCAGGTCGATCGAGCCGCCGAGCCCAAAACCGCCGCCGGAGACGCCCTCGACCTCAGCGTGCTCTATCACAGCCTCACCAGCCGGCCATTTCCCGGAGATCTCCGCGCCTAGTCCGTGAATCGCGCTAGGGTCGGCCGCAGGAGGAGTCGATCATGAGCGCATCGAAGGACCGCACGCCCAGTCAGTGGGAGGAGATCGTCGCCGCCGACCCGTCGCATTCGGCGAGGTACGTGCAACGATTCCGCACCCTCGCGACCGAGGGCACCGACATCGTCGGTGAGGCGCGGCTGGTCGACGCCATGCTCGGACGTGGGGCGCGCGTGCTCGACGCGGGCTGCGGACCCGGCCGGATCGGCGGCTACCTGCACGACGCGGGGCACACCGTGGTCGGTGTCGATGTGGACCCGGTGCTCATCGACGCCGCGCGCGCCGATCACCCCGGCCCCACCTGGCTCGTCGGCGACCTCGCCGAACTGGATCTGCCCACCCGCGATTTCGACGCCATCGTCTGCGCGGGCAATGTGCTCACCTTCCTCGCACCGTCCACCCGGATCGCGGTGCTCGAGGGCTTCGCCCGCCATCTCGCACCCGCGGGCCGCCTGATCACCGGCTTCGGCGCCGAGCGCGGTTACGAGTTCGCCGACTTCCTCGACGACACCGAAAAAGCCGGTCTCACAACCGATCTCCTGCTGGCCACCTGGGACCTGCGCCCCTTCCGCGACGACTCCGACTTCCTCGTCGCGGTGTTCTCACGAACCTGACCCGGAACAAATACTTGACTGATTCAAGAAAACGGGGAAGACTTCGTGGCGTGCCGACGGACCAGGAATTCCAGCAGATGCTGCGGGGAGTTTCACTGCGCGTCACAGCTCCGCGTGTCGCGGTGCTCGGCGCTGTGCACGAACACCCGCACGCCGATACCGATTCGGTGATCCGGGCGGTCCGCTCGCGACTGCCCGGTGTGTCCCACCAGGCGGTCTACGACTCGCTGCGCACCCTGACCGGCGCCGGACTGCTGCGCTGCATCCAGCCACGCGGCCTCGTCGCCCGATACGAGTCGCGCGTCGGCGACAACCATCACCACCTCATCTGCCGGGACTGCGGCGCGATCTTCGACGTCGACTGCCAGGTCGGCGAAGCACCCTGTCTCACCGCGTCCGACGACCACGGCTTCGCCATCGATGAAGCCGAGGTCATCTACTGGGGCCTGTGCCCCGACTGCGCGCACGCACCGTCCACCCCTAACGAGTAGTCCGCACCACCCGTCCAGGAAGGAATATCGTGACCTCCGATAGCCGCCCACCCACTCCTGACACCGAGACCTCGAGCACCAGCGAGAGCGAGAACCCCGCGATCCCCTCGCCCGAGCCCAAGGCGCATCGCCCGCTGACCAATCAGGACTGGTGGCCCGAGCAGATCGACGTCTCGGTCCTGCACGCGCACTCGTCCAAGTCCAACCCGCTCGGCGAGGACTTCGACTACGCGAAGGAATTCGCCCAGCTCGACGTCGAGGCGCTCAAGGCCGACATCGCCGCGGTCCTCACCGATTCCCAGGACTGGTGGCCCGCCGACTACGGCAACTACGGCGGCCTGTTCATCCGGATGAGCTGGCACGCGGCCGGTACCTACCGGATCGCCGACGGCCGCGGCGGCGGCGGGCAGGGCGCGCAGCGCTTCGCCCCGCTCAACAGCTGGCCCGACAACGCCAATCTCGACAAGGCGCGCAGGCTGCTGTGGCCGGTGAAGCAGAAGTACGGCAACAAGATCTCCTGGGCCGACCTCCTGGTCTTCACGGGCAATGTCGCGCTGGAGTCGATGGGCTTCAAGACCTTCGGCTTCGGCTTCGGCCGCCCCGACATCTGGGAGCCCGAAGAGATGTTCTGGGGCCCGGAAGACACCTGGCTCGGCGACGAGCGCTACAGCGGTGACCGTGAGCTCTCCGGACCGCTCGGTGCGGTGCAGATGGGCCTGATCTACGTCAATCCGGAAGGCCCCAACGGCAGGCCCGACCCGGTAGCGGCGGCCCGCGACATCCGCGAGACCTTCGGCCGGATGGCCATGAACGACGAGGAGACCGCGGCACTGATCGTCGGCGGGCACAGCTTCGGCAAGACCCACGGCGCGGGTGACGCGAGCCTGGTCGGACCCGAGCCCGAGGCCGCCCCGATCGAGCAGCAGGGTCTGGGCTGGAAGAGCTCCTTCGGCACCGGCAAGGGCAAGGACGCCATCACCAGTGGACTCGAGGTCGTCTGGACCGCGACACCCACCCAGTGGAGCAACGGCTTCCTGAAGAACCTGTACGGCTTCGAATGGGAACTCACCAAGAGCCCCGCGGGCGCGTGGCAGTGGAAGCCGAAAGACGGTGCGGGCGAAGGACTCATCCCCGATCCGTTCGGCGGTCCGGCCCGCACGCCGACGATGCTCACCACCGACCTGGCCCTGCGCGAGGACCCGATCTACGGTGAGATCACCCGGCGCTGGCTCGATCATCCCGAGGAGCTGGCCGAGGCCTTCGCCAAGGCCTGGTACAAGCTGCTGCACCGCGACATGGGTCCGCTGAGCCGCTACCTCGGCCCGTGGGTGGCCGAGCCGCAGCTGTGGCAGGACCCGGTCCCGGCCGTCGACCACGAACTGGTCGACGACAACGATGTCGCGGCGCTCAAGCGCACTGTGCTCGACTCCGGTCTCACGGTCGCCCAGCTGGTCAAGACGGCGTGGGCGTCGGCGGCCAGCTTCCGCAGCACCGACAAGCGCGGCGGCGCCAACGGCGCCCGCATCCGGCTGGAACCGCAGCGCGACTGGGAGATCAACGAGCCGGCCGAGCTGGCCAAGGTGCTCGAGGTGCTCGAGCGCATCCAGCAGGACTTCAACGCCTCGGCCACCGGTGGCAAGAAGATCTCGCTGGCCGACCTGATCGTCCTCGCGGGTTCCGCGGCGGTCGAGAAGGCCGCCCAGGACGCCGGTCACACGGTGACGGTGCCGTTCCACCCGGGACGCACCGACGCCACCCAGGAGTCCACCGACGTCGAGTCGTTCGCCGTGCTCGAGCCGCGCGCCGATGGTTTCCGCAACTACGTGCGTCCGGGTGAGAAGGCGCCGCTCGAGCGTCTGCTGCTCGACCGCGCGTACATGCTCGATGTGACCGCACCGCAGATGACCGTGCTGGTCGGCGGCTTGCGTGCGCTCGGCGCCAACCACGGTGGCAGCTCGCATGGTGTGTTCACCGACCGTCCGGGTGTGCTGTCCACGGACTTCTTCGTGAATCTGCTCGACCAGAACACCGAGTGGAAGCCGGCCGAGTCGGGCGAGAACGTCTACGAGGGCTTCGATCGCAAGACCGGAGCCAAGCGCTGGACGGCCACGGCCAACGACCTCGTGTTCGGCTCGCACTCGGTGCTGCGCGCGGTCTCGGAGGTGTACGCCCAGAGCGACGCGGGCGAGAAGTTCGTGCGCGACTTCGTCGACGCCTGGGTCAAGGTGGTCGACAACGACCGGTTCGACCTGCGCTGATCCCCGCCGACGGCCCGGAACCCACCACGGTTCCGGGCCGTTGTCGTGTTCAGGCGGGGTGACCCGGCTTCAATTCGGCGACCGCGTTCAGGTGCAGGATCGCGTGGTCGGTCGACGGCGCTTCGGCCGCGACGGGCGCGAGGAGCACGCCGAGATGGTCGCCGAGGTCGATGCGCTCGAGGATCTCCCCCGCGAACCAGCCGGCCGCGCTGGTGAGGATCGGCAGCCCGTGCGGGCCGGTGTGCCAGTCACATCTGGCGAACTTGTCGGTGTCGTCCCCGGTCGTGGTGGCGAACAGCCCGGCCACCTCGAAATGCCGCGCCGCGATCAGATGCACGGCGAGATGTGTTGCGGTGGTGGCTGTTTCGTAGGTGTGGTTGCTCTTGGACAAGCCGACGAGGAACCGGCGCGGCTCGATACTCACCTGCGTGGCGAATCCGACGAGGCAGCCCGCGCGATGGCCGTGCGCGCTGGTGGTGACGATCCAGACGGGCGCGTCGGCCGCCGAGATCACCGCGTCGAAGGAGTCTGTGGGGTCGGTGTCGGCAGACATGGGGTCGAGTCTAGAACTCCTCGTCACGGCCGACGACACGCGAAATCCACACCGATCATCGCTCGAGCCGGATCCGGATGCCCGCCATGCGCTCGGAGCCACCGCGCAGCGCGCTGCCCGCCAGCCCGATGCGAGCGACCAGGCCGTACTTGCGCTTCATCAGACCGGTGAAGTGCGCGAGGCAGTGCGCCGCCTCCTGTGACACGCACGGACGAAACCGTGGCGGGCTAGAAGTCGTCGTCTTCTTCGTCGTCGTCCTCGTCGGGATCGACCAAGTCCACATCCAGGTCGACCGAGAAGCCCGGAATCGACAGTGGGTCGCCCGATTCGTGCATGGTGAGGTACTCGGTGCCGAGGCCGAGGCGGTGCAACAGGACCGTGGTGACGGTCGCGGCGGCGCGGGCATCGGTGGGCACGTCGGACCAGCAGCGCAGCGCGGTGCCATCGGGGCGATCGGTGAAGCCGAGGGCGACCAGGTGGTGGCGCGTGGCATCGGTGACCGCAGCGGACGCGCGGATCTCGTTGGAAGACAGAGTGAATCGCACCTGACGGTCCGGGGACTGCTCGAGGTCGTAGAAGTCGAGCACCAGGGGTTGCGGGCCCGGGCCGAGGGCGCGCATCGCGAGATGGAGGCTGGTCACGAGGTCGGTGAGCAGGCCACGCAGGTGCGCGAGGGTGTACACGCTCCACACTTCGGCCCCGCGACCGGACGATCCCGCGGACCACGTGTAGTCGACCTCGTAGTTGTCGGCGCTGGTGTACTCGAGGTCGTGCTCGTCGGCGGGAATCCAGTCGTCCTCGTCGAGGAGTTCCGGGTAGTGGTATTGCGTTTTCCAGTTCCACCATCGGCGGTTCCCGTCGACCTCGACCGAGCGGATACCCAGCTCGAGGTCTCCGTCGGCCGCGAGTTCGAGGGTGTACAGCGTCGGCCCGTCGATCCAGCCGACGTCGAGATCCTCCGAGAGGCCGCTGTACCAGCTGGGCTCACCCCACGCCGCCACCGCGCGATCGAGGTAGGTGCGGAACTGTTCGGGCTCGATCTTCGCGACGGGAACGGAGAACAGTCGGCACGGCTTGTTCTCGTCGTAGGGATCGTCGTCGCCGAAAGTGTGGGTACCTGCGGGCAGGTCGGGAAGGTCGACCGAGCCGTCGCTCGCGAGTGTGCCGCCCATCGCGCGACAGGCGCGTTCGATGTCGGTGCGCGTGCAGTCACGGAAATCGGCGGCGCGCAGCCGCGCGAACAGGTCGGTCAAGCGGGTGTCGGCCAGGAGCTCCATACCGAGCACAGTAGGCCGGGGTACCGACAGCTTCTCGGTGGAAGCTGTTGCAGGGGTTGTTGATTCATTGCCACGCACCGATTGCCGCCACCGCGGACTCGCGATCGGCGTGTCCCCATTCGAGTTGAAAATGATGTTCAGTAGCATGTGCGCTATGACGATCATTCATGAGCGCCGCGGGGGGCGTGCGGGGACCGGGACCTCGACCGGGGAACCGGCCGCGGCCGAGGCCGTATTCCTCGACGCGACGCTGGCGTTGCTCGAGCCGTTGGCGGTCGCGCCGGGCCAGATTGTCGTCGATGTGGGGCCGGGGGCCGGAACGTCGACCGTCGCGTTGGCCCGAGCTGTCGGTGAGGCGGGGCGTGTGTACGCGGTGGACCTCGATCCGGCCATGCTCGAGCTGACCATCGAGGCCGCGCGTGCGGCCGGGGTCAGCGACCGGGTCCGCGCGGTCCTGCACGACCTCGAGGACGGCGCACCACCACTACCCGAACCGGCCGACGTGGTCTGGTCGTCCTGGTGTGTGCACCACGCGCACGACTGGGACGCGGCCGTCCGGTCCCTCACCCGGCTGCTGCGACCCGGCGGCGTCCTCGGCATCGCCGAAGGCGGTCTGCCCACCCGCTGCCTGCCGTGGGACATCGGAATCGGCAGGCCGGGCCTGGAGATTCGGCTCGACGAGGCGCACGATCAGCAGTTCACGCGCTGGTTCTTCGATCGCCCGGCAGCGGTACGGCCGCGCCGCGCCTGGACCACGATCCTCTCCGACGCCGGTCTCCTCGACGTGACCGCCTCGACGGCACTGGTCGACCTGCCCGCTCCCCTACCCACCGAAGTCCGCCGGGTCGTGCTCGACGAATTCGCCGCTCGGGTGCGCCGAGCGGCACCGTACCTCGACGACGCCGACACGGCGGTCTGGCAGCGACTCCTCGACCCGCACGACGAACACTGGCTGGGCACCCGCGACGACCTCGCCCTCCTCAGCGCACGCACCGCATTCCGAGGCCGCACCCCCGCCTGACCAGATCGCTCAGCTGCTCATTCCCTCGCACCGCCGCACCACCTCGAGCACCCGGTCGATCTCGCCGGGGGTGTTGTAGACGTGCACGCTCACCCGCACGGCGTGGTCATCGGAATCACGGCCCGCCTGGCAGTGCCCGTCGGCGCGCACCATGATCCCCTCGTCGGCGAGCACGAAGCCCAGGTCGTCGGAGCGCACCGCGCGATGCCGGAAGGTCACCAGTGCCTCGCGCCGCTGCACGGTCGATTCGGCGGTGAGACTGTCCTGACAGCCGAGCACCTGTACTCCGGGCAGCTCGGCCAGCCCGTCGGTGAGTCGTAGGGTCAAAGCGCTCGTCCAGGCGCCGATCTCGGCCGTTCCGGCGGCATCGAGCCAGTCGAAGGCGGCAGCCATGCTGACGATGCCCGCCGTGTTCGGCGTCCCCTCCCACCCGCGTAGCGCGAAGCGCGGGCCACGCCGATTGCGCGCCCACACCGCCCCGATGCCGGGCAGTGCCAGCATCTTGTGCCCGGAGAACACCACGAAATCCACATCGAGGTCGGCGACCGACACCGGCCGGTGCCCGACGCTCTGCGCGGCGTCGAGACAGATCGGCACATCGGGCCCCACCGCCTCACGCACCCGGTGCACGTTCATGTCGACACCGAAGACGTGATGCACGTGGGTGACGGCGACGAAGCGGGTGCGGTCGGTGACCACCGACGGCAGGGCCCGGTGGTCGTAGTCACCCGAGGCGGGGTCGACCGGCATCGCGACGATGCGCACGCGAATACCGCCGCGCGCCAAGTCGTCTCGCATATCGAGCCAGGGACGCAGATTGGCTTCGTGGTCACCGAACGGTACGATGATCTCGTCACCGTCGAGGAGCTGATCGGCCAACCAGTCCTGCGCCACCGCCCGCAATCCATGACTCGTGCCGCCGACGAACTCCACCGAGGAACCGGTCGTGGTGTCCCCCAGGGCGATTCGTACCCGATCGCGGGCGCGCTCGATGCGGCTGGTCGTCGCGGTCGCCCACGGATAGGAGCCGCGCCCGACATTGGCATTGCCGGTGGTGAGGAAATCGGTGACCGCGTCGAGCACCGCGGCCGGTTTCTGGGTCGTGGCCGCGCTGTCGAGATAGGCCACATCGGGATTGCGCGTGAGAATCGGGAACTGGGCGCGTAGTCCGGCCTGCCAGTCGGCCAGTCGGTCGAGAACGTCGTCGGTCATGGCTCAGTCCCTGACCAGTGGTGCGCCGGCGTCGCGCCAGGCCACGACACCGCCGCGCAGACTCCGCGCGTCCCGGTGCCCCATCCGGGTGAGCAGGGCCGCGTAGCGCGCGGACTTCTCACCGACCGGGCACACCAGCAGCACCGGGGTGCCCGCACCGAACGGCAGCCCGCCGTGGACGAGTTCGTCGAACAGCTCGTCGACGATATTGATCGAGCCCTCGATGTGGACCGCGCCGTAGGCGAAGGCACCGCGCAGGTCGACGACCACCGGCCGGTCACGGGCGATCCACTCACGCGCCTGGTCCACGTCGACGGTTGCCACGGCGGCGATCTCGGCCTCGGTCACCGTGCTCACCGAATTCGGGCGCACCGGTTGCTCGAGCAGATCGGGCCTGCGCTTGCGCACATAGCTGAGATAGCTCTCCACCCGATCGCACACGATGAACACGGCGGTGCGCCGCTCGGTGAGCTCCGCGTCGACGGCCCGCAGATGACGCAGCGCCCCGAAGTAGGCGGCGCCCGCCGTCGGCCCGCCGAGGATCCCGCAGCGGCGGTTGAGGGTGAGCATGCCCTCGATCGCCTCCTGCGAGGTCACCGCGTCGATGGTGTCGTAGTTGTCCGGGTCGAACAGGCCGACTTCGTTGATCTCGTCGATATTGCGGATGCCGGGGATGAAATCGGACTTGTCGGCGACCAACCCGATCACCGATACCGCCGGATTGTGTTCGCGCAGCACACCGGCCACCCCCGTCGAGGATCCGGCGGTGCCGATACAGGCGACGAAGATGTCGGGGCCCGCGCCGTCGAGGTCCTTGATGATCTCCGGTGCGGTCCCGGTGCGGTGCGCGTCGAGGTTGCGGGTGTTGAAGTACTGATCGGTGTGCAGGTAGCCGCCGCCGTCCTCGGACAGCATCCGGTACATGCGGCTGAGCGGGTCTTCGGTGTCGGTCGGGTCGAGGCATTCGGTCTGGCCCGGCAGCTCCTCGATGCGGGCGCCGAGCAACAGCAGCAACTCTTTGATCTCGGGCACCTTCATGCGGTTGGTGACGCTCTTGAACGGCAGTCCGTGCATCGCCGCGATCACCGCCAGCGCCTTGGCGGTGTTGCCGCTGGACAACTCGACCACCGCGTCACCCTGTTCCACGGCTCGGGACAGGCCGTCGCGCACCATGTTCCAGGCCGGGCGGTCCTTCACCGAACCGAACGGATTGAGCATCTCCATCTTCGCGTAGAGGTCGATATTGGTGAGCCCGTGTACGGCCGGATCGATCCGGACCAGCGGTGTGTCCCCGATGACGTCGAGAATGCTGTCGTACTTCATGCGCGGTTCCCTTCCACGGGCCAATACTGTTCATCCAGGCACCACGTCCACCCGTCCGCGCCGGGGCGGACCGCGATCGTGCGGGCGACCGGTTGCATCAGCGCGGAACCGGCCGCGAAATCCATGAAGTAGCCGGCCGTGTTCACGAACGCGAGCAGATCTCCCGGCACCGGAGTGCGCGCCAGGGTGACTTTGCGGCGGGTGATGAAGTCGTCTTCGAGACAGAGATTGCCCGTGAGGTACACACCGACCGGCTCGCCGGCGCGTTCGGGCAGCAGCACCGGATCCATCAGCACCGCCTGATGTTCGGCGCTGATGTCACGGGAATTCGCGGCCACCCGGACCAGAGTTTCGCCCTCCTCGGTGGTGCGCACCTCCGAGACCAGGGCCAGGGTGAGGCCGCATTGGTCGGTCAGCGAGCGACCGGGTTCGATGTGCAGGTCGTAGAGGTTTTCCAGCAGCAGGGTGGCCAATGTCCGGCCCAGCGAGGGCGACTCGCGGCGCAGCAGTTCGTCCAGGTAGTCCGCACCGGCGAGTTCGCGATGGGCGGGATAGAGGCCGAGGGTGCCGCGTAGCGTGCCCGCCTGTGCGCGCAGGCCGTAACCGTGGCTGTGCCACGTCATGGGTGGGCGTGTGCCGAGCACCGCGTTGCCGAGTTCGGTGGTGTAGCGGTGCCATTCGGCACGGTCACGCAGGTAGCTCACGCCGAAACCGCCGCCGATATCGATCGCGGTGGGGGTGAATCCCCTGATCTGGGCTTCCCGCATCGCCAGCAGGCACCCTTCCAGGGCCAGGGCCTTCTCGTCGAGGCCGGTGGTGTCGAGGTGGTAGGCCATGCCACGCAGGTCGAGGGCGTCGCGGTGCCCGTCGAGAAGGTCGAGGGCCGAGGGCAGTTCGCGGATGTGCAAGCCGAAACGGCTGCGTCTGCTGGCAATGGTCACCCCGGGCGAGTCGAACGCCGACAGCCGGATCATCACCCGCGTTCGCGGCAACCCCGAATCGGTGACCAGCCGGGCCAGCTCGGCGAGCTCCTCGCGGGAGTCGACGTTGACGACCGCACCGACCCGTGCGGCGAGCCACAGGAATTCCCGGCCCTTGGGACCGGTCGCCATGATGCGGTCGCCGGTGAATCCGCACTCGAGCGCGTGCCGCAGCTCCCCGAGCGAGGCCACGTCGATTCCGCACTCCCCCGCCGCCAGCTCGCGGAGGATCGCGCTCGACCGGTTCGCCTTGTGCGCGAAGAAGATGTTCCCGCTCAGCCGGTGCGCGCCGTACACGGCGCGGTAGCTCGCCGCGTTCTCCTCGAGTTGTTGTGGCACAACCACATTCAGTGGCGATCCGAGCGCGGCCACCAGCTCCGTGAGCCTGCCGGGAGTGTCGAGTACCGCGCGAAGCGACCCACCGATTCGCGGCGTCAAGACCAGGTCCGGTTCCACACTGCCCCCATCCGAGCCACGTTTGTTGACAATGATTTTCGCTAGGACATCATGTCCCCGACCCCTTTCCCACACAAGCCGGCGAGCGTCACTGCGCCACAACAGGTTCGATTTCCAGGGTAGCCACCACCGCCCGCAGGTGACCGGTTTCGCCCGTCCGATATGCGACACTGACCCGATGAGCGATGCCGACGCCGGTGCGGGCAGCTACGTCGAGAAGGGCGAGTTCCGCCGCGACACCAACTACATCACCACACGCATCACCACCGACGGCCGCGACGGCTACCCCGTCGAACCCGGCCGCTACCGCTTGGTCGCGGCCCGGGCCTGCCCGTGGGCCAACCGCACCCTGATCGTGCGTCGCCTGCTCGGGCTCGAGCCGGTGCTGTCACTCGGCCTGTGCGGGCCCACCCACGACAAACTCAGCTGGACCTTCGACCTCGACCCGGGCGGCGTCGATCCGGTGCTCGGTATCCATCGCCTGCGTGACGCCTACCTGGCCCGGTTCCCGGACTATCCGCGCGGGATCACCGTGCCCGCGATGGTCGAGATCGCGACCGGGCAGGTGGTCACCAACGACTACGCCCAGATCACTCTCGATTTCTCCACCGAGTGGAGTGCCTATCACCGGCCGGGCGCGCCGCAGCTGTATCCCGAACCGCTGCGCGACGAGATCGACGCGATCAACCGGGAAGTGTTCACCGAGATCAACAACGGCGTGTACCGCTGCGGTTTCGCCGGGGCGCAGGACGCCTACGACGCGGCCTACGACCGGCTCTTCGCCGCGCTCGACCGGGTGAGCGAGCGGTTGCGCACCCAGCGCTATCTCGTCGGCGACACCATCACCGAAGCCGACGTGCGGCTGTTCACCACCCTGGCCCGCTTCGATCCGGTCTATCACGGGCACTTCAAGTGCAACCGCACCAAGCTCAGCGAGATGCCGGTGCTGTGGGCCTACACCCGCGACCTGTTCCAGACACCCGGCTTCGGCGACACCATCGACTTCGGCCAGATCAAGGAGCACTACTACGTGGTGCACCGCGACATCAACCCCACCGGCATCGTCCCGAAGGGCCCGGACCTGTCGAACTGGCTCACCCCGCACCACCGCGAGGAACTCGGCGGCCGCCCCTTCGGCGACGGCACCCCACCGCCCCCGCCGCATCCCGGCGAACAGGTACCCGCGATCACGGAGTGACCAGCCCCACCAGTGAAAATGGTTGCGCCTGATTGCCTTTCCGAATCCGGGGTATGCGCTCAGCGGGTCCAACGGACGGCCCACGGTCACCGACGCTGACCGAGCGATCTGTCTGGAAGGAACGAACTGTGAGTCTCGCGGACAAGGCGAAGCACAAGGCCGAAGAGCTCATCGGCAAGGCCAAGGAAGCGGCGGGCAAGTCGACCGACGACCGCTACCTCGAGCACGAGGGCAAGACCGATCAGACCAAGGCCAACATCAAGGACGCGGGCGAGAAGGCCAAGGACGCCTTCCGCCACTGACACCTGAAGCCCCGCGAAACGCCTCGAACCTCCCGGGTTCGGGGCGTTTCCTTCTGCCCGGACCGCACCCTGGCGGGCATCGTCCTAAGGGAACGTTAGGAACCTTCGTTGTGGCTTCCGTGGGGGCTGTGACAGCCGACACAGTGGTCTGCGACGGCGCACTGCCGCGCCGATAGAGGAGGTCCAAGGTGACAACGACACAGGTCGGTGGTGAGAAGCGGGTCGTCGCGAATGTGTTGCGCGGGTCGATCGGCAATCTCGTCGAGTGGTACGACTGGTACGTCTACGCCGCGTTCAGCGTGTATTTCGCGAAGGCGTTCTTCCCCGACGGCGATCCGACGGCCCAGTTGCTCTCGACGGCGGCGGTTTTCGCGGTCGGGTTCATCATGCGCCCGATCGGTGGGTGGGCGCTGGGCCGCTACGCCGACCGGTTCGGTCGTCGCGCCGCGCTCACCCTGTCGGTCACCGTGATGGCCGCCGGTTCGCTGATGATCGCGGTGACGCCCGGCTTCTCGACCATCGGCATCGCGGCACCTGTGCTGTTGCTGCTGGCGCGGCTGTTGCAAGGACTCTCCGTCGGCGGCGAATACGCCACCAGCGCCACGTATCTGTCGGAGGTGGCCTCACCGGGGCGGCGCGGCTTCTACTCCAGCTTCCAGTACGTGACCCTGGTCGCCGGCCAGCTCACCGCGCTCGGTGTGCAGATCGTGCTGCAGCAGGTGCTCTCCGCCGAACAGATGTACAGCTGGGGCTGGCGCATTCCGTTCCTGATCGGCGCGGGCGGCGCCATCGTGGTGATGCTGCTGCGCCGCGGCATGGACGAGTCGGAGTCGTTCGAGGCCGCGACGAAGACCACCGGCGCGGCACCGAGCAGCTCGCGCGGTTCGCTGCGGGTGCTGCTGCAGTACCCGCGCGAATGCCTGCTGGTCGTGGGCCTGACCATGGGTGGCACCGTGGCGTTCTACACCTACACGACCTACATGCAGAAGTTCATGATCAACACCTCGGGCATCTCCAAGGACACCGTCGCCTGGATCAACTTCGTCGCACTGCTGGTCTTCGTGGTGCTGCAGCCGATCGCGGGCGGACTGTCCGACCGCATCGGTCGCCGCAAGCTGCTCATCTTCTTCGGCGTCGCGGGCACCCTGCTGACGGTGCCGATCATGACCACCCTCGCCCACACCGCCAACCCGCTGGCCGCCTTCGGCCTGATGATGCTCGCATTGGTGATCGTCACCGGCTACACCTCGATCAACTCGATCGTGAAGGCCGAACTGTTCCCGACCAAGATCCGCGCGCTCGGCGTCGGCCTGCCGTACGCGCTGACCGTCGCCATCTTCGGTGGCACCGCCGAGATGATCGCGTTGGCGCTGAAGAAGGCGGACCTCGAGTCGCTGTACTTCTTCTACGTCGCCGGGTGTATCGGGATCTCGCTGCTCACGTACTACTTCATGCGGGAGACCTCGGCCGAGTCGACCATCGAAGCCGAACGCGAGGTCCACGCCGACCCGGTGGAGCCGGAACGGACGATGGCCGCCGTGCGTGGCTGACCGTGCGGTACACGCGCCGATCCAGGCCCTGTGGGAGGATCGGCGCGTGCGGCTTGCGGTGGTCGAAGACGACGACGGAGTGGGCGACGCCCTGGTGGAGGCGCTCACCGCACGCGGCTACCGCGCCGAGCGCATGCGCCGCGGCGCCGACCTGCTCATCGCCCACCGCGACTACGACGCCGTCCTCCTCGACCTCGGCCTGCCGGACGCGGACGGACTGCAGGTACTCCGGCAACTGCGCGGGGTGAGCGCCGTGCCGGTGCTGATCCTGACCGCCCGCAGCGACGAACGGTCCATCGTGCGCGGGCTGCGCGGTGGGGCCGACGACTATGTGGTGAAACCACCGCGGATCGCGGAGCTGATGGCGCGGCTGGAGACGGTGCTGCGGCGGGCGGCCGCCGTCGCCAACCAGAGCAGAACCGAGGTCGTCACCGGGGACGTGCGCGTCGACCTGCGCGCCCGCACGGTCGAGGTGGGCGGAACCCCGGTCTCGCTCACCCAGAAGGAATTCGAGCTGGTCGAGGCGCTCGTGGAGCGACCGGGTGCGGCGGTGAGCAGGCAGCAGCTGATGGACCGCATCTGGGGCGACGCGTTCGTCGCGGTCTCCCGCTCCCTCGACGTCCACATGACCGGGTTGCGCGCCAAACTGAACCGGCCGGGCCTGATCACCACCATTCGCGGCTACGGGTATCGGTGGGGGCAGTGATCACCGGAGGACGCGCGTGCGCCGCCGACTGTTGATCGTCCTCACCGTGTTCGCCGCGCTGGCGGTGCTGGCCTTCGCGGTGCCGCTGTCACTCACCGCCGCCACCAGCCGCACCCAGCAGCTGGTCCTCGGCCGTTCCGGCGACGCCGACCGTTTCGCCACTCTCGCCGACGGGGCCGGTTCCCCCGACGGGGTGCGCGCGCTCGCCGACGAGGTGCACCGCTATCACGAGCTGTACGGCGAAAATGTGCTCGTCGTCGACGCGCGGGGCGCGCCGATCGTCAATGCCGGTGTGGTGGTGACCGATTCGCGTATCAGCGCGGCGCTGGCGGCGGCGCGGCGTAACCAGCGCCCGCAGCACCAGGATCGGCTCACACCGTGGAGCGCACCGGTCATGCTCGTCGCGCGCCCCGTCGGCACCGGCGTGCAGGTGAACGGCGCCGTCGTGATCGAGGCGTCGACCGCGGCGGCTCGTGCCGCTATCGCCAGGACCTGGGCTGTGATCGCGGTCGGCGGGTTGGGCGCGATGATCGGCTTCATGCTGTTGGCGCTCGTTCTGAGCCGCTGGGTGCTGCGTCCGCTGGCCGCGATGTCGGACGCCGTCGCCGAGCTCACCGCCACCCTGCCCAAACCGCGCGGGCGCGCACCGATCACCAGGAACTACGGCGGCCCGCCCGAGGTTCGCGCGCTGGCCGAGTCCGTCGACGCCATGGCGACCGCAGTCGGTGACTCCGCGGACGCACAACGTCAACTCGTCGCCGATACCGCACACGCCATGCGTAATCCCCTGGCTGCCTTGATGATTCGACTGGACTCACTCGAGTTCGCCGTGCCCGACACTGCGTCGGCGACTTTTCGCGGCGCCACCGCGGAGGTGGAACGGTTGACCGCGCTGCTGGATGATCTGCTGGAACTGGCCGTGGCGGAAGCACCCGCGTCGTTCGGGACCGCGGCTTCCGAGGAGGAACAGTGCGATCCGGCGCAAGTCGTCGCCGACCGCATCGATGCATGGGTGTCGGCGTTCCAGGAGGCGGGCGTTCAGTTGGCGGCGGCCCCACGGTCGGCTCCTCGCGTTCAGCCGCTGGATTCGAGTGGTGCGTCCGGTGGGACCAGCGTGACCGCATCTTGTGTTTCCTCGTCGCAAGGCAGCGGCGGGATCAGCTCGGCCGCTACGCACGACCCAATGCCAGACGACAGCGGGGCGATCGACTCGGCCGCAGCGCACATTCCAGCGTCGAACGACAACGGCGCGATCAATTCGGCCACTGCGCACCTTTCGCCACTGGACGGCGCGATCGACTCGGACGCCGCTCGGATTTCGGCGCCTGACGGTGGGGAGGTGACCGCGGCGATCAGTTCGGCGGCGCTGGCGCAGATTCTCGATGTGGCGCTGAGCAATTCCTGCCGATACGCGGGTGCCGGAGCGCACACCCAGGTCGCCATAGAGGCCGAGCAGGGCTGGGTGACGGTGCGGGTCGCCGATGACGGGATCGGTGTCGAACCGGAGGAACTCGCAAAACTCACCACCCGCTTCTTCCGCGGCACCACAGCTGTTCCGGGCGGCACCGGACTCGGACTTTCGATCGCGCAGGCATTGGCCAGAGCACACGGTGGCGAACTGGCGGTGGAGGCGGTGCGGCCACACGGCCTCGCCGTGGCGATCCGGCTACCGGCGGTGCTTCGATGAGCGGCGCCGTGCTGAGCGGGCACTGTCCGATGCAGGCGGTGACCCGGTGAGCGGCGCGGTGCCGATGACGCGTCGTCGGATGCTCGCGCTGACCGCGCTCGCCTCGGCGGCGCTCTTCGGCTGTGGCACGGGCGACCGGTCGACAGTGCGCTTGGCCTCCGGCGAGGACGGCGGCTTCTATTTCGCCTTCGCCCGGCTGCTGGCAGACGCGGCCGCGAAGGAAACCGACCACGTCCGGATCGAGCCGGTGGAAACGGCAGGCTCGCAACAGAATCTGCGGATGATCGCCGACGGCGAGGTCGAAACCGCACTGGCACTGGCGGATTCGGTCAGCGACTTCGGCGGCCGAGTACTGGCATTGGGCCGCGTGTACGAGAACTACCTGCAGTTGGCGGTTCGTGCCGACAGCGGCATCGAACAGGTAGCCGACCTGCGTGGCCGACGGGTGAACCTCGGCGCGGCCGGTTCGGGTGCCGCGGTGACCGGTGCGCGCCTCCTGGCCGCGGCAGGCCTGGACCCGGCCGCCGATGTGGTGATCGAACATCGTCCCCTGCGCGAGGCCACCCGGGCATTGACCGAGGGCGGCATCGACGCCTTGCTGTGGGCAGGCGGCGTACCGACCGCCGCCCTCACCGTGCCCGATCCGATGCGGCTGCTCGACCTCGGCGCACTGGTCGCACCGATGCGCGCGAAGTACGGCCCCGTCTACGACCACGTCGCCATCCCCGCCGACGCCTACCCGGGCAGCCCCGCGGTCCACACCATCGGCGTCACCAACCTGCTTCTCGCCACCGCGACCCTGCCCGACGAGACAGCCGCCGCCATCGTCGAACTCCTCCTCTGGCACGCCGATGCCCTGGTCCCCGCCGAGGCCGCGGGCACCCAATTCCTCGACGGCCGTTTCCTCATCGGCACCGGCACCGTCCCCCTGCACCCCGCCGCCGCCGAGGTCTACCGCCGCTGGCACGGCTGACCGGCCTCCCCGGCACGTTACTCGTGCGGGTTCCCCTATTGCTGCCCGGTACGCCGCACCATCGCGCCACGCGAGCGAAGCCGGGATGCCTCGATTCCTCGACAGTCACGACCACCTCTTGCTACAGTCCCAGACAGAAAACTACGGGCGCGTAGTAATACACCTACGCTGTAGTAGAAATCTCGCCGGTAGTGGTCGCACGAGTCCACCACCGCATTCACACAGAGGCGGTTGTGATGGGTCCGAAATTTGTATCCACCAGTGTGCCAACAGATTTTGACCTCATCGTCTCCTTCTGTCTGGACTGGTGGCGCAACCATCCGCGACGCGCGATAGAGACCGCGGGACGACAGGTGAGCATGGCCTGGCAAGCCACTGCAGAGCTGATCCGAGCACTCGGCAATCGCCGTTTTCCGCTGGCCGAATTTCTCCGGCAGAGCTCGTTCATGGCAACTGTCTCAGTCACTCCGACACTCCTCGTTGCCATTCCCATCGCCGCGATCGTCTCGATCCAGATCGGCGCCCTGGTCAGCCAAGTCGGGGCCACCACGTTCATCGGTGCCGTCAACGGCCTCGGCATCATTCGGCAGGGCGCCCCACTTGTCACCTCGCTGATGATCGCGGGCGCGGTCGGCTCCTCGATCTGCGCGGATCTGGGATCCCGCACGATCCGGGAGGAGATCGACGCGATGCGGGTGATGGGCGTCGACCCGGTGCGCAGGCTCGTGGCACCACGACTGCTGGCGGCGGTGCTGGTGAGCATGCTGTTGTGCGGGTTCGTCGTGTTCATCGGTTTCGCCACCGGCTACCTGTTCGACATCTTCGTCCAGGACGGCACGCCCGGCTCCTACCTCAGTACGTTCGCCTCGTTCGCCGTCGCGAGCGACCTGCTGGTCGCGCTGGTGAAGGCGGCGGTGTTCGGCGCGCTCACCGCGATCATCGCCTGTGATTGCGGCCTGAACACCGAAGGCGGCCCCGGTGGGGTCGCCGACGCGGTGAACTCCGCGGTGGTCAGTTCGGCGATCGTGCTCTTCGCGGCCAATATCGCGCTCACTCAGATCTACAACACCCTGCTGCCGTCCAAGGTGCTCTGAGATGTCGAATTACACGCCACCGCTGCTGCGTCCGTTCCACGCGGCGAGAACAGCGACAACGCCGGTCGTCGAGGCGAACGTGCGGATGGGCCACCAGGGCGTCGTCTTCGTGCGAGCGCTGCTGGCCGTTCCGTTCGTGCTGCGGCACTACCGAAGAGAAGTCACACGGTTGATCATCGATGTCACCTGGGGCAACGGCGCACTGGTCGTCGGCGGTGGCACCGCCGGGGTGATCGTGATCCTGTGCGGTTTCGGGGGCGTCACCGTCGGCATGGAATCGCACACCGCGCTCGATCTGTTGACGATGAGCCCGCTCACCGGCGCGATCTCGGGTTTCGCCACCACCAGGGAGCTGGCCCCGCTACTGGCGACCATCGCATTCGCCGCCCAGGCGGGTTGCCGATTCACCGCACAGATCGGGTCCATGCGGATCGCCGAGGAGATCGACGCGCTCGAGTCGATGGCCATCCGCCCCCTCCCCTACCTGATCACCACTCGCATGCTGGCTGCCGCCGTCGCGATTCTGCCGTTGTACGCCGTCGGCATGGCCACCGCGTACCTGACCACCAAGATCACCGCGATCTTCCTCGGCGGCAACGGCATCGGCACCTACGACCACTACTTCCACCAGTTCCTCGACCCGGGCGACATCGTCTACTCGGTGCTCAAGGCGGTCGCGTTCGTGCTCGTCGCCACGTTCGTCCAGTGCTACTTCGGCTACATCGCCGCCGGCGGACCGGAAGGTGTCGGCGTCGCGGCCGGGCGAGCCATCAAGGTGACGATCATCGTCGTCGTCTTCCTGAATCTGCTTCTCACACTGGCTATCTGGGGCGTCGACTCCGGTATCCGGATCTCGGGATAGGGGAAACGACATGTATCCAGATCCCAGTGGGCGCGGCTGGTCGCGTCGGCGACTCGGCGCGGCCGGGGTGGCGATGACGCTGAGCCTGTCCGGGGTGGTCGCGTTGCTCGGGCTGCGATACAGCGGACACTTCGAGGACACCGTCGCGGTGACCGCCCTCATGACGAGCACCGGCGACGGACTGCCCGCGCGCGCCGACGTGCGCTTTCGCGGACTGCTGGTCGGCTCGGTGTCCGCGGTGGAGATCGCCGAGCAAGGTCTTCGGCAACGCGTGGACCTGGAGCTGGAACCGGCTGCCGCCGCCGGGATCCCGGCCACGGTGACAGCGCGGGTCGTTCCGGCCAACATCTTCGGCGTCACAGCGATCGAGCTCGTTGACAACGGGCCGGCCACCACACCCTTGCACGCCGGAGCGGTGATCGAGCATGACACCGGTCGGGCCACGGTGGCGCTGCAGACGACGCTGACCACCCTGCGCGATGTGCTCGACCGCGTGCAGCCCGCCACGCTTGCCCGGGTGCTCGCCACTCTGGCCGAAGCGCTCGACGGTGACGCCCGGCTACCCGGTTCGACGATCGAACGCCTCGACCGGTGGATCACCGAGGTACGCGCCCTGCCCGGAATAGGTGAGCTGCTCGGGAATCTCGGGGCAGCCACTGCCGCGGTGAACCAGTCGGCGCCAGAACTCGCCGACGCCCTCGGCAAGTCGGTCCAAACGGCGCAGACCATCACCGCGCGCCGCGATCAGGTCATCGAACTGCTCACCTCGGCGGAGGCGGCAACCGCCGCCACCCAGGCGCTCTTCGCGCGCAACCCCGATGCGGGCAAGGAACTCGTGGTCGGACTGGACGCGACCTTCGGTGCGCTCGCTGCCGATCCGGCGGCGATGACCGAAACCGTTACCGCGCTCGGTGATTCGCTCAGCCGGCTCGCCACGGTGTTCCACTGGGGTCCCAGCAGACAGATGCAGTGGGACATCACCGTCTCGTTCACACCGTTCCGCCAGTACACAGCTGCCGACTGCCCCCGCTACGGCAGTCAAGCAGGTCCGCGATGCGGTACCGCGACGATTCCTGATTCTCCTGCGGCACAGATTTTTCCACCGCAGCTGCGGCCCGGCCATCTTCCAGCCGCCGGACCCGCACCCAGCCCGGTGGTGCCTGGCCTCCCGGCCTTGCCACCCGTGCCCGGACTGTCGCTGCCCGGCGCGGCGATCCCCGGCCTCACCGCACCGCCCGGTTCCCCACCGCCCGCCGGACCGATCGCCCTCACCGGACCCGCCGCGGTGGCCGGGTTCCTGGGCGCACGCCCGAACACCACACAGTTGCTTCTGCTCGGCTCCGCGCTCACCGGCGCGACCGTCACAGTCACACCCAAGCCCTCAGGAGGACACTGATATGCGTCCCCGCACAACCCATCTCGGGCTCGCTGTCTTCGTGACCCTGTCCGTGATCGCGACCTTCACGATCTGGTCGACGTTGCAGCGCTCGGTCCCCGGTGACACCCACCGCTACAGTGCGACCTTCACCGACGTGCTCGGTTTACGTACCGGCGACGATGTGCGGATCGCCGGTGTGCGGATCGGCCGGGTGGACGCGATCGACCTGGTCGACCGCAAGCACGCCAGGGTGACCGTGTCCGTGCAGTCGCGGCAACAGCTGAGCACCACCACGAAAGCGCTGATCCGCTATCAGAATCTGATCGGCCAACGCTATGTGGCACTGACTCCGGGGGAATCGCCGGGCGAACCGCTGCCTGCCGGCGGCTCGATCCCCTTGGAACGCACCGAGTCCTCCTTCGACGTCTCGACCATGCTGTCGGGCTTCGAGCCGTTGTTCAGCCTGCTGCAACCCGACGACGTGAACTCGCTGTCGGAAACCCTCGTGCAGGCGCTGCAAGGCGACGGAGTGTCGTTGTCGGCACTGATCACTCAGGCCGCCGCACTGGCAGCCACCTTCTCCGAGCGCGACGAGATCCTCGGCGCGGTGATCAGCAACCTCAGCGATGTGATCACCAGCCTGGCGCATCGCAGCGGCGAGCTGGAAACGTTGATCGCCCAGTCGCGCGCCCTGGTCACCGGGCTCCACGAACAGGGCGCGGTGCTCAGTGGGGCGGTCACCGGGATCGCCGAATCGACGACGAAACTCACCGATCTCATCGCTCGCGTGGCCCCGGGAATGGCGCAGGCACAGCGGCAGGCCGTCGCGGGCGTAGATCTGCTGCTCACCAATGGCGCCCGCTTGGACCAGGCGGCCGTCGAACTACCGCTGATCATGTCCGGGCTCGCCCGGATCAGCGGCGACGGCACCTACGTCAACACCTATGTCTGCAACCTCGATGTCTCGCTGTGGGGCGTGCTGTTCCCCCGCGGCGTGCTCTCCCAGGTCGGCGGCAACGCGCACTCGGAGGTCTGTCGATGATCGGATTCCTGTTCCAGCTGATCCGGACGACCCTGGTCGACGCGTTCGGCAACCGGAACTTCTCGCTGGGCATCGCGGCAGGGGTGACGGTGACAGCGGTGGTCCTCGGGTCCGGGCTGCTGTCTCGTGCGCACCTGGGCGAGGCGACCCTGCGGGCCGAATTCGCCCAGGCGGCCGGTCTTCGCACCGGCAACAGCGTCGATGTAGCCGGGATCGAAGTCGGCACGGTCACTTCGGTACGACTGGAACGCGACCGCGTGCTGGTGACGATGAGCGTGCGCCCCGACCTCGGCCTCGGCCACGACGCCGAGGCTGCGATCAAGATGTCGACCATTCTCGGGAAGATGCATGTCGAGCTCGACCCGGGCACCGGCGGCGAGCTGCCCGATGCCCGTATCCCGTTGTCGGCCACCACCGTTCCTTACAACTTGGCCAAGGTCGTGAACGACCCGACCTACCGCAACTCCTTCGAGCATCTCGAACGGCTCGACCCGAACGCGTTGCGCGCGAGCCTGGACACGGTGGCCACCCAGCTGGGCGATTCACCGCACCTCACCGCGCAGGCACTCGACAGCGTCGGCGCGCTGGCCCGGGTGATCGCCTCCCGTCGCGACGAGGTGGACCAACTGCTGAACAGCATGGACCAGGTGTCGGGTCTGATCGCCGACAACCAGAACAGCGTGCTCGAGCTGCTCACCAAAGGCGAGGCGATCGGCGCCGCCGTCAGCCGCCGCCGCGACCTGATCGCAGATCTGCTCGACAACATCGCCGCCGCGTCGAAGATCTTGCAGGACATGGGCATCGAGGACGGCGGAAGACTCGGCCCGCTCATCCACAGCCTGAACACGATGTCACAGGGCCTGGAAAAGAACCGCGACCACCTCGCCGCGCTGTACCAGGTGATGCCGGTAGCCGTTCGCCATTTCAACAACACGTTCGCGCAGGGACCCTACGGCGACATCTACATGCCGTGGCTGTTCCCGGACAACTGGCTGTGCCTGGCCGGCGCCGTCGAAGGGTGCAAGTAGATGCGACGACTGCTCCGATGCCTCGCGCTGGTGATCACTACCGGGATCGGTGCGGGCTGTTCCTCGGTTCCGGTGTCGCTACAACCGGACGCCGTCCACCTCACCGCCGACTTCGAAAGCACCGCGGGCTTGTTCGTCGGCAACGACGTAGCGGTCCTCGGTGTCCCGGTCGGACGGGTCGACGCGATCGCGCCCAAGGGGGCGTTCGTCGAGGTCGCGATGACCATCGAGCCAGGCATCGAACTGCCCGCCGACGTCAAGGCGGCGCTGGTCTCGCCGCAGCTCATCACCAACCGCCACGTCGAGTTGACCCCGGCGGGCACCGGCGGTGGACCGCCCCTGGCCGACGGCGCCCACATCCCGCTGGCCAGGACGAGGACACCGGTCGAACTCGACCGTATCCTGCGCAATTTCGAACAGCTCGGCGACGCGTTGAAGGGCGACAGCGCGAACGGCCCGATGGCCAGCCGGGTGTTGTTCCCGATGCTCGACGGCAACGGAGACCGGATCCGCGAGACCCTCGACGCGCTGGCGACCACCTTCGACGTGTCGCTGGCCAACAGCGACCAGATCTCGCGCACCATCGTCGAACTCAACGACCTCACCACGATGATCGCCGGAAACGACCGGACGGTGCGAGATTTCAGCGGTCGGCTGACCGAACTGGTCGCGCTGCTCGAAGAGCAGGCTCCGGGGCTGGGCGCGGTCCTCACCCAGGTGAACGATTTCATCGCCAACACCTCCACCGTCCTGGCCGACAACCACACCCCGCTCACCGACGCGGTGAACCGCCTGGTCGCCATCACCGGCCAGATGCGGGACAACGCACGCGGACTCACCGAGATCATCGATGTGACGCCTCTGATGGCCGACAATTTCGCGCGCGCCGTCAACCCGGAACAGGGGGCCCTGCGGTTGCACCTGCTCACCGACAAGTCCGTGCTCGACAGCGAAGCTCTCGCGCTGCTGTGCGCCCGGTTGTCCCTGCGCTCCGACGGCTGCCGGACCGGCAAACTGATGGACTTCGGGCCGGACTTCGGTCTGACGGCCGCACTGCTGGGACTCACCGCATGAGCCGGGCCGCCCGCGTCACGGCCGCCGCGCTCACCGCCCTCGGCGTTTGCTCGTGCACGGTCACCGTCGACGACGTCCCACTGCCCCGTCCCGGTGTCGACGGGCCCTCCTACCGGTTGCACGCGGTCTTCGACGACGCGCTCAACCTGCCCGAGCGCGCACGGGTCAAGATCGGCGGCACCGACGTCGGCGTGGTGACCGGGATCGAGACGACGAACTTCCGCGCCGAGGTCGAACTCGAACTGCGCCGCGATATCGCGTTACCGCACGGCACCCGCGCGGAATTGCGACAACCTACTCCCCTGGGCGACCTCCATGTCGCCATCGTGTTGCCGCAGCACCGTCCCGGCAACTCGCTGCTCACCGACGGTGATGTCATCGACCGCGACCACACCTCGGCGGGCGCCTCGGTGGAGGAGCTGATGACCGCGATGTCGCTGCTGCTCGACGGCGGCGCGATGAATCAGGTCGCGCGGATCACCTCCGAACTCGACGCCATCGTCGGCGGGCGAGGCCCGCAGTTGTCGCATCTGCTCACCGAACTCACCGCGACGCTGACCGCGCTGAATCAGCGTACCGCGCAGCTCGATTCGGTTCTGCACGGTCTCCACGGGCTAACCACCACCCTGCGGGCACGCAAGACCGAACTCGGCCGGGCCGCCGACACCTTCCCGGAACTGATCGGGGTGATCGGCGAGAACAACCGCGCCATCACCGATCTCACGACGAAGGTGTCGACGGTGACCGCCGCGCTCGGCGATTTCACCTCGACCACCGGCCCACAGTTTCTGAGCCTGTTCGACAGTGTGCAGGAACTGATGAGCGGCTTCACCCGGATGGGGGACGACCTGGCCACCACCTTGGACCGGCTCAACACGGTGGCCCCGGTGGCACGGGCTTCGATGCGCGGGTCGAGTCTCGCCGTGGCCGCACGCATCTCGTACCTCGACGTCGGCGCCCTCACCGACACCGAGGGCAGCCGGTTGCCGGACGGCACCGACGTCACCGCCTTCGTCGGCAGCCTTGCCCAGGTGCTCGCGCGGGTGCTCGGCCGCTTGCAAGGGGGTCACCGATGATCGGGTGGACCGCTACCGTCGTCGTCCGGCTGGCCCGCTGGGCGCACGACCACAAGACCATGGGAGCCGTGCTGGGCATGGTCGCCATGCTGGCGGCGGGGTCGGGTTACATCGCCATCGATGTGATCGGCGTGCGGCCGTTGCACACCACCTACACCGTGCGCGTCCAGCTCGACAGCTCCGGCGGACTGCTCCCCCACAGCAACGTCACGGTGCGCGGGGTCGAGGTCGGGTCGGTGCGCGCGATCCGCATCGACGGGTCGGGCGTCCTCGCCGAGACCGAAATCGACAGTGCCACACTGATTCCCGTCGGCACGCCGGTGGCGGTGAGTCGCCTGTCGGCGGCGGGCGAGCAGTACCTCGATTTCCGGCCCGTCACCGGCGAGGCGCCCTATCTCGCCGACGGGGCGACCGTGCCCGCCGACCAGGTGAGCACGCCGGTGACGATCGACTCGTTCCTGGACAACACCGGCGCTCTCATCGCCGGGATGAATCCGGACCGGCTCACCGCGATCGTCGACGAACTCGACCGCGCGCTGCGTGGCGGCCCCCAGGTGCTGCGCAGTGTGATCAGTGGCCTGAGCCAGGCGACGGCCGGACTCGCCGAGCTGCTGCCCCAGACCACCGAACTGATCCGCAACCTGAGCGTCATCGCCGCCACCACCGCACACGCCCAGCCCGACCTCGCCACTCTGGTGCGTGGTTCGAGCACGCTGTTCGACCAGATGAACGCCGCCGACCACGAAGTGCGCGAACTCCTCGACCAGGGGCCCGACCGGCTCGCGACGCTCGACGGTGTTCTCACCGAGACCGGTGACCCGCTGACCAGTCTGGTCACCAATTTCGTCGCCATCACCCGCGCGGCCCGCCTGCGCACACCGGCCATGACAGCATTGTTCCCCTCCTTGCGCTCCGCGGTGATCGCACTGGGAATCCCCGCCCACGACAACGCTTTTCACACCATGGCCGACATCTGGCCGCGCCCCACCTGTGAGTACGAGACCGTCCCGGTCTCCCCTGCCGAGGTCTCCGACGGCCGCACCCGCCTCTACAACTACTGCGTCACCGACCACCCCGAACTGCAGATCCGCGGGTCGGCGAACGCGCCCCGCCCCGCCGGGCCCGACAACGGTTCGGGCCCGCCACCTGGAGTCACCGGCGACGAGTTGTCCGTCCCCTTGCCCGCCAACTGACGCCTACCCACGCAGAGGAATCCTCGTATGACAACCGAACCCGACAACCCACTCCCCGACGACCCGAGTCCGGAGAGCTCCGCCCCGGTTACCGAACCTCGGCGAAACACACTGCGCCGCATCCTGTTTCCGGCAGCTGCGGTCACCACGATCGGCGCCGTCGCGATCGCGACATCGCTCGCCGTGGACAATCACCGCATCCGTGCCCGCGAGCAGGCCCGCGACGCCGCGCTCCAGGCCGCCTGCGCCTACGCCCCCACCCTGGCCAGCTACGACGCCAAGGACCTAGACACCTATTTCGCCGCGGTGCTGGCAGGGGCCACCGGCGCCTGGCGTACCGAATTCGACGCCACCAGCAAGGATCTGCGTGAGGTGCTCGTACAGGGCCAGGTCGTCTCCACCGTCGGCAACGTCACCTGCGCCATCGAGTCCGCCGACGAGACCACCGCGCGGGCCGTGGCCGTCATCAATCAGACCATCACCAGCCTCGGCACCCGAGGCACGCCCGCTCCCGGCCAGCTCTCGGTGAACATGTCGCTGCGCAGGGACACCGACCGCTGGCTGGTCAGCGAACTCAATACTCCGTTGCTCACACGATGAAGGAGGGCCACATGGGCTCTTTGCGAACCTGGTTTTCACTGCCCGAGGTGGAACCGGCCGAGGACTACGGCTTCTTCGGACCCGAATCCGTCGCATGGCGGGTATGGAGTTACCCGACCGGATTGACGATCGGTTTCCAACGCGCGGTCGTCATCGAGGAACTCGATCCGAACCTCATCGCGGCTGTCGATGCGACCAGCGCGATCTATACGCGCCCGCGCACTCGTTACGACCGCACGCTGCGCTATTTCGCCATGGTGATGTTCGCCGACAGCCGGTCGACGGTCAGCGCGGCCGATATTCTGGTCAAGATCCACTCCAAGGCTGTCGGGATCGATCCGGTGACCGGTCGGCACTACGACGCCAACGATCCGGATTCGCAATTGTGGATCCATCTGACCGCATGGCATTCGCTCCTGATCGCCTACGAGAAGTACGGCCCCGGCCGGCTCAGCGCGGCGGACGAATCGCGGTATTGGCACGAGTGCGCCCGTGCCGCGGAACTGCAGACCTGTGACCCGGCAGACATTCCCCGCACCCGCGAGGGCGTCGCCCAGTATTTCGAACGTATGCGCCCGCAGCTGATCGGATCCGACATCGCGAAGAAGGCGATGAATCACCTGCTCGACGCCGAGGTGATGCTGCCGCCGATGCCGCTGGTACTGCGTCCGATGTTCAAGCTCGTGGCGGCTTTCCTGCGACGCGGCACGCTGGCGACGATGCCGCGGTGGATGCGGGAGATGGCGGGCCTGCCGACCGGACGGGTTCTCGACGCACTCGTCGTGCCATGGCTCAGCGCGGCGATGACCCTGGTCAGCTTCAACGCCCGGCTCGAGCTGCTTCTGCTGCAACTGATCTCGCCGACGACGGTGCCGGTTGCGGGGCCGGTCCTGCTCGGCATACCGCCGAAGAACCCGGTGACGACCACACCGCGGCAAGCACAGCGGACATACGGATACGACATCCCCGCTCGAGCCCATCACGCACTCCGCCGCAAGCAGCGCGATCGCGTGTTGAGCAGAGGACTCCCACCCTCGGACGAGGGGCTCATCGAATCACAGCCGATCCTCGGCGACATGGCCTGAACGAAGGAGAGAACACGTGCTCACGAAACTCATGGAACGCCGGCTCAGTATCCGTCAGATGATGTACCTGGCAATCGCGGGTGGCATCCCCTATGTCGCGATCGGACTGGTGTGGTTGCTCTCGCATCGAGATCACCTCGGCGAGCTGTCCGGGCTGGACCGATTCTTCTCGATCCTCGGCCAGGTGATCGCCTGGCCGGTACTGCTCGTCGCCGACGTCGACCTGCGGTAGAAGTCCGCGAAATCACCGGGAGTCGGTGCTCGGCTCCTGGGGCAAGGTCCGCACCATGGAACGGACGGTGGCGCGCAGTCGTTCGGGTGGAAAACGTTGCGGGTCCGAGAGCACCATCCTGCCGAGCACCTCGGTGAAACCGAGCATGACATGGGCGATCAGCTCCACATCGGCATCGTGTGGTCCGCCGCGCACCGCGAAACCCGCGTTCAGCAGGTCCACACACTGGTCGAGCAATTTGTCGCGGGCGGCAGCGAGCAATTCCCGGTAATCGGCGGGGGCGCCGTCGCTGTGCATCAGAATCAGGCGCCAACGCGTCGGCGCCGCCGCCACCGATTCGAGAAAGGCCATGACCGCTCCGACATATTCGCGGTCGGGATCCGATCCGCGCAGATCACCCGGCATCGCCGCGAAAACCTGCGCCATTCCGCGCGAGTGCTCCCGGTGCAGCAGATGTGCCACCAGCTCCGGCGCGGTCGGAAACATCGCGTACAGCACCGGCTTGGCGACGCCCGCTTCCTTGGCGACCGCCTGCATGGTCAAGTTCGCGATACCTTCGCTGCCGACCACCCGCAGGGCGGCGTCGAGCAGTTGCGTTCGACGTTCGTCCGGCGGCAGCCGAGGGCCGTTGCGGCGCTTCGGTCGAACCTCGGAACTGCTGTCGGTACCCACCCGACCATCATCCCCCACGCGCTGTCGTCGACGCGGGGTCAGACCCGGTCGGCGACGAAGGCCGCGGCTTCCTGGGCGTACCCCTGGTATTGCAGGTGGACGTTCCAGTCCGTTCCCTGCGGGTCGCACACCGGGTCGTTGTCGTTGCACACGTCGTAGGTGCGGTCGGCGTACACACCGGTGACCTCACGGCCCACCCCGCGAATAGGGTTGCCGAACAACAGGATCGCCGCGATCCTCGGTGCCAGTTCGGCGGGCAGGGTGGCCACGATCGGGCCGCCGACCCGGGCGCCCTCGCTGCTGATCCCGATCGAGTTGTCCACCACGTTGGCGCCCTGGGAGTAGCCGACGAGCACGAACTTCTGGTCCGGGCAGGCCGCCGCCCGTTCGACCACATGATCGACCAGGTCGCGGTTGCCTGCTTGCACGGAGGCGGGCTGGTCGTAACCGGCCGGGTACTGCACCCGATAGGCGTTCGTCGACTGCGACAAGGCGGCATCGATGGCCGCGTAGACCGGGTTTCCGACCACGGAGCCCAGCCAGTACTGGCTCCACAGGCCGCCGGGTTCGTTGGTTCCGCGCGCGGCGACGACGTGTACGTCTACGCAGCCCGCCGCCTGGGCGGGAGCGGTTCCCAGCACGCTGGTGACGGTGCCTGCCAGTACGGCGGCGGAAAGTGCCAGGCCCACGCGGGCGCGGATGTCGATCACGGTTCGTCCTTCGCATCGGTCGTCGATAGCCGAGAGCGTATGCGGACCGACCCGGGCCGATCGGTGCACGGCACGCGCTTTTGGCCCGGTTCACACCGAATGCAACGACCACGCCACCGTTCGGTCACCGATTTCCAGGGGCCGTCGGCTCAGCTGCAGCAGTTGGGGTCGAGCACCGTGCACAGCGCGGACAGCGCCTCGCGGCGTGCCCGGTGGAAGGTGTTCATCCCGCGTCGCTCGGATTCGACGAGACCGGCCTTGCGCAACTGCCCGAGATGATGCGAGACGGTCGACTCGCTCAGCTCGACGGCACCGGCCAGGTCACCACCATTGCTCTCCCCTGCCGGAGTGGTGAGCAGCAAGGACAGCAGTTTCACCCGGACCGGGTCGGCGATGGCCTTGAGCCGCAACGCCACCTCCAGCGCGGCGGCATCGTCGACCGGCGCCGCCGCCACGGGTGCGCAGCAGACGGGAGCGGACATATCGATCACGGGTAGCGCCTTGGGCATGTCGACGACTCTACGCTCGGTATTGACATATGTCGAAAAGGTGAGCACACTCGAGCTCGCAAGTTCTTCGACATATGTCTCACAAGTGGAGGTTCGATCATGTCCCGAATTCAGCTGGCCCTCAATGTCGACGATCTCGACCAGGCCGTGCGTTTCTACTCGACCCTGTTCGCCACCGAGCCGGCCAAGCGCAAGCCCGGCTACGCCAACTTCGCCGTCACCGATCCGCCGCTCAAGCTGGTGCTGATCGAGAACGCGGGCAAGGGCGGCAGCCTCAACCACCTCGGCGTGGAGGTCGAGTCGTCCGAGCAGGTCCACGGCGAGATCGCGCGCCTTTCGCAGGCGGGGTTGTTCACCGAGGAGCAGATCGCGACGACCTGCTGCTTCGCCACCCAGGACAAGGTATGGGTGAGCGCGCCCGACGCCGAGCGGTGGGAGGTCTACACCGTCCTGGGCGACAGCGAAACCTTCGGTAGCGCACCGCAACTCGTCGAAGCGGAGCAGGCCGACGCGTGCTGCGGCACCGCAGCGGAGGCCGAGGCGGAAGGCGCCTGCTGCGGCACCGAGGCCAAGCAGAAGGCGGTGGCGTCGGGCGCGAGTTGCTGCAGCTGACGAGTCGGCCCGGCGCGGGAACGCCCGAGCCGGGCCGGAACTCGATAATTCGCGGAGTTGACGCACTCGAAAGAGTGAGTGTACAGTCACTCACATGAGCAAGAGCGGAGCAACACTCTCCCGATCCGACATCCGCCGCGACGCCGTGGTCGACGCCGCGATCGTCGAGTTCGCCCGCACCGGTTACCACGGCACGCCGATCAGCACGGTGGCGGCGACGGCACAGATCTCCCCTGCCTATGTATTCAAGCTGTTCCCCGGCAAGGTCGCCCTGTTCGTCGCCGCGCTCGAGCGGTGCTTCGACCGGATCGCGGCGGCCATGTCGGCCGGTGCGGCACAGTCGGCCGGCGACAGCCCCGAGCAGATCCTCTACGACATGGGCGGCGCCTATGCGCAGTTGATCAGCGATCGGAGCCTGCTCATGCTGCAGGTCCACGCCCAATCGGTGGCCGAGGTGCCCGAGATCGGCGCGGCGATGCGCGCCGGGCTCGCCCGGATCACCGAGCTCGCCAAACACCGCTCCGGCGCCGCGGACGAGCACGTCCAGCGGTTCATCGCCTTCGGCCAGCTCTGCCACCTCATCACCACCCTCGGCCTCGACGGTGACGACAGCCCGTGGGCGAGGATCGTCACCGCGGGCATCCGGCACCCCGACGCCGGCTGACCGAACCGATGCCCCCTCGCGGGGCATTTTTTTGACCCATCGAGTGATTGACCAGTCACACACTAGGAGAATCATGTCTGTCATCGCCACCGAAATCGTCCTGCCCGACCGGGTCGATCCTGATGGTCTGCTGGTGACCCGGCGTCCGTTGCCCGCCCCCGGTCCCGGCCAGGCTGTGGTCGCGGTCGAGGCGAGCGGCGTCTCGTTCGCCGAGCAGCAGATGCGGCGCGGCAAGTACTACGACCAGCCACCTTTCCCCTTCGTTCCCGGTTACGACCTGGTCGGTACCGTCCTCGCGGTCGGTGCCGGCGTCGAGCCGGACATGGTCGGCAGGCGGGTGGCCGCGCTGACCAAGATCGGCGGGTGGAGCAGTCACGCCGTGCTCGATGCCGCCGATCTCGTCGCGGTGCCCGACGGACTCGCTGCCGATGCGGCGGAAACCTTTGTCGTCAACGGCATCACGGCCTGGCAGATGTTGTTCCGCGTCGCGAAGGCGCGCACCGGGCAGACCGTGCTGGTGCACGGCGCCAACGGGGGCGTCGGCTCGACACTGGTGCAGCTGGCCCGCTCGAAGGGCATTCAGGTCATCGGCACGTCGTCGGCGCGTCATGCCGAGGCCGTGCGTGCGCTCGGCGCGACGTGGGTGGACTATCGCGGTGATGTGGGTCGGCAGGTCCGGGCGCTGGCACCCGGGGGCGTGGACGCGGTGTTCGACCACATCGGCGGCCCGGGGATCGCGGATTCGTTCGCACTGCTCGCGCCCGGTGGCACCCTGGTGTCCTACGGCACCGCGTCGACCAAGGACGACGAGGGCAATTCGCGGCTTCCGGTCCTGCGGTTGCTCGTCCGGTTGCTGGTCTGGAACGCGTTGCCCAACAAGCGCAATGCGCACTTCTTCAATCTGTGGGCGGGCAAGCGCGATCTGCCGCGTTTCCGTGCCCGCATCGCCGAGGACCTGTCGGCCGTTTTCGATCTCGCCGCGCGCGGCGTGCTGCGCGCGCAGATCGGTGCGCGTGTGCCGCTGTCGGAGGCCGGGCGGGCGATGCGGCTGGCCGAATCGCGCACCGTCGTCGGCAAAGTCGTCCTGGTCGCCGACACCGAGTCCTGAAATCCCCCACTGATCCTGGAGAAATTGCGATGTCCGCTCTGCGTGTTCTGCTCGACAACCGTCCGTCCTACCTCAGTTTCGGTGCCGCGTGGCTGCTCGGGCACGGCGCTTATGCTGTGTCCCACGGTGATTCACCGCTCGTGCGGCTGCCCGCCGCGGTGCCGGGCGCACTGCTGGTCGGTGGCCTGCTGATCGCGATGGTGGTGACCAGTGTGGTCACGATGCGCGCCAAGCGCGGCGCCACCGGGGCCGAGGCGGTGGTCGGCAATCTGCTCGCCGCGTCGTGGCTGGTGGGTTTCGGAGCACTGTTCTTCGTCATCACGGCGCTGAGTTCGGCGCTGGCCGACGACAACGTGCGAATGCTGCTGTGGCCCACCGGTTCCGGACTCGTCGTCGGCCTGCTGTACCTCGCCGGTGGTGCCGCTTACCGTGACGTGTTGCAGTACGCGCTCGGTGCGTGGCTGGCATTGACGTCCTCGGCGGCGCTGTTCCTGACGGGTGCGAGCCCGTATTGGGTGCTGGCGCTGGCCGGTGGTGGCAGTTATTTGGTCGCGGCCGCACTCGAACCCCGTCGCCGCGCTGTCGCTGCCTGAATCGGCGTCCGGCCGTCGTCGAGCCCGGCTCGGCGGCGGTTCGCCGCGTTTCCCTTCCCCTTCTCACTGTATACACGATCGCGGCCGCTCATGAGACATCGAAATGTGGTCCATAATCGCTCGCGTACTGCTGAAATCGCAGGTGAGGAGTGGGTTATGGGTGTTGTTCTCGAGTTCGGGCAGATCGACCGTTCGCAGGTGGGAATCGTCGGGGGCAAGGGTGCGAACCTGGGTGAGCTGGCGCGCATCGAGGGGGTGCGGGTGCCCGAGGGGTTCTGTGTGACGACCGAGGCGTTCGATCGGGCGCTGGCAGGCGCGTCGGCGGTCCGGGAACGGATCGGCGAACTGGCGGCCCTCTCGCCCGACGATCGGGCGGGGATCGCCGCGGCAAGTGCGGCGATCCGCGGGGCTGTCGAGGAACTGCCGGTGCCCGAGGACGTGGCGGCCGAGATCCTCGCCGCGCATGCCCGGCTCGGCACCGACGCCGCGTACGCGGTGCGTTCCAGCGCCACGGCCGAGGATCTGCCGACCGCGTCGTTCGCCGGTCAGCAGGACACCTACCTGAATGTGATCGGCGCGGCGGAGGTACTCATCCATGTCCGCCGGTGCTGGGCGTCGCTGTTCACCGACCGGGCGGTGACCTACCGTCTGCGAAACGGGTTCGACAGCAGCATGATCCGGATGGCGGTCGTGGTGCAGCGGATGGTGTTTCCGCGTGCGTCGGGCATTCTGATGACGGCCGACCCGGTGACGTCGGATCGGACCGTCGTCTCCATCGACGCCGGTTTCGGTCTCGGTGAAGCACTGGTTTCCGGTCTGGTGAACGCCGATGTGTACAAGGTGCGCGACGGGGAGGTCAGCAAGACCATCGCCACCAAGAAGATCGCCGTCGAACCGGTGGGCTCGGGCGGCACCGAGGTGCGCGATATCGACGAGGATCGCCGCAACGAACCGGTGCTCTCGGATGCCGAGGTGCTGCGACTGGCCGAATTGGGCCGGCGCATCGAGGCGCATTTCGGCTCGCCGCAGGACATCGAGTGGTGTCTCGACGACGAGATCCGTCTCGTGCAGAGCAGGCCGATCACCACCCTGTTCCCGATTCCCGAGGCGGCCGACGACGCCCACCGCGTGTATGTGTCGGTGGGTCATCAACAGATGATGACCGACGCCATGAAACCACTCGGGATTTCGCTGTGGCAGCTCACCAGTCACGCGGCGATGCGGGACGCGGGCGGGCGGTTGTTCGTCGACGTCACCGAGCGATTGGCCTCGCCGACGGCCGGCCCCGCGCTGGCCGAGGCGCTCGGGAAGTCCGATCCCCTGATGGGCGACGCGCTGCGCACCGTGCTCGAGCGCGGCTTCGTTCCCGTTGTGCCGCAGACCGATCCGGTTACCGCGCCCCCCGCACCCGCTCCGATCGACACCGACCCGGTGATCGTCGACGAACTGATCGCCGACTGCGAAACCTCGCTCGCCGTGCTGAAACGCGACATCGCCCCCCTGTCCGGGTCCGCCCTGCTCGATTTCATCCACGCCGATATCGCGGAATTGCGGCGAGTGTTGTTCTCCCCGCGCGGATTGCAGATCATCACGGCCGCCATGGAGGCAACCGAATGGCTCAACGACCGCCTGGGCGAATGGCTCGGGGAGAAGAACGCCGCCGATGCGCTCACCCAGTCGGTGCCGGGCAATGTGACCTCGGAAATGGGGTTGGCGTTGCTCGATGTCGCCGATGCCATCCGCCCGCACCCGCAGGTGATCGAATATCTGCGTGCGGTCGAGGAGAACGGCGCGAACGATTTCCTCGGTGAACTCGAGCAGCGTTCGGGTGGCCCGGCGGCGCGGGTCGCGATCACCGAATTCCTCGACAGATACGGCATGCGGTGCGTCGGCGAAATCGACATCACCCGAACACGGTGGAGCGAGGACCCGACCACTCTCGTGCCGACCATCCTCGGCAATGTGCGCAACTTCGAAAACGGCGCGGGCACAGAACGTTTCGAAGACGGTTTGCGCGACGCCGAAGCGCAGCGGGCACGGATCCTGCGGGAATTGCGGGCGCTGCCGGACGGGGAGAGCAAGGCCTCCGAAACCGAGCGGATGATCGATCGGGTCCGCACTTTCGCCGGTTACCGGGAGTACCCGAAGTACGGCATGGTCAGCCGCTACTTCGTATACAAGCAGGCATTGTCGCGTGAAGCCGAGCGACTCGTGGCGGCCGGTGTACTCCAGGAACCCGACGACATCTACTACCTGCGGTTCGACGAACTGCGTGAGGTGGTGCGCGTCCAGCAGGCGGACCAGGCCCTCGTCGCCCAGCGCAGAGATGCGTTCGATATCTTCCGGACGCTCAGTGCGCCAAGGGTTCTCACCTCCGACGGTGAGGCGGTGACCGGGGCGTATCGACGCGAAGACCTGCCCGAGGGCGCTCTGCCGGGCATGGCGGTCTCGGCGGGAACGATCGAAGGGCGAGCCCGGGTGGTCCTCGACATCGGTCAGGCCGATCTGGAAGCGGGCGACATTCTCGTCACCGCCTACACCGACCCCAGTTGGACACCGCTGTTCGTCGGTATCGCCGGCCTGGTCACCGAAGTGGGCGGCCTGATGACCCACGGCGCGGTCATCGCCCGCGAATACGGGCTACCCGCCGTGGTCGGGGTGGAACACGCGACCGACCTGATCCGCGACGGGCAGCGCATCCGGGTGAACGGCGCCGACGGCTATGTCGAAATCCTGACCTAGCCGTCGGCGAGACGCACGTTCTCGGCCGCCGCGGTGACGTGCAGACCGTCGGCGGCCGGGGTGATCGCGGTGATGTGTGCCCCGAGGGGCAGGCTCTGCAAGGGAACGACGAAGGTCAGGCTCCGCTGGATCAGGCCGAGAGAAATCGTCGGACCCCCGGCCGCGTGGCGCACGGACACGGGTGTCACCTCGATGCCGTCGGCGGTCGGTGCGACGGTGACGATGACCGTGGCGGGCACCATGATCCCGGCGACCGGGAACCGGCCCGCCACGCTCAAACCGTCCGACCCGAATTCGATGGACTCGACGTCGTCGGGAGCGAACCCTCGTACGACGTCGTAGGGGACGACAGCCGTCGCCGTGGCCGTCGCCGCCACCAGGTTCGAGGTCCGGTTGCCGAGCACATCACCCAGCGGTGCGGACACATCGCGCAGGGTGACGTCGAGGTCGCGCACGGTGATGTCGTCGCCGGTCCAGTCGCCTACCGCGATGTCGATGACCGGATACCGGCCGTCGAGCGCCTGGGTGAGGAACGGGAAACCAGGGATGTCGACATCGGGCTGTCGCGTGAGCTGGTATTCGGCGGCGATCTGGCGTCCGATCGCGTTCTGTGCCAGCACGAGCGCGACCCGATCGCCGACCACCAGCGCGATCGCCGCCACGATCAGCAACGTCAACAACGTGCGCACGCTCAATCCCTTCGCCGCACCGGTGTAGCCAGTGGTCGCCCATGCTACGGCGCGGGCGCCGGTTCGTCCGGCCCGATTGGACCGCGACACAGTGGGTATTGCCGTCCACACGCAGTCCATCGGAGGGAAGGATCGACCATGGCGTACCCCGCCCATCAACGCTCCCCCATGTCGCGCCGCACCGGGCGCGAATTCCCCGACCACTCCCGAACCACCCGCAGCCACGCCGGTGAAGGCCTGGAGGACGGGTACAACTTCCCCGGCATCATCCTGTGCGCGATGGCCGTGATCGCCCTCGGCCTGTGCCTGACGGCCGCCGGATACGGCTTCGCGGGCTGGGGTGCCATCGCCGCCGTGGCCGCCGCGACGCTGGCCGTCGCCGGTGTCGCCTGGTTGCTGCTGGAACACCGACGCGTGAAGGCGAAGGAAGGCCTGAATCTCACCGATCAACGCGGTCACTAGCCGAGCCGCGCTCGACGCCTCCGGCCTGTGTCAGGTCGGGGGCGTTTTCCTGTGCCGCCCCCGCGACGCTCGGGGGTAGCGTCGGCGTCATGGCCGACGACCACCGGATGGGCAGCGGTTCGGACACGATCCACGACGAGCACCACGACATGTCTTCGGGTCATCATCACGGCGACCACGTGGCCATGTTCCGGCGGTTGTTCTGGGTGATGCTTGCCTTGGCGGTGCCGGTGGTCGCCGCCGACATGATGTTCGCCGAACTCGTCGGCTACACCGTGCCGACGGGGTTGCGGTGGGTGTCGCCGGTCCTCGGCACCGTCATGTATTTCTGGGGCGGCCGACCGTTCCTCACCGGAGCCGTCGACGAGATCCGGGCGCGCAAACCCGCCATGATGCTGCTGATCTCGCTGGCCATCACCGTGGCCTTCCTCGCGTCCTGGGGCTCGACGCTCGGCGTGCTGCACCACGAGCTCGACTACTGGTGGGAACTGGCCCTGCTGATCGTGATCATGCTGCTCGGGCACTGGATCGAGATGCGCTCGCTCGGGCAGGCCTCGAGCGCGCTGGAATCGCTGGCCGCGCTGCTGCCCGACGAGGCCGAACGCGTCCGCGACGACGGCTCGACCGACACCGTCCGGGTCGACGAACTACGCACCGGTGACCGCGTCGTCGTGCGACCGGGCAGTCGGGTGCCCGCCGACGGGCTCGTCGAGTCGGGCAGTGCCGACGTCGACGAGTCCATGATCACCGGCGAATCCCGGCCCGTGCGCCGTGAACCAGGCGACAAGGTCGTCGCGGGCACGGTCACCACCGATTCGGCGCTGCGGGTGCGTGTCACCGCCGTCGGGGCCGATACCGCCCTCGCCGGCATCCAGCGGCTGGTGGCCGAAGCCCAGAATTCCTCCTCCCGCGCCCAGGTACTCGCCGACCGGGCGGCGGGCTGGCTGTTCTGGTTCGCCGCCGGGTCCGCCGCGATCACGGCCGTCGTCTGGCTCGCCCTCGGGCGACCCGAGGATGCCGTCACCCGGACCATCACCGTGCTGGTCATCGCCTGCCCGCACGCCCTCGGCCTGGCGATTCCGCTGGTGGTGTCGATCGCCACCGAACGCGCCGCGAAAGCCGGTGTGCTCATCACCGATCGCCGTGCGCTCGAAGCGATGCGCACCGTCGATGCGATCCTGTTCGACAAGACCGGCACCCTCACGCGTGGCGCGCCCGCCGTCGTCGGAACCACCGCCACCCGGTCGGGCCTCGCGGACGACGAAGTTCTCGCCCTGGCCGCGGCCGCCGAATCCGAGAGCGAGCATCCGCTCGGACGCGCCATCGTCGACACTGCGGCCGAACGCGGAATCGCTGTCCCCACCGCCACGGAGTTCACCGCCCACAACGGTGTGGGTGTGCGTGCGACGGTCGACGGCTCGACGATCGAGGTCGGCGGTCCCGCCCTGCTGCACCGCCACCACCTCGAGCCCGCCGAGGCCACCGCCCGCTGGTCCGCGCAGGGTTCGACGGTGCTGCACGTACTGCGCGACGGCGAGCTGATCGGCGCGCTCGCCCTGGCCGACGAGGTGCGCCCCGAATCCGCGCAGGCGATCCAGGCGCTGCATCGCCGGAGCATCCACGTCGCCATGATCACCGGTGACGCCGAACCGGTGGCCCGCGCGGTCGCCGAGCAGCTCGATATCGACCAGGTGTTCGCCGGGGTCCTGCCGAAGGACAAGGGCGACAAGGTGCGTTCGCTGCAGGAGGCCGGGCACACCGTGGCCATGGTCGGTGACGGTGTCAACGACGCGCCTGCCCTCGCCCAGGCCGATGTGGGTATCGCGATCGGCGCGGGCACCGACGTGGCCATCGCCTCCGCGGGTGTGGTCCTGGCCTCCGACGACCCGCGCGCGGTGGTCTCGGTGATCGAGCTGTCACAGGCCACCTACCGCAAGATGATCCAGAATCTGGTGTGGGCGGCGGGCTACAACATCATCGCCGTGCCGCTGGCCGCCGGTGTGCTCGCGCCCTGGGGTGTCACCATGCCGATGGAGGTCGGGGCGCTGCTCATGTCGGCGTCCACAATCGTGGTCGCGCTGAACGCTCAGTTGTTGCGGCGCATCGACCTCGACCCAGCCACCGTGGTGCGGGAGTGAGCACTCATCCGATGGCGAAGGCCACGAAGAAGCCGGCCGCCGTCGCCATTCCGACCCACCAGCCGCCCTCCCGATAGGCCTCCGGCACAAGGGAATCCGTCAACATCGCGATCGTCGCACCTCCCGCGAACGCCTGCACCGCGCTGATGGCGGTGCCGGAGATGGTGTCGGCCAGCGCGTTGCCGAGCACGGTGACCCCGACGAGTACGGCCGAAGTGACCGCCCACAGGCCGAACGTGCGGCCCGGTGAGAATCCGTGCTGGTCGCGCAGGAACGCGACCGCGCTCACCGCTTCGGGCACGTTGCCCACCGCGATGGCGACCAGCAGCACCAGTCCCCCACCCCCGACCAACGACACGCCGAGCGCCGTGTTCTCGGGAATTCCGTCGAGCACCGTGCCGAGCAACAGCGCCCACCCGATCGCGGCCCCGCCCAGCTTGTTCTCGATCAGATGGTCGGCGACCACATACATCCCGGCGCCCGCGAACAACGCGATTCCCGCGATCACCGCCCCGTCGCGCCGGAACGCGGGCGCGAACAACTCCTCCGACACCGCCGCGATCATCGTTCCCGCGCCGAACGCCATCAGGGTCGCCAGCACCGGCCGAGGCAGCGCCCACCGCACGCCGATCGCCACCCCGATCATCAGCGGAACCACGGTTCCCAACCCGTAGAGCAGCGCAGTCAGCATGCGCAGAGCCTATCGAGACAGTGGCCGCCGCCGGGGTTCATGGCGCGTGGCGCGTTCGGCGAGGACACTTGGGAACAAATACGCCGATGTTCCGAGGAGGACTGATCATGGCGGATGACAGGCCATTCGATGCCGATGATTTCGAACGGGTGCTGCGTGGGGCGAGCGATGAGATCCGCGGATTGATCGGGAAGGCGGGGGGATTCCTGGATCAGTCGGTGCTGAATTCGCTGTTCGGGCAGTTCACCGGACCCCAGCACGCGCCCGAACCCGAGACCACCGGGGACACCGGGGGCGGGGTGTGGGCGATCTACACCATCGACGAGGACGGGCAGGCGCGGGTGGATCAGGTGTTTCCGAGTGAGCTCGAGGCACTGCGGGCGCATCGCGACAACACCGATGAGCGTCGTCGGGTGCGTTTTCTGCCCTACGGGGTTCCGGTCAGCGTGCTCGACGCGCCCTGACCTACTCGGTTCCCTTGCCGCCCTTACCTTTTCCCTTCCCTTTGCCTTTACCCTTACCTTTCCCCTTGCCCTCGCCTTTTCCGCCGGGCTCCTTCTCGTCGTCGACGACGGTCCCCTCGTCTTGGGCGGCGACGACCGGGGGGTGGACGGGTTGGACAGGATGGGCGCTCGCCGCACCGCCTGCCAGCAGGACCGTGAGAACTCCGACCGCCGCGGCGGTGGCGAAAGTGTGAGTCGACAACGTGAGCCCCTTCTCGTGGTGGAAAGTGCTACCTCTGCGATCAACCGGTCCAGCGTAACCGGCTGTCGGCCGGATCGTCGCCGGCGACGCCTGCGCCCCGCCGTGTCACCCGCCGACGAGTGCTTCAGGTCAGGAATGGTTGCGAAGGATCTCGACGATCGCGGTCTGGCCGAGCCGCTCCGCGTTCTCGAGCACCGTGCGGCCTTCGGCGTCGGGGATGTTCGGGTCGGCGCCGGCATCGAGGAGAGCGGTGACCGTGTCCTGGTATCTCTGGGAGCCGTCGCCGTAGATCACGGCTTCCTGCAGGGCCGTCCAGCGGGGTGTGTTCACGTGGTCGACGTCGACACCCGCCTCGATCAGGATCCGTACCGTCGAGACGAATCCGTGCTCTGCCGCCGGGATCAGCGCGGTGCCGCCGTATCGGTTCAGGCTGCGCACGTCGGCACCGTGTGCGAGGGTCATCGTCAGGATCTCGTCGTAGCCTTCGGCGCCCGCATACAGGTAGGCCGAATCTTGCATGTCGTCCTTGGCGTTCACATCGGCACCCGCATCGATCAGGACTCGTGCCGCGGCGGTGGCCTGATTCTTCACGGCCGTCACCAGTGGCGTGCGGCCCTCGTCGTCGCGCGCTTCCAGGGGTGCGCCGCGGTCGAGCAGTTCTTGCACGCGAACGCCGTCGTCGGCGGCCGCGGCCTCGTGCAGCGGTTCGGCGAGCGCGGGATCGGACGGTGCCGACGTCGGCGCGCCGGTCGGACCCGCGGCGGTGGTCGTAGCCGCTGTGGTGGTCGTCTGCGTGGTCGACGGCGCGTCGGACCCGGTGGGTGAGTCGGTCGAGCACGCGGTGGAGAGCACCGCCGTCCCGGCGAGCGCCAGCACAGCCATGCGGATCGAGGTGATCATGGGGAGCCTCCTTTGCCGAGCATCCGGTACATCGGCGAGCCGACCTGCTCCGGCCCCGGTGGACAGGCTCGCCGGTCGAGTTCACGCCCCTGACCACCCACGATGGCTACGTTAGACGCTACGTCGACCGACGCTGTACGCGACAGTCGACAGGACGGCAACGAACCGACGCTCACCGACGTCATCCACACACCCCCCGACTACCTGACCGCGGCGGTAGCCCGACAATCCGGACACACGCTTGTACCGCGGTGGGCCCAGCTGCCACAATTGCTCAGCGGTTGCCGAGGTTTCTCCCTGATGCCGAAGGGGTAGTTCATGAGGCCGAATGCGAGATTTGCCGATGTGCCGAAGAAGCGTGCTCGGCATCGGAAGCGTTCGGCGGCACGGGTCGGTGCTTCCGCGGCATTCATGACTGCGCTCGGCGTCGGCTGGCTCGAGGTGCAGAGCCTGTGTGCGGTGGCTTTGGCGGCGACGTCGGCGCTGATCGTGCCGGGCACCGGGACCAGCGACCCGTCCGTGGCACACGATTTCGAGAGCAACGCCTACCAGAACTTCATCGATCCCGGTGCGCAGGGCTGCACCGACAACGCCTGCCCGGGTGTCGATTTCGTTCCGGTCCCCTACGACGCCTCGCTGTGGCCGGTGATCTCGTCCAAGGGGCCGGGGGCGTCGTCCGCGAAATGGGACACCTCGGTCGCGGGTGGGGTCGCCACGCTCGATCAGCTCACCCGCCGGCAGCTCGGCGCGCCGGGTACCGTGACCGTGTTCGGCTACTCGCAGGGTGCCACGGTCGCCAGTGAGGAAAAGGCAGCGTTGGCCGGGCTTTCGCCCGAGGACAAAGCCAGGTTGTCGTTCGTGCTGATCGCGAATCCGAACCGGCCCAACGGCGGAATCATCGAACGCCCGGTCCTTTTCGGTGGGATACCGGTCGCCGACATCACCTTCGGGCCACCGACACCCACCGACACCGGCATCGCGACCACCGACATCGCCATGCAGTACGACGGCATCTCCGATTTCCCGGCCTACCCGCTCAATGTGCTCGCCGACGCCAACGCGCTGCTCGGCACGCTGCTCATCCACCCGTCCTACCTGCAGCCCAAGGGCAACGGCGCGGGAGGTGAGCCGAAGGCGGGCGCCGCGATCTACGGATACCCGGACCGGTCCGAGTTCATCGCGCAACAGAACTGCGACGAGCTTCCACAGCACTGCCAAAACCACGGCGACACAACATATGTCACCATTCCGAACCCCCAGGGCGCGCTGCCGCTGCTGTATCCCCTGCGCGCCATCGGCAAGCACACGAACCGCACCGATCTCACCGAACCGGCCGCCGCGCTGGCCGAGCCCGCCCTGCGCGTACTCGTCGAAACCGGTTACGACCGCACCGACTACTCCGCGCCGACCCCGTTGCGGTTCGACCAGCCGCTCAACCCGCAGAAGACCGCGACGCTGGCCACCGATCTCCCCGCCGCCATCGACCAGGGCGTCGCCGACGCCACCGCCGAAATCGAGAACCCCACCCACAACACCGACCGCACCCTGCCGGTGGAGACGGTCCTCGCCAACATGGAAGATCTGCTCCCACCCGATCCGGTCGTGTCGCTCGTCCGCGAATTTCTTCCGGCTGCACCCTGACCAGCTGCTATTCTTTCACCAATACACTGGACGAATGAAGCATCGGCACGGTGATGGCAGTCTCGACCTGGTTCAGTTGCGAACCTTCCTGGCCGTCTACCGCTCCGGCTCGCTCACCGCGGCCGCCACCCAGGTCGGCCTGTCCCAGCCCACCGTCACCAGCCAGCTGCAAACACTTGAAAAAGCCGTGGGCCGACCACTTTTCGACCGCCTCCCCCGTGGCGTCTCCCCCACGCCCGCCGCTCACGAACTGGCCGCCCGGATCGCAGACCCGCTCGACGCCCTCGCCGAAGTCACCGGCACCACCACTGGTCACCCGCCGCCCGAACCACCCGTGCTGCTCGGCGGGCCCGCCGAGATCCTGGCCACCCTTGCCCTGCCCGTCCTGGCACCGCTGATCACCGAGGGCGTGCGATTGCAGGTGGTAACCGGCCTCGCCGACGACCTGCTCGCCGAATTACGCACCGGCGCTCTGGATCTGGTCATCTCCGCCATCCGGCCGCGCGGCCGGGCCGTCCTCGCCGAACCCCTGGCCGACGAGGAGTTCGTCCTCGTCGCGAACCCAGCCACCGCCGCTCGCATCGACACCGGACGCCTCGAACGCGGCGACGCCACCGCACTCGCCCACGTCCCACTGGTGAGCTATGCCCCCGATCTGCCGATCCTGCGCCGCTATTGGCGCCACGTCTTCGGGCGCCGCCTCGAACGCCGCCCCGCCGTCGTCGTTCCCGACCTGCGCGCGGTCCTCGCCGTGGTGACAGCAGGCGGTGGCGTGAGCGTGTTGCCACGCTATCTGTGCGCGTCCGCCTTGGCCGCCGGAACCGTTGTCGCGCTTCTCGATCCGGAAGACCCGCCGATCAACACCGCCTACCTTGTCGGCCGTTCCACTCGCACCGAACGCCCCCACGTCGCACTCGTCCGCACCCGCCTTCGCGAGGCGGCGCCGACCTGGTGATTCCCCGGGCGGCCGGGCACCCGAATCGGGTGGGCGCCGAGCGGTTCGGTGATCGGATAAGATCGCAGAGCTCTTTCGGTCCAGCCAGCGGCTGAAGGAGCCAGTTTGCGCTGCGGGCGCTCGGGATCGGAGACATTCGTGCACACCGCTGGATTTCGGCTGTCCACCTGCGGGAGAAGACCCACTCGCCGAAACAGTGTGAGTGTCAGGACCGGCATTCCCACGGGTCGCCGTGCCGCGCAGTGACACAACCGCCGCCGATCTCCTGGTCACCGAGGCCGCGGCCCTGCCGGGCCGGGCAGCCCGGATCCTGCTCGTCGAAGACGACCCGGGTGACGCGCTGCTGGTAGAGGAGCTGGTGGCCGATCTCGGCGCCGGACCGCGCCTGGAGTGGGTGCGCACCCTGGCCGAGGCGGGCGAACGGCTGCGCACCGACACTCCCGATTGTGTCCTGCTCGACCTGCATCTGCCCGATGCCAACGGGCTCGAGGCACTGGCGCGACTGCACCAGATCGACGACCAGATCGCCGTCGTGGTGATGACCGGGCTCGACGAGGAGCAGACCGGGCTCAACGCCCTGGCCGCGGGCGCGCAGGACTACCTCGTGAAGGGCCGGGTGGAGCCCGAATTGTTCGGTCGCGCGGTGCGTTACGCCATCCAGCGTAAGCACGCCGAGCGCACGACCGCCGCCCTGCGGGCCAGCCAGATGCGGGCGCAGGAGAACGCGCGCCTGGAACGCGGCCTGCTGCCCACTCCTCTGCTCGGTGCCGACCGCGCCGTCGAGGTGCTCGCCCGGTACCGGCCCGGCGCCGACCACTCCCTGCTCGGCGGTGACTTCTACGACGCGGTCCAGGACTCCGACGGCGTGGTGCATGTGGTGATCGGCGATGTCGCGGGTCACGGCCCCGACGCCGCCGCGACGGGTGTCGCGCTCCGGTTGGCTTGGCGCACACTAGTTCTCAGCGGCGTCACCGGTGCCCGTCAGCTCTCTTTGCTCGAGGAACTGCTCGTGGCCGAACGCCGCGACGAGCAAACCTTCGCGACGGCGACCGTGTTGCGGCTCGACCCGGCGACCAGGCTGGTTCAGGTCCGCCGAGCGGGCCATCCGGGCATGCTGCGGCGCGCCGCCGGCATCTCGAGCTGGTTGGAGGTCGACGGCGGCCCGGCCCTCGGATTCGTCCCAGGCCACGGGCAGTGGCCTGCGCACGAGCTGAGCCTTGCCGACAACGCCGGACTGATGCTGTTCACCGACGGACTGTTCGAAGGCCACGTCGGCGACGGCAGCCGACGACTGGGCGAGGACGGCCTGCTCGAACTCGCCAACACCCTGCCCATCGCACACCCGGACGAATTCGTCGACGCGCTGATCGAACGAGTAGAAGACCAGGCCGCCACCGCGGGCGGCCTGGACGACGACGTGGCCATCCTCTATGTGCGATGGCGCGACAACGGAAGGCTTGCGCAGTGACGACAACAGCCCACGACCGGAAACGGTTGATCAGCCGGATGACGGCTCAGGGCTGGTTCCAGCTCGTCTTCGCCTCGATGATCGTCGCCGTGATCGTCGGTGCCGTGGCAGGCGCGCAGGTCATCGCCCACACCAACCGCGTCACCGACCGGCTGGTGGCCCAAACGCTTCCGGCCGCCGCCGAGGCCGCGCGACTGCAGGGCGCGCTGGTGAACGAAGAGGCGGGCATCCGGGGTTACGTGCTCACCCGTGATCCCCTGTTCGTCTCGCACTACACCAGCGCCAGACAGGACGAGGCGAAAGCCGTCGAACGGCTCGAGCAGTTGATCGAGGGCCGTCCCGAACTCCAGGCCGACCTGACCGCTCTGCTGACCGCCGCAGACCTGTGGCGCACCGCGTATGCCGAGCCGGTGATCGCCCAGGGCGGCGCACCGAACCGGACAGACATGGGCATCACCTATTTCGGTGAGTTGCAATCACGGTTCGCCACCCAGAACGACAATCTCACCGCCGCCGTCGACCGCGACAACAGCAGGCTCGACACCGCCCGCACCACCCGCAACCTGGTGCTGTCGGGCATCGTGGTCGCCTTCCTGGTGACGGGAGCGGCGCTCACCGTCCTGGTGCGCCGCCTCGTCGTCCGGCCGCTCGGCTATCTCACGGAGTCGTCCCGCCGCGTCGCGGCAGGCGAATTCGACTCCCGCATCGACCCCGTCGGCCCCTCCGACATCGCGCTCGTCTGCGCCGCCGTGGAGAACATGCGCGACCATATCGTCGCCGAACTCGCCTCCTCGCGCGTGCAGGAATCGGTGCTGCACCAGCAGAAACAGGAACTGGCCGACCAGGCGGAGGAACTGCGGCGCTCCAATACCGAACTCGAGCAGTTCGCCTACGTCGCCTCCCACGACCTGCAGGAGCCGCTGCGCAAGGTCGCCTCGTTCTGCCAGCTGCTCGACAAACGCTACGGCGACCAGCTCGACGAACGCGGCAAGCAGTACATCGACTTCGCCGTCGACGGCGCCAAACGCATGCAGATACTCATCAACGACCTGCTCACCTTCTCGCGAGTGGGGCGCGTATCCGACGGCACCGAACCCGTCGAGCTCGCCGACAGCCTCGACGCCGGGCTCACGGCGCTGTCGTCGAGCATCGAGGAGACCGGCGCGGTGATCGAGCGACCGGAGCAGCTGCCACGAGTCGAGGGCGAACCGACACTGCTGGTCATGCTGTGGCAGAACATCATCGGCAACGCGATCAAGTTCCGCACCCCGGGCTCGACGCCGCTGATCCGGATCACCTGCACACCGGACGACGCGGGCTCGGGTTGGCAGTTCAGCGTCGCCGACAACGGCATCGGCGTCGACGCCGAATTCGCGGACAAGGTTTTCGTCATCTTCCAGCGCCTGCACGCCCGCGACGCCTACAGCGGAACCGGTATCGGGCTGGCCGTCTGCAAGAAGATCGTGGAATTCCACGGCGGCCGGATCTGGATCGACACCGACTATCACGACGGCACCCGCCTGTGTTTCACCCTCCCCATCCTCGACGAATCCACCACCGCATCCGACGCCCGGAAAGAGGCAATCGCGTGACAGATCCCGGCCAGCCCATCGATATTCTGCTCGTCGAAGACGACCCCGGCGACGAATTGATGACGAGAGAGGCGTTCGAGGACAACAAAATCGGCAATACCCTGCATGTGGTAAGAGATGGTCAGGAGGCCCTCGACTTTCTCTACCGTAACGGCGACTACGCCGATGCGCCGACACCAGACCTGATCCTGCTCGATCTGAATCTCCCGAGATACGACGGCAGGCAGGTATTGGAGAAGATCAAGGCCGACCCCGAGTTGTCACCGATTCCGGTGGTCGTGCTGACCACATCCGCCGCCGAGGAGGACATTCTGCGTAGTTACAAGCTGCATGCCAACGCCTATGTGACCAAACCGGTCGACCTCGACCAGTTCATCGCTGCCATCCGGCAGATCGACGAATTCTTCGTGCAGGTCGTCCGGCTGCCCAGGGTGCGCTGACCGACTTCACGAGCAGGCGATGAGCATGGTGACGACGGTGCCGGATTCGGTTGTCTCGACGTCGAATTCGCTGCTCACCGCGCGCATGATGGTCAGTCCCCGGCCGCGCGACCCGTCGGCGACCGCGGCACCCGGCCGCCAGCTGCCGTGGTCGGTGACGACCACACGAATGTGATCGTCGGTGACCGATGCGCCGATTTCGACCGGTCCACCATCACCGCGATGTCCGTGCTCGACAGCATTGGTACACGCCTCTCCCGCGGCCAGTACCACATCGTCGACCAGTGTTTGCCGCACCGGAATGTCGCTCAGCCAGGTACGCAGCGCACGACGGACCTCGACCAATCGATCAGCCTTCGCGCAAAATTCCAGATAGAAAGGTTTCAGGGTGTTCTCCTGACCGGACGGGCGCCTCGGCACCGAACTGTGTGCTGTCGGTCTCGCTTCTGGCATTTACCCCATCCGATCCACTGCTAAGCAGGGCGCAAGTGTGATGCATACTTCCGGCGAGGATAGCGCGAGGACATGAGACCTCTTCTGTAAGGTCCGCTTTCATCGGGTAAGTTGAGTAAGATGTGTTCGCCGACCCGGCGACACCGAGGCAAGAGGTGGAAAGTGGCGAATCGCGACCAGAACGGAATCCCCGACCTCGATGTGCAGGTACGCGCCGAAGACGGATTCGAAATCCTCACCGTTCGCGGCGAAGTCGACATGGCATCGGCGCCGCAGTTGCAGGCCGCGCTGGAAAAGGCACAGCAGGGTGGAAATACGCTCGTCGTCGACATGACCCAGGTGGGATTCCTCGGGTCGGCCGGACTCAGCGCACTGCTCATCGTGTCGAAAGCGGCACCGGGCCAGTTGCGGGTGGTCGCCTCCCGTGAGGTCGCCCGCCCCATCGAACTGACCGGCCTGGACAAGCTCCTCGCCGTGTACAGCACCCTCGAAGCGGCCGTCGCCGCCACCGACGGGGCGCCCTCCGCGCTGTAAGCGCACGCCGGGCGGTGCCCGGATCGGTCGTATGCGATCCGGGCACCGCGGCACTCACATCGGATAGACCGAGTGCTTGCGCGGGTTGAATTCCCGTGCCACAGGCGGTTTGTCGCGCAACAGGCGGAGCGCATGGCGGATCTCGAGCCGGGTACGCGCCGGTTCGATGACGGCATCGATATAGCCGCGTTCGGCCGCGATCCAGGGCGTGGCGACCGTCTCGTTGTACTGGTTGATCATGAATTCTCGTGCGGCGGCACGGTGTTCCTCGGGGACCGCCGCCAGCTGCCGCTTACCGATCAGGTCGACCGCGCTCTCGGCGCCGATCACCGCGATCCGCGCCGTCGGCCACGCGAAGCTCACGTCGGCGCCCACCTGACGCGCCGCCATCATCCCGTAGGCACCGCCGTAGGACTTGCGCACCACGAGATTGATGATCGGCACGGTGGCCTCGATGATCGCCCTCGGCACCCGTCCACCACGGATGATCACGCCCGCCGCTTCCTGATCGAGCCCCGGCAGCACACCGGGCGTGTCGACGACGAACACCAGCGGGATGTTGAACGCATCGCAGAGCCGGATGAAGTAGGTCGACTTGTCCGAGCACGCCGCGTCGATCGAACCACCCAGTACGAGCGGCTGATTGGCGATCACGCCGACCGGATACCCGTCCACCCGCGCGAAGCCGGTGATGAGGTTGGGGGCGAAAGCCGCACGGATCTCGTGGAATTCGCCGTCGTCGAAGATCCGCAGCAGGATCTCGTGCATGTCGTAGCCGGTGCGATCGGAGTCGGGAATGATGGTGTCGAGTTCACGGTCCGAGCCGGTGAGCTCCGGCTCCAGGCCGGGATTCACGATCGGCGGCTGCTCGAGACAACTCGACGGCATGTAGCTGAGGTAGGCCCGCGCCCAGGCGTAGGCATCCGCTTCGGTCTTCGCCACGTGGTGCAGCGTGCCGCGCTCGGCCTGCACCGCGGCCCCGCCGAGGTCTTCGGCGCTGATGTCCTCACCGTTGACGGCTTTGATCACCTCCGGCCCGGTGACGAACATGTACGAATCCTCGGTCCCGATCAGCACATCGGTATTGATCGGCCCGTACACCGACCCCGCCGCGCACTTGCCGAGAATGATCGACACCTGCGGCACATACCCCGACAGCTTCTCCAGTACCCGGGAGATGTCACCGAACGACGCGATCGACCCCACCGCGTCCTGGATGCGCGCACCGCCGGAGTCGTTGATCGTCACCACGGGGCAGCCGGAATCGAACGCCAGCTTCAGCGCCCGCATGAACTTGCGCGCCGACACCACACCCACCGATCCGCCGTACACGGTCTGGTCGTGCGCGATCACCACCACCGGCCGCCCGTCGATCAGGCCCCGCCCGGTGACCAGGCCGTCGCCGTAGAGCGCGTCGGGCTGGTCGGGCTGGCGCGCCAAGGCGCCCACCTCGATGAACGTCCCGGGATCGAGCAGCATGTCCAGCCGCTCCCGCACGCTCGGCACGCCCTTCTTCGCCCGCTTCGCGACGCCGGCCGCACCCGCGGGTTCCGCGGCGATCGCCAGGATCTTGACCAACTCGTCGAGCTTCGCCTGCGTTGTCGCCACGCTCGCTGCCACCTTCCAACCACCTGTAGTACTCCGGGCGAACCTAGGCCCAATCGCGCGCGCACACGACGCCTGTGTGCGGTATGTGGACAGGTCACAGTGATCGGTGGCGATCCCTCGTGGTTCCGACAACCCCGTTGTGGTCCGCGCCGAACCTGTGGTCCATACCTGATCGCGCGGCACAAGGCGATATGACGACCGCGCCGAATTGTTGTGGATTTCTCCGAGAATGGCGCGTCGAACCAAATGGAAACGTCAAAAGCCGTCGCCGACACGTGAATTCGAGTTTGCCGCCGTGATCTGATCGAGATGTCCCGAACATGGGATGTTCACCGAACGCGAGGAAGTACGTATGAACTCCAGAATTGCCCGCCCGATTGCCGTTGCCGCCCTTGCCCTCTCGGCCGCCGCGCTCGGCACCGGCACCGCGGCCGCGGCCGGCCCTGTCGCCGGGTCGGTCGAGGTGTGCGCGCCGCTGCCGCTGGGCCCGCTCGAGCTGAGCCTGTGCCTCTGACCGGCTAGATCGGTGCGGTGAGCTGGTGTGGGCGGGCGTCGGGGCCGCCCACACCGGCGTGTATCCGGTACTCGTCGTAACCCTAATCATTCCGCTATTCTCTTGACCTTTGTCACAAGCGAAGCCCGGACGTGACAATGGCCTACGCGGTAGTTTGGTCACTTGCCCAGCGATCTGGGTGGGAAGGATTCATCATGGCTGTCACAACTTCCATCGAACCGTTCTTGACCGCTTCGGGCCGCCCGGTGTCAACCCCGTTGAAAGACGTGCGCACAATCTCGCGCCAGATGGTGGTGCATTTCATCGAAAACGTCGTCCCCTGCGCGACGCTGCCGGGCGAAGCGCTCGACGGCGACGTCACCACCGTCACCAGGGTCTGCCTCGAGCTCACCCGAAGCATGCTCGACGGTCGCGACCTCCCCGGCCGGGTGGAGCGCGTACAGGCCGCCGCCGCCGACTGGGCGCGCGAGGGCATCCCGATCGACACCATCCACCACGCCGTCCACGAAGGCTTCAAACTCGGCTTCGACCTGGTGATCACCAATGTCACCAACCACGACTACGACACCGTGGTCGGCGTGGCCCGGCGCCTGATGGACGCCCAGGACATGATCACCTCCGCCGTCTCCGCGGCCTACGTGCGCGAGCTTCGCGCCGTCGTCAGCGAGCACCACACCGCCGTGCACACCCTCACCTCCGCGCTGCTCGGCGGCCAGAACACCTCGACGATGGCCCGCGAATGCGGCATCGAGGTCGCCGACGAATACCACGTGATGGCCCTGGAGCTGCCACCGCACCCGGAGGAATCCGAGCCCGGCCTGAACGCGAAAGTCGTTGCGCGGCGCAAGTTGCGTCGCGTGCAGGCCGAACTCGCCAACCGCTGCGACGGCAAGGTGCTGTCGCTGCTCAGCGTCGACGGCGGCACCCTGCTGCTGCCCGCCACCGAGTTCACCGAGCCCGAGCTCGACGAGCTGATCGTGCACCTGTCCACCGCCGCCCAGGTGCCGGTGCGCGCCGTGGTGATGTCGGCCGCGCCGGGCGAGATCCCGCGCGCCGCGGAACAAGTCCACGAACTCGTCGAGATCGTGCACCGCCTCGGCGGCCCGAGCAAGGTCTATCGCCCGCACGAACTGGCCTTCGAATACCAGCTCACCCGCCCCGGCCCCGCCCGCGACTACCTGAGTTCGGTCGTCGATTCCCTCGAAGCGCATCCGGAGCTCATGCAAACCCTCGAGGTCTACATGGCCACCAATATGCAGCGCTCACGCACGGCCCGGAAGATGTTCATCCACACCAATACCGTCGACTACCGCCTCAAGCGGATCAGCCAGATGACGGGATTCGACCTCAACGACGTCACCGGATTGTGTTACCTGCGGGCGGCGCTGCTCATCCGAGCGCACCGGGGAACGGCGTCGAGCGATATCTCCCCTGACCGAGGTTCCCGCGCCGGCTGAGGGCCGTGTGCCCCCATTACTGGGGTCTGGCCGCGCTTTCCTACGAACGGGATCGTTCTTCGATAAGGGTGCACTGTCGCGTCGCGCGAGCCTCACAGGGGCTGACAGCGAGCGTGGGCACCTGTCCGAGCACCCGTGATCGCTCTCCCGATCACCGGTTCGGCGATCGAGAGGAACCCCGTTGTCCAGACTCCGGCTTGTGATCCTGACCCTCGTCACCGTTCTGGTCGCCCTGGCGCCCTCGTTCATCCCGGCTCCCGCACAGGCCGCGCCCACGGTGCGGTGGGAAGCGCGGGTCAGTGACCGCATCCTCGATATCGGGATCTCCTCGCCGAACCTCGAGGGTCCCGACTTCGCGGTGAAGGTGGTGCGGTTGCTGCTCCCACCCGGCTGGTCGAAAGACGCCACCCGCACCTGGCCCACGATCTGGGTTCTGCACGGCGGGTTCGACGATCACAAGTCCTGGACCGACAAGGGCGATCTCGAAGCCCTCACCGCGAACACCGACGCCATCTACGTGCTCCCCGAAACCAGTTGGTGCAGTGCGTATTCCGACTGGTGGAACTACGGTTCCTACGGCGCGCCCGCGTGGGAGAAGTATCTGATGGGCGACGTGCGGACCCTGCTGGAATCGACCTACCGCGCGAACACCACCCGCGCCATCGCGGGCAACTCGATGGGCGGTCTCGGCGCGATGAAATTCGCCGCGAAGTACCAGGGTTGGTTCCGTTCGGCGGCCAGTTTCAGCGGCAACGTCGACCCGCTGCACGACTCGGGCGCTCCCGGCGAACCGGACAAGCCCGGCCAGGGATGTGCCGCGGACTGGAAACGCGTCTGGGGTGACTACACGGCCCAGCGCCACATCTGGGAGCAGAACAACCCCTACACCCAGGCAGCCGAGCTGACCGGTATCCCCCTGTTCGTCAGCTACGGCAAGAACGGGCTCGTCGAATCCGCTGTCTACGAGCAGAACTCGCGCTTCGTCGCCAAACTGGAGAACACCCCCGGCGTGGATGTCAGGGAACGCTATGACGCAGGGGCCGGACACGACTGGTCGGCCTGGTCGTCGGCGATGTCCTGGGCGCTGCGGGATCTGCTGCGCTCCGTGGGGGTCGGCTGATCGGTGCCGGACTGCCGGAGGCTGCTCGGCCTCGCGAGCCGGATGCGCGTGAATGTCGTGGGGAGGGAAGACTGTGGCGACGGAATGGTTGTTCGCGCTGATTCCGGGTTGCCTGGGGTCGGTCTTCTTCGTCATCGGCCTGGTCTTGATTCGCCGTACTCGAAAGTTGAAGAGTTCCGGCGCGAAAGCGGTTGGCACAGTAGTCCGATTGGCGGCCAGTTCGGGACAGAACGGCACCCTGTATCACCCGGTGGTCCGGTGGGTTACGGCCGATGGGCGCACCGTGGAGGAACGCGCCGTCATGGGTAAGTCGTGGATTGTGAATTTCCGGCCCGGCACGCCGGTACTCGTCCATTACGATCCGGATCGCCCGGCGAAGATGGTCATCGAGGGCTACAGCGGCGGTTCGGAATGGTTGTTCTGTTTACTGGGCGCGGGCGTGCTCGGTGTGACTCTCGCAGTGTGCCTGGTGGCGGCTTTCTGAGCCCGGCGGCCCTTTCGATCATGGTGATCAGATAGCGGCATTTCGGAACAAAGCCTCCCGAGGGCCCGGTTGGACCGGGCATGACTCTGGGAATCGCGCTCGCCGTCGAAAACGCCACCAACTACGTCGACGACATCGTCGAGCAGGCACGCTATGTCGCCGAACAGGGTGTGCCCGCGGTGTGGTTCGGGCAGCGGATGGACTACGACTCCCCCACCCTCGCCGCGATCGTCGGGCGTGAGATACCCACCTTGCAGGTCGGTACCTCCGCCATTCCGGTGGCGGGGCGGCATCCGCTGCTGATCTCGTCGCAGGCACAGACCGCCCAGGCCGCCACGCGCGGCCGCTACCATCTCGGTCTCGCGGTCGGCTCCACCTTGTCGGCGAGTGCCTTCGGTCAGCCGTTCGATCGGCCCATTGCCCGGTTGCGCGAGTTCCTCACCGCGTTGCGGCAGCTTCTCGACACCGGCACCGCCGACATCCACGGTGAACTGTTCACCACCACCCCGGCGCTACCGACCTCGGTTCCCGGCGGCGAGCGGCTTCCGGTGCTGGTGGCCGCCATGGGACCGCAGGCACTGCGAGTCACCGGCGAACTCGCCGACGGCACCCTGCCCTACCTCGCCGGACCCAAGACGCTGAGCGAACACATCGTTCCCGAAATCACCAGGGCGGCAAGCACTCCCCCGCGAATCGTCGCCTTCGTACCTGCCGTCGTCACCGCCGATGTCGAGAGGGCCCGTTCCGAAGCGTTGCGGCACTTGGCCTTCTACGAACAGATCCCGTCCTATCGCCGCGTCCTCGACCTCGAAGGAGTCACCAGAGCGGCAGAACTCGCACTGATCGGTGACGAGGAAACCGTCGCCGCGGGCATCCGCCGCTACTTCGACGCGGGCGCCACCGAAGTCGTCCTCACCGCGACCGACCTCACCGGCCAGACCGACCACCGCCGCACCATTGCCCTACTGGGCGAACTCGCCCGGCGGTGATCCGCTGCCATCAGAACGTCATGTCTGAGGCCGCGACACCCGGGTAAGCGACCGGCTGAGGCGAGTCGAAGAACGAGAGGAGTTCGATCTCGTGGAAGACCTGTTGCGGCCGATGCTCGTGGTGTTCGGCACGATCGCGATCACCGTGGCCGCCGGCCTGGCGATCGACCGGCTGCTGCGCTACAGCGCCCGCCGCCGTCCCGGTGTCCACCTGAATTCGGTACGCCGGGTCCGGGTGCCCCTCCAATTACTGCTGGGCACACTGCTTTTGCGTGCCCTCTACCCCCTGGCCGACGTGGATCCACGCCGCGACACGGTGGTCCAGAATTTCCTCGCCACCGCCGCGCTGATCGCGGCAGCGTGGTTGGTGATTCGCGCCACCGACGCCGTCGCCGAGCACCTGCTGCGCCGCTATGCCCAACGCACAACCGAGGTTTCGCGGGTGCGACAGTTGCGCACCCAGCTCGGACTGGTGCGCCGCATCATCACCTCGGTGCTCGTCGTCACCACCGCGGCGGTCGTGATCCTGCTGCTGTTCCCCAGCCTGCGCACACTCGGCACCTCGATGCTCGCCTCGGCGGGCGTCATCGGCATCATCGCGGGCGTGGCCGCCCAATCCACCCTGAGCAACCTGATGGCCGGGCTGCAGATCGCCTTCGGCGACTCGGTCAAGATCGGCGACACGGTGGTCGTCGAAGGCGAATGGGGCGTGGTCGAGGACATCACCCTCGCCTTCCTCACCGTCCGCATCTGGGACGACCGCCGCCTCACCATGCCGGTCTCCTACTTCAACAGCAAGCCCTACGAGAACTGGTCACGCGGTGGCTCCGAAGTCACCGGCACCGTCGCCCTCCACCTCGACCACTCCACCCCCATCCCCGCCCTCCGCGAACACCTGCACACCTACCTGCGCCAACGCCCCGACTGGGACGGCCGCACCTGGAGCCTGCTCGTCACCGACAGCACCCCAACCAACATCGTCGTCCGCGCGGCCATGTCCGCCGCCGACGCCGACGACGCCTGGACCCTGCGCTGCGCCGTCCGCGAGGAACTCCTCACCTGGCTCTCCGACCACCACCCCCACGCCGTCCCCAAAATCCCCACCCTCATCACCAACCCCACCGACACACCCCCTGAACCAGTCTCGACCGCGTCCGGAAATGGTCATCTACCAGCCGATTAGTACTCACGCGGACTGTTGCGGTAATCTTTCCGAGCACCCGGCGACGGGGGCAAGGAACGGGCTGTGGCGCAGCTTGGTAGCGCACTTGACTGGGGGTCAAGTGGTCGCAGGTTCAAATCCTGTCAGCCCGACAGGCAAAACCCCCTCCGACCTGGGTCGGAGGGGGTTTTCTTGCGTCCGGGGATTTGACGTGGTTTGCCCGAATCACACAGAAATCCCACATTTATTGCTTGAGTCGACCGGTAGAGGACCGCTCGCGGGGCCCGATTGCGCCTATTCGGGCACCTCCGCACCCGACCACGGCTCCGGCGTGCCAGAGATCACAATCCTCTAGTTCCAGCCCCCACGCCGAGCCTCTCGAGGTTCCCCAGGTTTAGATAGCGCGCTTCACAAGCCGGCAAGCCCGTGCCGATTCGTTCGGGACCTCCGGGCGGCGACGGTGTGGGTCGAGGGTCTGCGGTCCCCGCCCCACACCATCACGGTGATAGTAGCCAGTTCTGTTGTGCCCCAACGTCTTCTGTGATCAGCACTACTCACATAGACAGTCCCGCCCTGTCGATTGTCGAAGTCCTGTTCAGTGCTGACCTGCGGATTCCGTTGCGGTTGAAGAGGTCTAGCGATCATCGGCGTGTCCCGTAGTCGTCGGCAGTACCGTGCATTCAGCTCGTACTCGTCTTCAGCACGGGGGTTGCGGGATGGCCGGTTCAGCGTTGCCCGAGCGTGGTGTTCTGACCGCCGACGAAGTGCGGTGGCAGGTCGCGGTCGCCCGCGCGAAGGTCATCGGCCCCCTCGCGGAATCGGACCGGGTGAGCGTCGCGGCCGCCGACCAGGCCGCCGATCAGCTCGGGGTCACTCAACGCCAGGTGTATGCGCTAGTGCGCCGGTGGCGTGAAGGTGAGGGGGTGGCGTCGGATCTGTTGCCGCGTCGCTCGTCCGGCGGCCGCGGTGGTGCCCGGCTGCCCGAGGAGGTCGAACAGATCATCCGCAAGGTCCTGCGGACCCGGTACCTGACCAGGCAGAAACGGTCGGTGACCGTGATCTGCCGCGAGATCATCCGCGAATGCCGGATCGCCGGGCTCAGGCCGCCGTCGCGGTCGGCGGTCACGCGCCGGATCCGGCGCCTGGACCCGGTCAAGGCCACCACTTCCCGCCAGGGCGCCGACGCCGCCCGCGCACGCCGGGCGGCGGGCGGGACCACCCCGGATCGCCGTGCCGGACCGGCAAGGGCAAGGTCGCCATCCAGTACCACACCGCCCGCTTCCGTCTTGTGCCCTCGCTCGCGAAGGCCCTCAACGTGCCGACCCCCGCGCTGCGCAAACCCGGGACGCCCTGGACCGAACTGCCGCGCCCGGCTGTGGCGCCCACCGAGTCCAGCGGGCACGTGCGCATCGGCTACGCTCGCGCCTCCACCGTGCGCCAGTCCCTCGACGCCCAACTCGACTCGCTGCGCGCCGCCGGTGTCGGCCGCATCTTCTCCGAGAAGATCTCCACCCGCGCCCTGGTCCGCCCCGAACTCGACCGCGCTGTCGCGCTGGCCCGCGAGATCCGCGCCTCCGGTGCCGCGGTCACCCTGGTCGTTCACGAACACAAACGCCTCGGCCGCGGCATCGAACTCGCCGCCCTGGCCGAACAACTCAAGGCCGCCGACATCGGACTGGAATTCCTCACCGGCGAACTGCAAGGCTCCCACGACCCGTCCGGGGTGGTGTTCACCGTGCTGGCCGCCATGTCGGGGATGGAACGCGAGTACGTCCGCGACCGCACCCTCGAAGGCCACGAAGCCGCCCGGGCACGCGGCAAAACCATCGGCGGCGCCCTAGTCGGCGACGAGGCCATGCTGTCGATGGCGCTGCACCTCCGCGACAACGGCCACAGCCTGCGCGACATCGCCACCCGTCTGGTCATCACCAAAGGCAAGAAGAAAGGCCAACACCCCTCACCGGCCACCGTCCTGCGACTGCTTCGCGAGCACGATCGGACCAGCGCGCCGATGGGTTGATCACCTCCGAGTTCCGTTATGTGTTGACCAGGACGGCAGGGCCCCGGGCTCACCCTCACAGATGTCGAATCGTCAAGCCCCGGCCCGCCGGAAGGAGAGTTCAGCGCTCGAGGTGGCGGCGAAGTCGATCTGACGGCGGGCGTTGGACAACGCGGTGACCACGCACGTCCCCACGGGGCCCTGCCGGTCGTAGAGAGTGGCAGCACCGATCGAGACTCCGGCTGCGGCGATAGTGCTGTCGGCGCGCAATCCCAGTTCATGACCGACGGGCAACCGGGAAAGCGCCACGGTCACATCGGTGTTGATGTAGCCAGCCCCCTCCGAGCCCCAATGACACACCAGACTGGTGACATCACCCATGATGGCCGCACGCTGAAACGCGGTGATCGGCTCGCCGTCCACCAACGGCGGCAGGCTCTGCCACGTCGCCTTACGCTCTGCGTTCTGGTTCGCGGCGAAATCGGAGGTCCAGTCGCTGTCGCCACTTTTGAACAGCGGCGGCGAACCCTGCGGTGCACTGCATCCCTGTGGCGGCACGGGCAGGTCCTGCTCCGGGCTCCATACGTGGCCCGGCGGCTGGTCCGCGGCGGTCAGAAACACCGCCGATGCTCGCGCGCGCTGGTGGCCGTCCTGGGACAGCGAGGCATCGACCACGGCGATTCGCGATCCTTGCCGAACAACGACGCTGGACAAATCGAAAGCGGAGGTCGACACGGGTTGGTACAGGTCGACCGTCAGCCGCGCTGGGGTGAAACCAACAGGACACTGCGTTTCGAGCTCGCGGGCGAGCACCCCGCAGATACCGGTACCGCTCAATTTGCTCGGCGCCCACGGGCTCACCGCCAACTGCTGGGCCGCAAGCCGGTCCCCATCCCAGTTGAAGAAGCTCACCATCTAGTCGATTCCCCTCAGACTCTTACGACACAGAAGTGAAACACGTTACAACTATTGGAATCTCGTCGCACGGCGATCGGCCCGACTGAGCCCCAACCCGCAGAACCGGCGCCCACCATGCTTGCTTGTCGGAACTACCGCGCATCGCCAACCTCAGCCTGGGCAGGCCAAGGAGTCCGCGCCCCAACTGAAGAGCACTTCGAGCACCGCTGAACCCGTCTTCGAACATCGACACGCCCGCTCAGCGGAAAGGTCGAAGCTTCGGACCTTGCCATCTATCGGCACGGCGATCATGTAGTCATCTGCCCTACACTGGAATTCAGGAAGAGTCGGTGACCAGGGCAGAAGTGAGTCACTTATGCCCTCTTCCTCCCGCCGACCATCACCTTCCTCCTCCACGCCGCCGGGCGTTGACGGCCCGCCCGAAGAAGAGGCCTGGCTCAGCACCCCCGATCTCGCTGCGCGGTGGAAGCTCCCACCGAAAACGATCGCGTCGTGGGCATCATCCGGGGCCGGGCCGCGCTTCGCCCGACTTGGGCGCCACCGCCGCTATCGCCTCAGCGACATCCGCACGTGGGAATTCCAGCAGCTCGAGAAGACTGGGCCCCACAGTCCCACCGCCGCGGTGTCGGTCCGGCATGACGACGAGACCTGGCTGACCAGTGTCGAACTCGCCGCCCGCCTTCAGATTTCGGCGAGAACCCTCGACAGCTGGGCAACCACGGGCACCGGACCTCGACATGCGCGGCTCGGCCGTCACCGCCGCTACCGGCTGGCCGACATCCGCACCTGGGAAAGTCAACGCCTCGACGCAACCGTCACTGGCCACCCCACCCGATGACATAACACAGGGGATCAGCGGCGGCCATAGCTGCGCGTTAGGCGCCAACCAACATCCGATTCTTGTGACGCGTGGAAAGGGAATCATGGCAGGCCGACCCGCCCGGCCGGTAGGAACGTTCAGCACCCCGTCCGAACCGCGCAAACAACGCAACGGTAAGTGGCGCACTACAGTCCGCCATTACGGTGCATGGGGCATCACCTTCATTGAACGCCACGGTGATACCTCCGATGAGGCCAGCATCAAGCTCGCAGAAGCCATTCGCGACTTCCACGACGTTCCCCTCGGCACGCCGGTCACACGCACCACCACCCTCAACGAACTCGCGCGTGAACTGCTGAACTCGATGTGCCAAGACCCCGACTGCGGTCCCGGACTCATCGAGGACTACCGGCGCGAAATCGAGGTATCGCACGACAAACGGGCCAACCCAGAAACCATCAAGATCGAGAACACCATCGGCCGCCTGCAGATCTGGCAGGCCACCCCGGGAGAGCTCGATCGCCACCTCAAACGCCTCGCAGCCCTCGGACTCCGGCGTAAAGCAAAGCAGCACAAAGTCATTCTCCGAGCGATGATGCAGATCGCCGTTCTCCACGGCGTCCTCAGCACCAACCCGGTCAACAGCGTCGACGCCTTCCGCAGATCCCGTCCCCCAGCGCGCGGCAAAGTGCCCGACATGACGGCCCTTCCTGCCTTTCGCGCACAGGTGAGGGCATGGGCGCGCGGTGAAGAAGTCCCCGGCACCCCTGCCTACACCACCGGGCCGCGACGTGACTGGACGATGGTGTGGGTCGTCGACGTCATCTCCGGAACCGGAGTCCGCCCTTACGAAGCGTTCGCGATACTCCTCGACGACATCAACCTCGCAGCTCCGGATCCCTACCTCGAGGTCACGGGCACCCTCGTCCAGATCCGAGGGGCCGGAAACGGTGGATGGGTCCGTAAACCCGTCCCCAAATCCGAAAACGGGTGGCGCCGGATCCTGCTGCCCCACCACAGCGTCGAATCCATCAACGAGGCCATCGAACACCTTGAACTCAGCGCGACGCCCAATCCGCACGGAGTACTGTTCCCCGCCGCCAACGGCTCCCTTCGCAACCCGAACAACTTCGGACGGATCTGGCGCGCCGCACGCGGCGACAACTTCGCCTGGGTCACACCCCGCACCTTCCGCCGCGGCGTCGGCACAGCCGTCGACAACGCCACCGGAAGCCCCGAAGACGCCGCACGACAACTCGGCAATACCGCCGCTGTTGCGAAAACCCACTACATCGACCGACCGGAAACCGTTCCCGATCACCGCGCCATCCTCGAAAAGTGGGCCCGCGGTGAACCAGACAATCGGTGATGAAGACGCCCTTCACACAATCCCCGATCCAGCCATCAACCTTCATATTCAGGACCTGTCTAGTGGCGGGGATGAGTGACTGGATCGTCAGAAATGCACGACAAAACACCAGGTAGCGCGGGCTGAAGTCCCCTCTCGCGCACAAATTGTTGGCTAGCTGGTCAGATTTCGACTTCTGTGTGTTCGAGTGCACTCGCACACGAAGGAGTTGAGCTGTGCACGTCTTTGACCTGCGCAAACACGCTAGTTCGGGTGACGATCTCGTCACTTTTCGCCCCGGCAAGGGGGCTTGCGGACTCCCGGCATCAGGGAGTGAGGAGCGGTGATCGAACCGGTCATCCCACCCCAGACCTCACTCGAAGAACGCCTCCACGGCCCGCTGCCGTCGAGTGTCATCCCGCGCACCGCAGACCCGAACATCGTCTACGGCATCGCCCTCATCACCCATGCTGGTCACGTCACCGACCACGCCGTGTTCTCCGCTCTGGGCTGGCGACCGGGCACCCGGCTGACGTTGTCGTGTCAGGACGAGCGCCTGATCCTGGTATGTGCCGCCCCTGACGGCTCTATCCGAATGAACAACGGCGGCTTCTTCCGAATCCCCTACCGCCAGCGCCGTCGCGTCGGACTTCTCGAGGGCGATCGGGCGCTGGTCGTCGCGCACCGAGAACAGAAGCGATTGCTGATCCATCCCCCCGCCGTCCTCGACGGGCTGATGAGCCAGAGCCGCCGAATCCTGGAGGGACACCTGTGACCATCCCGAGCACCGGTCAACCCGCAGTCCCCGCAGACACGTTGGCAGCAGCCAGACTCCTGTTGTCCCAAATGGGCATCTCCGCAGCCGATCTCGTCGAGGCCACTCCCATGGCGCCGACATTCGGCGAGGTGATTCCACGTGTTCGAGCCCGTCTGAGCACTGGTACTGCACGCACCTACGGGACACATTTGGATCTGCTCGAATCACTGTGGCCGAACCGGCCGTTGAACGAGCCCACCCTCCACGAACTCGAAGAATTGGCCCGCACGGTGAAAGCGAACGCCCGCCCCAACCGGGCATCTCGGGGCGGGACCAGCGCAGTCGAGCACTACGTGTCCACCGTGCGCCACATCTACCGGTACGCCGAAGAAGCCGGTTGGATTCGGCCACAGGACAATCCAGCGCGGCAGCTCGCGATGCCCGCCCGGCCGGCATCGCATCGATACGCGATCCCCTCTGGCAGGGTTGCCGAGATCTGCCGAGTCGCTGCCATCACCGGCGACGATCCCGAACTCGACACGCTCCTTCTGCGATTCCACCTCGAGACCGCGTGTCGGCGCGGCGGCGGGCGACGAACACCTCGCGTGCGGCGGCGACGATGACGGCCCTACGCTGCGACCGTCTGCCGTCACCGCGGACGCCCCGCGCGCAGGCGTCCCCGGCGTCCGGCAAAACCGGACGCCGGGACGTCGTGTCCGTCGGCAGCACCATCAGCCGAAGGTTTCCCCGGCGGCGGCCTTGGCCCGCAACGACTCCGGGACCTCGAATCGGTCACCGTAGGCAGCGCGCAGCTCATCGGCCCGCGCGACGAATCCTGCCAGGCCACCGGCGTACTGGTTGATGTACTGGATCACTCCACCGGTCCAGGCCGGGAACCCGATCCCGAAAATCGAGCCGATGTTGGCATCGGCCACCGTCCGCAGCACACCTTCGTCGAAACACCGGGCAGTGTCGAGAGACTCGGCGAACAGCATGCGCTCCTGCATGTCGATGAACGGGATGCCGTGATCCTCGCGGGTGTACTTCTCCACCAGCCCCTGCCACAGCCCCAACTTCTTGCCGTCGGCGTCGTATTCGTAGAATCCGCGACCCTCGAGCCGCCCCGGGCGGTCGTACTCGTCGACCATGGCATCGACCAGCGGGTACGCGTTCGAGTCGACCCACCGGCCGCCTTCAGCGATGGTGTTCTCGCGCAGACTGCGCCGGATCTTCTGGCTCAGCTTCATGTTGATCTCGTCGACGAGGGCCAGCGCACCGACGGGGTAGCCGGCCTGGGTGGCAGCCTGCTCGACAGTGGTCGGGTGCACGCCCTCGGCGACCAGTGCGATCGCCTCGTCCATGAACTGACCGATGACACGGCTGGTGAAGAAGCCGCGGCTGTCGTTGACCACGATCGGAGTCTTCTTGATCGCCAGGGTGTAGTCGATGGCACGGGCGATGGCCTCGTCGCTGGTCTTCTCACCGACGACGATCTCGACCAGCGGCATCTTGTCCACCGGGGAGAAGAAGTGCAGACCGATGAAGTCCTCCTGGCGCTGCACGCCGGTCGCCAGATCGGTGACCGGCAGCGTGGAGGTATTGGAGCCGAGCAGGGCATCCGGGTTCACCAGGCCCTCGATCTCGCCGAACACCTTCTTCTTCAGGCCCGGATCCTCGAACACGGCTTCGACTACGAAGTCGCAGCCTGCGGCGTCGGCCGGATCGGCGGTGGGGTGGATGCGGCCGAGGACCTCGTCGCGCTTGTCCTGGGTGATCGCGCCCTTGCGCAGCGCCTTGTCGAGCAGCTTGCGCGAGTAATCCTTACCGCGTTCGGCCGCCTCGATCGTCACGTCCTTCAGCACGACCTGCATGCCCGCGCGGGCCTGCACGTAGGCGATACCGGCGCCCATCATGCCCGCGCCGAGCACGAGAACCTTCTCCGGTGTGCGCACGGGGAAGCCCTCGGGCCGGCTGCCGCCCTTGTTGATCATACCCAGGTCGAAGAACAGGGCCTTGATCATGTTGGCCGAGACCTGCCCGCAGATCAGGTTGGTGCAGTAACGGGTCTCGACCGCGAAGGCGGTGTCGAGGTCGACCTGCGCGCCCTCGACGGCCGTGGCGAGCACCGCGATCGGGGCAGGCATGGGCGCGCCCTTGAGTTGCTTGCGCACATTCGAGGGGAACGCGGGCAGGTTCGCGGCCAGCGGCGGGCTCGACGGGGTGCCGCCGGGGATCTTGTAGCCCTTGACATCCCACGGCTGCGCAGGCTCGGGGTTGGCCGCGATCCAGGCGCGAGCCTTGTCGAACATCTCCTCGCGGGTGGCCGCGACCTCGTGGATGATCCCGACCTGCAGGGCCTTGGCGGGCTTCATCCGCTGGCCCTGGCCGACGACGTTGAGCACCGCATTGGTGATGCCGAGCAGGCGCACGGTGCGGGTGACGCCACCGGCGCCCGGCAGCAGGCCGAAGGTGACCTCGGGCAGGCCGAGCAGGCTGCCCTTGGCGTCGAGCGCGATCCGGTGGTGGGTGGCGAGGGCGAGTTCGAAGCCGCCGCCCAGCGCGGTGCCGTTGATCGCGGCGACCACCGGCTTACCCAGCCGCTCGAGTCGGCGGAACGCTGCCTTGTAGGTGTCAAGGCCACGCGCGATGGCGGGCGCGTCCTCCGGGGTGGCGTCCATCAATAGGTTCAGGTCACCACCGGCGAAGAAGGTGTCCTTGCCGGAGGTGAGGATCACCCCGTCGAAGGTGTCCTTCTCCGCTTCGAGTCGGTCGACGGTCGCGGTGAGATCGCGCGCGAACGCCTCGGTCATGGTGTTGGTGGATTGGCTCGGGTCGTCGATGGTGAGCACGAGCACCCGGTCGGCGCCGAGATCCCAGGCAATCATGTTGTCGGTCATGGTCTTTCCTCTGTATCCGGTCCGGAGCTCAGACGCGCTCGATGATGGTGGCGATGCCCATGCCGCCGCCGATGCACAGCGTCATCAGGGCGCGGCGCGCTCCGCGGCGCTCGAGCTCATCGACCATGATTCCGGTGATCATCGCGCCGGTGGCACCTAGCGGGTGGCCCATCGCGATGGCGCCGCCGTTGACGTTGAGCTTCTCGTCCGGAATGTCGAGCTTCTTCTGGTAGTTCAGCACCACGGACGCGAACGCCTCGTTGAGCTCGAACAGGTCGATGTCGTCAACAGTTAGCCCGGCCAGCCCCAGCACCTTCTCGGTGGCCGGGACCGGCCCGGTCAGCATGATCGTCGAATCACTGCCGCTCACCGCCGAGGCGACAACCCGGGCACGCGGGGCAAGACCCGCTGCTGCACCGGCGGATGCGCTGCCGATCAGGACCAGTGCCGAACCGTCCACGATGCCCGAGGAGTTCCCGGCGTGGTGCACGTGGTTGATCTTCTCCACCTGGTGGTAGCGCTGCAGCGCGACCGCGTCGAAGCCGCCCATCTCCCCCATCGTCGCGAACGACGGTGCCAAAGAGGAGAGGCTATCTACCGTGGTGTCCGGGCGCATCAGCTCGTCGTGGTCGAGAAGGACCGCGCCGTTGATGTCCTTCACAGGCACGACGGATTTGGTGAAGTAGCCGCCCGACCATGCCGCGGCAGCTTTCTGCTGTGAGCGGACCGCGAACGCGTCGACATCCTCGCGGGTGAACCCTTCGATGGTGGCGATCAGGTCCGCACTGACACCCTGCGGCACAAAGTAGGTGTTGTAGTTGGTGATCGGATCCATCGCCCACGCGCCCCCGTCGGAGCCCAGGGGAATCCGCGACATCGATTCCACGCCACCGGCAATCACTAATTGCTCCCACCCGGAGCGCACCTTCTGTGCTGCGGTGTTGACTGCCTCGAGGCCCGAACCGCAGAACCGGTTGAGCTGCACACCGGCGACAGTGTCGGGTAGCCCCGCGGCGAGGGCGGCGGTTTTGGCGATGTCGGCGCCCTGGTCGCCGACCGGGGAGACGACACCGAGGACGATGTCATCGATCGCCGCGGGGTCGAGCTCGGGGTATCGGCTCTTGAGTTCCTCGATGAGCCCGACCACCAGGTCGAGCGGTTTGACGCCGTGCAGGGCACCAGACTGCTTGCCGCGACCACGTGGTGTGCGGATCGCGTCGTAGATGAATGCTTCGGTCATGGTTCCTCGAAACTGAGTCGTGTAACAGGTCAACGGTGGGTGAAGTGCGCGGACCGCTTATCGATGAAGGCACTCATGCCTTCCTTTTGATCGGTGGTCGCGAACAGGGAGTGGAAGACGCGGCGTTCGAAGCGGATTCCTTCGGACAGGGTGGTTTCGAAGGATCGATTCACTGATTCCTTGGCGATCATCGCCACCGGCAGCGACTTGGCCGCGATGGTCTCGGCAGCCTCGGCCGCGGTCTCGAGCAGGGTGTCGGCGGGCACGATCCGCGCGACGAGCCCGGCCCGTTCGGCTTCCTCGGCATCCATGGTGCGCCCGGTGAGCACCAGATCCATCGCTTTGGCTTTGCCGACTGCCCGGGTGAGTCGCTGTGAGCCGCCGATGCCGGGTATCACGCCGAGTTTGATCTCGGGTTGACCGAACTTCGCTGTGTCGGCGGCGATCAAGATGTCACAGAGCATGGCGAGCTCGCAGCCGCCGCCGAGGGCATAGCCCGCGACGGCGGCGATGGTGGGTTTTCGGAACTGCGCCAACCGGTCCCATCGCGAGAAATAGTCCCCCATGAACATGTCCATATAGGACTTGGGCTGCATCTCCTTGATGTCGGCGCCTGCGGCGAAAGCCTTGGCAGAGCCCGTGATCACGACGGCACCGATCGCGGCGTCGTGCTCGAACTCGTCCACGGCGGCGACGATGTCGTCGAGGACCTGGGTGTTGAGCGCGTTGAGGGCTTTGGGCCGGTTGAGGATGATCCAGCCGACGCGGTTCTTGCGTTCGAGCAGGATGGTGTCGAAGTCGGTCATTCGGTGTCCTCTCCGGAACGGTCTCTGATATCGGTGATGATCGCGGAGAAGTCCCGTCCCACATCGGTGTGGTTGAATCGCTCATAGATCGCGGCGGCCAACTGGCCGAGCCGACCGTCGATACCGTTGGCGCGCAAGGCATTCGCGGCCAATGTGAGGTCCTTGGACATCAGCGCGGTGGCGAAGCCCGGCTGATAGTCGTGGTTGGCCGGGCTGGCCGGCACCGGGCCGGGGACCGGACAGTAGCTGGTGAGAGCCCAGCTCTGCCCGGATGCGGTGGAGACCACATCGAAGAACGATTGGTGGCTCAGACCGAGCCGCTCCCCGAGCACCAGCGCCTCGGACAGCCCGATCATCGAGATCCCCAGCAGCATGTTGTTGCAGATCTTGGCGGCCTGCCCGACGCCGGCCTCACCGCAGTGCACAACCTTGCCGCCCATCACCTCGAGCACCTCGCGCGCCTCGGCGAAGTCCGCTGTCGCTCCGCCGACCATGAAGGTGAGGGTGCCTGCTGTCGCACCCGCCACCCCGCCGGAGACCGGCGCGTCCAAAGGTCGATGGCCGACCGCTTCCGCCTGGGCGGCAGCAGCTTTCGCGTCGGCGACATCGATCGTGGAACAGTCGATGAAAAGGGTGCCCGGTTCGGCGGCGGGCAGCAGTTCGGCGTAGACATCGAGCACGAGTTTGCCGTCGGGCAGCATGGTGATCACCACGTCACGGTCCACCGCCGCTTCCCGTGCCGTTGTCATCACCGTCGCACCGTCGGCTCGAGCCCGTTCCTGTGCCGCGGGTGCCGGATCGAAGGCGCACACCTCGTAGCCCGCCTTCACCAGGTTCGCCGCCATGGGCCCACCCATGTGCCCGAGCCCGAGGAAACCGATCTTCTTCACCACTGTGCCTCCTGTGCCATCAGACCGAGTTCTTTCGCCCCGAGTCCGGCGAAGTACGCTGCGACCTCCGCGTCGGCGACCTCGGCCAAGGTCGCCGGGCTCCACCGTGGATTGCGGTCCTTGTCGATGACCTGGGCGCGGATCCCCTCGACAAGGTCGTGCGAGCCGAGCGCGGCGACCGAGACCCGGTATTCCTGGTTCAGCACCTCCTCGAGACTTGTCAGCTCACGCGCCGACCGCAGTGCGCGCAGCGTGACCTTCAGTGCCACAGGCGATTTCGCTAGCAGGTTCTCGAGCGCCTTGGTCGCTTCGGGTGAATCGGCAGTCTGCAAGCGTGCCGCGATTTCCTCGACCGTGTCGGCGCTGTAGCAGCCGTCGATCCAGCTCTGCTGAGCGAGCAGATCCGACGGCGGTGCGGCTTCGGCGACGGCGGCAATCGCCTCGTCGACGGTCGCGGTACGCAGCGCAGTGAGCAACGCGGGCATGGCCGCGGATGGCACATAGTGGTCGGCGAACCCGGCCGCGATGGCATCGCCCGCGGTCATGCGGGCGGTGGTGAGCGCGACGTGGGTGCCGACTTCACCGGGTGCGCGCGAGAGCAGATGGGTGCCACCGACGTCGGGAACGAATCCGATGCCGACTTCGGGCATGCCGATCCGGGACCGCTCGGTGACGATGCGGTGACTGCCGTGCCCGGACAGCCCGACACCACCACCCATCACGATGCCGTCCATGATCACGATGTACGGCTTGGGGTAGCGCCCGATCAACGCGTTGAGGATGTACTCGTCGCGCCAGAACACACCCGTGGGTGAATCAGGGCCTGCTGTCCCGGTTTTGGCGTCCGCGTGGATGGCGACGATGTCACCGCCCGCGCACAGCCCGCGCTCGCCGGCACCGGTGACCACGACAGCGCGCACAGACTCGTCGTCGGCCCACGCCCGCAGAGCCTCGGTGATGGACAACGCCATAGGATGACTCAGGGCATTGATGGCCTTGGGCCGGTTCAGGGTGATCAGACCGAGGCCTTCTTCGGTGGCGATCAGCACTTCGGGTTCGTCGGTCATGCCGCTCCTGTCAACGCACGAGCCACGACAACCCGCATGATCTCGTTGGTGCCCTCAAGGATCTGATGCACGCGCAGGTCGCGGACGATCTTCTCCAACCCGTATTCGTGCAAGTAGCCGTACCCGCCATGCAGCTGCAGCGCCTTATTGGCGACCTCGAAACCGGTATCGGTGGCGAACCGCTTGGCCATCGCACACAGCTCGACCTTGTCAGGCGCCCCAGCGTCCAGCCCTGCCGCAGCCCGCCACAGCAACGTCCGCGCCGCTTCCAACTCGGTCCGCATATCGGCCAACGTGAAGCGCAACGCCTCGTTGCGCGCCAGCGACTTGCCGAAGGCCTGCCGCTCGGACAGATAGCGCACCGACTTGTCCAGTGCTGACTGCGCACCGCCGACCGAGCAGGCGGCGATACTGAGCCGGCCGCCGTTGAGGCCGTTCATCGCGATCGAGAAACCGTCACCCTCTGATCCGAGCCGGTTGGCCACTGGCACCCGCGCATCGTCGAGAATTACTTGCCTGGTCGGCTGCGCGTTCCAGCCCATCTTCCGTTCGTTCGGACCGACGCTCAATCCGGGCGTGTCGGCCGGCACGATCAGCGCCGATATCCCGTGCGGGCCAGAACCTCCGGTACGGACCATCATCACGTAGACATCGTTGGCTCCGGCGCCCGAGATGAACTGTTTGGCACCGCTGAGGACATAGTCGTCGCCGTCGCGAACAGCCTTGGTGTTCAGCGCTGCCGCGTCGGAACCGACACCGGGCTCGGTGAGGGCGTAGCTGCCAAGTAGTTCCATCGACGCCATGTCCTGTACCCAGGTCTGGCGTTGCCACTCCGTGCCATACTCGTCGATCATCCACGTCGCCATGTTGTGGATCGACAGGTAAGCCGCCATCGTCGGACATCCTGTGGCAAGTTCCTCGAAGATCCGCACCGCGTCGAGCCTGCGCAGCCCAGAGCCACCTATGTCCTCGCGGACGTATATACCGCCCAGCCCGACCGGCCCCGCCTTGCGCAGCACATCCACTGGAAAGTGCTTGCGTTCGTCCCACTCCAGTGCGTGCGGTGCGAAGAACTCGTCGGCGAACTGACGTGCGGTCTCCACGATCGCGCGTTCGTCGTCGTTCAGGGTGAGCATCGGGTCAGTCCATCGTCGGGATGACGAACGCGTTGGACTCCTTGAGCCCCGCGGGCCAGCGCTGGGTCACCGTCTTGGTCTTGGTGTAGAAGCGGATCGAATCCGGGCCGTGCTGATTGAGATCACCGAAACCCGATCGCTTCCACCCACCGAAGGTGTAATAGGCAATCGGCACCGGGATCGGCACGTTGATGCCGACCATGCCGACCTGCACCCGGGCGGCGAAATCACGGGCGGTGTCGCCGTCGCGAGTGAAGATCGCCACGCCGTTGCCATATTCGTGCTCGTCGGCCAGCCGCAATGCCTCCGCGTAGTCGGCGGCGCGCACCACGGTGACCACCGGGCCGAAGATCTCCTCCTTGTAGATCCGCATATCGGCGGTGACCCTGTCGAACAGTGTGGCACCCACGAAGTAGCCGTCCTCGGCACCCTCGACGACCAAACCGCGGCCGTCGACCACCAGTTCGGCGCCCTCGTCGACACCGATCTGGACGTAGTTGTTCACCCGGTCCACTCCGTCACGGCCCACCAGCGGGCCGAAATCCGCGCCGGGATCGTCGGATCGGCCGACATTGAGCTTGTGCACCCGCTCGGTCAACTTGGCGACCAACCGATCCGCGGTCTCCTCCCCCACCGGCACGGCCACCGAGATCGCCATGCAGCGCTCGCCCGCGGAGCCGTAACCCGCGCCGATCAGCTGGTCGGCGACATCGTCGAGGTCGGCATCGGGCATCACGATCGCGTGGTTCTTCGCACCCCCGAAGCACTGGGCCCGCTTGCCGTTCGCGGTCGCGGTCTCGTAGATGTACTGCGCGATCGGGGTCGATCCGACGAAGCCGACAGCCTTGATCCGCGGGTCGCGCAGGATGGTGTCGACGGCTTCCTTGTCGCCGTTGACCACGTTGAACACCCCCGGCGGCAGTCCCGCCTCGAGGAACAACTCCGCCAACCGCAACGGCACCGACGGGTCGCGCTCGGAAGGCTTGAGCACGAAGGCATTTCCACACGCCAACGCCGGACCGGCCTTCCACAGCGGGATCATGGCCGGGAAATTGAACGGGGTGATGCCCGCGACCACGCCGAGCGGCTGACGCATCGAGTACACGTCGATGCCGGTGCCGGCGCTCTCGCTGTACTCACCCTTGAGCAAGTGTGGGATACCCACCGCGAACTCGATCACCTCGAGGCCACGCTGGATATCGCCCTTCGCGTCGGCGATGGTCTTGCCGTGCTCCGAGGACAGCAAGGCCGCAAGGCTGTCGATCTCCGCGTTGACCAAGGTCACGAACTTCATCAACACCCTGGCCCGCTTCTGCGGGTTGAGCGCCGCCCACACCGGCTGCGCCGCCGCGGCGTCGGCGATCGCCGCCTCGACTTCGGCAGTATTCGCCAACGGAACCGTGGCCTGCACCTGGCCGGAATTGGGGTCGAACACGTCACCGAACGCGCGCGAAGCGCCCTTGACGTGCTGACCGTGGATGAAGTGTGTGAGTTCGCGAACCATGTCTGCCCTCTTCAGTCGAGGTCATCGCCCGAAGGCGAATCCAAAGGAAGTCAAATAGTTGGATGCCCAAGTATTTTCCAACCTTCGCAACTTGTTGGCGCTCTGTCAACAGTTGCCATACAAGTCCTTCCGCCCTACCTCGGCCGCTGTTGACAAATCGCCAACAGTGGCGTCACGCTTTACGCCGAGCGCCGACCAACGAGGAGAATCCTGATGAGCACTGCCCCAACCGGCCATGCCCCCGACGACCGGTCAGAGCTGCAAAGCCTTGCCGAACTGGCGCGCAACTTCTTCGTCGACACCGTCGCTCCCCACCGCGAAGAGTTCGCAGAACAGGGTTACCCGAACCGGGAGGTGTACCGGCAAGCAGGAGAACTGGGCCTGCTGTGCATGTCGGTTCCGGAGGAGTACGGCGGCGGTGGCGGTACCTTCGCCCACGAGGCGGTGCTGTTCACCGAGCAGGTCAAAGGCGGCGATTCCGCGATGCAACTCGGTGTACACACCGGCATCGTGCCGCACTACATTTTGTCCTACGCCTCCGAGCAGAACAAGAAACGCTGGCTGCCGAGGCTCGCATCCGGCGAGTGGATCGGCGCCATCGCCATGACCGAGCCCGGCACCGGCTCCGACCTACAGAACATCAGCACCAAAGCCGTCAAGGACGGGGACGACTACCTGATCACCGGCGCCAAGACCTTCATCTCCAACGGCCGCAACTGCGATCTGCTTATCATCGCGGTGAAAACCGATCCGGCTCAGGGCGCGAAGGGGGTCTCGCTGGTAGTCGCCGAAGTCGCCGACGACACACCGGGATTCGAGCGCGGCCGACTGCTGAAGAAAATCGGCCAGAAGGGCCAGGACACCACCGAACTGTTCTTCGACGGCCTGCGTGTACCGCGCGCGAATCTGCTCGGAACCGCCGAAGGTCAGGGATTCATCCAGCTCATGCAACAACTACCCCAGGAACGCTTGATTTGCGGCGTCGCAGCCGCGGCGGCGATCGAGGCCGCCGTCGATGAGACACTGACCTACGTCAAGCAGCGCACTGCGTTCGGTAAGCCGTTGTTCGCAATGCAGAACACCCGATTCGAGCTCGCCGAGTGCGCGACCATCGCCGAGGTGGTCCGCACATTCGTCGACTCCGCGGTCGACAAGCACCTACGTGGAGTCTTGGACGTAAAAACGGCCGCTATGGTCAAGTACTGGACCACCGACCAGCAATCCCATGTGATCGATCGGTGCGTCCAGCTGCACGGGGGATATGGATACATGGAGGAGTACCCGATCGCACGAATGTGGGCCGATGGACGCATCTCCCGTATCTACGCCGGAGCCAACGAGGTCATGAAAGATCTCATCGCACGCTCTCTCTGACCGGCAGAGCGACCGGTCACGCTCTCCCCATGGACATTCGGCCGCGTGAAACAAGCGGTGTCCACGAACTACCTCGCCCGGCGTGTAGGCGTACTGATGGTGTATCTCGGCAGCGCCCCCTGCCGGCTGCCATGATGGGCTCATAACTGACCGAACTCGGGTGTTGTATGCCATCGTGACGGGCGCACCGCCAGCTAACACGGTGAGTGGGAGGCCGCGCATGAACGGCAGCAACGAGCCGAACTCATCCCATACCGCGGCGAGGCACGCCGAGGTGGTCGAGTCGGCCGGCGCCCTCACCGAAACCGAGATCCCTCGCGCCGGCCAGAAATGACCTCGGCGCGGAGCCACTCCACGCGATAGCTTCACGGCGAGCCGACGCCCTCGCCGGTTCCGGCTTCAGCGGCGATCGCGAGCGAAGCGCCCTGGAGTCGTCCCAGTCCACCGGGTGAAGGCGTGGGTGAAACTCGATGCGTCGGCATAGCCGAGGCGGACTGCTACGTCTTCGACCGTGGTGCCGATCCGCAGGAGTTCTTCGGCCAGGAGTTGACGCGTTTCCGCGGCGAGTTCACGGTAGGAGGTGTTCTCTTCGGCCAGGCGGCGATGCAGCGTTCGGACGCTGATGCGGAGTTCGGCGGCGACCTGTTCCTGGTGGGTCGTGACGCCGCGGGTGAGCAGGATCTCGCGAACCTTCGCAGCGATGCCCTGGCGCGCGAGGCGTCGTTGCATGATGTCGGCGGCTTGACGTTCCGCGATCACCGCGGCGTGCGGGTTGGCGTGCGGCAGTGGTAGATCGAGCACGTCCTGGGTGAAGGCGAGCCGAGTAACCGGTGCGTCGAATTCCGGCATCGTCCCCAGCAGCTCGACGTACTCGTCGGTGTATGCCGGCTGTGGGCAAGACAGTTCTACGCGGCTCGGGGGCACGGTATGGCCGAACACTTCCCGATCGACGGTGATGGTTTCGGCGATGTCGCGTTCGAGCAGAAAGGTGCGGACCTCGACGGGCACCGCAGAGTAGTCGATAGTCGCCACCGCCTCGGATTGCCGTTCATCGAAGCGCCAGCGGGCGAACGAGAAGCCGATGTCCATCAGCTCCACCCCGACCCGCCAAGCGTGGCGCACCGTCGGACTGCTGATCACAGCGAAGGCCCAGATGCCATGGGCCAGCAGATGATATCGGCGGCCGGCCGCGAGGCCGAGGGCGGGCACGTGTCCGAGGGCGGCGACGACGTTCTGCACCAGGCGTAATTCCTGGCGAGCCAGGATCTCCGCCGCCGGGTCATCGAGATCACCAGGGGTGATGCCGGTGTTGTCGAGGCACTGAGCCACGCTCATACCCTGCTCGGCCGCGAGATCGGTGAGGATCACCGCGCTGGCGATCGAGCGTTGCAGATTGAGCCGATCGGTCATGGAGTGATCATCACCCTCGTGTCCGAAATTAACAAGTATTGACTGTTCTGCTCATGGAATCCCCGGCCTCGCGTCCCTAGCCTCGGTGACAGCCGACACATACAAGGGACCGGGTGATGCAGACCAATTTTATGGAGGGACCGCCCGCGCACAGCGGCCGATCATCCATCGACGTGCCAAACCACGTCGAGCAGCTTCGTGCCGCACAACGCGAATGGGAGCAATCCGGCGTGGCGGCGCGCATCCATTGGCTGCGCCGCTACGCGGAGTGGCTGCTCGACAACCAGGACACGATCGTGGCGCAGCTGGCGTCCGAGGTCGGCAAACCGCTGATCGAAGCCCAGATCGAGTTCATGGTGCCGATCGAACTGATCAACTATCTGACCGGCACGACAGTGCGGTGTCTCGATGCCGAGCGGGTCACTCCGGCGAATCTGCTCGGAGCTCTGAAGACAGCCACCGTCACCCATCGCCCGTACCCGGTGGTCGCCGTGATCACGCCATGGAACTTCCCCCTCGGATTGTCGTTGTGTGATGCGATTCCGGCCCTGCTCGCCGGCGCCGCGGTCGTAGTGAAACCTGCTCCGGCGACGCCGGGCAGCGTGATCACCGCGGTGTCGGGATGGGGCGACATCGGCGCGCCTCCGGTGTTCTCGGTGTTGGCAGGTGACGACACGATCGGGCGCGCACTGGTCGACGAGGTCGACTATGTGCAGTTCACCGGGTCCTCACGAACCGGGCGTGCCATCGCGCAACGCTGCGGGCAGCGACTGATTCCGTGCGGACTCGAGCTGGGCGGCAAGGACCCCGCGTTGGTGCTGGCCGACGCCGATCTCGACCACGCCGCACGAGGAATCGCCTGGGGCGCCCTGGCGAATGCGGGGCAGATGTGCACCTCCATCGAGCGGGTCTTCGTCGAGAAGCCGGTGTTCGAGCAGTTCGTGGCCAAGCTCGCCGCGCACGTCGATTCGCTCCAGGAAGGCCGAGATCTGAGCGCCCTGGTGACTGCCGACCAGTTCGACATCGTCGTGGAACATCTCGACCAGGCGGTGGCTGCGGGCGCGAGTGTGGTGTCCGGCGGCGGCCACGATCGGTCACGACGTTGGGTGCAACCCACGGTTCTGATCGACGTCGACCCGTCGATGGCGTGCATGCGGGAGGAGACCTTCGGCCCCTTGATCCCGGTGCTGGCCGTAGCCGATGAGGATGAGGCGGTGCGGCTGGCCAACGACAGCGACTATGGCCTGTCGGCGAGCGTGTGGTCGAGCGACCGCGCCCGCGCCGAGCGGATCGCCGCGCGGCTCGAGGCCGGCGCGGTGAACATCAACGATTCCCACGCCAACGTGTTCTTGCTGTCGGCACCGATGCACGGGTGGAAGCAGTCGGGCCTGGCCGGCCGTTTCGGCGGCCGCGACGCCGTGCTGAAGTACTGCCGCCCGCAAGCGGTCACCGCCGCACGAATCCCTCTCTCCTATCAGCGCCACCTGCTCTGGTTCCCCTACAGCACGGCGGCCACCGCAGTGCTGGGCCGCACGTTGCGCGTGCTGGCTGCCCGGGGCACCCGCAGGTGGACCTGGTGACGATCAGCCGCCGCTGGGCGCACTCCGATCAGAAAGTCGAACAATGCCGTTGACCTCCAACAGAATTCGCGAGCGACTCCACACCGCTGCGGCCGATGCCAGCGCGGTGGCCACGCTGCACCGCTCCGGCGTCATCGATCTCACCCGCCCCGATCGTGTGCTGTGGACAGCACGCAGTAATCGGCGCTATGGGCCCCAGGCCACACTGATCATGAAGGCTGCCAAGGAATTTCCCGATGCGCCTGCCCTGGTCGACGAGCGCGGCGTCCTGACCTACCGCGAGCTCGACAAGCAGTCCAACGCGTTGGCCAACGCCTTGCTCGCGCGGGGCTTGCGGCCGGGATCTGTGATCGGGGTCCTCGCGCGCGACCACCGCGGTCTGGTGCTGACCATCAGCGCGGCAGGCCGCGCGGGCCTGCGGCTGGCGATGATGAACACCGGATTCGCCAGACCACAGTTCGCCGAGGTCGCCGTGCGCGAGAAGGTCCGCGCAGTGCTGCACGACGAAGAGTTCACCGACCTGCTCTCGGCGCTGCCCGCCGACCTACCTCGGCTTCTCACCTGGACCGACTCGGCACCCACAGTTTCGCTCGGCACACCGACCATCGATGGCCTGATCGCCTCTGCCGGAACCGAGTTGCCTGCTCCGCCCGAACGACCAGGTGGATTCATCATCCTGACCAGCGGAACCACTGGCCTGCCCAAGGGTGCGCCCCGCACCTCGTTGAGCCCGGTCACCAGCGCGATGTTCGTCGATCGAATTCCGTTTCCGCGTCGCGGCACCGTGCTGATCGCCTCACCGATCTTCCACAGCACCGGATTCGCCACCTGGACCATCGCCGCCGCGCTGGCCAACCAGGTGGTCACCATGCGCCGTTTCGATGCGGAAACGACCTTGGCCACGCTGGCGGCGCATCGGGCCGAGATGCTGGTCGCGGTACCGACGATGCTCAATCGCATCCTCGCGCTCGGCACCGAGGTACTCGCCCGCTACGACCTGTCGGCGCTGCGGGTGATCGCTGTGGCGGGGTCGGCGGTGTCGCCCGAACTCTCCGAACGGATCCAGGACGCGTTCGGTGAGGTGCTCTACAACCTGTACGGCTCCACCGAGGTCGCCATCTGCTCGGTGGCACAGCCTGCCGAACTGCGGCTGGCGCCCGGCACCGTCGGCCGCCCACCGGTGACAGCGCAGGTCGCACTGTTCGACGACAACGACCGTCGAATCGAGCGCCCCCTGGTCAAGGGCCGGATCTTCGCACGCACCGCGGCGCCGTTCGAGGGCTATACCGACGGACGCACCAAGCAGATCATCGACGGGTACATGTCCACCGGAGACATGGGCCATTTCGATCGCCACGGCCTGTTGCACGTCGACGGCCGAGACGACGACATGATCGTCTCCGGTGGCGAGAACGTCTACCCGCTCGAGGTCGAGAACCTGCTCGCAGCCCTTCCCGGCGTCCACGATGCCGCCGTCGTCGGTGTCCCCGACGGCGACTTCGGCAAACGCCTGCGCGCAGTCATTGTGGCTGCGCCCGGCTCGTCGTTGGACGCGCACGCGGTCAAAGATCACGTGCGCGCGCATCTGGCCCGCTACAAGGTGCCGCGCGACGTGATCTTCCTCGACGAGCTTCCCCGCAATGCCACCGGCAAGGTGGTCCGTCGTACCCTCGAGAAACTGGACCTGGCATGAGCAGCAACGGAATCCATCCCGTCATCGCCCCGTCGGTGGCGATCATCGGCTGCGGATTCGGCGGACTGGCCGCGGCGATCGAGCTGCGGCGACACGGCATCGACGACTACACCGTTTTCGAAAAGGGGGACGGGGTCGGCGGTGTGTGGCGCGCCAACCACTACCCCGGCGCCGCCTGTGATGTCCCGTCGTCGACCTACTCGTACTCGTTCGAACTCGAGTCGGAGTGGTCGCAGCGGTTCGGCACGCAGGATGAGATCCGGGCCTATCTGGAGCGAACCGCCGCGAAATACGGAGTCACGCCGAAGATCCGCACCAACAGCGAAGTGGTCGCGGCGACCTTCGACGAGCGAACAGGCCAGTGGCTCATCGAGCTGGCATCGGGGCGGCAGCATCGATTCGATGCCGTGATCTGCGCTACCGGCCAGCTCTCGCGGCCCAAGGTGCCGGACCTGCCAGGCCGGGACACCTTCCAGGGTCCGCAGTTCCATTCCGCCGAGTGGGACGACTCTGTCGACTTGACCGGCAAGCGAGTCGCCGTCGTCGGCAGCGGGGCCAGCGCCGTACAGATCGTGCCGGCGATCGTCGATCAGGTGGCCGCGCTGCACGTGGTCCAGCGGTCTCCGAACTGGATCGGCAACAAGTGGAATCACAAGACCAGTCCGGGCATTCGCCGGCTGCTGCGCACTGTCCCCGGGTTGGCGCGAGCCCAGCACAACCTGGAATGGCTCTGGTACGAATCTCGGGTACCCCTGATCTACAACCGGTTCGATCCGCTGCGCGTCGGCCTGCACGCCTGGTTGCGGTTCAAGATCCGCCGCGAGATCTCCGATCCAGTACTGCGTCGCAAAGTCACCCCCGACTACAAGGCCGGCTGCAACCGGCTGCTGCTGTCGAGCGACTGGTATCCAGCCCTTGACCGCCCGCACGTATCGGTGCACACCCACGGCGTATCCGAGGTGACCCCAACCGGACTTGTCCTCGCCGACGGCACCACCGTCGAGGCAGACGTGATCGTGTGGTGCACCGGTTTCTCTGCCACGGAATACCTCGCCCCCATCGACATCACCGGTCGGGACGGGCGCAAATTGCACGCCGAGTGGAAGTCCGGGCCAGAGGCCTACCTGGGTGTCACCGTGTCCGGCTACCCGAATCTGTTCATGATCTACGGCCCGAACACCGGCTCGCTGACCAACACGATCATCTTCCTGCTCGAAAAGCAGGCCCGCTATGCGCGGATGGCCATCGAGTACAGCGCGCGTTCAGGGAAATGGCTCGACGTTCGCAAGAATGTCCAGAACGAGTACAACGAGCGGTTGCAGCACCGGCTCTCGCAGACGGTCTTCACCAGCGGCTGTGCCGGCTGGTATCACACCCCCGACGGCAAGGTCGTCGCAGTCTGGCCGGGGTCACACATCGCCTACGCGCGCGCAACGGCGCGCGTGGATCTGTCCGCCTATCAGACCGGAATCCGTGAGGTAGTCCAGCAGTGATCGTCGCACGCCGTGCCATTCGCGCACCGATCGAGAGCGTCTTCGACTGGCTCGCCGACGCAACCAACTACCCACGGGCGCTGGGCATTCGCCACGCCCGGCTGCTCGCCGCGGGATCCCACGATCGCTTCGGTGTTCGCTCCCGTCGCGAGGTCGCCACGCTCGGGGGCAGTTTCGTCGAAGAGATCGTCGAATACCGGCGGCCCAGTCGCATCCGATACACCGTCCTCAGCAGCCGCCCATCACTGCCACATCGTGGCGGCACAGTCGTACTCGCCGAGACAGCGGCTGGCACCGAGATCACTTGGTCAATCGATCTTGTATTCACCACGCCTCTGGTAGGCCGACTGCTGACCAGCGTGATCGCGGCGGCGATGGGAGTCGGATTCCGACTCATCTTGCGCGCCGCCGAACGCGAACTGACCGCTGTACGCACCGGACCGCGACACCAGCGTTGAAACGCTCCCATCCAGCACAACGGTCAACGGCGATCGGTGTGATGTCCGCTCCCCTTCCGGCATCGGCCGACCACACCCCACCCGAAAGTCGAGGACTCGTTGACCATCAGCGCCTACCAGCCGCCGGTTCCAGCGGCCGCCGTCCCCCGCGCAAACCCCCGCACCGGTGCTTCACCCCGACCGAAGATGGCGGTCACCGATCGGGTCTTCTTCGCCGCGGAGTCGCGACGAAGCCCCCAGCACGTCGGGGTGCTGGTGCGCTTCCGGCTCCCCGACAACGCACCGGCGACCTACATCCGTGACCTGGTCTCGGCCATGCGGGCAGTCGACACCGTGGTGCCTCCGTTCAACTACTGCCTGCGGTCCTCGCCGCTGCAGACATTGCTGCCTGCCTGGGACAGCCTCGACTCCGATCAGGTCGACCTCGACTACCACTGCCGCCATGTGGTTCTGCCCGCACCGGGTGGGGAGCGCGAGCTCGGTGCGTTGGTGTCGAACCTGCACTCCCAGCCGCTGGACCCGGAGCGGCCGTTGTGGGAGTGGACGGTCATCGACGGATTCGATCAGCCCTGCTGGGCACTGTATTTCAAGGTGCACCACGCCCTGATGGATGGCGTCGGCGGCGGCATGCGCGCCCAGGAAATGCTCAGCACAGACCCGCTCGACCCGGTGGTGCGACCGATCTGGAGCCTGGCGCCGACACAGCGTCCGAACCGGGCCCGCGCACACGCCCCTCGGCGCGGCATCGGTCACACGCTGGTCGTCACCGCGGCGCTGACCCGATTGGCCGGCCGCATGATCCGCGACCAGCGCAGCGGTCAGACAGATCTGGCGGTACCGTTCTTCGCCCCACGGACGGTGCTCAACGGTCGCATCGGTGCCCAACGCAGATTTTCGACCCAATCCCTCGAGCTGGCCCGAATCACGGCGGTCGCAGCGGGTGCGGGCGCAACGGTCAACGACGTCTTCCTCTCGATCGTCGGCGGCGGCCTTCGCCGCTACCTCGCCGAAGTCGGCTCTGTGCCGGTGCGGACGTTGACCGCGGGCATCCCGGTCAACGTCCGCACCGACGACGACGGACACACCCGTAACGCGTTCACCATGACAGTCATGAACCTGGCCACCGACATCGCCGATCCGGCCGCCCGGCTGGCCGCGGTCCACAGATCCAGCAACCGTGCCAAAGCCGAATTGCGTCGCCTGCCTGCCCATGTCATCCCACTCTCGGGCGGCTCGTTCATGGGACCGTTCGTGCTGCAGAACCTGCTCGGCCTCGGTGGCCGCACCGCCCCGCCCTACAACGTCGCGGTGTCGAATGTGGCGGTATCCGGCCAGGACATGTTTATGGCCGGTTCCCGCATGGAAGCAGCGTTCCCGCTTGCCATCGCCTTCCACGGCGTCGGTTTGTTCGTCGCGGCGTTCACCGCAGCCGGACGCTTCAACATCGGGTTCACCGGCGACCGGGATTCTCTGCCACATCTACAGCGCCTCGCGGCCTATACCGGCCAGTCCTTCGACGATCTCGAAGCCGTCTGCGGACTGAACTGAAAATTTTGTATCCCGGCGACCGGCAGGTCGCCGGGATACAGATTGTTGTTGCCATGAGAAGCCACGCACACCCCGAAATGCAGTTGTCCTGTGCCGATCACACGACCGACACAGGACAACGACGGAGTAATCAGCGTTGCGGTGTATCCGACGGTTGCCAAGCGGCCGCGTCGGACCGGTCACGTCGCCGCAGTCGGGCGGCGACCAGTCCGATGACTGCGGCGACGGTCACGCACAGTGGGCACATTCGACTCGATCCTTTCAGCTCGCGTCCGGGGTTATCCGAACCTCATGACGACCATCGAGGTCGACCTGGATGCGGGCGGTACCGTCCGCCGCCGCGACCACACTCTCTTCGACCCCGCCGCGCACGCGATACGTACTTCCCGGACGCAAGCGGTCCAAGCCGAGCGAGAAGCGCCCAGCTCCATCACCTGGCAGCAGCACCAGATCCAGTGCGGCACCGTCGGTGACCGCACGGGCGACCAGTACGTGGGGGTAGCTGGCCTCGTCGAGAATCGGCCCGCGCGCCCAGGCTTCGGGCAGCGGACGGTTGACCCGGTCAAAGTGAGCGTTCGCGCGCCCTGTCCCAGCCAATAGCTGACCGAGATTGGCTTGCACGGAGGCGGCAGCGAGCCTGCGTACTCCACGCTCGACCACCGGGCGCCCCTCGACAGCCAGTCGGGCGGCGGCAGCCGCGGCGATCTCGGTATCGCCGAGTTCGGTAGCAGCGGCCTTCACCCAGAGCAGGGCGCCGACGTTGCTGCGGCGGTAGTTGCCGGTGTCGATGTTGTCCCAACCGCTCAGTTCGGCGTCGAGTCGTCCGTCCGCGCCGACCGCGAGTTTCTCGTGCCGCAGGATCTCCCATTGGCGCCGTGCGATGTCGGGGAACACCGGGGCCAGCTGCCAGATCACACTGGCATCGGAGAGCACCGAGGTCATCGCGGGCACGGTGAGCCCGGTCCATTTCGATCGCAAGCCGATTGTGCGTCCGTCTACGCTGAGAAATTCCTCTTCGAAGCCGCGTCGGAAGCCCGGCAGGACCGCAGCGGCGTGGTCGGTGCCGTAGAGCCGGTCGTGGATGGGCAGTGGCAGCACGCCGAACCCGTTGCACAGCGCGTAGATCCAGTTCGGCTCGCACGGGAACAACCCGAACGACGAAGCGGCGAAATTGTCCGCCAGGATCTTGGTCAGCGAATGCAGGTCGTAGTCGTAGCGCATCCCCCGCGGGTGTCTGAAGGAAATCGAGCCGGGCTCGGCATATCGGTGATCACCTGTCGTGGCTGTGTATCCGGCGATCAGGTTCGCCAGCCAGCCCGAGACCATGATGTCGTCGCGCGGAATCGGATCCGGGTTATAGCGCAGATGGCCCCACAGACTCTCCTTCGACCAGAAGGCCCAGCAGATGCGCTCCTGCCACTTGGCGATCGTATTGCGTTGCCCCAGCGAGAGATAGCCGTGAAAGGCCGGGGTGTGGGAGTACTGCACCGAGGTCAGCGCGTATCCACAGATAGCGACCTGGTAGCGGATCGAGGACGTCTGGAACTGATCGATGCGATCGAAACCGGCGAAGTCCGGGACCGGCTGCAGGGCGCGGTCCAGAGCGAAACGCATTTGCGCCACCTGCTCGGCATCCAGCTCGGGAACCTCCGGAGTCGGTGCCGAGCGGGGAAATTCCACGACCGAGGTGGTGGGGTTCTGCAGTTGCCGGAGATATTCGTTGCGAGCGCCGCGCCGGGCAAGGGCTTTGCGAAATGCTCTGCGCCGCAATACAACTGCCACACCGAGTCCGGCGGCAGCAGCCAACGGTACCGCTGTCTTCGCTGTGGGCACCCGCACCTCGTGCCGCGCGGCGGTCACTGCCGTTCCGGCCCAGACCGCGATCGGCGCGAGGACGTTGCCGCTGCCCAGCCACAACCCCAGCGAGGTGGCGAATCCGGCCTGCGTCGCCAAGAATCGCCCCGGCTTGCCAGCGGTGAGATAGCCCGCACCGGGCAAGACCATTCCGGTGCCCGCGTTCACCGCCCGACCACGGCCCCATCTGCCCAGGGCCGCACCAGTTCCGGCCAGCACGGCATATCCGGCGAGGGTCCGGCGTAGACGGCGAGTCGTGACGGGGCCGTCCAGGCGGCTCCGCGGTGGGATCAGAGCAGGCCCCTCGGTGACCGTGGGTGGGGGGAATCGGATGTCTGGCGCGATTGTCATCGGCATTCCTTCGGTTGTGGATCGGCGTTCAGCTGCGGCCGACTCGGGTGTTGTAGGCAAGGCGAGCGGTCAGGTCGGAATCGCGCAGTACGGCGTCTTCAGCACCCAGCGCCCGGGCCAGGGCTTCACCGACCCGCCGCGGCAGCAGCTGCTGCAGACGCAGCAGCACACCGAAGCTGCGCGGCACATAGATCCGTGGACGCGAACGTCCAGACTCGAGGGCAGCCACCACCGCCTCTGCCACGTCCACGGGCTCGACGTTGGGCACACCTTTCGGGCCTCTGATTCCGGTGGCCAATTCAGTGTTCACTGCACCGGGCAGCACACAGGAGAACAGGACCCCCGAGCGGCGGAACTCCAGCCGCGCGGCATCTGCGAAACGGATACTGGCGGCCTTGCTGGCGTTGTAGGTCGCCAAACCAGGCACAGCGGACTCACCCATGGTTGAGGCAATCGTGACGATGTGCCCGCCGCCGCGCGGGACCATCCGTGCCATAGCGAATTTGGCGCCCAGTACGCCGCCGAGCGAATTGATCTCGAAGATTCGCCGGGTCACCCCGTCGGGTTCGGAGAGCAGCGGCCCGGCGGGCATGATGCCGGCATTGTTGATCAGGACATCGACAAGACCGAGTTCGGACTCGACCGAATCCAAGAATCGCCCCCATGACTCGGGATCCGTCACGTCCAATCGCCCGGCCAGCGCGGCTCGGCTAGCAGACCGCGCGCCCTCCAGAGCGCTGTCGTCGATGTCACCGATCGCCACCAATGCCCCCCGGGCCACCAGCTCGGTCGCCAACGTCAAACCAATTCCGCGAGCACCTCCGGTCACCACCACGACCCGACCGACCAACGTGTACTTCATTTCGAACTCCCTTGTCCGACCGAATGATCAAAGCCTGCGGTGCGCGCCCGCCGGGCCACCCATCCGACCCACACCAGCCCAGGAACAACACTCACCACCGGAATCACCCACGTCGCCGCCTGCCAGAGGTGTCCCGGATGCGGGCTGTGACTCAACGACACCGCCGCGATCGCGAACCAGATGTAGGCGCACACCGACCACTCCCCCCGCCCCGCCAGCCAGACCAGCAGAGCTGTCAATGCCACGAGTTCGGGCCAATGCCCGTAGTAGGCCAGCCCACCTCCCGGAGCCATCAGCCCCAGCCCGAACGACGTCAGCCGGGCATTCGACGAAGCCAGAACACAGACTGCGCCGAGCACCCAGAACAGGGCGAACGCCAGCCGATGACACGAAGACAGTGCAGCGCGTCGCGAGTTTCTCGACATAGACAGCTCCTGTGACCTGACCCAGCCCAGCACATTGACGTGAGGGGCCTCACCATCATCCGCCGCCAATTGACACGCTGTCAAGACATAGTGTCAATGTCAGGTGAATGGTGAACCGGGATCAGCGCGGGCCAACGCGGGGAAACCAAGCGACACGAGAACGGTCTAGGCCACGCCAGAAGATCCAGGGAAGCGACAGCGGCGCGATAGATGACTTCTCCGATCAGCGATTTCGAAAGCACGCACGCAGCAGTCGACCCTCGGTCGCATCACCGCAGTTCAGCTCATGGATACACGATCAACGGCCGACAAGGGCAGCCAGCACGCACCCACCGACCAGCACCAGCGCACGCCGAGAATGAGCCGACCCCTCGATGCGCACACTGAATCACTGATCGTCGAAGAGACTTTCGAGGTAGAGGGCGCTCCAGATGATCTCGGCCAACGATCGAGCAATCACAGAGTCGTTCTCCGGCGGAGTGACCCGCACCATCTGATGGCAGACACGTTCGACCATCCAGGTGAGCGCGCCCGCGACCGTTTCAGCAGGCAGTGCGCGGATGGTTCCGGCGGACTGACCGCGGTCGATGACCTGGCGGGTGGCGTCGCTGATCGAGTTGATCATCGTCGTGTAGTCGTCAGAAACGCGCTCGTCGTACGCGGCAGCTTCGATCACCGCCGAAATGAGGAACTGATGGTCGCGGTAGACCGCGACGATGGCGGTGGTCGCGGCCAGCAATGCGTCGGCGTCGTGCAGTTGCTCGGACTGCCACCATGAGCGTGCGGCGAATTCGATGTCGGCCAAGACATGGGTGGCCAGCCCCCGCAGGAGATCACCCTTGTCCTCGAAGTGGACATAGAACGTGGCCCGCGATGTTCCCGCGGCGCCGGCGAGCTTGTCGACACTGAGGTCGGTGTACGCGTGGCCCTCACGCATGAGCTGTTCGGTCGCGGCCAGGAATCGCTGCGTCCACTCGACACGGCGGTCCTGCCGGCGCGACTGAGTCTTGCGTGTTACCGAGGCCATCGTCTTCTCCGCTCGATTCCCGTCCGCCACGTAGACCAAGGCTAACAACAGCACGTCCTGACACTATGTCTTGACATGATGTCAGGCAATGTTCCATGCTGGTGACACCCCTCACGTCTACGTGCTGGCTGGCCTAGATCACACAGGAGCTGTCTATGTCGGGATCCCCGGCGCACGCTGTGAAGACCCCGCATCACCGGCTGATGACTGCCGCGTTCTGGATGGCCGACCCGGTGGCGGGTGGGGCATGAGTATCCGCAAGCCACTGATCAGCTTCAGCGCCTTCGCGGTCGTCTCGGTGCTGGTCATCGCGGGTGTGTGGAATACGCTGGCCCGAACGGTCGACGGAGACACCCGCGAGTACACCGCGATCTTCACCGATGTACTCGGCCTGCGGCCCGGCGACGATGTCCGCATGGCGGGCGTGCGCGTCGGCAAAGTCGAGGAGATCGGACTCGACGACAACTACAACGCCAAAGTGACGCTCATCGTGCAGAGCGACCAGACGATCTTCGACGACACCAAGCCCTTGTCCGCTACCAGAATCTGATCGGCCAGCGCTACATCGCGCTGGCCCCTGGCAAGGCGCAGACCACCTCTCTGGCCTCCAACGCCGACCGCAACCGCCGTTCTTGTTCGAGAAGGTCGGCCCGGCCTTCGAAGTCCATCGCGATCGCCAGCGCGTCACTACAGTTGGCGGGGCCCGACCACTCACCTAAACCCCACCACAGCAGTCGACGCTCGTCGGTCGACAGTTCAATCTCCACAAGGTCATCTGGTTGCACCGGTTAAGGGTGAACTACCCGAACCAGAACGGCCAAAAGTGGGCCCCCACGATTCTGCCGTAGCGCAAGTAGTGCAAGCCACACAACCAACGAGTGCATGAAACGCCTTCAGTCGAGCCACCATGGATAAGCTCACCGGCGTGCCCGAACAGAACAACGAGGATCGACTGTCCGCTCCCTACAGCTGGGATCATCTCAGCGACGACCCCAGCGTCTGGGATCGAGTGCGCGCCAACCATGTTCTCGGACAACGCTTGACCGGAACCGTCGCTCAGATCCCACGTCCGGGCGCGATTGGCATCTTCATCGACCTGGGCCTTCCCGTCAGCGGATTCGTCGATGTACTGCTGCTTCCCAACAGCACAAGCAAATGGCCCATCGAGGGCACCGTCACAGAATTCCTCGTCTGGTGGATGGACCCGAACAGACCACAAATTCGCCTCGTCCCTGCCGAATCCTGCTACCGCCGAGAAGACTTCGCCACATGGTGCCTGGCCCATGCTCCGTTAGGCGACCCGCGAGTTCTCGACCAGTTTAGGTTCGACCCCTGAGGCACTCGGTCCCAACGAAATCCCCTCACCCCACCGACCGGCATGAGTGGCAGTAGGGCTCCATCCTTGTGTACGCAACTCGGCATTACAGGATGCCTGACAGGCTCGGTCATAGCGACGTGGACGCAGACGCAGACCGATTACTGCACGGGAGAGGCTGACTTGTCGTCTCCCCTCGGCCGTCGAGGAGTGTGTAATCAATATCTCACTCCTTCAAGCCGTGTCTGTTCGCGCGCCGCACGCTACGGTCTCCGACCACGCCCGCCGCCAGGCCGACTACCGGCTGGCCTGTCTACGTGGGGATGAGGGCTTGGGGCCCCGGAAGTGGGTTGCGCCCTGAAGGAGTGCCGAATCTCGTACCTCACTGCGCAAACGTGCTATCCAGCGAATATCCGATAATGCCGATGACAGAGTCATCAGGTCCGTGGAGCCGTGAGGGCATGTCCTTGCCAGTCTGTGGGCTCTGGGAGTGGTCCAGGATCGGTGCACCACGCGATGAATTCGGCCACGTGTGTGGGCGGATCTCGTCAGGAAGGCCGAACATCGGGCAGCGAAAGCGGAAAGCTGGGCCGTGCTGGGTCACTCCGCGAAACTCGGGACCCAGCACGGTGACATGCCGGGCTTCCTCGTCTTGGTTCAGGACGTAATTGAGCATGATCCGTCTATCGTCAGTCGCAACCCTAAGGCTCGCTGCACCGGGCGCATGATAGTTCTCCAAGTCTTCGCGGACCCACCATAGGAATTCGCGATAGCCCACCACGATCCTTCCTTGCGATTGCCATGTGCCAACGCTAGAACACCGGTGCAGTGAGCCACGTAATTTTCGTCGGTCGGCACTAAAAATGCCCGGTCACGGTACGCGCAATCCCTTTGCGCCGGCGAAAAGCAGACACCGTGATCATTGTTGCAATGCCCGGATGCGGTGGTCTATCTCGGCGGCACGCGGAAGAAGAACTATCAGATTCCTAAATCTACTGGATCCGCAAGCAGCACCACGCGGTCGGCTGCCGGGTCGAACCCGAGCAGTGGGTAACCATATTGGCCCTCGGCGCCCATAAGTACTGGCTTTCCCAGTCGACGGCCGAGCACGCATACGAAGTCGCACAGGATGTCCACCCCAGCCTGACCTTGCAGCTCGCGAAGGTCCAGGTCGAAATCGATCTCCGTGGCGGACATCGCACGGAAGATCATCAGCACGCCTGGGACGGGCCGGACATACAGCGAGACACTCTCCTCCGCATCTGCGGGGCGTGGCAGTACCTCCGCGGCAAGAGGCAGCGGTCGAATGGTGTCGTCTTCCCTGTAGTCCCATTGCCACCCACTGGACTGGACTAGATCGAATACCGCCTGCCAGTCCTCGACTGAGGCGTCCGGCACCCACACATCCGGCAGGGCACCCATCAGGTTGGGGTCAAAGAAGTTCTTGACGTCGTCCCACAGCAGATCTGGCATCCGGCCATGCTGCCAGGGCGCGCTATCGGACTGCACCCTGATTTCATCACTCCGAGGAAGGAGCGGCCACAGCTCGGCGAACTGGTTACATCAAACTTTCACCGTCACGAGCCACCGATCGACCTAGCCGTCGACACCGAAATCAATTGACCAGTCCGGACTGTGCTGAGCGCTCATCGATCAGATCGGGCAGGATCGAGTACGAAAAGGTCTGAGTCTCTGCGTATCCGATTCCCGCCACGCTGATCGCAACGAACACCCAGACTCCCGGGTATACCGCCGCCGCGGACAGCACCGTCGTGCCGGTCGCGCCGCTGTGGCGGACGCCAGCGACATCCCGGTTGCGATCACCGCGCCGGCCGTCACCGCCATCGCGGCGTACCCGGCGCTACCGCCGACAGCGTCGCGGATCGCCGGGCCTCCCGCGCCGAGCGCGAGGGTCGCGAGCGCGACCACCGCGATGCGGGTGGCGACGAGGCGGGTGCGTTCGTGGTGGTCGGGCGTGAGGTCAGCCGGAAGGGCGACATACGGGACCTGGAAGCACGAATACGCGATCGCGGTGGCAGTGAACATGACCAAGACCCAGATCGCCCCTACCGTCGGTGACTTGGTGGGGAAACGAGTCAGGCCGGGTTCCGATGACTTCTCGGGACCCGGCCTGACCTGCATCTATTGTGGAGCTAAGGGGATTGAACCCCCGACCTTCTCAGTTCGGGTACTCCCCTACTGGGCGGCCGACTTAGAAGGTGTAGTGCTTCGACAGAACCTGCCCGTTGTACTTACCACCCTGGCACACATGCTTCCAACCCTTCGGCTGATACATCTTCTGAACGACGATGTGCCCTCCACCTTTCACACAGAGCATGCTGTTGGAATCAGCCTGGGCCGCGCCGGCATTGATCACCACAACAGCAGTACCGATGAAGGTGCTCGCAACGGCAAAGATGGCTTTTCGCATGGGTCCTCCCCCGCCTCGGATCGATATCACTGTCCACGGCCGCGGAGCCTCCCGCCACGGTCATGGCTAGCGAATTGACCTGCGCAACATACCATTCCATGCAACGCCATGCCAGATCACTCCGAGGCTGTAGCCAGCGACCGATAGCACTCGAATCACCCCCCAACTCATACCGTGCGGGCCAACAACGCAACCGCATGCCGAAACCCAACAGAGAACGATCGTCGTGAACGACACGAGCCCCACCAAGCTCAACATTCAAACACCAGATCTCACCTCGAATGCACCGACACCATCGCGAAGACAGCACCCAACTCGAGGGCTCATCCCCGCTCGCGCGGGGAGCACGAGATGGTCGACGGTGCGACCGCGCGGGGCTGGGGCTCATCCCCGCTCGCGCGGGGAGCACACTAATTGACCTGCGCGTTTGCAGACCAACCAGCCAAATTTCATTCACTTTCGACCACTCCGAAGCCGAAATCACCAACACGGCAGACCAGCATCCGGTTCCACATACACACCACCTCATCACGCGCCCTCAGCAGCCACCGTCACACCGCAGTGCCACAGCACCATAGCCGTCCATCGAGCAGCATGCCGGTGCATCGTCACCACACCGACCGAGCACGGACGCCAGCGGACGACTTCTCGAAACCGCAGCAAAGCCGCGTCCGTAGTACTCGACCCAACACACATTAATCACACAGAAATAACCGGAAACACCGGGAAACGATGGGAAGCAACCAGACTTCGGCGCGCGCCGAAGTCCTGCTCTACCAGTAGTTTTGGGTACTTTCCGGTAGCTTCGAGTCGACGCGAACCGGCGTCAAGTGGTCGCAGGTTCAAATCCTGTCAGCCCGACAGTGAAAACCCCCTCTGACCTGGGTCGGAGGGGTTTTTCTTGTGTCCGGACACTTTGCGCAATTAGGCCCAAACCCACAGTTACAGCACAAAAATGACTCCAGGAGGGTCCACCAGACCGGCCAGGAGCACCTATTTCTCGCCCAATGGCGGCCCTGGACGACTCGTGCGAGTAGTTGTGTCTGGAATCACAGAGTTCGGGGACTCTGAGTTGCCGGCGGCCGCGAAACCGGGCGGAACCCTTCTGCCCGACGACGAAACCTGGCTCACCAGCCCAGATCTTGCCGCACGCCGGCACATGCCTCTCAAAACCATCGCCTGCTTGGCGTCGGCAGGAACCGGGCCCCGCTACAGCCATCTCGGCCGACACCGCAGATTGGGAAGACCAACGCCCCGAGGTCCAGCCGGCACGGCACCGCCGCCACCCCCCAAGCTTCACCACCGACGCCCCGTGACCAGTCGCGCCTTCAGGGTCGCCTCGGCAGCCGTCATTGCGCACTCCACCTGAGAAGAGAAACCGTGCCCGGACGACAAGCCCGACCTGTCGGGACCTTCGGCACCCCGTCCAAACCTCGCAAACAAGCCAATGGAAGCTGGCGTACGACCGTGCGCCACTACGGAGCCTGGCAAGTCACCCTGATCCAACGCTACGGCGCCACTGCCACCGAGGCCAGCAACAAACTCGCCGAGGCGATGCGCGAATTCCACGAATCCAGCCGAGCACGCTGGTGGCGTAGGTCGCTGCCAGCGCCGAGACCAGGTCGCGGCTGACCGTGCCCCGCTCAGCCATCAGGGTCCGGCCACCGGGTCGGCGTTGCCGGGCGTAGTTGATCGTCACCGCCAACCCTGCCCGCGCACCGGCGGCGGACGTGCCCGCCAGATCGAGTCGCCCCTGTCCTAGGGTCGTGATCGCCCGGTGGAACCGTGCCCGCACCGGCACTGTCGATGCCATCCCGTGCGCGCCCATCACGGCCCATGTCCCGCCGAGCAACCCCTCAGCGGGGACGAAGACTTTGTCGAATCGGATCAGCGCGTGATTCATTGGAGCCCAACCTTTATCGGGCAGAGCGGCGACACGCAAACCGGGTGTGAGCCCTTGATCTGTGCGCAACCTCAGGAGCAAGGGCAGAACACCTTCGTCACTGCCGCCGATGATCAATCGGGCGGTAACCACTCCGATCTTGGGCGTTGTCGGGTCGGCGATGTTGGGCATGAATTTCCAGTCCGGACGAATCGCAAGAGAACCCGTGTGCCCGGCATCGACGCCGGGCACACGGGTAGGAAAGGGAGAAACGTAGTCGAGCGAGGTCCTACTTTCTCGATGGGCTCAGTTGCTGCCGACGATCTCCTGCCCCTCGAAGTATGTCGCCAGAATCTTGGCCTCGCCGACGGACGTCTTGGGCAGGTCGAAGAGGTTGCGGTCCAAGACGACGAAGTCGGCCTTCTTACCCACTTCGATCGAACCGCGCTCCTGCTCCGCGAAAATCAGCGTCGCCCCGCCCATGGTGTAACTCTCGATCAGGTCGGCGAGCTCGGCGCGCTCCTGCGGATTCTTGGCTTTGTCGAGGTCAGCCTCGGTGGCCGTATCCACATCGAGACGAGTCATCCCAGCTTCCAGACCGGTCAGGGGGTACATATCGCGGGTGAAGGTATCGGTGGACGGGAAGTCGCTGGACGAGGACACCGTGACACCGGCATCGAGGTAGCTGCGAAAGATCATGGCGTTGTTCGCCTCTGGTGCGGGCGCGTCGTCGTACCAGCCTTTGCCGAACCAGGCCGGCTGCGGAACGGCGATCACGCCTAGGGCATTGAACCGAGTGAGATCTTCTGGGCGGACCCAGTCCAGGTGGGTGATGGCGTGCCGCGAGTCCCTGGTGCCGTTCTGTCGTGCCGCATACTCGAAGGCGTCGAGCACGTTGGCCTCCGGGTAGAAGCCTACGTTCCCGATTGCGTGCACATAGACTCGGAACCCCGCCTTGTCTGCCGCGGCGACGGTCTCGTTCAGTACGTCCTGCTTCCAGACCAGTTTCGCATCGCCCACTCCGTCGGCGAAGATCTTCACCGAGTCCAGCTTGAACTTGTCACCTCGGTACTTGTCGCGCATGTCCTGGAGGTGAGCGATCTGCTCAGGACCTTTGTTCTCGTCGGCCCATTGCGCGAGGTCGAACCGCACGGTGAGCTTCTTCTCGTCGTCGAGCTGCTTGAAGGCCTGTAGCAACGTCTCGGTCGGGTAGTGGACCGGAACGAAGGTCGACGTGATGCCGTCGGCGGCGGCGACCTTCTGCCATTCGAGAATAGTGTTCCGATATTGCTCCACGGTGAAATCAGGCTGGGGCAGTTTCGAGATCACAAGATTCTCAGCACCGAATTCCTCGAGCTCTCCGGTCGGTTCGCCGGTCACCGGATCGCGAACGATCGTCGCGCCCGCGGGATCGGGTGTGTCTTTGGTGATGCCCGCCAGCTCCAGTGCCTTGGAGTTGACGAGCAGGGTGTGATGACTGTTCTCGATAAACGCTACCGGTATGTCTGAGACCGCCTCATCGATGAGCTGTCTCGGCAGGACTCCCCGGGCGCGGGCATCGCTGTCGATATCATCCCAGCCCACGCCGCGCAGCTGTCGCATCCCCGGGTCTTCGGCTCGGAATTCGCGGATGGCCGTCTGCTTCGCTTCGACCGTCTTGTGCGGGTTGAGGCTGAGCCAGAACAGGCTCTCCGCCATCAAGTAGGCGTGGTTGTGACCGTCGATGAAGCCGGGAGTGAGCATTTTCCCCTCGAGATCAACGACTTTCGCTGCTCCGCGCTCATATTTCTCGGCACCGGCGTTGTCGCCGACGTAGATGATTTCGCCGTTGTCGACGGCGATCGCCTCAGCCCAGGACCGGTTGTCATCGACGGTGTAGACCTGGCCGTTCTTGACGACGAGGTCGACGTCGCCGGACTTCTCACTTCCCGAGCAGCCCGCCGTCATCCCCGCCACGAGGGTGGCGACGCAGGCGAGCGCGGCCACAACACCTCGGTTGACGGTCACGCCGGTGGGAGGTCTGGGATTGATAGATTTACTGGTGGCGGTTGCCATGTCGACTCCTGGGTCGCATCGTCGATACCTGACGATCCGCACTCCTCCGTCGACCTGGGCCTCAGGCGATATACCGGGGCGTGCAGATGGTGCTGCTGGGCTCGGTGGTTGTTGGCGCAACCACCGAGCCGCCGTGTGTCCTGCGTGTTCGGCTGTGCAGCCGACCACGCCCGGCCAGTTGTTCGCACGCACCGCTTCTGGTAGGCAGCGACCTGCCTCGGTGGTGTGCATTCGTGGTAGCGATCCCTACGCGGGTGCGCTCAGTAGAGCCAGGGCAGTTCGTCGTGTCCGAAGTCGTGGAAGTCGCCGAACCGGCCCGAGTAGAAGGCCAACCCGGTGCCGTCGCGCCATCGCATGTCGGTCACCTCGCCGTAGAAGACGCGGTGGTCGCCGATGTCGTGCGCGGCGTGCACCCGGCATTCGAGCTGAGCCAACGCGTCGGCGATGAGCGGTAGACCGGACCGGCTGTGGTCGACCGGCATGTCTTCGAATCGGGCGCCGCCGCGGGTGGCGAAGCGCCGTGCGAGGGCTTCCTGACGTGAACCGAGAATCGACACAGCGAAGGCCGACGTGGCGGCGATGGCGTCGGTGGTTCGGCTGCCGTGAGTGAGGGAGACCAGCAGGATCGGTGGCTCCAGGCTGACCGAGGTGAGCGAGCTGATGGTCATGCCGCAGGGGTTGCCGGTGCCGTCGTCGGCGCTGACGACGGCGACGCCGGTGGTGAATCGCCCCATGCTGCGTCGCATATCCGTTGGTGTCGGTGCGTGGAATACGGGGAGTGTCATGGGCTTTCGCCTTACTTGCTGTGGTAGCGCACTTCGAAGGTGACCACACCCTCGTCGGTGCGCCACGGGCCGTGCGGCATGCCGGGCGGGCGGCAGGCGTACATGCCCGCCGTGAAGGTCTCGCCGAGGGTGAGGTCGGTGAACGACCCTTCGAGGATGTACACCTCTTCCCAGAAGTCGTGCTTCTGTACGCCCATCGGGCTGGAGTCTGCGCCGGGCTCATAGCGCAGGATGCGCGTAGCGACGTTGCCCTCGGGGTCACGCGAGAGGATGCGTTCGGTGATCGCCGGGTTGTCGCCGGGACAGACGGTGTAGTCGACGTCGGTGACGGGGAAGAACTCGAATTCGGGCTTGGCCATTGTCGGTGCCTTTCAGGCGGTTTCGGACTTGTAGGAGGCGAGGAACTGTTCGACGTCGCGCAGCGGCTCCTCGTAGCCGTAGTTGCGGTAGGTGTAGGCACCCTTGACGACGAAAGGTGCTCCCGCGTAGAACATCTCGTACTGCTGATGGCGGCCGGCGAATTCCGAGCCGATGATGTCCCAGGCCAGTTTGAACAACTTCACCCGCTCCTCGGAGGTCACGCCGGGCGACTGCACGTATCGGGTGATGTCGGGTGCGGTGACCGAGCTGGTGAGGTCTTCGACGCTCGAGGGCAGTTGCAGGACTCCGCCGCCGACGAGGTCACGCAGGATCGCCAGCACTCGCGGGTAGGTTTCGGACTGCAGTCCCATCGCGCCGTAGAGTGCGCGCTTGCCTGGGATCCACTGGCCCGCACTGTCGGGCTCGGCGGTGTATTCGGCGGCCAGAACTGCGGATTCGATCCCGGAGACGAGAGCGGCGAGTTCGCCGAGCTTCTCCTGCACGCTGGGAATCTTGTCGACACCGTTGACTTGGGTGACTCGGCGCGCCACTCCGGCGATGAACTGGAGTTTGGTCGCGAAGCGGATCTGGGCCTGCCAGTTGCCCAAGGCGTGGGCGCCGGTGTCGAAGAACTGCTTGCGTACGCCTGCGGTGTCGCGGTCGACGAAGACACGATCCCAGGGAATCAGCACGTCGTCGAACACGACCAGAGCGTCGGGCTCGTCGTAACGACTGGTCAGCGGGTAGTCGAAGCTGCTGGTCGCGGCGGGGGCGTAGGGGCGGCGGCAGTACAGCTTGAGGCCCGGCGCGTTGGCGGGGACCACGAAGGAGACGGCGAAGTCCTGGTCGTCGGGACCCAGCGGTTTGATGCACGACACCAGGATCTCGTCGGCGATCGCCGCGCCGGTGGCCAGCATCTGCGAGCCGCGCACCACCAGGCCGTCCTCGGTTTCACGCACCACACCGACCTGCAGGTATTCGCCTTCCCACCCGGAAGCGGTGGTGGCGCGCGAGACCTGGGGCGGAATGATGGCGTAGGACACGTAGAGGTTCTCGTCGAGCAGCCGGCGATGGAACGCGGTGACGTTGGCCGAGAAGTCCCGTGTGCCCTCGGTGAAAACCTCGGGGTGGGCGGCGAAGGACGCCAGGAAGGTGCCGACATGGTCTGGGCTGCGGCCGACCCAGCCGTGGGTGTGTTTGGCCCAGGTCTGGATGGCGGTACGGCGGGCACGCAGTTCGTCGGCGCTGCGCGGGATTCCGAAGACCCGGTTGGCGAGAGCCCCGGTTTCGGGCGCGATGAACTGCATGTCGTTGGCCGGGTCGGCGGCCACGTCGAACAGTTCGGCGATGGTGTGCGCGACCGGCGCGAAAGCGGGATGGGTGGTGACGTCGTCGACCTGTTTGCCGTCGACGAGGACGACGCGACCGTCGTTGAGCGAGGACAGGTAGTCGGCTCCGGTGCGCATGTCATGCTCCTTCGGTGATGGTGTAGCTGTGTGCGAGGGTGCGCCCGTCGGGGAGCACGAGTTCGAGGTCCCAGCGGGTGCCCGGCGTGAACTGCCCGTCCAGCAGCGGCAGGGTGCCGGCGAAGCAGAGCAGGTCGCGGCCGTCGTCGCCGAGTCGTTCGTCGATGACCGTCAGTAGGTCGGTTGGAGTGCGCAGCGCGGCCAGCGTGCCGTCCTGATACAGCTTTCCGTCGACGTGGCTGCGCATTCGGCAACCGTCCCAGTCGAAGCTTGCCCAATCGGCGATCTCGACGACAGTGCCGCCGACCGGTTTGGGGCAGGCGCGTTTGGAATCACCGATGTCGACGGTCTCCAATTCGCGGTCGGTGTGATCGGACCCCACGCCGAGGTAGTAGCGCCCGCTGTGACGGAGCACGACCGGCTCGACTTCGCCGGAGGTGTAGCCGCCCGCGATCGCGGTGTGGGCGCTGGTGGTGAGGGTGGCGCTGTCGATCGGGTAGAGCATCGGGACATCTGCGGGCGGAGCGACCCCGATGGCCGCGAGTTCGTCGATGTGGTGGCGCACGGCGGCTTCGTCGCGACCGGTGTAGCCGGCCACCAGTGCCCTGACCTGCTCGAAGCGAATAGTTTCCGCCGAGTCCAGGACGGTGAAGCCGAGGAGGTCGGCAACGGTCTCGGTCATGAGAGCACCTTTCGCGGGTTCAGGACGCCGTAGTCGGCGAGCCGGTCGGCGAGCACGGGGAATTCGGTTCTGGTCCGTTCGACGACGGACGGGTCGACGACGGCGTAGGTGATGCCTTCGCTGTCGTCGGCCTCGGCGAGCACCTCGCCCCAGGGGTCCACTACTCGGCTGTGGCCGGCGAGTTCGACGCCGTTGTGGGTGCCGACGGCGTTGCAGGCGATAACGATCACCTGGTTGTCCACGGCGCGGGCCGAAGTGAGCAGGCGCCAGTGCGCCAAGCGGGCTTTCGGCCAGGCGGCGGGCACGATCACGATCTCGGCGCCCGCGTCGACGAGCTCGGTCCACAGACCGGGGAAGCGCAAGTCATAGCAGGTGGTCGCGGTGGTGGGGCCGAAGCCGGAGTCGGCCACGGTGATCGACTCGCCGGGCGCGAGCAACTCCACTTCGCGCGACCGGTAACCGAAAACGTGGATCTTGCTGTAGCGGTGCAGAATTCGCCCATCCGGACCGATGGTGATCGCGGTGTTGCGCAGTTTCGCGCCGTCGGCGCGTTCGACGATGCTGCCCGCATGCACGATGCACTGCCGTTCGCGGGCGATGGCCTGAATGGTCTGTACGGTCGGTCCGTCCAGGTCTTCGGCCGCGTCGGGGTAGCCGTCGAAGTTGTTGTATCCGACGCGCCACAGTTCGGGCAGCACGATCAGGTCGGTGTCGGTGTCGACCCCGCCGAGCAGTCGGCGGACCCGCTCGAGGCGGTGCGCCGGGGTCTCGGCGTCGGGGCTGGCTACCTGTACCAGTGCGACTTTCATGATTGTCCTCGGAGTCAGAGTCTTGGTTGTTTGAGCGAGCACAGCGTGGTGTCGAGGTGCTCACGAACTGCGGTGATGGCCGCATGGGTGTCGCGGGCGGCCAGAGCGTCGACGATGGCGCTGTGCTCGATGAGCACTTGGTTCTTGCGTTGTTCGTCGTCGAGCACGATCCGAACACCCATCCGCATCTGCCGGTCGCGCAGCGATCGGTAGAAGTCGTGCATGATGCGGTTGCCCGCGGCCCGGATGACAGTGGTGTGGAATTCGAGATCGTGGGCGATGAATTCGACCGCGTCGGTGTCGGCCGCTTGGGCGGCGACCAGTTCACGGAGCCGCTCGGGGACCGCGCCGGGATTCGGAGCGACCTGGGTGATCGACCATTCCTCCACGACCCGGCGCGCTCCCATCACATCGTCGACGTCCTTGTCGGTGAGTGCGGGAATGTAGGCGCCCTTGTGCGGGACGCGGCGGATGAACCCTTCGGCTTCCAGTCGCAGCAGCGCCTCTCGCACCGGGGTTCGTGAGGTGCCCGAGGCGGCGGCGACCTGGGTTTCGGACAGGAACATCTCTTCGTCACGTGGCAGTGTGAGGATGGTGTTCTTGAGCCACTCGTAGGCCAGTTCCGGTGCGAACGCGGCGCTGGTCTTCGATGTCGTCATGAGATGCCCTTTCCTGGACGTTTACGGGGTGACAGGGACTGCGTCGGCAGCCGAACCCGGTGTGGCGACGGGCTTTTCGTGCGCCGGTTGGTGAACGTCGGACAGATCGACCGTGCGGGTCTCTTTCGCTATCACCGCGGCCACGAGCGAGATGCCGCCCATCACCGCGAGATACACGCCGATCGCCTGACCGGTGCCGAAATATTCGTAGAGGGCGATGGCGATGATCGGCGCGAGCGAGCCCGCAAGCACCGATGCCAGGTTGTAGGCCAGCGAGACACCGGAGTAACGGACTTCGGTGGGGAACATCTCGGAGAAGAAGGCCCCGATCACCGAGCTGTACGCGGCGAAGATGAGCAACCCGACTGCCACCGCGAGATAGATCGCGCCGGTGCGTTCGGTGTCGAGCAGAGCGAAGAAGGCGAAAGCCCAGACGATGGTCGCGATCGAGGCTCCGATGTAGATCGGGCGGCGCCCGATCCGGTCGGCGAGGATCGCGAACACCGGGATCGCCACCACCGCCACCGCCATGCCGACCATCACCGCGTTGAGCCCGGTGGTGCGGGGTAGATCCAGGATCTGGGTGAGGTAGGTGATTACGAACAGCGAGAAGATGTAGAAGCCGGCGTTCTCACCGAAGCGGGTGAACGCGGCCAGCAGGATCTGGCGCCAGTATCCCCGGACCGCGGCCGTCAACGGCATCCGCGCGACGCTGGGGCTCGTCGCGGCGCGCGTCTGTTCGAACAACGGTGTCTCGGCCACATAGAGCCGCAGCACAAGCCCGATCACGACGAGCAGCGCCGACAGCGCGAAGGCGATGCGCCAGCCCCACGACAGGAACGCGGCTTCCGACATCGTCGCGCCGAGCACCGAGAGCACACCGGCGGCCATCAGATTGCCCAGCGGTGGGCCGAGGTTCGGCCAGGCCGACCAGAACGCGCGCCGTTTGGCGTCGCCGTGCTCGGAGACCAGTAGCACCGCGCCACCCCATTCTCCGCCCAGTGCGAAGCCCTGGACGAGCCGCAGCAGGACAAGCATCAGCGGCGCGGCGACGCCGATGGACGCGTAGGTCGGCAGCAGGGCGATCAGGAAGGTGGAGACCCCCATGAGCAACAGGCTGGCGATCAAGGTGGCCCGGCGGCCTTTGACGTCGCCGAAGTGCCCGAGTACTGCCGCACCGACCGGGCGGGCGATGAATCCGACCGCGTAGGTGGCGAAGGCGAGCATGGTGCCGACGAGGGGGTCGTGCGAGGGGAAGAACAGCTTGTTGAACACCAGCGCGGCGGCGGTGCCGTAGAGGAAGAAGTCGTACCACTCCACGGCGGTACCCGCGAGGCTGGAGCCCGCGATCACCGGAAGGCTGGTATGTGGTCGTCGATTGCTAGATTTGGGCTTGGTAGTTGCCATGTCGGCTCCTGGTCGCGTCGTCGCTTCGAGACGATCCGCACGCTCGCGTCTACCTGCACGTAGACGCACGGAGGGCGATGCGGATGGTGCTGCCGGGCTCGGTGACTGTTGGCGCAGTCACCGAGCCGCCCGCCCCGGCTCGGCTGTGAAGCCGATCACTTCCGGGGTGTGTACTAGTTGTATACCGCTTGTCCACGGCCCGTCAACCGATTCGAAGAATCCGACGGATTCCCGAATCCGCGACGTGTCGCCGAAATGGCCCACCCTGGATCCCCCGTATGTGCTTTCCGCGCACAGACAACCCGGTCGTGACGGGAAATGCTGGGCCGACCCACCACGACCACGAGGAGAACCCCGTGACCGAGATCCGCTCACACATCGTCATCGACACCCCCGCCGACACCGTATGGAAGTTGATCGGCGATGTACCCAACATCGCACACTGGATGCCGTCGATGATCGAGTCCCGCGGCGACGCCGACCAGCGCACCGTGACGCTGGCCGACGGTGCCACCCTCATCGAGAAGATCGTCACCAACGACGCGGCACGGCGCCGCCTGCAGTACGCGGTGGTCGGCGGTGACCTCCCGGTGACCACGCACCTCGGGACCGTCGACGTCTTGCCGATCGCCGAGGACCGATCCATCGTCGTCTACAGCACCGAGCTCGAACCCGCCGACCTTGCCGACGCCTTCGATTCCGCCATCTCAGCAGGCCTGGCGCATCTGAAGTCATTGCTCGAACGCTGAGGGGCAGGGTCATTCGTGCGCGAGCCGCAGGGCCATCCACAGTTCGGCGCGGGCGGTGGGATCGTCGAGGTCCCACTCGAGCGTGTCCGCGATCCGCGACATGCGATAGCGCAGGGTGTGGCGGTGGATTCCCAATGCGGTGGCGGACGAGTCAACCTGGCCGTTGTTGCCGAGGAAGGCCCGCAAGGTTTGCAGGAAGTCGACCTTTGATCCCTCGTTGAGCGCGACGATGGGGGCGAGAACCGCGTTCGCCCAGGCGATCGCGTCGTCGCTCTGCAGGTGCCGCAGCAGTCCCGCGTCCGACAGGTCGCGCGTCTCGTAGAGGCGTCCGGTCACATCGGAGGCCGCGTCGAACACGCTGCGTACCCGACGCCACTGATCGGGCAGATCTTCGATCGGCGTCGGCTCCGACACCGCACCGCGCGCGAAGGGGACACGCCGCAGGATGGCCTCGAGGGTTCGCACGTCCCCTTCGGCCGCCGACAGCACCACACCGACGCGGCCGGGCCGGATCTCGGCGACGATGGTCTCGACCCGTTGCAGCGCAGGGTCCTGCTCGACCGCCTCGACCAGGTCGCCACGATAGTGGCGCGGCACGCCCAACAATGCGGCACGTACGGTGTCGTCGGGCGTCGGCACCCGCAGGATCTCACCCAGATTCCGGGCTACGTCGCGACGACCTTCGAGCAACACTTGGAGCAAGGCGCGGCGATGCCGCCGAGCAGGCAGGACGAGCGCGTCTTCCTTGGCCCACTCAGCGGTGAGCAGCAGGCCCGCGGTGTCGACCAGGGACCGCTCGTCCGGGTCGAGTCCGGCGCTGCGGCCGAGCGCGAGGTAGCCGCGCACCCGCCCCCTGCTCTGCACAGGGAAGATCGAAACAGCTTCTCCCGGGAGCGAAATGCCCACGGCGGCGGCGCTGGAATGCTCGGTGAACCGCGCCAGTTCCGTGCGAACACGAGGCAGGTAGGAGCGCGCGGTGGAGGGCACGGCCGCGCGCAGCGCGCCGTCGATGTCGACCAGCAGAACCCATCCACCGATGGCCTCGACGAGGCACTCGGCGATCCGGCGTGGGCCTTCGGCCGAGACGGCCGCGCGTACGAGGTCCCGATGGGCATGGGCGATCGAATCAACTGTGGTGATGATGGGATGCTCCTCTACGGTTGCTGCTACATATTGGTAACACGCATTGCCGAATCGGCAGCACGAATCAGCCGAAACCCGTCAGCGCAATGCGCGGAGGAGAAAACAACGTTATGAGTTCCGCGGTAGTACTGCGGTCGGTGGAAGCCGTGGGGCAGCGTCCGATCACTCGCATCCGGCAGGCCGGCGATCACCAATTGCTCGTCGAGTACGGTGATATGACGCTCGATCTCACTTTGAATCTGCGTGTGCATGCGCTGCGCAACGAACTGGACCAGCGACCAATAAATGGGGTCACCGAGACCGCACCCGGATTCCGTTCCCTGATGATCGGATTCGACCCCACCCGTGTCGATCGCGAGGACGTTCTCGATGAACTCGTCGAACGGCAGCGGAGTTTGCCGGAACTGTCGTCACTCGTGCTGCAGAGCAGAGTTATCGAATTGCCGATCGCTTTCGACGACGAAATGACCAGACAAGCGGTCCAGCAATACCGGATAACCACCCGGCCGGACGCACCCAATGTGGTCGACGGCGACAATGTCGACTATATCGTCCGCTACAACGGGTTCACTTCGAGGGAAGAGTTCTACACAGAATTCCTGGCGACGACCTGGTGGAATGCGTTCATCGGGTACTTTCCCGGTCTGCCGTCGCTGTTCGCCCTCGATCCACGCACCCATTTGTCGGCACCCAAATACAACCCTGCTCGCATGTGGACAGCCGAGGGCGCGGTGGGGATAGGTGGCCCCTGCGTGGTGCTGTATCCGATCGAATCACCTGGTGGATACCAACTGTTCGGTCGTACGGTGCCGATCGGAGTAGACCACCTCGGGCCGGACGACGGCCGTGATCGACTGAATCCCGCGGGCACCAACTTGTTCCATCCGGGCGACCGCGTTCGTTTCACCCGCGTCACCGAACGCGAATTGCTCGCCCTGCGACAGCAAGTTTTCGAGGGCACCTATCGCTATCGGATCGAGGAGGGTGAGTTCGTGGTCGCCGAATATCTGGCGATGGTGGAGCATTCGGCTCCGCGCAGTGCGGAGGTGGCTCGCGCACGCGCCGCCGCCGCGGCCCGAGTGGAGGTCCCGTGATCAGACGGCCGGTCTTGGAAATGATCGACCCCGGTATTCAGACCACTGTTCAGGCGTGGCCGGGTCGCACCGGAATTCTGTCCGACGGGTATTTCCCGTCAGGTCCGATGGACCACCTGAGTTTCCGCGCGGCAAACGTGCTCGTCGGCAACGATCCTGGTGTGTCCGCCTTGGAGGTGGACAAGGTCGCCGTGTCGGTGGCCTTCCTCGCCGAGACCCAGATCGCGCTCACCGGACCGGAGGGCGTCCACGCCCGCCTCAACGACGCCCCGGTTCCGCTGTGGGAGACGATCCGGGTGAGCGCGGGCGATACGTTGCGCACCGCTAATCCCGGTCGGCCGGGTTACCGGCTCTATCTGGCCGTGCGTGGTGGTTTCGACGTGCCCGAGGTGCTGGGGTCCGCTGCCACCTCGGTGATCACCGGGACCGGAGGCATCGAAGGCCGCGCCCTGTTGCGGGGAGACGTGCTCGGGGCACCACAGAAGGAGCCCGCGGTCCACCGGCGGCTTCCGGAGGATCAGCGACCACGGTTCACCGCGAACTGGGAGATCGAGATCCTGGCCGGTCCACGGGCGACCCCTGACTTCCTCACCGACGAGGACTGGCGCGATCTGCTCACCATGTCGTGGCGGGTCGACCTCAATTCCGATCGGGTGGGCACCCGGTTGCACCCGCATCGGTTCCGGTGGGCCACCGGGTATGGCACCGTGGCCGGCGGGCATCCGTCGAATGTGCTCGACGACGCCTATCCGATGGGCGGAGTGCTGGCCAACGGTGACGTTCTCACCATTTTGGGCATGGATGCCAACACCTCTGGTGGATTCGCGGTGGTCGCCACCGTTCCGCACTGCGCGCTCTGGAAGGTCGGGCAGGTGCGACCGGGCCGCGACACCATCAGGTTCCGCGAGATCGAGTATCAGGAAGCGTTGGCGCTGAACCGACAAGTCGATTTCACCGTCGACCAGAGCCGAGTCGGGGTCGTGCGATAGCTGTGGTCCGAGTCTCTGCCCGATCAGGCCAAGGCGATGCGCCGGTCCACTCCATCCGGAGCACTGCCACACGCCTCCGCGGCGAGGAAGGTGAGAGGGTCACTACCCTTGAATCCACACGGAGGCCCAGCGGTGATCGCATACCCAGCATGTTTCTCTTCGCATCCACACCTGTTCTCGGCGGTGGGCGCATGACCGCCACGGTGGCTGTGCATGGCCTGTTCCTCGGCGGCAGCGAGGTCGAAGCGGCCGATGGCCGAACGTTCCCCGTGATCGATCCGGCGACCGGTGAGCCGATCGCCGAGGTCGCCGACGCGGGGGCCGAAGATGCGCGCGCCGCATTGGCGGCCGCTCATGCCGCAGCGCCCGGCTGGGCCTCCACCCCACCCCGGGTACGCTCGCGGATCCTGCGGCGGGCTTTCGAGCTCGTGACCGAGCGTGCCGAGGAGTTCGCTGCGCTCATCACTGCGGAGATGGGCAAGACCCTGACCGACAGCCGGGGCGAAGTCGCTTACGGTGCGAGCTTTCTCGAATGGTTCGCCGAGGAGGCGGTGCGTATCGGTGGTCGCAACGCGGTCGCGCCGTCGGGCTTCGGCGCGATCAGTGTGGTCCAGGAGCCGGTAGGGCTTTGTTACGCGATCACGCCGTGGAACTTCCCACTGGCGATGATCACCAGGAAGGTCGGTCCGGCCCTGGCCGCCGGTAACACGATGATCGTAAAACCTGCGGAGGCCACTCCCCTGACAGCACTGCTGATGGCGCGCGTCCTCACCGAGGCGGGGTTGCCGCCGGGAGTGCTGTCGGTGCTGCCCTGCCAGAATCCGACCGCGGTTTCGGACACCGTCTTCGCCGATCCCTGGCTGCGCAAGCTGACGTTCACCGGGTCCACCGCGGTCGGCCGGATGTTGCTCGCCAGAGCTGCCGACGGTGTGCTGCGCACCTCGATGGAACTGGGCGGCAACGCACCGTTGCTGGTGTTCGAGGACGCCGACCTCGACGTCGCAGTCGACGGGGCGATGGCGGCCAAAATGCGTAACGGCGGCCAGGCCTGCACCGCAGCCAACCGGTTTCTTGTGCACAACAGTGTCCGTGCCGAGTTCGTGGACCGTTTGACCGCACGTATCGAGGCCTTGCGTGTCGGCGCGGGCGCAGACCCGGGCTCGGAGGTCGGCCCGATGATCACCGAACGCCAGCGCGCCGCGGTCCACACGCTCGTGTCGGCCGCGTTGGCCGACGGTGCGGTACTACGGACGGGCGGAACGCCCTTGCCGGGCAACGGCTTCTTCTACGCGCCGACAGTGCTCGACGAGGTGCCCGCCGACTCACGGATCGTCTCCGAGGAGATCTTCGGCCCGGTCGCCGCGATCCGCGGCTTCGACACCGAGGACGAGGCGCTCGCCGCCGCCAACGCCACCGACTACGGTCTCGCCGCTTACTTGTTCACCACCGATTTTGCTCGGGTGCAGCGTGTTTCGGCCGCACTGCAGGCAGGAATGGTGGGGGTCAACCGGGGTCTGATCTCGGATGCGGCTGCCCCGTTCGGTGGGATCAAAGCATCGGGTCTCGGATCGGAGGGCGGCTCCGAGGGCCTTCACGAGTACCTGAACACAAAATACGTGGCGTTGCCCAAATATTGAGACGCAAACACGTGATCAGGGCCTTGCTTCAGCGGAAGCAAGGCCCTGATCGTTGTCGGTCGATGTATCCGCCTCAGGCGGTCAGTGCCGCACGCACCTGATCGAGGCGGCGCCGACGATCCGTGCGGGCAGCGAGCGCGTCGTCGAGGTCGACCGCGACGAGCCGGGTCGATGTCCCCGGCGCGCACTGTCCGACGATATCCATGTCGGTGCTGATGACGGTCCCGACCATGGCGTAGCCACCGCCGGAGACGGCGTCGCGGTGCAGGATGATCGGCTCGGACCCGCTCGGGACCTGGATCGAACCGATCGGGTAGCCGGCGTCGACGATGTTGGACGGGTCCGACCCGGCGCCGAAGGGCTGCTCCCGGTCCCGGAACGTCAACGGTGGTCCGCTGTAACGGAATCCGGTGCGATCGGCGACCGGGGTGAGTTGCCAGTCGGACTCGAGCAGACTCGACAACCCGTCGGTGGTGAGCCGGTAGTCGTACAACCCGAGCACGATCCGCAATCGGACGTCCTTACCGAAGCGGGGCCGCAGCTGCTCGGGTACCTGACGTGGGATGAAACCGGTGCGAGCCGGCCCCACCGGCAGGATGTCACCGGCTTGCAGGGAACGACCGCTGAAGCCGCCGAGCCCACCGAGAGCATAGGTCGACCGTGAACCCAACACCTCGGGGACGTCGATCCCACCCGCGACCGCGATGTACACCCGTGCACCGGCGGTGACGAACCCGAAGGACAATTCGTCTCCGGCGGCGACCGGGACGGCCTCCCAGGCGGGCACCGGTTCTCCGTTCACCTTGACCTCGGCGGTGGCGCCGGCGACCGCCAGTGTCGTCGGCGCCGTCACGCGTAGTTTCGGCGCCAGATACGGCGCTTCCAGCAGGGCCGCGGTCTCGGGGTTGCCGACGAGCAGGTTGGCCACCCGCGCGGAGAACTGGTCGAGTGCCCCGGACGGCGGGATACCGACGTTGTAGGAGCCGGACCGGCCCAAATCCTGAACCGTGGTCGCCAGACCCGGTTCGATGATCTCAATCGCCATCGAGCACTCCTGCCAAACGGGTGGTGTAGCCGTCGGGGTCGGCGAGGAAGTCACCGAGAACGAAGTCGACCGGAACGATGCGATACACATCCTCCCCGCGGTCGACCGCAGCCTCGAGTTCACGGAATTCCGCCTCCTCGACCGGACGGAACTTGACGATGTCACCGGGCCGGAATAGCACCATCGACTCGGCGAACACACTGTGCTCCTGTGCCGGGTCGAAAATCGGCAACGGGGTCAGACCGAACATCTGGTACCCGCCGGCACCTTTCACCGAGTAGATGCACGCGAAGCAACCACCATGAGCCACGGTGAGTCTCGGCGTCTCGGTGCGCGGTCGCAGGTACTTCGGCAGCTCGATCTGCTGTGCCCGCTCGACCATCTGGAACATGAACGGCAGGCCCGCGACGAATCCGACCATCGAAACCATCCACGGTGTGCCGGAGTGCCGTTCGGCGAATGCCCGCACGGAGTCGAGGCCGAGTTCGGCCATCGCGTACTCGAGGTCGCTGCCCTCGGGACGCTGATGGCGGTCGCGGAATTTCGCGCCGACCTCGCGGGTGTACGGGTCGTCGTACCAGCACGGGATCTCGATGATGCGCGTGCTGATCGAAGGTGAGCGCTGTTGGGCGACCTCGGCTTCGATCCGGCGTACCGTCGCCTCGAGCTGCGCCGGTGCCAGCACATCCGGGTCGAAACGGATCAGCAGCGAGGCGTTGGCCGGGCAGATGTCGAGCACCCCGCCCAGCTCCTCGGCCGCCAGCCCCGAACTGATCGCCATAGCACGGAAATTCGCGGTCAGCGTCATTTCCTCGGCGATCTGGACCACGAGGTGCTCGTCGGCGCCCCAGGAGTAGCGCGCCGCACCCAGCTCGGGGGCCGCCGCGGTGGTGGTGGTCTCAGACATCGACCGACTCCCGCTCGGTACGCTCGGCCATCCACGGCTCGAGCCAGGTGGTGTGGAACTGGCCTGCCGCGAACTCCGGTGACCGCAGGACCGACTCGACGAAGTCGGCCGTAGTCGTAACCCCTTCGATGCGCAGTTCGCCGAGAGCGCGCAACAACCGAGCCAGGGCGGAGGGGCGGTCGTTGCCCCACGCGATGACCTTGGCCAGCATCGAATCGTAATAGGGCGCGACCGCCGAGCCGGCGACGAACCCGCTGTCGACCCTGACGAACGGGCCGGCAGGCAGATCGAACCGTTCGATGGTGCCCGGTGAGGGCAGGAAACCCATCGCTGCGTTCTCGGCGTTGATCCGCACCTCGATCGCGTGCCCGCGCGGGGACAGCTGGTCCTGATGCAGCGACAGCGGTTGGCCGGCAGCGACGCGCAACTGCTCACCGACCAGATCCTGGCCGTACACCATTTCGGTAACCGGATGCTCCACTTGGATGCGGGTGTTCATCTCGATGAAGTAGTACTCGCCCCGGGTCTCGTCGTAGAGGTACTCGACTGTTCCGGCGCCCTTGTAACCGACCGCGACCGCCAGGGCGACCGCCGACTCACACATGCCCAGGGCCGCGGACTCGGGCAACCGCAGATCGCCTGCCTCCTCGACGACTTTCTGCCGTCGCCGCTGCACCGAACAGTCACGCAGCCCGAGATGTACCGCGCGCTCACCGTCACCGAAGACCTGCACCTCGATGTGGCGGGCCCGGGGAACGAAACGCTCGAGGTACACCTCGGCGCTGCCGAACGCCGCACGCGCCTCGGCCTGAGCGGTGGAAATCGCGGGCGCGAGTTCCGACTCCTGCTCCACGATCCGGATTCCGCGCCCGCCGCCGCCCGCCGCGGCCTTGATGGCTACCGGGAAACCGATCTCCTCGACGACGGTGCGCACCTGGTCCGGATCACTGACAGCGCCGTCGGATCCGGGGACGGTGGGCACACCCGCGGCCTGCGCGCTCTTACGGGCGGCGACTTTGTCGCCCATTTCGCGAATCGCGCTGGGGCTGGGCCCGACCCACGTGACGCCGGCGTCGATGACGGCTTCGGCGAAGTCGGCGTTCTCGGACAGGAAGCCGTAGCCGGGATGCACCGCGTCGACTCCGTTGGCGACGATCACCGCGAGCAACTTGTCCGTATCGAGGTAGCTGGCCCCGGCGGGCGGGGGGCCGAGCAGCACCGCTTCGTCGGCGGCCTTGACGTGTTCGGCCTGTGCGTCGGCCTCGCTGTACACCGCCACCGAGGTGATGCCCTGCTCACGGGCGGCGCGCGCGATCCGCACCGCGATCTCACCGCGATTGGCGATCAGAAGTTTGCGCATCTGGCTCTCACTCCCCCTCGACGACTGCGATGACATCACCGGGGGCGACGGTGCCGTAGTCGTCGACACGGAACGACTTCAGCGTCCCCGCGGTCTCGGTCTTGATCTCGCTGAACTGCTTCATGATTTCCACGAGCCCGACCGTCTGGCCGGGACTCACCGGGCTGCCGACCTCGACGAACGGTGGCTGGCCGGGTGCTGGGGAACGGTAGAACACACCGGGCAGCGGTGATGCGATGTTGTGCTCGCTCACAGGATTGCCTTTCTCTCGATCACTTGGCGATACTCAGCTTCAATTCGTCGAGCACTGAACGCACCAAGGTCGCGATCTCGACAGCGTTCGGGGTGTCCGAATGGACACAGACAGAATCGACGCGGATGGGGAATTGCTCCCCGGTGACCGCGGTGGCGATTCCTTCGCTCAGTGCCTGATGCGCACGCTGACGCGCCTCGTCTACAGGGGTGGCGTGCGGGCGCCGAGCCACGATCAGGCCGCCCTCGGCGGTGTAGCCCAGGTCGACATAGAACTCGGCGACGAAGGGCACACCGACTTTCTCGGCCGCCTTCTCGTGCTCGGAATTCGGAATGCCGAAGATCGGCACCTCGTACTCCGCAGCGACCTCGGCGACGGCCACCGCCAGATCCGAATCGCGCGACGTCATGCCGTACAGAGAACCGTGTGTCTTGATGTGGTCGAGTTGTCCGCCCTCGGCCTTGAGGAACGCCACCAGCGCCCCGACCTGGTAGCGCACGATGTCGGCGGCCTCGTCGGGGAACAGCTTCATCTCCCGGCGGCCGAACCCGACCAGGTCGGGCAGCCCCGGGTGCGCACCCACGGTCACACCTGCCTCGAGGTTCTTACGCACCGTTTCATGGATGCCGACGGGGTCGCCCGCGTGGTATCCGCATGCGATGTTGACGGTGTCGACGAGCGACACCAGCGCATCGTCGTTTCCGAAGCTGTGGATGCCGAAGGACTCACCCATATCGGAATTCAGCGATACCATGTCAATTCTCCTCGGGGTCGTTTTCGTATTCGTATTCATCGCAGAACAGGTAACCGTTGCGGCCCCAGTCCTCGCGGCTGACGTCGGTGAAAATGAAATTGATGGTCTGCGGTTTACATTTGGCGATGCGGGCAATTTCCGGGGTCAGCACCTTGATCATTTCGCGCTTCTGCTCCAAGGTGCGACCGGGGAACCAGTCGATTCTGACGAATGGCATGTTTCGGTCCTCCACAAAAAACTGGGGTCGACAAGTGTCTACGAGTGCGCGACTTTCGGTGTGTCTCCCGTCGGATCCACGTAGATGTCCTCGCCATCGATCTTGACCGGGTAACGTGCGAGTTCCGCGTGCCCCGGGTTGATGCCTTTGCACGTGTTCAGGTCGAATTGCCACAGATGCAGCCGGCAGGTGAGCTTGGTCCCCGCCAGCTCTCCTTCGACGAGTTCCACCTGCTGGTGCGGGCAGATCGCCTGGGTGGCAACGATTTCCCCGCCGTCCAGGTGGGCGATCAGAATTTCCTGGTCCCCGACGGTGAACGACTCCATGTCGCCCTCCCACAAATCGTCGAGGGACGTGACGCGTTCGAAGGCCATGCTCGTACTGCTCCTTCTCAGAAGAATCTGTCGTAGTGGATCTGCTCGACCGGAATACGCCACTCCAGCACCAGCATTCGCACCACGGCATCGGTCATCGGTGGTGGACCGGCGATGTAGATGTCGCGGTCGGCCAGCTCGGCCGGGCCTGCTGCGGCCAGGGCCTCGTGTACATATCCGCGGGGCCCGTCCCAGTCGTCCTCGTCGGCGGCAGAGAGGACCTCCACGAAACGGACCTGCGACAACGCGCCCGAGATCTCGGCGACGAATTCCTGCGCACAGCGGTCGCGGCAGGCGCGACCGCCGTAGAAGAAGTCCAATCGGCGACGGCTCGCGTCCGGGCGGACAGCCAGCCCACGAGCTACCGACACCATCGGCGCCAGTCCGGATCCACCTGCCACGCAGACGATGTCGCGGTCGGTGTCCTGCAGGTGTGCGTTGCCATAGGGGCCGTCCAGGTGCACCACGGCACCCCTGGTCAATCCAGTCACCCGCCCCGACACCGCGCCATCCGGTACCCGTTTGACCTGAAATTGCCAAATCCCCTCAGGATTAGCCAGATTCGACATCGAGTAGGCGCGTTCGGTGTGCGCGGGCCCGCCGGCGACGCCGTCGAGACCGACCATGGCGAACTGCCCGGGCAGGAAGTCGGCAGGGCGGTCGGTGACGATGGTGATCTCGACCAGATCGTGGGTCAGCGGACGAACCGCGGTGACTTCGCCGCTGAACCGGCGGGGTCGGGCGTGGCCACTGGGCCACTGCGGGTTCAGTAGCAGCTGGGCGGTGAGGTCACCCAGCGGAACCGTCTGGCAGGCGAGCTGTTTGCCCTTGCGGCGATCCCGTGCGGTCAGACCGGCCGGCTCCTCCTGGAGTACCGCGACTTCGCCGTCCTCGACGACGAACTTGCAGGTGCCACATCCCCCGCTGTTGCATTCGTAGGCAGCCGGGACCCCGGCCCGCAGGGCGGCACGCAGCAGCGTGTCGCCCTGCGAGCAGGGGAACGACGACGCGCCGGGAACGGAGACCGCGTAGGTCTCGTCTCGACGGGTCATGGCGTCGGGTGACATCTCAGGCTCCGAGCGGCAGCTGCGCGCGGAAGGAACGAGTGGCGGCGAGCGCATTGTCCGTCGCGTCGGGGTTGTCGGCCAGGCCCGCGCTGAAGATGCCGATGGCAGCCTCCCCGAGGGGAACCCATTTGGTGAGCCACCCGTTGATGACGTCGATGTTCGCCGGGTTCTGCACGAGGTAGCGCACCAGCTCCACCGACCACCGGCGCGAGCGTTCGCTGTCACGCAGTGCCGCCTCGCTCAGGAGCGCGAACAAAATGTCACCGTGACGGCGGGCGCTGACGCCCTGCTGCCGGAAGAACGCTTCGTCGATCGCCGGTTTGGCCACGAGGTTGAGTGCGACGAACGCTTCGGCCCAATCCCATGTCGCCAGAATGGATTCCATCAGTTCGCGGAAACCCTGCCAGGCGGGCAGTGTCTCCCACAGCCGTCGCTCGTTCTCGCCGAACCCGGCGGAGGGATGTGACTGCGCGAGTTCGGCCGTGCGGTAGGCGGTGTGCGAGAGCCAGCGCAGGGAGTCGGCGGACTGGAACGCCGCGCAGTTGCAGATGGTGCTCGCCGGCGCCATGTGTACCAGGTAGGCGCTGGCCATCTGCACGGTGTGCAGCAGGTAGCGGCCGGGGGCGTAGCGCTCGGCCAGACTGGTGACCCACTCGGCGTCGAGGCTCTTGTCGTGCTCCTCGTCGCTGTGCTGATCGAGCAGGCCGTCGATGTAGTTCTCCTGGCCGTCCTGCAGGATGTTGTAGGTGCGGTAGACCAGTTCGTCCGGGTCGCGGAACCCGTCGAAGTCCTCGTGCTGGATCGGGCTGCCGTTGCGGTACTTGCGGTACCAGTCGGCCATCACCCCGCGGTGCCCGACGTCCCAGGGCTCGGCCTTGTCGCGGGTGTGCCACAGCAGGTTCGTCGAGACGATCTCGTACTCGCTGGGGCGCCTGCGGCGCTTGGCGAGGTGGCTCCACGTCTTGAGGGGCTTCATCGTTGTCTCGGTCATGATCTCTCCTCGAATTCCTCAGCCGGCCCGGTGTGCCAGGAAGAAGCGCACCTGCTCGGTGCCTGTCTCGATGCGTCCGACGAAGGACGGCATGCTGATCTCCAACTCGCGCATCTGGAACGGACGGCCGAGCTGTTCCTCGATGGTGGTGCGGCGCAGCACGCACTGGCCGCCGTCGACCTCGACGCGGACATACGAGCCGCGGTTGCGGACGTCGACACGCTGGCCGGGGTTGTCTATGGCTGCGGCCTCGGCGACGGCTTCGGCGAGCTCACCGGACTGCACCACGGGGCCGACCGGATCTGCGATGGGGGTTTCGGTGCTCACGGGCTGCCTCACTCGAAGTAGAACTCGACGGTTTGGGTCGGTTCCAGGCCCGACTCACTGATCCGCATATCGCGGGGGAACGGTTCCTCGGCGCCTTGGGCACGGGCCCGGATGGTCTTGCCGGGCTGGTCGGGGACGTGGATTCCCACCGAGTGCTCGGCCGCCGCGCGGGCGAGTTCGTCCATCGTGAACTCGGTGTCGGCGGGCACGAGCTTGAGCACGAAATCGCCGTGGAAGTGGGAGGAAACGGGAAACGCTGTCATCGTCGCTGCTCCTAGCTGGCGGTCGGAATGGCTTGGCGGTACTTGTCGAGCCAGGCGAAGCCGTGGGCGTCCTCGCCGCCGGGTCCGATCACACCGAGGCCCATGTATTCGAGGACACCCTCGAGGTTCGCCGGCTGGATATCGCCGCCGAGGAAGCGGTCGATCAGATTGCGGTGGTGGCGGTAGCGCTCGGGGTCCTGGGTGAAGATCCACTTGTCGACCTCGGAAGCGAAGTGGTACTTGCGGCCCTCGTGCACCAGGCTGATGTCTTTCAGCGTCTTGCCCGGCGTCCCGACGATCGGCAGCTGCGACACGTTGCACACCATGGGCAACGTCCCCGGGACCGTCTTGTCGGTGCGGCCCTGCACGAAGTTGTCGATCATGACGTCCCAGACCTTGCCGAAGGTGTCGTTCCAGCCGGGGTACTTCTCCTCGAGCCAGTCCCGCTCCTCCGGGCTGACCCCGGCGGCCGGGTTCCACCACAGCGTGGGCCGCCACGAATAGGTGCCCAGCTGCTGACCGTGGTGATGCTCGTCGAGGTCGGCCATGAAAATGTCCCAGTACCAGGGCTTCTTCAGCCCGAGGTCCTCGATCGACTTGATGAACTGGGTGACGATCCACTCCTGCATGAACTCCTTGAAGGAGCTCTCGCGCACATCCAGCGGGACGTAGTAGTCCATCGGGATGCCGGACAGAATGGTGAACAGCCGGTAGGAGCGCCAGAATGAGACGTCGATGTGGTTCTGCGCCTTGTCCTTCTGACCGTTCTCGATCAGCATCTGCAGCAGCGGCGTACCGAGCTGGGCGTGGCGTGCCTCGTCGGACTGGATCGACTGGATCAGCTTGGAGAAGGTGAAATCGCCTGCGTTGGCGGCGTCACCGGACAGGCCGATGAACTGCAGGTTGGTGAAGCCGGTCTCGAAGGCGAAGTTCGCATAGATCGAGGTGGTCACCGCGTCGCGGGTCATCATGATGTCGTCGAAGTAGTGACGCGCACCGAGCGCGACCCAGTTGTTCGACCACATGGTCTGGTGCGACCAGTCGAATTGGCGGTCCTTGCCGACGTATTCGTGCGGGAAGAACAGCTGGATCTGGCCGTGGCGCATTTCGTCGAGCATCCCGAAGGTGGCCATGTTCCGCATCCCGGGCGCCTTACACCAGCGGACGAACCGGGCCTCCTGCAAGGAAGCGCCGTATTCGACAAGAGCAACGGCCGCGTAGTGCTCCTTGAGGATATTGATCCAACCCGGGTCCGCCTTGTTGTACAGGTCGGCGCGTTCGAGCGCCGCCTTCACCGAATACGCGCCTTCGTCCTTCTGCCGCTGGACGTCCACGTATTCGCGGTAGGACACCTTGTAGGGCTCGTCGTAGGTGCCCCACACCTGTGCCGGAATACCTTCGCCACCCGACATCTCCGGGGGGAACAGTTCGTCTTCGGTGATGTAGCACGGTGTCCATTCCGTGGAGCGCGCCAGGTCGTACCAGGCATCGCGGTCCAGAAGTGCCATGAGGTTTCCTTCCTCGTTGATCTGATGGTCAGTTGCCGTGGAAGCTGCCGAGCGGGCCTTCGCCCCCCGGGTAGCAGAAGGTGATGTCGGGCGAGTAGAAACCGAAGGTGACCGTGAGCGGATCGGCGGGCCGCAGGTCGTAGATCGGTGAATCCGGGTCGAGGAACTCCAGTGACTCCACGGCGAAGCCACCGGCGGTGTCCATGACGAACGGGTAACGGCCACTGGTGAATCCACCGCCGTCAGCCCGGGTGATGTACCGCAGCTGACCGGTGGCGCGGGTCAGCGGCGACTCGTCGATGCGCACGGTTGTGCGGATGGTCGGTACCCCGTCGAGCATGGTCGTCGCGACCACCGAGGTCGCCGTCACCTCGAGCGTGGTCTCGCCGTGGGACGCGGGCACCCCGCGCTCGGCGGCGTAGCGGATCATCGGCTCACTGCTGTTGAAGTAGTGCGTCCACCATCGGGCCGGCGTTCCCGCCTCGGTGTCGAGTCCGTCGAGATCCGCACCGAGATAGGTCAGCGAGTACGCACCGAAGGAGTCGGTGTCCTCGGCCGCGTTCGAGGTCTGTCCCGGATCGGCGACGAGATACTGGTTCATGAAGACCTCGCCGGAGGCCTTGGGGGTGAGTCCGGCCGGGACCAGCGCCTTCACCTTCTCCGGGTCGGCGGGCAGCCAAACCAGGTACAGCATCTGACAGTTGGCGATCAGCTGCGGGGCGTGCAGCGCACTGCCTGCGACCTGCGACATCGGCTACCTCCGTGGTGTGTACTGGGTCACTCTGTGGTGCGGATCACCAAACAATGCGCGGTCGCGGCGCGAAAAGACCTGCCCGCTCTGGACAAGTTCGCCGGCCCGGTTGTCCACGATGAATAAAAACGCAGGTCACAGCCATGCCGACCCAGGAGTAGTGCGCACACAGGCCACTAGGCAACTCTCGGGTACTCCAGAACGGACAGCGCCTTGGCGGTGCTCGGCGCGTACGGTCGCGGTCATGTCATCAGGTGTGCAAACCCCTACCGTCCCGAGCAGCACGATCTCGATCGAATTCGCCCGTTCGTGGCTGCTGGTGTCCGCAGCCGAGACGCACCGATTCGGGGCACCAACCGAAGCGGATGTCACCGTCATCGACCTCGAGGACGGAGTGGTCGGCGAACGCCGGGCCACCGCGCGCCACGAGGTGGTGCGCTTCTTGCAGACCTCCGACGCCTGGGTGCGCATCAACCCCTGCGGCACGACCGATTACTCAGCAGATGTGACCGCGCTGCAGTCGGTACCCGGGCTCCAGGGCGTGGTCCTGGCGAAAACCGAGTCGGCCGAACAGATTTCGACACTGGTCACTGATCTGCCCGGCATCGCGGTTGTTGCCCTGGTAGAAACGGCGCTGGGGATCGAATGTGCCTTCGAGATCGCGTCCACACCGGGAACGACACGTCTGGCCTTCGGCAAAGGCGACTATCGCCGCGACACCCTCACCGCCGACGAACCCGGTGCGCTGGCTTACGCCCGCGGCCGTCTGGTGAACGCCAGCCGCGCCGCCCGTCTACCCGGCCCGATCGACGGCCCTTGCCTGGCGGGGATGCCCGCACTGGAGGAGGCGACCAAGCTTGCCTCCGACGCAGGCATGACCGGGCTGCTGTGTATCGACCCGACCGATGCACCCGTCATCAACCGGCGCTTCGTGCCCTCCCCCGCCGACATCACCTGGGCCATGACAGTCATCGATCGGCTCGGCGAGAACGGGGAGAACATCACGGCCGGCTGCGATCTGCCCATGCTCGCGCGGGCCCGTCGAATCCTGATGCTGGTCGAAGTCTTCGAGTCCTCACCCGCACTTCCGCGATGACATGGTGAATTCTGTCGACCTCGTTGCCGCCTGTCGCACCGAAGTCGCGGTCCTCACCGACCGGTTGATCGACCAGATATTCACCGACAATCCGGCATGGACGGATTACTCGCCGGTGACCCGGACAGATCTCGCCGACGGTTGCGGCCGATACCTGACGCGACTACTGGATCTGTTGGAAAGGCCGACCGACAGCGCCGATGATGACGTGGCGGCCCGGATCGGTCGTCGCCGCGCCGAGCAGGGTGTCCCGATGGAAGCGATGCTCCGTACTTTTCGCCTGGGCGGCCGCATCGTGTGGGAATTGCTGCTCGACAAGGCGAGCGATTTCCCGCCCGAGCATATCCGGGCCGCGGGCACAGCCTTGTGGACAGCAATCGACAGCCTGTCCTCGGCATTGGTCACCGCCTATCGCACAACCGAACTCGAACAATTGCGGTGTGACGAGCGCCGACGCCACGCTCTGCTCGAGGACCTGATCTCGGGCCGGGCCGAGGGCGACGGAGCGTTCATCACACGGGCGGCGCGTGATCTCGGCCTGCCCGTGAGGAGCGGGTATCTCGTGGTGGTCTGCGATCGCGACAACACGATGCAGCATGCGCCCGAGTTCGCGCTGTCCGCGGTGGGCATCCGATCCCTGTGGCACGACCGGGCCGATTCCACCGTCGGTGTCGTCGCGGTCGAAAAGCACGACCCGACCCTGGTGCTGCGTCGGATCAGTCAACACGTCGGCGGCCGGGCGGGCGCGTCTCCGCTGGTCACCGGCCTCGATCAGGTTGCCCGCGCGCACCCGCTGGCATTGCTGGCACTGCACACGGTGCCCGACACCGCCACCGGACTGGTCTCACTCGACGAGCGCCTCCCGCAGGCGTTGCTGATCCGTTCGCCCGACCTGATGAACATGCTGGTCACCACCATCTTGGGCCCGGTGCTGGCGCTCCCCGACGTCGAACGGACCACCCTGCTGCAAACACTGTCGGCGTGGCTCGCCCACAATTGCTCGGCGGCGAACGCGGCCACCGGTCTGCACTGCCACCGCAATACGGTCATCAATCGATTGCATCGGGTGGCGACCCTGCTCGGTCGTCCCATCGAAGGGCAGCGCAGTTATGTCGAACTGTCACTGGCCCTGTTCGCTCTCGAACTACTCGACCCCGCCCTGGTGCGCTCGCGCTGATTGTGCGCTGCGCACAGTGACACGTGGCGAACACTGGGCGCTGCGGCGATGGTGCGGACTTTTTGCCGCTGGAACACTCGAATGTGACTGAGCCCCTTCATATCCGGAGCGGTTCGGAACCATCGATGACGAGGAGCACCACGAGTGCGGGATTTCGATCTATTGGTAATCGGCGGGGGTCCCGGCGGATATGTCGCCGCCATCCGCGCGGCCCAGCGCGGCTTACAGGTCGGGTTGGTGGAGAAGGAACGACCGGGCGGAGTGTGCCTCAATTGGGGGTGCATTCCTACCAAGGCGATGCTCAGATCCGCCGAGGTGTTCCAGACCCTCAGCGCCGCGCGCGAATTCGGAATTCGAGCCGATAATGTGGGATTCGACTTCACTGCGGTACGCGAACGCAAAGACGGCATCGTCGACCAGCTCACCGGTGGTGTCACGGGGCTGCTTGCGGCCAACAAGGTGACGATGATCGAGGGCCATGCGCGCTTCCTCGGGCCGACAGAAGTCGAGGTGCTGACAGTCGGTGAGTCCCCGGTCTTTCCCGGCGGGCCCCGCTACGGCGCAGCGCCGACCACCACCGCCACCCGCACCGTGACCGCGACCGATGTCATCGTCGCCACCGGTTCCGTCCCCGCCACCCTGCCTGTACCCGGCGCGGATCTGTCGGGGGTGATCACCTCCGACGGCGCGTTCGGGCTCACCGACATCCCCGGCAGGCTGGTGGTGATCGGAGGCAGCGCGGTCGGTGCGGAATGGGCCGACCTCTTCGCGAGCTTCGGCAGCCACGTCACGATCGTCGAGATGCGCGACTGCCTCGTTCCGCTCGAGGACAGCGACATCGGCCGGGCGCTGGGTCAATCGTTCACCAAGCGCGGGATCGAGGTACTCACCGGCACGACCGTCGAACGGATCGAGCAATCGCCCACCACCGGATTGCGGGTCCGGGTCACCGGGGCGGCCGCCGCCGAACTCGATGCCGACGTCGTCCTGGTCGGGGTGGGTCGCCGCCCCAACACCGCGCACCTCGACTTGGCCGCCGCCGGCGTCGCCACCGACGAGCGCGGATTCGTCGTCATCGACGACGAACTGCGAACCTCGGTCGAGCACGTCTATGCCATCGGCGATGTGACCGGCCGGGCCATGCTGGCCCACGTCGCCTCACACCAGGGCCTGGCCGCCGCCGACACTATCGCCGGTCACCCCGCGAAGATCGACTACACGGTGATCCCGGCCGCGACCTTCACCCATCCCGAGATCGCCTCCGTCGGCCTGACCGAACAGGCGGCGCGTGCGGCGGGCCACCAGGTGCTCACCGCGCGGTTCCCGTTCGGCGCGCTGGGCCGGTCGCTGACCGTCGGCACTACCGAGGGGTTCGTGAAAATTATTGCCGGACAAACCTTCCGGGAAGTTCTCGGGGTGCACATCATCGGCCCGTCGGCCGGTGACCTGATCACCGAGGGCGCGCTGGCCATCGCCCTGGAGGCGACCCTCGACGAGCTGGCCGACACGATCCACGCGCACCCCACCTTCGGTGAGATCGGCATGGAAGCGGCCCTGGCCGGGCTCGGCCTGCCGGTCCACACTGCGCCACGCACACGTTGAGGAGCTCCCCTGTGACCATCATCGACACCACTGTCGACCACACCGATGAGCGAATCGCGGCCGAGCCGCCCGACACACTGCGCACCCTCTACCGCGACATGCTGTTCGTCCGACGGTTCGAGGAACGCACAGCACGCAGCTACCAGCAGGCGCTCATCGGCGGTTACTGCCATCTCAACCTCGGTGAAGAAGCCACCGTGATCGGAGTGGGCGCTGCGATGCGTCCCACCGACTACTTGTTCACCAACTACCGCGAACACGGATACGCATTGGCCAAAGGGATCGACCCCGGGCGCGTGATGGCCGAGCTGTACGGCCGCTCCACCGGCACTTCCAAGGGGTGGGGCGGGTCGATGCACATGTTCGACACCGCCACCCGCATGCTCGGCGGCTACGCAATCGTCGGTGGTCAGGTGCCGCTGGCGGTCGGTGCCGCGATGGCCATCGACTACCGTGGCGGCGACGAGGTCGTGGTGTGCCAGATGGGTGAGGGCACAACCAATATCGGCGCCTTCCACGAGTCGCTCAATATCGCGGCACTGTGGCGGCTGCCCATCGTATTCCTGGTGGTCAACAACCAGACCGGGATGGGCACGACCGTGGAGCGGTCCTCCGCGGAGCCGGAACTGTGGAAACGTGCGGCGGCGTATCGGATGCACGGTCACCGCGTCGACGGGACCGACGTACTCGCCGTCCGCGACAGCGCTTCGCAACTCATCGAGGCAGCACGCAGCGACGGCACCCCCGCGCTCCTCGAGGCGGTCAGCTACCGGCTCAAAGGCCATTCTGTGGTCGACCCGGCCAAGTATCGCAGCGAAGATGCTGTGTCGGACGCGCGTGATAACGACCCCATCCTCCGCTGGCAAGCGATGCTCACCGCGACAGGCGTCCTCGACGAGGACACTCTCGGCGAAATCGAAACCGAGGTCAACGAAAAGGTCGCCGCAGCAGTGGAATTCGCCGAATCCAGCCCGCATCCCGAGCCGACCAGCCTGTTCGACTACAACTACGCGACGCCGGTCGCGGGCGATTCGCGCCGCCTGCCCGCCGACCCGCTCTTCACCTCCTGAGGACATCACCGTGGCTGTCATGACCTACCGCGAAGCACTGCGCGAGACCCTGCGCGAGCAGATGCGCGGCGACGACGACATCTTCCTGATCGGGGAAGAAATCGGCGTCTTCGAGGGCTCCTACAAGATCACCGCGGGCCTGCTCGCCGAGTTCGGCGAGAAACGGGTGCGCGACACCCCGATCGCCGAGGAAGGGTTCGTCGGTGCCGCCATCGGTGCCGCGATGCTCGGCCTGCGCCCCATCGTCGAGATCATGACGATCAACTTCTCCCTCCTGGCGCTGGACCAGATCGTCAACCACGCCGCGAAGATCTACGGCATGTTCGGTGGGCAGACCAGCGTGCCGATGGTGATCCGCACCCCCGGCGGCGGTGGTCAGCAACTCGGCGCCACGCACTCGCAGAATATCGAGCTGTACTACGCGTTCGTTCCGGGGCTGAAAGTCGTCGCTCCCAGCACCCCTGCCGACGCGCGAGCCCTGCTGAAGGCGGCCATCGCGGACGACGATCCCGTGTTGTTCCTGGAGAACCTCTCCCTCTACAACACCAAAGGCGAAGTGCCCGAGGATATTCCCCCCGCCCAGATCGGGAAGGCAGCGGTCACCCGCATCGGCACCGACATCACTCTCATCGGCTACTCCCGAATGGCCACCATCTGCACCGAGGTCGCCGAACGCCTTGCCGCCGAAGGGTTCTCGGCCGAGGTAATCGATCTGCGCAGTCTGCGACCGCTCGACCGCGCGACCCTCGTCGAGTCCGTCCGCAAGACCGGATGTGCGGTAATCGGCGAAGACGACTGGCTCACCTACGGCATCGGCGCGGAGGTGGCGGCCTCGATCTCCGACGGCGCCTTCGACTACCTCGACGCACCCGTGCGCCGGGTCGCGATGGCCGAGGTACCCCTCCCCTATGCGAAACCGCTCGAACGACTCGCCCTGCCCTCGGCCGAATCCCTGTACGCCGCAGCCGTCGAGACCCTCGCTGCCGTCGGCAAGAAGCGCTGAACCCCTGGAGAACTGACATGCCCGAAATCACCATGCCCCGGCTCTCCGACACCATGGAGGAAGGGGTCGTCGTCGCCTGGCTCAAAAAGGTCGGCGACACCGTCGAACCCGGTGAGATCCTCGCCGAGATCGAAACCGACAAAGCGCTGATGGAACTCGAAGCCTACGACCACGGTGTTCTCGAACAGATCCTCGCCACCGAAGGAACCCGAGTCGCGATCGGTGCGCCGATCGGGATGATCGGCGACGGGACCGCAACGACCGCCCCCGCCCCGCCGCCGGTCCCCCATCAGCGCGCCGTGCTGGACCAGCCTCCGAACGCAGCCGCTCTTGTCCAGGCGAACGCCTCGACGAGCGGTAACGCCCCCCGTGCATCCGTCTCCCGACCCAAAGCCTCCCCACTCGCGCGCAAGATCGCCGCAGAACGCGGCATCGACATCACCGCCCTGACAGGCACCGGACCAGGCGGACGCATCACCCGCCAAGATGTCGAAAACGCGGCCGACACAACGTCACCCGAAAACCCCGGCACCACCACATCATCGGCCGGATCGCCGGCAACTCCGTCCTCCACCACCACTACCTGCGACCACGAGCAGATCCCGTTGACCACCGTCCAGCAAATCTCGGCAACCCGGCTGACCGAGAGCAAGCAAACCGCACCACACATATATCTGACGGTCACCATCGATGTCACGGAGCTGCTGGCGTTCCGCACCCGGCTCAACGACACACTCGCCACCACAGGAACCGGAAAGATCAGTCTGAACGACCTCTTGATCAAAGCGGTCGCCACAACCCTCCGTTCCCATCCTGCCGTCAACGTCTCGTTCGCGGGCGACCACCTCTTGCGCCACCATCACATCAACATCGGAATGGCCGTCGCCACACCGACCGGCCTGCTCGTCCCCGTCCTGCACGACGCCGACCGCAAGAGCATCACCGAAATCGCCACAGAAAGCCGTGACAAAGCCGAACGCGCCCGAAACCGCAAACTCCGCACCGACGAAATGAGCGCAGGCACCTTCACCATCTCCAACCTCGGCATGTACGGCATCCGACACTTCACCGCCGTCATCAATCCCCCAGAAGCCGCCATCCTCGCGGTCGGTGCGGTAACAGATCAACTTCGTTTAGCCGGTGACGAAGTCGTAGCCCGCAAAACCCTCCAAACGACAATGTCAGCCGACCACAGAGCTATCGATGGAGCTGTGGCCGCGCGATTCCTGCACGACCTCATGACGGTGCTGGAGAATCCACTTCGAATAGTGACGTGAGTGTCCGCAACTATCGGCTCACACGCGCTCTCGCGAGGAGCTCTGCCACGACCGGCCAGCCCTGGTCGTCAGCGAGGGCTCATCCCCAGCCATGCGGAGGCACATAAGACGACATGGCTGCGAACGCGCACGAGCGGTTCGAGGAGGCTCGCGAGATGCAGGGATCGGTAAGGTCGCGCAGGCAGCGATTCCGCGACCCCTCGACGCCGAGCGCCGAAATCTGGCCGCCCTGAATACCGGATGCCGTGACTCGAGCAATTTGCGGACGCAGGTCGCGAGGACTAGATCAGTATCCCAAGGTTTGGCCTTCTGTTCCGACTATTGAGGTGATGCGCAGTTGTTCGCTCGCGTATCGAAGCGCGGCGGGGAGTGTGACCGTGGTGGGGACCGCCAGAAACGCGCCCGTGACCCCGAACAAGGCACCCCGGCGGTGACGGTGAGCAGCACGAAACGGTGTGCAGGCTCATTGCGCGATCTGAAACCACGGCAGCAGCAGATTGCTCTCGAGCTGGCCTAGGATGATCATCCACAATTGTCCGATCAACCAACCGCTCACCCAGGCCGCGGCCGTGATCAGGACGACCCGAAGTGACCACCGTGCCAACCAGCGTCCAATCCACTCGACGTCTGACCGCGAGCCGACACGGCCTGTCGTCTTCGACGTCGCGTGTGCGGCGGCTCCGTTATCACCTGTCGGCGAAGTCTTTGCGCGTCTTCTCGTACTCGCCGCCGCTCGTGGACATCGTGAAGGCGCGCGGCGTCAGACGCACTACCAGAAGCGCCGCCAGTACGGTGATGACGGCTCCTACGAACGCGGTCGTGGTCAATGCCGCATCGAACGCGCTACGTGCCTGATCCATGATCGTCTCCCCTGCCTGCCCGCCTACGCGCGCCGCGACTGCCGCCGCGCCACCAACCGAGCCACGTGCGGAGTCCAGATCCGCGCCGGTGAGAGGCAAATCAGTCATGTGCGTGGCGAATATTGCGCCGTGGATGCTGCCCAGCAGCGCGACGCCGACACCTTGCCCGAGGTCGTAGCTGGTTTCCGACACCGCTCCGGCTTGGCCCGCCCGGTCGGCCGGCACCGCAGCGACCAGAACCGACGAGGCGATGGTGGTCACCACTCCCGCGCCCAAGCCCAGCGCGATTTGCACTCCGGCGATTGTGGGATAGGTAGTGGGAACCGGCGCGAAGCCCAGCGTTATGAACCCGGCAACGACCGCGACAAGGCTGGCCCCCATGGTCGTTCGCACTCCAGCCTTGTCCATGACATGGGGCGCGATCAACGCGCCGACGAGCGCGGCAAATGCCACCGGCAAGATGCGCAGACCGGCCTGGATCGGGCTGTAGCCCTGAATATATTGCAGCCACAACGTGAATAGCAGCAGCATGGCGCCCAGTGCGACTTGCGGTACGAAGGTCGCGATCGTAGCCGCGGTGAACGGGCCGCGGCGGAACAGACGCACATCCAGCAGCGGATCGTCGAGGCGAAGTTGACGACGAGCGAACAGAACCAACAACCCCATCGCGAGCGCGAGCACGAGGACATCGCCGAGGGTGAGACCGCCGGCCGCTGTGTGCTTGATACCCCAGGCCAGGGTCATGATGCCCACCACCGACAAAACCGCGCCGACCCAGTCCAGAGAACCACGGCTCGGCGACCGGAATTCGGGTAGCAGCGGGATCGCTACCAGCAGTAGCGCGATCGCACACGGCACGTTGAGCCAGAAGGCCGAGCGCCATCCGTAGTTCTGCACCAGCAAGCCACCGACGACGGGCCCGGCTGCCGCGCCGAGTCCGGTCACCGCAGACCAGACCGCGATCGCTCGCACCCGTTCTCGGTCGTCGGTGAATATGTTGCGGATCATCGACACCGTCGAGGGCATCAGCATCGCCGCACCGATCGCGCACAGCGCGCGCCCCAAGATCAGCTGCCATGACGCCGAGGCGGTAGCTGCGATCACTGAGGCGAGCGCGAACACCACCCATCCGGCGAGGAACATGCGCTTGCGCCCGATCCGGTCGCCGAGACCGCCGCACAGGACCAGTAGTCCCCCCAGTAGCAGCGAGTAGATATCGACAATCCACAACTGCGTCAACGGATCTGGTTGCAAGTCGGTGATCAGCGCAGGGAGTGCGACGTTGAGAATGGTCACGTCCATCATGACCAGGAAGACGCTCGCGCACAGCACGGCGAGCATCCCCCAGCGCGCTCTCGACTCGATTCGCTCACTATTCATATCGGCGTCCTTTGTGGTGCGGATCCCGCGCTGCGCCTTTCGCACAGGCCTCGACGCCGATGCGGGCAATCGCTCGCACCTCGCGTCAGCGACGGAATCTGTATTTACGGTGGCGCGCTCAGTTGGCGCGCAGTAGGGGTTGGGTAGAGCAGCGGAACGCGCCGCCGAACAGGCGCGAGACCGAGAAATCGATGTACTCCACGGTGATCCCGCGCGCCTCGAGTTCCCTGCCGACGCGTTCGAATTCCGGGTCAGTGATGTAGGTGCCCGGGTCGATGGACAGCCCGTTGGTGGCCATGGCAGCGGCTTCGTCTTCGCTGACCTCGATATGTTCCCAATCACGCAGGGCCGCAGGCAATCCAGCGGGAAGGCGCTCAGGGCAGGCGATCATCAGACCGTCGCGGATCAGACTGATAGCGCAATCCAGATGCAGCACGTGCGGCGGTAGCTCGACCTTGCTGACGGTGAAACCGAACGGCACCAAATATTTTGCGAGCCAATGGTATCCGAGCTCGTTGGTGGCCATGCCCGAGCAGCCGACGAAGACCTCGGTGCCCAGCACCAAGACGTCACCGCCCTCGAGGAACGGCCCGGCCCCGGGGTGACCGAGTGGTGATGCCTCCGGTTGCGGCAGGGAGACGTAGCGCGCAGCCGAGGGCACGACCCGATCCAGCAATAGTTGACGACTGGGCAGGACCTCCATCCTGCGATGCGGAAATTGCAGGACACCCTCGATCACGTGCTCGCCTACAGTGAACCAGGGATCACGCACGAAGAAGTTGGCGTAACCGGTCTCACCAGCAGCGGCCCTTTCCGCGTCGTTGAACAACCGCGGTCGCAGCACTTCGACGCCGTGTCGGGTCAGCACTGCCGCCAGCTCGTCGCGTTCGGCTTCCCACGCTGCTTGCTTCTCCGGGTAGACCTCCCTGAAGTCTTTGCCCCACACCGCTTCGAGGATCTCCACCGCGCTGGGTTCCACAGGCATCGAGTGCCCGAGGATCGCGGCATCGGCCGGCGCGCGGAATTCACTTTGGGAAACGACCACGCTTCGCAGCGGTGCGAACTCACTGTCCAATCGCACGTCCATAGCTTCAGCAATCATGGGATCCGAGCGTAAATAGCCGAATCGAGGACTGTCCACCTGTGACAGAGGCCGCACTACCTGCGAAAATGGGCTACTAAGCGGGAGCAAGTGGCGTTGTTATCACAGGACCCGAGAAAATTCGCAACTATACAGCAATCACTTTTCGAGCCGATCGTTATCGAAGTCTGCAGCTGATCACGGCTACGACTGCGCCCGGCCGACAAGTATGCGGCGGTCACCGGCGCCGAGTGGAGCGAGTTCGAGGAGCACTTCGGTCAGCGCAAGGTCGAGCTCGGCGGGTGCGCCCTCCCGTACTGGTCACCGTGCCAGCATGAGCCTGCCTGCATCCGGCGCCCGATGCTGGCGATCAACCCCGAAAGGCTTCCCGTCCGGGCGATTTCGAAATCAACCCTGACCCCCGTCCTCGGCGATGATCGCTCTAGATCCGCGAATGTCCGAACAGCGGTAGGGATGAGCTCCGTGCTCTGACGGCGCTATGCGACCACTGCGTGGGCGGATCTGATTGTCATTTGCGGCTTGCTCGCACTTCGATGGCGTCCATGAACAACTCGAGCGCGACATCGAATTGGTAGCCGAGGCCTCAGTTGGGTCGTGACGTGCGGTCAGTTCGACGGTGCTCGAGAGATGCGTTGCTTGCCGCACTTCCTCTACGGCACGTGAAAGGACCCGCTTGAAATCAGGCTGCCCGGCTCGCCACATCAGCGCGACCTATGGATACCGGCCGACCTCGCTCTTGGGTTCCATCACCTCGAACGCTCCGACCCGATTGGCCAGGATCTCGCAGCGGGGCATGCGCTCGGCTACGGTACCTTGTGGCTCGCGGGCGTGTCAGCAGGTCCAGGCCTCGGCATGCTCGCTCTCGGCCCACAGGGGTAGCAGGTGCAGGCGATCGGCGTCGACGGTCCCTTCCTCGGCGGAGTAGGTGATGATCGACAAGCCCTTCTCGCCTGGCATCGCGAAGCCGTCGAAGCTGACGCGGATCGGTCCGAGGTGGGGGTGGTTGAACGTCATTTCTCCGCAGCGGTGCTCGTGGACCTCCTGCCGGGCCCAGTCCTGCCGGAATTGTGGGCTGCGGGTGGCGAGCTCGCCGATGAGAGCGGTGAGCGCTTCGTTCAGCGGGTCGCGACCGGCGTTGAGGCGCAGCATCGCCGCGGCCGCTCGCCGTGCCTTCGCAGCCCGCTCACCCGCCGACAGTCGTCGAGTTCGGGCAGCCCGACTCGAGCGGGGGTGACCTTGGCTCGTCGTGACATCAGGAAGTCCCGAACCTCGTCCTTCTTGCTCATCAGACCAATCTACGTTCGGCCGGCTAGGGCTGGGGGGCACGGACAGGGCCCCCACCGCCGGCTACGCGGCCCGCCGTCGCGTAGCCGGCGGCCACGCTGCCGGTCCTGGGCGGCGCCGGCGCTTGGCGTCCACGATCCCTGGTGCGAAGCGGAGCCGCAGGTCACAGTCGACCGCACGGATGAATGCACGTGGCAACGGCCATAGGGCGCCCCCGAGGCGCCGTCGTTACGGTGGGGCCCACGTGTCCAGGGATTGTTTTCATTCGGAAAGAGGATCGACGTGACCGCAAAGCCCTCTCGTCGCACCGCGATCACCGGAGGGCTGGCAGGGCTTGTCGCGCTTCCGATGGCGATCTCCGGCTGCTCCTCGGCCGAGGCGACCTCGCATATCGAAGAACACGGTGTAGCGCCCCAGCCCTTCGCGCCGTCAGCGCCCATCAAGGTGGCCATTGTGCTCTACGACGGCATGACGGCCCTCGATGCCATCGGGCCGTACGACCTGATGAACTATGTGCCGAATTTGACGATGCAGTTCGTCGCGATCTCAGCGGATCCGGTTCGCACCGATTCCGGATTGCTGGCGCTCACGCCGACCAACACCTTCGCCGACGCCGACCAGCCGGACGTGCTCCTCGTGCCGGGCGGACCGTCGGCGGCGACGATGTCGAAGAACCCCGAAATGCTGCGGTGGGTGCAGGGAGCCGCTGGGGAGGCCACCTGGGTGGTTTCGGTCTGTACCGGCGCCTTGATTCTCGGTGGGGCGCAGTTGCTGGAGGGGCGACCGGCCACCACACACTGGATCGCGATGGACGCGCTCGCCGGCTTCGGGGCCCAACCCCGACCAGACTCGCGGATTGTGCGCTCCGACAATGTCGTCACCGCGGCCGGTGTGTCGGCGGGGCTGGACGCGGCGTTGTGGCTGATCTCGATGCTGCGGGGTGTCGACGCCGCCGAAACCGCCCAACTGTGCATCGAATACGACCCACAACCGCCGTTCGACAACGGCCATTACGGTAGCGCGAAAGAGGCTACTCGCGCCGACGCGAAGGCACTACTGGCCCACGCCCTCAAACGCTGACCTCGGAGGGACGCAAGCCTGTTGGTGTGCCTACGCTCTCGACAGTCTGCACTCGAGCCGCCGGGAAATCCGAGCGGCTACGCTTCTCGTGATCGCCGCAATCGCTTACCGGTTTCCCCGAGCGTGTTTCGCACTATTCAGTCGCCCAAGAGATCTCGAATGGTCTCGTCGTCGCAAGCTGTCGCTGAGAGACAAAGAGGTGAACAAGTGAAAGGCCGTCCTATCCGTCGTTTCCTTGCCGTTCTGGCCACCACCGCCGCAGTTGGGGTGTCCTCGGTCGCCGTAGCCGTCGCCGACCCGGCCGACCCTGCACCGGGTACGGTCGTGAGCACCGGACCGTTGCCCTCGGTTGCCGAGGTGCCGGGCGCGGCCAAGAGCCAGCGGGTGACCTATTGGACGCGCACCAACAACGACGCACCCGCCCAATCGACCGGCGCGATCTTCCTCCCAGCGGGTAGCCCGCCGGCCGGTGGCTGGCCGGTGGTGTCCTGGGAACACGGCACAGTCGGGTTGGCAGATCACTGCCAGCCCTCGGTTGCCGGGCGAATTCAGCGCGACAACGACTATTTGTCACATTGGCTCGGCCAGGGGTACGCGATCGTGGCCACCGACTATCTGAGCGTCAACGGGGTCCAGCCCTACCTCGACGGCCGCGCCGAGGCCCACTCCGGCATCGACATGGTTCGCGCTGCCCGCAGCATCGAACCATCGTTGTCGTCGAAGTGGGTCGCGATCGGACAATCCCAGGGCGGTGGTGCGGCAGTGTGGACAGCGTCGATGGCGACTCGCTACGCCCCCGAACTCGACTATCGCGGCGCGGTGGCCACCGGGCCCGCCAGCCACGTCGTGGAGGAGATGATTCTGGCCACCAGTCCCGCTGCACCCACAATCGCCAACCCACACACCAACGTCTACCCCGCCTTCGTCCTCGCCGCGCTGCACTCCGCGCGCCCGGACTTCGAGCCCGACTACTATCTCACCCCACGCGGCAAGGACGTCGTGCGCGCCGCGACCACCGTGTGCCTGGACCAACTGGTCGACGTGCACCCCGGCGCCACCATCAAGGACCTGTTCGCGCGTCCGTTGAGCGAAGGAAACTTCGCCGAGATCGGCCACCAAGTCTTCGATGTTCCGGTCACCGGCTACGACCGGCCACTGTTCATCGGACAAGGACTGGCCGACACCGACGTGATCGCTCCAGGCACCATGGCGCTCATTGCCGAACTCGAGGCCAACGGCACCCACCCAGAAGCCCACTTCTACCCCGGCAAAGACCACAGCGCCACCGTGAACGGCTCCCTGCCCGACAGCACACCCTTCGTCGCCCGCCTGCTCGCCTGAACGACATACCCGCTCGGCAACAATTGTCAAAGCAAGTCCCACACAAGGATTAGTGGCGACTTAGTGGAGAAACGAGTCAGGCCAGGTTCCGATGATTTCTCGGAACCTGGCCTGGCCTGCACTTACTGTGGAGCTATGGGGAATTGAACCCCCGGACCTTCTCGGTTCGGGTACTCGCGCCCACGGGGCGGCCGACTTAGAAGGTGTAGTGCTTCGACAGAACCTGCCCGTTGTACTCGCCACCCTGGCACACATGCTTCCAACCCTTCGGCTGATACATCTTCTGAACGACGATGTGCCCTCCGCCTTTCACACAGAGCATGCTGTTTGAATCAGTCTGGGCCGCACCGGCATTCACCACCACAACAGCAGCACCGATGAAGGTGCTCGCAACGGCAAACACTACTTTCGCATGGGACCTCCCCCGCCTCGGATTCGATATCACTCCTCCATGGCCGCGGAGCCTCCCGGCACGCCCATGGCAAGCGAATTGGCCTGCAACAAACCAGTTCGCGCAACGCCACGCCAGATCACGCTGCAGCTGTAGTCAGCGACGCCGACGGCACGGCGAAGTGGCGCCGGAATCACGCGCCCTCAGCAGCCACCGTCACACCGCAGGGGCACAGCACCATAGCCGTCCATCGAGCGGCCTGCCGGTGCATCGTCACGACACCGACCGAGCACAGGCACAGTTGACGACTTCTCGAAGGCGCAGCAAAGCCGCGTCCGCGGTACTCGATCCAACACATCAATCACACAGAAATAGCCGGAAACAGCGGGAAACGATGGGAAGCAACCAGGATGCGGCGCGCACCAAAGTCCTGTTCTACCAGTAGTTTTGGGTCCTTCCCGGTAGCTTCGAGTCTACGTGAACCGGCGTCGGACCGGCCGCGATCAGATCGGGCGCGTGTTGGCCAACGGAGTGACCTCGCTGTTGGGGATGTGCCGCGAGCAGCGGGACCTGCTGGAACGGCTTCGCGCGCACAATGAATCAGCGCTTCGGCCGGTGCATTGGTACGGCGTCGACCAGCCCGGGTCGAACCTGGCCCTGCTGCCGGGCATCGATCGGGTGTTGCAGTATCTCGACCAGGTCGACCCCGAGTACCGGGTCGATCCCGCCCTGCGTGAGACGGCGGCGGCCTTCGCCGCCGCGTCGGTCTTCAGTGCCGGTGCCGCCTTCAGTGCGCATGCAGCACTCGACCAGTCCGTCCGGGATGCACTGACCGCCGGTCTGGTGGTGATTATGGCTCGGCTGCAGGCCAGCCGGCCCGCCTACGTACGGCGCAGCAGCGCCACGGAGTTCGAGAGTGTCTGCCAAGCGCTGCGCGTGAAGATCGCGGAGGACGTCCAGGCGCGGGATCGGCTCATCAATGTTCGCGACGCGGCGCAGGCAGACACCGTGCGGTGGATCCTCGAGCGCGAGAACGGATCGTTCTGGCGCGATCACCATCCAGCGCTCCAGCGGCATGACCTGTCCGATCGACCCGCTAACCGCCTTCGACGCTGTTGTCCACGTCGCCCGCGTCAGCCCGGCCCAACCGGACCCGGATGCCATCACCGCGGCCCCTGCCGCGGTAGCCGGTGCCTTCCGCGCCTGGCAGACCGATCGAGGAGACGCACTCTGAGCGCAGGCTCGGATGTGACACTCGTGCAGCGCCCCAAACAGTCGGTGGCATGCCTTCTCAACGGTCCGCCTGGCTCGGCTGCGCCTCTCGGTGGAGACTGATCTGATCGGACGCCGCCTGTACCGGTCCTCGGTGCCTATCGCTAGCGTGTACGAGTGATCGATCCGCAGCCCCTGTCCAGTACCGCCGGCTATGGCGAAGACGCAGAGGCACTCGTTGAACAGTACGAGAGCGTTTCCTTCACCGACGTCCACCGCGACGTACTACACCTGTTCCCGTCTCAGCCCAGCGTGATCCTCGACATCGGCGCAGGCAGCGGCCGCGATGCCGCCGCGCTGGTAAGCCAGGGGCATGTGGTCGTCGCCGCCGAGCCCACTGCCGAACTTCGAGCCCTCGGCCGAAACACCCACGTCGGCCGGGACATCGAATGGGTCGACGACTCGTTGCCAGAAATGAAGGTGCTTCGCGGTCGCGGTGCACGCTTCGACCTGATCCTTCTGACGGCGGTGTGGATGCATCTGGACGAACTACAGCGGACGTTGGCGATGGAGGCAATCACCGGCATGCTTGCCCCCGCAGGGCGGGTAGTCCTCTCCTTGCGGCATGGTCCCGTCCCGCCCGGGCGGCGGATGTTCGATGTTTCGGCGCACGAGACGAGTGAGCTCGCACGTGGCTATGGTCTGAGTGTTGTGCACTTCAGCGAGCGTGCGGACCCGCACGGTCGACAAGGCGTGCACTGGAGCAACCTGGGATTGCAACCACAGACTGCCACCAGCTGACGAAGCCAGCGGCATGGCCCGAATCGGCCGTTTCCGGCCATGGTCAGCGTGCTCTTCACGATCGCGCGACTTTGCGCGTCGGCGGGGCGTTTCTGAGGATTGACGCTGATCAGTCGAACACCGACGTCGAGGTCGAGGCGATAGACAGGCACCGATCCCGACTCCGGAGGTTCTGTGGCGCAAGCCGCCCGTGCTCGCGCTCGCCGCTCTGCCAGAGACGGCACTCGGCGGGCCGCCTCGGTGAGCCGTCGACCGCGGCGCCAGCGGCGTGGGCTGCGGTGGGTACCGGCGTATGGATGCTGCACGACGCGCCGCCGCCGCCATGGCCCGGCTGCAACCTCGACGAGATCGCATCGGAGCTCGACCGAGAATGTACATGGCTTGTCAGGAGCGGGGTGGTGCCCACCGACGTAGTCGCATACAACCGCCGGATAGCCGAGATCGCGCTCCGGCCGTGGACGCCGGCGTTCACACACGGCGACCTCCAGCTCTCCCACGCGTTCGTCGAACGCGATGAGGTCACTGGCATTATCGACTGGTCCGAGGCGGCACAGGGCGATCCCCTGTACGACCTCGCCCCCTGACGCTCGGACACCAGGAACACCTCGGTCGACTCAGAATTCGCCAACACAACCAGTGGCGGGTGTCGACGAACAACGTCGTCGCGTCACGGCTCGCGATCGGTATGAACTCGGGCAAGAACAACTCGCTCGCCGAGCAGGCAGTCTCTGCGCAAAGCACGTTGGAGTCGAATGCGGCCACGAACTCAGGGAACAGGCGTCGTTGGTCTGCCTCGACCTCGAGCCACAGGTGTCGAACTGGCTCGCCGCCTTCGGCGGTTGGCAGGTCATAGCCGGACGTCGTTGACGTCGCGGGGTGTGCCGGGATCGCGGATCACGGTGGCGTCCAGCCCCAACACATACCGGCTTCGGTGGCTCCACCACGGTCCGCGCGAAGTGGCCCTGCGCCAGGGATCAGTGCTGCTGTCGATGACCGGTCTCGGTTGTATAGACCCAGCTTCGGATGGCCACCTGTTGGTAGTTCCGAAGCGGCACAGAAGGGATCTCCTCGACATCCCCACCGAAGATCAGAACTCGGTGCCGATGGGGTGAACCTACTCAACTGCTGTGGTGCCGATGCCTGGCAGACGGTTTCCACTTTCACCTGCATGTTGTCCCCAGCTACGTCGACAAGGCCAAGGACAGCCCGACGCTGCCATGGCAGCCTCGCGTCCCCGCCGACATCGACACTGTGAATATCTGGGGTGAGCGGCTTCGCATCGCATTGACATGACGCATTGATCTGTGAACGACCAACGCGACCCCCGATGAGCATCACGTAGTGCCGCACGGACCTGTCGTCGACGCCGGATGTCAAGCACTGCCGCGACGTCAGGTTTCGCCGATACGCCATTTTGGACGGTCGGCCCGACCTCAGAATTCACCGATGAACGACGTCACGGTTCACCGATTTAGCCACATGGGTACACCACGATCGGCCCGAATCATAAGCGCTCCAGACGAGACACGCCGGTCATGTCGGAGCTTCAACGTTGTCGACAGAACGCCGAAGCCGTATCACCGCCCTGGCCGATCGAAACAACACACATTATCCACACAGAAATAACCGGAATCAGCGGGAAATGTTGGGAAACGACCAGCGCACGTCGTTCGTCAGATGCCTTATCTACCAGTAGTTTTGAGTACTTTCAAGCAGCTTCGGGACGACGTGAACCGGCGCCAAGTGGTCGCAGGTTCAAATCCTGTCAGCCCGACAGTGAAACCCCTCCGACTCGAGTCGGAGGGGTTTTCTTGTGTCCGGGATTCAACGTGGCTTGCCCGGATCACAGTGAAACAACCGGTCAGCAGCTGCCCTCGTTTAGACAGTGACCTCGTCGTACGGCGGTTCAGCGTTGCGGCTACGCTCCGGTCTGTGACGTGGACGGCGGCAGTCTCGTGAGTAGAAGCGGTGTGGTCGAGGCAGCGCGCGTCGCCTTGTCCGCACAGCACCCGGCCGGCTCGTCTGAGCCGTGCGCCTATGCCGTCGTGCGGATGTTCGACGCTACCGTGGGGATCGCGTATCTACCCGACGTCCAGGAAATCGAACGCCGCCGACGGTTCGGTCTCGGCGCGGTCACCCGGTTGGATCTGTTGGACGCTGTGATGAATTTGCCGGTCGGGCTGCCGGTCTCCGTCGGTGATCTCACCAGCCGTGAGCGCCGGATCATCGGGCAGGCGCCGGCCGGTGTCGTCGAGGTCGAGGGCGGCAACTACGTCCGACGTGCCAGGGCGCCGATATCGGCCCGGTTGGCCGTGGTGGCGAGCCGAACATGGCAGGAAGGGCTGCGCTCGGCGGGTCGGTTCGCCCCGTTCTGTAGCCGTGCGATGCTGCTGCGGTCGATCCCGACCGATCTCGCGGAAGCACAAATGCAAGCCTCGTTCTTCGGGATCGGCATCTGCGTGTCCGACGCATCCGGGCCGCGGACGCTCGTCGAACCGCAACTGTATGTGCGACAACGGCATTCGTGCGGTCAGTGGTTGTTCGCCGAGAAGCTGTACGAGAAGACTAGCGCGCCCGAACTCGCGCGGTAGTTCCCGGCATCGGCCACCACTCGGGTAGCTCTGCCCAGGAACGCAGAGTACTCGGCGGCTGGAACGCACCGGGCTGCCTGATCCGCGCATTGAGCACCGCGGCGTAATCCACGGCTGCCGAGCACAGGTTCTTCCACCAGGTGGCCCGCCCGTCCACTGTCGGCTGGCCGTAGAGGTCGTTCGCCCAGGACGCCCACACGTGCACATTGTGTCGGTGCGCGTCGAGAGTGTCGTCTCGGCCGACGAACCGGTCCATCGGCTGTCCCTGACACGACAGGCACGCACACACCGGCGGCCGACTGTCGGCGAACCGCTCGACGAGCGTCGAGCCCTTGTAGAAGGACATCAGTTCGGCGAGCAATACGGTCGGTGAGGGGTCGTTTCCCCCGCCGAATGGCCGCTGTCCGAACGGGATGACGTGGCGAAGGCTGCCGCCGGTGCCGAGGGACGTCGCGTAGGCGCCGTGACTCATGGCGTCGAAGCCGGTGAGATCTGTTCGCAGCACGGCGACATCGCCTCCCTCGGCCACCAGTCGACGCAAATTCTGGACCGCCTCCGCGTTTCTTCGCATGGGGTCGAACTGTCCACCGAGCAGCACCGCCTTGGGCCGTTCGAGCCCGGCGGCTGCCGCGATGAGGTGGTCGATGTGAGCGTCGCGCAGCCAGGCGATATCGATCGGCAGACTGACGATGACATCGTCGCGCCCGATCCGGTCGGCCGTACGGATCACCGCCCTCAGCGCGTCATCATTCCCGGCGCCGAGGTAGCCGGTCGGCGTCAGCGCCAGGTCGGCGCCGCAGTCGCGCTGAGCTTGCAAGTAGTCGTCGAGTGACAGCGGGAACAGATGTTGCGACTCGTCGTCATCGAGCACGAAAGGCTCGTGCTCGGTGGCCAGGGCACGGCGGTACCCTTCGGGATCCCGGAGCAGCAGCAGGTCCGGATGCTCGCGGCGCAGGGTCTTGATCCCGGTGGCCGCCGTCTTGCCCGTCAGCACCAGCCCAGCGACAGGGGTGGGAAGGGGCACGAGCGCGCGGGCGGTATGCCTGTTGGCGTGCAGCAGGATTCGATCGTGCAGCACGGACACCGGCTCCGGCAGCGGCGTAGGCCCGGACCGGCGCGCGATGTCGGGCACCTCGGCCCCGCCGCCGTCTTCATTCGATCCGCCCATCCTCGTCATCGAACGACCACCCCCAATTGCCTCGCCGACCGACTCCGAAAACGATTGTCCCAAGCCGACGGTGCCTTCCGCGCCTAATCGCGTGAACGACGGGAATCCGTCGCAGCGCCCGACGGCCACCGAATACGCGTACGCCGCAACCGCACCGCAAGACGCGCCCCAGTAGTCATAGACCCCACCGCGCTCGCGCTTGCTGCCGCAGACAACGAACACGCCTGTCCCGAACTCAACCTCGAGACATGTGGCCAACGTCGCCTGTGAAGTGAAAGGAGAAGATTCCGAAGCGTTCGACGAGATCGTCATCTCGGTCGAACGGGACCAGGTGGCTCCAAACCTGTTGGTACCGACAATGGCGAGCGTCTCGGTGGTGAGTGCGGGTGGCTGGTCGGCCGGAAACTCTTCGAAACACCAGACGCCCTTGTGCACACGAGGTCGGCCTGGGCGATCACCCGACGTAGCGCGCGATACAGACGCTGTTGCCCGCCGATAACAGAGGCGACTCACGAAGATCGACCGGACCATTCGAGAAGCACTCTTTCCAGAACACGGTGATCACGTCGATCTACGGGTACGGCATGACTTCCGGCTGCGCCAGGCCGGTGACGGTTGTGGTGAGGTCGGCGCGGCCGAAGACGGTGTCGAACCAGGTGCGTAGGTAGGTGCGTTGCAGGTCGATCGAGCGGGCCGGGTCGATGGCACCGACCGCCTTCTGTCGCACCTCATCGGGCAGGAGCCCGGTGTCGGCGAGACGGGCAAGAATCAGTTGCTGGTCGCAGAACGACATGTGCTGAGTTCCCCGTACCCGCAGTGGGAATTTCAGCCCGGTATTGTTCTGCCAATACGGCTCCCAGCCCGGCTCACCGAACCACGGCGAGAACTCGCCGGCCAACATCAGCAGCGGTTGGTCTAGACCGCTCTCGGCGACGGATCCGAGCACAGGGCCGTCCAAGTTCACCCCCGCCCGGATCCGGTGGTCCTCGTGTAGGGCTTGCATAGTGGTCGACCCCCCGAGCGAGTGGCCGAACATCGCCACCCGGCTCGAGTCCAGGTTCTCGATGAGTCCGACAGGTAGCGCCTTCGTGCTCCGATCGTCGGTGTGGGCGGCGGTCAGTTCGTCGAGGACGAAGCGGGTGTCGGCCACCCGGGTGGGCAGCAACAGGTCACGCAGAACTTCCTGAGGGGAATCCAGCGGTACCTGTGTCAGGGCGGTGCGGCCGTCGGGGAACTCGACGGCGAACGCTTCGTGGGTGTGATTGAGGGCGACGACCACGTAACCGTGGCTGGCGAGATCCTCGGCTTGGGCGGTGCTCCAGCCGGTGGCGTCGCCCATTCCGGGAGAGTTCAACAGGACCGGGAACCCGCCATCGCGCTTGCGGACCGGTGCGTCGCGGCGGCTGTGGCTCGAGGCGAGGGTCCAGGTGCCGGCGGGAACGTCGAGCTCGCTGAGGAATTCCTCCTGCGCGGCCGAAGCACCCGGCGGCATCCACGATGCAGCCTCGGCCGCGGTGTTCTCGGCGGGGTACCAGATCTGGGCCAGCACTTCCCGCGGCCCGCCGGTCCACGGATCGGTGCGGTTCCTGTCGATCAGATGCCATTCGGTGACCCCGACCGGGGACAGGCCGGTCGGCGCGGGCAGCTCCACGCTCACCACGGTCGGCGCCTGCGGAGCCGCAGCACCCAGCCCCGCACCGCTACCTGTTGCGACCAGTGCCATCGCCAGGACTGCCGCGACTCGGCGTAATCCCTTGCCTGCCAATGCCTACCCCCACATCGAATCGGTGATGTGTGGAGCCTACAAGCGCGTACGCCGGGCAGCTTCGTCCAACGGCTGCTTCCAGCAAGGAGTTCGATAAACGGTCGTTTCCGAACGACCTGTGGATTTCCGATCAAGCTGTCGGCGACGCGCTCCCCCTGCGCTTCGCTATCTGCCGAGGTAGTAAGCGAGCACCAGCACCGCGATCACTGCCACCACGATCTTGATCGTTGTGATGAGGATGGTGATCACCCAACCCACGGCGCTCCGCCCCGCTCGCCAGCCCAACTCCGACACCTCATCCGCCATCAAGTTCCGCACCGGTTGCTCCCGATCTCGTTCCCGCTGCGGGGTTTCACCATCGGTGTCCCATATTCGCAGTTCAGGGCATACTTCCGCTTCTGTTCGAGGAGTAGCCGAAGCAATACGGAGTTCCCCGCAGATCGTGATGGAAGGAGCCTTCGATGCGGAGTTCACGCCGGCCCACCGGCTGAACTTGCAGGTCAGGTGGTCGCAGGTTCAAATCCTCTGCGAAGGCGCTCGGTGACCGCGTAATCGCCGCGAGGAGGCCGGGGTCACCCGTTCGCCGGCCGAACCGATCGGGTCGGTCCGGCCGGTTCTCGGGTGTGATCGCGGGGTCAGGAGATCGCTTGGCTTACGGCGTTGGGGCCGTCGAACGTGCGGTCGGGCAGGTCCTGCAAAGCGTCGAGGATGTCGGAATCCGCACCGTTGCTGCGGGCGGTGTTCACGATGCCGTCGCGATCGCACGGGTAGTCGATGCCGGACAGGTACTTCTGGACCTGGATCGGATTGATCTGGCTCATGCTGTGCTCCCTTCGGTTGGATTAGCGGACAACGTGGGGGCCTTACCACCGCGCTCGGCTTTTAAGCAGGTGCGAAGAGGTCGATGGTTCGTGAGGCACACCGACTAGCCGACGTAGCGGCGGGCGGTGGAGTTGCGTTGGGAGGCTTCGAGCAGGACGAGGCCCGCCTCGACCTGGGCGGGCAGGACTTTTCGTTCGCGCAATACCCATGGCAGCCCGCGTAGGGCCGCGAATACGGCGGCGGCCGTCGTTCGGTCGGCGGGGGCCGATCTGAGGATGTCGGCGGTACGGCGGGCCGCGCTGCGGGCCGGTCGGCGCAGCCACAGGGTCCACAGCGTGTTGCGGATTCCGAGCCCGCGACGGTGGGTGGCGTCGCGGGTGCGGGAGGGCTCGTGGTGGATGATCATGTCTTCCACCCAGCACATCCACCATCCGCGGGCCGCGAGATCCAACGCGAGCAGCTCTTCCTCGCCCGCGAACCACAGGCGCCGCGAAAAGCCTCCCACCTCCTCGAACGCGCGCACGCGGAAGGCGGACAGGCCGGCCATCACTCCCAGGAGCGCGGGCCCGGGCAGCCAGTCGGGGCCGGAGATCGGCGAATCGCGGAATTCGGGAGTGATCGGGTCTTCACGCAGGTCGGGTGCGACGAGACAGCGTCCCGTCACCGATCCCAGGCCGGGATACTCGTCGAGGAGATCCGCCGCGCGAGTCAGCGCACCGGGCTGCCAGCGGGTGTCGTCGTCGCAGAAGGCCACGTAGGGCGTTCGCACCCGTTCGACGGCGAGGTTTCGACCGAGAGCGCCCAGGTTTTCGGCGGAGCGGATCAATTGCACCTGCGGGTAGTTCGCCGCGACCGCGTCGGCCGTGCCGTCGGCGGAACCGTTGTCGACGAGGATGATCGGGGCCGCGTCGGGCAGCGCGGTCATATGCGCGAGGGTCTGCAGCAGCTGGTCACGCCGGTCTCGGGTGATGATGACAACCGTCATCCGGTGTGTCGACATCGGTCAGCTCCTTGTGTGGGCGAGTTCGAGTGTCCTGGCTCGGGTTTCGATCTCCGGGGGCAGAGGACGCCGCTGTGCCAACGCTTTCGGCAGTCGTTGGACGATCTGGGCGACGGTCAACAGCGTCTGCGGCTCGCGCACGATCCGGCGAACCAGGTCGAGCGACTCCGCGGCGCAGTGCCGTAGTGGTCGCCGCATCCAGGTGATCAAGGCGTTGTTGCGCTGTTCGGCCCGCCGCCGCCACGCCTGCGGGGGTCGGTGGGTGGAGGGGTGATGGTGGGCCCGCACCGTCGGCACGTAACACAGATGCCAACCGCGGGCGGCCAGGTCGAGCGAGAGCAAGCGTTCCTCGGCACCGAAATGCAGCAGCGGGCTGAATCCGGCGGCCTGCGCATACGCCTCTTTCCGCACGATCGCCGCACACGCCAGAAAGCCGAGCACCGACGGACCGGGCAGGTCCGGATCGTGTCCGAGCGGGCTGTCGGCCATCAGTTCGTTGACGGGGTCGTCTCGATGTTCCGAGCCGACGAGTGTGCGGCCGGCGATCAGGCCCACCTGCGGATAGGAGTCCAATATCCGTTCGGCTTCGGCGAGCGCGTCGCTTGCCCACCAAGAGTCGTCGTCGCTGAAGGCGACGTACGGTGTTCGGGCGATCGCCACGCCGAGATTGCGGGCGGCCGCTCCACGATTGTCGGCCAACCGGACAACGTGTACCCCCGGGAAGGTTTCGGCCGTGTCGGCGGTGTTGTCGTCGGATGCGTTGTCGAGTACGACGATCGCCGGGCGCGGTCGCAGCGCGCACAACTCGGTGAGCGTTCTCGCCAATTCCGTCGCGCGATTTCGAGTGGCGATGACGACCGTGATCTTGCTCGTACTCATGACGCGCATCCCGGCAGCGGCTCGTCGAGCGACTCCGAAATCGATGTGTCCATCGTGCAGAAATTTGCCCATCCGATGACGAATACGCACATGCCTCGACACATACCCGGTGTCCGCCGCGCCAATCAGCGGGGCACCGCGCGGTTTGATCACGCGGCGAACGGCAAGAACTACGGCATGATCAGTCCGCGCAGAATTCTTCTGTGGCATGTGCACGGCTCGTGGACTACCGCCTTCGTCCAAGGGCCGCATCGCTATCTGTTACCGGTGACCGACGAGCGCGGACCCTGGGGCCTCGGCCGTTGCGGACGTGACTGGCCGAATGCCGAAGAGGTCACCGTCGGCGCGTTGCGCGACATCGAGGTGGATGTGATCGTGCTGCAGCGTCCCGAGGAGATCGACCTCGCGCATCGATGGCTCGGGCGGCGACCCGGCGTCGACATCCCCGCCGTCTATGTAGAGCACAACACCCCACGTCCCAGCGCGGCGCTGACCGCGCATCCGATGGCGGAGCGAACCGATATACCGGTCGTGCACGTCACCCATTTCAACGAGGTGATGTGGGACAACGGCACGGCGCCCACGCGTGTCATCCCGCACGGGATCGTGGATCCCGGTGAGCTCTACACCGGCGAACTGCCCCACGGTGTCGCGCTGATCAACGAGCCGATGCGGCGCGGGCGGATCACCGGCAGCGATCTGCTGACCCGCTTCGCGCGCGAAGGGCCGGTCGATCTCTACGGGATCGGCGCGCAGGACTTCCGGCCGCAAGGGCCGACCGCGCATCCGGTCAACGGGATAGCGGATCTGCGGCAGTCGGCATTGCACCCCGAGATGGCCAAGAGGCGGGTCTACCTGCACACCGCGCGGTGGACTTCGCTCGGGCTGTCGCTGCTGGAAGCCATGCACCTGGGGATGCCGGTGGTGGCGCTGGCGACCACCGAGGCCGTCAGCGCGGTACCGCCCGAGGCGGGCGCTCTCTCCACGGACGTCACCGCCCTCACCACGAGATTTCGCGAATTGCTGCACGAACCCGATCTGGCGGTGCTCGCGGGGAAATCGGGACGGCAGTTCGCGCTGGAGCACTACGGCCTCGAGAGCTTCCTGCATCGCTGGGATCGCCTACTGGCCGAGATCACCGAATAAGGGCGGCATCCAGGTCAGGAAAGGCGGAAACATGAAGATCGCGATGGTGTCCGAACACGCCAGCCCGCTCGCCACCTTGGGTGGCGTCGATGCCGGCGGACAGAACGTGCACGTCGCGGAGTTGTCCGCGGCCCTGTGCCGACAGGGTCACGACGTCACGGTGTACACACGGCGCGAGAGCGCGCGGGTGCCCGACACTGTCACCACCGCACCGGGCTATCGCGTGGTGCACGTTCCGGCGGGACCCGCGCATCCCGTGCCGAAGGACGAACTTCTGCCCTATATGCCGGAATTCGGAAACTTTCTGCGCGCGCGGTGGCGCGACGACTGTCCCGATGTGGTGCACGCCCATTTCTGGATGTCGGGTCTGGCCGCTCTGGCCGCGGTTCGCGACACCGATATCCCGGTGGTACAGACTTTTCACGCACTGGGTGTCGTGAAACGACGGTATCAAGGCAGCGCCGACACCAGCCCGCCCGACCGGCTGCGGCTGGAACAGCAGGTGGCCGAGCAGGCAGACCGAATCATCGCGACCTGCACCGACGAAGTGTTCGAACTCGCTCGAATGGGAGTTCCGCGCCACCGGACGTCGGTGGTTCCCTGCGGCGTGGACCTGCACCAGTTCTCCCCCGAGGGCCCGAAAGCCGCGAGAACAGCCGAACACCGCCTCATCAGTGTGGGGCGACTCGTGCCGCGAAAGGGTTTCGACGTCGCCGTCACCGCCCTCGCCGAGCTGGCCGGGACCGAACTGGTACTGGTCGGCGGACCGGACGGCCGACTGGCCGATGACCCGGAAGCGCAGCGGCTGCTGCGGTTGGCCGACGATCTCGGCGTCGGCGACCGGCTGCACATGCTCGGCCAGGTGCCTCGAACGCAGATGGCTCCCCTGTTGCGTTCGGCCGACGTCGCGGTGTGCACACCGTGGTACGAGCCGTTCGGCATCACCCCCCTCGAGGCCATGGCGTGCGGTGTTCCTGTCGTGGCCGCCGCCGTCGGCGGTCTCATCGACACCGTCGTCGACGGCGGCACCGGCACCTTGGTTCCCCCGCGTGATCCCTCCGGGTTGGCAGCGGCGATCCGCGAACTGATCGACGCGCCCGCACTCCGGCGCCGGTACGGTGCGGCCGGGCACGAGCGCGTCCATACGCGCTATTCGTGGGACCGGGTCGCGGTGGAGACGCTGCGCGCCTATCGCCGGACCGCGGGCGCACGCGTCGCCGGCGAGCGAAAGCAAGCACAGTGAGTACCGCCGCGACGCGCGCGTTGGTCACCGGCGGTTGTGGTTTCGTCGGATCCCATCTGTGCGAGCAACTGCTCGCGGCGGGCACCGACGTCGTCGCCGTCGACAACTTCGCCACCTCCACCCCGGAGAATGTGGCGGGGCTACTGCATCGGCCGGGCTTCGAACTGCTCCAGCACGACGTCACCGAGCCGTTGCCCGACATCGGCTCCTTCGACGTCATCTACCATCTCGCGTCGGCCGCCTCGCCGCCGGACTATCTGCGACTACCGATCGAGACGCTGCGAGCCGGCTCGCTGGGCACGACCAACGCCCTGGAACTCGCCGAGCGGGATCACGCGCGTTTCGTACTCGCGTCCACGAGCGAGGTCTACGGCGATCCCGCGGTGCATCCTCAGCCCGAGAGTTATTGGGGCAATGTCAATTCCGTCGGCCCGCGCAGCGTGTACGACGAAGCCAAGCGGTACGCCGAGGCGTTGACGATGGCGTACCGCCGCGAGCGCGGGGTCGACACCGGCATCGCCCGGATCTTCAACACCTACGGCCCACGCATGCGCGCCGACGACGGCCGGGTGGTGCCGACGTTCATCGCGCGGGCGTTGGCGAACGCACCGCTGACCGTGGCGGGCACCGGTGAGCAGACCCGTTCGCTGTGTTACGTCGAGGACACCGTGCTCGGGTTGCGCGCATTGGCCGGGTCCGATCATCCCGGACCGATCAACATCGGTAATCCGCACGAGTTGTCCGTGCGGGCGCTCGCCGAAGAGATCCGTATCGCCACCGACAGCTCGTCGACGCTGGAATACATCGAGGAGGCGGTCGACGATCCGAAGCGGCGCTGCCCGGACATCTCGCTGGCACAACGCGAATTGGGCTGGCAGCCGATGATCACCCGGACCGAGGGGTTGCGCCGCACGATCGAGTGGTTCGCCCGGCAGCGATGCGTGGCGCGGACGGTTTAGCCCCGACTTAACCGGGTAGCGCGTACGCAGGTACCGGCGGGGGTGCAATCTTCCGCCGCCTCGATGAGAAAGGCGAGCCGTTGCGCATTCTCGGAATCAACGCAGTGTTCCACGATCCCGCCGCAGCGCTGATCGTGGACGGCGAAATCGTCTCGGCGGCGGAAGAGGAACGGTTCAGCCGCCGCAAGCACGGTAAGAGGCCGGTGCCGTTCTCGACGTGGGAGCTGCCCGAGCAGTCGGCCGCGTGGTGCTTGGCGCAGGCGGGCATACGTCCCGATCAGCTCGACGCGGTGGGTTACTCCTACGATCCGGGGCTGGTCGATCATTCGCTCGACGGTCTCGATCAGCAGAGCGAGCAGACTCGCACGGATTACGCCCGCCGCGCGCCCGCCTTTCTGCGCGCCGCACTTCCCGGTCTGGATCCATCGATCGTCCGCTTCGTCCGCCATCACGTCGCGCACGCTGCGTCGACAGCGCTGGCGGCGCCGCTGGGTGATTCGGCGGTGTTGGTCGCCGACGGACGCGGGGAGAGCACGTCCTATCTGGCCGGGGAATACCGGGACGGCAAATTCGTGGAACTGGCGTCGCAGCGGCTGCCGCATTCGCTGGGGTTGATGTATGAGGATCTCACCCAACACCTCGGATTCGAGCGTTCCAGCGACGAGTACAAGGTCATGGCCCTGGCCTCGTACGGCGAGCCGCGATTTCTCGACCGGTTCCGGGAACTGCTGTACACCACCGGCGACGGCGGATTCCGCACCGAACCGGTGCCGTGGGAGAGCTTCGCACCGGCCGGGCACGGCGGTGACTTCGGCAGCGAGCACGCCGACCTGACCGCAAGCGTCCAGCGCCGGTTGGAGGACGTGCTGCTCGAGCTGATCACGTGGCTGCATCGGCAAACGGGTCAACGCAACCTCACGCTGGCAGGCGGTATCGCCTTGAACTGTGTGGCCAATACGCGCCTGCACGACGAAGGACCGTTCGACAACGTCTGGGTCCAGCCGGCCGCGGGCGACGCGGGCACCGCGCTGGGCGCGGCATTGCAACTGGCCGCGGAGTTCGGTGAGCCCGTCGCCCCGATGCGCGGTGCCGACCTCGGCCGTGAATGGAGCGACGCCGAACTCGAATCCATTCTCCGTGCGGCGAAGGTCCGCTACACCCGCTCGGACGATGTGGCGGCCGAGGTGGCGCAAGCCCTGGCCGACGACGGCATCGTCGCCTGGTTCCAGGGCCGGGCCGAATTCGGCCCGCGTGCGCTCGGGCACCGCTCGCTGCTGGCCCACCCCGGTCGGGCGGCGAACCTCGAGCGTCTCAACGATGTGAAGGGCCGCGAGCAGTTCCGGCCGGTGGCCCCGATGGTGCTCGCGGATCGAGCGCCCGAGATCTTCTCGCGGGGGCCGCTGCCCAGTCCCTACATGTTGTTCGTCCACGATGTCGCCGCCGACTGGCGCGAGCGGATTCCGGCGGTCACCCACGTCGACGGGACCGCGCGGGTGCAGACGGTCGACCCCGCCGACAATGCGCTACTGGCCCGGATGCTCTCGGAATTCGACAAGCGCACCGGTGTGCCCGTCGTGGTCAATACGAGCCTCAACACCGCGGGGAGACCCATGGTCGATTCCCCCCGTGACGCGCTCGAATGCTTCGGTTCCGCGCCGATCGACCTGCTCGCCATCGGCCCGTTCCTGGTGTGGCGCCGATGAATTCACCCATCGACTACAGCATCGTCATCCCGACCACAGGCCGCGAGAGCCTGCGGGTGTTGCTGCGCGCGCTCGCTGCCGCCACCGGCCCGCAGCCCAGGGAGATCATCGTCGTCGACGATCGCCCGGACGGTGGAGAACTTCCCCTGGTGGACACCTCGCCGCCGGTGCGGGTGCTCCACTCCGGTGGTCGCGGACCGGCCGCCGCGAGAAATGTCGGCTGGCGGCACGCATCGGGTACCTGGGTGGCCTTCCTCGACGACGATGTCGTCACCACACCCGATTGGCCCCACCGATTGGCCGAGGACCTCGCGGGTCTCGATGAGACGACGGCCGCTTCCACCGCGCACATCGAGGTGCCGCTGCCGACCGATCGCAAACCGACCGACGAGGAACGGGGAACGGCGGGCTTGACCGTCGCGCGCTGGATCACCGCCGACATGGCCTACCGCAGAGCGGTGCTACTCGCCGTGGACGGTTTCGACGAACGCTTTCCCCGTGCCTTTCGCGAAGACGCGGATCTGGCGATGCGGGTGTGCCTGGCCGGCTACCGGATCGCCCAAGGTGAGCGGGTCACCACCCATCCGACGCGCAGGTCGGGGCCGATGGCCAGTGTTCGAGCCCAACGGGGAAACTTCGACAACGCGCTGATGCGGCGAAAGTTCGGTCCTCGGTGGCGGCAGCGGATCGGCGAAAGACCCGGCAGGCTCGGCCGCCACGCGTTCACCACCGCACTGGGCGCGGCCGCCGTGGGTTCAGGCGTGGCGGGCCGTCAGCGCCGGGCTCTCGGTTTCGCGGCGGCATGGGCGGCGCTGACGACCGAATTCGCCGCGCGCCGAATCGTGCAGGGTCCTCGAACCGCGGGTGAGATCGGACGAATGGTGGTGACCAGTGCGCTGATCCCGCCTGCCGCATGCTGGTATCGGCTCCGCGGCGAACTGCGGCATCGCAACGCGACGCCCAGCTCACCGCCGGCCCCGCTGTTCGACGGGGACGACACCGTCATCGGGGACGTTCCCGACCTCGCCGATCCGTCGATGGTCTCGGTGGCAGAAGAACTCACCGCCGGAAGTGAGTCCGCGAACAGGAGGTAGGCCTTGAACGAGGATCATTTCGCCGTCTTGTCCAGCGCGTTGGAGCGGAACCGTTCCTTGGCACCGGGACTTCGCAGATGGGGTCGGGAACTGGCCGCGGTATTCGACAACGGCGGCAGATTGCTGGCCTGCGGCAACGGCGGCAGCGCCGCCGAAGCCCAGCATCTGACCGCGGAACTGGTCGGGCGCTTCCGCAACGAACGACGGCCGCTCTCGGCGATCGCGCTGCACGCCGACACCTCCGCGGGCACCGCGATCGTGAACGATTACGGCGAGGCCGAACTGTTCGCGCGTCAGGTCCGGGCACACGGCAGGACCGGGGACGTGCTCGTGCTGCTGTCCACCAGCGGAACCAGCCAGAACGTGGTTGCGGCGGCCAAGGCCGCGCAGGAGATAGGCGTCACCACCTGGGCGATGACCGGACCCGCGCCCAATCCCCTCGCCGCGCTCTGCGACGACGCGCTGCCGGTCGACGCGCCGAGCACGGCCACCGTGCAGGAGGTTCATCTGGTCATGGTGCACGCGCTGTGCGAGTCGCTCGACGAAGCACTGGGAATCCCGACATGAGGCCCGTGGTCGTGGTCGGCGCGAGCTCGCAGTGGTACCCACGGCGCACGACCGAAGCGGGGTCGTGGCCTTGACCGGCACGATTCTCGTGCTGCGCGCGCTCGGCCTCGGCGACCTGCTGACGATCGTGCCCGCCCTGCGTGGGCTGCGGACCGCGTACCCCGACGATCGCCTGGTGCTCGCCGCGCCGGAGCCTCTGCGCCCCTTGGTCGACCTGATCGACGCGGTCGCCGAGTTGCTGCCGACTCCAGGCTTGGGCGCCCTGCGGTGGAGCGGCGCATCACCGAGGTTGGCGGTGAACCTGCACGGCAGTGGGCCGCAGAGCATTCGGGACCTGGCGGCGGTGCGCCCAGCCACGATGCTGACTCATCAGCACCCGGATTTTCCCGAAATCCCCGGGCCGCGGTGGTCCGCGGAATTGCACGAGGTGCAGCGGTGGTGCCGGCTGCTGGGGTACGCGCGTATCGACACCGATCCGCGTGCGCTGGCGCTGCCCAAGCCGGATATCGCCGCCGCGGAGTCGAACGTGATCGTGATCCATCCCGGCGCGGCGTCGAACGCGCGACGTTGGCCCGCTGAACATTTCGCGACGGTGGCCCGGGAGCTCAGCGCCGATGGTCATCGAGTGGTGGTCACCGGTTCGGCGGATGAAGTCTCGTTGGCGACCGCGGTCGCACGCGCTGCGGGACTCCCGCCCTCCGCGGTGTACGCGGGCCGTACCGACTTGGCCGAACTCGCCGCGATCGTCGCCGACGCGGCTCTGGTGGTCTGCGGCGACACCGGTGTCGGTCATCTCGCCACCGCCTTCGGCACACCGTCGGTCCTGCTGTTCGGACCGACCCCACCGCGTGTGTGGGGGCCACCCCCCGACGCGCGCAGCCACGTCACGCTCTGGGCTGGTGTAGTCGGCGATCCACATGCCGACCGACCGAATCCCGGACTGCTCTCCATCACACCGCAACAAGTGCTTTCGACCGCGGCGACACTGATCGGACAGGAGGCGCGCCATGGGTAACCGCGTGGGTGTGGTCGGTGCGGGCTATGTCGGCCTCACCAGTGCCGCATGCCTGGCACATCTGGGCCATCATGTGACCTGTCTGGACAACGACGAAGCCAAGGTCGAAGCCCTACGTGCGGGCACCGTCAAGATTGTCGAGCCGGGCCTCCCCGAACTGGTCCGTGAAGGACTCGCCGAGGACCGCTTGACCTTCACTTCCGACCCGCAGTCACTGGCCGAGTCCGAAGTGGTCATGCTGTGCCTGCCCACACCCATGGGCACCGACGGCACAGCGGATCTCAGCATCCTCGAGGACGCGCTGGTAACGCTGAGTCCGATCCTGTCCCCGGGTTGCGTGCTCGTCACCAAGTCCACCGTCCCCGTCGGCACCGCCACGCGCATCCCCGAGCTGACCGGCCACCGGCATCCGGTCGTCAGCAATCCGGAATTCCTGCGCGAGGGTTACGCCGTGCACGACTTCCTGCACCCCGACCGCGTCGTCGTCGGTGCGGATGAGCCGGATCACGAGGCGGCCGAGCACGTCGCCGGTCTCTACGAGGGAACGGATGCGCCGGTCCTGCGATGCGACACGGCCAGCGCCGAGCTCGCCAAGTACGCCAGCAACGCGTTTCTCGCCGTCAAACTCTCTTTCGTCAACACCGTGGCCGAACTGTGCGAACGCGTCGACGCCGACATCTCGAAGGTCACCGACGCGATGGGCAAGGACGCGCGTATCGGGCCGTCGTTCCTCGCACCCGGACCCGGTTGGGGCGGTTCGTGTCTGCCCAAGGACACCCGCGCCCTCTTGGCGGTAGCGCAGGCCTCCGGTGTGGATTTCGCCATCGTCCGCGACGCTGTGCGTGCCAACGACCACCAGCGCGCGATGGTCTTGCGCAAGGTCCGTCGCGCTGTCACCGGTACGGTCGACGGCTCCCTCGCGGGGATGCGGATCGGGGTGTTCGGGCTCGCGTTCAAAGCCGGCACGGGCGATCTACGCGACTCCCCCGCCGTGGCCATCGCTCGTCAACTCGCCCACCACGACGCCCTCGTGACGGCATACGACCCCTGCGTGCCGCAATCCGGCGCACACGACCTCACAGCGGGCCCCGATGCGATCCAGGTCGTCGACGACCCCTACCTCGCCGCGAAGGACGCCAACGCGATCCTCATCCTCACCGAGTGGCCCGAGTTCCGAACGCTCGACTGGAAGAAGATCGCCGACGCCGTCGAACACCCCGTCATCGTGGACACCCGCAACCTGCTCGATGAACAACTACTGGACGGCACAGGGTTCACGGTGGCGGGCATCGGGTCATCCGCCCCTGCCGGATTCAGGGATCGGTCGAAGTAGCCGGGGTAGGTTGGGCGCCCCTTGCGGCTTTCGCCCTGAGCGCGATGGAACAACGACGGTGCCCGCCGACCACGTCCAGGCCAAATTCCGGTTCACCCATCGCATGTCACACTTGCCCGCCTTACGTCGTCAACCAGGCAGCAACCTGAGACCACAGCAACAGCAAGCGAGGACATGGCAATGGGTATCGAAGAATTGCGTAGTGCGGTCCGTGGACGTGTGCTGCTGCCCGGTGACGCGGGATTCGAACAGGCGGTGCAGCCGTGGAATCTTGCTGTGGCGCAGCCCGTTTCGGGTGTCGTCGCGGTCGCCGACGCCCAGGACGCCGCCGACGTGGTGAAGTTCGCGCGCAGCACGAACCGGCAAGTGGTCACGCAGACAACCGGGCACGGCGCGACCGGCGGCATCGAGGACGCGATCCTCCTCCGCACCGGCGCCCTGGACCGTCTAGAGATCGACGCCGAGCGCCGCACGGCCCGGGTCGGTACCGGCGTGCAATGGGGTGCCGTCCAAGCCGCCACCGCCACGCACGGACTGACCGGGCTGGCCGGTAGCAATCCCGTCGTCGGCGTCACCGGCTACACCCTCGGCGGCGGATTCGGCTGGCTCGCACGCAAATACGGCTGGGCCGCCGATGCGGTGCGCGTCTTCGAGATCGTCGACGCCGACGGCCGATGCGCGCGGATCACCGCCGATTCCGACCCGGAGCTGTTCTGGGCACTGCGCGGCGGCGGCGGCGATTTCGCGATCGTCACCGAGATCGAGTTCGACCTGTTCCCGCTGCCGCGCCTGTTCGGCGGCCGCGTGATGTGGCCGGCCGACCGCACCCGCGCGGTGTTCGACCTCTTCACCGAGCTCACCAAGGACGCGCCGCCCGAACTGTCGGTCTGGTTGCAGCGCTACCAGATCCCCGGCGCCGCACCGACCGTCGCCATCGACTTCGCCTACCTCGGCGAGCCGGACGAAGGCCGCGCGCTGACCGCCCGGCTCGACAGCATCGAGGGAATCCTCGCCGACACCCGAGGCGCGTTGACCCCGGCTCAGATCGGCCGGATCACCGCCGAACCGACCGATCCCAGCCCGTCGCTGTCGCGCGGTGAACTGCTCACCGATCTCGATGACGCGGTGGTCAAAACCCTCATCGAGGCTCCGGTCGCGCCGCTGCTCAACATCCAACTCCGCGGCCTCGGCGGCGCCCTCGCCGAACCCCGGCCCGAAGGTGGCGCCCGCGGGCCCGTCACCGAGCCGTACGCGCTCTACATGCTTGGCCTCGGCCTTCCGCACCTGCTCGACGACATCCAGACCAGGTTCACCGAAATTCTCGACGCCCTCGGCCCCCACATCACCGGCTCCAAGCCCTACACCTTCCTCGCTCCCGGCGAGGCGGCTTCAGCAGCCTTCGATCCGGAAACCCTTGCGCGCCTACGTCAGATCAAAACCACCCGCGATCCGCACAACACCATCCGAGCCAACTTCCCACTCCACCACTGAAACCCGAGGCTCGGAGGATCCACAGGCGTCGTGGGGTTCTCCGAGGTCGTCGTGATCGACAGCCGCGAGGTCTCCGAATTCGCCACGATCGGTGCGGGCAGCCCGGTGCCGAGGGCTTGCCGCGGCGGACTGACGAAAAGTGGCTGTCACCGGTTCGGTTGAGCCAAGCCATGATTCACGTCATGAGTCGGTGTCGGAGCCGGGGTCGCCGTCCTTGCGGAGTCGCGCCCAGTGGCGGAGACGTTCGGTGATCGCTGCCTCGTATCCGCCGGTGGTCGGCTCGTAGAAGGTCTGCCGTGGCATGCCGTCGGGGAAGTAGTTCGCCCCGGAGAAGCCGGTCTCGGTGTCGGGGTCGTACTGGTAGTTCGCACCGTAACCCAGGTCCTTCATGAGCCGGGTCGGGGCGTTGAGAATGTGCGCCGGTGGCATCAGGGAGCCGGTGCGTTTCGCCGCGGCGCGGGCTTTGCCGAAGGCGCGGTACACCCCGATCGACTTCGGCGCGGTCGCCAGATAGAGCACTGCCTGCGCGATCGCGAGTTCGCCTTCGGGCGAGCCGAGCCGCTCGTACACATCCCATGCGGCGAGGGCCTGCTGCACCGCGGCGGGATCGGCGAGGCCGATGTCCTCGGTGGCAAATCGGGTGATGCGGCGGGCGATGAACAACGGGTCCTCGCCACCGTCGAGCATCCGCGCCAACCAGTACAGCGCCGCATCGGGGTCGGAGCCACGCATCGATTTGTGAAGCGCGGAGATGAGGTTGTAGTGGCCTTCCTGCGACTTGTCGTACAGCGGTGCCCGTTTCTGCACCGCGGCGGCGAGGGCGAGCGGGTCGACGGGTGCGGGCAACGCCTGCACCTGCTCGATCATGTTCAGCAAGTACCGGCCGTCCCCGTCCGCCATCGCGACGAGCGCCTGCCGAGCGTCCTCGTCGAGTGGCAGCGGGCCGAGCAGGGTTTCGGCCCGACCGATGAGCGCGCGCAGGGCGGTGGCGTCGAGGCGTCTCAGGACGAAGACCTGACAGCGCGACAGCAATGCGCCGTTGAGTTCGAAGCTGGGGTTCTCCGTGGTCGCGCCGACGAGGACGATCGTGCCGTCCTCGACGTAGGGCAGAAACGAGTCCTGTTGCGCACGGTTGAAGCGGTGGATCTCGTCGACGAACAGCAGCGTGCCCTGTCCGACCTCTTTCCGTCGCTGTGCCGCGTGGAACACCTTCCGCAGGTCCGCGACACCGGAGAACGTCGCCGACAACGGTTCGAAGGTGAGGTCGGTCCGCTCGGCGAGGAGCCGGGCGATGGTGGTCTTCCCACAGCCGGGCGGGCCCCACAGGACCATCGACGCCAACCGGTGCGCGGCGACCATCCGCCCGATCGGGGCGTCCTCGGCCAGCAGATGGTCCTGACCGACGACATCGGTCAGGGTCCGGGGCCGCAACCGGTCCGCCAGCGGCCGGGAAGCGTCGTCGGCCTCGAACAGCGACGGCGGCTGTTCGCTCACGATTTCTTCCCTGGGTCCACATCGAGGTGCGGGGTGAACGGCCGCCCGTGGCCGACGTGGGCGAGCGCCCCCGCGGTTTCGCGGGCGACCTGCTGAAGCTGCTCCCCCGAGAGGGTCATCGCTCTGCCTTTCCGAAGCTACCGGTCGTCATCGACATCTCGCGTTGTCGCACAATAGCCGTGTCACGCCGAAACCGCGTCCCGCCCCGGGGGTGCCTTGTGAAGAACGGGATTTCGTGAGCTCCGCTGTCTTTCTGGTACTGATCGTGTTGATTCCGGCGGTGATGCTCGCTGTGCCGTGGTGGGCGCTGATCGCTGCCCCTACCGAACGCAGTGGTCTGCTGTACCGGGTCGGCACTGCGGCTTTCGTCGCCGGGTACATCTGCCTGCCGGCCGCGCTGATCCTCGGGCACGGGCCGCCGCAGATCGACTCGGCAGCGATCGTCGGGGACGTCCTGCTCGGGGTGGTGTGGGTGCTGTTCAGCTGGTCGGTGATCGGGCTGGTGGTCCGTGGTGGGCTGCGGATGATCGGTGCACGGGGAGTTCGTGCGAGTCGAGTAGTCGCGCTCGCCGTGGTGGTGGTGTCGGTGGTGCTGACCGGGTACGGCGTCTACGAGGCGCGGCGGGTGCCGCAGGTGCGCACCGTCGACGTCGCGATACCGGGGCTGGCGCCGGGCCTCGACGGATTGCGGGTGGTGGTCCTTACCGACACCCACTTCGCCGCGCTGGACCGGGAGGGCTGGTCGCGGCGGGTGGTCGAGGAAGTCAACGCGCAGCGACCCGACATCGTGGGACTGGCGGGTGACCTCGTCGACGGCTCGGTGGACGAGCGGCGCCATCAGGTTGCTCCGCTCGCCGGGGTGCGGGCGCCGCTGGGGCGGTTCTACATCACCGGTAATCACGAGTACCTCGGCGACGCCCAGTCGTGGCTGGACTACATGACCTCGATCGGGTGGCAGCCGCTGCACAACGCGCACCGGACCGTCGAACGCGACGGGGACAGGTTGACCGTTGCCGGGATTGACGATCCCACGGGCGACGATGTGCCAGGCCACGGCCCTGATCTCGCGGCCGCGCTCGCGGGCACCGACCGGGGGTTGCCGGTGGTTCTGTTCGCACATCAGCCCAGCCAGGTCGCCGACAGTTCGGCGGCTGGGGTGGAACTGCAGATCTCCGGACACACCCACGGCGGTCAGATCTGGCCTTTCCATTACCTGATCCGACTCGACCAGCCGGTCGTCTCCGGATTGAGCAGCCACGCGAACGGCACCCAGCTCTACACCAGCCGTGGTACCGGGTACTGGGGGCCGCCGATGCGAGTGTTCGCGCCCAGCGAGATCACCGTGCTGGTCCTGCATCCGCAGAAGTGAAGGGGCGACAGCTCCCGAGCCCCCGCTGATCTCGCGGCGTTCGATTCTCACCGAGGACGATCACACAGGCTTCGTCGGACACCGCGCCGAGCAGAACACGCTTGCCTTTCAGTAGCAGCGCAGTGGAGGCGCACCGGGAACACCGTCGTCGAGGTAGACAGGTTCGCCGAGCGCGGCAGCGATCGTCTCCCGACGGCCGTCGTAGCGATGCGCGACACCGAGGCGCGTCAGCAGGGTATGCACCCGGTCCGCGTCCCACTGCACCTTCTGATCGTCCAACCGGTGCAGGTAATACCGGAACACGTCGAAGTCTTCGACGATGATGTCGGTCTTCTCCGGATGGGCGTCGACCTCCAGCGACGGGACATCCTGGCCGGGGAGCAGCATCACCACGACCAGGCCCCAGACGAAGCATGGCCGCCGGGTCGCGCTGGTGGCCCAGTTCTTCACCGCCAAGGAGTTCGCGCGGACCTGTTTGACGGGGTCGTGGTTGTAGCCGTTGCCGTAGATGTCGGCGACCTCACCGTCGTCCATCACCCACGGCCCGTTCGGCGGAATGATCAACGTTCCGTGCTGCACGCTGCGGAATCCCTTGACCTCGACCGCGATACACCGCTGACGGGTGAAGATCAGCGCGTCGAGCCGACGGCTGTGACCGCGGTACGGAACGTTGACGTCGAGCAACACCACACCGGCCTGGGCCGGACTCCACTCGACCCAGTCGGCGAAACGCTCCTCGGCGGACGACAACTCCGAATCCGGGTCGACCAACAGCAACACAACGACCTCCCCGACAGACCGGCCTCGCGGGTTCATCAGGCCGGTTTCGCGCACCGATCTCTACCTCCATGCCAGTGTCGCACGCCGCACCGATACCCCGAAGTCGTTCGCACACAACGGTTTACAGCCGCAGACACTGACTTGGGATCAACGCGATGAACAGTGGCGCCGAAGCGATGACCTGGCGCGCCGAATCCTGCTCGCACCAGATATCCGAACGACCAAACCGCGGACGGGGGCAGCGCGAACTTCCGCTAGGGCCGTTTCGGGTAGCCGATCCGTCCCCGGCACACCCTGCGATGTCCTCATCCGGAGGACGCGACGGCACGAGAGGTTCTCGACAGTGCGACAACATCGTCCCACCCGCACAGCAACCCTGCGATCGACCCTTGTCTGCCTCCTGATCGCCGGCGCACTCGGCGGCTCGGTCACCTCCGCGACCGCGGCACCCGAGCCGGCCAGGATGTTGTCCGCCGACGCGGTCGACGACCGGCAACTCAACGTGACGGTGTACTCCCCCGCCATGAACAGGCCGATTCCGCTGCAGGTCATCCGTGCTGCCGACACCTCGAATCCGCGGCCGACGATGTACCTTCTCAACGGCTCACAAGGCGGCCCCGGTGGAAGCGGCTGGGACGCGCAAACCGATGCCGTCAGCTTCCTGCGCGACAAGGACGTCAACGTCGTCACCCCGGTCGGCGGCGCCAGCTCCTACTACACCGATTGGGTGCGCGACGATGCGGCGCTGGGGCGCAACAAGTGGCAGACCTTCCTCAACGAGGAGCTGCCCCCGGTGATCGAGGACTTCCTGCGCGCCGACGGCAACCGAACCCTGGTCGGGTGAACAACGAACTGGGCCAAGTAGTCGTCGCCACCACCGTGGTGAACGGCGAACGAGAAGTGCGCATCGAGGTAGGCGATCCGCGACCGGACCACTCTGCGCACGACTGGCTGTGCACCTATCGGATCGACGGCAGCCGTGAACACACGGTCCGTGGACCGGACAGGTTGGCCGCCGTCTACGTGGCGCTGCTGGCGGCCGAGAACACCGCGGCCCGAGCCGTGCCGGGGGTACGTCGGCTACGGCACGCCGCACGCGCGGTGGTGGCCGACGCCCGCGAGTTCGGTGCCCCGCTGGGAGCCCGTGCGGTCCACACTTCCGCGGGCCCGGTGGTGATCACCATCGGGCGGCCACGCCAGGATCCGAACCGTCCACACACCTACCTGTGTCCCTTCCGAATCGACGACCGCACCGAGGCCTTCGGGCAAGGATTCGACGAGATTCGGGCGGTGATGTCAGCGATCCGCAGCGTCGGCGCGATCGTGGGATACCGGGCAACTGGCTTGCACCCGCGGAAAACACTGTGCCAGAAGGGTTTCCTCGATCAACTCGATGAGCCACTCGTGTGTCGTTGGTCCTGTGCGCCGGGCTCCTCTTCATGTCCCCAGGCTTCTGATTGGGTGAGCCAGAACAGGTAGCCGAGAGCGGGTAGCACAGTCACGGCCGCGATCGCGACCACTACGAGCAGCGCGACGAGTGTGGAACGTGCTCCCGCGGCGTCGGCGATCAGCATCTGGTCGACCAGCATCCACGGCGTCTGGGCCACCGCCCACCCGATGACGATCGCGGCCACGGCGATCAGCGCGGACACTCTCGCCCACCCGAATTTGCGGCGGAACACCAGAGCCAGTGTGAGTACCCCGGCTGCGGCGGAGAGCACGATCAAGGGCAGCGCCCGCCCGAGTAGTTCGTTACCGAGGGTCGGGGCGTCTCGACGGATGGGGGCGATCGCGGCTATCGCAATCGCACCGGTCACGACACCGACCGCGAGGGTGCGTGGGCGTAGGTATTCCGCGAGCCGGAGATCGCCGGAGCGCGCGGCGTCCGCGGTGAGAAACACTCCCGCCAGAAACGCCGAGGTACCGACGGCCAGCGTGCCACCGAGCAAGGAGGTCGGGTTCAACCACGAACTCACCCGGTCGCCGTAACCTTGCGCGGGCACACGGCCCGAGGCGATCGCACCGACGACGGTGCCGAAGAAGAACGGGGCGATCAGCGACGCCCCGGCGAAGAGTGCGCCGAACAGGCGTGCCTGCGTCATCGTCGCGGAGTACTTGCGGAACGCGAAGTTCGCCCCGCGCAGCACGATTCCCAGCAGGGCCAAGCTCATCGGAATGAACAGCGTCGTCATGATGGCCGCGAACGCGGTGGGATAGGCGGTCCACAGGAAGACCAGGATGTAGATGAGCCACACGTGGTTCGCTTCCCAGACAGGCCCGATGCTGTGGTCGATCAGCACCCGCAGGCGGCCACCACGGGCAGGCCCACCCGCGGTCAGGTCCCAGAAACCGGAGCCGAAGTCCGCGCCGGCGAACAGCGCGTACAGCACCACCCCGGTGAACATCGCGGTCGCGACGACATCCGACAGGTCCATCGGTCACCGCCCTCCGCGGTCGTGTTCCCGTTGCGCCTGGTCGACGGGCGAGGCGCCGGGACCGTAGGGAGCCGCGATCGATTCGGCGCCTGCGCGCCAGCGCCGGGTCATCGAACGCAACACGACGACGGCACCGACCGTCATACCGAGGTAGACCAGCAGCACACCGGCGTAGCTCCACCACAGCCCGGTACTCGTGCTCGCGGCGTCTTCGGTGCGCAGGACCTGCCACACGGTCCATGGTTGCCTGCCGACTTCCGTGGCGATCCAGCCGCATTCGAGCGCGAGCACCGCCAGCGGCCCCGCGACGACGGCGAAGCGCAGGAACCACCGGTTGCCCAGCAGGTCGTGGCGGCGCCACCGCATCAGCCAGAACACCACCACCGCGAGCGCCAGCAGGGTGCCGATGCCGACCATGGTCTGGAACGCCAGGTGGGTGATGTTGACCGGCGGGCGGTCGTGCACCGGGACCGAGTCCAGACCGGGCACCGGCGCGGTCAGGGAATTGCGGGCGATGATCGAACCCAGACGTGGGATGTCGAGCGCCCAGCGGACCTCGCCGTCCACCAGCACTCCACCCAGACGCAAGGGAGCCGGGCTTTCGGTGGTGGTGGCAAGTTCGAACGCGGCCAGTTTCGCCGGCTGACTGTCGTGCACCCGCATTCCGAGAATGTGCCCGATGACCGGTTGCATCAGTGCGGCGACCGTCGCGAAGACGAAGGGAACCGTGAAGCCCAGCCGGTGGTGGGCATCGTGGCGCCCCCGCAGCACTCCGGCCGCGTAGACGCCCGAGACGATGAAGCCGACCACCATGAACGCCCCGACCCACATGTGCGCGAATTGCAGCACAGCCCCGTCGTTGAACATCGCCCGCCACGGCTCGACGTCGGTGACCTCACCGTCGACGATCCGGAAACCCGTCGGGTTGTTCATCCAGGCGTTGACGCTGACCACACAGAAGGTGCCGACCACGCCCGCCACCCCCATCGGGATGAGCATCGCGAGATGCCTGCGCGGCGGCATCCGCCCCCAGCCGTACAGATAGATCCCGAGGAATATCGCTTCGATGAAGAACGACAGGCCCTCCAGGGCGAACGGCAGACCGAGCACATCGCCGTAGCGGCCCATGAGCCCCGGCCACAACAGCCCCATTTCGAAACTGAGCACCGTCCCCGAAACTGCGCCGATCGCGAACAGGATCGCCGAGACCGTCGCCCACCGTTTGGCCAGCCCGAGCGCGACGGAATCCTCCCGGACCAGGCCGCGCCGATGTACGACATAGATCATGGCGGGAAAGGCGACACCGAAACAGGCCAGCACAATGTGCCAGCCCAACGAGAACGCCATCTGCTGCCGAGCGGGCAACAAGCCCGGCGGCCCCTCCCCACTCGCCACCAGGAGCGAGACCACTGTGCTCGACACCATCACAGCCCCTTTCGCCCCCGGTGACAGGTCAGTTCGTCACCCGGGCCCACACGATCCGAACTCGGCCACTGCGCGACATGTTGCGAAATGCCCGCACCTGAGCACCCAAAACCACCGATCCCCCCACTTCTCCGTAGTCCCCGACCTGAACCGGCTCAGGAACCGGACCGGACGACCTCTTCATCCATGAGGTGTTCTCGACCCCACGCCTCCAAGGGGAGCAGTGCGTTGTTGAGGAGCTCGCCGAGTGGGGTCAGGGAGTACTCGACGCGGGGTGGGACCTCGTTGTACACCGTGCGATGGACGATCCCGTCGGCCTCCAACTCGCGCAGTTGCGTGGTGAGGACCTTCTCGGTGACGCCGTTCACCTCACGGCGCAACTCACCGAAGCGGTAGGGGCGTTCGCTCAGCGGCCAGAGGATCATCATCTTCCACTTGCCGTTGAGTACCGACATGGTGGCGTCGAGTCCGCATCGGTACGCGCCCGGCCTGCGTGTGATCGGCACGATGGTTCCTTTCCTCTACCTGTTCGCTATCCCGGAAGTGCGCACCCACTTCGGTGTGCGTACTTGTTCGGCCCGGATGCCACGCCAACACTAAACCGCATGTCCGACAACAAAAATAAAACGCTCACCGTCCTCGGGCTCGGCGACATGGGCTCGGCCCTCACCCGTTCGTGGCTCGCGGCGGGATACACCGTCACCGTGTGGAACCGCAGCCCCCGGCGGGCCCCGGTGGGGGCGGCGGTCGCCGCGACCGTTGCCGAAGCCGTCGGCGCGAACACGCTCGTGGTGGTGTGTCTCCTCGACGACGCGTCGGTGCGCGCGACCCTCGACGGCGTCGATCTGACCGGCCGCGACATCGTCAACCTGACCACGAGCACACCCGCCGAGGCCCGTGCGCTCGCCGAGTGGATCACCGCGCGCGGCGGAAATTTTCTGGACGGCGGGATCATGGCCGTCCCCTCCATGATCGGCGCACCCGACTCGGGTGCGTACGTGTTCTACAGCGGTTCGGCGCGGCTGCACGAGACCCATGCCGAGGCCTTGGCGGTGCCCGCTGGCGTCACCTACGTCGGCACCGACGCCGGTTTCGCAGCGCTGTACGACATCGCGCTGCTCAGTGCGATGTGGGGCATGTTCGCGGGCGCCACACACGCGTTCGCTCTCATCGGTGGCGAGGACATCTCACCGGTCGAATTCGCGCCACTCATGGTGGCCTACCAGCAGGCCATGGCCGGCTACGCCTTCGGCACGGCCGCGCAGCTGGCGAGCGGGGACTACACGCAGGACGTGGAGTCGAACCTGGCGATGATGGCCACGACGAACGACACGCTGCGACGTACTGCCCTGGAACAGCGCGTCAGCCCGGAACTTCTCGAGCCCTTCATGACACTGATGGAACGTCGAGTCGCCGAGGGCGGCGGAAAGGAGTCGACCACCGGCGTCGTCGACCTGCTACGCCGCTGATCGAGCGGCTCCTGTCGGTGCGCGGCGGCGACTGTTTCCCGTGCGGCTATAGTTCGTGTCGATGACTACCGGGACGGCCTTGCGCCACACACGGATCGGTGACCCGGTGCTCTTCTGAGCACCGCACGGGCCCGTGGCCCGTTGTCCGATCGAAGTTCCAGCGCCGCTGCGCGGGCTCCGCCTCCTTCGTGTTGATCACAGGCTCCACACATCAACCACGACAGGAGAATTCATGCATACCAAGACGCTGCAGATCCCCACCCTCGACGGCCACGCGGACGCGTTCGCCGCCTTCCCCGACTCCGGTGAGCAGTACCCGGGCGTACTGATGTACCCGGACGGCTTCGGTATACGGCCCGTGCTGCGGGAGATGGCCGAGGAACTGGCCGGGCACGGGTACTACGTGCTCGTCCCCAACTTCTTCTACCGGCACGGCCCGGCACCGGTGATCGAACTGCCCGAACACATCGGCGAAGACGCCCGCTCCGCCTTGTTCGCCAAGCTGATGCCCTTGATCGAGGCACACACCGCCGAACGTGCGCTCCGCGACGCCGACTCCTACCTCGAGTTCCTCACCACCCGACCCGAGGTCAGCGCCGGACCCGTCGCAGTGACGGGTTATTGCATAGGCGGGCTCCTGGCGGTGCGCACCGCTGTAGCCCACCCCGGCCGAGTGGCCGCCCTCGCCGCATTCCACGCCCCCGTAGGCGCCGACGGACTCGACAATCTCTCCGAACTCGCCGCCGAAGTCCATTTCGGCCACGCCGAAACCGATCTGACGCCCGAGGATCTCCGTCGGCTCGACCAGGCATTGGCTGCCGCGGGCGTCGAATACACCTCCGAGATCTACCCGGGCACCGTCCACGGCTTCACCATGTCCGACACCGACGACTTCGATCCCTCCGCACTGCGACGTCATTGGGACCGGCTGCTCCCCCTCCTCAGCCGCGCATTGGGCAACGGTGGCGGTTCCCGGTAGTCGCCGACCAACTCGTCGTTCAGGCCGGGGTGACCGCCACCGGCAGCGATTCCAGGCCGCGGATGACCACATTCGGCTTGAACGGCGGATTCTCGCTGCGCAGTTCCAGCGAGCCGACCTTGCGCAACAGCACGTCGAGCAGGATCTCCATCTCGAGCAACGCCAGCGGGGCGCCGAGGCAGTAGTGGATGCCGAGACTGAAGCCCAGGTGCTTCTTGGCCGGGTTCTTCGGATCGGAGTAGCGGGTCACGTCCAACCGCTCCGGGTCGGGGAAGGCGGCGGGGTCGTGGTTGCTCGAATTGATCAGCACCACAACACCTTCGCCCTGCTCGAACCGGTGCCCGGCGACGGTGATCGGCCGGGTCGCGGCGCGCGTGGTGATCTGCACCGACGGGTCGAGGCGCAGCAGTTCGTCGGGTGCGTGGACGAGCATCTCGGGACGTTCGCGCAGCACCTGGATCTGGTCGGGGTTGCGCAGCAGGCGCAGCATGCCGGTGCCGATGAGATTGGCGGTGGTCTCGTGCCCGGCGACGAAGGTGGTGATGCAGGTGGCGAGCAGCTCCTGTTCGGAGAGCACGTCACCGCGATCCTCGACCTGGGACAGCGCGCTGAGCAGATCGTCGCGCGGGCTGACGCGGCGATCGTTGAGCAGCTCACGGAAGTAGCCCATGAATCCGCGCGAGGCCGCGCTGCGCGCCCGCAGGCATTCCTCGGGCAGCGTGTAGTCGTGATCGAAGCCGCGGGCCAGGTCCTGCGACCAGCGGTGCACCTGGTCGTAGGCCTCCTTCGGCACACCGATCAGCTCGCAGGCGATGATCAACGGCAGCGGGTAGGCGATCAGCTCGACGAGGTCGAATTCGCCCGCGGCCACGGCATCGTCGACGAGCTGTTCGCACAGCTGCTCGATCCGCGGCCGCAATCGGGTCACCATGCGCGGGGTGAATCCCTTGGTGACGAGGTTGCGCAGGCGGGTGTGGTCCGGCGGCTCCATCCACAGGAACGACGTGGGCAGTTCCTCGGGGGCGTTCTCCGGCGATACCGTCGGGTGCATCATCGCCGCTTCCTCGGCGTGGCTCCACGCGGTGGTCGACAGCACCGCCGCGCAGTCCTCGTAGCGGGTGAGCACGTGATGGCCGAGTGGGGTCTGGTGGATCGGGCCCGCTTCGCGCAGTACGCGGGCGGGGCTGTAGGGGTCGGCGCGGCCGTCGGGGCCGAACAGCTGGAGCAGGGCGGTCTGGACGGCGTCGGTGTCGATCGTGGAGGTCATGGGTTGGTCTCCTCGCGAGGGGTGGTCAGGGCAGGAGGATGCGGCGCAGCGTGGCCGGCGCGGTGAGCGCGGCGGGTGGGTCGACCAGGTGGGCGACTCGCAGGAAGGTCCTGGCCACGTGCGGATCGTGGTGGGCCACGCGCTGCACCCTTGTCACGAAGACGTCGGTGAGCCGGGTGCGCAGGGTGCGCCTGCCCTCGACGCCCGGATTGCGCAGATCCGAGCCGGCGGCCAACTGCCAGGCCACCGCGACGGCGTCGGCGGCGGCCGCGTAGAAGCGGGCAGGCAGGTCGTCGGCGTCGAGGCAGTCCCGCAGGGCGGCGGCTTGCAGCGCGGCCACGGTCATGCCCTGGGCGTAGAGCGGGTTGAACGCGCACTGGGCGTCTCCGAGCACGAGCAGCCCCGCGGGCGCGGCGCGCTGGCGGTCGAAGCGTCGGCGCACGGCGGTGCGGAAGCGGTACGGGACCGGTTCGCCGAGCGGGTCGGAGCCGACCACGATGGTGTGGATATCGGGCGCCGACAGCGACGCGGCGTACGCGCGGAAGCCCTGCTCGTCGGTCGGTGGATGGTCGCCGAGCATCCCGGCGATGGTGACGTGCCAGCGGTCGCCCTCCACCCGCACCGCGCCGCCACCGCGCCCGTCGGCGCCGGTCGACACGATCACCGAGGCCTGGCCGTCGAGCTGGCCCGGCCGGTGCCGGAAGAACCGCGACGCGTAGCCGAGGTCGACCTCCAGGCGTTCCTCGTCGGGCACCTCCGCACCGATCGCGGTGAGCCACAGGGTGATTCGTGAGCCGCGGCCGCCGGCGTCGACGATCAGATCGGCGGCCAGGGTCTGCTCCCCCGCCGGGCCGGTCACCCGGACGCCGCGCACCCGCTGGGCGTCGCCGATCAGGCCCTGCACGGTCGTCCTGGTCAACAGTTCGATGCCACGCATCCGCAGGGTGCGCCTGCGCAGCACGGTTTCGAGCAGCGACCGGGTCGCGATCAGCGAGGTGAGTCCGGTTGCGCCCGCCGCCAGCCGGGAACCGCCGACATACCAGCGGGTGCCGACGAGCACCTCGGCCACGGTCGCGCCGTCGGCGACTGCCTCCTCGGTGAAGCCCGGATACAGCTCCTCCATGATTCGGCGGCCCCGGTCGAGCAGGCCGTGCAGATGCCAGGCCTGCGGAACACCGCGGCGCACAGTCTCTTTCGTGTCCAGCTCGTCGCGTTCCACCACGGTGACCCGGTCGAAACGCTCGGCGAGCACTCGCGCGGCCAGCAGCCCGGAGACGCCCGCGCCGATGACGAGCGCGTGCTGACGCGGCGCGGTCACAGGGTCACCGGGAGGTGGCGGACGCCGCGGTGGATCAGGCTGGGCCGGTACTCGATCGACTGCTCGGCCAGCGCCAGTTCGGGCGCCCGGTCGAGCAGGGTGCGGATCGCGGCCTCGGCCTCGATGCGGGCCAGCGGCGCGCCGACGCAGTAGTGGATGCCGAGGCTGAAGCCCAGATGCTTACGCGGCGGGCGGTTTCCGGTGAAGCGGGTGATGTCGAAGGTGTCGGGGTCGTGGTAGACCCGTTCGTCGCGGTTGGCCGAGCCGGTGAGCACGACGACGCCGTCGCCGCGGCGGAAGCTGTGCTCGCCGACCCGGGTGTCGGCCAGCGCGACGCGGATCGTGAACTGGGTGGGCGCGTCGTAGCGCAGCATCTCGTCGATGGCGGGCCCGATCAGTTCGGGCTGTGCGCGCAGCAGCGCGAGCTGATCGGGATGGCGCAGCAGGGCGAGCATGCCGTTGCCGATCAGGTTGATCGAGGTCTCCATGCCCGCCACGAGCAGCAGCAGCGACATCCCGATCACCTCGGGCTCGGTGAGGAAGTCGTCGTCCACGCTGGCCGCGACCAGTTCGCTGAGCAGGTCGGTGCCGGGCCGCTGCTTCTTCTCGGCGATGAGCCCGGCGAAATGGCCCATGCAGGCGATGGCCGCGTCGGTGCGGGCGCTGATGTCGTCGGGACCGAGCAGCGAGTCGGGGTCGCTGCCGCGGGCGATGGCCAACTGCCAGGCACGGAAACTGGGGCCGTCGGCGGCGTCGGCGCCGAGCAGCCGGACCGCGACCATTGCGACGGCCAGCGGGACCGCCAGATCCTCGAGCACATCGAGTTCGCCGCGCTCGAGTGCCGCGTCGACCAGGCCGTCGACCACCGTGCCGGCCACCGGCGCCATCTCGCCGATCATCTTCGGGGTGAACGCCTTGGCCACCAGCTTGCGGTAGCGGCCGTGCTCGGGCGGGTCCATGCGGACGAACGAGCCGGGGATGGCGGCGCTGGTGTCCCGGAAGGGGCTGATGCCCGCCGCGTAACCGTGCCCCCAGTCGGTGCCGGTGAGCACCGCCGCGCACTCCTCGTAGCGGGTCACCAGGCGCACCGGCACGTCGCCGAGCTCGTACGGGAACAGCGGGGTGGCGGTGCGGACCCTGGCGTAGGCGGGATACGGGTCGGCGCGGTGGTCGGGGGCGAAGGCGTCGAAGGTGAGGTCGGCGGGGACAGCGGTACTCATCGGCCCTCCAGGCTGATTCGCAGTTCGGACATGCCGCGCACGACCACATTCGGGCGATACGGCGGTTCGGCGAGCAGGTGCATCCGCTCGACCCGGGTGGCGACGGCGCGCAGCACCGCCTGCATCTCGAGGCGGGCCAACGGTGCGCCGAGGCAGTAGTGCAGGCCGAGACCGAACGACAGGTGCCGTTCGGGGCGCTTGCCCGGCAGGTAGCGGCCGATGTCGAAGCGGTCGGCCTCGGGAAAGGCTTCGGGGTCGCGGGCGGCCGAGCCGATCAGCACGATCACCGCGTCACCGGGCGCGAAAGTCTTTCCGGCGAGCTCGATCTCGTGCCGCGCGGTGCGGGTAGTCAGGTGCACGGGTGGGTCGTAGCGCAACACCTCGTCGACGGCGGGACCGCACAGCGCGGGGTCCTCGCGCAGCCGCCGGAACTGGTCGGGATGGCGGATCAGGGCGAGCAGTCCGTTGCCGATGAGGTTGACCGTGGTCTCGTGCCCGGCCACCACCAGGATGAGCAGGGTGCCGATCAGTTCGGTCCTGGTCAGCCGGACCCCGGCCTCCTCGGCGTGCACCAGTGCGGTGATCAGATCGTCACGCGGATCGGCGCGGCGCTGGGCGACCAGGTCGCCGAAGAACGCGTCGAACGCGTGCACCGCCTCGGTGCGCGCGGCCAGTTCCTCGGGGCTCAGCAGGGTGTCGGGGTCGAGGCCGCGCGCGATGTGGGCGGAGATCTCCCGCACGTGGGCGTGGGCTTCGGCGGGGACGCCGAGCAGTTCACAGATCAAGGTCAGCGGCACCGGGTAGGCCAGCGCCTCGAGCACATCGGTCTCGCCCTCGGCCAACATCGCCGTGAGCAGCCCGTCGACGAGCCGGTCGGCGCGCTCGTGCAGGCCCGCGACGGTGCGGGCGGTGAACGCCTTGCCCACAAGGCCGCGCAGACGGGTGTGGTCCGGTGGTTCCATCCACAGGAACGAGCCGGGCAGCTCCACCTCGCTGTCGCCGTGCAGCAGCTCCGGTTCCTCGGCGTGGCTCCAGCGCGGATCGCTCAGGATGGCCTGGGCCTGCGCGTGCCGCGGCACCAGGTGGGTCTCACGGGGTCCTGGCACGAACGGTCCAGCGGCGCGCAGGGTTTCGTAGCTGGGATACGGGTCGTGGCGGCAGTGCGGCGCGACGCTCTCCAGCACCGCGATCTGCACCGGGGTCGGGTCGTCGACCGCGACATGATCGGAAGTCACCGGCAGCTCCTAGGGGCGATTTCGGTGCGGGGATTTCGCCGCTCATCGTCGTCGCGCGGTGGCCCCGAATTCGCGCAGTATTGTCTGCTCCGATCGGGCGATAGCCGAATATCTTTATCAGGCAGGGCAATTGGACGATCGACGGTGATTATCGGCGCGCGTAATTCGTTATTCGTTCAACGCGATGTCAGCTGGCACTGTTGTCGTTTCCGGCATGAATTCCTCGCGTTCGAGCGACACGCTCACCACCCTCCTGGCAGGGGTAGCCGCCGAACGGCCGCGCGTCACGGCGACGTTCTGGTCGGTGTCGGAGCAGCTGGACAACGCCGAGATGCAGGCACGCGCCCAGGCGACGGCGACCGCGTTGGTGCGGCGCGGGATCGGGCATGGCGAGCCCGTCGGCCTGCTGAGCCCCAACGCGCCGGAGTTCCTGACCTCGCTGTTCGGCATCGCCGCGGCGGGCGCCGCCGCCACTCCCCTGCCGCTGCCCGCCGGCACACGGGCGACGGCCGTCTATCCGACGAAGCTGGCGGCGATCACCGCGGCCGCGGGCATGCGCACTGTCCTGGTCTCGCCCCGGTTCGCCTCGATGATCCCGCTGATCGGGGACATCGGCGTCGAATTCGTCGACACCGGCGCGCTCGTCGACGATGTCATCGCCGACGAAGACATCTTGCCGACGCCGGGCCCCGACGATCTGGCCATCGTGCAATTCACCTCCGGCAGCACCGCACTGCCCAAGGGCGTGCGACTCACCCATGCGAATGTGGTGAGCGGACTGGCCGCCATCCGCACCGGTATCGATCTCGGACTCGACGATCAGGGCGGATTCTGGTTGCCGCTGTTCCACGACATGGGACTGTTCGGCACCCTGTCGGCGGTGCTGCGCGGCATCCCGGCGCACGTATGGTCGCCGATCGCGTTCGTGAAGGATCCGGCGCGCTGGCTCGCCGAGTTCGCCGCGACGAAGACCACCATCACCGCGATGCCGAACTTCGGCTACGAGGCGCTGCTTGCGGCGATCCCGCCGGAGCGGGTCACCGACTACGACCTGCGGCACTGGCGGATCGCGTTCAACGGCGCCGAACCGATCGCCGAATCGGTGGTCAGCGCGTTCTGCGAGCGGTTCGCGCCCGCCGGTTTCGCGCCGTCGACGATGTTCGGCGTATACGGCATGGCCGAGGCCACCCTCGCCGTCGCGTTCCCACCGCTGCTGCGCGAGCCGGTCTTCGAGTGGGTCGACCGCGCCCTGCTCTCGGACGCCGCGGTCGCCGACGTGGTCGCGCGGGACGCCGACGGTGCGCGGGCGGTCGCCTCGGTCGGCGGGCCCGTCGACGGGATCGCCGTGCGGATCGTGCACCCCGACACCGGCGCCGACCTGCCCGACGGCCGGGTCGGCGAGATCCTGATCCAGGGCGCCCCGGTGACCGACGGCTATCTCACCGCCGACCCCGAGGCCGCCGCCGACCGGTTCGTCGACGGCTGGCTGCGCACCGGCGACCTCGGCTACCAGCGTGACGGCGAACTGTTCGTCACCGGCCGCTGCAAGGACATGATCACCGTGCGCGGCGTGAACTACTACGCCCAGGACGTCGAGGCCGCCGTCCGTGACCTCGACGGCGTCCACAAGGGCCGCTGCACCGCCGCCGTCGATCTTGATGGCGACGACGTGATCGCCCTCATCGCCGAAACCGAACGCACCGGCGCGGCCGCCGACGCGCTCGCCGACGCCATCCGCGCCGCCGTCACCGCCCACCTCGGACTCAGCGCGGTCCAGGTGCACCTGGTCGCGCCGCGCAGTATCCCCCGCACCAGCAGCGGCAAGCTCCAACGCCTCGCCGCCCGCGAACTGATCGGCCGGCGATGACGCCGCGCCCGGCTCCCCCTCGATCGAACGGAGTGCCTCGTGCACAGCTTTGACGTGTTCCGCCACTACGAACGCCTGCACTGGAAACTGAGCGATCTCGACCTGCCCGCCGTCGACCCGACGCTGGTCCGCCCGGAGTACATCACCCTCGCCAAGAGCGCGGCCATGGGTGAGTCCAATGTGATCGCCGCGGTACACGGCTTCCTCAACGAATTCGTCGACGACTACGACTTCTCCACCTTCGCGGTGGTGTGGGGCTATCAGGAAGTGCAGCACCACTACGCGTTCCGTTCCTGGCTCGGCGCGATCGGCGAGGACGTCGAGGACCGCGCCGTCGACGCCATGCGCGAGCCGTACGCACCGGGCAGCACGCCCTCGGCGACCTTGGCGACCAACATCATCTCCGAGCTCACCGTCAACCACGTGTACCGCGCGGTGTCGAGCTGGGTGGGCGAACCGGTGCTGAAGGAGTTGCTGCTCAACGCCAGTCGCGACGAGGCAGGGCACGCGCGCGAGTTCATCCACTACACCAACGAGCGATTGAAGAAGCGCCCCGAGGAACTGCCATCGGTGCTCGAAACCTTGTACGTCTACAGCTCCGAGGCCAAGATCAAGCATCCGGTGAGCACCTTCAAGGCGGGCATCGCCGAGCTCGGTGACCACGAGACCATCGACACCGGCTTCGAGCTGTTCCTCGAGCAGGTCGCCGCCGAGGGCGAGCTGGAGGTGCTGCACGACAAGGTGCGCCGCACCTTCGCCTCGATCACCGGGCTCGACCTGTCCAGCAACGCGAAGGTGCGTCGCGCGCTGGCCGACGCCATCGCCTGATGACGGCCGCCGACGCCGTCGTGGTGCCGTGGTCGGTGATCCCCGACTACCACTGCTTCGGCTGCTCCCCGCACAATGCCGCCGGGTTGCGCCTGAGTTTCACCCCGCGCCCCGACGGCGCGCTGGAGGCCGGGTTCCGGCTGGGCCGGGCCTTCGAATCCTATCCCGGTGTCGTGCACGGCGGGCTGATCGGCGTGGTGTGCGACGAGGTGATGGGCAATCTCATCGTGCTCGCGCGCAACGTACCCGCCTTCACTGTCTCCCAGCGCACCCGCTTCCTCACGCCCCTGCTGGTCGATCGCGAATACCGCTGCGTGGCAACGCTTCCGCCCGAGCGCGGGCCGGGTCCGATCGCCGCGCACGCGGAGATCCTCGACGCCGACGGCGCGGTGTGCGCGTCGTCGACGGCCACCTATCAGCCCTTCGATCTGCACGCGGTCCGCGACCAGCTCACCCTCGACGACGACGAAGTCGCCTTGCTCGACCACGCCCTGTCCACGGCGAACACCTTCTCCCCGAACGGAGCCCGGCCATGACAACCACTTCCGCCGACACCATCCTGCGCACGGTCACCGAGATCGCGATCTCCGAAACCGGCCTGCCCGCCGCCGAGCTGACCCCCGACGCCGACCTGCGCGCCATGGCCGGTGTCGATTCGGTGCGGGTGCTGCGGATGATCGCCCGCATCGAGCGCACCTTCGACATCGAGCTCGAGGACGAAGACGTCTTCGGCATGTCCACCCTGGCCGAGGTCACCGCCGTGGTGGAGCGCTCCGTCGCCGAGGGGCGGCAGGCATGACGGTCGTCGCCGATACCAATCAGCACTACGATCTCGATCCCGACATCTTCGGCGAGTTCCTCGATCCGCTGCGCAAATACAGTGCGGCACTGTACGAATCGGCCGACGACACCCTGGAGATGGCGCAGCGCAACAAGCTGCGTTTCGTCGCCGAGCGGCTCGGCCTGCGCGGCGGGGAACAGCTGCTCGACGTGGGCTGCGGCTGGGGTTCGCTGATCCTCTACATGGCAAGCGAATTGGGTTGCCGCACATTGGGGATCAGCCCGGCGCCGCGGCAGCACGACTACATCGCCGCGCAGGCCGCCGCCCGTGGGGTGAGCGAGCTGGTGCGCACTCGCGTCGGGCATTTCGAGCAGCTCGACCTGCCCGCGCGTGGCTTCGACGCCGTCACCCTGCTCGGCTCGATCGTGCACATGCCCGATCCCGACGAGGTGTTCCGCCGCGCCAAGGCGGTGCTGCGCCGCGACGGCACCCTCTACGTCTCGGAGAGCTGCTTCCGCAATGCGGCCATCCGCACCGCGTTCGACGATCGCGACGGCACCGGGTTCGTCCGCGAGGACATCTTCGGTTTCGGTGAGCTGCGCCCGCTCTCGGAGCTGGTCGCGGCCGCCGAGAACGCGGGCTTCTCGGTGATCTCGGTCGACGACCTCACCGAGAACTACCGGCGCACGATCGAGGACTGGATCGCCAATGTCGACGCCGCCGCCGACCGCATCGACGCGCACGGCGCCGGCCTGGCGGCCAAGCTGCGCCACTATCTCGAGATCGCCAACGCGGGCTGGGGTTACACCACCAAGCATTACGCGCTGGTCTGCCGGAATGCCAGGTAGGACATGATCAGCACACCAGGGTTGCTGCCCGTCACCGAGCTGACCGCCGCGGTCGACGGCTTCCTCGCCGCCTCCCCCGCGACCCGCGCCTGGGACGTCGAGACCGCCTTCGACTGGACGGCCGCCGACGCGGGCAGGCTCACCGAGGGACAACGATCCGCGGTCCAGTTCGTCACCCTCATCGAAGACCACCTGCCCGGCTATTTCGATGTCTACCACCGGCATTTCCCGGTCGACGACAGCGTGGACCTGCCGACCTTCGAACACAATCGGGAGCTCTACCACTTCACGGTGCGGTGGGCGCTCGAGGAGGACACCCACGCCAGGGCACTGGCCCGCTACCAGGAGGCCGCGGGTATGGCCGAACGGTCCACGCTGCGTTCGGAATTGGCGATCGAAGGGCACAAACCGTTCGACCTGCCCTACGACCATCCCGTGCAGTTCTTCGCCTACGCGCTGGTGCAGGAGAAGGCGACACAGATGTACTACCAGCAGCTGCGCGACGTCGTCACCGATCCGGTGCTCGCCGCGGTCCTCACCCGGTTGTCCCGCGACGAGGCAAGGCATTTCAGCTTCATGGCCGAGGTGGTGACGCGATACCTGCGCCACGACGGTGACGCGGTGGTGGCGCCGATCCGCGACGTCATCGCCCATTTCCGGATGCCGCTGTCGGACACGCTGCGCGGCTACTGGCGGTGGGCGCTGCGCATCGCCGAAGTCGCCGACTACGACCACACCGCCGCCTACGAGCACCTCGTGAAGGTGATCGACCGCGCGGTCGACACCCGAACCGAGCCGATCGACGAGCTCGTCAGGTTCGTCGAGAGCTGTCGGGCGCTTGCCTGATCCGACGGCACCGGCCCCGCCCCCGATCGGTTCGGGGCGGGGCCGGTGCCGTGTGGTCAGTTGCCCTGTGCCAGTAGGAGAATCGTCGTGGTGCCGTGGGCGATGAGCTTGCCCGCCGCGTCGGTGATGCGCCCCTCCGCGGTGGCGGTGCGCCGCCCGACGTGCACGGCGGTGGCGTCGCAGGTGAGCCTGCTGCCGTCCAGCGTCACGGCCCGGATGAAGTTCACCTTCAGTTCCAGCGTGGTGTAGGCGACACCGTCGCCGAGCTCGGTGAACACCGCACTCCCCATGGCGGTGTCCATGAGGGTCGCCAGGACACCACCGTGCACCGTGAACATCGCGTTGATGGTCGCCGGATTGGGGTCGAGATAGTAGCGCGTGTGTCCTTTCGACGCGCTTTCCAAGCGAATTCCGAGCGAATCACCGACACCCAGTTTTTCTTGCAGTCCGCGTTCGAATACCGCGGTCAATTCGTCGACCCGCCGCTGCGCGGTCACGTCGACGTCCATGTCGGTACTTGTCATGATCTTCCTCCCTGCGGACGATTTTCCCCTCCCATTCGAGCAGCGTTCGGTGAATTGCGGTTTGCCGCAGCCCATTCCATGCCGAACTCCGATTGCCTGATCGGGATCGCGCGCACCCGGCGAATCGTTCGCCGGACGCCGGTACCGTCGGTGAGATGGCCGACACCACCGCTGCTCCCCGCGTCGAGTCCATCGGCGCCGACTTCTTCGACGATCCGCACGCCCACTACCGGCGCTGGCGCGCCGCTGGCCCGGTCCATCGGGTCCGCTTCCCCGACGACGTGGTCCGCTGGGTGATCATCGGCTACGCCGAAGCCCGTGCGGCGCTGGCCGATCCGCGCCTGGCCAAGGATGTCGGGCAGGTCGAGGCGATCCTGCACGAGAAGCGCCGCGAAACGCGGTCGGATCCCAATGTGAGCGCGCTGCTGAGCCACATGCTCGGCACCGACCCGCCGGCGCACACGCGCCTGCGCAAGCTGGTGAACAAGGCGTTCACCGCCAAGCAGGTCGCCGGGCTGCGTCCCCGGATCGAGCAGATCACCGAGGACCTGCTGGATGCGACCGCCGACCGTGACGAGTTCGATCTGATGGAAGAGTTCGCCGATCCCCTACCGGTGGCCGTGATCTGCGAGCTGCTCGGTGTGCCGTTCGCCGACCGTGCGGATTTCCAGGCGTGGACTCGTGCGCTGGTCACCGTCGTCGGCGAGGACGAAGGGCGCCCGGCCGCGGGCGCCGCCATGGTCGGTTATCTGACCGATCTGGTGCGGACCAAGCAGGCCGACCCGGCCGACGATCTGCTCTCGGAACTGGTGCTGGCCGACGACGACGGCGACCGGCTCACGGACAAGGAGCTGGTGTCGATGGCGTTCCTGCTGCTGGTCGCCGGGCACGAGACCACCGTCAATCTGATCGGCAACGGCATGAACGCGCTGCTGCGCGACCGGGCACAGTGGCAGGCGCTGTGCGCCGATCCGGCGGCGGTGCCCCTGGCGATCGAGGAGTTCCTGCGCTTCGACGGGCCGGTCGACATGGCCACGGTGCGCTACACCGCCGAGCCGGTCACCCTGGGCGGCACCGAGATCCCGGCGGGCGAACTCGTCTATGTGTCGGTGGCAGCCGCCAATCGCGATCCCGCACGGTTCGCCGACCCGGACACGCTCGCCACCGACGGGCACACCACCGGGCACCTGGCGTTCGGCCACGGCATCCATTTCTGTGTCGGCGCTCCCCTGGCCCGGCTCGAGGCCACGATCGCCGTCACCGCCCTCCAGCGTCGTTACCCCGACCTGCGGCTGGCCCCGGCCGCCCTGACGCCACGCTGGCAGACCAGCACGCTCATCCGCGGTCTGCTCGCGTTGCCCGTGCTGACGCGCTGATCGCAGCGACGCCCGGACGGCGAAAGACCCCGCCCGATCACAGGATCGGGCGGGGTCGGTGTCCCCCGGTCGCTCTATACCGGGTCTTCGACCACCCCTACTTCGCCGGTGCGTTGAACGGCTGGTTGATGGTGGTGAAGTACTGGATCGCCGCGCCGATGGCCACGGGCGCGGTGATGAAGATCTGCCCGGCCAGGGTGCCGAGCGCACCGACGGCGAGGATGCCGCCGATGCAGCCGACCGCGGCGGCGGGCAGGAACGGGCCGAACAGGCCGACGATGGTGGCCGCGGCGACGGTGGCGCCGACGATGCCGCCGAGCACGCAACCCACCGCGGCGCCGCCGATGCCACCGACCAGGGTGCCGATGGCGGCGCCGGTGGAGATGGTGGTGGTCAGCCTGGTCCAGGCCGCCACCTCACGCTCGTATTCGCTCTTCCAGGGTGCCTTGTCCTCGAAGGGCAGGGCGACCGGCTTGTAGACGGCCTGCGAGGCATCCAGCTGCGGGCTCAGTGTCGCCGTGTTGCCCGCGATCTCGGCCACGATGGGCAACTCGAACTCGTCCAGCCGGAAGGTCAGCGGGGTGGCGGCGACGGTGGTGCCGTCGGGCGCCTTCACCTTGAACGCGCCGTCCTCGACGACCATGGAGCCGGCACCTGTGGTGATGACGGACTTACCGGCCACTTCCTGCGCAGTGAACTCGATCGGGGCGGGGGCCTGGGCCGACGCCGAGCCGGTGATACCGGCCGTGACGCCGATCGCGGCGGCGAGCAGCGCCGCGGCCGCAGCAGATTTCCTCATCGTATATTTCTTCCTCTCACATTCCCGGACGGGAATCGGGCGCGTCCGTTACGCGCACGTTCTGGGGGACAACCGATTCCGCGCGCGCTCACAGGTCGAGCACCAGGACGCCGGAGCGGGCCCGCGAGACGCAGAGCATCATCGTGGCGCCGCTGTCGCGTTCCTCCGCGGTGAGCAGCGAGTCGCGGTGATCCACCTCGCCGTCGAGCACCGGGGTCTCGCAACTGCCGCAGGTGCCTTCGCGGCACGAGGTGAGTACCGCGATGCCCGCCGATTCGAGGACGTCGACGATGGACCGATCGGCCGCCACGCGCAGCGTCCGGCCCGTCTGCGCCAATCGGATCTCGAAGGCGGTGTCGGCTTCCGCGGGCACGACCGGCCGTGGCACGAAGCGTTCGGTACGCACTGTGACACCGCCCCGCGCGCCCGCTGCCTCGACCGCCGCCAGCAGCGGTTCGGGACCGCAGCAGTACACGGTCGCGCCCGGCCGGTCGGCCAGGATCTGCGCGATCGGCAGCAACCCGGCCTCGTCCTGCGGCACCAGCCGCACCCGGGGGTCCGCGGCGAGGACGTCGGCGAAGGCCATGTGCGCGCGGCTCCGGGCGCCGTAGTGCAGCGTCCAGTCCGCACCCGCCCGGTCGGCGGCGGCGATCATCGGCAGGATCGGGGTGATCCCGATCCCGCCCGCCACGAAGGTGTACCGGGCGGCAGGCGTCAGCTCGAAGTTGTTGCGGGGCAACGAGACCGACAGTGTGGTGCCGGGCAACGCTGTCCGGAACAGGGCGGCCGAACCGCCCCGGCCCCGGGGTTCGTGCAGTACCGCGATCCGCCAGTGGTCCCGGTCGGCGGGGTCGCCGCACAGCGAGTACTGGCGCACCCCGGCGGCGCCCACCGCCACGTCGATGTGCGCGCCCGGCGTCCAGGCGGGCAACTGCCCGCCGTCGACCGCGGCGAGCACCAGGGCGAACACCGCGTCGGCTTCCTCGGTGCGGTCGATCACCCGCACGCTCACTTCGGTCATGCCCATCCCCTCGGCGGAATCGTTGTCGAGATCACCGTGGTGCAGCGGCGCCCGGTTCGCCGCCGTGGCATGGCGAGACGATTGGACCGATCGACGTTCACTATCGCCCCGGCCTCCGACCTGCCCGCCGCCCGAAACTGGCGGCATGACTCCCGTGTCGGAACTGGTCGACAGGACCAGGCAGTTCGTTCGAGATCACGTCATTCCGGTGGAACGCGAGGTCGTGGTCGGTGGCCGGGTCACCGACGACGCCCTGCGCCTCGATTTGCAAAAGAAGGCCAAGGAAGCCGGTGTCTTCGGTCCCCTGTCCGATCCCGCCTACGGCGGCCTCGGCCTCGACACGAGGGCGCAGGCCGAGGTGCTCGAGGCGGCGGGCGCGAGCCTGCTCGGCCCGCTGGCGGTCAACGCCTGGGCTCCCGACGACGGCAACATCCACCTGCTGGCCGCGGTGGCCAACCCCGAACAGCAGCAGCGGTATCTGGCCCCACTGGCCTCCGGCGAGGTGCGCTCGGCCATCGCCATGACCGAGCCTGCCCCCGGCGCGGGTTCCGATCCGCGGATGCTGGCGACCGTGGCCGAGGAGACCGACACCGGCTGGGTCATCAACGGCCGCAAACACTTCACCACCGGCGCGCAGGGCGCCGCGTTCACCATCTGTGTCGCCGCGACCACGGACGGTCCGACGATGTTCCTGGTCGACCAGGACAATCCCGGCCTGCGGGTGGGACGGCGGATGCCGACGCTGGATCACACCAGCGCCCCGGGCGGACACTGCGAGGTCGAGTTCGTCGATTGCGAGGTCGAGGAGTCCGCGATCCTCGGCACCGTCGGCGGCGGCCTGGACCTGGCGCAGGCGCGGTTGGCGCCGTCGCGGCTGGTGTTCTGCATGAACTGGCTCGGTCTGGCGGTACGCGCCCAGCAGCTGGCCGCCGAGCACATCACCGGCAGGCAGTCGTTCGGGGTCCCGATCGCCGACCACGGCATGGCCCAGGGCCTGATCGCCGACAACGAGATCGACATCGCCGCCGCGCGCAGCCTGATCCGCGCCACCGCCGCCACGATCGACGAGCACGGCGCCACCTCCGGGCAGGCCAGGCACGAGGCCTCGATCACCAAGACCTTCGTCTCCGAGGCGGTATGGCGGGTGCTCGACCGCGCGGTGCAGCTGCACGGCGGGCTCGGCGTCTGCGAGGACTACCTGGTGGCCCGATTCCTGGTGGAGGCCAGGGCTTTCCGCATCTACGAGGGTCCGTCGGAGGTGTTGCGCTGGTCGATCGCGCGACGCGTCCTGCGCGGGCCGCGCTGAGAGGACGACGTAATGACCCGCAGCATCGCCGGATTCGGCGCCGCTTACCCCGCCCTCGACCCCGATGCCGTCGACTTCGGCTATCTGCGCGACGCCTCGCAGGCGCTTGTGCCGTTCGGCGCGCACGTCGGCACCGTGATCACCGAGATCTCGGCCACGCGTTCGGTGGTGGAGATCCCCGCCGAACCGGTGATGTGCAACCACATGGGCACCGTCCACGCGGGCGCACTGTTCACCGCCGCCGACATCGCGGGCGCCGCGGCGTTCGTCGGTGCGGCCGCGCACCGCCTGCACACCATCGACCGGCTGGTCCTGCGCGGCGGCACCGCCGCCTACCGGAAGCCGGCGCGTGGCCGCATCCGTGCGGTCGCCACCGTCGAAGCCGCGGAGCTGGCCATGATCCTGGCCGCCACCGCGTCGAGCCGTTTCGGCCTTTCCGGCCGCGCCGAACTGCTCGACGACAACGACGTGCTCACCGCCGAATTCACCTTCGACTACGTGTGCGATGTCCGCATCGCCGGAACGGACGACCAATGAATTCCGCAACGCCCAGCGATTCCGCGACCGGGGGCGGACGGGTGGCGGACGGGCCCGCGACCTCGCCTGACACCAGCACAGTCGAGACCGTCGACGGCGTGCGGTTCACCGTGCGCCGGCTGGCCGCCGCGGACCCCACCGCCCCGGTGGTGCTGATCCTGCCCGCGATGGCGATGAAGGCCCGCAACTACCAGTCGCTGGCCAAGGCGCTGCACGCCACCGGGCTTTCGGTGGCCACCGTCGATCTGCGCGCGCACGGCGAGGCCGAGCCCGCGCTCGGCGAGCACACCGATTTCGGGTACCGCGAGATGCTCGAAATAGACCTGCCCGCCATCGTTTCCGCGATCGAGGAGCACTTCCCGCAGGCGCCGCTGCACCTGTTCGGGCACAGCCTGGGTGGCCAGCTGGCCCTGCTGTTCGCCGCCGCCGAACCCGAGCGGGTCGCCGGGGTGACCGTGATCGGCACCGGCACCGTGTTCTGGTGGGCGTTCGGTCCGCGCCGCTGGTTCGAGGCGCTGAGTCAGATCCAGTGGATCGGTCTGGTCGCCCGCGTCAAAGGGCACTGGCCGGGTGGGGTGCTTATCCCGGCGCCGATGCCGGGCGGGGTGATGGTCGACTGGTCGATCCACTCGCTGACCAGCTACTACCGTCCGCGCGGCACCACCCGTCGGTACAACTCGCTGCTGGCGGAGATGACGTTGCCGGTGCTCGCGATCTCGCTGTCCGAGGACGTGCTCGGCCCGAAGTCCAATGTCGACTTCCTGGTGTCGCGCATGCCCGCCGCACAGGTCACCCAGTGGCACATCGACGCGGACTCCGCGGTCGAGCACCGCGATCACTTCGCCTGGTTGAAGGATTCGCCCGCGATCGCGACCCAGGTGTCGCGCTGGATCACCACCGGCTCCGCGCCGGCCTGAGGAGAGACGTGGCACGACTGCAGATCCAAGCGGTGTCGAAGAAGTTCGACACCGACTACGCGGTGCGCGAGGTGAGCCTCGACATCGCCGACGGCGAATTCATGGTGCTGCTCGGCCCCAGCGGCTGCGGCAAATCCACCCTGCTGCGGATGATCGCCGGACTGGAGGAACCGAGCGAGGGCCGGATCCTGGTGGGCGGCACCGACGTCACCGACGCCGCGCCGCAACGACGCGACCTGGCGATGGTGTTCCAGAGCTACGCGCTCTACCCGCACCTGTCGGTGGCCAAGAACATCGGCTTCCCGCTGCGGGCCCGGCGCAGGCCGCGCGCGGAGATCGCCGAGCGGGTGGCGGAGGTGTCGGCCACTTTGGAGTTGTCGGCGCTGCTGGACCGGCGCCCGGTGGCGCTCTCCGGTGGTCAGCGGCAGCGAGTCGCGTTGGCGCGGGCCATGGTTCGCGATCCGGGCGCGTTCCTGATGGACGAGCCGCTGTCGAACCTCGACGCCAAACTGCGCAGCGCGACGCGCGCGGAACTGATCGCGCTGCACCAGCGGTTGGGGGCGACGTTCCTCTACGTCACCCACGACCAGGTGGAGGCGATGACGATGGCCTCGCGCATCGCGCTGCTCAACGAGGGCCGGGTCGAGCAGTGCGGCACGCCCGCCGAGCTCTACGACCAGCCCCGCTCGACCTTCGTCGCCGGGTTCCTCGGTGCGCCGCCTATGAACCTGTTCCCCGCCGTCGTCACTGCGGCCGAGGGCGCGCTGCGGGTGACCGCCGACGGCGTCGACGCCGCCCTCGCCATCACCGACGATCTCGACGCCGCCACCCCGGTGATCGCGGGCATTCGCCCTGAGCGCCTGCGCATCGATCCCGCGGCCAACGACGTCCGCGGGACGGTGCGCATGGTCGAGAACCTCGGCAGCGAGGAGCTGGTGCATCTCGACGCGGGCGCGACCAGCCTGTGCGTGCGTGCCGCGCGCCCGGCCGGGGTCGCCGCGGGCGAGAACATCACCCTGCGCGTGGATCACGCCGACATCCACCTGTTCGACCCCGACACCGGCTTGCGGCTGACCTGGCGTGCGCCGCAACCGGATTCGCCGAAGGCCGTGGACGCGGCGGCCGTGCCCGTCCCCTGATTTCCCGCACCACTCGATGAGGAGAACCACCATGAAACGCACCCTGCCCATCTTGGGCGTGGTGTTCACCACCGCCGTCGCCCTGAGCGGCTGCGGTCTGGGCGGCACCGTGTCCTCGGACACCACTTCGACCGCGCAGATCCCGGAGCTGAAGCCCGACCAGCAGGTCTCGATCACCTTCGAGTCCTACAACTACGGTCTCGCCGGTGCCTGGACCGATACGTTCAACGCGCTGATCGCCGACTTCGGCAAGAAGTACCCCAATATCAAGGTGACCGCGCAGAAGCCGCAGGGCAACAGCCCGAACCCGGCCACCGACACCATCTCCAGCATCCAGAACCAGATGGTCGCGGGCACCCCGCCCGATGTCGCCCAGCTCGGCTTCTCCGACCTGGACTTCACCATCAACCAGCTGCAGGCCAAGCCGCTCGACACCCTCGTCGGCAAGCAGGAGGTGGACCGCAACTTCGACGGCCGCCACGCCTACGCGCCGCGCGCCCGCGTTCTCGACGACTGGAACGGCCACACCTACGGCGTGCCGTTCGTGTTCTCCACCCCGGTGCTGTATTTCAACGCCTCGCTGTTCACCGAGGCCGGGCTCGATCCGGCAAAGCCACCGGCCACCTGGGCCGAGGTCGCCACCACGGCCGCGCAGATCGCCGACCGCACCGGCAAGGGCGGGGTGTACATCGACTGCCTGACCAAGACCGCCAAGGACTGGTGCTTCCAGTCGCTGGTGCGTTCCAACGGCGGCCGGGTCATCTCCGAGGACCGGCGCACCCTCACCTACGCCGACGCACCCGTGGTCGAGGTGACGCAGATGGCGCAGAACCTGGTGAACTCGGGCAGCATGCCCAAGCTCAACCAGAAGCAGGGTTACGAGGCGTTCGCGCGCGGCGAGATCGGCATGATCCTCGAGACCAGCGCCATCCAGGGCACCTTCGTCACCGGCGCCAAGGACAAGTGGGATCTGCGTTCGGCGGCGATGCCCGCGTTCGGCGACAAGCCGACCGTGCCGACCAATTCCGGTGCGGGCCTGCACATCCTGTCCAACGATCCAGCCAAGCAGCGGGCCTCGTGGGAACTGATCAAGTTCCTCACCAGCGAGGAGTCCTACATCAAGATCGCGCAGAACATCGGCTACCTGCCGCTGCGCACCGGTCTGCTCGAAGATCCCGACGGCCTGAAGGACTGGGCCGCGAAGAACCCGCTGCTGAAACCGAACGTCGCCCAGCTCGCCACCATGGAGCCGTGGGTCTCCATGCCCGGCAACAACTATCTGCAGATGCGTGACGGCATGATGGACGCGGTCGAGGCGATCGTCTTCCAGGGCAAGGATCCGCAAGCGACCCTGACCGCGGCGCAGGCCGAGGGCGCCAAGCTCATCCCGGCGGCATGATGAGTGATCTGACCATCGTCCAGCTCACCGACACCCACCTGCGTCCGGCCGGTGAGCTCGTCCACGGTGTCGTCGACACCGACGCCAACCTCGCGCGGGTGCTCACCCAGCTGCGCGCGGCCGGGCAGCACGTGGATGCTCTGGTGCTCTCGGGTGACCTGTCCGACAACGGGTCACCCGAGGCGTACCGGCGGTTGCGTGCGGCGGTGGAGCCGGTCGCGGCCGAGCTCGGGGCCGAGATCGTCTATGTGATGGGCAATCACGACGAGCGGGTCGGCTTCGGCGAGCAACTGCTCGACCTGGCCCCCGGTTCGGTGGATCCGGCCCTTCCGCACGATTCGTGCGTCGAGATCGCGGGCCTGCGCGTCATCGCGCTCGACAGCACGACACCGCTGCGACACGAGGGCAGGCTCGAACTCGAGCAGCTGGCCTGGCTCACCGAGCGGCTGCGCGTGCCCGCGCCGCGCGGCACCCTGCTCGTGCTGCACCACCCGCCGATTCCCTCGCCGATGGCCACCACCGACTTCCTCAAACTCGAGGACGCCGAACGGCTGGCCGACGTGCTCGCGGGCTCCGACGTGCGGATGATCCTGTGCGGGCACAATCACCTGACCGCCGCGGCGGCGGTGGCGGGGATCCCGGTGTGGATCGGTCCGGCGCTGTCGTACCGGATCGATCCGATGGCGCCGGTGGGCAGGCACCGTGGGCTGGCCGGATTCGGGTACAGCCGCATCGATCTCGTCGGCGACACGATGCTCGCGACGGCCATCGAGGCCACCCCGGCGGCCGCGGTCTACGACCGGCCCGAGGCCGAGGTGCTCGAGCAATTGGCGGCGATCGCCGCCCGGACGCGGTGACATGTTCGTCATCGACGACCGGCAGGACCCGGCGCAGGCGGTGCCGAACACCGCCGCGCCGGGTCCGCGCCGGTTCACCCGCCGCGCGCTGACCCGCCTCGTCGCGCCCTACCTGTATCTCGCGCCCGCTCTCGTCCTGTTGGTCGTGTGGACCTATCAGCCGCTGGCCCAGGCGGTCGAGCTGTCCACGTATTCGTGGAATCTGCTGCCGACCGCGCCGATGAAACCGGTCGGCACCGCCAATTACGAACGGCTGCTGGATCTTCCGGCGTTCTGGGGTTCCCTCGGCCGCACCGCGACCCTGATCCTTGGGTTGCTGCCGTTCACGGTGCTGTTGCCGGTGCTCATCGCGCTGGCGAGCAGGCGCGTGCACGGCCGGGCCAGGACCGTCTATCAGGCGCTGGTGTTCGCGCCGTTCCTCGTCGCGCCGGTCGCCGCGGCGGCGGTGTGGCGGTGGCTGCTGCATCCGGGCACCGGATTCGTCGACCAGCTGCTCGGCACCGGCCACAACTGGGTCTACGACGCCTCGACCGCGCAGGCGGTGATCATCGCGATCACGGGGTGGCAGCTGCTCGGTTTCGCGACGCTGGTGGTCTGGGCCGGACTGGCCGGGATCAGCGGCGACTACAGCGAAGCCGCGCGGGTCGACGGGGCGACACCGGGGCAGATCCGGCGCTGGATCACGCTGCCCCTGCTCTCCCCCACCCTGTTGTTCCTGGTGCTCACCACCGTGCTGCTCAGTCCCACCCTGTCCTTCCCGCTGATCGACTCGATGACCCAGGGCGGTCCGTCGCAGGCCACGACCAACATCTACTACCTGCTCTGGGACTACGCGTTCCACAGCTTCGACGCCGGGCTCAGCGCCGCGGCGGGTGTGCTGTTGTTCGTCGGCTTCGGCGCGCTGGCCGCGGTGCTGGTCTGGATATCGGAAAAGGTTGCCGTCCATGATGATTGACCGTCTGCGCGCGGCGGGCAGCCACCTGCTGCTCGCCGGCACGGCGCTGCTGTGCGTATTTCCCATCTACTGGCTGTTCGCCACGGCACTGCGCCGGCCGGAAGACGTCACCTCCCTCGCGCCGTTGCCGTGGCCGCTGTCGATCGACAACTACCTCGACGCGGCGCAGAAGGTGGATGTCGCGGGCCTGATCGCCAATACGTTCTTCGTGGCGGTCCTGTCCGCGGCCGGGCAGCTGCTCATCGCGCTGCTCGCCTCGTACGCGTTCGCCATGTACACCTTTCCGCTCCAGCGGCTGATGTACCTGGCGTTCGTCGGTGTCTGGCTGGTGCCGTTCCAGGTGACCATGTTGCCCAACTACATCCTGCTCAACGAGCTGGGCCTGATCAACACGCTCATCGGCTGTGTGCTGCCGACCCTGTGCTCGGCGCTGGGCGTGCTGCTGTTGCGCCAGCACATGTCGGCATTCCCGAAGGAACTCATCGCGGCCGCGAAAATGGACGGCCGCTCCTCCTGGGCCATCCTGTGGACCGTGGTCGTCCCCAACCTGCGCCCCGCGCTGGCCGCCCTCGGCATCCTGCTGTTCATCAACGCCTGGAACGAATACTTCTGGCCCGCCGTGGTGCTGCGCCAGTCCAACGACGTCCTCCAGTTGGGCCTGCGCAGCTTCATGGGCACCGAAGGCGACCAGTGGGGCCCCATGATGGCCCTCGCCAGCCTCGCCTGCCTACCGGTCCTGCTGCTCTACCTGGTGTTACAGCGCCACATCGTGAACGCTTTCGTCCGCTCGGGTCTCAAGTGAGGTCAGGGCGTCACCCACAATGGCCTGGTGGGATTCGAACTGTGCCGTGGCGCTGCGGCCGCTGCCTGGCTCCTCCAGCAAGGGCAGCCATGGCGGCGGCTCGCCGCGCGCGGGGTATCAGAAGTATGCGCGGCTCAGGTTCGTCTCCGATCCTGACTTCCCCGGGCAAAGCCTGAACGACGTCCGCCCAGACCAGCCGGAACTGCCCGAAAGCAGCAGGTCGGCATCGCGCTGGAAACCCTAGCGCCAGCGACGACCTGGTCATGACGCGCGCTCCAGCCCGCACCGGAGAATCTCTGAGCCGGAGTCGATTCAGTCGGATGGACGGGCAGTGCACACGGCCGGTTGGGTCAGACCCGTCCGGCCGGTGCGTGGCGATGCTCAGTGCACGGCGGCCGGGGCGTTCAGGGCGCCGATGAGGGCCGTGTCGTGGGTGGCGGACCGGAAGGCGGGGTGGTCGAGGATGTCGTGGAGGAAGTCGGTGGTGGTGGCCACGCCGGGGCCGGCGATCGTGGTCTCGGCGAGCGCGCGGCGCATGCGGGCGATGGCCGTCGGCCGATCCGGCGCCCAGACGATGACCTTGGCGAGCAGCGAATCGTAATGTGGCGGAATGGCATAGCCCTGCGCCACATGGGTGTCCACTCGGACGAAGGGACCGGCGGGGAGTGCGCACTCGACGAGCGTGCCGGGGGCGGGCGCGAACGCTCGTTCCGGGTCTTCGGCATTGAGGCGGCATTCGATGGCTACACCGTGCGGCACGCGCTCGCCGAGGGTCAGTGGCTCGCCCGCGGCGATGCGTAGCTGCTCCGCGACCAGGTCGACGCCGGTGACCATCTCGGTGACGGGGTGCTCGACCTGGAGGCGGCAGTTGACCTCCATGAAGTAGAACCGGCCGTCGGATGCGAGCAGGAACTCCACCGTGCCCGCGCCGACGTAACCGGCTGCCTCGCAGCCGCGGACGGCCGCGGCGGCGATGCGTTCGGCGAGTTCGGGCGACAGGCCCGGCGCCGGCGATTCCTCGACCAGCTTCTGATGCCTGCGCTGCAGCGAACAGTCACGCAGACCCAGGTGACGGACGGTGCCATGGGTGTCGGCGAGGATCTGCACCTCCACGTGCCTGGCTGATTCCAGGTAGCGCTCGACATAGAGCCTGCCGTCGCCGAACACGGCGGCGGCCGCGGCCCTGGTGTGCTGCCAGGCCGTGGCGAACTCGTCGCCGTCGCGCACGACCCGCATCCCACGGCCACCACCGCCGGCGACGGCTTTGATGATCACCGGGTAGCCGATCTCGTCGGCCAGGGCGCGCGCCGCGTCGGGATTGTCGATGGCGTCGCGGCTGCCGGGCAGCAGGGGCAGGCCCGCGTCGGCCATCAGCGCACGGGCGGTCGATTTGTCACCGAGCCGGGCCATGACCGTCGACGGTGCGCCGACGAACACGAAGCCCTCCGCCTGACACACCTCGGCGAAATCCGGGTCCTCCGAGAGGAATCCGTAGCCGGGATGGATCGCGTCGGCGCCGGTGGCGCGGGCCGCCTCGATGATCGCGGGGATCGAGAGGTAGCTGCGTTTGGCCGGGGCCGGACCGATCTGGACGTGTTCGTCGGCCAGGCGCACCGCCGCGGAGTCACGGTCCGCGGCCGAGTGCACCGCCACGGTGGCGATGCCCAGCTCGCGGCAGGTACGGATGACTCGTACCGCGATCTCCCCGCGGTTGGCGATCAGGACCTTGCCGAAGGGGCGGGTCATCGCAGCGCCTCGAACACGATCAGGGCCTGGCCGTGCTCCACGGCGTCACCGTTGTCGACGAGGATTTCCACCACCACACCCTCGCGGGTCGCGGTGACCGGGATCATCAGCTTCATCGCCTCGATGATGCCCACCTGCTGGCCGGCGCGGACGGGGTCGCCCACGGCGACGAACGGCGCGGCACCGGGTTCCGGCGCTCGATAGAACACGCCGACGGTCTCGGCGGTGAGCGGGAAGGTCGATGCGGCACCGTTGTCGGCGGCCCTGTCCACCCGGGCTGTGACCCCATCGGCGGGTTCGGTCGGGACGAGAACCAGCTGTCCCGCCGAATCGCCCTCGGCGGCGGCCGCCACGGGTCGCTCTCCCCAGGTGATCCGCAGAGACACCGGACCGTTGGCGACCGTCACCGAGGTCGGTGCGGACCCGGTGGCGCCCACCGTCATGGCGTGGCGGCTGAGCACCGCGAGGCTGTGGTCCGCTTCGGTCGGGCTCACGGCCCGCACGGGAGGGTCGTTGGTCACGGACTCGGTCATCGATTCTGCTCCTGAATCTTGGTGTGCGGGTTGGTCGGTGCTCCACAAGCTCTGTCGCAAAGCGGTCAACGGATGGCGGATCAGGAAGCCGACCACGAGGTCTCCGGGAGGTCGCGGGCCAGGCCGTAGGCGCGGAAACGATTGTGCCGCTGGGCAATCAGGTCGGCGCTCGGGCAGGACGCCAGCTCGTGGACGGCTCGGCGCACCGCCCGCCGCAGCAGCGCCGCCGCGCCGACGGGATCGCGGTCGGCGCCACCGGCCGGTTCGGGGACGACCGCGTCGGCGATGCCGAGCTCGAGCAGCGCGGCCGCGTCCACCCGCAGGGCGGCGGCGGCACGGGGCGCGGCGGCCGGGTCCTTCCACAGGATGGCCGCGCAGCCCTCGGGGCTGATCACCGAGTAGATCGCGTTCTCGCACACCAGGACCCGATCGGCCAAGGCGAGCGCGAGCGCGCCGCCGCTGCCACCTTCCCCGGTGATCACGGTGACCACCGGCACGGGCAGTCCGGCCAGCAGTTTCAGTGATTCGGCGATGGCCACCGCCTGACCCTGTTTCTCGGCCTCGATGCCGGGATAGGCGCCCGCCGTGTCCACCAGCGTGACGACGGGCCTGCCGAGCTTGGCGGCCAGGCGCAGCACCCGGACGGCCTTGCGATAGCCCGCGGGGGTGGGCATTCCGTAGTTGCGTTCGGTGAGTTCGGGCCCGGTGTGGCCCTTCTGGGTGCCGAGGACCACGACCGGCAGGCCGTCGAGGCGGGCAAGGCCCGCGATCATGGCGGGGCAGTCGGTCGACATGCGGTCGCCGTGCAGTTCGACGAAATCGTCGAAGGCACCGGCGAGATAGTCCAGGGTGGTCGGCCTGCCGAGCCTGCGGGCCGCGCGCACGCGATCCCAGGATTCGCCGACGGTGAGGGCGGCGGGGTCGGTGATCACGGCGTCGGCGTCACCGGGGTCGGTGCGGCGCGGTGGCGGATCGGTTGTCGCGACCAGGCGGGCGAGCCGGCTGCGCAGCGCCCAACGGTGGCAGATCATGTCGACGATGCCGTGCTCGAGCAGGAATTCCGCGGTCTGGAAACCCTCGGGCAGGGTCTGGCCGATGGTCTGCTGAATCACCCGCGGGCCCGCGAAGCCAAGTCGCGCACCGGGTTCGGCGACGATGATGTCGGTGGCGGTGGCGAACGACGCCGCGACACCGCCGTAGGTCGGGTCGGTGATGATCGAGACGGTCAGCACGCCCGCGTCGTCGAGGCGGCGCAGCGCCCGGCTGGTCTTGGCCATCTGCATGAGCGCGACGATGCCCTCCTGCATCCGCGCCCCGCCGGAGGCGGTCACGAGCACCAGCGGCGCCCGGTCGGCCAGTGCCGCTTCCGCCGCCGCGGTCACCGCCTCGCCGACGGCACTGCCGAGACTGCCGCCGAGGAAGCGGAAATCCATGACCGCCAGCACGATCGGTGTGCCGTCGACGGTGCCGCGCACGCAGCGGATCGCGTCGGACAGCTCGGTGCTCTCGCGCGCCTGCCTGATCCGTTCGGGGTAGGCGCGGGTGTCGGTGAACCCGAGCGGGTCGGTGACGGTCGCCGCGGTCGCGATCGGACTGGCCGAATCCGCGTCGAGGAGCTGGTCGACGCGCTGGTCGGCGGTGAGCATGCCGTGGGCGTCGCATTCGGGGCACACCCGGCTCGCCCGCTCGTAGCGTTTGCGGTAGATCATCGTGTCGCAGGCCGGGCACAGCATCCAGGCCGTGCCGGTGGTCGCGGTGGTGTCGACGACGGTCATCGGTCCTCCAGCGGGCGTGGGATGTAACGGGCGCAGGCGGCGGGCAGCCGCACACCCGCGGTGCGCAGCTGGGCGACGCGGGTGAGGTAGGCGGCGCCGAACAGGAGCTGGCCTGCGATCTCGGCGACGGCGCGGTTCTCCGGGGCGGCGAGATGGGTCCCGGCCGTCCAGGTGTTGAAAGCGCCCATCGCGGGGCCGCACCAGATCTGGTAGTCGGTGACCCGGTCGGTGTCGCCGCGGATGCTCCAGCCCGAGGAGAGGCCCAGGTACCAGCGGAACACCAACGCCATCTTGGTTTTCGGGTCCCGCTCCGCGCCGATCAGCTGGGCGGGGTCGCGCTCGGTGAAGTACCGGACGCACTCCTGCCACACCTCGTCGAGCGGCCTGCGGAACAGGGTGGCTTCGAGCTCGGCGCGCAGCGCGGTCGGCAGCGCGTCGAGCCCCGGGTAGGCGCGGTAGGTGTCGTAAAGCTTCTGCGCGCGGGCCGCGAACATCGTGCCCCGGCGCAGCACCTGCACCTGCACGCCGAGTTCGAACATGTCCGAGGAGGGCGACATGGCGCAGTCGGCGAACTCGGCGCGCGCCAGCAGAGTCTTGGTGGCACCGCACTGCGCCGCCTCGACGGCCGACTGGTTGACCGACCCGGTCACCACGTAGGCCGCGCCGAGTCCGAAGGCGGCCGCGACGGCGTCGGGGGTGCCGAGTCCACCGGCGGCGCCGATGCGGACGCGGTCGGCGCCGGGCACCGTGGCGGCCAGGCGATCCCGGGCCGCGATCAGCTCCGGCAGCAGCACCGTCAGCGGCCTGCGGTCGGTGTGGCCGCCGGAGTCGGCTTCGGCGGTGACGTCGTCGGCCATCGGCACCTGTTCGGCGAGGCGGGCCTGCTCGGCGGTGATCCGGCCCGCCGCCACGAGCTCGCGCAGCAACCTGGCAGGTGCCGGACGCAGGAACAGTTCGGCGACTTCGACCCGGGAGACCTTGGCGATCACCCGGTGCCCGATCTCGATGTCGCCGCGCTGGTCGACGCGGAGGCCGAGGGCTCGATAGCGCACGACCTCGGCGGTCAGGTCCATGAAGGCGGACGCCTCCACGCAGCGGACACCGTGCCGCAGGCAGGCGTCGACGATCGCACGTTCCAGGGCGGGTTCGCTCGGGCTGTGGATGAGGTTGCAGGCGAATGGCTGTGCGCCCAGGTCGGCGGCGAGCTCGCCCAGTGCCGCGTCGACCGTGGCAGGCGCGACGCCCGCGGCGCCGTAGGCGGACAGGTAGCCGTGCCGCGCCATGGCTTTCACCAGGGCGGGCGAGGCGATGCCGTTGGCCATCGCGCCCGCGGCGTAGGCCGCGCGGACACCGTGTGCCGTGCGGAACGCGCTGTCGCCGAGGCGTTCCGGCGGGAGCGGCCCGACCGCGGCGAGTACCTCGGCACGCGTGGCGACGGTCTGGTCGGCGGTGGCGCCGACCTGTCCGTCGGCGCGGACGATCCAGACCGGCGAGTCCAGATCGAGCAGCAGGGCCGTGATTGCCTCGGTGGTGGTGGCGACCGCCACGGTGCGCATCGTGGTCATCACGCTCTCCGATCGACGAGTTCGACGGCCAGGTCGGTCACTTCGTAGATGCGCAGGCCCGGCTTCCACAGCGAGCCGTCCACCACCGCCGTCACCCCGTGTGGTCCGCGATGCAGCGCCTTGACGTGGGCTTCGAGTTCCACGGTGCCGTCGGTGGGCAGGAACTGACCGCGGTAGCGCCAGCTGAAGGGAATGTCGGCTGGGATGCGGAACACCGGGTCGGCCATGTCCGCGGCGTGACCCGCGTCCAGCAGCCATTCCTGGACGGCGTGGATCACCGATTCGACGCCGAGTGAGCCGGGGATGACCGGGTCGAGGTGGAAGTGGCGGGCGAAGAACCAGTCGGCCGGGTCGATCGGCCGCAGCGAATGCAGGTATCCCGCACCGTGTTTCCCGCCGCCGTCGACCACGTCGACCTGGTCGATGAGGGCCAGGGTGCGGCGCGAGCACAGGGGCGCGGTCGGGTCGGCGCGGCGGCCGGCCACGTCGATCGTCCGAACCTCGGCGGTGGGGTTCTCGGCCAGCCAGGACGGTGCGGGGCGCCCGGCGTCGAGCCCGGTCTGGTTGGCGAGGGCCTCGTCGCTGAAGTAGCCGAACATGGTCTCGCCGGTGTAGAACGGCTCGCCGTCGACGCTGAGCGTGTAGTCGAAGGTCTGCAGGGAAGAGCCGGGCAGGATCGTCGTCGACAGCAGCCGCGAGGACTGTTCGATGGTGCGGTCGCGCAGGTCGACCTGGCGCAGGAATGTCGCCGTGCCGCCGAGGTTGCGCAGGCTGAGAGTTGTACCTGGTTGGGTCAGCGTCGGTCCCGCGTAGTAGCCCATGAGCAGGGCCGCCTGCAGCGAGGTCTCCATGTACACGAAATGCGGCATGGATTCGTTGGCGGTGTCGGCGTAATACCAGGAGTCGGCGGGCGAGTCGTACTCGGTGGTGTAGGTGGCGTGGTCGAGAGTGCCTCGCGCACCGTCGAATTCGCGCACCCGGTCGACCAGCAGCAGGCCGCCGGTGGGCAGTCGGGTCGCGCGGACCCCGGTGTACTCCGCGAACTCGGGGCCCATGGCGATCGCCTGGTCGCCGCGGGCCAGGTGGGTCATGTGGAATTCGTTGAGCAGCAGACTCGGAACGGCCTCGCCGGGCCCGACACCCGCGCCGGGTGCCTCGGTGACGGTGACCTCCACGGACAGACCGGGCTCCCCTGTGGAGAAGCTCACCGTGCCCGTGACGTGCGGGCGGGATACGAGATCCAGGGCGCTCACGATGAGCTCCAAGGTGCGGTGGGCCGCGACGCGTCCGGCGACAGCAGAACCGGTCGAGTACCTCTGGCCCACGGGACGCGCAGGGGAGCTCGGCGCTCGAAGTGACTCGGTTGCCGCGGTCAATGTGCTCCCCGACAGGCACAGGTGCATGCCGGTGAACAGCGCGAACACCTCGGCGGCCTGGCGGGCGGCGGCGTCGGGCGCGCCGTCGTACCGGGCGACGACCCGGCCGTCACCCGTACCGCCGTAGAGCTCGATCGCTTCGACCGCGTTGAGCGCCAACGGTTCTCCGCCTGCCAAGCAGGCCGCGACTTCGACGCCGTCGCGCCGGTAGGCCGGCCCGAACACCTCTGCGATCGCGCCCGCGGTGAGCGACTCGAGGGCCGCGCGGTCCAACTCTGTGCGTGTGGTGCGAGCCAGTGGCTTGAACGCGCCCTCCCTGGCGACGACGGACGCACGGGATGCTCGATCGCCGACCGGTGCCGTGACGCCCACCGGTGCCGTGCCACGGTGGCCTGGCACTGCCACGCCGGGCCCTGCCACGGACCGTTGTGTGCCCGCGATGGGGGCCGCGATTCCGGTGCCGAGTCGTTCGGTCGTTTCGCCTGCGGACACCTCGCCGTTCGCGGGTGACTCGACAGCGGCACCGAATGTCCGAGCCTGATGCCCGCCGAGAACGGCGGTGGAGATTCTTGCGTCGTCGGCTGCGCCACCGGGTACACCGTGGAGCGCGAACGATGTCCCCTCACCGGCGGGAACCACAGCGGAATCCGCCGCACGCTGTTGACCCCGAACGGCGATGGAGTCCGTCGCACGGACGCCAACGCTGTTGCTGAGCAGGGGTGTTCCCACAGCCCGCGTCCACAGCGCACGCTGTAGGGCGACTTGCGCGGCGAGGGCGGCGCGGTGGGCGGTGACGACGCCGGTGCGGAGTTGGGCGATGGCGGCTCGAGGTGCGGCGGCGCTCCCCTCACTCGTCTCAGCGATCGCGGGCGCTCCCGCATGTGTGGCACGTTCCCCTGCGGACTGGGCGCCATCCCGCGTCTGCCGAGCGAATTCCACTGCGCGCCCATCGGACACAATCGCGTGCCCGGCTGGCTCCACTGCTGAGGCGTGGCCAGTCGTCCGGCTCGCGGATCCGGGCGCAGGCCGGGCGGGTGCGGAGTCAGGCGCCGACCGGGCAGGTGCGGAGTCAGGCGCCGACCGCGCGGGTGCGGAGTCGGGCGCTGGTCGGGCGGGTGGCGCGGTGTGCGGCGGCGCGGTCAGGGCGGGTTGGGCGGGGGGCGCGCCGGTCGGGTCGAAGGCGATGCCGTCGAAGTCGAGGGCTGTCATCGGGTCCACTTCCTCACCGAGGTCTGGAACTTGTCCGTCAGGTCGGGCGTCGTGAGGACGGTGACGTCCGAGAAGCGTTGCAGCACTGTGCCGTCGGTGGACAGTGCGGTGGCGTCGATGCGAGCTTCGAGCCTGCTCGCGCGTGGATTGTCGACTACCAGGACGAACGGTTCGGTGGTCGGGAGCGGGTGGTGGTAGTCGATGCGGCCGACGCCGAGGGGCAGGCAGGCCGTGCCGAGCAGTCGGTGACCGAGGACGGGCGGGCCCTGCAGGATCAGGTCGGCGGCGACCGGGTCGTGCAGGTGGCCCGCGTAGGCGCCCGCGGCGACGGGGTCGGTGGGCAGGTGGCAGTCCAGGACGATCGCGCTGTCGCTCTCGGCCCGGATCGCGCGCAGGCCCTGCAGCGCGGGACCGTGGAACTGGATGGCGTCCCGGTAGATCCGGTCCGCGGGGGTGCCCGGTCCGGCGGGAATCGTTTGCCTGGCACCGCCGTCCGGATTCGCGGCCAGCAGTAGGGTCGCCCGGAAGTGGGCGAGCTTGCCGTCGAAGACGGTGGCGCGCACCGCCGTACGGCCGTCGAGGTCGTCGATCGGGACGAGCTCGATCTCTAGCGCGGTGACCGGATGATCGAAGACGAGTCCCTTGAGCACATGGTAGTCACGGACGCCGACCACGGTGCGGCCCGGCCTGGTTCGCTCGGCGAGGTGGATCATCGCGCCGAGGCCGAAGGTGGCGGGCAGCACGATGTGGTCACCGATGCGGTGTGCCTCGATCACGGGTTCGTCGACCAAGCCCGCGATGTCGCGACGGGCCCGCACCGTGGCGAGCACGTGTTCGCCGGTCGACAGGGCGGTGGCGGCGCCGACCAGCAGGATCGGCTCGGGCCGGCGGTCCTCGGTGAACTGGGTGGTGAAGGCGGCCGCGCCCGCGGCCGGGGCCAGCAGCGGGATGCCGCGCGCCCGGAAGTGCTCGCGCAGGTCGGCGGTCACCATGCCGCCGTCCCAGGCGCCCCAGTCGATCGCGGTGACGCGGTGCCCGGGATGCCTGCGCCGCCAGCTCACCGCGAACCGGCACAGCGCCTCGTTGGCGGCGGCGTAATCCGCCTGGCCCGCATTGCCGAACAAACCCGCCACCGAGGTGAAGAAAACCAGATCCTTCGGCTCGCCCACCGCGGCGAGGACGGCGGCCAGACCACCGAGCTTCGGACGCAACACGCGAGCGATCGAGTCGGCGGTCTTGTCGGGGATCATCGAGTCCGCCAGGACCCCGGCGCCGTGGACGACACCGGTGATCCGGTCGCGCCACGGCGCGACGGCCTCGGCGAGTGCCGTCGCGTCGGTGGCGTCGACGGCCAGGTAGTCGGCGCGGTCACCGAGCGTCGCCAGGGTCGAGCGGATCTCACGGACGGCACGGACGTCGCCGCAGGCCCGCTCGATGTCCTTGGGCCGCGCGCCGGTTCCCGCCAGCGCGCGCACCGCGGCGGGCTTGAGGTCGGTGTCGGGGACACCGGCCGCCCAGGTGGGCTCTTCACCGAGCGTGGTGCGGCCGAGCAGCAGGAAGCGCGCCGCGCTGTGCCGGGCGAGGGCGAGGACGCAGGTCGCCGTCACTCCCCTGGCTCCGCCGGTCACCAGCAGCAGATCGTCCTCGGTGAGCAGCGTCGGCCCGAAACCCGCTGCGGTACTGACTATCTCGGTGACGACAGCGGGCTTGTGCCTGCTCGGCACCGGTGTGCGGCGCAGGCCCGAGGCGTCGACGCCGACCTCGACGGTGTCGATCGCGGCGTCGCACAGCTCCTCGAGCACGATCTGCGCCACCCGCGCCGGAGTCGCCGCCGGCGCGATGTCGAGCGCGCGGCAGAACAGTGTGGGTTCCTCGGCGGCAAGGGTTTTCACGACGCCGCCGAGCCCGCCGAGCAAGGCGTGGACCGGGTCGGCGTCCCCGCGCAGGCCCAGATGACCGTCGAGCCGGGTGACCGTCACGAACCCGGCGCGTCCGGTCGCGCCGCGCAGGGCGGGCACCACGCGGCCGGCGACCAGGATCGTCTCGGTCAGGATCCGCTCGGCCTGCGCCCACTCCGTGGCGACACCCGCGACGACCACGCACAGGTCGGCGGCACCGGTGTCGTCGCCGGGTTCGACCCGCCGCACCGTCCAGCTGAGCGCGCGCAGCGCTTCCTCGATCGCCTCCACATCGGTTTCGGCGGACTCGTCCAGGCACACCACCAGCGCCCGACCCGCGGGCCGATACGGCTCGACAGCGAGGTCGACCGGGGCGAGCTCGACGAGTTCGACGACATGCCGCGGCGTTTCGGCCGCGGCCTCAGCTTTTGGGTGGACATCACCCCCGGCCAGCTCAGCCACGATCTGATCCAGCGAGCGGAGCGTGCCGAGTTGTTCGGGTCCGAGACTCGGCAGGGTCGGAAACCGTTCCTGTAATGCGCCGATCACCTGGACCCGTTTGATCGAATCGACCCCCAGATCCGCTTCCAGATCCATTGCCGGATCGACCATCTCGACCGGGTACCCGGTTTTGTCGGCGACCACTTCCCGCAGCGCCTGCCGCAGGGCATCGGCAGAATGCGCGAGATCCGCATCGGCTGAGGCGATCTCGTCCCTAGCCGCCGAACCACCGGACGGCGCGGCCGTGCCGCTCGCCGCACCCGCCGCGACAGGACCGCTGGTCGCCTCGGTCGACGCGTCGGCGGCGAGCAGATCGGCGATCTGATCGAGGGTGCGCAGCGTACCCAGCTGCTCGGGGCCGAGGCTCGGCAGCGACGGGAATCGCTCCTGCAGAGCGCCGATCACCTGCACCCGTTTGATCGAATCGACACCGAGATCGGCTTCCAGATCCATTGCCGGATCGATCATCTCGACCGGATAGCCGGTCTTGTCGGCGACCACTTCCCGCAGTGCCGCGCGGATCGCTTCGCCGTTCAGCGCCTGCGCCCCCGGCGCCCCCGGCTCAGTATCGCCGGCGGAGTTCTGGACGTCGGAACCGGCTGTGCGAGCGGCTGTCTGCGCGACCGCTGCCGACGACGTCGCTGCACGCTCCTGGGCCACCGGTACAGTTCCGGCTGCCCGCGGTGCGGTGTCGCTCGCACCGGTGAAGTTCTGACCGGCCTGATGACCCGTCGGGTAGGCGGTGTCGCTTGCGGCGGGAGTCACCGATCCGGGCACGGTGTTCGTTGGGGCGGTACCGCTGGACAGCGGGGCCGGCGCGGGTAGGTGGCCGTTCGCCGGGGCCTGTGTGGGCGCCGCTGTCAAGGCCTGGGTCGGCGCGGGGGCGTTCACCGCGGGCGGGGCCGCCCGGTAACTGGTCACCGAGTGCGAACCGGCGGCTCCCCCTTCGATCTCGGCCAGCTGGCCGAGCACTTCGCTTGCCCGCGAGTGGCTCTCGCTGATGGCGACTCCGTGATCCTTCACGGCTTCGATGGCGCGCAGTAGGCGGTCGTCGATGGCACCGGCATTCAGCGCGCCCGCCAGCCCGCGGGCCAGGTCGAGCTGGCCGTCGAGGTACTGCCGGTGCGTGTCCAGATGCTGGACGAGTGCGGTATCGAGCGGGTCGACGGGGATGGTCACGAGCTGTTCCTCCACGAGCGGGGGCACCGAGGATCGGTGCGAAAGTTCGGATACGGCAGGTGATTCGGAGATCGGGTGCGGTGGCGCGCCGGTCCGGCCGCCGACCACGGCGTGCGAATCCGCCACAGCCGAACCAGGAACAGTCGCCGGAACATCAGGCAGGGTCGAGCCGCCCCGCGGGGACGCGGTGGGTGAATCAACAAGTGCGGACACAGGTTCAGGGCCGACGAGGGAGTGTGGTGCCGCATCGTCCGCGAGCTGGATGCGGTAGTCGCCCGACAACGCTTCGGCGTAGGCGGCGCGGCGGGCGGCGGGAACGTATTCGGGGGCTGAAAGGATCACAGTCATCCGGTCGGCCGCCGGAGTGGTCGGCGCGGTGGCGGGGGCGGCGTAGCGATTGATACCCGACATCTCGACACCGAGGACGGCGAGACGGACAGCCGCCCGCTTGAGCGCCACGTCTCCGTTGCCGATGGGTCCGGAATCGGTGGCGAAGGCGATCACGTCCTCGCCGAGGGTGCGGCGGACCAGCGAGGTCAGCACCTGTTTCGGACCGCACTCGACGAAGATCGTGCAGCCGTCGGCGTGCATGGCCCGCAGCGCGTCGACGAACTCGACCGGCCGGCTCAGCTGCTCGGTCAGGGTTGCCCGGTTGGCGGCGACATCGGCGCCGTAGGACGCGCCCGCGGTGTCGGCATAGACCCGCGCATCGGGCTCGACGATGTCGACTTCCTCGACGGCGGCACCGAATTCGGTGACCGCGTGCGCCACATACGGGGTGTGGAAGGCAGCCGCCACCGGCAGATCCCGGGTAGCCCAGGCTTTCTCGGCGCTGCGTGCGGTGAAGGCGGCGATGCCGTCGGGTCCACCACCGACCACGATCTGGTCGGGCGCGTTGTGATTGCAGATCCACACGTCGTCCAGATCGGCGATCACCTCGGCGACCTCGTCGCGGGCCGCGTTGACGGCCACCATCGTGCCCGCCTCCGCGTCGTCGGCGACCGTCATCGCCGCGCCACGCGCCCTGGCCAGACCGAAGAAGTCCTCGGTGCTCATCGCGCCGGAGGCCCACAGCGCGGTCAGCTCACCGAAGCTGTGGCCGAGGTAACCGTTGGCCCTCAGCCCGAATTCGGTGAGCACCCGGAACTGCCCGGCCGCGAGCGCGCCGATGGCGGGCTGCGCGAATTCGGTACGCCGCAGGGCGGATTCCTGCTCGGCGCGGGTCTGCTCGGTGAACGCGGGCGGCGGGAACACCACTGCGCCCAGTCGCTGCTCGGCGCCGACGAACGCGGCGTTGGCCTCGTCGAACGCCGCCCCGACGGGCGGATTGTTCAGCACGGTGTCCAGGCCCATGTCCACGTATTGGCTGCCCTGCCCCGCGAACAGCACACCGACCTTCGGGTTCGGTACGGCGGCTGCGCGGAAGTACACGCCCTCGGGGTGATCCCACTGCGCGGCATCGGGATTGCGGACCAGTTCGTCGACCGCGAGCGTCCGCAGGTCCGCGGCGGTGTCCTCGTCGACCGAGACGAAGCCGATCCTGGCGTGCCCGGCCGGAATGTCACCACCGTCGGAGCCGGGGGTACTGCGCACGACGTCGATCAGCGCGGCGACATCGGGGGCGTGCCACAGGTGTGCACGCGGCACCCGGTGCAGGACCTGCCCGCGCGTCTGGTCGGCTTCCTCCAGCACGATGTGGAAGTTGGTGCCGCCGAAGCCCATCGCCGAGGCGGCCGCCCGGCGCACCGGACGCTGCGGGTCACGCACCCACGGGCGGGTCCTGGTGTTCACGTAGAAGGGCGTCCGGGCGGCGTCGATCTCACTGTTGGGCGCGTCGACATTGATCGTCGAGGGCAGCACCTTCTGGTGCAGGGCAAGCGCCAGCTTCATCACCCCGGCCGTGCCCGCGGCGCCCTTGGTGTGCCCGATCTGGGACTTCACGCTGCCGAGCGCCGCGAACCCAGTCTCCGAACTCGACTCGGCGAGCAGCCCTTTCAGCGCGGTCAGCTCGGTCTTGTCACCGACGGCGGTGCCGGTGGCATGCGCCTCGATCAGTTCGACGTCGGCGGGTGAGCATTCCGCGTCGGCGTAGGCGCGGTCCAGCGCCACCCGCTGCCCCTCCGCGCGCGGCGCGTAGATGCTCTTGGAGCGGCCGTCGCTGGAGGAACCGAGACCGCGGATCACCGCGTAGATCCGGTTACCGTCGCGGCGCGCGTCGGCGAGGCGGCGCAGGGCCAGCATGGTGATGCCCTCACCGAGCAGGGTGCCGTCGGCCTCGGCGGAGAACGGGCTGATCCGGCCGGTCGGCGAAAGCGCGCCGACCTTGCTGAAGCACAGGTAGATGAAGATCGAGTTCTCGGTGTCGACGCCGCCGGTGATCATCATGTCGGCGCGCCCGTCCTGCAGTTCGGCGATCGCGGTGCGGATGGCGGCCAGCGAGGCCGCGCAGGCCGCGTCGACGGTGCAGTTCATGCCACCGAGCCCGAGCCGGTTCGCCACCCGGCCCGCCACCACATTGGCGAGCAGGCCCGGGAAGGAGTTCTCCTCCCACGGCGCGAACGCGGCGACGAACCGGCGCGAGATCTCGCTGACGTCGCTCTCGGACAGCCCCATCGACCGCCCCGCCTCCGCCAACACCGGCGTCGACAGGCGCGCGGCCAGCGGATGCATCAGCGGCACCGGGCCGGTGGTGCCGAGCACCACGCCGGTGCGCGCGGGGTCGTACCACTGCGAACCGGTCGCGCCGGCATCGGCCAGCAGGTCACGCGCAACCCCGAGGCTCAGGGTCTGCATGGTGCTGGTGACCTCGAGCTGGTTCGGCGGCAGCCCGAACTCGAGCGGATCGAACGCGACATCGGGCAGGAAAGCGCCGCGGCGCGAATAGGTCTTGTCCGGCGCCGAGCGGTCGGCGTCGTAGTAGTCGTCCAGGCTCCAGCGCGACGCGGGCACCTCGGAGGTGCAGTCGACGCCGTCGATGATGTTCTGCCAGTACTCGCGGTGGGTGTGTGCCTTGGGCAGCAGACCCGACATCCCGACAATGGCGATCGGGTCGCGTGCCAGGCGTCGTTCGACGGTCACGAAAGGGTTCCTCTCAGGCGGCGACAGTGGTGGCGGTGGCCGAGGCGATCAGTTCGGCCGCGGCGGCGGCGAACAGGCGGTGGCCCACCGAACTCGGGTGCAGACCGTCGGCGGTCCACACCTCGGGCCGGGCCCATTCGGGCCTGGCGGCGATATCGAGAAGCAGGGCGCCGGTGTCGTCGGTGACCCGGGCGAGGACATCGTTGGCGGCGGCGAAACGCTCGCGCAGCAGCGCACGGAAGCCGTCCGGCACGGGCAGGCGGGCGGGAATATCGGGGTAACTCGCGGTGAACACCGTGGCTTCCCCTGCCCGCAAGGTGGTGAAGATGGTGTGCAGGTTGTCGGCGAAACGAGCCTCGTCATACGCGCTGACCAGGTCGTTCACGCCGACGACCACGCCGTAGAGGCCGGCCCGCGCCGCCGATGTCGCCGGTGCGAGCTGGCTCGCGACGACATCGCCGGTGGTGGCGCCGTGCGTGCCGAAGTTGCGAATCGTGGTTGGCCGCAATCCGAGCTGACCGCCGAGGCGCGAGACCCAGCCGCGGTAGCCACCCGCCGCGGCGGGGTCGCCACGGCCCTCCACGAAGCTGTCTCCGAGCGCCGTCAGGCCGGCCGCGATCACGCCGACACCCCGGTATTCACCACGTGCCGGTCGGCGACCGGGAAGTCCACTTCCTCGTAGAGCGCCGTGAGCTCGGCCTCACCGAAGAACTTGTCCGGCGGGTACAGCCCGGCGATCAGCCCGAAGAACTTCTTCGAGTAGTGCTCGCTGCGGCTGGCCGCGCGGAACACCGAGTCGTAGTACGGGGTGAGGGTGAGCTCGGAGATGGACTGGGTGAGTTCGTAGGTGCTGGCGCTCTGGGCGTCGCGCTCACGCTGGTACTCCGGCAGCGTCTCCTCGAACGGGCGTGCGCCCGAAAGGCTTTCGTGCACCAGATCGGCCAGCAGCTGGCCGTACTTGAAGGCGTCGGTGATGCCCCAGCCGGTGAACGGGTCCTTGTGGTAGCCAGCGTCGCCGACCAGCGCCCAGCCGGGACCGAAGGACTGGCGACGGTAGTTGTCGGGGTAGAGCATCGGCCGGAACGGCTCGACCCGCTTGCCGGTTTCGCGCAACCGCGCGCCGATCTCCGGGTCGATCTGCTCGACGATCTCCTGCACACCGGCATCGGGATCGGTGCGGAAGTCACGGAACCGGTCGCGCTTGCGCATGACCGCTACCAGGGCCAGGCCGTCGTTGGTCGGCCAGGAGGCGAACTGCTGCTCACCGAACCCGGTGCGGTGGTGCATGCCCCAGTCCACGCCCTCGTAGTACGAGTAGTAGACGAAGCAGGCCGCGGGCGAACCCTCGTAGGTGGCCGCACCGACCTCCTTGGCGACGAGGGAGTTCGAACCGTCCGCGCCGACGACGAGTTTCGCGCGGAATTCCTGCTCGGGACCCTCGCCGACGCGGCCACGGATACCGGCGACCCGGTCACCGTCGCGCAGCAGGCCGGTGACGGTGAAGCCCTCGATCACCTCGGCGCCGGACTCGCCCGCCGCGTCGACCAGGATCTTGTCGAGGACAGTGCGGCGCGGGCAGTAGACGGCGTCGATGCCGTCGGCCGAGGGATCGGCCATGCCCGGGATCTCGATGTCGGTGTAGGTGAAGTTCAGGTGCCGGATCGGCGGGCAGCCGGTGGCCACCACCGTGTCCAGCAGACCCCAGGACTTCAGAAAGCCGAGACCGGCCTGGTGGATGTAGTGCGTGGACGGGGTGTCGCTGGGAAAACTCGCGCGATCAACGGCGAGCACGCGGTGGCCCTGACGGGCCAGCAGCATGGCCAGGGGCGAACCCGCGACCCGGGTTCCGACGACGATGACGTCATACATGATGTGATCACTTTCGGTGGTCGAATTCCGATTTCGAGTCTGTCGCCGGTGGAATACGGAAACCACTGGGGGCACCGCAATTCATCGGCCGATCGGTCCCGGCTATCGTCGGCGGGACCGGTGGGAGAATTTCGTGTCGCGTTACCCGCGCGACATGTAGAGCTGATCTATTTCGCCGGAATAGGTTTCGGCGATCGCGGCCCGGCGCAATTTCAACGACGAGGTGAGCAGGCCGGCGTCGACGGTGAAATCGCCGTCGACGATGCGGAATGCGCGAATGGATTCCGGCCGCGACACCAAGGAATTCGCCTCGTCCACGGCGGCCTGAATCGTCTCGGCCGGATCGTCGTCGGGATGCTCGGCACGCCACTTCGCGTACCGCTCGGCGTCGAGGGTGATCAGCGCCGTCACGAACCGTCGACCGTCACCGACGACCATGCAGTTGCTCACCAGCGGATGCAGCCGCACCCGGTCCTCGAGCGGGGTCGGGGCCACGTTCTTGCCCCCGGAGGTCACCAGGATCTCCTTCTTGCGCCCGGTGATCCGCAGGTGCCCGTCGTCGAGCTCGCCGATGTCGCCGGTGTGCAGCCAGCCGTCGGCGTCGACGGACCGCTGGTCGGCGGCCGCGCCCCAGTAGCCGGGTGAGACGTGTGGGCCGCGGACGAGGACTTCGCCGTCGGCGCCGATGCCGACCTCGGTGCCCGGGATGGGACGGCCCACGGTGCCGAGCCGGTTGGTGGACGGCGCGCTCACGGTGACCGCGGTGGCCGCCTCGGTGAGGCCGTAGCAGTTCAGGATCACCACGCCGAACCCGGCGTAGAAGCCGACGGTGGTGTCGTCGAGGGAGGCGCCGCCGGAGATCACGTAGCGAAGGCGTCCACCGAACGCGGCCGCGACGGCTTCGTCGGTGGCGGTGGGTGCGGCGCCCTCGGCCAGCAGCGTAAGGCCACGCTCGACGGCCGCGTCCTCCTGCCCTTCGGTGAGCAGCGCGCGGACGTGTTTGCGAATCTTCTCCAGCGCGTACGGAATCAGCGCGAGGAAGGTCGGACGCAGCGTCGCCAGCGCCGGGACCAGGTCGGGCACGCCGGGCAGCAGATGGGTCCGGCTGCCGCCGTACAGGCAGGCGAACAGGATCGTCTGGCCGAACACGTGGGACAGCGGCAGCGCGAGCACCGTCGTGCCGTCGAAGATGCCCTCGGTCTGGCGCGCGGTGTTCGCGGCGGTGACATACATGTTGCGGTGGCTGATCATGCAGCCCTTGGCCAGGCCGGTCGTGCCGCTGGTGTAGACGATCATCGCGAGGTCGGCGGCGCCCACCGCGGCGATCCGCGCGTCGAGGTCGGCGTGCTCGACGCCCTCCGCCCATGACCCGATCTCGGCGAAGGACCACACCGTGCCGCTCGCGCCCGCGTCGGTCAGGCGGGCCGCGTCGTCGGCGGTCTCGGCCGCGTGGAACCGGCTGCCGCTGTCGCTCAGGATGTGTGCGATCTGCGCCGGCGAGGAGGTCGGGTACACCGGCACGATCACCGCGCCGACAGCCATGGCCGCGCAGTCGAGCAGCGCCCATTCCAGGCTCGTGCGGCCGAGCACGGCCACCCGGTCCCCCGCCGCGACCCCGCGGTCGAGCAGGGCCGAGGCGAGTCCGCGGACCCGGGTGTCGAGCTCGCCGGTGGTCAGCTGGGTGCCGTCGGCGGCACACAGTGACGGGCGGGCCGGATCACGCCGCGCCGCGTCGGAAACAATCTCGTACAGACTGGACGAATCGGCCGGAACGAATCCGTTCGCGGTAGCAGACACTGTGTTCACGAATCGAATTCTTCACGGCGTCAACCATTCCCGTCGCTGCCGCACTCGCTGTTCCTACCGCACGAAAGTCATGTCCTATCGAGGGGTTCAGGCCGACAATGCGCGGACATCATCGAGTTGTGCCGATTCCACGCATTCCAGGAACAACGCGACCGCGGGATTCGGTTCGTCGGCCCGCCAGACGGCGTGTAAATCAAGGGTCGGTACCGGATCGAACAATTTCACCGCCACCGAACTACTGCCCGGCACACCCATTCCCATCGAAATCGCGCGCGGCAGCGAGGCGAATCCGACGAGTGGTCGCACCGAGACCATGTGTGCGGTCGCGCCGGGGTCGTCGGCCGAATGCGTGACATTGAGCGAGATCCTGGTTTCGGCCGCCGACCGCAGGATGGTGTCGTACATCGCCGGACACTGTTCGCGGGCGAACAGCACGCAATCCTGACTCTGTAGTTCCGCGAACGGGACACCGGGCCGGTCGGCCCACCGATGTCGGCGGCCGACTACCGCGACGAGCGGAACCCGGTGCAGCAGGCGGCGATAGCGGAAATCGGCGGTACTGGGATGACCGTAGACCAGGGCCACATCGAGGGAACCGTCGGCGAGGGCGGCCAGCTGGGGGCCGGTCCGCTTCTCCCACAGCGACACCACGATGTCGGGGTGCCGTTCGGTCATCCTGGTGAGTGCCTCCGGCAGCACATGCCTGCTGGCGGGCAGGTTGTAGCCGATGCTGAGGCTGCCCGCCCTGCCCTCGGCGGTGGCCTTGGCCGCCTGGGCGGCGCGGTCGAGCTGAGCGACGATCAGGCGGGCCTGGCTTTCGAACTCGCGCCCCGCGGGGGTCAGCCGGACCTCGTGGGAGTTCCGGGCGACCAGCTGGACGCCGAGCGATTTCTCCAGCTTCTGCAGCTGGGCACTGAGACTTGGTTGGGTCAGATGGAGGCGCTGCGCTGCGCGACCGAAATGCAACTCTTCGGCGATGGTGATAAACGAAACGAGATGTCGGAATTCCATGACGCCGGCTCCTTCCGAGTACCACCACGCTATCGAGGCCGGATAACCGGTGATGAATAGCGGTCGCCGCGCGCATTGCCGGTCGGTGAACCTGGCCGCGCAGCTTCCTATGGCGCCGTGTTCGCGGCGTTCATCACCGCCTCGAGCGACGCGGCGACGGGCGAGGCGTCGAGGCCGAATGCCCATCCGCTTCGGCCCGCGGCTCGATACTCGACGTAGCTCGCAGCGGTGCCGTCAGCGGCGCCGTGCTGGGTGAGGCCGAGGATCTCGATGGAGTTGGCGGTCTCGGCGAGGGCGGTGGTCAGGGCATCGACCGGGCTCGCCACGTGGGTCGAGTGGTGTTCGGTGCCGTGCACGTCCAGGACGATTTCGGTGGTTCCGTCGACAAATTTCCACTGTACCAAGGTGATTCGACGCTCGTCGGCGGTGTAGCTCTGCTCGAACAGGGCTCGGAGTTCATCGGCGCCGATCTCCGCGCCGGTGTCGTCGGTGTGTTCCTGCACCCGCTGCGCGAAGTCGATTTGCAGGCGGCGCGGCAGCTCGAGACCGTATTCGGTGTGCAACAGGTAGGCGATACCGCCCTTGCCGGACTGTGAGTTGACCCGGATCACGGCATCGTAGGAGCGACCGAGGTCGGTGGGGTCGATCGGCAGATACGGGACCCGCCATTCCGATTCGCGCTCGTGCACGCCGAGGGCCGCTGCCCGCTCACGATGCTCGGTCATGCCTTTGCCGATCGCGTCCTGGTGGGTACCGGAAAACGCCGTGTGTACAAGATCGCCCACGTACGGGTGCCTTTCGTGGACGGGCAGACGCGTGCAGTACTCGACGGTGCGGCGGATCTCGTCGATATCGGAGAAGTCGATCATCGGGTCGACCCCTTGGGCGTGCAGGTTCAGCGCCAGGGTGGCGATATCGACATTCCCGGTGCGCTCACCATTGCCGAAGACGCAGCCCTCCACCCGTTGGGCACCGGCCAGGACGGCCAGTTCGGCGCAGGCGACACCGGTCCCCCGATCGTTGTGCGGGTGCACCGACAGGATCACCGCGTCCCGCCGGGCGAGATTGCGGTGCATGTATTCGATCTGGTCGGCGTAGACGTTCGGCGTCGCCACCTCCACGGTCGCGGGCAGATTCAGCGTGACGGGGCGCTGTGGGGTCGCCTCCCACAACTCGGTGACGGCGTCGCAGATCTCGAGGGCGAAATCCGGTTCGGTCAGGTTGAACACTTCCGGCGAGAACTGGAACCGGACATTCGGCAGCTCGCCGGCCAGTTCCAGGACATCGCGGGCACCGGTGACGATCAACTCGCGCAGTTGCTTCCTGTCCTTGCCGAGAACCACCTCGCGCCAGACCGGCGCCGTGGCCGTGTACAGGTGGATGATCACGTCGTTGGTGATGCCGCGGACCGACTCGACGGTCCGTGCGATCAGGTCGCGACGCGCCGGGGTGAACACGACCAAGGCCACATCCGGCGGCGCGATGGGGCACTCGGCCAGCAGGCGTACGAAGTCGAAGTCGGTTTGCGACGCGGACGGGTAGCCGACCTCGATCTCTTTGTAGCCCATGGTGACCAGGAGTTCGAAGAACCGGCGTTTGCGCGCAGGGTCCATCGGTTCGGCCAGTGCCTGGTTGCCGTCGCGCAGGTCGACCGGGACCCACAGTGGCGCGGTGGTGATCCGCGCGCTCGGCCAGTCGCGATGCCCGGCAGGCACTTCCACGCGACGGTGGACATCTCGATATCGGTACGACGGCATCGCCGAGTGACGTTGCCGGTTCCATGCGGGCGCACCATCGGCAAGAGAACCCGAAGGTGTTGTCAGGGTGGGGAATTCGGTCATGACCTGCTCTACTTCCCGGCCATCCAGGGCCGAAGACGACGGAGACCGGCCACGACGGAGCCCCACGGCGGGGCGGCCGGTCGTCAGGCCCCGCCGTGGCGGCCGAGGAAGAGCGCGGTGTAGGTCATGATGGGTACACTTCTACCACAACTCCTCAGACAAGTAGAGAGGTCCTCGGGTGATACCGCAGGTAAGGCGCCAGCCACTGGCGGCACAAGCGGCCGAACTGCTGCTCGCGCGGATCCGGGCGGGCGAGTGGCCCTTGGGTCATCGATTACCGGGCGAGACCTTGCTCGCCACCCAGTTGGGGGTCGGGCGGTCGACCGTGCGTGAGGCGATCCGGGAACTCGCGGGCAAGGGCGTGCTCGACAGCAGGCAGGGCGCAGGCGTGTTCGTCACCGCGCTCGATGTGACCGAGGACTGGGATGTGGTGCTGCGTGGTGCCACCATCGTCGCGGTGATCGAGGCCCGCATTGCCATCGAGGCGGAGGCCGCGGCCCTCGCCGCCCGACGACGGACACCCGCCGATCTGCGGGCCATCCGGCGAACCCTGGCGGAACGCCGCGTCGGAGGTCGGCCCGTCGCCGATCACGTCGATGCCGACATGGCCTTCCATCGTGCGGTCGTCGTCGCCGCGCACAACGATGTCCTCACCCAGCTTTTCGACAGCCTTCTTCCGCGTCTGCGTCTGGCCATGATCGACATGCTCGAGCTTCGCCCGGTCCGCTCCGAGCAGGACGACCAGCACGCGCACGAGCAACTCGCGCAGGCGATCGCGGAACGAACACCGACTGCCGCAGCAGAATTCAGCCGCACGCACCTTTCCGCCCTCAAGGAGGCCTTCACATGACCGGCAGCGCCGTGATCGAACTGGACGATGTGACCTTCCGCCGGGACGGCAAGAAGATCATCAACGGGATCTCGCTGACGGTGCGCGCCGGCGAGCACTGGGCGCTCCTGGGGCCCAACGGCGCAGGCAAGAGCACGCTGCTGGGATTCTGCGGTGCCGTCACCTTTCCGACGACGGGGATCGTGCGGGTGCTCGGGGAGCAATTCGGGCGGGTCGAGTTGGCTCGGCTGCGGCGCTCGATCGGGCATGTGAACCCGCGGCATCGGCTGCCGCACGCCCTCTCGGTGCGCGAGGTCGTGCTCACCGGCATCACGGGCACGATCGACACACCGATGCGCTGGTCACCGAGTTCCGGCGACCTGGAGCGTGCCGAGCAGATCATCGACACTCTCGGCCTGTCCGGCAAGGCCGACGACCTCTGGCCCACCCTTTCCCAGGGTGAGCGCGGCCGCACTCTCATCGCCCGGGCCCTGATCAGCGATCCCCGGGTCCTGCTCCTGGACGAACCGTCCACCGGCCTCGACCTGGCCGCCCGCGAACAACTGCTCACCACCCTGGACAGCCTCGACCGAACCCACCCCGAAGTCGCCTCGATCCTGGTCACCCACCACCTCGAGGAACTACCGAGCACCACCACCCACGCCCTGCTCATCGCCGACGGTCACACCGTCGCCGCAGGCCCGGCCACCGAGGTCATCACCACCGACCACGTCTCGACGGCCTTCGCCCACCCGATCGAAGTCCGCTACGACGGACGCTGGAGCGCCCGCGCCCGCTGAGCGCCGACGAAATCCGCGATGCGCGGCGCTCCTTCAGATGGCGCGGTCTGCCTCCGCGCTGGCGAGGATCGAGCGGGCGAGGGCGTCGGGGTCTTCGAGCATCGCGAGATGACCGACTCCGCGAAGGTATTCCAGCTGGGCACCCGGCACCGCCTCGTAGTGGTGCGCCGACGCCGGGTCCCAGCGAGGATCGGAGTCTCCGAAGATCACGAGGAGGGGCTTTCCGGCGTCGATGAGGCGCTGGGGCACGGTTCGTGCGGCGAGGTAGTCGATGTTGGCGGCGATAATCGCACGGAAAGTTCGATAGGACATCGCGCGTAAGTCGGCCACGGCACCGTCGGGCACCGTGATCGTCGTCGCCGCGGTCGCTGCCAGTCCGCGACGGATCATCGAGTCGGTGCGCAGCGCCCACACGAGCGGACCGAACGGCGGCGAGGTGAGCGCCCGGATGATCGCGGGCTCAGGGAGCAGCGCTGCCAGATTCGGGCCCGTACTGACCAGGACCAGATCGCCGACCAGATCGGGACGACTCTCGACGAGGGCCGTCGCGACATACCCGCCGCTGGAGTGACCGACCACCCGCAGATTTCGGACGCCGAGCTCGTCCAACACCTTCGCCACTCGATCCGCTTGTTGCGCAACGGCGTACGTCGATGCCGACTCCGACCGGCCGCATCCTGGCAGGTCGATCGTGATCACCCGATACTTCGCGGCGAGCGACGGCACCACGGGTGCCCACATCGAACCGGTCGCGCCCGAGCCGTGCACGAGTAGCAGGGGCGGTGCGGTCGGGTTCCCGTCGATGACGACGTGCAACCCGTGGATTGTCGTATCCTCGCGTGGCTTGGTGGGACTCGATGCGCTCATACCGCCAGCATCGCCGTCGACCCGTCACGCCGTATTGGACAAATGTCAGGCTGTTTGACTCCGGTTAGCCTGGAGGCGTGGACGCGGCGAGCCGATGGGACTGGAGTCGGGTCGATGTCGCTGTGCCGGGCCGAGTGCCCATGCCGGGAATCCAGATGGCGGGATTCCGGTACCACGGGGATGCCGCCGTGGAAATCACCATGATTCCGCATCCCTCGATCACGCTCCTGCTCGACCTCAGCGAACACGGAGTCGTATACGACGTTCTGGGGTGCCAAGTCGTCGGGAACGCGATCATCGGCCTCCACGCAGGCCCGCTACGGATCACCAGCACAGGAGTCGGTGACGTCCTGCAGATCCGCATGTCCCCCGTCGTCGCCGCGGTGGTTCTCCAAGACACCAGCATCATCGGCGGCACGGTGACACCGCTGCCGGACCTGTGGGGTAACGAAACCGCCGGCTTGACCGAGCGGCTCCGTGCGACGCCGTCGTGGAACGAGCGGTTCGCGATCGTGGCCGCATTCCTGCGAAGCCGGGTGCGTCGCGGATCGGGTGTAGCACCCGAGATCACGTATGCCTGGGGCCGGACCGTCCGCAGCCGCGGCCGGATCCGCATCGAGACCCTTGCCGCGGAGACCGGCTGGACCCGCCAGCGACTATGGTCCCGCTTCCAGTCCAGTATCGGAGTATCACCCAAGCACGCGTCCGACCTGGTCCGCTTCGACCATGCCGCCCACCTCCTGGTGGCAGGGCGCTCGCCCGCGGCCGCCGCCGCCGAGGCGGGCTATGTCGACCAATCGCATTTTCATCGTCGCACCAAGGCGATCACCGACATGACCCCCGCCGTGGTCGCGAAGGCTCCGTGGCTCGCGATCGACGAAGTGGCCTGGCCGACAATCTGATTCCTGCCTCCACCTGCGAGCGACGCGGCCCCGTGTCGTGGGCAGCGTCGAGGAGCACCGGGTCGGCGCAGCGGCCGCGCACACGAGCATATTGACATCTATGTAAGGTAAGCCTACACATAGACGAAAGTAGGCAGTTCCATGCGCATCGTGTCGTTCGGTTTCCAAACCTGGGGTCGTAAGACCCTGCAGGCCCTGATCGACTCGGAGCACGAGGTGGTCCTGGCGGTCACCCACCCGGCCGCGGATTCCGCCTACAAGGCGATCTGGAACGACTCGGTCGAGGAACTGGCCACCGAACACGGCATTCCGGTGCACCTCACCGAACGCGCCGACGCCGAGACCATCGATCTCGTGAAGCGTGCCCGACCCGACGTGATCGTGGTCAACAGCTGGTACACCTGGATGCCCGCGGAGCTCTACGACATGCCGCCCCATGGCACCCTGAACCTGCACGATTCGCTGTTACCGAAATTCACCGGGTTCTCACCGGTGCTGTGGGCGCTGATCAGCGGTGCGGAGGAATTCGGCCTGACGGTGCATCGCATGGACGAGCAACTCGACACCGGCGACATCCTGGTCCAGAAGCGCCTGCCGATCCCGCCCGACGCCACCGGCACCGAACTCGTCCTGGCCGGCATGGAGCTGATCCCCGGTGCGGTGCACGAGGCGCTCGCGGCGCTCGAGAACGGCACCGCGGTGTGGACACCGCAGAACAAGGCCGAGCGCACCTACTTCCACAAGCGGTCCGACCGTGACAGCCGGATCGACTGGTCCCTTGACGCGACCGAATCGGAACGGTTCGTGCGGGCGCTGTCCGCGCCGTATCCGCGCGCCTACTCCTACTACCGCGGTGAGCGCGTCGAGATTCTCGACGCGGTGGTCTCCGAGGCCCGTTACGGCGGCACCGCGGGCAGGGTGATCGTTCAGGAAGGTGGCGGCGCGGTCGTGTGTGGAGCCGACCCGCACCGCGGTGGCAATCACGCATTGGTGATCAAACGTGTCCGTAGCGCGACGGGTACCGAGTACGACGGTGCCGAATTCTTCGCTCGCGGTGGATATCTCACCGATTTTCCCGCCTGAGTTCCCGGTTCCGCAGCGCCCGTCCGACGGCACGGGCGCGGACTTCCCACCTTCGCTCCCAGCTTCTGAGGCACCATGATCTCCCACCGTTCGGCCCCTGCTGTCCGCCCGCTCACCGCGGCACAACGCGAGGTGTGGTTCGCTCAGCAATTGCTCGGGCCGGTGCCGCTCGCGGTCGGCCAGTATGTCGACCTGCGCGGACCGCTCGATGTGGCGGCATATCGCCGCGCGGTCCGCTCGGCCGCGCGGGATCTGGGTGCCTATGTGCGGTTCACCCTCGTCGAGGGGCAGCCTGGACAGGTGCACGACGATGGCATCGACGATGCCATCGCCCTCGTCGACTGCAGTGGAGAGGCCGACCCGGAGGCCGCAGCCCACGCGTGGATGCGGGCCGATCAGTGTGCGCCGTTCGCTCTGATCGCCGACCCACCCATCGTGACCACGGTCCTGCGCCTCAGCTCGGAGCATCACCTGCTCTACACCCGCGCGCATCACCTGGCGCTCGACGGCTTCGGCGCCGTCCGCATGCAGCATCTGCTGAGCACCTATTACACGGCCCTGCTGGAGGGACACGAATTACCCTCGGCCGCAGTGGATTCGACAGCGGTTCTGGCCGCTGCGGAGCAGAGTTACCTGGGCTCGCGACGGTATGGGATCGACCGCGAATACTGGCGCGAGCAGCTCGCCGTGCTGCCCGCCCCGGTCACTCTCGCGACGCGACCAGGTGCTCCCGACCCGCTCCCGATCCACGCCCGCGCCGAGCTGCCGCCATCGCTGGTCGAGCGACTGCGCACACGCGCTGGCTTCCCCGGCATCGCGCCCGTGCTGGTGGCGGCGTTCGCCGCCTTTCTCGGCAGGCTGACCGACACCGAGGCGGTGGCGCTGAGCCTGCCGGTCACCGCGCGCACGACCGCCGCGATGCGCGAATGCGGTGCCATGACTTCGAATATCGTCCCGCTGCGCTGCTCGGGCGCCACCGTGGGCGCCGCCATCGCCCGCGCGCGTGCCGAACTGAGCGGGGCATTACGCCATCAGCGCTATCGCGGTGCCGACATGATCCGCGACAGTGGTCGCCGAGCCGAGTCGCTGAACTTCGGACCGGCCGTCAACATCATGAACTTCCACACCGAGTTGATGCTCGGCCCGGCGCGTGGCGTCATCGAGCTGCTGTCCACCGGGCCGGTCGAGGACCTCGCGCTCAATGTGTATCCGCTGACCGATTCCGGGTTGCGGGTCGAGTTCGAAGCCAACCGCCATCGATACACCGAGGCCGAGGTCACCGCGCACCTGGAGCGATTCGTCGGCTTCCTGACAGAGTTCGCGACCGCCGACGACGAGGTCGCGATCGACCGGTTGCCGGTCCTCACCGGCGCCGAGTCGAGCCTGCTCGTCCCCTGGTGCGGGCCGACGGCTGGTCAACCGGCCACGTTGGGCGAGCTGATCGCCGCCGCCGTCGCGGAAAACCCGGACGGGATCGCCGTCGTCTACGGCGAGAAGCGTTGGACCTACCGGGAATTCGGCGCGTGGACCGACCGCCTCGCCGGCACGCTGCAGGCCGCTGGGGCCGGCCCCGAGACCTTGGTCGCGATGGTCATGGAACGCTCCGCCGCCTCGGTCGGAGCTGTCTGGGCGATCACCAAGACCGGGGCGGGCTTCGTACCGATCGACGCGGGATACCCGGCCGAGCGCATCGCGCACATCCTCGACGACTGCGGTGCCGTCCTCGGCGTCACCGGTGTCGAGCACCCGGCGGATCTGCCCGGATCGGTCCACTGGACGATCGTCGACCCCGATGCGACCCCGGACGCAGAGCTGCTGCCGGTCGCCGCGCGGCCCGAGCACCCCGCCTACCTCATCTACACCTCCGGTTCCACCGGTGTCCCCAAGGGCGTGCTGGTGACCCACGGCGGTCTCGCGAACCTGGCGGCGGAGCGGCGCGACCGGTACGCGCTGCGGCCCGGAGCCCGGACCCTGCACCACGCCTCCCCCGGTTTCGACATGGCGGTCGGCGAGATCCTGTGCGGGCTGGCCGGTGCCGCGACACTGGTGGTTGCCCCGCGCTACGTAATGGCCGGACCGGATCTGGCCGAGCTCATGCGTCGCGAGCGGGTGACCAACGCCATCATCACCCCCGCGGTGCTGGCGACCCTCGCTCCCGAGACCCTGCCGGAACTGCGTGTCCTCGGTGTCGGCGGGGAGGCGATCCGCGCCGACCTGGTTTCGGCCTGGTCGCGAAACCGGTTGATGCGCAACGGATACGGCCCTACCGAGGCGACCGACATCGCGACCATCGCGGAACTGACACCGGATCGATCGGTGACGATCGGCGCGCCGCTGCGCGGATTCCACGCCCTGGTACTCGACGCCCGGCTGCGCCCGGTGCCACCCGGTGTCGTCGGCGAGCTCTACCTCGGCGGCCCGGCCCTGGCGCGCGGCTACCACGGTCGGCACTCGTTGACCGCGGCCCGATTCGTCGCCGATCCGTTCGGCCCACCCGGCGGGCGGGTGTACCGCACCGGTGACCTGGTCACGCTCACCACCAGCGCCGAGCCCGAACTGATCTACCACGGCCGCAGCGACTTCCAGATCAAGGTGCGCGGGCACCGCATCGAGCCGGGCGAGATCGAGACCACTCTCACCGGCCTGCCCGGCGTCGGCCGGGCAGCCGTCACTGCCCATCAGGACTCGAGGGGTACCCATCTGGTGGCCTACCTGGTGCCGGACGGCCCGCTCGATGTGGAGCAGGTGCGGCTCCGGATCGCCGAGCAACTGCCCGCGTATCTACGTCCGAGCGCCTACCTCATGCTCGACACGCTGCCGTTGACTCCGAACGGCAAACTCGACACCCGTCGCCTGCCCGCGCCCGTGTTCGGTCACCACGGTTCCCGGCCCGTCGCGACAGATTCGGAGCGGAAGGTGGCAGCGGCCTTCACCGAGGTTCTCGCGATCGAAGTGGCCGGGGCCGAGAGCGACTTCTTCGAACTCGGCGGGACCTCGCTCACCGCCACCGCGCTCGCGGGACGGCTCGGCCTCGATGTCCGCACCGTCTTCGACGCACCGACCGTCGCGGGGTTGGCACTGCGACTCGACGACGCCGAAGACCCGGACGCACCGGCGCCGCTGACCCGGCCCGAGCACCTGTCGCCTGCCCCGGCGCAGCTGCGGATGTGGTTGCTCAATCAGCTGTACCCGGAGTCGTCGGCCTATCATCTGCCGATCGCGTTGCGGCTCAGGGGATCTCTCAATGTGGCAGCGCTCGACGCGGCGGTACGGGATGTGGTCACCCGGCACGAGGTGCTGCGCACGGTGTACCCCGGCAGCAGCGCCGGGCCGCGCGTCCGCATCCTCACCGTCGACGAGGCCCTCGGCCGGGCACCGCTGACCGCGCGCACCCTCGACCGGGACGATCTAGACGCCGAACTCGCGCAGGCGGTCACCGCACCCTTCGACGTCACCACCGACGCACCGATCCGGTTGGCGCTGTGGAATATCGGCTCCGACGAGCACGTACTCGCGCTGGTGGCACATCACATCGCCGCCGACGGCTGGTCGCACGGTCCGCTCGTGGCCGATCTGTCCGCCGCGTACACCGCGCGGGCCGCCCGACGCCAACCGCGATGGGAACCGCTTCCGCTGCAGTACGCCGACTACACACTGTGGCAGCATCGGCGACTCGGCGATCGGCACGATCCGCCGTCCCGCGCCGCCGGTCAGCTCGCGCACTGGGTGCGTGCGCTGGACGGGGCGTCCGACCGACCGCCGCTACCGACCGACCGAGTCCGCGCCCCCGGCATCGGCAGGCCGGGTGGTGCCGGTGCGGTGGTGGAGTTCGAGATCGGCGCCGACGTCGCGACAGCGCTTGCCGAACTGGCCCGACGACACAACGCGACTCCCTTCATGGCCGGGTACGCGGCGTTCACCGTGCTGCTCGGTGACCTGGCCGGAAGCGCGGATGTGACGATCGGGACCCCGGTCGCGGGTCGCGCACACCCCGCCCTCGACCGCCTGGTCGGCATGTTCGTGAACACCCTGCCGTTGCGCCTGACCCTCGATCCGCAGGAACACTTCACCGCGCTGGTGGTGCGTGCGAGGGAAGTCTCGCTCGCCGCGCTCGGCAATGCCGAGGTCCCCTTCGACCACATCGTCGAAGCGGTGAATCCGCCACGTGACAACACCAGGCACCCGCTGTTCGACGCCGTGTTCTCCTACGAGAACCTGCCCGCACCGCCTTCGCTCGACCTCGGTGACCTGACCATATCCGTTGTCGACTTCCCTTGGGAAACAACGCATTTCGACCTGAGTCTCACGCTGAGCGAAGACCCGGGCACCGGTGGCCTGACGGGGAACCTGCGCTACGCCACCGACCTCTACGAGGAGGCGACGGTCACCGCGTTCGCGGCACGGTTCCGCGACATCCTGACGACCGTCGCCACGCATCCCGAGGTGACCCTCGCGCAGCTGTCCGGCACGACCGGGCTCGGCATGCCCGAACGCCCGGAAGTCGACCCCGCGTCCGACGCGCCTGCCCACAGCGGCGAACCGGCGACCGTGCGCGAGCTCGCGGTGGCACGGGTGTTCGCCGATGTGCTGGAACGAGATTCGGTCGAGATCGACGACAGCTTCTTCGATCTCGGTGGCACCTCGCTGCTCGTCTTCACGCTCCGAACGGAGCTGCGGACCCGGCTCGGCATCGACGCCGACCCGCGCCTGCTGTTCGAAGCGCCGACGCCGCGTGCGGTGACGGCGGCGGTGACAGCGGAATCCGGCGCGGCGGCGGCCGGACAGTGGACCGACATGCTGATCGCCGACGCCCAGCTCGATCCAAACATCACGGTGCCGGCGGCCTTCCCGCCGCCGCCGACCTCGGCCGACGATGTGCTCCTGACCGGCGCCACCGGTTTCGTCGGCATCCATCTGTTGCGCGAGCTGCTCGACCGCACCCCGTCGCGCGTCTGGTGCCTGGTCCGCGCCGACGACATCGACGACGCGCGCCGCCGTCTGGAAACAACCCTGCGGCGCTACGGACTACGGACCGACGGACTCGCCGGCCGCGTCGTGCCGGTGCCCGGCGACCTCGCCGCACCGCGGTTCGGGCTCGACACCGACACGTGGACCGAGCTGGCCGCGCGTATCGAGGTGATCTACCACAACGGTGCCCGCGTGAATCACCTGGAATCCTATGCCGCCCTGCGCCCGGCGAACGTCGCCGGAACCGTCGAGATCCTGCGACTGGCTGTCGATACCAGGGTGAAGGCCTTGCATTTCGTGTCGACCGTGTCGGCGGCTGTCGGTGTCGGCCACACCGGAGTCGTCACCGAACACACGGCGATCACCGCCGACCAGGTACCGCGCAACGGGTACCTGGCGACCAAATGGGTGGCCGAGCAGCTGGTCCTCGCGGCAGCCGAACGCGGGTTGCCGGTCGCCGTGCACCGGCCCGGCCTGGTCGCAGGATCGATCAGCAGCGGCGCGAACGGCGCCGACGACGCGTTCTGGACACTGATCCGATCGGCCGCCCATCTCGGGGTCGCGCCCGACATCGAGTCCGCCGAGGTCACATTGGCCCCGGTCGACTACGTGGCACGCGCCTTGGTCACGCTCGCCACCGGACGGCAGCCCGCCACCGAGATCTACCATTTGGTCAACAGTGCGCCGACCAATGTCGGCGACATCCTGAACACCCTGCGCCGCACCGGTTTTCCCATCGACATCGTGCCGGTGGCCGATGCCGCCGAACGCTTGGCCGGACGGATCGCGCAGCATGCCGACCTGATGCGCGCGGCACTCGTGGCCGAGAACTACCTCAACGGTGGCGGCGACGCCCTGATCGTCGACGACACCGGCACCCGCGCGGTCCTGGCTCGATCCGGTGTTCGTTGTCCGGACATCGACGGGGCTGTCCTCCAGCGTTATGTCGACGGTTTCATCACCGAGGGCCTGCTACCGACCCCGGTCGAAGCGGTGTCGCGAACCCGGCCGGCTGGCCGACGACCGTCGTGAGCCGGGTCAACGCAGGGTCAACGGGGTCTCCGATTCGATCCTGGTCAGCTTGTGCGGGTTGCGGACGAAGTAGAGGCCTGTGATGCGGTCCTTGTCGACCCGGAACGCCATGACTCCATCGATCTCGCCGTCCAACCGGAAGACCAGGGCCGGCTGCCGTTGAGCAGAGCGCACTCCTTGTCAACCGAACCGTCTCGTCTCGGTTGATTGATAAGCTGCCCTCATGACCGACGCCAAGGGAAGTTCGCGGCGCAGCGAGCGTTCGCGCCAAGCCATCCTCGCGGCCACCCGCGCATTGATCTCCGAGGTCGGGTATACGAAGGTCTCCATCGAGGCCATCGCGGCACGCGCCGGGGTTGGCAAGCAGACGATCTACCGGTGGTGGCCGTCCAAGGGAGCCGTCATCTTCGATTCGTTCCTCGCCCTCAGCACAACAGAGGAAGGGCCGCAGGTGGAGCTGCCCGACACCGGGGACATCGAGGCCGATCTGAAGGTGGTCATGCGGGCCACGGCCGCGGAGTTCGCCGACCCTGAGTTCGAGCGTCCGATTCGCGCCCTCGAGGTCGAGATCGTCAACGACCCCGAGCTCGCTGCCCAGTTCCGCGAGAAGCTCGCGCGCCCGGTGGACGAAGCGAAGAAGGCTCGCTTGCGCAGCGCACAGCGGGCAGGCCAACTCGACCCCGGCGCGGATCTCGACCTGGTCCTGGAGGTGCTCTACGCCCCGTTGTTCCAGCGGTGGCTACACAGGTCCGGGCCCCTCACCGCCGAATACGCCGATTCCCTCGTCGATGTCACGCTGCGCGCATTTCGGGCTCCCTCATCGTGACCGACCTCCCCGGCGATCTAACGAGCCGGCAGCTGCACCGACACGCACAACCCACCGCCCGGACGCGGGGTGAGAGTAAGAGTGCCCGCGTGGGCTCGGGTGATGCTGTCGACGATGGCCAGTCCGAGGCCGACGCCGGAATCGTGGGTGCGAATGCGTTCGGACCCACGCTGGAACGGTTCGACGAGTGTGGAAACCGTTCTCGGAGTGAGGTTTTCGCCCGTGTTCTCGACGGTGAGGACCACCGAGTCGGGCAGGCGGCGGGTTGTTGTCCACGCGGTGCCGCCGGGCAGGTTGTGGACTATCGCGTTGTGAACGAGATTCGTGGTCAGCTGCAGGAGCAGGGCGTGCGAGCCGACGGTGGGGGTCGGCTCGCCTGCGGTTTCGAGGGTGATGGCGTGCTTTTCGGCGAAGGGGATGAGCGTCTCGGTGGCTTCTTCGGCGAGCAGGGACAGGTCGACGGGCTCGGGCGTGAACGACCGCTGGTCGGCTCGACTGAGCACGAGCAGGGCTTCGGTGAGATCGATGGCCCGGCTGTTGACGGTCTGGAGGCGTTCGATCAGGTCACTCGGGTCGTCGGGGGGATCGTCACGGGCCACCTCGAGCATGGTTCGGGTGATCGCCAAGGGGGTGCGTAGTTCGTGGGATGCGTTGGCGGCGAACCGCTGGTTCTCGGTGACGTGGGCTTCCAGCCGGGCGAGCATGGCGTCGAAAGTGTCGGCCAGTTCCCGGAATTCGTCGGCGGTGCCGGCGAGCCGGATGCGGTGCGACAGCGAGCCGTTGGCGGCCAGGCGGGCAGCGGCGGTGATCCGGGTCAGCGGGGCGAGCATGCGTCCGGCCAGAAACCAGCCGCCGACCAGGCCGAAGACCATGAGGAAGAGCAGGACGGCGGCCATGAACGGCGCGAACGAGCGGAGCAGCAGCCGCCGGTTGATCCAGAAGTTGCCGGTGGTGTCGATCCATCCGGCAGGCAGGTAGTACAGGTAGAACACCAGGACGGCGACGAGTAACAAGGTGCCCGCGAGCATGACGAAACCGGCGTAACTGAGGGTGAGCTTGAGGCGGACACTCAGCCCGGGTGCCCTATCCACCGTCACCTCCCGTACTGATGCGGTAGCCGACGCCGGGAACGGTCGCGATGATCCATGGTTCGCCGAGACGTTTGCGCAGCGCCGAGACGGTGATGCGGACGGCATTGGTGAACGGGTCCGCGTTCTCGTCCCAGGCGCGTTCCAGAAGTTCCTCCGCGCTCACCACACCGCCGTCGGCCGCGACGAGCACCTCGAGCACCGCGAACTGTTTGCGCGTCAGCGCGACATAGCGGCCGTCGCGGTAGACCTCGCGACGGAACGGGTCAAGACGCAGCCCGGCGATCTCGCGGACGGGTGGCCGGCTGTGGGCGCGCCTGCGGTCGAGGGCGCGCAGGCGCAGAACCAGTTCGCGCAGATCGAACGGTTTGGTGAGGTAGTCGTCGGCGCCGAGCTCGAAACCGGTCGCCTTGTCGTCGAGGCGATCGGCGGCGGTGAGCATCAGGATCGGCAGCCCGCTGCCCGCGGCGACGATGTGTTCGGCGATCTCGTCTCCGGAGGGACCGGGGATGTCACGGTCGAGGACGGCGATGTCGTAGGTGTTGATGTCGAGCAGCATCAGTGCCGTGTCGCCGTCGCCCGCGATGTCGGCGGCGATGGCTTCCAGGCGCAGGCCGTCGCGGATTGCTTCGGCCAGATAGGGTTCGTCCTCGACGATCAGTACACGCATCGCTCTCGATTCTTCCAGCGGGAACATATCGTCGGCGTATCGAAAATCGCATACGTGCGTGCAACGCCGCATTGTCTTGACTGACTGCATGAATCAGAGAAATATCCGGGGAATTCTAGCGACTGCTGTCGCCGCTCTTACCGCGGCAGGCGCTGTCGCGTTCTTTGTCCACCAATCGCCGGACCGGTTCTCCTCCGTCGCGTTGTCGATCGATATTCCCCGTGGCGACCCCGGTTCGCCCGGTGCGGGGGTCTTCGACGACCAGTCGCCCTCGGTGGCCAATCTCGACCCTGAATTGCTCGATGCGCTGCGTCGGGCCGCCGTCGACGCGGGTAGCGAGGGGGTGGAATTCGTGGTCACCAGTGGCTGGCGGTCCGCGGAACACCAGACGCGGCTGCTGCACGAGGCGGTCGGCAAGTACGGGTCCGAGGCCGAGGCCGCCCGCTGGGTGGCTACCGCGGAAACCTCCGCGCACGTGTCGGGTGACGCGGTCGACATCGGGCACAGCGCGGCGACGGCGTGGTTGTCCGCCCACGGCGCCGCCTACGGGCTGTGCCAGATCTACGACAACGAACCCTGGCATTACGAACTGCGCCGCGACGCCGCGGAAAACGGGTGCCCGGCACGGTTTGCCGATCCCACCGAGGACCCGAGGATGCAGCGGTGACCACTCCCCGGCCCGCCACGTTCGTCGCGTTTCGGTTCTGCGTGGTCTATTTCGTTCTGTTCTGCCTGCTGAACACCTACATTCCGTTCGCGTTGCTCGGCATCCTCGGGCGCTGGGTGCGCCGTTATGTGAGCCCGTGGGACATGTCGCTGACCGACCCCGTCACCGGGTGGGTAGGCCGGACGTTCTTCGGCGTCGATGCGGTGCAGCACAAGGATTCCGGTGCCGGTGATCAGGCGGCGGTGTGGGTGCTGGTGCTGTGTCTGCTGGTCCTCGCGATGGTTGTCGCCGCGGTGTGGACGGCATTCGATCGCCGCACGGCCTACCCTCGGCTCACCGCCTGGTTCTCCCTGTTCCTGCGGTTGTGCCTCGGTGCGCAGATGGTGGGGTTCGGGTTCGCGAAACTGATCCCGACCCAGATGCCCGGGCCGTCGTTGGCACAGCTGCTGCAACCGTACGGCGATCTGAGTCCGGCCTCGGTGCTGTGGTTGCAGGTGGGCAGTTCCCCCGCATACGAGATGTCGCTCGGTGCTGTGGAAGTCGTGGCGGGTCTGCTGCTGTTCTTCTCCCGAACGATGGTGCTCGGTGCGCTGTTGTGCTTGCTCAGTACGGCGCAAATCCTCCTGCTGAACATGACGTTCGACATCCCGGAGAAGTTGCTCGCCGCGCATTTGCTGTTGATCAGCCTGGTGCTGCTCGCGCCCTATCTGCGGCGGCTTGTGGATGTCTTCGTGCTGCAGGGTGGTTGCGCGCCGCTGTCGCTACCGTCGCTCTTCGCCGAAGAACGCAAGAACCGCATCGCGAAAGGGGTCGTGGCGGGTCTGGGACTCTGGGTCGCACTGGCCAGCGGGTACGACCGGTGGGTGGTGTGGCAGGAACAGCACGGGGCAGGCAGCCCCAAATCCGAGCTGTACGGAATCTGGGACGTGCGGGAATTCACCGTCGACGGACAGGTCGCACTACCGCTCACCACCGACGGAACCCGTTGGCAACGACTGATTTTCGAACATCCGGGATCGGCCACCATTCAACGGATGGATGGTGAATTCGTTCCGGTGGAAGCCGAACTCTCCCCCGGCGGACAGCTCGAACTCGCCCGACCGACAGGACCACTCGCGACTGTATCCACCCAGAGACCCACCCCCGACCTCCTGATACTGCGCGGGGAACTGCACGACCGCCCACTCGTCGTCACCTTGGAACGCCTGGACCTCGACAGCTTCACCTTGCGCAGTCGCGGATTCCACTGGGTGCAGAACTATCCGTACTTCCGCTAGCTGACACGTCCACTCAGAACCGGCCCCAGCCGACATTGGCCCAACCCGACCGACTGAAGATGCGGTAGTTGTTCGCCCTGGCCCACTGCTCGGCTGCGTCGTGCAGGAATCGCGAGCCGCAGTTGAGGTAGTCCTCGGCCATGTGCTTGTCACCGAAGGCTTGCAACGCTTCAGCCAGCTTTTCCTCGGAGCCCGTCCGGCCGAGCTTGATCGCCAGGATCAGCAGTTCCCTGCGCTGTTCGCGCCGCAATACCTGACGCACGACTGCCGGATTGTAGATCCGTTCCGGGAACTGGCCGAGCCGGGTGTACACCCTGTACCCCTGGCCCCTATCGCGCCAGCTGCCGTCGCGGTTGAGATACCAGACACCTTCGCGCAGCAGGTTCTCGATTTGGACCAGCGAGCTCATCTCGGCCGGAGTGAGCCCCTCGTTGTTGCGCAAATTGGCGTCTGCGCCGTAAGCCCGCAGATTCTCGATCGCTTCCTGCTGGCCGGTGTAGTACGCCAGATGCAGCGCGCTGTTTCCCTGCGCTGCCACCGTATTGATGGACGCACCGGTTTCGACGATTTCGCGCAGCCGCGCGGTATCCCCCGACGCCGCCACCGACAGCAGCTGATCGACCACGCGCTGACGGCGCCGCTCTCGGCTGCTGCGGACGATCAGCCAGAGCAGCCACACCACCAGCGCCAAGCCGAGGAGCCCGATCACCAGCACTACGGGGCTGCTCACGCCACACCAGGGTGCCAGCGAATCCCGGTTTCCCGGCCCCACCGCTCGACGCGCGCGTGCAGCGGCTGCAGGCGGCCGGTGTAGATGGTGTGCAGATGCTCGCGGGCGGCGGGGCGGGACAGGTCGACCTCCCGCACGGTCGCGGCGATCAGCTGCAGCTCACCGAGGAAGAGGTCGCGCTCCGTTGGCAGCTTCGACTTCTCCGCCGACGCCAGACGTGGATCGTTCAGCAGGGTGTCGTACTTGCGGCGGATCAGTTGATCGGCTGTCTCGATCTCACCCGTCAGCCAGGCGCGGTATTCCGTCGGCGACGCACCGACGGCCAGGATTTCCCGGATCAGCGGGGTCCGCACGACCTCGCGGACCAGATCGTCGAGCTTCTCGTTCGCCCTGCGCCACGCGGTGAAATCACCGGCCTCGTAGGCGGCCCGTGCCTCGGCCGCCACCCCGTCCTGACGGTACCGGAACGGCTGCGCCTCACCGGGAAGGTCACGTTCGAGCCAGACCACCAGATTGGTGAGCGTGCCCATTCTGTCCTCGAAATCGGCCAGCGGCGGCTCCAGATACGCCTCAGGGCCCTCGCTCTCCTGCAAGGTCTGCAAGATCGTCTCGGCTTCGAGCAGCATGTGGTGCGCTTTCGCCTGGTCCTTCGCGCCGACGATCAGCCCTTCCACAGCGAGCAACCGCTGTTCGAGATCCGGTCCCGCCTTCGCCGACTCGAACTTATGCACCTCGGGACGCACCTGGCGCCACGCGGCGTGCGCCCGTACGGTCCTCGACCGGATCTCTGTCCACGACGCGACCTGACGGACCGGGATGTCGATGACGGCGGTGGCCGTCCGGTCCAGCTGCGGCAGCCGCACCGACGCGTGAATGGTCCACCCGACCGCGAATTCCAGGGACAGTTCTACAGCGGTACCCGGAGCCACATCCTCGGGCAGGTCGTGGATCTGCACCGAACCGATCGGTATGCGGCCCTCGTAGAGCCGTACCCGCAAAGCGGTACCCGCTCGCGCGGTCTCCAGATGCTGGCTGACGCGGTGCGGGATCTTGGTGCCCGCCTTCACGATTCGCGCCAGCCGACCGTCCACGAGCTCCACCGAGAAGTCGTGTGCGAGCACATCTCCCGCCAGGTCGAGTGCCGGCGTCTCGTCGTGTGCTGTCACGGTGAGGTGTCCAGTGTCGACCTGTTGCCCCTCGGCAAGCACTCGCACGGTGAAGGAGCTTTCGCCCTCGGCGAACAGCGGAACGTCGATGAACAGGAAAGCGCCGTCACCGTTGACCCGCTGTTCGAGCGGTGCGCCGTCGGCGGTCTCGACCAGGACGAGCACCGGTTGACCCAGCTCGTCGGGACACCGCACCCGGCCGGCGATATCGACCGAATCGCCTTGCGGCACCAGCGGTTCCAGTTCTAGGACCGAGCTACGGGTAGCGCGGCTCGCCGCCTTGAGAGCCGCGCCGACCGCGACGACGAGTTCCGGATGGAACAGGCGCGGTGGGATACCGAAGCGTTGTTCCAGCAACGTCGCGACCAGCGGGATTCTCGACGAGCCGCCGACCAGCACGATCTCGTCGAGAGCGGCGTCGCTCAACCGAGCCTTGGACAGCGCTTCTGCGCAATGGTCGAGGGTCGCGCGGAGATGGTCTTCGATCATCCGATCGAAGACGGGCCTGCTGATGGGCAGGTTGATGGTCATCGGATTTCCGGACCGATCTTCCAGGTCCTGGCTGATGATTTCGGTCTCCGTCTCGCGGCTCAGCTCGTGCTTCGCCGCCTCGGCCAAACTCAGCAGCCGTGCGAGCAATTCGGCGTCACGTGGTTGGTCCGGCCGGAAACCGAGGTCGTAGCCGGGCAGCTGGGCGATCATCCAGTCGACGATGGCCTGATCGAAGTCGTACCCACCGAGGTAACGGTTGCCGTCGAAGGATCGACTGCTGAATCCGCCGTCCGGGTCCCAGCTCACCACCGAGGTGTCGAAGGTGCCGCCGCCGAGGTCGTAGATCAGGAACCGGCGTCCCTCGGAGTCCTTCATGCGGTACTCGTGCATGTGCGCCAACGCTGCCGCGACCGGTTCCATCAGCGTTTCGACCACCTCGAGCCCGGCCTCGGCACCCGCCAGTCCGGTCTGTGTCTTCGCGCTGGTCTCGAAGTATGCGGGCACCGTGATCACGGCGCGGTCGATCGGCACACCGAGCACGTCCTGCGCCATTGTTTTGAGATGACGCAGCAGGTGCACCGAGGCCTGCAGCGGTGTGATGGTCGCATGTCCCGCGGTGACCGGCTGATCGGTGCCCATATTGCGCTTGAAGAACATGGCGGGCGGTGAACCGGGATGGCGCGCTTTGCGTTTGGCGAGCGCACCGACCAGCACGGTGCCGTCGGGTGAGATCCAGATCGCCGACGGTGTGGTCAGCGACAGGTCGGGATTGGCGACGATCAGCGCTGACCCGAACTGCCGCAACCGGCGTCGGTCGATCAGCGCTTGTTTGTTCGGGATGTCGGCGTCGGCCGGAATGGCCACGCAGCAGTTCGTCGTGCCGAGGTCGATTCCGGCGACCAGCGTCATTCGGTGTTCTCCTGTTTCAGCGCAGTGCGTGCAGTTCGGGGCCGAGAGCGGGTGGCAGCAGCTTGGGCAGGACCTGGTAGTTCAGCCCCGGCACGACGCCGGGTACCGCCTCGGCCGCGGCCTCGGCATCACGGGCGACCGCGGCATCCAGTTCGTCCGCGAGTTGCTGTAGTTCGGCGAGCTCGGCCACCTCCGATTCGGCGGGCACGGGCCGGTGGGTGAGCAATTCCGCCGTCAGCCGGGTTTCCGGCGACCCAAGTTGCTCATCGGCGGCATTGACCTGCGCCACGGTGAGCACCGCGCCGAACAGGGGAAACCTGCCCGGGTCGAAGGCGATCCGCTTGCGCCGCGCCGCGATACGGGCACGGGCCACCGACGGGCCCGCTGTGGGGTCGAGGTCCAGGATCTGAAATGCCGTGGAGTAGTAGGGGTTCGACCCGGTCCATTGCCATGGGTTCGTCATTTCCGTCGCCCTCCGGTGAGTTCCATCGTCAGCGCTCCCCGATCGAGGCGGTCGCCAGCAGTTCACGCACCGAGTCGTAGGGCGGTAGGTCTGGCAGTCCGAGGCCGATAGCCCACCGGAAGTGCCCGGCCGCTTCACCGCACAGCCGAAGCGCCGACATCTGGTGGCGCTGGTCGAAGGCGATGAACATCAGGCAAGTGCCGAACCAGAATTCGTGTCGGGCCAGTTTCGCCGCGTAGGCCGAACGGTCCGCCGCCGACACCGCGGCCGACCACTGCTGGGTGGTGGTGGCGGTGGTCCGGGAACGGGTGAGTCCGAGCGTGTCGTTGATCGGGGCGGTCATCTCGGTGATCCGGTCCAGCAACAACCGAGCCGGGTACATCTGCGCAGAGATGTTCTGTCTGGCTTGCATATGGTCGATGCCGATATCGAGGGCGGCTTCGGCCAATTGGACGCTGTCCGGATCTACGCGCAACCACGCGGCGACCAGATCCAGGGCTTGCCCTTCACTTCCCGCCTTGGCCAGCCGCCGCACCGCCACCTCGGCCTCATAGCCCCCTCTCGACCGCGTGGCCGACTTGACCGTCTCCGGGAACGGCGCCGTACGGATCGTGCGCATATGCGCTCGGGCACGTGCAGGCTGCTTCTGCCACAGCGTTCGGATCCGCGTGGCATGCGGTTCGAGCAGCTGTTCGGGCAGGTCCGCGCGGACCCGATCGATCGCCCGCTCCAGTTCCGGCGGTGTCACGTCCGACATCACCTCGCCGAGATGTCCGCGCATCGACTCCCAGAACTCGGCGCTGTCGTACAGCGTCGCCCAGTGCCGCAGCGCGGCGTCCCAATGGAGGAAGGCGGTGTGATCGCCCTCGAGTTCGAGGTAGTAGGCCTTGGCGTGCTCGGCGATCGCGCGATGGTGGACCGATACCAGATCGCCGGGATCGTACTTCTCCCACAGTCGCATGGCCGGCTGCGTCCACGGCCGGATCACGCCGTCCTGCCGTAAGGCGGTCAGCGCCAGCCGGGCCGATGGCGGTGGTGACGACGGGTCGCTGCCTGCCGCGATGTCGCCGATCCGGTCGGCGATGCGGGTCAGTTCCGCGGCCTGACCGCCGCGGGCGACCCCGATGATCCGGCGGACCCGCGCGAGCGAAGCGTTTGCTTCCTCCGCACGCGAAATCAGCGCCGACCGTGTGGCTTCGGCGAGATTCGCGCGGGCGTGCCGGAGCTGGGCAGGATCGAGGTCGGAGGCTTCGGGCGTGTCCGCCGCCGCTGCCTCTCTCGCGGCGGCGCGGGCGCGCATGGTCGATATCGCCTCCTGATCGACCATCGACACGCTCGCCCATCGGTCGCCGTGCCGATCGCGAAGCTGTCGTACCCCCGCCGCCAACAGTCGCGAATCCTGCAGGAGGAGCCCGAGTACGAGATGGGCGTTCGCGTGCATGTCCTCGTCGGCCGGCAATTCGGCGGGTTCGCGGATGATTTCACGCAATTCGGCTTCGGCGGCGGCCTGGTCACCCTCGCGCAGCCGGGACAACGCGGTGACGAACAGAACCGCCATCCGCAGCGGCTGCTCGACCGACTGCGGCGGGCTGTCAGCCAATCGTGGTGCGCCCGAACGGCCGTGCATGACATCCGACGCCGCGAGCAGGAGTTTCCTGCTCACGTCGACAGGGGTCTGGCGCGAGGGTGTCGACGAAGCCGCAGGCTCAGGGGTGGGCGGTCGTGCGGGAGTCGGCGGTTCCTTGCGCGGCGGCGAGACCGTCACCGGTGCGGAACCCATCTCGAATCCGAGCCGCGCCGATGTTGCCCGCGGCGGCTGGTGATCCGCCCGCCGGGAAGGCCCCGTCGTGTATCCCGGACGGGTCGGCGACCGCGACGGCTGCGCAGCGCTGTCGCCACCGAACCGTTCCGCGAGCGCGTAGCGTCGTCGGGCACCCGCCTTGTCGCCACGCGCGGCGGCGCGGTCACCGAATCGGCGATACCACTCCGCGCGCGTGCCGGGCCCGAGCGCGTACATCACCTGCCACTCCACGCTGGAACCACCGCTGAATGCGTACTTCTCGAACTGGGCATCCACCAGCTCGGTCAGGTGTGCGGTGGCGATGGCACGAAACTCCGGTGACACGTCGGGATCCTCGGCCCGAACAGCGTCTCCGAACCACACGCACAGCGACGACGGCTGCGACACTCCGGTGACTGCCTTCATCAATCCGGCGGCAATGGACCAGGTTTCGGCGAAGGCACCGGCATCAGGGCGACGTAGCCACGCACGGAATATCAGTTGAACCGTGTCGTCGGTGAGCCCGCAACGCTTCTCGACGGTAGGCAGCAGCCGAATCGTCGCATCGGGCAAGGTCGAGGCGGCTTCGACGAGGTCGTCGTGCAGTCGCTGCCGCAACTCCGGGGTGATGGGTGTGCCGGGGCGACCGAGGAACGTTTCGATCATCGTCAGCCGGGCTCGCGCCTGATCGGCGATGCTCAGTGGCTTGCCGACGGGCGGTTGTGCGGGGCCGGCCGGTTGTGCGGGCGCACGCTTCTCCGCGTTGCCGCGCTCCTTGTCACCCGACGACCAGGGCCATTTCACCGCGAAGTACTCCGGTCGGCCGACCCTGATCGATCCGCAGCCACGGCTATCCCCTCTCCGAACGAGCCCCGGCATCCTCCCGATACCGGGCAACTCGGAAGACAGTGCTCAACCATGTTGCGGCCGAACAGCCTTCAGCTTTCACGATCGACGACGCGAGGAACTTCGTCAAGTCCGAGCCCGGCGCTGCCCCCGAAGCACGAACGAATGCCCCGGGAGCAGGCGGTCTGATTCAGTGGGCGAGTTTGAGCCCGACGACGCCCGTCACGATCATCGTGAGAAACAGGAGCTTGAATATCGTCACCGGCTCTTCACCGGTGGCCATGGCGAAGGCGACGGTGAGGACCGCGCCGATACCCACCCAGACCGCGTACGCGGTACCTACCGGAAGTTCGCGCATCGCGATCGCCAATCCGGCCATACTCGCCAGCAGAGCGACGAAGAACAGCACCGACGGCACGACCCGGGTGAAGCCTTCGGATTTGCCCAGTGCGGTCGCCCACACCGCTTCCAGAAACCCCGACACGACAAGCAGAATCCACGACATCGCAGCCCTCCTCGGGCCGTCTTGTCGCACTCCGGGTACGGCACCCCTCGTCCGGAAGCCCGATCGCCGGGCTCACTTCCACCATGGCACGCCGGCTATCGGCCGGCAAGCGATGGTGGTTCGTCTCACCAGCAAAGATGTCGGTGGGTAGCCGTAAACTCGGGCAGGTGGGGAGGATTCGGGAAACGGCCGGTGGACTCGCATTGACGCTGCCGAGCGTGGCGCTCAACGGTGTCCTGGTCTACGTCGTGATCGTCGGCTTCGGCCTGTGGGCGGCGATCATCATGCTCGTGTTGTGGACCGGGTTCGGCTGCGGCATGGCCAGCGCACTGTGGTTCCATCCGAATCGGGGCCGAGCGGCGGCAGCCTATGGATTCCGCAAGCCCGTCGGATCGGAGCCCGATATTCTCGCGACCGCTTGGGCCGAGGTCACCCGGAAGGCGGGGGTGGACGGCTGGCCCTACTCGCTGTGGGTGCAGCAGTCGGCCACGTTCAACGCGTTCGCGGCGCCCGCGCGCATGGTCGCGGTGACGAGCTGGGCGATCGAATCGCTTCGCCCACGGCAGCTGGCGGCAGTGCTCGCCCACGAACTCAGCCACCATCTCATGCTCGATCCACGTGTGCGACTGCTCGACGCCTGGTTCTCAGTCCCCACCCGCGTGGTCAGGGGTATCGGCGCGGTCCCGGCCCGCGCGGCACGTGGTCCCGGCACTCTCCGATGTCTCGCGCGAGCGGCGATCGCGACGGCGCTGCTGGTGGCCGTGGCATTCTTCCTCACACCACGAATCGGCGGGCCCGCCGTCGCGGTGCTGATCGCACTACTCGTCCTGGAACCCCTGACCGCTGCGGCGCGCGCACGGCGCGGAGAGTTCGCCGCGGACCGGATGGCTGTTCACCTCGGGTACGGCCGCGAACTCCACGGCGCGCTCCGCAGGTGGCTGCCGCACGAGACAGCTCACACATCCGCACTGCTCGCGGCCCGCGCCCGATGGCTCGACACGCATCCGCCGATCAGGCAACGGCTGAAAGTGATTCGACGAACCGCCGCGACCTGATCGCTTCGACCGCCGGGGCGCATCAACCGGAGGTCTTCATCGCCGTGCCGCGATGCGGGCCCATACCTGCGGGTCGGTGCGGAGACCGCCCGGTGTGTCGGCGCCGTACCGCGCGATCTGGGCGTCGAGGTCCAAGGGTGCGGTCAACGAGGTTCCAGGTGCGAGGGCGTCCTCGACGTGTTCGTCGGGCACCAGCCAGCACACCTCGAACTCGATGCCGTCGGGGTCGCGCGCGTAGAGCGCTTTGGTCGACCCGTGGTCGCTCGCCCCGGTCAGTGCGTTCGCCGCGAGCAGGCGACCGCGGATATCGGCGAGCTCGCGCAACGTGTCGACCTCCCAGGCGACGTGGTAGAGCCCGACCGATCCCGGCGGTCCCGCCGCGGGCCGCCTGGCCTGGAACAGCCCGAGATCGTGATCGTTGGCCGAGCCGGGGTGGCGCAGGAAGGCGCCGCCCGGGAATCCCTCGGCGAGTCGCTCGAAGCCGAGGACGTTTTCGTAGAAGGCGATGCTGCGCTCCAGCTCCGCGACGAACAAGACGATGTGGTTGATTCCCCGCATAGCGATGACCTCCTGGCCTACGACTGTGGGCGGTCGTCGGCGTCGACACGCAGATCCCGGCCCGTGACCTCCACCGTAGCGACCAGGGCCGCCAGGCTCAGGGCGGCGGTGACCACGATGATTCCGCTCAGCGCGACGCTCGACCCGTCGAAGGCGACAAGCAGGCTGCTCGCGATCAGCGGGGTGAAGCCCGCGCCGACGAGCGCCGCGGTCTGATAGGCGATGGACACACCGGTGTATCGCACACCGGTGGGGAACATTTCCGACAGCATCGGGGTCAGCGGCGCGTACATCAGGTTCTGCAGCAGCTGCGCGAACATCAGTGCGACCGTCATGATCCACCACGAATCGCTGTTGATCAGGCTGTACAGGGGGAAGGCGTAGACGATGGCCCCGATCGCGCCCGTCATCATCGTTCGCCGCCTGCCCAACCGATCCGACAGGGCCGCGCTCGCGGGAATAGCGACGATCGAGACGACGACCACCAGCAGCAGCGATCGCATCACCTCGCCGACCGCGTAACCGATGCCGGTCGCGTAGGCGATGATGTGCGAACTGGTCAGGGCGGTGAGCGCGAACGGTGCGAGACCGGCGAACACGGCGGGGACGAGCAGGCGTGGGCGACGCAGCACCTGCGCCGCGGGAATCGAGTCACGCGGCGGCTCGGCGGCGGCGAAAACCGGGCTCTCGGCGACCCGCAGCCGCACATACATCCCGAGCACGAGCAGGGCCGCGCTCAGCAGGAACGGCACCCGCCACCCCCAGGTCGAGAACTGTGGTTCGGGAAGCTGGGTCACCGCGGCGACCGCCCCGGTGGACAGCAGAAAACCGAGAGGTGTTCCCAGCTGCATGATTCCGGCCCAGCGACCGCGATTGCGCGCATCGGCATGCTCGACGACCATCAGCGCGGCGCCACCCCATTCCCCGCCGACGGCCACCCCTTGCACCACGCGCAGCAGCACCAGCAGGATCGGCGCCGCGACGCCGATGGTGTGATAGGTCGGCAGCAGGCCGATCGCCGCGCTGGCGATACCCATCATCAGCATGGTGATCAGCAACATCGACTTGCGACCCACGCGGTCACCGAAATGACCGAAGATCACGCCGCCGAGCGGACGTGCGACATACCCGGCGGCGAGGGTGCCGAACGAGGCGATCGTGCTCAACGCCGGATTCGAGCCGGGAAAAAACAGCGGCCCGAACACCACCGCGGCCATCGTCCCGTACAGCAAGAAGTCGTAGTACTCGATCGTCGTACCGAGCAGGCTCGACAAGGCCGCACGGCGGCGAGCTCTCGCGTCGGTCGGGATAAACGCCTGTGGCGCAGACGGACTCGCCTTCTCGGGTGGCAGCGTGGTCACCGAGACTCCTTCGGTTCGGCCGCGACATCCTCGTTCGATATCGCGGTCACCGCGACGTTTCCAGCGCGACCCGACGCCCGGCAATACCGCCGACCACTGAGCGGAATCTTCAGTGACTCCGGCAGCGCAAAGCCATTGCGTGCCTTCCGCGTTATCGCCCGTCGCGCCCCTGCGGGAATTGCGCGACAGCCTCAACGATCAACCCGCCGAGCTGGTCGGCGGTGATCATGCCGCAGTTCACGAGCCCGGCCAGCCCCTGCAAGGTGGCGAGGAAGATCAGTGCGGTCCGCTGCGGGCTCGTGCCCGGCGGCTCGTCGGCCAGACCCTGCTCGAACACCAGCAACATCGGCGCGAAGGCCGCCTCCGCGGCCGTGCTCACGGCCTCGCCACCTTCGCCGTGTTTGTGGGCGAACATCAGCTCGGCCAGGTTCGCCTCGGACGTCACGAAGTCGAGGTAGGCCCGGGCCAGCGAGCGGATCCGGGCGCGGTAGTCGGGCGCGGCGTCGACCGCGTCCCGCAGTCGCGTGCCGAGCAAGGCGAACCCTTCGACGGCCAGTGCGTCGTGAAGCTGCCGACGGTCAGGGAAGTGCCGGCGCACAGCGGCGTGCGAAACACCGACGGCGGCGGCCAGCTCACGCAGCGACAACTCCGAGGCCCCTCGGTCACGCACCACCGGCGTCGCCTGCTCCAGTACGGCCTGCCGCAGGTTGCCGTGGTGGTAGGGGCGGTCGGGCGTCATTCGGGCAGCCTATCAAGGATGTTTCCGTTGACTAGATTGTTTCCAGTGGATACATTGGCTCCATGCTCACACTTGCCTCTCCTTCTCGGATTCCGGATCAGACCGGCCGCACCGTCATCGTCACCGGCGCCACCAGCGGGATAGGCCGTGCCGCGGCGGCTGTCCTTGCCGCCAAGGGCGCACGGCTCATACTCGCTGTCCGCGACCAGGAAAAGGGCCGTGCCGTCGCCGCCGAAATGAGTGGGAGGGTGGAAGTTCGTCCGCTCGACTTCAGCTCGCTGGCATCGGTCCGGCAGTTCGCGGACGGCATCGACAGCACGGTGGACGTGCTCATCAACAACGCCGGAACCATGACCGATTCGCTACAGCACACCGCCGACGGTTTCGAGCTCCAGTTCGGGGTCAACCACCTGGCGCCCTTCGCGTTGACGAACCTGCTGCTCGACCGGATCACCGACCGCGTCGTGTCCACCTCGTCGACCGCCTACCGCTCCGCGCAGCTCGATTTCGACGACCTGCAGTGGGCGCATCGCCCCTACAAGCCGTTCGGCGCCTACGGTGCGTCGAAGTTGTCGGTCCTGCTGTTCACCGACGAACTACAACGCCGCCTGAGCGCGGTCGGCTCGTCGGTCATCGCGACCACCGCGCATCCCGGCTGGGCCTCCACCGGCTTCCGGATCACCAGCGGTAACCGGCTCATCGACGCCCTGTCTGCCATCTTCACGCCCATGCTCGCCCAAGGCCCCGACGCCGGTGCGCTGCCCACACTGCTGGCGGCTGTCGGTGACATCCCCGGTGGCAGTTTCGTCGGTCCGAGCCGCTTCGGCGGTGTTCGCGGTCCGGCAGCGGTGGGCGAGATATCCCCGGTGGCCAAGGATCCGGACTCCGCCGCGCGGCTTTGGCGCGCCTCCGAACAGCTCACCGGCACGCACTTCCCCTTCACCTCCGCCTCGCCGTCACCGGCCCCGACCACAGACGTCTCTGGAGCATGACGATGCCGGCGCATCAGTACGTCGAATCGAGAAGTGTTGCGGCTGGACAACTTCGAGCCCCGTCGGCCGCAGACATCGGTGGTCACGAGGCCATCCGTCTGACATCGGGCAGCGTCAGAGCTGTGTGGGCCGGTCGACCGGTGGCCGGGGCCGACATGGTGAGGTCGCGGAGTCGATGGTTGCGGGCTTGCAGGGCTTCGGCCGTGGTGGGAAAGAGTGCCGCTTCGCCGGTGGAGATCTGTGATTGGTTGAGTTCGACGAATGGGCGGCTGGCGCGTTCGTAGGCGGTGAAGGCGGTGGTGTGGTCCTCGTGTGCGGCCAGGGATTCGGCGAGCATGTAGGCGCCGACGAGCGCGAGGCTCGACCCCTGCCCGGTCAGGAACGACGGTGCGTAGGCGGCATCGCCGACGAGGGCCACACGCCCAGCCGACCATTGCGGCATGTGGATCTGACTTACCGTGTCGAAGAACGGATCTGGGGAACCGCACACGGCCTCGACGATGTCCGGCACCTTCCAGCCGTCGTCGCCGAAGAGCGTGGATATCAGTGCACGTCGAGTCTCACTGTCCCGGAAAGCTTCGTGGGGTGGTTCGGGGTGGGCGAAGGTCAGGAGGGCGTGTACGTCGTCGCTGTTTCCCACGGCGTAGAGAGCGGCGGCGCGTCCGGGGGTGTTCCAGATGACCGCTTCGCGTGCGAGCCCGAATGTATTGGGCATGGTGCAGATCGCGAAGCAGTAGCCGAGGTAGCGCAGGTAGTTCTGTTCGGGGCCGAAGGCGAGAGTCCTGGTGCGTGAGTGCAATCCGTCGGCGCCGACAACAACATCGAAACTGCGTTGGGCGCCGCTGTGGAAGGTGACGTCCACACCGTGCTCGTGTTCGGTGAGGGCGTCGACGGAATCGTCGAAGACGAACTCCACGTCGTCACGGACTGCCGTGTACAGGACGCTCGTCAGCGTCTCCCTCGGGACTTCGAGGTCGTGTCCGTCGACTCCCCCGGCCACCGCCTGTGGATGAACGACAGCGGCCCGACTGCCGTCGGCCTCGAGGAAGGTGACCCGCTGTGTGTCGATATGGGCTCGCTGTAGCTGCGGCAGAATGCCCATCCGGTGCGTGACTTCGACGGCGGTGCCACGCAGGTCGATCGGGTATCCGCCGCCGCGCACACCGGCGGACTTCTCGACCACCGTCACCTCGAATCCATACTTGTGCAACCAGAACGCCGATGCGGGACCCGCGATACTCGCGCCGGAAATCAGCACAGTTCCTCTGGATTTCATGTCAACTCCTCTGTTTCCGATGAAAGGGTCACGCGCGCGTTTCGACAGCCTGGCGCTCGCGATTCGGCGCCGGCATCCGACGCGGTGGGCGCGTGGTTCGAACAAGAAGGACGACCACGATCGCGGCGATCAGGAAGGCCGCGGTGGCGATCGCGATATAGCTGAATACGCCGGTAGCCGAGTTCACCGTCGCGCCGTCCGCGACGACAGTGGTCGATGCGAGAACGGCCGCGCCGACGAAGTTGAACACCACGGCCCCTGTGGAGACCATCACCATGACCAGGCTGGACACGACGCCCTGCCGCTGCGCTGATGCCAAGTCGCCCGCCGTGTTGAAGCCCGACGCACCCAACGCCGCGACCGTGACCCCGAGCAGGAACGCGAAGCACAGCGCCGCGACCAACTGGGACGCACCGAGGAACATCCCGATGGTGGCAACGGTTCCGAGCATGACCGCCCCGGCAAGAGTTCGGGCAGGCCCGATGCGCGTACCCAACCAGCCGGCCGCCGGCCCGCCGAGCATGACACCGACAGCGGGTGCCGCGAGAAGCAACGCCACCGACCCGCGACCGCCGAGTCCGTAGCCCAAGTTCTGGTCCGCCGAGACATCACTGATGAGCGGGATGAGCTGCAGCATGCTCTGGTAGGAACCGGCACCGAGGAAGACGACCAGAAGCGTGAGAAGCAGTGGCTTGCCGAGGTTTCCGACGTCGATCAGCGGATCAGCCTTCCGGCTCGAGACCGTGAACCAGCTGACCAACGCCACGGCCCCGCCGAGGAGCAGGGCGAGCGGTCCGATAGCGGACCACCCGAGCTCGGGACCCATGCTGATGTAGCCGAGCACTCCGAGCAGACCGCCGCCGAGCAGCAGCGCACCCGAGATGTCGAGCCGGCCCGGCGTCTTCACGAGCGATTCGGGAACAAGGAAACGCACGCACACAGCCATCGCGACCGCGACAGCGGCCGAGATGAGAAACAGGATCTGAAAGCCGAACTCCGTCGCCAGCTTCTCGACGAGGAACCGGGAGGCGACATTGAGGATCGCGGTTCCGGTGGTCACGATGCCGACGATGATCATGGCCAGGCGTGGCGTGCAGACGGTTCGCACGATCGCGACCGACAGGAACATGGCGGCCAACGCGGCTCCCTGCAACATGCGACCGATCACGAATATCCACATTGTCGGGGCGACCGCGCAGATCAGCGCGCCGACACAACTGATGAGCAAGGTCAGCACGAGGACTCGGCGTTTTCCGTATATGTCGGCGCTCTTACCGAGCAACGGGGCCCACATCACGCCCGCCAGCATCGCGGTGGCATTGAGCCACGCCGCCTGGTCGGTGCCGAAATGGTCGAGCATCTCGGGCAGGACGATCAGCGGTGCGCCGATCGCCGAATCCACCACGAAGTTCACCAGGGCCAGGATCGCCACGAGGCCGAGTAGTCGCCGACTCCACCTCGTGTGAAGACCGACGTTCACACCGTCGGTTGTGTTCTGCTGCATCGACTTCGGCTCCTCACCAGACTTGATTCCCCGACTGAGCGGGACTCGCGCCGCCCAGGGACTTTCTGGTTACAACCGTTCCAGCGGAGCCGTCGGCGGGCATCGTCTCTCGTCACCGATTGCCGCTGGTGCTGTCGCACCAGACGACCACGCACTCCTGGTGCGTAGGAACCGAGTCGTGCGCCTTACGGTTGCGGGACCCTCGCCACGCGTATCTTGGGCGAGGTGTTGCCGAACCAGCAGCGTCCCCCGATCCGGTGATGACCACCCAGCAGGTGGCACGACGACCGGTGTGGTGGCGCGAGGCGCTCGTCCTCGCGACGGCGTTCCTGCTGTGCCTGTCCGGCGGGATCTTTCACCCCGACAACACCCTCGGATGGCCACCGATCGCCACCTATGCCGTCGCGGGTGTCTCGTGTGCGGCGCTGGTCGTGCGGCATCGGGCGCCCGTAGCCGTGGTCGCGGTAACCACCGCGTGCGGCATGCTGGTCGCACCGTTGGGCCTGCTGTCGACCCCCCTGATCGTGGTGCCCGTCGCGATCGCCGCCTACGCGCTGGCACTGCACACCGAGCTGAGGGTGACGATCGCGGTCCTGCTCCCCGCCGTGGCCTTGCTGGTCGCGGCTACCCCGCTTCTCGACGGGCTGTCCTGGCAGGACGCCGGCCGGCTGCTGTCGGTGGCGGCGCTCCCGCTGATCGCCGGGGCGCTCGGCAATGCGACGCAGAGCAGGCGCGCCTACCTGGCCGCCATGGAAGAGCGGGCACTGCGCGCCGAGGAGAGCCGGGAGAGCGAAGCGCGGCGCAGCGTCGCCGAGGAACGGGTGCGCATCGCCCGCGAGCTCCACGATGTCGTCGCACACCAGATCACCCTCGCCAATGCCCAAGCTGTTGTCGCCGCGCACGTGTTCGACTCCCAGCCGGACCAGACCCGCTCGAATCTGGACAACATCATCGAGACCACGAGAAACGCCCTCGACGACCTACGCGCCACGGTCGGACTGCTACGCCAGGCCGGGGACGCGAACACTCCCGCCGAACCGTCACCCGGCCTGGCCCAGCTCCCCCGGCTGCTCGAGTCGTTCGACCGTGCGGGGCTGCGAGTGACGACGGACAACGACGGCACGCCCGTACCGCTACCGCCAGGCGTGGATCTCACCGCCTTCCGGATCATCCAGGAGGCCCTGACCAACGTAGGCAAACACGCCGGAACCAGCCACGCTCGAATCCGCCTGTCCTGGGGCCACGACCTGCTCGGCATCACCGTCGCCGACGACGGACCCGGCTCGCGAGCAGCGAACAGGCCGAGCTTCACGGGGTCGGACCGGCCATCGGGCTACGGGCTCATGGGTATGCGAGAACGTGCCAAGGCGGTCGGGGGTCAGCTCTTCACCGAAAACAGCCCGGCGGGTGGCTTCATCGTCTCCGCCCACTTGCCACTCACATCGGCGAACACGACCGGCGACACGGAGAACGGTGGTACCCCATGACAATTCGAGTGCTCCTCGCCGACGACCAGGCCCTGCTCCGCCAGGCGTTCCGCACGCTCCTCGACACCGCCGACGACATCACCGTGGTCGGCGAGGCCGCCGACGGCTCACAAGCGGTGCGGCTCACCCGTGAACTGCACCCCGATGTGATCGTCATGGACATCCGGATGCCCGAGACCGACGGCATCACCGCCACTACACAGATCTGCGCGGACCCGCACCTGCGCGACAGCCGGGTCCTCGTCCTCACCACCTATGAGACCGACGAAAATGTCGCACAGGCACTACGCGCGGGCGCGAGCGGCTTCATCGGAAAGGGCATCGGCGCAGCGGAACTGCTCACTGCCGTGCGCACCATCGCAGACGGCGAAACCCTCCTCTCCCCCGCCGCGACGCGGACCTTGATCGCCCGCTTCCTCGCAACCCCACCCGACGACAGCGCTACGCACACCTCCGAGAAACTCGACGTGCTCACCCCGCGAGAACGCGAAATGACGACGCTTGTCGCACAAGGACTGTCCAACAACGAGATTGCCGAACAGCTGTTCGTCAGCCCGTTCACCGTCCGCGCCCACGTGCAGCGTGCCATGAACAAGCTGCACGCTCGCGATCGAGCACAACTCGTCGTCATCGCCCACCAGACCGGACTGGTCAACCACGCCAACGACGGCGGCCTTCCCTGACCGCCGGTTGCCCGCAGCAGGGTCAGGGCTTCGACCGCGGGTCGGCAGCGATCCCGAGCGTGCGGGCGATCCGCGCCATGAGCTGAGACATCTTCGACGGGAACGAATTCGGTTCCGGCACGGTGACCGGGCGGACCCGGCCGTTGTGAATCGCCGTTATTTTCCAGCCGTTTTCGGTGCGCAGCAGCACGATGGTCTGCCGGGAGAGCCGGCGCTTCGGCAGGCGCGAGCGCCACGGCATCAGCACCGAGGCGGTGCCGTACACGATCGCCACATCCGGGGTGATGTAGCGGATGGACTCCAGTTCACCGGTCAGGGCTGATCCGGCCAGGACTCCACGGAACAGCCGGTCGTGGTTGCGCTGATGCTGTTCACGGCCGATGGCACGGGTGCCGTCGTAGGAAACGTAATCGGAGTCCTCGGTGAAGAGCGCGCCGAAGGCTTCGGCGTCATTGGCGGTCCAGGTCCGCTGGAGCTGTTGGAAGACCTCCGCGATGGCGATGTCGTCGGTGGTGTGCCGGGTCTGGTTCATGGATCGAGCCCCTCGGTGCTATCGTTTCGATCGTCGAAATAAACGATAACAGGAAGTTTCGAATGTCGAAAGATGAGATCATCGGCGAGATCGGACAGCAGTTGCGGCTGCTGCAGCGCAGCTTCGACACCTTCGACGAGGCGGTCGCCGCGCACTTGCGGCTCAATCGCACGGATATGCGGTGCCTCGACATCGTGTTGGGCCGCGGGCCCCTCTCCGCGGGTGAGCTGAGTTCCGCGCTGCGGCTCAGCCCGGCCGCAACCACCACGGTCATCGACCGGCTCGAACGGGCCGGATATGTCTCGCGCGCACAGGATCCGGACAATCGGCGGCGCGTGCTCATCGAGCCGACCGCCGACGCGCGACACATGGCGGAGCTCATCTTCGAACCCGTGGGCCGGGCCGGTGCGGCGGCGCTCCGGCGCTACGACAGCGACCAACTGCGCCTCGTTCTCGACTTTCTCGCAACGGCTCTGCGCGTCCATCAGGAGCAGACCGACCTGGTTGCCGAACGCACCCGGAACGACGGATCCGCATCGAGTTAGTGGCCGAGACCCTCGGCCTGTGAATCCTCGGGGTGCGGATGGCCGGCCGTGGTGGCGAGGATGGTTCGCGCGACCAGTTCGGGATCGTCGATCATGGGGACGTGACCGACGCCTCGGAGGACCCGGAAGTGAGTTTGTTCGGACAGGCGCAGCCGGGCGATGGGGGTGTTCACCGCGAGCGGCGGGAGGCGATCGTGCTCGGCCCAGGCCACCGTCATGGGGCACGGAAGATCCGGCAGCGGTGCGATGTACTCGTCGGTGCTGAGCAGGTCGGTGGTGACCGGGCATTCGGTCAGGTCATGGACGATATCGAGAGCTTGCGCACGGCTGATGCGATCGCCACGAGTCGCGACGTTGCGCAGTGCGAGCCGCCGGATCAGAGGTGAACGCAAGCCGAGCGGTGCCAGGGGCCTGCCGAGACGAGCGGTTGCCGCCTCGCGAGCGATGATCGAGGTCCCGTGAGTTTGACTGGCGCGGCGCGGTTCCCAGAACCCGGCCGGCGACAGGGCGCATACACTGCGGGCCCGGCCCCGGCGTGCCAGTTCGATCGCGATCCATCCGCCGAGGGAGTTCCCGGCCAGATGCACCTGGTGAAGGCCGCGGGTATCCAGCAGCGCTTCGATGTCGTCCACCAGATGACTCACCCGCGTGGGCCGCTGTGTCGGTTTCGGTCCGTCGCGATGGCCGAGCAGCGTGGGGGTGATGACGTGGTGGTGCGGCGCCAACAGCGGCACAACCTCGGCCCAGGCGCGTTCCGACATCGTGAGCCCGTGCAGCAGAACCAGCGGTGGTCGGTCGGCATTCATGATCGTCCTTTGCGAGGCGCTGATCTCGACGGCGGCGTTCCCTTACCGTCGGTGGCGGTCAGGGGCGTGGTCGGGTGCGGCGCATCGCTTCCAGGCGGTCGAGTAACGCCTCGAGGGATTCTTCGAACTCGTCGGCCGCGCGGTCGGCCGCCAGGTGACTCTGCAGGCGATGCACGTTCGGGTAGTCGGCCAGATCCGAGGATTCGTGCTGCCCGGGCTCGGTGGTGGTGATCGGGCTCAGCTCGACCCCCTTGGTCGCCACCTCGAGCAGGAGGTGGCCCAGGAGGAACGTGGCGAAGGACCGGTAGGCCTGCACCGCCTGCCGGTCGTCGAACCCGAAGCGAAGCATGGTGTCGAGGAAGGACTCCATCCAGTTCAGGCTGCGCAACGGCGGGCACAGCCACGGCGCCTGGGGTGGGCTCGATGCCATCAACGGGAACACCTCGGGGTGCTCGATGGCGACGCGGCGAACGCCGTGCGCGAGGCGCTGCAGATAACCCTGCCAGCTGCCGCCCGCACCGTCGGGCTCCATCAGGTTCTGCTCGTAGAGCTGGTCGACGAGGTGATCGACCACCCCGGCCAGCAGATCGTCACGCCCGGACACGTATCGGTACAGGGCCATGGCTTCCACGCCGAGCCAGGAACCGAGGCGGCGCATCGTGAGGTGCCCCAGGCCTTCCTCATCGATCAGCGCGATCGCGGATTCCAGGATCAGGACCCGATCCAGTCGCGGGGCGCGCCGATTGCCTCCGTCGCGTGGACTGTTGTCGCGCAGCTCGGCGCCCGAGTCGATCGTGTCCTCGCTCAGGGCGGAGCTCCTGTCAAAATCCTCGGGCCCTGGTCTTCCAGCACGCCACTATAACCCCAGGATACCGGGATGTTCCGGCTCGACTCAACGTACCCCGTCACGCGGTAGTCGATACACCGGTTTACAAGATAAACCGCCATATGTTTATCTTGTAAACGGCAGCCGTGGCACACGGCCGGAGCCCGAGCGGCACGGCTCGAGGCCGCGGCCGGCAGCGCTCAGCAGTATTGACGGCGATCAGAGGTCGCGGGCACGAGCCACTCGGTTCGGGAATTGAGGAGTGACGTGATGGACAAGCCCGCGATGCTGCGGATGGACAGTACGGCGCGGACGACGCCCGGTTACTCCGACCGGCAGTGGGCTGTGCGCGAGGCGGTGCTGAAATGGGCACACAACGAAGACCTTTCCGACAACGCCGGGCGGGCCCTCGGCGCCTTCGTCGTCGGGGCGTCGGTCGGTTGGCCGGGCGAGTCCCTCACCGAGAACGAGGTAGTTCGCGCGTCGCAGTGGTTGACGAGGATGGGTCTGTTCGACTCCGTCGATCTCGACCCGGCATTCGGTCACCGGACCACGGTCTATCGCCCTCGGATCACCGCCGAAGGAATCCGTGTCGCTCGCGGCCAGGGTGGAGTTCGCGGAATTTCCTGGCCGGGCATGGCGATTCAACCATCCAGTCCGCCGAGCGATCTCACTCCTCCACCGCAGCAGACCGGGTAGTCGATCCGGTTGTCAGGTCGACGAGAGTCGGACCTTCGCCGTTGCTCGTCCGAAGATCTTCCGCCCCTGAGATATGGCGACGATTGCCACGACCGCCGCCCGCTGCCGAGGATCGACCGACCTCACGGTCCCCGAGAACTCGACGCGCGCTCCGGCGCTGGTCACATAGACCGGGCTGGTGAACCGGACCGCGTACTCGAGGACAGCACCGGGATCACCCAGCCACGAGGTGAGATAACCCGCGCCCAGACCGACGGTCAGCATGCCGTGAGCAACCGGAGCGTCCAGATTCACCGCTCGCGCGGCTTGCGGGTGCCAGTGGATCGGATTCGGATCACCCGCCACACCGGCGTAATTGACCAGATCTCCGAGGGTGAGAGAAAAGACCCGTGGTGGTAGCTTCTCACCCTCCGCGACGGTCTCGAAGCGACGCGTTCGGCCGCCGCATGCGCCTTCCGATTTCGGCCGAGGATCAGATCCCTTGCGCATCCGTGAACGGAGTCCAGCACCCGACGGTCTGTCGTGAAAACCGCGCATCACAAGGTCATCGGCCGAATGAGACCTCGGGCCGCCTGCCTCGGCTCGACCCACGAAACTTGTCCGCGAGGTGATCAGCGGGCAGTCGTATTGGTCTGTGATCTCGGTCTTGAATTCGAAGAGTTCGCTGCCGAAGGCTCCGCGAAACGACTCGAAACCCACATCGCAGGTCAGCGCGTCACCAGGACGAATCGGCCTGTGGTAGTTGACAACCTGATCGGTCTGCATGATCCGGCTCAGATCGTATCCACCGGCCACAGTGTCGAACATCGCTCGTTGCGCCCGAAACGCGGGAATCGCGAAGAAGGTGAGTGGCGCGATGAGCCCACCGTAACCGAACTCCACACCGGCAGCTTCCGACCGATGCACCGGATGGCTGTCCTGGACAGCGCGTGCGAATTGCCGAATATCCTCTCGCCCAACGACATACCGGTCGTCGCAGCGATAGGTGCACCCCACCATGGTCGACGGGTGGAGGGCGACGACCGCCGCTCCCCCGATCTTCGCGCTGGTCATCACCATAGCGAGCAGAGTAGTGTCCGCTGCCGCGTCGGCGGTGCCACCGGAGCCCGGAGTGTCGACAGCTTCGCAGCGAATGTGCCGGGGCCAGCCCCTCCACCGTCAGCCGGTGACGAGTCACAGGCCGGCTTCGAGCTCCGCTATTCGCCGACGCTCATCGCCGAGCTCCGGCCCGTCGGTCCCGACTCCTCTGGCGCGGGCCAACAGCTCCCGCGCCAGCACCGGATCAGCTTGGCGCACCGCCACATCCGCGCGCACCACCAACAGCTTGACCAGCTGGACCGCCGTCGGCTCCTCATCGGTGCGGCTCAGAGCCCGGTCGAGGACCTTCACCGCCAACTCCAGATCCTGCTTGGAATCAGCGAAGAGCGACCCCATGTGGACGGCCCGATCGAAGGTCTCCTTCGGCAACGGGCGATGCCGCTGGTCCGGACTGATCGGCTGTGCGACCTGAATGGTGTTCCCACCCGGATCGGTCAGGAGGAACTCGCGCACCCCATAGCTCCTGTCCGTCAACGCACCGACCCGCGGCACACCGTGAACGGGCACCGACCCGTACACCGCCCGCAGCCCTTCGGTGAAAACCTCGTACAGGTAATCGACGTCGTCAGTGTCGACCAGGCAACCGTGCGTCGAAGACGTGGGATCGAACTTCTTGTCCCCGTAGAAGTTCAGCTCGATACCCCCGCGCTTCACACTCAGAAACTGGTAGGGCGCCGTCTGTTGGAACGTGATCTCGAATCCGATCGCGACATAGAAGTCGCCCACCGGCTCGATCGACTGAGCCATCAATCTGGGAATCACCTTTTCGGTCATGCTCTCGAAGCTAAGAGGTTGGCTCAACCGGACGCACATAGAAGTGAGAACGCCGACATTCGCTGGTCATCGACCGTCCGGATCTATCTCCGGCGCCTGTCAGGCCACACTCGTCGAATCAAAATTCCTGCGGTGGAATTCGTTTCGGCCAGCCATCGTTTCGCAATGGCGCAGCCGGGTAGCCGTCCTGTAACGAGCCACGAGGCAGGAGGGAAGGGTCATGACGAGACCGGTACTGGAAGCCCGGCGCCGCGACACGGTCCACCACGGGGACCTGGAAGTCGACTTGGACTCCCTCACACCCGCGAGCACGCGGGTAATGGTGCGCGAATTCCTCGCACCATTACCCGAAACCTCAGCCGCGGACACGATCCAGGTATTCGACGAACTCGCGAGCAACGCCCGCCGCCACGGGCTCCCGCCCCGGCGTGCCCGGCTATCGCTGGACCACGTCCGCGACCGTGTGCGCATCGAAGTAGACGACACCGGCCCCGGTGAACCGCACCCGCGCGCCCCCGACCACACCGGCGGTCTCGGACTTCTCCTGGTCGGCAACCTCGCCGACACCTGGTCATGTAGCCGCTACGACGGGCACAAAACCATCCAGGCCGAACTCACCTTCGCCCACGACGTCCGCCCGGCGGCGTGATCATCTGGGCAGCGGGATGTCGGCCTTGAAGCGGTCGCCGGGGGGAAGTCCGCGTAGTACGGCGCTGGTCCAGGCCACCGCCGGTGGCCAGCCGGCCGTGGCATTGACGAGGTGTTCGGGGAGGGGCATGGTGTAGAAGCGCAGGTCGGCGCCGCGGTTCCAGTAGTCCTCGACCGTCGGTAGAACGACGTCGGCGGGGATCAGTTCGTCCCAGATGCCGTGCCACCAGAAGATCGGGCTGTCCGGAATGTGGTGGCCGAGACTCTGTTCCGCGAGAATCCGCATGACCTCGGGGGTGGTGTCGAGCGATTTTCCCGGCTTGAAGTAGGCACTGATCGGCCGGTACGCGCCGGCCGCCGCGATCGTGTAGACACAGCGCTTACCCATGTCCGCGACAATCGCTTGACCCTCCGGGGTCAGCAGCTCCTCGGCGTCGAACGCATCGGGGAATTCCCGTGACAGCGCGGCGAATCCGAGCCACATGGTGAAGTTGCTGATACCGGTGAGCCCGGGCTGTGCCGCCACGGCGAAGCGGGCCTGGGCCTGCAGATCAGCAGGGAAGCCGCCGACCGCGGTACCGAGCAGCCGCACGTCGGGCGCGTAGGTCCGGCGCAGTTCGGCGGCGCGGATCGACCCCGAGCCACCACCGGAGTAGCCGTAGAGCGCGATGCCGGAATCGGCAAGCCCCAGCGCAGAATTCTTCATGGCGCGCAGGCTGTCGAGCACCATCTTGCCTTCGTCGTAGGTGTTGAAGGTGTTGAACTTGCCGTCGAAGTCCGGGACGTTGATCGCGAAACCCTGGGCCAGCCAATAGACCGCGAGCGCGGCTTCTTTCATCGTCCCGGTCCGCAAGGTGTAGGACGGATTGCACGACGAGTCGGTCGAGTCGATCGCCTCCTGGAACGACAGCACCGGACGCGGGCTGCCCGACCAGGGAATGCCGGGAATGATCACCGAAGTTGCCGTGGCGATCGGATTGTCGTGCACATCGTTGCTGCGGTACAGCAGCTGTTCGGTGTGGACGGGGAAGGGTAGCCCGAGCAGCCGGGTCTGCACCGTGCGGGAACGGATGATCTGCCCAGGGGCGTAAGAACTCAGGTCCGCAGGGTCGTCGTACCACGGGTCCTCAGCGGGGACCGGAATCGGCAACAGATCGTAGAGCTGGGGCTCGGTGGGCAATTGCGGCAGCTGATTCTGATCCGGCGGAAAGCTCGGATACGGATCGGCCGCGGCGACCGTGGTGCCCGATACCGCCAGACACATCGCCGCCAGCGGGGCAACCGCCCATCTCCGCGCAACTCTCGGGTTCTTCATCGAATCCTCACTTCGGTAGGTGACGCCGATTACAACACGCCATCTTGTTGTTAACAAGAGTTCTTGTTGCAATTTCGCATTCGATACGCTGATCTGCGTGACATCGATCGAAAAGCGCCCACGGCGAATCCAGGGCCTCGACGCCGAGCAGCGCCGAGCCCGCAGGCGCGAGCAGATCCTGCACGCCGCGTTCGAGCTGATCGCCGCCAACGGATACCCCAACACCTCCATCGAGCAGATCTGCCAGACCGCACTGGTCGGCAACAAGGCGTTCTACGAGCTGTTCGACAGCAAGGAGGCCTGCTACCTCGCCCTGCTGCAGCAGGTCAGCGAGCGATTGCAAGCCGACGTCGCCGCCGCGCTCGCTCGCGCGCAGGGCGATCGCGATGCCGTCGTCGTCGAGACCCTCAGCGCCTTCGCGCACGCGCTGGTCGACGACCCCCGCGTCGCCATCGTCACCTTCGGTGAGGCGAGCGCGATCTCGGCCACGGTCGAACAGCAGCGCCGCACCAACCGGAGATGGGCGGCCGAGTTCCTCGAAACACTGTGGCGCGATTACGGATTCGTGCCCGCAACCGGTTCGCGCGTCGACCTGCACGCCCTGGCTGTCGCCACCATCGGCGGGCTGTTCGACACGGTCTCGGACTGGTTGCACCACACCACCCGCGGCACCTCGGGCGATATCGACACCCTCATCCGCGACCTCACGGCATTCACCCAGATCGTCCACCTCGGCCTGGGCGCAGCCGCGCGGACACCCGACTCGACCGATTAAGAACAAGCGCTCTTGTTACGAACAAGAGCCCGTGTTCTAATTGGCTGCACCTACCGAAGGAGCAGCTATGCAGTGCCGCGCGGCCGAGATCAACATCACCGGGCTTCGGCATTCCGTTGCCACCACCGCACGCCAGATCGGTGCACTCCAGCGATCCGGGGTCATCGACCTTCGGCGACCACTCCAGGTGGCACGCACCGCACGCACGATGCGCACTTACGGCCCGATCACCGGTGGCGTACGCAGCTCCGCGCAACGGACGCCGGACCGGATCGCGCTCATCGACGGCGACCGGCGAATCAGCTATCGCGAACTCGACGAGCGCACCGATGCCATCGCCGCCCGCTGGTACCGGGACGGGCTCAGCGCCGACCACACCATCGGCGTCCTCTACCCGGATGGTGCGGCACTGGTCGAAACCATGATCGCCGCAGGCAAACTCGGCGCGCGGCTGGTTCTGCTCAACACCGGTTTCGGCGCCACCCAGCTCACCGACGTGCTCGCCCGCGAACAGGTCGACGCACTCGTCGCCGATCCGAGCTTGCCGGTGGCGGCCACTCCCCTACCCGACACCATCACCGTGCTCACCCTCGATGGCAGCGGTTCCCAGCGGCCACCGTCGCCAGCCAGGCAGGGCGGGTTCGTCCTGCTCACCGGTGGCACGACGGGCACTCCGAAGGGCGCGCCACGCCGGGTCGAATCCCCCTTGGCGGCAGCGCAATTCGTCGACCGGGTACCGCTGCGACGCGAGCAGACCGTGCTGTTGTGCGCGCCGTTGTTCCACGGAACCGCCCTGTCACAGTTCATCCTGTCGCTCAACCTCGGTTCCACCATCGTGCTGCACGGCAAATTCGACGCCGCCCGCGCGCTCGCCCAGATCGCCGAACACCGCGTCGAGATGGTCGTCCTGGTACCGACCATGCTGCGGCGCATACTCGATCTGAGCCCAGAAGTGGTGGCACACACCGACACCACCTCGCTACGAATCGTGTTCACCGCGGGCGCGGCGCTCCCCTCGGCGCTCGGCACCAGGGCGATCCAGACCTTCGGACCCGTGCTCTACAACTTCTACGGCTGCACCGAAACCGGCACCGCCACCATCGCGACTCCACAGGACTGGACAGCCGCACCCGGTACCGTCGGCAAAGCCCCGGTCGGCATCACCGTCGCGCTCTACCACCCCGACGGCACCCGCATCACCGAACCCGACGTGGTCGGGACCGTCTACGTCGGCAACTCGATCGCCTTCGCCGGATACTCCGGCGGCGGCTCCAAACAGACCCGCGACGGCCTGATGAGCACCGGCGACCTCGGCCACTTCGACTCCGGCGGAAGACTTTTCATCGACGGCCGCGACGACGACATGATCGTTTCCGGCGGCGAAAACGTCTTCCCCGGAGAAATCGAAGACCTCCTCTACACCCACCCCGCGATCACCGAAGCAGCCGTCATCGGCGTCCCCGACGACGAATTCGGCCAACGCCTCGCCGCCTTCATCGTCCCCACCGGCAACCGCGACGCCGACACCGTCCGCACCTACGTAAAAACCCACCTCGCCCGCTTCAAAGCCCCCCGCGACGTCGTCTTCCTCGACGACCTCCCCCGCACCCCCACCGGCAAGATCGACCGCCGCACCCTCCTCACCCTCACCTGACCACCGCCGCGGGCAACGACCTCGGGGTCGGCCCGCGGCGTGGTCGGGTGTCAGCTTTCGATGGCGGCGTGGAAGGCGACGGTGTCGAAGATGTCTTCCATTCGGGTGGCTTTGCCCTCGCGCATGGTCCAGGAATGCAGGAAGGGCAAGGTGGTCGAGGTTCCGCTGCGGGCGATGACCTGGCGTGTGCCCAGGACGATGACGCGGTCGTTCTGTTCGATGAACTCGGCCGGGTCGAGGACCATGCCGCCGAGCACCGACGGGACGCGAGCGAGGAACTCCTTGATCCCGTCGTGGCCGATCTTGGTTCCGCCCAGGCCGTATTTGTGCATGCCGTCGGGGTGCACCCACTCGACGTCGTCGTGCATGGCGGAGAGGATCTTGCCGACATCGCGGGTCGCGAAACCCTCGTACGCGGTGCGGATTACCGCGATGTTCGGGGTCGTCACCTGAGTGTGGTTCATCGCGGCGTCACCTCACGGACGTGCGCGGGGTGGTGCGCGGCGAGGGTGCGCCGGATTCCCTCGCGCCAGTCGACGGTGCAGGGGCCGGTGATGGAGCGGCGCATTTCGGGATCGAACTGGTAGGTCTCGCGGGTGACCTCGGACGGGACGAGCTGCGCCTCGATGCCACTGAGTTCTTCGAGGTAACGGACGCAATCGGTGATCCCGACCGACTCGTCACCACCCCAGTTGACCACCCTGGCAGGTACCGACGCCGCGTTCCACAGCGCGGGAACCTGGGCGACGAGGTCGTCGGTGTAGAGCAGCGAACACCAATTCTGCCCCTCGAGCGGAACCGGAATCGGTTCGCCTGCCAGCATCCGCTTGAAGTACAGCATGGGCACCCCACCGTATCCGCCGGGACCGTAGGCGATATTGAGCCGGGCGATCGTGGTCGGCAGTTCGAGTGTGTTCGCCAACGCTCGCACGGTGCCTTCGGCCGCGATCTTGCCGACCGGGTAGGTGGGCAGCCAGTCGGCGACACCGTCGATCGGGTCGGATTCGCGATAGGCGTGGTCGAGGGTCTGCCGTTTGTACAGCGCGCCGGTCGACACGAACAGAAACGCCTCGGCGGTGCGGCAGTGGGTCATCAGCCGCGCGCACGCGGTGGAGTTGACGGTGAGCGCGTCCTCGAAATCGGTGCCGTCACCGCGGTGGACCGCCGAGTGCAGCACGTGGGTGAAATCGGTCGGCAGCTGCGCGTAATCCGCGGCCGTCGTGTCGTTCATGTCCCAGTGCCGGGTGGTCACGCCGGCGGCGCGCAGTTCGTCCTCGACACCCGGTGTGCCGAAGCGGCCGAGGCACCAGACCTCGTTGTGGGCGGCGAGCGCCTCGGCGACCGGTCTGGCGACCTGCCCCGTGCCGCCGGTGATCAGAATCTTCTTGCCCTGCAACGTATTTCTCCCTATCGGTCGGCGTCGGCCTGTGCCAGCGCGCGGTCGAGTTCTTTGCGCAGAATGGACTGGAACGCGGTGACGTGCCGTGGTCCCATCAATGTGTAGTGCTCACCGGGCACATCGATGTAGCGGTTCGCCTCGGTGGTGAATTCGTCCCACCGGCGCAGTTCGTTGTCGATCCAGTCCTGTTTGGTGCCGCGCAACGGGACCGCGCAGAACACACTCATCGAGCGAACGGCACCGCTCGGCGTGTAGGTACGGCCGAGGCCGGTGAGCCCGTCGGCGAGTTCGGCCCAGGCCGTGAACTTCGTCAGATCCAGGTCGAGTTCGGCGACGCGGTCGGGCGGGGCCAGTTCGATCAGGCGAGCGAGCTGGCCCCCCTTGGACAGCGCTCGCAATTCGGCGGGCAGTTCGACGGCCTGCCGCTTGGTGATCAGGTCGAGGAACATCGCGAGATTCGTCGCGGTCTCGGTGAAATCGAGCTCGTCCATGCGGTATTTGATGTGCGGTGGCAGGTTGAAGCTGCCGAGGAAATCGACCCGTTCACCCTCGGCTTCGAGCCGCTTGGCGATCTCGAACGCCACCGCGGCGCCGAAGGAATAACCGGCCAGGGCATACGGACCATGCGGTTGCCGCCGTCGGATGGCGCTCGTATAGACATCGACCATCTCGTCGAACGTGTGGAACGGCTCCTCCCCCTTGTTGAAACCGCGGGCGCGCAGCGCGTAGAACGGGCGGTCGCCGACGAAGTACTTGGCCAGATTGACAAACACCAGCACCTCGCCGACACCGGGGTGCACACAAAACAGCGGCGTCTTCGTACCGCTGGTCTGCAACCCCACGATCGGATCGTAACGGCGCGGCCCGCCACCGCCCCCGTCCACGACAGCTGCCAGCTCCCGCACCGAGGGTGCGGTGAGGATGGCGATGATCGGCAGATCCGCCACCCCGAAGCGGCGCGCGATCTGCTGCTGCAGCCGAAGGATGTCCAGCGAGGTGCCGCCGAGGTCGAAAAAGCTGGCCGTGGCGCTGATTTCGGTTGCCGGAACATCGAACAGCTCCGCGTAGACATCGGTCAGGATCGACTCGGTACCCCCCTGCGGTGCCGAGTATCCACCGAGCTGGCGGGTCGTGAGTGCCGCGGTGTCGGCGATGACGTGGTCGTAGCCACCTGATTCGAGCTGTTGGCGCATGCGCGGCCGCAAGGTCTTGCCAAGACTCGTCTTCGGGAAGTCCGCTTTGCTCAGGGGCAGAATGAATCCGGGGCGGAACCCGCACAGCAGCACCACCGTGGAACGGACGGCCGTCAGTAGGCGGTGGAGGTCGGCTTCGTCGGCGGTCTCGGCGTGCAGGGCGATCACGAGCTGTTCGGTGTCACTGCCGGGGCGACGCGTCGGGAACGCGGCCACATAGCCACGGGCGATGCCGTCGAGTTCTTCGACGGCCGTTTCGATCTCGTGGCTGAAGTAGTTCACGCCGTTGACGATGATGCTGTCCTTGCTGCGGCCGACCAGCGTGAGCCTGCCGTCGGTCAACCGGCCGAGGTCGCCCGTGCGGAACCAGCCGTCGGCGGTGAACGCCGCGCGGGTGGCCTCGTCGTTGTTGAAGTAGCCGCGGGTGACCATGGGACCACGCAGCTGCACCTCCCCGGCGGCACCCGCGGGTAACGATCGCCCCTCCTGGTCGGCGACCCGCAGCCGTAATCCGGGCACCGGATGTCCGACGGCGGCGAACTCCTGCCCGGCGTCGGCGTTCGGGAAGTCGCGATTGTAGATACTTCCCGCGCAGGTCTCGGTCATCCCGAACGCCGGCCACAGCGCGGTCTCGCGCAGACCGTAGGCGGCGAAGGTGTCGAGGAACCGTGTCCCGGTCGCGACGACATTGGCTTCGCCGCCGCTCACGATATGCCGCAGACAGCTCAGTTCGAGACGGGCGCCGTCGATTTCGGGTTCGAACAGCGCATTCAGTTGCCCGAGCAAAAAATTGGGTGTGAAGGTCATGGACACCCGGTGGCGGGAGATGATCCGCAGGAATTCCATCGGATCGTCGGCGACCACCTCACTCGGCGCATGGATCTGTCGCGCACCGCAATACAGCGGCAGCAGATGCGTTTCGAGCAGGGCAGCGACGTGATCGAACGAGATCCAATTGAAGGTGATGTCGTCGGGATCCAGGTGCTGTACCGCGGCTTTGGCCGCCATGGAGCTGAGCAGATTGCCGTGGGTGAGTGCCACCGCTTTGGCGTTTCCGGTGGATCCGGAGGTGAGTACCAGCAGCGCGAGGTCGTCGGCGGAGGCGAGGTACGGAGTGGGCTCGTGTTCGCCGGTGCGCAACGATTCCACCGTCACCGTTGCCAATCCGGGAACCGCCGGCATGGTGTCTTCGGTCGACTGTGACGTCACGACGAGTGGGCGTTCCAGCAATTCGTCGACATGACGCAACGCGCTCGCCCAGCGCGTCGGGTCGGTGGGCTGGGCGACCATCGGGCACGGCACGAACCCGCCGAGGAAACACGCCCATAGCACGGTGACGAAGTCTTCGTGATCATCGAGCAGGAGAGCGACTTTCGACTGCGGACGCACCCCGCGGTCGCGCAACGCACCGGTGAGCGACAAGGCCTCGTCGAGCAGTTGGGGGTACGAACGGTGCACCCGCACGGTCGGTCCGTCGCCGGTGCGCTGCAGGTAGGTCGTGCCGCTCGTGGGGTGGTGCCGGGCGGCGTGCAGGAGAATCTGAGCCACCGACCCGGCGTCGTTGACCGCGTGTGGTACAGGAATGGTCGAAATATTCGATGTAGCAGTCATTGTGCCTATCCACTGATCAGAGTTGCGCCATGGCGCGATATTCAGGCGGTGGCGAAGACCTCGTCGTACTCCAGCCGTGGCAGCCGTCCCATCCAGGCGTCCGGGCCCGGCTTGCCGATGTTGATGACGCACAGCGGGACATGCCTGCCGTCGGGGAAGAACTCTCGTCGCACGGCGTCGCCGTCGAAGCCGACCATCGGGCCCGCGGCCAGACCCGCCGCGCGAATGCCGACGATGAGGTAGGCAACCTGCAATGCGGCGTTGAACGTGGCCGAGGGCTCCCGGACCGCCGGATCGGCGAAGACGTTCTGCGGGTTCTCCATGAACGGAACGAGTTTGGGCAACTCGTCGTGGAAGTCGAGATCGGCCGCGACCACGACTGTCAGCGGCGCCCGCGCGGTCTTGTCCTTGTTGCGGTCGGTCATCGCCTCGACCAGCTTCGATTTGGCTCCGTCCGACCGCACGAGGACACCGCGCAGCGGTTGCTGGTTCATCGAGGTGGGCCCGAACTTCACGAGTTCGTAGACGGCCCGGAACTGCTCGTCGGTCACCGGCTCGTCGGTGAACGTGTTGGCGGTGCGGGCGGCGCGGAACAACATGTCCTGCGCCGCCGCGTCGAGCGCCAGTAGATCGGTCGATGTCGCCGTCATGAAACCTCCGCGGCTCGAGTTACTTAGACTAGTCAGTCCAGTCCAGTAAATAGTAGATAGACTGGCTCGTCCACCCACAGTCTTGGTGACCCAGGCCACTCATCCGTGAAAGGCGCCGACGGACATGTCGACATCGGCAACGCGATCGACCGGACCCGGCGGCCGCCCCCCAGGGGGTGATCCGGGTAAGCGGCGAGCCATCCTCGACGCCGCGATCGACACATTCCTGCGCGACGGCTACGAGCGGGCAACCCTCGACGTGATCGCCGAACGGGCCGGCGTGGCAAAACAGACCGCCTACAACCACTTCGGCGACAAACAGACCCTGTTCCTTGCCGCGGTCGAGCACGAACGCGCCCAGGTGGCAACGACCTTCGGCACCGCGATCGCCGGGTCGGATCGCACCGACGTCACCGCCGCGCTCGTCGAGATCGGCCACCGCGTCCTTCGGGTGCTGCTCGACGAGCGGGCGTCCGCTCTGCGCCGTCTCATCATCAGCGAGGTCGCCCGGATCCCGTCGCTGCGCCCCGCCTGCGCCGACGGCGAACCGAAACAGCTGGTGGCCCAGATCGCCGACCTGCTGCGCTCCCGCAGTGAACTCGATGTCGAGGACCCCGCGACCGCGGCCCGTCAGTTCGTCTCGCTGCTCGTCCAACAGGGTCTGCACGCGTCGATGTACGGCACGATCCCGCTCCCCCGCACCGAAGCCGACACCATCTGCACCGAGGCCGCCAACCTGATCGTGCGCGCCTTCCGCACCGATCCGGGGTTCTCCCGATCCTCGCCGACAGCAGAGTGACCCTCGACGCGATTCGCGGCTGCCACGGCCGCGCTATTCGAGCGCGTCGACCTGGTGTCGAGGGGTAACCTATTCAATCGATACAGTCGTCGGATCCGGCGAGGTCGGATCCGGAATCGGAAGTCGGTAAGTCCCATGGTCTCCGCATCGGAGTTGGAAGAACTGGCCCGCCAAGCCGAGGTCGACGGCACCGCTCCGAGAGTCGGTGTGATCATCGAACGCGACGGAACAGTACTACTCCTGGAGCGTCACGACAGCGGCCCGGTCAAGGTCCCGCTGAAGCTTCCCGGGGCCACCGTGAAGCCCGGTGAAACCCTCGCCGCGGCGGTAGCCCGTGGGGTGCGCGAGGAAATAGGGCTGGTCGTCACCGGGATCCGCCACCACGTAGGCGATTTCGACTACCTGTCGCCCGACGCGCACCGCGTCCGCCGCCTGCATTTCGCCGTGGATGTAGCGGCCTTCGAACCGATTCGACTCACCGCCCACGCGCGGTACGCCTGGACACCGCTCGACGGCCACCTCCCGGTGACATCCTCCATCCGCAGCATCCTCGGTACGTACCGCGATCTCGTGAATCACTGATACCCCGGGGCCGGCTGCGATTCGAGCATTCCTGCCGACGCTCACAGCGCCGGCAGGAACGCGACGTCAGGCGTTGACCGAGGCCGTCACTTCCCGAGTGAGCCGCGACGACCACGGGCACCAGAAGGCCCCCGGCAAGAATGCCCCGCCCGCTTCGTCGAGGTGGTCCTCGGTGTAGGTGATGCTGGAGTCGCAGACTTCGATGGCCATGGTGAAGAAGGTGATGGTGTCGGGATCGAGGTGGAAGCTCCACTCCGGGTTGTAGCTCTGCGTGGTCTTGCGGATCCTGCCCATCACATGGACGGACATCGTCTCGTCGCCCGACAGGATGCGCCGTGCCTCGGCGATCCGTTGCTCATTGTCCAGCTGGAAAATGAACTCTTTCCCGCTGTAGTCGGTGAATGCAAAGTGCGCCATGACCGTTCCCCTTGTCGATGTGTTCGAGCGAATGGGTTGCCGAGCGTGTTGCGAGGTCGAGTGTATCGGCCGGATCGCAGCCGGGTGTCCGCAATGCTCCCGAAAGATGTTGGGAATCAACCGTTTTGGGGACGCTGCCGGTTTCCTTTCATGAAACGGGCGTGACGGGAGCGCCTATCGGCGTGTCCCTGAGATGAGTTCGTCTCGACGCGTTGTTTGCCGCCCCGCTCCCGACTTCGCCGAGGTGATCAGCTCACGAACCGCGATGGCACCCCGGGCGACAGCGGCCGCGACCCGACCGTCCGCGCCGACCAGCACCGCCGACGGTGTTCCCCGGACCCGGTAGCGGAGGGCCGCCTCGTTGCCCTGCTGCACCAGCACGGGGATGTCGCCCACCTCCTGTGCACGGCCCCACGCGGCGTGCTCGGTGAGATCACCGTTGCCGACCAGCACGATCGTCAATACGTCACGCACCCGCGACTGCCATCGGGGCAGCTCACGTGCCAGCGCCGCGCACATTTCACATCCTGGGTGGACGAATACGAGTAGCACTGCCCTACCAGGCGACAAGAGCGACGCCAGATCGACCCGCTCACCCTCGACAGCCTGCAACTCGAACTCGGGCGCCACCGCGCCGACCGGCAAGCCCTCGGCCCCGAGGGTCGACAAAGCCTGTTCGTCGACCCGCCGACGAAGCCAACGCAGTTCGCCGAGAGCCCAGCACAGAACCGCCGCTATCGTCACGATCAGCATGAGGCCGACCGCGGCCTCGGCGGGCAAACTGCCGGGGACCTGCGGGTATCGCAGCGCACCTACCGTGACCAGCGCGGCGAGGGCAACCAGTAGGGCGTTTCGAACCAAGGGCGCGGGCCCGATGGGCTCCGCGTTCACAGCACCGAAACAGGAGCAGTTCGGGTGCTCACCCCGTAGCAGCAATCGCACGATCGCCGCGGTGAAACACACCAGCAGCAGCAAGGCGACCGCGCCTGCGAATCCCGCCGTCCACGGCAGCAATATCCCGGCAGCCACCGACCCCTCGACGACCGGCAACCCGATCGCTACAGCGGGTGCCCACCTGATGTGTATCCCGAAGTCCACCACCGCCTTCCGTGTCGCGGGCCCGTTCGCCAACTTCCCCCACGTCGACAACCCGAAGGCCCCGGCCAGTACCAATCGCGAACCCCACACTCCGTATTCGATCAGCATCCCGGCACCATCCCACATGAGGAGAGAGGTGAAACATGATTTGTCGGACAGACTTTCGCCACGCCAGGCTTCGAGAGGGTGAAACAGCGAACGAAGTGGAACCCTGGAGCGCCCCACCCACTATTGGTCCAGCGATTCGATGACGGCAACTGTTGTCACGCAGCGGTTTCAGACGTCCGCGGGTCGGCGATTGCTTGAGCGAGGTCGACGAGGAAGTTCGTCAGGACGTAGATCGCGCCGAGGATCAGGGTGATCCCGGCGATCGTGGTGTAGTCACCGGCTTTCACCGCTTGGGCGGTGTAGAGGCCGATGCCTGGCCAGGCGAAGATCAGCTCCAGCACGATGTCGGCGCCGAACATGGCGGCCACCTGCATGCCCGCGATCGACAGTGTCGAGCTCACCGAATTGCGCATGGCGTGTCTACCGAGGACGCGTAGCTCGGTGAGGCCTTTGACGCGGGCGGTGCGAACGAAGTCCGAGCGCAGCGTGTGCTGCAAGCTGCTGCGCAGGGCCCGGCCGATCGCGACGGCGGGCACCAGGGACAAGCAGACCACGGGGAGGATCAGATGCTCGACGGCATCGAGGAATACGCTCGGCCGCCCGGCGAGTACGGAGTCGACGAGCAGGAACCCGGTGGGCCCGTCGGGCGCGTCGGCGTAGGAACTGCGACCGCGAGCGGGGAGGACGCCGAATTCCTTGTAGAACACCAGGATCGCGAGCAATGCCGCGAGGAAGATCGGCATCGATGATCCGCCGATCAACACCACTCGCAGCGCACCCGATCCTGGCCAGCGCAGTGCCGTCGCCGTGCCGAGCAGCACACCGAGCAGAACCGCGAGCGCGAACGCGCAGATGATCAGTTCCGCTGTGGCGGGCAGGAATTCGCCGATATCGGAGCTGACCGGTCGCCTGGTCACCGCGGACTGCCCGAGGTCGCCGGTCGCCGCCCTTTCGACGTATTCGGCATACTGCACGGGCAGCGGCCGATCGAGACCGAGATCCTCGCGTGCTCGTTCCACCACCTCGGCGGAGGCCCGGTCGCCGACGACCGCGCGGGCGGGGTCCACCGGCGAGACTTGCCGCAGCACGAACACCACCGCGACGAGCGCGAGCAACACCAGGACAGTCCCACCGGCGCGCCGGGCTATGACTGTGAGCATTCGGAGTTCTCCCTTGCGCTGGAGGAGAGGCGATCCCGGCCTGCGGTCAGCGATCGGTGAGGCGGTCGCGGATGACATCGCCGGCGAGGTTGGCGATCGTGGCGAGCACCAACAGTCCGATCGCGGGCATGATCGGCACCCACCAGGAATCGAGCAGGTACGGCAGTCCCCTCGCGGACATCGCGCCCAGCTCGGGAGCGGGGGCGGGGGCACCGAGACCGATGAAGGAGAGTCCGGACAGCATCAGGATCAAGGCGCCGACGTCCAGACTCGCCGCGACAATGGTCGGCGGCCATGCGCCCGGAAGCAGGTGGAGCCGGCCGAGTTCGAAGCTGCCTGCACCGGACATCCGTGCGGCGTCGATGTGCGGCTGCGATCGGAGTCTTGTCACCTCGCCCCGCACGACTCGCGCGTACAACGGCCACCAGACCAGTGCCACCGCCACCAGCGTATGACCATACGACGGCCCGATCGCTGCTACGACGGCGATTGCGAGCAAGGCCGCAGGCAGGGCGATGAAGATGTCGGTGATCCGCATCAGGATCCGGTCGACGATTCCGCCGAGGGTGCCCGCGACCGCTCCCACGGTCCCGCCGATGACGATTCCCGAGGCGATCACGCACAGGGCGCCCCACCAACTGGCGCGCATGCCGACCAACACGCGGCTCGCGATGTCGCGCCCGACCTCATCGGTACCGAGCCAGTGCGCCGCATCGGGCGGGGATACGGGCTTCCCGACGGGGAGATCGGGGTCGTACGGCGCGAGCCAGGGTGCGCCGAGCATGACGACGATCAGCGTCGCGAGCACACACAACGTGATCACCTCACTCGGTTTCACGCGTCCGCGCACCGCTACAGCCGCCGTTTCGACGTCGGCACCGCCGGTCAACGGCGCCGACGCCGGCACGGCACCTGCCGGCTCGGCGAGCCGCTGTTCCGGTGCGCTCCCGATATTCGGTACGGCTTCCACCAGCGCCTTGCTGTAGGGGTGCGACGGTGCGTGGGCGACCTTCTCGGCGGCGCCGATCTCGACGATCTCGCCGCGAAACATCACGGCGATGCGGTCGGCGACGAAACGCGCCGCGGCCAGATCGTGGGTGACGAAGACGACCGTCAGCCCGAACTCGCGTCGCAGCGTCTGGATCAGGTTCAACGTCGACGCCGCCAGTGGTGCGTCCAGCGCCGAAGTCGGCTCGTCACACAGCAATACGTCGGGAACGACGATCGTCGCCCGCGCGAACGCCACGCGCTGCCGCTGCCCTGTCGACAAACTGTCGGCACGCAGGTCGGCGACGGCCGCCGGGAGCCCCACGCGTTCGAGGGCGGCGATCACCCGGGCCCGGCGCTCGGCCCGGCCGAGTGTCCTCGGCAGCCGTTCACCGACCTGTCGCTCGACGGTCAGCCACGGTGTCAGCGACGCGCTGACGTCTTGGAAGATCATCTGCGTCGACGTACCGGACACCTCGACGACGCCGCGGTCCGGTTTCTCCAATCCCGCGATCAGCCTGAGCAGAGTCGATTTTCCCGACCCCGACTCGCCGACCACCGCGACGGCTTCGCCTGCTCCCACCTGCAGGTCGAGGTCGCACAGCACCGTATGCACCTCGCGCCTGACCGACCCGGTGCGAAGGCGGAAGCTCTTGCCGACACCGCGGCACCGGACTGCCGGTCGCGAGCGCTCGGGCTCCTCCAACGGCGGGAAGGCGGAGGCCGGCCCACGCGCTCGGTTCCGGTCGACCTCTGCCGGAAGGATGCACGCGGCCTCGCCCGCGTGGAAACCGGCCGGTGTCAGCGGGATCGGCGACTTCGCACAGTCCTCGGTGCGAAGCGAACATCGCGGAGCGAACGGGCAACCCGGCGCTGGGTCCCGGGGATCCGGTGGCATGCCTGTCAGCACAGGTATTCGGTGGTTCACCGGCAGGCTGAGATCGAGGCGCGAATCCAGAAGGCCGACGGTGTAGGGGTGCGCGGGAGTGGCGAGGACGTCGGCCATGGCGCCGACCTCGACCAGGCGCCCGCCGTACATGACCGCGACCCGGTCGGCGACCGCGGCGGCGACGCCTATCTCGTGGGTGATCAGCAATACCGAACAGCCGAGTTCGGCCCGCAGGTCCCGGAGCAGGGCCAGAATCTGCGCCTGCACCGTGACATCGAGCGCCGACGTCGGCTCGTCGGCGATGATCAGGTCCGGTCGCGTGGCGATCGCGATCGCGATCATGACTCGTTGCCGCATTCCCGCCGACAGTTCGTGCGGATACGAGCGCAGCCTGCGACCTGGCTGTGGGATGCCGACCAGATCGAGCAGCCGGACCGCCTCCGCGGTCGAGCCCGCGACCTCCCGCACCTGCTCGCCGATCCGCATCGTCGGGTTCAGCGAAGTCATCGGATTCTGGAACACCGCACCCAGATGCGCGCGCCGGACTCTCCGTCGCTCGGCCGGTGAGGCGGCAATCAGGTCGACACCACACACCTCGGCCCGCCCGGTGACGACGGCAGGTGGGTCGCCCACCGGCAGTCCGAGCAGGCTCAGCCCCAAAACGCTCTTGCCGGAACCGGATTCGCCCACGAGCGCGATGATCTCCCCGGCCGCGATCTCGATGCTCACTCCCCGAACCGCGCGCACCGCGACGCCCCGGTGGCGGAACGTCACCTCGAGGTCGCTGACACATGCACGCGGAACGCGGCCGCCTTCGTCCCCGTCGGCTGCTCCTTTGCGGAAGTGCTTCACCTCGCTGTCACCTTCCGGAGCAGGTTGACAGGAACCATGCCCGTGCCGAGCAGCGTATGGACGATCTCGCCGATGCCCGAACCGGTCACGATCACGTCCTCGATATCGCAGAGGTTGATGATCCAGGCCTGACCCATCACGATCTCGGCGCCCTCGACCCAGTACCGTTCGGCCTCGGCTTTGCCGAGTGATCGTTTCCCGGCGTCCATGACGGCGTCCAGCGTGGTGTCCGAATAGTTGAACCAGTTGATCGGCGAGACGCCGGTGCGGAAGAAGATCCGCAGTGTGGTGTCGGCGTTGAGCGCGTCGCCGCCGGACCCGTGGACCAGCATGTGCGGCTGCTGCCCGACCGGTGTCGAATGCAGGGCGAATACCTGCGAGGTCGGCATGGCCCGTACCGTCGCGGCCAGTCCCAACGCGGCCAGCTGCGTCTGGAGGAGTTCGGCGACACGGGCATCGGTGGCGCCACCGGCCTCGTCGTAGGCGACGTCGATCCGCTTGTCGCCGTCCGGCAGTTTCGCGATCAATGCCTTCAGTTCGGCGGTGTCGTGGTCCGGCGCATCCGGTGCGGCGCCTTCCGGCAGCACTCCGGCCGGGTAGAACTGGGTGGATCGTGCGACGGTCGGGCCGTAGGCGGGCTCGATCAGCGCGGGAACGTCCACCGCCTTGCGCATCGCCTGGCGGAACGCGGTATCGGCGAACGGGCCCTTCTTCCAGTTCAGGAAGATCGACGATTTGAACGCCGTCGGGTGCTCCGTCACGGTCAACGCCGGGTTCGCCCGCATCGCCTCGATCGCGGCGATCGGCAGACCCTTGGTGATCATGTCCAGCTGGCCCTGCTCGAGCAACAGGCGTTGCGACATGATGTCCGGGATGATCTCGATCCGCAGGGTGGTGAATTCCGGTTTCGTTCCCCAGTAGCCGTCGTACGCGGTGAGCGTGTAGTGACTGCTCGGCACGAATTCGGTGATCCGATAGGGGCCTGTTCCCGCATCGTGGGTGCTCAACCAGTCCTGAGCCAGGTCACCGTTCACGCTGTGGGCCTGTATCGCGGTCGGGCTGACTGCTTTGAGTCCCCACGGGCAGGCGAGGTAGTCGAGGAACGGTTGGACCGGATGGGCGAGTTCGATCACGAGCGTGGAGTCGTCGGGCGCGGACATCGACTCGACGTCGGCGATCAGGTAGGCGGGTGCTTGCCCGATCGACGAGCGTCGTTCATAGCTTTTGATGATCGTGGCGGCTGTCATCGGCGTGCCGTCGTGAAAGGTGACGCCGGCACGGAGCTTGAACATGTAGGTGAGCCCGTCGTCGGTGACCGTCCACGACTCGGCCAGGCCGGGCACGATCTCGGACGAATCGGGGGCGTAGGCGACCAAGCCTTCGTAGGCGTTCAGGGTCACTTGTAGACCCTCGCCCTCGTAGAAGATGTCGGGGTCGGGTACCTGCATGTCGGCCAGGAACCCGAAGCGGATCGTGTCACCGAACGTCCCGGCTCCACGGGACCCGCCCGAACATGCCGACAGCAACGCCGATACTCCGAGGGCTTCCGCCACCGCGACGAGCGCGGTGGCCTTCAGGAACGTCCGTCGGTCCGCGGTAGTGCTCATATCGCAACGCACCTTTCAGAGCCGTCGCGGGCGAGGTGCCGGGCTCTACCGGCATCGCGAGCGACATCCGATTTCGTTCCGAGGTCCGCCACCAACCCCTTGCGACGACCTCACGCATGATCCGAATCTCAAGTGTCACACAGGAATCCGGCGACAGATCTCGAAATCGTGCGCGGCACAACCGGAACCCGCGCTCCACAGCGAGCGGCGAGCCGGTCGACCAGCCGACGTCGAGGGTGCACGGATGACCGAATTACGGCGGCGTTCGGCGCGTTTTCGGAAGCCGAAGCAGGACTGGATGATCCGAGGCGATGCGCTCCGGAGTCGCGGTCCACAGGGCTTGACACGAGAGCTCCGTAATGTGCGACATCTATTGACAGCACGCCCGTGGTGATGCGATGTTGAATACAGCACAGACCCGCGACAACCGAGACGCGGACGATCACGCTTTCAGTGATTCACAGATCCGGTCCGTGCTTCTATCGTGTACCTCTCCTCGACTATTTCCCGGGCGCCTGCCCGAGTTGTTGTGCTTGGATATCATCGTCCGTCAGGGGTGAAGACGTGAGCGACAAAGAAACCAACGATGCGGTATCCGATTTCGGAGTCCCGGAAACCGACCGAGCATATTCCGGATACACACTCGTCGAGAGCCGCGAGGACAATTTCGACGATGATTTCCGACCACAGGTCTGCGACATGGCGGACCTGCGTGGCGCCCCGGCAGCACGAGATCGTTTCATCGACCGGTTCGGTACCGCCATGGTGGACGTCGGTATCGCGATATTGACCGGCCACGGAATCGACGCCGACGAACTTCAGGCCATCGATCGCAACGCACTGAACATTTTCACAACGGTGCCCGAAGACCAGAAGATGAAGTTCGTTTCGACGGACTGCGCATACGGCGAACCCTACTATCTGGGGTACGTTCCGCTCCAGGAAAGTATGCCTGCGCTGCCACATGCGGTGGAAGCGTGGGAATTCGACCGATCAGCGTTCCGAATCACCGGCGAAGACGCGGACGCGGCTCTCGGCTACTGGCCCGACGAGAAATACGAATCAGCATTCAGAAAATTCTGGCACGCGTGCGAGGAGCTGACCCAGCAGCTCGGCAGAGCCCTGCTGCAATACCTCGACGTCGATCCGTCGCTCTACGACCAGAACATCTCCCCCACGAACGACGTCCTGAGGTTGAATCACTACCCACCGATCAGCTCACCCATCGAGGACCTCGCCTCGCCCGCGCGCGTGCTGTCCCACGAGGACTACGGGCTGCTCAGTTTGATGACCGGAAGCCCGGTCGAAGGACTACAGGTATATCGCCCGCAGAACGAGGCGTGGAGCAGGGTGTACACGCCGGCCGACTCCCTTGTCGTCATCAGTGGGAAATGGCTCAGCTATATCAGCGACAATCGCTTTCGCGCCTGCACACATCGTGTCAGCGTGCCACGCGATCCCGCCCAGCGCGCCGTGCCCCGGGTGACTGTCCTCTATACACTTCATCCCTACGAGGCGGCGACTCTCGAAGTTCTACCGGGATTTCAACCGGAACGGCCGCCGATCAGTGGCAAAGAATTCATGACACGGGTTGCCGACAGGCTGTCCGAACGATGCCGGAATATGACGGACCCGAACACCTCTGGGCATGCCGGGATCCGCCCCTCGATCAACGGAGCGTGGTGACGATGCTGTTTCTCCCCCGCGCCGAGCTGGCTTCGCTGTTCGAGCAGGCCCGGTATCGTGCCTTTCAATTCGAGGTGGAAGACGACCACGTCGTGAGCGACGAACACGAACCGATGCGTCGATACCAGGCCGGCCTGGTACCGCTCGACCCGGACGACTACCCGGTGTTGTGGAAGGAATGGGAAGATCTGAGCGACGCGACCACCGCACGAGGAGTCGCTATGCAACGCGTGCGGGTGGTCACCGAACCCCTGACCGATTACATCCGTTTTCTCCACGCGGTGACCGATCGCAACCAGGCACACGGTGAAGACATTCGCTGGCTCCCCCGGCACTGGTGCCCGCCGGAGGACTACACCACGGACGAGTGGTGCCTGATCGACGACGACACACTCGCCTGGACCTTGTTCGACGCGGAGGATTTCGTGGGTTACGGCCTGACGCACGACCCGGTCGAAGTCGCCCGCGCGATCGCCATACGTGACGCGTTGTGGGCAAAGGCCGTGCCCCACAACGACTACGTACCGGGGGCCGACCTCCCCTGACGTGACCGGTCACCACCGTCCCGCGAACCGCGCCGCCCTGCGGCGCGTACCCGCACCTCCAGGACGGCTTACGGCCCACCGTTACAACGAAGTCGCATCCCAGAGCACGGGACAGATCTTGGGGTCGCTGTAGTCGACATCCCCGTTCGGGAGTCTGCCGCACAGTTGATCGTTGACATGCGACTGCAATTGTCCCGTTTCGTCGTAGATTCGCTGGTATCGGTTCGCGCCATCCTGCATGTGCACGATCAGTCCCACTCGCGCGAGGTTGCTCAGATTCGAGCCACTGCCGTGAATCGTCATACAGCTGTGGAAACTCACCTGCCCTTTGCGTAGCAACAGCGGCACGCGCCGAATCGGCATTCCGGTACTCATGAGCAAACTGTCCGCCTTCGCCGGGTCGGCGCCGAGAATGAACTCGTCGTTATAGCGAATCGCGCGTATCTGCTCGGTATCCGACCATCTGTGACTCCCGTCGATCATGACGACGGGTCCCATGGATTCGTCACTGTCCTGTAGCGCGATCCATGCGGTCAACATCTTGGTGGAGGTGCAGGTGCGCCAATGAACACGGTCGGAATGCCATTCGATGGTGTGCTCCGTGCGCGGTGGTTTGTATATCAAGCTGCTCAACCAGAGCCTGATCTGACCGGTCCGCGCCAGTCGCGCCGCGATGGCCCCGATCAACGGCTGGAGCATGAAACTTCCGAGACGTTCGCTGGTCAGTGCGACGTGATCATTGAACCGGAGACGGTGCGGCGAACCCTCGATCCAGTCGTCCACCTCGTCGAGCGTGACAGGTAACGTCCTGTCGCGCTCGCCCCGGTGATGCGCAGCCAACGCAGCCGACGCGGCATCGACCACTTCGTCGGTGAACAAACGTGGAGTAACGAACCAGCCGTGCTGCTGATAGAACTCGACGTCCTCGCCGGATGGCAGCAATTGCTGTTCGGCCGGTGACAATTCGAACATGATTCCTCGTTCCTACTCGTCCCACAGCACCGGACAGATCGCGGGGTCGCTGTAGTCGAAATCGCCGTTCGGCAGCCTGCGGCACATCCGGTCGTTCGCCGTGGTGAGCAGTTCTCCCGATCGGTCGTAGACCGCTTGATAGCGATTCGGGCGATCCTGCATATCCACCGTCGCACCGACCCTGGCCCGCCCGCTCAGGTTGGGGCCGCTGCCGTGCAGCGTCAGGCAGTGATGGAAACTGACTTCGCCCTTGCGCAACAACATGGGAACGGTGCGCAGTGGCATGCCGGTCCGCTCGAGGCGGTCCTGCAACAACGCGGGATCGGCACCGAAGAATGTTCGACCGTATCTGATGGCACGAATTTCCTCGGTATCCGGCCAGCGGTGGCTTCCGTCGATCATCACCACCGGACCCATGGACTCGTCGCAATCCTGTAGCGCGATCCACGCGGTCAACATATTGGTGGAGGTACAGGTACGCAGGTAGGCGCGTTCGGCGTGCCATCCGATAGTGGTATCGCCGCCGCCGGTTTGTGGTTGCTTGTACACAATGCTGCTCTGCCACAATCTGATCTGACTCGTCTGCGCCAACCGTGCGGCGACGGCCGCGACCATCGGCCGCAGCATGAAATCGCGGAGGCGGCGATTGGTCAGCGCGACATAGTCGTTGAAGCGGATCTGGTGCACCGCGCCCGGGGTCCAGTCGTACAGTTCGTCGATCTCGCCCGGCAGCTCGTAATCACGCTCGCGCCGGTGATGTGCCTCCAAAGCGTCCAACGCGTCGTCGACCGCCCCCTCGGTGAACAAGCGCGGTGTGATGAACCAGCCGTGCTCCCGATAGAACTCGACATCGTCATCCGACGGAAGCAATTCTTGTTCAGCACTGGTCAATTCGAACACCGAACACCTCTTTCACATCGGCAATACGATGCCCGGACGCTGCGCATCGCTGTCCGGACTCACTTCAGCCCCTAGCCGCCGGCCCGGCGGTCGACCACACGCAGGCGCAGTCCTCCTGGCACCAGGGACACCGACAGCGGGGGGCGCATGCTTGTTCCGGGAACGGTCTCGACCCGCCAGCGACTCGCGATGATCACCAAGGCAAGCACCACCTCCGTCATCCCGAAGGTTTCCCCGATACATTTCCTCGCCCCACCGCCGAAAGGCAGGAGTGCTCCCGGCGGCGATGCCGTGCGTTCCGGCAGCCACCGGTCGGGATCGAAACGGCCGGGATCGTCGTAGAGGTCTGCCCGCCGGTGGATGAGGTAGGGGCTCACCGCAACGGTGCTGCCGACCGGCAGCTCGTAGGGACCGAGTTCCACGTCTGCAGTGACCTTCCGGGTGAAGAACCACGCAGGGGGATAGAGGCGAAGGGTTTCGGTGACGATCCTGCTCGCGACCGAAAGGCGCTCCAGATCAACGTATTCGGGCCGCCGGCCGGCGAGCACTGTATCGACCTCGGCATGCAACCGCGCCTCGATGTCGGGGTTCTCGGCGAGCACGTACAGCACCCACGCCAACGCGGAGGAAGTGGTTTCCGTTCCCGCGACGAAGAACGTCACGACGGCATCGCTGACGTCGTCGTCGATCGTGCCGGGGGCCTCGCTTTCACGATCGTGGACGGTCAGCAAGGCCGAGAGCAGGTCCCCGTTGTCGATGCCGCTCGCGCGCCGTTCGGCGATGATGCCGTTCATCGTCGTGCGCAACCGCCGATTGGCGTGGTTGTACCGCCTGGTGCTGGGAATCGGGAGCCTGCTGATCACGTCGGGCAGCAGCGTGCGTTGGAAAGTGCCGTCGAAGGTGGCGGTGAGATCGCCGATCACCTCGTGCAGCACCCCCGCTGGGAGCGTGCTGGAGAACATGGCGGCGCCGAAGACCTTGGAGGTGATCGTGAACATTTCCGGACAGACGTCGAGGACTCGGCCCGATTGCCAACCGTCGACGACGGAGGCGATCTGGGTTGTCATCGTGTGCGCGTAGTCCGCGAGACGTCTGGGGTGAAAGGCAGGCTGGGCCAGGCGGCGCTTGTGCCGATGCTTGCTGTGTGTGCAGGTGGCGACGCTTTCGCCCAGCCACTCCCGCTCGCGGTCCAGGAACAGACCGCCTTTGTCGAAGGTCCGGTCGTCGATCAGGACCTTGCGGGTGAGTCCGGGATCACACACCACCACAGCGGTTTTCGGGCCGAGGCGGATCTTCACGAGATCACCGTGTTCGGGCAGCTGCGACAGAAAGGTGAAGGGCTGCTTCACGAAAGGCAGGAGATGGCCGATCACCGGCCGGGCACCTGGCGCAGTCGGTATCTCGCGGGAAGGCTCAGTCATGAGTCGCTACGTTCCCTTCATAGATCCCGGGCTCAGCGCTGCCTGCGGCCCCCACCTGGCGAAGCCATCCGAACCAGTCCTCGAGGCCCCACGACCGGACAACGAGTCCGTCGGTGATCTGGTGGAATTCGTGGATCCGGATCCGGACGGCTCTTCCGGTGGGGGGAACACCGAGCCACTCCCCCTCGTGGACGCCGCGCATCTCCCCGCGGACCGCGACCATCCCGTTGCCGTCGGACCCGCGTCCGTCGACGATCGCGTGCACGACGATCCTGAAGTCGGCGAAGGCGTGATCGACTGCGGCGACAAGGCTTTCGATCCCGGCACGACCTGACGCGGGCCCGGGCGAGTCGTCGACCCAGTCGGGAGCCATCACGTCGTCCAGCAGACCGACGTCGCCGCTCAAACCGCGGTAGAACGTGGTGATCAGGTCGTCGACCGATCGCGTCATCGCCGAGCTCCTTCTATCGGTTTTCGTATGCCGCGGCCAAGAGCTTGTTGACGTATTCGAGGGCGAGCCGCGGCGTCCGGAGAATCTCGACGGTCTCGTTCGGCAGCAGCATCGGTATGCGGACATGCCATTCCCGCTGAATTCGTTCGGCCAGTTCGATCGTGCCGAGCGAGTCCAGCCCGAGTTCCTCGAAGGGCTCGTCGAGTGTTTTCTCGGTGAGCTCGAGATCGGCTCCTTCACACGCCCGATACAGTCGGCTCAAGTCGTCGAGGGCGAACTCTCTCATCAGTACTCCTTGTTCGGAAAGGCAGCGACTCGAGGTCAGGCTGTGGTTTCGTGGCAGGTGCACGCGGTGACCCGATCGAGGCGCGCGAGGTGCAGAATGTGGCGTGCCGCTACCCGGATCGCGCAGGACGCGACGTGTTTGTAGGTGCCGAAGAAACCACTGAGCAGAATGCTCGGCGAGCGGTTGTACACCTCGTGCCACCAGTGATCGGGCACGTACAGTGCGTCACCGGCCTGGAGCTCGACTTCGAACGGGCGCTGACCGGAATTCGTCGCACCAGCTGCTATCTCGGCCAACGGCCGAGCCGAAAGACGCGCGAACGGATCGTATTTCGCCGACAGCGCATCGGCGTCTTCGACGAAACCGGGTGGTGCTATGCGGAAGCGTTTGGTTCCGCGGATCGCGACGGCGATGTTTCCGAGCAGGTCGTAGTGCGCACCGGTGCGCGCGCCCGCGGGACCTACCCAGACTCCGGGCGGCGGAGCGACCACATGCTTCGGGAACAGCCTCTTTCGAGGAAGTATGTCGGCCTGAAGCTGTGGGAACCTGCGTAAGAGATCGAATTCTTTGAGGTAGAGGGTTTCTTCGCCGGGTTCGTCGTGCGCGAGGAACTTCATGTACGCACCCAGCGTCGACTCGGTGAAATGTGTTGCGGCGCTTTCGCGATCGCCCCGAACCAGCTCGATGGGCAACTCTGGCCGCAGCTTTGCGAGGAAGTCGAAATCCCACCGGTGCACGGCGGGCCAATCGGCGGCCAGCCCCGGAAGGAACGCTGGTTCTTTTCTGGCGATGTACTCGCTCAACGGCACAGTCGCCGGTTGTAGCTGCAGCATTTCTTCTCCCCTCGGCTCGCGCACGGCACTCACAGCCCGATCAGAGACTTCTGTGGATCACGGCGCCGTAGTCCAGGGACTGCGGGTGGGGAAAGTAGTTGGGTTTGACCGCGACTATCGTCGTGAATCCGTTCAAGTAGTAGTAGCGAAGCTGCCGGTCGACGGGCGTCCCGTCGTCGTTGGTCGCCCGCACATAGGAGACCGGTGAACCCTCCGGGTTGGCCATGATCCATTCACGTAATCCGGGGACGGTCGACCCGCCGTACAGGTTGCGATAGCCCAATTCGGCAAGCTGCGGCAAGAACGAGCGAAAGAGAGCTCCGGCCGCCGCGGAACTGGTGCTGGTCAGGCTCACGCCGAACACGCAATTGGTACTGCCCGGCGGGGGAAGTGGGGCGTAGGCGCACGCCCGCCAACTCTGTGCCGCGTGCACCGTTTCCTCGGTGATCGGTCGGGCGAACATGGACGCGAGGAGCCGGTCCCCGTCCGGCGCGAACGCTCCCGCGGCGAGGTCGGGTAGTCGATCGATTCTGTCGAACAGTTCCTCGGCTGTCGCCGCCTGTTCGTGGTCCCACTTGGTTTGCTCCATGTCCACGAGCTGGTCCAGGTCGGACAACCGCAGGTTGCGTACCTCGATATCGTTCGCACCGACGGTTCGAACGGCAGCACGCGGAAGGTTTTCCCCTGTTGGCATGTGTTTTCCCTTCGAAAGCATTTCTCCGCCTATGGGAGGTCGGGGGGTAGGGAGCCGCTGTCTCGCTCGAGAACCTCGTTGATGTAGACGGCGAGGCGAGTCGGGGTCGGATGGTCCAGGATTCCCGCGACCGTGAGCCGGACGCCGGTGGCGCCGCTGAGGCGAGTGCGCAGCTCCACATTGGACAGCGAGTCGAACCCGGCGTCTCGGAAGGTCCGATCCGCGGCGAGGGCGTCGGGGTCCTGGTGTCCGAGCACGACAGCGGCGTGGGTACGAATCAGGGTCGTCAGCGCTTTGACCCGTTCGCCGGGCGCCAGGCCCAGCAGTTTAGGTTGTGGGAAACCTTCTGTGGCGGAGTTGGATTCGTCGTCTACTGATGACGGGGTGTGGTGCCGAGACAGATCGGCCAGGACCGCGACGGGCGGCGCTGCGGGGTCGATGGGCGAGAGGGCGGTCGCGGCGAGGAGCGGCTCATCCTGTTCCAGGGCCAGGTCGAAGACGTCGAGCGCGCCTGCCGTGTCGAGCGGGGCAAGACCCTGCCGGGCGAGACGCGCCAGGTCGGTGTCGTCCAGATGGGCGGTGAGACCGCTGGACTGCCGCCACAGTCCCCACGCGATGGAGGTGGCGGGCAGACCGATGCTGTGCCGGTGGTAGGCCAGCGCATCGAGGAAGGCGTTGGCTGCCGCGTAGTTCGATTGTCCGGCCGTGCCGACCACGTCGGCGATGGACGAGTACAGCACGAACGCGCGCAGATTCATGTCGGCGGTGAGCTCGTGGAGATGCCGAGCCGCGATCGCTTTGGGTGCCAGCACCCGCTCGAGCCGGTCGGGGGTCAGGTCGGTGAACAGGCAATCGTCCAAGACCCCGGCGGCGTGCACGACAGCGCCGAGCGGGTGGCGGGGCGAGATGTCCCGGATCACCGAGGACAGGGCGGCGCGGTCTGTGACATCGCAGGCGGCGATGGTGACCTGCGCACCCATTTCACCGAGTTCAGCTGCCAGTTTCCGGGCCTCGGACGACTCATGGCGGCTGACGAGCAGAAGCCGGCGGCAACCGTGCGCGATGACGAGGTGACGCGCGAGCAATCGACCGAGGCTGCCCGTACCGCCGGTGATCAGCACCGTCTCCTCGGGGACGAGCGCAGTGGGCTGAGTCAGGACGAGTTTGCCCGTGCTGTGCCCCTGGCTGAGGTGTCGCAGCACTTCCCGCGCGTGACCGATGTTCCAGGTCCGGACGGGCAGCGGGCTCAGCGCGCCGTCGGCGAACAGCTTCTCGAGCTGGCCGAGAACGGCGTGCACCCGAGACATCGGAAGTACCGCGATATTGACGGTGTCGTAGGTGATTTCGGGATGCCCGGCGGTGACAGTGGCCGGGTCCCGGAGATCGGTCCTGCCCATCTCGAGGTAGATCCCGCCGGGCCGCAGCAGCCGAAGCGAGGCATCTACCGCTTCACCCGCGAGGCTGCCGAGGACGACATCGACACCGGTGGCGCCGGTGACCTCGGTGAAGTGCTGTTCGAATTCGAGAGTGCGTGAGTCGGCGATCCGTTCGCGCGCGACCCCCATCGCCTCGACGATCCCCTGTTTGGAAAGGCTTGCGGTCGCGTAGATTTCGGCGCCGAGCATGGTGGCGATCCGGACGGCGGCCATGCCGACGCCGCCCGCCGCCGAGTGGATCAGGACCCGCATGCCCGGTTTCACCTCGGCGAGCTCGACGAGCGCGTGGTAAGCCGTGAGGAACACGATGGGCGCGCCGGCGGCCTGAGCGTGACTCCAGTGCGCGGGCACAGTCAGGACGGCACGCCGGTCGACGACGGCGAAGGGTCCGTAAGCCCCCGGCCTCGAGCCGGTATGCAGCACGACCGCGGCGACCCGCGCGCCGAGTTCTACGTCGCCGACCTGCTCGCCGACCTCCACGACCTCACCGACCACTTCGAAACCGAGCGCGGTTTCGTCGAGCATGCCGAGCGCTACCAACGGATCACGGAAGTTCACGCCGGTGGCCAGCACGCGGATGCGCACCTGGTCTGGTTCGAGCCGCACCGTGAGGTCGGGTGCCGGGGCGACCGCGACGCTGTCCAAGGTCTTGTCCCGACCTCGCACCAGCCGCCAGGATTGCTCGACGACCGGTGGCCGGAGAAGACCTTCGGCCGCGGGAGCCAGGCGTGGGACCAATGCCCGCGCACCGCGCAGAGCTACCTGCTGATGGCCGGTGCCGATCACACCGGCTATCAGCCGATGATCGACCGGGTCGCCATCGAGATCGATCAGGCGCACCCGATCCAGATGCTCGGTCGCGACGGAACGCATCATGCCCGCGCATGCTGCTCCGATCGCGTCCGGCGCGCATTCGGTGATGCTCGTGCTGTTGGCGCGGTGAGTGACGCAGACGATCAGCGTCTCGACGAGCAGTTCGTCGCGCAGGAGCGTTTGTGCGTCGACCATCGATCGCGAAAGATGTTGCCGCAGTGCGGTTTCCTCGGCCAGCTCGCCACTGGGTGTCGAGGAACGAAGATCGAGCAGGACAACCTCCGGAACATCTCGACCGTGCCGCAGCGCTGAGGCCAACGAGCGGGCGTCGGGGTGAACGTCGGCTCCTGGCAGGTCGCGCTGTGCGCCGACGACCGCCCACCGTGCGCAGTCCCCCGCGCCCCCGGTGCTCACCTCGACCGGCCGCCAGAGGAGTCGGAACGCATGGCCGGCGCCGGTGGCGAGCATGCCGCGCAGTGCGCGTTTCGTCACCGGACGCAGGAGCAGATCCCGGAAGTCGGCGACCTGGTTTCCGTGCGGGTCGGTGACCCGCACGTGGTAGCGGTCCTGTCCGGCCGGGCTGATCGTGGCGCGCAGAGCGTCCGTCCTGCACGGCAGTATCCGGGCGGCTCCGATGGAGTACGGCAGTATCGTGCTCTGCTCCGCTCCGGTCAGCAGCAGGGCGTGCAGGATCGAGTCGACGAGAGCGGGATGAACAGCGAAGCCTTCGGTACGCGGCGGCCGGCGACGCCCCAGCTGGACTTCGACGTACAGCGTGGCGTCCTTGCGCCAGACGGCGGTGAGGTTCTGAAAGGCGGCACCGTAGTCGTAGCCTCTGTCGTGCAGTACGCGATAGGTTCCGTCCAAGGGCAGGCGATGACTCCCTTCGGGCGGCCAAACCTGTTCCTGTGGAACGTCTTCGGTCGCAGCCGCGATGGTGCCCGCGGTTGTCGCCTGGCCGTGGCAGCGCCACGGGCCCTTGTCCCCGCGATCACGCGAGTGCAGGGTCAGCCGTCGACGTCCGTCCTGTCCCACCGGTCCGCACATCACCTGGATGTCGACCGTGGTATCCGTCAGCGGCAGCGGCGAACTCAGGACCAGGTCCTGCACCCCGCTCCGGCCCGCTCGGGCAGCGCACCAGGTGAGAATTTCGACCGTCACCGTGGCGGGGACGATGACCCGGTCGAACACCTTGTGGTCCGCCAGCCACGAGTGTTCTCTCGGGTCGAGGCGACCCACACACACCGTGCCGCCGTCGGAAAGGTCGGTGGTGGCGGTGATGAGCGGGTGGTCCGCGATGTCGAACGATCCGTCCCGCGGATTCCGTGACGTGCCGGTCGCAGGTAACCAATAGGGCCGACGTTGCAGCGCGTAGGTGGGCAAGTCGACCTCGCGGGCACCGGGATACAGTGTCTCCCAGTTCACCTCGGCGCCCTGAGCGTGCGCGTCGGCCACGGCGGCGAGAAAGTCCTCGCCTCCGCCTCGCCCGCGTTGCAGCGTGCCGGTGACGCCGGCGTCGATGTCGACCATCGATGCGACTTCGGCGATGGCGCCGACCAGTACGGGATGCGGAGACACCTCGACGAATTGCCGATATCCGGCGGTCAGCGCACTGCGTATCGCCTCGTCGAAATGCACAGTGCGGCGGAGGTTCTCGAACCAGTACGGTGCATCGAGGCCGGCCGAATCGATGATCTCGCCGGTGGTCGAGGAGATGATGGGCAGCCGGGCCGCACGCGAGGTGATCGCGCCGAGATCGGCGAGGATACGGTCGCGCAGCGCCTCCATGTGCCGACTGTGGGAAGCATAGTCCACGGGCAGCAGGCGGCCTTCGACACCGCTTTGCTCGCAGTGCCGCAGAAATTCCGTCATCGCGTCGGCGTCGCCGGCGACCACCGTGGCCGACGGCCCATTGACCACTGCCACCTCGAGCTGGTTGTTCCACCTCTCGAGTGCTTCCCGCGTGCGCTCGACGGGCATAGCCACCGATGCCATGGCTCCGCGCCGGTCGACCGACCGCAGTGCGGCGCTGCGCAACGCCACCACGCGGGCGGCCTCGTCGAGCGTGAGAGCTCCGGCGATATGAGCCGCCGCGATCTCACCTTGACTGTGCCCGATGACGGCGGCGGGCTCTACCCCTAGGCTCTGCCACAATTCGGCCAGCGACACATACATCGCGAACAACAGCGGCTGGATGACCTCGGCCCGCTCGAGCGGTGCACTCCGCTCTCCACGCAACACCGCCACGACGTCGAAGTCCACGTAGGGACTCAACGCTTCGGCGCAGCGTGCCATCGATCGGGCGAAATCGGGTGAGTCGGTGAGCAACCGTTCCCCCATGCCGACCCATTGCGACCCCTGGCCGGGGAAGACGAAAACGGGGCCTGGACCGTGCCGCACCTTCCCGACGGCAACGCCCGAAGAGGAGGTAATCGCCTCTGCGGCAAAGGCTTCCAGCCTCGCTACCAGTTCCTCTTTCTGTCCTCCGGTGACGACAGCTCGATGTGTCAGAGGGCTGCGCGTGGTTCCGAGCGACCAGCTGAGATCCACGGCGGAAAAGTCCGCGTTGCCGCGCACATGAGTAGCGAGCGCCGCGGCCTGTGCGACGAGAGCCGACGGCGACGCCGCGTACAGCGGCCACATCGGCAGTCGCGTGCGCAGCGGCGAAGGCTCACGCCTGCCTCTCCGCCGATGCCCGGCAGCTGCGGGCTGCGGAGCTTCTTCGAGAATGACATGGGCGTTGGTGCCGGTGATCCCGTACGACAGGACACCGGCCCGCCGAGGTTCTGCCGTACGCGGCCAGGGGCGCGACTCCCGCAGCAACCGCATGCCGCCCGTCGTCCAGTCGACACCGGCGATGGGCCTGTCCACATGCAGGGTGGCGGGCAACCGCTCGTGCTGTAGCGCCAGCACCATTTTCATCAGACCGGCGAGACCGGCAGTGGCGAGTGTGTGGCCGATGTTCGATTTCACCGAACCCACCCACAGGGGGTCGTCCGCGGAATGCTGGCGCGCATAACTGGTCTGCAGAGTCGCGGCCTCGGTCGCGTCACCGAGCGGCGTTCCGGGACCGTGCGCTTCGATCGCACCGATGTCCTGCGGACGCAACCCGGCATCGTCGAGGGCGGTGGCGATCACGGCCTGCTGGGCACGCCCGTTGGGCGCCTGCAGCGTGGCGCTCGCTCCGTCCTCGTTGACGGCGCTTCCGCGGATCACCGCGAGAACCGGCTTGCCGAGGAACTGGGCTCGTTCCAGCGGCATCAAGATCAACGACGCGACGCCCTCCGCCGGTGCGAAACCGTTGCCGTCGGCGGAGAATCCCCGGGAGTAGCCGTCCACCGACAGGACGCGATGCCGGGAGTATCGTGCCAGCATCGACGGGTCGGAGATCGCGGTAGCGCCGCCGACGATCGTGACATCGCACTCACCGGAGCGCAGCGCCCGCACCGCCAGGTGCACGGCCACCAGCGCGGACGAACAGGCCGTATCCACGGTGATGGCCGGGCCGTTGAGGCCGAGCGCGTACGCGATCCGGCCCGAGGTCGCGCTCAGCATCGTGCCCATCAGCAGATGGCGTTCCAGGCCGGGAATTCTGGAGCCCGCCAGACCGTAATAGCTGTCGGTCGCGCCGACATACACGCCGGAGCGGACGGTGCGCAACGACTGTGGACTCGAGCGCGCACGTTCCAGGGCCAGCCACGAACTCTCCAGCAGCATCCGTTGTTGCGGATCCATCGTGGTGGCCTCACGCGGTCCTATCCCGAACAGGCTCGCGTCGAAGTCGCCGATGTCGCGGAGGAAGCCACCCCGCTGGATATACGTGGTCCCTTCGACAGCCGGGTCCTCGTTGTACACCCGGTCGAGGTCCCATCCGCGTTCGGTGGGCAGGCCGTGGGACACATGCCGTCCCTCGTCCAGCAGCTTCCAGAACTCGTCCGGACCATCGGCACCCGGGAATCGGCAGTCCATGCCTACGATCGCGATCAATCCACCCGGCCCGGTGTCGCTGTGGTCAATCATGGCACCATTCATTCCTCGTGTTCGGGCACAGTGGCAGACCGGATATCGGCAGGAAGCTGCTCGACGCGCGGCTAGTCGTCGTAGTCCACGTACTTGCCTGCCAGCTTCGCCATGAAGTCCTTGGCACCGATGGGCCCGTACTTCGGGGCGCGGCCGGGCCATACCTCGAGAACCGAATCCTCCCGGGGCAGAACGAGATAGGGAACAGAGATCCGCGACACCGCCCGGTGGGCCGGATCCCTTGGCGCGCAGACTCGATGCGAACACGAACGGAAGCGGTCGTTACTGACCATTTGGAGCCAGTCGCCGCTGTTCAAGATCATGGACCCGGACGGGGCGGACACCCTGCTCCAGGTTTTGCGCTCCGGGTGGAAAACCTGCAGCCCTTCGATCGGGTTGGCGGGCAGCAGGGTGATGAGGCCGTAGTCTTCGTGGGTCATGAAGCGACCCGTGTTCTCGGTATCGCTGTCGCGGCTCTCGAACGCCGGATAGTGGTTGATCCTCAGCACGCCGTTCGGCGGTGACAGTTCCTCGTCGTAGATCGATGGATCGATATCCAGATACTCGAGCAGGGCTCGGACGAGCGGCAGCGTCATGTCCTCACACGCCCGCCAATACGGTCGCAGACCCGTTTCGAACTTCTCCTCCGGCCAGAAGGACAGCGCCTTCTGTGAGTCCTCACCGGGCATACGGAAGGAATCGCGAAAGAACTCCCATGCTTCCACCGCGTTCGGCCGCGTCGGCGTCCACTCCTGGACTGCGAAATACCCGCGGCGGAACGCTCCGCCGTACACGTAGTCGGTCGCGGCGAACTTCAGTTTCTGCTCGCCGGGAACCGACGTGAACAATTCCAGTGCGCACCCATCGGTGGCCCGGAGCGAGTCGGCATCGATCCCATGGTTCACCAAGATCGCCAGTCCGATATCTTCCATGGCACGCCCGAGCGTATCGACGAAACGTTTCCGTGCCGCCGCGTCGCCCTGGAGATCGGCCATATCACAGATCACCGGTTCGAAACTGTCGTCGAATATGTCGTCGGGACTTTCCTCGAGGGAATAGTCGAGGTCTTTGTCCACCACCCCGAATTTGCCGAGCGCTTCATTGGCATTGGAACCCACGTTGTCACCTCTGAATGAATCCGAGCCGTCGGCAGACGACTACATTTACACGCCGCCGGTCCGACGCATAGAAGACCTCAGCGATCCAGATACCTGGCAGCCAGCCTGGTCATGAAATCCCGGCCGCTGATCGGCTGATACTTCGGCTCGAACCCGGGCAGCACTTCCACGATCGACGTCTCGTGCGGATGTACGACATAGGGAATGGTGAGGCGAGGCACCGCCCGCTGTGCACGGTCGCGAGGAACGCTGACGCGATGGGTGCAGGAGTGGAAGTGATCGTTGCTGATCATTTTCAGCCAGTCGCCACTGTTCAGCACGAAAGAACCGGCAGGCGCGTGGACCCTGCTCCACGTCTTGCGCCGGGGGTGGTAGAGCTGCAACCCCTCCACCGGGGTGGCGGGCAACAGCGTGATCAGCCCGTAGTCCTCGTGGGCGATAACCCGGCCCGTGTTCCCGGCCGCCACCGCCGCGTCGTCGATCGGCGGGTAGTGATTGAACCTCAGCACACTGTTCGGCGGCGAGAGTTCTTCGTCGTAGAGCGATGGGTCGACGCCCAGATACCGGAACATGGCGTGCACGAGCGGGAGCACCATCCGCTCACACGCCTGCCAGTAGGGTCGCAGCGCCGTTTCGAAACGCTCATCCGGCCAGAAAGTGAGCGCCTTGTCGGGGTCTTCGCCCGGAATGCGGAAAGCCGCTTTGTCGAGTTCCCACGCTTCTACCGAATTCGGCAGGGAAGGCGTACTTTCCTGGAGGGGGATGTACCCCATTTGCAGCGGCTCACCGAAGGTGGTGTCCGTCGCGATGTACCGCATCTTTTCTTCGATGGGTGTGGCCGTGAACATCTGGAGTGCCGCGTCGGCGGCCGCCGGCAGGACGGGCTCGGCGCCATGGTTGATCAAGATGGCCAGTCCGACCTCCTCCATCGCCTCCCCGAGCTGGTCGATGAAGCGGTTTCGTGCCGCCGCACCGCCGTCGAGGTCGGCCATGTCGCAGACTTGTGGCTCGAAGCTGTCGTCGAATACGTCGCCGGGACTTTCGACGAGAGAATATTCCAGACAGTCGAGATCATTCTCCACCACGGCGGATTCCGGGTGCTCCACATCGGATTTGTTTGCACTCATACTGGCCCCCTTCAAGATATTCGATCAGGTATCCGGGCAGAGTTCCACTCGGTGACTGGAAAGCTTGAGAAAGGTCGAATAAGGCGGAACTGCTGGGTAGATCAAGATTGCATCACCGCTGGTGCACTGTCAATAGCGGTCGTAGCAGCGACCAGTCGCAGAGAATTTGCTCGCCGCGAAGCAAAATTTCGGCAATCCGACCGGACAGTCATCGAACTCTCGCATAGACAAGCCATTCCCGAATCACAGATCTTCGCAGTCCGGCAATCGAAATGAGTGCACGGAGTATTACGACTTTCGGCCGGCACGAAACCATTCCACCGGCAGCGGCGATCATGGCACGACCGCACTCACCGCGCCCTGCCATTTCGCAACGAGCAGCCCGCGTTGCGCCGTGGAGTCGCTACCCGACTCGCGTCCATCGAAACGACGGTCCGCTACGGACTACTTTACGGTGACTCATGTTGAGACAGAGCGTGTTTCGGTCACTTCGTCGATCTTCCGACCGAATGCCCAGATCACCGCGGTGGCACCGCCGGTAGCGATCGGTATGCCGGGCTCCGACTCGGCTACCGCGCTAACCGGAACCAAAGCCGTTGTCGGCGCGTGTCTTTCGCGCCGCCATTAGTTCGCGGCGGTGGTGCCGACCGCCGGGCAATGCGGCCGACGAGCAGCTCACCCGGTTTCGTCGGATGCCGTGAACGCTCTTCGCCCACCTATGCGCTAGTTCGGGATGTGCCTACCGGCGCGGGCCTGCAGATCTTCGTCGATCTGCGCGAAGTCGCGGTCCTTGGTCTCGGGGACCCGGCGGTAGACGAATATCAAGGCCACCAGGCAGATCACGGCGAAGATCAGGAAGACAGGTCCTGATCCGATCGCCCCGGTCAGCGGCAGGAAGGCCGTCGACATGATGAAGTTCGACAACCAGCTCACCGCTGAGCCCGCGCCCGAGCCCTGTGCCTGCACGTCGGGTGGGAAGACCTCGGCGAGGATCACCCAGAACACCGGGCCCATCCCGATGGCGAAGGACGACACGAACACCAGCATGCACACCAGCAGGATCACCGAACCGAGATCGACGATGAACGAGACGCCGAGCAGTGCCACCGAGATCCCCATTCCGACCAGGGAGATCAGCAGCAGCGGTCGGCGTCCGAGCCGGTCGATCAAGCGCAGCGAGACGAATGTCATCGCGAGATTCACGATGCCGATGATCACCGAATAGACGATCGAGTTCGACGCGCTGAGGCCGGTCTCCTCCATGATCGTCGGCGCGTAATAGAGCACGGTGTTGATGCCGACGAACTGCTGCAGGACGGCGAGTCCGAGTGCCACGACCAGCGCGGGGCGGACGCGGGGTGCCAGCAGCACCCGCCACCCCTTCTGCTCGGGACTCTTGTCCTGTTCCCGAAGGCGCCGGCGTTCGGCTTCTTGGTGGCGGTAGTGCTCGATCACCTTCTCGGCACCCGCGGCACCGACGACCGAGCCGATGGTGGTTCGTGCTTCATCGATACGCCCCTGCGCGATCAACCAGGTGGGCGTTTCCGGTAGCCGTTTCACGATCAGCACCAGCAAGACCGCCGGAATCGCGCCGACCCAGAACATCGCGCGCCAGTCGCCACTACCGCTGAAGGCGAGGTTCACGAGGTAGGCGACGAGCATGCCGACCGTCTGCAGCAGCTGATTGAGGGTGAGCATTCGCCCACGGATCTGTGGCGGCGAAATCTCGCCCAAGTAGGTGGGAACCAGTGCCGAGGCGATGCCGACGCCGAAGCCCATGACCAGGCGGCCGAGGACGAGCAGCGGGAATCCGGTCGCCAGCGCCGACACGATGAAGCCGACCGCGAACAGCAGCCCGGCGCCGCCGAGCACCATCTTGCGGCCGAATCGGTCCGCGAGCCCGCCGGTGAACATCGCCGCGACCAGCGCGCCGAGCAGCAGAATACTTGTCACCAGGCCCTGTTGGGCGTCGTGGAGGTCGAGGTCGCCGCGGATGTAGAGCAACGCACCGGAGATGACGCCGGTGGCGTAGCCGATCATGAAGGTGGCGAGGTTGATCCACAGTCCCCACCGAGCGACCATGCGCAATCCCGCGTTGGGGACGTCGAGTTGGGAACTCTCTGAACCGTTGGTCATCTCATTCCCCCTGGCCGGGGAGCCCGGTCGGAGCCCAGCCGGTAGGGCCCGTGCTGCCTGCCGCGTATTCCCCTATCGGCACCCGGTTCTCACGCCAGGCCTCGCGGACCGGCTCGATGATGCGCCAGCACTGGACGGCCATGTCGCCACGAACCGACAGTGGTGGGATGCCCTCGATCACGCCCCGGAGTACTTGGCCGTAGGGCGGCAGCATGCCCGCGCCGAACTCGCCGGCCAAGCTCACCGGATCGATCTCGAACGAGTCGCCCGGTCCGCTGATGTTCACGTCGAGCCCGAAAGTGTTTGCGCCGAGGGGTATTCCGATGTGGAGCCGGTTGGGTTGCGGGCTGCCGGTCATGCCGACCGGTATTTGTTGCGGCGGCTTGAAGGTGACCGTCACCTCGGTGCGCGGTGAGCCGAGCGCTTTGCCCGAGCGCACCCGGAACGGCACACCCGACCAGCGCCAGGTATCGACCGCGAGCACCAGTTCGGCGAAGGTCTCGGTATTGCGGGAGCCGTCGATGCCCTTCTCGTCCACGAAGGAGGGCACCTGACGGCCGTCGATCTCACCCGCGGTGTAGCGGGCGCGGCGGCTGTAGGTGATCGGGTCGTCGTCCCAGATCCGGGTGGCCCGCAGGATCTGGGCCTTCCCGTCGCGCACGGCGTCCCCGTGCAGCGACGGTACGGGCTCCATCGCGAACAGCGACAGCACCTCGAGCAGGTGGCTCTGGATCATGTCCGCCAGCGCACCGGTGCCGTCGTAGAAGGCGGCCCGACCTTCCAGCGTCAGGCTCTCGTCGAAGACCACGTCCACGCTGTGCACGTGCTGGTTGTTGAGCAGGGGTTCGATCATGCGGTTGGCGAACCGCACGCCCAGGATGTTGAGAACGGTCGACATGGCGACGAAGTGGTCGATCCGGTGCACATGGTCTTCCGGAACGAGCTGGGTCACCAACTCGTTGAGCGCGGCGGCGCTTTCGGCGTCGCTGCCGAACGGCTTCTCGATCGCCAGCCGGGTGCCCTCGGGCAGGTCCACTCCGGTGAGCACGCGGCAGACCTTCTCGGTGACAGCGGGCGGCAGCGCGAAATAGATGATCAGCTGTCCTGTGCAGGAGTCGAGCAATGCGCGCAGATCGTTCTCGTCGGTGGCATCCGCTGTGACATAGCGGGTGGTCGCGACTACGGCTTCCACCTGCGGTCCGTGCGCGTCCACCGTCGCGAAGGACTCGGTGACCTGCGAACGCCAGCGGTCGTCGTCCCAGCTTTCCACCGCGCTGCCGACGAGCTGAAGCTTGTCCACACCACCGGTGGTCAACAGCGCACCGAGCCCCGGCAGCAGCAGCCGCGCCGTGAGATCGCCGCTCGCACCGAGAATCACGAGCGTCTGATCACGTGAACTGTTCGCACCAGTTGTCGAGTCCGAGGTCATAGTCCTTCGCTCCTGTCGTGCGTATTGCGACGAGCAACGCGGCCTGCAATGCCGATCCGACCCTGCGCCCACAATGGAGCGCCTCCTGCATGAACTTGCGCGGGACAACTCTATGTTGCCGATGTACCCGGCGCCGGGAGGTCGTGAGCAGCGCGTCACCGGGTCACGTGCTGCGGAGCCATGCCGATCCACGACCAGATGGCAACGCGCGACCGTCCGTGGTCGGGGTGCGCCAGAATCGACGACATGAGTACCGCATCGGCAGTCGCCATCGCCGTCGTGTTCGTCTGGCTCGGCATGGTGCTGGCCATCTCGTTCCTCGAGGCCCCGCTCAAGTTCCGCGCACCGAACGTCACCCTCGCGATCGGGCTCGGCATCGGCAGGATCGTCTTCCGCGCCCTCAACATCGTCGAAACATGTTGGGCGGCAATTCTTGTGGCGTCGTTGATACTCGGCCTTCCCGGCGCCGCGGCCGGTTCCGCTGTCATGGTCGCGGTGATCGCCCTCGCCGCCCAGGTGATCGCCGTCCGTCCGCGACTGGCCCGTCGCAGCGACGCGGTGCTGGCGGGGCTCGACGCACCTCGCTCACTCGGCCATTACGTCTACATCGCGCTGGAAGTCGTGAAGACGATCGCACTGCTCGTCGCGGGCATCGCCCTGCTGATTTCCGCCTGACACCTCGCGGAGGCCGCCTCGAAGGCGCGATCGCCTGCATTGGTTCCCGGGCGCGCTCGCCTACTTCTCGGGGACCGAGGGCCACCAGACCTTGTCACCCAGGAGTTCGAACAGGGCTGGGACCACCAGGGTTCTGACTACGAAAGTGTCGAGGAGGATGCCGATGCCGACGACGATGCCGAGTTGGGTGAGGGTGATCAGCGGAAGTACGCCCAAGACGCAGAACACCGCGGCCAGCACCGCGCCCGCGCTGGTGATCACCGCGCCGGTGGATGCGACGGCGCGGACCATGCCCTGGGTGGTGCCGTTGGCCGCTGCTTCCTCGCGCGCCCTGGTCACCAGGAAGATCGTGTAGTCCACGCCGAGGGCGACCAGGAACAGGAAACCGAACAGTGGCACGTTGGTGTCCAAGGCCGGGAAACCGAACACGGTGCCGCTGATCCAGCTGCCCGCGCCGAGTGCGGCGAGCGCGCTCAGGACCGTGACGCCGACGAGCAATACCGCCGCCGGAACCGCTCGCAACAGGGCAAGCAACACCAGCAGAACGACGACCAGGATCAGCGGGATGACCAGTCCCTGGTCCCGGCGGGCGGCGTCGCGGATATCGAGGGCCTCGGCATCGGAGCCGCCGACGAGCGCTGCACCGTCGGGGATCGCGCCGAGTGCCGACCGCATCGCCTCGACGGTGCTGAACGCGTCGGCCGAGCCGGGCGGCGCGTCGAGGACGACCGACCAGCGCGTCATTCCGGTGTCGGAGGTTCCGGTGCGGGTCGCCCGGGAAATCCCTGGCACGGTATCGAGTTCGGCCTGCACCGACGGTGCGGCCGCCGTGCGGGCGATCACGACGGCGGGATCGGCGGAGCCGGAGGGGAAGTGTTCGGCCAAGGTCTGTAGTCCGTCGACGGATTCGGCTTCGACCCGGAACTGCTCGGTGCGTGACAGGCCGATGTCGGTGGTCGCGAGACCGGCGGCGAAGACCACGAGGACGGCCGACGCGACACCGGCGACGAGGGCCGGGCGGCGCACCACGCGCTGCGCGACGTTCGCCCAGATGCCGTGCTCGGCCGGATCGCGACCGTCGGCGTGCGGCACGAACGGCCAGAAGATCTTTCGCCCACACAGGGCCAGTGCCGGGGGCAGGGCGAACAGGACGAAGATCACCGCGACGACGAGTCCGGCCGCGGCGAACGCGCCGAGGCTTCGCGTGTTCGGCAGCGCGGCCAGCAGCAGGGTCAGCAGTGCGAGCACAACGGTGACATTGCTGGCCAGGATGGCGGGCGCGGCATGGCGTACGGCGGCGCGCAAAGCGTCGCGATGGTCGTCGTGGCGATGCAGTTCGTCGCGGTACCGGGAGACGAGCAGCAGTGCGTAGTTCGTGCCCGCGCCGAAGACGAGGACGCTGGTGATGCCGGAGGTCGAGCCGTCGAAGGTGAGACCGGTGAGCTGGGCCAGTGCGGTGCCGACGCTGGTGGCGACGCGGTCGGCCAGGCCGACGACCGTCAGCGGGACGAGCCAGAGCACCGGTGAGCGGTAGGTGAGGATCAGCAGCACCATCACCACCAGCGCTGTGACGATCAGCAGCAGGGTGTTGGCACCGGAGAAGGAGTCGGCGATGTCGGCGCCGAAGGCGGGACCGCCGGTCACTTGCACGCGCAGCGGTTCGGGAAGGTCCGTGGTGAAGGTGGTGCGAAGTTCGTCGATGCGATCGGTCAGCGCGAACCCGTTCAGGTCCGCAGGCACCGGGATCTGGGCGATGGCGGCGCGGCCGTCGGGAGCCGGGACGACACGTGGACCGCCCGACGCGGAGACCTCGGCCCGGGTAAGTGCGGCATCGAGTGCGGCCAGGTCGGTCGGGGTGAGCACGCCGTCATCGGTGCGGGTCGCCACCAAGATCGCGGCGGCTTCGTCCGCGCCTGGGAAGTCGTCGGCGGCAGCGGCGGCCCGAGCGGATTCCGCCGAGGACGGCAGCGACACCGGCGCCTGCCCGGCGCTCTGGTTGCTGCCGGCAGACGCGACAACAGCCACCGCGGCCACGAACACCGCGAGTAGCAGCGCCCACGATCGCCGCCCGGTCACCATCCGGGCGAACCGATCCCATCCCTGCCCGTCGCTGAGTCGCATCACGCGGTCGACTATTTCAGAAACTTAACTATCTGACAATGTCGCGACCCGGGAGCGGCTAAGCTCGCAACCGGATCGAGAGGAGACAAGCGTTGGGTGACCAGACCACCGAGGACGCCGATCCGGCTCGCGACCGGTCGGAGCTGGAAACCGAGATCGCCCGCGATCTGCGCGCGCTGACCGCGATCTCCGAACAGATCGGTCACGTCTTCGCGCGGTCGAACGATCTGCGCCCCAACGACTTCCGTGCCCTGATGCATGTGGCAACCGCACAGGCCGAAGGCACACCGGTGACCGCGGGCCGGCTGAGCACACTGATGGGGATTTCCGCGCCCGCGGTCACCTATCTGGTCGAGCGGATGATCGAATCCGGCCATCTCGAGCGAGTACCCGACGCCACGGACCGCCGACGAGTGCACCTCGGCTACACCGACCACGGCATGTCCGTGGCGGCCGGATTCTTCGGACCCCTCAGCACCCGCACCCGTGCTGCGATGGCCGATCTGCCCGCCGCCGACCTCGAGGCAGCCCACCGGGTGTTCGTCGCGATCACCGGCGCGCTGCGCGATTTCTACAGCGAGTTACCGGCGCAGATGGACCGCTGAGCTCGTCGCAGGTCCCGATGTCCGGCCCGGCTCACCGTGCGAAGCAGCGCCTCCCACATACATCCGCACCCGCGGATCCGCGGCGGCGGACAGTTCCGCCATCGTCCCGGCGGCCAGAATCCGCCCTTTGCTGATGACAACCAGGCGGTCGGCGTAACCGGTGGCGGCGAGCAGGGCGATGTCGTGGGTGATGACGAGCAGGGCCGCACCGGTGTCGGCGTACTCGCGCAGCGACTTCCACACCGCGTAGGCGGTGCCCTGGTCCAGGGAGGCGGTCGGGCCGTCCGCGACCAGGACATCGGGAGCGGTCAGCAGGGCGGCCGCGACGGCTGCGCGTTGGATCTGGCCCGCGGAGTTGTGCCGCGCGAGCAGCTCCAAAGCGTCGATCGGGTAATGAGCGGCAGCGCAGGCTTGTTCGACGGTCCAGGCTCGGTGTCGAAGCTCCGATCGGCGGAGTTGCTCGCCGACGGTCTGGTCGGGCACGAAGGCATCGATACCGTCCTGAGGGATATAGCCGACGCGACCGTCGATCAGGACTTCACCACTCGCCCGTGCCGATTCGGGTAGGCGACCGGTCAGCGCGTAGGCGATCATCGTCTTGCCGTCGCCGGGACCGCCGAGCAGCGCGGTGAGCTGTCCGGCGGGAACACTCAGATCCACGCTCGTGAGGACTGTGTCGCGCCACCGGCCGGTGTCGATGTCGACGGTGAGGGAACGCAGTTCGGCTGTCACGACTCCAGTGTGGCCGGGTTCGCCGGCGACGACACCTAGACTGCTGCGAACCATTCGGTGGGAGGTGGCTATGCCGTCGGGTCCAAGGGTTAGTCGATGAGGGACGGTACGACGCTGCGGTCCTGGTGGAAGGACCCGGTCGACTACCGCTGGCTGGTGCGTACCCTCGCCGTTCGCTCGGCGCTGCTGCCGCTGAAGGTGCTGATGGGCACCGCCGGCGCGGGGATCGCGGTCATGGGTCTGGTGATCGCGGGCACGCCAGCGGGGCCGCCCGTCGCGGCGTCCGTTGTCGGAGTTCTGGCGGGCGCGCTGTGGGCCGCGCGCTGGTGGCTGCTGCCCTGGCCCGGCAGGACAGAGTCGCTGGCCCTGATCGCCTGCGCCGATCTGTTGTTCACGATCGAGTTCCTCCAGGTGCACAACCGACTGTTCGGTGCCATGGGTGCTGTCCTGCTGCTGGCGACCGGCAGCTATCTGAGTTTCTTCCACAGCGCACGGGCCGTGGCCGCGCATTCGGCCTGGTCGGTGCTGTCGGTGGTGGTGTTGTCCGTGCGGATCGCGACGGGCGGGGACGGTGTCACCCTCGCGGTCGCGGTGGGTCTGCTGTTGGCGACGGTGATCACCGCGGTGCCCGCGTTCCAGCTGCTCTACTGGCTGCTGCGCATCGAGTCGCTCTCGGATCCCCTCACCGAACTGCTCAACCGGCGAGGACTCGAGAACCGGCTCCCCCGACTCGTCGAGGATCATCGCGCCGTCTGCGTCATCTCCTTCGACCTGGACCGGTTCAAGAGCGTCAACGACACCTGGGGTCACCGCATCGGCGACATCGTGCTGATGCGAACCGCCCGGCGTCTGCGCGAGGCCGCCCCGGATTCGGCGGTGGTGGCGCGGACCGGCGGCGAGGAGTTCGTCGTGGCCGCCCCGATCGCGGCGGCAGACGCCCGCGACATCGCCGAACGCCTCCGCCGGGTGGTCGCCGCGCCTTCGGATACCGCGGTGGGCGTGACGGCCAGCATCGGCGTCGCGGTCTTCGACGCGACGGTCTGCCCGCAGTGCCCACGCCCCACCCCCGACCGCTTGCTGCAATCCGCCGACGCGGCGATGTACCAGGCGAAACAGTCCGGTGGAAACCTGGTCGTCCTCGACGACCTCACCCGGCCACCCGGGCACTCCCACACGCCGGGCGGGGAATGAACCGGGAGTTACAGCTGCCGACGGCGCGCACCACGGTGATCAGCCGGAAATCACTGGAATGCCGCCGATCTCGCGGCCGATCCGGGTGAGAAGTCGGCTGGTCAGGTCCGGGTCGTCGGCGGTGTTCGAGTCGGTGTAGTCGCCCAGAGAGTAGACGGCCGTGAAACCGGCTCGGTGCCAATGGTCGCGGGGCAGGGTGTTGCGTCCGGCGACCGCCACGACGGGGGTGGGGTGGGCTCGGGCGGCCAGAACCGCGGGGAGTTTTCCGTGGGCGGTCTGCTCATCGATGCTGCCCTCGCCGGTGATCACCAGGTCGACATCGGGCAGGTGGCGGTCGAATTCGAGCAGTTCGAGAAAGAACTCGGCGCCGGAGACGATGGTGCCGCCGAGCAGCAGGGCGGCGAAGCCGATCCCGCCCGCGCTGCCCGCACCGGACGAGGCCGCGACAGTCGCCGCGTCCGGATAGCCGCTGCGGACGAAAGCGCGGACCAGGTTACGCAGCCCGTCGTCGAGGAACCGGACGTCGGACTCAGTGGCGCCCTTCTGCGGGCCGTACACGGCGGCCGCACCGTCCGGTCCGAGCAGCGGGTTGGTGACATCACTCGCGACCACGATGTCCACCTCGCTCAACCGGACCGCCCGCGACGAGTCGACGGTGTGGACGCGGGCCAGACTCCGCCCACACGCGCGCAATCGCTGTCCGCTCGCGTCGGCGAAGGTGACGCCGAGCGCGGCGAGCATCCCCATCCCACCGTCGGTGCAGGCGCTGCCGCCGAGCGCGAGCACCAGGCGTCGCGGCCGGTGCCGCAGTGCCTGCGAGATCGCTTGTCCCACACCGAGACTGCTCGCGTCCAGCGGCAGCTTCCGGCCGTTCGGCAGGGTGGCGAGACCGCAGGTGTTCGCGACCTCGACCACCGCGGTGCCGTCGCCGACGGCGATCCGCGCGTACCTCGGGGTTCCCGACGCCCCGGCCACCGTCACCGGATGCGGCGTGAAACCGGCCGCGACCGCCGCGTCGACGCTCCCGTCGCCGCCGTCGGCCATCGGCATCCGCAGGCTGTCGATCCCCGCCGCCGCCAAGCCGTCGGCGAGGCGGTCGGCCACCTCGGCCGCGGTGAGGCTTCCTTTGAATTTGTCCGGGGCGAGGAGAACCCTCACGCGGTCGACGTCCTCTCTGCGGTCCGGATCTCAGTCCGCCTGCGCCACCGCGCCGAGCAGTTCCCTGACCCGGTTGGCGACGGTGATGAATTCCGGCGTCTCCATCGTCGTGGCGTACTCGCGGTGCGCGGGCAGGTCGACGTCGAGCAACTCGATGATCTTGCCCGGCCGTGGACTCATCACCACGACCCGATTGGCGAGATAGACGGCCTCGGCCACCGAATGCGTGACCAGCAGGACCGTGGTGCCCGTCTCCCGCCAGATGCGGTGCAGTTCGACGTTCATCCGTTCCCGGGTGAGCGCGTCGAGCGCACCGAACGGCTCGTCCATCAACAGTACTTCCGGTCGATGCAACAGGGCTCGGCACAGCGAAACCCGTTGCTGCATACCACCGGAGAGTTCGTGCGGCAGGGCGTTCTCGAAGCCGCCGAGCCCGGTCATCTCGATGAGCCGATCGCATTCGGCGGCCGCTGCCCGCTTGTCCATGCCGCGCATCTCCGCCTGCAGCAGGATGTTCTTGCGTACGGTTCGCCATTCCAGCAAAGCTGCACGCTGGAATACGTAGCCGATATTGCGCTGCGGCCCCCGCACGGAGGCGCCGCCGAGTTCGACGCTGCCCCCGCTCGGGTCGGTGAGGCCCGCGACGACTTTCAGCAGCGTCGACTTGCCGCAACCGGAGGGGCCGACGATCGACACGAACTCGCCGAGACCGACGTGGAGGTCGACATCGTGCAGTGCGGTGACCTCGCCGCGGTTGGACGAGAACCTTACGGTCAGCCCGTCTACGGCGACCGCGGTGCCGGTGCGGGTGTCGGTGGGTGTGCTCATTTCGTCACCTGTTCCGTCACGGCCGGCTGGTCGGGGTGAATTTGGAGTCCCAGTACTTGGCCGGGTCCTCGGCCTTCTCGAGGAGCTTCGCGGTGCTGAGCACCTCGACGGTGGCGCGCCAGTTCGCCTCGGCATTGGTTCCGGGCGCCTTGCCGACGGTTTCCGGGGTGGTGAGCAGCGGAATGGTCTGCTGCCACTGCTGCAGCAGCACCGGCTGCGGCGGCAGTTGCGGGTCCTTGCCTTCCATCGCGGCGACCGCGGCCTCGGGCTTCGCCGCCGCGGCGGCGAATGCCTCGCTGGTCGCGTCGACCATGGCCTGCACCAGTTTGGGCGAGGAGTCGATCGTGGCCTGGTTCGCGATCAGGCCGTTGCTGAAGAAGTTGAGTCCCTGCTCCGAATACCGCAGGTAGCGCACCTCTTTGCCGCTCTTGTTCGCGATGGTCGGCCCTTGGTCGTGCGCGAAGCCGATCAGCCCGTCGACGCGGCCCGAGAGCATCGCCGACATCTTGCCCGCGGAGTCGAGACTCTGCTGGGTGACCTGATCGGCGGGTACACCCGCCTTGTCGAGATAGACCGGGAAGGTGGTGGTCGGCGCGTCGCCCGCCGAGACGGCGATAGTCTTGCCCACCAGGTCGGCCGGAGTCCGGATATTCGAATCGGCGAACACCTGCACCGCCGACGGCGTGGTCTGCAGGAAGACGCCGACGCTCTTGACCTTGACGCCCTTGTCGATATTGCTGAGGACGGCGGGCGTATCGGCCCAGCCGAAGTCGGTCTGCTTGGAACCGGTGGCCTGCGTGGTCTTCGTCGACCCCTGGCCGGCCGAGATCTTCAGATCGATGCCGTGCTTGGCGAAAATGCCTTCCTGCACTCCGTAATAGAACGGGGCGTGCTCGCCGTAGGGGTACCAGTTGAGCATCAGCGACACCGAGGTGGTCTTCCCGTCGGTGCCGGGCTCCTTGGCCTCGGTGCCGCCGCCTCCGCAGCCGGTCAAGACCAGCACCGATGCCACCGCGGCGGCCGCGATGGACGTGAGTGTGCGTGTTCGGAATTTCATGCGAGTTCTCCAGCTGTGGCGCGAATACGATGGTTCGGCATGCTCAAGCCGCCCCGACGACCGAGGCCGTGGATCGACGGGAGGCGTGCCAGGGAATGAGGAACTGTTCGGCGATCTCGATGATCGCGAACAGGATGATGCCGAGCAGCGACATGATGATCAGGGCCGCGAACAGCATTGCGGTGTCGATGTTTCCGTTGGCCTGCAGAATCACATAACCCAGACCTTCGTTGGCGCCGACGAATTCGCCGACGACGGCACCGGTGACCGCGAGGGTGGCGGCGATCTTGAGCCCGGACATCAGTTGCGGAAGCGACGCCGGGAAACGCACCTTCACAAACGTCTTCCAATTGCTCGCGCCCATGGTGGAGGTGAGTTCGAGGATCTCCGGGTCGACCGAGCGCAGGCCGGCCATACCGGAGATGACGATCGGGAAGAACGCCATCAGCACGGCGACGAGAATCTTGGGACTGGTGCCGAAGCCCAGCCAGACGATGAACAGCGGGGCGATGGCGATTTTCGGGATGACCTGCGCGAAAAGGATGAGCGGGTACATCGTTCGCTCGACGCCACGCGAATAGATCATCACCAGGGCGACGGCTTCGCCGATCAGCGCGGCGATGATGAAGCCGACCACCGTTTCGTAGGTGGTGACCCAGGTGTTCTCGAGCAGGTACGCCGAGTTGTCGACGGTGGTGCGCCAGGTATCGGCGGGCGACGGCAGGATGTAGGGCTCGACGAGCTCGAATTTCGTGACGGCCCACCAGGCGACGACGAGCACCGCCACCAGGGCGAGTGGCCGCCAGACGGTCGACCAGAGACCGGCCGGGGATGGAAGCTTTCGGCGCCGGGGGCGAACGGGTTGCGCCGCTTTCGGTGCGGGGGAACCGGCCTCGACGGACGTGACTACCGCCATCTGGAGTCCTAAAGCTAGTAGTGGAGCGGGATTCGAACTGCACCCGCTGGGAATGCGCTTTCCGAAGCTGGATCCGAGGCTAGTGTGACCCGACCCACAGTGTCAAGGGTTTCGAATCGGGCCAGGTCAGGGGCGGTGCAAAACGCTGCTGTCGCGCAGGATCACCCGGCCGGGCACGAATTCGTGTGCGCGCGAGGACGTTGCGGTGTCGTCGAGCGCGAGCGCGACGGCCCGTTCGCCGATGTCCACCAGCGACAGCGCCACCGTCGAGAGCCCTGGCACGTGGTCGCGCAGCGTGGGAATGTCGTCGAACCCGGCGACGCAGACATCGTCGGGAACCGCCAAGCCGAGCTCGCGCCAGGCCGCGATCGCCCCGATTGCCATCACGTCGCTCACGGCGAAGACGCAGGGCGGGACCGCCTGCCCGTGGCGCAGATCCAAGGCCGCGGCGAGGCGGCGCGCCGCGCTGAAACCACCGTCGCGGGAGAAGTCTCCCGCGATCTCCACCAGCGGTGTCACACCCTGCGAGGCGAGTGCCTCGACGAAGCCGTTGCGCCGGTCGACGGCGGTCCTGATGTGACCGGGCCCGCCGATCACCGCGAAGTCGCGATGCCCCTGACCGAGCAGCGCGTGCGCCAATTCCGCTGATGCCGCATAGTTTTCGGGCTCGACGGCGGCACCGAAGGACAGTGGTTGACCGACGACGACCACCTTGCCGTTGTTGTCCAGATACCGCGCGCACTCCTTCTCGAGATCGCGGTCGAGATCGCCGCTCTGGCGCGAACCCGCGAGGATGATCGCGTCGGCGCGGTGCGAGATGAACGTGCTCACCGATTCGCGCTCGATGTCGAAATCGCGTTGCGTGCTGGCCAGCAGGACGAGCTTGCCCGCCCGGCGCGCCGCCGTCTGCACCCCCTGCACGATCGAGGAGAAGTAGGGGTCGGCGATGTCGTGCACGACGAGTCCGATCAGCCCGGTGGAGGACCGCGCCAGGGCCTGGGCCTGGGCATTCGGCACATAGCCGAGCTCCGCGGCGGCGGCACGGACCCGGTCGGCCACGCCTTCGCCGGGCACCCGTGACGACCCGTTGAGCACGCGCGAGGCGGTCGCCTGGGAGACGCCCGCCCGGATCGCGACGTCTTGCAATCTCACAGCCGCCATGACTTCTCGTTCCCTCGGTTCGGGGTGGGGTTGACCGGACTCGGTGACTTAGCATAGCTTGGAAAGCGCATTCCGAGCTGACTTGTCCATCGCCGTGTGCGGAGTTGTCCGCACCGTCCGCGACCCATTCTGCGGGTCGTCAGCCACGCAAATCAGAAGAGGCACAGAACAATGCCCGATTCCACTCCCCCGCGCACGCTCCGCATCGCCATGAACGGCGTCACCGGGCGCATGGGTTACCGCCAGCACCTCGTGCGCTCGATCCTGCCGATCCGCGACGCGGGCGGCCTCCTGCTCCCGGACGGCAGCCGCGTCCAGGTGGAGCCCATCCTGGTGGGCCGCAACGCCGCCAAGCTGGCCGAACTCGCGGCACAGCACGGTATCGCCGAATGGAGCACCGATGCCGCCGCCGTCATCGCCGACCCGTCCGTCGACATCTACTTCGACGCACAGGTCACGTCCCGGCGCGCCGAGGCGCTCGCGGCGGCGATGAAGGCGGGCAAGCACGTGTTCACCGAGAAGCCGACCGCCGAAACGCTCACCGAGGCGGTAGAACTCGCCAGGGTCGCCGCGAACGCGGGCGTCACCGCGGGTGTCGTGCACGACAAGCTCTATCTGCCCGGCCTGGTCAAATTGCGCAGGCTGGTCGACGAGGGCTTCTTCGGGCGGATCCTGTCGTTGCGTGGCGAATTCGGCTACTGGGTCTTCGAAGGTGACGGCCAGCCCGCCCAGCGTCCCAGCTGGAACTACCGCGCCGAGGACGGCGGCGGCATCGTCGTCGACATGTTCTGCCACTGGAACTACGTGCTCGAGGGGTTGCTCGGCAAGGTCGAGGCGGTCACCGCGAAGGCGACGACCCATATCCCCACCCGGTGGGACGAGCAGGGCAAGCCGTACGACGCCACCGCCGACGATGCCGCCTACGGCATCTTCGAGATGGCTGACGGCGTTGTCGCGCAGATCAATTCGTCGTGGGCGGTGCGGGTGTATCGAGACGAGCTCGTCGAGTTCCAGATCGACGGCACGCACGGTTCGGCCGTGGCCGGATTGCGTAAATGTGTCGCGCAGCATCGCTCGCATACGCCCAAACCCGTGTGGAACCCGGATCTTCCGGTCACCGAACCGTTCCGCGAGCAATGGCTCGAGGTGCCGGCGAACGCCGATCTGGACAACGGTTTCAAATTGCAGTGGGAGGAGTTCCTCGCCGACGTGGTGAACGAGCGGCCGCACCGCTACGGGCTGCTCTCCGCCGCGCGCGGGGTTCAGCTCGCCGAACTCGGCCTGCGCAGCTCCGCCGAAGGCCGCCGCATCGAGATTCCGGAGGTGACGCTGTGACCGCGGCCCCGACCGATGTGTCGGTGCTGCTGCCCGCCGGTGACCGGCTCGAACGGTACGTCCTCGGCGCTCCGGGCCCGTGGACGCGGCCGACCGGGCCGATCACCTCGCGGGTGGCTTTCGCTGCGGCGCATGTGATTCCGCGTGCCACAGCCGACAACACGCCGGGCGCGCCCGTGACGATCGACTGGGACGCGACGCTGGCCTACCGGCACGAGCTGTGGTCCTACGGGCTCGGTGTCGCCGATGCCATGGACACCGCGCAGCGCGGGATGGGCCTCGACTGGCGGACCACCGCCGAATTGATCCGGCGTTCCGGCGGCGAGGCCGCTTCCACCGGGGGCAGGCTCGCCTGCGGTGCGGGCACCGATCAGCTCGACCTCGCCGGCCTGCCCGCCGGATCGGCCGGGCTCACCAGGATCGTCGACGCCTACCATGAGCAGATCGACGTGGTGACCGAGGCGGGCGCGCAGGTGATCGTGATGGCTTCGCGGGCTCTCGTGCGGGTCGCGGAGTCGACGGCCGACTATGTGGACGTCTACGAACGGCTGCTGACAGGTGTCGACCGGCCGGTGATCCTGCACTGGCTCGGCACCATGTTCGACCCCGCGCTGCACGGCTATTGGGGTAGCGACGATATCGCCACCGCCACCGAGACTTTCCGGACGCTCATCGAGAACAACCGGTCGAAGATCGACGGCGTCAAGGTCTCGCTGCTGGATGCCGGACACGAGATCGCGCTGCGGCGCGCCTTGCCGCCGGGGGTCCGGCTCTACACCGGCGACGATTTCAACTATCCCGAGCTCATCGTCGGTGACGCGCAGGGACATTCGGACGCACTGCTCGGCATCTTCGCGGCGATCTATCCGGCCGCGTCGACCGCGCTGCAGGAGCTCGACAACGGCAACGTGGCGCGGGCATCCGAAATACTCGGCAGCACACAGGAACTCGGACGGCACATCTTCGCGGCGCCCACGTACTACTACAAGACCGGAATCGCGTTCCTGTCGTGGCTCAACGGTCGTCAGCCCGGCTTCTCCATGGTCGGCGGGTTGTCCACGGGCCGTTCCGTCCCGCACCTGGCCGAGCTGTTCCGGCTCGCCGACCGGGCCGGTCTGCTGGCGGACCCCGAACTGGCCGCGCACCGCATGCGGCTGTACCTCGAACTGAACGGACTCGGATCATGACATCGGTTGTCGCGCAGCAGATCCCGTACGACTCAGCTGCTCCGTACCGGTCGCTGTCGCTGAACACCGCGACGACCAAGCGGTGGACCCTGGCCGAGGCGGTGGACGGTGCGGCAAGGGCCGGACTCGGTGCGATCGGACTGTGGCGTGACCGGGTCGACGAGGTCGGGGCCACCACCGCGGCGAAGATCGTGGCCGATGCGGGTCTGCGCGTCTCCAGCCTGTGCCGCGGCGGCTTCCTGACCGGCAGGGAGCACGGACCGGCCGCGCTCGACGACAACCGCCGCGCGATCGACGACGCGGCGACACTCCGCACGCGGGAACTGGTGATGGTGATGGGCGGAATTCCCGATCGGGATCTCGCCGGTGCCCGGGCACGGGTCGAGGAGCGGCTCGCGCTCCTGGTCCCCTACGCCGCCGAACGCGGCGTACGCCTGGCGCTGGAACCGCTGCACCCCATGTTCTGTGCCGATCGAGCGGTGATTTCCACACTGGCGCAGGCACTCTCGATGGCCGAACCGCATCCGTCGGAGACCGTGGGCGTTGTGGTCGACACCTTCCATCTCTGGTGGGACCCGACCCTGGCGGACCAGATCGCGCAGGCCGGTGCGGCCGGACGGATCAGCTCGTACCAGGTGTGCGACTGGCTGAACCCGATGGCCCCCGACCCCCTGCTGTCGCGGGGCATGATGGGCGACGGCGTCATCGACTTCGCGGCCATCGGCCGCTGGGTCCGCGACGCCGGATACCGCGGCGACGTGGAAGTCGAGATCTTCAACGCCACGGTGTGGTCCAGCGACGGCCACGAGGTGATCGAGACGATGAAGCGGCGGTATCGGGAGCTGGTACTGCCGTCCCTCGTCGGCTGAGGTCACCCGGCCGCGGTGCTGTCAGAGCTGACGGCTGCCCATCGGGCTATGCGCCAGAACTTCTTTCGAGCCCGCCGGCCATGGGCTGCTCGCCCGTGACTGTCATGTCCAGACAGGTGACGGATGAGGTCGGCACGCTCGGCAGCGGAGATTTCCGGGTGTGCGAGGGCGCAGGCCACGGCGTCGTGTGCGTAGTAGGGACGTCTCCTGTCGTAGGCACTTCGAGCCGCGTCGAGGACGTGGGCGGGAGGGTAGTGCCCTGTCGATGCCAGGCATAGGCGGGCGAGTTTCGTGATGGGGCTGGGGAACAGGCCGTGGGAGACGGTGTCGCCTGGCATGCCTTCGGCGAGTGTGACCAGACCGGCGAGCATCCGTGGGCTGTCCGGGGTAGGGATATCGACCGGGGGTGGAAAATCACGGGCCAAGTAGGTCGAGACGGCCCATGCACCGTCCGTGGAGTCGAATGCCGCGTGCACCGCCTCGAGGAGGTCCGGTCGCCGCAGCCGGGCCATGCAGAGCAATTGCGCGTCGGGGACGTCGCACAGGACATGGCTCAGTCGCCGCGTGTCCGTAGCCGAGATTTTGTCCAGCGCCGCGAGAGAGTCGGTGGACCCGGCGAATTCGACATCGCGAGGCCGGATGCCGGAGAACACGGTGCGTAGGACGGAGTCCGACAGCAACTCCATCGGTACCGGCCCGAAGAACGCTACGAGCCGGATAACAGCTTCTTCCACCGGGATTCGGACTGCCGGCTCCATCGGGAGACGGACAATCACATCACCCAGGGCAGCCGAGAGCCGACTTCGCGAAAATTCCGGCAGGACTTCGTGAATCGTATATCCGTAGGCATACCGAGAGTGGACGTAGCGGCTGATGCCGAGCAGGTCGCCCACGAGCTGCTCGTGGTCGATGTGGCCACCGACCACGAGCTGTCGCCACGCCTGGAACGAGGCATACCGCCGGTGCTCGATGAAGTCCGGTGGGCGAGGATCCCTGCGGAAGAGCTCGGCTTCAGAATCCGCTCGGCCGGTCATGATCATGGAGGATAAGCCGACTCCTCCGCTACCGCGAGCGACCGAGGCTTGCCAGTACCGCCTGTGCCGATCGTTCACCCGAGGTGGCTGCGTCGGCCAGGGAGGGTACGTCGAGCTGGTAGTCGCCGGCCAGATAGATGGTGCCGAGTGGGTCGCGCAAGGTGGGGAGGGTCTTGCGTCTGCCGGGTGCCCAGAACGGCACGACCCGGCGGTGCCTGCGCAGAATGCCCTCCCCCAGCTTGTCTTCCAGCTCGGGCAGCACGGTGAGCAGGTCGTTCCGGAAGCGGGACACGATCTCCTCGTCGGGCAGGTCCAGCAACGCGTCGGCCTTGCCGCCACCGGCGAAACAAGCCAGGGCACCGCCCGGTTTGCGGTCGTCACCGGTGCGCAGCGCCGCGGCATGATTGAACACCGCCTGGAACGACAGCTGCGGCGCCGAGATGCCGAAGTACTTGTCCCACCGTTGCGGACCGACCTCGTCGGTGAAGAAGCCGACCACGACATAGCGGCCGTAGGTGATGTCGTTGAACGCGTTGCGGTACTGCTGGGGCAGGTCGGGGATGATCCGCTCGGTGATGTCGGCCGGGGTGGTCACGATAGCCCGCCGGGCCCGAAGTCGCGCCGGACGATCGCCGTCGAGATAGTCGACGACCACGCCGTCACCATCGCGGCGCACCGTGTGTACCACCGCGTTGCGCCGGATGCGGGCACCGAGGTCTTCGGTGAGCACATCGGTCAGTGTCTGGTTGCCGCCCGAGGGCAGCGAGAAGTTCGGCACCTTCTCCGGGTCGGTGAGTGCGATGCCCACCGAGTACACGAACTGAGCGGCCGCCGTCTCCTCCGGATCACATCCCATCCACTGCGCCGACCACGACCGGACGATCGTGGCGGCCAGTTCCGAGCGGACGCCGTTCAGCAGATACGACGCCAGCCTGGACTCGAGCCTCGCGCGGACACGCTGGGCGAAGCGGCTCTGCGATTCGAGGAACGGCGCGGCCGAGAGGATGCGCGCGCCGACGATGGCCAGCCCGATCCGATCCATCATGGTCATGCGGGTGCGGAACATGAGTGCCAGCGGATTCGAGGTGTCGACCGTCGAACCGTTCAGGTGCAGCGCGATACTCTTGCCCGCGAGCGAGCCCATCTCGATGTTGTGCCGCTCCAGCGCGTCGATCAGTGTGCCGGTGCCCTCGGTGAACTGGGTGCCGAGGTTGATCCAGTAGTCGCCCTGACGGACGGTTTCGACGCGCCCGCCCGTGCGATCGGTGGACTCGAGCACGACCACCTCGGCCGCGGGCGCCAAGGTGGTCGCCGCCGTCAAACCCGCCATTCCGGCGCCGATCACGACAACCTCGGTGGCTTCTTCTCGAATATTCTGCGTTGCCATGTCGGCTCCAGCCTGTAGATCGGTCGGAATGGATTCGTCGATTACGCCGTGACGGTGGCGTCACCGGCTACCGCCGGCGCGGCGACCCGCTTGTTGTAAGCGTCGAAAGCGCGGTAGGCGCGGTAGTAGGCGAACATCTGCAGTCCCCACGTCGACAGGGCGAAGATGTAGAAGATCGTGTGCTCGGCGTCGTCACCGGGGATCTTGACGAAGTCGTAGGTCGCCGCGATCACGAAACCGCATGCGGTGGCGACGGCCGCCCACACGGCGTGTCGACGCTCCCCGATCTGCCACAGCCGCTTGACGAAGTAGGCGAGGAAGATCGTGGTGAGCACGTTGACCACGATGAAGAAGATCGCGGCAGGCAGACCGATGGTGTCCTGGTAGCCGAGCAGCAGCAGGCCGGCCACACCCGCGAGCGCGAACGCGCCGATGTCCACCGCCGCCGACGGCTTGTACCGGTGGGTCACCTGCATGAGCCCGAGGACCAGGATCAGCGTGATACCGACCGATCGGGAGAAGGCGTCCAAATAGGCCGCGCCGGTATACATCGGGCTGTCGTGGCCCGCTTTGAGCAGACCGTAGATCAGGAAATTCGTCCCCGAGGTCGCGACGATGATCCACTCGATACCGAGCAGATAATTCTTGTAGTTCCGGATGAATTTGATGCCGTAGGTGAAACCGACGGCGATCATCCAGATGTCCGCGACCGCGAAAAGCAGTTCCTTGATGGACATGATCTTCTCCTTGAAAGTGCCACCCGCCGACCAGCGGCAATGGGGTCTTTTCTGCCGAGCGATCGAGGATCGGTAGCCGTTTCGCTCCGGCAAGACGTATGGGTCCGGCATCCGACTGTCGAACCGGATATGCGCGCAGCCCCGACACTGAGGTCGGAATGTGATGCCAGTCATAACGCTACAGCGAGTGGGTCATATGATCAAGGCGTTTGACTCACAATTTTCCGCCGCCGAGCTGATCGGGCAGCGTCGAGGTGATGATCTGCCGCGCCTCGGCGAGGATGGTGTCGACCACGTCCCGGCAGCTGCCGATGTCGTGGATCAACCCCTGGGCCTGGCTCGCCCACCACAGTCCACCGTCGACATCGCCGTCGCCGTACACGCGCTCGCGGGCGCGAGCACCGCTGGCCAGGTGGGCGATGTCGTCGAAGGTCGCGCCGGGCTCGCGGGAGACCGCGGCGATCTCCTCAGACACCGCGTTGCGGGCCACCCGGGCGGAGTTGTGGAACTCGCGGAACACGATGACCGTGTCGCGTTCGCTGTTGTCGACGATCTGCCGCTTGACGTTGTCGTGGATGGGCGCCTCGGTGGTCGCCATGAACCGCGTGCCCATGTTCACCGCGCACGCGCCGAGTGCGAGGGCCGCGACAAGCCCTGCCCCGGTGGCGATTCCGCCGCTGGCGATGATCGGAACGGTCAGCGCTCGCGCGGCGGCGGGGATCAACACCAGACCGGGAACATCGTCCTCACCGGGGTGTCCCGCGCATTCGAAACCGTCGATGCTCACCGCGTCGACACCGAGCTGCTGGGCTTTGAGCGCGTGGCGAACGGTGACCGCCTTGTGGATCACCTTCACCCCCGCCGCCTTGAAGGTGGGCAGGTGCGGCTGCGGGTTACCGCCGGCGGTTTCGACGATGGTGATGCCGCTCTCGACGATCGCGTCGCGATATTCGTCGTAGGGCACCGGCTTGATGGTCGGCAGGATCGTCAGATTCACACCGAAGGGCTTGTCGGTGAGGTCACGACAGCGGTTGATCTCCTTGACCAGCGCCTCCGGTGTGGGCTGGGTGAGAGCGGTGAGGAATCCGAGGGCACCGGCGTTGGCCACCGCGCCGATCAGGTCCGCCGTGCCGACGGCGGTCATGCCGCCACAGACGAGGGGGTGCTCGATGCCGAACGTTTCCGTGAAGGTGTTGGTGAACATGTACATCCTGACCGAATCGTAGTCATTTGTCTAAGTCATGTGACTATGATCGTGGGTCAAGAATCACTCTTTGTCAATGAGGAGCATCCAGTGACCACCAACGTTCTCTGGCTGGACGACATCGCCGTCGGCGATCGGTTCCGCACCGCCACCTACGACCTCGGGGCCGACGCCATCGTCGACTTCGCCACAGAGTGGGACCCGCAACCGTTCCACCTCGGCGAGGACAGCGCGAAGGACACCTTCTTCGGAGGCCTGGCGGCCAGCGGCTGGCACACCGCCGCGATCACCATGCGCCTGTTGGTCACCACGGGACTGCCGTTGGCCACCGGCATCATCGGCGCTTCCATCGAACTGGCCTGGCCGTCACCGACCCGGCCGGGAGACCGCTTGCACGTCGAACTGGAGGTGACCGATGTGCGACCATCCCGGTCCGATCCCCGCCGCGGATTCATCACCGCGACCTATGACACGCTCAACCAGCACGGCGAGGTCCGCCAGCACACCACCGCCCGGTTGCTGGCCTTCACCCGGCCATGAAAGACGACCGCGCACCACGCGCCTGCCGACGGCGAAGAGTGCCTTCGCCGACGGCGGCGCGAGCGCGGTTCACTTCCAGAGCGAGGCCCAGCGGTCGACGGTGCGGTCGGCGAGCCAACCGAGGTACAGCGCGGGGTTGTTGACGAAGCTGGGCCAGAACCGTTTGCCGCCGTGCCAGATCGCTTCGAGGTCCTCGTGCCGCGGTGCACCGGTGACATGGTCGGCCAGCAGGTGTCCCACGTATTGCGCCTGGGCGAAGCCGTGGCCGTTGCAGGCCGCCGAGTACAGCACGTTCTCGGAGGCCTCGCCCGCGGCGGGCAACCAGGTGGAGCTCATGCCGATCCAGCCACCCCAGGCCCGCACCGGCTCGATGTCGCGCAGGCCGGGGAAGCGGTCGTGGAAGCCACGGACGAGATCGTCGACGACCTGCGGCGCGGGAGTACGGGTCGGCAGCGGGTTGCGACCTGCCTGGATGCGGCGGGTGCCGAACGCGATGGTGCCGCGCGGAGTGACGCGATAACTCTCGAGGATCATGTGCAGGGTGACCAGCGGCGCCCTGCTGGTCCAGCCGATCTCGTCGAGCCGCTCGGGCGGGATCGGTTCGGTTTCGACCAGCGAGGTCCACACCGGGGTCGCGAGGTGTTTCGGCGCGATGGACAGGCTGTTGCTCGCGGCGTTGGTGGTGAGTAGCGCCTTGCGTGCCCTGACCTTTCCGTGCGGGGTTTCGACGGTGACCCGGTCACCGGTATCGACGACGTCGACCGCCGGAGTGGACTCGTAGACGCGCACACCGGCGGCGATCGTCGCGGCGCGCAGACCGAGGGCGAACTTGCCCGGGTTGACCGTGCCGCCCACGCCTTCACGGATTCCACCGAGGAAGCCCTCCGGCAGCCCAGCCTCGGGACCCTCGACGAATTCGCCCGACGATCCGGCGGCGGCCAGGACCTTCGCGTTGCGGCGGGCGTGCCGCAACTGTCCCTTCGACACCGCGGCCATCACGATGCCTTCCTGCTTGTAATCACAGTCGATCGCGTGGTGCTCGATCGCGTCCTCGGCGAAATGCACCGCGTGCTCGGCGTAGCGGTACAGCTCGCGCAACCGCTCGCGCTTCAGCAGGAACCCCAGCAGTTCGGGATCGGCGGCGACCGAGTTCGTGATGTAGCCCGCGTTGCGGGAGGTGGCGCCCCAGCCGAGGGTTTTCGCCTCGAGCAGCACCACGTCCACGCCCTTGTCGGCGAGGCGCAGGGCCGCCGACATACCGCCGCCACCGCCACCGATCACGACGACGTCGCAGTCGATGTCACCGGTGAGCGATGGTTCGACCGTGGTGGGTTGTTCGGCCCAACCGGTGTCGTCGATCAATTCCATGGCGCCTACTCCGTTCCGTCTGCGGGGATGACCGCGGTACCGCGAGCGCGTACCGCGACCAGGGGTGGGTCGAGGACCTGCGCCCGGCCGGTGTCGTCGGAGCCGCGGCAGATCACCCGGAGCTCGAAATCGACCGTGCGGCTGCGGTTTCCCTTCTTCACCAGGGTTGCTTCGGCCTCGACGACATCGCCACCACGGACCGGGGCGAGGAATTCCACCGACGAGTAACCGGCGAACAACCCCTCATGGCCGTCCATTTCGATCGCGAGATTGGTGCCGACATCGCCGAAGAGCTTCAAGGCGTAGGCGCCGTCGACGAGGTTACCGGCGTAGTGGGCGTCGGAGAAGGCGACATACCGCCGGTGGACTGCGCTGCTCATGCGATCTCCTCGTGAATCGGGCCGACTGTGCGCGACGTCGCTTCGCCGTCGATCGCGACGCCGGGATAGCCCCGCTTGGCGATCTCGGTGCACATGCGGCGGTACTTGCCGACCCCGCCCAGGTAGCCCATGAAGGTGTTGGGTTTGCCCTCGATGTTCGAGCCCCGATACCAGGAGTCGGTGGTGGCGTACAGCGTCTGGGACACGGTCCACTCGGTGATGTCGACCCACTCCTGCTGGGCCTCGGGGGTGGCTTCGATCTGCGTCGCGCCGGTGTCGCGGGCGTGTTCGATCAGGTCGGCGATCCAGTCGACGGCCTGCTCGATGGTCACCACCACATTGCTGGCGAGCGCGGGACTCAGCGGGCCGCCGACCATGAAGAAGTTGGGGAAGTCGGCCGCCATGATTCCGAGGTAGGAGCGGATACCGTCACTCCACGCTTCCTGCAGTTTCTTGCCGGACGCACCGGTCAGGTTGAGCCCGTAGAGCGGGCCGGTGAAAGCGTCGAACCCGATCGCGAGCACGATGGCGTCCACCTCGTAGGTGCCGTTCGAGGTGACGATCGCGTTCTCGGTCATCGTCTCGATCGACTCTTCACGCAGTGAAACAAGCGACACGTTCGGCCGGTTGTAGGTCTCGTAGTAGTCCGTGCCGAAGACGCTGCGCTTGGCGCCGAGCGGGTGGTACTTGGGGACCAGCCGTTCCGCGGTGACCGGGTCTTTCACGATCTCGCGGATCTTGTCGTGGATGAACTCCGACGCGGTCCGGTTCGCTTCCTCGTCGAACAGCAGGTCGGCGAATTCCGCGCCGACGCCGAGGAACCCGCTGCGCTCGTAGGCCGCCTCGTACCGGCGCTTGCGCTCGGAGTCCGAGACATCGAAGGCCCGGTCGGTGACGGGGCGATCGGGAATGCCACCCGGCGAGTGCCTGCACTCCTCCCGAATCGCCACATAGTTGTCCTTGACGGCGGCGACCTGGTCGGGGGCGAGTTCGGCGTTGCGGGCGGGCATCACGTAGTTCGGGGTGCGCTGGAACACCGTGAGGTGCTCGGCGACCTCGGCGATCAGCGGAATCGCCTGCACGCCGGAGGATCCCGTGCCGATCACGGCGACGCGCTTGCCCGCGAGGTCGTCGAGGGAGATGTTCCACCGGCTCGTCGACACCTTCAACCCGGTGAAGTTCGACAGGCCGGGCACGTCGAAGTCCTTCGGCGTCGACAGGCCGCCCGCACCCGAGATCAGATAGCGGCTGCGCCGGATCTCACCGTTGTCGAGCCGCACCTCCCAGAGCCGATCGGCGGCGTTCCAGGTGGAGGCGACCACGCGGGTGTTGAAGGTGAAGTGCTTGCGCAGGTCGAAGCGGTCGGCGACATGCTCGATGTAACTGAGGATCTCGGCCTGCGGGGCGAAGCGCTGGCTCCACGTCCACTCCTGCTGGAGTGCCTCGTCGAAGGAGTAGGAGTAGTAGATGCTCTCGACGTCACAGCGTGCGCCCGGGTAGGTGTTCCAGAACCAGGTGCCGCCGACGCTGGGTCCGGCTTCGAAACCGGCGAAGGTCCAGCCCGCTGTGGTCAGCCGGTGGGCGAGGTACACGCCGGTGAAGCCGGCGCCGACACCGATGACGTCGACAACCTCTTGGTCGGTGGTTGAGGTGGAGTTCATGGCAGTGGCCGCTTTCGTTGAGGGAGTCGATTACATGGGGAGATCGGGGGAATCGACGCCGACAACGCGGTCGCCGCAGAACACCCGGACGGACTCACCGGGGGCGTGACCGCCGATTCCGGAAGTGCCCCAGAAGCTTTGGGCCGATCCGTCGGCCAGATCGGCGACCTTGGCGCCGTTGACGCGCACCTCGCCGGACAGGATTCGCGAGCCGACATCGACGGCGCGGTTCAGGTCGCCGCCGAACACGTAGGCGTCGAGCCCCGACGGGTCGGCGTTGGCCACGCGCAGCGCGTCCTCGTCGGACTCCACGGCGTGCAGGCTGATCAGCGGGCCGAACAGTTCGGCGGTGGCCAGCGACGCGTCGACGCCCGTCGCGACGGTCGGCGACAGGAAGAAACCGCCGAGGTCGGGGAGCTTCGCGGGCTGGTGGATGGTCGCGCCATGGGTGCGAAGCCCTTCGATCCGGCTCTGCAGCGTCGCGAAGTGCGGGGCGTTGGAGATGGGGCCGAGTTCGGTGCTCTCGTCGAGCGAGTTGCCGATCTCGATGTGGGCGATCCGGTCCAGCAGCGCCTCGAGCAGCGGTTGGACCAGGCTCTTGTGCGCGAGCACCTTGCCGGGGCCCTCGCACCACTGACCGTTGAGCTTGGTCATCCCGTCGAGGATGCCGTCGGCCGCCACGTCGATATCGGCGTCGTCGAGCACCAGGGCCGGATTGTTGCCGCCGAGCTCGAGCTGGAGCACCTTGAAGTCCTCGGCGGCCGCGCGGGCGATCGCCCGGCCGGCGTTCGGGCCGCCGGTGAAGGAGACGATCTTCACGCGCCGGTCACCGGTGACGGCGGCGCCCACGTCACCCGCGCCGTGCAGCAGCTGCAACGCGCCGGCGGGCAGTCCGGCCTTGACGAAGCTCTCGACGATGATCTGGGCGCTGCTCGGCGCGTGTTCGGACGGCTTGAGGATCACCGGGCAGCCGGCGGCCAGCGCGCTCACCATCTTCGCGGCCGGAATGAAACTCGGGCCGTTCCACGGGGTGAGGATGGCGGCCGGGCCCCACGGGACCTTGTACAGCCGCACGTCCCGGCCACCGGCCTCGAGCGCGGTGCGACGCGGGATGGTCCGCAACTCCGCGGCCGCCGCACGGATCCGGTACGGCAGGAACTGCGCGACCATCCGGGCCTTGGCGATCGGGACACCGCTGGTGAGAGCGTCGGTGCGGGCGATGTCCTCGATGCGGGACTCGACGATGTCGGCCGCGCGCTCGATGATCTCGGCGCGTTCCTCGCTCGCCGCGTCGTCCCAGCGTTCGAAACCGTAGGACTGCTCGGCATGGCGCAGGGCGCGTTCCACGTCCTCAGGGGTGGTGGTGACGGCGCGGTGCACCGGCAGGCCGGTGTTGGGGTCGAGGTTCCAGGCGTCGGGAATCGTCGCGCACTCGGACCACTCGTCGGCGATGTAGTTGATCGGTTGGGGCAGTTGGGGATTCGTCATCAGGTGCTCCTTCGGTGCGCGAACGGATCTCAGACAGTGAGGTCGGCGACGATGCGGGTGACTTCGCCGGACTTCATCGCCTCGAAGCCCTTGTCGACGTCGTGGAACGGGATGACATCGCTGACCATCTCGTCGAGCAGCAGCCGCCCCTGCTGGTACAGGCGGGCGAACTGGGCGATGTCCTCCTGCGCCTGTCCCGACCCCATGTAGGAACCGATGAGACGCTTCTCGGAGAAGAAGAAGTTCCACGCGGGCAGCTTCAGATCGGTGCCGTCGGGAGCGATACCGACCAGGCACGCGGTGCCGGTGGGGCGCAGCACCTCGAGGGCGGTGGCCGCGGTCCGCGCGCTGCCGACGGCTTCGAAGGAGTAGTCCACGCCGTCCCCGAGCAGGTTCTGGATCTCGGCGGCCACATCGGCCGCGCCGTTCACGACGTGGGTGGCGCCGTAGGTCCTGGCGGCGGCGAGGCGGGCGTCGTCGAGGTCGACGGCGACGATCGCCGAGGCACCGGCCAGCCGTGCGCCCTGGATGATGGCCGAACCCACACCGCCGCAACCGATCACGGCGACGGTGGCGCCGGGACGCACTTCGGCACCACGGAACACGGCGCCGACACCGGTGATGATGCAGCACGAGAGCAGGCAGCCTACGTGCAGACCCACCTCGTCGGCCACCTTCACCAGCGCGTTCTCGCGCATCAGGGTGTGCCGGGAGAACGCACCGACATCGCCGAGGCGATGGACGACCCGCCCGTCGGGCAGCTGGAAGGCGGGGCGGGGACGCTGCCGGATCTGGGTGATGCGCTGGCACTGGGTCGAGTGACCGACCTGGCAGTTGCGGCACTGCCCGCACGAAGGCGTGAGAGCGCCGACGACGCGATCGCCGGGACGCAGCGTGGTCACCGCCGAGCCGACCGACTCGACCACGCCCGCCACCTCGTGCCCGACCACCACGGGTAGGTCGGCGCCGACGGTGCCGGTCATGTAGTGCAGGTCGCTGTGGCACAGACCGACATTCGAGACCGCGAGGCGAACCTCGTTGGGCTCCGGGTCGTCGACCAGGATCTCGGTGAACTCCAGCGGTTCACCGACCGCCGTGAGGACAGCTGCTTCGGTGGTGATCATGATCGGCTCCGATCTCGGTTGCTCTGCGCGGGCGCCGGGGACGCCGCGTTCTTCGATGTCCAGAAACTTTCGATGCCCTCGCTGAAGGCGCCGGACTCCCAGGCCTGGCGGGCGGCGTCGTCCTCGCGGGCGAACGCGGCCTCGATCTCGGCGGGCAGCGGCCGCAGCAGGCCCAGGTGCAATGCCGTGATGCGGGGATCGGAGTTCCACTGGCGGGCCACCTCGACGGCGCGGTCGACCAGCATCTCCGGGGCGACGATCTCGTCGAGCAGACCGATGCGCAGGGCCTCCTCGGCGGCGACTCGCTGCGAGCCGAGGACGATGCGCATCGCGTGGTTGCGGACCAGCCTGCCCATCAGGAAGCTCGAGGCGTTGGAGATGATGATGCCGCGGTGGTTCTCCGGCTGGAAGTACTCGGCGGCCGGGCTGCCGATCCGCCCGTCACAGGACAGCGTGATCTCCGAGGCGCCGCCGACGGCGATCCCGTTCACCGCCGCGATCACCGGGACCTTGGTCTCGAAAATCGCGCGGGTGACGTCGTGGAAGGTCGAGACCGCCTCGCGGATCTCCTCGTACGTGGACGGAACCGCCTGCAGGTCCTCCCCCGCGGAGAAGGCCCGGCCGGTGCCGGTGAGCACGATCCCGCGCACCAGATCGCCGGTGCCGAAGTGGCGGATGGTCTGCGCGAGCAGCACCCGGGTGGCCACATCGAGCACGTTCAGCTTCGCCGGGCGGTTCAGCGTGAGCACCGCGACGTCGTCGTCGATGCGTACGTCCAGATAGTTGTCGGTCATGTCCGGCTCCTCAGTCGCGCGGTGGTTGCAGGTCGTAGGTGGTGCCGGGGTTCTCGGCGGCGCGTGCCTTCAGCGCGGGTTTGGACACCCGCTCGGACGGGGTGCGCGGGAAGTCGGCGACGAATTCCACGTAGCGCGGAAGTTTGAAGCGCGCCAATTGGTTTCGTGCGTCGTCGAGGATGCGCTGCGCGGTCTCGCGGCTCTCCGCGACACCGGGCGCCAGCTGCACGAAGGCCTTGACCTCCTCGCCGAACAACTCGTCCGGTACCCCGACGACGGCGGTGGCGACAACGCTGTCGTCGCGTTCGAGCACGCGTTCGACCTCGGCGCTGGCGATGTTCTCCCCGCCCCGGCGCACCATGTCCTTGAGCCGGCCGACCAGGCGGTAGCTGCCTTCCTCGCGGACCGCGACATCGCCCGTGTGCAACCAGCCGTCACGCAGTACCTGGGCGGTGTCCTCGGGCCGGTTCCAGTAACCGAGCATCATCGGTTTGCCGGAGGTGACGAGTTCGCCGGATTCGCCCTCGCCGACTTCGCGGCCCTGGGGGTCGATCACCCGGACCTGCTTGGTCGGCACCGGCCGGCCGAGCCGCCCGCTGCCGACGTCCTCGGTGGATTCGGGCAGGCTGACCAGGTCGACGCCGCTCTCGGTCATCCCGAAGATCTCCCGCCACGGCGCGCCCCACCGCTGTTCGAGCTCGGCGTGCAAAGCGGCGGGAACCCCCGAGCACAGCACGATGCGCAGGTCGTTGTCGCGGTCCTGCGGGGTCGGCGCCTGCTTGTACAGCAGTGTCGGCATCGAACCGAGGACGTAGCAGAAGGTGGCCCGATGCTTGCGGACGTCGGCCATGAAGCCCGACGCGGAGAACCGGGGAAGCACCACCAGCGGCGCACCGATCGTCAGGCACAGTGCGGTGTTCCACTGCGGGTCCATGTAGGAGAACGGTTGTGAGGTGAGCGCCACGTCGTCGGGGCCGAGGTCGGTCGCGTTCGCGCAGACCCAGCCCAGCCGGGTCCAGTAGTCGTGGGTGAGCATGCACGCCTTGGGGAACCCGGTCGTGCCCGAGGTGTATTGGAGGTTGGCGAGCGTCTCGCCGGTGATGTCGAGTACCGGACGGCCCGCCGGGAGGTGCGCGAGTTCGCCGACCGCGGAAACGTCGATGATGCGGACGTCGGCCAGGTCGTCGGCGCCGGTGCGGACCTCTTCGACCAGGGCCCGATGCTCGGCGTCGGTGAAGATCAGCCGTGCGCCCGAATCGCGGAGCACGAATTCCAGGTCCGCGCGTTGATACGACGAGTTCACCGGGACCGTGACACCGCCCGCGCCGAGGATCGACAGCCAGGCCACCGGCCACTCGACGACGTTGGGGAGCATGATCGCCACCCGGTCGCCGGGGCGGACGCCGTCCTCGGCGACCAGTCGCCGCGCCAGGCGCGATGTCCAGTCGTCGATCTCGCCGAACGTCCACGTGCCCGCCGTGAAGCGGAGGAACTCACGCTCGGGCGAGCGCGCGGCCTGGTCCGCCAGGAGATCGACGAGGGTGTCGATGGGCGGGTCCATGGCCAGGCGAGCGAGCGTGATCTCACGTTCGGGATGGACCGATTCGACTCGGGTCATGTCGTCCTCTTCGCGGTTGGCAGGTGATAGGTCGTCGGTCGACCTGCAGCCGGCCGGGTTTGCGGCCGAGCGCGGCGGGCGCGCCGTCACGGGTGTTTTCGATGGGCCTGGATCGCCGGTGGGTATGGCCACTGGTCGGTGGGAATGTGAGGCCTGCCATAACGGTAGCCGGAGTGGGTCATTTGATCAAGGCGTATGACCATCTTTTCTTCGCGACAGGCGCGGTCACACGTGAGCGATGCGCTGTCGTACTGGTAATGTCGAAGTTGACTTGATCAATCGTTCAGATATGAATCGACAGGAGTTACGCATGGCTCGCATTCCCGCCGCCGAACGCCGCGCCGATCTGGTGGCCGCGGCCGTGCGCGTGATCGCCGCCCACGGGGTAGACGGAGCCACGACGCGCCGCATCGCGGAAGAGGCGAGCGCTCCCCTGGCCACCCTGCACTACTGCTTCGCCACCAAAGAGGTGCTGTTCGCAGCGGTGTTCGAGTACCTCGCCAACGAGTACCGCGACGTGCTGCACCGCAGCGACGTCCACAGCGACACGCAGAACACGGCTCGCGGGCTGTTGCGCGGCGTACTCGAGTGGTATCTGGCGAACCCGGATTTCGGGGCGACCATCCTCGAGCTGATCAGCTGGGGTCAACGGGAGGGCGAGCAGGCCGAGGTCGTGTATGCCAAAGCCTTCTCGACCATGCACTCGATCCTCGAGGGCACCACCGTCGCGCCCGGCCGACCGGTCGACGCGGGCACGATCGACAAGCTGATCTACGTGGTGTCCGCGCTGTCCGACGGCTTCGCCCTCAATTGGCTGGTCTTCACCGACGAGAACGCGGCGCAGGCCCAGATGGCACTCACCCTCGGCGTGCTCGACGCCTGGATGGCGGTGAACCTGGGCGAGCCCGCCGCCCCCGCGGCCGAGCCGGTGGTCCATGAACCCGAGCCCGACATGCGCTCGCTGGTGTCGTGGGTTCGCATGGGCTGACCCGAGACGAAGTACACGCCGCTGTGGCCGCCACCGACGAGGTGGCGGCCACAGTCGTCGTTGTTCAGCGCTGCTCGGCGGCCGCTTCGACCAGCCAGCGCAGGGCGCCGTCGTCGGTGACCATCCACTCGGGATGCCATTGCACGCCGAGCACCGGGGCGCCGGGCAGCTCGATGGCCTCGGCGACGCCGTCCTCGGTGCGGCCGGTGACGACCAGCCCGTCACCGCACGCGTCGACCGCCTGGTGGTGCCACGAATTGGTGACGAGCCGATCGCCGAACACCTTCTGCGCCACCGTTCCCGGGTCGAAGGTGACGACGTGCCCGGGGTCGCCGTCCGAGAGCGGACCGGCCGCCGCCAGGTGCTCGATCGGCCCGGGCGGCAGGTCGGCGATCAGCGTGCCACCGAGGGTCACGTTGAGCACCTGCATGCCGCGACACACGCCGAGCAGCGGGATCTGCCGTTCGATCGCGACCGTGGTGAGCTCGGTCTCGAAGCGGTCGCGGTCGGGATCGTGCACCGACGGGTTGTCGACCGCGTCGATCTCACCGACCACCGACTCGTCGCCACCCCACCAGCGCGGGTGCACATCCTGACCGCCCGTGATCACCACACCCGACAGCCAGTCGCCGAGCGCGGCCGGATCGGCGTCGTAGGGCAGCATCACCGGCACGCCACCCGCGCGGGTGATCCGTTCCGCGAAATCGGCGAAGAAGGCGTCGGTGAGCCGTCGGCTGTAGCCCGGATGACTGCCGCTGATCAGGCCCATCCTGAACCGTCGTCCGGTGAGCCCGATCAGCGGTTTCACCGGGGTCGAGCGCGCGGTCACGGGAACTCGAAGTAGCGCGTGGATTCCCACTCCGACAGCTCGGCGAACGGATCGCCGCCGGTGGTGTGGAACTGCATCCATTCCCAGCGCCGCGTGCCGACCCAGTAGTCGACGAACTCGTCGCCGAGCTGCTCACGCAGGATCAGATCGGACTCGAGCGCGTCGGCCGCCTTGGTGATGGTGTCCGGCAGCCGTTCGAGATCCGGTGCGCACCAAGCCATGTCGCTGATCGGGTCGGCCGGTTCGAGCTTGCCGTCGATCCCGGCGATCACACCGGCCAGAATCGTCGCGACCGCGAGGTACAGGTTGGCGTCGGCACCCGGAACGCGGTACTCGAGGCGCGAGTACTTCGGGTGACCACACACCGCGCGCACGGCTGTCGTCTTGTTGGCGATGCCCCACGTCACCGTGGTCGGCGGCCCGCTCAGGTCGACCAGGCGGCGGAAGGAGGTGATCTGCGGGAGCATCACCGAGGTCGCGCCGCGCATCGTCGCGAGCAGTCCGGCGACCGCGTGCCGCATGGTGTCCGACGGCCCGTCGGCGGCGTAGAACGCATTGACACCGTCGCGCTGCAACGACAGGTTGACGTGTGAGGCCTGGCCGTAACCGGCGGTCGGTTTGGCCATGAAGGTGACGGTGTGACCGAGCTCGAAGGCCACCTCACGCATCACCTGCCGGGCGCGAGCCCAGTTGTCGCACACCGAGATCGGGTCGGCGGGGACGAGATTGAGCTCGACCTGACCGGCCGCGTCCTCATCGCTCCACGCCTCCCACTCGATGCCGATCTCCTCGAGCCGTCGCGCGACCGCCGACATGTAGTCGACCCAGTCCTTGGACTTGGCCAGGTTGTAGGCGGTGCCCGCGGATCCGCCGAGCGGGGTGAGATCGCGGTACCCCTTCGCGCGTGCCTCGTGCACCGACTCCTGGAACAGGGTGGCCTCGATCTCGACGGCGATGGTCGCGGTGAAACCGCGGTCGGCGAGCCGATCGACCAGCTTGCGGGCGAGATTGCGCGGACAGGTGCCGATCGGGGTGCCGTCGGGCTGCCAGTAGTCACCGATCACCGACTGCACACCGGGCGCCCACTGCACCATGGTCGCCGGGTCGGGCCGGAACTGCAGGTCGGCGAGATGACCGCGCCAGTCGGGGTAGGCGAACCCGAGCGTCGGCGCGTTGCCGAGGTCGAGACCGAACAGCAGGTCGGCCATCGCGAAACCGGAGTCCGCGCAGGCGGTGTACTTCGCGGGCGAGACGTTCTTGCCGTGGAACGAGCCGTCGTGATTGGTCGACTCGATCCGGACCGTGTGCACGCCCGGCTCGAGAACCGTTGCGGTGGTGGCGATTTCAGACATCGTAACGAACCTTCCAGGAGGCGCCGACCAGTACGGACAGCTGCGAGAGCGTGCCGCGCACGCCGACGAGGCCGGTGGACAGAGCGGCGAGCAGATCGACCGCGCCGGTGAAGACGGCGGCCAGCAGGTCCGGCGGGCCCGCGATGACGTAGTGGGTCTCCCCCTCACCCGCGACGACCTGCTCCACGCCGTCGGGTCCTTCGATGACGGCGACGAGCATGTCGGGGATGCCGGGTACCGAGCGGGCCTTCTCCCAGAAGCTCAGCGCGGCGGTCTTCCAGTCCGGCAGCGGCGGCGACAGCAGGGCGACCGCGGCGGCCGCGAACTCCGCCGAGCCGACGGGCTCGCCCACCGGGGCGAAGAACTGGTTCAGATCGACGGTCGCGTCGAGGTCGGGCTCGACGAACACACCGCCCGACACCGCGATCGCGCCGTCGGCGAGGGTGATCGTGGCCGCCTGCGGTGTGTCGTGGGAACGGATCGCGATCGTGCCGGTGAGTCCGGCGGGCAGCAGCGAGCTGTCGGCGCGGAGGGAATCGGCGATGGTCCGGGCGATCAGCCGGACGATCGGACTTGCGTCGTCCTCGATCCGGATGTCGACCCCGGCGACCGCCTCGGCCCCGCGCGTCGCGGGACCGATCGTCGTTTCGGTCATCTTGTTGTCCTTTCGATGCGACGAGATCGCGTGCGCGGTACACCGTCGACAGCGGATCCCAAATGGAACGTGAACTTCTAGTCAAATGTCTGGGTCACGTGACTATGATGGTGAGGCACAGATCACTTCTTGTCAACGACGAGCGAGGATTTCCCATGAACGACGACACTCCCGCGAGCTGGAAACTGCTCGATGACCAGGCGACGGCCGTAGCGACCATGATCAGCCGGATCTTGGCGAAACCCCTCCACGAACTGGGTCCGGAGCAAGCTCGCGCGCTGGTGAACTCGGCACCGTCGGCCGAGCCGATCACCCCGCTCGACCATGTGGCACAACTGACCGTGCCGACCCGAACCGGCACCATCGCGGCGCGCCTCTACCGCGCGAACGCGACGACCACGACTGCCGCACCCACCCTGGTCTACCTGCACGGCGGCGGTTTCGTCCTCGGCACCCTCGACGGCGCCGACGAGCTGTGCCGGGCCATCGCGGACAAATCGGGGTGGACAGTTGTGTCACTCGAGTACCGCCTGGCGCCGGAGAACCCCTACCCGGCGGCGCTGCACGACTGTGTCGACGCCTACGCCTGGCTGCGCCGATCGGCCGCCGACCTGGGCATCGACCCGGATCGGATGGCGATCGGCGGCGATTCCGCCGGGGGGAATCTCGCTGTCGCCCTGTGCCTTCACCGCCGCGAGAACGGCAGCGACCTGCCCGTCGCGCAGGTGCTCGCCTACCCCGCCGTCGACGACACGTTCACCAGGCCGTCGTGGTCGGAGTTCGCCGACGCACCGCTGCTCGGCGCCGCGGAAGGACGCTGGTTCTGGGAGCAGTACGTCGGGGCCGGACATCCCGGCGGCGATCCCCTGGCGGCGCCGATGCGGGCGGAATCGTTGCGGGACCTGCCGCCCGCGCTGGTCATCACGGCCGAGGTCGACCCGATCCGCGATGACGCCGAGGCGTACGCACGACGCTTGCGGGACGAGGGCGTGCCGGTGTCGTCGACCAGATACACCGGGGTCTTCCACGGCTTCTTCACCGAGGTCGGGGTGTTCCCGCAGACCGAGCAGGCGATCGACGAGGTCTGCGGGTACCTGCGCGATCTCGCGTCCCCGTAACTCGGATCTCGACGGTTGACCGGATCCGTCGCCGGTCATGTGACATGGTCAGTTGATCATGATGAGCCTGTCGGTCCGGTGGCGCTGGAGATGCGCCGCCGTACCGAGGCTTCGAGTCACAGCGCTTTCACGATGTCGTCGACTCGGTCCTTCGCGTCACCGAACAGCATCGCGGAGTTCTCGCGGAAGAACAGGGGATTCTGGACGCCGGCGTAGCCCGAGGCCATGGAACGTTTGAAGACGACGACGTTGTCGGCCTCCCACACCGTGAGGACGGGCATGCCCGCGATGGGGCTGGCCGGGTCCTCGGCGGCGGCGGGGTTGACGGTGTCGTTGGCGCCGATCACCAGGACCACGTCGGTCCCGGTGAAATCGTCGTTGATCTCGTCCATTTCCAGGACGATGTCGTAGGGCACCTTCGCCTCGGCCAACAGCACGTTCATGTGGCCGGGCAGCCTGCCCGCGACGGGGTGCACACCGAACCGCACGGTGACTCCCCGCTCGCGCAGCTTGCGGGTGAGTTCGGCGACGCCGTGCTGGGCCTGGGCCACGGCCATGCCGTAGCCGGGCGTGATGATCACCGACGACGCCCCGGCGAGCAGTTCGGCGACCGCATCGGCGCTGATCTCGCGGTGCTCACCCAGGTCGGTGTCACCGGCCGGGCCCGCGGTGATGCCGAAGCCGCCCGCGATCACCGACACGAACGAGCGGTTCATGGCCTTGCACATGACATAGGACAGATAGGCACCCGAGGAACCGACCAGCGCACCGGTGATGATCAGCAGATCGTTGCCGAGCAGGAAGCCCGACGCGGCCGCCGCCCAGCCGGAGTAGCTGTTGAGCATCGACACCACGACCGGCATGTCGCCGCCGCCGATGGAGGCCACCAGGTGCCAGCCGAGCAGCAGTGCCACGACCGTGATCGCCACCAGCGTCCACAACCGGGGGTCGAGGACGAACCACACGGTCAGCGCGGCGAACAGCACAAGTGCGCCGACATTGAGAATGTTCTTGCCCGGCAACATCATCGGTGCCGACGCGATGCGCGCCGACAGCTTCAGGTAGGCCACGATCGAGCCGGTGAACGTCACCGCGCCGATGAACACCCCGATCGCGACCTCGGCACCGTGGATTCCCAGTAGTCCGTCGGCGCGCAGCAGCGCGGCCTCGGCGCCGCCGGGATGTCGTTCGACATGCAGGTAACCGTTCCAGCCGACCAGCACCGCCGCCACACCGACGAACGAATGCAGCAGCGCGATCAGCTCGGGCATCCCGGTCATCTCGACGACCCGGGCCCGCCACAGGCCGATCGCCGCGCCGATCGCGGTGGCGCCCACCAGCAACAGCAGGCCTGAGGGCTCGATGTCGCGGCTGATCGCGAGGACGACGGTGGCGCCGAGGGCCACCGCCATTCCGACGATGCCGAAGGTGTTGCCCATCTTCGCGGTGTCGTGCCTGGCCAGGCTGCCCAGCGCGAGGATGAACAACAGCGCCGCGACGAGGTAGGCCGAATCGGCCACGGTTTCAACGGAAATCATGAGAATTCGCTCCGGGGTCGGGCGCAGCTCAGCTGCGGGAGAACATGGCGAGCATGCGGCGGGTCACCGCGAAGCCACCGAAGATGTTGATGCTCGCCAGCAGGATCGCCGCGCACGACAGGCCGGTGATCCACGCATCGCCGTGCCCGATCTGCAGCAGCGCGCCGACCACGATGATCCCGGAGATCGCGTTGGTCACCGACATCAACGGGGTGTGCAGCGCGTGATGGACATGGCCGATCACGTAGTAGCCGATCACGATCGCGAGCGCGAAGACCGTCAGATGGCCCTGGAGCGCGGGTGGTGAGATCGCGATCAGCCCGAACACCGCGGCCGCGGCGATCAGTACCAGCCCGATGCGGCGCGCGGCGGACAGGGGCTCCTTCGCCGCGGCCGGTTCCGGCGGTTCGACGGGTTCGGCCGCCGGTTTCGCCGAGACGGCGACCGGGGGCGGCGGCCAGGTGATTTCGCCGCCGCGCACGACGGTGATGGATCGCTGGACGACATCGTCGAAGTCCAGGACCAGCCTGCCGTCCTTGCCCGGGGTCATCAGCTCGATCAGGTTCGCCACGTTCGTGCCGTAGAGCTGGGAGGCCTGCGTGGGCAGGCGACCGGCGAGGTCGGTGTAACCGATGATGGTGACGCCGTTGTCGGTGACGATCGCCCGGTCGGTGACGGTGCCCTCGACATTGCCACCGTTCTGCGCGGCCATGTCGACGATGACACTGCCGGGCTTCATCGAGGCCACCATCTCGGCGGTGATGATGCGCGGCGCCGGGCGCCCGGGGATCAGCGCGGTGGTGATGATGATGTCGACGTCGGCGCACTGCTCGGCGTACAGCTGAGCCTCGCGCGCCCGGTAGTCGTCGCCCATCTCCTTGGCGTACCCGGTGGCCGACACCTCCGCCTCGGCGGAGTCAATCGAAAGGTATTCGCCGCCAAGGGATTTCACCTGGTCGGCGACTTCCGGGCGCGGGTCGGTTGCCCGCACGACCGCACCGAGACTGCCCGCGGCACCGATGGCGGCCAACCCGGCCACCCCGGCACCGACGACCAGCACCTTGGCGGGTGGCACCTTGCCCGCGGCGGTGACCTGGCCGGTGAAGAACCGGCCGAACGCGTGGGCGGCCTCCACGACCGCGCGATAGCCCGCGATATTCGCCATCGACGACAGCACGTCCAGCGACTGGGCCCGCGAGATCCGCGGCACGGCATCCATCGCCAAGGCGGTGAGCGGCCGCTTGCCGAGCTCGGTGACCACGTCGGGGTCGTTCAGCACCCCGAGCAGACTGATGACGGTGGTGCCGGGGTTCAGGTCGGCGAGCTGGTAGGTGGCGGGGGCATTGACGCCGAGCACGATGTCGGCGGCGCGAGCGTCGCCGATCGTGGCACCCGCCTCGACGTAGGCGTCGTCGGAGAACGACGCGAGGGTGCCCGCGCCCGGGTCGACCACCACCTCGTAGCCGAGCCGGACGAGCCGGGTGACCGTCGCCGGAGTGGCGGCCACCCGGGTCTCGCGTGGGCGTGCTTCGCGCAGGACACCGATGATCATGGTCGGGGCACCTCGACCAGCTCGGCCAGCCGCACCCGGTGTGCCCCGGCGGTACCGAAGGCGAGCTGGTCGGCCTTGGCGCGCTTGAGGTACAGATGGGCCGGATGCTCCCAGGTCATGCCCATGCCGCCGTGCAGCTGCACCGCCTCCTCACCGGCGTGGACCGCGAGGTCGCTGCAGAACGCCTGGGCCACCGAGGCCGCGACGGGCGCGTCGGTGTCGTCGGTGGCGAGCGTGGCGGCCGCATAGCGGGCAGCGGCGTTGCCGGATTCGACCGCGGTGTAGAGGTCGGCCAGCCGGTGTTTGATCGCCTGGAATCCGCCGACCACGCGGCCGAACTGGCGACGTTCCCGCAGGTACGCCACGGTCTCGTCGAGGCACCACCGCGCCACGCCGTACTGCTCGGAGGCGAGCAGGGCGGTGCCCGCGGCGAGCGCCCGGCGCACCGCCGCCTCGCCGTCGGCGACCACGAGTTCGCCTGCGGCGCCGTCGAACTCGAGGTCGGCGAGCTGGCGGGTCATGTCGAGGGAGACGACCGCGGTGAGTCGCGCGTCGGCGGTCGAAACCGCGTACAGCGCGATACCTTCGGGCCCGGTGGCCGGGACAAGCAGCACGTCGGCCTCGAGCGCACCGGCGACACTGGTGACAGTGCCTGTCAGCCGTCCGTCGTCGGCCGACACGGTGGGCAGCGCGCCGTGAGCGGCAGTCGTCAGCGGCACGGCCAGTGCGGCCGTGCGCTCCCCCGCCGCGAGCTGACCGAGCAGTGCCGAACCGGAGCCGAGCAGTGCGGCCGTCGCGACCACGGCACTGGTCAGGAAGGGCACCGGGGCGACGAAACGCCCGAGCTCCTCGAGCACCACCGCCGCCTCACGAGCCGAGGCACCCGCGCCCCCGTCCGCTTCGGGAACGAGCAGCCCGGCCAGGCCGAGGTCGACGGCGATGTTCTTCCACAGGCCCGCGACCAGCGCACGGTCGCCGTCGTAGAGGGCGGTGACCGCGCCGGGTTCGCAATGCGCGGTCAGCACCGAGCGCACCACGGCGCGCAGGTCGTCCTCGACTTCGGTGTAGAGCAGATCAACGTCGGTCATCGCGCGACTTCTTTCCAGGGACGGTCCTTGTCGGTACGCGGCTCGGCGGGCAGGCCGAGAATGCGTTCGGACACGATGTTTCGCAGGATCTCGGAGGTGCCGCCCTCGATGGAATTGCCCTTGGCTCGCAGGTAGCGGTATCCGGCGTCGCGGGCGTTCATGTCGACACGCTCCGGACGGACCATGGTCCAGTCGGAATAGCGAAGGCCGTCCTCGCCGAGCAGTTCGACCTCGAGTCCGGACAGCTGCTGCGCGATCCGCGCGAAGGACAGCTTCATCGCCGAGCCCTCCGGACCTGGCTGTCCCTGAGCCAGCTTCTGGCGCAGGCGAAGTCCGGTGAGCCGGGCGACCTCGGCGTCGACCCACAGCCGCAGCAACCGGTCGTGCAGTTCCGGGGTGCGCCGATCCGGGTTCGCCCGCCACGTGTCGGTGACCACGCCGATGAGCCCCGATTCGCGGGCACTCGCCCGGCCGCCGATGGCGACGCGCTCGGTGTTGAGGGTGGTGTTGGCGATGCGCCACCCGTCGCCCTCGGCGCCGAGGCGCTGTTCGTCGGGGACGCGGGCGTCGGTGATGAAGACCTCGTTGAACTCGGCCTCACCGGTGATCTGGCGCAGCGGCCGCACCTCGACACCCGGCTGGGTCATGTCGATCAGGAAGTACGACATGCCACGGTGTTTGGGGACGTTCGGGTCGGTGCGGGCGAGCAGGATGGCGAACTGTGCCAGGTGCGCGCTCGAGGTCCACACCTTCTGCCCGTTGACCACCCACTCGTGACCGTCGCGGACCGCGCGGGTGCTGACATTGGCCAGGTCGGAGCCGGCGCCGGGTTCGCTGAACAGCTGGCACCAGATCTCCTCGCCCGTCCACAGCGGACGCAGGAAACGCTTCTTCTGCTCCTCGGTACCGCAGGCCAGGATGGTCGGACCCGCCATGCCGAGACCGATCACGTTGGCCGCCGGATTGTTGTCCGGGGCCCCGGCCTGCTCGAAGAGCTGGTCCACCTCGGGCTGCCAGCCGTGCGGCAGACCGAGACCACCGTGACCTTCGGGGAAGTACACCCACGCCAGCCCCGCGTCGTAGCGAGCGCGCAGGAACTCCAGGCGCTCGGTGGTCGCGGGATCGTTGGCGGCGAGGAATTCCCGGATCCTGGTGCGGAGTTCGTCGATGGTCATCGGCCCTCCCGATGCTTGCGCAGCTCGTTCTTGGCCAGCGCGTTCTTGTGGACCTCGTCCGGTCCGTCGGCGAAACGCAGGGTGCGGTTGCCCGCGTAGGCGGCGGCCAGCGAGAAGTCCTGGGACACACCGGCGGCGCCGTGCACCTGGATGGCTTTGTCGAGAATCCACTGGACGGTGGCCGGGGTGGCGATCTTGATCGCCTGGATCTCGGTGTGGGCGCCCTTGTTGCCCACGGTGTCCATCAGCCACGCGGTCTTGAGCACCAGCAGCCGCAACTGCTCGAGCTTGACCCGCGACTCGGCGATCCAGTCGCGGATCACGCCCTGCTCGCTGAGCGGCTTGCCGAAGGCGACACGCTCCTCGGCGCGGGCGCACATCGCCTCGATGGCCCGCTCGGCCACGCCGATGGCCCGCATGCAGTGGTGGATACGGCCGGGCCCGAGGCGGGCCTGCGCGATGGCGAAGCCGTACCCTTCGCCGCCGATCAGATTGGTGGCCGGGACCCGCACATCGGTGAAACGCATCTCCGCGTGGCCACCGTGATCGTGGTCGTCGTAGCCGAAGACCTCCATGCCGCGAATGATCTCCACGCCAGGGGTGTCGCGCGGGACCAGGATCATCGACTGCTGCTGGTGCCTGCTCGCGGTCGGATCGGTCTTGCCCATCACGATGAAGATGCGGCAGTTGGGGTTCATGGCGCCGGTGATCCACCACTTGCGCCCGTTGAGCACGTAGTCGTCGCCGTCGCGCTCGATGCGGGTGGAGATGTTGGTCGCGTCGGAGGAGGCCACATCGGGTTCGGTCATCGCGAACGCCGACCGGATCCGCCCGTCCAGCAACGGCTCGAGCCATTCCTTGCGCTGCTCTTCGGTGCCGAATTGGGCCAGCACCTCCATGTTGCCGGTGTCGGGTGCCGCGCAGTTGAGCGTGGCCGGCGCCAGATGGCCACTGCGCCCGGTGATCTCGGCCAGCGGTGCGTACTGCAGGTTGGTCAGCCCGGCACCTTCCTCGCCGGGCAGGAACAGATTCCACAGGCCGCGCCTGCGGGCCTCGGCCCGCAGTTCGGTCATGATCGACACCGAATCCCAGGCCCAGCGGTTGTCGAGCTGGGACACCTGTTCACGGAACACCGGTTCGGCCGGGTAGACGTGGGTGTCCATGAAGTCGAGCAGCGAGGCACGCAATTCCTCGGTGCGGGCGTCGTAGGCGAAATCCATCAGCGGTACTCCTTCAGTGCGGTGAGGCCGGTTTCGAGGAGGGGCTCGATGGCCGAACCGATGGCATCGAAACCTTCGCCGACAGTCTGGCCGTGCAGATAGCGGTAGTGGATGCCTTCGAGGATCGCGGCCAGTTTGAACGCGGCGAGCCCGAGGTAGAAACCGAACCGCGACATGTCGCGCTCGCTGCGCGCGGTGTAGCGGGCGATGATCTCGTCCTCGGTCAGGAAGCCCGGTGCCACCGTCGCGTCGGCCACCACGGCGCTGCCCGCCCTGGCCGCGAGGCGGCCGTAGACGACCATCAGCGCCAGGTCGGTCAGCGGATCACCGAGGGTGGCCATCTCCCAGTCGACGACCGCCGCGAGCCGGTCCGTGGGATCGGTGAGCACATTGTCGAGCCGGTAGTCACCGTGCACGATGCCCACCGCCGACTCGGCGGGGACGTCCGCGGCGAGCAGCGCGTGCAGTTCCTCGGCCAGCGGGAGGTCGCGGGTGTGCGACGCGTCGAGCTGCTTCTTCCACCGGCGCACCTGGCGTTCCAGGAAACCCTCGGGACGACCGAAATCGGCCAACCCGACTGCCGCGGGATCGACCGCGTGCAGTACCGCGAGGGTGTCGATCAGATCGGTCGAAATGGCGCGGGTGCGTTCGGGTCCCAGCTCACGCAGTTCAGCGGCAGTCCGGTACGGCGTGCCCTCGACGTACTCCATCACGTAGAAGGGGGCACCGAGCACGGTGTCGTCCTGGCACAGTGCGTACATGGTCGGCACCGGGACGTCGGTGTGCTGCAGGGCTGCCATCACCCGGTATTCGCGGGCCATGTCGTGAGCGGTGGCCAGCACGTGACCCAGCGGGGGCCGGCGCACGATCCACCGGCTGGTGCCGTCGGTGACCGCGTAGGTCAGGTTCGACTTGCCGCCCGCGATCAGCGAGCCGCTCAGGGCCGAGCCCGCCACCGGCAGCTGACCACGGAGCCAGGTGGAGAGCCGACCGAGATCCAGGCCGGGAAGGTCGGCCCGGGTCTCCATCAGGCCACCACGAGGGTCAGCGATTCGACCACGCAGACCGGCTTGTCGCCGCCTTCGCGCTCGACCGTCACCCGGGATGTGACCAGGTGGCCGGCAGCACCCGCCGCGACCGAGACCAGCTCGATGCCGGCGCGCACCTTCGAGTCCACCGGGACCGGCGCCGGGAAACGCAGCTTGTTGGCGCCGTAGTTGACGGCCATCTGCACGCCCTCGACCCGGTACACCTGCGGGACCAGCAGCGGCAGCAGCGACAAGGTCAGGTAACCGTGCGCGATCGTGGTGCCGAACGGACCCGCGGCGGCCTTCTCGGTGTCGATGTGGATCCACTGGTGGTCACCGGTCGCGTCGGCGAACGCGTTGATCTGCGCCTGGGTGATGGTGTGCCACCCGGAGTAGCCCAAATGGGTTCCGACAGCGCCCTCGAGTTCGGCGACGCCCTGGAAAATTCTCATGCCTTCGGCCCTCCCGCGACGTAGAGCACCTGACCGGACACGAAACCCGCTCCCTCACTGGCGAAGAACGACACGGCGTGCGCGATGTCCTCGGGCACACCGGTCCGCGCGACCGGAATCTCCTTGGCCGCACCGGCTTTGAAGTCCTCGAACGGAATGCCGACGCGTGCCGCGGTGGCCGCGGTCATCTCGGTCTCGATGAAACCGGGGGCGATGGCATTGGCGGTGACGCCGAACTTGCCGAGCTCGAACGCGAGGGTCTTGGTGAAGCCCTGCACGCCCGCCTTGGCCGCGGCGTAGTTGGCCTGGCCACGGTTGCCCAGCGCCGAGGTGCTCGACAGGTTGACGATGCGGCCGAACTTCGCTTCCGTCATGTACTTCTGGACCGCGCGGGTCATCAGGAACGCGCCGCGTAGGTGCACGTTCATCACGGTATCCCAGTCGTCGGTGGTCATCCGGAACAACAGGTTGTCGCGGATGACACCCGCGTTGTTGACCAGCACGGTCGGGGCACCCAGCTCGGCGACGACCCGCTCGACGGCGCCGGTGACGGCCGCCTCGTCGGCGACATCGGCGCCGACGGCGATCGCCCGGCCGCCCGCGGCCTGGATCTGCTCGACGACCGGCTTACAGGCGACCTCGTCGAGGTCGATCACGGCGACGGCCATGCCGTCGGCGGCGAGCCGACGGGCGACGCCGGCGCCGATGCCACGGGCGGCGCCGGTGACGATCGCGGTCTTGGTCGGTGTGCTCATTGTTTCTCCTGAGGTTTTCGCCAGTAGTTGTCAGACGCCGCCGGTCAGCGTGACGCCGCCGTCGAGGACCAGTAGTTGTCCGGTGACCCAGGACGCGTCGTCGGAGAGCAGGAACGCCACCGCGCCCGCGATGTCCTCGGGCACGCCGAGCCGCTTGAGCGGGTAGGTCTCGGCGAGCTCCTGCTCCTTGCCCTCGTACAGGGCGGTGGCGAACTTCGTCTTCACCACGGCGGGCGCGACCGCGTTCACCCGGAGCTTCGGGCCGAGCTCCACGGCCAGCTCCTGGGTGATGTAGGTCAGCATGGCTTTGCTGGCCCCATAGAATCCGATGCCGGGTGCGGGCTTGATCCCGGCCACCGACGACACGTTCACCACCGCGCCGCCGTGCTCGGCCATCCACGCCTTGTGCACCTGCTGGGTCCACGCCAGTGCCGCAAGGCAATTGACCTCGATGATTTTGCGCGCGGCCTGCAGGTCCATCTCGATCATCGGACCGTACACCGGGTTGATGCCGGTGTTGTTCACCAGCAGATCGACGCTGCCGAACGTCTCGATCGCGCGGGCGACGGCGTCTTCCTGATGGGTGGTGTCATCGGCGCGGCCCGCCACGCCGAGCGCGTGCTCGGGGCCGCCGAGCTGGGCAACCGCCGCGTCAAGGGCGTCCTGCTTGCGGGCGGTGACGACGACCTTCGCGCCGTCGTCGACCAGGCGCTGCGCGATGCCGAGCCCGATCCCTCGGCTGGCGCCGGTGACGATCGCGGTCTTGCCCGCGAAACGGCCGGTCACGAGAGCCGCTCCAGCACCATGGCCATACCCTGGCCGCCGCCGACGCACATCGTCTCCAAGCCGAACTGCTTGTCGTGGAAGCGCAGCGAGTTGATCAGCGTGCTGGTGATGCGGGCGCCGGTCATGCCGAACGGGTGACCGACCGCGATCGCACCACCGTTGACGTTCAGCTTGTCCTCGGGGATGCCGAGTTCGCGGGCGGAGCCGAGCACCTGCACGGCGAAGGCCTCGTTGATCTCGACCAGGTCGATGTCGTCGATGCTCAGACCCGCGCGGCGCAGGGCCTGCTTGGAGGCTTCGATCGGACCCAGGCCCATGATCTCCGGCGACAGGCCCGAGACACCGGTGCTGACGACCCGGGCGAGCGGGGTCAGTCCCAGTTCCCTGGCCTTGGTGTCGGACATGACGACCAGAGCGGCGGCGCCGTCGTTGAGCGCGCAGCAGTTGCCCGCGGTGACGGTGCCGTCGGGACGGAACACCGGCTTCAGCTGACTCACCGCCTCGAGGGTGACACCGGCACGCGGGCCGTCGTCGGCGCTGACCACCGTGCCGTCGGGCAGTGTCACCGGAGTGATGTCGGTGGCCCAGAAGCCGTTGGCGATGGCCTTCTCGGCCAGATTCTGCGAGCGGACACCGAATTCGTCCTGCTCGGCCCGGGTGATCCCGGTGAACTGGGCGACGTTCTCCGCGGTCTGACCCATGGCGATGTAGACATCGGGCAGCTGACCGTTCACGCGGGGGTCGGCCCAGGACGGTGCCCCACCGGCGGCCCGTTCGGCGGTCCGCGCGACCGCGTCGGCGAAGACCGGGTTCTGGGTGTCGGGCATACCGTCGGCATTGCCCTTGGTGAAGCGGCTCACCGTCTCGACGCCGGCCGAGATGAAGACGTCGCCCTCGCCGGCCTTGATCGCGTGCAGCGCCATCCGGGTGGTCTGCAGGCTCGACGAACAGTAGCGATTGACGGTCGTGCCGGGCACCGTGTCGAGCCCGGCCAGCACAGCCACCGTGCGGGCCATGTTGAAGCCCGATTCGCCCGCCGGCTGACCGCAGCCGAGGACGAGGTCCTCGATCTGGGTCGGGTCGAGGTCGGGCACCTGAGCCAGCGCGGCACGCACCATCTGCACGGTCAGGTCGTCGGGACGCATGTCCTTGAGCGAGCCCTTGCCCGCGCGACCGATCGGGGAACGGGCAGCGGCGACGATCACAGCTTCCGGCATTCGGATCTCCTTTGATAACTAAGCGCTTGCTTAGTAGCATAGTGCAGGGTGGTCCCCGTCACCGTCAACAGCAATCAGGACTTCAGCTCCTGTTAACCACATCACATCAGCCGTGACCAGTGCGGTTCCAACGAGACGAGATAATGGCGATCCCATGACCGAGACAACCGAACCCCGCGGCGACTCGACCCGCGCCCGGCTGCTGGAAGCCGCCCTCGAGGCATTTGCCGAGAAGGGCTTCAACGGGACGACGACACGCGATATCGCCGGGGCCGCCGGCATGAGCCCGGCCGCGGTCTATGTGCATCACAAATCGAAGGAAGAGCTGCTCTATCTGATCTCGCGATCGGGCCACGACGAGACACTCGAGCTGATCCGGAAGGCGGCCGCGTCGTCCAGCGATCCAGCCACCGCACTGCGCAACGTGATCCACGATTTCGCGGTACATCACGCACGCGCGCATACCAGCGCCCGGATCGTCAATTACGAGCTGAACTCGCTGTACCCGGAACACCTGACCGAGATCCGCGCCATCCGTCAGCAGATCGACCACGCCATGCGCGAATTGGTGCAGCGCGGGATCGAGGAGGGCGCCTTCGACACCCCTGACGCGCGAATCGCGGCCACCGCCCTGCTTTCCCTCGGCATCGATATCGCCCGCTGGTACCGCGAGGCGGGCACCTGGTCACCGGAGGATATCGCCACGGCCTATGCCGAGATCGCGCTACGAATCGTCGGCGCCGCTCGACCCCGCCCGAACCGGGACGATCAGCTCGACAGCGCACCGACGAGTTCCCCGGCACGGGCAGGGGGCGAAGGGTAGCGAGGGGAATCCCCCGCTACCCCGCCTCTACCGGAAGATCGCCTTGATCTCGAGGAATTCCTCGAAACCGAAGACGCCGGCCTCCCGGCCGACACCGGACTGCTTGTATCCGCCGAACGGTGCGCTGATGTCGAATTCGCCGCCGTTGACTTCGACCTGCCCAGCCCGGATCCGCCGCGCGACGCGCATCGCCCGCTCGGCGTCGCCGGACCACACGCCGCCCGCCAGGCCGTAGTCGGAGTCGTTCGCGATCCGCACCGCGTCCTCCTCGTCGCGGTAACCCATGATCGACAGAACGGGTCCGAAGATCTCCTCGCGCGCGATGGTCATGTCCTCGGTGACATCGGCGAACACGGTCGCACCGACGAAATAGCCTGTCGCTTCGCTGGTTTCGCGACCGTCGAGCACCAGTGACGCACCTTCGGCGACACCGCCGTCGATGTAGCCGCGCACGCGAGCGAGCTGGTTGGCGTTCACCAGTGGACCGAGCAGAGTGGTCTCGGCGGCCGGGTCACCGACCTGGTATTCGCCGGCCACCTTCGCCGCGATCTGGGCGGCGTCGGCCATCCGGTCCTGCGGAACCAGCATCCTGGTCAGCGCCGAGCAGGTCTGACCCGAGTTCAGGAAGCACTTGCCGACGCCGTCGGTGACAGCCTGCTCCAGGTCGGCGTCGTCGAGGATGACGTTGGCGGATTTGCCGCCCAATTCGAGCGCCACCTTCTTCACGGTCTCCGCGGCCACCTTCGCGACCCGCTTGCCCGCCCCGGTCGAGCCGGTGAAGGTCACCATGTCGATATCGGGGTGCGCGGCGATCGCCTCGCCGACAACGGGCCCGTATCCACTGACGAGATTGAGCACGCCCGCGGGCAGACCGATCGCGTCGAAGACGCCGACCAGCTCGTAGGTGATCAGCGGCGCGACCTCGGTCGGCTTGAGGACCACGGTGCAACCCGCGGCGAGCGCGGCGCCGATCTTGAGCACCACTTGGTGCAGCGGATAGTTCCACGGGGTGATCGCGCCGACCACCCCGATCGGCTCGCGCACGATCAGGGTGTTGCCGTCCTCGTGCGCATCGAAGCTGTACGTCCGCGCCAGTTCGGCGAAGACGGCGAGGTTGGCCGCGGGCATCTCGATCTGCACCGGACCGGCGAAGGCCACCGGCATACCCATGTCCCTGGTGACGAGCGCGGTGAGTTCGGCCGAACGCGCCAGCACGGCCTCGTGGGCCCGCTGCAGGTATTCGGCACGCTCGCCACCGCTGAGCGCGGACCACGCGGGGAAGGCCGCGCGGGCGGCGCGCACCGCACGGTCCACATCCTCGGCGGTGCCCTCGGCGACCGCCGCGATGGGCTTCTCGGTAGTCGGGTCGACCACCTCGATGCGGCCGGTGCCCGCCGAATCGACCCAGGCGCCGTCGAGGTAGATCTTGGTGTAGTCGATGTCGGTCATCGGTCGGCCTCCGTGTACTTGATGACGCCACGCAGGTTCTTGCCGTCGAGCATGTCCTGGTAGCCCTGATTGATGTCCTCGAGCCGGTAGGTGTTGGTGATCAGGGCGTCCAGCTCGAGCTTGCCCGCCTGATACATCGACAGCAGCGACGGAATCTCCTTGCGTGGGTTGGCGCCACCGAAGAGAGCGCCGTGCAGCGTGTGCTGCATGACCGCGAGCAACGCCAGGCTGAGCTTGACGTCCATGTCGTCGACGTGGCCCATACCGACCACCACGCAACGGCCCGTCTTCCCGGTGAGCCACATCGCGGGTTCGATGTGTTCGCCCTGGATGCGCCCGATGGTGAGGACGACCACGTCGGCCAACCGTCCCCAGGTCAGCTCTGTAACCGGCTCGAGCGCTTCCTCCATCGACGCGAAGGTATGTGTCGCCCCGAACCGCTTGGCTTGTTCGCGCTTGTAGGCCACCGGGTCGATCGCGATGATGTTGTTCGCGCCCGCGGCGACCGCGGCCTGGACCGAGTTGATCCCGACCCCACCGATGCCGACTACCACCACGTTCTCCCCGGGGCGCACCTGGGCGACGTTGGTGACCGAACCCCACCCGGTGGTCACCCCGCAGCCGACCAGGGCGGCCACCTCGAGCGGGATGTGGTCGTCGATCTTGACCACCGAGTACTGGTGCACGGTGACGTAGGGCGCGAAGGTGCCGAGCAGGCACATCGGGATCACGTCCTTGCCACGCGCCCGGATCCGGGAGGTGCCGTCGCTGATCGACTTGCCGGTGAGCAGGTCGGCACCGAGATCGCACAGGTTCTGGTGACCGGTCGAGCACGGCACGCATTGCCCACAGGCGGGGATGAACGAGAGGACCACATGGTCGCCTTCCTGTAGACCTTTGACCCCCGGCCCGATCTTGGTGATCACGCCCGCGCCCTCGTGACCACCGATCGCCGGATACGACTCGAGCGGGCTGTCGCCGGTGAACAGGTGATGGTCGGAGTGACAGAGTCCGGAGGCGGCGAGCTGCACCTGGACCTCCCCCTCCCGAGGGTCGTCTATCTCGATCTCCTCCACCGACCACGGCTCGTTCACGTTCCAGAGAATCGCGCCCTTGGTTTTCATGTCGCTTGCCTTCCGTCGACGCCGGGAGCAGGGCTTATCGCCCGATCGGTCCCGTCGGTTGCCGTGCCAGAATTTACATCACAACTGTTGTGCAAAACACAGCGTAGCTCCTACAGTGACTTCCGTCACGTAAATACGCTTCGTCGATAAGGCACCCTCATGACCCTGCTCGATACCGAGGCCGGCCCCGCCTCCGAAATGAACCCGGCGGAGATCCCCGCTCGCCTCGATCGGTTGCCGGTGATGGCGCCACACCTCGTGTGGATCACCCTGCTCACCGTGAACCTGGGGCTCGGGTTCTACGACAACGCCCTGTTCGCCTACGTCACACCGGCCATCGTCGAGCACGCGGGACTGACCGTCGGACAGGTCGGCCTGGCGAGCACCGCCTTCTTCGCGGGCATGGTGGTCGGCGGCCTGCTCGGCGGACGCCTGGCCGACCGGTTCGGCCGGCGCGCGGTCATGGTGTGGGGCACCGCGATCTGCTCACTCGGCGTGATCGCCACCGGCCTCGCTCCGAACTTCGAGACCATTCTCATCTCGCGCACGATTACCGGTATCGGCGTGCAAGCGTCGATGTCGGCGCTGCTGGTCTACATCGTCGAGATGTTCCCCGCGGCCACTCGCGGCCGATTCGTCTCCGTCGTGACCTCGGCGTTCGTTGTCGTCGCGCCGATCGTCGCGCTGCTCGCCCTGGTCACGGTTCCCGCGGGCGGGCCCGATACCTGGCGGCACCTGTTCCTCCTCGGCGGCGTGGGCCTGCTGATCGCACCGATCGCCTACTTCGTCATGCCGGAATCCGTGCGCTGGCATATCTCGCGGAACCAGGTCGGCAAGGCCGAGCGGATCGTCGCGAACCTCGAGACCCGCGCACTGCGGCGCGGCCCGCTCGCCGAGCCCGAACCCGTCGCCGCGGGGGCGCAGCACGTGTCGTTGCGCAAGGCGCTGGGCAGCAGGCGCATCATCGGCACACTCGTCGCCCTCTCGATCGGCTATTTCGGCGCCACCTTCGGGCTGTACCTGTACCAGAACTGGGCGATGTACGTGCTCGTCGACGGTTTGGCCTACACCGAAGGCGACGCCTACCGCATCCAGCTCATCTGGAACGTCGTCTACTTCGCCACTCCCCTGCTGGCGATGCTGATGATCGACCGGGTCGAACGCAAGACCTTCATCCTGGTGTCGTCGCTCCTGTCGGCCGTGCCGCTGGTCGGTCTCGGCGTGGCGAGCGCAGACTGGCTGGTCACCACCGCGGGCGGAGCCGCCGCCGTCGTCACCGGACTCGTGATCACCGCGTACTTCGCCTACATCCCGGAGACCATTCCCACCGAGGCCCGCGGGCTCGGCAGCGGGATCATCATCAGCGTCGGCAATATCGGCGGCGCGCTGTCGGGCGTGCTCGGTGCGTCGCTGTACGGCGCGTGGGGCGGTGCGGGCGTGATGATCTCCGCGGCGGTGGCCTTCGTCGCGTTCTCGATCGTCATTCTCTTCTTCGGTCCGCGCACGACAAATCGCTCGCTCGAAGGTGTCACCGCCGAGGAGCTGAAAGCCGCGTGAGAGCGGATTCCAATTTACATCACACCTGTTGTGTAAATTACTTCCCGCTGGTTACAGTGACCCCCGGCACATCAGCTGCGCCCCATCGCCTGTTCCGAAAGGCAGCCACCCCATGTCCAATGTGATCGACCCGATCGTCCTGCACGCCCGAACGCATCCCGAGCGTGTAGCGATCCACACCTCGGCCGGCCCTTGGTCCTACGCCGAACTGCGCACGCGCAGCCTGCGCTACGCGGGCCTGCTCACCTCACACGGCGTCGGCGCGGGCCATCGCGTGTTGCTCGCCGCGCCGTCCTGTCCCGAATTCGTGGTGGCCTACATGGGAATTCAGGCCGTCGGCGCGACCGTGGTGCCCATCAACACCATGTCCACCGAACCCGAAGCCGCCTACTTCCTGGCCGATGCGGGAGCGTCGCTCGCGATCAGCTGGCAGGAGGTCGGGCCCGCGGTGTCGCGCGCCGCCGAGAACGCGGGCATCACCCACCTGACGCTGACCACCGGCGCGGAGACCGACAGCACTCCCCTGGCTCGCGCGCTCGACCGAGAGCCGAGCGAAACCGCCGCGATCCTCTACACCTCCGGCACCACCGGACGGCCCAAGGGCGCCGAACTCAGCGTCGCCAACCTGCTCGCGGCGGGCGAGATCAGCTGCATCGTGGCGGGTACATCGAGCGAGGACCGCACCGGAACCGCCCTGCCGCTGTTCCATGTCTTCGGGCAAGCCGCGGTGATGATGGCGTCCTTCACCGGGGGCGGCTCGCTGTCGCTGCTCCCGAAATTCACCCCACAGGGGCTGATCGATCTGCTGCGCCGTGACGAGCTGACGGTGATGTGCGGCGTCCCGACGATGTGGAACGCCATGCTGCACGCCGCGGATGACGCCGACAGCACCGATTTCGCGACCCTGCGCGTCGCCGTCTCCGGTGGCGCCACGCTGCCCGGCGAGGTGGCGCGTGCCTTCGAGGAGAAATTCGGCTGCACGATTCTCGAGGGCTACGGGCTCACCGAGACCACCTCTCTCGGCGCCTTCAACGACATCGAACGCGGCGGCAAGATCGGCTCGGTCGGCCGCGTGGTGCCCCGGCTCGAGATGCAGATCCGCGCACACAACGGCGAGGTGTGCGGGCCCGGTGAGGTCGGTGAGATCTTCGTCCGCGGCGATACCGTCTTCAAGGGCTACCGCAACCGCCCGGACGCGACAGCCGATTCCCTCACCGCCGACGGCTGGTTCCGCACCGGCGACCTCGGCCGGTTCGACGCCGAGCACGACCTGCGGATCGTCGACCGGCTCAAGGACATGATCATCCGCGGCGGCTACAACGTCTACCCGAGCGAGGTCGAAGAAGTGCTCTACGAGCACCCGGACGTGGTCGAGGCCGCGGTGGTCGGGGTGCCCGACGAGTACTACGGCGAAGAGGTCGCGGCGGTGCTCACTCCGCGCGCCGGGGCAGCGCTCACCACGGCCGATATCGACACCTGGACGCGGGAACGGCTGTCCGCGTACAAGATTCCGCGCATCATCCAGTTCGTCGACCAGCTGCCGAAAGGCACGACCGGCAAGATCCTCAAGCGCGAGATCGACCGGGACGCACTCCGCGCCACCGCGTCGTCACGTGACACCCAGGCGGCGCGCCCTTGAGTACCGCTCCGCTCGCCGGCACAGCGCCGGATCCACGCGTGCTCGACCGGTTCGCGGCCGTCGTCGGATCGGCACACGTGGTCACCGGGGACAGGATCGGCCCCGACTACCACCATGACGAAGCGCTCGTCGGCACCCCGGTGGCGCCGCGCTATCTGGCTCGTCCGGCCACGGCCGAGGAGACCGCCGAACTCCTCGCCGTGGCCGCGGCGGCTCGGGTCCCGGTGACCGCGCGGGGCGCGGGCACCGGGCTGTCCGGCGCCTGCCGTCCCGCCGAGAACGGCCTGGTCATCTCCTTCGAACGCATGGCAGCCGTGCTCGACATCGACGTCGACAACCAGGTGGCGGTCGTGCAGCCGGGTGTCACCCTCGCCGAGCTCGACGCGGCGACCAGCCCGCACGGCCTGATGTACACCGTGTTCCCCGGCGAACTGTCGGCCAGCATCGGCGGCACGGTCGGGACCAACGCGGGCGGCATGCGGGCGGTCCGTTACGGCGTCACCCGCCACAATGTGCTCGGCCTGCAGGCCGCGATGCCGTCGGGGCAACTCGTGCGCACCGGCGGCAAGCTCACCAAGATGTCCACCGGCTACGACCTCACCCAGCTGATCATCGGGTCCGAGGGCACGCTTGCCCTGGCCACCGAGATCACCGTCCGCCTCTACCCACGGCCCGCGCACAGCGCCACGCTGATGGCCGTTTTCACCGATCTTCCCGCGGTCATGCGGGCGGTGCCCGAGGTGCTGCGCACCGGGGTGGCCCCGACCATCCTCGAATACCTCGACACCACAACCATGGAAGCGATCAGCCGGGCCCAGGATCTCGAACTCGGCATCGCCCCCGAGGTCCGGGCGGCGGCCGAGGCGTACCTGGTGATCGGGCTGGACAACCGTGAACGCGCGCCCCTCGACACCGGCATCGGCCTGCTCGGCGAGCTACTCGACACGCTCGGCGCGCTGGATACCTATGTGCTGGAAGGCAATTCGGCCCGACTGTTGATCGAGGCCAGGGAGAAGGCGTTCTGGTCGGCGAAGGCCTCTGGTGCCGACGAGATTCTCGACGTCGTGGTGCCGCGGGCCGTGATGCCCGAGTTCTTCGACGGTGCCACCGCACTGGCCCGCGCCGTCGACGCGCATCTGGTCGGTTGCGGTCACGCGGGCGACGGCAATGTGCACATGGCCGTGTACTGCCGCGACGACCACACCCGCGAGTCGCTGCTGCATCGCGTCTTCGCCCTCGCGATCGAACTGGGCGGCGCGATCTCCGGCGAGCACGGCCTCGGACGGATCAAGACCGCCCACTTCACCGCGCTGGCCGACCCGGTCGCGCTCGCCCTGATGCACGGGATCAAGCAGGCCTTCGATCCGGCCGGAATACTCAATCCCGGCGTCGTTCTCGATGGAAAGGTGCTCGGATGACCAACGGTGCGCAAGCGCTGATCGCCACACTCGCCGAGGCGGGAGTCGAGGTGTGCTTCGGCAACCCGGGCACCTCGGAGATGCATTTCGTGGCCGCGCTGGACTCGGTACCACGGATGCGTGGCGTGCTGTGCCTGTTCGAGGGGGTGGTCACCGGCGCGGCCGACGGGTACGCCCGCATCACGGGCAAACCGGCCGTCACCCTGCTGCATCTGGGCCCCGGCCTGGCCAACGGTCTGGCGAACCTGCACAACGCCCGGCGGGCGCAGTCGCCGATCGTCAATGTCGTCGGCGAACACGCCGCGGACCACAAACAGTACGACGCGCCACTGGATTCCGATATCGAGGCGCTCACGGGGTGGAGTCACAGCTGGACCCGCCGGGGCAGCTCCCCCGACCGGATCGGGCGCGACGCCGCCGATGCCGTCGCTGCCGCGCGCTCGACGCCCCCGCGCATCGCCACCCTGGTGCTGCCCGCCGACGTGTCGTGGGGCGAGGGCGGTGTGGCCGCGACCCCCGTGACACCGGTCCCGGCGACCGCACCCGACCCGGCGACCGTCGCCGAGATCGCGAAGATCCTGCGCAGCGGCGAACAGGCGGTGCTGCTGCTCGGTGGACCCGCGGGCACCGAGCGCGGTCTCGTGGCCGCCGACCGGATCGCCACCGCGACGGGCGCGCGCCTGCTGATGGAGACCCACCCCGCGCGACTCACCCGGGGCGCGGGGGTACCGGCGATCGATCGGCTGGGGTATCTGGCCGAACAGGCCACCGGTCAGCTCGCAGGCGCCGAGCATGTCGTCGTGGCGGGTAGCCGCTCGCCGGTGTCGTTCTTCGCCTACCCGGACAAGCCGAGCGATCTGGTTCCGGTGGGCGCGCAGGTGCACCGGCTCGCCGAACCGGAAGCCGATGTCGTCGCCGCCCTGGAGGCACTCGCCGCCGAGGTCGCGCCCGACACGGACGCGCGCCTCGTCGCCGCCTCGGTGCCCGAATTGCCGTCCGGCCCTTTGGATGTGCGCACCTGGGTGCAGGTGATCGGTGCCCTGCTGCCGGAAAACGCGATCATCTCCGACGAGTCCAACACCTCCGGTGTCTTCCTCGCCGCGGCCACCGCCGGTTCGCCCCGCCACGATGTCCTGTCCCTCACCGGCGGCGCCATCGGACAAGGCCTGCCGGTCGCGGTCGGTGCTGCGGTGGCGGCCCCCGACCGGCCGGTCATCGCCCTGCAGAGCGACGGCAGCGCCGCCTACACGATCTCGGCGCTGTGGACGATGGCACGCGAGAACCTGAACATCACGACGGTGCTGATCAACAACCGCGCCTATGCGATCCTGCGGATGGAGCTGGGTCGGGTCGGCGCGACCGAAGTCGGCCCGAAGGCAGCGGACCTGCTCGACCTGTCGCGCCCCGAGATGGATTTCGCCGAGATCGCCCGCGGTTTCGGCGTCCCCGCGACCGTCGCCACCACCTGTGAGGAGTTGGCCGAGCAGTTCCGGGCCGCGCTGGCCGAGCCGGGCCCGCATCTAATCGACGCCCGAATCCCTTCGCTGTTCTGAAGCAGGACCGAAGAGAACTGCCCTGCACCGGATTTCGGTGCAGGGCAGTTTTCTTGAGGGCCTTCAGCGTGCCGCGCGACGATCGCCGATCCGGTCCGCGAGCCAGGCCGCCCGCAGCACCGGGTTGTGCAGGTACAGCGAGCGGGAGAATCGGGGTTCGGTGTGCCAGTACGGCAGCAGATCGTGGTGGATCTCGTCGGTGGTGAGCTGGTCGGCGAGCAGGGTACCGAGGTACGGCGCCTGCCCGAGACCGTGGCCGTTGCAACCGATGATGTAGTAGATGTTCTTCGACGCCTGCCCGGCTGCGGGCAGCCGGGAGGTCGTCATGGCGATCCAGCCGCCCCACGTCTTGGTGACCGGCACATCGCGCAGCGACGGAAAGCGGGCGTGGAAGGCGGCGGTGAGGTCGGCCACGACCGCCGGGTCCGAGGTGCGGTCGGTGAGCGGGTTCTTGCCGACCTCGAGCCGGCGGACGCCGACGGCGATCGTGTTGGTCGGCGTCACGTGATAGCTCTCCATCACATTGTGCCGGGTAGCCAGACCCGAGCGGCTCGTCCAACCGGTTGCCACCAGCCGTTCGGCCTCCACCGGTGCCGTTTCGACCATGCTCACCCAGACCGGTTTCGCCAGACGCCTTGGGGTGGCTCCGATTTCGGGGGCGTAGGCATTGTTCGCGAGCACCACCCGCCCGGCACGTACCCGGCCCAGCGGCGTGCTCACCTGCGCGCCCGCACCGAGTTCGGTCACCGATTCCACCGGAGACTGCTCGAAGACGCGCACCCCCGAACGCAGCAGCGCCGCGCGCACACCGAGTGTGAACAGGCCGGGGTTCATCGTCCCGCCGACGGTGGTGAGCAGACCGCCGAGGAAGGTGTCGGGGATGCCGAGTTCACGCTGGTCGCCGAAGCGGTCGGCGGCGCCCGCCGCGATCAGCGCCGCCGCTTGGCGGCGGGCCTTGCGCAATTGCCCCGCGGTGGCGGCCACCCCGACGTTTCCGACGGGTTCGTAGTCGCAGTCGATGCCGAGTTGTTTGATCAGGTCCTCGACGAAGCCGACGGAGGCCTCGGCGAAGCGGACCTGATCACGCAGCAACTGCGGGTTCATCTTGGCCAGGAGCTCGGGATCACCGGTCGGTTTGCCCGACAGCTGACCGGCGTTGCGCGAACTGGCTCCGTACCCGCAGAAGTCCGATTCCAGGAGCACGACGTCGGCGCCGCGCTCGGCCAGCCGCAGCGCGATGGCCATGCCGCCCAGGCCGCCGCCGACCACGGCGACGTCGCAGGTGATATCGGTGTCGAGCGGTGCGGCGAGGTCGGTCGGCCGATCGATCCAGCCGGTGAAGGTGGTGTAGGTGGTTGCGGTCATCCCTTGACTTCCTCTACTGCGACGCCCTCGAGCGAACGCTGGGTGGTGCGTGGCCCGAACAGCAGGACCACGGCGGAGAACACGATGTAGCAGATGGCGGCCGCGATCATCACGCCGTCGATGCTCCATCGGCCGAACAGCGCGGCTCCGAGCACACCGGAGACCGCGCCGCCTGCGCGGCCGATCCCGATGACGATGCCGGTGCCGATGCCACGGCCCTGCGGGGGCATCGCTTCGGGGATGTAGGCGTAATAGACGTTGACCACCAGCCCGGTCGTGATGGCCGCGGCGCCACCGGCGGCGGTGACCACCCAGCTCTGGGTGGAGACGCCGAGCAGCACCAGCGGAATCGCACTGACGATCGCCCCGCCGAAGATCAGCGTCTTGCGCTCGACCCGGTCCATCAGCACCAGCGCGACGAGCGGGGTGACGCAATAGACCACATTCCAGACGAGCTGGATCTGGTAAGCCTTGCCTTCGTCGTACTTCAGCCCTTCGATCAGCGAGTAGAGCGCCCAGTTCCCGAACAGGTAATAGCCGAGCGTCGAGCCGAAGTAGCCGATGCCGACGACGGCCAGCACGCGGATCACCTTCGGATTCGCGAGCACCTCACGCAGCGACTTCTTCTCCAGCGGAGCGTCGGGGACAACGGCAGGCTCTGGCAGCGGGCCACGCCGCAGCGCGATCGTCTCGAGCTCGACCACCAAGCGCTCGGCCTCGTCGTAGCGGCCACGCGAGATCTGCCAGCGCACCGATTCCGGCAGGATGAAACGCGCAATGGGCGCGATCACGAGGCCGGCGCTGCCGATGATGAACAGGTGGCGCCAGGTGTCGGGACCACCATTGGGGATCGCGACCAGCGCCAGGAAGGCAACCAGCGGCGCGACGACCACGAAGCCCGTGGTGAGCACCGAGGCGAACCGCCCACGGGTCTTGCTGGGAAACATCTCGGCGACATAGACCAGCAGCACCGAGGTCGCCGCCTGTACCCCGAGCCCGGTGATGAAGCGCGCGAACAACATCGCCTCGAAGCTGGTGGCGAACGCAGTGGCCAGCGCACCGGCGGAGTAGACGACGGTGGCCCAGATCAGGATCTGCCGTCTGCCGAACCGGTCCGACAGCCTGCCCCCCGCCAGCGCGCCGACGACCATGCCGACGAAGAACGCGCTGCCGACCGTCCCGAGCTGCGGCAGGCTGAGGCCGGTGCTCTCCGCGATGGAGGGTAGGACGTAAGCGAACAGCGCGTTGTCGTAGTACTCGAGCGCCAGATTGATCGCCAGGACCGAAATCCAGGCGATATGCGGCGAAATCACCGGCAGCCGGTCCAGTCTGGCGGCCAGCCGCGCACCGGAAACGGAGGCAGCCGTATCCATGGTGTCCAAGGGTGTCATGGTTTTCCATCCCGCGGCGGGACCGGTTACACTCGGACGGGTAGCGTGGGGACGTCTACACGCCGGCTGTCGGCAACGACCGCTGAGCTAAGAAATCAAGTGAGAGTGCAGCTTTCGGGTGTGGCGCCCGTGCCGCGTTCAGGTGCGATCCCGGCGTGTGCGGCACGCCGGGTCCGCCTCGCGTCAGTCGCCTACGGCCGCGACGACCCGGACTTCCACCAGCAGGCCGTCACGGGCCAACTGGGAGACGCCCACCCCGGTCCAGGCCGGGAAGTCCGCGGGCAGGTACTCGTCCTTCACCTTGACGAATTCCTCGATATCGGTGCGCATATCGATGTGGAAAGTCATCAGCTCGACGATGTCGCTCATGCTCGCTCCCGCCGCTTCGAGCACGGTGCGTACGCCTTCGAAGGCGATACGGGCCTGGGCGTCCATGCCCTCGGCCGGCGCTCCGGTCGACCTGTCGATCCCGACCTGACCGGAGACCCAGATCAGATTCCCGGCCCTGACCGCCTGGGAGAAATGAAGCCTGTCGTACGTCGCCTCGGTTCCGGGCGGGTTGATCAGTTGTCGCTGCATGTACTCGGTTCTCCTTCGGAATGACTAGACGAGCTGACGGAAGACCGGGGAGCGGAACGGGTCGCCCGCGTCGAGCTTGGCCATCTCCTCGGCGAACAGCGGCCCGTTGCGGGCGTAGCGCGGGTTGGATTCCGGCAGCGGCCGGAACGTCGCGTCGTCGCCGAAGAACCGCAGCACCAGGGTGTGACGGTCGGGGAAGTCCTCGTCCACCGCGGCGCCGCCGTGCAGGCAGTGCGGATGCAGAGCGACGATGTCGCCTGGTTCGACCTCCCACGAGAGCACGTCGTAGGCGTTGGGATCGGCGGCGAGTTCCTTGTCGATGGCAGGCAGCCGGGGCCAGGTGCCGTCGCCGTAGACCGGGTCGGTCGGATCGTCGGGATTGCGGAAGCTGGCACCGTCGTACTGGATACCGAGGTGCGAGCCGCGCACGATCTCGAGCGAGTTCTTCTTGGGCACCTTCTGGAAGGAGATCCAGGCGTTGCCCCAGTGCCTGCCCGCCCACGGCAGTACCGAGGTGTCCTGATGCCACGGTCCGCGACCGCTCTTGCCGCCTTCCTTGACGAACACTTCCTCGGCGAAATACCAGACGTGCTTCGATCCCCACAGTTCGGCGAACAGCTCGCCGAACGGCATCTTCGCCACCATCTCGTCCAGCTTGGGCTTGGCCAGTGGATTCGAATTGTCGATGTGGGTCTGCAGCGCCGTCCCGTCCAAGGCGCGGAAGACGTAGGGTCCCGGATTCTCGACATCCCACTTGAATGCGTCGTAGCACTGCGCCAATTGGGAGTCGCTGAGGCAATCCTTGATGAGGACCGCACCGTCCTTGCGGAACGCTTCCTTCACTGACTCGTCCATGTATGACCTTCCTGCGAAACGGGGTGACTCACGTCACGGTAGCCCGAGTCACCCCGTTTACACAACACTTGTTATGTAAATATTTTCCGGGCGGCCGCGACCAGCTCCTCCGCATCGTCGGCGGCCGACGGCTCGAGCACCGCGCGGACTTCCGCCGGAATCGGAACCGGTCTGCGCGTCTCCGGGTCGACGTAGACGTGTACGAACTCGCCGTACGCGCACAACGTGAGTTCTTCGCCCGCGCCGAGCAGGAAGATCGCGGGTCGATAGGTCACACTGCTGCGGCCGAGGCGTTCCACCGCGATGCCGACCCGCAAGCAGTCGGGGAAACGCACCTCCCGGACGAACCGGCACGAACTGGCGACCACCAGGCTCAGCGCAGGCAGTGCACGCACTCCAGGAAGGTTCTCCGCCAGCCAGCCGTTGACGGCGGAGTCGAAGTACTCGTAGTAGACGGCGTTGTTGACATGCGCGTAGTGGTCCTCGTCGCCCAGGCGCACCCGCAGGTCGTACCAGGCGTGAATGGTGGCCGGATCGGGCTGCGGGAGGTTCATCGCGGATCCCATCCCAGCCGCTCGCCACGGACCTTCGCGAGGCGGACGTCCCCGGAGCGGGCATGCCCCTCGAAGGTTTCGATCCGCGACGCGCGCCCGCACAGCTCGCCGAGTTCGGCGCTCACCCGTGGGTCGGTCACCTCCTGGTAGGTCACCGTCTTGAGGTACTTGCCCACCCAGAGTCCGCCCGTGTAGCGGGCGGCGCCACGAGTGGGCAGGGTGTGGTTGGTACCGATCACCTTGTCGCCGTAGGAAACACAGGTCCCCTCGCCGAGGAACAACGCGCCGTAGTTGCGCATGACCTCGAGTGCGACGCGCGGCTCCCTGGTCAGGATCTGGACGTGCTCACTGGCGTAGGTGTCGGCGACGCGGTAGGCGTCCTCGATGCTGCCGTGCACGACCACGACTTCGCCGTGGTCACGCCAAGCGGGTTCGGCGTAGTCACGGGTGGGCATGGTCGGCAAGACGGCCTCGACAAGGCGGATCACCTCGGTCGCGAGTTCGGTGGAGGTGGTGATCAGCACGGCGGGCGAATCCGGACCGTGCTCGGCCTGGCTGAGCAGATCCACCGCGACGACGAACGGGTCGGCGAATTCGTCGGCGACGACGAGGATTTCGGTCGGACCGGCGAACAGGTCGATACCGACCTCGCCGAACAGCTGCCGCTTGGCCTCGGCGACGAAGGCGTTGCCCGGGCCGGCGAGCATGTCGACCTTCGCGATCGACTCGGTGCCGACGGCCATCGCGGCGACGGCTTGCACCCCACCCAGCACGTTGATCTGATCGGCGCCGGCCAGGTGCATGGCGGCGATGGTGGCGGCGGGCAGTCCACCCTCGAGCGGCGGCGTGCACGCGGTGACGTGCTCCACCCCGGCGACCTTGGCCGTGACCACCGTCATGTGCGCGGACGCGACAAGGGGGTAGCGGCCACCGGGCACATAGGCGCCCGCGCGGTCGACCGGCAGCGAGCGCTGACCGAGGAACACCCCCGGCCGCACCTCGGCTTCGAAGTCGAGCAGCGAATCCCGTTGCCGCTGAGCGAAGTCGCGCACACTCGCCTGCACCGTGCGGATGTCGTCGAGCACCGTCGACGGCACGCCCGCCACGACGGCCCGGATCCGGTCGGGGGCGAGTTCGAAGCTGTCCGGGGACCAGTTGTCGAACTTCGCTGAGTAGTGGCGCACGGCGAGATCGCCGTCGGCGCGGATGTCATCGATGACACCGCGCACGATATCGGCGACGTCACGCTGCTGGGCGACGACTGCGGTCGCGCCCTTCTTGAGGACCGTGGTTTCGGTGAGAACAGGTAGGGACATGGTGGCGACCCTGGATTGCATACGTATACATGTCAATGGATTGGAAGCCTGACCAACACTATGAATCGCTACGCATACGTATGCTCTAGGGATGGCAGTGACGAGTATCGACGTCGCCAAGCGGGCGGGCGTCTCCCAGGCGACGGTGTCGCGGGCGCTGCGCGATCAGCGCGGTACCTCCGAAGCGACCCGACGGCTCGTTCGTGAGGTCGCGCGCGAATTGGGTTATGTCCCCTTGCAGTCCGGGCGGTCCTTGTCCACGAGCCGATCACGGCGCATCGGCATCGTGGTCGGCGAACTCACCAACCCGTTCTACGGTGCGCTGGTCGCACCGATCGTGCGCGAACTGGACGCGCGCGGCTATCTCGGTGTCCTGCTGCACGACGCCGACATCCGCGAACCCGGCAGCGCTCCGATCTTCGACGGGTCCTTCGACGGTGTCCTGCTCACCACCACCTCCGATTCGCGGCTGGCCGACGAGATCGAGCGCCGCGGTATCCCCTATTGCCTCATCAACCGCGAAATCTCCGGTCGCACAACGGCATCGGCCGCCGTTCCCGACAACATCCGCGGCGCGCGACTCGTCGCCGACCTGTTCGTCGAGCTGGGTCACACCGACATCGGGATCATCACCGGGCCCGCGACCACGAGCACCGGCAGCGAGCGGCTCCGCGGTTTCCGGGATGCGCTGGCTCGCCGCGGCATCGCGATCCACCCGGACGCGGTGCGCGAGGTGCCCTTCGGCATCGATGACGGCCGCGCGGCACTCCACGACATCCTCGCCGCCCGGCCCGGCGTCACCGCGGTGTTCTGCGCCAACGATGTCCTGGCCATCGGCGCGCTCGAGGCGGCGGCGCGGGCCACACGGCCGGTACCCGAACAGCTCACCGTCGTCGGCTTCGACGACATTCCGTTGGCCGGGTTGCGCGCCTTCGACCTCACCACCGTGGCGGTCGACCTCACCGCGCTGGCGCGCCAGGCGACGGCGCACCTGCTCGACCGCGTGGAGGATCCGCAGATCGAACCCGAACGAACGGTGCACGAGGTGCGGCTGGTGCGGCGTGGCACGCATGCCGCGCCGCTGCCACGCTGACGGGCTCACAAGACGCGGCGCATCGATTCCGGCGTCAGATCGGCCAGCGCCGGATAGCCGTCGACCGCCATCAGCAGATCGGCCTCGGCCAGCACCGAGCGCAGGTGATGGACGAGCCCGTCCTCGCCGCCGGCGGCCGTGGCGAAGACATACGAGCGCCCGAGACCCACCGCGGTGGCACCGAGCGCGAGCGCTTTGACCACGTCGGTTCCGCTGCGCACACCGGAGTCGAACAGGACCGGCAGGCCCTGGGCCGCGGCGACCACTTCGGGCAGCATGTCGAGGGCGGGCAGGCCGCCATTGGCTTGGCGCCCACCGTGATTGGAGCAGTAGATGCCGTCGGCGCCTGCGTCGATCGCCCGCCGCACATCGTCGCCGTGGCACACGCCTTTGACGACGATCGGCAGCGTGGTGGCTTCCCGCATCCAGGCGAGGTCGTCCCAGCGTATCGATTTCCCGAAGACCCGCGTCCAGAGCTGGACGGCGCCGTCGGGGTCGTCCTCCGGGTCGCGGCCGAGCAAGCTGCGGAACCGTTCGTCGGTGAAGTAGTTGGACAGACACAAGCCACGCAGTTGCGGGAAGTTGCCGGTGTTCAGATCCCGTGGCCGCCAGCCCGTCACCCACGTGTCGAGAGTGACGACGATGGCCCGGTAGCCGGCCCGTTCGGCCCGCTGCATGAAGCTGATCGCGAGGTCGCGGTCGGTCGGAGTGTAGAGCTGGAACAGCCCGGGCGTCTGCCGGTGGACGGCGCCGGTGACTTCGACCGGGTCCATGGCCAGCGTCGATTGGATCGCCGGGACACCCGTCCGTTCGGATGCTCGCGCCACCGCCAGGTCGCCGTGGAAGTCAGGGGTGCAGATGCCGATCACACCGACCGGGGCCAGGAAGACAGGGCTGGGCAGGGTCATCCCGAACAACTCGACGGACATGTCGCGCACCTCGGCGCCGTTACCCATCCGTGGGACGATGCCCCATTTCTGGAAGGCGGCCACGTTCGCCCGCTGGGTGTGTTCGTCGCCGCAGCCGCCGGCCACATAGGACCAGATCCAGCTCGGCAGGACCTCGGACGCCTTGCGTTCGAGGGACGCGACGTCCACCGGATAACGCGGTAGCCTGCCCCGCAGCCCGTCCCCGTAGATTTCGTTCTGAAAGTCACCGAACCTGCGCATCATCGGTCCGACAGTAGCCATCCGCCATTATTTACACAACGCTTGTTGTGTAAATAATGTTCCGCCGATAACCTGGACCGATCAGGCCCTACGCGAAGGAGCAACGATGGTCGAAACGACCAGGACGTCATCCGTCACGCCCACCACCTTCGGTCGCGTCACCGTGCTGGTCGCCGACAACGGCGGGGTGCTGCCCTACGGCAATTCCGTAGTAGTGCGAGGCAGCGAACGGACTCTGGTCATCGACCCCTCGCTGGCGCTCGGCCCCGACACCGTCGCGGCTGACCTGGTCTTCCTCAGCCACGGCCACGAGGATCACATCGCCGGGCTGCGGCATTTCGACGCGCCGACCTACGCCCATCACCTCGACGTGGCGGCGGTGTCCTCACTCGACGCGATGGTCGCGCAATTCGGGCTACCTCCCCACGTGCGCGACGAGGCCGTGCGGAACCTGCACGAGGAGTACGGCATTCCCCGGCGGCGCGACGGCGTGATCGGCGTCGCCGACGGCCATGTGTTCGAACTGGGCGATGTCACCGCCACCGTCGTGCACCTGCCCGGTCACACCCCTGGCCACTGCGGCGTCCTCGTCGAGCCCGACGGCTTCTTCTACGTCGGCGATATCGACCTGACCTCGTTCGGCCCGATGTACGGCGACGTGCACAGCAGTGCCGACGACTTCCTCACCTCCATCGACCGGGCCGCCGCCACCGAGGCCCGCTGGTACGGCACCTTCCACCAGAAGGGCGTGATCTCCGGCGCCGACGAGTTTCGCGAGCGCCTCGGCGAGTACCGCGCGAAACTGTTCGAGCGCGAACGCCGGCTGCTGGAGTTTCTCGACGAACCGCGAACGCTCGCAGAGATCGTCGCCCACCGGCTCGTGTACCGGCCGCACGTGTCGGCACCGTATGTCGAGCCCATCGAACAGCGGGTGGCCGAACAGCATCTGGAACGGCTCGTCGAAGCCGGTGATGTCGCCGCCTCACCCGAAGGCACGTTCGCGCGCACCGTCTGACCCACTCCCTCGGCCGCGAATCCCCGGGAAGCTCCCGGGGATTCGCGGTTTCGGCGTCCACCCTCGCTAGGCATCCATCCGCAACGCCTCGACCACATCGCGCGCCGCGCGCGCACCGGTCTCGATCGCACCGTCGATCCCACCGACCCCCAGCGCCGCGAGATCGCCACCGGCGAAATGGATCCGGCCGTGCGGTCGGCGCAGCAGTGGCGCGGCCTGCGTCAGGTACCCCGGCCGGTGATGCACCCAGGTCCCCTGCGAGTAGGGATCGCTCACCCAGTCGTGGCAGGCGACATCGAGTACCTCGAGATCGGGTACGAAGAACCGCAGCGCCCGCTCCACGGCGCCGCGGTCGGTGGGGTCGATCGCACTGGCGTCACCACAGAAGCAGACGACCAGAGTGTCGCCCTCGTAGCGGTATTCGGTTCGCGCCGAATTGATCGGATGCTTGCCGACGGGCGCGTTGGCCGAGAAGGGCGTGACCTCACCCTTCACCCGCGCCCAGATCTTCATCGTCCGCATCGGATGCTTCTGCTCGATCATGTCCGCGGCAGGCGGCGGCGGCGTGACGGCCACGTCGGCGAGGGTGTTGAGCGGAACCGCGAGCACCACCTGGCGGGCCCGGATCCGTCGGCCGTCCGCGGTGGTCACGGTGACGGCGGACCCGTCGTCGTCGACCGCGGTGACCGGCGTGGACAGGCGCAGCTCGGCGGTGGATTCGCCGTTGATCGCATCGAGTAGGCGTTTGGTGCCGCCGTCGATCGGGAATCCGCCCGCGCACTCCATGAAGGTTTCCCAGCTGCCACCGTTGAGAGAGGTCCAGAACAGGAACTGGGCCATGCCCTGCTCCGCCGGGGCGGCAACCAGCGAGCCCATGACATCGCAGAGCACGTCACGCTCGGCCGGGGACAGGTCCATGGCGTCGAGCCGGTCGGCGAAAGTTTCCTTCTCGATCACGGTGGTGTCGGCAGCGTGGATGTCACCGGGCATCGGAAACCATTCCCGCGCGTCGGCCAGACAGCGGGTGGCCAGCGACTTGCTCACCGCGTGGTATTCGGCGGGCGTACCGGTGTGCACCGTTGCGTCGGCCAGCCAGTTGCACTGTTCGATCGTCAGCCGTCTGACCAAGCCGATGTCGTAGCGCTTCAGTTCGTGCCAGACGTGCGCCTGGGACCAGTGCGCGTAGGTGCCGCCGAATTCCACCTGCCGCCCGAAGGCCTCCCCCACGAACGTCCGGCCACCGATCCGGTCGCGAGCTTCGAGGTGGACCACCGAATGGCCGGCGAGGGTGAGATCACGGGCCGCGGTGACGCCGGCAAAGCCCGCACCGATCACCGCGACATCGTAGGTAGAGGTCACGAGCATCTCCTTTGCGAAGGACAGCAGATACAAGCAACCTATCGAGATCCGTCCTTTTTCACAACGCTCGTTGTGTAAATAATCCGGCCGGTGCCGTGCCGGGACTCACACTGCCGGATAGCGGCTACACCCGCGCCTGTCAGGCGATCCTCAGGTTTGCCTGGGAAGGTCGGTGACGCAGCAGACAAAGGAGTCGTTTGTGTTCAACCGTTGGGGCGACCTTGTCCATCGATTTCGCTTCGCCGTCATCGCGATCGTCGGTGCCGCGCTGCTCGGGCTCGGTGGGTACGGGCTCGGATTGTCCGACCATCTCACCTCGAGCGGGTGGGACGACCCGGGTTCGGAATCCTCGCAGGGCTCGCGGATCGCCGACCAGGCATTCGGGCGCGACCATACCGCCGACGTCATCGTGCTCTACAACGCTCCCGACGGTAGGACGATCGACGATCCGGAGTTCAGCGGCACGGTCGTCGCGGGTCTGAACAAGGCACTGGCCGAGCACCCCGACGAGATCGACAAGATCAACGGCGCCTACTGGCGGGTGGGCGACGCGCCCGCGGTGCCGTCGGTGTTCGGGTCGGCCGACAAGCGGCACGCGTTCGCCTCGGTCGCGCTCGTCGGCGACAACGACACCGATCTGCTGCGGAGTTACCGGGCGGTGAGCGACGCCTTCCACATCGACGGTGTGGACGTGGAGGTCTCGGGGCTGCAGGCCATCGGCGGCACCCTCAACGACACCATCGCCACCGATGTCCACCGGATGGAACTGCTGGCCATTCCCGCTGTGGCGGTGCTCCTGTTCTTCATCTTCGGTGGCGTCGTCGCCGCCGCGCTGCCGCTGATCATCGGTGGGCTCACCATCTTCGGCGCCAACGGCATCGTCATGGCGATCACGAACTTCACCGACGTCAACTCGTTCGTCTCCGCCGTGGTGTCGATGATCGGCCTCGGCCTGGCCATCGACTTCGCCTTGTTCATCGTCAGCCGGTTCCGGGAAGAGCTCGCCGCCGGTTACGACACGCGCGCGGCAGTCCGGCGCACGGTGATGACGGCCGGACGCACCGTCGTCTCCTCGGCGACGATGATCGTCGCCAGCCTCGGCGGCATCCTGCTGTTCCCCCAGGGCTTTCTCCGCTCGGTCGCCTACGGCACCATCGCGACGGTGTCACTCGCCGCCCTGACCGCGGTGACGATCCTGCCCGCGATGCTGGCCGTGCTCGGGCCACGGGTGGACATGCTCGGCATCAAACGCTTCCGCAAGACCAAATCCGCCGAGGAGATCGAGAACGGCTTCTGGGGCAGGCTCCCCCGCTGGGTGATGCGACACCCCTTGAAGGTGGCGGTGGCGGTCGTCGTCGGGCTGCTGTTGCTGATCATCCCGATCAAGAACCTCGCCTTCGGCGGCATCAACGAGAAATATCTCCCGCCCGACAACAGCACCCGGCTCGCCCTCGAACACTTCTACGAGGTGTTCCCACTGAAGAAGACCGACCCGATCCAGCTGGTCTTCGTCGGCGAGAACACCAACGCCATCGGCGCGGTATGGAAGCAGGCCAACCAGGCGCCCGGGCTCGTCGGCCAGTTCGGCGTGCCGAGCAACACCGGCTCCAACGATCCGGCGGTATACCGCACCTCGGCCACCCTGGTCGACCCCACCGGCAACGCCGAGCCGACGATCGACTACCTGCGCGCCATCGACGTACCGGACGGAGTGGACATGTACGTCGCGGGGCAGCCCGCGATCATGGCCGACAGCATCGACAGCCTGCTCGACCGGATGCCGCTGATGATCGGGCTGGTCCTGCTCGTCACCACGCTGCTGATGTTCCTCACCTTCGGTTCACTGGTGCTGCCGATCAAGGCGGCGCTGATGAACGCCCTCGGGCTCGGTTCCACACTCGGCATCCTGACCTGGATCTTCATCGACGGTCACGGCGCCGGGGTACTGAACTTCACGCCACAGCCGATCAGCGCACCGGTGCTCATGCTGATCATCGCGGTGATCTACGGCTTGTCGACCGATTACGAGGTCTTCCTGATCTCGCGCATGGTCGAGGCACGCGCCCATGGCGCGTCCACCACCGAAGCCATCCGCACCGGCACCGCGCAGACGGGCCGCATCATCACCGCGGCCGCGCTGATCCTGCTCGTCGTCACGGGCGCGTTCGCGTTCTCCGATCTGGTGATGATGCAGTACATCGCCTACGGCATGATCGCGGCGCTGTTCATCGACGCGACCATCCTTCGCATGCTGCTCGTCCCCGCCATCATGAAACTGCTCGGCGACGACTGCTGGTGGGCGCCCAAGTGGGCCAAGCGAATCCAGGAAAAGGTCGGGCTGTCCGAACCGAGCCTCGCCGACGAACGACCCGACCGGGACGCGATGGTCGACCTGGTGCGGACGACACCGGTCACCGACCCGCCGACCATGCGGATGGCCGCGGTGCCCGACAGCAAGTTGGCACGCACACCCCGCCGCCCGCGCACCGTCGCCGAGATCGAAGCCGAAGCCCCGACCCATCGACTGGGCCGGATCACCGACCGGCCGCCGAGGTAGCGGAACGGCCGGTGCGGAAGGCGGGTTCTATCGCGGTGCGATGAGGGTCAGGGTGGCGTCGATCAGATCCTTCGCATGAGCGGGGGTGAAACGCTGCGGCTCCACCGGATACATCAATGCCCAACCGTCGCCCATGGCACTGAGCTGGTCGGACAGGACGTCCGCCGGAATGTCGTCACGGATCGCGCCGCGCTCCTGCGCGGCGGCCAGCACCGCGGCGTAGTCGGCGCGGAACTTCGCGTAGCGCGTGACGATGACCTCGGCGATGCGCGGTTCCGACCGCACCGAGGTGAGCAGCTCCGGCATCAACGGCCAGAACTTCACGTCCTTGCCCAGCTGGAACCATTGCGCCAGCAGCTCGCGGACGTCGGTCGTGTCGCGGATCGCCTCGACCATCGCGTCGTAGCGATCGAATCGGCTCAGCACCAGCGCGAGAACCATGTCCTCTTTGTTGGCGAAGTAGTAGGTGACCGCACCGGTGGTGTACCCGGCGTGCTCGGCGACGCGTCGCATCGACGCCTTGACATAGCCTTCGGCCGCGATCACGGAGGCCGCCGCGTCGAGCAGCTCCGCGCGCTTGGCCGCGTGATCGCCCGCCGGCCTGCCGCGTTGCGCGGTCGCCACCGCCCCGCCGACTTCGCCCAGCTCCCCCACGCCCTGCTTCTGTTTCTGCGCCACGCCAACAGTTTCGCACAGGCATTTCACATAACGACCGTCAGGTAAAGGTATGCCGCGTCGGTGCGCGCGTTTGACAGCCCCGATGCGCCGCCGCATACTCGAACTAGATTCGAGTTCTACCAAACCTCACGAAGGAACCGGTGAAATGGTCGCAGCGGTCGAAGTCCTCCTCATCACCTGCACCATCGCGATCATCTGGTTCGCCTGCTACGTCGTCTACCGCCTGGTGACCGACGACTCCCCCCGACGCTGAGCCGTCGGACCGACCTCGTCCCTGCCCCGCGCCGGCGAGTCGAACCTACGGCCCGCCGGCGTCGCACAGGCACTACGTCTAGAGCTCGACCAGGGTGTAGTCGGCGACCTGGCCGCTGAGCAGCCGCAGATGGTCATCGGCGGCACCGAAGATCTGGTCGATCACGGTGAGCCGGGCGAAGTAGTGACCGACGGGGTATTCGGCGGTCATGCCGATACCACCGTGCATCTGGATGGACTCCTGCCCGATGTGCTTGGCGGAGCGGCCGATCTGCAATTTGGCGCGGGAGGCCACGATCGGGTCGATACGCCCTTCGGCCAGACAGGCCGTCGCGTACAGCACCATGCTGCGCGCTTCCTCGAGGGAGACGTACATGTCGGCGGCACGCTGGGTGAGCGTCTGGAACTTCGACAATGTCACCCCGAACTGCTTGCGCGTCTTCAGGTATTCGGTGGTGAGCCGCAGCGACTCCTCCATCGCACCGAGCGCCTCCGCGCACAACGCGGCCTGCGCCCGAACGATGCCCCGTTCGACAGCCGGGGTCGCGTCGGTGGTGTCACCGAGCAGTTCGGCTGGGGCACCGGCGAATTCGATGTCGGCGGCGCGACCACCGTCATGTGTCCGGTACGACCGCCTCGCCACCCCCTCAGCCGCGGCGTCCACCAGGAACAGGCCGGTGCCCCCGTCGGGCAGGGCCGCGCTCACCACGAGCTTGTCGGCGCAGTCGCCTCGAAGCACCGGGTTCTTGCGCCCGTTGATCGTCCATCCACCGTCGTGTTCGGCGGCGGTCGTGGTGACCTCGGTCGACGGCCACCGGATGCCGGGTTCGGTGTGCGCGAAGGCCAGCAGCAGGGCACCTTCGGCGACCTGGGTCAGCACCTGTTTGCGCTGCACGGCGGTGCCCACTTCGGCGATCAGGCCGCCCGGCACCAGCACGCTGTCGAGGATTGGTTCCGGGGCGAGCCTGCGGCCGAGTTCGACCATGACGGCCATGGTTTCGACCGGGCCCGCGCCCATACCGCCGTCGTCTTCGGCGAAAGCGAGCCCGAGCAGGCCGATCTCGGCCAGCTTGGCCCACACGTCCCGGCTCCAGCCGAGTTCGGAGCCGATCACCTCGGCCCGCTTCTCCGGGTCGTAGCTGCGAGCGAGCAGTTCGCGGGTGGTGTCACGCAGCAGTTGCTGCTCGTCGTCGAGAGCGAAATCCATGGGATCGACTCACAATCTGTGTTCAGAGACCAAGGATGGTCGAGGCGATGATGCTGCGCTGCACCTCGTTGGACCCTCCGTAGATGGACGTCTTGCGGTAGTTGAGGTAGGTGGCGGTGCTGCGCTGCGCCCATTGCGGACTAGCGATCTGCGCGCCCGCGTCGAACGGGAGCGAGTCCGGCCCGGCGATATCCACCAGCAGCTCCGTCGCCGCCTGCTGCAACTCGGTGCCGCGCAGCTTCAACACCGACGACGCCGGGTTCGGCTTACCGTCGGCAGAACCCGACACCACCCGCAGGAGCGTCAATTCCAGTGCCAGCAGCTGGTTTTCGAGCTCCGCCAGCCGTGCGGCGAACAACGGATCCGCCAGCAGCGTGCCGCCCGCCGTCTTCGTCTGCGCGGCACGTTCCTTGGCCAGCGCGAGGGCCACCTTCGTCCGCCCCACCGCGGTGATGCCGGTGCGCTCGTTGCCGAGCAGGAACTTGGCGTAGGTCCAGCCCTGGTTCTCTTCGCCGACGAGCTGGTCGGCGGGCACCCGCACATTGTCGAAGAACACCTCGTTGACCTCGAAGCCGCCGTCGATCAACTCGATCGGCCGGACCGTGATGCCGGGCGAGGTCAACTCGATGAGCAGGAACGAGATGCCCGCCTGCTTCTTCGCGTTCGGGTCGGTGCGGACCAGGCAGAAGATCCAGTCCGCCCACTGGCCCATCGTCGTCCAGGTCTTCTGGCCGTTGACGACATAACTGTCACCGTCACGCACCGCGGTGGTGCGCAGCGAGGCGAGGTCGGATCCGGCCTCCGGCTCAGAAAAGCCCTGGCACCACCAGATGTCGAGATTCGCCGTCGACGGCAGGAATCGCTGCTTGAGTTCCTGGGAACCGAAGGTGGCGATCACCGGACCGACCATGTTCACGTTGAAGGTCAGCGGTTCGGGAACCGAGGCCAGCTGCATCTCGTCGTGCCAGATGTGGCGTTGCGTCGCCGACCACTGCTGACCACCCCACTCCACCGGCCAGTTCGGCACCGCCAGCCCGTGCGCGTTGAGCGTCTGCTGGCAGGCCACGACCTCCGCTTTGGTCAGCTCCTCCCCCTGCCGCACCTTCTCGCGAATCTCCGCGGGAATCTCCGTCCGGAAGAACTCCCGCAGTTTGTCGCGAAAGGCGGTCTCGTCGGCGGTCAAAGCCAATTTCATCGCGCGCACCGGCTTCCCTCGCCGGCACCCGGCGAAGCGATCGTGAACTGCGTCATGTCTACCTCCAGATTTCTTGCGGGAGAAACGATCAACGGAAGGCACCGATACCGGTGAGCGCCTTGCCGATGGAAAGCTGATGCATCTCGCTTGTGCCCTCGTAGGTCAACACCGATTCCAGATTGTTCGCGTGCCGAAGGGGCGAGTACTCGAGGGTTATTCCGCTGGCGCCGAGGATCGTCCGGCATTCCCTGGCTATCCCGATGGCCTCGCGGACATTGTTGAGTTTGCCGAGGCTGATCTGTTCGGGCCGCAACTGCCCGGCGTCCTTGAGCCTGCCCAGGCGCAGGGCGAGCAGCATTCCCTTGCCGAGTTCGAGTGTCATGTCGGCCAGCTTTGCCTGAGTCAGCTGGAAGCTCGCCAGCGAGCGATCGAACACCTCACGAGTTCGCGCGTATTCGAGGGCGGTCTCCAGGCTGTCGCGGGCGGCGCCGAGCGCACCGAACACGATGCCGAAACGGGCTTCGTTCAGGCACGACAGCGGTGCGCCAAGCGAATTCGCTTGCGGCAGCTGGGCCGACGCGGGCAGGCGGACCTCGTCGAGGATCAGTTCCGAGGTGATCGAAGCACGCAAGGAGAGCTTGTTCGCGATGTCGCGGGTCTCGAAACCGGGTGTGCCGCGGGGTACGAGGAAGCCGCGCACGCCGTCGTCGGTCTGCGCCCACACCGTGGCGATATCGGCAGAGCCGCCATTGGTGATCCACATCTTGGTTCCGGTGAGAATCCAATCTGTGCCGTCGCGCCGCGCCCGGGTCCGCATGCCCGCCGGGTTCGAGCCGAAATCAGGTTCGGTGAGCCCGAAGCAACCGATCGCCTCGCCTGCGGCCAGACGGGGCAACCATTCGTTCTTCTGTTCTTCGGAGCCGTAGCGATGGATCGAGAACATCGACAGTGATCCCTGCACGGAGACAAAACTGCGGAATCCGCTGTCGGCCGCTTCGAGTTCGAGACAGGCGAGACCGTAGCTCACCGCATTGGTTCCCGCACACCCGTAACCGTCCAGGTGCATGCCGAGCAGACCCAATCTGCCGAATTCGCGGGCGATCTCGCGGGGCAGAGTGGCCGATTCGAAGCTGTGGGCGATTGTCGGCCGGAGGTGTTCGCGGGCGAACTCGCGCACGGTCGTCTGGATGTCGCGCTCGTCATCGTCGAGCATCTCGTCGATGCCGAACAGCCCGAGCGGCGTACTGCGCGCAGACACGGTGGTCACGTCGAGCCTCCTGGTAACTAAGCGCTTGTTCACCTCATGGTGCTACAGCGATTCGACAGCCGTCAAGCCGGGGGCCGGGTCAGCCGAGACTGAAGGGCTGTCCCCACAGCGTCACCCAGCTGGTGACGCTGTCGGTGACGATTTCGACGCTGACGAAGGCTCTGGCCTGGGCGTAGCCGCCACAGCCGGTCAGGCCGATGGTCTGATCGGCCCAGGCGACCGAGCCTGCGTCCCCGGTGAATTCGTTGTAGACCTTGTGCGACTCGTTGCCGAAGTCGTCGGCCTTTTCCCGGTCGAGGATGTAGAAGGACTTCGCCTGCCCCGGCCCGAGCGACAACTCGCCGCTGGTACTGGCACCGAGACTCGCGTTACCCTCCCAGTCCGAGGCGCCTTCGACGCCGCCGCCTGCACCACCACCAGCGATATTGACCTGGCAGCCAACGGTGTAACCGGGAATGATGAGCCCGTAGGTGCCCGCACCCGCACCCGCGAGTTCCACCTGGGCAGTGCCCGAAACCCAGGCGTTACGGTGCGCCGGGGTCGACCCGAGCGATGGATTGATGTTGGCGGATTCGCCGACGAGCCGGACCGTGACCACGGTGCCGTCGGAGAGGGTCTTGACCATCTCACCGCCCGGGAGCGGCACGAATGTGTCGGCACCGGCGGGCGTAGTGGCGAGCAGGCCGAGCGCCAGGGCGGCGACAGCACCGAAGCTGGTGCGCGCGAGATTCTTTCGGTTGAACATGGGGGTACACCTTCGGATTCGGTTTCGCGGACGCGAAAGAAAGACAGGTAGTCGGAGGCGAGAAACGGGGTTCAGCCGATGCTGAACGGCGCACCGTAAAGAGTTGTCTTCGAATAGTGGTCACCGATGATCTCGACCACCGTGTAGGCGCGGGCCTGGGCGTACCCCGCACAGCCTTGTATCTCGATCTCGGCGTCCTGATATTCCACCGAGTATCGGCCCGGCCGCAGAATGTCCTTGTAATCGATCTGGACGAATTTCACCTCACCCGGACCGAGATTCACCCCGATCGAGCCGCCCGCGCTCACCCCACCGGTGGAGATGCCACCGGACACCCCGGCACCGATCGCGTCGTCGGCGATGCTCACCTGGCAACCGACCAGATACCCCGTGTTCAGCTGCGATGCGCCGTGCGTGGAGGAATTGTTGCTACCCGGAATACCGGCGGGACCATTTGTCGGACCTACTTCACCCTCCGGTGTCGCGGTGACATCGGCGATCGCGTTACCCGAGACCCAGACCACCCGTCCAGCACCATTGGCCGCCATGGAAGGCGAGACGATCGCGTGTTCGCCGGTGCGGGTCAGCGTCACCCCCGGGCCCGCCTTCGACCCGTCCGGCAGCGGCACGAACGTATCCGCGGTCGCCGCGGTCGGCATCAGCACACCGATGGCTACCACACCGATTCCGGACAGTCCGGCGACTGCGGCACAGCGACCGGTTCGGACCCGAGTCCAACGAGAAATCATGATGATCAAATCTCCTTTGCACGTGCTGGACCGCCAGCCATTTCAGAAATGGGGCTGCCGGAAATACCGTCGACCGCTTTCCGTGTCGAGGTGGCGTGCATCACTGTAGTGAGAACTATGCGTTCACACAACAGTTGTTGTGAAAATTATCCGGGTCGTATCTACTCGGGTTCGGGGCGGAGGAACTCGGCGACGCGCGGTCCGAGGTCGTCGGCGCGGGTGACGAGCCCGAGATGGCCGTCGGGGTAGATGTGCAGGGCCGAGTCGGGCATCAGCCGGTGCATGATTTTCGCGTTGATCACCGGCACGATGGGGTCGTCGTCGCCGGCGAGGATCAGCGTGGGCTGGCGGATCAGCGGCAGGAACGGCAGGCTGGTCCAGCCGGCGCCCGCGAGCAGCTGCAGCGCGTAACCCGGACCGGGAGCGCGACCCGCATGGTGATGCAGGATCTCCTGGGCGAGCGCGGGTTCCGCACGCAGGCGGCCCCCGTAGATCGTCGCGGCGATCGCGGCCGCGTAGGCGCGATCGCGGTACCGGCGCGGGGTGATCATCTTGCTCAGCACCCGGGGATGCGCCGGAATCATCAGCATGCCGGTCGCCGTGGCGACGAGCACCAGGCGCCGGCATCGCCGGGGGTTCTGCAAGGCGAATTGCTGCGCGAGACCACCACCCCACGAGATGCCGAGCACGTCGGTCTCCGGGTAGCCGAGTTCGTCGAGGACATCGCCGAGCGCGCAGGCCAGAGTCGCGAAATTGTAAGGCAGGCGCGGCATTTCGGAACCGCCGATACCGGGCACATCGAACCGGATCACCGGGATCGCCGGGTCGAGTCGATCGAGGAAGGGCTCGAGCAGCTCGAGCCTCGCCCCGATGCCGTTGCACATGAGCACTGGGCGCCCCTGCCCCGCGCGCACCGCGACACGCCATCGTCGCCCGTTGATCCGCACTTCCCGAACGGTCTCGACCTCGGCCACGCGACCTCCTTCAGGTTGGGACTCAGGAGTCGAGTCGGTTGCCGAGCTCCGGGAACGTGCGGATCGCCTGCAGCGCGATGGTGAGATCGCTCAGCACCCGCGGGTCGTCGAGCGAGCCGCCGAGGCGTTCCTCGAGGCGGCGGATACGTTGCCGAACCGTATTGGGATGGCAGTAGAGTTCCCGGCCCGCATTGGCCGCCGAGCCACGCGCGTCGATCCACGCGGTCGCGGTGGCCAGCAGCGTCGTGCGGTCGTAGTCGGGCAGGGCGAGCACACCGTGCAACACGCGCACCACGAATCGCCGCGTCGTCTCCCGGTCGCGCACGAGGAGATCGATATGCGGCTCGTCGTCGAGCCCGCGGATGCCCTTGGTGCCGGGCGACAGCGTTTCGAGGGCGACCTGGGCCAGCCGCAATGCCCGGGCGGCCCCGTCGAGGCGGTGGAACACCGGACTCACTCCGACACGTCCGAGGGCCACCTGCGCGACCTCGGCGAGCACCACCTGCGGGTCACGGCTGTTGCCCAGTGAGAGCACGCCGATCTCGTGTTGCGGCTGGGATCGCCACGCCGACCCCACATCGAGCCGCCGGAGGCGGTCCTCGAGCTGCGGCAGGGCCGCGGAATGCGCGCCGGTCACCTCCGCGACGACCACGAGAAAGGTTCCCTCGTAAGGCAAGTCGAGAAGCTTCGCGACCTCCCAGGCACTGAGCGAACCGGAAGCCGGTCCGTCGAGGATCGCCGAGATGATGCCGGATCGCCTGCGGTCCGCCTCGATCATGCGTTCGCTCATCGCCTGCCGGTACGACTCGGTCAGCGCGAGGGAGAAGTCGTCGGCCAGCTCCCAGATCGCCGTGGCGGTATCGAGCAGCGCGTCCACCGACTTGCGCCCCGAGACGCGGGCGGCGGCCAGCAATCGCTCCCACACGAACGCGAAGCCGAGGCGATAGGCGCGCAACACCTCCGGCAGCGGCATGTCCTGTGAGGCCCGGGCGCGACCGATGTCGCGCGGAGCCGAGAGGTCGACCCCGCGTTCACCACTCAACCGTTCGAGGATCTGATTCATATTGGCTATCAGCGAGGCTCGCAATTCGTCCCGGTCGACGATGCCCGCCGTGCGATAGATCTCGATCTGCTCGAGAATCCGGACGAGCAGCTGGTCGGCCAGCGTATCGATCTGCTCGAGCAGGTCGGCGGCGAGTTCGGCCACCGGCTGAGCGAGACTCGAAGTAGGCACCTCGACAGGGTATCCACGGGCCGCGAGGCACATCGCATCCGGCAGAGCAGAGTGTGCGTGCCGACACAGTCGCGCCGGATCTGGTGTCGGCGCCGACATTGGCTGGACCGGCCCGATGCGCGAATCTGTGAGCACGCGTTCGGCACGGTGGCCGCACTGAGATGCGGGTCATCGTGCGTTCGCCACCGGATAGCGACAAGACCCTCCTCTCGGTCGTCGACCACCGCACCAGATCTGGCAAGCAGATCGACGCGGAGCGACCAGACACCCGCTGCGCGGACTGTGCCCGCGCGGCCGACAGGAGTGGAGACGCCATCATCAATTCCGGTACGAAACCCAAGGAAAACGCCGAACACGCGGCCGTCGATTCGCCTGAGCGCCGGACGACGAGTGAAACCCCGGAGTTCGTCGCGCCTCTCGATCAGCTGCTGAGCGAGGCCGCACTGCGGCCCGTGAACCGGTGGCTGCCCGGCGACTCGGGGGTTCGGTTCCTCGATGCGCTGGCCAAACGCCCCGACCGGGTCAAGCGCAGGGTCGGGGCACTCGTCGACGAACTCGGCCGGATCGTCATGGGCACATCGCAGCTCGCACCGCAGCCGAAGGACCGGCGCTTCAGTGACCCGGAGTGGTCGCAGAACCCGCTACTGAAGCGCGTCGTGCAGGCCTACCTGGCCGCGGACGAACTGGCCGAGGGGCTCCTCGAGGACGCGCCGCTGGAGTGGCGCGATGCCCAGCGGATGAAGTTCGTCCTCTCGAACATCCTCGAAGCCGCCGCCCCGAGCAACAATCCACTGATCAGCCCCGTCGCGTGGAAGACGTTCTTCGCCACCAAAGGCGCCAACGCGGTCTCGGGGCCGCGCAATCTCCTGCGGGACTTCGCCGGCTCACCCCGGATCCCCGCGATGGTCGAGCCGGACGCGTTCCGGGTGGGTGTCGATCTCGGTATCACCCCCGGCGCGGTCGTGTACCGGACAGAGATGTTCGAGCTGATCCAGTATCTGCCGCAGACCGAGACCGTGCGTGCGGTGCCGCTGCTGATCGTTCCGCCGACCATCAACAAGTACTACGTCCTCGATCTGGCGCCCGGCCGCAGCCTGGTCGAGTACCTCGTCCGACAAGGCCAGCAGGTGTTCATGATCTCGTGGCGCAACCCCGATGAACGCCATCGTGATTGGGGTATCGACGCCTATGCCGAAGCCGTGATCGAGGCGTTCGGTGTGGTCGACCGGATCGCGGGTGCCGGATCCGTGCACACGATGGCGGCCTGCTCGGGTGGCCTGATCGCCTGCATGGCGGCCGCGCACCGCGCGCGGACCGGCGGTCTCGGCAAACTCGCCAGCCTCAATCTGCTGGTCACCATGATCGACCAGCACCGGGGAGGCATGGTGGGCTCACTCATCGACGAAGGTGTCGCTCGTGCCGCGATCGCCCGGTCGCAGCACATGGGATACCTGGACGGCCGCGCTCTCGCCGAAGTCTTCGCCTGGTTGCGACCGTCCGATCTGGTCTGGAACTACTGGGTCAACAACTATCTGCAAGGGAAGACCCCACCCAAGTTCGACATCCTGTTCTGGAACGCCGACACCACCCGGATGCCCGCCGCGCTGCATCGTGACTTCATCGAAGCCGCACTGCACAACAAGCTGGCCACCGCGGGCGCGGTCACGGTGCTCGGCACCCCCATCGAACTGAACAAGATCACCGTCGACTCCTATGTCGTGGCCGGCTCGGCGGACCACATCTGTCCCTGGGCCAACTGCTACCGCAGTGCCCAACTGCTCGGCGGCAAGGTGCGTTTCGTCCTGTCGACCAACGGTCATATCGCCGCGCTGGTCAACCCGCCCGGCAACCGCAAGTCCAATTACCAGGTGTCCGAGGACACCTCGCTCGATCCCGCGGACTGGCGCGGCGCGGCGGCGACCGTGCAGGGGTCGTGGTGGCCCGACTACGCCGCGTGGCTCGGCGACCGTTCCGGGCCGGACAAACCTGCCTCGGCCATGCTCGGCAGCGCCGAGTTCCGGCCGCTCGGCGTCGCGCCCGGCACTTACGTCTTGTCCGACTGACCCCGGTTCACCATCCACCTTTCACCACGTCGACCGCGACGCCGATCACCGCGACGTTGTAGAAGAACCCGATCACCGAGTGGAGCAGCACTTGCGCCCGGATGGAACGGGTTCGGGTGTTGACGTCGGAGACCGCGAACGAGACACCGATGGTGAAGGAGAAATAGGCGAAGTCCAGCAGATTCGGGCGCGGGGTGTCGGGGAACGACAGAGGTTGTTCCGGGAGCCGCCGGTGGTAGGTGCGGGCGTACTGTTCGGCGAAACCGAGGTGCAGCAGGAACCAGGCCAGCAGGGCCACAACGACAGCGATGATGTCGGTGGGCACCGCGTGGTCGTCGCCCGCGTCGCCTGCGACGATCGAGAGCACCGTGGCCAAACCGACGGTGCTCGTGACCACTGTCAAGACGAGTGCCGTCCAGCTGTCGGGGATCGCGTCCATCCACTCGGCGGGGTCGTCGGCGTGGCGGTTCCGCAGCAACAGAACCAGCCACGCACCGATGTACACGGCGGCGAGAAGCCCCCAGCCGAGCAACCATCCGCGCGGCTCACCGGCCCACAGCGCGGCAACGCCGAGCACCACCAGGCCCGCCTCGAGGACCCGGCTCGCGATCACCCTCGGGCTGTGCACAGAGACGACTCCTTCACTCCGGCTGGAGGGAGGCCGTGCGTGGCAGTGCCGACCCGCCCTGCCGCATCGTATGTTCAGAGTGCGCGGACGAGGCCGGTCGACGCGCCTCTGTCGACGACCAAGGTCTCGCCCGTCACCCATCGCTGCGCGTCCGAGGCGAGGTGGGCGATGATTTCGCCGGGGTCGTCCGGCTCGCCGGACGGTGGCGGTGTGGTGGTCGCCCCGGCGAGTCCACCGCCGAGCGCGATGGCGTTGACCCGTACGGCCGGTGAGAGCTCGGCCGCCAATTGTCCGGTGACGTGGATCAGTGCGGCATGTGCCGCGCTGTACAGGCCGGAGTCCGCCCCACCGACCGTGTTGATCACTACGCCGCCGTGCTCGCTCATCCACGCGCGCGCCACGAGTGAGGTCCACAGGATCGGCGCCCACAGGTTCACGCCGAGGGTTTTGGTGAATCTCAGGTAGTCCTGATCGACGAGCCGGCCGCGGGCATGGTCGGTGCCCGACGTGTTGACCAGGATGTCGACGCTACCGAAACGGTCGATCGCCGATTCCACACATCGTTGCGCTGCTTCCTGGTCGACGGCACCGACGGCCACGCCGACGGCGTTGCCTCCGACTGCGGCCGCGGCCGCGTTCGCGGCGTCCCGACCGGGTAAGGCCAGTACGACATTGCCGCCTGCTCGGGAAATCGCCTGTGCCGCAGCCGAAGCGGCCCCCCGCATGCCACCGGTGATGACGGCCGTCCGGCCGGAGAAATCGAATCGGCTCACCTCGGCCCCCATCACTGTCTGCTCGTCGGGCGACTGTGCGGGCAGGCCCTCAACGGACATCGTCGGCCTTCCCGGTGCGCCGTTGCACCGAGCAGGAGCCTGCATCGCGGTGATCCCACTTCGCTGCGTTATCGAAGTCGAATCTAATTCGAGTTTAGGAGCGAGTCGCTGCACTGTCAACCGGCGGTAAGGCCGATCTCAGACCTGCGGCCGCCGTGGTCAGTCCTGCGGCGCGTAGGTGCCGAGGTATGCCGTGACCAGTCGCTTCAACTCGGCGATGGTCGGCTCGTCGCCCCCCGCCGACCGACGGAATGCCACGTCGAACAGTCGGCTACCGGCTTCGAAAGCGAGCTCGACGGCGAGCTGGGGAGTATCGCCGTCGAGGAGGTTCCGGTCGATCAGGTAGCGCCAGAACCGCTCGGCGAGTTCCGCGTCGAAGGCCTTGGCCACCTCGCCGATCGCCGGGGAGCGCCCGAAGTACCAGAGTTCGACGAAGTCGGGGAACTCCCGGCAGTACCCGACCAGAATGTCGACGATTCCGCCGACGGCCTGGCTCAGGCTCCCCGGGGCCGCATGCTCGAGCGCGTCGGCGATCCGGCTGTCCAATCGCTCCGCGTGCCGGCGCACCAGCTCGACATCCACGTGGTTGCGATCAGCGAAGTAGTGGTACATCGAGGCCAGTGGGATGCCGGTCCGTTCACTGATCGCCTTCAACGTGGCGGCCTCGTATCCCTGCTCCCGCAGCAGCGTTTCAGCCGCCTCGAGGATGGCCTGTACCCGCTCGACTCCGCGGCGCTGCACCGGGGCCGGTCGAGCGGACGCTTTGCGCGCCGGCGATTTATCGAACACGATTCCAGATCGTAACCCCTGCCCGACCGGTCCGCACCTATCTGATCGGCCGGCCATGCCGCCTCGAAACCGTCCTGTGCGCATCCACAGGACTCCGTCCCACCTGAGATCGACTCTGCTTCAAGCTCTTTCACAGGTGTTACCTTGACCACTCCGATAGTCACCCGCTATGTTCACTCGCCAACAGAACTGGTCACACGTTCAAATGGGCGTGCGACCAACTGCGGGAGTCTGAGGGACGCGGATGATCGAAACAGCAAGACGCGGTGGACGCGCCGTGCGGTGGATGACAACGATCGCGCTGGTCGCCGGAATCGGCGTGGCCGGGAGCGCTCCGGTCGCGGCGCAACCCGGTTCGGAGCTGACACCGCTGCGTGCCGAGGGCGCCGAGCTGGTCGACGGATTCGGCCGCACCGTGCTGCTGCACGGAGTCAACAATGTCGACAAGCGCGCACCCTTCCTGATGCCCGGCGACAATTTCACCCTCACCGACGAGTCCGCGGCGGTGCTCGCCCGGCACGGGTTCAACACGGTTCGCCTCGGGGTGTCGTTCGAGGGCTTGATGCCGACCGAGGGCGTGATCGACACCGCCTACCTCGATCGCGTCGAAGACGTCGTGGACACCTTGGCCGCGCACGGCATCTACACCCTGCTCGACAATCACCAGGACGGACTGTCGAACGTATGGGGCGGCAACGGTTTTCCCGCCTGGTCCATCCGGGCTCGGCCGCACGCCGACGAACCCAACCCCCGTTTTCCGCTGTACTTCCTCATGCCGAGCATGAACCTCGGCTGGGACGAAGTGTGGAACAACACCCACGGCGTCCTCGACCACCTGGCTACCGCGCTCGGCGCGCTGGCCGAACGGATGAACGGCCGCGCGGGCGTGCTCGGCATCGAGCTGCTCAACGAACCCTGGCCGGGCACACCGTTTCTCACCTGTTTTCCCGACGGCTGCCCCAGCTTCGACGCCACCTATCAACGCGCCCTGCAGCGACTGACCGATGCCGTCCGGGCCCGCAATGCCACGGTGCCGGTGTTCTGGGAGCCCAATGTCACGTGGAACGAGACGATGCCGAGTCACCTCGGCAAGAATCCGCCGATCACCAGCTCCGACATCGTGTTCGCCCCGCACGACTACTGCGTCCCGAGCCAGCTCGCCATCTACCTCGACCTGCCGGAGGACCTGCGCGCGGTGTGCCCGGTGCAGCAGGACAAGACCTGGTCCAACATCGATTCGTTCACCGCTCGCACCGATATCCCGACCATGATCACCGAATTCGGTGACGGCGACCCGACGGTGTTGCGCAACACCACGATTCGCGCCGACGAACGGTTCGTCGGCTGGCACTACTGGCATTACAGCGCCGGTGACGGCGATCCGTTCCGCGGTGACCTGGGCCGCGAACTGGTGCGCACCTACCCACGTGCCACCGCGGGGACGCCCGAAGCCCTGATCTACGACTCCGGCAACGGTGATTTCGCGTACCGGTTCCGCCCACGAGCCGCATCGGCGCCCACCGAGATCTATGTCTCCGACCTGGCCTATCCGGATGGGTACGAGGTCGAGGTCACCAAGGGTCGTGTCACCTCACCGACAGGTGCTCGTGTCGTCACCGTGGAGGCCGACGGCACGGCCCCCGTCACCGTCCGCATCCATCGCCCGGGCTCCGACGGCGCCGACCTGTCGACCGGATCCGGCACCGGCTCGGGTATCCCCTGGCCGTTCACCGGTTCGGCGGGCTGAAGTCGACGCGTGCCGGGTCAGGCCTTCATCTCGTAGGTCCCGGCCAGTCCGCGCGCCTTGCCGAGCACACGCTCGAAGCGGGCCTTGTCGAAGGCGGGGCGGCGCACCAGGTCGAGTGCCCGGCGTTGCTGGACCGCGGTGGCGGTCGGCTTGTTCTGCAGGGCAAGGGCGTTCGTGGAGAAGCCGCGGACGAAGCCGTCGAAGATCTGGTCGATGACCGCGGGGTCGGTGCCCTCGATCACCGCCTGCTCCAGTACCAGCTGCGCGTAGGGCACCGCCGTGAACAGCTCACCGAAGGCGAACAGGAAGTCGACGTCTTGCTGCTGCGACGGCGTCGGAGCGGCGACGGCGAGCAGTGCCTGCAGCGCGAGGACCTGCTCGAGGAACACCGCGACATTCGGCACCTCACGGAAGCTCTCGAAGACCGGACGCCAGTCGGCGAAGCGGATCCGGCCGAGGCCACTGCTCGGTCCCTGCCGGAACAGGAACTCGTCGTCGACGGCGTCGTGCCGTGTCGGTACCGGTTCGTAAGCGGCGCAAGCCAATTCGTCGCCGAGCGGTTTCACGATCGAGCCGAGACGCGGAGTGAGCTTGCGACTCGTCCAGGACAGCGCACCGGCGGCGGCGCGGGTGGCGACCGTGGGCGCCACCGCGACACCGGGCAGCGATCGCATCGCGGCCAGACCGGCATCGGCCGGGTGGAACATGTAGTTGGCCATGAACTTCAGCGACAGTGCCATGTTGACGTGGACGGTGCCCTCCAGCCTCGGGAGCCCGAACATGGCCGTCATCGCGACCGGGAAGTACATGTCGTTCTCGAACCCGCGCGCGGCGATCACATCGGCGAGGTCCTCGATCACGCGCTGTCCCTGGCGGGTCACCGACATCTTCTCGATGGCGTTGAACAGCAGGTAGCGCCGGTCCCCGGGTGAGGCCGAACGCATGTAGTCCACCGCGCGAGCACTGTAGAGCTTCATCGCGGCGATCCGCGCGTAGGAATCGGTGATCAGGGCTCGGACCTGCGGGAACTCGGTGACTCGGTGCCCGAACAGAATCCGGTTCTCGGCGTGGTCGATCGCCTCGTAGAAGGAGTGCTCGCACGCGCCGATCGCGCCGAAGCCGAGGTTGAACTTGCCCACGTTGACCGTGTTCATCGCCGCGTGGAAGGCATCCTCCCCGCGGTGCAGGATGTCTTCCTCGGCGACGGGATAGTTCTCGAGCTCGAACGCGGCGACATAGATCTGGCTGTTGACGACGTTCTTGCGCAGCTTGTACGCCTCGTGCTGGGAGTCCGCGACGAAGAAGAGATACCCCTCGTAATCCTCCTGCGTCGGTTTACCCCGCATGGCCGCGGCGCTGTCGATGATCGGCTTGTCCGAGCGACGGCCGAATACCGAGACCATCGAGGCCAGGTTGCCGTTGCCGATGTAGTACTTGCCGCCGGTCGCGGTGTATCCGCCGTCGGGCTGGGGGTCGACGATCATGTCGGTGGAGTACACGTCGGCGCCGTGTTCCTTCTCCGACAGGCCGAACGCGAAGATCTCGCCGGCCTCGAGCTGCGCGGCCGCCTTCTGCTTGGCGACGGTGTTGTCGCTCTGCCAGATCGGCCCGAGACCCAGGATGGTGACCTGCCAGATGTACCAGTAGGTCATGCCGTAGAAGCCGAAGATCTGGCTCAACATGGCGTTGCGCGCGGTGTCCCAGCGCTTGTTCGGGTCACCGCCCGCCTCGGCCGCCGGGGTGAGGAAGGTCGCGAACAAGCGCTCCTTCTTCACGAAATCGAGGAATTCCGACGGCCAGACGCGGGCCCGGTCGTCGTCGAGCAGCCTGGTCTTGCCCCGCGACTCGAACCAGTCGACCGTCGCGCGCAGCAACCTGCGCGTCTCCGGGTCGAACTGCGCGAAGTCGGCGGTGTTCGGGTTGAAGAGATCTCGGGGCATCACGGCTCCTCCTGCGGGCGTCCGGCACGGTCGGACGGTTCATTCAGCACTGTAGCATTTTCATACAGTGATGTAGGAACAGTGGCCGGGTTGCTATTGTGTGCGCATGGGTAGCGAGACGGCAGTGCAGCGGCGAGGGCGGGCCGCACATCTCGGCCCCGAGCGGCGCAGACCACAGGTGCTCGACGCGGCGTTGGCCATCGCCGCCGACCATGGGGTCGCGGCGGTCACGATGGGCGCGGTCGCCGATTACATGAACGTGACCCGCCCGGTGGTCTACGCCTGCTTCCCCGATCGGGTCGAACTGATCGACGCACTGATCCAGCGCGAGGAGAACTTCTTGATCTCCGGCGTGCTCGACGTGCTGCCGCCGCGCACCACCGACGCCGACGAGACGGTCTTCGTGGAAGGGTTCCGCACTCTGCTGCACAAGGCGTCCGAACGGCCCGACGCCTGGCGGCTGATCTCCGGCAATCCCGATCCCGCGGTCGTCGGTTCTTTCGGTCGCGGTCGGCGGCTGGCCGTCGACCGCTGTACGGCGCTGCTGCGCCCGACCTTGCACGCCTGGGGCGTCGAGGACGCCGAGCGCAAACTCCCCGCGCTGGTGGAGTTGTGGGTCTCGGCGGCGGAAGGCGCGGTCCGGACCCTGTTCACCAACCCGGACGAGTGGAATCCGGATGATCTCGGCGCCTTCGTCGGCTCGGCGGTGTACCGCGCGATGCGCAGCGCATAAGGCCGCTCAACCCTCCCGCACCAGCCCCGGCGCGCCGGTTGCCGGTACCAGCGTTACCGGATACCCTGAGCCTGTCGGTGCACAACTGTTCACTCAAATATGACAGGCAGGGCGGACCATGGGGTCTCGTTACACAGATTCGGTCAGTGCGTGGCGCGAGCAGGTGCGAAAGGACCTGCGCACGGTCACCGAGTTCGCCCAGGAAGCCCGGGCGGCCGCCACCGTCCGCGGGCGCGGCATCGGCCGCGTCGCCGACGGAGCCCGTCGTGATGTGACCGCGGAGGCACGGGCACTCGCCGAGGATCTCGCCGACCTCGCCGATGCCGCCCTGCGCTCACGCACGGACGGCCGAAAGTCGCGGCTGGGCAACCTCTTCGGGAGCCGTGCGCGCCGACGCCGTTGACCGCCGCCGCCCGCGCGGCGTACGCGCGGTCGGGACCTCACGACCCACCCGGCTAGCCTGTGAGGAAATGGCCGTGTGCGCGTATGTCGTCCGGCCACGGTGGCAACGACGACGACAAGGAGTCCACGGGTGGCTGTCCTGGACGCGAAGCTGAGCGGCATCTACGACGAGGTATTGCGCCGCAATCCCGGGGAATCCGAGTTCCACCAGGCGGTACACGAGGTTCTCGACAGTCTCGGTCCCGTCGTCGCCAAACACCCGCAGTACGCGGACGCCGCGGTGATCCGTCGCTTGTGCGAGCCCGAACGGCAGATCATCTTCCGGGTGCCGTGGGTCGACGATTCCGGCACCGTGCAGATCAATCGTGGCTTCCGGGTGGAGTTCAATTCCGCGCTCGGCCCGTACAAGGGCGGACTCCGCTTCCATCCCTCGGTCTATCTGGGCATCGTCAAGTTCCTGGGATTCGAGCAGATCTTCAAGAACTCGCTCACCGGACTTCCCATCGGTGGCGGTAAGGGCGGCTCGGACTTCGACCCGAAGGGCCGCTCGGAGGGCGAGGTGATGCGGTTCTGTCAGGCGTTCATGACCGAGCTCTACCGGCATCTCGGTGAACACACCGACGTCCCCGCCGGCGACACCGGAGTGGGCGGCCGCGAAATCGGCTACCTGTTCGGCCAGTACAAGCGCATCACCAACCGATACGAGTCCGGGGTACTCACCGGCAAGGGCCTGACCTGGGGTGGTTCGCAGGTGCGCCGGGAAGCCACCGGCTACGGAGCGGTGTTCTTCGTCGACGAAATCCTTTCCGCCGCTGGCCGATCCATGGAGGGCCAGAAGGTGGTGGTGTCGGGTTCGGGCAACGTCGCGATCTACGCGATCGAGAAGGTCCACCAGCTCGGCGGCATCGTGGTGGCCTGCTCCGATTCCAGCGGTTACGTCGTCGACGAGCAGGGCATCGATCTCGAACTGCTCAAGGAGATCAAAGAAGTACAGCGCGGCAGGATCGCCGACTACGCCGAAAAACGTGGCGGTGCCGCACGATTCGTCGCGGGCGGTTCGCTGTGGGAGGTGCCCTGCGATATCGCGCTGCCGTGCGCGACCCAGAACGAACTCGACGGCGCCGCCGCGGGCAAACTCGTCGCGAACGGCTGCCGGATCGTCGCCGAGGGCGCCAATATGCCGTGCAGGCCGGAGGCGGTGCGGTTGTTCAACGAGGCGGGGGTGATCTTCGCGCCCGGCAAGGCGGCCAACGCGGGCGGCGTCGCGACCAGCGCGCTCGAGATGCAGCAGAACGCCTCGCGCGACTCGTGGAGCTTCGAGCACACCGAGGAGCGCCTGGCCGAGATCATGCGCGGCATCCACGATCGCTGCCTGGCCACCGCCGACGAATACGGCGTACCGGGCAACTATCAAGCAGGCGCCAATATCGGTGGCTTCATCCAGGTCGCCGACGCGATGCTGGCACTCGGCGTCATCTGAGCGCTACCTCCCGGCGAACACCGCGCCGCCCCCAATTGTGGGGGCTGGTGCGAATTCTCGGAATCTGCCCGAGGTGAATGCCTCGCGGCGCTACCTTCTGTCTGCTCGCCGCTCAACGAGCAGATCGGAGTCGTTTGATGTTCGCCTTGTCCCTGTCGCACCGCCTTCGGGTGGCGGCGATCGCTGTTGTCACAACCGCCGCCGCGTTCTGCGCGGTAGCGCCACCCGCCGCCGCCGCGCCCGCACGAGATCCCATCCTCTTCGTCCACGGGTGGCGGGGTTCGGCCGCGAACTGGGACTACATGTGGGGACGGTTCCTGAACGACGGGTACTCCACCGATCGGCTCGCGCGGTTCACCTACGACAGCACCCAGTCGAACAAGGACATCGCGGTGCAGGTGCAGGCGCAGGCCGACGCGTTGCGGGCGCGAACCGGCGCCGCGAAGGTCGACATCGTCACGCACTCGATGGGTGGCCTCAACAGCCGCTGGTACCTGAGGAATCTGGGCGGCCTCGACCTCGTCGACGACTGGGTCTCCCTCGGCGGACCCAATCACGGCACCGACACCAGCAACAGTTGTTACGACGTCTCCTGTGTGGAGATGCGGGCCGGTTCGGCCTTCCTCACCGACCTCAACAGCGGCGACGAAACACCGGGCCGGGTGAACTACGGGACCTGGTGGTCACCGTGCGACGAGATCATCAACCCGGATGAGAGCACAATCCTCAACGGCGCCACCAACACCCGCACGGCCTGCCTCGGCCATCTCCCCCTGCTGTCCTCGGCACAGGTGTACGAAGGAGTACGTGATTTCGTGAGGTAGCGGCCCCGCCCCGCCCCTTCCAGGCCACCGACGGTCGTTTGTCTTTCGCAGGCTGGGTAGTCCCGTGCAGTAAGGACAAAAGGGGCGGGATGCGAGGAGTAGACCCATGAGCACCACCAGTTGGATCGTGACGATCGTCGTCGCTGTTCTGATAGTCGCCGTGCTGGCCGGCGTCGTCGCGGCGCTGCTGCGTAAGCGGCGTGAACACCACCGGGTCGAAGCGGCCGGAATCCGGGAACGAGTGGCGGGGCAGGAACTCGAGGTCGGGCAGCGGGAGGCGCGGGCGGAGGAGCTCGCCGCCAGGAGCCGCGCGGTGCAGGCCGAAGCGGACGCCAAGGCCGCGCAGGCCGAACAGCTCGCTCAGCAGGCCCAGGTGCACCACAGCGACGCCGCGGATTCACGAGCCGAGCTGGACAAGGAACGGGAACGCGCGGACCGGCTCGACCCGGACCGTAAGCGGGCGCGGACCGCGGACGACCAGCCCGAGCAGACGCCGAAAGCCTGACCAAGCCGAACCCATGAGGAGGTCGCCATGACATCGGCCGACGCCGATTCCACCCGCCTACGCGAAGAACGCGCGGAACTGCTCGACAGACGAGCGAAGTTGAGCGAGTCGATCGAACGCGTCCAGCACGTCGGAAGTGCCGCGGACGGTGAGGAATACGTCGAGGCGCGGGAAGAGAAGGCGCTCATCCAAACCCGTCTCGACGAGATCGACGAGATCCTGGCCGGGGATCGGCGGTCCTGACGCGTCGGCCCCCGGCGTCCGGCAAGTATCGTTCACTTGCGCCGAACGTGTGCTGGACGAGGGGGCTGACCACAGATGAACGACGTGCCGCACATCCTCACCCCCGGCCAGACCTGCTGGCAGATCGCCCGAGCCGACCGCCTGGCCTGCATCATCGACGCGGCCGACTACTTCCGCTACGCCAAATCCGCGATGCTGCGGGCGCGCAAACGCATCGTTCTGATCGGCTGGGACTTCGACACCCGGATCAAGTTCGAACCGCAGGAGAAGACCCTCGACGGGCCGGACCGATTGGGCAAATTCCTGTCGTGGCTGCCGAAACAACGGCCGGACCTCGACATCTATCTGCTGAAGTGGAATGTCGGCGCGTTCGCCGCGATCGGCCGGGGGATGACACCGATCTTCGTCGCCAACTGGCTCACCGACCGGCGGCTGCACTTCGAAATGGACGGCGCGCATCCGATCGGCTCGGCGCATCATCAGAAGATCATCGTGATCGATGACCAGCTCGCGTTCTGCGGCGGCATCGACATGACCGTCGACCGCTGGGACACCAGTGACCACCGCGACGACAACGCCTACCGAACCGCACCGAACGGCCGCCGCTACGGCCCGTGGCACGACGCGACCACCGCGGTGGACGGCGCCGCCGCGAAGGCGATCGGCGAGCTGGCCAGAGCCAGGTGGAAGGCGGCGACCGGGCAGGAACTGGCCCCGGTCGACGAGATCGCCGGGGAAACGCCGTGGCCGGCGGGGCTGGAGCCGACGATGCGGTCCGTGGACGTGGGGATCGCCCGAACCCTTCCCGAACTCGCCGACCGCGCCGAGGTCCGCGAGATCGAGGCGCTGTATCTCGCGGCGATCGCGGGCGCGACCCGTTCGCTGTACATCGAGAGCCAGTACCTGGCTTCGCGCACCCTCGCCGAGGCGATCGCCGCCCGCCTGCGCGAACCGGACGGCCCGGAGATCGTGCTGGTCCTCCCCCGGCACGCCGACGGCTGGCTCGAGCAACTGGCCATGGACGGTGCCCGCCGACGCCTGCTGCATCTGCTGTGGAAAGCCGACACCGAGCAGCGGCTCGGTGTGTACTACCCCGTCACCGCCGACGGTGCGCCCATCTACGTCCATGCCAAGGTGCTGGTGGTGGACGACCGCCTGCTTCGGGTCGGGTCGTCGAACCTCAACAACCGGTCGATGGGTTTCGACACCGAGTGCGACCTCGCCGTCGAGGTCACGCCCGCCACCCCCGACGGCGAGGTCCTGCGCGAAACCATTCTCGGCATCCGCCGCCGCCTGCTCTGCGAACACCTCGACACCGACCCGGCCAAGTTCGACGCCACCCTCGCCGAAACGTCCTCGCTCGTTCGCACCGTCGAAGCGCTGCGCGGCGAAGGCCGGACCCTGATCCGATTCGAGCCCGAAACCGTCGCCGACGAGGACAGCCCGCTGGCCGAAAGCGAACTGATGGACCCCGAACGCACACCGGCGAGATTGTGGGACAGTCTTTTTCCGAGAGGCATTCGCCGCCCGGGGCCGACTCGATAAGCGCGGGGCGGTTCGACTCAGGGAACCGGGCGGTGAGAATACGCGTTACGACGCTGGTCGCGCGCCATTCCACTGTTACCGGGTCTTGATTGCTTCCTCGGTTCACACGGAGCAGAGTTGGATTGCACAGCGCGAAACACCCCTCCCGAGCACACGCTGATCGGAGAATCATGGGTCACCGGACGAGTTTCGCAGTGTTTGTCGCGACCGTGAGTTTGTTCATCGCCACGGCCTGCGGAACGTCGTCGGATTCCGGCGGCGATACCACCGGCACATCGGCCGGTGCACAGGCCGAACCCGCGTACGCGGCCACCCTCCGGCCGATGATCACCCAGCTCATGAAGGACAACGTCATTCCCGGAGCTGTCGTTGTCGTCAAATCGCCGAAGGAAGGCGACTGGACCGAGACGTTCGGCACCCGCGTCATCGGTGCCGACGATCCCCTGTCGGCGGACGACTACTTCCGGATCGGCAGCAACACCAAGACCATGACCTCGACGGTCATCCTGCAGTTGGTGCAGGAGGGAAAGCTCGCGCTCGAGGACCCGATCGGCAAATACTGGCCGGGAGTACCGAACGGGGACCAGATTACCATCGCACAGCTCTCCGAAATGCGCAGTGGGCTATACAGTTACACGTTCGACCCGGAATTCAATGCCACACTGGACAGCGACCCGGACAAGGTGTGGACGCCCGAGGAGATGCTCGCGATCGCCTTCTCCCATCCCGTGAATTTCGCGCCGGGGGAGAAATTCGAGTACAGCAATACCAATACGATCCTGCTCGGCCTCGTGATCGAGAAGGTCACGCAGATGTCGGCTGCCGAGAATTTCCAGAAGCGGATCTTCGAACCGCTCGGCCTGAAGCACACCTCGATGCCCGCCGCGACGGACAACTCGATCCCCGACCCGCACCCGCAGGGCTACGCGTTCGGCACCAATGTCTCCACCATCGACACCTTCGCCCTGCCACCCGAGGAGCAGGCCGCCGCCCTCGCGGGCACGCTGCGACCCGGCAACGCCACCGACGCGAGCCCGTCGTGGACGTGGACCGCCGGTGCCGCGATCGCGACGGCAGGCGATATGGCGACGTACGTGCGGGCACTCGTCGAGGGCGACATGCTCGACGAGCAGCAGCAGCGAATCCGGATGGACAGCATCCAACCCATCGACCCCGCCGCCCCCGACGTCGCCGGCTACGGACTCGGCATCGTCCGATTCGGCAAGCATCTGTTCGGGCACGACGGTCAGATCCCCGGATACATGACCTTCATGGGACACGACCCCGCCTCGGACCTCACGATCGTGGTCGCCACGAACCTCGCGACAGTGCCGTCGGGCGAGGGTTCGGCCCTCGTCCTGGCCAAAGCCATGCTGCCGGTCTTCTACGGCAACGAACCGGCGCCGGACAGCCCGGCCGCGCCCGACACCGACGCAACGATCGCGCCCACCGGCCCGACCACGATGCCCCGGTGACGATGCCGCGAGCCCGACGCATTCCGCCGTGCGCGGCGCTTGCGGCCGAGACCTAAGCGGGAACCGGGTTCGCTACACGTTCGAAACGCCGCACGAGAACCGCGTGCGCCACCGGGACCAGCAATTCGACGGGAATCATCAGGACGTAGAACCCGTGCGGCGCTCCGGCAACGGCCCATGCCAGGATCCTGGCCAGCCCACCGAGAAAGAACAACAGCCCCAGCGCGTCGATCACCCGGGCGCGCCCGACGATATCGGCCGCGGCCCAGACGAACGCCGCACCGTACGCGGCGAAGAGCACGCTGTAGAAACGCAGATCCGACTCCATGGTGGCATTCCTCGCCGCCACCGATGTAGGTCGACTGACCGAACAGCAAGTGCGCCAACGCGATACCGACCACGGCAACGCCGAAAACACGAAGCCATACCTGAAATACGCGCATCCCCATCCCCCTTGTTTGACAACTGCCGAACAGGATCACGGTAGCCGCTGTCTTCGATGCTCGTGGTGATCCACGCGGGCGGACCGTGTCAGTGGAGGTGTCAGGAGGACGTCAGGCTCGTGTCAGTGACGGCCGACAGAGTGTGTTCATCGAAGAAGGCGGGCCCGCCGAAAAGGGCGGGGCCACAAGCGAAACGAGGAACACGACATGATCACCACCGCTTCCCTGACCGACCAAGACAAGGCCACCCTGCGCACCGCCGCCTACGGCGCAGTCTCGCTCATTGCCGCCGCGGGCGCGCCGCACAAGGCCGTCTCCCAGGGCACCACCGCGCTGACCTCGGCGACCGGGCTTGTCGGGCATGTGCTCTCGGCCAAGTCGCGCGATATCCATCTGCCGGGCAAGACTGTCGCCGAGTTCGCCGATCATGTCCTGCCTGCCCTGACGGCCGCGGTGGAACTGCTCGACGCCCATGACCCCGCCGAGGCCGACAACTTCCGCGACACCGTCCTCGTCGCCGTCCAGGCCGCTACCCACACCAAGAAGGACCCCACGCCCGCGGTGACCGCGATGGCCGCCAAGATCACCGCCGCCCTGGCCTGACGGCGGCCGGAACCGTAAGGGCTGTGCGCAGCTTCCCGGATCACGCACAGCCCTCGACGGCTGCCGCCGGTCCTGTTATGGTCACTATGACCATAATGAAGGAGAAGGCGATGGCCGACATCAGCAGCTACCCGGGACTGCGGCACCTCAGGGGAGCCCCGACAGTGCACGTCAGACACGTCCGCAAGGGCAAGCTGCTGCACGACGGCACAGGGCTGAGCTTCTGGTTCCGCCCGAGCACGGCGGTGCTCAGCGAGGTTCCGGTGGACGACCGAGAGCTGCCGATGCTCTTCCACGCCCGCACGCACGACCATCAGGACGTCACGGTCCAGCTGACGGTCACCTACCGCTGCACCGATCCCGCGACGACGACGAGCCGGATCGACTTCTCGATCGACCCCGACACGGGGACCTTGCGGCAGGACCCGCTGAGCCAGATCGCCAACACCCTCACCGAAAACACCCAGCAACACGCCCTCGAGGTGCTCGCTACGCTCGATCTCGAGACCGCCATCCGCACCGGCGTCGAAAAGGTCAAGGAAGCCACCCGCAATCTGACCGCGGCCCACATCGGGCTGGAGATCATCGACGTCCGCGTGGTCGCGATCCGCCCCGACGCGGAGATGGAGAAGGCGCTCCAGACCACGGTCCGCGAGAAGGTCCAGCAGGAAGCGGACCGGGCGACCTACGAACGGCGCGCGCTCGCCGTCGAACGCGAGCGCGCGATCAGCGAGAACGAACTGCAGAACCAGATCGAACTGGCGAAACGGGAGGAGCTCCTGGTGGTCCAGCGTGGCGCGAACGCGCTGGAGAAGGCCGAGAGTCAGGCCAGGGCCGACCGGATCGCCGTCGACGCCAAGGCCGACGGGATCCGCAAGCTCGCCGAGGCCGAGGCGGCCGGCGAGAAGGCGCGCCTGGATGCCTACCGGGACGTCCCGCGGGAGACGCTGTACGCGTTGGCGGCGAAGGAACTCGCGGGCAACCTGCCGGAGATCGGCAGCCTCACCCTGACGCCGGACATGATCGCGCCGATCCTGCAACGGTTCACCCGATGAGCCTGGCGCCGCGAATCGTACTGGTGCACAGGCGAACCGAGCTGTCGGAGCTGCTGGCGCGGCACGGGACGCGCGGGCAGGTGGAGTTCTTCCTGAACTCGCGCGGCCGGTCACTCGACGAGGTGGTGGAACGCGACCGGCGGACCCGCGCGGCGATCGCCGAGGTCAGTGCGGCCATTCCGCTCGACTGGCGGCGCGGCACGGTCGAGCGGGAAGACCTGTCGCGGTTCCTGTTCGCCCCCGAGGACATCGTGGTGATCGTCGGGCAGGACGGGCTGGTCGCCAACGTGGCCAAGTACCTCGACGGCCAGCCCGTCATCGGCATCAGCCCGGAACCGGGCGTGCTCGCCAAGCACTCCCCCGCCGACGCGACCGAACTCCTGCACAGCACCGGTAACACCGAGGACCGCACGATGGTCGAGGCGAGAACGGACGACGGCGCGACCCTGCGCGCGCTCAACGAGATCTACATCGGCCATCCGAGCCACCAGACCAGCCGGTACCGCCTCCGCGACGAGCGCCAGGCATCGTCGGGCATCCTCGTGGGCAGCGGTACGGGTGCGACAGGCTGGTGCCTGTCGGCTCACCGCGAACGGAAAAGCCCTGTCGCCCTTCCTCATCCCACCGAGCGCAGACTCGTCTGGTTCGTCCGGGAGGCGTGGCCGTCACCGGCCACCGGGATCGCGCACACCGAAGGCGAGATCACCGGCGAAAGCCTGCACATCGACGTGGAGTCCGACGGACTGGTGGCCTTCGGCGACGGCATCGAGCACGACGCACTACGTCTCGGCTGGGGCCAGCGGCTCAGCGTCGGCCTCGCCACCACCAGTCTGCGCCTGGTGCGTTGAAGTAGGACAGTCGGCCGTCGCTACCGTGGAGGCGGAAGAATCAGAGGCTGCGTGTCAAGACACAATCCCGGCCATTGATTGTGGAACCTGGCGGAGACGGGGAAATAAATACCGTTTTCGATGTGAAAGCAATTCGCACGAAACGCATCATCGTCTCCGTGATGACCACCGCGCTGGCCTCCCTCGCGCTCGTGAGCACCGCCGCATTGCCGTCGGCACCCGCTGTGGCGGTTCCGAGTTCGGGCGGGCAGATATCCCTGCAAGGGGCGGTCAATGTCCGCGATATCGGCGGCTACCGCACATACGACGGGGCAACTGTCAAGTCCGGCAAGGCGATTCGCGCCGACGCCTTGCCCAAGCTGACCGATGGCGATGTGGCCACCCTGGCCGGGCGCAATCTGAAATCCGTGGTCGACCTCCGCACCCCCGGGGAGGTGCAATTCATGGGGGCCGACCGATTGCCCGCCGGGGTACCCCTGGTTGCCCGACCTGTCGACGACACCGGATTGTTCGTCCAGATGATGCAGATCATCCAGTCCAAGGACCCACAGCGTCAGCAGGAAGTATTGGGTAACGGTGGGGCCGAACGGATCATGAGCGGTGTCTACGCCAGTTTCCTCACCGACGCCTCGCGTGCCGCGTTCGGTGCGACCGTTCGTGAACTCGCGGCCACCGACGGTGCTCTGCTCTATCACTGCACGTCCGGTAAGGATCGGACCGGGTTCCTCACCTATGTGGTGTTGCGCGCGGTCGGCGTCCCCGAGCAGACCGCCCGCCAGGATTATCTGCGCTCCAACGAATTCCGTGCCGCCGCGGATGCGAAACTACGGGAGCAGGTGAAACAGGCCGGCTATATGCAGAACCCCGATCTACTCATCCCGCTGCAGGAAGTCCGCACCGAATATCTCGACACCGCGGTGCGGAAATTGGAACAGGACTACGGCAGCTTCGGCAAATTCCTTACCGACGGCCTCGGTATCGACGGGATGACGCTGGTGAAATTGCGGAAGAACCTCGTCGGCTGACCGGTATCGAGAACTGTGCCCGCGTGGTGGGTCATGGCCGCACGAGCCGTGACCCACCACCTATTCGTGCCGGGGACTGATCGCTCGCGCGGCTTCGGCGGCGTCGAGCAGGATCCGGGCCAGCTTGGCGGTGCCCGGCGGATGCTGCCCACCGATCCGCCCGGACAGCGACAGCGCGGCGATCCCACCGTCGACCCTGATCGGAACCCCGACGCACACGATCCCGGTAATCGACTCCTCACGATCGAGGGCGACTCCCTGATGGTTCCGCACGCGGTCCAGTTCGCGGTGCAGTTCGCCACGGAGAGCGATGGTGCGGGAGGTGCGGCGCGAAAGATGGTGGGGGAAGGCCATTTCGATGACACTCGGCTGGAGCGTGGCCAGCAGTGCCTTGCCGACGGCAGTGCAGTGCGCGGGGATGCGGCCGCCGAGGCGGGTCGGGATACCGACACCGCCGCGACCGACCACTTTGTCGATGATGAGCACCTCGGGTCCGTCGAGCACGCCGAGGTGCGCGACCATGCCGGTGGTTCGGCACAATTCGTGCAGCAGTGGTCCCATCGCGTCGCGGATCTCGTTGTGTTCGATGGCGAGTCCGCCGAGTTCCAGTGCCCGGGTGCCCAGCCGGTAGCCGCCGGGTGCGTGCGCGAGCCAGCGCAGCCGGATCATCTGATCGATGATGCGGTGCACGCTCGAACGGGGCAGACCGGTGCGTTCGGCGACGTCGATCAGGGTGCGCATCGGCACGGGTCCGTCGAAGCTGTCCAGGATCAGGGTCATCCGCTCGATCATCGAGACCGGTGCGTGGCCGGTGTGCGCCGTTGTCCGTGGCGCGACGCGTTCGTCGACGGTCATGCCTCACCTCACTGCTGTTCGCTGTGGGCATCACTGTGCCGGTCCGGCGGCGCGCGGGAATCGCGGAAACTACGGAAGTCGTGCGTGAGGACTACGGAGATCACCTCACCAGAACTCGATTTCGCGACATCAGGCGGTGAGTCGGCTCACCCAGGCGGCGATCTGGGTGCGGGAGGTGAAGCCCAGTTTGGTGAGGATGTGGTCGACGTGGCTCTCGGCGGTGCGGACCGAGATCACCAGTTCCTGCGCGATCCGGCGGTTGCCGTAACCGCGGGCGATCAACATCGCCACGTCGCGCTCCCTTCGGGTCAGCACTTCCAGTCCCGTGTGGACGGCGGTGACCGTCGACGGTTCGCTGCCTGTCGCGTAGTCGACGGCGTCCTCGGCGGTGAGCGCGGCGCCCGCGTCGAAGCAGGCGGCGAACTCCCGCGCGCCGAGTGCGTTCTCGACCTGTTCGCGGATCCGCCGGCCGATGAGCTGGGTCATCGCGTGCGCGAGTCGTTGCGAGCTGCCCCGGCGGACGGCTGTCGCCGCACCCATCAACCGTGCCGCACGCTCGAGGTCGCCGTCGGCGGCGGCCGCCCAGGCCAGGCCGTCGACGCTGGTGGCGATCCAGGCACACCGGTCGAAGAGCCGGAACAATTCGATCGATCGGCGGAGAGCCGCGACCGCGCCGGGCTGATCACCGTCGCGCTGTCGCTTGGTGCCGACCGCCCAATGGGCGAGTCCGCCGAGCAGGTGGGAGCCGTGTTCGCTGGTCACGGCCAGGAGTTGCTCGGTGAGGGCGGCGGCGTGCGGGTCGTCGAGGGCCAGCGCGCAGACAGCGGCGAAGGCCAGACTCTCCATCTCCACGCGCGGGTGCGTGCACTCGCGCGCGCAGACCGACACCGCCAGGGCGATCTCGAATGCGCCACGCGGATCGCCCGCACCGAAAACCAAGACGGCTCTGGCCATCTCGGCCTCGGAACGCACTCGCGCCGACCCGGTTTCGGCAGCGATCGCGGCACCGGCTCCGGCGAATTCCGCCGCTTTCTCGGACTCGCCGCGCATAGCTGCGATCACCGCGCAGGCAGCCAGCGCCCTCGCTCGGACGACGGTGTGTTCGGCGTTCTTCGCCAGTGCCTCCGACAGCCAGCGGTAACCCTCCAGCAGCAGGTGGCAGTGCTCCCAGAACGGCCACAGCTCGGTCGCGATCTCGAGCGCGCGCCGGGACCCGGCGGGATCGTCGAGGCAGAACTGCAGCGCGGCACGCAGATTGGCGTGTTCCCGGGCGACATCACCGAACCAGGTGGTGTCCGCGGAGCTCCAGTACTCGTCGCGGCCGCGGCGCGCGAGGCGGTAGTAGTACTCGCGATGGGCTCTACGGGCGGCGTATTCGGCGCCGCGCGCCCGCAAACGATCACCGGCGAACTGGCGCAGCGGCTCGAGCATCGTGTACCGGCCCGTGCCGTCGACGCCCGGACCGTAGCTCAGCACGGACTTGTCGACCAGCCCGGTGAGCGCGTCGAGCAGGGTCCGCGGTGTGCCGAGGTGACAGACCGCTTCGGCGGCGGCGAGGTCGACACCGCCCGCGAAGACCGACAGCTGCTCCCATAGCCTTTGCTCGTCCGGTGTACACAGGTCGTAGCTCCAGCGAATCGCCGAGGCCAGCGTCTGCTGGCGTTCGGGTGCGGCGCGCGGCCCGGTGGTGAGCAGCCCCATCGCGTCGTCGAGGCGGGCAAGAACCTGCTCGGGCGTGAACATCCGCATCCGCAGCGCCGCCAACTCGAGGGCGAGCGGAATGCCGTCGAGACGGCGGCAGATCGCGACCAGTGTCGCCGGATCGGCTTCGCGCCGTGCGAAATTGGGGTCCGCGGCGGTGGCGCGGTCGATCAGCAGGCGGGTCGCCGGGTTGTCGAGATCGGCGTGGTCGGGGCCGGGCACCGGCAGCGGGGCCACGGGCAGAATCTGCTCGCCGGGGACGCCGAGCGGCTCGCGGCTGGTCGCGAGGATCCGCAGGCCGGTGGTCGCCGGGATCAGCCGGTCCGCGAGCGCGGCACACGCGTCGATCACGTGCTCGCAGTTGTCCAGGATCAGCAGGAGATCGGCGTCGGCCAGGTGCTCGGTCAGGGCGGTGAGCGGCGCACTGATGTCGTCACGCAATCCGAGCTCGCGTGCCACCGTCGACGCGACAAGACCCGGATCGTTCACATGCGCCAGCTCCACCAGCCACACCCCGTCGGGAAACGCCCGCCGAGCCACCTCCCCCACCCGCCTGCTCAACCGCGTCTTGCCGACCCCACCCACTCCGGTCAACGTGAGCAACCGCGTCCCCCCGAGCAGCTTCCTGGCCGCGGCGACATCATCGTCGCGCCCCACAAAGCTGGTCACCTCCGCCGGAAGATTCCCCGACACCCGCCTGCTCACACCCCACTGTCGCACACGGCGTTCCAGTACACAGGCGGACCGCGACGCTGATCGGAAGGCCATCGGTACGCTCGCGGGATGGGCGGGGACTTCTCACATCGAGCCGGGCGAAGCACGGGCAACCAAGTGGATGAGCACCCGGACATGTCGCGCCCGGCCCGCCTCGACGCTCACAGTGCTGTCGCCACCGCCCTCGCCCTGCACAGCGATCACGCCTTGCGCCAACTCGTCGACGCGGCCACGCCGGTCGGCACCGGGATCGGCGGGAAGTCGGCGCTGCTCGAGGTTGCCGGGACACCGGTTTTCGTGAAGCGGGTGCCACTCACCGACCTGGAACGGGAGCCGGAGCACGTCCGGTCAACGGCGAATCTGTTCGATCTGCCGCAGTTCTACCACTACGGCGTCGGCCTCATCGGTGGGGCGGGGTTCGGGGCCTGGCGCGAGCTCGCCGTGCACATCATGACGACGAACTGGGTGCTGGCCGCCGAACACGCGGGCTTTCCGTTGATGTACCACTGGCGGGTGCTGCCCGACACCACCCCACTGCCGGACGAGCTTGCCGACATCGATCGCGTCGTCGCCTATTGGGACGACCGGCCGCAGGTACGCCGACGGATCGAAGCTGTCCGGGACTCTTCGGCGAGCATCGCGCTGTTCCTGGAGTACATCCCACACACCCTGCACGAGTGGCTCGACGCCCGGATCGAGGCAGGCGCAGAGGCCACCGATCAGGCCTGCGCCATGGTGGAACGAGAACTGGCGGATGGCACCGCGTTCATGAACAGCCGTGGACTGCTGCACCTCGACGCGCACTTCCACAACATCCTGACCGACGGTCGACGCCTCTACTTCGCCGACTACGGTCTCGCGCTCGCCTCCGGCTTCGACCTCTCACCGCACGAAGCCGTGTTCTTCGCCCGGAACCAGAGCTACGACCGCGGTTTCACCGCTACCTACCTGGTGAACTGGCTGCTCACCGCGCTGTACGGACTCCGCCGGGAAGACCGGGAGAAGCGCCTCACGATGGTGCGCGACATCGCCGACGGCGAACCCGCGACAGGAATTCCGGACGGAGCCGCCGCAATCATCACCCGGCACGCACCGGTCGCCGCCACGATGTCGGCGTTCATGCGCGCGTTCCAGCAGACGACTCGGCGCACGCCGTATCCGGACGAGGAGATCAGGCGACTGTGCGGCGGCTGAGTGCCTTCAGGTGGATGTGTCGGCAGCGCTGTTCCTCTTCTTCGGGAGTGGGCCGCCGATCAGGACGTCGGCCCAGCGGGTGGAGGGGTCGATGTCGAGGAGGAGGGCTTTCACCAGGAGGGTGAGGGGGATGGCGAGGATGGCCCCGAGGCCGCCGAGTACCCAGGACCAGAACACCAGGGACAGGAAGGTGATGGTGACGCCGAGTCCTACGGCGTCGCCGACGAATTTGGGCTGGATGATCGACTGGATGACGAAATTGATCACGCTGTAGACCACGATCACCCACACCATCAGAACCGGTCCGCTGTCGAGCAGAGCCAGCAGCGCGGGTGGGATCACGCCGATGATGAAGCCGATGTTCGGGATGTAGTTGGTGATGAACGACAGCAGCGCCCACAGCAGCGGTAACGGCACTCCGAGCAACCACAGTGCACCGCCGTCGATCACCGCCACGATCGCACCGAACACCGTCGAAACGACCAGATATTTGCGGGTGCCCGCCGCGAAACTGCCGAGTGCCTGGGCGATGGCGGGTCGTTCGACCGCGACCACGGCCATCCTCGGCCGCATGCTCATCCCGTCGACCGCCATGAACAGCAACAGCGCGGCCACGAAGAATAGATTCGAGAACACCCCGACCACACCGCCGAGCAGGTTGTCGAGCAAACCGACGAGTTTGCCGAGGTCGATGCCCTGCAAAGCCTTTTGGATCTGGTCGTGACTCAAGCCCGCGGCGTCGAGCCAGCCACGAACGGTGTCGAGCAGATCGTCGAGGCTGCCGGTGTACTGCGGTAGCCGCGAAGCCAATTGTGCGACCGAAAGCGCGAGCGCCCCACCGAATCCCACCAGAATGAGCAATACCGCACCGAAGGCGAGCAGCATGCCGAGCCAGGCCGGACCACCGCGCTGCTGCACCCTGGCCTGGATCGGCTGCACGGCGATGGTGAGCATCAGGGCCAGAAATGTCGGACCGACCACACCGGCGAAGGCTTTCAATCCCGTGACGCAGATGATGATCGCGGCGATCGACAACAGCACGACGAGACCGCGGGGAATGGACCACCCACCCGCACCGGGAAACTGCCGGACCGTGTCCGTGGTGTGCATGCGACGACGCTAATCCCGTGCACACTGCCTCCGGATCACCCGTTCGGGGTGAATTCGCCGCGCGGTCGGTGCGAAATTCATCCATTACGGGTGATTTCGTGGGCGCCGCCGCTTTCTACGCTTGGCCGGACATGGCGAAAGGATCGCGATGCTCGGCTTTCTCGTCCCCACCGATCAGCGCCGTACCCTCGACGAACTGACCGACAAACTCGACCTGTCGGTGGGCTCGGTCGCGGCGAAGCGCTCGGCGTTCTGGATCATGCTCGTGCTCTCGGCGGTGATCGCGATCTCCGGTGTGGTCGGTGATTCCACGGCGACCGTGATCGGCGCGATGATCGTCGCCCCGCTGTCGATCCCGATCCTCGGGGTAGCTCTCGGTGTGGCGACCGGGCGCGCGGCGCTGGTGGGTCGCAGCCTGCTGCTGGTGGTCGCCGGTATCGCGGTGGTTGTCGTGCTCGGTTTCCTGTTCGCGCAGCTGCTACCGAATCCGGTGAACGTGCTGTCGAACGCGCAGGTCGTCGGGCGGACCTCACCCAAACTGATGGATCTGACCGCGGCCCTCGCCACCGGTCTCGTCGCGGCAGTGGCGATCACTCGCCGTGATGTGGGTGACGTGCTGCCCGGTGTCGCCATCGCGATTTCGCTGGTGCCGCCGCTGGGTGTGGTCGGGGTGTGCCTCGGTTCGCAGGCGCCCGCCCTCGCACTGGGCGCGTTCGTGCTGTTCGCCTCCAACATGCTGGCGATGATCATCACCACCACCACGGTGCTGCTGCTGGCCGGATACGGGCGCGACGCCGAGGCGCCGACCGGTCGGCGCGGGCGGGCCTACCTGGTGCTCGGTGCGGCGCTGATCCTGGTGGCGGTGCCGATGGTGATCAATTCGCTGTCGACGCTGTGGGCCGGGCAGATCTCCGACGTCGCCCGCGACTGGCTGCGCGAGCAACCCAGCGCCCAGGTGGTGGACGTGACACTGCACAGCGACACCGCCACCATCACCGTCCTCGGTCCGCAACAGCTGCCCGACCTGGCCGAATTACAGCGCCGGGTCGACGATCTCGTGCCCTGGCACCCTGACGTCGTGGTCGTGCACAACGTCGGGGGCCGGGTGCGACCACGGTGACACCGACGTCGCCGCACCACCCGACGTGTTCACCGGCCGGTGGGCGCTCAGCACGAAAGTGAGGGATCAACAATGGATTTCTGGGACGTCATCTGGACCATTGTCGTAAGTTTCGCGTTCATCGCCTATCTGCTGCTGATCTTCGTCATCCTCACCGATCTCTTCCGGGACCGGAAAACCTCGGGCTGGGTGAAGGCGATTTGGGTGCTGTGCCTGTTCCTCTTCCCGCTGATCACCGGGCTGGTGTATTTGATCGTGCGCGGTGACGGAATGGGCGAACGCACCGCCGAAGCCGAGCAGCAGGCCAAAGCCGCGACCGACCAATACATCAGGGAAACCGCGGGCACCAGTTCCGCCGCCCAGATCGCGGACGCGAAAAGGTTATTGGACTCGGGCGCCATCACCGAGGCCGAATTCCAGCAGCTCAAAGCCAAAGCGCTGGCCTGATTTCCCCGCCATGCGCGTGCGGTGGGCGAATCTCATCCGTCTCGTGTGAGGCGGGGCGGCCACCTGTGCGTTTACGGTCGCGCTATGGGTCCGGTCATCGGAGATCTGCTTCCGCTCGCCGTCGGTGTCGCGCTGTCGCCGATACCGATCGTGGCGACGATTCTCATGATTCTGTCGGCGCGTGGAAAAGGCGCGGCGATCGGATTCGCCACCGGGTGGGTACTCGGCATTTTGGTGGTGACCGGGGTGGTGACGCTGTTCGCCGGCAACCTGGGCGGATCCGACGACAGCGAACCCGGTGCGGCGGCGGCGTGGATCAAGATCGTCCTCGGGGTGCTGCTCGTGGTGTTGGCGGTGAAACAGTGGCAGGCGCGGTCGCAGACCGAGGTGCCGGGCTGGATGCGGGCGATCGACACCCTCACCCCGGCGAAGGCGACCGGGCTCGGGGCGCTGCTGTCCGGCATCAACCCGAAGAACCTGCTGCTGTGTGTGTCGGCGGGTGTCGCGATCGGGGCGGCAGGCCTTGGCACCGGCGGCGCGGTCGGTGCGATCGTGGTGTTCACGGTGCTCGCGTCGGCCACGGTGCTGACCGTGGTGCTCGGCTATCTCGTGGCGGCCGAGCGACTCGGCCCGGCGCTGGACCGGCTCCGAGTGTGGTTGCAGGACAACAATCACGCCGTCATGGCCATCGTGCTGCTGATCATGGGTGCGGTGGTCCTCGGTAAAGGGCTGGGCGGATTGCCGGGGTGAGACGGATGTCGGTACCGGTGTTCACATCCCTGCGTGGTTATCGCGGCGACTGGGTGCGTCCCGATGTGATCGCCGGGCTCACGGTGTGGGCGGTGCTGGTGCCCGAGGCGCTGGCCTACGCCTCCATCGCCGGGGTGCCGCCGGTGGTCGGGCTGTACGCGGCGATACCCGCCCTGGTGCTCTACGCGCTGGCGGGCAGTTCGCGCCACCTGGTGGTCGGCCCGATGTCGGCGACCGCGGCGCTGTCGGCGGCGATCGTCGCCCCGATGGCCGGCGCCGACGGCGGCCGCTACCTCGCCCTGACCGCGGCCCTGGCCGTCTGCACCGGCATCGTCGGCCTGCTGGCCGGGCTGATCCGGCTGGGATTCATCGCGAGCTTCATCTCCGGACCGGTCTTGAAGGGCTTCATCGTCGGGCTGGCCCTCGTGATCATCATCGGCCAGGTACCCAAGCTCATCGGGCTGCACAAGCACGAGGGCAACTTCTTCGAACAAGCCTGGCGCATCCTGCGCAATCCCGGTGAGATCGACTGGCGCACAACACTTGTCGGCACCGTGAGCCTGGTCCTCGTGCTGGCGGTGCGGCGCTGGCTGCCGATGGTGCCCGGCGCCCTGCTCGCAGTGGTACTCGGCATCGCCGCGGTGCACCTGCTCGGTCTCGACGACAAGGGCGTCGCGATCGTCGGGCACATCGACGCGGGTCTCCCCCATCTCGGCCTGCCCGGCGGACTCGATCTCGGCGACTATCTCGAGCTGCTCGGTCCCGCGGTCGGCGTGGTGCTGATCGGCTTCGCCGAAGGCCTCGGCGCCGCCAAAACCTATGCGGCCAAGGCCGATTACCAGGTCGACCCCGACCGGGAGCTACTCGGGCTCGGCGCCGCCAATATCGGCTCCGGGCTGAGTTCGGGCATGGTGGTCAACGGCAGCCTGTCCAAGACCGCCGTCAACGGTGGCGCCGGGGCGAAAACACAGCTCAGCGGCCTGGTGGTGGCCGCACTGACCATCCTCACACTGCTGTTTCTCACCGGCCTGTTCGAGAAGCTGCCGGAGGCGACCCTCGCGGCGGTGGTGATCGCGGCGGTGATCGAACTCGTCGACTTCGCCGCCCTGCGCAGGCTCTACGGGGTGTGGACCGGCCTGCTCGGTGGCATCTACGGGCACGCCGCCCGCGCCGATTTCGTCGCCGCCATGGCGGCCCTGCTCGGCGTGCTGCTGTTCGACACGCTGCCCGGACTGCTCATCGGGATCGGTGTCGCGGTGCTGCTGCTGGTCTACCGCGCCTCCCAGCCGCACGTCGCCGAACTGGGCAAGAGCGGCTCGCTCTGGGTGGACAAGGCCAGACACGCGGATCTGCCGACCCGGCCCGACCTGCTGGTGGTGCGCGTCGAATCCGGTCTGTTCTTCGCCAACGCCGACTTCGTGCGCGAACACATCGAGGCACTGTGCACCGAGTCGACCCGGCTGGTGGTCCTCGACGCCGAAACCTCGCCCTCCCTGGACGTCACCGCCGCCGACATGCTGCTCGACCTGCGAAAAGAACTGGCCCGCAAGCGCATCGACTTCCGCATCGCCCGCTCGGTGGCGCAGTTCGGGGCCGAACTCGGTTCCGCCGTGGTCGGCGCGACCCCCATCCAGGTGTATCCGACGGTCGCCGAGGCCGCCGCCGACCTACCCGATTCCGGAAAGGAACACCCATGAACGGCATGATCGTCGCGCTGGTCGGTGCCCTGCTGTGCTTCTACGGGGTCCGCTCGGTGCACCTGGGCATCCTCGCCATCGGGTTCGGCCTCGGCTGGCTGATCGCCGACCTGTGCAACGCGTCGTTCTGGTGGCTGCTGCTGATCGCGCTGATCGGCGCGGTGTCGGCATGGGTGGTGACCTCGCTGATCTTCCGCTTCGCGGCCTATTTCATCGGCGGCCTCACCGGCGCGATGATCGGCACCAAACTCGCCACGGTGCTACAGCCGGGCGACAAGAACTGGGCACTGAGCATGATCGTCGCCGCCGCGGTGTGCGTGTCCGGCGCCTTCCTGGCCGACAAGTTCCGGGCCCGCGCCCTGCTGTGGCTGACGTCGATCGGCGGCGCGAGCATGATCCTGTCGGGCCTCGGCCGCATGGGCGACCTCGAGTTCCTGCGCGATCCCGAACCCGGCTGGCAGCAGATCACCGCCACCCTGTCCTGGATCGGGCTGTCGGTCTGCGGGTGGCTCGTTCAGCGTCGGCTGTTCGCCGAGCGGCTCGGCATCGAACCGGCGGCGGACGAGCCGCCCTCGCGCAACATCGGCGGCAAATGGCCGAGCCGGTGACGACAGGAATTTCACCCGGAGCGGGTGAGGCGGCGTCACCTCCCCCGATGTGATGCTGCGGGAGCGGGCCGTCCGGCACGGGCGCCGCGGGGTAACCGAGCAGAGTGGAAAGGGATTCGATGACCAGTCCGCAGGAAGCTTCCGAAACCATCGAGGCAGGCAACGCCGCGGCGCTGCGCACGATGCCCTTCGGCGACGACCAGGATTTCGCGGACGCCGACCGCGGGTTCATCGCCGCGCTCACCCCGCCGGTGGTCCGCAATGCCGACGGCGACGTGGTGTGGGACAGCGGGTCCTTCTCCTTCCTCGACGACGACTGCCCCGCCACGGTGAATCCGAGCCTGTGGCGGCAGTCGAAACTGACGGTGAAGCAAGGGTTGTACGAGGTCACCGAGGGCATCTACCAGATTCGCGGGCTCGACCTGTCGAATATGACGGTGATCGAGGGCGACACCGGGGTGATCGTGATCGACCCGCTGATCTCGGTGGAAACCGCGGCCGCCGGGCTGGCGCTGTATCGCGAACATCGTGGTGATCGTCCGGTGGTCGGGGTCATCTACTCGCACTCCCATATCGACCACTTCGGTGGGGTGAAGGGGGTGACAACTCAGGAAGACGTCGACGCGCAACGGTGCGTGATCATCGCGCCCGCCGGCTTCACCGAGCACGCCGTCGAGGAGAACGTCTACGCGGGCACAGCCATGGCCCGGCGCGCGGCCTACATGTACGGCGCCGCACTGCCGCGTGGGCCGGTCGGCGCCGTGGGCGCGGGCCTGGGACCGACCACCTCGATCGGTCAGCCGAGTCTGATCACCCCCACCGTGTCGGTCGACCACACCGGTCAGGCCGTCACAGTCGACGGTGTGGCGATCGAATTCCAGATGACCCCCGGCACCGAGGCGCCCTCGGAGATGAACTTCTACTTCCCCGCCCGGCGCGCGTTGTGTATGGCCGAGAACGCCACGCACACCCTGCACAACCTGCTCACCCTGCGCGGCGCCCTGGTACGCGACCCGCATGTGTGGTCGAAGTACCTCACCGAGGCGATCAACCGCTACGCCGCCCGAACCGACGTGGTGTTCGCCTCGCACCACTGGCCCACTTGGGGCACCGAGCGGCTCACCGAGTACCTGTCGATCCAGCGCGACCTCTACGGCTACCTGCACGACCAGACGTTGCGCTGGATCAACAAGGGCGCCACCGGAACCGAGATCGCCGAGGACTTTCCGATACCGCCCGCGCTGGCGGACAACTGGTCGGCCCACGGGTACTACGGTTCGATCAGCCACAACGTCAAAGCCATCTATCAGCGCTACATGGGCTGGTTCGACGGCAACCCGGCGAATCTGTGGCAGCACAGCACCGTCGATGCCGCCGTCCGGCACGTGGACTTCATGGGTGGCGCCGACGAGGTCGTCGCCAAGGCGCGAAAGTCCTTCGCCGACGGCGACTTCCGGTGGGTCGCGCAGGTACTGAACTACGTGGTCTTCGCCGACCCGGACCATGCCGAGGCCAAGGCGCTGCAGGCCGACGCCCTCGAACAGCTCGGCTACGGTTGCGAGAACGGGACCTGGCGCAACTTCTTCCTGATGGGCGCCTACGAATTGCGCAACGGCAGCATCGGCACCCCGACCGTCACGGCTTCCCCGGACATCATGAGCCAGCTGACGGTGGAGCAGGCCTTCGACGCGATCGCGCTGCGCATCGACGGACCGCGATCCTGGTCGGCCGACATCGTGATCGACTGGCGCATCAGCGACACCGGCGTTGTGCATCGCACTCATCTGCGCAACGGCCTGCTCGTCCACTTCGACGTCGACGGAGACCTCCCGCCCGCGATGACCACCTTCACGCTCGCTGCCGACGATCTGCGCTCGGCGCTACTCGCCGGGGGCGACCTGGCGGCGATGATCGAAGCCGGCGCGGTCACCGTCGAAGGCGACGCCGGCAAGCTGACCGAACTGGTCGGCTACCTCGACGCCCCCGACCCCGACTTCGCCATCGTCACTCCCTGATCCGTCATCCGTCCGCGCGCCGGGGCTCCGCGCGGTCCGGATTCGGGCGAGCTCAGGCCTGGGGCGGGTCGACGAAGATGTCGTATTCGAGATCGTCACTGCCGCCGTAGGCGGAGAAGTCGGTCCGGCCTTCGGCTCGCAGGACTTCCACGTCGAGGAAGGTGTTGCCGGTGACCGTGCGGGCGTCCTTCTCGAGGATCGCGATCGCGGCGTCGGCCACGATCTGCGGGGTGCGGGCCTTCGCGGTCGCCTCGTCGCCGCCGAGCAGGTTCTGGACCGCGGCGGTGGCGATGAGCGTCTCGGGCCACAGGCAGTTTGCGGCGACGCCGTGTTCGGCGTACTCGGCGGCCCAGCCGAGCGTCAACAGGGACATGCCGTACTTGGCCACCATGTAGGCGGGGTGGGCGCCCAGCCAGGCGGGTGCGAGGTTCAGCGGAGGCGACAGGCTCAGGATGTGGGCGTTGTCGCTGCGGCGCAGGTGCGGCAGGCAGGTGCTGGTGAGCAGATAGGTTCCGCGCAGCTGGATCTGCTGCATGAGATCGAACCGTTTGACGGGCAACTCTTCGGTCGGGGCGAGCGCGATGGCCGACGCGTTGTTGACGCAGTAGTCGATGCCACCGAACCGTTCGACGGTCCGGCGCACGGCCTCGGTGACCGATGCCTCGTCGCGGACGTCGCCGACCACCGCCAGCGCCCGCCCACCCGCGGCCTCGATCTCGGCGGCCGCCGTGTGGATGGTGCCGGGCAGCCGTGGATCGGGAACGTCGGTCTTGGCCAGCAGCGCGATATTGGCGCCCTGACGTGCGGCGGCGAGCGCGATGGCCAGCCCGATGCCGCGGCTGCCGCCCGACATGATCATCGTGCGTCCGGCCAGCGGTGAGGTAGATGTCGTCATGCCCGGCGACATTACATATCTTCAACAGCCGTAGCAATAGTGAAATATGTACACTCGACCCGTGAAATCCGAGGTCACCGGTTCCGGCGTGATGGTGCGTCCGGTGTCGGCGCGGTCGGCGCTGATCCGCATCCTCATCGCGGCCGACTCGCCGACGATGACGTCACAGCAGATCTGCGCCGCCACGACCGCGGCGGGTTACCCGGAGGCCACCGTGCGCGTCGCGGTGTCGCGGATGGTCGCGGCCGGTGAGCTCGTGCGCGCGCGTCGCGTCTACACCCTCGCCCCACACCTGCGTGCCCGGCGCGTAGACCTCCTCGCGCCCCGGACGCTGCCCTGGCAAGGCGATTGGGAACAGGTCGTCATCACCGCGACGGGACGACCCGCCGCCGACCGCGCGGCACTGCGCGCGACACTGCTCTCGCTGCGCCTCGCCGAACTCCGCGAAGGTGTGTGGATGCGCCCGGCCAACCTCGCGCGCGACCTGCCCGACGACCTCGGCGACGCCACGATCGTCCTGCGCACCCGTGCCGTGGACGATCCGGTCTCGCTGTGTGCTCGGCTGTGGCCGCTGACCGACATCGACCGCCGGGCCCGTGAGCTGCTCGAAGCCATCGAAACCGCCGACCCCGCCGCCAGGTTCACGACGGTGTGCGCCGGCCTCGACCTGCTCACCACCGACCCCGCGCTGCCCTCCGAACTGCGGCCCGCCGGCTGGGCGGTCGACGCACTGCGCGAGACCACGACGGCCTATCTCGCCTGGTTCCAGGAACTGAGCCGCGGCACCGGGGACTGACAACGACCTCAGCCGCGAAGAATTCGTGCTCCGCCACGACGGCATTGGTGATCCGGCACAAGTCCGCGCCCGTTCGCCTGTGAGTACGGCGCCGTAGGCCGAGAATGCCCATGAGCGCACCGCGGGAAAGAGGCACCCATGGCAGACAAGCAGGTACCGACCGGACGACTGTCACGCAGCGCACGGCTCGGCCGGTTGGCCGCGGGGCAGGCGGCCCGCGGCCTCGGTACCCGGCTGGCGATGATCGGGCGAACCGAACAGGCGCGCCGCACACTCGCCGAACGCTCGACACTGCAAGCCGCACAGCAGATCGTCACCGTGCTCGGTGGGATGAAGGGCGCGGCAATGAAATTGGGGCAGATGGCCTCGGTGCTGGATCTGGACATGATCCCGGAGGAGCACCGCGAGATGTTCCGCACGAAACTGGCGAAGCTGCGCGACAGCGCACCCGAGGTGCCGTTCGCGCAGATGCGCGCGGTGATCGAACAGGATCTCGGGCGGCTGAGCCGGGTGTTCGCCGACTTCGACCCGGAACCGGTGGCGGCGGCCTCGATCGGCCAGGTGTACCGCGCCCGGCTGCGCGACGGGCGGATGGTCGCGGTGAAGGTGAAGTATCCCGGCGTGGATCGGGCGGTGCACGCCGATATGCGCAATCTCGAATTCTTCAGCGGCCTGTGGAAATCGTTTCTGCCCTCGGCCGCCGACACCGAGGTGCTCGCCGAGATCTCCGGCAATATCGTCGCCGAACTGGACTACCGGCGCGAAGCGGCCAATCAGCATCGGGTCGCCGCACGCTACCGGGACCACCCGTTCATCCTGGTCCCCGACGCCGTCGAGGAGTTCTGTGGCGACAATGTGCTGGTCACCGAATTCGTCGAAGGCATCTCGTTCGACGACATCCGCCGCCTGCCCGCCGCGCGCCGCGATCACATCGGTGAGCTGGTGTACCGCTTCTACATCACCGGCATGTTCCGCGACGGCGAGTACTGCGCCGACCCGCATCCGGGCAATGTGCTGCTCGCCGACGACGGCCGGGTCGGTTTCGTCGACTTCGGGCTGTACAACACGATCGAGCGCGCCGACCTGGATTTCGAGCGGCAGGTGATCCGCGCGGCTCACCGCTTCGACAGCGACGAGGTGTTCCGGCGCTGGTCCGAGCGCGGCATCATCGCACCCGACTCGCCGGTGACGCCCCAGTCGGTGCTCGAATACGTGTGGGCCGCCTCGGGCTGGCATCTGCTCGACGAGGAGATCACCCTCACCCCGGAGATCGCCACCAGCGCGGTCGTGCTCGCCACCGACCCGCGGGCGGCGCAGCGGCGCGAGGTCCGCCACCTGCTGCTGCCGCCCGAGCACGTCTTCTCCCGCCGCGCCGACCTTTTCACCCTCACCGCGCTCGGTCAGCTCGAGGCGACCCGGAACTGGCACGATCTGGCGCGCGAATGGCTCTACGACGAACCGCCGGTGACCGAGGTCGGCCGGGAGATCGAGGCCTGGAGGCACACGGTCACCAATGCCTGAGGTGTTTCGTGAAATACCACAATGCGGATGGTTTTCCGGCACAAGAAGCGGAACATAGGCCGTACCGGGTGCGGGGCGCGCGCCTACGTTCGCTCGATGTTCCCGGCACGGCTCGGCGTTCGCACCAGAATTCTGGCGATAGCGCTCATTCCCAGTCTCACCCTGCTCGGTCTCGGCATGTTCACCGCGGGCGACCTGGTGCGCGACAGCGCTCAGGTCCGGCGGTGGATCGACGACCTGGAGCAGATCCGCCCCGCCGCCTCCGAACTCGGCGCCGCCGCCCAGGTCGAGCGGGTGCTCTCACTGCGCAAGCTCACCACCGGCGAGATCGTGCCGGAGCTGGTCTCGGCGCGGGCGCGGGTCGATCGCGGGTTCGAGGCACTGGTGCGCGCGGATGCGCGCAGGCACGAACCGTCTCCGTACATCCCGGCCGCGCACGCGAAGTTCCAGGAGACCATCACGAAGGTGCGGGCCGGTATCGATGGGCGCGTGCTCGGCCCGGTCGAGGTGTACCAGTACTTCAACGGCCCGTTCACGTTGTTCCACACCGGTTTCCGGCGTGCACAGCAGGTCGCGCCGGACCCGTTGTTCGCCACGCGGATCTCCGAGGCCGTGCGGTTGCTCGCCGCGACCGAGGCGATGTCGCGGGGCAATGCGATCGGTGTCGCGCTCTGGGGTTCGGACGGGCGGGCGTTCCCGCTCGAAGACTTCACCACCCAGGTGGGCTTCTACAAGGCCGAGATCACCAATCTGATCGCCGAATTCGGTGAGCCACGCAACCGGCTGCTCGCCGAGATCGTGGCTTCCGGGGCGTGGCAACAGATTTCGACGATGGAGGCGGCGCTCGCCGAACGGCTCGCGTCCCACGAGCGGACCCGGACACCGGAGCTGCCACTCTCGCTACAGCAGTGGCAGGATGCCGCCGCCGAGGTGAATACGAAGCTCTTCGCCGCCTACTCCGAACATCTCGACCGAGCCCGTGGCAGTGCCATCGAGGCCGCGCAGCGCACCGAGCGGTCCGCGTGGGTGGCGGGGGCCGTCGTGCTGGTGGGCAGTGTGGTCGCCATGCTGATCGCGGTGGTACTGGCCGACCGCATCATCCGCAGGTTGCGGCGGCTGCGCGATGCCACGCTCGAGGTGGCCGACACCGAACTGCCCAAGGCCGTCCGGCGGGCGAAAGCCGGTGAGCGCACCGAACTCGCCCCGATCCTCGACTTCGGCACCGACGAGATCGGTGAAGTGGCAACCGCTTTCGAGCAGGCCGCGACCGTGGCGGTGGGGGCGGCGGTGGAGGAGGCGCGCACCAGGGAAGGAGTGCGCTCGGTATTCGTCAATATCGCCCATCGCAGCCAGGTGGTGGTGCACCGTCAGCTCGAGATCCTCGACGAGGCCGAGAGCAAGCAGCAGGACCCGGCCCTGCTCGAGGTGTACTTCCAGCTCGATCACCTGGCGACCCGCGCACGACGCAATGCCGAGAACCTGCTGATCCTCGGCGGCAGCAGGCCCGGGCGACGGTGGAGCACACCGGTGCCGCTGCTCGATGTGCTGCGCAGCGCGGTGGGTGAGACGAAAGAGTATGTGCGCGTGCGGGTCGGCGGCGTACCGGAGGCGCGGCTGTACGGCGCGGCGGTGGCCGACCTGATCCACCTCATCGCCGAACTCGTCGACAACGCCACCGCCTTCTCCCCGCCCGCGACGATGGTCGATGTCAGCGCGGGTGTCGTCGGCAAGGGCCTGGCGGTCGAGGTCGCCGATCAGGGGATCGGCCTCACCGAAGCCGAATTCGAGCGGTACAACTCCCTGCTCGCCGCCCCGCCGGATTTCGGGTTCGCGGCATTGTCGCGCGATTCGCGCATGGGCTTGTTCGTGGTGGCCCAGCTCGCGAGCACCCACGCGGTGTCGGTGCGGTTGGCCGAGTCACCGTACGGCGGGGTGCGCGCCGTCGTGGTCATCCCCGGCACCCTCGTCGACGGCCACGAAGCGGCGCTCGCCGGCGGACGGAAGGTCTCTCGGTGAACCCCGCGGACTTCGTGGGCGGAGCCGAATACGCACCTCGGTGCGCAGAGATACGCAGTTCTACCGATGCCCCGGCGTGCTCGGCCCGGCACGCTCGACGAATGCCACATCGGACACCCTCCGGGACCGCCCTCCTGAGCAGATCGGCACCGGCGCACGCGGCACAGGAATCGACGATCGACCGCCTGGTACGGACGGCCTTCACCGACGGCCCCGCGGGGCGGAATATGTTGCGCCCCCAGCAGATCCGCAACATCGGGCTGGCCTGCCTCGATCTGATCGCGGCCACGAGTTCCGGGTCGGCCACGGCCGTCCCGCTCGCTCGCCTCGAACACGCCACCGTCGAATGGGCACGCGACGGCATCGGGGTGGAGGCGATCCTGCACTCCCTGCACCGCTGTGCGCGCATCGCCGTCGATCTGACCGGAGCCGAGATCGACGTGGTCGACCTGCTCGAGCACGCCGCCACGACGGTCGCGAGCGCCTACGTGCGGTACACACTGGAACTGGCGGGCCGCTCCGAACACGCCAGAGACGCACTGGCCCACCAGGTCATCGCGGGTACCCACTCGCGCGCCGTGGCCCGCGACTGCGGCGTCGAACTGGCCGACGAGTACTGGGTGCTCGCGCTGAGCATCGCGGGCGAACCGACGGACGGGCCCGCCGACGGCGTCGACGAGCGAGTACGCGCCCGCCGCGCCATCACCCGCATGCGCGCCGAACTCGACCGTCGTTGCGACGGTGAGTGCCTGGTCGCCCTGTCCACGCGCGGCGGCACCGCACTGGTGCCGCGCCATACCGACGCCGACATCGACGTCGTGGCGGCCGCGCTCACCCGCGCCGCCGGTCGCCAGGTGACGGTGGCGGTCGTGCTGTCCGACCTCGACGAGGTGGCCGACGCGACCGAGTGCGCGCACGAACTGCTCGAGATCGTCCGGCGGCTCGGGCGCAGGGGTGGCGTGCACCGGTTCAGCGATTACGCGCTCGAATACCAGCTCACCCGGCCCGGCCCGGCCCGCGACCACCTCGCGACCGTGCTCGAGCCACTGACCGGGCACCCCGAACTCCTCGAAACGCTGCGCTGCCACGTCGCCAACAACCTGAACCGGCGCCGCACCGCAACCATGCTGCACCTGCACACCAACTCGATCGACTACCGCATCAAGCGCATCGCCGAACTCACCGGCTACGACGCCACCCGGTGCGCCGATCTGTGGTACCTGCGCTCCGCGCTCGTGGTGTCGGGGTTGCACGATCCGGCCGCGTAGTACCGCGGCACCGTAGGAAAGGACAACGATGTTTTTCCGATGCACAACCCTGGCGGCGGTCGCGGTGACCGGTCTGCTGGCCGCCGCGCCCGCTGTGGCGAACCCGCCCTCGGCCGGGTCGGCCGGTTCGTCGCAGGTGGCCGACCCGGTGGGCACCGTGACGGTCGACAAGTGGGCCGACCACACGGTGTACCGTCCCACCGAGCTCGGCACGACCCGCCATCCGGTGGTGCTCTGGGGCAACGGCACCGGCGCCGGGCCCGGCGTCTACGCCGACACACTGCTGAAGCCCTGGGCCGCAGCGGGTTTCATCGTCGTCGCCGCGAACACCGCGATGGCGAACTCGGGTGCGGAGATGCTCGCGGGCGGGCGGGAACTGCTGCGGCGCAACGACACCCCGGGCAACGCGTACACCGGCAAGGTGGCCACCGATCAGGTGGCGGCCGCGGGCCATTCCCAGGGCGGGGCGGGCGCGATCAACGCGGGCGCCGACGAGATGGTGCGCACCGTGCTAGCCCTGCAACCCGGCCCGCTGGCGGCTCCCGGAAAGATGGTCGGGCCCGCGCTGTTCCTGGCCGGGGAGGCCGACCGCATCGTCGACGCCGACGGCATCGTCATGCCCCTGTTCGAGAAGGCCGACCAGGTACCCGCGATCTTCGCCGAACTCGGTGGTGCCGGGCACCTGGTCTGGGGACGATACGCCGAGGTGATGGCCGACTGGCTGAAGTACCAGCTGCTCGGCGACCCCGTCGCGAAGGCCCGTTTCCTCGGTGCCGTGTGCGGCCTGTGCACCGACGTCGCGTGGACGAGAGTTCTGCACAACGCGAAGGCGCAAGCGCTGAGCTGAGTGCGGACATCAGCGAATTCGTGCCGCTCCCGGGACCACGGCTGAGTACGATCGCCGGTACCGATCACACCCGTGAGCCGGATCGACAGCACGTGTCGTCCGGTACGACCCGAGACGGCGGATGGTGCGAAGCACGCTCGACCCGGCGGCGACCAGCTACCTCGGCCGCGATGCCGAGGTAGCCGCGGTGCGCGCCCTGCTCGACGACGGCTGCCTGGTCTCCATCACCGGCCAGGGCGGACTCGGCAAGACCCGCCTGGCACGCAAGGTCGCCGGGCAGCTCGCCGCCGACTACGACGACGGCGTCTACTTCGTGGAACTGTCCGGGCTGCGCCACGATCACGAGGTCGGCACGGCGGTGGCAGCAGCACTCAGGTTGCGGATCAAGGCCGGCGAGTCGGCGACCGAACGGGTACTCGACCATCTGGTTCGCCGGGCACCGCTGCTGGTCCTGGACAACTGCGAACATCTGCTCGACGGCTGCGCCGACCTCGTCATCCAGGTCCTCGCGACCTGCCCCGGGGTGACCCTGCTCGTCACCAGCAGGCAGACACTCAGCGTGGCGGGCGAGCAGGTCTACCGGCTCCCGCCACTGGCCGTGCCACCACCGGAGCTCGACGATCCCGCCCGGATCGCCGAATACCCGGCGGTGGCCCTGCTCGTCGACCGGGCGAGGGCGGTGCGCGCCGATTTCCGGATCACCGAGTCGAACGCCGCCGCCATCGCCCACCTGTGCCGGTTGCTCGACGGGATCCCACTGGCCATCGAACTGGCGGCGGCCCGGCACCGCTCGCTGTCGCCCGCGCAGGTCATCGACCGCTGGTCGTGCGGGCTGACGCTGCCGACGGCCTGGACGCACGGGGTGCCCGACCGGCACCAGACGCTGCGCAACACGGTCGACTGGAGCTATCGGTTGTGCACCGACGACGAGAAGCAGGTGTGGGCGCGCCTGTCGATCTTCCAGGACTGGTTCGAGCTGGAAGCCGCCGAATATGTCTGCGCCGACACGCGTTCGGTCGCGCCGGTGGTGTCGATCGTCGATTCGCTGGTCGACAAGTCGATCCTGGAACGGCGCGGCGACGACATCACGCACTACCGCTTGTTGCGGCCGGTGCGCGAGTTCGGCGCCGAGAAGCTGACCGAGGAGGGTGCGACCGCGGTCGTCGCCCGCAGGCATCGGGACTGGTTCCGGGACGTGATTCTGCTGGCCGACCGGGAGTTCTTCAGCAAGAAGCAGTTCGAACACGTGCGTCGGTTGCAGGTCTGCCAACTCGATCTGCGATTGGCGCTCGAATGGTCGCTCGAGACGCCCGGCGAGGCCGAGACCGCCCTCGAGATGGCGGCCTGCGTCGACGAGTTCTGGCGGATGGCAGGCTCGGATCAGCTGGTGAAGGTCTGGTTGCAGCGTGCGCTGCACGCGGTGCCGCATTCGCCGCACGCGGGACGCGGCTGGGCGGTGCTCGCCCTGCATTCGATCTGGATGACCGATCGTGACAGCGCCTATCGCGAACTCGATCAAGCCGATCGGGAGGCGGCGCGCTCCGGCGACCCGGTCCTTATCGCCCTCGCGAAGGCCGCCCGGTCCGCCGCGGCCAAGATCGACCTGGACAACGAGAAGGCGGCCGCCCTCGCCTGGGAGGCCACCCACACCCTGCGCAGCCACGGACACCTGCGTGAGTCGATGGGAGCGTGGAACATCTACGCGCTGGCGACCGCCGCCGCCGACCCCACCGGTCGCCTCCGAGAGCTACGCGAGGCGGTGCGGCTCTGCGAGGAGCACGGCGATTACTACTATCGCGGGCTCTATCTGTTCGCCATCTCGCTGATCGAAGTGATGCTCGGCAATCCCGACGCGGCCGAGCGAGCCGGACACACCGCCCTGCGGATCTCGCGCCGATGGGGCAGCAGATTCGGCGACGCCTATCACGTGGAAGCACTGGCGTGGGTGGCCTCGGCCCGCAACCAGCACCTGCGCGCGGCCACCCTGTTCGGTGTCGCCGCGTCCGCGTGGGAGCAGCTGGGTTCCGATCCCGACGTCATCCTCGTGCGCCCGCACACGCTCTTTCGCGACGCGTCGATCCAGGCACTGGGTGACGACCGTTTCGAAACCGCGTTCCTGGCCGGGCAGGCCATGCCGATCGACGAGGCCTTCGAGTTCGCACTGACCCCGCACCGTGAACCGGCGACTCGGCATCCGGTCGACATCGCGCCGCTGACCCCGCGCGAGTACGAAGTGGCGACCCTGATCGCCACCGGGCTGACGAACAAGGAGATCGCCGCCCGCCTCGTCATCGCGCCCCGCACCGCCGACACGCACGTGGGCAACATCCTCACCAAGCTCGGCTCGTCGAACCGGGCCCAGATCGCCACCTGGGTCGCCACCCGCGGCGCGCACGCCGACTGAGGCTCCCTACTTCCGGAAGACCTCCGACAGCAGGGCCGACAGCGTCCGGCGTTGTTGCGCGTCGAGCCGCTCGAGACCCGCGCGCGTGCGGTGCATCTTCGCGCGGATCGCGTCGGCGACCTGCTCACCCTCCGGGGTGATGACGAGGTTGGTGACGCGCCGATCGGCGGCGCTGGTCTCCCGGCGCACGAGCCCACGCTTCTCGAGCCGGTTGATGATGCCGGTGATGTTGGAGGCATCGCAGTACATGGTCTCGGCCAGCCTTCGCATGGCGATGGGCCCATGGCGCAGCACGGTGAGCGTCTTGGCCTGGATCGCGGTGAGCTGCTCGCCGGCCGCGGCAGCGGTGAAGTCTCCGTAATACACGCCGAGCGACACCGACAACAGCTCTATGAGCTGGTCGGGATCGTCGCGGGGAGGCTCTGACATGGCTCAAGACTAGCGCCAGAAACTTGACGACCTCAAATATCTCCGCCTACGGTGGCGGCATTGCTTGAAGTTCTCAACCTTCGACAATCTCAAGTAAGTATGTTAGGAGCATTCATGACCGTCACCGTGTCCGACGCCGCCCGTGCGACGCAGGCCCTGTCACGACCCATCACCCTGAACGGCCTGACCGTCCCCAACCGGATCGCCATGGCCCCGATGACCCGCATGTTCTCCCCCGGCGGTATCCCCGGTGACGACGTGGCTTCCTACTACGCCCGCCGCGCCGCGGCAGGCGTCGGCCTGATCGTCACCGAGGGCACCTACGTCGGTCACGAGTCGGCGGGACAGAGCGATCGCGTTCCGCGCTTCCACGGCGAGGCGCAACTGGCCGGGTGGGCGAAGGTCGCCGCCGACGTGCACGCGGCGGGCGGCACCATCGTCCCGCAGCTGTGGCACATCGGCATGGTGCGCAACCACGGTGAAGCGCCCTACCCCGACGCCCCGGCCATGGGCCCCTCCGGCATTCGCGTCGACGGCACCGAGGGCGCGGGCCACGCCATGACCCAGCGCGACCTCGACGACGTGATCGCCGCCTTCGCCGACGCCGCCGCGGCCGCCGAACGCCTCGGATTCGACGGGGTGGAACTCCACGGCGCCCACGGCTATCTCCTCGATCAGTTCCTGTGGTCACGCACGAATCGCCGCACCGACGCCTATGGCGGGGACGCGGTGGCCCGGACCAGGTTCGTCGCCGAGGTGGTGCGGGCCGTGCGCGCCGCCGTCTCGCCGACCTTCCCGGTGATCCTGCGCTATTCGCAGTGGAAGCAGGACGCCTACGACGGGCGCCTGGCGCAGACACCCCAGGAGCTGGAGGCGATCCTCGCCCCGCTGGCCGAGGCAGGCGTCGATGTCTTCCATGCCTCGACCCGCCGCTACTGGCTCCCCGAATTCGACGGCTCCGACCTGAATCTGGCCGGCTGGACCAAGAAGCTCACCGGTAAGCCGGTGATCACCGTCGGCTCGGTCGGCCTCGACGGTGACTTCCTGAACGCCTTCCGCGGGCACGGCGCCGAACTGGGCAGCCTCGACAATCTGCTCGAACGGATGGAACGCGACGAGGTCGACATGGTCGCCGTGGGACGTGCGCTGCTGCAGGATCCCGAGTGGGCGCGCAAGGTCCTCGACGGACGCTTCGACGAGCTGAAGCCCTTCGACCCCGCCGCTCAGAAGACCCTCAGCTGAGCGGTCACAGCACCTGCGCCAGGTAGGGGGCGGTTCGGCTGTCCGGCGCGGCCGCGACGTGTTTCGGGGTGCCCTCGGCGACGATCCGGCCGCCGCGGGCGCCGCCGTCGGGGCCCATGTCGATCACGTGATCGGACTGCCCGACAGCGATCATGTCGTGTTCGGCGACCACCACGGTCGCGCCGGAGTCGACGAGCGAATCGAGTTGGGCGAGCAGCACTTCGGTGTCGGCGGGGTGCAGCCCGGTGGTCGGCTCGTCCAGCAGGTACAGCGTGCCCGCGCGGCGGGTGCGTTGCAGTTCGGTGGCCAGCTTCACCCGTTGGGCTTCGCCACCGGACAGTTCTGTGGCGGGCTGGCCGAGCCGCAAGTAGCCGAGCCCGACATCGAGGAGCGTGTGGAGTGCGCGGTGCACCGCGGGCACGTCGGCGAAGAACGGTTCGGCCTGTTCGACGGTCATGTCGAGTACCCCGGCGATCGTCGTGTCCCGGTAGGTGATCTCGAGGGTTTCGGGGTTGTAGCGGGCGCCGTGGCAGTCCGGGCACGGGGTGTAGGTACTGGGCAGGAAGAGCAGTTCCACGGTGATGTATCCCTCGCCCTGACAGGTGGGGCAGCGTCCTTCGGCTACGTTGAAGGAGAAGCGGCCGATCCCGTAACCGCGCGCCCGCGCCGCGGGGGTATCGGCGAAAAGGGCTCGGACAGTGTCGAACAGGCCGGTGTAGGTGGCCAGGTTCGAACGCGGAGTGCGCCCGATCGGCGCCTGATCCACCTCGACCACCCGGTTTACCACCGGGTCAGCTTCGGCGCCCGCCGAAATCGCCCGCAGCAGACTGGTTTTGCCCGCACCCGACACCCCGGTCACGGCGGTGAAGACCCCGAGCGGCAGGTCGACGTCGACTCCGCGCACGTTGTTGATCTCGATCCCACGCAACTGCAGCGTGCCGGTGCGCACGCGTGGCACCCGCGGTTCGCGCGACACCTCGTCGAACAGGTAGCGCCGGGTCACCGAATCGGGCACCGCACGCAGACCGGCCACCGCTCCGCTGTAGAGCACCCGTCCCCCGTTGACGCCGGCTCCCGGACCGACGTCGATCACCCAGTCGGCGTGGCGCACCACATCCATGTCGTGTTCGACGAGAAGGACACTGTTGCCGGACTTTTCGAGTCTGCGCAGGACGGTCGTGAGCGCGGCGGTGTCGGCGGGGTGCAGCCCGGCCGAGGGTTCGTCCAGCACGTAGACGACACCGAACAGCCCCGACCGCAACTGCCCCGCCAACCGCAGGCGCTGCAGTTCGCCACCGGAGAGTGTCGGGCTTTCCCGGTCGATGCCGAGGTAGCCGAGGCCGAGTTCGATCAGCACATCCAGCCGGGACGTGAGGTCCTGGGTGAGGACGGCCACCGCGCCGGTGCCGGTGGTGTAGGGCCGTAGCACCTCGGCCAGTTCGTGCAACGGCAGTTCACCGAGTTCGGCGATGTTGTAACCGGCGAAGGTCACCGCCAGCGATTCGGGCTTGAGCCGGTGTCCATGGCACAGCGGGCACACGGTGGTGTGCAGGAATTCCGCGGCCTTGGCGCGGGTCTTCTCGCTCTTGGATTCGGCGTGGGCTCTGAGCAGCAGCCTGCGGGCGCTGCTGAAGGTGCCCTGGTAGGGGCGATGGATGCGGTGGGCCTCGCGCTCGGGATGCACGGTGACGACGGGTTGTTCGTCGCTGAACAGGATCCACTCACGCTCGGCCGCATCGAGTTCGCGCCAGGGGCGGTCGATGTCGTAACCCAGCGCGGCGACCACATCGCGCAGATTCTTGCCCTGCCAGGCGCCGGGCCACGACGCGATCGCCCCCGCCCTGATGCTCAGCGACGGGTCGGGCACCATCGATTCCTCGGTGGCTTCGTGGACAACGCCCTGCCCGTGGCAGCGCGGACACGCGCCCTCGACGGTGTTGGGCGAGAAGGCATCCGAGTACAACCGGTTGGTTCCCGCCGGATAGTGTCCGGGCCCGGTCCGCGCGGGCCCCTCCGGGTAGTCGCCTTCGCGCGACATCAACAGCCGCAGCGTGTTCGACAGGGCACTCACCGTGCCGACGGTGGACCGGGACGACGGCGTGGACCGGCGCTGGGCCAGCGCCACCGTCGGCGGCATCCCCGAAACCTCGTCCACGTCGGGCGCTTCGACCTGATTCAGCAACCGCCGGGCATACGGCGCGACCGACTCCAGGTACCGGCGCTGCGATTCGGCATAGAGCGTCCCGAACGCCAGCGAGGACTTCCCCGAGCCCGACACACCGGTGAACGCGACCAAGGCATTACGCGGCAGGTCGACATCGACATCGCGCAGATTGTGGACCCGGGCACCACGCACCCGAATCGAAGAATCGATCTCGCGCGAATCCACGGCTATCGACCCTACTCCCCGCGATGCGTTGCTACCGCCGTTGCCGGGGCGCCCGCTATACAGTGACCGGCAGCTTCCGCCTACATCGACCGGCGAAAGAGGGCACATGACGAAGTCTCGGAATGTTCGCGTGCGCAGGATCTACGAAGACCCCGAACCGGCCGACGGCCGACGCGTCCTCGTCGACCGGCTGTGGCCGCGCGGCATCAGCAAGGAACGAGCCGACCTGGCCGCCTGGTGCAAGGACGTCGCACCGTCGACCGAACTGCGCAAGTGGTACCACCACACACCGGAGAAGTTCGACGAGTTCACGCGCAGATACCGAGCCGAACTCGAGCAGCCGCCACAGGCTGCCGCCCTCGCCGAACTGCGTGAGATGGCGAAAAGCGGTCCGCTGACCCTGCTGACCGCGTCCCGCCTCGTCGACATGAGCGAGGCGACGGTGCTCGCCGACATCCTCGACGGGAAGTAGACCCTGTAACCGGTGCCTCGGATGATAAGTCGCGGTTGTCGACCGATCGGAGAGGCGACTTTGACGCGAATCACCCGGCAGCCTTGACTGTCGGTGAGCAGTGCCTGCGATCCGACCAGAGAAGCGGAGAACACAGTGGGACGAGTGACCGTGCGACGACCTGTGCTGCGCATCAGGGACGGCGTCCGCAGCGAACGTCCCGACACCCTGGTGAGCGAGGAACCCCTCGAGATCCGGGTGGGCGGCCGTCCGCTGACCGTGACGATGCGGACGCCGGGAAACGATTTCGACCTCGCGGCAGGCTTTCTGGTGAGCGAGGGGGTCGTTCGATCGCCGGATCAGATCGCCGGAATCCGCTACTGCGCGGGCGCGACCGCCGAGGGCACCAATACCTACAACATCGTGGACGTGGTCCTGGCACCCGGTGTCGCCGCCCCCGACCCGTCGCTGGAACGCAACTTCTACACCACGTCCTCCTGCGGACTGTGCGGCAAGGCCAGCCTCGACGCGGTGCGCACCGCTGCGACCTGGTCGGTGGCAGACGATCCCGTGCGTTGCCCGCCCGAAGTCCTGTCGACCCTGCCGGACCGGCTTCGCGACGCACAGAAGGTGTTCGACACCACCGGCGGCTTGCACGCGGCCGGACTGTTCACCGCCGACGGATCGATGCTGTACCTGCGTGAGGACGTCGGCAGGCACAACGCGGTCGACAAGGTGATCGGCGCCGCCGTGCGGGCCGCACTGCTGCCGTTGCGCGAAACCGTTCTGATGGTGAGCGGACGGGCATCCTTCGAACTGGTACAGAAGGCACTCATGGCGGGCATTCCGGTATTGGCGGCGGTATCGGCGCCGTCGTCGCTGGCGGTGGATCTCGCTGCCGACAACGGGTTGACCCTGGTCGGATTCCTGCGCGGTGATTCGATGAACGTCTACGCCGGTGCGCAGCGACTGGCGACGGACGATCGCCAAGGGCTGCTCACTCGCTGACGATACCGGCGACGAGGTTGATCGTGGTCGCGAGAATGACGGTGCCGAAGGCGTAGGACAGCAGACAGTGGCGGAGCACGATGGAGCGGATCCCCGCCTTCGTGACGTTGGTGTCGGAGACCTGATAGGTCATGCCGTCGCGGCCGCTATATGGCCTTCGTCGGATCTGCCGAGCACGAGGATGAGGACGATGGCGACGAGCCCGCTGAGCGCGGCGACGACGACCGACGTCTCCTCGATCAACGGCTGGAAGTCCTCGCGCCGGGCATTGGCTCTGGTCCGCTCGGCATCCATCGGCCAGAGCACTACCCAACCGGACACGACGAAAATCGTTGCGGCAGTGGCGATGCCGGTGAGCACACCGAGTGCCGGTTCGCTGCCGATACCGATGACCGCTCCTGCCGCGGCACCGAGCACGACAGAACCGAGCAGGCGGGTGACCGCCGACAACAGCAACGGACTGCTCATGGCGGTGCAGCGTACCCAACGGCCCTCGACGATCGCGTGATCGTCGGTCAGCCCGGTGCCGGCTCGCCGAGCACGGCGTCCAGGTCGGCGGCCCCAGCGGTCGTGACCAGTGCCTTGGCCAGTACCGAGCCTGGCTCCCCCGCCGCCGTGACCAGCACGATCTCGGCGGAGACCACCGGGTCGTCGAGAGCGAGTACCCGAACTCCGGCGGGCGTGGGCAAGGTGCGCAGCCAGGGTTGTGGCACGACACACGCCCAGCGACCGGTGCTCACATGCGCGAGCAACGCGACCACGGAATCGGTCTCGATCTGCGGCGTAGCGCGCAGTCCGTGCCCGGCGAGCGCTTCGTCGAGCAGCTGTCGTCCCCGCATTTCCTTGTGCAGCAGGCACATCGGCATTTCCAGCGCCTCCGCCCAGGTGATCGTTGCGGTGCGTCCCGCCAGGAGTTCGGTGCCTGCGAGCAGCACGTGCCGTTCGGTGTAGAGCGGGGTGCGGACGAGCCCGTTGGTGTCGACCCCTTGCGCGTAGACGATGCCCGCGTCGAGTTCGTACCGGCGGATGCGCTCGACGATGTCGAGTGAGCGCAGTTTGGTTTCCAGCCGCACCCGAACCAGCGGATGTTCGACGCAGAACGGGTCGGTGAGCAGGGCGACGGTGCTCGATGCCGCCGGAATCACGCCGATCCGTAGCTCGCCGGTCAAACCGGTTTGCAGGGCGGCGACTTCGTGTTCGAGCGCGTCGCGGTCGGCCAGGATCCGCCGGGCCCACAGGACCAGCCGCTCCCCTTCCGGCGTGAGCCCCTCGAAGGCATGGCCCCGCCGGACCAGCGGCACGCCGAGCTCGTGCTCGAGCTTGCGCAGCGCTTCGGACAGCGCGGGTTGGGATACGTAGCAGGACTTGGCCGCACGGGCGAAGTGACGTTCCCTGGCGAGCGCCACGAAGTACTCGAGCTGACGGAAGAGCACGTCTGCCTAGTCGTCGTCTCGGACGGCGGCCGTCGCGTGGCGGGCGTGGGCGATCTCGCGCGCGTGCTCGGCGGGCGCCTTGTCCGGGTACGGTCCCATGACGACAGTATGCGGGGCCGGATCCCGGATCAGCAATGCGACAGCTAATCCCACCGCCACGCCGATCACCGTGTCGAGCCCGCGCTCGGTCAGCATGGTGAGCGGATCGGTCGGGTCGGCGAGCTCGGTCATCGCCATGATCAGCGGTGTGAAGAAGCCGAGCGCCAGCGCGTAGTGGCGCGCCATGAACAGCTCGGTCGGATACAGCAGCGCGATGATCGCGAGCCCGAGCACCGCCGGGCTCGGTCCCGGGATCAGCAGCGGTGTCGCCACGAGCAGACCGAGGAAGGTGCCGATCACCCGGTGCATCCCCCGGGTCAGCCGGTCGCGCGAGGTCGCCGCCGCCAACGGCACGGCCGCACCGGCCATGGCCCAGTTGGCGTGCCCGACACCGAGCAGCAGACCGATGCCACCGGACAGTGAGATCGCCAGGGCGTAGCGGCCCGCCTGGGTCGTCGAGTCGATGCCGTGGCGGTGCGGTGGACACCGGCTCGGCACGTCGGTGGCCGTACCGCGCCGCACCCTGCGAGTGGATTCCAGGTATCCGACGGCGACGCACAGGATCGCGGTGCCGGCGCAGACCAGCAGCGCGGTGACCGGATGACGCTGGGTGTCGGCCACCATCGCGATCGCACCGAAAGCGAAGATCCCGAAGAACGGGCCCTCCGGCCGCAACCCGAGCCGGTCGGTGACCGGTGACGCCACCGCGGCGAACACGGCGACGGCCGCGACAAGCACCGCGGGCGGAGCGTGCAGCCGACCGAGCAGAATGCCCGCCCCGACCGCGCCGACCAGCATCACGGCGGCCTCGCACTGGTGGGCGAGTCGTTGCCTCGGTGCTTCGGCGAACCCGTACATGCCGGTGAAGGAACCGAACACCGCGTAGATGAGCAGGTCGGTGCGTCCGGCGGCGACGAGCATCAGACCGGGGATCGCCAAGCCGACGAAGACGCGGGCGGCGGGCAGATGATCGATCTCGGTGACGAATCGCCGAAACACCGGGCGCGCCTGGTTCAGCATGGTGCGCAAGATTCCTCCGAGGGTCGGTCGCGGGCATGCCCGTAGGGCCGATGAACCACGGTGCATGAATCGTTCGCGAGGCGTCAACAGGCCGAAATCGGGCACATCGAACGAATTCGTGGCGTACGCGGCAGCGATAAGCCACACCTATCGAGCAGTCGGAAGTCGGTCTTGGCCATGGCCGCCCGCGACGGCGACGATAGTGACGGCCCGCCTACCTCGAATCGTGGCTCCCCGGGGAGAGAATTCCGGCGGACGGGAAGACCGGCTTCGAAATCGTCGAAGGGACTGTCATGACCGATGCGTTTGGAGAGTTCGACCCCGACGACGGCCCGAGCGGTGCTCGCGACCGCGCGGCGACCCCGGAATTCAAGCCGTACCATCATCCGGCCGCCGGGTGGGGCGCAGCGAAAGCGGTCACCGAATTCATGATCGGCCAGGAGAAAGAACCACTGCTGGGCACCCGCGCCATCATCAAGATGAATCACGAGAACGGTGGTTTCGACTGCCCGGGATGTGCGTGGCCCGATTCGATCAAGGGCATTCATCTCGACATCTGTGAGAACGGCATCAAACACGTCACCTGGGAGATGACGCACAAACGGGTGACGCGGGAATTCTTCGCCGAGCATTCGGTGGCGGAACTGTCCACCTGGAGCGACCACGACCTCGAGAACCAGGGCAGGCTCACCGAGCCGATGCGCTACGACCCGGTCACCGACCATTACGTCCCGATCAGCTGGGACGACGCGTTCGCGATGGCGGGCAAGGCATTACGCGAACTCGACGACCCGAATCTTGCGGCCTATTACACCTCGGGCCGGCTCGGCAACGAGGCGACGTTCCTCTATCAGCTGATGGCCCGGGAGCTCGGCACCAACAATCTGCCCGACTGCTCGAACATGTGCCACGAGGCGAGTGGACGTGCGCTGCAGGCCGCGCTCGGGACCGGTAAGGGCACCTGCGACCTCGAGGACTGGGAAACCACCGACGCGCTGTTCATCCTCGGCGTGAACGCCGCCTCCAACGCACCACGCATGCTGACCGCCCTCGCCGAGGCCGACCGGCGTGGCGCGCAGATCGTGCACATCAACCCGCTCGTCGAAGCCGGCGCCACCCGCACGATCATCCCGCACGAGATCCTGCGGATGGCGACGTTCCGCACGACCGATACCTCGACACTGAACTTGCAGCCGCGCATCGGCGGTGACTTCGCCCTGATGCGTGGCATCGCCAAGGCCGTGTTCGAGGAATCCGAATCCGATCCCAAGGCGCTCGATCACCAGTTCATCGGGCGGCACACCCACGGCTTCGAGGAATACCGCGCGGTCGTCGAGGCCACGCCGTGGTCGACGATCGAGGAACAGTCCGGGCTCACCGAGGACGATGTCCGCAAGGCCGCGCGCGTGTACTGCGAGGCCGATCGCAGCATCATCAGCTGGTGCCTCGGGGTGACCCAGCACGAGCACGGCGTCGACACCGTTCGCGAGATCGTGAACGTGCTGCTGTTGCGCGGCAATCTGGGGCGCGAGGGTGCCGGTCCGTCGCCGGTGCGCGGGCACAGCAATGTGCAGGGCAACCGCACCTGCGGCATCGCCAACAAGCCTGCGGCGCGGTTCCTCGATCGGCTCGACGAGGCGTGCGGCATCACCTCACCGCGTGCCGACGGCTACGACGTCGTCGCCACCATCGAGGCAATGCAGGCCGGAAAACTGAAAGTCTTCATGGCGATGGGCGGCAATTTCGCGCTCGCCGCACCCGACACCGCCTACACCTACCAGGCCCTGCGCAAATGCGACCTCACCATCCAGGTGAGCACCAAACTCAACCGCAGCCACCTCGTGCACGGCACCGAAGCCCTGATCCTGCCGTGCCTGGGCCGCACGGAGAAGGACATCCAGCGCGGCGGGGAACAGCAGACCTCGGTCGAGGACTCGATGGCGATGGTCCACCTGTCCAAGGGCATGAAGAAGCCGGCCTCCCGGCACCTGCTGTCCGAGCCGGCCATCATCGCCGGAATCGCGAAAGCCGCACTGCCACAGAGCAAAACACCGTGGGACTACTACGTCGCCGACTACGACCGCATTCGCGACACCATGTCGCAGGTGCTCGATGGATTCGAGGATTTCAACCGGCGCGTGCGTTTGCCACTCGGCTTCCGCATCAAGCAACCGGCCCGGGAACTGATCTTCCTCACGCCCTCGGGCAAAGCCGAGTTCTCCTGCGCCGATCTGCCCGACCTCACCCAGGAACCCGGCGTCCTGCGCCTGGCGACGCTGCGTTCACACGACCAGTGGAACACCACCATCTATTCCGACAACGACCGCTATCGCGGCATCAAGAATCTGCGCACCCTCGTTTTCATGAACGACGACGACATGCGCGAACGCGGCCTGTCGCAATTCGACGACGTCGATATCACCAGCATCGCCCGCGACGGCAGCACCCGGTCGGTCCACAACTACAAGGTCATTCCCTACGACATCCCCCGCGGTTGCGCAGCCGGATACATGCCCGAACTCAATGTGTTGTGCGCGATCGGCGACATCAGCACCCAGAGCGATCAGCCGATCATGAAAAACGTGAAGGTCACCATCACCCGCTCGGCCTGAAACCCCGTCATCGAGGAAATTCAGCGACCGATTCGGACGATGCCTGTGGTTACTCCCTGAAGTACCTCGCCGTTGCGCAGGATCAACGGCGAGGTTTGTAGTGGGTCGGCGAGCATGGTGGGTGGCAGTTCGTTTCGGCTCACCACCGCGCCGTCCTCGGGATCGATGACGGTGAAGGAGTAGCCGTCGATGGGTGTCGTGTTCGGTGTGCCGTCGCGGGTGATCGTGTAGACGAGCCCGTCCGCTGTCGAGATGTGCGGTACCGCGGCACTGCGCACCGTGTTCTCCCAGACCGTTCGGCAGCCGTCGCGGTCCACGTCGACGCGCGTCATGCCGCCGGCGAACGGCGCTGTTTCGGGTTGCGCCGGACCGGCGCCCTCCGGCACCGCCGGGTACGGATATCCGTAGGTGGAGGCCACGAAGACCGAGCCGCCGATACCGATCGGTGAATTCTCGCTGCCCGCACCGCCTTCGGTGAGCACCGGCCGAGAGCAGACGAGTTCGCCACTGCCGGAACGGAATACGAGCACCTTCACCTGATCGGCGGCGTTGTCGACGACGGTGAGATAGTCGGCGCCGGTATCCGGTCCGAAATACGTCGGCGTCGACCCGGTGCCCCACGACAGCTGCCCCGGTTTGCGGGCCGGGCCCCGGTCGTAGGCCGCGCGCCACAGCCGCACCGGCTCGCCCGAAGCATCGGTGCCGAATTCGTAGAGCGCGTGCGTGGTCGCGACCGCCACCCGGCCGCTCGGCGCGGAGGAGATGCTGTTGGCCACCTTCTCCTCGGCGGGCAGAGTCACCGTGGCGATCTCGCCCTCCGCGGTGACTGTCCCGACGATGCCGTTCTCGGTCGCGAACCACACCGTGCCCGACCAGTCGGGCACCAGGCCGGTGACACCGTCGTCCGCCGGAATGGCCGTGGTCAGGTCGACGGCTTCCACCACCCGCAATTCCCATCCCCTGGCGCCGCGTTCGTGGGCGATCCGCAGGAGCGCGCGATTGCCGTCGACCACGACCAGCCGGTCGGCGTGGTCGAGATAGGCGTACACCCCGCCGAGCAGGCCGCCTTTGGCCAAGGTCAACTGTGCGAGCGACCCGGACATCGCCGACCCGGTACCCGAAATCCCCCCGGCGGACGGGTCGATCAAATGCACTACCGGCGCACGATCGGCCACCGCCGTACACAGCGCCACAACGAGCCCGTCGGAGCCCTGCAGCAGGGTCGGGCAGGCCGCCCCGAGTGGGTACCCACCGATGCCTCGCGCGCCGGGCCCGGGTCCCGCGTGCGGCACCGCGTCCGACGATCCCGCGTCGCCGTGCATCGTCGCCGTACCGGTCGGCCCGAGGAACGGATTCGGCCCGGCGAGCGGCCCCCAGCCGGGCCCGGCCGTGCCGGTGCCCGAGGACAACACAGCCATCGCGCCGAGCACGAGCAGAACTGATCGGCTGGTATGACGAGCGAACATGGGGCAGATACTGCCGTATTCCGGCGAAGGGGACACACTGCCTGACACGCACCGATGAAGCACATCCCCAACATCGGTGGGCCGTAGGCTGACCGCCATGGGTGAGCCGCAGCGGGTCCTCGTTCCACTCACACAGGCAGCGATCTTTCTCGTCGCCACCATCGATGAGGGCGGTGAGGCGGCGGTCCGCGAGCTCCTGGCCGAGGTCGACGACCTACGCAAGTCGGTCGGTTTCCGCACTCCCGATCAGAACCTCAGCTGTGTCGTCGGTATCGGGCACCGCGCCTGGGGCCGGTTGTTCACCGGTCCCGAGCCCGCCGAGCTGCACGAGTTCCCCGGCTATGCCGGGCCGGTGCACTCCTGCCCCGCCACCCCCGGCGATCTGCTGTTCCACATCAGGAGCGAGATGACGGGCACCTGTTACGAATTGGCGATGGCGATCGCGACCAGGCTGCGCGACGCGGCGACCGTTGTCGACGAGACATCGGGGTTCCGGTACTTCGAACAGCGCGATCTGCTCGGGTTCGTCGACGGCACCGCGAATCCGGAGGGCGGCGCGGCCGAGGCGGCAGTTCTCGTCGGCGACGAGGATCCGGCCTTCGCCGGTGGCAGTTACGTGATGGTGCAGAAATACCTGCACCCACTCGACGAATGGAATGCTCTGACGATCGAGGAGCAGGAGCTCATCATCGGGCGTACCAAACTCAGCGATTACGAACTGCCCGACGACGTGAAGCCACCCAGCTCCCATGTCACCATGAACACGATCGTCGATGCCGACGGAGTGGAGCACGATATCGTGCGCGCGAATATGCCGTTCGGCACCGTCGGAGACGGCCGACTCGGCACGTATTACATCGCCTATTGCGCCACACCGTCCGTACCGGAGAAGATGCTCGAGCGCATGTTTCTCGGCACCGACGAAGCACCCTACGACCGTATTCTCGACTTCTCCACCGCTGTCACCGGCAGTCTGTTCTTCGCTCCGTCCGCCGATTTCCTCGGCGATCTACCTGATGCACCCTCATCCGTCGCCGACGAAGACGTCGATATCGATGTTCCCGAGTTCGCTCCGGTCATTGCCGCCGAGGCAGCCCCGGTGGTCTCGGACGGTTCGCTCTCCATCGGGTCCATGAAAGGGAGTAACTGAATGAACAACCTGCATCGCGAACTCGCGCCGATCACCGACGAGGCCTGGACACAGATCGAAGAAGAAGCTACCCGCACGTTCAAGCGCAATATCGCCGGGCGCCGGGTCGTCGACGTGTCCGGCGCCCGAGGTGTGGCCTATTCGGCGCTCAACCGGGGCAGGCTCACCCCGACCGACTCCCCCGACGACGGTGTGCAGGCACACCAGCGCGTCGTACAACCGCTCGTGGAACTCCGGGTGCCCTTCACGTTGAAGCGCTCCGAACTCGACGACATCGAACGCGGCGCGCCCGATGCCGACCTCGACAACCTCAAAGACGCCGCCCAGAAGATCGCCTTCGCCGAAGACCGCGCGATCTTCGAGGGCTACGCCGCCGCGGGCATCACCGGCATCCGCGCCGCCGCCTCCAACTCGCCCGTCGCCCTGCCCGGCAATGTGGTCGACATCCCCGACGCCATTTCCCACGCCCTCACCGAGTTGCGCCTGGCCGGTGTCCAGGGACCGTATTCGGTACTACTCAGTGCCGACCTCTACACCAAGGTCAGCGAAACCTCCGACCACGGCCACCCGATCCGCACCCACATCGAACGCCTCATCGATAGCGAGATCATCTGGGCACCCGCCATCACCGGCGGTTTCGCCCTCACCACCCGCGGCGGCGACTTCGAACTCGCCATCGGCCAAGACCTCTCCATCGGCTACCTCAGCCACGACGCCGACACCGTCCAGCTGTACTTCCAGGAAACCTTCACCTTCCTGGTCGAGACCTCCGAAGCCGCGGTATCACTCGGGTCCTGAACCTCAACTGCCGAGAACATCACGTTCGACGCTCGTCTCGACAACGGCGCACACGCGTCTGCTTCGGCGACAGTTCATAACGACGGCAGGAGACCGACGATGAGTACGCTGGCGATGAGCACCGTCGATATCTCGAGGTGGCAATTCGGTATCACCACGGTGTATCACTTCATCTTCGTACCGCTCACCATCGGCCTTGCTCCGATCGTCGCGGGAATGCAGACCGCGTGGGTCGTCACGGGCGACGAGAAATGGTATCGGCTCACCAAGTTCTTCGGCAGATTGTTCCTGATCAATTTCGCCATCGGCGTGGCCACCGGCATCGTGCAGGAGTTCCAGTTCGGGATGAACTGGAGCGAGTACTCCCGTTTCGTCGGCGATATCTTCGGCGCCCCTTTGGCTTTGGAGGCCTTGGTCGCCTTCTTCCTCGAATCGACCTTCATCGGACTATGGATCTTCGGCTGGTCCCGGCTGCCGAAACTCGTTCACCTGGCCACGATCTGGTTGGTGGCCATCGGGGTGAACGCGTCGGCGTATTTCATCATCGCGGCCAACTCGTTCATGCAGCATCCGGTCGGTGCCAGGTTCAATCCCGAGACCGGCCGGGCCGAACTGGACAGCATCTGGACGTTGCTCACCAACAACACGACGCTGGCGGCGTTCCCGCACGTGGTCGCCGGTGTGTTCCTCACCGCGTCGGTGTTCGTCGCCGGTATCTGCGGATGGTTCATGGTGCGCAACAGGCGCAGCGGTGACCCGGTGAAACAGTCCGAAGCCACCACGCTCTGGCGTCCCGCCGCCCGCGGTTCGCTGTATGTGGTGGCGGCATCGATCGTGGTGGTGGCACTCACGGGCGATATCCAGGGCAAGATCATGTTCGATCAGCAGCCGATGAAGATGGCCTCGGCGGAATCGCTGTGCCACACGGCGACCGACCCGAAGTTCTCGGTGCTCACCGTCGGCACACACAACAACTGCGACAGCGTGGAGCACCTGATCGAGGTTCCCTATGTGCTGTCTTTCCTGGCCAAGGATCAGTTCACCGGCGTGACCCTGCAGGGCGTCGAGGATCTGCAACGTTCCTATGTCGAGCAATACGGGCCGGGCAATTACCGGCCGAACCTGTTCGTCACCTACTGGTCGTTCCGCACCATGGTCGGCCTGCTCGCCGGCCCGATGGTGCTGCTGCTCGCCGGATTCTGGGTGACCCGAGGTGGTCGCGCCCCCGACCGGCGCTGGTTCGCCTGGCTGAGCCTGCTCGCCATCCCGACGCCGTTCCTGGCCAACAGCGCGGGCTGGGTGTTCACCGAGATGGGGCGCCAGCCCTGGGTGGTCGTTCCCGACCTCGCCGGCGACCTCACCATCCGCATGACCGTGGACCAGGGTGTCTCGGACCACGCACCGGGCACCGTGCTGTTCTCATTGATCGTGTTCACCCTGCTCTACGGTGTGCTCGCGGTGGTCTGGTACTACCTCATGCATCGGTACACCGTCGCAGGCCCGGCGCCGGATTCGACCACGTCGCAGCACGACGATTCGGGCCCCGACGACGGCAGTGGTGGCGGCAGACACCGCGCCGAACCCGTCGAACCGCTGTCTTTCGCCTACTAGAGCGCCGATGGTCCGACGCCGTTCGGGCGGTGTCGACGATTGCGGACTCGGGACCGATCGACGGTCGGGAACAGTAACGCCAGGCCCTCCGAATCCGACCGCAATGGTGTGTGGTGGGCTTTCGGCGACGGGACGGAGGGCAAGTGGCAGCCGGTCGGATGAGACGAACCGCCGTGGCAGCCGGGGCCGCGGGTGTCCTCGGGCTCCTCGGCTACGGCGGGCTCGCGGCTGCCCAGCCCACTCCTGCGCCGGACGGCCGAGTTGCCGTCGCGGGGCTCGACCCTACCGCCGTGCCCGACACCTCGAGACTCCCCGACAGCGGCGCGATCCGGTTCGTCGCCGAACCGGGAGACCACGGCAACGGCGGAGGCAACGGGAACTCGGACCCGGGAAGCGGCAACGGCAACGAAGGCAACGGCGGCGGCAACCAGGGTAACTCGGACCCCGGCAACGGAAACGGCAACCAGGGAAACGGCGGCGGGAACCAAGGCAACAACGGCAACCCGGACCCAGGTAACGGAAACGGCAACCAGGGAAACGGGGGCGGGAACCAGGGCAACAACGGCAACCCGAATCCCGGCAACGGAAACGGCAACCAAGGCAACGGCGGCGGGAACCAAGGCAACGGCGGCGGGAACCAAGGCAACAACCCGGGGAATCCGCCCGAACCGCAAGCCCCTGCCCCGCAGTCCGCGCCTGCGGCCCCTGTCCCAGACGCTCCCGCACCCGCCCAGCCGGAGGCTCCCCAGCCGGACGCGGGCGAATCCGGCGGCGCGCCGGGTGGTGGAGCACCCGGTGGCGGCGCGCCCGGCGGTGGCGGCGCACCACCGGCCGGAGCAGGCCCCGGCGGTGACTCACCCTCCGCACCGGCCCCCGGTGGAGCGGCCGATCCGCCCGCCGCTCCCGCACCCGGCGGCGGCCCGGCGGCCCCCGCCCACGACGTCACACCGACCAGCGACACCGGCCTCCTCCCCGACCCGAACCTCCTCTCGGTCATAGGCGGTCTGCTGGCGCTCGGCCTCGCCGGCGGCGGTTCGGCCGCGGTCAGTTTCCAGGGCGCCGCCCAGGCGCAGGCACGTGTCGACGCCGCCCGAGCCGAGTTCTTCGGCTCACGGGCGTGATGCCGGGTTCCCTCCGGAATCGGCGGGCCGTTTAGATGGTCGTTCGCGTGGAATGACCGCAAGTAGCTCGCGTGCCGGCCACACCGACGTCGGCATTCCGCTGCTCAGGAGGTCACATGCCGGGTCATCGGTTGGGAGGTGTCCGCGCGGCGGCGACGCTGGCGGACCTGGGGTTCGCCGGATTCGCCGCGGGCGTCATCGCCCGTCGCCGCAGGATGATGGGAATACTGGAACGCACGCAGGCGGACGGTCGTGCCGTCCGGCGGATGCATGCGCTGCGTGACGAATTCGGTTCGGGGCCGGTGGAATTGGTCTTGCCCGGCCGACGGGTGGTCGTGGTCACCGATCCCGCCGATGTGGGCCGGGTGCTGGCGCAAGCACCGTCGCCGTTCGATCCGGCGAATCGGGAGAAGCGCGCCGCATTGCGCCAATTCCAGCCGCACGGTGTCCTGATCTCGGAGGGTCCCATCCGCAAGGAGCGCCGGGCGGTGAACGAAGCCGCTCTCGAGACCGGCCGTCCGCTGCACCGGCTGGCGACCCCGTTCGCCGAGGTCATCGCCGACGAAGCGGCCAGGATGCTGGCGGCGGCCTCGTCGACCGGCACGCTGGACGCCGCACAGTTCACCACCGCCTGGTGGCGGCTGGTCCGTCGGCTGGTCCTCGGCTCCTCAGCGCGCGAGGACCACGACATCACCGATCGGCTGTGGCAGCTGCGTTCGGCCGCCAACTGGTCATTTCTCGTGCCACAACGCAGGCGCTCGGGCGAGAAGTTCTCCGAGAGCCTCTACCGCTATGCCGAATCAGCGGAGAAGGACAGCCTCCTGGGGGCGCTCACCGAGGTATCCGCTTCCGGCGCAACCGATCCCGTCGGCCAGGTGCCGCATTGGCTGTTCGCCTTCGACGCGGCGGGGATGGCACTGAGTCGCGCGGTGGCATTGCTGGCCACCCATCCCGATCAGCGCGCCGCGGCCGTCGCCGAGGCACAGCACGCCACGACTCCGGCGACGCTCCCCTACCTCCGGGCATGTGTCCTGGAATCGGTGCGGCTGTGGCCGACGACGCCGCTCATCCTGCGCGACGTCACCGAGGACACCGCCTGGCGCGACGACGAGCAGCGTTTCACCACCGAGGCCGGTGCGGCGCTCCTGATCGCCGCCGTCGCGTTCCACCGTGACCCGCGGTCGCTTCCGTTCGCCGACGATTTCGTTCCCGACATCTGGTTGGACGGCCGCGCGAAGGACTACCCGCAGTTGGTGCCGTTCAGCGCCGGACCAGCCGCCTGCCCCGGGCAGGACCTGGTGCTGTTCGTCACCAGTACCCTGCTCGGGGAAATGCTGCGCGCGGCGCGGTTCGAGCTGACCTCGACCCCATCTCTCGATCCGTCGACCCCCTTGCCGTTCACCCTGAACAACTTCGGCCTCGAATTCCGCGTGGAATCCCGGCACGACGCGCCGATCCTGAACAAGTCCATGTCCTGACCCGATCGGCGGCAGCGAACAGGAGGTTTCGTGCGCTTACGGCGAAGCACTCCCTACGGCCCCGGGATCCGGCGAGTCACCCGGGGTCGTGGTTTCTCCTACCTGACCACCGACGGCGAACGCGTCTCGGACGAAGACCTCCTCGAGCGGATCAACGGCCTGGTGATTCCGCCCGCGTGGCGCAAGGTGTGGATCTGCCCGCACGCCAACGGTCATATCCAGGCGATCGGTGTCGATGCCGCCGGCCGCCGCCAATACCTGTATCACGAGCAGTGGCGCCGGGAGCGCGACGAGGAGAAGTTCGACCGCGTCCTCGATCTGGCTGCTCGCCTGCCTCCGCTGCGCGACCGGCTGACCGCCGATGTGCGCCGCTCCGGCCTGCACCGGCACCGGGTGGAGGCCGTGGCCATCGGGTTGATCGACCTCGGGGTGTTCCGGGTCGGCGGCGAGGAGTACGCCGAGGAGAACGGCACCCGAGGCGTCGCCACGCTGCTGCGCGAACAGGTGCGCGTCGAGGGCGAGCAGATGCTGTTCGACTATGTCGCCAAGGGCGGTCTGCGGCGTCGCGTCCGGATACACGACGCCGATCTGGCCCGCGCTGTCACTTCGCTGCGGCGCAGCCGCGCGGATTCGCCCCGGCTACTGGTCTACCGCGACAAGAACGGCTACCGAGAACTGCATGCCGACGACATCAACGCCCGCTTCAAAACACTCACCGAAACGGACTGCACCGTCAAGGACCTCCGGACCTGGCAGGCCACCGTGCTGGCCGCCGAGGGATTCGCGCAGGCCGAACCCCCGACCTCCGAGCGTGCGCGCAAGCGGGCCGAACGCGCCGTGATCACCGAAGTCGCTGCCGCACTGGGCAATACCCCCGCCGTCGCCCGCGCCTCCTATGTCGACCCGAGGATCGCCGAAGCGTACGCCGAGGGCGTCACGATTTCCCGAGCGCTGGACAGAGCCGCCCGCGCCGCCGAGAGCGAGCGCCGAGCAATCATCGAACGGGCAGTACTCCGACTGCTCCGGCGCGCCACCCACCGCGGGCATTGATCCCCGGCTCCGTCGGCCGGCGTTCCCGCGATTCGTCACGAGGCAGCCGGGTATTGCGCCCCGGGGGATACGACGACGAGCGGAAAGGAACATCATGAGCACCACCGAAACCGGTCGCTACACCGGAACCAAAGACAAAGACTACGACCTCATCTGGTTCGTCGAGGCCTGCCTGAGCAACGCACTGCGGATGGAGCAGTACAGCGCCGACGCCGAAAGCTCCGGCGACAGCGAACTCGCGGAATTCTTCCGGCGCGCCCTACACGAGAGCCGCAAGGGCGCCGAAGAGGGCAAGGAGCTGCTCACCCGCCGCCTGGTCGGCGAACGAGGCAACACCACACCGGGGCAGTGAACAGCTAGGCCCCGGCCGGGGATATAGTTGCGTGATGCAACACCAGTCGGGTGGATGGTCGCCCGAGCTCGTCGCGGTGCACGACGCGCTCACGCAGATCGTCCGCGAAGCCATCGCGGCGCGGCCCGCGTCGGAGGGGATACCGTCGTTCGCGCAGCGATCGGCGCTGTCCTACATCGAACGGAATCCGGGCTGTCGTGCCACCGAGCTGGCCGAAGCTTTCGGCGTGCACCGCTCGACGGTGTCACGACAGCTGCGGACCTGCGTCGACGCGGGCTGGGTGGCGGCGGGCGAGGGAAATTCCCGTGCGGGCTACCCGCTGACGCTCACCGCGTCGGGCCGCCGCGCGCATCGAGCCGCGATCGAACACGACCTCATGCTGCTCGAGGAGCGGATGAGCGACTGGACTGCCGACGACATCACCGACTTCGCGCACGCCTTGCGGCGATTCCAGCGACCCGACCAGCCCCTTGGAGGCGAGCATGCGTGAGTTCACCACGCCGGCCACGTTCACCATCGCCGAGGACGAGACCATCGTCGGCTCGGTCTACACCCAGGCCGAACAGTTCCCGCGGCGGGTGCTGTTCTCCCGTCCCGTCGGGGACCGCTGGGTCGACGTCACCGCGGCCGAGTTCGCGCGGCTGGTGTCCGCGGCGGCGAAAGGCTTGATCGCCAACGGTATTCAGGCGGGCGATCGGGTGGTACTCGCGTCGGCGACGCGCTTCGAGTGGACGCTGTTCGATTTCGCGATCTGGGCCGCCGGCGCGGTCACCGTTCCCGTCTACGACTCGTCCTCCGCCGAGCAGGTGCGGTGGATCCTCGAGGATTCCGGTGCGGCGCTTGCCATCGTGGAGACCGCACGGCACAAGGATCTGCTCGCGAACGCACCGGCAACGCTGCGCCGGTCCCTGGTCATCGACGACGGCGCCGAGGCGCTGCTGATCGCCGAGGGCACCGACCGCTCCGACGACTCCCTGCGGGAACGGCTCGAGGGCCTGCGCGCCGACGGCCTCGCCTCCCTGGTGTACACCTCCGGCACCACCGGTCGTCCCAAAGGCTGCATGCTCACCCATCGCAACTTCCTGTCGGAGGTGCGCGGCATCCTGACCGCGAGCATCGGTGAGGTCGCCCGCCCGGGACAGCGGATGCTCACTTTCCTGCCGCTCGCGCACGTGCTGGCCAGGGCGGTGTCGCTGGCCGCGTTCGAGGCCGGGATGACGCAGGCGCACTGGGCGGACTTCAAGACCATCACCGGTCAGTTCACCCGCTTCCGCCCGCACACGATCCTCGGCGTGCCACGCGTGTTCGAGAAGGTGCGCGACGGCGCCGAGAAGAAGGCACGCGACGGCGGCGGGATCAAGGCGGCCGTCTTCCGGTTCGCCGAGCAGACCGCGGTCCGGTGGAGTGAAAACCTCGACCACACCGGCGGATTCGCGCGCACGCCCTCGCTGTTGCTGCGTGCCGAGTACGCCCTGTGCGACCGGCTGGTGTACACCCCGCTGCGGGCCGCGCTGGGTGGTGATTGCGAGTTCGTCATCTCCGGCGGCGGCGCGTTGACGCCTCGGCTCGGGCACTTCTTCCGAGGTGTCGGTGTTCCGGTGTACGAGGGCTACGGCCTGACCGAATCCACCGCCGCGCACTGTGTGAACGTGCCGGGTGCGGTGAAGATCGGCACGGTGGGACAACCGTTGGGCGGCAACGCTGTTCGCATCGCCGAGGACGGCGAGATCGAGGTGTCCGGTGGCGTCGTGTTCGCCGGGTACTGGCGCAGCGAGGAAGCTACCGCCGCCGCGCTGACCGACGGGTGGTTGCGCACCGGCGACCTCGGCGCCATCGACGACGACGGGTTCCTGTCGATCACCGGGCGTAAGAAGGACCTCCTCGTCACGGCGGGCGGCAAGAACGTCTCGCCCGGCCCGATGGAGGATCGCATCCGTTCGCACGCGCTGATCTCGCAAGCGGTGGTGGTCGGCGACGGTCGCTCGTTCATCACCGCGCTCATCACCATCGACCCGGAGACGTTCACCGGATGGAAGGAAGCGGCCGATCGACCGGCCGAGGCGGCCGTCGCCGATCTCCGTACGGATCCGGCGCTGCTCGCCGAGGTGCAGCAGGCGATCGACGATGCCAACAGCACCGTCTCTCATGCCGAATCCATCAAGAAGTTCGTCGTCCTCGACCGCGACCTGACCGAGGAGTCGGGCGAACTCACCGCCACGCTCAAGGTGAAGCGGCACGTGGTCGCCGAGCGGTTCGCCGATGAGATCGACGGCATGTACCGGGTCTGAGAGCCGATCCGCAGGGCACCGGCGCCGCGTGGGCGACGACGAGATCCCCGACGTCGCCGACAGCGATCAGGCGCCCAGCAAGCGGACTTCGCTGTCCAGCAGGGCCGCCTGTTCGGTCAGCGCGGTCGGGTCCGGGTTCGCGCCGAGCCGCCGCTGAACCTCCGCCCGGCTGACGACGACCATCCCGCTCTGCTCGTCCTCTGATCCCGGGACGACCCGCACCCGTCCACCTTCGAGAACCAGGCAGGCCTGCGCGTCGTCGGCGCCCAGCAGTTCTCGCAACATGTCGACGGTGACCAAGTCCTCGGCCGCGCTCGCAGGTGACGGTGTGGTGCCATTTTGCTCGTCAGTTGCCATGGTGTGCGCTTGCCCAGACGGCAACCACCGAAACACCGGCGTTCCATCGACCCGCGCACGGGACGGGAGCGACTCGAAAAGGTCCTGACCGAGGAGCACAATCGGAGGTGGAGAGAGCGTCGAGGTCTGCGGTCCCCGCCGCTCGCTCCACCAGGCAGGAGTGTAGCAATCCTGTTGCCCGACAACCACTTTCGTGTCTCAACTCACCCGTTGGACGGGACCGGATCCCTGCGCTTCCGGACGAGAACCCGTTTCAGCGCCGCGTCGGCTGCGCCGACACGCCTCGCAGCGCGGCGGATCGGCGCGGCGGACCTCTACCCTCTGATCGGTGGCGACCACCCCGCGCGTTGCTCCAGCACATCAGCATGTCCTCGCACCCGTTCCCCCGCATATGACGGCTGCCCAATTCCGGGCGCACGGCCGGGCCGTGGTGGACTGGGTGGCCGACTACTGGGAGCGGGTGGAGTCGTTGCCGGTGCGGTCGAGCGTCGTTCCCGGTGAGGTCCGCGCACAACTGCCTGCCGAGCCGCCCGAGACCGGCGAACCGTTCGAGGCACTGCTCGCCGACATGGATCGGATCGTCGTGCCCGGCTCGACACACTGGCAGCATCCCGGCTTCCTCGCCTACTACCCGAGCGGGGCGTCGGGCCCCTCGGCGCTGGCCGAACTGCTGATCTCCGGATTGGGCGTACAGGGCATGCTCTGGCAGACCGCACCGGCGTGCACCGAGCTGGAACAGCTCGTTCTCGACTGGCTGGCCGGTTTGATCGGGCTACCCGAGCGTTTCACCTTCGCGGGCGGCGGTGGCGGTGTGGTGCAGGACGGCGCGAGCACCGCGATGCTGATCGCCCTGCTGGCCGCCCTGCAGCGGGCGTCGGGCGGACAGGTCGCGCGTGCGGGCGTCGAGCGTGGCCGCTACGTCGTCTACACCTCGGCCGAAGCGAACTGCGGCTTCGAAAAAGCCACGCGGATAACGGGTCTCGGTACCAGCGCCATCCGCTTCGTCGACACCCGCGCGGACCTGTCGATGGACCCGATGGCACTGCGTACGGCGATGGCACACGACGCCGCGGCCGGCCGGATACCCGTGCTGGTGATGGCGACGGTCGGCACCACCTCCACGGGCGCCATCGACCCGGTTCCCCTCATCGGCCCGGTCTGTCGCGAATTCGGCGCCTGGTTGCACGTGGACGCGGCGTACGCGGGCGTGGCCGCGATGTGCCCGGAGCTGCGCTGGGTCAACGACGGCGTGGCGGACTTCGCCGATTCCTACGCGACCAATCCGCACAAATGGTTGCTCACCGCCTTGGAATTCGACGCCTGCTACCTAGCCGACCGCTCGGCGCTGACGGACGTGCTGTCGGTACTGCCGGAATACCTGCGCAACAGCGCGACGGAGTCCGGTGCGGTGGTGGACTATCGGGATTGGCAACTGCCGGTGGGCCGCCGGTTCCGGGCACTGAAGTTGTGGGCGGTGATCCGCTGGTACGGCGCGTCCGGTTTGCGCGAGCACATTCGCTACAGCGTGTCGGCGGCGCAGCAGTTCGCGGCGTGGGTCGAGGCCGACGACCGGTTCGACGTGCTCGCGCCGCATCCGCTGTCGGTGATCTGTTTCCGCCTGCGCGCCGCCGACGACGTCAACCGGGCCCTGCTGGACGCTGTCAACGGGACGGGCCGGGTCCTGTTGTCGCACACCATGATTCGCGGGCAGTTCGCTCTTCGCGTGGCGATCGGTGGCTGCGCGACCCGCCTCGAACACGTGGCAACAGCATGGGAGCTGTTGAGCGAGTGGGCCGATATCGTCGCCGGGCCGAACTGATGCCCGACGAGCGTCGCCGGAGGGATTCCGGCGACGCTCGTGGCGTCAGTGCACGGTGAACGTGCCGGTCAGCGCCGCTTCGGTGACCCCGGGACAGGTTTGTTCGGTGGTCACGGTGTTGTCGTCGGTGGCGGAGTGCCCGGCGAGCGTGCCGGAGTCGATGGTGATCGGGAAGGTGGCCGGGCCACCACCTTTGGACTTGGTCTGGTTGCCCGCGGCTTTGCTGCTGGTGGTGCTCGTGCTGCCGTCGGACCAGGTGATGGTGCCCGTGCCCTCGTGCACGGTCACCTTCCCCTCGCAGGAGGCCACCTCGGTGCCCTGCTCCGCCATGCTCACGGGGTACGGCCCACCCTCGTCGACGGCGGACCCCGCGCAGTCGGTGAACTCGGTGGTGGCCGACCACTCGACGCGGGTCGGCTTCTCCCCCAGCCCGTCGCCCGCCCAGGAGACGGTGCCGTTCTGGGTGCAGGTGATGATCGGCTCCGCCTGGTTCGCACCGGGTGGCGCGGCGATGCCCGGTGCGGCGAACGGGACGAGCCCGATCGACGCGGTGGCGAGAACAACGGCTCCGGTCAGACGATATCGGGTGAACATTCGTCTCCTCTGTCGTTCCTGCTGGGCTGATGAACGCCCGAGACAGTACTTCGCCGCCGCTCGGCTCCCACCTCACCACCCTCCCCGGGTCCACACCGAGTCGAACCCGCAACAACACCGTTGCCGACCGGAACCTGTCGGTGCCCGGCGCTATTCTGCGCGCATGAAGCCGTGGGAGTACGAATTCGCCGCCGAGGTCTGGCAGGCACCAGGCGCCACCTGGCATTTCGTCGCGGTCCCCGAGCCGGTCGCCGACGATATCGCCGACCGGCATCCCCGCACCGGACCCGGTTTCGGCGCCGTCCCGGTCACGGCCTCTGTCGGCGCGACCACCTGGTCGACATCGGTGTTCCCGGACAAGAAGCGCGGCACATACATCCTGCCCATGAAGAAGCCGGTCCTGCAGGCCGAAGAGCTGGCCGAGGGCGATACCGCACACGTGCGGCTGCGCACCGGCCGGTAAGCGAGCGCATCACGCCGGACGCGAGCGCGTCCCGCGCACGATGACACCAACCACCGTGCGCACATACGACTCGCTGAACCCTTCACCGCGCAGCACGAGATGCGTCCACAACGAACCCGCGAGCAGGTCGACGACGACCGCCGGATCGAGTCCGGCCGGGATCTCACCCCGTGCGGCGGCGCGGTCGAAGATCACCTGCTCGCGTTCGAGCCGATCGCTGAAGAAGCGATGCCCCACCGAGGCGAGCTCGGGGCGTGAGGCCGACGCGGACAGGACCGCTGTGACGATGGGCGAGGTGTCCTCGGCGGTCAGCAGCCGGCCGATCTCGAGCCCGAGCGCGGTGAGGTCACCTTCGAAGGTGCCGGTGTCGGGAATCGAAATGCGCAGGGGCGCGGCAACAGTCAGCGCCGCGGCGAGCAGCGCGTCTTTCGACGGCCACCAGCGGTAGAGCGTCGTCTTGTTGACACCGGACCGTCGGGCGACCGCCTCCATCGTCAGGTCGTCGTAGCCGTCCCGGGCCAGCAACTCCAGAGCACAGAGGTAGATGGTTTCGGCTTTTCGCGGGCCCGAGGTCGTCACCCGCCCAACAATACAACGCAACGTTGCGTTGCATCGTCAGCAGAGGTACCTTTGCAACGCAACGTTGCGTTGTATTACCTGAGGAGGGGTAGCTATGCCGGACCGTCTACCGGTGGTTTTCGTCCATGGAATTCGGATGAGCGGGGCGGCCTGGACGTTGGTCGCCGACCGCGCCGGCCGGGTGCGCCCTGTCACCGCTGTCGACCTGCCCGGCCACGGGCGCAGACGCGGCGAACGGTTCACCGTCGCCGGGTCCGCCGAAACGGTCTGCGAGGCAATAGATTCCCTCGGCGGCCGCGCCCTAGTCGTCGGACATTCGCTGGGTGGGTACGTCGGTATCGCCACTGCGGAAATGGCTCCGGCGAAGGTGGCGGGGCTCGTGGTCGCGGGTTCGACGTGCGTGCCCACGCGAACTCTGATGACACCGTTCACTGTGATGCATCGAGTGCTCTCGCGGCAGCCCGACGGTGGCCAACGGGCGAGTTCACGCGTGTTCGACCGGGTCCTTCCACCAGCCATCGCCCGCGCCGTCGAGACCGCGGGTATCGCGACCGAGGTCATCCCCGATGTCGTCGACGAACTGAGCGGCTTCGACGTGCTCGCCGCCCTCGGCTCCTATGCGGGGCCGATATCCCTGGTCAACGGCCGCCACGATCACTTCCGCGTGCAGGAGCGCCGGTTCCTGCGGCAGTGCCGCGACGGCCGCCTGATCGTCGTCGCCGGCGCCGGACACTATCTGCCCCTGATCCATCCGGAACGGTTCACCGAACTCGTACTCGAGGCCGCGACAGCAGCCGAGGCAGCCTCCTATCGGTAAGCCCGGCTTACCGCTGCGGCGAGAAGATCGTCGTTGTTCCGGGCTGTTCGCGGCGTCAAGCTGGTGCGATACAGCCCGAGGTTAGGAAAATTGGATGCTTCGACACGACGAATTCGATCGGACCGGCGGTGGCACGATGCTGGTCGCCGACCGGTGTGCGCCGGATCTGCGCCACGCGGCGTGCGAGGTGCGCGACGTGCTGAACCGGATCGGCGACAAGTGGTCGGTGTTGGTGATCACGGAGCTGATCGGTGGGGCACGACGCTTTCTGCAACTGCACCGGAGCGTGCCCGGCATCTCCCAGCGCATGCTCACGGTGACCCTGCGCCGACTCGAACGCGACGGCCTGGTGGCCCGCCGGATCTATCCGACGGTGCCGGTGCAGGTGGAGTACACCCTGACACCGGTCGGACGCAGCTTGCTCACGGTGCTCGACGTGGTCGCCGAATGGTCGGTGCGCCACCGCGCCGAGGTGATGTCGGCGCGGGCCCGCTGGGACATCACCGTCGACGCCTGAGCGGCTTCAGGCGAGAGCTTTGAGGACCGCGGCGGCCAGTGGAGCCGACGAGGCGGGGTTCTGACCGGTGAACAGGTTGCGGTCGGTGACAACGTGCGGCGCCCACGGTTCGCCCGAGGTGTAGTCGGCACCGAGCGCGACGAGACGGTCCTCGAGCAACCATTTCGCCTTGTCAGCGAGGCCTGCCTGGGATTCTTCGGCGTTGCTGAAGCCGGTGAGGCGGTACCCGGCGAACGGCGAGACGCCCGCGTCGCCGGTGGTGGCCAGCAGCGCGGCGGGTGCGTGGCAGACGACCGCCAGGGGCTTGCCGGAGGCGAGGGCGGCGTTGAGGAGCGCGCCCGAATCCTTGTTCACCGCAAGGTCTTCCATCGGGCCGTGGCCGCCCGGATAGTAGACGGCATCGAATTCGGCCAGGTCGACATCTTCCAGTCGCACCGGATCGTGCAGCTCCTTGGCGCCCTCGATCACCTCCCTGACGCGCTGCGCACCGGCGGCGCCGCCGTTGACCTCCGCCTCGAGGCTGCCCGTGTCGACGGGCGGTACGACACCACCCGGGGTGGCGACCACGATCTGGTGGCCCGCCCCCGTGAAGGCCTCGTAGGGTGCCACGAATTCCTCGGCCCAGTAGCCGGTGGGGTGCTCGGTGCCGTCGGCCAGGGTCCAGTGATCCGCGCCGGTCATCACGAACAGAAATTTAGCCATCGAAGCTCCTTCGGGCTCAGTGGGGAGACCGCCTGTCGAACGGTTCCGCCACCCGAAGGTAGGCCGGGCCGCATCCGATGACCAATAGGCTTGCCGATATCGGACATCGAAATATCGATGGGTCGCTCAGCGGGCCGGGAAGCGCAGGATCCGATCGTCGCCGTCGCGGAGGTCGCCGCGGCCGTCGGTGTTGGAGGTGGTGAGCCAGAGGGCGCCGTCGGGGGCGACCGCGACTGTGCGCAGGCGGCCGTAGGTGTCGCGCAGGTAGTCGCGGGGCGCGGTCAGGTCTGCACCGGAAAGGGTTGCTGTCCAGAGTCTTTCGCCGCGCAGGGCGGCGACGTAGAGGGTGTCGCCTGCGATGGCGATACCCGATGGTGAGGCCTCGTCGGTCGACCACGTGAGCAACGGATCGGTGAAACCCCGGTCGGCGCCGCCCCCGCCTTCGACGTCGGGCCACCCGTAGTCGCGGCCGGGTTCGATGCGGTTGATCTCGTCGAGGCGGTTCTGCCCGAACTCCGCCGCGTACAGCGTGCCGGTCCGGTCCCAGGCCAAGCCCTGCACATTGCGGTGCCCCGTGCTCAGCACCGGTGAACCGGGCGTGGGATTTCCCGGCGCGGGCGCACCCTCGGCTGTCAGCCGCAGAATCTTGCCGTTCGGACTGCCGGGATCCTGCGACCGCGACGGCTGCCCGGCATCCCCGGTGCCGACATACAGCATTCCGTCGGGCCCGAAGGCGATGCGCCCGCCATTGTGGTTGCCCGCCTTGGCGATTCCGCTGAACACCACCTCCACCGGTCCGCCCGGCCGGAATCGGACGATGCGATTGTCGTCGGACGCGGTGAAGTAGGCGTACACGTAGTCGTCGCGGACGGCGAGACCGAGCAGGCCGCCCTCCCCGCGCGCCACCACACCCGGCACCTCGAAGAACGGCTCAGGAGTGCGGCCCGGTACCACCCGCAGAATCCGCCCGGAGTCCCGTTCGGCCACCAATGCGGTGCCGTCGGGGAGGAAGGCCAGTCCCCACGGCACCTCGATTCCCTGCGCGACCACCTCGGGCACCCCGAGATCGGGTACGCCCTCGGACCGGCTCGGCGCGGTCGAAGGGGCGATCGGCGAGGTCGGCGCGCTCGCCTGCTCGTTCGCGCACACGACGCAACGACGACGACCGCCGCAAGGGCGACGACCAGCCCTCGTGCCACTGTCCTGACGCCCATCAGCCGGCGCTCCGTCCCGGTGGGCGTCCCTTCACCACCACCGGTATCGAGGATATCCGGTGGTCTCCCCGACGACGCCCGGTCAGCTGGCCCGTGATCCGAAACAGCCCTGATCATGCTGTGCGCCTATCGCTCTCGGGCTCGACGCTGGTCTTCGGCGACCCGGCGACGCTCTTGTTCGCGGTAGCCGTAGGTGGCTTTGCGTACGGTCACATCGTCTTCGAGGCCCGAGCCGACCGCGCCTGCCACCGTGCCGAGTACCGTCGCCATCAGGGCGATCGTCAGGTAGTCGGAGGGGCCGCACGGGCGGCCGAGAGTGCTGGTCAGGTAGTCCGGCGGGATGACGACGGCCACCGCCACCAGGGTGATCGAGTACAGCGCGAGGAAGAACACGATGGTGCCGACGGCGACGGTGCTCACGGTTCCCGCGTTGCGCAACGCCAGATACCGATCGTCCCGGCCGTCGATCCGTCGCTCCCACAGCCCGTGCCCGGCGATGATCCACGCCGACAAGGCAACCAGCGCCGACACCGTGATTCCCGTCAACCGCAGCGGCCCCATCGCCGTTGCCAGCAACCAGATCGAGGAGTACAGCACCCCGAATGCCGTTCCGGCCATCGCACCGGCCAGCGCCGACGACAACCCGACGACCAGCTGCCACGGCCGATTCGCGCGCACCATCCCCGCCAGCAGGAATAGCGAGCCGAACCGCACGGACCGCACCAATCGCATTTCGCCGCCCTGCTCCACCACTCGCAGCCCGCGCGCATTCGATCGCGTAAGCGCGGCCGAGCGACGCGAGCGCAGGGCTTCGACGATTCGCACCGCAAGGTTGCGCAACCGCTGCCGCAGCCGCATCCCACCGAGCGCGGGTAGCGAGATCAGGGCGACTTGATGCGCCGGGTCGATATCGGCGACCAGCACCGACCGCCCGTCGCGCAACGGCAGGTCGGTGACGCACAACGCCAGGTCCCAGGTGGTTTCCCGGACGTATTCGCGGGCCTTGTCGATCAGGTGGACGCTGTCGGGATACATCGCCTCGAACGGATCGTCGTTGACGAGCACCCGCCACTCGACCTGTTCGCCGACGACCCGGGCGAGTTCATCCGGCAGGTCGTCGCGCAGTGAGCGGGCGAGCCGCGTAGCCAGGTCGGGGTCGGCGAGTACACCGATCGTCACTTCCGTCATCCACCGGCCACCTGTCCTCGCCGTGCACATCTCACTGCTCGCGCGTTCCCTGAACCGCCGCCGGGAAACGACCGGTGATCGCCGGGTCGCGCCCTGTTTCGGACCGCCCGTTCCGGTTAGACGCCACCAATGAAGAATGTTTTCGTCCCCGGTCTGACCGAGTTGCAGCGAGCCGAGATCAGCACAGTCGAGATTCCCGGCGGCCTGCGCCTGCACGGACTGCTCGACTACGACTCGCTGGTCAAGGCCGAGGAGTTCGATTTCGACGAGTTGCTCGACCGGGCCCGCACCGAACTGGATGCCTTCGACGGCACGGTGGACGCCATCATCGCCCACTGGGATTTCCCCACGAGTGTGATCGTGCCCATCCTCGCCGCGGAACGCGGCCTGCCCGCACCGAGCCTCGAGAGCGTGCTGCGTTCGGAGCACAAACTGTGGAGCCGGATACTGCAACGCGAGTCGGTACCCGAATGCGTTCCGGATTTCTGCGCGTTCGACCCCTTCGACCCGAACGCCCTCGACAGCATCGATCTCGATTTCCCGTTCTGGGTGAAGCCGGTGAAGGCGCACTCCTCGCAACTGGGTTTCGAGGTACACGACCCCGAGGAATTCGCAACGGCGACCGAGACCATCCGCGCCGAGATCGGCCGCATCGCCGACCCGTTCGACCAGGCCCTCGCCCGGGTGACGGTGCCGGAGGACGTGCGCGTGGCCGGTGGCCGCACGTGTCTGGCCGAGCAGATCGTCACCGGAACCCAGGCAGCGCCGGAGGGGTCGATGGCCGCCGGTGAGTACCGGGTGCACGGCGTGTTCGACATGCGCAAGGACGCCACCGGGCACAGCTTCGCCCACCTGGACTACCCGGCGCGCACGGTGCCGGAGTCGGTGCGCGACACCATGATCGAGGTCAGCGAACGCTATCTGCGCCACGTCGGTTACGACAACGGCTGCTTCAACTCCGAGTTCATGTGGGACGCCGACACCGGGAAGTTGTGGTTGATCGAGATCAACACGCGCATCTCGCAGTCGCACAGCGACCTGTTCGTCAAGGTCGACGGCACCTCCAACCACGCTGTCGCCATCGACGTCGCACTCGGGCGCACCCCCGAAATGCCGCACCGCAAGGGGCGTTTCGCCGTCGCCGCGCAATGCATGGTGCCGCGCTACGAGGACGGTGTCGTCACCCGCGTGCCCGACGAGTCGCAGATCGAGGCCCTGCGCCGCAGGTTCCCCGACACGGTGGTGAACATCGATGTGGCCCCGGGTGAGCGGCTCTCGGAGCTGCCCAACCAGGACCCCTACCGCTACAAACTGGCCACCCTCTATCTCGGCGCCGCCGACCACGACGAGTTGGAGCAGCGCTACCAGGACTGTCTCGAGGCACTGCCGTTCGAATTCGAGGAGGTCGATTGAGTGCACACGGTCGAGTCGTTCCCGTACGAGGTGCGGGTCACCGAGAACGTTTTCATCCCGATGCGCGACGGCGCCCGGCTGGCGGCCCGCATCTGGCGGCCGGTCACCGAGGAACCGCTGCCCGCGGTGTTCGAATACATCCCGTACCGCAAGCGGGACCTGACCCGCGGCCGTGACGCGCTGAACCACCCCTATCTCGCGGGCCACGGGTACGTGTCGGTGCGGGTGGACCTGCGCGGCAGCGGCGACTCCGACGGTGTGCTCCACGACGAGTACCTGCCCGCCGAGCACGACGACGCCTGCGACGTCATCGCGTGGCTGGCCGAACAACCCTGGTGCGACGGCAATGTCGGCATGATGGGCATCTCGTGGGGTGGTTTCAACAGCCTCCAGGTCGCCGCGCACCGGCCACCCGCGCTCAAAGCCGTCGTCAGCGCGTCGGCGACGGAGGATCTCTACGTCGACAACATGCACTACATGGGCGGGTGCCTGTTGTCGGACAACCTGTCCGAGGCGACGGTGATGTTCGCCTTCAACAGCCTCCCGCCGGACCCGGCGATCGTCGGTGACCGGTGGCGCGAGATGTGGCACGAACGTCTCTCGGGCAGCGGGTTGTGGATCGAGCAGTGGCTGGAACACCAACGCCGCGACGACTATTGGAAGCGCGCCTCGGTGAACGAGGACTACAGCGCTGTGCAGTGTCCGGTGCTCGCCGTCGGCGGCTGGGCCGACGGGTACACCAATGCGATCTTCCGCCTGCTCGAGCACCTCGATGTGCCGCGCCTGGGGTTGATCGGCCCGTGGGGGCACAAGTATCCGCATCTGGGTGTGCCCGGCCCGGCCATCGGGTTCCTGCAGGAGATGGTGCGGTGGTGGGACCACTGGCTCAAGGGCCGCGACACCGCCATCATGGACGAACCGATGCTGCGAGTGTGGTTGCAGGACAGCGTGTCCCCGCACCCGTCTTATGAGGACCGCCCCGGCCGCTGGGTGGGCGAGCCGAGCTGGCACTCACCGAACATCGAACCGCGCCGGTTCGTGCTCGGCCGCTACGCCCTCGGCGAGGAGCCGGCACCGACGCATCACGTGCACCTGCAGTCGCCGCTGAGTGTCGGCATGTTCGCGGGCAAGTGGGCGTCCTACGCCGCGACTCCGGACCTGCCGTCGGACCAGCGCGACGAGGACGGTGGCTCACTGGTGTTCGAGACCGAGACCCTCGACCAGCCGTGCGAGATCCTCGGCCTGCCGACCCTGGACCTCGAGGTCTCGGCGGACCGCCCGAACGCGATGCTGGCCGCCCGGCTCTCGGACGTGGCACCCAACGGCGAGGCGACCCGGGTCACCTACGGCCTGCTCAACCTCACCCACCGCGACGGCAGCGCCGAACCACGTCCGCTCGAGCCGGGGCGCACCTATCGGGTTCACCTGCCGCTCAACGGAATCGCGCATTCGTTCCCGCCCGGGCACCGGATCCGGCTCTCGGTGTCGTCGTCGTACTGGCCGTTGGCCTGGCCGTCGCCGGAACCGGTGATGCTCACGATCAATACCGGAACGAGCACGCTGACCCTTCCGCAACGCGCGCCGCGGGCCGAGGACGCGACCCTTCGCCCCTTCGGGGAACCGGAGGCCGCGCCACCCGCGCCCGCGACGCATGTCGAACCGGGACAACACCATTGGAAGGTCCAGCGCGATCTGGCCAGTGGGGTGTCGACCCTGGAGATCGAGAACGACCAGGGCACGATCGTGCTCGACGACATCGGGACCTCGGTGCGCCGCGCCACCACGGAATGGTTCAGCTTCCAGGACAACGACGTCACCTCCGTGCGCGGGCAGACCCGCACCGTGCGCCGCCTGGAACGCGACGACTGGCGAACCGAGGTGGTCACCGACACCGTATTACGGTGCACCGCCGACGAATTCGTCATCGACGCCCAGCTCGACGCCTACGAACTGGAGGACTCCCCCGCCGACCCGCGCTCGCTGCGCAACCGGGTGTACTCACAGAACTGGCACCGCCGGATACCCCGTGATCTGGTCTGAGCCCGTCAGTCCAAACAGAACTCGTTGCCCTCGGGATCGGCCATCACGATGAACCCGGCGCTCATGGGCGGTTCCGGCTCGAAACGCCGCAGGCGGGTGGCTCCGAGGGCGACCAGGCGCTCGCATTCGGCTTCCAGGGCGGTCATGCGCTGCTCGCCCTGGAGGCCGGGCGCGGCCCGCACGTCGAGGTGGACGCGATTCTTGGCGACCTTGTCCTCGGGCACCCGCTGGAAGAACACACGCGGGCCTTCCCCGTCGGGGTCCTCGATCGCCGAGCGCGAATTGCGGTCCTCGGCAGGCACTCCGATACGGGTGAGGAACTCGTCCCACGCGGCGAGCGGGTCGGCGCCCTCGGGAAGTTCTACACCGGGCGGGCCGGGGTGCACGTAACCGAGCACTTCGCGCCAGAAGATCGACAGCGCTCGTGGGTCGTGCGCGTCGAAGGTGATCTGTACGTGGCGGCTCATGGGCATCCTTCCAGGGTGGCTTTCGCCGACTCCGTGACCACATCGGCGATTTCGTGTCGCGAGCGTAGAGCACGCATCTGACGAAAAGCGCCGTTGCCGCGCTCGGCCAGGGCGGCGACCGCCCCTGTCACGAACTCGAGGTCGCCCGCCTCGCGCAACGCTGGGCCGATCCGTTCGATGAGCAGGGCGAGCAGTTCGCGATGCGGCAGCACCCGGCCCTCGATCGGGTCGAGCCCGTCACCGAAGAAGCCGGAGTGCGCGGCGTTCCAATACGCCGCGCGCAGCACCTCGCTCGGCACCGCCGTGGCGGGTTCGTCGCGGGCGATCGCGTCCAATCCGGTGCTCACGATCCCCCGGATCAGCGCGGCGAGCAAAGCCGATTCCTCGGCCGTTGCGGGCACGTCGCTCACCCGGACCTCCACGGTGGGAAAGGATTCCGACAGTCGGATGTCCCAATACACCATCTTGTTGTCGAGGATGCTTCCGCTGGCGAGCATCATCGCCACGATCGCCTCGTACTCGTCCAGGGAAGAGAAATACGGTGGCGGTCCCGCGCTCGGCCAGCGCCGCCACAGAATGCTGCGCCAGCTCGCGTACCCGGTCTCGCGGCCACGATAGATCGCCGAATTCGCGGTGAGCGAGAGCAGCACCGGCAACCACGGACGCACGTGGTTGCTCACCTGCACCGCCGTCGCCCGGTCGGGCACCCCGACGTGCACATGGCACCCGCACAGCCCCTGCTCGTGGGCGATCATGCCGAAGGTGTGGGCGATGCGCTGGTAGCGCGGCGTATCGGTGACCGGGTACCCCTCGGGGACCGTCGGCGGCACGGCGACCGCGAGCAGGGAGGCGTCGTGCTGTGCGGCGCATTCGGCGACCCGCCGGCGCGAGGTGCGCAGTTCGGTGAGCAGCTCACCGATGTCGGTGTGTACGCCGGTGCTGGTCTCCACCTGACAGCTGGTCAGCTCGAGCTGTAGATCGATGCCTGCCTTCTCGGCGGTGGCGGCGACCTCGGTGTTCTTCGGTGCGGGCGCGCCGCTGACGGGGTCGGTGAGCAGGAACTCCTCTTCGACTCCGACAGTCGGTACCTGTGCGGGCCTACCCACGGCGATCCTCCTCCACCGGCGTGAACGAGCGTGCTGGGACGATACCCGCAGGTGAGTGAGCCAAACAACAGATACTTTGTGCACTAACTGTTCATGGGCTAACCTGGCTGCGTGACCGAGATCGACGACCCGCTGCGGCTGGATCGGCAGGTGTGTTTCGCCCTCGCCGTGGCCAACCGCTCGGTCCTTGCCGTCTACCGCCCGCTGCTCGAGCCGATGGGCCTGACCCATCCGCAGTACCTGGTGATGCTCGCGCTCTGGGGCCAGACGCCGATGTCGGTCAAAGCCGTCGCCGATGCCGTCCAGCTCGATTCGGCCACGCTGTCACCGCTGCTCAAACGGCTCGAGTCCGCCGGGCTCCTCACCCGCCGCCGCGACCCCAACAACGAGCGAACCCTGCTGATCGACCTCACCGCGGCGGGACGCGCGCTGCGTACCGAGGCCGAACGCATTCCGCCCGCAGTGGTGGAACGACTCGGCGTGAGCCTGGCCGAACTGGAAGAACTGCGCGATGTGCTGGGCCGGGTGAACACGGCCGCACGCCGCGCCGAGGAATCGAGGCAGAACCGATGACCACCCCGAACCTCTGGCAGCGCCTGCGCTACATCGGCGGTGCCACCTTGCCGCCGTCGATGTCGGACTGGGTGCTCGCCGACCTCACCGGCCCCGGCGCGACGCGACGATATCTGCTGCGCATACTGGTTCCGGTGCTGCCGCTGCTGTGCCTGTTCCTGTTGACGCCGGGGCCGCTGTGGATCGGGTTGTCGATGATGGCGCTGCTGTATCTGCCGCTGATCTACTTCACCGTCGCGCTGGTGTACGTCTACCGCAGGCACCGGCTGGTCAGCCACGGGTTCGATCCCGAACTCGCCTTCGCAGCGCAACGTCGTCGCGCCGATGCCGACCGGGCCGCCTACGAGCAGCGCCATCGTCCCTGAATCACACTGCGGCCCCGTCGCTGTGCCGCGTCCGACTACTTCGGAACCAGCGCACCCGTGAGATCGGCCTCCTTGATGGGCGTATCCGGGTTCGCCTGGGCACTGCACATCAGGTCGATCGCGCCGATCGACAGGTCGATGGTGTTCTGATCGATCTGCGCGTCCTCGCCCCGTTCCTGCTCGAGGAACTTGGTGACGGTGGTGCGCTTCTTTTCCGTGTCCTGCGCGGTGAATTCACTGCACGGGGTGTCCCCACCCTTGTTGACCGCCTTCTCCGCCTCGGCACACCCTGCCGCCAGCGTGCCGAGCGCGGCCACGGCGAGCGCCGTGGCGCAGGCCTTCCTCCGTAGCGTCATCGTTCGCCTTTCCTTCGCACAGGGCCCGGCAATCCGGGCCTCGTTGCCCGCTTTACCCGAATTCGGCCGGTCGAATACGACGACGGCTCGCCCGGGCGCGGCGTGCGTGACGGCCGGTGCGCCTGCGGGAGTGCGACAATCGGCGGAGAGTTCCGCCTGTACACAGTTCCATTCGGATGGCTTGGCCGTGACCGTTCACGGTCGGCCCGCGAGGCACTCGTCTCGCCGCGGAGAGGATCGGACCGATGCATGAGGGTGGCGCGACAACCGACCGGCCGGACCTGCCGGACGGCGACTCCGCGAGTAATGGGCAGGTCGTCCGCATCGCGTCGGTAGCGGCGCTCGGCGGTTTGCTCTTCGGCTACGACAGCGCCGTGATCAACGGCGCCGTCGCCGCGATTCAGGACGAATTCGACGTCGCCGACGCAGCGCTCGGCTTCGCCGTCGCCTCGGCACTGCTCGGCGCCGCCGCCGGTGCCATGACGGCGGGCCGCATCGCCGACCGCATCGGCCGCATCAAGGTCATGAAGATCGCCGCCCTGCTGTTCCTGATCAGCGCGATCGGCACGGCTTTCGCCCCCGACCTGTGGGTCCTGGTACTCGGCCGTGTCATCGGCGGGCTCGGCGTCGGCGTGGCCTCGGTGATCGCGCCCGCCTACATCGCCGAGACCTCCCCCGCCAACATTCGCGGCCGGCTCGGATCGCTGCAACAGCTCGCGATCGTCCTCGGTATCTTCTTGTCCCTGCTGGTCGACTACGTCCTGGCGCATCTGGCGGGCGGCGCGGGCGAGCAGCTGTGGTTCGGGCTCGAAGCCTGGCGGTGGATGTTCCTGTCGATGGCGGTTCCGGCCGTGGTCTACGGCCTGCTCGCCTCGACGATCCCGGAATCGCCGCGCTTCCTCGTGGCGACCCATCGGATTCCCGAAGCACGAAGCGTGCTGTCGACGCTGTTCGGCCAGCGCAACCTCGAGGTGACCATCGGCCGCATCGAGCACAGCCTCGAGGGTGAGACCAAACCGTCGTGGCGCGATCTGAAGAATCCCGCGGGCAAGATCTACCCGATCGTCTGGATCGGCCTGATGCTCTCGGTGTTCCAGCAGGCGGTCGGCATCAACGTGATCTTCTACTACTCGAACGTGCTGTGGGAAGCGGTGGGTTTCGAGGAGTCCAGTTCGTTCCAGATCAGTGTGTTCACCTCGGTGGTCAATATCGCCACAACCATCGTGGCGATCATGCTGGTCGACAAGGTCGGGCGCAGACCGCTGCTGCTCACCGGTTCCATCGGCATGACCATCACCCTGGCCACCATGGCGGTGTGTTTCGGGACCGCGCCGCAGGTGCCCAATGCCGAGGGGGTGCTCGAACCGCACCTGACCGGTGTTCCCGGTGTCCTCGCGCTCGTCGCGGCCAATCTGTTCGTGGTGTTCTTCGGGATGAGCTGGGGTCCGGTGGTCTGGGTGCTGCTGGGCGAGATGTTCCCCAATCGCATTCGCGGAGCGGCCCTCTCGCTCGCCGCCGCCGGTCAGTGGGCGGCCAACTGGGCGATCACGGTGAGCTTCCCCAGCCTGAAGACGTTCTCACTGGGTTTCGCCTACGGCATGTACGCGGTGTTCGCGCTGCTGTCGCTGCTGTTCGTCGCCAGGTTCGTGCCCGAGACCAAGGGCAAATCGCTCGAGGACATGGACGAGGCCACCGGCTACCAGCATCCGACCGCGACCGCCTGATCCGCACCTTCGATACCATCCCGGAGGGCCGCCATGAACCCGTGGACCGTTGTCGAGAACGAATGGGACCCGCACCGCGCCAATTACTTCGAGACCATCTTCACCGTCGGTAACGGCCGCCTCGGTACCAGGGGCTCGCTCGAGGAACGGCATACCGGCTCGCTGCCCGGCACATTTCTGGCCGGGGTGTACGACGCCTTCGACGCGCCGGTCGTCGACCTGGTGAACGCGCCGGACTGGCTGGTCACCGAGGTGTTCGCCGACGGAACCCGGCTCGACACCGAATCGGCGGCGGTGCTCAGCCATCACCGCGAGCTCGACCTACGCCGCGGAGTCCTCACCCGCGAGACCGAATTCGCGCTGCCCGACGGTGCGCGATTCGTGCTGCGCACCGAACGTTTCGCGAGTATGGCCGATCGCGATCTGTGCTGCCTGCGGGTTCGGGTGACCGCCCTGGATCGCGCGGCCACGGTGATGATCCGCACCGGAATCGACGGGCACCGGCGCAACCGCGAGCGACTGCCCACCTACCGTGAGGACACCGAGTTCGGGTACGATCGCAAGTGGGACAAGTGGGCGCTGTCCACCCACTTCCGTTCCACCGGAACCGGATTCGCCGAGGGCATGGGAATGCTCGAATGCCGGACGATCGACAGCGGTGTCGACCTGGCCTACGCGTTGCGCACCGACCTGCCGACCACACCGCAACGCCGCGTCGAGGTGCGCAGTCACGAGTCGATCGCGGTCGAAGTGGACTTCGCCGTGACGGCGGGCGAGACGGTCGGCGTCGACAAATTCGTCGGCGTCGCCACCAGTCGCGATCCGGAAGCCGCTGCGGCACCGGGCGATCGGGCGCGAGCGACCGTCGCGCGGGTCACCGATTTCGACCAGGCGAGCACCGCGAACGCGGCGGCGTGGGAACGGTTGTGGGCCGAATCGGACTGCGAGGTGGTCGGCGACGACCGCGTCACCCAGGCATTGCGCTTCGCCGTCTATCACCTGCTCATCGCCGCCAACCCCGACGACCCCACGGTGAGCATCGGCGCCAAATCCCTGTCCGGCGAAGGGTATCGCGGCCACGTCTTCTGGGACACCGAGATCATGCTGCTGCCGTTCTACCTGTTCACCCAGCCGCGGGCGGCTCGTGCCCTGCTCGGTTACCGCCACCACACCCTGCCCGGCGCCCGTGCGGTCGCCGCCGACAACGGCGCCACCGGTGCCCGCTTTCCGTGGGAATCGGCCGACACGGGCCGCGAGGAATGCCCGCAGTACACCCACGACGGCTCGGGCCGCTTCTACACCAGGGAGGAGGAACTGCACGTCACCGCCGATGTCGCCTACGCCGTCATCCGCTACACCGAGGTCACCGGTGACGACATGTACCTGTTCACCGAGGGTGCGCCGATCCTGTTCGAGACCGCCCGCTACTGGGTACAGCGATGCGAACCCGAAGGCGACGCGCTGGTGCTGCGAACGGTGATGGGGCCGGACGAATTCCATTCCCACGTCGACAACAACGCCTTCACCAACCGGCTGGTGCGCTGGCACCTGGAACAGGCTGCGGCGGTCTATCGGCGGATGGCCGCCGAACAGCCGGAACTGCTTGCCGCCCACGCCGAACCGTTGGCGTTGTCGGCGGCGGAAGCCGAGCAGTGGGTCGATGCGGCCCGGCGTATCCGCGTGCCGGTCGACCCCGACTGCGGGGTGATCGAGCAGTTCGACGGCTATTTCGAGCGCACTGTCGTCCCCATCACCGAATGGGACGACAACGACATGCCGCGATACCCGGCGGGTTTCGACCACTTCAACTGTGAGGACACGTCACTGCTCAAACAGCCCGACGTGGTGATGCTCATGCATCTGCTGCCCGAGGAGTACTCGCTCGAGACACGCAGGCAGAACTACTTGTTCTACGAGGCGCGCACACTGCACAAGTCGTCGCTGAGCCCCTCCATCCATGCCATCGTCGGCTTGCGGGTGGGCGAGGCGGACACGGCCGAAAGGTATTTCGGCCGTTCGGCATTCGTCGATCTCGACGACAATCAGGGCAATACCGAAGAGGGCATACACATCGCGTCGGCGGCGGGCACCTGGCAGGTCGCCACGCACGGGTTCGGCGGGTTCCAGGCCACCCGCGACGGATTACGGTTCGCCCCCGCGCTGCCCTCGTCGTGGCAGCGGTTGCGGTTCTCGGTGCACTGGCGCGGGCGAGTGGTGCGCGCCGACCTCGGCCACCACGACGCCCGGTTCGAGCTGATCGGCGACGGACCCGCCGAGACCATCAGCGTGTGGGGAGATCCCGTGCAGGTGTGGCCGGGAGAGGTCGTCGAGGTGCGTGCGCCCGAAAGCGTCGCCTCATGACCGAGCGGGTGGCCGTACAGCAGGCCGCCGCCGTGCTGTTCGACCTGGACGGGGTACTGACCGATACCGCTGCCGTGCACCGCCGCGCGTGGACCACGCTGTTCACCGAGTTCCTGCCACCACAGGTCGCGCCGTTCACCGATGACGACTACTACAACCTCGTCGACGGCAAACCACGGATCGACGGTGTGCGAGCGGTGCTGTCCTCGCGCGGGTTGCGACTACCCGACGGCACCGTCGACGACGTGCCCGAGGCAGCCACCGTGCACGGCCTCGGCAACCGGAAGAACGGGCGATTCACCGAGATCGTGCACCGCGACGGGGTCGACGTGTTCGACGGCTCGCTGCGTCTGGTCAATGCTCTTGCGGCGCTCCGGATTCCGATGGGAGTGGTGTCCAGTTCGCGCAACGCGGTGCTGGTGCTCGACACCGCCGGACTGCTCGACAGATTCGCGGTGATCGTCGACGGCGCCGTCGCCGAGCGTGACGGGCTCGCGGGCAAGCCCGATCCGGCGATGTTCCTCGCCGCCGCCCGAGCACTGGGTGTCGAGCCCACCGAGACGATCGTCATCGAGGACGCGGTATCGGGCGTCGAGGCAGGTCGTCGAGGCGGTTTCCGGGTGATCGGGGTCGATCGCGGCACGGGCCCGGCCGCCCTGCGTGCGGCGGGCGCCGATGTGGTGATCGGTGATCTGGCCGACCTTCTCACCTAGCCCTGTTTGCGTTCGGTGGCCCCGGGTAGACGCCCCGTGGGTCCCAAGGATGGCCCATCGATCACCTGTGGTCGAGCGTTCTGTCCGGAAGGAATGCCATGAGCTTGGCAGACAAGGCGAAGAACAAGGCCGAAGAGCTGGCCGGCAAGGCCAAGGAAGCGACCGGCAAGGCCACCGACGACCGCGATCTGCAGAACGAGGGCCGCGGCGACCAGGCCAAGTCCAACCTGAAGGATGCCGGCGAGAAGGTCAAGGACGCTTTCCGCGACTGATCCGGCTCCCCGTTTCGCACTGTGGCCCCCAGCTGACAAGCGGGGGCCACAGTTGTATTCCTTGACAGGAATATTCTTCATGGTGAATACTTCTGGTCATGGAAGAGATCGCAGCCGCACTCGGCGACAGCGCACGGTGGCGCATCGTCGAACTCCTCGCGCAGCGGCCCCGGTCGGTCGGCGAACTCGCCACCCACACCGGGTTGCGTCAGCCGCAGACGACCAAGCACCTCCAAACGCTCGCCAAGGCGGGTCTCGTCTCGGTGTTCCCACTGGGGCAGCGGCGGGTCTACGCCGTGGAACCCGGCCCGTTGCGGGAGCTCGACAATCGGTTGCGCGCGATGCTCGCGACCATCGAGGAGCACGCCGACGAGCGGGATGTGGTGGAGCGCTATCTGGCCGCTATCGAAGCCGAAACCGCCGCAGCACAGCATGATCGGTGGGCCGACGGTCGCAGCTTCACCTTCGAGCGGACGTTCGGGATCGCGCCCGAGGTGCTGTGGCGGCACTGGGTGGATCCGGATTTGCTCGCCCAGTGGTGGGTGCCGCCGTCGATGACCGTCACCGACTGCCGGATCGAGCCGTTTGCCGGTGGGCGGGTGGTGCTCGACTACCGCGACGACGACGGCGGGCGTTATCGGTCGGCCGGACGAGTCGTCGAGGCCGACGAATCTCACCGCCTCGCCTTCGACCTGTCGGTACTCGACGCGACAGGCGAAGTCTCCTTCACCGGCCACTACACCCTCACCTTCGAGCACGACGGGTCAGGGACCCGATTCCGGCTCGACCTCGTCGTCGCCGAAACCACGGTGGCGGCAGCCTCTTTCATCGCCGGTATCGAAACCGGCTGGTCCCAGGTCCTAGACAACCTCGACAGGAAAACCCGATCATGAGCACTCGCCGCGTCACCACCAACATCAGCCTCACCCTCGACGGCCGCTACCACGGACCGGCCGGCCCGGCCGATCTCGGCGCCATCGTCACTTACGCGAGCACCGAAACCGCCCGCGACTACCTCAGCGGAATTCACGTCGACGCCACAACCGCGGTTCTCGGGCGCGGCAACGCCGAGGGATTCCTCGGCTACTGGCCGACCGTCGCCGCCGACGAGAACGCCGACCCGCGCGACCGCGCCTACGCGAAGTGGCTCGTCGACGTGGACAAGGTGGTGCTGTCGAGCACGCTCACCGAATCACCCTGGGAGCGAACGCGCGTCGTGAACGCGCCCGCCGCCGAGGTGATCACCGAATTGAAGAGCTCCGGCACCGGCGACATCCTGGTCAACACCAGTCCGACGATCGTGGCCGATCTGCTCGCCGCCGATCTGATCGACCGTCTGCATCTGATGATCGTTCCCGAGATCGCCGGGGGCGGCGCGCTGTTCTTCACCGACGGGCTGCCGGCTTCCCGGTGGACACTGACCAGCCACACCGCCGGTACTTCCGGCGAGCTCGCCCTCGTGTACGACCGCGCACGCTGAACCGACCGCTACGGCCGCGGCGCCACGTCACCGAGCGCGCTGAGCACGAACTCGTTCACCGGGTCCGTGCGTTCCAGATGGACCAGGTGCCCCGCACCGGGAACCTGCACTACCGCACGGAGATCGGTCACATTGGCGCGCAGCGTGGCCAGCGGGTCGCGGCCGCTGAAACCCTCCATGTCGGGGTCGTTCTCGCCGTAGAGGAAGTAGGTCGGGACGGTGACGGGACGGCCGGCCAGCGACTCGGTGAGGTGCCAGTTGCGGTCGAGGTTGCGATACCAGTTGAGTCCGCCGGTGAACCCGGTGCGCTCGAATTCGGTGGCCAGCGTGTCGAATTCGGACTCACTGAGCCAGGACCACGGCAGGTCGGGGGCTTTCGGCAGGACATCGAGATAGCCGAGCCCCGGCGGGTTCTTCCAGGTGTCGAGGTAGTGGTAGTCCCCGGAGAGCGAGTAGTACACCCTGGCCAGGAATTCACGGGGACGCTCGGCGAGTTCGGCGTCGGCCCGACCGGGTTCCTGGAAATAGGACAGGTGCAGGAAGTGGCGCTGAGCGGCCTTGGTCCAGAAATCGGACGGCGGGCGGGGCGGGCGCGGCGCGAAGGGATTGTTCAGCACCACCGCGGCGGCCACCCGTTCGGGCGCACGCAACGACAACTCCCACACCAGCTGGGCACCGAAGTCGAGGCCGACGAAAACCGCCTGCCGCGCGCCGATGTCGTCGAGCAGGGCGAGCAGATCGCCGATCACGGCGGCATTCGTGTACGCCTCCACGTCGTCGGGCGCCTGCGTGCGTCCGTAGCCGCGCAGATCGGGCGCGATCGCGTGGAAGCCCGCCTCGGCGACGGCCGCGAGCTGGCGGTGCCAGATATAGCCGGTGTGTGGGAAGCCGTGACAGAACACCACCGGATACCCCTGCCCCTGCTCGGTCACATGTAGCCGGACGTCGCCGGCGTCCAGGAATCGATGCCGAAGTTCCACCAGCGCCTCCAAGAATCTAGAACGTGTTCCTATTTCAAGGTAGTGTCCCGAGGCCATGAGCGGAACACCCAAGATTCTCGGCGGACGGGTCGCGGTAGTGACCGGAGCCAGCCGCGGCATCGGCAAAGGCATTGCCCAGGAACTCGGCGCGGCGGGGGCGACGGTGTACGTCACCGGCCGCACGACCACCGCGGGCAGACTCCCCGGCACCGTGCACGACACCGCCGCCGAGGTGACCGCCCTCGGCGGGCTCGGCGTGGCGGTGGTCTGCGATCATCGCGACGACGGGGCGGTCGAGGAACTGTTCACGCGGGTGCGCGCCGAACAGGGGCGCCTCGACGTGCTGGTGAACAATGTCTACAACTCCCCCGCCGCCGCCCGCTGGCTCGGCCGCAAATTCTGGGAGGTGCCGCCTGCGGCCTGGGACGAGACCTTCGACATCGGCGTCCGATCCCATTACGCGGCAAGCGTTTTCGCCGCGCCACTGCTGATCGAGTCGAAGGGTTTGATCGTCAACGTCTCCTCCCCCGGTTCGCAGCGCTACCTGCACAACGCGGTGTACGGGGTCGCCAAGACCGCCCTCGACCGGCTCACCGCCGACCTCGCCCACGATCTCGACGGCACCGCGACCACCGCGGTATCCCTCTGGCCCGGCATCGTGAATACCGAACTGCTGCAAATGGTTCCCGCCGACGACCAGGGCCGCCGCCTGGTGACCTTGCCCGGCGAGGGAACCTTCGACCTGAACGCCGCCGAAACACCGCGGTTTCCCGGCCGGGCCGTAGTCGCCCTCGCCGCCGACCCCGACCGGCTCGCGCGCACCGGAAAGGCGTGGAAGGTCGCCGATCTGGCCGAGGAGTACGGATTCACCGACCTCGACGGCCGCATTCCCCGCAGCGACCCCTAGCCTCTCCACGCGCGCAGTTTCTCCGGATTCCGCATGACCCAGATCCGGCTGATCCGGTCGTCGACGATGTCGAACGAGTAGACCGAGATGACCTTCCCGTCGGCCTCGGCGACCAGACCGAGCTGCCCGTTCACCATGCGCTCCACCAGCACCACCGTCGACAACCGCGTGCCGATGTGGATCCACGTCGTCGCGATCTCACTGCTGCCCACCAGCGGCTCCAGGAAGGCGGGGACCAGCCCGCCGCTGTCCGCCGTCGCGACCGCGGCCGGGTCGAGCAACCCGACGAGCCCCTCGATATCGCCCGCCTCCCAGGCCCGTTTGAAATTCCGCACCACCTCGGCGCGTGCGGTTTCGGGTGGGCGCGGCGAGGTGTCGATGCGACGGCGGGCGCTCGAGGCGAGCTGACGGCACGCGGCCGGAGTGCGCCCCACCACCTCGGCTATTTCGGCGAAGGAGTAGCGGAACACGTCGTGCAACACGAAGGCCACCCGCTCGGCGGGGGTCATGGAGTCGAGCACGACGAGGAAGGCCATGCTGATCGACTCGTCGAGCGTCACCCGGTCGGCGGGGTCGGGCGCCGCGGTACCGCCGAAGAAGTCGGAGCGGCCGGGGACGGGTTCCGGAATCCATTCGCCCACATAGCGTTCCCGGCGGGCGCGGGCGGAGCCGAGCAGGTCGAGACAGATGCGTCCCGCCACTGTCGTCAACCAGGCGCCGGGCGTGGTCACCTCGGCGCGACGCTGTTCGCTCATCGCGTACCAGCGCGCATAGGTCTCCTGTACCACGTCCTCGGCCTCGGCCAGCGATCCGAGCAGCCGGTACGCGAGATTGAGCAACTGGCGGCGCTCACTCATCACCTCGGACAGGTGGGGGTCGGTCATGATCGGCTCCTCGCGGTCGGTTCCCTCACCATGACCGACGAAACAGCGACCCGATCTGTGAGGGCCTGACATTTCCGGTGTCCGCGTCGTCGGAAGGGCATGATCAGAATCGGCATCATTCTCGGCAGCACTCGATCCAACCGCAACGGAGTCCAGGTCGCCCGGTGGGTACTGGATTCGGCGTCGCGACGCGGCGACGCCGAATTCGAGCTCGTCGACCTGCGCGACCACCCGCTCCCGCACTTCGACGAGACGTCGCCCCCGATGTTCGGCCCGTCGGAGAACGAACACACCCGCGCCTGGGCTGCCCGGATCGCGCCGTTCGACGGGTTCGTCATCGTCACCCCCGAGTACAACGGCGGCATCCCCGGCGTCCTGAAGAACGCCCTCGACCACGCCTTCGCGGAATGGACCGACAAGACCGTCGCCTTCGTCGGGTACGGCGTCAACGGCGGCGCCCGCTCGGTGGTGCAGTTGCGCACCGTGTGCGGGACGCTGGGGATGGCCGACATCGGCCATTCGGTCTCGATCGGCGTACTCACCGATTTCGAGAACGCCACGACCTTCGTCGCGCGCGAGCACCACGACCTCGCGTTGCGCAAGACGCTGGAACAGCTCGTCGCTTGGACAACAGCCCTGGCGCCGCTGCGGCGGCCTGCCGACGAAACCGCCGAGATCCGCGCACAGATCGACCGGCTGGTCGAGTGCCTGCGGCACAAGGACCTCGACGGTATCGGCGCGCTCTACACCGACGACGCTGTCTCGTTCGATATCGAGCCGCCCCTGCAACACCGGGGCAGGGCTGCGAAGCTGGAGAACTGGGCGCGAGTGTTCCAGGTGTTCGACACCCTGAGCTACGAGTTCCGCGACCTGACCTTCACGACCGGCACCGACGTGGCGTACGGGCACGGTTTCGGCAGGCTGCGCGGCACGCTGCGCGACGGCACTGTCACCGACGGCATGTGGGTGCGCGCAACGCTGTGCCTGCGCAAGGTGAGTGGCAGCTGGTTGATCGCCCACGACCAGGTCTCGGTGCCGCTCGATATCCCGAGCGGTAAGGCGCTCACCGACCTGGAACCCTGACGGCTCAGCCGCCGGCCGCGGCGCGGCTCCTGCCGACGGCCAGGTCCGACAGCCGGTCGAGGGTTTCGCGGTTGCGTGGGGTCAGCAGCAACTCCTGCGCGGCGCGTGGGACGAGCTTGCCCGGCCCACGCACCGCCAGTTCCCCCATCCGCACCTCGGTGGTGGCCGGGGCGACCTCGCGTAGCTCGAAGCGGATGACGGCCGCACCCATCGGCCACAACCGCGCGTCGAGTTCCAGGGTGTGCGGTGCCTCCGATGCCCGCACCTCGGTGGTGTCCTCGATGACGAGCGGCCACGGCCCCACGCTGTGGTGGATGCGGGTGCCGACCGCGGGCCAGCCCTTGTCGACGCGGCGGATGTGCGAGGCGCCCACCACCCACCCCGAATACGACCACCCGTCGGCGAGCACCGCGAAGACGTCGTCCACTCCGGCGGGCACGGTGAGTTGCACCCAGATCATGTCGTCGTGCACGGCTCCTCCTACACGCTGTCGACGAGGGCGTCGTGCCCGGCGCGGCGGGCACAATTGGCGCAACAGAAGACGGTCTGTCCGGCCTCGACCCCGTGGCCGAGAACCCGGCATCCGCAGTGCGCGCAGTCCGGGGCGAGCTTCGATGCCGCGCATTCGATGCTGTCGAATGTCCAGCTCTGCCCGTCGCGGCTCACGGTGAACGCGCGAGCGTAGTCGTTGCCACACGTCTCACAGACGGCCATGCTTCACCTCTTTCGAATCGGTGGACAGCGGGCGCTTACCCGGTGTCGCCGAACCGAACCGACCTTCTGGTTGAAATCCCGCGAAACGGATATTCGCCAGTCACAGAGTTTCTGTGCCCGAACCGGTGAAGGTGGGTGGTCGACATGTCCGGACACAAGTCGAACAAGGCGACGATGCCGTCGGACATCTCCGACCACAAACCCTTCTTCGACCGTTTCGCCACGGCAGCAAGCAATTTCGCGTCCAAGGCGTGGTTCTTCGCGGCCTGTCTCACGCTGGTCCTGGTCTGGGCACCCTCGGTCTTCCTGTTCCCCAGCATCGACACCTGGCAACTGGTGATCAACACGGTGACGACCATCGTCACGTTCCTACTCGTGGCGTTGCTGCAGAACACCCAGGCCCGCAATGACGACGCCACCCAGCACAAGCTCAACGCGCTCGCCGCGGGCCTCGCGGCGCTCATGGGTGAGCTGAGCAACGAGTATCCGGCGCTGGGCAGGGAACGCGAGGAACTGTCCGATGCCGTGGGGCTGGAGGATCGCGAGAGCAGCGAATAGCTCAGTCCGTCTGCGGCCCGTTCCGATAGACGAGCGGCTGGATCACCCACAGCCCGAGGAACGTGATCGAGGCCACCACCCCGGCGATGATGCCCGCAGCCGTCCCGGCGACCACGTCGAAGATCAGCACCGCGATGCCGGTGAGCGCGACCCCGAGCAGGGCGATACCGGCCAGCGCGAGCCGGTGCGCGCCGGTGACCAGGGCATCGAGGCGGTGCCTGCGGAACAGCAGCCGGTGCAGCGCCACCGGGGCGACCAGCAGGGCGGTCGCGGTGATCGACGCGGTGACGACGACGAGATACACCACCCGTAGTTCTGTGCTCAAGGCGTCGAAATGGGACTGGAACGGCAAGGTCAGCAGGATGCCTGTGAGCACTTGCACACCGGTTTGCAGCACCCGCAGCTCCTGCAGCAAGGAGGCCCAGTTGCGGTCGAGACGCTGAATGGTGTTCTCGCCACGCACCCGCCGATTCCATTCGGCGTCATCGTCGTCCATCACCACTCCTCGTCGCCCGGGCCGCTGCCCTCTTCGCGCGCATACCCGGCACACACCGCCCGAATCCCGCCACGACCGGCGTACCCGTGATTGAACGGCCTACGGCCGGGTAGTGCGACGGTGTGGTCGAGAACAACGGCCACATGCCAGAAGACCAGACGACACGAGGAGGGCATCCATGCCTGACCCGAACAACCCTGGACAGTTCGGCAACCGAAACGACACCCAGGAGCAGGCGGCCCGTGGCGGCCATGCCAGCAGCGGCAGCTTCGGCGATCGCAATTCCGCCGACCCGCGCGAGGCAGGCCGCAAGGGCGCCCAGGCGCAGCCCACCGAGGCCAAGCGCGAGGGCGGTCAGCACAGCCACGGCGGCCGCTGACTCTCTGCTACCGACCCCGGGCCTGGCACGATGCCGGGCCCGGGGTGTCCCCGGCGAAAGGTGGTGGCCTGATGACCGCCGAGATCTCGGACCTGCTGCAGACGCTGACCCGTGTGGTCAACACCCTGCACGACAACGGCATTCGCTTCGCGGTGGCCGGTGGCTGCGCGGTGTACGCGCACGGCGGTCCGGCCAGCGATCACGATGTGGACATCTTCCTCCGTGCCGAGGACGCCTATGCCGCACGGGACGCGTTGGCGGCCAAGGGCTTACGGCCCGTCGACCCGCCGGAGAACTGGCTGACCAAGGTCTATGACGGGGAGATCCTCGTCGACCTGATCTTCCGCACCAACCATCGCACCGTCGACGACGAGCTGCTCGACCGTGCCGAGTCGATGTCGGTCGGCCCGGCGACCGCACCGGTGCTGCCCGCCACCGACGTGCTGGTCGACAAACTCATGGTGCTCGACGCGCACCGTCTCGATTTCACCCGCCTGCTCGAGGTCGCCCGCGCCCTGCGCGAGCAGATCGACTGGGGCCGGGTGCACCGCGACACGGCCGAATCGCCTTACGCGCGGGCATTTCTGGGACTGCTCGACGACCTCGGTGTCTACCACGTGCCACCCGTGCCTGCCGCCGAGCCACCGCAGTACGTGGTCGCCAACCTGCGCCGCGCCTTCGCCGAGGATCCACGGACCGCGACGATGAGTGTGCACGTGACGCTGCGTTCCGATGTCGTCGTACTCACCGGCGAGGTCGCCGACGAACAGAGCAGGCAGGCGCTGGAGGCGGTGCTGCACGAGCGGATCGGTGACCTGCGGGTCCACAACGACGTGCGGGTGCGCAGACTCGCCGAACCGGCCGAACCGGAAGTGCTGAGGTGAGCGGGATGCGAGTAGCGGCGGTAGGCGATGTGCATCTCGGCGCGGATTCGCGTGGTCGGTGCAGGCCGGTGTTCGAACGGCTGCCCGAGCACGCGGATGTGTTGCTGCTCGCCGGTGACCTCACCCGCCTGGGCACCATCGAAGAGGCGGAGGTGGTGGCGAGCGAGTTCGGCGATCTCGACGTCCCGGTCGTGGCGGTGCTCGGCAATCACGACTATCACAGCGACCGCGAGCAGGAGATGAGCGCGCTGCTGTCCGCGCACGGCATCACCGTGCTCGAGGGCACCTCGACGGTGCTCACCATCGGTGAACGCACGCTCGGCATCGCCGGAACCAAGGGTTTCGGCGGCGGGTTCGCAGGCAAGTGCGCGAGCGCGTTCGGCGAACCGCAGATGCGCGAGTTCGCGACCCACACAGTCGAGCTCGCCGAACAGCTCCACACGGCGCTGAGCAGGCTCGACACCGACGTGACCATCGCGCTCACCCACTACTCGCCCGTGTCGGACACCCTGCACGGCGAGCCGCCGGAGATCTACCCGTTCCTCGGCTCCTACCTGCTCGGGGAGGCGATCGATGCGTGCGGCGCCGACCTGGCGGTCCACGGTCACGCCCACGCGGGCACCGAACGCGGCACCACCCCGGGCGGAATCCGGGTGCGCAATGTCGCCCAGCCGGTGATCGGCACCGAATACGCCGTCTACGACCTGGCGCCCGCCACGTCGTCGGCATACATCTGAAGGAGGATTCTCATGGTTTCGCAGGACACTATCGCCCAGCTACGCCAGGACATCACCACGGCCGCCGACGCGGGCGACGAGGTAACGGCGCAGCGTCTGCGCCGGGAACTGTCGGAGGCACTCGCGGCGGCGGGCCGCGACGATCAGGACGACCCGGCCGGTCCGTGACCGCGCTGCGACCGGACGGTCGCCGCACTCCAGACCACCAGCCAACCGGACGCCGCCATGTAGAGGGCATAGGCGGAGATGACCAGTTCGGGCCCATAGTTGGCGAACCAGTCGCCGAGGCGAAGCAGCGCGATCAGGCCGAGGCCGACCAGGAACATGCCGAGCACGAGGCTCGGGAGCGCCAGCGGGGCGATGGCGTCGTCGGTGACGCGGCGGTCACGCCTGGTAACTGACAGGTTGCTGTTCGATTCGAAGTAGATGCTGCTCATAGTCACGAGCTCCCTTCCGGACGGCCGTCCCGACACAGCCGGTAGGTCAAACCACGCAGGTGGCGCACGCAGTGATCACAAACGGTTAACGTTCAGCAATACCGAGCGTGCCAGGTCTAACCGGAGGATAACAGACCATGTGATCTGGGTCACATCGAATGCGTGTTCGACACGAAGCGATAACGGTTGTTACATTTCCCAGGAATAGGCGTTCGAACTGGAATAGTCCGACAATTCTGGACAATTGCCCAACAAGCCGACAATCATGTGATTTATAGAACCGTTATAGCCTCTGAGGTGCGTAAACGTTCCCCGAGACAGACAGCGGAGCGGTTTGTGACCGGACCGAGTCGGCGACACCCGAATCAGGGGCCATTTCGTGTCGTGCACACGCGCGCGACATACGGGTGCGTTCGAGTGTTTGAACGGCGCACGTTCGGCTATCGTCCATCCAGTTTCTTTTCGATGCTGCTGGATCGTTCGTGTCGCTTCGCCGAATCATGTGCCGCGTGAGGATCCACGCCTCGTGATTCGGTGACCCTCTCAAACGAAGGACGCCGGTCACCATGCCCGCACCCGTTATCCTCGACGGCCGCATCGTACGGCTGGAACCCCTTGCACCCCACCATGTTCCCGGTCTGGCAGCGGCCGCGCAGGCGCTGCGCGGCCAACCGGGGTTCACCGTTGTCCCGCACGGCGAACAGGAAGCGCGCACGTATGTCTTCCAGGCCGAGGCCGCCCAGCTGGCGGGTTCGGCGCTGGCCTTCGCCATCGTCACGATCGGTGACGAATGCGTGGTCGGCGCCACCCGCTTCACCCGCCTGGATTACTGGCAGGGTCCGCTCACCTGGCCGCTGTCAGCCGAACCGGTCACCGCCTCCCCCGGCGGCGCGATTCCCGACGCCGTGGAGATCGGCAACACCTGGCTCACCCCCGCCGTGCGCGGTGGCCAGGTGAATCTCGACTCCAAGCTGCTGTTGCTCACCCACGCCTTCGACACGTGGCGGGTGCGGCGGGTGACCCTGCGCGCCGATGCACGCAACCTGCGCTCCCGGGCGGCCATCGAACGGCTCGGCGCGGTCAGCGACGGTGTACGCCGGGCGCATTCCCGTGGCCTCGACGGCGAGGTGCGCGACACCGCGTTCTATTCGATCCTGCGCGACGAATGGCCGGGGGTGCGCGAGCGGATCATGGAACAACTGGCCGCTCGCGCCGCGCAACGGCGGGCGCCGCTCATCCCGGCCACCGCCGAGGCGTTGCGCGCCCTCACCGCCTCGATCGGCTGAACCAGGTCAGCGTCCCGTTCCGCCGTGCACGACGGCCACCTCGGCCCCACCCAGGTCGAAGGCGCGGTGCAGGATGCGCACCGCCTCGTCGAGCTCGGTGTCGCGCACCAGCACGGAGATGCGGATCTCGGAGGTGGCGATCAGGTCGAGATTGATGCCCGCCGCCGCCAGTGCCTCGCAGAAGGTGGCGGTGACACCGGGGTTGTTGCGCATGCCCGCACCGATGAGCGACACCTTGCCGACGCGGTCGTCGTAGCGCACATCGGCGAAGCCGATCTCGGCACGACGCGAGCGCAACAGCGCGACCGCGCGGTCGCCGTCGGCGGCCGGCAGCGTGAAGGTGATGTCGGTGCGGCCGGTTCCGGTGTTCTGCACGACCATGTCGATGCCCACCTCGGCATCGGCCACGGCCCGGAACACCTGCGCGGCGTAGCCGGGTTCGTCGGGCACGCCGACCACGGTCACCTTGGCCTCGTTGCGGTCGTGCGCGACACCGGTGAGCACGGCCTGGTCGGCGGGGATGTCGGCCATCGAACCGAACACGGTGGTGCCGACGGTGTCGGTGTAGGACGAGCGCACGTGCACCGGGACCTGATAGCGGCGGGCGTACTCGACGCAACGCAGCATGAGCACCTTGGAACCGCACGCCGCCATCTCGAGCATCTCCTCGTAGGAGACCTGGTCGAGTTTCTGCGCGTCGCCGACGATGCGCGGATCGGCGGTGAACACGCCGTCGACATCGGTGTAGATCTCGCACACGTCCGCGTGCAGCGCGGCGGCCAGGGCAACGGCGGTGGTGTCGGAACCGCCACGACCCAGCGTGGTGACGTCACGACTGTCCTGGCTCACGCCCTGGAAGCCGGCGACCAGCACGATCTCGCCGTCGTCGAGGGCGCGCCGCACCCGGCCGGGATCGACCTCGATGATCTTGGCGTTGCCGTGCGCGCCCGTGGTGATCACCCCGGCCTGTGAACCGGTGAGCGAACGCGCGTCCGCGCCGAGGGAATGGATGGCCATGGCCACCAACGCGTTCGAGATCCGCTCACCCGAGGTGAGCAGCATGTCCATCTCCCTCGGCGGCGGTGCCGGTGCCACCTGACCCGCCAGATCCAGCAATTCGTCGGTGGTGTCGCCCATCGCCGAGCACACGACGACCACGTCGTTGCCCTGCTTCTTGGTCTCCACGATCCGCTCGGCGACCCGGCGGATGCGCTCCGCGGTCGCGACCGACGAGCCACCGAATTTCTGTACAACCAGGGCCATCCCGCTGTCCTCTCCCTGCTCGCCCGCGAGGTACTCGCGGGTAACTCCCGTCGAGTATCCCGGCAATCCGGGCGTGGCTGGGTGGTTTGTGACGCGAAAAGTGGTGCCGCCGTGCCGTTTCTGGCGCGATACTGGCGGCATGGGGGGTCGCGCATGTGCGTCGGCTCCGATGTTCGGCGGTTCTCGGCGTTAGGCGAATTCGGATGACTACTCGGCACTTTCGTTCCCGTTCGTTGCGTGTCGCGGTGCTCGGCACCGGGGCGCAGGCCGGGGAGGTGGTGCGGATCATCGCCGAATCCGGTGACGAACTGAGCGCACGAGCCGGGGCGCGATTGACCCTCGTCACGGACGCGGCCGATCTCGTCGTCGACACCACCGCGACCACCGAGAGCCTGGGCGCCGTCCTCGGCGCATTGCGGGCGGGGCGGTCGGTGGTGACCGCGAATACCGCGCTCATCGCCTCGCACGGTGCCGAATTGATGTCGGCTGCCGAGGAATTCGGGGCGGATCTGTGTTTCGAGGCCGCCGTTGCGGGCGGGGTGCCGGTGGTCCGGCCGCTCACGCAGTCGCTGTCGGGCGATCGCGTGCGTGAGGTGCTCGGCGTCTTCGCCGCGGCCGACGCGCACGCGGCGGCGATCCTCGCCACGTTGGCCTTCCATACCCGGGTGGAGGTCACCGACGTGCATTTCGAGGAGTTCGGGGTGGCGCCGGCACACGACCTGGCGGCTGCCGACGCGTTGTCGTTGCGGTTGCGTCAGCTGACCGTGTGCACTCGCATCAGTGAGCCCGAAGACGGTGGCAAGGAATGGATCTCGGTACGGGTGCATCCCGCACTGCTGCCTGCCGCGCACCCGCTGGCCCAGGTGGAGGCGCCGTTCAGCGCGGTGACGGTGGATGCCGAGGGCGCCGGGCGACTGATGTTCTCCGGTCGTGACGCGACGCGGGCCACCGCCTCGGCACTGCTCGGTGATCTGGTGAGCGCGGCGCGCAACCGCGTGAACGGTGGCCGGGCTCCACGCGCCTCGTATTACGCCGAGCTACCGGTTGCACCGTTCGGCGACATTCCCACCCGCTACTACCTGAACCTGCGGGTCACCGATCACGCGGGCGCGCTCGCGCAGGTGGCCTCGATCTTCGCCGACCACGCGGTGAGCATCGAGCGCGTGCGTCAGGAACACCACGGCGACGAGGCCCACCTCATCGTCCTCACCCACCGCGCCCGCGAATCGGCGCTGGCCGACACGGTCGACGCCCTCACCGACGCCACCTGTGTGAGCGCGGTGCTCACCAGGTGGCGGGTGGAAGGTGCGCCGGTCACAGGCTGAACGCCACCGCCCGCAGGATCAGTACGGCGATGAACACCACGGTGAAGGCGAGGTCGATGGAGACCTCGCCGAGCCGAACCGGCTTGAGCACCTTGCGCACCGGCGCGATCACCGGTTCTGTCGCCGCATGGGTCACCGACCGGACCTTCCCCACCCACGGCGACCGATTGCCCAGCGTGTCGAGCCAGTCGACCACCATCCGCGCGATCAACAGCACCAAGAACACCGTCAGCACCCACCCGAGCAGGGTTCCGATGAGACTCATGACGCACTCCTTCCGGAGGCCACCGTCGACCTCTTACCGAAACAACGCCTCAGCCGCCCCCAAGGTGTCCACTATGCACCGTTCTCAGCGGATTATCAGTCCGGACAGGTCAGTTACTCGGCGTGGCGTGCGTCGGTGTGTTCGTAGCGGCGGGCGAAGTCCAGGATGCGCGCGGTCACCTGCCGGGAAATCTGATAGAAGAGCCCGTGCCCCACACCGGGGAAGATCTCGACCTCGCAGGTGGGCAGGTTGCCGCGCACGCGACGCTCGGCCAGTTGCGGATCGACCACCAACGACTCCGACCCGAGCAGCATCAGGGTCGGTGTCGTGATCGTCGCGAGTCGCTCGTCGGTGAACATCTTCGGATAGCCGATCGTCGGGACATACCCGAGAGCCGCCTTCACACCGGCGAATTCGGCGTCGGTCAGGGTGACGCCCGGGTTGAGCCGAGCGTTCATCGCGCGCAGATTCTTGTCCGTCGGCCGGGCACCGACGCGGAGCATCATCCACAGTAGGCTCCATTTGATCTTCGTCAAGGTGCCGCTCGGCTCCACCACACTCAGGCTCGCCAGTCGCGCCTGCTGAGTGGTCGCGACAGCCATCGCCTGCCATGCACCTTGTGAATAGCCGACCAGATGAACCCGGTCGACACCGAGTCCGTCGAGCACCTCACCCAGCCACGCACCGAACTTCGTCTCGTCGATCGGCGCGGTCTGCACACTGAGCCCCGGTGTACCGATCATCTCCGGCGCGTACACCACGTGATCGCGGGCGAAGTCCTCGATCACGTGACGCCACATCACGCTGTTACCGCCGAGAGAGTGCATCAGCACGAACGGAATACCTTGTCCCGCACCGGATTTACGGACCTTCGTCATGCCGAAGGAAGTAGGGATGTCGAGCATTTCCGACGGAACGGGCCACTGCTTCTCCAGCTCCCGATAGGTCCGCAGGTACTCCTCACGCGCGGCGTCGTTCTTGAATCGCCCGATCTTGGCCATGACCGCCCCTGCTCCTCGTTGATGATATCAACGTACCACATAGATGGTATGGTCGTACCATAAAGGTTCGCTGCTACAGACGAAGGAGGCAGGGTGCCACGCTTGGCCGACCATGACGAGCGCCGCGGGGTTATCACCGATGCCGCGCGGCGGGTGATCGCGCGGGGCGGGCTCGACGCGGCCACGTTCCAGTCCGTCGCCGCCGAGGCCGGGGTGTCGGTGCGGTCGGTGCAGTACTACTTCGGCACGAAGCGGGAGTTCCTGCTCGCCACACATCGCGCGGTGGTGGCGGATTCCGGCGCGCGGCTCGGCGCGGGACTGGCGGGCCTCGCACCTGGCGCCGGACCACGCGACGTCGTCCGGACGATCCTGCTCGGACTACTCCCCCTCGATGAACCGAGCAGGCAGGACGCCGTCATCCTCGGAATCTTCCACGCTGCCGCGCTGACGGGCCCGGACATCGGATCCGCCGACACCGCGGGGGCGCCGAACTACATCGTCGACGCGGTCGCCGACCAGCTGCGGGCCTCGCGCGGCCCGGAGGCGGACGAGTCAATGGTCCGCGGCGATGCCGAGGTCATCTTGCTCGCCCTCGGCGGACTCGCGCAGGGCATGCTCACCAACGACGACTACGCCACGCGCGCGACACAATTGGTGGATCACCTGCTCGATCGCGTCTTCGACGCATGACAAAGCCCCGGCGGGATACGCCGGGGCTTGTCGGGTCGAACTACTTTCTGCGTTCCTTCTTCTCGCGCACGCGCACCGAGATACGCACGGGCGAGCCGTCGAAACCGAACTCCTCGCGCAGGCGCCGTTCCAGGAAGCGGCGGTAACCCGCCTCGAGGAAACCGGTGGTGAACAGCACGAACGTCGGCGGACGCGTGCTGGCCTGGGTGGCGAACATGACGCGGGGCTGACGGCCGCCGCGCATCGGCGGCGGGGTGGCCGCGATGACTTCCTTGAGCCAGGTGTTCAACCGGCCGGTGGAGATGCGCTTGTCCCAGGACTCGAGCGCGGTCTCCATCTGTGGCACCAGCTTCGCCACGGCGCGACCGGTGTGGGCGGAGATGTTCACCCGCTGCGCCCACGGCACGCGCACGAGATCACGATCGATCTCGCGCTCGAGCATGTAGCGGCGATCCTCGTCGACCAGGTCCCACTTGTTGAACGCCAGCACCAGCGCGCGACCGGAGTCGGCGACCAGGCTGATCACCCGCAGGTCCTGTTCGGTGATCGGCACCGAGGCGTCGATCAGCATGATCGCCACCTCCGACGCCTCGAGCGCCGACTTGGTCCGCAGCGAGGCGTAGAACTCGGTGCCGGTGGCATTGGAGACCTTGCGGCGCAGACCGGCGGTGTCGACGAACTTCCACACCTTGCCGCCCAGCTCCACCAGGGAGTCGACCGGATCGACGGTGGTGCCCGCGACATCGTGGACCACCGAACGCTCGTCGCCCGCCAGCTTGTTCAGCAGGCTCGACTTGCCGACATTGGGCTTGCCGACCAGCGCCACCCGGCGCGGCCCGGCCACACCCGTGCCCTCGCGCGGGGTCTCGGGCAGTGCGGCGAGCACGTCGTCGAGCAGGTCACCGGTACCGCGACCGTGTGCGGCCGAGACCATGCGCGGCTCGCCGAGTCCGAGCGACCACAGCGTCGCGGCCTCGATCTCGACCTTCTGATCGTCGACCTTGTTGGCGACCAGGATCACCGGGATCTTGGAGCGACGCAGCTTGCGCACCGCCGCCTCGTCGGTCGCGGTCGCGCCGACGGTGGCGTCGACGACGAGCAGGATCGCGTCGGCGGTCTCCATCGCGACCTCGGCCTGCCGGGCCACATGCTGCTGCAGGCCCTTGGCGTCGGGCTCCCAGCCGCCGGTGTCCTGCACGAGGAAGCGGCGTCCGGCCCAGCTGGCCTCATACGAGATCCGGTCACGGGTAACGCCGGGAACGTCCTCGACCACGGCTTCGCGCCTGCCGAGGATGCGGTTCACCAGGGTCGACTTGCCGACATTCGGACGGCCGACCACCGCGACCGTCGGCATGGCGAGGTGTTCCTCACCCTCGCCCTCACCTTCGAGATCGGCGATCTCCCAGTCGGTTTCATCGGTCCAGATACCGTCGCCCTCGAGTACGTCCTCGATCATCGCGACCCTCCTGTCGTGGCCGAAAGCTGCTGGGCCACCACGCGATACAGCTCGTCGATGGTCTGTTCCATCGTGAGATCGCTGGTATCGACGAGCACCGCGTCGGCGGCGGGGCGCAACGGCGAGACCTTGCGGGTGGAATCGAGGGTGTCGCGGCGCTGCACGTCGGCCAGCACGGCCGGGTAGTCGTCGCCGCGTCCCTCGCGGATGTTCTGGGCATTGCGCCGCTGGGCGCGCGCCTCCGCGGAGGCGGTGAGGTAGATCTTGGCGTCGGCATCGGTGAGCACGACGGTGCCGATATCGCGGCCCTCGACCACGATCCGGCCGGCCACGGCGGCGATCTCACGCTGTAGGGCGACGAGCTGCTCGCGCACCTGCGCCACCGCCGACACCGCCGAAACGGCCTTGGTCACCGCGTCACCGCGGATCTCGGCCGACACGTCGTCGCCGTCGAGCTCGACGACCTCGTGACTGGGATCGGTGCCGATCGAAAGAGGCAGCGCCGCAACGGCTTGCGCGATCGCCTCGGCATCGGTGAGATCCACGCCCGCACGCAGCACCCGCAGCGTCGCCACCCGGTACATGGCACCGGTGTCGAGGTAGCGGGCGTTCAGACGGGTGGCCAGCTTGCGCGACACACTGGACTTGCCGGTGCCGGACGGGCCGTCCATGGCGACGACGAGCGTGCCGTCGCCGGCGAGCCTGCCCTGGGCAGGTTCCACCGAGAAATCCACTCCGTTCACAGCTGCACCGCCTCGTAGAGTTTGCCGATTTCGTCGCGGCCGAGCACCCGAAGGGTGCCGGGACGCTGATCACCGAGTGCCACCGGACCGAGGTGCGTGCGGACCAGGCGGATCACCGGGTGACCCACCTCGTCGAGCAGGCGGCGCACGATGTGCTTGCGGCCTTCGTGCAGCACCAGCTTCACCAGCGACCGGCCCTCGTAGGACTCGAGCACCATGAACTTGTCGACCTTGGCCGGACCGTCCTCGAGCTCGACGCCTTCGCGCAGCCGCTTGCCGACGAGCCGGTAGTTCACCTCGCCGTACACGGTGGCCAGGTAGGTCTTGGGCACCTCGAACGACGGGTGCATCAGGCGGTGCGCCATCTCGCCGTCGTTGGTGAGCAGCAGCAGGCCCTCGGTGTCGGCGTCGAGGCGACCCACGTGGAACAGGCGCTGACCCGCGGCGATCCGCTCGGCGACGATGTCACCGACACAGGGGCGGCCAAGGTCGTCGGACATGGTGGACTGCCAGCCCTTGGGCTTGTTCAGCACCAGGTGCACGAGTTCGTCCCGCACCACCACGCGGGTGCCGTCCACGCGCACGACGGCGTTCTCGGCGTCGATGCGCAGACCCTGTTCGCGCACGATCTTGCCGTCGACCTCGACGCGGCCCTGGGCGATCATCTCCTCGGCGGCGCGGCGCGAGGCCACACCGGCCTTGGCGAGCACCTTCTGCAGCCGTTCGCCTTCACCCCACGGGAGCTTCTTGGGGCCCTCGGCGGTGTCGGCGTGCTGATGACGGGCCGGCTTGGCGTTGTTCAGGATCGTCGGGGCGACGACCTTGCGCTGCGGTTTCGCGGACTTCTTGTTGCGCGCCGCGAAGGCCTGCGAGCCTGCCGAAGCGCCGCTGCGCTGTCCGGCGGTGTCGCCACGCTGTCCGCGGTCGGCGTCACCACGCGGGTAACCGCCACCGTTGGCAGCGCCGGTGCCGCGCTGGTAACCACCGGCGGACGGGCCGCGACGGTCGCCACCGGCCGGGGCGCTGCGTCGATCGTCACGCTGGTAGCCACCGGGGGCGCTGCGACGGTCGTCGCGCTGGTAGCCCCCGGTCGAGCCACGGCGACCACCGGATTCGGCGTCGCGCTGGAAGGAGCCGGCCGACCGGGCCGCTGTCTGATTGCCGCGCTGGAAGCCACCCGCGCTGGTGCCGCGGCGGCCGGGGGCCTCGCCACGGGAACCGGCCTGACCGGTGCGCGCACTGCCGCCGCGGGGAGCCGCGGTTCGGTTCGCGCCACTACGGGGCTGGTCGCTGCGTTTTCTTCGATCCGGTGTGCCATCTCGGCGAGCGGAATTATTCATCTGTCCTGTCAATCGTCGGTGCCGAGATCCATGTCGGACTCGGCGGGTTTTTGCAGCCTGGTGTACCGGGGATCGGTGTCCAGGCTCTCGCTGATCTCGTCGATCAGATCGACGCCGGGAAGCAGCGGCGCCAGCGGTGGCAGGTCGCCCAGTGAGGCGAGCCCGATCCGTTCGAGGAACAACTCGGTGGTGCGGTAGAGCGTGCCGTTGGTTTCCGGGTCCTGACCCGCTTCCGCGATCAAGCCCCGCGCCAGCAGCGTGCGCATCACTCCGTCGACGTTCACCCCGCGAACCGCGCTGACCCGGGTGCGGGTCACCGGCTGGCGGTAGGCGACCACCGCCAAGGTTTCCAAGGCGGCCCGGGTGAGCTTCGTCCGGGCCCCGTCGAGCAGTACCCGCTCGACATAGGGCGCGTACTCCTGTCGAGTATAGAAGCGCCAACCGTCACCGACGAAACGCAGGTCGATGCCGCTGCCGCGCGCGGTCAGTTCCGCCGACATCGCGCGCAGGGTTTCCTCGACCCGTTCGCTGGTGTCGTCCAGGGCGGCGGCCAGCTGTTCTACCGGCGCGGGAGCGTCGACGACGAGCAGCATGGCCTCGAGCGCGGACCGCAGTTCCGCGTCGTCGAGCTGCTCAGAAGTGAGTTCAGCCACTAGGTCGCTCATCCGTAATCCTCCTCGAAGGTCAAGGCCGCCGCCTCGGCGTCGGGGTCGAGTTCGCCGAGCCAGCTCACGGCCAGCGGGCCGAGCGGGTCGGGCTGGTCGAAGGCGATGGTCTTGCCGCGATACAACTCGAGCAACGCCAGGAACCGGGCCACGATTTCCACCGGAACAGTGCAATCGGACACCAGCTCGGCGAAGGTCGTCCACCCGCCGGCCCCGCGTTCCTTGAGCCGGGCCAGCACCAGCTCGGCCTGTTCGGCCACCGAGATGGTGTGCATGTGCAGATGTCCGAGCCCGACCTCGGGAACCGGTCGCGGCCGGAACGCGGCGGCCGCGATCTGGGCGAACGCGGCGACGTCCACCCCGAGGGTCACTTCGGGGAGCAGCCCGGCGAACTGGTCTTCCAGCGCCACCGACCTGGGATACCGGCGCAGCGCGGCGGCTTCCAGCTCGGCGAGCAACTCGGCGACCTGTTTGAACGCGCGGTACTGCAGCAGCCGGGCGAACAGCAGGTCGCGTGCCTCGAGCAGTTCGAGGTCCTCGGCGTCGGTCATCTCCCCCGACGGCAGCAGCCGCGCGGCTTTCAGGTCGAGCAGAGTCGCGGCGACGACGAGGAATTCGGTGGTCTGATCGAGGATCTTGTCCGCGCGCAGCTTGGTGTTCTCGGCCAGCTCGGCGGTCAATGCCTTGGTGTAGGCGATGAATTCGTCGGTGACCTTGTGCAGCGCCACCTCGGTGACGTCGAGTTTGCGGGAACTGATCAGCGTCAGCAGCAGATCGAACGGCCCCTCGAAGTTGGTGAGCCGCAGATGGAATACAGAGTTGTCGGCGGCTGGCGCCGCGGATTCTCGGCCCTGAGGCCTCGATTCTTCCCTCCCTGCGGGCACTCCTTCGTCGCACCCTCCGGTCAGTCCAGAATCGAGGCGGCCGAGAATCTTTCCAGTCTTGCCTTGCACCGCAGGTTGTGCCTCGATCACCGGCCCGACCGGTGGATGACCTCGCGTGCCATCGCCCGATACGCTTCCGCGCCCGCCGATTTCGGCGCCCAGGTGGTGATCGGCTCACCGGCGACGCTGGCGTCGGGGAACCGCACGGTGCGCGAGATGGCGGTGTCGTAGACGAGGTCGCCGAACACCTCGACCACTCGCGACATCACCTGACGCGAATGCAGCAGTCGGGCATCGAACATGGTGACCACGATGCCGTACAGGCTCAGCCTGGGGTTGAGACGGTCGCGCACCTTCTCCACGGTGTCGTTGAGCAGGGCGAGCCCGCGCAGCGAGAAATACTCGCATTCCATCGGGATGATGACTCCGTCGGAGCAGGCGAGCGCGTTGACGGTGAGCAGTCCGAGCGAGGGCTGGCAGTCGATGAGGATGTAGTCGTAGCGATCACGCACTCCGGCCAATGCCCGGCCGAGGGACTGTTCGCGGCCCACCTCGTTGACCAGCTGGATCTCGGCGGCCGAGAGGTCGATGTTGCTGGGTAGCAGGTCCATGCCGTCGACCTTGGTGGTCTGCAGCACGTCGTCGACCGATGCCTTGCCGCCGATCAGCAGGTTGTGCACGGTGAGGTCGAGATCGTGATGGGCAACCCCGAGACCGGCCGACAGCGCGCCCTGCGGGTCGAGGTCGACCAGCAGTACGCGGCGCCCGTATTCGGCCAGTGCCGCACCGAGATTGATGGTCGAGGTGGTCTTGCCGACCCCGCCCTTCTGATTGCACATGGCCACGACGAGCGCGTCGCCGTGCTGCTTGACCTGCGGTGGTTCGGGTACCAGGCGCAGCGGGCGGCCCGTCGGGCCGATCTCGACGGCCTCGGTGACCTGTTCCGGCCCACCGTCCCACGGTGTTTCCGCTGTCGTCACGATCCGCTGCTCCTTATACGTTTCCTTGCCGGTAACCCCTGTCGAGGGTAGCGAGGCCGGTTCGCCACCCACCTCACTTTCGTACGGTCCAGCTCCGGGTAGACGCTACCGCTCGCACCGCTCGGGTACGGCATGGCAACGCCGGGCGTGTTCGCACGATACCCGCTTCACCCGAAGTGAGGAGGTCACCCTCAGCGGGCGCGCGGGTGGGCCGTCGCCCACACTTCACGCAGGGTGCTCACCGTGACGAGGGTGTAGATCTGGGTGGTCGTCACCGAGGCGTGCCCGAGTAGTTCCTGCACCACGCGCACGTCGGCGCCGCCGTCGAGCAGGTGGGTGGCGAAGGAGTGGCGCAGTGTGTGCGGCGACACCGTCGCACCGATGCCCGCGCGTTCGGCGGCGGTCTGCAACACCTGCCAGGCGCTCTGCCGTGACAGCCTGCCGCCCCGGTTGTTGAGGAAAAGGGCGCCGCCGCTTCCCTTTCCGTTCGCGGCGAGCGAGGGCCTGCCGCGCACGAGGTAGGCGTCGACGGCGGCGAGCGCGGGCCTGCCGATGGGGACGAGGCGCTGTTTGCCACCTTTACCGCGCAACACGACGCACCGCTGTTCGCTGTCTATGTCGTCGACGTCGAGGCCGACCATCTCCGAGATGCGCGCGCCGGTGGAGTACAGCAGTTCCAGCAATGCCCGGTCCCGCAGGCCGCGCGGTCCGCCGTCGTCGGCTCCGCCCTCGCCGCCCGCGGCTTCGAGCACGCGCAGAACCTGGTCGTACGGAAGGGCTTTGGGCAACCTCCGACCCGGCGCGGGCGGTTTGACCGCGTGCGCCACATCGGTGTCGGTGATTCCCTCGGCCGCCGCGAACCGGTGCAACCCGCGCACCGCGATCAACGCCCTGGCCACGGACCCGGCGGCCAGCGGCGGATGATCCTCGCCGCCCGCCCGCAGCGCCATCGTGAATTCGGCTACGTCACCCTGCGATACGTCCCGCAGCGAGTCCACCCCACGTGTCGTCAGAAACGCCTGGTAACGGGACAGATCACGACGATAGGCACCGAGGGTGTTGCGCGCGGCGCCGCGCTCGACCGCCAGATGGTCGAGGTAGGCATCGATCTCCCGCGCCAGCACACTCATCCGCGACCGCGACGCCGTGTCACGTCACGACCGGGCGTCGGTTCGCGCCTCGGCCGCTTTGCGCCGCAGGAAGGCCGTCGGCTGACCCGGCCACGGAGCGTCGGCCGGGCGCAACGCCAACCCGTTCGCCCGAGCCGAGGCATAGGCGAGGACACCGGCCACCGCGGTGGCGTTCACGATCTCTCCCGACAGCGCCGCTCGCACCGCCTCGTCGAGCGGCATGCGCACCAATTCCAGATCGGCTTCCTCGTGCTCGGGATCCGGACGATGAGTCTCGGTGAGCCCGGTCGCGAAGAACACCCGCAGCGCCTCGTCGGTGAACCCCGGCGACAACGCCACATCCACCAGCACCGACCACTCGGCGGCGGCCAGGCCCGTCTCCTCTGCCAGCTCACGCTTGGCCGCGGTGAGCGGGTCCTCGCCGTCGATATCGAGCAGCCCGGCGGGCAGTTCAAGCAGCCGGGTGCGGATGGGATGGCGGTACTGGCGGATAAGCACCACCCGTCCCTCGTCGTCGAGCGCGAGGACCGCCACCGCACCGTGATGCTCGATGACCTCACGCTCGGCGATCCGCCCGTCGGGCATCGCGACCTGGTCTTGGCGCAAGGCCACGATCGCGCCGCTGTAGAGCACCCGGCTCGATACCGTCTCGAAGTCGTGCTTACCGGGTTCGCTCATCGCCGCCTTGCCACCGATTCAGAGTTCCGCGGCCTGCTCCGCGAGCTCTTCCTCCGGGAAGTCTACGGGAAGGCGTTCGGCCAGTTTGTATTTCAACGCGGCGTGGATCAGCGCGGCGAACAGCGGATGCGGCCGGGTCGGACGGCTCTTGAGCTCCGGGTGCGCCTGGGTGGCCACGAAGAATGGATGCACCGAGGCCGGGTACTCCACGAACTCCACCAGGTGCCCGTCGGGCGAGGTACCCGAGAACACCAGACCGCTCTTGGCGATCGCGTCGCGGTAGACGTTGTTCACCTCGAAGCGATGCCGGTGCCGCTCGGACACGTGCTCGCTGCCGTAGGCCTGCGCCACGACCGAACCCTTCTGCAGGGTGGCCGGGTAGGCGCCCAGACGCATGGTGCCGCCCAGATCGGCCTCACCGGCGACCACGTCTTCCTGGTCGGCCATGGTCGAGATGACGGGGTTCTTGGTGTCGGGCTCGAACTCCGCGGAGTTCGCGTCCGCGATGCCGACCGAACGGGCTGCCTCGATCACCACACACTGCAGACCGAGACACAGGCCGAGCAGCGGGATACCGCGCCTGCGCGCGTAACTGATGGCGCCGAGCTTGCCCTCGATGCCACGGATACCGAAACCGCCGGGGATCAGTACCGCGTCCACATCACGCAACGCGGCCTGCGCGCCCGCCTCGGTCTCGCACTCGTCGGAGGGCACCCAGCGGATCTGCACCTTCGAACGATGCGCGAAGCCGCCCGCACGCAGCGCCTCGGTCACCGACAGGTAGGCATCGGGCAGATCGACGTACTTGCCGACCAGGGCCACCTCCACGGTCTCGCGCGGCGAGTGCACCCGCTCGAGCAGGTCGCCCCACACCGTCCAGTCGACATCGCGGAACGGCAGCCCCAGCTTGCGCACGACGTAGGCGTCCAGGCCCTCGCTGTGCAGCACCTTCGGGATGTCGTAGATCGACGGCGCGTCCGGCGTGGAGATGCACGCCTCGACATCCACGTCGCACATCAGCGCGATCTTGTTCTTCAGACCCTGCGGCACCTCACGGTCACAGCGCAGGATCAACGCGTCGGGCTGGATACCGATATTGCGCAGCGCCGCCACCGAATGCTGCGTCGGCTTGGTCTTGAGCTCACCCGAGGGCGCCAGATACGGCACCAACGACACATGCAGGAAGAACACATTGTCGCGGCCCACATCGTGACGGATCTGGCGCGCCGCCTCGAGGAACGGCTGCGACTCGATGTCACCGACGGTGCCACCGATCTCGGTGATCACCACATCCGGCACATGACCCTGCAGATCCGGACCGGTCATCGCCATGATGCGGTTCTTGATCTCGTCGGTGATGTGCGGGATCACCTGCACGGTGTCACCCAGGTATTCGCCGCGCCGCTCCTTGGCGATCACGGTCGAATAGATCTGACCGGTCGTCACATTCGCCGCACCGGACAGATCGCGATCGAGGAAACGCTCGTAATGGCCGACATCCAGATCGGTCTCGGCGCCGTCCTCGGTGACGAACACCTCACCGTGCTGGAACGGGTTCATGGTGCCCGGATCGACGTTCAGATACGGGTCGAGCTTCTGCATCGTCACCCGCATACCGCGCGCGGTCAGCAACTGACCGAGGCTGGAAGCGGTGAGACCCTTACCCAAAGAGGAGGCGACGCCACCGCTCACGAAGATGTGCTTGGTGGCATTTCGAGCCTGATTCCGTTGATGACCCACGGACCACCACTGTACCGCCTCCCCGGAACTTCAAGCGCAACCGAGGTGGGTTGACTGTCGCGTCGGCCGCTTGCGGTTGGGTGGGGAGGACTTAGCCCGTACCCGGTGAGTTACCCATGTGCTTGCCAGATCAGCGGTTTTGTTGGGATCGCTGGCGCGGGATCTCGCCTTTTGTGGTGGTGAGAGTCTCAGTCAGCGGGGCATGGCTACGAGGGTCAGGGAGGTTGCTGACGGGCCTGTTCCGTAACGTCCGGCTACGCCGTTGAGTTGTTCGGGGAGGGCGAGGGCTGTTGTTACGCGGCCTGTTTCGCGGTCGATGTTGTCGACGGTGGTGACGGTGGTGGCGAGGGGGGCTTGGGCGCGGACGTGGGCGATGGGGGCGTTGCCTTCGGCGGCGCCGGGGCGGCCTGCCAGGACGGTGGCGGCGGTGCGGGCGCGGAGGGCGCCGGTGAAGCGGGCGATGGTCGCGCCCTGGCCGGAATCGTCGGCGATGCCGTCGCCGGTGACGACAACGGCCATCTGGGCGGGGTCGGTCGGCGTGTCGCCGTAGGCGAGGAAGCCGCCGCCGCGCAGGGTTTCCAGGAGCAAGGCCTGTTCTTGGGGTGTGGCGCGTGAATTGTTGGTCGCGGGGTCGGTGAACAGGGTCAGGCCGAGCAGGTCGCCCGCCATGCTGCCCTGGTCGACGGCGCCGGTGCGCAGCTGCGCGCCCGCGGGGACGACATTGGTCAGCGCCGATCGCAGGCGATCACCCTCACCGCTGTCGACGAAAGCATCGGTGAGTGCGATCCGGCCGGTCACCGAGGCGCCCGCCGTTTCGAGCGCCTTGCGCACGCCGTCGACATCGGCGGGATCGGCGTCGGGAGTGGTGAACACCAGCACGCGCCGGTCGGCCAATGTGCCTGCCAGAATACGGCCCGACGCGCCGGCGATGAATCCGTCCGTCGCATCCAGACGACTGGTGAGCTGGGCGTTCTCGGCACTCAATGCCTCGACCTGGCTGCCGAGATCGTCCTTGTCCGCACGCAGACCCGACAGCAGATCGGCGGCCACCGTCTGCGAACCGAGAACCACGCCGATAGCGAGAGCCAGGAAGATCGCCGCGATCGAAATGGCGTGCTGACGCAGCGAGATCACAGCTGGCCCCGCACCCACTCGACGAGCCGGTCCCAATACCCGGCGGCCACATCGAACACCTCGGACCCGCTCTGCGAAGCCAGAATCACCACGACCACCGCCACCAGCGCGGCCAGCACCACGAACGCCAGCGCCGCGCCGGTCGACCGGTGCCGGTACAACGTCGACACCGCATTCGCGTCCACCAGCTTCGCGCCGACCTTCAGCCGGGTCAGGAACGTCGCCGGATTGCTGTCGCGGCGGCCACGATCGAAGAAGTCCTCCAGCGACGCGTGCGCACCGGCCAGCACGATCAGCGACGCGCCGTGGTGATCGGCGAGCATCAACGCCAGATCGGTCGGCGACCCCGACGAGGGGAACGTCGTCGCGCCGATACCGAGGTCCTGGATGCGTTCCAGCCCACGGGCGTGGCCGTCGGTGTCGGCGGGCAGGATCATCTCCGCGCCGGAACGCAAGGTGGGCGTGCTGATCTCGTCCGGATCGCCGACGATCAGATCCGGCTTGTACTTGAGCTTGCGCAACGTATCCGCACCGCGGCCCACCCCGATCAGGATCGGCGCGTACTCCTTGATGAACGGCTTGAGCCGCTGCAACTCCTCGAGATGCCCCGGCCCGTCCGCGATCACGACCACATGCCGGTTGCGCAGATCCAGTTCGATATCGGGCACGCCGATACCGTCGATCAGCAGCGCGCTCTCGGTGCGCACGAACTCGGTGGTGTTGCCCGCGAAGGCGTCGAGGTGATCGGCCAGCCCGTTGCGGGCCTCGATCATCCGGTCGGCGATCGTCGACTCGTCGAACTCGATGCCCTCGACCAGGACCTCGGGTTCCTTCTTGGTCAGCTTGTCGGCATAGACCACACCGGCATCGATGCGGATCTTCGCACCGTCTTTGATCTTGCCGAAGGCATCCGAGGAGACCGCGTCCATGAGCACGATCCCGTTGGCGACCAGCACCTCCGGACCGAGGTTCGGATAGCGACCCGAAATCGACGGCGACGTGTTGATCACCGCCACGACGCCCGCCTCGACCAGCCGGTCGGCGGTATGGCGATCCAGATCGGTCTCGTCCAGGACCGCGACATCCCCCGCACCGACCCGGCCGAGCAGTCGCCGGGTATTGCGATCCACCCGCGCGATCCCGGCGACACCGGGCAGCGTTTCGGTGTTCCGTGACAACAACGCCGGCATCTTCATGAGCCCGATGATGAAGCCAAACCCTCAACCTTTGGTGGAGGCGCGCCGAGTCACCGACCGCCCCGATACCCGTATGCTCCCTGTCACAGATACTTCGATCAGGAGCAGAAAACAATGCCGAGCAGCACTGTCGAGACGGTTCTCGACGCCCCACGCGACATCGTCTACCGCCTCTTCAGTGAGCGGGAGAGCGTGAGCCCCCACCTGCCTATCCAGGTCAAGCTCGTGAAGCAGGGCGACGCCGTCACCGGTATCGGCGCCCAGCACCTGCTCGGCTTCGGCAAGCTCGGCGTCACCGAGGAGATCACCGCGCTGGTCCCCGGCGAGCGCATGGAGTACAAGATCGTCAAGGGTGCGCCGGTCAAGCGCCACGTCGGCATCATCACCTTCGCCGACACCGCCGAGGGCGGCACCCGAGTGGTCTACACCATGGAATCCGAGCCGTCGCTGCCCGTTCCGGCCAAGGCCATGGAGTTCGGCCTGCGCCAGCTGACCAACCAGCTCATCGGCGGCATTCGCAAGGCGCTGCGCTGATCAGAGCGAGACGCTTCGCTCTGATCGAGCGGTCTCCAGCAGTTCCTCCGCGTGTGCCCGGCCGGTCTCGGTGTCGTCGAGGCCGGCCAGCATGCGCGCCAGTTCCACCACGCGTTCCTCGTCGGTGAGCGTGCGGACTCCGCTGTCCACCTTGCCTTTTCCGTCGTCGGACTTGTTCACCACCAGGTGGGTGTCGGCGAAGGCCGCCACCTGCGGTAGGTGGGTCACGACGATCACCTGATGGGTTCGGGCCAGGCGGGCGAGGCGTTTGCCGATCTCCACCGCGGCCCGACCACCGACGCCCGCGTCGACCTCGTCGAACACCATGGTCGCACCGTGGTCCGAGCCGGCCAGCACTACTTCCAGCGCGAGCATCACGCGCGAGAGCTCACCACCGGACGCGCTCTTGCTCAGCGGTAACGACTGCGCGCCCGAGTGCGCCGACAGCCGGAATTCCACCTCGTCGACGCCGTTGGATCCCGCGTGCAGGGTCGTCCCGTCGACGTCGAGCGGCGCGGAGTCCTGGGCACTGGCCCGCAGCGGCCGGACCTGAACTTCCAAGCGCGCCTTGCCCATTGCCAGCCCACCGAGTTCGGTGCTCACCGCGGCGGCCAGTTTGGACGCGGCCTTCGTGCGGGCGGCGCTGAGTTTGCGTGCGGCCTCGCGCACCTTGCCCGCGGCGGTCTCGACCTCGGCGGCCAGTTTGGCCAGCGCGTCCTCGGACACGTCGAGGGAGTCGAGGCGGGCGCGGGATTCGTCGGCCCACGCGATCACGCCGTCGATGTCGGGGGCGTATTTGCGGGTGAGTGATTTCAGTTCGGCCTGGCGGTTGAGCATCGTGTCCAGGGCGCTGGGGTCCGACGGCAGTTCGGACAGGTAGCCGCTGAGTTCGGTCGTCACATCCACGACCACCGCGATCGCCTCACCGAGGCGCGGAGCGAGTGCGGTCAGGGCGGGGTCGTCGGCCGAGTCGAGGCGGGCACGCGCCCCACCGAGCAGGTCGAGCACCCCGCCGCCGTCGGCGCTGGAATCGGCGGCCCCGGACAGCGCCTCGTGTGCGCCTGCAGCGGCCTCACGCAGTGAGTCGAGGTCGCTGAGCCTGCGGATCTCGGCGACCAACCGGGTGTCCTCACCGGGTTCGGGTGCGATGCCGTCGATTTCGGCGAGCGAATGCTTGAGCCGGTCGGCTTCCAGGGCGAGTTCGCGGCTGCGGGCGGTGCGTTCGAGGAGTTCGGTGCGCGCGTCGAGCCAGGTGCGGCGGTGCACCTGGTACTTGCGCAGCAACGACGCCACGCCGTCGCCCGCGAACTGGTCGAGCGCGGCGAGTTGCTGTTCGGGACGCTGCAGGCGCAGCTGATCGTTCTGTCCGTGCACGGTCAGCAGACGGGAGGTGAACTCGCCGAGCACCGCCGCGGGCACGCCGCGACCACCCAGGTGGGCTCGTGAACGCCCGTCGCTGTTGACGGTGCGCACGGCGATCACGCTGCCGTCCTCGTCGGCCTCGGCGCCGGCCGATTCCAGTACCTCGCCGATCGCGGCACGGGCCGCGTCGTTCACGTCGTCGACGACGAAACGGCCTTCGACCACCGCTTTCGACGCGCCGACCCGTACCCGGCCCGCGTCCGCGCGGGCGCCGCTGAGCAGGTGCAGGCTGGTGACGACCATCGTCTTACCGGCACCGGTCTCGCCGGTGAGCACAGTCAGACCTTCGTGGAATTGCGCGGTGGCCGTCGAGATGACGCCGAGTCCGTCAATCCTGATCTCGGTCAGCATCGGTGTCCTTCCCCGTTCGCTGTCTACCCCGCCAGCCCGTGACCGGCAGCTGGAACTTGCGCACCATCCGGTCGGCGAAGGGCGCGGAGTCCAGCCGCACCCACCGCACCGGTCGTTCGCCGCGCACCACCTCGGCACGGCCGCCGCGTGGCAAGGCGAGCGTGCGCCGCCCGTCCAGGAAGACGATCGCGTCGTGACCGGTCGCCACCGCTTCCACGGCGATCAACGATTCCGGGCTCGTCACCAGCGGCCGGGCGAACAGCGCGTGTGCGTTGCTGGGAATCACCAGCATGGCCTCGAGCTCCGGCCACACCACCGGACCACCCGCCGAGAAGGCGTACGCGGTCGAACCGGTGGGGGTGGCGATGAGAATCCCGTCGCAGCCGAAGGCCGAGACCGGGCGCCCATCCACTTCGAGCACCACCTCGAGCACGCCCATGCGCTGTGCGTTCTCGATGCTCGCCTCGTTCAGCGCCCAGCCGCGTTCGGTGACGACATCGTCCACCCGGACGGTGACATCGATGGTCAGCCGGTCCTCGACCCGGTAGTCGCGGTCGACCACCTGGGCGAGGGCTTCGTCGAGGTGTTCGGCCTCGGCCTCGGTGAGGAAACCGATGCGGCCCAGGTTGATGCCGAGCACCGGCACACCGGTCGGCCTGCCCAGTTCGGCGGCGCGCAGGAACGTTCCGTCGCCGCCGAGGGCGAGCACCATCTCGCAGCCTTTGGCCGCCGACGGGCTGTGCGGGACGACGCGCACCGGGTATCCCCCCGGCTCGTCCTCGAATCGGGTGCTGTCGGCCTCGTCGGCCAGCACGCGCAGGCAGATGCCCGCCGCGGCGAAGATCTTCGCCACCCGGTGCGCCGTTTCGATGATCTCCGCACGTCCCGGATGGGCGACGAGCAGAATTTCGCGGCCGCTCTCACGCGAACTCACTGCGGCCCCTCCTCCACAGCCTGGGCGACCAGCGCCGCCACCTGTTCCGCGTCGTAGTCGAACGGTCCGACCTTGCGCAACCACAGAAAATATTCGACATTGCCCGACGGTCCCGGCAGTGGGCTGGCGACCACACCGAGGGTGCGCAGACCGAGCGCGCCCGCCGCCGCCGCGACCTCGCACACCACTTCGCTCCGCAGTGCCGGGTCACGCACCACGCCGCCGGAACCGACTCGTTCCTTACCGACCTCGAATTGCGGCTTCACCATCGGCAGCAGATCGGCGCCGTCGCTCACGCAGGCCGCCAGCGCGGGCAGTACCAGTCCCAGCGAGATGAACGACAGATCGCCGACGACCAATTCGACTGTGCCGCCGATGGTTTCAGGCGTGATTCCGCGCACGTTGGTGCGGTCGAACACGCGCACGCGTTCGTCGTTCTGCAGACGCCAGATCAGCTGTCCGTAGCCGACGTCGACCGCGACGACCTCCCGCGCACCCTTGCTCAGCAGCACGTCGGTGAACCCGCCCGTCGAGGCGCCCGCGTCCAGGCACCGCTTACCGGCGACCTCGAGCCCCTGCGGCTCGAACGCCTCGAGGGCACCCAGCAGCTTGTGGGCGCCACGAGACGCCCACGACACCTCGTCGGGTTCCTCCCGCACGATCAACGGTGTGCCCGCCTCCACCGCGGTAGCCGGCTTCACCGCGACAGTCCCGGCGATCAAGACCCGGCCCGCGCCGATCAGTTCGACCGCGTGTTCCCGCGATCGGGCCAATCCGCGGCGAACCAGTTCGGCATCCACCCGCGCTCGTCTGGCCACCTCAGATCTTGTCCACGGTCGCCAGGGCGTCCACCAGCACCTCGTGCGCCTGCTCGAGGATGCGCGCGCGGCGGGTGATGTCGGCCCCGGTCTCGGTGTTCTCCGCGGGTCCCGGTGTGGGCCGCTCGCCGAGTTCGGCGAGCAACTCGTCGACCTGGGATCTGATCCGATTCGGGTCGGCCGGTACGTGATGCGCCTGAGCGCCCGGCAGGTGACTGCCGGGCATCGGGATCCCTGGTCGGGGTTGCGGTGACGCGCCGGGCGGCGGCGAACTCGGAGTACTCATCGTGACGTCAACGCTATCGGATTTCCGAATCGACCGCGCGCACCCGTACCGCCCTGCCCGGGTGCTGCCGCAACAGATCCGCGACATCGGCGGGCGCGACCGCTCCCGGCACGATCTCGGCGTTGAGGGCGTCGAGGGACTGCGCGATGTAGGTGGGCACCTGCGCGGGCGACGCGGCGGCCACCTCGTCGATGGTGCTCACCCCGGTCAAAACCAGCAGCGAATCGAGACCGAGACCGTTCGCACCCTCGATGTCGGTGTCGAGCCGGTCCCCGACGACCAGCGCGTTTCGGGTCCCCGCCCGCTCGACGGCGTCTTCCATCAGCGGCGCGTAGGGCTTGCCCGCCACCAGCGGTTCGCGATCGGACGCGGCCCGCAGCGCGGCGACCATCGAACCGTTGCCGGGCGCGAGCCCCCGTTCGTTCGGCAGCGTCCGGTCGGTATTGGCAGCCACCCACAGCACCCCAGCACGCAAGGCGTAGGCAGCCTCGGCAAGGTCGGGCCACGCCGTGGTCGGCGAATGCCCCTGCACCACAGCCGCGGGCGGCACGTCCGCGAACCGGCGAACCGGCTTCAGCCCGACCGCCTCGACTTCGGCCGCGAGATCATCGGTGCCGACAACCAGCACCTCCTCCCCCGCCGACAGCCGCTGACCGAGCATGCGCGCGGCCGCCTGCGCACTCGTCACCACGTCCTCGGCAGTCGCCGGATACCCCAATTCGGCCAGATGCCCCGCGACCTTCGCGGGCCCACGCGCCGCGTTATTGGTCACATAAACCAACCGCTGCGCCGAATCACCCTGTGGCACAAGCGCTTCGGGTGCGCCATCGATCACCTCGGGCCCGCGGTACAGCGTCCCGTCCAGATCGAGCAGCAAGGCCTCATATTGATCCCGTAGCCGATTCACACACCCTCACTCCGTCGTCGTGCCGGGCCGAGTACATCTGCGACCCTAAGCGAGACCACCGACAAATTCGGCTCACCCCGAATCGCCCTCGCCACCTTCATGATCAAGCATCCCCACCACCCCCGACCCCCAGAGTGCCCATGTTCACCCCACCCCCCGGCGCGTCGCCCACTGGCACCACCCGAGTCCGCCACCTACCGCACTCCCATCCCCGTGGCACTTCTCGAGTCCACCGCCTATTGCACTCTCAGCCTGCGTGGCACTACTCGAGTCGCCACCTACCGGGCTCCCGGCCACACGGCACCACTTGAGTTCGCCACCTACCGCGCTCCCAGCCCGCGTGGCACTACTCGAGTCCGCCACCTACCGCGCTCCCAGCCCGCGTGGCACTACTCGAGTCCGCCGCCTACCGCGCTCCCAGCCACACGGCACCACTTAAGTCCGCCATGACCGCAC
>NZ_BDBD01000012.1 GCF_001612805.1 Nocardia coubleae NBRC 108252
TTCCACACGGCCGGGAACGCGGTAGGTGAACCACTCGAGTGGAACCAGTCCGATACCCCGCACATCGACCACAACCATCGCGACTACCCCAAGCGCCTGACAACACCCCACACAGCAACAGCCGCCGACCGGAATCCCATAACAGACCCCAGCCGACGGCTGCGCATTCAACCAACTACTAAGCGTCCCCACCGGTCAATTCGGTAGCACGCTCCTCCGCATCAGTCTCACCATCTTCATCAGCAGCCGCAGCATTGAGGAACCACTGCAACCCCTCATCAGTACGCCCAGCAGCCACAAGAGCATCGGCATACGCATAGAACAACCGCGCAGCAGCCGACCCCGTACGAGCCGGATTCAGATCCGACGACTGCAGCGTCACCACAGCCTGATCGAACTGCCCCAAATCCATCCGGGCACCGGCAACAACGATCCGCAACTCGGTCGCCTCGTCACCGGTAAGCGCCTGCGCTTCCTCACTACGCCCCAACTCGATAGCCCGTTCCGGCCGCCCGAGCCCACGCTCACAGTCAGCCATCACAGCGAGCAGCCCGGACCCACCCGACATGCGCCGCGCGGTCCGCAGCTCCGACAGTGCCTCGGCCCATTCCTCGGCGTGGTAGGCCACCACACCGGCGGTCTCACGCACGACAGCGATGCGCCCCGCCCGCTGCCTGGCGGCCCTGGCATGGGCCAGCGCCAGGCGCGGATCGTCTTCGAGCAGCTCGACGGCCATGACCATGTGCCGAGCGACGGTCTCGGCATTACTCTTGTCCAGGCTCAGCAGATCGCGGCGCACAGCCGGATCCAGATCGGAGGCCTGCACGTCCTCGGGGATATCGGGCTCTTCCGGACGGGCAGCCCGACGATCGGTCGGCCTGCCGCCCGCGGCACGAGCACCCTCGCCGCCACGACGGCGATCATCGTTGTCGAACCGGCTGTCGCCCGAGTCGCGGTAACCGCTCCCGCCGCGGTCGCCACCACGGCCCGAACGGTCGTCACCACGCGGTGCACGATCGCTACCACGATCCGAGCGGAAGCCCCCACGACTGGAGCGATCATCGTCGCGGTCGCCGCCGCGTGCCCGGTCATCCACACGGCTCGAGTCGTCTGCACCACGATCCGAGCCGACGTCTTCGCGGTCCGAACGATCGTCGGAACGGACCGAATCCTCGCTCTCACGCGATGCACGAGCGGAGTCACGATCCGAATCATCGTTGCCGCGGTCAGGTCCGGAGCTCGCGCGATCCGACTCGTTCTCGCCGGCGTTCGAGCTGTCGATATCGGCGACCGCTGGTTCCGCGGCGTTGTCCGAGCCGCGCGACTTCGTGTTGCCACCGATGTCGCCGATCGGGCTGTTGCTCGCACGGCGATCGTCGGCGCCCGAGCCAGTTGCCTGGTCGTCGTTGCCCGAGAGCTTGGAGCGAGTGCCACCGGAGTCACCCGGCTGGTCGTCGTGGTCCGAGCTCTTCCGGTGCTCGGACTCGCTCGGGCCGCCTGCCCCTTCACGCCCGGAATCGGCGGCGCCGGAATCCACGGGTTCGGTCGACGACTTGCCCTGCTCAGTGGACGCGTCCTGGGCAACGCGGTCTGCCAGAACGCCCTCGGCGTCGCCCACCGAGATCACGCCGAGCACATCGCCTTCGCGTTCCTTCCGCTTCTCACGGTAGGTGCCGTCCAGGGGCGCGCCGTCCTCGCCGACGAACTTACCGCGACCGCCGGTCCCGGTATTGCGCTTGAACCCACCGCGTCCACGGTCGTCGTCGCGACGGGCACCACGATCGTCATCGCGTCGCTGATACCCACCCCGATCGGAGCTGCCACCCCGCGAACGGTCATCGCTCTCACCACGTCGGAACCCACCCTGGTCCCCACCGCGATCGAATCCACCGCGCGAACGATCGCCGCCCTCGCTGCGACGGAAACCGCCACGATCGCCACCGCGATCAGAGGAGCCGCGCGAACGGTCATCACCTTCATTACGGCGGAAGCCACCACGATCCCCACCGCGATCCGAGCTGCCGCGCGAACGGTCATCACCCTCGTTACGACGGAAGCCCCCGCGATCCGACGAGCCACGCGAACGATCGTCGCCTTCGTTACGGCGGAAACCGCCGCGATCCCCACCGCGATCCGAACTACCGCGCGAACGGTCATCACCTTCGCGGCGGAAGCCACCACGGTCCGAACTCCCGCTTCGGCGGTCGTCGCTGCCACGGAAACCACCACGGTCTCCGCCGCGATCGAACCCACCGCGCGACCGATCGTCGCCTTCGTTACGTCGGAAGCCACCGCGATCCCCACCGCGATCCGAACTACCGCGCGAACGGTCATCGCCTTCGTTGCGCCGGAAACCGCCACGATCGCCACCGCGATCCGAGCTACCGCGCGAACGGTCATCGCCCTCGCTGCGCCGGAAACCGCCACGGTCGGAACCACCACGACGGTCGTCATTGCCGCGGAAACCACCGCGGTCAGAACTACCGCGCGACCGATCGTCGCCTTCGTTGCGTCGGAAGCCGCCGCGATCCCCACCGCGGTCCGAGGTGCCGCGCGAACGATCGTCACCTTCATTACGTCGGAAGCCACCACGGTCCGAACCACCGCTTCGGCGGTCATCGCTGCCACGGAAACCACCACGGTCTCCGCCGCGATCGAACCCACCGCGCGACCGATCGTCGCCTTCGTTACGTCGGAAGCCGCCGCGATCGCCACCGCGATCCGAGCTGCCGCGCGAACGGTCATCGCCCTCGTTGCGACGGAATCCACCACCGCCACGGGGGCGGTCGTCATCGTTGCGACGGGAGCCGCCGCGGTCACCACCGCGGTCGAAACCGCCTGCGGGACGGTCGGATTCGTCGCGACGGCGGAAGCCACCACGATCACCGGAACCGCCGCGTGCGGCGTCGTCGCGCCGGGGGTAGCCGCCCTTGCCGCTGTCGTCGCGGCGCTGGTAGCCACTGCGGTCCGAACCCCCACGATCGCCGCTGTCGTCGCGGCGGAAACCGCCTCGGTCGCCGGAACCGCCGCGATCGTCACGGTTGTAGCCGCCGCGGCCGGAGCCGCCGGCCGAGCCACGATTGTCGCTTTGACCGCCTCGGGGGCGGTCGGTCGGTTCGCCGCGCCGGCCGAAACCGCGGGCGTCTCCGTCCCGGCGGAAAGACTTCCGTCCGTCGTTGTGTTCCGACACGGCGATCCCTTTCTAGGTTCCCCGGCCTCCGGGGAGAGTTGTCATGGCCCCGCCTGCAAAGAATTCAACCACGGGCGGACAACGGGGCATCGTCCGCCTGGCGTGCCGGGGACATTTCTGCCCCACAAACGCCGATAGGGGACCCAAATAAGGGTCCCCTATCGC
>NZ_BDBD01000013.1 GCF_001612805.1 Nocardia coubleae NBRC 108252
CCCAGTACCTCCGTGGTGCACAAAACACCGAGGTAGTTCCGTACAGCTGGGACCGCAACTCCAGCACACCCCGGCGCAGATCACGCAAGCCCCGTATAACTGACTCCGAACAACGACAAGTAGCGGGGACAGTGTGGAGCAGGTGCGGTCGGAGGGGCCTTCGCGCGCGGTGACCGCGCTGATCGCGGGCTGGCTGGGGGTGCTGGTCGGCGTGGCCGGGATCGTCGTCGGGGTGGCGACCGCGGTTCTGCGGACGCTCGGGCGTCAGATCGATCTCGACTATGTGGGCGCGGGGATCGTAGGTGGGCTCGGCGTGGTGTATCTGCTCGGCGCGGTGCTGTTGTTGCGGCGCCGGATGCTCGGCAGGCGAGTGCTGCTCACGATGGCGGCGGTGATGGCGGGGGCGACGGGGCTGGTCGTGGTGCTGAACGGGGCGAGTCACGGCTGGCGGTTCGGGCCGCTGGACTGCTGGCTCGGGCTCAATGTGGTGATCCTGGCGTTCAGCGTGATCGAGCCGACGCGCCGCTGGACCGCGACGCGATAGCGGCGGACGGGATACGGTCGGACCATGCTCGAGCAGGAGAAGACAACGACTCTCGGTGACGTGACGGCCGTCGTCGCCGTGACCCTCGGCGCGCTCGCCGCCGTCGCGAATCTGCTCGGCGCGGCGTACGTCCTTCGCACCTTCTTCAGCGACCCGGAGCTGCTCGACGATTCGCTCGTCCTCTTCAGCACCCTCGGCGCGCTGGCCGCCGCGTTCGCCTTCGGCTACGGCGCGCTGCTGCTCGCTCGCCGCGACGACACCGGCCGCTGGGTGCTGATCGTCGCCGCCGCGGCGCAACTCGGTCTCGGGCTGCTCGCCCTGTTCGCCACGCTCATCGGCTACGACTCGGGGTACGGCATCCACTGGTTCGCCGACCAATCGGTAGTGCGTTCGATCTTCGTCGGTCTCGGTGGGGTGCCGGGCGCGGTGACGGCGATCGTCAACCACAACTGGACCGCCGCGGGCACCGCGACCGGTCTCGGCGCGATCGTGCTGCTCATGGCGCTCGCGCCGTGGACGGCGGCCTACACACGCGCACGCCCGAAAGATCTTGTCGGACCGGCCGTATAGTTTCAGCTGGTCAGCACCAGGGCACACAGCTCGTCCGGAGGGGGAAACGATGGGGTATCCGCACGGCCCACAGGGCTACGACCCGTACGCGGCACAGGGTTACGCACAACCGGGCTACGCCCCCGACCCCTACGCTCAGCCCTACGGTGCTCAGCCGTATGCCGAATACGGCTATGGCGCACCGGCTTACGGCGCGTACCCGCCGGGCTACGGCCAGCCGCGCCCCGGCGGGGGAACGGCGATCACCGCTGCTGTCATCTCACTGCTGCTGTCGCTGATCGCCCTCGGCGGACTCGGAATCGCCGCGGCCGTCATCTTCGGCACCGAGCCGACCAGCGCCACCGACGAAGCGGGCCGATCCGAGGTGACCATCGGCCTCGCCATCGGCGCCGTCCCCAGCCTGCTGTGGTTCCTCGGCTCGATCCTGTTGTTCCGCCGCAAGACCGCAGGCCGAGTACTCCTCATCCTGCTGTCCGTCCTCGCCCTGGCAGGCACCTGGGTCTCGGTCCTCATGGCGCTGAGCCAGACCTCCTCATCGGAGGCCGGCGGCGCGATCGCGGGCGCCCTCGTGATCTCGTTCTTCCCCCTGATCATCCTCATCCTGACGGCAGCCCCCTCGACGGGCCGCTGGATCCGCGCCGGCCGCCCGACCGCATATCCCCACTACTGACGCTCCCATCCCGCCCCGGAACAGCGACTCACACCCGACGTTGCCGTACGCATCGCCGTCGGTGCGGTCCTGTCCGGGTAGCGGCTGACAAAAGCGCAGGTCAGGAGTCGGTCATGGACTCCGCCGGGACAATCGGCGGTCTTCCGATACGCTGGGCACCCGTGACCGCCGCATCGTCCCCGGGTAACTCCGTCAACGCAGATTCCGCCAGCCAGGCAAACCAGTACGACCTGATCGTGGTCGGGTCCGGCTTCTTCGGCCTGACCGTGGCCGAGCGGGCCGCGAACGTGCTGGGTAAGCGGGTGCTGGTGATCGACCGCCGCTACCACCTGGGTGGCAACGCCTACTCCGAGCCCGATCCGGAAACCGGAATCGAGATTCACAAGTACGGCGCGCACCTGTTCCACACCTCGAACAAGAAGGTGTGGGACTACGTCACCCAGTTCACCGAGTTCACCGGCTACCAGCATCGCGTGTTCGGCTTGCACAAGGGCCAGGCGTACCCGCTGCCGATGGGGCTCGGGCTGATCTCGCAGTTCTTCGGCCGCTACTTCACGCCGGAGGAAGCTCGCAAGCTCATCGCCGAGCAGGCCGCCGAGGTGAAGTCCGCCGACGCGCAGAACCTCGAGGAGAAGGCGATCTCGCTGATCGGTCGTCCCCTCTACGAGGCGTTCATCCGCGACTACACCGCCAAGCAGTGGCAGACCGACCCGAAGGAACTGCCCGCGGGCAACATCACCCGTCTGCCGGTGCGCTACACCTTCGACAACCGCTACTTCAACGACACCTACGAGGGCCTGCCCAAGGAGGGGTACACGAAGTGGCTGGAGAACATGGCCGCCTCCGACCTCATCGACGTGCGCCTGAACACGGACTGGTTCGACGTGCGGGACGAGGTCCGCGCCGCCAATCCCGACGCGCCTGTGGTCTACACCGGTCCGCTGGACCTGTACTTCGACTACGCCGAAGGTGAATTGGGTTGGCGCACCATTGATTTCGAGACCGAAGTGCTCGAGATCGGCGACTTCCAGGGAACCTCGGTGATGAACTACAACGACGCCGACGCACCGTTCACCCGCATCATCGAGCCGCGCCACTTCCACCCGGAGCGCGACTACCCGACCGACAAGACGGTCATCATGCGCGAGTTCTCGCGTTTCGCCCAGACCGGCGACGAACCGTACTACCCGATCAACACCCCGGAGGACCGCGCCAAGCTGCTCGCCTACCGCGAGCGCGCCAAGCGCGAAACCGCCGAGAAGAAGGTACTTTTCGGTGGCCGCCTCGGCACCTACCAGTACCTGGACATGCACATGGCGATCGGTTCGGCGTTGAGCATGTTCGAGAACGTGCTCCGCCCGCATCTCGAGTCGGGCGCGCCCCTGGTGGACGAGGCATGAGCGCGCAACCGATGCTCGAAGACGTGACCACCGAGACGCGCGCCAAGTCGCTGCTGCAACGTGTCATCCTGCCGCGCCCGGGCGAACCGCTGGACGTGCGGACCCTCTACCTGGAGGAATCCACCACCAACGCCCGTCGCGCGCACGCCACCAGCCGCACCGCGCTCTCGATCGGCGCGGAGTCGGAGGTGTCGTTCTGCACCTACTTCAACGCGCTGCCCGCCAGCTACTGGCGTCGGTGGAGCGTGCTGAAGTCGGTGGTGCTCCGGCTGGAACTGGCCGGGCACGGTCGCGTCGACGTGTACCGCTCCAAGGCGGACGGTTCGCGAATCCACGTGCAGGGCAAGGAGTTCGCCGTTCCGCAGGGTGCGGATTCGGTGTCGGTGGAGTTCGAGACCGACCTGGGCCCGTTCGAGGACGGCGGCTGGATCTGGTTCGACATCACCACCGACACGGCGGTCACCCTGCTCGCGGGTGGTTGGTACGCGCCGCAGGAGGCGCCGGGCACCGGCAGCATCGCCGTCGGCATGCCCACCTTCAACCGGCCCACCGACCTGGTGAAGACCCTGGCCGCCCTCGGCTCGGACCCGCTGGTGCTCGGCAATGTCGCCGCGGTGATCGTGGCCGACCAGGGCAACCGCAAGGTCGTCGACGAGCCGGGCTTCACCGAGGCCGCCGCGACGCTGGGCGACCGGCTCAGCATCCACGACCAGCCCAACCTCGGCGGGTCCGGTGGCTACAGCCGCGTCATGTACGAGGCGCTGAAGACCGACGCCGAGTTCATCGTCTACATGGACGACGACATCGAGATCGAGCCCGATTCGATCCTGCGCGCCCTCGCGTTCTCCCGGTTCGCCAAGTCACCGCTGCTGGTCGGCGGGCAGATGCTGAACCTGCAGGAACGCTCGCACCTGCACAGCATGGGTGAGGTCGTCGACCGCGGTATCTTCATGTGGTCCTCGGCGCCGAATGTCGAATACGACCACGACTTCTCGAAGTACCCGCTCAAGGACCGCGACAACTCCAAGCTGCTGCACCGGCGCATCGACGTCGACTTCAACGGCTGGTGGACCTGCGTGATCCCGCGCAAGGTCGCCGACCAGATCGGTCAGCCGCTGCCGCTGTTCCTCAAGTGGGACGACGTCGAATACGGTCTGCGCGCGCGTGACGCGGGGTACTCCACGGTCACCCTCCCCGGTGCCGCCGTCTGGCACATGGCCTGGTCCGACAAGGACGACGCCATCGACTGGCAGGCCTACTTCCACCTGCGCAACCGCCTGGTCGTCGCCTCGCTGCACCTGCCGGGCGACGGCAAGCCGATGATCGTGAACACGGTCAAGGCCACCCTCAAGCACCTGCTGTGTCTCGAGTACTCCACGGTCGCCATCCAGAACGAGGCGATCCGCGACTTCCTCGCCGGGCCGGAAGGTCTGTTCGACCTGCTGCCGAGCGCGCTGGGCAAGATCCACGCGATGCGCAAGGAGTACCCGGACGCCGTCGTGGTTCCGTCGTCGACCGAACTGCCGCTGGCCAGCCGCCACGGTGTCGGCGCCGTCGGTGAACCGGGCAACCCCATCGCGAAGGTGGCGCGCCTGGCCAAGGGCGTGGTGCACAACTTCCGCAAGGCCGACCCGGCCGCCCACGAGACACCACAGCTCAACGTGCCGACGCTGGACGCGCGCTGGTTCCTGCTCTCGCAGGTCGACGGCGTGACCGTGACGACCGCCGACGGCCGTGGCGTGGTGTACCGCAAGCGCGACCCGCGCAAGGCGGCGGAGCTGCTCAAGGAAGCTCTGCGCCTGCGCAAGGAGCTCACCGCCCGCTTCCCGGAGATGCAGCAGCGCTACCGGGCCGCGCACGCCGAGCTGACGAGCACGGCGGCGTGGGAGAAGACCTTCGGCCTGAACGGAACGAGCAAGTGAACGCGATCAACTCGGAACTGGAACTCCTCGACGAGGGCTGCGGCGGCGACTGCGCGTGCAGTGGCGAGTACGTGGAGGTGCCCGTCGAGGTCGCGATCCTCAACGCCGTGCAGGGCACCATCGGCACCAACCCGGCCGTCGTGTCGGCCGCGCGGGCGATGTCGCACTTCGGTGAGCACGCGCTCGGCTGGGTCGGCATCGCGGCGGCGGGCTGGCTGGTCGACAAGCCGCGCCGCCGTCAGTGGGCGGGCGTGGCCGTCGGCGCGGTCGGCGCGCACGCGGCGTCGATCGTCATCAAGCGCATCGTCCGCCGCCCGCGCCCGAACGATCCGTCGGTGCAGGTCAACGTGTCGACGCCGAGCAAGCTGAGCTTCCCGTCCTCGCACGCCACCTCCACAACGGCGGCGGCGGTGTTGCTCGGCAGGCTCACCGGGCTACCCTTGCCTGCGGTGCTCGTGCCACCGATGCTGTTGTCCCGGGTCGTGCTCGGGGTGCATTACCCTTCCGATGTGCTCGCCGGTTCCGCACTGGGGGCCGCGTCGGCCGCCGCCGTGCTCGCCGCCGAAAAGAGACGCCGCCCGTGACCGCTACCGAAAGAACTCTGGCTGAGATGAGCGAAGAACCGTCCGCCGCCGTCCTGGATGAGGCTGCTGTGAAGGGCCCGCCGAAGACCCTGGCCGGCGGGCTCGTCAAGGCCGTTCGCCCACGTCAGTGGGTCAAGAACGTGCTCGTGCTCGCCGCGCCGCTTGCCGCGGGCCCCGAAGCCGTCAGCGACCTGGGGATCCTCGCGCACGTCGCGATCGCGTTCGTCGTGTTCTGCATGGCCGCCTCGGGCATCTACCTGGTCAACGACTCCCTCGATGTCGAGGCCGACCGCGCCCACCCGACGAAGCGGTTCCGGCCGATCGCGGCGGGCGTCGTTCCTGTCAACCTGGCTTACGCGCTGGCCGCGGTGCTGCTGGTCGGTTCGATCGCCGGTTCGTTCCTCGCGTCGTGGCATCTCGCCGTGGTGATGGCCGTGTACATCGGCATTCAGCTGGCGTACTGCCTCGGGCTCAAGCACCAGGCCGTGCTCGACATCTGCATCGTCTCCTCGGGCTTCCTGCTGCGCGCCATCGCCGGTGGCGCGGCCGCGGATATCGAACTGTCGCAATGGTTCCTGCTGATCATGGCGTTCGGTTCGCTGTTCATGGCGGCGGGCAAGCGCTACGCCGAACTGCAGATCGCGCTCGACACGGGCGCCAAGATCCGCAAGTCGCTGCAGTACTACACCCCCACCTACCTGCGCTTCGTCTGGACGCTCGCGGCCACCGCGCTCGTGGTGTTCTACGGACTGTGGGCGTTCCAGCAGGGTGAGGCCCGGGACACCCAGTGGTACGCGATCTCGATGGTGCCGTTTACCATCGCAGTCCTGCGTTACGCGGTCGACGTCGATGGTGGCGAGGCCGGTGAACCCGAAGAGATCGCGCTGGGGGACCGCATCCTGCAGTTCCTCGCTATTGCCTGGATCGGAGCGGTAGGTGTCGCTGTCTATCTCACCTGACGAGATCGTGGTAGCGGAGCGGGAATCATCTGAAGACGAACGGCTGGGCAGCGCCGAACAGGCGCGCCCGGCCGCGCGTTTCGCAGCCGCGTCCCGGGCCACATTCGTCGGTGGGGTCGTGCTCACCGCCGCTCTGTTCGCGATCGGTGCCTGGCAGCGGCGCTGGATCGCCGACGACGGGCTGATCGTCCTTCGCACAGTGCGCAACCTGCTCGCGGGCAACGGCCCGGTCTTCAACATGGACGAGCGGGTCGAAACCAATACCAGCACCGCCTGGACCTACATCGTCTGGTTCTTCAGCTGGGTCACCCAGGCCAGGCTCGAATACGTGGTGCTCGGTGTCGCCCTCGTCGTCTCGGTTCTCGCGATGGTGTTCGCCATGCTGGGCACCGCGCGGCTGTGGGGCGGAAGCACCGGTCAGCTGCTGATCCCGGCGGGTGTGCTCGTCTACATCGCGCTGCCGCCCGCCCGCGACTACGCCACCTCCGGGCTGGAGAGCGGGCTGGTGATCTGCTGGGTCGGGCTGCTGTGGTGGCTGATGATCCGGTGGAGCCAAGCCGCCGTCGTGCGCGTTCCCGGCCTCCTCGGGCTGGTGTTCCTGGCCGGTCTCGCACCGCTTGTCCGGCCCGAGGCCACCCTGATCGGGGTGCTCGCGCTCGGCATGATCTTCCTCGCGCCGATGCCGCAGTTCCGGTTCGGACCCGTGGTGCTGCGCGCGCTGATCGTTCTCGTCGCCGGGCTGGTCCCGGTCGCCTACCAGATCTGGCGCATGGGCTACTACGGCCTGCCCTATCCCAATACCGCCGTCGCCAAGGACGCGGGCGGCGCCAAGTGGGGGCAGGGCCTGAAGTACCTGGCCGATCTGGTCGGGCCCTACTACCTGTGGATCCCGCTGCTGGTGCTGCTGGTCGCGGGCGTGCTCGCCGCCATGGCGCACGGGTTCCGGGTGAAGCCCACCTGGTCGATCGCCGCGATTCGCTCGTGGTTCCGTTCGCCGAGCGCGGTCGTGGTGATGGTGCTGCTCAGCGGCGTGCTGCTCACCGTGTACGCGGTGCGCGTGGGCGGTGACTTCATGCACGGCCGGATGCTGCTCACCCAGCTGTTCCTGCTGCTGCTCCCGGTGGCCGTCGTCCCCATCCCGGTGCGCGCGTTCGCGGCACGGGACTGGTCGTTCGCGGTGCTGCTCGTCGCGCTGCTCGGCACGGCGGGCTGGTCGCTGTACGCGGCGAGCACCACCGCCATCACCACGGGAACCAAGATCAGCGCCTCGGGCATCGTCGACGAGCGCGTGTACTACGTGCTCAATACCGGTCACGATCATCCGATCCGCGCCGAGGACTACCTCGACTACCCGCGCATGCGGGCGATGGTGAACGACATCGCGAACAACCCCAACGGCGGCCTGCTGCTGAATTCGCCGTCGTTCACCTTCTGGTACCTCGACCCGCCGCCGCAGCCCATTCCCGAGGGCGGCGCCGGGCACACCGTGTACTTCCTCAACCTCGGCATGACCAGCATGAACGTGCCGCTGAGCGTGCGTGTGATCGACCCGATGGGCCTGGCCTACCCGCTGGCCGCGCACTCGGACCGGCTCGTCGACGGCCGCATCGGCCACGACAAGAGCCTGTACCCCGACTGGGTGGTCGTCGATTCGGGCATGGTCGACATCCATCCGTGGATGCCGTGGTTCATGGACGAGAAGTGGGTGACCCAGGCACGCACCGCCATGTCGTGCCCCGAAACGCAGGCCCTGATGATCTCCGTGCGCGACCCGCTCACCTTCGATCGGTTCAAGCACAACCTCCGCAATGCGATGACCTTCGCGAAGTACCGCATCGACCGCGTCCCGAAGTACGAGATCCAGCGGTGTGGGTTGGTCAACCCCTACCCCGAGCCACAGCGCTGAATCGATCACATAATTACTTTTTGGTAACGCCAGGCTATCGATGTAGCGATAGGGTCAACGAGGAACTTCCGTCGGCGCACTGGTGTGCCGGATGTCAGTCGGCGGTCATTGCAACCGCGGTTCCGCGCGAACCGCACGAGGAAAGGCCCAACACAGAATGCGTGGCGGACGTCTGAGAACCAGGGGAGCCGGCTGGCTCAAGCGGTCGGTGCTGGTTTCGTTGGCGATCGTGCTGCCGCTCGGGGCGTCGGTGGCAGGTCCCACCGGCACCGCGACGGCGGCATTCGATCCCAGTGGTTTCGATTTCTGGGTCGACTCCGAAATGGGCCCGATCAAGTCGCGGATCTTCCGCGCCGCGGACGGCAACACCGGCCGCGTGGTCTACGCGCTCGACGGTATGCGTGCCCGCGACGACCTCAACGGCTGGGAAATCGACACCAATGTCGCCCGCGCGCTGACCGCGGCCAACATCAACGTCGTGATGCCCGTCGGCGGCCAGTCCAGCTTCTACGCCGACTGGAACGCGCCGAGCAACTTCTTCGGCCTCGATGCCGGTTCGGGCGGTAGCTCCACCGGTTCGGCGGCCACCGGCTCGTCGATGACCGGTTCGTCGATCGCCCCGGCCCAGGTGGCGGGCAAGAAGAACACCTACAAGTGGGAAACCTTCCTGACCACTCACCTGCGCAACGCGCTGTCGAGCAGGCTCGGTTTCAACCCGAACAACAACGGCGTCTTCGGCCTGTCGATGGGTGGCTCGGCCGCCCTGACCCTGGCCGCCTACCACCCCGACCAGTTCAGCTACGCCGGTTCGTTCTCCGGTTACCTGAACATCTCCGCGCCGGGCATGCGTGAGGCGATGCGCACCGCCATGATCTCCGCGGGCGCCTTCAACATCGACGCGATGGCGCCGCCGTGGGGCCCGCAGTGGCTGCGGATGGACCCGTTCGTCTTCGCCCCGCGCCTGGTCGCCAACGGCACCCGCGTCTGGGTCTCGGCCGCCAGCGGTATCCCCGGTGCCGGCGATGTGTCCAACCCGATGGAAATCGTGCAGGGCGTTCCGCTGGAACTGCTCGCGATGGTCAACAGCCGGGCCTTCCAGGTCCGCATGGCCACCCTCGGCGGCGGCAACGCCACCTTCGACTTCCCGATCACCGGCGTGCACAACTGGCGCAACTGGGAAGCGGAAGTCCACCGCATGATCCCCGACCTTTCGGCCAATATCGGCTGAGTCGGCTGGTTTCACGCGAAACCGCCCGGGTGCATTCGCACCCGGGCGGTTTTGTGCTTTCGCGTCACGATCCGAGACAAAGACGGTGACGAATCATGTGCGACAGATCACCCAGAGTTGTGTTGCGGGTCACTTTCCAGCAACATGTAAGCGTTCGTGAAGCGTTTGATACTCAGTGAGCATGCGTCGAGGTTGAATCGTCCGTTTTGCCCTGGTTCGATCACATTTCGGCGCCCGATGAGGAATCCGACTGCGTAGCTCGGGGTTTGCGCTATCGGTCTGCCGAGAAAGGTCTAGTCGAATGCGAACACTGCGCCGCGAGCGTGGACCCGTGAAGACCGCAACCCGCGGATCGTGGGTGCGGCGATGGGCCGCGGGCGTATCCATGGCTCTGCTCGTCCCGCTCGCCACGGCCGTCGGCGGCACCGCCGCGCCGGCCGCCGCGGGCTTCAACCCGGCCGCGTTCGACTTCTGGGTCGATTCCGGCATGGGCCCGGTGAAGACGCGCATTCTGCGCGCGGCCAACGGCAACACCAATCGAGTGGTCTATGTCCTCGACGGTATGCGCGCCCCCGAGCATCTCAACGGCTGGGAAATCGAGACCGATATCCCCAACGCGCTCGCGCGGGCCGATATCAACGTGGTGATGCCGGTCGGTGGAATGTCGAGTTTCTACGCCGACTGGAATTCCCCGAGCAGCTTCTTCGGTGTGCCCGGCACCGGCCCCGCCACCGGTTCCGGCGGGATCGACGCGTTCGCAGGCGGACCGGGCAAGAGCTACCGGTACCAGTGGGAAACCTTCCTCACCAGGGAACTGCCCAACGCGCTCGGCGACCGGCTCGGCTTCAGCCGCACCCGCAACGGCGTGTTCGGCCTGTCGATGGGCGGTTCGGCGGCGCTCACTCTCGCCGCCTACCACCCCGACCAGTTCTCCTTCGCGGGCGCCTACTCGGGTTACCTGAACATCTCCGCGCCCGGTATGCGTGAGGCCATCCGCCTCGGCATGATCGACGCGGGCGGCTACAACGTGGACTCCATGGCCCCGCCGTGGGGCCCACAGTGGCTGCGGATGGACCCGTTCGTGTTCGCCCCCAACCTGGTCCGCAACAACACCCGCCTGTGGATAGCGGCGGGCTCAGGCTTGCCGACCAGTTCCGACGGACCGAACATCAACACCGTCAACGGAATGGCGCTGGAAGCGCTGGCACTGGCGAACACTCGCGCCTTCGAAGTCCGCATGGCCACCCTCGGCGCACGCAACGTCACCTACTCGTTCCCGCCCTTCGGCATCCACGCCTGGAACACCTGGAACGACGAGGCCCTGCGCATGATCCCGGACCTGTCGAACAATATCGGCTGACAAAACATGAACCGGCGCCGAATATTTCGGCGCCGGTTTCGTGTGTCCGGACAACAACGGGTTTTCGGCGCCTCGCACCCGAAGGGCGAGATGTAACGCCGCAGGCGCAGTATCGCCCTTCGGGTGCGAGGCCCTCAGGGCCGAAAACCCCGCGGCGCCAGCCGCCAATGTCACTGCCCTTGCAAGTAATTCGCCAGTCGAATATCCTCCAGCGAGCGTAAGTGTGACCAGATCGTTGTTTCATCTCTTCTGACGACCGGAGTGTCGGGATCCGGTTGTCGGCACCGACGTGTCTGGCATGCCATAACAGCAGAAAGAGAGCGGAATTCACATGCGTTTCGGCAAGGCCGTCGCGCCGAAGGGTGACCAGCCGGGTACCTCCCGGGGCACAGCACCTCGTGGTTGGCGTAATCGAATTCTAGCTGTCGGCGCAGCAGCCCTCGTGCTGCCGATCGCCGCGGGTGCGGCGGCCCCGACTGCGTTCGCCGCGCCGGTTCCGGGTGTCGCACTGCGTGCGCCCGCGGGTGGCTACGAAGAACTGATGGTCCCGTCGAAGATGGGTCCGGTGAAGGTCCAGGTCCAGTGGGCCCGCAATGGCGGCAATGCCGCGTTGTACCTGCTCGACGGTCTGCGCGCCCGCGACGACCGCAACGCCTGGTCCTTCGAGACCAACGCGATGCAGCAGTTCGCCAACGACAACGTCACCCTGGTGATGCCGGTCGGTGGCCAGTCCAGCTGGTACGCCGACTGGACCGCCGCGTCCAACACCAACGGTCAGAAGACCACCTACAAGTGGGAAACCTTCCTCACCGAAGAGCTCCCCGCCTTCCTCGAGGGCTACGGCGTTTCCCGCCACAACAACGCGGTGCTCGGCCTGTCGATGTCGGGTCCGGCCGCGCTGCGGCTGGCCGCCCTGCACCGCGACCAGTTCAAGCACGCTTCCTCGCTGTCGGGCCCGCTGAACTGGGGTGCCCCCGGCATGCGTGAGGCCATCCGCGTGATGATGCTCGACGCGGGCCGCTTCAATGTCGACTCCATGGCCGCTCCGTGGAGCCCGGCGTGGCTGCGGATGGACCCGATGGTGTTCGCGCCGGAGCTGCGTGGTCTGCCGATGTTCATCTCCTCGGCCAACGGCCTGCCCGGTCAGCACGATCGTCCGGCCGGTCTGGGCGGGGTGTACAACACCGCCAACGCGATGGGCATCGAGGCCATCTCGTTCGTGAGCACCCTGGCGTTCCAGCGTCGTCTGGCCAGCCTCGGCATCCCGGCCACCTTCGACTTCCCGGCCACCGGTACCCACTCGTGGAAGTACTGGGAAGACCAGCTGTGGAAGGCTCGCCCGCAGATCCTCGGCGCGCTCGGTGCCTGAGTAGTTTCCGCACAGCAACGCTGAGAAGACCGGCTCACCCGCAGGGTGGGCCGGTCTTTTTGCTGTGCGGGCGCTTCGCGTGTCTTCCCCGGTTATCGGCCGGTACTGCGGTACAACGTGACGGAGGCTGTGTCCCAGGGTGGGGATAGGAGGTCGCGCGTGTTGCAGAAACATCGTCTCCGGGCGCCGATTCGGCGGATCCTCGGAATCGCGGCCATGACCGCCGCCCTGCTCGGACCGGCACTCACCGTTCCCACGCCCGCGCAGGCCGCGGTGGCGTCGGTGCAACGGGTGGAGTGGCTGACGGACCGACGGGTGGCCCTTACGGTCTTCTCGCCCGCCATGAACACCCCCATCCAGGTGCAGATGCTGCTGGCCCGTGACTGGCACGCCCGGCCCGACGCCGCGTTCCCGATGATGCTGATGCTCGACGGCCTGCGCGCCCAGGACGACGAGAACGGCTGGACCAAAGACGCCGACGCCGAAGGGTTCTACGCCGACAAGAACGTGAACGTGGTGCTGCCGGTGGGCGGTCAGTCCAGCTTCTACTCCGATTGGCTCGAGCCCAACAACGGCCGTGTGTACAAGTGGGAGACCTTCCTCACCAAGGAACTCCCGCCGGTGCTCGAACGTGATTGGCGCACGACGGATGTGCGTGGCGTCCAGGGGCTTTCGATGGGCGGCACGGCCGCGATGAACCTGGCGGGCCGCAATCCCGGCCTGATGAAGTACGTGGCCTCGTACTCGGGCCTGCTCACCACGACGACGCTCGGTATGCCGCAGGCGATCGAATTCGCGGTCCGCGACGCGGGCGGGTTCGAGTCGTCGGCGATGTGGGGTCCGCCCGGCAGCCCGGAGTGGGCCGCCCACGATCCCTATCTGCTCGCGGAGAAGCTCAAAGGCGTGAGCATGTACGTCTCGAGCGGCAGCGGGCTGGCGGGCAGCCACGATCAGGCGGGCGAGATCCCGCTGCTGAGCGAGAACTGGGCGGGCACCGGGCTGGAGATCCTCTCGCGTCTGTCGACCCAGAACTTCGTGACCAAGCTGGAGAAGCTCGCGATCCCGGTGCAGGCGAATTACCGTCCGGCGGGCACACATTCGTGGCCGTACTGGGATTTCGAGATGCGTCAGTCGTGGCCGCAAGCCGCGGCCGCGCTGGGCACGGAGCCCGGTGGGGCGCAGTGCGCGGCGGGCGGGGCGATCGGTTCGGTTGTGCAGGTGGCGAATTGGCTCGGCGGGTGCGTCACGGGGGAGTACGCGGCGGGCGCCGGGGTGGTGCAGGACTTCATGAACGGCCGGGTGTTCCATTCGGCCGCGACGGGGACCCACGCCGTCGGCGGCCGGATCGGCGGCACCTACGCCGGAATCGGCGGTGCCGCTTCGCCGTTGGGGCTGCCGACCGGCGACGAGCACGGTCTGCCCGATGGGCGCGGCCGCATGCAGACCTTCGAGGGCGGCTCGATCTACTGGACGCCGCAGACCGGCGCGCAGGTGGTGCGCGGCGCCTTCCTCGAGGAATGGGGCAGGCAGGGCTTCGAGGGTGGGCCCGCGGGCTACCCGCTGGCCGCCGAGGCGCGCACGCCCAGCCGCGACGGCGCGGTGCAGGCCTTCGAACACGGCACCATGTTCCACAGCGCCGCCACCGGCGCGCACCGCGTGGAGGGCTTCATCCTCGACAAGTACGCCCAGCTCGGCTTCGAGAACAGCCCCCTGGGGTTCCCGGTGTCGGGTGAGCTGCCGCTGAAGGACTTCGGCCGGGCCACCCGGTTCGAGGGCGGCACCATCTACTGGAGCCCGCTCTCGGGTGCCTTCGCGGTGCGACCGGGCCCGCTGGCCGACGCCTGGGCCGCACAGGGCTTCGAGAACGGCCGTCTGGGGTATCCGGTGAGCGACGAGTTCACCGTTCCGGGTGGTGTGCAGCAGAATTTTCAGACCGGGTTCATCGTGGTGCGCGACGGCAGATCCGAAGTGCACGGTGTGTGAGCTCGGGCTGAGAACTCGCTGAGGTTCGTGCCGGGGCGCCCGGACCACCCGTGTGTCCGGCTAGCCTTGGCAGCGACCGCTCCCCTGACTAACGATCGAGGAAAGACATCTTCATGCATCGGATCCCTGGCAAGGTAGCCGGATCGGTCGCGGCCCTCGCGGCCGTCGCCCTGCTGTCCGCCTGCGGCGACAACGACTCGACCGCCTCGCAGACGCCGACCCTTTCGTCGAGTGCGAGCGCCGCCGCGTCGGCGACCACGCAGGCTCCCGCCACCTCGGCGGCCGAGGACACCACCTCGGCGGCGCCGGAGTCCGAGACCTCGGCGCCCGAGCAGCCGCAGGTCGCGCCGACCGTCGAGGAGACCCCGGCCACCGGCAAGGACAAGGCGTTCCTCGACGAGCTCGGCAAGAACGGCATCCATCCGGCCGACCAGACCAGCGCGATCACCGCGGCCACCTACATCTGCTCGGCGAAGAGCACCGGCGCGAGTGACGCCGACATCGCCACCTTCGTCGCCGCGATGGCGGGCACCGACGCCGCGTTCGACCCGGCCAAGATGGACGTCAACAAGGCCGCCGAGATCTACATCGCGGCCGCGAACTCCACCTACTGCTGATGAATCCCCGACCGACGCGACGTACCCGCAGGTTCTGGCCTGCGGGGTGTCTGACGGTACTCGCGCTGCTCGTCCTGGCGATCATCGTCATCGTGCTGCTGTGGTACCTGCTCGCGGGCCGGTTGCGTGAGCCGGGGCCGACGCCGCCCGGGCCCCCGCCACCGACGTCGCAGTCGGCGGACTGTCCCGATGTGATGTTGCTGTCGATTCCCGGTACCTGGGAGTCGGCGAGCAACGACGACCCGTACAACCCGACGGCCAATCCGATCTCGCTGATGCTCAGCATCACCAATCCGCTGCGCGCCCAGTTCCCGGAGAACCGGCTCGAGGTGTACACCGTGCCCTACGTGGCACAGTTCTCGAACCCCATCGCCATCCCGCCCGACGGTCAGGCCTCCTACAACAACAGCCGCACCGAGGGCACCGCGCGGGCCACCGACATCCTGGCTCAGCGTCACCAGCAGTGCCCGCTCACCACCTACGTGATCGCCGGGTTCTCCCAGGGCGCGGTGATCGCCGGTGACGTGGCCGCCCAGATCGGCGCGGGCAACGGCCCGATCCCCGCCGACCGGGTACTCGGCGTCACCGTGATCGCCGACGGCCGCCGCACCGCGAACACCGGCCCCGGCCAGCCGACCGAGATCGGCGACCCGCCGCCTGCGGGCGAGGGTGCCGAAGTCGCGTTGCGGGGGGTGAACGTGCCGGGAATCACGATGACCGGCCCGCGTGAGGGTGGTTTCGGCGAGCTGGCACCGAAGGTGTTCTCCATCTGCGCCCCCGGCGACATGATCTGCGACGCGCCGCGTGAGGCGCTCAATCCGGTGAACGCGCTGGGCAGTCTGGCGGCGCTGATCCGGTCGGCGGGCAACCCGGTACACGCGCTCTACGCGAGCAATACCGTCGACGGGCAGGGCACCACCGCCACCCAGTGGACGGTGAACTGGGCGAGCGAGCTCATCCAGAACGCCCCCCATCCACCGCATTCCTGAGTTTCGCAAGACGAGGTTGTCACAGTCACAGGGCCGCCATGTTTGGCGTGGTTCATGCCTCGCTGTGACATCCGCAGTACTGTTCGCTCGCACGCTGTAAAGTGCGCTGGTGATTGCGCCCGAACACACCGGAGAGCCAGGAGCGAAGAGTTCATGACCGAAGCTGGGGCACCCGTCGGTGAGTTGACCGCGCTGGGTACGCCGCTGCGTCCGTTCCGTTTCGCCGCGGCGGGCGAGGGCAACAAGCAGGAGGGTGGCGCGCGCAAGTTCGTCCAGACGGCACAGGAAGCCGAGGAGATGGGTTACGACACGTTCGTCGTGCCCGATCACCTGGGTGACCAGATCGGCCCGATCGCCGCGCTGGGCGCACTCACGCAGGCCACGAGCAAGATCCGGCTCGGCACCTCGGTGCTGGCCAACGGATTCCGCCATCCCGTCGTGCTCGCCAAGGACCTGGCGACCATCGACGTGCTGTCCAAGGGCAGGCTGGAAGTCGGCGTCGGCGCGGGCTGGATCAAGGAAGAGTTCGAGAACGCGGGCATCCCGTACGAGCGTCCGGGCGTGCGCCTGGAGAAGCTCGACGAGTCGCTGACGATTCTCGACACGCTGCTGCGCGGCCAGGAATGCAACTTCGAGGGCAAGCACTACCAGGTGCGCGGCATCAAGGGCACGCCGCGCCCGAGGCAGGGCCCGCGTCCGCCGCTGTGTACCGGTGGTGGCGGTCCGAAGATGCTCGCCCTGGCGGCCAAGCACGCCGATATCGTCTCGGTGGTGCCGCAGACGACCAAGAACGGCAAGGGCCTGCTCTCGGGCATCACGCTCGAGAAGACGATCGAGAAGGTCAACATCGTCAAGGCCGCTGCCGGTGACCGGTTCGCCGACATCGAACTGAACTGGGCCATCACCGCCATCGTCATCACCGACGACCGGGAGAAGACCGCCGAGATGGCGCTGCGCGCGATCGATCGCGGCCTGCACCCGGACCTCGAGGTCGACGTGGAACTTTCGGTGGAAGATATTCTGAACTCGCCCTACGTCGCGATCGGTACGTTCGAGGAAATCGCCGAACAGATCAAGCGTGTGCGCGAACTCACGTCGATGTCGTATGTCGGCATCTTCCCCACCCAGATGGACGCGTTCGCGCCTGTCATTCCGCTGCTGCGGGAGGACTGAGCGGGGGTTCTCTGTAACATGACTCTGGTTTGAGAACATCTAGCCGATAGCGGTCTACCGCGCAGACCGCTCGAAAATCCGCAGGTTGTCAGGATGCATGCTCCGGCGTGCTCCGGGGGCCGGTGGCGATAGCGAGTCGTGGCCGCACCGGCGTCAACGTCGAAATGCGTTGGACGAATTCACCGGTGACTCGGCCTCGGAGGAGAAGAAGGAATGGAAGAGACTTTCGACGACTACCTGGACGAGACCGGGAACATCGTTATTCCCGAGGGTCGGACCCTGGTCGATCACGTCGAGAAGCACACCCGTAACGATGCGAACACGCTCGCGTACCGCTACATCGACTATTCGCGGGAACGCGACGGCGAGGTGCACGAGCTGACCTGGCAGGAGTTCGGAGTTCGGCTGCGCGCGGTGGCCGCTCGCCTGCAACAGGTGACCAACCCGGGCGACCGGGTCGCGATCCTCGCGCCGCAGGGCCTGGACTACGTGATCTCCTTCTTCGCCGCGATCTACGCGGGCACCATCTCGGTGCCGCTGTTCGATCCGGACGAACCCGGCCACACCGACCGGCTGCACGCCGTGCTCGGCGACTGCGAGCCCTCGGCGATCCTCACCGCTACCTCCTCGGCGGCAGGCGTGCGCCAGTTCTTCCGTTCGCTGCCCGCCGCTCAGCGCCCGCGCATCATCGCTGTCGACGCGATCCCCGACACCCTCGGTGACTCGTGGGTCCGCCCCGACACCGCGATCGACGACATCGCCTACCTGCAGTACACCTCGGGTTCCACCCGCACCCCCGCCGGCGTGGAGATCACGCACCGCGCGGTCGGGACGAACCTGCTGCAGATGATCAAGTCGCTGAACATGAACGAGAACTCGCGCGGTGTCACCTGGCTCCCGCTGTTCCACGACATGGGCCTGCTGACCGTGATCCTGCCCGCCGTGGGCGGCAAGTTCATCACCATCATGTCGCCGAGCGCGTTCGTGCGCCGCCCGTCGCGCTGGATCAACGAGCTGGCCGCCGTCTCCGACGGTGCCGGTACCTTCGCTGCCGCGCCGAACTTCGCGTTCGAGCACGCCGCCGCGCGTGGTGTGCCGAAGGCGGGCGAGTCGCTGGACCTGTCGAACGTGATCGGCCTGATCAACGGGTCCGAGCCGGTGACGGTGTCCTCGATGAAGAAGTTCAACGAGGCGTTCGCGCCGTTCGGTCTGCCCAAGACGGCCATCAAGCCCTGCTACGGCATGGCGGAGGCGACGCTGTTCGTGTCGGCGACCAAGTCCGAGGACGAGGCCAAGTACATCTACGTCGACCGCGACGAGCTGAACGCGGGCCGGATGGTTCGGGTCGAGCCGACCGCGCCGAACGCCATCGCGCAGGTCTCCTGCGGTTATGTCGGGTTGTCGCAGTGGGCCGCGATCATCGACCCGGAGTCGATCGACGATCCCAAGGGCGGCCGTGAGCTGCCCGACGGCCGGGTCGGTGAGATCTGGCTGCACGGCAAGAACATGGGCATCGGCTACTGGGGTCGCCCCGACGAGTCGGCCAAGACGTTCCGCAACAAGATCGCCGAAGCGCAGCCGGGTGGGCACACCGAGGGCACCGAGCCCGGTGCCGACTGGATGCGCACCGGCGACTACGGCGTGTACTTCGAGGGTGAGCTGTACATCACCGGTCGCGTGAAGGACCTGGTGATCGTCGACGGACGCAACCACTACCCGCAGGACCTCGAGTACTCCGCCCAGGAGGCCTCGACGGCGCTGCGTCCCGGTTTCGTCGCCGCCTTCGCGGTGCCCGCCAACCAGCTGCCGGCCGAGGTGTTCGCCGCCGACAGCCACTCGGGCATCAAGTTCGACGCCGACGACGCGTCCGAGCAGCTGGTGATCGTGGCCGAACGTGGTCCCGGCGCCGGTAAGGCCGACCCGGGCCCGATCGCCGACGCGGTGCGCGCGGCGATCTCGCAGCGCCACGGCGTCACCGCGCGTGACGTGCTGCTCGTGCCCGCGGGTTCCATTCCGCGTACGTCCAGCGGCAAGATCGCCCGGCGCGCCTGCAAGGCCGCCTACCTCGAGGGAACGCTGCGCGGTGGTTACACCCAGCAGGCTTTCCCCGATGCACCGGAAGAGTAATCGGCCGACCGGCTCGGAGCTGACGCCCGGTGCGACCACACCGGGCGTCAATCCACGGCGCGCCCTGTACGCAGACAGGTAGCTTGAGGAATTGATGGCTGACAACGAGGGCACGCCCACCCAGAACCCCGACCTCCCCGCGGAGCAGACCGAACTCTCGGTCGCCGAGCTGCGTGACTGGCTGCGCCGCTGGGTCGCCGACGCGACCGGCCAGTCGATCGACGCGATCACCGTCGACCGGCCGATGGAGGAGTTCGGGCTTGCCTCGCGCGACGCGCTGGCCCTCGGCGGCGACATCGAGGACCGCACCGGCGTTTCGCTGGCTCCCACGGTGATCTACCAGCACCCGACCATCGCGTCGCTGGCCGAGATCATCGTCAACGGTGAGCCGGAGGAGGTCGAGGAATCGGCCGACGAGTACACCGCGAGCTTCACCCCCGGTGAGGCGCACGACATCGCCGTGGTCGGCCTGTCGACACGGCTGCCGGGCGCGGGCGACACTCCCGAGTCGACCTGGGAATTCATCATGGGCCGCGGCGACGCGATCCGTGAGCTGCCCGAGGGCCGCTGGGACGAGTTCCGCGCCGACCCGTCGGTCGCGGCGGCCATCGAGGCGGGCAACACCCTCGGCGGCTACCTGGACCAGGACGTGGTGAAGGGCTTCGACGCGGAGTTCTTCGCGATGTCGCCGGTCGAGGTGGAGCGGGTCGACCCGCAGCAGCGGCTGATGATGGAGCTCACCTGGGAGGCGCTCGAGCACGCGCGCATTCCGGCCAGTGACCTCAAGGGCGGCAAGGTCGGCGTGTTCGTCGGCTCCTCGACCAGCGACTTCCAGCTGCTCGCCTCGCTGGGTCTGGGCGACCGCGACCCGGATCTGCCGGTGTCGGCCGAGGGTTATGCCCTGCTCGGCGCGTCGACCGGTGTGATCGCGAACCGTGTCTCGTACTTCTTCGACTTCCGTGGCCCGTCGATCACCGTCGACACCGCCTGCTCCTCGACCATCGTCGCGGTGCACCAGGCGGTGCGCGCGCTGCGTGACGGCGAGGCCGATGTGGCGCTCGCCGGCGGCGTGAACATGATCCTGGCCCCGGTGATCACGCTCGGTTTCGACCAGAACGGCGCGGTCGCCAAGGACGGGCACATCAAGGCGTTCTCCTCCGACGCCGACGGCATGGTCCGTTCCGAGGGCGCGGGCCTGGTCGTGCTCAAGCGTCTCGTCGACGCCGAACGCGACGGCGACAACATCCTCGGCGTGATCAAGGGTTCCGCCGTGAACTCCGACGGCCGCTCCAACGGCCTGTTCGCCCCCAACCCCGACGCCCAGGTCGACGTGCTGCGTGCCGCCTACCGCGACGCGCGCATCGCCCCCTCCTCGGTCGACTACATCGAGGCGCACGGCACCGGCACCCCCATCGGCGACCCGATCGAGGCCGACGCGCTGGCCCGCGTCATCGGCCGTGGCCGCGAGGCCGACAAGCCCGCCCTGCTCGGTTCGGTGAAGACCAACTTCGGCCACCTCGAATCCGGTGCAGGCGTGCCCGCGCTGGCCAAGGTGCTGATGTCGTTCCAGCACAACGTGATTCCGCCGAACATCAACTACGCGGGCCCGAGCCCGTACATCCCGTTCGAGCAGGCCAATCTCAAGGTCGTCGACGAGCCGACCGAGTTCCCGCGCTACAGCGGTGTCGCCACCGTCGGTATCTCCGGTTTCGGTTTCGGTGGCACCAACGCGCACGTGGTGCTGCAGGAATACGTGCCGTCGCAGCCCGTCGTCGAGGACGTCACGTCCGAGCAGGTCGCCGCCGCCCAGGTCGAGGGTGAGGAGACCACCGATGTGGTCGCCGAGGCCGTCGCGATCACCGAGGCCGCCGTCGAACCGGCCCCGCTTGAGTGGGACGGCGACCGCGAGGAGCCGCTGCCGGTGATCCTCGCCGTGTCGGCCTACCTGCCGTCGCGCCGCAAGCGCGCCGCCGCCCGGCTCGCCGACTGGCTCGAGGGTGCGGGCAAGGATGTGCCGCTGGCCGACGTGGCCCGTTCGCTGGCCAAGCGCAGCCACCAGCGTTCGCGCGGTGTCGTCGTCGCCAAGACGCACGAGGAGGCCGTGGCCGGTCTGCGTGCGATCGCCGAGGGCAAGCCGGGCGCCGGTGTGTTCACCGCCGACTCGCCCGCGTCCAACGGTCCGGTGTGGGTGATGGCCGGTTTCGGCTCCCAGCACCGCAAGATGGCCAAGCAGCTCTACACCGAGAACTCGATCTTCCGTAAGACGGTCGACGAGGTCGACGAGCTGGTGCAGGACGAGGCCGGCTACTCGATCCGCGAGATGTTCCTCGACGACGAGCAGGACTACGACGTCGGCACCTGCCAGGTCGGCATCTTCACCATCCAGCTCGGCCTCGCCGCGGTGCTGCGCGCACACGGCGCGGAACCCGCTGCGGTGGTTGGTCATTCGATGGGTGAGGTCGCCGGTGCCTACATCGCGGGCGGTCTGTCGATCGAGGACGCGGTGCGCGTGATCTGCGCCCGCTCGCGCCTGATGGGCGAGGGCGAGCAGATGATCACCGAGGACGACGTGCGCAATATGGCACTGGTCGAACTCAGCGCCCACGACGTGGCCCAGCTGCTGCCGCGCTTCCCCGATGTGGAGTGCGCGGTGTACGCGGCGCCGACGAACACCGTCATCGGTGGTCCGCGCGATCAGGTGGAGCAGATCGTCGCCGAGGTGGAGGGCATGGGCAAGTTCGCCCGCATCCTGCCGACCCGCGGCGCGGGCCACACCTCCCAGATGGATCCGCTGCTCGGCGAACTCGCCGCCGAACTCGCCGGCATCGAGCCCACGTCGCTGAAGGTCGGCCTGTACTCGACCGTGCACGAGGGCCTGTACTTCAAGCCCGGCACCGACCCGATCCACGACGAGCCGTACTGGGTGAAGAACATGCGCCACAGCGTGTACTTCACCAACGCGATCAAGGCCGCCGTCGACACCGGGCACACCACGTTCCTCGAGCTGGCGCCGAATTCCGTTGCGCTGATGCAGGTTCTGGGCACCACCTTCGCGGCCGGTGTGCACGACGCGCAGCTCATCCCGACCTTGAAGCGCAAGGAGGACGAGTCGGCCGGTGTCATCGGCGGGCTCGCCCAGCTCTACGTGCACGGTCATGCGGTGAACCTGAGTTCGCTGCTGCCCGAAGGCGATTACGCCGATATCCCGCGTACCGCGTTCGTGCGCAAGGAGTACTGGCCCAAGGTCACGATGTCCTCGGGTTCGGGCAACACCCGCGTGCCCGGCGCGCACGTCGCGATGCCCGACGGCCGTCACGCCTGGGAGGTCCAGGCGGCCTCCGTCGACGACCTCACCGCCCTGGTGAAGGCCGCTGCCGCGCAGGTGCTTTCCGATGTCGCCGTCACAGTGACGCACCCGCACGCCGAGCTGCCGACCACCGGCACCCTCACCACCACGCTCACCCCGCACCTCGGTGGGGCGTCGGTGCAGGTGCACGCCAAGACGCCGGTCGGGTTCACCCTGCTGTTCGACGCGGTCGTCACCTCCGGTGCGGCCCTGCCCGAACTGGTTGCGCCCGTTGCGGTTCCGGCTGCCGAGCCCTCCGCCGCCGAGATCGCCGTCGCCACCAGCGACCGCTGGGACCCCAACGGCAGCGAGACCGTCGAGCAGCGACTGTGCGTGATCGTCGCCGAGTCCATGGGGTACGCCGTCGAGGACCTCCCCATGGAGATTCCGCTGATGGAACTCGGCCTCGACTCGCTGATGGCCATGCGCATCAAGAACCGCGTGGAATACGAGTTCGACATCCCGCAGTTGCAGGTGTCGGCCGTGCGTGATGCCAGTCTGCACGAGGTGGCCAAGGTGCTGCGCTACGCGATCGAGCACCGCGACGAGGTCGCGGCGATGGCGGAGAAGCAGGCTGCGGCGCGGGCCGCGGGCGAAGATGTGGAGCTCGGGGTCGACGCCAACTTCGTCGAGGCGGCGCGGGCCGCTATCGCGGCGGGGGATGATCCGTTGGCCGCGGCCAAGGCTGCCGGTGCTGAGCTTCCGTCGGATACCGTTGCCGCCGAATCGGTTTCGGACGCCGCCGGTGATGGTTCGGGCACCGCCGCCGAGGCTGACGCCGCGACCGGCGCAGCTGTCGCCGACGGCGCTGTGGCCGAGCCGGTTTCGGAGGCGGTAGCCGATATCGACTACTTCGCCGACGCCAGTGCCGACGAGGACAACGTTCCGCCACGTGACGCGGCCGAGCGGCTGACCTACGCCACCTGGGCAGTCGTCACAGGTGCCTCGCCCGGCGGCATCTTCAACACCCTCCCGATTCTGGAAGAGGAGGTCGCCGAGAAGATGGCGGCCCGCCTCACCGAGCGGGTGGGCGCCGAGGTGACCGTCGACGACGTGCTCGATTGCGAGACCATCGAGCAGTTGTCCGACATCGTGCGCGGGTTGCAGGACAGCGGGGCCGATGTGGACGGGTTCGTTCGTCCGCTGCGCGCTCGCGTGGAAGGTTCCGACGCCGTGCCGGTGTTCGTGTTCCATCCGGCCGGTGGCAATACGCTCGTCTACGAGCCGCTGTTGAAGCGTCTGCCCGCCGATACCCCGATGTACGGCTTCGAGCGGGTCGACGGCTCCATCGAGGAGCGGGCCCGCCAGTACCTGCCCGAGCTGCGCAAGCTCCAGGGAGACGGGCCGTACGTGCTTGCCGGTTGGTCGCTGGGCGCGGTGCTCGCACTCCAGGTCGGTCAGATGCTGCGCGAAGAAGGCGCCGACGTGCGCTACGTCGGTCTGATCGACCTCGCGATGACCGTCGAGGACGAGGACAACAGCCCCGAGGAGCGCGTGCGCCGCCTCGAGCGCTACCAGGCCTTCGCCAAGAAGACCTACAACGTTCCCGCCGAGCTCGATCGCGAGCAGATCGAGGAACTCGCCGCTGCGACGGATTCCGAGCAGTTCGCGATGATCAGCGACCTGATCAAGCTCTCCGGTGCGAAGATTCCGGGCGGTGTGCTCGAACATCAGCGCACCTCATGGCTGGAAAACCGCGCGTTGCAGCAGGTTTCGCCGCGTCAGTACGACGGCGACGTCGTGCTGTACCTGGCCGACCGCTACCACGACGGCGCGATCGAACTCGAGCCGCGTTTCGCCCATCGCAAGCCGAACGGCGGCTGGGACGAATACATTCCCAACCTGGAGATCGTCCATATTCCGGGCGACCACCTGCAGATTGTCGACGAACCGCGGATCGGCCAGATCGGTGCCGACCTCGCCGCCAAGCTGGCCGCGATTTCCGCAAAGGGAGATTGAGTTAGTTGAGCACGACCGCCGAAAAGCTTGCCGATCTGAACCAGCGGCTCGAGCTCGCCAAAGAGCCCGCGGGCGCGAAGGGTATCGAAAAGCGGGCGCGTAAGGGCATTCCGAGTGCCCGAGACCGGATCAACATGCTGATGGATCCGGGCACCTTCGTCGAGATCGGTGCGCTGGTCCGCAAGCCCGGCGACCCGACCGCCCTCTACGGCGACGGTGTCGTCGTCGGGCACGGACAGGTCGACGGCCGTCCGGTCGCGGTGTTCTCGCACGACCAGACCGTGTACGGCGGTTCGGTCGGTGAGGCGTTCGGCCGCAAGCTGTGCGGGATCATGCAGTACGCCGCCAAGGTCGGCATCCCGCTGGTCGGCATCAACGATTCCGGTGGCGCGCGCGTGCAGGAGGCCATCAGCTCGCTGGCCTGGTACGCGTGGATGGCGACCAATGTGGAGCCGCTGTCGGGCATGGTGCCGCTGGTGTCGGTGATCCTCGGCAACTGCGCCGGTGGCGCGGTGTACCAGCCGATCTGCACCGATGTGGTGGTGGCGACCGAGTCGGCGCACATGTTCGTCACCGGTCCGAAGATCATCAAAGAGGTCACCGGCGAGGACGTGAGCCTCGAGGAGCTCGGTGGTGCGAAGACGCAGGCCGAGTACGGCAACATCCACCACGTCGCCGTCGACGAGGCCGCCGCGTTCCAGTGGGTGCGTGAGTACCTGGCCTACATGCCGAGCAGCTGCCAGGAGCTTCCGCCGGTCGTGAACCCGGGCATCGAGCCCGAGATCACCGACTCCGATCGTGAGCTGAACACGATCATGCCGGACTCCGACAACGCCGGTTACGACATGTACGACATCCTGCTGCGCATCTTCGACGACGGCGAGTTCAAGGAGATCAGCGCGGGCACCGGCCCCAACATCATCACCGGTTTCGCCAGGGTCGACGGCCGCAGCGTCGGTGTGGTCGCCAACCAGCCGCTGGCCTCGGCCGGCGCCCTGGACGCGCGCGCCTCGGACAAGGCCTCGCACTTCGTGCGCCTGTGCGACGCCTTCGAGATCCCGCTGATCTTCGTCGTCGACACCCCCGGCTTCCTGCCCGGCGTGGAACAGGAGAAGGTCGGCGTGATCAAGCGCGGCGGCCGCTTCCTGTTCTCCTATGTGGAAGCCTCGGTCCCCAAGATCACCCTGGTGGTCCGCAAGTCCTACGGCGGCGGCTACGCGGTGATGGGCTCCAAGCAGCTCGGCGCCGACATCAACCTCGCCTGGCCGACCGCCCGCCTCGCCGTGATGGGCGCCGAGGGCGCCGTCAGCCTCCTCGGCGCCGCCCAGATCGCCGCCGCCCCCGAAGACCAGCGCGCCGCCATCCGCCAAAACCTGATCGACTTCTACAACGCCAACATCGCCACCCCCTGGGTAGCCGCCGAACGCGGCTTCATCGACGCGGTAATCGAACCCGCCACCACCCGCCTGGAACTCCGCCGAGCCCTGAAACTCCTCCAGGACAAGAAACTCCAGCGCAACCCCCGCAAACACCACGTCCTTCCCTTGTAGCCCTCACCAACGGCCTGTCGCGACTCCTGCGGCAGGCCGTTGTGTTCGGCCACCGAGCACCCACGCGCCGTCAACCACCGGCGACCGATCACAATCCTCATCGCGCTCCAACCTGCTCGGGGGTCCCCACCCTCGCAGTCTCCAAGGTCGGGGTTGATCGACATCGCAGGATGCTTCGTCGAGCGAATGCACTGGGTATCGTTGATTCATGACCGCAGCGCGTGAGCCGCTTATGACGACCGGGGAGTTCGAGGAACTCGCGCGCGTCGCCGGTCAGGTGTCCGAAGGTGTACGGCTGGAGTTCGTCGAGGGGAAGCTGGGGGCGAAGGCCGTGCCGGACGGGGACCATGACTGTGTGCTCGAGTGGCTGATGCGTATCCTGCTCATTCTGCGCCCCGAACTGTGGCTGTTTCCCGAACGCGGATTGAAGGTCGACTCGTATCGGACAGGTCGGGCGCGCCCGGACGGTGTACTTGCTCCGACCGGTGTCTTCGCAGGACAACCCGAATGGGCCGACCCTGCGCCGGTATTGATGGTCGTCGAGGTGACATCACACGATCAGGACACGGACCGGCGGGACCGTTGCGAGACGCCGCGCGCTTACGCCAGAACCGGCATTCCGGTGTATCTCCTGATCGATCGGGAGAAGGGTTCCGTTGTCGTGCGGAGCAATCCGGTCGACGGTGAGTACGAGCGAATCCTCATCCAGCCTTTCGGTGCACAGGTCACCATCCCCGAACCCGTCGGCGTCACACTCGATACAGAGCCGTTGAAATCCTGGGTTGCCTGAGCCTGAAAAACCTTTTACGTGTTCGACCGCCGAAGTCGGGGCTTTGGAATTCGTCGTCGACCAATTCTTTGTTGTGGCCGACCACCCGTGCGGTCATCAGCCTGCCCAGAGTCGAATACTTTCGGAACGGGCCGCCACCGAAAAGAAAGGTGGCGGCCCGGGGCAAGCGTCGAAAGATCAGGCGACGGTTGCGGATTCGATGATGACGTCGGCGGTGGGGACGTCCTGGTGGGGGCCCGCGTTGCCGGTGGGGACGGCGGCGATCTTGTCGACCACTTCGGTGCCCTCGGCGACCTTGCCGAAGACGGCGTAGCCCCAGCCCTGGCCCTGGGGGGCCGTGTGGTTGAGGAAGGCGTTGTCGGAGACGTTGATGAAGAACTGGGCGGTGGCCGAGTGGGGGTCGTTGGTGCGGGCCATCGCGACGGTGTACTTGTCGTTCTTGAGGCCGTTGGTTGCTTCGTTCTGGATGGGCGCCTGGGTGGGCTTCTGCTTGAGGCCGGGCTCGAAGCCGCCGCCCTGCACCATGAAACCGGGGATGACGCGGTGGAACACGGTGCCGTTGTAATGGCCGGAGTTCACGTAGTTCACGAAGTTGGCGACCGTGTTCGGCGCGGCCTGGTCGTCCAACTCGAGCACGATCGGTCCGTAGTTTGTTACGAGATTCACCTTGGTCATGCGGTCGAGTCTAGGGAGGGGAGGGGTCAGGAAGTGACCGGGGTCCGGCGCGCCGGTAAAACTACTCCCGGCAGAAGGGTGCCCCCGACCGGGAAATACCCTGTCGGGGGACATAATCGATCAGGAGCCCGCGTGCGCATCGAACGCACGCGGGCCTTATTGCACACCGGTGTGCTTCACCTGATTCGCGGTGACTTCGTTGCGATTCCCGTCACCGGAATATCACCCTGAAATCAGGGGCCGACCGTGATCGGCGCCGACGGATCGGTGGTGTTGTCCACCTTGTACGTGGCGGTCACCGTGCCGCTGGTCGCGCTGGTCGGGCAGCCGAACCCACCGGTCACCTTGATCGGTGCAGGCGCATCGGACAGCGCCACCGTGGAGGGCGCCCCGTTGGTCCACGTACCTGCCACATCGGCCGGGGCGGTTGGCGCGACCACGGCGGTGCAGGCCGTGATGCCACTGGTCTTGATCACCATGCCGCCGGTGGGGATCGCCAGGCTGCCGGTGATGGGCGAGCCGTTCTGGCCGGTGATCGCCCAATCTCCACTGGTGGTGATGGTGGCGCTGGTGCCGGGCAGACTCGTCGTGCAGTCGGCGAAGCTCGGCGCCGCGATCGGCACCGACACCGGCCCACTCGGATTGGTGTTGCCGGGCACGGCGGGCACCGTGCCGGTGGTACTTGAGGTGGTGCAGGTGACGGTGACACCGCCCGCAACGAATTTTACCGACCCGGAATTCGTCGCCGACACATTCGCGCCGGCGGGCGAAATGGTGGTGGAGCCGGCGGCGTTGGCCGGTCCGATGCCGAAAGTGACGGCAACTGCCGCACAACTCACGCTTGCCAAGGCGGCGCGTGTCCAGAATTTGTTTTCGATCATGCGTACTCCTAGGTGAAGCCGACAAGCATTCGGAATGAAAGCTGTCAGGAGCAAGAGTACGAATCCGCATTGTTCATGTCGTGTGTTTCGCGGCGACCATTTTATTGGGAATCACTCGCCGTTCGGGACCCGAACGCGGCGCGTCTAGCTTAGAATGCCCAGCCGTTACCGCGCATAACAGTTACCACTGTTCTTACTAACGTCTGCACAATTCACAGGTAATATGGGAACTATCTCTGTGCCAAGCCTCGGGCGCCGAATCCGAGCTACCGCTGACCTGCTGTAATAGTTATCAGGCATCGTAAAGAAACGAACAGCAGAACAGTTGCAAATCGGTAGTTGCCGGTTCTAAACACAATAAATCGGTTGAACTCCACACCTCCGTCGTGAGAATTCGGCAGACGTGATCTCATCCGAATCGACTGTTTAGATCGGATATCCACAGCGGTGATGTCTGAGCGGATAACCGCCGAATCAGGGCCCGGACATGGCAAATCCGCGTACGAGAAACATTCTCGCCGCGGAATCTCTGAATATGGGGACCCGCATGCGCCATCGGACGCATGCGGGCCTTTATTTATTGCACGCCGGCGTGCTTCACCTGATTCGCGGTGACTTCGTCGCGTTACCCGTCACCGGAATATCAACCCGTTATCAGGGGCCGACGGTAATCGGCGTGGACGGGTCGGTGGTGTTGTTCACCTTGTAGGTGGCCGTCACCGTTCCGGTGGTCGAGCTGGTCGGGCAGCCGAATCCACCGGTCACCTTGATGGGCGCCGAGGCGTTGTTCAGCGACACCGTCGACGGCGACCCGTTGGTCCACGAACCGGCCACATTCGCCGGTGCCGTGGGGGCGACAACGGCGGTGCAGGTGGCGAGACCGGAGGTCTTGATCACCGCGCCACCGGTGGGAATCACCAGACTGCCCGTGATGGGCGAGCCGTTCTGGCCGGTGATCGCCCAGCTGCCGCTGGTGGTGACGGTGGCGCTCACACCCCACATGCTCGTGGTGCACCCGGTGATGCTCGGTGCCGCGATCGGAACCGTCACCGGCCCACTCGGGTTCGAGTTGTTCGGCGCGGCGGGTACCGCGCCGGTGGTGCTCGAGGTCGTGCAGGTCACCGTGACGCTGCCCGCCACGAACTTCACCGTCCCCGAATTGGTTGCCGACACATTCGCCCCGGCGGGCGAAACGGTGGTGGATCCGGCGGCGTGCGCCGGCCCTATTCCGAAGGCAATTGCGGCTGCCGCACAACTCACGGAAGCCAGGGCTGCACGCGTATAGAAATTGGTATGGCTCATGCGTACTCCTAGGTGAAGCCGACAGACTTTCGGGATGAAAGCTGTCACGTTCAAGAGTACGAATGGGAATTGTTTACAGCGCTCGATTCATCGCGACGATTTCGTGCGGAAACTTTCGTGAAAAAGGTGCGTATGCGCCGATTCCGGCCTTAGAATGCACTGACGTTACCGCGTGTAACAGTTACCGCACTTTTTATCAACACCGAGAACCTGCGCTGGTATCATCGGATAACTCCTGTGCCTTCTTCGGTCACCTTCTGTCACTCCGAACGGACCTGGATCGATAGCCGATACGCATCATGGCGAAACAAGCGGGGCCGGCGGGAGGATCACGGGCTCTACCAGGTTAAACCTAATGAAATGCTTGAACTTCACACTGGCAATCCGACGACTTCACGGTCGCTGACTCGCGCGCACCAACGCTGAGTCAACCCAGCAGATACCATGGCGAACCGTGCCAGACGCCGCAACAGCTGTTCTCTCCAAGCCGCCCGCAGAACCGGTGGCCTCCGCGAAGGACTTCCGCATCGCGCGATGGATCGCGCTGATCGCCGGACTCCTGGGAGCCGTGTTCGCGGTGGCGACGCCGTTCCTGCCGGTTACCCAGACCACCGCGCAGCTGAACTGGCCGCAGAACGGCAAGCTCGGCAATCTGCAAGCGCCCCTGATGTCGCAGGTGCCGATCGACCTGAACGCCACCATTCCGTGCGCCGCGGTCGACCGGTTGCCCGCCCAGGGCGGCATGCTGCTGGCCACCGCACCACCCCAGGGCGACGGCGCCGCGCTCGAGGCGCTGTTCGTTCGCGTCTCCGACACCGCCGTCGACGTGGTCGACCGCAACGCGGTGGTCGCCTCGGCGCCGCGTTCGGAGATGGGCGGCTGCTCGACCATCACCATCGCCTCCGACCAGCACCGCACCCGCGCCTCGTTCGACGGCCTGACGACCGAGATCGAGCGGCCGATCCCCGGTCAGCCCGGCGCGACGGAGACGGTGCGCGTCCCGGTGGAAGGCGAGCTCGCCGGCGACCTGCGCCCACAGATCGTCGGCGTGTTCTCCGACCTGGAAGGCGAAGTACCCCAGGGCCTCTCGCTCACCTCGACCATCGACACCAGGTTCTCGTCGAGCCCGTCGGCGGTGAAGCTCATCGCGATCATCGCGGCCGTGCTGTGCACCCTGCTGGCACTCGGTGCGCTCGCCCAGCTCGACGGCAGCGACGGGCGTGGGCACCGCCGGTTCCTGCCGAAGAACTGGCTGAAACCGACCTGGGCCGACGGCGCGGTGATCGGCACGCTGCTCGTCTGGCATTTCGTCGGCGCCAACACCTCCGACGACGGCTACATCCTCTCGATGGTCCGGGTGGCGCCCGAAGCGGGCTACATGGCCAACTACTTCCGTTGGTACGGCGTGCCGGAGGCGCCGTTCGGCTGGTACTACTACGTCATCCAGGTGTTCGCCGAGATCTCCACGGCCAGCCCGTGGGTGCGTGTGCCGGCCCTGATCTGCGCGATCCTGTGCTGGATGGTCATCAGCCGCGAGGTGGTGCCCCGCCTCGGCAACGCGGTCAAGCGCAGCCAGGTGGCGCTGTGGACGGGTGGCCTGGTGTTCCTCGCCTTCTGGCTGCCCTTCGACAACGGCCTGCGCTCGGAGCCGATCGTCGCCCTCGGCGCGCTGCTCACCTGGGTCTCGATCGAACGTGCCATCGCCACCGGCCGGCTGCTGCCCGCCGGGATCGCGGTGCTCGTCGCCGCCTTCACGCTGGCCGCCGCCCCGACCGGTCTGATGTGTGTGGCCGCGCTGCTGGCCGGTATCCGGCCGCTGGTGCGGATCATCGTGCGCCGTCATCGCCAGTTCGGCACGGCCGCGCTGCTCGCGCCGATCGCCTCGGCGGGCCTGCTCGTGCTCACCGTGGTCTACAGCGACCAGACCTTCGCCGGTATCCAGGAGGCCAACCGGGTGCGCCAGGCCACCGGCCCGAACCTGGCCTGGTACGAGGACTACCTGCGCTACTACTACATGTTCGTCGAGACCGTCGACGGCTCGCTGGCCCGCCGCTTCGCCTTCCTGGTGATGCTGCTGTGCCTGTTCACGACGCTGCTGGTGCTGCTGCGCCGCCGTCAGGTGCCCGGTATCGCGTCGGGTCCGACCTGGCGTTTGATGGCCGTGGTGTTCGGCACGATCTTCTTCATGATGTTCAACCCGACGAAGTGGACCCATCACTTCGGCGCCTACGCGGGCATCGCCGGATCGCTGGCCGCGGTGACGGCCGTGGCCGTGTCGCAGAGCGCGTTGCGGTCACGCAAGAACCGGGCCATTTTCCTCGCCGGACTGCTGTTCGTGCTCGCGCTGTCGTTCTCGGGCATCAACGGGTACTGGTACGTGTCCAGCTACGGCGTGCCGTGGTTCGACAAGACCATCTCGCTGCGCGGGGTGCACTCCAACACCGTGATGCTGATCCTGTTCGGCGTCGGATTGGCCCTGGTCGGCTGGTACGCACTGCGCGAGGACTATGTGAAACCGCAGCCCTCGGCGAAGACCAAGCGCGGCAGGCGGATTCGCAAGTTCGCCGCCATCCCGCTCACCGTCGTGGTCGGGCTGATGGTCGCGTTCGAGGTGCTCTCGCTGGTGAAGGGCGCCACCCAGCAGTACCCGGCGTACTCGCTCGCCCGCTCCAACATCGACGCGCTCGGTGGCGAGAGCTGCGGCCTGGCCCGCGACGTGCTGGTGGAAGCCGACCCGAACAGCGGCAGGCTCGACCCGATCGTCGACCCGTCGCGTCCGCTTGTCGACCCCGCCGACCCGCTGCGCGGCACGCTGGCCGAAGGGTTCAGCCCCAACGGCGTGCCGAGCGACCTGTCGGCCGACGCCGTCGAGGTGAAGCCGGGTACCGGCAACACCAGCAACCAGTCGGTCGGCGCCGCCTTCGCCGAAGGTGAGAGCGCGGGCACCGGCGGTGGTGAGGGCGCTCGTGGCGTCAACGGGTCGACCGTCGCACTGCCGTTCGGTCTCGATCCCGCCCAGACGCCGGTGCTCGGCTCCTACCAGGAGGGCATGCAGCAGCGCGCCCGCCTCGAGTCGTCCTGGTACGGGCTGCCCGCGCGCACCGAGGAGTCACCGCTGATCGTCATCAGCGCGGCCGGTCGCATCGCCTCCAAGGACGACACCGGCGCCGACAAGTACGGCCAGTCGCTGCTCGTGGAGTACGGCACGCGCAACCCCGACGGCAGCGTCACCCCGCTCGGCACCTACCAGCCGCGCGATATCGGTCCGGCGCCGTCGTGGCGCAACCTGCGGGTGCCGCTGGCCGAGCTGGCTCCCGAGGCGAACGCCGTGCGCATCCTGGCCAACGACCCGATCCTGATCGGTGACCAGTGGCTGGCGTTCACCCCGCCGCGTGTGCCCAAGCTGCAGAGCCTCGACAGCTTCATCGGCCGCACCCAGCCGGTGCTGCTCGACTGGGCCGTCGGCCTGCAGTTCCCGTGCCAGCGTCCGTTCTCGCACGAGAACGGCGTGGCCGAGGTGCCCAACTACCGCATCCTGCCCGACCGCCCGCTGGCCATCTCCTCGACCGACACCTGGCAGGCCCAGGAGTTCGGTGGCCCGCTCGGCTTCGCGCAGATGCTCGCCGCCCGGGTGACGATCCCCACGTATCTGAAGGACGACTGGGCCCGCGACTGGGGTTCGCTGGAACGCTACGACCAGCACATCCAGGCCGAACCGGCCCAGCTGGAGACCGCGACGACCGGTCGCGACGGGTTCTGGAGCCCGGGACCGCTCCGGGTGTTCTGAGGCGGGAAAGCGTGAAGGCGGGGACCACCATCGTGGTCCCCGCCTTCGGTTTGTATGCCGTGTGTGGAAGGTCAGACGTTGAGCAAGCGACGGTTGAGGTCGCGGCGTAATACCTCCTGGGAGGGCAGTCTTTCCAGCACCCGCATCACGGCAGGTCGTAGTTCCTTCTTCTCGTCGTCGCTGAGCAGGTCGACGAGATCCCGCAGGTCCATGTCATCGAAGGCTCCTGTCATACCCACCAGGGTACGTGCCCAAACCTGAGAACGGGCCAAGTTGAGCGGCTCCTTAACGGGTCTTTCACCGAACCGAAATGTGCAGTGACACTAGGGTTTTCGTGAAACAGCAGCGCAACTGCCCGATCACTGCCCATGCGCTGCCCCAGTCTCTACCGCGCCCGGATGTCCGGCTCCTTCGCCCGTCCTGACTGGTCTACCACCCGCACCGTGATGTCGGCGGGCGGTGCCGGTTCGTACGGGGTGAACCGCTCCAGCGAGCCCCAGTCGCGACCGAGATCACGATCCAGATAGGTGGGCACAGTCTCGGCCTTCATCAGCAGACCTGTCCACCCGAGCGGGCCACCGCCGATGTCGTCCTGCCAGGCGTTGGCCGCGTCCGAACCCACCCGGTCGGGCAGGATCCGCCACTTCGGCGCCTCGGCGACACCGTCGTGGTGCTCGAACGGGCGCTGACACGGGAACGCCAGGCCGACGTGCCAGTCCAGCAGCACCGGGTCGGTGTGCCCGACCACCGAGTCGAGGGAGGCCAGTTTCGGCAGGCGCGGCGGGGTCACCGCGAGCCACTGCTTCTGGGTGATGTCGTTGTCGGTGGCGACCAGGCGCACCGCGTTCACGCCCGCGGGCAGGCGGTCCAGCGGCACGCGCAGGTTGCGCCACGATGGCGACGGGCCGATGTCGAGCGGCTGGATCGAGCCGGTGACCTGCACCGATCCGTCGTCGGCGCGGGTGCCGTACTCGACGATCAGGTCCTGGCCGTAGTGCACGACGCCGTCGTTGTCGACGTAGCGGATGCGGCCGGCCGCTGTGACGACCAGCGCCTGGTAGGCGGGATCGTCGCGCACGGCGTCGACATCGGCGCCGTACCACTGCGAGGTCAGCTTCGCCTGCTGCTGCACACCGTCCTGGTAGGAGCCGAGCACCGGCGTGCGGGCCGGGTCGAGGCCGAACGGCAGGGCGACGGTGCTGCCGTTGATGCCCGCCTCGGTGCTCGTGCCGCCGCCGGTACCGGCGCCGGTGGTGTTGGTCGTCTTGTTGGCCGAGTCCTTGTCGACGGAGTTGGCCCCGCCGACCACGGTCTCGTCGGCGTCGGCGGTGAGGTCGGCGGCCACCCCGTTCGGGGTGAAGGCCACCGATTCGGTGCTCAGCCCATCGGCGGGGGCGCCGGTGATCGGGGTGAGCAGGGAATCGGCCGTATTCGTCTCCACCAGTACGTCGTTGGCCAGGGCGCACGTATTGCCCTGCAGCGACTCGATATTCGACTTGGCGATCGAATAGGCCGGGTACTGCGTGACCGCGCCCTTCAGCATCGACGCCACCTCGAACGCCACGAGCAGCGCGGCCGCGATCGTCAACGGCATGGTGGCGAAACGGTCGAAACGGGCTGGGCGCGAAGGCTTGCGGTACGGGTCGCGCAGGTGGAAGTAGAGGGCGACGAGCAGGGCGAGCACGCTGAGCCCGAGCAGTAACGTCGACACACCCTTGCCCGCGACCATCGGCGCCTTGTCCCAGAACGGCACACCGAAGCTGGACACATACCACCAACCGTTGGAGCCGGTGAAGGTGAGTGCGAGCAGAAACAGGACCGCCGCGGTGAACAAGGCGCGATTGCGTGGTGCACGAATGCCATTGGCGCCCACCGCGACCGCGGCAAGTGCGGCCAGCGAGCCCGCCAGGCCCGCGTACACACCGAAGTGGTGAGTCCACTTGGTCGGCGTCCACATCATCAGCAGCAGTGCACCGAAGACGATGCCGAGAATGCGCACCGACGGGCCCCGCGAGGTACCGGGGATGCGGCCCTTGCGCAACACCTGCAGGATGCACACCAGCAGGCACAGCAGCATCACCAGGACGCCGAAACGCCTGGCCAGCGACCCGTCGGGGGAGAGCATGAACAGCGAATCCCAGCGGGTGCGTTCATCGAACCACGCCGCGTTGGGGCCGACCAGGGTGCGCACGCGGGTGGCTTCCATGACGGTCGCCAGGGTCTGATCGGCGAAGACGACGATCAGCACGAGGGTGCCTGCGGCTATGCCGGGGGCCAGGAGGGCGGCGTAGCGGAAGATCTTGGTGGCCAGAGAAAGTCGGTCGGATGCGTGAGCACCGTCGGCTGTGTTGCGAGCCTCGTGCTTGCCCTCGGTGGTCGTTGCCTCTGCCGTGGCTTGGTCGGTACGCGACCTTCTCGCCTCTTCGGCAGCGTCGAGTCCGTCTCTGTCAGCGGCGATTTCGCGCGGACGCAGACCTTGGGCGCGCTTGATGATGATCTGCATGACCGGGCGCGTGCCTGCGATCAAAGCCGCGATGCAGATGAGTCCGGTCGGACCCGCTGCCAGGGAGAACGCGGCGATGAGGATCGCGAGGGCGGCGGGGAGCAGGCGGGCGGTGGCGATCGCGCGTTCGATGGCGCACCAGGTGAGCAGGGCACCGGCCGCGATGAGCGGTTCGGGGCGAAGACCGTTGTCGTAGGGGAGCCAGAAGGCGAGGAACACCAGGCCCGCCGTCCACAGCGCCACCTTGTCGCGCCGCACCCGGGCACCGAGGCGGGGCAGCACCTCCCGGCTGATCACCGCCCAGCACAGCAGGCCCGCGGCGAGTGCGGGCAGCCGCATCCACGGGCTGGCGTCGGAGATCTTCGTCATCCAGGCCAGCAGCTCGTAGGACCATCCGAACGGCGCCTCGGGCACCCCGAACCAGCGGTAGTAGTTCGCCATGTAGCCCGACGGGCCGGAGGCGCGCGCCATGTTCAGGATGTAGCCGTCGTCGGAGGTGTTCGCGCCGATCACATGCCAGCCGAGCAGCGTCGCCACCACGACCACGTCGGTCGGCGTGATGCGCCACCAGTGCCGGGGCAGGAAGTGGCGGGCGCGGCGGCCGTCGGTGCGGTCGAGCAGGTGCAGGGCGACCAGCGCGGCGAGGGTGGCGAGCGCGGCCACGATCATCACGGCCAGTTTCAGCGGCGTCGGGGTGGAGGTGAAGCGGGAGTCGATATCGGCGTGGAACCGGGCGCCGGTGAGCTGGGTTTCGTCGAGATCGGTGTACACCCCGACGATCTGCGGCCGCTTGTCCACGGTGACGGTGTTGCGGAACGGGCTACCGTCGGCCCGCGTCACCCCGACGAACTCGACAGTCGTCGCGCCGATGGTCGACTCGATCGCGATGTGGTCGCAGTTCGCGATCTCCTCGATCGGCGCCGACAGCATCGGCACATCGCGGGCCTGCACCGTGAGCACGCCCTCGCGCGCGACGACACTCAGACCCTTGGTGATCTGCCCGGATTCGGCCGGGATCGTGGTGAGCAAGGTCGTCGGCTGCGGTGTGGGGTTCTCACCCCCCGGTCCGCGCACATCACCGCCGGGCAGCCCGCGCAGCACCGGACACGGCAATTGCGCGTTCACCTGTTGGGGCACATACGACACCAGTGGTGCTTGCACACTCGTCGCGCCCGCCTGCGGCCAGTCGAGGCTTGCGCGGTCCTGGCGCACCGGCAACAGCGGTGTGAGCAGGGCAAGCACGAACCCGAGCAGCCCACAGACGAGGGCGATCAGGCGGTATCGGGTGAACGCTCGTTCAGATCGGTCCGGTCGCACGGGGGTTGATGCTAGCCACCCGACCCGATCGTGCGGGGGCGCCGCGTCCTATCCGGTCATCCTGTTCGACCAATCGAGCTGCGAGCGGGCCCAATCGGGAATCTCCGCGGCCGGCCGCGGGTAGGCCACGAACTCGGCGCGCAGATCGTCGACCGACACCTCGGGCATCCAGTCGGCGACGGTGCCCGGCGAGTAGGTGGCCTTGAAACGGGTGGGTCCGGCGATGAAGATCTCCGCACTCAGCCAGGCGCCGACCGCCGGGTCGTAGGACATGCGCTTGTGGTCGGCCAGGTATTCGACGACCTCGGTCGGCGGCACCATATTGGTGACCGACCCGTCGCGCTCCTTGACCTGAACGCCCGCCACCAGATGCCCGCCGACCTGCAGCGACCACAGCAAGGCGAACTTCTGACCGGGGGAGAGCATGGCGATCGCGGCATCGACCACGAACTTCTCGATATCGCCGAGTGAGTGCAGTTGTTCCCGTGGCGCAGGTTCGGCGTCCTGGCGGTGTTCCCGCATCAGGAAATCGATTCGCTCCGGTCTGCTGAGCGTCATAGCTATACCTCTGCATCCGTACCGATCAGCGCTACCAAAACTGATTTCGGTCGGCCGAACTTGTCAACATTTCGCAGCGTACTCGCCCCGTCCGACGGACTGTGCGGTTTGTTCGCTGCAACCGCACATATTGTTGTCTATCGGTGCTCCGCACACCAGTAGCTACCGGGTGTCTATGGACACATGTCCGGTCAGGCTGCCGATGCGCGCAGGGCGAACCAGCCGTCGCCGGGGTCGGCGAAACCGTGGTAGACGAGGGGTACCCGCTGGTCCACGCCGAAAAACTGGTACACCGCCGCCATCGCCTGACGCACCGAGTGCGCCTGGAAGTCGTCGATGCGCCGGGGGCCGATCCGGTGTTCGGGCAGCATCGAGAGCCGGGTGAGCTCCGCCGGATCGTCCACATCGAGCCCGATCGGCGCCGGTTCCTCGATCAGATGGTCGTGCAGCACCGTGCGCGCCGCGGTGGGATCGTGCCGTGGGCCGGTGAACGCCACCCGCTGTACCCGGGCCAGCCCAGGCAGATTCAACGGCGTGCGCACCGCCTCGATCAGATCGATGAGTTCGGGATCGGGTTCGGGCCCCCGTTCGGCCACCGGTGCCTGTTCCAGCAGATGCAGCATCTGCCCACCCCGAACCAGCGGCTCGGGCACCACGAACACACTGATACTCGGACAGACGCAGTTCATTCCGGTGAGGCACACCCTGGTGTGCAACGGATCGGACATGAAGTCCTCCTCCGGTAACGGGCCACCCGGACCCACAACGTGCAGGATCGATAACCTTCGCCATCCGCCGACCCCCACCGACGACGACCGTTCCGCACCGCCAAGTGTAGTGCGCCTCCCCGCCCGGAAGGCAGGGTTGGTGAAACTCGATTGCGGTATCCTTACCTCAGTGGGGAAGTAAGGAGTTGTTGTGGACGCGCTGGCGAGGTTGACGTCGAAGGGGCAGATCACGGTGCCCAAAGCGGTCCGTGACGCGCTGGAATTACACACCGGCGACAACGTGCACTTCCGGGTGGAGGGCGATGTCGTGGTGCTCGCGAAGACACCTGACCTGCTGGATCTCGCGGGCAGTGTGCAGGTCCCGCCACAGGTGCGCGGCCGTTCGTGGGAAGAGATCCGCGACGAGGCCTGGGCGCAACAGTGGCGGGAGGCCAATCCGGAGTGACGATCTTCCTCGACACGAACATCCTCGTCAGGCACTTCACGCAGGACCCTCCCGAGATGGGCCGGCGAGCCACAGCCCTACTCGCGGGGACCGACGAGTTCTACCTTCCGGACCTCATCCTCGCGGAAACCGTGTACGTCCTGCAGAGCGTGTACCGGGTGCCCAGGCCCGAGGTCGCGGCACTGGCCCGTGCCGTGATCGGCTCCCGAAATATCCAGACCGACGATCCGGCCGTCCTCATCCGGACCGTCGATGTGTATGAGCACCACCGGCTTTCATTCGCCGATGCCTACCTCGTCGCGCTCGCCGAAGCCGACTCCGATTCGGTGATCGCGTCGTTCGACAAAGGGATCGGCAAGGTCGGCACCGTGCGCCGTATCGAGCCCTGATTCAGCGGTTGACGGTGATGAGGGTGAAGGGGCCTATGTCGGTGGTGGTGAAGGCCGGGGAGGTGAAGAGGGGGCGGGGGAAGGTGACGGTGTAGCGCTTGACGTTGGGGTCGTTGGGGTAGACGTCTTCGGCGAGGCGGAGGGTGTAGTTGTCGCCGTCGCGGCGGAAGAGGAAGGCGTCGGGGGCGCGCCAGGGGGCGGCCGACATGGCGTCGAGGAGGGCCTGGGAGGAGTCGAGTCTGCTCCAGGCGGCGATGGTGTCGGCGCGGGCCTTGAAGTCGGCGAGGGGGTTCGCGTAGTGCGAGGTGAGGGCCTGGAAACCGAAGTAGGGGTAGAAGGACAGGAAGCTGGTGTCGGCCGTGAGGACGACGGATTCGTCACGGGGACGGCCGGTTTGGGCCAGTAGAGCCTCGTCGACGGCGTGGTAGTAGGCCACGGCGGAGGGGCGGCGCTTGTCGCCGCGTTCACCGAAAGTGCCGTAGGGGTCGGGTGTTTCGGTGGGCACCGTGTCGGTGTAGGCGGTGTCGATCTCGTGGACCAGAACGGTGGGGATCGTCTGGGCGAAGGCCATCGCACCGAGCACCGCGAGCGCGGCGGCCGCGGTACGAACCGGCGCGGGTTCGTTCAGCGCCTGATACACCGCGCGGCCGCCCTCGACGAAGCCGAAAACGCCTGCGGCGGCGAGCAAAGCGAGCAGCACCGGTTCCAGCCGGAACGACAGCAGAGTGGTGCCAGCCGCCGTCGCGGCCATCGACAGCAATGTCCACAGGTAGATCGACACCACGCCGATGCCGAGCGCCTGCGCCCGCCGCGAGGATCCCGCCCGCACGACCAGCCACAGCAACCCGAGCAGGCACAGTGCCCCACGCAGGGAGAACTCGAGCATCGGGAACGCCAGCTGCGCACCCGACTCGGGCAGGTAGTGGAAAGCGTTGCCGGAGGGCAACTTCGCACCCGACAGCATCTTCAGCAGATACGGCGTCCACACCACCAGCGCCACCGCGATCGCGAGCACGCCGATCGCCGCCAGGCGCGTGAACGGCACGACAACCACCCGCCACGCGGGCTCGGTGGTGACGGCCGCATCGCGCTTGCCGATCGCCCGTCCGCTCGCCCGCCGCGCGTACAGCGCGCACGCGGCGGCGGTCACCGCCATCAGCACAACGGTGAACGCCGCGATCGCCAGGTACAGCGTGTAGAAGCATGCCGCGACCCCGAGGAACAACCCGGTCCCGAGCACCGCGCCCCACCCGCCCGAGCGGCGGTGCAGCGCACCCCACGCCAGCACGAGCACCGGCGGAATGAACACGACGAGCACCGCCCCGTACGCCTCGGGCGAGGCATAGGCCAAGGTCATCGCGGTAACAGCGGCCGCGGCGCCCACGGCCATGTCGGCGCGCACCAGCTGCGCCCACAGCACGAGCGCCACCGTGGCAGCCACGGCGAGCATGCCGATCGAGTACGGCTTGAACACCTCCCAGCCGTCCATGCCGAGCAGGTTCCCGACCCGCCCACCGATCCAGAACCACCCGGCCGGATAGAACGGCGGCAGATCCACATAGGTCATGTCCCGCAGTGCCGCACTGTCGGTGAGCCGCGTCAGATACTCGGTGCGGAATTCCTGGTCGACCGAAACACCGAACAGGTACAGCTTCGTCGCCGCCAACGGCATCCCGAGCGTCACCGTGACGAATGCCGAAATGCCCACCCAGGAAGCAAGTTTCGCGATCACGGGCCACTTTCGTAGCCGGATCAGCAACACCGAGACCACCAGCAGCCCCACCGAGACGACCTGACCGACGGTGGTCAGCGCCCGAGTGACGTTGGAGGAGTTGAACGCAGGCCACTGCACCGCCGAGAGCGCGAACAGCCCGACCACCGCCACGACCAGCGCGACGAGCGCCGCCGCGGCACCTTCGGCGAGACCGGTCGCTGTCGCGCGCCCCGCCCGCACGTTGTCATCGGTAGTCATCGGCGCGCATTCCTCCGGGTCCACTCTGCTCGACGGTCCGGGTCAGCCTAGTGGAGCGTGCCGAGTCCGTCGGGCTCGCGCCGAGGCCCCGGCACAAAGAAACTGCCGCACCGCCGGAGTGGCGTTGCGGCAGTCGCGATGGCTCTCGATCAGATGGGGAGCTTGCGGAAGATCGGGCGCGGCACGTGGCGCAGGGCCGACATCACGAAGCGGGCCTCGCTGGGGGTCCACACGATCTCGGTGCCCTTCTCCGAGGCGGCGACGGCCTGGCGGGCGACGTCTTCCGGGTCGACCGTGAGGGGCGCTTCCTTGGAACCGGTCGCTTCCCAGTGGGCCTTGGTCGCGGAGGTACGCACCTGCATCGGCCGGACGACGGTGACGCGCGGGCCGTAGGGGCGAAGCGCTTCGCCGAGACCCAGGTAGAAGCCGTCGAGGCCGGCCTTGGTCGAGCCGTACACGAAGTTCGAGCGACGAACCCGCTCGCCCGCCACCGACGACATCACGATGAACCGGCCGTGACCCTGCGCCTTGAACTTGTCGCCGACCAGCACACCCACCGACACACCGGCGGTGTAGTTGATGCCGACGGTCATGACCGCCTTGCGCTGGTCCTGCCACAGCTGTTCGGCGTCGCCGAGCACACCGAACGCCACGATCGCGACGTCCACGTCACCACCGGCGAACGCGGCGTCGACCACCTTCGGGTGCGAGTCGGTGTCGAGCGCGTCGAAGTCGATGACCTCGACCGCCGTGGCACCGGCCCCCTTCAGCTTGGCGACGGCGTCGTCGAGCAGCGGGTCGCCGGGCAGGTTCGCCAGGATGATCCGCGCGGGGCTCTTGCGCAGGTACTCCGCGCAGATCGCGAGACCGATCTCGGAGGTGCCGCCGAACAGCAGGATGGTCTGCGGGTTGCCAACTGCGTTGATCACTGGAGCTCCAGCCTCCTGGCCATATCGGACATGAACACGCCGTTCGGGTCGACGCTGCGGCGGACCTTGATCCACTCGTCGATCCGGGGGTACATCTTGTGGAAGGTCTCGGCGCTGGTGCGCGAGTCCTTCGCGGTGTAGAGACGGCCGCCGAATTCCATCACGCGGCGGTCCAGCTCGGTGACCAGCTCGTTGAGGCCCGGCTTGATCGGGAAGTCCACGCAGATGTTCCAGCCCGGCATCGGGAAGCTCAACGGCGCGTCGTTACCGGGACCGAACAGCTTGAAAACATTCAGCGCCGAGTAGTGGCCCGAGGCCTGGATGTCGATGATGATCCGCTTGAACTCCTCGACCGCCTCGGTCGGCACCACGAACTGGTACTGCAGGAAACCGTTGGAACCGTAGCCACGGTTCCACTCCGAGATCATGTCGAGCGGGTGGTAGAACTGCGTCAGGTTCTGCACCTTGCCGGTGTAGTTCCCGCCCATCGCGTAGTACGCCTCACCGATGGCCGACAGCGTCAGCTTGTTCATGGTGAAGTTCGGGAAGATGTCCGGCACGGTCATCAGGTGCGGCGCGTCGAACTTCAGTGGCTTCTTCTGCAGCCGCTCGGGCAGCTCGTCGAGTTTGGCGAGACGACCACGGGTGATGGTGGCGCGGCCCAGCTTGGGCAGCGGGCTGATCACGTCGAACCAGGCGCTCGAGTAGGTGTAGTTCGCCTCGCTGCCGTCGCTGTGCGCGGCGACCGTCTCGTCGAGGGTCGCGGTCTTCACACCGTCGTTGAGGAAGTAGGCGGTCTCCGTCGGCGCCATCTCGATGGTCGCGCGCAGGATGATGCCGGTGAGCCCGTTGCCGCCGACCGTCGCCCAGAACAGCTCGGCGTCGTTGTCGGGTGACACCGTGCGCACCGAACCGTCCGCGACGAGCAGGTCGATCGAGCGGACGTGGTTGCCGAAGCTGCCCTCGCTGTGGTGGTTCTTGCCGTGGATATCGGAGGCGATGGCGCCACCGATGGTCACCTGGCGGGTGCCGGGTAGCACGGGAACCCATAGCCCGAACGGGAGCGCGGCCTTCATCAGCTGGTCCAGGCTCACGCCGCCGTCCACGTCGACCAGGCGGGTGTCGCGGTCGATGCGGTGGATGCGGTTGAGCGCGGGCATGTCGATGACGAGGCCGCCCGCGTTCTGGGCGTGGTCGCCGTAGGAGCGGCCGAGGCCACGGGCGATCACGCCGCGTCGCAGATGCGCCGGCTTGCTGTCGTTGTCCTCGGCGACCATGCGCACGGCCTGGGCGATCAGCTCGGGATCGCCGGTCGAGAGCACTTCGGCGGAGGTGGGTGCGGTGCGACCCCAACCGGTGAGCTTGCGCGTACGCGTAGGAAGCGTAAACGGCCCGTCGTTGGTGGTCGAAATGTTCTCAGACATCGGCTTAGAGGCTACAGGCATGGCACAACCTGTGACCGGTCTCGTACCCTTCCTCACGTGCAAGCACAGCCGCATCTGCCCCTGCCCCCCGAAATTCCCCTGGTCGACGAGCCGGGGGGTACCGATGTCGATCTGAAGACTCAGATTGTCCGGTTCACCCTCACGGGCGGTTTCTCGGCGATCGTCGACTTCGGCTTGCTGCTGCTGCTGTCGAATGTGCTCGGGGTGCCGGAGGTGCTCGCCAAGGCGATCAGCTTCATCGCCGGTACGACGACGGCCTACCTGATCAATCGTCGCTGGACGTTCCAGGCCGAGCCGAGCCGCAAGCGGTTCGTGGCGGTCGTCGCGCTGTACGCGGTGACGTTCGCCGTGCAGCTCGGGATGTATGCCGCGTTCGCGTTCGCGCTGCCCGACCAGTGGTGGCGTCAGGCGGTGGCGTTCGTCGTGGCGCAGGGCACGGCGACGGTGATCAACTTCGTCGTGCAGCGTGTGGTGATCTTCAAGATCAAGTAGTCAGCCGGCTTTGACTTCGGCGTGCTGGCGGCCCGCCTTCACACCGAAGTAGTCGCCGCCCTTGGCGCGGACGTTGTCGGTGCCCCATTCGCGGCGGTCGCGGGAGACGGGGATCATCTGCGGAATGTGCTTGCGGCAGTGGATGTATGCCTCTTCCACGTCGACGACCACCCACACCTGCGCGGCTTTGCCCCGTTCCGCGGGTGGCAGATCGGTGACGGCCTCGCGTAGCTCGCTGTCGGCGACCATGCGGGCCTTCCCGTTCACGTGCAGGCCGATGAGGTCGCGGACGAAGTCGATCATCAGGATCCCGACGTGCGGGTTCTCGAGGATATTGCCGAGGCTGGCCATCACCCCGTTACCACGGTATTCGGGGTACGCAATCGTGCGATCGTCGATCACGTGCAGGAAACCGGGGGTGCCTGCGCGGAAGCTGGCGTCGCATTCGCCGTGCGCGTCGGCGGTGGAGATGAACGCCATGTCCATCCGGGTGACGAATTCCATCATCATCGGGTTCAGATAGTCGATGACCTGGTCGTCGTAGAACCGTTCGGCGCGTTCGGTGGTGCCCAACGTTTCCTGAAGCTCGTGCTCTCCGTCGCTGCCGACCTGTGTTCCAGGCATCGGGGCCCCTCTGCTGCCGAAGTGCTGTGACCACAATCTCATTGGAGTCTAGGGGAGTTCGGCGCGCGGCGTGGCGAGTCCAGTATTGCGAAGGACCGTAACGGGCGGTTTGCTTCGGGTTTCCTGGACGACGACCGATCAGGCCGGACCGACCGTCACCGGCACACCGTTGAAGACGGCGGTTCCGGTGATCGCGTCGACGATCGAATTGTCGGTCAGCGCATTGGCATTCACGCCTGCGTGTGCGCGGGCCACCGACTGGGTGGTGCTCGCGGCGTGTCCCCACCCGTGCGGCAGGCTCACCACTCCGGGCATGATCGCCGCTGTCAGCTCCACTTGCACGGTCAGTGAGCCGGCGGCCGAGGTGATCTCGGCCGCCTCGCCGATGCCGAGGCGGTCGGCGTCGTCGGGGTGGATGTGCAGGGTGCAGTGGTTGGATCCGCCGACGAGTGCCTCGATGTTGTGCATCCAGCTGTTGTTGGAACGCAGCTGCCTGCGCCCGATCAGCACCATGGGCGGCGCACCCGCCGCGAGGCCTTCCCGTAGGCGCGACACATCGGCGAGCAAGGGCTGCGGTGCCAGGTCGACGCGTCCCGATGCGGTCCGCAGCACCCCCGGCAGCCGCGGTTCCAGCGGGCCGAGGTCGATGCCGTGCGGGTTGTCGAGGAGGGTGCGCAGGCCGAGGCTGCCGCCGTTCCACGCGCCGTAGGGGCCGAGTTTGAGCATCAGGTCGACGCGCTGTTCGGTGGTGTCGGCGCCCTCGAGCTCGTCGCGCCGGTCACTCATGCCCGCCTTGTGCAGCATGCCTGCGATGACCAGCTCGTCGATCATCGCGACGGCCTCGTCGCTGTGATGCGGCTGCCCGCTCACGGCCGCGGCGAGCCGGGCGAGCACCGCCGATTCCGACGGCCTGCCGTCGAGCGGCACCAGCGGGCGGGAGTAGCGCGCGTAGTTGCGCACCGCGAAGTGCAGCAGCGCGAAGTCGTAGTGCGGTGACTGGATCGAACGAGGCGGCGGCAGAATCACATTCGCGTGCCGGGTCGTCTCGTTGACGTACCGGTCGACGCTCACCATGAAGTCGAGCCCGGCCAGTCCCGCGTCGAGCCGCGCGCCGCTCGGTGCGGAGAGCACCGGGTTGCCCGCCACCGTCACCAGCGCGCGGATCTGACCTTCACCAGGGGTTTCGAGTTCGTCGGCGAGGGTGGCGACAGGGAGTTCGCCCATGGTTTCGGGCAATTCGCGTACCCGGCTGGTCCACCGGCCCGGCCGGAACGGCTTGGTCCGCGTGATGCCGAGCGCCGCGGGGGTGGCGAACATGGCGCCGCCGGGGGAGTCGAGATTGCCGGTGAGGACATTGATCGCATCGACGAGCCATTGGGTCAGCGTGCCGAATTCGGTGGTGCACGTGCCGATTCGGGCATAGACGGCGGCCGTCGGGGCGGCGGCGAGTTCGCGCGCGATGCGGCGGATGGTCCCGGCCGGAATGCCGGTGCGTTCCGTCGCGATCTCGGGGGTGAAATCCGCTGCGGCCACGCGCAGTTCGTCGAGGCCGTCGACCTCCACGCGCACGTCGACCAGGTTCTCGGCGAACAACGTGTGCACCACCGCGAACAGCAGATACGCGTCGGTGCCGGGCCGGATGAAGAGGTGTTCGTCGGCCAGCTCCGCCGTGCGCGTCGCCCGGGGATCCACCACGACGAGCCTGCCGCCGCGCGCCCGCAATGCCTTCAACCGGCCGGGGAAGTTGGGCGCCGTGCACAGCGAACCGTTCGATTCCAGCGGGTTGGCGCCGAGCATCAGCAGGTAGTCGGTGCGGTCGAGGTCGGGAACGGGCACGACCATCGGGTCGCCGAACATCAGCCCGGCGGCCACCTGCTTGGGCATCTGATCGGCGGTGCTGGCGGAGTACACGTGCCGGGTGCTCAGCGCGCGGACCAGCGCGGGTGCGTAGAGGGCGCCCGCGATCGTGTGGGCGGTGGGATTGCCGAGGTAGACGGCGGTGGCGCCGGTGCCGTGTGCCGCGTGGACGGCGGCGAAACGCTGCGCGATCAGGTCGAACGCCTCGTCCCAGCTCGCCGGGCGGAAGTCGGCGCCGTCGCGGATGAGCGGAGTGGTGACCAGGTCGGGGTCGTCGTCGAGCTTGCCGAAACCGGCGCCCTTCGGGCAGATGAAGCCCTTGCTGAACGGATCGTCGCGGTCGCCGCGCACCGAGAGCACCCGGTCGTTGTCGTCGAGGGTGATGCTCAGGCCGCAGACGGCCTCACAGAGCGGACAGGTGCGAAGCAACGAACGCGGAGCCATGGTTCATGCCTACTCCACCCTGGCCGCTCGGCACCGGGAAACGCAGAAAACCCGCGAGGCGACGTGGGGATCCGTCGCGGTCGCGGGTCGTCTGTGGAAAAGCTGCCTCAGCAGGCCACGGTCAGGGTGGCGCGCTTGCGGGTGGCGGCGGCGCGCACGGCGGCACCGAGCGCGACGACCGGCGGGATCCAGCGGGCCTCGGACGGGGCGACGCCCCACGACGCCGAACCGGCGGCCAGCTGGGTGGGCGGCAGCGGGATGCTCGCACCGTCGGTGTGCACCAGCGCACCGGCCTCGCGCATCGCTGCGATGGCCATGGTGGCCTTGGCGACGCCGGTCACCAGGTGGATCTCGCGACGCTCGGCGCCCGGGATCTCGATCACGGGGCCGGACAGGTTGTTGGCGCGCAGGAAGCGGCGGACCTCGCCTGCCATCTCGCCGGTGATCTCGATGGCCGAAACGTTCTCGTCGGTCACCAGGCACAGGCCGTTGGTGGTTTCGGCGACGTTCCAACCCCGCGCGGCGTAGTCCAGCGCGGCGGCACCCTTGTCGGCGGCCATAGTGTTGGTCGGAAACGTCGTGCGCACTGTGTTCTCCATTCCCCGAAGAGCTCTGTTCCTGCGTTCATGGGCGTATCGGCCCAAGGTGGCCGAGTTGTTACGCGGATTCCGAAAAATAATCGAGAGTGTCTGCTTCGTCTCATTCGACGAACCTTCGCTATCGCAGGTTCGGTCCCCGTGGTGTTGGCGTGTCGTCGGAAAGCGGGCAGGATTCGGACCATGACCGACGTGCCGAACACCACCCCGGCCGGTGAGCCGGAGGCCGAGGAGTTCGAGGCCGAATCCCGCTGGCTCTCTTGGAAAGAGGCCGACGTGAAGCGTACGGCGTCGCGTTCGCGAGAGCAGGCCGAGGACTCCGAAGAGACCGAGGCGATGAGGCTCGCGCGCGACGCGGGCTTCGACGATCCGTTCCGCAGCACCCGCTCGGCCACCCAGTGGGGCGCCGAGGCGCTTCGCTCCCTGCTCGACGTGCAATTCCGCAGGCCCGCGACCCGCACGCTGCTGCCGCTGGCCTACATCCTGTGCGTGATCTCCTTCGCCATCGGCCTGCCGATCGCGCTGACGGTGCTGATGTGGAAGGCCTCGGCGGTGCTCGGTGTGCTCGCCGCCCTCGTGGCCGTTCCGCTCGGGCTCACCATCGCCGCCTCGGTGCGGTTGATGCTCGAATTCGCCGACAACGCCGCCCGGCTCGCGGGCCGGGTCGAGCACATCAGCGAACTCGCCGACGGACTGTTCCAAGCACTGTCCGATGTCGCCGAACCGGTGAATCAGTTGTCCGAAGATGTTCGCGCCGTTCAGTTCTGGCGGTTCCGGAAGAAGAAGTAGGTCTTGCGCGGTGTCCGATTCATTGTGAAACAATCCGTCCGCAGATCTGATGATGCGTCAGCTGCGAACGGCGGCCTCCAGAGGACAAGGGGGAGGCCGGATTTGGATACAGGGGGGAAGTATGGCTTCACCGCAGGGCGTCACCGGTTCGACCATGCCGCGCAGGCAGCTGGGCAGGCACTTACGTGACCTGCGCAATCGTGCGCGGATGACCACCAGAACCGCGGCGGCGCAACTCGAGTGGTCGGAAGCGAAGATCTGGCGGATCGAAACGGGGCAGACATCGCTGCGCAGCCTCGATGTCGAGGCCATGTGCAAGGTGTACGGCGCGCCCGCCGACCAGGTGGAACCGTTGGCGGCGCTGGCTCGCGAAACCAAGGCAAGGGGATGGTGGACGAGTTACGGCGATGTGATTCCGGAGGGTTTCGAGGTCTACATCGGGCTCGAAGAGGCGGCGGCCGAGCTGTCGATCTACGAGGACGGCCTGGTCCCGGCGCTGTTGCAGACCGAGGACTACACCAGGGCGCTGCTCGAACGCACGGTTCCCGAACTCACCGACGCCGACCTGGAACGTCGGCTGCGGGTGAGCGCGGCCAGGCAGGCGTTGCTCACCAGGGCGGGCTCACCGTTGCGGCTGCGGGTGGTGCTCGCCGCGTCGGTGCTGTCGCGCCGGATCGGTGACGATCGGGTGCTCGCCGGTCAGCGTGCGCGGCTGCGTGAGCTGGCCGAACGCGACACCGTCGACATCCGGGTGATCCCGGACGACTGCGGCTACCACGCCGGGCTCGAGTCGGGCCGGTTCACCGTGCTCGATTTCGACGGTGACAACGCGGTCGACAAGCAGGAACCGCCGGTGGTCTACGTGGAGACCTTCGCCGGTTCGGTCTATCTCGACAAGCCGGCCGAATTCGACCGCTACCGAGCCGCTTTCGCCGACATCACCGCCGCGGCGAGCGCGACGGTGTAGCTCCTACCAGGAGTCGGTGAGTACCGAACGGTGCGTGGGCAGGGCCTGGTCGTAGACCGCCCTGCCCTTTTCCGTGAGCTTGACGAAACACGCCCGCCGGTCGCCGTCGCAGGTGATGCGTTCGACCAGGTCGTCGCGTTCGAGCCGGGCCACGGCGCGCGAGAGCGCGCTCTGACTCAGGTAGATGTCGCCGGACAGGTCGGTCATGCGGTACTTCTCGCAGGCCGCGTCGACGAGACGGTCGAGGATCTCGAACTCGCTGAGTCCGATCCGGTGTTCGTTCTGAAGCGCCTTCTCCAGTGCGCAGCTCACGGCGGCGTGCCGGTCGAGCAATGCGCGCCACTGGCCGACCAGCTCGGTGGGCGCTTCGTTGCGCCGAGCTGTGTTGGCCGGGTTCGACATGCGGCCATCTTAGTGCGCCCGACCGATCCATGCAACTGCATTAAATGTGTTGGCATTAAATGCGCATGCATGTAATGTCCTCCGCATGACTTCGCCAGCAACGCTCTCGGCCACCGAGGCGACCGACCCGACCCGGTGGTCCGCTCGCCTCTGGGGCCTGCTGATCACCCTGTGCATTGTTCTGTTCCTCGACGGTCTCGATGTTTCGATGATCGGCGTCGCCCTGCCGTCCATCGGCGCCGAACTCGATATGTCGACCTCCACCCTGCAGTGGCTCGTGGGCGGTTACGTCCTCGGCTACGGCGGTCTGCTGCTGCTCGGTGGTCGCACGGCCGACCTGCTCGGGCGCCGCAAGGTGTTCCTCATCGCCCTGGCCGTCTTCGCGGTCGCGTCCCTGATCGGTGGCCTGGTCAGCGATCCGACGCTGCTGATCGTCACCCGCTTCATCAAGGGTCTGGCCGCCGCGTTCACCGCGCCGACCGGCCTGTCGATCATCGCCACCACCTTCGCCGAAGGAAAGGCGCGCAACAAGGCGCTGTCCATCTACACCGTGTTCGGCGCGGGCGGTTACTCCATGGGCCTGCTCTTCGGTGGCCTGATGACCGGCGTCGGCTGGCGCTGGACCTTCCTGCTGCCCGTCCCGATCGCCGTCGCCGCGCTGATCTCGGCGTTCGTGCTGATCCCCAGGGACGGCAAGGCCGAGGAAGGCGGCCACGATCTGCTCGGCGCGCTGCTGTCCACCTCGGGCATGCTGCTGCTGGTCTACACCGTGGTCACCGCGCCCGAGGTCGGCTGGGCCTCGGCCCGGACCGTCGTCTCGTTCATCGCCGTGGTCGCCCTGTTCGCCGCGTTCGTCGTCACCGAACAGCGCGTCGCCCACCCGCTGGTCCGGCTCGGGATCCTGCGCAAGGTGTCGCTGGTGCGGGCCAGCCTGGCCATCATCGCGGTCGCCGGCTCGTACTTCAGCTGGCAGTTCATCGTCACGCTGTACCTGCAGGACACCCTCGGCTGGTCGCCGCTGAAGCTCGCCATGGCGCTGCTGCCGGTCGGCATCCTTGTCGTCGCCTCGGCGTTCTTCTCCGACAAGCTGATCGACCGCTTCGGCACCGGACCGGTGATCGCCGTGACCATGTCGGTGATGGCCGTCGGCTACCTGCTGTTCCTGCGGATCGACACCGCGCCCGACTACCTGACCGTGCTGCTGCCCGCGGTCCTGCTGATCGGTATCGGCTGGGTCGGCTTCCCCGCCATCAATGTGCAGGCCACCAGCGGTATCGACGACGAGGAGCAGGGCCTGGCGGCCGGCGTGCTGCAGACCTCTATGCAGGTCGGCGCGGCCGTGGTGCTCGCGGTGACCACCGCCATCGTCACCTCCGGCGCCGCGCACGGCACCTCGCCGCAGCAGATGCTCGACACCTACCGCCCCGGCCTCGAGTTCGCCGCCGGTGTCACGGTGCTCGGCGCACTGGTCGCGCTCACCGTCTTCTGGCCGCGCAAGCGGGTCACCGACGCGCCGGTGGTCGAGGAGGAGAAGGTGCTCCAGACGGTCTGATCTGAAGCGCTGAACGGCACCACCATGCACGGTGGTGCCTTTCGGCGTATCAGGCGAACCGCGGCGCTGCCTCGTCTTTGGCGGAGCGGATGAAGGTGAGCGGGCGGCCGTCGCGGCCCTCGGTCGGCCAGTCGATGGCCAGCCGGGGGTCGAAAGCGTCCAGGTCACGGTCGAATTCGGGGGTGTACTCGAGCGAGCACAGGTAGGTCACCGTCGAGTAGTTCTCCAGCGAGAGGATGGCGTGGCCGAGACCCTCGGACAGGAACACCGAGCGGCGGTCCACGTCGTCGAGCAGCACGCTGTCCCAGCGGCCGTAGGTGGGCGAACCCGGTCGCAGGTCGACGACCACGTCGAGAAAGGCGCCGCGCACACACGTCACATACTTGGCCTGGCCCGGCGGGTCCTCGGTGTAGTGGATGCCGCGCAACACTCCCGCGGCCGACACCGAGGTGTTCACCTGGTGCAGGTCGAAGGGCCGCCCGGTGGCCTTCTCGAACTCCGAGGCCTTGAACGACTCGCAGAACATGCCGCGGTCGTCGCCGAGCAGGCGGGGGGTGACCACCCACGCGCCGGGGATGGCCAGTTCACGGATCTCCATGCGCTACCAGTCTTTTCCGCGGTCGATCAAGTCGAGCAGGTAGCGGCCGTAGCCGGAGCGAACCATCGGTTCGGCCAGTTCGCACAGCTGGTCGTCGGAGATCAGGCCGCGCCGCCACGCCACCTCCTCGGGCACCCCGATCTTGAGGCCCTGGCGTTCCTCGATGGTCCGCACGTAGTTGGCGGCGTCGAGCAGCGAGTCGAAGGTGCCGGTGTCGAGCCAGGCGGTGCCGCGCGCGAGCACGTCGACGCTGAGCCTGCCCTGCTCGAGATAGGCGCGGTTGATGTCGGTGATCTCGTACTCCCCGCGCGCCGACGGACGCAGCTCGCGCGCGATCTCGACCACGTCGTTGTCGTAGAAGTACAGACCGGGGATGGCGTAGTTGGAGCGCGGCACCTTCGGCTTCTCCTCGATGGAGACCGCGCGACCGTCCACGAACTCCACCACGCCGTAGGCGGTGGGGTCGCTCACCCAGTAGGCGAACACCGCGCCGCCGTCGATGTCGTGGAACCGGTGCAGGCTGGCGCCGAGGCCGGGGCCGTGGAAGATGTTGTCGCCGAGCACGAGCGCGGCGGGTTCGGTGCCGATGTGGTCGGCGCCGAGCACGAAAGCCCTGGCCAGGCCGTCGGGTTCGGGCTGGACCACATAGCTGATCGACACCCCGAACTGGCTGCCGTCACCGAGCAACCGGGTGAACGCCTCGGCATCCTCCGGCGTGGTGATGACGAGAATGTCGTCGATCCCTGCCAACATGAGGGTGGACAAGGGGTAGTAGACCATCGGTTTGTCGTAGACCGGGACGAGCTGCTTGCTCACCCCGCGCGTGATCGGGTGCAGCCGCGATCCGGTGCCGCCCGCCAAGATGATTCCGCGCATAGGTGGCAAGTCTGCCAGTTCCGGCGTCGCAGGAGTCGGGGAGGTTCCGACACGTGGACGAATTGATCACGAACGTTTCGCGACCGGGTGTGTCGGTCGATAACTGGGACACGGCGGCGTTCATCTGATTATGTGAGCGTCGATGTGTGAAACATCACTGTGTTAGATGTCAGCGTCGACATCCGATCCGGGGCTCGCACCCGGGCCATCGAGTCGACGCGCCAGTGTGAGGTAGGTGCGCGATGGAAGCCTCGAAGATCGGCAGGCCCGGTGTGTTGGGCGGGATCGTCCCCGCTGCCCCCAGGGTCACCACCAGTCCGAAGGCGGCGGGAATCGTCGTCAACTCCGGGCGGACGAGCACCGCGTCGCGCGTGCTGATGGGTGCCTGCGTCGGCGTCGTCGGACCGCTGCTGCGCACCGTCCCCATCAACCGGACAACCATCCCCATCGGCGGAATCGCCGTCGACCTGCTCGCGCGCCTGCGTCCCGAACCGACGGGCATCGAGCGCGAACAGATCCAGCTCGACGGATTCAAGATGGAGATGATCCGTCCCGCGGGCGCCTCGCGGGCGCTGCGTCACGGCGCGCTGCTGTATCTGCACGGTGGCGGCTTCGCCGTCTGCGGATTGTCGACCCATCGGGCCGTCGCCGCCGGGCTGGCCAGGCGGACCGGGCTGCCGGTGGTCAATGTGGAATACCGTCAGCTGCCCGGTTCGATCGACGCCGCCATCGACGACTGCGTCCTGGCCTACCGCTGGCTGCTGCGCCACGGCGCCGACCCGGGCCGCATCGTCTTCGCCGGTGACTCGGCGGGTGGGTTCCTCACCTTCGCCACCGCGCTGCGCGCCCGCGACATCGGATTGCCGTTGCCCGCCGGTCTGGTCGGCCTGAGTCCGCTGCTCGATCTGGACTACCGGGCGAAGAAGGACTACGTGAATGTGCGCCGCGACGCCTACATTCCGCTGGCCGGGCTGGAGGCCGTGGTCCGCCTCGGCGCCGAGCACGAGGGTCCGCTCGACGCGAAGCTCTCGCCGGTCAACGCCGATCTGGCCGGGTTGCCCCCGGTACTGCTGATCGCGGCCGAAGACGAATTGCTGCGCTACGACTGCGAACTCATGGCCCATCGGCTCGGTGCGGCGGGTGTGCCGCACACACTCGAGCTGTGGCGGGGCCAGGTGCACGCCTTCATGAGCATCCTGCCGGACATGCCGGAGAGTCGTTCGGCGCTCGGACGGGTCGCCAAGTTCGTGCGGGAAGCGGTGGCGCCCGCCGAACGTGCCCGCACCGCCTGACCTCGAAACGACAGGTGCCCCGCCGCAACTCTTTCGAGTCGCAGCGGGGCACCTGGCGTACCTGCTCGCGAATGCGCTTACGCGAGTGCGGTTATCGCACGTTCCGAACCGGAATTACTTGGCCGGCGGGGTGAACGGCGAGGTGACGGTGGCGAAGTACTGGATCGCCGCACCGATGGCGACCGGAGCGGTGATGAACAGCTGACCGGCCAGCACACCGAGGAAGCCGACAGCGGCGGCACCGGCGATGCAGCCGGCCAGCGGGCCCGCGCCGAACAGGGCAAGGAGGGCGCCGGTCAGGACCAGGCCGGCACCGGCACCGGCGATGCAGCCGACAGCCGCGCCACCGAGGCCACCGACGAGGGCACCCATGGTGGCGCCGACGGAGATGGTGTCCTTCAGACGGTTGAACGCCGCGACCTCACGGTCGTACTCGGTCTTCCAGGGCGCCTGCGCCTCGTAAGGCAGGGCGACCGGCTTGTAGACGGCCTTGGCCGGGTCCATCACCGGGGTCAGGGTGGCGGTGTTGCCGGAGATCTCGGCCACGATCGGGAGCTCGTGCTCTTCGATGCGGAACGCCAGCGGGGTGCCCGCGACGACGGTGCCGTCGGCCGCCTTGATCTTCAGGACATTGTCCTCGACGACCATCGAGCCGGCATCGGTGGTGACGACGGCCTTCGAGTCCTCGACGATTTCGGCGGTGTAGTTGATCGGGGCAGCGGCGGCCGGGGCCTCTTCGGCGTGCGCGGTGCCGGCGGCGACGCCCATGGCAGCGATCAGCAGCGCCGAAGTGGCGGCGAATTTCCTCATCAGCATTTTTGTTGAACCTCGATGTTGGAGCGTTCGGAGGGGACCCGATGATCAAAAGCCCCCGCAGCTAACGAGCGGTGAACCACCTGTGTACTTCTATTCAAATTCTGTTCACCGTTGATACCCCAGGGCCGGTGCGCACCTAGAAACCTGAGTGCCGACTAGGGTTTTTCTCAGGAAAGCAGACCCCGGGTCGTAACCTGAACGCGCCCGGTGTGACGGACATCACGGTGTAAATACCGTGACTGTTTCTACCTGGGCGAGTGCCGGTTCGCTTTCTGTCCCCGATCGCGAGCACGTATCGTTGTCGCCGTGCGAGTGCTCGTTACCGGCGGGGCCGGATTCATCGGTGCGAATTTCGTCCAGCAGACGGTGGCCACGCGCCCCGACGTAGCGGTGACCGTCCTCGACGCGCTCACCTACGCCGGAAACCGGGCGTCGCTCGATCCGGTGGCCGACCGCATCGAATTCGTCCACGGCGACATCGCCGATCTCGACCTCGTCGACAATCTTGTCAGCGGTGTCGACGCGGTTGTGCATTTCGCCGCCGAATCCCACAACGACAACTCGCTCGCCGAGCCGTGGCCGTTCGTGCAGACCAATATCGTCGGCACCTACTCCCTGCTTCAGGCCGTGCGCCGCCACGACGTGCGCTACCACCACGTTTCCACCGACGAGGTCTACGGCGACCTCACCCCCGACGACCCCGCCTTCACCGAAACAACGGCCTACAACCCGTCGAGCCCGTATTCGGCGACGAAAGCGGGCAGCGATCTGCTCGTGCGCGCTTGGACCCGTTCCTTCGGTGTGCGCGCCACGCTGTCGAACTGTTCCAACAATTACGGCCCGTATCAGCACGTGGAGAAATTCATCCCACGCCAGATCACCAATTTGATCGACGGCGTGCGCCCGCGTTTGTACGGTGCCGGTCATCAGGTGCGCGACTGGATTCACGTCGACGATCACAATCGCGCGGTGTGGGACATTCTCGAGCGCGGCCGAATCGGGCAGACCTATCTCATCGGTGCCGATGGTGAACTCGACAATCTCACCGTTGTGCAGTTGATTCTGGAAGCGTTCGATCGCGATCCCGCCGATTTCGACCACGTCACCGACCGGCCCGGCCACGATCAGCGCTACGCCATCGATGCGAGCCTGCTGCGCACGGAACTCGGCTGGTCACCGCGCTACAGCGACTTCCGGGCCGGACTGGCCGACACCATCACCTGGTACCGCGAGAACGAGGACTGGTGGCGGCCGAAGAAGGCCGACACCGAACGCGCCTACGCCGCCGCGGGCGAGCAGAAACTCTGACGGACTACACCGTCGTCCGCGGGGGTCAGCCCCAGACGACGGTGTAATACGTTGCGGCAGCGGCGATCAGCGCGATCAGCGACGCGCAGGCCACGGTGAGTCCCGGCCCGCGGGTCGGGACGACACCGTCGGCATCGCGCAGCCGCAGCGGGACCGAGCGGATCACCACCGCGATACCGAGGATGGCCAGCGGCACGAAGTACCTGCCCTGTACGCCGTCGATGATGTAGTAGTCCACCGGTGTGAACGACATGTACAGCGTCACGTAGACCATCGCCACGCTGGCGAGCACCGTCGCCGCGACGATCAGGGTGCGGCGCAGCGTGCTGGTCAGCATGTCGGCGATGCCGAAGCTCACCGCGAACGCGATCAGGCAGGCCAGCATCGTCAGCGCGGGCGCGTCGACGTAGGCGAAGCCCAGTTCACCGAAGAACTGGTTGAACCAGCGGTGATCGCGCAGGGCGATGCTCTCGCCGAAGGTGTGTACGAACTGCAGCGGGTCGCCGAGGATCCCGCGCAGCTGATCACCGGGACGCACCTGACCCCACTGGTGCGGCGGGCGCATCAGGCTCATGCCGTCGCCGGTCGGTGCGGCGATCTTGGTCCAGACCAGGAACAGCGTGCCACCGGTGATCGCGAATACCCACGGCAGCACCTTCAGCTTGCCGGTGAAACCGAGGCGTTCGGCGGGCACGACCACGATCAGCATGGCCAGCAGCACGTAGGCGGGTTTGCTCAGCGGCAGCGCGATCGTGGCGGCCAGCAGGGCGGCGGTCTCGGGCTTGCTCAGCCGGTCACCGATGAACAGCGCCTTCACCAGCAGCGCCGACACCAGAATGGCCAGCGCGTTGGTGAGCGTGTCGGCGGTGACGGTGCCCGCCTGGAACAGCGCGATCGGCAGCACGGCCACGGTGAACACCAGCCACTGGCTGCGCCGCTGCCGCAGGGCGTAGAGCCCGAACCCGACCACCGCGAGGTAGGCCGCCAACCCGGCCAGGCGGGTGAGCAGGTACATCCCGCCGATGTTCAGGCCGAGCGCCTCGCCTGCCCGGATGCCGACGGCGGCAGGCACATACGGCACGGGGGAGTAGGCGGCGGTGTTGGTGAACCACATCGGCCGGGTCGCCGAGGAGATGTCGGCACCGGCGAGCCGGTCGTAGGCGCCGGGGTCGGCGACCATCGCGCCCGGTTCCTCGGGGTTGTCGTTGTAGTCGCGGAACGCGTAGCCCATGAGCTCGTCGATGCTCACCGGGATCTGCCCGCCGTAGGCGACACCACGATCGTCGTGGATGCGCTGCGGGAACACCCCGCCGTGCGCCACCTGGTAGGCGCGGCCGAACTGGGTGATCTCGTCGTGGCCCCAGAACGCGGGGGTGAGCACGGCGAACAGCGCGCCGAACACCGTCGCGAGCACGGCGAACGCCACCGTCGCGGCGCCGAACCGGCCGGTCAGGGAACGGACCGGGGCGGGCAGGCGGTCTTTGCGTTCGGTCGCGGGTACCTGTTCGGCGGCGACGGTTTCCGGTTCGACGGTGCTGGTCACCGACGGTCTCCGGCCGCGATGTCCGTGCTCTCGCCGACGGCCGAATACCGCAGATACACCAGCCGCGCCGCTTCGTGCCGCGACCGGCGGATGCCGTCCAGAATCAGCCCAGCGGTCCAGGCCAGGCAGCCGAGCAGCATCAGCGTGAACGCGAAGAACAGCGTCGGGAACCGCGCCACCTCATGGGTGTTGTAGAACTCGATCACGATCGGCACGGTGAGGATCACCGAGAACAGCAGGGCCAACGTGCCGAACAGACCGTAGAAGGCGACCGGGCGTTCGTGCCTGGCCAGGCCGAGGATCAGCGCGAGGATCTTGGTGCCGTCGCGGTAGGTGCGCAGCTTCGATTCGCTGCCCGCGGGGCGATCGCGGAAACCCACCTGCACCGCGGTCTGCGGAACCCGCAGGTGCAGCGAGTGCACGGTCAGTTCGGTCTCGATCTCGAACTCGCGGGAGACGGCGGGGAAGCTCTTGACGAAGCGGCGCGAGAACACCCGGAAGCCGCTCAGCATGTCTTCGACATTGTCGCCGAACACCTTGCCGACCACGCCGTTGAGCACCTTGTTGCCGGTCTCGTGCCCGGACCGGTAGGCGTTGGTGTCCTCGTCCTGCTTGCGCACACCGAGCACGTGATCGTAGGGGCCCTCGAGCAGGGTCTTGATCATCAGCGGCGCGGCCGACGCCTCGTAGGTGTCGTCGCCGTCGATCATCAGGTAGACGTCGGCCTCGATATCGGCGAAGGCGCGGCGAACCACATTGCCCTTGCCCTTGGTGTTCTCGTAGCGCACGATCGCCCCGGCCTCACGGGCGCATTCGGCGGTGCGGTCGGTGCTCAGGTTGTCGTAGACGTAGACGACGATCCCCGGCACGGCGGCCTTCAGGTCGGCGACGACCTTGGCGACCGCGGCCTCTTCGTTGTGGCAGGGGACCACGGCGGCAATGCGAAGCTCGGTGGAGTCCACCCGGGTCAATCCTCAGATGTAGGCATTAAAAGGGTCACCGGGAGGGTACACAGCACAGGTCTTCGGCGCTCATCCGGTTCGCCGAGCGTAACTCGGGGACACGCCGGTCCTCGGTGTACCGTCGGCCCGTGTCCCACCCTGATCTATCCGAGCCCGCCCCCGCTTCGCTGCTGACGAAGGTGACGACGGCGTTGCGGCAGGGGGCGGCGTTCCTCGTCGTCGGCGCGGTCGGTTTCCTCGTCGACGCCGGTACGTACAACCTGCTGGTGTTCTGGGGCGGCGGATTGTCGCTGTCGGAAGGTGTGCTCTATCACTCCCCGCTCACCGCGAAAGTCGTCGCGATCGTGGTGGCGACGGTGGTCACCTACTTCGGCAACAAGTGGTGGACCTTCGCGCACAAGAAGTCCGGCAGCGCGGGTCGCGAATACCTGTTGTACGCGTTGGTGAATGTCGTGGCGATCGGCCTGCAACTGGGCTGCCTCGGCTTTTCCCGCTATGTGCTGGACCTGTCGTCACCGCTGTCGGACAACATTTCCGCGACCGTCATCGGCCAGACGCTTGCTGTCATATTCCGTTATTGGGCCTACGACAAATTCGTGTTCACCGGTGCCGAGGCAACCGGTGAGCAACACGCGCGGGGTGCTGTTACCCCTCACTGACGGCGCCCGGCGCGGCGGTGATTGATATCCTCACCCCGCCCGCCGCGCCGCCCTTTCCTTACGTGACTGCTTGCGTCGGCGCAGTCGATACCGAGAATTTCGAGGACTTCATGGAGCAGTCGGCTACTCGAGTCGTGACCGAATCGAACGAACGGCACGAGGCCGCACCCGCGTCACTGCGTGGTGAACACTCGGCACCCGAACGCTTGGTCCTGGCCAGGGGCATTTTCACCGGCCCGTCGGCCCGGGTGAGCGACGAGCTCTACGCCGTGGTCAAGGGCGGTGCCGCCATCCGCGAGCGCCTGTCGCTGCACCTGCCCAAGGGCGCGACCGCGCACACCAACACCTACTTCGGCCGCTTCGCCGCCAGCTACTGGCAGCGCTGGACCACCGTCACCGAGGTGACCGCCACGGCCAACCTGCGGGTGGGACACAAGGCCAATGTGCGCCTGGTCGCCTCCGATATCGCCGGCCACCGCCGCATCGTCGCCTCACTCGTGGCGACCAGCAGCGGGTTCGTGAGCCTGTCCGCGCCGCTGGATCAGTACGTCGACGGTGGCGCGCTGTGGCTCGAGTTCGACGCGCTCGGCGGCGAACTCGACATCACCGAGCTCACCTGGACCGCCAAGGCGCCCGAGACGGTTCGCCCGGTCGCCATCGCGATCTGCACCTTCAACCGGGCCGAGGACTGCGCCCACACCGTCGCCGCGCTGGCCTCGGACCCCACGGTGCTGGCCGCCATCGATGCCGTCTACGTCGTGGACCAGGGGACCGACCCGGTCGAGAACCGGCCGCTGTTCCAGCAGGTCCGCCCCGATTTCGGCGACAAGCTGCGCTACATCCGTCAGCCCAATCTCGGTGGCGCTGGCGGCTTCACCCGTGGGCTGTACGAGGTGTCGGCGGCCAACGAGCATGCCGACGTCATCCTGATGGACGACGACATCCTCTGCGAGCCCGAGACGGTCCTTCGCCTGCAGGCCTTCGCGAACCTGACCGTCGAGCCGACACTGGTCGGCGCGCAGATGCTGTTCCTGCTCAACCCCGACTACCTCAACGTGGGCGCCGAGGACGTGCGCCTGGGCGAGCTCAAGCACGGGCAGAAGGTCCCCAAGGCGCTGCGCAACACCTCCATGCTCAAGAAGAACCAGGAGCGCCGCGTCGACGCCGGCTACAACGCCTGGTGGACCTGCCTGATCCCGGCCGAGGTGGTGAAGAAGATCGGCCTTCCGGTCCCGATCTTCTTCCAGTGGGACGACGTCGAATACGGCATCCGGGCCCGCGAGCACGGTTTCGTCACCGTCACCCTGCCCAATGCCGCCGTCTGGCACGCCGACTTCTACTGGAAGGACTACGACGACTGGGCGCGCTACTTCTCCACGCGCAACTCGCTCATCGTCGGCGCCCTGCACACCGATCTCGACGGCAAGGCCATCACCAAGGACTTCTTCCGCTACATCGCCGAACACCTCGTCGGCATGCAGTACGGCCTGGTGCACACCACCCTGCAGGGCATCGAGGACTTCATGAAGGGTCCGAAGGTGTTGCGCGACGGCGGAATCGAGGCGCTGGCCGCGGCCCGCACCTCCCGCAACGACTACCCCGAGACCATCAAGCACCCCGCCGCGACCCCGCCGGTGAACTCCGCCGAGATCCAGGTGCGCCGGGCGAGCGGTGAGCCGAGCCGCATCACCCTCGTGCTCATCAAGCGCGCGATCATGCAGTGGACCGGGCGCACCCAGCACGGCCTGATCGGGGTCACCCGCGAGGACGCGCACTGGTGGCATGTGGGCCTGTTCGACCACGTGGTCGTCACCGACGCCTCCCAGTCGGGTGTCCGCGTGCGCCGCCGCGACAAGGAACGCGCCCGCGCCCTGCTCATCCGCACCTACCGCACGCTGCGCAAACTCCGCCGCGAACTCCCCAGGCTCCAGGCCGAATACCGCGCGGCGGTCCCCGAACTCACCAGCCGTGAGAACTGGGCCCGCCTCTACGGCATCGACCCCAGCTGACCGAGATCACCATGCGCTGGTGGCGGCATCGCCCGAGAGGCTTCCGCCACCAGCGCGTGGTGATCGGCTAGGTCAGCGGTAGCCGCGTTCGCGGTACTGCTTGCGGTGTTGCTTGGCGATGGAGCGCCAGGCGCGTTCGCGTTCGGCGGCCAGGCGCTTGTCGGTGCGCGCGGCCATCCACTCGTTCTCCTTCGCCAGCTTGCGGTAGCTGGTGAGGCGGCGCTCGGTGATGGTGCCGTCGGCGATGCCCGCCTGGACCGCGCAGCCCGGTTCGGTCTCGTGCGCGCAGTCGGCGAAACGGCAATCAGCGGCGAGGGATTCGATGTCGCTGAAGGTCTTGCCGATACCGTCGGCGGCGTCGTAGAGACCGATACCACGTAGCCCCGGTGTGTCGATGAGGGTGCCGCCGCCGGGGAGCGGTCGCAGTTCCCGGTGGACCGTTGTATGGCGGCCCTTGCCGTCGACCGCGCGAACGACATTGGTGGCGAACACTTCCGCGCCGAGCAGGGCGTTGGCCAGGGTCGACTTGCCCGCGCCGGACGGCCCGATCAAGGCAACCGTCCCGTGCAGCACGGCCGTGAGCACATCCAGCCCGGTCTCGGCGGCGGCGCTCACCGCGAGCACCGTCGCCCCCGGCGCGACCGCGCGCACCTCGTCGAGCGGAAGATGATCCGCCGCATCGGCTTTGGTGAGCACGACCACGGGTTGGGCATTGCTCTCCCAGGCGAGGGCGAGCATGCGCTCGATCCGTCCCAGGTCGACGTCGCCGTCGGCGGCACTGCAGATCAGCACGGTGTCGACATTGGTGGCGAGCACTTGGGCGACCGAGCGCCCCGACACCGACGATCGCATGATCGCCGAGCGGCGCGGAAGCAGCAGGCGCACAGTGCCTTCGGCATCGAGACCGACCCAGTCGCCGGTGCACAAGCCGGTGATGTCACGCGGACAGGCGGCACGAGACGGGCCGCCCGGTGCGACCACATCGCATTCGCTGCGATCCATCCGGACGATGCGTGCGGGCACGAGATCGCCGAGCAGCGGGAGATATTCGGAAGCTACGGCTTCGGTCCAGCCGTAAGGGACGAGCAGGTCGTAGTCGACCATCGGTAGAAGTCCTTCGTCGGGCGCCGAGCCCGACGTCGGGCTCAGCGAGTAGAGGTGATGTCCGGAGCGGTCGGGGCGCCATCGCGCACCCCGGGCACGGCAATCCACACGTCTGTACTCACGGACATACACCTCCTCTCCAACGTTGCTCCTACTGTGCCGCATACCCGCGACACCGCACAACCGATTTATGCCGGCGAGCGCCCGATCGGCTCCCCGGTGGCATCGACGCAGGTCAGGGAACCACGACCTCGGTCGAGGCGGGCAGGCTCGGCCGGTCGGTGCGCACGGTGAGCTGGAACCGGCCGGGACCGGTGGGGGCGATCACCTGGAACGGATAGGTGCCGTTGTGCCGGGCGGGGACGAAATGCGTCATCGAGCCGGTGACGCCGTTGTCCAGGTTCCGCCAGTCGACGATGACGTTCACATCGCAGGTGAGCAGGGCAGGCGCCATGTTGCCGAGCAAGCCGTGCGAGATGCGCAGCGAGATGCTGTGGGTGGCGCCGGGCGCCACGCTCGGGTCGTTGAGCGGTCCGTCGAACGCGGTGCCGCCCACGTTGACGATGCCGAAGCACACGCCGTTGCCCAGCGTGGGCACCGGGGCCGTCCGCACTTCGTTCATCACACAGGAGCGGGGGCCGACATTGGAGACGCCGAGCTGACAGGTGTCATCAGCGCTTGCGGTGCCCGGCGCAATCAGGCACAGCGCACTGCCTGCGAGAACGGCGGCAGCGGCGGGCGCGAAACTCGTTCGTAAGGTCACCTGTCGAATCCTAGGTCGCAAGCCCTAGGAACTATGCCCCTATTTCTGGGGGCCTCGCTGGTCCGGCTTGCCGAATTGCTCATTGCGTCCGAGCGAGCGCAACCGGAACCATTCCTTCAAGCCCGCCGGATCGCGGCGCGTCACCAGGAAGAACCAGGAGAATCGAATCCACTCCTGCGGCAACAGCTTCCGCATACCCGGCTGCGACATCAGGTACCCGCGATTGCGATAGGTGAAGTAGCGCTTCACCGGATCGTCGGGGTACTGGGTGTGCATGCGCCCACCGAGAATCGGCTTGAACTCCTCGGCACCGTTGGGGTGCAGGTAGGCGGTCTGCAGGCAGGTGCCGAACGGCAGGCCCGACCGGACCAGGCGCCGATGCACCTCCACCTCGTCGCCACGCACGAACAGGCGCAGGTCGGGGACACCGATCAGGTCGACGGCCTTCGCCGAGATCAGCGCGCCGTTGAACAGCGACGCGATGCCGGGCAGGAAGTCCTCGTCGCCGAGCTCCGAGCGTCGCCTGCGCCACACCACGCCCCGGCGCAGCGGGAAAGCGAGCCGATCGGGGTCGTCGATATCGCACACCACCGGCGATACCTCGACCAGGTTGTGCCTGCGCGCGCAATCGATCAGTGTGGCGAGGACTTCCGGGCCGTCGGGCCGGCCGTCGTCGTCGGCCAGCCACACCCAGTCCGCGCCCTGGGTGAGCGCGTGCAGCATGCCGAGTGCGAAACCGCCCGCGCCGCCGAGGTTGTGGCGCGAACCGAGGTAGGTCGCCTCGATGGGCTGCTGGGCGACCAGCTCGGCCACCTCGTCCTCGTTGGCGTTGTCGACGACGATCAGATGGTCGATCGGACGCGACTGCGAGGCAAGTACTTTCAGCGATTCGGCGAGCAGTTCGCGGCGCTTGTGGGTGACGACGACCGCGATGATCCGCGCGTCCGGTCCGGTGTCGGTGCTCAGATCGGCCGGTTCGGCGCCCGCGGGCAGCTCGGGCTCCTCGGTCACGGGCAGCACGGCGGCGGGCTCCACCGGGGCAACCCCCGCCTCGAGCCGATCAGCCATGCTGAACCCACCGGGCACAGCGGCCGGGACAGCGTCCTCACTGTGACCGCTCATGCCTGATTCTGCTCCAATTCTTTGTCGCCCTGCTCGGCTTCCAGCTCGCGAAGCACCTGTGCCACGTGATTACCCGCCTCGGGCCCTTCATACGCTCGCACAACGTCTTCGATGCCGCCCTGCTCGCGGATGCGACCGTGATCGATCCACATCGCGGTATCGCACAGCTGGGCGAGGAATTCGTTGGAGTGGCTGGCGAAAACCAGGATGCCCGACCGCGCGACCAGCGACTGCAGCCGGGTGCGAGCCTTCTTCATGAACTCGGCGTCGACGGCGCCGATACCCTCGTCGAGCAGCAGGATCTCGGGGTCGATCGAGGTGACCACACCCATCGCCAGGCGTACCCGCATACCCGTGGAGTAGGTGCGCAACGGCATCGACAGGTACTCGCCGAGCTCGGTGAAGTCGGCGATCTCGTCGATCTTGGCAAGCATCTGCTTGCGGGTCTGTCCGAGGAACAGGCCGCGGATGATGATGTTCTCGTAGCCGGAGATCTCCGGATCCATGCCGACACCGAGGTCGAACACGGGCGCCACCCGGCCGCGGATGCGCGCACTGCCGCGCGAGGGTTCGTAGATGCCCGAGAGCAGGCGAAGCAGCGTCGACTTGCCCGCGCCGTTGTGCCCGACGAGCCCGACCCGGTCGCCTTCCTTGAGCGAGAGGTTGATCTCGCGCAACGCCTCGACCACCACCACGTCGGAACTGTTGCGCCCGATCGCGCCGCCCGCCTTACCGAGGAAAGCCTTCTTCAGCGACCGCGACTTGGCGTCGAAGATCGGGAACTCGACCCACGCGTCATGGGTTTCGATACTCACACGGCTCACGACAGTCTCCTAAACCCAGTACGGGACGCGGGCACGGTACTGCTTGAGCGCCAGGATCGCGACCACCCAGCCGACCACCGTGATCGCGCCGACGATGGCCCAGGAATGCCAGTCGGTGGGCTCGCCGAGCAGCGGGCCGCGCACGATTTCGAGGTAGTGGAAGGTGGGGATGATCTCGATCAGCTTGGCCCGGTCGCTCATGCCGCCGACCGAGTTCTCCAGCGCCTTCGTCGACCACATCACCGGGGTCAGCACGAACAGCATCAGCGTCATCGAGCCCAGGATCGGGGCGATGTCGCGGTAGCGGGTGGAGAAGATGCCGAACACGATCGACACCCACATGGCATTGAGGAACAGCAGCAGGATCGCCGGAACAACCAGCAACAACGTCCAGTCCAGATCGCGCCAGATGGAGAACGCGAGCAGCAGCACCGCGTAGATCGCCGCGTTGTGGATGAAGAACAGGAACTGGCGCCACACCAGGCGATACACATGCACGCTCAGCGCCGAGGGCAACTGTTTGATCAGTCCCTCGTTGGCGATGAACACATCCGAACCCTCGAGGATCGACGCGCTGATCACGTTCCAGACGATCAAACCGACCGTCACATACGGCAGGTATTCGCTGATCGGCTGATCCAGCAGCGTCGAATACAGCAGGCCCATCGCCAGCGCCTGCAGACCGGTCGCGATGGTGATCCAGAACGGACCGAGCACCGACCGGCGATAGCGCTGCTTGATGTCCTGCCAACCCAGCGACAACCACAGCTCACGCTGATGGAACCCGTCGCGCATGTCTTTGAACGCGCGCCGGAACGTCTGCGAATCCGACACCATCGGCGTCTTCACCAGCAGCGGGGCGTCGGCGGTCTGCTCGGCGGCGGCCGCGTCGGCCACCTCGGCTTCGGTCGGTGTGTCGTCGGTATGCACGGGGCTCTCTTCGGTACGCGCGTCACCCTGGTCGGAGACCGATTCGGAACGAGCGGCAGCAGCGGGCACGATCCCCGACCTTACAGGTACTGCCCGCCGCCGACATGGCCATGGCCTGCCTTCCCGTCGGCCGCGTGCATGCCGGGCGGGAGGGCGCCCTGGCGCATCTGTTCGAGTTGGGCGCGGGCGGCCATCTGCTGGGCGAACAGGGCGGTCTGGATGCCGTGGAACAGGCCTTCGAGCCAGCCGACGAGCTGGGCCTGGGCGATGCGCAGTTCGGCATCGGACGGGACGGACTCGTCGGTGAAGGGCAGGGTGAGGCGTTCGAGTTCCTCGCGCAGTTCGGGGGCCAGGCCCTGCTCGAGTTCGCGGACCGAGGACTTGTGGATGTCCTTGAGGCGCGAGCGGCTCGCGTCGTCGAGGGGAGCGGCGCGCACCTCCTCGAGCAGCTGTTTGATCATGGTCCCGATCCGCATCACCTTGGCGGGCTGCTCCACCATGTCGGCCAGCGACTCGGCCGACTCGTCGCGGTCGTCGTCGGCCTTCTTGTCCCCGTCGACCACCTGCGCGGTGTATTCGGCCGCGGCGTCGGAGTCGGCGGGCACGGTGACCGGCCGACCGTCGGGACCGATCACGACGATGGATTCGGGGGTGTCCTCCGAGTGCGTCATAGCCCCATCATTGCGCGTGTGTCGGCTTCGCGCTAAAACCCCCACGCGGTTACACCGCGACGCCCGCTGCCCTTAAAGTGGCCACCATGACTTATGACGTCGCGAGGGTTCGGGGCCTGATACCGTCCCTGGGCGACGGCTGGATCCATCTGGACCCGCAGGCGGGGATGCTGGTTCCCGATTCGGTATCGCGTGCCGTCTCAACGGGTTTCCGTACCTCCTCGTTTTCCCACATCGGCCGCCACGGTGCGGCGACCCGCAGCGGCGCGATCCTCGACGCCGCCCGGGAGGCGGTCGCCGACCTCGTCGGCGGAGATCCGGCCGGCGTCGTGCTCGGTCCCGATCGTGCGGTTCTGCTCGCCTGGCTGGCCGAGTCCCTGAGTTCGCGCCTGGGTCTCGGCACGGGCATCGTGCTCTCCCGCCTCGACGACGAGGCCAATGTCGCGCCGTGGCTGCGCATCGCCAACCGCTACGGCGCGCACGTGCGCTGGGCCGAGGTGGAGATCGAGACGTGTGAGATGCCGTCGTGGCAGTTCGAGGAGCTGATCGGGCCGACCGCGCGCCTGGTCGCGCTCACCGCCGCGTCGCCGATCGTCGGTTCCGCGCCCGCTGTTCGGGTGGCCGCCGACCGGGTCCACGATGTGGGCGGTCTGCTGGTCGCCGACGCGTTCGGCGCCGCACCGTACGCGCTGATCGACATCGACGAACTCAATGCCGACGTGGTCGCCCTGAGCGCGCCGTCGTGGGGCGGTCCGCAGGTCGGTGCACTGGTGTTCCGCGACCCCGCCTTTCTCGACCGCATCCCGTCGATGTCGCTCAACCCCTACGCCAAGGGGGCTGAACGCCTCGAGGTCGGCGGGCATCAGTACGCGCTGCTGGCCGGGCTCACCCAGTCGATCGACTTCCTCGCCGGACTCGACGAGCGCGCCACCGGCACCCGCCGCGAGCGCCTCGAAATCTCGATCACCTCGCTGCAGGACTACCACGACCAGCTCTTCGACCACCTCATGCAGGTGTTGGAGCAGGTCGAGGGCCTGACCGTGATCGGCCGTGCCTCCACCCGCATTCCCACGGTCAGCTTCACGATGGCGGGCATGCAGGCGGAGAAGGTGGCGGCCAAACTGGCCGACGCCCGCATCGGCACGGTCAGCGGGGTGCACGGCGGCAGCCGATTACTCGACGCCCTCGGTGTCAACGACGAGGGCGGGGCCGTCACCATCGGCCTGGCCCCGTACACCACGCGCTACGAAATCGACCAGCTCGGCCGGGCCCTCAGCTCGCTCGAATAGTCCACGCCGATCTTTCGCTCAGTCGCGCACGCGCAGCACGATCTTGCCGAAAGTTTCGGGTGCGTCGAGCAATTCGTGGGCGCGACCGGCTTCGGCGACGGGTAGTTCTGCCGAGATCACCGGAAAGATCTCGCCCGCCGCCACATCCGGCCACAACTGCGTGCGCACCGCGGCGATGACCTCGGCCTTGCTGCCCTCGCCCGCCCGCGGTCGGGCGCGCAGGTTCGTGGCATGCACCGAACCCCATTTGCGCAGCAGCCCACCGATATTCAGCGACCCGGTAGTGCCGCCTTGCAACCCGATCACCACCAACCGGCCGTGCGGGGCGAGCGCCTCCACATTGCGTTCCAGGTAGGCGGCGCCCATGTTGTCGAGAATGATGTCGGCGCCACCGGCGTCGGCGAGTACGGTCACGAAATCCTGGGTGCGGTAGTTGACGAGGATTTCGGCGCCGAGGCCCGCGCATTTGGCCAGCTTCGCGTCCGACCCGGCCGTCACCGCCACCCGCGCGCCCCGCCTCCGCGCCACCTGGATGGCGTGCGTACCGATGCCACCGCCACCGCCGTGGATCAGCACCAGCTGCCCCGAGCGCATCCCCGCGGTCATCACCAGGTTCGACCACACCGTCGCCGCCACCTCGGGCAAGCCGGCGGCGGCAGCCAGGTCCATCTCCTCGGGCACCGGCAACAGCTGGGTGGTCGGCACGGCCGCCAACTCGGCGTACCCACCGCCAGCCAACAGCGCGCATACCCGATCACCGACCTTCCAATCCGTGACCCCCGGTCCCAGCTCGACGATGGTTCCGGAGCATTCGAGACCGGGCACCGAACTGGCGTCCGGGGGCGGTGGATAGAAGCCACGCCGTTGCATCACATCGGCCCGGTTCACCCCTGCCGCAACGACTTCGATCAACACCTCGCCCGCGCCGGGTTCGGGATCGACCGTCACGGTCCACTCCATCACCTCGGGCCCACCGAACCCGTTCAGCTCGATAGCACGCATGCTGTTCCGCCTCTCGCGTCTTTATGGCCAGACTAAGTGCGTGGGGCTGTGCGTTGGCGCCTTGCGAATCGTGTTGGGGCGGGGCAGCCCGTGCCCGGGGAGTTACCCATGTTCGTGCGAGATCTGTTGTCGCGGTCGCGTCCGCTAGTATTTCTGCTCAGGGAGACGTGGCAGAGCGGCCGAATGCACTCGCCTTGAAAGCGAGCATGGGTAACACCATCGGGGGTTCAAATCCCTCCGTCTCCGCCACGGCCGGGCTTTTCGCCCGGCGTCAGGTTGTTTCGAGGGGGAGTTCTCATGACCGGTGCTGCATTTCCCGCGGCTCCGCAGTTCCGAGCTGTACCGGGGCAGACCGGGGTCGTCGTCCACACGCGGAAGTTGCCGATCGCGTTCGGTATCGGTGCACGGGTCAGGGTCGACGGTTTCGAGGTTCCGAACATCACGTGGGGCGCCAACTTCGTCCCCGTGCCGCCGGGTACGCACATGCTGACCGTCGAGACCTCGCAATGGGGGATGGGCTACGGCAGTAACCATGCCTCCGTCCAGGTCTTCCCCGGTCATACCACCGAGGTGCACTACTCCGCGCCCGCCCAGATCTACATGAAGGGTGCGCTCGGTGCGGAACGTCAGGCCACGCCCGGAGTGGCCCTCAGTTACGTGGCGTTGGCGTTCTGTGTGCTCCTGGTCGTGGCCTGGATCGCCCTGGCGATCTGACCCCGGACGCGCCTAAGCCCCGGTGCGAAACCGGGGCCTACGCGAGAGCATTTACGTCACGGCTTGTTCCGACGACGGTCGTCGTCGAAGCCTTCGGTTTCCACACGCTCCTTGCGAACGGTGTCGGAGACGGTCTGTTCGTCGGCGACCTCGTCCACCTCGAGACGGACACGTTCCACCGGGACCGCTTCCTTCTGGACGTGCACCTGGTCGGCGTGCAGCGTCACCTCGCGCTCGTCGTCACCGATCTCGGTGCGACCGGTGCGCTCGCCGGTAATCGGCTCACGGACGATGTGCGCCTCTTCGTGGGTGGTCGGGACCTTGATGGTCTGCTCCTCGGTCACCACGTACTTACGCAGCCGTGCGGTGCCGACCTCCTCGCTTTCGGTGTCGACGCGCAGCTGCTCCTCCGAACGGATCATCGAATCGTCGGTCGTGCCACGATTCATGGCCGCCGGATTACCGTGGGTCATCGGCTCGTCGGTTCCGGGACGGATCTGCTGACGCCCATAGGTGTTCCAGCCGGCCGAGCGCGGGTCCACGTGGTAGTGGCGGAACAGCTCCTGCTCGGACTGGGCGCTGATGCGGCCGCCGTCGTCGAGGTGCGGGGCGGACTTCACCTGCTCCTTGTCGACGTGCAGACGCAACGTGTCCTCGTCGGCCTTGTGTTCGGCGCCTGCCAGCGGCACCAGCGAGTCGGCACTGAACAGGCCGGTCGAGACGGCGGCCCAGGTCGGGGAGCCCGTGTTGTTGTCGATGTAGATCTGCTTGACCTTGCCGATCTTCTCGCCCCGCTCGTCATAGGCGGTGGCGCCGATCAGCGAATCCAATGTTGCCTTGCTCATTTTCATCCCTCCTACCGGGAGCGGAGCCGTCGATCCGGATCCGGGGTGACGGTCCGCGTGGTTGTGGGTGACCAGTCGGGACGCAGTGACCGGGTTGACCAGATCAGCTACGTGGCGGCAAATACCCGGGGTCCAGGGGACCAAACAACCCGAGGTGAGGGCGCGGTTATGAGATCGGGCCGCGAAGGACGCGACGTAATCGGTCGGTCGTCCATCTTTGCGCCCGAAAAGGCAAGTCGCGCAGCGGTCAGCGGAAGCGGAGCGTCGTCTCCGGTGCGGTGGCGAAGGCGAGGAAACGCTCGTTCTCGTGCGGGTCGCCGATGGTCACGCGCACGCCGTCACCGGCGAACGGGCGAACCAGCACACCCGCAGCAGCGCTCGCCTCGGCGAATTCCAGGCTGCGCGCCCCGAGCGGCAGCCAGACGAAATTGGCCTCACTCGGTGGCACCTCGTACCCGGCGGCCAGCAATGCGTCGCGCACCCGCGCCCGCTGGGTGATGAGCACGTCGGTGCGATCGAGCAGCTCGCCGTGCGCCTCCAACGAGGCGATCGCGGCCGCCTGGGCCACCCGGTTCACGCTGAACGGGATGTGCACCTTCAGCAGCGCGGTGATCACCTCGGGATCGCCCACGGCGTAACCCACGCGCAACCCTGCCAGGCCGTACGCCTTCGAGAACGTCCGCAGTACAACGACATTGGGTCGGGTGCGGCCGATCTCGATACCGTCGGTCTCCGGCAACCGCAGGTACTCGAAATACGCCTCGTCGAGCACCACCAGCACGTGTGGGGGCACCCGATCGAGAAAACGCTCCAGCTCGGCGCGTGGGTGCGCCGTGCCCGTCGGATTGTTCGGGTTGCAGACGAAGATCAGCTTGGTTCGTTCCGTGATCGCGTCGGCCATCGCGTCCAGGTCGTGGCGATGATCGGCGGTCAGCGGCACCGGCACCGAGGTGGCATTGCCCACCTGGGTGACGATCGGGTACGCCTCGAACGAGCGCCACGCGAACACCACCTCGTCGGTCGTGGCATCGCAGGTGATCTGCACGAGTTCCTGGCACAGCGCCACGCTGCCGCAGCCGACCGCAACGTTGGCAACGCTCACACCGAGGAATTCGGCCAGCGCCGCCCGCAGCTCGGTGACCTGGTTGTCGGGGTACCGGTTGGCCTGCTCGGCCGCCGCCGCGATCGCCTTCGCCGCGCTCGGCAGCGGGCCGAACGTCGTCTCGTTCGAGGCGAGCTTCACCGCGTCCGGGTGGGTGCGGCCGGGAACATAGGCGGGAATGGTGGCCAGGTCGGGCCGGATACGCGCTGTCACCGCTCCACCCTACCCAAGACCAGTTCTGCCGCCTACGCTGGGAATATGCCGGGCACTTACAACGATGTCGCCCCACTGCGGCCGGTGGAGTCCGCCGGTGAGCCGGGTGGCGCCGAAACCAGCGCGCGCACCTCGGTGCCGATCACCGTCGTCGAGCCGGAGCGAACGGCGCGCGGCGGCATCGTCGTCCTGCACGAATCGCGGGAGTTCCCGCCCCAGCTCGTCGAGCTCATGCGATCGCTTGCCCAGGAGGGCTGGATCGTCGTCGCCCCGCACCTGTTCGATCGTCTCCCCGACGACGACGTCCACGAGGTGTTCGGCGACGAGCTGTTCGCCGACTTCGACGCGGGCTTCGACTGGCTCACCCGCCGCGGAGTCTTCCCCGACACCATCGGCGTCCTCGGTTTCGACACCGCGGGCACGGCCGCCTTCCTCGTGGCCACCAACCGACCCATCGGCGCCGCCGTGAGCGTGGCCGCCGCAGGCATCGTCGACCCGCTCCCCGACCAGCGCACCTCACTGGTGGAGGTGGCCCCGAGCCTGCAAGCCCCCTGGCTCGGCCTGTTCGGCGCCGACGATCCCGCCACCCCACCCGAGGCCGTCGACCAACTCCGCGACGCCACCGCCCGTGCGAATGTGGCCAGTCTCACCGTCACCTATCCCGGCCTGCGTCACCGCGCCGACCGCCCCGACCCCGACGACGACGCTGCCGCCGCCATCCGCATCGATTCCCAGACCCGCATCTACGACTGGTTCGACAGCAATTTACGCTAGCTGACCAGGCGTTTTGGACTCCTACGACTGCTCGTGTAATCTTCATTCCCGGCGGTTCGACAAGGACCGGTGCCCTCGAAAGAGAAGGCTCCAGGAGGCGTGCCAGAGCGGCCGAATGGGACTCACTGCTAATGAGTTGTCCCTTCACGGGGACCGGAGGTTCAAATCCTCTCGCCTCCGCCACACCGGTTCGCCGGTACAACTGAAGACCATGCGCCCGTAGCTCAACGGATAGAGCACTTGACTACGGATCAAGAGGTTAGGGGTTCGAATCCCTTCGGGCGCACAACAATCCGCCTCCTATCGGTATCCCCGGTAGGAGGCGGATTTTTTTTGTGTGGTTATTTCCAGGCGGGGAGTGGGGGGAGGGGGCCGGTCAGGTCGGTGCCGGGGGTGCGGCCCAGGAGCCAGGCCAGGAGGGACGTGGCGGGGCCCAGGACGGTGTGGTGGGGACGGTCGGGGCCGATGGTGGCGATGAAGTCGGTGTCGGTGGCTTGGATGTCGAAGGTCGGGGTGGCCTCGGGGTGGACCTTGGCCGACAGGTCGGCGACGGTTTCGGGGAGCAGGCGGGCGACGAATTCCTTCGGCCAGTCGGCGGGGGTGTAGCCGACGCCGAGATCGACGTGGTGGATCTCGGTTTCACGCAGACGCATCCACGGGACGATGTCGGCGGTGAGAGTGCCGCCCTGGCGGTTGCGGACCTCGGCCGCCCAGTCGGCGGCGGACATGGTGGTGGCCAAGGCCTGCCAGCGATGGGCCGACGCGGCGAAGTCGGCCCGCTGGACGTCGGGCGCGCGGCCCGCACCGGTTTCGATGTCGGCGTCGCGCACCGCCACGCTCGGATACTGCGGGATCTCGATGCCCGTGTGCGCCCACAGCAGCAGGTTCAGCAAGCTGTCCGCATTGCGGGCCAAGTGGGCGACGACATGGCCGCGGGTCCAGCCGGGCAGCTGGGACGGCTCGGCCAGGGCCGATTCGCCGAGCGCGTCGATCGAGGCTCCGAGACGCGCGGTGGAAGCGGAGACCTGAGCCAACAGGTCGGTGGGCGTTGCCATTTCGCTGGTCACGAGATCGAGGGTAGTAGTTCGGTGCGCGCGACACCGGCGTTCACGACGCCCGCGACCCGGCCCTGTGGATAACTCGAAACCTGTGGACAACTGTGCACTTTTCGCCGTCGACGCCCGGGGCGCGAAGTGCCCGTGATGCGACGATCAGCCGGCGACGATCGCATCGGCTTCGATCTCCACCAGCAGCCCCGGCGCGATCAACGCGGTGACCTCGTACATCGACGCCGCGGGCCGGATATCGCCGAACACTTCGGCGTGAGCGGCCGCGACCTCCGGCCAACGGGAGATATCAGTGACGAACATCCTGGTCCGCACCACATCGCGCACACTCGCGCCCGCCTGGTCGAGTGCGGTGGCGATCCGCGCGAGGATCTCGCGGGTCTGGGCGCCGATATCGTCGCCACCGACGGCGCCCCCACCTGGCAGCGCCGCCGTGGTGCCGCTGACCAGCACATGGTCGCCCACCCGCACGGCGCGCGAATACCCGACGACATCTTCGAAGTCGGAGGCCGAGGAAATGTTGAACCGGGTTGTTGTCATGGTGGCCAGAATGAGGCACCGGCTGCGGGAGGACAATTCATTTCCCGGTCGTCTGCTGGTCGGTTGCGCGCGGTACGCAAGGCGGATGAACGCACGACCAGCTCTTCGTCTCTTCCCGCTCACGGCCGCGCTGTGCGCTGCCGCCGTTACGGCGGGATGCTCGACGCCGAGCTTTGATCCCGACTTCACCGTGGCCGAGGGGCAGGCGCTGCTGATCTCATTGGAAGAACTCAGCGCGAAAGTAGGTGGCGACGCCGTCGTCGGGGTGAGCCTCGAACCGGAGCACGGCAGTCTCACCCGCGTAGCCGACGAGGCCTACTTGTACACCCCGGCTGCGGGGTACAAGGGGCTCGACCAATTCACAGTGCACACCAGCGACGCGGTTCGCTTGTACACCACCGATATTCCGTTGCTCGGCGAGTTCGGTGGCACCACCGTGCAGGGCAGCGGTTTCGGCTCTGCCTGGACGCCGGTGCCCGGCAGCACCGACGAGTTCTACGGCCTCACCGACCGCGGCCCGAACGTCGACGGACCGGGCAAGAACGAGAAGCTCTCGCCCACACCGTCGTTCGTTCCGAAGATCGGCAAGTTCGAACTGGTCGGCGGCCGGGCCGTGCTGCAGTCGACCATCGAACTGCGCAATCGTGCCGGCGTGCCGTTCAACGGCCAGGTCGATTCGGCGGCGAGCACCGGCGAAACGATCAAGGATCTGGCGGGCACCGTACTGCCGGCCACCGATCACGGGATCGACCCGGAAGGCCTTGTCGCCCTTGCCGACGGCACGTTCTGGGTATCGGACGAATACGGACCGTTCCTGGTGCACTTCGCCGCCGACGGCACCGAGATCGAACGGCTGGCGCCCGGCACCGGGCTGCCGAAGGAGATCGCCCTGCGCAGCCCCAACCAGGGCATGGAAGGACTCACCATCACCCCGGACGGCAGCACGCTGGTCGGGATGGTGCAGAGCGCGCTGAAGACGCCCGGCCTGGACGGCTCGGCCAAGGAGGTGCCTTTCGCCCGGATCGTCACCGTCGATCTGAAGACCAAGGCGCAGAAGGAATTCCTGTACCCACTGGAGAACCCGAAGCAGAGCAAGGTCGCGGTCTCGGAGATCACCGCGCTGAGCGCGACGACCTTCCTGGTCGCCGAACGTGACGGCAACCTGGCGCCGAAGGCGGACAAGAAGATCTGGACGATCGACATCGCGGGCGCGACCGACGTCGGCCCCCAGTCCACGCTCGCGGGCGCCCGCTACGACGCCGAACAGGGCGGCCTGCTGGTGGACGGCAAACCGCTCGAGACTCTGATCGGCACCGTCCCCACGGCCGATGGCGTTGCCGCACTGAAGAAATCGGGCATCACGCCGGTCGAGAAGAAGAGCAACCTCGACCTGGCGGCCCTGGTCACCGCGCTCGACGACAAGGGCAGGTTCTTCGGCCACGACAAGATCGAGGGCATCGCCTCCCTCGACGGCGGCAAGACCATCTACATCGCCAACGACAGCGACTTCGGTCTCGCCGCGAGCACCGGCGAGCAGCCGCCGTTCGGGTTGAAGCCGAAGACGCTGTCCAACGGATTACAGGACACCGGTGAGGTGCTGGTGGTCGACACGACGAAGCTGCCCGCGAAGGTGGGAGGTCATACGGTGAAGATCACCGTGGAGTAGGTGGGGCGAACGGGGTGTGTGACCGCGTCACACGCGGTTTCATCACAGGGCGCACAGGTTGTTGTCAGGTTGGGCGGGCAAGCTGGGCGATGTAACCAACCGGAAGGTCTTAGATGAGCTACGTGATCGCACTGGCCGGCTTCGCCACGATCCTGGCGATGGTGGTCTCCGGCTACGCCGCCGCCAACGCACCCCGTTCCCTGGTCCGCGTCCGCGCCGACCGCTCGCCCCACCGCCGCTGACCAAGCGCGCCCGGTCACCGGGCATTCTCGGGCGAGGGCCGAACCGCGATCAGCCCGTTCCGCGAACCAACGCGACGATCTGCTGGGCGACGACCCGCGGGTCCTCGTGTTCCCACACCCGCACCACCTGCCAGCCCGCCTCGATCAACGCGGCATCGGTAGCGCGATCGCGTGCCACATTGCCCGCCAGTTTCTGCGCCCACCACTCGGCATTGTTCTTCGGATCGGTCGCGTGCTCGGGACACCGATGCCAGAAGCAGCCGTCGACATACACGGCGACACGACGGCGTGGGAAAACTACATCGGCGCGCCGGCGCTGGCCCCTGATCGGCGCACGGTCGACGAAATAGCGCAGGCCCGCGCGGTGCAGCTCGCGTCGCAGGGCGAGTTCGGGAGCGGTGTCGGCACGGCGCTGGCGCGACATCCGCGCGCTGGTCGCCGCGTCGGTGACGGGTGCCGACCGCGGAGCGTCTCCGTGGTCCCGCCGCCCCGTCATGCCGCCCAGCCACCCATGCGATCGAGATGGTCGCGCACGTCGTCGAGGAATCCGGGCGGAAAACGCAAGTTGCCCATGGACGTTCGTCGCAGAAACCCGGCCGTGGCCCGCGGGGAGAGTAGTCGCGGTTCGGTGAGGAAGTTCTTCAGATCCTCGTAAGGCTCGTGGACCGGCCACGTCGACAGCGGCACCTGATGCACCACGCCCGCATGCCCCCACGCGGCACTCGGCCACGGTGCGCCCGGTCGCAGCGGCGCACCGACGGTGAGCGGCTCCAGCGGCGCGGCCAGCCGCTCACCCACCCAGTTCGCCATCCGCACACTCACCGCGTTGCCGACCAGCTTCCACCGATGCCCCTGCCGCACACCCGGCACGTCGAGCGCGGGCGCGGTCCACTCGGCATCGAAACCCTGTAATCGTTCCCCATCGATGATGCCAGGGGTGACGATCTCGCCCGCCGGAAGCCGCACGGCGGGCGGGCTGGCGATGCCGAGCCCGGAACCACCCTTCAAGGTCGGCACCGCGTTCACCACCCAACCGAGGCCGCGCACGCCCTCGGTCCAGTAGAAGCCGCACGGGTCGCGGTCGGGGTCGCCGTAGTCGCGCGGGCCCGCGTCGTCACCGAACAGCACCTGGCGCGGGTCCTCGGTGCGCGAGGCGAGCATCAGCACGCGCTGGCGCCGTTGCGGCAGGCCGAACGCGCGACCGTCGACCACCCGGTAGGCCCAGGTGTAGCCGAGTTCCTCCAGGGCGGTGGTGATGTGGCGCATCGCCGCACCACGACCCAGCTGGAGCATGAACGGCACGTTCTCGATCAGCAGCCAGCGCGGCCCACGCTGCCGCCGGACCAGCCGGAACACCTCGTCGACCAGGCCGGAACGGCGACCGGTGATGCCCGCGGTGCGCCCGGCCTGGGAGAGGTCCTGGCACGGAAACCCCGCCGCGACCAGTTCCGTGCGCGCGGGCAGCGAACGCAGGCGGGTGATGTCGGCGTGCAGTGGTGTTTCGGGAAAACGCGCGGCGAGCACGCCCTGCGCACCCGGATCGATCTCACACAGCAACTCGGTGGACCATCCGTGTCTGCCGAGGCCGAGTTCGAGCCCGCCGATCCCGGCGAACAACCCGACCATCCGCGTCAACAGTCCTCCTGTGCTTGTCGGAACGCGCGACCACCCACTTCTCGCGCCTGCGGCATTGTATCGGGCCGCTGAACAGCGGCAGAGGGCGTAGCGGCCGGGGCTGTGCACTGCTGTGGATGCTTTCGTCCGGCAGAAAAATCGGTGGCCGGGAACGGTGCTCCGGTGCGACTCTGGAAGGGCCTACTTGTCGGACCCCGATGCGAACATCGTCTGGGAGTCCGTTCCGGTAACCAACCATCCAACCGGACCCGAGGGGGAGTCTTTGTCTGTCACATCAGAACTGGCGGTCGCCGAATCGGAGGCCGACAGTTCCGGGCAGCCCACACAGCCGGCGCGCGGGGGTATGCGCTCGCTGCGCCGGTTCCTGCCCTACCTGAAGCCGTACCGGGTTCCGCTGATCCTGGCGAACCTGCTGGCCATCATGATGGCCGCGACCGCGGTGGTGACACCGCTGGTCATCGCCCGCATCATCGACGGACCGATCGCCCGCCGAGATTTCGCGGGGCTGCTCGTGCCGGTCGCGTTCGTGTTCCTGCTCGGTGCACTCGAATCGTTCGGCATGTGGGGCAGACGCTGGCTGGTGTCCAAACCGGCGACGACATTCGAAATCACCATGCGGGCAAAGCTGTTCGCGAAGCTGCAGGCGTTGTCGATCGGCCGTCACGACGGGTGGCAATCCGGTCAGCTGCTCTCGCGTGCGATCGACGACATGTCGGCGCTGCGCCGGTTCGTCGCGTTCGCCGGGCCGTTCCTCATCGTCAACTCGGTGATCGCGCCCGTCGGGCTCATCGCCTTGTTCGTGCTGAATTGGCAGGTGGGACTGATCTTCACGGTGACCTGCCTGCCGCTCACCGTGTACTGCGCGCGTTTCGTCCGCCGGTTCGAGGTGGCCTCGCGCCGCTCCCAGGACCAGGCGGGAGACCTGGCGACCATCGCCCAGGAATCCGCGCAGGGCGTGCGTGTGCTCAAGGCGCTCGGCCGTGGCCAGTTCTTCGGCGCCCGCTTCACCGCGCTGTCGCGTGAACTGCAACGCACCGAGCTGACGAAGGTGCATCTGGACGCCACGCTGTGGTCGGCGCTGGTGGCTCTGCCGACCATCGCGATCGCGCTGTCGCTCGGTGTCGGCGGATACGCGGTGGCGCAGGGCTCCATGACCATCGGCACCCTGGTCGCCGCCGTCACGCTGGAAACGTTCCTGCAGTGGCCGGTGATCTGGCTCGGCTTCCTGCTGTCGGAGCTGTTCGAGGCACGGACCGCCGCCGACCGGTACTGGGAGATCATCGACACCCCGCTCGACATCGCCGACCCGCCGGACCCGGTCGACCTGCCCGTGCCGGTGCGCGGCGAACTGGTGATCGAGGGCGTCCGGTTCGGTTACCCGCGCGCCGACGGCGGTCCGGAAAACGCTGTGCTGGAGGATGTCTCGCTGCGGATCAGGCCGGGCGAGACGGTCGCGCTCGTCGGTGCGACCGGGAGCGGCAAAACCGCACTGCTCGAGCTGATTCCGCGCCTCTACGACGTGAACGCCGGTCGCATCACCATCGACGGCGTCGACATCGCCACGCTGCGACTGGCCGACCTGCGCCGGGTGGTGACGGTCGCCTTCGAGGAGCCGGTGCTGTTCTCGGCGAGTGTGCGCGAGAACGTGGCCCTCGGCGACCCGAGCGCCACCGACGACGACGTGCGGCGCGCGCTCGACATCGCCCAGGCCACCGAGTTCGTCGACGCGCTGCCGTGGGGGCTCGACACCAGGATCGGCGAGCAGGGCATGAGTCTGTCCGGCGGGCAGCGGCAACGGCTCGCGCTGGCCAGGGCGGTGCTCACCGGTGCGGCGGATGCCGACGAGGGCCGGATCATGGTGCTCGACGACCCGCTCTCCGCGCTGGACGTGGAAACCGAGGAGCGCGTGCAGGATCGGCTGCGCGCGGTGCTCTCCGGTGCGACGACCCTGCTGGTGGCGCACCGCCCGTCCACCGCCGCACTTGCCGACCGGGTGGCGCTGCTCGCCGACGGACACATCGTCGCCGAGGGCACCCACGACAAGCTGCTTCGCACCAGCCGCCACTACCGCGAACTGATGGGCGGTGCCTGATGACCACCACCGAAACAGTTGAACCACAACAGGATCAGGCGGCCGACTGGCGCGGCATCGCCAAGGAGGACGACGCCGTCACCGGCACCGGAAACGTGGTGCTCGCCGGCCGTTCCCGCAGACTGCTGCTCGATCTGGTCCGGCCCTACCGCAAGCTCGCCGTCCTCACCTTCGTCCTGATCGTGCTTGACAACGCGGCGAAGGTGTCGGTGCCGTTGTTCATCGCCTACGGGCTCGACCACGGGATAACCCAAGGGCGCCAAGGCAACTGGACGCCGTTGATCGCGACCGTCGCCGGGTTCATCGCGGTGACGGTGCTGTCGGGTCTCACCACCTTCGCCTTCCTGCGCGCGGCCGGAGCGCTGAGCCAGCGGGTGCTGTTCGACCTGCGGGTGCGCACCTTCGCGCACACCCAGCGGTTGAGTGTGTCGTTCCACGAGAAATACACCTCGGGCAAGGTCGTCACCCGGCTCACCAGCGATATCGAGGCGCTGCAGGACCTGCTCGAAGGCGCGCTGAACCAGGCGGCGAGCGCGCTGCTCTCGGTGGTCACCATCGCCGTCCTGCTCGTCTGGCTCGACCCGATGCTCGCGGCCATCGTGCTGCTCGGGTTCGTGCCGTTGGTGTTCGTCACCCGGTGGGCGCAGCGGCGTCAGCGGGCGGGTTACCGGCGGACCCGTGGCGCGATCGCCAGGGTGGTCGTGCAGTTCGTCGAATCGATGAGCGGTATGCGGGCGGTGCAGGCTTTCCGGCGCGAACACCGCAACCAGGAAGTGCTCGGCGTCGAGGACGCGGCGTACCAGAAGGCGACGACCACCGCGATGCGCGGCGTCGGCGACTACGTCGGCCTGTCGAACTTCATCGGCAAGGTGACAACCGTGGTCGTGCTGCTCGTCGGGTCCTGGCAGGTGATGGAGGGCAACCTGGCCATCGGAGTGCTCGCGGCCTACCTGCTCTACCTCGACCAGTTCTTCGGCCCGCTCGACGAGCTGGCCCAGGTGTTCAACTCCTACCAGTCGGCCGCGGCAGCGCTGGAGAAGATCTCCGGTGTGCTCGAGGAGGAACCGGCGGTCGCGGAACCGGTCGAGCCGGTCACCGTCGAGCATCCCAACGGTGCGGTGCGGATGGACAAGGTGTGGTTCGGCTACGACGCGGCCTCGCCGGTGCTGCCGGAATTCGACCTCGACATCCCGGCCGGGCAGATCGTGGCACTGGTCGGTGCCACCGGGGCGGGCAAGTCGACGCTGGCCAAGCTGCTCACCCGGTTCTACGACCCGTCCGGCGGCACCATCACCCTCGACGGCGTCGACCTGCGCGAACTGGCCGATACCGAGCTGCGCAGGCACGTCGTGATGATCACGCAGGAGGCGTACCTGTTCTCCGGCACGATCGCCGACAACATCCGGCTCGGCAGGCCATCGGCCACCGATGCCGAGGTGCGGACGGCGGCTCGCGCGGTCGGACTCGACCAGTTCGTCGGGTCGCTACCGGACGGATACGACACCGACGTGCGAACCAGGGGCGGGCGATTATCCGCCGGTCAGCGCCAGTTGGTCGCCTTCGCCAGGGTGTTCCTCGCCGATCCGGTGGTGATCGTGCTCGACGAGGCGACGTCGAGCCTCGACATCCCCGGTGAGCGCCTGGTGCAGCGTGCGCTGGAGACGCTGCTGCGGGGCCGGACGGCCGTCATCATCGCGCATCGCCTGTCCACGGTCGCCATTGCCGACCGGGTGCTGGTGCTCGACGGCGGCCGCGTGGTGGAGGACGGCGCACCGGCCGAGCTGATCGCGGGCCAGGGCCGCTTCGCGGGACTGCACGCCGCCTGGCGGGATTCGCTGGTGTGATGCGCTCGTGTTGTACAGCGCGGGGGCCGGTGTCGCTTACCGTAGAGAGGTGACGACCCCAGCCCCGGGCCCGGCCGCAGGCCCCACCGAGAACAGACCGGCCTCTCGGTGGCCGGCGGTGCTCACCTGGCGAGCCCACGACAACTCCCGGATGGAATCGGTCCGGGTGACGGTGAACGGCAACCGGATCAGGGCCGCGGGCCGGATGATCGGCAGCGCCAACCACGAGCACCCGGCGTTCAGCGCCTCCTACGATCTGGTCACCGATGAAGCGGGCGCGACCAGGCGTTTGTCGCTGCGCACCACGACCGCCGCCGGTGAACGCCACGCCTCGGTGTCGCGGGACGAGGAGAACTACTGGCTCGTCGACGCGGGCGGCACCCACGTGCGCTCGACGTTCGCCGGCGCCCTCGATGTGGACGTGGTGCTCAGCCCGTTCTTCAACACCTTGCCGATCCGCCGGTTCTGCCTGCAGAACGCCGTTGGTGACGTGCAGGTGCCGGTCGTCTACGTGCGTCTGCCCGACCTGCTGGTGCAGGAGGCCGAACTCACCTATTCGAGTGCCGCCGACGGCATCAACGTGCTCTCCCCGGTTTCGAGTGCCACGTTGACGGTCGACCCGGAAGGGTTCGTCCTCGACTACCCGGGGCTGGCCGAGCGGGTCTGAACCGCGGCACCGGCCGCCCATCGCAGGCGGCCACCTGCCGGCATCGACCGCCCGATGTCCTGATCGACCTGGCCGCGGCGGCCGGGGAACGGTCGCGACCGACTACAGCGCCCGCAGCACCCCACCGCGCCGACCAGCACGCCGCAGCTCGTCGAGCCAGCCGTCGGCGCCGGGCAGCACCCCCGTGATCTCCCATTGCGCCCGGCTGTCGTAGGCCGACCGCCCCCGGTAACCCGCCTCGACAACCTCGCCGAGCGTGCCGTCGGCGCGAAGTGCGTCACGCGCGGCGATCAGCGCCTCGATGGTTTCGTCGAGCACCAGTTCCAATGCCCCGGCATTCGGTTCACAGATCGCGCGAACCAGGTCGGGCGCGGTACCGGCCACCCGGGTCCCGTCGCGGAACGAACCGGCCGCCAACCCGAGCGCCAGCTCACCACCGCCCGCCCCGGCCGCGGCCAACGCCTCGGCCAGCACATGCGGCAGATGCGAGATCCGCGCGACGGCCTGGTCGTGTTCCTCGGCGACGACCGGAACCACGACGGAACCGCAGTCCAAAGCCAGCCGAACCACCCGCGACCACGGCTCCACCCGGGTGCCCTCGTCCACGCCCACAGCCCACACCGCGCCGCGGAACAGCTCGGGATCGGTTGCCGCCCAGCCTGATTCGGATGTACCGGCCATCGGGTGACCGCCCACGTACCGAGCCTCGAGTCCCTGCTTGCGCACCGCGTCGGCCACCGGCCCCTTCACGCTGACCACATCGGTCAGCGCACACTCCGGCGCATAGGCGGCGACCTCCGCGAGCACCGGCGCGACGGCGGGCATCGGCACCGCGAGCACCACGAGCGCGTCGGCGGCAGCGGCCCGGCTGAGCACCTCGGGCAGGTCACCCGACACGTCGAAACCGTCGAGCCGGGCGGCTTGCGCGCCGTCGGCCGACCGGTTGTACCCGAACGCCTCGTACCCGGCGTCCACGGCCGCGCGCAGCACGGAGCCGCCGATCAGACCCGTTCCGAGGACACACACGGCACCACGCTCGTCGATACTCACGAGAACAGATTGGCACACGAGTTCATCATTACGGGCGGGACAGACTACCGTTTGGTCCATGGCAGCACAGCGCTCGGGCACGAACAGGGCGGCGTCGGATGACGACTTCGACGTCGAAGGGTTCGCCGTGGCGGTGGTCCGCGAAGAAGGTACGTGGCGGTGCAGTCCTCTCAGCCACGACGCCCTCGTCGACCTCTCCACCGCCGAGACCGAATTGAAGGCATTGCGCAGCTCCGGTGCGGTGTTCGGGCTGCTCGACGTCGACGACGAGTTCTTCATCGTGCTGCGGCCCGCGCCGAGCGGCACCCGGCTGCTCGTCTCCGACGCGACCGCCGCGATCGACTACGACATCGCCGCCGACGTCCTCGACGCACTCAATGTCGAGATCCCCGACATCGACCCCGACGAGCTCGACGACATCGAACCGTGGGAAGAGGGCGACCTCGGCGTACTCGCCGACCTCGGCCTACCCGAACCGGTACTCAGCGTGATCCTCGCCGATACCGACCTCTACCCGGACGAACAGCTGAAACTGATCGCCGAGCGCCTCGGTTTCGCCGACGAATACGCGGCGGTGCTGGACAAACTGCAGAAGTGACCGACGAGGACATGCTGCGCGCCGCACTCGCGGCCGCCGCCGACGCCGACCCGCGCGATGTGCCGGTCGGCGCCGTCGTCTTCGATGCGCAGGGCCGTGAGCTGGCCCGCGCGGCCAATGCCCGCGAAGCCCTCGGCGACCCGACCGCCCACGCGGAAGTCCTCGCCCTGCGAAAAGCCGCGGCCGTCCACGGCGACGGTTGGCGGCTCGAAGGCGCGACCCTCGCTGTCACCTTGGAACCGTGCACGATGTGCGCGGGCGCGCTGGTTCTCGCCCGCGTCGAGAAGGTGATCTTCGGCGCCTGGGAACCCAAGACCGGCGCAGTCGGCTCCCTGTGGGACGTAGTCCGCGACCGCCGCCTCAACCACCGCCCTCAGGTACGCGCCGGAATCCTCGAATCCGAGTGCGTCGCCCTCCTCGACACCTTCTTCCGCAACCAGCGCTGACCAGCCGATTTAGTGATCGAGCCCCCTATCCGGTACCGTAGTCGGCGGTGGCGTGTCCGAGCGGCCTAAGGAGCACGCCTCGAAAGCGTGTGACGGGTAACCCCCGTCCGAGGGTTCAAATCCCTCCGCCACCGCCAGCAAGCCCCTTACCTGTTCCGACAGGTGAGGGGCTTTTGCTTTGTGCGGTTCGGAAGGTGTTGCGGTACGCCGAAGGGGAGGTGTGCAGCGCCTTCGCGAAGTGGTGGCGGAAGGTGACCGCGGTGGCGAAGCCGACGGCCGTGGCGATCTCCTCCACCGGGGCATCGCTGGTTTCGAGCATCGCAAGGGCGGCCTGAATACGTTGCGTGGTGAGCCATTTGCTCGGAGTGGTGCCGGTGGACCGAACGAAATGACGCAGGTAGGTGCGTTGGGACAGGCCGGCGACCCGGGCGAGGTCGGCGACGCCGAGCGGCTCGTGGATGTGTTCGGCGGCCCAGGCCAGGCTGCGGCCGACCGGGTCGTCGAGGGGTTCGGGCGGCATCGGGGACTCGATGTATTGCGCCTGCCCGCCGGTGCGGTGCGGCTGGATCACCAGCCTGCGGGCGACGGCGTTCGCGACGGACGCGCCCATGTCGGTGCGTACCAGGTGCAGCGCCAGGTCGAGGCCGGCCGCGCAGCCCGCGCTCGTGAGGATGTCGCCGTCGTCGGTGTAGAGCGGTTCGGCGTCGACGACCACGGCGGGATACCGCTCACGCAGCAGATCGGCGTATCGCCAGTGCGTGGTGGCCCGGCGACCGTCCAACAGCCCGGCCGCCGCGAGCGCGAAAGCACCCGAGCAGATCGACACGATGCGTGCCCCGTTGCGATGCGCCTGCCGCAGTGCCTCGATCAGCTCCGGTGAGGTGGCGGCGCGGGGGTCGGCGACGCTGGGCACCACCACTGTGTCGGCGGCGGCGAAGTCGGCGAGACCGTAGGGGCTGCTCATGGTCGCGCCGCCGATCACCCGGATGGGGTCGGGGGTTTCGGTGCAGACCTTCAGCTCGTACCAGGGCTGATCGATGTCGGGCCACACGAGGCCGAACACCTCGATGACGATGCCGGCCTCGAACGCCGTCATCCCGTCGTAGGCCAGCACCGACACGGTCGAACCCATGTCTGAATCTTAGCGATAGTCGTCGTCTACGCCACTTCTCGTGGCCTTCGCAGCTCGCGACCATGGATTCATGTGGAAGAAATTGAAGGAATTCGCACTCGGCATTCACGCCGCGAACGCCATCAGGCACGGTGTGTGCCCGCCCGCCGCCGCCCGGCGTGAACCCGCGAAACCCACAACGCGCTGATCGAGAGCTGTCGACGGCTATTCACCTGCGTCCGACCTGCGGTGTAGTACTCGCGTAATAGACTGAGTTACACCGAAATCCGGGAAGGAACGATGATTATGCGCGGGCGTGTGCCGCCACCCGCGAAGTCCGGGATCGGGCTCGGGGGGAAGCTCTTGGTTCTGATCGTGCTCGGGTGGGTGGCCGTGGGGCTGCTCGCCGCAGGTCAGCGGCACTATTTCTCGAAACTCCCGAGGGAGTGCTCGGATTGGGCGACGATCGCCGTTACGGCGGCGGCGGGACCGGGGAACTACATCGGGCTGAACCCGAGGGTCACCGAATGCGAGGTTCCGCAGCCGAGCAAGTAGGCCGGGCACCCGAACGAGTGCCCGGCCAGGGTCTCACAGTTCCGCGGCCGCCATCTCGCGGTCGTTGCGGTGGATCTCGCGCAACTTGGAACCCTCCACGTCGATATCGGGAACGATCTTGTCCAGCCAGGCGGGCATCCACCACGCCCATTTGCCCAGCAGCACAAGCAGAGCGGGAATGAGCACCATGCGCACGACGAACGCGTCGAGCGCGACGCCCGCCGCCAGCGCGAAGCCCATCGACTTCGCGGTGACATCGGATTCGAGCAGGAACGAACCGAACACCGAGATCATGATGATCGCCGCGGAGGTGACCACGCGCGCGCCGTGGTGATAACCCTTCACCACCGCCTCGGTCGGTTCGGAGCCGTGCACGTACTCCTCGCGCATGCGGGTCACCAGGAACACCTGGTAGTCCATCGCGAGCCCGAACACCAAGCCGATCAACATGATCGGCAGGAAGCTCACCAGCGGATGCGGGTCCGAGATCAGCCCGAGCTTGCCCTCCTGGAAGACCAGCACCGTCGCGCCGAACGTCGCCGCCATCGACAACAGGAACCCGAGCGCCGCGGTGAGCGGGACCAGGATCGAGCGGAACACCAGGATCAGCAGGATGAACGCGGCGCCCGCGACGATCGCCATGTACGGCACGATCTTGCTCAACAACACGTGGTCGATATCGGCGTAGATCGCGGTGGTTCCCGTGATGCCGTACGACATCTGGTACTGCTCGTGCAGCGCTGCCTCGGCATCGCGGGCCGACTGCACCAGATCCTTGGTCGACTGATCGTTGGGTCCGGCCTTGGGAATGCCGTTGATGAGGGCGCCCGCACCGTCGGAGCTCATCTGCGGTTCGGTGACCAGTTCCATGTCGGGGTAGGACATGAGCTTGTCGCGCAAGGCGTTCAGCGCGGCGGGCCGTTGATCGGCGGGGGTGTCGGCCAGGTCGACGGCCACCTGCAACACACCGTTGCTGCCCTCACCGAAACCCTCGGTGCGCAGGTCGTAGGCCTTACGCACGGTGGTCGACTTGGGCAGGCTGTCCTCGCCGGGCAGGCCGAGGTTCAGGTTCAGCGCGGGCGCGGCGAGCAGGCCGAGCACCACGATGGCCAGGATCATCGTCACCGCGGGGAACTTGGCGATCACCCGGGCGACGCGGGTGCCGTTGGTGACGACGCTGTCGTCCTCGGGATCGTGCTGGGCGATCAGCGGCAGCTTCGGCTTGAACAGGGCCTTGCCGAACGCACCGAGCAGCGCGGGCATGAGGGTGATGGCGGTGAGCACGGCGAACGCGGCCGCCACCGCACCACCGAGACCCATGAACGTCAGGAACCGGACACCGACGATGGCCAGCCCGGCGAGCGCGATGATCACGGTGAGACCGGCGAACACCACCGCCGAGCCCGCCGTACCGAGTGCGGTACCGGCGGCTTCCTCGGCCGAATCCTGCACGGTCAGTTCGTGTTTGTAGCGGGAGACGATGAACAGCGCGTAGTCGATCGACAGCGCGATACCGATCATCGAGGCGAGGAACGTCGTGAAGCTCGGGATCTCGAGCACCGTGGTGGACAGGAAGATCAGCGAGGTCGCGGCGCCGAGGCCGACGATGGCGGTGATGATCGGCACGAAGGCCGCGACGATCGCGCCGAACGCCACGATCATCACCACCAGGGCAACGGCCATACCGATCATCTCGGACTTACCGCTCGGCATCTCCTGCTCCATGGGCAGGCTGCCGCTCATCTCCACCGTGAGCCCGGCGGCGCGGGCGTCGTCGCCGACGGCGTAGGCGGCCTCGCGGTCCTCGGGCTTCACATCGGCGAACTCTTTGATGGTGAACGGCACGCTGAAGTAGGCGACGGTGTCGGGTGCCGACTCGTTCAGCACATTGAGCGGCGCGCCACTGCAGGTCGACGGATCGGGTTGCGCGGTAAGGCAACCCATCTCCTCGGTGGCCGTGATCGGGTCCACGATCGGTTCGGTGTGATCGACGATCGGCAACTGCTCGAGCCGTTCGATCATCGCCGCGACGGCCTGGCGATTGGCCGGGTCGGTGAGCTTCTGGCCTGCGGGCGCGCCGACGACGTAGGTGCCGGTGACCGCGTCGAACGCGAACGCCTCCGACATACCGGGGAAGTGCTTGTCGAGGATTTCGGTCGCCCGCTCCGACGGCAGGTTCGGCATGCTGAAGTCGTCGGTCATCGGCTTCTGCAGCTGGGCACCGAGTCCGCCGAGCACCATGAAGCAGAGTAACCAGACGGGGAGCACGATCCATTTGCGGCGAAAGGCCAGCTTTCCCCACCGGTACAGATAGACGGACACGGGTTTCTCCTCGGTGATTCGATGCAGAGCGTGGAGTAGAGCCGGGTCGAACTAGTCCTGAGTCTGGTGCCGCGATACCGCGATATCAAGCAACCGGGCCCGCACATGCGACGACCCCGCGATCCATGGGGCGGATCGCGGGGTCGTGTAGGGCATTACGGTCAGCCGACGGCGACCGGGTGCTTCACCGTCTCGGTACCCGAGTTGCGCAGCTGCTCGAGCTTGGCGCCCTCGACGTCGATATCGGGAACGATGCGGTCGAGCCACTTCGGCATCCACCAGGCCCACTTGCCCATGATCACCAGCAGCGCTGGCACGATCACCATGCGGACCACGAAGGCGTCGATGGCGACACCGGCGGCCAGCGCGAAACCGAACGACTTCGCGGTGACGTCGGTTTCCATGATGAAGGAGCCGAATACCGAGATCATGATGATCGCGGCCGAGGTGACCACGCGGGCGCCGTGGTGGTAACCGGCGACCATGGCTTCCTTCGGCGAACGGCCGTGCACGAATTCCTCACGCATGCGGGTCACCAGGAACACCTGGTAGTCCATCGCGAGACCGAACACCAAGCCGATCAACATGATCGGCAGGAAGCTGACCAGCGGCTGTGGGTCCTCGATCAGCCCGAAGGTGCCCTCCTGGAAGATCAGCACGGTGGCACCGAAGGTGGCAGCCATCGACAGCAGGAACCCGAGCGCCGCGGTGAGCGGAACCAGGATCGAGCGGAACACCAGGATCAGCAGGATGAACGCGGCACCGGCGACGATCGCCAGGTACGGCACGATCTTGCTGAGCAGCGCATGGTCGACATCGGCGTAGATCGCGGTGGTACCGGTGATGCCGTACTGCATGCCGTACTGCGCCTGCAGCTCGGCCTCGGCGCCGCGCGCCGACTGCACCAGATCCTTGGTTTCCTGGTTGTTCGGACCGGACACCGGGACGCCGTTGAGCATGGCGCCCTGCTTGTCCTCGCTCCACTGCGGCTCGGTGACGTAGTCCATGCCCTCGTAGGAGGCGAGCTTGTCGCGCAGCGCGCCGAGCGCCGCCTCACGCTGCCCCTCGGGCGTGGCGCTCAGGTCGGCGACGACCATGAGGACACCGTTGCTGCCCTCACCGAAGCCCTCGGTGCGCAGGTCGTAGGCCTTACGCACGGTCGAGGTCTTGGGCAGGCTGTCCTCGCCGGGCAGGCCGAGGTTCAGGCCCGCGGCGGGTGCGGCGAGGGCACCGAGCACGACCACCGACAGGATCAGTGCGACCCACGGCGCCTTGCCGATCAGGCGGGCGAAACGCTGGCCGTTGGTGACCGAGCTGTCGTCCTCGGGATCGTGCTGGGCCACCAGCGGCAGCTTCGGCTTGAACAAGGCCTTACCGAAGGCGCCCATCAGGGCGGGCATCAGGGTGACGGCGGTGAGCACCGCGAACGCGGCGGCGATGGCGCCACCGAGACCCATGAAGGTCAGGAACTCCACGCCGACGATGCTCAGCGCGCCGAGCGCGATGATGACGGTGAGACCGGCGAACACCACGGCCGAACCGGCGGTGCCCAGCGCGGTACCGGCGGCTTCCTCGGCCGAATCACGCACGGACAGTTCGTGTTTGTAGCGCGAGACGATGAACAGCGCGTAGTCGATCGACAGCGCGATACCGATCATCGAGGCGAGGAAGGTGGTGAAGCCTGGCACCTCCATGAAGGAGGTGCCGAGCATGATCGTCGAGGTCGCGGCGCCGAGGCCGACGATGGCGGTGACGATCGGGACGACCGCGGCGACGATGGCGCCGAACGCGATCACCATGACGATCAGGGCGACGCCCATACCGATGAGCTCGGACTTGCCGCTCGGCTGTTCCTGCTTCATCGCGATGGAACCGCTGAGTTCGACGGTCAGGCCGGCGTTGCGGGCGTCGGCGCCGACCTCGAAGGCGGCGTCGCGCTCGGCGTCGGTCACGTCGGTGACGTTCTCGATGGTGAACGGCACGTTGAGGGTGGCGACGGTCTTCGGCGCGGTTTCGTTGAGCACGTTGAGCGGGGCGCCCGAGCAGGTCGACGGGTCAGGGTTGCTCAGGCAGCCCATCTTGTCGGTCATCTCGATCGGGTTGGCCAGCGGCTTGGTCTTGTCGACGATCGGCAGTTCACCGAGCTTGCCGATGAACGCTTCGATCGCGGCACGGTTGGCCGGATCGGTGAGCTGCTGGCCTTCCGGCGCGGCGATCACGTACGTGCCTGCCACGGCGTCGAACTTGAACTGTTCGGACATGCCGGGGAAGTGCTTGTCGAGGATTTCGTTGGCGCGAGCCGAGGGCAGCTCGGGCATGCTGAAGTCGTTGCTCATCGGCTTGCTGAGGGTGGCGCCGAGCCCGCCGAGCAGAACGAACAGCAGTAGCCAGACCGGCAACACTATCCATTTACGGCGGAAAGCGAACTTTCCCCATCGGTACAGGTATACGGACACGTGTCCCCGCCTCCACATCGCGAATGATTTGTCTACCGTGCGGTAGGTAGACTACCGACGGCGTAAGCGGAGGGGCAACCTCAATTTTATGGGCGCCGGATAGATCACCAACGATTCATGGGAGGATTACGACATGGCTGCCCGGGACACCGCCGACACCGTTACCGCAGGTGGAGGCACTAAACAGGCGATTCGTGATGCCGCGCTTCGGCTGTTCGCCGCGAAAGGCTTCGAGCAGACGAGCCTGCGCGAAGTGGCCGATATGGTGGGAATCACAAAGGCGTCGCTGTACTACCACTACGCGTCGAAGCTCGATCTGCTGCTGGCGATCATCGACCCGATCATCGATCACATGCGCGATATCGTCACCGATATCGACGCCGTCCCCTACGACAGCGAGGGCATCCGCGCCGTCCTGCGCACCTATCTGCGCGGCATGATCCGCCACCGCGACGCGGGCGCGCTGTGTGTGCGCGACACCGCCGCCATCGTCAACGCCATCGCCGACCGCTACCCGGATCTCATGGAACCCACTCGCGAGCTGCGGACCTGGCTGTCCGGACCGAATCCGACGCCGGAGTCGATGCTGCGCGCGGCCGGTGCCATCGAGGTGCTCGGGGTGGCGCTGCTGTCGATCGAGCTGGCGCCGGGAGCCACCGACGCGCTCGTCGAGCAGACGTTGCTCGACGCGGCGACCGCCGTGCTGGCCGGCGGCGCGACCGCGTAGGTTCGAGACCGTGCATATCACCGCAAGGGTCGATTACGCGGTGCGAACGTTGCTCGAGCTCGCCGCGGCCGACGGGGTCGTGAAGGCCGAGGCCATCGCCGCCGCGGCGCAGATCCCGCCGAAGGTCCTCGAGACCGTGCTCGCCGAGCTGCGTCGCGCCGAACTGGTGCGCAGCAGGCGCGGACCGGACGGCGGGTACCGCCTGGGCAGGCCCGCCGAGGAGATCTCGGTGGCCGACGTGATCCGTGGGGTCGAGTCGCCGCTGGCCTCGGTGCGCGGGCAGCGCCCCGAGGACGTGCGCTACCCCGGTGCGGCCGAGCCGCTGCAGCGGGTGTGGATCGCGCTGCGGGTGAATATCCGGGCCGTGCTCGAGAACGTGTCGATCGCCGATATCGCCGCCGACCGACTGCCCGGTTTCATCGATGAGTTGATCGCGGATCCTGGCGCCTGGGCGCGGCGCGAGCCACGTACGCCCGCCGACGCGTGATTTATCCACAGGTTCGGGTTTATCCACAGGCCTGGTGAAACGCCTGGATAACCCGGGGGCGTGGCCTCGCCGCACGCGGTAGCCTGCGTCCATCATGTTGATCACCCTGCTGCGGACCTACCTGGCCCCGTACCGCGCCCAGCTGGCCGGGGTTCTCGTGCTCCAGCTGGTCTCGGTCATCGCGATGCTCTACCTGCCGAGCCTCAACGCCGACCTCATCGACAACGGCATCACCAGGGGCGACATCGGCTACATCTGGACCACCGGCCTGTGGATGCTCGCGGTGAGCTGCGTGCAGATCATCGCCTCGTCGGCCTCGGTGTACTTCGGTGCGCAGGCGGCGATGGGCGCGGGCCGGGACATGCGCGGCGCGGTGCTGCACCGGGTCGAGACGTTCTCCGCGCGCGAGGTCGGCCTGTTCGGCGCGCCCTCGCTCATCACCCGCTCCACCAACGACATCCAGCAGGTGCAGCTGCTCATCGTGATGTCGGTGACGATTCTGGTGATGGCACCGATCATGTGCGTCGGCGGCATCATCATGGCGGTGCGCGAAGACGCCGGGCTCTCGTGGCTGCTGCTCATCGCGGTGCCCGCGCTGGCGCTGAGCATGGGGCTGGTCGTCGCGAAGATGGTGCCGGGCTTCCGGCAGATGCAGGAACGCATCGACGGGGTGAACCGGGTGCTGCGCGAGCAGATCACCGGTATCCGGGTGATCCGCGCGTTCGTGCGGGAACGTCAGGAGATCTGGCGCTTCGGGATGGCCAACACCTCGCTCACCGACGCCTCGCTGCGCGTGGGCAAGCTGATGGCGCTGATGTTCCCGATCGTCATGCTCATCTCCAATGTCACCGCCGTCGGGGTGATCTGGTTCGGCGGGCATCACGTCGACGACGGCACCATGCAGATCGGCTCGCTCACCGCGATGCTGTCCTACATCATGCAGATCCTGATGGCCGTGATGATGGCCTCGTTCCTGGCGATGATGGCCCCGCGCGCGGCGGTCTCGGCCGACCGGATCGGCGCGGTGCTCGAGACCGAGTCCTCGGTGCGCCCGCCGCGCCTGCCGCAGCCCTTCGCAGGCGATCCGGCGACCGTCGACCTGCAGTTCGCCGAATTCGCCTTCCCCGGCGCGGAGAAGCCGGTGCTGCGAGCCATCCGCTTCCAGGTCGCACCCGGAACGACAACGGCCGTGGTCGGTTCCACCGGTGCGGGCAAGACCACGCTCGTCAATCTGATCCCGCGCCTGATCGATGTCACCGACGGCGCGGTGTACGTGGGCGGCACCGACGTGCGGCACCTGGACCTCGAAACCCTGCGCGGCGGAATCGGATTGGTGCCGCAAAAGGCGTACCTGTTCTCCGGAACCGTCGCGAGCAACCTGCGCTACGGCAAACCCGACGCCACCGACGACGAGCTCTGGCACGCGCTCGAGGTGGCCCAGGCGGCCGACTTCGTGCGCGAGATGCCGCAGGGCCTCGACACTCCGGTCGCCCAGGGTGGGACAACGGTGTCGGGTGGTCAGCGGCAGCGCCTGTGCATCGCCCGCGCGCTGGTGCGCAAGCCGCGCATCTACCTGTTCGACGATTCGTTCTCCGCGCTCGACGTGGCGACCGACGCCCGGTTGCGCGCGGCGCTGAAACCCGAGACCGCCGACGCGTCGGTGATCATCGTGGCCCAGCGGATCCAGACCATTCGTGACGCCGACCAGATCGTCGTCCTCGAGGACGGCGCCATGGCAGGCCTCGGCACCCATGACGAACTGATGCAGCGGTGCCCGGAGTACCGCGAGATCGTCGAGTCCCAGCTCAGTGTGGAGGAGGCTCGATGAGGCCGGGTGCGCCCGTCCCCGGCGCCCCGGGTACGAAACCGAAATCGTTCGTTCCGTCGCTGAAGCGGCTGCTGCGCAGGCTCGCGCCGGAGAAATTCTCCGTCGCGGTCATCATCGCGCTCGTCGTCACCTCGGTGGTGCTCAACACGCTCGGCCCGTGGTTGCTCGGCAAGGCGACGAACCTGGTGTTCGACGGGTTCGTCGGCAAGCAGCTCCCGGCGGGGCTCAGCAAGGACGAGACCGTCGAGATGCTGCGTCAGCGCGGGGAGAACACCCGCGCCGACATGCTCTCGGCCATGAACGTGATCCCTGGCACCGGTATCGATTTCGGTGCGGTCGGCCGGGTGCTCACGCTGGTGCTCGTGCTCTACGTGGTCGCCGCGGTGTTCGGCTGGCTGCAGGGTTATCTGCTCAACGTCGTCATCAACCGCACGGTCAAACGCCTGCGCGACGACGTGGAGAACAAGCTGCACCGCCTGCCGCTGCGCTACTTCGACACCGCACCGCGCGGCGACGTGCTCAGCCGCGTCACCAACGACGTCGACAACGTCTCCCAGAGCCTGCAGCAGACCATGAGCCAGCTGCTCGTCTCGCTGTTCACCGTGGTCGGCATCCTGATCATGATGTTCTGGATCTCGCCGCTGCTGGCGCTGATCGCCCTGCTCACGGTGCCCGCGGCCATCATCGTCACCGCGCAGATCGCCAAACGGTCCAAGCCGCACTTCGTGAACCAGTGGAAATACACCGGTGAGGTGAACTCCTCGGTGGAGGAGGCCTACACCGGCCACGAGATCATCACCGCGTTCGGCCGCAGCCGCGAGGTCGGCCGGGAGTTCGACGAGCGCAACGACAAGCTCTACAACGCCAGCTTCAAGGCGCAGTTCATCTCCGGCCTGATCATGCCCGCGATCATGTTCCTCGGAAACGTGAACTTCGTATTCATCGCGCTGGTCGGTGGCCTGCGGGTGGCCACCGGCAATCTCTCGCTCGGTGAGGTGCAGGCCTTCATCCAGTACTCGCGCCAGTTCAGCCAGCCGCTCACCCAGATCGGCGCCATGGCCAATCTGCTGCAGTCCGGGGTGGCCTCGGCCGAGCGGATCTTCGAGATCCTCGACGCCGAGGAACAGAGCCCCGACCCGCTGGTGGAGAACTCGCGCCCGGTCGACCGCGGCCGGGTGGAGTTCGACGCGGTGTCCTTCGGTTACGACCCGGAAACCCCTGTCATCGAACGGCTTTCGCTGGTGGCCGACCCGGGTCATGTGATCGCCATCGTGGGCCCCACCGGTGCGGGCAAGACCACGCTGGTGAACCTGCTGATGCGCTTCTACGAGATCGACGCGGGCACCATCTCCATCGACGACGTCGACATCACCACCATCACCCGCGACCACCTGCGTTCGCGTATCGGCATGGTGTTGCAGGACACCTGGCTGTTCCAGGGCACCATCCGCGAGAACATCGCCTACGGCAATCCCAATGCCTCGGAGCACGACATCATCGCCGCGGCCCGCGCCGCCTACGTCGACCGGTTCGTGCATTCGCTGCCCGACGGCTACGACACGGTGATCGACGAGGAAGGCGGCGGGGTGAGCGCCGGTGAGAAGCAGCTCATCACCATCGCCCGCGCGTTCCTGGCCAAGCCGTCGATCCTGATCCTCGACGAGGCGACCAGCTCGGTCGACACCCGCACCGAACTGCTGGTGCAGCACGCCACCGCCGCGCTGCGTCGCGACCGCACCAGTTTCGTCATCGCCCACCGGCTTTCGACTATCCGTGACGCGGACCTGATCGTGGTGATGGAGAAGGGCCGCATCGTCGAACACGGCAACCACGAACGCCTGCTCGAGGAGCGAGGCGCCTACTACCGCCTCTACAACGCCCAGTTCGCGGCCGCTCAGTAGCGCCCTGGCACCATGGGCGGGTGGCCGACAGCAGCGAATTCTCCTTCACGGTAGGTACCCGTCTCGACGGTGACCGGCACGGGCGTACCGGCGTCATCAGCACGCCGCACGGGGAGATCGCGACGCCCGCCTTCATTCCGGTGGGGACGAAGGCGTCGGTGAAGGCGGTGCTGCCGGAGACGATGAAGGAGCTGGGGGCGCAGGCGCTGCTCGCCAACGCCTACCACCTGTATCTGCAGCCGGGGTCCGACATCGTCGACGAGGCGGGTGGGCTCGGGAAGTTCATGAACTGGGACGGGCCGACCTTCACCGACAGCGGTGGCTTCCAGGTGATGTCGCTGGGTGTGGGCTTCAAGAAGGTGCTCGCGATGGAGGCGGTCGGGGTGCGCTCCGATCAGGTGATCGCGGCGGGCAAGGAGCGGCTCGCCACCGTCGACGACGACGGTGTCACCTTCCGTTCCCACCTCGACGGCTCGAAGCACCGGTTCACCCCCGAAGTGTCGATGGGCATCCAGCACCAGCTCGGCGCCGACATCATGTTCGCCTTCGACGAACTGACCACCCTGATGAATACCCGTGGCTACCAGGAGAAGTCGCTGCAGCGCACGCACGAGTGGGCGCAACGCTGCATCGACGAGCACGAACGGCTCACCGCCGCCCGCACGCACCGGCCCTACCAGGCGCTGTTCGCGGTGATCCAGGGCGCGCAGTACGAAGACCTGCGCCGCAAGGCCTGTCGTGAACTCGAATCCATCCGGGGCAGTGGCGGAACGGAATTCGACGGGTACGGCATCGGCGGTGCGCTGGAGAAACACAATCTCGGCACCATCGTCGGCTGGTGCTGCGACGAGCTGCCCGAGGCCAAACCGAGGCACATGCTCGGCATCAGCGAGCCCGAGGACATGTTCGTCGCCATCGAGAACGGGGCCGACACCTTCGACTGCGTTAACCCCTCGCGAGTGGCGCGCAATGCGGCGATCTACGTCGACGAGGGCCGGTTCAACATCAACACCAGCCGCTTCCGCCGCGATTTCACCCCCATCGACGAGAACTGCGACTGCTACACCTGCGCGCACTACACCCGCGCCTACCTGCATCACCTGTTCAAGGCCAAGGAGATGCTCTCGGCGACGCTGTGCACCATCCACAACGAGCGGTTCACCGTCCGCCTGGTCGACCGGATCCGGGCGAGCATCGAAGGCGGCTACTTCGACGAGTTCAAGAAGGAATTCCTCGGCCAGTGGCAGGGCCGTATCAAAGCGCCGGGGCAGTAGTCGGCGCTGGACGTTCGATCACCACGCTCTGGTGGCGTGGGGCTCTCGGGCGATGCCGCCACCAGAGCGTGGTGATCACCTGACCGGCGTCAGTCGTGTAGCGCGTCTACCTTCGCGGGAGCGTAGGTGGGCTCCTTTTTCTTCAGGATGGCTATGACGCGGTAGGTGATCGGGAGGACGAGCACCTCGCACACGGTCTTCCAGACGAAGCCGACGATCACGAAGTTGACGAACGACTGCCAGGTGTCGATGCCGATCGCCGGGGCGGCGATCGAACAGAAGATCAGGGTGTCGGCGAACTCGCCGACCACGGTCGACCCGATCAGCCGGGCCCACAGATGCTTTTCCTTGGTGCGTTCCTTGATGAACACCAGCGTCGCCGAGTTCAGCAACTGGCCGACGAAGTACCCGGCGAGCCCGGCGAGCACCAGCTGCGGGGTGGTGCCGAGAACGGTGCGGAACGCTTCCTGGTTCTCGTAGAAACCGGCGGCAGGCAGCCGGACGGCGACGAAGAAACAGCCGACGGTGAGCAGCAGCGCCGCGAAACCGGTGTAGATGGCGTGGCGAGTGGCGCGGAAGCCGTAGACCTCGCTGAGCACGTCACCCAGGATGTAGGCCAGGGGGAACAGGAAGAAGGCGCCGTCGGTGGCGATCGGCAGGATCTGCAGCGGGCCGAGCACGACCGAACTGCCGGAGAAGAACTCCACGCCCTTGGTGGCGCAGATATTGGAGATGATCAGCGTCGCGGTGAACACGGCGACGATTACCGGATAGAACCCCCGCGCTACCTGGGCGAATGCCGCATGTTCCGGCGCGGGGTGCCCAGATTCGGCGGGTTTGTCGAGCGAATTTGCATCAGTCACGGGTTACATCTTCCCAGCAGGGGCCCGCGGGCCCCCGCCTCGAGCGCGCCAGCGCTCCGAGGATGCATGCCATAGTCTGTAGCAATGACGAATCCCGGCGATTCCGACGAGTGGTGGAAGCAGTACGGCGGTTCCGGCGTGTCCCCGGAATCCGGCGCGCCGGGTTCGGTGCCGCAGTACCCGACCGCCCCGCCGTCGCAGCCTTCGAGCTACCCGTCCAACCCGCAGCAGTCCGCGCCGCAATACCCGCAGCAGCAGCCGCCGTCGCAGCCGCAGTATCCGAATTATCAGCAGCCTGCCGCGCCGCAGTATCCGCAGCAGCCGCAGTACGGCGGGTACCCGGCGGCCGGGGCCTACAACCCCTACGGTGGGTACCCCCAGCCGCAGGGCACCAACGGCCTCGCCATCGGCGCGCTGGTGTCGTCGCTGATCGGCCTGTGCAGCTGCGGCGTCGGTTCGATCGTCGGCATCATCCTCGGTGTGATGGCGATCAACCAGATCAAGGAACGCGGCGGCGAAGGCAAGGGGATGGCGCAGGCCGGCATCTGGATCGGTGCCATCTCCCTGGTGCTCTGGCTGCTCTACATCGTTTTCGTGGTGGTCCTGGGTGTGGTCGGCGGGATGGATTCTTCGTCCACCTACTGACTTTCGCGGACAACACAAGGGGCGCTTCCGGAATCCGGAAGCGCCCCTTGGTGTTTTCGCAGGTCGGAGCTGAATCAGCCCTTGACGACCTGGGTTCCGCCTGCGAGCTTGTCGTGCCAGCCCTGCTTGTTCGGGTCGTTGTTGATGGTGACCGCGATGTAGATGGAAAGGCCGGTGGTGACCAGGCCACCGAGGCAGTAGATGGCCAGGGGCGCAAGGAAGATGTTGCGCTTGAGCGAGGCCTCCGGGGTGAGCTTCGGCGCGCCACCGGGGGCGACGACCCGCAGACCGAGCAGCTTCTTGCCGAGAGTGGTGCCCTGCGTCACTTCGAAGCCCACGTTGTAGCCCACGTAAGCGATGCCCATGATCACCCACAGGATGATGCCTGCGAGGAACGGGCTGTCCATCAGTGCCATACCGAGGACGAAGTTCAGGATTCCCAGCGGAATACCGATGATGAAACCGTCGATGACACGCGCGCCGAGGCGGGTGCCGAGGTCACCGGCCTGCGAGCCACCGAAACCCTGCTGGTTGTACGGATCGGCACCGTAACCGGGCTGCGGCTGCCCGTACGGCTGCTGGCCGTAGGCGGGCTGCTGCTGACCGTACGGGTCGGCCTGCCCGTAACCGGGCACCGGCTGGCCGTATCCCGGATTCGGCTGACCGTAAGGCTGCTGCTGTCCGTAACCCGGCTGCTGCTGGCCGTAGGGGTCCTGGCCGTAGCCGCCGGGCTGACCGCCCTGCGGGTACTGATTGGGGTCGTAACCACCGCTGGTCATAAATTCGTCCTCGTCGTGATCAGTAGATCGGTCGTTGCGTACGTTACGGACATCGGTCTGGTTGGAACAACCCGATAGGCTCGAGTATCCATGGTTTCTCCGGGATGCGCGCCGGGTCGAAAACCTCGCGGAGCTCTGCCGTTGTGCGAGCGGCATATCCGAGTGAATCGGCGATCGCCGCCACCACATCGCCGGGCGTGTTGCCGAGCGCCATCTGGTCGGAAAGGCTCACCGCCCCATCACGTTTGGCAAGCCTTTTACCTTCGGTGTTGAGTACCAACGGAACATGGGCGTAGATGGGTCGTGGCAGGCCGAGCAGGTCGGCGAGATAGGCCTGGCGCGGGGTGGACGGCAACAGATCGTCGCCGCGCACCACTTGATCCACACCCTGGGCGGCGTCGTCGACCACGACGGTGAGGTTGTAGGCAGGGATGCCGTCACCCCGGCGCAGCACCAGATCGTCGACGGCGCCTCGGTAGCGGCCGTGGCGCAGGTCGGTGATCTCGTAGTCGGTCACGTCGGCGCGCAATCGCACTGCGGGTGAACGGCCTTCGGCCCGGCGAGCGGCACGCTGTGCGTCGGTGAGAGTGCGGCAGGTGCCGGGGTAGGCGCCCATCGGACCGTGCGGTGCGGCGGCGGCCTGCTGGATTTCGCGTCTGGTGCAGAAACATTCGAAGGTGCGCCCGGCCGCGGTGAGTTCCTCGATCGTCGACTCGTAGACCGCGAGCCGGTCGGATTGCCGCAGCACCGGCCCGTCCCAGTCGAGCCCGATGGCGGCGAGGTCGTCGAGCTGGCGTTGTGCCGCTCCCGGACGGACGCGGTCGAGGTCGTCGATGCGCATCCGGAACGCGCGCCCGGTGGTGCGGGCGTAGAGCCAGGCCAGGATGGCGGTGCGCAGATTGCCCAGGTGGAGCTCGCCCGAGGGGCTCGGGGCGTAGCGGCCTGCACCTGGTGAACTGGACACCTGTCCGATCCTAGTCGGTCGTGCGACGCAGCCTCGGCCGCAGCTGTTCGTCGGTGAGCTGGACGCCGCCGTCGATGGCGTCGAGCAGCTGTTCGGCGTAGGAGATCAGGCCCACACGGTCGACATCGTGCTGCTGGGCATTCGCCGGGTAGGCGCCGAGCCGCTCGCAGGCGCGCCGCAGCAGCGTCGTCGCGCCCTTGGTGTTGCCACGCTGGATGTGGGTCAGGCCGACGGCATATTGGGCAAGACCCTGCCAGAGCATCCGCTCGGCAACCGGCCCGTTCTTCCAGGCCGCCTCCAAAACCTCGTGTGCGTTGAATGCCAATCCGTCGTCCAGCAGTTGCTGGGCGAAGGTCAGAGTTTGCTGGGGGGTCAACTCGAGATCGTCGGGAATTCGGGCGACTCCGGCACTGCCGGGCGGCAGTGGTCGGCCGAGTCGGTCGCGTGGGCGGTCGTTACGGGCACGACCTGCGGCGTCGCGGTCACGGGAGATCATTCCCCCATGATCCACGTCCACGTCGGATGGTGCTGATGTGGCCTGTGAGACGAGCAGGAAAGTGACGTATCACGAACCAATCACATGGAAGTAAATCCGCATGTGTCAAGCCCGTGGGGAATGGGTAAGAGGCTCCGGCAATGCCGCCGCAAACCCGAACCTTCGCAAGCTTGGCAAACGGATATGAGAAAGCAAATTCTCATCCGCAAACTTGCGGAAGACCTGCTAGTGTTTCTTCCGCGGGGGCAGCCCCCGGAGGCGGAAACGCCTCATGCGCTGGTTCGTGCCGATCGGTTGCGCGTTCCGGGTGGCAGTGCTGTGGGTGCCACGAAGTAACTCGTCGGTCGCGCCGTAAATCGGAAATGCTGAACCGATTCGGCGGTGTTATCCCGTTCTCACTGATGCAAAGGAGCAAGTGCTGTGGAGGTTGATGTGACGGGCGCTGTGTGGCGCAAGAGCACCTACAGCGGTCCCGATGGAAACTGCGTGGAAGTCGCCTTTCTCACCGGCGGCGAAATCGCGGTCCGCGACACCAAGGATCACGGGCGTGGCCCCGTGCTGGCCTTCGGACCAGGAGCGTGGCGAGCGTTTCTCGCCGACGTCACCGCGGGACAGTTCGCGCGCGGCTGAACCGCGAATGCGCCTGAACCGGGCAGTCCGGGCCCCGGGTCGATAGGACTCGGGGCCTTCTCTCGGCGTGGCCTATCGTGACCGGGTGACCGGAATGGCCCCGCGCGACGCGACGATGTTCTGGCTGTCGCGCCGCACCGCCAATGATGTGTTCCTGCTCTACTGTTTCGCCGAAACCCCTACTCCTACCGAGGAACTGCGCGCCGCCGTTGCCGAACGCGTAGCGCTCATTCCCGATCTGTGCCGCCGGTTGCGCGAGACCGCGCACGACCTCGACTATCCGCACTGGATTCCGGCCGAATTCATTCCCCAGCAATTCATTGCCCACCGGCCCGACGGCCTGCCGTGGCCCACTCTGCTCGACCGGCTCGGCGAACTTCTGGGCACCGGCGTCGACGCCACCGAACGACCCTGGCGGCTGCACGTTTTCCGTGGCGTTCGCGATGCGCCGATGTCGACCGGGCCGTCGCTGGTCGCGGTGGTTCAGATCTCCCATGCTCTCGCCGACGGCACCCGTGCGGCCGCACTCACCAGATCCCTTTTTATCCACAGGGTTCCCGATGCACCTGTGGATAACTCGGTGAAACACCGAGTGGATCCTGTGAAAACGCCGGTGAGCCCTGTGGATTACTGGGGACAACTCTGTGGATGGATGGATCCGAGTGTGCTTGGGGTACTGCGTTTTCCCCAGCAGCTGGTCGCGACGTTCCGCCGTGGTCTGGCGGCGGGCCGTGCCCACCGGGAACTCGCCGAGCGCACCGCCGTCGGCGAAGTCCCCGCGCCCACAACCGGCTTCACGCCCGGTGCGCTCAATACGATGCGGCCCGTCGCGGCGCTCGACCATCAGGTCCGCATGCTCGTCGTCCCCGCGGACATGCTCCGCTGCCCGCACGTCACAGTGACAGTGCTTGCGCTGACGGCGATTTCGCGCGCACTCACCACCTACCTCACCGAGCACGGTCGAGCACCGGACCGCCTCGGCGCCGCACTGCCGATGGCCGTGCCCGCATCGAGCGACGCGCACAACAACTACCGGAGCCTGTCCATCGACCTGCACATCGAGGAACCCGACCTGCGCGCCCGTGCCGAACTGATCGCCGACGAACTGCGAACCCGTCGCGAACGCGCGCTGAATCCGCTTCTCGCCGTGCAGGATCGAGTCGGTGACACCGTTCCCGCGCTGTTCGCGGTGCGTGACGTCGCCCGCGCCGATCTCGACACACCACCGCAGGCGATCGACGGCAACACCGTCGTCTCCAGCGTGAATCGTGGCGCCGCCGACCTCACCTTCGCGGGCGCACCGGTCCTATTCACCGGCGGGTTTCCGGCGCTCGGCACCGTCATGCACCTGACTCACGGCATCCACGGGCTCGGTGAAACCATCACGTTCTCCGTGCATTCCGACAAAGCGGCCGTGCCGGATCCGGATCGGTACCTGGCCCTGCTCGCCGAAGCGGTGGACGCCGTGCGCGGCTAACGCTTGCCCGCCCGCCCCAGCTCGTCGCCGATCGCCCGCAGCGCCGAACGCAGCGCGGTGGCCGCATCGGTGCCCGCCGCCTCACCCTCGATCAACCCGTCGATCCGGAACGGACAGAAGTACCCCGAATCACCCTGGTGTGGGCGGCCGATCTCGATGAGGGGACGGCCGGTCCGATGCGCGATAGCGGCGGCGAGTGCCGCGTCGGCCGCGCGCGGATCGCGCCGCACGCGGGGGAGGGCGGGCACCGCCTGGGCGTGCACCCGCTCGTACCAGTCGATCACCTCGGAAGGCGCGGCGCGCGTGCCTGTTTCGTAGTGACCGAGCGCGGCCCGGCTGTACGGAACGCGGGTGGCCAACCCCGCCAAGGACAATCCGGCTTCTTCCCGCAGCCGCCGCAACCGCGCGCCTACGAGTCTCCCCTGCTCGCCCCGACTGGACATGCAGCCATCGTAGAGAACTGTAGACGTTTGTAGACGCTTTTTGCTGTCCAAAAGGTCTTGACAGTGACCATACTTTTCCCTGGCGGCTTCACCAGAACCATACCGCGCCACCCGTGCAGCACTGACACGTTCGGAGGGGAAAGCATGGATGTCTACCTGTGGATCGCCCTTGGCCTCTTGGGATTCGGGGCACTCACCCGGTACCTGCTGTTACTACCGCCCGCCGAGACCGTCGCCGGCCGTCCGACCGTCGCCGACATCCGCCGCAGGATTCAGTCCGAGCGGGCGCCCGGCCACGATTCGACGACACCGTCGCCGCGCAACATCTCCAGCAGGAGCTTCTCGGCGTCGGACTTCTCCCTGGCCAGTGCGCTCCAGCCGCGCACCACCCCGTCGGGGCCCGATTTCGTCGTCCACGAGCCCACCGCATGAGCGCCCTGGGGGTGCAGCGAGTAGTAGATGGTGCCGACCGGGAAGGCGACATCCATGCCACGCACCCAGCCGGTGATCGCGTCGCCGTCCCATACCCGCATCTCGCCGCGCACACCCGGCCCCGGATCGTCCTCGGCCGCAGCGGTTTCGGCGGTGTCGAGCAGCAGGTGGTCGCCTTCGTGCCGGATCGTCACCTCCGCTACCTCGACCTCGTCGCCGTGTTTCGCCGCCTTCTGCCAGGCTGCCCACCAGCGGCCCGCCAGGTCGACCCGGTTGTCGACGATCCCGGCCAGCTCCGCCAGCGAGATGCGCAACGCGTCGGCCAGCCGGATCGCGACCGGAAGGGTCGGCGACTGCTCCTCGGATTCATACCGGGTGATCTGCCGCGAACTCACCCCGATGGCGGTGGCGAGCGCGGGCTGCGACAGCCCGAGCAAGCGCCGCCGCTCCTGAATCACCTTCCCCGTCCCGGTGTTCATACAGTCATCGCCTCCATTGCCGGCCCCTACCGTCACACCCTGCCCGACACATCCGCGCCGGACCCGCCGCCACGGGTCGTCACCGGCGATATCGAACATCACTGGCGCACCGCACATGCCGACTGCGTGGCCGATTCTCCCATCTCTTCGCTCCAGCAGGCCCGTTTCGTGCTGACCGAGCACGACGGGTGCGGACCACGCTGCCTGCAGCACCTCGCCGCCACCGCCTACAGCACGGGTCTGATCGACGACATCTGAGCAGGTCGGGGGGAGTTACGAACGACACGTTGACGAACTCGTGACGAGACGGCGAACCGGCACGAAACGCCGTTACGGTCGAAGTATGACAGCGGAGCACACGGCGGACGACGACGATTCGTCCCTCGGACGCCTCGGTTCGCGTCCGCGTCTGCGTCTGCGCCGCCCGTTCTGGCGTCCGCTCGAACGCGCGACCGCCGACAACATCGTCGCCGCGCCCACCCCGCTGCGGCCGATCGACCTCACCGACGACGCCGAGGTGTCGCAGGTGCTCGATCTGGCGGTACGGGTGGGTGAGGTGGTGCTCGCCGCCGGTACCGGTGTGGGCGACACCTCCGCGCAGGTGCGCTTCATCGCCTCTACCTACGGTCTGGACAAATGCGATATCGACGTCACCTTCGACGCCATCCGCATCTGGGCCGACCGCGGCCCGTACCTGCCACCGGCCAGCGATATGCGGGTGGTGAAGTACCGCTCGCTCGACTTCACCCGCCTCGCCGCCGTCGACCGGTTGACCCGGCGCATCCGCACTCAGGTGGTTCCGGTGGAGAACGCGCACGCCGCGCTCGACGAGATCGTCTCCGCCCGGCACCCGTATCCACGCTGGGTCTCGACGGCGGGCTGGTCGCTGCTGGCCGCGGCCATCGCGGTGCTGCTCGGCGGCGGCGTGATGCTCGCGGTGATCAGTTTCGCCACGACCGCCGTCATCGACCTGGTGAACCGGGCGCTGCATCAGCTCGGTCTGCCGTTGTTCTTCCAGAACATGATCGGTGGCGTCATCGCCTCGACTCCCGCGATAGCGCTGGCCGCGTTCAGTGACCAATGGCGAGCCGATGCGGCGCTGATCGTCGCGGCGGGGATCACTGTGCTGCTGTCCGGATTGCAACTGGTCGGTTCGGTACAGGACGCCATCACCGGTGCGCCGGTCACCGCCGCGGCCCGCATGCTCGAAGTGGTGATGATGACCGGCGGCATCGTCGCGGGCATCGGTCTGGCCCTGCGGGTTTCGACGATTCTCGGGATCGAGGTGCCCGAGATCGCGGCGAACGCGGGTCGCGATACCGAGTTCCTCGCGCTCAAGCTCAGTGCCGGTGCGGTGGCGGCGGTCGCGTTCGCCATGGCCTGTTACGCCGAGCGGCGGGCCTTGTTCGCGGCCGGTCTCAGCGGTGCGGGTGGCACCGCGGCCTACCTCGTCGTCCAGGACATCGGGTTCGGGCCGGTCGTCGCCTCGGGTGCGGCGGCCACGCTGATCGGCATGGCCGGTGGTCTGATGGCGCGGCGCGCGCTCACTCCGCCGCTGGTCGTCGCGGCCGCGGGCATTACGCCGCTGCTGCCTGGTCTGAAGGTGTACCGAGGGCTGTACGCCTTGCTCGAGGACGAAACGCTGCTCGGGTTCGGGCAGATTCTCGGTGCCTTCGGCGTGGGGTGCGCGCTGGCGGCCGGCGTCATTCTCGGTGAATGGTTCGACCGGTTGCTCAGCCGCCGCGGCACACCGCGCGACTTCGACCCGACCTACACCAGCGACCGCTGACTCAGACCGCGCCCATCAGCGTGCGCGGTCCGTCGGCGGCGGTGTCGGCCGGTGCCGGATCCTGGATACGGGGCTTGCCCGCGGCCCAGCGCATCTGGCTGCGCGCGGCGGCCGCCTCGGTGGAGGCGGGGATGACGAGTAGTGCGAGGCTCGCGCCGTTGCTGCCGACCAGGTGCATGATGCGCGCGGCCTCGTCGGCGCCGGATTCGTCGGCGGTCCAGTCGAATCCGAGCTGGGCCAGCTTGCCGATCTGCGGGCCGACCGCGGTGACCAGCTGGTGCATCTCGGTCATCGGCGCGTCGGTGCGCGGCCACCAGGCGCCGTCGATCGGGCCGGGTGCCGTCTTGCGGTCGCGCAGCATCAGCCGGATCGGGCCCGCCGTGTCGCGACCGATAGTCGTGTCAGGTGTACTCACGAAAGTTTCCTCTTGGTGTGTTCGGCAGGCGCTCTCGGCGCCGGCCGGTGTGCGCCGTCGGTTTCGACGGGCACGAAGCCTTTAATACCCAGTTCCGCTGTGTCTGCACGCGCGATTTATCGCGGCGACGACGGCGGTCGGGTGCGGTGGGGGTCTCCCGCACCATCGGGGGTCACTCTACGGACACCCACCGACAGATCCACCGGATTAAACGAACAGGGCCCCGACCGGCGAACCGATCAGGGCCCTGCTGTGGCGGAGGATAGGGGATTTGAACCCCTGAGGGCGTTAACCCAACCCGCGTTCCAGGCGAGCGCCATAGGCCACTAGGCGAATCCTCCGTGGAGCAGCATAGCGGGTCGACGGGGGCCGATGCCAAACCGGCCCCCGTCCTACCCCGCTGACCTGCTATTTCTTCAGTGCCGTCAGGACCTTGCGGACCTGGGTTTCGGCGGCCGAGCGCAGGGTCGACTTGTCGACACTGCCCATCTTGTCCACCTCGATCTCCACCTTCACCGAGATATTGCTGTCGTGCGCGGCGACCACGTAGATGTAGTCGTTCGGGATGGAACCGTAGATGCGCTGCTCGTAGGCGTAGTACGCCTCCGTGCCGAGGCCGCTGAGCGGACCGTGGTCGTAGTCCTTACCGGTGGTCTTGGTGTCGTAACCCTTCCAGCGCGAGTAGTCCGATTCGGTCTCGTAGCTGGACTTGAACGCCACCTCGAGCGAGATCTTCGCGCCGGTGCCGCTGCGGCCGGAGTCCTGGTTCTTGGCATCGCAGTTGTAGGAGCCGCCACCGCCGTACTCCGAGGGCTCACGCTCGGTGTGCGTGGTCGTCTCCCTGGTCGAGGACCACTGGTTGAGCACCGTGAGGTCGATCAGGTCGCAGGCGTTCTTGCCCTTCTGGAAGGCATAGTCACCTTCCCATTCGGACGGGTTGGGACCGAACGGGTTGGTCTCGTCGGCCTTGTTCGCGGCGAACGCGATGAGGCCGATCACCAGCACGCCGACCAGCAGCACCGCGCCGCCGACGATCCACCACACGGCCTTGTTGCCCGACGACGGCGGACGCGGCGGCGTGCCCCACTGCTGGGCCGGGTACTGCGGTGGGGCCGCGAACGGCTGTGCGGTGGCGCCTGCCTGGTAGGGCAGGCCGGTGTAGGGCTGCGGGTTGGCACCGCTCTGGTACGGCGTCGCCGCCGGGGGAGCGGTGTAGGGGTTGGCGCCGCTGTGCTGCGGTGCGGGCGGCGCGGTGTAGGGGCCGGGCGTGCCGATGTCGCCGCGCAGGATGGTCGGATCGGCCTGCTGTGGTGGCTGACCCGAGTCGGGGCCTGGGCGTTCCCACCACTGCACAGTCGGGTCGGACGGCGGTACGTCGCCGCCGGGCGGTTGCTGGTTCGGGCCGGTCACGCGCGGAACCCCCTCGTAGTCATGGGGAACCGGGCCCCCCTTGCCGATATCGCACTGATCGTAGCCAGCTTCGTCAGGCGATGACGTATCTATACGCCTACGTACACTGGTTCTTCCGTCGTCGGGCGAGCAGAAACGGAGCACACGTGGGCGTCGCGCGAACACCACGCGAACGGTGGATCGAAGAGGGGCTGCACGTGCTCGCCACCTCGGGTGTCGACGCGGTGCGAGTGGAAGCGCTCGCCAAACGCATCGGCGTCACCAAGGGCGGTTTCTACGGCTACTTCGCCGACCGCGAGGCCCTGCTGACGGCGATGCTGGAAGCCTGGGAACGCGAGGCCGTCGACGAGGTGCTCGCCAAGGTCGACAACGCGGGCCTCGATCCCAAGAACCGGGCGCGCATGGCCGGTGTCCTCACCCTCTCGGATCACCGGCTGCTGCCCATCGATCTGGCCGTTCGCGACTGGGCCCGCCGTGACGACGACGTCGCCACCCGCCTGCGCCGCGTCGACAACGCGCGAATGGCGTTGCTGCGCGAGACGATCGGCGAATTCTGCGATGATCCCGATGAGGTGGAAGCCCGCGCCCTGCTCGCCTTCTGCGCCGTGATCGGCGGGCACTTCCTCGCCGCCGATCACGAGGGCCGCACCCGCGTCGAGGTGCTCATCCGAGCCGCCGACCTGCTGTTCGAACCCCGAAATCGCTAGTACGCGCGATTGCGGCTACACTGGCCGACGGATCCCGCGCGGCGCGCATCCTGTGAACTCCCCCAGGGCCGGAAGGCAGCAAGGGTCAACGGGCTCTGCCGGGTGCGCGGGGTCCCCTTAAATTTCGGGACTCCGCTGCACACCTTCGCAGCGTGCGAGCCCATCCTCCCCGGATACCCTGCCGATTCCCGGCAACCGCCGGGTAACGTTGCGGGTACACCCACCTTGCTGCTTCGAAAGGCTGCCCAGGATGCCCCGGCAAACGCAGATCGGTTTGATGAGCCACGCGGAACTCGTGTCCGAGCACGAGTCCCAGACCGCGAACTACGCGACGCTCAAGACCGAGAAGCTCACGCTGGATCTCACCCGAGGTAAGCCGTCACCGGAACAGCTCGACCTCTCCTCGCCCCTGTTAGCCCTACCCGGCGACGGCGACTTCCGCGACGGCACCGGCACCGACTGCCGCAATTACGGCGGCCTCACCGGCCTGCCCGAACTGCGCGCCATCTTCGGCGAACTGCTCGGCATCCCCGTCGACCAATTGGTGGCGGGCAACAACGCCAGCCTCGAGATGATGCACGACATCATCGTCTTCTCGATGCTCTACGGCACCCCCGACTCCCCGCGCCGCTGGGCCTCCGACGAGCCGATCAAGTGGCTGTGTCCCGCCCCCGGCTACGACCGGCACTTCGCCATCACCGAGGCGCTCGGCATCGAGATGATCACCATCCCGATGCGCCACGACGGCCCCGACACCCACGCCATCGCGCGGTTGCTGGCAAACGACCCGCAGATCAAGGGTCTGTGGGCGGTACCGAACTACTCCAACCCCACCGGCGTGGTCTTCTCCGAAGAGATTGTGCGCGAACTGGTTTCGATGCCCGCCGCCGCACCGGACTTCCGCCTGTTCTGGGACAACGCCTACGCGGTGCACCCGCTCACCGACACCGCCGCACCCGTGCTCGATGTGCTCGGCATGGCGGCGACCGCCGGTCACCCGAACCGTCCGCTGGTCTTCGCCTCGACCTCCAAGATCACCTTCGCCGGTGCGGGCGTGAGCTTCTTCGGTGCGTCCAAGGCCAATATCGACTGGTATCTCGACCACGCGGGCAAGAAGAGCATCGGCCCCGACAAGCTCAACCAGCTGCGCCACCTGCGGTTCTTCACCGACGCCGAAGGCGTGCGTGAGCACATGCAGAAGCATCGGCGGTTGCTCGAGCCGAAGTTCGCGCTGGTGCGCCGGATTCTCGAGGATCGGCTCGGGGCGTCGAAGGTCGCTTCGTGGACCGAGCCCAAGGGTGGGTATTTCATCAGTCTCGATGTGCTCGAGGGGACGGCGGCGCGGGTGATCGCGTTGGCCAAGGACGCGGGGATCGCGCTGACGGCCGCCGGGTCGGCGTTCCCGTACCGCAACGATCCCGAGGACAAGAACATCCGGATCGCGCCGAGTTTCCCGCAGCTGCCGGAGCTGGAGAAGGCGATGGACGGGTTGGCGACCTGCGTGTTGCTGGCCGCGACGGAGAAGCTGCTCGAAGCCTGACCACGAACGAGGCCCCGCGTACCCCGCTTGCCGGGATACGCGGGGTTTCGTCATTTCTTGTGGGCCAGGGTCGCGAAGACGGTGACCGAGATGTGGGTGTGGCCTCGGGCCGCGGCCTCTTGGAGGTCGGTGCGGAGTTGGTCGCGGGCTTCGGGGGTGACGGTTCCGCGCAGGACCGCGAGGTCGGCTATGCGGTTGACCAGGGCGCCCGCGCCGATGGTTCGGTCCTGGACCAGGGCGTGGGAGCCGATCTCGTCGACGGTCAGGCCCGCGTCGGTGAGGAGGCCGGCCAGTCTGCGACCGGAGAAGGGGTTGGTGGTGCCGGAGATCAGGGTGTCGATCACCGCGCGGGCCACCTCGGGGGCGCCGGGGTGGATGATGGCGGTCGCCCAGTCGGCGTCGACGACCACCGCGCGGCCGCCGGGGCGCAGGACGCGCGCGATTTCGGTCGCGGCGCGGGCGGGGGCGGTCAGGTGCTGGAAGACGCGTTCGCACAGAACGGCGTCGAAGGTGTTGTCGCCGAAGGGCAATCCGTAGGCGTCGCCGGAGACGAAGGTGGCGGTGGAGCCGCGTTCGGTCGCGCGCCGGGTGGCGGAGGCGAGCAGATCCGGGTCGGGTTCCACGCCGACGGCGGTGCCACGGGGGCCGACCGCGTCGGCGAAGGTGAACACTTCCGAGCCGGTGCCGGAACCGATGTCGAGCGCGCTGTCGCCGGGCCGCAAACCGAGTCGTTCATGGGTCCAGGCGCCGAGAGCGCGCACGCCGGGCTGTGTCACCTCCAGGTCATGGGCATCGATCAGCTGGGGTTGTCCCGCCCGATCGAAACGGTCCGGGCGTGGGGTGTAATCCGTCATTCGTACCGCCGATGTGGGTGCAGTGAAATGTGTCACGATGAATATATGACCCGAACGCTGTGCCTTGCCCAGGACGCCGAGGCCGATCAACTACTCAGCACCGACGATTTCGCCTTGCTGCTCGGCATGCTCCTGGATCAGCAGTACCCGATGGAACACGCCTTTCGGGGGCCGCAGAAACTGGCCGGGCGAATGGGCGGATTCGATCTGCGCCGTATCGCCGAGGCCGACCCGGCCGAATTCGAGGAACTCGCCGCCACCCCACCCGCCATCCACCGGTACGGCCGCTCGATGGCCCGGCGCGCGCAGGCGCTCGCCAACTACATCATCGAGCACTACGACGGTGTACCAGCGAAGATCTGGACCGAGGGCGACCCCGACGGCAAGGAAGTGCTGCGCCGGTTGCAGGACCTGCCGGGCTTCGGTGCGCAGAAGGCGAAGATCTTCCTCGCCCTGCTCGGCAAACAACGCGGTGTGCAACCGGCGGGCTGGCGAAAAGCGGCGGGTGCCTACGGCGACGAGGGTTCGCGCCGTTCGGTCGCCGACGTCGTCGACGCCGAAACCCTCGCCGAAGTAAGGGAATTCAAGAAACAAGCGAAAGCGGCGGCCAAAGCGGCCGAGTGAATTCGGCGATTGTGATCTCGGTGCGTTTATTCCTCGTCAGGCGAACGCGTTTACCGGAAGCTTTCCGGCATGAAGATGAGGAAGTTCGCCGTGGTTGCGGCACTGTTGACCGTGGCGACCGGGGTCACCGCGGGCACCGTCAACGCGGCGCCCGAGCAAGCAGCACCGATCAACTACACCGCCGAGGTCGTCGACGAGTCGAGGGCCGTCGTCACCACCGACGCCGGATCGCTGGTCACCGAGGACGGTGCGTTCAAGATCAAAGCCGCCGATGGAACCACCGTCGCGGCCACCCCGCTGACGTTCCGGCTCGACGAGTTCGAGTTGCCGATCGCCGCCGAGATCTCGGGTAACACCGCCACCCTCACCCCGCAGCTCGACCCGGCCAAGGCCGTGTACAAGCCGGTCGCCCTGCCGTACGAGGACAAGGCGCCCTGGAAGTCGGAGTACGAGCGTGAGCAGGCGGCCTGGTCGCGCCTGACCTCGACGATCGCGATGGGCGCGACCATCGGCACCCTGGTCGGCGGGCTCGGCGGGGCCGCCGCCGGTTGCATCGCGGGTGCGGCGCTCGGCCTCGTCGCCACCGGTGCGCTGCTCACCCTGTTCGGCCTCGGCCCGCTGGGCGGATGCGTCGCGGGTGCGGCCGCCGTCGGCTTTCTCGGCGTGATCGCCGGGCAGCTGTTCGTCACCGGCCCGGTAGCCGTCGCCGCCGCGATCCAGTACTTCACCACCATCAACCAGCCCTTCACGCCACCGGCCAAGTAGGCCACCCGCGCACGAACCCCTCCCGGCGTCGTCGGGAGGGGTTCGTGCTGTGTCACAGCACCATTACGCCTTCCGCCGCACCGCGCTGACCTGGTGATTTGCTGTGTGTCACCGCACAATTCGCCGGTCGGCCTTGGATGGGTGGCGATTCGGTGTTAATTTGATTGTTATGTCCGGCAACCATCACTTCGCCCCGCGGGTCACCTACGTGACCGCCGCGCTGGGTCTGCGGTTGCCGTTGACGCGCGAACTGTGTTGTTCCTGCCGCTGCAGCTGAGCCTGTCGGGCTCGCGAGCTGCCACACCCCTCGTGTAGGCAAACCCGTTGGTGAAACGGGATTTTCGGCAAGGAACTGCATATGTCTGCCCCCATTCTCGACCGCCCGATTTCGCGGGTGGTCACCGGTCGTCCCCGAGTTTCGCGTCCCGTCGTCGCCCCTGAACTGCGGCGCAGCGACAACCCTGCCGCCGCCGTGCTGCGCGCGGCTGTCGGCGGCCCGATTTCCCGCGACAATGCCGCCCGGGCAACGGGTTTGAGCATCGCGACGGTGAACCGCCAAGTGGCCGCGCTGCTTTCGGCCGGCCTGCTGCGTGAACGCGCCGACCTCACCGCCGCCGGTGCGGTCGGGCGGCCACGGGTGCCCTTCGAGATCGACCACGACGCCTACCTCACCATCGGCATCCACATCGGCGCCGCGGCGACGAAAATCGTGGCCGCCGACCTGCGCGGCCGCATCCTCGGTGGGCTTGCCATCGCGACACCGCAGACCGGGCAGGACTTCGCCGTCACCACGGTCGCCCGCAGCGCCAAGGCGTTCCTGCAGCGCTGGCACCGGCGCACCCCGCTGTGGGCAGGCGTCGCCATCGGCGGCCGGGTCGACACGCACACCGGTCTCGTCGACCATCCAAAACTGGCGTGGCAGGGCGCACCGCTCGGCCAGGTCCTCGGTGACGTGCTCGAGCTGCCGGTTTCCGTCGCACCCCACGTTGAAGCGATGGCTGCCTCGGAACTGCTGCTGCCGACCTTCGACGCGCGCGGTCCGGAACAGCCCGCCGACCAGCCCGGCAGCAGCCTGTACTTCTACGTCCGCGAGACGGCGGGCATCGCCGTCACCCTCGACGGGCGGGTGCACACCCCGAGCAACGGCCCGGGTTCCATCGCGCACCTGCCCACCGGTTCGGACGTGCAGTGCACCTGCGGCAGGCGTGGCTGCTTGGAAGTGACCGTCGGCGATCGGGCGCTGCAGGCGCGTGCGGTCGGGCGCGGAATCATCCCGGCGCACAACGGAACCGCGGGCACGACCATCGCCGACCTGTACCGGGCCGCCGAGTCCGGTTCCGAGGGCGCCCGCGAGCTGCTCGCCGAACGCGCGACCATGCTCGGCCAGACCGTCGCCCTGGTCCGCGACATGCTCAACCCGGACCGGGTGGTCCTTGGCGGACAGGCCTTCACCGGCTACCGCCCGGCCCTCGGCCACGTGGCCCGCGCGTTCACCCAGAGCACCCAGTTGCCCCCGACCGACATCCGCGTCAGCGGATTCGGCGGCAAGGTCCAGGAATTCGCCGCCGTCGTCACCTCGCTCAGCGCGTTGTACGCCGACCCGCTGGCCGCCCTGCGCCGGGTGTAGCTACTTGCACGCGCCTTCCAAAGCGGTGATGAAGAACGGGAACTGGGAGGCGAAGCGGTGCAGGTTGCGGTCGCGGTCGTAGCCGGCGAACCAGTACAGGCCGGGCTGGGAATCGGCGGACGGGTCCATATCGCGGAAGGTGCGGATCCAGTTGTCGGCGCGACCGCTGATCACCGTGTAGGGCAGGGCTCGGGAGAAGATCGTCTCCTGATCGATCGGTGGGATGCGGTCGCGTGACACCGAGTCGAGTCCGCGTCCCATCGCCTTGATCCGGCCGACCACGGTGTCACCCAGCGTGGTTCGGGTCGGCAGGTAGTTCGGCAGCACGACCGCGGCCACCCCGGCCAGCAGGATCGCCACGCCGACCAGGGCGTGCCCGGCGGTCAACGCCAGGGCGACGGTGGTCGCGGCGCCGACGGCGATCAGCGCGGCGCCGATCCAGCGGGGCAGCAGCCGCTGCTTCGGATCGGCCAGCGCGCCGGTCGACACCGCGTCGCGGCGCATGGCCTCGCGGATCGGGTCCAGTTGCAGGCGGCCGGGCGCGCGCAGCTCACGCACGGCGACGGTGTCGGTGCCCTCGGGCAGCAACATGTCGTAGACGACCCGCTCGTACTCGCGCAGCTGGTCGTCGGGGGCGTTGACGCGGCTGATCCGCCAGTCGTCCTCGCCGCGCGCGTTCACCGGGGCGATCCACAGGTAGCGGCGCACCGCCAGATCGACGACGGTGGCGGCGATGTCGACCGGGTCGACGTGCTCGTCGAGCAGCAGACCGGCCTCGCCGGGCAGGACACCGTCGGGGGAGGTGAATTCCATCCGGTCACCGGTGGTGACGAGCGGGTCGAACGTGTCGCTGGTGGCGCGGGCCGTCGCACCGCGCTTGCGGGCGGTGAGCACGTAGGCGATCATCCCGGCCAGTGCCAGCAGCAGGGCGCCGAAGGCGGCGAGCACCGGGGTGGTGAAGGCGAAGAAGTTGTTCGAATCGCCGTCGCGCACATCGGCATTGGCGGGCACCGTGCCGGGGGGCATCTGCAGGGTGAGGTCGATCGCGTCGCCCTTGCGCAGGTCGGTCTGGCTCAGGTACAGCACACCGTCGGGTTCGACGTGCACCTCGGCGCACGGGCGCGCACTGCCCGCGGGGCCCAATTTGCAGTCGACGATGCCCATTTGGAAGCTCGGGCTGATCACCGACACATCGAGGGAGGCGATGTCAGCGTTGAGCACGCCGAGCCAGTGGAACATCTGCGTGCCCGGCGCGTCGGCGACGGTGTTGTGCACCGTATACGTGAACTTGGATTCACCGGGCTTGGCCTCGACGACGAACTGATCGTCGACGGTGGTCGCGGTGCCCGCCCCGGTCGCGGACACATCGGTGACCTTGAACACCCGCTCCACACCGTCGCCCAGGCCGAGTCGCAACGGCAGCGACATCGTGAAGTTCCCGTCGGCGGGCACCGCGACGGTTTCGACGACCTGCAGCACGCCTGTCTCGGTCAAGGTGAGATCGGCGGTGATCGACACCCCCGCGGGCTGCGTGTGGGCTACCGGAGCGGCCGCGAGCAGGCCCGCCGAAGCGAGCAGCAGCGCGCCCGCGGCGCCCCCCCGAAAAGTCAGCATGGCTGCCTACTCTAGACAGCTTGCTATCCTGCGTCAGCGGCTGTCGGCGACGAACTAGACGAGGGGGTACGGGGGACGTGAACCAACCACCGTACGGCTACGGCCCATACGGGCCCGGTGGACGACCGGTTCCGCCACCCCCCGGCTATGGTCGTGCCCCGGGTTATCGCCCGCAACAGGGCTACGGTCTGCCCGGATACCCACCGCCGCAAGGGTATCCACAGCAGCGTCCGGCCTACGGACCGCCACCGGGCTACCGTCCGCCGCCGATGCCCTACGGTCCGCCGGGCAGGCCCACCCCGCCACCACGCAAGCGACGCGGCGGGTTCACCTCGCTGATGTTGGTGGTGATTTTCCTCGTCGTCGGTGGTCTGGTGAAGTTCGCCGTGAACAGGGGCGTCGATATCGGCATCGACGCGTTCGGCCCGAGACCGACCACTACCTACACGCCGCAACCGGGGAGCGCGCCCGCCAAGACCGGTGACAACCCGCTGGTCACCGATGCCGACGGCTCGCTGGTGCCCGCCTCCTGCGACTACGCGCCGTGGGGCGCCCAGGTCGACAAGGCCCGCAAGTTCTTCGAATCCGCCGCGGGCTGCCTGGAAGCGGCGTGGAAGCCGCTGATGGCCGCCAACGGGCTGCCCTTCGAGTCGCCGACGCTGAGCATCACCGCCACCACCGACGGCATCACCACCCCGTGCACCGGCTCCACCAGCAACTTCGCCGCCTTCTACTGCGCGGCGAACAAGACCATCTACATGCCGATCAGCCAGTTGCAGACCGATCAGTTCCGTGACAACTGGGTGGTGTATCTGTCGGTGTTCGCGCACGAATACGGGCACCACATCCAGGCGCAGTCCGGAATCCTGCGCAAGGCCAACAGCGAACGGGTCGACGCCGGGGCGCGCTCGACCAAGGGACTCGAGCTGTCGCGCCGAGTCGAGTTGCAGGCCAACTGTTTCGACGCCATGTTCATCGCCGCGTCCAAGGGCGGCGGTTCGCTGTCGTCGGACCAGGTCACCCTCGCCACCCGCGATTCCTACGGGCGCGGCGACCGGCCGGGTGACATGCGCGACCACGGCACCGCCGACAACGGCGGCAAGTGGTTCGAGGCCGGGCTGGAAAACTTGACGCCGCAGTGCAATACCTTCATCGCGGCGGCCGGCGACGTGAGCTGAGTCAGCCGCGAGCGTCCTTGGCCAGCGCGCGCAGGCCGCGTTTGCCCGGGGCGGGCAGGTCGTCGCCGGTGTCGGCGAGCCATTCGGCGGTGACCAGCCAGCGGCGCTGGGCGTGCGCGTCGGCCACATCGAAGAACACCCGGCGGCCACGATCGTCACGCAGGTCGCGCGACAGTGCCACCCAGCTCGGGGCGCGGCCCTTGTCAGCGGTGTGCTCGGCGACGAAACCCGCGACCATCTTCCCGATCATGTTCACCGGCTTCTGCGACACCCGGTTGCCGTATTTCGTTGTGTGCCAACGACGGGCGGGGCACAGCGAGCCCGGGTTCGCGTTGGAGGCGATCCAGCCCGCGCGCTGGGCGCGTTCGATGAGCCACAGGTGTTTCACGGCGGTCGGCGCGATCTCACCGACCCGGTCGGCGATGAGTTCGGTGATCTGCGGGTCGGCGAGGATGTCGCGGCGGGTGGGGCCGATGCCGTGCTCGGTCCAATGTGCGGCCGCGAGCCTGGCCAGGATGCGGCCGAACTCGTCGATGCTGCGCTGTGCCCGCCTGCCGAGCCGTTCGATCCGTTCGGCCTCACGGCGCATCTCGTTCTGCGCGGTGAGGGTGCGGATCGCGGCCATCGTCGGCACCTGCCCGCGCTCGAGCAGCTGCAGGATGGCGGCCGCGGTGGCCGGGTCGGCGGCCGCCGCGACGGGTAAGGAGTCGCGTTTGATGTCGAAGTCCTGCGGGCTGATCGCCCGGCTCAGCAGTCCGACCGCGGCGTGGTCGCCCGCGAACTCGGTGTGGGCCAGCCAGGCGGCTGCGATGTCATCACACGACAGCACGATGAAACGTTCCTCCGGTCGATGCGGTGGGGGAGCGATCGGTGCGCGAAGGTTGTGCCCCGGTCGGGATGAGGGACCGGCCGGGGTCACCAACCTGATGAAGGTTTGGCCACCGAAGTTGCCGATAACTACGGTAGCCAGCCGCTTGCGCCACTGTCACGACGGTTCACGTTTTCGTTACATCTGGAAATGGGTCGATATTCGGGGACCGGGTACGGAATTACGTGACAACCAGGATCGACGAACTCGTCCTGTCCCGATTCGCCGAATCGGGAACCCTCGATAACCGGTGAGTTGCACCCACCGGGCCCGCTATGCGGCCTCGAGTTGAACCTTTAACCACTATGTGATCTACAACACATGTAACTTGCTGTACCGCTATGCCTTTCGGCTCCACCTCTGCGGCGCCAGCCGGGATGTCACACCGCACCGGTAGCCTTTGGGCCGTGGCTCTGTACCGGAAATATCGACCGGCGACATTCGCTGAGGTAGTGGGTCAGGAGCACGTCACCGACCCGCTGAGTACAGCGCTGGACACCGGCCGCATCAGCCATGCGTACCTGTTCTCCGGGCCGCGTGGCTGCGGCAAGACGTCCTCGGCGCGCATCCTCGCCCGCTCGCTCAACTGTGTGGAGGGACCGACCTCCCGGCCGTGTGGCACTTGCGCGTCGTGCGTGGCGCTCGGGCCGGGCGGGTCCGGCAACCTCGACGTCATCGAGCTCGACGCGGCCAGTCACGGTGGTGTCGACGACACCCGTGAGCTGCGCGACCGTGCCTTCTACGCGCCCGCCGAGTCGCGCTATCGCGTGTTCATCGTCGACGAGGCGCACATGGTCACCACGGCCGGTTTCAACGCGCTGCTCAAGATCGTCGAGGAACCACCCGCCCACCTGATCTTCATCTTCGCCACCACCGAACCCGACAAGGTGCTGCCGACCATCCGGTCGCGCACCCACCACTACCCGTTCCGGTTGCTGCCGCCCGCGACCATGCGCGGACTGCTCGGCAAGATCTGCGAGCAGGAGCACGTGCCGGTTGAGGAGGCGGTGTACCCGCTGGTCATCCGGGCCGGTGGGGGTTCACCGCGCGACAGCCTGAGCGTGCTCGACCAGCTGCTCGCCGGTGCCGGGCCCGAGGGTGTCACCTATCCGCGGGCGGTTTCGCTGCTCGGCGTCACCGATGTGGCGCTGATCGACCACGCCGTCGACGCACTCGCCGCCGACGACGGCGCCGCCCTGTTCGGCACGATCGACCAGGTGATGGAGGCCGGGCACGATCCGCGCCGATTCGCCGTCGACCTGCTCGAACGCCTGCGCGACCTGATCCTGCTCCGCGCGGTCCCCGATGCCGCCGAGCGCGGCCTCGTCGCGGGCCCCGGCGACGTGCTCGAGCGCATGCGCGACCAGGCCGCCCGCATCGGCCCCGCCACCCTCACCCGCTACGCCGAACTCCTCCACGAGGGCCTCGGCGAAATGCGCGGCGCCACCGCCCCCCGCCTCCTGCTCGAGGTCATCTGCGCCCGCATGCTCCTCCCGTCGGTCTCCGACACCGAATCCGCCACCCTCCAACGCCTCGAACGCCTGGAACGCGGATTCGCCACCGGCGCAATCCCTTCCGCTCGCCCTGCCGGTGACGCCCCCGCTCGCCCTCCGGCCGACGCACCCGGCCCGGCCTCGTCGAGTGCGCAAGGTTCGAGTGCCGAAGGCCGCCGCCGAGGTGCGGAAATCCTCGCCGCCGCCATGGCGGAAAAGGAAGCCGCAGCACGGAAGTCGGGTGTCTCGGGGGCGGAGGACACCACCGCCGAAACGCCTGGTGCTTCGGGTGCCGCGGAAGCTCGCGCGCACACGTCCGACGGTCCCGCCGCCGACCGCGGGCCGCACCCGTACGCCCCGGTCGCCGACCGCGACGCCGCCGACAACGGTCGCGTCCCGCCCTCGCCCGCTCCGTCCGCCGAGCCGATCGGCCGACCGTCGACCGCACACTCGGCCGCCGCACCGCCGGCCGCCACGCAGTCGTCGGTCACCGACTCGACCACCACGCCGTCAGTGGCGGCTCACTCTGCCGCGCCGCCGTCGAGTGCCCCCGACGCAGTTACGCCAGCGTCGCGTGGGGACGAACACGGTCCGGCTACGCAGTCGCAGCCGCCCAGCTCCGCAGCGCCGGTCTCCGACGCACAGGATGTCGTCCCGAACCCGCCGACCTCGACGGAATCCGATTCCGCTACCGGATCAGTCGGGTCTGCACCGGCGCCGGACACCCGCCGCGACGGGCCGGAAGTTCCCTCGCCACAGGGTGATTCGCGCGGTCGGATGGGCCATGAGCCAGGAGAAGCCTCTCCACGGGTCGATAGCCAGTCGGGACCGGCGTACGTCGGTGGTGCGCCGCAGGGTGATCACGCTCGGCGGGCCGATAGCCCGTCCGGGCCCGCGCATGTCGGTGGTGCGACGGAGGGCGATTCGCATGCTGGTGCGGGAGCTGAGCCGGTGGCGGAGGCTCGACGAGCCGACGCACCCTCCACGTCCGTACCGGCAGGTGCTGCGTCGGGCGCGACGGACCGGCCCGGGTCCCCACAGGGGCAGGCGCCGTCGGAAGACCTGCTCGGCCTCGTCGACGCGGCGTGGGCCGACATCAAGACCAAGGTGCGGGAGTTCGGGCTCACGTTGCATGCGTTGATGTCGGGGGCCGCGGTGTCCCGGGTGGAGGGGCAGACGGTCGTTTTCGCGCATCAGAGCGCTCCGTTGGCGCAGCGGTTGTCCGATCCGCGCAATATCGAGTCGGTGCGGGCGGCCGTGCGGGCGGTGCTCGGGCGGGAACTGGATGTGCGCTGGGAGACCGGTGCCCCCGCGGCACGCCCGGCGCCGCAGGCCAAGAACACGGCGGGTCCAGCGGAGAGCAAGCCCGCCGCCCGGCCGCAGTTCTCGCGGCCGAGCCAGGCCAAGGGTGGGCGGGCGCGCACCGGCAAGCCCGACGACGACATTCCGCCGCCCGACTTCCCCGACTTACCCGACGACCCGGGTCCGCAGGACAGTTATGCCGTCGATCCGGCGCATTCCGGCGGCGAGTCGGCGGGCGCCCCACGCCCCGCGCCCGGCATTCCCGCCCCGCCGACCCCGGAGGAGGAGCAGGAGATGCTGGCCGCCGCCGCGGTTCCGGTGGCTCCGGGCGACCGGCAGGACCCGGACGAGGTCGCCCTGGCGTTGCTGCGCAGCGAGCTCGGCGCAAAGTCTCTCGACGGTTGACAGCCACCGTCCATACCGCGTTAAGTTAACCGGAGTTCGCACACCACGGTAGTATGAACGGGTGGCCGGGAACTCCGGATGGGCATGGTTCTATGCTCCGCTGGTGCTTGCCGGATTTGTACGGCGTCGAAGACGATTGGTCGTGGCGTTCGTGCGGCCACCGCACCCCAAGGAAGGAAACACTCCGATATGACCACAGAGGCCTACATCTACGAGGCCATCCGCACTCCGCGCGGCCGCGGCAAGAAGAACGGCTCGCTGCACTCGGTCAAGCCGATCGATCTGACTGTTGGTCTGATCCAGGAGCTGCGTGGCCGCTTCCCGAACCTCGACGAGGATCGGATCTCCGACATCATCCTCGGCGTGGTCACCCCCGTCGGTGACCAGGGCATGGACATCGCCCGCACCGCGGTCACCATCGCCGGCCTGCCCGACACCGTCGGTGGCTTCCAGCTGAACCGTTTCTGTGCCTCCGGCCTCGAGGCCGTGAACCTGGCCGCGCAGAAGGTGCGCTCGGGCTTCGACGAGCTCGTGATCGCCGGTGGCGTCGAGTCCATGTCGCGCGTGCCGATGGGCTCCGACGGCGGCGCCTGGGCCCTCGACCCGGCCACCAACTACGACGGCTACTTCGTGCCCCAGGGCATCTCGGCCGACCTGATCGCCACCATCGAGGGCTTCACCCGCGATGACGTCGACGCCTACGCCGTGCGCTCGCAGGACCTGGCGGCCAAGGCCACCACCGGCGGCTACTTCGCCAAGTCGATCGTCCCGGTCAAGGACATCAACGGCCTGGTCGTGCTCGACAACGACGAGCACATGCGCCCCGGCACCACCGCCGAGGACCTGGCCAAGCTGAACCCGGCCTTCGCGGGCATCGGCGAGATGGGTGGCTTCGACGCGGTCGCGCTGCAGAAGTTCACCTACGTGGAGAAGATCAACCACGTCCACCACGGTGGCAACAGCTCGGGCATCGTCGACGGCGCCGCCCTGCTGCTGATCGGTTCCGAGGATGCGGGCAAGAACTCGGGGATGACCCCGCGCGCCCGCGTCGTCGCCACCGCCACCTCCGGTGCCGACTCCACCATCATGCTGACCGGCCCCACCCCGGCCGCCAAGAAGGCGCTGGCGCTGGCCGGTCTGACGATCGAGGACATGGACCTCGTCGAGATCAACGAGGCCTTCGCCTCCGTCGTGCTGAAGTTCCAGAAGGACCTGAACGTCCCGGACGAGAAGCTGAACGTCAACGGTGGCGCGATCGCGATGGGTCACCCCCTCGGTGCCACCGGCGCGATGATCACCGGCACCGTGCTCGACGAGCTGGAGCGCCGCAACGCTCGCTACGGCCTGATCACGCTGTGCATCGGTGGCGGCATGGGCGTTGCCACCATCATCGAGCGGGTCTGACCTTCCAACCGGAACTTCTCATAGGAGAGAACGAAAAACTATGACTGACAACATCATCGGTTGGGAGAAGGACGCCGACGGCGTGGTCGTCCTGACCATCGACGACCCGAGCCAGGGCGCCAACACCATGAACGACGCGTACATCACCTCGATGGCCGCGACCGTTGACCGCCTCGAGGCCGAGAAGGACGACATCACCGGCGTCGTCATCACCTCCGGCAAGAAGACCTTCTTCGCCGGCGGCGACCTGAAGAACATGATGCAGGTCGGCCCGGACAACGCCGCCGACGTCGCGAAGATGCTCGACGGTGTCAAGGCCCCGCTGCGTCGCCTCGAGCAGCTCGGCAAGCCCGTCGTCGCCGCCATCAACGGTGCCGCCCTCGGCGGTGGCCTCGAGATCGCGCTGGCCACCCACCACCGCATCGCGGCCGACGTCAAGGGTTCGGCCATCGGCCTGCCCGAGGTGTCCCTCGGCCTGCTGCCCGGCGGCGGCGGTGTGACTCGCACCGTGCGCATGCTCGGCCTGCAGAACGCGCTGATGCAGGTGCTGCTGCAGGGCCAGCGTCACCGCGTCACCAAGGCCAAGGAAATCGGCCTGATCGACGAGGTCGTCTCCTCCGTCGAGGAGCTGCTGCCCGCCGCCAAGGCGTGGATCGCGGCCAACCCCGAGGCTGCCCAGCCGTGGGACAAGAAGGGCTACAAGATCCCCGGCGGCACCCCGTCGACCCCGGCGCTCGCGGCGAACCTGCCCGCGTTCCCGGCCAACCTGCGCAAGCAGATCAAGGGCACCAACATGCCCGCCCCGCGCGCCATCATGGCCGCGGCGGTCGAGGGTGCGCAGGTCGACATCGACAACGCGCTGACCATTGAGGGTCGCTACTTCATCAGCCTGCTGACCGGCCCGGTCGCGAAGAACATGATCCAGGCGTTCTTCTTCGACCTGAACCACATCAACGGTGGCGGTTCGCGTCCCAAGGATGTGCCCAAGCGCGAGATCAAGAAGATCGGCGTCATCGGCGCGGGCATGATGGGCGCGGGCATCGCCTACGTCTCGGCCAAGGCCGGCTACGAGGTCGTCCTCAAGGACGTCGAGCTCGCCAACGCCGAGAAGGGCAAGGCGTACTCGGAGGCCATCGAGAAGAAGGCCCTCTCCCGTGGCAAGACCACCCAGGAGAAGTCCGACGCGCTGCTGGCCCGCATCACCCCGACCGCGGACGCCGCCGACTTCAAGGGCGTCGACTTCGTGATCGAGGCCGTGTTCGAGAACCCCGATCTCAAGAACAAGGTGTTCCAGGAGATCGAGGACATCGTCGATCCCGACGCGCTGCTCGGCTCCAACACCTCCACCCTGCCCATCACCCTGCTCTCCGAGGGTGTGAAGCGGTCCGAGGACTTCATCGGTATCCACTTCTTCTCCCCCGTGGACAAGATGCCGCTGGTGGAGATCATCAAGGGCGAGAACACCTCCGACGAGGCGCTGGCCCGGGTGTACGACTACACCCTCGCCATCAAGAAGACCCCGATCGTCGTCAACGACAGCCGTGGCTTCTTCACCTCGCGCGTGATCGGCACCTTCATCAACGAGGCCATCTCCATGGTCGCCGAGGGTGTCGACCCCTCGACGGTCGAGCAGGCCGGTCTGCAGGCGGGCTACCCGGCCGCGCCGCTGAAGCTCAGCGACGAGCTGAACTTCACCACCATGCAGAAGATCTACAAGGAGACCGCCGACGCCATCAAGGCCGCCGGTGGCGAGCTGAACGCTGCCGCGGAGACCACCGCCGCGGTGCTCGACAAGCTGGTCGGCGAGTTCGACCGCAAGGGCAAGGCGGGCGGTGCCGGCTTCTACGACTACGTCGACGGCAAGGCTGTGGGCCTGTGGAGCGAGCTGCGTTCGCTGTACAACTCGCAGCGTGAGCTTCCGGAGGGTGTCACCTTCCAGGACCTCAAGGACCGGATGATGTTCGCCGAGGCCATCGAGACCCAGAAGTGCTTCGACGAAGGCGTGCTCACCAGCACCGCCGACGCGAATATCGGCTCGATCTTCGGCATCGGCTTCCCGGCCTGGTCGGGCGGCTCGCACCAGTTCATCGTCGGCTACCCCGGTGGCCAGGAGGCCTTCGTGGCCCGCGCCGACGAACTGGCCAAGAAGTTCGGCCCCCGCTTCGAGGTCCCGGCCTCCCTGCGCAAGTAGTAACCACCAGCGCCCCACCCCGGCGCTGCTGACCCGACAGCCCCGCCTCGCCACCGCGAGCCGGGGCTGTCGGCGTATTCGCCCTTAGACATCGTGGTCGTCCGTGTCATACTTGGGGTGAGTTCTGAAAAAATTCAGAAGTTCGGGGCCGTATAGCTGAGGTAGGCGGATGATCACCGAAGTGCAGTGGAGCGAGCTACAGCGCGACCCGAAGCAGGTGGCGCGGTTGGCCGATGAGGGGGACGTGCGGGTGCGGCGCCGCGACGGCGCGGCCCTGTTACTGACACGCGAGGACCGGGCGCATGGTCAGTCCGAAGGTGCGATCGCCGCCGCGCGTGCGCTGCGCAACGTCTTGATGCACTTGCCTGCCGATATCGCGGCAGCGGCTTTGATGGATGAATTCCCGTGGGTAGATCTGTTGCCGAAGTCGGAACAGGCGCTGTTCGTGAAGGAATTCGCACGGTCGTTCCAGGCTTCGGCTGAACTGGGCGAGTGGTCGCTGGTGCATCGCACTGTGCATGACTGGCGCAACACCGCCTACATCTACGCCGATCCGCGACTGGTCGAGCAGCTGACGGAGCCGATCGACACCGACTTCGGTCCGGTGCCCGAACCAGAGGTGGACTAGCGTGTCGCCGAAGCGGGGTGACCGGGTCGCGCCACCAAGGCGGCCCGGAATGTGGGAAGCGCGTTTCGCGACTACCGCCGCCGCCAAGGGCTGGGAGGAGTTGTGCCGAGCAGCACGTGCCAGCACCTGGGAGGCCTGGATCGTGTTGACCGAGCGGCCGACGATGCCCGAGAACCCTTCACGGCAGGCCAAGCTCAAGGGCGCGTTGTCTACCCATATTGTCGGCGGGGTGACCTTCGATCAGTGGCAGTACGAAGTCACCGGAGGCGGACGAGTCTGGTACTGCCCGGACGAGACCGCACGTGTTGTTTGGATTGTGGCAGCTGGCCCCGCGCACCCGAAAGCGACGGACTAACTGCTGACCTGGGCCAGCCCCCTTGGCAGATGCCGGTGACTGCCAAGAGGACCGGCATTTGTCGGCGTATCAGTGGGGTTTGGCGTAGTCGGCGTAGCCCTGCCAGTCGAGCATGACGCAGGGTTCGTCGCCGACGACCCAGGCGCCGTGGCCCGGGGGGATGACCATGACGTCGCCGGGGCCGAATTCCTGTTGTTCGCCGTCGTCCATGGCGACGACGATGCGGCCCGAGAGGCAGTAGCCGATGTGGGGTGCTTGGCAGCTGTCGGTGCCCGCGATCGGCTTCACGTGGTCGCTCCAGCGCCAGCCGGGTTCGAAGACGGCCCGCCCGACCGGGCCTGCTTCGGTGTTGACCAGGTCGAGTCGACCCTTGTTCTGTTCGAACGGCCGGGTTTCCTCGGGCGCGTCGAAGTTCATGCGGATGAGCGGGTGTTACCGGAACAGGATGGCGGTGATGATGTCGGTGTGGCGGTAGCGGAGGTATTTCTCGACGGTGGCCGCGTCGACGGCGGAGGTGGCGGTTGCCAGGGTGATCACCACGAACTCGGCCTGTGAACCCGCGCGCCATTTTCCGGTGGCGAAATCCTTGATGTAGCTGCCGGGGCGCAGTTCGAAGTCTTTGTCCTCGATCTTGTCGGCGGCGGCCTCGGCGGTGGCCTTGTCCGGCATCGCCAGGATGAACTGGGTGAATTTCAAGCTGCCGCCTTCGGCGGACAACACCAGTTCGGCGGCGTACTGACAACCGAGTTCGGTGAGTTTCCCGGCGTGCTCAATGGGGGCGCAATTGGTGTGATCGCGGCCGTCCACCCAATCCGCGTGCAATTCGACATTGTCGAACTTGAAATCCCACGGCCCTTCGTAATCGGTATAACTCAGGCGCTCACCGGATTTCGACGGTGGTTTACCCGTGGTGCTGGTCGTGGTCGGCTTGCGGGTCGACGGCACATCCGTCGCCGACGCCGCGACCGCGGAACCGTCCACCCCGTTGTTACCCGCCCACACCAGCAAACCGGTGCCGCCGACAAGCCCAGCGACCACCACCAGCGCGATGACGATCCACGCCCCGCCGGAGTTGCGCGGCGGCGGCGCGAGCGGCGGAACTTCCTGCGCGAACTGTGGATACGCCGTCTCCTTCGACGGCTGCCCCCACGGCGCGGGATCCTGTGGTGGATAAGTCATCTCAGCTCCCCCTTCCACGGACGACAATCGCGCCCGAGCCTGCCCCCGAGCTTACCGATCGGCGCTGTCCGGCCGGGTCGGTGGAAGTATTCGAACGGCGTTCACCCGACGGCACTCCGGGGTGGCTAGCGTGCCGGTCATGGGACGTCGGCTGGGTGCGGTGGTGTTCGGTGCGGTACTGGCCGGGGTGTGGGCCCCGGTCGGTGACGCCGAACCGATGGTGCGGGTGCTCGGGGAGCAGGTCATCGAGCACGACCTGGATTTTCGAGGCACGGTGGTCGGCGGGTTGTCGGGCATCGACTACCGGCCCGGCAGCGACGATTTCGTGCTGATCAGCGACGATCGCTCCGAGAAGAGCCCGGCCCGGGTGTACACGGCGCGGATCCCGCTCGGTGACACCGGTGTGGGGGCGGTGGAATTCACCGGAACCGTTCCGTTGCGTCGCGCCGATGGTTCGATGTATCCGCCGAAGTCGGTCGACCCGGAGGACATTCGGGTCGACCCACTGACCGGCGACTATTTCTGGACGCAGGAGGGCGAGCGGGCCGGAGTGCTTGCCGATCCCTCGGTGCGCGTCGCCCGATCCGACGGAAGTCTCGTCGCCGAATTGCCGATCCCGGAAAACGAACGCATGCTGCCGGATTCGGGCCCACGCCAGAACCAGGCACTCGAAGCGGCGACCTTCGCGGCGGGCGGCGCCTTGTTCGTCACCGCGCTGGAAGGACCCCTGCTCGGCGACGGGCCCGAGGCCACGCCGACGAGCGGCGCGACCACCCGGATCACCGTGCAGGCCAGGTTCGGCCCACTCCTCGCCCAGTACCCGTATCCGCTCGAACCGGTCTTCACAGATTCGCGTCCGGAGCCCGGGCGGGCGAGCAACGGCGTCACCGCGATCCTGGCCGTCGATCCCGTCGACCCGACCCGATTCCTGGTGCTCGAGCGCGCCTTCGCCGAGGGTGCGGGCAACCGGGTCCGTGTTTTCGAGATCGATACGGCAGGCGCGACGAATATCCTCGACGCGCCCGTCGCGGGTGCGCGTCCGGTGACCAAACGTCTCGTCGCCGACCTCACCGACCTCGGCGTCGCGGCCGTCGACAACATCGAGGCGATGACATGGGGACCTCGGCTGTCCTCCGGCGAGCGGACCTTGGTGCTGGTCGCGGACAACAACTTCAGCGCACGTCAGCGCAGTCAGGTGATCGTTCTGGCCGTTCGCTGACCGTCGGGCCATCCGTTGCCGCCACTGCATCGAATCTCCACCCGTTGGATGCCGGATCGCGCTAGCTTGGATATGTAAGACCGGTGACGCCATTTCGAATCGAGAGGTGGTCACATGGAACCGGAGCCGACGCGCATCCAGGATGGGCGACCCGGATCGTCGCCGGTCGGGACCGATACGCAACGGACCACCGCGCCGGGTGAGACCGACGAGGCCGTGGTCGCCGAACTCGACGCGATGGGGTTGACCGACGCCACCGAGATCGGGCGCGGCGGGTTCGGTGTGGTGTATCGGGCGGTGCAGCCCGCGCTGGATCGCGTCGTCGCGGTGAAGGTGCTGTCCTCGGAGATCGATCAGGAGAGCCGCGAGCGGTTCCTGCGCGAGGAACAGGCCATGGGCAGGCTGTCGGGCCACCCGAATATCGTCGATATCCTGCAGGTCGACGTCACGGGCACCGGCCTGCCGCTGATCGTGATGCCGTACTGCCCGCGCGGCTCGCTGGAGCGTCTCATCCACGATCGCGGCCCGCTCACCTGGGAAGACACCCTGCGCGCCGGCGTGAAGCTGGCGGCGGCGATCGAGTCGGCGCACCGGGCGGGCATCCTGCATCGCGATGTGAAGCCGGCCAACGTCCTCATCAGCGGTTACGGCGAACCGCAGCTCACCGATTTCGGTATCGCCCGCATTCCCGGCGGCTTCCAGACCTCGAGCAGCCTCATCACCGGTTCGCCCGCGTTCACGGCCCCCGAGGTACTCAAAGGCCATGAACCGACCGTGCAGTCCGATATCTATGGGCTCGGCGCCACCCTGTTCGCGCTGCTCACCGGCCATGCCGCGTTCGAGCGGCAGGCGGGGGAGAAGGTCGTCGCCCAGTTCCTGCGCATCACCACGCAGGCCGTCCCCGACCTGCGCGCCAAGGACTTCCCCGCCGATGTGGCCGCCGCCATCGAAAAGGCCATGGCCCAGGACCCGGCCGATCGCCCGGCCTCGGCCTACGAATTCGGCGAACTCCTGCGCGACGTGCAGCGCGCCCACGGTCAGATGCCCGACGAGATGGCGCTGCTCGTCACCGGCGACGAGCTCGCCGAGCCACCACCGGAAGCCCTCAAAGCGGTCACCGCGCGCCGCAGCTGGCCGCTCACCCTGCAGCCGGCGGGCGCGTCGGTGTCGGTGCACAAGCCGACCACCGGCACCCTGCCGCCCACCGCCGCGACCAAGTTCCGCCCGCCGACCCCGGCGCGAGATCCCTTCCCCCGACCGCGACTGCTCGACATCCTGCGTTCGGGTGGTCTGCGCAGGCTCGCGCTGATCCACGCGCCCGCCGGCTTCGGCAAGAGCACCGTCGCCACCCAGTGGCGCGCCGACCTCGCCGCCCGCGATATTCCGGTGGCCTGGCTCGGTATCGACTCCGACGACGACAGCGAGATCTGGTTCCTCGCGCACCTGATCCAGGCGATCCGGCGGGTGCGTCCCGATGTCGGCGCCGGGCTCGAGCAGGTGCTGGAGGAACGCCCGTCCGATGCGGTGGCGTTCGTGATCGCCACGCTGATCGACGAGATCCACGCCAGTGACCGGCCGGTGGTCGTCATCGTCGACGATTGGCACCGCGTGCAGGACCCCGGCGTGCACCGGGCGATGGCGGCGCTGCTCGACAACGGTTGTCACCATGTGCGTTTCGTCGTGACCAGCCGCGACCAGGCCGGATTGCCGATCAGCAGGCTGCGGGTGCGCGACGAGCTGGTCGAGCTCGACGCGGCGGCGTTGCGGCTCACCGAGTCGGAAACCCGCCAGATCCTGGTGGAGCGCAACGGGTTCGCGCTCACCGACGAACAGGTCGAGCAGATCCACGCCGCGACAGACGGGTGGCCCGCCGCCATCCAGCTGGTGAGCCTGACGCTGCGCGGCACCGCCGATCCCGGTCAGCTGCTGGTGCAGCTCGCCGAAGGCGGGCACGGGATGCGCGAGTATCTGGCCGAGAACGTACTCGACACGCTGGAACCGGACCTGCTGGAATTCCTGATGGCGATCTCGGTGGTGGAGCGGGTGAACGGTTCGCTGGCCACCCTGCTCGCCGACGTGCCCGACGGTGCCGCTCTGCTGGAGCAGGCCGAGCAGCGCGAGCTGTTCCTGCATCGGCTCCCGCACGATCCGGAGTGGTATCGCATGCAGCCGCTGTTCGCCGAGCACCTGCGCGCTCGTCTCGAACGCGACCACCCGGGGCGCTCGAAGGTGCTGCACCGCAAGGCCGCTCGCTGGTACGCGGAGCATCAATTGCTGCGCAAGTCGGTGGATCACGCGCTGGCCGCGACCGATCTCAAACTGGCCGCCGACCTGCTGGAAAGCGGCGGCATGGACCTCATCGACGGGTCACGGCTGGCGACGTTGCTCGGCAGTGTGTCGAAACTGCCCATGCAGCAGGTGAGTTCGCGGTCGAAGCTGTTGATGGCGGTGGCACGGGCCAATATGAACCTGCAACAGTCCGGCACCGCCCGCACCGCCCTCGGCAGGCTGTCGAATCTGCTGGCCCGGGGCAGCACCGGCGGTCCCGAGCAGGCGGAAGAACGCTGCGCGGCAACGGTTCTCGAAGCGGCCGACCGGGTGGCCCACGACGACACCGAGGGCGTGGCCGATCAGCTAGCCACCTGCCTGGAAGCGCCGGACGGCCTGCCGGACTGGATCGTCTCGACGGCGGCCAACCTGATGTCGTTCGTGCGCCTGTGCGAGTTCGATTTCGCCGCGGCCACCGACACCCAGGACTGGGCGGCCGAATATCACGCTCGGTCCAAAGACCCGCTCGGCCCGGTCTTCGGGCTCTGCGCCCGCGCCGCCGCGGCCTATGAACAACTCGATATCGCCACGGCCACCGCCTGTCTCGAAGAGGCCTACGAGACAGCACGCACCAGGGCCGGGCCGCGCTCGGACGCCGCGCGCGTGGCGGCAGCCATGCTGGGTGAGGTGACCTACCGGCGCGGTGACCTGGCCATGGCCGACCGGCTGCTCGACGAGAGCCACCAGCTGCTCACGCGCGTGGGCCCCGTCGACTTCCTCGTCGCGACCTTCGTCATCGGAGCGCGCGTGAAAGCCGCCCTCGGCGACCAGTACACCGCCGCCGCCCGGCTCGAGGAGGGCGCGCGCGTGGCCGCGGCCAACAGCCTGGCCCGCCTCGACGCCCATGTGCGTGCGGAACGCTCGCGCCTCGGGCTGCCGCCGGGCAACGGCGCCAACGGGATCGTCGTCGACCCGTCGGGCAACGGCGGACGCCGCAAAACGGGCGCCGCCGCCCTCATCACCGAGGCGAGGCAGGTCGCCGAAATCCGCACCCTCCTCACCGAACAGCGCCTGCGCGCCGACGACCGCGCCGCCCGCCACGCCCGCGTGCTGTATTCGCGTGTCCTCGAACAATCCCGCCCCCGCGCGGAACTGGACGCCACCCTGCTACTCGCGGAATGCCTCGCGGCGGCAGGCTGGATCGGCGAGGCAACCAACCTGGTCCTGCCGGTCCTGCGCACCTGCGCCGACCTCGGCTGGACCCGCCCCTTGCTCGACGCGGGCCCCGGCGTGGTCGGCCTCCTACACGTCCTGCGCACCCAGGCTCACGACACCCAGCAGCATCCGATCCTGGACGGAATGCCCGGCCATTTCCTCGACGAACTGCTGACTTGACCGGCCCGGTCACCCGGGCCGGTCACCGTACTAGGGCTGCCACCAGGGCCGCAACGGCACGTCCCAGGTTCCGTTCTTGTTCAGTTTCACGCCGAGGACGTGGTGGAGTTGGACGACATTGCGCTGGAAGCCGAGGCGGCAGCCTGCCATGTAGAGGCCCCAGACCTTTGCCGTGCCCTCGCCTACCTCGTCGACGCAGGCGTCCCAGTTGGCGACCAGGTTCTTGCACCATTCGTGCAGGGTGAGGGCGTAGTGCTCGCGCAGGTTCTCCTCGTGCAGGACCTCGAGGCCGAGGTTCTGGATCTCGGAGATGATGCGGCCCGAGCCGATGAGTTCGCCGTCGGGGAAGACGTAGCGGTCGATGAAGTCGCCGGCCTTGGTGGTTCGGGTGTTGTCGGGGCGGGTGATGCAGTGGTTGAGGAACAGGCCGCCGTCGCGGAGTTTGTCCTTGATGAAACCGAAGTAGAAGGGGTAGTTGTGCACCCCGATGTGTTCGGTGAGACCGATCGAGGAGACGGCGTCGAACTCGCCCTCGACGATGTCGCGGTAGTCGCTGTGGCGGACTTCGGCGAGGTCGGCGAGCCCTTCCTCGACGATCTTCTGCTGCGCCCACGCCGCCTGTTCGGCCGAGAGCGTGGCACCGATGACGCGCACGCCACGCTTGGCGGCGTAACGGACCATGCCGCCCCAGCCGCAGCCGATGTCGAGCAGCCGGTCGCCTTCCTTCAGGCGCAGCTTGTCGAAGATCAGCCGGTACTTGTTCTCCTGTGCCTGCTCGAGGGTCCAGTCGCGGTCGCCGTACACCGCGCAGGTGTAGGTCATCGACGGGCCGAGCACGTATTCGTAGAACTTGTTGGAGACGTCGTAGTGGTGGTGGATCGCCTCGGCGTCGCGAGTCTTGGAGTGGCGTAAGCCTTCCAGGGCGATGCGGCGCCAGCGCGGCAGAGTCTCCTGCGGCGGCGGGGCGATCGGCTTGAGCCGCTCCCAGCCGAGCGAGCGGGCGATGGTCACCAGCGACAGGGCCGACGGACGATGGAACTTCATGTCCTGCATGGCCTTCAAGATGTCGTACGGGTCACCGGGGTGCACCCCCTGCGCCACCATGTCGCCCGCGATGTAGGCGCGGGCCATGCCGAGGTCGCCGGGTGCGGTGGCCAGGTAGTTGATGCCGCGCGGGTTCTTGATGTCGAGGGTGTAGGGCGAATCGGCGGGCCCGGTCGCGCTGCCGTCGTAGGCCGTCAGCCGGACAGGGATGTCACCGTCGATGAGGCTCTCGAACACCTCCGCGATGCTGAGCCGGGTTCCCAGCTCGGCGAGGATCTCGGATCTGTCCTTGAATGTCGTCACTTGCGTTGCACCGCCTTCGAATACAGATTCAGCAGTCGTTGGTCCGGGTCGTAACGGTTCTTCAATGCGGTATAGGTCTGGCCGCCGTAGAGCTTCGCGAATTCTGCCTCGTCGTAATAGGAGTCCGAGTACAGGGACTTGTGTCCGTCGAATTCGGAGACGATCTTCTCGATGGCGCGGTTGGCAGCCCCCTCCGGCTGACCGGGCACGGTGGGCACCGCCGACCAGAATCCGAAGTTGACGTAGGTGTGGCGCGGTTCGAGGGGGTACAGCGGCCACGGTCGGCTGCCGTCGGCGGCGCCGGTCTCGCGCAAACGCAAGGGGCACAGCCAGATCGGTTCGATCGGGATCTCGCGCAGAAACCACTCGGCGAAGTCGGCGGTGCGGTGGACCGGCACCTCGATGTCCTGCACCACCCGCTCCTGCGGCGCGAGTCCCTTGCGGGCCCGGCGCCGGTCGTCGAAGTGGTACTTGCGGTCGAGCGCGACGAGCTTCCAGTAGAAGCTGCTGCGGCGCAACGACTTGGGCCAGAACCGGCGGATCTTCGGGTTCTGGGTGCCGAAGGCGCGTGAGCACCAGAACCAGTCGGTGTCCCAGCGCCACAGGTAGTCGGCGATGGTGAGCCGGTCGGTCTTCACGCCGTCGTCGTGCTGCAGGGAGCGGTAGTAGATGTCCATGCCGGTGTAGTCGCTGACCGGGCCGGGTTCGTCGGTCTGCCCGCCGAGGGTCAGGTAGCTCTCGGTGGCGCTGAAGACGACGCCGTCCAGGTAGTCGACCTGTTCGCCCTGGTAGGAGCGCTCAGTGACGATGCGTTCCAGCTCGGTTTCCAGCGTGCGCAGGTCGTGGAACCGCACGTGCCGCAGCGCGACATAGGGCTTGACAGCTTCGAGCTCGATTTTCAGGCGAACGGAGTAGCCGAGGGTGCCGTAGGAGTTGGGGAAACCGTGGAAGAGGTCGGCGTGCTCGCCGGTCGGCGTCGCGGTGAGGATCTCGCCCGACCCGGTCAGGATGTCCATTTCCAGCACGGATTCGTGCGGGAGACCGTTGCGGAACGAGGTCGACTCGATGCCGAGCCCGGTGACGGCGCCACCGAGGGTGATGGTCTTGAGCTGCGGAACCACCAGCGGGGCGAGCCCGTAGGGAAGGGTGGCCGCCACCAGGTCCTCGTAGGTGGTCATGCCTGCCACGTCGGCGGTTCTGGCCTGCGGGTCGACGGCGATCACCTGCCCCAGCCCCGACACGTCGAGCCCGGGCGCGGTCGTCGCCGCCCTGGCACGGAAAAGGTTCGATGTCTTCTTCGCCAACCGGACGACGGCACCCGGTGGGATGGCGCGATAGCTTGCCAGCAGTCGCTCCACACCCGCGCGGTGCGCGGCGTATCCAGACTCGCGTGCGGCCGGTTCGTGGCCGGCCCTACCCAAAAGACTCACTGCCACTGTGTCGACGCTAGTACGCGCCCGCCCGCCCGGCTACCAGATAGATGCACGCCACGGTGAAATGTCACTCAGCTGTTTCTTCCCGGCCCACCTGACAGGGCAACGCAGTGGGGCGCAAGGCAAGATGTAACCCAGCCCCGCCTATCGTCGGGACCGGCGGGGCCGCGAACTCGAGCGCGCCAGCGCTCCAAAAAACACAGGAGTCAACGGTGGGTCAGGTCAGTGCAAGCAGTTCGATCGTCGTCGCGGCGGATCCGCAGCGCACCCTCGAGGCGATCGGCGACTACGAGACGGTTCGTCCGCGCATCCTCTCCTCGCACTACCGCGACTACAAGGTGATCGAGGGCGGTAAGGGCGCGGGCACCGTGGTGGAGTGGACCCTGCAGGCCACCGAGAAGCGGGTGCGCAACGTGCGTGCCAGTGTGACGGTCGCGGACTCGATTCTCACCGAGCGCGACGCCAACTCCTCGATGGTCAACACCTGGACCGTCACGCCCGAGGGCACCGGTTCGCGCGTCACCGTGCGCACCACCTGGAAGGGTGCGGGCGGCATCGGCGGCATCTTCGAGGGCATCTTCGCGCCGCTCGGCCTGAAGAAGATCCAGGCCGAGCTGCTGGAGAACCTGAAGCGCGAACTGGCCTGAGTCAGTATTTGCCGATGTCGAAGAGGTTGCCCTCGGGATCGGCGACGGTCACCCACTGCACGCCGTACTGGTCGAAGTCGCCGATGTGCTTGCCGCCAAGGCCGATCGCGCGTTCGAGGGCATCGGCCCACTGCGTCGAGTGGAAGTCCAGGTGCACGGCGTTCTTGCCCGGCGTCCGGTCGGGCACCTGGATGAACATCAGCACCGGCGACATGCCTGTCGACCGGCCGATCTCGGCGAAGAACGGTGAGGCCGCCGGTTCGACGGGCACGTCGAGCAGTTGGGCGTAGAACTCGGCGAGGGCGGCCGCGTTGTGGCAGTCGACGACGACATTGGCGATGGCGAGGGTCATCGGGTTTCTCCTTCGGTGATGGGCCAGCACACTTCGGTGCGGTATTCGGCCGGGTTGTCGGTGTGCTGCGGTCCCACGAGGTAGCGCTCGCGGATCGGTTCGTCGGCCAGGGCTTCGTCGTGTTCGGCGACATAGCTGCCGAGGGCGCCGTAGGTGCGGTCGAAGTCGTCGAACGCGCCGGTGTGCACGGCCACGGCGTAGCGGCGGGCGGGCATGTCGGTGAGTTCGAGGCCGGGTGGCGGGGTGAGTTCCGTGCCCGGGGGAAGTGGCAGGTAGGCGCTCACCTCGCCCGATTCGTCGGTGAAGAATTCGGTCGAGTAGGTGGCGCCCGCGATTCCGCCCGGTGTCACGCCCGCGGCGAGCACCGTCTGGAACAGCTGGTCGAAGGCGAGACCGCACCATTCGCCGATGGCGTCGCGGGCGACCCGGTCGGTGCGGGTGAGCGCGGTGCACGCCGGCTCGATCCGGTATTCCACCCGCAGCATCGGCGCGGGCACGGTGAGCAGCGCGCGCAACGAGGTGACCACGTCCCTGGTGCGCTGCAGTTCGGCTTCCATCGCGCTGAGGTGTTCGCGCAGGGTCGCGTCGCGCGTGGTCGGGTCGGGCGCGGCGAGTACCTCGCGGATTCGTGGCAGCGGCATGGCCAGATCGCGCAGCCTGCGGATGAGGTGCGCCTGCTCGACCTGGTCGACGGAGTAGCGGCGGTACCCGGAACCGGGTGCCACCGCGACCGGCTCGAGCAACTCGATCTCGTGGTAGTAGCGCAGCGTCTTGACGCTCAGAAGCGTGAGGCGGGCGAACTCGCCGATCGTCACGGTGGCTGTCATGGAGACAAGCCAACACCCTCCAGTAGCGGGAAGGTCAACGATCAGGCCGGGGTGAGCACGAATGCCGCGAGCAGGCCGCCGCCGCGCCACCAGGAATAGCCGAGCCAGACGCCGGGCGTGACCTCTCTGATCTCGTCGTAGACCGGCGAGGGGTAGTTCAGGGCCCAGGCCGGGGCGGCGTCGAGGATCGAGGGCGCCCGGTAGACATCGGCCGGGAAGGCCTCGAGTCCGGCGCCGGTGACCCGGTTCGTCAGTGTGCCGCCGTCGGGGCCCGTGCGGAACACCTTGCCGATCCACACCGACTGCGCGATGCCGTCCAGCCGTTCCGGACGGAGCACCCAGCCGTTGGTGACGCCCATCGGCACCGCACCGGCGCCCGCGTCGCGGTAGATCTGGTCCTGTTGGCCGACACTGCAGCGGAACCGCAGTGAGTCGATGGTCGCGGCACGATTGCCGGGGTCGAGCACGCATCCGGCGCCGTAGTCGGCGACGGGTGTCGGTGGATCGGCGGCGGCGCCGACCGGGGTGAGAACGAGCAGGCTCGCACACAGAGCCGATGTGGTCACCAGACGAGCACGCATGGCATTCATCCGATCTCCTAGGGTTGCTGACCCGTAGCCCGACCTGTCCCGATCCTAGGCCGCGCGCAACGCCGAAGGCCAGCCACCGCCCTCCGGGCACCCCGACTAGGCTGGTACGTGGACAAGGCCCGAGCCCCCACCCGATGCACCATCCGGTCGTCGGCCGCGGCTCACGGGGCCGAAAACCCGCGGCGCCAGCCGCCGACAACACAGGAGCCTTCGTGCAACCCGGTGATGGTCAGTTCGACATGCAAGCGCTGCTTGCCCAGGCCCAGCAGATGCAGCAGGCCGTGATGCAGGCCCAGGCCGAGCTCGCCGAATCGGAGGTGCAGGGCCAGGCCGGTGGCGGTCTCGTGCAGGCGACCATCAAGGTGAGCGGCGAGATCACCGCCCTCACCATCGACCCCAAGGTCGTCGACCCGTCCGATGTCGACGGTCTGCAGGACCTGGTGATCGGCGCGATCAACGACGCGATGGCCAACGCGCAGCAGCTGGCCGCCGAACGGCTCGGCCCGCTGTCGCAGGGCCTCGGCGGTTCGATGCCCGGACTGCCTGATTTCTGATGTATGAGGGGCCGGTACAGGATCTGATCGACGAGCTGGGCAAGCTGCCCGGCGTCGGTCCGAAGAGCGCGCAGCGCATCGCTTTTCATCTGCTGCAGGTGGAGCCGCCGGAGATCGACCGGTTGCAGGCCGTGCTGCAGAAGGTGCGCGACGGCGTGCAGTTCTGCGTGTCGTGCGGCACCGTCGCCGACGGCGAGCTGTGCCGGATCTGCGCCGACCCCCGCCGCGACCGCACCATGATCTGTGTGGTCGAGGAACCCAAGGATGTGCAGGCGATCGAGCGCACCCGCGAGTTCCGTGGTCGCTACCACGTGCTCGGTGGTGCGCTCGATCCGCTCAGCGGTGTCGGACCCGACCAGTTGCGGATCCGGGAGCTGTTGACCCGCATCGGTAATCAGGACGACGGTGTCGACGTGAGCGAGGTCATCATCGCGACCGACCCGAACACCGAGGGCGAGGCGACCGCCACCTATCTGGTGCGCATGCTGCGCGATTTCCCCGGGCTCACCGTGACCCGGTTGGCGTCGGGCCTGCCGATGGGTGGTGACCTGGAGTTCGCCGACGAGCTGACGCTCGGTCGTGCGCTGTCGGGTCGCCGGGCGCTCTAGAGCTCGACCCGGGCCCAGTTCGCTTCGTCGGCAACGGGTTTGCCGTTGGTCCAGTCCCAGATGATGCGGGCGACCTCGGCGGCGTCGCCGAGTTTCGTCCCGAAATGCCGGTCGGCCGAGCCGTCGCGGTATTCGAGGGTGTAGGTGCCGTCGGGGTCGCGGTAGGTCTGGATGTAGCTCTGTTCGCCGCGTTCGACGATCAGGTACGGGTTCGGTGCGGCCAGGCCCGCTACCCATCGGTGCGCCAATTCCTCGGTGAGATAAGGGAATTCGCCTGCGCCGCCGTGGGTGACGGCGATCGGGATGTGCCCGGCGGGATCGATCAGCCACGACAGCTGCGGGTCGTAGACGGCGTAGCCGCGCGGGGTGGCCAGGTCGAACAGCAGATTGCGGACGAAGCCGATCGCGTCGTACGGCGACGGCACGAACAGGGTGTCGCCGGTCGGGCCGCTGACGGGACTGCTGAGGAAGCCGTCCTCCTCGGGCAGCGCGCTGTCGCGGGCGTTGAGTTCGGCCGCGATCTCGGCGATGGCGTCGGTTTCGGGCAGACCTTCCTGCGCGGTCAGGTAGGCGTCGATCTCGTCGAGGGAGGAGGCCGCGCCCGACGGCAGAAGGATGTGGTCGTAGCTCACCTGGTCAACCCTACGTAGGTGCTCGGACCGAACTCACCGAGGGCGGGAACACTCCGCTCGGGACGGTGGCGGGGGAGAATCGGGGCCGATGTACGTGGTGTCGACCGGCGACGATACGGAGGGCCCGTGACCGAGCTCGATGAGGCGCGACTCGCGCCGGGCGTGCGGGCGCAGGTGGCCGAGCAGTTCGCCCGGTACCGGTCCGCGAGCCGGGCCGACGCGCCGTTCGACGAATGCGGCGGGCCGACCCGGGGCTATTACGACGAACTGGTCGACGGTCAGGGCCGGGTTCGCCCGATGTGGGCCGAACTGTCGGCGGCCTTCGCCGAGCGCGGTGTCGCGGGCCTGGCCGACATCGATCACCGGGTGCGCAGGCGGATCGAGGACGACGGCGTCACCTACAGCGGCCCCGACGGCAGCGCCCGACCGTGGCGGCTCGATCCCATCCCGCTGCTGGTCTCCGCCGACGACTGGACCCGCCTGGAAGCGGGCCTCGTGCAGCGTTCCCGTGTGCTCGACGAGGTGCTCACCGATGTGTACGGGCCGCGCAGGCTGCTCACCTCCGGTGTACTGCCGCCGCAGGTGGTGTTCGGCAGTGCCGGGTACGTGCGTGCCGCGCACGGCATCACCGTGCCCGGCACGCATCAGTTGTTCCTGCACGGCTGCGACATCAGCCGGTTCGGTGACGGTGACTTCCGGGTGCTCGCCGACTGGGCGCAGGCGCCGTCGGGCGCCGGGTACGCGCTGGCCGACCGCCGCGTTGTCGCCTCGGCGATCCCGGAGTCGTTCGAACACGCCGGGCCACGTCCGCTGAGCCCGTTCGCGCGGGCGATGCGGTCGATGCTCGCCGAGGCGGCCCCCGAATCGGCCGACGGCGCGGAACCCGTTGTGGTCGTGCTGAGTCCGGGTGCGCAGTCCGAAACCGCCTTCGACCAGGCCTATCTGGCGCAGACCCTCGGTTTCCCGCTGGTGGAGAGCGCTGATCTGGTCGTGCGCGACGGTGCGCTGTGGATGCGGTCGCTCGGCAGTCTCGAACGGGTCGATGTGGTGTTGCGACGCGTCGACGCGGAATTCGCCGATCCGCTGGACTTGCGTCCCGATTCGCGGCTCGGGGTCGTGGGGTTGGTCGAGGTGTTGCGGCGCGGAGCGGTGACGGTGGTCAACACCCTCGGCAGCGGGCTGCTCGAATCACCCGCGCTGAGCGTGTGCCTGCCACGGATCGCGCGGACGGTCCTCGGTGAGGAACTGCTGCTCGACGGGGTGCAGTCGTACTGGGGTGAGATGGAAACCGAACGCGCCCATCTGGTTTCCCATGTCGGTGAACTGGTGATCCGTTCGGCTGTCGACGGGACGACCATCTTCGGGCCGAATCTCACCGCCGCCGAACGCGCGGAACTCGCGGCACGGATCGAGGCCGAGACGTGGCGGTGGGTGGGTCAGGAACCCGCCGAATTCTCCGTCGCGCCGTCGGTGCAGGAGCGGTCGGGGCTGGCGCCCGCCCCGGTGGGGATGCGGTTGTTCTCGCTGGCGCGGCGTGGTGGGTACACGGCGATGGCCGGTGGTCTCGGCCAGCAGTGGTTGCGGCGCGAACCGGGTCATGTCGCGATCAAGGTGGCGGCCAAGGATGTCTGGGTCCGGGCGGCCCCGGCCGCCGCGCCCGCCGCCGCCGATCTGCCGCACGAGGACCGCACGCGCCGCGCCGCGCCGGTGGTGGAGGCGGTGAGTTCCCCGCGCGTCCTCAACGACCTGTTCTGGATGGGTCGCTACGGCGAACGAGCCGAATCGGTGGTCCGGCTGCTCGCCGCGACCCACGATGTCTATCAGGACTATCGCTACCGGCCGTGGCTGGAAGGCGGTGCGGCGCTGCCGGTTCTGTGGCACGCGCTCGCGGTGACAACCGGTACCGACCGTGTTCTCGAGGCGATGGAGGAGCCCGCCGAGCGAGCGGCGGGGGTGCCTGCCGACAGTGGGTCCGGTGCGGACTCGCCGGAGGCGTCGAGCACCGGCGTGTCTCGCGTGCCGAGGGCTGCCGAGGAAGAGTCGTCTCCCGGTTCGGAGGTCGCGGACGTAACGGCCGCGGCGTCTCGCGTCGTCGGGGCATCGGCGGCAGGGTTCCGGTATCTGGCGGCGTTGACCGGGGATCGGCAGCGGGCCGGGTCGTTGGCCTACGCGATCGACCATTACGGGTCGGCGGCTCGGGCTGTGCGCGACCAGGCGTCGGGGGATACCTGGATGATCCTCGGTGCGGTGGACCGGGCGCTGGCCGAATTCCGTGGTGCCGAGGGTGAGACGGCGATGTCGTCGGTGCATTCGCTGTCGCTGGCGGCCCTGCTCGCCCTGTCGGGCATCGGTGCGGAATCCCTTGTGCGCGACACGGGTTGGCAGGTGATGGAGATCGGCAAGCGGGTGGAGCGCGGGCTCGCGCTGACGGCGCTGCTCGAATCGACGCTCGCGCGTGAGCATCCGGCGGAGGAGGAGCAGGTGCTGTTCGACGCGGTGCTCGCGGCCACCGAGTCGGCGGTCATGTACCGGCGTAGACATCGTGGGGCGCCGCAGATCGTTGCCCTGGCCGATCTGTTGCTGTTCGACGCCGCCAACCCCCGCTCGCTGGTGTACCAACTCGACCGGCTCGAAACCGGTTTCCAGGCGCTGCCGGGCAGTTCGGGTACGTCGCGTTCGCAACGCCTGCTCGCCGACGCGCAACGCATGGTGCGGCGGGTCGACCCCGCCGATCTGGAACACGCCGACGACGGTGTGCGCACCGAACTGGTGGAACTGCTGGAAGGGGTGCACTTGCGGTTGCGCAAGCTGGCCGAATCGTTCGAGACTTCCAAGTTGACCGTGCCGCAGGGCATTCAGCCCCTGTGGGGCAGCGCGAGGGTGGTCGGATGAGCACCTACCGCGTGCTGCACCACACCACCTACGCCTACTCCGATGAGGTGAGCAGTTCCTACGGACGTGCGTATCTCACACCACGAGAGTTTCCCGGCCAGCGCTTGCTCGCCCACGACATCCACATCGACCCCGGCCCGTCCGACCGCTCGGCAGGCCCCGACGTATACGGCAACGCCACCACGTATTTCCATGTGACACAGGAACATCGCCGACTCGTGGTGACCGCCGAATCGCTCGTCGAAGTCGACCAACCCCCACCACCGGACGCCGATCTCCCCTGGGAACAGGCCCGTCCGACTGCGAGCACCGGCCCCCTCGCCGTCGAATTCACCCTCGACCTGACCCAGCCCGAAATCACACCCGACGTCAAAGCCTATGCCGCGCAGAGCTTCACCCCGGGCCGCCCACTTTTGGAGGCGATCACCGAACTCAACTCCCGCATCCACCACGACTTCCACTACCGCACCGGCTCGACAACGGTGAGCACCAGCGTCGCCGACGTCTTCACCGCCCGCGAAGGCGTCTGCCAGGACTTCGCCCGCCTCGCCGCCGCCTGCCTACGCTCCCACGGCCTGGCCGCCCGCTACGTCTCCGGCTACCTGGCCACCGAGCCACCCCCCGGCCGCGAACGCATGATCGGCGCCGACGCCACCCACGCCTGGACCGCCGTCTGGCTCCCCACCCCCACCACCTGGCTCCCTTTCGACCCGACCAACAACCAACTTCCCGACGACCGCTACACCACCCTCGCCTGGGGCCGCGACTACCAAGACGTAGCCCCCCTCCGCGGAATCATCTACACCGAAGCCGCCACCTCCACCATCGACGTCTCCGTAGACGTCGCCCCGGTCGGCTGACGGTAGACGCTGGAGCGCGGTCGGACTAACCTCTTAGCTAAGGAGGCGTTATGGCTGGGGACGCGGCGGAGCGGTTCAATATTCACGACGCGAAGACCAACCTGTCGCGCATCATCGAGCGGGTGGAGCAGGGGGAGGAAATCGTGATCAGTCGGGCGGGGACGCCGGTCGCCAAGGTGGTGCCGTTGACGCGCAGGGTGAATCGGACGGCGCGGGGTTCACTGCGCGGACGGGTGACGCTGTCCCCGGATTGGGATTCGGCGGAGACGAACGCCGACATCGCGCGCGACTTCGGCGCATGAGTCTGCTGCTCGATACCCATGTGATCCTGTGGTGGCTCACCGATGATCCGGCGCTGAACGACGAGCTGCGCGAGCGGCTGGACCACGACCCCGACGTGTACCTCAGCTCGGTTTCGGTGTGGGAGATCGCGATGAAGCAGGCGTCGGGGAAGCTGGTCGGCCCGCCCGACCTGCCGGAACGAGTCGTCGGCAGCGGATTCCTGCCCCTGTCGGTAGACGCGCGTCACGCCATCGAAGCGGCGCGCCTGCCCCTGATCCACCGCGACCCGTTCGACCGCATGCTCGTCGCTCAGGCTCGCTGCGAGGATCTGGTTCTCGTCACCCGCGACCCCTACTGCCTGCAGTACGAGGTTTCCGCGCTGCGGTGTTGACTCAGGCGCGGAGGCGTTCGCGGCGGAGGCGGTCGACTACCGGGAGGTCGAGGGGGGTGAGGTCGGTGGGGGAGATGCCGAGGGCTCGGGCGATGAGGTAGTCGGCGAGTTCGGGGTTGCGGGCCAGGGCGGGGCCGTGCAGGTAGGTGCCGAGGACCGAGCCCTGGACGACGCCTTCGGTGCCGTCGCCGACGCCGTTGCCGACACCGCGGGTGACGCGGGCGAGGGGCTTCGCATCGGGGCCGAGAGTTGTTCCGCCGCGATGGTTTTCGAAGCCCGTGAGCGGAGCGGAGAGGCCTTCGAGCAAGGGCGTGGTTGTCACCTCACCGATGGCGCGGGTGTCCTGGGGTGAGGTGGTGACGTCGAAAAGACTCACACCGTCGACCTTTTCGCCCGCCGAGGTCTCGTACCAGTTGCCGAGTACCTGGATGGCGGCGCAGATGGCAAGCACGGGAGCACCTTTGGCGGCAGCCTGTTGCAGGCCGGGGTAGCGCTGCAGGTGACGGGTCGCCAGGCGCTGGGCGGAATCCTCCGCACCGCCGAGGGTGTAGATGTCGAATGAATCGGGGACCGGGTCGGCGAGGGTGATCTCGACGATCTCGGCGTCGTACCCGCGCATCCGCAATCGCTGACGCAGCACGAGCGCGTTGCCGCCGTCGCCGTAGGTACCCATCACATCGGGCAGCACCAGCCCGATACGCACAGTGGACTCGCTCATGCTGTTTCCTCTCGGCGTGCTCGGGCGCCCTCCGTGGTTACGCAAGCTGCCTCCTCCGGGCGCTGACCGATCATGCCCTGGCCTCCAGATCACGATTCAGATCGCGGAACGCGGTGTAGTTGGCCAGCACCTCGACATGCCCGGCGGGGCACGACGCGATGGCACGCACCGGATCGGGCACCAGCGTGTGCTCCACACCGGCATAGGTCAGGCGAACGGCCAGGTCGGTGGCCCTTTCACCGGAGGCGACCACCTGCACCCCTTCGAAGTGCTCGAACCGCACATCCCACAGCCACGACAGATCCTCACCGTCGGGCACCTGCCCGTTCACGGCGATCACCAGCCCGGCCGAGGACGGCTCGATCATCGACAGCGCCTCCTGCCACCCCGCCGGGTTCTTGGCGAGCAGCAGCCGCGCGTCGTGTTCGCCGACGGTGACGGTGCGGTAGCGGCCCGCGATCTCACGCACCGTTCCGGTGGCATCCGTGGCCTTGGTCGCATCGGCGCCGAGCGCCACGGCAGCGGCAACGGCCTGGGCCGCGTTCCCGCGATTGGCCCGGCCGGGCAGGGCCAGGTGCAGGGGCGCGCGGAAACCGTCGGGACCGCACAGCTGTTCGCCGTCGAGCCACCAATCCGGTTGCGGGCGATGGAAATCGGCGCCGGTGGAGCGCCAGTTCTCACCCTCCCAGACGATCGGTTCACCACTGCGCGGGCAGCTGGTGGCGTCGACGGCCCAGCCGCTACCCGCCGCGACCCACACCACATTGGGATGGTCGTAGGCGATCGACGCGACGAGCACGTCGTCGCAGTTGGCGATCACCACGGCATCGGGATGACGTTGCAGCCCGGCGCGCAGCTTGCGTTCGATCATGTTGATCTCGCCGACCCGGTCCAGCTGGTCGCGGCTGAGGTTCAGCAGCACGACGGCGGCGGGGTCGAGCGCGTCACACACATGCGGCAGATGCAGCTCGTCGACCTCGATCGCGGCCAGCGCCACCCCGGGGTGCTGGCTGAGCGCCGCGACGATGCCCGCGTCCATATTGGCGCCGTCGGCCTGGGTGGCGACCTGACCGAGGCTGCCGAGCGCGGCGGTGGTCATCCTGGTTGTCGTCGATTTGCCGTTGGTGCCGGTGATGAGCACCGTCCGGCGGTCGCGACCCAGTTGAGTCATGATCGTCGGATCGATTTTCAGCGCGATCAGGCCGCCGATCATCGAACCCTTGCCGCGGCCCGCCTTCTGCGAAGCCCACGACGCTGCCGCCGCCGCTCGCAAGGCCAGGCGCCCACGCACCGAGATGTCTGCCACGACGCGAGTCTATGTGCGCGGTGTTACGGCTGACTTTCGGGAGCGGTGTGAGCTGCGTCCGGTCGCGATCACAGTGGCACGTCGAACAGGTTGGGCAGGCCCTTGGCGTAGCGGTCGGCATCGATCACGCGCAGCGGTTCGAGGCCGGGCGTGCGGCGCAGATGGAACACCTCGCAGCGCGGCGCCGCCGAACCGGCCACGTCGAGCAGGGCGTTCACCGCCGCGCGGGCGGACTCGTTGGCGCCTTCCATCGTCGCCAGGTCCACATCGGTGCGCACGTAATCACCTGCGAGAAAAAGGTTTTCGATGGGGCCGTGCGGTTCGGGGCGGTGGTCCCAGGAACCGGCGGTGTTGATGAGCAGCGGGTCGGCATTGGCATTGCGGCCCCCCTGCCAGGAGATTCCCGGATCGAGGAACCACGAATGCACCTCGGCGGGACGCAACAGCTGTTCGCGATCGTTGAGATGCTCGCTCAGCTGCGCCCACACCTCGCGGAAGATCTCCTCGTGCGTGCAGTCGGTGGCCGGTTTGCCGTAGAGGATGCCGGGGGTGTGCCAATCGGAGATGTCGACCGACAGGCAGTCGGCCACCGAACCGTCGCCGAAGGTGGGCAGCTTGCGCGTCCACAACTGGTTCTGGCTGATCGAGGTGAGCGACCACGGCGAATCCACATATGCCGCGTGACCACGTGAGATGCGCAGCGGCGCCCGGAAATAGATCTGTATGCCGTTCATCCAGTCGACGTGCAGCCGGTCCATCGCCGCATAGTGCGGCGCCAGCTCCAGCACGTCGGCCGACCACAGGGTCCGCGCGTGTTCGACGGGCAGCGCGACCACGAAGTAATCGGCGTCGACCTCGCCGACCCCCGCCACCCGCGCGGCGGCGATGCGCCGATCGCGCACGACGAGCTCCTCCACTCGCGCGTTCAGCTCGAAACGCACACCGAGCCCGCGCAGATGCGCCACCCACGGGTCGATCCAGGCGGTATTGGTCGCGTTGTTGAGCACCCGGTCGAGGCCGCCGTCGTTGCCGATGCCCAGCGGGTTGCCGAGGAACTGCTCACCCATGCTGCCGATGGTCCTCGTGCTGGCCAGGTCTTCCTTGGCGGCCACCATGATGCTGGTGAGCGTGCGGGCCACGATGGCGCGGAACTCGTGCGAGCGCGTGTGCCCCTGCACGAAGTCACGCCACGAGGTGTGCTCCCACTGCCCGAATCGGCGGGCCTGGCAGCTGCTGTTGAACACCAGCAGCCGGTTGGCGAAATACGCGGCCTCGTTTGCGGGCATTTTCGAGGTGGTGGTGATCGTCGCGGTGAGGGTTTCGCGGACCGCGTCGGCGGTGGTCACGGGCAGGCCCGTGCCCGGCAGGGCGAGCGAGATGTCGTCGCCGTCGCGCCGGGAGAACCGCGCCTCGGGCACGGCGATCAGGTTGTTCCACACCCCATCGGCATTGCCGCGCACCGGGATTCGGCGCATCGTGTCGGGCAGGTTCCGGTAGAAGCCGGGGAAGAAACGGAAGCCGTGCTCACCGGGCAGGTCGGGCCGGCCGTCGCGCCCGGTGCCGGGAACGGCGATGCTGCGCGCTTTGCCGCCGAGTGCCCGCGCCTCGTAGACCGTCACCTCGAAGCCGCGCTCGGCGAGTTCGTGCGCCGCCGTCAACCCGGCCACACCACCGCCGAGCACCGCGACCCGGCGTCCGGGTGGAGTGGCCTTCGCGGGCACTCCTGTCACGGCCCCCGCCGCTACCACCCCCGCTGCGACCGTGCCGTGCAGAAAATTCCTGCGCGATACGGGCCACCGCTGTTCCGCCATACGCTGTTCAGCTGCCTTGCTCGAGTATTGCCTGCTATTTGCCACCACTCTAGAGCGCGGCGAAGACCTGGCTATATCGACCTGTGCGCAGTTCGCCGAGCTCGAAACCGACCGGTCACATGCTAGCGATCACCGGCCGGTCGCGGCGGCGATTCGGCAATCGGGTCCGGCCGTTCACCGGCGAACCGGGTAGGTGGCGGATGTGCGACAATGCCGCAGTGCGTGGGAATTGGTGGGGGCGCCGGCGGGCGCACAACGTAGTCACACGGGTTGTTCTCGTCGCGGGGATCGTCGGCTGTTCGGTGAGCATCGGCACGCCGACCGCCGCCGCGGCCCGGCCGCCCGCCATCGACGCCTCGGCCCTGCCGGGCGACGGGGCGCCCAAGCCGTACACCGAGGTCGAAGCGGCGAACCCGTGCACGAGCACGCGGACCAGCCCGTCCACCTCCACCCCACCGGCCCAGAAATTCCTCGGTCTCGAACCGGCCTGGCAGTTCAGCCGTGGCGCGGGACAGACCGTCGCGGTGATCGACACCGGCGTCGCCCGCCACCCCCGGTTGCCGAACATCATCGGCGGCGGTGACTACGTCGCCGACAGCGACGGCACCGTCGACTGCGACGCCCACGGCACCTTCGTGGCGGGCATCATCGCCGGTCAACCGTCCTCGACGGACGGTTTCTCCGGTGTCGCACCGGAGGCGCAGATCATCGGGATCAGGCAGTCGTCCAGCGCGTACCGGCCCAAGGGCCGCGAGGTCGACCCGAACGACCCCAAGAACGGCGGCGGCGTCGGCAATGTGTCGAGCCTGTCGGAGGCCGTGGTGCACGCGGCCAACATGGGCGCCACCGTCATCAACATCTCCGAAGTCGCTTGCGGCTCACCGACGATGAACGACCGCAAGCTCGGTGCGGCCGTCGCGTACGCGGCGACGGTGAAGGACGCGGTCATCATCGCCTCGGCAGGCAACAGCGACAACAAGGCCTGCACCGGCAATCCGGGGATCAACCCGCTCAAACCTGGTGCGGATCCGTGGGATTCGTTGGCTACTGCCGTAACTCCCGCCTGGTACGACGAATACGTGCTCTCGGTCGGGTCGGTCGACCTCAACGGACAGCCCTCGTCGTTCACCGTGCCCGGCCCGTGGGTGGGGGTGTCGGCGCCCGGTGAGCAGATCGTGTCGCTGGATCCCAACAGCGGTGGGCTCGCGTACGCGACCGTCACCAACCAGGGCGACAGCAATATCGCGGGCACCTCGTTCGCCGCACCGTATGTCGCCGGGGTGGCGGCGCTGGTGCGAGCCCGGTTCCCGCATCTCACCGCCGCCCAGGTGATCCATCGCATCCAGGCGACCACCCACTCCACCCCGGAGGGCTGGAACCCCTACGGCGGGTTCGGCACCATCGACCCCGTCGCCGCGCTCACCCACGATGTCGACACGACGACTCCACTGGTCAAGAAGCCGTCGAGCGCGGAGGGACGCCAGGTGCAGCTGGCCGTGCCGCCCACTCCGCCCGCGCCCGACAACACCGCGCGGAATGTGGCGTTGATCGGGCTGGGCGTCGTGGTGGTGCTGTGTGTGCTCGGCTATCTCGCCTCGTTCCCGATCGTGCGTGCGCTCGGCGGACGCAGGGACTGACCCACCGCCGCATCGACCGGGACAGGTGCCGGTTCGGTGGTCGGCGTCGAAACCGGAAGGGCCTTGGCGGTGGTCGCCGCGAAGGCTCCCGCGATGACGATCACGCCACCGAAAAGGGCTGCGGCCGTGGGCTGTTCGTCCAGGACGAGCCACGCTGCGGCGATGCCGACGACCGGGACGAGCAGCGACAGCGGGGCCACGGTACCGGCCGGGTAGCGGCTCATCAGGTACGTCCACAGCCCGGAACCACAGACGGTGGCGAGGACCGCGATGTAGGCGACGGCGATCAGCGCGGGCGGCCCGGTTTCGGCGGCAAAGGCCGAGCCGAGTGCCGCGAAACCGGTCGTCGGGCCCTCGACGGCCATCGACAGGGCGAGCAGCGGCAGCACCGGGACCACCGACATCCACAACGTCAGATGCAGCGGGTCGAAGCCGGGGGAGTCGGCGCCTGCCTTGCGGGCGCCGATATTGCCGAACGCCCAACCGAGGCCGCCCGCGAGGGTGAGTAGGACCGGCAGCAGCGTGGCATGGGCCATGCGGTCGGCACCGATGATCGTCATCCCGAGCACGGCGACCACCAGGCCCGCGATCTGCACCGGCCGCAACCGTTCGCGCAGCAGCACCGCGCCGAGCACGACCGTGAACGGCGCCGAGGACTGCAGGACCAGTGAGGCCAGGCCGGTCGGCATGCCGAGGTGCATGGCGGTGAACAGGAACGCGAACTGCGCGATGCCGAAACCGGCGCCGTAGAGCAGCAGCCAGCGTGTCGGTACGGCCGGGCGCGGAATGAACACGAGCACCGGCAGCGCGATGACGGCGAAGCGGAGGGCGGCGAAGAAGAACGGCGGGAAGTGGTCGAGGCCGATGCGGATGGCCAGGAAGTTCAGGCCCCACAGGACGACGACGGTCAGGCCGAGCAGGCGGTCACGGGTGGTCACATGGTCTATCGTGCGGTCGGCTAATCATCAGGACAATCGAATTAAAGTGGATGAATGAAGTAGATTTACTTCATGTTTTCGGTCGACCGGTTGCGGATTCTGCGGGAACTCGCCGAACGCGGCACCGTCGCCGCGGTGGCCGAGGCGCTGTCGATGACACCCTCGGCGGTGTCGCAGCAATTGAAGGTGCTCGCCAGGGAAGCGGGCGTCGCCCTGCTCGAGCCGGACGGCAGGCGGGTGCGGCTCACCGACGCCGGGCAGGCCCTCGTGCTCCGCGCGGACGACGTGCTCGCCGCCATGGATCGGGCCGTGGCGGAGATGGCGCACTATCGCGGGTCGCCGCGTGGTCAGGTGCGGGTGGCGTCGTTCCCGTCCGGTGCCGCCCTGCTGCTGCCGCCGGTGCTCACCGCGCTCGCCGACAGCGGTGTGCAACTCGTAGCGGGCGACGAGGATCTGCCGCCGAGCGAAGCGTGGAAGCTGCTCGCAGACTACGACATCGTGCTCACCCACCGCGACGAACGCGCACCCTCGCTTGCCGGGCCACGACTCGCCGCGCGGGTACTCATGCGCGAACCGATCGACGTGGTCGTCGCGGCGGATCACCCTCTGGCGGACCGGGATTCGGTACGGCCGGAGGAACTGGCCGACGAGACCTGGGTGAGTGTGCGCGGCGGTTTCCCGGTCGACGACGTGCTCAACTCCATCGCCACCGTCACCGGGGTGCGACCACGGATCGCCCAGCGGCTCAACGAGTTCCGGGTGATCGAGACAGTTGTCGCCTCGGGCTACGGTGTCGCGCTGATGCCACGATTCGCCGTTGCCCACCCGGACCTGACGGTGCTGCGGCTCGACGGGGTGCGGGCGGCGCGGGTGTACGAGATCGTCACCCGGCCGCAGGCGCATCGCCGTCCGGCGATCGCCACGGTGCTCGCGGCCTTCGAGGCAGCCGCGGAGGACGTGCTGACTCGCTGAGGCCGGTCGACTCGACAGGCGCGCATCGAGCCGGCCTGTGCGGTGCGACGGCCGACGTGGCGAGGCCACGCCGGCCGACTACGTCAGAACTGACCGTGCTGGTACTGGCCCGGCTGGAACTGCCCGGTCTGGAACTGGGCCTGCATACCCGGCTGGAACTGCTGCTGGCCGTGGTAGCCGAAATCGTCGGCGACCATCGCGGCCAGCTCCAACAGGGCGCGCCGGGTCGGCTTGCTCACCAGTTCGAGGTCGATCTCGGCGCCCTCGGCCAGGTGGTCGTCGAACGGGACGACCTGCACCGCGCGGGTGCGGTCGAGGAACAGCTTGCGCAGCTGGTCCAGGTCGACCGTCGAGGCACCGCGCCGCGACGCGTTCACCACCACGACCGTGCGCTCGACCAGCTTGGAGTAACCGTGGTGGTCGAGCCAGTCCAGCGTTGCCGACGCACTGCGCGCACCGTCGATCGCGGGCGAGGTGACCAGCACCAGCGAGCTCGCCATATCCAGCACACCGGCCATCGCCGAGTGCATCAGACCGGTGCCGCAGTCGGTGAGGATGATGTTGTAGAACGACTGCAGGATGCCGATCGCCTTGCGGTAATCGGCCTCGCTGAACGCCTCCGACACGGCCGGGTCCTGCTCGGACGCAAGCACTTCCAGCCGGCTCGGCGCCTGCGAGGTGTGCGCACGCACATCCGAGTAGCGGGTGATGCTCTGGTCCTCGAGCAGGTTGCGCACCGTCGAACGGGTCTGGCGCGGCACCCGGTGGGCGAGGGTGCCCAGGTCGGGGTTGGCGTCGATGGCGATCACGCGGTCACCACGCTGGGAGGCGAAGGTGGAGCCGAGGCCGACGGTGGTCGTCGTCTTACCGACACCACCCTTGAGCGAGAGGATCGCGATCCGGTAGTCGCCGCGCACCGGCTGATTCACCCGCTCGACGAGGTCGCGATGCACCACATCGGCCGCCGACTCACCCGGGTTGATGACACCACCGGACACCTTGTGCACAGCCTTGCGCCACCCGCTGCGCGGCGACTTACGCGCCCGCTTCAGCAGATTCAGGTCGTTGACCGAATGACCCGGCTGCCCGGGCTGCGTCATGTGCTGCGGCTGGAACGGCTGCTGCTGCGGTGCGCCCCACTGCTGGCCGGGCGCTCCCATCGGCGCGCCACCGGGGAACTGCCCCTGCGGCTGCATCGGCTGCCCACCGAATTCACCCGGTTGCGGTTGACCCGGCTGCCCGAACTCGCCCGGTTGCGGTTGACCCGGCATCTGGCCGGGCTGCCCGAATTCTCCGGACGGCATCTGACCCGGCTGGCCGAACTCGCCCGGCGGCGGACCCGGCGGCATCCCGCCCTGCATGGGCGGCTGGTACATCGGAGGGGGCGGCGGCGCCCAGCTGTAGATCGGCTCCGACTGCGGGCCCTGCGGCGCGACCGGTTCCTGTCCCGGGAACTGCGGCTGTTCCTGGCCCGGGAACTGCTGTCCGGGGAACTGCGGCTGATCGAACCCGGCCTGCGGTTCCTGGCCCGGATGCTGCGGCGGCGCACCGGGATACGGCTGCTCACCCGTCGGATACTGACCCGGCTGACCCGGCCACGGCTGCTGCTCCGGGGCATTCGCCACCGGGTGCGCGCCACCGCTCTGATACGGGTCGGGCACCGAAAACGTGTTCTGCGCAAAAGGTCCGGGCACGAACCCGCCCGGCTGGAAGACGGTCTGCTCGGAGATCCCGACCTCCGCCTCGGCGGGCGGCTGCTCATCGGGCTTGTCGGTGCTCTCGGCCGCCGGTTCGGCAGCGGCCTCGACGGCTTCGTTCTCGTCGTCGCGCACCGTCTGCACCCCGGAGGGACCGGACGCAGCGTCGGCCGTATCAGCCGACGGACTCTGCAGCCAGGGCGGAGAAGTCGGATTATGGTCGTTGTCGGTCACAGTTCCCCCACTTGCTCGATCGACTCGAGCAGGAAAGTCGGCCTGAATGTGCACTAAAACGCTAACACGGAGCTGCCTTACGTGAGGTCCCGGTGTACTGGCAGGTAGGCCGCCACCCCCCAGTCCGACAGCACACCTAAGTCCGCCACGACCGCATTCCCAGCCCCCACCTTTCCCCGACCTCGAGGAGGGGACGCCGCGAAGCGGCGTAGCGGCCCGGCCGCGCGAACA
>NZ_BDBD01000014.1 GCF_001612805.1 Nocardia coubleae NBRC 108252
CCCAATACCTTTGTGGTGCACAAAACCCCGAAGGCCGGGCAACGCGTGTGCGTGCCCGGCCCTCGATGGGGTAGATCAGCGGTTGGCAGCCCGGTTCACAGCCGAGACGACCGCGCGCAGCGAGGCCGTGGTGATGGAGGTGGCGATGCCGACGCCCCAAACCACCTTGTCTCCGACCGCGACCTCGACGTACGCGGCCGCCTGAGCGTCGTCACCAGCCGACATCGCATGCTCGCTGTAATCCAGCACCCGCACGTCGTAGCCCACGGTAGCCAGAGCATCGACGAAGGCAGCCAGCGGACCGTTGCCCGAGCCGCTGATCTCCTGCTCGACACCATCGACCTTTACCGTCGCGACGATGGAGTCCACCCCACCATCGGTCTCGGCGGCGGTAACCGTCTGCTTGATACGTTCCAGCGGCAGAATCGGATTCAGGTACTCCGTGGCGAAGACGTCCCACATCTCCTTGGGCGTCACCTCGCCGCCTTCACCGTCGGTGATCGCCTGGATGGCCTGCGAGAACTCGATCTGCAGGCGGCGCGGCAGCACCAGCCCGTGATCGGTCTTCATGATGTAGGCGACGCCGCCCTTGCCGGACTGCGAGTTCACCCGGATCACGGCCTCGTAGGTGCGGCCGACGTCCTTCGGGTCGATCGGCAGGTACGGGACCTCCCAGACGATGTCGGCGACGTCGGCGTCCTGCGCGTCGGCGGTGGCCTTCATCGCGTCCAGGCCCTTGTTGATGGCGTCCTGGTGGCTGCCGGAGAACGCGGTGTAGACCAGGTCACCGCCGTAGGGGTGACGCTCGGCCACGGCCAGCTGGTTGCAGTACTCGACCGTGCGACGGATCTCGTCGATGTCGGAGAAGTTGATCTGCGGGTCGATGCCACGGGAGAACATGTTCATGCCGAGGGTCACCAGGCAGACGTTGCCGGTGCGCTCACCGTTGCCGAACAGGCAGCCCTCGATGCGGTCGGCACCGGCCTGGTAGCCCAGCTCGGCGGCCGCGACGGCGGTGCCGCGGTCGTTGTGCGGGTGCAGCGACAGCACGATGGAGTCGCGGCGGGCCAGGTTGCGGTGCATCCACTCGATCGAGTCGGCGTACACGTTGGGCGTGGCCATCTCGACGGTCGCGGGCAGGTTGATGATCAGCGGCTTGGCCGGGGTGGGCGCGATGATCTCGGAGACCGCGTCGCACACCTCGCGCGCGTAGTCCAGCTCGGTACCGGTGTAGGACTCCGGGCTGTACTCGTAGCGCCACTCGGTGTCGGGGTAGCGCTTCTCGATCTCCAGGCACAGCGCGGCGGCGTCGGTGGCGATCTTCTTCACCGCGTCGCGGTCGGCGCGGAACACCACCCGGCGCTGCAGGATCGAGGTGGAGTTGTAGAAGTGCACGATCACGTTCGGCGCGCCGTTGCACGCTTCGAAGGTGCGCTCGATCAGCTCGGGGCGGCACTGGGTGAGCACCTGGATGGTGACGTCGGCGGGGATCGCGCCGTCTTCGATGATCTCGCGGACGAAGTCGAAATCGGTCTGGCTGGCGGCCGGGAAGCCGACCTCGATCTCCTTGTAGCCCATCCGGACCAGCAGGTCGAACATGCGGCGCTTGCGGGCGGGGCTCATCGGGTCGATGAGGGCCTGGTTGCCGTCGCGCAGGTCGACGGCGCACCACGCGGGCGCGCGGTCGATGATCTTGTCCGGCCAGGTGCGGTCGGGCAGGGTGATCGGCTCGACCTCCTCGGCGTACGGGCGGTACCGGAAGGCCGGCATCGAGGAGTTCTTCTGGTTGTTCCAAGCGGGCTGGTCGGCCGGGGCAGGTTTGCTGGGGGCCGTGATGGTGCGCGAAGCGGATACGAATGCGTCAGCCGAGGACATGCAAGTTTCTCCGTGGGTGTGGTGGATTCCCTGATGGGAGCGGGTCGACCGGCGCGTTGGAACCCCGCGACGGGAGCCGGTCCGTATCAGAACCCGTCGCGGCGGCCGAGAAGAAGTGCCCGCTGCATGATGCCCCGAGCTTACCGTGCGCGAAGCCGCGCTGGTAAGCGGCCTGCGGAATTGGGTACGCCGATATCTACCGCACCGTCCGACCGGTACGGTTTCCAGGGACAGCAACGCTTGTACGTGCCCGGCGCACGACGAGACGTCCCAAAGGAATTCGCATGACTTGGTTCGAGCAACTGGCCGTCTTCGTGGCCGGAATCGCGGCGGGTGGCATCAACACCATCGTCGGGTCCGGCACACTCATCACCTTCCCCGCGCTGTTGGCCTTCGGTTTGCCACCGGTGACGGCGAACGTCTCCAACACCATCGGTCTTGTCCCCGGCTCCGTGAGCGGGGTGATCGGTTACCGCCGCGAACTGGTCGGCCAGCGCGAGCGGCTGCTGCAACTGGGCACCGCCTCGCTGCTCGGCGGCATCACCGGCGCGGTGCTGCTGCTGACCACGCCCGAGGCGGCGTTCAAGGCGGTGGTCCCGGTGCTCATCATCGCGGCCCTGATCCTGGTGATCGTGCAGCCGCGCCTGGCGGCCTGGGTGAAACGCCGCCGCGGCGAGGACACCCCCGCACCCGCGCACGGGGGGCCGATCCTGCTCGTCGCGGTGTTCGGCACCGGCATCTACGGCGGCTACTTCGGCGCGGCCCAGGGCGTACTTCTCGTCGGGCTGCTCGGTGTGTTCGTGCACGAGGACATCCAGCGGCTCAACGCGGTGAAGAACGTGCTCGCGTTGATCGTGAACGCGGTGTCGGCGGTGATCTTCATCGTGATCGCCGACGTGAACTGGCAGGCGGTGGCGCTGATCGCGGTCGGCTCGATCATCGGCGGTCAGCTCGGTGCGAAGGTCGGCCGCAAGTTGCCGCCGAATGTGCTGCGCGCGGTGATCGTCGTCGTCGGCTCCATCGCTGTGATCCGCCTGCTGACGACCTGACGTGGGCGCCTGCTGGTGATCGGTGACAAATCCGGCCACTAGCGGGGTCGATTCGGAAGTTGCGCGGTATTCTGCGCTCGGCCATGCGTGATGAGGGAGGTGGCCTGGTGCACAGACGTGCCTTCTTCAAGGCGGCGGGACTGGCGACGCTCGCCGGGACTGTCGGATCGACCCTGACGGGCACGTCCGCGCACGCCGACCCGCGATCGGCGATGTTCGAATCGTGGGTCCCCGAGATCTTCGCCCCGGTTCCGGACGCGCCCGCGCACACCAGCGCCATCGTCATCGGCTCCGGCTTCGGTGCCGCCGTCACCGCGTTGCGCCTGGCCGAGGCGGGCATCGACAACACCGTGCTCGAGCGCGGTTCGCGCTGGCCCAACGACCCGTGGCGCGAGATCTTCACCGGTGACGACCTGCCCGACGGGCGCGGCTTCTGGCATCGCACCAGCTTCACCGGGGTCACCAAGGTGCCGATGAGTTTCGGCGCGTTCGGCGGTGTCCTCGACGTCACCGAGTTCGCGGGTATCGACGTGTGGCGGGCGGCGGCCGTCGGCGGTGGTTCGGTGATCTTCACCGGCGCCATGGTCGCTCCCGAGCGCAGGCTCTTCGACCAGGTCTTCGGCGGTGTCGTCGACTACGGCGAGCTGGAACGGGTGTACTTCCCGAGGGTGCGCCAGATGCTGCGCCTGGACCCGATGCCCGGTGACATCTACCAGTCCCAGCCGTTCACGCACTCCCGCGCCTGGGACGATCAGGTGCGGGCGGCCGGGTACCAGCCGGTGCCCAACGACTCGATCTTCACCTGGGACGTGCTGCGCGCCGAGCTGGCGGGCGGCTCGCGCCCGTCGGCCACCGTCGCCCGGTCCAACCTGGGCAATTCCAACGGTGCCAAGTTCGACCTGAACCAGAACTACCTGCGCTACGCCGAGCAGACCGGCCGTTCACGGGTGTACGCCGGTCACCGGGTCGACAGCATCGCCCAGGAACCCGGCGGCAAGTTCGTGGTCACCGTGACGAAACTGGCCCCGACCGGTGCGCAGCTCAGCACCCGCACCCTGACCTGCGACAAGTTGTTCCTCGGCGCCGGTTCCGTCGGTACTTCCGAACTGCTGGTTCGCGCCCAGGCCACCGGCGCGCTGCCCAACCTCAACGAGCACATCGGCGACGGCTGGGGCACCAACGGTGACGTGGTCCTGGCCCGCGGCGCCAGCGGGCTGGCCGGTTTCGGTCAGGGCGTGCCGAGCGCGAGCCGCATCTACGACGAGTCCACGACGCCGTTGACGCTCGAGAACTGGTACATCCCCGGCATCCCCTTCGAAACCGGCGCGCTCGCCTCGCTCGGCATGGTGCTCGACCCGACCCGCGCCCGCTTCGGCTACCACCCGGCCACCGGCGGCGTCGGCCTCACCTGGCCGACCGCCGCCCAGGATGCCGTGGTGCACGCGGCACGCACGGTCGACCGCCGGATCGCCGACCGGGCCGGTGCGCTGGCCGAATACGGTGCCCTCGGCTACGACGCCAACGCCGAGTTCACCGCCCACCCGCTGGGCGGCGCCGTGCTCGGCAAGGCCACCGACGCCTACGGCCGGGTACACGGACACCCCGGGCTGTACGTGATGGACGGTGCCGCGATTCCCGGCAGCACCGCCACCGTCAACCCGTCACTGACCATCACGGCGCTGGCCGAACGCAATATCGAGGCGATCCTGCGCGGCTGACACGCGCCGAAGCCCACTCGGACGGCGCCGCAACCAATTAGCGTGGGCAAAGTACTGGCCGCCGATCGGGCGGGCCGAGTAGCGGCGTCAGCCGCCGGAACCACAGGAGCGGTCGAGTTGGCGTCACCGGGGATCGAACCGGTCGAGGTACAGGACGTGCGGACCACAACGCCGTCGATGCGCCTCGACATCTTCATGCTCGTCCTGGCGATCGTGTCGGTGGTGCTGGTCGCCTGGATCACCTTCTTCCCGGTGTCGGGCAAGACCTATCACGCCATCGTGGTGGTCGACTGGACCATCTGCGGCATCTTCGCGATCGAGTTCCTGTGGCGCTGGCGGCGAGCGGGCTGGCCGTGGACGTTCCCGTTCGTCTACTGGTACGAAGTACTCGGCATGATCCCGGTGACCAGCCCGATCTTCCGTGGCTTCCGGTTGCTGCGGATCGTGGTGATCCTGATCCGGCTCGGCCGGGTGGCCGACCGGGCGTTCGGTGAGCGGGTGACGGCCAAGATCGTCAACCGGTTCGTCGGCACCATCGTCGACGTGATCCGCCGCCCGATGACTGTCGCGATCCTCGACGAGGTCTCCAATGTGCTGCGCGCGGGCCACTACACCAAGAACATCGCCGCCGCGCTCGAGGAGAACCATGCCGAGATCGACCAGCTCATCGTCGATCTCATCAAGAACGATCCGCAGACCGGCAAGCTGCGCTACGTGCCGTTCCACGACGACATCATCCGGCTCGTCGCCGACACCGTGTACCGCATGCTCAACCAGTTGCTCGACGATCCGCGCACCGACGAACTGGTCGCCGACATGCTGCGCGAGAACCTCGACCAGATCAACGAGGCCGTGCGCGCCGGCGTGCGGGTGCCGCCCTCACAGCGCGGCGCGACACCGGCCGAACACGGTGTGCGCCATCATCTCTCGCAGATCAAGCGTGCCTGATCTCGTCGCGTCTGCGCGCATAGTGCACCGTCTCCCAGATCACCGGCGCGGCGAGGATCGCGCACAGCAGGCCGAGGGAGACGAGCGCGGGCAGCTGCGCGGCGACCGGGATCAACGCGAACAGTAGGGCCGCCACCAGCACTCGCGCGGTCGAGAACTGCCGCACCGCGGCGTATTTCGCGCCGACGACCGCCAGCAGGAACACCGCGGGCCCGGCGTAGAGCGCGCCGAGCGGAATGCCGTACAGCGGATCGGTGAGTTGATGGTGCGAGGAGTCGCCCACGTAGTACAGCACCTTCTTCAGCCCCAGCGAGAGCGCGATGACACCGGCGATCATCGGGAAGTGCCCGTAGGTGTAGCTGAACTGGGCGATCTTGATCTGCGCCGAACCCTTCGCGTTCGCCAGACCTTCTTCCATCGAGATGGCGGCCACGTCGAAGTACAGCCACCACAGCAGACCCGACACCGTGAGCCCGAGCATGGAGGCCACCGTGATCGGCCACGAGATCGGCAACCCGGCCACGCCGATGCCGATGGACACGATCGACTCACCCAGCGCGACGATGACGATCAGCCCGTACCGTTCGGCGAAATGCTTGGCCGAGTTGATCCGCCAATCCGTGCCCGCCACCGCCGTCCAGACCATGTCGCCGACGATCGCGGCGAGCCAGAGCAGCATCTGCGCGAGACCGGAGGTGGTCGCGGCGACCACAAGCAGTGCGGTGCCGACCGTGATCGATCCGAGCGCCCAGCGCAGCAGCTGTCCGCGTAGCTTGGGATCGTCGCGGCTCACCGTCCAGAAGATGACGACATGCACCAATCGCACGACCAGGTAGGCGATGGCGAAGACGAGCGGTCCGTACCAGCCACCGGGCAGGTCGACGAACGCCTCGGGAATGGTGAGCGCGGCCAGGAACGCGCCGCCCATGGCGATGAAGATGCCCACGCGGGCGATGCCCTCGTCGGCGCGCACCACATTGCCCAGCCACGAATAGGCGATCCACAACCACCACATGAGCGCGAGCACCAGCAGGGCGCGCAGCATGTTCACGGCCGAGGTGTTGTCGGCGGCCAGGTCGGTGACCATCGTGAAGGCGAAGACGATCACCAGGTCGAAGAACAGCTCGAGCTGGGTGACCGAGCTGCCCTCGGTCACGGGCTGGAATCTGGCCCGTGGTTTTCCGATCATCGGCCTATCGTGTCACCTCGGAGCCGAGGCGGCGCGCTACTCAGCCGACGGCGTAACCCTCGTTCTCCGGGAATCGCTCGGCGAAGTCGATGAAATTCGCGACCGCTTCCTCGTTCTGCTTGCGCAAGGTGCGGTTGAACAGGATGCCGGGGATGGGCAACGGATAGCGCAGCTCGACGTGCAGATCGACCTCGGTGCCCTCGCCCCCTTCGAACAGCTCGAACGAGCCGCCACCCTTGGAACCGCGACTGCTGTCGACGACCTCCCAGGACACCCGGTTCGGTTCCCAGTGATATTCCAGCACCTGGGTGTCGGAATCACCCATGAAGTGGGCGGTGACGAACACTCGCCGCGGTCTGCCTTCGGCATCGGGCGGGCCCATCCGCACATCGCTGTAGGACGGCGACCACTCCGCTAGGCGATCGACTGCCAGTAGGGCATCCATGACCTGGTCGATATGAGCATCAACGGTGAAACGGATGTCGATCTTCGAGCGCATCTTGCCTGTCCTCCGAACCCCCGCTGTCTCTCGCGCCCGATTGTGCACAGTTGTACCAGTGATCGTCAACACGTCTATGGTCTGGACAAACGTCCGGGTCAGCCGCGAATTGCCCGCTCGACGGCTGTTTCGATCAGCTGGGAACTCTGTTGCTCGGTGAACACCCCTGGGAGGGTTAGGTGTTCGAGGATCAGCCAGTTCAGCGCCAGGTACAGCAGTAGTACGGAGGCTTCGTCGCCCGGCTGACCCGACGCCAGGTGATTGCGGACATTGAATTCCAGATCCGCGCCGACCCGCTCGGTGAGCACCTTGCGCAGCTCCGGACGACGGGTCGCTTCGAGCCGTAATTCGAGCAGCGCGAGGTAGGCGGTGCGGTGCGATTCGAGCCTGCCGACGACCTCTTTCATCAGCGCGGTGATGTTCTCGACCGTTTTCGGTCCCTCGCTGACCAAGGCGAGCGTCTCCTCGGTCGGCTGGACCACCTCGTAGAAGCGGCTGCCCGCCTGGGTGAGCAGTTCGTCGCGATTGGCGAAGTAGTTGGAGGCGGTTCCGGCGGGCACGTTCGCCTGTTTGTCGACGGCGCGGAAGGTGAGGCCGCGGGCGCCCTCGGCGGCGAGGACCTCGATGGCGGCGTCGAGCAGGGCTTGTCGACGTTCGGGATTTTTTCGCACTTGACACCACTCCGTCTGTAGTACTACGTTTTAACCACTTCACCCATAGTACAACAACTGAGGCGGTACCCATGCGAAAGCTCGTCTACTACATCGGCGTCTCCCTCGACGGCTACATCGCAGGTCCCGGCGGTGAGGTCGACTTCTATCCGACGCCACCCGAGTACGTGGAGTGGATGATGAAGGAGTTCCCCGACTCCATCCCCACCCACTTGCGCGCCCATTTCGGCATGGACCCTGAGCTACCGGCCCAGCACTGGGACACCGTGCTGATGGGGCGCGGCACCTATGTACTGCCGGAGGGGCACATCGAGAGCCCGTTCTCGCACCTGAAGCAGTACGTCGTCTCGTCCTCGCTCGACCAGAGCGAGCATCCCGGCGTCGAGATCTTCTCCGGCGATCCCGTCGAGCTGGTGCGTGAGCTGAAGAAGGAGGACGGTGCGGACATCTGGCTGTGCGGCGGCGGCAAGCTGGCCGGTCAGCTCATCGACGAGATCGACGAAATGGTCGTCAAGAGCTATCCGGTGATCGCGGGCTCCGGGGTTCCGGTGTTCACCGGCGTCTTCAAACCGACAAACTTCCGTCCTGTCCGGCGGCAGGAATTCGGCAACGGCACGCAGGTCACCTGGTTCGAGCGGGCCTGATCGCCGAGATCGTGCACAGGTGACGAGCCTGTGTCGTTTTGCACAGGTCAGGGAGGTAGCGGCAGATCACGGGACCGGCGGCCGGTACTCTAGGTCCCTGATACCGAACTGATACCCGATCGCGAAGGACCTTGCTGTGGCTCTCGTTGTTCAGAAGTACGGAGGATCCTCGGTGGCCACCGCCGAGCGGATCCGGCGCGTCGCTGAACGGATCGTGGAGACCAAGAAGCAGGGCCACGACGTGGTCGTGGTCTGCTCGGCGATGGGTGACACCACCGACGAACTCCTCGATCTCGCCGAGCAGGTGGCCCCCGCGCCACCCGCTCGCGAGATGGACATGCTGCTCACCTCCGGCGAGCGCATCTCGAACGCGTTGGTGGCCATGGCCATTCACACCCTCGGCGCCGAGGCGCGCTCGTTCACCGGCTCGCAGGCCGGTGTCATCACCACGGGCGCGCACGGCAACGCCAAGATCATCGACGTCACCCCCGGCCGCCTGCAGGAAGCCCTCGACGAAGGCCAGATCGTGCTGGTCGCCGGCTTTCAGGGCGTGAGCCAGGACAGCAAAGACGTCACCACACTGGGCCGCGGCGGTTCCGACACCACCGCCGTCGCCCTGGCCGCGGCGCTGAAAGCCGATGTCTGCGAGATCTACACCGACGTCGACGGCATCTTCAGCGCCGACCCGCGCATCGTCAAAGACGCGCAGAAGCTCGACAACATCTCCTACGAGGAAATGCTCGAGATGGCGGCCTGCGGCTCGAAGGTGCTCATGTTGCGCTGCGTCGAGTACGCGCGCCGCTACAACGTGCCCGTTCATGTCCGGTCGTCCTACACCGACAAGATCGGCACCACTGTTTTCGGATCGATGGAGGACATTCCCGTGGAGCAGGCAATCCTGACCGGCGTCGCGCACGACCGCAGCGAAGCCAAGGTGACCGTCGTGGCACTGCCGGACGAGCCGGGCTACGCGGCCAAGGTGTTCCGCGCGGTCGCCGACGCCGAGATCAACATCGACATGGTGCTGCAGAACATCTCCAAGGTCGACACGGGCAAGACCGACATCACCTTCACCCTGCCCAAGACCGACGGCGCCCGCGCGGTGGAGATGCTCACCAAGCGTCAGGACGAGATCGGTTTCGCGCAGGTCCTCTACGACGACCACATCGGCAAGGTGTCCCTGGTCGGTGCGGGCATGAAGTCGCACCCGGGCGTCACCGCGACCTTCTGTGAGGCGCTGGCCAACGCGGGCGTCAACATCGATCTGATCTCCACCTCGGAGATCCGGATCTCGGTGCTCGTGCGCGACACCGAACTCGACGAGGCCGTGCAGGTGCTGCACAAGGCCTTCGATCTCGGCGGCGACGAAGACGCTGTCGTCCACGGCGGAACGGGGCGCTGATCATGGGTGTACGTGTAGGTGTTGTCGGCGCGACCGGTCAGGTCGGCGCCGTCATGCGCAAACTGCTCGAGGAGCGCAACTTCCCGGCCGACGAGGTGCGCTTCTTCGCCTCCGCGCGCTCGGCCGGTAAGACGCTGCCGTGGCGCGGCGGCGAGATCGTCGTCGAAGACACCGAGACCGCCGATCCGTCGGGTCTCGACATCGCGCTGTTCTCCGCCGGGGCGACCATGTCGCGGGTGCAGGCGCCGCGGTTCGCCGCCGCCGGTGTCACCGTCATCGACAACTCGTCGGCCTGGCGCAAGGATCCCGATGTGCCGCTGGTGGTCTCGGAGGTCAACCCCGAAGTCACCCGCTCGCTGCCCAAGGGCATCATCGCCAACCCGAACTGCACGACCATGGCCGCGATGCCGGTGCTCAAGCCGCTGCACGACGTGGCCGGGCTGCAGCGTCTGATCGTGTCGTCGTACCAGGCGGTGTCGGGTTCCGGGCTGGCCGGTGTCGAGGAGCTGGCCTCGCAGGTGCGCGCGGTGGCCGCCGACGCCGAGAAGCTGGTGCACGACGGTTCGGCCGTCGACTTCCCCGCCCCGAACAAGTACGTGGCGCCCATCGCCTTCGACGTGATCCCGCTCGCGGGTGCGCTCGTCGACGACGGCTCGGGTGAGACCGACGAAGACCAGAAACTGCGCAACGAGAGCCGCAAGATCCTCGGCCTGCCCGACCTGCTGGTGAGCGGCACCTGTGTGCGCGTGCCGGTGTTCACCGGGCACTCGCTGTCGATCAACGCCGAATTCGCCGAACCGATTTCGGTGCAGCAGGCCCAAGAGTTGCTGGCGAAGGCGCCGGGCGTGCGATTGGTCGACGTGCCGACTCCGCTGGCTGCCGCGGGTCAGGACGACTCGCTCGTCGGGCGCATTCGTCAGGATCCGGGTGTGCCGAACGGTCGGGGTCTGGCCCTGTTCATCTCGGGCGACAACCTGCGAAAGGGCGCCGCGCTGAACACGATTCAGATCGCGGAAGTTCTGCTCGAGAATCGGTGATCGGTGCTTTGGGGCCGGGTGCGCTTGTAGCGTGCCCGGCCCTTTTTGTGTTGCGCCCAAAGGGGTATTGGG
>NZ_BDBD01000015.1 GCF_001612805.1 Nocardia coubleae NBRC 108252
GTGCGATCATGGCGGACTTGGGTGGTGCCGTGTGGCTGGGAGTGCGGTAGGTGGCGGACTCGAGTGGTGCCACGCGGGCTGGGAGTGCGGTCATGGCGGACTTGGGTGGTGCGGTGTGGACGGACCGGTCAGCGGATGCCGGGGGTTCGGGGGTCGTTACCCACACACGCGAGAATGGCGCAGCCTGGGGGGATGCTGGCGAAGGGGGCGGCGAGGGGTTGGTTGAGGCAGTTGAAGACGGTGCAGCCGGGGTAGGCGCCGGGGCCGATGCCGAAGACGGCCAACAGGATTTCGGCGTCTACCAGGGATTTCGGGTCGAAGTTCAGGGGTGGTTCGACGTAGGGGGCGGGCGTCGGGACGGGGGCGTCGGTGACGGCGGCGAAGAGGCGGCGGAAGAATTCGTGGGGGAGTTCCTCGGCGTGGGCGAGGATGCCGCTCGGGCCGTAGGCGGAGATGTTGCCGAAGGCACCGGTCCACATCACCATCATGTCCAGCTCGGGCAGGAAGAAGACGTTCTGCAGGGCCAGGCCCGACATGAAAAACGTATTGTCCGGCAGGAATTCGGGTGACTCGTTGCACCCGGCGCCCACCCAGAAAAGGTAGCCGTAGCAGGGGTTCTGCTTCGACGGTGTGCGCGCTCTGCGCAGGTAGTCGGCCGAGATCACCTGCTCGGCGCCCCAGCGGCCGTCGTTGGCGACGAGCAGGCCCACCTTGGCGAGGTCGTCGGGCGGCAGCATCAGGTGGGCGTAGCCGTAGGTGTGCCCGGAACGGTCACGCGCCCAGTAGTAGTCGGAGGCGGGGATGCCGAGCGGGTCGAACAGCTCGCGCTGCGCGAACTGCTGCAGCGGTTCGCCGACCGCCAATTCGATAACATACGACAGCAAGTCGACATTGCGCTGGCTGTAACTGAACGCCGTGCCCGGCGGGTTCGCCAGCGGGACGGCCAGCGCCTGCACCGCGCTGTTCGGGTCGACCGGCACCACGGCGGTGATGCCCTCGGTGAGCACACCGACCTTCATCCCGGAGGTTTCGGTGAGCAGGTGTTCCACGGTGATCGACCGGTGCGTCGCATCGCCGAGACCAGGTGGCAGGTAGCGGTCGATAGGGGCGTCGATGGCGAGTTTTCCCTGGTCCGAAGCGATTCCGGCGAGCATGGATGTCACCGATTTGGTGACGCTCCAGATGTTCCAGGCCACCTTGCCGGTCTCATGATTGCGCAACCCCTCGCCGACCAGGCAGTTGTGCCGGAACACCTGCACATTGAGCCGGTTGCGGGTGGCCGCGAACTGCAGTGCCTCGGTGAGTTTCGCCGAATCGAGGCCGACCGCTTCGGGTTCGGCGCGTTCCAGGTCGCGGGCGGAGGTCACCTCGCACGTGGTCGTCGGTGCACTCTGGGCGGGGGCGGCGAACAGCGTCGCCGATACCAGCGCCGTGACGAATACCCCTGCGAGAACACCCCTGATTCGCATAATTCGAGGTTAGTTCGCTCGCGGCGCCGTAACCCGTAAAGCGAGGCCCCTAACCCGCGGGTATGTTCCGCCGCACTCCATATACCGCCGCGCCGAGGGCGAGAACCGCGAGTCCGGCCAGCACCGAGCCGATCGGCAACGAGAAGCCGACCACCACACAGCCGAGCGCACCGACCACCGGCACCCACCGCGCCGGACGGTTTTCGGCAGTGCTCAGGGTGGCGGCCGAGAGATTGGCGATCAGGTAGTAGGCGAGCACCGCGAACGAGGAGAACCCGATGGCGGCGCGCAGGTCGACGGTCGCCGCGAGCACGGCGACCACCGCACCGACGGCGAGTTCGGCGTGGTGCGGCACCGAATAGCGCGGATGGACGGCGGCCAAGGTGGCGGGCAGGTGCCCGTCGCGCGCCATCGCCAGCGTGGTGCGCGAGACGCCGAGGATCAGCGCCATCAACGAACCGGCTGCCGCGAGCACTGCCCCGACCCGCACCACCGGCGCCAGCCACCCGGCACCCGCGGCCTCGACGACGCGGGCGAGCGGGTCGTGCGCGGCGGCCAGTCCGCCGGAGCCGAGCGTGAGCAGGGCGGCCACCGCGACCAGCGTGTACACCGCGAGGGCACCGGCGAGCGCCAGCATGATCGCACGCGGAATGGTTCGTTGTGGGTCGCGTACTTCCTCGCCGAGGGTCGCGATGCGCGCGTATCCGGCGAAGGCGAAGAACAGCAGCCCGGCCGCCTGCAGCACGCCGTACGGACCGATCTCGGAGTCGAGAACGACTGCCGCCGAATGGTTCCCGCCCATCCCGGCCACCACAACGGCCGCCAGCACGGCGAGCACCGACCCCACGATCACCCGCGTGGCCAGCGCCGACTTTTGCACACCCACATAGTTGATGCCCGTGATGACGACCACCGCCGCCACCGCGACCACGTGCGCGTGTTCGGGCCACGCGTAGCTGCCGACCGTCAACGCCATCGCCGCACACGAGGCGGTCTTCCCGACCACGAACCCCCAGCCGGCCAGGTAGCCCCAGAACGGTCCGAGCCGCTCCCGTCCGTACACGTACGTCCCGCCCGACACGGGATAGAGCGCGGCCAGCCGGGCCGAGGACTGGGCATTGCAATAGGCGACGACGGCCGCGATGCCCAGGGCGAGCAGCATCCACGACCCGGCCGCACCGGCGGCGGGACCGAGCGCGGCGAACACCCCGGCACCGATCATGGCGCCGAGCCCGATCACCACACAGTCGCGCAGACCGAGACCCCGCGTCAGCTCCATGGACACCATCGTCGAGCATCGCGGCCACCGGCGCGACCCGACAAACGACGAACGCCGCCAGGTCGATGAGGGTGACCTGGCGGCGTTCGCGAGTCGAACGGATCGCGTGGGACGATCCGGTCAGGGTGTCGACGCCCCACAAGCGCCTCTCGGCGAGTGGTCGCTCGTAGGCAACCATCGTCGAGCATCGCGGTCACCGGCGCGACCCGAGAAACGACGAACGCCGCCAGGTCGATGAGGGTGACCTGGCGGCGTTCGCGAGTCGAACGGATCGCGTGGGACGATCCGGTCAGGGTGTCGACGCCCCACAAGCGCCTCTCGGCGAGTGGTCGCTCGTAGCGACAAAGGGGTGAGGCCCGGGGCTGTTCGGACGCCGACAGTGATGTTCAACCGGTGCGCCCCGCGAACTATTCCGGGATCCGGGTGGTGACGCTGCTCACTGCCCGAGGAGCTCGGGGCGCGGAGCTGTTCGGCTCCGCGCCGTTGTGCGTGTCAGAAGTTGCTGAACCAGTACAGCAGGCTCGCCAGCAACCAGACGATCATCGTCTCCATCGTCGTACTCCATCTCTTCGGTCCTTCCATTCTCGCCGAGAACCGACAAGTTGTTCTTAAGAACCTCTAGAGACCCAGGTCGCATTCTTTTCTCGGGCACCGGGAGCAACCGGGTCCGGCAGGTCTCGAGGGGTGATCAGCCGGACCCGGCGGTGTAGCCGGAGGGTGGCTCTTCCAGACGCTGAAGACGAACTGCCGACGGTAACCACACCGAGGACTACAACCGAAGCCGCTTCCGATGGGGTGTCACAGGAGGATATCGGCCGGGCCGGTCGACGAGGGGTGAGCGGCCCGGTCGTTTGCGTTACGTGGACAGTGCGGTAAGGGTTGAGGAGTGGTCGACATAACCGAGCACTCCGATGCCCTTGATCGTGCCGAAGAACGGTTGCGTGAAGAGTTCGCGACAATGTTCGATCCGGCGACGATCCACCAGTTCCTCCACAGTTCCTACGAGGATTTCGCGGCACGAGCGACGGTGACGTTGTATCTGCCGTTGCTGGCCGAGCGGTTCGCCGCCCAGCGCCTGAACGCCGTCGCCAAGATCGAAGGCAAGGTGGCCAAGCCGCGGCCGACCGTGCTGTTCCTGTGCACCCACAACGCGGGCCGATCCCAGATGGCGCTCGGCTACTTCGAGGCGCTCGCCCTGAACCGCGCCGTGGCCTGGTCGGGCGGATCGGTGCCCGGTGGGCAGCTCAATCCGGCGGCGGTCGCCGCGATGGCCGAGGTGGGGATCGACATCTCCCGCGAATACCCCAAGCCGTGGACCGACGAGATCATCCGCGCCGCCGACGTGATCGTCACCATGGGCTGCGGTGACACCTGCCCGCTGGTTCCCGGCGTGCGCTACGAGGAATGGATCATCGAGGACCCCGCCGGTCTCGAGGTGGAGCAGGTGCGACCCATCCGCGACGATATCGGCCGCCGCGTGACGGGTCTGCTCGCCGAACTCGGGATCAGTGTTCCCGCAGATACCGTGGCCAAGATCCATAGCGCGTGATGTCGGTGGCGGCCACGGCCGCGTCGTAGGTGCAGGCGAAGCCCACAACTGTTGTGCCGTCGGATAATTCGATGCTCGTCAAGGCCATGGGCGCGGGTAGGTCGGCGAGGAAGCGGCCGAGTGCGCCGGGGGAGAGCAGGAACAGCTCGCCTGCGATGGGGGCACCGAGGCCGTCGCCGTGGCGGACCAGGCCCGGCTTCGGCGGGGTGGTGTCCAGGGCGGTGAGGCGGTAGGCGTCGCTGGTGGTGATCTCGCCTGCGAAGCGGGCGCCCAGGTCTTCCAGCTGCCAGTGCAGGGGTTGGCCGCGCAGGTGGGCGCCGAAAACGGCTAGGGGCACACCGGTTGTCACCAGCAGGGGCGCTGGGGTGCCGGTGACGAGTGCGGCGAGGTCGACGGCGATCTGGTCGGCGAAGGTGGGGACAACCACCATCACGCCGAAGGGGAGGCCGTCGGTTGTCGTGGCGCCGGGGACGGCGACGGCGGCGAGGTCGAGGAGGTTGCAGAAGTTGGTGTAGGTGCCGAGGCGGCGGTTGATCGTCAGCGGATCGGCCTGCACTGCCGCGATGGTGGGGTGCTCGGTGGTTGTCGGCAGGAGCAGGCCGTCGTAGTCGGCGAGTAGGGCTTCGGCCTGTGCGCGGATATTGGCGAGGGTGTCGAGGTCTGTGGCGAAGGCATGAGCATCCAGATGCTTTGCCGCACTGATGATGCCGGCGACGGTCTTGTCCAGGCCCTTCGCGCCTTTGTCGACGAATTCACCGACCGCCGCATAGCGTTCGGCGACGATGGCGCCGTCGTAGAGGAGGCGGGCGGCGTCGAGTAGTGGGGTGATGTCCACCTCGGTGATCTGGATGCCCTGATTGCGCAGGGCCGCAACTGTTTCGGCGAAAGCTGCGCGGTATTCGGTGCTCAGCGGGCTGAGGTCGTGGGGGATGGCAAGTTTTCGGGTGCCCGCCAAGGGGACATCCGCGGGCCAGGTGCGGCTGCGTGGATCGCGCGCATCCGGGCCCGCCATGATCGCGGCGGCCGTGACGGCGAGGTCGAGCGTGCCCGCGAAGACGGTGACGGCGTCGTAGTCGGCGCAGGCCGGAACCACACCGTGGGCCGGGATGATGCCGAGACTCGCCTTGATCCCGACGATGCCGTGGAAGGCGGCCGGGACACGGCCCGAACCGGCCGTATCGGTGCCGATCGCGATATCGGCGATGCCGAGGGCCACTGCGACGGCGGAGCCGGAACTCGAACCGCCGGAGACCATTTCGGGATGTTCGGCGTGGCGGACCGCGCCGTACGGACTGCGGCTGCCGACCAAGCCGGTGGCGAACTGGTCGAGGTTGGTTTTGCCGAGAATCAGTGCGCCCGCGTCTGTCAGTCGCCGCACGGCCGAGGCGGTTTCGGTCGGCGTGTAGGCGAACTCGGGGCACGCGGCGGTGGTCGGCAGTCCCGCGACATCGACGTTGTCCTTCACCGCGAGGAGCAGGCCCGCCAACGGGAGCTCGGCGCCGTCGGCGAGCCTTCGCTCCAATGCGCGTGCCTCGGCGTCGAGTTCGCTCTGCGGGCGCAATGTGATCCAGACTTCCGGCCTGTCGACCTCGGCGATCCGCTGATAAGCGGCGGCGACCCGGGTGGTGGGGGATTCGGGCATCGGTTCCTCTATTCGCTCATGGACATGGCGGCGATCGCCCGCGAGATCCGCTCGAGCACGACATCGAGCGAATCACCGATGTGGGTGTGCAGCAGCCGATGTGCGCGGAGAAGGTCCCGCGCGAACACGGCGTCGAGGATGCCGAGATGCTCGCTGATCGTCGTCTCGATCCGGTTGTTGATCATGAAGTCGTACATCCGCACATGCCGGATCCGGGAGTTCACCGCCACCAGCGCGCGCACCAGTTCCGCATTGCCCGCCGCGGTCAGCAGGGCGACGTGGAATTCCTCGTCGACCACGACGAACCCCGGTTCCTTGGCGGGCGGGTCGGCCTGCAGGGCCAGCCAGCGCTGCTGTTCGGCCCGCAAGCCCCCCTCGTCGTGGGTGAGGTCCGGGTTGTCCATGATCCGGGTCATCCCGCCGAGTTCGAGGGTGAGCCGCAGCTCGTACAGATCCCGAATCCGCGCGACACTCGGCCGCACCGGACTGAACCCGAACTCCTCCCGCTGGAGCAGCCCGTCCGAGCACAGCATCGTCAACGCTTCCCGCACAGGCGTCCGCGACATCCCGAACCGCGCCGAAAGCTTCGGTTCGGTGAGCCGCTCCCCGAACCGGATATCCCCGTTCATCAACTCCCCACGCAAGGTGGAATACACCACGTCACGCAGCGATTCCCCCGCGGTACCCACCCTTGTCGACATGCCTGTATACGCTAGGCACCCCGAATTTCTATCAAGTGACAGAAAGTAAGCACCACGTTATCCCTTCCTCACACCTCACCACCCGCCCCACCCCACCGAGAGCACTTCTCAACCACCCCTCAACACCCCCGTACCCCCCACCGACACACACCGAGCGCACCCTTCTCACAGAGGAGGGCCCATGAACAACTCGACCGCGATCCTGGCACTCATCCTGAGCCTGGTAGCCATCACCGCCATCACAGTCTGGTGGCCCAACCCCGCCGACCGCCAAGGCCGCACCGCCGTCGACGCCGAAGGCACCGATAAATAGCCGGGTATTCAGCACGGGTGCCGGACGGCGATCATCTCAAACGCCGAGCTCATCACAGAGATCTTCGTAACGATCCAGGTAGTCCGGCGTCGATCGGTGGGCTGCCAGACCGACCGTGTCGAACTCGTCCAGACCCGCCGCGGCGACGACGCCCAGAACGCGCAGCGCGTCGTTGATGGTCGCCACCTGCCGGATCGAACCACCATGCTCACAGACGGCCGCAGCCTGGTCGCCCACCCCGGCAAAGTATTCCGTGGCCACCAGGGCGAAGGTCGGATCCGGTCGGCCGACCAGATCGGCCGCGACCACCCGAACAACGTTCTCGGTGGTAAACACCAGCCCAGCGCTCGATCTGAACTCGAAATGCCCCGTGACGCCGAGCCTCTCCTGCCAGTAGGCGGTGTAGTAGTGCGTCACATGGAACAACGTCAGACCGCCACCCAAAGCCACCGGCACCAGATCCCACCTGCCCGCCGCCTCGCCGTCATGCGAACCGTTCAGCACCAGCGCGGTAATGGCATGTGACACCCGAGCACTCCAATCTTCACAAGTACCGGATCGAGCCGCTGACCGGATCCGGAACGCACGTCCGCTACCAAGCTCGCCGCTGATCGCGCTCGGCTTCCGGCGTCTGCTGGAGCTGGTCGTGGCCGATTTTGTCAGTCCGCACCAGGACGCCCGGGCTGGGTGGGAATTCGTCGGTCGGTGGAGCCGGCAGGTGGTAGCGCCGCGTCTGTGGAAGCGCGACTTCGACCAGCTTTCCTTCCTCGAGCATCCACAGGCCGAAGCAACTGTCCTCCTCGTCGTGGATCAATACCTGAACGCTCTCGGGGCGGGGCCAGGGCAGAGCCTCGAGGTACGCGAAAAGTCCTGTCCGGGGTCGCATCCGCTCGAATTCGGTGGCCCAGCCGATGACGAAGGAACCGGGCCACTGGCTGTCGATCGGCACGAAACGGCCTCGCCAGCTCCGGCTTTCGTCGTCACGGGTCAGTGGTTCCATGACCTCGCAAGCATCCAAGGCCAACACGATGACCTCCGCGAATCTGCTCATGCTCCGAATCACAGCACGTGCCGATCCTGAACACCACCGAATTCGAACGTGGTAACTCGCCCCAGTCGCCAAAGGGGAGAAGACGCCCCATGCAAAAAGCCTCTGACCAGGAAAACCAGGTCAGAGGCTTTTTGGTGTCTCAACCAACACGTCGGGGTGACAGGATTTGAACCTGCGACCTCTTCGTCCCGAACGAAGCGCGCTACCAAGCTGCGCCACACCCCGTGAGGCGAACCTGAAGTAGCTTACAACGTTGGGGTGTGAAACGTTAAATTGGCTGGTCAGGTGGGGTTAGAGGGCGCGGATGGAGCTGAAGATCCGTTTGGCGGTCGCGGGGTCTATGGCGTCGGGGACGCCGGTGTCGGCGATCATGACCATGACGAAGCTGCCGTCTTTGGTGCCTTTGAAGGCGTAGGTGTAGATGGCGAAGGTGGGGGCGCAGCCGGGTGTGGGGGTGGGGGCGGTGCCGGTGGTTTCGGTGAACATGCCGGTGGTTGTGCCGTCGATCGAGGTGAGGGGTTCGGCGGGGTGGGGTGTGCCGGTGGCGCCGCCGTAGGCGAGGCGGGCCGCCTTGGTGCCGAGTTCGGCGCCTGCCGCGGCGTGGTCGGTCTGTTTGGAGCCGGTGAGCAGGGACATGGTTCGGGTGGAACCGGGGCAGTAGTCGCGGCCGTCGGTGGCGTAGCCCTTGCCGATCACCGTGTCGCCGGGCGGTTCGCCGACGCCGCCGATGGTTGTTTCGGTCGCGACCTTCCAGCCGGGTGGGACGTCGTAGGCGGCGCCGCGGTCGGGGGCGGCGACGACCTGGTAGCCTTCGATGAGCGGGGTCTTGCCGGCTGCCGCACCCGTCGGCGAGGGTGTCGTGGATTTCGGCTTGGTCGACGGCGGGGCCGGTGAAGTGGTCAGGGCGCTGACCATCGATGGAGTGCTGGTGCCTGCCGTCGAGGATGCCTCGTCACCGGACAACGCGACGGCCGTGATCGCGACTCCGCCCAGCAGCAGCGCCGCCGCACCCGCAGCCACCCAAACCCAAGCCTTCCCACCGGATTTTGGCCCGCCGGGAATGGGCTGCCCATAAGGCTGCACCCCGTAATGCTCGAGCGGTGGAACCTCCCCGTACTTCTGCACGGGCTGCTGTCCCCATGAGCCGGCCTGTCCCGCACCGTGATTCCACTGCGCGTTCGGCTGCGCCCCGAATGCTGGTGCGCCCCATTGCGACTGCGCGGGAGGCTGCCCGGCGCTCCAATGCTGCCCGCCGGGCGCTGCCCATGGATTCGGTTGCCCGCCCGGCCCCACCTGGTTCGGAAGCGGTTGTCCTGCGCCGCCGGGCACACCCCACTGCCCTTGATGAGGTTCCCCACCAGGCCCTACCTGGTTCGCAGCCGGTTGTCCCGGAACGTTCGTCTGTCCGGGGTTCCCGATCGGTGGCCCCCATGGGTTCGGAAACTGTTGTCCGGCAACAGGTTGACCACCTGGCACGGAGGACGACACCCCTGGATGACCCACCGGTGGATTCACATCCGCGGAACGCACCTGAGTCGCGTCATGTGCACCGGGATCCTGCCAAACCTGCGGCCCAGCCGGATTCCACGGCGTCGGATCCGGCAGCCCGGGCGGCGGCCCGGACCCGTCCCACCGCAAGGTCGGCGGAAGACCAGTGCCGCCCGGCGCCCACACCGCCGTGGGATCGGCGGTGTGGGCGCCGGGGTCGCCGGACAGGTTCGGATCGTCGGATGCACTCACGGCCGCCCCCTCGAGACAAGAATCGTTCGGGGGACGACCTTAGCGGGCGACGGCCTGCGAGGCCGAGATGCCGTGTCCCGCATCGGCGGCCGGACGCTTCGGGGGCGCGCCGACCAGCGTGAGCAGGGTGGCTTCGGGGCGGCAGCAGAAGCGGTAGGGCGCCCACGGGGAGGTGCCGATGCCGGCGGACACGTGCAGCTGGGTGTGCGCACCCCACTGCGACGGGCCCTTCACCCGCGACTTGTCGATACCGCAGTTGGTGACCAGCGCGCCGTAACCGGGCACAACCAGCTGACCGCCGTGGGTGTGACCGGCGAGCACCAGGTCGTAACCGTCCTCGGCGAAACGGTCGAGCACGCGCGGCTCGGGGGAGTGGGTGAGGCCGATGCTCAACTGCGCCAACTGGTTCGGCGCGCCTGCCACGGTGTCGTAGCGGTCGCGCTGCAGGTGCGGGTCGTCGACGCCCGCGGTGGCGACGCGGATGCCCGCGACTTCGAGGTCGCGGCGGGTGTGGGTGAGGTCGAGCCAGCCCCGTTCGGTGAACGCGGCGCGCAGATCCTGCCAGGGCAGCGGGTCACCGTAGACGCGGCGATGATCCTTGTCGAAATACTTCAGCGGATTCTTCGGAACCGGCGCGAAATAGTCGTTGGAACCGAACACGAACAAGCCGGGACGGGCCAGCAGCGCACCGAGGGATTGCACAACGGCGGGCACGGCCTTGGGGTGGGAAAGATTGTCACCGGTATTCACGACCAGGTCGGGTTCGAGGCGGTCGAGTTCGCGCAGCCACTGCTGTTTGAGTTGCTGACCCGGCATCATGTGCAGGTCGCTGAGGTGCAGAATGCGCAGGGTCGGCGACCCGGGTGCGAGCACCGGCATCGTGGCCTCACGCAGGACGAACGCGTTCCGTTCGATCAGAGTGGCGTAACCGATGCCTGCGACGGCGGCCCCGGCGGCTCCCAACGCGGTTCGGCGGACAGCGGTCGTCGAGATAACGGGCATTTGCCCAGCATAGGTGACCTCCTCCCGGATCGGCGCGTGTGTTTCCGCACAAGAGTCGGGAATTTCACCCGGATGTATCTGTCGGTGTCGAAATGTGATGGGAGTTTTCGGGCGTTCGGGCTACCGTGACCCCATGTCGGAACTGAAAGCACAGCTGCGCGCGGATATGACTTCCGCGATGAAAGCCAAGGACAAACTGCGTCTGTCGACCCTGCGGATGCTGCTCGCCGCGATCCAGAACGCCGAGGTCTCCGGAACGCAGGCGCGCGAACTGTCCGATACCGATGTGGTGGCTGTCCTGCAGAAGGAAGCCAAGAAGCGCAACGAGTCGGCGACGGTCTACGAGCAGAACGGCCGCGGTGAACTGGCCGCGAACGAGCGCGCCGAGGAAGCGATCATCGAGGAGTACCTGCCGACGCAGCTGACCGAGGCGGAGCTGGCCGAGGTGGCCGATACCGCCATCGCCCAGGTCGCCGAGGAACTCGGTGAGCGGCCCGGAATGCGGCAGATGGGTCAGGTCATGAAGGCCGCGACGGCACTCGCGAACGGCCGGGCCGACGGCTCGCGGCTGTCGGCGGCGGTCAAGTCGCGCCTGTAGAACCGAACGACAAGGGCCGCCGTCCGGACTGGACGGCGGCCCTTGTCGTGTTCTAACGCGGCACCGGGATCGGGATCGGTGGCAGACGCGGAATCTGCGGCAGACCCGGGATGGCCGGCGGCGGCGCGGCGGGGGGCGGCGTGGTCGGCGCAGGCACCCGGACCGACCCGTCACTGATGTAGATCGTGACGACCGAACCCGGAATGGCCGAACCGTTCGGCGAGCTACCCATCACCGTGCCCTTGGGCTGCGAGCCGGGGCTGGTCACCGCCGACACCTGGAAACCGGCGCCGACCAGGATCGAGGTGGCCTCGCCCTGCGACTTGCCCGCCACGTCCGGCACCTGGGAGTTGTTCGCGCCGCGCACGTACTTGTCGTCCAGCGGCGGCAGGGCGGGCGGCGGGAACCGGTCCATCACCGGCTTGATCGCGCCGAACCAGGTGCGGGCGGGCTCGTTACCACCGAACAGGCCGTTGGCGTCGCTCGCGCCGCAGTTGCGCAGCGGGAACGAGCAGATCTCGCCGGGGGTCGGGCTGTCGCCGTACACGTAGACCGACGAGGCGAGCGAGTTGGTGAAACCGAGGAAGGCCGAGGAGCGGTGGCTTTCGGTGGTTCCGGTCTTGCCGGACATCGGCGCGTTCCAGCCGTTGGCCCGGGCTGCCGCGGCGGCGGTACCGGAGGTGTCGTCCTTGCTCATGGCGTTGGCCAGGGTGTTGGCCAGACCGGGGTCGACCACCTGCTCGCAGGCCTGCTGGGTGAGCGGCACGGTCTTGCCCTGCCGGTCGATCACCTCGCGGATCGGCGAGGGCGGGCACCACTTGCCGCCCGAGGCGAGCGTGGCGGCCACATTCGACAGCTCGAGCGGGTTGATCGCGAACGGGCCGAGGGTGAACGAACCCATGTTGTTGTTCTTGATGTGGTCGGCCAGGCTCGTGTTGCCGTGCCCGGAGGTGCCGGGCTGGGTGTAGGCGCGCATGCCGAGGCGCACGGCCATGTCGACCGCGGCGGAGACGCCGACGTCCTGGATCATCTTGACGAACGTGGTGTTCGGCGAGGTGGCCAGCGCGTCGGTGACCGACATCGAACCCGGGTAGTTGCCCGCGTTCTTCACACACCAGGAGTCGGCGGGGCAGCCGGGTGAGTTGCTGTAGCCCATGCCCTTGGCCGCGTACACGCTCGGCACGTCGACCTGGGCGTTGATGCCGAGGCCCTTCTCCATGGCGGCGGCGGTGGTGAACAGCTTGAAGATCGAGCCCGCGCCGTCACCGGCCAGCGAGTACGGCTGGCCGAGCAGCGTCTCGTTGGCGTCGCGGTTGAGGCCGTAGGTGCGGCTCGACGCCATCGCCAGCACGTGGTGGGCGTCCTGACCGGGGGAGACCACCGACATGACCTCGGCGATGTTCTTGAGATCCGGCGGCGCGTGCTCGGTGACCGACCGCTTCACCGATTCCTGCAGCACCGGGTCGAGGGTGGTCCTGATCAGGTAGCCGCCCTTGTCGATCTGTTCGCGGCTGATGCCCGACTCGGCCAGGTACTGCAGGGCGTAATCGCAGAAGAAACCCTTGTCCTGGGCGGCGATGCAGCCACGCGGCAGCCCCTTGGGCTCGGGCAGCACGCCGAGCGGTTCGGTCTTGGCCTTGCGGAACTCCTCGGCCCGGCTCGGGATGTTCTGGATGAGCGTGTCGAGCACGGTGTTGCGGCGGTCGGTGACGCCCTGGACGTTGGTGTATGGATTCAGCTTCGAGCTGGACTGCACCATGCCCGCCAGCATCGCCGACTGGGTGATGTTCAGATCGGCCGCGTCCACACCGAAGTAGGTCTGGGCGGCGTCCTGGATGCCGTAGGAACCGTTGCCGAACGGCACCAGGTTCAGGTAGCGGGTGAGGATCTCGTCCTTGGACAGCTCGCGGTCGAGGGTGAGCGCCATCCGGATCTCGCGCAGCTTGCGCGCGGGGGTGGTCTCGATCGCGGCACGCCGCTCGGCGTCGGTCTTGGCGACGACGAGCAGGTTGAAGTTCTTCACGTACTGCTGATCCAGCGTCGAGGCGCCCTGCTGCACCTCACCGGAGGACGTGTTGGTCAGGAACGCGCGCAGCGTGCCCTGCCAGTCGACACCCTTGTGGTCGGCGAAGCGCTTGTCCTCGATGGACACGATCGCCAGCTTCATGTTGTTCGAGATCCGATCGCTCGGCACCTCGAACCGTCTCTGCTCGTAGAGCCAGGCGATGGGTGCCCCGCTGGCGTCGACCATCGTCGAGACAGCCGGGACGGTGCCCTCCACCAGCTCGGCTGACACGTTGTCGACGGCATCGGCGGCCCGGTTGGAGATGAACCCGAACCCACCGGCCAAGGGGAACAACAGCCCGGCGACTAGCACGGCGGCCAGCGCGCAGCTGCCGGCCAGCCTCGCAAGCGTTTGAGTGATCGGCACCGGTCCAGACTAAAGGGTGGCGTGTCGAGGGACACGGTCTGCTGGCCGACGTCAGTTGTCCGCCCGGTGCCAGGGGGGTTGCTCGGGCGTGTCAACAAAATGATCACATCGGCGTGTCGCGGCCGGGCACGCCGGTGAACAGCGCCGCTGCCGCGTCGACACGCGATTTGAATGGACGCCCGTACCAAAAAATCGGCGGCCGGTCTTGCGTAACGGCCATACCTTTACCTAGATTGAGAACCCAGTGTGATAGAGCTAACACTCAAAGTGGAATGTGGTGCGGAACGCAGCGGTAGTTGGGTTGCTGTGATCCGCGCTCGCGATTCTGGAGCGCCGCACAACGGTGTTCGGACTGCAAAGGGGCACATCAAATGCACATCACAACCCCCATCGCTCGACTGGATGTAGAGCAGGCCGAGGCAAGGATCGCTTGGGTTGCCCAGGCGCGATGCAAGGAAGTGGACCCGGATCAGCTCTTCGTGCGCGGTGCGGCGCAGCGCAAGGCGGCCACGATCTGCCGTCATTGCCCGGTATTGATGCAGTGTGGCGCCGATGCCCTCGACAACCGGGTGGAATTCGGCGTGTGGGGCGGCATGACCGAACGCCAGCGACGAGCGTTGCTCAAGCAGCACCCCGATGTGACCTCCTGGGCCGACTTCTTCCAGGCTCAGCGCCAGCACCAAGTGGCCATCTGACACGGCGGATACCACAACGGCGCCGAGACCGCTGGATTTGCGGGATCGGCGCCGTTGGCGGGTACTACCGCCGAAGCAAGCGATAGCCGATATGTCTGATTAGGAAGCGACTTTGCCGGTCAGCTGATCGCCGACCGCACGCAAGGCGGTGAGGTCGGAGACCTCGAACGGCAGCGCGGTCACGGACACGATCCGGACCTTGGGATGCGCCCCGGTGAACCGGTGCAGCAGCCGTTGCTCCCGTTTGGCGGTGGCTACCCGCTCGGCATGGATGCGCAACACCGACGCGGTGAGCGGCTCGGTGTCGGCGAGCTGATCGGCGGCGGTGAGCGCGTGATCGCCGGACAGGCTCGTCAGCACGGGATGCGTGCGGTTGAGCACCAGACCGGCCAGCGGCATCTGCTCGGTCGACAACCGGTCGACGAAGAACGACGCCTCCCGCAGCGCGTCCGGCTCGGCCGCGGCGACGACGAGGAAGTGGGTGCCCGGCTTGGCCAGCATCGCGAACGTGCGTTCGGCCCGGTCCTGGAAGCCGCCGAACAGCGACTCGAGCGACTGCAGGAATGTCGAGGCGTCCTTGAGCATCTGCCCGCCGACGATCGTCGACACCCCGCGCATGGCCAGGCTCATCGCCCCGGTGACGAACCGGCCGACACCGCGACCCGGCGCCATGATGAGCCGGATCATCTTCCCGTTGAGGAACGTGCCGAGCCGTTTGGGCGCGTCGAGGAAGTCGAGCGCGTTGCGCGAGGGCGGGGTGTCGACGACGATCAGGTCCCACTCCTTGCGCGCGGCCAGCTGCCCCAGCTTCTCCATCGCCATGTATTCCTGCGTGCCACCGAACGACGACGCCACCGTCTGATAGATCGGATTGGCGAAGATCTGCTCGGCCTTCTCGGGGCTGGTGTGCTCGAGCACCATGTCGTCGAAGGTGCGGCGCATGTTCAGCATCATCGCGTGCAGTTCGCCCGGCACCTCGGGGCCCAGCTCCACGCGCTGTGGTGAGTTGTCGAGTTCGGCGACGCCGAGCGACTGGGCGAGCCTGCGCGCCGGGTCGATGGTGAGCACCACGACCTTGCGGCCCGCCTCCGCCGCGCGCAACGCGATCGACGCGGCGGTCGTCGTCTTGCCGACACCGCCGGAACCGCAGCACACGATGACCTTGGCCTGCGGGTCGGCGATGATCTCGGCGACATCGAGGGGAGGCGGGGTGGGCACACGGTCGTTCATCGCACTCCCTGCGCGGATAGCTGTTCGGCCAGTTCGTAGAGCCCGCCGAGATCCATGCCGTCGCTCAGCGCGGGCAGGTGCAGCTGGGGGACATCGACCTCGGCCAGTTCGGCGGCGCTCGCGTCCTGGGCGGTGAGCATCGTCGCGTGGTCGGTCGCTTCGGTGATCAGGCCGGCGAAATCGTTGTCGGACAGGGTGATTCCGGCCTTGGTGAGACCGGCGGCGATCGCGGCGGTGTCGAGTTCACCGCGGACGGCGGCGACCCGGTCGGCGGGCTCGAGCTGACCGGCGGCCGCCCGGTTGACGATCACCGTGCCGATGCGCAGATCGTTCGCGGTGAGTTCGGCGACCGCGTCGGCGGTCTCCTGCACCGGCAGCGCCTCGAGCAACGTCACCAGGTGGATCATCGTCTGATCCGAATGCAGCAGCTTGGAGACGCCCTCGGCCTGCGAGGCGATCGGGCCGCCCTTGGCGATCTCGGCCATCGCCTGGGTGACGTCGAGGAACGACGCGATCCGCCCGGTCGGCGGCGAATCGACGACGATGTCGTCGTAGGCGGGCTTGCCGTCCTTGCCGACGCGCACCGCGCATTCCTTGATCTTGCCGGTGAGGATCACATCGCGCAGACCGGGCGCGATGGTGGTGACGAACTCGATGGCGCCCATCCGGCGCATCGCCCGGCCCGCGAAACCGAGGTTGTAAAACATGTCGAGGTATTCGAGGAAGGCGTACTCGGTGTCCAGCGCCAGCGCCACCACCTCGCCGCCACCGTCGGCGGTGGCGATCTGGGTTTCGGTGGGTGGCAGCGGCGGCCGGTCGAACAGCTGCGCGATGGACTGGCGGTTCTCGACCTCCACCAGCAGCACCTTGCGTCCCCCTGCGGCCAGGGCGAGGGCGAGCGCGGCCGAAACCGTCGACTTGCCGGTGCCGCCCTTGCCTGTCACGTAATGCAAACGGGCCTTGACCGCGCGCTCTGGCCACCCGGTCGTCGGCTCGGGAACCGAGGAAACCGGCTCTGCTGTTGGTGCTCCCACGTCGCCGAGCCTATAACCCGTTTCGCGGGGATGGTCGGGGTGAGCCCTAAACTCACACCATGAGTGAAGTCACCCTGTGGGAGTACGCGACCGTGCCGCTGTTGACGCACGCGACAAAGCAGATCCTCGATCAGTGGGGCGCCGACGGCTGGGAGCTGGTCACGGTGCTGCCCGGACCGACCGGCGAACAGCACGTCGCCTACCTGAAGCGGCGGAAGTAGTCGTGGCCACCGCGTGGAAGGACGCGCTCGACCGGCTCGGGGTCACCCTGCCGCCGGTCGCCGCCCCCGTCGCGGCCTACATCCCGGCGATCCGCACCGGTTCGCTGGTGTACACCTCCGGTCAGCTGCCTTTCGTCGACGGTGAACTGTCGGCGGTCGGCAAGGTCGGCGCCGAGGTCGATGTGGAGCAGGCCAAGGAGGCCGCGCGGCTGTGCGCGCTCAACGCGCTCGCCGCAGTGCACGATCTGGTCGGGCTCGACCAGGTCGTTCGGATCGTGAAGGTCGTCGGCTTCGTCGCCTCCGCACCGGGGTTCACCGATCAGCCGATCGTGATCAACGGTGCCTCGGAGTTCCTCGGTGAGGTGTTCGGCGAGGCGGGCGTGCACGCGCGCTCGGCCGTCGGCGTCTCCGAACTGCCCAAGAACACGCCCGTCGAGGTGGAACTGATCGTCGAGGTCGGATAGGTAGCCGTCATGGCACTGGAACATCCCGCGTACGGCCAGGTCAGGCCGGTTACGCCGACCGCGTCGGTGCTGCTGGCCGACAACCCGTCCCAGATGACGCTCGACGGGACGAACACCTGGCTGCTACGCGGACCCGGCAGCGACGACTATGTGGTCGTCGATCCGGGCCCGAAGGACAAGAAACACACCGCCGACATCGTCGCGGCCACCGGTGGGCGCATCGCGCTCACCCTCATCACCCATCACCACCCCGACCACACCGGCGGCATCGATCACCTGGTGAAAGCCACCGGGACGCCGGTGCGGGCGGTGGATCCGAAGTACCTGCGCGGCACCGTGAATCCGCTGGCCGACGGTGAGGTCATCGAGGCGGCGGGGCTGCGGATCACCGTGCTGGCGACGCCGGGACACACCGGCGACTCGGTGAGTTTCCTGCTCGACGACGCGGTCGTCACCGGTGACACGGTGCTCGGCCAGGGCACAACGGTGCTCGAATCGTCGGGTGGTGCGCTCGCCGCGTTCCTGTCGTCGCTGGAGCTGCTGCTCGAGCACGGCGCGGGCAAGGCGCTGCTGCCCGCCCACGGTCCGGATCACCCCGATGCCGAGCCGGTGGTGCGGTACTACCTGAACCACCGTCGCGAACGGCTCGACCAGGTCCGGGCGGCGCTGGTGGAACTCGGCTCCGACGCGGGCGCTCTCGCGGTTGTCCGCAAGGTGTACGCCGACGTGGACAAACGCCTGTGGCCCGCGGCGCGGAGCTCGGTGCGGGCCCAGCTGGAATACCTGCGGGCCGAGAAGGGCTGACCGCTTCCTGATCGCCGGCACCGCACGTGCCGGCGATCAGGTCGCATGCGGCAACGCCGAAGTCCCGGCATGACGGAACCGCCGTGGTGTGGACGAGGCCCTCATCCTCATGAGCCACACGCAGCGGACCGCCGTACCGGGACGGCAGACGAATCGCCGGACGTCAGCGCGCGCGACGCGCGAGACGCTCCGAATCCGAGATCAGCACGCTCTTGCCCTCGAGACGCAGCCAACCGCGATGTGCGAAGTCGGCGAGCGCCTTGTTGACGGTTTCGCGCGAGGCACCGACCAGCTGGGCGATCTCTTCCTGGGTCAGGTCGTGCGTCACGCGCAGCGCACCGGCCTCCTGCGTGCCGAAACGCTGTGCCAGCTGCAGCAGCGCCTTGGCCACACGGCCGGGCACGTCGGTGAAGATGAGGTCGGCGAGGTTGTTGTTGGTGCGGCGAAGGCGTCGGGCAAGCACGCGCAGCAGCTGCTCAGCGATCTCGGGACGCTGATCGATCCACGACTTGAGTGCGTCGCGGTCCATCGTGACGGCGCGGACCTCGGTGACCGTGGTTGCGGTCGAGGTACGCGGACCCGGGTCGAAGATCGACAGTTCACCGAACATGTCGGACGGACCCATGATGGTCAGCAGGTTTTCCCGGCCGTCGGGGGAACGTCGGCCGATCTTCACCTTGCCCGTCGTGATGATGTACAGCCGATCGCCGGGTTCGCCCTCGTTGAAGATGACGTGGCCGCGCGGAAAATCTACGGGCTGCAGCTGCTTGGCGAGCGCGGCCACCGCGGTGGGCTCGACGCCTTGGAAGATGCCTGCTCTGGCGAGGGCCTCGTCCACGAATGTGCTCCTTATGGGATATGGCTTGCGAACCTGGTCGAGCGAATCGACCAACAGCGCAGTCTACGCGGCATTACGGCAGCACAGTGACAGACACCACGTAAAGAGTGGATTGCGCTAGCCGCGACACTGTGTCGACGGGGAATGAGGAGATGGTTCAGCTGGCCCGGGCGACGTCCATGTCCGGGGTCCGTGCGCGGCGCTTGCGCACCCGCGCGACCGCGGCGGGAAGCCCGAGCTTGGTCAGTTCTTTCACTTCGGCGTTGCTGGCGTTGTCCAGGTACTGCTGAACCTCTTCATCGGGTTCGAGAAGTTTGCGGAGCCGATTCTCGACCCGCTCCATCCCCAGCGCGAACAGCATCAACAGCACTGGGAAGAGCACCACAGCGAGTCCTTGCATGACAGGCAGTAAACACGGTCCAGGTCTCAGATGGAACACAGGTGCCCAACTCGGTCGCGCAATGTTGTCGGACCGGTTCCGTATGGTGGTGCGGTGCCCGTTTCCCCCGCAACCGCCGCCGCAGGCGACGCCGTTCCGGTGCCGGTGACCACCGGGATCACGGCGGCCCGCAAACGCAAGAATCGCGCTATAGCTGCGGAAACGCGGATCGGAACGGTCCGTCGTGCCCGCCGGATGAACCGCACGCTCGCCGAGGCTTTCCCGGACGCGCACTGCGAGCTCGACTTCACGACTCCGCTGGAATTGGCGGTCGCGACGATCCTGTCGGCCCAGTGCACCGACGTCAGGGTGAACCTCACCACTCCCGCGCTGTTCGCCAAGTACCGCACCGCCCGCGACTATGCCGAGGCCAACCGCGTGGAGCTGGAGGAATTCATCCGGCCCACCGGCTTCTACCGCAACAAGACCAGCGCGCTGATGGGTCTGGGTCAGGCGCTGGTGGAGCAATACGACGGTGAATTGCCTCACACCCTCGACCAACTGGTGAAGCTGCCCGGCATCGGGCGCAAGACGGCCAACGTCATCCTCGGCAACGCCTTCAATGTGCCGGGTATCACGGTCGACACCCATTTCGGCAGGTTGGTGCGCCGCTGGGGGTGGACAGCGGAGGAAGACCCGGTGAAGGTCGAGCACGCGGTCGGCGAACTGTTCGAGCGCAAGGACTGGACGATGCTCTCGCACCGGGTGATCTTCCACGGCCGCCGCGTGTGCCATGCGCGCAAACCGGCCTGCGGCGCGTGCGTGCTGTCCAACGACTGCCCCTCCTTCGGTGCCGGGCCCACCGATCCCGCCGTGGCCGCCGAGTTGGTGAAGGGGCCCGAGCGCGATCACCTGCTGGAATTGGCCGGGCTGTGAGCGAGGCGTCCCCGCTCGCCCGCCCCGGCGTTCGCTGGGTGCTCGCCGCACTGATCCTCGTCGTCGCGGCGACGGTCGCGCTGTGGCCGCGCGAGGATTCCGGCTCCACCGAAACTCGCAAAACTTCGCAACAGGAGTCGGGCGTGTCGGCCGCCGAACGTGCCGCCGCCGGTTTGACAGCCTGTCCCGTCGCAGCCCCCGGCACGTCGGGTTCAGGGCCGCTGGCCGGGCTCACCGTCGGCTGCCTCGCCGACGGGACCCGAGCCGACCTGGCCGCCGCCCTCGCGGGCAAGCCCGCGCTTCTCAATCTCTGGGCCTATTGGTGTGGTCCCTGTGCCACCGAGCTTCCTCACCTGCAGGAATTCGCGCAGCGTGCAGGTTCGGCGCTCACCGTCCTCACTGTGCACAGCGATCCCGACGAGGCCAAGGCGCTGGCCCGGCTCACCGGTCTGGGCATCACCTTGCCCGGCGTTTCCGACCCGGCGGCCGCGGTGCGCGGCGCGGTCGGCGCGCCGCCGGTACTCCCGGTTTCGGTGTTGCTGCGCGCGGATGGCAGCGTGGCGAGTGTGGAGGTGCGAACCTTCGCCGACGTGACCGACATCGCCGATACGGTCGCCGCGAAGCTCGGTATCACGGTATGACAGACAGCGTTGTGTGGTGGCAGGCGAAGAGGATGACAGCGTGAACGGTGTGGCGAGACTGGACGACTCCGGGATTCCGGCCTGGCTCCACCCGGCGACGAGGCACGGCGGCCCCGACGCCGACGACACCCTCGCCACCTCCCGCGCCCTGCGCCGCGCCATGTCGATCACCGGCAAACCGAGGCGAGCGGCGGTACTCGTGCTGTTCGGCGGCTCCGCCGACGGCGGCCCCGGCGCACCACCCGCCGACGCCGAGGTGCTGCTCACCCAGCGCGCCTCGACCATGCGTCAGCACCGCGGCCAGGTCGCCTTCCCCGGCGGCGCCGAGGATCCCGGCGACGACGGCCCGGTCGGCACCGCACTGCGCGAAGCCGTGGAGGAGACCGGCCTCGACCCGTCGGGCGTGCAGCCCTTCGCGACCCTGCCCACCCTGTTCGTACCGCCGTCGAAGTTCGACGTCACCCCCGTGCTGGCCTGGTGGCGGGAGCCGAGCGAGGTGCGGGTCGTCGACCAGGGCGAAACCGAACGGGTGGTCCGGGTTCCGCTGAGCGAATTACTAGATCCCGCACACAGATTCATGGTGCGTGGCAGTCTCGGCTACCAGAGTCCCGCCTTCCAGGTCGACGGCATGCTGGTGTGGGGGCTCACCGGCGGTATCCTCGCCGGCATCATCAAAACTGCTGGGTGGGAACGAGACTGGGATCGGGGCGACGTGCGTGATCTGGAGAGCTCGCTGGCTGCGGTCGGAATGACCCTGTGAGCGCGCGGCACATCGGCACAGCTGCCATCGCGGTCATGTCGGAGCCGAACGTCTGCGAGGCGCAGGCATGAGCGCCTCGGTGTGGCTCGATATCGCGGTGGTGCTGATCGCGCTGGTCGCCGCGTCCACCGGGTGGCGGCAAGGGGCGGTGGCCTCGGCGCTGGCGTTCTTCGGCGTCGCGCTCGGTGCCGTAGCGGGCATTCTGATCGCACCGCACATCCTCAAGCACCTCAGTGAGGGCCGCAGCCGGGTACTCGGCGGCATCCTGCTGATCGTGCTGCTGGTAATCGTCGGTGAGGTCGCCGGCATGGTCCTCGGCCGGGCCGCCCGCTCCGGCATCCGGCATCCGTTCGCGCGCAGTGTCGACAGCGGTGTCGGCGCGGTGCTGCAGGCGCTCACGGTGCTGGTCGCCGCCTGGCTGATGGCATTGCCCCTGGCCACGGCCTCCCAACCAGGTGTGGCTGCCGCCATCAACGGTTCACGGGTGCTCGCCGACGTGAACGCCGTTGCCCCCGCCTGGTTGCGCAAGCTGCCCAACGAGTTCTCCAAACTGCTCAACACCTCCGGACTTCCGGATGTCATCGGACCGTTCGGCCGCGCACCCATCGCCGCTGTCGAACCCCCCGACCCGAGCGTTCTGGCCAGCCCCGTCGCCGCCTCGTTGCAGCCGAGTGTGCTGCGCATTCGTGGTGTCGCCCCGAGCTGCCAGCGCGCGCTGGAAGGTTCCGGCTTCGTCGTAGCACCGGAGCGCGTGATGACAAATGCACACGTTGTCGCCGGCACTACCAGCGTCTCGGTCGATACCGCACGCGGACCGCTCGATGCCAACGTTGTGCTGTTCGACCCGTCAAAGGACATCGCGGTCCTCTCGGTCCCCGGCCTGACTTCGCCGGTGATTCCGCTGGCACCCACGCCCGCCGCCTCCGGCGAGAGCGCGATCGTCCTCGGTTACCCCGGCGGTGGCCCGTACACCGCCAGCGCGGCCCGCGTCCGCGAAACCTTGGACCTCACCGGCCCGACGATTCATCGCGACGGAACCGTCGAACGCGAGGTCTACACGGTTCGCGGCCAGGTCCGCGCCGGCAACTCGGGCGGCCCCCTGGTCGACACCGAAGGCCAGGTACTCGGCGTCGTCTTCGGCGCCGCCGTGACCGACGACGACACAGGCTATGTACTGACCCTCGACGAGGTCGCCACAGAGCTGGCAGCCGCCGGCGTCAGCAACGCTTCAGTCGACACAGGAGCCTGCGTCTTGAGCTGAGGCGCACACCGGAAACCCGCAAAGGCCGGCCCTGAGTGATTCGCCGCCCGGGTGGGTTTCCCAGCAGTCCGCCATGACCGCAC
>NZ_BDBD01000016.1 GCF_001612805.1 Nocardia coubleae NBRC 108252
CCGAATACCTCCTTGGTGCACAAAACACCGAGGTGGTGCCGCATGGCTGGGAATGCGGTAGGCGGCGGCCTGGAGTGGTGTCGCATGGCTGGGAATGCGGTAGGCGGCGGCCTGGAGTGGTGCCGCATGGCTGGGAATGCGGTAGGCGGCGGCCTGGAGTGGTGTCGCATGGCTGGGAATGCGGTAGGCGGCGGCCTGGAGTGGTGTCGCATGGCTGGGAATGCGGTAGGCGGCAGCCTGAAGTGGTGCCGCACGGCTAAATGTGCGGAAGGCGGCGCCCTAGAGTGACGCCGTGTGACTGGGAATGCGGTAAGCCGCAGCATGGAGTCGTGCCGCATGGCTGGGAATGCGGTAAGCGTCGGCCTGGAGTAGTGACGCACGGTTAGAAGCGCGTACCGGCGCCCCCGGCCGATCCGTGTGGCTAAAGTTCGACAAGTAGCCGCTTACGACTGATGCCATTCGACCGAAAACACCCCGCCACCGCACCGCCAGACAACGTCAAGGCGACACCAAGTCATCCTTCGGAGCATCATTGGCACCGTTCTGCTCATGCCAATACGCGGTAAGCACCTCATTGACCTTGCCCGGATTCTCCTGATGGGCGTAATGGCCCGCATCCGGAATAGTCACCAGTGCCCGACGAGGTGAAAGCTCCTGATCCCGCTCGATGGTCGAGGCCAAAAGATACTGGTCATTCGCACCGCGCAATCCGAGAACAGGAATATCGATCGGATCCCGCATCGTCGCCATGAACCGCTTACCATCAGGCCGCCATTGGCTCCGAAAGGCCCACCGCTGATACTCCAGCGCACTGTGAGCGGCACCAGGTATGCGAATAGCCGTCCGCATCCGTGACGCGGTCTCGGTGAATTCGGCGGTACGTGACCAGGATTCACCGACCCGCTCGCGCAGCAACCGCTCCACCTCGGCCCCACCCCGCCGCGTGAGGAGGTTCTCGGGGTACCGAGGCAACTGGTAGCGCAGGAATTGGGGCAACCAGGCGGAGCGCTGTGCGGAGTCGCGCAGGACGGCACTCTTCAACGCGGCGGGGTGCGGCGAGCTCACGAGCGCGATGGACCGAACCAGCCGCGGATGCAGAACCGCGGTGGCCCAGCAGACGAGGCCGCCGTCGGCGTGGCCGACGAGGGTCGCTTCGGTGTGGCCGAGCGCGCGGATGAGTCCGGCGATGTCACCGGCGAGGGTCCATCCGTCGTAGCCGCGGGGCGGTTTGTCCGTGTCGCCGTATCCGCGCAGGTCGACGGCGACGGTCCGGTACCCGTGGTCGGCGATTCCGGTGAGCTGATGACGCCACGACCACCAGAAGTCGGCGAATCCGTGCAGCAGCAGCACCAGCGGCGCGTCGGCGCGCACCGTGGCGTCGGCTTCGACGACGTGGAAGCGGATCCCGTTGGCGTGCACGTCCCGGTGGGTCCACGGGCCGTCGTAGCGGACGGTGGACGGATCCGGGAATGAGTTGGACGACACGCCGATCGAGCCTAGTGGGCGGGTCCGGTCGTGGCGACCGGGCCCGCCGGGGCTGGACTCGTCAGTTCTTCGCCTTCTCCAGCGACGGGGTGTGCTCGCGGTGGGCGAGTGCCTGCGGCAGCACCTCGGCGCTCTGCTTGAGCGAGCCGATCGTCTTCTCCGGCGCCTTCAGCTTCTTCACCTTGCGATAGCCGAGGAAGGCCAGCAGCGCGGTGGCGAGCACCATCAGCGTGAAGACGATGAGGAACGCCGCCCACCGGTACAGCCACACGTCGAGCAGTTCGGCGAGGAAGAAGAAAAAGAAGAACGAGCTGAACAGCAGGATCGTCAGCGCGAGGATGAAGAAGACGCTGCCGGTGAGGCCCTTCTTGACCTCGCCGGTGACCTCGGCCTTGGCCAGCGCGACCTCGGCGCGCACGAGCGTGGACAGCTGCTCGGTGGCGTCGCGGACGAGGCTGCCGATGCTGGCCGATCCGGGCGGATTGGCGTCGGTCAACGGGATGGAAGTGACCGTCCGACCGTCATTTCCGCCTTGGGTGTAACTCACTTCGTCGACCCTTCTCCCTGTGGTAACTGGTCCGCATCGCGGCGCGCGGTGTGCACACGTCTTGGCGCAACACTAGCGCCGATCCGATCAGCGATGCTGCCCTGGAGGTGACCGACACGGCTATCGCCGCAACCGTAGCGTGCCGGTCCCCGATCAGTTGCCGCCGGTGCGGATGGCCTCGAAGACGGCGGGGTCGACGAGGGTGGAGGTGTCGCCGAGTTCGCGGCCTTCGGCGATGTCGCGCAGGAGTCGGCGCATGATTTTGCCGCTGCGGGTTTTGGGGAGTTCGGGGACGATGTGGATTTCGCGGGGTTTGGCGATGGGGCTGATCTGTTTGGATACTTCGGCTTTGAGGGTGTCGACGAGGGTGTCGTCGGGTGTGGTGGCTCCGGTGAGGATGACGAAGGCGACGATGCCTTGGCCGGTGGTGGGGTCGGTGGCGCCGACGACGGCGGCTTCGGCGACGCTGGGGTGGCCGACGAGGGCGGATTCGACTTCGGCGGTGGAGATGCGGTGGCCGGAGACGTTCATGACGTCGTCGACGCGGCCGAGGACCCAGAGGTCGCCGTCGGTGTCGAGTTTGGCGCCGTCACCGGCGAAGTACCAGCCCTGCTCGGCGTAGCGCTCCCAGTAGGTGGACCGGTAGCGGTCCATATCGCCCCAGATGCCGCGCAGCATCGACGGCCACGGCTTGTCGAGCACCAGGTACCCGTTGGCCTCGGTTTCGCCGAGCTGCACCGCCTTGCCTTCTTCGTCCACGACCTTCGCCGAGATGCCGGGCAGGGGGCGCATGGCGGCGCCGGGTTTGGCGTCGGTGACGCCGGGCAGCGGCGAGATCATGATGGCGCCGGTTTCGGTCTGCCACCAGGTGTCCACGATGGGGGTTTTGTTGTCGCCGAACACTTCCCGGTACCAGCGCCACGCTTCTGGGTTGATCGGTTCGCCGACCGAGCCGAGCAGACGCAGGCCGGTGAGGTTGTGGGCGTCCGGGATCTCGCGGCCCCACTTCATGAATGTGCGGATCAGCGTGGGAGCGGTGTAGTAGATGGTGACGCCGTATTTTTCGATGATCTCGAAGTGGCGGTGCTCGTTCGGCGAGTTCGGGGTGCCTTCGTAGACGACCTGGGTAGCGCGGTTGGCCAGGGGCCCGTAGACGATGTAGCTGTGTCCGGTGACCCACCCGATGTCAGCGGTGCACCAGTAGACGTCTTGTCCTGCTTTGTGGTCGAACACGTTGTGATGGGTGTACGCGGTCTGGGTGAGATACCCACCGCTCGTGTGCAGAATCCCCTTCGGCTTACCCGTGGTCCCGGAGGTGTACAGGATGAACAGCGGATGCTCGGCCGGGAACGGCTGCGCCTCGTGCACAGGCGAAGCAGCGGAGACGGTCTCGTGCCACCACAGGTCGCGTCCGTCGGTCCACGGCACCTCGGTACCCACGCGGCGCACCACGAGCACATGCTCCACCGACGACGGCACATCGCCCTTGGCGGCCAGCGCCTCGTCGACAGCCTCCTTCAGCGGCGCGGGCTTACCCCGCCGCCACTGCCCGTCGGTCGTGATGACCAGCCGCGCCTGCGCGTCGTCGACCCGCTGACGCAGCGCGCTCGGCGAGAATCCGGCGAACACCACCGAATGCGTCAGCCCCAGCCGCGCACACGCCAGCATCGCCACGATCGCCTCGGGCACCATCGGCATGTAGATCGCCACCCGGTCGCCGGCGACCAGCCCGAGCTCGGTCAGGTAGTTGGCCGCCCGCGAAACCTCCTCGAGCAGTTCCCGATAGGTGATGGCGCGCGAATCGCCGGGTTCGCCCTCCCAGTGGATGGCCACCTGGTCGCCGTGGCCGTCGAGAACATGGCGGTCGACGCAGTTGTAACTAATGTTCAGCTCGCCGTCGGCGAACCAGCGCGCCACGGGTGCGTCGTCCCAGTCCAGGACCTGTGTGAAGGGTGTGTGCCAGTGCAGGCGGCGCGCCTGTTCGGCCCAGAAGCCCTCGCGGTCGGCGTCGGCCCGCTCGTAGAGTTCGGCACCGGCATTGGCGGCAGCCGCGAACTCGGCGCTCGGCGGATACGAATCCTGATGTCCTGCAGCGGTTTCGGTCATGTCGATGTCAGCCTCACATGCCTGGTGCGGTCGGGTCGGTCGCCAGGGCGCAGCCGTGGCACCTCGACAGTAACGAACCTGCCCGCCTCCTCGTGAGGGTTGCGTGAGCTCGGTTTCCGGGCCGTTCAGTGGGCTTGATTCATCCGGTGAGTTCGCGGACACGACCGGCCGTCGCGGGCTATCGTTTTAGATCAACCGTTCAGCTGATGGTTCCGAGAATTGTTCATATTTTTCTGTCGAACAGGAAGGGTTCGGCAAACTTTTTCGCGTATCAAGCATGTAACCGCAGGGATACATGTGACGCGGAAGATGGCTGCGCCCCTTCATGTCACGGAAGCGAACCGGGAGAAACCGTTGAGATTCAGAAGAGCGACCGCGCTGATCGCGGCGGGACTAATGGCCACAAGCCTGAGTCTCACCGCGTGCTCCTCCGATGACAGTGCCGACGCGAGCATTGTCACCACGAATGCGGGAGAGCCACAGAATCCCCTGGTACCGACCAATACCAACGAGAACATGGGCGGTCGCGTGGTCGACCGTTTGTTCGCGGGCCTGAAGTACTACGACGCCAACGGCGAAGCGCACGACGAGATGGCCGAGAAGATCGAGACCACCGACCGCAAGTCGTATCGCATCACCATCAAGCCGAACTGGAAATTCACCGACGGCACCACGGTCACCGCCAAGTCCTTCGTGGACGCCTGGAATTACGGCGCGCTCGGCACCAACGCGCAGTTGCAGGGCTACGCGTTCAGCCAGATCGCCGGTTTCGACGAAGTGAATGCCGAACAGCCCAAGGTGCAGACCATGTCCGGTCTGAAACTGGTCGACGATCGCACCTTCACCGTGGAACTCAAGTCGCCGTCGATCGACTTCGAGAGCGCCCTCGGTTACGCGCCGTTCTATCCGCTGCCCGAGGTGGCGTTCAAGGACATGAAGGCTTTCGGTGAGAAGCCGGTCGGTAACGGCCCCTATGCTTTCGAATCCTGGGAACACAACGTCAAGATCGATTTGAAGCCCAACCCGGATTACCCGGGCGGTAGGCCCGCCAAGAACAAGGGCCTGCGCTTCGTGATGTACCAGTCCTACGAGACGGCCTACGCCGATCTGCAGGCAGGCAACCTCGACGCGCTCGACACCATTCCCGACAGCGCCCTGAGCACCTACAAGAGCGATCTCGGCGACCGCGCGATCACCAAGCCGACGGCGCAGAACCAGCACATCGGGATCCAGTCCAATGTCCCGCATTTCGCGGGTGCGGAGGGCGTGCTGCGTCGCAAGGCCATCTCCATGGCGATCAACCGGCCGCAGATCATCGAGAAGATCTTCAACGGCCTGCGTAACCCGGCACGTGATTTCACCGCGTCGACACTGCCCGGTTTCGATGCGAACCTCCCGGGCGCCGAGGTGTTCGACTACAACCCGGAGGAGGCCAAGAAGCTGTGGGCCCAGGCCGACGCCATGTCGCCGTGGGCAGGCTCGCGCTACACCATCACCTACAACTCCGACGGCGGCCACCAGGCCTGGATCGAAGCGGTGGCCAACAGCGTGAAGAACACCCTCAACATCGACGCCGTCGCCAATCCGGTGCCGACGTTCAAGGACGTGCGTGACGCGGTGAACGCCGAAACCATCGGCACCGCTTTCCGTTACGGCTGGCAGGGTGATTACCCGACGATGATGCAGTTCCTCGGGTCGAACTACTACAGCTACTCCGAGACCAACAATGTCAACTACAACAACCCCGAGGTGGACCGCCTCTTCGACGCCGCCATGGCCGCGGCGACGCAGGAGGAGTCCTACAAACTCATCGGGCAGGCACAGGCGATCCTGATCCGGGATATGGCCGATATCCCGGTGTTCGATTACATCGCCGCCGCGGGCCGCTCCGATCGGGTCACCAAGGCCGAACTCGCCTGGAACGGCCTGTTCGACTTCGAGAACATCGAGAAGTAACCACTCGCCGTCGGGCCGGGTCACGAAAGTGGCTCGGCCCGGCCGTTTTCGGAGGAATGATGACTTGGTACATACTCCGGCGCCTGCTCCAGATGATCCCGGTGTTCCTCGGCGCCACGCTGTTGATCTACGCGATGGTCTTCCTGATTCCCGGCGACCCGATCAAGGCGCTGGCCGGTGAAAAGGCGCTGACCCCGGCGGCCGAGGCGGCATTGCGCGCCCGCTACCACCTCGATCAGCCGTTCATCATGCAATACCTGCATTACCTGCAGGGCATTCTCACCCTCGACTTCGGCACCTCGTTCTCCGGCAGGCCGGTGCGCGAGGAACTCGAACGCGCCTTCCCGATCACCATCAAACTTGCGTTTCTCGCCGTGCTGATCGAAGGCTTCTTCGGCATCCTGTTCGGTTTGATCGCCGGTTTGCGCAAGGGCAAACTGTTCGATTCGACGATGCTGATCGCGAGTCTGGTGATCATCGCGCTCCCGGTGTTCGTCGTCGGTTATCTCGCGCAGTTCCTGCTCGGTGTGAAATGGGGCATCGCACCGGTGACCGTCACCGGGAACGCCAGTCTCGGTGAACTGATCGTCCCGGCTTTCGTGCTCGGCTCGCTCTCGTTCGCCTATGTGCTGCGCCTGACGCGAAACTCGGTGGCGGAGAACAAGTCCGCCGACTACGTGCGCACCGCGACGGCGAAAGGCCTCGGCCGCCGGCGCGTGGTGACGGTGCACATTCTGCGCAATTCGATGATTCCGGTCGTCACCTTTCTCGGTGCCGATTTCGGTGCGTTGATGGCGGGCGCCATCGTCACCGAGGGCATCTTCAACATCCCCGGTGTCGGCGGAACCATGTATCAGGCGATCATCCGCGGTGAGCCGCCGACGGTGGTGTCGTTCGTGACGGTGCTCGTTGTGCTGTTCCTGCTGATGAACCTGGTCATCGACCTGCTCTATGCCGCGCTCGACCCGAGGATCCGTTATGCATGACAAGCAATCGCATTTCGTGGCCCCCGCCGACGAGGTGGAGGTGCTCGCCACCGACCGCGTGCTCGACGCGGGCACCCCGACCAGCATCTGGGGCGATGCGTGGCGGCGGCTGCGGCGCAACCCGGTGTTCCTCGTGGCCGTCGTGCTGATCGTGCTCGTACTGCTGGTCGTGGTGTGGCCGTCGCTGTTCACCAGCCAGGACCCGCGCCATTGCCTCGGCGAATTCGGGATGGACGGGCCCCGTCCCGGTCACCCGTTCGGTTTCGACAAGCAGGGTTGCGACATCTACGCGCGCACCATCTACGGCGCGCGCGCCTCGGTGACCGTCGGCGTCGGCTCGGCGCTGCTGTTCCTGGTGGTCGGCGGGGTGCTGGGCGCGCTGTCCGGGTTCTACGGCGGCCTGCTCGACACCGTCGTCTCGCGCATCGCCGAGATCTTCTACGCCATCCCGATGGTGCTCGCCGCCATCGTGCTGCTGCAGCTGCTCCGCCCGGCCGGGATTACCACGGTGATCGCGATCCTGGTCGCGTTCACCTGGCCGCAGGCCGCGCGTATCGCCCGCGGCGCGGTGATCGAGGCCAAGAACAGCGAATACGTCACGGCGGCGAAGGCACTCGGTGTGTCGCGGTTCGGCACGCTGATGCGGCACGTGCTGCCGAACGCGGCGAGCCCGCTCATCGTCGTGGCGACCATCTGGCTCGGCGTCTTCATCGTCACCGAGGCCACGCTGTCCTACCTCGGTGTCGGTCTGCCGCCCGACATCGTGGCCTGGGGCGCCGACATCTCCCGTGCCAAGTCCGAGATCCGTACCTCGCCGATCCTGTTCTACCCGGCGACCGCGCTGGCCATCACGGTGCTGAGCTTCATCATGCTCGGCGACGCGGTGCGCGACGCGCTCGATCCGAAGGAGCGCACCCGATGACCACCGAACCGCTGCTCGAAATCCGCGATCTGGAGGTGAGTTTCACCTCCGACGGCAAGTCGGTGCCCGCCGTGCGCGGGGTGAATCTGACCGTCTACCCCGGGCAGACCGTCGCCATCGTCGGCGAGTCCGGGTCGGGCAAGTCGACGACCGCGCACGCGATCATCGATCTGCTGCCCGGCACCGGCAAGGTGACCGGCGGGTCCATCCGGTTCGAGGGCAAGGACCTGACCAAGGCCTCGGCCAAGGAGATCGTCGCGGTCCGGGGCAACGGGATCGGCCTGGTTCCCCAGGACCCGATGTCGAACCTGAACCCGGTGTGGAAGATCGGCTTCCAGATCCGGGAAACCCTGGAGGCCAACGGCATCGCCAAGGGTTCGGCCGCGCGCGAACGGGCGGTGGAACTGCTCACCGAGGCCGGGATGACGGATGCCGCGCGGCGGGTGAACCAGTACCCGCACGAGTTCTCCGGCGGTATGCGCCAGCGTGCGCTCATCGCGATCGGGCTGTCGTGCAGGCCGAAACTGCTCATCGCCGACGAACCGACCTCGGCGCTCGATGTCACCGTGCAACGCCAGATCCTCGGTCACCTCGAAGAGCTCACCACCGAGCTGGGGACGGCCGTGCTGCTCATCACCCACGACCTCGGCCTGGCCGCCGAACGCGCCGAACACCTCGTGGTGATGTATCGCGGGCGGGTGGTGGAATCCGGTCCGGCCCTGCAGATCCTGCGCGACCCGCAGCACGCCTACACCAAGAAGCTGGTGAATTCGGCGCCCTCGCTTGCGGCGCAGCGGATGTCGTCGTCGCGGCAGCGGGCGAAGGTGCGCGACCGTGCCGTCGAGGTGGCCGCCACCGAGGCGCTGCCCGACACCGTGCTCGACGTGCGAAACCTCACCAAGGCGTTCAAGATTCGCGGCAAACGACCGTGGCAGTCGACGGCTTTCACCGCCGTCGACGACGTGAGTTTCTGTGTGGAACGCGGCACGACCACCGCGATCGTCGGTGAGTCCGGATCGGGCAAGTCGACCATCGCGCAGATGGTGCTCGGGTTGCTCGAACCGACGGCAGGCTCGGTGGTGTTCGACGGTCAGGAGGTGTCGTCGCTGGACAGCAAGGGCGCCTTCGCCTTCCGCCGTCGCGTGCAACCGATCTTCCAGAACCCCTACGGTTCCCTCGACCCGATGTACTCCATCTTCCGCACCGTCGAAGAACCCCTGCGGGTGCACAAGATCGGCACCGCCGCCGAACGCGAGAAGGTGGTGCGCGACCTGCTCGACAAGGTGTCGCTGCCTTCGTCGGTGCTGCGGCGCTACCCCAACGAGTTGTCCGGCGGGCAGCGTCAGCGGGTGGCGATCGCCAGGGCGCTGGCGTTGTCGCCGGAACTGGTCGTCTGCGACGAGGCGGTGTCCGCGCTCGACGTGCTGGTGCAGGCACAGATCCTCACACTGCTCAACGACCTGCAAGCCGAGCTGGGCTTGACGTACCTGTTCATCACCCACGACTTGGCCGTCGTCCGGCAGATCGCGGACAACGTGCTGGTCATGCGAGCCGGGAAGGTCGTCGAATCGGCCACGACGGACGAAGTGTTCGCCGCGCCGCGGGAGGAGTACACGCGGGATCTGCTCGAGGCGATTCCGGGGCGGGAGCTCTTGGCTGGGTAGTGGTTGTGCGTCGGCGGGCATCGGCGGCTGGATAGCGATGGTTGTCTGCTTGGGTTGAGTAGCGAGAACGTTGGCTGGGACTGTCGCTGATGTGCGGGGGCAGCAGCTCGTGAAATAGCGGCGTCAGCGCAGCTCAGCGGCGTATCGCTGACGGGTCCGAGGTGGTGCGACGTGGCTCGCTGAGGTGGGGAGGCGCCGGTGGATCGAATCGATGCGGAGCGGCAGGCCGAGCTGGAGGCGCGCCGCCGCCGGGCCAAGACGCCGGCGGCGAAGCGGCTGGCAGAGGTGCTGTGGCCCGACCGGGTCTGGCCGAGGGCGGGCGGGTTGCATGTGGCCGTCGGGGACGGTGCGCTGGAACGGTAGCCTCGTATGTCGTGACTGATCCGCTGCAGCCCCTGGTCGACCTGCCCGGCGTGCGTGAGGCCGCCGACAAGGCGCGCGACGCGCTCGCCGCGGTGCACCGGCACAAGTCCAACCGGCGCGGCTGGGCGACCACCGCCGCCGAGGCCGCCGTCCGCGCGGCGCGTTCGTCGGCTGCCATCGAGGGCGCGAGCACCGATCTGCCCGCCGACGGCAAGGTCAGCGATCCGGTGCTGGCCGGTGCGCTGCGGGTGGGCCAGGCGCTCGACGGTGACGCGCTCACCAACCTGGTGGGCACCTGGCGCCGCGCCCCGCTGCAGGCGCTGGCCCGGCTGCATCTGCTCGCCGCCGCCGACCTCGTCACCGATCAACAGGAACTCGGCAGGCCACGCCCGGTACCCGGGGTAGCGGAGCGGCTGGACCTGCTGGCTCAGACCGTCCAGACCAGCACGGCACCCGCGCCGGTGATCGCCGCCGTGGTGCACGGCGAGCTGATGACACTTCGCCCGTTCGGTACCGCCGACGGTGTGGTCGCCCGCGCGGCGTCGCGACTGGTCGCGGTGTCGACCGGGCTCGATCCCCGCAGCCTCGGCGTTCCTGAGGTGTTCTGGCTTCGTCGCAGGCAGGCCTACCTCGATGCGGCCGCCGGCTTCGGCATGGGTACGCCGGAGGGTGTCGGCGGATGGGTGCTGTTCTGTGCGGGTGCGCTCGAAGACGGTGCGCGAGAGGCCAACTCGATCGCCGACGCGGCCGCGGGCTGACCTTCCCCACACATCGAAACGGGCGGCGTGCCGATTGCTCGACTTCGCCGCCCGCTAGCACGGAACACCTGGTTACCAAGCGTGCTGGGGTGGGTTGTGTTCGGTGGCCTCGGCGATCATCCGAACCCCGCCGGTTCATCCCCGCAACCTGTGCGAGGCTCTCGCCGACGACTGCCCGAATTTCGCAGGCCCACAACTCTGCTGCCCTTGTCGCGGCGCGCTCCGCGTGGGTGCCTGGCGTCCGTGCTGGGAAGGGTGGGATGGGAGGCGAAACCTTCTCTTCCGGTCCCGTCTTGGCCTTCCGTCCTTCCGTGACTCCATTCTTACACTGTGACCGCGCTCACTTCAAGCGTTTCTGTGGCATTACCGAATCCGCTTGTTTTCGGCGTGTCAGCTGGCGATCCGTGCTTGCGGGTCAAGGCTGCGTCGCAGGTCAGCGGCGTTTACGCAGCAACCGGTAGCTGATCGCGCCAGCTAGGACGGCGCTGAGCCCGACAGCCGCCGTCGCCGCCACCGTGGTGCTCGACGGCGCCTGGAACCGCGACCACAGCGACACCGGATTGGAGAAGGTGAGCACCGGCCAGCCGCGCGCGACGGCCTCCTTGCGCAGCGCGCGGTCGGGGTTCACGGCGGTCGGGTGGCCGACCGCGCCCAGCATCGGCAGGTCGGTCGCCGAGTCGGAGTAGGCGTAGCACCGGGACAGGTCGTAACCCTCTGCGGCGGCCAGCTTTTCGATCGCGGCCACCTTTCCCTCTCCGTAGCAGTAGAACTCGATCTCGCCGGTGTATTTTCCGTCCTCGACGACCATCCGCGTCGCCTCGGTGTGGGAGGCGCCGAGCGCCTCGGCTATCGGCCCGACCATCTCCTCGCCGGACGCCGAAACGATCACCACATCGTGGCCGCGGATCTTGTGATCGGCGATCAGGTCGGCGGCCTCGGCGTAGATCAGCGGGTCGACCAACTCGTGAAGCGTCTCGGCCACAATGGATTTCACCTGTTGCACATCCCAGCCCGCGCACATGTTGGCCAGGTTTGCCCGCATTCGTTCCATCTGGTCGTGATCGGCACCCGACAGCAGGAACAAAAAGTGCGCGTAGCTGCTCTCCAGTACGGCTCTGCGGTTGATCAGCCCCTGTGCGTAGAAGGGTTTGCTGAACACGAACGCGCTCGATTTCGCGATCACCGTTTTGTCGAGATCGAAGAACGCGGCCACCCGCCCGCCGGCCGTCGGTGTACGGCCCGAGGAATCGAGTCTTGTGTCCGTAGGCGGAGTCTGGCGGCGATCGGCGGTCACGACAACAGGATAGGCACGCGCACCGACGGGTGGGGGATCCGCCCGCTCAGGCAACTGTTCGGCGTTTGCCCCGCGGACGCCGGAGGGCGCGAATCGCCGAAGAATGTCGGCCGACGCTACTTGCGCCGTCGGCGGGTTATGGGTGTAGTATTGCTGACACCTGGACATGGTCCAGGCGCGTTCAGCCCGACCCCCCGGGGCTGAACCCGACGGCCCCAGCCTCCTCCCCCCCGGCTGGGGCCGTCCTCTATTTTCAGGACGATTACTTTCATCCGGCAGCGTATTCGGAAGTTATCCACACCCCGCGAGTTATCCACAATCGCCGTTCGACGGGTGTCGGCCGAGGTCCTCCGCGAGCACGCTGAACCGCATGAACCTCGCCCCAACCTCCGCTCCGATCTCGCCCGCCCTCGTGCTCGTGCGCGACGAACGGCTGCGCGCCGAGGTGCGCCGGGTGGCCGCGGCCGCCGAGCGGGTCACCGACGAACGGCACATGCCCGTCGGCAGGCACGCCTGGGCGGGCGCGGGCCTGGTGATCCTCGACACCGATGCCGCGATCGCCGCCGCCGCGGCGGGCTGCCCGCGACGGGCGGGGATCGTGCTCGTCACCGAAGGTGAACCGGCCGTTGCCGACTGGCAGGCCGCCACCGCCGTCGGTGCCGAACGCGTCGTCGGGCTGCCGGGCGCGGCAGTCGCGCTGGTCGAGCAGTTCGCCGAGCATGCCGAGGCGCGCACCGGGGAGGGGGTGGTCGTCGCCGTGGCCGGTGCGGGTGGGGGAGCCGGCGCGTCCACCCTCGCCGCCGCGACGGCCTTACGCGGTGCGGCGCTGCGAGTGCGGCGCGACGCGGTGCTCATCGACGGTGCGCCCCTGGACGGTGGCATCGACCTCGTGCTCGGCATGGAGAACGTCGCCGGGCTGCGCTGGCCCGACCTGGTGATCGAGGACGGGCGGGTTTCCGCTGCCGCGCTGCACAACGCGCTGCCTGCCGCCTGTCCCGGGTTGGCTGTGCTCTCCTGCGGGCGCGCGGGCCCGCCCGCCGAACTGGCGCCCGCGGCGGTGCGTGCGGTGATCGAATCCGGTAGGTCCGCAGGTGATCTGGTCGTCTGCGATGTGTCGGGGGAGCGCGGTGCGGCGGCCGACGTGATGGTCGATGCCGCCGATCTGGTCGTTCTCGTCGTGCCCGCCCGGTTGCGTTCGGTGGCCGCCGCCGAGGTGGTGTCGGCATACATCGGCGAGCGAAACCCGAACAGGGGCCTGGTGGTTCGTGGCCCGGCGCCGGGCGGCTTGCGCGGCGCGGAGGTGGCCGAGGTGCTCGGGTTGCCGCTGCTCGCGGCCGTGCGTGGACAAGCCGGGCTGGCTGCGCGGCTCGAACGCGGCGGGCTCAGCGTGCGCAGGCGCGGTCCGCTGCGCGACGCGGCCGACGCGGTTCTCGCCATGGTCGGGGCTGAGGTGTGATGACGACATTCGTCACCGTCGACCTGCTCGAGCGGGTCCGCGAACGCCTCGCCGAACACGCGGGCGCGCCCGATGCCGCCCAACTCGCCGCCGCGATCCGCGCCGAAGCGGGCGGTGTCCTCGCCGACACCGACCTACTGCGCGCCCTGCGTCTGCTGCAGACCGAGATGACCGGCGCAGGCCTGCTCGAACCGCTGCTGCACGATCCGCGCGTCGCCGATGTTCTGGTCACCGGTCCCGATGCGGTGTGGATAGATCGTGGCCACGGCCTCGAGCGCACCGACGTGCGTTTCGCCGATGAAGCGGCCGTGCGCAGGCTCGCCCAGCGTCTCGCCCTGGCGGCGGGTCGCAGGCTCGACGACGCCCAGCCGTGGGTCGACGGCAAACTCACCGGCACCGAGGCAACCCTCGGCGACGCGTTCGGCGTGCGGCTGCATGCCGTTCTCGCGCCTGTCGCCCACGACGGCACCTGCCTGTCGCTACGCGTCCTGCGCCCAGCCACCCAGGGACTCGATGCCCTCGCGGCCGCCGGCTCGCTACCTCCCGCGGCCCGTGCGCTGCTCGGCGATATCGTGCGCGCCCGCCTCGCGTTCCTCGTGGTCGGCGGAACCGGTGCGGGAAAGACGACATTGTTGTCCGCGCTGCTGGCGGCCGTGGATCCCGCCGAGCGGATCGTCTGCGTGGAAGACGCCGCGGAGCTGGCGCCCGTACATCCGCACGTGGTGCGCCTGGTCGCGCGCACGGCCAATGTGGAAGGGGTAGGCGAGGTCACTGTTCGCGATCTGGTCCGCCAAGCACTGCGGATGCGCCCCGACCGGATCGTCGTCGGTGAGGTCCGCGGCGCGGAGGTCGTCGATCTGCTCACCGCCCTCAACACCGGCCACGACGGCGGAGCGGGAACAGTTCACGCCAATTCACCCCAGGAAGTTCCCGCCCGGCTGGAAGCCCTCGCGGCCCTCGGCGGAATGGACCGCGCCGCCCTGCACAGCCAGCTGGCCGCCGCGGTCCAGGTCGTCCTCCACGTCCACCGCCGCGCCGACGGCACCCGAGGCCTCCGGGAAATAGGAATCCTCCAGCGCGACAACGACTCCATCCACATCACCCCCGCCTGGCGCTCCGATTCGGCCCCGACCCCGGGCGCTCCGGAACTGGCCCGGCTCCTGGAATCGAGGCTCGGATGAATGTGCGGTCTGCGCTCTCACCGGCCATCGGCAGACGCACCCGGCCTCGGTCTGCACCTTCCCGCGTTGCGAGACGAGGCGCGAGGTCGTGGGCACCTCGGCTTGCTGCGCCGCTGTCTCGAGACGCTCGTCGCGAGTTGTGCACAGGCTCCCAAGAGTGATGTGCGCAGAGCTCTCGAAGGCGAGTCGCGTACCGGCGCGAAGGTGCAGGCGGTTTCTCCTCTGTTGTCGGGCAGGTATGCGGCTCCGTCGACGGGCGAGAGATCTTCAACCGATGTGGACGCCTGTGGACAAAAGCTGCTCGTCGAACGTGTTGTCGCAAAACGTGAGTGGAGGTGAGACAGATGGGCGTTGGATTGCTCTGTTGTGCGGTCGCGGTGCTTGTGCTTCCGGTATCGGGAGGGCAGCGGAGGTTCGGGCGGCTGTTCGGGGTGGCGCAGCGGGGCCGGTTGCCGCGTGTGCCTGTGGAGTGGTGTGTGGGAATCCTGGTGGGGTGTGCGGCTTTCGGCTTCGGAGTCGGAACGGGGTTGGCCGCCCTCATCCTCGGTGTGACAGTGGCTGTGCGCAATCGGCGCGGGCGGGCTGAGCGGGAGCGTCGGCAGGAATGCGCGCATCTGCTCGCCGGGTTGGAAGCTGTCGTCGGTGAGCTGCGGGTGGGAGCTCACCCGAGCGCGGCGGCGGAATCGGCTGCGGGCGAATCGCGGGGTGAGGCGGCGCGCGTGCTCGCGATCAGCGCGGGTCGAAGCCGTCTCGGTGGTTCGGGCGCCGACGGATTGGTGCATCCGGATTCCGTTGTCGCCGAGGAGCTGTCGCGGATTGCGACCGCCTGGCGCGTCGCCGAGCAACACGGCCTGGCGCTGGCCGAACTCCTTTCCGCCGCCCGCACCGATCTCCTCGCCCGTACCCGCTTTCGCGACCGCACCGAATCCGCGCTGGCAGGCGCCCGAGCCTCGGCCACGGTCCTCGCTGGACTCCCGCTGGTAGGGGTAGGACTCGGCCAGCTGATGGGCGCCGCGCCCCTGTCCGTCCTCTTCGCCTCTCCCGCAGGCGAATTCCTACTACCCCTCGGCACCGCGTTGGCCTGCTGTGGACTGCTGTGGACGGATGTCATCACCCGAAGGGGGACGGCATGAGCGTTCCGATGAGTGTCGAGTCACCGCCGACTTGTGAACTGCTGTGGAGGGTGTCCCCACCAGGACGAGTGCACACGCGCGTTGATGTACGCCGGCCGGAGCTGGCCGCATGTATTCGTCCGCCTGGGGCCGACCCGAGCCGGGGTGCATCGGGTGTGCCGACCCGGCGAGGCATGCACCGCCCACGCGCCGACCAGAGTCGGCCCACCAGCGGTTGTGGACTGTGCACAGAGCTGTGGATGGGTGTGGACGGTTGTCGATGTCGAGTGAAAGGGGTTGTTGTGCAGCATGATTTCGGTGCGCCGCTACCGCTCGCGGTGCTGATTCTGGCTGTTGGTCTGCTGGCATTGCCCGGGAGGGTGGCAGTCAGCCGGCGATTGCGAGGACTCGGGCCTGCGGCGGCACCGGCTCCGGTGCGGGTGACGGCGAAGGCGGACCCGTTGGGGTCGGCTTCGGCATTCGATCTGCTCGCCGCGTGCCTGCGAGCCGGGCTGCCGATGGCAGCAGCCGCCCGAGCCAGCGCTCCCACCGCGCCACCGGTCTTGTGCGCGGCTCTGCTGCGGGCCGCCGACCTACTGGCACTCGGCGCCGACGCCACCACGGCATGGGAGCGCGCCGCCGCCGACGCGGTCGGTTCCGCGGGTGCCGACGAAGTCGAGTCGCTGGCGCGGATGGCGCGACGCTCGGCCCGGTCGGGCGCTTCGCTGGCCACCGCGGTCGCCGAATTGGCAACGCAGCGACGGGAAGTGGTGGAGGACGCCGCCGTGGCACGCGCCGAACGTGCGGGCGTGCTGATCGGCGGCCCACTCGGACTCTGCTTCCTGCCCGCCTTCGTCTGCCTCGGGATCGTCCCGGTCGTAGTCGGTTTGGCGGGCCGGGTCCTCGGCAACGGCGGCCTGCCGTGAACGCCCGCCACACGGGCCACGAAACGTCACCGGGCGGATCGTCCGCGCGGTGGGAAATGAGAGGGGATCACGATGACGCACGTACGCACCGTCTGCCTGGAGGTCCGAGCCCGTTTCACCCGTCTGCTCTTCGACGACGCCGGGATGTCGACGGCGGAATACGCGATCGGGACCATTGCCGCGGCCGCCTTCGGCGCGGTGCTCTACGCGGTGGTCACGGGGGACAACATCGTCAACGCGCTGACATCGATCATCGACAAAGCGCTGAACACAAGCGTGTAAATCGCTGCCGCGCTGCCGGTCTCGCCGATGATACGGGAGCGGTGACGGTCGAGGCCGCCATCGCCCTCGCCGCCCTCGTATGCGCGGTCGCCCTCTGCGTCGGCGCACTGCTCGCGGCGTCGACCCAGGTGCGCTGTGTCGACGCCGCCCGCGAAACCGCGCGCCTGGCCGCACGCGGTGACACCACGCACGCCGTCGCCGCAGGCCGCACCGTCGCCCCACCCGGGGCCACCGTCGAACTCCGCAACGACGGCGACCGCGTCATCGCCACGGTCGCCGCAACCACCCCACTACTCCCCGGCCTGCACCTCCGAGCCGAAGCGGTAGCCGTCATCGAACCCGGAACCCAGCCATGACTACACCGATCTCTCTTCGAGACACACCGCCATCTGTCGACCACGCGGTCTGTCCTCCCTACCCACGTGAATCAGGACTGATGCGCACCGCACTCGCCCAGGCTCTGCGTCACACGATCGGCCAGGGACCGCACAGCCGTCGAGCCGGCCTCCGGTGTGGCTCGCCCTCCCGCAACCGGTGGCGGAACCGGTCCGCAGCTTCGTGCGGCGACCAGGGTGGTGCGACAGCGTTCGCGTGCATTGCGTTGGCGGGGCTCATTTGTTCGACCTTGATGGTGGGGCAGGTCGGTGCCGTGGTGGTGGCACGGCATCGAGTGCAGGCAGCGGCCGATCTCGGGGCGCTGGCCGCTGCAGGCGCTTTGGTGGAGGGGGCGGAGGTGGGATGCGCGGAGGCGGACGATGTCGCGCGGCGGATGGGGGCGCGTGTGTCACGGTGTGAGGTGGAGCAGTGGGATGCCGTGGTGACTGTCGAACGGCAGGTGGGGCTCGGGGTGTTCGGTGTGCGGTCCGTGGTCGGCGCGGCGCGGGCGGGCCCGGTCGAGGAGAGCGGGTGATGCCACGCGTTCGCACAGGTCGGCTTGCTTCCGGGCTGAACTAACTGGAATTTACCGGAACGCCGCCCCGGCCATTTCCAGCGCTTTTATTGGAGGCGCCGCGAAAAAAATGAAACAAATGACGATGAACACCATCGATGCCTGATTGGCAATGTGTCAGTTAATGAAAGGAGATTCCTTTTTATTCTACCGACGAGTAACACTCAGGTCGTTTGGACTGGTCAGGGCAAATTCGGACAACTGACCAGTAAACTTCGGTGGGGTGTAGCGGCGGTCACGATGACGCGACGGCCGCATCACGCCGTGGCAGAGCCGTCGGAATGGCTTGCGAGTTCACCGAGCACCGCCACCAGCAGACGTTCGGCGGCCGCCTTGTCGAGCGGATTGTTGCCGTTGCCGCACTTGGGTGATTGCACACAGGACGGACAACCCTCGTGGCACCCACAGCTGCGGATCGCGTCGAGCGTTGCCGACAACCATGCGCTGAGCTGGGCGAACCCGCGCTCGGCGAAGCCCGCGCCACCCGGCTGTCCGTCGTAGACGAACACTGTCGGCGCGCCGGTATCGGGATGCTCGGCGATGGAAACACCGCCGATATCCCAGCGGTCACACCCCGCCACCAGCGGCAACATCCCGATGGCCGCATGCTCGGCGGCATGCAGGGCGCCGGGAAGCTGGTCGTCGGAGATACCGGCGGCGGTGAGCAGCCGCGGCGTGACGGTGTAGAGGACGGCTTTGGTGTGCAGGGTCTGCGCGGGCAGGTCGAGTTCCACCTGGTCGAGCACCTCGCCGGTCACCAGCGTGCGCAGGTAGCCGATGACCTGGTTGGTCACCGCGACCTGCGCCGATGCTGCCGTGACCGCACCGAATACCCGCTGCTCGAGCACCGTTTCGATGCTGATCGAGGTGATCTGTCTGGCGCTGGTCGTGAAACCTGGGTCCACCTCGTTGACGAACGCCACACCACCGTCGAGGTCGAGTTCGTCGACCAGGTAGGTCTCGCCCTGATGCAGGTGCACGGCACCGTCGTGCAGCGTGGCCGGTGCCCGCCCGGCGTCGGCGGTGCCGAGCAACCGCCCGCTCTCGGCGTCGACGATCGCGATGGGCGTGCCGAGTCCGCCGCGCACATCGACGGCGTCGTGCGGGTGGCTCTGTGCCGTCACATGCCAGCGCGCCGGCAGACGCCCGGATCCGGGCCTGCGCCTGATCAGGCCCTGTTCGGCCAGGTCAGCGAGTACGTCGGCGGCCCGGAGCTCGGTCACCTCGGCGTCGGTGAGCGGCAGTTCCAGTGCGGCGCACAGCAGTTGCGGACCCAGGATGTACGGGTTGTACGGGTCGGTGATCGTCGCCTCGATCGGTCGGTCGAGGAGGGCTTCCGGGTGATGCACGAGATAGGTGTCGAGGGGATCGTCCGTCGCGACGAGCACAACCAGCGAACCTTGCCTACGCCTGCCCGCCCTGCCCGCCTGCTGCCAGAAGGACGCGACCGTGCCGGGAAAACCGGCGATGACGACGGCATCGAGACCGGCGATGTCGACACCGAGCTCGAGCGCGTTGGTGCTCGCCACACCGAGCAGATCGCCGCGCGACAGCGCCTGCTCGAGCTCCCGCCTGTCCTCGGCGAGATAACCGGCGCGATAGGCGGCGATGTGTTCTCGCAGCTCAGGGGCGGTATCAGCGAGCACTCGACGCGCCTCGAGTGCGATCAACTCGGCTCCGCGCCGGGAACGCACGAAGGTCAGCGTCCGCGCCCCTTCGGCTACCAGGCTCGCCATGATCTTGGCGGCCTCACCCGTCGCGGTACGCCGAACAGGCGCCCCGTTCTCCCCGGTCACCGCGGTACTCAACGGCGGTTCCCACAGCGCGACGGTGCGCGCACCGCGCGGCGAACCGTCCTCGGTGACGGCGGTGACCGGCGCCCCGACCAGCCGGCTCGCCGACCCGGCCGGATCGGCGCTGGTGGCCGAGCACAGGATGAACACCGGATCGGCACCGTAGAACCGCGCGAGCCTTCGCAACCTGCGCAGCACCAGCGCCACATGCGAACCGAACACCCCTCGGTACGCGTGGCATTCGTCGACCACCACGTAACGGAGGTTGCGCAACACCCGTGACCAGCGCTGATGCGACCGCAGCACCCCCACATGCAGCATGTCGGGATTGGTGAAGATCCAGCGCGCATTGGCCCGAACCCACTGCCTGACCTCGGCGGGAGTGTCACCGTCGTAGCTCGCCGGATGGGCTTCGCGCAGCGGGTTGTCGTGGATCAGCGAGCCGACGGCCCGCAACTGATCAGCACCCAAAGCCTTCGTCGGGGACAGGTACAGGGCGGTCGCGCGCGGGTCGTCGCGCAGGGCGGTGAGGACCGGCAACTGGTAGCCGAGGGACTTACCGGAGGCGGTTCCGGTGCTCACGACGACGTGTTCGCCCGCTGCGGCGAGCTCGGCGGTGCGGGTCTGATGCGCCCACGGCCGCTCGATTCCCTGGGCACTCAGCGCGCTGACCAGCTCCGACGGCACCCAATCCGGCCAGGCCGTCGTGCGGGCCGGCCGTGCGGGCAGCTCCGCGACATGGGTCAGCGGACCAGTGCTCGATGCCGCATCGAGCAGGACACGATTCAGCAACGATCGACCGTAACTTTCGGCCGCGGACGACGCGCGGACCTCGGTCCGCTCTGTCGGATTCATCCGGTTGCCCTCTCATGCGACATCGGAAGTGTGAAACGTGTGTGTGCGCCGAGGGCTACCTGGGTTTTCGTAACCCAATAGCGACCTGGGTCACAGGAGGTTTGCTGGAAGCTCACCCGGTTATCCCTAAGCAAACAGACTGAAAGTACGGATACACCCAATCGTCCCCTTACCTGCGCATTCGCAAGATCAAGAATTTTGCAAATTGTCGGTAACTCGACTGTTGAATTGCTCGGAGACATGGTTCACTGGGTCTCGGTCGCAAGCTTCTGTGTTCGAGGTACGGATCCAAAGTCCAACCATCAGCAGGATCGATGTTGCGAACGCCGTGCTCAGGTTTTCCTTGCAGGGGGATCCAACAGTACAGCGGTCTCAACGGACCCGGTGGACGAACCCAGTTGTCCGCCGTTCCGGTAAGAAAGAGAAGGAACAGAATGGCACAGGGAACTGTGAAGTGGTTCAACGCGGAGAAGGGGTTCGGCTTCATCGCGCCCGAGGACGGCTCCGCTGACGTCTTCGTCCACTACTCGGAGATCCAGGGCACGGGCTTCCGTACCCTCGAGGAAAACCAGAAGGTCGAGTTCGAGGTCGGCCAGGGCACCAAGGGCCCGCAGGCCACCGGCGTTCGCGCGCTCTCCTGAGCTGCGAAACACAACTACGCCCGTCCCCCACCCCCGTGCGCGGAGGTGGGGGACGAGCCATTTCCGGGTACGATCGGCCAGAACGGCAGACCCGGGACACGCGAGCACGCGCACCTGAAAACCCCGGCGCCAGCCGCCGACGGCGCTTCTTCCCATGGGCGCAGGGTATAAACGTCACTGGTGGCGATGTCGAACGTCGCGCCGTCTGCCCCAGCCGCGCTCCGAGCGGACCTCCCGAGGCGCGGATCTAGAAGGAAGGTGTTCGCCGGTGGCAACACGAGACCGCAGTTCAGCCGACCAGGGGCGACCCCTGCGTCGTCTCGTGATCGTCGAGTCCCCGACGAAGGCCCGCAAGATCGCGCCTTACCTCGGCCGCAACTACACCGTCGAAGCTTCCGTCGGCCACATCCGCGACCTCCCACGCGGCGCCGCCGATGTGCCCGCCAAATACAAGGGCCAGCCCTGGGCCCGCCTCGGTGTCGACGTCGACCACGACTTCGAGCCGATCTATGTCGTCAGCCCCGACAAGAAGGCCAAGGTCGCCGAACTGAAGGGCCTGCTGGCCGACGCCGACGAGCTCTACCTCGCCACCGACCCCGACCGCGAGGGTGAGGCCATCGCCTGGCACCTGCTCGAAACGCTCAAGCCGAAGGTCCCGGTGCGCCGGATGGTCTTCCACGAGATCACCGAGCCCGCCATCCTGGCGGCCGCCGCCGACACCCGCGACCTCGACAACGACCTGGTCGACGCGCAGGAAACCCGCCGCATCCTCGACCGCCTCTACGGCTACGAGGTCAGCCCGGTGCTGTGGAAGAAGGTCATGCCGCGCCTGTCGGCCGGTCGCGTGCAGTCGGTGGCCACCCGGGTGATCGTGCAGCGTGAGCGTGAGCGCATCGCGTTCCGCTCCGCCGAGTACTGGGATATCGCCGCCAAGCTCGACGCGGGCCCCGACGAGAAGTCCGATTCGACCAACCCGCGCACCTTCGGCGCCCGTTTGGTTCAGGTCGAGGGCGCGCGCGTGGCCTCGGGCCGCGATTTCGGTTCCGACGGTCAGCTCAAGTCCGCGTCCGGTGTGGTCGTGCTGGACGAGGCGTACGCGCGCCGGCTCGCCGAGTCGCTCGACGGTGTCGACCTGGTGGTCAGCTCGGCCGAGGCCAAGCCGTACACGCGCAAGCCATATCCGCCGTTCATGACCTCGACGCTGCAGCAGGAAGCGGGCCGCAAGCTGCGGTTCACCTCCGAGCGCACGATGCGCGTCGCGCAGCGGCTGTACGAAAACGGCTACATCACCTATATGCGAACCGACTCGACCACGCTGTCGGAGTCGGCGATCGCCGCGGCCCGTTCCCAGGCCACCCAGCTCTACGGCGCGGAGTACGTGTCGCCCACGCCGCGTCAGTACAACCGCAAGGTCAAGAACGCGCAGGAGGCACACGAGGCGATCCGCCCGTCGGGCGACACCTTCATGACGCCGGGCCAGCTCGCGTCGAAGGTCGACCAGGACGAATTCCGCCTCTACGAGCTGATCTGGCAGCGCACTGTCGCCTCGCAGATGGCCGACGCGCGCGGCACCACGCTCACCCTCCGCATCACCGGCACCGCGCGTTCCGGTGAGGAGTGCGTGTTCTCGTCCTCGGGCCGCACCATCACCTTCCCCGGCTTCCTCAAGGCTTATGTCGAGAGTGTCGACGAGGAGGCGGGCGGCCAGTCCGACGACGCCGAGTCGCGCCTGCCCGCACTCGAAGAGGGTCAAGCGGTCACCGCCGTCGAACTGAACCCCGACGGCCACAGCACCAACCCGCCCGCCCGATACACCGAGGCCTCGCTCATCAAGACGCTCGAGGAACTCGGCATCGGCCGACCCTCGACCTACTCCTCGATCATCAAGACGATTCTCGATCGCGGGTATGTGTACAAGCGCGGCAGTGCGCTGGTGCCGTCGTGGGTGGCCTTCGCGGTGATCGGTCTGCTCGAGGCGTACTTCGGCAGGCTCGTCGACTTCGACTTCACCGCCGCCATGGAGGACGACCTCGACGCCATCGCCGGAGGGCGCGAGCAGCGCGGAAACTGGTTGTCCAGCTTCTATTTCGGTGGTGAGAACGGCGCCGAGGGTTCGGTCGCGCGTTCGGGTGGCCTCAAGAAGATGGTCTCCGTGCAGCTCGACGACATCGACGCGCGTGAAGTGAACTCGATCAAGATGTTCGTCGACGACGAGGGCCGCGATGTGGTGGTCCGCGTCGGCCGGTTCGGACCGTATCTGGAGCGCATGGTCGTCAATCCCGATGACCCGGACGGCGATCCGATCTCGCAGCGCGCCAACCTGCCCGACGATCTGCCGCCCGACGAGCTGACTCCCGAGGTCGCCGAGAAGCTGTTCTCGACGCCGCAGGAGGGTCGTTCGCTCGGCATCGACCCGGCCACCGGGCACGAAATCGTCGCCAAGGAAGGACGTTTCGGGCCGTACGTCACCGAGATCCTGCCGGAACCGCCCGCGCCGGACCCCGCCGCCGCACCCGCGAAGAAGACGACGAAGAAGGCCGCGGAGGTCAAGCCGCGCACCGGGTCGCTGTTCAAGTCGATGGACCTGTCGACGATCACGCTCGACGACGCGTTGAAGCTGCTGTCGCTGCCGCGCGTGGTCGGTAACGACCCCACCTCGGGCGAGGAGATCACGGCGCAGAACGGCCGCTACGGCCCGTACCTGAAGAAGGGCACCGACTCCCGTTCGCTGGCGTCGGAAGAGCAGTTGTTCACCGTCACCTTGGACGAGGCGCTCAAGCTCTACGCCGAACCCAAGCGGCGTGGGCGGCAGGCGGCGAGCGCGGCTCCGCTGCGCGAGCTCGGCAAGGATGCGGCCACCGACCGGCCGATGGTCATCAAGGACGGCCGTTTCGGTCCGTACGTCACCGATGGTGAGACCAACGCGAGCCTGCGCAAGGGTGACGAAGTGGAGTCGATCACCGACGAGCGCGCCTCGGAGCTGCTGGCGGAACGGCGCGCGCGTGGCCCGGTGAAGAAGAAGGCGACGGCGAAGAAGGCGGCCAAGAAGGCGCCCGCCAAGAAGACCGCGGCCAAGTCGACGGCGACCAAGACGGCGGCCAAGAAGACCACAGCAAAGAAGACGACCGCGAAGAAGACTGCCGCGAAGAAGGCCCCTGCCAAGAAGGCGACAGCGAAAAGCGCTGGGGCGAGCGAAGACTGACACATCGGTCCGTTCGGCGATAGTTCGGGTCGAGGTGGCCGATGGGTCAGCGGCATGACAGCAATGCGTGCCAACGCTGAGCGAGTGCTGCTGACGTTGTCGACGGCGCGTCATCCGGCAACGGCCGTAGTTTTGTGCGGCCGACGAGCTGCGGCCGAGAGTCGGTTGCGCGCCGAGGTGCGGCTGATGCACCGGCTGCATGGAGCGGCGTGCTTGGCGTGACGGTCGGGCACCGGGTAGCCAGGTCGGAGCCGCCACCGCCCTCGGGGTTGTCGGTGCGCGCGGCTAGGGTGTGATGCTGTGGCAGGAGTCTTCGATCGACTGGTCGGCCAAGACGTGGTCGAGACCGAGCTGACCGCTGCCGCCACTGCGGCGCGGGCCGGTGTGGTCACCGGGGCGATGACGCATTCCTGGCTGTTCACCGGGCCGCCGGGGTCCGGGCGTTCCATCGCCGCGCTGTGTTTCGCGGCGGCCCTGCAGTGCACGGACCCGGAGACCGTCGGCTGTGGTAGATGCCACGCCTGCACGACCACGATGGCCGGAACGCACGGTGACGTGCGTCGGGTCGTACCCGAAGGCCTCAGCATCAGCACCAAGGAGATGCGCGAGATCGTGCAGGTCGCCTCGCGGCGGCCGAGTACCGGCCGCTGGCAGGTGGTCGTGGTCGAGGACGCCGACCGGCTCACCGAGGCGGCGGGCAACGTGCTGCTCAAGGTGGTGGAGGAACCGCCGGACCGCACTGTCTTCCTGCTGTGCGCGCCCTCGGTCGATCCCGAGGACATCTCGGTCACGCTGCGTTCGCGGTGCAGGCATGTGCACCTGGTCACGCCGTCGGTGCCGTCCATCGCACAGGTGCTGAAAGAGCGCGACGGGCTCGATGCGAAGACTGCCGAGTGGGCCGCGTCGGTGAGCGGCGGGCACGTCGGCCGGGCGCGCCGCCTGGCCACCGACGACGACGCCCGCAAACGCCGCCAGCGCGCGCTCGCCCTGGTCAAGGCCACCGAGCGCCCGGGCGCCGCCTACGCCGCCGCCGACGAACTGGTGAAATCGGCCGACGACGAAGCCAAACAGATGAGCTCCGAACGCGACGACCGCGAACGCGACGAACTCGCCACCGCCCTCGGCGCGGGCGGCACCGGCAAAGGCGCGGCCTCGGCCACCCGCGGCTCGGCAGGCGTACTGAAGGAACTGGAACGCCGCCAGAAATCCCGCGCCACCCGCACCGGCCGCGACGCCCTCGACCGCGCCCTCATCGACGTGGCAGGCATGTACCGCGACGCCCTCGCCCTCCGCTTCGCCGGCCGAGGCGCCACCATCACCCTCACCCACCCCGACATGGCCGACGAGATCACCGACCTCGCCGCCTCGGTCCGCCCCGAAGGCCTCCTGCGCAGCATCGACGCCGTCCTCGCCTGCCGCGAAGCCCTCGACCTCAACGTAAAACCCCGCTTCGCGGTAGCCGCCATGGTCGCCACCCTCATCGCCGCCCGCTCCACCTGACCTGATTACGTTGCCGCCCTAGCCATTTCACCCCCCTCTTGGCTGACGGATCCAGTGAATCCCGCCGGATGTACCGGCATACTTTCCCCATGGAATGGGGCACCGGCGGGGGAGCGTTCGAGGTGGCGTCTCGGAGATCAGGGCCGAATCGATGAGCAGGCGACGTTCCCGCCCCGGTCGCTACCGCTCGCTGCACGTCCACGGTTATCGCAGCACGGCGCCGACGCCGATCCTGTGGGTATTCGCCGCAGTCGTCGTCGGCGCCTTCCTCTTCCTGGCGGTTCTGACCGCCCTCAACATGCAGTCGCCGGAGAAGGAGAGCACGCCAACCACCGTGATCGCGCCGGAGCCGTCGGCCACCCTGATCCCGCCGCCCCCGCCTCTTACACCCCCCTCCTGCTACCCCTTCCAACCTTCCTGCTGACCCCACGATGACCAGCGGTTTTCGCGTTCCGACCCCGAGGCGATAGACTCGCACCGCCGAAAGGTACGCCGCCTTAGCTCAGTCGGTAGAGCGCTTCACTCGTAATGAAAAGGTCGGGGGTTCGATTCCCCCAGGCGGCTCCAGTTCAGAGGTCCTGTCCGGTTCGCCGGGGAGGGCCTTTCTGGTTTCAGGGTGTCGTGCCCTTGCCAAGTGATCTACTGGATCTGCGAGGAGCACCACGTGGTCGACTGCTGGGTCGAACCCGAGTACCGGGCGACCGTACGCGCCGTCGGCAGACATGAACACTGGTTTGCCCAGCCGGCGGCCGAGCAGGCACAGGAAGGCGCAGAGGGTATCCACTCCCGTCTGACCCTGTAGTTCCCGCAGGCTTATGTAGAAGTCGATCTCCGTGGCCGACATCAGACTGAAGATGACCTCTACACCCGGCGCAGGCCGGACAGCCAGATCGGCCATCTCCTCGTCGGTGGAGCGCGGCAGTACCTCCACCGCAGCGGGCAGCGGTCGCTCGACGAGGCCTTCCCGGTACTTCCATGTCCACCTGCTGGATCGGACCAGGTCGAACACTGTCTGCCAGTCTTCGATCGAGGCGTCGGGTACCCACAGATCGGGCAGGTGGCCCATGGCGTTCGGGTCGAAGAAGTTCCTCACGTCGTTCCACAGCAGATCCGGCATCGCGTCATGCTGCCAGAGCAATCCAGGCAACGCACCGGGGTTTCGTTGCGCCCCGGGAATGAGTCGCCGAAACCTCGATTACACCGGCTCAGAGTGCGCGCGAACCCCTTGGCTGTCCAATGTCGACAGATCGGCGATCGCTTGCAGGCGGCGTTGCTCGCTCGGCATCGACAGACTGAGATAGAGGCCAAAGATGCCGCGGCGCTTGTAGCGCATTCGGCGCGACAGTTGAATGTTCGTTGTCGCCCAGGAGGCTCCGAATGTTTCGGCTATCTTGCGGTCGGTTTGGAAGAACATCCGGTGAGCCCAGAGGAATGCGCCGGTCAGGTACATGCAGGTCCAGAGGGCGAGGAACAGTGCGAGAAGTAGGTTGAAGCCCAGCTGAGATACATCCAGCGCCCCTGCGACATAGCCGGTGAGGCAAGCGAAGGGCAGGGGGAGCAGCGTGACGATGGCTACGAACTTCGGCATTCCGGATTCCGTCAGGTGGGAGTACGTGACCGCTGCGGCCAGTTCGCTGTCACGCTCCGCCTCGGAGAGGGTATCGAACTGTGGGGTCAGTGCGATCCACGGGCGCAGGACCACGGTTCTAATCCAAATGCCCTCGGGCAGCACCTTTTCCGACACCTTGCCTCGTTTCACGCGAGGCTTCCGGACATCGAGGATGACCGCCAGTTCCTGAGCACGCCTGGTATACGCATCTAGATCCACTCGCACATGATCTATTGCGGAGTACCGAACCCAGGTCGAAATTCTCTAACCTCACAGGGCGCCGGGCCGGCTATGACACGGATATCGTGCCCACTCAGCACCGAGCGCCTTGGCTTCAGCTGCCGGGGAATATCAGCGGAGCCGTCACGTGGAAGCTGCGATCGATGGCCTCGACCAGGTCGGTGCCTTTGCTGCCCAATCTGCCTCGTTCAGACCATGCCTGGACACAGGCCAGGAACCCGACCAGGTCGCGGTGAACTCTGTTCAGCAGCCCCGGTAATGAGGAACGCTCGACCACGACACTTTGTGCTGCCTGGCGATCGGCGCCGCTGTCCTGCCACACGCGAAGCTCATCGACACCGATCTCGACTTCGGGTGTCGGGCCGTGGCCCAGCCACGGCGGTGTTCCTGTTAGCACATCGACCCACTCGCGCCACTCCTCCAGCCCAGCACAACATCCCGGTTCGATCACCGCCCCGGTGACTGTGTCGGTCAAGCGCAGGCCACCGGGTTGGAGGAGTGTCTCCTCGGCAAGCAAGGCTGTCACGACCTCGTCTCGGCTGCCAGTGGTCTCGAGCCCGCGGGTCAGGCCGCTTACGAACAGGCCGACTTCGGCGTCCGAGCAACCACGATGGATCGGTACGAAGGAATATGGTTCGGCCGGGAGCACCGGCCAGGGCTGTGGTGGCTCGAAGTCGAAGTTCGGTACTTCGACGACAGCCTGCATCGTGATCACCTGGCTACTGAAGCAGAGCCGAGCACGCACTTCCTCCCATTTATCGTGCGGTGCCAGACCTCGCGACGTCACCTGAAGTAAGTGTGCATATTGTTCTTTGCATAGACGAGTGTGCAAAGCCTAGTGTGCATGTATGGATGGTGTGGAACCCAGGGAGATTACGGATCCGGTGGCGCTCAGGGCGTTGGCGCATCCTTTGCGGCAGCGGATTCTGCGGGCGTTGGCGGAGAAGGGGCCTGCTACGGCTACGGGGTTGGCGGAGGTGTTGGGGGAGAACACGGGGGCTACCAGTTATCACCTGCGGCAGCTGGCTGAGCACGGGTTCATCGAGGAGGCGCCGGAGCTGGCCAAGGGGAAGGAGCGGTGGTGGCGGTCGCCGCCGAAGGATCTGCGGTATCGGCTGGACAAGTCGCAGTCGCCGGAGATGCGGGAGCTGCTGGAGGGGTTGGTGGCGCAGCACATCGCCGAGGATGTCGAGCTGTTCGGGCGGTTCCAGGCCGAGCGGGACAGGCTCGGCGAGTGGGGTGACGTGATGCCGTTCTCGCGCGGGGCGATCTATGCGACGCGCGAGGAGCTCGACGCCTTCTGCGAGGAGTATCTCGCGTTGCTCAAACGCTTTCAGGCCACGCACGCCGAAAAACGACCCGGTGCGCGTCGGGTGCTGACCCGTTTCATCGCGTTCCCCGCACCCGGAATGGACGAGTAGGAACCCGCATGATCACCCGAATCATCTTGCTCGCCAGTATGATCGCGGCTCTCATAGCCTTCGCGCCGACAGCAGGCGCCGACGAGACCACCACCGCCGACATCACCTTCACGCGATCCGACGGCACCACCACCACGGGTACCGTGCACGCCCCGGTGGGTGCCACCGGGCTGCCGGGAGTCGTTCTCGTGCACGGTTCCGGCGATGGACGCAGCCCTCAATACACGCAGATCGCGACTGCGTTCGCACGTCAGGGCATCGTCACGCTCCGATACGAGAAGCGAACGGAGGACTACACGCCGGCGCATCGCGACTACTCCCTGCTCGCGGATGACGCCCTCGCGGGTGCTGCGGCCCTGCGCGAACGACCCGAAGTGGATCCCGCGCGCGTCGGTCTGTGGGGTTTGTCCGAAGGCGGTTGGGTTGCGCCGCTTGCTGCTTCGCGTTCGGATGACGTCGCGTTCCTGATCGTCGTCGGTGCGAATGCCGGTGCCCCGGCGGCGCAGCAGGCCTGGGCGAACGAGACCCGGTTCGGGGCTGCGGGTGTGCGCGGCTCGATGGTCGATACGTTGGGACGCAACGCGATTCGTGTCAGTGCGGCCGCGGGCCTGTTCGCCCAGGCGTACTACGATCCGGTGCCGGTGCTGGAAGCCATCGGACAGCCGGTGCTCGCCATCTGGGGCGACAAGGACCGGCTCACCCCACCTGGCGACAGCCTGCGGGGGTTCCGCGACGCTTTCGATCGAGTAGGGAAAACCGACTACACCCTGCGAACGCTGGATGCGCAGCACGGCGCCTTCACGACCACCGACGGTTTCGACAAGGGCGCGGACCTGGCGCCCGGATACCCCGAACTCGTGGGCGATTGGGTGAAAGGCCTGCCCGGCTCGGCGGGCAAGCACTCGGATGAACCCGCCGCGCAAGCGCATTCGGTGACACCGCTGGCACCACAGGCATGGTGGGAATCGCCGACGGCGCTGTTGGTCCTCTTCCTCGGCACCGTGCTCACCCTGCTCGGCTACGTGCTCACCGGGTTTGCCAGTGCGTGGCGTCTGCCTCGAGCCGGAGTCGCACGCGTGCTGGTGACAACAGCCGGGATCGGGATCATCGGCACGATCGCCCAGGTGTTGTACGTGGCGTCGACCAGGGCGACCTCGTTCGGCCCGTTGCTGTTCGGCCGCACCCTGCCCTGGCTGACCTTGCAGGTGATCGCGGTGTGTGCGGTGTGCTCGCTCATCTACCTCATCGCCCGACGCGGGACCATACTCGATGGCGCGGGGAAGGGTGCGCGCGTCCGATGGATGCTGGTCGTCGTCGGCGGCATCGGATTCACCCTGTGGGCCCTGTACTGGGGACTGCTGTTGCCCTGATGTGTAACAACGCTAACGATATGCCCGACTGCTATATAACGAGCCAAGGGAGATTCCGTATGAGGAAATCAGTGGTCGCGGCAGTTCGCCTCACAGCCGCCGCAGCGGCGGTGGTGGGGTTCTCGGCTGTTGTCGGTTCCGGCGCCGCGCACGCGGGCCCACAGGACTGTGTGGTCACCCGCGATCTGGTCGGCGCTTCGGTCAGCTGTCATGACACCGGTGCGCCCGCGAGCCGCGAGTACAGCCTGATCGTCGAATGCTGGGGACTGGCAGGCATTCCGAATGCGTTCCCGCTCATGGGAATCGGGCCCTACCGGGGCTCGTGGAGCGGCGCGATCAGCCCGACCGGGCAGGGTGCGGCGTCCTGCATCGGGCCGTACAGCATCGGCACCGCGACCAACGCGTACGTGGTGGTCTACCGGGAGTGAACTCGCGACCGACACGGAAAAGGCCCTCGACCACGTGGTCGAGGGCCTTTTCCGGTTGGCCCCCTGAGCCGGTCGCCGTTGACCGTGCTCAGGAAGTTCGTGGTCGGTCAGCGGGCGGCCTTGCGGGTGCGCGTCGACCGGGAGTGGGCGCTGAGCAGGACACGGCGCAGGGTGGTGTCGAAGGCTTCGGTGTCTTCGATATTGCTGAGGTGACCGTGCGGCAGGACGTGGAAGTCGGTCAGGTGGCCGGAGCGGCGCAGGACCTCGACCATGGGCCGTGACATGCGCGGCGGGAGGAGGCGGTCCTGGGCGCTGGCGATCACCGTGGTGGGGACCGTCAGGTTGGCGGTGCCCGCGGTGAGGTCCATGTCGGCCATGGCCGCGGCGTGCCGGGCGCGGGCGAGCGGACGACACGAGCGGATGATGCCGATCGCGAAATCGATCTCGTCGGCGGTCGCCTCCGGGGTGAGGATGCGGTAGCGGAACACCTGCTCGGTGAGCCAGCCGCCCGGAATCGGGACCGGCGTGAACAGCACGGTCTCGCTGATCTGCTGCGGCATCCGGATCGGCGCGCCGAGGATGGTCACGGGGGTGGTGGCCACGGTGAGCTGCTTGTTGAGCAGCGGCAGCAGGTCGGTTTCGGCGCGGATGTCGGAGTTGGCGGTGTTGGCCAGCAGCACGGCGGCGGCTCGCTCGGTGACCTGCTCGGGGTGATGCTTGGCCCAGGCCTGGATGGTCAGGCCACCCATGCTGTGACCGGCGAGCACGGCCTGTTCGCCGGGGCGAAGCGTCGCTTCGAGGACGGTGGCGAGGTCGTCGGCGAGGGTGTGCTCGCTGGGGGCCGCGGTGCCGAGCGTCGATTCGCCGTGGCCGCGCTGGTCGTAGGCGACCACGCGATAGCTGTCGGCGAAGGCGCTGATCTGCGGGTTCCAGTACTCGATGCTGCACGCCCAGCCGTGGATGAGCACCAGCGTCGGAGCGGTGTCGTCGCCGTAGACGTGCACCCGGAGCTCGGCGCCGTCGGCGGTGGTGACCGGGACGACCCGGTGCGGGGCGGCGGGGGCGTTGAGCTTCGCGGTGGCGAAACTGCGGGTACGCAGCCCGGCACGGAACTGGGCGGTCAGTGCGCCGGACTCGAAACTCGAGACCGTGGAACGCGCTGCCGCGAGCGTCATCATCGACTTCGCAAGCATATCGGCACTCCTTTGTGTCGTAGGCCACCGTACAGTGCGAGCTTGCGTGCTAGCTAGTGTTAGCGGGTCAGAGTGTCCCATTTGTTGCCGAGTGGGTATCAACACCCGCTTACCTTGTGAAATCGTCCGAAGCGGCCGGGGAATTACAGGCGTTGTGGCGGCCTCCACCGGGCGCCGTTACCGTAAGAGGGTGGACAACGCGCACGTCGCGACCGGGATTTCCGGCGCAGCCGGCACCCCGGCGCCGCCCTGGCGACGGTTCGCGCCGCCGCTGATCGCCGCTGGTCTCGGGATCGGCACCCTGGCACTGCTGCATTTCCGTGACCCGCACGTGGAGGGTTCCTACGGCCTGTGCCCGGTGTACGCGATGTTCGGGGTCTACTGCCCCGGTTGCGGCGGGATGCGCGCGATGCACAACCTCACCGACGGCCGCATCATCGATTCCCTGCACAGCAACCTGCTCGCGCTGCCGCTGACCCTCGCGTTCGCGGCCTTCGTCGTCGACTGGTTCCTGCGCGCCAGACGCGGGCAAGGCTGGCGGTTACCCGGCTTGAGCCCGGTGACGGTGTGGACCTTCCTCGGCCTGCTCATCGGGTATTCGGTGCTGCGCAACACCCCGTGGGGGACCTGGCTCACGCCCGTCTGAGGCTGGCGTGCGCCCGGGTCGACGGGCAATCTGGAACTATGCGCGATTCACTGAAGGACCGGGTCCGGCAGAAGTTGCAGCGTCATCTCGCCGAGGACGGGCCCGACCCCGAGCAGGACGACAACCGCCACATTTCGGTGGCCGACGATCTGGAAGCACTCGAGATGGTGCCCGCCGACGACCCGCTCGTCGAGGAATTGGCCCAGCGCTACTTGGTGTTCTGAGGCAGCTGCGGCAACGGCTTGGTGCCCAGCCACACCGCGAACAGCCCGCGCAGCGGGGCGACGCTGTAATGACCCGCGAGGTCGACGAAGTCCTCGGTGGTCACCGACGAATGCCGGTAGCGCGCGGTCCATTCGCGGATGAGCTGGAAGAACAGGTGGTCGCGCAGTTCCAGGCGCAACGCGTGCAGGGTGAGGGCGCCGCGCTTGTAGACGCGGTCGTCGAACATGTCCGCCGGGCCGGGATCGCCGACGATGATGTCCTGCGGTTGGCGGACGAGGTTCGCGTGCGCGGCGCGCGCCAGCTGATCGGCGCCCGGCCCGCCCGAGGCCTCCGACCAGAGCCATTCGGCGTAACAGGCGAAGCCTTCGTGCAGCCAGATGTCGCGCCACTGCCGCAGGGTCAGGCTGTTGCCGAACCACTGGTGTGCCAGTTCGTGGGCGACGAGTCGTTCGGCGCCGCGCCTTCCGTCGCAGTGGTTGGCGCCGAAGACGGAGATGCCCTGTGCCTCGATCGGGATGTCGAGGTCGTCGTCGGTGACGACCACGCTGTAGTTCTCGAACGGGTACGGCCCGAATTTCTCGGTGAACAACGCCATCATCTGCGGCTGACGCGCGAAGTCGTGCTCGAAGTTCGCGCGCAACCGCGGCGGGACGATCGCCTGCATCGGCACCGGCTCGCCGGGACTGCCCACGCGGTACTTGCGGTAGTTGCCGATCTGGATGGTCGCCAGGTAGGTGGCCATCGGTTCGGGTGCCTCGTACACCCAGGTGGTCTGGCTCGCCTTGGCCTGCTTACGCATCAGGGTGCCGTTGGCCAGCGCGTAGTACGGGCTGTCGGTGGTGATCGAAATGCGGTAGGACGCTTTGGAACTCGGGTGGTCGTCGCAGGGGAACCACGACGCCGCGCCGTTGGGCTGGCTGGCCACCAGTGAGCCCTCGGTGAGTTCCTCCCAGCCCACCTCGCCCCACGGTCCGCGCACCGGTTTCGGCGTGCCCGAATAGTGCACGGCGATCTCGAGCACCCCGCCCGCCGGGATCTTCTGCTGCGGAGTGAGCGCCAGCTTGCCGCGCTGATGACTGAACTTCACCGACTTGGACCCGTTGACGAACACCTTCGACACCCCGAGCGCGGGGGACAGGTCGAGGGTGAACGACGAACGAACCTCGGTGGTGACCGCGATGATCACCGCACGCCCGGCCAGCCGATTGCTGGCCGGTTTGTAGCTCAGCTCCAGCTCGTAGCGCGACACCCGGTAGCCGCGATTGCCGTTCTGTGGGAGGTAGACGTCGATCGGGTCCTCGTAGAACGAGCGCATCAACTGGCCCAGGGCGTGATGGGGTTGCCCCACCAGCGGGTCGACGGCGGAACCACGTCGCCGCGCATGACGAGCGAGGCCGGTCCGATGGTGGCGCCCGCGCCGATGTGGGCGGCGGGCAGGGCGACGCAGTGCGGGCCGAGGGTCGCGCCGGCGTCGAGGGTCACCGTGTCCATGGACATGATGCGGTCGTGGAACAGGTGGGTCTGCACCACGCAGCCGCGTTCCACGGTCGCGCCGTCACCGAGTGTCACCAGGTCTGCCTCCGGAAGCCAATAGGATTCGCACCATACCCCTCGGCCGATCTTGGCACCGAGTCCGCGCAACCACAGATTCATCACCGGGGTACCCGTGGCGGCCCGGGCGAACCAGGGCGCGGCGACGGTCTCGACGAACGCGTCCGACACCTCGTTACGCCACACGAACGAGCTCCACAGCGGATGCTCCACCGCCCGGATACGGCCTACCAGAAGCCATTTCGCGGCGACGGCGATCATGCCCGCCACCGCGCCCGCCGCCATCAGCACCAGTCCCGACAGCAGCGCCGCGACCAGATAGTCGCTGTGCTGGGCGATCAGGGCGAGGGTGAACAGCACGCCGAGGCCGATGGCGAAGGTCACCATCACCGGGATCAGCCGGCAGGTCTCCACGAACGCGCGCGCCAGCTTCAACCGCAGCGGCGGGTCGAAAGTGCGCGAGGTATCGGAGGATTCGGCCGCGCGACGCAACCGCACGGGCGGGCTGCCCAGCCACGACGACCCGGCCTTCGCCTTGCTCGGCGCCGCCGACAGCACCGCGACGAGCCCGTTCTTCGGCACCCGGCGACCGGGTGCGGTCATCCCGGAATTGCCGAGGAAGGCGCGCTTTCCGACCTTGGCCTCGCCGATGCGCAGCCAGCCGCCGCCGAGTTCGTAACTGCCGATCATGGTGTCGTCGGCCAGGAACGCGCCGTCGGCGACCACGGTGAACTTGGGCAGCAACAGCACCGTCGAGGCTTCGACGTTCTTGCCGATCCGCGCGCCGAGCAGCCGCAACCAGATCGGGGTGAGCAGGCTGGCATACAGCGGGAACAGGAAGGTTCGGGCCGAGTCCAGCAGGCGTTCGGTGGCCCACACCTGCCAGCCCGTGCGGCTGCGCACCGGGTGGTAGCCCTCGCGCAGGCCGATGCCGAGCAGGCGGACCGCGATCACCGTCGCCACCGCGTACACACCGAGGCTGAGCAGGGTGGCGACCGGCAGGATCGCGAAGCCGCGCAGGGCGGCGGCGCCGATGGTCGTCTCCTCGCGCACCCACCAGGCGATGAACGTGCCGCCGACGGCCAGGCCGAGCACCGGCATCGCGGCCAGCGCCATCGACGACAGGCCGAACACGATCAGCCAGTGCCTGGCGCGCTCGGGGGAGTGGTCGGGCCAGCGGCGCGGTGCCTTACCGGTCTTCGCCGCCGGTGAGCCCGCCCATTCCTGTTCGCCCTTGACCTTGCCGGACACGGCCGAACCGGGCGCGATCTCGGCCCGCTTACCGATCTTGGTTCCGGGCAGCAGGATCGACCTGGCGCCGATCACCGCGCCGTCGCCGATGGTGATGCCGCCGATGTGCACGCGGTCGCCGTCGACCCAGTAACCGGACAGGTCGACCTCGGGTTCCACGCTCGCGCCGTCACCGAGTTCGAGCATGCCGGTGACCGGCGGCAGGGAGTGTAGGTCGACGCCCTTGCCGATCTTGGCGCCGAGGGCTCGCGCGAACGGCACCATCAACGGCGCACCCGAAAGACTTTCGGCGCCACTGGCTTCCGAGAGACGCACGGCCGCCCACAGGCGAAGATGCACCCACGAACCGCGCGGGTAGGTGCCGGGGCGTAACCCGGCGAGCAGCACGCGGGCACCCGCAACGCACAGTGTCATCCGGCCGATCGGCGAGATGAACAGTACGAAGGCCAGCACGATCCACCACCACGACAGCCGGGGCAACCACGGCAGCGAACCGGACCAGCCGGCGATCGCCGACACCACCGCCAGCCAGGTGACCCACTGCAAGCCGGTGAGTGTGGTGAGCGGGATGGTGGCCAGTAACTGGGTGAGCTGTGCGCGCAGGGGAGTCGGTTCCACCACCCGCGCGTCGACGGCGGCGACAGGGGCGCTGCCGTCGAGGAACTGCACCAGCGAACCCAGGCGCGGATGATCGTAGAGATCGGCCACCGTGACATGCGGATACCGCTCACGCAGCGCGCCGACCAGCTGGGCGGCCGAGAGCGAACCGCCGCCCACATCGAAGAAGTCGGTGTCCAGATCGGTGACCTCGGCGCCGAGAATGGCGTCCCACAGTCCCGCGACCCAGGCGGCGGTGCCGCTCAGCCCGTGGTCGGCGGTGTCGTCGGTACTCGGCAGCGGCCAGGGCAGAGCATCGCGGTCGACCTTGCCGGAGGTGCGTGTCGGCAGGTCGGCAACCACCGCCAGGCGCGGAACCAACGGTGCCGGAAGTTGTTCGGCCAGAATCTTTCTGGCCTGCTTGGCGTCGAAGTCGGGTCCGGCGCCGGTGAGGTAGCCGACGAGGATCTTGTTGCCCGCCTTGGTTGTCCGGATCGCGGCGGCCGCACCGCTCACGCCGGGCAGATGCTGCAGGGCGTTGTCGATCTCGCCGAGTTCGATGCGGCGGCCACCGATCTTGATCTGATCGTCGGCGCGACCGAGGAAGATCAGGCCCTCGGGGTCGTTGCGCACGAGATCGCCACTGCGATAAGCACGTTCCCAACCGAGCGATGGCAGCGGGGCGTACTTCTCGGCGTCCTTGGCCGGGTCGAGATAGCGGGCCAGGCCGACACCGCCGATCACGAGTTCGCCGGTTTCGCCCGTCGGTACCGGGTTGCCCTGCGGGTCGACCACGGTGAGGTCCCAGCCGTCGAGCGGCAGGCCGATGCGTACGGGCATCTCGCCGGTGAGCAGCGCCGCGCACGCGACGACTGTCGCCTCGGTGGGGCCGTAGGTGTTCCACACCTCGCGCTCGGCGCCCGCCAGACGTTCGGCCAGCTCCGGCGGCACGGCCTCGCCGCCGAAGATCAGCAACCGCACCGATTCCAGGGCATCCGAGGGCCAGGTGGCGGCCAGTGTCGGCACCGTGGAGACGACGCTGATCTCGCGGCGCATCAACCACGGCCCGAGATCGGCGCCGGTGCGGACCAGGTCGCGCGGGGCGGGAACGAGGCAGGCGCCGTTGCGCCAGGCCAGCCACATCTCCTCGCAGGAGGCGTCGAACGCCACCGACAGGCCGGCCAGCACGCGGTCGCCGGGGCCGATCGGGGCGTCGCGCAGGAACAACCGGGCCTCGGCGTCGACGAACGCGGCGGCGTTGCGGTGGGTCACCGCAACACCTTTCGGGGTGCCGGTGGAACCGGAGGTGAAGATGATCCAGGCGTCGTCGGCGGGAGTCGGCAGGGTGTGCGGATCATTGTGACCGTTGCCCGCGACGGCGGTGTCGGACTCGATGCCCGCGGCGGTCGCGATCGCGCTCACCCGCGCCTCACCGAAGACGAGCCGGGCGCGTTCCTCCGGGTCGTCGGCGTCGACGGGCACGTAGGCGGCGCCGCAGTAGAGCACCGCGAGAATGGTGACGTACAGCGCGGCGCTGCCCGAGGGCATCCGCACGCCCACCCGGTCGCCCGGGCGGACCCCGGCGTCGGCGAGCTGGGTCATCCTGGCTTCGATCGCGGCAACCAGCTCCATATAGCTGAGCACGGTCGTGCCGTCGTCGATCGCGGGCGCGTCGGGGTGAGCGAGGGCGGTGCTGGTGAGAATGTCGACCAGGGTGCGTGGCGGCGCGGCCAGATCGGCGCGCAGCAGCGGATCACGCCGCCGGTTCGCCGGGCCCTCGGTGCGTGGCTCGAGCATCGTGCTCAGTCCACCTCTCATCGGTTGACCCCCATCGGTGTCTGTTGTTTCACGGTCGGGTTACCGGAGGGCAAACGGGATGGTCACCAGTTGCCAACGGTACCGGGAGTTGTCGGGCGCGCCCGGCAGCTACGGGGCGGGCGCCGCGGATGTCTCGCCGAGTGCGGTGAGCGCGAGCCGGTGCAGGGTGGACTGCTCGTCGGCGTCGAGCCGGGCGAGGACGCGCGCGGTGGCCTCGGCGATCAGCTTGTCGGTGCGCTTGCACTGCTTGCGGCCCGCTTCGGTGATGCGCAGCCGGTATTTGCGGCGATCCTTGCCGTCTCGGGTGCGTTCGACCAGGCCCGCGCCCTCCAGTGCGTCGATCAGGCGGACCACCTCGCTGCGGTCGATGCCGAGTGACTCGCCGACCTTCTTCTGGGTGAGGTCGGCGTTCTCCCCGATGAAGGTGAGCACCCAGTGGTCACGCAGCGGGACGTCGATCTCGGCGTGCATGGCCTTGGTGAGCCTGCCGAGCGCGTACACCGGGTAGCGCGCCAGGCCGCGTTCGGGGTTCGTGGTCGAGGGCATGGCGGCCACTCTAACAAATAGTGGGGGAACTCAATCATTTGGGGTGTCCATGATGGGGCTTGCCGCCTGTCGGCGCAGGGGCAATCCAGGGGCAATCGGGACCTGGTGGCGAGCAACATCTTTCGATCGGTGGTTGACAGCGGCCCGGATCGTCTGCCAATCTCGATGCCAGGTCACGAGTATCAGCGACAAGCCCCGGCTAGCTGGTCGGCAACCCTCCTCCGCGGTGGGGTGCTCCGGGTGACGACCAGGCCGACGTCCGAGGTGGACGCGGCAAGCGCGGACTCTCGCTACGTGGTGAGTCCCTGAGCCGACGGGATATTCGTCATGACCGCTGTAATCGACCCCACCTGTGCCCTCGCCGCCGTGTCCGGTGCCGACCTGCGCGTTCCGCTCGTCCAGGGCGGAACGAGCACCTACGCCAACTTCGACTACGCGGCGAGCGCACCCGCATTGCGCCAGGTCACCGACCGGATTTCGCAACTGCTGCCGTACTACGCCAGCGTGCACCGCGGCGCCGGGTACGCCTCGCGGATCTCCACCGAGTGCTACGAGGCCTCGCGCGGCTCGGTCGCCCGGTTCCTCGACGCCGACGACGACCAGGTCGTGGTGTTCACCCGCAACACCACCGACTCGCTGAACCTGCTGGCCGGATGCGTGCCGGGGGAGACGGTGGTGCTCGACATCGAACACCACGCCAACTTCCTGCCGTGGACGCGCAACGGTCGAAGGGTTGTCCGGGCCGCCGCGACGCTCGAGGAGACCATTCAGCGGATCGTCGCCGAATTGTGCAGCAGGCCTGCGGCTTTGCTCGCCGTCACCGGCGCGTCGAATGTGACCGGTGAGGTGCTGCCGCTGGAGCGGCTGGCCCACATCGCGCACCTGTGTGGTGCGCGGATTCTCGTCGACGCCGCCCAGCTCGCGCCGCATCGGCGAATCTCCCTGCGCGAGAGCGGAATCGACTACCTGGCGTTCTCCGGACACAAGCTGTACGCGCCGTTCGGATCCGGGGTGCTCGTCGGCAGGCGCGACTGGCTCGACGCGGCCGATCCGTACCTGGCCGGTGGTGGCGCGGTGCGCAATGTCGGTGTGGCGGAAGCGGAGTGGGCGCCCGCGCCGCAGCGCCACGAAGCCGGCTCACCCAATGTGCTCGGCGCGGCTGCCATCGCCGCCGCCTGTGACGCGCTCGCCGCCATCGACCCCGAGGAACTGGTCGCGCACGAGCGCGCCCTCGCCGACCGCCTGCGCGACGGGCTCGCCGCCATCCCCGGCGTGAACCCCGTCCGGATCTGGTCCGACAGCCCCGACTCGGTCGGCATCGTCGCCTTCACCGTCGACGGCTACACCCCCGGCCACGTCGCCGCCTACCTCTCCGCCGAACACGCCATCGGCCTGCGCGACGGCCGCTTCTGCGCCCACCCGCTCCTGACCAGCCTCGGCCTCGACGCCGCCCTCCGCGCCAGCATCGGCCTCGGCACCACCCCCGCCGACATCGACCGCCTGATCACCGCCCTCACCACCCTGGTAACCACCGGCCCCACCTGGACCTACGCCCCCACCAACGGCCACTGGAACCCCACCCCCGAAACCCGCCCCCTCACCCCCGACCCCACCGGCGCCACCCCCTGCCTCATCGGCTGAACGGCCCGACCGGGAAGCGAAGTTCGGCCAACATGTTTGGCGTGTCGCCGGTTTGGGTAACGAGCCCCGAATCGGTCGCGATGAAGCCCCCGACCTACCAGGTACTTCTAAGGGGAAATAATGACGCGACCGATTCAGCCACCCGATCCGTGGGCTCGTCCGCCGAGGCAGCGCGACAAGAAGCGGCGATGGCCGTGGGTGGTCGGAATCGGTGTTCTCGGATTGTGTGGGCTCTCGGTGATCGGCGCGGTTTTCGGCGAATCGGAGCCCGCCAAGACCGTGTCGACCTCGACGACGCGCGTCGTCCCGTCATCGACCACCGCGATGGTCTTGCCCTCTACCTCGGTCGAGACGGCGTCACCGATTGTGCCGCCGCCTCTCGCAACGGCGGCGACGACGACGGTGGCGCGTCCGACAGCGGTGGTACCGACAACGACGGTCGCCCCGCCACCGCCGCCGATCATCACGACCATTGCCCCGCCCCCGCCCGTAACCACGCCGTATGTGCCGCCGCCTACAGTCGATTTGCCTCGGCCCGAGGCGCCGTCGCCCGGCGTCTACTACAAGAACTGCAAGGCGGCGCGAGCGGCCGGGGCGGCACCCATCTATCGCGGCGAGCCCGGTTACCGGCCAGAGCTGGACGCGAACAGCGATGGAGTCGCTTGCGAATGAGGCTGCTACTCGTCGATCAGGTCGTGGTAATCGACCCCGCCCGCTGCCGCATCGACCGCCGAGGCAATGAGGTCTGCGCCTCCGTGGGTGGCGAGTAGAAAGGTTGTGGTGTCGATGGTGTGGATGACATCGTCGACCCGGACGTGTTCGGAGATGTCGCCGGAGAAGAAGAACGAGTGTTCGCCTCGAGGGCTGAGGTGGATGTGCATCCCCTGTAGGACCCCGTGGGCAATCGGATTGCTTGCTCGTCGCAGTTCGACAGTGTCGCCCATGGCGAAGTTTCCGCTGGCATAGCCGGTTACGAAGGGCGTCGGCCGGAAGCTGACAGGGTAGACGCCGGTCACGCGGAACTCGCTCATCGAGGGTCCCATCTACGTATCGAGGGGGGTGGGGCGGTGGTATCTGCCGTTGTAATACAGCAGGGGGGCGGCGGAGGGCGAGTCGGCTGATTCGTCGTGGACTCGGGTTACCAGGCCTACCGCCAAGGTGTGGTCGCCCAGGTCGATGAGTTGGTGGATGGTGGTGCGGAGCCAGATGGGGGTGCCGTGCAGGATCGGTTCGCCGGTGTCGAGGGTGGTCCAGAGCGCTCGGTCTGTGAAGCGGTCGGCGGCCGAGCGGGAGAAGCGGTGGGCCAGGTGGTGCTGGTGTTCGCCGAGGAAATGGATGACCACGGAATCGGCGGCGCGCAGGGCGTCGATGCTCGACGAGGAGTGCGCGATATTGAACGACACCAGCGGCGGCTCCAGCGACAGCGACGCGAACGAGGTGGCGGTGAAACCGACCGGACCGGTGTCGGCGCCGATCGTCACCACCGTGACGCCTGCCGGATAGTGCCGCATCGACGCCCGATACTGCTCGGCGGTGATCCCACTCAGGTCGTCGGGAACCACGAGGTCGGCCGGAGTTCGTCGCATATCACCCACAGCCCCAAACTACGCCCGCCATCCTGGCCCGCCTATGGACAGGCTCACGCCGAGGGAAACCCTTCAGTCGATGTCCACGGGCAGTCCCGCAGTGATGCGGATGAGTTCGCGGTAGCTGGTGCGGAAGACGGTGGTGGGGTGACCGCCCGCGGCCCAGATCTCACGGTGGGCGGCCAGGGCGGTGTCGACCCAGGTGGGCAGGTTGGTCGGGTGGCCGACGGGGGCGGTGCCGGTGAGGGGCTGACCGGTGACTCGCTCGGCGAGGGCGGTGGGGCAGGGGGTGAGCTTTCCTTCGAGGCGGGGGCCGGTGCGGTGCAGGTCCACCTGGTGATGGGCGGCTACCAGCAGCAGGACCGGGTCGTTGTCGAGCAGGAACAGCTGGGCGGTGGTGATGGCGCTGGGGTGGGCGCCGAAGGCGCGCGCGGCGTCGATGGCGCTGGAGGTGGGCGTGTCGGGGGAGACGATGACGCCGTGGTGGCCGCGCGCGATGAGCGTGTCGGCCACCCGGCACGCGACCATCGGCAAGGACGACCTGCGCATGTCATCCAGAGTAGGACGGCCGATCGAATTATGCCGGGAGAGTGAGATTTTCGGGTTGCCGCGAATTCGCTCCGGACACCGGACGGGGTGGGTGCACCCGATGAGGCCATAATCAGCGCATGAGTGAATGGAAGGCCTTCGCCGTCGAGATCGCCGACAACATCGCCCAGGTCACCCTGACCGGGCCCGGCAAGGGCAATGCGATGGGACCGGATTTCTGGCGCGAACTGCCGGAAATCTTCGCCGAGCTGGACGCCGATCCGCAGGTGCGCGCCGTGGTGCTCACCGGGTCGGGCAAGCATTTCTCCTACGGCCTCGACCTGGCCGCGATGGGCGGCACGCTCGGCCCGGTGCTGGCCGACGGCGCCAAGGCGGCCCAGCGGACCGAGTTCCTCAAGGAGGTCCGGCGCATGCAGGACTCCGTCACCTCGGTGGCCACCTGTGTGAAGCCGGTGATCGCGGCGGTGTCGGGATGGTGCATCGGTGGCGGGCTCGACCTGATCGCGGCCGCCGACATCCGCCTGGCCAGCGCCGACGCCAAGTTCAGCCTGCGTGAGGCGAAGGTGGCGATCGTGGCCGACATCGGATCGCTGCAGCGTCTGCCGGGCATCATCGGTGAGGGCCACCTGCGCGAATTGGCATACACCGCAAAAGATATCGACGCGGCCCGGGCCGAGCGGATCGGTCTGGTGAACGAGGTGTTCGCCGATCAGGAAGCGGTGCTCGCGGCGGCGCACGCGATGGCGCGCGAGATCGCCGACAATCCGCCGCTGGTGGTGCAGGGCATCAAGGATGTGCTCGAGCACCGGACCGCCCCCGGGGTGGCCGACGGTCTGCGCTACGTCTCGGCGTGGAACGCGGCGTTCCTGCCCTCGCACGACCTCACCGAAGCGATGACGGCGGTCTTCCAGAAGCGCGCCCCGCAGTTCAAGGGGGAGTAAACGCCGCTAAAACGGTTGCCCCGGCAACCGGTCTACCCACATACTTGCATCACACAACTAATTGGCTGATGCAAGTAAAGGGTGATGTGGTGACGGAGTTCGACCCGGCCATCGACACGATCGCCGTCCAGCTCGTGCGCCTACACCGACTGCGCGACCGCGCCCTCGCCCAGATGAAGGACCGTTCCGGCATCGAACCCGCGGGCTTCGTCGTGCTGTTCCGGCTGGTCTGTGACGGTCCGATGCGCTCGGGCGCGCTCGCGGAGGCGGTGAATTCGGATGCCTCGACGGTGAGCAGGCAGGTGGCGCAGCTGGTGGAACGCGGGCTCGTGGTCCGCACCGCCGACCCCGACGACGGGCGCGCCACCGTGCTACAGGCCACCGACTACGGCTGCGAGACCGCCGACCGCATTCGCGAGCGGCGTCGCGAATCCATCGCGATCGTCACCAAGGACTGGCCCGAACCCGACCGTGAGCACTTCGCCGCCCTGCTCACCCGCTTCGTGGAGGACTACGACCGGGCCCGGCCCCTGCTCCTCACGCTCAACCCATCGGAGAACGAATCGTGACGACGACCGTGGCAGTGGAGGAATCGCCCGCCGGTTTCACCCACCGTCAGATTCTGACCATCCTGTCCGGGTTGATGCTCGGCATGCTGTTGGCTTCGCTCGACCAGACGATCGTGTCGACCTCCATCCGCACCATCGCCGACGACCTGCACGGCTACTCGCTGCAGGCCTGGGCGACAACGGCCTACCTCATCACCGCGACGATCAGCACCCCGCTCTACGGCAAGCTCTCGGACATGTTCGGCCGAAAGCCGTTCTTCCTCACCGCGATCGGGCTGTTCATCATCGGTTCGCTGTTGTGCACGCTGGCGCAGTCGATGTATCAGCTCGCCGCGTTCCGCGCCTTCCAAGGGCTCGGTGCGGGCGGCCTGATGTCGCTGGCGCTGGCCATCATGGGCGACATCATCGGGCCGCGTGAACGCGCCCGCTACCAGGGCTATTTCCTTGCCGTGTTCGGTATTTCGAGCGTGCTCGGGCCGGTGCTCGGCGGTCTGCTGGCCGGGCAGGACAGCATTCTCGGCATCACCGGCTGGCGCTGGGTGTTCCTGGTGAACGTGCCGCTCGGCCTGCTCGCGTTGGTCGTCGTGACGCGGGTGCTGCACTTGCCGCGCAAGCCGCACGCCACCCATCGCATCGACTTCGCGGGCGCGCTCGTGCTCGCGGTGGGTCTCGTTCCGCTGCTGATCGTGGCCGAACAGGGGCGTGAGTGGGGCTGGGGCAGTACCGGTTCGGTGATCTGTTACGTGATCGGCGCGCTCGGGCTGATCGGGTTCGTCGCGATCGAGAAGTACATGGGTGACGCGGCGCTGATCCCGTTGCGCATCTTCGACAACGTCACCTTCACCCTCGGTGTGATCATCTCGTTCGTCGTCGGTGCGGCGATGTTCGGTGGGATGCTGCTGCTGCCGCAATACCTGCAGGTGGTGCGCGGTGCGGGGCCGACCGAGGCGGGTCTGCAGATGCTGCCGATGGTGCTCGGGCTGATGCTCGGTTCCATCCTGTCGGGCCGGTTGATCTCCAAGACCGGGAGCTACCGCGCCTTCCCGCTGATCGGCGCGGCCACGCTGACCCTCGGCCTGTTCCTGCTGCACCTGCTCGACGCGCACAGCCCGCTGTGGCTGGCGATGATCTTCATGGCGGTCGCCGGTTTCGGCCTCGGCAATCTGATGCAGCCGCTCACCCTCGCCCTGCAGAACGCGTTGCCGCCCAAGGATATGGGTGTGTCCACCGCCGCGGCCACGTTCTTCCGGCAGATCGGTGGCACCCTCGGTGCCGCGGTGTTCCTCTCGGTCCTGTTCACGCTGCTCACCCCGAACATCACCGACGAACTGCGGCAGGCGGCGACCGACCCGGCCTACCAGCAGGCCGTGGTCGAGGGCGCGCGCAGCAGCAACCCGGCCGATGCCGCGCTGTCGCAGGGTCTGCTGGCCCAGGACACCTCGGCGGCCGGAAAGGTGTTGCAGGACAGCTCGATCATCCAGCAACTCGACCCGCAGCTGGCCGAACCGTTCCAGGTGGGCTTCGCCGACTCCATGTCGACGGTGTTCCTGTTCGCCACCGGTGTCGCGCTGCTGGCGCTGCTGCTCGTGCTGTTCTGGAAGGAAGTGCCGCTGCGGATGTCGGGTGGCCTGCAGTCGGCGGGCGACGCGAAGGCCGCCGACGGCATCGGCGCCATGGCCGACACCGCCGCGCAGTCGACGAAGGGTGAGAAAGGTGAAGCGACCTAGGTGGGCCCGAAAGGCCACCTAGGGGTGGCTGTTTCGGCGGTCGAACGGCCATAACGTTCCTGATGTCGCAACGAACATCAGGAGAACGACATGCGCATCAAGACCACCATCGCCGCCGCACTGCTGGCCCTGGCTACCGTCGCCGGGGTGTCGACGGTCACCGCGGGCACCGCCGCCGCGGCCGCGCCGGAGGGCACCTACTACGGCACCTACTACGAGCTCTACCAGTGCCGCGCCGACGGCGAGTCGTCCTACACCGGCGGCTACTACTGGCAGTGCGTCGAGACCTGGGAGGGCTGGGACCTCTACATCTGGTACTGATCCACCAGGAACAGAAAAACGGGAAGTCCAATCCCCTTCGGACTTCCCGTTTTTCGTCGTCTATCGGCTCAGTGGCCGGATTCCTTCAGCCGGGCGAAGGCCTCGTCGATGATCTTGACGGCCTCGGCGCGGTCGAGCCACTCCGAACCCTCCACGAACTTGTTGGGCTCGAGGTCCTTGTAGCGCTCGAAGAAGTGCTTGATCGCGGCCAGCTCGAACTCCGGGACGTCGGTGATGTCCTGGATGTAGTCCCAGCGCGGGTCGCCCGCGGGCACACACAGGATCTTGTCGTCGCCACCGGCCTCGTCGGTCATCCGGTACACCGCCACGGGGCGGGCCTCGACGATGACACCGGGGAACACCGATTCCGGCAGCAGCACCAGCGCGTCCAGCGGATCGCCGTCCTCGCCGAGGGTGTTCTCGATGAAGCCGTAGTCGGCCGGGTAGGCCATGGAGGTGTACAGGTACCGGTCGAGCTTCACCCGGCCGCTCTCGTGATCGACCTCGTACTTGTTCCGAGAACCCTTGGGAATCTCGATGGTGACGTCGAACTCCACGCCATCTCCTTGCTCGTTCGAGTGCTTGTGTGCCGAATCGCCAGATCGTTCTGGGGAACCGTTGCGCAACGAGGATAGTGTGGTGTGCCAGAACACCGGTGCGGCAGGCGGCTCAGCGCGGCCGGGCGTCGGGCGGGCTAGAGGAGAAACGACGGTCGTGATCGGTCCAAGCGAACAGAATCCCGGATGGCAGGAGCCGCGACGTCGCCGGTCGGGGTGGATCTGGCTGTCGGCGGTGCTCGTCGCCCTGCTGATGATCGGCGGCGGATTCGCGGCGATCGCCCGGCCGTGGACGCCGGAATTCCGGCACGGCGGGCTCACCGTCGCCGACGCGCCGTCGGCCGCCACCCCGACCACCGCCATCGCCCCGGCCAGGTCGGACGCACCCGCGCCGACGGTCGCCGGGATCGCCGCCGCGCTGGCGCAGGTGACCAGCAGCCCCGATCTCGGCGCGTTCGCGGGCCAGGTCACCGATCCGACCAGCGGAACCGTGCTCTGGAGCCAGGAGCCGACCAAGGCGATGATCCCGTCGTCGACGGCCAAGATCATGCTGGTCGCGGCGGCGCTGCTCACCCTGCCCGACGATCAGCGAGTGGCCACCCGGGTCCTCGCCGGAGCGCCGGGGGAGCTGGTACTCGTCGGCGGCGGTGATCCGACGCTCACCACCCGCGCCGACGGCGGCTACTACACCGACGGCCCGCGCATCGCCGACCTCGCCGCGCAGATCAAGGCGGCGGGCAGGCAGGCGAGCGCGATCGTCGTCGACACCTCCGCCTACACCGGTCCGACCATGGCGGCCGGCTGGGATCCGATCGATATCCCCGAGGGCTCGATCACCCCCATCGAACCGGTGATGCTCGACGGTGGGCGGTTCGACCCGTCGGCCGACTACTCCCCGCGCACCTCGACCCCCGCACTCGACGCGGGCCGCGCCCTGGCCGCCGAACTCGGCATCGACCCGGCCGCCGTGCGCGTCGGCCAGGCCGCGAGCACCGGTGCCGAGATCGCGAAGGTCGAGTCGGCGCCGCTGCGAATCCGCTTGCACGACATGATGATCCATTCCGACAACGTGCTCGCCGAGACCATCGGACGCGAACTCGCCGTCGCCACCGGACGCGAGGCGTCCTTCGCCGGTGCCACCGCCGCCACCGCCGCCGCGCTCACCAGCGCGGGCTTCGATGTGAACGGCCTGCACCTGGCCGACAACAGCGGCCTGTCCGTCGACGACCGGGTGCCGCCGCGACTGCTCGACACCATCGTCGCGACCGCCGCCAAGCCGACCGGCGACGCCGCCGTTGTGTCCGCCGGTACCCAGGCCAGGCCCGAGAACGATCCGCGCGCAGCGGCTCTGGCACCGTTGCTCGACGACCTGCCCGTCGCGGGCGGAACCGGGACGCTCGCCCCGCGCTTCGTCACCCAGAACCGGGAGGGCGCGGGCTGGGTGCGGGCCAAGACCGGAACTCTGAGCGTGGCAAGCGCGTTGGTGGGGTATGTGCTCGACCGGGACGGGCGGGTACTGACCTTCGCACTCATGTCCAACGACCGGCTGCCGGAGGTCAGCAGACCCGCGCTCGACGCGGTGGCGGGTGCCCTGCGCAACTGTGGATGTTCCTGAGAGCGGGTGGCGATGAGCGAGGACAAGACCGGGCGCAAGAATCCCGGATTCAGTGCGGTCGTCGACTGGCGGCTGGCCGCGAGGACCGGGGCGCTGCTCGCGCCACCGGGACCACGTACCTCGCGCGAGACCGCCGAACAGGTCGTCGCCGAACTGGCCTCGGCCTCGATCCTCGCCGAGATGCCGGTGCGCGAGGTGAGCGGGCTGCTCGACGACCGGCCGGTACCCGAGGCGCGGATCGTCGACCGGCCCGGCTGGATCGCGGCGGCCGCCGACTCGATGTCGGTGCTCACCGGCACCGGCGCGGGCAAAGGCCCGTTCGCGGGAAAACCGGCGGGCGTCCAGGCCGGGACCATGCTGGCGTTCCTGTCCACCGCGATCCTCGGCCAATACGACCCGTTCACCGGTGCGGACGGCACCTTGCTGCTGGTCGCGCCCAATATTCTTGGCGTCGAACGTGCACTCGGGGTGGACTCCAGCGATTTCCGGCTGTGGGTGTGCCTGCACGAGGTGACCCACCGGGTGCAGTTCTCCTCGGCGCCCTGGCTCGCCGGATACATGCGCACCAATGTCGACATCCTCAGCGAGGTCGGCGAGGAACCGATGAGCGAGATGCTCACCCGGCTCGTCGGCGAACTGCGCGCCCGCCGCAACGGTGACCTCGCCGACGACCCGAACGCCAAGGGCATCGTCGGCCTGCTGCGCGCGGCCCAGGCGCCACCTCAGCGCGAGGCACTCGACCGGCTGCTCATGCTCGGCACCCTGCTCGAAGGGCACGCCGACCACGTGATGGACGCCGTCGGCCCCTCGGTGGTGCCCAGCGTCGCCCACATCCGTGCCGCGTTCGATCGGCGCAGGCAGAAGCCGTCCAACCCGATCCAGCGGATCCTGCGGGCGCTGCTCGGCGTGGACGCCAAGGTCGCTCAGTACGTGCGGGGCAAGAAGTTCGTCGACGCGGTGGTCGAGCGGGTGGGCGTCACGGAGTTCAACACGATCTGGACGAATGCGGACACGCTGCCTCGGCTGGACGAGGTCGATTCGCCGCAACGGTGGATCGACCGGGTGCTGTAGCGGTTCGCGTGCCGGCGGATTCGCTGATGGCCGCCCAGACTCGGGGCGACGCATCTGTGGGCAGTTGATGGTGTGCGCGCGACCGCTGGGCCGCCGACGGTGATGCGGTTCGTGGGGCGCGTTTGTGTGCCTCGCCGACCGGATAACCCATGCGAGTCGTCGGTTCGGTGACGGCTCAACTGAGCTCGCGGTCGTCGGCGGCCGAGGTGCAGGCATCAGCCTGAGGCTGAGTAGCCTGCCGGTATGACTTGCGCGACCGGTAGCGGCACTGGGTCGTGTCGTCGAGATGGTCTTGCGTGGTGGGCACAGCGACGGGCTGGTCGGTGATGGCGCCGAAGCTGCCCGAGACCCCGGCTGTGCTCGTTGTGCGGCGCGCATTGCGAGAGTGGGTCCTCGCCCACGGTGGGCAGGGGCCGGTCGTTGTCGCGTTGTCCGGGGGCGCCGATTCGCTGGCGTTGGTCGCGGCTGCCGTGGTCGAGACCGGGCCGGTGACCGCGGTGATTGTGGATCACCGGCTGCAAGACGGATCGGCCGAGGTTGCCCGGCGGGCGGCCGACCAGGCGCTGGCGCTCGGGTGCGCGCAGGCCAGGGTCGTCGCGGTCGAGGTGGGGCGTGCGGGGGGAATGGAGGCGGCCGCGCGCACCGCTCGGTACGCGGCACTGGAATCTGTGCGGGACGGGCGCCCGGTGCTGCTCGGGCACACCCTCGACGATCAGGCCGAAACGGTGTTGCTCGGGTTGGCGCGCGGGTCGGGCGGCCGGTCCATTCAGGGGATGGCGGCGTGGAACGAGCCGTGGGGGCGGCCGTTGCTCGGGGTGCGGCGGGCCCAGACCGAGCAGGTGTGTGCCGACCTGGGGATCGAGGCTTGGCGCGATCCACACAACGACGACCCGGCCTACACGCGAGTGCGGGTGCGCAACGAGGTGCTGCCGCTGCTCGAGGACGTGCTCGGCGGGGGTGCGGCGCAGGCGTTGGCCCGCACCGCCGACCAGCTGCGCGCCGACGGTGCTGTCCTCGACGACCTCGCGCGCGAACTCCTGAACGCCGCCCGAATGCCTGCCGGTCGACCCCGAGCTGTGCTCGGCGAGAGCCGGCCGCCGACCACCGAAGGGTCGTCGTCGGCTCGGCCCGCTGGTGGCGTCGGCGAGACCGGTGGGCCGATGATCCACGCGGGGGCAGAGGCCGGACCCGGCAGTGGCGCCGACGACAGCGATCGGTCCGCCCTCGCGATCGAGATTCTGACCACTGCACCGGCGGCCCTGCGTCGCCGAGCGGTTCGTGCCTGGCTGACCGAACAGGGCGTCAGCGGCCTGATGAACGCCCACTTACAGGCGATCGACGAGCTGGTGAGCAATTGGCGTGGCCAGGGTGGGGTGGCGATCGGGGGCGGGAGCAGGGCCCACCGGTTGGTCGTGGTGCGCGAACATGGCACGCTGACCGTGCGCGCCCAGCCGCGTTTCGATGCCACATAATGGATCGGTCGAGCCGGGACCGACACCACGAAGGGATACCCACTTCCGTGTACGGAGACGACATCGCGTCGGTGCTGATCACCGAAGACGAGATCAAGGCAAAGATCGAAGAGCTCGCCGAACTCGTCGCCAAGCGGTACCCGCCGGATTCTCCCGAAGGCGACCTGCTGCTGATCTGCGTCCTCAAGGGCGCGATCTTCTTCGTGACCGACTTCGCCAGGGCCCTGCCCATCCCCACCCAGCTCGAATTCATGGCCGTGTCGTCCTACGGGTCGTCCACCTCGTCCTCGGGCGTCGTGCGCATCATGAAGGACCTGGACAAGGACATCGCGGGCCGCAACGTCCTCATCGTCGAGGACATCATCGACTCGGGCCTGACCCTGTCGTGGCTCAAGCGCAACCTGGCGACCCGCAACCCGGCCTCGCTGGAAGTGGTGACCCTGCTGCGCAAGCCCGACGCCTTACGCACCCCCGTCGACGTGGCCCACGTGGGCTTCGACATCCCCAACGAGTTCGTGGTCGGCTACGGCCTCGACTACGCCGAGCGCTACCGCGACCTGCCCTACATCGGCACCCTGAATCCCGCCGTCTACTCCTGAGCCGAGCCCACGCGCAGTAGCGCGCGGATATCGGTCTCGATCACCCGGAACACCAGCAGCGCCCCGACGAAACCGAGCACCCCGCCCGCGCACACCGTGCGCAGCGGGGTGAGCGTCGCGAGCAGGTCGTCGACCGGCAGGAACGTCGCGCCCGCGATGGTGAGCAGCGGAATCGACGCGGCCAGCACGAGATAGCGGTGGCAGCGGGCACGTAGTCCGGACAGAGCAACATGGTCGGCACGCAGGTCCTGGTCGTGGTGCAGTAGCAGCGGATACACGCACCGCACCAAGTACAGGGTGATGAGGAAGAACGGGTAGGTCATCGCGACGGCGGCACTGAGCGCTGCCACCGCGAGCAGATGAACCACCGTTCGCATCGGCAGGTCTTCCTCGAGTAGACCGAGCAGCGCCGCCAGCCCCAGGGCCGCCGCGATCCACAGCACGAACGCCAGGGCGACGGCGTGGTCGGCCAGGCGAAGACAGTCGCGGCGGGTGCGTTCGACGACGTGCGGCTCGCACCTGCCGCCCCGGCGCAAGCAGCGGGGAACGGTGAGCAGGCGCCTGCCGAGCCGGCACAGGACCATCGTGCCGACGGTGAAGAACATCAGGTTCACGACGATCGAATAGGTGCGCACCGACTGCCTGGTCGCGGCGTCGAGGCGGTCGTGGACCAGTGCAGTGTTCAGCTGCCGGTTGTAATAGGCGGCCAGCAGATTCGGTAGCGCGATCGCCAGGGCCAGTATCGGAAACAGATACGGGCGCAAGCGGTTTCGCCAGGTGTGCGGTGCCGGGTCGACCAGGGCGCGGGCGTGTGGGTCGAGGCAGAGTTCAAGCTGCGCGGCGAGGACTTCGCCGTCGGACCAGCGGTGGTCCCGGTCGGGGGACAGACAGGTCAGCAGAATGCGGCGCAGGCCAGGAGGGCAGTCCTCGGGGACATCGCCGACGGCTCCGGCTCGGCGGCGAGCCAAGACGGCAGCGGGGTCGTCAGTGGGGTCGTCGAACGGTTTCGTTCCAGTGAGCAGTTCCCACAGCAGCACACCGAGGGAGAAGAGGTCGGCGCGAGTATCCAGGTCGGCGGGATCGCCTGCGAAGTAGCAGGCCTCGAGCTGCTCGGGTGACATGTACGGCAGCGACCCACCGAAGTATGAACCGCCGTTCACATCGGCAGGGCTCGCGCTGATATTGAAGTCGGCGAGCTTGGGCACGCCCTCGGCGCTGAGTAGGACATTGGCGGGTTTCACGTCGCGGTGCAGCACACCGTTGTCGGCGGCGTAGCTCAGCGCCGTCGCGAGTCGGGCGCCCAGCCAGGCGACGGTCTCGGGCCAGGTGAGCTCGGCGAGCGCGGCGCGCACCGCCGAATCGGCCGGACGGATCTCGCCCTTCTCCTCCATGGCCGTGTCGACGGCGTCGAGCAGCAGCGCACTCGAACGTTCGGTTTGCGGAGTCGCCCGCACCCAGCGCAGTACGCCGAGCAGGGTGCCGCCGGGCAGGAACTGCATGTACAGCAGGCGAAGCGGGGTCGAGCCGTCGATGACCTGCTGGTCGAAGACGCGCACGATGTAGTCGTGGTCGAGTTGGGCAAGAGTTTGCGGTTCGGTCCCGCTGTCGGCGGACACCTTCACCGCGACCAACCGCTGCATCGACCGCTGTCTGGCCAGGAACACCCGCGCGAACGCGCCCGCGCCCAGTTCGGTGAGCAATTCGAAATCGCCGAGCCGTGTGCCCACCTCGATCCGGTCGAGCGCACGGCAATCGGCCGGATGCATGGTCGCGCTGTGGACAGGCGAGGGCCGGGTCGCCTCCGCGGTGCGGGTGGAGCTCACTGTTTGGCATACGCACGCGGGGACGTGATGGTTCAGCTGACCACCCGTTCCAGGGCCCGCAGGTCGGCCTCGAGCGCGCGGAACAGCAGGTACGAGCCGATGAAGGCGATGATGCCGCCCACGCACAGCACCCGGACCGCGACGATCACCGAGGGGATGTCGGCGGGCGGCAGGAAGGTCAGCCCGGCCACCGCGAGCAGCGGCACCGAGGCGGCCACGGCCAGGTACCACGTGCAGCGGCGGCTCAACCCGCGCAGCCAGGCGCTGTCGTCGGCGCTGATCTCACCGTGGCGCAGGAACACGGGGTAGAGGCAGCGGATCAGGTAGAACGTGACGAGGAAGAACGGGTAGGCCACCGCGATAGCCCCGCAGACCAGCAGCGATGCGAGGAAGTGCACCACCGCCCGTCCGGGCACATTGCCGGTGGCCAGTTGCAGCGCGATGGGGAAGGTGACCCCGGCCAGCGCCCACAGGGAGAAGGCGACGACCACGGCTTGGTCGCCGAATCGGACGGTGTCGTGTCTGGCCCGGCGCAGGGTGGCCGGGTCGTAGCGTCTGCCTTTGCGTAATCCGCCGGGCACACCCAACAGGAAACGGGCCAGATAGATCAGCAGCGCCGCGCCCGCGGGGAAGAACACCAGGTTCACCCCGGCCGTGATGATGATGAATGTCTGCTGCGCCGACTCACCGAGCCGGCTCACCACCAGCGTCTGATTGTGCTGGATGTTGTACCAGGAGGCGAGGGCGTTGGGAATGCCGATGGCCAGCACCAGAACCAGCAGCGGCCAGCGCCGCAGCCGGATCCGCCAGCTGTTCGGCGGTGGGTCGACCAGGTCGCGAGCGCGTTCGTCCAGGCAGAGGTCGAACTGTTTGGCCAGCGTCGCGCCGTCGGCCCAGCGGCCAGCCCGATCGGGCGTCAGACAGGTGAGCAGGACGCGGCGCAGCGCCGACGGGCAGTTCGGCGGCACCCGCTCCATCGCGGCCGGGTCGACGCCGGAACTGCGCCGCTCGAGCATGGCCTCGAGGGTGGTCTCGTCGCCTCGGCCCTCGGCTTCGGCGGTGGAGTCGTCGAACGGTTTCGCCCCGGTGAGCAGCTCCCACAGCACCACGCCGAGCGAGTAGATGTCGGCGCGGGTGTCGAGGTCGGCGGCGCTGCGGCCGCGCCCGGGATGACAGGCCTCCAACTGCTCCGGCGACATGTACGACAGCGACCCACCGAAGTAGGCCACCGGACTGGTGCCCTCGACCGACCGGCTGAAACTGATGTTGAAATCGGCCAGCTTGGGCACGCCCTCGGCGGTGAGCAGCACATTCGCCGGTTTCACGTCGCGGTGCAGCACACCGTGCGCGGCGGCGTAGTCGAGCGCCTCGGCCAGCCTGCGCCCCAACCAGGCGACGGTCTCGGGCCAGCTCAGGGCGGCGATCTCGGCGCGCACACTGGAATCCGTCGGGCGGATCTCGCCCTTCTCCTCCATCGCCGCGTCGACCGCCTCGAGCAGCAGTCTGCCGCTCCGCTCGGCGGGCGCGGTCGCGCGAACCCAGCGCAACAGGCCGAGCAGCGTGCCGCCCGGCAGGAACTGCATGTACAGCAGCCGCAACCGGCGCGCGCCGGTGGGCTCGGGATCCGCGTCGAGCAACTGCTGATCGAATACGCGGACGATGTAGTCGTGGTCGAGCTGGGCGAGCGTCTGCGGTTCCGTGCCGCGATCGGCGGAGATCTTCACCGCGACCAGCCGCTGCATGGACCGCTGTCGCGCCAGGAACACCCGTGCGAACGCACCTGTACCCAGTCCGGTGAGCAACTCGAAGTCGCCGATCCGCTGACCGATCTCGATCCGGTCGAGCGCGACGAACGCACCGGGCACCGAACCGGCCGCCGTGGCGGCCGAGGGCGCTGACGCGGCCGCGGTCGCTGTCGCGGTGAGATCGAAGTTCGGCACCTGAGTACTACGGGTCTGCTCGGGTGGCTGGTTCACCGTCGCGTCGGGGTCGACGGCGCGGTGGGTGCTCTGGTCGAGGTCGTCGGCGTTGAGCAGGGCGCGCAGGCTGGGGGCCTGGTGCGGGTATTCGCGCAGGCAGTCGCGCGGGTCGACCCGCTCACCGCTGTGCCTGCGGATCACGAACTCCTCGAAGACCAACCCGGCGGGCAGTGCCTCAGGCTCGAGTTCGGGAAACTCCGCGCAGTACTCGGTGAGCCGTTTGCGGGCGATGGTTTCGGCGGCGTGATGCAACCACCGCTGACGCAGATCCACCCGGATCAACTCGTGCAACGCCTGCCTGCGCAACGTGCGCGCATCGGGGAGGAACTCGGCGATATCGGGCGGTTCGCCGTCGACCGTGCCCCAGGCGGCGGCGAATGCCTCGACCATGTCGGCGCGCACGTTCAGATACCGACCGGTACTCGCGTCGGGTTGTTCACCGCTTGCGGTGCTATCACTCATCAGCCGACCTAAGGTTCGCGCGGATCGGTACGAATTTCCTTCCGCCACACCCGACGTCATGGTGCCCCGAGCCGTACCCGAAATGATAACTTGCGCCTGGAGAGCTGATCACCCGATTTTCGACGACCATGCGACGGGGGCGAATCCGCACATGCACGATGACCTCACAGCGGTAGCATGGGAGTCCGTCGACGACGACGGCGTGACGGACGCTGAGGTGGCGATGAACTCCTCCCACCAACCCGCCGACGACTTCCCGATCGGCGGCCCGGCCGCAGCCCTGGCCGCGCGGGTGCGAGCGGGCACGATCACGCCCGCCGACGCCGTCGCCGACGCGCTCACCCGCATCTCGTCGGAGAACCACAAGATCAACGCCTTCACCGTCGTGCGCTCCGAGCAGGCGCGCGCGGAGGCACTCGAACTCACCGCGCGACCCGACCTGGACGAGCTGCCGCTGGCCGGGGTTCCGGTCGCGGTGAAGCAGAACATCGCCGTCGCGGGGGAGCCGACCACGGCCGGTTCGGCCGCCACGTCCGCCGCGGCGGAACCGGCCGATCACCCGGTGGTCGCGAGACTGCGGGCGGCGGGCGCGATCGTCGTCGGGCTGACCGCGATGCCCGAGCTCGGCCTGTGGGCCAACACCGACGCCGACGGGCGCGTCACCCGCAACCCGCGCGATGTGGGCCGCACGCCGGGTGGTTCCTCCGGCGGCGCGGCCGCGGCCGTCGCGGCGGGCTTGGTCCCCATCGCGCACGGCAACGACGGGCTCGGCTCGATCCGGGTGCCCGCCGCCGCCTGCGGGGTCTTCGGCATCAAACCAGGTCGCGACGTGGTTCCCGCCGGGATCGGCGCCGACTCCTGGTCGGGCATGGCCGAGAACGGCATCCTCGCGACCACCGTCTCCGACGCCGCCCTCGCCCTCTCGGTCCTGGCCGACCGCAGCGATCTGGCCGACCTACGGCCGCCGCAGCGACTACGTATCGGACTGGCCGTGGCTCCGCCGTCGCGGCTGGTCCGGGTTGATCGGCACTGGACGGCGGCGGCGCGCACCGCGGGTGCGCGCGCGGCAGCGGCCGGGCACCTCGTGGAGCCCGTCGAACTGCCCTACGGCGACGCGGCACTGGCGATGCTGCTGCGCTGGCCCACAGCGGGATTGGCCGACGCCGAGCGACTGGCCGACCCCGAGCGGCTCCAACCACGCACCCGCAGACACCTGGCCCTCGGCCGGCTGATCCGCCGCCTGCGCCTGGTCCGGCCGAGCCAAGCCGACCGGGCCGAAGCAAGGCTGCTCGACTTCTTCGAGAACTTCGACGTGGTGATCACCCCGACGCTGGCCGCCCCGCCGCCGAAGGCGCGGCAGTGGAGCAGGCGCGGCTGGGCCGCCAATGTCGCGTCCTCGGTGCGCTACGCACCGTTCACCGGCGTGTGGAATCTGGTCGGCTGGCCTGCCGCCTCACTGCCGATGGGCATCCATCCCGAGGCGCACACCCCGCTCGCCGCGCAATTGGCAGGCCCACCCGGCACCGAGGCGACCCTGCTCGGCCTGGCCGCCCAAATCGAACTGACGAACTAGACCGCGATCGGCTGCGGTGCCTGCGCGGGCTCGGAGAAACCACCGTCGACAGCGCGACCGGCGAATTCCAGAATCGTCGGACGGGTGTCGTCGGCGCGCCAGGCGACGGCCAGTTCGCACGGCGAAAGGCCGGCGACCGGCCGCGCGGTGAGACCGGGCCAGCGGTACATCGGCACATTGTTCTCGGCCAGCAGGCACACACCGAGGCCGAGGCTCACGGCCTCGAGCTTGTCCTCGGGGGTGGCGGCTTCGGCGCCGATCTTGGCCGCGCGACCACCGCGCGCGTCGTTGCCGAGCCAGAAGTCGCGCACCGCACCGGCTTCGGTCGGCAGGGCGACGAACGGCTCGTCGAGCAGATCGGCGAAGTCGATGGTGTCGCGCTCGGCCAGCGCGTGGTTCTCCGGCAGCAGCACCCACCGCGGCTCGGTGCGCAGCACCTGCCAGCGGTAGCGGTTGGGGTCGGGCAGCGGCAGCCACACCAGGGCCAGGTCGGCCTGGCGGCCCGCGAGCCCGCTCGACGGGTCGTTCCAGGACGCCGCGTGCAGCGCCAGGCGGTGTCCGCTCGCGCTTTCCAGATCGTTGAGCAGGCCGCGACCGAGCGCGGACTGGATGCCGACGCGCAGCACCTCGCCTGCTTCCTGGAGGGACACGTTGGTCACCTCCCACAGCTCGAGGATCTTGCGGGCGCCCTCGAGCAGTTCCTTACCGGCGACGGTGAGGGCGACGCTGCGCTGATTGCGGTCGAACAGGACCACGTCGAGCTGGCGTTCGAGCTGGCGGATCTGGCGGGAAAGCGTCGGCTGGGCGATATGCAGCCGCTGAGCGGCGTTGGTGAAATGCAGTTCCTCAGCGACGGCGACGAAATACCGCAGATCGCGCAAATGCGGGTCCATAGCACCTTGCTATCAGAATCGGTCGGGAAAATCTAGCCAAAACGGGCAGAGAAGTTCGCGAAAGCGGGTCAAAACAGTCACCAGGTCGGTATCTCACAGCATATGGCCTGGCATGGTGCATCGCACCACCGAGTCCGATCGAATTTCGCCGACGATCGATGTGAGCGGCCTCATTGCCTCACCTGGGCGTTTGACCAGGGCAAATGCGTTGCTTTTCACAGCGGGATCGGCGCTTCGCGCGCTGTCGCGGGGCCTTGCGGCGGCCCGCTGACCACGCAGAACCGACAAATTAGTGACATTGATCACAATCAGGTTTGTGGAACCTACTTGCCGCCCTTGAGTCGCCACACCTTGGCCAGGTCCACACGCCGCAGCCCACGCGCACCGGCCAAGCGCATCGCCGCCACCGCCACGACGAGTTTGTTCATGTCGTAGGGGAACCAGAACAATTCCTTGGTCATGGTCGGCAGCTTCGGCGCCGTGATCGCCTGGGCACGGCAGTACTTGCGAATCCCGGCCGCGCCACCCCAGCGCGCGCCGACGCCCGACTTTCCCCAGCCGCCCATCGGCATGGCGAAATTGAACAGGTTGGCGAACACGTCGTTGATGTTCACCGCGCCCGCGTTCAGCCGCCGCGCCACGCGTTCGCCACGCGTTTTGTCGCCCGTCCACACCGACGCCGACAGGCCGTAGATCGAATCGTTGGCGAGCCGCACCGCCTCGTCCTCGTCGGCCACCTTCATCACCGGAAGGGTCGGACCGAAGGTCTCCTCGGCGACACACGACATCGAATGATCAACGTCCACAAGCACTGTCGGCTCGAAGAAGGTGCCGACGCCTGTCGGTTTACCGCCGGTGGTCACCCGTGCGCCCGCCGCGACGGCCTCGTTCACGTGACGTTCCACGATGCGCAGCTGGTTCTCGTTGGCCAGTGCGCCGACGTCGTTGCGGGACTCACGGTCGTCGGCGCCTTGGCGCAGCGCGGCGACGGCCGCCGTCAGCTTCTCGACGAATTCGTCGTAGACCGGTGCCTCGACATACACCCGCTCCACCGAAATACACACCTGACCGGCGTTGAACATGCCGCCGAAGGCGATGCCGTGCGCCGCGCGGTCCAGGTCGGCGTCGGCCAGGACGATCGCCGGGTCCTTACCGCCGAGCTCGAGGCTGTAAGGCACCATCCGGTCGGCGCAGGCCTGCGCGATCTTGCGGCCGGTCGCGGTGGAACCGGTGAACTGGACGTAGTCGGTGTTGTCGACCACGGCCGCTCCGGTCGCGCCCGCGCCGGTCACCACCTTGAACACGGGCGGCGCGCCGATCTCGGCCCAGCCGCGCGCCAGCTCGACCGCGGACAGCGGCGTCACCTCGGACGGCTTGAGAATCACGGCGGCACCGGCGGCCAGCGCGGGGAACACGTCGATCGCGGGCATCGCGAGCGGGAAGTTCCACGGCGTGATGACTCCGACCACCTGATACGGCCGGTAGGTGACGGTGAGGGCCTTGACCCTGGCCAGGGGGCTGTGCGGCGACGGGTGATCGTCGCCGAGGAACTTGGCGGCCCGGCGCGCGTAATAGCCGGCCAGATCGACGGCGAAGGCCGGGTCGATCAGTGCGTCGACGCGCGGTTTGGCGGTCTCGGACTGCAGCACGTCGGCCAGGTGTTCGGTGTTGTCGATCAACCAGTCCTGCAGCTTCAGCAGCCACTCCTTGCGCCCGTTCGGCCCGATGGCCTCCCATTCGGGCTGGTAGAGGCGCAGTTCGCGGACGGCGGCCGCGACGTCGTCCGGGTCGGTGACGGGCACCGTTCCCACGGATTCGCCCGTTGCCGGATTGCGGACGTCGATCACCTGGTCGATGTGTGTCACGGTTGTGCTCCCCACTGCGTTGTGTGAATCACAACCAGCCTGGCACGGTCGTGCCCGTACGTCACGGGTTATCGGCGCACCGGTTCCCCGGTGCGCGCGCGAATCGTCCTCGTCTAGCCGGTCTCTGACACCTCGGCATCGCGTGCCGCGATCCGGCGCAACGGCGGTTCCGTCGGCGGTGGCACGCGGCGGTCGGGGAGTTCGGCGAGCAGGGTGGTCGTGGCCGCGGCGATGGCGGCGACGGCCTTGTCGACCGCTGGTTTGGTGGTGCTGCTCAGCCCGGAGATGCCGCCGACTTTGCGCACATATTGCAAGGCGGCAGCGTAGATCTCCTGCTCGGTGGCGGCAGGCTCCAGACCACGCAAGACGGTGATATTTCTACACATGACAGAACAATAGACCTGTGGGGCACATCACTGCAGGACAAGAAGACCACTAGACTCGGCCGCATGCCTGCTCGGGGAGTACCAGCGCTGACCACTTTTCCCTACCCGGAACTCGACGAGCGCGAGGAAGACCACTGGTCGGGGGCGGGCGTCAGTGACGACGAGCTGCGCGCCCTGGCACTGGGTGCCTTCTATTCGACCCGCTGGGACGCCTTCCACGACGCCATGCTGCTGGGTCCCGAACGCGAACACCCCCTCGGTGACCGGCGTGAACTCGCCATCGACACGCTCACCGGCGCATGGGGAATCACCGACGGCAACGAGGCGCGCGCTTCGATGGAACAGCTCCTCGAAGGCATGCACGCGCCCCTGTACGCGCTGGTGCATCCGCTGGTGATGGCGTCCGTCAATGCCAGTGAACGCGATCGCTTCGGCGAACGCGCCGACCGGCACCGCGCCTTCCTACGCCAGGTCGGATCGTTCCGCGGGATGGACAACCCGGAGGCGCTGGTCCGCGACTACGACATCTGGGCCCAGGCCATCAAGATCGGTTTCACCGAGCACCTGGCCCGCCCACTGCCCAACGACATCCACGCCTGGGACCTGGCGCGCGTGGTCGCGGTGGCGCGGATGGCGTTCACGGCCGGGTACCTCGAGGCCGACGTGGCGTGGGAGTACGTCATGCGGGCATTGCCGCCCGCCCAGCGCCGCTACCGCAACTGGCGTCAGTTCGGCGACGCCTATCTAGCGGGCTGGACGTATTGGCAGGCCACCGAGGATCTCGCCGAACTCAAGAACGGCGGCGTCGACCGGCGGATGGAACTGCTGCGGCTGTGGACCCGCCCGACCAGCCCCTGGCGGCGCATCGAACTCAACGAGTCCGAACCCAAGACCGAGGCGCCGGCCGAAGAACCCAGCTGACCGAGCTACAGGCTGCGTAGGATCCCGCGGCCGTAGCGCTGGAACTGGGTGTCGTCGACCATGCCGAGCGAATGCCGCTCCACCAGCAGTTCCCATTCGCTGTAGAGCTGGGTGACGCCGGGATCGGCCGGCCCGGGCGCGCCGTCGGCCGCCTGCCTGCGCACGGCGAAGTTCACCGCACAGGTCACGCGTTCGATGTCGGCCCGATCGACACCCGCGAAATGCAGGGTGCGATTGCCGTCGCTGACATCCATCCCCGAGCCGCCGTGCCTGGTGTCGACCTCACCGGGCGCCGCATGACTCTCGACGGTCCTGGCGCCCAGAATCGCGGGAACAGGCAGTTCGTGGGCATAACGATCGCCGCCGATGCCGATGAACAACAGCCGGTCGGTCGTCGCCGCGAGCAGCCCGGCCCCCGAGCCCGCGGGCGGCGAGGCGATGGCGATCGCGGTCTCGAGCACGTATTCGTCGGAGGTGACGTACCGGTGCAGCGCGTTGATCGCCGAGCGGGCGTCCTTGCGCGGCGCCATCCGGCGCACGGCGCGGTCCACATCGGCACGGACCGGCCCGGACTTGCCCCACTCGGGAGCGGGCGGAGTGAGATCGGGCGCGGCGATATCGATGCGCTGGGTGGCCATGATCTGGTCGTTGATCCGGTCGACGATGCCGAGCGCGGTCGGCACGTCGTGTTCGGCGATCAGCACCGGCAGCGGGGTGCGGTCGGCGGGCACGCCGGTGAGCACGGCGGTGGGATAACGCAGGTAGATCTCGATCACCACCGCGTCGTCGGCGCGGCGGTTCAACCGGACTTTGAGCAGGTCGGCGATGGGAACGTCGAGTACCCGTTCGCCGTCGGTACCCGGCCGCAGGACGGTGAGCCGCCCCTCGCCGTGGCGCAGAATCGCTGTGGGTGTTCGTAGCTCGACGATGTCCGTACCCCCTGCGCTGTAGTTGTGTCCTCGCCCACGATAAGACGGGCATGACATGATTGTGGCCACTTGCAACAACCCGGACGGGGTACTCGGGAACCTCTCCCGTTCCCCGGCCGTTTACCAGTGCAGCTGCACCAGCAGCCGAACTGCGCGATGTATCGACTAGACCGTACGCGGTAACGTGGCATGTCCGCATCCGAATCCCGCCGATCTCGACAGCTTCGCTAGGCACACCCCGGAGAAATAACCGGAAAGGACTGGGCCGTCCGGCCGACGCTCTATGAACCGCAAGACAGTGTTTCGCACCTTGGCGATCATCTCGGGCATCATGCTCATGATCTGGCTGTTCAGCTATCTCGGCGATGACACGCGCGGCTGGGAGAGTGTCGACACCTCCGTGGCGCTCAGTCAGCTGGAGAACAAGGAAAACGTCAAGAACGTCCAGATCGACGACAAGGAGCAGCAGCTCCGCGTCGAACTGAACAACGGCAACGACGCGACCAACAACAACGCCAAGATCGTCGCCAAGTACCCCGGCGGCGGCGAGACCTCCGCCAAGATCCTCGACGCGGTCCAGAAGTCGGGCGCGCCCTACGACACGGTGGTCAAGCAGGAGAGCTGGCTGTCGCAGCTGCTGCTGTTCATCGTGCCGATGGTGCTGCTGGTCGGCCTGTTCATCTTCGTGATGTCGCGCATGCAGGGCGGTGGTCGCGGCGGCATGATGGGCTTCGGTAAGTCCAAGGCCAAGCTGCTGTCCAAGGACATGCCCAAGACCACGTTCAAGGACGTGGCCGGTGCCGACGAGGCCGTCGAAGAGCTGTACGAGATCAAGGACTTCCTGCAGAATCCGGCCCGCTACCAGGCGCTCGGCGCGAAGATCCCGAAGGGCGTCCTGCTCTACGGCCCGCCCGGAACCGGTAAGACGCTGCTGGCCCGCGCGGTCGCGGGTGAGGCCGGAGTGCCGTTCTTCACCATCTCCGGTTCGGACTTCGTCGAGATGTTCGTCGGCGTCGGCGCCTCGCGTGTGCGCGACCTGTTCGAGCAGGCCAAGCAGAACAGTCCCTGCATCATCTTCGTCGACGAGATCGACGCGGTCGGCCGCCAGCGCGGCGCGGGCCTCGGCGGCGGTCACGACGAACGTGAGCAGACCCTCAACCAGCTGCTGGTCGAGATGGACGGCTTCGGCGACCGGTCCAACATCATCCTGATCGCGGCGACCAACCGCCCCGACATCCTCGATCCCGCGCTGCTTCGCCCCGGTCGTTTCGACCGGCAGATCCCGGTCGGCAACCCCGACCTGGCCGGTCGTCGCGCCATCCTTCGGGTGCACTCCGCGGGCAAGCCGATCGCTCAGGACGCCGACCTTGAGGGTCTGGCCAAGCGCACCGTCGGTATGTCCGGCGCCGATCTGGCCAACGTCATCAACGAGGCCGCGCTGCTCACCGCCCGCGAAAACGGGTCGGTCATCACCGGCGAATCGCTCGAGGAGTCGGTCGACCGCGTGATCGGCGGTCCGCGTCGCAAGAGCCGCATCATCAGCGAACACGAGAAGAAGATCACCGCCTACCACGAGGGCGGGCACACGCTCGCCGCGTGGGCGATGCCCGATATCGAGCCGGTCTACAAGGTCACCATCCTGGCGCGCGGCCGCACCGGCGGTCACGCCATGACGGTGCCCGAGGACGACAAGGGCCTGATGACCCGCTCGGAGATGATCTCGCGACTGGTCTTCGCGATGGGTGGCCGCGCGGCCGAGGAACTGGTGTTCCACGAGCCGACCACCGGTGCGTCCTCGGATATCGACCAGGCAACCAAGATCGCGCGCGGCATGGTCACCGAGTACGGCATGAGCGCCCGCCTCGGCGCGGTGCGCTACGGCCAGGAGCAGGGCGACCCGTTCCTCGGCCGCTCGATGGGCGTGCAGGCCGACTACTCGCACGAGGTCGCCCGCGAGATCGACGAGGAGGTGCGCAACCTGATCGAGGCCGCGCACACCGAGGCGTGGTCGATCCTGAGCGAGTACCGCGAGCAGCTCGACGCGCTGGCCACCGCCCTGCTGGAACGCGAAACCCTGCACCGCAAGGACCTCGAGGAGGTCCTCGCCGGTGTCGAGAAGCGTCCGCGCATCACCGCTTTCAACGATTTCGGTGAGCGCCTGCCCTCGGACAAGCCGCCGGTGAAGACCCCGGGTGAGCTGGCGCTCGAGCGTGGCGAGCCCTGGCCGCCGGTGCAGCCCGCACCGGTTCCGGTGCCCAACGGCGCACCGCCGCAGCAGCCCAACGGCTACCCGGGCCAGCAGCCCTACGGTCAGCCCGCCCCGCCCGCCGCCGGATACCCGCTGCCCAACGCACCCACCCAGGCCTTCCCGCGTCCGACCGGCACGCACGGTTCGCGTCCGGACTACGGCGCCCCGGCCGGTTGGTCGGCGCCCGGCTGGCCGCCGCGCGAGGAACAGCAGCAGCCGCAGGGCCAGGGTGGTTGGTCACAGCCGCCCCAGCAGCAGGCCCCCCAGCATCAGCCGCGCCACGGCAGCGAGTTCCAGCCGTGGGGCGAGCAGCCGACCGCACCGCCGCAGCAGCCACCTGCGCGCGACGCGGAGCCGGACAACAACGAATGGAACGGCCCGAACGGCCGTTGACGGACCCCCGTCGCGCTCGCCCGGTCGGCCCGCCTGGAACTAGACCAGGCGGCGCACCGATCGGGCGCACGCGTCGCCGATCGTGCGCAAGCGTTGCCGATCGTGCGCGCGGCGAGCGAGACGGGTGCGGCGCCGCGTCCCGCGCGTGGTGCCTGTCGAGGCTTTCCGGCCATGTGTGCCGCTCCCGGCAGGCATGGTGTGCCGCGCGCAAGGTCACGTGTCGCGGATGCGGGACCGCGGACACCAGGCCGAGCTGCTGCGGTCGGCCCCGCGCCAACTACGCTGGGATGTTCGAGCCGGATCGTTTCGGCTCTGGTTACCGTCCGAGTCGGGACGTTCCGGCTCTGGTGACCGCCCGCAGCCGGACAGACCCGGTAGCGGTACCGGATTGACCCGGAGGTGTGGAGAAGTTGTCGGCCAATAGGAAAGTCGCTGAGCCGGCCGGGAACGGTTCGGGGTTCGACCCGGCCGGTGAGCTCGGCGAGACGAGCCCGGCCGAGCTGACGGCGCTGGCGACAGGCCGCCCGTTCGACCAGCAGCGCGCCGAGAACGCGGTGCGCGAACTGCTGCTCGCGGTCGGCGAGGATCCCGACCGACCCGGCCTGCTCGACACTCCGGCCCGCGTGGCGCGCGCCTACCGCGAGATGTTCGCCGGCCTCTACACCGAGCCCGACGAGGTGCTGGCCACCACCTTCGACGAGGGCCACCAGGAACTCGTGCTCGTGCGTGACATCCCCATGTTCTCCACCTGTGAGCATCACCTGGTGTCGTTCCACGGCGTCGCGCACGTCGGCTACATCCCCGGCCCGCACGGCCGGGTGACGGGCCTGTCGAAGCTGGCCCGCGTGGTCGACCTCTACGCCAAACGCCCCCAGGTGCAGGAACGCCTCACCAGCCAGGTCGCCGACGCGGTGATGCGCAGGCTCGACCCGCGCGGCGCGATCGTGGTGATCGAGGCCGAACACCTGTGCATGGCGATGCGCGGTATCCGCAAGCCCGGCGCGAGCACCACCACCTCGGCGGTGCGTGGCCTCCTACAGACCAATGCCGCCTCGCGATCCGAGGCGCTGGACCTGATCCTGCGCAAATGAACCAGCCCCTCGTGACCGCGCGGGGCGGCCGCTCATGTGTGGTCATGGGCGTGGTGAACGTGACCGCCGATTCGTTCTCCGACGGCGGTCGCTATCTCGATCCCGAACTCGCGATCGCGCACGGTGTCGCCCTGTACGAGGCGGGCGCCGACATCGTGGATGTGGGTGGTGAGTCCACCAGGCCGGGCGCCGACCGCGTCGACCCGGCGACCGAGGCCGCGCGCGTGGCGCCGGTGATCCGCGGTTTGGTCGCAGCAGGGGTGCCGACCAGCGTCGACACCATGCGCGCCGAGGTGGCCGAGGCGGCGCTGGCCGCCGGTGTCGCCGTCGTCAACGACGTGTCCGGTGGGCGAGCCGACCCGGACATGGTCCGGGTCGTCGCCGACGCGGGCGTGCCGTGGATCCTCATGCACTGGCGCGCCGGCGCCGACTACCGCCACACCGGCCCGGCCGACCACTACGACGACGTGGTCGCCGAGGTGCGCGCCGAACTGCGCACCCAGGTGGACCTGGCCGTGGCCGCGGGCATCGCCGCCGACCGGCTGATCCTCGATCCGGGCCTGGGTTTCGCCAAGAACGCCGACCACAACTGGGCCCTGCTCGGTGCCCTTCCGGAGCTGGTCGCCGACGGCCTGCCCATCCTGATCGGCGCGTCACGCAAACGTTTCCTCGGCGCCCTGCTCGCCGACGAAGCCGGCCCGCGGCCGCCCGACGGACGAGAGGTCGCCACCGCGACCGTGTCGGCGCTGGCCGCGACCCACGGCGCCTGGGGCGTGCGCGTCCACGACGTGCGCGCTTCGCTGGACGCCGTCACCGTTGTCGATGCGTGGCAGCGCGCCACCGCCGCCCGAGGAGCCGCCCGATGAACTCACCGCTGCTGCCCCCGCCCGCCGATCGGCCCGCGTCCTCGCGCATAGAACTGCGCGGGCTCACCGTGTTCGGCAGGCACGGCGTGTTCGATTTCGAGCGCCGCGACGGTCAGGAGTTCGTCGTCGACCTCACCGTGTGGGTCGATTTCGCGGCCGCCGCGGCCTCCGACGATCTGGCCGACACGGTCGACTACGGCGCGCTCGCCGAACGCGCCGTGCGCATCGTCGCTGGTCCGCCGCGCGATCTCATCGAAACGGTCGTCTCCGAGATCGCCGACGACGTGATGACCGACCCGCGGATCGAAGCGGTCGAAGCGGTGCTGCACAAGCCGTCGGCACCGATCCCGCACACCTTCACCGACGTGCGCGTGGTCGCCACCCGCTACCGCACCGCGGTGCCGGAGCCGCGCCGATGACCCGTGCGGTGCTCTCGATCGGCGCCAATCTGGGCGACCGGCTCGCCAATCTGCGCAGCGTGCTCGACGCGCTGGGGGAGCGCACCCGCGCGGTGTCACCGGTGTACACCACGGCGCCGTGGGGCGGGGTGGAGCAGGACGACTACCTGAATGCCGTTGTGGTGGCCGAGGATCCGTCGTTCGACGACTACGACTGGTTGCGTTTCGGGCAGCGGCTCGAGCAGGCGGCGGGCCGGGTGCGTGAGGTGCGCTGGGGCGCCAGGACACTCGACGTCGACATCGTGCAGTGCGTCGACCGCGGTGAAGCCGTTGTGCGCGACAGCGATCCGGCGCTGATCCTGCCCCACCCCGAGGCGCACCACCGGGCGTTCGTGCTGGTTCCGTGGCTGGACGTCGAGCCCGATGCCCGTCTGCACGTCGACGGCGCCCAGGTGCCCGTCGCCGACCTGCTCGCCGCAATCGACCCCGCCGAACGCGCGGGTGTGATCCGCACCGACCTGGTCCTGCGCGAAGGCGCCCGCCCGTGCTGAAACCGACCCGGCTGCTCGACCTCGCCCTGAATGTCGTGCTGGCCGCGGCCATCGCCTGGACCGCGACCCGCTTCGCCTATTCGACGTTCCCGTCCATCTCGGTGCTCGCCGGCGCCTCGCTGCTGCCGGTGGCCGGGATCGAGGCGGCGCTCGGGTTCGTCGTCAAGAACCGGATCGCCGAGCAGCGCATCGGCGACGGACCGGGTGAACTGCACCCGATCAATGTGGCGCGAGCGGCCGCGCTGGCCAAGGCGTCGTTGCAGGTCGGTTCGCTGGCGGCGGGCGTGTGGCTCGGCTTCCTGCTGTGGGTCTTCCCACAGAGCGGCACGGTGACGGCGGCGGCGTCGGATTCACCGGGCGCGGTGGTCGGTCTGCTCGCCGGTTCCGCCCTGGTTGCTGCGGCTTTGTGGCTCGAGTACTGCTGCCGCGCGCCCGACGAACCACCGGACGAACCGGCAACCACCTAGCAACTTGCGAATGGAATCACCCCCGTTGTCGGTGTGCCGACCAGCTGTTTCCGGCTACCCTGGCCACCATGGTTTCACCCTCCCGTAGCACCACGCCCCGTCGACGGCGGGACGACGCGGGAAAGCTCTTCATCGGCGCCCTTCTCCTCCTCGGCCTGACAGCCAGTGTTTTCCTCGTCTTCAGCGACAATGTGCAATTCGTCCGGATCGGCCTGGTAGCGGCGCTGTGGGCGGCCGTGATCGGCGCCCTCGCGGCCACTCGTTATCGCAAGGACGCGGCCGTCGACAAGGCCAAGGTGCGCGATCTGCAGACGGTGTACGAGTTGCAGCTCGAGCGGGAGATCAACGCCCGCCGCGAATACGAGATGGGTGTCGAGGCACGGGTGCGCGCCGAAGTGGGTGCCGACGCCTCGGAGATCGCGGCCCTGCGTGCGGAACTCACGTTGCTTCGCCAGAACCTGCAGGTGCTGTTCGAGGGTGCCCTGCCCGATGACCAGCCTGCCCTGCAGGCCGACGCGGTCCGCATCGACGCCCTGCCGAGCGGCGGATCGGCCTACGCCGATTTCGACGCCTTCGACGAGGCGGAGCCCGAGATCGACGATAGCCACGAGGCTGCCGCTGCCGCCTGGTTCGGCCCCTGGCAGCAACCGCCCAGCGCCCTGAAGCCAGTTTTCATGCAGCCGGTGTCGGCCAATTTCGCCGACCCCTACGACGATCCGGTCACCGCCGAGACCTCCGCCGTGCAGCTCGACGAATACGCCGAGTCCCAGCAGTCGACCCCCGAGCCCGAGCCGGCCAAGTCGTCGTCGACCAAAACCCCGCCCCCGCGCCTGTCGGCCCCCCACACCCGCAAGGTCGACAACGACGGCCGCCCCCTCGACCCCGAGCCCTCGGCCCCCACGTCGAACGGCACGGACCAGTCGTCGACCCCGGCCACCGACCCGACGGCCACCCCGGCCACCGACCCGACGGCCACCCCGGCCCCCACCGGCTCCCTCACCCCAGAGCCCGCGACCGAACAGCCGGCCACGGCCACCACCACCGAACCCGCCTTCGAAGCCCCCCCGAACTCCGGCCCGGCCCCGGCCCCCAACCCCGCCCCGGCCACCCCCACCGTCGGCACCAGCTCCCGCCGCCGCCGTCGCGCCGAATCCGAAGGCACCCGCCTCTCGGTAGCCGACATCATGGCCAACCTCCAATCGGAGTCCACCCGCACATAGCCGCACCAAGATCACCGTCCAGCGGGCCACCCACCCGAACCACACCGCTGAATCCGCCACGCACCCGCCCACTTCGGTGAGGACATGGGTAACTCACCGGGGACGGGCAACCGCAACCGCGCACATGGTCTGGCCGCCGACGCAAGTCTCTCCGCGCATAAGCCTGGCCTGAATTCTCGGGGAGGCGGGTCAGTGAGGACATGGGTAACTCACCGGGGACGGGCAACCGCAACCGCGCACATGGTCTGGCCGTCGACGCACGTCACCTCCCCCTGAGTCCGGCCTGAATTCCCGGAGAGGCGGGTGTGCTAGATCACGACGGGGGGCGTGGCGGGGCGGGCGTAGGGCCCGTTATTCTCGACCGGTACGTCTGGTACCCGCACAGCGGGACTGGAACGCAATCGAGAGGACAATGTTGACCTCGAGAAGTGTCGATTCTGATGGCGCGAACTCAGGTGTCGATCCAGCGCCCGCACGGCTGACGGTGGGAATCGTCTCGGCGGGACGGGTGGGTTCGGCGCTCGGTGTGGCGCTCGAGCGAGCCGGGCATGTGGTGTTCGGTGTCGCCGCGATTTCCGATGCCTCCGTGCACCGGGCACGCACCCGGCTGCCCGATTCGCAGATCCTGCCGGTGGAGCAGGTGGCGCAGCGCAGCGAGTTGTTGCTGCTCGCGGTGCCCGATGCCGAGCTGGCCGGGTTGGTCCGTGGTCTGGCCTCGGCCGGTGTGGTTCGGGCGGGCACGATCGTCGCGCACACCTCCGGTGCCAACGGTGTCGGTGTGCTCGCCCCGCTCACCGAGCAGGGCGCCTTGGGCCTGGCGATTCATCCGGCGATGACCTTCACCGGTCACGACGAGGACATCGCCCGCCTCGCGAATGCCTGTTTCGGTATCACCGCCGCCGACGACATCGGTTACGCCATCGCCCAGGCGCTGGTGATCGAGATGGGCGGCGAGCCGGTGCGGATCGAGGAGGACCAGCGCACGCTCTATCACGCGGCCCTCGCGCACGGCAGCAATCACCTGGTCACGCTCATCGTCGACGCGGTTTCGGCACTGCGCGAAGCGATGTCGGGCCCGGGCCTGCTCGGTCAGCCGGTGGTCGACGAACAACCGGGCGGCCTGCCCGAACGCCTCATCGGCCCGCTGGTCTCCGCCGCGCTCGACAACGCGCTGCGCCGTGGTCAGGCCGCGCTCACCGGCCCGGTCGCCCGGGGCGACGTGGACGCGGTCGCCGCACACCTGAATGCCGTCGAGTCGTTCGACGAACGCCTGGCCGCGTCGTATCGCGCCATGTCGTTGCGCACGGCCGAACTCGCCAGGACCAATCCCGCTCTGCTGGAGCTGCTCGCCGAGAAAGGCCACTGATGGAACCCCGAGAAGTGCATCACCACCAGGGCGGCGCCCGGGCGACCGGCGCGTTCAAGCCCGGCGCGCTCACCGTGCACCACAGCCCCGAGGTGCTGTCCACGGTGGCCAAGGCGTTGCGCGGGGCAGGCCGCAGCATCGGATTCGTACCGACCATGGGCGCGCTGCACGAGGGCCACCTGCAGCTGGTTCGGCAGGCGCGGCTCACCAATCAGATCGTGATCGTGTCGATCTTCGTCAACCCGCTGCAGTTCGGTGCGGGCGAGGATCTCGACGCCTACCCGCGCACCCTCGACGCCGACCTCGCACTGCTCGCGGCCGAGGGCGTCGATCTGGTGTTCGCGCCGTCGGCCAACGAGATGTACCCCGACGGACCGCGCACCACCGTGCATCCGGGCCCGCTCGGCGCCGAGCTCGAAGGCGGCAGCAGGCCGACGCATTTCGCGGGCATGCTCACCGTCGTCGCGAAACTGCTGCAGCTCACCCACGCCTCGGAGGCGTATTTCGGGGAGAAGGACTACCAGCAGCTCACCTTGATCCGCCAGATGGTCCGCGACCTGAACTTCGACGTGAAGATCGTCGCCTACCCGACGGTCCGCGAACCCGACGGTCTCGCCCTGTCCTCGCGCAACCGCTATCTCGATGCGGCGCAACGGGAATCGGCGCTCGCCCTGTCGGCCGCCCTGGCCGCGGGCAGGCACGCCGCTGGCCTCGGCCCCGAGGGTGTCCTCGCGGCCGCCCGCACCGTCCTCGACTCGGCCGACGGTGTCGAGGTCGACTACCTCGAACTGCGCGACTCGCTCCTCGGCCCCGCCCCGGAATCGGGCAACGCCCGCCTGCTCGTCGCGGCCAAGGTCGGCAGCACTCGCCTGATCGACAACGCACCCCTTGTTCTCGGCGCCCAGCTCGACGGGCACCCCGACGCGAACTCCCTGCCTGCTCCGCAGGCGCACTGAGAAAGGCGAAGCCGATGCTGCGCACCATGATGACCTCGAAGATCCACCGTGCCACCGTGACCCACGCCGACCTGCACTACGTGGGTTCGGTGACCGTCGACCAGGATCTGCTCGACGCGGCGGGCCTGCTCGAGGGTGAGCAGGTGTGCATCGTCGACATCGACAACGGCGCTCGCCTCGAAACCTATGTGATCGCGGGCGAACGCGGTTCGGGTGTGATCGGGATCAACGGCGCCGCGGCACATCTCGTGCACCCCGGCGACCTGGTCATCCTCATCGCCTACGGCCAGCTCGACGAGGCCGAGCTGCGCGAGTACGCGCCGAAGGTGGTCTTCGTCGACGACCGTAACCGGCCCGTGGAGCTCGGCGCCGATCCCGCGCACGCGCCCGAGGGTTCCGGGCTCACCTCGCCGCGTTCCCTGTCGATCGCCTGATCGCGGCGGGGGTCGGACATGCTGCTGACGATCGACGTCCGCAACACCGCCATCGAACTCGGCCTGTTCTCCGGTCTCGGCGAGCACTCGAAACTGGTGCGGCACTGGCGCATTCACACCAATCCGCTGCTCACCGCCGACGAGTTCGCGATGCAGGTGCGCGGTCTTGTCGGTGCCGACCTCGACCAGGTGGTCGGTGTCTCGGCGTTGTCGACGGTGCCGCCGGTGCTGCGGGAACTGCGCATCATGCTCGCCCGCTATTGGTCGCATGTGCCGAATGTGGTCGTGGAACCCGGTGTGCGGACCGGCATTCCGCTGCTGGTCGACAATCCCAAGGAGGTCGGCGCCGACCGCATCGTCAACTGCCTCGCCGCGTTCCGCCGGTTCGGCGGCCCGGCGATCGTCGTCGACTTCGGCACCGCCACGTGTGTCGACCTGGTCTCGGCCAAGGGCGAGTTCCTCGGTGGCGTGATCGCGCCGGGCGTCGAGGTGTCGACGGAGGCACTGGTCGAACGCAGTGCGTTGCGCCGCGTCGAACTGGCCAGGCCGCGCTCGGTGCTCGGCAAGAACACGATGGAGTGCATTCAATCCGGTGCGGTTTTCGGTTTCGCCGGTCTGGTCGACGGATTGATCGACCGCATTCGCGACGAATTCGACGCGTTCGCCGGTACCGATGTCACCGTGGTCGCCACCGGGACGGGCGCGCCGCTGATCGTGCCGGAATCGGAAACGATCGACCAGCACGAACCGCATCTCACCCTCACCGGTCTGCGCCACGTCTACGAGCGCAACAAGAAGTGATTCAGGTCATTGGCCCGTCCACGCGGGAGCCTGCTAAGCTCGCTCCCGTGTCTTTCCGTGTGAGCACCCAGGAGTGTTGTCGAGGCTGACCTGCCTCGACCGTTCGAGGCTGACGTTTTCCCCTCGACCGATTCTCACTCCTTGGAGATGCGCTCATGCGTTCCTCTGTTCTTTCCCTGCCGTCGGCCCGTGACGAATACTCCGCGACCCCACCGCTCGACCGCGCGGTCGCCTCGGCCCTGCCCACCCGGCTGCGCCCCGCCGACCTGCTGCGTCTCACCGACGAGGGCGCCGAGGATGTCCTGGCCGGTCGCTACGACCATCTGCTGCCCGCCGACGGGCTCTGGCCGACCGAACAGCGCTGGGCCACCCGCCTGATCGCCGACGACGAGGTCGATGTCTGGCTCATCAGCTGGACGCCGGGGAAATCCACCGAATTGCACGACCACGCCGGTTCGCTCGGCGCGCTCACCGTGCTCAGCGGCGCACTGTCGGAATTCCGCTGGAATGGCACCGAGTTACGCGAGCGCACCCTCGCCGCGGGCGATCAGGCGTCGTTTCCGATCGGTTGGGTCCACGATGTGGTCCGCGCCGCCGACGCGACGGCGGGCCCGCTCGATCCCACCCTCAGCGTGCACGCGTATTCGCCGCCGCTGACCGCCATGTCCTATTACGAGGTGACCGGCCACGGCACCCTGCGACGCACCCAAACCGTCCTCACCGACCAGCCCGAAGGTGATCTGTGATGAGCCGTTTGTCGATTGACCAGATGCTCGACAACGCGCGCGCCAAGCTGCGCAGGCTGTATGTCTACGACGTCCCCGCCGCGCTGGCCCGAGGCGCCATTCTGGTCGACATCCGCCCGGCCGCGCAGCGTGTTCGGGAGGGCTCGCTGCCGGGTGCGCTGGTGATCGAGCGCAATGTGCTGGAATGGCGGCTGGACCCCACGTCGTCGGCGCGGTTGTCGCTCGCGCGCGACCACGATGTGGAGTGGATCATTTTCTGCTCGGAGGGCTATACGTCCAGTTTGGCCGCGGCCTCGCTTCAGGAACTCGGATTGCACCGCGCGACCGATCTGATCGGCGGTTATCAGGCGCTGAAGTCGGCGGGCATGCTCACCGTGGGCGTCGGGGTGCCGCACTTCGCCCGGGAAGTGGAGTCGCTGGCTTCGTTGTAACGGGCGGCGCACTGGTCCTTTCCGGTGCACGCTACTGTTATCGAATGTGAGCACCCCTAACTCCGCCGAGACCGGCCGCGCCGTCAGTTCCGCCGTGGACAGCGATGTCCCCGAGCAGATGCGGATTCGCCGGGACAAGCGTGAACGGCTGCTCGCCGGCGGTGGTGACGCCTATCCGGTGGTCGTGCCGCGCACGCACACGCTGGCCGAAATCCGTTCCGCCTACCCGGATCTCGAACCCGATACGCAAACCGGTCTGCAGGTCGGTGTCGCCGGCCGCGTCATTTTCGTCCGCAATACCGGCAAGTTGTGCTTCGCCACCCTGCAGGAGGGCGACGGAACGAAACTGCAGGCGATGATCAGCCTCAATGGTGTCGGCGCCGACGCGCTCGCCGCCTGGAAGTCCGATGTCGACCTCGGCGATTTCGTGTTCGTGCACGGTGAGGTCATCTCCTCGCGCACGGGCGAATTGAGCGTGATGGCCGACTCGTGGTCGATGGCGGCCAAGTCGCTTCGCCCGCTGCCGGTGGCGCACAAGGAAATGAACGAGGAATCGCGCGTCCGTCAGCGCTACGTCGACCTGATCGTGCGCCCCGAGGCCAGGGAAATGGCCCGTACCCGCGTGAACGTGGTCCGCGCGCTGCGTACGGCGCTCGAGCGCCGCGGCTTCCTCGAGGTCGAGACCCCGATGCTGCAGACCATCCACGGCGGTGCCGCCGCGCGCCCGTTCGTCACCCATTCCAATGCCCTCGACATGGACCTGTTCCTGCGTATCGCGCCGGAACTGTTCCTCAAGCGCTGCGTGGTCGGCGGCCTGGAGAAGGTCTTCGAGATCAACCGGAACTTCCGCAACGAAGGCGCCGACTCCACCCATTCGCCCGAGTTCGCGATGCTGGAAACGTATGAGGCCTACGGCACCTACGACGACTCGGCGACGATGATCCGGGAATTGGTCCAGGAAGTCGCACAAGAGGCATTCGGCACCCTCGTGGTGACTCTTGCCGACGGTACTGAATATGATCTGAGTGGCGAGTGGACGACGGTCGAGATGTATCCGTCGCTGTCGGAGTCGATCGGTGTGGAGGTCACTCCGGAAACGACTGTCGAGGAATTGCTGGCACTCGCCGAACGGGTCGGTCTGGAAATTCCGTCGGGCAAGGGCTACGGGCACGGGAAACTGGTCGAAGAACTCTGGGAACACGTCTACGGCGACAAGCTCTACGCGCCGACTTTCGTTCGCGACTTCCCCGTGGAGACCTCACCGCTGACCCGTCAGCATCGCAGCAAGGACGGCGTTACGGAGAAGTGGGATCTCTATGTTCGCGGCTTCGAGTTGGCCACGGGCTATTCGGAGTTGGTCGATCCCGTCATCCAGCGGGAACGGTTCGTCGACCAGGCGCGCCTCGGCGCGGCGGGCGATGACGAGGCGATGGTGCTCGACGAAGACTTCCTCACCGCGATGGAACACGGCATGCCGCCGACCACCGGAACGGGTATGGGAATCGATCGCTTGTTGATGGCACTCACGGGTTTGGGAATCCGGGAAACGATCCTGTTCCCCATTGTGCGCCCGAGTAGTCGCTGACCTGTGAATTCGCGGGGCGAAGGCCTCGTGTTGGAAATTTCGCATTTCGGGGTATTCTTGCCTCGGGTATTCGGCCTGGAGGCAGGCTTGACGATTTCGAGAGGACGTTCATCTCATGGCAAAGAAGGTCACCGTTAGCCTGATCGACGATGTCGACGGTGAGTCCATCGCGGACGAAACCATCGAGTTCGCTATCGATGGGGTGTCGTACGAGATCGATCTGTCGGAGGCAAATGCGGCGCGCCTGCGCGAAGGCCTGGACGAGTGGGTCGCCAACGCGCGTCGCGTGAGTGGCCGTCGCCGGACCAAGGCCGCCGGTACGCCGGCGCCGCAGGGCAAGAGCCGCGTTTCCATGGACCGCGAGCAGAGCGCCGCAATTCGTGAATGGGCCCGTCGTAAGGGCCACAAGGTCTCCGCGCGCGGCCGTATCTCGGCCGACATCACCGAGGCCTACAACAAAGAGGTCGGCAAGAGCTGAATTTTTGGAGCGCTGGCGCGCTCGAGTTCGCGGCCCCGCCGGTCCCGACGATCAGGCACCGTGGCTTGCTCCTTCGTCGCCTACGCCACGGCACCTGATCGTCGGGACGGCCGCGAACCGCCGCTTCGCGGCGATCCCTCCTCGAGGTCGGGATGTGCGGGGTCGGGAATGCGGGCGGGTGTACCGCTTCGTGTTCGAGCCTCCTCGGGTGGTTCGGGGACCGCTTCTTCTGCCCTCCTCGGGTGGGTGGGAATGTGGCCTGGAAAGATAGACTGATGGTTGTGCGCAAGGTGTTTCGAGTCTTGGGAGATGTGCGGTGAGCTCCTTTCTTCGGTACACCGACAACACCGGGCGCCAGCATGAATTGCCGCTGGACCCCGCGCAGCAGCGGATCACCATCGGGCGCAACGTTCAGGCCGATCTCGTGCTCGGCTGGGATGCCGAGGTGTCGCGGTTGCATGCTGCGGTCGAACACCTCGGTGCGCACTGGACGATCATCGACGACGGGCTGTCGCGCAACGGGACGTTCGTCAACGGTGAGCGGTTGGTCGGCAGGCGCAGGCTGAGCCCGGGTGACCGTATTCGCGTCGGCACCACGCTGGTGCATTTCTTCGATTTCGGTGGCGTCGTCGACGACGCCACACATACCGCCTCCGGTTCCATCCCCACCATGCGTTCGCTGACCGAAACCCAGCGCGCGGTGCTGATCGCCCTGTGCCGTCCGTACAAGCACGGCACCGGATTCGCGACACCCGCGTCGAACCAGCAGATCGCCGAGGAACTCTTCCTGTCGATCGACGCGATCAAAACCCACCTGCGTGCCCTGTTCGCGAAGTTCGGGGTGGAGAATCTGCCGCAGAACCAGAAGCGCACCCGGCTCGCCGCCCTCGCGATGCAGAGCGGAATGATCTCCGACCACGAGTTGTGACCTCCGCGGCCGACGGTCGAGCGCCTGACGCAGGTGGCTGAGCGCCTGAACCATGTCGGTGGCGGTAGGGACGCGGTTGACTTGTTCCTGTCACCGGAGCGCGACTCCGGATTCGAGTCAGGAGTTGGTTCCCATGTCGGCCATTCGTTTGTCCTCGCTGGTTCTCGCGATGCTCAGCACCGGCCTTGTCGCCGGCGTGTTCTACGCCTACGCGATCTCGGTGATGCCCGCCCTGGCGCGCACCGGGGACCGCACGCTGATCGAGGTCATGCAGAAGATCAACGTGGTGATCATCAACCCGTGGTTCATGTTCGGCTTCCTCGGGACGGTCGGCTTCACCGCACTCGCGGCCGCGCTGCACCTGGGCGGCGATCACCGCGCCACGCTGATCTGGATCGGAATCGCGTTGCTGCTCAATGTGATCGCGTTCGCGGTCACCGCCGGGCAGAACGTGCCGCTCAACGACGCCCTGGCCGCGGCGGGCGACCCGGCGACGCTGGCGGACACCGTTTCGGTGCGCGCCGATTTCGAGGCGGCGTGGGTGCGCTGGAACATCCTGCGGGCGGTGCTGCACACGGCGGCGTTCCTGGTGCTGTGCGGTGCGCTGTTCGCCGCGGGCGTGCAGCAGGGCAAGTCGAACGCCGCTGCCCCGGTCTCGGCGCAGACCGTTTCGCACGCACTGGTGCGCTGAATCGCACCGTAGTGCCACGCGAAGGCTGGAATGTGTTCCATGATGACTGGAACACGTTCCAGTCAGGGGTGGTTCCATGCGAAGTAAGTCGATGCTCGTTCTCGCCGTCGCGATGCTGCTGGGTCTCGTGGGGGCAGGCGGTGCGGCCGCCGACCCCTACCCCGTCGACTACAACTTCTTCGCGGGCATCCCGCCCGAGCTGACAAATCCGGGCGGTGCGCTGCCCGGGGCGAACGACCCGAATTGTGTTCCCACACCGGAACATCCGAATCCGGTCGTCCTGCTGCACGGCACCGGCGGTGGAGCGCAGACGAACTGGGGCGTGTACGCCCCGCTGCTGGCCAACGAGGGCTATTGCGTGTTCACCCTCACCTACGGCGCGTACGCGCTGCCCTGGCCCGTCTCGGCCATCGGCGGGATGCGTCCCATCGAGCAGAGTGCGGCGGAGGTGTCGGCCTTCATCGACGGTGTCCTCGCGCGCACCGGCGCCGAACGGGTCGACCTCGTCGCCCACTCGCAGGGCAATATCGTCGGCAACTACTACCTCAAGCGGCTCGGCGGCGGCGAGAAGGTCGGCACGCTGGTCGGGATCGCGCCGCCCTGGCTCGGCACCAACGCCTTCGGCGCGGGCGATATCGCCCACTTCAGCCGGGCGCTCGGCGCGGGACCGGTCTTCGACGCCGCCACCGGCTCGCTGTGCCAGGCGTGCGCGCAGATGTTCAGCGGTTCGCCGTTCATGACCGCGCTCAATGCCGACGGGGTGTACGACCCGCGCGTCACCTACGTCAATATCGTCACGGTCCTCGACGAGCTCGTCGTGCCGCACACCTCCGGCCTGGTGCCCGGTCCCAACGCCACCTCGGTCGTCGTGCAGGACGGTTGCGCGCAGGACTGGTCCGAGCACATGGCCATCGCGGGCAGTCCGCGTGCCGCGGGTCACGTCCTCAACGCCCTCGATCCGGCCAGGCAGGCGCCCGTGCCGTGCGAGTTCGTGCCCCCGTTCACCGGCTGAGGCGGGATTTCGCTGTAGGCAAAACTGGAACGGAAACGAATGCCGCGACGTGCGCGTTGTGAGTGAATGACCAAGTTGTCACCGGTCCCCAATAGGGTGGAGCGGCGACGGCGGAATCCCCTGCCAACTAGAGTGGATGGCGGGGGCCGCAACCCCCGGGCTTCATGGCAGGCTGACGGCGACAGTTGTCGCCTCCGGCGCCCAAGGTTGTACCGAGCACACAGCGGCGTCTGTTGCCAGAATGTCGGAGCAGGAGAGTGAGGGAGCGATGTTCGAGAGGTTCACCGACCGCGCGAGGCGTGTCGTTGTCCTGGCCCAAGAAGAGGCCCGGATGCTCAACCACAACTACATCGGCACCGAGCACATCCTGCTTGGGTTGATCCACGAGGGCGAGGGCGTGGCGGCGAAGTCGCTGGAGTCCCTTGGCATCTCGCTGGAGGGTGTGCGCAGCCAGGTCGAGGAGATCATCGGGCAGGGCCAGCAGGCGCCGTCCGGTCACATCCCCTTCACCCCGCGTGCGAAAAAGGTGCTGGAACTGAGTCTGCGCGAGGCGCTGCAGCTCGGTCACAACTACATCGGCACCGAGCACATCCTGCTCGGCCTCATCCGCGAGGGTGAGGGCGTCGCGGCCCAGGTGCTCGTCAAGCTGGGCGCCGACCTGAACCGGGTCCGTCAGCAGGTCATCCAGCTGCTGTCCGGGTACCAGGGCAAGGAGCCCGTCGAGGGCACCGGCTCGCGCGGTGAGGCGGGTACGCCGTCCACCTCGCTGGTGCTCGACCAGTTCGGTCGCAACCTCACGCAGGCGGCACTGGAAGGCAAGCTCGACCCCGTCATCGGCCGCTCGAAGGAAATCGAGCGCGTCATGCAGGTGCTGAGCCGCCGCACCAAGAACAACCCGGTGCTGATCGGCGAGCCCGGTGTCGGTAAGACCGCCGTCGTCGAGGGTCTGGCCCAGGCCATCGTCAACGGCGAGGTCCCCGAGACCCTCAAGGACAAGCAGCTCTACACCCTCGACCTGGGTTCCCTTGTCGCGGGCAGCCGCTACCGCGGTGACTTCGAAGAGCGCCTCAAGAAGGTGCTCAAGGAGATCAACACCCGCGGCGACATCATCCTGTTCATCGACGAGCTGCACACGCTCGTCGGCGCGGGTGCTGCCGAAGGCGCCATCGACGCGGCCTCGATCCTGAAGCCGAAGCTGGCCCGTGGCGAGCTGCAGACCATCGGTGCGACCACCCTCGACGAGTACCGCAAGTACATCGAGAAGGACGCCGCCCTGGAACGCCGTTTCCAGCCGGTGCAGGTGGGCGAGCCGACCGTCGAGCACACCATCAACATCCTCAAGGGTCTGCGCGACCGCTACGAGGCGCACCACCGGGTCTCCATCACCGATGGCGCTCTCGTGGCCGCCGCGACGCTGGCCGATCGCTACATCAACGACCGGTTCCTGCCGGACAAGGCGATCGACCTCATCGACGAGGCGGGCGCGCGCATGCGCATCCGCCGGATGACCGCGCCGCCGGACCTGCGCGAGTTCGACGACAAGATCGCCGATGCCCGTCGCGAGAAGGAAAGCGCGATCGACGCGCAGGACTTCGAGAAGGCCGCGCGCCTGCGCGACAAGGAGAAGCAGCTAGTCGCCAAGCGCGCCGAGCGGGAGAAGCAGTGGCGTTCGGGCGACCTGGACGTCGTGGCCGAGGTCGACGACGAGCAGATCGCGGAGGTGCTGGCCAACTGGACCGGTATCCCCGTCTTCAAGCTCACCGAGGAGGAGACCACCCGTCTGCTCCGCATGGAGGACGAGCTGCACAAGCGGATCATCGGCCAGGAGGATGCCGTCAAGGCCGTCTCCAAGGCGATCCGCCGCACTCGCGCCGGCCTGAAGGATCCGAAGCGTCCGTCCGGTTCGTTCATCTTCGCCGGTCCGTCCGGTGTCGGTAAGACCGAGCTGTCCAAGGCGCTGGCGAACTTCCTGTTCGGCGACGACGACGCGCTCATCCAGATCGACATGGGCGAGTTCCACGACCGCTTCACCGCCTCGCGCCTGTTCGGTGCCCCTCCCGGGTACGTGGGCTACGAGGAGGGCGGCCAGCTCACCGAGAAGGTGCGGCGCAAGCCGTTCTCGGTGGTCTTGTTCGACGAGATCGAGAAGGCGCACCAGGAGATCTACAACACCCTCCTGCAGGTGCTCGAGGACGGCCGTCTCACCGACGGTCAGGGTCGTACGGTCGACTTCAAGAACACCGTGCTGATCTTCACCTCGAACCTGGGCACCTCCGACATCTCGAAGGCCGTCGGCCTGGGCTTCACCCAGTCCAACGCCGAGGGCTCGAACTACGAGCGGATGAAGCTCAAGGTCAACGACGAGCTGAAGAAGCACTTCCGCCCCGAGTTCCTCAACCGCATCGACGACGTGATCGTCTTCCACCAGCTCACCAGCGAGCAGATCGTGCAGATGGTGGACCTGATGATCAACCGTGTCGCCAAGGCGCTGAAGAACAAGGACATGGCGATCGAGCTGACCGACCAGGCCAAGAGCCTGCTCGCTAAGCGCGGTTTCGACCCGGTCCTCGGTGCCCGTCCGCTGCGTCGCACGATCCAGCGCGAGATCGAGGACCAGCTGTCGGAGAAGATCCTCTTCGGCGAGATCGGTGCGGGCCAGACCATCACGGTCGACGTGGAGAACTGGGACGGCGAAGGCCAGGGCGAAGACGCCAAGTTCACCTTCACCGGCAAGACGAAGCTGACCAAGGCCCCCACGGGCGACGACAAGCCCGAGGTCGTCCTCACCGGAGCAGCCGAGGGCACCGCCCCCGACAACGCCGCCTCCGGCGAGTAACCAGCTGAACGAAAAGCCCACCTTCTGAACCCAGAAGGTGGGCTTTTTCGTTGCCGGATTCAGCCGAAGTGCTGCAGGAGCCCGGCGTCGTGCTCGGCCGCGTGCTGAAATACGGCGACCAGCTTGGTGTAGTACTCCCGGAGATAGCCGAGGCCGTCGTTTCGGGTATCGCCCCAGAGGTTGGGATAGACCTGAGCCTCGACCATGCGCACTCCGTTGTAGTGCTCGGCCAGCTTGCTGAACGGAGTCTTCGAGAGTATCTCCGCGGTGCGCGCCACCTCCTGTGCCGTCCAGCCGTTGTACTCGCCGATCGGTAGAGGGGTAGGCGTGAAGAACAGGTCGACACCGGTCCCCGCGGCCTCCAGCAGGTAGTTCAACCCGCCCCATGCTTTGTCGAGGTAGCCGCTCGGATCATCGGCGGAGGGCTCATATCCGGCAAGGAACTCCTCCGCGATGTCCTTGTGCCGCATCGCCATTTCCAGCTCGGCCGTACTCACCCTGCTGAACGACATAACTGCACCCACGTCAACTCCTCCTTGTGATCCCAGTGAACCCATTGCGAAGTTGGGAACGACGGCTTGGAGTTGTCTTGCCATCTCCTTTCGCGGGCTCGCGAGATCGGATCCTCGGCGACTGGGTCGACTGGCTGAATCCGGTTGATTTCTAAGGCTTTTCGTCGTGATGGCGTAGGTTTGCCGATGTGTTCAGGTGGGTAAATGCGCGCAACGTCGGATTGATCGCTGTCAGCGTCGTGGTGTCCGGTTGTGGCGCGGATGCTTCCGAAACGGCGACGCCGGTGCTTTCGGCTCCGGTGCCGTCGTCGAAAGCGCCGGTTGTCGATGGGGTATTGCCGATGGCGGCCGACAAGCAGGGGTGGCTCGATCCGGGGGCGCGGTGCGGTGACGGTGAGCGGCCGGTGTTGTTGATCGGTGCGCTGAAAGGCTCCGAGGAGAAGTTCGCGGTGTGCGAGCGCGGCGACGCATCCCGAATCCTGCGCGCCGCGGCGCCGACCCTGCGAACCCAGCCGTTCGAGGCGAGCTTTTTCACCTATACCGCCAACAGCCAGCAATACCGCAACGACGACGGTATGAAGCTCGACCTGTCCAAGAAGGTGGTAACGGTGACCGACGACCCGCAGAACCCCCGCTATATCGTCGGCCTTACAGTCGAGGCCTATTGGAGTGCGATCTACTGACCGCCGGCGGGGGCATCATTGGAATAGCGCAACGGCTTGGGAATTCTGTTCGGCGGCGAAGATGAAGAATGTGCGGAGGGCTTCGTAGTTTTCGCGGAGGAATTCTCGGCAGAAATCGGTGTCCCAGATTTCGGGGTAGACGTCGTCGGCGTCCATGGCTGCCGGGTCGAAATGTCGGTCGAGGGCGCTGTAGGGCGTGGCTGTGAGGGTGTGGGCGGCGGTGGTGATCTCGGCGGCTGTCCATATCTTGGTTGCGCCGTCGCCGGCCCAGGGGTCGAGGTCGCCGAAGAGGTCGAGGTCGATGTTCGCGGCCTCGAGTAGGTACCGCAGGCCGTCCCAGGCCTTGTCGATGTCGCCGGTCGGTTCGCCGGGGCGGTCGAGGTGGTCGATCAGGTCGAGGGCGGCTTCGGCATCGGCGGTGATGCGGGCGGCGTCGGCGTCGGAAATTCGGTGGAATGCGAGAACTGGGCCCATGGGGGCGAAGGTAGGAATGCGAACTTGGAGATACCTTTCGGGCCGCTTTTCATGGTCTCCGGGAGGTGAATTCGCGGCGTACCGTGGGTTGGGCCAGTCCATACGACACGGGGGTGTTCACGCACATGACTGATTCCGATCGCACGCTCATCGCTGTTCTGCTCGACCGGTCCGGTTCGATGCAGACGATCAAGGCCGATACCGAAGGTGGGTTGGCCGCGTATTTTGAGCAGCAGCGGGAGGTGCCGAAGCGGATCGAGGTGACCTTGGCGCAGTTCGACACCGCCTACGAGGTGGTCTATTCGAATGTGCCGCTGGATCAGGTGCCCGCGCCGAATCTGCTGCCGCGTGGTGGGACCGCGCTGTACGACGCCGTCGGCAAACTCGTCACCAGCGTCGGCGAGGAACTCGCGGCCCGCCCCGAGCACGAGCGGCCCGGCACGGTGATCGTCGTCGTCCTCACCGACGGCCACGAGAACTCCAGCCGCGAATGGACGCACGCGGCGGTCAAATCCCTCATCACCCAGCAGCAGGAGGTCTACAACTGGACCTTCGTCTTCCTCGGCGCCAACATGGACGCCGTCGAAGTAGGCTCCAACCTCGGCTTCGACCCCGGCTCCTCCATCACCTACGCCCCCGTCGCAGGCGGCGTCCGCGGCGCCTTCGACGCCCTCTCGGCCTACTCGGTCCGAGCCCAGGCCGCCCCCGCCGGAATGGCCCGTCGCGCCCACTTCTCCGAGGACGAACGCCGCCGAGCGGGCAAGGACACCTGACCTTACGCCGCGTCGACTTTCTCGAATCGAGCGACAAACCGCACCTCGAGCGCATGTGCCAGCCGTTCGAGCATGCCGATTGTGGGTGTCCCTCCACCGGATTCCAGGCGTGAGACTTCAGGCTGCCGCAGCCCGGCACGTTCAGCCAGCTGCGTCTGCGTCAGCCCGAGCTCGATGCGTCGTTCTCGGATGGCTTCGGCCAGCTCGATCGCCAGGATCGCCTCCGCCCGTCCGGCCTGGTACTCACGTGCGTCGAAGCCGGGACCGGTCAATCGCTCGCGGCGCATATCGTCCATGGAAGGGTGCTCGGTCATGGGTTACCTCCTGTCGAAATCTGTGTGGGCAAAGCCGTGTTCCGATTCACACACTTTGCGCAAGGCCTTGGCTCGTGCGACCTCATCGGTCTCCCGCATACGAGTCTTGCGGAAAACTGTCAGCAGCACGATGCGACGACCCGGAGCGAGCCAGTAAGTGATGCGCATTTCCCGGGGATGGAGGTGGAAGCGAAGTTCGCGTACCCCGCCCCCGAGGTTGCGCGACCAGGGTTCACCCAATGTGGTCGCCCGCTCGGCAAGCATGCCCACATACACGTCTACCTGGGCGAACTCGCGGGTAGTCAGTGAGCGGAGCCACTGGGCAACCTCAGGCTCGAGTTCCACCAGGTACAGGTGCATAGGATTCATCTTATATAGGATGAATCCTATAATCCAGCAGTGTAGGTCTACTGCCAGCCGGGGCGGACGAGGCCGGATTCGTAGGCGAGGACTACTAGTTGGGTGCGGTCGCGGGCGGCGAGTTTGGTGAGGATGCGGCTCACGTGGGTGCGGGCGGTGGCGGGGCTGAGGTAGAGGCGGGCGGCGATTTCGGCGTTGGTGAGGCCCTCGGCTACCAGGGTGAGGACCTCGCGTTCGCGGTCGGTGAGATCGGCGAAGGCGGGTGGGGGTGGTTGTTTGGCGTGGGTGGCGAATTCGGTGAGCAGGCGGCGGGTGACGCTGGGGGAAAGGAGGGCGTCGCCCGCGGCGACGACCCGGACGGCGCGGAGCAGGTCGGCGGGTTCGGTGTGTTTCACCAGGAAACCCGCGGCACCGGCGCGGATCGCCTCGAAGACGTATTCGTCGATTTCGAAGGTGGTGAGCACGACGACGCGCACGTCGGCGAGCCGCGCGTCGTCGGCGATCATGCGGGTGGCGGCCAGCCCGTCGAGGACGGGCATGCGGATGTCCATCAGCACCACGTCGGGAGTCAGGGCGCGCGTCATCCGCACGGCTTGTTCGCCGTTCTCGGCCTCGCCGACCACCTCGATGTCGTCCTGGGCATCGAGCAGCGCGACGAATCCACCGCGTACGAGGGCCTGATCGTCGGCTACGAGCAACCGAACCGGCCGTGGATCGGGCGCACTCATCCCTGTGTCCCTGATGCCTTGTCCCCGTTCGCGACCACCTCGGCACCCGCCGGTCGCGCGGGCAACCGGGCCGCCACCCGGAACCCACCGGAGGGCCGAGGTCCGGCGGTGAGCGCGCCACCGAGCGCATGGGCCCGTTCCCGCATGCCGATGATCCCGTTTCCGCCGATCCCGCTGCGCACCGCGGCCTCAGTGGGGCGGGTGTTGTCGACGGTGATGTCGACCGTTTCGGGCGTGTAGCGCAGGGTGATCATCGCCGTGGACCCCGGCGCGTGGCGCACCACATTGGTCAGCGATTCCTGGATGATCCTGGCGGCGGCCACGTCGATCACGCTCGGCAGCTTCTTGGGGGTGCCGATGACCTTGGTATCGACGGGCAGACCGGTCGCCCTGGTTCGTTGCAACAGGGTGTCGAGGTCGTCGAGCGTCGGTGCAGGTGCGCGCGGAGCGGGTGCCGGGACCGGCTCGGCCGCAGAGGTTTCGGGGTACTCGGGGGCGACGGGTGCGCCGCTGCGGATCGCGTGCAGCAGTGTGTGCACCTCGGTCAGTGCTTCTTTTGAGGTGGTCTTGATCGTGGCCAGCGCGGCGGCGGCCTGCTGTGGTTTGCGGTCGAACAGTTCCAGCGCCACCGAGGACTGCACATTGATCAGCGAAAGGCTGTGTGCCAGTACATCATGCAACTCGCGGGCGATGGCGAGCCGTTCCTCCGACGCGGCCCGCGCCTGCTGTGCCTGTTCGTCGCGTTGCGCCGCCTCGGCCCGCTCCCGGCGCGCGAGCACCACCGTGCGCCGCTGACGGATTCCCTCGGCGATCCCAACCAGCACACCCAGCCAGGCCAGCAGGCCGAAAACCTGCCAGGCGTCGACATCGCGGCCGAGCAGGGCGGGCAGCGGCCACACCATCGTCAGATAGCCCACGACGACCAACGGGTAAGTGCGCCAGCGTGATCCGTGTACTGCAGCCGTGAGGAACGCGATGATGAGGGAAAGGAAGATCGGCCCGTACCCGTAGTCGCGCAGCACGTAGGACACGGCGGCGAGCAGGGCCACCACCAGCACCGGCTCGGGGAGCAACCGACGGAAGCCGAGCGCGATCGGCCCGGCCAGCAGCAACAGGTACGCGAACGCGTCGAGCGAACGCACCCCGGTCTGCTGCGCGTTCGCCCCGGAACTGCCTGCCAGCTGCACTATCGCGACCACCACCGCCAGCCCCCAGTCCCGGACGGCCGCGTCACGCTCCCACTTCGCTCCCACCCACGCAACCCTATTGCGTCACCCGGGCAGAAGCGTCGGCCTACGCGCGTATTTTTCCCGCGGCCCCGCGTACATCGCGCGACGTAGGTCCGATCGAGCCGCGCGACGGATGTGCGGGCACCCCTTCGGCGCGGATCGTCTTTCGCATGAACGAATCAATCGTGGTCACCACCGGGCTGACCAAACGCTATGGCGAACACCTCGCGGTCGACGCGGTGAGTATGCGGGTCAGGACCGGGGAGATCTACGGTTTCCTCGGCCCCAACGGCGCGGGCAAGACGACGACCCTGCGCATGCTGACCGGCCTCGTCCGGCCGAGCGCGGGCACCGCGACGGTCCACGGCAGCGCCCCCGGCGACCCGGAGGTGCTGCGCCGGGTCGGGGTGCTGATCGAGGGCCCGGGTTTCTACCCGTACCTGTCGGGTCGCGACAACCTGCGCGTTCTCGCCCGCTATCGCGGACTCGGCGACCGCGAGGTCACTCAGGCGCTGGCCCGCGTCGACCTCACCACCCGCGCCGACGACCGCTTCCGCACCTATTCCCTCGGCATGAAGCAGCGCCTCGGTGTCGGCGCGGCCCTGCTCGGCGATCCCGATCTGCTCGTCCTCGACGAGCCGACCAACGGTCTCGACCCGGCCGGACTGGCCGAAATGCGTTCGCTCATCGTCGATCTCGCGGCAGACGGCCACACCGTGCTGCTGTCGAGTCACCAGCTCGCCGAGGTGCAGGAAATCTGCCACCGGGTCGGGGTGATCTCCGGTGGACGTCTGCTCGCCGAATCGACGGTCGCCGAATTGCGCGGCACCGCATCGCTGCTCGTCCGCGCCGAACCGGCGGACGTAGCCGTCGAGGCGGTCCGAACGCTGTCCGACGCGCCGGTGCGGGCGAGCGCCGAGGGCATCCGGATAGAGACCACGGCCGCGATGGCGCCTGCTGTGGCGCGAGCTGTCGTGCAGGCGGGTGCGGACCTGCTCGAACTGCGCGTCGATGAGAAATCCCTGGAAGAAGTCTTCTTCGAGCTGACGGAGGTCGCGAAATGACCAGCACCACAAGAGATCTCACGGCCAGTATCAGGGCGGAGGGTCTGCGTCTTCGGCGCTGGCCCGCCTTCTGGATCGTGCTCGGCACATGGATCCTGCTGAATCTGACCTTCGCCTACCTGCTCAACTACCTGGCCTACCGCTCCGGGGAGAGCGGTTCCATGGCCGACGGCTTGCCGCGCGACGTGCTGCTCGGCCAGCTCGTGCCGGCCGCCGTGCCCGAAATATTCACCCAGGGTATGGCCATGTTCGGCGGTGCGCTGATGCTTGTTCTCGGTGCGCTGGCGGTGGGCAGTGGGTACGGCTGGGGGACGTGGAAGACCGTGTTCACCCAGGGGCCGGGCCGGGTCGATGCGGTCGGTGGGCTGCTGCTGAGTCTGCTGGTGACAGTGGTAGTCCTGGTGTGTGCCGCGTTCGTCGTCGACCTCGGTGTCGCATCGCTCATCGCGGTGACGGAAGGTCAGCCGGTCACGCTGCCGGCACTCGACCGATCCCTTCTCGGAATCCTTACCGGCACAGCCATTCTGAGTATGTGGACCGCAGCAGGCGCCTTCATCGGCGCCGTGGCCCGCGGCCCCGCTCTCGCTGTCGGGCTCGGCCTGATCTGGGTTCTCGTCGTCGAGAACCTGCTGCGCGGGGTCTCGGGGATATTCGGCCCCATCGAAGCGGTCACCGACCTCCTCCCCGGCACCGCCGCGGGTTCACTGGCAGGGGCGATGCGCACGGTGGACGGCCCGGCTACACCGGGTGTCCTCGACATCCTGACCCGCGGCGATTCCCTCGCCGTCCTCGCGGCCTACGTGACGATCTTCGCGACGGGAACCATCTGGCTCACCGCCCGCCGCGACCTCACCTGACCCCGATTCACGACCACCCGGCCGGATTCGACGCCGTCTCCCTGGAGATTCCCGAATTCCGGTCGGGGAAGGTCCCGAACCGGTCGTTGTGCAGGTGGGCGAAGAAATAGCCCATCTGCCCACATTCGCCGTGGGATCGCACGGCCCCCGGATCGGCCACAGCCGCGCGGTAGTACTCGTGACCCAGCGCGACGATGAAGCCGCGGCGATAAAGGAACCCGTCGTCGGAGCCACCGACCACCGCGTGGATATCGGCACGGTCGATGTCGTAGAGCGCGCGCTCGACCACGCGGTCCAGCGCGGTGAGCTCCTCGCTGGTGAAACCAGCACTGAGCACACGTAATTCGGCGAGGAACTCGTCGAGTCGCTCCTCGGTTCGTGGCTCGCCGCAGGCACCCCAGGCGGATTCGATCATGGCCCAGAACCGGTCGATTTCGGCGTCGGTAGGAAGTGTCCTCACCCGCGCGACGGTAGCCGTAGCCACCGACACATCGCGCCTACCCGGCGCCGAGCAGCCGGTGAGCGAGGACCGACAGACCTGCGGTGATCTGCTCCGGGGACAGGCCGCGTTCGCGCTGCTGAAGGTAGACCTCGGCCGCCACGGGGGCCAGGACGGTATCGATCAGCGAATCAGGCTGGGGGATACCGGCTTCGACGAGCAGGGCCCGGACGTGCAGCGCCCAGAAACCGTAGGCACCGGTGGCGAAGCGGGCCCCGCCGGTCTCGGCGCCGAGTACCAGATGGGCATGGGCGCTGAGCAATTCGATCATGGCGGCATAGAACGCGGCGAGCCGCTCGGCGGGGGGAGCGCCGGGGCCGAGTGGGGGTTCGCCGCGGAGGAGCTGTTCCTGGATGGCGCGTTCGTGTTCGTCGAGCAGGGCGACGGCGATGGCGTTGCGGTCGGGGTAGCGGCGGTAGAGGGTGCCCCGGCCGACGCCCGCGGCCTTGGCGATGTCGTCCATGGTGACGGTGCGCGGGTCGCGGGTGGCGAAGAGGTCGGCCGCCGCGGCGAGCACTTTGGCGCGGTTGCGGGCGGCGTCGGTGCGTTCGGGTGGTGGTGCCGTGCCGGTGAGCAGGTCGGATCGAGGCTCCATGGGATCGACTCTAACCGAGAAACGTAAATGTGGACAAGATGTCCACTTGTGTTCTACCGTTGGCGTAAGCGGACACAACGTCCGGTTATCGAAAGGTTGGACCATGACCCACCTGCTGCACCTCGACGCCAGCGCCAGGACCAATTCCCTCAGCCGCACGCTCGGCGCGGAATTCGTGCGGGCCTGGCGTGCGGCAGCCCCCGAGGGCGACTACACCTACCGCGACCTCGCCACCGACCCCGCACCGTTCATCGACGAGGGCTGGACCGAGCTGTGCGATGCCGTCCTCGCGGCGGGCAGCACGGACCTCGATCGCCTGCCGGACCTCGCCGTCACCCCCGCCGCCCGCGCCGCGTGGCGCACCGTCGAACCCCTGCTCGCGCAGTTGCTTGCCGCCGACGTGATCCTCATCGGCACCCCGATGTACAACTACTCGATCCCCGCCACACTCAAGGCCTGGCTCGATCAGGTGACCTTCCCGCGTATGTCGCTGGGCCACAGGCGCTTCGTCGTCGTCTCCGCACGCGGCGGCGCCTACTCGCCCGGCGCGCCGAAGGCCGCCTTCGACTATCAGGAGCGCTACCTGCGCGACTTCTTCGCGGGCCATTACGCCGTCACCGACACCGTTTTCGTCAATGCCGAACTGGCCAACGCGGTCTCGGACCCCAACCTCGCCCACCTGCGTACCGAGCACGAGGCCTCGCTCGACACCGCCATCGCCGAAGTGCGCCTGCTCGCAAAGGATTACACGCGATGAACTGGGTACTGCTCGGCGTGGCCGGCCTGGTCGAAATCGCCTGGTCGCAGACCATCAAACCCACCGAGAACTTCACCAGACTCGGCCCGACCCTGCTGTGCATCGCGCTCGGCTCGCTGGCGGTCTACCTGCTCTCGCGCGCCATGCAGACCCTTCCGGTCGGCACGGCGTACGCGGTGTTCACCGGGATCGGCGCACTCGGGGCGATCGGTCTCGGCGTGCTCGTGCACAAGGACCCGCTCAGCGCGGGCCGGGTCTTCGCCCTGACGCTGATTCTCGGTGGCATCGTGCTCGCGCGCGTCACCAACCCCGAGTGACGCTGCGGCACACCCGATGCGGGCTCGGTGGGCAGTTGACCGGTAGGGTCGGCTGATGGACCAGCCAGTTCGCCCCCCGGACCTGTCCACTCGGCCCCACGAGCTCACCGTCGAGCGAGTCATGAAGGCCCAGCCGAGCCTGCTGTACGCGGCTTGGACCCAAGGCCTCGACCTGTGGCTGGCCGTCCCCGGATCGGTGCTGATGCGACCCGCCGTGAACGAGCCCCTCTATTTCGACACCGGCTCGGACGAGAAACGCAACCCGCACTACGGCCGCATCCTCACGCTCGAAGCGAACCGCCGCATCGAGTTCACCTGGGTCACCGCCGCGACCGAAGGGGTGGAGACCGTGGTCGCCGCCGAGTTCCTGAAACAACCACGCGGCATCAGGTTGCGGCTGCGGCACTCCGGTTTCCCCACCGCCGCCATCCGTGACCTGCATCAGCAGGTGTGGCCGGAGAAGCTGGAACGCCTCGACGAAGTGACGAGTATCCCGGTCTGAGCTCACGTAGGTTCGGTATCGAACACACACTCCGGCTAACGAAAGGAACGTGATGGCGACTCGTAGCGCACGCACACTCTGGGCAGGCGGGCTGCAGGACGGCTCCGGGCAGGTCGAGCTGGTCAGCTCCGGCGTCGGCAAGTACGACGTGACCTTCCCCCGCCGCGCGGCCGACAACGCCGAGGGCACCAGCCCCGAAGAGCTCGTCGCGGCCGCGCATTCGTCGTGCTACTCGATGGCGCTCTCGGCCGAGATCGCCAACGTCGGCGGCACGCCGGAGAGCCTCGACGTCACCGCCGACGTGACCCTCGGCCCCGACCCGGCGGGCGGTTTCCGGATCAGCAAGATCAAGCTGACCGTGCGCGCCGTCGCCTCGGGGATCGACGCCGAGGGCTTCTACACCGCGGCGACCGCGGCCAAGAACGGCTGCCCGGTGAGCAAGGCGCTCGCCGGTGTCGCCGAGGTGGAACTGGACGCCGAACTCATCTGAACACTCACCGCTGGGTGAACCAGCGGTGCGCCGCCGGGGTGTACATCGCCGGAATCGCGATCACCACCGCGAGGATGTGCACCGCCCGGCAGGCGACGAGGACAGCCGAATCGGGCGCGAGCCCACCGAACAGGGCGCCGAAGTCGTCGGTGGACAGCAGCACCGCCAGCGGTTCGATGATGAGCGAGACCAACCCGATCATCCCGATACCGACGGTGAGCAGGGCGCGCGATACCCGGCTGCCGTTGGCCATGTGCATCGCGACCCCGAGCACCACCAGGTAGATGGCCAGCCGGGGGAGCAGACCCGTTGCGGTGGCGCCGAATTCGGTCCCACCGCGCACGGCACGCAGCAGTCCCTCGGCGACCCCGGCGGCCAGCGCGGTGACCAGCCCGGCGAAGGCCACGCGCACCGCGCCCGGGCGGGCGACGGAAACAGAGAAGGCAGTGTCGGTCATGATGCCGACACTGCCCTCTCGCGGTACTCACGAGGATCACCCCGAGGTAGCGACCTCGCGTGCTACCGGAGTGCTACGCGCGCTTGACCATTCGGTGAGCGCGGCGAACGCCAGTCCCAAAGCAGCCCACAGGGTGGCGGTTTCGGCCAGCGACGCCACCCGGAACTGCCACAGCAGCGTCGCCGGGAAATCGTCGGACACCTCGTTCACGCCCGGCAGCAGCACGTAACCGACCGTGGTGACCAGCACGAACGCGGCTACCGCGGCAACGAGCCGGAACGAGTCGAGCTGCCCGGCAAGCGCGCGATAGGCCGCGACGGCCGCCGCGACCGCGAGCAGGCCGAGCACGACGACGGCCACCCACAGCCAGGTGCGCTGATCGATGGTTTCCGGGTCGCCGACCGCCGGTGGATTGGCCGGGTATTTGAAGAACGGCACCGCGGCGATCGCCACCCACGCGAGACCCGCTGCGGTCAGCGACAATCGGGGCCCGCTCAGCGTGGTGAAACGGCGAGCCACATTCACCACCGCGGCGAAGATCGCTCCGAACGCCATCCCGGCCAGGGCGAGCGCGAGGAACTGACCCGCCTGCTGCCCCGACCGGCTGACCAGCGGTTCTTCGTCGTGCGCCTGGTCCTCGACCGCCCCGTGCGAATGCCCGCCGGACCCGGCCTCCTCGATGGCGATCGCCGCCTCGATATGGGGTTCGCCGACGAAATAGCCCACTGTCGCGGCCAGCAGACCGGCGATCAGACCGGCCAGCAGACCACGTAACAGCAGGGTTTTGAAGGATCCGGTCAGTGGCACGGGACACCGAGCAGGTGACGTCCGTCGTGCATCAGCTCGTGCAGGAACATCCCGCTCCGCGAGACGGCCCCCTGATCGAAACCGACCAGGTACAGCGTGAGCAGTGCAAGAAGAACGACACCGGCCGTGACCAGCACGGTTGCCAGGGTGTCGAGGCCGGTAGACCGGCTGGGTGAATGTGCGACAGCCATTCGGGTCCTCCTCCGGGATGCGCGTCCCGCGATCGAAGCGATAGGCGAGGGTGCCGATGTCTGGCTGTCCGCACCGGAATCCGGCACGGAATACAGTGGCGCGACCGCTCCGGAATCTCACCGGATTACCGCGCACCCTCGCGTAATTTCCCTCGAACTGTGACAGCCGCTGCCAGCGCGCGTCAATACATCCAGGGGAAACGCCCCGATCAGGACTTCGCGGGCACGTCCAGCACGACCTCGAATTCGAGCAGCGACGCACCGGTCGACACCGGCTTGGGTCGCTCGCCGTCGGCACCGTGACCGGCGTGCGCCGCGCGGGCCGGGCCGTCGCGCCACGCGGCGAACGACTCCTCCGAATCCCACTGCGTCACCACGAAGTACCGGTTGTCACCGGCCACCGGGCGCAGCAACTGGAAGCCGAGGAACCCGGGGGAGTTCTCCACCGCGTGGGCACGCGCGGCGAACCGCTTCTCCAGCTCCGGGCCCGCGCCCTCGGGAATCTCGATCGCATTGATCTTCACAACAGCCATGAGCTCAGTCTATGGCGGTCGACGCCAGGCCGGTCAGTCCAGATCAAGGTGGCTGAAAGCGATGCTCGAGCTGGCACAATCGGCTGGGTGTTGTACGACGAAGGTGGGGTCGGGGTGCCGATTCTGCTGTTGCACGGGCTGATGGGAAGTGCGCGCACCTGGTCGGATCAGGTGCCGTGGTTGCGTGAGTCGGGGCATATATACACCTTCGATGCCGCAGGTCACGGCCGTGTTCCGCCTGCGGATCTCACCACCGAGGCGTTCGTCGCCGACCTGGCCGCGCACACGGCGGCGATCACCGAACCGATGATCGTGATCGGGCACTCGATGGGTGCGCTGCACGGGTGGGTGTTCGCGGCGACCCATCCCGAGCGGGTCCGCGCGATCGTCGTCGAGGACATCGCCCCGGATTTCACCGGCCGTACCGCCGCGCACTGGGCCGAACTCATCCACTCCTGGCCGCAACCCTTCCCCGACGAGCAGGCCGTGCTCGACTATTTCGGGCCGGTGGCCGGGCGGTACTTCCTGCGGGCGTTCACCGAGTCGGGCGGCTACCGGCTGCACGGCGAGGTCGACACCTTCCGCGCGATCTCCGAGGAATGGGGAACGCGCGACTTCTGGGACGAATGGAAGTCGCTGCGCGTGCCCGCCTTGCTCGTCGAAGGCGAGCACACCATCACCCCGGCGGGGCAGATGCGGACGATGGCCGAGGTGCATCCGGACGCGGAGTACGTGCGAGTCCTCGGGGCCGGGCACCTGATTCACGATGAGCGGCCCGAGGAATATCGCGCGCACGTCGAACGGTTTCTGGCGCGGTTCTGAGTGTCGGGTTTGTCGAACGATTCCGGCACGGTTCCGATCGGCACGCCCGCGGCTGGTCGAACGGTTTCTGGCACGGTTACGAGCGGCACGCCTGCGCCTGGTCGAACAGCTCCGCCGCGGGACCGGAGGTCAGGCTCCCTCGCCGGCCAGGGCGAACAGGCCGTCCTCGGTCTGCTCGACGAGGCCGTCGACCAGCAGGGAATCCAGGGCGCGGGCGCGCTGACCCGGGTCGCGCGTCCAGGCCATGTCCAGCCGCACCCGCTCGACCGGCCCCGACGCATCACGCAACACGTCGAGCAGCCTGCCACGCGCCTGTCGATCGGTGCCCTCGTACTTCTGCACCTTGCGCACCACCTCGGCCGCCGGCCTGCCCGCGTCGACCCAGGCGCAGCGCGGCAGCGGGCAGTTGCCGCAGTCGGGGTTGCGGGCCGTGCAGACCAGCGCACCCAGTTCCATCAGCGCCGCGGAGAACTTCGCGGCCCGTGGCACCGAGGTGGGCAGCAGCGCCTCGGTTTCGGCGAGATCGCGCGAGGACGGATTACCGGGTTCACGGCCGTGCACCGCTCGCGCCACCACGCGGCGAACGTTGGTGTCCACCACCGGAACTCGCTGCCCGTACGCGAAACACGCCACCGCGCGCGCGGTGTAGGCGCCGATACCCGGCAGGCTCAGCAGGACATCGACATCGGCCGGAACCACGTCACCGTGCTCGGCGGCCAGCACCCGCGCGCACTCGTGCAACCGCAGTGCCCGGCGCGGATAACCGAGCTTGCCCCACGCCCGCAGCACCTCGGCCTGTGACGACGCCGCCATCGCCGAGGGCACCGGCCAGCGCGCCACCCACTCCCGCCAGATCGGCTCCACCCGGACCACGGGTGTCTGCTGCAGCATGATCTCGCTCATCAGGATGTGCCAGGCGGTCGCCTCCGGCCGCCGCCACGGCAGGTCGCGCGCCCGCTCGGTGAACCAATCCAGCAGGACCTCGGCGTCGATACTCACTGTTTCCGTTCCATCTCTGCCAGGCCGACTTTGCCGAGGCGTAACAGCGCAGACTCGCTGGTAACCGATAGCGTGTGCACAATGGTCGGTATGCCTGGTTCTAATCCGATAAGTGCCTGGAAGTCGCTGCGCGAGGGTAACGAGCGCTTCGTCAACGACACTCTGCTGCATCCTAGCCAGGGCGCCGCAGACCGGGCCAAGCTCGTGAACGGACAGCGACCGCACGCCATCCTCTTCGGCTGCGGCGATTCACGCGTAGCCGCCGAACTGATCTTCGACCAGGGCCTCGGCGACATGTTCGTGGTGCGTACCGCGGGTCACGTCGTCGACTCCTCGGTGCTCGGCTCGATCGAATACGGCGTCGAGGTGCTCAATGTGCCGCTGATCGTGGTCCTCGGCCACGACAGCTGCGGCGCGGTGAAGGCCACGATCGACGCGCTCGACGGCGGCGCCGTCCCCGGCGGCTTCATCCGCAGCGTGGTCGAGAAGGTGACCCCCTCGATCCTGCTCGGCCGCCGCGAAGGGCTCACGACGGTCGACGAACTCGAGGCCCGGCACGTGGTGGAGACCAGCAAGCTGCTCATGGAACGCTCGATGATCGTCTCCCAGCGCGTCGCCACAGGTCAGTGCGCCATCGCGAGCGTCACCTACCAGTTGTCGGACGGTCGCGCGCACCTGCGCCGGGTGGTCGGCAATATCGGCGAGACGGTCTGAATCGGGCGGTACGCGCCCGACACGCCGAGGTCATCGAGCGCGCCCTCGCGCGCTGCGCTTACCTTTGAAGCGTGCTGGAACCGAATGGACCGCTGCCACCGGAGATCTACTGGCGTCGTCGCGCGCTCGCGATCGGCGTCATCATCGTCGCGCTCGCGATCGTGGTCTGGCTGGTCACGATGGTGGCGCGCGGTGGTGATTCGTCCGGTTCGGGCGCGGCCGCGTCCTCGACGACGGTCGCGAGCACGTCCCAGGTCAGCAGTGCGACCAGTAGCGCGGCGGCAACCAGCTCGGTGACCAGCACGTCGGCGGCGGCGTCATCGACCACATCCGCCGCGCCCGAGCCCGCGGCCCAGCCGTGTAGCGATCAGTCGCTGGCGCTGAAGGTGACGGTCAACCAGCCGACCTACCGGGTGGGTGACCAGCCGGGCTTCGGCACCGTCATCACCAACATCTCCACGGCCGCGTGCTCGCGCGATCTCGGCGCGGGCCCGCAGTTCCTCGTCTACACCCTCGACGGGCAGCGCAGGCTGTGGGCGAGCAACGACTGCACCCCGGACGGGCCGCCGGAGGTGAAGACCCTGAAGGCGGGCGAACAGCTGTCGTACAAGGGCACCTGGTTCGGTACGACCTCCCAGCCGCAATGCGCGGGGGAGCGCTTGCCGGTCCCGGCGGGCGCGTACATGGTTGTCGCACAACTCGGTTCCATCCGCAGCGCGGCCGAACCGTTCAACCTGGCCGACTGAATACCGTCCGACCGGGCATTATGCGGATGCGCTGTAAATCACATGTCCAAGATGGCTGATTTGCAGAATTCGCAGGACGAGCGGCCGTGTCAACCGCTGTTACGGCTGAAATGCCGAATTCGACCGGAAAGCGCGGTTTGCCGGAGTTATTCCACGGCCACCGTCTCGCGGGGTGCCCGGGATTTGCGGAGTTCGGCCAAACGCAGCGCCGAACGCAGGTCGCCGACCTCGTGGATGCGCATCGAACCGACCTTGGCCTTCTCCGAACCCGGCGGTACCAGGGCGGTGGTGAAGCCCAATCGCTCGGCCTCGGCCAGGCGCCGACCGAGCCCGGTGATCTTGCGGACCTCGCCCGCCAGGCCGACCTCACCGAGGATGACCCAGCCCGCGGGCAGGGCGATATCGGCCTCGGCGCTGGCGATGGCCAGGGCGATGGCGAGGTCGGCGGTCGGCTCGACCAGGCGCATGCCGCCGACGGTCGCCGCGTACACGTCGTGTTTGCCGAGGAACACCCGTCCACGGCTCTGTAGCACCGCGAGCACCATGGCAACCCGGTTGTAGTCCAGGCCGCTCACCGCGCGACGCGGCTGGGGGATCTCGGTCTTCACCGTGAGCCCCTGCACCTCCGCGACCAGCGGACGTTTGCCGTCCATCGCGACCGTCACCGCTGTGCCTGGGACGGCATCGGTGCGGTGGTGCAGGAACAAGCCGGACGGATCGTCGACGCAGGCGATGCCGTCCTCGTGCAGTTCGAAACAGCCAACTTCGTCGGCGCTGCCGAAGCGGTTCTTGATGCCGCGCACCATGCGCAGTGAGGAGTTCTTGTCGCCCTCGAACTGCAGCACCACGTCCACCAGGTGCTCGAGCGTGCGCGGACCGGCCACATTGCCGTCCTTGGTGACGTGTCCGACCAGCAGCACGGCGATCCCGCTCGCCTTGGCAAGCGAGGTGAGCGCCGCCGTCACCGCGCGTACCTGGGTGACACCGCCGATCACGCCGTCGACCTCGGGGGCGAGCATCGTCTGCACCGAGTCGACGACCAGCAGCGTCGGACGCACCTGCTCCACGTGCCCGAGCACGATCGACAGATCCGATTCGGCCGCGAGATACACCCGGTCGTGCACGGCGCCGGTCCGGTCGGCACGCAGGCGCACCTGACCGGCCGACTCCTCCGCCGTCACATACAGCGCGGTCTCGTCGCGCTGGGCGGCCCACCGGAACGCGACCTCGAGCAGCAGGGTCGACTTGCCGACGCCCGGTTCACCCGACAGCAGCACCACCGATCCCGGCACCACCCCACCGCCGAGCACCCGGTCGAGCTCGCTCACCCCCGTCGACCTGGCCTGGGTGACCTTCGCGTCGATCTGCGACAGCGGCGCCGCCGCCGTGCTCGGCAGCATGGCCCTGCGCCCCGGCGCCGCCGCGGAGGCCGAGACCGCCACCTCGTTCACGGTGCCCCACGCACCGCAATCAGGACATTTGCCAACCCATTTCGACACCTCGTGCGAACACGAGGTGCAACGGAAAACAGCTTTGGTCTTGGCCACACGCGCACCCTACGGACCGGGTCCGACAACAAGAAAAGCCGCCGCGACAGTTCGCGACGGCTTTTCTCGACAACTGGTCTCAGTGACCGCCGCCCGCGCCCTCGGGCGCCGGGCCGGACTTCTCGTTCTCGACGCGCTCGGACGTGGCGGCGTCGACCGGAACGGCCACCTGCACGGTGCCCGCGTCCTTGAAGTTGAAGGTGACCGTGTAGGTGAGGCCGGGGGTGATGTTCTCCGTGAGGCCGGTGATCTCGATGCTCGCCTGCTCGGCGGCGGCATCGCTGGCGCTCGAGTTACCGCCACCCGGTGCCGTGGTCGGCGCCGCGGTGGTGGTGGGCGCGGCCGTGGTGGTGCCGTGGTGATCGCCGGTCTCGGCCGCGGCGGTGACGCTCGGCGGGCCGACCAGCACGGTCTCCTGCGGCTGCAGCTCGAACTTGCCGCCGGCCGGGCCGGTGATCTTGATCGGGCCGAGGTCGGTGCTCACGCTGGTGAGCTCGTCGGTGACGGTCTCGCTGCCGTTGATGATCGACAGGGCGAGGACGGCCTTGCCGCCCTTCTGGTGCTCCGACGCCGCCTCGGGGTACACGATGTGCACGTTGCGCAGGGAGATGTCGCCGACATCGGCGTGGTTGCCGTTGATCGCGGCGGCCTGCGACGAGGTCTGGGTGTGCTGGCCGGCACTGCAGCCGGTCAGGGCGATGCCCGCGGCAGCGGCGAGCGCGGCAACCGTCACCATGCGACGTCGCGCCGACGGGGCGGTCACAGCTTTCAGGGCAGTCACGGTTTGTCCTCCATGTCGACCGGGCTCACTCCGTTCCACACGGGACCGGAGGGTAGTAACTAGGCAGCGTAGTAGTTCGCTTCGCGCGCGTGGCGTCGGGGCTCGCGACGCGCGGGTCCGGAAGTAACAGTTCGGTGTCCCGGACGTGGTTGCCACGTCGATGCCCGACGGCCGAAGTGCGAATACCGGTCGTTGTGCTGGTGGTTAACCTGTTCTGGCGCAACACAATGCACAACAATTCTTGATTGTCAACCCCTGGGATGTCCTCGTTGTGGCCCTGACCTGCACAGTTGATCGCGCCGTTACCGAGTCGCATGTTAAACTGTGAACATCGAAAGGGGCACGGGACACATGATTTTTAAGGTCGGAGACACCGTCGTTTACCCCCACCACGGAGCGGCGCTGATCGAAGCAATCGAGACCCGCACCATCAAGGGTGTGCAGAAAGAGTATCTGGTCCTGAAGGTCGCGCAAGGCGACCTGACCGTTCGCGTTCCCGCAGAAAACGCCGAATACGTCGGCGTGCGCGACGTCGTCGGCCAGGAAGGTCTCGACCGCGTCTTCCAGGTGCTACGCGCGCCACACACGGAGGAGCCGACCAACTGGTCCCGCCGTTACAAGGCCAACCTCGAGAAGCTCGCCTCCGGCGACGTGAACAAGGTGGCCGAGGTCGTCCGCGACCTGTGGCGTCGTGAGCAGGATCGCGGCCTGTCCGCCGGTGAGAAGCGGATGCTGGCCAAGGCGCGTCAGATCCTCGTCGGTGAGCTTGCGCTCGCCGAGGGCACCGACGACGGCAAGGCCGAATCGCTGCTCGACGAGGTCCTCGCCGCGGCCTCGTAGTGTGCGACCTGTCGTAGCACTGGTTCCTGCCGCCGGTCGTGGCGTGCGCCTGGGTGAACCCACCCCGAAGGCGTTCGTCCCGGTCGGCGGTATACCTATGGTCCGGCTGGCCGTCGATGGGCTGATCGCGTCCGGTGCTGTGCACCGGGTGGTCGTGGTCGTGCCCGCCGAAATGGTCGACGCCGCGTCCGCCTTGCTGTCCACCACTTCGCTGACCGGCGGTTCGATGCCCCCTGTGCCGGTGCAGGTCGTCGTCGGCGGCGCCGAGCGCACGGATTCGGTGCGCGCGGGCATCGCGGCCGCACCCGACGCCGGGTACTACCTCGTGCACGACGCCGCCCGTGCGCTCACCCCGCCCGAGCTCATCGCGCGCGTCGCCACCGAACTACAGGCAGGCAGCCCGGCCGTCGTGCCCGCCCTGCCCGTCGTCGACACCGTGAAATCGGTCGACGACGCGGGCGTCGTCACCGGCACACCCGACCGCGCCCGCCTGCGCGCCATCCAGACTCCCCAGGGCTTCGACGCCGAGCTGCTGCGCCGCGCCTACGCCACCGACGTCGGCGCGACCGACGACGCGGGCCTGGTCGAACGCCTCGGCGTCGCCGTGCACACCGTCGCGGGCGACCCGCTGGCCTTCAAGATCACCACGCCACTCGACCTGACCCTCGCCGAAGCCGTCCTCTCGGTCGGCGGCTCCGCACAGCTCGGTCACTCCGCCGTCCGGACCGAGGTCGCTGGATGAGAGTCGGCATCGGGAGCGACGTACACCCCATCGAACCCGGTCGTCCTTGCTGGATGGCCGGTCTGCTGTTTCCCGACGCCGACGGCTGCGCGGGCCACTCCGACGGTGATGTCGCGGTGCACGCCCTGTGCGACGCACTGCTCTCCGCCGCCGGCCTGGGCGACGTGGGCGCCGTCTTCGGCGTCGGCCGCCCCGAATGGGCCGGAGTCACCGGCGCCGCCATGCTCACCGAAGTCCGCAGACTCCTCGCCGACGACGGCTATTCCGTCGTCAATGCCGCCGTGCAGGTCATCGGCAATCGCCCGAAGATCGGCCCGCGCCGCGCCGAAGCGCAAAAAGTACTCGGCGAATTACTCGACGCACCGGTTTCGGTATCCGGGACCACCACCGACGGGCTCGGATTGACCGGGCGCGGTGAGGGTGTCGCCGCCATCGCGACCTGTCTGCTGGAGTGTTCGCAGCCCTGACGGGCCACCCCACCCGACCGCCCCACCGTCGCCGCCCGGAATCGCGGCGAGCCACGAACCGGCCGGTCAACCCCACTCTCATCCCACCGACTAGGATCGAATGCCGTGACCTTGCGCCTTTTTGACACCGACACGCGGACCATGCGGGAATTCACCCCGCTGGTCCCCGGCCGTGCCTCGGTGTATCTGTGTGGTGCCACCGTGCAGGGTCAGCCCCATATCGGGCATGTGCGCAGCGGCGTCGCGTTCGACGTGCTGCGCCGCTGGCTGCTGGCACACGACTACGACGTGCGGTTCATCCGCAATGTCACCGATATCGACGACAAGATCCTGAACAAAGCCGCCGAGGCGGGCAGGCCGTGGTGGGAATGGGCGGCCACGCACGAGCGCGCGTTCGATTCCGCCTACGAAACCCTCGGCGTGCTGCCGCCGTCGGCCGAACCGCGCGCCACCGGGCACATCACCCAGATGGTCGCCCTGATGGAGCGGCTGATCGAGCGCGGGCACGCCTACGCCGCCGAGGGCGATGTGTATTTCGATGTGGTGAGCTGGCCGAATTACGGTGAACTCTCCGGCCACAAACTCGACGACGTGCACCAGGGCGAAACTCCCACCCGAGGCAAACGCGACCCCCGCGATTTCACCCTGTGGAAGGCCGCCAAACCGGGCGAGCCCAGCTGGCCTTCGCCGTGGGGTCCCGGTCGCCCCGGCTGGCACCTGGAATGCTCCGCGATGGCCGAGTTCTATCTCGGCCCGGAATTCGATATTCATTGCGGCGGAATGGATTTGATCTTCCCGCATCACGAGAACGAGATCGCCCAGTCGAAGGCGGCAGGCGACGGTTTCGCGCGTTACTGGCTGCACAACGGCTGGGTGACGATGGGCGGGGAGAAAATGTCGAAGTCGCTCGGCAATGTGCTCTCGGTGCCGAATGTGCTCACCCGGGTGCGGCCGGTGGAATTGCGTTTCTATCTCGGCAGCGCGCATTACCGTTCGATGCTCGAATACTCCGACAAGGCACTCGACGACGCTGTCGCTTCCTATCAGCGCATCGAGGCTTTCGTGCGGCGGGTGCACGATCGGGCCGGTGCGGTGCCGGTCGGCAAATGGACCGACGCGTTCGCCGCCGCGCTCGACGACGATCTGGCGATTCCCAAGGCGCTCGCCGAGATCCACCACGTGGTGCACGAGGGCAATCGCGCCATGGAATCGGGCGCGCTCGACACGGCAGCCGAACTGGCCGGGCAGGTGCGGGCGATGCTCGGCATCCTCGGCGTCGACCCGTTCGACGAACACTGGTACACCCCCGCCGACAATTCGGCGGCGCTCGACGCGCTCGACGTGCTGGTCCGCTCGGAGCTGGATCGCCGGGCGAGCGCGCGGGCCGACAAGAACTGGGCAGAAGCCGATGCCGCACGGGATCGGCTCATCGCGGCGGGTATCGAAGTCACCGATACCCCGCAGGGGCCGGAATGGTCGCTGGGCGCAGCTAGCGGAAAGGCGAACTGATGGCAGGCAATTCACAGCGACGCGGAGCGATCAGGAAGGGCGGCACCAAGAAGGGTGCTGTCGTCGGTTCCGGCGGCAGGCGCCGTCGCGGCCTCGAAGGGCGCGGCGCGACCCCGCCCGCGGTCGAACGCACCAAGCATCCCGCCGCCAAGCGCGCGGCCGCCGCGGCCAAAGCCAAAGCGGCACAGGGTCGTCCGACCGGCAAGTCCGGTGTGCCGCGCGCCGGTCGCAAGTCCGACGACGGTCCCGAGCTGGTACTCGGCCGCAACCCGGTGCTCGAGTGCCTGCGCGCGGATGTGCCCGCGACCGCGCTCTACGTGGCGGTCGGCACCGAGAACGACGACCGCCTCACCGAGAGCGTGCAGCGCGCCGCCGACCTCGGCATCTCCATCCTCGAGGTGCCACGCACCGACCTGGACCGGTTGAGCGCCAACGGATTGCACCAGGGTGTGGCACTGCAGGTGCCGCCGTACCGGTACGCCCACCCAGACGACCTGATGGACCGGGTGAAGTCGACCGCCGAGCCCGCACTGCTCGTCGCCCTCGACAACATCACCGACCCGCGCAACCTCGGCGCGGTCATCCGCTCGGTCGCCGCGTTCGGCGGTCAGGGTGTGGTGATCCCACAGCGTCGCAGCGCGGCCGTCACCGCGGTGGCGTGGCGGACGAGTGCGGGCGCGGCGGCACGCCTGCCCGTCGCCCGCGCGACCAACCTGACCCGCACGCTGAAGGACTGGGCTGCGCAGGGCATCCAGATCGTCGGCCTCGACGCGGGCGGCGACACGACGCTCGACGATTTCGACGGCAGCGTGCCGACGGTGGTCGTCGTCGGCTCCGAGGGCAAGGGTCTGTCGCGCCTGGTCCGCGAGACCTGCGACTCGATCCTGAGCATCCCGATGGCGGGGCCGGTCGAGTCGTTGAACGCTTCCGTGGCTGCTGGTGTGGTGTTGGCTGATATCGCCCGGCAGCGTCGACTGGGCTGAGTTCGGCGTCTGCACGCCACGTCGGCGGCCTAGTTGTGGTTTGCTGACGCTGAATCGTGGTCGCACGCCGTAGAATTCACGGGGTGGCGATCCCTAATCAACCGATCGGCCCGACGGTCGAGCACCCGCAGGCGAACATGATTCTCGTGCTCGGGCTGCTCAGCCCGTTCTGCTGCGGGATCTTCGGGCCGGTCGCGTGGACGCTCGGGAAGCGGGCACTCAACGAGATCGACGCTTCCTACGGTGGGCTCAGTGGGCGTCATCAGGTGCTGATCGGGTACATCGGCGGGATCATCGGCACGATTCTGATGATCTGTTTCGCGCTGCTGTACCTGGCCGGGTCCTGCAACGGGAACTTCTGAGCTAGTCGAGGCTCGGGCGTTCGCCGGGGGCGTCCCAGGCGGGCCACTCGTCGTTGACGCTGCCCGACCAGTTCGGCTGACGGCGTTCCTTGAAGGCCGCCATCGCCTCGCCGCCGTCGACGCTCTTGGCCACGTGCGCGTTGAGCTCGGATTCGAGCTGTCCGACCACGGCGGGGGTCATGCCGAGGCTTTCCCAGATGAGCCGCTTGGTGAGGGCCACGGGCAGCGGCGCGGAGCCACCGGCGATGTCCTCGGCGACGGCAAGCGCGGTCGGCAGCACCTCGGCGGCGGGCAGGCTGGCATTGGCCAACCCCATCGACTTGGCTTCGTCGCCGTCGAAGGTGCGGCCGGTGAGCATGATGTCGGCAGCGTTGGCGAGCCCGGCCAGGCGGGGCACGGTCCAGTGCGCGTAGCCGTCGGCGAGCACACCGCGCCGGACCTGGCTCAGCCCGTACACGGCGTCGTCGGCGAAATAGCGCAGATCGCACTGCAAGGCGAGCGCGAGCCCGATGCCGACGGCGTGCCCGTTCACGGCGGCGATCACCGGTTTGCGCACCTGCCACGGTGACGGGTCGAGCGTCGCGCTCGCCCCGCCTGCACCGGCCGACAGGTCGGCACCGGCGCAGAAGGCGGGTGGGGTGCCGGTGATGACGACGGCGCGGATGGCGTCGTCGGTGTCGCAGCGGCGAAGGGCCGCCCCGAGTTCGGCCGTCATGGTCGCCGTGACGGCGTTGCGCTGGGCAGGACGGTTGAGCGTGAGTACCGCGACGCCCGCGCGGACATCGACCAGCAGTTCCGAACTCATGGGATCGAATGGTACTAGCGGCCGACCAGATGTCTGCCGATCGCGTATTTGTGGACCTCGGTCGGCCCGTCGTAGAGCCGGAAGGCGCGCATGTCGCGGAACAGCATTTCCACCACGGTCTCGTCGCTGATCCCGATCCCGCCGAGCACCTGCACACACCGGTCGGTGACCTTGAACAGTTCCTCGGAGACATACGACTTGGCCATCGACGATTCGTGCCTGGCCTGCTGCCCCTGGTCCATCAGCCAGCAGGTGTGCCAGATGGTCAGCCTGCACTGGTGCAGCGCGATCTCGTTGTCCGCCAACATGAACGACACCCCCTCGTGCTGCCCGATGGGTTTGCCGAAGGCCGTGCGGGTGCGCGCGTGGTCGAGGGCGATGCTCTGCGCGCGTTCGGCGGCGCCGAGCCAGCGCATGCAGTGCGTGAGCCGGGCGGGGGCCAGGCGCAACTGGGCGTAGCGCAGGGCTTGGCCGGTGCGGCCGAGCACCGCGCTCGGCGGCAGCGTCAGATTCTCGAACCGGACCACCGCGTGCCCGCCCACGTAGTTGCGGTCCATCGTGTTCATGATCCGCTCGATGACGATGCCCGGCGTGTCGGCCTCGGTGAGGAACAGCGTCGGCCCGGCGGGCAGGTGCGGGTTCTCGGCCAGGTCGGCCATGATGATCCAGGTCGCGGCGCCGTCGGCACCTGTGATGAGCCATTTCTGCCCGTCGATCACGAAGTTCTCGCCGTCGAACACCGCCCGCGTGCTGAGTTGCCCGGGGTCCGAACCCGCCCCACCCGGTTCGGTCATGGCGAACACCGACCGCCGTTCCCCGCGGATCATCGGCATCAGATGCTGGTCGATCTGTTCGGGGTCGGCGATCTTGCCGAGCAGGTACATGTTGCCCTCGTCGGGCGCCGCGCAGTTCATCGCGACCGGCCCGAGCGTCGACCACCCGGCCGCCTCGTACACCAGCGCCTGCTCCACATGGCCGAGCCCGAGCCCGCCGTACTCGACGGGCGCCTGCACGGTGAGCAGCTTCTCGGCCCGTGCCAGCTCGACCAGTTCGGCCCGCAACTCGTCGGTGGGTCCGTGCGCGGTGAGCCGCGGATCGCGTTCGTACGGCACGATCCGGTCGACGACGAACGCGCGCACCCGATCGCGCAGGGCGGCCAGATCCTCCGGCACCGAGAAATCGATCATGGATGAATCATCGCGCTGCCGTGCGCGGCCCGTGGCGATTTCAGCGCACGGGCGCGAGCTTGCGCTGCCGGTGTCCGACGACCCGGCACACCAGGTAGATGGTGAACGAGATACCGGTGACGAAGGTCGACACCGGCACGCCGGGCGCCAGCGACAGCAGCAGCCCGCCGACGGCGGCGACCTCGGCGAAGATCACCGAGAGGACGGTGGCGCGCAGGGGGCTCGACGTCACCTGCGCGGCAGCGGCGGCCGGGGTGATGAGCAGGGCGAGCACCAGCAGCGCGCCGACGATCTGCACGCCGAACGCGGCGGTGATGCCCAGCAGCACCGCGAACACCACCGACAGCGCCCGCACCGGCACCCCGCGCGCCACGGCGACCTCGGGATCGGCGCTGGCGAACAGCAGCGGCCGATACACCACGGCGAGCACGGCCAGCACGGCGGCGGTGCAGGTGAGCAGCAGGGCGAGCCCGTCGTAGCCGACGCTGGCGACCTGCCCGGTGAGCAGCGAGAACTTCGATCCGGCGCGGTCGGGGGACAGCCACAGGAACAGCACCGACAGGCCGAGCCCGAACGAGAGCACCACCGCGATCACCGAATCACGTTCGCGCGCACGCGAACCCAACCAGCCGAACAACACGGCTGCGACCACCGAACCGGCGATCGCGCCGAACCCGACACCCACACCGACGAGCAGCGCCGCCGCCGCACCGGTGAGCGACAGTTCACTCGTCCCGTGCACCGCGAACGACATCTGCCTGGCCACGATGAGCGGCCCGATCAGCCCGGCGAGCAGGCCGAGCAGGGCGGCGGCGAGCAGCGCCTGCTGCACGAAGTCGTAGCCGAGCAGGTTCGCGGTGGTGCCGATGTCGAACATCGACTGGAGAACTTTGGTGAGCTTGTCCATCAGGCCAGGGCGTCCATATCGTCACCGGTGCCGACGACCACGAGCCGCCCGCGCACCCGCAGTACCTCCACCTCGGTCCCGTAGAGCTCCGAGAGGGTCTGCGAGGTCATCACCTCGTCGGGTGTGCCGATCCGGAACTCGCCGTCGACCAGGTACAGCACCCGGTCGACCAGCGGCAGGATCGGATTGAGTTCGTGGGTCACGAACAGCACGGCGGTGTCGTGTTCGCGGCGGCGCTTGTCGATCAGTTCGGCCACGAGGCGCTGGTTGGCCAGGTCGAGGCTGAGCAGGGGTTCGTCGCACAGCAGTACCGAGGGATCACCGACGAGCGCCTGGGCAACCCGCAATCGCTGCTGCTCGCCACCCGACAGCGACTCGAGCGGGGCATGCGCGAACTTCTGCGCGCCGACCGCGGCGATGGCGGCCTCGACCTGCTCGGCCCGCTCCCGGCGCTTGCGCCACCCGAGCCCCCAGCGGTGTCCGTCCACGCCGAGCCCGACCAGATCCACGCCGCGCAACAGCACCCCGGCGTCGATCGTCTTCTGCTGCGGGATGTACCCGATACCCGGATTGCCCACCCCGGCTCGCCGCCCGGCGATCTCCGCGCTGCCCGCGGTGAGCCCGAGCGTGCCGAGCAGCACTCGTAACAGCGAGGTCTTACCGGACCCGTTCGGGCCGAGCACCGCGATGAACTCACCGGGCGAGACCTCGAGATCGAGGTCGCTCCACAGAGTGCGTTCGCCGAACGACATCGTGGCCGAGCGCAACCGGATCGCCGGATCCGCCTGCGCGTCTGCCACGCCTGCGGCAGACGCGCCGGTCGTGCCGGGCGCCGACAGGGCGGTTGCGTCGGTCATGAGGTCCTCGATCGGGTTCGAGCGTCAGCGCAGAGCCGCGGCCAGCGCCTTGGCATTGGCCGTCTGCCACTGCACGTAGTCGACGCCCTCGGGCAGTGTCTCGGTCACCTCGACCACCGTCACACCGGCTGCCTGTGCGGCCGCGCGCAGGTCCTGGGTGACCTTGTCCTGGGTCTGGGTGTTGTAGATCAGGGCCTTGACCTGCTTGCCGGTGATGAGGTCGCGGGTGGCGGCGACGGCGGCCGGGGACGGGTCGGTCTCCTGCTCGATCGCTTCCTGGAATTCGTGCGGAGTCTTGTCCTGGGCCTTGGCGGCCAGCAGCAGGTAGTGCGCCAGCGGCTCGGACTGGGCGACGGCCGCGTTCGGCGTCTGCGCCGCGATGGCGCCGGTGATGGTGCTGATGCCCATCAGCTGGTTCTTGAAGGCGACGGCACGCTCGGTGTAGGCGTCCTTGTGCGGCGCGTCGATCTCGCCGAGTTCGGCGGCGATGCGGTCGGCGACGGCGGCGACGGTGGTGACGTCGTACCAGACGTGTTCGTTCTCGTCGCTCTTGTCGGTGCGCTCCTCGAACGCCTCGACGGTCCGCTTGTCCTTGCCGGAGATGGCTTGCTCGATGAACTCGTCGTAGTGGCCGCCGTTGAACACCACGAGCTCGGCATCGCTGATCTTCGCGGTATCGGTCGCGGAGGTCTCGAACGAATGCGGGTCGGCGGCCGGATCGGTGATGATGGCGCTGACCTGGGCGTCCGGTCCGGCGACCGCGCTAGCGACCGAGCCCCACACATCGGTGGACGCCACGATCGATGGAGTGCCGGATTCCTCGGAGCCACCGCCGCAGGCCGTCAGGACGGCGGCGACCGCCACTGCCGCCGTGAGACCGGCACACGCACGGGCGATTCGACTGTTCACGCGGGACTCCTGGGGCAAACCACGACCCGACCACACATGGTTGTGCGTCAGATCATAATGGAAATCGTTACCGTTTTAGATTAGCAGGGATGATGCTGGCTCGTGAACCCGGCCGCCTACCGACAACGGCCGACGTTCCCCCATAGGGAGAACGCCGGCCGTCTGCCGGAACTTCCCGCGCTTAGATCTGGCCCGACGTGACAGGCAGGCGCGACTGCTGGCTCAGGAGCTGAGCGCAGCGCAGCAGGCCGAGGTGGCTGTAGGCCTGCGGGTGATTGCCGAGGGAGCGCTCGGCGACGGGGTCGTATTCCTCGCTGAGCAGACCGGTCGGGCCGGCCGCGGCGACGAGCTGCGTGAACAACGCCTCGGCGTCGGAACGGCGACCGATCAGCAGGTACGCCTCGACCAGCCAGGCGGCGCACAGGTGGAAACCGCCTTCACCGCCGGGCAGCCCGTCGTCGTGGTGGTAGCGGTAAACCGTCGCGCCGCTGCGCAATTCGGCCTCGGTGGCCACGACAGTCGCCGCGAAACGCGGGTCGGCGGGGTCGATCAGGCCGCTGAGGCCGATGTGCAGGGTGGCCGCGTCCAGATCGGTGCCGTCGTAGGCCGCGGTGTAGGACTGCACCTCCTCGTTCCAGCCCTTGGCCTTCACCTCTTCGGCGATCGTGTCGCGCAGGGTCACCCATTCGGGATCGATGGCGCGATCGAAACGCTGAGCGAGGGTGAGCGCGCGGTCGACGGTGAGCCAGCCCATCACCTTCGAGTACACGTGGTGCCGCGGGTTGCCGCGGATCTCCCAGATGCCGTGGTCGGGTTCGGTCCAGCGCCGCTGCACCGCGGAGACCATGGCGTGCACCAGTTCCCAGTCGGCGTCGGGCAGAGCCTTGGCCGCGTCGGTGGCACCTTGGCGTTCCCGTTCCTGCGCAAGGGTGGTGATGAGGTCGACGATCGGGCCGAACACATCGAGCTGCACCTGCATATTGGCCGCGTTGCCCACGCGCACCGGCCGCGAACCGGCGTATCCGGGCAGCAGGTCGATGACGGCCTCGGGCGGCAGTGTCTCGCCGTAGATCGTGTACAGCGGGTGCAACCGCTCCGGGCCCGGCAGGGTGGCGAGCACCTTGTGCACCCAGTCCAGGAATTCCTCGGCCTCGGTGAGCGAGCCGAGCGTCACCAGTGCCTGCGCGGTGAGCGAGGCGTCGCGCAGCCAGCAGTAGCGGTAGTCCCAGTTGCGCACGCCGCCGATGTCCTCGGGCAGCGAGGTGGTCGCGGCGGCGAGGATCGATCCGGACGGGCGGTGCACGAGTCCGCGCAGGGTCAACGCCGAACGCTTCATCAGATCGGGCTTGAGCGGCGGCAGCTGCAGGCGGCTCGCCCACTCGGTCCAGTACCGCTCGGCCAGCTGGCGACGCTGCGACTCCGGCGTCATCGACGGCGCGAGATCGGCAGTACCGCAGCGCAATTCGAGGACGACCGGCGCCACGGCCGGGTCGACCACGGCGCGCGCCTGCTCGCTGATGCCGTCGGAGGTGATCTCCCACTGCACGCCGGGGGAGCGGAGCACCATCGGATCGTTGGTGCCGCTCACCCGAAGCCCGTTGTGCACGGCCTCGATTCGGACCGGCACCTGCCCGAACTCCGGCCGCGGCGCGAAGTGCACGACGGCCTTGGCGGTGCCGGTGATGACGCGGGTCAGGTCGGTGCGGTTGGGGGTCACGTCGTGCGGCAGGTAGTCGGCCACTTGCAAACTGGCCCACCGGGTTTCGACGGTCATGGTGCCGTCGACATAGCGCTGCGACAGCGGCAGGCTCGGCCGCTCCGGTGCCACCGAGAAGTGACCGGCCGCCGACCCGCCGAGCAGGTGCGCGAACACCGCCGCCGAATCGGGTTCGGGATGGCAGAACCAGGTGACGGTGGCATCGGGGGTGAGCAGGGCGACCGAGCGCGGGCTGGCGAGCATGCTCAGCCGCTCGATACGCGGTGCGCTGGCACCGGCGAGCCAGGTACGCCGCTCCTCGACGAGGAAGGCCAGCGCGCGCGCCACGTCCTCGGTGGAGTCGACGCGCAGCTTGGCCAGGCTCTCGCCCTCGCCGACCTTGATGCCGACGTCGGGGCCCGACAGCACGCGGAAGGCCTTCTCGTCGGTGACGTCGTCGCCGAAGAACACTGCGGCCGAGGCACTTTCCTGGTGCCGGATGGTGTCGAGCGCGGTGCCCTTGTCGGTGGGGATCACCGCGAGTTCGATCACCGCCTTGCCCTCGGTGACCTGCACGCCCACCCAGCACGCCGGGCCCTGCCGCGCGGCATTCAGTGCGCGCCTGCCGATTTCGGGGCTGGCGTTGCGCACGTGCAGTGCGGCGCTGGCCGGTTTCATCTCCACGGTGACGCCAGGGTTGTCGGCGGCGATCTCGGCGAAGGCGGCGTGGATCTCGGAGAGCAGTTGCTTGGCGTCGTTGTCGATGGCGTGCACGAAGCCGACATCGAACTCGGAGCCGTGACTACCGATCAGTTGCACCTCGACGGGGAGCCGCGACAGCGCGGCGAGGTCGCGCAGAGCTCGGCCGGAGATCACCGCTGCCGTCGTATTGGTCAGCCCCGCGAGCGCGCGTAGCGCACTCACCGATTCCCGTTGGGGAAACGCTTTCGACGGGTCGGACACGATCGGGGCGATTGTCCCGTCGTAGTCCGAGGCGACCAATAGCCGTGGCACTCGTGCGACCGACGCCAGTGCACGGCGGACATCCAAGGGCAGTTCCTGTGCGCTCACGCATCCAACCTAGTGATGGGAGGGGTGGATCAGGGGGCGCCAAAAACAATACTGGGTCAATTCTCGCGCGCGAGCGGCGCGGCGGGTTGTGCGCACGAGTGTCGTCCGGGTAGTCCGCGACCTCGCGGCTAATCCCGTCGGTCCTCGTCCGGCCGTACCGACGGGTAAGCAGGGATTATCCGCGATCGCCCAGCAACAGATCGACGGTGAGCTCGAGGCGCTCGGTGACGTCGGTCGCAGAGGCGCGCCTGGTGAGCCAGGCCACCAGATTCGACAGCCACACATCGGAGATCACGCGGGCGATGGCGAGCTGACGCTCGGTCGGTTCGCCGTCGGCGATGGCGCGGGCGAACACCCGGTCCATCACCTTGCCCACGCGGTCCACTTCGGCGGCGGCGGAGGCGTCGGCGAACATGAAGGCACGCGTCATGGCTTCGGTGAGCAGCGGGTCGCGCTGCATCATCCGGGTGATCTGGGTGAGCAGGCCGTGCATGCGCTCGGACGGGCCGTCACCCGCCAGCGGCTTGCGCTTGCTCTCGAACTGCTCGAATTCCCTTGCCAGAGCGGACACCAGCAGGTGGACCTTGGACGGGAAGTAGCGGTAGAGGGTGCCGACGGCCACGTCGGCGCGTTCGGCGACCGCGCGCATCTGCACCGCGTCGTAGCCGCCCTTGGAGGCGAGCGCGAGGGTGGCGTCGAGGATGCGCTTGCGGCGTTCACGCTGCGCGGTGGAACTCAGCTCCTCTTCGGACAGCGTTGTCACGGTGGGCGTTGGTGCGGGACTGTCCATCGTGGAAACCCTTTCGCTGAGTACGGCAGGAGAACATGGTTGCCGGTGAAGGTCTCTTGACTTACACCCACCCCGGATATTAGAACATGTTCTAGGAGTGGGAGCCACGCCGGAAGGGCGGTTTTTCTTGTGACCATCGCCACCACTGACGAGCATAAAGCCGCCGCGGCCTCCCTGCGGAGCTGGGCGAGCTCGGCGGCGCCGATTGCAACAATGCGGGCGGGCGGTAGCTGGCGCGAGTGCTGGCCCGCACTTGCCGAGTTCGGGTTGTTCCAGGTAGCGCTCGACGACGATCACGGTGGACTCGGCGGCACCGTCGCCGACCTCGCCGTGCTGCTGGAACAGACGGCCGACGACCTGGTGAACGGTCCGGTGCTCGCCACCGCGCTGGCGGGTCTGGTCACCGGCGCGGCCGACGGGACGCCCTGTGGCGTCGCGCTGCCCGATGTGTCGTCGGGTGCGGCGACGGGTTCGGATGCCGAAGGCTGGAAGGTCAGCGGCACTTGGGAATTCGTCTACGGAGCCGATGCGGACACGCAGGTGCTCGTGCCTGCCGAGACCGCCGACGGCATCCGCTGGTTCGTGCTCACCGACGCGACGATCACGCCGCTGTCCGGCGGTGATCCGACGGTGCCGCTGGCCCGGGTGACCGCTGAGAGTGCCACCGCGGCACGGGGTTTCGCGCCGTCGTTCGACGTCACCGATCTGTTCGTCACCCTCGCGGCCGCCGAACTGGCCGGGCTGGCCGGCTGGTGCCTGCGCACGGCCGTCGACTACGCCAAGGTGCGCGAGCAGTTCGGCAAGCCGATCGGCAGCTTCCAGGCGATCAAGCACCTGTGCGCCTGGATGCTGTGCCGCACCGAACTGATCCGCGCGGTCGCCGCCGATGCCGCCGACGCCTTCGACGCCGGTGGCAAGGAACTGCCGATCGCGGCCGCCGTCGCCGCGGCCTGCGCGCTCGACGCGGCTGTCGACACCGCCAAGGACGCCATCCAGGTGCTCGGCGGCATCGGCTTCACCTGGGAACACGACGCGCACTTCTACCTGCGCCGGGCCAGTTCGCTGCGGCAGCTGCTCGGCGGTTCGGCGCGCTGGCGGGCCCGGGTCACCGAACTCACCCGCGACGGGCAGCGCAGGACCACCGGCGCCGAGCGCGTCCTCGGTGATGCCGAGGGCGACACCGCGTTGTCGGCCGAGATCGCCACCATCGCCGCGCTCCCGGCGGCCGAACGCCCGCGCGCACTGGCGGATGCGGGCCTGATCATGCCGCACTGGCCGAAACCCTATGGGCGAGGCGCGGATCCGATGACCTGCCTACAGATCGCCGAACAGCTGCGCCGTGCCGAGGTGGAAACCCCCGACCTCGCGGTCGCGGGCTGGGCGGTGCCCACCCTGCTTCGCTTCGGTACCGAGGAGCAGATCGAGCGCTTCGTCTGGCCGACCCTGCACGGCGAGGTGATCTGGTGTCAGCTGTTCAGCGAGCCGGGCGCCGGGTCCGACCTGGCCGCCCTTCGTACGTCCGCCGAGCGGGTCGAGGGCGGCTGGGTGCTGCGCGGTCAGAAGGTGTGGACCTCGCTCGGATCCACCGCGAACTGGGGCATCTGCCTGGCCCGCACCGATCCGTCCGCGCCCAAGCACCGCGGTATCAGCTATTTCCTCGTCGACATGCGCGCCGCGGGCGTGCAGGTGCGCCCACTGGTGCAGATCACCGGCGAGGAGAAGTTCAGCGAGGTGTTCCTCGACGACGTGTTCGTGCCCGACAACTGCCTGGTCGGCGCGCTGAACAACGGCTGGAAGATCGCCCGCGCCACCCTGTCGGCCGAGCGGGTCGCCATGGGCGGCGGCGGGATCGGTGGTGCGCTGGAAGCGCTGCTCGCCGGTTTCCCGCCCGGTGGTTGGGGAACAGAACTGCGCGAGGATCATTTCGGCGCCCTGATCACCACCTCGATTGCTGGAACTTTGCTGGATCAGCGGATCGCGGCGGCCACCGTGGCCGGAGCCGATGCGGGCGCCCAGGCGGCCGTCCGCAAACTCGTCGGCGTCCGGTACCGGCAGGAGCTCGCGGAATATGCACTGGAACTTTCCGGCCGGGAAGGTTCCCTGGATAGCGACGTTCTGAAAGAATTCTTGCTCACACGCTGTCTCTCCATCGCGGGCGGTACCGAGCAGATCCTGTTGACCGTGGCGGCCGAACGGATTCTCGGCATGCCGCGCGATGCGGACAGTTAGCTCGAAGGAGGACGCCGTGGATTTCACCCGCGACGAAAGTGCCGATGCCGTAGCCGAGGTTGTCGTGAGCCTGCTCGAACGTGAGCCCGCCCGCGACATGGAATTGTGGCCGAGTCTCATCGATTCGGGCCTGCTCGCGGTCCCCGTGCCCGAGCGGTTCGGCGGTGACGGAATGGGCTTGCCCGAGGTGGCGGCCCTGCTGATGGAACTGGCCACCGATGCGGCGGCGGTTCCGGCACTGCCGACCTTCGGGTTCGGTGTGCTTCCGCTGTTGCCGGTGCTACCCGATCACCTGGGCGAACGTGTGCTCGCCGAGATCGGCAAGGGCACCGTGCTCACGGCCGCGCTCAACGAGCCGGGCGCGCCGTTCACCACCGCACCGACGACAAAAGCCGTGCGCGACGGTGACACCGTGCGCGTCACGGGCCGCAAGACCGGCGTGCTCTACGCCGAACAGGCGCGCTGGATTCTGGTGCCGACCGATGCCGGGGTCGCCCTGATCGACGGGGTCGCCCCGGGCCTCGAGGTGATCCCGGTGACCGGTTCGGCGGGCGTTCCCGAGGCCTCGCTCGTCCTCGACGAGGTGGAGATCCCCGCCGACCAGCTCCTGCCCGACGCATTGCCCGGCCTGCACCGCTATGCCGTCGCCTGCCTCGGCGCGGTGGCCGACGGCCTGCTCAAGGGCGCTGTCACCCTGACCGCCGAACACGTGCGGACCAGGGAGCAGTTCGGCAGGCCGCTGGCGGAGTTCCAGGCGGTCGCCCAGCAGATCGCCGACCTGTACGTGGTGTCGCGCACCCTGCACGTGGCCGCCGAGTCGGCGTGCTGGGCACTGGCGCAGAACGACGCCTCGCCCGAGCATCAGGACCGCATCGACGAAGACCTCGCCGTGCTCGCGTACTGGGCGGCGGCCGAGGTGCCGCGCGCCATGCAGCAGTGCCATCACCTGCACGGGGGGCTCGGTGTCGACATCACCCACCCGATGCACCGCTATTACTCACAGGCCAAGGATCTCGCGCGGCTGCTCGGCGGCGCGGATCTGCGGCTCGACCTCCTGGGAGCCAGATGTTCATCGATCTGACCGCCGAGCAGCGGCGGTTGCGCGAGGAATTGCGTTCCTATTTCGCCGATCTCGTCACGCCCGAAGAACACGCCGAGATGGCGATCAATCGGCACGGCGACGCCTACCGCGAGGTGGTTCGCCGGATGGGCCGCGACGGCTGGCTCGGTGTCGGCTGGCCGAAGGAGTTCGGTGGGCAGGGTTTCGGCCCGATGGAACAGCAGATCTTCTTCAACGAGGCGGTGCGCGCCGATGTGCCGTTGCCGCTGGTGACCTTGCTGACCGTCGGCCCGACGCTGCAGAAGTACGGCACCGATGCGCAGAAGAAGAAGTTCCTGCCCGGAATCCTTTCCGGCGACATCCATTTCGCCATCGGCTACTCCGAGCCGTCGGCGGGCACCGACCTGGCCGCGCTGCGCACCACCGCAGTGCGTGACAGCGACGGCGACTGGATCGTCAACGGACAGAAGATCTTCACCACCGGCGCCCACGAGGCCGACTACGTGTGGCTGGCCTGCCGCACCGGCACGGTCGAATCCCGCCACCGCGGCATCACGATCCTCATCGTCGATACCAAGGACCCCGGCTATTCGTGGACGCCGATCATCACCTGCGACGGCGCCCACCACACCAACGCCACCTACTTCGACGACGTGCGGGTGCCCGCCGACATGCTGGTCGGCGAGGAGAACCGGGGCTGGCGGCTGATCACCACCCAGCTCAACCACGAGCGGGTGAGCCTCGGCCCGTCGGGCAAGATCGAACAGCTCTACGACCGCCTGCGTGACTGGTCGGCGGCGCGCGAACTGCTCACCCGGCCGGATGTGCGCCGCGTGCTCGCCAGGGTGCGAACCATGGTGCGGCTCAACGAATTGCTGAACTGGCAGGTCGCCGCCGCCGACCCCGCCGCCGCGCAGAACACCGTCATCGCCGATGCCTCGGCGACCAAGGTGTTCTCCACCGAGGCGTTGCAGGAGGCCGGTCGGCTGGTGGAGGAGGTCGTCGGCCGCTACGGCGACCCCGCCGATCCCGACACGGCCGAGCTGCTGGCCTGGCTCGACCGGCGGACCAAACAGAACCTCGTCGTCACCTTCGGTGGCGGCGTCAACGAGATCATGCGCGAACTGGTGGCCTCGGCCGGCCTGGAACTGCCGCGCGTGCCCCGATGAACCAGGAGCGGCGTGTGCCGGAAACTGCTGTGCCCGAGGATATCCAGGCGGGCCTGACCGCGCTGGTCGCGGCGGGGGAGAGCGCTCCCCGCGTCGGCCGCGACCCGGTGAACCAGCCGATGATCCACAACTGGGTGGAGGCCATCGGCGACACCAACCCGATCTATGTCGACGAGGCCGCCGCCAAGGCCGCCGGCCACCCCGGCATCGTCGCCCCGCCCGCCATGGCGCAGGTCTGGACGATGACCGGTCTGCACGGCGAGCGCGCCGCCGACGATCCCATCGGCCGCGTCAACGAACTGCTCGACGCGGCGGGCTACACCTCCGTCGTCGGCACCAACTGCGAGCAGACCTACCACCGGTACCTGCGTCGGGGTGAGGAAGTGACGGTCACCAGCCGTCTCTCGGAGTTCAAGGGGCCCAAGCGAACCGGCCTCGGCGACGGCTGGTTCCTCACCTTCACCACCACCTGGACGGTCGGTGACGAGGTGGTCACCGAGATGCTGTTCCGGATCCTCAAGTACGCACCGGCCGCCCACTCGCCTGCCGATGCCGCCGCCACCTCGACGGACGCGGTCGAGGTCGCGCCCGCCGAGCGGGTGGGTCCGGTGATCTCCCGCGACACCGAGTTCTTCTGGGCTGGAACGCAAGCCGGTGAACTGCGCATCCAGCGTCTGCCCGACGGCACGCTGCGGCACCCGCCGATTCCGGCGCTGTGGCAGGACAAGGCCGAGCCGACCGATTACGTCGTCGCCGCTGGCACCGGCACGGTGTTCAGCTTCGTCGTGCACCACGCGCCGAAGGTGCCCGGCCGGGAGCTACCGTTCGTGGTCGCGCTGGTCGAACTCGACGAAGGCGTGCGGATGCTCGGTGAACTGCGCGGCATCGACCCGGCCGAGGTCGCCATCGACCTGCCGGTGCGCGCGGCCTTCGAAAAGCTGGCCGACGGCACCGTGCTGCCGTATTGGCAGGCCGAGCGGTGAGCGCGGCACCTCCTCGCGCGTGATCCGCCCAACCATCGCGGAACAGTGCGCGGGGTGCGCCGAGTCGACTCGCTCTGCCCGTCCGGAAAGGACCCGCTCGTGACAACCACCATCGATCCCGCCGCTCTCGCGGTGGGAACCACCCTGCCGGAGTTGGTGATCCATGCCGATCCCACCTTCGTGATCAGTACCGCCCTGGCCACCAGGGACTTCCAGGACGTGCACCACGACCGCGACAAGGCCGTGCAGCGCGGTTCCGACGACATCTTCGTCAACATCCTCACCGACACCGGCCTGGTGCAGCGTTTCGTCACCGACTGGGCCGGACCGCGCGCCCGGGTGAAGTCGATCGCGCTGCGTCTCGGGGTTCCGTTGTATGCCGGTGACACGCTGACCCTTTCGGGCACCGTCACCGACATCGACGACACCCTGATCACCATCGACGTCCGTGGCCGCGACAGCCTCGGTGAGCACATCATCGCGACCTCGGTCATCGCCGTCCCCGATCTGGAGCCGAAATGAGCACGCTGTCCGGCCGCGCGGCCGTCGTCGGTATCGGTGCCACCGACTTCTCCAAGGACTCCGGCCGCAGCGAACTGCGGTTGGCCGCGGAGGCGGTCACCGCTGCCCTGGCCGACGCGGGTCTCAGCCCCGCCGATGTCGACGGTCTGACCACCTTCACCATGGACACCAACACCCAGGCCGCTGTGGCCAGGGCAGTCGGCATCCCGAACCTGAAGTTCTTCAGCCACATCGGATACGGCGGCGGCGCGGCGTGTGCCACCGTGCAGCAGGCGGCGATGGCGGTGGCCACCGGTGTGGCCGACGTGGTGGTCGCCTACCGCGCCTTCAACGAGCGCTCCGGCGCCCGCTTCGGCCAGTTCTCGCCCGCGCTCGCCGCCGCACCGACGTCCTCGGGGATCGACGCGGGCTGGGCCTATCCCCAGGGCCTCGGGACACCCGCCGCGCAGGTGGCGATGGTCGCGCGCCGGTACATGCACGTCACCGGTGCGACCAGCGCCGACTTCGGGAAGGTGGCCGTCGCCGATCGCAAGCACGCCGCGGTGAACCCGAACGCCTTCTTCTACGGCAAGCCGATCACGCTGGAGCAACACCAGGATTCGCGCTGGATCGCCGAACCCCTGCATCTGCTCGACTGCTGTCAGGAATCCGACGGCGGTGTCGCCATCGTCGTCACCAGCGTCGAACGCGCCCGTGACCTGCCGCAGCGTCCTGCCGTCATCGCAGCGGCCGCCCAAGGCAGCGGCCCCGACCAGTACGTGATGACCAGCTACTACCGCGACGCCATGACGGGCCTGCCCGAAATGGGCCTGGTCGGCGAACAGCTCTGGGCGCACAGCGGTTTCACGGCCACCGACATGCAGGCCGCCATCCTCTACGACCACTTCACCCCCTTCGTCCTCATGCAACTCGAGGAACTGGGTTTCTGTGGTCGCGGCGAAGCCAAGGACTTCATCGCCGACGGCGCCATCGAACTCGGCGGCCGCCTACCCCTAAACACCCACGGCGGCCAGCTCGGCGAGGCCTACATCCACGGCATGAACGGCATCGCCGAAGCGGTCCGCCAGATCCGTGGCACTTCGGTGAACCAGGTCGACGACCTGGAACGCATCGTCGTCACCGCGGGCACCGGCGTCCCGACCTCCGGATTGGTGCTCACCGCCTGAGATTTCGCGCCGGGGTGACTCAGCGCACCTGTTGAGCACATCACCATGTCTGTTGCCCGGCTTCCTCGCCCCACTACAACTGGGTGGGACGAGGAGGTCGGTGTGACGGTGGTTCTCGATTCCGGGCAGACGGCGGCGGCGCGGCGGCTCGGGGAGTTGCTCGATCGGAACGGGCGGGTGCGTAAACGGGCGCGCGGGGTGTATCTGCACGGCAGGCCCGGGCGCGGCAAGACAATGGTGATGGATCGATTCTTCGCTTCGGCCGATCCGATTCGCAAGCGCCGCTTTCATTTCCACAATTTTTTTGCCGCCTTGCACACCGCGGTACACCAACTGGGTTCGATCGAAAATGCGATAGAACGTTTGCTGGGTGACGCGGATCTGGTGTGTTTCGACGAGTTCCACGTGCACGACATCGGCGATGCCATGCTCGTGGCCCGGCTGCTCGACACCCTGTTCGCCGAACGTCGCACCCTGGTGGTCACCTCGAACTACCCGCCCGCGGGTCTGCTGCCGAACCCGCTGTTCCACGACCGGTTCGTGCCGACCATCGAGCGCATCCTCGCCCACCTCGAGGTCGTGACCCTCGACGGTCCGCTGGACTACCGCACCCTCGGCACCCGTGCCGACCACGGATTCTGTGCCGGCCGGTACGTGGTGTCGATGGAGCGCACCGCCGGTCCCGGCGTGGTGCTCGACCTGGCCGACGGGCGAACCGTGCGCGCGGAATCCGTCGACGGCGACGCGGTGACCTTCGCCTTCGAGCACCTGTGCGGTGCCGCGACCAGCGCCGCCGACTACCTGCGCCTGACCACACGTTTCCGCCGCTGGACCCTGGTCGCGGTACCGCCGCTGCGAACGGTGCCACCCGACTGGGCGATGCGACTGGTGAATCTGGTCGACATCCTCTACGACGCCGACCTGCCGTGCACGATCCACGCGGCCGAACCCGTCACCGAGCTGACCACCGGGGCGCCCCTCGTGCCGGATCTCGCGCGCACCACCAGTCGGCTCGGTGAACTCTCACTAACCGGATCTCACACCGTTCGCACTGCGTAGCGTGCCCCTTGCCTCGAGGGGGACAATGAATAGGAGGAAATCCAAAAGAGCCGATTTCCTCCCGAGCGAACCGCCCGGCATGTAACTATGTGGCTGATTTGTGCAGTCTCTGGGGTTTGGTGGTACAGCTGTGATCGGGGTGAATCAGCCCATTACGCGGGCGATCGTCGTGATCGCACTGGTGGCCTGCGCGACTTTCGCGTTGCAGGGCAGTCTCCCCGGCGCCGGATCAGACGAGTCATCGGGCGCCCCGTCGCCGCTGCTCGTCGCGGTGATGCCGGTGCTGCTGCTGGTATCGATCGTCATCCTGGTGGCCGGCGTCGTCGCCAGCCAGCATCGCCTCCCGCTCGCCAAGCCGCAACACGAGGACATCGTGCTGCCGAGAATCCAGTGGCGCAGGCTCGCGGTGCTCCTGCCGATGCTCATCGCCACCGTCGCCCTGATGTTCGCCGCGGGCGTCACCGCCCTGTTCCTGCTGCCCGGCGCCCGGCCGGTGCGCCCGGCCGCCGAGACCCTGTCCGAGGGCTCGGGCCCGGTGCCGACCCCCACCGACGCGCCCGCCCCCGACCCCACCGCGGGCCCCACCGAACTCACCGGTACCGCCCTGCTGATCGCGGCGGGGCTGGCCATCACCCTGATCGCGGTCGCGCTGGCCGGGCTCGCCGCCGTCGCGGTCGCCGCCCGACGCGCCCCCGAGCAAGCCGTCGCCGACGAGCCGGCCGCACCGTCCGCGAGCGATGTCGACTCGCTCACCAGGGCCGCCGAGATGGGCCTGGCCGCCATGAACGCGCCGGGTCAGGACCCGCGCACCGCGATCATCGCCTGCTATGTGGCCATGGAACGCGGCCTGTCCACCGACAGCATCGCCCGCCCGAAGGCCTCCGACACCCCGATGGAGGTGCTGGCCAGAGCCTTCGAGAGCGGCGTGCTGCACGACGCCTCCGCCCGCGAACTCGTCGCGCTCTTCGAAGAGGCCAGGTTCAGTCCCCACTCGATGCTCGAATGGCAGCGCATGCGCGCCGAACAACTGCTGCGCATCGTGCTCTCCGACCTGCAGCGACGGGTGGTGCCCGCATGACCGGCCCACGTCGGGCGGCCCGTCGCGTGGAGGTCGCGTGAATCCCGGGGAAGAGATCAAGTCCAACCGGACGACCGTGGTCGTGACGGCGGTGATCGCGGTGCTGGTGCTCGAGGTCGTGCTGTTGCGGCTCGACCGCGATCTGCTTCCGCTCGCCGTCGCCTTACCGGTCGCTGTCGCACTCGGTGTGCTGGTGTGGTCGCTGCGCTACCGGGTGCGGCGCGAGGAGCCGCTCACCGAGTACATCGACAACGGCCCCGCCGAGATGCTCGGCCGCTGGCATGCCCGCGCCGAGATGCTCGTCGCCCGCGCCGACGGCACCCGCGCCGACTGGGACCGGCACCTGCGCCCGCTGCTGGCCAAAGAGTTCGAATTGTCCACCGGTATGCGGGTATCCAAGAACCGCAGAGCCATCGAGGCGGCCGGTCAGCTGCAGTTCGGTCCCGAACTGTGGCGCTGGGTGGACCCGGCGAATTCGTCGTTGCGCGACCAGACGGGTCGCGCACCGGGTAGGGCGGCGCTGGACGAGATCCTGCGCCGATTGCAGTCGATGTGAGGGGTTAGAGGCCACCGATGACAATGCCGTTGAACGTGACCGTCCAGCGCTCCGACGCAGTACTGCGTGAGCTGGGCCGGGTCGTGGTCGGCAAGCGCGATGAGATGCAACTCATCATGATCGCCGTGCTGTCCGGAGGCCATGTCCTCATCGAGGATCTGCCGGGCCTCGGCAAAACGCTGATCGCGCGTTCCTTCGCGGCCGCGCTCGGCCTGGATTTCACCCGCGTGCAGTTCACGCCGGATTTACTGCCCGCCGACCTGCTGGGATCGACGATCTACGACATGTCGTCCGGGCGGTTCAACTTCCGGCGCGGACCGGTGTTCACCAATGTGCTTCTCGCCGACGAGATCAACCGCACCCCGCCCAAGACCCAGGCGGCGCTGCTCGAGGCGATGGCCGAGGGGCAGGTGAGTATCGACGGCGAAACCTACCTGCTCCCACAGCCTTTCATCGTGCTCGCCACCGACAACCCGATCGAGTACGAGGGCACCTACCCGCTGCCAGAGGCCCAGCTCGACCGGTTCGCCATCCAGCTGCGCCTGGGGTACCTGTCCGAGCAGGACGAGACCCAGATGATCCGGCGCAGGCTCGAACGTGGTTCCACCCCACCGCAGGTTGGCCAGGTGGTGGACGCGCAGGGGCTGATGGAGATGCGTCAGTCGGTCGAGTTCGTCACCGTGCACCCCGACGTGGTGAATTACGTTGTCGCACTTGCCTCCGCCACCCGCAGCCACCCGCAGGTGGAGGTCGGCGCCAGCCCGCGCGCCGAACTCGACCTGGTGCAGATGTCGCGCGCGCGGGCCCTGCTGCTCGGCCGCGACTACGTGATCCCCGAGGACGTGAAGGCGCTCGCCGTGCCTGCCATGGCGCACCGCATCACGCTGCGCCCGGAGATGTGGGTGCGGCGCATCCGCGGCGAGGACGTCATCGCCGAATTGCTGCGCAGGCTACCGGTTCCCCGCGCTACGAGCACATGAAGCACCGCGACGAATCGAAGACCGTCGAGGTCGACCTGAGGTGGCGCCCGGCGCCCTTGGTGTTCATCCTCGCCGGCTGCGCCGCGGCGGCGCTGGTCGTCGCGGTGCTGCGCGGGCAGTGGCAGCTCGTCGTCTTCGCCGCGCCGATGCTCGGGGTGCTCGCCACCGCACCGTGGCAGCAGAACCCGACCAGAATCCAGGTCGACGGCAGCGGCACCGTCCGCTGTTTCGAGGGCGAGGTCGTCACCGCCGTCGCCGCGGCGTTCGTCGAGAGCGGGCACGCGCTGCTGCGGATGGCCCCGGTTCCGCTCACCGGTCTCGACCTCGAGGTGGAGGAATCCCACGATTCCGGTGGCGCACCGGCCGGGATGCGGCTGGCACTCTCGGCCACCCGCTGGGGGCGCTACCCGGTGCAGGCCGCGGTGACCGCACTGAGCCCCGCCGGGCTCGCCGTCGCCACCGCCGAGCTGCCCGCGGCGAATCTCTACGTCTACCCGATCGCCGATCCGCAGCGGATGCGCATGCCGCGCACCGAACTGCCCGATCGCATCGGCACCCACCTCACCCGCAAGCACGGGCCGGGTGTCGAATACGCCGACATCCGCGCCTACGCCCCCGGCGACCAGCTGCGCACCGTGAACTGGCCGGTGAGCGCGCGTCGCGGCAGGCTCTATGTCACCGAGCGGTTCACCAACCGCTCGGCCGACGTGGTCGTCCTCGTCGACACCTCCCAGCAGGCACCCGGCCCCGCCAGCGATTCGCTGGAACTGTCGGTGCGCGGCGCCGCCCAGGTAGTGCAGTCCACGCTGCAGGCCGGTGACCGCACCGCCGTGGTGTGCCTCGGTGAGTCGCCGCGCTGGTTGCGTCCCGATATCGGGCGCAGGCAGTTCTACCGGATCGTCGACACCGTGCTCGGTGTCGGTGACGAACATGTCGAGCACACCGGCACCCTCGCCCCGCACGCCGCGGTGCCGATCGGCGCCATCATCGTCGCCTTCTCCACCCTGCTCGACACCCAATTCGCGCTCGCCCTCATCGATCTGCGCAAACGCGGTCACGTGGTGGTCGCCGTCGACGTGCTGCGCGGTACCCCCTTCGCCGATGGCCTCGACCCGACCATGGCCAAGATGTGGCAGCTCGAGCGGGCCTCGATGTATCGCGACATGGGCACCGTCGGCGTCGACATCATCGCCTGGCCCGACGGCACCCGCCTCGACCAGGCCATGCGCCTGCTCCCCGAACACCGCCGAACAGTGCGGGTGCGCCGATGACCAGATTCCTCGCCCTGCTGGCCGGCCTGCTGCTCGTCGCCTCGGTCGCCCTGATCAATCCGATCCTCGGCGTACCGGCCCTGGCTTTCGTCATCGCGAGCTGGTGGTGGCGCCCCGCCTCGGTTGCCGCGGTCCTCACCGCGGTCGCCGCCCTCGCCTTCGCCGACGTAGGTGTAATCGCCTCCGCGGCAACAGGTCTGGTAGCAACGACCTACCTTCTCAACGCCGCGGTCCTGCACGCTCCCGAAGGCGTAGTCCCCACCACCATCCCCTCGGTAGGCGGCGCAGTCCTGTTCACCATCGCCGCGACCACCGCGGCCCTGGTCCCCGTCCACCTGGCCTGGGCCCCGTTGGCCGCCCCCATCCTCATAGTCACCATCTACGCCTTCCTCACCACCACACTCACCCCCCAATCTCCCCACACCACCCTCCCCCCATCCTGACCGAGATCACCACGCCCTGGTGGCGGCGGCCGCTCGGCCGATGCCGCCACCAGAGCGTGGTGATCAGGTGTTCAGTTCAGGCGATGCGCAGGGTGACGTCGCCGAGGACGGGCGCGTCGTCGCGATCGACGGCCGTGACCACCGCGACGAGCGTGTCGGCCTCCCGCCAGACCTTGGTGCGTAGGGTTTCGCCGGGGTAGAGCACGCCGGTGAACTTCGCACGGAAGCCCGCGACGCGGGTGGCGTCGCCGTCGAGCAGGACATCGGTGAGCGATTTGCAGACCACGCCGTAGGTGCACAGCCCGTGCAGGATCGGCGCGGGAAAACCGGCCGCCTTCGCGAATTCGGGATCGGAGTGCAGTGGGTTGCGGTCACCGCAGAGGCGGTAGAGCAGGGCCTGCTGCGGCAGGGTGGCGGTGGTGAGTTCCGCGTCGGGGGCGCGATCGGGCAGCTCGGCTTTGGTGCTCGGTCCGCGTTCGCCACCGAAACCGCCCTCGCCCTTGGCGAAGATCGACGAGCGCGCCGTCCACAGCGGCTCCCCGTCGGCGCCGGTGACGGTGTGCTCCTGCACGATCACCGCATTGCTGCCCTTGTCCCAGACCTCGGAGATCCGGCCGACGGACACGGCCTTGCCCGACGCGGGAATCGGCTTGTGCACCAACACTTCCTGATGGCCGTGCACCACCTTCGCCAGGTCGATCTCGACACCCGGGAAACTCACGCGCGGCGCGGCGGTCTCGCCGAGGGTCGGGGCGACGGTGGCGAAGGTGGGCAGCACCTGCGGTTCGCTGTCGTCGAGATAACGCAGCTCGACCGGGTCGGTGCAGCGCGCGCCCGCGCCGAGACCCAGGTGGTAGAGCTGCACATCCGTGGGGGTCCAGCTGAATTCGCGACTCGGCAGTGCCGCGCCGAGCGCGACCTGTGGATCGATGGGCACTATTTCACTTCCTCGGACTTCTTGGCGACGATGTCGAGCACGGACAGGTAGGCGAAGGTGATCGCGGGGCCGATGGTCGCGCCGGGGCCCGCATAGGTGTGTCCCATCACCGGGGAGCTGCAGTTGCCCGCGGCGTAGAGGCCGTCGATCACCGAATCGTCTTCCCGCAGCACGCGTCCGGCGGTATCGGTGACGAGGCCGCCCTTGGTGCCCAGGTCACCGGGCACGATCTTCGCGGCGTAGAACGGGCCCTGCGAGATCTCGGCCAGGCATGGGTTGGGCTTCACGGTCGGGTCGCCGTAGTAGCGGTCGTAGTGGCTGTCGCCGCGACCGAAGTCCTCGTCCTTGCCCTTGGCGACGAAGCCGTTGAACCGCTCGACGGTGCCGGCGAGCGCGTCGGCGGGGACTCCGATGCGGGCGGCGAGTTCGGCGATCGTGTCGGCCTTGACGATGTTGTCGTTCTCCATCCAGCGCTTCGGAAAACGCTGTCCCGGTTGCAGACCCGCGAAGATGTAGCGGTTGCGGTAGCGCTGGTCGAACACCAGCCAGGCGGGCACGTTCTCGCCGGGACCAGGGCCCTGGCCGTACTCGCCGCCGTACATGGTGTGCACGGCCTCCACATACGGGGCCGACTCGTTGCCGAAGCGCACGCCGCGGTCGTTGACCATGATGGTGCCGGGCAGGTTGCGTTCGGCCAGCGCGAACCAGGGCTTGCCGCCCTTGAAGATCGTCGGACCCCACCAGGCGTCCTCCATGAACCCGACCGTCGCTCCTGCCGCCATACCCGCGACGATGCCATCGCCGGTGTTGGCCGCGGCACCGGTTGTCCACTCAGTGGTTATCGGTTGTCGCTGGTACTTGGCGCGCATGTCGGCGTTGCGTTCGAAACCGCCGCTGCCGAGGATCACGCCGTAGCGCGCGGTGAAGGTGACCGATTCGCCGTCGACGGTGGCTTTGACGCCGGTGATCCGTCCGTCGGTCTCCACCAGGTCGGTGAGCGGGGTGTTGAGCAGCACCGGCACGTTCGCGTCGAGCAGGCCCTTGCGCATGGCGGCGGCGAGCGACTGACCCATCCCGAGCAGGTGCTTGCCGGTGAACTTGGCCAGGTAGGTGCGCGCGCCGACGCGCAGCACCCGCATCAGCCCCTTGGGGTGGCGACGGATCAGGTTGATCCGCACGAAGTCGGTCTGCATGACGACCACGTTCAGCGGCGCCTTGGCATAGGGCGGTTCGAGATTGGCCAGTTCCGCGCCGAGCTTTTTGCCGTTGAACGGTTTGGGTTCGCAGGAACGCCCCTGGCCGAGCCCGCCCGGCGCCTCGGGGTAGTAGTCGGAGTAGCCGGGGACCCACTTCATTTTCAGCGGCGTGTGGTCGAGCACGAAGTCGAACGCCTCGGCGCCGCGATCGAGGTAGGTGTCGATCTTCTCGGCGGGCACCGCGTCGCCGATGATGCTGTGCAGGTAGGTGCGCGCCTCCTCGCGATCGTCCGGACGACCCGAGGCCAGCAGCGCCTTGTTCCCCGGAATCCACACCCCGCCCCCGGACCGGGCGGTCGACCCGCCGTAGTGCGCCGCCTTCTCCAGCACCACCACGCTCAGCCCGTGGTGCGCCGCGGTGAGGGCGGCGGTCATTCCAGCGGCGCCACTCCCGACGACCACCACATCGTATTCCCGATCACTCATGTAGAACACGTTATAGAATCAGTACGCGGTTGCGCTATGTTGTCTGGAAGAAGAGCAGATATTCGGCTCCGAAACCGGTTACAGTTTGCCTGTCCGGCCGAGCAGATTTACCAGGAGGTACCCGTGCTGTCCGACGCGCAGCGGAGTGAACTCGCCGATGAATTGGCGCGCGCCGAACACGATCGGGTGGCCGTGCCGCCGCTGGTCGACCGGTACCCCGGCATCGACGTGGTCGACGCCTACGAGATCCAGTTGCTCAACATCCAGCGCAGACTGCGCGACGGCGCCCAGGTCGTCGGGCACAAGGTAGGGCTGTCGTCGAAGGCGATGCAGCAGATGATGGGCGTCGACGAACCCGACTACGGGCACCTGCTCGCCGAGATGGAAGTCTTCGAAGACGTCCCCGTCGACACCTCCCAGTACCTGCTGCCCCGCGTCGAGGTCGAGGTCGGATTCGTCCTGGGCAAGGACCTGCCCGGCGAGGACTGCACCGAAGCCGACGTGCTGGCCGCGACCGTCGCCTACGCGCCGGCGATCGAGTTGATCGATTCGCGGATCAACGACTGGAAGATCGGGTTGGTCGACACGATCTCCGACAACGCATCCTCGGCCGGGTTCGTCCTCGGTAAACAGCGGGTCGCCCCTTCGGATATCGACATCAAGGCCATCGACGCGGTCCTCACGCGCAACGGTGAGGTCGTCGCCGAGGGCCGCAGTGACGCGGTGCTCGGTGATCCGGTGATCGCGGTGGCCTGGTTGGCGCGCAAGGTCGCGACCTTCGGAGTGCGGCTCAAAGCCGGAGACATCGTGCTGCCCGGCTCCTGCACGCGCGCGATCGACGCCCGACCCGGCGACGACTTCCTCGCCGAATTCACCGGACTCGGTTCTGTCCGTCTGCGTTTCAGCTGAACCTAGGAGTATTTCGTGACAAGTAAAGTCACCGCCGCGATCGTGGGGTCCGGCAATATCAGCACCGATCTGCTGTACAAGCTGTTGCGTTCGGACAAGATCGAGCCGCGCTGGATGATCGGCATCGACCCGGACTCCGAGGGGTTGAAGCGCGCGAGTGGGCTCGGCCTGGAAACCTCCGCCGAGGGCGCGGACTGGCTGCTCGCCCTCGACGAGAAACCCGATCTGGTGTTCGAGGCCACCTCCGCCTACGTGCACCGTGCGTACGCGCCGAAGTACGAGGCCGCGGGCATCCGCGCCGTCGACCTCACTCCCGCCGCTGTCGGCCCGGCCGTGATTCCGCCGGTGAACCTGGATTCGCTGCGGGACGCGCCGAACGTCAACATGATCACCTGTGGTGGGCAGGCGACCATCCCCATGGTCGCGGCCGTTTCGCGGGTGGTGCCGGTGCAGTACGCCGAGATCGTGGCGTCGGTGGCGTCGGTGTCGGCCGGGCCCGGTACCCGCGCCAATATCGACGAGTTCACCAAGACCACCTCCAAGGGTGTCGAAACGATCGGTGGCGCCCAGCGTGGCAAGGCCATCATCATCCTGAACCCGGCCGAGCCGCCGATGATCATGCGCGACACCATCTTCTGCTCGATTCCCGAAGACGCCGACCGCGACGCCATCGCCGACAGCATCCTGCGGATGGAGAAGTCCATCCAGGAGTACGTGCCCGGCTACCGGTTGCTCAACGAACCCCAGTTCGACGACCCGTCGGTGGTGTCCGGCGGCATGGCGAAGGTGTCGATCTTCGTCGAGGTCGAAGGTGCGGGCGACTTCCTGCCTCCGTACGCGGGCAACCTCGACATCATGACCGCCGCCGCGACCCGCGTCGGTGACGTGCTGGCCGATCAGATCATCTCGGCTCGGGTGTAAGGAGTTTCCGCAATGAGCACAATCCTGAAGCCCTTCTCGGGCGAACTCGATGTCCGCGTCACCGATACCTCGCTGCGTGACGGGTCGCACCACAAACGCCACCAGTTCACGGTGGACGAGGTACGCAATATCGTTGCCGCCCTGGATGGTTCGGGTGTCCCGGTCATCGAGGTCACCCACGGTGACGGGCTCGGTGGGTCCTCGTTCAACTACGGGTTCTCCAAGACCCCCGAACAAGAACTCATCAAAGCCGCGGCCGAAACGGCCAAGCAGGCCAAGATCGCGTTCCTCATGCTGCCCGGTGTCGGCGTCAAGGAAGACATCAAGATCTCCCAGGACAACGGCGCCTCGATCTGCCGCATCGCGACGCACTGCACCGAAGCCGATGTCTCCATCCAGCATTTCGGTCTCGCCCGCGAACTCGGCCTCGAAACCGTCGGGTTCCTGATGATGGCACACTCCACCACCCCGGAGAAGCTGGCGAAGCAGGCGCGCATCATGGCCGACGCCGGTTGCCAGTGCGTGTATGTCGTCGACTCAGCCGGTGCCCTTGTGCTCGAACAGGTTTCGGACCGCGTGTCCGCCCTGGTCGCCGAGCTCGGTGACGATGCCCAGGTCGGTTTCCACGGCCACGAGAACCTCGGCCTGGCCGTCGCCAACTCCGTCTACGCGGTGCGCGCCGGAGCCACCCAGATCGACGGCTCGGCCCGCCGTTTCGGCGCGGGCGCGGGCAACCTCCCCGTCGAAGCGTTCATCGGGGTCTGCGACAAACTCGGCATCAAGACCGGCGTCGACTTCTTCGCCGTCACCGACGCCGCCGAAGACGTCGTCCGGCCCGCCATGCCCACCGAATGCCTCCTGGACCGCCAGGCCCTGATGATGGGCTACGCGGGCGTCTACTCCAGCTTCCTCCGCCACGCCGAACGCCAAGCCGAGCGCTACAACGTCTCCGCCGCCGAAATGCTCGTCCGCGCGGGCAAGCGCAAACTCGTCGGCGGCCAGGAAGACCAGCTCATCGACATCGCCCTCGAACTCCAACGCGAAGCCGCTTCGTCCTGACCACCCCCTATCCCGAAACGGCGTGACCCTTTCGGTCACGCCGTTTCGCTGTCTGCCCCGAGACGCGTCACCACCTGATCACCACGCTCTGGTGGCGGCATCGACCGAGAAGTCGCCGCCACCTGAGCGTGGTGATCTTGGTTCAGGGGCCGGAAACTCGCTGGACAAGGGGGATATAAGTGGGGGATGAGTGAAAACGGTCGGGCATTGTTCTGCGGCGGGGACTTGGCGGCACGGATCGAGCGGGTGGAGACCGCGGCGATCGTGGGGGCCGCTCGGGTCGGGATAGGGCGGGGAGTCGAGGGATTCGTCCGGGAGATCGGGGGCGGGGCGGCCTGTTTCGCGGGGGAGGGGTCGCCGTTGAACAAGGTGGTGGGGGTCGGGTTCGGTGGGGTGCCTTCGGTGGGGGAGTGGGAGGCGATCGAGGCGGCTTATGCGCGGGTCGGGTGTCCGGTGCAGGTGGAGTTGTCGCAGTTGGGTGAGGCGGGGATCGGGGAGGAGCTGACGGGGCGGGGGTATCGGTTGATGTCTTTCGAGAATGTGCTCGGGATGCGGTTGGACGGCGACGAGTTCGCCGTGCCGGACGGCGTGGAGGTGCGGCTCGATGCCGGGGAGGATCTCGGTGCGTGGCTCGATGTGGTGGTCGACGGGTTCGCCCATCCCGACGAAGGTCCGAACCACGAGGAATTCCCGCGCGAGGCGATTGCCTCGGTGATGCGAGATATGGCTTCGGCCAACGAGACCCGTCGCTACCTCGCCTACCGTGACGGGGTAGCGGCCGGTGGAGCGAGCCTGCGCACCGACGGTGGGATCGCGGCCCTCGCGGGCGCGGCCACTCTTCCGTCGCATCGACGACGAGGCGTCCAAACCGCCCTGCTCATAACACGTCTCAACGATGCGGCGAATGCCGGTTGTGATCTGGCGACAGTCACCACCGCGCCCGGTTCCAAGTCGCAGCAGAACGCGCAAGGCCGAGGATTCTCGCTCCTCTACACCCGCGCGATCCTGGTGAAAGAGCTCTGAAGACCACGCTGAGAGCGGTCGCGAGTCAGAGTGCGGTGAGGGCTTGGGCGACGCGGGCCGCCCGCTCTTGCGGCGTGGTGGCCTTGAGGATCGGGAGGAAGAGCCGATACCGATCCGAACGGCTGAGCGCCGCGTAAGCCGATGCCGCACGGGGTGATTCGGCGAGTGCCGCAGCCAGCTCCGCGGGGGTTTCGGCGGTGCTCTGCCGTTCGTAGGCTCCGGCCCAGCGCCCGTCGGCGACGGCCTCCTCGATCGCCGCGTAGCCGGCGGGCCGCATCCGGCCGGCCGCGATCAATGCCTCGGCCTTGGCGACATTGACCTGCGACCACGGGCTGTGGGCCCGTCGCGGCGAGTATCGCTGCAGGTAGTGATGCGCGTCGAGGGAACGCCGGTGGCTGTCGATCCAGCCGTAGCAGAGCGCGCCGTCGAGCGTCTCGGTGATCGTCACCGAGGGCTCCGGCGCGCCCTTCTTCGCGATCCGCACCCACACCTCGTCCGCCGAAGCGTGGTTCGCGGCCAGCCACGCCTCCCATTCGGTGGCGTCGGCGCAGGTGATGAATTCGATGCTCGCGTTCATGGGAACCATCTTGCTCGCCAAAATGCTCACCGAATGAGCAGTTTTACGACCAGGGTCGCCACCTTCCGCGCGGCAACGAAGGCCGTGGGTTGCCACTGGCGCCGCAGACAGTATCGGCACCCGGGTAACGAGCGCACCGGATGCCGGACAGCAGGCGCTGTGGCGGGTCCTATGTGGCGGCGAGGGCGGACAGCAGAGTGTGGGCGCTCTGTTTGGCCTGCTCGGTGCGGTGGGGTTCGTTCACACCTTGGAGGTGGAACGCCCAGTGAGCCTCGAACAGGCAGGCCAGGGCGTACGCGGTGACGGCAACCCGATCCGGTGATGCGGCCGGGTAGGCGGCACTGAGTTGTTGTTCGAGGCCGGGCAGCCATCGGTTCGTCCAGAGGTTCGTGAGACGTTGTCGCACAACGGGTTCCCGAGCCGCCAGTGCGACCAGTTCGCACCACACCACCAGATCGTCGCGATCGGCGTAGGCGCCGGGCTCGAACATGCGCGCCACCCGTTCCTCGACGGGCGCGTCGGCGCCGAGGCGCAGCAGGTTGTCGCCGTACTCGGCGACGGCGTCGGTGATGAACGCCTGCATGAGACCGTCGCGGCTACCGAAGTAGTGCAGCACCAGGGTGCGTTGCACACCTGCCGCCGTCGCGACCCGTGACAGCGTCGTATTCGCGAACCCGTCGGCGGCTACCACCGAGCGCGCCGCCCGCAGGATCTGCGCGATCCGCTCGGGGGCCTTGCTGGGGCGGCCGATTTTATTTACTGTCATGACAGTCAATATATTCGAAGGGGAGGCAGTGATGCGAGTTCTGGCACTGGGTGGGGCAGGGGAAATGGGGCGCGTCGCGGCGCGCGTCCTGCGCGGCGACGACAGGGTCACCGCGTTGACGGTCGCCGATCGTGACGAACGGGCGGCGCGCAAGGTCGCGGGGGAACTCGGTGCCGAAGCACGAGCGCTCGATGTCACCGACGGTCCGTCACTCGCCGCGGCATTGCGCGAGGCGGACCTCGTGGTGAACACCGTGGGTCCATACTTCCGCTTCGGCCCGCCGATCCTGACCGCCGCCATCGCCGCGGGTTGCGACTACATCGACATCTGCGACGACCCCCAACCCACCGCCGACATGCTCGAACTCGACGCCGAGGCGAAAGCGGCCGGAGTGACGGCGCTGCTCGGCATGGGCGCGAGTCCGGGCGTGGCGAACCTGCTCGCGGTCCGGGCGGGCGCCGAGCTCGATCGGGTCGACTCCCTGGTGACGGGTTGGAACATCCACTCGGCCCACACCGAGGAAAGCGCCGCGGCGACCGCCGCCGTCGTGCACGGCATGCGCCAGATCAGCGGGAACATCCCGGTGACCAGGGCGGGTGCGCGCGTCGAACGCCCTGCGCTGGAACGGTTTCGGCTCGAATACCCGGGACTCGGCGCCGGTGAGGGCCGCAGCTTCGGTCATCCGGAGGCGATCACGTTGCCGCTGGCTTTCCCCGGTGTCAAAGACTCGACCTCGGTGGTTGTCGCCGATCGTTCGACCTCGGCCGCGCTACTGGCACTGCGCTGGGCGATGAACCGCCGCCTGCTGACCGTCGATCGCGCGGCGCTCTTGGCCGCCTGCCTCGAACGCCTGCTCCCGGCCGACCCGGCAACTCTCGTCGCGGCCGGTGGACTGCCGCCGCTGTTCGCCATCGCCGAGGGGGAACGAGACGGCTCGCCCGCAAGGGTCGCCACTGCGCTGAGTCAGGTCCCCGGCCTGTCGATGGCCGACAACACCGGCGTCCCGTTGGCTGTCGGCGCGCTGCTGCTGGCCGCGAACCCACGTCCAGGGGTACACGCACCCGAAACGCTGATCGACCCGGACCAGTTCTTCGCCGCCTTCGCGACCCACTGCCTCGGCGCACCGGACCCCGCGGCGATGACGATCACCACCCGAAGCTGGGCAACCCCCGACAGCAACGCCGCGGCGCTGTCGTCCGCCCTGCTGACAGCCCTCATCGCGGCGCGCTGAGCCCGCGACGCACTGCGTCGGCACGCTCGACCCGGCCACGATGACTGTCACGACGACAAGCTGGGCTGTGCCCGAAGCCGACGACAAGGCGTCGTCGTCGGCCCTGATCGCGGCTGAGCCCACAACCGGGCGTCGCCGCTCGTACACGGCGGCGACGCGTGTTCACTCGAGCACAGGCGCCACCTACAACCAGGTGTCGAGGCTGGTGGTGGTGAGGAAGTGGTCCAGGTCGGCGCGCCAGGGGGCGGGGGTGGTCTTGTCCGGTTCGATGCCGGTGTACTGCCCACGGTAGAACAGCAGCGGGCGGCCGTTGGTCGTCGACTCCGATTCCGTCAGGGCCTGCACGCACCCGATGACGATGTAGTGGTCACCACCGTCGACCACCGAGTCGACGGTGCATTCGATAGTCGCCAATGAACCGTCGAGCACGGGCACACCCAGATCCGAGGTGTGCCACGGGACTCCGGCGAACTTGTCCGGTTCGCGGGAGCCGAAGCGGGCGCACGTCGGCTGCTGTTCCTCGGCGAGCACGTTCACACAGAACTTGCCCGCCGCCTCGATCGCCGCCCACGAGCGCGACCCCTTGGTGGGGCAGAACAGCACGAGCGGCGGATCGAGGGAGAGGGCGGCGAAGGACTGACAGGCGAACCCGATCGGCGCACCGTCGGGGTCGAGCGCGGTGATCACGGTGATGCCGGTGCAGAACTGTCCCAGCACATTACGGAATTGCCGGCCGTCGATCGCCGGTGTCTGTTCGGTCATGTCCCTCGCCGCCATTCCCTATTGCTGCTTGAATCCGACGGTGAAGTCGTGACCCCAGAGGCTGACCGCGGTGGATTCGCGGGCCGTCCAGTTGTCGTCGTCGACTTCCAGTCCCTCACAACCGAATTCGATGTCGAATCCGCCCGGCGTCTTCATGTAGAACGACAGCATCTTGTCGTTGATGTGCCTGCCGAGGGTGGCCGACATCTTCACCTTCTTGCGCAGGGCGCGGTCCAGGCAGAGGCCGACGTCGTCGGAGTTCTCCACCTCGACCATCAGGTGCACGATGCCGGTGGGATTCGGCAGCGGCAGGAACGCCAGCGCGTGGTGGCGCGGGTTGCAGCCGTAGAAACGCAGCCAGGCGGGGTCGCCGTCGGCGGGTCGCCCGACCATCTGCGGTGGCAGCCGCATGGAATCGCGCAGGCGGAAGCCGAGCACATCCTGGTAGAAGGCTTGCGCCGCGGCATCGTCGGTGCAGGTCAGCACCACGTGGCCGAGGCCCTGTTCGGCGGTGACGAACTTGTGGCCGTAGGGGCTCACGAAACGGCGACCCAGGTACTGCGCCCCGTAGAACGCCTCGAGGGTGTTCCCGGACGGGTCCTGGAACCGGATCATGCCCTCGACGCGGCGCTCGCCCAGTTCTTCCTTGGTCCCCTCGGTGTAGTCGACCCCGGCCTTGTCCAGGGTCTCCCGCAACTGCTGCAGGCCACGCGCGTCGGTGACCTCCCAGCCCGAGACCAGCAGCCGGTCCTGCTCGCCGGGGACGATCACCAGTCGCGCGGCGAAATCGTCCATGCGCAGGTAGAGGGCATCGGGGTTCAGCCCGGTGCCCTCCATCATGCCGAGCACCTTGAGACCGTACTCGCGCCAGGCCGCCATGTCGGTGGCCTCGATGCGCATGTAGCCCAGTGCGCGAATACTCATCACTTGCTCCCGAGGAAATCGAGTGTGAGCCGGTTGAACTCGTCGAACTTCTCCAGCTGCGCCCAGTGGCCGCAACCGCCGAACACGTGCAGCTGCACCCGGGGAATCACCTTGGTTGCTACGAGCGCGCCGTCGAGCGGGTTCACCCGATCCTCACGGCCCCAGATCAACAGCACCGGCTGACGCAGTTTGTAGGCGTCGCGCCAGAGCATGCCCTTCTCGAAGTCGGCGCTCGCGAAGGACTTGCCCATCGCGCGCATGGCCGCCAGCGATTCGGGGGTGCTCGCCTGGGCGAAGCGTTCGTCGATGAGCTCCTCGGTGACCAGCGACTGGTCGAAGACCATGATCCGCAGGAACTTCTCGAGGTTCTCCCTGGTCGGCGCGTAGCTGAACGCCGAGAGCAGCTTGACGCCCTCGGTGGGGTCGGGCGCGAACAGGTTGGTGCTCAACCCGCCCGGACCCATCAGCACGAGTTTGCCCGCGCGCGTGGGGTTGTCGAGCGCGAACCGCACCGAGGTGCCGCCGCCGAGCGAATTGCCGAGCAGGTGAACACGATCGGTGATCTCGAGATGATCGAGCAGCGCGAGCAACGCGGTGGACGCGTGCACGAAGTACTGCGGATGATCCACCGGCTTGTCGGACTTGCCGAATCCCGGCTGGTCCAAGGCGATCACATGGAAGTTCTCGGCCAGCACCGGAATGTTGCGGGCGAAGTTCGACCACGCCGAGGCGCCGGGTCCGCCACCGTGCAACAGCACGATAGTCGGACCGTTGCCGACGCCCGCTTCGTGATAGTGCAACTTCAACGAGGGGGTGACCTGCGCGAAGCGTGAGGTCGATGCGTAGGTGATCTCAGCGGTCTGGGTCATCGGCTACACCATGGCGTCGGTGACGGGCAGCCCGAACTCGTGCGTGCCGTACATCACGTAGGCGCGCTCGGGATCGTTGGCCGCGTGTACTCGTCCGGCATGCGCGTCACGCCAGAAGCGCTGCAGCGGAGTGCCGTTGGCCAGCGCGGTGGCGCCGGAGGACTCGAAGAGCTTGTCGATCGAGGCGATCACCCGGCCGGTGGCACGCACCTGGTCGCGCCTGGCCCGCACACGCAGGTCGAACGGCACTTCCTCGCCCGCGACCAGCAGCGCGTACTCCTCGGCCACATTGCCCGAGAGCTGACGCCAGGCGGCATCGATATCGCTGGCGGCCTCGGCGACGCGCACCTTGGCGAACGGGTCGTCCTTGGCGTTCTCACCCGCGTAGGCCGCGCGCACACGCTTGCCCTGATGCTCGACGTGTGCCTCGTAGGCGCCGTAACCCATGCCGACGATCGGGGTGGAGATGGTGGTGGGATGGATTGTGCCCCACGGCATCTTGTACACCGGATCGGGATTCTGCGCCAGGCCCGGCGAGCGGCCCTCGCTCATCGCGCGGAAGCTGAGGAAGCGGTGCGTCGGCACGAAGACGTCCTCCACCACAACGGTGTTGGAACCGGTGCCGCGCAGGCCGACCACATTCCACACGTCGTCGATGCGGTACTCCGAGCGCGGAATCAGGAAGCTGCCGAAGTCGACCGGCTTGCCGTTCTTGATGACGGGTCCGCCGAGCACTGCCCAGGTCGCGTGATCGGAGCCCGAGGACCACGCCCACGACCCGCGCACGATGTACCCGCCGTCGACCGCCTGGCCCATGCCCATGGGGGCGTACGACGAGGAGATCCGCACGTCGGTGTCCTCACCCCACACCTCTTCCTGTGCGGCCTGGTCGAACAGTGCGAGGTGCCAGTTGTGCACGCCGATGATGCCCGCCACCCAGCCCGTCGACCCGCAGGCACTGGCGATGCGGCGCACGGAGTCGTAGAAGACCACCGGGTCGGCGGCATGCCCGCCCCACTGCTTGGGCTGCAGCAGCCGGAAGAACCCGGTCTCCTGCAGTGCCTTCATGGATTCGTCGGGTATGCGGCGCAGGTCTTCGGCCTCCTGCGCGCGTTCGCGCAGCGTCGGCAGCAGCGCCTCGACCCGTTCGGTCACTTCTTGCGTCATTTCGCCAGCCCGTTCCTGCCCTGTCGGAATCGACAAACTGTTCTCGTTCGTCTCTGAGACTAGAACAGGTTCCCATTCCTGTCGAGAAGGGAATAACGCGGACAGCTAGCGTGAACCGGCCGTATTTTGTAACGTGTTCTAGTGAAGAAGGAGGGTTCGGGATGGCAGTCAACCCCAAGGTGAGAGAACTCGATGTCGGTACCACGCCGACCAGGTTCGCGCGCGGCTGGCACTGCGTCGGTCTCGCGAAGACGTTCCGCGACGGTAAACCGCACGCGGTCGAGATCTTCGGAACCAAACTCGTGATCTGGGCCGATACGTCCGACCAGCTCCGTGTGCTCGACGCCTACTGCAGGCATATGGGCGGCGACCTGAGCATGGGCTCGGTGAAGGGCGACGACATCGCCTGCCCGTTCCACGACTGGCGCTGGGGGGCGAGCGGCAAGTGCACCGCGATCCCCTACGGCCGCCGGGTGCCGCCGCTGGCGCGCACACGCAAGTGGACGACGCTGGAACGCAACGGTCAGCTGTTCGTCTGGCACGACCACGAGGGCAACGAACCGCCGCCCGAGGTCACGATCCCCCACATCGAGGGCGTGTACACCGACGCGGACGGCAATCCGAGCGAAACCCACGACAGCGGCTGGACCGACTGGACGTGGAACTCGCTGCTGATCGAGGGTGCGAACTGCCGCGAGATCATCGACAACGTCGTGGACATGGCGCACTTCTTCTACATCCACTACGCCTTCCCGACGTACTTCAAGAACGTCTTCGAAGGCCATGTGGCTACCCAGTTCCTGGAGACCAAGGGCCGCCCGGATATCGGCATGGCGGCCAAGCACGGCGGTGAGACGCTGCTCAAGTCGGAGGCGTCGTACTTCGGTCCGTCCTACATGATCAACCCGCTGATCAACATCTACAGCGGGTACGAGATGAAGGTGGTGCTGATCAACTGCCACTACCCGGTCACCCAGGACTCGTTCGTGCTGCAGTGGGGCCTGACCGTCGAGAAGCCCAAGGGCATCGACGACGAGACCGCGACCAAGCTGGCCAACACGATGACCACGTTCTTCGGCGACGGCTTCCTGCAGGACGTGGAGATCTGGAAGCACAAGTCCAAGGTCGAGAATCCGCTGCTGTGCGAGGAGGACGGCCCGGTCTACCAGCTGCGGCGCTGGTACGACCAGTTCTACGTGGACATCGCCGATGTCACCGAGAAGATGACCCAGCGCTTCGAGTTCGAGGTCGACACGACCAAGGCGAACGAGGCATGGGAGGCCGAGGTCGCCGAGAACCTGCGGCGCAAGGCCGAGGAAGCGGGCGTGTGACATGGCCGCCAGCTGGGCCAAGGCACCGGATTTCGCCGATCAGCCCGCCCGCCGGGCGGCGGTGCGGGCCCAGACCGCCCTCGACCAGCAACGGTATCTCGACGAAGGCCTGACGCCGCTGCGGTGTCAGGCCTGCGGCACCGAGGTGCTGGTGCGCAAGTACAGCGCGCACCAGACCTCGGTGCAGTGGACCGAGCGGCCCGACACGCGCTGTCCGGTCTTCGCCGAGCTGAGTTCCCACGGTGCCCGGCCCGGTCGGCCGGACACCTGTCCGTCGCTGCAGAAGACGATCGAGTGGGCGGTCGACGAGGGCGTGCTCGAGGTTCCCGAATAAAGCCTCAGTCGCCGACGGTGAGCGCCTGGGCTTCCTCGATGCTGTGCGGCGCGGGGTCGTGCTCGTCGATGTGGGCCAGGGCGCCGCGCCCGAGGAACAGGACGGTGACCCCGGCGGCGGTGCACGCCGCGCCGAGCCAGAACGGCAGGGACACGCTGTGCTCGCCGAGCTTGCCCGCCACCCAGGGCGCGGCCGCGCCGCCGGCGAACCGGACGAAGCTGTAGGCCGCCGACGCGGTCGACCGCTCGACCGGCGCGGAGATCATCACGGCCTCGGTGATGAGGGTGTTGTTCACGCCGAGGAACAGCCCGGCGACCACGACCCCGACGATCAGCACGATCTTGTGCTCGGCGTACAGCGCCATGAGCGCCAGGTCGGCGGCGAACAGGCCGAGGGACAGCCCCATCATCGGCAGCGTGCCGAAGCGCGCCTGCAGTCTCGGGGCGAGGAACACCGAGGCCACCGCGAGCATCACGCCCCACCCGAAGAAGATGAAACCGATCGCGTAGGTGCCCATGTCGAGGGGGAACGGCGTGTAGGCGAGCAAAGTGAAGAAGCCGAAGTTGTAGAGCAACGCGGTGATGCTGACGGTGAGCAGCCCGCGGTGCCGCAGCGCCTTGAACGGCGCGCTGATCGAGGTGGGGGTCGCGGGCTTGGGCAGTTCGGGCAGCAGCACGACGATCGCGACGAAGGCGACGGCCATCAGCACCGACACGCCGAAGAACGGCCCCCGCCAGCTGATTCCACCGAGTACCCCACCGAGCAGCGGTCCGGTCGCGATGCCGATGCCGAGGGCCGCCTCGTAGAGGATGATCGCCTTGGCGACGCCGCCCGTGGCCGCGCCGACGATGGTCGCCAGCGCCGTCGCGATGAACAGGGCGTTGCCGAGCCCCCACCCGGCACGGAAGCCGATGATCTCGCCGATGGTGCTCGACATGCCCGCCAGCGCGGCGAACACGATGATGATCGCCAGGCCCGACAGCAGGGTCTTCTTGGCGCCGAAGCGACTGGAGATGACGCCGGTGACCAGCATGGCGACGCCGGTGACGGCCATGTAGCTGGTGAACAGCAGCGAGACCTGCGAGGGGCTGGCGTTCAGCTGTTCGCCGATGGGTTTGAGGATGGGATCGACGAGGCCGATGCCCATGAACGCGATGACGCTGGCGAAGGCGACGGCCCAGACGGCTTTCGGCTGGCCGGTGGAGGTGGCCGCGGCGTCGTTGTCGCGAGTCAACGGAGAGATGCTCATGAGCGCTCCTGGTTGCTTCACTGGTGACCGCGGGCAACCGCGCGCAGGGCTGTCAGCAGGTCGTTCATGTCGGTGTCGAGCCGGATCAGCCGGTCGAGGTCGAAATCGGCGAGCCCGGGCGCCAAGGCGGCCGCGTAGGCGCGTCTGGCGCGGGTGAGGCGGTTCCGGCCCGCCGGGGTGAGTTCGACGCGCACTGCCCGCGAGTCCCTCGGGTCCTTGGTGCGGGTGGCGAATCCGTCGGCGACGAGCCGACCGAGCAGCGCCGTTGCCGCCGGTTGTGAGCATCGATCGATGCGGGCGAATTCGCTGACCCGTAGGCCGTCGTGCTCCTCGAGCACGGCGAGGGCGCGCAGCATCGCGCGGGGCAGGTCGTCGGAGCTGACCGCCCCGGCGAGCCGGGTGAGCCGACCGGCAGTGACCAACAGGTCGACCACGATGTCGTCTGCTGATGGCTGCTCGTTCTGCTGCACAGGAAAATTATTGCATAAGCTAACTATCTAAATCAGGCAGGTGCGTCGTGAAACGGGCCACAACGTACGAAACCCCAGCTCCGGGGGTCGGAGCTGGGGTTTCAGGAGGGCACGGTCAAGCGGCGACCGGACGGCGCGCGGTCCCGAACAGTTCCGCGGTGGCGTGGGCACGCTTGAAGTACAGGTGGGCGTCGTGTTCCCAGGTGATGGCGATCCCGCCGTGCAACTGGATGGTCTCGGCGGCCACCGTGCTGAACGCCTCGGTGCAGTAGGTGCGGGCCACCCACACGTCCTCGGCGGCCGAATCACTGCCCGCCGCCAGCGATCGGGCGGCCAGCAGCGCGGCCGATTCCGCCGATTCCACGAGCACGTACATATCGGCCATGCGGTGCTTGAGCGCCTGGAAGCTGCCGATCGGCCTGCCGAACTGCACGCGCGCGCTGGTGTATTCGACCGTCATCTCGAGGCAGCGGCGGGCCGCGCCGACCTGTTCGGCGGCCAGTGCCGCCCACGCGATGTCGCGCAGCCGGGTGCCCGGGTCGCCGAGCCTGGTCGCCGGGGTTTCGGTGAAGGTGATGCTCGCCAAGGCGCGGGTGTGGTCGAGTCCTGGAGTCGGCGTCACAGTGACACCTGCTGCGGTAGGGGAGGTTTCGAACAATCCGTCGGCGGTGAGTACGAGCAGGACGTCCGCTTGGGCGCCGTGCAGCACGTAATGCGCTGTCCCGCTGAGTGATCCGTCTTCCGCGCGAACGCCGTAGTCATCCCAACCTTGGGAATCCGCCCAGCACAGCGCGGCCGTGCGAGAGCCTTCGGCGAGATCGGGGAGCAGCCGCTCGCAAGCCTGCTCATCGCCGGCCAACAGGACGGCTTGGACACCGAGTACGGCCGAACCGAGCATCGGCACGCCGCTCAGCACCCGGCCCAATTCGCCGACGACCATGAGCGATTCGACGAGACTCGCGCCCACGCCGCCCCACTGCTCAGGCACCGCGAGGGCCGCGACCCCCACCTGCTCGCACAACAGCTGCCACAACTTCGGGTCGAACCCGAGGTCGCTGTCCATCGCCGCGCGAAGGGCTTCCGGAGTCGCGTGCTTGGCCAGCAGCGCCCGCACCGACGAGCGGAATTCGAGCAGTTCATTCGATGACATGGGATTCCTCGGCGAAGTCGGTGATGGAATGCGCACAGCCGGGCCGTGCCTCGGATCGCGTCGAACCCGGCCGCCACACGGGGTAGACGAGCTGTGCGCGCGAAAGGGTGGACATCATGTCGGGCACAACATCTCAGCTCGCTGCCGTCGCGCGGAGTGCGGCGGCAATCCTGGCGCGGTGGAATTCGGCCGTGCCCCAGGCGGTGCGCAGGGCCGCGACCCTGGTGAGCCACAGCGACAGGTCGCATTCGGCGGTGTAGCCGATGGCGCCGTGTACCTGCAGACCCGCCCGCGAGGCACGGTGGGCGGCATCGCCGCAGGCCACCAGCGCTGCCGAGACATCGCGGGCGCGGTCGGCGGAGTCGAGGGTGAGTGCGGCGCGGTACAGCAGCGGCTCCGCCAGGTCCAGCGCGATCCGCACATCCGCGAGCTGCTGCTTCACGGCCTGGAATTCGCCGATGACGCGGCCGAACTGCTTGCGCTGCTTGGCATAAGCGGTGGTCTGATCGAGGATTGCCCGGCCGGCACCGAGCAGTTGCGCGGCGCAGGCCAGCACACCCAGGTCGAAGGCGAAGTCGACGGCGTCCTCTGCCGCCTCCGCCAGCACCTCGTCGCGCAACGCTGCGAACAGCTTGCGCGCGGGATCGATCGACGCGATCACCGCCGCACTCTCGAACCGGCGCGCGCCGTGTTCGCCGGAGCGCTCAGCTGCGGCGGCCTGCGTAGGCGCCTCGTCGGGACGTGCGGGTCGACCTGTGGAGACGTGTGCATTACCGGCGACCAACACGAGGTCGGCGGTATCCGCGTCGAGCGCGACGGTGCGGCCGCCGTGCTCGAAGGCGATCGTGCCGAGCAGTTCACCACTCGCCACGGTCGGCAGCCAGCGCTCGGCCGCATCAGGGAGCTGTCGCAGCAGCGCCGGAATCACGGCGGCCGATTCGATCACCGGACCGGGTACGGCCGCGCGACCCAGCTCGACCAGGGCCACGACGAGATCGACCGCGGTCGCATCGGCGCCGCCGTGTTCCTCGTCCACGATCAAGCCGAACACGCCCATGTCCGCCACCTGCCGCAGGATCGCGCGGCCGGGAGCGGTGTCACCCGACGACCATGCGCGCACGGCGGCGGGCACCTGGCCCGCGTCGAAGATCTTGCGCAGCTCGGCCGCGAAGTCGAGCTGTTCGGTACTGAGCGCGAATCTCATCGCACATCTCCTGTCTTCGTGCGGTCGATGCGCTCTGTCTCGCCGGTCGTCGTCGCGCGGGCGGCGCGCGCATCACCCGGCCGCGCCGACCTGGCCGTGCGTACCTCGCCCGCGCGCTGCTCGAGCCTGAGTAAGAAGCGGGCGTTCATCGCTTGCTCTCCCGTGGCAGGCCGAGGAGGCGTTCGGCGATGATGTTGCGCTGGATCTCGTTGGTGCCCGCGTAGATCGGGCCCGCGAGGGAGAACAGGTAGCCGTCGGTCCACGAGCTGCGCTGCTCGGCGGCCGCTCCGAGCAGGTCGAGGCCTGTTTCGTGCATGGCGATGTCGAGGTCGGACCAGAAGACCTTGGTGATGGAGGATTCGGCGCCGAGCTGGCCGCCGTCCTGCAGGCGGGTGACCGTGCCGAATGTGTGCAGCCGGTAGGCCTCGGCTCCGAGCCAGGCGTCGACCACGGCGTTGCGGGCGGCGGTATCGGCGGGGTCGCAGGTCTGCTGCCACAGGTCGATCAGGCGTTGCGCGGTGGCGCTGAACCGGCCGGGGCTGCGCAGCGAGAGGCCACGCTCGTTGCTCGAGGTGGCCATCGCCACCCGCCAACCCTCGTTCGGTGCGCCGATCACGTCGTGATCGGGGACGAAGACGTCGTCGAGGAAGATCTCGGCGAAGCCGGGTTCGCCGTCGAGCTGGGGGATGGGCCGCACGCTCACGCCCTCGGCCGTCAGCGGGAACATCACGTAGGTCAGCCCGTGATGACGCTGCGCCTCGGGGTCGCTGCGGAACAGGCCGAAGGCCCAATCCGCGTAGGACGCACGGGAACTCCACGTCTTCTGGCCGTTGAGCACCCAGCCGCCCTCGGTGCGCCTGGCCGTCGAGCGCAGGCCCGCGAGGTCGCTACCAGCCTCGGGCTCCGACCAGGCCTGCGCCCAGATGTCCTCGCCGCGAGCCATTCTCGGCAGGATCCGGGCCAGTTGCTCCTCGGTGCCGTGCTCGAACAGCGTCGGTGCCAGCAGGAAGATGCCGTTCTGGGCCACCCGGCCGGGTGCGCCCGCCGCGTAGTACTCCTGCTCGAACAACACCCATTCGAGAATGGAGGCGTCACGCCCGCCGTACTCGCGCGGCCACGACACCGCCGAGAGCCGCGCCTCGGCCAGCGTCGCCTCCCATGCACGATGGGCCGCGAAGCCTTCCGCGGTATCCATGGAGGGCAGCGGTTCGCGTGGCACATGGGTGGCGAGGAATTCGCGCACCTCGAGCTGGAACTGTGTGGCTGCCTCGTCGATCTCGAGATCCATCTACTTCGACCCGTTCTGTTCGGCCGCGGCGGTCTTCATCGTCTTGGCGTTCATCCCGCCCAGCGAATCGGCGCCGACCTCGGCATTGTGCGCGTGCGCGAAATGGTGCAGTCCGAAGACCGAGTCCATGCCCGAGCGCATCCCCATCAGATCCTCGGCCTGGTTCACCGCCTTCTTGGTGAGCGCGAGCCCGAACTGCGGCATGGTGGCGATCTTCTCGGCGAGCGCGATGGTCTCGGCTTCCAGCTCCGCGCGCGGCACGACCCGGTTCACCATGCCCCACTCCTTGGCCTGCGCGGCCCCGAACCGGTCACCGGTGAACAGGAACTCCTTGGCCGCGCGCGGGCCCATCACCCACGGATGCGCGAAGTACTCCACACCCGGAATTCCCATGCGCACAACGGGATCGGAGAAGAAGGCGTCGTCGGAGCAGACGATCAGATCGCACACCCAGGCCAGCATCAGCCCACCGGCGATGCACGCGCCCTGCACCATCGCGATCGTCGGCTTGGGGATCTCGCGCCAGCGCCTGCACATGCCGAGATACACCTCGGTCTCGCGGGCGAACCGCTGGTCGCCACCGGTGCGGTCGACGTGGTCCCACCACAGCGCGGCCTTGTTCTCGTAGTGCGCGTCGTGGTCGCGGCCCGGTGTGCCGATATCGTGCCCGGCGCTGAAGTGCTTTCCGTTGCCGGCGAGCACGATCACCTTCACCGCGGCATCCTCGACCGCGCGCACGAACGCGGCGTCGAGGGCGTAGGTCATCTTCGAGTTCTGCGCGTTGCGGAAATCGGGCCGGTTCATGGTGATCACAGCCACCGGTCCGCGCACCTCGTAGGTGACGACCTCGGTTTCGGAACTCACGACTTCTCCTCACGTAGCTCGCGCTTGAGCACCTTGCCCGCCGCGCTGTAGGGCAGCCGGTCGCGGAACTCGACGAACCGGGGCACCTTGAAATTCGCCAGATGGGCGCTCGCATGGGCGATCACGTCGTCGGCGGTCAGGTTCGTGTCCGGCTTGCGGACGACGAACGCCATGCCGACCTCGCCCATCCGCTCGTCGGGCACCCCGATCACCGCGGACTCGGCGACACCGTCGAGACGGGCGAGGGTCTGCTCGATCTCGGCGGGGTAGACGTTGAATCCGCCGGTGATGTACATGTCCTTGAGCCGGTCGGTGATCTTGAGGTAGCCGCGGTCGTCCACCACGCCGATGTCACCGGTGTGCAGCCAGCCGTCGGCGTCGATCGCCTCGGCGGTGGCCTCGGGATCGTCGAGGTAACCGAGCATCACATTGGGGCCACGCAGCAGAACTTCACCGTTGTCGGCCAGGCGCAGTTCGAAGCCGGCGATGGGCTTGCCGCAGGTGTTGGCGATGGTCTCGGCGTCGTCGTCGGGGTCGCACATGGTGCCGAAGCCGGCGGTCTCCGACAGTCCGTAGGCGGTAATGACCACCTCGAAGTCGAGGTCGTCGCGCATCCGCTCGATCAGCACCACCGGCACGGTCGCCGCGCCGGTCACCGCGACGCGCAGCGAAGAGAGGTCACGCTCGCCGCGCTCGGGGTGGTCGAGGATGGTCTGGTAGATCGTCGGCGGGCCGGTGAGCACCGTGATCCGCTCGGACTCGACGAGGCGCAGCGCGGCCGGGACGTCGAATGTCGCCTGCGGCACGATCGTGGCCCCGGTGACCAGGCACGCGAGGATGCCCGCCTTGTAACCGAAGTTGTGGAAGAAGGGCGGGATCACCAGGTATCGGTCGCCCGCGCGCACGGTCGAGCAGGCGCACCAGGCACGCACCACATCCAGGGCCTGCCGGTGGGCGACCAGGGTGCCTTTGCTGCGGCCGGTGGTGCCCGAGGTGAAGAGGATGTCGGAGATGTCGTCGGGGGAGACCTGCGCCGCCCGCGCTTCGCCGTCGGCCTCGGTGACCCGCTCGGCCTCGGCGAGGAAATCGTCCCAGGTGAGCGAGCCGGTCCCGATGGCCGCGCCCGGCTCGACCGGGATGACGACAACCGTCGCGATGGTCGATTCCGGTGCTTCGGCGAGCAGTTCGGCCACCCGGTCGCGACCGAGGAACGGCCCGGCGACGAACAGCGCCTTCGCATCGACCCGGTTCAGCACGTCGGCCGCCTCGGCCGCCACGTACCGGGTGTTCAGCGGCACGAGCGCGGCACCGGCCGAATGCGCGGCGAGTGCGGCAACTACCCAGTGATGGGTATTGGGTGCCCACATGGCGACCCGGTCGCCGGGTTCGATGCCGCGGGCGATGAGCGCGCGCGCCGCGATCCGCACCTGGTCGAGCAGCTCTGCCCACGTCAGGCGGGTTTCGCCGTCGACGATGGCAGGCTCGTGCGGATACGCCGCGGCGGTCTGGCGCAGCGCCTGCGGGATGGTCTGTGCAGCGGGTGTCACGGGGTCCTCACCGTTGTGCGGTTCGCTGATCTTTACGAAGCAGCTAACAAAGCAAGTGCTTGGTAGGTTACTCTACCGTGGTGGGCGTGATCCAGACCGCAGATTCAGTTACCTCCGACGCGGAGTTCCGCGCGGAGATCCGGGAGTGGCTTGCCGAAAACCTCGCGGGCGAGTTCGCCGACCTGCGCGGTACCGGCGGGCCGGGCCGAGAACACGAGCACTTCGAGCGACGGCTGGCCTGGGATCGTCATCTCGCCGCCGCCGGCTGGACGTGCCTCGGCTGGCCGGTGGAGTACGGCGGCCGCGACGAGAGCGTCGCCAGACAGGTGATCTTCCACGAGGAGTACGCCAAGGCCGACGCGCCCGCGCGGGTCTCGCACGTGGGTGAGGAACTGCTCGGGCCGACCGTGCTCGCCTTCGGCACCGAGGAGCAGAAGAAGCGCTTCCTGCCCGGCGTCCGTTCGGTCGGCGAGCTGTGGTGTCAGGGCTACTCCGAGCCGGGCGCGGGTTCCGACCTGGCGGCCGTGTCGACGACCGCCCGCCTCGACGGCGACCAGTGGGTGATCAACGGCCAGAAGATCTGGACCTCGCTGGCCCATGTGGCCGACTGGTGCTTCGTGATCGCCCGCACCGAACGCGGGTCCACCCGTCATCACGGCCTGTCCTACCTGCTCGTCCCGATGAACCAGCCGGGCATAACCGTTCGCCCGATCCAGCAGCTCACCGGCACTTCGGAATTCAACGAGGTGTACTTCGACGACGCCCGCACCGACGCGGACCTGGTCGTCGGTGCGCCCGGGGACGGCTGGCGAATCGCCATGGGCACCTTGACCTTCGAGCGTGGCATCTCCACTCTCGGCCAGCAGATCCGCTTCGCCCGCGAACTCACCGACATCGAAGACCTCGCCCGCCGCACCGGCGCCGCCGACGACCCGCTGATCGCCGCGCGTTTCGACCGCGCCTGGGTGGGCCTGCGGGTGCTGCGCGCCCACGCGCTGCGCACCATGAGCGACGAGAACGACGCGGGCGGGGCGTCGGTGTCGAAGTTGTTGTGGGCCAACTGGCATCGCGATCTCGGCGAGCTCGCCATGGCGGTGCAGGGTGCCGCCGGTCTGGTGATCCCCGACGACGACATGACCGCCTGGCAGCGGCTGTACCTGTTCAGCCGCGCCGACACCATCTACGGAGGTTCGAACGAAGTGCAGCGCAACATCATCGCCGAGCGGGTGCTCGGTCTGCCGCGCGAGGCCCGACCGTGACCGGCCCGCTCGCCACCCCGCCCGCGCCCATCCCCGGCCACGGTCTGCTCACCGGCCGCAAGGGCGTCGTCACCGCCGCCGCCGGTACCGGCATCGGCTCGGCCACCGCCCGCAGGCTCCTGTCCGAGGGTGCCGATGTGGTGGTATCCGATTGGCACGAGCGGAGATTGGGTGAAACCGCCGAACTGCTCGCCAAGGAATTCCCGGAGCGCACCGTCGGTGCCGTGGTGTGCGATGTGCGCGACACCGCCCAGGTGAATCAGCTGCTCACCCACGCTGCCGCCGAACTCGGTCGCATCGACATCATGATCAACAATGCCGGCCTCGGCGGCGAGACCCCCGTGGTCGACATGACCGACGAGCAGTGGGACCAGGTCCTCGACATCACCCTCACCGGCACCTTCCGCTGCACGCGCGCGGCGCTCGGCTACTTCCGCGACGCGGGTCACGGCGGGGTGATCGTCAACAACGCCAGCGTGCTCGGCTGGCGAGCCCAGCACGGCCAGGCGCACTACGCCGCGGCCAAGGCGGGGGTGATGGCGCTGACCAGGTGCAGCGCGATCGAGGCCGCCGAGTTCGGGGTGCGCATCAATGCCGTCGCGCCGAGCATCGCGCGGCATCCGTTCCTGGACAAGGTCAGCTCATCCGAACTGCTCGACAACCTCAGTGAGCGTGAGGCTTTCGGGCGCGCGGCCGAGCCCTGGGAGGTCGCGGCGACGATCGCCATGCTGGCCAGCGACTACACCTCGTACCTGACCGGTGAGGTGGTTTCCGTGAGTAGTCAGCGCGCATGACGGCAGCAGCGTGCCAAGCAAGTGCTTGGTTGTACGATGTCTAGGGTGACCGCACCCGACACCGCGAAACGCACCCGCCGCGACGAACTGCTCGCCCTCGCCGCCGACCTGTTCGCCGAGCGCGGCCTGCGCGCCACCACGGTGCGCGATATCGCCGATTCGGCAGGCATTCTCTCGGGCAGTCTCTACCACCATTTCGATTCCAAGGAATCGATGGTCGACGAGATCCTGCGCGGCTTCCTCGACGACCTGTTCGGCCGCTATCGCGAGATCGCGGCCGCCGGGCTCAGCTCGCGGGCGACCCTCGAGGCCCTGGTCCTCGCCTCCTACCAGGCGTTCGACCGTCATCACGCCGCCGTCGCGATCTACCAGGCCGAGGCCAAGAACCTGCGTGACGTGGAGCGTTTCGGCTACATCCGTGACTTCAACACCGAGTTCCGCGACCTGTGGCACCGGGTGCTCGCCGCCGGTGTCGCCGACGGCAGCTTCCGGCCCGAACTCGATGTGGAACTGGCCTTCCGCTTCCTGCGCGACACCGTGTGGGTCGCGGTCCGCTGGTACACCCCCGGCGGCCCCATCACCGTGAAAAACCTTGCCTCGCAATATCTGACCATCGTGCTCGACGGGCTCACCGTGCCCGCGAGCGACGCGCCTTAGGAGTACCCCATGACCGCACCCGCCGAGCGCCGCCCCTACACCCCGTTGCGGGAGGCCTATGTGATCGATGCGGTGCGGACCGCTGTCGGCAAGCGTGGCGGCGCGCTGGCCGGTGTGCACCCGGCCGACCTCGGCGCCGCCGCACTGCGCGGACTCGTCGAGCGCACCGGTATCGACCCGGCTGTCGTCGACGACGTGATCGTCGGCTGTGTCGACAACATCGGCCCGCAGGCAGGCAATATCGGTCGCACGATGTGGCTGACCGCGGGTTTCCCGGAGGAGGTTCCCGGTGTCACCGTCGACCGGCAGTGCGGTTCCAGTCAGCAGGCCATCAATTTCGGCGCCCAGGCGATCATGAGCGGCACCGCCGAGGTGATCGTCGCGGGCGGTGTGCAGAACATGAGCGCGATCCCGATCTCGGCGGCCATGCTCGCGGGCAAGGAGTACGGATTCGACTCGCCCTTCGTCGGCGCCACCGGCTGGGATCAGCGCTACGGCACCGGCGAGGTCTCGCAGTTCCGTGGCGCCGAGCTGATCGCCGAGAAGTGGGGCATCAGCCGCGAGGACATGGAGCAGTGGGCGCTGCGCAGCCATCAGCGGGCGCGGGCGGCCATCGCCGAGGGCCGCTTCGAGGCCGAGATCGTGCCGGTCGGTGACTTCGCCGTCGACCAGGGCCCGCGCGAGACCAGCCTCGAGAAGATGGCCACGCTGCAACCGCTGAGCGAGGGCAGCCCGCTCACCGCCGCCGTGGCCAGCCAGATCTCCGACGGTGCGAGCGCGACGTTGCTCGCCTCGGAGTGGGCCGTCGAGGAGTACGGGCTCACCCCGCGGGCGCGCATCCATCACGTCAGCGCGCGCGGCGCCGACCCGATCTTCATGCTCAGCGCGCCCATTCCGGCCACTCAGTGGGCGCTGGCGAAGACCGGGCTCACCATCGACGACATCGATGTCATCGAGATCAACGAGGCGTTCGCGCCGGTGGTGCTGGCCTGGATCAAGGAGATCGGCGCCGATCCGGCGAAGGTCAATGTCAACGGCGGTGCCATCGCCCTCGGTCATCCGCTCGGCGCGACCGGCGCGAAGCTGTTCGCCACCCTGCTGCACGAGCTCGAGCGGGTGAACGGCCGCTACGGTCTGCTCACCATCTGTGAGGGCGGCGGCACCGCGAACGTCACCATCATCGAACGGCTCGGCGCGGGCGAGTAATTCGCCGCGACGCCGACGACGGCCCGGTACCGGACACTCCGGTACCGGGCCGTCGTGCGTCGGCGGACTTGCGGGTGATGGGCCGGTCGTCGAGACTGAACGGTTGCTCTCCCGGCGCCACCGCGATAACACGTTGGCGCAGTGGGTAAGCCATGTGCTGAAGCGGTGCCGGTCAGGTACTGCTCGTGGAAACAGGGAACAGGAATTTCGAATGGGTTACCCACAACCGCCCAACCCGTATCAAGGTCGGCCAGGTCAGCCGATGCAGCCTGGTCAGCCGTATCCGGGCCAGCCGATGCCGGGTCAGCCCTACCCGCAAGGTCAGCCGATGCAGGGACAGCCCTACCCACAGAGTCAGCCTTACCCGCAGGGACAGCCCTACTCGCAGGGGCAGCCGTACCCGCAGGGACAGCCGTACGGCGCGCCCGGTGGTTACGGGCAGCCGCCGCGCCGGTCGGGCGGCGGCGGCAAGATCGTTCTCATCCTCGGCGGTCTGGTCGTACTGGTCGCGATCGCGGTCGGCGCGATCTACATGTTCGCCGGTGGTGGCGGTCCTCTCGGCGGTGGCGGTTACGACACCCCGCGCGCGGCGGCGCAGGCCTGGGTCGACAAGGAGGGCGAACTCGAAGACCTGGTGTGCGCCTCCGATCGTGACGAGATCGCTAAGTACGAGAACCAGGCCACGCCGACCAAGGCACCGTCGGGCGGCGGTGCACCGAGCGTCACGACGACGCTGAAGAGCGTGGATGTCGCCTCCGGCAGCAAGTCCGGGACGTTCACCACGGCGATGAGCATGACCATTCTCGGCCAGAGCACGACTTCGACCGCGACCTACAAGCTGGTCGAGGAGGACGGCGGCTGGCGGGTGTGCGGAATCCTCAACCCGACCATCGAAACGGAGTGAATGCGGCGGGTCGGTCCCATCGGACCGACCCGGTCGCCGCCTCTCCTGCTCCGAGGGCGTCGGGCACCGGGCCTACGATGGGAGCGGTGAAGGTGCTCGGCGCGTGCCCACTCGACTGTCCTGATGCCTGCTCGTGGGTGGTGACGGTCGAGGACGGCGTCGCGACCGGCCTGCGCGGCAACAAGGAACACCCGGTCACGCGCGGTGCGCTGTGCGTGAAGGTGAACCGTTACCTGGAGCAGGTCGGCGCGCCGAACCGGCTCAGGTATCCGTTGCGCCGGACGGGTCCCAAGGGTTCCGGGCGGTTCGAGCGGATCAGCTGGGACGAGGCGCTCGACGAGATCGCCACCCGGCTCACCGGCATCATCGACGAATACGGAGCCGAGGCGATCTGGCCGTTCCACGGCACCGGCAGCCTCGGCTACCTTCAGGGCCTCGAGGGGTATCCCGGCCGCCGCATGTTCAACGTGCTCGGCGCCTCCCACCATGCGGCGACCATCTGCTCGGTCGCGGGCAGCGCGGGGCTGAGCTACACCCTCGGCACCTCCGGCGGCATGGACCCGGAGGACTTCGCGAAATCGAAGCTGATCCTGCTGTGGGGCACCAACCCGCTCACCTCCGGTCATCACCTGTGGAAGTTCGTGCAGGACAGCGGCGCCTACCTGGTCGCGATCGACCCGGTGCGCACCAAGACCGCCGAACGCTGCGACGAACACCTCGCACCCCTGCCCGGCACCGATGCCGCCCTGGCGCTCGGCCTGCTGCACGTGGTGGTCTCGCTGGGTGCCGAGGACACGGAGTTCATCGCCGAGCACACCGAGGGCTGGCCCGAATTCCGTGAGCGCATCATGGAGTTCACCCCGGAGCGGGTGGCCGCGATCACCGGCCTCGAGTGCGAACAGATCGTCGCGCTCGGTGAACGGATCGCGGGTACCAGGCCGACCGCGATCCGCGCCTCCCAGGGCATGCAGCGCCACGCCGGTGGCGGGATGGCGCTGCGGGTGCTCGGCTGCCTGCCCGGCGTCACCGGTGACTGGGCGATTCCCGGAGGCGGCCTGCACTATTCGACGAGCGGGCACTTCGAACTCGACCTGCCAGCCCTGGTCCGCGACGATCTGCTCCCGCACCCGGTGCGCACCCTGTCGATGACCAGGCTCGGTGAGGCCTTGCTCGACGTCGACGACCCGCCGGTGCAGGCGCTGTTCGTGATCGGCGCGAATCCGGTCGGTTCCAATCCGGATCAGCGCCGGGTGATCGAAGGCCTGTCACGCGAAGACCTGTTCACCGTGGTGCTGGAGCATTTCGCCACCGACACGGTCGATTACGCCGACATCGTGCTCCCCGCGACCATGCAACCCGAGCACCTCGACGTGATCGCGGGCTACGGCCACCTGTACCTGGTGTGGAACGAGCCCGCCGTCGAGCCGCCGGGCGAATGCCTTTCCACCACAGAGACTTTCCGCCGACTGTCCCGTCGCCTCGGACTCACCGAACCGGCGCTGTACGAATCGGACGAGGAACTGGCCCGTCAGCTGCTGAAGGGCCACGATCTGGACCGGTTGCGCGCCGACGGCTTCTTGAAGGTGCAGCCGGGACCCGTCCCCGCGGGAAAACTCCAGTTCGTCTCTCCACGAGCGCAATTCGCAGGTCACGACCCGCTACCGACCTACACCCCACCCGCCGACCCCGGCGACGGACTCGTGCTGATTTCCGCCGCCTCGCACTACTTCCTGAACACCACCTTCGGCGCCAACCCCGAATTGCGCCGCCGCGCAGGCGAAACCCGCATCACGCTCCATCCCGATGATGCCGCCGCGCGCGGAATCGCCGACGGCGCCCCGGTGTCGGTCGTCAACGCTCGCGGTTCCTTCGAGGCGATCGCCGAGGTATCCGACCGTGTCAGACCCGGCGTAGCGGGTACCACGAAGGGACGCTGGGCCAAGGATTCCGGCGGCGCGACCGTCAACGCCACGATCGCCGAACGCGACGCCGACTTCGGTGGCGGCGCGGTCTTCCACGACAACCGGGTGGAGGTGGTACCCCGCTGATACGAACCGCACGCGATCACCGACGAAAGGCACGCAGTGATGTGGAAGTACACCGGCCGCGCGACGCTCGTCGCGGCGGCAACCGCAGGACTCCTCCTCGGCGCGACGACCCCCGCCTCGGCAATGACCCCGTTCAAACCCACCTACACCCTCGCCACCGGCTGGACCTGCGCTGGTCAGATCGACGCGACGGCACTGTCCGGCCAGGGCATCACCAGGTCCGGTGAGGCGGAAATGCGGCTGCGCGGCACGTTCTGGAGCGCGACACCCGGTTCACATCAGAGCGGCTGCACGGTGACGACGACGGTCGAGTGGCGCAATCTCGACACCGGTGCGGGCGGTTCGGCGGCGACTGTCGTGGCAGGCGGTCCGAGCGGGCAGCCGGGCCCCGAGGTCGGCCTCACACTCGCGACGGGCGCCGGGCGGATCGAGGCGACCATCCGCACCACACCACTGGCGCATCTGCCGAGCACCGGGGAGTTCGCGGTCTCCGAATTCTGAGTGGGAGAACACCGAACCGGATGCGCGCCTTGTGAGTACCGCATCCGGTTCGGTGTCCTGTTCGCCCTTTCGACGGGAGGCTCAGACCCGTCGGGCGGCATCCCGGCGCACCGCTGTGGGGGGCTCGCTGGGATGGGTCTTGGTCAGCTCTGCTCGGTGACCGGTGTGTCGACCAGCGTGCCGACGGCCGCGATGCGCGTGAGCGCGTCGGTGACGATGCCGTCGATCAGCTCGGCCACCGTCGGCAGGCTGTCGATGATTCCGGTGACCTGGCCGGCGGGCAGCACACCCGCATCGGTACGGCCCTCGACGAGACCGGCCTTGGTCAGCATCGCCGAGTTCGCGGCCATCACGACCTGCGACCAGCTGAGGTCCTTGGTCTTCCGCATGGCGAGACCGTCGCGCATCAGCGTCGACCACTTCATCCCGGTCATGCTCTTGAACTTGGCGGCGTTGCCGACGGCGGCCGACAGTCCGCGCCAGCCGCCCGAATGTTCCAGGCGCTCCACGAGTTCGGTGTTGAGCATGCGGTGCGGCATGCCGTCGACCTTCACCGAAACCACGGTGTCGCCCAGTCCGCGCGCCAGGTACTCCTGCTTCACGGCGTCGGGGACGGTGCTCTCCTGGGTGAGCAGGAACCGGGTCCCCATGGCCACTCCGGCGGCACCGTAGGACAGTGCCGCCGCGAGGCCGCGCCCGTCGAAGAAGCCGCCCGCCGCGACGACCGGGATGTCGACGGCGTCGAGCACCGAGGGCAGCAGCAGCGTGGTGGCCACCGGTCCGGTGTGCCCGCCGCCCTCACCGCCCTGCACGATCACCGCGTCCGCACCCCAGGAGGCCACCTTCACCGCGTGCTTGGCGGCACCGATCGACGGAACCACCACCACGCCCGCGTCTTTGAGCCGGGCGATCAGTTCCTTCTTCGGAGCCAGCGCGAACGAGGCGACCCGCACCTGCTCACGGATGAGCAGTTCGATGCGCTCGGGCGCGTCGGTGGCGTCGGCGCGGATGTTCACACCGAACGGCTTGTCGGTGAGCGACTTCGTCTTGGCGACAGCCGCTTCCAGCTCCTCGAAGGTCATCGTCGCCGAAGCGAGGATGCCGAGCCCGCCCGCGTTCGCGGTCGCGGCGACCAGCCGCGGCCCGGCCACCCAGCCCATCCCCGTCTGCACGACGGGATGCTCGATGCCGACCAGCTCGGTCAGCGGGGTACGCAGGCGGGCGCTCATGCGGCCACTTCCTTCTCGCGGAATCCCTTGGGGTCGAGCACGGTCCGGATGAGTCGCAGCTCCTCCTCGGTGGGCAGCCGGGTTTCGCCCGCGTCGGCCAGCCCGGCGATCTCGAAGGAGGTGTTCTCGGCGACCTCCTCGGCCGTCACACCCGGATGCAGCGACAGCGCGCGCATCGTGTGCTCGGGGCCGCCGAAATCGAAGACGCCCAGGTTGGAGACAACACGGTGCAGGTGATGGAAGCGGAAGGCGGGGTTGGCCGGATCGATCTTGTCGTAGCCGACGCCGCTCACGATATCGACCTGCTCGCAGAACACCCGCGTGTTGTGCTTGGGCACGAAGTAGCTGGTGGCGTGGTTGATCGTATTGCCGGGCGCCCCGCGCACACCGAACATCTGCCTGCGCGGCTGCTGCAACGGCCCGAACGCCGAGAGGTTCTGGTTGCCGAAGCGGTCGAGCTGATTGGCGCCCATCACCACGTGCCGCCTGCCCGAGGCCACCACGTCGAACACCTTGGAGAACGGAATCCAACCCTCCACCGGTGCTTTCGCGCCGATCGCCGGCACCTCGGCGAAGAACAGTGCCTCACCGTCGGACAGCAGCAGGTCGGGTTCGAAGGTGAGCCTGGCCAGTCGCGCGCCGATGGTGGTGATCGTCGACATCGGGCTGGCCATGATCTCGCCCGCGCCACGGAAGATCTCCGCCGCCGCGACGACGCACACCTCCGCGCGCGTGATCTGGGCGGTCGCCGGTACTGCGTTCATCGCTGCTCCTCCGCGAAAGCCTTGACGGCGGACTGGTATTCGTCTTCGTTCACGTCGAGATAGCGCGCCCTGAACTCGGCCCACGACTCCGGCGACTGCGCGGCCGCCACATAGTGCTTCTGGAACTTCTCGTCGCGTCCGTAGCTGCCCGAGAAGGTGAAGTGCGCGCCACCGGGTGACTCGACGACGCCGTCGACCATCATCCGGTTGAGGATCAGCGCCTGCGACGGAACGGCTTTCACCAGTTCGTCGGTGTCGACGAGGCGGTCCACCGAGACGTAGCGTCGCTCGGCCGCCAGGCAGTAGAGGTCGTCGAAGTACGGATCGACACCGGTGTAGGCGGCATTGCCGTGCTTGTCGCCCAGGTCCAGATGCACGAACGCCGCATCGAGATTCAGTGCGGGCATGGCGATCAACGTTTCGGTCCGGCCGTCGGCGTGCGGATACGGCGAGACGACGGTCTTCAGCTCGCCCTCCCAGAACTCCGGCACCGCCGAACCGAGCCCGGCCCGGATCGGCAGGAACGGCAACCGGGCGGCGGCGGCCTGCAACCCGCACTTCACCATGCCCTCGTCCATCTCGCGCACCGTGATCGCGCCCTCGGTGCGCGCCTTGGCGAACCACGGGTCGTAGAACGGTGCCGAGTCGAGGGAGACGAAGCCGTAGTAGGCCTTGCGCACCTTGCCCGCCGAACACAGCAGGCCGAGGTCCGGCCCGCCGTAGGTCACCACGGTCAGGTCGGTGACATCCGAGCGAAGCAGCGCACGCACCAGCGCCATCGGCTTACGCCGGGATCCCCAACCGCCGAGGCCGATCGTCATGCCGCTGCGCAGCTCGCCGACCACCTCGTCGAGGGTCATTCTCTTGTCGCGCATAGCTTTTCCTACTTCCCCTTTTTCTGCGCGGCGAGGTCGTCGTCGAAACGCGCTCTGATCTCGTCGGCCACCCCGGCCAGGTTGAGCTCCATCGTGAAGCCCTGCTCGTAGCGATAGGAGCGGTGCACGTCCTGCACGTCGATGCCGTTGAGCGCCCGCTTCGCGGCGCGGATCACCCGGCCGTCCTTGTTCGCGATGTTCTTCGCGACCTCCATGGCCGCGGCGTCGAGTTCGGCGCGCGGCACCACCTTGTACACCGACCCGTAGTGGTGCAGCTGCTGGGCGGTGAGCTTGCCCGCGGTGTAGAACATGGTCCGCATCAAGTGCTGGGGGACCAGTCGCGACAGGTGGGTCGCGGCGCCGAGCGCACCTCGGTCCACCTCGGGCAGGCCGAAGGTGGCGTCGTCGGAGGCCACGATGACGTCGGAGTTGCCGACCAGGCCGATCCCGCCGCCGAGGCAGAACCCGTTGACGGCGGTGACCACCGGAACCTCGCAGTCGTACACGGCGGCGAAGGCGTCGAAACATCCGTGATTCGCGCGGATCAGGGCGGTGTGGCCGGCGTCGGCGTTCATCTCCTTGATGTCGACGCCCGCGTTGAAGCCGCGACCCTCCGCGCGCAGTACGACCACGCGGGTGCCGGGGTCGCGTCCGGCGGCGCGCACGGCGTCGGCGAGCGCGAACCAGCCGTCCGACGGCAGCGCGTTGACCGGCGGATAGTCGACCGTGACGACCTCCACCCCCTCGGTTTCGGTATGCCGGTCGATTCCCATGGCAACTGTCCTATCGGTGCGTGCCCGGGCGAACCCGAGACAAAGCAAGCAATTGCTTGGTAGGTTAACACGGTGGCGATAGAAATCGACCTTTCCGGCCAGATCGTTCTGGTGACCGGCGGAGTGCGCGGCGTGGGCGCGGGCATCACCCGCGCCTTCCTCGCGGCGGGCGCGACAGTGCTCACCTGCGCGCGCAGGCCCGCCGACACCCCGATCGACGGCACCGAGCACTACTCCTGCGATGTCCGCGACGACAGCGCGGTCGCTGCCATGTTCGACGAGATCCTCGCCGCGCACGGTCGGCTCGACCACGTCGTCAACAACGCGGGCGGGGCGCCCTTCGCCCTGGCCGACGCGGCGAGCCCGCGCTTCCACACCAAGATCATCGAGCTGAATCTGCTCGCCCCCCTCGTCATCGCGCAGCAGGCGAATGCCGTGATGCAGAAACAGGATTCGGGCGGTTCGATCGTGATGGTCTCGAGCGTCAGCGGGCACCGGCCCTCGCCCGGTACCGCCGCCTACGGTGCGGCCAAGGCCGGACTGGACAACCTCACCACCTCCCTCGCCGTGGAATGGGCGCCGAAGGTCCGTCTCAATTCCGTGGTGGTCGGACCGGTGGAAACCGAACTGAGCCACCTGCACTACGGCGACGCCGACGGTGTCGCCGCCGTCGGCGCGACCATCCCGCTCGGCCGCCTCGCCGCCCCCGCCGACGTCGGCAATGCCGCCCTCTTCCTCGCCTCCCCGCTGGCCGCCTACGTCAGCGGCGCGGGCCTGCTGGTGCACGGCGCGGGGGAGCGGCCCGCCTTTCTCGATGCCGCGAATACGAACCACGGATAACTAGGAGTTTCGATGGACCAGCAGTTGATCTGCGCCGACCGCACGGTGATCGTCACGGGTGCGGGTCGCGGGATCGGGCGCGCGCACGCGCTCGCCTTCGCCGCGGCAGGTGCGCGCGTCGTCGTCAACGACGTGGGCACCGCGCTCGACGGCGCACCCACCTCGGAGACGCCCGCGCAGCAGGTCGTCGACGAGATCGTCGCCGCGGGTGGGCAGGCGGTCGCCAACTACGACGACGTGGCCGACTGGGAAGGCGCGCGCCGGCTCGTCCGCCAGGCTGTCGATACCTTCGGTGGGCTCGACGTGCTGGTCAACAACGCCGGTTTCGTGCGCGACCGCATGCTGGTGAACCTGAGCGAGGACGAGTGGGACGCGGTGATCCGCGTGCACCTCAAGGGCCATTTCGCCACCATGCGTCATGCCGCCGAGTACTGGCGCGGTGAGGCCAAGGCCGGGCGCGCGGTCGACGCCCGCGTCATCAACACCAGCTCCGGCGCCGGCCTGCAGGGCAGCGTCGGCCAGGGCAACTACGGCGCGGCCAAGGCGGGCATCGCGGGCCTCACGCTCACCGCCGCGGCGGAGTTCGGGCGCTACGGCGTCACCGTCAACGCCATCGCCCCCGCGGCCCGCACCCGGATGACCGAAACGGTCTTCGCCGACACCATGGCCGCCCCCGATGCCGGCTTCGACGCCATGGACCCGGCGAACATCTCGCCGCTGGTGGTATGGCTCGGCAGCAGCGAGTCCGCCGGGGTGACCGGGCGGATGTTCGAGGTGGAGGGCGGCAAGGTCGCGCTGGCCGAGGGCTGGCGGCACGGCATCGCGGTCGATCGCGGTGCGCGCTGGGATCCGGCCGAGCTCGGTCCGGTGGTGGCTCAGCTGATCGAGAAGGGTGCCGAACCGGAGCCGGTTTACGGTGCATAGCTAACTTCGCAAGAGGACTCTGAGCAAAGCCGCCGGGCCTGCGGTTTTGCCTTGTCATAGGCGTCCAGGGGGCTGGACGGCTCTTGCGCTCTCCTGCGGGGTTCTGCGCGTGGGTTTACTATGGGCTACTGTTCGTCGATCCCGGAATGTGTCGCGACCGGGGGTAATGCTGCGCGGAATTACTTAAAGGGGATGACAGGCGCATGGCCGTTGGTCGCATGTTGCGCGTTCTTGCCGCTGCGAGTGTCTTGGCCGGCTGTGCCCTATTGGGCCCCGTCGCCGCATTCGCCGCGCCGGAAAAGCCGCCGACGCCCGCCGCGCAACCGTCCGGCAGCGGGAGCACCGGCATCGGGGGTAGCGGCGGTGAACCGGCCGAGGACCCCGCCCAGGGCAACGGCAAGCCGATCGAACTCACCCTGCCGGGTACGGGCAGCGGCAACGACCCGGCACCGGCGAATCAGGGCGATCCACCACAGACCGGTGCCGAAGTGGCCGAAGAGACCGAGTGGACCCCGCTGAGCATCCCCGGCCAGGACACCACCGAACTCCCGACCAAGGAAGTGGCCGGTCCGGCCTCCGGCTCCGCCGTCCTCGGCGCGGGCTCGGCCGCCGCCGGGCTGGTGCTCGGCACCGGTTCGGCGGGCCTCGGCGTGCTCCTCGGCACCGGCTCTGCGGGCCTTGGCGCCGTGCTCGGCACGGGCTCGGCAGGCGCCTTCGCGATCCTCGGCACCGGTTCCGCCGGTGCCGCCGCCGTACTCGGCACCGGTTCGGCCGGTGCGGCCGCGGTGCTCGGCACCGGTTCGGCCGCCGTCGGTTCGGCCGCGGCGGGGACGGGCTCGGCGCTGGCCGGTACCGGCTCGGCTGCCGTCGGCTCGGCTGCCGTCGGCTCCGCCGCGGTCGGTTCCGCGGGCGCTGGTTCGGCGGCGACCGGCTCGGCCGCCGTCGGTTCGGCGGCTGTCGGTTCGGCCTCGCCGCTGCTGCTGTTGCTCCTGCTGCAGACCCCGCCGACGCCGTCGCCCGCGCTGCCCGCGATCGCGATCCCGCCCGCACCCGGCATGCCGTCGATTCCAGGTGTCGCCGCGCCGAATGTGGCTGTGGCAGCACCGGCCCCGGCCGATGCGCCGCCGCCCCCGGCCGCCGCACCCGCGCCGCCTGCCGCCGCCGCGCCCGCTCAGGCCGCCAAGCCCAACCACGAGGTCCGGCCCACCAGCGACAACAACGGCCTGCCCGAACCCGAACTGCTGTCGGTGATCGGCGGTCTGATAGCGCTCGCCCTGGCCGGAACCGGCTCGGGCGCAGTGAGTTTCCAAGGTGCCGCCGCCGCCCAGGCGCGGGTGAACGCGGCGCGTGCCGAGTTCTTCGGACCGAGGTCGTGAGGGGATCTTCGATGAGCAAGAGCAAGACCCAGTCCACCTCGCGGTCCTATCGTCGCGTCGCCGCCGCCGTCGACGCGGTGTGCGCGGTCGCCGCCGACTTCGACGCGACCACCCTCGATGAGGTGGTCGCGGCGGTCTCGCTCGAGCGGCAGCGCGAAATCGAGATCACCAGTGCGCAATTGGGCCCCGGCATCTGCGGCCAACGGCGCTTCTACCCCGAGCGCGACATCATCGTGCTCGCCGACGCCCTGCCCAGCCGCGACCACACCCTCGCCCACGAACTCGGCCACATCGTGTTCGACCACGAGGGCGCGCCCGCGGTCGAGACGACACTCGAGGTCAGCGACGACCTCATCGCCTACATGCTCAGTCAGCGCGCCCACGCCCAGATCGTCGAGGACGGAGCCGACGACCTGGCCGAGTGGGAGGCCGAGACCTTCGCGGCCATGCTCATGACACGACTGCGCGTCTTCAACAACCGGGGCGCAGGCGTCTCGGTCCTTCGATTCGATGAGGCACTCGGATGACACTCTGGTTGACAGCCCTGCTGGTCTGGGTTGCCGCGGGTGCGCGAGTGGGACGCGTGCTCGTCAAGCCCGCGACAACGGCCCGCGTGGCCATCGTCGTCGCGGTCGCCGCCGTCGCACTCGCCTCGACCGTCGCCATCCCCGATATCGCCGTCGCCGTCGACAACCTGCTCCCGGGCGGCCTGCACAGCGGCTGGCTGTCCACGGGCATCGTCGATTCGGCGTGGATCCTGTTCACCACCGCCACGTCGGTGGTCGCGTCCGCCGCCTGGCCGGTCGTGTCGCGACGCAACCTGCGCCAGGTCGCGATGATCGTCTACGGCATCGGCGCGCTCGCCATCGCGCTGACGCTGGCCTGGTCGTTCACCTTCGGCTGGATCGTCGTAGCGCTCGGCGCGGTCTTCATCGTCACCACCGGTCTGCGCAATCTGGACTGGACCACGCTGGGGCGCGGCATCGCGATCTACACGGCGGGAACGGCATTGGTGGCCGTGCTGGCCTTCGCCAACGCCGGCCGCGCCTTCCAGGGTGCCGAGCCGACCCCGCCCGGTCAGCCGACGTGGGGCTGGCAGGCGTGGGAGATCGCGAGCCTGCTGATCTCGCTCGGCGCGGTGTCGATCGTCATCGAGCTGTGGTGGCGGGCCCGAATCCTGTTGCGGCGCATCCGCCCGCTGCACAAGCTGATGGTCGGCCGGTTCCCGGAGGTCGTCGCACCGGAGCAGAACGCCACCTCGGCGCAGCTGAAGGCCTCCGATCACGTGGCCCAGGTGATGGACGCGCTGTATCTGCTCTCGGGCAGCGGAATCGTCATCCCGGCGGCGGGTGAGCCGCCGAACTCCGTCCCCGAGCGCGCGGCCGTGGTGGCCGAGTGGGCGCGAAACCCGTTGGGGGACTTGTTCGTAGACGCGCGCTGGATCGCACCGCCGCCCGGCGTGAGCCCACGCGGCTGGGTGCTGGCGCTGGCGAAGCGATACGAGGTGGCGGTGGCGACGGCGGGCGCACCGCAGAACGCCGCCGCGTCGAGCTGACACCGACAACAAGAACGGGCCTGAGCTGGTGTTTCCACCGGCTCAGGCCCGTTCTTCGCGTATCCGCCTGGTTGTTCCTATTCCGTTCCGTCCGGAGGAATTTCGGGCAAGCCTTCGCTGGCCCGCAACTTCTCCGCCATGGAGGTGAGCAGATTCTGTGATTCTTCCGAGAGGTCGAATGCCCTGCTGGACAGACGACGCAGCCCGTAACCCTGCAGCTGCGCAAGCAGTTCCAGGTCGTGATCGATCTTGGCCGCGTAGATGTCGTTGAAGAAGTAGTCAGGCTTGACCTTGAAGAACTTCGCCAGGGCGGCCACCGTCTCGTCGGACGGGTTGGTTCGTTGTCCCGACCGCAGCTGCGAGAGATACGGCTTGGAGATCGGATGCCCGGAGGCAGTCAGCGCAGCCGCAACCTCTGCGTTGGTGTGCGGCTTGCGCCCCGGGGGATGCACGGTTTCGAACAGCTTGTTCAGCCGCGCCGCGAAATCAGCCATTGTGAGCCGCCCAATTCCCTTCACTGTACTAACAGTCGTTATCTCGGATACGTATCATTGATATTAGCGGCTCAGTAACTGAAAACCTACGCCTGATTCAGGATTTCTCTGCGGATTCCGACGCTCACCTGCGTACAGGGCCCGCGACGGCCGCGTTTGCGGGGTCACGTCAACGACTCTTGTGGAGTCGATGGGTGCCGGAGTTCGTGCCCGTCGCGGGGGTCTTCCACCTCGGACCCATGATAGCCCAAAGATTGCTGATGTCTCATCATCCCCCTCGCCCCTCGGATCGTGTGGCGTACGACACGTTCCGGGCGCCTGGAGATGAATGTTCAACCTGGGCGCCCGGTTTCGGTACGTCCAGTCTACAGCCGTTCGATGATCGTGCCGGTCGCGAGGGCTCCACCGGCGCACATGAGAACCATCGCGGTTCCCTTGCCGGTGCGTTCGAGCTCGTGTAATGCGGTCGTGATCAGACGAGAACCGGTGGAACCGACAGGATGCCCGATTGCGATCGCACCGCCGTTGACATTTACCCGTTCCATGTCCGGCTGATGTACAGAAGCCCACGAAAGGGCAACCGCCGCGAATGCTTCGTTGATCTCGAAAAGATCGATATCGCCGATCGCCATTCCCGAGCGTTCCAGCAGTCGCGTGCATGCCTGCACGGGTCCGTCCAGATGGAACTCCGGTTCGGCGCCGACGAGTACCTGGGTGCGGATCCGTGCGCGCGGTCGCAAACCCTTTCGGCGGGCGACGGTTTCGTCCATCAGAAGCACCGCGGCCGCGCCGTCGGAAATCTGCGACGACGTACCCGCGGTGTGCAGGCCGTCGGTGACCACCGGCTTGAGCTTGGCCAGGCCCTCGATCGTGCTGGCGCGCAAGCCCTCGTCGCGGGTCACCTCGGCCTTCTCGCCGGTCGGCGCGCCCTCGCTGTCGAGCACGGGCGCGACCACGGGCAGCACCTCGCGATCGAAACGGCCTTCGGCCCAGGCGGCGGCGGCCAATTGCTGTGAGCGCAGGCCGAATCGGTCGAGGTCTTCGCGAGTGAGCCCGCGCCGCCGCGCGATTCGCTCGGCCGCGCCGAACTGATCGGGCAGATCGATCGACCACGACTCGGGCCTGCGCGGTCCCGCCTCTGTGCCCACATTGGCGCCGAGCGGCACCCGGCTCATCGCCTCCACGCCACACGCCATACCGATGTCGATGGCCCCGGTGGCGATCAGCCCCGCGACGAGGTGGTTGGCCTGCTGTGCCGAACCGCACTGGGCGTCGATGGTCGTCGCGCCGGTCTGCCACGGCAGGCCCGCGTGCAACCACGCGACGCGGGTGACGTTGTTGGACTGCTCGCCGGCCTGGGTGACGCAACCGCCGATCACCTGCTCCACCTCGAGTGGATCGAGATCTGCCCGGTCGAGCAGTCCACGCTGGGCCAGGCCGAGCAGTTCGGCCGCGTGCAGGCCGGAAAGCCGCCCGCGCCGCTTGCCGATCGGGGTTCGCACTGCCTCGACGATTACCGGTGTGCCCATCTGCATCTCCCTCTGAACTGCAACGTGTTCTGTTTATGTAAGCGGGGCAAAACCGCGAGGTTCTTCCGTCGTGGCATACCCTGTGCTTGAATGATTGTAGAACGTGTTTCAGTTTGTCGAAGGAGACATCTGGTGGTAGATCCGCGCAACGAAGCCACGGGTACCCTGCCGAACCTGCCCGAGGGGTTCGACGTCACCGACCCGGCCATCTACGCCGAGCGTGTCCCGGCGGAGGAGTTCGCTGAGCTGCGCCGGTCGGCGCCGATCTGGTGGAACCCGCAGCCGCCCGAGGTGGGTGGTTTCCACGACGACGGGTTCTGGGTGGTCAGCAAGCACGCCGACGTCAAGGAGGTCTCGCGCCGCAGCGATGTCTTCTCGACCTACGAGAACACCGCGATCCCGCGCTTCAACGACGACATCAAGCGCGAGCAGATCGAGCTGCAGCGCTTCGTCATCCTGAACAAGGACGCCCCGGAACACACCAAGCTGCGCAAGCTGATCGCCAAGGGCTTCACCCCGCGCGCGGTGAACAGCCTGCGCGCCGAGCTGTCCTCGCGCGCGGAGAAGATCGTGAAGGCCGCGGCGGAATCGGGCGGCGGCGACTTCGTCACCCAGGTGGCCTGTGAGCTGCCGCTGCAGGCGATCGCCGAACTCATCGGTGTGCCGCAGGAAGACCGGATGAAGGTCTTCGAATGGTCCAACGACATGACCGGCTACGACGACCCCGACAATGTCGATGTCGACCCCGTCGCGGCGTCGATGGAGCTGCTCGGCTACTCGTACCAGATGGCCGAGGCGCGCAAGGCCTGTCCGGCCGACGACCTGGTCACCACCCTGATCGAGGCGGACGTCGACGGTGAGTCGCTGAGCGCGGAGGAGTTCGGCTTCTTCGTCATCGTGCTCGCGGTCGCCGGCAACGAGACCACCCGCAACGCGATCAGCCACGGCATGATCGCGTTCATGGAGAACCCCGATCAGTGGGAGCTCTTCAAGAAGGAACGCCCTGCCAGCGCGGTCGACGAGATCATCCGCTGGGCCACCCCGGTCACCTCCTTCCAGCGCACCGCGCTCGAGGACACCGAACTCGGCGGCGTGCAGATCAAGAAGGGCCAGCGCCTGGTGATGCTGTACCGCTCGGCGAACTTCGACGAGGACGTCTTCGAGAACCCCGAGAAGTTCGACATCATGCGCAAGGAGAACCCGCACCTGTCCTTCGGCGGCACCGGCGCCCACTTCTGTGTCGGCGCGAACCTGGCCCGCCTGGAGATCGAGCTGATCTTCAACGCCATCGCCGACCACCTGCCCGACATCACCAAGATCGGCGACCCCAAGCGTCTGCGCTCGGGTTGGCTCAACGGCATCAAGGAGCTCCCGGTCGACTACAAGACCAAGGGATGCCCGGTCTCGCACTGAGGCCACCAGACAGAACAGCCCCGGACCGAAAGGACCGGGGCTGTTGTGTTTTCGGCGTTCAGGAGGCCTTGCGGCTGGTCGCCATCGCCCGGTCGACCTCCCAGAAGGCACGTAGGGCCGCGATCTTGCCGTCGGCGTCGACCTTGTAGGTGAACACGCCCTCGGCGTCGATGAGGTAGCCGGCCATGGTTGTGCGGATCAGGCCGGTGAAGGCGATCTCGTTGCCGCACGCGAAGGAGTCCTCGAACAGGAACTCGATCGAGTCGGTGTTGGCGATGGCCTTGTCCCAGAAGGCGCCGATCGCCTCGTGGCCACGATGACCCACGCCCTCGGGGTCGAAACCCGACGGGCCGACGGGATCTTCGACGATCCCGTCCTCGGCGAACAACGCGATCCAGGCCGCGCGGTCCTTGGCCCGGACCGCGGCCTGCGAGGCCAATCCCGCATCGCGCGCGTTCACGACGCCGCCACGATCGGATCGGCGATGTACTTCTCGGCGAAGCGGCGCAGCGAGTCCTGCTTGGCGGCGAGTTCGCCGTCGAAGCCGATGCCGTCGAAGAGCCACGGCACCACGATGATGTCGGTGACACCGGCGTCGGCCAGGTCCTGATAGCCGCTGCGGCCGTGGCGATCGATGCAGACCGCCTGGATCTCGAAGGGTTCGGTGTCCCTGCCGTATTCCGCCCGCAGCGTGCGCAGGGTCGCGATGGTCCCGGTGAGCTCGTCGAACTTCATCATCGCCGAGGTCCAGCCGTCGCCCACACGGGCCGCGCGGCGCAGGGCCGGACCGGTGTGGCCGCCGATGTAGAACGGCACCCGCTCGGTGGGAGCGGGGCTCATCTGCAACGGGTCGAAGTCGAAGAACTCGCCGTGGTACTCGACCATGCCGCCGTCGAGGACGAGTTTGATGACCTCGATCATCTCGTCCACCCGGGCGCCACGCTTGGCGTAAGGCACGCCGCACCACTCGAATTCCTCGGGTGCCCAGCCGATTCCGACGCCGAAGCCGAAGCGGTTGCCCGACATGTTGGCGATCGAGCCGACCTGGCGGGCCAGCAGCAGCGGATTGCGGGAGCCCAGCTTGAGCACGTTGGTGTAGAACCGCAGGTTCGTCGTCACGGCCGACATGGACGCGGCGGCGATGAGCGGATCCACCCACGGTGTCTCCGGGCCCCAGAACCGGCTCCCGTCCGGGGTGTACGGGTAGTCGGCGCTCTGGGACTTCATGTAGAACAGCGAGTCGGGCAGGCCGATCGAGGTGAACCCGCACTCCTCGGCCGTCTTGGCCAGCTCGGTGAGCTGGTCGAGCGGGCTCAGTGCGACACCGAGGGTGAATTTCATTCGGGGCGCTCGCTTCCCACGACCCACATCGCGAAGTACTGCGACCCGCCACCGTAGGCATGGCCGAGGGCCTTACGCGCGCCCGCCACCTGGTAGTCGCCCGCCCGGCCCATCACCTGCTTGGCCGCCTCGGCGAAACGGATGAGGCCCGACGCGCCGATCGGGTTGGACGAGAGCACTCCGCCCGACGGGTTCACCGGCAACCGGCCGCCGATCTCGGTCTCGCCCTTGTCGGTGAGCTTCCAGCCGTCGCCCTCGGCGGCGAAGCCGAGGTTCTCCAGCCACATCGGCTCGAACCAGGAGAACGGCACGTAGATCTCGGCGACGTCGATCTCCTCGAGCGGATCGGTGATGCCCGCGGCGGCCCACAGGGCGGCGGCCGCGTCCCGACCGGCCCGCGGATTCACCTGATCGCGCCCGGAGAAGGTGGTCGGTTCGGTGCGCATCGCGGTGCCGTGCACCCAGGCGACCGTCTTGCCCTGTGCCTCGACGGCGGCCGCGGCCTCGGCGTTGCCGAGCACCACCGCGCAGGCGCCGTCCGAAGACGGGCAGGTCTCGTCGAATCGGATGGGGTCCCAGAGCATCTGGGAGGCCAGCACCGATTCGAGGGTGATGTCGGGCTGGTGCAGGTGCGCGAGGGGATTCTTGGCACCGTTGCGCCGGTCCTTCACCGCCACCTGGGCGCCGATGTGCATGGGCGCGTTGGAGCGGCGGATGTAGGAGCGCACGTGCGGGGCGAAGTATCCGCCCGCGCCCGCGCCGACCGGCATGGTGAACGGCACCGGAATCGACAACGCCCACATGGCATTCGACTCCGACTGCTTCTCCCACGCGATCGCGAGCACCTTGCCGTGCACACCGGCCTGCACCAGGTTGGTGGCGACGATGCCGGTCGACCCGCCGACCGACCCCGCCGTATGCACGCGCAGCAGCGGTTTGCCGATCGCGCCGAGTGCTTCGGCCAGGTACAGCTCGGGCATCATGACGCCCTCGAAGAAGTCGGGCGCCTTGCCGACCACGACCGCATCGATCTCGTCGATGGTCAGGCCCGCGTCGTCGAGCGCGCGATCGATCGCCTCACGGCACATGCCCGCCATGGACACGTCCGCACGTTTTGTCACGTGATGCGTTTGACCGGTGCCGAGCACCGCTGCGGGGAAGCTCATGATGCCTCGGATTCCAGGACGGCGACCAGGTTCTGCTGCAGCGCTGGGCCGCTGGTCGCATGGGCGAGGGTCCGGTTCGCGGTGCCGGACATGATGGCCGTGGCGGCATTGCCGATCCGCTCGAGACCCGCCGCGAACATCGGGTTGGCCGCGAGCGCACCGCCGGACGGATTGATCGTGGTGTCGGGGGACAGGCCGATCGCCTCGGCCAGGATCAGCTGCTGATGGCTGAACGGTGCGTGCAGTTCGGCCACGTCGAAGTCGGTGTTGCCCCGCGTCACGGCGGCGGCCGCGCGGGTGGTGGACGGCGAACGGGTCAGGTCCCGGACGCCGAACCCCTGGGCGTCGATATTGTGCGCCATGCCGGTGATCCAGGCCGGGCGCTCGCACAGCTCGCGTGCCCGGTCGCCGACGGCGAGCACGATCGCGGCCGCGCCGTCGGTGATCGGCGCGATGTCGTGCGCCCGCAGCGGGTCGGCGACATACGGTGCGGCGAGCAAAGATTCGATGTCACCACCGGCGACGGCGGCCATGTCCTGTTCGGTCCAACGCCCCGCGTCGAGGCCGGCGCGCGCCTGCAAGCCCGCGACCGAAACGGCATCGGGCCACAGCGGGCCGACCAGATACGGGTCGAGTTGCCTGGTCAGCACCTGGCGCAGCGTGCCGGCCGACGACTTGCCGAAGCCGTACACGAGTGCGGTCTGCGCCTGTCCGGAGAGCAGCTTCACCCACGCCTCGTAGAGCGCCCACGCGGCGTCCATCTCCACGTGCGACTCGTTGATCGGCGGCACCGCGCCGATCGCGTCGACCGCCGAGATGAACGAGAAGGCTCGCCCGGCAAGGTAATCCGAGGAACCCGAGCACCAGAAGTCGATGTCGGACTTGGTGATGCCGAGGTCGGCGTAGAGCTGCTGGAAGCACGGCACGAGCATCTCGACGCCGTTGGTGGTGCCGAAGGTCTCCGGCACGTGCGGTGCGTGGGCGAACCCCACCACCGCGATTTCGGGAATAGTCACGTCGCCTCTCTCAGAGGTGGTGCTGGTAGGACTCGTACGGGGCATCGGGCTCACCCGTCGGGCGGAAGTGGTCGATATTGGCCAGCGCGTGGCCCCACTCCTCGCGGGGCTTCCACACGGCCTCGACCCGCATACCCATGCGCACCTCGGACGCCTCGCACCCGAGGACCAAATGCAGGAACGGGATATCGGCACCGTCGAGAAGCACATAGGCGGCGACGTAGGGCGGCTTGATCCGCTGGCCGAGGAACGGCACGTTCACGATGCAGAAGGTGGTCACCGTGCCCTTGTCGGGCAGTTCGACCAGGTCGTCGGTGGGGGTGCCGTCGGTCGGGTTGGCCCCGCGCGGCGGGAAATACACGGCCCCGCCCGCTTCGGAGCGGCCGCCGATCAGCTTGCCCTCGGCGAGGCCACGCAGGTACACGCTCTCCTGGGGCGAGGCGGTGTGCTTGTAGCTCATGTCGACAGGCGTCACCAGCACGGTCACCGGCTCGGCGGCGTACTCGGCGGGTGGCGCGGTCGCGCCCTCGCCCGGCTCGAAGCAGGCGATGTCGGCGATGGTGCCCGCGCGTTCCTCGGCCCAGCGCACGCGCACCCGCATACCGGTGCTCACCTGCGCGGGCTCGGTCACGTCGAGGGCGTGGAGCATGCTGGTGTCGGCACCGTCGAGCTGCACGAGCACCCAGGCGAACGGGCGGTCGAACGGCTGACCGGGTAGCGGCTCGGCCACCCACGTCCACGATCGCACCGTGCCGGTCGTCTCCACCTGCACCAGTTCGGCCAGCGGGGCCGAGGTGATGGGATCGTATTCCTGGGCGGGCACGAGCACCCGGCCGTCACTGCCGCGCACGCCGAGTATGCGGCGTTCACGCAGTCCGGTCAGGAAGGCTCCGATGATCGGTCCGACGGATCTGGTGTAGTCGAACTGCACCCGAAGGGGTGCACTCAATACTTCCACTGCGGTATTCCCCTGGGTCACGATATCGAGTAGAACAGGTTCTTATTCTGCACGCAAGGATTCGCCGGAAAGGGCGTCGGCCATGAAATTCGGACTGCAACTCGGATACTGGGGTGCGCAGCCGCCCACGAACGCGGGCGAGATGGTCGTCGCGGCCGAGGAGGCCGGGTTCGACGCGGTGTTCGCGGCCGAGTCCTGGGGGTCGGATGCCTTCACCCCACTGGCCTGGTGGGGCTCCGCCACGCAGCGCGTGCGGCTTGGTACCTCGGTCGCCCAGTTGTCGGCGCGGACCCCGGCGGCGGCCGCCATGCACGCGCTCACGCTGGATCATCTCAGCGGTGGCCGGGCCATTCTTGGGCTCGGCGTATCCGGCCCGCAGGTGGTGGAGGGCTGGTACGGGCAGCCGTTCGCGCAGCCGCTGCGGCGCACCCGCGAGTACGTCGACATCGTGCGCAAGGTGCTGGCGCGCGAGGCTCCCGTGACCTCCGACAGCCAGGCCTACGGCCTGCCCTACACCGGTCCCGGCGCCACCGGCCTGGGCAAACCGCTCAAGCCGATCGTCCATCCACTGCGCGCCGACCTGCCGATCTGGCTCGGCGCCGAAGGGCCGAAGAACATCGCGCAGACCGCCGAGATCGCCGACGGCTGGCTCGCGATCTACTACGCCCCGCGCCTGGCCGGCATGTACAACGAGTGGCTCGACGAGGGCTTCGCGCGGCCGGGCGCACGGCGTTCACGTGCGGATTTCGAGATCGCGGCCAGCGCGCAGGTGGTGGTCACCGACGATCCGGCCGCCGAGATCGAGCGGATGCGCTGGGTCACCTCGCTCTACATCGGCGGCATGGGCGCACCCGAGCTGAACTTCCACGCCCAGGTCTACAAGCGGATGGGCTACGACAAGGAGGTCGACGAGATCTCGGCGCTGTTCCGGGCCGGGCGCAAGGCCGAGGCCGCCGCCGCGGTGCCCGACGAGCTCATCACCGACACCGCGATCTTCGGCGACGAGGCGCACGTCCGCACCCGATTGCGGGAATGGGAGGACGCCGGTGTGACCATGATGCTGATCTCGGTTTCCGATGCTGAACAACTTCGTCGGCTCCAACCCCTTGTTACGCGGTAGAACACGTTCTAAATTCGTAGGGGTGAGCAGTCAGCAGACAACGGAAATCCTCGGACTGTGGAATATCGCCGCGGCCGAACCCGAGCGGGTCGCCGTCGTCGACCCGGACGGCCGGGAGATCACCTATCGAGAATTGGCCACCCTCGCCAACCGGTACGCCAACGGGCTACGCGGGATCGGATTGCGAACCGGAGACGTCGTTGTCAGCATGCTGCACAACGGCGTCGAGGCGATCGCCGCGTACTTCGCCGCCTACCAGTGCGGTTTCTACATCGTCGCGGTCAACTGGCATCTGACCGCGCCCGAGATCGCCTACATCCTCCAGGACAGTGAAGCCTCGGCCTTCCTGGCGAGCGAACGGTTCGCCGCCACCGCCGCCGCGGCCGCCGACGAGGCCGGACTCCCCGCCGACGCGCGGTTCGCCGTGGGCACCATCGAGGGCTTCCGGCCGGTGTCGTGGCTCGGCGCGGCCGATACCGGCAGGCCGGGCGAGCGTTCGGTCGGCGCACCGATGCTCTACACCTCCGGAACCACCGGGCGCCCCAAGGGCGTTCGCCGCCCGCTGACCGGCGCCGATCCCGACGAGGTCCCCGCGCCGAACAAGGCGTTCTTCAGCCTCTTCGGGCTGGCGCCCTACGACGACCACGTGCACATCTGCGGTTCGCCGCTCTATCACACCGCCGTACTGAACTTCTCGACCATCTCGATCCAGTTGGGGCACAAGCTCGTTCTGATGGACCGGTGGGACGCGCAGGACATGCTCGCCCTCATCGAACGGCACCGGGTGACCCACTCGCACATGGTGCCCACCCAGTTCCACCGCCTGCTCGCCCTGCCCGAAGAGGTACGCGCCCGCTACGACGTGTCGTCGCTGCGCAGCATGGTGCACGGCGCCGCGCCGTGCCCGCCGCAGACCAAGCGGCAGATGCTGGACTGGTGGGGTCCGGTCGTCACCGAGTACTACGCCGCCACCGAGGGCGGCGGCACGGTGATCTCCGGGACCGAATGGCTGGCCAAGCCGGGATCGGTCGGCAAGGCCTGGCCGTGGTCGGTCATCAAGATCCTCGACGAGACCGACGGCACCGAACTGCCGCCGGGCAAAGAGGGCCTGGTCTACATGAAGATGGGCGCCTCGAGCTTCGAGTACCACCACGCCAAGGAGAAGACCGAGGAGTCGCGCGTCGGTGATCTGTTCACCGTCGGCGACATCGGTTACCTCGACGAGGACGGTTATCTGTTCCTCTGCGACCGGCGCTCGGACCTCATTCTGTCCGGCGGCGTGAACATCTACCCGGCCGAGATCGAAGGCGTGCTGATGAGCCACCCGAAGGTCGCCGACGTGGCGGTTCTCGGTGTGCCCGACCCGGATTGGGGTCAGCAGGTGAAGGCGTTCGTGCAGCCGGTCGACGGTGTCGCGGGCGACGACGAACTCACCACCGATCTGCTCGCCTTCGCGGCCGGTCAGCTCGCCAAGTACAAGCTGCCCCGCACGGTGGAATACCGTGCGGAGCTGCCACGCGACCCCAACGGGAAGCTGTACAAGCGCCGGCTGCTCTGAAAGAGCCTGCCGCTCAGGCGGCTTCGCGCCACTCGGGCGGCAGGCCGAACAGCGGGAACAGGCGCTGGGTGTCGAGGAAGAAGTTGAGGCCGGCGATGGTGTCGCCCTCGAGTTCGAGCACCGTGATCGACCACGGCACCCAGACGCCGGGCTCCTCGCTCGGCTTGTAATGGCCGAACGCGGGCAGGCCGTTGGCGCCTTCCAGCGGAACCATCCGCGAATCGCGGCAGGCACTTCCGGTGCCGAGCATGAACGCCGCCACGTTCTCCGGACCGGAGATCCAGAGGTCGAAGGGCGGCATCGACAGCGCCACATCGGCTTTCAGCAAGGTGGTGAGCGCGTCCATGTCGTAGGCCTCGAAGGCCTTCACGAAGTCGTCGACGAGCTTGCGCTGATCGGGGTCGGTGTCGTCGAAGCCGTCGGTGACGGTCGGCTGCACCTTCGACATCGTCGAGCGGGCGCGTTGCAGCGCGCTGTTCACCGACGCGGGCGACATCATCAGCGCCTCGGCGGTCTCGCTCGCCGAGAAGCGCAGCACCTCACGCATGATCAGGATCGCGCGCTGGGTGGCGGGCAGATGCTGACACGCGGCCACGAACGCCAGGCGCAAGGTGTCTTTGGTCGAGGCGTGCTCGGCCGGGTCGGCGCCGAAGGCGAGCGCGTTGGGGATCGGCTCGATCCACACGTAATCCGGCTGCGGCATCGGCAGCGGTGAATCCGGGCGGCCCGGGCCGTTCAGATCCATCGGTCTGGCTCGGCTCTGCGGGCGGTCGAGCATGTCGAGACAGATATTGGTGGCGATCTTGTAGAGCCACGAGCGAAGGCTCGCCCGGCCCTCGAAGGAATCGTAGGAGCGCCAGGCGCGCGTGAACGTCTCCTGCACCGCGTCCTCGGCCTCGAAGGAGGAGCCGAGCATGCGGTAGGCGTACGCGCACAACTCGCGCCGGTGGGTTTCGAATTCGGCGAGGACCTCGGGGTCCGGTCCGGTGGTTGCGGTTGTGGCGTCCGTCATGGTTTCACGATGCCACAGGGGTCCGACAGCCGACAGAGGACGAATCGGACTATCGAGATTTCGCGAATTTTCCGGTTCGGCGATGAATCCCCACGCGTCACAGCGTCTACATGAACGAGACCGCAACGACGCTCCGAAAGGCTGAAAACCATGAGCAGCAAGATGATCTTCATCAACCTCCCCGTCGCCGACCTCGACCGCTCCAAGGGGTTCTACGAGGCGCTCGGGTGGAAGGTCAACGAGGACTTCACCGACCAGAACGCGGCCTGCATCGTCGTCGACGACAACATCTGCCTCATGCTGCTGACCAAGGACTTCTTCACGACGTTCAGCAAGCGTCCCATCGCCGATACCGGCAGCCAGGTCGCCGCGGCTTACGCGCTGTCGCTGGGGAGCGCCGAGGAGGTCGACGCGCTGACCGACGCCGCCGTCGCGGCCGGTGCGCGCGAGGAAGTCAACGACGACAAGCGCGCCGAAGAGGCACAGGTAGGCATGCACGGCCGCACCTTCATCGACCCGGACGGCCACCAGTGGGAGCCGTTCTTCATGAACTACCCCGGGGCGTAAGCACCGTTGCGGACAGGGCGCCGGGCACATGCCCCGGCGCCCTGTGGCGTGTCAGGAGCCGGTGAAGTTCGGCTTGCGCTTCTCGGCGAAGGCCCGGGGGCCTTCCTTGGCGTCGGCCGATTTGAAGACCTCGATGCCGATCTTCGCCTCGATGGGGAACGCTTCGTTCTCCGGCATGGCCTCGGTTTCGCGCAGGGTGCGCAGCATCGCCTGGACGGCGAGGGGGCCGTTGTCGGCGATCTGGCCTGCCAGGGCGAGGGCCTTGTCGAGGGCGGTGCCGTCGGGGACCACGTGGCCGATCAGGCCGATCTCCTTGGCCTCGGCTGCGGTGATATGCCGACCGGTCAGCAGCAGGTCAGCGGCCACGGTGTAGGGGATCTGGCGGGCCAGGCGCACGGCGGAACCGCCGAGCGGGAACAGGCCCCAGCGGGCCTCGGAGACGCCGAACTTGGCGCTTTCCCCGGCCACGCGCAGGTCGGTGCCCTGCAGGATCTCGGTGCCCCCGGCGATGGCCGGGCCTTCGACCGCGGCGATGAGCGGCTTGCTCAGCCGCCGTCCCTTCAGCAGGGCCGGGAGGTAGGCCGGGTCCCAGCCGCCGCCCGCGGCGGTGTCACCCGGATGCGACGAACTCATCGCCTTCAGGTCCATCCCCGCGCAGAACGCGCCGCCCGCGCCGGTCAGGACCGCGACGCGGATGTCGGGATCGCTGTCGACCTGGTCCCAGGCGTCGCGCATGATCGCCATCATCTCGCCGGACAAGGCGTTACGCGCCTCCGGACGGTTCATGGTGACGATGAGGACGTGGTCTCGCTTCTCGACCAGACAGTGGGCCATTCGATGTCTCCTGACGTTAAGCCTTGTCAGAAACAGTAACACGTTCTATTTTTGTCTTTGTGAGCTACAACATAGCCGATCTCGTCGAACACGCCGTCGACCTGATGCCCGACCGGATCGTGCTGGTCGGCGAACATCGCGAGTCGACCTACGCCGAACTGGAGGAGCGGGCCAACAAATTGGCCCACTACCTGCTGGAACAGGGTGTGCGTCCCGGCGACAAAGTCGGAATCTACAGCCGGAACACCGTGGAGGCCGTCGAAGCGATGGTCGCCGTCTTCAAGGCGCGGGCGGTGATGATCAACGTCAACTTCCGCTACGTCGAGAACGAGTTACTACACATCTTCGACAACTCGGACATGGTCGCCCTGATCCACGAGCGCCGCTACAGCGACCGGGTGGCCGCGGTGCGCGACAAGGTGCCCGCCCTGAAGACGGTGATCGTCGTCGAGGACGGCACCGACACCCCGACCGCACCGGGAACGGTGGAATACGAGGCGGTTCTTGCCGACTCGTCCGGCGAGCGCGACTTCGGCGAACGCTCGCCCGACGACATCTACATGCTCTACACCGGCGGAACCACCGGCCTGCCCAAGGGCGTCATGTGGCGCCACGAGGACGTCTGGCGGGTGCTCGGCGCGGGCATCAACTTCGTGACCGGCGAATACGTCAAGGACGAATGGGAGCTGGCCAAGGTCGGCGCCGCCAATCCGCAGATGGTGCGCTACCCGATCCCGCCGATGATCCACGGCGGCTCGCAGTGGGCCACCTTCCACAGCCTGTTCGGTGGTGGCAAGGCCGTGATGATTCCGGAGTTCAGCGGGCACGGTGTCTGGCAGGCCGTCGACAAGCACGGCGTGAACCTGCTCTTCATCACCGGTGACGCGATGGCGCGCCCGATGCTCGACGCGCTCGCCGAGGGCAACCCGGAAACCGGTGAGCCCTACGACCTCTCGACGCTGTACGTGCTCGCCAGCAGCGCCGCGCTGTTCTCGCCCTCGCTCAAGGACAAGTTCCTCGAGGTGCTGCCCAACCGGATGATCTCCGACTCCATCGGTTCCTCGGAGACCGGCTTCGGCGGTCTGGCGCTGGTAACCAAGGGCGCCACCCACACCGGTGGTCCGCGGGTGAAGATCGACGCGGCCACCCAGGTGCTCGACGAGGACGGCAAGCCGGTGGAGCCGGGTTCCGGCGTCGTCGGCATGCTCGCGCGCAGCGGCCACATCCCGCTCGGCTACTACAAGGACGAGGTGAAGTCGGCCGCGACGTTCAAGGAGTACAACGGGATTCGCTACGCCATCCCCGGCGACTACGCGCGCGTCGAGGAGGACGGCACCGTCACCATGCTCGGCCGTGGTTCGGTGAGCATCAACAGCGGTGGCGAGAAGATCTACCCCGAAGAGGTGGAGGGCGCGCTCAAGGCCCACCCCGAGATCTTCGACGCGCTCGTCGTGGGTGTGGAGGACGAGCGGTGGGGTCAGCGGGTGTGTGCCGTTGTCCAGTGTCGCGGTGACAAGCGCCCCACCCTCACCGAGCTGAGGCCGCTGCTCACCCAGGAGATCGCCTCCTACAAGCAGCCACGCAGCCTGTGGTTCGTCGACGAGATCAAGCGCTCACCCGCCGGTAAGCCCGATTACCGCTGGGCCAAGGAGCAGACCGACGCCCGTCCCGCCGATGAGCACGCCGACGCAGGCGCCTCCTGAGGTGACACCATCGAATCGGCCCGCCCAGCATCTCGCTGAGCGGGCCGATTCGCGTCTACCGGGCCTGCGCCACCGCTGGACATGTGATCACCACGCTCTGGTGGCGGCGGCCTCTCGGGCTTTGCCGTCACCAGAGCGTGGTGGCTCAGCGGGCGCGGAGTTCGGCGAGTTGGTAGGCGAGTCGGGTGCGGACGGCGGGGATTCGGGTGAGGACGCGCATGGCGGCGTTGCGGAGGGTGCGGGCGGGGGTGGAGCCGAGGGTGGCCATTTTCGTCATGCGATCGGTGAAGGCGACGACTTCGGTCGCGATGGGCCTGCGGGTCGTTTCGTAGGCGTCGAGCAGGGAATCCGGCTCGCCCGCCGCGACTTTCGCGAGCAGGGTGCCGAGCAGGGCGGCGTCCTGGATGCCGGTGTTCATGCCCTGTCCGCCCGCGGGGCTGTGGACGTGGGCGGCGTCGCCCGCGAGCAGGACACGGCCGGCGCGGTACCGGTCGGCGACGCGGTGGTGCACGCGGAAGCGTGAGCTCCACAGGACCTCGTCGACGCGGACCTCGCCCGCCGGGCCGCGGGCGTCGAGGACGGCCTGGATGTCCTCGCGCGTGGGGTGTTCGGGTGCCTCGTCCACAGTGGCGACCACGCGGTAGCGCTCGCCGCCCGCGTCGGGGAGCGGGGCGACGACGGTGACGCCTTCGGGTGAAAGGTGTAGGGATACCTCGCTACGCGGGGACGGCCAGGTCATCCGGACGTCGGCGAGGACGAACGACGCGGGGTAGGTGTCGCCGGTGAAGCCGATGCCCGCCTGCTCGCGGACCACACTGTGCATACCGTCGGTGCCGACCACGTAGTCGGCCGCGATGCTGCCCGGTGTGCCGTCGGCGTTCACGTATTCGACGGTGGCGGAGTCTTTTTCGTTACGGACCGCGGTCACCGTGATCGGGCGGTGCACCCGACCGCCCGCCTTGTGGAGGCGAGCGAGCAGGACGCGCTCGGTGACATCCTGGGGGACCATCAAGGTGTAGGGGAACGCGGTCGGCAGGCCGCCGAATTCGATGGTGGCCAGGGTCTTCGGGCCGTCGTGCACCTTGAAGGTCGGCACCTCGATGCCGAGTCCGGCGAGTTCGTCGGCGATACCGAGCTCGTCGAGCACCTCGAGTGTCCTGGCGTGCACCACGGCGGCGCGAGAAGTGTTGGCGCCCTCGGCGAGACGGTCGATGAGCACGTGATCGATGCCCGCTTCGGCGAGCACGATCGCGGTGGTGAGGCCGGCGGGGCCCGCGCCGACGATGACGACGGAAGTGGTTGCGGGGAGGGTGGTGGCGGCCATTTCGACTCCTGGTCAACGAGTGTTTGCCAACGCTTGTAGGCATAACGGTAGAGCTGGGGGCGCTAGAAAGTCAACAGTTGTTGGCCTACAATCGTTGGCATGCCATCCGCACCGCAAGAGCAGCCGGTCCGACGCTCCGATGCCACCCGCGCGGCCATCCTCGCCGCTGCCCGCGCCCGCTTCGCCGCCGACGGCTACGCCAAGGCCACCATCCGCGCCATCGCCGCCGACGCCGACATCGATCCATCGATGGTGATGCGCTACTTCGGCTCCAAGGACGGACTGTTCGCCGCAGCGGCCCAGATCGACCTCGACCTCCCCGACCTCGGCGCCGCCGAACCGAACGCATTGGGGGAGTTACTGATCCGCCGCTTCCTCACCATCTGGGAGGACAACGACAACACCGTCCTGCTGATCCTGCTGCGCACCTCGATCACCGACGACGCGGTAGCCGAGCGAGTCCGCGAAATCTTCGCCGCCCAGGTCCTCCCCGCGGTCCTGCGCTTCGGCGATCCGGCCGACGCCCCGCGCCGGGCCGGATTGATTGTCACCCAACTCCTCGGCCTGGCCCTGTGCCGCTACATCCTGCGCCTACCGCCGGTGGTGGCTCTCGCTCCAACTCAGATCGTCACCGACATCGCGCCGACCTTGCAGCGCTACTTGACCTTATGAGTCGGTGAACGACAGCCCTGGTCGGCATCGGTATGCGCAACCCGTCGGATGAAGCGTCGCGAGCTCACGAGTATGCGAAAACCGCTGCGACCGCGTCGAAGTCGTGGTCGCAGCGGGCGGCCGGCAGGTCGAACCGCCGGCTCGAAACGCGGCGCGCGGCGGTTGTCGCTTATCCCGCCAGCTGGGCGCCGAGGGCGAGGAGGTGGGGGGTCGCGCCGCCGAGGGCGAATTCGTGGTGCTTGGCGGCGGTGAAGTAGTTGTGGGTGATGTGGTCGCGGTCGATGCCGAGGCCGCCGTGGACGTGGACGACGGTGTGGGCGACCTTGTGGCCCGCTTCGGCTGCCCAGAACTTGGCGATGTGGACCGATTCGGTGGCGGGCAGGCCCTCGGACAGGCGCCAGGCCGCCTGGGTGACGGTGAGGCGGAGGCCGCCGATGTCGATGTAGGCGTCGGCCAGGCGCTGGGCCACCGACTGGAAGGAGCCGATGGCCTTGCCGAACTGTTCGCGGGTGCGGGTGTGCTCGGCGGTGATGTCGAGTGCGCGTTCCAGGGTGCCGAGCTGCAGGGCGGAGAGGCCGAGCCAGGCGCGCTCGCGCAGCCAGGTGAGGATGTCGGCGCCGGATTCCACGGTGCAGAGCAGTTCGGCCGGGGTATTCGCGAACTCGACGAGGAATTCGGGGGACAGGTCGACGACCTGCTGCGGCGTCACCACGGCATTCGCCGGGTCGACCAGGAATACCGCCACGGTGCCTGCAGCCGAGTCATTGCCGGAGATCAACGCCGGGACCAGGATTCGCTCTGCCCGGTCCGCGTACGGGACGGTCGTCGCGACGCCGGTCAATGTCCACGCGGCACCCGTGCCGCGCGAAGGCGAATCGTCACCGGCTGAATCGGTGGCCGAGATACCGGCGGCGGTCGGGTTGCTGCTCGCCGGATCGGCCGCGGAGGCGGGGCTGTCGGCAGAGGCAGGAGTCGCGGTGATCCCGGGTGCACCGATCGGATCGTGCAGCGACGCCGACAGGGCCGCCGTCAGCACCACCTCACCCGCCCCTGCGCGCTGTGCCAGCGCATGCTGGTCCGCCGCGCCGAACCGCGCGAGCGCACCCGCACCGAGCACGATCGACCACAGGTACGGCACCGCGGCAACGGAACGGCCGAGTTCACGCAGGACAGCGGACTGCTCGAGCTCGCCGAAATCGCTGCCGCCCAGCGCGTCCGGCAGTGCGGCAGCGAGCACGCCGGTTTCGGCGAGCGCCTTCCACAGCTGCTCGTCGAAGCGGCCCGGTGTGTCGAGCTCACGCAGCCGATCGGCGGTGACGAGTTTGGCGCAGACCTCGCCGGTGAGGCGGGCGAGGTCGGTCTGGGCTTCGGTAGGGGTGAAATCCATAGCGGTTTACCGGCTTTCGTGGATCAGCGGGCGGCGGCGGGCTGGCGCAGGGCGGTCATGGCGATGATGTCGCGCTGCACCTCGTTGGTGCCGCCGCCGAAGGTGAGGATCAGGGCGGCGCGGTGCATCCGCTCCAGCCTGCCGAGCAGCACCGCACCGGGGGAGTCCTGGCGCAGGTAGGCGTCGGCGCCGACCACTTCCATCAGCAGCCGGTAGGCCTCGGTGGCCAGCTCGGTGCCGTACACCTTGCACGCCGAGGCATCCCACGGACGCGGCGCGGCCTCGCCGCCCTGGTCGGCGCGGCTGGCGATCTCCCAGTTCAGCAGCTTCAGATATTCGACCTTGGCATGTACGCGGGCCAGATTCAGCCGCGCCCATTCCTGGTCGATCACGCGAGAACCGTCGGGCAGCAGCGTGTCGCGGGCCCACGCCGTCGTCTGCGCCACGGCCAGCGACAGTGGCCCGGCCGAGGTGAGCGCCACCCGCTCGTGGTTGAGCTGGTTGGTGATCAGCGACCAGCCGCCGTTCTCCGGGCCGACCATCGACGACGCGGGAACGCGAACATCCTGGTAGTAGGTGGCGCTGGTGTCGGGCCCGGCCATGGTGTGCACCGGCGTCCAGGAGAAGCCCTCGGCGGAGGTCGGCACGATGAACATGCTGATCCCCTTGTGCTTCTTGGCAGCGGGGTCGGTGCGCACGGCCAGCCAGATGTAGTCGGCGTAGGCGATGAGGCTGGTCCACATCTTCTGACCGTTGATGACGAAGTCGTCACCGTCGCGCACCGCGGCGGTGCGCAGCGAGGCCAGGTCGGTACCCGCGCCCGGCTCGGAATAGCCGATCGCGAAGTGCAGCTCACCGGCGGCGATGCGGGGCAGGAAGAACTTCTTCTGCTCCTCGGTGCCGTACTGCATGATGGTCGGCGCCACCGAGTTGAGCGTCAGGAACGGGACGGGCGCACCCGCGATGGCGGCCTCTTCGACGAAGATCAGCTGATCCATGGTGGTCCGGTCCTGGCCGCCGTACTCCTTGGGCCAGCTCAGGGTGAGCCAGCCGTCGCGGCCCATCTGACGCACCACCTCGCGGTATACGTCGCCCTCGCCGTACTCGCCGGTCTGCAGGCTCAGCGCCTTCTTGCGCTCCGGTGTCATGAGCCCGGCGAAATACGCGCGCAGCTCGGCGCGCAATTCTTCCTGCTGCGGCGTGTACGCGACGCGCATGCTTCCCACCTCGGTGTCGAACTCCAGCTTCGGTGAGCCGATCATTGCACAGCGACTGGAACATGTTCCAGTATTGACAGTGAATCGGTGCCGGTTCCGCCGCGCGAGGTATGCCATCCGGGTTACTCTCGCCGAGACCGTCTGGAAGGAAGATCCCATGAAGATCATCGTCGATTTCGACCGCTGCGAAGCGAACGGCGTCTGTGTCGGAATCGCCCCTGACATGTTCGAACTCGATGACGACGATCAGCTGACCGTCGCCGAGGGCGATATCGCCGCCGACCGTGTCGCCGATGCGGAGGAGGCGGTGGCGCAGTGCCCGAAGGCCGCGCTGAGATTGGCGTGATCGCCTCTTGTCGGATGGTGAAACACGTTCTAAAGTCGGCCCGATGAGTGTGATGCAGACTTCACTGGAGGGCCGGGTCGCCATCGTGACCGGTGCGGGCGCGGGTCTCGGCCGGGCCGAGGCGCTCGCGCTGGCCTCGGCGGGCGCGGCGGTGGTCGTCAACGACCTCACCGAGGACGCGGCCGCCGAAACGATCGCCGCAATACGCGAACTCGGCGGAAAAGCGGAATTCGTCGGTGGAAGTATCGCCGAACGTGCCACCGCCGACGCGCTCGTCGCCACCGCGCGGGAATCGCTCGGGGGCCTCGATATCGTTGTCAACAATGCGGGTATTACGCGCGATCGCATGCTCTTCAACATGTCCGACGAAGACTGGGACGCGGTACTCGCCGTTCATCTGCGCGGCCATTTTCTTTTGTCGCGCAATGCTTGCTCGTATTGGCGAACGGCCTCCAAAGCGGCGGGCGAACCGGTGTACGGACGGTTGATCAATACCTCCTCCGAGGCCGGTCTGCTGGGTCCGGAAGGCCAGGCGAACTACGGTGCGGCCAAGGCGGGCATCACGGCGCTCACCCTTTCGGCGGCGCGCGGATTGTCGCGCTACGGCGTGCGGGCCAACGCGATCTGTCCGCGTGCGCGCACAGCCATGACCGAGGCTGTTTTCTCCGAGGCGCCCGAGGGTCAGGTCGACCCGCTCGCTCCCGAACATGTCGCGAAACTGGTCGCCTACCTGGCCTCACCCCCGGCCGACGAGGTGAACGGGCAGGTCTTCGTGGTCTACGGCCCGATGGTCGCGCTGATGGCGCCGCCGACGGTCGAGCAGCGCTTCGACGCCGCGGGCGAACAGTGGGCCGAGGACGATCTCGCCTCGACCCTGCAGCAGTACTTCGCCGGCCGCCCGGCCGATCACACTTTCTCGGCGCGAGCGCTTCGCGATCTCGGCTGAGGGTTGCCGGATGTTGGCCGGGCGGAAAGTGGCCGACCCGGCTCGCCGCAGATCTGTTGTACGCCGGTCCAGGTATTGGTAGACATGGACGTCGGCGTGTGTGGTGTCTCACAGGAGGTCTGAGTGAAGCGGTCAGGAGTCGTTTCAGTTCGGATGGCATTTTCCGGGAAAAACTCCTGGTACAAGTCTCCGGAAATCGCAGACATTCGTGAGAACGTGTTCTAGTCTTTGGGCAGTCTTCAGATCGGGGTGGCGGTGAGGTACGGAAACGCGGACGCCATGGTTCGCCCGTCTAACGAGGAGGATTGCCGGTGAACGACCTCCTTGCTGTCCCGTTGCGGGCAGTCGGCGGATTCTTCGAACTCGGCGCGGAAGTGGCACGAGCCGCCTTCCGCAGGCCGTTCCAATGGCGTGAGTTCGTCGACCAGTCCTGGTTCGTCGCCCGCGTCTCCATCCTGCCGACGCTGCTGGTGGCCATCCCGTTCACCGTGCTCGTCGTCTTCACCCTCAACATCCTGTTGCGCGAGATCGGTGCCGCCGACCTCAGCGGGGCGGCCGCCGCGTTCGGCGCCGTCACGCAGGTCGGCCCGATCGTCACGGTGCTGATCGTGGCCGGAGCGGGCGCGACAGCGATCTGCGCCGACCTCGGCGCCCGCACCATTCGCGAGGAGATCGACGCGATGAAGGTGCTCGGCATCGACCCGGTGAGCCGGCTGGTTGTGCCACGCGTGCTCGCCTCGATGTTCGTGGCGCTGATGCTCAACAGCCTGGTGTGCACGGTCGGTATCGTCGGTGGCTTCGCGTTCTCGGTGTTTCTGCAAGGCGTGAATCCCGGTGCTTTCGTCAACGGCATTCCGCTGCTCACCAATCTGCCCGAGCTGATCATCTCCGAAATCAAGGCGGGCCTGTTCGGGCTCATCGCCGGAATGGTCGCCTGTTATCTCGGGCTGCAGGTGAAAGGCGGGCCCAAGAGTGTGGGCGACGCCGTGAACCAGACCGTCGTGTTCGCCTTCATGGCGCTGTTCGTGGTGAATGTCGTCGTCACCGCGATCGGCCTGAAATTCACGGTGCGGTGAACACATGGCCTTCGTAGTTCGTTCCAAATTTCCCCGCGCGGTCCGTCGTTACGAGCGGGCGTCCAAAGCGATGGACTCCCTCGGTGACAAGGCGATCTTCTTCGTCAAGGCACTCGGCTCGGTACCGCGCGCCCTGGTGCACTACCGCACCGAGACCATCCGGCTCATCGCCGAGATCAGCATGGGCAGTGGCGCTCTCGCCGTGATCGGCGGAACCGTGGTCATCGTCGGCTTCCTGACGCTGATGGCGGGCGGCACCATCGCGGTGCAGGGTTACAGCTCGCTCGGCAATATCGGCGTCGAGGCGCTCACCGGCTTCTTCGCCGCCTTCATCAATGTGCGCATCGCGGCGCCGGTGATCTCCGGTATCGGCCTGGCCGCGACCATCGGTGCCGGCGCGACCGCCCAGCTCGGTGCCATGCGCGTGGCCGAGGAGATCGACGCGCTGGAATCGATGGCGATCCGGCCGGTGCCGTTCCTGGTCGGCACCCGGGTGCTGGCGGGCATGATCGCGATCGTGCCGCTCTACGCCCTGGCGGTGATCGCCTCGTTCATCGCCAGCCGCTTCGCCACCGTGGTGATCTACGGGCAGTCGGCGGGCGTCTACGACCACTACTTCTCGACCTTCCTCATCCCCAGCGACATCCTGTGGTCGTTCGCGCAGGCGATGGTGATGGCGCTGGCCGTGATGCTGATCCACACCTACTACGGCTTCCACGCCGCGGGCGGTCCGGTCGGCGTCGGTGTGGCGGTCGGCAACGCGGTGCGGGCCTCGCTGGTCGCGGTCGTCACGGTGACGCTGCTGATCTCGCTGGCCATCTACGGCACCTCCGGCAACTTCCACCTCTCGGGATAGCGGTATGGACACCTCACGGATCGTTGCCGCACTGCAGGGCGGGCTCGGGCGCAAGCTCGCGGCGCTTGCCCTCGTCGGCGTACTCGTCGCGGGCGCGGCCTTCGCGATCGCGCTGTTCCAGGGTGCGTTCACCAACACCGCCGTGGTGCTGGTCGACGCGCCACGCTCGGGGTTGGTGCTGGACCCCGACGCCAAGGTGAAGGTGCGTGGCGTCGAGATCGGCCGGGTCGCCGACATCGACCTGGCCGCCGACGGTGCGACCCTGCGGCTGGAACTCGACCCCGATCAGCTGAAGCTCGTGCCCGACAATGCCGGGGTCGACATCCGCTCGACCACGGTGTTCGGCGCCAAATACGTCAATTTCATTGTGCCCGAACAGCCTTCTTCGAAGTCGCTGGCGCCGGGCAGCACCGTCTCGGCGAGCTCGGTGACCGTCGAGTTCAACACCCTGTTCCAGCACCTGTCCGATGTGCTCGCCCAGGTGGAGCCCGAAAAGCTGAACGCGACCCTGACCGCGCTCGGTACCGCCCTCGAAGGGCGCGGCGACAAGTTCGGCGATCTGCTCGTCCGATCGGATCGCTATCTGCGCGAACTGAATCCGTACCTGCCCACGCTGCAGACGGACCTGGACAAGACCGCGCAGGTGACCGGGATCTACGCCGATGTCGCCGATCCGCTGTTGCGCACGGTCGACAATTCGACGGGCACCGCGCAGACCATCACCGAAATGCAGGGTCAGCTCGACAACGTGCTGGTGAATGTGATCGGCCTGTCCGACACGGCCGGAACTGTCCTGCGGGAGAACGAGAACGACCTGGTGACCGCACTCGACCTGCTGCGACCGTCTACCGCAGTACTGTACGACTACCGCGAATCGGTGGGTTGTGTCGTCAACGGTCTCGGCACACTGATGCCGATCGCCGAGGATATGTTCGGTGGCTTGCTGCCTGGCGTCGGCATGAACGCGAGCTTCATGCTCGGCGCCAAGCCCTACAGCTACCCGGACGACCTACCGAAGGTGAATGCCACGGGAGGCCCGCGTTGTGAAGGCGTACTGGACCGCGTACCCGACAGCCATTCGGACTACCTGGTGACCGACACCAGCGAGGGCGCTCCGTACGCACCGACCACGCGCCACGAATTCCACGGCATGCCTCGGGTATTCCAGCTGCTGCTGGACGGAATGCCGGGAGTGACACGGTGAAGAACACAGGGACGACGATAAAACTGGCGATCTTCACCGTGGTGATGACGCTGGTATTCGCCGGTCTGGCAATCGTTTTGAGTCAGGCGCGGTTCTCCAGCGAGAACGGCTATCGCGCGGTGTTCACCAGCTCTTCGGGCATGGTGCCTGGTGCCAAGGTACGCATCGCCGGTGTGCCGGTGGGTTCGGTGACCTCGGTGAAGGTCGGCGACGACAACCTCGCGCACGTCGAGTTCGATGTCGACACCAAGTACGCGGTCCTGGCCAGCACCCGGGCGGCGATCAAGTACGAGAACCTGGTCGGCGACCGGTATCTGGAGCTGCTGGAGGGGCCGGGTTCGGCTCGCCGGCTTTCCGACGGCGACACCATCGGCCTCGAGCAGACCCAGCCCGCCCTCGACCTCGACCTGCTGCTCGGCGGATTCAAGCCGCTGCTGCGCGGGCTCGACCCGGCGCAGGTCAACGACCTCACCGAGGCGCTGCTGCAGATCTTCCAGGGGCAGGGCGGAACGCTCGTGTCGCTGCTCAACAGCGGTGGCGGCTTCGCCAAGACCCTGGCCGATCGCGACGCGCTGATCGGCAGCGTGATCGACAACCTGAACACCGTGCTCGCCACGGTCAGCGATCGCGGCGACCAATTCGCCACCACCATCGACGAACTGCAGCGCCTGGTCAGCGACCTGTCCGCGGAGCGCGATCCGATCGGCAACGCCTTGCCGAGGATCGCGGGCGCGACCAAAGAGGTCAACGACTTGCTGGTGCAAGCCCGTCCCGACCTGCGCTCCACCATCGAACAGACCGGTCGGCTCGCCACCAACCTGGACGAGGGGTCCGATCACATCCAATGGGTGCTCGACAGACTGCCGGATACCTACAAGAAGCTCATCCGGATCGGCTCCTACGGCTCCTTCCTCCAGCTCTACATCTGCGGTACCAACTTTTTGATCAGTGGCCCCGATGGCAAGCCGATGGAAGTCCACATGCCGGCGCTGCAGGTCACCGGAAGGTGTAAGCCCAATGAATGACGACAAGTCGCCCGCGGCGACTATCGGCATCGTCGGCGTGGTGCTGGCGCTGACGATCTCGCTCGCGACGCTGCAATTCACCGACCTGCCGTTCATCCGCTCGGGTGCGACCTTCACCGCGAACTTCCTCGACGCGGGCGGTCTCGTCCCCGGCGACCCGGTGCATGTGGCCGGTGTGCGCTCCGGCGAGGTACGGCAGGTGAGCCTCGACGGCGACAAGGTTCTGGTGAAGTTCGACCTCGACGAGTCGATCGTGCTGGGGGAGAAGACGACCGCCGCGATCAAGACCAACACCGTGCTCGGCCGCAAATCGCTGGACGTGGTGCCGGACGGCCCAGGCGCCATCGGCGCGCGGGACACCATTCCGGTCGAGCGGACCACCTCGCCCTACTCGCTCAACGAAGCATTGAGCGATCTCGGCGGGACGGTGCGCGACCTCGACCTGGAGCAGGTGGACCAGACCCTCGACACGCTGTCGGCGGCGTTCGCCGATACGCCGGGACCGCTGCGCAACGCGCTCGACGGTGTCACCGCGCTCTCCCGCAGCATCAACACCCGCGACCAGGCGCTGACCGACCTGCTGGCCAGGGCACAGAACGTCACCAAGATCCTGGCCGACCGCAGCACCCAGCTCAACACGCTGCTCATCGACGGCAACGCGCTGCTCGGCGAGCTCGACCGGCGCCGGGCCGCGATCAACCAGCTCGTCGTGTACATCGACGATGTGGCCAAACAGCTTTCGGGCCTGGTCGCCGACAACGAGCCGCAGATGCGGCCGACGCTGGACCGCCTGAATTCGGTCCTCGCCCTGCTCCAGCGCAACAAGCAGAATCTCAACGACGCCCTCGACGGTCTCGGCCCCTACGCCGCCGCGCTCGGCGAGCAGGTCGGCAACGGGCCCTGGTTCAACGCCTACGTGGTGAACGCGTCAAGTGTCGAGCTCCGTCCACTCGTCGACGCGCTGGTCTGGCCCGAACAACTGCCCCAGGACGTGATCGACATCTTCACCCACCCCAGGACGCCGTATATCGCTCCTGCCGAGGAGGATCCGCCGCGATGAGTGTCACCCAGCAGGTGCGCGGGTTGCCGCGCTGGACGATCGCGGTGGCGGTGGTGGTGATCGCGGCGCTTGTCGCGGTCGGTGTCTACCTCGTGACCGGAGTCGGAAAGAACACGGTGACCGCCTCGTTCACCTCGACCACCGGTCTGTACGCGGGCGACGAGGTGCGGGTACTCGGCGTCACCGTCGGCAGCATCGACTCCATCGAACCGGGCCGCGGCCAGGTTCAGGTGAAGATGAGCATCGACAGCGATATCGACCTGCCCGCCGACGCGCGCGCCGTCATCATCGCGCCGTCCTTGGTCTCGGCCCGGTTCGTGCAGCTCGCGCCTGCCTACAGCGGCGGCCCGAAACTGGCCGACGGAGCGCAGATTCCGCTCGAGCGCACCGCGGTGCCGGTGGAGTGGGACGAGATCAAGGCCGAGCTGACCAAACTGTCGGCCGCGCTCGGTCCGGTCGGTGACGACAAGCAGGGCTCCTTCGGCCGCTTCGTCGACACCGCGGCCCAGAACCTCGACGGCAACGGCCAGAAGTTCCGCGACACCCTGCGTGAACTGTCCGCGACCCTGACCACCCTGTCCGACGGGCGGACCGACCTGTTCGCCACCATCCGCAACCTGCAGAAGTTCGTCGAGGTGCTCTCGGCGAGCAACGAGCAGATCGTGCAGTTCAGCGGCAGGCTCGCGTCGGTGTCGTCGGTGCTGGCCGGTGCGTCGGAAGAACTCGGCGCCGGTCTGGACAGTCTCGATGTGGCACTGGCTGATGTGAAGCGGTTCCTCGAGGGCACCGGTGGTGAGCTGACCGAGGGCGTCGAGCGGCTCGCCGACGTCACCCAGACCCTGGTGGACAATCGGCCCGAGATCGAACGGGTGCTGCACTCCGGCCCCACGGCGATGGTGAACTTCTACCAGCTCTACAAACCGGCTCAGGGCTCGCTCACCGGCGCTGTCGCACTGAACAACACGGCCAATCCGCTCAGCTTCCTGTGCGGGTCGATCCGGGCCATCGAACACAACAACTCCGACAAATCCGCGGACCTGTGCGCGGAATTCCTTGCGCCCGTGATCAGTTCGCTCGCCATGAACTATGTGCCGATCATGACCAACCCGGCCAGCGGCGTCACCGCCTTCCCTGAGCAGTTGGTGTACAGCGACCCGAGCCTTGAAGGTGCGGTCCAGCAGGACCAGCCGCCCGGCGCGGCGCCGATCACCGTGCCCGAAGGCCTTGCGGGGCTTGCTATTCCAGGAGGACCGCGATGAGGCGGCGCATACTCGCCGGGCTGGCCGTCGGCGTCGCCGTGGCGCTCGGCACCACCGGCTGTCAGTTCGACGGGCTCAACTCGTTGCCCATGCCGGGCTCCGAGGGGCGGATGGACGGCTCCTACACGGTGCGCATCCAGATGCCCAATGTCACGACGCTGACCCGGAATTCGCCGGTGCGGGTGAACGACATCGAGGTCGGCAACGTCACCGGGATCGAGGTCGAAGGCTGGCACGCGCTGGTGACGGTCTCGCTCAATCCCGATGTGCGCCTGCCTGCCAACGCGGTCGCCAAGATCGGGCAGACCAGTCTGCTCGGCAGCAACCACGTCGAATTGGCCGCGCCCACAAGCGAACCGCCGGCCGGACAGTTGCGGGGCGGCGATGTCATCCCGCTCGAACGGGCCGGTGCCTACCCGACCACCGAACAGGTGCTGTCGTCGCTGTCGGTGGTGCTCAACGGCGGCGGTATCGCCCAGCTCGAGACGATCACCACCGAGCTGAACGCGATGGTGAACGGTCGTGAGGACGAGATCGCCGACCTGCTCCCGCAGCTCAACGAGCTGACGACCGGGTTGCAGCGCCAGACCGGCAGCATCATCGCCGCGATGGAGGGTCTGGATCAGCTGGCGGTGAAACTGGCCGGTCAGCGTGAGGTGATCGCCGAGGCGATCGAGCAGATCCATCCCGCGCTCACCGCCCTGGCCGACCGATCGGCCGACATCACCAGGGCGATCACGGCGCTCGGTGAGCTCGGTGACGTCAGCGAACGACTGATCAAGACCAGCGGCGACGACCTGGTGGCCAACCTGCGCAGTCTCGGCCCCGTGCTGCAGACGCTGGCCGACACCGGAACCAACCTGATTCAGGCGCTCGGCATCCTGCCGACCTTCCCGTTCCCGATCAGGAATATCGACAACGCGATCATGGGCGACTACCTGAATCTGTTCATCACCTTCGACCTGACCGCCAGCCGTCTCGACAGCAACTGGCTCACCGGTACGCCGCTCGGCGGTCGCTTCGGCGGTGTCGAGGGTGTGGTCGGCTCGTTCGCGCCGTCGACCGCCACGGATGCCGGTGACCCGGCCACCGCGCCGATGGCGCCCGCACCGGCCCCCGCGCCCGCCATCCCCGGGCTACCGGCCATTCCCGGCCTGCCCGCCATCCCCGGTATCACCGCGCCGCTGCCCGGCCAGGAAGGGGCGGGTCGATGAAACTCACCCGGTTCGTGCGAGCCCAGCTCGCGATCTTCGCGGTGCTCACCGTGATCGGTCTGGTCGTGATGAGCGGCAGCTACCTGCATGTGCCCGCGATGTTCGGCATCGGCCGGTACGCGGTGACCGTGCAGCTCGCCGCCACCGGCGGGCTCTACCCGACGGCCAATGTGTCCTACCGGGGCCAGAACATCGGCAAGGTGGAGGCGGTGCGGCTCACGCCCGCGGGCGTCGAGGCGGACCTCTCGATCGACAGCGACTACAAGGTCCCCGCCGATTCGAGCGCCTGGGTGCGCAGTGTCTCGGCGATCGGCGAGCAGTACGTCGACCTCGTGCCGAGCGAACAGCCCGCCGACGGACACCTGCGCGACGGCTCGGTGATCCCGGTGCAGCGCACCCACCTGCCGCAGGACGTCGGCGCGATGCTCGATCAAGCCGACAAGTTGCTCGCCACCGTCGCCGACACCCGCCTGCGCCAGGTGATCGACGAGGCGTTCCTGGCGTTCAACGGTGCCGGACCCGACCTGCAACGGTTCATCGACTCCGCGGCGCTGCTGATCCAGCAGGCCGAGACCGACATCGAACCGACCAAGAAGCTGCTCGACCAGATCGGCCCGCTGCTCGACACCCAGATCGAGTCCGAGGCCGATATCCGCTCCTGGACAAACGATCTGGCCACGATCACCGACCAGCTCCGCGAAAGCGACCCGACGCTGCGAAACCTGTTGAACAACGGCCCTTCCGCGATGGAGGTGGTGAACAAGCAGTTCCAGGATCTGCGTCCCACCCTGCCGCTGCTGGCACGAAACCTGGTGAGCCTCGGGCAGGTCGGCGTGACGTACAACGCCAGCGTGGAACAACTTCTGGTCGTCTTCCCACCCTTGATCGCGGCGCTGCGCACCGCCATCCGCGGCCCGGCCAAGTACGGCGTGATGGTCGACTTCATGACCGTGCTCAACGACCCGCCCGCCTGCACCACCGGCTTCCTGCCCGCGGAGCAGTGGCGCCAGCCCAGCGAGCTGACGCCGATGGACACTCCGCCCGGGCTGTACTGCAAGGTCCCGCAGGACTCGAACATCGCGGTCCGCGGCATCCGCAACACCCCGTGCATGGAGTTCCCCGGCCGCCGCGCACCCACCCCCGAACTGTGCCGGACCGGGTTCGTGCCCGAGGGCAACAACCCGCCGTTCGGCGAGGTCGAGCCGGTCGCTCCGGCGTCCGCACCGGCAGGCGCATCGACGGGCGCTGTGACGCCCGCCGCAGCGCGCCCCTATGATCCGTCGACGGGTACGTACCTGGGAACAGACGGACGCACCTACCGCCAAGGTGACATCGCCACCGATGGTTCGGGCACCGTTCCGGCCAGCTGGCAGGCGATGTTGGAGGAGCAGCAACGATGAACGACAACGACAACCGCCGCCCGCGTCGCCGGGCAGCACGCTCGGCCGGGCCACCGGCCGAGGAGAAGGCGGCCGTGACGGTGGCCGTGAGTAAGAGCGAATCCGTATCACCAGCCGCTGAGGCCGCCCAGTCGGCGGACACGGTGAAGTTCGCGAAGGGCGCCGCCGCACCCACGGTGAAGTTCGGCAAGGATGCCGTCGAGCCCGCCGCCCCGACCGAGAAGATCGACAAGGACGCCGTCGATTCGTCCGCTCCGACCGTGAAGTTCACCGGCGGCATCGCGCAGTCCGAGGACTCGGCGGTGCCGAACGTCCCCGACGCGGAGAAGAAGTCGCGCGTGCGTCGGGTCCTCGCCGTCGCGGCGGCGGCCGTCCTCGTGCTCGCGCTCATGGTCGGCGCGGGGGTTTCCGCTGTCGCCGCGTTCATGACCGACGCCGAAGAGGACCTGCGCGCGGAGTACACCGAGACCGCACGTCAGGCCGTGCTGAACCTGACGACCATCCGCGCCGAATCCGCCAAGGAAGACATCGACCGCATCCTTGCCGTGGCTTCGGGCGACTTCAAGTCCGAGTTCGACGGTCGAGTCGACCCGTTCATGGATGTCGTCAAGCAGGCCAACGTGGTGTCCAACGGCAGTGTTGTCGAGTCGGCCATCGTCTCGGCCGACCTCGAATCCGCGCAGGTGCTCGTCGCCGCGAAGCAGACGGTGACCAACAACGGTTCGCCCGAACCCCAATCGCGTCAGTACCGATTCCGCATCACCGTGACCAACGGTGAGACGGGCATGACCGTGTCGAAAGTGGAGTTCGTCGGATGAGCCGCAGAAGCGCACAGATCATTTTCGGCGTCCTCGCCGTCTTCGGCCTGATCGCCGCCGCCGTGCTCGGCGTCAGCGGCTATCAGCTGTGGGAGCACGACCGCACCGAGCAGGCCCGCGGCGAGGCGATGAGCACGGCGAGCCGCACGGTGAGCGCCATGTTCAGCTATGAACACGTCACCGTCGACACCGAGCTGCCCAAGGCGGCCGACGGCCTGAGCGAGTCCTTCCGCAACGACTACCTGCGGCTCATCGAGGAAGCCATCGCGCCCGGCGCCAAGGAGAAGCAGCTCACGGTCAAGGCGACAACGCAGGCCGAAGGCGTGATCTCCGCCGAACCCGAGCACGCGGTGGTGCTGCTGTACCTGAATCAGGTGACCACGAGCAAGGACGCGCCGCAGGGCACCGCCTCGGGCAGTCGCGTCCGGGTCTCGCTGGACAAGACCGGCGATCGCTGGCTGGTTTCCCAGGTCACGCCGGTCTGAGTCCTAACGGCTGGTGTCGGGGTAGTTGTCGTCGTCCTCGCTGAGTAGCGCGGAGCCGGCCACATTGCCCTGGGAGAGAGCGTCGAGGAAGGCGCGGGCCCAGCGGTCCACGTCGTGGGTGAGGACCTGGCGGCGCATGGAGCGCATGCGACGGCGTTTGGTGTCGCGGTCGTCGTCGAGGGCGCCGACGATCGCGTCCTTCACGCTGTCCAGGTCGTGCGGGTTGCACAGGTAGGACTGCCGCAATTCGGCTGCCGCACCGGTGAATTCGCTGAGTACCAGGGCGCCGTTGAGGTCGCTGTGGCAGGCCACGTACTCCTTGGCGACCAGGTTCATGCCGTCACGCAGCGGTGTGACGAGCATGGCGTCGGCGGCCACGAAGAAGGCGATCAGCTCGTCGCGGGGGATCGGCCGGTGCAGGTAGTGCACCACCGGGTAGCCGACGCGGGCGAATTCGCCGTTGATCCGGCCCACCTGACGTTCGATGTCCCCGCGCATCTTGATGTAGCTCTGTACGCGCTCACGCGACGGCGTGGCCAGCTGGACCATCACTGTCTCGGCCGGGTCGACGCGACCCTCCTCCAGGAGCTCCTGGAGGGCATTGAGGCGGATGTCGATGCCCTTGGTGTAGTCGAGGCGGTCGACACCGAGCATGATGTTCTTGGGGTTGCCCAGTTCGGCGCGGATCTTGGCCGCGCGTTCACGCACCGACCGGCGGCGTGAGTGCTCGTCGAGTTCGGCGGAATCGATCGAGATCGGGAACGCGCCGACGCGCACCGTGCGAAAACCGACCTGGACCACACCCAGCTTCGACCGCACACCGATGGTGCCGCGCGAGGTGGGCTGACCGGCCAGCCTGCGGGCCAGGTACAGGAAGTTCTGCGCGCCACCGGGCAGATGGAAACCGATCAGGTCGGCGCCGAGCAGGCCCTCGACGATCTCGGTGCGCCACGGCATCTGCATGAACAGCTCGACCGGTGGGAACGGGATGTGCAGGAAGAACCCGATGGTCAGATCCGGGCGCAACATGCGAAGCATCTTCGGCACCAGCTGCAGCTGGTAGTCCTGCACCCAGACCGTCGCGCCCTCGGCGGCCACCTTCGCGGTCTCCTCGGCGAAGCGCCGGTTGACCTCCACATAGGCCGCCCACCAGGCCCGGTCGTACACGGGCCGCACGATCACGTCGTGGTACAGCGGCCACAGCGTGCCGTTGGAGAACCCCTCGTAGTAGTCCTCCACCTCCTGCGACGACAGCGGCACCGGATACAGCTCCAGCCCGTCCTCGATGATCGGCTCGACGTCGACATCGGGCACCCCGGCCCAGCCGACCCAGGCGCCTTTGTTGCTGCGCAGTACCGGTTCCAGCGCGGTCACCAGACCGCCGGGGCTGCGCTTCCACCGGGTGGTGCCGTCGGGCAGTTTCTCGAGGTCGACCGGGAGCCGGTTGGCGACGACGACGAATCCCGATCCCGCACCCGAGGGTGCCACGGGTTCTCCGGACGGACGGTCGTTGGACTGTTCATCGATCATCTGGTCCACTCACGCATCCTTTGCGTCGCAGGGTGCCGTTTTGAGGTTGTAGTTAGGTGGTTCTCAGCTGGGGCCGATGCCGAGCATCGACAGCAGCATGCGGCACTCGTCGGCGTCCTCGGCATATGCCGCGACCACGCGCTGCGCCTGACGAGCGGTCTCGTCGGCCAGCGGCTCGAGCTCGTCGTCGGCGATGTCGTTGGCGGTGCTCTTCGCGGCCATAGTGGTTCGTCCTCCCGGTTTTCCAACGCTCTTCGTGCGAGTAGTCAATAGTATCGGGCGCCGGTTACCGTGGATTGGTTCGTCAACCCGACCGAAAGGTTTCCCCATGCCACTGGCCACGGTGAACGGCATCGCACTGAACTATCAGGTCAAGGGCGACCGTACCAAGGGCACCGACGTCAAGGGCGGCGGTCCGCTGGTGGTGTTGATCATGGGAACCGGTTCGCCCGGACGCGTCTGGGAGCTGCACCAGGTGCCCGCGCTGGTCGCGGCCGGATACCGGGTCTGCACCTTCGACAACCGCGGCATCGCGCCGTCCTACGAAGCCGCGGGCGGTATGCGCATCGAGGAGCTGGTCGCCGACACCGCCGCGCTCATCGAACTCCTCGACGAGGGTCCCGCGCTGGTCGCCGGCACGTCGATGGGTGCGCGGGTGGCCCAGGAACTGGCCCTCGCCCGCCCTGATCTCGTGCGCAAGGCCGTGTTCATGGCCGGTCACGGCCGTCTCGACCAGTTCCAGAAGACCCTGTCGGCCGGTGAGCAGGACCTCGACGCCTCGGGCGTGCAACTGCCCGCCAAGTTCGAGGCGGCCGTCACCGCGGTGATGAACCTGTCGCCCGCCACCATGGCCGACCGCAACGCCGCCCGCGACTGGCTCGACCTGTTCGAGTTCACCGGCGGACCGGCCACCGCGGGTATCCGCGCCCAGCGCGCCATGGATCACGACTTCGACCGCGTGGCCGCCTACCGCGCGATCACCGTGCCCTGTCTGGCGATCGGTTTCGCCGACGACCGGATGATTCCCCCGTACCTGTCGCGCGAGGTCGCCGAGGCCATCCCCGGTGCCCGGTACCAGGAAATCCCCGACGCGGGTCATTTCGGCTACCTTGAACGGCCCGAGGCCGTGAACAAGATCCTGCTCGATTTCTTCGCGAGCTGAGGTAACCGCCTACGCGTAACGTATGGCTTGCTAGGGTCGACACAACGCTCGGGGCTTGCCGGCCTCAGCGATCCCGTACACAGCGCCAGTATCCAGTGAGGTGAAATGAGCACCAACCCCTTCGACGACGAGGACGGCCGCTTCTTCGTTCTGGTCAACGATGAAGAGCAGCACTCCCTGTGGCCCGCGTTCGCGGAGGTCCCGGCGGGTTGGCGTGTCGTGTTCGGCGAAGAAAGCCGGGCCGCGTGCGTCGAGTACGTCGAGAAGAACTGGACCGACATGCGTCCCAAGAGCCTGCGCGACGCCATGGCCGCCGACGACGCCGCCCGCGCCCAGTCCTGAGCAGTACCTTCCGAATACTGCGCCGGGACCGCTCGCTGGGCGTCCCCGCGTGACACCGAACTCGGTGTCACGCGGCGGACGTGTCCGGCTATGATGGTCGCTGCCCTCCGGGGACCCGCCTCCTTAGCTCAGTGGTAGAGCACCGCTCTTGTAAAGCGAAGGTCGTCAGTTCAATCCTGACAGGGGGCTCTCTCAGCCCTGACCCGACGTTCGGGTCAGGGCTTTTTCGTGCGGCATCGCTCGACAGGCCGACTGTCTGTCTACTGTGAAATGGTGAGCTCGTCCTGATTCATCGGTGCGGTAGCAACGGGATGGAGGATCGGCGTGGCTGTTTACGAGGTGGGGCATCGGTCGGCTGTGGTGAGTGGGGCGGGGTCGGGGATCGGGCGGGCGGTGGCGCTCGGGCTGGCGGGGAACGGGGCGTCGGTGGTGGTGTTCGATCTGAACGAGGGGGCGGCGCGAGAGGTTGCCGACGAGATCGTGGTCAACGGGGGAACTGCGGTGGCTTTGGCCGGGGATGCGGCTGATCCTGGGGACGTGGCAAGGAGTGTTGCCGCAGCACAGGAAATGTTGCCGTTGGGGATCGCTGTGAACAATGCGGGGATCACGGGGGAGCGCAACGCGATCGGTGATTATTCGATCGAGGGGTGGCGCAAGGTGATGGCGGTGAATCTCGATTCCGTGTTCTACGGAATGCGCGAGCAATTGCCGGTACTCGCGGCGAACGGTGGCGGGGCGATCGTGAATATGGCCTCGATCCTCGCCAGTGTCGGAAATCCCGAATACGCCGGATATGTCACCGCCAAGCACGCGCTGCTCGGGCTGACGAAGAACGGTGCGCTCGAATACGCGCGGCAGAATGTCCGTGTGAACGCCGTCGGACCCGGCTACATCCGCACCCCGCTCCTGGCCGACGATCCCGAAACCACCAAGTTCCTGGAAGACAAGCATCCGATCGGCCGCCTCGGTACGCCGGAGGAGGTCGCCAACCTGGTCCTGTTCCTCGCCAGCGACGCCGCCAGTTTCATCACCGGCAGCTATCACCTCGTCGACGGCGGCTACACCGCGCAGTGAAAGTGCCTGCCTACCAAGCCGACTGGTTTTGATCGGCGGCCGCTCGGGCGATGAGGTTTTGGAGCTCGTTGTTCAAGCGGTCGGTGGTCAGGGGGTGGGCCGAGACTCGGGTCGCGTCTCGAAGAAGATAGCGGCCGTCGTCGGTGTAGTCGATGACCTGGAGTGTTGTGCCACCCTCTTGCCAGCCGTCCAGGGCAGGGCCCTTGTCGACGCGGAATTCGGCGTAGGTGCGGAACGGGCGTTCGAGGAACGCCAGGGCGTGTTCGGCCGGAGTACGACGGGTGGCGTAAGGGTCTGGGGTGGTGGTGAATTCGTCTCGGTGCAGGTCGAAACCCTGGCTTGTGCCCGGCGGAACCGTCGGCAGGACGGAGATCAGCCGCTGGGTCACGGCGTGGGCGGGGCGCAGGTAGATGAGGATATTGCCGCCCTGGCCGTATTCGGGGCCGGGGAGTTGAGCCGCGACGGTGCCGATGGTTGACTCGGTTGTCGCACACGCTCGGACCATGCGGGTCCGGCCGTCGAAACGGTGACCGAACAATTCGATGCGGATCTCCGGATGCGCCAAGGCGTGCAGGGCGTGGTACAGCGACTCGTCGTCGCCGATCTTGGCGATGAGGGAGTCGGCGGCGATCCGGCATTCACGGTCGAACTCGGCCTGGGTTTCCACACCCGCGGTGAAGGTCAGCGGCCACGGCATGCGATCGCGGCCGAGAGTTTCCCAGGCGACCCAGAATTCGAACTGGGTGAGCTCCCAATTGTCGGTCATGCGTCCCCACCGATGACCGGCGGGACGTGCGCCCGGTCCGGACCGAGCAGTTCCTCGTGCACGCCGCGCAGATAGTCGGGAGCACCGTGTTCGTTCTCGTCGTCCTTGCCGCCGCGCGCGCCCGGTGCGCCCATGCCGCCCATGCCGGGCATCCCCGCCCGGCCGGCCGAGCCGCCTGCGGACGCGGCGAGCTTCTGGCCTGCTCCGGCGCCGGGAGTGGCACCGCCTGCGCCGGGGAGGGAGCTGCCCGCGCCGGGAACGCTCGGGCTTCCGCCGCCCGCGCCCGCACCTGCGCCTGCGCCGCCGCCTGAGCCCAGGCCGTTCGGGGTGGTGCCTGCGGGCGTGGTTGCGGCTGGGTTCGTCGCCGGGGTGGAGGCCGGTGTCGTGTCCTCGGGTGTCGTGGCGGCGGGTTCCTCCGTCGACGATGAGGAATCGTCGCCGCTGTCCTCGTCGCCCGGCTCGGTCGTTGTCGGGTCTTCCGGCTCGGTGGTCGTGTTCGCCGGGTTTGTACCCGGGGTTCCACCGGTGTTGTTGTTGTCGCCGTTGGTGTTTCCGCTGCCGGGGCCGTCGCCGGGATCGCCGTTCCCCGGGTTGTCCTGCTGCGGTTTGGACGGTCCCGGCACCTTGGGGACCTGGGTGTCGGACTGCTGGGCAACCGGCTGGTAGACCGTTCGCATGACTTCACGGGCGGCGGCCTGCGCGGCTTCCGCCCGGCCGGCGCTTGCGCTATCGATGATCTTCCCGGTGGCGGGCGAGAGAACGGACACCAGGATTCCCAATTTGCTGTCGCCCTGGTCGTCGGACTCGTGCGGGACCGAGTACTTCACCTGCTGAAAGCCCGACCGCGCCTCGTCCATCTTGTTGGCGATCAACTTGGCGGCCTGATCGACCTTGTGGATATCCGCGAGATACGCCTTGGTACTGGCCAGCGCCTGAGTGGCAGCGCTACCGGCCCACCCACGCTCCATCTCCTTGCTGATGTTGTCGTGGAAGGCGGTCGCTTTGGCCGTCGTGTCGTTGGCCAGCTGGGTCCAGCCTTGAATGCTTGTACTCATCTGGCCGATGTCGATCGACTCGACAAACTGCATGATGCGGGAATGCGACATGTCGGTGAAAGATTCCATCACCGGCGGCACGACCTGCTGGGTGTACTCCCCGGAGAAACCCGAGGCCAGGGCCTGGTTCTCGCCGTAGATGCGGTTCCGCTCCTTGTTTCCGTCGGCCTGCGCGTCCAGTTCGGACTGCGCCGGCGAGATATCGGAATCGAACAGTGAGCCGACGCGATCCGTGGCCGCGCGTAGATTCGACAGTCCGGTCATAAAAGCTACGAACGGCATGGTTTCCCCCAGTAGTCAGTCGAGCTTGTTGGTCTGCTGCTTGATCGCCAGTTGAGAGGCTTCGTCGCAGTTCTTGAATGCGGCACCGGCTTTGCGGTACATATCGGCCATGTTCCGAAGGATTTCGATATGCTGGCTGGCGGCATCTGTGTAGGAACCGGAGCCTGGGCCACCCTCTGCGAGATCGGCGAACTTCTTGCCGAGAGTTGTGGCGGAGTTCAGGTCACCGAACGAGTCGACTACCACCATTCGTTGGGTGCGTCCAGCGAGCGTTTGCAGCTCGACGATATAGTCCTCGCACCATTTTGCACAGCGTTCGGCCGCGTCGGACTCGATGATGAGCCGGCCGGCGGCGGCTTCCCCAGCCAGTGTTTGGAATTCTTGGGCAAGTTGATTGGGTGCCATGGGTTGTCCTAGATCGCTACCAGGTGCTATTTCGGAATTACGTCGACGAAATGTGGTGCGGCTTCGTTGACCAACACGCATGGGTCGGCAGGCGAGTTGTTGTCGATGAACTTGGTCGCTGTGACGGTGACGCGCCCCTTGCTGGTATCGAAGGCAATTTCACATTGGTTCGGAGGCGTTCGCGTCCCCAGGAGGTATTGCACCGCCTTTCGGCCGCCGATCGTGACGTCCTGAAAATCGTGAAAATAGTCGTTCTCGCGAATTTCCTGCATCGAGTGAGTTGTCGAACTCAAGTAGATGAAATGGCCATCGGCTCGCCATCCGCACCCCTTCCACTCAGCCCTCGGCACCGAGAACGGATTGTCATCCTTCGACGCCGGATCGGCTCCCGCCGCGACCAACGCACTCTCCGGCACCCCACACGGTTCGAACAACTGCTCCTTCGTCAACGGAGCCCCACTCACCTCCGGCTGCCCGTCCACACTCTGCCCACACCCGGAGAGCACGAGCGCAACGCCCACCCCCACGGCGATCCCCACCAGTCGCATCGTCTCTCCTCTTCGCACAGAACCACTCGATGTCTTTAGACGCACGCCGACCCATTCCGGTTCCATTACTGACCAACCCCTCGAGTTGACGGGCCGACGCTGTCAGCCTCCCGCGGCCCGCGAGCGTTGCGGCTGGGCCGGGCGACGTAAAGCCGCTCGCCCACCGTATCCACGGTGTCCATATCGGCGGCGACCGAGTTATCGCCGTGGCGGTGCCCGTGGGTTGGCACGGGCACCAGTAGCGATCAGGCCGGGACGTTGGCTCCGTAGCCCAGGTCGCGGAGGGCGGCTTTGATTTTGGACTGGGCTTCGTCGAGGGATTCGGGGGTAGGGGAGTTGTCGGCTCCGGAGATGTCGAAGTCGCCCATGGAGTAGGCGGGGAAGACGTGGGTGTGCAGGTGGGGGACCTCGAGGCCGGCGATGAGGAGGCCGGCGCGTGGGGCCTCGAAGGCAGTGCGGACGGCCTGGCCGATCTTCTGGGCGACGGCCATCAGGCGGGCCATCACGTCGGGGTCGATGTCTTGCCACTGGTCGATCTCGGCGCGGGGCACCACGAGGGTGTGGCCCTGGGTGACGGGGGCGATGGTGAGGAAGGCGACGAATTCGTCGTCCTCCCAGACGAACCGGCCGGGGATCTGACCTGCGATGATCGCGCTGAAAACGGATGCCATGCAGGCGAGCCTAGTTAGATCGCGACGTAGTGGGACAGGATGCCCTGTACCTCGTAGATGTCGACCTGACGGTTGAAGCGTTGCTTCACCGGTGGCTGCCGCTGAGCCAGATGTAGAGCTCGGCGTCGAGGTCGAAGGTGCCCGCGGTTTCGACGGCGAAGTGGGTGATCGAGCGGTACGGGATGCTGTGGTAGCTCACCTTGCGGCCGGTGACGCCCTGTTTGTCGATCATGATGAGGCGGCGGTTGGTGAACAGCATCGCGTCGCGGACCAGCAGGTAGGCGGCGTACACCTGCTCGCCCTGGCCGAAGAGTTTGGCGTATTCCTGCTGGGCGGCGGCGGGGTCGATGCGACCCGCGTTGCCCATCATGCCGTCGAGTAGTCCCACGATCGTCCCCCGGTTCCGCTGTTGGTTCCATTGTGGCCCAGCGGAACCCGGTTCGGCCAGGGTGAACGGTGGTGGACGGGCAGATGTCGGGATCAGGGGGTCGCGAGTGGACGCGCGGCGGCGCGACTAATCTGTGGCGGTGCGCGTACTCGTCATCGGTTCCGGAGCCCGTGAACATGCCCTCGTCCTGGCGCTGCGCCGGGATCCGTCGGTGACGGCGGTGATCGCCGCGCCCGGCAATCCCGGTATCGGCCAGCAGGCCGAGCTGCGACTGGTCGATCCCTGCTCGGCCGAGGACGTGACCGCGCTGGCCCGGGAGGTCGCGGCCGACCTGGTGGTGATCGGGCCCGAGGTGCCGCTGGTGCTCGGTGTGGCCGACGCGGTGCGCGCGGCCGGGATCCCCGTGTTCGGCCCGTCGGCCGACGCGGCACGGATCGAAGGGTCCAAGGCGTTCGCCAAGGATGTGATGGCGGCGGCCGGTGTGCGGACCGCGCACAGCGAGATCGTCGACAACCCGGCCGACCTGGATGCCGCGCTCGACCGTTTCGGCCCCACCTGGGTGGTCAAGGACGACGGCCTGGCCGCGGGCAAGGGTGTTGTGGTGACCGCCGATCGCCGGGCCGCCCGCGATCACGGTGCCGAGCTGCTCGAGCAGGGGCATCCGGTGCTGCTGGAGTCGTTCCTCGACGGGCCGGAGGTTTCGCTGCTCTGCCTGGTCGACGGCGAGACCGTGGTGCCGCTGCTGCCCGCGCAGGACCACAAGCGCGTCGGTGACGGCGACGCGGGCCCCAACACCGGCGGCATGGGCGCCTACACCCCGCTGCCGTGGCTGCCCGCCGAGACGCTCATCGAGATCGTCGACGATGTCGTGAAGCCCGTTGCCGCCGAACTGGTTCGGCGCGGCAGTGGGTTCTCCGGGCTGCTGTACGCCGGTCTGGCGATCGGCACCAACGGTCCCGCGGTCGTCGAATTCAATTGCCGCTTCGGTGACCCCGAGACCCAGGCGGTGCTCGCGCTGCTCGACAGCCCGTTCGCCGAGCTGCTGCACGCCACCGCGACCGGCCGCCTCGCCGAGGTCGAACCGCCGCGCTGGAAGGACGGTTCGGCCATCACGGTCGTGCTCGCCGCCGAGAACTACCCCGCCCGTCCCCGCACCGGCGACGTCATCACCGGCGCCGAGGAAGGCGCCCTCGACGGTGACACCCTCGTCCTGCACGCGGGCACGGCCCTGCGCGAGGACAAGGCGCTGGTCTCCGCGGGTGGCCGCGTTCTCAATGTCGTCGGTATCGGCGAGGATCTGGCCGAGGCCCGCGAACGCGCCTACGCCCGCCTCGCCAAGATCAAGCTCCCCGGCAGCCACTTCCGCACCGACATCGGCGCCACGGAAGTCGTTGTCCCGGAACGGAAGCGGTAGCCGGTCAGGTCAGGCTGAGCCCGTGACGGGCCAGCCAGGCCTGCGGGTCCACGTGCTGGCCGTTCTGGACGATCTCGAAGTGCAGGTGGGGGCCGGTGGAGTCGCCCCGGTTGCCGATGCGGGCGATCTGCATACCCGCGGGGACGCGTTCGCCCGGGGAGACGAAGAAGTCGTACATGTGGCCGTAGATGCTGATGGTTCCGTCGTCGTGGCGGATGCGGACCCACAGGCCGAAGCCCTGGGCGGGGCCCGCCTCGACGACGGTGCCGTCGGCGACGGCGTAGATGGGGCTGCCGATGGGTCCCGCGATGTCGATGCCGCGGTGCATGGTGCCCCAGCGTGAGCCGAATCCCGAGGTGAACAGGCCCTTGGCGGGCAGGCTGAAACCGCCGGTCGACGGGGTGCTCGAACCGGGAACCATGACGCCGGGCACTACGGGGGCGCGCTCACCCATCCAGTCCTGCCACTGTCCCGACGACGCGGCCGCCGCCTCGGCTTTGGCGCGTTCCAGGGTGGCGCGGGCCGCCGCGGCGACCACCGCGGCCTCGCGGCGCTTCTCACCGTTGTCGATGGCGACGAGCAGGCGGCGCACCGACTGCGGGTTGGGCGGGATCTGCGGGGGATAGGCGATGGCGACCCGCTGGGCCTCACCCGGTGCGAGCGGCCGGTCGACGAGCCCGCCGAACTGCCCGTCCGAAGCCACGAGCACCGCGACCACCGCGACGCCCGCGATGAGCACACGCCGCTCGACGAGCACCGCACGCACCCGCTCGCTGCTCGGCCTGCGTGACCACAGTTCCGTCGCCTGCCGAGAAGGCCGCTCCCAGAACACTTTCCGAATGTCACCGCGCCGCAGGTCGGCCGCGACCTCCCCGAGTGCGGGATACTTGCCGACCCACGCCGTCACCCGCTCCCGCACCGGAACCTGCGCAGGCAGGTGCTCGCGCCAATTGGCGCGCAGGACAAGGCCGTTCACATTCGAACGACGCGGACGTGAGGTGCCCGACCTGTTCGGTGTGTCGTCGACAGATGCGGTGTCGCGGTCGGACTCCCGCACCTCACCCGACGCGAGTCCGTGCACCTCAGTCCGCCTCATACCGCCCCCACGACCCTGCCCGGCGCCCCACTGCCGGTGGCGTCGGTGCCTGCGTATTCGCTGTCGGAGCCATTGTGCCGACCATATCTGTGCAGGCGCGCGATCGGGTGATCTACCGTCTCTCGGGTGTCCACAGAATCGCTACGGTCGACCATTCCTCCCTTCTACGTGATGGACGTGTGGAAGGCGGCCGCCGAACGCGCCAGGTCGCACGGTGACGTGCTGGTACTCGCGGCGGGGCAGCCGTCGACCCAGGCGCCCGCGCCGGTGTTGCGGGCGACACGTGCGGCGGTCGACCACGAGCTGCTCGGGTACACCGAGACGTTCGGGATCCTGCCGCTGCGCGAGGCCATCGCGGGCCATCACAGCGAGACCTACGGTTACGACGTGCACCCCGACGAGGTGGTGGTGACCACCGGATCGTCGGGCGCGTTCACGCTGATCTTCCTCGCCGCCTTCGACGTGGGCGACACCGTCGTGGTCGCCCGGCCGGGCTACCCGGCCTACCGCAACACCCTCTCCGCCCTCGGCTGCCGGGTCGTCGAGCTGGACTGCGGCCCGCAGACTCGCTTCCAGCCGACGGTTGCGATGCTCGAGGCGCTACCCGAACCGCCCGCGGGGCTGGTGCTGGCGAGCCCGGCGAATCCGACCGGGACCATGATCGACCCGGCCGAGCTGGCCGCCATCGCCCGCTGGTGCGAAACGCACGGCACGCTGCTGATCTCCGACGAGATCTACCACGGCATCACCTACGCGGGCGCGAGCACGCCGACGTCCTCGGCGTGGGAGTTCTCCCGCGGCGCGGTGGTGATCGGGTCGGTGTCGAAGTACTTCTCGATGACCGGATGGCGGTTGGGCTGGATGCTCGCGCCTGCGCACCTGCGTCCCGCGTTGCAGCGGCTGGCGTCGAACATGACCGTGTGCCCGCCCGCGATCTCGCAGTACGCGGCGGTGCACGCCTTCGGACCCGAGGCCAAGGACGAACTCGACGGGCACGTGCGCCGGTACGCGACCAATCGGGCGTTGCTGTTGGAGGGTTTGCCCGCGCTCGGCATCACCGATCTGGCGCCCGCCGACGGCGCCTTCTACGCCTACGCGGATATCGGTCATTTGACCAGTAATTCACTGGAGTGGTGCGCACGGGTTCTCGCCGAAACCGGAGTGGCGGTGGCACCGGGTCTCGACTTCGATACCGAGCGCGGTCTTCGCACGATTCGCTTTTCCTTCGCAGGCGCCACAAACGACATTTCCGCAGCGCTGGACCGGTTGTCAACGGTGATGTCCCCCAACAACTTTCCCTAGTACGAACACATCGGTGCCGGGATACGGTAAAACTCAGATATCCCGAATTCCCAGCGTTTCCCCGATGACGATTGCGCACGGTTGAACTGATGATGACTGGCACGATGGCACGGTGACCACCGCGACGACTCCGAAAGGCGAACGACGTCGCCAGGCTCTGGTGGCGGCGGCGGCTGAACTGTTGCTCGAAGGCGGCTTCGACGCCGTGCGACATCGTTCGGTGGCCTCGAGAGCCGATCTTCCCCTCGCGTCCACCACCTACTACTTCGCCTCCCTGGAAGATCTGATCGCCAGCGCCGTGGAGTTCAGCGGCGCCCGTGAACTCGACGCGATGCGCCGCCGCGTCGGCGATGTGAGCCACCGCAGGCGCGGCACCGAGGCGACCGTCGACCTGGTGCTCGACCTGCTGGTCGGCCCCGACGACAGCGATCTCGACGCCCGCGGCCAACTGATCGCCCGCTACGAGCGGTCGGTCGCCTCCGCGCGGCACCCCGAGCTACGCGAGGTCCAGCTACGACTACGCACCCAGCTCGAAGACCTGCTCGCCGACGTGTTGCGCCGCTCCGACCGGGTGGTGCGCCCCGAGCAGTTACGCAGGCTCGTCGCCGTCGTCGACGGTGCCGTCGTCGCCGCGCTGATCGAGGGACACCCCGAGCCGCGCCGCCCCGCCCGAGCCGGATTGCTCGAGATGATCGACATCGTGGCCCCGCCCGTGGTGCCCAACATGATGCCCCAGCAGGGCGAACGGGTCAGGCAACTAGACTGAGTGCTCGTGAGCCTCGTCCCGAATGTCCTCGCCACCCGATACGCCAGCCCGGAGCTCGTCGCGCTCTGGTCGCCCGAGAACAAGATCGTGCTCGAGCGCAAGCTGTGGCTCGAGGTGCTGCGCGCCCAGTCGCAGCTCGGGATCGACGTTCCCGCAGGGGTGGTCGAGGACTACGAGCGGGTCATCGATCACGTGGACCTGGCCTCGATCGCCGAACGCGAGCGGGTCACCCGTCACGATGTGAAGGCCCGCATCGAGGAGTTCAACGCGCTGGCCGGGCACGAGCACGTGCACAAGGGCATGACCAGCCGCGACCTCACCGAGAACGTGGAGCAGCTACAGATCCGGCTCTCGCTCGAACACGTCTACGACCACGGTGTCGCCATCGCCGCGCGGCTCGGTGAGCGGGCCGCCGAGTATCAGGCGCTGGTGATGGCCGGTCGCTCGCACAATGTCGCCGCGCAGGCCACCACGCTCGGCAAGCGTTTCGCCTCCGCCGCCGACGAGGTACTCGTCGCCCTCACCCGGCTGCGCGAGCTGATCGACCGCTACCCGCTGCGCGGCATCAAGGGCCCGATGGGCACCGCCCAGGACATGCTCGACCTGCTCGACGGTGACGCGGGCAAGCTCGCCGCCCTCGAACAGCAGGTGGCCACCCACCTCGGTTTCAAGAACGTCTTCACCAGCGTGGGCCAGGTGTACCCGCGCTCGCTCGACCACGATGTGCTCTCGGCGCTGGTGCAGCTGGGTGCCGGGCCGTCGTCGTTCGCGCACACGATCCGCCTGATGGCGGGCCACGAGCTGGTCACCGAGGGTTTCCAGCCGGGTCAGGTCGGTTCCTCGGCCATGCCGCACAAGATGAACACCCGGTCCTGCGAGCGGGTGAACGGCCTGCAGGTGGTGCTGCGCGGCTACGGCTCGATGGCCGCCGAGCTGGCGGGTGCGCAGTGGAACGAGGGCGACGTGTTCTGCTCGGTGGTGCGTCGCGTCGCGCTGCCCGATGCCTTCTTCGCCATCGACGGGCAGATGGAGACGTTCCTGACCGTGCTCGCCGAGTTCGGCGCCTACCCGGCGGTGGTCTCGCGCGAGCTCGACCGGTACCTGCCGTTCCTGGCCACCACGCGCATCCTGATGGCGGCGGTGCGGGCCGGTGTCGGCCGTGAGACCGCGCACGAGGTCATCAAGGAGCACGCGGTCGCCGTCGCCCTGGCCATGCGTGAGCAGGGTCGCGAACCCGATCTGCTCGACCGGCTTGCCGCGGACGAGCGGATGCCGCTCGACCGCGCCGCACTCGATGCCGCACTGGCCGACAAGTCCGCGTTCATCGGCGCGGCCACCGATCAGGTGTCCGAGGTGATCGCCCAGGTGCAGAAGCTGGTCGAGGCCAACCCGGAGGCCGCGCGGTACACCCCCTCGCCGATTCTGTAGAGCCGTGCGCGTGAGCCCGCCACTGCCCGCCCTGCGGCGGCGGTGGCGGGCTCTCGTGCGTTTTCGATACCGTGCGCGGATGAATCCGTACACGATCTTCTCCGACATCGTCGCCGGTCGGGCGCCCGCTTCCAAGGTGTACGAGGACGATGATGTGCTGGCGTTCATGGATATTCGTCCCGTGACGCCCGGTCATGTGCTCGTGGTGCCCAAGGTGGCCGCGCCGAGCCTTGCCGAACTCGATCCGGTGTTGGGCGGCAAGCTGTTTCAGGTGGGGCAGCGGATCGCGGCGGCCCTGCGTGACAGCGAGGTGGCCGCCGACGGCGTGAATTTCTTTCTCGCCGACGGTGTTACGGCCGGCCAAGAGGTATTCCACGTGCACCTGCACGTCATTCCGAGAACGCCCGGCGACGGCTTCGGATTGCGCGCACGACCCACCTCGCCCGCGCGCGCCGATCTGGATTATCTCGCCGGTTCGATCCGGGGCGCTCTTACCCGCTGACCTGCGATTTCGGACGAAGCGGGCAATACATACCCGAAAGTTTGCCGAAGAAACGCCCAAATCGCCGAATGCTTCCTCGACGTTCATCGGTGGGTTACTTTGGACTGTCATTGGCATGCGGTTATGGAGGGTAGATCGTGCGTCGTTCAGGTGTTGCTGCTTCAGTGCTGGCATTCGCCATCGCGTTCATCGGTCCGGGCGTTCTGCAGCCCGCACCCGCCGCGGCCGCGGACATCGTCGGGGAGCGTGTGCTCACGCCGAACCGCACCGCGATCACCGTCACCTCGCCCGCGATGGGTCGCAATATCGAGCTGCAGGTTCTGCACCCGGCGGGTGGCGGAGCGCGCGGTACGTACTACCTGCTCGACGGCCTCGATCCGGGCATCGGCCAGAGCACCTGGACCAATGCCACCGACGCCGAGGCGTTCTTCCGTGGCAAGCACGTGAACGTGGTGCTGCCGATGGGCGGACAGGCCAGCTACTACACCGACTGGATCGCCGACGACCCGCGTTTCGGCCGGTACAAGTGGGAAACGTTCCTCACCCGTGAACTGCCCGGCCTGATCGACGCCCGCTTCGACGGCAACGGCGTGAACGCCATCGGCGGCCTGTCGATGGGCGGCAACGCGGCCTACATCCTGGCCGCCCGCAACCCCGGCCTCTACCGGGCCGTCGCCGGCTACAGCGCGTGCCCCGACATGGGCATGGCGGCGGGCGCGATGATGTTCTCCATCACCAACCGCGGTGGTAACCCGCTCAATATGTGGGGTGCGCCGGGCAGTCCCGAATGGGCGGCGCACGACCCCGCCCAGCTGCTCGACAACCTGCGCGGCAAGGCGCTGTACATGTCGACCGGCACCGGTATCCCCGGCCACCACGAGGCCCAGCTCAAGCCTCAGCTGCCGGAGAACATCGTTCTCGGCGGTCCCATCGAGGTCGGCGTCAACGGTTGCATGGCTTCCTTCGGTCAGCGTCTGGCCGCCGCGGGCATCGGGGCCGACATCGACTACCACCCGGTCGGCACTCACTCGTGGGGCTACTGGCAGGACGCCCTGCACCACTCCTGGCCCACCATCGGGCCCGCTCTCGGGGCCTAGCGGGTCCTGCGGCGGCGCAGCAATGCGCCGCCCGCCACGGCCAGGATCGAAAGCGCCACGGCGACAAGGACGTAACCGGCTGGGAAGCCGAGGATTTCGACGTACTCCTTCTCGACTATGCGGTCGCGCACGATGGCGTCGGTGTCGGCCGGGGCGAAAGTGAAGTCGGTGGTGATGGCGGCGGGGCGGGGGATGGAGACCGACAGTTCGGTCAGATAGTTCTTGCCCGCGGCGAGCGCGATCAGATCGGGGTCGGTGAGAGCGCTCACGGGTGAAGCGAATTCGGTCGTGATGAACTGGGATTCGGTATCGGCGTCGGTGCGGGTAAGGCGGTGGTCGCCGAAGACGTAGAGGTGTACCGATTGGGGCGTGGTCGCCGCCGCCGACATGCGCATCGGATAGACGAGGCGATCGGAATCGAAGGTGAGGCGAACCGGGTCGAGGGCGCCGTCGAGGGGTTCGGGGCTGGTGAGCCGCATGGCGACGAACGACCAGCCTTCGCGCAGATACGGCTCGAGGGTGGCGCTCACCTCCGGCCGCAGCTGATAGCCGTTGGTGGACAACCACTCCCGCACACCGGTGAGGTCGCCGCCGCGGAGCGTTGTCGCCTCGAGCGGACCCAGTTGCACCTGGCCGAGCACTTCCGGCCCGGAACCCGGTGCACCGGCGGAGGATTCGTACCTGTCGCTGTCGAACCAGTAGCGGTCGACGACCACCTCCGGCGCCGTGAGTCGCGACAACTCGGCGAACGACGCGGCAGTACCGGCCGACACCGTGGCAGGCGTGGGGGTCGGCACGATGAGCGCCGCATCGGCGCCGGTGAACCGCATCCCCAACCGCATCAGAATGGTCTCGCGTCGACCGTCCCAGCCGAGCACGGCGGTCTCACTGTCCACCCGTGCCGAGCCGTCGCCGCTCACCACCCCGCCACACGCACACGCCACCGCGGGCGCGACGACAACCGAACCGGAAGCCAGCAGGAGCGCACCGGCGACAACAAGCGAACGAACCGTTCCGCGAATCCCCATGCGAGCAGGTTACGGACCCCGCCCCGAGCCGCCATCCGCAGAAATACTCACCGCCCAGAGCGGGGCGGATCCCGGTGACGGCCGAGTTGGCGGGCCGGGGTCGGGGGCGGCGACTACGGTGGACCCATGGCTGGCGAGAATCAGACGGTGGTGTCGGCGCCGATCGCGAAGAAGGTGCCCGTCGAACGGGTGCACCACGGCGACACGTTCGTCGACGAGTACGAGTGGCTGCGGGACAAGGAAGATCCCGAGGTCATCGCGTACCTGGAGGAGGAGAACGCCTACACCGCGGCGCGCACCGATCAGCTGCAGCCTCTGCGGGACAAGATCTTCGACGAGATCAAGGCGCGGACCCAGGAAACGGACCTGTCGGTGCCGACCCGGCTGGGGCAGTACTGGTACTACTCGCGCAGCTTCGAGGGCAAGCAGTACGGCGTGCACTGCCGCTGTCCGATCGACGCGCAGGCCGAGGGCATCGACGCCTGGACGCCGCCGCAACTCGAGGTGGACACCTCCATCGAGGGTGAGCAGGTGCTGCTCGACAGCAATGTGCTCGCCGAGGGTCTCGACTTCTTCGCCCTCGGTGCGTTCTCGCTGAGCCACGACGGCAACCTGCTCGCCTACTCGGTCGACAGCACCGGCGACGAGCGCTACACCCTGCGCATCAAGGACCTGCGCACCGGCGAACTGCTGCCCGACGAGGTCGTCGGCGCCGCACCGGGGGCCACCTGGTCGCTGGACGGGACGCACATCTTCTATCAGACCGTCGACGAATCCTGGCGCCCCGACACCGTGTGGCGGCACCGCGTCGGCACCGCGTCCACCGACGACGTGAAGGTCTTCCACGAGCCGGACGAGCGCTACTGGGTGAGCGTCGGCGCCACCCGCTCCGAGAAGTACCTGATGATCTGGCTCGGTTCCAAGATCACCACCGAGGGCTGGGTGCTGGAGTCGGACAACCCCGAGGGCGAGTTCCGGGTGCTGCTGCCCCGGCGCGAGGGCGTGGAGTACTCGGCCGAGCACGCGGTGATCGCGGGTGAGGACCGTTTCCTGATCCTGCACAACGACGTGGTCGACGGCGTGAAGGCGGAGAACTTCGTCCTCGCGCAAGCACCTGCCACCGACCCGTCGGCCATGACGATCCTGATCGGGCACCGCGAGGACGTGCGGCTCGAGGACATCGACGCCTTCGCCGACCACCTGGTGCTCGGCTACCGCCGCGGCGCCCTGCCCCGCCTCGCGGTGTGGCCGCTCACCCCGGCGGGCTACGGCGAGCTGACAGAACTCGAGTTCGGGCTCGAATTGTTCTCCGCCGGTATGGGTTCCAGCCCGGAGTGGGAGCAGCCGACGCTGCGGGTGGGTGTCACCTCGTTCATCACCCCGATGCAGGTGTTCGACTACGTGCCAGCTACCGGGGAACTGCTGCTGCGCAAGGAGCAGCCGGTACTCGGCGGCTACAACGCCGAAGACTATGAGCAGCACCGGGATTGGGCAGTCGCCTCCGACGGCACCCGTATCCCGATCTCGCTGATCCAGCGGCGCGATCTGCCGTCGGGCCCCAAGCCGATGCTGCTCTACGGGTACGGCTCCTACGAGGCGAGCATCGATCCGTCGTTCTCGGTGTCGCGGCTGTCGCTGCTGGATCGCGGCATGGTGTTCGCGGTGGCGCATGTGCGCGGCGGCGGCGAGATGGGCCGACTCTGGTACGAGCACGGCAAGACCCTGTCGAAGATGAACACCTTCACCGACTTCGTCTCCGTGGCAAGCCATCTCGTCGACGCGGGCACCACCGCACCGGACCGGCTCGTCGCCGACGGCGGCAGCGCGGGCGGTCTGCTGATGGGTGCGGTGGCTAACCTGGCGCCGGAGCTGTTCGCGGGCATCCTGGCCAATGTCCCGTTCGTGGACCCGCTCACCTCCATCCTCGACCCGTCGCTGCCGCTGACGGTGATCGAGTGGGACGAGTGGGGTAACCCGTTGGCCGACAAGGACGTCTACGAGTACATGAAGTCGTACTCGCCGTACGAGAACGTCGAGGCCAAGGACTATCCGCCGATCCTGGCGATCACCAGCCTCAACGACACCCGCGTGCTGTACGTGGAACCGGCCAAGTGGGTCGCCAAGCTGCGCGCCACCAAGACCGGTGACAGCGAAGTGCTGCTGAAAACGGAGATGAGCGCGGGTCACGGCGGGGTGAGCGGCCGCTACGAGAAGTGGAAGGAAGTCGCGTTCGAGTACGCCTGGGTGCTGGACACGGTGGGCTTGGCCGACAAATAGACGCTCGCTACTGTTCATCGCGCAACCACGCTGCCGTCACCTCCGGCTGCCATCGTTGACACATGAACGGCGAGCTGATCGTTTCGGTGTCGGGAATCCGGGATACCACGCGCGATGCCGCGATCGAGTTCGCGGAGCTGATGGATCAGCGCGGGGTGCGGCTGTCGCTGCTGGTCGCGCCCCGGCTGAAGGGAAAATACCGGCTGGTCGACGACCCGGCGACGCAATCGTGGTTGCGCGGGCGGCGGCTGGCCGGTGACGCCATCGTGCTGCACGGCTACGACCAGGCGGCCACCAAGTCGCGCCGGGCCGAATTCGCGACGCTGCCCCGGCACGAGGCGACGCTGCGGCTCAAAGCGGCCGACCGGGTGATGGAGCAGGTGCAGTTGCGCACCCGGCTGTTCGCGGCCCCGCGCTGGGACGCCTCCGCCGGTGCGCTCGCCGCCCTCCCCGACGTGGGTTTCCGCCTCGCCCTCGGCCTGACCACCATGCTCGACCTGGAGAACAATGTGGCGCAGCGCTCGCGGGTGTACGGCATCGGTGAGGGCTTCCGGGCCGAACCCTGGTGGTGCCGGGCGCTGGTGATGGGCGCGGCCCGCACGGCCCGGCGCGGCGGCGTCCTTCGCCTGGCGATCTCGGGGGCGCAGTTGCAGCGTTCGGGTCCGCGTCAGGCCGTGCTCGACGCGGTCGACCTCGCGCTCTACCACGGTGCCCGCAGCACCGTTTACCGCTGGGAGCCGGTCCCGGCCAGCAAGGCCGCCTGACCGGCCCCGCCGCGCGCGAATCGGCGATCACCCGCGCGCGGCGGCGGCCTATCGGCTGCCCTGCCTTCGCTGTCCGAATATTCGCGCTGTAATCGTGCCCGTTTCGAAGCCGCCGGTCGGCTGCCGCACGGTTACGATCCTCGAGCGTTATTCGAGGGTTTCCGCTAGTTGTGTGAACACAGCAGGAGGCAGCGCTGATGACGGGCACCGCGACGAAAGCCGCGACCACCACGAAATACCTGTCCTGGGTGACATTGGCGCTGATGACCACGAGTTCGGTGGCCAGTCTGCGTTCGGCACCGACAATGGCCGTCTACGGACTTGCCTGTGTTTTCCTCTACATCGTTCCCGCCGTTCTCTTTCTCATGCCTACCTCGCTGGTGGCGGCGGAATTGGCATCGGGCTGGGACGGCGGTGTCTACAAATGGGTGGGCGACGGGCTGAGTAAACCGCTGGGTTTCCTCGCGGTGTGGTGCCAGTTCGCCATGACGATCTTCTACTATCCGAGCCTGCTGGCTTATGTGGCGAGCACTTTCGCCTACATCATTCACCCCTCGCTCGCGTCGAACGGCCCGTACGTGGCGATCGTGATCATCACCGTCTACTGGGCGGGGGTGTATGTGTCCTCGCGCGGCACCAAGACGGTCGCCGGGTTGTCCAGCATGGGACTGATCATCGGCACGCTGATTCCCGGGACGCTGCTCGTCGTCCTCGGGCTGGTGTTCCTCAGCCAGGGCAATCCTTCGGCGGCACCGATGGACTCGGCGCATCTGCTACCGGCCTGGACCGGCCTGGCGAGCCTGGTCCTGATCGTGAACAACTTCCTGTCCTACGCGGGAATGGAGATGAACGCGGTCCACGTGTCGTCGCTGCGCAACCCGGGCAAGGAATTTCCCAAGGCGATGGCATTGGCGGCAGGGTTGGTGCTGGTCATCTTCATCCTGCCCGCCCTGGCGATCAGCTGGGTAGTGCCCTCGGCCAGCCTGAGTCTGACGGCCGGTGTGATGCAGGCGTTCGACGGATTCTTCAGCCATTTTCACATCGGATTCCTCACCCCGATCGTCGGCATCGCCCTGGTGGCCGCCGCGCTGGGTGGGATGCTCACCTGGCTGGCGGGACCTTCCAAGGGGCTGCTGCTGATCGGGCGGAGCGAGGGATATCTGCCGCCGGTTCTCACCCGGCTCAACAAGCACGGTGTGCAGCAGAACATGCTCGTCGCCCAAGGAGTTTTCACCACGGCCATCGCCTTGCTCTACGCATTGATTCCCAATGTGTCGAGCGCGTATTGGATTCTGTCGGTGATCACCACGCAGGTGTATCTCATCATGTATGTGCTGATGTTCGCCGCGGCCGCGAAATTGCGTCGCGACGACCCGGATCATCCCCGTGGTTACCGGGCGCCCGCGTTGTACGCGCTGTGTCTGCTCGGATCGGTGTCCTCGGTGGCGGCGTTCGCCATCGGTTTCGTGCCGCCCTCGCAATTCGGTAGCGGTAATCCGCTGATGTATTTCGCGATCGTCGGCGGCGGTATGGGCATCGTCGGGTTGCTCATTCCCTATCTGTTCTATCGGAATCGCCGCGAAAGCTGGAAGATCGCCGTTCCGCAGGAGGCCGAGTGATGAGTACCGCAGATGCCCCCGATCGCACCAGGATCTGGATATACCTCACGGCCGCCGTGCTGCTCGTCGTCTTCGCCTTGATCGGGTTGCTCACCTTCGACGAAATCCACCGGAACAACGAGGCGACCGCGAAAGCCCAACAGCTGCACAGCAATTTGCTCGCCGCGGGGCTGCCCGCGCCCGAGCCGGATGTCATCGCCTCGGCGCTCGGTGACGACGGCGGTTCGGTGTGCCAGGATCCGGACGCGGCCCACATCAAGGCGAAATACCAAGCCGCACTGAGCAATGGCGCGTCCGGGCCTGGACAGCGCCCGGTGATCGGCTCGAAGGAGGCCGCCGAGGCGGTCGGCCAGGCGATCGCCGTCTATTGCCCGCAGCACCTGGCCGACTACCGTGCACATCTCGACACCCTGCATCTCGACGACACGACGAAGTGAGGCCACCGATGACGAAGGCTCCCGATGTCGACGCGCTGCGCGCCAAGGTTTCCGGACTCATGGGCGAGGCGAAAAACGACCTCGCACAGCTGGTTTCGTTCCGGTCCGTGGCCGACCCGCGCCAGTTCCCGGCCGAAGGCTGCACGTGGGCCGCGCAGTGGGTAGCCGACGCTTTCACCGAGCTCGGGCTGACGGTCGGCCTGCACGAGACGCCCGACGGCAGCCAGGCCGTGATCGGGCACCGGCCGGGTCCGCCCGGCAGCCCGACGGTGCTGCTGTACTGCCACTACGACGTGCAACCACCACTCGATGACCAGGCATGGGAAACCCCGGTCTGGACGCTCACCGAGAAGGACGGCCGCTGGTACGGCCGCGGCGCTGCCGACTGCAAGGGCAATATCGTCACCCACCTCACGGCCCTGCGCGCGATCGGACCCGATTTCCCGGTGGGCATCAAGCTGGTGTCGGAGGGTTCGGAGGAACAGGGCACCGGCGGGCTGGAGAAATTCGTCGTCGCGAATCCCGAGCTGCTCACCGCCGACGCCATCCTGGTCGCCGACTGCGGCAATTTCGCCGTCGGCCTGCCGACCTTCACCCAGACCCTGCGCGGGCAGGTGAATGTCGTCGTCACCGTGACGACCCTCGCCGGGCCGATGCATTCGGGCATGTTCGGTGGGCCGGCACCCGACGCGCTGGCGGCGATGATCCAGCTGCTGTCGTCCCTGCGCGACGAGCACGGCAACACCACCATCGACGGCCTCACCGCCGACCAGCAGTGGACCGGGGTGCAATATCCACCCAAGGACTTCCGGGCCGACGCGGGCGTCCTCGACGGCGTGGACCTGATCGGCGGTGGCACCGTCGCCGACATGCTGTGGGCCCGTCCGGCGCTGACCGTGCTCGGCATGGACGTGCCCGCGGTGGTCGGCTCGTCGGCGGCGATCCAGCCGAGCACGCGGGCACGGCTCAACCTGCGCATTCCGCCCGGCACCGACCCACAACACGCCTACGAACTGCTGGAAAAGCACCTGCGGGCGCACACGCCGTGGAACGCGCGGCTCGACATCGAACTGGAGGGGCTCGGCGAACCGTTCGTCGCCGCCGAACACGGCCCCGCCCGCGACGCGATGTCCGAGGCGATGGCGACCGCGTACGGCCGACCGGCCACGACGGAAGGTCAGGGCGGTTCCATCCCGCTGTGCAATGTCTTCGCCGACACCTACCCGAAGGCCGAGATCATGCTGATCGGGGTCGAGGAACCGAAGTGCCTCATCCACGCGCCCAACGAGAGCGTCGATCCGAGCGAGATCGAGCACATGGCGCTGGCCGAGGCGTTGTTCCTGAGCACCTACGGGCGCTAGAACTGGTCCTGGTCCTCGGGGTCGATCACCCGGAACTCGGTACCGGCCGGCGCCATCTCGGCGAGGCGACCGAAGTAGATGCCGTGCGCGGAGCGATCGATGATGCCGAAATGGATCGGCAGGGCGGTGCGTGGGTTGACCGCGCGCAGGTAGTCGACGGTGTCCCAGATCCGCATCCACGGGGCGACGGCCGGGATGGCGAGCACGCCGACCGGCACCGGCGGCACCCACAGCGAGTCACCCGGATGCACCAGCTGGGCGGGGTCGGCGGCGGTGCCCAGCTGGAAGACCGTGTTGTCGATCACCGGGATCTCGGGGTGGATCACCGCGTGGCGGCCGCCGCCACCGGTGATCTGTAAGTCGCCGATGTCGAGCACCTGACCGGCCGATACCGGCTCCCAGCCCTCGCTGCGCTGCTGGGCCGTCTGCGGGTCGGACAGCAGCCGCGCGCCCGGATTGGCGTCGATCAGGTCGGCGATCCGGTTCGGGTCGATGTGGTCGGGGTGCTGGTGGGTCACCGCGATCGCGTCCAGACCGGTGATGCCCTCGAACCCGTGCGCGAAGGTGCCGGGATCGAACAGCACTTTCGCGCCGTGCAGTTCCACGAGGATGCAGGAATGGCCGAAGTGGGCGATACGCATGACCCGATGCTATGCGCCACCGACCCCGGAACGCGGGCACGACGGCCGGGTCAACTAGGATTTCTGCGTAACCCCCACACCACATGAGGAGCATTGCGTGGCACGAGTCGTGGTCGAGGTCATGCCGAAGGCCGAGATTCTGGACCCCCAGGGGCAGGCCGTGGTCGGCGCGCTCCCACGTCTGGGATTCGCCGGCATCTCGGATGTACGGCAGGGCAAGCGATTCGAGCTCGAGGTGGACGACAGCGTCTCCGACGCCCAGCTCGAACAGATCGCCGAGGCGCTGCTGGCCAATACGGTGATCGAGGACTGGAAGGTCGTCCGGGTCTCATGAGTGCTCGCATCGGGGTCATCACGTTCCCGGGCACGCTCGACGATGTCGACGCGGCCCGCGCGGTGCGCCTGGCGGGCGCCGACGCGGTGAGCCTGTGGCACGCCGACGCCGACATCAAGGATGTCGACGCGGTGATCGTGCCCGGTGGCTTCTCCTACGGCGACTACCTGCGCTGCGGCGCCATCGCCCGGTTCGCACCGGTGATGGGCGAAGTGATCCGCGCCGCGGGCCAGGGCCTGCCGGTGCTCGGCATCTGCAACGGCTTCCAGGTGCTGTGCGAGGCCGGGCTGCTGCCCGGTGCGCTCACCCGCAACGAGGGCCTGCACTTCATCTGCCGGGACGAATGGCTCACGGTCGAGGCGACGAACACCGCCTGGACCTCGCGGTACGAGCCGGGCGCGCAGATCCTCGTCCCGCTCAAGTCGGGTGAGGGCCGTTTCCAGGCGTCGACGCAGGTGCTCGACGAGCTGGAGGGTGAGGGCCGCGTGGTGTTCCGCTACTCCGGTGACAACCCGAACGGTTCGCAGCGCGGAATCGCGGGCATCTCCTCGGCCAACGGCCGGGTCGTCGGCCTGATGCCGCACCCCGAGCACGCCACCGAGGCGCTCACCGGGCCCAGCGACGACGGTCTCGGGATGTTCTTCTCCGTGATCGACAGCTTCGTCAACGCCTGAATCAGTCCAACCGGTCGATGATGTCGAAATCGACCCCGTCGGCCCGCGCCAGGTGCGTGGGGCCGACGGCCTGATTGCCGAGGAAACCGCGCCGGGTGGCCGGGCCTTCGACGGCGAGACCCTCGGCCAGCCGGGCCTGCACGGTCGGCACGTCGAGCGTGCCGACGGTGTCGGCCACACCGCGCAGCAGATGCACCGCCTCATAGGTGGAATTGCCGAACGTCGTGAGCACCGGGGCGAACTTCCCCTGGTGGCGGCGGTAGCGAGCGCGGCGGCCGTCGTTGTCGTCGAGGAAGAAGCTCGAGGCGACATACAGGTTCTTGTTGGCGCCGGGGCCCGCGCTGAGCAGCACGTTCTCGTCCACCGCCGGGCTGAGACGCGGCAGGAAATCCGACAGCCCCACCGCGGTGAACTGCCTGTTGAAGCGGGCGGTATCGGCACCGACCATCAGGATCAGGACGGCATCGGCGAACAGCAGGGCAGGTTCGTCCAGGAAGTTCGCGAAATCCGTGGTGCCCATCGGCACATAGCGTTCCAGCACGATATCGGCGGGTGAGGGCAGCGCACGACGCAGCGCGTGCGCGGTATGGCGCGGCCAAACGTAGTCGTTGCCGATCACCGCCCAGCGCCGCACCCCCAGCTCCCGGCCCATCCACGCGGCGGCGGGCACGGTCTGGTGATCGGGATGTTCGCCGACCATCAGCACGCCCGCGCGCTCGTCGGGCAGCCCTTCGTGGTCGGTGGCGTACAGATACGGCACCCGGCTGTCGACGGCGGTGGCGACCGCACGGCGCACGGCCGAGGTGTGCCAGCCGGTGATCGCGCCGACCATTCCGGTGGCCAGCAGCGCCTCGACTTCGGTGGCGACCACGCTCGGTGGGCGGCCGCCGTCGATGGTCGTGAGCCGGATCTCCCGGCCGAGAATCCCTGTGCCGCTGTTGATTTCGTCTACTGCCAGCGATATCGCCGCTGTACAGGACGGTGCGATGATGCCACCCGGGCCCTGGGTGGGCACGATCGAGAGAATCTCGATCGTCTCATCCCGGCTCTCGTCGAAGGTGGGCATTCTGTACTCTATCGCCTAGCTCGAGCAGCATTGTTCGAATGAATTTCTCGGCAGGTGGGAATGCGATCGGTGTCCATCATAAGTGGCTGTTCCACGCTGCACGGCGCGCTGCGCTCGGCAGAGCGAAATTGGGTGCGCCGATTAGACGCGGCGCTGTCGGCCGACAACCTCACCGACGACCACTGGGCGATTCTCACCCAGCTGTCCACCGAGCACGGCGTGACCATGTCGGAGCTGGCTGCGCAGGCCCGCCTCGCCCCGTCCTCGGCCACCCGGCACGCCGACAATCTCGCCGAGCGCGGCCTGATCTTCCGCGTCGCGGCGACCGATGACCGGCGGCGGATTCTCATCGGGCTGAGCAGCCTCGGCGCCAAGCTCGTGGCCAAGATCCGGCGGGAAGAACAGCTGGCCGAAGAGGAGTTGAAGGCGCGGCTGGGAGCCCGGCGCTACAACGACCTCGTCGCCGCGCTCGCGGTGATCGCAGACCAGTAGCGGGTGCCGGTCCCGGCGTTCGGCCGCCGGAGCCGACGGTATTGCCCCTAGGATCGGCCCTATGCCGGTATCTCTGACTGCGGCCACGGCCAGTGGATTGTGTGCGTTCATCGATGCTTCGCCGTCGCCTTTTCATGTGTGCGCGACCGTCGCGGCGGAATTGGATGCCAATGGCTTCACGCCGTTGACCGAGGCGCGGTCCTGGGACGACGCGGGTGGGAAACACTATGTGGTCCGTGGCGGTTCGCTGATCGCCTGGGCCGATTACGACGCGGCGCCCGCCGACCCGTTTCGCGTGGTCGGGGCGCATACCGACAGCCCCAATCTGCGGGTGAAGCAGCATCCGGATCTGGCCGGGTCCGGGTGGCAGCTGGTCGGGCTCGAACCCTACGGTGGTGCCTGGCTGAATTCGTGGCTCGACCGGGAGCTGGGGATCTCGGGGCGGCTCAGTGTGCGCGACGGTGCGCGGATGCGCGATGTGCTGGTGCGCGTCGACGAACCGATTCTGCGGGTGCCGCAGCTGGCGATCCACCTGTCCGAGGACCGGCGTGGGGTGACGCTCGACCCGCAGCGTCACGTGAACGCCATCTGGGGCATCGGTGATTCGCCCGCCTCGTTCCTGGACTTCGTGGCCGAGCGCGCCGGGGTGGACGGTGACTCGGTGCTCGGCTGGGAACTGATGACGCACGATCTGGCGCCGAGCACCATCGTCGGCCGCCATCACGACCTGGTGAGCGCACCGCGCCTGGACAATCAGGGCACCTGCTACGCGGGACTGCAGGCGTTCCTCGCCGCCGCCGACGACCCCGGCGCGGCCACGGCGGTGCTGGTGATGTTCGACCACGAGGAAGTGGGCAGTCAGTCCGATCGCGGCGCCCAATCGGATCTGCTGCCCGCCGTGCTCGAGCGGATCGTGCTCGCCCGTGGTGGCGGACGTGCGGATTACCTTGCCGCGCTGGCCGGTTCGGTGGTCGCCTCCGGCGACATGGCACATGCCACGCACCCGAACTATCCCGACCGGCACGAACCCGCGCACCGGATCGAGGTCGGCGGCGGGCCGGTGCTGAAGGTCAACCAGAACCTGCGCTACGCCACCGACGCCGCAGGTGCCGGGGCGTTCGCGCTGGCGTGCGCCCAGGCCGAGGTGCCGTTGCAGCGGTATGTGCACCGCGCCGATCTGCCGTGCGGATCGACCATCGGCCCGATGACCGCGGCCCGCACCGGAATATCCACCGTCGACGTGGGCGCACCGCAGCTGGCCATGCATTCCTGCCGCGAACTGATGGGCGCCGCCGACATCCCCGCCTACGCCTCGGCGCTGGCCGCCTTCCTCACGCCGACGCCACTGGACTGAGGCCGGTAGGTGATCACCGCGTACACCAGGACCGCGAAAGTGGCCCACACGTAGGTACTTCCGATGATCTGCTGCCACCACGCCCAGTCCAGCTCGTGATCGCTGTTGTGCGGCAGCAACCATTGCGGGCCGATGACGAACACCACCGTGAACACGGCGACCAGCGTCGTGAACGCGCGCGAACGCCTGCGCACCGCCAGGTCGACGGCGACGACGAGCGCCGGCGCCACCCACACCCAGTGATGCGACCACGACACCGGCGAGACGAGCAGGATCGCGGCGGCGTTCACCAGCAGGGCCGCGACGTCACGACCCGCCTCGATGAGCCGGTACATCCACACCGCCGCCAGCGTGATCGTCAACGCCGACAGCAGGATCCAGAGCGCGGTGGCCGCCGAGGAGTCGATGCCGAGCCGGTACAGAGTGCCCTTGATCGACTGGTTCCCGGCGAAATACGGAGTGCCGATGCGGCCGGTGTCGGTGACGGTGTGGAACCAGTACTGGACCGAGTCGCTCGGAAAGAGCAAGAAGCCGACGCCGACGGCACCGGCGGCCGAAACCACCAGCGTCGCCGCGGCTTTCCAATCGCGGCGCAGCAGGAAATACAGCAGGTAACCGGCCGGGATCAGCTTGATCGACACGGCGATGCCGATCAGCATTCCGCGCGGCCAGAACGGTTTGCGCACCAGGATGTCGGCGGTGACCGCGGCCATCAGGATCAGATTGATCTGCCCGAAATTGACCGTCTGCCGCACCGGTTCCAGGAACTGCGCCAAGCCGAGACCGGCGATCACCACGGCGAGCACCGTGATCCGGTCGAACTCGGGCCGCACCCGGATGAGCACGAGCCACAGCGCGATCGCCAGGCTGAGCAACGAGGTGGTGAGCACGAGCACCTCGGCCGCGACCAGCGGCAGCAGGGCGAGCGGGACGAAGAACAAGGCGGCCAGCGGGGGATAGGTGAACGGCAGCCCGAGCCCGCGCACCGGCGGCATCGGTCCGTACAGGTCGCCGCCGTCGAGCCAGACGCGGGCACCGGTGCGGTAGACCTGCAGGTCGATGAAGCCGGTCCACCAGTTCGCGACGAAGGCGATCACGCCGGAGACCACGAACAACGTGATCGCGGCGACCAGCAGCCCGCGGTGCCGAACCGGCGGCGAGTTCTGTTCCCGATCCCTCGCGCCCGACGCGATGCGCGCGGAAAACGGCGGCTCTACCTGCTCGGCAACCCCCGGACTTTCGTTCACGGCGCCAGCGTAACGGGTGCTCACCGCGTCGAACCGCAAGTGTGACCAGACCGAATCCGCGCACCACCGGCGGCCGGGGAGTACAGGCGGCGGGCCGCGACGGCCCTACCGATAGACTCGGAGCCAAGTTCCCCCCGGCCGAAAGGACCCTGGTCTCCCGTGACACTGCAGGTCGACACCGTCGCCACCGCCGCAGCCACCCCGGATGCTCCGCAGCCGTACAAGGAACTCGGTCTCAAAGACGACGAGTACGCCCGCATCAAGGAGATTCTCGGCCGTCGGCCCACCGACGCCGAGCTGGCCATGTACTCGGTGATGTGGAGCGAGCACTGCTCCTACAAGTCCTCGAAGGTGCACCTGCGCTACTTCGGTGAGACCACCACCGACGAGATGAAGGCCTCGATGCTGGCCGGTATCGGCGAGAACGCCGGTGTGGTCGACATCGGCGACGGCTGGGCCGTCACCTTCAAGGTCGAAAGCCACAACCACCCGTCGTACGTGGAGCCGTACCAGGGCGCGGCCACCGGCGTCGGCGGCATCGTGCGCGACATCATGGCCATGGGCGCGCGCCCGATCGCGGTGATGGACCAGCTGCGCTTCGGCGCGGCCGACGCCCCCGACACCCGTCGCGTTGTCGACGGTGTGGTGCGCGGCATCGGCGGCTATGGCAACTCCCTCGGCCTGCCCAACGTCGGCGGCGAGACGGTGTTCGACGCCTCCTACCAGGGCAACCCCCTGGTGAACGCGCTGTGCGCGGGCGCGATGCGCACCGAAGACCTGCACCTGGCCTTCGCCTCGGGCGCGGGCAACAAGATCATCCTGTTCGGCGCGCGCACTGGCCTCGACGGCATCGGCGGCGTGTCGGTGCTCGCCTCCGACAGCTTCTCCGGCGACGAGTCCGGCACCGGCCGCAAGAAGCTGCCCGCCGTGCAGGTGGGCGACCCGTTCACCGAGAAGGTGCTCATCGAGTGCTGTCTCGACCTGTACAAGGCCGGCCTCGTGGTCGGCATCCAGGACCTCGGCGGCGCCGGACTGTCCTGTGCCACTTCCGAACTCGCCGCGGCGGGCGATGGCGGCATGCACATCGACCTCACCAAGGTGCCGCTGCGCGCCAAGCACATGACCCCCGCCGAGATCCTGTCGAGCGAGTCGCAGGAGCGCATGTGCGCGGTGGTCACCCCCGAGAACGTCGACGCGTTCATGGCGGTGTGCAAGAAGTGGGACGTGCTGGCCACCGTCATCGGTGAGGTCACCGACGGCGACCACCTCGTCATCAGCTGGCACGGCGAGACCGTGGTGGACGTGCCGCCGCGCACCGTCGCCCACGAGGGCCCGGTGTACGAGCGCCCGGTGCAGCGCCCGGACTACCAGGACGCGCTGATCGCCGACACCACCGCGAACCTGCCCCGGCCCAAGACCGCCGACGAGCTGCGCGAAACCCTGCTGACCATGCTGGCCAGCCCGCAGCTGTGCAGCCGCAAGTGGATCACCGAACAGTACGACCGCTACGTGCGCGGCAACACCGTGCTCGCCGAGCACGCCGACGCCGGTGTGGTTCGCATCGACGAGACGTCCGGGCGCGGCATCGCCCTGGCCACCGACGCCTCGGGCCGCTACACCAAGCTGGACCCGTACACCGGCGCCCAGCTGGCGCTGGCCGAGGCCTACCGCAATGTGGCGACCACGGGCGCAACCCCGAAGGCCGTCACCAACTGCCTGAACTTCGGTTCGCCGGAGGACCCGGGCGTGATGTGGCAGTTCCAGCAGGCCGTGCGCGGTCTCGCCGACGGTTGCGCGGCGCTCGGCATCCCGGTCACCGGCGGCAACGTGAGCTTCTACAACCAGACCGGCAAGGACGCCATCCTGCCAACCCCGGTGGTCGGCGTGCTCGGCGTGATCGACGACGTGCACCGGCGCATCCCGACCGGTCTCGGCCTCGAGCCGGGCGAATCGCTGATCCTGCTCGGCGACACGCACGACGAACTCGACGGCTCCATCTGGTCGCAGGTGGTGCACGGGCACCTCGGTGGTGTGCCGCCCAAGGTCGACCTGGCCCGGGAGAAGCTGCTGTCGGAGGTGCTCGTCTCCGGTTCGCGCGACGGCATGATCTCGGCCGCCCACGACCTGTCCGAGGGTGGTCTCGCGCAGACCGTCGTCGAGGCCGCGCTGGCGGGCGAGACCGGTTGCCGCATCGTGCTTCCCGAGGGCAGCGACCCGTTCGTGCAGCTGTTCTCCGAGTCGGCCGGACGCGTGCTCGTCGCGGTGCCGCGTTCGGAGGAGACCCGGTTCACCAAGATGTGCGACGCGCGGCAGCTGCCGTGGGTGCGCATCGGCGTGGTCGACCAGGGTTCGGATTCGATCGAGGTGCAGGGCCAGTTCTCGGTGACGCTCGCGGAATTGCGTGAGGTTTTCGAGGGCACGCTGCCTAAGCTGTTCGGAGCGCACACCTAGAGCAGGAGGAGCCGAGCTTGACCACATCGGAGACGAGCTCGGCCCCCACCGGCGCCACCGTTGCACCCGCCGACAACCCGTTGTTGCGCGGGGTGCACCTGGTGGAACGGTTCTTCCACCCGAACTACACCGGGCTGCTCGTGGCGACCATGCTGTTCGGGTGGTCGCTCACACCGTCGCTGCTGCCGCGCGACTGGTTCTTCCAGGGCCTGATCAGCGGCATCAATGCCACGATCGGGTACGGCCTCGGGTGTGGCCTGGCCTGGGCTTGGCGGCGGTGGGTGGTGCCGCGGGTGACGGTGCCGGAGCGGATCGCCGCGCGATGGGCGCGGCGGCCGCGGTGGACGCTGATGGCGGTGAAGGCGCTGATCGTGGTGGCGTGCGTGGTGTTCGCGGTGCTGATGTCGATCCAATCGGGCCGCTGGCAACGCGAGATCACCGATCTGATGGGGATGGCGCCGGTTTCGGACTCCTACGCGCGCACAGTGCTGCTCGGCGCCGCCGTGGTCGGGCTGCTGATCTGGATCGCGCGCGCAGTGCGCAAGTTGGTGCGTGCGGTGGCGCGCGGTCTCAATCAGTGGATTCGGGTGCCCGCGTCGTTCGCGCGACCGCTCGGGGTGCTGATCGTGGTGATCGGCGCGGTGCTCCTCTTCAACGGCGTGCTGGCGAAAGCCTTTTTCACCGTGGCCAATTCGGCGTTCAGCGCGCGCAACAGCCACACTTCCGCGCACGCGATCCAGCCGACGCTGCCCGAACGGTCCGGCAGCCCCGGCTCGCTGGCGGCGTGGGAAACACTCGGTTCCGAAGGCCGCTGGTTCGTCTCGAACGCACCGACCGCACTGGCCATCAGCCAGGTCACCGGCAAACCGGCCCGCGAACCCATCCGGGTCTACGCGGGGCTGGAATCGGCCGACGGGTTCGAGGCGCAAACCGACCTGGCCGTGGCCGAACTCGAACGAACCAAGGCCTTCGACCGCAAGGTGCTGGTGGTGATCAGCACCACCGGCACCGGCTGGGTCGACTCGACCAGCGCCGAATCGGTCGAGTTGATGTTCGGCGGGGACAGCGCTCTGGTCGCCACCCAGTACTCGTACCTGCCGAGTGCGCTGTCGTTCCTGTCCGACCGGGACAAGTCGATGAGCATGGGCCGCATGCTGTTCGACAAGGTCTACGAACGCTGGTCGACGCTGCCCGAGAACGCTCGGCCCAAGCTGCTCGTCTACGGGGAGAGCCTCGGGTCCCAGGGGTCGGAGGGTGCGTTCTCCGGGCTGGCCGATATCCGCAACCGCACCGACGGTGTGCTCTGGGTCGGCCCGCCCAACTCGAACCGGCTGTGGTCGGAATTCGTCGCCCGCCGTGATCCGGGAACCGACGAGATCACCCCGATCTTCGCCGACGGGCTCTCGGTGCGCTTCGCCGCCAGTGCCGATCAGCTCGCCCGGCCGTCGGACAAGTGGACCGATCCGCGCATCGTCTACCTGCAGCACGCCTCGGACCCGGTGGTGTGGTGGTCGCCGGATCTGCTGTTCAGCAGGCCCGACTGGCTCGCGGAGAAGCGTGGTCCCGATGTGTCACCGGCGATGTCGTGGTATCCGATCGTCACGTTCTGGCAGGTGGCGGCGGATCTGCCACGGGCGCAGTCGGTCTCGAACGGGCACGGCCACAACTACGGCAACCTGGTGCCCGATGCCTGGGCGGCGATTGCTCGACCACCGGACTACACACCGGAATTGGCGCAGCGGATCCGGCTGTTCCTCGAAGAATCCGCTGCCACCGAGCATCAGCTGAAGTAGCCGAACCCCTCGATCGGCTACTTCCGGCTACGAGACCGACTTGAACGGATTGTGTTCGGCGATCAGCTGTTCGATGCGTGCCTCGTCGAGGCGGCTCATCACGGTCTGGGATTCCTGCTGGTCGCGCACCACCTTGGCGAGGGTGAAGCAGCTCGTCACCAGGAACAGGCCCGACATGGCGAGGAAGGCGCGCTGCCAGCCGTCCAGCGGCAGGTAGGCGATGCCCGCGCCGGTGCCGAACAGGCTGACGGCGAAGGCGATCGCGGCCTGGGCCATGTAGGCCGTGGTGTTCTTCGGCTTGGCATTGGGTGTGCTCATGGAACAAGCATGGGCGGCGGGGGATTCGCGCGGGCGCGTGAAACTACTCACCGGCGATGGGTAGTTGCCGAAAGTGACCGACCCACCACTCACAACCTCTGCCCCCGGCGCGCCCGCCAGCCATACTTGATCGGTGTCTGCGACCGGGTCGACCCTCGTCACGCTGCGTACGCGCGGCAAGCGGGTGATGCGGCGCGTCGAGGACATCGTCGATCTGAACTACCCGGGGCTCGTCGTCGCCACCCTGTTCTTCGCGCTGTCGGTGACGCCGTCGCTGGTGCCGCGCGACTGGTTGTTCCAGGGGCTCATCAGTGGGATCAACGCGGCCATCGGGTACGGGCTCGGGTGTGTGCTCGAGTGGGCGTTGCGGCGGTGGGTGCGGCCACGGATTCCGCTGACCGGGCCCCCTGACCGGGTGCGATACGCCATCAAGGCCGTGGTGCTCGTGGTGTGCGCGGTCGTGGCGGCCGGGATGCTCGTGCAGTCGGCGCGCTGGCAGCGTGAGATCACCTCGCTGATGGGGATGGAAGGTACGACCACCCCCGCGTATCTGCGGACCGGGCTGCTCAGTGTGGCCGTTGGGGTGGCGGTGGTCGCGGTGTACCGGACGGTGCGTGCGCTGATCCTCGTGCTGGCCCGTCAGCTCAACCAGTGGGTGCGGGTGCCGCGCGAATTGGCGCCATCGGCCGGGGCATTGGTGCTGGTGGTGTTCGCGGTGACGGTGTTCAACGGGGTGGCTTCGCGGGCGTTCTTCGCCGTCGCCAACTCCGCGTTCAGTGTGCGCAACGACCGGACCACCGAGTACGCGGTGCAGCCCGTGGCGCCGGAGAAGTCCGGGAGCCCGGCTTCGCTCGCGCCCTGGGAGACACTCGGTTTCGAAGGGCGGTGGTTCGTCGCCAACGGTCCCGACGCGGCCGACATCGCCGCGGTGACGGGAAGGCCTGCGCGCGAACCGATCCGGGCCTACGTGGGGTTGGAATCGGTGCGCGGGGAGCAGACGGCGGCCGAGCTGGCGGTGGCCGAACTCGAGCGGACCAAGGCCTTCGAGCGGGCGGCGATGGTGGTGGTGACGACCACCGGCACCGGGTGGGTGAACGGGATGGCGGCCGGTTCGCTCGAATACCTCTACGGAGGTGACACGTCGATCGTGGCCACCCAGTACTCGTATCTGCCCAGCGTGCTGTCGTTTCTGTCCGACCGGGAGAAGGCCGCGGCGGCGAGCCGTGAGCTGTTCGACGCGGTGTACCGGCGGTGGTCGGCGCAGCCGGAAGACCTGCGGCCCAAGCTGTTCGTGTACGGCGAGAGTCTCGGGTCGCAGGGGTCGGAGGAAGCCTTCGAGGGGTTGGCCGACCTCCGGGAGAAGGTCGACGGGGCGCTGTGGGTGGGGCCGCCCAATTCCAATCGGCTGTGGCGGCAGTTCGTGGCCAGGCGCGATCCAGGGTCGCGAGAGGTGGCACCGGTTTATGCCGACGGGCTCGTGGTCCGATTCGCTGACGACGCGACAGATTTCGACTCGCCAGAGGTATGGCGTGAGCCCCGCATCGCCTACCTGCAGCATCCGTCCGACCCGATCGTGTGGTGGTCGGCGGACCTGATCTTCACCCGGCCGGACTGGTTGCGTGAACCACGTGGTGATGATGTGTCGACGCAGATGCGGTGGGCGCCGTTCGTGACGTTCTGGCAGGTCACGGCCGATCTGACCAATGCGCAAGGGGTGTCGGACGGGCACGGGCATCGGTACGGGAGTCTCGTGCTCGACGGTTGGCTGGCGGTGACGGGGCTTTCGGTGAGCGCGGATGTGGTCGAGAAGGCCAGGGTGGCAGTCGAATCCGCCGAGAAGCTGGAGCGGGGGGTGAAGTGAGAACCGGGCGCGCGTTCATGCGGCGCCGGGCGCGCGCGGAGCACTCGAGCGCGCCGAGTGGTCGAAGTCGGTGTGGCGCTGTGTATACCGCCGGTGTGGAACAACTGGGTTCTGCCTGCCCTCGGTCTGCCTCTGCGCGGACGATCGGTGGCCAACGTGCTGTTCGCCGGCGCTTACACCGGGTTGTTCCGTGGTCGCCCGAACTGGTTGTCCGCCAGTGGTTTGCGGTGGGGTCTCGGTAGTTCTGCGGTGGTTCTCGCGGGTTACGGCGTGGTCTTGGCCGTTCCGGCGCTGCGCAGGCTACCCGCCGAAGTCGCGGTGCGCGTCCCCGAAACCTCCACCCTTGAATGGATCTCCGTCCACATTCCCGTCGGCACGGTGCTGGCCGAGGAAGCCGTCTTCCGCGCCACCCTCGACCCGCTCCTCGATTCCCGAGGCTGCCCGCCCGTCGTCGGTGCCGCCGACTTCGCCCTCTGGCACATCCACCCCGCCCGCACTGCGGGCGACTCCCTCCCCGTCACCCTGGCCGCGACCACCGTCGCCGGCCTGATCTTCAGCGCCCTGCGCCGCCGCGCCGACAGCGCCACCGCCCCAGCCCTCCTGCACCTCACGATCAACGCGGGCGGCGCCCTGTTGCCCACCCTGGTCACCTACGTCGAGACCCGACTTGCCGCCGGATCAGGTATCGGTCGGCTGCGAGGCCCGATGACCATCCAGCCCTAGGGGCGGCCGCGATGCCGTGGACCGCGATGCTTGGGCGGCGGTTTCGCCCTTCTCCGCGCGTCCGGCAACTCGGGGCATACGGGCTGTCGATTGCTGTCGGGGGCGGTCGGTAGCGTTGCGAGTTATGGCTGGTCGGAATGTGGTTGATCCCGCTCAGGTGCGGGCGGCGGTGTTGGCGGTGGCGCAGTGGTTGGGGGATGCGGGGGTAGCGGCGCCGGGGCGGGCCGAGTTGGGGGCGGCGGTGAAGGGGACGGCGCGGGCGTTGGCGGCGAGTGCGCCGGGGCATTCGGTGGAGGTGCGGGTGCCGCCGTTCGTCGCGGTGCAGTGCATCGAGGGGCCTCGGCATACCAGGGGGAACCCGCCCAATGTGGTGGAGACCGATGCGCGGACGTGGTTGTTGCTGGCCACCGGGCTGCTGGAGTTCGACGACGCCGTGGCTTCGGGCGCGGTCTCGGCTTCCGGGACGAGGGCCGCGGAGATCGCGGGTTGGCTGCCGATCGTCCCCTTGTCCGCACCGCGCTGAACCGAGACGCGGCCGGACCTGCGCGACCGGTGCGGTCCCCGCACCGCACGGTGACTCCCCGTCGCGCGCATCGTCAGTCGGAGTGGTTCTTGCGGTGCAGGCCCTTGTAGTCGTAGTAGCGGGTGATGATCGTGCCCGCCACGACGGCGATCGCGATGCCGAGCAGTGCCATCCAGATGCCGCGATCGAGGCCGGCCGAGTAGTTCGCGTCGAAGTACAGGATCGAGCGCACGCCGAGGAACACCTGGTGCATCGGCTCGAATTCGGCCAGCCAGGACAGGTAGGTCGGGGTCGCCTCGATGGGCACGGTGCCGCCCGAGGAGGGCAGGCCGAGGATGACGAACAGCACCAGGTTCACCAGCAGGCCCGCCGTGCCGAGCGCGGCCAGCGTCATCAGCGCGGTCCAGCCGACCGCCACCATGGCCAGCACCGAGTACAGGTACAGGGCGAGCGGATTGTCGACCGGCATGCCGACGAGCTTGGCCGCCAGCAGGAACACCGCCGAAACCACCACCGCGACAACCGTCGACACGCCCCATTTGACGAGCAGGGTGTGGAACCGGGAGATCGACGACGTCGGATAGTGCACGAACCACGGCCCGTACTCGGTTGGCACGAAACCGAACTGGGCGTCGACCATGGTGTGGATGACCATCGCCCCGACCATTCCCGCCAGCAGCAGGAGCAGGGCGTAGAAGAAGGCCGTCAGGCCCTGACCGGTGCCGGGTGGCAGCGGCCGGTACTCCTGGGTGACGGTGTCGATGGGACTCTGGAGGCTCAGCATCGCCGCACCGGAGATCTGCGGTGCGGGCGCGCCCTCCGGCGTCTGCGCGAGAGTGGCCTGCACCTGGTCGACCAGCTGCACCCCGACCTGCTTGTCGACCTCGGCCAGCGCCTGCTCGCCGATCCGCTGCACGATGGCGTCACCGTAGGCACCCATGCGCGGATTGGTCTGCAAGGTGATGATGGGGTTCTCCATCTCGCCGGGCACGATCGAGCCCGCGCCGAGAATTCCCAGGCGTTTGCTGAAGTCGCCGGGGATGACGATCGCGCCGTACACCTGGCCGGTGCGCAGCAACTGCTCGGACTCCGGCTTGCCGACCACCCGCAGGTCGATCTTGTCGGCGGGCACGTTCGCGACGAGCGCGTCGGTGACCTGCTTGCCGAAGTCGACGCGGCGCTGCTCACCACCGGTGTCGAGGACATCGCCCACGTCGAGGTTCACCAGCGCGACCGGGAAATCGTGCAGATTCTTCTCCGGATCGGCCACATAACCCAGGTACATCACCCCGAGCAGACCGGTGAGCACGGCAAGCACCAGTGTCGGGGCGAACACAATCTTGGCCCAGTGACGCCGAGGGCGCGTCGATGTGTCGAACATCGCTCCACGGGCGGACGTCTTGCGGGAATCACTCGGCGTCGACCTGGCGTTTTCACTGTTCGAACGCGATTCACCGGCTGCAACGTCTGCACTGTCGTCCGTCGTCACAACCGGCACGGTAACAGCTCCACGCGGCCGATCAGGGTGTTCCGCGCGGAGATTGCTGCCGGGATGCGAGCACCCGTGGTACGCACCGGCAATTCACCCGTAGACTGACGAGTGCCCCCAGCCCGCCCGAACAGGGAGCAAACGGTGACCGACGCCGATCCGACGATCGACACAACATCCGCCATTTCCGACGAGCCCGAGAACGAGCCTCGCGAGGAGTGTGGCGTCTTCGGCGTCTGGGCTCCCGACGAGGACGTGGCCAAACTCACCTACTACGGCCTGTACGCGCTGCAGCATCGCGGACAGGAGGCGGCCGGTATCGCGGTCTCCGACGGCTCCCAGATCCTGGTCTTCAAGGATCTCGGCCTGGTGTCCCAGGTCTTCGACGAGCAGACGCTCGGCGCCATGCCCGGCCATATCGCCGTCGGCCATTGCCGCTACTCCACCACCGGTGGGGTCACCTGGGAGAACGCCCAGCCCATCTTCCGCACCACCGCCGTCGGCTCCGGCCTGGCCCTCGGCCACAACGGCAACCTGGTGAACACCGCCGAATTGGCCGGGCGCGCACGCGAACTCGGCCTGATCGGTGCGGGTGTGGTGAACGGCCGCCCCCAGATGACCGGCGCCACCTCCGACTCCGACATCGTCACCGCGCTGCTCGCGCACGCCTCGGCGGACTCGAGCATCGAGCAGGCCGCGATGGAACTGCTGCCGCAACTGCGCGGCGCCTTCTGCTTGACCTTCATGGACGAGCACACCCTCTACGCCGCGCGCGACCCGCACGGTGTGCGTCCGCTGGTGCTCGGCCGCCTCGATCGCGGGTGGGTCGTCGCCTCGGAGACGGCCGCGCTCGACATCGTCGGCGCCGCCTTCGTCCGCGAGATCGAACCGGGCGAGCTGCTCGCCATCGACTCCGACGGTGTGCGCTCGCTGCGCTTCGCCAACCCCGAACCCAAGGGGTGCGTCTTCGAATACGTGTATCTCGCCCGGCCGGACACGACCATCGCGGGCCGTTCGGTGCATTCCACCCGCGTGGAGATCGGCCGCAAGCTGGCCAAGGAGAACCCGGTCGAGGCCGACCTGGTGATCCCGGTGCCCGAGTCGGGCACGCCCGCCGCGGTCGGCTACGCCCAGGGCTCCGGCATTCCGTACGGCCAGGGTCTGATGAAGAACGCCTATGTGGGCCGCACCTTCATCCAGCCGAGCCAGACGATCCGTCAGCTCGGTATCCGGCTCAAGCTCAACCCGCTGCGCGAGGTGATCCGCGGCAAGCGGCTCATCGTCGTCGACGACTCCATCGTGCGCGGCAACACCCAGCGCGCCCTGATCCGGATGCTGCGCGAGGCCGGTGCGCTCGAGATCCATGTGCGCATCGCGTCGCCGCCGGTGAAGTGGCCGTGCTTCTACGGCATCGACTTCGCCTCGCGCGCGGAGCTCATCGCCAACGGCGCCGGCGGTTCGGACGACAGCTACGAGGCGATGGTCGAGAACGTGCGCCGCTCCATCGGTGCCGACTCGCTGGGCTACATCTCCACCGAGGGCATGATCGCGGCGACCGAACAGCCCGCCTCGCGGCTGTGCACCGCCTGCTTCACCGGCGAGTACCCGATCGAGCTGCCGCAGGAGGCCGCCATCGGCAAGAACGTGCTCGAGGGGATGCTGTCGGGTCAGTCCGAGGCCGCGCTGCTCGGCGGCAATGTGAACGTCGACGCGCTCAGCCGCCCATAACCTCCTCGCACCAGGGACCGGTCAGGATAAACCTGATCGGTCCCTTTTGTGTTGTGTACCTACAATTTTCCGGCCTATCCGAATTACGTAAGATTTGTTCATAACATCCGCGTAATTTTTCGCTCGATTTGAAACTGGGCGGTAATGGTTCGCCTGTACGGTCCCTCGTTATATCGCTAGCTCACCGCGTCGTCGCCGCTCCCGTGATCCGGGTGCGGCGACATCGCGGCGTTCGAGAATGGGATCTGATGTTGAACAGTGCAAAGAGCGCTCGCAAGAATCGTGCGAAACAAGCTGCCGCAGTGGGTGTTGCGGCTGTTGTCGCCGCCTCGCTTGCGGCCTGTGGGTCGGGACGCACCGATGACGCGGGCTCCGGCGCGGGGCTGGTCGTCGGCACCACGGACAAGATCTTCGCCCTCGACCCGGCCGCGGCCTACGACAACGGGTCGCTGCTCGTGGAGAACCAGATCTATTCGTATCTGCTGAACTTCGCGCCCGGCGATACCACGCCCAAGCCGGATGCGGCGGAGAAATGCGAATTCACCGCACCGACGGTGTATACCTGCAAGATCAAATCCGGTCTGAAATTCGCCAACGGTAATCCGTTGACCGCCAAGAGCGTCAAGTTCTCCTTCGACCGCATGGTCGCGATCAACGACCCGCACGGTCCCGCCGCGCTGCTCGGCAACCTCGACAAGACCGATGTGGTCGACGATCTCACCGTCGCGTTCACGTTGAAGGTCGCCAACGATCAGACCTTCCCGACGATCCTGCCCACCCAGGCCGGACCCATCGTCGACGAGAAGGTGTTCCCGGCCGACAAGGTCGCCACCGACGAGGAAGTCGTTGCCGCCAAGGGCTATTCGGGCCCCTACACGATCAGCACCTACGACAAGAACAAGCTGGTCGAGTACAAGGCCAACGCCGACTACAACGGCATCCTCGGCAAGCCGAAGAACGACTCGGTCTCGACCAAGTACTACGCCACCTCCGACAACCTGAAGCTCGACCTGCAGAACGGCGCCATCGACGTCGGCTACCGCTCCTTCACGCCGACCGATATCGACAGCCTCCGTGCCGATTCCAAGGTGAAGGTCACCGACGGGCCCGGCGGCGAGCTGCGCTACATCGTGTTCAACATGAACACCATGCCGGGCAGCACGCCTGAGCAGAAGCTGGCCGTGCGCAAGGCGATGGCGTCCTCGGTGGACCGCGAGGCGCTGGCCGCCGGTGTGTACAAGGGCACCTACCAGCCCGCGTACGGCTATGTGCCGCAGGGCATGATCGGTGCGGCCGAGCCGTTGAAGGACCTCTACGGCGCCAAGCCCGACAAGGACAAGGCGGCGAAGTTCCTCGCCGACGCGGGCGTGGCCACCCCGGTGACGCTGAACCTGCAGTACAACCCCGACCACTACGGCTCCAGCTCCTCGGAGGAGTACGCGGCGGTCAAGTCCCAGCTCGAGGCGTCCGGCCTGTTCAAGGTGAACCTGCAGTCCACCGAATGGGTCACCTACCAGAAGGAACGCGCCTCCGACGGCTACCCGATGTACCAGTTCGGCTGGTACCCGGACTTCCCGGACGGCGACAACTACCTGGCGCCGTTCTTCGGCCCGAACAACTTCCTGCAGTCGCATTTCGAGAACCCGGGCATCAACGCCCAGCTGACCGCCGAGCTCACCGAAGCCGACCCGGTCAAGCGGGTGGAGCTGATCAAGAAGATCCAGGCCGATCTGGCGCAGAACCACCTGCCGACGCTGCCGCTGCTCTCGGGCAAGCAGGTCGCGGTGTCCAAGCCCGGTGTGACCGGTGTGGATGAAACCCTCGACGGCTCCTTCAAGTTCCGGTTCACGGTACTGAGCAAGTGAGTGACGTTCCCGTCGCGCCCGGATCACCGGTCCGGGCGCGACGTTTCGGGTGGATGCGCGGCGGGGGTTCCCGCCAGGTGGCTTTGCTGCGGTACCTGCTGATCCGGCTCCTGCTGATCGTGCCGACCGCGTGGTTGCTGGTGACAGTGGTGTTTTTCCTGATGCGGGTGATCGGTGACCCCATCAGCGCGGCCATGGGTGGCCGGCTGACCCAGGAGCAGATCGAGGAACGCAAGGATGCGGCCGGGCTGAACCGGCCGATCCTGACCCAGTACTGGGAGTACATCACCGGGTTCCTGCGCGGCGACTTCGGGCGGACCCAGGACAACGAGGCCATCGCCGATGTGGTCGTCACCTACGGTGCGGCCACCTTCGAGCTGGTGTTCTGGGGACTGCTCGTCGCGTTCGCGGTGGGTATCCCGCTGGGCAGATACGCTGCGACACACCGGGATACGCCCGCCGACGCGGTGCTGCGGTTCTCGGCGGTACTCGCCTACGCGGCGCCGGTGTTCTTCGTCGGCATGCTGTTGAAGCTGGTGTTCTCGGTGTGGCTGGGCTGGTTCCCGGTCGGTGGCCGGGCCAGTACGGATGTGGAGCTGGCGCTGCAGCACGTGTCGCCGAAGACGAACATCCTGTTCATCGATTCGATCCTCTACGGCGAACCGTCCTATGTGCTCGACGTGCTCGAACACGCGGTGCTTCCCGCGGTGGCGCTCGGCCTGCTCACCGGCGGCATCTTCCTGCGGCTGGTCCGGGTGAACCTCATCCAGACCCTGCGCAGCGACTATGTCGAGGCGGCGCGGGCGCGCGGATTGTCCTCGCGCGTGGTCACCGGGCGGCACGCGGTACGCAACGCGCTCATCCCGATCATCACGGTGATGGGCATGTGCATCGCGATGATGCTCGGCGGCGCGGTGCTCACCGAGACCACGTTCGAATGGAAGGGCCTCGGCTATCAGCTCGCCGAGTACCTGCGGGCGCGTGACTTCATCGCGGTGCAGGGCATCGTGGCGTTCATCGCGCTGCTCGTCGCGGTGATGAGTTTCCTGGTGGATGCCGTTGTCGCACTGATCGATCCGAGGGTGAGGTTCTGATGGCAGTCACGAAACGCAGGCTGCCCGGCGCCGAGTTGTTGTCGAAAACGGTTGGGATGCAGCGGGTCACGCTCATCACCGGGTTGATTCTGGTGGCCGGATTCGTGCTGGTCGCGGCCTTCGCGCCGCTCCTCGCGCCCTACGATCTGGCGCAGAACACCTCTGACGGTGTGGCTTTCGCATCCCAGCAGGGGCCGTCGGCCGAGCACTGGTTTGGTACCTCGGTGCGCAGTGAGGACGTGCTGTCGCGGGTGCTGTTCGGCGCCCGCACCGCGCTGCTCGTTATCGCGATCGCGGTGACGCTGTCGCTGCTGATCGGGGTGCCGCTCGGGTTGCTGTCGGGTTATGTGGGCCGGTGGGTCGACCGGGTGCTGGTGATGGTGATGGACGCGATCTACGCGTTCCCGTCGCTGCTGCTCGCCATCGTCGTCTCCATCGTCATCGCGGGCGGCACGTCGAGCAGCCTGGGTGGCATGTTGTCCGCGGCGATCGCGATCACCGTTGTGTATGTGCCGCAGTACTTCCGGGTGGTGCGCAACGCGACGGTGGCGGTGAAGACGGAACCGTACGTGGACGCCGCGCGGGTGACCGGCGCGTCGACGGCGCGAATCATGTTCCGCCACATCATGTCCAATGTCACCGGGTCGCTGCCGGTGATCGTCACCATCAACGCGGCCGATGCCATCCTCACCCTCGCCGCGCTCGGCTTCCTCGGGTTCGGCATCGAACCGACCCAGGCCGCCGAATGGGGTTACGACCTGAACAAGGCGCTCAACGATGTGTCCAACGGGATCTGGTGGACCTCCATCTTCCCCGGCACCGCCATCGTGCTCGTGGTGCTCGGCATGACGCTGGTCGGGGAGAGCCTCGACGAGTCGCTGAATCCGTTGCTGCGTACCAGGCGTGCGGTCACGTCGAAGGAGTCCGTCGATGAGTGAGAAGACTGCCGCACTGGCCGTTTCGGGTCTGTCCGTCACCTTCACGACCGATGCGGGCCCGGTGCACGCGGTACGCGAAGTGTCCTACGAGGTGTTTCCCGGTGAGGTGCTCGCCATCGTCGGCGAGTCCGGGTCGGGCAAGTCGGTGAGTTCACGCACCGCGATCGGACTGCTGCCGCAGTCCGCGTCGGTGCGCGGTCTGGTGACGATCGGCGATCGCCCGGTCACGTCGATGACCGAGAAGCAGCTCACCGCCCTGCGCGGCGGTGCGGTGTCGATGGTGTTCCAGGAGCCTGCCCGGGCGCTCGACCCACTGTTCACCGTCGGGTTCCAGATCTGTGAGGCGCTGCGGGCGCACAGCGGGATGAGCCGGAAGGACGCCAAGGCCAAGGCCGTCGAGTTGCTGCGCCTGGTCGGGCTGCCCGATCCGGAGCACCGGGTCGACTACTACCCGCACCAGCTGTCCGGCGGGCAGAAGCAGCGCGTGATGATCGCCATCGCCATCTCGTGCGAACCCAAGGTGATCATCGCCGACGAACCGACCACCGCGCTCGACGTGACGGTGCAGGCCGAGATCCTCGAACTGCTGCGCGACCTGCGCGACCGCCTCGGCAGCGCGATCGTGCTCATCACCCACAACATGGGTGTCGTCGCCGACCTGGCCGACCGGGTGGTGGTGATGCGCGCGGGCGAGGTGGTCGAACAGGCCCCGGTGCACGAACTGTTCGCCAGTCCGAAGGCCGAGTACACGCGGGCGCTGCTCGACGCGGTGCCGCACCTCGGGTCGGCGACGGCGCGGCCGGAACCGGACCGGACCGTCGAGCCGGTGCTCGACGTGCGCAATCTGGTCGTCACGTTCCCCGGACCGTTCGGCAGGCCGCCGTTCCGGGCCGTCGACAAGGTGAGCCTGCAGATCCGGCCGGGGGAGACCCTCGGCCTGGTCGGCGAATCCGGCTCGGGCAAGTCGACCATCGGGCGGTGCGTCGCCGCCCTGCAACGGCCGACCGAAGGGCACGTGCTGATCCGCGGCCAGGACATCGCGGGCCTGTCCCCACGCAAGCTGCGGCCGATCCGGCGACGCTTCGGGTTCGTGTTCCAGGACCCGGCCGGCTCGCTCAATCCACGGATGACCGTCGGCGAATGCGTCGCCGAACCGCTGCTGGTGCACGGGGTCGGTGACAAGGCGAGCATCCGGGAACGGGTGCGGCACATGCTCGACGACGTCCACCTGCCCGCGGGCACCGAGAACCGGTACCCGCACGAACTGTCCGGCGGGCAGCGTCAGCGGGCCAGCCTGGCCCGCGCCCTCGTCCTCGACCCCGACCTGCTCGTCGCCGACGAACCGACCAGCGCCCTCGACGTGTCGGTGCAGGCCGCGGTCCTCGAGCTGTTCGCCGAACTGCAGCGCGGCTGCGGCTGGGCGTGCCTGTTCATCAGCCACGACCTCGCCGTCGTCGACCAGCTGGCCGACCGGATCATGGTGCTGCGCGACGGGACCTGCGTCGAGGAAGGCGACAACGAACAGATCCTGCGCAATCCCCGGCACGACTACACCCGCCGGCTCGTCGCGGCCGTTCCCGTCCCCGACCCGGTGGAACAGCGGCGTCGTCGCGCCGCCGCGTCACCGTAGCCGAGGCAGGACCTGCGCGCCGAAGACGTCGATGAAGCGTTCCTGGTCGCGGCCGACGTGGTGCAGGTAGATCTCGTCGAAACCGAGTCCGGCGTAGCGCGCGAGCTGTTCGGCGTGGACGCCGGGCTCGGCGGAGATGACGACGGATTCGGCGACCGCGCCGCCGAGTTCGTCGCCCAGCTCGCGCGCACGGCGTTCGAACTCCTCAGGCGTTGCCAGCCCGGCCATCGTCGGGGAGTCGAAAACGTTGGTGCCCCATTGTTGTTCGGCGATCGCGGCCGCCTCGTCATGGGTGGGTGCCCAGCTGAGATGCACCTGGAGTACCGCGGGCCCGGTGCCGCCGTTGTCGCGGTAGGCCGACAACATGGTGCGCAGGGCCTCGGGTGGTTGGTTGACGGTGACGAAACCGTCGGCGACACCGGCGAACCCGGCCGCGGTCTCCGGCGTCAGCGCGGGGACGATCAACGGCGGTGGTTGTGGCGGAAGGTCCCACAGTCTGGCGCGATCTACGGTGATCGCACCGTCGTGGTTCACCGTCTCGCCGCGCAACAGGTCACCGATCACCGCGAAACATTCCGCGAGCACCTGCTGGCGGGTCTCCTTCGGCGGCCACGGCCGCCCGGTCACATGCTCGTTGAGGTTTTCGCCGCTGCCGAGCGCCGTCCACAACCGGCCGGGGAACATCGCGGCGAGGGTGGCGATCGCGTGCGCGACGGTCGTCGGGTGATATCGGTACCCCGGGCAGGTCACCACCCCGAAGCGCAACCCGGTCGACGCCAGCGCGGCGCCGAGCCACGACCACGCGAAACCGGAATGGCCCTGCGCCCGTGACCACGGTTCGAGGTGATCCGAGCACATCGCCGCCGCGAACCCCGCCTGCTCCGCGTGCACCACGTTCGCCAGCAGGCGCGCGGGCGGAATCTGTTCGTGCGAGGCGTGATACCCGATCACCGCCATGATTTTCCTTTCGTGCGGGTGGCGAAGGCGTGCAGGGCGTCCTCGTCGCCTGCCGCGTCGAGGTTCAGCGCGGCCTGGATCAGCGCCAGATGGGCGAAGGCCTGGGGATAGTTGCCCAGGGCCGCCCCGGTCGACCTCGCCTCCTCGGCGAACAGGCCGAGCGGGCCCGCGTACGCCATGAGCCGGTCGAAACGGCGCTCGGCCTCCTCGGCCCGGCCGGCGAGCACCAGCGCGGAGACGAGGTCGAACGAACACAGCAGGAAGGCGCCTTCCGGGCCGTCGAGACCGTCGTCCACCTCGTCGAGGTCGTAGCGGTGGATGAGCGCGTCGCCGTCGCCGAGCCCTTCGATGATGCGGTCGATCGTCGAGACTACGCGGGGATCGTCGCCGGGGAGGAAACCGAACAGCGGGATATGCAGCAGCGCGGCGTCGAGTGCTGTGCCGTCGTACACCTGGACGAACGCGCCCCGCTCCTCGCTGTAACCACGGTCGAGCACCTCACGCTTGATCTCGTCGCGGGTCTTGCGCCAGCCGTCGACCTCGCCCTCGTCTATCTCGGCCTCGGACAGCCGCTCCGCCAGCCGGATACCGCGATCGACACAGACCCAGGCCATCACCTTCGAATAGGTGTTCTGCCGTTTCTCCCCACGCATCTCCCAGATCCCGTGGTCGGGTTCGCGCCAGCGCTGCCCGATCGTCGCGACGAGACGCCGCAGCACCGCCCATGACTCACCCGCCATCTCGCCGGTGAGCTGGTAGTAGACGTAGGCGGCGTCGAGAACGTGGCCGTAGCTTTCGAACTGCACCTGGTCGAACGCCTCGTTGCCGACGCGGACCGGCCGCGACGCGGCGTAGCCGTCGAGGTGGTCGAGGACCCGCTCGTCGCTCGCCAGTTCGCCGCCGATCCCGGCCATCGGGGTGAGCGTGCCCTGGCGTACCGGTTCCAGCGAGAAGAGGAATCGCGCGTAGCGGCGTCCCAGCTCGGCGTGGCCGAGGCGGAACAGGGCGAGCACCAGCAGCGAGGCGTCGCGATGCCAGGTGAAGCGGTAGTCCCAATTGCGTCCGCCGCCTATCCATTCCGGCAGGGACGTCGTCGGTGCCGCGAGCAGTGCCCCGGTCTCGTCGAAGGCCAGTCCACGCAGCACCAGGGCGCTGCGGATCACCTGTTCGCGGGCGAATCCGTCGTAGTGGCAGTGGCCTGCCCATCTCCGCCAGGCTTCCTTGGTCTCTTCCAGCAGATCCTCGGCGGCGGATACGTCGACCGGGCGGGCGCTCTCACCGGTGTAACCGAGGGCGAACGCGACCACATCGCCCGCTGACAACTCGGCCGCCGCCGACAGAGTGTGGTCGCCGGACTCCAGCGCGAGAGTGCTCGACAACCACATCCGAGGGTCGGCGGTCTCCCAGAGATCGGCGCCCTTCCGTTCCCAGCGTGCTCGCTTGCGGCCGTAGTCGGGACGGGCGTCGACCTGCGCCCGCAGCTTCACCGAACCGGACTCGCAGCGCACCCTGCGCACCAGCACATGGACGGCGGTGAGCTCGTTGTCGTCGTCGGCGGAACGCACCGCGAGGAAGTCGTCGACGACCGCGGTGCCCGTCGGCGCCTCGAAACGGCTCTCGACGGCGAGGGTATCGCCGAGATAGCGGCGCTCGGGGCGACCGGCATCCTCGATGTCGAGGACGAAGGCACCGCCGTGTTCCCGGTCGAGGAGACGGGCGAAGACGCTGCCGCCGTCGAAGCGCGGCACACACAGCCATTCCACCGCGCCGTCCGGTCCGAGCAGTGCCGCGGTGTGCATGTCGGAGAGGAAGGCCAACGACGCGATGGGTGGATAGGCTCGTTCACCAGCGCTCATATGCCACTCCCGGTGCGGTCGGGGACGAAGCCGTGGAGGCGGGACCCGGGTAACCCGGCAGTTCCCGATCCGCTCCTGTTCAATCGGGGGTGTGAGGAGCCGGACGGCGGGGGGACTGGCGGATCACTTAGAGTTAACAGGCATCTATCCGCCGATTCGGTTTGGAGCTTTCCCCACAATGACTGAACAGACACCCAGCGGTGCAGGCGCTTCCTACGCCGCCGCGGGCGTGAGCATCGAAGCCGGTGACCGCGCCGTCGAATTGTTCGGACCATTGGCGAAGAAGGCCAGCCGACCCGAGGTGCAGGGTGGGATCGGCGGATTTGCCGGACTGTTCGCGCTCAAGGGTGGGTACCGGGAGCCGTTGCTCGCCGCCTCCACCGACGGCGTGGGCACCAAGATCGCCGTCGCCCAGGCGCTCGACAAGCACGACACCGTCGGCCTCGACCTGGTCGCCATGGTCGTCGACGACCTGGTGGTGTGCGGCGCCGAACCGCTGTTCCTGCAGGACTACATCGCCATCGGCAAGGTCGTCCCGGAGAAGGTCGCCGAACTGGTCTCCGGCATCGCCGAAGGCTGCATCAAGGCGGGCTGCGCGCTGCTCGGCGGCGAAACCGCCGAACACCCCGGGCTGATGGACCCCGACGACTACGACCTGTCGGCCACCGGCGTCGGCGTGGTCGAAGCCGATTCCGTGCTCGGCCCCGACCGGGTGCGCCCGGGCGACGTCGTCATCGCGATGGGCTCCTCGGGTCTGCACTCCAACGGCTACAGCCTGGCCCGCAAGGTGCTGCTCGACATCGACCGCATGTCGCTCACCGGGCACGTCGAGGAATTCGGCCGCACCCTCGGTGAGGAACTGCTCGAGCCGACCCGCATCTACGCCAAGGACTGCCTGGCGCTGATCGCCGAAACCGATGTGCGCACCTTCTCGCACGTCACCGGTGGCGGTCTGGCCGCCAACCTGGCGCGCGTGCTGCCCGCCGGCCTGGTCGCCGAACTGGATCGCGGCACCTGGAACCCGGCGCCGGTGTTCAAGATGATCGCCCAGCGCGGCCGGGTCGAACGGCTCGAGATGGAGAAGACGTTCAACATGGGCGTCGGCATGGTCGCGATCGTCGCCCCTGAGGACGCCGACCGCGCGCTCGCGGTGCTCACCGCCCGCCACATCGACTGCTGGACACTGGGTCAGGTCAAGAAGGCCGCCGACGCCGACGCGCCGCGCGCGGTGCTGCTGGGCGACCACCCCAGGTTCTGATCGTCCGACAACTCGGCCGGGTCGCGAATCGCGCGGCCCGGCTTTTGTCGTGTTCAGAGGTTTGCCGACGCCCCCGCGCGGCTACCCGAAGAAGGTAGGGTCCGCCACCTCGAGGAGGTCGGGGTCTCGAGTTCGGCGAACACGACGAGCGTCCTGTGTGTGCACAGGACGCTCGTCGTGTATTCGGATGTTCGCCGTACTGCTGCTGCGAGCCTGCGACGCTGCGCGGAACAACGGCTGAAGGGGGAGGCCACCACGAGCCTCCCCCTTCACCGGCGTTCGGTCAGCGACGCCAGCTGTCGTAGTCGTCGTCCTCGTTGTTCCAACGGGACGGCGAATCATCCGCGTCGTGCTCGTCGGATAGCAAGCCGCCACTCCCTCGGGAGTGGAGTGGAGTGCTATCCGCCAGCTCGCGCTGAAGGCTCGCGAAGTCGGTCGGCGTGGAGCTGTACTTGAGCTCACGTGCGACTTTGGTCTGCTTTGCCTTAGCCCGGCCACGGCCCATGGCTGACCCCCTCGCGTCACTGCGGGGCGGCCTGGGGTTTGTTGGCGGCCCCGTTCGAATTAATACTCTTCCTGACAGACACTTTAGCGTGTGTCCGGCGGTCGCGCTCCCAGGAGTGGGTGAAGAGCTGTCGAACGGGTGTCAGAGCACTCCGGGGATCGCCCGGATCACCCCGACGCGGGCGTCGCCGCCGAGGACCGCGGTGGCCGCGAGGTCGGTGTGTTCGTCGGTCCAATCGATGCCGATTTTGCGCAGAATTGCCAGCGTCAGGGGCATTCGGGCGCGGTCGTGACCGTCGTCGATCTTGTAGGCGAAGGCGCGTCCGTCCGGGAGCGCACCCGCGTGCACGCCGTCGGCGCCGATTTTGCAGAAGAGTCCGGGCGTGGCCGACATCGCCTGGAGATCGGGCCCGTTCGTGCCGGAAATCACTCGCGGATTGCTCCGCACGGCATCGGCGATCCGGCGTTCGGCGGTGCCGGGCTCGGCGGTGGTGAACGCCGCGAAGGCGCGCGCCAGGTTGATCAGCGAGACGGGGACGATCGGCAGGCCGCAGCCGTCGATCCCCAGGTCGGTCTCGGGTTCGCCGGTGACGTCGGCGATGGTGGCGAGAACCGCCTGCTGCAGTGGGTGTTCGAGGTCGAGGTATCCGGTGCGCGGCCAGTCGTTGATCGCGCAGGTCGCCAGCATCGCGGCGTGTTTGCCGGAGCAGTTCATGTACAGCGGGCTGCGGCCCGCGCCGGTGATGGCCGCGGCGCGGGCGTTCTCCTCGAACGGCAGGTCCGGTGGGCAGGCGAGGTCTGCCGGGGTGTGGCCGAAGCGGTCGAGCAGGCGGGTGACCAGGGCGATGTGGTCGGGCTCGCCGAAATGGGAGGCGGTGGTGATGGCGAGTTCGTCGTCGTCGACGGGGTCGAAGCCGTTGCGCAGCAGGGTGAGTGCCTGCATCGGCTTGTTCGTCGAGCGCGGGAAGATCGGGCCGTGCACCTCACCGAGCTCGACGGTCGGGGTGCCGTCGGCGTCGAGCACGACGACCGACCCACGGTGCACGCACTCGCGGAACCCCGACCGCACCACCTCGACCAGTTCGACACTCATGCGCGGACCTCCACGGTTCGTTTCCTGTTGTGCCGGTCGATCTGCATGCGGATGTCGTCGGAGATGGTCGGTTCCTCCGTGAGCAGCCGGGTGAGCAGTGCGGGGTCGGCGCCGGTGAACAGGTCGCGCACGGTGATGCCGTGGGCCGGGACGTGCACCACCCGTACTTCGTCGCCCGCGCCGATCGTCCCCTCGGTGAGCACCCGGAAGTAGGTGCCGGTGTCGGCGCGCAGGGCGAAGCGTTTCACCCACTGCTTCTCGCCGGACCACTGCTGGAAGGTCGCGCACGGAACGCGGGGAGCGCTCACCTCGAGCAGGGTGTCGCCGATCGCGAAGTGGGCACCGAACACCGCGTCGCTGAGCGGTAGGCCGGTCACCCGCAGGTTTTCGCCGAACCAGCCGGCGGGCAGGTCGCGGTCGAGTTCCTCGGCCCAGCGGAGGGCGTCTTCTTCGGCGTAGGCGTAGACGGCCTGGTGCACGCCGCCGTGGTTGACGGTGTCGCACACGTGGTCGCCGTCGAGTCCGAGCGCGCGCACCCCGACGCGACCCGCGGCCGGACGCTTGTCGATGGCGCTGCGGCCCACGCGGGTGCGCATCTCGAGTTCGGCGTGCACCACGCACACGGCCTCGACACGGCCGGTGTCACCGGCGCGCAATGGCGGGCGGCTCATCGACCACGCAGGCGGTCGACGGCGGCGCGCCCGGCTTGCACACCCTCGTCCGAGGGGACCGAGTCGGGGTCGATGGCGGCGGCCATGGAACCGACCACCAGTTCGGTGCCCGCCGGGACGGAGCGTTTCACCAGGGCCAGCGCGATCGGGCCGAGCTCGTAGTGGTCGACGACGGTGCCGAGGCGACCGACGGTGCGCCCGCCCGCGGTCACGTCGTCGCCGGTGGCGGGCCGTTCGTCGGCGGAACCGTCGAGGTGCAGCAGCACCAGGTTGCGCGGCGGTTTGCCCAGGTTGTGCACGCGCGCGACGGTTTCCTGGCCGCGATAGCAGCCCTTGTTCAGGTGCACCGCGCCCTGCTCCTCGACACCGCCGATCCAGCGGGCCTCGTGCGGGATGGTGCGCTCGTCGGTGTCGACGCCGACGCGCGGGCGGAGGGCGGCAACGCGCAGCGCCTCGTAGGCCCACATGCCCGCCGGCCGGGCACCGGCCGAGGTGAGCTTCGTCCACCACGCGGCGAGGTCGGCGCGGGGGATGAGCAGGTCGAAGGAGTCGCCGGGCATCCGGCGCAGGAATCCGCCGCCGGGCAGCGCCGCGGCCGCGTACAGCCCGGGCAGTTCGCCGAGGCCGAGGGCGGGGAGCAGCGTGTCGGTTTCCGGGCCGAGCAGGCTCAGGACGGCGAAGTCGGCGGCCTCGGGTTTGGCATCGGCCCAGAACACCATCTTCTGCAGGAAGCCGAGCAGCTCGGTGCCGTGCCCGCCCTCGGTGTCGAGCCAGAGGGTGCCGTCGAGGTCGGTGAGCACGAAGTGGTGCAGCACGCGGCCGTTGAGGTCCAGGTCGAGTGATTCGGCGCTGTGGCCGTCGGGCAGGTTCGCGATGTGCTGGCTGGTGATGGTGTGCAGCCAGCTCAGCCGCTCGGCGCCGGTGATGCGGGACACACTGCGATGCGACCGGTCGACGACGGCGACGCGCTGCGCGGCGGCCTTCTGCTCGCCGAACGGGTCGCCGTAGTGCCAGGCGACCGCGGCATCAGGGGAGCCCGGCGCACCCGCGACGGCGCCAGGGGTTTGGAGAACAGGACTGGGGGCGACGTCCACGGACACACCACCACTGTAGGCGTGTCCGCCCGCACGCGCCGAGGGTGGGCGGTCGCGCCGCGTCGGATCCACGGCAGCCGTAGGCATAACAGAGCTATAACGCCTACGCTCGTCACATGGGAGAACGGGTTCTTGTGACACTCGACGGTGTGGTCGCTGACGCGAACACGCCGTCGCTCTATGCCGACGACATCGGAGCACTGCGTGGCGACGGTGTGTTCGAAACGATATTGGTGCGCGGCGGCACGGCCACCGCGCTGGAATTCCACCTGGCCCGGCTGCGCCGCTCGGCCCAGGCGCTGGAACTGCCCGAGCCGGGGCTGGCGAAATGGCGCAGCGCGGTCGAGCTGGCGGTCAAGGAGTGGGGTGCCGAGGAAGAGGGCGTGCTCCGCCTGATCTACACCCGCGGCCGAGATTCCGAATTCGACGCGCCCGGCTCGGGTCTCGTGCCCGACGAGCCGACACCGACCGCGTACGTGCTCGTCTCCCCGGTGCCCGCGCGGGTCGCGCAGGCGCGTGCCGAAGGCGTGAAGGTGATGTCGCTGGCCCGTGGCATCTCCGTCGACCTGGCGCAGGCGGCGCCGTGGCAGCTGCTCGGCGCGAAGACGCTATCGTACGCGACGAACATGGCCGCGCTGCGGTTCGCCCGGCGGATGGGTGCCGACGACGTGATCTTCCACAGCACCGAACACCGGGTGCTGGAAGGCCCGCGCTCGACCGTGGTTATCGCGCGCGACAAGCAGCTCATCACCCCGCCCGCCAAGATCGGCGTACTGCCGGGCGTCACCCAGCGGGCCCTGTTCACGGTGGCGGAGAAGAAGGGCTGGGAGTGCAAGTACCAGTCGATCTTCACCGCCGACCTGTTCGATTGCGACAGCATCTGGCTGCTGTCGAGCGTCACGCTCGCGGCCAGGGTGAATCAGCTCGACGGGGTGCGGCTGTCCGCGCCCGACAATGCTCAGGAGATCATCGACATGGTCGACGCGGGGATCGACCGACCGGGGACCATCGGCGACTGGTGAGCGCCTGGGGGGCGCGGGTGGGCGCGCCCCTGCGCTGAGCCGTGGCGGTTGTCACCCTTCATGGGGGTATCCGTACGCGTACTCTCTACTACAGGACGTCGTAGTAGTGGATGGAGGCCGGATGGACACCTTGGACATCTCCCGGTGGCAGTTCGGAATCACCACGGTGTATCACTTCGTCTTCGTACCGCTCACCATCGGTCTGGCGCCACTGATCGCCATGATGCAGACGGCCTGGGTCGTCACCGGTGACGAGAAGTGGTACCGGCTCACCAAATTCTTCGGGAAACTGTTCCTGATCAACTTCGCCATGGGCGTCGCCACCGGCATCGTGCAGGAATTCCAGTTCGGCATGAACTGGAGCGAATACTCCCGCTTCATCGGCGACGTCTTCGGCGCGCCGCTGGCCCTGGAAGCGCTGATCGCCTTCTTCATGGAGTCGACCTTCATCGGCCTGTGGATCTTCGGCTGGACGCGGCTGCCGAAACTGGTTCACCTGGCGACGATCTGGATCGTGGCGATCGGCGTCAACGCCTCGGCCTACTTCATCATCGCCGCCAACTCGTTCATGCAGCACCCGGTCGGTGCGCGCTACAACCCCGAGACCGGACGCGCAGAGCTGGAAAGCATTTGGGCGGTGCTCACCAACAACACCGCCATGGCGGCGTTCCCGCACGCGGTGGCAGGCGCGTTCCTCACCGCCGGAACCCTGGTCGCGGGCGTCGCAGGCTGGTGGATGGTGCGCAACGCGCGCAGCGGGGACGCGGCGAAACTCGTGGAAGCGCGCACCGTGTGGCGGCCCGTCGGCCGGGCCGCGCTGGTCGTTGTCGCGCTCGCCGGGATCGCCGTCGCGGTCACCGGTGATGTCCAGGGCAAGCTGATGTTCCAGCAGCAGCCGATGAAGATGGCGTCGGCGGAATCGTTGTGCCACACCGAGACCGACCCGGATTTCTCCGTCCTCACCGTCGGCACCCACAACAATTGCGACAGCGTGATCCACGTGCTGAAGATCCCGTACGTGCTGCCCTTCCTCGCCGAGGACAAATTCAGCGGCGTGACCCTCGAAGGCGTTGTCGATCTGCAGAAGACCTACAACGTGGAATTCGGTCCCGGCGACTACCGGCCGAACCTGTTCGTCACCTACTGGTCCTTCCGGGCCATGATCGGCCTGGCCGCGGGATCGGTGTTGTTGCTGCTGGCCGGCTTCTGGCTCACCCGTGGCGGCCGCGTGCCCGATCAGCGCTGGTTCTCCTGGCTGAGCCTGCTCGCCATTCCCACCCCGTTCCTGGCCAACAGCGCGGGCTGGGTGTTCACCGAGATGGGGCGTCAGCCGTGGGTGGTCGCGCCCAATCCGACCGGCGACCCGGCCATCCGGATGACGGTGCAGCAGGCGGTTTCCGACCATTCGCCCGGCACGGTGTTGTTCTCACTGATCGTGTTCACCGCCCTCTACGCTGTGCTCGCGGTGGTGTGGTTCTACTTGATCCGCCGATACGTGGTCGCCGGGGTCGAGAAACCGGCATCGGAGAAACCGGAGAGCCGGAACGAGCCGGTCGAACAACTGTCCTTCGCGTACTAGGAGCCGTCGATGGATCTGCAACTGTTCTGGTTCATTCTGGTCGGCGTCCTGTTCACCGGCTACTTCGTGCTCGAGGGATTCGATTTCGGGGTCGGCATGTTGATGCCGATTCTCGGGCGGGGCTCCGATCCACGGCGCCGCGTGGTGCTCAACACCATCGGGCCCGTCTGGGACGCCAACGAGGTGTGGCTGATCACCGCCGCGGGTGCCATGTTCGCGGCGTTCCCGGAGTGGTACGCGAGCCTGTTCTCGGGCTTCTATCTCGCGCTGCTCGTCCTGCTCGTCGCGCTGATCCTGCGCATCTGCGCGATCGAATACCGCGGCAAGATCAACGACCCGAAATGGCGGGCCTGGTGCGACCGCGGCATCGGCATCGGATCGTGGGTACCCGCCCTCGCCTGGGGCTGGATTTTCGCCAACATGGTGCGCGGGGTTCCGCTGAACGAAGAACGCCAGGTCGTCGGATCGGTGTGGGATCTGCTCAGCCCCTACGCCCTGCTCGGCGGGTTGACCACGGCGATCCTTTTCGCCCTGCACGGCGCGATCTTCCTCGCGCTCAAGACCGGCGGCGAGATCCGCGACGACGCACGGCGAATCGCTCGGGCGCTGCTGGTACCGACCACACTGGTGGTCGGCGGATTCGGACTGTGGACCCAGCTCGCCTACGGCGCCGGCTGGACCTGGGTGCCGCTGGGCGTCGCCGTGCTCGGCCTGCTGCTGGGCGGTGCGGCCACCGTGGCGGGCCGGGACGGCTGGGCCTTCGCGGGCACCGCCGTCACGGTGATCGCGGTGACGGTGCTGATCGTCGGCTCGATGTTTCCGAACGTGCTGCCTTCGACGATCAGCCCGCTGTTCGACCTCAGCATCGACAACGCCTCCTCCTCGCCCTACACCCTGAAGGTGATGAGCTGGGCCGCCGCCTTCGCCGCACCGGTGGTGATCATCTACCAGGGCTGGACGTACTGGGTGTTCCGGCAGCGGATCCGGGTGGAGCACATTCCGCCGCCGGTCGGGCTGCCGCTGCAAGGCAAAGGCTGAGCGCGTGACCCCGGCGGCCGACCCGGGCGCGGTGGCGCGCAAGCCGCGCCGCGGACCGGTCGACCCGCGCCTGTGGCGCTACGCGCGCTCGGCGCGGCCCCACCTGGTGGTCGCGGTCCTGCTCGCGCTGGTGATCACGGCGACGATCGTGGTCATGGCGGTGATGATCGGCCGGGTGCTCGCGGGCGTCATCACCGAGCCCGGCAGCCGCTCGCTCGGCGCGTGGACAACGGAACTGGTCGTGCTCGCCGTGGCCGTCGCGGTGCGCGGCGCCGCGAGCTGGTGGCAGGCCCGGCTGGCGCACCGGGCGGGCAGCGCGGTGGTGGCCGAACTCGAGACCGCCGTCCTGCGGGCCGGGGCCGAGCTGACGCCGAGGGAACTCGACGCGCGGCGCACCGAGATCGCCGTCGTCGTCGGCAACGGTCTCGGCGGCCTGCGCGGGTGGTACACCGGATATCTGCCCGCGCTGCTGCTGGCCTGCCTCGTCCCGCCGATCGTGTTGGTTGTCATCGCCTTCCACGATCCGACCTCGGCGGTGATCGCGGTGATCACTCTCCCGCTGATCCCGATCTTCATGGTGCTCATCGGTCTGCTCACCCAGGGGCGGGCGGAGGCGACGCTCGCCGCGACCACCCGGCTTTCGGATCAGCTCCTCGACTTGTTCGCGGGCATGCCGACACTGCGGGCACTCGGGCGCGAAAACGAGTCGTCGAGCATGGCGGGACAGGTGCGGGCACTCGGTGACGCGCTGCGCAGGCGGACGATGCAGGCGCTGCGGATGGCCTTCCTGTCCTCGATGGTGCTCGAGGGTCTGGCGACGCTGAGCGTCGCGCTGATCGCGGTGGCCATCGGCTTGCGCCTGGTGTACGGCGAGATGAGCCTGTACGCGGGGCTGGTCGCGTTGATCCTCGCCCCGGAGGTGTACTGGCCGCTGCGCCAGGTGGGGGAGAAGTTCCACGCGGCCCAGGACGGAATGGCGGCGGCCGACAGGGCCTTCGCCGTGCTCGACCGCGCAGACCCGGCCGGCCCGTCGGAGGCGGCCGACGCACCGGCTCCCGGCGCGGCGGGCGCGGTCGTCGAACTGCGCGGGCTGACGGTCGCCGCGCGTGAGGGCAACGCCCCCGATCACTTGACCGCCGAGCTGCGGCCCGGCGTGGTGACCGCGCTGACCGGCCCGAACGGGTGCGGCAAATCGACCACGCTGCAGGCGATTCTCGGATTGATCGAGCCCGATCGCGGTGCGGTGCTCGTCGACGGAACCGATGTCCGCGACATGGCTCCGGAAAGCTGGTGGGCGCGCATCGCCTGGTTGCCCCAACGGCCGGTGCTGGTGCCGGGCACACTGCGCGAGAACGTCGACCTGCTCGGTGCCGGCGACAGCGGGGGCGACGCCCTCGACCGGGCAAGCGCGGCAACGGGATTCGACGAGGTGCTCGACGGCCTGCCGCAACGCTGGGAAACCGTCGTCGGCCAGGGCGGCACCGGTCTTTCGCTGGGACAGCGGCAGCGCCTCGCCCTCACCCGGGTGCTGGCCGCCCACCGGCCGGTCCTGCTGCTCGACGAACCGACCGCCCACCTCGACGCGGAGAGCGAGCAGCGCGTTCTGGCGGCGCTGCGCGACATCGCCGCGGCGGGAGCCACCGTGGTTGTCGTCGGTCATCGGCCGACCGTGCTCGCCGCCGCGGACGTGGTGATCGAAGTCGCCGCCGGACCGGGGGCGGACCGTGCGCGCGCTGATCGCAGCGCGGAGGTGGCGCCGTGATCACGGATCTGCGGGACATGTGGCGGCTGCTCGGACTGTCCCCGTGGCGGGTCGCGGTGGCGATCGCGTGGGGCGTCCTCGCACTCGGCAGTGGGTTGGCGCTTGCGGCGCTGGCGGCGTGGTTGATCGCACGGTCCTGGCAGATGCCGCCGGTGCTGCACATCGGCGTCGCGGTGACCGCCGTTCGGGCGCTCGGCATCTCGCGTGGTGTGTGCCGGTACCTGGAGCGGCTGGCCACCCACGACGTGGCGTTGCGGGCGATGACGACGGCGCGCACCGAGGTGTATCGCACCTTCGCCCGGTCCGACATCTGGTGGTGGCGGGAACGACGCGGGACCGAACTCGCACGCACCGACGACACCCGCGCGGCCGCACGGAAACTGCGCCGGGGAGACCTGCTGGTGCGCGTGGGCGCCGATATCGACGATCTCGGCGCGGTGGTGGTCCGGGTATTCGTTCCGGTGGCCGTCGCGGTGGTGTTGTCGGTGGCGGCGGTCGGCTTGATCGCGGTCATCTCCGTACCGGCGGCGGTGATTCTCGCTGTCGCCCTTGCCGTCTCGGGCATCCTTGCGCCGTGGCTGTCGGCCGTGGCCGCTCGCGACGAGGAACGCGCGGTGCGCCACGACCGCGCCGAGTTCACCGCCGAGGCACTCACTGTGCTCGACCACGCGGCCGAATTGCGGGTGGCGGGTCGCCTGGATGCCGCGCTCACCCACGCCGACGCAACGGCGGGCCGCGCGGTGGTCGCCGAGGACAGCGCGGCGGCGCGCAGCGCCTGGGCCGCGGCGGCGACCCCGCTGTCGATCGGTGTCAGCGCGCTGGGTGCCCTGCTGGTCGGCATCGTCGCCTACGGCGCCACCGGTGGGACGCCCGGCGGGATGAGTCCGATGGCGCTGACCGTCCTCGTGCTCGTCCCGCTGTCGGCCTTCGAGGCCGTCGGCGCGCTCCCGGCCGCCGCGACCACCCTCACCACCTCCCGGGCGGCCCTGCACCGCCTGCGCGCGCTTTCGCCTACACCGCTCGGCGCGCCTGCCCCGAGCCCGGACGAGCGGACCGCGCGCACGACGGCCCGCGCGGCCCTGCACCGACTGCGCGCACCGTCCGCCGGCTCGCTCGGCGTCACCGAAGCTGTCACCGACCCGATGCCCGGGCGCATCCCGATGCCGGAGGGGCGCCGGGTGGCCGTCGTCGGACCGAGTGGCGCCGGGAAGACGACCCTGTTGATGGCGTGGGCCGGGTTGTTCGACACACCGCTGGACGGTGTCACGTTCTTCGCCGAGGACGCGCACCTGTTCGACACGTCGATTCTGGAGAACCTGCGGGTCGCGCGCGGCGACCTGACCGAGGACGAAGCCGAAAGCGCCGTGCGCGCAGTCGGGCTCGGCCCCTGGCTCGACACCCTGCCGGACGGGATCCACACCGGCCTCACCGCGGGTGCGGCGGCCGTCTCCGGCGGTCAGCGCAGGCGCTTGCTGCTCGCCCGCGCGCTCGTCTCGCCCGCGGGCACACTCCTGCTCGACGAACCGACCGAACATCTCGCCGCCGCCGAGGGCGAGCAGTTGCTGCGCGACCTGCTCGACCGCGACAGCGGCCTGGTCGACCCGGAGCGGTGGGTCGTGGTCGTCACCCATCAGCTCCCCGAAGACCATCGCGCCGACACCGTGGTCACCGTCGACCCGAACGGCGCCTGCCACGTCGACCGCAAGCCTTCCTGAGCGCGTGCCGAGCGGCCTGTCCCCGGTGGATATCCGCAGCTCAGGACCTCTCGGAAAATCAATTGCCGACCTCGCGAGAGCCCGATAGATTCATCGGTACACAAGAGAGGAGGTGGTCTGAAGAATGTATGTTCAACGGATGCGTGAGGTGGCTGCCCGCTAGCAGCACCCCTGCGGGAGATTCCCCAGCGGTGCGCTGAGCGAATCCCAGGCAGACACCCGGCCCCCGAGCCCCCGGACTATCCACCCGGGACCGCCACGTTCCCCGGAACGGACGGTATGGCTCGGGGGTCGCTCCATTTCTGGCGCATAAACGACGAAAGCCCCGCGAAACCGCGGGGCGTCCGATCGGGATATCAGCCGATGTAGCGCTGCAAGCGCGCCGAGAGGCGGGGGATGAGTGCGCCGTCGGGATCGACTCGTTCTTCCACGTAGGCAAGGTCGCCGCCTTCGACGATGCCGTAGAGGCGTTTCGCGCCGCCGACGACAGCGCCGGACTGGCTGCGGATCACCACGTCGGTGGCCAGTTCCCAGGATGACTGGGTGCGGGCGGTGCCGTAGAACAGTTCGACGATGCCGGAGCTGTGGGTGAGCAGCAGTTCGAGCATCTCGGTGTCGGCATCGGTGCCGACCCGCCAGTACCCGCTCTCGCGCAGGTCGGGGCTGTCGTAGCCGCCCTCGGCGTCGAGCTTCCAGGTCTGCGATTCCCAGACCAGGTAGTCGCCACCGTCGTGGGACACGATGATCTGCTGACCGAAGCGGTAGTCGCCGTCGGCGGGGTGGTGGCCTTCGCCCTCGCCGCGCCACACGCCGACCAGCGGCAGCAACGCGAGCATGGCGTGGTTCAGATCGGGACCCTCGCGCAGATTCGCGGTGTCCTCGGGAATGGGGAGACCGCCGAGGACCGAAATGTTTCGGACCCCGGTTTCCTTCGCACGCTCGGCGGCGACATTCACCGCCTCGTCGCCACTGCGACGCTGTGCCGAAGCGTCTTGCACGTCACTCGCTCGCTCGGCCGGATCGGAACCTTCGCTCGCGAGCCCGCTCATGACTCGGTGAACAGCCGGTAGAAGACGTACAGGCCGAACCAGCCGATGAGGATCGACACGGCGATGAGGAGAATCTCGAAGAAGAGGACCACGTTTCGGAGTCTAGCGAGTCCGGAACGAAGATACGAAAACGGCCCCGGCAGTTCCCGCACGGGAACTACCAGGGCCGTTGTGAGGTTCTTACTTGGCGACCGCGACGTCCACCGAGTGGATGCCCGCGCCCTCGGGGCGGACCTCGGCCGAGCCGTTGCCCGACGCCGACAGCGCGCGCAGGGTCCACGAACCCGGCGCGGCGAAGAAGCGGAAATCACCGGTGCCGGAGGCGACGACCTCGGCGGTGAAGTCACCGTTGCCGTCGAGCAGACGCACGAACGCGCCGCCGACCGGCTGACCGTCGGTGCTCAGGACACGGCCGGTGATGACCGTTTCCTTCTCCACATCGACACCGGCCGGGATGGCCTGACCCTGGGTAGGTGCTGCACACATATTGATTACGCTCCCAACTCGATAGGTGCACCGACGAGCGAACCGTATTCGGTCCAGCTGCCGTCGTAGTTCTTGACGTTCTGGTGGCCGAGCAGCTCCTGCAGCACGAACCAGGTGTGCGAGGAACGCTCGCCGATGCGGCAGTAGGCGATGGTCTCCTTCTCGCCGTCCAGGCCCGCATCCTTGTAGAGCTCGGCGAGCTCTTCGTCGGAACGGAAGGTGCCGTCCTCGTTGGCCGCCTTGCTCCACGGCACGTTGATCGCGCCCGGGATGTGGCCGGGACGCTGGCTCTGCTCCTGCGGCAGGTGCGCGGGAGCCAGGATCTTGCCGGAGAACTCGTCGGGGCTGCGCACGTCGACCAGGTTCTTGGTGCCGATGGCGGCGATGACCTCGTCGCGGAAGGCGCGGATGCTCAGGTCGGGAGCCGATGCCTTGTACTGGGTGGCCGGGCGGTTGACCGCGTCACGCGAGAGCGGACGACCGTCGAGCTCCCACTTCTTGCGGCCGCCGTCGAGCAGCTTCACGTCGTTGTGGCCGTACAGCTTGAAGTACCAGTAGGCGTAGGCGGCGAACCAGTTGTTGTTGCCGCCGTACAGCACCACGGTGTCGTCGTTGGCGATGCCGCGCGCCGAGAGCAGGTCGGAGAACTGCTCCTGGTTCACGAAGTCGCGACGGACCTGATCCTGCAGGTCGTTCTTCCAGTCCAGGCGAACGGCGCCTTCGATGTGGCCACCCTCGTAGGCGGAGGTGTCCTCGTCGACCTCGACGAAGACGACGCCGGGGGCGTTGAGGTTCTCTTCGGCCCAGTCAACGGAGACCAGGACATCGGAGCGAGCCATGTTGTTCCTTTCAACAGACGTGCAGGGTGGGTCAGTTCGGTGCCGGGGCAGGGGACCGGCGGAAGCGGGCTACCAGCGGATAGATCTGGCAGCCCAGGCAGACCCCGAACGCCGCGTTCAAGAACGCCGCGAACAGGGCGAAGCCGGCGAACACCGCGCCGACGATCGGGGAGCCGAGCGCGAAGCCCAGCAGGGAGACACCGGCGAACACGAAGCCGAGTGCCTGCGCGAAACGCAGCGGCGGCACGGGTTCGGTCTCGGTGGGCGGGCCGAGTCGCGGCGCGACGAACGCCGCGTAGATCCGGCCGTAAGGGTGCTTGGCGGGACCGGCCGCCGCGCCGATCGCGAACACCACGGCCTGCAGGCCGATCAGGATCGCGGCGGCGACGGGGGAAACGGTCGCGACCAGCAGCACCGCGACGAGCACCCCGGTCGTCACCCAGGCCACGAAACGCGGCCCGCGGACATCGACGCGAGGTGGGGAATCAGAAAACGAGGTCATGGTGCGAACTCCTGCGCTGAGACGATTCAGTGGGATCTGCCAGTTCGCCGGGGGATCGAAACGATCACTCGCGCGGCGAACAGAGGTCGGCGTCAGGAATCTCGGGAGAGAAGCCGACCGGTCAGCGGCACAGGCAGCAACAACCACCGAGGCGACACAGGTCAACTGTGCGGCGTCGGGTGAGCATCAGCTCGTGGTCGGTTTGCACGATGAAGAGTTTACCCGGTCTTCCCGGGAAATGGGCAGGCCCCCCTCGAAACCGGGGACAACGTCACACTGTGAGCGGCTCGAGGGCGGTGCGCAGGTCGCCCGCCTTCGGTACGCCGGAGATGCGGAAACGCTCCTTGCCCTCGGCGTCGAAGACGAAGGTGGTGGGCAGGGAGAGCACGTTGAGTTCGCGGGCCAGCGCGGGTTCGGCGTCGATGTCGATCTCGATGTCGCGCGGTGCGTTCGGCGAATCGGCCAGTTCCGCGGTGACACCGGCGACCACCCGGCGCACGGCGTCGCACGGGCCGCACCAGTCGGCCGAGAAGTGCAGCACCGCGGGCGCCGAACCGGAGACACCGGCCGCGTCGAGCAGGCGGGCGCGCTGTTCGGTGTCGGGGTCGAGGGTGGCGGGCCGGACCCGGCCCTGGTTGCGGCGCAGCAGCAGGCCGACCGCGACGGCGGCCAGCACGACGGCGGCGAGTACGGCGAGTTCGATCATGGTTGCTGCAATCGGTCCAGGTCGATGGTGACGTTGCGGCCGACGCCCTCGACGACGATGTGCCCACCCAGCGCCTCGACCTCGGTGGGCCGGACCCCGAACGGCAACTCCTTGGTATCGATCGTACGGCTGAAGCGCTCGAGCACCGCGCCGCGATCGGCCTCGAGGATCTCCGATTCGCTGGTCTTGGCGGTGTCGGCCGGGCCGCTGTTCTTGTCGTGATAGAAGCCGGTGGCCTGGATGCGGACCAGGTCGCCGTCGAGCAGCAGGTCGGCCTGGATCTGCACCGGCACGCGCTTGGCCGAACTCGACGGGGTGACACCCGCGCCGAGGATGCGCCCGTTGGGCGCGGTGGGCAGCGTGCCGGTGAGCACGAGCGCGCCGCCGGTGGTCATGCCGGAACCGCCCGAACCGCCCGTGCCGTCGGACTTGTCGGCGGGACGGGTGTGGACCTGCAGGTCGGGGATGCCGAAGAGCCTGCCGAGCTCGGTGGGTTCGATGCGCATGCGGGCGTCGACCCGGTCGACCTGCACCGAGCGCGCCGCACCGTCGAGCAGCTCACCGGCGGGTGCGTGCAGACCGTTCAGCGTGGCCTCGATGCCGATCTCGCCGGGGATGTCCGGGCGCATGCTTCGGGCCCGGATCGCCACGTTGTCGTAGCGCCCGGACAGGGCCTGGGCGGTGAAGGGGAAACCGTGGAAGGTCACTTCGGGATCGGCCGACAGGTCGGCGCCCGCCCGCAACTGCCGCGACACGTGGTACTCGGTGTAGGCGGCGGCGCCGAAATCGATCACCACCGCCAACCCGGCCAGGCACAGCAGCCCGATGATCAGCTTGCGCATGAGGTGAGAGTAGCGCCCACGCACGTGGGTGCCGGGTGCCCGGGTATCGGCCGAACACTCGTAAGTGTGCCCGTGTTGCGAGGTCATGGCCTGTGACGCGCTAATGTTGCACCGACTAACCCTGTGTTTCGGCGACGTAGCTGTGCGGCTGCTCTCGTCGCGCAGACACGAGATAGGAGGAGAGCCCGGTGGAGCTGCTCCTACTGACTTCCGACCCCAACCCGGATGCGGTGCTGCCCTCGTTGACGCTGCTCGCGCACAACGTCCGCCCCGCGCCGACCGAGGTGTCGTCCCTGCTGGAGGCCGGTAGTGCCGACGTCGCGCTGGTCGACGCCCGGACCGACCTGGCCGCCGCGCGCGGGCTGTGCAGGCTGCTCGGCAGCACCGGTTCGTCGGTGCCGGTCGTCGCCGTGCTCACCGAGGGCGGACTAGTCGCGGTAAACGCCGACTGGGGCCTCGACGACATCCTCCTCCCCGGCACCGGCCCCGCCGAACTCGACGCGCGCCTACGCCTGCTCGTCGGCCGCAACGGCGGCGTGGCCAGCCCCGAGAACACAGGCAAGATCACCCTCGGCGAACTGGTGATCGACGAGGGCACCTACACCGCCCGCCTGCGAGGCCGCCCGCTCGACCTCACCTACAAGGAATTCGAGCTGCTCAAATACCTCGCCCAGCACGCAGGCCGGGTCTTCACCCGAGCCCAACTGCTGCAAGAGGTCTGGGGCTACGACTTCTTCGGCGGCACCCGAACCGTCGACGTCCACGTCCGCCGCCTACGCGCCAAACTCGGCAGCGAATACGAATCCCTGATCGGCACGGTCCGCAACGTCGGCTACAAGGCCGTCCGCCCAGCCCGTTCAACCGCCACCAAGGGCGAACCACCCGCCTTCACCGACGAAGACGTAGACGGCGACGACCTGACCCCGGTCAACGGCAGCACCCCCTGACGAGCACATTCAGACCGTCATGACCGCATTCCCAGCCCCGCCCGACCCGACCTC
>NZ_BDBD01000017.1 GCF_001612805.1 Nocardia coubleae NBRC 108252
CCAGTACCTCCCGCAATCCCAAAACCCAAAGAGCCGGGCACCTCACCCGACGTACGCTCAAAACACAGGGGGCAACCTTGAAGTGGACCGAGACCGTCGACTCCACCACCGCTGAGAACATCCGCACCCTGCTCGACCGCGCGAAGTCCGCCGACGGCGTAGCCCCCGTCTCCGAGCAGGCGGTCCTCTCGCTCGCCGAAACCACCCCCGGCACAAGACATCTGCTCGCCGAACGCAACGGCGAGATCGTCGGCTACGCGAATCTCGTTGCGGCACACGGTGATCACCCCGCAATGGCAGAAGTGGCCGTCGACCCCGAAGCTCGCGAACAGGGCATCGGTACCGACCTCGTCCGTACAGCCCTCACCGAAGGCGGCAAGGGCGCCCGCGTCTGGGCACACGGCGATCTGCCCGCCGCCAAAGCCCTCGCCGCCGCCCTGAAACTGACGACAGCACGCGAACTCTGGCAGATGCGCCGCAGCCTGGCAACCCCCGAGCTACCCTCTCTCGAGGTCCCCGAAGGCCTCGTCCTGCGCACCTACGAAGGCCCCGCCGACGATGCCGAACTGTTGCGAGTCAACAACGCCGCCTTCGCCTGGCACCCCGAACAGGGCGGCTGGACCGAGCGCGACATCGCCGCCCGCCGCGCCGAATCCTGGTTCGATCCGGCCGGGCTCTTCCTGGCGTTCGACGCCGCCGATCCCGACCGCCTACTCGGCTTCCATTGGACCAAGGCACACCCCGACGCCGCCCCGGCAGGCGAGGTCTACGTCGTCGGCATCGACCCCGCCGCGCAGGGCCGTGGCCTGGGTCGACTGCTCACCCTGGCCGGACTGCATTACCTGCGCGACACCGGCCTGACCGAGGTGCTGCTCTACACCGAGGCCGACAACCACGCCGCCGTGCGGACCTACACCAAACTGGGCTTCGCACCCGCCCATATCGACGTCGCCTACGCGCTGAGCTGACCCGCTGCGAGACAGCTCACAGTTCCTCGGCAACCCTGAATATTGTGAGGATGACCGGGTACCGACGAGTAAAACTGGGGCAAACATCACACGCTCGGTCTAATCGCGCCGGGCTGTTCATTCTCCGTTAACCCACCTCGGGCCAACTGTCAACCGGGCGAACCTACGTTACTTCTGGGCGGCACAGTCGTCGCCTGGTGCTCGCGTTCACCCGCGATCCGCACCACCCAACTCGCCCGGGCCGGTGAGGGACCGAGCGAGTTCGTCAGCAATGTCGGAGGAAAAGTGAACTTCAAGCGCACCAGCGCCCTGGTCGGCGTCTTCGCCGCGGGTGCCATGTCTCTGGCCGCCTGTGGCAGCGACGACAACACCGGTGACAACGGCGTGGCCGCCAACAGCGCCGTCGAATGCGCGGGCACGAAGGCGCTCAAGGCGAGCGGTTCGTCGGCGCAGAAGAACGCCATGGAGCGCTTCGTCGCCGCCTACGAGGCCAACTGCGACGGCTTCACCCTGAACTACACCTCGAGCGGCTCCGGGGCCGGTGTCAACGAGTTCATCGGCGGCCAGACCGACTTCGCCGGCTCGGACTCGCCGCTGAGCTCCAAGAAGGACGAGCCCGCCAAGGCTCAGGAGCGTTGCGCGAGCCCCGCGTGGAACCTGCCGACCGTCTTCGGCCCGATCGCGATCACCTACAACGTCGACGGCGTGACCGACCTGGTCCTCGACGGCCCGACCGCCGCCAAGGTATTCAGCGGCGCCGTCGCCACCTGGGACGCCCCCGAGATCAAGGCGCTGAACCCCAACGCCAAGCTGCCCTCGGAGAAGATCGCCGTGATCTTCCGCTCCGACGAGTCGGGCACCACCGACAACTTCCAGCTCTACCTCGACGCCGCCTCCGATGGGGCGTGGGGCAAGGGTGGCGGCAAGACCTTCAACGGTGGCGTCGGCGAAGGCGCCAAGGGCAACGAGGGCACCTCGGCCGCTATCAAGAACACCAAGAACTCGATCACCTACAACGAGTGGTCCTTCGCCAAGGCGCAGAACCTGTCGATCGCGCAGATCGTCACCTCGGCCTCCAAGGACCCGGTCGCGCTGACCAACGAGTCGGCGGGCAAGGCCATCGATGCCGCCAAGATCAAGGGCGAGGGCAACGACCTGGTGCTCGACGTGAGCTCGTTCTACAAGCCTGCCGAGGCGGGCGCGTACCCGATCATCATGCCGACCTACGAGATCGTGTGCTCCAAGTACGCCGATGCCGAGACCGCCAAGGCCGTGAAGGCGTTCCTGACTTCGGCCGTCACCAACGGTCAGGACGGACTGGACCAGGCCGGCTACATCGCCATCCCGGAAAAGTTCAAGACCAAGCTGACCACCGCGATCAACGCCATCTCCTGATCGCTGCGTAGGCCATGACCATGCACCCTGAGGTGACCGCACCGGGCTCGTCGGATTCGACGGGCCCGCGGGCGGCCGGAGATACTTCGCATATGCCGACCGAACCGAAATTCGACAAGGCCCCGGAGAAGGGTCGTTCCGGGCGCCTGAACGCCGAGACGATCTTTCGGTGGCTGGCCACCGCGGCGGGCGCGACCATTGTCGCGGCCATCGCGTTGATCGCGTTGTTCCTGCTGATCCGCGCGGTCCCCTCGCTCATGGCCGACAACGCCAACTTCTTCACCAGCACGGAATTCTCCACCGGTGACGCGAACAACCTGCGCTTCGGCATCCGTGACCTGTTCATGGTCACGGTGCTGAGCTCGGTGTTCGCGCTCATCGTGGCGGTGCCGATCGGCGTCGGCATCGCGCTGTTCCTCACCCAGTACGCGCCGTCGCGGTTGGGCAAGCCGTTCACCATGCTGATCGACCTGCTCGCCGCGGTGCCGTCCATCGTGTTCGGTCTGTGGGGCTTCCTCGTGCTCGCCCCGCAGATCGCGCCGGTGCAGGAGTTCCTCAACTCCAACCTCGGCTGGTTCTTCCTGTTCTCCGACGGCAACGTCTCGATCGCCGGTGGCGGCACCATCTTCACCGCCGGTGTCGTGCTCGCCGTGATGATCCTGCCGATCATCACCTCGGTGGCCCGCGAGGTGTTCGCGCTCACCCCCCGCGCCCACATCGAGGCCGCCCAGGCGCTGGGCGCCACGAAGTGGGAAGTCGTGCGGATGACGGTGCTGCCCTACGGCCGCAGCGGTGTGATCGCCGGTTCCATGCTCGGCCTCGGCCGCGCGCTCGGTGAGACCATCGCCGTGCTCGTCGTGCTCCGTACCGCGAGCAACGCGGGCACCTGGTCGCTGTTCGACGGTGGTTACACCTTCGCCTCCAAGATCGCCTCGGCCGCCTCGGAATTCAGTTCCCCGCTGCCGACCGGCGCCTACATCGCCGCCGGCTTCGTCCTCTTCGCGCTGACCTTCGTCGTCAACGCACTGGCCCGCCTGGCCTCCGGTGGAAAGGTGAACGGCTGATGACCACCACATCGACCCTCGACAAGCCGGTCAAGGCGCCGACGTTCCGCCACGTCTCCAACGGCAGGCGGATCAAGAACAACATCGCCACCGGTCTGGTCACCCTCTGCTTCGTGATCGCGCTGATCCCGCTGGTGTGGGTGCTCGGCCTGGTCCTGGTGAAGGGCATCGGCTCGATCGTCACCGCCGACTGGTGGTTCAACTCGCAGAAGGGCATCCTGCCGGACCAGTCCGGCGGCGGTGTGTACCACGCGATCTACGGCACGATCGTGCAGGCACTGATCGCGACCGTCATCGCGGTGCCGCTCGGCGTGATGGCCGCTGTGTACCTGGTGGAATACGGTCGCGGCAAGCTGGCCAAGGTCACCACCTTCATGGTCGACATCCTCGCCGGTGTGCCATCGATCGTCGCGGCGCTGTTCATCTTCGCGCTGTGGATCGCCACGCTCGGTATGCCGCAGAGTTCGTTCGCGGTGTCGCTGGCACTGGTGCTGCTGATGCTGCCGGTGGTGGTGCGCAACACCGAGGAGATGCTGAAGCTGGTGCCCGACGAGCTGCGCGAGGCTTCCTACGCGCTCGGCGTGCCCAAGTGGAAGACCATCCTGCGCATCGTCATCCCCACCGCCGCGCCGGGCATGATCTCGGGCATCCTGCTCGCCCTTGCCCGCGTGATGGGTGAGACCGCGCCCGTGCTGGTGCTGGTGGGTTACTCGAAGTCGATCAACCAGAACATCTTCGACGGCAACATGGCCTCGCTGCCGCTGCTGATCTACCAGGAGCTGGCCAACCCGGAGCCGGCCGGTCGCGCGCGTGTCTGGGGTGCGGCGCTCACGCTGATCCTGCTCATCGCGCTGCTGTACCTGGCTGCCGCCGCGGTCAACAAGCTGCTCACCCGGAACCGATAGAAGCGAACGGAAACTCCCATGGCCAAGCGGATCGACGTCAAAGATCTCAACATCTACTACGGCAGCTTCCACGCCGTGTCGAACGTGGACCTGACCGTGCTGCCGCGCAGCGTCACCGCCTTCATCGGTCCCTCCGGTTGTGGCAAGTCCACCGTGCTGCGCTCGCTCAACCGCATGCACGAGGTGACCCCGAACGCCCGCGTCGAAGGTGCCGTGCTGCTCGACGGCGAGGACATCTACGGTTCGGCGATCGACCCGGTGGGTGTGCGCCGCACCATCGGCATGGTGTTCCAGCGCCCGAACCCGTTCCCCACCATGTCGATTCGCGACAACGTGGTGGCCGGGCTGAAGCTGCAGGGTGTGCGCAACAAGAAGGAACTCGACGAGGTCGCCGAGCGCTCGCTGCGCGGTGCGAACCTGTGGAACGAGGTCAAGGACCGTCTCGACAAGCCCGGTGGCGGCCTGTCGGGTGGTCAGCAGCAGCGTCTGTGCATCGCCCGCGCCATCGCGGTCTCGCCCGACGTGCTGCTGATGGACGAGCCCTGCTCGGCCCTCGACCCCATCTCCACCCTCGCGATCGAGGACCTGATCACCGAACTCAAGAAGGAGTTCACGATCGTCATCGTCACGCACAACATGCAGCAGGCCGCCCGCGTGAGCGACCAGACCGGTTTCTTCAACCTCGAGGCCCAGGGCAAGCCCGGCAAGCTCATCGAGATCGACGACACCGAGAAGATCTTCTCCAACCCCACCCAGCGCGCCACCGAGGACTACATCTCGGGCCGCTTCGGGTAAGGGAGCCGACGAGAAAGCCCCCGCGCTCCTTCGGGAGGGTGGGGGCTTTCTCGTTGTACTGCTTCAGCTTTCGATTTCGCCGTCCGGGAGCACACCGGTGACCAGGAAGATCACGCGGCGGCCGATCTCGACGGCGTGGTCGGCGAAGCGCTCGTAGTAGCGGCCCAGGAGGGTGACGTCGACGGCGGCGGCGACGCCGTACTTCCATTCCCGGTCCATCAGGAGGGTGAACAGGTGGCGGTGGAGGTCGTCCATCGCCTCGTCGTCCTGGTTGAGCTGGGCGGCGCGCTCGGGATCGCGGGTCTCGAGCACCTCCTTGGCGCCTGCGCCCATGTTCACCGCGATGCGGCCCATCTCGGCGAAGTAGCCGTTCACCGATTCGGGCAGGGCGTGGTTGGGGTGGCGGCGGCGGGTCACCTTGGCGACGTGCAGGGCCAGCGCGCCCATCCGGTTCACGTCGTTGACGATCTGGATGGCACTGACCACCTGACGCAGGTCGCCCGCGACGGGCGCCTGCAGCGCGAGAAGAGCGAACGCCTTCTCCTCGGCCTCGGCGATCATCACCGAGATCCGATCCTGCTCGCCGATGACCTGCTCGGCGAGCGCGAGGTCGGCCTGCAGCAGCGACTGGGTGGCTTGCTCCATGGCCTGGCCGGCGAGACCGGCCATTTCGCCGAGCAGATTGGCGAGCTCGGCCATTTGCTCGTTGTAGATGACACGCATAATGGCTGACCCTAGTGGGTACCGGTACCCCTGTCACCCAACACCGGGTTAATGCCGTGTGGCACAGTCGTGCCAGCTCAGCGCGCGTCGTGAATCAGGCAGGCTCAGTCGCAGCTGGTGTCGGCGGCGTTCATGTGCTCGAGATCCGAGGGCAGACGCACCGGTGCGGCCGAGACCGGCTCGCCGAGCGACACCGCGGGCAGCTCGGCGCCGACCGTCGTGGGGGTACGCACCTGGCCCGTGTAGTCCGAGCCGACGACCACCTCGATGATGCCGCTGAGGTCGTCGTCGCGTTGCAGGACCGCGCCGGGGATGGCACTGGCCACGGTCGCGGCGGCCGCCTCGTTGCCCTCGGCGTAGCGCACCTCGGTGGTGTCGGTGTACTCGGTGGCATTGGCGACGTTGTAGATGCCGAAACCGAAGTTCGACAGCTTGTTGGCCGCCTGCCGAGCCATGCCCGCGGTCTGGGTGCCGTTGGTCACCAGCAGCGACACCGACGCCGGGCTCACCGCGTACATCTTGGGCGCCTGGGTGGGGGCCGCGGGTGTGCTGGGGTTGGTGATCGGCGGGGCGGTCTGCTCGCCGGGCAGCGGCTGGTCGTCGATGATCGCGCGGAAGATCGCCTTGATGTCGGCTTCGCGCGGAATCTCGTTGCCGTAGGACGTGGTTCCCGCGGTCGGGGCGGTGATGAAGGTGACCGCGCCCGCGTTGACCTTCTGCAGCGACCGGCCGAGCAGGATCAGGTCCTTGGTCTCGACACCGTCGACGAAGGTGTGCTGACGGAACGCCTCGACGAAACCCTGCAGCTTGGCCGGGTCGAGCAGCACCTGACCCGACAGCGCACCACGCAGCAGGGCCGCGAGGAAGGTCTGCTGCCGGTGGATGCGGTCGTAGTCGCTGCGCTCCTCGCCGACCACGTGCCGGGCCCGCACATAGTTGAGGGCCGTCTCGCCGTTCACGCGCTGCTTGCCCGAGCTCTCGAGCACGGTGCCGAGCACGCCGTCGATGATCGGCTTGGTCGAGCACACCTCCACGCCACCGATCTGGTCGACCATCGCCTCGAACCCGGCGAAGTCGATGCCGATGAAGTGGCCGATGCTCAGACCCGACATCTTGCGCACCACGTCGGTCAGGCAGCGCGGCCCACCGAGCGCGTAGACGGCGTTGAGCTTGTCGCCCATGGCCGACGGGAACTTCTGGTCGGTGTACTTGCCCTTGTCGTTGTCCCAGCCCGCGCACTGCGGCCGGGTGACGTCGAGGTCGCGCGGGAAGGAGACGACCACCACGCGGGAGCGGTCCTTGGGGATGTGCACGAGCATCGCGGTGTCGGCGCGCGCGCCTTCGGCGTCGACGGTGGATCCCGCGCCCATGTCGGCGTTCAGGCCCGCGCGGGTGTCGGTGCCGACGATGAGGTAGTTCTCGTCGCCGAGCTGCATGTCACCGTCGAGCACGTCCTCGGTGGCACCGTCGAGGGCCGACACCTGGGTGAAGCCGTTGTTGGTGGCCCGCAGGTAACTCCAGCCACCACCGGTGACCACCAGCGCCAGCACGGCGAAGAAGGTGACCGCGACCCGTCCCGCGAGGCGTGCCTGTTTCGCGCGGCGCCGTTCGGGTGTCCGGTCGGCGGCGGTCTTGGTTTCGACCCGCTTGGGCTCGACGCGCTTCGGCGGGGCCGCCGGGGTTTCGGTGACGGTGGGCAGGATATCGGTGACCTGCTCGTCGACGCGACGAGCGGGCGGTGCCGTGCGGACCGTCTTACCCTTCGCCGGGGCGGTTTTGCCCTGGGCGGGCACGGTCTTGCCGGGCGCGGGAAAAGTCTTGCCCTGCGCGGGAATCGCGGTCGTCGCGATGCGGTCGGCGGGGGAGTCGACGCGATGTGGTGCGGCGGGGGCGTCGCCGGCCGAACCGTCGGCGCGTGCCGCAATATCGGGGCGAGGGGTCGGGCGGGGTGCCTGGTCGCGGGCGCGGCGGCCGGCGCGGGAAGAACCCGACGGATCGGCCGGAGCGCGGCGGCTGCGTTTGGTTCGTTCGCTGTCGACCCGGTCGACGAGGTCCTGGACAGTGAGCGGGGCCGCATCGGGATCGGCGTCGGCGTGCCGTGATCGGCGGGAACCGGTGTCCTTCTGTGCGGGCGGTTCGGCAGCCGGATAGCGCTCCCACGGGGCGCGACCTCCGGGCCGGGGCGTACGCCCGCGCCGATCGTCACCCACCAGCGAACCTCACTTCTCTATCTGCCGCATACGCGTCATCGTTCGGCTGCTCGGTCGAACCGGAGCCGAACGATGTCCGCAATGATAACGATTCCGCCACGAGTAGCCACTCCAGTGCACAACAGATTCGCACGGAATCCGGTCGCGACGCGCTGACCAGCGCCGAAGCTTTACCCTCCGCTGTGCATCACATCGGCGGCGGTGGGCACGGTGTCGTCCTCGGGATCGTCGAGCCACCCGTCGGGCAGCACGACCTTGGTCTGCGGCGAGCCCTGGCGACCGCGTGGGCCGAGGGCGTCGGTGGGGAAGGGCACGTCCGGATCGAGCTGCGCGACGAGGTCCTCGATCTGGCTCAGCGCCGACACGGTGGCGAAGCTGCGGCGCAGCTGCGAGCCGACCGGGAAGCCCATCAGGTACCAGGCCATGTGCTTGCGGATATCGCGCATCGCCTTGTCCTCGCCGTCGTGTTCGGCGAGCAGGGTGGCGTGGCGGATCAGGATCTCGCCGACGCGGCCCAGCGTCGGGCCCTCGGGGACCGGTTCGCCGCGCAGGGCGGCGCTGAGCTCGGCGAACAGCCACGGCCTGCCGAGGCACCCGCGGCCGACGACCACACCGTCGCACCCGGTCTCGTTCATCATGCGCAGCGCGTCGTCGGCGGTGAAGATGTCGCCGTTGCCGAGCACCGGGATGGTGGTGACGGCTTCCTTGAGCCGGGCGATGGCCGACCAGTCGGCCGTGCCGGAGTACAGCTGCGATGCGGTGCGCGCGTGCAGGGCGACGGCGGCGGCACCTTCGGCCTCGGCGATGCGGCCGGTGTCGAGGTAGGTGTGGTGCTCGTCGTCGATGCCGATGCGGAACTTGAACGTCACCGGCACGCCTGCCGGTTCGGCGGCCTTCACCATCTCCTTGACGATGTTGGCGAACAGCCTGCGCTTGTAGGGCAGCGCGGAACCGCCGCCGAGCCGGGTGACCTTGCGCACCGGGCAGCCGAGATTCAGGTCGATGTGGTCGGCCCAGCCTTCACCGACGACGATGCGAACGGCCTCCCCGAGCGTCTTCGGGTCGACACCGTAGAGCTGCATCGAGCGCGGATGCTCGTCGGCGTCGAACGACATCATGTGCAGCGTCTTCTCGTTGCGCTCGACCACCGCGCGGGCGGTGATCATCTCGCACACGTAGATGGCGGTCTTGCTGCCGAATTCGCGGCACAGCTTGCGGAAGGCCAGGTTGGTGATGCCCGCCATGGGTGCGAGCACGACGGGCGGATCGACCGGGTAGGGCCCGATCCGCAGCGTGGTCGGTGCCTGGGGCATCGTGATAGTCACGTCTGCCATTCTCGCATCCACCCGGATGTGATCGATCTCGCGTACCGGCGACTTCGGCCGGGTCACGGGCCACTCCACAAAGGCTCGGCGGCATTTATGTGGTACTCAACGTTCGGGATATGTCTCTCGGCTCAGTAGCCTGTGCTTTGCCGCAGCAGGCGGCGCGCTGTCCCCACATCATCGGAGAAGACCCCCATGGCCGAAGACGCCACGACCACCACCCCCGCCGCGCCCGGTAAGGCGACCGTGGCGATCAGTGTCTCGTCGCTGGTCGGCGGTGCCGCCATCGCCGTGCTCGCCGTCGCCGCCGTCGTGCTCGGCATGCTGTACGGCTCGGCGCGCTCGGATGTCTCGGATCTGCGTGCCGAGGCCGCCGACGACGCGAAGGCCGAACAGATCGCCCTCGACTACTCCGTCGGCTCGGCCACGCTGAACTACCAGGACGTCGACGCCTGGGTGGCCAAGCTCAAGGCGGGCACGTCCACCGAGCTCGCGGGCAAGTTCGACGTCACCGGCGACAAGCTGGAAGACATCGTCGTCCCGCTGCGCTGGGCCTCCACCGCCACCCCGATCACCGCGAAGGTGCTCGAGCGCGAGGGCCAGGTGTACAAGGTCGCCGCGTTCGTCGACGTGAGCACCACCAACGCGCAGAACCCCGACGGCCTGCGCAACACCGTCACCTACAACATCACCGTCGATGCCGGGCAGGACTGGAAGATCACCGATGTCGGCAGCGCCGACGGTGCCCTGCCGATGAAGTAACCGGCTGTACGAAAGCGCCGCCCACCGGAATCCCGGTGGGCGGCGCTTTTTCGTGAGTTCTAGACGCTGGCCATCTCGCGCTTCTTGGCTTCGCGAGCGAGCATGCGGTCGCGCTGCTCCTCGAACTTGACGACGTCCTGGCTGAGCTTCTCCAGGAAGTCACCGAGACGCTCGCGGGTGGCCTCGCCACGGGCGGTGAAGTCGGTGCGCTCGAAGATGTTCCACTTCTTGAGCACCGGCTGCACGACCTCTTCGAGGTGCTGGCGCAGGTCGTAGATGCCGTGCTTGGCCATCAGCACACCGTTGCGCCGGAAGTTGGGCATCCCGGCGCCGGGCATCTGGAAGTTCTCCACGATCAGCGAGATCGCCTCGATCGCCTGGTCGGGCGACAGGTCGAGCGCCGCGCCGCAGAGGTTGCGGTAGAAGATCATGTGCAGGTTCTCGTCGGCGGCGACGCGCTGCAGCATGCGGTCCGCGATCGGGTCGTCGCACACCTTGCCGGTGTTGCGGTGACTCACGCGGGTGGCCAGTTCCTGGAAGGTCACATAGGCGACCGAGTGCAGGAAGCCGGCGTCCACCTCGGTGGGGGAGGCGAACCCGTTGGTCATGTGGATCATGCGGGCGTTCTCGAGGGCCACCGGATCCACGCCACGGGTGACCACCAGGTAGTCACGCATCACGATGCCGTGGCGGTTCTCCTCGGCGGTCCAGCGACCGACCCAGGTGCCCCAGGCGCCGTCCTGGGAGAAGTTCTCGGCGATCTCACGGTGGTAGGACGGCAGGTTGTCCTCGGTGAGCAGGTTGGTGATCATGGCGGCCTTGGCCACCTCACTGAGCTTGGACTGCTCAGGATCCCAGTCGATGCCGCCCATGGCGGCGAAGTTGCGGCCCTCGTCCCACGGGACGTAGTCGTGCGGATGCCATTCCTTGGCCAGCGACAGGTGCCGGTTGACGTTTTCCTCGGCAACCGGCTCCAACTCCGTGAGCAGTTCGAGTTGAGTCAGATCCCTTGCCATGTAAAAACCCTTCGCTGTCGTGCTTGCGGTCGAACGTCGCGATGCGGCCATACCTTACGGCACCGTAGGTGTGATGCGAAACGCAACTGAGCGTAAAGCCGATGAAGTTGAACAACGCCACAACATCGGCAGCTGCCGGTAGGACGTACTGACGAGTCTAGGTCTTCGGTCCGCAGCGTAGGGACTATCGCTGTAGTGGCGGCGGCGTTAGCGCCTACCGGGTGAACTCTCGGTGTCGCGGCGGCGGGAAGTGCTGTCGGCGAGGTCGTTCGCCTGTTCAGGGGCCATGACGGCCGGCTCTTCCGGCGCGGCCGGGAAGTGCCACGTGACAGTGGTCACGGTGAAGTGATGGTGCCCCCTGTAGGACTCGAACCTACGACCTAGTGATTAAAAGTCACCAGCTCTACCAACTGAGCTAAAGGGGCGCGCAGCGGAGTCTAACCGACACCGCGCCGCGACGCCGAATAGTGTCCCCTATCAGCCGGGCTTCCGGCGCACATGGTCCGGTCGGCCCCGGTAACGGCGGCGCGCCCCGGCGCGATGCCCGGCTGACGGGCTGGAGCACATCGCCGTTCCCACTTCCCGTCGCGACGTGTCATCGAATAGTGTTGTGGGTCAACAGCTTTCGATCAACAGGAGTGTGTGGGTGATACCGGGGTCCGCGAGTGCGCCGCAGGGGGGCGCTGGACAGGCCAACAATGCTGTGCGAGTGCGGTTTTCGCATTCGGCGCCACGGCTCACGGTTGCGCCCGGTTTGCCTGTCCGGAAAAACGGACCGGGTGTCCCATTCGCATGTTGCCGTTCGGGGAATGCGGGTACGGTGATTACCTGGTGAATTTCGAAACAATCACCGGGGCCGCACTTTCCGGCGCCCGGTGGTGGGTGCGGTGTCGCGGAATTCATCGGGGGTTCGATGTGCCGGGGTGAACGCGAAGGCGCGCGAACTCCTCGCAAAGGGGCAGTCGCTACCGCAGGAGGAGGCGGTTCTCACAGGTATTGAGCCCGAGTGTGCACCCCCTGTGGCGCACCCGGGCCGGCGAACTATACCAGCCGGAGGGGTACCGGCATTCGGCGAGTTTACATACCAAAAGTATGAAAAATAACCACAATTCGCGCCGCGGGTCTGTCATTGATCGGCGGCGACGAGAAGGTTCGGAGGCGTTTCGAGCATGGCACGGCAGCAAGAGCGGGCGCGCCGCACACGCGCCGCGATAATCAAGTCCGCGGCCGTCGAGTTCGGGAAGAGCGGGTATGCCGCGGCATCGCTCAACCGCATTCTGGAAGGTTCGCGCGCGACAAAGGGCGCGATGTACTTCCACTTCGACTCCAAGGAAGACCTCGCACGCGCGGTGCTCGACACCGCGGTCGAGCGGTACCGGCTGTGCGCGGAGCGCTGGCTGGCCCGCACCGACCTCGGCCCGCTCGACGTGCTGCACGGCATGGTCGACGAGGTCGCGTTGCGGCTCGAGCACGACACCATCGTGCAGGCCGAGTACCGCCTGGTGATCGAACCCGACTTCCATCGCGACGCGGGCAACGGCGGTGGCCGCATCCTCGGCCGGGCCACCCGGGTGCTCGCGGTGCGCGCCATCGACGACGGTCAGCTGCGCGCCGACGCCGACCCCGACCGGTTCACCAGAACCCTCGCCGCGGCGCTGGCGGGTCAGCGGTATCTCGTCGACCCGATCGGCACCGGTTCGGCCGCCGATCTGCGTGCCCGCTTCGCCGAGGTGCTCGAGGTGATCGTCGAGGCCATGGCGACGCCGCTGTGGATACAGCACTTCCGTACCGACGGCTGGCGTGCCCAGGCCCGTCTCGACGACCTCGGTTTGGGCGCCTGACCAGGCGATTTGGAAGAGCGCACCGAGGTGTCATAAGCTATGCGAGCTCCCAACGGAAACGTTGAAGCCGCCCCGGAGAGATTCGGAACGAGCCCCCTTCGTCTAGCGGCCTAGGACGCCGCCCTTTCAAGGCGGTAGCGCGGGTTCGAATCCCGTAGGGGGTACAGTCTTCGGACTGTAGTGTAGGAAAAGCAAGGCCCTGTGGCGCAGTTGGTTAGCGCGCCGCCCTGTCACGGCGGAGGTCGCGGGTTCGAGTCCCGTCAGGGTCGCAAGTAAGCGCCGGAGCAATCCGGCGCTTCGCGTATGGCATTCCGTACGGGTGCCTGCGGCCAGGTAGCTCAGTTGGTACGAGCGTCCGCCTGAAAAGCGGAAGGTCGCCGGTTCGATCCCGGCCCTGGCCACAAAAGATCCCCTCACCAGAGCATCTGGTCGAGGGGATTTTCGCGTTCAGGGGTGGAAGACGAGGCGGCCAGCCGTCGTACCGTCGCCGAGCCGGCCGAGGCCCTCGGGCACGTCGCTCAGCGACAGGCGTTCACTGATCAGCGGCTTCAGCTGGTCCGCGGCGGCGAGCCGGGTCAGTTCGTCGTGGCAGTCGCGGATCGCCTGCGGGTTGTATTGCTTGTAAAGACCCCAGTGCAGGCCGATGATCGAATAGTTCTTGATCAGGGCGTGGTTGAGGGCCGGTTGGGGGATGGTGCCGCCGGCGAAGCCGATTACCAGGATGCGACCCTCGAAGGCGATGCATTTGGTCGACTTGGCGTAGGCATCGCCGCCGACGGGGTCGTAGACGACGTCGGCGCCGCGCCCGCCGGTGAACTCCTTGACGATCGGCACGAAGTCCGAGGTGTGCCGGTCGATGACGAGATCGGCGCCCAGCTCGCGGCAGTACTCGGCCTTGTCCGGCCCGCCGACCACACCGATCACGGTGGCACCGGCGGCCTTTCCGAGCTGTACGGCGGTGCTGCCGACGCCACCGGCCGCGGCGTGTACGAGCAGGGTTTCCCCGGCTCGCAATCGGGTGCGCCGGTGCAGGGCGAACCAGCTCGTCTGGTAGCCGATGCACAGGGCGGACGCTTCGGCGTCGTCGAGTGCTTCGGGGGCGGGGAAGGCGTTGGCCGCGTCGAGTACCGCCATCTCGGCGAAGGCGCCGCCGGGCAGGTCGGTGGTGCCGACGATCCGGTCACCGACCGCGAACCCGGTGACGCCGTCACCGACCGCGACCACCGAACCGCACAGTTCCACACCGGGGGTGAACGGCAGCGGCGGCTTCACCTGGTACTGCCCACGGCACAGCAGCACGTCGGGGAAGTTGGCCGGAGCGGCGAGTACCCGCACCAGCAGTTGTCCCGGACCGGCGACGGGGTCGTCGATCTCGTTGAACCGCAACACCTCTCGTGGTTCACCGAGTTGGTCTACCTGCCAAGCCTTCATGAGCTGTCTCCTTGCAGTAAATGAGCGCTTGCTTAGCTTGGCGTGCCGACGTTGTCGTGTCAATCACAGATCGCCTCGGTGGCCGAGTCTGTCGGTGCGTGCCGAGACGGTGGCGATCGACGAACACCACCTGCGCGTTTCCGGAAACGGCATCGATCGGGGTACAGTCGCCCCGCGAGAAAGCAGCAAGGCCCTGTGGCGCAGTTGGTTAGCGCGCCGCCCTGTCACGGCGGAGGTCGCGGGTTCGAGTCCCGTCAGGGTCGCACGAGAAATCCCCCGTACCGATCGGTGCGGGGGATTTTCGCGTCAGCGGCGGTGGTCGATGCTGGTGATGCGGTAGCGGCCGGTCGAGATCTCGGTGGTCTTGATGGTCTGGTGCACCTTCTCGATGGCGGTGTCGCCGGGCCACTGCTGATGGATCGTGACGTGCCAGATGGATGTGTCGGTGGAATCGCCACGGGTGATGTGGGTGCAGTACTTGATGTCCGGCGGCAGGGTGGCGATGCCAGCGGCGAGGGCGGCCTCGTCGCCGACGTGGGCGTTGTCGGTGACGAAGGACCTGGCCTTGGCGGCGTCGCGGTCGACGTAATAGCTGTACTCGAAACCGAGGATGGCGCCCTGGGGTGAGCTCGCGTCGCCGCGTTCGGCGCTCACGGTGATGGAGGTGGTGCGGAACTCCTCGCAGCCGGGGAGCGCGTGCGCGGGCAACGGTGGTGTGGTGCTCGAGGTGGGAGCTGTGATGTTCGACAGCCCGGCTTGCCTTGTGTCCGAGGCGGATCGGTCGCCCGGGCCGAGGAAGATGGTGGCGGCCACGCCGAGCAGTACGACGAACAGCAGTGCGCCGACCACGCCCTTGATCGCGGCGGCGGCCTTCGTGCGGCCGTGGCCGTCGTCGTAGCGTTCGTCGTTGTAGTTCTTGCGTGGCCTGCGGGCGATGGGGCCGCCGCCGCCGAAATCCTTGAGCTTGGGCAACACCGGCATCTCCACGTGGTCACCGCTCTGCTCGGTGGCGGTCGTCGTCGCCCAGTCGTTCCAATCCACATCGTCGTGGCGGACCGGTTCGACGGGGATGTCGGCGTCGGTCCAGTCGTTCCAGTCACCGGTGAACCCGTCGTCGTCCTCGTCGGGGTGGCGGTAGACGGGTTCGGGCAGCAGCGTCGGCGCCGGGGCGTCGGTGAACGGTTCCGGTTCCGGCGGCGGCCACATCTCCGGGTTGGTTCCGATGGTCTGCGGCTCGGCCTCGCGCCGCCGCCTGCGCCGTCGTTTGCCCTGCGGACGCCGGCGCCCGGTGGCGTCCGGCGACGAGAAATAGGCACCGAACGGGTTGTCCATGCGCGCGGCCTAGGCGTTCGCCGGGACAACTCCGGGTTGCCCGTGTTTGGGGGCGTTCGACGGTCGTTCGCTCTCCTGATCCTGTTGCGGGCGCGCGGCGGGTGGAATCACCCCGCCCTGCATCGGCTGCTGCTGCGCGGGTGCCTGCTGGAACGGGGCCTGCTGTGGCGCTTCGGGTTTGGGTGTCGGGTTGGTCGGCGCGGGTGCGGGGGTCTCCGGCTTCGGTGCCGCACCACCGGAGTTCGCGCCACCGGAGTTCGCGCCGCCCGAACCACCCGGGTTCGCACCTCCGGAACCACCGGAGTTGCCGCCGAGACCGCCGAACAAGGTGTTCGAATTCCCATTGTTACCAGCACCATTGGTGCCGGGCGCGGTCGTCGCGGGCGCGGTGTTGGCCGGTGTGTCCGCCGTACCGTCCACCCTGGCCGCCAGGGTGTCGATGCCGGTCGTCGCCAGCTCGGCGCCCTTGTCGATGCCGTGCATGGCGACTTCGGCGATCTTGTCGATGAGGTGCGTGCCGAAGGTGACACCGGCATCGATGGCCGCCGTACCGAGGCTCACACCGCCGTCGATCAGCGCCTCCTGCAACGCGATCTGCGCCGCGACCGCCGGGTCGGTCGTCTTCTCGTCGTTCCAGGTGGAGGTGTCGGTGCCGCCGGTGCCGAGCACGTACACGCCCGGCGCGACCTCGGTCGCCCCCGGGGGAACCGTCACCCCGTTGGTCCCGCCGAGATCGCTGGTGAGCCCCTGGGTGTCGCGGGTGTGCTGGTCCATCTCGGTGCTGGCCGCACCGACCACCCCGACGGCCTCCTGGATCGCCTCCTCGGCGAGCTCCACGATGGCATCGAGATTGTTGCTGTTCACGGCGGGTGCGGCGGATTTGGCCTTGCGCCGGAACTCCGCGATGATCGCGTCCACCTTGGCGGCCGCGTTCGCCTGCGTCGTATGCGCTTGGCCGAGCAGGGTACTCAGGCGCTCACCCCGATCGGCCGCGGCCGACACCTCGGTGGCGGTCCGGCGCAGCGCCGGAGTCGCCGGCGCGGCGGTGTCGGTGGACTCGAGCGCGTAGAGGCCGAGCCGGTGCGGGTCCTCGGTGGCCGTGGTCGCGGCCGAGGCGGAGGTGAGGGCGGAGACGACGGCGGGATCGGGGTCGGCGGAGGTGTTGGTGCCCAGCGCCTTCCGTAATTCCAGCAGCGGCACCTCGAGCAGCGCGATCACCGGTTCGATCTTGGCCTCGGCCTCTTCGGGGGTGATGGTGCTCAGGGTGTTCTCGGTGACGAGCGATTTCGTGCGCATCAGGCCACCTCGTTGTCGATCGCGCGCAGGCCTGCGGCCACATCCGTGTCGACGCCGGTGACGTCGTCGCCGAACCGGGTCAGGATGTCCTGGTAGGCGCTGACGAGATTCCCGGCCGTGCTGAGGGTTGAGGCGTGCGCGCCCGCCGCCTGGGTCCACGCGGCGGCGAATTCGCGTCCGAGCACGCCCAATCCGGAAAGATCGACGCCCGCCGCGGTGGTCGTCTGGGTGGCCGCGGTGCCAAGTAGTTCGGAAACCCGAGCTGCCGCACGCTGATAAGCGTCGAGCGCTGACGGGTCGAATGACATTTCTGCCACGATGTCTGCCCCTTCACGATCGCGGATCCCGGCGCTGCCGGCACTGAAAAGCGTAACCACCTGGGGCCGTTCGTGGGGGCGTCCGAAACTCTTGGCCACCCGGTTCTCGAGAAACCCCTGGTCGGCGCCGAGCTGACCGACCGGTAGGGTCGGCCGCGATGGCTGTCCTCCTGCTCACGCTGCTCGGGTTCGCCCTGCTGGACGCGCTCGACGTGTTGCTGGTGGCGATCACCACCGCCGTGGTCGCCGACAGCAGGCTGGCCAGGCGTTCGCCGCTGGTCGGTGTGCTGAGCTTCCTCGGCGGTGTCTTCGCGGTCTCGGTGCTGTTCGGGGTCGCGACGGTGCTCGGCATCGACTTCCTCGTCCGCCTGCTCGACTTCGACCTCACCCCCACGCTGCGCTACTGGGGTGAGCTGGTGATCGGGCTCGTCCTGATCGCGGTGGCGGCGATTCCGGTCGACGCGGGCGCGGCGCCGGGCGGCCGGTGGGTCCAGCCGGTGCGCAAGTACCCGTGGCTGATGGGGGTGATCGGTTTCACCCTCGGTCTGGCGAAGGTGCCGACCTCGGTGCCGTACCTGGCGGCGCTCGCCCTGATCTCCGCGCAGCGTCCGCTGCCCGCGAGCTGGCCGGTGCTGGTGGCGGCCTACTGCCTCGTGGCGCTGGTGCTGCCGCTGGCCGTGCTCGCGCTGGCGCTGCGCAGAACCCGTGGGGCACGGCGGATGTACCGGATGCTCGTGCGTGGCGTGACCCGGTACGGACCGCCGGTGGTTCGTGTCCTTTTCGTCGTGTTCGGTGTCGTGCTCGTCGTCGACGCGCTGGTCCACGCCGGGCAGCTGTGGTGAGGGCCCCGGGCGGCCGCTCAGGAACACGTCAGGTCTATCGAGTACGGTCATAACGAATCGATGACGTGCCTCGGCGCCCGCACCCTGGGCCGCCGGGCGTTACCAGGTGAGCAGGGAGGGCGACCCTTGAGGGTTACCGTTGTTGTGCCGACCTACAACGAGCGGGAAAATCTGCCGGTGGCGGTGGAGCGGCTGACGGCGCTGCCGGTGCCCGATCTGCATGTGCTGGTGGTGGACGACAACTCACCCGACGGCACGGGCGAGGTGGCCGACAAACTGGCCGCCGAGCTGCCGAACGTGGTGAGCGTGCTGCACCGCACCGAGAAGGACGGCCTCGGCCGCGCCTACATCGCGGGCATCACCCAGGCCCTGGCCGACGGCGCCGACGTGGTGATCCAGATGGACGCCGACCTCTCGCACCCGGCCGAGGTGATCCCGGCCATGCTCGAGAAGCTGACCTCCGAGGACGTCGGCGTGGTGCTCGGTTCCCGCTACGTCCCCGGCGGCTCCACCGCCGAGGAGTGGAAGTGGTACCGCAAGGCCCTCTCGGCGTGGGCCAACTTCTACGTGAACCTGATTCTGCGCCTGGGCGTCAAGGACGCGACCGCCGGTTTCAAGGCGTGGAAGGCCGACACCCTGCGCGCCATCGACGTGGCCTCCATCCGCAGCAACGGTTACTCATTCCAGGTGGAGATGAACTACCGCGCCATCAAGCGTGGCTACACCATCGCCGAGGTGCCGATCCGGTTCGAGGAGCGCACGGTCGGCGCGTCGAAGATGAGCCTGAAGGTACAGCTGGAATCGGCGCTAATGCCGTGGAAGCTCCTGTTCGGCCGTTCTGTCTAGACCACACGCGAAAAGGCCCGGCCGGGAACGTTCCCGGCCGGGCCTTTTCGCTGTGTGTCACTGCTCGGCGATGTGGCGCCGCACGCCTTCCAGCGCGATCACCATGGCCGGCACCAGCACCACGTGCATCAGCGACAGGGCGATGGTGGAGGCGGTGTCGAAGCCGGCGGTCAAGGTCATGCCGATGGTCGCGATCGACAGCACCGAGCCGACGACGGCGGCGACTCGCAGCACCCCGGTCCACTTGTAGGAGATCAGCACCGCGGCGGTCAGTCCGATCAGCAGCGGAACCACCGACATCAGGATCACCCCGCCAGGAGCGACGTCGGAGACCTTGCCGTCGGTGTTCGTGGTGAACGAACCGCCCGCTGCCTCGCCGATTCCCCAGATGATCAGATTAGCGATCAGGGCGGCGGCGACGGCGCCGAGCACGGCGACGGGCCGGTTCAGGGCAGGCAGGGTGCGGGTGGTGGTTGCGGTGGCGGCTGCGGTGCTCATGATGTTCTCCCTCATTCGGTGGTGACACAATCTTCAAACCTGAAGAATGGTTTAGGTCAAGGGCGGGTGGCGACATCCGCCTGAGACCCTGGTCACATTTCGGGAGGGTGAGCTGTCAGGCGTTCGGCCAGTTCAGCAAGGTGCGTTCGTAGAGCCTGCGGACTTCTTCGATCTCCTCGTCCATCGCGGCGGGATTCCACGTCGACACATCGATCGGGGGCAGAATCGCCACATCGACGACACCGCTTCGGGCGATGGGTGAGTCGCGCCAGGCGATGTCACCGGCATTGCGGATGACGATCGGGATCACCGGGACGCCCGCCTGCTTGGCGATGTGGAAGGCGCCCTTCTTGAACGGGCCGACCCCGCGGGTGTACGAGCGCGTGCCCTCCGGGGCGACGGCGATCGACAGGCCTTCGCGCAGCGTCGAAACCACCGGTGCCAGTGCCGCTTTCGCGCGTTCGGTGTCGGAACGGTCGATGAAGGTGACGCCGACGAAGCGCATGAGCGGCCCGAAGAGCGGATGCGACCGCAGTTCCTTCTTGCCGATGCCGGTGACGCCACCGTCGAGCACCTTGGGAACGATGATGACGTCGAACTGGCTCTGATGGTTGAACAGGAACACGGCGGGCCGTGGGGCACGGGCGTTCTCGGCTCCGACCACGCGCAGCTCGACGCCGAGGGTGCGCAGGGTCGCGGTGGTTCCGTCGTGCATGAGGGCGTCGGCCATGGCCTGGCGGTCGCGGGTGTAGGACTTGCGGATCACGCCGGTCAGGGCACCGGCGACGAGGGCGATGAAAGCGAGGACGGTGCGGGCGTAGTCGATCGGGCTCGGCGCTGTGCGTGGCTGGAACGTAGTCGGGTCGACCGACCGGATGCCCGCCGATTCGAGCAGCGCGGGGGTGTCGGCGTAGACATAGCCGATCTCGCAGTCGCGCGCGGCGGCGAATTCGCCCACCGCTTCGGCCTTCTCGGTACCCCACAGCGGCGGTCCATCGAGCTGTCCGGTGAGAATTCCGTTGTCGGTGGCGAACTTTGTGCACAGCACGTCGTCGATGCCGAGCAGTTCGGCGAAGGGGCCCACCTGGTACAGCGACAATTCGCTGACCAAAAGCACCGTGTGCCCGGCGGATTGGTGTTCGCGGACCAACTGCCAGGCTTCGGGGAAGATCCGGCCGTACATCTCCTTGCGGAAAACCCCGCGACCCAGTTTCTCCAGTTCCGCTTCCGGCACACCGGCCCACGCCCGTTCGGCTTCATGCAGAAATCGCCGATGGTCCCGCCGGAAGCCGGTCAGCATCGCATTCCGCCGAGCGTCGCCGCGCCGGCGCACTGTGTTCCCCAGCCGCTTTCGGGGCAGCGCGTCGACTACGGCTCGTGTGTCGAAGACGGCGAGCACCCGATCGCCCTGTGGACCGTTTCTGATGGCGGTGACCGCGTCGTCGATGCCGCTCACAGCGAGTTCCGATTCGACGGGTCGAGCGAGGCGGCCCGGGCGATCCGTTCGCCGAGATCACGTAATTGCTGCGCGAATTCGGTGCGGCGCGCGATGAGGTCGTCCTCGCCGCCGGGCTCCGCCGGGGCGATCAAATGGTGGTTGTCCGCCAATTTCCACGCGCTGGTGAACAATTCCGTCGACACCGATTCGGGGCTGTGCAGCCGCTGCTGCAACAGCATCTGCTTGCCGACGGCGACACATTCGTCGATGAATTCCTTGCGGTCGATGACGGCGTCGGCCGGGCGGGCGGCGAGCCGTTCGGCCACCACGAGTTGCGCGTCGAAGAACGAGCGAAGGACACGGTGCGCCATGACGAAGCCCGACTCGGTGAGCGCGCTGAGGAACTGCTGATCGAGGCGGTCGTCGGGGGTGTTCTCGTCCCATTCGGGGACGATCACGCGCACCTCTTCGATGATCTGGTCGGCGAATTCCTCACGTTCGGGGAAGAAGAATTCGAATTTGAGCAGGTCACGCAGCGCGAAGGCGGCCCGCCACGCCGCGCGGAGCGGGTCGTCGCCCGGCTGTTCGACGGCGGTGAGCGCGGCCAGCTCGAGAATGGCCCGGTTCACGAACCAGTGCACCGCGCTGTTGCGGTAGAACGCCGCCTCGAGGTGGGCGCCGGGTTCGATGGAGTACACCGGTTCCAACCCGCCGCGATACACGGTGACCACCCCGGCCAGCGCCAGCTGTTCGAGGACGACCTGCAGCCCCTGCTCGTCGCGCAGCTTGGACAATTCACCCGCGGGCAGGCCGCGTCGATCGATATAGCCGAGGACCGGGTCGAGCACGGTGCGCACCTGGCCAAGCGTCAGTGCGCGTTCGTGCACGCCGAGCAGTGCCAGGGTGACCAGGGCGTTGACGGTGATCGGGGTGACCGCGTTGATCCGCACCGCGACGTCGAAGGCCAAGCGCTGCACGGCTTTGCGTTCGGTCTCGCTCAGCTCCGATTCGTCGGGCACCTTGGTAGCCCCGGTCGCGGTGTCGTGCAGCGGAATGGTCTTGGGGCGCTCACCGAGCGGGTCGCCGTGGGTTTCCAGCCGTTCGCGCGCCGAAATCGCCTCGCCGAAGCGGACATACACACGCCCGGCCGAATGCTGCTGACTACGAACGTATCTCGCGAGCCACGCGATACCTTCCGGCTTCTTCTTGCCGCCTGCCTGCTCGCTGGCGATGGCGCCGAGCTCGTTGAGCCGCTCGTAGGTGATCGACACCGGCACCAGCATCACGTCCTCGACGCGACCCGAACGCACCGCCGCCGCAAGGTAGTTCAGCAAACCGTACCTGGGCGGGCGCAGCTTGCCGGTCCTGGTCCGGCCGCCCTCGAAGTACCACTCCATATTGAACCGCTTGGACAGCAGATAGGCGAAGTACTCCTCGACCACCGCCTTGTACACCTCGTCGTCGCCGAAGCTGCGCCGGATGAACACGGTGCCGGTGCGCCGGGCGATCGGGCCCATCGGCCAGAAGTTCAGGTTCGCCCCGCCGATCACATGGTTGGGTGGGAAGTCGTTGCGGGCCAGCACGTCGCCGAGGACGAAGGCGTCCACATACGAGCGGTGCGAGGGCAGGAAGACCAGCGGGTACTTGCGGTTGAGCGAGCGCAGGGCGTCCAGGCCGCCGAGGTCGGTGTCGACCTTCCAGGTCGAGGCGTGCACCGGTCGCATGGCCTGGGTGAACAGATCCGACACCAGCCTGCTCTGCGCGGCCACCAGCTCGCGCAGCGCCTTCTCCGCGCTGCGGTGGACGTGGGCGGGATCGGAGCCGAACTCGTCGGCGATGTAGTCGAGTTTGCGCTGGAATTCCGGTGAGTCGAGGATTTCCTCGGCCACCAGCTGCGGCACCTTGTAGCGGTCGCCGATGACGGTGCGTTCCGCGCGTTCGAGCGCGACGACCGCCGCGCGCAGTACCGAGCGGGCGAAGGCGTCGGGCGAGCCCGATCGCAGTAGCGCGGCGGCCTCCGGATAGTTGGTGCGCAGTTCGCTCAGCCGCGCGGGCGCGCCGACCAGCACTTGGTGGCGGTCGGGGTGGGTGCGCAGTAGGCGGCGCTGCACCAGGCGGTTCGGCTTGCGCGGATTGGTGAGCATGGCCAGGTCGGCGAAGGTCACCCGGCGCACGCCGTCGCGCTCGGGCGGCAGCCACAGCACCCGGACCGGGACGACCAGCGGGTCGTCGCGGCGGTTCACCAGGCGCTTGATGAGCGCCTTGGCGTCGAGATCCACCTGCGTGACGGGCCCGTCGGAGTCGATCTCGCGCGCCAGCCCGCCCTCGGCGATCCAGGTGCCGATCACCTCGCGCTCCACGCCGGAGGCCGCGTCGACCAGGGCGACTACCGAGTCCGCCTGCGGAGTCGTGCGCGTGGGCCGCCCATCGTTGTCGATCATCTCTCCATTGAAGCCGCAGATTCGCCGTAGCGCACCGAACTTCGCCGACAGCGCGGTCGCGGGTGACAATGAGTGGGCAAGGTTACCCCGCACACGGGTAGCAAAACCTAGAGGTAATGCTAACCTAACCAAGCTAAATTAGGTCAGCTTTACCTTGGAGGATCGTTGTCGTCGACGGAACAGCCCACACGGGTGGAATATGTGACCGATCCGGCGGCAGCGATGTCGTGGTTGGCCTCGGCCGATCGGTTCGGCGAGTACGTGATGTACGAACAGCCCGGTGTCTGGGTGTTTGCCGCTGACCCACTCGGCAGCGTCGAACTCGACGCCAACGAACTGCGCACCACCTGGGGTGGGCAGACCGCCGCCCGCGCGTGGACCGGCAGACCGGCCGCCGCCGTCGACGCCGCCCTGGCGAGCCTGCCCCTGGACGGCCGCAACGCGTACGGCTGGATCGGATTCGAATTCTGCGCCTATTCCCTCGGCGCCACCCGCTATCTCAACCCGCTGACCTCGCTGGCCAACCTGATGATCCCCCGCATCGAAGTGCGCATCGACGCCGACGGTGTGCGGATCAGCGGCGCCACCCCCGCCGAAATGTGCGATATCCACGACCTCATCGCGGCCTCGCAGGGCGCCGAGCTGCCGTCGGCGCATCCGGTCGACGTGCGGCCCGATGTCACCGGATACCAGGACCGGGTGGCCACCGCCGTCGAGGAAATCCGTTCCGGCAGCTACCAAAAGGTGATCCTGTCACGCAAGGTCGCACTGCCCTTCGCTGTCGACGTCCCTGCCACCTACCGCCTCGGCCGAGCCAACAACACCCCCGCCCGCTCCTTCCTGCTGCGCCTGGGCGGTCTGGAAGCGGCCGGATTCAGCCCCGAGCTGGTGGCCTCCGTCGACGACGACCGAGTGGTCACGACCGAACCACTAGCCGGTACCCGCGCCTTCGGCCTCGGCCCCGAAGCGGACAGCGCGGCCCGAGTCGACCTGCTGGCCGATCCGAAAGAAATTGTCGAACACGCCATTTCGGTGCAAACATCGTTCGCCGAGATCGCCGAGGTAGCGGTTCCCGGTACCACGGCGGTCTCGGACTTCATGGCCGTGCGCGAACGCGGCAGCGTGCAGCACCTCGCGTCGACCGTCCGCGGCGAACTCGCCCCCGAACGCACCGCCTGGGACGCACTGGAAGTGCTGTTCCCGTCCGTCACCGCCTCCGGCATCCCGAAGCAAGCAGGCGTCGACTCCGTCTTCCGCAACGACAACGACGAGCGCGGGCTGTATTCCGGCGCTGTCGTGTGTGTTTCACCAACCGGCGCACTCGAAGCGACACTGGTCCTGCGAGCGATCTACCAAACCGGCGAAGGGGCGTGGTTACGTGCCGGGGCGGGAATCGTCGGCCAGTCCCGCCCGGAACGAGAGTTCGAGGAGACCTGCGAAAAGTTGGGAAGCGTCGCACCCTACGTCGTGAAGGCGTGAAGTAAGAGTTGCACCGCGTGGACTGCGAGTGCGGTAGGTGCCAGACCGGAGTGATCCACGCCCCCAACCGCATTCCACCCAGTCCGCCATGACAGC
>NZ_BDBD01000018.1 GCF_001612805.1 Nocardia coubleae NBRC 108252
CCCAATACCTCCGTGGTGCACAAACCACCAAGGCATTTCCGCACGGCACCCGAGCCCGGCAGCTGCCCGAAACTCGAGTGCCGTAAGCCCCCTACAAACTAGCCCGCAGCGCCTTCTTATCAATCTTGCCAACAGCCGTAACCGGCAGCGAATCCGCCTGGCGTATCAAGTCAGGCAGCTTGTAAGTAGCCAGCCCACGCTCGGTAAGAAACGTCTTCAACTCAGGAAGCGTCGGCAACGACCCGGTCACCACCAGCACCACACACACCTTCTCCCCGAGCGACGGATCGGGCACCCCCACCGCCGCGGCATGGCGGACAGCAGGATGAGCCAGCAGATGTTCCTCCAACTCATCGCAAGAAATGTTCTCACCACCGCGATTGATGACATCCTTGATCCGCCCACTGACAACCAGGTGCCCGCTGGCAAGCTGACGGACAAGATCGCCGCTGCGGTAGAACCCATCGGGCGTAAACGCGCGGGAATTGTGTTCGGGGGCACGGTAGTAACCACGCAGCGTATAGGGCCCCCGGGTCAGCAGCTCCCCCTCCTCCCCGGCAGGCACATCGTTGCCCTGACCATCGACCACACGGATCTCGTCACCAGGCGAGAGCGGCTTGCCCTGAGTGGTGTAGACGAGTTCATCGGCATCATCGAGGCGAGTGAAGTTCAACAGCCCCTCGGCCATCCCGAACACCTGCTGCAACCGGCACTGCAACGCCGGTTCCACTTCACGAGCATTCACCTCGGCCAACCGCGCACCACCCACCTGAAGCAGCCGCAGCGAGCTCAAATCGGCGTCCTCCCAATCCACCGCGGCACTCCACAACTGGGCAAGCGGCGGCACCACGGCGCTCACGGTGACGCGATGCTTCTCGATGGCGGCGAACGCGGCCTCGGGGCTCGGGTCGAGGGTGAAGGCCACGGCCCCGCCGGTGGCGACGGTACCGAAGATGCCGGGGCAGGCCAGCGGAAAGTTGTGTGCGGCAGGCAAAGTCGCGAGGTACACGTCATCGGCGGTGAGCTCGCACACCTGCGCGCTCGCGGTGGCGTTGTAGACGTAGTCGTCGTGGGTGCGTGCGATGAGCTTGGGCAGACCGGTTGTTCCACCGGAAACCAGCATCACCGCGATCTCGGCGGGATCCACCCCGGGCAGCGAATCGCCCTGCGCCGGAACGGTGTCGAGGGCCCGGAACTTGCCGGGATCACCGGCGACCAGCACATGCGCCAGGCTCGGCACGGCGGCGCGCACCGTGGCGGCCAGCTCGCGGTAGTCGAAATCGCCGAGCCGGTCCGGGATCAGGTAGGCAACGGCCTCCGACAGCGCCGCCAGGTGCTCGATCTCGGCGCGGCGGTGCGCGGGCAGGGTGAGTACGGGGATGATGCCCGCCCGCAGGAGGCCGAACAGGGCCGTCGCGAACTCGGGGATATTCGGCAGCTGCACGATCACGCGGTCGCCGGGGCGGATGCCGAGGGCGAGCAGTCCGTGGGCCATGGCGTCGGCGGCGGCGTCGAGTTCGGCGTAGGACTGCACGGCGGCGTCGCTGAGGATCGCGGGGCTCGACGGCTTGGTGCGTGCGGTGTCGCGCAGCAGGTCACCGAGCGTGCGCCCGGACCAGTAGCCCGCCGTGCGGTACTCCTGCGCTGCCGCCTCGGGAAACGGAACGTAGCCCTCGCGATGGCTTGTCGACGTAGTCACAGTCGAACCCTCCGGTCGATCCAGATCAAAGCGGCCGAGAACCGGGGGTGCTCGACCATAGGTTAGGCAACCCTATCTCAGTGGAGTAGGCTGCCGGCGAGCAGTATCGAATCCGTCCGGGGTCGGACGGCGAGCAAGGAGTGATCGGCAGATGGAGACAGCACCCGCGAACGGCGGCGGAATCGACCGTGCCGAGATCCGTGCCGCGATCGCCCGTCACCTCGACATCACCCCCGACGCTGTCGCCGACGCCGACGACCTGATCCAGCTCGGCCTCGACTCTATCCGCACCATGAAGCTCGCGGGCGCCTGGCGCAAACGCGGCATCAAGGTGAACTTCGCCCTCCTCGCCGCGCACCCGACCATCGATGCCTGGCATGCCTTACTCAACGGCGCCGACCCGGATTCCTTGACCGCCGCCACCCGTCACGAGCGGGTCGCCACGGAGCCGACCGCGGTCGAGGGCGCTGTCGCGTCCGCTCCGACCGCAATCGCCGACGACGTGTCGGCCACGGTCGGCCCGACCGGACCGACTGCCAGCGCATCGGCCACGCACCGATCGAATCAGGCCGCAGGTGTCGGCACGACTGCAGGTGCGCAACCGATCACACCCACCGAGGCCGCGCAGGCGCCTGGCGAAAACGGCTCTGCCGCAGCGGATGTCATCCCCGACGACGGTACTCCGTTCCCGCTGGCGCCCATGCAGCACGCGTACTGGATCGGACGTTCGGATGCGCAGGAGTTGGGCGGGGTAGCCGCGCACCTGTATGTCGAGTTCGACGGGCAGGGCGTGGACCCGCAGCGCCTCGAGCGGGCCGTGGAGCAATTGCTCGTGCGCCACCCGATGTTGCGGACGAGGTTCCTGCCGGACGGCACCCAGCAGACCCTCGACCGCCCGGGACGGGCCGTCTTCGGGGTCACCGATCTGCGTGCGATGTCCGAGGACGAGGCGCAGCGCAGGCTGGCGGAACTGCGCGACCAGCGCACCCATCAGCGGATGGCCGTGGAGGACGGCCAGGTGATCGATATCGCCCTCACCCGCCTGGCCGACGGTCGCACCCGCCTGCACCTCGATGTCGACATGCTCGCCGCCGACGCCATGAGTTACCGCATCCTCGTCACCGACCTGGCCAAGCTCTACCACGGCGAACAGCTCGCCCCTCAGGACTACACATTCCGCCAGTACCTGGCCGAACAGCCGTCCACCGACGAGGAGCGCGAACGCGACCGCGACTGGTGGCGCGACCGGCTCGCCGAACTACCCGGCGCACCCGAACTACCGCAGGCGCAGCATGTTTCGGAGCCGAACCGCACCGTTCGCCTGCACCGGTGGCTGTCTACGGAGGCCAAGGCGCAGGTGTTCGACGCCGCCCACACCCGAGGCATCACCCCGGCGATGGCGCTGGCCTCGGTGTTCGCCGAGACCATCGGCGGCTGGTCGGCGCAGCGCCGTTTCCTGCTGAATCTGCCGCTGTTCCACCGGGAGCCGGTGCACCCGCAGGTCGACGGCGTGGTCGGCGACTTCACCTCCTCGGTGCTGCTCGAGGTCGATGTCACCGAGCCCGCCACCGTCGCCGATCGCGCGCGCACCCTGCAGCAGCGCCTGCACGAGGCGGGCGCGCATTCGGCCTACTCGGGCCTCGAGGTCCTGCGTGACCTGGGCCGTCAGCGCGGCGAACCGGTGCTGGCCCCCATCGTCTACACCAGCGCCCTCAACCTCGGCGAACTGTTCGCCGACACCGTCACCGACACCTTCGGTGACCCGGTCTGGATCATCTCCCAGGGCCCGCAGGTGCTGCTCGACGCCCAGATCACCGAGGTCCGCGGCGGCCTCCTGCTCAACTGGGACATCCGCGAATCCGCCTTCCCGCCCGGCATGGTCGAGGACATGTTCGCCCGCTACATCGAGGCCATCGAACGCCTGGGCGGCCAGAGTTCGGCGACCGTCGCGGGCTGGCAGGCCGAGGCAGGCGTGCGAATTCCCGTGGAGCAGGCCGCGACTCGCGCCCGGGTGAATGCGACGGCCGCGCCCCTGAGCGGCAACCTGCTGCACACGGGCTTCTTCGCGAATGCCGCGACGAACCCGTCCGCGCCCGCGGTGCTCTGGGAGCCTGCCGGGCAGCTGACCTACGGTGAGCTGGCCGCCGACGCCCTCGCCGTGGCAGGTGCCCTGCGCGAAGCCGGTGTGACGCCGGGTGATTCGGTGGCCGTGCAGTTGCCGAAGGGGCCCGATCAGGTGGTCGCTGTCCTCGGCGTGCTCGCCGCCGGTGCGGTGTACGTGCCGATCGGCTTCGACCAGCCAGCCGCCCGCCGCGCCGAAATTCTCTCCACCGCCGACGCCGTCGCGGTACTCACCGTCGGTGGCACCCAGATCCCCGAGGCTCGGGTCGTCGACCTGGCCGAGGCACGCAACCACCCGGAACCCTTGCCGCGCCCCGTCTTCGGCGATCCGGAGAACATCGCCTATGTGCTGTTCACCTCCGGCTCCACGGGCAAGCCGAAGGGTGTCGAGGTGCCGCACCGTGCCGCCATGAACACCATCGACGACCTCAACGACCGCTTCGGCGTCGGCGCGAACGACCGTGCCCTCGCCCTGTCGGCCCTCGAGTTCGACCTCTCGGTCTACGACATCTTCGGCCTGCTCGCGGCGGGCGGTGCCGTGGTCACCGTCGACGACGCACAGCGCGGCGACCCGGCCCGCTGGGTGGACATCATTCGCCGCCACGAGGTTTCGCTGGTCAACTGTGTTCCCAGTCTGCTCGACATGCTGCTCACCGCGGCGGGCGGGCAGGCGCTGCCGTCGCTGCGCACGGTGATCCTCGGTGGCGACTGGGTGGATGTCGCCCTGCCCGCCCGCCTGGCGGACGTGGCGCCGGACTGCCGCTTCGCCGGTCTCGGCGGGGCGACCGAAACCGCCATCCACTCCACCATCTGCGAGGTCGTCGGCGCCGAGGTGCCTGCCGAATGGACGGCCGTTCCCTACGGCACCCCGTTGCGCAATGTGCGGTGCCGCGTGGTCGGCCCGGCGGGCAACGACTGCCCCGACTGGGTGAGCGGTGAACTGTGGATCGGTGGGGACGGTGTGGCCGCGGGGTACCGCAAGGACCCCGAACGCACCGCCGACCGCTTCGTCACCCACGAGGGTGTGCGCTGGTACCGCACCGGTGACCTGGCCCGCTACCTGCCCGACGGCGGTCTGGAGTTCCTGGGCCGCGCCGATCATCAGGTGAAGATCCGTGGTTACCGGGTGGAACTCGGTGAGGTGGAGAGCGCCCTGCGCGCTGTGCCCGGCGTGCGGCACGCGGTCGCCGCCGTGGTCGGCAAGGCCGCACCGAAACTGGTCGCGCTGGTGGTGCCGACGCCCGGCACCGTCCTCGATGCCGACACCGTGCTGGCCGCTGCCGCCGAACTGGTCCCCACCTACATGGTGCCTACCCGTCTGGAACTGCTGCCCGAACTTCCGCTCACCCCGAACGCCAAACCCGACCGCAAGGCCATTCGTGCCGTACTCGAAAAGGGCGAGGCTGCTGAGGAATTCGTTGCACCGCGCACCGATCTCGAACGCGCGCTCGCGGCGGTGATCGGCGAGGTCCTCGCGGCCGAACGCATCGGTGTCACCGACGACTTCTTCGCTCTCGGTGGTGATTCGGTGCTCGCCACGACTGCCGTCGCCCGCATCCGGGAATGGCTCGACGCACCCGACACCGTGGTCGCCGACCTGTTCACCGCCCGCAGCGTCGAGGGTCTCGCGAAGCGAATGACGCAGCGGGAGAACGAGTCCGGTACGCCCGGGAGGTTGGCGGCGGTCGCGACCATGTATCTCGAGGTGGCCGCGATGACCGACGAGGAGATCCTCGCACAGTCCTGACCGGAGGGCGGTTCTCGATTCGCGGTTGTCCCAGCTCGCACTACACTTCGGTCGGTGAGCAAGTGGACTACCGCTGACCTATCCGACCAGACCGGCCGCACTGTCATCGTGACCGGCGCCAACAGCGGTCTCGGCGCCGCCACCGCGCGTGCGCTGTCCGCGAAAGGCGCGCGGGTGATCCTGGCCTGCCGCAATACGGCCAAGGCCGAGCAGGTGGCGAGCGAGTTACCCGGGGAGACCCAGGTGCGTGAGCTCGATCTGGCCGACCTGAACTCGGTGCGCGCTTTCGCCGAGTCCATCGAGCGGGTCGACGTGCTGATCAACAACGCGGGCGTGATGGCGCTGCCGCTGCGCCGCACCGTCGACGGTTTCGAAATGCAGTTCGGCACAAACCATCTCGGCCACTTCGCGCTCACCAACCTGCTGCTCGACCGGATCGCCGACCGGGTGGTCACCGTGTCGAGCAACGCGCACCGCATCGGCCGCATCGACCTGGCCGACCCCAACTGGGAGCAGCGCCGCTACGACCGCTGGCGCGCCTACGGCCAGTCCAAGCTGGCCAATCTGCTGTTCGCCACCGAACTGCAGCGCCGGCTGGCCGGTGAGGGGTCGTCGGTGCTCTCGGTGGCCGCGCACCCCGGCTACGCCGCGACCGAACTCATGTCGCACACCGAATCGGTGCAGGAAGTCTTCATGTGGCTCGGCAACCGGATGTTCGCGCAGAGCCCCGCTCAGGGCGCCCTGCCCACGCTGTTCGCCGCCACCGCCGACGTGGAGCCCGGCGGGTTCTACGGTCCCGACGGCCTGTTCGGCCTGTGGGGCCACCCGGCGCCGTGCGCGATGGCCGCGCCCGCGCACGATCGCGCCGTCGCCGCCGAACTCTGGGAGTTGTCGGAGAAGCTGTGCGGTCTGCTCTGAGGTGATCGCGATCACCCATGTCACACTCCGGCGCCGTGCGTCGTCGTAGAGGTGTAATCCACCCGACGAAGGAGTGATCATGGAAGCGCGTTTCGACCTCTACAACAACCCCGTCGCCATCAGCTTCGTGAAGCGGCTGCAGACCGCGGCCAAGGTGATCGACGGCTCGCCGCTGCCGAAGGCCACCCACGAGCTGGTGAAGATCCGCGCGTCGCAGATCAACGGGTGCAGCTTCTGCGTCGACATGCACACCAAGGACGCCGCGCACATGGGCGAATCCTCGGTGCGGATCAATCTGGTCGCGGCGTGGCGCGAGGCCAACGTGTTCACCGAGGCGGAGCGGGCCGCGCTCGCCCTCACCGAGGAGGCGACCCGCGTCGCCGACGGCGGCCAGGTCACCGACGACACGTGGGCCCAGGTCCGCAAGCACTACGACGACGACCAGATCGCCGCGTTGATCGCCGCCATCGCGACGATCAACGCCTGGAACCGGCTCAACGCCATCGCCCACACCCCGGCGGGCGACTACGTGGCAGGCCAGTTCGGCTGAGAATCCGGGCGCTCAGGCGAATCGGTGCCCGTATTCGGCCGCCCACTGCGCGAAGGTGCGCGCTGGGCGGCCGAGCACGTTTTCTACCGTCGGGTCGACGGTGCGGGACTCCGGGCTCGACTCGGCGTACCAGCCGATCACGTACTCGGCATCCGCCCGCGACACCCCGGTCGCCGTCAGCCGCTCGATCGCCTGCTCATGGCTGATGGTCACGAACGCGATCTCCCTTCCGGCGGCCTCGGCGAGTACGGCCAACCGTTCCTGCGGCGTGAGCGCCTGCGGGCCGGTGAGGTTGTAGGCGCGCCCGGCGTGCCCGTCCTCGAGCAACGCGACCGCGGCCACCGCACCGATATCGGCCTCGTGCACCAGCGCGCTCGGATGCGCGTACGGCTCGCGCACCACGCCCTCAGCCCGGATCGAATCGGCCCAGGTGAGCGTGTTCGCCATGAACTCCTGCGGTTCCAGCCGCGTCCATTCCACGCCGGACCGCTCGATCGCCTGCTCGACGGGACCGACGCCGCCACCCCAGACCACCGTGATGCGCCGCACGCCCGCCGCCACCGCCCGGTCGACGAGTTCCTGGCCCACCTCGGCCAGACCCGCCGTCACGGTCACGTGCAAACGGTCGACACCGCTCCAGTCGAGCGTGCCCGGCTCGGTGTGCGTTCCGCCGATTAGTTCCACCTCGGGACCGAGGAGTGCGCGTGCCCTTTCGGTATCGCGGGTGAGTGCCTTGACCTTCTCGCCGCGCTCGACGAGTTCACGAACCACCTGGCGCCCGGTATTGCCGGTCGCGCCCGTAACCAGTGTTGTCACAGTCGATTTCCTTTCCTCGGCACCCACGCTAGGAACTCAACAGAGGTTGAGGTCAACTGGCGCAGTGGTGTGATCGTGCGCACTTCGGGCAACCACGCGCGGGTCCGCGACGTTTCACCGGTGGTACAGTCCACGGCATGCAGCGCGCATATTTCTGGTTTAGCGAGCCGGCCCTGGGTGGGCCGGTCTGCGACCCTGCGCGCTGACTTCCTCCACCCCGAGCCGGATACCTGACCGGCTCGACGGGTAGCGAAATTTCCGTGGGTCGGCCTTCAACCGAAAAGGACCCACATTCTCATGACCACCGCAGTTGACGTAGACGCGCGGCACTCCGATCTCGACGATCAGCGCACCCTCAGCGTGAGCCCCCTTCGCTCACCCGCCGAGGTCCGCCTCGTGCACCCCATCACCGACGAGCTGGCCGACACCGTGCGCTCGGGTCGCAAAGCCACCGTCGACGTGCTCAACGGCGACGACGACCGCCTGATGGTGATCGTCGGCCCGTGCTCGGTGCACGACCCCGTCGCCGCCCTCGACTACGCCCGCAAGCTCGCCGCCAAGGCCGAGGAACTCGGCGACCGGCTGCACATCGTCATGCGCGTGTACTTCGAGAAGCCGCGCACCACGCTGGGCTGGAAGGGCCTGATCAACGACCCGCACCTGGACGGTTCGTTCGACGTGAACACCGGCCTCGGTATCGGCCGCAAGGTGCTCGTCGACATCACCGCCCTCGGCCTGCCGGTGGCGTGTGAGTTCCTCGACCCGATCACCCCGCAGTACATCGCGGACCTGGTCTCCTACGGCGCGATCGGTGCGCGCACCGCCGCCAGCCAGGTGCACCGTCAGCTGTCCTCGGCGCTGTCGATGCCGGTGGGGATCAAGAACGGCACCGACGGTGACGTGCAGGTCGCGGTCGACGGTGTGCGCGCCGCCGCCGCCAGCCACGTCTTCCCCGGCACCGATCTCGACGGCCGGTCGGCGCTGATCCGCACCTCGGGCAACCCGGACTGCCACGTCATCCTGCGCGGTGGCAGCAACGGCACCAACTACGACGCCGCCTCCGTCGCCGAGGCCAAGCTGCGCCTCGAGAAGTCGTCGCTGCCCCAGCGCGTGGTGGTCGACGCCAGCCACGGCAACAGCAACAAGGACCACAACCGTCAGGTCGACGTCGTCACCGACATCGCGACCCGGCTCGCCGCCGGTGAGCAGGGCGTGGTCGGTGTGATGCTCGAGTCGTTCCTCGTCGCGGGCCGCCAGGACCTCACCCTCGGCAAGGCCGCCGACCTCACCTACGGCCAGTCCATCACCGATGCCTGCATCGACTGGGAGACCACCGCCACGCAGCTCGACCGCCTGGCGCAGGCTGTCGAAACCCGGCGCGGCTGAATTCGCTGCACACTCGTGGCCCCGGAAACCCCGGGGCCACAGTGCTTTTACTGGTTCTGCAAGGCGAGTCTGCCCGCGAGGGCCACGAACGACGCGCCGAACACGCGCCGCATCCATGTCACCACCGCCGGGCGCGACAGGATGTGGGACCGCACCGCCGCCGCGGCAGCGCCGTACAGCGCGAACACGACGAATGTCGCCAGCATGAACACCCCGCTCAGTTCGAGCATGCGCGCCAAGGCGTTCGGGGTACCCGTCGGCACGAACTGCGGCAGGAACGCGAAGAAGAAGATGGTCAGCTTCGGGTTGAGGATATTGAGCAGGATCGCCGAGGTGATCATCTTGCGCGCCGACGGCGCGGCACCGGACTCCGCCTCCGGGAGCGAGAGCGCGCCCTTGTCGCGGAAGGTGTTCCACGCCATGTACAGCAGATACGCCACCCCGAGGTACTTCAAGGTCTGGAACGCCACCGCGCTGGCGTTGAGGACCGCGGCCAGCCCGGTGATGGCGGCGATCATGTGCGGGATGATGCCGAGTGTGCAGCCGAAGGACGCGATCACGCTGGCCCGGACGCCGCGCGCCAGGCCCGCCGCGAGCGTGAACAGCACCCCGGTGCCCGGCGTGGCGACGATGACGAGCGTGGTCAACGCGAACTCGATGCTCATCTCCCGCAGGCTAGCCAGTTCCGGCCGTGTTCGGAATAGGCAGTCTCGGTGGTGCACGATGCGGGTGGGTCGGCAGACTGTTCGCTGATGAGACTTCCCGAACTTCCCGATCTTCCGGTGCGGCCCGCGCTGGGGGAGATCACGCGCACTCTGGCCGATCGGGGCGTCGCGGTGTTGGTCGCGCCACCAGGGACCGGGAAGACGACGCTGGTGCCGTTGGCCTTGGCTGCGGGCGAGTACGTGGGGTCAGGGAGGGCGGTGTCGTCGGCTTCGGCTGCGGGCGAGTGTGTGGGGTCGGGGCGGGAGGTGTCGTCGGCTTCGGCTACGGACGAGTTCGTCGGGTCGGGGAAGACGGCGCCGTGGGTTTCGGTGGAGGCCGGTGGGCGGGTTGTGGTGGCCGAACCGCGGCGGTTGGCGGCGCGGGCGGCGGCCGCGCGCATGGCCGGGTTGCTCGGGGAACGGGTCGGGGAGACCGTCGGGTATGCGGTCCGTGGGGATCGCAAGGTGGGGCCGCGCACGCGGATCGAGGTGGTGACCTCCGGTCTGTTGGTCCGGCGGTTGCAGCAGGACCCGGAGCTCGCGGGGGTCGGCACGGTGATCCTCGACGAGTGCCACGAGCGGCACCTCGACGCCGATCTGTTGCTTGCCCTGCTGCTCGACGCGCGGTCGGGTCTGCGACCGGACCTGAAGGTGCTCGCCACCTCCGCGACCGTCGCCGCGGATCGCCTCGCCGAGCTGCTCGGCGGTGACGGTGCCGCCGCCCCAGTGCTCGAGGTGCGCGGACGAACCCACCCCGTCGACATCGGGTACCTGCCCGCACTACCGCGTGAACGGGTCGAAGGTCACGTCGCCCGGGCCACGCGCACCGCGCTCGCCGAAACCGACGGTGACATCCTCGTCTTCCTGCCCGGAGTCGGTGAGATCAACCGCACCGCGGGGTTGTTGCGCGACCTCGACGTCGATGTGCTTCCGCTGCACGGCAGGCTCACCGGCGCCGCCCAGGACGCGGCCCTTCGACCCGGCCAGCGGCGCCGGGTCGTGTTGTCCACTGCCGTAGCGGAATCCAGCCTCACGGTGCCCGGTGTGCGTGCCGTTGTCGACTCCGGGTTGTCGCGGGTGTCACGGGTTGATCATCGGCGGGGGCTGTCCGGCCTTGCGACAGTGCGTGTTTCGGCCGCCGTCGCCGAACAGCGTGCCGGACGTGCCGGTCGTGAGGCGCCCGGTCGTGCCTGGCGTTGCTGGCCCGAATACGAACACCACACCCTGCCCGCCTACCCCGACCCGGAGATCCGCACCGCCGAATTGACCCGCCTCGCACTCGAATTGGCGTGCTGGGGCACCCCCGACGGTTCCGCCCTCGCCTGGTGGGACGCCCCACCCGAAGGCGCGCTCACCGCCGCCCGCACCGTCCTGCACGCCCTCGGCGCCCTCGACGGCAACGACCACATCACCGCCCGCGGCCGCGCCATGGCCACCCTCGGCCTGCACCCCCGCCTGGCCCGCGCCCTCCTCGACGGCGCCGCCCACCTCGGCCCGAAACTCGCCGCCGAAATGGTTGCCCTGATGGACGACGACACCCTCGCCCCCGGCACAGACGCCACCGCGGCCCTGCGCACCCTCCGCACCGACCGCCCACCCCGCTGGACCCGAGAAGTCACCCGCCTCACCCGCCTCGTCGGCGAATCCGATGGCTCGGCCGTGTCCGGCGAGAGTGCTTATGGCGCAATCGCATCGGGCGCGGAGACCGGCGGTGCGGTGCTGACCGGCGAGGTAAGCCGTTCTGCGGCGACATCGTTCGATGTCCGAGCCAAGGCGGGATCGCCAGGTGATGGTCGCGCCGAGGGTAGTTCGCCTGCGGGAAGCCATGGTGATCGGCAGGCGGACGCGAGGCGTGGCAGTGGCGGCTCGGGTGGGGGGAGGCGTGACTCGGTCGGGTCGGGTGGGGGGAGGCGTGACTCGGCCGGGTCGGGTTTGGGGAGGCGTGACTCGGTCGGGTCGGGTGGGGGGAGGCGTGACTTGGTCGGGTCGGGTTTGGGGAGGCATGACTCGGCCGGGTCGGGTGTGGGAGTGCTCGAAGAGGGGGTGGCGTTGATGATCGCGTTGGCGCAGCCGGAGCGGTTGGCGCGGCGGCGGGGGAGTGGGTCGGGGTCGTATTTGATGGCGGGTGGGACGGCGGTTTCGTTGCCTGCGGGGTCCGGGCTGGTGGCTGCGGAGTGGTTGGCTGTTGCCGTGGCGGATCGGGATCCGGGGCGGGCGGAGGGCCGAATTCGGCTGGCGGCAATCGCTTCTGAGGATCTGGCGCGGGCGGCTGCGCCTGGTTTGGTCAGTGTTGGGGAGGAGGTGCGCTGGGACGGCGGGGATGTGATCGCGCGGTGGGTCGAGCGGTTGGGTGCGATCGTGCTGTCCGAAAAGCCGCTGCGTGAACCCGATTCGGCGTTGGTGGGCGCGGCGTTGCGGGAGGGACTGCGCGCGGAGGGGATCGGTCTGCTTCGCTGGTCCGACGACGCGCGCAACCTGCGTGATCGCCTCGCCTTCCTGCACCGCACGCTCGGCACACCATGGCCCGATGTCGACGACGACGCCCTCCTCGCCGACCTCGACTCCTGGCTCGGCCCCGAACTCGCCACCGCCCGTCGCCGCGCCGACCTCGCCCGCATCGACGCGGGTACCGCCCTGCGCCGCCTCCTGCCCTGGCCCGAAGCCGCCCGCCTCGACGACCTCGCCCCCGAGCGCCTCGAGGTCCCCTCGGGCAGCCGCGTCCGCGTCGACTACAGCGCCGACCAGCCGGTCCTCGCGGTGAAGGTCCAGGAAATCTTCGGCTGGACCACCCCACCCACCCTCGCCGACGGCCGCGCCACCCTCCTCCTGCACCTGCTCTCCCCCGCCCAGCGCCCCGTAGCCGTCACCGCCGACCTCCCGTCCTTCTGGCAAACCGGCTGGCCCCAGGTCCGCGCCGACCTCCGCGGCCGCTACCCCAAACACGCCTGGCCCGAAGACCCCACCCAGGTTCCCGCCCACCGAGGCACCGCCCGCCGCCTCCGCCCCACCTGACCACCCCCGAGACCGGGCCTGTCCCGCCTGATGTCCGCATCGGGCTTGTCGCCGCCTCGAATTCCACCAGCCGCCCGCCCGGAAACGTTGAGTGCGGCTCGCCGAGGAAGTCGTGAACGAAACCCAGCTTCCTCGGTTGGCCTACACCTACCTCGTCCCGCCTGCCCCTCGCCGGTCGCTCCAGGCCAGCGGCCACCCATCGAGCTGGACATGTGATCACCACGCTCTGATGGCGGCTTCGGCCGAGAAGCGAACGCCACCAGAGCGTGGTGATCTTGGTTCAGTGGCGGTCCGCGCCTGGCGTGTGACGGCCGATCGACGCTGACCGTCCGTGTGGGGCCGCCCAGACACCGCCGCGTGGATGGCGGCATCGCCCCGATCAGCTGAGTTCAACGAACTGGGCACCCGATCACCGCTGTCTGGTGGCGGCTTCGGCCGAGAAGCGAACACCACCAGAGCGTGGTGATCTTGGATCAGTGGGTGGGGGTGAGGTGGACGGCGAGGAGGTCGCCTGAGGTGGTGGGTTCGCAGGTGAAGCCGGCGGCGGCGCAGCGGTCGGTGAGGCGAGTGGGGCTGGGTTTCGGGGAGGTGGGGGTGTCGGTGGGGGTGCCGTAGCCGTAGCAGAGCCAGAGGCGGCCGGTGGGGGACAGGCAGGTGCGGAGCGTTGCCCAGGCCTGGGGGGCGGGAGAGGTCCAGAAGAGGTTGACGTTGACCGCGTAGATCAGGTCGAACTGTTCGCCGGGATCGAGTTCGGCGAGCAGGCGGGCCGGTACGATCTTTCCGATCTCGCCCTCCACCAACCGGATTCGCCCTGCCGCGATCTCGTCGGCACACCGCTGCCCGGCTCGCGCCAGCGCGGTCGCCGAACGCTCCACGCCGACGATCCGCCCGTCGCCGAGCCGCTCCGCCATCCGTGCCAACGACGCGCCGTTACCGGGCCCAATTTCGAGGACCCGCTCACCGGCCCGCACTCCCATGACGTCGGCGAACCACTCGAACCGCGCATCATCAGGCACCTGCCGCGTCCCTTCCGCGCTCCGAGAACCACCAGCACTCAGCCACGATCATCCTTCCGGCGGAAAGGTTTCCGCAGGCCATCCATCCACCGGCCCGGGCGAATCGTCGGCCAACCGCGCCGCATACCACTCGTCGACCCGAACCCCACGCTGCACGCCACCCAACCGGGCCTTCCCCTCATAGTGGAATCCGTTGCGACGAACGGCGGCGGCCGAAGCGTGATTGCCGACCATCGCGCGCCACGTGATGCGTTGCAGACCAAGCCCTTCGGGAGCGAAGGCGAAATCACAGACCAGGGTGATGGTGCGTGACATCAGGCCCCGACCTCGGTGTTCGGGGCTGAGCCAGAAGCCGATCTCGCACGCGCCGGGACCTCGGGCGTGCAGGCCGACCATCCCCTCGACGCGGCCGTCGGGTGCGGTACGGATGGACCAGATCGGCTCGTTGTTGAGCCATCCTCCCGCCACGTTCCGGTCGAGGAATTCCTCGGCGTCGGTGCGGCCGTAGGGCACGGGGATGGTGGTCCAGCGCCCTACGGCGGGGTCTTGACAACACTCGACGATGCGGTCGATGTCGGCGGCGGTCGGCCGGATGAGCCACACGGTGCCGTCGGTGAGCGTGTGCTGGTACATCACCTCATCCTGGCAGGACGGGCGCATAGTTCTCACGGCATTTTCCGCGCGCGACGGCAAAACCGGTACACCCGTGCAACCAGCGTGAACCCACTCCGTAGGATCAGCGGCGATGGTTTCCCCGCTTCTCGCCGACCTGTTCGAATCGCATCGAGCACATCTCATTTCGGTGGCCTACCGGCTCACCGGAAGCGTCGGCGACGCCGAGGACGCGGTGCAGGAGAGCTGGCTGCGGATGGCGGGCGCCCACCAGTCCGAGATCGAGGACCTACGTGCCTGGCTCACCACGGTGGTGAGCCGGATCTGCCTCGACCATCTGCGCAGCGCGGCGGTGCGCCGGGAAACCTACGTGGGCCAGTGGCTGCCGGAGCCGATCGTCACAGGGCAGGCCCGTACCGACGACCCGCTCGAGGTGGTCGTCCGCAATCAGGACAACCGGATGGCGGCGATGGTGGTGCTCGACGCGCTCACCCCGCAGCAGCGGGTGGCGCTGGTGCTGCACGACAGCCTCGCCGTCCCGTTCGACGAGATCGCCGACATTCTCGGCGTATCACCCGATGCCGCACGACAATTGGCGGTGCGCGCCCGCAAGACCGTCGCGCGCACCCCACCACCGGTGACCGACGACGTGCACGACGAGGCGGTGCAGCGTTTCCTGGCCGCCCTGGCCACCGGCGATATCGCCGCGGTGGCCGCCACCCTGCATCCGGACGTGAATTTCATCGCCGACGCGGGCGGCACGGCACGCACGGCGCTCAATGTCGTCGAGGGTGCGGAGAAGGTGGCGCGGCTGGCGGTCGGCCTGTGGCGCAAGCAGCTCGAAGAGCCGGCGCTGGAGATCGGTTTCGCCGCGGTGAACGGGCAATCGGGTCTGGTACTCACCGATCCGAACTCGCCGTTCGGCCGGGCGGTTCGGGTGCTCGCGTTCTCGGTGCGCGATGGGCTGGTCTGTGCCGCTTACGATTTCGCCAATGTGGCGAAGCTGTCGGGCGCTCGGCTGCGCACCTAGCCGGACCGGACCCGCGCGATCCGATCCGGCGCTGCGGTGTCTACGGGTAGGTGGACCCCCACTGGTGATCACCGGTGGACGAGCCGAGGTTGTGGTCCCCGGTGGAGGAGCCCATGTTGTTGTCGGGCGTGGCCGACCCGGTGAAGAAATCGACGATCGGGCTGGCTTCCAGCTGTTCCTGGATGAAGCGAAGTGCCGAACCGGCGACCTCCGACGCGGCCGGTTGCAGGATGAAGTCGAGCAGAGGTGAGGCCATGCGAGCCCCTTTCGATATGCCACCACGCTGTGGTGTGTGAGGTAGAACACGGCGAGGCTAGCTGAGGTTGAGTGATCGCACAATACCGCAGGTCAAAGGCCAAAAACGTTTGTGAAACATAGGTGTTCGCTATCGTGCGGCAACGGCTGGGAAAGGTGGGATACGCTGCGAAGATGTCGTCTGTGCCGCCCACCGTCGCCCGCTTGCGCCCCTTCGGCTCGACCATTTTCGCAGAGATGACCGAACTGGCCGTGCGCCACGACGCGGTGAATCTCGGACAGGGATTCCCCGACACCGACGGTCCGGCGAGCATGCTCGAGGTCGCCCGCACCGCCATCGCCGAGGGCCACAACCAGTACCCGCCGGGTCGAGGAGTGCCCGCCCTGCGCCGCGCCGTCGCCGACGATCGCGCCCGCCGCTACGGCACCCGCTACGACCCCGACACCGAGGTCCTGGTCACCGTCGGCGCCACGGAAGCGATCAGCGCGACACTGCTCGGCCTGGTGGAACCGGGCGCGGAGGTGGTGCTCATCGAGCCCTACTACGACTCCTATGCCGCCGCGGTCGCCCTGGCGGGTGCGCAGCGACGGACCGCGCGCCTGGTTCCCGACGGCGACCGCTTCGTTCTCGACCTGGACAGCCTGCGTTCCGCGATCACCCCGAAAACCCGCATGCTGGTGATCAATTCACCGCACAACCCCACCGGCTCGGTGCTCTCGCGCGACGAACTCGCCGCGATCGCCGAGCTGGCGCGCGAACACGATCTGCTGGTGCTGGCCGACGAGGTGTACGAGCACCTCGTGTACGACGGCGTGGAGCACGTCAGCATCTCGACGCTGCCGGGGATGCGCGAGCGAACCATCGTGGTGTCCAGCGCGGCGAAGACTTTCAATGTCACCGGCTGGAAGATCGGCTGGGCGTGCGCGCCCGCGCCACTGCTGAACGCTGTGCTCACGGCGAAACAGTTCATGACCTTCGTCGGTGGCGGGCCGTTCCAGCCCGCCGTCGCCCAGGCGATCGACACCGAGCTGGAGTGGGTGCACGGCATGCGTGACGGTCTCGCCGACAAACGTCTCCGGCTCTCGGATGCATTGCGTGACACCGGCTTCGCCGTGTCGTCCACCGCGGGCGGCTACTTCGTGTGTGCTGATGTGCGACCGCTCGGCATCGACGACGGGTTGACGTTGTGCCGGGAGATGCCTGCTCGGCTCGGCGTGGCCGCCGTGCCGGTGAGCGCGTTCGTCGACCATCCCGACGAGTGGAAACACCTGGTGCGCTTCACCTTCAGCAAGCGGGACGAAACCATCGACGAGGGCGCCCGCCGGTTGCGCGCGGGAGTCGCGACTCGCTGATCGGCGAGACTGCCGGTCAGTCCCGGGCGTGGCGGGCGGTGGGTGCGTGCCAGCCGTAATGCCGTGCGAGCAAACGGAATCCGACGGCGCCCGCGGCGGCGAGCAATCCTGTCCAGGTCTGGTAGATGTCCAGGTGCAGCAGGACGGCGGTGGTCGCGGCGCCGAACAGGGCGGGGATCGCGTAGAGATCCTGGTCGGGTCGCAGCACCAGGGGTACCTCGCCGCTGAGCACGTCGCGCAGCACGCCGCCGCCGATGGCTGTCGTCATGCCGAGCAGGGCGGCGGTCGGCGCGCCGAGGCCGACCGAGTCGGCGATCACGGTGCCGGTGACACAGAACAGTCCGAGCCCGATCGCGTCGGCCACTTCGAGTGGGCCCTTGGTGAGCCGTGGCGAGGGCGCGATGAAGTACAGGATCAGCGCGGTCACGATCGACGCGGTCAGGAAGGTCAGGTCGGTGAACGCGGCGGGCGGGGTGCGTCCGATGAGCAGGTCGCGCACGATGCCGCCGCCGAGCGCCGTCGCGCAGCCGAGCACGACCATCCCGAACAGGTCGAGCCGCTTGCGCACCGCGACCAGCGCACCCGACGCGGCGAACGAGATCACCCCGAGCAGCTCGCCGCTGCGATGCACCACGGTGACCGCCTCGTCGAGCTGCGCCGCCAGCGCGCCCGCCATCACCACACCACTCACCACCCGCTCCTTTCCGCTGCAAGCAGGGTGGCACGGCGACCCCCGGCGACCGCACACCCGCCCATGTGTCGCAGCGCACGCCCTCCAGCGCGCCGGGGCAGGTCGGCGCGCGCCTTACACCGGAGCGGGGCGGGTTCGGTCGGTCGCGAGGAGGATCGCGATGCTGCCCAGGGCGGTGCCCATCAGATAGCGCTGGATGCGCAACCACAGCGGGCGGGCGGTGAGGAAGGCGGCCAGGCCCGCGGCACCGAGGACGATCAGCGCGTTGACCGTGAGGGCCACCGTGATCTGGATCGCGCCGAGCGACAGGCTCTGCAACCACAGCGAACCGAGGGCCGGGTCGATGAACTGCGGGATCAGGGCCATGTACATGATCGCGATCTTCGGGTTGAGCAGGTTGGTGAGAAAACCCATCGTGAACAGGCGCCGAGCCGGATCGGCGGGCAGCGCGGCGGGCGCGAACACCGAGACTCCACCGGGCCGGATCGCCTGCCACGCCAACCACAGTAGGTAGGCGGCACCGGCCAGCTTGAGCGCGAGATACAGCCCGGGAACCACCGCGAACAACGCCGTGATCCCCGCCGTCGCGGCCAGCAGATACACCCCGAACCCGGCCGCCACACCCGTGAGCGAGATCATGCCCGCCCGGCGCCCCTGCGCGACCGTCCGCGAGACCAGGTACATCATGTTGGGCCCCGGCGTGAGCACCATCCCGAGCGCCGCCGCCCCCACACCGAAAACCGCCGCCGTCTGAAGCATGAGACGAGTCTGACCTGGTCAGCGAGGCATGTCGCGGTCCAGTCGACGATCGCTGGACCGCTGTCGTCGTGCCGTCACCGGCCTCGGTCCGAGATCCACACCGCCTCGGTCACGAGCCACAGAGCAGTGGTTCGCGGCCGGGCGCTCAACAGCCCGCCATCGCGACGCCGAACCCTGTCACCGCAGGTCCGTACAATCGATCGAGCTGCCGAACCTCCCCGGAACGGCTCACCAATCCCGACAATCCCGGCCGAACGCAACCCCGCACAGGCGAGTCTTACGAGCCGTTCGGGGCCGCCCCTTCGATTCAGCGCTCGAAGCGCATGCGCGCAGCGCGAGTCTCGAGCGCTGAATCGAAGGGTTACAGGCCCCGAACCCGCGGCCCCGGCCGCAAAGATACGGAGTGCTGTGACAGACGGTCCTTTGATCGTGCAGAGCGACAAGACCCTGCTGCTCGAGGTCGACCACGAGCTGGCAGGCACCGCGCGTCAGGCCATCGCGCCGTTCGCGGAGCTCGAGCGTGCCCCCGAGCACGTGCACACCTACCGCATCACCCCGCTGGCGCTGTGGAATGCCCGCGCGGCCGGTCACGACGCCGAGCAGGTGGTCGACGCGCTGGTGAACTTCTCGCGCTACGCCGTGCCGCAGCCGCTGCTGGTCGACATCGTCGACACCATGGGCCGCTACGGCCGGTTGCAGCTGGTCAAGCACCCCGCGCACGGCCTGTGCCTGGTGAGCCTGGACCGCGCGGTGCTCGAGGAGGTGCTGCGGCACAAGAAGATCGCGCCCATGCTCGGTGCCCGCATCGACGACGACACGGTGATCGTGCACCCGTCCGAGCGCGGTCACATCAAGCAGATGCTGCTGAAGATCGGCTGGCCCGCCGAGGACCTGGCCGGGTATGTCGACGGTGAGGCGCACGACATCGGCCTCGACTACACCGAGGGCAAATGGCACCTGCGCGACTACCAGGAGATGGCCGCCGACTCGTTCTGGGCGGGCGGTTCGGGTGTGGTCGTGCTGCCGTGTGGCGCGGGCAAGACGATGGTCGGTGCCGCCGCGATGGCCAAGGCGAAGGCGACCACGCTGATCCTGGTGACCAATACCGTCGCGGGCAGGCAGTGGCGGCGTGAGCTGCTGGCGCGCACCACCCTCACCGAGGACGAGATCGGCGAGTACTCCGGTGAGCGCAAGGAGATCCGTCCGGTCACCATCGCGACCTACCAGGTCATCACCCGTAAATCGAAGGGTGAGTACAAGCATCTCGAGCTGTTCGACAGCCGCGACTGGGGTCTGGTGATCTACGACGAGGTGCACCTGCTGCCCGCGCCCGTCTTCCGGATGACTGCCGATCTGCAGTCGCGCCGCAGGCTCGGGCTCACCGCCACGCTGGTGCGCGAGGACGGCCGCGAGGGCGACGTGTTCTCACTGATCGGCCCGAAACGCTACGACGCGCCGTGGAAGGACATCGAGGCGCAGGGCTGGATCGCCCCCGCCGAGTGCATCGAGGTGCGAGTCACGCTCACCGACGCCGAACGCATGGCCTACGCCACGGCCGAACCGGAGGAGCGCTACAAACTGTGCTCCACCGCGCGCACCAAGATCCCGGTCGTCGAGTCGATCCTGGCCAGGCACGAGGGCGCACCCACCCTAGTGATCGGTGCCTACCTCGACCAGCTCGAGGAACTCGGTATCGACCTGAACGCTCCCGTCATCACCGGGGCGACGAAGAACCGCGAACGCGAGGCACTCTTCGACGCCTTCCGCTCCGGTGAGATCCCTGTGCTCGTGGTGAGCAAGGTGGCGAACTTCTCCATCGACCTGCCGGAAGCCTCGGTGGCGGTGCAGGTTTCGGGCACCTTCGGTTCACGGCAGGAGGAGGCCCAGCGTCTCGGTAGACTGTTGCGGCCGAAACAGGATGGGGGACAGGCACATTTCTATTCGGTGGTCGCCCGCGACACCCTCGACGCCGAATATGCCGCGCACCGTCAGCGTTTCCTCGCCGAACAGGGGTATGCCTACCGCATCACCGATGCCGACGATCTGCTCGGGCCGGCCATCGGGGACAGCGGCGTGTAGCGCCGTTTCCCCGCTCAGGTGCCGGTAGCGTGCGGGTCGGAACCCCCGGCAGATAAGTGGAGGCAACACCTCCGCAACTTGTGCTAGGAAGGAAACGTGCGCCGCTTCGAATTCGAGGTCGACCGTGAGCATGCTCATGCGGTCAACGAGACCTTCACCGGATTACGCAGGATGCGGGTGCTCGCCCTGCTCGCCGCCGGGCTGGCCGTCGCGGCCACCGCCGCGTTCCTGTGGAGCGGGCAGGCCTGGGGGTATCTGCTCGCCTTCGTGTGTGCCCTCGCCGCGGTCATCGCCCTGTGGGTCGCGCTGTGGACACCGCACCGCTCCGATATCGAAAAGCTCTACCGCGACGGGGTTCTCGTGCCCGCCGTCGTCTGTGCGGCGGAACCGAACGGGATCATCCTGCTCGCCCTCGTCGACACCGCCGAAGCCACCGCGTCCGCGCGGGGCTGGGCCCTGGTCACCCGCAAGGTGCGCGCGCTGCCCGGCCACGAACCGACACTGGGGGAGCGGGTGCCGTCGGTTGCGGTGCGCACCGACGGCGCACCCCGTCAGGTCGGCGAACGCTGGCAGCTGGTGACGGCCATGCCGATCGCCTGGGGCACCCGCGACCGCACGGTGATCGAGCGGGCCCGCGACACCATCTCCGACCTCGAATGGCGCCTGCTCGCCGACAATCTCGCCCTCGCCGCGCGGGTGCGCCGCACCGCGACCAAGCGGCTGATGCTCGACCCGCAACACCTGCCGCCGGAACTGGCCTGAACGGCGCTCGCCTGCGACGATACTCGGATCCGAGTCGGCGAGAATGGGGGTCCGCGGCATGCGATGGTCGGCAGGTTCGGTGGTGGTGCTGGCGCTCCTCGCACTGGGAATCCCGCCGGTAGCAGCGGATCCGGGCCTGGTCGGTGCGCCGGGGCTCGGCGATCCGTACTACCCGCTCGACGGCAACGGCGGCTACGACGTGAGCCATTACGACATCACCGTCGACTACGACCCACCGACCCATCAGTTGCGCGGCACCGCGCGCATCGATGCGCGGGTGAATCAGCCGCTGGCGCAATTCAATCTGGACTATCGCGGTCCCGATGTGCTCATGGTGACCGTCAACGGCCAGCCTGCCGGGTTCGCGCGTGAGGGCGACCACGAACTCGTCGTCTCCCCGCTGCTGCCGCTGCTGCCCGGACTGCCGATGCGCATTGTCATCGACTACGCGGGCGAGGCGGCCGACACCGAGGGCGAGGGGTGGACGTACGCGCCGAGCGGTGGCGCCTTCGCCATCGGCCAGCCGCACAGCGCGAGCAGCTGGTACCCGCTCAACGACACACCCTTGGACAAGGCGACTTTCACGTTGCACGCCACGGTGCCCGCCGAATGGGAGGTGATGTCGACCGGTGCGCGCACCCGCCACGAGGCGCGCGACGGCAAGCTGCACACCAGCTGGGAAACCCGCAGCCCCGTGCTCGGCTACCTCACCACCATCGCCGTGGACCACTTCACCTTTCTCGAACAGCGCCGTGCCGACGGCACACCGGTGCTGAGCGCGTTCGCCCCCGATTCCGACGACAATCGCGCCGACGAACAACGCCTCCCCGAGATCCTCGACTTCCTCGAAAACCTCTACGGTCCTTACCCCTTCGAGGTAGCCGGCGGCATCTATGTGGACGCCGAAGTCCCGTTCTCGCTCGAAACCCAGACCCGGCCCACCTACGCGCCGTGGGCCGATCTCAATACCGTGGTGCACGAGCTGGCACATCAGTGGTGGGGCGACACCATGTCGGTACGGCAGTGGTCCGATATCTGCCTCAACGAGTGCTTCGCCAGCTATACCGCCGACTACCTGTGGATCGAGCGCGTCGACGGTGTCGATGTGGATGCGAAGTACCGTGAGGACATCGCGAAATACCGGTGGGAGCAAGACTTCTGGACGTACCCGCTGGCCGACCCCGGCGCCGGTAGCGAGTTCACCTCCGTCTATTGGCGTGGCCCCCTTTTCCTGCACGCCCTGCGCAAACTGATCGGTGACGACGTGTTCTTCACGGCCGTCAAGGATTTCGTGAACGCCCACCGCGACGGCCATGCCTCGATGCCGGAATTCCGCGCGTTCGTCCAGAGCCGGACCTCGATGCCACTCGGCGATTTCCTGTCCGAATGGCTGGACGGTACGACCCCGCCGCGCGAAACATTCCTGTTCCCGGGAACATTGCGCCGATAGGGTCAGTTCTCCTCGAGGCGGGAGCGTGCCCGCTCGACCCACCGCTGCATCCGCTCGAATTGCGTCTTGGCCGAGGTCAATTCACCACGCGCGCGGTGCTCGGCGGTCCGCAGGAAATGCCGTTGCTGCTCGGCGTGCTCGAGGTCGGCGCGCAACTGCTCGATCCGCTGCTCGACTTCGTCGAGTTCGGACTTGGCCTGCGCCGCAGCCTCTTCCGCTTCATTGCGGGCGGCCTCGGCCTCCGCCAGCCCGGACTCCGCGTCGTCGAGTTCCTGCTTCGCCTCGGCGCGCCGGGCCGCCTCGGCGTCCTCGGTCGACTTCTTTGGACGAGCCTTCTTCGCCGGAGCCTTGCCCTTGCCGCCCGTGATCGCGACCAGCCCGGCCGGACCGAAACCGTCATAGGTGACCGTGGCGGGCAGCACCCCGGCTCGGACCTGGTCGGCGACATCCGGGTCGGCCAGCGCGGCCGTGAGCGTCTGACCGACCTCCCGCAACACCTGCTCGCTCGCGGGGCGGTCGTGCTCGGCGGCCAGCTCACCCGCCCGCTTGGTCATGGCGTTCACCACCTGCTGACGTTGCGCACCGAGCGCGCGCAACTTGTCACCGGAGAGCTGACGCTGTGCCGACCGCAGCGCGTCACCCAGATCCAGCAGCGCCGCGATCTCCTTCGGCGCGTGCCGGGCCAGCAGATTCACCGTCCACGCCGCGACCGTCGGCTTGCGCAGGGCACCGATGGCCTTGGCCAGCTCGCGATCGCCGTCGTCACGGGCCTGGGCCGCACGTTCGGTGCGTGTCGCGACGAAGTCGGCCGGGTCGAGACCGTACAGCTCGCCCGCGACATCGTCGATGGTCATCCTCCGATCGTATCCATGGGGGGAGCGGCGGAGGTGGGCGTTTGGGTATCGTCACCGGCGGTCATATCGGCTGAACCGTTCGGTGAGTGAGGTTTTGGAGTGTTTTTCCCAGGAAAGCGGCTGCTTGTCCGGCTCGTGTTCGCGCCAGTGGCGGCAGTCGCGCTGGTCGGGGCGGTAGCGGCGTGCTCGGGTGACAGCGAGGCGTCGTCGGCGCCTGCCGTCGGCTCGTGCGTCGAGGTCACCGACAACGCGGTCGACGCGATGAAGGCCACCGTCGGCGACTGCTCGTCGGCGAAGTCGAACTACCGGATCGCGCAGGTCGGCGCCGCGCCGCTGAACTGTACGGCCCAGAACGCCACCTTCAACGGCACGGTGGGCGACACCAAGACCGGTCTGTGCCTGTCGCCCAACTTCGCCGAAGGCGCCTGCTACGCCGACGCGGGCACCCGCCCGGTCGAGGCGGTGGACTGCACCGCGCCCGAAGCCACGTTCAAGGTGGTCAAGCGCATCGACGGCGAGACCGACGAGATGTTGTGCGGCATGGACGCGACGCTGTACCGCACGGTCCCGGACCCCAAGACGACGTTCTGCATGGCCAAGCCCTGACGGGTCAGTCCAGGAGAGCCACCGACGCGATGCGGTGGAGGGTGAAGTGGCGGGTGGCTCCGGTCACCGGGTCGACGGCGTCCAGTTGTCCGTTGCCGACCCGGACCGGTTCGACCACCCGCTGACTCGCCACGCCCTGGGCGTCGACGTAACCGATGTTCACCGGGCGGCCCACCCGGGCGGCCAGCTGGAGTAGCGCGAGGGTGGCCTGGGTGCCCGTGCGGGTGCCGTCGGCACGGACCGACTGGGACGTGCGGGCACCCGCCGCCCGCTCGCCCGCGCGCAGTTCGGTGACCAGCTGAGCGAGCTGATCGTCCGACGGCGGGCTGGGCCGGTAGGGCCTGCGAGCCAGGGGGCGAACGGCGATGCGTGCTCCACGCGGCCGCAGGTCGACGATGGCGCCGCCGGAATCCTCGCCCGCGGGCGTGAAGCCCGCCGCCCGCAACCGCTCGAGCAGTTCGCCGAGCGGCGCCTGCGCGATCGCGACCGTGGGGGCGATCGCGCGCAGCGCCAATGTCTCGGCCACGGGGGCCGACAGCACCTGGGCGAGCAGCGCCGGGTCGTCGCTGCGCAGGAACGATTGCGCCATCCCCGCGCGCAGCTGCCCGTGCCGGCGGGCCACGTCGTCGATGAGATAGGTCAGCGACTGGGGCACCGGGGTGCGGGAGTGGTTGGCGAACAAGGCGTGCAACTCGGCGGCGGTGAGTCCGGCATCGAGCGCGCGACGCACCGAGGCGTCCCCCACGCGATACACCGTCGCCGCACCCGCGGATTCCACATCGGCGACCAGCGCGATCCGGCTGCGCAATTCGGGCACGAGCGGACCGGGTGCGATCACCGTGAGGTCGGCCTGCACGAGGACATGATCGACGGGTTCCGGTAGGGCGGCGGCCATCTCGGCCTCGGCATCGGCCACGCTCGTCGGGCTGCCGTGCAGCAGGGCACGGGCGGCCGAATCGAGGGCCCCACGTCCGAGCAGACCGACGGTCGCCGCCTCGGCGAGAGTCGCTGTCACCACGTCGAGCCGGAAGTGCCTGCGCCGCCTCGGCATTCGCCACGCGAGCAGTTTCCCGAGATCGGCGGGCGACACCTGGGTGCCGCTGGGGTATTCGGCGAGCAGGCCCAGGATCGCGTGCCGGTCGCGCACCGCGTGCGGGATCCGCAGCTCGGCCGACAGCGCCGCGATCGGCTTGTCGGCGGCGTCGCGCAACCCGATCATCCACGGCATCCGGTCCAGCTCGAGCCACGCCTGGGCGAGCGTCACCCAGCGTGTGGCGGGTGGCGCGTCGAGCCAGGCGTCGGCGGCGGGTGTCGGCGCCCAGAAGTCGTCGGTGGAATCCAGGTCGGGCGGCGGTTCGGGTAGACCCTTCTCGACCAGCTTCGCGGCGGCGAGCAGTTCGAGAAGCAGGCCGGTGCGCTGCTCGTCCACGCCGGTCTGCTTGGCCAGCCTGCGCAGCTCGCGCACCCCGAGTCCACCGGCGCGCAGCGCGGGGGCGGGAAGTGTGCCGAGCGCGTCGAGCAGGTCGGCGCAGTCGCGCAGCAGCTCGCCCACCTCACCCGCGCCGACGGCGTTCACCTCGGCGGGCGCGTGCTTGGTGAGTGCGGGCTTGGGCGGGGCGAGGGCATGCGGATCGGTGACGGGTTCGCCACGCAACACCTGTCCGACGGTGACCGGCAGTTCGACGGTCTCGTCATCGATCCAGCGCAGCAACCGCGCCGCGAGCAGCCGCTGCACCGGGCGGTCGGCGGGCGCGTCGGGCGCTGCGTCCCGCGTGCGCCCACGCGGACCGGTCGTCGCCAGTTTGTCCAGCAGCGCCCGCTCGGCGGGGCCGGCCGCGTTCAGCGCCGTGCGTACTTCCGGCTCGGTGAGCGCGTCCGGTAGCGCCGTCGTCGCCCCGAGCGGCCACGGGAGGGCCTCCACGGCACTCGGCGCCAGGTGCAGGCCGTCACCGGTCTCCCACACGAGCGCGCGGTCGAGCAACCGGGCGAGCGCGGCGGTGAACGCCGTCTTGGTGACCCGGTCCTTCAGCTGCGCGTGCAGCGCGGTCCGGGTGAGCGGGGTGTGCGCGGTGCCGATCGTGCGTGCGTCCTCATGGGCCGCCAGCGCCTCGATGATCGCGAAGTCGAGGGTGTCCAGGTCGTCGGCGGCACGCAGCACCGAGGCCCGCTGCTGAGCCCGCACCGCGAGCACCGACATCGACGCGGGCAGCGGCACCGCCAGATCGGGCCGCAACTGCAGCAGTTTCACCAGCTGGGCGTCGGTGCGCGCACCTAGCCAATCGGCGAGGGAGTCGGTCGCGATCATCGGATTCAGAGTACGTGCCCGGTATGCCAGAATGACCCCGTGGTCAACAAATCGAAGAAACCCTACGTCGACAACGGCTGGCCCGAGGTGGCCGACGGCGAGCACGCCGTCACCGAACTGTCGGCGACCCGCGCCGGTAATCTCTCGCCTTTCGGTGAGGACACCGAGTTTCCCGTTCCGGCCGCGACGCTGCCGTATGTGCACCCGCACACTGTCATCAATCGGGTGTAATTCGAACGGGAAAGACAAGAGCCCGCATCCTGGACGAGGATGCGGGCTCTTGTTGTAAGGCGGATCAGGAGGGCAGCAGGCCCTTGTTCGCCTCGAAGAAGTCGATGACCGCCGGGTCCAGCTGGGTGCCCTTGGCGTTGTTGACGAAGTCGATGGCCGCCTGCGGCACGGCGACGCCCTGCTGCTGGGCGACGGTGAGGGCGCGATCGACGGCCGAGAAGACTTCCTGGCTCGGATCCTGCACCTGCGGCACGCTGACCTCGGGGACCCAGCTCGGGGTCGAGGGCACGGCGCGCTCGGTCGGACCGCTGCTCAGGCCCAGCTTGGCCGAGCAGGAGGGCCAAGCGCCCCAACCCTGGGAAGCGAGAACCTTTTCGGCGACCGCGATCTGCTGTTCGCGGGTGGCCTGGTTTGCGGTGGCGGCGTACTCCCCACCGCCGTGTGCGGCCCAGGTGGAGGGCGAGAACTGCAGCCCACCCTGGTAGCCGTTGCCGGTGTTGATACCCCAGTTGCCGCCGGCTTCACACTGTGCGAGGCGATCCCAGTCGGAGTCGGGGGCCGCGCTGGCGTTTCCGGCGAGGGCAGCGGTTGCGGTGCCGAAGATCGCGCCGGTGACGGCGACCTTGGCAGCAGTGCGCCCGGTGGAAGTCGGCTTGCGGTGGCGTCCACTCATATCGGGTTTCTTCCTCTCGTTCGCACCTGCATGTGGTCCGGACTGAGAGGTCTCCCGGTCCGCCCTCACCCCTTGATTCCAATCGGGGTCCGGTACCCGCGGGGTGAGGTTCGGTGCGGCGGGCCGGTGGTTCCGGGGGCCTGCCCCGGCTGAGAGAAACGGTACGACGGTCAGCGGGGAAAGTCACTATTTGGTAACCGGCGTGTGCGGGTGGGTATCAGGGTGGTCTCAGGGTTGTCCCGGAGGCGTCCGCGCAGGTAGTCGCGGCGCCGGGTGTGCGTGACCGTTGCACGCACAGTTCGTTACCCAGCTGTTATGTGACGAGGATCACACAAGAGATTGGGTATCGAACCATCGGGATAACCGGTTCACCGTGCCCGTCGACCCGACCACAGGGCGAACACGATCGCGAGCAGGAAGCCCACCGGCGCGAGCATCGCGAGCAGATACAGCCACAGGCCCGGTTCCGTGTCGGAGATGATCGGCGTCACGAAGATGGCGACGACGGCGAGAATCCCGATGCCGAACAGCGCCACCGCCACTTGCAGCAGCCGATCACTGGAACGTCGCGCGGGCGGTTGAGGTGAGTTGGTCACGGGTGCACCGTAAAACTGATGTGCTCGCGGTATAGCCACCGGGGTAGACTCTGACCACATCGCGTCCTGCCTTGTTGTGGGGCGCGTTCTTTTCGCGACAAGCAGCAGGTAGTAACCCGGGCCACAAGGGTTCGGGTATCGAATGATGAACGGGTGAGCGCAGTGCCGACCGGCCGGGTGAAGTGGTACGACGTCGAAAAGGGCTTCGGCTTCCTTTCCCAAGACGAGGGCGAGGACGTCTACGTCCGTTCTTCCGCGCTGCCCGAAGGAGTCGAGGGCCTCAAGCCGGGCCAGCGGGTCGAATTCGGGATGGCCGCCGGTCGTCGCGGTCCGCAGGCGCTGAGCCTCAAGCTGCTCGAGGCGCCCCCGACCGTCGCCCGCGGTGAGCGTGGCGCGCAGCCCGCCCGCAAGGACGCGGGCCCGCGCAAGTCGCCCGACGAGCTGCACGGCCTGGTCGAGGACATGATCACCCTGCTCGAGACCAAGGTCCAGCCCGACCTGCGCCGCGGCAAGTACCCGGACCGCAAGATGTCCCAGCGCATCTCCGAAGTGGTCCGCGCGGTAGCCCGCGAACTGGATCACTGAGATCGGCGCCTGGTGAAGCCAGGCGCCGATTCTCTCAGGGCTGCGGTGTGCCGACGCGCCAGAGGCCGTGCACGTCGTACATCTCCTGGCCGGTGGCCGGGTCGGTGTAGACGATCGGCAGCCGCACCTCGAAACCTGCCAGGCGCAGCTCGGGTTCGGGCTGGGTGTCCAGGCTCAGGAAACGCGTCTCGGCCGGGTAGTCGATGAAGCTCAGGATGCGTTCGAACTGCTCGCCGTTGGGGCGCTCGTACACGGTGACGACGATCCACGGCGCCTCGGCGACGCTGGTCGGCAACGACACCTGCACCGGCTTACCCGAGGTGGCCGGGATGTAGTACGTCGACTCGTCGTTGACGCACTCCCCGTTCGACAGCTCGCAGTACCCGTACGGCTCGACGACGACGGACTCGCCGTTGGCGAACACGGTGAGTTCGGGATAGTGCTTGGGCGCCTTGGATACGGCGTAGGCCACCACGCCTGCGGTCACCGCGGCCAGGGCCAATAGGCCCACCGCGACCAGCGCGAAGTTCGTGCGGACGTTGGGCTTGCTCACCAGTGCGGGTCTCCTGTTTCGCGGGGATGGGTCGGCACTTCCTGCTCGGCGTGCTGCGGGCGGTTGCCGCCGAAGCCCGGCAGCAGGGTGTGCCCGGTATAGCTGACGAAGGTCTGCGCGAGCCCGGCAACCAGGATCACGCTGATCACCGCGAAACCCTTCCAGAACTCGGTCGGCAGCAGCACACCGGCCGCCCCGCCGATCACCCAGCTCAGCTGCAGAACGGTCTCCGACCGGCCGAAACCGGAGGCGATCGACTCCGGTGGCAGGTCGTCCTGGATGGCCGCATCGAGCGACACCTTGGCCAGCGCACTGGCCGCCGACGCGACGAGCGCGGCCACCGCGGCGCCGAACAGGTTGCCGGTGAACACCGCGAACAGCGCGACCGCCACACACGCCGCGGTGCACCCGAGCACCACCAGCGCGGGCCTGCCGAGCTGCAATCGCGCGCCGGTGGCGTTGCCGCCGAAATTGCCGAAACCGGCCGCTACGCCGACGAGACCGAGCATGGCCGCCTGCTCGGTCGGACTGCCGCCGGAACCCTTGGCGACGAAGGCGATGTAGAAGGTCAGGAACCCGGTGAGCACGCGGATGGAACTGTTGCCCCACAGTCCGGTGACCACCGCGCGGCCAAGCGGTTGCCTGCGTTTCCTGGCGGGCACGGCCGATTCCTTGCCCGGCTCGAGCACCTCGGTACGCGCGTCGGCGCCGTGATAGGTCAGCGTGGCGGGCACCTCACCCTCGGTGACCTCCACCCACGACGGGATCCGCAGGCTCAGGTAGGCGCCCGCGATCGCGATGCCCGTGGCGAACACCAGTGCACCCGTGGAGCCGGCGGCAAGCGCGGCCAGCGCGGCCAGCGCGCCCGCCCCGATCGTGCCACCGACCAGGCCGAACACCGTGAGCCGCGAATTCGTACGGACCAGGTCGATGTCCGGTGGCAGCACGCGCGGCGTCACCGCGCTCTTGAGTACCGCGAACGATTTCGAGCCGACCATCATGCACAGGGCGAGCGGATACAGCCCCCACGTGTCGATATTGAAGATCAGCAGCACCGCGAACAGCGCCCGCAACCCGAAGGTCGTGGCCAGCGCCAGCCTGCGACCGCGTTGCAGCCGGTCGAGCAGCGGCCCGATCAGCGGCGCGATCACCGCGAACGGCGCGATGGTGATGAGCAGATACAGCGCGACCTTGGTTTTCGACTCAGCGGTCGCACTCGCGAAGAACAACGTGTTGGCCAGGGCGACGGCGATCGCGGCGTCGAGCGCGAAGTTGGCCATCGTGGCGTAGGTGAGGGCGGTGAGCCCGGACTGGTCGGCGCCGTCTGCCTTGGCCGCGCGCTGGAAGGTGGCGATACCGCGTTCGGTGAGTTCGCGACTGCGCATCGCGGCCACGCGGGTGACCGTCAGTTTGCGCGGCACCCGCTGCTTGGGCGGATCGTCGGCGGGTTCATCGGCGCGGGGGAGCGGGCGGGTTCCTGCCGGTCCGTCGAGCGGATCGGGGTGTGGGTGGCTGCCTGCCGGTCCGTCGTGGTCCGGGTGCGGACGGCCGCCTGCCGGTGTGTCGGGGCGCGGGCGACCGGCGCCGTTGCGTTTCGGGCTCGCCAACGGCGTGGTGGCGCCAGGGTCGGGATCACGCCCGAACCGGCCGCGCGAACGAACCGGCGCGGTCGGTGGCTCGATGTGTGGGAAGACCTTGCGCGGCGGGGATGGGGGCGGGTAATGCCCGAAGCCGGGGTGCCGACCGGGTGGTGCACCCGAGGCACTGCCGTCCCGGCGACCACGGTCAGGACCGGATGGATCGCGGGGAGTAGTCACAGCCCAATTCTGTCGTACTCGGGCTTTCGGCGTTCACTCGCGGGCGAGCAGTGTCGGCCACACTCCCTCAGCGGGGCACGAACCGTACCTCGAATAGTCGCGGCCAGTACTTGCCGGTGAGTAGGAAGCGGTCGGTGCCGGGCAGGTGGGCGATGCCGTTGAGGACGTCGGTGCGCTGCCGTTCGGTGGGGGTGAGCAGGCCGCTCGCGTCGATGATCGCGGTGATGTGGCCTGTCTCCGGGTCGATGCGCAGGATGTCGTCGGTGGGGAAGTTGTTGGCGTAGACGGTGCCGTCGGGTGCACAGTCGAGTTCGTTCGGTTTCGGGTCGTCGAGGCCATGCAGGGTCACCGACCCGGTTTCGGCGAAGGTCAGTGGGTCGCGGAAGGTGAGTTTCGGGGTGCCGTCGCTCATGACGAGGCGGCCCGGTTGAGCGCACAGCCCCCAGCCCTCGCCCTCGTAGGTGGCGCGGCCGGTTTCGGCGAGGGTGTGCGGGTCGCGGGCGAAGGCGACGCCGTCGCGCCAGGTCAGTTGCCAGACGATGTCGCCCGCCCGGGTGAGTCCCTCGCCGAACATCCGGCCGGGCAGGTCGACGCGCGCCCGCTCCACACCCGAGACCTGGTCGCTGACGCGGACGTTCGACACGCCCCACATGCCGGTGCCTTCGTAGCGCAATCCGTCGACCACCTCGAGCCCCTGGGTGAACGCCGACGGATCGTGCGGTGACGAGCCGATCACCTCCACCCGCCAGCGCGGCGGACCGGACTCATCCTGGCCCCCGCAGGAGCTCACGCCGAGCACGCTGACCAGCACTGCGACGGCCAACGAACTCCGATTGCACTTCATACGGCAAAATGTATGCCGTGAGCGCAGTATCTGTTTCGGAGTCCGGCGTGCGTCCCGTTCTGGCCCAGGCGGCCGAGGTCGCACTTCGTGCGCTCGTCGAGCTGGAACCCGACGGGGTCGGAGCCCATCTGGGGGTGACCGCCGAGGACGACTCGTCGGCCACCCACCGGTTCGAGGCGACCCTGCCCGGCTACCGGGGTTGGCAGTGGGCCGTCGTGGTCGCCGCGCCGCCTGGTGCCGACCACGCGACCGTCAGCGAGTCGGCCCTGCTGCCCGGCCCCGACGCCCTGATCGCCCCCGAGTTCGTCCCGTGGGAGCAGCGCGTGCGCCCCGGCGATCTCGGCCCCGGCGACCTGCTCGCCCCGCCCGCCGACGATCCGCGCCTGGTCCCCGGTTACGTCGCCACCGGCGACCCGGCGATCGACGAGGTGGCCCGCGAGGTGGGCCTCGGCCGCACCCAGGTGCTCAGCCTCGAGGGCCGCCTCGAAGCCGCCCAGCGCTGGTACAGCGAATACGGCCCCGACACCGAGATGGCCAAGGCCGCCCCCTCCACCTGCGGCCTGTGCGGCTTCTTCCTGCCCCTGGCAGGCGCCCTGCGCGAAACCTTCGGCGTGTGCGCCAACGCGATGGGTGCCGACGGCCACGTCGTGCACGTCGAATACGGCTGCGGCGCCCACTCCGACGTCGTCGCCCCCTCCGGCAACGGCTCCCCCCGCTACGAGGCCTTCGACGACCACGCCGTCGACTACATCGACATCACTCCGCAGGAAACGGCCGAAGCCGAAGCGGTCGACGCGGCGGCCGCCGCCCGCAAGGCCCGCGCCGAAGGCGAGCTCCCGGAATCCCCGGAAGAGGTCATCGCCGCCGAAGCCAACACCGACCTCGCCGCTTTCGCCCCGCTCGTCGGCCTCGCGTCGGCACCGGCGACCGCCGACCCGGCCGAGGCACCGAGCAACCCTGAATCCGTCGCGGACACAGCGGTTTCCCCTGTGGCAGCCGAACCCACCACGGAGGCGACCGAGTCGACCTCGATTGCCGCCGCCGCTGAGGTGACCGATACCGCCGACGCGGGAGTGTCGAGCGCCGCTGACGTCGTCACCGAGGCCGATGCCGCTGACCGGGCCGGCGATGCTGCGCCAACCGAGCCGGTCGCCGAGGCCGGTGTTGCCGCCCAGCCTGGCGATGCTGCTTTGCCAACGGAGCCAGTCACTCAGGCCGATGTCGCTGATACTCGCAACCAGGACGCCCAGCCTGCGGATGCCCCCGTAACCGATTCCGCTGCGGCGACCGGTACCGCCGACCGGGCCGGCGATGCTGCTGCGCCGACGGAACCGGTCACCGAGGCCGTTGTCGCTGATACTCGCAACGAGGACGTCGCCCAGCCCCAGGATGCTCCCGTAACCGATTCCGCTGCGGCCGAAGGTGTTTCGACTGATGCTGTTGTCGAAGCGACCACCGAGAATATCGAGGCGGATTCCTCGAATGGTGCCGACGCCGGTGTAGATGCTTCGGCCGACGCCGCTGCGGCGAATGTCGAATCGGATAGCGGTGCGGCGCAGGAGTCTTCGGCTGCCGGAGCTGCGCACCGACCCGAGTCGGCCGCGGCGGCGGATTCGGGTGTGGAGACTGATGACGCCGGGGTTGATTCGTCGGGAGGTGCCGACGCGGGCGCGGCGGATTCGGTCGCCGATGCTGCTTCTGCCGAGGGTGATTCCGGTGTGACGCACGTCGTGGGCGCCGGGGAGCGCGGATCGTCGGTGGGGCGCTGAACGCTGGGGCGGACCCGTTCGGTACCGCGGGGCTGCGGGCCGGAGTTCTTGCCGCGTGGCGGGATTCGCCGACGCGGTTGCGCGAGGACAGTGCCGGTGAGGCCGATTTGGTCGCCGCGGGCTATCGGGACCGGGTGCTCACCGAGCTGGCGCAGAACGCGGCCGATGCGGCGGTGCAGGGTGGTGTGCCCGGTGAGCTGACGGTGCGGATCGTAGACCGGCGGTTGCACGTCGCCAATACCGGTGCACCGCTCAGTGTTTCGGGTGTGCACGCGCTCACGGCGCTGCGTGCCTCGGGCAAGGACGACGGCGCACAGGTCGGCCGTTTCGGTGTCGGCTTCACCGCGGTGCGTTCCGTGGGCGACGAAGTGGAGATCCGCTCTACCACGGGTTCCATCCGTTTCTCCCTCACCGCCACCTTGAACGCCCTGCACGACAACGGCATCACCCACCCCGAAGACCTCACCCCACCGGCCCTCCGCCTGGCCTGGCCCATCCCCACCACCCCACCCTCGGGCGCCGACACCGAAGTCGTCATCCACCTCCGCGACGACATCGACCCCACCGCCCTCCTCGCCTCGATGCGCGCCGAGGCCCCCGACCTCCTCCTCGAACTGCCCGCCCTCCACCGAATCCGCATAGCCGACAGCGAATTCACCAGCGTCACAACCCTCCTCGACCGCCCCGCCCCGCCACACGGCAGCGCGAACGCCACACGGGGCGAGGCTGCCCACGTCGATACGGCCCCACGCCCTCACACGGAGCCGGGCAGCGAGATCTCGATTGCCGCGCCGACGTCCGAAGGGGGCGCGGACATTGCCCATGCTCCTGGACTCGACACGAAGACCCATGTGGGCCCGCCGGTGGGCGCCCTCACCAAGCTGACCATCACCGGCCCCGACGGCACCCAACACTGGCGGCAGTACCGCACCGCCCGTGCGCGCTGGCTGCTCCCGCTGGTCAACGGTCGCCCGGTCCCCGCCGCACCGGATGTCCTGCGGGCGCCAACTCGTTCGGACGAGGAACTGTCCCTCCCGGCGATCCTCGTAGCCGACATCGCCATGCAACCCGACCGCCGCAGGCTCCTTCCCGGCGCTCGCCTGCACGAAATCGCCTCGGGGTATGCCGATTTTGCCCTCGCCTTACCGCCGAAGGACCGCCTCGTCCTCGTCCCCACCCCCGCGTTCGCCCGCAGCGAGGCCGACGCCCTCCTCCGCGAAGCGATCATCACCGAACTCCGCACGAACCCGTGGCTCCCGGTCTGCCCGACCCGCGACCGCTCAGACCACGAATTCGATCGGAACCAAGCGGAATTCCATCCCCTCACCGGAACGAATTTCGAGTCCACTGATCGCCACGACTCAACCGTCGGAGTCGACCAGGACGCCTTCGGCAAGGACATGGTCACCGCCGAGGTATCCGCCCTCGACAACTCGTCCGTCGGCACCGTGCAGCACCCCGGCACCTTCGAGCGGGCCGAACCCACCCGCTCGGCAAGTGTCGAAATCCCCACTCGCGCCTCCGTATTCCCTGACTTGACGCCGGAACTGGCCGCAATCCTCGCCGACCTCACCGGCCCCCTGGTCATCCCGGAACTCTCGACCCGCTCCGCTCAGGAAAAGCTGACAGTCCTCGACGTCCACCGCCTGTCATCGGCAGCCCTGGCCGACCTCACCACCGGCCTCGAACGAGACCCGCACTGGTGGCGCACCTTCTACTCCACGCTGGAACCCTTCGTCACCGATTCGAGGACAGCCGAGGAGTTCGGTGCCCTGGCCGTCCCCCTGGCCGACGGCCGCCTCGTCACCGGTCCGCGCACCGTCGTCCTCGACGATCAGCTCACCGTCGCCGTCCCGGTCCACTGGGCCCGTCTGGTACACCCGGACGCCACCCACCCGCTGCTGGCCCGCCTCGGCGCCCGCAGCGCCTCGGCCACCGACCTGCTCACCGATCCCGGCTTGCGTGACCTCCTCGAACACGACCCGGCCGACCCGGACACGGTCACCGCGGTCCTGCATCTGGCCCAGTTCGTGAGCGCCGACGAACTCCCCGACTGGCTCGGCCTGCTCGAATTGCCCGACGACACAGGAGAACTGCGTCCGGCCGACGAACTCCTCCTCCCCGGCGCACCGCTGGCCGAGGTGCTGGTCGACGACTCACCCTTCGGTACGGTCGCCGAATCGACGGTCGCCGAGTTCGGCGAACAGGCCTTGCGCGCGATCGGTGTGGGTTGGGATTTCGCCGTCCTCACCGACCCCGACCCGCTCGGCCCCGACCATGACCTGGACGACGAATCAGCCTGGTGGAACAGCCTTCCCGAAGACCCACGCGAACTCGTGGCCGTCCGCGACCTCGACCTGGTCGACGACACCCGCTGGCCGCAGGCCCTGCGCACCCTGCTCGCGGAACCACGCACCCGCGCCCTCCTCGCTGACCGCGACGGTTACACCACCTGGTGGCTGCACCGCCACGCCCACATCGACGGCATCCCCCTCGGCCGCTACCGCCACCCGGACGACACCGAATTCGCCGGTCTGCTCCCACCTTTCACAGCAGCCGACCCCGACGCCCTACGTCAGGTCCTCGTCCGTCCCGACGTGATGACCCCCGAGCTGGCTGAGGAACTCCTCGACGCCCTCGCCGACCCGTCGAAAACCCCGACTCCCGAAACGGTTTCGCGCACTCATGCCCGGCTGGCGGCCGCCGTCGCGTCCGGCGCGCTCGAGCCACGCGAACTCGACCTCCCCGAGCAGGTCAGGACGCTGGCGGGAACAGTGGTCGACGCCGAGACCGCCATGGTCCTCGACCGGCCCTGCTTCGGCCTCGTCATCCCGGCCGAGCGCCTGGTGGTAGGCGACCCGGAACATGCCGAGGCCCTCGCCACCCTGCTCGACCTGCCGCTGGTGTCCGACCAGGTGAGCGCCGAGGTGCTCGGTGCGGGCAGGCAGAGCACCTGGGCCACGGAACCGCTCGGCGTGGTGCTGCGGCAGCTGTGGTCACCGCCGCACACCACCGGCGCGCTCGTGCTGCACGAAGTCCTCGAGGTATTTCTGCGCGGCGAGTTCTCGGGCACGGTCCGCGTGCCGTGGTGGGACGCCGACGGCACCGTGCACGTGCAGGTGCCGCGCGGTTAGTTCGCGTGCGCGGTGACCATCTCGGCGAGCAGGTCGAGCTGGGCCTGCACCGCGTCGCTGTCGTCGTCGACGAGCCAGCGCAGCACGATGCCGTCGATGACGCTGAGGATGAAGCGGCTCAGCTGGGGCAGCGGGATGTTCCAGTCGCAGCCGGTGGCGTCGCGGCAGTGGTCCATCACGTCGGCGACGGTGCTGTCGTTGAACTTGTACTGCTCGCGGGCGATGGCGAGTTTGGCCGGCGTCGACTCACCCTCGCGCAGCGCGTAGGTGGTGGTCTCGTAGGTGAGCAGCTGACGTTCCGGCGTGGCCTCGATGTTGCGCCACATCAGTTCCAGCCCCTGGCGAACCAATTTGTGAAGCGCTTCTTTTCCTGTTCCGGTATCGGCCCAGACAGTTTCATCCGCATCGACGGAATCGCGTAATTCCATCGAGAGCGCTTTGACCAGCTCGGTCATCAGCGCGTCCTTGTTTTCGAAACAGTAATGCACCACACCGAGCGAGACGCCCGCCGCTTGGGCGACATCGCGTGTGGTCACGCCCGCCACGCCCTTTTTCTCGGCGAGACCGATCGCTGCCTCTATCAGGTGGGCTCGTCGTTCTTCGACGCTCAATCGGGAGGACACCTGTGCGAGTTAAGCGCTCACGTCGCGAACAGTCAATTCGCCGAACCGCGCCGAATTCCTGGACAGGCGACCAGTTGTATGGTTGTCTGCGTCACATCACCCGTGAAGGAGCTGTTCGGATGCCTGTGAACCGTCGTACCGTGCTGGCCGCCTCGACGCTGGGGGTACCCCTCGTCGCGGCCATGGGAGCTCACGGAGCGTCGCAGGCGCACGCCGAATCCGCGCGCGGTGGATTCGAATTCGGGCTCGGTATCGCCGATCTCACGGGCCCCGCCGCGGAATGCGGCATGATGGGCTACTCACAACTCGAACAGACGACCGCGGGAATTCATCTGCGGCCGCGAGCGCGCGCGTTCGTGATCGAATCGGGTGGAAATCGGGTCGCGTTCGTCGCGGTGGAGAACGGTGCGTTGTTCCAGTCCGTGCACCGGGGTGTACTGCTCGCGCTGGCGCGCCGATTCGGTGATCGGTATACCGAACGAAATGTCGTCCTCACTTCGACTCACACGCATTCCAGTTGTGGCGGTTCCGCGCACGATTACGCCTATACGCTCGCGACGCTCGGATTTCAGCAACAGGTCTACGACACCGAAGTCGACGGCATCGTCGAGGCGATCGCCGCCGCCGACGCCGACCTCGCGCCGGGCACGGTGGCGCTCGGCCGCGCCGAATTGCGCGACGCGAGCGTGAATCGTTCGCGGGTGGCCTTCGACCGCAATCCGGTGGAAGACCGCGCGGCTTTCCCGGACGCGATCGATCCGGCGGTCACCACCCTCGTCTTCCGTCGTGGCGCGAAGGAGGTCGGCGCGCTCACCTGGTTCGCCACCCACAACACATCGATGACCAACAAGAACCGGCTCATCAGCTCCGACAACAAGGGCTACGCCAGCTACGCCGCCGAGCACCTGGAGCACGGCGTGCGCCATCTCGACGGCGATCCGTCGTATCTGGCCGCGTTCGTGCAGACCAACGCCGGTGACATGTCCCCGAACCTCGCGCTCGCACCGGGCGTCGGCCCGACCGACGACGAGTTCGACAACACCCGGATCATCGGCGAACGCCAGTACGCCGCCTCGCGAGTCGCCGCCGACCAGGCGGCACCGATGACGAGCGCGATCGATGCGCTGCTGTGCTACGTCGATCTCGCGGCCGTGACGGTCGAGGGCCGCTTCACCCCCGACGGCGCACCACACCGCACCGCACCGGCCGCCGCGGGCCTCTCGCTGGCGGCGGGCAGCGTGGAGGACGGCCCCGGCCTGCCCGGCGGACCCATTCCCGAGGGTGTACGTAACCCGCTGGTGGACTTTCTCGGCGGAATCGACCATCCCCACCCGGCGTGGCTTGCCGACGCGCAGGCGCCCAAGGCGATCTTCGCTCCACTCGGGTTGATGCCGCCGGTGCCGTGGGTACCGAATGTGGTTCCGCTTCAGCTGATCCGGCTCGGCGACCTCTACGTGGCCGCCGCCGGAGCCGAGTTCACCATCGTCGCCGGCTTGCGGGTGCGGCGAGCGGTCGCGCAGGCGCTCGGCGTCGGCGTGGAACAGGTGCTGTTGCAGGGCTATTCGAATGCCTACCACCAATACGTCACCACACCGGAGGAGTACGACGCGCAACAGTACGAAGGCGCGTCGACACTGTTCGGTCGCTACACGTTGTGCGCGTATGTGCAGGAATTCACCAGGCTGGCAGAGGCTTTCGCGGCGGGCGCGGTCCCGGGGCGCGGCCCCGCACCGCGCGACGTCTCCGCCTTGCAGCCGAATCTCGCCGCCGCGCCTGGCCCGGACGCGACACCGTCCGGCCGAAATTTCGGTGATGTCGTGCGTCAGCCCGGGCGCACCGCTCGCGGCAGCCGGGTGGAGGCCGAATTCGTCTCGGCCCATCCGAAACACAATCCGCGTCGCGGCGGCACCTTCCTCGAGGTGCAGCGCCGAACCGGGAACGGCTGGCTCCGGGTGGCCAACGAGGGGGAGTGGGATGTGCGATTCCACTGGCGGAAACAGGACGCGGCGGTCTCGATCGCCCGTTTCGTCTGGGACATCCCGGCCGACGCGGAACCCGGAACGCACCGGTTCGTGCACTTCGCCGACGCGCTCGGCGCCGACGGCGTGCTGCGCCCGTTCACCGGGACCAGCGACGAGTTCGAGGTCGTCTAGTCCTCGGTGAGACCCACCTGGGCGCCCTTGTCGCCGCGCAGGGCCGACCGCCGCTGCGCCAGCCAGATCGACGAGCCGAGCACGCCGACGAACAGGCCCATCAGGCACACCGGCCGGGCATCGGCCCAGGCAGGGACCACGAAAGCCAGCACGGTCGCCACCGCCCAGGCGGCGAAACCGATCAGCACCACCGGGCGCGGATCGACCAGGCTTCGCGGCAGGTGCGGCATCTCGCGGCTGACGGGTCCGGCATCCATACCCAAACAGTAGCGCCCTGAAACCCATCAGGGGGCACAGCCGTACCGTAGAGTTCTGCACTGTGACAGTGCCATCCGACGTCCGTGCCCTCGCCGGTGATCTCTCGCTGGCGGTTGTGCGGCTCACGAGACACCTGCGCGGCCGCCGTGCCGAAGCGCAGATCTCGCTCACCCAGCTGTCGGCCCTGGCCACCCTCGCACGCGACGGCGCGATGACGCCCGGCAATCTCGCGGGCAAGGAGCGCGTGCAGCCGCCGTCGATGACCCGCGTGATCGCCTCCCTCGCCGACCTCGAGTTGGTCCAGCGCAGACCGCATCCCACCGACGGACGCCAGATCATCGTGTCGCTGTCACCGGCCGGCCGGGCGCTGGTCGCCGACGAGACGCACGCGCGCGAGGCCTGGATGACCGAGCAGCTGTCCAACCTCAGCCCGGAACAGCTCGCGGTGCTCGATCAGGCCGTGGCGATCATGAACCAGATCATCGCGGGTTCGGAGTAGTCAGCCCTGCTGCGGTACCACCTCGTGGCCGAGCGGGAACAGCGACAGCGGAACCAGTTTGAGATTGGCCCAGGCGAACGGCAGCCCGATGATCGTCACCGCCAGCGCCACACTGGTGAACACGTGGCCGAGCGCCAGCCACCAGCCGGCGAAGACGAACCAGATGATGTTGCCGAGCAGCGATCCCGCCCCGGCACTCGGTTTGTCGACGACCGTGCGCCCGAACGGCCACAGCACGTAACCGGCCAGCCGCAACGACGCGATGCCGAACGGGATCGTGACGATCAGGACGAAGCAGATCAGCGCCGCGAACAGGTAGCCGACTGCCATCCAGAACCCGCAGAGCACCACCCACAGAATGTTCAAGATCAACTGAACCAGCTTCATGCTTCCAGCATGCCAGGATGATCCGGTGGCCGAAGTAATTCCCCTCGACGATCCCGCCGACCCGCGTGTCGACGACTTTCGCGACCTGTCCTCCGCCGATCGCAGGCCCGACCTGCCCGGCCGCAAGGGACTGGTGATCGCCGAGGGGGTCGTGGTGGTGCAGCGCATGCTCGACTCGCGTTTCACCCCGAGTGCGCTGCTCGGTGTCGCCAAGCGCTACGAGGCCCTCGCCGACGACCTCGCGGGTCTCGATGTGCCCTACTACCAGGCGACGGCCGAGGTGATGGCCCAGGTGGTCGGCTTCCACCTCAATCGCGGTGTGCTCGCGGTCGCGCCGCGCCCGGCCGAGTTGACGGTCGACGAGGCGCTCGACGGTGCGCGCACGGTGGCCGTGCTGGAGGGCGTCAACGATCACGAGAACCTGGGGTCGATGTTCCGCAACGCGGCCGGGCTGGGCGCCGACGCGGTGCTGTTCGGCGACCGCTGCTCCGACCCGCTCTACCGGCGTTCGGTCCGCGTCTCGATGGGGCACGTGCTGCGGGTTCCGTTCGCCCGGATTCCGCAGTGGCCGGGTGGGCTGGAGTTGTTGCGGGAGCGCGGTTTTCAGGTCATCGCGCTCACCCCGAATCCGGCGGCGGTGAACCTGGCGACCGCGATGACGGGCGAGCGGGTAGCCCTGCTGCTCGGCGCCGAGGGCCCCGGCCTGACCGAGGAGGCCATGCGCGCCACCGACATTCGCGCACGTATTCCCATGTCGCCCGGCACCGATTCGCTCAATGTCGCCACGGCTGCCGCGATGGCGTTCTACGAACGAGTCCGCACGTCATGAGCCCGGACGGGCCCTATCGGGCGGGGTCGGGTTCGGTGCCGTGGGCGTTGGGCGGCACGGTGATCGCGCTCGTCGCGGCGCTCGGCGCGGTGGCGGTGTACGCGTTCGGTGTCGCGCTGGCCGATGTGCATCCGCTGCTCGCGATCGGGGTGAACGTGATCGCGGTGGTCGGGGTCGCGCCGACGGTGTGGCGTTGGCGGTGCACGCCGGTCGTGCGCTGGGTGCTCGCGGGGGCGGTGGTCGGCGTGGCGCTGGGCTGGATCGCGCTACTGGTCTACCTGGTCGTCGGCTAGCCGACCGGGCCTGCGCAGCCAGCGGGACAGACCGCGCCTGGGAGGCGCGGTCGACACAGGTTCGGGCGCCCGGCCTTTCGGGTACAGCGTGAATCCGCAGACGGGCAGGTCGCCTAGCCCGGGTGCCTCGAGATAGCGGAAGCCGAGCCAATGAGCATTGGCCGCGTCGGCGAAATCGGGTGGATCGAAGGGCAGCGATTGCGGGCCCGGCCGGTCGTCCCGATCCCACGGCACCGGATGGTCTCCGGCCCAGAACTCGCGCTCCCACACCATGGGCAGTCCCTCGTTCTCCAGGATGTCGACCCTGGTCGAGCTGAACGAGCGCCGGAATCCCCCACGTTCCCAGTGGGCGAACGCACCCCAGTGCACGGTGGTGTCGAACGAGATCAGGTAGGTGTGTTCGGAAGCGAGCGGGCGCACGAGCAGATCGGGCAATCTGGTCGGCTCGATCAGCGCGGCCTCGGCGGTGCACACGACCGTCACTCCGGGATAACACCCGATATAGACCTCGTCGCGATCCGGACCAGCGCAGCCGTCGAGTGTTCCGACCACGATCGGGCGCACATCGTTGTCGGCGTACAGCTCACCCGCCAGTGCCTGCGCGGCAACGGGATCGGACGCGGGCCGTTCGCGCAGGACGGCGGCGGGATCAGCGGTATCGACATACCAGAGCGTGGAAGCCGACTTCACGTGTCACCTCCGACAGTTATCGGAACCCGTGGTGCGGTGGCTGCCGCCGCGCCGGGCGTGCGCTCGACCCCGCTGTCGACCAGCACGGCCCCGAGTTCTCGGGAGAACTCGGGGCCGCCGGTGCACAGTCAGTTGCCGGAGCTGCGAACGCCCAGGAGGACGTCTTCCCAGGACGGCATCGGTGCCTTACCGCGCTTGTTGCGTGCGGGCTTCGGCTTTTCCGGCTCCGGCTTGGCGGCGGGCTTGTCCTGCTGCGCGGCGGGCGGCGTCGGTGTGGCGGGCTCGCTGGGCGCAGCGGGTGCCGTCGCCGCCGGAATCGGCGCGGCGGGCTTGGGTGCCGCCGGGATCGGTGCGGTCGGCATCGGTGCGGTAGGCATCGGCGAGGCAGGCATCGGAGTGGCGGGCATGGCCGTCGGCGCCGGCTTGGCCGGAATCGCCGCCGTCCCACCGCCTGCCGCGACCTGACGCTGCTCGTAGTACTCGTCCAGCGCGGGCTGCGGACGGCTCTGCGGGCGCGGCGCAGGCGTCATCGGCTCGCGCGGGCGCGGCTCCACCGGAACCGGCGCCTCGACCACCGGGGCCGACGGTGCTGGCATGGTGGCCAGACCACGCAGGGCGCGACCGAAATCCGGATCGATCAGGTCGTTGGCCGGGTCGTCGAGCGGGGAGACCGAACCGCCGTGCGCGTCGGGCTGGTAGCGCCAGTGCGCGGCGATCTCGGAGTGCCCGTGCCGCCACTGCAATTGCGCGACCCAGAACCCCTTTTCGTCTTTCCAGGCATCCCATTCGGCGTGTTCGATGGTGTGCCCGCGCTCGGCGAAGGCCGCGGTGACGATCTCGTGCAGCGTTTCCAGCGCCGGGCCGTCCGGCCGCACCGGATGGGCTTTCTGCGCCAGTTCGGCGGCGCGAGCACGCTCGAGCAGCACCGGATAGGCGAACCGCTCGACTTTGCTCGCCGGCATGCCGGACTCCGCCGTGACCTGCTCGACGGACGCGCCGGCGCGAATACGGGCCTGGATATCTCTAGGACGCATAGACGCTTCCATTTCGATCTCGATCTGGCCGAATCGTGCGAGGTCGCCGCGCGCCGCCGCGCGGAGCTTGTCGTCGGCGGGCAGCCGGAACTTGGTGCCGGACTCGAGGTCGCTGCACACGATGTGCGTGGAGTCGGGCGTCACCCCGATCACTCGAAGTTCACGCACCGTTACCTCCCTATCGCGTCGGCTCCGTCTGTTAGGACACCGCCCACTTTCCTAGACAGTAGTGCACATTACTTGGCCGCGGCAGCAGACACGCACGCCCAAATCGCGCACGCGGGCACCCCGGACGGCTAATCTGATCAGCTCCGCGCGCGAATCCTGGTCGTGTACAGGCGTTTTGGTGATAGATCAACGGCTCGGTGCCGGATGGAATGTCGCGAAGAATGCGAACTTTGCGAAGCGTGTCAACGCTGACGAACGACGTGTGTCAGCGCCGGAGAATACTGAATGGGTTTGCGCCGACCGGGAGTTGCGGGTGCGATTTTTGCGACGAAGGAACAAAAATCGTGCCCGCAACTCCCGGTCTTACAGGGCGCAAACCCCCGCGGCGCCGCAGGCGCCGCAAAAAATTACAGCTGACCCACGACCCAGTCGATGGAACGGGTCAGCTGGGAGACATCTTCCGGGTCGATCGCCGGGAACATGCCCACACGCAGCTGGTTGCGGCCAAGCTTGCGGTACGGCTCGGTGTCGACGATGCCGTTGGCCCGCAGGATCTTCGCCACCTGGGCGGCGTCGACCGAATCGTCGAAGTCGATGGTGCCGACGACCTGCGAACGGTGCGCCGGATCGGTGACGTACGGGGTGGCGAAGGAGCTCTGCTCGGCCCAGGTGTAGAGGCGCGAGGACGAGTCGAGGGTGCGCTTCACGGTCCAGTCCAGGCCGCCGTTGGTGTTCATCCACTCGATCTGGTCGGCGAACAGCAGCAGGGTGGCGATGGCCGGGGTGTTGTAGGTCTGGTCCTTGGTGCTGTTGTCGATGGCGACGGGCAGCGAGAGGAACTCCGGGGTCCAGCGACCCGAGGCCTTGATCTCCTCCACGCGGGCCAGCGCGGCCGGGCTCATGATCGCGACCCACAGGCCACCGTCGGCGGCGAAGCACTTCTGCGGGGCGAAGTAGTACACGTCGGAGTCGGCGATGTTCACCGGCAGACCGCCCGCGCCGGAGGTGGCGTCGATGGCGATCAGCGCGTTCTCCGAACCGGCCGGACGCGACACCGGGATGGACACACCGGTCGAGGTCTCGTTGTGGGCCCAGCCGATGAGGTCGACGCTCGGGTCCGACACGGGCTCGGGCGCGCTGCCCGGCTCCGACGACACGACGATCGGGTCACCGATGAAGGGGTTGCCCTTGGCGACCGAGGCGAACTTCGAGGAGAACTCGCCGTTGGTCAGGTGCAGCGAACGCTCACGGATCAGGCCGAAGGCGGCCGCGTCCCAGAACGCGGTGGTGCCACCGTTGCCGAGCACCACCTCGTAGCCCTCGGGCAGCGAGAACAGCTCGCGCAGGCCGTTGCGCACCCGCGCCACCACGTCCTTGACCGGCTTCTGGCGATGCGAGGTGCCGAAGACCGAGGCGCCGACAGTCACCAGCGACTGCAGCTGCTCCGGGCGGACCTTGGACGGGCCACAGCCGAACCGTCCGTCGGCGGGCTTGAGGTCGGCGGGAATTGTCGGGAACGCACTGGTCATGCGGGGGAGTTTAGTGGTGGGCGGATGACGGTGGTCGCGGTGGGTGCGGGTCTGTGAGCCGCCCCACGTCGGACCGGCGATCCCGCACCTGCGGCGGTTGCGGCCCGCGCTTCGCCGCTGATCGACCGGGCGCGATCCGCGCCGTGCCTTGCCCGCTGTGTGCGCGGACCGTGGGTCTCGGTGACGCCCCGAGCCGAGGCGGTGCCGCTTGGCGTTGATGCCGGATGCGCGGCCGGTGCCTTGTGCGGGGAATTTGCCCTGGCGCCAACGTAGTTGGCAGTACTCTTCCGCTATGACTCTGCTCGCGGTCGATTCGGGACGGAACCTGCTCGACCGGTGGCTGTGGGTTTTCGGGCGGCGGCCGGGCTTGCTGTCGGAGGGGGCACGCCGGGAACTGCTGCTCAGGGGGCTGCCGGCGAGTGCCACCGTGCTGTCGGTGTGGTCGCGCCGGGGCGAGGGTGGCTACCGGTTCAGCGTGCGGGTCCAATTGCCCGACGAGCTGCCCTACGACGTGCGCGTACGGCAACGGATCCGTAGCCAGGACCCGGAATGGATGCGCCCCGGCGACACCATCGGCTGTCGCGTCGACCCCGGCGACCCCGACCGCGTCGTCCTGTACCTCCCCGAACAAACGAAATCCACCCCCGGCTCCACCGCCAAGATCCTCGCCAACGGCCGCCGCGCCGAAGCCACCGTCCTCGCCGTAGCCCCCATAGCCACCGACTACACCGCCCGCGAAGACCCGGTCCTACGCCTCGACCTGGAACTCCGAGCCTGGGACGAACCAACCCCCTGGCGAGTCCGCCTGATCCAACCCGTCCCCTTGACCGCCGTCGGCCAAATAGAACTGGGCACCCGCCTGGAAGCCGCCTTCTTCACCGTCGACCGAGGAAAGTCCGTAGCCCTCGACTTCACCTCCCTGAGCTGACCCGACAACCTCTGCTTTTGTATTCGCGCACATGGCAATCGAGCCCTCGGTACGAAGAACTACTGTGGTGACGTGATAGTGCGACGCGCAGCGAAGACCGGCCTCCGGGAGCTGTCAGCGATGCCGACATTCTGGGAGGCCGCGACCCTAGGGGTACCTATCTCTGCGGCTGCCGCGATGTTCATTTTCGGGGTTGCGGCAAAGCTTGCCGATGCCGCATATCCAGCGGTAGACGTCCCGGCCGGCAGCCTGTTCGGCTTGCTGACGGTGACAGCGGCGTCGGTGATCTGCTTACTCGCGTGGAAAAGAAGTCCACGTTCGCTGGGCGCAGCGCTCGGCCTGTCGGTGATTCTGCTGTTTTCCGCGCTCTTCTGGGCGCTATCCCTGTGAAGAACGAATTTACGTATCGACGCGAAGAATGGTTCGGCCCAGAGAGTTGTCTGGCCGTCGTGGCGGCGACGGTGTGCCTCTCCCTGCCTTATCTGGTGGCCGACTTACGGGATGCGATATGGCTGATTTGCGCCCCCGTGATCCTGGGAATCACCCTCACAGTGATCGGATCGTTCCCTACAGCGTGGCGCCCACATGCCCGCCGTACAGGCGTGGGCTTCCTGGCCGCCTTCGCGTGCCTCGCCCTCGGCATCCCGTGCTTCCTGGCAGGACTCGCGACAGCATCGCTACTCTCCTGACCTGGGCTGAAGACTGTTCACCGCAGGTGAGCCTGCAGGCTCGAAGGTAGACCTGCCGACCGGACTCGACGGTTGAGCGAACAAAAAACCGGGCACCGATGAGTCGGTGCCCGGTCGGGGGAGTGGGTGTCAGTCTGCGATGGCGGACCAGCCGGCGACTTCTTCCGGCTTGCGGGGGCCCGGTCCGGTGTAGATGGCGGCGGGGCGGACGAGCTTGCCGAGCTGCTTCTGCTCGAGGATGTGGGCGCACCAGCCTGCGGTGCGGCCGCAGGTGAACATGGCGGGCATCATGTGGGCGGGGACCTCGGCGAAGTCGAGGATGACCGCGGCCCAGAATTCGACGTTGGTTTCGATGGCGCGGTCTGGGCGGCGTTCGCGCAGTTCGGCGAGGGCGGCCTGTTCGAGGGCGGCGGCTACTTCGTAGCGGGGGGCGGCCAGGCGCTTCGCGGTGGCGCGCAGGACGCGGGCGCGGGGGTCCTCGGCGCGGTAGACGCGGTGGCCGAAGCCCATCAGCTTCTCTTTGCGGTCGAGGATGCCCTTCACCAGAGCCCGTGCGTCGCCGGTCTTTTCGACTTCCTCGATCATCGGGAGCACGCGGGCGGGCGCGCCGCCGTGCAGCGGGCCCGACATGGCGCCGATCGCACCCGACAGCGACGCCGCCACGTCGGCGCCGGTGGAGGCGATCACGCGGGCGGTGAAGGTTGAGGCGTTCATGCCGTGCTCGGCGGCCGACACCCAGTAGGCGTCGATGGCCTCGGTGTGGCGTGGGTCCGGGTCACCCTTCCAGCGGGTCATGAACCGCTCGGTGACGGTGGTGCACTCGTCGATCTTCTTCTGCGGTACCGCGGGCTGGTAGATGCCGCGCGCGGACTGCGCCACATACGACAGCGCCATCACCGAGGCGCGCGCGAGGTTCTCGCGGGCGGTCTCGTCGTCGATGTCGAGCAGCGGCTCGTAACCCCAGATGGGGGCGAGCATGGCCAGGCCTGCCTGCACGTCGACGCGCACGTCGCCGGTGTGCACGGGCAGCGGGAACGGTTCGGCGGGCGGCAGGCCGCGGCCGAACTGACCGTCGACGAGCAGCGCCCACACGTCACCGAAAGTCACCCGGTTGGCGACCAGATCCTCGATGTCGACGCCGCGATACCGTAGGGCGCCACCGTCCTTGTCGGGCTCGGCGATGTCGGTGGTGAAGGCCACCACGCCTTCCAATCCGCTGACGAAATCCTGTGGTACCGAGCTCGCGGTCATGGTGACTCTCCTTGCAGGGGCAGGCCGATCTTTCGCAACGATAGACCCGCTGGTACTGCGGAGTAACGTCGCCCCTATGCGTGAACTCGACCCGTCCTCGGCGGCCGCGACCGAGCCCGCCGCGCAGCCTTCCGTAACCCTGTCCGACGCCGCGATTTCCGGCGCTGTCGACCTGAGCACGATGCGCGTCGACTACGGCGATCCGCGGGCGGTGCGCACCACCGAACCCGATCTGGACGAGTCGTGGGTGGCCGGTGGCTGGGAGCCGCTGCTGCGCCGCTGGATCGAACAGGCGGGCACCCTCGGGGTGGCCGAACCGAACGCGATGGTGCTGGCCACCGTCTCGCTCGCCGGACCGGCGCCACGGCCGGTAGCGCGCACGGTGCTGTGTAAAGGCCTCTCGCCCGAGGGTGTCGTCTTCTATACGAACTACGACTCGGCCAAGGGCAATCAGCTCGCCGCCGACCCGTACGCGGCCGCCACCTTCGTCTGGCCGTCGCTGGCCAGACAGGTGCACGTGCGCGGCGTGACCGAACGTGTCGCACCCGAGGTCACCGAGGCGTACTGGCAGACCCGGCCGCGCGAATCCCGGCTCGGCGCCTGGGCCTCGCAGCAGTCGCGGCCCGCGGCCACCCGCGCCGACCTCGATCGCGCCCTGGCCGAGACCACCGCCCGGTTCGCCGATGTCGACGACATCCCGGTCCCACCGCACTGGGGTGGTTACCTGCTGCGACCCGACGAGGTGGAGTTCTGGCAGGGCAGGCACGGACGGTTGCACAACCGGATCGTCGTCCGCATCGACGGCGAACAGACGACGGTTCTGCGCCTGCAACCCTGACGGTGGGATATCTCACCGAGCGCGAACATGGGACGTTTCAGCGCAACTGGCTAATCTCCGGCGCGTGAAACTGCTCGCCGATACCCGGCCCCTGCGAAATCGCGACTATCGCAGGCTGTGGACGACCAACATCGTCACCGTCATCGGCGCGCAGCTGTCGGTAGTCGCGGTGCCGCAGCAGATCTTTCAGATCACCGGCAGCTCCGGGTACGTGGGCCTGGCCGGACTGTTCGGCCTGATTCCGCTGGTGGTGTTCGGGCTGTGGGGCGGCGCGCTGGCCGACGTGATGGACCGGCGCACCCTGCTCGTCATCACCACCGCGGGCACCGGGGCGACGGCGGTCGCGTTCTGGGTGCAGGCCGCGCTCGGCCTGAACAACGTGTGGCTCGTGCTCGGGTTGTTCGCCACCCAGCAGGCGTTCTTCGCGGTCAACCAGCCGACCCGCAGCGCCCTGATCGCCCGGTTGCTGCCGCCCGAGCAGATCGCCGCCGCCAGTTCGCTGAGCATGACGGTGCAGAACGTCGGCATGATCGCCGGACCGGTCCTCGCCGGTGTGCTGATCCCCGTGCTCGGTCTGCCGACGCTGTACCTGCTCGACGCGATCGCGCTGCTCGCCACCCTGTGGGCGGTGTGCCGCCTGCCCGCCTTCCCGCCGAGCGGTGAGCAGCGCCGGGCCGGTCTGCGTGCCGTGATCGACGGCTTCCGCTATCTCACCGGCCAGCGGATCCTGCTCGCCTCCTTCGTCGTCGACATCATCGCCATGGTGTTCGGCATGCCGCGCGCGCTGTTCCCGCAGATCGCGCACGAGACGTTCCACGATCCGGCCGAGGGCGGTGTGGCGCTCGGTCTGTTGTTCGCGGCGATCTCGGCGGGCGCGGTGCTGGGCGGAGTGTTCTCCGGCTGGGTGCCAAGGGTGCGCAGGCAGGGGTTGGCGGTGATCGTGTGCATCGCGATCTGGGGTGTGGCGATGGTCGGTTTCGGCCTCGCGGTCGGCCTGGCCGGTCACCTGTTCGGGCTGGGGGTGTGGTTGTGGATCGCGCTGGCGTTCCTGGCGCTCGGCGGTGCGGTCGACATGGTGTCGGCGGCGTTCCGGACGGCGATGTTGCTCAACGTGTCGACCGACGAGATGCGCGGTCGGCTGCAGGGGGTGTTCATCGTGGTTGTCGCCGGTGGACCACGGGTCGGTGATGTTGCCCACGGTTTTGCCGCCGCGAGCCTGGGTACTGCTGTTGCCGCCGCGGGTGGTGGCGTCCTCGTGGTGATCGGGGTGCTTCTCGCCGCATTGGCCTTCCCCGCTTTCGTTCGCTACCGCGTGGCTCGCGCGCACGCCGAGGTTGTCGCCGAATAAGTTGGGAGACAAGGAAATACATGGTCGACGCGGGTGGTGGGCAGGTTCGGGCCGTGACCACCGGTTCCGGCCCCGCCGCGCGCCGTGCGAACCCGGATCCGCGCAGGTGGAGCACCTCACCACGGATTCGCCCCGGTGTGAGCACAGCCCAGGCCAACCCTGATTGCTCATCCACGGCCGACAAGAGTTAGCGTTACACCAAGCGCGCCGTCTGCCGACCGCAAACGGCGCACGGTTCGGCGCCGGGTTTCAGGGCTCGGCGAGAATCTCAACTAGCCTGAGAGGGATCCTTCCGTGCCCGCTGAGAACATCACCAACGTCGCCGATGACGCCAAGGCGGTACTGCAGTACCCCGGTGGCGAGTTCCCGATCTCGGTCACCAGGGCCGCAGAGGGCAACGACGGACTCGACTTGGGCAAGCTGCTGGCCAGCACCGGTTACGTCACCTACGACCCCGGTTTCATGAACACCGCGTCGACCAAGTCGGCCATCACCTACATCGACGGCGAAGCGGGCATCCTGCGCTACCGCGGCTACCCGATCGACCAGCTCGCCGGCCGCTCGACCTTCATCGAGGTCAGCTACCTGCTCATCTACGGCGAGCTGCCGACCCAGGCCCAGCTCGACGACTTCACCGATCGCATCCGCCGCCACACCCTGCTGCACGAGGACCTGAAGCGGTTCTTCGACGGCTTCCCGCGCAACGCGCACCCCATGCCGGTGCTGTCGTCCGCGGTGAACGCGCTGTCGGCGTACTACCAGGACTCCCTCGACCCGCGCGATCCCGAGCAGGTCGAGCTGTCGACCATCCGCCTGCTGGCGAAGCTGCCGACCATCGCGGCGTACTCGTACAAGAAGTCGGTCGGTCAGCCGTTCCTCTACCCCGACAACTCGCTGTCGCTGGTCGAGAACTTCCTGCGGATGACCTTCGGCTTCCCGGCCGAGCCCTACGAGGTCGACCCCGAGGTCGCCGCCGCGCTCGACATGCTGCTGATCCTGCACGCCGACCACGAGCAGAACTGCTCCACTTCGACCGTGCGCCTGGTCGGCTCGTCGGATGCCAACCTGTTCACCTCGGTGTCCGGCGGCATCAACGCGCTCTGGGGCCCGCTGCACGGCGGCGCCAACCAGGCCGTGCTCGAGATGCTCGACGAGATCAAGGCCAACGGCGGCGACGTCAAGGAATTCATCCGCAAGGTCAAGAACAAGGAAGACGGCGTGAAGCTCATGGGCTTCGGGCACCGCGTCTACCGCAACTACGACCCGCGCGCCACCCTGGTCAAGCAGGCCGCCGACAAGATCCTGTCGAAGATCGGCGGCGACGACCAGCTGCTCGACATCGCCAAGCAGCTCGAAGAGGCCGCCCTCACCGACGACTACTTCGTCTCGCGTCGCCTGTACCCGAACGTCGACTTCTACACCGGCGTCATCTACCGCGCGATGGGCTTCCCGACCCGCATGTTCACCGTGCTGTTCGCGATGGGCCGTCTGCCCGGCTGGATCGCGCACTGGCGCGAAATGCACTCCGAGCCGCTCAAGATCGGCCGCCCGCGCCAGATCTACACCGGCTACGGTGAGCGTGACTACCGCGCTATCGACAACCGCTAGTCATCTGGACAACGCACACTATCGAAGGGGATAGCCCGCAATGACCAAGCCGGAAATCGAATTCCAGGAGGGCCCGCCGCCCTCTCAGCTCGTCATCAAGGACATCATCGAAGGCGAAGGCGCCGAAGCTGTGCCCGGCGGCACCGTGGAGGTCCACTACGTCGGCGTCGAGTTCGAGACCGGCGAGCAGTTCGATTCCTCCTGGGACCGTGGTGAATCCATCACCTTCCCGCTGCGCGGCCTGATCCAGGGCTGGCAGGACGGTATCCCGGGGATGAAGGTCGGCGGCCGTCGCCAGCTGACCATCCCGCCGGAGCTGGCCTACGGTCCGGTCGGTGCGGGTCACCACCTGTCGGGCAAGACCCTGGTCTTCGTGATCGACCTGCTCGACGCCAACTGAGCTGAGCTACCGGCGGCCCGTGTTTCCCTCAGGGAGACACGGGCCGCCGGCGTTTCACACCTTGTCGATCGCGGCGGCCAGCCAACGGTCGTCGACCTTGCGCATGGTCAGTGCGAAGGTGGTGCGCTGCGACCGACCGTCGGGTGCGGTGCCGTTGGTCAGCCGCTGACCGACGATGGCGACGACGACGTACTCGGTGCCCGCGCCGGACCTGGACAGACACTCCGGCTCGCCCTCGACCGTCGAGGACACCTGAGCGGTCTCCATCGCCGCCCGCAGCCCGGCGGCGCCCTCCACGAACTGGTCGTGGAATTCGCCGGTGGAACCGGCCCGCATCTGCTCGAAGTAGCCGTCCAAGTCGCTGTGGTGATAAGTCACCATCAACCGCGCGAACGCGCAGGCCGCGAGTCGGGCCGCCTCCTGGGGCAGCACGGTGGGCTCGCCCGGCAGCGCCACGGGAGCGGCGGGTTCGCGAAACACGGCCACCGCGCCTGCCGAGCCGCCGATCAGGGCCGCGACGAGCACCAGGAGGCCGACGACGATCCAGCCGACACCGGGCGAGCCGCCCGGCGGGCGCACCGGTCCGGTGGGTGCGACATTGTGTGTACCAGAGCCGGTTTCGATCATCCTGCCCCCCTTCCCGCGCGTCAGCTTACGGGCTGCGGCGCCCCGTGGCGCGGCGCGGTCGGGCATCGGGGTAATGTGCGGCGAGTGTGACCGGAGCCATAGCTCCCCGTGTGTCTCGTTTCCAATGCGTTGTCCATGACAGTGACTTGTTCGATTCGCCCGAGGCCCGGCTGCTCGGGTGATTCGGGAGGGAGATTCTCGATCATGTTCCACCACAAGGTTGTCCGTCACGCGCTGGCCGCCGTGCTGCCCGTCGCCGTCGCGGTGAGCGTGGTCGGTGCCGGGACGGCTTCGGCTGAATCCGATCAGGTGCGCTTCGCGCAGGGGCTGGCCAGCACCGGCGAAGGGTTCAGCACGACTGTCGCCCCGGATCTGCGCACCGTGTCGGCCTCGCTGTCCGAAGGTCGTTTCGTGCTCGGCCCGCAGGGTGTGGTCGTCGAATCGGCCGCGGGCGAGCAGACCGGGCAGATCCCCACCTCGTTCACCACGGCGGGCGGAAACCTCATCTCCCTCGCCACCGAGATCGCCGCCGACGGCCACAGCCTCACGGTGACTCCGCAGCCCACCCCCGCCGCGACGGCCGAACTGCGCACCATCGCCACCAACCCCGCCGCCCAGTTCCCCGACCCGGTCCAGAACGCCGCAGCCATCGGCGCGGGCATCGGCCTGATCGCCGCCGCCGTCGTCTGCATCCCGATGATCACCACGATGATCCTCTACCTGCCCTGCGTCGGCCTCGTCGGCCTCCCCAACGCCCTGGTAGGCGCCCTGATCGGCGCCATCGTCGGCGTAGCCGCCCCGGACGTCATCCCTCAGATCCTGCCCTGACCCCGAAACCCTGCGGCCCGGTCTACTTCGACCGGGCCGCAGGCATTTCCAGCGCAGATACCGCGGGCTACTCGTGGACGACCTCGACAGGGTCGGTGAGGGCGAGGGCCAAGGCGGATTGCTGGGATTGACCACGTGGGGGGAGGGCTTCGAGTGCCTTGCTGGTTTGGGTGTTGAGGTTGCCGACGATGTTCTGCAGGGCGCCTACGCCGCCGGTGAGTTGTTCGATGGCCGAGACCAGTTGGGCGCCACCCTGTTCGGCGAGGGTGGGGAGGTCTTTGGCGAGGGCGGCACCCTGGGTGAGCTGGTCGCGGGCGCTGTTGAGGCGGGCGACGACCGTGCGCAGGAGCGTGCCGAGGTCGGTATCGGGATCTACTGCGGCGCCCGTCAATTCGCTCAGACCGGCCAACTGGGTGCCCGCCTGGTTCGAGACCGCCTGGAGCGCTTCGAGTTTGGTGATGATGCCGGCCAGCTGGGGGTCGGCGGCGAAGGGGAGTGCCTTCAGTGGCGGCAGGATCTGGTCGAGACCGGAGCCGAGGGCGGCCGCGCTGTTCTGCACGCCCGCGATGGTCACGCCGGTGGAGCTGAGGGCATCGGCGAGCTGGGTGGCCTGCAGTGCCGCGCCGTCGACGGTCTGGTTCAGCAACTCGATCGCCGAAGTGAGCTGTCCCGCCCCTTGTTTGGCGAAGTCGAGGAAGCCGAGCAACTGCTCCGCCCCACCGCTGAACTGGTCGGCCCCATCGGCGGCCGCGTTCACGCCCGCGCTCAGAAGCTGGGCGGTGAACTGCACCGAGGTCATCTGATTGCGCGCCTGCGACACCGCCGCCAACGCCGCATCCACGCCGGACGCGCCGATCCGATGAGTCACCACGTCGACCGCGCCGTTGACCGTGCGCTGGTCGGCGCCTTCGTGAGTGGTGACGGTGACCTTGGCGCGCTGCGGTGTCGGCGTCGCGAGGGTGGCCATGGCCGAGGTGAGATCGGCGGGCAGCGTGATCACCGCGGCGTAGTCGCCGGGGTCGACCTCACCGGGCTTCGCGAGCGTCCACTCGTAGCCGCCCGCGTCCTGCACCGCCTTGGCGACCCGTTCACCGGTCGGTCCGGTGTCGGCGTTGACAAGCGCGATCCCGGTAGGCGCGGAATCCGTTGTGGCGCAAGCGGCGACGGTGGCACCGGTGAACAGGACGGCGGTGAGCAGGCAGAGCAGGCGGGCGCGTGTGTGGATCACAGCCGCGACGGTATCGGGACAGTTCGGTGCGGGTCGTGGGGGTTGTCTGAGAGTTCGTTGAGGAACACCATTTCCCACTCATCGAGACTGTTAACCCCCGAATGCTATGTGCTGTGTCACAGTTCCGGTTTCGCAGCTGTTCTGTTCGGTACAACTCTCGAGTCAATCGACATCGAGATTTTTTCGATTCGTCCGGGGGTTCGGGGGTCGCCGGAGGCATCGGGAGGGAGACATTTTCATGTTCCGCCACACCATCACCCGTGCGGGTCGCCGCGCGTTCGTCGCCGCGCTGCCGCTGGCCGTCGCCACCTCGCTGGTCACCGCGGGCACCGCTGCCGCCGACGTGACCGAGCGTCAGGCGCAGATCGCCACGGGCCTGTCCAGCGTCGTGTCCGAGGGTGGTGTCGACTTCCGCAGCGCCGTCTCGCCCGACCTGCGCACCATCTCCGCGACCGTCGAGAACGGCCGCTTCGTGCTCACCCCCGACGCGCTGACCGTGGTCTCCGCCGAGGGCGTCACCGTCGGTGAGGTGCCGCTGAAGCTGAACACCGTCGACGGCAACGCCATCGCGGTCGCCTCCGTGGTCTCGGCCGACGGCAAGAGCGTGTCGATGGCCCCCGCGCTGTCGGCCGACACCAGCACCGAGCTGAAGAACATCGCCACCGACCCGGCCGCCGCCAACCACGACCCGGTCCAGAACGGTGCCGCCGCGGGCGCGACGATCGGTGCGATCGCCGCCGCCATCCTGTGCGTCCCGGCCCTGGCCGCGTTCATCATCGGCTACGTCTTCTGCGCCATCCCCGGCGTGATCTCCACCGCCATCACCGGCGCGGTGATCGGCGCCGTCATCGGCCTGGTCATCCCGGAAGCCGTCCCCCAGGTCCTGCCCTGATGATCCGCACCCGCGGGCGGTAGCCCTCGGCTCGGCACACGAAAGCCCCGCACTCGCCGTGCGGGGCTTTCGGCTACCTGGCGCGCTTGGTTCTGCCGCGATCGGCGATCCGGAACTCGACGCTCACCGGAATCGCACTGAGCTCCAAGGCCGTTCGCAACCGGGGAACGGCGTGACCGAGTATCCGTTTGCGCAATGCGGTCAGATCGGCGTCGGGGTCGGTCTCGACCAGCAGATGCAGATCGGGTGCCAGCTTTGTGCCCGAGAGCCGGGCGGTGGCCGATCGGACCCCGTCGTAGGTCTCGATGTCGGCGGCAACCGGTTCGGCGGCGGCACCGGAACCGAGGCGGGTGTACCCCTGCTCGGTGGAGTCCCCGAGCTGCCACACCGTCTGCTTGGGCAGGCGCGTGAATTGGGCGGCCAGCCACCGCAACGCGGCGAGCGCGAGGACGACGGCTCCCGCCACAGCGAGGAAGAAGACCCAGTGCGGTGGTTCCGCCGTCCCGGGTACCAGCGGTGAATCGCGCGAGATCCGGGCGAAGGCACCGAGGTGTGCCGCGATCAGCAGCCCGCCCGCCGTGGCGAGCGTGAGGCCGAGCAGCCCGAGCAGTCCGCGATTGAGCCGGGCGGGCCGGTTGACGACGGTCATCGCGTACCTCCTGGTCCGATCGTGCGCAGGCTGGTGCGCAGGCGGGGGACAACGGCCGGCCTGATCCGGTCCAGCCGGGCGGACACGGCTGTGCCGAGGTTCTCAGCGGTCCGCTCGGCGGTGTGATGGGTGTGCCCCGCGATGTGGATCTTCTTGCGGCGCAACCGGACCCGCGCCTTCTCGACACCGTCGACGGCGCCCGCGGCATCAGTGAGCGCGTGCCGCAGGCTGCGCCGAGCGATCCCGGCCTCGAGATCGTCACCGGGTTCCAGCGCGAGCACCACCGGCTTGCCCGGTGTCACCGCGACCGCGAGCAGCGCCAACCCCACCACGGCGAGGACCGCACCCGCACCGAGCACCCACACGCTGTCCCACGACGTGTCGTGCAGCCGGGTGGCGAGACTGTCGTAGGAAACCCATTCCCGTGACCCGGTGAGCCGCTGGATCAGCGACACCGCGACGAGCACGGCGGCGCCGAGCAACGCCAGGGCGACGACGACGGCCGGGACGACCCGGCGGGGCCGACGCGTCATCGGACTCTCCTTTCCGGCGGTTCGGGAACCATGGCCGACACCTCGATGTCGACCCGTGGCACGGTCAGACCGGTCAGCGCCTCGGTCCTGGCGATGAGGTGCGCGCGGCACGCGTCGGTGACGCGCGCGACCGGCGACGGATAGCGGACCGGGAGCCGGACGTGCAGGGTGGCGCCGGTCCCGACGACCTCGGCGCGCACCCGCACATCCGGTTCGACCCCGGCCACCTCGGTCGCGGCCCGAGCGGCGATGCGCCGTACGACGCGCTCGTCGATCGTCGTCGCCCCTGGCAATTCGGCGGTCTCGGGACGCGCGGTGACGCCTGCGAGCTCGGTGGCGGCGCTGGTCACCGCCTGCTCCGATCCTGCGCCGACCGCAGCAGCCCGGACAGATCGACTTCACCGTCGAGCCAGCGCCCGATCAGCAGGCCGAGGCCACCGAAGATCAGCACAACGGCGAACGCGCCGAGCCCGCCGAAAGCGGCGGCGAAGCCGAGGGACAGGCCCATGACGAGGCAGATCGTGGTGGCGTTCATGTCACTGCACCCGGTCGCGGGTCGGCTGCTGCTGGTCGTCGGACTCGTCTTCGATGTAGACGTCGTTGACGTTGATATTGACCTCGACGACCTCGAGTCCGGTCATCTGCTCGATGGCCGTGATCACGTTGCGGCGCACCGCGCGCGCCAACTCGGCGATGGCGACGCCGTATTCGACGACGAGTTCCAGGTCGACCGCGGCCTGCTTCTCGCCGACCTCGACCGAGACACCCTGGCCGATGCTCGAGGAAGCGCCCGGAATGCGGTCGCGCAGTGCGCCGATCGCGCGGGCGGTGCCACCACCGAGGGCGTACACGCCGCGTACCTCACGTGCCGCGAGCCCGGCGATCTTCTGGACAACGGTATCGGCGATGGTCGTCGTGCCCTGGTCGGTCGCCAGCGCGCCCGTACCCTTGCCCGGTGCGCCGGTCTTCTCGACGGCCTTGCTGTTCTCGGTGCTCGTGCTGGTCATAGCTTCCTCCGATGGTGTTGTGCTCCAACATTTCTCGAACTAACACTGGTAGGACACCGTGGCCGGGGTTTCGTCACGGGCGGGGAACGTGATCTGGATCGCTCCCGCCGGCAACGGTTTCGGCGTGCAGGTCGACCACATGGATCCGCAACCCCGCGCCTGCCCACGGGGTTTCGTCGAGCAGCGGGCGAATCGCGGCCTCCAGCTTGTCGATCAGCGGACGCAGCGGCAAACTAGCGGCTACCACGCGCAACTGCACCGCCGTCTCATCGAGATCCACCGCCGAGCTGCCCGCGTTCCACGGCAACCAGCGGCTGTTCTCCAAGCCCATCGGGACAGCGGGATGTACTCCGTCGACGGCATCGATGGCCGCGACGATCCGGTCGATCAATTCGGTCTCACCGCTCACGATCGCCCCGGTTCGATATCGAGTACCCACACCGTCACCTCGTCGACCTCGGCGCCGGTGTCTTCGGTGACCGCTCGCGCGACAGCCTGCTGCACCGCCCGGCCGACCTCGCCGACATGCGCCGACGCCGTCAGCGCCAGATCGACCTGGAGGCTGAGCAGCCCGCCGGTGCGCCGCACCCGGACACCGGCCGAGGCGGCGGGTTCCTGTCCGATCCAGAGCCGGCGTCCGGTGCGGGCGAGCTGACCGACCAGGCCGAGTACGCCGGGTTCGAGCCGGGCGACCCCGGACACCGCGGCCGCCGCCCGCGCGGCGACCGCGGCGATCACGGCGTCGCCGACGATCACTTCGGTTTCGGGGAGCATGCCGGTCACCGGTCCTCCTCGTAGATGTCGACAACGGTGAGGTCGAGCCTGCCCAGGTGCACGCCGACCCGTGCGGTGGCCGCGGCGCGCACCCGCTCGCGCACCAGCGAGACGACGTCCTCGATGCGCGGCACGCCGTGGCGCACGGCGATGGTCATGTCGACGGCGATCACCTGCTCGCCGTCCGCGCCGGGCTCGCTGCTCTGCACCCGGCAACCGCGGGCGCGCACGCCGTCGACGGTGTCGGCCGCGAACCGCAGCACAACGGCCACCGCCTGCTCGCTGACCTGGATGGCGCCGGGATGAGGTGTGTCGAGTGTGAGGGTGCGGCCACGGCGCACATCGGCGCGCACGGCCGACATGATGCGCCCGAACAGATCGGGTGGGGGTGGGTCGGGTTCCTCGATCAGTTCGCGGGTGGCCGTGCGCAGGGTCAGCAGGCTCTCCCTGGCCGCGGCGCACTGCGGGCACGTCGCCTCGTGGCTGTCGACGTCGTTGTCGTCGAGTCGTTCCCACACCTGTTCGAGACCGCGTCCGCACGGGAGCAGGTAGTCGTTGTCGTTGTGGGTCACCGCCATGGCTTCATCACCTCTGCCAGTTGGGCTCGGGCACGCGCGATCCGTCCGCGCACCGCAGTGCTGTTGGTGCCGACGATCTCGGCGATCTCGTCATAGGAACGGCCGTGCACTTCGCGCAGCAGCCAGCAGGCCCGCTGTTCGGGCGTGAGCAGTTGCAGCGCGTCGGTCAGCGCGGCCATCTGGCTGCTCACCTCGGTGGCGTGATCGGGTCGGGTGTCGGTGCGGGTCGACGCCGTGGTGTCGGGGTCGACCTCGGTGGAGGGGCGGCGCGCGCGGATGACGTTGAGGCACCGGTTGGTCGTCATCCGGTAGAGCCAGCTCGCGAACGCGGCGTCGTCTTGCAGGCGCGCGATCGTCCGCCAGGCCTTGAGGAACACCTCCTGGGTGACGTCCTCGGCCTCGGCGCGGTCGGCCAGCATCTTGGCGGCGAGCCGGAACATCGGTCCTTGATAGCGCAGCACCAGCTGCTCGTATGCGCGGACATCGCCGTCACGCGCCCGACCTGCCAGGGTCGCGTCGTCCAGCTCTGTCTCGGCCGCGGGTGACGTCGTCACACGCCCACCTCCTCCGCTGCTCCTGTGATGGACACCGACGCGCAGGACATCGTCACGGCGAATTATGAGTGATCGTCGTCTCTGTCCCGGTTCCCCGAGGTCCCAGGGGTGTCGCGATCTCAGACGGCGGGGCGGATCGGCAGGTCGAGGACCAGCCGTGCGCCGCCGAGGGAGCTGTTCTCGAAGTAGGCCCGGCCTCCGTGCAGCTGGGCCTGCTGGGCGACCAGAGCGAGGCCGAGGCCGGAGCCGATCTTCGTGGCGTTGGAACCACGGGCGAACCGCTCGAACACCCGGTCGCGTTCGGCGGTGGGAACGCCGGTGCCGTTGTCGTCGACCGCGATGACGACGCGGTCGGCGCCGACGCGGTGAGCCGAGACGACGGCCTCGGTCGCGCCACCGTGTCTCACCGAGTTGGTCAGTGCGTTGTCGACGGCAAGGCGCAGGCCCGCGGGCAGACCGCGGGTGATCAGTTCGGCGTCGGTATCGATGCGCACCGATAGGCCGGGGTTGTGCCGCATGGCGTCGTGTGCGGCCTGGTCGCACAGGTCGGCCACATCGGTGGCGACGTGGTCGGCTTCGGCGGTGAGGTCACCACGGGCCAGCCGTTCCAGTGCGGAAAGCGTCGTCTCGACGCGGGTTTCGGTGCGGGCCAGATCGTCGAGGATCTCGCGGCGCTGGGCGTCGGTGAGATCGAGCGTGCGCAGTACCTCGAGATCGGTGCGCATCGCGGTGAGGGGCGTGCGCAGTTCGTGGGCGGACACGGCGGCGAAATCGCGGGCGGTCTCCAGCGCGGCGGCGGTCTCGGCCTGGGCCTGATCGACGCGGGCGAGCATGGTGTTCACCGCCTCGGCGAGCTTCTCCGCCTCGTCCACACCGGAACCGTCCACCGGCTGGGCGGGGTGGTCGGGATCGGGGAAGGCGCTGCGCGCCGAGACCTGCCGGGTGAGCCGCACGATCGGGTCGACAGCCCGACCGGCGAGGAGCCAGCCGAGGGCAGCCGCCGCGGCGACCGCGATCGCGGCGCCCGCGAGTACCCAGCGCTGCTGATCAGCCGTCGCCTTCGCCGCCTCGGTGGTCGGAATGGCAAGCGACACAGTGCGACCCGCCGGCTGGTTCTCGGTGGTGGTGAGCACCCGGTAGGGCTGGTCGTTCACCTCGACGGTCTGCGAGCCGGGCGCGAGATCCGGCAGCTGGGTGGAGCTGGACGCGGTCACCTGGCCGTTGTCGCGCACGGTGAGCGCCATCGTGTTCTGCAGCCCGGTGAGATTCACGAAACCGGTGGCGAGCACCGGCTCGATCAGCACGATGCGCGAGGCGATTTCGAGTTGCTGATCCGTCTGGGTCACATTGTTGCGTTCGATCGCCTGAAAGCCGACGAACGCGGCAATGCTCACGATGATCACCGCACCCGCCGCCGCGGCCGCCGCGACCCGTGTTCGCAACGAAAACGATTGCCTGCGACGGACTTTCGGCGACCGCACGGTCATTTAGGTTCCCGCAACACGAAACCGATGCCGCGAATAGTGTGCAAAATCCTTGGCGTGTCATCTATTTCGAGTTTGCGCCGAAGGTATCCGACGAACACGTCGACCACATTCGTATCGGCTATGAAATCGTAGCCCCACACCAATTCCAGCAGCCGCTCACGCGTGAGCACCACACCCGCATTGCGCGCCAGGGTGGACAGTAATTCGAATTCCCTTTTGGTGAGCTCGATTTCCCGCCCGTGCAGCAGTGCGCGATAACCCGCGACATCCACCTGCAGCGGACCGACGGTGATCGCGCCGGGTGCGGCCTGATCGGGCGTGTCGGTTCGCCTGCGCAGCAGGGCGCGGATGCGGGCGACCAGCTCGGCGAGTTCGAACGGTTTCACCAGGTAGTCGTCGGCGCCCGACTCCAGCCCGGCGATCCGGTCGTCCACCGAGGCGCGGGCGCTGAGCACGCAGATCGGCACGTCGTTGCCCATGGCCCGCAGCGCCGTCACCACCCCGGCGCCGTCGAGGACCGGCATGTTCATATCGAGCACCACCGCGTCGGGCGCGTGCTCGGACACCGCCCGCAACGCGGCGCCACCGTCGCGGGCGACGAGCACCTGGAACCCGGAGAGCCGCAGACCGCGCTCCACCGAGGCGAGCACGTCTTCGTCGTCGTCGACGACCAGCACAGTAGCGGCGGCACGTTCAGTCACGCCGCAATCCTAGGGGGACTCGAGCGTCGAGAACCGCGGCGCCAGCCGCCGATGTCCTGTTCTCGGCGCGCCTCCGCCTCTGGACTGAGCGGAGGGTGCGACGAAGGAGTGCCCGGAGGGAGGGAAGAGGCGGAGTCAAGCGTCGAGAACCGCGGCGCCAGCCGCCGATGTCATTGCGCTACCTGGTCGCCGTCGGGGGTGGTCGGCCTGCCGAGCGGGGGGTTGGCGAGGATGCGGTCGGCCAGGGCGGTGAGGACGGCCGGGTCCTCGATGGTGGCCGGGGGTTCCACGTGTTCACCGGCGGTGAGCTGGCGGATGGTCTTGCGCAGGATCTTGCCCGAGCGGGTCTTGGGCAGGCCGGTGACGACGATCGCGTCGTGCAGGCTGGCGATGGCGCCGATCTGCTCGCGCACCCGTTCCACGAGCTCGTCGCGCAACTGGTCGGGCTCGATGTCGATGCCCTGCTTGAGCACCACATACGCCAGCGGCAGGCTGCCCTTGAGTTCATCCGGCACGCCGATCACGGCGCACTCGGCGACGGCCTCGTGCCCGGAGATGGCGGCCTCGATACTGCCCGCCGAGAGCCGGTGCCCGGCGATATTGATGACGTCGTCGGAGCGGCCGAGGACGTAGAGGTAGCCGTCTTCGTCGAAGTAGCCGGAGTCGCCGGTGAGGTAGTGGCCGGGGAAGGCCGAGAGATAGGAGCGCACGAACCGTTCCCGGTTGCGCCACAGGCCGCTCAGGCAACCGGGGGGCAGCGGCAGGCCGATGACGATATTGCCCTCGGTGCCGTTGGGTACCGGGTTGCCGCTGGCATCGAGCACCCGCAGGCGATACCCGGGCACCGGCACTCCGGCGGAACCGGGCTTCACGGGCAGTTCCTGCAGGCCGAGCGGGTCGGCGCAGATGGGCCAGCCGGTCTCGGTCTGCCACCAGTGGTCGACCACCGGAGTGTCGGGATGACCGGCGAGCAGGGTGTCGCTGGCCCACTCGAAGGTGGCGGGGTCGAGCCGCTCGCCCGCGCAGAACAGCGCACGCAGCCGGGACAGGTCGTGGCGATGGGCAGCGGTGGCCTCCGGGTCGGCGCGGCGGATGGCACGCAACGCCGTGGGGGCGGTGAACAGCACCCGCACGTCGTGTTCGTCGACGATGCGCCAGAACGCGCCCGCGTCGGGGGTGCCGACTGGTTTGCCCTCGTAGAGCACCGTGGTCGCACCGACGAACAGCGGCGCGTAGACGATGTAGGAGTGGCCGACCACCCAGCCCACATCAGAGGACGCGAAGAACACCTGACCCGGGCCCACGTCGTAGATATTGCGCATCGACCAGGTGAGGGCCACCGCGTGGCCGCCGTTGTCGCGCACCACGCCCTTGGGCTTTCCGGTCGTTCCCGAGGTGTAGAGGATGTAGAGCGGGTCGCAGGCGCCCACGGTCACCGGCTCGGCCGGTTCGGCCTCGGCGACGGTGGCGTCCCAGTCCAGCCAGCGCGCGGCGACGGTCTGATCCGAGGCGGGCAGCACGTCGGTGGCGGGCTGGTCCTGGGCGAACTCGATGGTCGGGAACTGTGGGCGCTGTTTGACGAGCACCGTGCGCACCGAAGTGCTCTCGGCCAGGTCGAGGGCCTGCAGCACGATCGGCGGGTACTCGATGCGGCGGCCCGGCTCGAGCCCGCCCGACGCGGTGACGACGAGCACCGGCTCGGCGTCGTCGATGCGGGCCGCCAGCTCGGGTGCGGCGAACCCGCCGAAGACCACCGAGTGGACCGCGCCGATGCGGGCGCACGCGAGCATGGCGATCACGGCCTCGGGGATCATCGGCAGATAGATCACCACTCGGTTACCGGCGACCACGCCGAGATCACGCATCGCCCCGGCGAAGCGTTCCACCTCGTTGAGCAATTCCGCATACGTATAAGTCGTTGTGGTGTCGGTCATGGCCGACACATAGATCAACGCGGCCTGATCCGAACGTCCACCTTCGGCGAGAGTTCCGCCGCGCACATGCCGGTCGAGGGCGTTCACACAGGTATTGAGCTTGCCGTCGGGATACCAACGGGCCGAACGTTTGTCGGCGGCGTCGAGAGTGTGCTCGGGGGCGAGATCCCACTCGATCTCGCGAGCGGCGGCTGACCAGAAGTCGGCTGGATCGACCAGGCTGGTCTGATAGACCGGCCGGTACTCGTGTTCGGTGTCCAAGCCTGTGACTCCTAGCCTCGCTTCGTGCCCGCTCGATAGATCCTGATGATTGTGGCAGACTTCACGCGACACCCGAGGGGGTGCCGCGACCTTTGGTTTTGCCTGTAACGGGCAGGTCATCGCGCGGACCTCTACCGGGAGTCGGCCAAGAAGTTATTGATCCGTTAGAATCTGTTGTCACTTATTCGGGCAGTCGTAGACGCAATTTCTCGGCCAGCCGCAGTTCTCGGCCAGCACCGTCTGGCGAGCCACCATTGCGCCTGTGGAGGTTCGTGATGGCGCACGGTACGAGGCCAGTTTGGAAAGTGAGTGGGAGATGCGTGACGCCGCTAGGTCCGGCAGCAAGCGCTGGGCGCTCGGCAACTGGGACCTGCGTTGGAAGGTTACGGCCGTCTTGGCTGTGCCTCTCGCGGTCGCGGTCGGGCTCGGCGTGTCGAGGATTACCTCCGAGTTCACCGAGGCCAACCGGCTTTCGAGCATCAACGAGCAGGTAGACGCGATTCCGTCGGTCACCTCGCTCAGTGCTGTGACCGCGCGGGTGACCGGTAGCCAGACCGTGCCCGCCGGTCCCGGGGTCACCCTGGTGACCGACCAGGACCTCGTCGACCTCGACGCTGCCATCGCCGAGGGCGAGGCCGAGCTCGGTCGACTCGTCGACCTGCCGAAGGCGCACTCCGCGCTCGAGCGGATGATCGCCCAGGCCAAGAATGTGCGTGCCCAGGGCAAGGGGCTCACGGCCTCGCCCGATACCGCGCTCGCCTCGGTCGAGCAGATGCGCAAGGACAGTGTCTCGATCGTCGAGTCGACGATCGCCCAGGTGAGCAACCCGGTGATGGACACGGCCAAGCTGCGCCTGGTCGACTCGCTCAACACCCGGTCGATCCTCGTCGATCAGCTGGCCGCGATCTCGGAGATGCTGCGCGGATCGCCCGCGGGCCCGCAGAACTACCTCACCGGCGTGGCAACCGAGCGTCACCTGCTCGACGTGCTCGCCAACCGCTTCCCCGACGGCGACCAGGTGCTCGCCGACCTCAAGACCCAGGCCGACATCCGCCAGAACCTGGTGAGCGGGCCCGACGTGGCCGCGGGCAAGCTGCCGATCGGCGAGATGCGGACCTCGCTGGTCACCAGTCTCGTGGCCTACGAAACCGTCGTCGACGAGTCGACCAAGGCCATCGAGACCTCGATGGACGAGCTCACCACCTCGGCCGCCACCGGCGCCTGGACCTACACCGCGGTCGTCATCGCGACCATCCTCGCCGCGCTGCTGCTCGCCGTGTTCGTCGCGCGCTCGATGATCGTGCCGCTGCACCGCCTGCGCCTGGCCGCGCTGCGCGTGGCCGAGTCCGACCTGCCCCACGAGGTCGCCCAGCTCCGCAACGGCGCCGCCCCCGAGGACGTGCCGCTCGAACCGATGCCGGTGCGCTCCGACGAGGAGATCGGCCAGCTGGCCCGCGCCGTCGACGACATCCACGGTCAGGCGCTGCGCCTGGCCAGCGACCAGGCGCAGATGCGTTCGCAGGTCAACGACATGTTCGAGACGCTGGCGCGGCGGTCCAAGTCGCTCGTCGACCATCAGCTCACCCTCATCGAGGCGATGGAGTACGACGAGAAGGACCCGCGCCTGCTCGAGAACCTCTTCCGCCTCGACCACCTCGCCGCGCGTATGCGCCGTAACGGTGACAACCTGCTGATCCTCGCCGGCACCAAGCAGCGGCGTTCCAAGTCGGCCCCGGTCGAGATCGCCGACGTGCTCCGCGCCGCGATCTCCGAGGTCGAGGACTACGAGCGCGTGAAGCTCGGCGCCACCCCGCGCGGTTCGCTCGTCGAACCGGCCGCCTCCGACCTGGCGCACCTGTTCGCCGAGTTGCTCGACAACGCGCTGCGCGCTTCGCCGCCGGAGACCGACGTCAAGTTCACCTTCGCCCAGGCACACGACCAGGGTCTGCTGATCGAGGTGGCCGACCGGGGCATCGGTATGCCGCCCGCGGAGATGACCGACATCAACCGCAGGCTCGAGCAGGCCGCCGAGCCCGGCCCCGACACCGCCCGCCACATGGGTCTGTTCGTGGTCGGCCGTCTGGCCGAGCGGCACGGTCTCACCGTCCGCCTGCGCCCGACGTTCGATACCGCGCGCGATCCGGGCGTCACCGTCACCGTGCACGTGCCGGTCGGCCTGATCGTCTCGGGTGCCGGTGGCGCGGTCGTGCCGCCGAACCAGCTGCAGAAGCAGCAGCAACCGCCGCAGCCGCAGAAACCGCAGCCCCAGCAGCCGCAGCAGCCGAGCACCATGCAGACCCGTGCGATCACCCGTACCCCGGGTGGCAACATGATGGTCACCGTCGACCCGGGCGTGAGCCCGCCGCCGACCGGTCCCGGTGGACTGCCGCAGCGTCAGCCGGGCAATGCCATGGCGCAGACGCAGGACGGCAACGAGCAGTCCACGTCGTTGCGCCCGGCCACCCCCGGTCAGGGCAATGTGCCGCAGCGCGGCAAGCTGGCCGCGGCCAACCTGCCCAAGCGCAATCTGGCACCGGGTGGTCCCGGCGCGCCGCAGCGTCCGCAGCCACCCCAGCCCCCGCAGGGCAAGCCGGGCGAGGCCAAGCCCGCGCCGACGGCCGGTGGCCTGCCGCAGCGTCAGCCGGGAGCCAACGGTGCGCCCGCCCGCGAGCAGGGTCAGCCGCCGCGCGACGCGGCACCCACCCGTGAGGGCGGCCTGCCGCAGCGTTCGCCCGGCGCCAACGGCGCCCCGCCGCGTGACCCGTCGACCGGCCTGCCGCAGCGCGACCCGTCGAATCGCGCGCCGCAGCGCGACCAGAGCGGCGGCCTCCCGCAGCGTGACCCGGCAGGCGGCCCGCAGTCCGGCGGCCTGCCGCAGCGCTCGCCCTCGGGCGGTCTCCCGCAGCGTGACCCGTCCAACGGTCTGCCGCAGCGGGAGCAGACCGGTGGTCTGCCGCAACGTGATCCGTCCACCGGCCTGCCGCAGCGTGCGCCGAACAACCCGCCGACCGGACTCCCACAGCGTGGCGGCCCCGTGCCGCAGCGTGATTCCGAGCCGGTGCAGCGCGATCCGTCGACGGGCCTGCCGCAGCGTGGTGGCCCTGCGCCGCAGCGTGATTCCGAGCCGGTGCAGCGCGACCCCGCGACCGGTCTGCCGCAGCGTGGTGGCCTACCCCAGCGCGAGCCGACCCCGCGTCTGCCGCACCGCGAGCAGTCCGGCGGCCTGCCGCGCCTGGACAACCCGGCCGGCGGTCTGCCGCAACGGAATCCGGCCAACGGGCTGCCGCAGCGCAACCCCGCCGGTGGCCTGCCGCAGCGCACCCCGTCGGAAACGCCCGCCGCCCAGCGGGATCCGGCCGACGGCGGCCTGCCGCAGCGCGCGCCCGGTCTCCCGCAGCGCGGTGAAGCCCCCCCGGAGCGCCCACTCGGACCGAATGGGCTGCCCCAGCGTGCTCCCGGCGCTACTGTGGTACCGCAGGCGAACGCCGGGCCGGGAGTGGCTCTGCCGCAACGGGATCGGGATCCTGCGGAGCCGGGGAACGCTGCGTCGGCAGGGCGTGATCCGGGACGGCACAGCTATCGGTCGAATCCGGCCAAGGCCGCGTCGTTCTTCCAGACCAGGTTGCAGCCGGCACCGGAGGGCGATTCCGTGATGGGCGGAACGCCGATCTTCGCGGAGATGATGTCGGCGTGGCTCACGGACGAGAATTCCGACCGGTCCCAGCTGGCCGCCGCCTTCGAATCACCCGGTGACGAAGGTTGGCAGGCCGCGCGACGGGCCGCCGAGGCGCAGGCCGAGGCCCGCACGGCCGCCGGCTTGCCACAACGCAATCCGGGCGGAAGGCTCGTGCCCGGTGGCGTGACCGGTAACGCCGACCGCACACCGAAGCGCGACCCTGAAACCATCAGGTCCAGCTTGAGTCGTCACCAGCAGGGCGTCCGGGATGGCCGCGCAATGAAGGCAATGAACCTAACCGGAGATAAAGGAGACCGATGAACCCCGATCTAGGTGGTACGAACCGTCAGCTGGATTGGCTGGTTTCGAACTTCGCCAACGAGGTTCCTGGCGTAGCCCATGCTGTCCTTGTCTCGGCCGACGGCCTGCTGATGGCCGCCAGTGCCCAGCTACCGGTCGACCGCGCGGAGCAGCTGTCTGCTGTCACCGCCGGTCTGGCCAGCCTGTCCGTCGGCGTGTCGAATCTTTTCGAAGGCGGTACGGTACTGCAGTCCGTCGTCGAGATGGAGCACGGTTACCTGCTGCTGATGGCAGTGGGCGACGGCTCCTATCTCGCGGTCCTGACCAACACCTCGTGTGACATCGGTCAGGTCGGCTACGAGATGGCTCTGTTGGTCGAGCGTGTGGGCCAGACCGTCCAGGCCACGCCACGCGTCACGATGGGTTCCTGATGGTGGGATGGACATAGACGATCACCGCATGGGAAGCGCCGAGCCAAGCCTCGTTCGCCCTTACTCGTTGACTTCCGGCCGTACGCGGCCGGCAGTCGAGTTGGCGTTGGAGGCTCTCGTTGCCTCGCATCCGGTCGCCATGGAGCGGCAGTTCGAACTGAACAACCTCGAAACGTCCATCGTGGAGTTGTGCAGACAATCGCCGTCCGTCGCCGAGATAGCCGCCCAGCTGCGCATCCCCATCGGGGTTGCGCGGGTACTGGTGGCCGACCTCATCGAGGCCGGTCATGTTCGGGTCTCGGCGACTTTGAAAGACGATTCCAGCGACGATGAACGTCGCGAGCTGATCGAAAGGGTTCTCAGTGGACTCCGGCGTATTTGATTCGACGGCGCAGGTCGACACCCGCACGAGCAAGCCGACTTCGGCGAAGATCGTTGTTGCCGGTGGCTTCGGTGTCGGTAAGACCACGTTGGTCGGTGCGGTGTCGGAGATCGTTCCGCTGCGCACCGAGGCGTTGGTGACCAATGCCAGTGCTGGAATCGACAACCTCACCGGCATTCCGCAGAAGTCGACCACCACGGTGGCCATGGACTTCGGCCGGATCAGCCTCGCCGACGACCTGGTCCTGTACCTGTTCGGTACGCCGGGCCAGTACCGGTTCTGGTTCATGTGGGACGACCTCATCCGCGGCGCCATCGGCGCCGTGGTGCTGGTCGACACCCGCAGGCTGGAGGACAGCTTCGCGGCCGTCGACTACTTCGAGGCACGTGGCCTGCCGTTCCTGGTGGCGCTCAACGAGTTCGACGACGCACCGAAGTACCCGCTCGAGGACATCCGCCAGGCCCTCGCGGTCCCCGCGGATGTCCCGATCATGTCGATCGACGCCCGCCGCCGCGAGCCGGCCAAGCAGGCACTGGTCTCGCTCACCGAATACGCGCTGCGCAAGGTGATGCAGGGCTACTGATCGGCGGGTGGGGCTGCGTCGATGAAGGCCGCAGCCCCGGTCTCACCCGTCAGGGTTCCGGTTCGGGATCGGGACGGGTCCAGCCGATGATCATCGCGGGCGCGCAACCGCCCGCCATGAGGGCTGCCAGCAGCATGAGTCCTCCCGCGTAGGCGGTGCGATACGCATCGGCTTCGGGGTTGATAGCGCTTGCCCCGATCAGGAAGAACAGACCCGGCAGGGTCAACGACTGGGTGAGCGCGAGGCCGACCGAGCGGGCTTTGTTGCGCTCGGCGATCTCGAATTCGTCGAGCATCTGTTCCGGCGCGTAATCCTGTCCGCCGCTGGCGATTCGCAGCATGGTCCAGGCGGGCAGGAACAGCAGGAGCGAGATCGTCGCGATCACGACCGGCACGACCTGCAGGTCGAACGCGCACAGCACGCCCGCGATCGCCACTCCGGCAAGCGCGGTCACGGTGCCGATCACCAGTAGCCGCCGACGTCGTTGCGGCCGCCAGCTTTTCAGCATGCCCGCCGTGCGCTGTTCCTGTACGAGCCAGCGCCGCACCCGATAGTCCTGATAGCGGTCGATCAAACCGGTCGCGCTGGTCATGACGTGCCTTTCGTTCGTGGATACACCTCGGCCGAGAGCGGGCCGAATTCCGTGCGGGAGAAGACCGCCTCCACCGGCAGGGCGAACACGTCGCAGATGCGCAGCGCCAGGTCGAGGCTGGGGTAGTGGTCGCCGCGCTCGAGCGCGCCGATCGTCTGGACATTGACATTCACCGCGTCGGCCAGGGCCGCCCGGCTCATCCGCTGTTCGGCGCGCAGCACCGCGATGCGGTTGTAGATCGGAAGGGTTTCCCCTCGTCTGACTGGGCTCACACAACATAGTGTTGTAAAAACACAACATTCCGTCAAGGCTATCCGCGACATCGTGATCGCCCGGCTACGCTCTGCTCGTGCAGATGTCGGCGAATGAGGTGATCGCGCGGCTGCTCGACGTCGATTCGTTCGTGAGCTGGGATCGCCCACCGATCGGGCGCGCCGCCTCGCCGCGCTACCGCCAGGAGCTCGTCGACGCGAGCCGGCGGGCGGGCACCGACGAATCGGTGCTCACCGGCGAGGGGCTGCTGCGCGGGCGGCGGGTGGCCGTGATCGCCTGTGAGTTCGGGTTTCTCGCCGGGTCGATCGGAGTGGCGGCGGCCGAGCGGATCGTCGAAGCGGTGGAGCGCGCGACCGAACTCGGGCTGCCGCTGATCGCCTCGCCGACCTCGGGTGGCACCCGGATGCAGGAGGGCACAGTCGCTTTCGTGCAGATGGTGAAGATCGCCGGTGCGGTCGCCGTGCACAAGGCGGCCGGTCTCCCGTACCTGGTTTACCTGCGCAATCCGACGATGGGCGGCGTGTTCGCGTCGTGGGGATCGCTGGGGCACATCACCTTCGCCCAGCCGGGCGCCCTCATCGGCTTTCTCGGCCCGCGCGTGTACGAAGCCTTGTACGGCAAGCCTTTTCCGCCCGATGTACAGACCGCCGAGAACCTCTACCGCAACGGTGTGATCGACGGGGTGGTGCCGATCGAGGTCTTCCGCCGGATCGCGCATCGCGCGTTGAGTGTGTGCGCCGGCCTGCCGCTTCCGTTGTCCGCCGAGCCGGGTTGGGCTGCGCCCGTGCGCAATCCGGGCGTCCCTGCGAATCCTTCGGCGACAGCATGGGATTCGGTGCTCAGTACCCGACGCCCCGGCCGCCCGGGCATTCGTGACCTGCTTCGCCATACCAGCCAACGGGTTCCGCTCTCGGGCACCGGCCAGGGCGAAACCGACCGCACCGTCCTGCTCGCCCTCGCCCGGTTCGGCGGGCAACCGTGCGTGGTGTTCGGGCACGACCGATCCGGCCGCCTCGAGGAGCAGACGATGAGCCCCGCCGCGCTGCGCGAGGCCCGCCGGGCCATGGCGCTGGCGAGGGAGTTGCGGCTGCCGCTGGTCCTGGTGATCGACACCGTCGGTGCCGCGCTGTCCAAGGAGGCGGAGGAACGCGGTCTTGCGGGCGAAATCGCCCGCTGTCTGGCCGATCTCGTCACCCTCGACACCCCGACGGTCTCCGTGCTGCTCGGTCAGGGCACCGGTGGTGGCGCCCTCGCCCTGCTCCCCGCCGATCGGGTGCTCGCCGCGCGGCACGGCTGGCTCGCGCCGCTGCCGCCGGAAGGGGCAAGTGCCATCGTCTTCCGCGATATCGAGCATGCGCCGGAACTCGCCGCGGCCCAACGCATTCGCTCCGCGGATCTGCTCGAGGACGGCGTGGTTGACCGGATCGTGGAGGAGTATCCCGACGCCGCCGACGAGCCGGTCGCCTTCGCCCGCCGCGTCGTCCTGGCGATCGCCGAGGAACTGGCCGCCCTGCGCACCCACCCACCCGAGGAACTGCGCACGCTACGCCTGGCCCGCTACCGCCGCATCGGCCGGTGATAAAACCGACCACCGCCCCGGTTCGCACACCTGGGGAAACACGCGAGGTCGCGTCGTTGACGCCACCGGCAACCACTTCTACCCTTCGGTAGGGTGACCTTCCGCAGCGAAAGCAGTCCTGTTCCCACCATCGTGCTCAACGATGGGAACGTCATACCGCAGCTCGGCTTCGGTGTGTTCCAGGTGCCGGAGGAAGACGTCACCACTGTGGTCGCCGAGGCGTTGAAGGTCGGTTACCGCAGTATCGACACGGCCGCGATCTACGGAAACGAGGAAGGCGTAGGTCGCGCGATCCGTGCCTCGGGGATTCCCCGCGACGAGATCTATGTGACAACCAAGCTGTGGAACTCCGAGCAGGGCTACGACAGCACGCTGCGTGCGTTCGACACCAGCATGCAGCGTCTCGGCCTGGACTATCTCGACCTGTACCTGATCCATTGGCCGGTGCCGAAGGCCGGTCGTTTCGTCGATACGTTCCGGGCTTTCCAGGCGTTGAAGTCGCAGGGCCGGGTGAAATCCATCGGTGTCTCGAACTTCCGGATCCCCGATCTGGAGCAGGTGATCGCCGAGACCGGCGAGATCCCCACCGTGAACCAGATCGAGCTGCATCCCACCCTCGCCCAGCCCGAACTGCGCACCTTCCATGCGAACAACGCCATCGCCACCGAGGCGTGGAGCCCGCTCGGGCAGGGCACCCTGCTGGACGATCCCACCATCGTGAGCCTGGCCAAGGAGCTCGATCGCACGCCCGCGCAGGTCATCATCCGGTGGCACCTGCAGCTGGGCAATATCGTCATCCCGAAGTCGGTGACGCCCTCGCGCATCGCCGAGAACTTCGACGTGTTCACCTTCGAACTCGACGCCGACGCGATGGCCGCGATCAACCGCCTCGATCGGGGCACCCGGGTCGGCCCCGATCCGGCCACCTTCAGCGCGGGTCTGGACTGATCCCCAGGTAGTCGCTCAACTCCCGGGCGGCCGCGCGACCGGCCCGGTTGGCGCCGATCGTGCTGGCCGACGGCCCGTAGCCGATCAGGTGCACGCGGGGGTCGACCGCGACCTGGGTGGCCAGACGGCCGGTCATCGTGATGCCGCCGCCGGGCCCGCGCAACCGCAGCGGGGCCAGATGGTCGAGGGAACTGCGGAAACCGGTCGCCCACAGGATCACGTCGGCGGGCTGGAAAGTGCCGTCGGGCCAGCGCACACCGGTCGGCTCGATTCGTTCGAACATGGGCAGCCGGTCGAGTACGCCTCGGTCGCGGGCGGCGCGCAGCCGGTCGTCGAGCGGCAGCCCGGTCAGCGACACCACCGAGCCCGGCGGCAGTCCACGGCGCACCCGGTCCTCCACCGCGGCAACCGCCGCGCGCCCGTCCGCTTCGGTGAACGGTGTCTCGCGCCAGCGCGGCTCGGTCCTGGTCACCCAGGTCGTCGAGGTGACCCGGGAGATCTCGTCGAGCAACTGCACCGCCGAGATACCGCCGCCGACGACGATCACGTGCTTGCCCGCGAATTCGTCGGCAGTGCGGTAGTCGCGCGTGTGCAGCTGACGTCCGGCGAAGCTGTCGGCGCCCGGATAGCGCGGGATGAACGGGTGCTCCCACGTGCCGGTGCCGTTGATCAGCCCGCGCGTGCGCAGTGTTCCGGCACTGTCGGTTTCGACCTGCAGCACCTCACCGCGTCCGGCGCAGCTCTGCCCGTCGGCGGTCCGGTCGCAGACCACCCGCACCGAAACCTGACGGCGAACCCGCAGGTCGAACCGCTTCTCGTAGAGCTCGTAGTAGTGGGGGACGGCGGTGGCGGCCGGTGCCGAGGACGACCCGGGCGGCAGGGTCTCGGCGAACGACATGCCGGGCAGGTCGTGCACCCGGTTCACGGTGGTCAGGGTGAGCGAGGGCCAGCGGAACTGCCAGGCACCGCCCGGTCCCGGCGCGTGGTCGACGATGAGGAAGTCGCGTTCGGGCACCAACCCCAGGCGGCGCAGGTGATAGCCCGCCGACAGCCCGGCCTGTCCCGCGCCGATCACCACGATGTCGAAGTCGGTTCCCACAGCCGCCGATGGTATGCCTTACCGGGCGCCGACCGCTGACTGTGGCAGAGTGAAGACAACCACGTGATCCGGTACTTCTGTGGAGGAATTCATGCTCGGCGTGACCCGCGATGGCGACGTGATCACCATCGAACTGCAGCGCGAACAGCGGCGCAACGCGCTCAACGAGGAGCTGGTCGCCCAGCTGCGCACCGCCATGCTCGAGGCCGTCGACCAGGGGGCGCGCGTCATCGTGCTCACCGGGCGCGGCCCGATCTTCAGCGCGGGCGCCGACCTGTCCGGTGTGTACTCCGAGACCTTCCTGACCGGTCTGCTCGACATGCTGCACACCATCGAAAGCCTTCCGGTGCCGGTCATCTCGGCGATCAACGGTGGCGCGATCGGCGCCGGTGTGCAGCTGGCGCTCGCCTCGGACCTGCGGGTGATCGAGCCCGACGCCTACATCGCGGTGCCCGCCGCCAAGCTCGGTATCTCGGTGGACCGCTGGACCGTCGCCCGGCTGGCCGCCCTGATCGGCGGCGGCCCGGCCCGCACCATCCTGCTCGGCGCCGAAACCGTCAGTGCCGCGGACGCTTACGCGTTCGGCTTCGCCAACAAGATCGGCACCGTCGCCGACGCCAAGGCCTGGGCCAAGTCGATCGCCCAACTCGCGCCGCTGTCACTGCGGGCCATGAAGCTCATGCTCAACGACGACGGCACCCGCGCACCGGCCAGCGAGCAGCTGGAGACGGCACTGTCGGCGGCCTGGACCAGCGACGACGCGCAGGAAGGCCGGCTGGCCCGGCAGGAGAAGCGCCCGGCGAAATTCCAGGGGCGCTGATGAATCCGGCACGGGTCGCGGGTTCGGTGGCGAGTGCGCTCGGGCTGGCCTGGGTGGCGCGTGCCGTGTGGGGGCTGCCGAGGGCACTCGGCGCCGGGCCGTCGGAGATCGCGCCGACGGCGCTCGGCAAGTCGTCGTATCGGGACGGCCGTTTCCACAACACCGAGGCCAGCGCGATGATCGCGGCCGGTTCGGCGGCCTCGCTGGTGTGGTCGGGGCTCACCCAGGGGCGGGTCGGGCGGCCGCGGCGGCCGGTGCCGCTGGTGACGCCCGCCGTGCCCGAGCAGGCGGAGGAACTGGCCGTCACCTGGTACGGGCACGCGAGCGCGCTGATCGAACTCGACGGGTACCGCGTGCTCACCGACCCGGTGTGGAGCGAGCGGGTCTCGCCGTCGCCGGTGATCGGGCCTGCCCGGTTGCATCCGGTACCGGGCGAGCTGTCCACCCTGCCGAAGGTCGACGCCGTCGTCATCTCCCACGACCACTACGACCACCTCGACAAGCCGACCGTCGACGAGCTGGTCCGCGCCCAGCGCGCCCCGTTCGTGGTCCCGATGGGAATCGGCGCACACCTGCGGCTGTGGGGCGTTCCGGACGACCGCATCATCGAATTGGATTGGGGCGGTTCGGTTTCTCTCGGCCACAAGGCTGGCGACCGTGGTCTGACCATCACCTGCGCCGAGGCCCGCCACTTCTCCGGCCGCGGCCTCACTCGCAACACCACCCTGTGGGCGTCGTGGGCGCTGGCCGGACCGACCAAGCGGGTGTATTTCGGCGGCGACACCGGATACACGAAGGCGTTCGCGCAGGCCGGTGCGGTGCTCGGACCGTTCGACCTCACGCTGCTCCCGATCGGCGCCTACGACGAGCGCTGGACCGATGTGCACATGACCCCCGAGGAAGCGGTGCGCGCGCACGCGGACCTGTGCCTCGGCGACCCCGGCTACGGGCTGCTCGTCCCGATTCACTGGGCCACCTTCAACCTGGCCTTCCACGGCTGGGCCGAACCGGTGCACCGGCTGGTGTCGGCGGCCGCTGCGGCCGGAACCGCGATCGCGGTGCCCAAGCCGGGTGAGCGGGTGGTTCCGAATGACCTCCCACCACGGGTTTCGTGGTGGGAAGATGTGGAGTGAACCTTTCGGCTTAGTGCAGCGATGGGCGATCGCGCGAAAACTGGGAAAGGAACATCGGCAGATGAGTCTCGTGGACACCTTGAAGGGCTTGCTCGGTAAGGGCAAGGAGGCCGCCGCGCAGAACGCGGACAAGATCAACGATGCGGTCGACAAGGCAGGCACCTTCATCGACGACAAAACCAAGGGCAAGTACAGCGACAAGATCGAGAAGGGCAAGGAAGCCGCCAAAAAGGCCGTGCCCCCGCAGCAGCCGGGCTCGGGACCTGCCACGGGCGGCACCACCCCGACCGATCCGGGGCCGAAGGCCTGATCCGGTGCGCGGGGGCCGCGACGACGCGGCCCCCGCCGCCGGGCCACGTCGATGGTCCGCCGCGAGTTCCGTGGTGCGCCGGGTGAACCGGATGTCGAGGTCGAGCTCAGCAACCTCGACAAGGTGTTGTACCCGGCCACCGGAACGACCAAAGGTGAAGTGATCGCCTACTATTCGGCGATCACCGATGCCATCGCGCCGCATATCGCCGGTCGTGCGGTCACCAGGAAGCGGTGGCCCAACGGGGTGGATCACCCCGATTTCTTCGAGAAGAACCTGCCCGAGCACGCGCCCGCGTGGTTGCACCGCGCCGCGCTCGAGCATTCCAGCCGCCGGGTGGTGTACCCGCTCATCGATTCCGAGGCGGCGATGGCCTGGCTCGGGCAGCAGGCGGCGCTGGAAATCCATGTGCCGCAATGGCGTTTCGAGGCCGGCGAGCGCGGTCCGGCCACCCGCATCGTGTTCGACCTCGATCCCGGGCCGGGTGCGGGCCTGGTCGAATGTGCCACGGTGGCGCTGGCCGTGCGGGACATGGTCGGGGAGATCGGCATGCGCGCCTTTCCCGTGACCAGTGGCAGCAAGGGAATTCACCTCTACGTGCCGCTGGACCGGCCGGTGAGTTCACGTGGGGCGTCGACGGTCGCCAAACAGGTGGCGACGAATCTGGAGAAGCTGCACCCCGACCTCGTCACCGCGACGATGGCCAAGTCGGCGCGGGGCGGCAAGGTGTTCCTCGACTGGAGCCAGAACAACGCCGCCAAGACGACCATCGCGCCCTATTCACTGCGCGGACGCACCGAGCCCAATGCCGCCGCCCCGCGCGACTGGGCCGAGATCGAGGACGCGAAGTCGTTGCGGCAGTTGCGTTTCGACGAAGTGCTCGCCCGCTGGAAAGCCGACGGCGACCTGCTGGCCGACCTCGACCCACCACTGCCCGTCCGTCCCGACTCGCTCACCAAGTACCGCAGCATGCGCGACCCGGGGCGCACGCCGGAACCGGTCCCCGCCACCGCCCCCGAGCGTGGTTCCGACGACCGTTTCGTGATCCAGGAACACCATGCCCGCCGCCTGCACTGGGATGTGCGCCTCGAACGCGACGGCGTCCTCGCCTCCTGGGCCGTCCCGAAGGGCCCACCGACCGAGCCGAAACACAACCGCCTGGCCGTGCGCACCGAGGACCATCCGCTCGAATACCTCGACTTCCACGGCACCATCCCCAAGGGCGAGTACGGCGCCGGGGAGATGACGATCTGGGATTCGGGCACCTACCGCACCGAGAAGTGGCGCGACGACGAGGTGATCGTCGAGTTCGACGGCAAGAAGGTGCGCGGTCGCTACGCCTTCATCCAGACCAAGGGCGACCAGTGGCTGATGCACTACATGCGCGACCAGGGCGCCCGGGAAGCGCTGTCCGACACCGGTTCCCGGTCCTTCCCGCACGGCTTGTCGCCGATGCTCGCGACCGCCGGGGACGTGGAGTCGTTGCAACCCCCGGAGTGGGAGTTCGAGACCAAGTGGGACGGGTTCCGGGTGATCGTCGAGATCGACGACGGCACCGTCACCGTGCGCAGCAGGCGCGGCAACACTGTCACAGCCCGGTACCCGCGCCTGGCCGCGCTGGCCGCCGAACTGGCCGGGCACCGCGTGGTGCTCGACGGGGAGGCGGTCGTCTTCGACGACAACGGGCTCTCGGATATCTCCGCGCTCCAGGCGGATTCGGCCCGCGCGATCTTCGTCGCCTTCGATGTCCTCTACCTCGACGGCACCTCGCTGCTCCGCAAGAAATACAGCGACCGCCGGGTGGTCCTCGAGGCATTGGGACAACTGGCGCCCTCGATGCGGATCTCCGAACGACTCGGCGGTTCCGGGGCCGAGGCGATGGAGCAGAGCCGTGAACAGGGCCAGGAGGGCGTGGTCGCCAAGCGCGTCGACTCGGTGTATCAGCCGGGTAAACGCAGCCAGACCTGGATCAAACAGCGCAACTGGCGATCCAGGGAGGTGGTGATCGGTGGGTGGCGGTCGAGCGCGGCCCGCCCGTTCAAGTCCTTGCTCGTCGGCATTCCGCACGACGACGACTTCGTCTACGTCGGCCGGGTCGGCACCGGGTTCGATTCCGAACAGCAGCGCCGCATCGCCGAGCAGCTGCAACGCCTGCGCCGCAAGACTTCACCGTTCACCAACGAGATGACGGCGGAGGAGATCAAGGACGCCGAGTGGGTCACGCCGAGCGTCACCGGCATCGTGCGCTTCCAGGCGTGGACCGATACGGGACGCCTGTGGCATCCGATCTGGGACGGTGTGACAAGTTCGCCACGATGATGCTCGCGCGTGAAAGCTGCGCTGTTGCTAGGGTGATCGCGTTGTACCCGGTTCGAATCAGCGAGGAGTACGCGGTGGATTTCAAGAACCTGGCGGACAAGGCGATGGGCCTTGCCTCCCAGCACGCCGACAAGGTCGACGACGTCATCGAGAAGGCCGGTGACGTGGTGGACAACAAGACCGGCGGCAAATTCGCCGGTCAGGTGGATTCGGCTCAGGAAGCGGCGAAGAACGCGCTGCGCGACAAGACCTGAGGCCGACGGCGGGCCGGCCGCCACCGGCCCGCCGGACCAACGCGCTGAAAGTTTGCTCCCAGCGCGTTGCCTGCGGGGATTACCCGGTCTGCGCCCAGCGGGTGGTGCCAGGGGGAGCGGTCAAGGTGTTGATCAGGTCGATGCCCGCGACGATCAGGGTCGGCCCACCGGCGACGATGGTGCCGATGATCGCACCGACGGACGCACCGGTGATGAGGCCCGGCAGTGCGCCGACGCCGCCCGCGGCCGCGCCGACGACGAGGCCGATCACCGCGCCGATGGCCATGCCGACGAAGCTGCCGATGGCGGTGGCCAGGCCGAAGGTCGAGGCGAAATTAGCCTGCGCCGCATAGTTTTCCGAGGGCGAGGCGACCGGGGTGAGGTTCGGGCGCGCGGTGGCCGCGTCCTTCACGGCGGTCAGTTCGAGCTTGCGGCCCTCGTCGCTGACCGCGTGCGGCAGCGGGTACTCGAGGGCGCCGTCGCGCACCGAAAGCGGCAGCGACAGCAGAGTGGCGCCCGCTTCGTCGCGGACCTGGACGGCGCCGTCGGTGACGGTGAAGGTGCCGTGCGTGAGGGTGGTGACAACAGTGTTGCCGATGAGTTCGGTGCGGTACTCGACGCTCGGCGGCACCGGTTCGGCGTTCGCGACGCCGGTGCCGACGAGTGCTGCCGCGAGCACCGGAATGGCGACCGCGGCGATCTTACGGATGATCATGTGAACATTCCCATCTGGTTTTCATCAGGAGACGTGCCCAAACGAAGGCGCCGCGTTCGTTGCTTCCCCCGAGAAGCGAGCGTCGGCACGTGAAAGCGGTCCAGCTCGGTTGTCGATTGAACGCTAGTCGTCTCGATGGTGTCTCACAGGGGAATTCAGATTTTAAACATGAAATTCCTCATAGATATACGCTATTACGAGCCGGCTCGTTCACAGTGCGGCGTTGAGCCCGAGCGCACCCGCGCAGACCGCGAAAACGATCATGAGGGCGACGGCATCGCGCCTGGTGGGGGCGCTGGGATGGGCCGTCAGCATGCCCGTGCCACCACGCGCGGTGATGGCCTCGGCCAGTTCGCCCGCCCGCCGCGACGACACCGCCATGCACGCGGTGAGAATGTCGATGAGCGGATTCGCGTCGGAGGCGCGGTGCAGCAGGCTCTCCTTGGGGCGCAGCTTGCGAGCCGCGCGCAGCACCCGGATCTCGTCGAGCAGCAGCGGCAGCCCGCGCAGAGTGAGCGCGACGACCACCGCCCACTCGTCGACCGGCAGCCGCAGCTTGCGCAGCGGGGCGCCGAGCTTGGCCAGCGCCGGGGCCACCTCACCCATCGGGGTGGTGAACGCGATCAGCAGCGAGGCCGCGACCAGCACCAGGCCGAACACGACCACCTGTGCGTAGACCAGCACACCGCGCGTTCCGTTGGGGATGTTGACCAGCGCGCCGAGCACGATCAGTCCCCAGAACCACAGCGGCAGGCGCGGCAGCGCGCCCAGCGGAATCCTGGCCAGCACGGCGATCGCGATGAGGAACGCGATGATCACGCCGAGCACCGGCCACGCGGGCCAGAACATCAGCAGCAGGCTGATGGTGAACGCCGCGATCATCTTGGTGCCGGCCCACAGGCGGTGCACCACGCTGTTCACGGGTACCTCGCGCAACAAAACGGTGCTCATCGGGCCACTCCGTTCCCCGGCTCGTTGCGTGAATTGTCCAGTCGCCACAGCGGTTCGGTGTGCGCGGCGACAGCGCCCACGGTCTGGCGCGCGGTCTCGACGATCACCCCGGAATCCAGGTGGACGGTGCGATCACACACCACCGACACATCGGCCACATCGTGGGAGATGACGATCAGGGTGAGGCCCGAATCACGCAGACGGGCAAGCAGTTCCACCACTTCGGCGCGGCCCTGCGGGTCGAGTCCGGCCAGCGGTTCGTCCAGGACGACGACCTGGGGATGGCTGGCGACCATCGCCGCGAGGACCACCCGTTTTGCCTGACCGCCGCTGAGTTCGTCGACCGAGCGGGCCGCGAAGGCCCGGTCGAGGCCGACCGCGTCGAGCGCGCGGCCCACCGCGCCGGAACCGGTGGCCTTGCCGCCCCAATCGGCGATCTCCTCGCCGACCGTCTGCTTCTGCAGTTGCAGGCGGGAATGCTGGAACGCCAGGGTGACGCGACCGATCTGCTTGTCGACCGGGGTGCCGCGCAGTTCGCAGCGGCCCTCGCTCGGGGCGATCAGGCCGGCGATGATCCAGGCCAGTGTCGACTTGCCCGACCCGTTGCCGCCGACCACGAGCAGTGCCTCGCCGCGGCGCACCGACAGGTCGACACCGTGCAGGGCCGGTGCCTCCCACGGTGTGCCCCGGTTGTAGGTGTGGCGCACGTCGGTGAGCTCGAGGATGGGTTCGCCCATCGGGGCCCGGCGCCGGTCGCGGGCCGGTTGCGGCCAGGCCGCGAGCCGGTCGACCATGCGGCCCTGCGCCAGGTGGATCACCCGGCCCGCGGCGCTCGCGTCGGCTTCGTGGTGGGTCACCAGGACCACGGCGGTGCCGTGCCGCTCGGGCAGCCGGGCCAGCAGGGCGACCAGGTCGCGGCGGCCGTCCGGATCGATCATCGAGGTGGCTTCGTCGGCGATCAGCAGGGCCGGTCGCCGGGCCAGGGCCGCGGCGACGGCGAGGCGCTGCTGTTGGCCCCCGGAGAGGGTGGCGGTTTCGCGGCGGCCCATACCGTCGAGGCCGACCTCGGCGAGCAGCGCGTCCACGTCGACCTGGGCGGCGAGTTCGGGCGGCAGGCCCCACACCACGTCGTCGGCGACGGAGACACCGAGGGTCTGGCTCTCGGGACGTTGCAGCACCAGCGCGGTGCCGCCGAGTTTGCCGAGGCCCGCGGAGCCCGGCCGGTCGACGGCGCCGGAGGTCGGTGGTCTGCCCGCGAGCACCCGCGTGAGCGTGGATTTGCCCGACCCGTTGTGCCCGACCACGGCGACGAACTCGCCGGGCCGGATGGTGAGGTCGATATCGGCGAGCGCGTCGGTGGTGGCTCCCGGATACCGGAAGCCGACGCCGTGCAGGGAGACGGGCAGCGGCGCGATCTGCCGGTCGTCCTCGGGTGCGTCGAGGCGGTCGCTGCCCGGCAGCCACCGCAGCCGGTCGAGCACCGAGCCGAGCACGAACCAGGAGACGACGGTGCTCACGAATACGCCGAGCGCGACCGAGCCGCCGATGTAGAGCCACCACCAGCGCAGCACGGCATCGGTGGCCTCGGTCGCCATCCGGCCGAGCGGTTCGAGTTGCGCCTGTCGTTCGGCGAGGTTGTTGATGCCCTCGGCGGTGCTGCGGATGGCGTCGAAGAACAGCTGCCTGGTCCGGGCGAACAGCAGCAGGCTCGCCACGGAGAACAACCCCCAGCCGAGGCCCGCGACCAGCCCGAGCGCCAGCACGGCGGCGAATCCGCCACCTCGTCGTTTGACGATGCCGACGATCCCGGCGATGGTCGCGGCGCCGAGCATCCCGAGCGCGGGCATGATCCCCGCCGCCACGAACGTCACCAGTCCGGCGGCGACAGTCGCGGTGACCAGCGCCCGCAGCCGGTAACGGTGGGCCAGCAGCCCGAGCGGAACGGCCGCGACCAGCTGCAACGCGGCCGCCATCGGCACCAGCGACCCCACGGTGATGAGACCGACGGTGAGCCCCGCCATCACCGCCCCGGTGGCCAGCTCGATGGGACGCAGTGGTCCGCGAGGAAGATCCGCGGGCTTGTGATTCACGTGTCCAGTCTGCCAGGGGGTTGCCCCACCGGGATATGCGCGGCGTGTGGATTGTGTGTGGATCCGGTGGGCACCCGTGGTCGTAGGCTTGGTCGGTGCACGAAGACGGCCGCTCGGAGCGTTTCCACTGCGCGGTGCTCGGGCCGCTGCGAGTCCACGCCCCCGGCGGCGACGAGGTGACGCCCGCCGGGGTGTTACCGAGGCGGCTGCTCGCGCTGTTGCTGCTCCGGCGTGGTGCGGTGGTGTCCTCGGACGCGGCGATCGAGCTGTTGTGGCCGGGCGAACGGCCGAGCAATCCGGCGGCGGCCCTGCACAACCATGTGTCCCGGTTGCGCCGGGTGCTCCCGGAAGCGATCGCTTCGGCCGGTGACGGGTATCGCCTGGATCCGGGCCGGGTACTGGTCGATGCCGACGAACTCGCCGCGATCCTCGACAGCGGCGGCTCGGCCGAGGAGATCCTGCGCCGCTGGGTGGGGCCCGCCTACCCGGAACTCGACATGGTCGACGACGCGCGCGCTGAATCGGCGCGGCTGGAGGATCGGCGGGTGCGGGCCGTCGAGTCCGAGACGGCCCGCCTGCTGGCCGAGGGACGCACCGACGGTGTGGCGGCTCGCCTGCGCGCGCTGGTCGACGAGTATCCGCTGCGAGAGCACCTGCGCGCCTTGCTGATCGACGCACTCGCCGCCACGGGCAGGCCCGCCGACGCCCTGCGGGTGTACGACGAATTCCGCAGGCTGCTGGCAGCCGAACTCGGCACCGAGCCGTCGCAACCATTGCGGGACAGGTACCGGCAGTTGCTCGCCGGTGAGGTGGAAACCGGTGCACCCCAGCCGCTTCCGCTGCCGGTGACGCCACTGATCGGGCGCGACGACCTGCTCGCGGAGGCACGCGCGGCGCAGGCAGGCCATCGCCTGCTGACCCTCGTGGGCCCCGGCGGGGTCGGCAAGACCCGTGTGATGCTGGAGCTGGGACGTGGGCACGCCGGCTCGCCGGTGGTGTGGTGCGAACTCGCCGCGACGGATGTCGACGGTGCGGTCGCGGCGGTCGCCGCCGCACTTGCCATCGATGTGCGCCCCGGCATCCCGCTCGGCGAACGCATCGCCGGTGTGATCGGCGAGTCGGAAATGCTTGTACTCCTTGACAATTGCGAGCACGTCGTCGAGCCGATCGCCGCGCTGGTCGAGCTCCTGCTCAGTCGCTGTCCGCACGTGCGGATCGTCGCGACCAGCCGCGAGCGGCTGCGGGTGGCCGGTGAGCAGGTTCGCCGGGTGCCGCCGCTCGCGGTCGGTGACAACTCGCCCGCCGTCGCCCTGTTCCTCGAACGGGCCGCCTCTGTCACCGGCGACCTGCGGCTCGAACCCGCTGCCCTCGCCCGGATCGGTGACATCGTGTCCCGGCTCGATGGGCTGCCGCTGGCCATCGAGCTCGCCGCGGCCCGGATGTACTCCCACGACGTGGCGGAGATCGCGGCCGGACTCGACCGCCAATTCGATTTCCTCTCGGCCGGATACCGCACCGCGACCAGGCACGGTTCGCTCGCCGCAGCTGTCGCGTGGTCGGTGGATCTGCTCGATCGCCCACTGCGCGAGACGTTTACGAGCCTGTCGGTGTTCGCCGGACCGTTCGATGTGGCGGCGGCCGCCGCCGTCTGCGATATCGAGCTCGGTGTCGCGGCCGACAGGTTGACCGCGCTCACCGAACGCTCACTCGTCCTGCGCGCGCCCGGTCGTCGCTACGCGTTGCTCGAAACCCTGCGCACCTTCGGCCGCACCGCGCGTGCCACCGCCGACGACGGCGCGGGGGCTCGCCACGCCGCCTACTTCGTGGACTGGGCGGAACGCACCTGCCGGGAGCTGGCCGACTCGGCCACCGCCATAACCCGCGTCGACGACACGATCACCGAACTGCACCGTGCCCTGCACTGGCTCCTCGACCACGGCGACACCCCTCGCGCCGCCCGTCTCGTCGCCGCCCTGATGGACTACGGCCTGCTCAGGCTCCGCCCCGACGTCCTCGCCTGGTCGGAGCTGGTACTCGCCGCCGAGCCCGAGCCGACGGGCCGGCTCGCTGCCGAGGTGCTGGCGGCCGCGGCGTACGCCCGGTGGATGGCCGGTGACCTGCCCGGCGCCTACGATCGCGCCGGCCGGGCCCTCGCCGCCTGCGACGACCCGCCTTACAACGCCTACGGTGCGTACGGCGTCTGCGAGCTGTTCTCGGGGCGGTTCGAGGAGTCCGCACAGTGGTATCGCCGTGCTTCGGAGATTCCCGGCCGCGAGGTGCCCAATATGGACAGCGCGACGTGGACGATGCTGCTCGGCTACGCGGGTGACCCGAGCGTCGGTCAGCGCTCGGCGGAGCTGGCCGCCGCGACGATCGTCTCCCCGTACACGGCATACAACCTCTACTGCGCCGGTGAGGCCGTCCTCGATGTCGACCCGGATCGGGCGCGCGGTCTGCTCGACCGTGCCCTGCGGATGGCCGAGGCGACCGGCACCACCTTCGTCACCGGCGTCGCTGGTGCGTCGCGGGCCTCGCTCGACGTGCGCTCGGGTCGCACCGCCGAGGCAGCGGCCGCCTATCCGGCCCTGTTGCGCGCCTGGCAGCGGGCGGGCATGTGGTCCACCCAGTGGGTGATGCTCCGGTCGATCGCGCTGCTGCTCGAGCAACTCGGCCGCGCACAACGAGCGGCCGTGCTCGACGGCGCGATCCGCGCCGCCACCGCCGAAGCACCGCTCGGTTCGGACCGTGAGGTGCTCGACCAGTTGTCGAAGCGATTGCGCGACGAACTGGGCGCGGACCTCTTCGAGCAGGCCCGGCGCTTCGGTGCGAGCCTCGGCAACGACGCGCTGATCGGCTACACCCTCGCGGCCCTCGGCCCGCAGGCCTGAAAGCGCCTGCGGGCCCGCGGATCACCAGCGCGGCTGTTCGTCGATGATGCCGAGCACCGCCTTGCCGACCATCTCGTGGGTCAGCGCGTCGTTGCCGGGATGAAATCCCCCGCAGCGCACATCGCGGTAGAGGCGTTCGAGCTCGTTGCCCGCGAACATGCCCGCTCCGCCCACCACATCGAGCGCGGTGTCCACCACTCGTTTGGCGCCTTCCACGGCCCGCCATTTCATCGAGTAGACCTTCGGCACCCAGTCGGCGCCGTGATCGGTACCGGCCACCCAGTCGGCGGTGAAACCGGTCAGGACGGCAGCGGCGGCGTCGAGTTCCAGATACATCGTGGCGATCTGGTGCTGCACGAACGGGTTGTAGGCGTAGGCGCCGCGCTCGATCGCCATCGACTTCTTGTTCCGCGCGTGGGCCACCGCCAGTTCCAGTGCGCGGTCGGCGATGCCGAGGTAGACGGCACCCATGAGCGCCAGCGGCCACATCGTCATCCCCATCAGGAACGGGTGGTCCGCATCGCCTGCGGGCACCACGCAGCCGATCCGGCTGTCGGGGACGAACACCTCGTCGAGCCGGGTGTCGTAGCTCTGCGTCGCCCGCATGCCGAGGGTGTCCCAGTTCTCGACGACGTCGGCGCCTTCGGAACCGCGTTTCACGAAGGCGTGCACCACTTTCGGGCCGCCCTCGGCATCGACGTCGAGGGCGTGCGCGCCGAGCCACGACCACGCCGGTCCGTTGGAACCGAACTGTTTGTGCCCGGTCAGCCGGTAACCGCCGTCGACGCGGCGCGCCTGACAGGTGGACAGCAGCACCGGAATGTCGTTGCCCGCCTCGGCATGCCCCGCCGCGAACACCTCGCCCGCGAGGGCCGCGGTGTAGATCCAGTCGACCGAATGATCTCCCGCCCTCGCCATTTCGTTGGCGATGCCGATCCAGTAGGAGTGCATCGTCATCGCCAGCGCGGTGGCGGGGGCGTAGCGGGCGAGGCGTCGTTGACTCGCCGCGAGCTGGGCCAGGTCGAGACCCCACCCGCCGCGCTCGGCCGGAACCGCCGCGGCGAGGTAGCCGATACCGCGCAGCTCGGCGAGGTCCTCGGCGAAGTAGGTGTTGGTGCGGTCGTGGCCCGCGGCGCGGGCCCGGAACCGTTCCAGCATGTCGATCGGGATGTTGCGGGTTTCGCTGATGGTCTGAGTCATGCGGCCACTGTCCGGGCAGGCCCTGTCACCGCGCTGTCATTCGCTGTCACGGCCGCCCACCGGCCCGCGCGTGGGCGGCCGCGCCGGTTCAGGTCAGCGGTTCCGCCAGCCAGCCGCCCATCGCCACCGTGCGGAAATGTGTTGTTAGAGCGTGGTTTTCGTCGATTACATGCAATGCGATGGCCGGGTCGGGTGCGTAGTCCATCACGCGGTGCGGCGGGGTGATCTCCCATTCGCCGCCGAGGACCGAGGCGGTGCTCGGGCCGGTGATCATCGGCTTGCCCGCGAAGGTGGTGGCGATGGGGGAGTGGGCGTGGCCGGTGAGGACGCCGATGATGCGCTGGTCGCCCGCGACGATGGCGGCCAGGCGACCGGGATCGGCCAGCGCGATCACGTCGACGATCGGGCTGAACAGGTGGTTCGGCGGGTGGTGCAGGGCGATGAGGATCGGGCCGTCGGCGGGCGCCTCGGCCAGGGCGGCGCGTAGCCACGTGTATGTGTCCTCGGACAGCGCACCGCTCGGCTCGCCGGGGATGCTGGAATCGAGCATGAGGATCGTCAGCGGGCCGACGCGGTTGGCGCTGTTGATGGGTGCCGTGGAGGCGGGCTCGCCGAGCAGGCCGGTGCGGAAGTTCGCGCGGTCGTCGTGGTTGCCGGGGAGCAGGTAGACCGGGACGTCGGCGGTCAGGGCCAGGCGCGCCTCGGCGTACTGCTCGGGTCTGCCGGAATCGGTGATGTCGCCGGTGACGAGGATGACGTCGGGCCTGCGCGGCAGGTCCGCCAGATAGCCCATCACCGCCTCGACCCGTTCGGTATTGCGTGCGCTGAGGTCGAAATGGGTGTCGCTGAGCTGAGCCGCCAGGATCATCGGCAGTCGCTTTCTTCTCTGGGATCGCTCCGTTGCGTCAGAGTGCGCCGGGATGACTCATCGGCACCCTTCAAGGCTAGATGACCTGCGCTTATTCGTCTGCATGAGCCGTACCACGGACCGAAACCCATCGCCTGGTCTGTGTGCGTTTTCACCGCGCGGAAGCGCACGTTCTCCTGCGCGAATCAGCCTGTTGTAGTAAGTGTATTCCGCTGAGTGGGATCGGATGTTTACTCGCCCGGCCGACCGGTTCGCGGCCTTGTAGCGTCACCGGCGTGTCGATTTCTCGTACCGCGCCTCGCCCCGTGTTCCGGGTCGTGTTGAGCGCCTTGGTTTTCCCCCTCGCGCTGGCCGGCTGTAGCGGTTTCATCTCGATCGGCGGTCCCGATTACGAGGCGCTGGAGAAGGAGATCGCCACCGAGCTCGACAAGGCCTACGCGCCGATCTCGCGGAAGGTCGAATCCGTCAAGTGCCCGCGTCTGGCCGACGAACCGGCCACGGGCGACACCTTCATCTGTGTGGCCAAGGTCGAGGACAAAGAAGTGCGCGTGGACGTGCGGGTCGAGGACGACGAAGGCTCGGTGGAGTACAAGAGCCGCGATATCGCGTTCGACCTGGCGGCGACCGCGGCCGACATCAGCACCGAAGCATCGAGCCAGCTCGGTTTCGCGGTGACCGTCGACTGCGGTCAGGGACTGAAGATCGTCGAGGTCGGCAGCACCTTCACCTGTACGGCGGTCGAGGCCGAGGGTGATACGGCGACCGTCGTGGTGACCGCGCGCAACGACGGCAGCAGCAGCTGGGAGATCACCGGGTAGCACCGGTGCGGCGGTCGGCCTCGGCGAGCAGGTGAGCCGCTTCGTCGGGGTCGGTGGTGAACGGTGCCCAGAAGTCGGGGCCCGGGGTGGCGTGCAGGTCGAGGACCGGTGGGGTGAGCCAGTCGGCGTCCAGTTGCAGCCGCCAGGAGTGCAGGTGAGTGCGGGGGAGGGCGGCGGTGCGGTCGAACAGGGGGTCGCCCAGGATCGGGTGGCCGGTCCAGGCGAGCTGCACGCGGATCTGATGTCGTCGCCCGGTCACCGGTCGCAGTGCGAGCAGAGCGCGATCGTCCTTGCGGGCGACGGTGGTGAACCTGGTGAGCGAGGGGTAGTTCTTGGCGGGCAGCAGGTCGGCGTCATCGACGAACCAGCGCTCGCCCTCGCGGCGGATCGCCTCGCGCGGCGCCGCGATCCGCACCCGGTTCTTGCGTCCCACGCTCAACGGCAGGTCGAGTTCGCCCTGGTCGGGTAGGTCGTTCCCGGAAACGATCGCCAGATAGGCCTTGCGCGCGGTCTGCTTGTTGAACTGGCGGGTGAGCTGCCCGTGCGCCGCCAGATCGGTCGCCAGCAGCACCAGCCCGGAGGTCACCTTGTCGATCCGGTGCACCGGGTACACCTGTGTCCCCGCCGCCTGCGCGATCTCGACCAGATCGGTGTCGTGCCGCTCTCCGGTCACCGAAATGCCCGACGGCTTGTTCAGCGCCACCACCGCGTCATCGGCGAACACCGTGTACGCCTTGCGCACACTCAGCCAATCCATCTCCACCACAACACCCTAGAGAACGGTGTCCCGTACCCCTTCGACACGGTGCTCCGAGCCGAATTCACGCGCGGCGGAGGCGGTGGGGGCGCAGGCGGTTGAAGCCGCGGACGCGGACGCTGCGCAGGTGGCGGATGGCGAATTCGGGGTGGTCGGCGAGGGCTTCGGCGGCGGCGTCGTCGATGAGGATGTTGGCGGGGCGGGCGACGCCGGTGAGGCGGGCGGCGATATTGACCACCGAGCCGTACAGGTCGCCGAAGCGTTGCAGCACCTCACCGTAGGCGAAGGCGACGCGCAGTTCGGGTGTGCCGCCGACGAGCATGGTCGACTCCTGGATGGCCAGCGCGATCCGGGCCGCGTCGACCGCGTTCTCGGCGGCGAACATCACCTCGTCGCCCACATTCTTGATCACCCAGCCGCCGTTGTCGGTGATCGCGGCAGTGGTGGTCGACTCGAAAGCCTCGAGCAGCGTGGACAATTCGTCGGGATGCAGGTGCCGGGTGAGCCGGGTGAAACCGACCATGTCGGCGAAGCCGACGGCCAGGGTGCGGGTGGATCCGTCCCCGGCGTCGTCGATGGAACGGGCGATGGCGGCCACCAGATGCCTGCGCCACACATACGCCTGCAACTGCTCGACCTCGGCGAGGGTGTCCTCGGCGGCCGCCCTGATCCGTTCGGCCACGGGCAGTGCGGGATCGGCCGCCTCCGCGCGGACCTTGACCTCGGCGAGCACCAGGTCGGCTTGCCATTCGGCCAGCCGCGCCAGGCCCTGACCGATGGTGCGCGCCGCCGCCGCCTGCTGCCGGAGATTCGACGCCGCAACCACTTTCATGCCGCGGAAGGTGCTGACCGAGTCGATATCGATCTGGGCGTAGTCGACGGCTTCCTCGGAGTTGGCGGGGAAACCGAGCGCCGTCCACAGCCGTCGGGATTCGCTCTCCGGTACGCCGGAGAGCTCGGCCACCTGGGTCCGGTTGAACCGTCGTGGGCCGCCCAGTAGCGCCTCCTCGACGATGCGCTGTACCAGTTCGGTCATCTCGGGCTCCGACATACCTGAAACTTTACGGCCACCGGCTGGACACCCGGGGATGCTCACCTCCGGCCTTGGCAGGGTTCACAACAATGACGCCCCACACAATTGTTCCGCCACCGGTGCCCTGACCTGGACGATTACCTGTGGGTGAGCTAGGGACGGGAAAAGTGCGTACTTCTGTGCCGCCCGGATGGCGCCCACACTCGGACCCATGAACAACGTGACCGTGCTCGGCACCGGCGCGATGGGCACCGCGATCGCCCAGGCCTTTCTCGCCGCCGGCTACCGCACCCATGTCTGGAACCGCAGCCCCGAGCGCACCACGGCCCTGGTGGCGGCGGGTGCGGTCGCCCATCCCGCCGTCGCCGATGCCGTCGCCGCGAGCCGGGTGATCGTGACGACCATGACGACCTTCGCCGCCACTCGCGACAGCCTGGACGGCACCGGTGAACTCGCGGGCCGCGATCTCATCACCCTGAACAGCGGAACACCGGCACAGGCAAGGCAATTCGCACGCTTCGCGCATTGCGTGGGCGCGCGTTACCTCGGTGGCGCGATCAAGAACGTGCCATCGGCCGTCGGAAACTTCGACACCCTGCTGTATTTCGGTGGCGACCGCGCCGTCTTCGACACCCATGTCGAGACCTTGCGCGTACTCGGCGGCGACGTCGAGTTCCTCGGCCCCGACCCCGACCTGGCCGCACTCTACGAATCCGCCGTCGGCGCAACGCTTCTGCCCACCCTGCTCGGCATCTTCGAAGGGGCGGCGATCCTTGCCTCCCGCGGCATCCCGGCCGAGGCGATGGTCGGGTACTCGGCGAAATGGTTGCGGATGATCGAATCCCTGCTGCCGATCCTGGCCACCGAGATCGACACCCAGGACTACACCCGCCTCGGCGCCACCGTCAACCTGTTCCACACGGCGGTCACCGACGACACCCAGCTCGCGGCGGAGACGGGCATCGATATGAGCTGGCACGAACCCATCAACCACCTGCTCCGTTGCGCGGTCGCCGAGGGGCGTGGTGACCAGAGCATCACCGCACTGTTCGAGTTGCTCGCCGCCGGTACTCAGCAGAGCGCGCGAGCTCGGGGGTTGTGCGGCTGATCCCGCAGGACCTCCGTCAGGGCCGCCGCCGCTTCGACGAGTGCCCTGGACCGTCGGGTGAGCGCAGCCTCTCGGGTGGCGAGGGCGTCGCGTAGTTCTCCCGGCCCGCTGCGCCGGAACTGGGTGAGCACCGTGCGCAGGGTGGTTATGCCGTAACCCGCACGCCGCAACTGGTGCACGATCCTGGCGTCGCGCACCTGTTCGGGCGTGTATCGCCGCGCGCCTTTCAAGCGCTGGGGAACGACCAAACCCTCTGCGTCCCAATGCCGCAGCGTGGAGGTCCGGATGCCGAGCGCGTCGGCGAGTTCGGCGATGCCGAGTGCGTCGGAGTCGCGCACATCCGCGATCGGTTCGGCTCCGATACCGGCCGCCGCCCGCACCGCGAGCGCCAGCTCGCCGCGTTCGGTGTGCAGGGCGGCGTGGGCCGCGTCGAGCCCGGCCAGTGCCCGCTCGGTTTCCCCGGCGACGGCATCGCGCATGATCGCCTTCGCCGCCACCGGGCCGGTCCCTTCCGCCAGCGCGCGATACGCCCGGGCGGCCGCGACATGCGCGTCTCGATAGCTCCGGTGGCCGCCCGGTGACCGTTGCGCGGCGGGCAGCACACCGTCGTTCTCGAGGTCGCGCACCTGCTGCACCGAGTAACCGGCCGCCCGCGCCACATCGACCGTCCGCATCCGGGGCGAATGTAGCTTTGTAATCAGTTCTCCTGGCGGTATCGCGTCCGAGTCCACACAAGCACTTCAATGTGACGCTTGAAGCATGCAGATTACCGAGATCGACGACTTCGTGAGCGGACTCGACGGTGTGCTCGCCCTGCGACCCACCGAGGGCAGCGACTTCCCCGAGATCAGCTGGGGCGACATCTTCTACTACTACGCCCCGGACGGCGTGGTGCCCCGTGGCCAACCCTTCGCCACGATCGTCACCAAGAACTATCCCGACGACACCGCTTCCGGCCTGGACCGGCCCGGTGCCTTCCGCGTCAACGTCGCGGTCGGCACGGACACCTTCGCCGAATACGCCGACAACCCGATCGCCGACAACACCTTCGCCCCGCATCCGCAGTACGCCCGGGCGCACTGGCTTTCGATCACGAACCCCGGCACGGACAACGCCGAGGTGCTGCGTGAAATGTTGCGAGAAGCCCACGGCCGCAACAAATCACGTGCCGAACGCCATTCAGGACACTGACGGTCGAGTGGTGTGCGGCGACCCGCGGAACGCCCCCGCGCGGGCGGCGAGCGCGGTGCCGGCCGCCGCCCGCTCCGGCAACCCCGGATCCGGCGGAGTGCGCAGCAGCATCAGGCAGTGGTACACCGGGGCCGTCGCCGCGATGAGCAGCGCTCGGGCATCGGTGTCGGCGGGGATCTCGCCCCGTTCCACGGCCCGCTCCACGACGATCTCGCACTGCGCGTAACGGTCCTCCCACATCCGCGCGAGCCCCTGCGCGGCCTCCGTCGACCGGAACGACACCGCGATCAGCGCCGACGCGATCGACGGTTCCGCGAGCAACGACTCCTGGATCTCCTCGTTCAGCGCGGTCAGATCCCCGGCGAGCGAACCGGTATCGCGCGGCTGCCAGTCCAGATCACCCGCCGCCGCGATGACATCGGCGAGCAGCCCGCCCACATTGCGCCACCGCCGGTACACGGTGGTCCGATGCACACCGGCGCGCTCGGCGACCGAGTCGATGGTCAACGCGTCGTAGCCGTTCTCGGCCAGTTCGGCGCTGACAGCGGTCAGTACCTGCTCCCGGTTGCGGGCGGTGCGGCCACCCGGGCGCGGTTTCGGTTCGCTCATGAATCTTCTTCTTGCTCGCGGGGAAATCCTGTGGCACCATACTAATGCAATTGTTGTCGCACTAGTGAGGTTGCCGATGCTCCTTCGAAGCGTTCATCACGTCCTGCGGACCGCTCGGTCCGCGTCCTCGAATGCTTCGGAGTGCTTGTATGCCAACTCAACTCACCGCTCGTGCGGTCAGCAAATCCTTCCTTGGGCGCCCGGTCCTCGATGAGGTGACGTGTGCGTTCGCCACGGGCGAGCGCACCGGGATCATCGGCGAGAACGGTTCCGGCAAGTCCACCCTGCTGCGCCTGCTGGCCGGTCGCGAACTGCCCGATTCCGGCGAGGTGACGGTCCGGGCCGAGGGTGGCGTCGGCTACCTCGCCCAGGACGAGGAACTCGCACCGCACCTCACCGTGCAGCAGATCATCGACCGCGCTTTGGCCGACCTGCGCGCCATCGAGGCCCGCCTGCGAACGCTGGAAGCCGCGATGGCCGACGGTGACGGGCTGGCCGAATACGCGGAGCTGACAACCCTTTTCGAGCTGCGTGGCGGTTACGACGCCGAAGCCGAGGTGGAACGGGCCCTGCACGGTCTCGGTCTCGGACTCGTCGCCCGCGATCGCCGCGTCGGCGACCTGTCCGGTGGCGAACAGGTCCGATTGCGGTTGGCCTCGGTGCTGGCGGCGGGCACAGAGGTGCTGCTGCTCGACGAGCCGACCAACCACCTCGACGACACCGCCATGACCTGGCTCGAAGACCACCTGCGCAGCCGTCGCGGCACCATCGTCGCGGTGTCGCACGACCGGCGGTTCCTCGAACGCGTCGCCACCGACCTGCTCGAGGTCGACGCCGACCGCAGACGAGTGGTCCGCTACGGCAACGGTTACGCGGGCTACCTCACCGAGAAGGCGGCGGCCAGGCAACGCTGGGAGCAGGCCCACGAACAGTGGCAGGCCGACATTGCCCGCCTGCGCGAGACCGCCGCGACCACCGCCCGCGCGGTGGCACCGGGCCGGGCGATGAAGGACAACAACAAGATGGCCTACGACCGGGCCGGAGGTCGCGTGCAGCAGTCGTTGGCCAGTCGTGTCCGCAATGCGGAGGAACGTTTGCGGCGGCTGCTGGCAGACCCGGTACCCGCACCGCCGCAGCCGCTGCGGTTCACCCCGGTGCTGCGGGCGCGGCGGGTACAGGGGCCGGTGCTCGAAGCGGTCGACGTGGCGGTCGAGGGTCGGCTGCACCGTACGAGCCTGTCGATCGCGGCGGGGGAGCGAGTACTGATCACCGGACCCAACGGCGTCGGAAAGTCCACGTTGCTCAGAGTTCTCACCGGCGAAGTCACACCTGACGCCGGCACCGTGACCCGGCGCGGGCGCATCGGCTACCTGGCCCAGGAGCCTTCGTTCCCCGACCCGTCGCAAACCCTGGCCGCCGCCTTCGCGCACGGTCGCGCGGGCGACGCCGGTGAGCACACCGAGCAACTACTCGCCCTCGGCCTGTTCGATCGCGCGCAACTGGATACCCGCGTGGCCGACCTGTCCACCGGCCAACGCCAACGCCTGGCCCTCGCCCGCCTTGTCACCGAGCCGGTCGACGCCCTGCTCCTCGACGAACCGACCAACCACCTCTCGCCGGCCCTGGTCGAAGACCTGGAAACCGCCCTCAGCACCTATCGCGGTGCACTGCTGGTCGTCAGCCACGATCGTCGCCTGCGCTCACGCTGGCGCGGCGCCCACCTCGCCCTCGGCGCCACCGCCACCGTCTGAATCCCGAAGGAGCCCCCGTGCCCGCACCCGACCCGACCACACCCCGCCCCATTCCCGACCGCACCCGGGTGATGCTGCTGACACCGCACGTGACCTCACCCTGGATCGAGGTCGGCGACTTCACCTACTACGACGATCCCGACGACCCGACCGCCTTCGAAGCCCGCAACGTCCTCTACAGCTACGGTCCGGAGAAGCTGGTCATCGGCAAGTTCTGTGCCATCGCCACCGGTGCCCGGTTCATCATGAACGGCGCCAACCACCGCATGGACGGCCCGTCGACCTACCCGTTCCCGGTCCTCGGCGGTTCGTGGGCCGACCACATCGACCTGGTCATGGACCTGCCGAGCCGTGGCGACACGGTGATCGGCAACGATGTGTGGATCGGCAACGGCGCGACCTTGATGCCCGGCGTCCGTGTCGGCAACGGGGCGATCATCGGTACGGGCGCCGTGGTCACCGCCGATGTGCCCGACTACGGGATCGTCGGCGGCAACCCCGCCCGGCTGATCCGGACCCGTTATCCCGCAGCCGAAGTCGAGCGCCTGCTGGCTTGTGCCTGGTGGGACTGGCCGCTCGACCACATCACCCGCCATATTCGAACTATCATGGCCGGTAGCGTCGATGCACTGGAATCGGCTGCCGCCGAGCTCGATTCGGATCGACGCGCCGAACCGAAAGGCCAGCAATGCCCATCCGATTCCGCCAGCGCAAATCCTTCGGCCCCCTGAAGTTCAATTTCACCCAGTCGGGCCTGTCGTCCTGGGGCATCAAAATCGGCCCCTGGTCCTGGAACTCGCGCACCAGGAAGAACGCCGTCGACCTCCCCGGCCCCCTGAGCTGGCGCCAGCGCTGAGACTCGGGGCTTGTTTCGTCTTCGCCGCGTCAGGTCAGATCGGAGAAGCGTTCGACCTCTTCGATGCGCCCGGAGACGATAAGCTGATCGCCCTCGGCGACGACGGAGTCCGGTGTGGCATAGGTGAATTCGCCGCCGCGGTGTTTGATGGCGACGACGGTGATGTCGAAGTGCTTGCGCAGCCCGCTGCCGGTGAGGGTCGCCCCGACGGCCGATCGGGGCGCGGTGGTCTTGGCCATGGCGTAGTCGGTGTCGAACTCGATGTAGTCGATCATCCGGCCGGTGACCAGGTGCGCGACCCGTTCACCCATGTCGTGTTCGGGCAGCACCACATGGTGGGCGCCGACGCGTTCGAGGATCTGCCCGTGCTGACGGCTGGTCGCCTTCGCCCAGATCTTGGGAATCCGGCAGTCGGCGAGCAACGAGGTGGTGAGGATGCTCGCCTCCATATTGGAGCCGATGCTCACCACCGCGTGCGGGAAGTCGGGCACCCCGAGCTGCTCCAGCGCCGTCATATCAGTGGTGTCCGCCACGGCGACATGGGTCAGCAGGTCCGAATACTGCTGCACGATATGCGGATTCGAGTCGATCGCGAGCACCTCGGAACCGTGCGTCACCAATTCGCGGGCCAATGCCCCGCCGAAGCGGCCGAGCCCGATGACGACGACACGCGTGCCGTGTTTGCGTGTGGTTCTACCCGACAATGGGGCGCTCCTCCGGTAGTTCGTAGCGGCGGCCGCGGTCGCGCAGCGCGAGCGCGGTGGCCAGGGTGATGGGTCCGAGACGGCCGAGGAACATCAGGGTGACCAGCACGATCAGGCCGGAGTCGGGGATGGCGGCGGTGATCCCGGTGGACAGGCCGACCGTGCCGAAAGCCGAAACCACCTCGAACAGCACGGCATCGAGGTCCATCCCGGTGATGGTCAGCAGGGTGAGCGTGCCGACGACGACAGCGCCGACCCCGAGCAGCGCCACCGTGATCGCTTGCCGTTGCACCGGCGCGGCCAGCTTGCGGTCGAGCACATGCACGGTCGGTTCACCACGAACCTCCGCCGCGATGACGAACGCGAGCAGCGCGAAGGTGGTCACCTTGATGCCGCCCGCCGTGCCCGCGCTGCCGCCGCCGATGAACATCAGGATGTCGTTGACCAGCAGGGTCGAGGAGTGCATCGCGCCGACATCCACCGAATTGAAGCCCGCGGTGCGAGGTGAGAGCCCATGGAAGCCGCCGACCAGCAGTTTCTGCAGTGAACCGAGGGGGCCGAGGGTGCCGGGGTTGGACCATTCGAACGCGGTCACCGCCACGATGCCGAACACCGCGAGCGCGAAGTACGTCCACAGCGTGAGCCGGGTGTGCAGTGTCCACCGATGATCGCGGGTGCGGCGGCGCAACCACCTGCCGACCTCGAACAGGACCGGGAAGCCGAGGCCGCCGAGAACCAGGGCGACGGTGATGGGGACGATGATCCACGGATCGGTCGCGTAACCCATCAGGCTGTCCTGGTAGAGCGCGAATCCGGCGTTGTTGTAGGCCGAAACGGCGTGGAAGACACCGAGATAGACGCCGTGCCAACCGCCCTGGTCGTACCCGAACACGAATCGCAGCGTCAACGCGATCGCCGTGATCGCCTCGACCACCAGGCTCATCCGGATGACCCCGATGACCACCCGTCTGCTTTCCCCGAGCCGCAGCGCCTTCGTCTCGGACTGGGCGATCAGCTGCATCCGCAGCCCCATCCGCCTGGCCACCAGCAGCCCGAGCAGCGAGGCCAGTGTCATGATCCCGAGGCCGCCGATCTGGATCAGCCCGAGGACGACGAGTTCACCGAACAGCGACCAGTGACTCTCCGTATCGACCACGACGAGCCCCGTCACGCAGACGGCCGAAACGGCGGTGAACAGCGCCGTGACCGGCGCCGTCGCGGTGCGCGATTCCGCCGCTACGGGCAGCATCAGCAGCAGCGTCCCGACGAGCGTCGCGGCGCCGAATCCCAGGACGACCAGCCTGGCCGGATGGTGCGGGCTGGGGAGCATGCGCACCAGGTCCCGGGAAGAAATCACGATGGGCCAGCCTAATTGTCCGACCGGCCCCGGCATCCCGACGCGACCGTAAGGATTTCGTCAAGAATCGGTGCGGACGACCAGCGTGTCTATACCCCTTGACGCGTGGCGACGTCGCGAAAACCGACAAGTCGTTCCGAATTCTATGCTTGGCAGATGTGCTGAGATAGCCTAACGAAACACAGTCTGCCCGAACGAGTTCCGTGATCCGGCACAGTGGATCCATTGAGGTACAACAGCGTTGAGTTCAGGAAAGCGTCTGATCGTCCGCCCGGCAACCAGGGCCGACATCGACTCCATGGTGGAAGTGCTCGCCGCCGCTTTCGCACACGACGATCCCATCGACGAGTACGTCTTTCCAGACGAGACCGTCCGGTATCGAAGGGCCCCGCGCATGTTGCGCGCCATGATCCGGCACCGCTTCCTGCCTGCGGGCGGGGCCGAGGTGGCGGTGCTCGACGGCCGCGTGGTGGGAGTCCTGCTGTGGTACCCGCAGGGCTATCGCCCGGGCGGTTTGCGCGAGCTGGTCGCCGGGCCGGAGCTGCTCGTCGCGATGGGGTCCGCGGTGCGTCGCGGTATCGAGGTCGACGCGGCCATGGATCGGGCCGCTCCGCCCGAACCACACTTCTTCCACGTCTACCTCGGCGCCGACCCGAGCCTGCAGCGCAGCGGGGTGGGCCGGGCGCTGTACGCCTCGTTCACCGACAAGGCCGACCGGCAAGGTGCGTCGATCTGCGGCATCTGCAAAGACGCCAATGTCGGCTACTACGAGGCGCTGGGCAACGAGCGCACCGGATCCGTCCGGCTCGGTGCGTCCGGCCCAGAACTCAACATCATGATTCGCCGCCCGCGGCCGCTCTGACCCCGAGGAATGTACATGACTGACATCGCCATCGTCGGCATCGGTTGCCGTTATGCGGGCGGCATCGATTCGCCGGAATCGTTCTGGGACTTCGTGATCCACAAGCGCGACGGCGTTCGTGAGATTCCCGAGGAGCGCTGGGACTGGCGCCGCTACTACGACGAGGACCGGCGCGCCCCCGGCCGCATGTACACCAAACGCGGCGCCTTCATGACGGGCGACCCGTGGGCCTTCGACCCGGAATTCTTCGGCATCTCCCCACGCGAGGCCACCAGCATGGACCCGCAGCAGCGGTTGATCCTCGAGGTGGCCTGGGAGGCGCTCGACGACGCGGGCGTGGCCGGGCGGGCCGCGGGGTCCTCGCTCGGGGTGTACGTGGGTGCCTTCACCCTCGATCAGATGGTGGTTTCGGCGGGTGCCGCGCTGCCGCATGTCGACCTGCACACCGCCGTCGGTGTGTCGTACACGATGCTGTCGAACCGGCTGGCGTACGCGCTCGACCTGAGGGGTCCCGCCGTGACGGTGGATACGGCCTGTTCGTCGTCGCTGGTCGCCCTGCACCTGGCGTGCCGGGCTATCGCCGACGGTGACTGCGAGGTCGCGATCGCCGGTGGCGTGAACGTGATGGTGCAGCCGGAAACATTCGTCACGATGTGCAAGGGCGGCTTCCTCGCCGCCGACGGGCGGAGCAAGCCGTTCGACGCCGCGGCCGACGGCTACGGCCGGGGCGAGGGCGCCGGGGTGGTGGTCCTGAAGAAGCTGGCCGACGCCGAACGCGACGGTGACCGGGTCTACGCCCTGGTCAAGGCCACCGGCGCGAACCAGGACGGGCGGACCACCGCGATCACCGTTCCCAATGCGGAATCCCAGGAAAGCCTCGCGCGCGAGGTGATCCGGCGCTCCGGCATCGATGTTCGCGATGTCACCTACGTCGAGGCGCACGGTACCGGCACCCCGGTGGGCGACCCGATCGAACTGCGGGCCATCGGCCGCGCCTACGGCGCACCTGCCGGACGGCCGGGGCAGCTCGGCGTCGGGTCGTTGAAGGCCACGCTCGGGCACACCGAGGCCGCCTCGGGTGTCGCGAGCATCATCAAGTCGGCGTTGGCGATTCGGCATCGCACGATCCCGCCGCAGGGCTGGCTGGACACGCCGAACCCCGATATCCCCTTCGACGAGTGGGGGATTCGGGTACTCACCGAGGCCGAGCCGGTCGGACCCGACGTCGAGCGCATGGCCGTGGCGGTCAACGGTTTCGGTTACGGCGGGACGAACGCACACGCGATCCTGCAGGAGCACCGGCCGAGCGCCGAAACCGTTCGGCCACCTGTGCATTTCGGCGTGCTGCCGTTGTCGGGGCGTTCCGAGGGTGCGGTACGGGAGCTGGCGCGTGGGTTCGCCGAACGCATCGCCGACGGTGCCGATCCGCAGCGGCTGGCGGAGGCGGCGTGGCGGCGGCGCCAGCATCATCCGGTGCGCACGGGCGTCGCTTTCGGTGACGACACCGAGCTGGTGCAGGGGCTGATCGATCTGGCGACCGGATCGGGCCGGGTCGCCAAGACCGTCGCCAAACGCGCCGGTGAACCGGTGTTCGTCTGCACCGGCATGGGCCCGCAATGGTGGGGCATGGCACGTGAGCTGCTCACGGCGGAAGGCACTTTCGCTGTCGAGGCCAAGCGGGTGGACGCGGAGTTCCAGGCGGTGGCCGGCTGGTCGATCATCGAGGAACTGTTGCGGCCCGAGGAAGAATCGAGGGTGCCCTCGACCGCCGTAGCGCAACCGGCCAATTTCCTGGTGCAGGTCGCGCTGTTCGCGACGCTGCGGGAGCGGGGGATCGAGCCCGCGGCCGTCGTCGGGCACAGTGTCGGCGAGGTGGCAGCCGCGTACCTGACCGGCATGTTGTCGCTGGGCGACGCCGTTCTCGTCAGCTACCACCGTTCGCGGCTGCAGGCGACCACGGCGGGCACCGGCGGCATGCTCGCGGTCGGGCTCGGGCCGGACGAGGCCGGTGCGCTCGTGGCAGGCGAGGACGCGGTCGATATCGCGGCGATCAACAGTCCGTCGGCGGTCACCCTCGCCGGTGCGGTCGACCGGCTCGGCGCCATTGCCGAAACGCTCACGGAGCGGGGCGTCTTCGCGCGTCGTCTGCAGGTCGAAGTGCCGTATCACAGTGCCCTGATGGACCCGATCCTCGACGAGCTGCGTGCCGCGCTCGCCGACATCACCGTCGCCGAACCACGCCTCCCGCTGTACTCCACTGTCACCGGCGAACTGGTCACCGGCGCGGACTGGGACGCCGACTACTGGTGCGCCAATGTGCGTCAGCCGGTGCGTTTCGCGGCGGCGGCCACGGCGCTCGTGAAGGCGGGGCACCGCGTGTTCCTCGAAGTCGGCCCCCACCCGGTGCTCGGCGCCAATATCCGCGAGATCCTCATCGGCGCGGGCGAGACGGGCACGACCATCGCCACCCTGCACCGCAAACAGGACGACGCGCACAGCATGCGCCAAGTGCTCGCCGACCTCTACGCCGCGGGCGCTCTCGACATCGACGCACTGTTCACCGAAACAGTCCGCCCGACACCGCATATCGACCTGCCGAGCTACCCCTGGCAGCGCACGGTGCTGCGCTCGGAACTGCCCGAACTGCGAACGCAACGACACGGCACCCCGGACGCGCACCCCCTGCTCGGCGACCGGCGCCCCGACGACGCGAGCACCTGGCGGCTCAACCTGTCGACCGCCGCGCTGCCCTGGCTCACCGACCATGTCGTCGGCGGCACCGCGATCATGCCGGGCTCGGGCTACCTCGACGCCGCGCTCAGCGCCGCGGCCGTGCGGGCCGAGTCCGAGCAGGTGGGGCTGGAGGACGTGCGGTTCGTCGCGCCGCTCGTCGTCGACGGTGGTGACGCACCGATCGTCGAACTCCACCTGGAGGTTTCGACCCGGCGCTTCACCATCCGTTCGCGCGGCGCCGCCGGTTCGGTGTGGACCGTGCATGCGACCGGACGGCTCGTCGAGGGCTCCTACGCGCCGGTCGGCGCCGACGTGCCCGACCTCTCCGCGATGACACCGGTCGAACCCGCCGACTTCTACACCGGTCTCGTCGCGGCCGGACTCGAGTACGGTCCGGCGTTCCAGCGGGTGACCGCGATCCGGCTCGACACGGACACCGTTGTCGCGCGGGTGAACGGTGAAATCGACCGGGACGCACGCTATCTCGCGCACCCCGCCGTGGTCGACGCCGCCTTGCAAACGGTCGCGGCATTGCTCGCCGGGCGTGCCGCCGAAGGGGCGATGGTTCCCGTCGGCGTCCGCTCGGTGCGCCGGCTGGCCGCGCTGCCCGCCGAGATCACGGTGGTCACCCGGATGTCCGGTGACGCCGCCGACATCGACCTGCTCGGCGCCGACAACGCCGTCTGCCTGCAGTTGCGTGGCGTGCGCTTCGCCTCGCTCACGCCGGGTGCGGGACCACTGCAGCGGATGAGTGACTTCTTCTACGAAGAACGCTGGGAGCTGCGCGAACCGGTCGACACGACCGCGCTGCCCGGCAACGACGGACTGTTCACGCTGGTCCTCGGCTACGGCGAAGGCGTCGAAGACCGCGTCGAACGGGTGCACCAGGCCGTGCGCACCGGTGCCGCCGGTTCGGCCGCCGTCCTGCTCGACGACGCCGAGCTGGAAGCGAACCTCACCGCCCGCCTGCGTGACCTCTTCGCTCTGGAAGCCGTTGAGCGCGTGCATGTTTGCGTAGTGCCCGGCGCCTCTGCCGACGGCGATATACCCACTCTGTGGACCCTTCGCCGTGTCGCGGCCACCCTCGAGAGCTTCCTCGACGACCGCGCGAACGAACTCGCCGTCGACCTGCCGATGACCGGCGACGGATCGCTGCACGCGACGGTCGTCACCGCAAACGCCTACGCTCACCCGGCCGACCCGACGCCACCCTCGCTCACCCAGGCCGCGATCGCGGGCGCCCGCCGGGTGCTGCTCAACGAACAGTCCCGGTTGCGGTGGCGGCTCGTCGATATCGACGCTCGGGTCACCGAAGCCGAACTGGCTGCCGAACTCGCCGTACCGGGTGCCTTCACCTACGACCGCAGTGACGAGGTGATCCTGCGGGACGGACTGCGCTGGGTCACCGTCGTGGACCGGACCATGCCGCAGCGCCTCGAAACGCTCGACACGGCGGAGCCGCTCACCGATCCGGAGGCGAACTTCGAACTCGAGCTGCCCCGCTCCCGCACCTTCGCCCGGCTGGGCTGGCGGCGGTGCGAACGCCGTGCACCCGGACCCGGTGAGGTCGAACTGCGCATGCGCGCGGTCGGCCTGAACTACAAGGACGCGCTGAAGGTGATCGGCGTGCTCGGGGAACGGGAGCTGGCGCCCACCTATTTCGGCACGGTGCCCGGTATGGAAGGAGCCGCGACCGTCGTCCGGGTCGGTGCCGGAGTCACCGACGTGGCCGTCGGCGACGAGGTGACCGTGACCTCGAAGGGCATGATCGCCCGGTTCCACACCACCGACGCCGCCCTGCTCGCCCGCGTGCGCCCCGGCACCGATCCCGGTCGCTGCACGAGCGGAACGGCCTTCGCCACCGCCGAACACTCCCTGCTCGAGCTGGCCAGGATTCAACCGGGGGAGACCGTGCTGATCCACGGCGCCGCCGGTGGTGTCGGCACCGCCGCGGTGCAGATCGCCAAGCAGCACGGTGCCGTGGTGATCGGCACCGCGAGCACCGAGCAACGCCGTGCGCTCGTGTCGGCCGAAGGCGCCGATCACGTCCTCGGTTCCCGCTCGCTCACCCTCGTGGACCAGGTGCTCGCGCTCACCGACGGCCGTGGCGTCGACGTGATCCTCAGTACCGCACCCGGTGAGCTGCAACGCCAGAACTTCACGATGGTCGCCGAATTCGGCCGCATCGTCGAAATCGGCAAGGCCGACATCTACGCCGGTGGCGTGCTGGAACTGGCCGCCTTCGACAAGAACATCGCCTACTACTCCTTCGACCTGGACCGGATGGCCCGCGTCCGGCGCGACCGCGTGCTCGATCTGGTGCGCGGAATCAACGCCAGGCTCGACGACGGCACCTACCGGGCGCTGCCGTTCACCAGCTACGGCACCGCCGAGGTCGGCGAGGCCTTCGAGGCGGTGGCGCGGTCCACCGGAACCGGACGCGTCGCGCTCGACCTCACCGAAGCCGAGCCCCTCGTCCGCCCCGCCCTGCCACAAGTGCGTATCGAAGCGGACGCGAACTACCTGATCACCGGCGGTTTCGGGGCCTTCGGCCTGGCCACCGGACGGTGGTTGGTCGGCAACGGCGCCCGTCACCTGACGCTGCTCGGCCGTAGCGGCCCCACCACGGGAGCGGCCGTCGCGCAGCTCGCGGCGTGGGCGCAGCAGGGCATCACGGTGGTCAGCGAACTGGTCGACATCACCGATGCCGAGGCCGTCGCCGCGGTGATCGACCGGGCGCACACGGCCGAACATCCGCTGCGCGGTGTGTTCCACACGGCGGGCGTGATCGACGACAAACGCGCCACGGTGATGGACATCGACAGTCTGTCGGCGGTGTATCGGCCGAAGGTGGACGGCGTGCGCGCCCTGGCGGCGGGTCTCGAGGCGGCGGGCGTGCGACTCGACCACTTCGTGCTGTACTCCTCCGGCTCGACGATGTTCGGTGCTGTCGGTCAATTCGCCTACACCGCAGCCAATTCCGCGCTGCAGGCGATGGCCGAATCTGTCGTCCGCGCGGGTGGCACCGCGCTGGCGGTCGGCTGGGGTCACATGTCCGGTGGCGGTATGGCCGCCGCCGACGAGCACATCACCCGTTATCTGCGCACCACCGGCTTCGATCCGCTCGACATGGACGAGGGCGCGCAATATCTGGAACAAGCGCTGCGCCTGGGTATTACGCAGGCAGCGATCATCCCGATCGACTGGGCCAAGGTCGATGCCACCGCGCCGTTCTTCGCCAAGACCGGTCGCCTCGAAACGATGATCGCCGCTGCGGCGCAGGATGATTCGGCGGCCAGCCAGTTGCGTATCCAGCTAGCCGAACTCGACGAGGACAAACGCGGGGAGGTTGTGGCGTACATGCTGGCCGAACAGCTGGCGCAGGTGATGGGTGTCGCGGCGGATTCGATCGACCTGAGCGTTCCGGTTCCCGAACTCGGCCTGGACTCGCTGATGGCGGTGGAATTCGGTGCGCTGGTGTCGAAGTCGCTCGGGGTCGAGCTGCTGACCTTGCAGATGGGTCGTTCGTTCAGCCTCGAACAGGCGGGAGTGCGGGTGGCGGAGGCGATCGTCGGGGTGCGGGCATGAGCGAGTCGGCGCGGGAGCTGGCCAGGAAGCTGCTCAACGACACGGTCGGCGAGGGGGTGTCGCGGGCGCCGTCCACACCCCCGCCCGTCACGCGACGGCCCCGGCGCGGTCCGGGTCGCCAGTTCGCCGACCACCCCGAGGTGGCGGCGATGGCGAAGAAGCGCGCCACGATCGCCGAACTGTACGACCGATTCGACATGCCGAACCCGGTCTTCCTGCTGCGCGAGAGCGCCAACGACACCGTGATCCGTTGGCAGGGGCGCGAACTGGTGAACTTCGGCGCCTACAACTACCTCGGGCTGAGCAATCATCCGAAGGTGGTGCAGGCGGCCAAGGACGCGCTCGACACCTACGGCGCCTCCGCCTCTGCCTCGCGCATCGTCGCCGGGGAGATCCCGCTCTACGCCGAACTCGAGCAGCGCCTGGCCGGGATGTACGACGTCGCCGACGCCCTGGTGACCACCAGCGGATACCTCACCAATGCCGGGGTGATCGGTTTCCTGTTGCGTGACGGCGATGTCGCCATCTGTGATTCGCTGATCCACCGCAGTGTGGTGTCGGGCGTGCAGTGGTCGGGTGCGCGTCAACTCACCTTCCGGCACAACGACCCCGAGTCGCTGCGGTCGGTGCTGCGGATGGCGCGCGCCAATTTCGACCGTGCGTTAGTGGTGATCGAAGGTCACTACAGCATGGACGGAACCATCGGGAAGCTGCCCGAAATCGCCGCTGTGGCGAGGGAGTTCGATTGCGCGGTAATGGTCGACGAGGCGCATTCGCTCGGTGTGTTCGGCGCGAACGGCCGAGGCGTTCGCGAACATTTCGGCCTACCGGGCGACGCCGTCGACATCTGGATGGGCACCCTGTCCAAGGCGCTCGGCAGCTGCGGTGGCTTCGTCGCCGGCGACTCCGACCTGATCGGTGCGATGAAGGTCGCCGCACCCGGTGTCGCGATGCTGAGCGGTGGCCCCGCGCCGTCGACGATCGGTGCCGCCCTGGCCGCCCTCGACATCCTCGACATGGAGCCGCAACGCCTGACCCGCCTGTGGTCCAATACCGAGTTCTTCCGGAGCTTGCTCGTCGAACGTGATCTCGACCTTGGGGTATCCGAGGGCACCCCGATCTTCCCGGTCATGGTGCCACAGGAATTCCGTGCCGGTTTCGTCTCGGCCCGGCTGCTTCAACAGGGCATCTACACCGGTGCGATCACCGCCCCCGCCGTCCCGGTCGGTAGCGAACGGCTGCGCTTCTTCCTCACCTCCGAACACACCACCGACCAGCTCCGGCGCACCGCCGACGAGCTGGCCGAGGCGGTGCGGGTCGCCGAAGCGCTGCCTGCCGTCAACGGCATCGGCTGAGGGTTCCTGATCTCACCCGGAACGGATGATGCATCGTGATCGGCCGGGCGTGACGATTGCTCCGATGACCACCGCGGCGTCGAACCCGATCTGGCAGCACCCCGATCGGTGACCGGCACTCGCGACATCGGAGGCTCGGTGCGGGTCGCTGGAGCACTTCGCGTCGTAGGGTGAGATCGCCTCCGATCGGAAGGAACACCGTGACCGACGCAGCATCCGTAGTCGTCGCCTACACCCACCTGTTCCCAGGTCTGGAACTCGAACTGCCCGGTGATCGCTTCGACCTCGTGTTCGCCGACGGCAGTGAAGCGGCCGCCATCCTCACCGAAGCGGGCGGTGACCCAGCCATCCTGGTCGACGCGTACCGCACCCAGGCGGGTACGGAAATCGCCGAAACCCTCTGGCCTGTCCGGCGTTCGGCGGGCGACGAGCGCCGGGTGAAGCTCGGGAAGGCCCTGCGCTCGACCAGCTAGGGCCGCAGTGCTCCGAGCGCCTGCTGTGCGGTTTTGGCGTGGCTCGCTGCGTTCGGGTGCAGTGGTGCGATCGCGTCGATGGTGGCGGGTGTCTCGCGTCCTGGGCCTGCACCGGTTGGCGGATCCCCAGCGGGCAGGCGACCAGCACGATGTGGACGAGGGGGGAACGCCCGGTCGTCAGCGCAGCCGGGTCGCGAGCCCTTCGAGGACAACGGCGAGTTGTCGTTCGAACCTCGGGTCGCCGTCGTCACGGAGATGTCCGGCGGCCTTGACCAGTTCGGCCCCCTCGCCGAGCCACGCATCACGTTCGGCAAGCGAGTATCGAGCGGGGTCAGCGCTCGTGGACGGGCTGCGCTCCTGCTCTTCGATGACGAAGCCGACCACGAAGGCCGTGAGCAGGTCGAGGGTGTCGTCGGCCTCGGGCAGTGAGAACCCGGCCGCGGTCAAGCGCTCGAGCCACGATTCCTTCGCCTTCACCACGTCGGGGTCGGCGAATCGCGTGCCGCTGAAGATGCGCGCCCCGTCCCGGTGCCTCAGGTACTCCGACCTCAGGACGCGGGCGTAGGCGGACACGTCGGCACGCCAGTCGGCGCCGCGCGGGATCGCCGCGAGGGCATCTGTGACGCGGCGCATGACGAATGTGGCCATCTCGTCGAGGAGTTCCTGTTTGTTGCGGACGTGCCAGTACAGGGCGGGGGCCTTCACGTCGAGCCGGGCGGCGAGCGCGCGGACGGTGAGGGCGTCCATGCCCTGCTCGTCGAGCAGTTCGAGTGCTGCCGTCACGATCTGCTCGCGGGTGATTCCTTTTGCCACGGTTGACACCTTAACAAAGTTAAGGCACCGTTGACGGCATCGGAAATTAACTTAGTTAAGGAGACATCTCATGCGTGCTGCTGTCGTCGAAACCCCCGACGCCACACCGGTTCTCGCGGACTTCCCTGATCCGCAACCGCGGCCGGGCCGGGCACCGATGAGGCTGGTCGGCGCTGGTTTGCACCACGTCGTCCGTGGGCAGGCCTCCGGGCGCCACTACTCCGGTGGCCCGGCACATCCCCTCGTACCGGGCGTCGATGCGGTTGCCCGCACCGAGGACGGGCGGCTGGTCTACACAGGTTTCGCCCGGGCGCCGTGGGGGACCATGGCGGAATGGATGGTCACCCCGTTCGAGGCGGAACTTCCCGCCGGGGCCGATCCGCTCGCCGTCGCCGCCGGCATGAACCCGGCCCTCTCCGGCTGGATGCCGCTGATCGCCCGGCGCGAGGAGGCGGGCGAACTCGGGACCGTACTCGTGCTCGGCGCGACCGGCGCCTCGGGCGGTCTGGCGGTGCGGGCCGCGCTGGCCCTCGGCGCGAAACAAGTCGTCGCGGCCGGGCGCGACCACGCAGCGCTGGAACGACTGCGCGGCCCGGGTGTAGTGACCGTTGCACTCGCCCCGGACGCACCCGACACCTGGTCGACCACCCTCGGTGCGGCCGTCGCCGACACCCAACCCACCCTCGTCCTCGACTACGTGTGGGGCCCCGTCGCCGAGGCTGCCTTCGCAGCAGTGGGAAATTCCGGCCCGTCCGCCACCAGCGTGCCACTCGATTACGTGCAGATCGGCACACTTGCCGGAACCGATGCCTCGCTCCCCGCAGCTCTACTGCGCAGCCGCCGCATCCGGATCAGCGGCAGTGGCCTCGGCTCGGTCTCGAAGGAACAGATGATCGCCGAGGTCCCCGCCCTCCTCGCCCGCTTCGCCGACGGCACCTTCGACCCGCCGTACACCACATACCCACTCAGTCGTGTCGGCGAAGCCTGGGCACATCAAGGCCGTCAGCGCGCCGTCATCGTCCCGGATTGATCGCGGACTTCCTGGTGAACATATTTCAGACTTGCAGCTCGGGCGGCGGGGTCGTCCACAGGGCGCTGATCGGAACACCGGTCAGCGCGTCGCCGAAAGGGAGTTGCTGGTCACCGCAGTAGAGGACCAAGCCGGCATGGAAGCGATCGCCGAGGCGACGTTGCAGGGCTCGCAGGCCTCGGAAATCGTCGGGGCGAATGGTCTCCGCCGCTTTGACCTCTATCGCGACGATCCTGCCCGCGTTGTCCTCGAGGACGGCGTCGACCTCGTAGCCGTCCCGGTCGCGGTAGTGGTGCAGCCTGGCCATGGTCGTGCTCCAGGTGAGTTGACGGGTCAGTTCGCCAAGTACGAAAGTCTCCATGATGGCGCCGGTGGTCGTGTCATTGGTGACGCCGGTCAGCAGATAGGCGGCGAGGCCGGAGTCGGTGAAGGTCAGTTTCGGTGTCGAAATGGCACGTGCGGTGGCGTTCGCCGACCAGGCCGGGACCAAGCGGACGAGGTAGATGAGTTCCAGGATGTCGACGTAGTCCCGCAGGGTCGTGACCGGTATCCCCAGATCAGCGGACAGGCGGCTGTAGTTGAGTAGGCCGCTGGTCTGCGCGGCCAGGGCTGCGACGAGGCGACGCATGTCGGATCCGCGGCGGATGTCTGCCACCTGGTGCACATCGCGACTCATGATGTCATCGAGATAGGAGCTGTAGAACTGGGCGCGTCGACGCGGCGCGGTACGGCGGATGGCTTCGGGATATCCGCCCCTGGCCGCGGCGGTCAGGTAGTCCTTGCGTCTCAGCTCTGATGATCCGGTGCGGAAGTCGGCACCGGCAGCGAACACCGCATCGATGAAACCATCTGGGGTGCCGTTGATTTCACCTTGCGACAAGGGAAAGAGCTCGATGGTTTCCGACCGGCCGGGCAAAGAATCGCCCAGCGAACTCAGTCCGAGGAGTCTTGCCGAGCCGGTCAGCAGGAAATGCCCCGGCCGTGGGTCTCGGTCGACAGCGTGCTTGATCGACAACCAGAGATCCGGAACGCGCTGCACTTCGTCGATCATCATGGTGCCGGGTGCGTCGAGGAAGCCGGCCGGGTCGGTTTCCGCCGAGGTGCGCGTAGCTTTGTCGTCGAGATAGCGTTTGGTGACCTCCGGCATGCCGCGCAGGCACTGCTCAGCCAGCGTGCTCTTCCCGGTCTGCCGTGCACCGTTGAGAATGACCACCCGCGTGTCTGCCAGCGCCTCTTTCACCAGCGCAGCGGCTTTTCTCGGGAGGAAACCAGCGGTGTGATGCACAGCCGAATCCTACGCTCTCCCGTCGATCTGCCGAAGGTTCTCCCGTCGATCTGCCGGAGAGTGTGTCGTCGATCTGCCGGATGAAGCGTCGCGTCTTTGCTTTCGACTCTGAGATCCACGATGCCCTGCTGCTGACCTGGCGTCAGGACCGAAACCGAGCTGCACGGGATCGTCATCTACGAGCAAGGCCCTCGGCAGGCTTCGAACCTGCTACATCCTGGTTTCAGGTCGTGTACCGGAGCTGCCCGGGCGGGCGACAGGGGTTTCCGGCACAGTGTTGCCATGGGTTCGTCGGTCGCCGGCTCTTTCACTGTCGCCACATTCAACGTCAACGGAATTCGCGCGTCACGTCGTCGTGGATTCGACCAGTGGTTGCGGGCCAGATCGGCGGATGTCGTCGCGCTGCAGGAATTGCGTTGTTCCGCAGCCGATGTGGGCACCTTCCCGGACTATTCGGCGGCAGTGGATGTCGGTTCCGTGGCCGGTCGCAACGGAGTGGCCGTATTGACCAAGGTTCCCGCCGCCGCCGTGCGGACGTGGGTTACCCACCCACCCAGGGCCCGCGGACTCGGTGAGTTCACCGCACAGGGACGTTATATCGAGGTCGACCTGGCCGACCGCCCGGTGACGGTGGCCTCTCTGTATCTCCCCAAGGGTGGTCTGCCCGCGCATCTCCAGCGCCCGGGATCGATGCGCGAACAGCCCGACGGTGGGGTGAAGTACGAACGCAAGCAGAGGTTCCTCGCTGCGTTCGCTCGCGAAGTGCACCGGAACCGGCTCGCTGCGCTGAGTGTGGGACGCGAGTTCGTCCTCACCGGCGATCTGAACATCGCGCACACCCCGCACGATGTGACCAACTGGCGTGCCGCCCGCACGATGGACGGCTTCCTGCCTGCCGACCGCGAGTGGTTCAGTTCGATTCTCGGCACGCGCCGGCTCGTCGACGTGGTGCGACAGGTGCACGGCGATCGCCCGGGTCCACTCACCTGGTGGAGTTGGGCGGGGCAATCGTTCGCCAAGGATGTGGGTTGGCGCGTGGACCACCAACTCGCGACACCCGGCCTCGCCCGCCTCGCGACGTCTGTCGTCGTCGACAAAGAACCGTCACCCGCCGAGCGCCTCTCCGATCACGCGCCGCTCATAGTGACCTACTCGGCGATGCCCGACTGAGAAGTTCTGGTGCCCTCGGCAGGATTCGAACCTGCGACACCCGCTTTAGGAGAGCGGTGCTCTATCCCCTGAGCTACGAAGGCGGGGGGCTCGCTCGGCGGGCCGAGGTGAGTATAACGCGACGCGGTGGGTGGGTTGGTGGGCTCGGTCAGAAGGCGGGGTAGGTGCCGGTGTCGTAGCCGGGGTCGGTGAGGTCTGTGGGGGTGGGGGTGGCGGCTTGGCCGGTGCCGTTTTCGAAGGCTTCGGCGTCGTAGCCGATGCCGTGCATGCCGGCGAACAGGGCCGAGAACAGCAGGACCGAGCCGGCTCCCCAGGCGCCGGCGAGGAGGGCGGGTTTCCACCAGGGTTCGGAGTACCAGCCGGCGGGGACGGGGCGGCCCGCGACTCGGCCGCCGGGGTAGTAGTGGCCGGTGGTGGGGGAGGGGTGGGGGGAGGCGGTGATGCGGCGGCCGTTGTAGTCAATGGTTCGGGGTTGGTCGACGCGGCCCGCGATGTCCTGGCCGTCGAGGGCGGGGATCGGGTCGCCGGGGTCCATGTTCATGGCCTGCCGGGCGGCGCGGATGTAATAGAGGCCTTCGAGGGCGGTGCGGCGAGCGAGGTCGGCCTGGTGGGGTGAGCGCGCGCGGTCGAGTTGGGCGGTGGCGGCGGTGTGGCGTTCGGCGGCGTCGGCGAGGGCCTGGCGGGCGGCTTCGTTGCGCGGGGTGAGGGCGTAGACCTGGCCGCCGAGGCGTTCGATGCCCACCCTGGCCTCGGCTCGCGCCTCGTCGAATTCGCGGGCGGTCCGCTTGTTCTGCTCGGCGCGCAGGTACAGCAGGGCGCCCACCGATACCACCAGGATCAACACCAGCCACCACAGCATCGCACGCCTCATTTCGTCGAGGTGTCGAGATGCCGTCCAGTTTACTGACCGGTTGCGGCGAACGCGCTGACCGTAGGTGATCAGCGCGTTGCCGAATTGCTCACCCGGCGAGATGGCGGGCGATCACCAGGCGCTGGATCTGATTGGTTCCCTCGAAGATCTGCATCACCTTCGCCTCGCGCATGTAGCGCTCCACGGGGAAGTCCTGGGTGTAGCCGTAGCCGCCGAACACCTGGACGGCGTCGGTGGTCACCTTCATCGCGGCATCGGTGGCGGCGAGTTTGGCGACGCTGGCCTGACGCGAATAGGGCAGACCGGCGTCGCGGCGGCGGGCGGCGTCGAGGTAGGTGGCGCGGGCGGTGTCGACGGCGGCGGCCATGTCGGCGAGCACGAAGCCGAGGCCCTGGTGGTCGATGATCTTGCGGCCGAACGCTTCTCGCTCCTTGGCGTAGGCGACGGCCTCGTCGAGCGCGCGCTGGGCCACACCAGTGGCGACGGCGGCGATGCCGAGGCGGCCCGCGTCGAGGGCGCTGAAGGCGATCGAAAGTCCTTGCCCCTCTTCGCCGATGCGGCGTTCGGCGGGCAGGAAGACGTCGTCGTAGGCGGCGGTGGTGGTCGGGATGCCGCGCAGACCCATCTTCTCCTCGGGCTTGCCGAAGCTCAGACCCTCGGTGCCCGCGGGCACGAGGAAGCACGAAATGCCGCGCGAGCCTTCGCCGGTGCGGGCGAACAGGGTGTAGAAGTCGGCGCGGCCACCGTTGGTGATCCAGGCCTTGGTTCCGGTGATCCGGTAACCGCCGTCGACGGGGGTCGCGCGGCAGCGCAGGGCGGCCGCGTCGGAACCGGCGTGTGACTCGGAAAGGCTGTAGGCGCCGATGGTTTCGCCCGACAGCATCCCGGCCAGCCACTGCTGTTTCTGTTCGTCGGTGCCGTAGGTGAACAAGGGGTGGCACGACAACCCGTGCACGCTCACCGCCACCGCGACCGCCGCCCACCGGCTCGCCAGTTCCTCGAGCACCTGCAGGTACACCTCGTACGGCTGCGCGCCGCCACCGAACTCCTCGGGGTAGGGCAGGCTGAGCAGTCCGGCCGCGCCGAGGGCGGGGAAAACACCCTCGGGAAAGACCCCGGTCTTCTCGCTCTCGGCAACGCGCGGCTCGAGCACTTTGTCGGCGATCTCACGGGTCAGCTCGATCAGATCGCGCGCTTCTTCGGTGGGCAACATGCGGTCAACAGCCATGGCCGTCACATTACGGCGGAGGCCGTCGAACGGTTCGCGCCGACAATGTGTCCGCCGGAATCTTGGCTGGGAGAACCGTTGCCCAGGCCAAACCTTTCGGTAACATCCCGTGTGACGTGGATCATTCCGCGGCGAGGGATTCGAAGGAGCACCGATGCTGAGCACAATGCAGGACGACCAGCTCTCGCTGGCAAAACTGCTCAACTATGCCGCCACTTTCCAAGGCGACTCCACTGTGTCCACCTGGACCGGCGACGGTGTTCGCACCATGACCTACCGCGAGCTCGGCGCGGATTCCGCTCGGCTGGCCAACGCGCTGCGCGGGCTCGGCATCGAAGAGGGCGACCGGGTCGGCACCTTCATGTGGAACAACAACGAGCACATGACCGCCTACATCGCGGTCCCCGCGATGGGCGCCGTCCTGCACGCGCTCAACATCCGGCTGTTCCCGGAGCAGCTGGTGTTCGTCGCCAATCACGCCGAGGACCAGGTGGTGATCGTCGACGGCACGCTGGTTCCGCTGTTCGCCCAGTACCTGCCGAACCTGAAGACGGTCAAGCACGTGATCGTCGCCAACGGTGACCCGGCCGCGCTCGCCGCGCCCGAGGGCGTGCAGGTGCATTCCTACCGTGAGCTGCTCGACAGCCAGTCCGCCGAGTTCGACTTCCCCGTCGTCGACGAGCGTTCGGCCGCCGCGATGTGTTACACCTCGGGCACCACCGGCGACCCGAAGGGTGTCGTCTACTCGCACCGCTCCAACTGGCTGCACGCCATGCAGGTGAACTCGCCCAACGGCATGGGTTTCCACGGCGGCGACTACGTGCTCGCGATCGTTCCGCTGTTCCACGCCAACGCATGGGGCCTGCCGTACGCGGCGCTGATGTCGGGCGCCAACATCCTGATGCCGGACCGTTTCCTGCAGCCCGCGCCGCTGCTGGAGATGATGGCCGCCGAGAAGCCCAGCTTCGCCGCCGCGGTGCCGACCATCTGGGGCGGTGTGCTCGCCGCGCTGGCGGCCGCGCCGCAGGACATCTCGCACCTGCGCACGGCTGTCGTCGGTGGTTCGGCGGTTCCGCCGTCGATGATGCGCGCCTTCGAGGAGAAGCACGGCGTGCGCATCCTGCACGCCTGGGGCATGACCGAGACCTCCCCGCTGGGTAGCGTCGCGCACCCGCCCGCCGGTGTGGAGGGCGACGAGGCCTGGGAGTACCGCTACACCCAGGGCCGCTTCCCGGCCAATGTGGAGGCCCGCCTCGTCGGTGACGACGGCAAGGTCGTCCCCAACGACGGTGAGTCCCTCGGTGAGCTCGAAGTGCGCGGTGCCTGGATCACCGGCTCCTACTACTCGCCCACCGGCGCCGAGGTCGACCCGGACAAGTTCGACGACGGCTGGCTGCGCACCGGCGATGTGGGCAAGATCAGCCCCAACGGCTACCTGACCCTGGTCGACCGCTCCAAGGACGTCATCAAGTCCGGCGGCGAGTGGATCTCCTCGGTCGACCTGGAGAACGCGGTGATGGGCCACCCCGCCGTCGCGGAGGCGGCCGTGATCGGCGTGCCGGACGAGAAGTGGGACGAGCGCCCGCTGGTCGCCATCGTGCTGGCCGAGGGTGCCGCCGCCGAGGCCACCGAGCTGCGTGACTTCCTGGCCGACAAGTTCGCCAAGTGGCAGCTCCCGGAGCGCTGGACCTTCATCGCGGAGGTGCCCAAGACCAGCGTCGGCAAGTTCGACAAGAAGCGCCTGCGCGCCCAGTACGCCGAGGGCGAGCTCGAGGTCGTCACGGTCTAGAACGACGAAAAGGGCGGGCGCGGAATCACTTCCACGCCCGCCCTTTCGCCGGCCGCCGAGGATTCAGCAGTTACGGAGCTCGGGACTCTGGTTCAAGAGCTGGGCGCGTGGGCTGATGTAGCGGGTGTAGGTCTCCCCGCCGACCGCCGAGAGCGGGAAGGCCGCGACCCGGTGGCAGTTCTGGAAGGCCAGCTTGACCCCGAAGTGGCGTTCCAGGCCACCGCGGATGGCGTCGGAGGCAAGGGCACGCAGCAGCTGGCCGCGGGCCACCTCGTCCGGCGGCGGGACCCGGTTGTCGGCGTATTCGTCGGTGCCGGCACGCAGATCACCGGCGACCCGGCTCACCACTTCCCAGGCATAGGGCAGCGACCGGCGGACACAGTCGACGAATTCCGCGTCGTCGATATCGCCCTGTTCGGCGCGTTCAAGTAAGGCGGCGGGAACATCGAGGGACATGGCGCTCTCCTCCTGCTCGAAGTGTTTCGATGGAATGCGATGCCCGGCCGAGTGTAAACGAAATCCGTTGTCGATAAGCAGGGTTCAGTCCGAAAGGGCGCGGCGCAGCGAGGATTTCGCATCCGACCACAGGGTGGTGATCAGTTCGCCCGCTGGTTGCTCGATGCTGAGCGAATGTGCTTGCCCGGCCCACAGATTCACCTGATCCGGGTTGCCCGCCGCCCGGCCCTCGGCGCGCAGAGGGGAAGTGGCGTAATGGATTTCAGGATAGGCGGCGGGTGCTCCCGCGGTGTGGTCGGTGAGGAACCCGTTGCGGATGCCGCGCGCACGCCGACCGGTGAAGGCGCGGGTGAGCATGGTCGGTTCGGGGGAGCCGATCGCGCCACGGTGCACCGCGTTGGTTCCGGCTTCCGGGCAGCGCAGCAGGGCCGTGCCGACCTGCGCCGCCCGTGCGCCCGCGGCGAGAACCGCCGCGACCGCCGCGCCGGTCGCGATGCCACCCGCGGCGACGATCGGGCGATCGGTGGCGGCGGTGAGCAGTTGCAGCAGGGCGAGCAGGCCGAGGGGGTCGATCGCGTCGTCGGCCGGATCGTCGAGGAAGCACGCGCGGTGCCCGCCCGCCTCGGCCCCCTGGGCGATCAGTGCGTCGGCGCCCGCGTCGAGCGCGATGGCGGCCTCGGCGGGCGAGGTCACCGTCACCCAGACCTCGGAGCCGACGGCGTGCAACCGGTCCACCTCCACCGCGGTGGGGCAACCGAAGGTGGTCGACACCACCGCGACCGGCTCCTCGGCCAGCAGGTCGAGCTTGTCCGCCCAGCCGTCGGTGTCGTGCTTGGGCGTGCCGAGCGGAAACTCGATCCCGAGTTGGGCCAGGTAGCCCGCGTAGGAGGCCGGATCGGCGACCGGGCCCGGCGCGAAGAGGTTCACGCCGAACGGTCCGGGGGTGAGCGCCCTGGTCGCGGCAATCTGCGCGGCCACCGCCTCGGTGCCGAGGTATCCGGCGGCCAGCTGTCCGAATCCGCCCGCGGCCGACACCGCGGCCACCAACTCGGGAGTGGACGGGCCGCCCGCCATGGGCGCGGCGACGACGGGGACGCGCAAGCTCTCGATCACCATGCCAAGAGTGTGGCCCGGCGAACCGGTGTCCAGCCCCCGCGACACCGTCGGCAACACGCCTCGAACCTGGGCCCGTTACTAGTCAACACACGATTCACCTGGGAATTTGCCACCGAAGGTTGCGGAATGATCACGGCGCGGTACAGTTCACGTCACGACGGATGCCGAACCGTTACACATAGTCCGGCATCGGGAGAGATCCCAGGTCGATCGCGAGATCGGCTTCGTACCGTCATTGTCGCCGGACGCTAGGACGAAACCTTGTCGCAGCACCGTATGGGCCCCGATTCGATCTCCGTCAAGGCCCTGTTGGCCGACGGTGGCGCCGGACGCCCCAGCCGGCACCGCGCCGCGCCCTCGCGCACCGGGCGGGTGCGGGCCGCCGCAGGTGCCGCGGTCGCCGCGGGCGCCCTGGTCGGGACCGCCGCACAGGTCGTCCCCGCCATCGCCTACGCCGCCCCGCTGCTGCCGACCACCCAGGACGATGTCGAGGAATCCGTCGTTCCCGAGTCGGCCCGCGAAGACGTGAACCTCGTCGCCGCGCAGGAAGTCGCCTCCCACGTCGAGGCGCCCGCGCCGGTGCAGGCCGTCGCCGCCCCCATCGCCGCTCCCGTGGCCGCCCCGTTCGGCATCGGCAACCTGCCCCCGGAGATCTCCGGCCCGCTGGCGCAGGTCGAAGACATCCTGCAGGGCATCCAGCACCAGGTCGCGCCGCCGCAGGCCGCCCGCCCGGTCGCCGGTCCCATCAGCTCCGGCTTCGGCGCCCGCTGGGGCGCCATGCACAGCGGCATCGACTTCGCCGACAACCTCGGCGCACCGATCCACTCCGTCATGAGCGGCACCGTCGTCGAGGCTGGCCCGGCCTCGGGCTTCGGCCTGTGGGTGCGGGTGCTGCAGGACGACGGCACCACCGCGGTCTACGGCCACGTCAACGACATGCTCGTCAGCGAGGGCCAGCGGGTGAACGCGGGCCAGGTCATCGCGACCGTCGGCAACCGCGGCCAGTCCACCGGCCCGCACCTGCACCTCGAGATCTGGGATCAGGGCGGCGCCAAGATCGACCCGCTGCCGTACCTGGCCTCCAAGGGCGTTCCGATGGAATGGGGCCCGTCGGCTCACTGAGCGGATATCGCCCGCAAACAGGCACGATCGAGTGACGGTGGTTCGTATGAGCCCCGTCACTTTGCCGTTGAACGGGCAACAGTGACAAAGCCTGCGCCGATACTCCTCTGGGCCCGAGATTCTGGGGGCTACCGGCGCGATCCCGGTATGTGTGTGGACGGTCGATATGATGGCTCGATCTGCACGGTGCGGTTGTGGCCGCGCGTCAGGCTCGATGAGAGGTGAATGATCCCGCATGGAAACTGCCCGTCGTTCTGCCCGCGGTAACCGCCGTCGCCGGTCGAGCAGTCCGACTTTCGGGCAGTTGCTGACCGCCGCTGTCGAGTCGTCGGCCGATCGGGTGGCAGTCCGGTTCAATCCCACCGGCGAGCCGGCCGATCAGCGCGAACTCACCTATTCGGAGTTCGACCAGCGGTCGGCCCAGCTGGCGCGGGAGCTGATCGGGCGCGGCATCGGCCCCGGCGACGTGGTCGCCATCGGCATCGCCCGCAGCATCGAATCGGTGCTCGCGGTGTGGGCCATCGCCAAGACCGGTGCCGCCTACGTGCCGGTCGACCCGAACTACCCGGCCGACCGCATCGCCCACATCCTGTCCGACTCCGGTGCGGTACTGGGCCTCACCACCACCGCACACCGCGCGGTCCTCGGCACCACGCTGCCGTGGCTCGAGCTCGACGACTCCGCGACCGCCGAGCGGATCGCCGCCCGGCCCGCGCACCCGGTGTCCTACGCCGACCGCGTCCGCACGCTCGACGAGCGTCATCCGGCGTACCTGATCTACACCTCCGGCTCCACCGGCAAGCCCAAGGGCGTCGTGGTCACCCACACCGGCCTCGCCCCGCTGGTCGCCGCCGAACGCGAGCACTACGGCGTCACCGCCGATTCGCGCGTGCTGCACGTGTGCTCGCCGAACTTCGACGTGTCGGTGCTCGAGCTGCTGCTGGCGTTCTCGGCGGGCGCCACCCTGGTGATCGCGCCGCCGCAGGTGTTCGGCGGTTATGAACTGGCCGACCTGCTGCGCCGCGAGCGGGTGTCGCACATGCTCATCACACCCGGTGCGCTGGAATCGGTGGAGGCGGCCGATCTCGACGATCTGAAGGTCGTCGTGGTCGCGGGTGACAAGTTCGGCCCGGAACTGGTGGGCCGCTGGGCCGTCGGTGATCGCCGCTTCTACAACGGTTACGGCCCGACCGAGGCGACCATCCTCGCCACCAGCACCGCGCCGATGGATCCCGCCGCCCCGGTGACGATCGGTTCGGCCATCGCCGGAATCGGTGCGTTCGTGCTCGATTCGCGGCTGCGACCGGTGCCCGCCGGGGTGATCGGCGAGCTGTACCTGTCCGGTCCCGCGCTGGCGCAGGGTTATCTGAACCGGCCCGCGCTGACCGCGGAGCGTTTCGTCGCGAGCCCGTTCGGCGCGCAGGCGGGCGACGCCAATGCCCGGCTGTACCGCACCGGCGACCTGGTGCGCCGCAGCGAATCCGGTGACGGTGTCATCGAATACATGGGCCGCTCGGACTTCCAGGTGAAGATCCGCGGTTTCCGCATCGAGCTCGGCGAGATCGACAACGCCCTCACCGCCCACCCGGACATCGACTTCGCGGCCACCCTCGGCAAAACGCTGCCCTCCGGCGTCACCGCGCTGGTGTCGTATGTGCTGCCGCGCGCGGGCGCCACCCTCGACATCCCCGCCGTCGACGCGTTCCTCTCGGAGTCGTTGCCCGGGTACATGATTCCGGCCGCCATCATGGTGCTCGACCGGATCCCGCTCACCCCGGTGGGCAAGCTCGACCGCAACGCCCTGCCGGAACCGGTGTTCGCCGCGCGCGAGTTCCGCGCGCCGTCCACCCCGGTCGAGGAGATCGTCGCCGACGTCTTCGCCGCCCTGCTCACCACCGGTGGCGACGAGGAGATCCGGGTCGGCGCCGACGACGACTTCTTCGAACTCGGCGGCAACTCCCTGCTCGCCGCTCAGGCGGCCACCCGCATCGGCGCCGCGCTCGACACCAGGGTGCCGGTGCAGGTGCTGTTCGAGGCGAGCACCGTGTCGGCGCTGGCCGAACGGGTGGAACGCCACATCGGCACCGGCTCCGGCCAGGAACTGGTGCCCCAGGAGCGGCCCGAGATCATTCCGCTGTCGTTCGCGCAGCAGCGGATGTGGTTCCTGAACCGGTTCGATCCGGCCAGTGCCGTGAACAACATGCCCATCGCGGTGCGGTTGTCGGGCGCGCTCGACGTCGACGCCCTGCGCGCGGCGGTGCGCGACCTGGTGACCAGGCACGAGGTGCTGCGCACCATGTACCCGCAGGTGGACGGGGCCGGTCAGCAGTTGATTCTGCCGGTGTCCGATCCGCGCGCGGTGCCGGAGATGGCCTGCGAGCAGGTCACCGAGGAGCAGGTGCCCGGGCTTGTCGCCGAGACCGTCGGTGTCGGCTTCGATGTGTCGCTCGCGCCGCCGATCCGGCTGCGGTTGCTGCGGCTCACCGCGCAGGAGCATGTGCTGATCTGCGTGGTCCACCACATCGCCGGTGACGGTGTGTCGATGGGCCCGCTCACCCGCGACCTGATGACTGCCTATGTGCAGCGCAGCGCGGGGTCCGAGCCCCAATTGCCGCCGCTGCGTGTGCAATACGCCGACTTCACGCTGTGGCAGCGCGCCGTGCTCGGCACCGAGGACGACCCGGAATCGGTGCTGGCGCAGCAGATCGGCTACTGGCGCACCCAGCTCGCCGGCCTGCCCGACCAGCTCGCCCTCCCGGCCGACCGGCCGCGCCCGTCGGTGGCCACCTACCGTGGCGCCACCTTCGACTTCCGCATCCCCGCCGACGTGCACGCCGGGCTGGACAAGCTCGCGCACACCCACAATTCGACGCTGTTCATGGTGGTGCACGCGGCGCTGTCGGCGCTGCTCGCGCGGCTGTCGGGCAGCACCGATATCGCGATCGGCACGCCGGTGGCGGGCCGTGGTGACGCCGCCCTCGACGACCTCATCGGCATGTTCGTCAACACCCTCGTGCTGCGCACCGAGGTGGATCCGGCGATGGGCTTCGAGGAACTGCTCGCCCAGGCCCGCGCCACCGATGTGGCCGCGTTCGGCCACGCCGACGTGCCGTTCGAGCGGCTGGTCGAGCTGCTCGATCCGGCCCGTTCCACCGCGCGGCACCCGCTGTTCCAGGTGATGCTCGCCTTCCAGAACATGGCGCGCACGGCGCTCGAGCTGCCGGGCATGACCGTGAGCGGGGTGGATCTGAGCATCCCGTTCGCCAAGTTCGACCTGCAGTTCGAGATGGTCGAGGACACCGACCGCCACGGCGTGCCGCACGGCATCGCGGTCGGCCTGACCTATGCGACCGACCTGTTCGACGCGGCGACCGTGGAAGGTATCGCCGCTCGGTTCGTCCGCCTGCTCACCGCCGTCGTCGCCGACCCGGCGGCCCCGCTCGGCGGGCACGAGCTGATGGAGCAGGCCGAGCTGGATCGAATCCTGCTGGGCTGGAACGACACCCGTCACGAGCTGGCGCCCGCGCTGCTGCTCGACGGTTACCGCCGTGCGGTGGCCGAACACCCCGATGCGGTCGCGCTCGCCTACGAGGGCACCGAACTGACGTACCGGGAGTTCGACGAGCGGGTGAACCGCTTGGCGCGCAAACTCGTCGCCGACGGCGTCGGACCGGAATCGTATGTGGCGCTGGCCGTTCGGCGTTCGCTCGAGCTGGTGGTCGGCATGTACGCCATCGTCACGGCCGGTGGCGCGTACGTGCCGCTCGACCCGGACCACCCCGCCGAGCGCATCGCCCACATTCTCGACACCGCGCAGCCGGTGTGCGTGCTCACCACCACCGCCGACGCGGTCGAGGTGCCCGCCGGAACGCCGGTGATAGCGATCGATACCGTTGCGCTGCAGGGCTTCTCGGCCGAACCGCTCACGGCGTCCGAGCTGGCGAGTCCGGTCCTGCCGCAGCACCCCGCCTACGTCATCTTCACCTCCGGCTCGACCGGTAGGCCCAAGGGTGTCGCGGTGTCGCACGCGGCGATCGAAAACCAGATCGCCTGGATGCTCGCCGAATACCCGCTCGGCCCCGGCGATGTGTACCTGCAGAAGACCGCGACCACCTTCGACGTGTCGCTGTGGGGCTACTTCATGCCGCTGCGCACCGGTGCGAAGCTGGTCGTCGCCACTCACGACGGGCACCGCGACCCGGCCTACATCGCCGAAACCATTGCGGCGCAACACGTCACGATGACCGACTTCGTGCCGTCGATGCTCACCGTCTTCGCCGCGCACACCGCGCCGGGCAGCATTCCCACCCTGCGCGATGTGTTCGCGATCGGTGAGGCGCTGCCGCCGGAGACCGTCGCCGGCATGCGCGCGGTCTCGGACGCCCGCGTGCACAACCTGTACGGTCCCACCGAGGCCGCCGTCTCGGTGACCTACTGGCCCGCCGACGACCCGGGCCGCGGCTCGGTGCCGATCGGTGTGCCGGAGTGGAATACTCAGGTGTACGTGCTGGATTCGCGGCTGCGCCCGGTTCCCGCGGGCGTCGTCGGCGAGCTCTACCTCGCCGGTGATCAGCTCGCGCGCGGGTATGTCGCCAGGCCGGACCTCACCGCCGACCGCTTCGTCGCCAATCCCTTCGGTGCGAACGCGCGCATGTACCGCACCGGCGACCTGGTGGTCTGGCGCACGCAGCCAGACGGCCGTGGCACGCTGGAATACCTGGGCCGCACCGACTTCCAGGTGAAGTTCCGTGGTCAGCGCATCGAACTCGGCGAGATCGAGACCGCGCTGCTCGGTCAACCCGCCGTGAGCCAGGCCGTGGCGATCGTCGCGGATTCGCCTGCGGGAGAACAGCTCGTGGCCTACGCGGTGCCGAAGCCGGGCGCCACGATCGAACCGGCACCGCTGCTGGCCGCCATCGGGGAGACGCTGCCCTCCTACATGGTCCCGGCCGCGCTGGTCGCGCTCGACGAACTGCCGCTCAACCCCAGCGGCAAGCTCGATCGCAAGGCGCTGCCCGCCCCCACCTTCACCGCGGGTGAGTTCCGGGCACCGGCCACGCCGACCGAGGAGATCGTGGCGGGCGTCTACGCCGAACTGCTCGGCATGGCCCGGGTCGGTGCCGACGACGACTACTTCGCGCTCGGCGGCAACTCGCTGCTGGCCACCCGCGCGATCGCCAGGATCAACGAGGCGCTCGACGCCGACATCAGCATCCGCGACCTGTTCGAGGCGCCGACGGTGACCGCGCTGGCCGCCCGGATCAGCGCGAGCGGTTCCGGCGCACGGCCCGCCCTCGTCCCGGCCGCACGCCCGCAACGGATTCCGCTGTCGCTGGCACAGCAGCGCATGTGGGTACTCAACCAGGTCGACCCCGCCTCGGGCGCCTACAACCTGCCCTTCGCGCTCCGCCTCACCGGTGACCTCGATGTGGCCGCGCTCGACGCCGCCATCGCCGATGTGCTCGGCAGGCACGAGTCGCTGCGCACCCGTTTCCCCGCCGCCGACGGCGAGGGCGCCTACCAGGAGATCGTCGCGGTCGCCGAGGTGCTGCCCGACGGCCTGGTCGTGGAGACCACCGACGACGTGCTCGGCCGGGTCGCCGAACTCGCGGGCGCCGGTTTCGACGTCACCCGTGAGGTGCCCGTCCGGACGCGGCTGCTCACCGACGGATCGTCGGATTCGCTGCTGGTGTTCGTGGTGCACCACATCTCCGCCGACGGCGCCTCGCTCGCCCCGCTGGCGCGCGACCTGATCACCGCCTACGTCGCCCGTGCGGGTGGGCAGAGCCCGGCGTGGACCCCGCTGCCGGTGCAGTACGCGGACTTCGCGCTCTGGCAGCGCGAAGTGGTCGGCGCCGACGACGAGCCGGGTTCGGTGGCCGCCGCCCAGCTCGACTACTGGCGTACCCAGCTGGCCGGAATGCCGCCGCTGCTCGAGCTGCCGCAGGACCGTCCGCGTCCCTCGGTGCCGAGCCTGCGCGGCGCGACCACCGAGCTGCGGCTGCCCGCCGAGGTGCATGAGCAGCTGAATCACCTTGCGCGCGAGCACAAGTCGTCGCTGTTCATGGTTGTGCACGCGGCGCTGGCCGTGCTGCTCGCCCGGCTGTCGGGCAGCACCGACATCGCGATCGGCACCGCCGTCGCCGGTCGTGGTGAGCGGGCGCTCGACGAGCTGGTCGGCATGTTCGTCAACACGCTCACGCTGCGCACCGCCCTCGACCCGGCCGGTTCGTTCGACGAGGCCGTCGACCTGGCCCGCGAGACCGATCTCGGCGCGTTCGCCAATGCCGATCTGCCGTTCGAGCGGGTCGTCGAGGTGGTGGCGCCGGGCAAGGGCAGCGCGCACAACCCGCTGTTCCAGGTGGCGCTGACCTTCAGCAACAACGAGACCGCCGCACTCGAACTGCCCGGCCTCACCGTCGCCGCGCTCGACACCGGGGTGTCGGCCAAGTTCGACCTGCAGGTCGACGTGGAGCCGCGCTACACCGACGAAGGCGCGCCCGGTGAGCTGGTCGCCCTGTTCAACTACGCCACCGATCTGTTCGACGAGGCGACTGTTCGTTCCATCGGCACGCGCTTCGCTCGCATCCTCACGGCGGTGGCCGCCGACCCGCAGGTCCGGGTGGGCGACATCGACATCCTCGACGAGAGCGAACGCGCCCGGTTGCTCGCAGGCGCCGCCCAGACGCCCGCGCCGACCACGGCGACCGGCGGAACCACCCTCACCCAGGCGTTCACCGCCGCCGCCGAGGACGACCCGGACGGCCCGGCGCTGGTCTGGGGCGACGAGCAGCTCGGTTTCGAACAGCTCGACGCCCGCTCCTCGCGCCTGGCACGCCTGCTGATCGCGCGTGGCTTCGGACCGGGTTCCGGTGTGGCCCTTGCTCTTCCGCGTGGCGCCGACTGGGCCGTCGCGGTGTGGGCGGTGCTCAAGGCGGGCGCGGCGATCGTGCCGTTCTCGCGGGAGCCTGCGGCCGAGCCGACGGCCAAGATCGGCATCACCACCGGCACGGCACCCTCGTCGGAGCTCGACTGGGTGGTGCTCGACGATCCCGCCGTGCGCACCGAACTGTCCACGCAGTCGGCCCGCCCGGTGACCTACGCCGACCGCACCCGCGCCCTGCGCGGCAGCGACCCCGCCTTCGTCGGCGCCGAGGGTGTGCGCAGCTACGACGACCTCGCCACGGCGGGCTCGCGAGTGCGCACCGAGGCCGAACTCACCTTCGAATCACGGACCTTCGCCACCGCGACCGACACCTTCGCGGCCGTCGTCGAACCGGTCGCGGCCGGTGTGGCGGGCGCGTCGATGGTGCTGATCACCGGCGATCCGTCGGCGGCGCTGGCCGAGGAATGGGTGAGTCACCTGTTCGGTGACCGGGCCGGTCTGGACGCGGTGGATACGGGCGAGCTCGAGGATCTGCGCGCGGTGATCGCCGACGACGCGGCACCCGGCGACGCGGGCCGGGCCGAGGTGGTCCTGGTACTCGCCGAGCTGAGCGCCGCCGCGGTCTGAAACCATGACCGAGGCAGTTTCGGTGACGGATGAGGTGGATTCGCGATGACACGACCGGTACGCACTCGCCCGGTGCGCACACGCCGCGCCCGGGTGACCGCGCTGCCGCAGCTGCTGGCCACCGCGGTGGAGACCGCTCCCGACGGTGTCGCCGTGGTGCTCGCCGATGCCACCCGCACCCTCGGTAGCCTCACCTACGCCGAGCTCGACGAGCGGTCCAGCCGCATCGCGCGCCTGCTCATCGCGCGCGGGATCGGCGCGGGCGACCTGGTGGCACTGGGGATTCCGCGCTCGATCGAGTCGGTGCTCGCGGTGTGGGCGGTGGCCAAGACCGGTGCCGGTTTCGTGCCCGTCGACCCGAACTACCCGCCGGATCGGGTGGCGCACATGGTCACCGATTCCGGGGCGGTGTTCGGGCTGACCGTCGCGAGCGCGGCCGAGCGGCTGCCCGCCCAGGTGCAGTGGCTGGCCATCGACGACGCGGCAACGGTGGCGCGGCTCGACGAGTTCTCCGGTGTGCCGATCACCAATGCCGACCGGGTGCGCCAGATCCGCGCCGAGGACCTCGCCTACGTCATCTACACCTCGGGTTCGACGGGTCTGCCCAAGGGTGTCGCGGTGTCGCAGGCCGGACTCGCCGGGTTCAGTGCCGAACAGCGCAAGCACTACGGGGTCGAAGCGCACTCGCGGACACTGCATTTCGCGTCTCCGTCGTTCGACGCGTCCATTCTCGAACTGCTGCTCGCCGTCGGTGCGGGCGCGACCATGGTGATCGTCGATCCGAGTGTGTTCGGCGGTGACGAACTGGCCGCACTGCTGCGCCGCGAGCGGGTGAGTCACGCCTTCATCACCCCGGCCGCGCTCGCCTCGATCGACCCGGCCGGTCTCGACGACTTCCGGGTGGTCGCGGTGGGCGGCGAGGCGTGTCCGCCGGATCTACTGCGGCGCTGGGCGATTCCGCTGGCCGACGGCAGTCTGCGGCAGTTCCACAATGTGTACGGGCCGACCGAAACCACCATCGTCACCAATATCAGTGTGCCGCTGAAACCGGGTGATCCGCTCACCATCGGCGGACCGCTGGCCGGTGTGGCCGAATACGTGCTCGACGACCGGCTCGGCCCGGTGCCGCCCGGTGTCACCGGCGAGCTGTACATCACCGGCGCCCAACTCACCCGCGGTTATCACGCGCGGCCGGGGCTCACCGCGTCGCGTTTCGTGCCGAACCCGTTCGAGCCCGCCGGTTCCCGGCTCTACCGCACCGGCGACCTGGTCCGCTGGACCACCGACGGCGCCCTGGAGTACATGGGGCGCAACGACTTCCAGGTGAAGATCCGTGGTTTCCGGATCGAGCTCGGCGAGATCGACGCCGTGCTCTCCGCGCACGAGAGTCTCGACTTCGCCGCTACTGTCGGCCACGAACTCGACAGCGGCGCAACTATTCTCGTGTCCTACGTGCACGCCGCCCCGGGTGCCGTCGTCGACACCGCCGAGCTCACCGCGTTCGCCGAACGCAGCCTGCCCGCGCACATGGTGCCGACCGTGCTGATGGAACTCGACACCATCCCGCTTACCCCCGTGGGCAAGCTGGACCGCCGGGCGCTGCCCGCGCCGGTGCTCGAGCACGCCGCATTCCGCCCACCCGTCACCCCGATCGAGCAGATCGTGGCAGGCACCTTCGCCCAGGTGCTCGACGCCGACACCCAACTCGGCCTCGACGACGACTTCTTCGCCCTCGGCGGCAACTCGCTGCTGGCCACCCAGGTCGCGGCCCGGCTCGGTGCTACCCTCGACACCGAATTCCCGGTGCGGCTGCTGTTCGAGGCGCCGACGGTGGAGGCCCTGGCGCGTCGGCTCGCCGAATCCGCCGGTGCCGGTGCGCGTCCGGCGCTGGTGGCCCGCGAGCGGCCCGACCGGATCCCGCTGTCGCTGGCCCAGCAGCGGATGTGGTTTCTCAACCAGTTCGATCCGCAGTCGGTGGCCTACAACATCCCGATGGCGGTGCGGCTCACCGGCGCCATCGACGTGGCCGCGCTCGACGCGGCCGTTGCCGACCTGGTGGCCAGGCACGAAACCCTGCGCACCGTCTACCCCGAGACCGACGACGGGCCGGTGCAGCGGATCCTCGACCCGTCGGAGGCGACACCCCGGCTCGAGGTGCGCACCCTGACGGCCGCCGAATTGCCGACGGCCATGCGGGAACTCGGCTCCCACGGTTTCGATGTGCGCAGTCAGGTGCCGCTGCGGGTCGCGCTGTTCCAGCTCGGCCCCGAGGAATCGGTGCTCGCGGTCGTCGTGCATCACATCGCCGGGGACGGCAGTTCGCTCGCCCCGCTCAGCCGGGATCTGATGCTGGCCTACGGCGCCCGTTCGGCCGGTACCGCGCCGGACTGGGCGCCCCTGCCCGTGCAGTACGCCGACTACGCGCTGTGGCAGCGCGAGCTGCTCGGCAGCGAGGACGACCCCGATTCGCTGGCCTCGGCCCAGCTCGACTACTGGCGCACGGCCCTGGCCGGGCTGCCCGACCAGCTCGACCTGCCCGCCGACCACCCGCGTCCCGCCGTCCAGTCGCTGGCCGGTGGCCGGGTGCCGATCGAGATCGACGCCGACACCCACCGCGCGCTGCTCGCCCTGGCCCGTGCGCAGGGCGCCACCCTGTTCATGGTTGTGCACGCCGCGCTCGCCGTGACTCTCGGCAGGCTGGCCGGTACCGATGACCTGGCCATCGGAACCCCCGTCGCCGGTCGTGGTGAGGCCGCGCTCGACGACCTCATCGGCATGTTCGTCAACACCCTCGTCTTCCGCACCACCCTGAACGCAGGCGAACCGTTCACCGATCTGCTGGCGCGGCAGCGGGAAACGGACCTGCAGGTTTTCGCCCACGCCGACCTGCCGTTCGAACGACTCGTGGAGGCGATCAATCCGGCTCGCTCCACCGCGCGGCACCCGCTGTTCCAGGTGGGTCTGTCCTTCCAGAACCTCACCCGCACCGGGCTCGAGCTGGGGGAGACCGACGTCGAAGGCGTGGATGTGGACCTGGCGGTCTCGCAGTTCGACCTGCACGCCATCGTCGCCGACGCCTACGACAGCGAGGGTGCTGCCCAGGGCATCAACGGCGTACTCACCTATGCCACCGATCTTTTCGAGCCGCAGACCGCCCGCGCCTACGCCGACCGGTTCGCGCGCGTCCTCGCCGGGATCGCCGCCGCACCGTCACGGCCGGTCGACGAGATCGAGCTCCTGTCCGAGGCTGAGCGCACGCGAATCCTGCACGACTGGAACGACACTCGGCATGCATGCCCGTCGACTACGCTGCCCGCGCTGTTCGACGAGACGGTCGCCGAGCACCCGGATCGGGTGGCGTTGGTCGCTCCCGACGGCACCGAGCTGACCTACCGCGAGTTCGCGGGCAAGGTGAACCAGCTCGCACGACACTTGATTTCGCAGGGTGTCGGCGTGGAAGACCGGGTAGCGCTGGCTATTCGGCGATCCGTGGATCTCGTTGTCGCCATGTACGCGGTGGCGCAGACGGGTGCGGCGTATGTTCCGCTCGACCCCGATCAGCCTGCCGATCGAGTACGCCACATCCACGACACCGCCGCACCCGTGTGCGTGTTGACCACCACTCGCGACGGTTTCTCCGAGGGCACCGCCACCGCCACCGCCGCCGCCGCCGACGCCGCCAATGCCTCCGCTATCGCCGTCGACACGCTCGACCTCGCCGCGTACCCAGTGGGTCCGATCGCGGCCCAGGAGCGACGAGGTGTGCTGCGGCCGGAGAACACGGCGTATGTCATCTTCACCTCCGGGTCCACCGGCAAGCCCAAGGGTGTTGCGGTGTCGCACGGCGCCATCGTCAACCAGTTGCTCTGGAAGACGCAGTATTTCGGTCTCACCAGCGACGATTCCGTGCTGTTGAAGACCGCTGCTACCTTCGACCTCTCGGTCTGGGAGTTCTGGACCACCGCTGTGAGCGGTGGCCGATTGGTGATCGCCGCACCTGATGGGCATCGCGACCCCGCCTACCTGCTGCGGGTGCTCACCGAGCAGCGGGTGAGCACATTGCACGTGGTCCCGTCCATGCTCGACGCCCTGCTCGCCGAATCCACAGGTGCGCTGCCGGTTTCGTTGCACCGCGTCCTCGCCATCGGTGAAGCCCTCCCGGCCGATACTGCCCAGCGGTTCCTCGCCGCCACCGATGCCGCGCTGCACAACCTGTACGGCCCGACCGAGGCTGCGGTCTCGATCACCGACCACAGGGTCACCGCCGCCGACCGCACCACAGTGCCGATCGGCGCTCCCGAATGGAACAGCCGCGTCTACGTCCTCGACGCCCGCCTGCGTCCGGTGCCCCCTGGCGTGGCGGGCGAGTTGTACCTGGCAGGCGACCAGCTCGCCCGAGGCTACTTCGCCCGCCCCGACCTCACCGCCGACCGCTTCGTCGCCAACCCCTTCGAACCGGGCGCGCGCATGTACCGCACCGGCGACCTGGTCGCCTGGAACGCGGTCGGCGAACTCGACTACCGGGGCCGCACCGACTTCCAGGTGAAGATCCGCGGCTTCCGCATCGAACTCGGCGACATCGAATCGGCCCTGCTCGCGGCGCCGCAGGTCGCTCAGGCTGCCGTGCTCGCCACCACCGACCCGCAGCTCGGTGACCGGCTGGTGGGCTACGTGGTGCCCGCACCCGACGCTGAACTCACCGCGACCATCGCGAAAAGTGCGGTGGCGCAGGTGCTTCCGTCGTACATGGTGCCATCGGCATTCGTCGTGCTCGAGCGGCTGCCGCTCAACGCGAACGGCAAACTCGACCGTGCGGCCCTCCCCGAACCGGTCGTCGAACCACGCCGGTACCGGGCGCCCGAAAGCCCAGACGAGATCGTTGTCGCCGAGGTCTTCACCGAGGTGCTCGGCATCGACAAGCCGGGCCTAGACGACGACTTCTTCGCCCTCGGCGGCAACTCGCTGCTCGCCACCCGTGTGGTCCACCGCCTGCACGAACACACCGCAACCGCCCTCACCGTCGCCGCGTTCTTCGCCGACCCGACCGTGGGCGGCCTTGCCGAACGCCTCAGTGGTGCGGGACAACAGGATCTGACGGCCGCGCTGTCGGTCGTCCTGCCGCTGAACGACGCCGCCCGCAACGGCACGCGGTCCAGCCGCCACGACGGGCAGGCCGACGAGACCGCCGCAGGCACACCGAGCGAGGTGGCCGTAGGCACATCGGGCCCGGAACCCCTGTGGTGCCTGCACCCGGTATCCGGCCTGGCCTGGGCGTATTCGTCCCTGGTCCCGTACCTGCCCGCCGACCAGCCGGTGATCGGCGTTCAGTCGCCTGCCCTGAGCGAACCGGCCTTCCGACCCGCCACAGCCGACGAACTGATCGACCGCTATGTGGCCGAAATCCGCGCCGTCCAACCGCACGGCCCGTACCGGCTGCTCGGCTGGTCGCTCGGCGGTGTGCTCGCCCACGCCGTCGCCACCCGACTGCAGGCGGCGGGCGAGACAGTGACCTCGCTGACCATGCTCGACAGTGTGCCCGGCGCCGACCTCACCGACTTCCGCGCCGAACTGCGTCACGCCCTGCTCGACCTGGGCATCCCCGACGACAAGCTCCCCTCGGCCGAGGATTTGGCCGACCTCGGTGACGACGCCCTGGCCGCCCTGCACACCACCCTCGCGGCCGACCTGCCGATCTCACAGGACGACTTCGTGGCGATGTACCGGGGCGCGCTGCGTTCGGTCGCGCTGGTGACCGAACTCGTCCCGGACCGGTTCGACGGATCGCTCACCTATTTCACGGCCATGGACACCGGCGGCGTGGACCGTGGCGGCGCTTCGCGGTGGCGGCACCACATCAGCGGGGTCATCGTCGATCACCCCGTCGCCACCACACATCAACTCATGCTCGCCGACCCGGCACCGGCCGTCATCGGACCGGTTCTGGACCAGGTCATCAGCGGGTCTGGGCATAGCACCACGTAACGGGCGGGCAGCAGATTACGATTCTGTTGCCAGAGAGTCGGTGTGTCATGGCGCACACCTCGGCGACGGTCGGCGGTGCAAGGTAGAGATCTATGCTGTGTCCCGTTCGGCCTCGTCGGACGCGAGAGGTGTATTGGTCTGTGGAAAGCCCCCGCCGCGCTGGCCGTGAACGTCGTCGAACCGGCGGCCGAGCGCTGTTCGGCCAGTTGCTCACGGCTGCTGTCGAGTCCGCAGCCGATTCCGTCGCGCTGCGCTACAACCCGACCGGTATGCCCGGCGCCGAGCAGGTGCTCACCTACCGTGAGCTCGACGAACGCTCCTCGCGGCTGGCCCGTGAACTGATCGGCCGTGGTGTCGGCGCGGGCGACGTGGTCGCCGTCGGCATCTCCCGCTCCATCGAATCGGTGCTCGCGGTGTGGGCGGTCGCCAAGACCGGCGCCGCCTACGTGCCTGTAGACCCGGCCTACCCCGGCGACCGGATCGCGCACATCGCCGTCGATTCCGGCGCCACCCTCGGCCTCACCACGGCCGCCCACCGGGCGAGCCTCGGGACCAGCCTGTATTGGATCGAACTGGACGACCCCGTCGTCGCCGAGCGCATCTCGGCGCACCCCGCGCACGCGGTGAGCTACGCCGACCGGGTGCGCCAGATCGACCCGGCCCACCCGGCCTACGTCATCTACACCTCCGGCTCCACCGGCAAACCCAAGGGCGTGGTGGTGACCCACGCGGGTCTGGCCTCGCTGGTCGCGGCCGAACGCGAGAACTTCGGGGTGGGCCCGGATTCGCGAGTGCTGCACGTGTGCTCGCCGAACTTCGACGTCTCGGTGCTCGAGCTGCTGCTCACCTTCGCCTCCGGTGCGACGCTGGTGATCTCGCCGCCGCGCGTGTTCGGCGGTTTCGAACTGTCGGATCTGCTGCGCCGCGAGCGCGTGACCCATCTGCTCATCACGCCCGGCGCCCTGGAGTCGGTCGACCCGGCCGGGCTGCCCGACCTGCGCACCGTCGTCGTGGCGGGCGACCGGTTCGGACCGGAACTGGTCGGCCGCTGGGCGGTCGACGGCCGCAACTTCCACAACGGTTACGGGCCGACCGAGGCGACAATTCTCGCCACCAGCACCGCCGCCCTGCACCCGCACGAGCCGATCACGCTCGGCACCGCCGTGCCCGGTATGGGCCTGTTCGTGCTCGACGCGCGGCTGCGGCCGGTGCCCGCGGGCGTGGTGGGCGAGCTCTACCTCTCGGGTCCGGCGCTGGCGCAGGGGTATCTCGGCAAGCCCGGGCTCACCGCGCAGCGGTTCATCGCCTCGCCGTTCGGGCCGGGCAGGCTCTACCGCACCGGCGACCTGGTGCGTCGCGTGGAATCCGGTGCCACCCTGGAGTATCTCGGCCGCACCGACTTCCAGGTGAAGGTGCGTGGGTTCCGCATCGAGCTCGGCGAGATCGACAACGCCCTCACCGCCCATCCCGACCTCGACTACGCCGTCACCCTCGGCAAGTCCATGCCGTCGGGGGCCACCGGTCTCGTGTCGTACGTGCTGCCGCGTCTCGGACGCACGGTCGACACCGGCGAACTGGCCGAATTCCTCGCCGAATCACTGCCCGCGTACATGATTCCGGCCGTCATCATGGTCCTGGACAAGCTGCCGCTGAACTCGGTCGGCAAACTCGACCGCGCCGCGCTGCCGACCCCGGTGTTCACCGCTCGCGGTTTCCGCGCGCCCGCCACCCCCGCCGAGCAGGCCGTCGCCGATGTGTTCGCCGCCCTGCTCTTGCGCGACGGCGCGGGCCGGGTCGGCGCCGACGACGACTTCTTCGAGCTCGGCGGCGACTCGCTGCTGGCCGCCCAGGCCGTCGCCCGCATCGGTGCCGCACTCGACGTGCGGGTGCCGGTGCAGGCCGTCTTCGAGGCGCCGACCGTCGCCGCGCTGGCCCAGCGCGCCGAACAGCAGCGGACCTCGGCGGGCGCGCTGGCGCTCGTCGCCCGGTCGCGACCCGCACAGATCCCGCTGTCCTACGCCCAGCAGCGGATGTGGTTCCTCAACCGGTTCGACCCGTCCTCGGCTGTCGACAACATCCCGCTCGTCCTCCGCCTGAACGGGCGCCTTGATCTGCCCGCCCTGCAAGCCGCGATCGGTGACCTCGCCACCCGGCACGAAGTGCTGCGCACGGTGTACCCGGCCATCGAGGGTGTGGACGGCCCGGTGCTGGAAGGCCACGGCCACCAGCTCATCCTCGCGCCCGGCGATCCGCTGGCCACCCCGGATTTCGAGGTCGTCGCGATCGAGGAGGCCGAGCTGGCCGACGCCGTCGCCGACACCGTGCTCACCGGTTTCGACGTCACCGCCGCGCCGCCCGTGCGGATCCGCATCTTCGAACTCGACGAGTTCGAACACGTCGTGGCGTGCGTGATCCACCACATCGCCGCCGACGGATTCTCCTTCGCCCCGCTCACCAGGGACCTGCTCACCGCCTACGCCGAGCGACGCGGCGGTGGCGCACCGCAGTGGCCGCCGCTGCCGGTGCAGTACGCCGACTACACGCTGTGGCAGCGCGAACTGCTCGGCAGCGAGGACGACCCGCGTTCGCTGCTCGCCACCCAGATGGCGTTCTGGCGTGACACCCTCGCCGGCCTGCCCGAACAGCTGGAACTCCCCGCCGACCGGCCGTGCCCCGCCGTCGCGAGCCACGAGGGCGACCTGCACCACATCCATGTCCCGGCCTCGGTGCACGCGGGCCTGCAGAACCTCGCGCGCGAACACAACGCCACCGTGTTCATGGTGGTGCACACCGCGCTGGCGTTGCTGCTCGCGCGCCTGTCGGGCACCCGCGACATCGCCATCGGCACCCCGGTCGCCGGGCGCGGCGAGCAGGCGCTCGACGAACTCATCGGCATGTTCGTCAACACCCTCGTGCTGCGCACGGAGATCGACCCGGCGGTGTCGTTCCGGCAACTGCTCATCGACGTCCGCGCCCGCGACCTGGCGGCTTTCGGCCACGCCGACGTGCCGTTCGAGCGTCTCGTCGAACTGCTCGAGCCGGTCCGTTCGACGTCGCGGCATCCGCTGTTCCAGGTGATGCTCACCTTCCAGAACCTGGCCCGCACCGACCTCGAACTGCCCGGGCTCACCGTCAGCGACGGTGATTTCACGGTGCCGATCGCCAAGTTCGATCTGCAGGTGGAGGTCGCCGAACACATCGGTGACGACGGGGCGCCGCAGGGCATGGCCGTGTCGTTCGGGTACGCCACCGACCTGTTCGATCGCGGCACCGTCAGCGATTTCGCCGATCGGTGGGCGCGGGTGCTCGGCACCATCGTCGCCGATCCGACCCTGCCCGTCGGGGATATCGATGTCCTCGCTCCCGGTGAGCGCGAACTCGTGCTCCGCGAGGGCAATTCGCCCGGTGTGCCGGTTCCCGAGGTGACCCTGGTCGACCTCCTCGCCGCCCAGGCGCGGCAGCGGCCCGACGCCGTCGCGGTGCGGGCGGGGGAGCGGTCGCTGAGCTTCGCCGACCTGTTCGGTCAGGCCTCGGCGCTGGCCCGCGCACTCATCGCCCGCGGCGCGGGTCCGGAAACCCTTGTCGCCGTTGCTGTGCCACGCACCGAGGAACTGCCGGTCGCGCTGCTCGCGGTACTGCTGTCGGGCGCGGGCTATCTGCCGATCGACTCCGGATACCCGGCGCAACGCCTCGAGTACGTGGTCGACGACGCGAAACCCGCTGTGCTGCTTGCCTCGTCGTCGGAATACGACGTCCTGCGCGAGGCCGGACACGGCTGGGCGTCGGCATTGCCGGTGGTGCTGCTCGACGAGCGCGCCCTGCATTCCGACGCGCCGCTGCACTCGTCCGAACGTCACGCTCCGCTGCGTCCGGATCATCTGGCCTACGTCATCTACACCTCCGGTTCCACCGGTCTGCCCAAGGGCGTGGCGGTGAGCCACCGCAATGTGCTCGAGCTGTTCGCCAATACCCAGGTGCTGTTCAGCTTCGACGTCGACGACGTGTGGACGGTGTTCCACTCCTTCGCCTTCGACTTCTCGGTGTGGGAGCTGTGGTGCGCGTTGGCGGGCGGCGCGTCGGTGGTGGTCGTCGACCACGTCACCTCGCGCTCGCCGATCGAGTTCCGCGCCCTGCTCGCCCGCGAACAGGTGACGGTGCTGAGCCAGACACCGACCGCCTTCGCCCAGCTCGACGAGGCCGACCGCGCCGCCCAGGCCGCGGGCGCCGCCCCGCTCGCGCTGCGCTACGTGATCTTCGGTGGCGAGGCGCTCGACCCGCGCAAACTCGTCCGCTGGTACGACCGGTACGGAAACAGCCCGGCCGCACCGGAACTGGTGAACATGTACGGCATCACCGAGACCACGGTGCACGTGTCGCACCTGGCTCTCTCGCCGCAGCCGTCGGCGACCGCGGGCAGCGTGATCGGTCGCGCCCTGCCGGGTCTTTCGGTCGCGGTGCTCGACGACCGGCTGCGTCCGGTGCCCTTCGGCGTGGCCGGTGAGCTCTACATCGCGGGCAACCAGGTGACGCGCGGCTACCTCGGCAAGCCGGGCCTGACCGCGACCCGTTTCGTCGCCGACCCGTACGGTCCGCCCGGCTCGCGCCGCTACCGTTCCGGCGACCTCGGCCGCTGGGTCAGCTTCCGTGGCACCCCGACCCTGGAATACGGCGGTCGTGGCGACCAGCAGGTGCAGTTGCGCGGCTTCCGGATCGAGCCGGGCGAGATCGAGTCGGCGCTGCTCGGCGTCGCCGGTGTCGGGCAGGCGGCGGTGGTCGTGCGTGCCGACGAACACGCGGGCGACCGGCTGATCGCGTACGTCGTCCCGGTGGCGGGGGCAGACCTCGACCCGGTGGCCGTCCGCGCGACCGTCGCCGAATTCCTCACCGGGTACATGGTTCCCGACGCCGTGATGGTGGTGGCCGGGCTGCCGCTCACCGCGAACGGCAAGCTCGACCGGGCCGCGCTGCCCGCCCCCGAGTTCGCCTCGGCGGCGACGTTCCGCGCGCCGACCACCCCGATCGAACAGAGCGTGGCCGAGGTGTTCGCCACCCTGCTCGGCGTGCCCGAGGTCGGCCTGGACGACAACTTCTTCGATCGCGGCGGCAACTCGCTGCTGGCGACCCGGGCCATCGCCCGCATCGACGCCGCCCTGGCCGCCGACCTGGTGGTGCGCGACCTGTTCGAGGCGCCGACCGTGGCCGCCCTGTCCGCGCGGGTGCGCCCCGGCGCGGTCACCAACCCGCGCCCGCCGCTGGTTCCAGCCCAGGATCGGGGCGTCATCCCGCTCTCGCCCGCCCAGCAGCGCATGTGGTTGCTCAACCGCATCGACCCGGATTCCCCGGCCTACAACATCCCGCTGGTGCTTCGCCTGCGCGGCGCGCTCGACACCTCGGCACTGCGCTACGCCGTGGCCGATGTGCTCGAGCGGCACGAGGCGCTGCGCACCCGTTTCCCGGCCGACGCACCGGGCGAGCTGCCGTACCAGGAGATCCTGCCGGTGAGCGCGGTGCTGCCGGGCGGGCTGCCGATCGAGACCTGCGACGACCCGGCCGAACGGGTGATGCGGCTGCTGGCCGGTGGTTTCGATGTCACCGAGCGAGTTCCGTTGCGCGCGTGCCTGTTCACCGTGCCCGACACCGACCCGCTGGCCGAGGAGGAGCATGTCCTCGCGGTGGTGGTGCAGCACATCATCGCCGACGGTGCCTCCCTCGCCCCGCTGGCCCGCGATCTGGTGATCGCCTACCGCGCCCGCGTGGAGGGGCGTTCGCCGAGCTGGGCGCCGCTGCCGGTGCAGTACGCCGACTACGCGCTGTGGCAGCGCGCGGTGCTCGGCGACGAGAACGACGAGAGTTCCACCGCCGCACGCCAGCTCGCGTTCTGGCGGACCACTCTGGCCGGTCGCACCGGAACCATCGAGCTGCCGCACGACCACCCGCGTCCGCCGCAGGCCTCGCTGCGCGGTGCCGATGTGCGGACCACGCTGCCCGCCGACGTGCACGCCGGGCTGGCCGAGATCGCCCGCGAGCACAACGCGTCGCTGTTCATGGTCGTGCACGCGGCGCTGGCGGTGCTGCTCGCCCGGGTGAGCGGCGACACCGATATCGCCATCGGCACGCCCATCGCCGGGCGGGGGGAGCCGGAGCTCGACGACCTGGTCGGCATGTTCGTCAATACGCTGACCCTGCGCACCGAGGTCACGCCGCAGCGCGGTTTCGCCGAATTCGTCGACACCGTGCGCGAAGTCGACCTCACCGCGTTCGCCCACGCCGACCTGCCGTTCGAGCGGATCGTGGAGGAGGTGGCGCCCACCGGCGCCGTCTCGCACAACCCGCTGTTCCAGGTGGTGTTGTCGTTCCACAACAACGAGACACCGATCCTGCGGCTGCCTGGACTCACCATCGAGGCGATGGACTCCGCCGCCCGTTCGGCCAAGTTCGACCTGCAGGTGAACGTGGAACCCACGCACACCGCCACCGGCGAACCTGACGAGGTCGGTGTCGTGTTCACCTATGCGACAGATCTTTTCGAGGAACACACCGTCGCCGCGCTGGCTCGTGGCTTCGGCGAGATCGTCGCGGCCGTCGCCGCCGATCCCGCGGTGCGGGTGGGCGATATCGACCTGCGCGATGCCAGGGAGAAGGAACGCGAGCTCACCGCCGCGGCCTACGCGCCCGCCCCGTCGGCCAACGGCGCCGCGCTGGCCCAGGAACTGGCCGCCGCCGTGGAAGAGGACCCCGACGCGCCTGCCCTCGACCTGGGCGACGCCGAACTGAGCTACCACCAGTTCGACGCCCGCTCCTCACAGTTGGCGCGGTCGCTGATCGCGCGTGGTGCGGGACCGGGCAACGGTGTCGCGATCCGGCTCGACCGGGGTGCCGAGGCCGCCATCGCCGTGTGGGCGGTGCTCAAGGCGGGGGCGGCGGTGGTGCCGCTGCTCACCATCGACGCGCCACTACCGGACGGGCTGGAGGTGAAGCTGGGGCTGAGCCTCGACATCCTCGACCCGCCCGACGCTCTGGACTGGTACGACCTGGCCGACCCGGCCCTGCGGGCCGAACTGGCCGCCGAGTCGCCACGCCCCATCGGCTACGCCCACCGCACCCGCGCCCTGCGCGGCGACGACGTGGCCTTCGTCGGTGGTGGCCGGGTGCTGAACTACGACGAGCTGGCCGGTGCGGCCGAGCGGATCGCGCAGCGTACGGGTCTGAATTTCGAATCACGGACCCGCACGGCGGGCAGGCCGGATTCGGTGGCCGGGGTGCTCGAACTGGTCGCGGCTGGAATCGCCGGTGCGGCAGTTGTTTTGGGGTCCGGTGACGACGGCGCCGACGAGGTGAGCCATGTGTTCACCGAATCGGCGGTCGCTGTCGCCGAACCAGGGGAAGGTGCCGGTGCGACGATCGTCGCGTTGAGTGAGATGATCGGCAACGCCGGCCGGTCGCAGCAGCGGCGTGCGGTGGCTGGGATGGATGGATAGGTACGAGGTGCGTGCATGACCGGGCAGCGGCGAGTCGACTCCGGCGATCGGATGGGGCTGTCGTGACCAGGGCGTCGCGGGCGTCCGGTACCCGAGCCAGGCAGCGGGGCAAGACGCTGCCGCAACTGCTGTCCGTCGCGGTGGAGTCCAATCCGGGTGGGGTGGCGCTGAGCTGGTCCGACGGTGTGTCGGCGCCGGTTCGCCTGACCTACGGCGAACTCGACGAGCGCGCCAACCGGTTGGCCCGGTTGCTGATCGAGCGTGGGGTCGGTCCCGAGGACGTGGTCGCCGTCGGCATCGGCCGCTCACCGGAGTCGGTGCTCGCCATGTGGGCGGTGACCAAGGCCGGTGCGGCCTTCCTGCCCGTCGACCCGAACTACCCGCAGGCGCGGGTGTCGCACATGCTCGCCGACGCGGGCGCGGTGGTCGGGCTGTCGATGTCGGCGGCCGTCGATCGCCTGCCCGGCACCGTCGACTGGTTGTGCCTGGACGATCCCTCGGTGCGCCGCGCCGCCGAGGAACACCCCGGCGACCCCGTGACCTTCGCCGATCGGGTGCGCCCGCTGCGGCTGCAGCATCCCGCCTACGTGGTGTACACCTCCGGCTCGACCGGTCTGCCCAAGGGCGTCGTGGTGACCCACGCCGGTCTCGCCGGGTACTGCGCCGAGCAACGCGCCCACTACGGCATCGAACCCACCTCGCGCACTCTGCATTTCGCGTCGCCGTCGTTCGACGCCGCCGTGCTGGAACTGCTGATGGCCGTCGGTGCGGGGGCGACCATGGTGATCGCGCCCGCGGGCATCCTCGGCGGTGCCGAGCTGGCCGAGGTGCTGCGCCGCGAGTCGGTGACGCACATGTTCATCACCACCGCCGCCCTCGCCTCGCTCGATCCCACCGGGCTGGACGAACTGGCCGTGGTCACCACCGGTGGTGAGGCGTGCCCGCCGGATCTGATCCGCCGCTGGGCCACCGGCACCCGGCGTTTCCACGATTGCTACGGGCCGACCGAGACCACGATCGTCACCAATATCAGTGCGCCGCTGGAGATCGGCGACACGGTGAACATCGGTGCCCCGCTGCGTGGGGTCACCGAGTACGTGCTCGACGAACGCCTCGTCCGCGTGCCCGACGGCATGATCGGTGAGCTGTACATCGCGGGTAACGGGCTGGCGCGCGGCTACCACCGCAGGCCCGCACTCACCGCGTCCAGATTCGTCACCGATCCCTTCGACCCGGCGGGCGGACGCATGTACCGCACCGGTGACCTGGTGCGCAGACGACCCGACGGCGCCATCGAATTCGTGGGCCGCAACGACTTCCAGGTGAAGGTGCGCGGATTCCGCATCGAGCTCGGCGAGATCGACACCGTGCTCACCGCGCACGAGTCCGTCGACTTCGCGGTGACCGTCGGCCACGAACTCGACAACGGCACAACGATCCTCGCCGCCTACGTGCATGCCGCGCCGGGTTTCTCGATCGATCTCGACGATGTGCTCGCCCACGCCAAGGCCGGTCTGCCCGCCCACATGGTGCCGACCGCGCTCACGGTGCTCGACACCATCCCGCTCACCCCCGTCGGCAAGCTCGACCGGGCCGCACTGCCCGCGCCGACCCTGCGCGCCGCCGAGTTCCGCAGGCCGTCCGGGGCGATGGAGGAGCTGGTCGCCGCCGTCTTCACCGACCTGCTGCACCCGGCCGACCCGATCGGCGCCGACGACGACTTCTTCGCCCTCGGTGGTAACTCCCTGCTCGCCACCCGGGTCGCGGCTCGGCTCGGCGCCGAACTGTCCACCCGTGTTCCGGCCGGGCATGTCTTCGAAAGTCCCACTGTCGCCGGGCTCGCCGCGCTGCTGGAGCCACTGAAGGGTGCGGGTGGGCACGCGCCGCTCACCCGGCGTGGCCGGCCCGAGCTGATCCCGCTCTCGCCCGCACAGCGGCGGATGTGGTTCCTCAACCAGTTCGACCCGAACTCCACGGCCGAGACGATCCCGTTCGCCCTGCGCCTGACCGGACCGTTCGACGCGCACGCGCTGTACGCGGCGTTGTCGGATCTGGTCGGTAGGCACGAATCCCTGCGCACCTGGTACCCGGTGCTCACCGCCGGTGAAACCGCCGACGGCGACGGTGTGGCGGAAGGTGTCGGGCACCAGGTGATCCTGCCCGCCTCCGAAGCGGTGCCCGAGGTGCTCGTCGACAGCCTGTCCGAGGACGAATTGCCGCTCTGGCTGGCCGAATTCGCCGCCAAGGGCTTCGATGTGGCGGCCGGAGTGCCGCTGCGGGTGGCGCTGGCCGAACTCGGCCCGCGCGATCATGTGGTCGCGATCGCCCTGCACCACATCACCGCCGACGGTGCCTCCATCACCCCACTGCTGCGCGACCTGCTCGGCGCCTACCTGGCTCGGCGCAACCGGTCCCGGCCCAGCTGGGCGCCCCTGCCGGTGCAGTACGCCGACTACACGCTGTGGCATCGCGAACTGCTCGGCGCCGAGGACGATCCCGACTCGCTCGCCGCCGCCCAGATCGCCTTCTGGCGCAATACGCTCGCCGCCCTGCCCGACCGCCTCGACATGCCGACCGACCGCCCGCGGCCGCCCGTATTCACCGGTCGCGGTGCGGAATTCGGCTTCCAGATCCCGGCCGCCGTGCACACCGCGCTCGCCGACCTGGCCCAACGCACCGGCACCTCGGAGTTCATGGTCGTGCACGCCGCGCTCGCGGTGCTGCTGAGCCGGGTGGCCCACACCGACGACATCGCCATCGGCACCCCGGTGGCCGGGCGTGGTGCCCGCGAACTCGACGACCTGATCGGCATGTTCGTCAACACCCTGGTCCTGCGCACCCAGGTGGACCAGCGGGCGAGCTTCCTCGAGCTGCTGCGGGCGACCAAACGCGCCGACCTGGCCGCCTTCGCCCACGCCGACCTGCCCTTCGAACGGCTCGTCGAACTGCTCGACCCGGTGCGCTCGCAGGCGCATCATCCGCTGTTCCAGGTGGCCCTGTTCTTCCAGAACCTCGACCTGCCGACGCTGCGGCTGCCCGGCATGGAAGTGGCACCGGTCGAATTCGGTGGCACGGTCGCGCGTTTCGATCTGCAACTGACCGTCGTGCCCGGCACCGATCCGGCCGAACCGATGGCGGCGCTGTTCACCTACGCCACCGATCTGTTCGACGCGGAGTCCATCGAGAACCTGGCCGGACGCTTCACCCGCCTGCTCTCGGCGGTGACCGCCGAGCCGTCGCTGAGTGTGGCCGAGATCGACCTGCTCACCGACGACGAACGCCACCAGAGCATCGTCGCCTGGAACGACACCACCCACCCGGTGGCGCCGGAGCTCGTGCTCGACGCCTATCGCCGTGCGGTGCAGGCACATCCGTCGGCGACGGCGCTGGTGTACGAGGGTGTCGCGCTCACCTATCGGCAGTTCGACGAGCGGGTCAACGCGCTGGCCCGTGTGCTGATCGGCGCGGGCGTCGGACCGGAAAGCCTTGTCGGACTGGCTGTTCGGCGCTCGCCGGAACTGGTTATCGGCATGTACGCGGTGCTCACCGCCGGTGGCGCCTACGTGCCGCTCGACCCCGATCATCCGGCCGACCGCATCGCCTACATCCTCGACACCGCCCGTCCCGCCTGCGTGCTGAGCACTCGCGCCGACGCCACAGCCCTCCCCACGGGAGTCGACGTGGTGCTGGTCGACGAACTCGACACCACCGGTGTGTCCGTCGAACCGGTGCGCCCCGAGGAACTCCTCGCTCCGCTGCACCCCGAGCACCCCGCCTACGTCATCTTCACCTCCGGTTCCACCGGCAAGCCCAAGGGCGTGCTGATCTCGCATGCCGCCATCCACAACCAGCTGGTGTGGATGCTGGCGAAATACCCCCTGGTCCTGGGCGACGTCTACCTCCAGAAGACCGCGACCACCTTCGACGTGTCCCTCTGGGGTTACTTCCTCCCGCTGCGCGTGGGGGCCACTCTGCTGCTGGCGACCCCCGACGGCCACCGCGATCCGGCGTACCTCATCGATCTCATCGACACCCACCGCGTCACCGTCACCGACTTCGTCCCGTCGATGCTCACGGTCTTCGCGGCACAGGCCCGCGCCGGTCGGCCGGAAATCGACTCCGTGGCGAGCGCGTCGGCACGTGGTGAAGGCGCTTCCGGTGTGGTCGTCGACGCCGCGCAAGCCTCGGCCGGATCCGGCGACTCGGCACCGCCGCGACGTGCGCCGGGTGGGCTGCCGCAGCGCGTGCCCGGGAATTCCGCAGGGCTCCAAGGTGGTCCGGCGCGCGTGGCGACGGGTGATGCCGGTGAGGCTTCGCCCGGGCTCGGTGGCTCGACGCAGTCCGGTTCGGGTTCTCGACAGGCGCACGGTCTGGGTGGTCCGGCGTCGACGGCTCCGGCGGGATCCGTCGGGGATCGTGTCACCCGTGAGCGGCTGTTGCGTTCGGCGCTGGCTACCGCGCCCGCTCAGGAGGACGAGCCGCCGGCGTGGTCGCTGCGGGCCGCGCGGACGTCGGTCAACCCGCTCCCCGGGCCGGTCGATGCGCAGCCTGCCAGCCTGTCGACATTGCGCGACGTGTTCGTGATCGGTGAGGCGTTGCCGCCGGAAACCGTCGATGCCATGGCCGAGGTGTGTTCGGCGCGGTTGCACAATCTGTACGGGCCGACCGAGGCGGCTGTCTCGGTGACCTACTGGCCCGCCAGGGCGGGGGAGCGGTCGGTGCCGATCGGCCTGCCGCAGTGGAACACTCGCGTGTACGTGCTCGACGAGCGGCTGCGGCCGGTGCCGCCCGGCGTCGCGGGTGAGCTCTATCTCGCGGGTGACCAGCTCGCGCGCGGGTATGTCGCGCGGTCCGGTCTCACCGCCGACCGGTTCGTCGCCGACCCGTTCGCCGCCGATTTCGGTGGTTCGGTGACCGGCGCCCGCATGTACCGCACCGGTGACCTGGTGGTGTGGCGCAGGCCGACCGCGGGCGAGCCCCAGCGGCTCGACTACCTGGGACGCATCGACTTCCAGGTGAAGTTCCGTGGCCAGCGCATCGAACTCGGCGAGATCGAAACCGCCCTGCTGGCAAGCGAATCCGTGAGCCAGGCGGTGGCGGTGGTCGCCGCGACGGAACTGGGCGATCAGCTGGTGGCCTATGTGGTTCCGGCGCCCGGCCGCGCCGCCGACCCGGATCGTCTGTTGGCCTCGGTCTCCAAAACCCTTCCGGCGTACATGGTTCCGGCCGCCATCACGGTGCTCGACGAATTGCCACTCAACCCGAGCGGCAAACTCGACCGTAAAGCGCTGCCCGCACCGCATTTCACCACGCGCGCCTTCCGCGCCCCGGCGACCGCGGCTGAGAAGCTGATCGCCGCGCTCTACGGTGAAGTGCTGGGACGCAAGGACATCGGCGCCGACGACGATTTCTTCGCCCTCGGCGGAAACTCCCTGGTCGCCACCCGGCTGGTCGCCCGTCTCGGTGCCGCCACCGGCAGCCGCATCCCCGTGCGCACCCTGTTCGAGCACCCGACGGTCGCGGCGCTGGCCGCCACCGTCGACCCGGCCGCCGTCGACGCGACGGCGGACACCGTCTCCACCCTCGGCAGCCTGGACCGCCCGGCCGAACTCCCGCTGTCACCGGCCCAGCGCCGCATGTGGTTCCTCAACCGCTTCGACCAGGGCGCCACCGGCGACGGCACCGCCGCCTACAACCTCCCCTTCGCCCTGCGCCTCACCGGCAACCTGGACGCCGCGGCCCTCACCACGGCGTTGCATGACGTCCTGACCCGCCACGAAGTCCTGCGCACCGTCTACCCCGACACCGACGACGGCCCGATCCAGCGGATCCTGCCCGCCGACGAGGTCGACCTCGGCATCACGGTCCACCGCATCGGCGAACCCGCCGACCCCTTCGTCACCACCAAGCTCCCCATCGTGAACGCTGCCGCCGATGCGGGCGCACCCGATGCGGCCGGGCGGCCCTTCGTCCGTTCTGGCGACCGTTCGCTACCGGGCGGCGACGGAAGCCGACACCTCGGCGAGGGCAGCGCCCCGTTCGCCGGTGCGGATCACCCGACCTCCGGCGTTTCCGGCTTCGAGGACGATCGGCCCGCCGGTGTGGGGACCGCCGAGTCCGGGTCAGGCGCGGAGCTGGTCGAGCAGATCACCGCACTGGCTTCGACCGCCTTCGATGTGACGACCGAGGTGCCCTTGCGGGTGCGGTTGTTCGAGGTGACCGGTGTCGATCCGGACGCGCCGACGGAATACGTGCTCGCGGTGGTGGTGCACCACATCGCGGCCGACGCCTCGTCGATGGCGCCACTGGTGCGCGATATGACCACCGCCTATCTCGCACGGGCGGCCGGGCACGCGCCCGACTGGGCGAGCTTGCCGGTGCAGTACGCAGACTACGCGCTGTGGCAGGTGGACCGGCTGGGTGCCGAAAGCGACCCCGAATCGCTTGCCGCGCAACAGGTTGCCTTCTGGCAGGCGGAACTGTTCGGGCTGCCGGACCTGCTCGAGCTGCCCGCCGATCGCCCGCGCCCCGCCGTCGCCTCGCTCGCGGGTGACCGGGTGCCGGTGCGGATCGACGCCGACACCCACGCCGGGCTCGCGCGGATCGCGCAGCAGACCGGATCGACGGTCTTCATGGTGCTGCACACCGCCTTCGCCGTGCTGCTCGCGCGGCTGGCCGGTACCGCCGACGTGGCGGTCGGGACACCCGTCGCCGGCCGCGGGGAACGCGAACTCGACGATCTGATCGGCATGTTCGTCAACACCGTCGTCCTGCGCACCCGCTACGACGGGAGCGCGGCCTTCACCGACCTGCTCGCCGACCAGCGCTCCCGCGATCTGGCCGCCTTCGCCGCCGCCGATGTGCCCTTCGAACGGCTCGTGGAGGTCCTCGACCCGCCGCGGTCCACGGCACGTCACCCGCTGTTCCAGGTCGGCCTGTCCTTCCAGAACGTGGACCACACCACCCTCGAACTGCCGGGTCTGCGGATCGCCCCGGTGCCCGCGGATCTCGCGGTCTCGCAATTCGACCTGCACCTGATCGTCGGTGACGGGTACGCCGAGGACGGCAGCCCCACCGGCATCGAAGGGTTCTTCACCTACGCCACCGACCTGTTCGACGCCGCCACCGTGGCCGGGTTCGCCGAGCGGCTGAACCTGCTGCTCGAGGCGATCGTGCGTGACCCGGCCCGGGTGGTCGGCGATGTCGATCTGCGCACGGCCGTCGAGCGGTCGAGCGAGATCGTCAGCGGTGCCGCCGATCTCGCGATGCCGACCGGCACCCTCGCCGATCTGCCCGCCTCGGCGCGGCCCGAAGCGATCGCCCTCGTCGCGGACCTGCCGGAGGGCCGTCTCGAACTGACCTATGCCGAGTTCGAGGCGCGCGCGAATCGCCTTGCCCGCCATCTGATCTCGCTCGGTGTCGGCCCGGAGTCGCTGGTCGCGCTCGCCCTGCCCCGTTCGGTGGACCTGGTTGTCGCCATGTACGCGGTGGCTCGTTCCGGCGGCGCCTACGTGCCGATCGACCCGGATCAACCCGCCGACCGCACCGACTACATCCTGCACACCGCGGCCCCGATCTGCGTGCTCTCCAACGGTTTCCGCACGGACGCGGCGCCCGTGGTCCGGGTGGACCATCCGGCGGTGCAGTCCGCCGATCCGTCCCCGGTGACCGATGCGGATCGTCGGGCGCCGCTGCGTCCGGAGAACACGGCCTACGTCATCTTCACCTCCGGATCCACCGGACGACCCAAAGGTGTCGCGGTCCCGCACGCGGCAGTGGTCAACCAATTGCAGTGGCTTCGTGCCGAATTCGAGACGACCGCGGCCGACGCGTTCCTGCTGAAGACGCCCGCCACCTTCGACCTCTCGGTGTGGGAGTTCTGGTCGGCGGCCGTCTGCGGTGGCCGCCTGGTGATCGCCGCACCCGACGGGCACCGCGATCCGGCCTACCTGGACGCGCTCATCGCCGACGCGAATGTCACCACACTCACGGCGGTGCCCTCGCTGCTCGACACCCTCGTCGGCTACTGGGAGGCGACCGCGCCACCCCTGCGCCGCATCCTGGCGATCGGCGAAACGCTGCCCGCCGCGCTGGCACAGCGGCTGCTGAATACCTTGCCGGACACCAGGATCGACAACCTCTACGGTCCCACCGAGGCCGCCGTCTCGATCACCGACCACCGGGTGACTTCCGCCGATACCGAGACCGTCCCCATCGGCACGCCCGAGTGGAACAGCCGCGTCTACGTGCTCGACGAGCGCCTGCGTCCCGTCCCACCCGGCGTGCGTGGCGAGCTGTACCTCGGTGGCGTCCAGCTGGCCAGGGGTTACCTGCGCAAACCGGCCCTCACCGCCGAACGTTTCCTGGCCGACCCCTTCCAGCCGGGTGCCCGCATGTACCGCACCGGCGACCTGGTCGTCCGCACGCCCGCGAACAGCGCGACCCATGGCGAACTGATCTACCTGGGCCGCACCGACTTCCAGGTCAAGGTCCGTGGCTTCCGGGTGGAACCCGGCGAGGTCGAAGCCGCGCTCCTCGCCCTCCCACAGGTCGCGCAAGTCGCCGTCCTGGCACGCACCGACGCCCACTACGGCGACCGCCTCGTCGCGTACGTGGTGCCGGCGGACTCCCGCGCGGCCGAAGGTGGAGACATCACCCAGGCGTCCGGCGGCACCGCCCCTGGGGCGAGCGCGCACCCGGCTGTCGCCGGCACCCGCTCCGAATCGGCTGCCGGCCGTGCCGCACCTTTCGGTGCCGGGGCCGCCGAGAACTCGGTCGCGGGCGCGGCTTTCACTGCGCAGGTCGGGGACGGCACGGCATCCGCCCCAGCCATTCGCCCGGAACTCGATGTGGCGCAGGTCAAGTCCGCGCTGCGGGAGAAGTTGCCCGCGTACCTGGTGCCCGAGGCATTCGTGGTGCTCGATGCGCTGCCGCGCACCGTCAACGGCAAGCTGGACCGCGCTGCGCTGCCCGCACCGGTCTTCGAATCCGCCGCTTTCCGGGCGCCGACGACGCCTACGGAGCAGTTGATCGCCGGGGTCTACGCCGACATCCTCGGGGTGGACGACGTCGGTGCCGATGACGACTTCTTCGCCCTCGGCGGCAACTCTCTGCTCGCGACCCGTGCGGCCGCCCGCATCGCCGAGGCGTTGAACCGCGCGGTGGGCGTGCGACTGCTGTTCGAGGCCCCGACGGTCACCGAACTCGCGCTGCGGGTGCACCGGGCCGACGAATTGTCGACCGCGCGCCCGGTCGCGGGACCACGCCCGGCCGAAGTGCCGCTGTCGCTGGCCCAGCAGCGCATGTGGCTGCTCAACCAGCTCGACCCCGACGCGACCGCCTACAACATCCCCGCCGCCATCCGCCTCACCGGCACCCTCGACCTGCCCGCCCTCGAGGCCGCCGTCCGCGACCTTTTCACCCGCCACGAAGTCCTGCGCACCCGCTACCCGGCGACCCCGCACGCTCGGTTCCGGCAGCCTGCGGCGCTCACCAGGGGAACCGCCGCCGGGCAACCGGCGACCGGTGCGTCGGTGGATGCCACCACAGCGCACCGTGGCACGGGAACGGCTGGGCAACCTGCGACCGGTGCGTCGGCGGGCGCCAGCACAGCACATCGTGGCACGGGGACGGCTGGGCGACCTGCGACCGGTGCGTCGGTGGGCGCCAGCACAGCGCATCGCGGCACGGGGACGGCTGGGCAACCGGCGACCGGTGCGTCGGCGGGCGCCACGGCCGGGCTCGGCGCCGAACGGGAAGGCTGGGACCGGCCCGTGCAAGAGGTGCTGGCACCGGGCGCGGTCGAACTCGACCTCACACCTGTACCGGTCACCGCCGACGACGTGCTCGCCGAAGTGCGGTGCACCGCCTCGACCGGATTCGATGTCACCGCCGCGCCACCGGTCCGGTTGCGTCTGCTCCGGCTGAGTGTCGACGAACACGTGCTGGTGTTCGTCGCGCATCACATCGCCGCCGACGGCTTCTCGATGGGCCCACTCACCAGGGACCTGGTGCTCGCCTACATCGCGCGCACCTCGGGTGCCGCGCCCGCGTGGACGCCCCTGCCCCTCCAGTACGCCGATTACGCGGTGTGGCAACGCGATACGCTCGGCGACGAGGCGGACCCGTCATCGATCGCCGCGAACCAGCTCGCCTACTGGACCACCGAACTCGCCGACCTCCCCGACGAGATCGACCTGCCGACCGACCGGCCACGCCCAGCGGTGCAGTCCTTCGCCGGTGCCACAACAGGTTTCGACATCGATGCCGACCTGCACGCCGGACTCGCCGCACTGGCACGGCGGGAAGGCGTCACCCTGTTCATGGTGGTGCAGGCCGCGCTCGCCACCCTCCTGGCCCGCCTGTCCGACACCGACGATGTCGCCATCGGCACCCCGATCGCCGGTCGCGGCGCGCGCGAACTCGACGACCTCGTCGGCATGTTCGTCAACACCCTCGTGCTGCGCAGCCGCATCGCGGGCGACGAACCGTTCACCGCGCTGCTGGCCGCAACCCGCGACACCGACCTGCGCGCCTTCGCCCACGCCGACGTCCCGTTCGAGCGGGTCGTCGACGCGGTCCAACCGGCCCGCTCGACCAGCAGGCACCCCCTGTTCCAGGTGGCGCTGTCGTTCGAGAACCTCGCGCCGGTGACCGTGGAACTGCCCGGTCTCGCCGTGCACGCCCTCGACGCCCGCACCGACGACGCCAAGTTCGACCTGCTGCTCACCGTGCGCGAACAGCAGCGCAACGGCGGCATGTACGCCGAATTCACCTACGCCACCGACCTGTTCGACGAATCGACGGTGCGTACTCTCGGTGGCCGTTTCACCCGCCTGCTGGCTGCCGTCGCCGCGGACCCCACCGCGCCCGTCGGCGATATCGACCTGCTCGACGAGCGGGAACTCGCCGCGCAGACCACCTTCGCGGGCCCACCCGCCGCGCCCGCGCGCACCCTCGCCCAGCTCATGGGCGACGCGGTCCGTGCCAACCCGTCGGGAATCGCACTGCGCGGCGAAGGACGCGGCTTCACCTACACCGACCTCGACGCGGCCGCCAACCAGTTGGCCCGTGCGCTCATCGCCCGTGGCGCGGGCCCGGAAGTGCCGGTGGCCGTCGCCATCCGGCGATCAGTGGAATCCGTGCTCGCGCTGTGGGCCATCGCCCGCACCGGCGCGGTGATCGTGCCGATCGACCCCGGCTACCCCCGCGACCGGATCGCGCACATGGTCGCCGATTCGGGTGCGACCCTCGGCGTCACCCTGGCCGCCGAACTGGCCGACCTGCCCGCGTTGCCCGCCGCCGGTGGCTGGGTGGCGCTCGACGACCGCGCGTTCACCGCCGAGGTCGCGGCCAATCCCGGTGTCGGGCTGCGTGAGATCGAGCTGCTCGGCACCGCGCGCCCGGGCGGCGCGGCGTACATGATCTACACCTCCGGGTCGACCGGTCTGCCCAAGGGCGTCGTGGTCACCCATGCCGGTGTCGCCAACTTCTGCGCCGAACAGGTCGAGCGCTACCGGCTCGACAAGTCCACGCGCGCACTGGCATTCGCCTCGCCGTCGTTCGACGCGTCCATGCTGGAACTGCTGCTCGCCCTCGGCGGCGCGGGCACCCTTGTCCTCACCCCGGCCGACACCGTGGTCGGCACCGACCTGACCGAACTGATCCGCACGGAAGGGGTGACCCATGCCAACCTCACCCCGACCGTGCTCGCCACCCTCGAACCCGAGGACCTGCCCGACCTGCGCGTCCTGAGCGTCGGCGGCGAGCACCTGCCCGCCGAGCTCGCCGCCCGCTGGGACACGCTGCCGCAGCGTCGCGTGCACAACGCCTACGGCCCCACCGAGGCGACCATCGCCGTCACGCTCAGCGCACCGCTGCACGGCACCGACGTGAACATGGGTGGCCCGATCCGTGGCGTCCGCGCACTGATCCTCGATCCGCGCCTGCACCCGGTGCCCGAAGGCGCCACCGGCGAGCTCTACGTGGGCGGTATCCAGCTGGCGCGCGGCTACCATCAGCGCGCGGGCCTCACCGCCGCCCGCTTCGTCGCCGATCCGCACGGTCCGGCCGGTGCCCGCCTCTACCGCACCGGCGACCTCGTCCGCCGCCGCGGCGACGTGCTGGAATACCTGGGCCGCAACGACTTCCAGGTGAAGATCCGTGGTCTGCGCATCGAACTCGGCGAGATCGATGCCGTGCTGGCCGCCGCACCCGGCGTCAGCTGGGTCAGCACGATGGGCCGCGACAACGGTGCCGGATCGACCATGCTCGTGTCCTATGTGCAAGGCACCGATCTGGAACCGAGCGCACTCACCGCCGCCGCCGCCGAGGCGCTGCCGGACTACATGGTGCCCGCCGCCGTCGTCGTACTCGACGAACTGCCGCTCACCCCGAGCGGCAAACTCGACCGCCGCGCCCTGCCCGACCCGGTGCTCGGCCGCCGCGAGTTCCGGCCACCGCGCAGCTCCGCCGAACGCGCCGTCGCCCGCGTGATCGGTGAGGTGCTCGGCCACGACCGGGTCGGTGTGGACGACGACTTCTTCGCCCTCGGCGGCGACAGCATCACCGCCATCCAGGTGGTGTCGCGGGCCGCCGACGCCGGCGTCACCCTGCGCCCGCGCGACCTGTTCGCCGCGCGCACCGTCGGCGCCCTCGCCGAGCGCGCGCAACTCACCGCCGAGGCGACCACCCGGACCGGCGCCCTGCCGCTCACCGCCACCGCCGCCCAGCTCCTGGAAGCGGGGGAGCAGGCCGTCGAACCACGCGCCCTGCTGCTCGACGTGCCCGCCGACTGCCCCGACGAGGCCGTCGCCGCCGTCGCGGCCGCGGTGATGAACCAGCACCCCATGCTGTGGGCGGTCCTCGACCGCACCGAATCCGACCCGGTACTGCGCATCCCCCCGGCCGCGGAACGCACCGGTGGTGCCTTCCGCAGGCTGGCCGGTGAGGACGGCGAGGCGTCGCTGCCCGTGGACGACATCGTCGCCGCCGCGGCCGCCGCGCTCGACCCCGACGAGGGTCGCAACATCCACTTCATCCTCACCGGCGACGGCCCGTCCACCCTCGTCGTGGTCGCCAATGCGCTCGTGCTGGACGAGGTTTCCTGGCGCGCCGTGGTCGACCAGCTCACCACCGCGTGGAGCCGGGGCCGTCACGCCGCACCCTCGGCCCCCGACGCGGGTCTCGACGACCTGATCCGTCGCCTGGCCGACTACCCGTCCTCGCCCGCCGCCCGCGCCGAACGCGAGTACTGGCACCGCGCCGTGCGCGCCAGGACGGCCGATTCGGGTGACCTGCGCCAGCGCCGCCGGGTTTCGCTGAGCATCACCGGCGAGGGCACCGCCGCCGTCGGCACCGTCGCCGAGGCCTACCGCGCCACGGTCGACGAGGTGCTGCTCACCGCCGTCGCCCTCGCACTGCACACCGCCGCCGATTCGGCGGCCGTCCGCGCGATCGGCAGCGTCGTCCGGCTGCGTGCCGACCAGCGCGTCCTCGGACGGCACGACGCCCAGAACGTGGTCGGCGGATTCACCACCGACTTCCCGCTCGCGCTTCGCCTCGACGGCGTGGACCCGGCCGACGCGCTCGTCGGCGGCCCCGCCGCGGGCACGGCACTGTCCCAGATCAAGGAACTGTGCCGCACGGTCCCGGCCGGCGGCGCCGGCTTCGGACTGCTGCGCTACCTCGACGCCGACGCGGCCGACACCGTGCGCACCGTCGACCGCGGCCGCTTCGCGGTCCGGGTGCGCGACCTGCGACCCGCCCGCGTTCACACGGACGTGGCCGTCGACGATCTGGTTCTCGTGCTCACCGTCGACGCCACCGCCGACGGCATGGTCGCCCGCTTCGACTACGCCGCGACGGTTCTCGACGCCGACGCGGTGAAGCACTTCGCCGAGCACTGGATCCGCGCACTCGGCGGACTCGCCGAACACGGCCTGCGCCCCGACGCGGGGGGATTCACCCCGTCGGACTTCGCCCTGGTCCGCCTCGGCCAGACCGAACTCGACCGCCTGGTGCGCCGCTACCCCCGGCTCAGCGACATCTGGCCGGTGACACCGCTGCAGTCCGGAATGCTGTTCCACGCCCTGCTCGCCGAGAACTCGGTCGACCCCTACATCACCCAGATCGTCCTCGACCTCGACCCGTCCGTCGACACCGAACGCCTGCACACCGCCGCCCAGACCGTGCTCGACCGGCACGACAACCTGCGCGTCGCCTTCGCCACCGATCCGGCCGGCACACCGCTGCAGGTGGTCATCGACGACGTGGACGTGCCGTGGCAGGTGATCGATGCCGACGAAGCCACCTACGAGCGCATCCGAAGTGCCGACCTGGCAACCCATTTCGACATGGCGGTCGCGCCGCAGCTGCGTTTCACCCTGGTGCGCACACCCCAGCGCGCCCACCTGGTGGTGACCAGCCACCACATCCTCATCGACGGCTGGTCGATGCCGCTGCTGCTGCAGGAGCTGCTCGCCGCCTACACCGTCGGGCGCACCCGTCGTCTGCCGAAACCGGCGCCCTACCGCGACTACCTGGCCTGGCTCACCGAACAGGATCTCGACGCCGCCCGCCAGGCCTGGCGTGGCGCGCTCACCGGCCTGGCCGAACCGACTCCGCTGGCCCCGGTCGAGAAGGGCCGCGAAATCGCTTCGGGCACCGGGGAAACCGGCTTCGCGCTCACACCCGCCGATACCGCGGCCCTGACCCGGCTCGCCGCCGACCTCGGCGTCACGGTGAACACCGTGGTCCAGGCGGCCTGGGGTCTGCTCATCGCCCGCCTCGTCGATCGCGACGACGTGGTGTTCGGCGCGACCGTGTCGGGCAGGCCCGCCGCGCTGCCCGGCGTGGAGCGCATGGTCGGGCTGTTCCTCAACGCCATCCCCGTGCGGGTGCGGGTGCGGCCCGAGCACACCGTCGCCGAGCTGCTGCGGACCCTGCAGGACGAGCAGGCCGCCCTGTTCGACTACCACTACCTCGGTCTCGGTGAGATCCAGGAGATCGTCGGTGTCGACGCGCTGTTCGATTCGCTCGTCGTGTTCGAGTCGTTCCCCGTCGACCGGGCGGCGATCGACCGGGCCGCCAGCGGGTCGGCCACCATCACCGGCCTCGACGCGACCAACGGCACCCACTACCCGCTCACCGTGCAGGTGGTGGCTGGCGAACAACTGCGCGTGTCGGTGAAGTACCTGCGCGACGTGTTCGACGCCTACACCGCACACCTGCTGTCCCAACGGTTCTCACTGCTGCTGGCCCGCTTCACCGCCGACCCGCAGTCCCGCCTCGGCGCACTCGACGTGCTGCTCGCCGACGAACGCGGCACCCTCACCGCGCTCAACGCCACCGACGCACCGGAACTGCTCGACGAGTCGACGCTGCTGACGCTGTTCGACGCCCAGGTGGCCCGCACGCCCGACGCGGTCGCGGTGATCGACGGCGAGAACAGCTACACCTACGAGCAATTCGACGCCAGGTCACGGAAACTGGCCGCCACGCTGAGCGCGCTCGGAGCCGGTCCGGAGGTGCTGATCGCGGTCGCCATGCGTCGCGGTATCGACCTCGTCACCAGCATCTACGCGGTGTTGCGCACGGGAGCGGCCTACGTCCCGGTCGACCCGGACCATCCGGCCGAACGCACCGAACGCGTGCTCGCCGCCGCGGCACCGCTGTGTGTGCTCACGACCACGGATACCGGGTACCGTAGCAGCGCAAGGGTTATCGAGATCGACACCCTCGCCCCCGATTCCGCCCCGTTGGCCCAACCGGCACCGGACAACCTCGCCTATGTGATCCACACTTCCGGTTCCACCGGAAAACCCAAGGGCGTCATGCTGACCCACCGTCAGCTCGTCGCCCAGTTCCGCTGGGCGCAACGCGACTACCTGCACAGCCCCGGCGATGTGGTGCTGCACAAGACACCGGTCACCTTCGACATCTCCACCTGGGAACTGCTGTGGCCGTTGCAGACCGGTGCGGCGGTGGTCATCGCCCGGCCGGACGGTCATCGCGACCCCGACTACCTCGCCGAGGTCATCACCGAGCATTCCGTCACCACCGTGCACTTCGTGCCGTCCATGCTCGACGCCTTCCTGACCGACCGCCGGGCGGGCCAACTGCCCTCGCTGCGACGGGTGTTCGCCGCGGGTGAGGCACTGCAGGCAGCGACCGCGCGCCGGTTCGCCGAGGTGCTCCCCGGCGCCGACCTCGTCAACTGGTACGGCCCGGCCGAGGCCACCGTCGTCACGGCGACCGAAGTGACTGCGGCCGAGCGCATTCCGATCGGCGAACCGGTCGCCAACACTCGCGTCCACGTGCTCGACCGGCACCTGCGGCCGGTCCCGCCCGGCATCGCGGGCGAGCTGTACCTCGAAGGCGTGCAGCTGGCGCGTGGGTACCTCGCCGCGCCCGCGCTCACCGCCGAACGGTTCGTCGCCCACCCGGGCGGCGGCAGGCTCTACCGCACCGGCGACGTGGTCCGCCTCGACGCCGACGGCGCACTGGAATACCTGGGGCGCAGCGACTTCCAGGTGAAACTACGGGGTCAGCGGATCGAACTCGGTGAAGTCGAAGCGGTTCTGCGCGGGCATCCGGCGGTGCGGCACGCCGCCGTCGCCCTGGTCCACGGCCCGACCGGTGACCGCCTCGTCGGCTATGTCGTCCCCGCCGAAACGCGCGCCGGGCAGCCGGGAACCGCCACCCCGGCGGCGGGCTACTCCATCGAAAGCGGCACGAGTACTGGTGGATTGGACGAAGCCGAAGTGCTGTCCTATGCCCGCACCGCGCTGCCGTCGTACATGGTTCCGGCCACGCTGGTCGTGCTCGCCGCGCTGCCGCTCAACGCCAGCGGCAAGCTCGACCGCAAAGCCCTGCCCGTCCCGGCGGCGACCACCCGGCCCTACCGGCCACCGACCACCCCGGTCCAGCGCGCGGTCGCCGAGGTCTTCGCCGAGGTGCTCGGCGCGGGCAAGGTCGGCCTCGACGACGACTTCTTCGAGCTCGGCGGCAACTCGCTCGTCGCGACCAAGGCCATCAGCAGGCTGCGCACCCGCGTCGGCGCCGACGTGCGCGTGCAGTGGTTCTTCAGCGACGCCACCGTGGCCGCGCTCGCCGAACGCATCGACGCCACCCAGGCGGGCGCCGGCGACTACGACCTCGAATCCGACGACGCCCTCGGCGTGCTGCTGCCCATCCGCAACCGGGTGCCGCACGGCACCGAGGCGGGTGGACCGCTGTTCTGCGTGCACCCGATGTACGGGCTGGCCTGGTGCTATGCCGGGCTGGCTCAATACATTCCGGCGCGCAGACCGATCTTCGGCCTGCAGTCACCCGCGCTCAGCGAGTCCGGGTATCTGCCGGGCACCCTCGCCGCCATGGCCCGCCGCTATGTCATCGAGATCAAAGCCGTCCAGCCACAGGGCCCCTACCGGCTGATGGGCTGGTCGCTCGGCGGTGTACTCGCCCACGCCGTCGCCACCGAACTGCAGGCCGACGGCGAGCAGGTGAGCCTGCTCGCCATGCTCGACTCCCACCCCGACATCGACGTCCCCGATTTCCACACCGCCGTGCGCGACGCGCTGGCCGAACTCGGGGTCGACCTGAGCGCCGCCGTGGCGACCAACGGGGTGCGCGAACTCAGCGACGAGGCGCTGGCCGCCCTGCACGCGATCATCCCGGCCAACATGGCCGTGCTCACCCCCGAGCGGGTGCGCCGCATCTATCGCAGCGCGGTGCGTTCGGCGGAACTGATCGCCGAGCACCGGCCCGCCGTATTCCGGGGCAGGCTGGAGTATTTCAGCGCCCTCGGACACGAGAAGGCGGCCGCGAACTGGGCCCGGTATGTCGACGGCGAAATCCGCGATCGGCCGGTCGCGGTGGTGCACGATCAGATGACCTCACCGCAGGCACTCGCCGAGATCGGGCCGCGACTGGCGGAACTGCTCGACGCGGGCGACCGGGCGACCGGGGCGCGATGAGGCGGCTGTGGCTGATGCGGCATGATGTGACCGCGCTGTTGTAACGATTACTACTGTTGTATCGAGTGCATAACCCGTAAGGTTCTGCCGTGGTGCAACTACGCCCCGGGAAACCGGGTGCGGACCGAGTCGGAATTCGAGACGAAGCGAAGGTGCGAAAGTGATCCGTCGGCACACCCGGCGTCGTGGCCTCCGAGCCGCGGCGATGATCGCGGCAACGGCAGTGGCCGCCGGACTGTTGTCCGGCCTCGGCATCGCACCGGCCTCGGCCGACCCGATCATCGATTCCAAGAGCCTGCTCGCCAACCCGGTCTCCGAGGACGGTTCCAAGATCGTCAAGGCCGAGGTGAAGGATTCGCGCAGCCTGCGGTTGCACGTGTACTCGGCGGCCATGGACCAGAACATCATCGTCGACGTGCAGCGGCCCGCCGACGCCTCGGTCCCGCGCCCCACCCTGTACCTGCTCAACGGTGCGGGCGGCGGCGAGGATTCGGCGTCCTGGGTCGCCAAGACCGACGCGCTGGAATTCCTGTCGGACAAGAACGTCAACGTGATCCAGCCGATCGGTGGCTCCTGGAGCTACTACACCGACTGGATCAAGGACGACCCGGTCGTCGGCCGCAACAAGTGGAAGACCTTCTTCACCGAAGAACTGCCCCCGCTCGTCGACGGCGCGCTCGGCACCAACGGGGTGAACGCCATCGCGGGTCTGTCCACCTCCGGCACCACCGTCCTCGCGCTGCCGATCGCCAAGCCGGGCCTGTACAAGGCGGCCGCGGCCTACAGCGGTTGCGCGCAGACCTCCGACCCGGTCGGTTCGGAATTCGTGAAGCTCACCGTCGAGACCTGGGGCGGCGGCGACACCATGAACATGTGGGGCCCGCAGGGCTCGGAGGAATGGGTCAAGAACGACCCGTACGTGAACGCCGAAGGTCTGCGCGGCGTGGAACTCTACGTCTCCACCGGCAACGGCCTGCCCGGACCGTACGACACCCTCAACGGCCCCTACGCGCTGCCCGGTGCCTACGGTCTGGCCAACCAGATCGTCATCGGCGGCATCATCGAGGCGGGCACCAACTACTGCACCAACAACCTGGCCAACCGGCTGAAAGAGCTGAACATCCCGGCCACCTTCAACTTCCGTCCCAACGGCACCCACTCGTGGGGCTACTGGCAGGACGAGCTGAAGCTGTCGTGGCCGACGCTGGCCCGGGGTCTCGGCCTCTAGATTCCCCACGATTCCACCCGAACCGTCCCGCTCGCGCCGTCGCGAGCGGGACGGTTCGCGTTTGCCCGACTTCGTCACGCCGTTTGCGAATTGTGGTTAACTTAGGTTGACTGGTCCAGCGCCGTTGCCGGACGGCGCCGAGCCGTCGACGACGGTTCGCGCAACGGGAAGTGAGCAACGTACATGGTCGCCGATCGCAGGGAGTCCCACCGCGGCCCCGAGCAGGCGACCGCGCAGGCCAAGGTGGTCCGCCGCAGGCCCAAGGACCGCAAGATGCAGATCATGCGCGCCGCCGCCAGGGCGTTCAGCGCGCGCGGCTACTACCCGGTCGGCGTCGACGAGATCGCGGCCGAGGTCGGCATCTCCGGGCCCGCGCTCTACCGGCACTTCGCCAACAAATACGCACTGCTCGTCGCCGCCGCCGAAGAGGGCGCGCGTGGGCTGCGCGATGTGGCGAAAGCCGCCGATGACCCGGCACTGAGCCCGCACGACCGCCTCGACGCGCTGCTCACCGCCGTGGCCGAGCACAATATCGACATCCGGCGCGAAGCCGGCCTGTACCGCTGGGAACGTCGTTACCTCGAGCGCGAGGACCGCGTTCGTATCCGTGCGTTCTACCGGGAACTCGAGGCGATGGTCGCCACGCCCATCGCGGAACTGCGACCCGACGCGAGCCCCGAGGACATCACCCTGCTCGCCGTCGGCGCACTCAGCGCCCTGGCGAGCATCGCCGCGCACCGCACCACCCTGTCGCATTCGCGCATGCTCGCCCTGCAGCTCGACATGGCCTGGTCCATCGTGCGCGCCGACCTGCCGCCCGCACCGGCGCCGGCCGAGCCCGGCAAGCAGAATCGTGGGCTGCCGGTGACATCGAAACGTGAACAGCTGCTCACCGAGGCGATCCGCATCTTCGGCCGCAACGGCTACCACGAGTCGGGTATCGAGGAGATCGGCGCCGCCGTCGGCATCAATGCCTCCAGCGTGTACCGCCACTTCGACAGCAAAGCCGACCTGCTCGCCGCCGCCTTCCACCGTGCGGGCGACCGCCTCGCCGTGGGGATCAGCGAGGCGCTCGCGCAGTCGAACGACCGCGCCGACGCCGCCCGTCGCATCGCCGACGAGCACGCCCGCCTCACCTTCGCGACGCCGGAGATCATGCCGGTGTACTACGCCGAATTCAGCAATCTGCCCCAGGCCGAACAGCATCGGCTGCGCGCGATCCAGCGCCAGAACATCCTCGAATGGGCCAACCTGCTCGACGGCGACCCGATCGAGGCGCGGTTCCGGGTGCACGCCGCGATCGGTCAGATCATCGACGTGGGCAGGCTGCTGCGCTTCGACTCCCGGCCCGAACAGCTCGCCCGGCTCGGCGCGCTCACCGGTGCGGTGCTGCTCGGCGGGCAGTCAGCGCCCGTGGCGTAACCGGAACGCCGCCTTGGCCAGGCGCAGATGTCCCGGCCTGCGATCGAACGTCGACAGGCGCACCGGTGCGCGGAAACGTCTGCGCGCGATCGACATCGTCCGGCTGAATTCCTGCAAACCCTGCTGACCGTGGCTGTGCCCCTGCCCGTACTCGCCGACCCCGCCGAACGGCAGGGCCGGGATACCGGTGAACGCGGTCGACGAATTCACCGTCACCACACCGACTTTCAGCTGGGCGGCGATGAACTCGGCGCTGACGATATCGCGGGTGAACACGGTGACGGCGATGCCGTTGCCCGCCGCGTTCACCCGGGTCACCGCGTCGGCCAGATCCGACACCCGGTTCACCACCAGCACCGGGCCGATGCCCTCGCCGGTGATCGCGATGCTCTCCTCCGGCACCTCGGCGAGCACGATCGGCTCCACATAGGGGTCGCGGAAGGAGTCGAGTCCGCCGAGCACCGCGTGCCCGCCGCGGGCGATGGCGTCGCGCACCTGGGAGCGCACCACGTCGACCTGGTCGGCATTGATCATCGGGCCGTAGGCGGCGCGGTTGTCGGCGCCCGGCCGCAGCTTGGCGGCCCGGTCGGCGGCGCGGGCGAGGAAATCGTCGAAGACCGAGTCGGCGACATAGCAGCGCTGGATGCCCGAGGCGTTCTGACCGGAATTGGCCATCGCCCCGAACACGGCGGCCTCGGCGGCTTCGTCGAGGGCGGCGTCGACGTGCACGATCATGCTGCCCTTGCCGCTGTGTTCGACGACCACCGGCGTGAGCGAGCGCGCACACTGCGCGATCACCTCGCGGCCACCGGCCTCGGGACCGGCGTAGGCGATCTTGTCCACCTCCGCGCCGCACAGTGCCGTCGCGGTGCGCGCGTCACCCGTCACGGCCTGCAGCACCGGATAATCGGGTACCACGCGCGACCAGCTCGCGGCCAGCCAGAGGCCGACGCCGGTGGTGATCTCGTGCGGTTTGAACACCACCGTGTTCCCGGCGGCCATGGCGTAGGCGATGGAACCCATCGGCGTGAACACCGGGTTGTTCCACGCACCGAGCACGCCGACCACACCGAGCGGCAGATAACCCACCGACGCGTATTGATTGCGGGTGAACCAGCCCGAACGCAATCGTTTGCGGCCCAGTGCGCGTTCGGCATTGCGGGCGGCCCAATCCAGATTCTCCACCGCGAGCATCACCTCGAGCGCGGCATCGGCCTCCGGTTTACCCGTCTCGTTGCGCAGGATCTCGACCAATTCGCCACTGCGCCTGGCGATATGGCTGCGCCAATCCAGCAGCAGGCTCCGGCGTTCACCGAAATCCAGTTCCCCCCACCAGTTCTGTGTCGCCCTCGCGGTGCGGACCGCGCGCGTGACCTCGGCGCCGCCCTGCACCGGATATTGCGCGAGTTGTTCGCCGGTGCGCGGATCGAACGACATCAGCAGATCGGTACGGCCCGGCAATGCGGCGGCCGATTCGGCCATGGTCACCTCCCTCTACCCGGATGCCAGGGTATGGGCGTGTCGTCGCGGCGACAAGGAATCGGACCGAATCTCCCCGGGCCTGCCGGAGTACCGACCCGGAAAATCGCCGGACCGGTAACATCGCGCCGAACGGTATGGATCACTTACCGGGAAGAAAAATTCCGTGGCGCGCACCCGTTCGATCGGCGCCGCCGCGGCCGATGGTGGAGAGTTGATGCCGAGTTCTATCTCAGTGGATTCGCCCGTGGGTGGCGTCGCGTCGCACGGCGGTGAGCCCGCGGTGCTCGTTTCCGACGTGCGCAAATCCTTCGGCGACGTGCACGCGCTGCAGGGCATCAGTTTCCAGGCCGAGAAGGCCAGCGTGCTCGGTATCCTCGGGCCCAACGGCGCGGGCAAGACCACCACGGTCAAAATCCTGTCCACGCTGCTGCGCCCCGACTCCGGCACCGCCGTCGTCGCCGGGCACGACGTGCTCACCGATGCCGCGGGCGTGCGCCGCTCGATCATGATGACCGGCCAGTACGCCGCGCTCGACGAGAACCTCACCGGACGCGAGAACCTCGAACTGTTCGGTCGCCTGATGGGCCTGACCAAGTCGGCCGCCCGCAAGCGCGCCGAGGTGCTGCTCGAGGAATTCGACCTGGTCGGCGCCGGTAAACGGGCCGTGCGCAACTATTCGGGCGGTATGCGTCGCCGCGTCGACATCGCCTGCGGGCTGGTGGTCCGGCCCGAGGTGGTATTCCTCGACGAACCGACCACCGGGCTCGACCCGCGCAGCCGCCAGGGCGTGTGGGACCTGGTGACGGCGCTGAAGAACCAGGGCATCACCGTGCTGCTCACCACGCAGTACCTCGAAGAAGCCGACGTGCTCAGCGACAACATCATCGTCATCGACAAGGGCACCGTCATCGCCGAAGGCACCGCCGACCAGCTCAAGGCCAAGACCGGCGGCAGCTACTGCGAGATCATCCCGCTCGACCTCAGCCGCATCGCGGCCGCCGTCCAGGCCCTCGGTGACCTGGTCCCCGCCGCCGTCGCCGCCGAGATCGCGGGCGCCGACAAGCTGTCCATCCCCGCACCCGACGGCGCGGCCACCCTCGCCGAGGCGCTGCGCAGGCTCGACAACGCGGGCATCGAACTGGCGGACATCGCCCTGCGCCGCCCCTCCCTTGACGACGTGTTCCTGTCGATCACCGGTCATTCGGGCGGCCACTAGTGAGCGTGTCCACCCCTGCGGCGCAGGGGCTCTTCGCCGACCTACCCGCGGTGCACCAGAGCAGTTTCGCGCAGTGGCGCGCGCTGACCGGTCGCATCGTGCGGACCATGGCGACCAAGGGTGAACTGATCGTCGCCGTGCTCACCCCGCTGGTGGTGACCGTCGCGTTCTACCTGCCGCTGCGCTACGTGATGAAGGTGCAGGGCATCGACTACGCGCAGTACGTGATGCCCATCATCGTGCTGCAGACCATGGCGATGACCATGATGTCGAATGCCCAGCTCGCGGCGTTCGAGGCGCTCACCGGGTTGAGTACCCGGTTGCAGACCATGCCGATCGGGTCGCTGGTTCCGCTGATGTCGCGGATCTGCGCCGGTCTGGTCCGTTCGCTGGTCTCGCTGGTCGCAACCGTCGGCTACGGATACCTGATCGGATTCCGGTTCACCGGCGGCGTGGTGCAGGCACTGGCATTTTGTGGGTTCGCGCTGGCGGTCGGCGTTGTGCTCACCCTCGGCGCCGACGCGCTGGGCAGCCTCACCAAGAACCCCGAGGCGCTCAGCCAGGCACTCACGCTGCCGATCCTGATCTTCGGCATGATGTCGACCGGCTTCGTGCCCGAGAACAGTTTCCCCACCTGGGCGCGCGGGTTCGCCCGCAACCAGCCGATCTCGCAGTTCGCGCAGACGCTCAGCGACATGGCCGCGGGCCAGCTGTCGTGGGCGGGTACCTGGGTGTCGCTGGTGTGGCTCGGCGTCGCGGCAGTTGTATTCCTCCCACTGGCGGTGTGGGCGAGTGTGAGGCGATCATGACGACAACGGAAACGGCGGCCCAGCTGCCGGTGGTGCACGCCAAGCCGGAGAGCTCGGTGTCGGTGTGGTTCAGCCACAGTCTCATCCAGACCAAACGACTGCTGATGGTGTGGTTGCGCGACCCGTCGACCACCATCCAGACCATCGCCTACCCGGCCGTGACGCTGCTGATGTTCCGCATCGTCCTCGGTGACTCCATCACCGCCGCGACCGGCACACCCAGCATCTACGGCCAGGCCGCGCTTCTCACGCTCGTCGCGGCGATGACCGGTGCGGTGGTGAGTGCGCTCGGCTTCAAACGCGAGAAGGCCTCGGGCCTGCTCAGCCGCTTCTACACGATGCCGCTGAACAAGGCGTCGCTGCTCACCGGGCGGCTGATCGCGGAGGCGCTGCGCATTCTCATCACCACGGTGATCGTGCTGCTCGTCGCCGTGCCGCTCGGCTTCCTCTTCATGGAGGACCCGCTCACCAATATCGCGCTGGTCTGCGTGCCGATCCTGTTCGGGCTCGGCTTCGCGGTGATGGTGACGGCCCTGGCCACCATCACCGAGGGCGTGATGCTCATCAGCCTGATCGGCATCCTCAACACCCTGCTGATGTTCTTCAACACCGGCTTCGTCCCGATCATCGCCTACCCCACCTGGTTGCAGACCGTGGTCGCGAACCAGCCGATGAGCTGCGCGATCGACGCGATGAAGGGCCTGTCCTACGGCGGTCCCGTCGCGGACCCGCTGCTCAAGACGGTCCTGTGGACGGTGGGGATGATCGCGGTGTTCGCCTATCCGGCCATCCGCGGCTACAAGAAGGCCGCCGAGACCGCGTAGTTCTGTGGAAGGCCGCGCCGTTGCAACGGCGCGGCCTTTCTCATGCCGGTTCCGCGAACGGGTAGTCGACCCAGCGGTTGCGGTTGGTCCAGCCGACCAGGTCGTAGCGCCAGCGGAACGGCCAGGTGTGGGCGACGGTGTTGAACAGCACCGCGCCGAGGGCGGTGTAGTCGTCGTGGGCCGACAGCAGCGCGCGTTGGCCGCGTTCGGATTCGGTGAAGAACGCTTCGAACATGGCGATCGACTGGTCGGTGGTGAGTCGGCCCAGGCCCCACAGGCCGCGCATCCGCATCCAGTACACCGCCCGCGCCTGCCACGGCCACAGCGCCTCGACGGGGTCGGTGCCCTGTTGCACGGCCGAGACGGCGGTGTCGATGAGGGCGAGGGAATCGCCCACGCTGTAGCCGGTACACGGGTGCATCATGCCGCCGCGGGAACCGAACGGGATCGCCGCCGCGGCGCCCTTCTTCGGTGGCGGCTGGTCGAGCGGGTAGTGGGCGGCCTCGTGCGGTTCGTCGCCGGTGAGCCGAATGCCGTGGGCGGCAAGACGATTCAACGTCCGCTTGCGCAGTTCGTGCTGGGGCATACCGCCGCGCAGGCCGAGGCTCGTCTCTTCGAAGATGACGGTTCCGTCGCCGAGCGGCACCGCGTACAGGAACGACGGCGGTTCGTCCGGGCCCGCACCGTTCTCCGGTCGCCAGTCCAGCAGCAGGCCCTCGCCGTCACCGACCATCGGCGCCGCGGTGTCGGCATCGACGAAGATCCCGTGCGCCGACGCTGCCCGCCGCTTGCCGAGCGTCGGCAGCCCGCGGGTGTCGAACACGGTGCCCGCCGAGATCACCGTCCCGTCGGCCAGCTCCACTTCGTGCTGGTCCACCCGCCCGGCCCGCTGCGCGAACACCGTCGCGTCGTCGATCGCGAGCGCCGCGTGCAACCCCGCCTTCGACAGCACACAGTAGGCCCGCTCGATCCGATGCTCGGTCTTGGTCCACACCGTCGGCGCCGCGATCCGCTGCGCGATAGCACTCTCGGGCAACCAGCCCGGCAACTCGTCCACCCAGCACGAGAACGTCGGCGGAAACAACCGTTCCGGCCGCGGATCCACCGCCGCCACCCGCAACCCGGCCCCGGCAGCCCGATGCGCCAACCCCCGCCCAGCCGGCCCCAACCCGACCACGCAAATATCGAACTCCCGCACACTCACCCCCGCATTCAATCCACACCCCACACCCCGGCGCAAGGAGACGTGGCCGGTGTCCCGATGTCAGTCCTCGAGGGCGAGGGCCTGGCGGAGGGTGAGGCGGCCCTGGGTTTGCATGAGGGAGCGGCGGTAGATCTTTTCGGCCACGATGACGATGGCGTAGGTGGCTGCGGCCATCAGGGCCAGGGCGATGAGGGGTTCCCACCAGGCGGCGGTGCCTTCGGCCAGGCGGCTCGGCATGGCGATGATCGAGGTGATGGGGACGTAGGAGGCGATCACGCGAGCGGTTCCGGAGAGGAAGATGCCCGCGAACAGCACGATCATGATGAGCATCGACAGGGGAGTGGAGGTGGACTGCAGGTCCTCGCTGCGCGTCGACAGGGAGCCGGCTACCGCCCACAGGCTGGCCAGGGCGAGGAAGCCGACCACGAAGAACACGATGAACCACCCTGCGGCACCGGCGATCCGGCCGAGCTGGTCGGCCTTGCCGAGGAAGACCAACCCGCCGAGCCCGGCCACGACGAACAGCACGAGCTGCCCGAACGCCAGCACCGCGTTACCGACCACCTTGCCGATAAGCAACTGCCGCAACGGGATCGCGCTCGCCAGGATCTCGACGATGCGGTTCTGCTTCTCCTCGATCACACTCTGCGCGATCGACATCCCGAACAGTAGCGACGCCAGATAGAACAGGAACGCGAAGACGAACGCGACGATCTTGGCCAGCCCCGGATCGATGGCGTTCTTCTCCAGCAGCGTGTAATCCACGCCGGCGCCCTGGGCGAGTTCGTCCATGGTGACCCCGGCAGCGGCGGCATTGCGCTGCAAGGCCAATTGCTGGGCGGCGGCGGTGATGTAGGTGGTCGCGTCGTCGTTCTCGGCGGTCTTGCCGATCAGCTGCCAGCCGTCGGGCTCGGCGGCGACCAGGCCGACATCGACCGCGCCGTCGCGAACCTGCTGTTCGACAGCGGCACGGTCGGCCACGGCATGACCCGTGAAGCTGACGTCTTTCTCGGCCCCCAGCTCGTTCGCCCGGTCGAGCACCACTACGCCGGCCGTGCCGGTGATCGCGACATCTACCTTGTCGGGCCTGCTGTTGAGGAACCCACTCACCGCTACCGACGCGATGATCGCCACGATGGTCACCACCGTCGAGATCACGAAATTGCGATCCCGCAGCTTCACCACGATCTCGCGCGCGGAAACGATCCGCCACACCCCGTTCACGCCGCACCTCCTCGGCACGCCGCGATCACGCGATCCGCTGACTCCGGCCGCATCACGCCGTCACCTCCCGGTAGATCTCGGCAACGGTCGGCCTGACTTCGGTGAACTCACGCACCGATCCACGCGACAACGCCTCTTTCAAAATGGCATCGGTCTCCGACGCCTCGAAAACCGCACGCCCACCGTCTATTTCAACGGATCGAATCCCGGGATGGGTCCGTAACCACTCCGCGTCACCGTCGACGACGAGCCGATACCGCAACCCGCCGGCGGAGCGGAGCTCGTCGACCGATCCCTGCCCGACCACCCGCCCCGAGGACAGAATGACGAGCCGGTCGCACAACCGCTCGACCAGATCGAGCTGATGCGAAGAGAACAGCACGGGCACACCCTTCGCCGCGTACTCCCGCAACAACTCCACCATCGAGTCGACGGCCAGCGGGTCCAGCCCGGAGAACGGTTCGTCGAGAATCAGCGCCGACGGCTCCGCGATCACCGCGGCCGCGATCTGCACCCGCTGCTGATTGCCGAGCGACAGCGACTCGAGCTTGTCCTTGGCCCGGTCGGCCAAACCGAACCGGTCGAGCAGGCCGAGCGCACGGGTCTTGGCCTCCTCGGCGGGCACAGCACGCAAGCGTGCGAGGTAGACGAGCTGATCGAGCACCGGTTGCTTGGGGTAGAGCCCGCGTTCCTCCGGCATGTATCCGAAGGAGCGGCGATCCAGCGCCGTGACCGGCCGCCCGTCCCAGCGGACCTCGCCGGACTGTACGGCGAGCACGCCCATGATCATCCGCATGGTCGTGGTCTTGCCCGCCCCGTTGCCGCCGACGAAACCGGTGAGCACCCCCGGCGCCACCGTGAACGACACGTCGTCGACCGCGACCTTGTCGCCGAACCGGCGGACCACATGCGCGACTTCCAGCATCGAACCTCCCCGTCTGTAGCCGTGCTCACAACCGTACCGGCCCAACGGATTACCGGGGCGTGACCCAGGTGGTGATCTCGGCGCGCACCACCTCGACGCCGTCCTTGTCGAAGATCGACACCGGCACCGTCAGCTCGCGCCCTTCGGTGATCGCCGCGAAATCGGGGATCTCGGCCAGCTTCGCGACCGCGCGCAACCCCGACTCGGCCTTCGCCAGGTACTGCACATTCATGCCTTTGGGGATCCAGCGATGGGTGGTCGGCACCGTCGCCTCGCTCAGCATGCCCATCGCCACCTCGGCCAGATTGCACGCGGCGATGGCGTGGAAGGTGCCGAGATGATTGTGGATGCCGAACCATTTCGGCGAGGTCACCTCGCACAGCCCGGGCTCGAGCCGCACCACTTGCGGCAGCACCGTGCCGAAGTAGGGGACCCGGGCCACCATCCCGAGTGAGAACAGCGCGTGCCCGATGCGGTTGTCGGGCAGCTTCTTCCAGCCGCGGTACGTCGCGGTTTCCTGTGCCATCCCCGTATCTTACTCAAAAGTAAGATAAGCGGGAAGCCCACCTGACCAGCGCCGGTGACCCGCCAGCTACCATGGTCGAGCACAGTCCGATCAGTGACCGATGCCTCATGCCCCCCGATTTGAAGAGCCTTGTCGGCATGGTGCATACTGTTCGGGTTGCCTTGCGCAGGATCGTCGCCCCTCGGGGCCGACGGGTCGAGCAGGGCAGGCAGCAGTTGTGTATCCCACCGGTTCGCCGGTGTGGATACGTTCGGGACCACGTTGTAGCAAAAAGGGCGACACGCCCGACCGCGTGGACCGGAGAACCATGACAGATGAACAGCGGCGAGGACTGGGCGGTGCCCGGTGGCGATCTCGAAACCTCACGTGTGTTCGGGCTGTGCAAATGAGGGTGGTGCGGGAGCTTGCTCCTGTGACCACGAAGGAAAGCGGAGAAAAGGACACTTAGCGTGGCGGGACAAAAGATCCGCATCAGGCTCAAGGCCTATGACCACGAGGCGATCGATGCGTCTGCGCGCAAGATCGTGGAGACGGTGACCCGCACCGGCGCCCGTGTGGTCGGGCCTGTGCCGTTGCCCACCGAGAAGAACGTGTACTGCGTCATCCGTTCGCCGCACAAGTACAAGGACTCGCGCGAACACTTCGAGATGCGTACACACAAGCGCCTCATCGACATCCTCGACCCGACGCCGAAGACGGTCGACGCGCTCATGCGCATCGACCTGCCGGCCAGCGTCGACGTCAACATTCAGTGACGGGGACTCGAGATATGACTGACAACAAGAACCGGCCCGCAGCCGGCATCCTGGGCACCAAGCTCGGCATGACCCAGGTCTTCGACGAGAAGAACCGCGTCGTCCCGGTCACCGTCATCAAGGCGGGCCCGAACGTGGTCACCCAGATCCGCACCGTGGAGCGCGACGGCTACTCGGCCGTCCAGATCGCTTTCGGCGCCATCGACCCGCGCAAGGTGAACAAGCCGGTTTCCGGCCAGTTCGCCAAGGCCGGTGTCACCCCGCGCCGCCACGTCACCGAGATCCGCGTCGCGGATGCCTCCACCTTCGAGGTCGGCCAGGAGCTTTCCGCCGACGTCTTCGAAGAGGGCACCTACGTCGACGTGACCGGAATCAGCAAGGGCAAGGGCTTCGCAGGCACCATGAAGCGTCACGGCTTCAAGGGCCAGGGCGCCTCGCACGGTGCGCAGGCTGTGCACCGTCGCCCGGGTTCCATCGGTGGCTGTGCCACTCCCGGCCGCGTGTTCAAGGGCATGCGCATGTCGGGCCGTATGGGTAACGACCGCGTGACCACGCAGAACCTGTCGGTTCACAAGGTCGACGCCGAGAACGGCCTGCTCCTGGTCAAGGGTGCCATCCCCGGCCGCAAGGGCAACGTCGTGATCGTCAAGAGCGCCGTGAAGGGTGGTGCGCACGCATGACCAGCCTCGAGAAGAAGGCCAACCTGACGCTGACCGTTAAGGCTGCAGGCGGCAAGACCGAAGGCACCGTCGACCTCCCCGCGGAGATCTTCGACGTGACCGCCAACGTCGCGCTGATGCACCAGGTCGTCATCGCGCAGCTGGCCGCCGCTCGCCAGGGCACCCACGCCACGAAGACTCGTGGCCAGGTCTCCGGTGGTGGCAAGAAGCCTTACCGCCAGAAGGGCACCGGCCGCGCCCGCCAGGGTTCGACCCGTGCGCCGCAGTTCGCCGGCGGTGGCACCGTCCACGGCCCGCAGCCGCGTGACTACAGCCAGCGGACCCCCAAGAAGATGAAGGCCGCCGCCCTGCGCGGTGCCCTGTCCGACCGGGCCCGCAACGAGCGCATCCACGTGATCACCGAACTGGTCTCGGGTCAGACCCCGTCGACCAAGGCCGCGAAGAGCTTCCTGTCCGAGCTGTCGGACCGCAAGAAGTTCCTCGTCGTCGTCGGTCGCGAGGACGTCGCCGCGTGGAAGAGCGTGGCGAACCTGCAGAACGTGCTGCCGATCGCCCCGGATCAGCTCAACACCTACGACGTCCTCAACAGCGACGAACTGGTGTTCAGCGTCGAGGCCCTGAACGCGTTCGTTCACGGTCCCGCCGAGGCGGCCCAGGAGGAGAGCAAGTGAGCACCATCGCCGACCCCCGCGACATCCTGCTCGCACCGGTCATCTCGGAGAAGTCCTACGGACTGATCGAGGAAGGTACCTACACCTTCCTGGTGCACCCGGATTCGAACAAGACGCAGATCAAGATCGCCGTCGAGAAGGTTTTCGGCGTCAAGGTCACCAGCGTCAACACCGCCAACCGTCAGGGCAAGCGCAAGCGGACCCGCTTCGGTTACGGCAAGCGCAAGGACACCAAGCGCGCGCTCGTGACCATCTCGGCCGACAGCAAGCCCATCGAGATCTTCGGAGGACCGGTCGCGTAAGCGGCTGGCGATCCAGAAAGCAGAGAAGAACTCATGGCAATCCGTAAATACAAGCCGACTACACCGGGCCGTCGTGGCTCGAGTGTCTCGGACTTCGCCGAGATCACCCGGTCGACGCCGGAGAAGTCGCTGCTGCGCCCGCTCACCAAGTCCGGTGGTCGTAACGCGCACGGTCGCATCACCACGCGTCACCGCGGTGGCGGTCACAAGCGTGCCTACCGTGTCATCGACTTCCGTCGACTGGACAAGGACGGCATCCCGGCCAAGGTCGCGCACATCGAGTACGACCCCAACCGCACCGCCAACATCGCACTGCTGCACTTCGCCGACGGCGAGAAGCGCTACATCATCGCGCCGAAGGGCATCAAGCAGGGCAGCCCGATCGAGTCCGGCCCCACGGCCGACATCAAGCCGGGTAACAACCTGCCGCTGCGCAACATCCCGACCGGTACCACGATCCACAACGTGGAGCTGCGTCCGGGCGGTGGCGCCAAGATGGCCCGTGCCGCAGGCATGAGCATTCAGCTGCTCGGCAAGGAAGGGCCGTACGCGACCCTTCGTATGCCGTCGGGTGAAATCCGCCGTGTCGACGTGCGCTGCCGCGCCACCGTCGGCGAGGTCGGCAACGCCGAGCAGTCGAACATCAACTGGGGCAAGGCCGGCCGTATGCGCTGGAAGGGCCGTCGTCCTACCGTCCGTGGTGTCGTCATGAACCCGGTCGACCACCCGCACGGTGGTGGTGAGGGTAAGACCTCCGGTGGTCGCCACCCGGTCTCCCCGTGGGGCCAGCCTGAGGGCCGTACCCGCAAGCCCAACCGCCCGAGCGACAAGCTCATCGTCCGCCGTCGCAAGACCGGCAAGAAGCGCTAAAGGAGGAGGTAAGAAATGCCACGCAGCCTCAAGAAGGGCCCGTTCGTCGACGACCACCTCCTGAAGAAGGTGGACGTCCAGAACGAAAAAGGCACCAAGCAGGTCATCAAGACCTGGTCGCGTCGCTCGACCATCATCCCCGATTTCATCGGTCACACTTTCGCCGTCCACGACGGTCGCAAGCACGTCCCGGTGTTCGTCTCGGACAACATGGTCGGCCACAAGCTCGGTGAGTTCGCGCCGACCAGGACGTTCAAGAGCCACGTCAAGGACGACCGGAAGAGCAAGCGGCGATGACTGAAACCAACACCGAAACGGTTCAGAACCCGACTGCCCGCGCTACCGCTAAGCATGTGCGGGTCACCCCGATGAAGGCGCGTCGCGTCGTGGACATGGTCCGCGGCAAGCGTGTCGAGGACGCGCTGGCCATCCTGCGGTTCGCCCCGCAGGCCGCCAGCGAGCCGGTGGCCAAGGTCGTGGCTTCGGCCGCGGCGAACGCCGAGAACAACCTCGGCCTCAACCCGGCCACCCTGGTCATCTCGACTGCGTTCGTCGACGAGGGTGCCACCATGAAGCGTTTCCAGCCGCGGGCCCAGGGCCGCGCGTTCCGGATCCGCAAGCGCACCAGCCACATCACCATCGAGGTCGAGAGCGTGCCCACTGCCGGCGCTGCCACTCGTAGCCGCCGGAAGGGAGGGGCAAAGTAAATGGGACAGAAAATCAACCCCCATGGCTTCCGCCTCGGTATCACCACCGACTGGAAGTCGCGTTGGTACGCGGACAAGCAGTACGCGGAATACGTGAAGGAAGACGTTCAGATCCGCAAGCTCCTCGCCACTGGCATGGAGCGGGCCGGCATCTCGAAGGTCGAGATCGAGCGCACCCGTGATCGCGTCCGTGTGGATATCCACACCGCGCGTCCCGGCATCGTGATCGGTCGCCGTGGCGCGGAGGCCGACCGCATCCGCGCCGAGCTGGAGAAGCTCACCAAGAAGCAGGTTCAGCTGAACATCCTCGAGGTCAAGAACCCCGAGTCGGATGCGCAGCTGGTTGCTCAGGGTGTTGCCGAGCAGCTGTCCAACCGTGTGGCGTTCCGTCGCGCGATGCGTAAGGCCATCCAGTCGGCCATGCGTTCGCCGAACGTCAAGGGCATCCGTGTGCAGTGCTCGGGCCGCCTCGGTGGCGCCGAAATGTCGCGCTCGGAGTTCTACCGTGAAGGTCGCGTCCCGCTGCACACGCTGCGCGCGGACATCGACTACGGCCTCTACGAGGCCAAGACCACCTTCGGTCGCATCGGCGTGAAGGTCTGGATCTACAAGGGTGACATCGTCGGTGGTCGTCGTGAGGTGACCGCTGCCGCTGCCGCTGCTCCGGATCGCCAGCGTCGCGAGCGTCCGAGCCGCCCCCGTCGGTCCGGTGCCACTGGCACCACCGCGACCAGCACCGAGGTCGGTCGCGCCGCCACCGCAGTGGCGGAGGCTCCGGCAGAGAACAAGGAGGGCTGACGCATGCTGATGCCCCGTAGGGTCAAGCACCGCAAGCAGCACCACCCCAGCCGCTCCGGCATGTCCAAGGGCGGCACCGCGGTGGCGTTCGGTGACTACGGCATCCAGGCTCTCGAGCCTGCCTACGTCACCAACCGTCAGATCGAGTCGGCGCGTATCGCGATGACCCGCCACATCAAGCGTGGCGGCAAGATCTGGATCAACATCTACCCCGACCGCCCGCTCACCAAGAAGCCTGCCGAGACCCGCATGGGTTCCGGTAAGGGTTCGCCGGAGTGGTGGGTCGCGAACGTGAAGCCCGGTCGGGTCATGTTCGAGATGTCTTACCCCAACGAGGAGACCGCTCGCGAGGCCCTGCGCCGCGCGATGCACAAGCTCCCCATGAAGTGCAGGATCGTGACCAGGGAGGAGCAGTTCTGATGGCTACCGGAACACCGGCCGCAGAGCTCCGCGAGCTCAACGAAGAAGAGCTCGTGGCCAAACTGCGCGAGTCGAAGGAAGAGCTGTTCAACCTGCGCTTCCAGATGGCGACGGGTCAGCTCGACAACAACCGTCGTCTGCGCGTCGTCCGCCACGAGATCGCGCGCATTTACACGGTCATGCGTGAGCGCGAGCTCGGCCTGGCCACGGCGCCCGCGGGCAAGGGAGATGCGGCATGAGCGAGAAGAAGGAAGAGCGCGGCAGCCGCAAGGTTCGTAGCGGCTACGTCGTCTCGGACAAGATGAACAAGACGATCGTCGTCGAGCTGGAAGACCGTCACCGGCACCCGCTCTACGGCAAGATCATTCGCACCACCTCCAAGGTGAAGGCGCATGACGAGAACGAGATCGCCGGCGTCGGCGACCGCGTTCAGCTGATGGAGACCCGTCCGCTGTCGGCCACCAAGCGCTGGCGTCTGGTCGAGGTCCTGGAGAAGGCCAAGTAAGGTCCCTCCTCGATCCATCGAGATCGTTGCCACGAAGGCCCGTTTCCCTCTGGGAGGCGGGCCTTCGTCGTGTCGCGGGCTAGGTGATATTGCCGGATATCATGCGGAATGGCCATAACACTGCATCTCGACGGCGATGATGACCGGCGCCTGACCGAGCTGGCCGAGCGTCTCGGACTGAGCGAGCAGCATTTGGCGCAAGGGGCAATTCGCATGTACGTCGCTCGGCACGAGGCGTTCGGTGCGGTGGTCTACTCGATCATGGACGAGCACGCCGTGCTGATGCGGCGGCTTGCGTGAGCTACCTCGGCTGCACTGAGAGTGTCGTTGTTGCCCGCGAGGTGGGCCTGGCGCCGGACGCAGAGCTCGCGCGGAGCTTGGACTCTTGGTCCGAAAGGATCGCCGGCCTCAGCCGGTGAAGGCGTAGGGGTGGCGGATCTTTCGGGCGAATTCGACGACGTTGGTGACGGTTTTGCCGGGGACGCCCACTTCGGCGCCGATGCTGCGGGCTGACCAGGACTGGTCGGTGAGTTCGAGGATTTCCTCGATTTGTTCGAGGGTCAGGCGCAGGGGGCTGTGGGTGGCGATGCGGCGGGCGAGGGCGCGGACCTCGGTGTCGTCGTAGTCGAACTCGTCGACAGGGTGGTCTTCGAGGAGGTCGTCCTCTGGGACGAATTCCTGCGCGGTGAGCGGTTCGTCGGCATCTGAGGTGTCAGTTGGCAGTGTGGCCGACGCGATCGGCTCGGTGACCTCAGTGACCGGTGCGACGGGCTCGGTAACTGCGGTGGGCGATGCGACGGGCTTGGTGACCCGGGCGGGTTCGGGCTCCAGCAGCAGTTGCTCGGCGGGGTCTGTGGTGAGGGTGAGTTGTTCGGGCTCGTCGGCGGGGGCCGGTGAATTGTGTTGCGCTACCACCGGAGTGGGGGCAGACGTGTCGCCGTTGTGGTCACGGGCGACGGTGCCGGCGTGCGCCGTCGCCTCGGGAACGGGGTCGGTGCCGGTCGCTTCGCCGGGAGTGGGCTGGGCGGCGGCGGTGACAGGTATTCGCCGCAACGAGGGGGTGGTGCCATTGGTGTCGGCGTGGCCGTTGCGGCGGTGGTCGGCGGCGGCCCGGTGGATGAGTTCGAGAGTGCCGGGAGCAGTGTGTTTTTCGACGCTCGCGCGACGGCCGCCAGGGCGGTGGGCGCTCACCGGAATCTTGTTGCCCGCGTCGACTGCCGAGCCGGTGCGGGTATCGGTCGGGTGGCTGTGCGGGGTGGTGCCATCGTGCTGGACTTCATCGCTGGACGTGGCGTCGTCGTCGGCCTGCGGGGCTTGGCCGCGCTGGGCCTCGCTGTCGTGCGTGGCGTCGGCGCCGAGCGGGACGTCGGCATAGAGCGAGGGCTCGCTGCCGAGCTGGGCGCCCTTGCGGAGCCGGGCTTCGCTGTCGAGCGGGGCGTTGTTGTCGAGCCGGGCTTCGTGGCTGAGAGCAGCGCCGTCGCGAAGCGATTCATCGCCGCCGAGCCGTGCGCTGTCGTCATCTCGATTGCCGGGGAGTGTGCTCTCACCATGTTCCGTGCGGTTGTCGAAGACGGCATCCTCGCCGACGACCACCGCGGGCTCGGCCCGGTCGGAATCCACGGGCATTGCCGCACCGGCAGCAGCCGTCTGTGCTGTGGGGAGTGTCGCGGTATCGACCGTGGACAGGCGCGGGTCGTTGCCGATCGTCGACAGCGAGTTCGGCTGGGCGACAGCAGTATCCATCCGTTCGGCAGGCGAGTAGCTGCCCGGCAGCTCGACCGAGGCTCCCTCGATCAACATCGCATACCGTGCCGAAACCCAGGCGTGCAACCAGATCACGACACCGACCATCACCGGCGCGATGGAGAACTCGGCCGCCCGCCCCCATGCGCCGGAGGCAAGGTGGGGCCCGGCGTTGAGGGCGACGGTGGTGCCGAGGAGGGCGAGTTCGAACACGATGACCTTGCCGCGTTCGAGTTCACGCCCCCAGCGGGCGGCGGTGGTCGCGGCGATCATGATGACGATGATGGGGATGGAGATCATCGCCTCGATGCCGAAGCTGAGCCAGTACAGCGGGTCGCTCATGTCCCCGCTCGGCACGAGGTTGTGCTGCACATTCACCCCGGCCCACACCATGCCGAGCAGTACCACACCGATCAGTGCGCGCGAGGACCATTCGGCGCGCCGGTAGAGCTGCGCGAGGCGCGCGTCGGCACTCGACACGCGGCGGCGCGCGGCCAGTGCTTTGCGGTGCCAGCGGGCGTCGGCTTCGTCGGTGCGCCGGATCAAAGCGCCGGTGCGACGGTCACGTTTGTCGGCGGCGAGTTCGTCGGCGACAGCGCGACGCCGCTGTTTACGGCGCTGGGCCCGGATCCATTCGGCGAGTTCGCGTTCGGCGCGGATCTCCGCTTCCGAGAGGGCGTCGTAGAGCGCCGTGTCGTGCTGTAGCGGCAGCTTGCCCCTGGCGGTGGCGACCTGCTTGGCGAGGGCCGTGATCTCGGTATCGGCAGGGTCGATCGACCGATCGTCGGACATCTCGCGCCTTCCGCGTCACTCGAACATATGGACTATCGAACATATGTGTGATTGCAGAGAGCGTAAACGCCGACCGTTCCCGGGTCAACGATCATGGTGTGAAATTGGAGCGGAGAAAGCCCTCAGTCCCCGGAATCGCCGTCGAGTAAACGCTTTTCGTAAGTGGCTCGTGCGGACGAACCGCTAACGGCCGCAAGCTGATTCGGAACGGTCCGCCGCAGTATCAGATCTCGGGCCCACTGGGGAAGCACTCCGGCCCATCGCAGCATCGGCCCGAGCGATCCCGGCACCGTCACCTCGAAGCGTGGCCGCTGGATCACCTCGACAACGGCACGCGCCACATCGACGGGCTGCAACAGCGGCGCCGCACCGGTGGACGTGCCCTTCGCGAGTTCGGTGTCGACGACCCCCGGCATGATCGCGCTCAACCGCACCCCGCTGCCGCGCAGTTCCTCCCGCACCCCCGTCAGGTACCCGAGCACACCGTGTTTGGTCGCCGCGTAGGTCGCCTCCCCGGCGGGTGACACCTTCGATGCCACCGAGGCGATGGTGACGATATGTCCCCGCCCCCGTGCGCGCATGGCGGGCGCCGCCAGCCGCACACCCCGGATCACGCCGTGCAGATTCACCGCGAGCATCCGCGCGGTGGCACTGTCGGGTTCGTCGTCGAACGCCCCGACCCACATCACCCCGGCATTGTTGACCAGCACATCGACCGGCCCGAGCAGTGCCTCGGTGACGGCGAGGAAGTCGTGGAACGACCGCTCGGAGGTCACATCGAGTTCGCACCCGTGCACCGTCCCCGGCAGCTCGGCCGCCGCCGCCCGGGCCGCGTCACCGGACAGGTCTCCGATACACACCAAGGCCCCCGCGGCCCCGAGTTCCCGGGCGATCTCCCGCCCGATCCCGGCCGCCCCACCGGTCACCGCGACTACCAATCCGACAAGCACACGTTTCACCGGACCGATGCTAGGCCAGTGCGGTGTGCCAGACGAGGGCTGCGGCGAGGGCGCCTGCTCCGTTGAGGGACCAGTGCAGAGCGATGGGGGCGAGGAGGCTGCCGCTGCGGCGGCGGAGCCAGGTGAAGACGACGCCCGCGGCGGCGGTGGCGGCGACCGCGAGGGTGATGCCGATGACCTGGCCCGCGAGGCCGCCGCCGACGATGCCGGACAGGCCGGTGTTGCTCGCGGTGAGGCCGAGGGAGGAGGCGATGTGCCAGAGGCCGAAGAGCAGCGAGCCTGCTGCGAACAGGCCGCGCACGCCGAGCACCCGGTCCAGGGTGCCGTGCAGGACGCCGCGGAAGGCGAGTTCCTCGGGGATCACGGTCTGCAACGGGATGACGATCATCGACGCGATCAGTGCGCCGGAGATCGTCGCGTACCGGTCGGCGAGGAAGAAGGGCCTGGTGATCGGCAGCAATGCCCCGATCGCGACAGCCGTGAGCACGATCCCCACCGCGCCGAGCGCGTAGACCGTTCCGCGTCGCCAGTGCCGAGGCGACAGTCCGAGTTCGGCCCAGCCGAGCCCGCGTTTGCGCATCAGGGCGAGCAGCAGAAAGGCCGCGACGGGCACGGTGACGATATTGGCCCAGGCGGTGGTGAAGTGTGCGATCAGATTGGTTCCGGCGAGCACCACCACCACGACGGCGATATCGATATAGGCGTGCAGTCCGGGTCGGGGATCGGCGGAGACGGGCACCCGGTCGAGTGTACGGATTTATTACAGAAGGGAAACGGTCCGTGAGCTACTCGACAGCCGATCCGGACCAACCGGGCAAATCGTGCCACGCCTGCAGAGTTCGCCGCGATTGGAATCGCCGGGGCAGGCGACTGATCGGGTCGGTGAATTCGAGGGTGGCCGCCAGTAATTGCAGTGGCCGCGTGTAGTCGTCGACGGATTTGTCGGTGACGACCGGATAGAAATCGTCGCCGAGGATCGGCACGCCGAGGCTGTTCATATGCAGCCGGAGTTGATGGGTGCGCCCGGTATGCGGCCGCAATCGGTACCGGCCGAGCCCGTCGCGATGCTCGACGAGCTCCACGTGGGTCTCGGCATTGGGCACTCCGGGCACTTCCTGCGCGGCGAGCACATGCTTTTCCTTGATGATCCGGCTGCGCACGACCCTCGGCAGTTCCAACGCGGGGTCGTAGGGCGCGATCGCCTCGTATTCCTTGCGCACGGTCCGGTGCCCGAACATCGTCTGATACGCCCCGCGCACGGCCGGATTCACTACGAACAGGATCAGCCCGGCGGTCACCCGGTCGAGGCGGTGCGCCGGGATCAGGTCGGGCAGGTCGAGTTCGCGCCGCAACCGGACCAGCGCGGTCTGCAGGATGTGCTGACCGCGCGGAATGGTCGCGAGGAAGTGCGGTTTGTCGATCACGAGGATGTCGTCGTCGCGGTGCACGATGCCGATCTCGAACGGCACCTCCTGCTCCACGGGCAGGTCGCGATGGAACCAGACCGCACCGCCCGCGACGTACGGCGCGTCGGGCGCGAGCGGCCCGTCCAGGTCGACGATCTCGCCCGCGCGCAACATCTCGTCGATGCGCGCCGGATCCACGCGCGGCAACCGCTCGACGAGGTGGTCGCGCACGGTCGCCCAGTGCCCGTCCTCCGGGAGCCGGAGCCGGGCTGGGTCGAGGCCGTGCCGCTTGGGCAGCGGCGGCTGCTGCCTGCGTCGCATACCGACAGTCTCGCCGCCGGACGACCCGGCCCCGCTACAGGCCCCTGGTTCAGACCGTGCGCCGGGCCAGACCCGGGTAGTCGACGATCAACCCCGCATCGTCGTAGGACAGGGTGGCGCGGTAGTCGAAATCCGACGAGGTGTAGTCGTAGCGTGGCCCGTCGTCGCCGTCGGTGGCCCGGCGGTAGTGCTGCGGCAGTCGCACCGTCTTCAGGTCGGCGGCGCGGATGTAGACCGCGGGCGCGTCGGCGGAGTCGCCGATGTCGAGTGCCAGCCTGCGCACCGGGAGCGAGTTGGTGAATACCGATGCCTCGAGGTCGACGTCGAGGCACCCGTCCAGTTCGGGTGCGGTTGCGCCGTCGACCTGCCAGCGTCCGAGCCCGTCGGATTGCACGGTGAGCGTGCGCCTGCCGTCGGGATAGCGTCCGGTGATCTGCGCCGAACGGGTGTGCCAGCTGCCGTCGAGCCGCAGCCGGTAGTCGATCACCCAGACGGCGCCGTCCTCGGTTCCGGTGGCGCACCCTTCGACGAGCACGCCACGATCACCGTCGCGGAAATACGTCACTTCGAAACCGGTTCGCGCCTGGTGCTGTATCCAGGCGGCCGATGGGGGCAGGTGAGTGAACACGAAGGGGGCATGCCCCGAAATTCGGGTATCAATCCTCAGCCGGCGCGTTGATCCAGAACCATCAATTTCGCCTCGACGAGAATCTGGCGCGCACGCCGCCGCACCCGGCACAGGTCGACGCTGCATTCGAGGTGTATCTGCATGGCCCGATGCGCTTGTTCGGGCGTCATATTCCCGGGGTCGGTCCGGCAGTCCGCAATTGCCGAAATAATTGACGTGACAAACATTTTCGTACTCCCACCGCGTCGATGGATAACAAGGTAGGAGCAAATTACGCCCGATTCGGTGCGATATCGCCGGGGTTGACTGGCAGTTCACGCAACCTTCCCCACCCGGCCACAACCACTCAACTTAGGCTAACCTACATCGGCAGAGCTTGCTGTGGACAGGTCGAGAGGGCAGAACGTATGACGGTGCAGGTAGCGCCGCCGCCGGGGGTGGAGTCGGGCAACCGGCCGTCCAAGGCGGCCGCGAAAGCGCAGAAGCAACGAGAAGCGCAGGCGCGCAAGGACATCCTGGCCCCGGTGGCGGGCATGCTCACGGCGGCGAGCCTGATCGTCGCGGTGGCTTCGGTGTGCAGCGTGGTCCCGTTCCTGCTGATCGTCGAGGCGTGCCGCGAACTGCTCACCAGCCCGGTCGACACCGACCGGGTGTGGTGGCTGTTCGGTGCGGCCGTCGCGGTGCTCGTCCTGCGGGCGCTGCTGCAGGCCGTCGCGCTCACCTGGTCGCACGCGGCCGACGCCGGTTATCAGCTCACCCTGCGCCGTCTGCTCGCGGCCAAACTCACCCGGGTGCCACTCGGCTGGTTCGGCGAGCGCAGCTCCGGCGAGGTGAAGACCTATCTGCGCGACGATGTGGAGGCACTGCACTATCTGGTCGCGCACGCGCGGCTCGAGTTCGTCGGCGCGCTGGTGGTTCCGCTGGTCACCCTCGGGTACCTGTTCACCGTCGACTGGCGGCTCACCCTGGTGCTACTGATCCCGCTGATCGCCTACTTCGTGCTGTTCGGCCGGATCATGGACCGCGACGGCCGCGACCGGCTCGCCGTCTACACCCGGTGGGAGCGGCGCACGGCCGAGGCAACCATCGAGTTCGTCGACGGCATCCAGGTGGTTCGCGCGTTCGGGCAGGCGGGCAAGGCGCACAGCGAGTTCCAGGCCGCCGTCGACGGTCAGGTGAATGCCGCGCACCGGTTGAAGATGCCGATCATCCGGGTGCAGTCGGCCTCCGACATCGTCGTCACGCCGGTGTTCGTGATGCTCGTCGTCGTGCTCGCCGGGCTGGCGTTCATCGGCGCGGGCTGGGTCGAGCCGCTCGACCTGCTGCCGTTCCTGCTGGTCGGGCTCGGTATCGGCAGTTCGCTGCTCGGTCTCGGTTACGGGTCGCAGGCGTTGCGGGCCGGTGGCGCCGCGGCGCTGCGGTTGCACGAACTGCGCCGGACCCCGGAACTCGAGATCGCCGAGTCGACCGGTGACGTGCCGGTCGAGCGCGGTGTTGTCCGCTTCGAAGGTGTCGAATTCGGTTACCGCACAGGGCACAACGTGTTGCGTGGTATCGATCTGGAACTGACGCCGGGCACCATCACCGCGTTGGTCGGCCCGAGCGGTTCGGGCAAATCCACCCTCGCCAAACTGCTGCCGCGTTTCTACGACGTCGGTGCCGGACGGATCACCATCGACGGACGCGATATCCGCGAGTTCAGCAGCGAAGCGCTGTATCGCACGGTTGGTTTCGTGTTCCAGGACGTCCGCCTGATCCGTGGGTCGATCCGCGAGAACCTGCTGCTCGCCCGACCCGGTGCCGACGACGCGGCCATCGAACGGGCCGCCCGCGCTGCCCAGATCCACGACCGCATCGTCGCGCTGCCACGCGGGTACGACTCCGAGGTCGGTGACGACGCCACTTTGTCCGGCGGTGAGGCACAGCGTCTTTCGATCGCTCGTGCCCTGCTGGCCGACACCCCGGTCCTCGTCCTCGACGAGGCGACCGCCTTCGCCGACCCCGAGTCGGAGGCCGCCGTGCAGGACGCGCTCGCCGCGCTGGTTGCGGGCCGCACCGTGCTCGTCATCGCGCACCGCCTGCACACCATCACCGGTGTCGACCGGATTCTGGTGCTGGACAACGGGACTCTCGTCGAACAGGGCACCCACGACGAACTGCGCTCCACGGGCGGTCTGTATCAGCGCCTGTGGGACATCAACGAGGCCGCGCTCGGCACGCTCGCCCTGGTGGAGGAAACACGATGATCCGCAAGGTTTTCCGCCTCGTCCCCGACGAGTTCGCCCCGCTCGTTCCGCGTCTGCTGGCCGCCATCGTGCTGCAGGCCGTGTGCCAGGCCATCGCGTACCTGCTGCTCGTTCCACTGCTCGAGTCCCTGTTCGGCGACGACCTGTCCGGCGCGTGGACGTGGGCACTCGGCATGACCGCGGCCGTGGTGGGCGTGGTGGTGTTCGGGTACCTGCAGGCCGTCATCGGTCTGCGCATCGGCCTGGGTATGCAGCGTGGGCTGCAGACCCGTCTCGGCGACAAGCTCAACGAACTGCCGCTCGGCTGGTTCGAAGGCCGTGAGGCAGGCCCGCTCTCGCGGGTGATGGTCGAGCAGGTGCGCGAGATGCAGGGCCTGATCGCCTATCTGCTCACCAAGGTGCTCACCGGCGTGATCGTTCCGGTGGTCGTCGCGCTCGGCATGCTGTTCATCGACTGGCGCATCGGTGTCGCGATGCTACTGGCCGCGCCGGTGCTGTACCTGGTCAACGCGGTCGCCAACCGCGCCTACACCGGTGCCGACGCACGGCTGCACGAGGCGGCGGCCGAAGCCGATTCGCGGGTGGTCGAATTCGCGCAGGCCCAGCCGGTGCTGCGTGCGTTCGGCGCGGTCGGCACCGGCAACAAGGCGCTCGAGGCGGCGCTGGTCCGCCAGCGTGGCGCGGTGCTGAAGATGATGGTGGCCACGGTGCCCGGCCTGATCGTGTTCGCCCTGTTCGTGCAGGCGGTGTTCCTCGTGCTCGCCTACCTCGCGGTGGTCCAGGTGACCGACGGGGCCATCTCGGCGGCGGCCGCCATCGCCCTGATCGCGGTGAGTTCGCGGTTCATCGAGCCGGTGAACCAGGCCGCCCAGCTGGGCGCCGCGCTGCGGTCGGCCGCCTCGGCCGCCGACCGCATCACCGAACTGCTGGCCGAGCCGACCCTGCCGATGCCGACCGAGCCGGTCACGCCCGGTGCGCCCGCCGTCGTCTTCGACAAGGTGAGCTTCGGCTACCGCCCCGGCGAACCCGTGCTCAGCGACCTGACCTTCACCGTCCCGGCGGGCACGACCACCGCCATCGTCGGGCCGAGCGGCGCGGGCAAGACCACCCTGCTGCGCCTGGCCGCCCGCTTCTACGATGTGGATTCCGGCGCGGTCTCGGTGGGCGAACACGATGTGCGCGAACAACCTTCGAACACACTGCTCGATCAGCTCGCCCTGGTCTTCCAGAACGTCTACCTGTTCAACCGCTCGGTGGCCGACAACATCCGCATCGGCAAGCCCGACGCGAGCGAGGACGAGGTGCTGCGAGCCGCCCGCGCCGCACGAGTCGACGAGATCGTCGACCGGCTGCCCGACGGCTTCGACACCACGGTCGGCGAAGGTGGCGCGTCGCTCTCGGGCGGTGAACGTCAGCGGGTGTCGATCGCCCGCGCCTTGCTCAAGGACGCCCCGATCGTGCTGCTCGACGAGGCGACCAGCGCGCTCGACCCGCACAGTGAGGCCGTCGTGGTGCGCGGCATCCACGAACTGGCAAGGGACAAGACCGTTCTCGTGGTCGCGCACCGCTTGGCGACCATCGCCCACGCCGACCAGATCCTGTTCCTCGACGGTGGCCGCATCGTCGAACAGGGCACACACGCGGAGCTGTTGGCGCTCGACGGCCGGTACGCGGCGTTCTGGAACGAACGCGAGCGGGCTTCCGGTTGGCGGCTGGAGCCGGTGCCGGCCTGAGAACGACAACGGGCGCGACGGGTGTTCCGTCGCGCCCGTCGCTGTTCGGGATCAGAAGCCGCGCAGGTGATCCGGGGTGATGTGGATCGGGACGGAGTAGGTGGCGAAGAACTCGTCACGCGTCATCTCGATATCGACGAAGCCCTTGGTGTACTTGCTGGCGAACTCGGCGAGGGCGTCGTCGCTCACCGGTTCACCGACTCGGGCCGAGCCGGTGAACACGGCCACCTCGCCACCGCTCGAGCTGCTGTTGAAATTCAGCGAGGCCCGCGGATTGCGCGCCAGGTGTTGCAGCCGCTTCGCCTTCGGCATCGTGTAGATCAGGAAAGTGTCCTCGCGCCACAGGAACCACACTGGGTTCGGCTGCGGGGTGCCGTCGGCGCCGACGGTGGTGAGCCAGACGACGTGCTCATCGGCCAGTCGTGCGGCGACCGTCTCGCCGAGCGGCGTACTGACGTCGAGAACGGACATGGGGACCTCCTCGGAGTAGGAGATCCCCAGTCTAGGACCGGCGCCCGTCGAGACGCCGGGTCCTCACTTCCAGTAGGCCTGGTACTTGATGGCCGTCTTGGGCAGAGCGTGGTGGGTCTTGAGGGTCTTCACGATCGAGCGGGTGGTGTGGCCGTCGCAGGCGACCCAGGCGAAAGCGTCTGCGGGGCAGGTCATTTCGTTCGCGGCTTCGCGCAGCAGGCGGCCGTCGTCGATGCGCTGCACCCAGGTGACTGTATGGTGCGGCTTGTTGTGCACGGGGATCGTCGTGTCGGATTCGTACTGCCATTCCAGCCACACTCGCGCAGGGGTGTCGCCGATGGCGTCCAGTAGCGAGTTGATAGCGGGGAGCGAGGCGGTGTCGCCGAAGACGACGTACTCGCTCGGGGTCTGCTCGGGCAGCTGGAAGTCGGAGCCGAGGACGCTGGCGTCGAGGGGGTCGCCGGGCTTGGCGCGGCGGGCCCAGTTGGCGGCGGGTCCGTCGTGCAGCGCGAAGTCGATGCAGACGGTGTCCTCGGCCGGGTTCTGGTTCACCAGGGTGTAGCCGCGGTGGTGCAGTTTGTCACTGTGCTCGTCGGGAATCCACAGGCGGATCCACTGCGTGGGGTGCACCGGGTTGTCGGCCAGCAGCCCGCCCGCGGTGAAACTGATCCGCACGAATTTGTCCGTGATCTGCTCGTTGGCAGTCACCGTGAGGCGGTAGTCCGAGCCACCCCAAGCCTTGACCATCAGGCCGTTGAATCCCTTACCCATGAACGTTAGGTTAGCCTAACGACACTTACTTGTCTGCCCCCGGTGGATAAATAAGGTAAGCCTATGCAACCATGGGCCGTGCTTGAGAGAGTGGAGAACGAACCGGTGCAAACCCTGCTCGTGGTCGGCGCGGGGCCGAAAGCCCTTGCGGTAGCGGCCAAATCGCATGTCCTGCGCTCACTCGGCCTGCCGGCGCCGCGCGTGGTCGTCGTCGAGGCGCACGCGGTGGGTGGCAACTGGTTGCCCACCGGTGGCTGGACCGACGGGCAGCACCGGCTCGGCACCAGCCCCGAGAAGGACATCGGGTTCCCGTACCACTCCACCTGGGCCCGCGGCCGCAACCGCGAGATCGATCGCGCCATGTCGGCCTACAGCTGGACCTCGTTCCTCATCGAGCACGGCACCTACGCCGAGTGGATCGACCGTGGCAGGCCGAGCCCGCAGCACCACGTGTGGGCGAAATACCTGCAGTGGGTGGCCAAGTCGATCGATCTCGAGCTGGTGATCGGTCGCGTCGAGCAGATCCGCCACGACAACCGCTGGCAGGTGCGGGTCGTCGACGCCGACGGCGCGGCCACCGAGCTGAGCGCCGACGGCCTGATGATCACCGGCCCCGGCCGCAGCAGCCGCGCGCTGGCCGAACACCCGCGCGTGCTCAGCATCGCGACGTTCTGGGATCTGGCGGGCAAGCGCAGTCTGCCCGCCGCCTCGCGGGCCGCGGTGATCGGCGGCGGCGAGACCGCGGGCTCGGCGCTCGACGAACTCGTGCGCCACGAAATGCTCACCATCTCGGTGATCTCGCCCATGGCGACCATCTACACCCGTGGCGAAAGCTATTTCGAGAACTCGCTGTTCAGCGATCCGGTGAAGTGGAACGCGCTGAGCATCCAGGAACGTCGCGACGTGATCCGGCGTACCGATCGCGGTGTGTTCTCGGTGCGCGTGCAGGAAAGCCTGCTCGGCGACAGCCGGGTCCACCACCTGCAGGGCCGGGTCACCAAGGTGGTGCCGGCCGGTGATTCGCTCGCGCTCACGCTGACCAACGAGCTGCGCGCCGATCAGGTGCACAACTTCGACCTCGTCGTCGACGCGACCGGTGGCCAGCCGCTGTGGTTCCTGGAGATGTTCGATCAGCAGACCGCCGATCAGCTGGAACTGGCGGTGGGCGGCCCGCTCACGCAGAACCGCATCGAATCGTCGATCGGCTACGACCTGGCCGTCAACGGACTGGCCAGCAAGCTGTATCTGCCGAACATGGCCGCCATGGCGCAGGGCCCCGGCTTCCCCAATCTGAGTTGCCTGGGTGAGCTGTCGGACCGAGTGCTGCGCACGGTTCCGGCGCGCAGCCACGTTTCCGCAGCGCAAGCAATCTCACGCTGACCCGTGCGGTGAGTTACCCACTGATCTCGCGAGAACATGGGTAACTCACTGGGAACGGGCGACCGTGACCCTCGATCTCGTCTGGTCGCCAACGCGAATCGCGTCGCGCCTGGGCCTGGCCTAAATTCGCGGGGAGGCGGGAACAGGCATATCCGCCGGGGTGCGCGGCACCGTGTACAGGAAGATGCGGCGGTCCGGGCGGACGTCGAACTCACCGATGCTCTGCCAGCCCGACTTCTCGAGGCTGCGCCGGATCGGCTCGTTGCGATGGTCGGGATCGCCCATCATGCGCCGGCAGTCGGGATTGGCCGCGAACACGGCGGCGGGCAGGATCGAGATCCAGGCCGACATGATGCCCTTGCCGATCACCGCGGTCTCGGCGGTGGCGATGTGGAAGGCGATGTCACCGGCGTCGGCGTGGTAGAGCTTGCCGATCTCATCCTTGGCGGCGCGGTAGAACTCGATGTAGGCGACATCGACCACGCCTTTCTCCCGCTGACCGATCACCGCGAAGTCGAGGCTGAGAATGCAAGGGCGTGAATAGGTTCCGGCCAGCTGGGTGCGGAAATTCTCGCGACGGCGCTGCGCGTCCCAATCCTGTTCCCAGGACTCGAGCAGGTGCGGGCGGGCCATCCATTCTTCGAGCATGTCGGGGTCGGTACCGTCGGGATCGGCCATCCGCAGAGCGAAGGGCGCCTCGAACACCGGCAGGTTCGGCGCGGGGGCGGCGGCTACGTCGGCGGGCAGGTCTGTCTGCTCGCGGGGTAGCGCGGTGGGGGTCCCGGCGGGGTTCATCTGCTGGGTGCTCCATTCCATCGTTACCTTGGTCACCTCAATTGGTAAGGCTAGCCTATACTAATGGGTTGATGCTACTGTTGCCCGACCGATCGCCCGGTGGTTGCCGGAGCGCGCCCGGAGCTGGTTCGGGCTCGGCGGCAACAACATTCGCCCCGGTCCCGGACGACTGCGCCGGGTAGGCCCGTGTCCGGGCCCGGCGAGAGATAGTGCGAAACGGCCGCAGCTGGACGCGGTCGGTGAGGGAGAGCGACATGGCAAGAGAACTCGGCTGGATCAGGCAATTCCAGGCCCCCCGGACCGACTCCCTACCGCCACTGATCGTCTTCCCGCACGCGGGCGCGGGCGCATCGGCCTACCGGGTGTTCGCCAAGCGTATGGCGCAGGACTTCGACACCGTGATCGTGCAATACCCCGGCCGTCAGGACCGCCTGCGCGAACCGGCCGCCGAGACGCTGCCCGAACTGGCCCGCGGCGCCTTCGAGGCCTTCCGTGGCTCCGCGCGCGACACCGGCGCCCCGATCACCGTGTTCGGCCACAGCATGGGTTCCATCGTGGCCTTCGAATTCGCCCGGCTCGCCGAGGCCGCCGGGTTGTCCGTGCGTTTGCTGGTGGTTTCCGCGGCCGCCGCGCCGCAGCGGATCGCCGAGCTACCTGGTCATCCGACCGAGGACGAGGAATTGCTCGACCACATGGCCGCCCTCAACGGCACCGGCGCCGACGTGATGGCCAGCCGCGAGGTGATGCGCATGGCGCTGCCCGTGCTCAAGGCCGACTACCGCGCCTTCGATGCCTACTCCTGCGATGCGGGCGTGCGCGTCGCCGCACCCGTGCTCGTGCTCGGCGGCGACGACGACCCGTTCGTCGGCCCGCGCGACCTCTACGGCTGGGACCAGGCCACCACGGGCGAGGTGGAGGTGAACCTCTTCGCGGGTGGGCATTTCTACGTCGACGAGAACATCGACGGCATCGCCGAGGTGCTGGCCGGACAGGCGCTGACCCGATGAGCGTTGATCCCGTCGTCATCGTCGGTATGGGCGTCGAGGCCCCCGGCGGCATCGAAACCCTGCCGGACTTCTGGTCCGCGCTCGCCGGCGGCCGGGAACTGATCGGCCCGTTCCCGCGCGACCGTGACTGGCCGCTGGCCGAACTGTTCGCTCTCGGCAGGCTCGACGGCTGGGCACCCGTCCGCGACGCCGGTGGATTCCTGGACGGCGCGACGGAATTCGACGCCCAGTTCTTCGGCATCACCCCGCGTGAGGCGGTCGCGATGGACCCGCAGCAGCGGGTGGCCATGCGGGTGGCGTGGCGCGCGCTCGAGCACGCGGGCATCAACCCCGGTGCGCTCGACGGTGATCCGGCCGGTGTCTTCATGGGCGTGTCGATCACCGAATACGGTCCGCGCGCGGCGGGTGTCAACGAGTACAGCGGATACCGGGGCACCGGCACCGCGCTCGGTGCGGTGGCCGGGCGGATCTCGCACGGGCTCGGTCTGGTCGGCCCGTCGATCAGCGTGGACACCGCGTGCGCGTCGTCGCTCACCGCCGTGCATCAGGCCGCGTCGGCGATCCGGGCGGGGGAGTGCGACTGGGCGCTGGCAGGCGGCGTGTGCGTGATGGGTACGCCCGGCGCGTTCTACGAGTTCTCCAAGAACAACGCCCTGGCCACCGACGGCCACTGCCGTTCCTATGCCGCCGACCCGACCGGCACCCTGTGGGGTGAGGGCGCGGGCGTGATCGTGCTGGAACGAGAGTCGCGCGCGAAGGTGCTTGGCCATCGGATCTACGGGCAGCTGCTCGGTTCCCGGGTGAACCACAACGGCGCCGGTGCGCCGATCGCCGTGCCGAGCGCGGACGCACAGCGACGACTGATCGAGGCGACCGTGGCCGCCGCGGGGGTGAGCGTCGACGATATCGGCCTGATCGAGGGCCACGGCACCGGAACCGCCGTCGGCGATCCGCTCGAATTGACCGCGCTCGCCGCGACTTACGGCAACCCCGATCGTTCCGATGCCCCGCTGCTCGGTTCGGTGAAGTCCAATGCCGGTCACGCGCAGGCGGCCTCGGGCATGCTCGGGCTCATCAAGGTGCTGCTGTGCGGCGAGCACGGCACCATCGCGCCGAGCCTGTGGGCGGATCGGCCGAACACCGATATCGACTGGGACGCAACCACTTTGCGTTTGGCGGCCGAGGCGACCGAGTGGAAGCCGCGCCCCGACGGGCTGCGCTACGCCGCGGTGTCGTCGTTCGGCGTCGCGGGAACCAACGCGCACGCCATTGTCGGCCTGCCGGTGCTGGAGGAAACCAATCATGGCTGAGTACCGTCTGCCCGACGGCAGCGTTCCTGTTCTGCTGTCCTCCGACAGTGCCGACGGACTGCGTGCGGAGGCGGCTGCCCTGCGCGACTACGTCGACGCGCACCCCGCGGTGACACCGGAACGGCTGGCCGACATGCTGTTCCGCACCCGGATGCCGCGTCGTCGGCGGGCACTGATCATGGCCCGGCCGTCTACCGGGGGTCCAAGGGGCGATCAGTCGCCCGCGCGGGCAGATGGCGGAGCCTGGAACGGTGTCGAACCCCCATCGGCTGAGTTGCGGGCGGCGCTCGACGCCATCGCGACCGGTGCCGACCATCGTGACGTTGTTCTCGGTGACGTCCCCGCGAGCTCTCGCCGCATCGGTTTCGTCTTCCCCGGTCAGGGCAGCCAGCGACCCGGCATGGGTGCGCTGTTCTACGCGCAATCGCAGGCCTACCGCACCGTCGTCGACGAGTGCGCCGCCATCCACCACGAACGGTTCGGCCACTCCCAGCCGATGCACTACCTGCTCGGCGACGAGGGGCAGTACGAGGACACGGTGTGGGAAGTACAGCCCGCCCTGATGTTCCACATGACCGGCCTGGCCGCACTGTGGCGGGCCGCGGGCGTGGCGCCGCAGGCGACGATCGGGCACAGCCAGGGTGAGCTCGCAGCCGGTGCGGTGTCGGGTGTGATGACCCTGCGCGACGCGGTCCTCGCCGTCACCCACCGCGCCCGCCTGGTCGAGCGCATCTCCCCGCGCGGCTACTCGATGGCCGTGCTCGGTATGGACCGCGAGTCCTGCGAGGCGTTACTGGCCAGGCATTCGGGCTGGGCCGAGCTGTCGGTGGTGAACTCGCCACACATCCTTGCCATCTCCGGTGACCGCGAGACCATTGTCGATCTGATCGCCACCGCGACCGAACGCGGCCAGTTCGCTCGCGAGATCCGCGTGGCCTACCCCGCACACACCTCCATCGTGGCCGAGCTGCGCGCCGATTTCGTCGACATGCTCGGCGACGAGATGAGCGGCACGCACTTCACTGAATCCGAGATCGATTGCTACGGAGCGACTCTCGGCGCGAAGATCGGCTCCGACCTGAATCACCAGGACTACTGGTACTGGAACCTGCGCAACCGGGTGCGTTTCGACAAGGCCGTGATCGCGGCGGGTAGCGATGGCGTGGACCTGCTGATCGAGGTCGCCGAACACCCCGTGCTGCAACTCGCCCTGCAGGAGAACCTCGGCCTCGTGCCGTCGCGCCCCGGCCTGCCGCAGCGCGACTTCCGTGTCCTCGGAACGTCGCTGCGCACCGCCGATGGCCTCTCGGAGTTCACCCGCAACCTCGCTCAGGTCGCGGTGCTCGACGCCGGGTACCACTGGGACGCGTTGCGCGTCGACGACACCATCACCCTGCCGCTGCGCGATTTCCCGCACACCGTCACGGCCCCGAAGCGGCTCTGGGCCGCCCCCGACGAGTCGGCAACCCCGCCCGAACTCGTGGTCACCACGCCGAAACCCCAACGGCTGGTCGAACAATGGACCCCGCTCCAGCGCCGCACCCTGACCGCCCCGCGCAGCCTGCTCGTCGTGGACCACACAGGTGAGTGTGCGGCTCTGGCCGCTGCCCTGGTGAAAGCTGCGGACCGTCACGGTGCCGAGGCTCGTGTGCTCGGCCCGTCAGAACTGAACCCGGCTGTCGGCGCGGGCGCTGAGGCGGACGATCGAGGATCCGCCGCCGGTGCGATGAGCTCCGCCGAACCCGGCGACGATCATGCCGCGCGCGGCCTGCCCGACTCGGTGCGTCCGCAGCCGTTCGATTCCGTCGTTGTCCTGCTGCCACCGTCGGCGGCCGACGACACTGCGACGGCTGTCGATGCACTGACCTCGTTTTTCGCCGAACGGAACTGGGCCCCAGCGCTTTCCGTGCTACGTCCGGGCGGCGAATGCTGGCTGCTGACCGTCGGTGGCGAGACCGTGCACGAGAGCGATCCGATCCCCGGTCTGTTCCAGGCAGGCGTCGCGGCCGGGTTCCGCAGCGTCGGGATCGAGCACCCTGGCACCTTGTTCCGCCATCTCGACCTCGCCGCGAACGAGGATCCGATCGCGCAGGCGGCCCGGATCGTCGGTGCGGTGCATTCCAGCGGTGAGGCGGAGCTGGCGCTGCGTGCGGGCAAGCTCTTCGTCAAGCGATTGGTGGTCGACGAGTCCGCCGAAACCGGTCCGCTTGCCGAGGGTCTCGACCACGTGGTGATCGTCGGTGGCACCGGTCAGCTCGGCCTCCGTTTCACCGATCACCTCGCGCGCACGGGCACCGGCCGCGTCACCCTGCTCAGCCGCAGCGGTGAAACCCCGGTCCTGGCAACGGAACTGGCGCGTCTGCGTGGCCTCGGCACCACCGAGATCGTCGTGCGGTCCTGTGATGTGAGCGATCCGGAATCGGCGAAGGCCTTCGCTGCCGAGATCGCCGATCGCCCGGTCGACCTGGTGATCCACGCTGCCGTGAACTACGTCGACGCCGAACTCGATCAGGTCACCGCCGAGGCCGTCCACACCGCCGCCCGCGCCAAGCTGCACGGCCTCGACACCCTGATCGACACCGTGCCGCTGACCACCGACTGCCGTGTGCTGCTGTGCTCCTCGATGGCCGCGACCATCGGTGGACGCGGCCAGATCCTGTACGCGGTCACCAACCGCATGCTCGATGTCGCCGCCCGCAGGCTGCGCGCCCGTGGCATCGCCGCGGCCAGCCTGCAATGGGGGCTATGGAGCGTGGCGGGCCCGCTCGATGACGCCGGGTTCGCCCGCGTGGAAGAGGCCGGCGTGTTCCCGATGGTCCCCGCCGACGCCATCGAGGCGGGTTTCACCGCGCCGGTGCGCGACGGCATGATCATCGCCGCCGACTGGGACTTCCTACGCGAGGTACTCGGCGCGTTCGGCCAGGACAGCGTGCTCACCGGTCTCGAGTGCGCGACCGTACCGGTTTCCGCAGTCGCGCCGAAGCCCGCGCCGGTTTCCCTTGTCTCCCAGGAGATTCCGCCCACGTCCGCGCAGTCGTCCGTGGCCGTATCCGCCGAATCGGCGGCGCAGCCCGACAACTCCTCGCTCGAGTTGCGCATGCGTACCGAACTGCTGAAGGTGATCGGCGGCGACAGTGCCGAATCCATCGACGCGACCATGCCCTTGGTCGCCCTCGGCCTGGACTCGTTGCAGGCCTTGGACTTCCGCAAGCGCGTGAAGGCGGAGCTGGACCGGGATTTGCCGGTCGCGGCGATTCTCGGCGGCGCGTCGCTCGACGATGTCGTGCAGCTGATGGCACAGAACACCAACCAGGGCTAGGGGCCGAAAGAACATGTCAGACACCGAAGCCACCCTGTCCGTCGCGGAACGCCGCAAGCAGCTGTTGCAGCAGAAGCTGCGCGAGCGCGGCATGGCCGCGTCCACCGCACCCGTCGCCGTGCCGCGTATCGCGGCGGGGGAGCGCCGCCCGCTCACGCCGGGCCAGCGCCGCATGTGGTTCCTGCAGACCCGCGACCCGCAGGACACCGCCCTCAACATCTGCGTGGCCTACCGCCTCACCGGCCCGCTCGACGCCGACCGCCTGCGCACCGCGTTCGACGCCGTCGTCGCCCGCCACGACATCCTGCGCACCACCTACGGTGTGGACGCCGAGGGCGAACCGTTCCAGGTCTTCAGCACCGACGCCCGTGCCGAGTGGACCACCCACGACCTGACCGACCTCGCCGAATCCGGCCGTGACCTGCGGGTGGAGGTGCTGGCGCAGCGCGAGTTCAGCCGTCCCTTCGCCCTCGGCACCGAGCTGCCGTTGCGCGCCACCTTGATCCGCACCGGCGCCGACCAGCACGTGGTGCTGTTCACCATCCACCACATCTGCTGGGACGACGACTCCTGGGCCGTCTTCTTCACCGAGCTCAACGCCGCCTACCGCACCATGCCCGCGCAGGACGACAGCGCGCCCGCACAAACCGACGGCATCCCCGGCCGGGCCAACAGCGTCCCCACGCAAGCCGACAGCGCGCACGCGCAGGCGGACACCGTGCAGTTCGCCGCCATCGCCCCCACCGCTGAACCCGCGGCCGACGACGTCGCCTACTGGCGTGACGCCCTGCGGCCCCTGCCCGAACCGCTAGAACTGCCCGGCTCGGCCTCGGCCACCGCGGGCAGGCAGGCGCAGCGCCGCACCCACCGGCTCCCGTCCGACCTCGTCACCCGCACCGAACAGTTCGCGCGCGAACAGGCCGCGACCCCGTTCATGGTGCTGCTGGCCGCTTTCGACGCCCTCGTGCACCGCTACACCGCCGCCGACGACTTCCTCGTCTCCATCCCCGTCACCGACCGCCCGGCGGGCACCGAGCAGCTCATCGGCTACTTCGGCAACACCCTGCTGCTGCGCGCGGGCATCGGTACCGGCGACGACTTCACCACCCTCGTCGCCGCCGTCCGCGAAACCTGCACCGGTGCGTTCGCACGTCGCGGTGTCGGTATCGATCGCGTGGTGCGCGAAGCGAACCCGGACCGCGTCGCCGGTCGCGACGGTCTCGACCAGTTGGTCCGTCTCGGCTTCAGCGTGCGCAAGAGCGCCGACGGTTTCGCCATCGACGGCGTCACCTCCACCCTGCTCGAACTCGGTGCGGTGAGCGCGCAGGTGCCGCTGGCCTTCGCCGTGGTGCTCGACACCGACGGCACCGCCGTGGTCGAGGCCGAATACCAGACCGACGTGCTGTCCGACGCTCTGGTCGATCAGTTGCTCGGGCACTTCGGTGTGCTCCTCGACAGCGCGTTGCGCGAGCCGACCCGCGGGCTGCGCGACCTCGAGATGCTCGCCGCCGACGAGCGGGCCGCACTGCTCGACCGCTCCCACGGTCTGCTCGTCGACCAGCCCGCCACCACCCTTGTCGCCCTGTTCGAATCGGCCGCCGCCGCATCGCCCGACGCGCTCGCGCTGGTCTCCGACACCGCCGAGCTCACCTACGCCGAGCTGCACACCCGCGCGAATCGCCTGGCGCACTGGCTGATCGGGCAGGGCATCGGCACCGAGGACATCGTCGGCCTGCGCCTTGGCACCTCGGTGGAGTTCATCGTCGCCGTGCTCGCCGTGCTGAAGGCAGGCGGCGCGTACCTGCCGATCGATCCGGCCTACCCGGAAGACCGCATCGAGTACCTCGTCGAGGACGCGAACCCCCGATTACTGCTCGGCGCGGTCGAATTGGCCGCCGCCGAGGAGACGGCAGCCGAACTGTCCGGCTCGGCGCCGACCGATGCCGACCGGTTGCGCCCGCTGCGCCCGGCCAACCTCGCCTACGTCATCTACACCTCCGGCTCCACCGGCAAACCCAAGGGTGTTCCGGTGCCGCACAACGCGATCGCCGAGCACATCGTGTGCTTCTCCGCCGAGTGGGACATGACGCCCGCCGACCGGATGATGCAGTCGTCGTCGGTGAGTTTCGACGCCTCGCTCGCCGACATCGCCATCCCGCTGTCGGTCGGTGCGCAGATCGTGGTGCCGAAACCCAAGCCGTTCCGCGACATCCGCTATGTCGCCGACCTCATCACCCGTCGTCAGGTGACCGTGCTGCACATGGTCCCGTCGATGCTGAGCACCTTCCTGCTGCTGCCCGAGGTGAGCGAATGGCGTTCGCTGCGTCAGGTTCCCGTGGGTGGCGAGGCGCTGCCCGGCGAGGTGGCCGACCGCTTCGCCAACACCCTGGAAGCCGAACTGCGCAACCACTACGGGCCCACCGAGGCCGTGGTCTGCTCGACCTACATGCCGGTGCACGGGCCGCAGGGGACCGGTGTGGTGCCGATCGGCGTGCCCAACCGCAACGTCTACACCTACGTCCTCGACGAGGCGCTGCAGCTGGTGCCCGACGGTGTGGTCGGTGAGCTCTACCTCGGCGGCGATCAGCTCGCCCGCGGTTACCTCGACCGCCCCGCGCTGAGCGCGCAGCGTTTCGTCGCCGATCCGTTCACCCCCGGCGCCCGGCTGTACCGGTCCGGTGACCTGGTGCGCCGCAACAGCTTCGGTGAACTCGAGTTCGTCGGTCGCGCCGACGAGCAGGTGAAGGTGCGAGGTTTCCGCATCGAGCTCGGTGAGGTGGAAGCCGCCATCGCCGCGCACCCGTCGGTCGCCCAGTGCGTGGTCGTCGTGACCGAGGACCCGGCCATCGGTGCCATGCTCGCCGCCTATGTGGTGCCCGCCGAGGGTTTCATCGACCTCGAGCAGATCCAGGCCTTCGCCGCGGCCGGCCTGCCGGACTTCATGGTGCCCAGCGCGTTCGCGGTGATCCCGGAGGTCCCGCTCACGGTCAACGGCAAGCTCGACAAGCGAGCTCTGCCCGCCGCCACCCCGGCCGTCGCGCGGACCCACCGCGCGCCCGCCACGGCCACCGAACGCAAGATGTGCGCCCTGTTCGGCGCCCTGTTCAATCTCGACGAGGTGGGCGCGGAGGACTCGTTCTTCGAGCTCGGCGGACATTCGCTGCTCGCCGCCCGCCTGGTCGCGCAGGTCCGCGCGGAATTCGGCATCGAACTCGACGTGCGCGTCATCTTCGACAGCCCGACCCCCGCCGCGCTCGCCGCGAATCTGGTCGCCCGGTTCCTCGCCGAGTTCGACATGGACCTGGATGCGGTCGATTCCGATGTCGACGAGGCAGCCGAACCGGCGCCCGCGGCGAATACCGATGCGGTCGCTGCGGCACCGACCACCCGCCCCGCGATCGGTGGCCGACCGCGCGGCGAGCGCATCCCGCTGTCGTACTCGCAGCTGGCCATGTGGTTCCAGTACCGCATGGAAGGTGCGGGTTCGGTCGGCAACCTCCCGCTGGCCATGCGCTTCGACGGTCCGCTCGATGTCGCCGCACTGCGCGCAGCGCTCGGTGATGTCGTCGCCCGTCACGAATCGCTGCGCAGCACGTTCCCCGAGCACGAGGGTGTGCCCTACCAGGTGATCCACCCGGCCACCGAGGTCGCGCTGCCGGTCAGGGAGATCGCCGCCGACCAGGTGTCGGCCGAGCTGGCCGAGATCGCCCGCTATGCCTTCACCCTCGACGGTGAGCCGCTGCTGCGTGCCGAACTCCTCGAACTCGACGCGAACACCCACGTGCTGTCGCTGTTGGTGCACCACATCGTCGCCGACCACGCCTCCTTCGGTGTGCTGCTCGACGACCTGACCACCGCCTACCGCGCCCGCAGCGAACAGGGCAGCGCCCCTGCCTGGGAGCCGCTGCCGATCCAGTTCGCCGACTACGCCCTGTGGCAGCGCGAGCTGTTCGACCAGGCGGCGCCGAGCGAATTCGCGCAGACCCAGATCGACTTCTGGCGCACCGCGCTGGCCGGGGTGCCCGGCGAGATCTCGGTGGCCCACGACCGTCCGCGCCCGCCGGTGCTCGGCAAGCGCGGCGAGGTGGTCACCTTCTCGTTGCCCGCGAGCGTCCGCTCCGGTCTCGAGTCCCTCGCGAAGGGCAGTGGCGCAACCGAATTCATGGTGTGCGAGGCGGCGGTCGCGACCCTGCTGCACACGCTCGGCGGCGGCACCGACATCACCCTCGGCACGCCCGTCGCGGCACGCACCGATCCGGCCACCACGAACCTGATCGGGCTGTTCGCGAACATGGTCGTGCTCCGCAACGATCTGTCGGGCGCGACCACCCTGCGCGACACCGTGATCCGGGCCCGCGACGTGGTGCTCGATGCCAACGCACACCAGGAACTGCCGATCGAGCGCCTCGTCGAGGCACTCAATCCGCGCCGTTCGCGGTCGCGGAACCCGTTGTTCCAGAGCATGATCCACTTCCGTGGGGCCGACTGGGCGCCGACCACCTTGCCGTTCGCGACCTCCGGTGCCAGTACCGTCACCGTGCTGCCCGCCGACTTCGACGTCTCGTTCCTCGATCTGAACCTGAGCCTGAACGTGACCGCCGAGGGCGGCATGGACGTGCGCGTCGTCGTCAACGCCGACCTGTACGAACCGGCCACCGCCGCGCTCATCGCCGACGCCCTGGCCGCCACCCTGCGCGCCTTCGCCGACAACCCGGACCAGCCGATCGCCGACCTGCGGGTGCTGCCGCAGGCCGACCTGGACCGGCTGCTCGCCGTCCCGGCGCCCGTCGCCACGACGGCCGCCGCCGGGGGAGCCGCCGATTCGGACACCGAGCGCACCCTGATCGCCCTGATCGAGGAGCTCCTCGAGATCGACGACGTCACCGGCGACGACAACTTCTTCGCCCTCGGCGGCGACAGCGTCATCTCCATCCAGTGGTCGGCCCGCGCCGCCGCCCAGGGGCTGCCGCTGACCCCGCAGATGGTGTTCGAGTGCGCGACCATCACCGAGCTTGCCGCAGCGGTCGACGCCGCTCCGCGCGAGGCGGAAACTGAAGAGCCCGAACAGGTCACGCACGCGCCGATGAGCGCGTCCGGCCTCGACTCCGACGCCCTGTCCGCCCTCACCGCGGCCTGGTCCGCACAGGGATGAACAACCCGACATCCGCGCCGCACCTGTCGGGTACCAGCCCGGCACGGTGCGGCGCCGCATGTCGACCGGGTCTCGGCTATCCGACGACCCGACCACTAGGAAAGGACGCAGCATGAGTGCGCCGCAGATCGAAGACGTACTCGCGTTGAGCCCCCTGCAGGAGGGGTTGTTCTCCCTGTCGCGGATGGCCGGGACCGAGATCGACCTCTACACGATGCAGTTCGTCGTCGACATCGACGGCCCGCTGGACACCGCCCTGCTGCGCCGCAGCGCCCAGGCCATGCTCGACCGTCACCCGAACCTGCGGGCCGCGTTCTGGGACACCGATGTACCCAAGCCGGTGCAGATCATCCCGTCCCGCGCCGAGCTGCCCTGGGCCGAACGTGACGCGGTGACAGCGGAATTCGACTCCATCGCCGAGTCGGAGCGGCGGGTTCCGTTCACCCTGAGCCGTGGTCCGGCCCTGCGAATCCTGTTGCTGAACGTCACCGACGCCCCGCAGCCACGCAAGCGGATGATCCTCACCGCCCACCACATCCTGATGGACGGCTGGGCGGTCGCGGTGTTCTTCACCGAACTGCTCGCGGTGTACCAGGCGGGCGGCAGTCTCGACGGGTTGCCCGCCCCGCGCCCGTACCGCGACTACATCGGCTGGCTCGGCGCCCAGGACCACGACGCGGCCGCGAGCCGCTGGGCCGAGTACCTGGGTCAGGTAAGTGCGCCGCTGGTGCTGGCCGACGGTACCGGTGCGCGCGATTCCTCGGTCCCCGAGACCACGCGACTTCGCCTGTCCGCCGGCGAGACCGAAGCTCTGCAACAGTGGGCGCGCGCCAACGGCATGACGCTCAATACCGCCGTGCAGTTCGCCTGGACAGTGCTGCTCGGCCGGATCGCCGACCGCACGGATGTCGTATACGGCACCACCATCAGCGGCCGCCCGGAGAAGCTGGCCGGTGTCGAGGGCATGGTCGGGCTGTTCATCAACACCGTCCCCGTCGTGCACCGGCTCGAGTCGACCGAACCGGTCGTCGCGCAATGTGCTCGGCTGCAACGTGATTCGTCGACCATGCGCGATATCGGCTACTTGAGCCTGTCGACCCTGCAGCGCGCGGCCGGTCACGGCGCCCTGTTCGACACCCTGTTCGTGTTCGAGAACGCCCCCATCGACGACGCGATCAAGACCGTCACCGCCGCCGACGGTGCCCAGTTCCGGCCCATCGAGATGGAAAGTCTCGCCCACTACCCGCTCACGGTGGTCTCGCACATGAGTGAGGGTGAACTGCTCGTCCTCGTCGAGGCGGTGCCCGCCTTGCTCGGCCACCTCGACCCCGCCGACCTCGGCGCCCGTCTGGTCACCATCCTTCGCACCCTGCCCACACTCGACGCCGAGGCGTCCCTCGACGCCATCGATCTGCTCACACCCGTCGAGCATGCCGAACTGGCCAGTGCTGCCGCAGAGCTCGTGTCCGCGCCCTCGTCCACACCCTGGGAACTGTTCGAGCAGCAGGCTGCCGCGACCCCGGACGCCACCGCCCTCACGGCCACCTCGGGCGAACATTTCGCTTACCGCGAGCTGTACGACAAGGCCTGCCGCCTGGGCGCCGAGTTCGCCGCCCACGGTGTCGGCCCGGAAACCGTTGTCGCCCTGATGCTTCCGCGCGGCACCGATGCGATCGTGGCCATTCTTGCCACGTTCGCCGCCGGTGCGGCCTACGTCCCGGTCGACATCAGCTTGCCCGCCGGTCGCATCGAATCGATTCTGCGCCAGTCGAACCCGGTGCTCGCCGTCGTCCTCGGCAAGGATCGTCACCTGCTCGACGGGATCGCGGGCTCCGGCGCCGCGGTGCTCACGTTGGACGACGCCGAGGTTGTCGACCGGATCGCGAACCGCCCCGCGCAAGCCCCCGTTGTCCGCCGCGAACTCGACCACGCCGCCTACATCATCTTCACCTCCGGCTCCACGGGCGAGCCCAAGGGTGTCGTCGGCACGAACGCCGCGCTGGCCGGGTACTTCGCCGACCATCTCGAGCGGTTCTACCGCCCGGCGATGGCGAAACTCGGCCGCCCGCTGCGCATCGCGCACGCCTGGTCGCTCGGGTTCGATGCTTCCTGGCAGCCGATGGTCGGCTTCTTCGCGGGCCAGGCCCTGCATCTCTTCGATGCCGACGAGATGCGCGACGCACACCGAATCGTGTCGGGCATGGCCGAATTCGACATCGACATGATCGACACGACCCCCTCGATGCTGGCCCAGCTCGCCGCGGCGGGCTTGCTCGATCGTGAGCTGCCCGTCCTCGCTCTCGGCGGTGAGGCCATCGACACCGCCCTGTGGGCACGTTTGCGCGCGCTCCCGGGGACGGCTGTGTACAACTGCTACGGGCCGACCGAGACGACCGTCGAAGCCGTCGTCGCCCCGGTCGCCACCTCGGAAATCCCGACGATCGGCACCGCCAACGGCGGGATGGTCGGCTACGTGCTCGACTCCCGCTTGCGCCCGGTTCCGCAGGGGATCGTCGGCGAGCTGTACCTGTCCGGCGTGCAGCTGGCCCGCGGCTACCTGGGCAAACCCGCCATCACCGCCGACCGGTTCGTCGCCGACCCGGCCCGCCCGGGGCAGCGCATGTACCGCACCGGTGACCTCGTCCGCCGCCTGCCGGGCGGTCGCTTCGGGTACCTCGGCCGCGCCGACGCGCAGGTGAAGGTGCGCGGGTACCGCATCGAGGTCGGCGAGATCGAGACCGCGCTGCGCCGCTCGGCCGATATCGACACCGCCGCCGTCACCGTGGTCCGTCGTGCCGGTGGCGCGTCGCTGGTCGGCTTCGTCGTCGGCAAGGCCGGACGTGCCGTCGTGGTGAGCCGGGTGCGTGCCGACCTCGCGCAGCGCCTGCCCGCGTATATGATTCCCGCGCGCATCGTCGTCCTCGACCGGTTGCCGGTGAACGTCAACGGCAAACTCGACGGGCACGCGCTGAACGAGCTCGCCGAACAAGCGCTTTCGTCGGCCGACAGCAATGCCGCCGCCGAGACGCCGACCGAGATCGCGCTGAGCGAGGTCTTCGCCGAACTCTTCGACGGCCGCGCCCCCGGTATCGACGCCGACTTCTACGAACTCGGTGTCGACTCCATCGTCGCCATCTCCCTGGTGAACAAGGCCCGCCGACGAGGCCTCGCCCTCAACCCGCGCATGGTCCTGGCCTGCCCGACCATCCGTGAACTCGCCGCCGCCGTCGACGACGCACCCGCCGCCGCCGAAGCGGGCGCCGACTCCTACGGTGTGGTTCCGCCGCTTCCGGTGGTGTCGTGGATGTACGAGTACGGCAACTACCGCCGCTTCACCCAGACCGCCCTGCTCCGCCTGCCCGCCGGAATCGACCGTGCCGGCCTGGAGTCCACGCTCCAAGCCCTCCTCGACGCACACGACACCCTGCGTGCCGTGCTCACCGATACGCCCGATGGTCCGCGCCTGCTCACCCGCGCGCCCGGTGTCGTTGCCGCGGGCGACGTAGTGATCGAAGCGCCGCGTGGACTCGCCGGTTCCGAACTGGATTCCGTCATCACGGAATACGCGCGTATCGCCAACGACGCGATCGACCCGAGGTCGGGGGAGATGGTGCGCGCGGTGTGGTTCGCGGGTGCACCGGGCTCGTCGGAAGTCGACCAGAGCTCGGGCGACCCGAAGAATTCCGGGGACGACACTGATGGCGATCCCGGCGACATCCTTTTGCTCGCGGTGCACCACCTGGCTGTCGACGTGGTGTCCTGGCACATCATGATCGACGGTCTCGCCGCCGCCTGGCAGCAGATCCAGTCCGGCGTCGCCCCGAAGATGCTCCCGGAGTTCACCTCCTACCGGCAGTGGTCCGAGGCCATGTGGCAGCGCGCCAGCACGCCGGAAGTGCTTGCCCAGCGCGACTATTGGGCGGCCCAGGTGCGCCGACCCGACGCGCCCCTCGGTTCCCGGCACCCCGCCCCCGCGTCCGACACCTGGTCGAGTCTGCGCGTGAACACCGTCGCCACCCCCGTCGAGGTGACCCAGCGCCTCCTCGACCGCATCGGCAAGGACGAGGGCGTCCGCGAATTCCTGCTCACCGCCCTCACCATGACCATGGCCTCGCTGCACGCGAACAACGGAAACGACCCGGCCGCAGGCGCTTTGATCGCCCTCGAGGGCCACGGCCGCGCCGACGCCGAACTCGGCACCGACACCGCCAACACCCTCGGCTGGTTCACCAGCGTGTTCCCCGTCCGCCTCGGCGTCGGCGACCAGTGCGTGGATGTCGCACGCGCCCAAGCCGATCCGGCCGCCGCGCGGTCACTGCTCGACGCCGTCACTCGGCATATTCGTGAAATTCCCAACCAGGGACTCGATTACGGCCTGCTCCGCTACGTCGACCGGGTCCCCGAACTCCGCAACGCCGCCGAACCCCAGGTCGAATTCAACTACCTCGGCCGAATAGACCTCAGCGGCAACAACACCGACCCGTGGTCTCTGCTGGTCGGCGCCCACGACACCGCCCTCCCACTCGACCCCGAACCCGATCTACCCCTGCGCTACGCGGTAGACGTCATCGCCGGCATCGGCACCACCCCCGCCGGCCCCGCCCTGACGACCAACTTCCGCTGGAGCACCGCCCTGTTCACCGAAGCACAGGCCAACCGTTTCGCCGACCTGTGGAGCCTGGCTGTGCAAACCCTGGCCGCCGCTCTCTGAGCACCTGGACGCGGGCAGCCTCGCCTGCCCGCGTCCGGCATGCCCCCCGCGATGGATCCGCCTGTTCGGCGTTATCGCTGGTTACGCTGGTTCTCGACCGTTTTCCATTCGACGCAGTCCCGCTGTTCTTCGGAAGGAAGCACCATGAGTCCCGCCATCGGCGCCGTCGTCATTCCCGTCTCCGACCTGGAAGCTGCCAAAAAGGTCTATACGGCCCTCTACGGCCAACCCCACACCGACCAGCCCTACTACGTCGGTTACAACGTCAACGGCTTCGAGATCAGCCTCAACCCCCAGGGCGACCGCGCCACCGGACCGGTCGCGATGACCGATGTCGACGACCTCGACGCCACCCGAAACGCCCTGCTCGCCGCAGGAGCCACCGAGAAATCGGGCCCGCAGACAGTTGCCCCCGACCTCCGCATCTGCACGCTGGCCGATCCCGACGGCAACCCCTTCGGCCTGCGCGGGAAGTAGGTCACCGACGCGCTTCGATGCCGTCGAGTACCTGCTCGAGGCCGGTGTCGAACTGCCAGCGCAGGTCGTCCTTGCGACGGGCCTGGTGCACATAGCGCTCGAAGGTCGGATAGCGGCCGGTGCCGAGCAGCCAGGTCATCTGGGTGGACAGACCGGTGCGTGCCTGTGCGCCGGTGGTCCAGCCGCGATCGTCCATGAGCGCGCGTAGGCCGATCTCGGCGCCGGTCGCACCCAGCACATACGCGAAAACCGTTCGCGCGGCTGCCATCGCCGTGTCGAGGTCGAGACCGAGGTCGTCGTGGAGCGCGGTCAAGGCGTACTCGGTCAGAGCCATGCGGTTGGGTGTGAGTTCGTAAACGAGCTCCGGTGCGGTGAGCCGGGTGAGCCAGGGGTGCCGCAGGATCAGCGCCTGAAGAGCCGTCGCCAGCTCACGTAGCGTCGCGCGCCAGCCGTCGCCGGCCGCGTATTCGACCTCGCCGTAGACGAGGTCGACCATCAGTTCCAGCACCTCGTCCTTGCTCGCCACATGCCGGTAGGCAGCCATCGGCGCCACCCCGAGCTCCGTGGCGAGCCGGCGCATCGTGATGGCGTCGAGCCCGTCGACGTCGGCCACCGCCACCGCGGTCTCGGCAATTCGTCTGGCGGACAAGGGTTTACCGGCGTTCCGGTCGCCTTCTGTGAGCCGTTCCCAGAGAGAAGTCACGCCTGTTCCACTCCTGATGTGTACTTAGTACGCACGAAATGTGTACTTTGTATCTGTGAGCATACGCAGTACACATCTGCTGGTGGCGGGCGCCTTCGGTCCGGCCGTCTTCGTCCTCGGCTACCTGATCAACGGCGCACTCCAGGCCGGCTACGACTCCTCCCACGACACCATCAGCGCCCTCAGCCTGGCTTCCCACGGCTGGATCCAGAACAGCAACTTCGTCCTCTACGGCGTCCTGACGGTGCTCTTCGCCGAAGGGCTCCGCCGCACCGCGTCCCTGCGCACCGCCGGGTACCTCGCCCTGCTGGTCGCCGCCGCCGGACTGATCGTCATCGGATTCTTCCCCACCGACCCGGTGCTCGGTTTCCCCGAAGGCGCCCCGACGGTCGTCACCGCGACCGGCGGCATCCACAACCTCGGCGCACTTGTCGTCTTCACGGCCTTCCCCGTGGCGGCCCTCGCCGCTGTCACCCGCCGCTCCCGCCTGTGGTCGGTCTTCTCCATCGCCACCGCCGTGTTCTCGATAGCAGCGGTCGGAGCCTTCTTCGCCGCCGTGGAATCGACACCGGTCGGCGGCCAATCGTCGGCCGGTTTCTACGAACGCCTCCCGACGCTGTTCATCGGCCTCTGGCAATTCGTGTTCGTCTACCGGGTCCTCGCGAAAAGTAGATAACGTGCCCGTTCATCGGGAGACGACGTGGCGACCGGTCTGGTGCGAACCTACCGTCCCGGAACGGGTCGCATTCATGCACCAGCGTGGGCCCACACCGGTTACTCGAGGAGTCCCTATGCCCCAGATCGCGTCACGTCTGTCCGTGGTCATCGCCGCGGTTGCCATGATCACCGCCGGCGGCGGTAGTGCGGCCGCCGCACCGCAGACAGGTGAAATGACCCTCACCTTCGTCCGCCACGCCGAATCGGCCGGCAACGCATCAGGCCTGATCGACACGTCCGTCCCCGGCCCCGACCTCACCGACAAAGGCTGGGAACAAGCCGCCGCGGCCGCGCTGCGCCTGGCCGACTGCAAGTTCGACGGCGTCTACGCCTCGACAATGGTGCGGACACAGCAAACCGCACTGCCCACCTCGGAACTGTGCGACCGCCCCGTTGTCGTCGAGGAGGGCTTCCACGAAATCGAAGCCGGAATCTACGAAGGCACACCCGAGAAGGACGCGATGGCGAACTACTTCGCCGCACCGGTCCAGTGGATGCAGGGCAACCTCGACGCCCGCATCCCCGGCTCGATCAACGGCCACGAATTCAAAAAGCGCATGGACGACTCGATCCAGGACATCCAGGACCGCGGCAACAAGCGCGCCACGATCTTCTCCCACGGCGGCTCCATCATGGTCTGGACCCTCATGACCGTCAGCAACCCCGACATGACCAAACTCCAGTCCGACCCCATTCGCAACACCGGCCGCGTAATCGTCAAGGGCAGCCCCGCCAAGGGCTGGAAACTCGTCACCTGGGACGGCACTCCCGCTGCCTGACACGCGCAGGCCCCACGGCTACACCCGCCGCGTCGAATCCGATCGACGGTAAAGGTTCATCTGCGATCGGTGAAGATGGCTATGTGCCTGGAGAGGCGATGCTCCAACTCGGCGGGTGGGCCGGGGATCACCGTGAAATTGTCGGTGTCGTGGTGTTGCAGGAGGTAGCGGCCGTCGTCGGGGTAGTCGAGCCAGAGGAACGCCTTGCCGTCGGAAGTGGGCCGGGAATCGACCTGGAACCCAGGGAAAACGGTGATCTCGCCCGTGCCGATTCGGGGGCGCCGGAAGAAGCGTTGCGTGTGCTCGACCGGGGACAGGCGGGTGGGGTGGCGAGCGAAGGTCGCCGTCTCTAGATCGCTGCGCCTGCCCTCGAAACGCTGTGTCGAACCACCGTGCAGGCGTGGCAGTTTCGCGACGATCGCCGCTGCCAGGTCGGCCAGCGGGACAACGGAGAGCGTGATGTCGCCGCCTTGCTCGCGCGTCGGCCCCGTGGCCTGAACGGCCAACGCCGCGTGATCCTCGACGATGCCCGCATAAACGCGCACGACCTCGGCCTGGCCCGACCCGTGTAAGCCCTGGATCTCCACCCGGACCTCGGGCTCGAGAACGGCCCGGAACACCCTGTCCAGAACCGCGTCGTACACCTGGGCCAACCTGTGCCCGGCAGCTTCCCGCCGCTGCTGGTGAATTTCCATGGTCTCGGCGAACTCGGGCCGAAAGGTCAGCGGATACGGCATCCGATCCCGACCGTGCGCTTCCAGCCCGATGGCGAAGGCATGTGGATCGAGCACCCAGGTGTGATCAAGGGTCGGTGCTTGGGGTCGGCTCATGCGCCGATCACCCCGCCCGGCGGCAGCGTCGGCGGCAGCTGCCCGATGAGTTCGTGCTCGCGATCATGGATGAGATAATCCGGAGTGGTGTGCTCGTTCTCGTCGTCACGCCCACCGCCTCTTCCGCCGCCGCCCATCATGCCGGGCATCCCGCTCATACCGCGCGCACCCGCCGCCGACGCCCCCGCGCGAGCGCCGGAGTTCTGCGCCCCCGCGGCTCCGGGTGTTCCCGCGACGGAGCGTCCCGCGGCTGGTACTCCGGCACCACCGGGCACGCCCGAGCCGGGCGACCCCGATCCCGGCGATCCTGAGCCGGGAGACCCGGTGCCAGGAGACCCGAGTTTGCTGTCGCCGGGTGTGGCCGGTGTCGTCGTCGGCGTCGTAGCAGGCGTTGTGGCCGGTGACTCGGTGCTTGCCGGGCTGGTCGAGTCGTCGTCTGTGTTGTCGTCCTCTTGATCATCGCCGGGAGTGGTCGACTGCGGTGTCTCGGCAGTCGGATTCTCGGGTGTACCAGCAGGATTCGTCGACGCGCCGCCACCGTTGTCGGTGTTGTTGCCCCCGCCGTTCGCATCTCCCGTCGAACCGTCACCCGGCACTCCGCCGCCCGGATCCGTGACATTGTTCTGGGGGAGCGGCAGCACCGGTGTTTGTTTGTCGACGGTAAGCGCACCTGGCTGATAGGTGCCGATCATGAACAGCTGAGCGTCTGCCTCCGCTTCGTTCGCCCGATGCTGAGCGGCCTTGACCACACCGTTGCCGGGGATATGGCCGACGAACTCGTCGAAGGCGCTCACCTCTTCCGGCTTCGGAATGGCGATCTTCGCTTGTCCTAGAAGGCCTTCCATGTAGTCGATACCGTTGGCGACCATCTGGAAGGTGGTCGGCAGTTTGGCCGCCTCGGTGGTGTAACTCTTCACCGCCTCGATCGCCGCAGAACCCGAAGCACCGGACCACTTTTCGGTCAAGACCCGTTCGAAGTTGGTGCGGTAGTTGGTGACAGCGGTTTCGGTGCCGGTGGTGAGCCGACGCCAACCGTCGGCCGTCGCATTGATCTGCCCGGCATCGACCCCGCCCTGACCGTCCTTGCCCTGCAAGGCCTCCCAGATCCGCTGATGGGGCCAGGCGCTGAACGGCTCGGGTTCCTTCACCGCAGCCTCCTGCATGGTGACATCCGCGCCCGCACGCAACCGCGCCCACTCGTCGCCGATGATGGTCCGGTCGCCCTCCCACACCTGCTTGCCTTCGGTGTCGAGCCTGCTGCGCTCGTTGTCGGCGTTGTCGGACCGGTCATGGTTGTCCATGACTTTAAAAATGCCCAGAGTGCCGACATGGCCGACGAATTCGCCGAAGGTCCCCATGTCGTCCCAGAAGCCCATCAGATACTCGCCCCCGCATTGCCGATCGCGCCCGCGGACTGCTGATCGACGGCCTGCAGTCTGCCGATGGCAGCGAGGAAGGCGTCGCGCTGGTCGCGGGCGATGGCGATGTGCTGATCCAGGCGTTTCACGGCGGAGTCGTCAGGGTCGTGTGAGCCGCCGGCTACTGCCTTGTTCTCGAATTTGCCGCGGATGGCGGCGGCGGAGGGGAGGGATCCCCAGCCGGTGAGGTGCTGGAGGTTTGCCGCCTCGAACTTCTGAATTTCGAGATCAGAGATGTATTGGCTGACCACATCGGCGATGGCCTGACCGAGGTCCTCATCGAGCTTGAATTCGCCACTGATGGCTTGAGACTTCATGTTCCGCCAGTAGGTGGCGTGATCTTGCGCCATAGTATTTCCTCCGATCCCGCTACTTCGGCAGATGGGGCTCGAGCGCTGCCGCGTAGCCGGCGGCCATCTCGCACGTGTTACCAACCCGTGGCCCTTCAGTGCTGAGCCAGCCGACTTTGACCTCGAACATGCCCTGTTGGGCGTCGAAAGAGACGTAGCACCCGTCAGGGTCGTTCCGCTCCTGAGATATCAAGCCGGGACGACCGTTGACTCGGGTCTCCCCAAGGATGGTCAAGCTCTCCTTCTTGCGCGCCTCATCAAGGGTGAAGCTCGTCGAGAACAGCGCGACTCGGCGCCGACCGGTGCTGGTTTGGTCTCCGATCGGTGCCCAATTGCATACGCGCCAAGCTGAGACCCCGGTCGGTGGATCCGTAGTGATGTTCTTCGTCGCCGGGTCCAGCCCCACACTCCGCAGCACCTCATCCGACAACGCCCCCCGGCACGGGTTGAACACTTCGATCGTGTCCGGATCCCGCACGGTCGTAGTAGGCCCGGCCGACCCCTCAGTGCTCTCCCCACACCCGGCCAGCACCGCCGCCCCGACCGCGCCACACACCACGGCCCGCATCACCCCAACGCTACGCACAGCACTCCTACCCTGATAGCCCACAGCAGCATCCCGCCACTACAAACTTAGACGCAACCCACCCCCATCCGGTTCCCCGGATTCGAACCGCCGCCGGGGCCAGTCGTGTCCATCGGCCTTCACGCCGGTCACAGTTCCGGCCAGCCGCCCACGCGACGAGCGGATCGGGGGGCCCGAAGCTCGCGGTGGGCGCTCAGTTCATTACTCGGCCGAATGGTGCTCGATTACGATCGGTGTCGTGTCCACACCTTGACGGCGAAGACTGTCCAAGACTTGCCGAGTGTATTTTCGAGTCGGCTGGTAATGAGTGCTGTGGTCACTGATCAGGCGCACTACGCCGGCTTTTGCCTCGATCTCTCCCGCACCCCCTACCGGCGCCCCCGCCAGAAAACTGGAATGGTGGAATCTGCCGAGAAGGTGAAAGGGTGCCGAATACAGGGCGCCATTGCGGTCCATGACGAATATTGCCCGCCCGCCGCCGGGGGTCCATAGCGTTTTCGCAGCCGACGTGTCGAACAAGTCGCCTTTGCTGTCATGAAGTAGGCCGTCGTAGCCGAAGAGGCGGAACTCGCGTCGCGCAGTATCGTCGAGGTAGTCCACATGAGTGCCCTCCCATACAGTATTCCCGGGTTCGCTCTCACCGTGAAATGCTGGAATAATGCTCGTGGTCTCGTATCGCCCAGCGCTTTGCTGGGCTGATTCGGCGGTGAGCACGAAGATTCGTTCCGGTTCGAGCCGCCCGGTGTCGGTGAGTTCGCGGAGGATATCGGTGGCATCGCGATTCGAGTCGGCGCTGTAGACAACGACATCGGTGCTGTCGTCCCAATATGGAGAGAACATGCCGATGACTTCTCCCGAGCGCATTTTCAGCAGCAGAAATGGGCCGTCGTCACTGTCGTGACTGAATCTTCGAGCCAGGCGTGCTGACACTTCGTCGACGGTCAGGGCGAGCCGGGCGATGGGGCGGGAATTCTCAAATTCGGCCAGATACTCTGCAGGCAGCTTGGTGAAGGCAGGTGTCGGCCAGGGGCGGGTCGAATCCAGGTGTGCTACCACTCGGCCGATGAAGTCGCGCAGCTGTGGTTCGGTCTGGCGCATCGGAACAAGTGTGGGCAGGGGTTTTCCGTCGTTGAGCCCGCCTGCCAGAGATTCGTACTCCATCTCGGCGGTGAGGTATTCGATGGGTTCGAGTACCAGCGCTTCAGCGATTCTGCTCGCCAGTTCTTCGCTGAGCTCGGGCTCGAACTGGATTCGATAGAATATTCGCTGGACGATTCCGTCCCAGTAATCCATCCACATTCCTTTCATCACCGCGGTGCCTCGAGCCGTATCTGCGCTGCAGTGAGCTGAACTCCCAATGCTCGCAGGTGATTGACGGCCTGCAAGGTGTGGCCTCGTTCGGGTCGATAATGACCGCTGGAGTCGGTCAGTTGCTGAACTACTCCGTTGACAACGACAAGTTCGCCTGCCGCCGCGACCGGCGCTCCGGCGAGAAAGCTGGAATGATGGAACTCGCCGGGCGCGTGTTCGAGTGCAGCATACAGGTTGCCGTGTTCGTCCATCGCGAATATTGCGCGACCGGATCCGCCCCAGACCGAATGTCCAGCTCTGGTATCGAACAGTTCGCCGTTCGAATTGTAGAGACGTCCACCTCGGATTTCGATGCGAAATGCTTGACGTCTGTTTTCATCCAGGTAGTCCACGTGCGAAGGCGGCGATGTCCAAATGCTGTTTCCCGGGAGGTGTTCGCCGCGGTATGTGTTCTGCATATCGCGGGTTTCGAACGGAGGTCGCGGTCGGTAAGCCGTCGAACCGAGTTGCTCCTCGATCGACTGTGATCGGTGATCGTCGTTGTGGTGCTGTGGTGGAGCGGGTGCTGGAACGACCGCTGGTGTGGGCGTCGGATTGGGCTGTTGTACGGGTGCGGCCGGTGTGGGAGTACGCGGTGGCAGCCCGAGGATCCTTCGCCAGAGCGGTCGTCGGCCGGCCGCCGGTGGTGATTGAGCGGGACTGGCCATACCCCAGGACTGGCCGTCCGGAATCCATCGCGAAGTCTGATCCGGCCCGTCGCCGGCGGGCCATCGGGGCGCACTACCGCTCGCCGTCGAATGCGGTGGCTGGCGTGCAGCCGGAATCGACTCGGGTGCACGGGAATCTGGCGGGGTTAGAGATGCCGGCGGTGTCCAAACCGCCCTCGAATCCGGCGGTTCCTCTCCCGGTCAGGCACCCACCGTCCCCGACCTCGGCACCGGTATCCCCGCCGCCACCTCCCCCGCCGCAACCACCGCAACCACCGCACCCGCCGCGACGCCCGAGACTCCCGCCGCCACCGCGCCCGCCTCTACCGGCGACCCCTCGACATCCGCTCCCGGCAACGGCTCACCGTCTACGTCCGCACCAGCCGACAACAACGCCCCGGCAGCCACCGGCGACCCGGCAACATCGGCACCCGCCGCCGGCGATCCCGCCCAGACTGCCCCAGCCGCCACCGGCGAACCCGCGACATCCGCCCCAGCCGACACCGGCGTTTCCGTGCCTGCCACAGGTACCGATCCCGCCGCCACCGCCGCGCCCGAGACCCCGGTCACCACCGACCCGGACTCCAGCGCCTCCCGCCCTTCGGATGGGGACCTACCCTCAGCCGGGCTGAACACCAATGAACCAGGGATCACGGATAATTCGTCTCCGGCTACCAATCCGCCGACTGTGGAAGAACCTCAGTCGAATCCCATCGCCGATGCACCACCAACACCTGCCACGGAGACGACAGGCGATCCGACTCCCGACAACGGCACACCTACCAACGACGACGCCCCTCCGTCAGACCCGCCGTCCACCACCGCTCCGGACGCGCCGGCTCAGTCCACGCTGCTCACCACCGACACCTCCACCCTCGACCTTCCACCCCAACAGTCACCCACGACCGTCGTTCCGGATTCCGAGACAACCGTCCCGCCAACTGCGCAACAGAATCCGAACACTCCACCTCCGAGCACAGTCTCCGAGTCGGCACCCCAGCAAACGCCGACCACTACCGTCCCCGCCTCGGTACCGACAGCCGTCGGCAGCACCACCCAGCTACCGACCGCTAACCCCACCACCGCACCCGCGTCCAGCGAAACATCGTCGGCCACAACCACTTCCAGTTCACAACCCGCCACTGCGCCGACCACTCAGCCCGGAACCACAACACCCCCGAGTGCGGCGACCAATCAACCGACTGTGTCAACGCCGCCTACCCACGGCTCGACGACACCGCCCTCCACCACCCCGACCACCCAGAAGTCGGTCCCGACGCCTTCGTCCCGTCCGGCTCCACAGAACGAGCCCGTCGGAGCACTCCTCGGGACGCCCAGTCGCCCCGCCGCACCAACTACGCCGTCACCGACGAGTCGAACAACGGCCGAAATTTCCGCCCCGGCGCCTTCGCCCGAGGTGGACAGCCGACAGCCGGACAGCACGCTCCCCTCCGCCGCTGAGCAGGAATCACCACGAAGTACCCCCACGACAACAACTCCGACCCCCAGCGCGGTCACGCAGAATCACCTGCCCGATCCTGGACACAGCCCTGATGCCCGTCCGCTCCGCGAGGCATTACGCAACCAGCCACCACATGACGGCCGGACCACTCCGGTAGCGGCGGGCACAACGCCGGCCACGCCCCGCCCTTCGTACCGAATTCGTAGGTTCCAGGTCGGCCCCCGCTGGGTCTCGGTCGCCACCATTCGCGCCTACATCCCCAACGCACACCTGATGACGCCTGGCGAGTTGCAGGTCGAGATGGAATACGCCCAGGCCGCGATAGACGCCACCTTCAACCACGCGCAGACGCTCCTCGGCGGCGACCAATTCCTGGTGGACATCGATTTCACCACCGACCCGAATACCGCCGATCTCCGCGTCAATACCCAACAGCACGCCTACGACCTCGCCAACAGTCTGCGCGAGCACATGGGGCTACCGCCGAGCGCGCCGAATTCACCGCTGAGTCCCGACGACCTGCGCTCGATCAGTAACGACATCGCGAGAGCCAACACCCCGGCTCGCTTCCCGAACCCTTCCGATACCCGGGTACACGGCCCGAATCGTCTCGAGCCTGTCGAGCAGGCGACATATCAGCACGACGTCGAAGATCAGCTCCGCAACGGCAATTCCTTTGTCGTGGGCGCCGATCCACGCACAAATCAGTACGGGCGGCTGGTCAACGACGGTGGACCCCACGTTCCCGGCCGAAGCAACAACTGTCTCGACTGCTCGCTGTCGGCACTGTCTTCGTTCTACGGTGTCCCCCAGGTATCGGCCCCGCGGTGGCCGGACTCCCTTCCCGACGGCACTCGGGACGACCGCAACGGCGAAGTCGGCGGAACCGCGCGCGCGGCCGCATGGCTCGGCGAGACGCCGCTCCACTTCGGAGGTGTGCCGATTCCGGCGCAGTTCCAGGCTCTACACGATCACGTCGCGGCAATGGGCCCAGGTTCCTCTGCGCTCCTGATCAACACCTGGCAGGCCTACAAAAACGGAATTCCGCAATTCAACCCGGACGGTTCGCCGGAGATCGATGGTGCTCACGCCACCGTAATCGTCTACCCGCCCGGCGCGAGCGGCCCGGTATGGTGGGATCCGCAGTCCGGCCAAACTTTTGACACTCCACCTCCCGCGATGGTTGCGAGATCGGTGGCACTGCACTTCTATCCGGTCGATGCCAATGGAGGAATGCACCATGCCGGAACAAGTTCCCACTCTGGAACGGGCCCGACAACTGCTGGCCAAGGTCTTCGGCCCGAATCGGGAGTTCTGGGTAGTGGAGTCCAAACACGGCTGGGTGGGCCGTGGGATCTTGACGGCGGAAGAGACGTCGCAGGGGATGGGACTCGGGCAGGGGAACTACGTCCTGAACAAACACACCGGGGTGATCACGGCGCATCGGAGCCTGCCGCCGGACCTGATCGGGGAGGAGTTCGACCAGGCGATCGAAACGGGCCAACCGGTGCAGGGCAGCCGGGTATATCCCCCGCTCCATCGAATTCATCTATTGAAGACCTTCGAGGACCCACAAACGGTCCAGTATCAGGTCCAAGTGACGGAGCTGGAGAACCCGGACAACCCGCCGACGATGGACCTGATCACGATCGACAAGGAAACCCTGCACTTCCAGCCGAGCGGTGGACCACTGTCGCAGGCCACGGCGTGGGCCGAGATGCTCAGCAGAACAACGGGATCCTGGCCGACGGAGGAAACGATCGACCGGTAACAAGCACGGTCGACCAGCAGGGAGCGTCCGATGCAGCCGCCACAACTTCGCACAACGGAACAACTGCGGGCGTACCTGGCTCAGATCTTTCCGACCCAGGAATTCACGGTAGTCGAGAGCCGTCACGCGTGGATTTGTCGCCAGATTCCGACTCCGAAGGAGATCGAGGAGGGAATGGGTCTCGGCCTGGCGAGCTACGCAGTGGACAAGACGACCGGGGTAGTCACCGCGCAGTCGAGCTTGGCGCTGGAAACGATCGGGCAGATGTACGACACGGCGATCGAGGACGAGAGGCCGCTCCAAGCCGAGCAGGTCTACCCGCCGCTGAACCGGTTGACGCTCAACCGGATCCGGGAGGGCCCCGACGCGATCGAGTACCGGGTGACGGTCGAGTCGATGGCAACATCACCTCCGACGACCGAGGGCCTGCATCTGACGATCAACAAGACAACCTTGGAAACCACGCCGTACACACCACTGGCACCGATGGTGGCCGCCCGAGCGGCGTGGAGCCGGGAACGCCACGGCGCGTGGCCGACAACGGAGACGTTCGAGGTCTAGCGGGGTCACGCGACGCGACCACACAGCCACCGGGTGCAGTCGAATCTCCGACTCCGCGGGAATCCTCGCCCGCCGGCGACGTACACGGCGCCACGAGCCCGTCGGCGACGACCCCACCGGGCCAACCGTCGCCGGTACCGCAGCAGTCGCTCGGGACGAGCCCGACGCCGTCGCATCCCCCGAACGATCAACCGGCGTTCGGGCAGACTCCATTGCCTGCAATCAGCCCAACCACGGCGACAAGCACGAATCAGTCCGCCCGTGCTCTTCGCGAGTCTCTTCGAGGATTGCCGTCTCAGGACGGACATACGGTTCCGGTCGACGCCAACCGCAGCCCATTCATCCAGCGCCCACCCGCCTATCGCATCCGCCGCTTCCACCTCGGCGGAAACCAATGGGTCGCCGTCGCCACCATCCGCGCCCACATCCCCAACGCACACCTGATGTCGCCTGCCGACCTGCGGCAGGCGATGGAAAGTATCCAGGCGCGGGTGGATGTCACCTTCAACAACGGGTCCCGACTGTTGAGTGGAGATCTACTGCTCGTCGACCTGGAGTTCACCACCGATCCGCAAGACGCAGACCTCGAGTTGGATTCGGCCCAGCACCCGAATCGCCAGGCCAACATCCTCCGCGAGCACATCGGACTGTTCCCCAGTCCACCCGGAACAATGTTGAGCCCTGATGACCTCCGGGAAATCAGCAACGACATCGCACGCGCCAACACGCCGACGCCCTTCTCCGACCCGGCGGATTCCCGGGTCGTCGATCACAACCATCTCGATGACATCGAAGACTCCGCGTACCAGAGCGAGGTCGAAGACCTTCTTCGCGACGGCAATTCCTTCGTCACCGGGGCCGATCCGCGCACCCACCCGTATGGGCAAGCGATCAATGACGGAGGCAGGGAAGAGCCCGGGCGGGGAAACAATTGCCTCGACTGCTCCCTGTCGGCATTGTCTTCGTTCTTCGGTCTTCCCCGTGTTTCGGCACCTCGTTGGCCAGACGTAAACGATGACGGAACACCGGATTCGCGCAGTGGTGAGGAAGACGGCAACGAGCGCGCCGCAACATGGCTCGGCCGTGATTGGGTCTCGTACTCGGGCATTTCGGGTATGCCGGTCGTCGCGCAATACCAGGCGCTGCACAACTACATCGCCACCCTCGGCCCCGGCTCGGCAGCCTTGGTCGCCACGGGTTGGCACGCGCGGGACCAGAACGGCGCCCGACGGTACAACCCCGATGGAACACCGGTCATCGAAGAAGGACACGCGACCGTCATCGTGTTTCCACCTGGCGCGGCCGGGCCGGTCTGGTGGGACCCTCAATCAGGCGAAACGTCCGACGTACCCCCGCCTGCCCTGCTCGAGGATGCCGGGGCGATGTGGTGCATACCCATCGACGCGAACAATGGAGGATCGAACAATGGCGCAACCAGTGCCGGACAGGGAACAGGCCCGACAGTTGCTGGCCCAAGCCTTCGGCCCGGAGAAGACGTTCAGCATCTTGGAGAGCAACCACGGCTGGGTATGCCGCGAGATGAGCTCCCAGGACAGCACTTCACGCCAGCAGATGCCGACCCTCGGCCGAGGGAGTTTCGTGATCAACAAGCACACCGGGGTGATCACGGCGCACTCGAGCATGGGCATGACATCGATCGGCGAGGAATTCGACCAGACAACGGAAGCGGGCCTACCGCCCCAGGGCTATCAGGTATATCCGAAACAGCGCCGAATCCACCTGACACGAATCTCGGAGGAACCGAACACCATCGTGTACCGGGTCGACCTGACGTTCCTGGAAGCACCGGACGACCCGGGGATCACCCAGGAAGTCGAGATCACCAAGAATCCGATCCGCCACCGACCCACGGATCGGGTCTCAGCACTGGTGACATCGTGGGCATCCATGAAGAGCCGTACCACGGGAACCTGGCCCGCGGAGGGGACGATCGAGGAGTAGCGGGCCAACAATTCACGGCCGCCTCCGCCACACCCACACCGCAGCAAATTCAGAACGCGAACCGAGCGCGTGCGGCGCGTGCCAGTCTGCGAACACGGCGGCCGGATGGTGGTGTTCAGCCAGTTGTCGAAAGCGGCAGACGTTTCACCTGGGCTCGGCACGTCAGCGCTTTCGACACCCCCGTCTCTGTACTTCGAATCGGCCTCCGCATGGATGCCAGGGGCGTCGATCCTGCGGTGCTCGCGGCTCTCCACGCGCGGCTTCAGCTAGCCGTCGACCTCCATTTCAATGGCGGCGGTCAGTTCGCGAACGGCGACTGGGTCATGGCCGATCTCGTTCCGGTGGCGAACTCAAGTGCGGCTGATATGGAACTGCGGGTAGACAATTCAGGCCTGCCCGGCACGATCACTCCTGAAGCCGACATGAGCGAGGTCACAGCTCACCTGCGTGCGCAATTGGGCCTCGAACCCGGGGGCGAGCAGCTTTCGCCGCATGACCTTCAGCAGCTCAGCAGCGCCATAGATCGGGCAACTTGTGCACCTCCCACACCACCGTGGCTCACCGACCCGCCCGTTGGCCACGCTTCGGCGACAGTGTCCCAGCCGAACTCCCCGTTCCCACCGGCACTGGTGAATGTGTCGACACCGATGTCGAGGTTGAATTCCTGGCCGAGGAAGGCGGCACCGACCCCGGCGGCCGCGGCTTGAGCAGAGATGTCGGCACCCAGCTCGGTGACGGTTCCGCCGACGACCTTTCCCGCGAGTTTGCCGACAGTGGAGCCTGCCGTGTCGGCGAGAGCGCCTGTGCCGCCGCCCAATACGCCGCCGACCGCGCCTCCGACGGCACCACCGAAAGTAGCAAGACCGAGGTCGGTCCAGCCGAACTTGTCGGCGGTGCGGTCGCCGTTGGAGACCTGGATCAGGCGGGCCGCCAGATCGACACCGCCCTCTTCCAGTGCTTCGAAAGCGGCGCCGCGCAAGGCGAGTCGAGCCGCGGCTTTGGCGGCACCTCGGGTGAGCATGCGGGCGATGAGTTGTTTGATCGCCATGCGCACCGCGATCTGGCCTGCGACGCGCGCGGCGACACCGGCGACCGCACCCACACCCGTCCAGGATGTCGCCAGCGCCACGGAGAGTTCGACCGCCGTGACGATCATCGTTCCGATGATCACCAACTTGGTGTGCTCGATATCGTTGGCACCGTCTTCGAGCAGCGTGGCCTGTGTTTCGCACCATTTGCGGACGGCCGTCATCGTCGCCTGGTCCCCGGACAGCAGCTTGTCGCGGAAAGTCGCTATGGCGGTGTGGGTTTCACCTTCGGAGATCGCGGTCAGCGCGGCGTTCAGCGCCAGCGCGGCCGCGTCATCGACGGTGTCGAGAGTGTTGGCGACCGCAGTCCACCCGTCGGCGACGCGGCGCATGGCGGTTTCGTCGCCATCGGGCCAGTCACCGGCGCCGAGGATGTACTTGGCGACCCATTGCAGTTCGTCGGGGATCTCGATGCCCATTACAGGGCGCCCTCGGCCTGGGCGATCTGCCCGGCGTGGCCGGTGTCCTGGTTCTGGAATGTGTCGGCGATGGTCACCATATTGGTGCCCAGTTGCGTCATCACGGTGGCCAGGCCGGTGATCGCCTGCTGTCCCGGCTCGACGCCGGGCGTGTAGTTCTTGGCGAACGCGGCGCCGATCTCGTCTCCACCCCAGCATTCACCTTCGGCCGCGATCACCGCAGCCAGCTGCTGAGCCGCTGTCGTGATGGTCGAGGCGACCGACGTGAAGGCCGGCTGGGTGTTGCGGAGGCCGTCGGGGTCGACGTTCAGCGAACTCATCGCAGGTAGTTGCGGTTGCGGAAGTAGCCGTCTTCGTCGTCTTCATCGTCGACGAGACCGCGCGGCGCCTCGGCAACCGGTTCCGGTTTCGGTGGTGTGGGCGGGGCGAGCTGGGCCATCAGTTCTTTGATGCTCGGTGCGCCGGGAACCAGGTCGGACAGGTCGGGCATGGCTGCGGAGATCGGGCTCAGTGCCTCTTCCTGGGTGCGGGCGGTCTGCCGGGCGAGCTCGCCGAGGGCTTCGGTGACGGAGCGGCCGAGGGATTCAGGGGTGGACCGTTTGAAGGCGTCGGGCTCGATGTGTACCTCGGACACCCCGGCGATGTTTCCCGAAGCGCGCACCAGTCCGTCCTCGGACCACACGCTCACCAGTTCGGTCGCACGCGCCTGCATTCCGAGCAGCGCCGACTTCTCCGACGCGAACATCTCGAGCATCGAATCGATCTGTGCACGCAGGGCGTTGTTCTCCGCACGAGTCGGCGCCGACCAGTCGTCGTTCATGAAACCCTCGCTCCGCTAGAAAGCACGTCGATTGGTTGGACGCACTCCCCGCGCCGCGGGTTGCATCTTGTGACGTAGCTCTCACACGAAGTTTCTCAGCGGGCAGGCGAGCCGACGATGATGCTGCCGACGTTGCACTCCTCGAGTTCATCGATGCCGGTGGCGGTGGCGAAGGCGGAGGTGTCGGAGAAGCCCTGGGCGACTACGCCGAGGTTCATGGCGGTGGCCGAGAGGTAGACGGTCTGCATGAAGACGCCGACGTGCTTGAGAATGTTGGCGTAGGCGACCTGTTCGTAGCTCCACATCACCCGGCCCGCGCGGGCCGAAACCAGCAGGACCACTTGGGGTTCCGCGCCACCGGCCAGAGTGGCCGAGGTGGACTTCACCAGTTTCTGGACGGCGGGGGAGTCGAAGGTGGCCACGTGACGCAGGGCGTGGTCGACCGAATCGTAGTGGTACAGCCCGCTTTCCAGGCCTGCCACATTGCGCACCACGGGGTAGACCTCGAGCTCGTAGGCGCCGCCGCCGGAGGGGTAGGGGCGGGAGCCGTCCTCGCGGGTGCGGGCGCTGCGGAAGAGCAGTTCGCCCAGCTGGGCGGCGGTGACGGGGGCGCTGTCGTCGAAGGCCCGGGTGGAGACGCGGTCCTCGAGGGCGGCCGACAGGCTCGGGTCGCCGACACGAAGCGCGACCAGGTCGGGCTTGGGGAGGAAGATCGGGTCACCGGCGAAAGGTGCTCGGCGAGCGGGCAATTCGGGGAACTTGCCCTCGGCCCAGCGGGTCGGCCCGAAATCGTCCCAGGTGACCGTGCGGGCGCCGAGCGTGCTGCGCCGGTGGAACCACAGGTCGGGCGCGTTCCAGGAACGGGTGGTGAACTCGTGCTCCTCCTCGTCACCGTCGACGAGGAATCCGCACCACTGCAGGTCCGCCATGAACTGCGTCTTCACCGCGGCGGCCACCGGCGAGTCGGCGGCGAGCGGACCGTCGAGCAGGGCGAGCAGGCGCGGATCGTGGATGCGCAGATCGCACCACGAGCGCGGATGCTCGAGCACGAAACCCTGTGCGTCGCGGTGCAGCACGGCGAACTTCGACAGCGTGGCCGACCAGGTCGGCAGCGCGACCTCGGGCCGGGGCGCGGGCTGGGCGAACGGGCGGATGCTGTAGAGATCGCGGCCGCCGTCGCGCACGGTCACCGCGAGCCAGCCGCCGTCGGTGAGCTTGCGCATCAGGCCGGTGATGTCGTCACCGGCGGCCGCGGTCGCCATCTCGGCGGCCGTCGCCGGGCCCTGGTTCAGGGTTTTCAGTGCCTGCAGTGCCCCCGCGCCCAGACCGGTCAGCTTCTCGTTGCGCGGCGGATTGAGCAGCACCGCACCGGCCGGCGTGGTCAAACAGGTGACACCTGCGCGGAGGGCGAACCGAGTCTGGGCGGGATATGGGGAGGCAAGCACGGTGAATCCTCGAGTTGTGGGTGGAGCTTATTTCGCGGCGGCGGCGAACGCGGGTTCGAGTTTGTCGAGCATGTAGGGCACCGACAGGGCGGTCGGCTGGTTGATCGCGCTGATCTCCTGCGTGGTCAGGAACACCACCGAACCCTTGCGCACCGACGGCAGCTCCGCGTAACCCGGCAGCTGGCGGTACTTCTCGTCGAGACCGGGGGAGTAGCCGGCCAGCAGCAGATCGGCGGTGAGCTCGTCGACGCGCTCCGGCGACAACGCCAGCCGGCCCTGGTTGGCGGGCTGCGCGGTGAGGTTCGCCGGAATCGACATGCCGAGCTGGGTGAACACCTTGGCCGAACCGTCGTTGGGGTCGGTGAGCACCATCAGCTGGGCGGGGCTGGCCAGCCAGGTGCTGGCGAAGGTCTTGCCCTTCAGGCCCGGGTTGGCGGCGGTGATGGCGGCGATCTTGTCGTCGACCTTCTTGATCGTCGCGGTCGCGTCGGACTCCTTGTGCAGCACCTTGCCGAGGGCCGTGACCTGGTCCTGCCACGGCGTGACGGCGTCCTTGGTGAGCGCGGGAATGGTCGGCGCCACCTTCGACAGGTCGTCGTAGGTCTTCTGATCGGCGATGAACGGGTCGGCCAGGATGAGATCGGGTTCCAGCGCGGCGACCTGCTCGGCGACGCTGCCCTGGGTGTTGAGCGCGGTCGCGGACTTCAGGCTGTCGGGCGTCCACGGCGGGGTGCTCTTTGACAGCGCGGAGACGTTGTCGATGTAGCCGACGGGCACCACGCCGAGCGCCAGCGTGGAATCGAGCCACTGATTGCCGAGGGCGACAATCTTTTTCGGCGTCCCGGTGACGGTGGTCTCGCCGCGGGCGTGGGTGATGGTCACCGCTTCGCCCGAGCCCGCCTCGTCCTCGGTGGAACCACAGGCGACGACACCGAAGGCGAGCGCACCGGCGAGCGCGGCCACCGCGGCGCGCCGCCAGCCGCGTGAAGTCCGAACTGACGTCATGAGCGCATCCTCCATCGAGCAGGTTTAGGTCAGCCTAGGCTAACCTACGGCGAATCGGGAGGGTGCAAGCCCCGTCTACAGGGCGACGCGCTGGTCGGCGGGCATGAACAGCTTGTCGCCTTCCTTCACATCGAAGGTCGTGTAGAACTCGTTGATATTGCGCACCACCTGGTTGCAGCGGAATTCGTTGGGGGAGTGGGTGTCCTGCAGACCCTGCAGAGTCGCCTCGACGGTCTGCTTGTCGCGCCACTGCCGCGCCCACGACAGGAACACCGAGCGGAAATCGGGCGTCTCGCCGGACCGCTGCGCCACCTTCTTGTACGCCTCCAGCGCGATCTGCAGGCCGCGCAGGTCGGCCAGGTTCTCGCCGACGGTCAGCGCGCCGTTCACGTGCTGGCCCTCCGGTGCGCCCTCGGGGACGAGTACGTCGTACTGCGCGATGATCTGCTGGGTCTTGGCGTCGAACGCGGCGCGATCCTCCGGCTGCCACCAGTCGCGGCGGTTGCCGTCACCATCGTATTTGGAGCCCTGATCGTCGAAGCCGTGGCCGATCTCGTGGCTGATCGTCGAGCCGACCGCGCCGTAGTTCACCGCGTCGGTGGCGTCCTTGTCGAAGAACGGCGGCTGCAAGTAGGCGGCGGGGAACACGATCTGGTTGGTGGTCGCGCTGTAGTAGGCGTTCACCGTCTGGGGCGACATGCCCCACTCCGAGCGGTCGACCTCGGTGCCGAGGCGGGCGAAGGCGCGCTTGGACTCGAAAGCGTTGATCGCGAGCAGGGATTCGATCAGCTTGCCACGCTTGATCTCCACCGAGGAGTAGTCGACCCACTTGTCGGGGTAGCCGATCTGCGCCACGATCTTGTCCAGTTTGGCGATCGAGGCCTGCCGTGTGGCCTGCGACATCCAGGTGGAATTGGTGAAGTTGTCGCGCCACGCGGCGGTGACATCGGCGACCATCTCCTTGGCGCGTTCCTTCGCCGAGGGCGGAAAGTGCTTGTCCACGTAAAGCTTTCCGAGCGGCTCACCCAGATTGTCGTCGACGACGCCCACGGCGGAGCGCCACATCTCCGGCTTCTCCTCCAGTCCGGCCATCACCCGCCCCACGAATTCGAAGCGCGCGTCGGCGATCGCCTTCGGCAGGAACCGTGCGTAGGTGTCGGCGACGTGCAGCTTGAGGTAGTCGCGCCACAGGGCGATGTCCACCTCGCTCCACAGCTGCGCGGCCGCGGTGACGAACGACGGCTGCCCGACGACCATCTTGTCGAACAGCGACTTGGGCCGGTCGGTCATGCCCGAAAGCCAGGGATCCCAGTCGAACTGCGGTCCGAGCTTGGTGAGCTCGTCCCAGCTCATCAGGTTGTAGGTGGCGTCGGTGTCGCGCAGCCGCACGCTGTCCCAATGCGCGGCGGCGATGCGCTTCTCCAGGTCGAGCACGCGCTGAGCCACCCCGACCGGGTCGGACAGGCCGATGCCCTGCGCCAGCTTCTCCAGGTACACCTGGTAGCCCGCCAGCTGCTCGGCGAACTCGGGCTTGCGGTAGTACTGCTCGCCGAGCATCAGGCCCGACTGGCCGACGCTGGGGATATAGGCCTTGGAGTTCTTCCGGTCGATACCGATGCCCATCCCGATCAGGCCGGCGATCGGTGCGATCGCCATCTCCTTGGCCAGCTCCGGCTTGCCCGGGGCTTTGTCGATCGCGGCGAACAACCCGGAAAGCGGCGTGATGCCGAGGCGCTCGATCTCGTCGAGGTCCAGGCGCGCGTCGTAGAGATCCTTGATCTGCTGCGCCTCCGAACCCGGCTCGGGATCGGAGATGGATTCGATGATCGCGCGCAGCTGATCGAGGGTCCGGTCGTTGGCGTCGGTGATCGCGCCGACCGAGGCCTTGTCCGGCGGCAGCTGGTAGTCGCGCAACCAGGCGCCGTTGACGTGGCGGTACAGGTCGTCCTGCGGGCGGATAGCCGGATCGCCCCCGCTCAGATCCACCCCGTTCAACTGCGCCGCGGGCGCATCGGACGAGCACGATGCCAGGGCGACGGCCACCGGCACCAACCCCATGGCGGCCAGGAATGCGCGGCGGTCGACAACCGACGGACGGCCGGACTGTGTCACAGGACTTCCTTCCCCGATGCGGCAACCGCACCCATGCTCGTTGCGATCCAGCTCGCACAGGCTACCGGCGCGGCTGCCGTCTCGGGGGCTGCGGCGATCAGGAAGAGCTGCCCGCGCTGCCGGTCGCCAGGTCACAGGCCAAACCGCTGCCCGCGTTGATGATTCGCATGACCGTCGGCACGCGCTTGGAGACCAGCGGCATGCCGGTGGCGTGCAGCAGCGCCGTCAACTGCACCTCGACCTCGGATTCCACGTGGTAGAACGCGGTGGCTTTGGCAACGGTGACGCCGCCGACGGTGACCTCGAGGTCGACGGTGTCGCTGGCGAAGAACTTGCCGTTGGCGACGAAGTCGACCTGGGCGCCGACGTAGTCGTCGAGGCCGACGACGTCGATCTTCGAGGTGCAGCCGACCGTGAGGGTGTCGGTGAGCATGTCGATGACGGGCCCGGCGGCGGCCTGCGGCGCGAGCACCGTGAGGACGGCGGCGAAGGCAGTGGAGGCAAGGGTGAGTTTCATGGGTGGCTCCTCGTCGGCTCGTCCCCGCGACGAGCAGGGGGACCGTAACAACGGGGCACACACGCGCATGGCAGTTTGAAACATATTCGCTTCAAATTGGCCGAGGACCCCCGATTTGGGTCGACCTGGGGATTCACCTACACTAGACCGGTTGCCTGCGGGAGCTCTGCCCTCGCAATCCGGCCGTGAACCCCCAGTGGTGGACAAACCGCTGGCAGGCGCGCGTCTGGTGGGTGACTGACCATGTGCGTCGGGTCGGCAATCCGGCGTACGTATACATCCAGGTCCAGGAGGTGCTGAAGTGATTCAGCAGGAGTCGCGACTGCGCGTCGCCGACAACACCGGGGCGAAGGAAATCCTTTGCATCCGCGTGCTCGGTGGCTCGTCGCGTCGCTATGCCGGTATCGGTGACATCATCGTCGCCACCGTCAAGGACGCCATCCCCGGCGCGAACGTCAAGAAGGGCGACGTCGTCAAGGCTGTCGTCGTGCGCACCGTCAAGGAGCGCCGCCGTCCGGACGGTTCCTACATCAAGTTCGACGAGAACGCCGCTGTGCTGATCAAGGCGGACAACGATCCGCGCGGCACCCGCATCTTCGGCCCCGTCGGCCGTGAGCTGCGCGACAAGCGTTTCATGAAGATCGTTTCGCTGGCCCCGGAGGTGCTCTGACATGAAGGTGCACAAGGGTGACACCGTGCTCGTCATCTCGGGCAAGGACAAGGGCGCCAAGGGCAAGGTCATCCAGGCCTACCCGGCGACCGGCAAGGTTCTCGTCGAAGGCGTGAACCGCATCAAGAAGCACGTCGCGGATTCCGCCAACCAGCGTGGCGCCTCCTCGGGTGGCATCGTGACCCAGGAAGCCCCCATCCAGGTTTCCAACGTGATGGTCGTCGACTCCGACGGAAACCCGACTCGCGTCGGCTACCGCACCGACGAAACCACCGGCAAGCGGGTTCGGATCTCCCGTAAGAACGGGAAGGACATCTGACATGACCACCTCTGAGCAGACTCAGCCCCGGCTGAAGGCGCGCTACCGCGCCGAGATCAAGGACGCGCTGAACAGCGAGTTCGAGTACGCCAACGTGATGCAGATCCCCGGCGTGGTCAAGGTCGTCGTCAACATGGGTGTCGGCGACGCCGCCCGTGACGCGAAGCTGATCAACGGTGCCGTCAAGGACCTCGAGCTGATCACCGGCCAGAAGCCGGAGATCCGCAAGGCCACCAAGTCGATCGCGCAGTTCAAGCTCCGTGAGGGCATGCCGATCGGCGCGAAGGTCACCCTTCGTGGCGACCGCATGTGGGAGTTCCTGGACCGTCTCGTGTCCATCGCGCTGCCCCGTATCCGCGACTTCCGCGGCCTGTCGCCGAAGCAGTTCGACGGCAACGGCAACTACACGTTCGGCCTGAGCGAGCAGTCGATGTTCCACGAGATCGACGTGGATTCCATCGACCGCCCGCGCGGTATGGACATCACCGTGGTGACCACGGCGACCAACAACGAAGAAGGCCGCGCGCTGCTGAAGCACCTCGGCTTCCCGTTCAAGGAGAACTGAGCACATGGCTAAGAAAGCACTGCGCATCAAGGCGGAGGCCAAGCCGAAGTTCGCCGTCCGCGCCTACACCCGCTGCCAGCGTTGCGGCCGCCCCCACGCGGTCTACCGCAAGTTCGGCCTGTGCCGCGTGTGCCTGCGCGAAATGGCCCACCGCGGTGAGCTCCCGGGCGTGCACAAGAGCTCCTGGTGACCCCGCGCTCCTCGTGAGCGCAGCCACCTAGGCGAATACCGTACGAAGGCACGGACTTCCCACGGAAGTCCGTGCCTTCGCGCGTTTCGGGGCCGGAGTGTTGTGTCGAGATGCTGTCGCTCGACGACTCCATCTAGCCGAAGGGGGAGTGGTCGATGCCGCAGTGCAGGTTTTCGGGTGGGAGCTGGCCGGTGAACAAGTAGTCGCGTTTGGCTTGTTCGGCGCAGGTGCTGGGGACGTACATGCTGCTGTGGCCGGCGCCTTCGATCACCAGGACCCGGGCGGTGGCGAGTTGGGCGGCGCCCGCGTAGGCGCCGTGCAGTGGGGTCGCGGGGTCGTAGCGGCTGTTCATGACCAGGATGGGGGCGGCGGTCTGCCGGTTCCATGGGCCGGTGTAGCGGTCGGCGTCGCGGGCGGGCCAGAAGGCGCAGGGCATGGCGTTGAAGACGGCGGTGCGGCCGAAGTAGGGGTTGTGCAGGTCTTCGACGGCGGCGACGCGACTGTAGGCCGCGGGTTCGGTGGGGACCATGCTGTCTGAGCACTGGATGGCGTAGAACGCTTCGGCCCGGTTGGCGGGGTAGGCGGGGTCGAACAGCGAGTCGGGGACGAGGGCGGGGGCGCTGGTCGCCGCGTCGAACAGTTGCTGCAGCAAGGTCGCCAGATCGGCGTAGGTTTCGGGGCGCGACAGGCTGCCCGCGGTGGTCACCACCTGGGAGAACGTCCACGGTGTTCCGTTGAGCACGATGGGGGCGTGGCGGGCCCGTTCGGCCAGCGTGAGCCACTTCAGCTTCGGATCGCCCGCCGAGAACGCGCAGCGCGGGCCCGCCGCCGAGCATTCGCGCAAGAACGCGTCGAAGGTCTCGGCGATGCCGACCGCGACACCCTGCCTGGTGTCGAGGGGAAGATGGGTGCCTTCCGCGCCGTGCCCGTCGGCATTGCCCTCGAAGTCGAGCGAACCGTCGAACACCATCGCGCGCACCCGGCGCGGAAACATGTTCGCGTAGACCGCGCCGACCTGCGTGCCGTAGGAGATGCCGTGATAGGTCAGCGCGTTGTCGCCCACCGCGCGCCGCAACAGCTCCAGGTCACGGGCGGTATTGGCGGTCGAGGCGTGATTCAGGATCGGGCCCGCCGTCTGACCGCAGCGCGCGGCGAGATCGGCCGAACGCGCGAAGAACTCCGCTTCCTGACCCGCGTCGGTGGGGGTCCCGGGGAAGGTGCCGAAGTATTCGGCCTGTTCCTCGGCAGTGGCGAAGCAGTGCACGCCCGCACTGCGCGAGACCCCGCGCGGGTCCCACGACACCAGATCGAAGCGCGCGCGAAGCTCCTCGGAGAACAGCCACGGCCAGCGCGCCCGTTCCCGTAACCGGTCGACGCCCGAGGGGCCAGGACCGCCGAAGTTCACGAACAAGGTGCCGAGGCGCCTGCTCGGATCGCTCGCGGGAAGCCGGATGGTGGCCAGCTCCAGCTGCGCACCCGCCGGTTCGTTGTAATTCAGGGGTACCCGTGCCAACGCGCACTGGAAACCGTCGTCGCAGTCCGACCAGCTCAACTCGGGAGTGGCCGCGGATTCGGCGAGCCGGTCGACATAGGCGTCGGCGGCGCGGGCGGGGGAGGGAAACGCGAATGTGCCGACACCGAGCAGAACAGCCAGCGCGTAGAAGCCGCCTCGGCGGGTTCCACGGCGCACCGAGCGCGAAAACACCTGCCGAGCCTCCTGCACAGATCCGACGAACTCCGTGAAGCTACCACACCGCCACCTGGGGAAATCGGTTGTCGCCGAACCTGTTTCGACGCCACATCGGGTAGCGCCGTGGATTCATAAAAGTCACACAGAATTCATCGGGAATTACCGGGTTACCTGTGTATTACCGGAGCCTGATAATCCTGTGTCTTCTCCGAGAATGTGATCCGAGCAATGGCCGGCAATTCCACTTCTCGCTACCGTCGGGGTTGTCACGACAGCGGGAAGGGTCAAAGTCGATCCCCGATTCGATTCGATGCGAAGGATGTGGGATTGTGACTGCGACCACAGTAAAAGGGGCACGTGACCTGGGCAACCGTCAGCCGCTGCGGGGTATACCGGCAGGCGCGATGACAATGGTGGCGTTTCTTTCGATATTGGCGGGATTTATCGGCGCGGCAGCCTATACGCATTCCGCCGGATACTTCGTGACATTCATGACCGGAAATACCGAACGCGCGCTCCTCGGCTGGTTCGACGGCGACTACCTGCTGGCCGTCGGGGCGATATCGCTGCTGTTCGCCTTCGGTCTCGGCGTCTTCGTGGCCTCGCTGCTGCGACGGCGGCTGTGGCGCAACGGCCACTACGGCGCCTCGGTGGTGACCACGGTCGCGCTGGCCGCCGCGGTGGTGGTCGACTACGTGGTGAGCCGAACCGGCGGGCAGGAACTGGGTTTCGTCCCGATCATGTTCGTCGCGTTCGCGGTCGGCGCGCTCAACACCGCCTTCGTCAAGAACGGAGAGGTCAGCGTCCCGCTCAGCTACGTCACCGGAACGGTCGTGAAACTCGGCCAGGGCATCGAGAGCCACGTCAGCGGCGGCAGCGTGCGGGATTGGCTCGGCTACGGCCTGCAGTACGCGGCCTTCGCGACGGGCGCGCTGCTCGGTGGCGTGATGAGCATGCTGGTCGGCGGTGAGATGATGCTGATCGTGGCCACCGGCGTCTCGGCATCGGCGATCCTGGCCACCTCGCGGTCGACCGAGCCCGCGCCCTGACCCCGGATTTTGTCCTGACCACGGCGTTGCCTACACTAGAGCGGTTGCCTGGGCAGATCTGTGTCCGCTCCACGCTCGACGTGGGCGGATCGTGCCGGGCGCCGAGCGCTCGTGAAGAGTACTCATCCGGTCGGTAAGTGCCGCCCGGACCAGCCGAATTGTTGTAGGCCCACGGTCGCCCCGCGAAAGCGGGGAGATGCTGCATGGGAACCGCAGCGAGAAAGGTGTCGAGGTCTAACCATGACCATGACTGATCCGATCGCAGACTTCTTGACGCGTCTGCGCAACGCCAACTCGGCGTACCACGATCAGGTGAAGGCTCCGCACTCCAAGCTCAAGGCGAACATCGCCGAGATCCTGAAGCGTGAGGGTTACATCGCCGATTACCGCACCGAAGACGCGCCGGTGGGCAAGGCCCTCGTCGTCGATCTGAAGTACGGCCCGAGCCGTGAGCGCAGCCTGCAGGGCCTGCGTCGCGTCTCGAAGCCGGGTCTGCGTGTGTACGCGAAGTCCACCAACCTGCCCAAGGTCCTCGGCGGCCTCGGCGTGGCGATCATCTCCACGTCGACCGGCCTGCTCACCGACCGGCAAGCGGCCAAGCAGGGCGTCGGGGGCGAAGTCCTCGCCTACGTCTGGTAAGGGAGGTCTGGACTAATGTCGCGTATTGGTAAAAACCCCATCGCAATCCCGGCCGGTGTCGACGTCAGCATCGACGGCCAGGTCGTCACGGTGAAGGGTCCCAAGGGCACCCTGTCGCACACCGTTGCCGAGCCGATCACCGTCAGCAAAGACGAAGCCAACCAGCTCGTGGTCGCCCGTCCCAACGACGAGCGCGCCAACCGTTCGCTGCACGGCCTGAGCCGCACCCTGATCGCCAACATGATCGAGGGCGTCACCAAGGGCTACGAGAAGAAGATGGAAATCTTCGGCGTCGGTTACCGCGTTCAGGCCAAGGGTTCGAACCTCGAGTTCGCCCTCGGCTACAGCCACCCGGTGCCGATCGAGGCCCCGGAGGGCATCACCTTCGCGGTGGAATCGCCCACCAAGTTCTCGGTTTCCGGGATCGACAAGCAGAAGGTCGGCCAGATCTCCGCTGTGATCCACGGACTGCGTAAGCCCGACCCGTACAAGGGCAAGGGCATCCGCTACGCCGGCGAGGTCGTTCGCCGCAAGGTCGGAAAGACGGGTAAGTGATCATGGCGCAAACTGCTAACCAGAAGGCCAAGCGGATTCCGCTGGGCAAGGACGCATCGACGAAGCGTCGTCTGTCGAAGACCCGCCGTCACTTCCGTCTGCGCAAGAAGGTCGTCGGCACCACCGAGCGTCCCCGCTTGGTCGTCAACCGTTCCTCGCGGCACCTGCACGCTCAGCTCGTCGACGATTCGGTCGGCAAGACCATCGCCGCCGCGTCCTCGATCGAGGCCGATGTGCGTGCGCTGGAGGGCGACAAGTCCGCCAAGGGCGCCAAGGTCGGTCAGCTGATCGCCGAGCGCGCCAAGGCTGCCGGTATCGAGTCGGTCGTGTTCGACCGTGGTGGTCACGACTACCACGGCCGCATCGCGGCGCTGGCCGATGCCGCTCGTGAAGGTGGGCTGAAGTTCTGATGACTGAATTTTCGAACGGAAGGAACGTCTGATGCCGGGACGTCAGCGGCGTGACGGCGGCAACGGACCCGCCGGACAGAACAACAACAACCCCAGCGGTGGCCCCGAGGGCAACCGTCGCGGTGGCGGCGATCGTCGCGGCGGCGGCGACCGTCGGGACAACGCGGCCGAGAAGAACCAGCTCGAGCGCGTAGTCGCGATCAACCGCGTCTCCAAGGTCGTGAAGGGTGGTCGTCGCTTCAGCTTCACCGCCCTCGTGATCGTCGGTGACGGCAACGGTCTGGTCGGCGTCGGCTACGGCAAGGCCAAGGAAGTTCCCGCGGCCATCCAGAAGGGTGTCGAGGAGGCTCGCAAGAGCTTCTTCCGCGTCCCGATGATCGGCTCGACCATCACCCACCCGGTTCAGGGTGAGGCGGCGGCCGGTGTGGTCATGCTGCGTCCGGCTTCGCCCGGTACCGGTGTGATCGCCGGTGGTGCGGCGCGTGCCGTGCTCGAATGCGCTGGCATTCACGACATTCTGGCCAAGTCGCTCGGTAGCGACAATGCGATCAACGTCGTTCACGCGACGGTTGCCGCGCTCAAGATGCTCCAGCGTCCCGAAGAGGTTGCCGCGCGTCGCGGTCTGCCGATCGAGGACGTCGCTCCGGCGGGCATGCTGCGTGCGCGTGCGGGACAGGGAGCCTGACATGGCAGATCTCAAGGTGACCCAGATCAAGAGCACGATCGGTGCCAAGGCGAACCAGCGCGCGAGCCTGCGTACCCTCGGCCTGCGGAAGATCCGCCAGTCGGTGGTTCGTGAGGACAACGCTCAGAACCGCGGTCTGATCAATGTCGTGCGCCACCTCGTAACAGTTGAGGAGGTCTGACATGACCATCAAATTGCACCACCTGCGTCCTGCGCCGGGTTCCAAGACCGAGAAGACCCGTGTGGGTCGCGGTGAGGGTTCCAAGGGCAAGACCGCCGGTCGTGGTACCAAGGGCACCAAGGCCCGCAAGAACGTCCCCGCGGCGTTCGAGGGTGGCCAGATGCCGCTGCACATGCGCCTGCCGAAGCTGAAGGGCTTCACCAACCGCTTCCGCGTGGAGTACCAGGTTGTGAACGTGGGCCGCATCGCGGAGCTGTTCCCCGAAGGCGGCACGGTCGGTAAGGCCGAGCTCGTCGCGGCCGGCGCCGTTCGCAAGAACGAGCTGGTGAAGGTCCTCGGTGACGGCGACATCTCCGTCGCCGTGCAGGTGACCGCCGACAAGGTGACCGGCTCCGCCAAGGAGAAGATCACCGCTGCCGGTGGCACCGTCACCGAACTGGCCTGACGGTACTGTAGTCACAGCGACACCGGACGAGTCGAGCACTCGTCCGGTGTCACTGTAGAGTCTCAACAAGTGTTGTCTGCCAAGCTCGTCATCGGCTGACGTCTCCACCACGACGCCGTGTTGGTTCAGTCGCATGGCATGACCATGTCGTTCGCCAGGAGGATCTGTGCTTTCCGCCTTCGTATCGGCCTTCCGGACTCCGGACTTACGGCGGAAGATTCTCTTCACGCTGGGGTTGATCGTGCTGTACCGGTTGGGTGCCGCGCTGCCGTCCCCCGGCGTCAACTATCAGAACGTCCAGGAATGCGTGAAGCTGGTCTCCGGTGGCGAATCCGCCGGTATCTACCAGCTCATCAATCTGTTCTCCGGTGGTGCGCTACTGCAGCTTTCGGTGTTCGCGATCGGCATCATGCCGTACATCACCGCGAGCATCATCATCCAGCTGCTGACCGTGGTCATCCCGCGCTTCGAGGAGTTGCGCAAGGAAGGCCAAGCAGGCCAGACCAAGATGACGCAGTACACCCGCTACCTCTCGATCGCCCTGGCGATCCTGCAGGCCACGGGTCTCGTCGCGCTCGCCGCTCGCGGTCAGCTGCTGCAGGGCTGCCAGGAAGACATCCTCGAGGACACCGGCATCTTCGGCATGATCGTCATCGTGCTGGTGATGACCGCCGGTGCGGCCCTGGTGATGTGGTTCGGCGAGCAGATCACCGAGCGCGGTGTCGGTAACGGCATGTCGCTGCTGATCTTCGCCGGTATCGCCGCGCGTATCCCGCTCGACGGCAAGGCCATCCTCGACACCCGTGGCGCCATGATCTTCAGCCTCGTGTGTGTGGGTGTGCTGCTGATCATCGTCGCGGTGGTCTTCGTCGAACAGGGTCAGCGCCGGATCCCGGTGCAGTACGCCAAGCGCGTCGTCGGTCGCAAGATGTACGGCGGCTCCTCGACCTATCTGCCGCTGAAGGTCAACCAGGCCGGTGTGATCCCGGTGATCTTCGCGTCTTCGCTGCTCTACCTGCCCAACCTGATTTCGCAGCTCACCTCGTCGAGCACCGCGACGGACCCGAGCTGGTGGCAGGAGATCATCCAGAAGTATCTGGTCGATCCGACCAACCCGGTCTACATCGCCGTCTACTTCGGTTTGATCGTGTTCTTCACCTACTTCTACGTCGCGATCACCTTCAACCCGGAGGAACGCGCGGACGAGATGAAGAAGTTCGGTGGCTTCATTCCGGGCTACCGCCCCGGTAAGCCGACCGCCGACTACCTCAATTATGTTCTGAGCCGCATCACCCTGCCCGGCTCGATCTACCTCGGCGCGGTCACCGTCCTGCCGAGTATCGCCCTCGGCAGCGGCAGCACGGGCCAGTCGGCGAACATGTCCTTCGGCGGTGCCGCGGTGCTCATCATGGTCAGCGTGGGTCTCGACACGGTCAAGCAGATCGAGAGCCAGCTGATGAATCGAAATTACGAAGGGTTCCTCAAGTGAGAGTTGTTCTGCTCGGTCCGCCGGGTGCCGGCAAAGGTACTCAGGCCGTCCTGCTGTCGGAAAAGCTGGGCGTTCCGCACATCTCCACCGGAGACCTCTTCCGCGCGAACATCAGCCAGCAGACCGCGCTCGGTCGCGAGGCGCAGAAGTACATGGACGCCGGTGACCTGGTCCCCAGCGATGTCACCAACCGCATGGTCGAAGCCCGCGTCGCCGAACCGGACGCCGCGAACGGTTTCGTCCTCGACGGTTATCCGCGCACGGTCGACCAGGCCGACGCGCTGAAGAAGATCCTCGAGCATCACGGCACCGCGCTCGACGCCGTGCTGTGCTTCGTGGTCGCCGAGGACACCGTGGTCGAGCGCATGCTCGCCCGTGGCCGCGCCGACGACACCGAGGACGTCATCCGCAACCGGCTGCGGGTCTACCGCGAGGAGACCGAGCCGCTGCTCGAGTACTACGACGGTCTGGTCGTGACCGTCGACGGTCTCGGCGAGGTCGACGACGTCAACGCGCGAGCGCTGAAGGCTCTCGGCCAGTAATGGCATTCGGTCGGAAGAAGAAGGTCGTGCCGTTCCGCACGGCGGGCGAGCTCGACGCCATGGCGGCGGCGGGCGCGATCGTCGGGCGGGCGCTGGTCGCCGTGCGCGACGCCGCCAAGCCCGGGGTGTCGACGCTCGAGCTCGACGAGGTCGCCGAGCAGGTGATCCGGGAGGCGGGCGCGGTTCCGTCGTTCAAGGGTTACCACGGCTTCCCCGGCTCGATCTGTTCTTCGGTCAACGACCGTGTGGTGCACGGGATCCCCTCGGCGAGTGAGATTCTCACCGAGGGCGATCTGGTGTCGATCGACTGCGGCGCCATCCTCGACGGCTGGCACGGTGATTCCGCCTGGACCTTCGGCGTCGGCAACATCATCGAAGCCGATCGCCTGCTCAGCGAGGCCACCAAGTGGTCGATGGAGGCGGGCATCGGCGCGATGGTGCCCGGCAACCGGCTCACCGATGTGTCGCACGCGATCGAGCTCGGCACCCGGGCCGCCGAAGAGGTGCACGGCCGCAAATACGGCATCGTCGACGGCTACGGTGGCCACGCCATCGGCCGCGAGATGCACATGGACCCCTTCCTCCCGAACGAGGGCGCCCCGGGCAAGGGCCCGCGCCTGGTCGTCGGATCGGTCCTGGCCATCGAGCCGATGCTCACCCTCGGCACCACCGAAACCACAACCCTCGACGACGACTGGACCGTGGTCACCACCGACGGTTCCCGCGCCGCCCACTGGGAACACAGCGTCGCCGTCACCGAGGACGGCCCACGTATCCTCACCCTGCGCCCGGAGTGACTTCGCGAAAGTCTTTCGCGACTTTTCGGTGAAGTAATGTTTCGAATCCGGCTCGGTGCCGGGGGAATCCTGTATCTCTGAGTAATGAGATCTGGGATCGCGCTGATCGCCGTCGTCGCCACCTGTGCGGCGACGGCGTCGCTCGTCGGTTGCGGTGAGCCGCCTGCCGAGTCGCGCTACACAGGATCGGGCAATACCTACGGTTCGGCGAATGCCGGTTTCGAGACCTGCATGGTGACCGATGCGGGCGGGGTGGACGACAAGTCGTTCAACGAATCCGGCTGGAACGGGGTGAAGGCGGCGATCGACGCCAACCCCGGTGTCTACGGTTCCTACCGGCAGTCCAACAGTTCCGCCGATTACGAACCCAACCTGCGGGCCTCGGCCGATGACGACTGCGATCTGGTGATCGGGGTCGGCGGCCTGATGGCCGAGGCGGTGGCGCAGGTGGCGGGGGAGTACCCGGATCAGCGGTTCGCTATCGTCGACGCGCACGTGGAGTTGGACAACGTCTATTCGATGGAGTTCAACGCCGCCCAATCCTCTTATCTCGCAGGCTATCTCGCGGCCGGGATGACCAAGACCGGCCGTGTCGCGACCTGGGGTGGCATGCAGATCCCCGCCGTGACGATCTTCATGGACGGTTTCGCGGCAGGCGTGGCCAGGTACAACCAGGTTCACGGAACGAGTACCGAGGTGCTCGGCTGGAATGTCGCCGATCAGAACGGTTCGTTCACCGGCAATTTCGACGACACAAGTGCCGGTCGCTCGCTGACCGAGAATTTCATCGCCCAGGGCGCCGACATCATTCATCCGGTGGCCGGTCCCGTCGGCATGGGCGGTGCGTCGGCGGTGCAGGATTCGCCGGGGGTGAGCATGATCTGGGTCGATTCCGACGGGTACGAAGCCGTGCCGGAATACAAGGACATCATGTTGTCGTCGTCGATGAAGGACATTTCCGCCGCGGTGCGCGTCGCAATCGACAACGCTTTCGCCGAGGGTCCGAAAGACGGCCGGTATGTCGGCACGCTCGGCAACGGTGGGGTCGGCCTCGCGCCGTTCCATGATTTCGACGGTGCCGTGCCCGAGCGGCTGAAACAGGAGCTCACGGCCCTGCGCACCGAGATCGTCGAAGGCCGGATCGTGATCGACTCACCCGCCGCCCCCAAGCTCTGAGGACAACGACATGCGACTCGAAGTACGGGGACTGACAAAAGCTTTCGGCGATTTCCTGGCCGACGAGAATGTCGACCTGGTGGTGGAACCCGGCCAGGTGCATGCGATTCTCGGTGAGAACGGCGCGGGCAAATCCACCCTGATGAATATGCTCTACGGCATTCTCGAACCGACCAGCGGCGAGATCCTCATCGACGGCGCACCCGTGCGGTTCCGTTCACCCAGCGACGCGATCGCCGCCGGAATCGGCATGGTGCATCAGCATTTCAAGCTGGTCGGCCCGTTCAGTGTGGCCGACAACGTGCAGCTGGGTCGCGAACACGCCAGGCGCGGGATTCTGGACCGGGCGGCGGCGCGTGACGCGGTGCGGGCGGTGTCGGATCGCTACGGTCTCGCCCTCGACCCGGACGCCATCTGCGAAGACCTGCCCGTGGGTGTGCAGCAGCGCGTGGAGATCGTCAAAGCGCTCTCCGGCGACACCGACCTGCTGATTCTCGACGAACCGACCGCCGTGCTCACCCCGCCGGAAGTAGCCGAGCTGCTCGGCATCATCCGCAATCTCACCGCCGCTGGCATGTCGGTGATCTTCATCAGCCACAAGCTCAAAGAGGTGAAGGCCATCGCCGACACCATCACAGTGCTGCGCCGGGGCAAGGTGGTGGCCCAGGCCTCGCCCGAGGACAGCGAGGCCGAGCTGGCGGCGGCGATGGTCGGGCGGTCGGTGATCCTGACCGTCGAGCGCACGCCCGCCGATCCTGGTGCGGTCGCCTTGGCGGTGCAGGATCTGACGGTGCTCGGCGAGCGGGGCACGGCGGTGCTCGATGGGCTGAACCTCACGGTGCGAGCCGGGGAGATCGTCGGGTTGGCCGGGGTGGAGGGCAACGGCCAGACCGAACTCGCCAGGGCCGTGCTCGGCACCGTTCGCCCGGACGGCGGGACGGTCGAGCTGGGCGGGGTGCCGGTGACCTCGTGGGATCCGTACCGGCGCATCGTCGCCGGGCTCGGCTACATCCCGGAGGACCGTGGTCGCGACGGGCTGGCGGCCGACTTCACCGTGGCCGAGAACCTCGTGCTCAACCAGTACCGCGACGCACCGCTGTCGCATCGCGGCGTGCTCGACAGCGACGCCGTGCGCACGCTGGCCGACAAGGCCATCGCCGACTTCGACATCCGCACGCGCGGCCCGGGTGAGCTCGTGTCGGCGCTCTCGGGTGGCAACCAGCAGAAGGTGGTGATCGCCCGCGAATTCTCCCGTCCCCGTGCGGTTCTCGTCGCCGCACAGCCCACCCGAGGGGTGGACGTGGGCGCTATCGAATTCATCCACAGCAGGCTCGTCGCCGAACGTGACTCGGGGACCGGGGTGCTGCTCATCTCCGCCGAACTGGACGAGATTCTCGCCCTGTCCGACCGGATCGCGGTGATCCACAACGGGCAGATCGTCGGCGAGGTCGGGCCGGACACCCCGCGCGAGATCATCGGTCAGCTGATGGCAGGCCACCGCCCCACCGAATCCGCCACCCCGAGCTGAACTGGCGCCGACATCCTCGAGGATTCCCATGCCGAGTACGACCACCGCGCCGGAGACCGAATCGCCCCGGCCCGAAAGACCAGGTTTCGGCCGCACCTTCACCCGGTACCTGACCGAAGCCAACAGCGTGATGGTGACCATCTATTCGCTGCTGCTCGCCTTCGCGATCGGCGCGCTGCTCATCATCGTTTCCGATCCGTCGGTGCGCCGGGCCTGGGGGTACTTCCTCAACCGGCCCTCCGACGCGCTGAGTTTCTCCTGGCAGGCGGTGAGCACGGCCTACCGTGACCTGTTCGAGGGCGCCATTCTCGACATCGGCCGCCTGCAGGAGTTCTTCGACGGCACGGCCACCCTCGCCCAGGTGCTGCGCCCGATCTCGGAGACGCTCACCTACGCCACCCCGCTGATCTTCACCGGACTCGCCGTGGGGCTGGCGTTCCGGGCCGGACTGTTCAATATCGGTGGGCACGGGCAGTTCATCTTCGGCATGCTCGGTGCGTTGATCGTCGGTTTCGCGATCGATCTGCCGCCGCTGCTGCATGTGCCGCTGGCGCTGGCCGCGGGTGCGCTCGCGGGTGGGCTCTTCGGCGCGGTTCCCGGTGTGCTGAAGGCGAAAACCGGTGCACACGAGGTTATCTCGTCGATCATGCTGAACAATATCGCCACCTATTTCCTGCTCTGGGCGCTGAGCACCACCTTCATCCACTCGCTGACCTCCCAGGAGCTGGTGTCCAAGCCGGTCGACATCTCGGCGCGGCTGCCCCGGCTCCTCGGCTGGGCGGGGTCGGGGCTGCGGGTGAGTGTCGGCCTGCTGATCGCGTTGGCGCTGGCGGCGGGGATCTGGTGGGTGCTGCGCAAGTCGACCTTCGGGTACCGGATTCGCGCGGTCGGGGCGAATCCGCACGCGGCGCAGACGGCGGGCATCGACATGGGTCGCACGTTCATCACCACGATGGGGGTGTCGGGAGCGCTCGCCGGGATCGGTGGTGGGGCGCTCGTGCTCGGGTTGAACCCGTACACGGTGAACCCCGGAACGGTTGCCGAGTTCGGCTTCGACGGGATCACTGTCGCCTTGCTCGGGCGGGCACATCCGGGTGGGATCGTCGCGGCGGCGCTGCTGTTCGGTGCGTTGAAGTCGGGCACGCTGCACATGCAGCCCGCCATCCCGGTGGAGATGTCGACGCTGCTGCAGGCGGTGATCGTGCTGTTCATCGCCGCGCCCGCCCTGGTGAAAACCCTGCTGCACCTGCGCACCCCGCGCGGTGGGCTCAACACGCTGGAAGCGAGGGGCTGGTGAGTACCGCTGTCGCCGAATCGAAACCGGTCGTCGTGACCGAGACCGTGCGTCACCCGGTGGGTGGGGCGATGCTCGTCGTCCTCGGGGCGCTGCTCGCCGTCGCGGCGTTGCTGTGGATGCCCGACGGGCGGGCCACCACATTCCGTCTGGATCAGACCGTCGAAAGCAGCTGGACCGTCAGTACTTTCGGCATCGTTGTGACGCTTGCGGTGTTCACCGTGCTGCTCGGGGCGCTGTTGCTCGCGCGGGCGGTGAGTGCGCGCACGCACGGGGTGATCGTCGGGGTGGCGGCGACCGCGCTGGTGGTCGCGGTGCTGTCCTGGGTGGTGACGCCCGGCGTCGGGTTCCCGGTGGAGTTCGTGCTGGCCACCACGCTGTTCCTGGCCTTGCCGTTCATCTTCGGCGCCCTGTCCGGGGTGGTGTGTGAGCGGTCCGGTGTCATCAACCTCGGCATCGAAGGACAGTTCCTGGCGGGCGCCTTCACCGCAGTGCTGTTCGCCTCGATCACCGGCAATCCCTATGTCGGCATCCTCGCGGCGGTGCTCAGCGGCATGGTCTCCACGCTGTTGCTGGCCTGGCTGGCCACCCGCTTCGAGGTGAACCAGCTGGTCACCGGTGTGATCCTGAACCTGCTCGCGCTCGGTCTCACCGGGTTTCTGTTCGAGCGGCTCATGCGCATGGACCATTCGCTCAACCAGCCGAGCACGGTGCCGCGCATCGGTGGATTCCTGCACGACATCGGCCTCGGTTTCCTCACCGAGATCCCGATCCTCGGACCGGTCCTCTTCGACCAGAACCTCTTCGTCTACGTGGCGCTGGCCTGCGTGTTCGGGCTGTCCTACCTGCTGTTCCACACCAGGTGGGGGCTGCGGACCCGTGCCGTCGGCGAGCACCCGGCGGCCGCCGACGCCGCCGGTATCGACGTGAACCGGCTGCGGTTCTGGAACGTCACCTGTGCGGGTGCGCTGTCAGGTTTCGGCGGCGCGTTCTTCACCATCGCCAACAATGTGGCCTTCAGCAAGAACATGACCGCGGCCCTCGGCTTCGTCGCGCTCGCGGTAATGATCGTCGGCCGCTGGAACCCCGTCGGCGCCCTCCTGGCGGCCCTGCTCTTCGGCTTCTCCAGCGCCCTGCAACGGTTCCTCAACACCATGCCCGGCAACCCGATCCCCACCGAATTCCTCGGCATGCTGCCCTACGTGGTGACTCTCGTGGTCGTCGCCGGCTTCATCGGCAAAGCCGTCGCCCCCGCCGCCGACGGCATCCCGTACCGGCCGGGAGACAATTAGCCCTCGAGCAGGACGGTAACCGGCCCGTCGTTGGTGAGGTCGACGTGCATGTGGGCGCCGAACTTGCCGGTCGCGACGGTGGCGCCCAGGTCACGCAGGGCGTCGGCGAAGGTGTCGACCAGGGGTTCGGCGACCGGGCCGGGGGCGGCGGCGTTCCAGGAGGGGCGGCGGCCCTTGGCGGTGTTGGCGTAGAGGGTGAACTGGCTGACGACGAGGATGGGGGCGTTCAGGTCGGCCGCCGAACGCTCGCCGTCGAGGATGCGGAGGCGGAAGGTCTTGTCGGCCAGTGTCTTCGCTACGTCCTCGGTGTCGGTGTGGGTGACACCGACCAGGGCGAGCAGGCCGTGTGGCGCGCCGGCGGCGGCCGGGTCGATCCGGCCGACAACCTGATCGTCAACAGTCACCTGGGCGCTGGACACACGCTGCAGCAATACTCGCACATTTATCGATCATGCCGGGGTGACTCGAATCGAGGTTATCCGGGGTTTGTTCATCGAACTATCGGAATGAAAGTTGCTTATTTGCAGCAGGTTTCATCATGCCGCAGAGAAGGCGCATCGTGCCGCTCTGCGGTATGTTCCCAATAGCCTGCCGCTACGGCGGGTCTGAGGCTGCCGATCGTGTGAAGGTCGGGGCCGGTAGATGGGGAACAGCGGGGGAATGCGCGGTACAGCAATACTTTCGGGGATCGTCGCTGCGGTGATGCTGGTGGGGACCGGGTGTTCGGACGATCCTGCGGGGGACACGCCACCTGAACCTGTTGTCGACCTCGCGAAGCTGGATGTCGGTCCGTATCCGAAGGTCGAACGGCCCGTCACTACGACGCCTTCGTGGGCGTTGGCGCGGTATTTCGAAGGTGTGCGGCTCAGTTCTGTAGTGCCGTTGCCGGTCGAGATCGATCCGCAATTCGTCGTGCCGCAAGCGGGGAATTTGAACCCCGCTTTCCCTCGGCCGGGCGAGGATCTGACAAAGCGTTTCGACGCCACGTTCGACGAGGACACGAAAGGCCTGATCGCCGGCTTCGGTACCGCTGCCAGGTCCCACGAGGACCTGAACATCTCGCAGGGCATCGCGATTCAAGCACTGTTGTTCGACTCGGTCGGCGCGGCACAATCCGCGGCCGCCGCGCTCCACCGCCGAGGCTTCGGTCCCGATGCGACAGTGGAGCCGATCAAGTCGGCCCGCCACTCCGACGCGCTCCTGTGGTGGCGACCCGATCAGCAACGCGTCACGGGTTGGATGGCTACGGGACGGTTCGTCATCAGGGTGGGTTCGTGGAGCGATGAGAACAAGGAACTCGAGATCTCGGATCTCTCGGCGGTGCTCCCGCTGGCGGACAAGGCGTTGACGATCACCGCGGAGCGGCTCCAAGCACACACCCCCACGCCGGTGGATCGACTGCAGTCGATAGCGATCGACCCCGACAACATGTTGGTTCGCACGTTGTCGCTCGGCCTGGAAAACGGCACCGACCCGGCATATCCCATGGTCCGTGACGCACGGGCGGCGCTGCACGGTGCCAGGGATTTCGCCGACATGCGCAGGATGAACGAGCAGGCGGGGGTGGACAGGGTGTCGGAGGACAAGGCCACGGTGTACCGCACCAGGGATGTGGCGAGCGCCCGATGGTTTCTCGCCGAGGTGGGCCACGACAAGTTCCTGCGTCCGGTGGAAGACCCGGTCGGGCTTGCCGCCGCCAACTGCTATGAGTACATCGGACCGGCCGTCGTTTCGCGATATTTCTGCGCAGTGAGTCACGACCGGTACGTGGCGGTGGTTTCATCGGAGCAGCTTCCTGATGCGCGACAGTCGATTTCGGCTCAGTACGTGATTCTGGTGAATGCCGGATGAGCGGGCGTCGCACACGAATCCTCGGTGGTTGCGCGGTGGTGCTGCTCGTTGTCGCGCTCGCTGTCACCGGACGTGGTGAAACGGTACGGGGGCATGTGCACCCTGGTGAGGTGGATGTCAGGACACTCGAGGTCGGCAAGTATCCCGTGTTGCCGTTGGAATTCCGGCAGGACGTCTACTACCACCATTACGAAAACGGGGAAGCGATCGCGACCGCGCGTCTGGCGGCTGCCGTCGCTCTGGGGACCGATGTCGATGCGGGCCTTCGCTACCGTGTTGCCAGAGCCACGATCGCAGGTGGAAAGGGGCTCGGCGGGGTATTTGCCGACGCTACGCAAGCGGTCGCCGACAAGCACGGTCTGATGTTCGGGTTCTCCGCGCGGAGTCGCACCACGCCGAAACGGGAATTCACCTATCTCACAGAAGAACTGGACGCCGAGCCCGACGACGCCGAGACCACTGCCCTCGGGATCACGGTGTTGCAGTTCGCCGATCAGGTGGGCGCACAGGCCGCGGCGGGCGAGTTCGATCAGATCGACTTTCAGCTCGCCTCCGACCTGAATGCACCGGTCTCCTTGGACAAATACCCGAGCGCCCACGGGCATTGGCGGCCCGGTGTGCGGTCGATGGTCGCGACGATTGCCCGCGGTCAGTATGTCGTCCATGTCTACGCGGTCACCCCGAAGGCCGACCTTGTGGCGTTGCGCGCGTTGACCGAGCGGGCATTCGACGTGCAACTTCCGCTGCTGGATGCCTTGCCGCCGCTGTCGAAACGCGACGTGCTGCGCTTGGACAAGGATCCCGACGGCGTGATTCGTCGAATTCTCGACCCGAGCAAGATCTTTCCCGCGAGTCCGTTCTTCCAGGCGGACCTTGTGAACGCCGTCATGGAGCCGCGGGCATTTCTGCAGATCACCGAGGATCGACAGGAATGGAAACGTGTGCTCGATCTCGGCGGCGTCGACCGGATCGGGATGATCAACGATGGTGCGCTGCTGCTGCGGGCCCGCGACGCACGTGCTGCCGAGCAGATGTGGCAGGCGCGCAAGGATCTGCCGACGACCACACCATTGGCGGGCCCGCCGGGTCTGCCGGACACCTACTGTTTCGACAATCCCGAGAAGTACTCACCGGCGGAACCGTATGTATCGAGTGCGCGGAAGTACCTGTGCGTGTTGCGCTACGACCGCTACGTCGCGGTGGTAATGAGCAATCAGATACCCGATGTGCATCAGCGGGCGTCGGCGCAATACGCCTTGCTCGCCAATAGTGCGTATTTGTAGGGGATCTCGATGACTCTGCGACCAGGTACGGTGATCGGCGGGTATCGGATCGAGCGTGTGCTCGGTACCGGCGGAATGGGTTCGGTCTATCTCGCCGCGCACCCGAGCCTGCCCCGGCGCAACGCGCTCAAAGTGCTCAACCCCGAGCTGACCCGTGATGTCGAGTTCCGCGCACGGTTCCAACGTGAGGCCGAGCTCGCATCGAGCCTGGACCATCCCAACATCGTCGCCGTCAACGATCGGGGTGAGGCCGGTGGCTACCTGTGGATCGCGATGCAGTACGTCGACGGCACCGATGTGGCGGCCGAATTGGCGAGGGCACCGAGGTCGATGACGCCGGCGCGGGCGTTGCGCATCATCGCCGAGGTCGGTAAGGCCCTCGACCACGCGCACCGCCGCGGTCTGCTTCATCGTGACGTCAAACCCGCCAATTTCATGCTCTCGTCCACCTCGGACGGTGAGGAACGGGTGCTGCTCACCGATTTCGGGGTGGCCAAGTCGCTGGCGGACAAGAGCGAGATCACGGCGGCGGGGGCGATTCTGGCGACGATCGCCTACGCGGCGCCGGAGCAGTTGCTCGGTGGTCAGCTCGACCACCGGACCGACATCTACGGTCTGGGTTGTGCTTTGTACAAGCTGCTGACCGGGGCGAATCCGTTTCCCGCCGAACAGCCCGCCGTTGTCATGGCCGGGCATCTCTACGAGCCGCCTCCGCGCCCGAGCGCGATGAATCCGCAGTTGCCGCAGGCTCTCGACGACGTGATCGCTGTCGCGATGGCCAAGGATCCGGGGCATCGGTTCAACAGCTGTCGGGAGTTGAGCGAGGCGGCGCACCGGGCGTTGAACAGCGGGGCGCGGCCCACGCACGTGCCGAGCCCGGTGCAGGTGCCGAGCGTGTCCCAGGTGCCGACCCGGAGACGTACGGGACTGGGCAGACGGGTTCTGCCTGCAGTCGGTGTGGTCGGTGCGCTAGTCATCGGCGCGGGCGCGCTGGCACTTCGGCCCGACGCCGACGTTCCGGCCGCGACGGCAACAGGCGTCACGTCGCCGGTGGTTCCGGTGGCGATGTCGGCGGCACAGGTCCGCACCGACAATCCGCAGTTCGCGGGAAAAACGATCGGGATCGTCGATGTCACGGCGGTCGCCGCTACGGAAGCCAGTGGGTACAGCAAGTCGTCCAACGCGATTCACTTGACGCACTCACCGCAGGCGGCGCTACTGGAGTCGATCGGATTCAGCTATTTCAGCGGGTTCGCGGGCAAGGTCGGGGAAACGTCGCCCCGGACCCTCGACAATCTCGACCGGCACACGTTGTTCAGTCCCGACTTCGCCGCGGACTACCTGCTGGTTGTCCGTAGCGACCCCGGCTCCGGGGCGGGGTCACTACTCGGACTCGACCGCAAGATCACCGGTGTCCGTGCGCTGATAATCGTCATCGACGACCCGAAAGACGTCGCTGCCCTGCGGAACTACAGTCCCGGAAAGGATCAGCAGGCGCTGGAGTCGCTGGTCCCGATATTGCGCCGCCACATCACCTGACCCGGAATCAGTCCTTGCCGAAGAACAGGATGTCGGGGCCGTAGTCGGTGAGGGGGCCTTTTTCGGCGGCTTGGCGGATGCCGCTGCCGGGGAGTTCGGTGACCTTGGCGAACATCGCCGCGTTGCCGAAGGCCGCGCGGACCTGGGTTTCGGAAGCGTAGTCGGCGCCGTAGTCGGCGAGGGTGGCGAAGTCGAGGGGGGCCAGGGGAGTGTCGAGGGGGGCTTGGCCCGCGGGGCGGCCGAGGGCGGCGTACTGGGTGGCCACGCCGTTGTCGTAGAGGCACAGCTCGTAGGAGATGTTCTCGATGGTGGCGACGGTCAGCACCGGCCACTTCGCCGACAAGGCGACGGCCAAGGGGTGTTTGCCGAGTGCGCCGATCTCCCAGTTCAGGCTCTTCACCGAAACCCAGCTACCCGAGGCTTTCTCGACGAGCACCACATCGGCGCCGAGTTCGGTGTCCGGGTTCACCTTCGGTTCCTTGACGCCCCAATGCCGTTCGTGCACACCGGCGAAACGACCCGCGTCGACTGGAGTGGCGCCGTGCGCGGCGAAGGCGGCGGTGACAGCGGCACGAACCTGCTCCAGCGCGTCGGGCGCCGAACAGCGCACCGCGATCGCACCGTAGGTCGCGGTGATTTCCACGGGCCGCGACGGCGGTTCCGGCATGGCACCGGCGGCCAGCGGCTTGAGGCCGACAAGAGCGAGGCGCCAGTTGATTTCGTCGATGGTCGCCAGGTCGCCACCCGACTGGTACAGGATCTGCTGCTGGGTCAAGCGCCCCGCGCGTTCGAGCGTCGGCGCACCGAGTTTGTGCAGTGCCTGGGTGGTCTTCAGGGTGAGATCGAGGTCCTCGATCCGGGTTTCGCGCAGCTGGGCCGTGCTCGCCGAGGACGTGACCTCCGAGTACAGCGCGCGGTAGCTCGCGATGGCCTGCTTGCGGGAGCGCCCGACCATCAGCGTCCGCAACAGCGTGCTCAGGCTGGCCAGATACTTACCCGGCTGCTCCGGCGCCCGCGCGTACATCGCCGCCCGGATCCGCACCGCCGACTCCGTGGCCGCGACCGCCGCCTCGTGATCGAGCCGCATCAACCACACGCCACACTTGGACAGTCCGTCGGCGCACATCGCCTGCACGTCCGGATAGTCCTGTGCCACTTGGCGATACGCCGAACACGCACTGCGAATGGTGTTGGTGGCGAGCTGACGGTGCCCCACCAGCCGCGTCGCCTGCTCGAACAGGCGAAGTGCGTCCTGCAACGCACCCGCGTACTCGTAGGAGACATACCCCTCGACGAGCCAGTGCAGCCGGATCGCCACCGCCTCCTGCGCGGGCTCGAGTGCCTCGGCGGTGCGGTCGCGACCCGACGGGTCGTCGCGGGTGGCGAGCAAGCCCTGGGCCAGTTCGGTGAGCGAACCGGCCAGCCGGAGGTAGTCCTCGGGTTGCTGGCTACGGGTGTTGGCGCGATCGGCTGCAACGCGCCGTTCGAGGCCGCTCAGGTCGGTCATGAGCGGTTCCGTCGCGACGTCAATCTGGCCCCATCAATCGTTCGAGCGTGGCCGTCGAGCGGCCTGCGGTGCGTTTCGATCGAGTCTGTCACACAACGGTGACCTTCGTCGTGGGTGCACGCAGATCTGCCCGTCGGCCTCGGGTTTCGTGGTGGTGTATCACCGAGCCGCGCGGAAACAAGGTGACAGGGGTGAGAATTCGTGGTAGCCGGAAGATGTTGGGGCTGGGCAGATTCCATTGCGATGGCTAAGCTTCGTCAGGTTCGGTTCGAGAGGGACGGGCCGTCGGCGAGGGTGCATCGAGGAGCTGGGCGTGGGAGAGAAGACTCCGTGGGATGGGGCCGCGGGTAAGGCGAGCATCCGGATCGAGACCGGTGCCGCCCTGCAGGCCGCCAATGCCTGCCGCGATGTGGTCGCCGTGCTGAAGGGCTGTCAGGAGCTGCTGAAGCCCGGCGCGCTCAACAACTACAGCGTCGACGCGATCGGCGGCGATCAGGTGCACGCGGGGCCGCTGCGCACCAAGTTCATCGACGAGACCCGGCAGGCCTTCGACTCGGTCGACCGCTTCATCGATTCGCTGCACGACATGGGCGACATGTTCAAGGCCGCGGGCGAGACCTACACCGGCAACGATTCGCTCTCGGCCAGTGAACTCGCGGCGTTGAAGGACAAGAAGACCGAACTCGGTCAGGTGTCGACCTCCCCGCCCGCGGTGAACATGAAGGATCTCGCCGCGAAGGCACCCCGCTACCTGCCACCGGACTACGAGACCCCGGGCGGCAACTACACGGTGCACAACGACGACATCGACGTGGCCAAGAAGCCGGGCTCCAACCCGCCGCTGGCCAAGGCCGAGGGCGACGATGTCTTCAAGTTCCACGCGCGCGAACCCGCGAGCATGTCGTGGACCGATCTGCAGGACCTCGGCAGGCGGATCCAGTGGTCCCAGGTCGCGGCCGAGGTGCCGACCTGGAAGGTGCTGGCCGGCGAGGTGGACAAGGTCGGCACGACGTTCCAGACCGCGGTGCGCACGATCACCACGACCAACTGGGAGAGCAAGGGCGGTGAGGCCGCCTTCACCGCCGTGCAGGAATTCGTTCGTTCGCTCGGGTCGCTGCGTGACGGGTTCCTGATGATGCACTCGGCTGTGCAGTACACCGCCGACTTCCTGCACGCCACCGCGGCGTCGATGCCGCCGCCCGCCAACGGCGAAACCTGTGACGACGTCGGCGAGGTCCAAGAGCTGTATCGCAAGCACTACTACGTGGGTTTCGACTCGGTGCAGAGCATGTTCCCGATGGCCGCGCAGCCGGCGGCGCCGAAGGGGGAACTCGGTCCGCCGCCGCCTCCTCCGGAGAAGAAAGACACGGACAAGAACGGCGAGGGCAACAACGGCGCCGGAAACAACGGCGCGGGCAACAACGGTGCGGGCAACAACGGTGCGGGCAACAATGGCGCCGGGAACAGTGGTGCCGGAAACAGCGGCGCGGGCAACAGCGGAGCTGGCAACAGCGGCGCGGGCAATCAAAGTGCCGCCGAACAACAACAGCGCCAGGCCCTCGACGCCCTGAAAGAGCAGCGCGCGGAATTGCTCGCGCAGCAGAACGGGCAGAACGCGCAGGGACAGGACCGCTCCGGTAATCAGAACGGCACGGGCAAGAACACCGGTGCGGGCGGGTCGGGTTCGGGTAGCTCCGGCAGCACCACCGGCGCGACGGGCGCCGGCTCGGACATGTCCTCGATGATCTCGGCGATCTCCGGGATCGTCTCCTCGATGACGCAGGCGCTGCCGTCGCTGATCCAGGCGCTGTCCAGCATCGACCTGAGCTCGGCCACACCCGATCTGAGCCCGCTGACCCAAGCCCTGACACAGGTCCCCGACATCCGCACGGCGATCTCGGAGTCGCCCGAATTCGCGGCGCTGATGTCGCAGAACCCGGAATTGGCGGAGGCCGCCCGCGCGATCGGGCTGACGGTCGACCCTGCGATCGCCGTCGCGACGCCTGCGGCCGGGCTCGCGTCGACCGAACCGGTGACCGAATCCGTCGGCGCCGCCGAGGCTTTCCCGCGCGCGTCGCTGCCCGACTTCAGCAATCTCGGGTCGCTCACCGACATCATCACGCCGATCGTGGCCGCGAGCTCGGAGGTCGTCACGCCCGTGGTCACGGAAATCGTCGAGGAGACTGTCGCCGCCGAGGGAAACGCTGACCGGGAGAACGCCTCAGTGGAGCACCTGTCGTGACGCGCACCTGGGAATTCACCGACACCGAGTTCTATGTGCTGTGGCAGCGGCTGGTCCGCACGGCGATGCCGCGACCGCTCACCTTCGTGACCGAGGTCGAGGACTCGAACGAATTCGAGCAGCGCAAACACGAGGCATGGCAACGGTTGCCCGACATGCTCGACGGTGAATTGCACACCGCGATCGATGTGCTCGCGAAGCCGCAGGTGTATGTGCGTCTGCGCGGGTGGAACGACCGTGCCTCGCTGGACCCGAAGTACATGATCAAGGCGCGCGCCGCCCGCTCGGGGGCGCGCGGTTACCTGGTCTATCAGAAGCCGGGAATCACCTCCTGGCACAGCTCGGGGTACACCTTGGTCGAGTGCGGTCCGCACGGGCTGACCGAGGCGATCCTCGAACGCATGCCCGCGCTCGACGCGGGCAAGTCGGGGATCATCCCCCTGGTCGGCGGGCAGGTCGAACAGCCCGACTTCGAGCCGCGCTCGTCGCTGATCTTCGACGAAGCCGACACCGGGCTCGCCACCCGCAGCGCCGCCTTCTTCGAGACCGAGGCCGAACGGACCGGGTTGATCGAAATCCTGCAGAACCAGTCGATATTCGGTTCCCGCGGCATGGAGCGCGACATCCTGCTGTGGCGTGACCTGCCCGACGACGGTCGCTACGTGATCGAACTGCCGCGCGAGAACCCCACCGCCACACCGATGACGCGCGCCGACCTCGCCGACAAGATCGACCGCTCGATCGACCGTTTGCTGGCACGGGTGGAATCGCATTGGGAAGCCAGCGCCTAGCTGTTGCGCACGTGCGGCGGCTGTGATGTGCTCGAAGTAACCTCGTGAAGGGACCGCAGCGATGGGTAAGTTCGAATACGACGCGGACAATTTCCGTGCCGCCGCCAACAAATCACGCAGTGTCCGTGACCAGGTCACCGACATCCTCACCACGTTGAACAGCTCCCTCAACGCCCGCGGAAACGCCTGGGGCAGCGACAAACTCGGCGACAGTTTCTACAACGGCCCCGGTGGCGACGACGGCTACGGCTCCTCCCGTACCAACGTCACCACGAACGTCGAAACCTTGGCCACGTCGATGAACGACTTCGCCGACGGCCAGACCGAGAGCGCCGCCTACATCGACAAGATGGAACAGGGCAACCGCGACGGGCTGAAGTAGTAGCTGCCGCTGTAGAGCCGCACCGAGCCGTCAGGGCATGGGCAGGCGGGGGAGGTCGAGCGTTGTCAGGCTGAGGGGGAGATGGGTGGGGACTTCCAGCCAGGCGTCGTAGGCGAGCCCGGTGGGGGTCGGGATGCCGTAGCCGTCCCGTAGGCCGACGACGGTGAGTTCGGCGGCGCGGCGACGGTCCGCCTCGGTGACCGGGGTGGGGAAGTCGACCCACCACAGGTGGCCGTTGTCGACATCGGGCCGATGCCACCCGGCGTCGGTGAGGGCCTGGTATCCGGCGGGGCTCGGACGCCGATCCGGGTCGAGGTATTTGTCGCCGATCAATTGAGCCGACAGGACCTCGGCGTCGCGCGCGAACTGCACGAACCTGCGGGTGCGGGCCGGTTCGGGTTCGAAGACGATCACCCGCGCGCCGAGCGGGAGTTCGCGGAGCTCTGCGGTCAGATGTTCGGCGAAGGTCGACCAGTTGTTCACAGCTGTCCCTGTTGCGAGAGTCGGCCCGCTTCGTCGAAGAGGTCGAGCCAGTCGTTGGTGGCCAGTGTCAGGGTGAGGGAACTGGGAAGTTCTTCGAGGATCAGAGTCGAATTCGTTCCGCTCCAGCGGGATTGACGGTTTTCATCGGCGATCTCGGCGGACGGGGCGCCCAGATCGGCTGCCAGGCGCGCGGCCATGGTGGTGTAGGTCTGCTGGACGAGGGCGCGGGTTTCGCCGGTGTCTGGTCCGATGGTGCTGAGGTTGACCTGGACGCGTTCGACCTCGCCGTCGTCGGCGAAGACCTTGCCGCTGGCCAGGCCGAACCCGGTGTCGAGCATTACCCAGTCCTCCGAGGTGGACACCACCCGCCAGCCGAATCGTTCGGCGATGTCCGGTATTTCGTCGAGCTGCCAGGACCAGTCGAGCGTACGCAGGCGAGTGCCCAGGTCGGCGACCTCGTCGGGGGTCCGGGTTCGGAAGTCCGTCAACGGTTTCTCCTCAGAAGTAGGCCAGGAATGCCGCGTCGAATTCGGGGTCACGGGTGTCGAATTGCCGCGGGACGTAGTCCAGGGAGCGCACGTGTTCGAGGAACTCGGCGGGCAGGGTGATGGACTGTTCGGCGAGGTATTTCAGGGAGTCCTCGCGCCAGATCCAGACGCCGTCGGAGTAGAGGGAGGGGCCGCCCTCGATGTCGGCGCCCTCGGTGAACAGGTCGGGCGCCTCACCCATGACGTCGAGGATGGCGCGGGCCTTTCGCATGTAGTTCAGGATCTGCTCGCGGTCGTCCTCGACGGCGCCAGTGGGAGCGTCGTGCACCGAGGGCAGCTCGTCGTGCGTGCCCTCGTACATTTCCCGGTACATGGCCACCGGCTTCAATTCCATTGCGTGCGTCCCGTTCTGGTCGGAGTATGCGGGTTCGCCGTCCGCCCGCGGTCGCCCGGCCGCGCCGCGTTTCGGCGAGTCGCCGCTCTCGATCCTTCGCGCGCGGTGCCTGGTCGTCAAGTTCGACGCCGGTGGGGCGGTTGGCGGACGGCCCGCGTTCACTCGTCGGTCACCGCCGGTTCGCCGATCCCTGTCACTGTTGTTGCGGAGGCGAACGAGTTGTGGTGTGCTCGAAAGGCGGCACGGCTGGGAGGATGAGGGGCGATGACGGCGTTCACGGACTCGAGCTGGTGACATAGCCCCCGATGATCGATCTGCCGTCCGAGCTGCATTGGCTCTCGATTCTTGCCGGTATGGAATGGCCAGAGGGCAATGAAGACGAGATGTGGGCCATGGCTGAGGACTGGCGCGCGGCCGCCGACGCCCTTCGTGGTCTCGTCGACGACATCGATGCCGCGAAAGCCGCTGCGTACAAGGCATATCCGTTCGGTGAGGGTGTCGACGACATGCTCCGCGACTTCGAGTCGATGGCGCGCGGCGATCAGTCGGTCACCAAACTGGCCGAGTTGTTCGACGTCCTCGGTGATTCGGTGTACCAGACCGGCACCGAGATCGAATACACCAAGATCATGTTCCTGTCCTCGCTGGGACTGCTCGCGCTGGAAATCGCTGCGGCGTGGCTGTTTCCGCCGACAGCACCCGCCGTGCAGGCCGCCGCGATCGGCGTCACCCGGGTGGTGGCGCGCGGCATCTTCGGTCGCGTGCTCGCCGCGATTCTGCGCCACGCCACCAAGGCCGCTCTGACGCGCGCGATAAAGTTCGTCGGCCAGCACGTGGCCATCGACACGGTGCTCGGCACCCTGCAGGAACTGGGCGCCCAGCAGTGGCAGGTGGACCAGGGGCACCGCAAGGAAGTCGACTGGAACCAGGTGAAGGCGGCGGCGGTGAGCTCCGCCGCGGGTGGTCTCGCGGCCGGCCCGTTCGCCAATTTCCTCGGCAAGCGGCTCGGGGACAATATGTCGCCGTTCCTCAAGGGCGCCATCACGGGAACCGGCGCCGGTCTGGCCGGTGCCGGTGGCGGCATGCTCGGCCAGTTCGGCTACGACGGGTTCACGCAGGGCTGGGACAAGGCCTGGGACAACCTGAAGACCGCGGCGAGCGACCCGCTCATGTGGAGCGCCGGTGCCACCAACGGTGGCATCTCGGGTCTGAACAAGGCGGGCGCCAACGCCGCGTGGAACAAGATGAACCCCGGCCTGTTCGAGCGCCCGAGCTTCAGCTCGCAGATCCGCGACGCTATGGGTCCTGGCTACGACCTCGGCAATTTCGGGCTCGACACCAACACCGCCGGTGGCGACGGCTCGACCAACCGTCCCGGTGCGGACGGCGAGAACCGGGCAGGCGGCGAGGACGGCGCCACCGGTGCCGGCGGCGACGACGGCGTGCGCGCGGGTGCGGGTGACGACACCATGGGCGGCGAAGGCGACAGCGCGGGCGAGACGCGGGCCGGAGCGGGCGACGACAGCCAGTCCATGCGTCCGGCCGGTGGTGTCACGCCCGAGGCACCCGCAACGACGGACACCTCGGCGGGGCAGGCGAACCAGCAGTCGAGCAACGACGGGCAGGGGGCCATCGACACCGGCGGTGGCGCGACCGGACGGCAGGAAGCCAAGCCGGAGGTCCAGACGAGCGACGCGCAGGCCGGTGACGGTGGGCGGCAGGACGGTGGGGCGCGCGCCGGAGGGGAAAGCCCTGCGGCACAGACGGATTCCGGCGGCGATACCTCGCGGGCGGCGGAGGCGGACGCGCCGGTCGGCGAGGGCGTCAACGATGGGACTCGCACCGACGCGCAGTCCAGTGGGCAACCGGTCAACCAGGTCGACGGCACGCAGACCGTCAACCGGGACACCACAACGCAGACGGGTGCGGCGCCGGTGGGTGGGGTGGCCGGTGCGGGTCCGGCGGCCACGGGTGCACCGGTGCCCGGGGCGACCGGTCAGGCGCCTGTCACGGGTCAGGCGACGCCGGGGCAGCCGGCCGCGACGCCCGGCCAATCGTCTTCTGCGCCAGCACAATCCGCGCCGAGTCAGCAGGCCGCGCCCGGTCAGCAGTCGACGCCGGGTCAGCAGTCGACACCGAGTCAGCAGTCGACGCAGGGCGGTCAACCCGCCGGACGTCCTGGCTCGCCGGAGGTGCGGGCCGGATCGCTCGATGGCGTGCAAGCCGGGCCCGAGAGTCGTGTCGGCACACCGGAAGTCGGTGGCGATGGTGTCGCCGAAGCGCCGCGCTCCACCGACGCGCAGAACGACGGTGACGCCCGTCCCGATGGTGAAATCCGGGCGGGCGCGAGCGAACCACGCAGCGGCGCCGGTCTGGCCGAAACTCCGCTGCACGGTCTGCACGCCGCTCCCGGTGAAGCGCCCCCGGTCCGGTCCGAGGCCGAGGTCGCCGCCGAACCGGTTCGGGTCGACGACGGCGAGGTGCGTGATCCGCTCACCGACGCCGCGGCGATCCTGCCGATCGTCGACCCCGGCACGAGTCCGGCACGGCCGGGTTCGGATGCGCGGCCGGTGCGTCCGAGCACCGACGACACCACCGCCCGCGACCGCACCGACAGCGACGATCGCAGGCAGCCGCAGCGCGACGACAGCGACAGCGGACCCGTCTACGACACCCGCCTGCCCAACGGCCAGGGCGTCGTCCACCACCCGACGGGCACGGCGATCGGCGAGGACGCACGCACCCATCGCGTCGCCGAGAACGTGCGCAACGACGGCGCCCACGACGTGGTCGTGCACGGGCGCCGCGACGGCTCGGTGACACCGAGCAACGGCGACCCGGTGCACCCGCAGGACATCGTCGACGCGATCCGCGGCAACCCGAACTATGTGCCAGGCACCCCGATCCGGTTGCTGTCGTGCCACGCGGGCAATGCCGACGGCTGGGCGCAGTACATCGCCGACCAGCTCGGCGTCGACGTCACCGCGCCCACCGATCGGGTCGGTGTGCGGCGCGAACCCGGCTCCGAGCCGGTGATCGATCGCGGCGGGTCGTGGCGCACGTTCAGCCCGGAAACGGCGACCCAGCCCGCGGACACCACCTCGCCGCGGCCGGACACCGACCCCGTCGACTCGTCCGATCGTGATGTCCTCGACGGTGACAGCCGCGAACTCGTCGACTTCATGAGCGACCAGGATCCGCCGACGCGCCCGTCCGCGATGTCGTTCCTCGAACCCGGAACCGGGACCGACAACGCACCGTTCAGCCGGACACCGGGCGTGGACGCGCACCTGCTCGGCGTGCTGGACATGAGCGACCCGCTGGTGCAGACCACGGGGGAGCCGCCCCGGATCACGCATGTCGGCGGGGAACCGATCGACGAGTTCTCCCACCGGCTCAGTGCCGAGCGCGGCGACGCGTTCGTCGCCGCCGCGACACCGGACGCGGCCCTCGTCGCCGAATTCGAACAGCGCAAGGCCCAGCAGAAGGCACTGGAAACGCAGCGATCCGAGGCCGGCCGCGGGGTTCGCGAGGCCATCAAGGCGCTCAAGGACGCCGAGAGCGCCCACGCCCGCGGCGAGGGCAGCGAGGACCAGGTCACGCGAGCCCGTGACGATGTCGCGGCCGCCAAGGAAGCGGCCGCGCGGGCCAAGGCCGACCTCGACGCCTTCCTCGCCGCCGACGCCGCCGAATCCGCGGCGGGCGATTCACCCGCCAAGCGCCTGGCCAAGGCCGAAGCCGACCTGCTGTCGGCGAACCGGCGCGGCCACGTCACCTCTATCACCATCGACCGGCTGACCGGTCGGGTGTACGAGGCAGCCAACGGACCGTCGACGCATCGCATCCATCCGTCCGAATTGCATCCGACGTTGCACGACAACGTCTCTCGCTACCAGGACCCCGCGGACGTCTACCACAACGGCGGCCGACCACCCCATTTCCCGCACCACGACAATCCGCTCGGGCACGCCGAGATTCGTGGCACCAACGCCGCCCTGCACGACCGGGAACTGCTCAACCAGCAGCGCGACCCCGCCGACCAGCTCCCCACGGACTTCGACGGCTTGGCCTCCATCCTCAACTCGCCCTATGCGCCGAATCGGGGCGAAGCGCCGTGCTGCGCCAACTGCACAAGGGTGGTGCAGGGCACCGAGAGCACCGCGGGCCACATCATCGACGAGGGCGCTCCGCGCGTCGACCCGATCCGCCACTCCGACATCGAAAGGGCCGCCGAGGACGGCACAACCATCGAGCCCCGATTGGTCTCGCCCGAGTACCCCGAGACCGACTTCATGGGCGACGACGATGCCGACGGGTCGTCGCCCGACACCGGTCAGCCACAAGCGGCGGATCTGCAGCAGCGGCCGGACGGCACGTTGTTCCGGCCGGGTGACCGCCCGGACAGCTACCGCGAACCGGACGGCACCTGGCACCACAACGACGACCCGCCGGACACCTTCCGCGACAAGGCCTTCCGGCTGCAAAACGACACCGGTGGCTTCTATCAGGGCGACGCCGACCCGCTGGCCGGTGCCGACTACAAGTACCGGGTGATCAAGGGCGACACCGAGCTCTACACGATGCAGGATCCCGATCGGGCCGCGGAACTGCGCGACCTGGTCGCCCAGCGCGACGACCTGGAGCTCAAGCGCGGCAAGCAGCAGGTCAAACTCGACCGGCTGATGGCCGAGTTCGGCGTCACCGATCGCAATGAGCTCGCCCCGAAGAAGATCGCCACCAAGATCGCCGACCTGACCGCCGCGGTCGAGAACGATCCGACGCTGTCGCAGGCGGACAAGGAGGCCAAGGCAGCGAAGCTGATGGCGCTCGAGTCCACCGCGAGCAAGTACTTCGCGCTCGGCTCGAAGATGGTCGACCTGTCCAAGCAACTCGGCGAGCTCGCCGGACTCGACTACGCGCTGAACCGTCCCGGCGCGATCCAGCTCACCTTCGACGACGCCTTCGACGGGGCCAATGTCGTCGACATCGCCGTGATCGTGCCCCCGGTGCGTCCTGGCGACGCGCCCATCCTGCTCGTGGTCGAGGCCAAGGGCGTGGGCGCCACCCTCGGTGGTTCCAAAATCGCGCAGGCGCAACAGGGTTCGCCCGAGTACCTGCGGCGCACGCTGATGATCGACCAGAATCTGCGGTACCTGCTCAACGAGACACCGGAGCAGATGCGCCTGCGCGGGCTCGACCCCGACAGCGTCGAGGGCATGGCGCTACGCAAAGCCGTCGCCCAGCTGATCGCTGCCCGCGAGGACGGCACATTGGGGGCCGAATACAAGCTGGTGCACACCTCGGACAAGGGCAAGGTGAGTGTCACCGAGCTGCGCCTCGTCCGCGACGGCGTCGACATCCTGGCCGACGTACCGCTGCCCATCGATCCCGTCACGCTCGATCGCCTCGCCGCCGACGACACGATCGATTACATGGACGCCGACAGCGAAGACCGGCGCGACAGCACGGAATTCGCCGAACCCGAACCGCCGCGGCGCGAGGTGCGGATCGAACTCGGCGACAACGGGGAAGTCGTCGCGCTGCACATCCAGCTGGCCGACGGGCAGTGGGTGGTCGCGCGCAACGACGGCGACGAGAGCACGCAGAACGCGCCCGCGCGTCAGAACGCCGAGGTTCGCGAGGTCGACAACCGCACCGCACTGCGGAAGCTGGTCGACGATCTCAACGCCGGGTATGTGGGGCTGAACCTGAAGTACCCGTCGGGTTCCGGGCTCGACCACCGGGGCCAGACCGCCATTCGCGACGGTGTGACCGGTGGCGCGCAGCTGATCTCGGATCCGGCGCCCGCACCGGCCCAGCCCGCGCCGCCGCCCGGCGACCATCCGGTGGTGAGCGCGCCGCCGCCGGGTCCGGGCGACCCGGCGCTGAACGTGGCGAGGATCGGACGCGAAGGGCTCACCTGGTACCACAATCGTGAGCACATCCCGATCTTCGGTCCGGTGCTCGGTCGCCAGGCCGATGTGGCAGGCGATTACCGGCCGGTGTTCTTCCCGGACGGCACCGAATACCGCCATTGGATCAGCGACGCCGACCCGAACGCGGTGCGCGAGACCGTGATCAGCGAGCTACGGGCGGATCGGATGGAGCCCGACGAGGTACGCGACATCCTGAAGGAACTGTTCGACAACGCGCGTGACCCGCGGTTGCGTCAGGACCTGGTCGACGACCTGGAATTCAACGGGCTCATCGACACCGACGAGGCGCGGGCGATGGAGGACGCGCCGATCCCGCCCGTCGATTCGACGCCGGAGCGGCCGGGTCCGGCGCCCGAGGGCGAGTCGCTCACCGACATGGCCGAACGGCTCGGCATCGACCTCGATGGCGAAGGTCCGCTGGACCTGCGCCGGGCGATCGATCGGCAGAGCCACCGCCTGCTGCGCGAGATCGGTGCGATCGAGGGTCTGGCCGACGCGGCGCGGCGGGCCGAGGAGGAGCAGACCCGTCCCTACCGGCGCGCGGACCACCCCGCCGACTCGACGCCCGCCGACGACCGCGGCCTGCCCGGACCGGATCGTCCGCGTGCGGTCGACTCGGGTGAACCGCGCGACGACACCGTCGACTACGACGACGACGACGAGCTCACCGGAACCGAACCGCGCCGAAACCACTGGGGCGACACCAGCGCCCCGCGTCCGGTGCCGTTCTCGCGGGAGGTCAGCTTCCTCGACAATGATCCGCTCGGCCGGTTCCTGCGCGACCTGATCGTCGCCTTCGAGGGCGCCACCGCGCTGCGTGACTACGACCGGGTCGGCAACGGCGCGGATCGGCTGCCCGAATGGGCCAGCTTCTCCGACGACCGGGAACCGGGGCGAGACGAGGCGCGGGCACGGGAGTTCTTCGAGCACGCGTTGCGCCGTGATCAGTTGCGCGACGAATTGTCCGGCTGGGCAGCGATGTTCGGCCTCGAACTCGGTGACCTGTCCGGTGACCGGATGGGCCCGACACTCGACGCGCTGCGCGACTCGGCGCGCCAAAGGGCGCAGAACCTGGCCGATTTCATCGCCGCCGCCCAGCCGATCCTGCAGGGCGACGGCACGGAACCGCTCGGGCGCTCCTACGGCGATCAGGTTGCCCGCGTGCCCCACGCCGACGGTGGACCCGACCGGTTGCTCGTCGTCGACGGGCCGCTCGATCGTGAACAGGCGTTGGCCGGTGCCCTGCGGGACAACCCGGAACTGGCCGCCGATATCGACAACGGCCGGCTGCGACCGGACTTCCGGGCCGTGCACACCGACGGTGCGGGCAGGCAGTTCCTCGACCCGGTGGCCACCCCGGAGGTGCAACACATCCGGCGCACCGTCGACGGCGCCGAGCTGCAGGTGACGATGATGCGCGACGACGGCGGCCGGTGGCGGCCGGTGCAGGCCGCGCCCGAACCGTCGCCGACCCCACGCGACCGCGCCGACATGGTGCGCGAGATCGTCGACCTGGCACGGGATCTCGGCCTCGGCCCCGCCGCGTTGCACCCGTCCGCCATCGACGCGACCATTCGCGCGCTGCACCTGGACAATGCCGTGCGCGCCGGGCAGGCCGAGGCATTGGCCGACTACGCCCGCACGATGGCCGACATCGAGACGTTCAACCTGATCGGTGACGCGCGCGACCAGCTCGCCACGCGGCTCGGGATCCCCGAGAATGACCTCACCCCGCGGCGGATCGCCGAAGCACTGGCCGATCCGAAGCAGCGGCGCGGCACCCGGCAACAACAGTTCGAGGACCTGCTCGACGGCCCGCAGCGCGAACCGCGTTCGACCGCCGGCTACTCCCAGCAACTGCGCAATGTCGACGCCGCGACGGTCGAGGCCGCGCAGGAAGCGCTGATCCGGGCGCTGAGCCCGGACAACCAGGAACGGTTGCGGCCCAAGGTCAGTGTGACCGATCCGCGCACGGGGCGGTCCCGGGTGAGCCGGGCCGAAACCGGGATCGATCCGGCCGCGCTGCGCAAGCTCGTCACCCGGATGCACCGGCACGGCGGCGGCGACTTCGCCCGCGACGCCCTCGCCGCCTACGCCGACGCGCTGATGCGGATCGACCCGTACAGCGATCATCCCGCCGGCAGCATGGCGCGTGACCCACGCACCACCGGAGACCCACACATCTACGATCACTCCGCGCTGCACTCGCTGCGCGATGTGGTCGGCGCCGCCGAACCCGGTGGCCGCCCGGTGGATTTCGCGGCCCAGGTCGCCGACAACGTGGCCCGCTCCTACGGTGCCGACCAACCCGTCGGGCCGAATGATCCACGGCCGCAACCGCATCGGGACTGGGCACGGTTGGTCGGTGTGGATGTGTCGACCGCCGACGACGCCAAGTTCGTCGAGATCTACGAGGCGTACCGCGACGGCAAGATCGAAAAGCACGAGGGCCTCAGCCCGGCGGAATTGACCGCCGAGATCGCCGCGATCCGCGAGGAGATCCGTCTCAGGACCGAGCGGATCGAGCAGTTGAAGGCGCTCGCCGACGAGCTCTACCGACCCACCGACCTGCCGCCCGGCGATGCCACCTCGGCCAGGCCGCACGGGGGTGCCGAGCCCGCACCGCTGCCGGGGGACTCGGCACCGGAGCGTGGCGCCGAACCCGATGACCGGGCCGACGGCGAGCCCGATGAGACCATGCGCAAGCTCGACGAGGTCGCGGACGAGCTGGCCGAACCGCTCGCCTCGCTCGACGAGCTGGTCGGTCCGGGCGGACCGATCGACCCGCTGTCGCGGATCGACGAGGCCGTCGACCGCCAGAACCGCCTGGCCGACCAGGCCGATCAGCGGCGCGCCGACCAGGCCGACGCGGCATTGGACGACTCTCTGCGCGAACTCGACAGCGCCGACGCCGACCTGGCGGCGTTGCAGTCGTACCTGCGCGCACAGCGCGAATTCGATGCCGCGCAAGCCGAGATCGCCGCCCGCTTCGAGGAACTGGCCACCCAGGAAGCGGACACAGCCACCCGACGCGGCGACGAATCCTCGGACGATCTCGCCGTACGCGCGGCCGACCTGGCCGCGCTCGAATCCTTCCTCGCGGCCCAGCAGAAGTTCGACGCGTTGCGCGCCGAACTGGCCGAGGCCACTCAGACCCGGCCGGAGGACTTGGCGGCCGAGGCCCTCGCCGATGCCCAAGCTCTCGAGTCGTATCTGCGCGCCCAGCAGCAATTCGATGCCGCCCGTGCGGAAATGGCGGCCCGGTTCGCCGCCGCGGTGGAGCGTCAGGGTGGGCGGGAGCCTGCCGGACCGGACGGGGACGGTGCCGAGACGAACCGCGACCTCCCCGAGGGCACCGATCGGCGTGACGACGACGGTGACGCCGATCCGCCCGCGCCGACGACCGACCCAGGTGGCCCGCCGTCGAAGCCGCCCGCGCGTCCGCCGACGGCGCCGAGTCCGGAACCCGAAGAGCCGCCGAAGGTTTCGTCCTGGTTCGATACCGGTCTTCCGAAACCGCCCGCGGAGCTCGCTGTGCCGGACGAGTCCACGCCTCAGGTCGACGAGAACGCGGCCGCGGAGAATCCACCGCGGCGCGCTCCCCAGCGCAGCGATGCCCTCGACGACGTGCGCCAGTTCCTGCGGGAACTCGCTGATCTCCCGCCGTCGGTGCACGCGGACGCGCCGCCGCTGACCGCCGAGCAGGCCGAGCAGGTGCGCAGGCTCGCCGAGGCGCTCGGTCTCGGCGACGCGCTCACCGGTCAGCGCGATCCGCTCGGCGCGTTGGCCGAGATCGCCGACATGGCCCGTGCGCGCGGATTCCTCGACAGTGCATTGGATGCCGAGGCCGACCTGGGTGCGCCGATGCGGTACCCGGACGACTACGAACCGCTCGACGGCGACGAACTGCAGGACGGCCTGGACCAGTGGCGAGTCGAGGGCGATCCCGAGGTCCGCGCGGAGATCGCCGACGACCTGCGCCGGGCCGGCCTCGACGACGACACCCCACCCGCGCTGGGCACCGAACCGGACCCGGACGCGCAGGCCCAGCCGCTGCGCCCGACCGCGATCCTGCCGCCCGAGGACGGCGCCCAGCGACCGGGCGGCCCGCGGGTCGAGCCGGGCCGGCAGGCGTTGGACCGGTTGACGGCCAGGTTCGGCGTCGATCCCACCGACCCCGGATCGCTCGACGCCGCGCGCTACCGGCAGTTGCTGCGCGCCGGGGCGGTGGAGGCCTTCGCGTCGGCGGTGCGTCATGCGGAGGCGGCGACCGATCCGCAACAGCGGGCACTGCGGGAAGCGGTGGCGCGCCGCTGGGGTGCCCGACTCGGGCTGCCCGCCGATCCGGGGCTCACCCGCGCCGCCGACGACATCAACCGGCTGCGCGCCGGGGTGACCCGCGAGGCGAGTGACCTCGCGCATCTGGATCACCTGCTGCACACCGACCTCGACGACCGAGTGCTCTCGCTCGATGTCGACGGCGAGAAGATGCTGGTGCGGGTCGTGGTCGACGGGCCCGACGCTTGGCACCTGGAACCCGTGGCACGGCCCGAACCCACGCCACCGGCGCCGGCCACCGAGCAGGCGGTCGAGACGCCGACGAAGAAGAAGACGTGGCTGCGCAGGCTGTGGGACGCGGTCTTCGACCGCGGGTATTTCGGCGACAACCCGAAGTACCCGTCCGGTTCGAGTATCGACGGCGCCGGCCAATCCATGCTCGGACACAGCGCGGGCGTGCCGCTCACCGCGACCAAGGACGCGACCCCCAACGCCCCCGGTGGCGAGTACGACCAGCTCCAGATCAAGTTCAACCCGGTGCGCATCCTCAAAGAGGGCGTGTACATGTGGCAGAACCGTGAACTCGTGCCGATCCTCAAGCACCTGTCCTCCCGAATCGCCGACCAGGCCGGTGAGTTCCTGCCGCTGCGCAATCTGGACGGCACCGAATACAAGCCGTGGATCTCCGACGCCGATCCCGCACTGCGCCGCCAGATCGAACAGGACCTGCGCGACGCCGGCCTGCAACATTTGCTGGAACCGGAGAGTCTGACACCGGCGGAACTGGCCGCCCGCGACACCGCGCAGCTTCCGGAATCCGCTGAGCCGGTGCAGGTTTCGCGCTCCGGTGACGAGATCCCCGCGGCCACGGAGCCGCTGCCGTCGTGGTTGCGGGACGTGGTGGACGCGGTGAACAACCGCATCGCCGACGCGACCGTGCTCGAGGCACTGGCGCACGAACTCGGCGTCCAGATCACCGATTTCAGCGAAGCGGGTCTGCGCAAGGCGCTGGCCGAGGCCGAATACCGGCTGTTGCGTCGTGACGGGGTGATCCAGGCACTCGAGGCCGCCGCCAGGTTCTTCAATATCGAAAACGCCGACATCCCGTTCCGCCCTGCCAATATCGACAGCAAGGACCCGCTCGGCGCCTACCTCAAGGAAGTCGTCGCGGCCAAGGGCAGCAAGTTCGACTTCGACATGCTGAACTGGCGCGGGGTGAACAACGGCGGCGAATGGGTGCACCCGTGGGCGGATCTGAGCGACGACGGCGACGATCCGACCGTCCTGGCCGAGGACGCCCGCAAGATCTTCGACGACGCACTGCGCCGCACCGGGCTGCGTGACGAGCGGTCCACCTGGGCGCACCTGGCCGGTGCCGATCTCGAGGCGCTGGTGCGCGACCTGGACGGCGAGATCGCACGGCTGCGCACGCAACTCGACGGCAATATCGGAGTACTGGACGAATTCCGCCGTCGCGTAGCCGATTTCGGTGACACCGACACCGACACCGGCGACCGGCTGGTGGTCGACACCGAGAACGGCAGGATCGCGATCGTCGACACCGGGGCCGGGCACGAGCCGGCGTTGGCGCGCGCGTTGGCCGAGGCCGACGCGGACTTCATCGACCGGCTCAACCGCGGCGAGGTCGACATCGAGATCCGCTTGGTCGGCATCGATGACAGTGGCCGGGTGCACCTGCTCGAGGTGGACCCACCAGAGGTTCGTCACCTGCGCACCGAGGTAGGCGGACACACCGTCGACGCGACGATGGTGCGCGACGGCACGACGCCGTGGCGAATGATCGACGCACCCCCGACGCGCGGCGAAGCGGACGCACCGGTGCCCGCCGTGCCGGACGCGACGAATCCGCCTGTGCCGGAACCACGTTCGCTGGCCGAGGTGCGGGCCGAGCTCGCCGAGGTGGCGCAGCGGCTCGGGATCGGCGACCCGACGACGCTGTCGCGTGAGCAGTTGCAGACCCTGCTGTCCGACCTGGACCGGGGCAACCAGGTGCGAGCCCGGCAAGTGGAGGGCCTGGTCGACTACGCGCGCAGCGCCGACGCGATCCACAACTTCAACGCCCTGCACACCGCCCGCGGCGCGCTGGCCCTGCGCTTCGGCGTTCCGGCCCAGGCGCTCACCCCGGAGGTGGTCGCGCGCGGGTTCGCCGACCCGAGCACGCGGGTGGAGTTGCACCGACAGCGCGCGGCGGACCTCACCGATTACGCGAAGCTGTTGCACGAGTTGGATTCCGGCGCGGTCGATGCCGCGCGCGACGCGCTCGCCCCGCATCTCGGCCTGCCGCGCGGCGGTCTCCCGCTGGACGCCGCCGCCCTGGCCGAAGCGCTGTCCAACCGGGTCGGTCGCGGCAACCTCGACGACCTGATCGGTCCGCTGACCGACTACATGCGCGCCCTGGCCGACATCGACCCGTACGCCGAGAACCTGGTCTACAACCCCGACGCCGATCCGCGCGCCGTCAGCGACGATCCGCCCGTGCACGACCGCGACGCCCTGGACTTCCTGCGCGAAGTCGGCGCCGACGACCTCACCGACCGCTCGCCGCTGCCACCGGCCCCGGCCGATGCGACCCCCGGGCCGAGCCGCGACCACGCGCGCCTGCTCGGCGTCGACCTCACCGACGCCGACGACCGGCGCGTCGCCCAGGTCTACGAGTGGTTCCGCGACGGCCGCATCGACAAGCACGAACGCCTCACCCTCGCGCAGCTCGCCGAGGTCCACGCGCAGATCCGCGACGAGATCCGCCTGCGCGCCGCCGACATCGCCCGACTCCGCGACCTGTTGAACGAACCGTTCGTCACCGACCCCGACCTCGGCGCCGCCGACCGACGCGCCCTGGACGGTCCGTCCGCGGACACCTCGACGGACTCGCCGACCCCGCCCCCCGATCCCGATTCGCGTGGTGACGAAGATTCGGGTGAGCCGCCCGCGCCTCGACCCGCGCCAGGCGGTCCACCGTCGAAGCCGCCTGCCCAACCGTCGACCGCGCTGAGCCCGGAACCCGAAGAGCCGTCGAAGAATTCGTCGCCGTTCGACCGAGGTTTGCCGCAACCACCCGCTGAACTGGCGGTGCCCGACGCAGCGGACCCGGGTGTTTCGGAGGCTCCGCCGAACCGGCCCGAACAGCGCACCGACCGCATCGACGATGTGCGCCGGTTCCTGCGTGACCTGGGTGATCTGCCGCCGTCGGCGCAGGCCGACGCGCCGCCGCTGACCCCGGAACAGGCCGAGCGGGTACGCAGGCTGGCCGAGGGGCTTGGCCTGGGTGACGCACTGACCGGTCAGCGCGATCCGTTGGGCGCGCTGGCCGAGCTGGCCGACATGGCGCGGGCCCGCGGATTCCTCGACAGCGCATTGGATCCCGAGGCCGACCTGGGTGGGCCGATGCGCTACCCGGACGACTACGAGCCGCTGAATCTGGATCAGCTGGACGACGGCCTGGACCAGTGGCGGGTCGAGGGCGATCCCGAGGTGCGCGCCCAGATCGCCGACGACCTGCGCCGGGCGGGTCTGGACGACAGTTCGCGGCAGGCGCTCGGCACCGAACCGGAACCGAACCCGTCGGCCGAACCGCTGCGCCCGACCGCGATCCTGCCGCCGGAGGACGGCACCCAGCGGCCCGGCGGACCACGCATGGAACCCGCACGCCAGGCGCTGGATCGGTTGGCAACCCGCTTCGGCGTCGACCCGACCGATCCCGGTTCACTCGATTCCGCCCGCTACCGGCAGGCGTTGCGCGCCGGTGCGGTGGAGGCGTTCGCCTCGTCCGTGCGCCACGCCGAGGCGGCGACCGATCCGCGGCAGCGGGCCGTGCGTGAAGCCGCCGCCCGGCGCTGGGCGGCGCGGCTCGGGCTGCCCGCCGATCCGGGGCCGGCCCGCGCCGCCGACGACATCGCCCGCTCGCGTGCCGCGGTGGCCCGCGACGCCGCCGACCTGGCCCACCTCGACCGCCTGGCCCGCACCGAACTCGACGACCGCATGCTGTCGGTCGATGTCGACGGCGACCAGACCCTGGTCCGGCGCGTCGAGGACGGACCGGACGCCTGGCACCTGGAACCCGTGGCACGTCCGGAACCGACACCACCGGCGCCGGCCACCGAGAAGGCCGTCGAGGTGCCGAAGAAGAACTGGCTGCGCCGCCTCTGGGACCGGATCGTCAACCGCGGCTTCTACGGCGAGAACCCGAAGTACCCGTCCGGGTCCAGCCTGGACAGCGCGGGTCAGTCGGTGCTCGGGCACAGCGCCGGTCTGCCACTCACCTCGACCAAGGACGCGACACCCAACGCGCCCGGTGGCGAGTACGACCAGTTGCAGATCAAGTTCAACCCGGTGCGCATCCTCAAAGAGGGCATCGAGATGTGGCGCAAGAGGGAGCTGGTGCCGATCCTCAAGCACCTGTCCGCGCGTATCGCCGACCAGGCCGGTGAATTCCTGCCGCTGCGGAACATGGACGGCACGGAATACAAGCCGTGGATCTCCGACGCCGATCCCGCACTGCGTCGCCAGATCGAACAGGAACTGCGCGACGCGGGCCTCGAGCATCTGCTGGAACCGGAAAGCCTCACACCGGCGGAACTGGCCGCGCGGGAGCCGAAGGAAATCCCGGATTCCGTCGAACCGCCTCGAGTCACCGACCGTGCGGACCAGGCGCCTGAGGTCGCCGAGCAGCTGCCGCCGTGGCTGCGGGACGTGGTCGACGCCGTGAATCAGCGCATCGCCGACGCCACCGTGATCGACGCGCTCGCCCGCGAACTCGGGGTACGGATCACCGATTTCAGCGAAGAGGGCCTGCGAAAGGCGCTGGCCGAGGCCGAGTACCGGGTGCTGCGTCGTGCGGGCGTGATCCAGGCACTCGAGGCCGCGGCCAGGTTCTTCAATATCGAGAACGCCGACATCCCGTTCCGGCCGGCCAACTTCTTCAGCAAGGATCCGCTCGGTGCCTACCTGAAGGAAGTCGTCGCGGCCAGAGGCGACAAGTTCAGCTTCGACATGCTGAACTGGCGCGGGGTGAACAACGGCGGCGAATGGGTCGACATCTGGCCCGACCTCAGCGACGACGGTGGATCCCAGACCGTCCACGCCGAGGACGCCCGCAAGATCTTCGACGACGCGCTGCGGCGCGCGGGGCTGCGTGACGAGCGGTCCACCTGGGCGCATCTGGCCGCGGCCGATCTCGAGGCCCTGGTCCGTGATCTGGACGGTGAGATCGCGCGGCTGCGTGGACAACTCGACGACAACATCGGCACCTTCGACGAATTACGCCGTCGGACAGCGGATTTCGGTGACAGTGACACCGGCGACCGGTTGGTGGTCGACACCGAGAACGGGACCATCGCGATCGTCGACACCGGCGCCGGGCAGGAAGCGGCGCTGGCGCGCGCGTTGGCCGAGGCCGACACCGACTTCATCGACCGGCTCAACCGGGGCGAGGTCGACATCCAGATCAGGATCGTCGGGGTCGACGATCAAGGGCGCGTGCGGGTGAGCGAGGTGGACGCGCCGGAGGTCCGGCACCTGCGCGGCGAGGTCGACGGCCGCACCGTCGACGCCACCATGGTGCGCGAGGGCACCGGTCCGTGGCGGATGATCGAGACTCCGCCGCGGCACGGCACGCCGGACGAGAACCTGCCCGTGGTCGCCACGGATCAGCCGGTGGCACAACCACGTTCGCTGACCGAGGTGCGGGCCGAGATCGCCGACGTGGCCGAGCGGCTCGGCATCGACGACCCGACGAACCTGTCGGGGGAGCGGCTGAACACGCTGCTGTCCGAACTGGAACGCGCCAACCAGGTGCGAGCCAGGCAGCTCGAGGCGTCCGTCGACTACGCGCTCACCACCGATGCCGTCGACAACTTCAACGCCCTGCACGACGTACGCAGCAACATGGCGCTGCGCTTCGGCGTCGAGCCGAACGATCTCGGCCCGGAACTCGTCGCCGAGCGGTTCGCCGACACCGGAACCCGGGTGGAGCTGCACCGACAGCGCGCCAAGGACCTCACCGCCTACGCGAAGCTGCTGCGCGCGCTCGACCCGGTCGCCGTCGACGCCGCACGTGACGCGCTCGCCCCGCATCTCGGTCTGCCGCGCGGCGGGCTGCCGCTGGACGCCGCGGTCTTGGCCGAGGCAGTGTCCAACCGCGCGGCCCGCGGTGACCTCGACGATCTCACCGGTCCGCTCGCCGACTACGTGCGGGCGCTGGCGAAGGTCGACCCGTACGCCGAGAACCTGGTCTACAACCCCGAGACCGACCCCCGCGCGGTCGGCGACGACCCACCGGTCCACGACCGCGATGCCCTGGACTTCCTGCGCGAAGTCGGCGCCGACGACCTCACCGACCGCACCCCGCTACCCCCCGCTCCCGCCGACGCCACCCCCGGGCCGAGCCGCGACCACGCGCGCCTGCTCGGCGCCGACCTCACCGACGCGGACGACGAGAAGGTCGCCCAGGTCTACGAGTGGTTCCGCGACGGCCGCATCGACAAGCACGAACGCCTCACCCTGGACAAACTCGCCCGAGTCCACGAGCAGATCCGCGACGAGATCCGCCAGGCGGCCGCCGATATCGCCCGCCTGCGCGCCCTGCTCTCCGAGCCGTTCGTGACCGACCCCGAGCTCGGTGGGGCGGATACCCCGGCCCTTGACGCGTCATCCGGCGAGTCCACACCCCGGTCGCCGAACCCCGAACCGCCGACCCCATCCGTGCCAGGAACCCCGACCCGTCCGGGCTTGCCGGTTGGCGCGGATGCCAACGGCGACAAGGACACTCGGAACAGCGAGCAGCCGCAGGAACTGTCCCCGGCGGAGAACCGCGGTGAACCTGCTCCCCGGCCACGGCCCGCCACCGAACCGGAGTCCCGCACAACCGGTGACGACGCCTCGGCCCCACCGCTGCTCGATCCGGTGACCGATCCAGGTGACCCGGGTATTCCGCAGGACCGTAACCACTCCCAGGGTGGCCGCCATGCGGAGGCTGGGCTCGATGCGGGTGATCCTGTGGTGCTCGATCCGGGGACCGACCCGGGGGATCCGGGCATCCCGAAGGGGCCCGACCCCGCACAGGCCACCGGTCGTCCTTTCACGTCGCACGATGTCGACACCGATCCGGGCGTCGATGCCGGTGCCGGTTCGTCGGAGTCGAACGGTGCGGACGCCGATGGTTCGCGCCGTCGTCCACCTGGTTCTCCGGAATCGGACGACGCGGCGGACCCGGACAAGGGATTCGACCCGGGTCAGCAGGTCCCGCCGCCGAGTGCGGACGGGGAGCGACCACGCGCGCGCCGGGAGCTGCCCGGTTCGGCCTACCGGTCGCACATTCCACACCCCCCGCACGAGTACGAGGTGGAGCTCGAAGTCCCACTGTTCGACCCTGTCGAGTGGCCTGTACCCCCACTGGAAGTAACTCCAGAACCATCCGATCCTCCGCGCCCACCGGAGCCTCCGCGTCAGCCCGAGCCCCCGCGCCCGCCTGAGCAACCACCGCTTCCTCCGATTCCGCCGGACAAACCGTGCCCGCCGGAACCCCCTGTGCCGCCGCAGCCACCCGTGCCGCCGGTGCCTCCGCAGCCACCCGTGCCGCCGGTGCCTCCGCAGCCTCCGCAGCCTCCGCAGCCGCCGGTGCCTCCCGTGCCGCCGGAACCGCCGGTGCCTCCTGTGCCGCCGGAACCGCCGATTCCGCCAGATCCGCCGGTGCCTCCGCAGCCTCCTGTACCCCCGGTGCCGCCGAAGTTGCCTGAGCCGCCGGAGCTTCCACTGCCTCCGGAACCTCCGGTGCCCCCGAAACCGCCGGTGCCGCCGGAATTGCCGGTGCCGCCGGAGCTGCCGGTGCCGCCGGAGCTGCCGGTGCCTCCCGTACCGCCGGTACCCCCGGTTCCACCTCAGCTCCCGTTGCCGTCGGACCCGACGCCGGGCGAACCGACCCCGCCACCATGGCCCGTTCCCCCGACGCCGCCGAGCGAAAGGCCGAGCATTCCACCGCTTCCGCCGTGGATGACGCCGCCGCCGGGGTCGGTCATGCCCACCCCGCCGGACGGCCTGCCGTTCCCACCGGGACACGGCCAGCCCAATCCGCCGGGGATCAACCAGCCGTTCCCACCAGGGCCTGACCACTCGTTCCCACCGGCCAACGGCCAGCCCTACACGGCGAGCAACGGTCAGCCCCACATTCCTGGGAACGACCACGTGTTCCCCCCGGGGAATGGTCAGTCGCACCAGTCGGGCAACAGCCAGCTGTTCCCCCCGGGCAACGGCCAGCCGTTCAAGCCGGGCGATGGTCAGCCGTTTGTGCCCGGGAGCGGTCAGCCGTACTCCCCGGGCAACGGCGAGTCCTACCCGCCCGGAAACGGCCAACCGTACCCACCAGGGAACGGTCAATCCTTCCAGCCGGGCAACGCTCAGCCCTACCAACCGGGGAACGGAAACCCCTATCAGCAGCCGGGTTACGCGCAACCGTTCGTCGGTGGCGACCAGCCGTATCCGCCGGGAAACGGGCAGTCCTCCGCACCTGGGCACGGTCAGGGTGGGTACGGAACTCAGCAGGCGGGGAACGGGTACTCGGCGGGCGGGGCGCCGATGTATCCGCCGCCGGTTCTGCCGCCGAATGGTGGGCGGCAGGGGCAGCGCAGGCCGTACGGGGCGGAGTATCGGATGCCCGCCGAGCCGGCTGTGGTGGTGGTCCGTCCGTACGCGGGTGGTCTGCCCGCCGAATTCGATCCGCAGACCGGGTCGTTGCGTCCCGCGCCGCCTGGACTGTCGGGCACCGACGGGCTGTATGCCGATCTCGGTGGTGTGACGGTGGTCTTCTACCGGCTCGGCGAGCGGTTGATGGTGCAGGTGGGCATCCAGCCGATCGAGTTGAGCGGTCTCGCGCAGGTGGGCTGGGAACGATCACCGCAGCGGATGACGCGGTTCAGCGTGGCCGTGAACGGCAGGCCGATGGGTGAGCTGATCTACCCGGCCCTGCCACCGGAGCTGGACCTGGGTCTGCTGATCCGTAACGTGGTTGCCGATCCGGCCGACCGGATGACAATCTTCAGCGACCGTGCTCGACCGATCGGAGAGGTTTCCCCAGGTGAGTGACGATCCGATCGAATGGAACGATCCGGACGTGCGAATCGACCCGGCGACCGGCCGGTTGTCGTACCGCGGCGAGCCCTACAGCGGTGCGGTGACCCACACCCGCCCCGACGGCACGTGGCGCGAGTACTGGAGCTACGACGACGGCGACCGCGACGGCGACTGGTCGGGTTGGTACCCCGACGGGACCATGCGCTACAACGGCGAGTTCTATCGCAACCGCCCCGTCGGCACCTGGCAGGAGTGGTACCCCGACGGTTCCCGCCGCCTCGAAGACGTCTACGACATCGACGGTGTGCTGCTCACCCACTCGGTGTGGAACGAGGCGGGGGAGCTGGTCGAATTCGCCGACGAGCGCACCCGCAAGGGCATCACCGCCGACGCGATCTCCGCCGACGACCCCGAATTGCGGTGGGACGACGAGGAAATCCGCAGGTACTACCGCGGCGAACCGTTCACCGGTCAGGAGTTCCGCCGCCCCGCACCGAGCGCCCCCATCACCGAATTGTCCACCTACGCAGACGGATACCGCGACGGACCGACCCGGGCGTGGTACCTCGACGGCACCCCACGCTTGCGCGGCGAGTACGCCGACCGGCACGAGGTCGGCACCTGGACCACCTGGTTCCCCGACGGGAACATCGAGGAAGAAACCGTCTTCGCCCCCGACGGCGCCCTGCTCACCCGCACCGTGTGGGACGAGTCCGGCGCCGTGATCGCGCGGTACGGCGAGCACCGGGACTAGACGAAGGAGTGTGCAGTGGCTGAGGAGCTGGCCGGTGAACCCGATGTCGGATTCACCCTCACCAGGGTGGTCGTCGAGGACGACGGGGTGCCGGATCGTGCCACCGCGCTGAGCCATCGCATCGCGAAAACGGTTGCGGCCCTTGGTCCAACGGGCTGGTCGAAGGTCGAGGCGTCGTTCGCGATGACCGCGGCGGCCGAGGTGTCGATGATCGTCTTCCACGACGAGCAGGAACGTTTCGCGCGCGTGTTCCCCAGCCCGGAACTGCTCGACCTGCTGCGCGAGCATCGCCATGTGTCCGCGTCGATGGGTGACGGTCCGTGGTGGCGCTACCTGCTCACGCTCACCTCGGCGGGCCGGATGGATGTCGATTACGACTACGGCGACGAGCCGTTCCCCGACGACCAGCTCTTCCCGCCGACGGTGTACCGCACCGACATCGAGATCTATCCGCGCGACCACCTGCCGGTCTGGCTGGCCGCCTACATCGGCCACGACAACCGGCAGGTGCGCGGCCCGGTGGCCGCCGCCGAGCAAGCACGCGCGGACGCGGCGGCGGGTCGTACGGCGGTCGGCTCGGCGCCGGATGCGGAGTTCCCCGCCCTGGAACCGATGGCGCGACGGTGGGCACTGATCGCCGCCGCGTTCGTCGCGGTCGGCTCCAAGTGGGGCCCGCGCGTGACGCCCGCCTTCCACGTCTTCGAGGGCGCGTCGTTCAGCGGTTCCACCCTGTGCCTGCTCCCCGGGGACCGCGCGGTGCTCTCCGGCGGGGTGTGGAACGCGCCGGAACTCGACGCCGTCTACAACAACGACCAGCCGATGCCGGACTTCTACCTCGGTGCCCCGGACTGGGTCGCGGCGCCGGTGCTCAACCGGCGCGCCGAGAACGGCCTGCTCACCTTCTGCTACTGGTGGGAGGGCGGCCGCTGGTACCGCGGCGCCTCGCCGGGCGCCGACGCGCTCGCCCCGGCCGTTCCGGGCATGTGGGACACCAGAACTGTGGTCGACGTGCTCACCGGGCTGCTCGGCGAACGGGCTTCGCAGGCACAGAAGGAAGCCGTACCCGGTCTGGTCACGGCGGCCGAGCGAGCGGCCGTCGCCAGGGAGGCGTTCACCCGGGTGTTCCCCGCGGACGCCTATCACGTCGACGCCGCCTGGTTCGAGCTGAATCTCGGCGGCCTGCTCGGCACCCACACCGTCGGCCTGGCGCGATGATGTGCTGTTGCGCGCGCGGGGCGGGTGTGGTGTGCTCCCTCACCGACGAGCCGGTCGGGAGGGCTCGGAAGTCGGAGGGATTCGGGCATGACCAATGAACACGCCAAAGCTCAGATGGAAGACATCCTCGAGACCGTCCAGCAGCAGCTGCGGGCGATCGGGCAGGTCCAGCAGGACCGGGCGAAACTGGTTGCCAGCGCGACCGTTCGCAAACGCGTCACTGTTACGGTCAACGCCGACTACAAGGTGATCGAGACGAAGTTCGCCTCCGACATCGACGACCTCACCTACACCGAGATCGCCAAGGCCGTCACCGAAGCCGCCCAGCAGGCCGCGGCCGAGGTCGCCCGCAAGACCCGCGAGCTGATGGCGCCGGTGCAGACCGAACGCGCTCGCCTGCCCAAGCTCACCGAATTGGTCGAGGGCATCGGCGATTTCACCATTCCGCAGCCGGTCGAAGCCTCCCTCGAGCCACCCAATTCGCCGGAGCGGGAACGTCTCTCGTCCAACGAGGAGGACGGCTCGCGGGACCCATCGCGCACCGCCACCGACGCCGGCTGGTGACCCGGATGCTCGCACCCCCGCCACCGGCGGGATCGCCGCTGTACATGCGGAATTCATCTGTCGGACCGTAGAATCGTTAGCAAGCCGTGCGAATCGGCGGTGCCTTGGGAGCGCCGCGCGGTGGGACGGCCGTGGTGATCAGGACGACAGGGAGGGCTCGGACATGACACCGACTGGACCATCGGCGGCCCAACAGTGGTCTGGCCTGCGTTCGTCGGCTTCGGATGGGGCGCTGGTCCTCGAGCCGTCGGCGCTGCCGAATCTGGTGAACGCGGCCACCGATGCCCGGATCAAGGTGAACTCGGTCAAATCGTCCACCGATCTGGTCGGACAGCTCGCACGGTTCTCCTCGTTGGATTCGGGGCAGCAGCTGGCGAAACAGTTCTCGGACAAGGCCGGTGAGCTGGCGACCGTCCTCGGTAAGCACCAGACGATCCTCGACGACGTCGCCACCACCTTCATGGATGCGGCCAAGAGCTACAAAGGTGCCGACACCGCCAGCGAGGTCGATATGAACCAGCTGCGCACCACTATCGAGCAGAGCAAGTCCAAGGGTGACAAAGTCAGCTCCTCGGCGCCTGTGTTGCCCCTGCCTCCGGTGTCGCAGGGTGCACCCCCGTACCTCCCCGGCGTCACCACCCAGGTTCCACCGCTCGTACCCATGCCGGCCGCCGGCTCGGCGAACATTCCGAACGAGCTCATCAATGGCAAGAACTTCGATCCGGCCGAGGTGACCGCGGAGAATCCTGGCTCCTACAGCTATGAGGAGCTCAACATGATCCGGGTTTCCATCGAGGGCGTGCCTGCCAGATTGCGGACGGCGGCCGCGGACTGGACGTTGCTCAAGAACCAGGTGAAGCCGGCTTTCGATGACCTGAACGCGAAAGTTGGCGACAGTTCGAAGAACTGGACGAGCCCGGGCGGTGCCACCCGGGCCAGGGCGGCCATGAACGCCTACCACGAAGGCAACCAGAAGCTGGTCGAGCAGATGGGCCAGATTTCTGTCGCGCTGGAGTACGCGGCCGGTTGGCTTTCCGCTACGAAACAAGGCTTGGACAGCACGCTGTACATCCCGTCGTCTGTCAAGCAGAGCGAGCTGCAGGCCGCCAAGGAAGAGGCCGCGAAGAACGCGCGGAACGTACTGATGTCCACCTACGTGCCCGGAGTCAACGCGACGTCGAGTCATATCGCCACGTTGCCCGAGCCGACCGCGCCGACATCTGGAAACGGGACCGGCAACGGCGACGGCAACGGGAACGGGAACGGGAACGGCTCCGGAAACGGCAGCGGAAGTGGCTCCGGATCGGGTTCAGGCAGTGGTTCGGGCTCGGGCGACACTTCCGCCGCGTTCAAGAAGGCGATGGCCGACCTGCAGCAACAGCAGTCCGGTAACCAATTGGGCAACGGCAGCGCGGACACCAACGGCAACGGAGGGCTCGGTTCGAACGGCTCGACGGGATCTGGTTCCGGTTCTGGTTCGTCCTCGACCGATCAGCTGACCTCGGCCCTGCAATCCGGTCTCGAACAGGCCAGTTCCGCCGCGCAGTCCGCGCTGGAACAGGCTTCCTCGGCCGCCGAACAGAGCTCGCTCGCGGGGATTCCGAGCGCGGCCGGGCTCAGTTCGCTGCAGGAACAAGCGAAGAAGGCGCTCAATGCCGCGAGCAAAGGCGGTGGCGGAGGTGGTGGCTCCGGTGCGGGCGGTGGTGGCGCCGGTGCGGGGGCCTCGCCGCTTTCCCCGAGTCTGGACAGCGCCTCCAAACTGTTCCCGCGCGCGTCGGCCGCCACCGGGATGGAGTCCGCGTTCCGGGCAGGCGTCGCCTCGTCGGCCGCGGGCACGCCGATGGGCGGCATGCCGATGGCGCCGATGGGCGGTGCTGGTGCCGGTGGGCAGGGCCAGCAGAAGGAGCACAAGCGCGCCGACTACCTCGACTCGGTGGAGCATCTTGACGAGGCGCTCGGTGACGCGCCGATCGTTGCGAGACCAGTGGTGGAACAGTGACGCCCACTTGGGAATTCACCGGCGCGGAGTTCGAAGCGTTGTGGGCCGGTATCGAAGCCGAGTACATGCCCGAGCCGTTCATCCACTCCAGCGAGCCGTGCTCCGCTGACGAAGCGGAGTACGCGCTGAGACAGGACTGGATCAGGATCAAGCAGCGCTGGGGGCATGAGCTCGACGACATCATCGCGGTGCTCACCAAGCCCGATATTCGGGTGGTCGTGCGTGGATACGGTGGCGGCGAACGACTCACCGATCCCACGCTCTCGGTGCGCATGCTCGCGGTGCGCAAGGGTGACGTCGGATATCTGGTGCGTCAGCGTCCGGGCCGAACCCTGTATCACGCAGACGGATTCGTCGTCACCCGGCACGCCGCGCTGTCCCTCGGTGACGTTGTCGCCGGTCAGCTGCCCGCGGCCGAACCCGGCCGCAGCCGGGAGATCACCCTCGACGAACCCTCCGGTGACCAGTTCGATCACTCCTACGGCCGCTCACTGGTGCAGCACTACGACGACGACGCCGCGGTGCAGACGAAGACCTTTCAGCAGGCGAGCCTGGACCGTGACGGCTTCATCGATGTCGAACAGGGCTGGTCTCGATTCGGTCCGCGTGGCATCCTGCGATTGCGGCTCGGCTGGCGCGATCTGACCGACGACGGTCGCTATGTGATCGTGCCCGGCACACCGCCGGTCGCGGTCGGCGCCGATCGCAGGCGGCTGGTTTCGCTGATCAACAGTCAGATCGCGGAAGTTGTCAGAGCCATCAGGGATGATCGGTCGTAAGCTTGCGAAGGGAGGGGAAACCATGGACGAGTTTCCGACGGAGTTCACCGCGGCATCGCTGACGGGCGCGATCGCGGTCCGCACCACCGAGCAGGGACTGCCGCTCGGCGTCACCGTCGACGCGGACCAATTGCGGCGTGACCCAGCCGAATTGGCCGCCGAGATCCTGCGACTGTGCCAGAAGTCGGCCAAGCGCGCCGGGTTGGCCCGCCGAAACCAGCTGGCGGAGGCGGGTTTCGATCCAGCCCTGCTCGCCGCGACCGGGTTGCCGACCGAAGCCGAGGTGGCTGCCGCGGAGATCGTCGAAGAGCAGGAATACGACACCGAACCGCAGAGCTGGCTGCGTTCGGTTTAGAGCTGTCGATCCGGCGAAGAGGAGGGAGGACTCGGCGATGGTCGAAACCATGGACGAGCTGATCGCGAAGGTGCAGGGTCAGCTCTACCGGCTGCAGGATCTGGCCGAGGCCACCAACGACATCCGGGCACAGGAAACCTCGCCCGACGGGGCGGTCACCGTGACTGTCGACGGCAGCGGAGCGCTGGTCGGCCTGGAGTTCACCGGGGCGATCGCCAAGCTGTCGCCCGCCGACTTCGAGCGGGTCCTCGTGCAGACGGCACGGGCCGCCGCGCATCGCGCTTTCGGTTCCCGCGCCGAGCTGGTGACCGCGTACAACCGAGCGGGCACGTGAGATTCAACTGTTCTTAACCACGGATATGCGTGGCGCAGGCTTATGACGGGTAGATAAAGTAACGAAACACCGTGGGCTGTTTCGAGATTGGACGAAAGCCATGAACCAAGTTGCGGTAGTTCCCGACGCCGTCCGCGCGTACGCGGGTGCCTCGGCCACCATGGCGGCCGGGGTCGCGCAGGCCGGTGCGGTCGACCAGGTCGCCACCATGGCCGCCGCCGTGCCGGTTTTCGGCCTGATCGGCCAGGAATTCCTGATGTCGTTCGCCTACGCCCAGGCCAACCACCTCACGTCGGTGGCCGAGCTGGCCGCGGTGCACGCGGGCACGGCGCTCACCGCCGCCCAGGCCGCCACCACCTACGAGGGTGCCGACGGGGCCTCCAAACTGGGCATCGCGTCGGTCGACCAGTAGCCATGACGTACCCCGGGGGAAATACGGCGGGTGCGAGCGGATCGGTCGACCCGACCGTGCTGGAGCTGCTGCGCGGCAGTTCGCTGGCTCCGATGCTCGACCAGCCGGTGAGCCAGGTGCTCAGCTCGATGGGACTGCCGCAGTTGCCGCAGTTGCCGGAGTTCATCCAGCTGCCGGAGATGCCGCCGCTGCCGACGATCGACCTCACCGCCCTGATGCGCCCGCTCACCGAGCTGGCTTCGGCGTTCGGCACGGGCGCACTCGGCGGCACGGGCGACACCTCGGGTACCGGCACGTCGACGAATCCCGCCGAGGCGCTCACGAACATCAGCTCCGTGCTCGAGACGGTGATGTCGCTCGGGTCGACCGCGCTGCAGACGGTGATGCAGCTGTGGCAGAGCGCCGCCGCGATGGAGGCCGCGAACAAGGCGACGGCGGCGCAGACAGATGGGGCGAAACTCGCCGCGCAGAGCACCAGCGAGAAGGCGGTACTCACTCACGCGGCCGGCAATGTCGCGGTCGGTGGGGCCAAGCTGGCCGCGGTGATCGCGCGCTACTCCGCCACGCTGGCCCTTGCCCCGCTCTACGCGGCGACGCCCGGCGGGCAGGCGGTGCTGATCGCCGCCACCCTGGAAGCCATGGCCGAAGGTCTGGCCATCACCGCCGAGACCAAGGCCGAGATGATCGCTCGCAGCGGCGAGATGATGCAGGCGGGGGAGAAGGTCCAGGTGACCAACGCGCCGACCGGTGTGTCCTCGGGCGCCGATTCGCTGAGCCAGCTGATGGGTTTGATCTCCCCGCTGATCAGCACCGCGAGCACGGCGGCGTCCTCGATCGGTTCGCTTGCCGAGCAGGTGAATTCGCTGTCGACCAGCACCACCTCCGACGTGTCGGCCACCGGCGGCGAGATCGCCGCAGATGGTGCGGAGACGGCGGAGGGAGCACTCGGCGCGGGTGGCGGCGGTGGGGGCGCGATCGGCGGTGGCATCGGCGCGATCGGGGCGGCGGGCGCGGCGTCGACACCGCTCAGCCCGTGGCAGGGCGGTCGCGGTGGTGGGTTGTCGACGGTCGGCAGCACCGGTGCGGTCGCCACGTCCGGCGCCACCACCTCGGGCGGAGCGAACATGACGACCGCCGCGGCGAGCGGAGCGGCACCGGGCATGATGCCGATGGGTGCCGCGGGCGCGGGCATGCCGATGGCGCGGGCGGTGGAAGGCGGCGACAACGAAGCCGTGCACTCCCAGCTGGTCACCGGTAGCCACGGTGACGAGGTAGTCGGCCGGATCGAGGGTGTCTCCACCCCCGTGGTCGGCGCAGCCGAACCGATGGCCGCCGAAGCTCCCCCGGACAAGGAACTCTCACTGTGACGCGGCCCGACCACGACAGGAGTGGCAATGACTGACACCTTCGAATTCGATTCCACCGCGGCGAGTAAAGCCGCCGCGGCCCTGGACGGCATCGCCGACCGGCTCACCACCGAACTCACCGCCGTCGCCCCCGCGTTGCGGGTGGCTCCCGCCGGAACCGACGAGGTGTCGGCGCGCGCCGCGACCACCGCCAACAGCGTCGCCGACGACTACCTGGCCGGAGCCGAGGCGGGTGCGCACGAGATGAACAAGCTCGCCGCCACCCTGCGTTCCCAGGTCGCCGATTTCGACCGGATGGAAACCGACAACACCAGCGGCTTCACCGGAAAATGATCGAACCACCGCAGCCCGGCTTCACCGGAGTGGTGTGGGAGGCGCGCGAGCCGGCCAAGCTCGCCACCGACCTCACCTCCGGTGCCGGACCGATGCCGATGGCCGACGCGGCCGCCGCCTGGACGCGGCTCGCCGCGGCCTTCGGCGCGGCCGCGCTCGACTACGAGCAGGTGCTGCACACCTTGCGCGGCTCCTGGAAATCGGGCAGCAGCGAGCAAGTGTGGGAACGGATCTCGGCCCTGCGCGAATGGCTGCTGGAAACCGCCGCCGCCGCCACCGCCAACGCGGCTCGGTTGCAGGCGCAGGTGCTTGCCTACGAAGTGGCGGCCTTGGCCATGCCCAACACCGCCGATATCGCCGCGATCGCCGCGATGCAGCAGGCACTCGAACAGGTCGGCACGGCTCTCGGCGCTCCGATCAAGGCGATCGCCGCGCAGACCGACACCGAGGCCGACGCGGCGAAGGCCGTCGCCTCCCGGGTGATGCGCAGCTACGAAGCCGCCACCGAACCGCTTTCCACCCCGTGGTTGCACGCACCGCCGCCACCGATCGCGCCGGAAACCGCACTCACCGGCGAACAATCGGGCAACCCGGCCTCGACGCCCGCCGCGTCGGGCTCTCTCGGCATCGCTGGTGCGGGTATGGGCATGGGCGCGTTGCCACCGATGCCCGCCCCCATCCAGACTGCCTATCGCGCACCAGTTTTCGCGCAATCGGCAACCGCTGTCACCACCACGCCGCAACCGACTTCCGTGGCCACGCCCACCGGACAGGCGGCACCAGTAGCCCCGGCGGCCATGGCTCCCGCGGCGGGCGGGCAGGACACCGCGCACCGATTCCCCCGCGCGGGTCTCGCCCACGAGGAAGCCGACCAGTTGGTCGCCGAAGGCGAGATCCGAGCCGCGCCCGCCGTGCTCGGTGTCGCCGAACGTGCCGCCGCGCCGACCACGAACACCACCGCGGAGGGCCGGTCATGACCACACTGACCAACGACGCCCTCCTCGCCGTCGCCGAACGGCTCGGCGTGCAAACACTTCCGCTCGTCCTCGGCGTCGGGCCACGGCAGGACACCTTCGACGCCTGGCGTGCCGCTCGCGACGCCGCCGTCGCCGAACTCACCGCCACGGGCATTTTCGACGCCTACGGCGACGTGGAACCTGAACTCGCCGCGGCTGTCCACACCCTCGCCCAACCCGACGCCGAACTGGTCGCCCGCGGCTACGGCGAGGACAACCGGCGCCGGATCTGCCTGGCTCGGCGCGGCACCGGTCACGCTGCCGCCGTCTACACCGGCAGTACCTACGACATCACCACCAGCACCATCGACGGCACCGAACGCGAACTCACCCGTCTGCTGCTCGCCGCGCTCCCTTCCTGCGCGCCCGCCGAAGCAGCGAGCGTGAGCGTCCTCGCCGACGACCTCGCGGCCCGCTTGGATGCCGCCGAAACCACCTCCGACTACGTGGACGCGATGTATGCGCTCGGCATCGACGCGCACCAGGCGACCGTCCTCGGCGCGGTCTTCGGCAGCTGCCATGGCTACACCGAGATCGTCGCCGAAGTCCACCACGACGGGCTGACCACCCGAGCCCCTGGCGCGGTCGCGGTATACGACACCGCGCGCGGCCGGGTCGTCGTGACGCCGGCAACGGCGCCCGACGGGCAGGTGTGGTCGACCATCACGCCGGGCACCGACCACCGCCTCACGCAGGCAGTCGGTGCGCTCCTCGAGGGGCTTCCCGGTGGGAGGTGGCAGCCCGATTAAGCCAACTCTCGTTTCAACCATCAAGTAAGAAAGGTTCGGCACATGCCCCCTCAGGGACCAGTAGGTGTAGAAGCAGGCGGCGTAGACGGCGTCGTCTCCAAGCTCGAAGGCACCATCAACAACCTGCGCACGTCGGTCGGTCAGATCGACGACGCGGCCCAGGCCGTGCTCCGCGGCTGGAAGGGTGACGCCTCCTCCGAATTCGTGAAGGTCGCCCAGGCCTGGCACGACGAGGCCGACGCCCTCAACAAGAAGTTCGACCGCCTCACCGAAGCCGTCAACGGCGGCAAGTCCACCCTGGTGAACATGGACCAGGGCGGCCTGTCCGGCGGCGGCGCCGGCGGCGGTGGCGGCAGCTACACCAACCTCTGACCGCGAATCAGACACGAACAGGAACTGAGCTCATGACCATTCTTTACGATCCCGCGGCGATGAACGAGCTGTTCAACGACCTGCAGACCTACGGCGGGAAGATGAAGGGCGAGATCGACGAACTCGAAGGCGCCGCTTCGGACTTCCGGGCCAACCTGCAGGGTGACAGCGCTATCGCCAGCTTCGACACCGCGCACAAGAACGTCACCACCGAGCTGACCGACACCCTCGACAAGCTCGACAAGCTCGCCGCACAGGTCGAGGCCGCGCTCAGCCGCGCGCTCGAGGCCGACGGCAAGGTCGGCGACGGATTCGCCGGGTTCTGAAATTTGGAGCGCTGGCGCGCTCGAGCGCGGCCCCCTTGGGGCCGAACGAAAAACGGGGCTGGACTCGTGCCTTCGGCACTTTGTCCAGCCCCGTTTTTCGTTCGGCCGGGCCGCTTGCCCGCTTCGCGGGCAATGCCTCCTCGGGGTCGGCCTGGGCGGGGGCGGATTCAGCGGGAGGCGACCAGGGATTCGCCGATGTAGTGCATTTCGTCGGGGGTGGTGACCATCGAGACGGTGGCGCTGCCGGTGCTGGTGCGGACGGTGATGCGGTTGGGGGCGTAGGGATCCTGGACGAGGGTGACGTCGGGTGGAACCGCTTCGGGGTCGCGTTCGGTGGTGCGGACTTCGATGATGGTCGCGCCGCCGAGGTGGGTGGTCGGGGCGATGCCGTCGAAGACGAGGACCGTGGTGGTCGGGTAGGGGGCGGCGGGGACCGGTGGGGGTCCCGGCGGGGGTTGGGGGGAGGCGCCGGCGGCTCGGGGGGCGATCGACAGGAGTTGGGGGGTGGCGAGATTGGCGACCATGGAGTGCCAGGCCTGGGGACGCGAGGTGTGGACTACGGCGTGGGCGCCGAGCGCGGTGGCGCGCAGGACCACCTGTTGTGCCAGGTCGAGATTGCCGATGACGTCGACGTGGCGGGTGCCCGCGCCGATGAGGGGGACGGCGATGCCCTGGCCGCGTTCGTCGGCGCCGATGAGCTGGCCGCAACCGGTGGTCGGTACGGCGATGTCGGTGAGGGCGGCCAGGGTGCCGCGGTAGCCGTCGCGGCCGCCGAAATCGTCGGCGGCGCCGAGGGGCAGCGTGTCGAGCAGGATGCGGCGCTGGCTGCCGGGGAGTTCACGCAGGCCGGCGAGGGGCGGCTGTTCGTAGGGCGCCGCGGTGTCGAAGCGGACGACGGCGTTGAGGACCACGGTGCCCGCCCGGTCGTCGGCCCGCTCCACCCGGCGGGTGCCGGGGTGCAGGCGCAGGGTGACCGTTGTCGACAAGGTCGGCAGCGACCAGATCTCGGCAAGCCCACCGGTGCTGATCATGGGAGCGGTCAACTGGTAGTGGGTCAGGTGCCTGCCGAATTCGGATTCGAGGCCGTCGGCGGTCTCGGTGAGCCGGGCGGGATCGAAACCGTGGGCGAGTTCGCGGACCGCGCTGTTCATCTCGGTGGCGGTCAGGATCGCGGCGTCGATGCCGTGGGTGGCGAGCCGGTTGGCCACCCGGCGGGTGGCGATGATCATGGTGCGCAGGGCGCCGGTGGCGCCACCGCCGCGCTTGTCGACCGCGGCGGCATTGGCCACGGGGTCGAGACGCAGCACCAGCCAGCAGGTGCGGTGGGCGATGGCGGGCAGTGGGCCGAGGATCCGGTCGTAGAGGTGGGCCGCGGCGCCGGTGCCCGCGGTGCGTGCGCCGGTGGCGATGACGTCGATGCTCACCAGCTCCACATCGAACTGGTCGAGGCAGCGCGCGATCTCGGTGAGCGGCAGCAACTGGTCGGCGCTCAGGGTGCCACGACGCAGCAGGTTCAGCGAGTCCGGCGGCGGGTCGATGCGCAGCATGGTGAGCAGCAGATCGCCGTCCCAGCGCAGACCGCAACCACCACCCTCCGGCAGCGGCACGTCGAAGGCGGGTGCCCGGTCGATGGTGTCGGTGCGGTTGCGCCAGCGGCGCGCCAGCCAGTCACCGATGCGCACCGCGGGTGGGCGACGCCGAATCGGGACAAGTCCGATCAGCAGCACCACAGCCGCGCCGCCGATCGCCCAGTAGCCGGAATCGGTGGTGGCCAGCACAATCCAGGCCACCACGGCCGCGAGCACCGCGACCGGCACACACGCGCGCAGCGGATACATTCGGAACAACCAGAATTCCGGGTCACGCAGTGTGTCGTAGACGTTGTCGCCGCCGGTTTCCCCAGCGTTCATGCTGTCGTTCAAAATAGTTGTCCCTGCTTGGCATTCGTCGAATCATGGTGAAGGACAATTCCGGATTTACGGTACCGTGTCCGACGAGATGGTGATCAACGCAGCATTGGAGTCCCGGTGCCGGCACAGCTGACGACCAAAGCCCAGGTCAATGGTTATCGCTTCCTGCTGCGCAGGCTCGACCACGCCCTTATCCGCCGTGACGTGCGAATGTTGCACGACCCGATGCGTTCACAGAGCCGATCGATGCTGGTCGGTGCGGTGCTCGGGCTGATCGTCGTGGCAGGCGCGGCCATTCTCGGATTCCTCAAACCGCAGGGTGCGATCGGTGACGCGTTGATCGTCACCGGCAAGCAGAGCGGTGCCATGTATGTGGTGGTCGAGGCGAAAGAGGGCGAGAAGACCCTGCACCCGGTGCTGAATCTGGCATCGGCCCGGCTCATCGCCGGTGACGCGCAGTCCCCGAAATCGGTGAAAGACGACAAACTCGGTTCGCTGCCGCGTGGCCCGCTGCTCGGTATTCCGGGCGCCCCCTCGGCCCTGCCCGGTTCCAAGCAGGGTTCGAGCTCGAATTGGACGCTGTGCGAGACCACCCAGCTGTCGGCCGCCGGCAGTGCCGCCGGTGCCACCGGTGGCCGCACCACCGCCATCGTCGGCAAGCCCGAACTCGGTGACCGCGTCGGCGTCACCGCACCGGACGATGCCCTGCTGGTGCGTCGCGACGAGAAGACCTATCTCGTGTACCGGGGGACCAGGGCCGAGATCGACCCGAACAATTCGGTGGTCGCCCGCACCCTCGACCTGTCGGGAGAGCAGACCCGCCCGATCGGGAGCGCGGTGCTCGGCGCGACCACCCAGGCCCCACCGCTGACAGTGCCGACCATCGACCGGGCGGGTGAGCCGGGTCCGGGCAAGCTGGCGGATGTGCCGGTCGGCGGCATCATCTCGGTCACCGGGGTGCAAGCCGCCGGCGAGAAGTCGATGTATGTGGTGCTCGCCGACGGTGTCCAGCCGGTGTCGGAATTCACCGCCGAGCTGCTGCGCAATGCCGACTCACGCGGGATGCGCGAGATCGCGCAGCTGGCGCCCGACGCGCTCGATCGCCTGCCTGTCCTGAACACCCTGCCGATCGAATCCTTCCCGGAGCGCAAGCCGCGCATCCTGTCCGCTGAGGACGCCCCGGTGGCGTGCGTGCACTGGGCCAAGAACCCCGGCGAGGCCACTCCGCAGGGCCAGTCGGTGGACGGACCCGCCGAACGCGCCACGGTGACGCTGCTCACCGGAACCGAACTGCCCCTGGCCGATTCGGCCAAGCCGGTGACGCTCTCGACTTCCGACGGCACCGGCGACCGGATGGACGCGGTGTATCTGCCCCCGTCCACCGGCGAATATGTACAGGTCACCGGTGCGGAGCCGGGCAGTCTGCGCCGCGAGTCGCTGTTCTATGTGGCCGACAACGGGATTCGCTACGGCATCCCCGACGCGGCCACCGCGAGTGTGCTCGGCCTGGGCGACAAGCCGCGCTTGGCTCCCTGGTCGATCATCGGCCAGCTGGTGCCCGGCCCGACCTTGTCCGCGAAAGACGCACTGACCAGTTACGACTCACTGCCGCAGTAATACTGGCGCGCTCGGACTTCGCGGTGGACCCGTCGGTGTCGCGAGGCGGTGAGTTGCGGTAGATGTGTTTTCTCAGGACAGGTTCGGTAGCCGACCCACGTTGAGGGTGGCGACGATTCCGGTGAGGGCGGTGCGCATGTCGGGCTCCTCGATGCGCATCAGCACGTCGTCGTCGGCCTCGGCGAGGTCGAGTCCCTCGGTGTTGGCCAGGCGGAATTCGCGTTCCTCCTCGGCGGCCTCGATCACGTTGCGGATGAAACGGCCGTTGCCGGCGAGGTCGACGCCGCGGCGCGGCTGGCCGCTCTGATCGGTGCTCTCCATGTTGTAGAGGTGCTCGCAGGTCTCCACGAGCAGCGCGAGCGCCTCGGGCGACAGCTGCGAATCCCGGCTGCCTGCGACGATCTCGCCGATCTGGCCGAGCTCTTCGGCGGTGTAGGACGGGAATTGGAGGCGCTTGGCGAAGCGGGAGGCCAGACCGTCGTTGGCGGCGAGCAGGCGGTCGATCTCACCGTCGTAACCGGCGATGATGACGACGAGCCGGTCGCGGTCGTTCTCCATACGGGCCAGCAACGTGTCCACCGCCTCGCGGCCGAACGCGTCACCGCCGGAGAGACCGGTCTGGATCAGGGTGTACGCCTCGTCGATGAACAGCACACCGTCCATCGCGCTGTCGATCAGCTTCTCGGTCTTGATAGCGGTGCCACCGAGGTTCTGGCTGACGAAGTCGACACGCTTGGCCTCGACCACCTTGTCGGTCTTCAACAGCCCAACACCGCAATAGATCTTGGCGACCACCCGCGCGATGGTGGTCTTACCGGTTCCGGGCGGGCCGGTGAAAGCCAGGTGCTGGCCACGGGATTGGCTCGACAGCCCCTTGTTGGCACGGATCTTGGCCAGTTGCGCCGAGGACTGCAGCTTGGCCACCTGGTTCTTCACCGACGCCAGCCCGACCTGCTTGTCCAGCTGCGCACGCGCTTCGGCGAGCACGGTTTTGGCGCGATCCTCGGCGGCGGCCTCGTTCATCGCGGCCAGCGACGGTGCGGAGTTGGGGTCCCACTTGTCGGTGCGCGCGTCGATCACCTCGCGGCTGGTCACCACGATGCGGAACGTGCGGTCGCGCATAGCCGTGGTGTTGGCCGTGAAGTCGGGCAGCTGCGAATAGACCTGCTCGAACAGTTTCTGCGCCTCGGACTCGTTGCCCGCCTCCCGCAGACACAGCCCGCGGTTGTACATGGCGGTGAACTTGGCCGACGGAATCGGGCCTGCCTCGGCCTGTTCCATGCGCCGCACCGCTTCGCCGAACAACCCGAGCTGAGCGCACGCGGTACCGACCATCACGTGCGCGCCGGTGGCCAGGTACGGATCCTTCCACTGCTCCGAACCGGCCAGCACCGTCATCACATCGGGCCAGCGCTGGGTGTTGTAGTGCAGGATGCCGCGGATGTAGGCGCTGATCCGGTCGTCGATCTGCTTGTCCGGGTCGTCGGGCCGGTTGCGGCGCAGCTCGGCCAGCTGGTCGAGGACCTGCTCGGCCTGGTCGTAGTCCTTGTCGGCGATCAGCTGTGCGGCCCACGCCAGCCAGATCTCGGTCAGCCCGGCCAGCGGATAGTCGATGTAGAGCCCGGGCAGGAACCGGCCCGCCATCGCCCGCGGCGCCAGGCCGAGCCTGCGTTGCTCGCGGCCGAGCGAGTCGAGGCTGGTGCGGTGCAGATTGAACAGCACCTCCTTGGTCACTTCGCCGGCGGCGGCGCGGCCGAGCCACGCGTCGCACATCGACGAATCCCATTCCGTCGCACGCTGGAAGGCCAGCTTCGCGTACTCCTCGTCGCGCGCGGATTCCTGTCCGTCGATGGACAGGCCGAGCGAGAGGACACCGGCGTCGAAGGCGCGCTGAGCCTGGCGAATGTCTGGCATATGGTGTCGGACCCCGAAATCTTCTTCTCGTGGACAGCTGGCGTTCAACCCGGCAGTAAAGCTTCGATCGCGCCGGTTTGCCCTGTCCGTTAGATTAGGTAACGCTGCCGTGTGGTCGCAACGGAAGTAGTCAGCTACGACTGAGAGTTCATCACTGGTGTCGACGTTGTTAGGCAATGAGCCCGAACTATGCCGAGTTTCAGTGATCGGGGGTGATACGCAGCTCGACATCGGACTGCCTGCCACTGTCCCGATCGCCGGATTCATCGGCGATCTGGTGACGCTGATCCGCTCGCGGAATCCGCGCTTACCGGATGCGGACGAGGACACCGCCCCGGTCCGCGCCCAGCACTGGACGCTGGCCCGGCTCGGGCAGGACCCGCTCGCGCCCAGCCGCACCCTCACCGAGGCCGAGGTCTACGACGGCGAACTGCTGGTGCTGAGCCCGGTGACCCGCAAGGAGTCACCGGCGCTGTTCGACGATGTGATCGATGCGGTATCCCGGCTCACCGCAGGCGAATTCCGGGGCTGGTCGGGTTCGGCGGCGCGGTGGACGGGTCTGGTGATCGCCACCGTCGCCATCCTGGCCGCGCTGGCGCTGCTCGCCGTCTCGCGTGCCGACAGCGACCCCCTCGCGCCCGCGCTCGCCCTGCTCGGGTGTGGCATCGCCGCGTCGGCGGCCGCGGGCATCGCGGCGCGCAAGTTCGCGGATTCGGTGACGGGAACCTGGCTTTCGCTGGACGCGCTGCTGCTGATGTTCGGCGGTGCGGCATTGTTGGTGCCTGGTTCGCTCGGCGCAGGTCAGGTGATGCTCGGCAGTGTCGCGCTGTTGGTGACCGGGGTGATCGGCTACCGGGTCACCGGAATCGCGGCCGGGTTGTTCGCCGCCGCGATCACCGTCGGTGTGTTCGGCGCGCTCGCCGCCACGATCTACCTCATCTGGCATCCGGGGCTGGCCAAGCTGTTCGCCGGGGTGCTCGTCGCCGCTGTGATCCTGCTGTCGTCGGTGGCGCGGCTGGCGGCGGTGACCGCCCGACTGCCGATTCCGCCCGTGCCGACGGCGGGCGGGGCGATCGACCCGGCCGACCACGAACAGCGTCCGACCATCGAGGGAATCGGCGCGGTCGGCGCGATCGCGTTGCCCTCGGCGTCCGGCCTCGGTGAGCGGGCGCGGGTGGCCAACCAGATCCAGACCGGGCTCGTGGTCGCGTGCGCGCTGGCGGCGCTCGTCGGCGCGATCGGGGCCGCCGATCCGTTCGGGCCGTTCCACTCCGGCGGGGTCGCGCTCGCGGTCGTCACCGCGATCGTGTTGTGCCTGCGTGGCCGGTCCTACGCCGACCTGGTGCAGGCGGCCACCCTCATCGTCGCCGGTGCGCTCATCGTGCTCGCGCTGCTCACGGGCCTCGGCCTCGGCCACGACTCGCTCGAATTCGCCGCTGTGGCACTGCTGTTGGTCACCGCGGGCAGTGTGGTCGGATTCGGGGTGATCGGACCGCATGTCGAGGTGACCCCGGTGACCAGGCGGATGATCGAGATCTTCGAATACCTGTTGATCATCACGATGATCCCGCTCGCGCTGTGGGTCATGGACGTGTACTCGACCGCCCGCAACATATGACCCGGCCACCCCTGCGGCGTACGGTGCTGCGGCTGGTCTGCGCGGCGACCGTACTGGGTGCGGTCGCCGGTTTCCCAGCGCCGGCCGCCGCCATCTCCCCGCCCCGGATCGACCCGGGTGCGCTCGACGCGGCACTGGCGCTGAGTGGCAGGCCCGCTCCGCTCGAACCGACCGAACAGCGCGAACTGTGCGCGGAACCGGTGCTGCGCGGAAGTCCTCCCAGTGAGCCGCCGATGGCGCAACGGGTACTCGATCTACCGTCGGCGTGGCAGTTCAGTCGTGGTGCGGGACAGAAGGTCGCGGTGATCGACACCGGCGTGAACCGGCATCCGCGACTGCCCGCCCTGCAGGCCGGTGGCGACTATGTCAGCGATTCGGACGGCACCGTCGACTGCGACGGGCACGGCACGCTTGTCGCGGGCATCATCGCCGCCCGGCCGTCATCCGAGGACGCGTTCGTCGGCGTCGCCCCCGACGCCGAGATTCTCGCCATCCGCCAGTTGAGCCTGGCCTATGAGCGCAAGGACCGGCAGGGCTCGGACAAGCCGCCCGGTTCTCTGCGCAGCGACGGCTACGGCAGTGTCCTCACTCTCGCCGGTGCCGTCGTCCGCGCGGTCGACATGGGCGCCACTGTCATCAACATCTCCGAAGTCGCCTGCACCGCAGCCGGTTCCGACACCTCCGACGCCGCCCTCGGCGCCGCGGTGAAGTACGCCTACGAGCGCAATGTGGTTGTCGTCGCGGCCGCGGGCAATGTGGAGCAGGGCGGCCCGTGCCAGAACCAGAACGAAGGGTCTGGGTGGAGTTCGGTGACCACCGTCGCCTCGCCCGCCTGGTTCACGCCCTACGTGCTCGCCGTCGGCTCGGTCGACGCCGACGGAAAACCCTCGGCCCTGTCGTTGCGTGGGCCGTGGGTCGGGGCCGCCGCGATCGGGCGCAACATCGTCTCGCTCGACAGCCGACCCGGCGGCACCGGACTGGTCGACGGCGTGCAGACCATGAACGGTTTGCAACCCGTCGACGGAACCAGTTTCGCCGCACCGTATGTGGCAGGACTGGCTGCGCTCGTGCGCTCACGCTTCCCCGATCTGTCCGCCCAGCAGGTGATCGACCGGATCACCCGCACCGCTCACGCACCGGGCCGGGGCCGTGACGACGCCATCGGCGCGGGCTTGATCGACCCGCTGGCCGCCCTCACCGCCCCCTTGGCCAGCGAACCGCCGAGCCAGGGAGCCGATGTGGGGCATCCGATCGCGGCTCCGTTCGTCGCGCCCGACCCCGACCCGCGGCCGCGGCAGATCGCGATCGCCGGATCGCTGACCCTGCTGGCTGCCCTTGGCATCGGCGCCGCGTTCGCCTTCCCGTTCCGCACGCGGCGCGCCGACCTGAACGACGAATTCGAGTAGAGGGATCGATGGCCACCGAAGGTTTCGTCCGACGCCCCCGGATCGCGCCGCCGCGCGCACCGGGTGGTGAGGTCGCGCTCACCCCGCCACCGGAGATCGAGCGGGCCATCCCGTCGCCGCTGATGATGAAGATCATGCCGGTGATCATGGTTATCGCGGTTGTCGGCATGATCGCGATGATGGCGACGATGGGCCGCAATCTGCTGGCCAATCCGATGATGATGATGTTCCCGATGATGATGCTCATGTCGATGGTCGGCATGATGGCGGGCATGCGCGGCGGCGGCCCCAAGCGCGCCGTCGAGCTCAACGAGGAACGCAAGGACTACTTCCGCTACCTCGCCCAGGTGCGAAAAGACGTGCGTCGCACCGGTGTCAAGCAGCTGGAGGCGCTGGGCTGGAGCCATCCCGAGCCGGCCGACCTGCCTTCGCTGATCGGCAGCAGACGGATGTGGGAACGTCGCCCGAGCGATCCCGACTTCGGGCACGTGCGGGTCGGCGTCGGTAGTCACCGCCTGGCCACCAAACTGGCCCGCCCCGAGACCGGCCCGCTCGAAGACCTGGAACCGGTCTCCACCGTGGCGCTGCGCCGTTTCGTCCGAACCCATTCGGTGGTGCACGAACTACCGACCGCGGTCTCGTTGCGCGCGTTCCCCGCCATCAATATCGGTGGTGATCTCGACGAGGGCCGGGAACTGGTCCGCGCGATGCTGATGGAGCTGACCACCTTCCACGGCCCGGACAATCTCGCCGTGGCGATCGTCTGCGCCGACCAGGACGCGCAGTGGGCCTGGGCGAAATGGCTACCGCACGTACAACATCCGTCGCTGCGTGACGGTCTCGGTTCGGCCAGGATGCTCTACACCTCCCTCGGTGAACTCGAGTCGGCGTTGCAGACCGAACTGATGGAACGCGGCCGGTTCATGCGCAACCCCCAGCCGACCCAGGGCCGGGTGCATCTGGTCGTGGTGATCGACGACGGCTACATCAGCGGCAACGAACGCATCATCAGCGAATCAGGACTCGACTCCGTGACGGTGCTCGACCTGACCGCCCCCGAGAACGGGCTGGCTGCCCGGCGCGGCCTGCAGTTGGTGGTCGGCGACGGCGCGGTATCGGCGCGCAGTGCCGCCGGGGTGGAACGGTTCGCCACCGCCGACGAGGTGAGCATCGCGGAGGCGGAGGCCTTCGCCCGGCACCTGGCCAGATACCGGCTCGCGACGGCCGCGCAGATCGTCAGCCTGGGGGAGGGCACGGCCAGCGATCCCGGCCTGATGGCCTTGCTGCGCATTCCCGATGCCGCCCAGATCGACCCGGCCAGGGTGTGGCGCCCGCGCACCGCGCGCGAACGGTTGCGCGTGCCGATCGGTGTCACCCCGGACGGGACCCCCGTCGAGATCGACATCAAGGAATCCGCCGAGAACGGTATGGGCCCGCACGGCCTGTGCATCGGCGCCACCGGCTCCGGTAAGTCCGAATTCCTTCGCACCCTTGTGCTTTCGCTGGTCACCACCCATTCGCCGGATGCGCTGAACCTGGTGCTGGTCGACTTCAAGGGTGGTGCGACCTTCCTCGGCCTCGACTCGTTGCCGCACGTGGCGGCCGTCATCACCAACCTGGAGGAAGAACTCTCCCTGGTCGACCGCATGAAGGACGCGCTGGCCGGTGAGATGAACCGCCGCCAGGAGCTGCTGCGCTCCGCAGGCAACTACGCCAATGTCACCGACTACGAGAAGGCCAGGGCCGCGGGTGTTCCCCTCGACCCGCTGCCCGCGCTGTTCGTCGTGGTCGACGAGTTCTCCGAACTGCTCTCGCAGAAACCGGATTTCGCCGAACTGTTCGTGATGATCGGCCGGCTCGGCCGTTCGCTGCACGTGCATCTGCTGTTGGCCTCGCAGCGTCTCGAGGAGAACAAGCTGCGTGGCCTGGAATCGCACCTGTCCTACCGGATCGGCCTGCGCACCTTCTCGGCCAATGAATCCCGCGCGGTGCTCGGCATCACCGACGCCTACCACCTGCCGAGTGTGCCCGGTGCCGGCTACCTGAAAAGCGATGCGTCCGAACCGCTCCGGTTCAACGCCAGCTATGTGTCGGGCCCCTACGTCGCGCCTGCGGGCACGGTGGTCGACGACGACGGCGCACCCGTGGGCGGACAGCGTCCGGTCGTGTTCACCGCGGCCCCCGTCGAAGCCGCCGAGGTCCAGCCCGAGCCGGCCGACGAACCCGTGCTGCGCGGCAGGCCCGAACTGCCACCGCCCCCGCCGAGCACCCCCGTGGCCGAGGAGGGGATTCCGGACTCCCTGCTCGACGTCGTGGTCAAGCGGCTCACCGGGCACGGCCGCCCCGCTCACGAGGTGTGGTTGCCGCCGCTGGACGAGTCGCCCACGGCCGACATGCTGTTGCCCGACCCCGATTGGCGTTCGCCGGTGAACCGGCACGGTCAGTTGTGGATGCCCATCGGCGTGGTCGACAAGCCCTACGAACAGCGTCGCGACGTCCTCACCATCAGCCTCGCGGGCGCGCAGGGCAATGTCGCGGTCGTCGGTGGTCCGCAGTCCGGCAAGTCGACCACGCTGCGCACGATCATCATGGCCGCCGCCGCCACCCACACCCCCGAGCAGGTGCAGTTCTACTGCCTCGATTTCGGTGGTGGCAGCATGGCGGGACTGGTCGGGATCCCTCATGTCGGCTCGGTGGCGGGTCGCCTCGACGGTGACCGCGTGCGCCGCACCATCGCCGAACTCACCTCGCTGATGCGTCAGCGGGAGGAACGGTTCGCCGAACTCGGCATCGAGTCGATGGCCGAGTTCCGCAGGCGCAAGTTCTCCGCGCTCGAAGCCAGACAGATCAACGGAACCACCGCCGCACCAGGTGACGCGCTCGCCGCCGACCAGTTCGGCGACGTCTTCCTGGTGATCGACGGCTGGGGCGCGATCCGCGAAGAGTTCGACGTGCTGGAACCTCAGATCAATGCCATTGCCACCCAGGGTCTTTCCTACGGCATCCACCTGATGATCGGTGCGTCCCGGTGGGCTGAGATCCGCCCGGTGGTCAAGGACCAGATCGGCACCCGGCTCGAGCTGCGTCTCGGGGACCCCGGCGACTCGGAGATGAATCGCCGTACCGCCCACCAGGTTCCGGTCGGCAGGCCGGGCCGTGGCCTCACCCCTGAGCAACTGCACATGCTGATCGCGTTGCCGCGCCTGGATTCCGATTCCGACCCGGCGACCATCGCCGACGGTGTGACGCGGGCCAAGGAGGAGCTGATTGCCCTCTACCCGGGCAGGCGGGCGCCGGAGGTGCGCATGCTGCCGCTGCGTTTTCCCCGCGAACAGGTGCTCGCGGCCGCCCGGCAACAGGGTGTCACGCTCGACCGCAGCAAGGTCGTCGTCGGGCTCGGCGAGTCCGAATTGCAGCCGCTGGTCCTCGATTTCGGCGTCGAACCACATTTCATGGCGTTCGCCGACGTCGAGTGCGGCAAAACGACGCTGCTGCGCAACATCGTGATGAGCATCGCCGAACAGTCGACTGCCGACGAGGCACGGGTGATCTTGATCGACTACCGGCGCACCATGCTCGGTGTGCTCGAAGGCGACCAACTGGCCGGCTATTCCACCTCCTCGCAGACCTGCGGGCCGATGATCGCCGAGGTCGCCGCCTATCTGGCCAAACGGATTCCCGGCTCCGACATCACCCAGCAGCAGTTGCGCGACCGCAGCTGGTGGTCGGGCCCGGAGATCTATGTCGTCGTCGACGACTACGACATGGTTGTCGCAGGCTCGGGCAACCCGTTCACCCCGCTGCTCGAGTATCTGCCGCAGGCCCGCGACATCGGCCTGCACCTGGTGGTCACCCGGCGCATCGGCGGCGTCTCGCGGGCGCTGTACGACCCGGTGCTCGGCGCGATGAAGAACCTGTCGGTGCAGACGCTGATCATGAGCGGCTCGCGCGACGAGGGAAAGCTGATCGGCGATGTGCGCCCGAGCAAGATGCCACCGGGGCGCGGCACCCTGGTCTCGCGCAGTCAGGGCGTCGAACTCGTCCACATCGCCGATCTGCCGCCGCTCTAGCCACTCTGCATGGAGAACCGGCTGCGCACGTCCCTCGGCCGGCGCGTAGGCGGTGCGACCCGGCGTTCGAACAGTGCGCGGGAGGGCCCGGTCGCGCCGGGGCCCGCGATTCTGGCCAGGCGGAAGCCGGCGCGGCGGTAGTAGTCGTGCAGGTCGGAGTTGGTCGTCCAGGCGTCGAGGCGGACCCACGGACGGTCGGCCAGCTCGGCCACCCGGTCGGCGTGGTCGAGCAGATGTCGGCCGACCTGCCTGCCCGCGAACCGCAGATCGACGATCATGAAGTGCACGACCACCGCCTCGGCGAGCTCCCACGGCGACCAGAGTCCGGGATCGGCGCGGCGGTTGACGGTGATCGTGCCCGCCGGTTCGTCGTCCACCTCCGCGATCCAGGTCTCGCCCGCGTCGAGCGCGCGGCCCACCGCATCGGCGAAGATTTCGATCGGACGGCCCTTGCCCGCCACCGTCCACTGATCCGAACCGCGTGCGGCCAGCCATGCGGTGCGCTGCACCCGCAGGCGACAGATCAACGGCAGGTCACCGAGGGTGGCCTGCCGCATCCGCGCGGTCATGGCAACGCAACGGCGTGACCGGGTGCGATGCCGAGAGTGCGGGCGATGACGGCGGTCCCCGCCTCGTCGCCGAGTTGGTAGGCCAACCGGTTGCGGCCGGCCAGGGAGCGGTGACGGGTCGCCCGGGTGACCCGTTCGTGATTGGCTCCGATACGCAGATGATCCAGCAGTACGGTGCCGGTCGCGACGCCGAGCACCACCGCCTCCTCTGCGGTCGCGGGCCGGGCGACGACCGTGTCGCGGTGCGCGGTCTCGCCGTAGCCCCGGTCGGCCAGGCGCCGTGTGGTGCCCTCGGGGATGTCGTGCGGTGAGTCGATCCCGGCTGCCTCGGCGAGGTCGCGCGGGTAGAAGCTCACCTCCCACGACCACGGTTCGTTGTCGAGGTACTGCACCACCGTCCTGGCAAGCACCCAGGAAGCCGGTGGCACGCCGAGCCAGTGCGCGACCTGGTCGTCGGCCGGTTCCATGCAGGTGCTGAATTCCTTGGCCGGCTGCCTGCTCGCCGCGCGCGCTATCTCCTCGAAGATGTCGTGCGCCGAGCGCGGACGATCACGCCGGATGTGGTCGGTGACCACGGATTCCAGCACTTCCTGGTTTCGAACGATGGTGCCGCGGGAAGTCGCTGTGTAGACCAGGTTTTCGGCGACGAGCACCTGGATGGCGTTGCGCGCGGTGGTGATCGAGACCTGCATCTGCTCGGCCAGCTCGGAATGGCTGGGCAGCCGGTCGCCCGGTTTCCAGGTACCCGAGCGGATCTCCTCGCGGAGGAGGTTCGCGATCCGCAGATAGGTCGGACCGTCCGCCATCATGCTCCTCGGTAGGTCGTGCAGGTAACGAAGTGTACTCGTCTGGGTTACCTACGGCCGAGTAATGCTTGACAGTGAGCTTGCGAGGTTTATTGTAATGAACGTCCTGATCCGGTGCTGTGCGGCGACGACGGCGAGGCAACGTGGCTGGTGCGGAGAGTTCTACGGTTGTAATGGCTTTCCCCGACACATTGCGATGTGTCGGCCCCGCAGGTCCGCACGCTGATACCGGTTTACTGCCCTTCTCCGACCTACTGGTCCGGGCATGTCGCGGTCACCGGGTGGTCGGCGGACCGCTGCTGTGGTTCGCGCGCGACCTTGCCGTGCTGCACGAGAAGCGAGTGGTCGGCCGTGGCGGTCGCGTCGAGACCGACGCCGTGGTGCTGCGTGAGATCGACTGCCGCCGAAGCGAATTGGTCCTCGCCATCGACGACTGGGTGCTGCGCGGCGTGCCGCAACACCGCCTGGGTGCCACGCTGCACACCGAAACCATCGGCGCGGTCATCGACCGGTTGGCGGAGTCCTCGGTGCGGGCTCACCACGCGCTGATGACGCTGGACGCCAACGACGAGCTGCTGCACAGCGCCTGGCACCACCTGGCCGAATTGGCCGACGCCTACGACGACCTGGTGCGCGATGTGCTCGCCGGGCGGCGCCGGCTGCCCGAATGGTGACCGCTCAGCGGTAGCGGTTGTGTTCGGCGCCGAACTCGTCGGCGACCGTCGCGGCCAGCTCCACGTACGCGCGCTTGGTCGACTTGTGCAGGCGGTGCAGGTCGATCTCGGCGCCCTCGGACAGGTGCTCGTCGAACGGGATGATGTGCACGGCACGGCAGCGCGACAGGAAGTACTCCCGCAGCTGCTGCACACCGACGTTCGGCGAACCTTCACGCGGCAGGTTGATCACGACCACCGCATTGCGCACGAGGTGGTCGTGCCCGTGCAGCGACAGCCAGTCGAGCGTCGCGGCGGCGCTGCGGGCACCGTCGATGGCCGCCGACGAGATCAGCACCAGCGAATGCGCCAGGTCGAGTACGCCGTTCATCGCCGAGTGCATCAGGCCGGTGCCGCAGTCGGTGAGGATGATGTTGTAGAACCGCTGCAGAATGCGGGCGACGGCCCGGTACTCCTCGTCGTTGAACGACTCCGAGGCGGCCGGATCGCGTTCGCTGGCAAGCACTTCCAGCCTGCTCGAACTCTGCGAGGTGTGCCTGCGCACATCCGAGTACCGCTCGATCGCCGGATCGAGCAGCAGGTCGCGCACGGTCGAGCGGGTCTGGATGGCCACGCGCTGGGACAGGGTGCCGAAGTCCGGGTTGGCGTCGACCGCGATCACCCGGTCACCACGGATCGACGCGAAGATCGACCCGAGACCGGTGGTGGTCGTCGTCTTGCCGACACCACCCTTGAGCGAGAGCACCGCGATCCGGTAATCACCACGCACCGGCTGCCGGATACGGGCGACCAGTTCCTGCAGGCGCCGCTCCTCGGCCGACATTCCCGGGTTGATCGCGCCACCGGAAACATGGTGCACGGCCTTACGCCATCCACTGCCCGGCGCCTTCTTGACCCGCTTGACCGGCACATTGTCCAGTGACGGAGGTTGATAGCCGGGGTTGCCCCAGCCGGGCTGACCGTAGGCGGGTTGCTGGTACTGCGGAGCGACATGCTGCGGTGCAACGTTGTTCGGGGCGTGGTGCGGCTGCGCCGGTCCACCGTGGGGTGTGCCGTCCGGCGCGTGGAAGGGCTGAACCGGGGCACCGTTGGGTGCTTGGGTCCAGGTGCCGTCCGGCGCCTGGTACTGCTGGGGCGCGACCGCCTGGTACGGCTGTGCCGGTGCGCCATCGGGTGCGTGGAGTGGTCCGGGGTACGGCTGCGCCTGGGAGCCGTCGGGCGCCTGGTACGGCTGAACCGGCGCGGCAGTGCCCTGTGAATACTGCTGGGTTTGAGCAGCATTCGGGCCCGCCTGCGCGGCGTTTCCGTGGGGATAGGTGCCGTCCGGCTGCACTCGCATGCCGTCAGGGCGGTACTGGGGGAGCCCATCGCTCTGGTACGGATGAGCGGGGCCCGCATCGGGTGCCTGCGGGTAGGCGCCCCCGATGGGCTGCTGTGCCGGATAGGCAGTCGCACCACCGCTCTGCGCGGTCGGGCCGGGGACGGCCTGCTGCACGGGTTCAGACTGTGAGGGCGCGGCGTCCGGCGTCAGCTGATGACGTGGAGGTGTTCCCTCGGGGCGCGAATGCGGCGCAGGCTGTACGAATTCACCTGAGCGGTAAGCAGTTTCAGACGGCCTACCCTGCGCGACGGCGGCGCTGTCGCTGGGCGACACACCCTGCAGCCGTGGGTCGTCGGCCCGGAACATCTCGGTCTGCGCATCAGGTGCGTGCACGGAAGCGCCGTGCGACAGATCTCCGGGAATCGAATCGTATTGCGACGCAGAGAAAGCCGGTCCCTGCGGTACCTCACCGGACGCATAGGGCGAGACGGGCGCCACCGAAGCCGCGACGTCACCAGAGCTGTACGGCGACCCCTGTGCGACACCACCTTGCCCGGGGCGGTCCTCGGTCTGTGTCGACGAAGGGCTCGCCGAATATCCGGCGTCAGCCGACTCGGCGGCGACGGAAGCCGCCGATGCTCCAGTTGCCGGCCCGGATGTCGGTGCCCCAGAAGTGTTGTGTGGCGCCGCTTCTGGTTGCGCGTCCCGGGTCGACGGATCCGGCTGCCCGCCGGTGGACGGCGCAGGTTCGGCTACCGGGCGCGAAGGGGTCGAGAGCGCCTCGATCGGCGTGTCCGATGACAGCGGATCGGCGGGCGCCGAAACCGCTTCGGCACCCGATGCCTGCGGATGCGCGGGTGACTGCGACCAGACCGGAACGGCAGGCGGCGCCGGCGGATCGGCGGGGGCAGACGACGACACTGGCACGGCGGGCGGTGCGAGCGGGTCGGCAGGTGCAGACGACGACATCGGCACGGCGGGCGGTGCGAGCGGGTCGGCAGGTGCAGACGACGAGACCGGATCGGCGGGTGAAGGCGAGGACACCGGCACGGCGGACGACGCCAGCGGGTCCGAGGGGGACGGTGTGGCGGGCGCGAGCAAGCGTGGCGGCGCCTGGGTCGGGCGCGCCGGGGGATCGGGCAGCGGGGGAGGCGGCGGGAGGTCGGGCAGGCTGCGCTGGTTCGAGGGCCCGAGCGGGGTGAAGCCCTCGGACGGGGGAGCGGGGGTCCGCGTCGGGAGGGCCGCCGCGGCCTGCTCGGCAGGTGCCGGTGGCAGTGAAGGACCCGAATGAGCTGGCGGAACGGCCGCATTCGGGATCGAGTGCGACGGCGAACTGGTGTGCGCCGACGCGGCCGGGAACTGGGCCGGTGTAGAGGACTGCCCGGTGTTCCACGGGGAGAACGCATCCGGCCCGCTCTGCGGCGGCATGAGCCGGTCAGGTGCGCTCTGCTCCTGGGGCCGAGCGGCGCCGGCCGAGGACCGCGAGCCGGCGGCATGCTGGGCGGCGTCGCCCGTCGCGCCGGAGTCGAGCCTCGGCGGAGCGAGTGGGTCGGTGCCTTGCTCCCACGCGCCTGCTTGGGATTGCTGGGCGGAGTCGCCCGTGGCCGACCGCGGGGACGGAGCGAGTGGGTTCGGGGCGCCCTGAGCCTGCGGCCAAGGCGCGCCGGTCGAGGCCGATGGCCAGGAAGGACCGGCGCCTTGAGTCGGTGGGGGCGCGCTCGATGTCGACGGATTCGGACCGGGCATCAGCGGGTTCGCGGTCGACGGCGTATGCGGATCGTGGAAAGCGGGGCCTTGACCGGTGGCGCCGGTTGCCTGACTCGGCTGTTCGGGCTCGCGCTCCTTGCGGCGGCGGCCGCCCTTCTTCTCTTTGCGCGCGCTGTCGTCGCCGCGCAGGAACCGGCGGCGCTTGGGTGCCTCGTCGATCGGTTCGTCCTGTGGCAGGTTCTCGACCGGTGCCTCGTACCCGACCTGGGTGACTTCGCTCTCCGACAGCCATGGCGGCAACATGGGGAGGCTGTCGTTGTTGCGGCTCACCGGTGCGCTCCGCTCACCAGGGTCCCCCGATCTGATCGACCCACTACTTGCGACGCCGGTGAGTTTACGCGACAACCCGATCGGCGTGGCGGGCGCCTCATGCCTGCCCGCATGCCCACCGTCGACGTCTCCATTGTGCGACGTGCGCCACGTTCAGGGTGTACCGTCGGGGTCTTTTTGCCTCAGCGCACACGGCCCGGTAAGCTTGAGCGGCGGTGCACCTAGGCGCCGACTGTTCGCGTGCAAACCCGGGAAGTTCGTCGGGCCTGTGTGTGAGCAGCTACGAGGTAATCCACTCAAGGTTGAGCATAACCGGGATCGCGGAGGATATGGCGAAGAAAGACGGGGCCATCGAGGTCGAGGGTCGAGTTGTCGAGCCGCTGCCCAATGCGATGTTCCGGATCGAGCTCGAGAACGGTCACAAGGTTCTCGCGCACATCAGCGGAAAGATGCGGCAGCACTACATTCGCATCCTTCCGGAAGACCGCGTGGTCGTCGAGCTCTCGCCGTACGACCTGTCCCGCGGCCGGATCGTCTACCGCTACAAGTGATGCCTACCTGACGTCGCGAGCCCGAGGCCCGCGGCGTCACACGGTGTTCCGGCCCAGGTCGGAACGCGACAAGAGACTTCCCCAGTCGTCGGCTGGGGAAAAACTGTGTTCACAGACCCTTGTGAACCCACGAAAAGATTGGACGGACGTGAAGGTTCAGCCGAGCGTCAAGAAGATCTGCGAGAAGTGCAAGGTGATCCGCCGTCACGGTCGGGTCATGGTGATCTGCGACAACCTGCGCCACAAGCAGCGTCAGGGCTGAGCAAGCCTCACCGCCGGGCACCGATCGTCTGATCGGACTGACCGAAAAGAAGAACTCCCAGCTCCAGCGCGTACGCACGTGTGCGCGCCAACCACCGGTACGGAGGCCGGTGCCCCCATTTGCGAAGACGGGGGGACGGACAGGGAGCAGACCTCCGCAACCATTAAGGAACCTGCCACATGGCACGTCTGATGGGCGTCGATCTCCCGCGCGAAAAGCGCATGGAGATCGCGCTGACCTACATTTTCGGAATCGGGCGCACCCGCGCCACCGAGATCCTGGCTCAGACCGGCGTCAGCCCGGACCTGCGCTCGAAGGATCTCAGCGACGACGACCTGAGCAAGCTGCGCGACTACATCGAAGCGTCGGAGTTCAAGGTCGAAGGTGACCTGCGCCGCGAGGTCCAGGCCGATATTCGCCGCAAGATCGAGATCGGCTGCTACCAGGGCATCCGCCACCGTCGTGGCCTGCCTGTGCGTGGTCAGCGCACCAAGACCAACGCGCGTACGCGCAAGGGTCCGAAGAAGACCGTCGCCGGCAAGAAGAAGTAGGGATAGCGTATGCCTCCGAAGAGCCGGGCCGCTGGCCCGAAGAAGACTCAGAAGTCGCGTCGCCGGGATAAGAAGAACATCCCGCACGGCCACGCGCACATCAAGAGCACGTTCAACAACACCATCGTCTCGATCACCGACCCCGAGGGCAATGTCATCTCGTGGGCGTCGTCGGGCCACGTCGGTTTCAAGGGTTCGCGTAAGAGCACCCCGTTCGCCGCGCAGCTCGCTGCCGAGAACGCTGCCCGCAAGGCGCAGGAGAACGGCGTCAAGAAGGTCGACGTGTTCGTGAAGGGCCCGGGTTCGGGCCGCGAGACCGCGATCCGTTCGCTTCAGGCCGCTGGCCTCGAGGTCGGCTCGATCTCCGATGTCACTCCTCAGCCGCACAACGGCTGCCGGCCGCCCAAGCGCCGTCGCGTCTAGCGGGAAAGGAAACAGCTAAAAAATGGCTCGTTATACAGGCCCCATCACCCGCAAGTCGCGTCGTCTGCGCGTCGACCTCGTCGGAGGCGACCAGGCGTTCGAGCGTCGTCCTTACCCGCCCGGCCAGCACGGCCGCGCGCGGATCAAGGAATCCGAGTACCTGATGCAGCTGCAGGAGAAGCAGAAGGCTCGCTTCTCCTACGGCGTCATGGAAAAGCAGTTCCGTCGCTACTACGAAGAGGCCAACCGCCTCAAGGGCAAGACCGGCGACAACCTGCTGCGTCTGCTCGAGTCGCGTCTGGACAACGTCGTGTACCGCGCCGGTCTGGCTCGTACCCGTCGTCAGGCCCGTCAGCTCGTGAGCCACGGCCACTTCCTGGTCAACGGCGTCAAGGTCGACGTGCCCAGCTACCAGGTCTCCCAGTACGACATCATCGATGTCCGGGAGAAGTCGCTGCCCACCCTGCCGTTCCAGGTGGCGCGTGAGACCGTCGGCGACCGTCAGGTTCCGGGCTGGCTGCAGGTCGTCCCCGGCCGCCTGCGCATCCTGGTGCACCAGCTCCCCGAGCGTGCCCAGATCGATGTGCCGCTGCAGGAACAGCTCATCGTCGAGTACTACTCGAAGTAAGCGCTTTTGGTGGGGGCCGTTCCTACGACGGCCCCCGCAATCACTGATTAGGCGTCAAATAGCGGACGCCCTGAACAGGAAGTAGATCCTCATGCTGATTTCCCAGCGTCCGACACTGACCGAAGAGGTTGTGGCGGAGAACCGCTCGAAGTTCACCATCGAACCCCTCGAGCCGGGCTTCGGTTACACCCTCGGCAACTCGCTGCGTCGTACCCTGCTGTCCTCCATCCCGGGGGCCGCGGTCACGAGCATCCGCATCGACGGTGTCCTGCACGAGTTCACCACCGTTCCCGGTGTGAAGGAAGACGTCACCGACATCATCCTGAACCTCAAGGGTCTGGTCGTGTCCTCCGAAGAGGACGAGCCGGTCACCATGTACGTGCGTAAGCAGGGCCCGGGCACCGTCACCGCCGGTGACATCGTCCCGCCGGCCGGTGTCGTCGTGCACAACCCGGACATGCACATCGCCACCCTGAACGACAAGGGCAAGCTCGAGATCGAGCTCGTCGTCGAGCGGGGCCGCGGTTACGTGCCCGCCGTGCAGAACAAGGCGACCGGCGCGGAAATCGGCCGGATCCCCGTGGATTCGATCTACTCCCCGGTGCTCAAGGTGACCTACAAGGTCGAGGCCACCCGTGTCGAGCAGCGCACCGACTTCGACCGTCTCATCCTCGACGTGGAGACCAAGAACTCCATCACGGCCCGGGACGCGCTGGCTTCGGCCGGTAAGACCCTGGTCGAGCTCTTCGGCCTGGCCCGTGAGCTCAACGTCGAAGCCGAGGGCATCGAGATCGGCCCCAGCCCGGCCGAGGCGGACCACATCGCCTCGTTCGGTCTGCCGATCGAGGACCTGGACCTCACCGTCCGGTCGTACAACTGCCTCAAGCGCGAGGGTGTGCACACGGTGGGCGAGCTCGTCGCCCGCACCGAGTCGGACCTGCTCGACATCCGCAACTTCGGCCAGAAGTCCATCGACGAGGTGAAGGTCAAGCTGCACGCGCTCGGCCTCTCGCTGAAGGACTCGCCCGCTTCGTTCGACCCGTCCTCCGTGGTGGGTTACGACGCGAGCACCGGCACCTGGAGCGATTCCGGCACCTTCAGTGACACCGACGGCGGCGAGCAGGACTACGCCGAGACCGAACAGCTCTAGGCCATCGGGGGGCACCCCGGCTGCGCCTTTCACAAGGAGAATCCAATGCCCAAGCCCAAGAAGGGTGCCCGCTTCGGCGGGTCGGCGTCGCACCAGCAGGCGATCTTCGCCAACCTGGCCACGGCGCTTTTCGAGCACGGTCGGATCACGACCACCGAGTCGAAGGCCAAGGCGGTCCGCCCCTACGCCGAGAAGCTCATCACCCGCGCGAAGGGCGGCACCCTCGCCGACCGTCGCGAGGTCATGAAGGTCATCCGCAACAAGGACATCGTGCACGCGCTGTTCGCGGAGATCGGCCCCTCGTTCGAGGGTCGCGAGGGTGGCTACACCCGCATCACCAAGGCGCTGCCGCGCAAGGGTGACAACGCGCCGATGGCCATCATCGAGCTGGTCCGCGAGAAGACCGTCACCAACGAGGCCGACCGCGCCCGTCGCGTCGCCGCTTCGCAGAAGACCGAGGCGCCCGCCGCCGAGGCCACCGAAGCCAAGGCCGACGAGGTCGTCGAGGCTCCGGCCGCCGACGAGGCCGCTGAGGACAAGAAGGACGCCTGATTCTCAGGAGTTCGACCGAGCCCGTCACCCTTCGTGGGTGGCGGGCTCGTTCTTTTGGTCAGAGTTGGTGAGGCAGGGAGGTCCGATGGACGAGATCGAGCGGGAACGGTCGCGCGTGCGGCTCGGAATCAGTTACGACGGCACCGATTTCATCGGGTGGGCGCGTCAGCCCGGGTTGCGCACCGTGCAGGGCGTGCTGGAGGAATCGCTGTCGAAGGTGTTCCGTGAGCCGATCGTGCTCACCGTCGCCGGGCGAACCGACGCGGGCGTGCACGCCGAGGGCCAGGTGGCGCATTTCGACACCACCGCCGAATTCGATGCCGACAAGCTGATGTACCGGATGGCCCGCTTCCTGCCCAAGGACGTCCGCATCACCGATATCCGCACGGCCCCACCGGAATTCGACGCCCGGTTCTCGGCGATGCGGCGCCACTACGCCTACCGCCTCACCACAGCCCCTTACGGTGCCGAACCGCTGCGCGCGCGCAGCGTGGTCGCCTGCAAGCCGGGTGTGGATCTGGACGCCATGCGCGCCGCCTCCGGAAAGTTGTTGGGGCTGCACAACTTCGCCGCCTTCTGCCGTCGCCGCGAGGGCGCGACCACCGTGCGCGAACTGCAGCGTTTCGACTGGGAGCGTGAGGGCGACCTACTCACCGCGTACGTGAGCGCTGACGCGTTCTGCTGGTCGATGGTCCGCAGCCTGGTCGGCGCGGTGCTCGCTGTCGGTGAGGGACGCCGGACACCGGAATGGGTCGCGTCGCTGCTGGCGGAAACGGAACGATCCAGCTCCGTGACCGTCGCCCCCGCACACGGTCTGAGCCTGATCGCGGTCGACTACCCCGCCGACGCCGACCTGGCCGCCCGCAACGCCCAGACCCGCGAGACCCGGACCGTCCCCGCCGTCGAGGGCTGCTGCGGCGACTGACTGCCGGGCGGCCGATGTCTCCGTCACCGGCCTGACCGGCGGAGGCCGCCGATCGGGCGTGACAAGCATCCTTGACCGGGGTGGCGCGAGCAACTCGGGAACTGGCGGGCGCGTGGGCATACGCGCTGGTAGGCTCTGGCCGGTTACGAGTCGAGCGGTCCGTCTGGACTACCATTGCGCCGCAGTCGATTTCAGGGAGTTATTGTGAATCCGCAGGACACGAATCAGGGTGCCATCCGCAACTCGCCGTTGTCCGCGGCGGTGCCCGAGCACCGGATTCCGCTCTACGACGAGGCATTCGCGGCCGATCCGCACGGTGCCTACCGCCGGATGCGTGACGAGTACGAATCGCTGGTACCGGTCGAGCTGTGGCCGGGTGTGCCCGCGACGCTGGTCATCAAATTCAGCACCGCCGTGCGGATTCTCAACGATCCCGCGAACTTCTCCGCTGATCCGAGGGCGTGGCAGGCGACCGTGCCACGCGACATCCCGATCATGCCGATGATCGAGTACCGGCCGAACGCGCTGCGTACCACCGGCAAAGGCCACACCCGCTACCGCGACGCCGTGAACGACGCGCTCGCCGGGATGGACCTCAATGTCATGCGCACCAGCGTTGAGCGATCGGCCATCCCGATCATCAACTCGTTCTGCACGGACGGGCACGCGGATGTGCTGCACCAGTACATCTTCCCGATGGTCTTCTCGGTGCTGTGCGAATTCCTCGGCTGCCCGCCCGAGATCGGCGCGGAAGTCGCCAGGGCCAATGCCGCGATGTTCGACGGCGTGGACACCGACAAGGTGAACACGATCATGACCAACGCCCTGCTCGACCTCACCGCGCTGAAGCGCTCGCAGCCGGGCGACGACATCACCACCCGCCTCGTCCAGCATCCGGCGCGGCTGACCGACGACGAGATGGTGCATCAGCTGGTGCTGATGTTCGCGGCAGGCGTCGAGCCGCCGATGAACCTCATCGCCAACACCCTGCTGCTGATGCTGACCGATCCCCGCTTCACCGGCGAAGGCAACTCGATGCCGTTGTCGACCAAGATGGCGATCGATGAGCGCCTCGCCACCGACCCGCCGATGGCGAACTACTGCATCACCTACCCGCGCCAGTCCGTGCCGATCGACGGCGTGCTGCTGCCCGCGCAGCAGCCGGTCATCATCAGCATGGCCGCCTGCAATACCGATCCGACGATCAACACCGGCGATTTCCTCGGCAACGGCTGGAATCTGGCGTTCAGTGCGGGCGAACACGCCTGCCCCGCGCATGCGCGCCCGTATGGCGTGCTGCTGGCGCAGGACGTCATCGACCAGCTCTTCGATGTCCTGCCGGAGCTGAAGCTCGGAGTGGCCCAGGACGACCTCGTGTGGCGTCCCGGGCCATTCCACCGCGCGTTGTCAGCGTTGCCGGTCGTGTTCCCACGAACGGCGCCGCTGCCGCTGTAACGCCGTATCAGCTGTTGATGCGGCTCTCCCACGCGCCGGGTAGATCGTCGAACAGCACCGGCGCGCCGAGGATCTCGTCGTCGAAGCCGAAGGAATCGAGCAGGGCCGGAACGTTGTCGGCGAGCGTGTCGATGGCGTCCCGGAGTTGCTGCTTGATGCCTTCGACAGCGGCGACGTCCAGGTAACCGCGGGTGAGGTACCACGCGGCATTCTGATCCAGGTAGTGCAGCGCGAAAACGTCACGCACGGCGGCGATTTCGGGCAGGTGCTCGTACCGGTGGAGCAGCTGCAACGCTTCCTCCGCGCTGTAGGCCTCGGCGAGTTCGAGCGCTTCCGGAATGACGGCGAGCCGATCCGCGAGTTCTCCCGATTCCAGGTGCCGCTGGGCTTCCTGCACGATCGTGAGGGTGCGCGCGGTGAACAGACCGAGGCGGTCGGTGGTGACGGCGGGATCGTGCAGACCGGTCTGCGGCGGTACCTTGCCCGCGAGGTGCCTGGCCAGAACGCGACCGGCCACAGAGCCGAGCACATGGCAGTCGCCTTCGCCGGTGATGGCCGCGTGGCAGACGCCGATGTAGTCGGCGACCCGGTTCGCACTGAACATGCCCTGCGCGCCCATCTTGATGCGGCAGTGAGTGACCGTGTCCAGGGCGTGCAGCTGGATGAAGTGCTTGGCCAGCATCACCGAGACGACGGTGTCGCGATCGGTGAGGTCGCTGTTGGCGAGGGAGGTCTTGACCGCGTTGCCGAAGATGGTGCGCGCGACCGTGCCTGCCAGATCGGTGAGCAGGGTGTTGCGCACGTGCGGGATGTCGGCCATGACCGTCGTGGCGGTCGGCGTCAACGGCACCCCGCGCTTGGCGGCGTAGCGAAGCGCGATGTAGAGCGAGGCCCGCGCGGTGGCGTTCAGGCACGACGCGAGGGCCAGGCGGCCGACCGTCAGCTGGCTGATCGCGGAAGCGAACGAGCGGCGCTGGCTGTCCTCGTCGTTCCAGGTCAGGGCACCGTTGTCGTCGATGGTCGCCAGGTTTCCACCCAGCCAGGCGCTGCGGTCGACGCGGAGATTGTCGAAGCTGATGACCGAGTTGTCCATGATGACCAGCGGCTGCCGGTCGAGCTGGGTGATCGTGACACCGGGTGCGGCCGTGCCGTCGGCCACCCGCAGACGCGCGGTGAACAGGTGCACGCCCTGATCGACACCCGCTGAGTCGATGAAGCGGGCACCCACGACGCACACGCGCGAGACCGGGATACCGACGCTCGGCATGAACTTGCGGGCCCTCGGGTTCGGGGTGTTGATGACGAACCCGCCGTCTTCCCAGGTCGCCGTGGTCTGCATGAAGCCGATGTTGGAGCCGCAACCGTACTCGGTGAGCAGCATGACGCCGATCGCGGTGGCGTCGTCGAGGTCGTGCAGGTACGGCGCCGCCGAGTCGGAGTCGGTGAGCGTGGACAGCGAGCCCGACGCCAGGTTGAAGTGGCCCGAGATCAACGGGATGAGGTCGGTCGCCAGCACCGCGGACCAGTCGAACAACGCGAACAGCTGGGGGAGGTTGGTCGCGACATCGCTGGCCTTGCCGAGTTCCTTGACCAGGTCACGCAGCTGGGCGTAGGCGTTCTCGCGCCGCTGCGCTTGGCCCTGGTGCACGGTGATGGCGTAGTCGGGGTCGATCAGCAGTTGCTGCAACCGTTCCTGAAAATCTCGCTCACCATGGCGGAGAAGTTCCGAAAGAGGGGTGTCTGCCGTGTTGCTTTGCGCCGTCATCATCGATCCTGCTCTCACGTGGGCGCCACGACGAACAGGTTCACGGCGCCCCTGAATACCGAAAATGCATTGTTGCACAGCGGATTACGCCAATTCTGTGAATCGTCACTTCACAACAGTCGGTGCAGGCAGACGCGGTCTTTCAGGATCGGACGAGTCGCGCGATGGCGTCGGTGGCTTCCTTGATCTTCGCCTCGGCCTCGGGTCCGCCCGCGACGGCGGCGTCGACGACGCAGTGGCTGATGTGGTCTTCGAGCAGCCCCATCGCGACCGCCTGCAGGGCCTTGGTCATCGCCGAGACCTGGGTGAGGATGTCGATGCAGTACTTCTCCTCCTCGACCATGCGCTGCAGGCCGCGGGCCTGGCCCTCGATGCGGCGCAGGCGCTTGAGGTAGTCGTCCTTGGCGGTGATGTAGCCGTGGCCGTGGTGGCCGGCGTGCTCGTCGGCGGGCGCGGTATCGGGGGTGGGTGTGGTCACCGTGATCTCCTCGTGCGTCGGGCCCGCAGGCTGCGAGCTGATACCCCCCTAGGGTACAGTTTCGCGGGGGAATTGTCAGATGTGGTCCCGGTGCTCCTCGAGACCGGGCCGGACGGGAGAATCAGCGGTATGAGTTCGCATCCCCGGCCCGCCCTCGCCGTCATCGGCGGCAGCGGTTTCTATGACTTCTTCGACAACGACGCGGTGCACGTCGACGTCGACACACCGTACGGCACGCCGAGCGCCCCGGTCGCGATCGGCGAGGTGGAAGGCCGCCACGTCGCCTTCCTCCCGCGCCACGGCAAGCAGCACGAATACGCCCCCCACACGCTGCCCTACCGGGCCAATATGTGGGCGCTGCGCTCGCTCGGTGTGCGCCGGGTGTTCGCGCCGTGCGCGGTCGGCAGCCTGCGCGCCGACTGGGGACCGGGAACCGTCGCGGTACCGGATCAGCTCGTCGACCGCACCTCGGGCCGGCCGCAGACCTACTTCGACGGCGGCGGTATCCACGTCTCCTTCGCCGACCCCTACTGCGACGACCTGCGCGGCGCCGCGGTGAAGGCGGCCGGCTCCGGCGAGTTGCGGGTCGAACCCTCGGGCACGATGGTCGTGGTGCAGGGCCCGCGTTTCTCGACGAGAGCCGAGAGCCGCTGGTTCGCCGGGCAGGGCTGGGACCTGGTCAATATGACCGGCCACCCCGAAGCCGTCCTGGCTCGTGAACTCGAAATGTGCTACGCCGCAGTCGCTCTGGTCACCGATCTGGACGCGGGCCTGGAGGAGGGCCAGGGCGTGCACGCGGTCGACGTGTTCGCGGAGTTCAAGAAGAACCTCGGCCCGTTCAAGGAGCTCATGCGCAGCGCCGTGGCGGCCGTCGACGGCACCGACACCTGCGAGCGCTGCCAGGTGCACGCCGGGGTGTCACTGCCCTTCGAACTGCCCTGAGACGATCCGGCTCAGCCTTCGAACTGCGTCGGGGCCAGTCGCACCTGAGCCAGGACGAACAACGGCGTGCCGTCACCGGGCGCGCCGGGCAGGGGTGACACCTCGACGTCGGCCACCAGCCACCCACCCGACTCGGTGGCAAGCCGCAGCCCCGGCAGTGTCGCGTTCGTCGCCCCCGCCAGGATCTGCTCGCGCACCTCGAGGATCCTGACCCGGTCCTCGGGGTGCGGGATGTCGCGGTCGTCGACCCGGTGCCAGCGCACTCCGGGCAGCGGCTCGGTCACCCACCGCACCGGACGCGCCTGCACGGTGTCGATGATGGCCAGATACAGCCCGGGCTGGGTGTCGCGCAGCAATTCGAGGGTGGTCGCCTCGAGTGATTTCGGTTGTGGCGCAATGCTGTCGGTGACGTCGATCGACACACCACGCCACTGGAACCGGTCGTCGGTCTCGTTGCGGGTGGCGATCAGCATCGACCGAGGCCCGATCCCAGAACGTATGGTGGCGATTCCCGACCAGCGACTGCCCGGTTCCGAACGGTTCAGTGCGGCAACGAGATCGAGCGCGGCGTCGAAGCGTTCCACCAGCTGGTACGGCTCGGCGCCACGGTATTCCCTCGGTTCGGAACCGAAATGGGCACCGAGGCCGCCGGGCCTGCTGCTCACCCGGCGGGTGCGCGCATCGATCCGGAACGGCGAGACACCGAGCTCCTCGGTGGGCGCCTGCCTGCCCACCCACACTTTCACCGCATGCGGAGCCGAGCCCGGCCACACCACGGGGACCGCGCGAAAACGGTGCTCCGACCACTGTTTCCGCGATTTCGGCAGCACCTTGTCGACCGGTTCGCCCGAGTCGTAGGCGGCCACGACCAAGGGCCGCAACTGCGCCGAGATCGCCCGCTCGTAGGACGTCCACTCGCGCGGCGTCGTGCCCGAAGTGAGCATCGACCAGGTATGCGCTTCCCCCAGTGTTTCCACCAACTGCCAGCGGTCGAGAATCATGAGCGTCCCCCTTCGTCACACGTCGCCGGAACATGAACGAACGGTGACCATCGTGCCTGATCCGCCCGCTCGCATCGGCGCCGGGGCAGCATCGATAGGCTCAGGGTATGGATGAACCACTGCGGTTGGAGGTCATCGTCGCCAGCACCCGGCCCGGCCGGTTCGCGCCCGTGGTGGCCGACTGGTTCCTCGGGGCGCTGGCCGACCGGCCGGAATTCGAGGTGGGGGTGCTGGATCTGATCGATCACCCGATGCCGACCGAACTCACCGAAACCCCGCAGGTCGCGGCATTCCGGGAACGGCTCGGCGCCGCCGACGCCTTCGTGGTCGTCACCTCCGAGTACAACCACGGCTATCCGGCCTCGCTCAAGGCCGCGCTCGACAGCGCCAAACACGAATGGCGGGCCAAGCCGATCGGTTTCGTGTCCTACGGCGGGCTGTCGGGTGGCTTGCGCGCGGTCGAGCAGTTGCGGCAGGTCGTCGCCGAACTGCACATGGTCTCGGTGCGCGAATCGGTGAGCTTCGCCCAGGCCAAACGGCACTTCGACCCCACCGACGGCGCGGCGGTCGACGCCCGCGAGCGGATGCTTCGCCAATTGTCCTGGTGGGGAACGGTGCTGCGGGAAGCGCGGCCGACCTATCCCGGCTGAGACGCCATCGCCCGCTGGCCGCGCGGCTGACCGATGTAGGTCGACTCTCGCGGGATGGAGACCAGCGTGAGGTTCACCCTTGTCGTGCCCGTCCGCAGCACCACCCGGTTGCCGACCGCACCCGGCTGGTAGATCTCGAGATCGGGGCGGGAGGCGGGCCAGCCGTTGGGGTCGGCGGTGAGGTAGATCGTGGTGACACCGGCGTGCGGGGCAGGCGCGAGCACACCGTCGACGATGGTCGCGGTGAATCCCGCATCGGACTGGTGTGTTTCGACCGCGATCGTCAACCGCTCTGGGTTGCCGACGGTGGTCACCAGCTGCTCCCAGGCCTGAGCGCGATCGGTGCGGATCAGCACCCGCTCGCCGACGGCGAGCGCACGGAACACCAACTGCTGAGCCAGGTACAGCTCACCGGCGACGTAGACGGTGGAGATACCGGCGCCGATGATGCGCGTCGCCACACCGTTGCCCTCCTCGTCGGAACCGAGCAGCTGCCCGCACCCGGCCGAGGGCAGGTGCAGCGCGCCGATGACGTCGATCGGGTACTCGGTGGTCGGTACCGTGTCGTCGACGCCGGGCACCGCGATCGGCAGGTGCGCGAGCAGTGCGTCGCGGTGGCGCCCGTTCATCGAGATCATGCCCTTGGTCTTGGCCTTCTCGGGCAGTTCGCGCGCGGTCAGGCGCCAGGCCGCGCCCACGCTCACCGATTCGGCGTCACTACCCGGGCGCAGCCGCACGGCGACGGTCGTGCCGCGCGACGGCGCGACCCACAGCTGGGCGAGCAGGTCCGAGCCGAGCTGCGCGGGGTCGACCGCGCTGCCGATATTGACCGCGTTGCCGATCTCGGCGTACTTCCAGCGCTGGGTGAGCGTGCGCGGATCGAGCCCGACGGTGATCTGCTGCACGGCTTTCCGGATTTCGGGCGCGGTGAGGATGCGGGCGTTGCAGTCGGCGTCTTCCAGCGTGCGCATGATGCGCTGGGTGGCGATGGTGACCGCGCGGGAAGCGCCTTCGGTACCGCCGCCGCGTCGTGCCGCGGCCTCGGGACACTGCACCGCGTCGAAGCTGATCGCCAGCCACACCGTGCGATGCGCGGTGGCGGGCAGCGGACCGAGCAGCGACTCGTAGATCGCGCCCGCGGGTGTGCCGGAGCGGCTGCGGTGGCCGTGGCTGATGATGTCGATGCCGCTGAGCAGGATGTCGTGCTGGGTGAGGCAGGCAGCGAGCTCGGGGAGGGGTAGCAGGTGGGAGGCGTGCACGGCGGTCCGCGCGATCCGGGTGAGTCCGCCCTTGGGCGGCAGGACCTCGACCACGGTGACCACCCGGCTGCCGTCCCAGTACAGCCCGAGCGAACGGCCGTCGGCGCCACGGAAATCCACGGTGTCACCGAGGGTGTAATCCCGCTTGCTCGCATAACCGCGGATGGTGGCGAGCCAGTCGAGGACCGTGCGCTTGCCGATCGGGATCAGCGGAACGAGCATCACCGCCACCGCCACCCCGAGCGACGGCAACGCGCCGAGGCCGACCACCAGCGCGACGAGCCCCGCGACGAGACCGAGGACCTGCGCGATGAGCAGATGCGGCAGCGAAATCCGACCGAACAGCGGACGCGGACCCGCACCGGTGAAGTCGGCCATTCGTTCCTCCCCCAAGTACCCGATTACCGATCGACCGATGGCCGAATGCGAACAAGTGCTGCCGGGAACTGTACTGTGTTGCCCGGACAAGAGCACTGTTCGGGGGAGGAACCATGCCTTCAAAACCCACTACGCGCTGGCAGGTCAGCGGTTACCGCTTCCTGGTGCGGCGGATGGAGCACGCCCTTGTACGGCGCGACGTGCGCATGCTGCACGATCCGATGCGCGCCCAAACCCGTGCCTACGTGGTCGGATTGGTTCTCGGCATCGTCGTTCTCGCCGGTTGCGGCGTGCTCGCCCTGCTCAAGCCGCAGGACAAGATCGGTGACAACAAGATCCTGATCGGTAAGGAATCCGGCGGCGTCTACGTGGTGATCGACAATGTCGTCCACCCCGCACTCAACCTCGCCTCCGCCCGCCTGGCCGCGGGTGAGGCGGCCAAAGCGGTGATCGTCAAGGAGTCCGAACTCGGCAAGAAGCCGCGCGGTCAGCTCGTCGGCATCCCCGGCGCCCCCTCGTCGATCCAGTACGACAAGGACGGCAAGGGCAGGCCCTGGTCGGTGTGCGACCGGCTCAAGGCCGACGGCAGTACCGACCTCACCACCTCCGTCCTCGCGGGCGCACCCGAACTCGGCGACAAGGCGTCGAAGGTCGACACCGGTAAGGCGATGCTCGTCAAGGGCAAGGACGCCACCTACCTGATCTACGACGGCAAGCGGGCCCGCGTGAAAATGGACGACCCGCCGGTCACCCAGGCGCTCGGCATCAGCGGCGAAACGCCGCGCCCGATCAGCGAGGGACTGCTCAACGCGATTCCCGAGATGCTGCCGATCATCACCCCGGTCATCGACAACCCGGGCGGCACCCCGCCCTACAAAGTCGGCGGCCACCGGATCGGTGACGTCGTCCAGGTCTTCAACGAGCCCAACCAGAACTATGTCGTGCTCCACGAGGGACTGCAGGCGGTCTCGGCGTTGACCGCCCAGATCATCCGCAACTTCTACCCGACGGTCATGCCGGGCACCACGATCCAGGCGACGGACAAGACCTTCGCCCCGCACGTGCAGACCCTGCGGGTCCAGGATTATCCCGCCGAGCGGCCGACCCTGATCACCGCCAAGGACCAGCCGGTCAGCTGCATCTCCTGGAAGCCGATCGCCGGTGCCACCGACAACGACGACAGCACCGCTCGCGCCGAACTTTCCTTGATCACGGGTATCGACATGCCGATCCCGAACAAGGCCAAGCTCGTCGACCTGGCTCAGGCCGACGGTGTCGGCCCGAACGCCGACTCCGTCTACATCCCGCCGGGCGTCGGCGCCTACGTGCAGTCCACCGGCATCGAGCCCGACAGCCGCCGCAAGGACAGCCTGTTCTACATCGCCGATACCGGCGTGCGCTTCGGCATCAAGAACGCCGAAGCGGTGAAGGCGCTCGGCCTCGAGAACGTCACCGCCGAACCGGCGCCGTGGGCGATCATCGGGCTGCTTGCCGGCGGGCCGAGCCTCGGCCGTGAGGACGCGATGGTCGCGCACGACGGTGTGTCGCCCGATCCCTCACCCGCGAAACAGCCTGTGGCGTCGGTGAATTAGCCGCCACGAGTTTCCCGGTCGGTGGTCAGCTCGGCCACCTCGGCACGCAGCGAACGCACCTCCTCGACCAGTTCGGCGAGAGTGCGTTCGGTGCGGTCGGCGGCTTCGTCGACGGTTTTGAGCTGCTCGACCACCCAGCTGGTCATGGTGCCGATGGCGAAGGAGATCAGGCCGATGCCGAGCGTCATCAGGACCAGCGACACCAGGCGGCCCTCGGGCGTTACCGGGTAGACGTCGCCGTAGCCGACGGTGGTCACCGAGACGGCCGACCACCACAGCGCGTCGGCGAAGGACTTGATCTTGCTGTCCGGTGCGCCGTACTCGGCGTCGAAGAACGCCAGGCTGCACAGCAGCAGGATGAGCAGCGAACTCGTCGCGACGAAGGTCATCAGCCGGGTGCGCGGTTTGGTCGCGCGGTTGAGGCTGTCGAGCAGCAGTAGTGCCACGCGCAAAAGTCGCAGCGGCCGGAACGGTGGGACCAGGACGACGAGCAGGTCGAGCGGGTGTTTGCGGACGAAACGGCCACGGTCGGTCGACAGATACAGCCGCACCGCGAAATCCACCGCGAACGCCGCCCAGATCGCGACATCGGCCCAGATCAGGGTGATGTCGAGGGTGGGGGAGGCCCGGGTGTCGAGTACCCGCCAGGCGTAGATGAGCAGGAACGCGATCGCGAGCACCATCAACGGCAGGTTGGTGCGCTGCTCCCAGCGTTGCCGCCGGGTGAGCGGGCGCTCGGTCGTCGTTGTCATCGGTACCTGCCTCGCTGGACTACACGTCTGAGCAGGACAGTAGCGCGCCCGGCCCACCGCCGAGGACAGTGCCGGACCGACGAAAAAGGGGCTGCCTACCCACCGGTCGAATCCCGTTGGGCGGCAGCCCCGTCCGTGCGAAAGCTACAGACCGCGCACCAGCGAGTAGAGATCGGCGACCCAGAACACCAGCGGAAGCACCGCGGCGACGAAGCCGTACTCGATGAGTTCGGCGGCCCGGCGCATCGGCGGGGTGGCGGACTGGTTGGGCACGATCAGGCCGATGATCAGCGCGGCGACCAGGATCACCAGCGCGGCCCCGAACACGACGAGCGGCTGTTCCATCCCGACCGCGACACCGATCAGCATCAGCAGCACGATCGCCGAACCACCCGCGATCAGCACAACGGCCTGCTCGGCGCCCGCGTAGGTGCGGCTGCGGAACATCAGCACCACCGCGCAGACCAGCGCGAGCGCGATGCCCGGCCAGTACGGGTCGTCGGCGGACGGGTTGGTCGCGAGCAACGCGCCGACGACGGTGACCAGCGTGGTCGCGCTGACCAGCCCGGCGAGGTAGTTGCGGGCCCGTTCCGAACGGGCGCGCAGGTTGTCGAGGGTCGGCAGGGCGCGGTGGTCGTCCGGGTCGTCCTCGGTGGGGTCGATCGGGGTGCCGGGGGAGGGGACCGGCGGCAGCGGCAGCTTGGCCAGCAGCATCGAAACACGCGGCGAGAGGGAAAGACCCGCGAGCGCCAGCGCCGCGACCACGGCGCCGATCGCCTTCACCGGCTGATCGGTGAGCAGACCGACGAGCGCGGCGGGAACGACGAACACCGAAATCGCGGCGGCACCGATGAACAGCGCCAGCCCCACCCCGGTCACCCGCCACGCGAGCACCGCCGTCGCACCGAACAGCGCGGCGCCGAGCAACAGATTCGCCCAGCCGTAGTGGTCGGGCACCAGCATCATGCCGCCGGTGAACGCGGTCGGCAGGGCACATCCGCCGAGGACCAGCGCGGCGGAGGTGTCGCCGTACATGCGGCTGAGCACGGTCCCGGCGATCACGCACAGCACCGCGACGAACAGCGCGAGCGACCCGCTCACCCAGAACGGCACACCGTCGGGGGCGGCGAGCAGGCCGAAGCAGCCGACCAGCATCGTGAGCGCGGCGAGCACGGAACCGGTGATGCGCGCGGTCTTGGGAGTCCAGCTGCGGTAGTGCTCGGCGTCGGCGATCGCGACGTTGTACATGATGTCGTCGAACAGCGGCGTCGGCGCGGTGTGCGAGGCGCTCTCGAGCATCAGCAGCTCACCGTCGCGCACGCCGTGTTCACCGAGGCTCAGCGAGTTCGAGAAGGGCGGGTGGCCGATGCGGGCCAGGACCCATTCGGCGGGTTCGTAGCGTTCGCCGTCGTTGTCGAAGTCGTTGGAGCGGCTGTGCGCGGCGACCATGTCGACCACACTCGGGATGACGAGCGCGACCGGAACGTCCACCGGAATCGCCATGTCGACCTGTGTGTGCTTGGCCAGAATCGTCACCCGGGCAAGGTCGGGTGCGCGAACGATTCCGCGCGCGGAATCCTCTTCCACATGATCGAGTCGCGCGTGCGTCAAAACTCCCCCAACTCCGTCTCTACCTCGCGTTTCCGCTCGACCGGTCAGCGGCCGACAGTTTGCGGAACCCACCGTTCGGACAGCAGAATGCCTGACGAACCATACGACATGTCGGCCGCGACCTCTACACTGAGCCCGTCGCGAGGACAGACAGCGAGTAGTCAAGCAGGGGGAGTCTTCGACCATGAGCACAGTCCGGTTCCAGCGCCGTGCCCGGCGCGAGATGCCGCGCACGCCCGGTGGCGAAGTCACCCTCCAGCCGCCGCCCGAGATCCCGCGCATCACCCCCGGAAATCTGCTGATGAAGCTGATGCCCGTGGTCATGGTGGTCGGCATGGTCGGCATGATGGCGCTGATGTTCACCCAGGGCAGCGGCATGCTGTCCAACCCGATGTCGATGATGTTCCCACTGATGATGATCATGTCGATGGTCACCATGTTCGGCCAGGGAAACGGCAAGGGCGCCAAGGCCGCCGAGGCCAACGAGGATCGTAAAGACTACTTGCGTTATCTCGATCAGGTCCGCAAGGACGTCGACGAGACCGCCAAGCAGCAGCGCGCCGCCGTCGAGTGGAGTCACCCCGAGCCCGGCCTGATCTGGATGCTCGCCGGCACCAGCCGCATGTGGGAACGACGCTCCGGCGACAAGGACTTCTGCCACGCCCGCATCGGCCTGGGTGGTCAGCGCCTCGCGACCCGCCTCGTGGCCCCCGAGACCGGTCCCGTCGAAGAGCTCGAGCCGATCGCGGCGGTCTCCCTCCGTCGTTTCGTCCGCGCGCACTCCACCGTCCCCGACCTGCCGACGGCCATCGCCGTGAAGGGTTTCGGCACCATCGCCCTCGACGGCGACCGCGCCCAGGCCCGCGATATGACGCGCGCGATGTTGTTGCAGCTGTGCATGTTCCAGGCTCCCGACCAGGTGCTGGTCGCGGTGGTGTGCGGCCCCGACACCGCCCGTGAATGGGAGTGGACCAAGTGGCTGCCGCACACTCAGCATCCCGAGGTGACCGACGGTGTCGGCACCCAGCGCATGTTCTACGGCTCCATCCGCGAAGCGATGTCGGGCCTGCACCCGCTGCTCGGCAACCGGGTGCGCTACTCGCGTAACCAGCCGAACAACCCGAACATGGTGCACGTGGTCATCGTGGTCGACGGCGGTCTGCTCGAGGCCGAGGACGACCAGCTGCGCGAATCCGGTTTCGAGGGTGTCACCATCATCGACCTGTGCAATTACGCACCGCGCCTTGCCGTTTCGCGCGGCATCAAGATGGTCGTCGAGAACGGTGAATGCCTCGGCCGCGGTGCCACCGGCAACCAGGAACGCTTCGCCACCATCGACCGCGTCAGCGCCGAGCAGGCCCAGCAGGCCGCCCGCCGCCTGGCCCCCTACCGCGCCGCCACCCAGCGCAGCAGCGATGTGGAGACCGACGAGTCCGAGGCCATCACCAGCTGGGCGCAGCTGATGAACCTCGGCGACATCGGCAACTTCAACCCCGCCAGCGCGTGGCGTCCCCGCTACGGCCGCGAACGCCTGCGCGTGCCCTTCGGTCTCGGCGCCGACGGTGCCCCCGTGGAACTCGACATCAAGGAAGCCGCGGAGAACGGCATGGGCCCGCACGGCCTCTGCATCGGCGCCACCGGTTCCGGCAAGTCCGAGTTCCTGCGCACCCTCGTGCTCAGCCTGCTCGCCACCCACTCACCCGACCAGCTCAACCTCGTCCTGGTCGACTTCAAGGGTGGCGCCACCTTCCTCGGCCTCGACGGTGTGCCGCATGTCGCCGCCGTCATCACCAACCTCGAAGACGAGGCCGACCTCGTCGACCGTATGAAGGACGCCCTGGCCGGTGAGATGAACCGGCGCCAGGAAGTCCTGCGTCAGGCGGGCAACTTCGCCAACGTCTCCGAATACGAGAAGGCCCGCGCCGCGGGCGCCGACCTCGACCCACTGCCCGCGCTGTTCGTCGTGCTCGACGAGTTCTCCGAACTCCTCACCCAGCACCCCGACTTCGCCGAACTGTTCGTGATGATCGGCCGCCTCGGCCGCTCGCTGCACGTGCACCTGCTGCTCGCCTCCCAGCGCCTGGAAGAGGGCAAGCTCAAGGGCCTCGAGTCCCACCTGTCCTACCGCATCGGCCTGAAGACCTTCTCCGCCAACGAGTCCCGCCAGGTCCTCGGCGTCCCCGACGCCTACAACCTGCCCAACTCACCCGGCGGCGGTTACCTCAAAGCCGACTCCGGCGAGATCCAGCGCTTCCAGGCCTCCTACGTCTCCGGCCCCTACGTCGGCGGCGGCTCCCAGCGCGAGGTCACCAGCGCGGGCATCGTCGGCGGCGAGATCGACGTCAACGCCCGCCCCTTCAGCGCCACCCACGTCGACTTCCGCACCTCCGACCGCATCCCGCTGCCGGTCGAGGCCGAGTACGAGCCGGAGCCGACGGGCGACGAGAACGACCAGGTGTCGAACCTGAACATGCTCGTCTCCCGCATCCAGGGCCATGGGCGTCCCGCACACGAGATCTGGTTGCCGCCGTTGGACGAGGCGCCGACGTTGGATCAGTTGATTCCGCGGTCGATTCTCACGGGGGAATACTCCGCCGTCGCCACCCTGCGCGCACCCATGGGCCTGGTCGACCGCCCCTACGACCAGCGTCGCGACCCGTTCGTCGTCGACCTGTCGGGTTCACGCGGCAACGTGGCCGTGGTCGGCGGTCCGCAGTCGGGTAAGTCGACCGCGCTGCGTTCGATGATCATGGCGATGGCGCTGACGCACACCGCGGAGCAGGTGCAGTTCTACTGCCTCGATTTCGGTGGTGGCACGCTTACCGGTCTGGCCGGGATGCCGCACGTGGGCTCGGTCGCCAGCCGTCTCGACGAGGACCTGGTGCGCCGCACCATCTCGGAGATGACGACCATCGTCCGCACCCGTGAGGCCCGCTTCCGGCAGCTCGGTATCGAGTCGATGGTGGAGTTCCGGCGGCTGCGCGCGACGGACCCGCAGTCGAGTCCGGCGGCCGCGGGTGCGCACGAAGATCCGTTCGGGGACGTCTTCCTGGTGATCGACGGGTTCGGTTCGATCCGCCAGGACTTCGACGCCCTCGAACAAACCATCATGAACATCGCTGTGCAGGGTCTGTCCTACGGCGTGCACGTGGTGATCGCCCTGAACCGCTGGGCCGAAGCCCGTCCGGCGCTCAAGGATCAGATCGGCACCCGCATCGAACTGCGCCTCGGCGACCCGATGGACTCCGATCTCGGCCGCAAGTTCGCTTCCCTTGTGCCACAGGGCCGTCCGGGCCGCGGTATGACCGCCGAATGCCTGCACATGCTGACGGCCTTGCCGCGCATCGATGGTTCCTCTGATCCGTCGAACCTGGGTCAGGCGGTCGCGAGCGCGGTCGAGACGATCGGCCGGATGACTCCGGGTCGGCCCGCGCCGCAGGTGCGCATGCTGCCCGAGCAGTTGCCCCGCGAACAGCTGCTGTACCTGGCCGGCGATTGGCCCTCGCGGGTCGATCCCAACACCAAGTGCATGCGGATCCCGATCGGCATCAACGAGGCCGAACTCGCCCCGGTGTACATCGACTTCGCGGAGAGCCCGCACTTCATCGTCATCGGTGATTCCGAGTCGGGTAAGACGACGCTGCTCCGCTCGATCATCGACGGCATCGCAGCGTCCAACACCCCGAACGAGGCGCGCTTCATCGTCGGTGACTACCGCCGCACGATGCTCGGCCTCATCCCCGAGGGCTACCAGGCCGGATACGGGTCCACCGCACCGCAATTCACCCAGAACATGACCGACCTTGCCGCCTACGTCGCCAAACGGACCCCCGGTCCCGAGGTCACACCCCAGCAGTTGCGCGAGCGTTCCTGGTGGAGCGGCCCCGAGTTGTATGTGATCGTCGACGACTACGACCTGGTCGCCACTTCCCAAGGCAACCCGGTCTCGGCGCTGGTCGAGCACTTGCCGCACGCCCGCGACCTCGGATTCCATCTCATCCTCGCCCGTCGTTCCGGTGGTGCGAGCCGCGCCATGTACGAGGCCACGCTGGCACGCATGAAGGACCTCGGTTCGGCCGCGCTCGTCATGAGCTGCAGCCGTGACGAGGGTGTCATGGTCGGTACCACCCGTCCCGGGCCCAAGCCGCCGGGCCGTGGCACCTACGTAACCCGCAACAGCGAGGGGCTGATCCAGACCGCCTGGATGCCGCAGCCGGAATGACCGTCGTCGAGCTGGTCATCAGCGAAGCCAAGATTTGGGCGCGTGGCGCCACCACCCACTGGGACGTCGTTCCCTCGGTCGTGTTGGGCAGCAACAACTCCGACCTCGTCGTCGGCGAGCCACTGACCCCGCCCACCCAGGTGGTGTCGGCGGTGCAATACCTCGCCTGCGACCGGATCGCGTTGCCGCCGCGCATGCCCTCGGCGGTGCAGGGGTTGTCGGCAGTGCTCGCCGCGATAGTCGACGCCTTGCGGATCCCGGCCGCATGCGAGCGTTTTGTCGTCGTGCACCCGACGGCGTGGGGTCAACGCACCCTCGACCTGTTCGCTTCTGCCGCAGGTCGATTCGCGCACGAGGTGGTGTTCGAGTCGTGCGCGGTGCACGCCTCCGCCGTCGATCCGGCGGCCCGCCGCAGCCGCCGCACCGCCGTCATCGAGTTCGGCCTGCTGTCGACCACGGCCTCCACTGTGGGGTACGACGTGCACGGCACCCATGTCGAGGCCGTCGAGGCCGAGCCAAACCTCGCCGCCGCGGAACTCGATTCCGAGGACGGCCGTCAGCGGCTCGTCGAGCTGCTGACAAGGTTGCTAGCCGACCGGCCTGTCGACGTGGTGCAGGTCTTCGGTGCCACCGGCCCGGCGGTTCGCGACGTGGTGTCCGACGCTGTCGAAAGTGTCTGCGGGACAAAGATTCCACTGAGTCACTTGACGGGGGCCGACCTCTCTCGCCCGGTCCCGACGGGCCCCACCTACACCCCTCGCATCCCACCGGATCCCGCCGCCGAGTGGATGCAACCCCTGCGCGCGAGGGCCGCCGCCACCAACCCCGTCGACCGCCGCCCGCTGTACTTCGGCGCCGCCGCTCTGGCCGTCGTCATCGCGGCTGCTTCGATCGGCGGCTTCTTCCTCTTCGGTGGCTCCTCCGAACAACAAGCAGCCGCGGCGACCGACCCAACCACGACAACCGTCGTCACCTCGTCGGCCGCACCGCGACCCTCGACAACGAAACCGGCCTCCAAGCCTGTCACCGAGCAGTTCGGCCGTCTCGAACTACAAATCCCGGCCGGCTGGCACCGCGCCCCCGCCACCGACCCCTCTCGAGTCGACCTCACTCCCGATTCCGGTCCCCGCCAACGCATCACCGTCATCCAGGAACCCCTCACCCCCGGCGCTGGCTACGAGGAGGTTGCCGCCGACCTCGAAGCCCAGATCAAGAAAAAGCCGGCCGGAACAGTCTCGCCGGTAGACCGCGACGTAGTTTTCGCCGGCCGCCCAGGCCTCTCCTACGAGGAGCGCCCCGCCGACGGCTCCACAGTGCGCTGGCAGGTGATCGTCGAGCGCGGAGTTCAGGTCAGCGTGGGGTGCCAATACTCGGCTGGTGGATGGGAAGCGATCGCCGGGGCTTGTGAGCAGGTTGTGGGGGCTGTTCGCGTGAATCAGTGAGCACTGTCGACAGCGGCTGCATGACATACAAGTCAGGCCCCGGCTCAGCCGGGGCCTGACTCGTATGGTGCTGGATCAGAACAGACCCGCGAGCGCGGTGTCGGTGCCCTGCAGGTCCGAGTTTCCGGAGCTGACGAGCTGACCGGCACCCTCGAGGGTGGTGTTCAGCTGCTGGACGTGGGTGTTCCACTGGTTCTGCAGCTCGGTGAAGGCGTCGTTCGCATCACCCTTCCAGTTGTTGGTCACGAAGTCGGTGACCACCTTGTGGAAGTCGTCGAGCATGGTCATGACGTTGCGGGCCTCGGTAACGATCGCCTGGGCACCGGCCTCGACTTCGCCGAAATTCGCGGAAATCCGAGTGGGGTCGTTGGCAGCCATCTGAGCTCCTTATCTGAGTTTGTGCTGGTGAGAGTGGATCAGAGCGCGGGCAGGTCGAGGCTGGAAACCTGCGCCTTCACCTGCTGGGCGAAGTCGACATCCTGCTCTTCGTACTTGGAACCGGCCTTGACCAGCTTCTCGGAGGTTTCGAGCAGCTTGTCGTTGAGTTTGTCGGCCTGGAAGTAGTAACGCTCCATGAAAGAGTCGAAGGCGGTGCGCGCCGAACCACTCCATGTAGCTGTGGTCTGGTCTTCCTTGGTCTTCAGAGTCCTGATCGCAGTCATCAGATCGAGATGCCTCTGCTTGATGTCCTTCGCGAACTCGCCGATCTTCTCGTTGCTCGCGTCGAGCTGTCCTGCCATCGTGGCTTCCTTTCGGGTTCGATCCTGGCTGCTCTGGGATCGTTTTCCCAGTTCATATAGTTGGACGCTGATCGAGCACGATCGGTTCCATCCAAATGCCAGAAAGTTGATTTTCTGTGCTGCCCCCGGCCGCGCGTACCTGCGCGCTGTCACGTTCAACCTGGTCGGCGATCGGCAGCCCGGTCGTTCGGTCCGATGCGGTCCGATACCGAGGTAGCCAGCCCCTGGTCCCCTCCTCCCACTGCGCTGACCGTTCGACGGTGAGTGGGCTGGCGTCCTCACCTTACCGAACCGGCAGCGATGTCGCGATCACTCGCTCGATGCCGCTACTGGCTGTTGGCGAGCACGGCGTACTGCGCGGCCGCGCGCTGCTGCGAGTCTTGGATCTGAGTACTCCAGACATGGCCAACGTAGTTGCGGTAGCGGACAATACAGAGGAAGTACTTCGTCGTCGAGTATGGTTTGGGCTCCTCGGCGCATTTCGAGTCGGGGACTCCTGGAGGCGCCATGGCTGGGTCCGGTTCGGCCGCCAAAGCTCCCCATAGGGCCTTCGCCGACTCCTCGTCGCGGCTACGGAACACCATCGCACCGTCCAGCAGAAGACTCGCGCCTGTACCGAAGCTCTGGGCGATGCCTTCCGAGTTGTAGCTGTACGTGTTCGCGGAGTAAGCCTGCCCCATGGTGACGTACTCGATGTTGCCCACCGAGTAGAACCGCTTGGCCTCTTCTCGATCAGTTTGGAAGTGAAGGAAGCCTTGCAGTGTGTTGGTGGCCAGGCCGCCCACGGAAGGAACACCGAGCTTGATCGGGTTCAGGACTCGTCGCTTCATACCTTCCGGGTCGAGTTCGGAACGTAGAACTTGTTCGGGCGACAGGGGCGGCAGTGCATCCAACTTCGGTAGCTGAGCGGCGTAGGTCTTCTCGACGAGTGAAGTAAGCAGTGCGAGATCTGGACTCGACGTGGACACAAAGGCGCTGACCGTGTAATGGCCGTGGGCTATCGTCGAACCGATCGTCGGAGTTCCGGGACGCCAATGTGCGTGTGCCGCTGGGAATTTACCGATCGGTACTCTCTGGTTCTCGGCCGGATTGACATCGAAATCCACCGCTTCGAACTCGCGAGCAGCAGTGGCGGCCGCATCCATGCTCGGAAATTGCAGAACAGTGACGGTAACCAAGGTTGCCGTGGGAGGCACCTGCTCAAATGCTACTGGTCTGAAATCGCTGCTACCGGACACGAAACCGAATTGCATCTTGTTGCGCTCGGCCACTGCCTTGCTGGGCGCAGCCATGGACTGCGTTACGTCATCTGGTTCGTTCACTTCCTGGATGCTCGTGCCATATCGCAGCTTTGGATCGATGTCATTGCCGATGACGACATGGTCGCTGAGCCGAGTCGCTGCCAGGCTGTTTCCACGACGCACCGAATAGGCTGGACTGTAGTAGTCGTCGAGAGGCGCCGTGGGATATTTCCCGACATCCAATTTTCGGACGTCGATTTCTGCGGCCCCCGGAGCGCCGGAAACGGTTTGGCCGCATGCGCTGACAGCCAGAACCGTTAGGGCGATAAATGCCTGGCGTGTTCCTCGGATCTTCATCTCTGTATCTCCACGTTGTCCCGGTCGCTACTTGGCCATGGCGGCGAGCAGCGCATATTGCGCTGAGACTCGCTGGTGGACGTCGACCAGTTGATTCGACCGAGCTTCGATGACATAGCGCCCGAACGCGAGCGTGCAATGAAACCTTGCCGAGAAACTGTCTTTGACCTTGAGCTCGACACACTTGGCGGACGGCATGCCCTTGGGGGACTCCGCCGAACGCAGAGACTTGTTCAGCGCACTGTGTGCACGGCTTATCAGCTCCGCACCTTTCGAGTCCTTTACCTGGTATAGCTCGGTTGCATTGACACCGAACCATTCCAGTCCGGCTTCTTCGAATAGTGGCTCGTCGCGATCCGGCTTTTCCGAGAAATGCAAAGCGCCGTGCCGGTCGTAAATCCCGGGTGGGTTCTTCTGGGATTCTTCGCCTTGGCGCATGAGGGAGTGGCCGAGCAATTTATCCCGATCCATTTCGATATCGGTAAGTTTGTCGGGCGGCGTCGGTTCGAAGCCCTCCACCTGAGGCTTGATCGCGGCCCAGTTCTTCGTGGCCACCGCCGTCAACGCGTTGAGGTCGGTGAGCTCGAGCTCGATCTTTGCGTAATCTTTTATATTCGAGAACACAACTATATTTTTATGCGCGTTGACAGTGAAAAGTTCCTGCTGTGCGGGGTTCCAGAACGCGTGACCCTCGGGGAAATCTGGGAGGGGCACCATGACTCGCGCATCTTTATCTTCACTTTGCCGGCGTGCCAGTGCTGCAGCGGCGGCAGTTGCGGATGACTCGGAGTCGAAGACCATGGCGGCGTTGCTGAGGACTTCGGAGATGCCGATGTAGCTGTGGGTCTGCCCATAACTGTAGAATCCGCCGATAAAGCCGGGGGTGTCTTCTTTGAATTTTTCGGAGTCACCGATCGTGTACAGTCTTTCGATGAACCCGAATACGGCTATATCCTCGATACCGCTCTGGTATTTGAAGCGGTTGTCGACCTCGAAAGCTGTCGGCAAATAATTTCCGAGGCGCTGTCCTTCGCTCAATCGTGCGCGGTCGAAGTTAGGCTTGCCGATCGTGCGCGGCACCGTCACGTAATTTCCGAAATCCAATACTGCGGTATCGACAGGCGCAGGTGTCGCGGCGACGGCCGCATCGTCACCTGAACCGCATCCGGAGACTCCGAAAGCGATCGCAGCAAGGCTCGCTGCCAGGTACTTCGATGGTGCCCGCATTGGTCCCCTCCATTTATCCAGAGCAGTAGGAGGACACGCCGATCAGAGCTCGATCCCCCAGCAATGGCTCGGCAGTCCATCGGCCGCATGCATTGCTCGCGTCAACATAGCATCTACACAGTGGCTGCGACGACTCTCATCCGCGGGGCCGGATTACTTGATGCGGTTGCGCAATACGGGCACAAGCTTCTGGAGGAGTACTTGCTCGGAGCCGGCTGCCCAATTACGGATCGCCGAAACGGTCAGCGGGTCATCGATGGGGATCACTGTCGCCCGTGAGGTGGCGAGTTCGGATGGAAGACCCGAAAGTCCTCCGCCACCGGCCTTCTCGTCACTTCGGATCGCCAGGATGTAGGTACCGTCGTCTGCCTTGATCGAATCGAACACCCCATCGAGGGGGCGGGGAGAAGCTTCGTCCTGCTGCTTGGTGTACTCGTAGTTGTACACGAAGCCCAGGCTCTGAAGAAATGTCGTTTGGGTTGTGCTGCTGAGGTAGACCGCCATGTCACGGGTGGAAGTCACGTCGACCATCGTGACGGTCTTGCCCGAGAATGCCGGGTTGTCGGCTCGAGCTTGATCGAGGGGCGACAGTGCCACTGTCGTACCGGGAGCCGACGTCGGTGCACCGGTCGGGTTGTCGGCGGAGCCACTGGTTGCCCACGCGCCTATGCCGATTGTCAAGGCGACAACCACGGCCCCTACCGCACCGATGACGGCGAGTCGGCGCGACCTCGCCGGGTGTTCGCGCTGGGGCTGGTGAGTTGCGTAGCTGTGCATCGGCGCCGGAACTGTCGCTCCGGGACCGGTATTCGGCCGATGTGCCGGAATTTGGATCGGATAGGTCGGTGACGTGTGGTGGCCCGTCGGATTGGACCCCGGCACAAGCGCATTCGCTGCCGCATCGGTGAATGCGCGGCAGGTGGCGAAGCGTTCGGCGGGGTTCTTGGCCATTGCGCGGGCGAAGACGTGGTCGATCGCGTGCGGGAGACCGGGGTCGACCTTGGTGGCCAGCGGCGGTGGTTCGTGCAGGTGGCCCATCATGACCATGGCGGGTTGCGCTGCGGGATAAGGGTTTTGGCCGGTGAGGAGCTTGTAGAAGGCGCAGGCGAGGCTGTAGATGTCGGCGCGGTGGTCGAGGTTCTCACCGCTGAGTTGTTCCGGTGGAGCGTAGGCGATTGTTGCCAGGAAGCTGCCCGTCTGGGTGAGTTCGGTGGCGTCGTCGGTGGACTTGGCGACGCCGAAGTCGGTGAGGAACACCCGTTCGTCCTCGTTGTCGCCGTCGGTCTTGGACAGCAAGAAGTTGGCCGGCTTCACATCGCGATGGAGCAGGCCGCGCCGGTGCGCGTAGTCGAGGCCCTTGCCGACCTCGGTGGTGATGCGAAGCGCGCGCAGGGGAGTCATCGCGTTCCGGTCGCGGGCCAGTTCGGCGGCGGCATCGGTACCGTCGACATACTGCATCGCGATCCAGAGCTGGCCGTGCTCTTCACCGCGGTTGTAGACCGAGACGATGTTGGGATGGTCGAGGCCTGCGGCGAGATTCGCTTCGCGTTCGAAGCGGGCACGGAACTCGGGGTCGCGGCTGAGTTCGGCGCTGAGGACCTTCAACGCGTCCATTCGCGGGAGGCTGGGGTGTTTGGCCAGGTAGACCGTACCCATGCCGCCGGCACCGAGCACACGCTGCACGCGATACCCACCGACGATGGTGCCGGGACTCATCACCATCTTCCACGATCTCCTGACTCGATGCCGCTCACAGCCGCGTTCCCGGCAGGAGCATATAGGAACCTACCGCCACGGGCTGGTGGGGATTGTCCGGTCCGGACCATCAGTGCATACTGTGCTGCCGCGCATCGGTAGCCATCCATAGGGCGCCTGCAGTCGAGACCGCGCCGATCGGCGCGGTCCGGTGTTATGTTTCGGGGGTGGTGGGGTGAGCTGTACTCCTGCCGTGGGGAATGCCTGGGGAGTCGCGGAGTGATAAGGGAGCTGTGGGTCGACGACCCGAAGATGGTGTCCCACTATCGAATACTCGGTATGCTCGGTGCGGGTGGGATGGGGCGCAGGTTCGTCGCGATCAAGCAGATCCATACCCGGCTGCTGGACGACGGGGAATACCGTGCCCGGTTTCGCCGGGGAGATCGAGATCTCCACTCGGGTGTCGGAACTTTCACATCGTCGCCGCGACAGCCTCGGTTGTCGCGACGCCGGATCAGCCCGAGGTATCGCCACGGCAGCGACGACTGCGACAACAGCGGGCGCGACCGCGCCGAGAAGCAGCCACGCCCCGGCTTGACCCGAGCAGGCGGCGGTGGAGTTTATGGCGCAGCCCCAACGATCACTTGGGTGCGGTTCGCATCGGCCGTCAACGCGCTGTGCCAACCCTAGCTTGTTCGAACTGAGTTGTACCCAATGCTGGGGAGAAGTCTGTCGGCTCGCGTTTGACAGGCATTGGTGCGGTGATAACGTCTGTCGAGAACGGTACAAGGGGGTGGGCCGGTGCAGGGCGGGGATTCGGATTTTGATTTAGTACAGGCCGAGGTGAGCGATGCGGGAACGTATGTGCAGCTGACCGCAGCCGAACTCATAGCAGGTGTGCGGTCACTTGATGCGGATATCTCTCGCCTTTTGGAAGGCTGGAAAGGCTCTTCGGCGGCTGCGTACCGTGCTGGCTGGGATGAGACTCGTGAAGGTGCGCAGAAAGTTCTCGATTCGTTGGAGACTCTGGCGAAACTATTGGGCGTCGTCGGTGTCGAGGATATTCAAAACCGTATTCGCGGGTTTGTCGGTTTTCTCAGCGATAGTTTGGCCCAAATAAAAGAGCGCACCTCGGCAGAGAATGTCACCAAGAACGGAAAGCTCGGAGGCGGGTAGATGAGCGAAAGAGACCGGATTGATCGAATGGTTGCCGGATATAGAGAGCTGATACGAAGTTTCGCTAAGGGTGAAAAGTCGGCAGACCAATTCGAGCAAGAATATTTGCAAAAATTCAAGCATGACGAGAATCAGATTCTTAGTCCAGAGTTCGATATTCTAGACTCGCTATTTGCCGATGTGGACGAATATGTAGCGGATCCCGAATTGCGGGAGGACGCTGGTGGGCTCGACGCGGATAGGCTTCGGTCGCGCGCACAAGCGGTATTCAGAAAATTGTATTCTGATTCAACTGACTAGGTTGCGCGGCCAGTCGAGGTCGTCCGCGGCGACGGCCTGGAACTTGTCCAGCGCCTCGATCTGCTTGTCGAGGGCGTTCTTGATATCGCGGTGACGATCACGAATCGGCCGTGTGGCTGGAAAGCGTTGACGCTGCTGTCCGAAGCAGAGCCGTGCGCGCCCGGGTAGCTCGGAATCGCCACCGGCTGCCGAGAGTCCTCCTGCGTGAGTCCAACGGCGTACATAGCGGCGGCTGCCGCGACGGCGTTCTGCTCTGTGCCGAATTCCAGGATCCCGACGAACAGGGATTCGAAGTCACGGCTGCTGCCGTTCGTTCGTGTTGTACAGACGCCGGCGACCAGATCATTGCTGGTGACAGCATCTTTGAACTTCTCTGGAAGTCCACCGGTCTTGGTCATCTCTTCGGCGTCGGCGAAGATCTTGGTGTAGCTCAACTCGGTCAGAGTCGGCACGAAGTCGGTCGGGTGGACCAGGACGTTGAGGAGCCGCCGCCCTTCGATCAGCCTGACCCGCTGCGCGGCGTGCGAGTTGAAGTTCAGTTCGAAGTCGGTCGGTTCGGTGACCATCGCGCCCGTTTGCAGGGCCGCGAGGTCGACCGGTGTCGTCCTCGGCGTGGCTTGGCCGGATACTGTTGCAGCGCAACCGGATCCGAGCACCAGGACCGCCGTCAACGCAGCGAATCGCTCGAGCCGCATGTTCCCCCTCCAACCGATCACCGCGTATCGCGGCGTACAACCGATCGACAGGCTACCGCGTCTGCGGCCGACGGCTACTTCACCCGGTTTTTCAGGATGGGGACGAGGCGGGAGAGGAGGGTTTGTTCGGAGGTGGTGGTCCAGGTGCGGATGGCGGTGACGGTGAGGGGGTCGTCGATGGGGATGACGGTGGCTCGGGAGCCGGTGAGTTGGTAGGGGAGGCCGAGGAGGCCGCCGCCGCCTGCTTTTTCGTCGCTGCGGACCGCGAGGATGTAGCTGTCGTCGGGGGTGTCGAAGCGGGTGGTGGTGCTGGTGACGGGGCGGGGGGAGGGTTCTTCGCCGGTTTTCGTGTAGTTGAAGTTGTAGACGAAGCCGAGGTCTTCGAAGAATTTCGTGGGGAGGGTGCCGCCGAGGTAGGTGGCGAGTTTGCCGTCGGCGGCCACGTCGACCATGAGGACGGTTTTGCCCGCGAAGGCGGGGTTGTCCTTGCGGGCCTGTTCCAGCGGGGTCAGGGCGGCGGTGGTGCTGGTCGAGGGGCCGGGTGGGGTGGAATCGCCGCTCGAGGCCCAGATGCCGATGCCCGCGGCGACCGCGACCACCGCCACTACGGCCGCGCCCGCGAGGAGCAGCTTGTTCCTCGGCTTCTCGGGTGCCGGGGCGGCGGCTGCGGGAGGAGTGGGTGGTGACCACTGCTGCGGCACCTGGACGGGGTAGGTGGGGGCGGTGTGGTGGCCGGTGGGGTGGGAACCAGGCACGAGGGCGGCGGTCGCGGCGTCGGTGAATTCGCGGCAGGTGCCGAACCGCTCGTTCGGGTTCTTGGCCATGGCGCGGGCGATGACGTGGTCGATCGCGGGCGGCAGGCCGGGGCGCACAGCGGTCGGCCGCGGCGGCGGTTCGTGCAGGTGACCCATCATCACCATGGCCGGTTGCGTTGCGGGGAACGGGTTTTGGCCGGTGAGGAGCTTGTAGAACGAGCAGGCGAGGCTGTAGATGTCGGCGCGGTGATCGAGGTGTGTACCCGACAGCTGTTCCGGTGGCGCGTAGGCGATGGTGGCGAGGAAGTTGCCGGTCTGGGTGAGTTCGGAGGCGTCGTCGGTCGACTTCGCGACGCCGAAATCGGTGAGCAGGACTCGCTCTTCGTCCCCGTAACTGCTCGACAGCAGGAAGTTCGCCGGTTTGACGTCGCGGTGCAGCAGGCCGCGCCGGTGCGCGAAATCCAGGCCCTTGCCGACCTCGGTGGTGATGCGCAGGGCGCGCAGCGGGGTCATGGCCTGCGGGTCGCGGGCGAGTTCGGCGGCGGCGTCGGTGCCCTCGACGAACTGCATGGCGATCCACAGCTGGCCGTGTTCCTCGCCGCGGTTGAAGACCGAGACGATATTCGGATGATCCAGTCCGGCAGCCAGATTCGCCTCCCGCTCGAAGCGGGCACGGAACTCGGGGTCGTTGCTGAGTTCGGCGCTGAGAATCTTCAGCGCGTCGGTGCGGGGCAGGCTGGGGTGGGCCGCGAGATAGACCGAGCCCATCCCGCCCGCGCCGAGCTTCCGGATGATCCGGTACCCGCCGACGATGGTGCCGGGGCTCATCGCCATATCTCACGATCTCCTGACTCGGTGCATCCTGTCCCGCTCGGGCCGGAGCATAGCGAAACCGGCGTGGGCGGGGCGGTCATCGGGTATTGGCGAACAGCGCGTATTGCGCCGCCGCACGCTGGTGCGCGTCGAGCAACTGGTTGCCGCCGACGACACCCACGTACTGCTTGTACGCCACCACACAGCTGAAACGCTTGGCCCCGTCGAGGGTTCGGTTCTCGGTACAGGCCGCGTGGGGCAGATTGGATGGTGGCGCCGCGTCGGCTTTGGGGTGGTGGGGGAGGAGTTTGTCGGTGACCGCGCGCAGGGCCGAGGCCGGGTCGGCGGTGCGGACGGCCATCGAACCGTGCGAGAAGGCGACCTGTTCGGCGTTCATCGCGGCGAATTGCTCGGCGAGGCGGTCGCGTTCGGGGGAGAGCGGGACGCCGGAGGCACCGGCGAAGTGGAGGGCGCCCGCCCTGGTGGTGACCGTGTGGGTGCCGTCGCCTTCGGGGAAGGTGAACTGGTCGGGGTTGAGGGTGCGGACCAGCAGGTGGTCGGGGTCGAACGGGAGGGTGTAGACCTCTTCGTCGGTGAGGACGGGGACGTCGGCCAGCGCGCCGATCTGCTTGTCGTAGGCGGTGGCGGCCCGGGTGGTGAGGGCGTCGAGGTCGGGTTTGTCGACCGAGAGCAGGAACGCGAGCACGTACGGGCCGTGGGGGAGCAGGGTGCGCAGGAACGGCGAGTCGGGCCGCCAGTGGGAGCGGGCGGCGGGGTGGCCGGGGATGCTGACGGGCTGGTTGCGGCCCTCGTGGGAGGCGAGGTCGGCGTCGTGGAATTCCTGGGCCGCGGCGGTGGCACGCGCGGCGTCGGGGAATTGCAGCACCATGGTGGCGGCGGTGAAATTGTTCGTCGGTTCCTTGAACGGCCACCCGGTCGAGCTCACGGTGGAGTCGGTCGAGGCGCCGGTGGACAGGAATCCGTAGAGCATTTTGTGCTTTTCGGCGATCGGTTCGACGACGTCGTAATCGCCGAGCTCCCACGGGGTTGTGCCGTCGGAGAAGGCGCGGGCGCCGGTGCCGTACTTCATCTGCGGATCGATGGCCGCGGCGTCGATGACGTGACCGGCGATACGCATACCGGCCACGTTGTACATCTCGTAGAAGTCGGGGACGGGATCGTCGTCGTGGGCGTTCACCGGTTCGGTGGGGAAGCTGCCGACATCCAGGGTGCGGATATCGATCTCGCCGGGCAGCGCGGTACCGGTGACCTCGGAACCACAGCCCGCGAGGACGACGGCGAACAGGGCGATCGCGAAACGGCGGATTCTCATGACGCGTTCACCAGCAGGGCATACTGGGCGGCCGCGCGTTGCTGCACGTCGAGGAGCTGGTTGGACCACACGTACGCGGCGTAACGGTCGTAGGAGACCGCGCAATAGAAGCGGATCGCGAAGCGCTGATTGCGCCCGATGTATTCCTTGCATCGGGCGCTCGGCAGATTCTTCGGTGGGTCGGCGGCGGTGAATTTGCGGGTGAGACCGCCCAATTCGTCGCGCACGGCCTGCGCGCCCGCGATATCGCGCGCCCGGTAGACGTCGGCGCCGTCACTGGCGTACAGGTCGACACCGTTGTCGGCGATCATCGCGGTCGTGCTCACCGGGTCGGAGGTGAAATGGCGGGCGGTGCGGCCCGCGTAGACGCCGGGCGGGTTGAGCCAGGAATCCTCGCGCGGGCGGGGCGCGGTGCGGCCGAGCATGCCTTCGCGGTCACGCTGCAGAGTCATCAGATCGGCGGTGGGAGTGAAGTTCGCGACCGAGGGGACGATGGTGTCGAGACTCTTGCGGGTCAGCTCGAGCAGGGCCTGCTTGTCGACCTTGCCGAGCCAGATCTTCAGATAGTCGAAGAACCAGGTGTAGATCACCAGATGCCCGGTGGCGAACCACGATCCGATCGACTGCTGATCGGGCTGCCAATGTGCTTTCGCCGCAGGGTAACCCGGTATCTCGATCGGCTGATTGTTGGGCGCGTAACCGAAATCGAGTTGCTCGAGCGCGGTCGCGGCGGCGGTGGCCTTCTGCGCATCGGGAAAGATCATGACGGCGTTGACCATGTCGATGCCGCGGTTGTCGGGCGCGGTCTGCGCCGAACTCACGAATCCGCCGATGAAGTCGGGGGCGATCTCGGCGAACCGGTCGACGGCCATGATCTTGCCGAGCGCGGCCTCGGGATCGATGAACACCGAGGCGATCGACGGGTTGGTGTGAACGAACCGGGGGTCGATATCGGCGGGGGCGGGGACGTGATCGCCGAGGCGTTCGGCCTCGATGAACCGGGCTTGATCCATGCTGGCGACGGCGCCGACCACCCGGGGTTGCGTCGGGTAGTTGCCCACATCGAGGGTGGCCAGGTCGACCGGCGGATCAGTGGCCGCGCCCGGTTCCTCCCCGGAACCGCACGCCAGCAGGCCGGTGAGCAGGACGGTCGCCAGTGCGGCGCAGGCCGGTTTCCTCGACAGCACGGCGATCATTCCTCCCCGAAACGATGGTCGGCCGAATAGTAACCCGTTCTGCCGACCTACAAACTGTTGGCCAGCAGGGCGTATTGGGCGGCGACTTTCTGCCGGATCTCGGGTTCCTGCTCGGCACCGACAATAGCCAGGTAGCGCTTGTACGGAACGTAGCAGCGGTATTCGGAATCGATGTCGGAGTTGCCCTTCGAATTGAGTTCGAAGCATTTGGCGCCGGGCACATCGGTGGGCGCTGGCACGGAATCGTAGTGCTCGGCGGAATCGATGAAGCCCTGCATCAGCGCTTCGGCCCCCGCCTGATCGCGGACGCGGGCGATGGCGCCGCCTTCGACCAGGGCGTACCGGTCGGCGCCCGCGGCTTCGAGGAGGCGTTCGCGGGCGGTCTCGTCGTCGACCCGGCTCACGATGTGCTCGGGGCTGTACACGGCGAAAGTGCTCTGGTCGGGCTCGGTCTCGGTGGTGTCCTCGACAACGGCGCGGGCCAGCAGGCCGTCGGGATCGACGGGCAGGTCGGCGAGCTTGTCGTAGGGGGTCGGGGTGAACTTCGCGAGCTGGGCCAGGCTCGCTTCCAGCGACATATCGATCCAGGACACGAGGTCGTCGGCGTCGGCGCGCGGTCGCTGCACGAACAACGAGATCACGAATTCCTTGTGCGCGTGGAAGGCGCCGACGGTGGGGATGCCGGGCCGCCAATGCACATATGCCTCGGGGTATTTCGTCGAGGCGAGCTTGCGGTTGTCCGGGGAGACGCCGAGGTCGACGTCCTCGAGTTCGCGGGCGGCCAATGTGGCCGAGGCGCTGTCGGGAAAACGCAGCACCGCGGTGGTGATGGCAGTGGCGTCGGGACCGGGACGTTTGCTGCCGTCGGGATCGGCGCGGTCGGCGCCGAGCGTCACATAGCCGGTGACGAACTTGCGGTTCTCCAGTACCGGACGCGACACATTGGCGATGAAATCGAGTGCGCGTTCCACCGACGGGATCACGGTCGACCCGCGCCCGTACGACATCGACGGATCGATCCGGACCGTCGGCGGCACGGCGCCCGACATCCGCATACCCTCCACGAGCGGACCTGCGCTACCGGCCTTTTCATCGTGCGAGCGCTTCTCGACGGCGAAGGGCCCCACCTCGAGTTTGCGCACATCGATCTCACCTGCGATGGGGGTGCCACTCACCGCGCAGCCCGTGAGGGCGATCGTGACTGCCGACAATGCGAACGCGACGCGGATCCTGATCATGGCTGCCCCTCGGTGTTCCTCCCGCTGTAGGTGTGAAGTTACCGGAACAAGCCCGCCCAGGGGGCCCTAAGTGTGGTGCTTTGCCATAGTCTGGATGTCATGTCGACGACCCTGCTGCGCGGTTCCGGTGGAGGCCGATACCTGTGAGGGATCGGCAGGTCGAAATCGTGCCCGGCGCTCATGCCGTGGCGCACGTGGCGGGAGCGGTGATCGCGGTGGCGCACCGGCAGCCCGGACGCCTCACCCCGGAATCCACCGCCGCCATCGCCCTGGAATCGCTGGCCGAGCTCGTCCGCACCGCGGTGGAGGCGGAACCGGGCGGGCCGGGCGCCTCGGTCGCGCGGGAGGCCACCCGGTGGCTGATGAAGCATGCCGAGCAGATCTCGCCGGGTGTGCCGATCGACTTCGGGGTGCTCTCGGCCGCCGACAACGGCGGTGTCGCGATCTTCCTGCACGGCGCGGTGACCGCCGTGCTCGCAGGCGATCGGGGGCCCGAGTACTACCGGGGTAGTGACGCGGCGTTCACCGTCGACCGGGTGGCCTCCGAGCCGGCCAAGGGTGTGGCGCTGTTCGTCGACGACGCCAAGGGCCGCATCCCCGACCTGCCCGCCGAACGCGGCATCGGCTGGCTGGTCGAAGGCATCGCGCAGGCGGCCGGGGCCGTGGTGTGGGCCAACGATGTGCGAAGCCGCGTGCGCACCGCCGACCCGGACGCCCGCCGCCTGCCGCCGCCCACGGCCCGCATCGACCGGGAACCACGCCCGCCGCAACAGGATTCGCGCCCGGCCGAGGCGCCTGTCACGGGGATGCAGCCCGCGACCTCGATGCTGGACGCGGTGACCGGAACCAACCACGACCTCGTCGACCCGCACAACGCCGAAACCCGCACCGCCGGAACCAATCCCGCCCCCGAACCCGACCCCGACCTGCAGCGCAGGCTCGAGGCGACGGCCCGTTCGACAGTGCTGACCGTGAAGGTGATGGGATTCAAGTGCGCGCGAGCGCATCCCAGCGACCCGCGCTCGGCGTTCTGCACGGTGTGCGGCATGCCGGTCGACCAGACCCAGGCGCTGGCCGAAGTGGTCCGCCCGCCGCTGGGCATGCTCGTCCTCGACGACGGCATGACCTACCTGCTGGCCGCCGACGCGGTGATCGGGCGCGACCCGGAGAATTCCGAAGCGGCACAACGCGGCCTGATCCCGCTGCGCATCGACGACACCTCCGGCGGCATGTCACGCGCGCATGCCGAAGTGCACCTGGTGAATTGGGACGTGCAACTGCTGGATCGCGGTTCCACCAACGGAACTCGCAGCCGGCTGCCCGGCTATCGCGACTGGATCCGGCTCACCCCGAACCAGCCGCTGGTGCTCGTCCCCGGCACCGAGATCATGATCGGCAACCGGGTCCTGCGCTACGAACCGGCCGCGCCGCCCCCGTTCGGCTGAGTCAGCTGTAGCGGGATTCGCAGGTTGTCGCGCCGTTGAGGACGCCCGCACGGAAGGCGTCGACGCGGGAGAAGCCGCTGGGGACGGTGTTGCCTTCGGCGTCGCTGGCGGCGAGGCCGTCGGTGAGCAGGCCGGAGACCGCTTCGTCGAGGTCGCCCGCGGAGAGCTGGATGTCGCCCTGGCTGACCGGACGGCCGGGCTCGGCGAGTTTGCCGGTGACCACTCCCGACAGGCACGCCGCGCGCAGGCCCGTCTTCGCGCCGGTGAGCGCTTGGCCGTTGCTGCGCTGCACGGCGAGGGTGTAGCGGGAGATGAACAGGACGTAGCCGTTGTAGTCGCCGCTCACCTTCACCGGGAGCGGGCCGTCGTCGCTGTCGTCGGCGGAACCGCGTTCGGCCAGGCCGGGCACATCGGTGGCGATCACGTTCTTGGTGGGGCAGTAGGTGACCGGGTCGGTGACGGCGCCGTCGTCGCACTCCACCTGCGATCCCGAATAGTCGTAGGAGGGTGACTGCCGCACCGGCAGGATCGCCTGCAGGGCCTTGCTCAACTCGACCAGATTGCTCTGAGTGATCGGGTACTCGCCGCGTCCCTGGTCGCCGGAGAAACTCTGCGGCAGATTGCCACGACGCGATTCGATCTCGTCCTCGTCGATGCCCTTGCAGCCGCGCGCACCGTCGGTGAAACCGATCTGCACCGCCGTGACCCGCTCGAACGCCGAACCGTGCACGCTCTCCGGATCGTCGGGGTCGGAATCGCGAATCGAAACCGTCGCGGCCAGCACGGAATTGAGGCCGTCGGAGGTGTTGATGGTGAAGTGCTTCGACTTGCCCTCGGCGACATGACGCATGAACGCACCCGCGAAACAATCGGCCTGCTGTTCCTTCACCAGTACCGGGGTCTTCTTGGTGACCATCTTGGCCATGGTCTGGATCGCGTGCCCGTATTCGTGGGCGAGCACCATCACCACCGACATCGGGCCGAAGGTCTCGCTCATCGTCGGCAGCAGCATCGCGCGGTCCCAGCCGATGGAGTTGTCGCTGCGGCAGTAGGCGGCGTTCACCAGGTGGTAGGTGGTTTCCTTGCAGAACTCGACCGCCGAGTTGCGTGGGGCGCGCGCGTCCCAGGAGATGAGGGTGGTGACCGGGTCGAACGTCTCACCACGGAACTCGGTGCCGAACACCGACTCCCAGTAGGTCTGGATGTCCTCGATGGCGTTGAGGGCGAGGGCGTCGACCTCGCCGCCGTCACCGTTGGACGCGGTGAGCGACGAATCCGCGACGCCGGGTCGTGGGCCGTTCGGGCCGCCGGTGGTCGGCAGACCGGCTACTCGGAAGGGGTCGTCGTAGATCGAGACCGCGCGGCCGTCGACCGCCCGTGTGCAGCCCACACTCAGCAGTGCACATAGCACGGCGGTGATGGCAACGAGCACTTGGCCTTTCGGCATCGGTCCCCCTGGTCGGCCGGATACACGTGCAGGTCGGTCGCCGGATCGGGTGTGAAGCCGTCTCGGGGGCACCGCCGATGTCCGGGCGATGGCATAGTATCCGCTCCATGTCTTCACCGGGGGCGCAGACCATCACCGTGCGCCATGATGGAACCGAACGAGTCTTCGAAGCGAGCCAGCAGATCACCATGGGCCGTGCGCCCGAGGTCACCCTGTTCGTGGACAGTCCGCTGGTCTCGCGCGTGCACGCCACTCTGCGCTTCAGCAACGGCGCCTGGGTACTCGCCGACAACGGCAGTACCAACGGCGTTTTCGTCGACGCCCGCAGGCTGAGTCAGCCGGTCTCGATCGACCGGCCGACCCAGGTGCGCCTGGGCGACGCGATCAGCGGGCCGCTGCTGCACCTCGTGCCCGCGGCGCCGGGGGCGGGATCGCGGCACGCGGCGACCATGGTCGCGCCGCCGTCGCAGCCGCAACCACAGCACCGTCCGCCACAGCGCCCGTCCTTCCAGCCACCGTCACATCCGACACCTCAACAGCAGCAGCCACCTGCCCGGCCGCAGTACGTGCCGACCTCGCAGCTGCCGTCGCAGCCGGTCGCGCCGCAGGACAACATCAATATGACCCGCCGCGCCGACTCCTCGATGCTGCCGCCGGTGCGCAAGGCGGCCTCGACCGAACCGGTGGCGCGCGGTGACCGCATCCCGCCCGGCGGCCTGAGCATCGGCCGTACCTCCGACAACCAGATCGTGGTGAACGACCCGCTGGCCTCGCGCAAGCACGCGCGGCTGGTTTCCTCGCCGGAGGGGCTGGTCGTCGAGGACCTCGGGTCGGCCAACGGCACCTTCGTCAACGGTCACCGCCAGCAGCGCACGGTGCTGCACGAGCGTGACATCGTCACCATCGGCAACATCGACTTCGTCGTCGCGCAGGGCGCGCTGGTGCACCGGCAGAAGCCGGTCGCCGAGCTGGGTCTCACGGTGCACGGGGTCGGGTTCACCGTCGAGGGCAACAAGCAGTTGCTCGTCGATGTGAACATGCAGGCCGGGCGTGGCACGCTGACCGCGCTGATCGGCCCTTCGGGTGCGGGCAAGTCGACGCTGTCGAAGCTGATCGCGGGCAACACCCAGCCCTCCGGCGGTGTGGTCACCTTCGAGGGCCGCAACCTGCACGCCGAATACGAGGCGCTGCGTTCGCGTATCGGCATGGTCCCGCAGGACGATGTGCTGCACCGTCAGCTCACCGTCCGCCAGGCCCTCGGTTTCGCCGCCGAGCTGCGGCTGCCGCCGGATACCACCAAGGCCGACCGTCAGCAGGTGATCGACGGTGTGCTGCAAGAGCTTTCGCTCACCCAGCACGCCGACACCCGAGTCGACCGGCTCTCCGGCGGTCAGCGCAAGCGCGCGTCGGTGGCGATGGAGCTGCTCACCGGTCCGTCGCTGCTGATCCTCGACGAGCCGACCTCGGGCCTCGATCCGGCGCTGGACCGGCAGGTCATGCAGATGCTGCGCGAACTGGCCGACGCCGGTCGCGTGGTCATCGTGGTCACCCACTCCGTGGCCTGCCTTGACATGTGTGACCAGGTGGTGCTGCTCGCGCCCGGCGGCAAGACCGCGTTCGCCGGCCACCCCGGTGGCGTCGGCGCGGCGATGGGTACCAGCGACTGGGCCGAGATCTTCGCCAATGTCGCGGCCAACCCGGACCAGGCCTTCGCGGCGTATCGGTCGAGGCAGGCCTATGTGCCGCCGCCACCGCCGCCCCAGCCGTTGCAGCGCGGCAATGCCGGTGCGCCGCCGCAATCCAGTGGCATGCGGCAGTTCAGCACGTTGGCGCGCAGACAGTTGCGGTTGATCTTCGCCGACCGCGGTTACCTGGTGTTCCTGGTGGTGCTGCCGTTCATCCTCGGCGCGTTGTCGCTGGTGGTGCCCGGTGAGAACGGCTTCGCCGCGGGGCCGCTGGTCGCCCAGCCCGACGGGTCGTTCGCCAAGTCCGGTGGTAGCGAGACCCAGCAGTTGCTGGTGGTGCTCATCCTCGGCGCGTGCTTCATGGGTGCGACGCTGAGTGTGCGTGACCTGGTCGGTGAGCGGACGATCTTCCACCGCGAACGGGCGGTCGGGCTATTGCCGTCGGCATACCTGCTGGCCAAGATCGCGGTGTTCAGCGTGGTCGCGTTCCTGCAGTCCGCCGTGCTGATCGGCATCACCCTGCTCGGCAAGAACCCGCCCGGTGCCGGATCGCTGATTCCGAACGGCAGCATCGAGCTCTACATCGACATCGCCATGACGGCGGTCTGCTGTGTGGTGTTCGGTCTGCTGATGTCGAGCCTGGCCAAGTCCAACGAGCAGGTCATGCCGATGCTCGTGGTGATGATCATGGTGCAGCTCGTGATGGCCGGTGGTCTGATCCCGGTGACCGACCGCGTCGGCCTCGAGCAGGTGTCGTACCTGTTCCCGGCCCGCTGGGGTTACGCGTCGGGCGCTTCGACCGTCGATCTGAAGAATCTGTTCTGGGGTGCGCAGGACGATTCGCTGTGGACGCACTCGGTCGGCATCTGGATCCTCGACATCGCCATGGTGCTCGTGATCACCGCCGCCCTGGCGTTCCTCACCTGGACCCGCCTGCGGCTGAAGCGGTCGCAGGCATGATGATCGGGCAGGTCAACGTCGTTTCGGCGGACACACTGCGCGTGTCGAGCGCCGACCGGGCACACTTGAGCCTGTGACCGTTCGAGTTGGCGCCCTGCATCTGGGGTGGGATGTGGTGTCTGTCGCCGCGGGTGGCGGTGAGACCCCCATCCGCCCGGTTCAGGTGGAGGGCACCTACACCCCGCCCGCCTACCTGCTCGCCGACGCCGCGGGCAGGTTGCACACCGCCGGTGTCGACCGGCAGCGACCCGATCTGGGGATGGCGATCGCCGACGTGCGCGACATCCTCGGGCACCCGCAGATCGTGATCGCCGGCGCCACCTGGCCCGCCGAACTGGTGTTCCGGGCCAGGCTCTACAACCCGCTGGCCGCCGTCGGCAAGTATCTGCGCGGGAAGCCGCAGCTGGTGGCGTTGCCGTATCCGGACAGCTGGCCGGAGGAGAAGGTCGAGGTCTACGCCGGACTGGTCGAACAGCTCGACGTGGTCGTCGAACCGCTACCGGAGAGCGTCGCGCTGTCGGGATACCTGCGCGCGCTCGGCCTGGTCTCGCCGCCGAGCGAGCGGCACCACACCGGCATCGGCGCCACCGGCATCTACTCCGACGGCCGCACGCTGCTGGTCGTCGCGGTGCACGGCGACGACGAGCAGCCGACCGAATCGGTGGAGGTCTCGGTGAATCCGGAGGCGCTGCGCGACGCGCGCACCGCCGACAACGTGGTGATCGAGGCGATGGCCGCGGCCCGTTCCATCGGCGCCGACACCTCGACGGTGCTGCTCGCGGGCAACGTCTGCTTCAACGACGCGCTGCGCCTGGCCTTCCAGAACCACCTCGGACAGCGGCTGCAGGTGGCCGATCACCCGATGCACGCGCTGGTGCTCGGCGCCGCGCATCTGCTGGTCACCGAGCCGTTCGACGAGGACGACTACCCCGAGCCACAGCATCCCGGGCAGGCCTATGCCGCCCAGGTCGGCTGGGGTGCGCCGCCTGCCGCGCCGCCCGCCGCCCAGCCGCCGGGACCCGCCGGGTTCGTGGCCGGACCGCCCGCCCAGTCCGGTGGGCGGCACGCGCTCGACGACGAAGCCGACCAGCGCGGAAAGCTCCTCGGCAAGGTCAAGAAGGGGTTCTTCGGCGCACCCGCGGTGCTCGGCGCGCTTGCGCTCGCCGCCACCGGCTGGCAGACCGACACCACCCTCGCGGCCGACGCCTCGGACTGCGCGTTCACCCCGTACGTCAACACCACGCCGCCCGACGGCATCGCGACCGCGGACGGCAGCGTCGTCGACGGGTGCGCCACCCCCGGCATCGACAACCTGCGCTACCTGATCCCCGGCCCGGCGCGCACCACCGACCCGGGCCCACCGGTGGTCATCTAGTCCGATTGTGGGGGCGTCATACCCGGCTGGTATCGTTGGCCGCTGGCGTGTGGAACGTCGACCCGTTCGCGGTTCGGTGTCTCCGCGATGTCCCGGGTCTCCACCGGCCGCCGGGACAAATCTCGACTCCGGGATCCATAACAGTTGGCCGGCAACACCGACGACAGACAGGGAACGACTGTGCCTACGTACAGCCCCAAGGCAGGTGACGTCACCCGCAAGTGGTACGTCATCGACGCCACTGACGTAGTCCTCGGCCGTCTCGCCGTGCAGGCCGCTGGCCTGCTGCGCGGCAAGGGCAAGCCGACCTACGCACCCCACGTCGATGGTGGCGACTTCGTCATCATCATCAACGCGGACAAGGTTGCCATCTCCGGCAACAAGAAGCAGGACAAGCTGATCCACCACCACAGCGGACACCCGGGCGGCCTCAAGTCGCGCACTGTCGGCGAGGTGTTGGCGACCCGTCCCGATCGTCTCGTGGAGAAGGCCGTCAAGGGCATGATCCCGAAGAACAAGCTGGGTAACGCGATCGCGGGCAAGCTGAAGGTCTACGCAGGCCCGAACCACCCCCACGCCGCGCAGCAGCCGGTTCCGTTCGAGATCAAGCAGGTGGCCCAGTGACCGCTCCTGAAGAGTTCACCCCCGAAGAGTTCGACGCGGTCGACGAGACCGTGGTCGAGGTCGTCGAAGACGGCGAAGGCTACGACGAGGGCGAGGCCGTCTACGAGGCGTCCTACGAGCCGATCGTCATCGATCGTCCCGTGCAGACCGTCGGTCGCCGTAAGGAAGCCGTCGTCCGCGTGCGACTGGTTCCGGGCTCGGGCAACTTCACCCTCAACGGCCGCACCATCGAGGATTACTTCCCGAACAAGGTGCACCAGCAGCTGGTGAAGTCCCCGCTGGTGACCGTCGAGCGGACCGAGTCCTTCGACATCGTCGCCCTGCTGCACGGCGGCGGCCCCTCGGGTCAGGCAGGCGCCCTGCGTCTGGCCATCGCCCGCGCGCTGATCGAGGTCACCCCCGAGGATCGCCCCGCGCTCAAGCGCGCAGGCTTCCTGACTCGTGACCCGCGTGCCACCGAGCGCAAGAAGTACGGCCTCAAGAAGGCCCGTAAGGCGCCTCAGTACTCGAAGCGCTGATTTCGGCACTGCCGACCACCGTCTTCGCCTACCTTGGCTGAGGCGGTACGGTCTGCGGAGCACGTGTGCGAGAGCAGGCTTCCAGCACGGCTGGTCGCCTGCTCTCGTGCTGTATATGGACCACCTACAAGGGGCAGGTATGGGACGGCTTTTCGGTACGGACGGCGTTCGTGGGCTCGCCAACGAGTCTTTGAGCCCGGAGCTGGCGATGCGGGTCGCCGGTGCGGCGGCGCAGGTGCTCAGCCGCGGCAAGAAGCGTCCGGTCGCGGTGGTCGGTCGTGATCCGCGGGCCAGCGGCGAGATGCTCGAGGCCGCGGTGACCGCGGGCCTGACCGCCACCGGTGTCGACGTGCTGTCCGTCGGTGTGCTGCCCACCCCGGCCGTGGCCTACCTCACCGGCCTCTACGACGCGTGCTTCGGCGTGATGATCTCCGCCTCGCACAACCCCATGCCCGACAACGGCATCAAGATCTTCGCGGCGGGCGGGCACAAGCTCGACGACGCCGTGGAACAGCGGATCGAAGCCCTGATCACCGACGGCACAACCGTGCGCCCGACCGGCGCGGGCATCGGCCGCGTGCGCGGCGACTACACCGTCGAGGGCACCCACGAACGCTATGTCGAGCATCTGCTCGAATCGACCGGGGAGAACCTGTCCGGGCTCACCGTCGTGGTGGACTGCGCGCACGGCGCGGCCGCCGAGGTGGCGCCGCAGGTGTACCGGGAGGCCGGCGCGACGGTGATCGCGATCAACGCCGAACCCAACGGTCTCAACATCAACGACGGCTGCGGTTCCACCCACCTGGACGCGGTCCGCGCCGCGGTGCTCGCCAACGGCGCCGATCTCGGTGTCGCGCTCGACGGCGACGCCGACCGGTGCCTCGCGGTCGACGCCGCCGGCGAGGTGGTCGACGGCGACAAGATCATGGCGGTACTCGCGCTGGCCATGCGGGAGTCGGGCGAACTGGTCGAGGACACCCTGGTGGCCACGGTGATGAGCAACCTCGGGCTGCATATCGCCATGCGTGAGGCCGGTATTCGCGTGCTCACCGCCGCTGTCGGTGACCGCTACGTGCTCGAGGAACTGCGTCGCGGTGGGTTTAGTCTCGGCGGCGAACAGTCGGGTCACGTGGTTTTCCCGCGCTACGGCACCACGGGTGATGGTGTGCTCACCGGGCTGCGGTTGATGGCGCGGATGGCCCAGACCGGTCGCGGGCTCGGGGAGCTGGCGTCGGTGATGAGCACCGTGCCGCAGGTGCTGGTGAACGTGAAGGTGTCGGACAAGGCCGCGGTCGCCGCTGCCCCCGAGGTGCGCGACGCGGTGGCCGAGGCGGAGCGCATGCTCGGCGAGTCGGGCCGGGTGCTGTTGCGGCCCAGCGGTACCGAGCAGCTGGTTCGGGTGATGGTCGAGGCCACCGATCCGGCGCAGGCGCGTCAGCTGGCCGACGACCTGGCCAAGCAGGTCGCCGCCGTCTGATCCGCTGGCGTGCCGTCGCCGCTGCCTCTACTATCGGCGTACGCCGTAAGGACCTGTGTGCCCGTGGCGCGTGTGCTCGCTCGGCGCACCGGAAAGTTAGGCGCGCAGCATGATTCGAAGGGGGCCGATCATGGCGCCGCTGCCTGCCCGCAACTACCAGGATCAGTACTACGAGTACGGCGAGCCACACCGCTGCGGTGGGGCGTGTGGACGGCCGGGGTGTCGTGAAGTGCCGCAGGGGTATTCGCCGACGGTGCCGATCCGCGACGAGGGATACGGTCAGCGCATCGAGGCCGAGTCGTCGCGCAGCGGGGCGGTGGCGGTGCCACGGCCCTCGCCGCGCTCACGGTCGCTGATCGTGGTTGTCGCGATCCTGCTCGCCACGCTCGTCGCCGGGTTGGTCGGGATCAAGTTCGGGTCCGATATCGACCTGTTCGGTGCGGCGGAAACCGCTGTGGTCCAACCGATCTGATCAGAACTGGCCGGCGATGAAACCGGTGAACAGCACGAGGAAACCACCGACCTCACCCACGATCAGCCCGTACATCGACAGCTTCAGCGCGCCGGAGATCTCCCCGGCGAACTGGTCGGTGGTGTCGCGGCGCAGGCCGTGCATCGCGTAGCTGGCGATAGCCCCGGCGAAGAACGCGAGAACCACCAGGTCGGCGGCCAGATTCACGGGCGTGGGCCAGGCGCTGAGCTCGGTGAACACGGCAAGCGCCAGGCCCGCGAAGGAATACATCAGGGCCGCGCGGTGCGCGATGTCTACGTAGACGTGGGCGGCGCCGTCGACCCGGATGCCGCGATACTTCCAGATCCCGAGCAGCAGGGCGCTCAGGAAGATCAGACCGGTGACGAGCAGCGTGACGCGGGTGTCGATGCCTAATGCCATGGGGTGTCCTATTTCTCGGTGAGCTGCCCGGCGGCCATGTGCCAACGGCGGGTCGCTCGCACAGAATCCAGCATGCGGCGGTCGTGCGTCACCAGAATTAGGGTGCCCGTGAAGGATTCGACCGCCTGCTCGAGCTGTTCGATGGCGGGCAGGTCGAGGTGGTTGGTCGGTTCGTCCAGGACCAGCAGGTTCACCCCGCGCGCCTGGAGCAGGGCGAGGGCCGCGCGGGTGCGTTCGCCCGGTGAGAGCGTGTCGCACGCCCGGATCACATGCGGACCGCGCAGCCCGAACTTGGCCAGCAGCGTGCGGACATCGGCGTCGGGCCAGTCCGGCATGGCCGCGCCGAAGGTGTCGACCAGCCGGTCGGTGCCGCGGAACAGGCCACGCGCCTGGTCCACTTCACCGATGGCGACACCGGAACCCAAAGCGGCAGAGCCGGAATCGGGTGCGATCTTGCCGAGCAGCAGCCCCAGCAGGGTGGACTTGCCCGAGCCGTTGGCGCCGGTGAGCACGATCCGGTCGGCCCAGTCGATCTGGGTGGTGACCGGTCCGAGCGTGAACTCGCCACGGGTGACGGTGGCGTTGTTGGCGGTGGCAACCACCGCACCACTGCGCGGGGCGGCGGCGATCTCCATCCGCAGCTCCCACTCCTTGCGCGGTTCCTCGACCACCTCGAGCCGTTCGATGCGGCGCTGCGTCTGCCGGGCCTTCGCCGCCTGCTTCTCGGTGGATTCGGCGCGCGTTTTGCGGCCCATCTTGTCCGAGTCGTTCTTGCCCTTGCGCCGGGCGTTGCGCACACCGTGCTCGAGCCAGTTGCGCTGCATCTGGGCGCGTGCCTCCAAACCCGCTTTGGTGTCGGCGAATTCGTCGAACTGCTCGCGGGCGTGTTTGCGGGCGATCTCGCGCTCGGTGAGATACGCCTCGTAGCCACCGTCGTACATGCCGTACTGCTGCTGGGCCAGGTCCAGTTCCAGCACGCGATTCACGGTGCGCGCCAGGAACTCCCGGTCGTGGCTGATCACCATCAGCGGCACCCGCACGCCGGTGACGAAACGTTCTAGCCGTTCCAGGCCGTCGAGGTCGAGATCGTTGGTCGGTTCGTCGAGCAGGAGAATGTCGAAGCGCGACAACAACACCGACGCCAGCCCGGCACGCGCCGCCTGGCCACCCGACAGGCCCGTCATCGGGGTGTCGAGGCCGCCGGCCAGACCATCGATGAGGCCGAGTTCGGCGGCCACCTCCTCGGCCCGCTGCTCGAGGTCCGCGCCGCCGAGGGCCAGCCAGTGTTCCAGCGCGGGGGAGTAGTCGTCGTCACCGCCCTCGCCGAGGCGTTCGGCCGCGGCGTCCATCACCCGCTGCGCCTGCGCCACGCCCGTTCGGCGGGAGAGGAATTCGAGCACGGTCTCACCCTCGATGCGCTCGGGTTCCTGCGCCAGGTAGCCGACGGTGGCGTCCGGCGGGCTCAGGGTGATCGTCCCGTCGCCCGCGTCGCGCTCGGCCAGCATCCGCAGCAGCGTCGACTTGCCCGCGCCGTTCACGCCGACCAGCCCGATCACATCGCCCGGGGCGAGGGTGAAATCGAGGTCGGCGAACAGGGTCCGTTCGGCGTGTCCCGCGGACAGGCCGCTGGCGTGCAATGTCGTGCTCACCGCTCGAGTCTGCCCGATCTCAGGGTGTGACCCTGAGATGGGGTGGCCCGAAATCAGGGTGCGGATGGGTCCGTCGACCGATGCCGGGAAGTGGCACCCGACGGCACTGTGGAGTCATCACCGCTCGACCAGGAAGGCGCACCATCATGACTGCCCCCACCCGCCGCTTCACCCGCTCGACCAGCGACAAATGGATCGCAGGCGTCTGCGGCGGCATCGCCGACTACTTCGGGTGGAGCCCGAGCGTCGTCCGCCTCGCCTTCGTCGCCTCCTGCCTGCTGCCAGGACCCCAGTTCCTGCTCTACCTGATCCTGTGGCTGATCATGCCCAAGAAATAACACCCGACGTGGCCGTGAGCCGCTCGCGGATGACAGGATGGTGGAGTTCCGCCGCGCCGTCATCCGCGAGTTTCCCGTTTGAGGAGGAGCCATGGTCACCTCGGGCGACATCCCCGGCTTCGGCCTACCCGACATCGACGCGCACACACCCCTCGACAGCCTCGGCCCCGTCGAACTCAACTCCCCCTCCCAAGACCTCGACACCGACGGCGTAGCCGACTCCCTCACCCACACCGACCCCAACTCCACCACCATCTGGTCCGACTACGACGAGGACGGCCTCGCCGACCACGTGACGGTGATCGAGGAGGACGGGGACTATGCGGCGTGGGAGTACCACCGGCATCCGGATGGGACTTCGGAGTGGAGGAAGACTGATCAGGGGAATCTGGGAAAGTAGGGTTTTCGTGGGAACCGGTGGAGGGGTTCGCGCGTCGAAGTAGGTAGGCGTCATCCGGGCGCCGTGTGTTCTGCGGAGGTGGGGGAGATGGGTACGCAGGTTTCCGGCGGTGTCGTCGTCGACAAGACGGCGATGGACAAATCGGTCAGCAGCCTGCGGGCAACTGTGACCGAAGTGCGCACGGCGGCAAAAAATGTGGCGAACAACGACTGGGGCGACGGCACCGAGGCGGGTCGTGCCTACGCCGCTCAGGGCGTTCGGATCTCACAAGGTCTGGACCGGGCCGTCACCTGGCTCAGGGTGTGGACGACTTCGGTCGAAGCCACCGCCGACGCTATCGGCAAGGCCACGGTGGAATACGCCGAGGTGGACAAGAGCACTGCGCGCGCCCTCGATCAGGCAGCAGCGAAGTGAGCACTGACGTGCGGCGGGAGGGTCTGCGATGACCAAGACCGTTGATCAGATCCTCGATGACGGCGCGAAGGGGCTCCTCTACTTCGAGCAGCTGTTGCCGCTGTACCAGGAGGCGTTCGGCACAGACCTTGGTTGGCCGCTGCTGAAGATTCAGGCGACCTATGACCAGGAGCGCGAGATGAATCTCGCCAAGATGCAGGCGTCTGCCGATGCTCTGAAAGCGATGATCACTGTTGCCGACACACAACGAGGTGTGCAGCAGACCACGGCGAACAGCTTGGGGGCGAGCTGGCAGGGGGCGGCCGCAGAGGCCGGCATTGGGCGGCTGCGTGAGATCGTCGGGTTCGCGGAACAAGATCGCAACCCGGTGCAGACCCTTGCGAACGCGATGTCGGATGCCGTACCAACCCTTCGGCAGATCGTGGAGCAGAAGGCGACGACTGTTCTGCAGATCGCGGCCGGATACCGTGAACGAGGCGGGCAGACGGTGATCACGGTCAAAGAAATGCCCGCAGACGACATCCGGCGGATCATCGACGCCAGCAAAACCGGCGACATCACGGATATGTTGCTGAATACGTTGACCGACCTCGACGGCATCGAAAATCGGACCGAAGATGTCAAGCGACATTCCGATGAGTGGAAGCAGGCAGTCAAGGAGACCTGCAAGGAGTGGCTGGACGAGGTCTTCAAGCAGGCCTACAGCGACAAGCTCGATGTTTTCAGAGCCCAGTGCAACGTTGCGCAAACCGGCATCGAGGGCAAATTCAACTACCTCCAGGCGCTTGCCGACGCGATCCAAGAGCGTGCGTATCCGTCGGTCGCGGGGGTTGCTGCGGCACCGGTCGAGGAGCCTTCCAAGGGCGACCAGTCCGGAGCCAAAGGAAACCAGAACTCGGACGGTAGTTCCCCCGGTGCCGCCAAAGGCAGCCAGAACTCGGACGACCAAACCAGTGCCGCGGGCACGCAAAAGGGCGACACCTCGTCGCCGGTCAAGACTACGACGCAGGACACCGACGACGACTCCGACGACGACAGTTCCGATACCAGCACCGCGCTGAGTACTCTCGCCACCACGCTCAGCGAACTCGGCACGACGGTGTCGAGCGCACTGACCGGAGATCTCGGGAGTTCGCTGACTTCTGCGGTCGAATCGGTCGGTACTTCCATCAGTGATGGCATCGAGCAGATGACGGAGCAGGCGAGCACTCTGCTATCGGGAGAGCACGAGGCGTCGTTCCAGTTGGGCGATACGAAGGTGACAATCCAGGCGGGTGCGGAAGGCTTGTCGCTGACGACGACAGGCGCCGACGGTCAAACGACCGAGTACCGGCTGACCTTGGACGAGAACGGAACTCCCGTGGTCACCACGGAGTCCGGTTCGGACGGCTCGGCCGGCGACCAGGGCGACACGGGTGTACTCGGCACGGGGACACCGGAATCCGGGACAGGGCCGGGCACGGCGGAGCTCGAAGATGCGGGGACCGGAGCGGGAGGCGCTGCGGATGCCACCACGTCTGAAACTCCCGACCTGACGAATGCGCCGGTGACCAGCGAAGTCGGTGCGGGCGATCCCTCCTCGGGTTCGGTAGCCGGTGGCGTTCCGGTCGGTCCGCGGTCCCAGCAACAGGAGACCGACGGTGAACACACCCCAAGTGTCGAGGACCACCAGGCGAGTAATCCGGGTGACAGTGGTGCCGTCCTGGCCGAGGCGGGTCCACTGTGAGCACGGACAGAGCTGGCGGATCGCGCCGGACGCCGGGAGAATGATCCATCGTGGACTACGCGGCGGAGTTCGAGCAGATCGCGGCCGAGACCCTTCGGCGCTCGGTCATGCTGCGAGAGGAACTCGATGAGATCGACCGGCAGACGGCAATTCGCGCACAGCAGGTAGCTGGCAATGCGACCCGACGCTTCGATGCGGTGGTCGAATTGCTTGCACAGGATGCGGCCGACGCCGAAATCGCTGAGCCACAGCCTGATTCACATGAGGTGCAGGAGGAGCGCATCCAGCCCATTGCCCGCGCTGTGGCCCCACCGCCGCCTCCGGTCTTCCCCGCAGAACTCGACCCGACCCTCACTCCTGAGCAGCAGCGCCAGGCCGAGATCCGCGCCGCCGTGGCGCGAGCGCGGGCAGCGAGGGAAGCGCGCTCGGTCGTTGCCCCCTCCGATGGTGACTACGACTCCGAATCGGAGTACTACCGTCGCTCGACGTGGCTGGACTGATCCTGCATATTGTGATGATTCGCCTCGGCATGGCCGGTGCGAGGGTACGGGACGGTGCCGACTGTGGACCGCCGACGAGGGGAACGAAGGCGCGGGCCCGGTTCGAGCGCGAAGCGGATCTTGCTGCGCGCCTGGATCATCCGAATATCGTCACCGTCTATGACCGGGGCGTCGACGGAAATCGGCCCTGGATCGCGATGCAATACGTGCCGGGGACCGATGCAGCAACAGTGGGAGTTCTCGAGCCTCTACGTGCTGTACGGATCGTGTCCGAGGTCGCCGAGGCGTTGGACTTCGCGCACAGTCGAGGTGTGCTGCACCGGGATGTCAAACCCGCCAATGTGCTGCTCGGGGCGACGGAGCAGGGTCGGCCGGAGCGTGTGTTGCTGGCCGATTTCGGCATCGCCCGTTTGCATTTCGATCAGAACCCGCTCACGCAAACCGGAACATTCACCGCCACCTTGGCTTATGCGTCGCCGGAACAGCTGGCCGGATCGGCTGTCGGTCCACAGTGCGACCAGTATTCGCTCGCCTGCACTCTGTTCGTGCTGCTTACCGGCGCTCCTCCGTTCGCGGCAAACAATCCGGTTGCGGTGATCCAGTCCCACATGTCAGCTGATCCGCCGGCGATCACATTGCAGCGACCAGACCTACCTGCCGGGCTCGACCATGTGCTTCGCCGCGCGATGGCCAAGCGCCCTGAGGATCAGTTCGGGTCGTGTGGTGAATTCGCCGGAGCAGTGCGGTCGGCGTTCCAGCCCGTCGGGGCCGAAGCCGGTTTCGGAACGTCGACTGCAGCGCGACGGATAGCCGTCACCATGGTCAGCCCTGTACCGGCACCACGTCCGAGCCGGACCCGGGAAACGCGCCGCCCAGACCGCCGAGCATTCAGCGGCGCCGCACCGAATCCCGCCCATCGAGTCGGCAGGTGTGGCGACAACGAGCCGAGAACGTGGGCGTTGTCCTGGCCTTGGCGTGGATCATTGCACTGATATTGCTCGTCGTCCTGACGTGATCGGCAGCGCAGCCGGGCCAACCCGCGGTGCGTGAGGCGTGGCTCAGCCGCGAATGAGCTTGGCGATCGTGCCGACGGACAGCTTCGGCGCTTCCACTTCCACCTCGGCGTGGGGGTCGATGACCGTGGTGTGGGGGATGGCGGCTTCGGGGTCGGCGAAGGGTTTGTATTTTTTGTCGCCGACGAGGGTGGTGAGGAGGTAGCCGGTGAGGAGGGCTCGGGTGGTTTTGTCGGTTTTGTATTCGTAGCGGCCTGCGCCGAGGGCGGCGAAGAGGCGGCGGCCTTCGATGATGCCGTTGTGGGTGGCGCCGTCGAGGCGGCGCAGGAGGCAGGGGCCCGACCAGGCGGTGGCGAGGGGGCGGGCGTTGGAGTTGATGGAGTCGAGGTCGTCGCCTGCCAGGATCAGGGCGGGGGTGTCGAGGTCGGTGGCGATGTTCTCCGCAGCGGGGGAGGTGGGCGCGGGGAAGAGGGCGGCGACGGTGGCGACGGGGCGCTGGGCGGCGGCGATCACGGCGGCGCCCGCGCCCATGCCGTGACCGGCCAGGGCGAGGCGGTCGGGGTGGACGCTGATGGTGCCGTCGCCGAGGCGGACCTTGCTCACGATGTCGAGGGTGGTGAGCAGGTCGGTGGCGAGGTCGAGGTGTGACGGGATCGGTCCGCGTTCGGTGTCGGGGGCGGCGACCACGAAACCCCACGACGCGATGTGCTCGAGCAGGCCCTTGTAGTTCTCGGCGCTGGTCAGCCAGCTGTGCGCGAACGCGACGGCGGGCAGGTTCAGCCCGGACTCCGGGGTATAGACCACGCCGGGTTGACCGGCGATCCCGAGGTTGCCACGCAGCACCCGGTGAGGACCGCGCATGGACAGGGTGCTCAGGAGCGATTTCACGGAGTCCGACACGGCGTGAAGAGTATCCGATCAGTAGGGTGGTGGACCATGTGCGGAATCGTTGGCTACGTCGGATACCGGGATGCGCTCGGCGTTGTCGTCGACGCGCTGCGTCGCATGGAGTACCGGGGCTACGACTCCGCGGGGGTGGCGATTCTCGACGGAAACGGGGGGATCGCGGTCGAACGTAAGGCGGGGCGGCTGGCGAATCTGGAAGCCGAACTCGACGTCGCCGACGGCGCGAAATTCGCCGGGACCAGCGGAATGGGCCACACCAGGTGGGCCACGCACGGCGCGCCGACCGACCGCAACGCCCACCCGCACCGTGACCCCTCCGGCAAGCTGGCCGTGGTCCACAACGGCATCATCGAGAACTTCGCACCGCTGCGGCGCGAACTCGAGGACGCCGGGATCGAGCTGCTCAGCGACACCGACACCGAGGTCGCGGTGCATCTGGTGGCCCGCGCGTACGCGGAGGGGCCGACCGCCGGTGACTTCACCGCGAGCGTGCTCGCCGTGCTTCGCCGCCTCGACGGCGCGTTCACGCTGGTGTTCACCCATGCCGATCATCCGGGCACGATCGTGGCGGCGCGGCAGTCGACGCCGCTGGTCGTCGGGGTCGGGCAGGGTGAGATGTTCATCGCCTCCGATGTCACCGCGTTCATCGAGCACACTCGCGAAGCCGTGGAGCTCGGCCAGAACCAGGCCGTCGTGATCACCGCCGACAGCTACACCGTCACCGACTTCGACGGCAATTCCGACGTGACGAGCAGGCCGTTCACCATCGACTGGGATCTGGCCGCCGCCGAGAAGGGCGGCCACGACTATTTCATGCTCAAGGAGATCGAGGAGCAGCCGACCGCTGTCGCCGACACTCTGATCGGGCATTTCGTCGTCGACGAGAACGGCGGGCGGATCGTGCTCGACGAGCAGCGCCTCGCCGACCAGGAGCTGCGCGAATTCGACAAGGTGTTCGTGGTGGCGTGCGGCAGCTCCTACCACGCGGGTCTGCTGGCCAAGTACGCCATCGAGCACTGGACGCGGGTGCCGGTGGAAGTGGAGCTGGCCAGCGAATTCCGTTACCGCGACCCCGTGCTCGACCGGTCGACGTTGGTGGTCGCGATCTCGCAGTCGGGGGAGACCGCCGACACGCTGGAGGCGGTGCGCCACGCCAAGGAGCAGAAGGCGCGCGTGCTCGCGATCTGCAACACCAACGGCGCGCAGATCCCGCGCGAGTCCGACGCGGTGATCTACACCCGCACCGGGCCCGAGATCGGTGTGGCCTCGACCAAGGCGTTCCTGGCGCAGGTGGCCGCCAACTATCTGGTCGGTCTTGCGCTGGCGCAGGCGCGCGGCACCAAGTACCCCGACGAGGTGGCCCGCGAGTTCGCCGAGCTCGAGTCGATGCCGAAGCTGATCGCGCGGGTGCTCGACACCGCGCCGCAGGTGCGTGCCATCGCCCGCGAGCTGGCGCACGTGCCGACGGTGCTGTTCCTCGGCCGCCACGTGGGTTACCCGGTGGCGCTCGAGGGTGCGCTCAAGCTCAAGGAACTGGCCTACATGCATGCCGAGGGTTTCGCGGCGGGCGAGCTCAAGCACGGGCCGATCGCGCTGATCGAAGACGGTCTGCCGGTGATCGTGGTGATGCCGTCGCCGAAGGGTCGCGCGGTGCTGCATTCGAAGCTGCTCAGCAACATTCGCGAGATCCAGGCCCGCGGCGCGCGCACGATCGTGATCGCGGAGGAAGGCGACGACACGGTCCGCCCGTTCGCCGACGACCTCATCGAGATCCCGGTCGCCCCGACGCTGTTCCAGCCGTTGCTGTCGACGGTTCCGCTGCAGATCTTCGCCGCCGAGGTGGCGCAGGCACGCGGCTACGACGTCGACAAGCCGCGCAACCTGGCGAAGTCCGTCACCGTCGAATAGGACCTATTCGACGGTGATCTGGCCGCGCATCTCGGGGTGCAGGGAGCACAGGTAGCGGTAGGTGCCGGGCTGAGTGAAGGTGTAGGACCATTCGCCCTTGTCGATAATGGGGCTGTTGATGCCCATCGCCTTGTCGCCGATGCCCTGCACGTTGTGGGGGGCCTTGTCGGAGAACTTCCAGGTGACGGTTTGGCCGACCTTGACGGTCGCCTGGGCCGGGCTGTACTTCATGTCGCTGACCTCGACCGTGAGGGCGGCGTCCACCTCGACGCTCGGGGTGGTCGTGGTGCTGACCGGGCGGGGTTTGCGGGTTGTGGTGGTGGCGGCGTTGTCCGCGTCGCCGGAGCAACCGGCGGCGAGCAGGGCGGCGACCACGGTGAATCCGGCGGCAACCCGTGCGGCGCGGTGACGAACCATCGACATGGTTGTGCAGCGTAGTCTGCGAACGATCGCGGGACGGTCGTGGCCCGCGCGGGCGCAGGTGGGAGGCGAACGATGGTTGCTCGGCGTGACTATTTCACCGTCGATCAGGTGCGGGCGGCCGAGGCGGAACTGTTCACCCGGGTACCCGACGGTGTGCCGATGCGGCGCGCGGCGTTCGGGTTGGCGCGGGTGGTCGCCGATGAATTGCGTTCGCGCACAGGGGGAGTGGTCGGGCGTTCCGTTGGTCTGCTGGTCGGACCCGGTGACAACGGTGGTGACGGGCTGTGGGCCGGTGCGATGCTGCGGCGACGAGGGGTGGCGGTGCAGGCGGTGCTGTTGAACCCGGAGCGCGCGCATGCGCAGGGGCTCAGTGCTTTTCGGCAGGCCGGTGGTCGAGTGGTCGATCGGCTGGGCGAGGTCGACGTGGTGGTCGATGCCATCGTCGGTATCTCCGGCAAGGGACCGTTGCGTCCCGCAGCCGCAGAAATGGTTGCTGCCGTGCGGGTTCCGATCATTTCCGCCGACCTGCCCAGCGGTGTCGACCCGGACACCGGGGCCATCGACGGGCCCGCCGTGCGCGCGGACGTGACGGTGACGTTCGGTGCGTACAAACCCGTACATGCCCTTGCGCCCGCGAGCTGCGGACGAATCATCCTGGTGCCCATCGGTTTACATCTTCCCGATGCCACGCTGTCGCAACTCGATCCGGCCGAGGTCGGCGCCGAGTGGCCGGTACCCGGGCCGTTCGACGACAAGTACACCCAGGGCGTGACGGGCGTATGCGCGGGCAGCGCCGAATACCCGGGCGCCGGCGTGCTGTGTACCGGTGCGGCCGTGGCGGCGACCTCGGGAATGGTGCGGTACGCAGGCAGTGACACCGAGGTGGTGAAGCAACTCCCGGAAGTCGTTGCCGCACCGAGCATCCAGGAAACAGGCCGGGTACAGGCCTGGGTCTTCGGGCCTGGTGTCGGCGCAGACAGGCGCGACGATCTCGCCCGGCTGCTCGCCACGGATCTCCCGGTGATCGTCGACGCCGACGGCCTCACCATCCTCTCCCACGAACCCGACCTGGTACGCGGCAGACAGGCCCCGACCGTCCTCACACCGCACGCGGGCGAGTTCGCCCGGCTCACCGGTGCGAGCCCCGACCCGGACCGGCCGGCAGCGGTCCGCGCCCTGGCCGAGCAATGGGGCGTGACAGTGCTACTGAAGGGCCGCGCCACCATCATCGCCACCCCCGGCGAACCAACCCTGGTCAACGACGCGGGCGGCTCCTGGGCCGCCACCGCAGGCTCCGGTGACGTCCTCGCCGGCATCATCGGTGCCCTCCTCGCGGCAGGCAAACCCCCCACCTGGGCAGCCGCAGCGGCAGCCCGAACCCACGCCCTGGCCGCCAACCTCGCCGCCCACGCAGGCGAAACCGCGGGCGCCCCCATCTCGGCCACCCCCCTCCACACCCACATCCGACCCGCCATCCGCCTCCTACGAGAACTGCCCCCAACAGCAACCAACTGATCACGCAAGAACATGGGTAACTCCCCCACCACCTCCCAGCCCGTACGTATCCAACGCAAGCCCGACAACCAACGATCGAGCTACCGGACGCCCCGCTTAAGGCGCGGGGAGGCGGGGGAGGCAGGATCGGGAGGGTGAATGCGCAAGTGGAGACGGTCATCGACCTCGACGCCATTGCTCACAACGTGCGCGTGCTGCGTGGCTTCGCGCAGGGTGCCGCAGTGATGGTCGTGGTCAAGGCCGACGGGTACAACCACGGTGCCGTGCAGGTCGCGCGTGCCGCGCTGGGGGCGGGCGCGCGGGAACTCGGTGTCACCACGGTCGCCGAGGCACTGGAATTGCGGGCGGCCGGTATCGACGCCCCGATTCTGTGCTGGCTCAACACCATCGACGCCGACTACGGTGCGGCGATCGCGGCCGACGTGGAGATCGGGGTGTCCTCGCTCGAGCAGGTGCGGGTGGTCGAGCAGGCCGCGCGCAAGACCGGCCGCACCGCGACGATCTCGCTCAAGGTCGATACCGGGCTGAACCGCAACGGCGTCTCGGCGACCGAGTATCCGCAGGTCTTGGCCGCCGTGCGCGCCCTCGTCGACGACCGCGTGCTGCGTTTGCGCGGGATCTTCTCCCATCTCGCGCACGCCGACGAACCGGGCAATCCCGCCATCGACCGGCAGCGGGAACGGTTCCTCGAGGCCGTCGCGCTGGCCAAGGAACACGGCCTGGAGCCGGAGCTGATCCACCTGTCGAATTCGGCGGCCACCCTCACCCGCCCCGACCTGCACTTCGACCTGGTGCGGCCGGGTATCGCGGTCTACGGGCTCTCACCGATCCCGGAGCTCGGCGACTTCGGATTGCGGCCCGCGATGACGTTGCAGGCCGAGGTCACCCTGGTCAAACGGGTGGCTGCCGGGGAAGGCGTGTCCTACGGGCACCGGTGGATCGCGCCACGCGACACCACCGTGGCCCTGGTGCCCGCCGGATACGCCGACGGTGTGTTCCGTTCGCTCAGTGGGCGTTTCGAGGTGTGGCTCGGCGGCGCGCTGCACCGTAATGTCGGAAGGGTGTGCATGGACCAGTTCATGGTCGACCTGGGCGACAACGTCGGCAATGTGCGCGCGGGCGATCGGGCGGTGCTGTTCGGTGGCGGCGCGGGGCACCCGCACGCCTTGGACTGGGCGCGGCTGCTCGACACCATCGACTACGAGATCGTGTGCTCGCCACGCGGTCGCGCGGTCCGCCGTTACGTGGGGACCGGTCGATGAGGCGCCGTCAGGTGGTACGCGGCGGGTTCGCCACCGCCGGCGTGCTCGGGGCGCTCGCCCTCGCCCACACGCTGCGCCGCATCGGCGCGCGGGTGCGCTGGCCCGCCGAACGCGACGAGTACCGCGACGAGAACTTCGCCCTGATCGATGAGGACGAGCCGGGTGAGGTCGCCGCCGACGACGGTGTGTCGCTGGCCACCCGCACCTACGGCGACGACACCGCCGAGGTGACGCTCGTCTTCGTCCACGGCTTCTGCAACAGCATGGACTCGTTCCATTTCCAGCGCCGCGACCTGGCCCAGCAGTGGGGTCCGCGGATCCGGATGGTGTTCTTCGACCAGCGCGGCCACGGCCGCTCCGGCACGCCGAGCACCGACAGCTGCACCATCGCCCAGCTCGGCCGCGACGTGGCGACCGTGATCCGCACCTGCGTGCCGAAGGGTCCGGTGGTGCTCGTCGGACATTCGCTCGGCGGGATGGCGGTGCTCGCGGCGGCCGCGCAGTTCCCCGAACTGTTCGCCACCAGGGTGGTCGGGGTCGCCCTGCTCAATACCGCCGCTGCCGAGGTCACCTCCACCGGCGTGCTGCAGCTGCTGCGGCATCCGGCGCTGGGTGTTTTCGGGCTGGCCGTGCGGTCGGCGCCCGCGCTGGTGCAGTTCGGGCGCTCGGCGAGCAAGCACGTGGTGACGCCGATCCTGCACGTCAGCTCGTTCCACGGGCCGGTGAGTCCCACGCTGTCGCGATTCACCACGATGATGATCGATCGCACACCCGTCGCCACCGTCGAGAAGTTCCTGAAAACGATTGAGTTGCACGATGAATCGGCCGCGCTGCCGACACTGAACAAGCTGCCCGTGCTCGTCCTCGGCGGCGCGCACGACATGGTGATCCCGTTCGAGAACTCGCGCCTGCTCGCCGAGGCGCTGCCCAATTGCGAGCTGGTGAAGATCGGTGAGGGAGCGCACATGCCGCACCTGCAGTTCCCCCAGGTGACCCTCGACGCGCTCGACCGGCTGCTCACCCGCGCGGGCGCCGAGAGCTTCGGCGGGGAGGCCGTCGGTGGCTGACCCACGCACCCGCGTCCTGCCGTCCGTCGACGACACCGAGGCGCTCGGCCGCGAACTCGCGCAGACACTTCGCCCCGGCGATCTGGTGGTGCTCGACGGCCCACTCGGCGCCGGCAAGACCGCCTTGACCAGGGGCATCGCCGCCGGGCTCGGTGTGCAGGGGCGAGTGAGCTCGCCGACGTTCATCATCGCGCGCGCCCACCGCGCCGGGCAGCGACCCGACGGCTCGCCCGGGGTGCCGATGGTCCACGTCGACGCCTACCGGCTCGCCGGTGACCTCGACGAGCTCGATTCCCTCGACCTCGACACCGACCTGAACCACGCGGTCGTCGTCGTGGAGTGGGGCAAGGGCGTGGTCGAACACCTCGCCGACCGGCACCTGCGCGTGCAATTGGTGAGGGAACCGGAATCCGATGTGCGCACGGCGATCTGGGAATGGATCGGCTGACGCGCGCGGACCCGATCCACCAGTGCGCGCCGGTCGCGGATACCACCCGGTATTGTTGAGACAATCATGCTCGTACTAGCAGTCGACACCGCGACACCTGCCGTTACAGCGGGATTGGTGCATCTGTCACCGGCCGACGACGCGGACTCCCGACCCGCCGTGGCCACCCTCGCCACCCGGGTGAAGGTCGACGCACGCGCCCACGCCGAGGTCCTCACCCCGCAGATCCTCGAATGCCTCGCCGAAGCCGGGGTGGCCCGCGCCGACCTCGACGCCGTCGTCGTCGGAATCGGGCCGGGCCCGTTCACCGGCCTGCGCGTGGGCATGGCCACCGCGGCCGCCTTCGGTGACGCGCTCGGCCTGCCCGTGCACGGCGTGTGCAGCCTCGACGCCATCGCCGCCGACAGCGCGGACGAACAGCGCGAGGCCGGCGAACTGTTGGTGGTCACCGACGCGCGCAGGCGTGAGGTGTACTGGGCGCGCTACCTCGACGGTGCGCGTGTGGCCGGGCCCGAGGTGTGCAAACCCGCCGACGTACCGATGGGTGACGCCGTCGCCATCGCGGGGTCGGCCGCCCACGTCGACGACTTCGACCTGCCGGTCCTGCCGAACGAGACGCCGTCGCCCGCGGGCCTGGTCGCCGTCGCCGCACCCGCCCTGCTGGCCGGTGCGGTGCCCGAGGCGCTCGTGCCCCTGTACCTGCGTCGGCCCGACGCCGTGGAGAACAGCTTCCGCACCCTGGCAGGCGCCTCGTGACCTACCGCATCGCCCCGATGACCGTGCACGACATCGACCGCTGCGTCGAACTCGAACATCTGCTGTTCCCGGAGGACGATCCCTGGCAGGCGGTGTCGTTCCGGTCCGAACTGGCCGGGGCGCACAACCGCTACATCACCGCCCGCGACGAGAACGACACCATGGTCGGCTACGCGGGCATCGCGCTGCTCGGCGACAACGCCCATCCCGAGGCCGAGGTGCACACTATCGGGGTCGACCCGGAGTGTCATCGCGGTGGCATCGGGACCCTGCTGCTCGAGGCCCTGCTGGCGACGGCGGCCGAGCGCGGTGGCCCGGTGTTCCTCGAGGTCCGCACCGACAACGCGCCCGCGATCGCGCTCTACGCCAAGCACGGTTTCCACATCATCGGGTTGCGCAAGAACTACTACCACCCGAGTGGGGCGGACGCGTACACGATGCGGCGCCCGGAACTCACCGCCGCGGCCGACGAGTGGGCCGCGCGCGGTCGCCAGGACGAGGTGCTGTCGTGAACGGCGCGCGCTGTGCTGCCGTATTCGCCTACCGGATCGGATCGACTGTGAGCGGGGTCGCGGCGTGATCGTCATGGGGATCGAGAGTTCGTGCGACGAAACGGGAGTCGGCATCGTGCGCCGTCACCCCGACGGGTCGGTCGAACTGCTCGCCGACGAGGTGGCCTCGAGTGTCGACCAGCACGCCCGTTTCGGCGGTGTGGTGCCCGAGATCGCCTCGCGCGCGCACCTCGAGGCGATCGTGCCCGCCATGCGCCGCGCGCTGGCAGCCGCCGGGATCAGCAAGCCGGACGCGCTCGCCGTCACCATCGGGCCCGGCCTCGCCGGTGCGCTGCTGGTCGGTGTCGCGGCCGCCAAGGCGTACGCGGCGGCCTGGGACGTGCCGTTCTACGCGCTCAACCACCTCGGCGGGCACGTCGCGGTCGACACCCTCGAACACGGTCCGCTGCCGCCCGCGGTGGCGCTGCTCGTGTCGGGTGGGCACACGCATCTGCTGCAGGTGAGCGATCTCGGCTCGCCCATCACCGAAATGGGCAGCACCGTCGACGACGCCGCGGGCGAGGCCTTCGACAAGGTCGCCCGGCTGCTGGGCCTCGGTTATCCCGGCGGCCCCGCGCTGGACGCCATGGCGCAGGACGGTGACCCGCGCGCCATCGCCTTCCCGCGTGGCATGACCGGCCCGCGCGACGCCCGCTACGACTTCTCCTTCTCCGGCCTCAAAACCGCCGTCGCCCGATATGTGGAAGCCGCGCAGCGCCAGGGCATCACGCCCGAACAGCTGCCGATCCCGGATATCGCCGCGTCGTTCCAGGAGGCCGTGGCCGATGTGCTGACGATGAAGGCGGTGCGCGCGGCGACCGATGTCGGTGTCGACACGATCGTGCTCGGCGGCGGTGCCACGGCGAACTCGCGGATCCGCTCGCTGGCCGAGGAGCGCTGCGCCGCAGCCGGATTGACCCTGCGGGTGCCCAAGCCGCGGCTGTGCACGGACAACGGGGTGATGATCGCGGCCCTCGGCGCGCATGTGATCGCGGCGGGCGCGGAACCCGCGGAGCTGACGGTGGCGACGGACCCGGGGCTCCCGGTGTCGGTGAGCGCGCTGCGCTAGGTCTGCTGGTTCTAGTCGACCGGGACGAGCGGGGTTACGCCTGTTGTCGGCGGAACCACGAGGCTGCCGCTGGCCGGTGCCTGGGTGGGTGAGGTGTTCGGGGTCGACGGACGCTGCTGGCCGCGACCGGATCCGCTGTTGATGCCGCCCGGCGATTCGGGGTAGGGGATCTGCGGGAGGTTCGGGTCGGGGCGCAGGGTCGGTGCCGTCGTCGTGGGCGACGGGGACGGCGCGGGGGTGGTCGACGGTGTGGACGTCGGCGGTGTCGTGGTGGTCGGCTCCTGGGTGGGAGCGGGCGACTCGACGACCGGCGGGGCAACGGTGACCCCGGTGCGGTCGGTGCTCTCTCGATAGGTGGGTGTCGGTGCCTGCGGCACCACGGGTAACGGCGGCTGGCGCACGGTGCTGCTGGTGCCTGCGGGCGTCACGTCGGGGGCATCCGGCGAGATGGTCCGCACGCCGTAACCGATCACCAGCCCGACCACGACCACCGCACCGGCCAGCGTGCCGATCACCTTGGCGAAGGTGCCGCTCGGCGCGTCACCGAGGGTGGCCACCTGTAGACCCGAGGGCGCCGCCGCGTCGGCGAGCAGGGCCGCGCCCTTGGCGATCACGGCCTCGGGATCCGGCACCGTGACCACGGGGACGTCCAGGCGCGCGTCGAGGGTGTCGACGACGCTGGGGATGTTCGCGCAGCCGCCGATCACCGCGACCGCCTCGGGATACTTCGGCGCCCTGGTGAACACCGAGGCCGTGAACACCGCGATATTGCGCAGCAGCCCGCCGATGAGCTCCTCGAAATCGGAGCGCGTGAGTTTCAGCGGCTGCCCGGCCACATGGTCGATGGTGACCGCGGGCGCGACGGTGAGGTGTTCCTTGGCGGCGCGGCCGCGATTGGTGAGGGTCTGGCGGTTGGGCCTGGTCCCGCGCCGGGCGTAGTGCAGGTCGACGAGGTGGTGGTAGATCAGCTCGTCGATGGCGTTGCCGCTGAGGGTGGGGGTGCGTTCGGTGTGCAGGACCGTGCCGTCGGCCTGGTCGGCCACGGTGACGGTGAGGCCGGTGGCGCCGAGGTCGACCACGGCCACGGTCGAATACCGGTCGAGCAGACCGGTATTGCGCAGATAGGCGAGTGCGGCGGTGCCTTCGGGAACCAGGCGCAGATCGCGGTGGTGCGAACACGCGGCCCGGATGGCCTGGGCCTGCTCGCGGTTGCGGTAGGCGACGGCCACACTGGTCGGTGGGCGCGAGCGCGTGGCGACGGCACGGCGGTGCGCGCCGGTGGAGTAGCGTCCGAGCGGTTCGCCATCCAGCTCCACGTGCTGCTGGGACACGGGTAACTGGTTGGTCATCAGTTCGATCGACGACGACACGAGGTCGCCGAGGTCGGAGTGCGCGGCGTCGGCGGAGACGACGCGGTAGTCGAAGTTCTGTTCGCCGGATGGAGCGGTGGCGACCAGAGCCGAGCACACCACCTCGTTCCCGGCGGAAATGCCGAGGGATGTTCGCATGTTCACCTCCCTTCGAGCGGATGGTTCCAACGGAGGCCGACCATCTCGAATGGAACGATATGCATACTCTGTCACAGCCTGTTATGCGAACGTTACAGATTCCGTCGGTCGATGTGAAGATCACCATTACGCGCGGGCGTGTCGATAATGCGACATTGGCAGAACCCGACCTTGAGCGCTGGCACTCTCGCGTATAGAGTGCTAGTCGGCACTGTGTAGCTGTGCTTGTGCCATCGACGACTACTGGGCTCGGAGTCCCGGCACCCGCGACGACGGGGCCTGCGCGCAGGGTCGCATGCTGAACCGAACCCGGTCCGGGGCAACAGTTCCGGACAACCGAATTCCCCTGAAAGTGGAGGGCTCAACGTGGCGAGCGTGAACATCAAGCCGCTCGAGGACAAGATCCTCGTCCAGGCCAACGAGGCCGAGACGACGACGGCCTCCGGCCTGGTCATCCCGGACACGGCCAAGGAGAAGCCGCAGGAGGGCACCGTCATCGCCGTCGGCGAGGGCCGGATCACCGAAAAGGGTGACCGCATCCCCGTCGATGTCAAGGAAGGCGACGTCGTCATCTACAGCAAGTACGGCGGCACCGAGATCAAGTACCAGGGCGAGGAATACCTCATCCTCTCGGCGCGCGACATCCTGGCCGTCGTCACCAAGTAAGGCCGACGCCGCACCAGCGTTCCGCCCCGGCGTCTTCGTGACCCCGGGGCGGAATGCGTTAAAACACAGGAGCTTTTAGATGCCCAAGCAGATCCGGTTCGACGAGCAGGCTCGTCGGGCACTGGAACGCGGTGTGGACAAGCTGGCCGACGCCGTCAAGGTCACCCTCGGCCCGCGTGGCCGCCACGTGGTCCTTGCCAAGGCCTTCGGTGGCCCCACCGTGACCAACGACGGTGTCACCATCGCGCGTGACATCGACCTCGAGGATCCCTTCGAGAACCTCGGCGCCCAGCTCGTCAAGAGCGTCGCCACCAAGACCAACGACGTCGCGGGCGACGGCACCACCACCGCCACCGTGCTGGCCCAGGCGTTCGTGCGCGCCGGCCTGAAGAACGTCGCCGCGGGCGCCAACCCCATCACGCTCGGCCAGGGCATCGCGCTCGCCGCCGAGAAGGTGTCCGAGGTGCTGCTCGCCGCGGCCACCCCGGTCGAGGGTGCCCAGGCCATCGCCCAGGTCGCCACCGTCTCCTCGCGTGACGAGGAGATCGGCGAGATGGTCGGCAAGGCGCTCACCACCGTCGGCAAGGACGGCGTGGTCACCGTCGAGGAGTCCTCGACCACGCAGACCGAACTCGTCGTCACCGAGGGTGTGCAGTTCGACAAGGGCTACCTCTCGCCCTACTTCCAGACCGACCCCGAGACCCAGCAGGCCGTGCTGGAGGACACCTACGTCCTGCTGCACCGCGACAAGATCAGCTCGCTGCCCGACCTGCTTCCGGTGCTCGAGAAGATCGCCGAGTCCGGCAAGGGCGTGCTGATCGTGGCCGAGGACGTCGACGGCGAAGCGCTGTCGACCCTGGTGGTCAACTCGATCCGCAAGACCATCAAGGCCGTCGCGGTGAAGGCGCCGTTCTTCGGTGACCGCCGCAAGGCGTTCCTCGACGACCTCGCCGTCGTCACCGGTGGCACCGTGATCAACCCCGATCTCGGCGTCACCCTGCGCGAGGCCACCCTCGAGCAGCTCGGCCAGGCGCGTCGCGTCGTCGTCACCAAGGACGAGACCGTCCTCATCGACGGTGCGGGCACCGAGGCCGACATCGCGGCCCGCAGCGCGCAGCTGCGCCGCGAGATCGAGGCCACCGACTCCGACTGGGACCGCGAGAAGCTCGAAGAGCGCCTCGCCAAGCTGGCCGGTGGTGTCGCGGTGATCAAGGTCGGCGCGGCCACCGAGACCGCGCTCAAGGAGCGCAAGTACCGCGTCGACGACGCGGTCGCCGCCGCCAAGGCCGCGGTCGAGGAGGGCATCGTCCCCGGTGGTGGTTCGGCGCTGGTCCAGGCCGCCGCCGCCCTCGTGGAGCTGCGTGACTCGCTGACCGGCGACAAGGCCGTCGGCGTCGAGGTGGTCCGTAAGGGCCTCGAGGCGCCGCTGTTCTGGATCGCCACCAACGCGGGCCTCGACGGCGCCGTGGTGGTCAGCAAGGTCGCCGAGGGCAAGGAGGGCTTCAACGCCGCCACCCTCACCTACGGTGACCTGCTCACCGACGGTGTCGTCGACCCGGTCAAGGTCACCCGTTCGGCCGTGGTGAACGCCGCGTCCGTCGCCCGGATGATCCTGACCACCGAGAGCGCCATCGTGGACAAGCCGGCCGAAGAGGCCGACGACCACGGTCACGGTCACGGTCACGCGCACTGACCTGACATGACGAAGGCCCCCTGACCCTGTTGGGTCCGGGGGCCTTTCGTTGTGCGCCTAGCTGGCTACGGGTGGTTCTTCGGCCTCGATCGCGGCCAGTAGCCGAGCGCGCAGAGACGGGGGTGGTGGGGTGGCGGTGAGTTCCGAGAGTTCGGTGAGAGCCGCGCGGGTGGCGCGGATCTCGTGCAGAAACTCGGTACACAGGGTGGGGTCTTCGGTATCGATGATGGTCTGGATCGCGTGATGGTCTTCGTCGTCGATCAATCCGAGCGCGACGGTGTGCGCGAGATCGATCTGGGCGTCGTTCATCTCACGTCACCCCCAAACTTTTCTTCAGTCGTGTCAATCCGTCCCGAATACGGGACTTAACGGTCGGTAATCCGATGCCGAGGTGCTGAGCTACCTCCGCATACGTCCGCCCGCCGTAGTAGGCGAGCGAGATCGCCTCGCGCTGGGTCTCGGTCAATGTCGAGAGCCCGCGCCGGACGGCCTGCTGTTCGAGTCTGCGTTCCACCTCCTCCGTGACCTCGTCGAATTCGTGACCGAGTACCCGGATCCCGTACGCGACCTCGCGCTGGGTGTGGGCTTGCTCGGCACGAACCCGGTCGACCGCGCGGCGGTGGGCCAGCGTCATCAGCCAGGTCACCGCCGACCCCTTGGCGGGGTCGAAACTCGTTGCGGTGCGCCAGATCTGAAGGTAGACCTCCTGCGTCGTCTCCTCGGCGTACCCGGGGTCGTGGAGCACCCGCAGGATCAGGCCGAAGACGCGGGCGCAGGTCCGGTCGTACAGTTCGGCAAAGGCTTGCTGGTCGGCAAGGCCGCATCGTTCCAACAGTGCAGCTAGCTCGACTCCTTCGGCCGCGCGTGCGGTAACCGCAGAATCCACGCTCGGTGGGAAGGCTTCGCTTCGGAACCCATTCTGTGTCATCGGTCACGAATGTAGCCCGAGGCTATGACACCCCTGCGAGCGGGGTGCCTCGAATCGGGTGCCAGCTGTTTGCTAGGAATTCGGCGCCCCACGCAGGATGGATGGGAACGGATTTGCGGAGGGTTCCGCGAAGGGCTCTAGACCGCCATGCGCCGCCGGTTGCGGCGGGCGTGCATCTCGCGTTCGGTCTCGGACATGCCACCCCAGATGCCGTAGGGCTCACTGACCTTGAGGGCGTGGGTGCGGCACTGCATGAGCACGGGGCAGGCCCGGCAGATCTCCTTGGCGCGCATCTCGCGCGCGGTGCGGGCGCGGCCACGTTCGCCGTCGGGGTGGAAGAAGACGGCCGAGTCCTGGCCGCGGCACGAGCCACGCATCTGCCAATCCCAGACGTCGGCGTTCGGACCGGGGAGGTGGGTGGGCATGGGCATGGTGAACTCCTTGTGGTGCGAGCTCGTCAGCGTTGTCGAGCGAGTGGTGCGGCAGGTCAACGCGGCCCCTCGGTTGAGTGGCCGGCTCGACGGTGCCTGACGGTGCCGAGTGGATGGTCGCTGCAATTTCGCGCGGCGCCGTCCCCGGCGATGAGCTACGTTAGGGCTCGGCGGGAAATTCCGTCAATAGTTCCGCGCATTGGTTCAGCAAATCATCAACGCTGAAATTTAACCTGCGAACTGTTTACATTTCACTCCTCGTCCGTCCATACTGTTCGGTTGGCTATGGATGGGTCGAGTTGGTCTGTGGAAGCGCACGGCTATTTCCCCTGGTGACAGCCTTTTCGATGCATTTCGAGGGCTCGACGCCCCGCTCAGTGCGGTGTGCCGGGTCACAGTGGCTCCCGCGACCGTAACCTCGGACATGGCGCAAAGAGGACCCTCAGGTTAATTGCGAGAAACGCATGTGAATTCGAGACTTTGCACTGGGGGCATCCGGGAGCGGAGATTTACCTGATGGCAACATCGGCCACGGAAAGAAAAGCTGAACGGTTGCTGCCCGGCCGCGGTCGTGACATATCACGAGAAACGACGAGGACCATCGGCAGCTAGAGTCACCGCGTGCATACTGCGGCCTCATCGGCGGATATCGGTTCCGAAATCCTCGCTTCGACAGCATTCGGTCCCGCCCCCGGCCGGGCCGCTGCGCAGTTGCCGGAGCCCGCCGACCCGCGCTCGCGCTGGCACCGGGCGGTCGCCCTCGGTGGGCAGGGCCACTACGCCGCCGCCCGCGCCGACCTGCGGGTACTCGCCCGCACCCGCCTAGATCCCGGCTTGGCCTCGTTGATCGAGAGCACCACGGGCTCGCTGCTGCGTCAGCTCGGCTGGCACGGTGCCGCCGCCGCCAACGACGGGCGCGCGGCCCGCCTCGCCTGCGCCGCGACCGGAGCCGCCCGCGCCGAGGCCCTGGCCGATGCCTATACCGGTCTGGCCGCCGACGCGCTCGGCACCGGCCGCCTCACCCTCGCCACCCGGCTGCTCGGCCGGGTGGAACCGCTGCTCGACGAGGCGCCTGCCCGGGCGCGGGTGCGCTGGCACTGGGTCCGCGCCGAAACTGCGCTGGCCCGCGGCGAATTCGCGCTGGATGACGCCACTCGCGCCGCCGCGCTGGCCGAGGACCTTCCCTCGGTGCGGCACCGGGTGAAATCGGCACTGCTCGTCGCGGCCGCCACCGCCGCCGCGGGCGAGCTCGCGGCGGCCGCGCGACTGGCCGAGAAAATCGACTCTGAGTGCCGTGACAACGCCCTGCTGCCCCTGCGCTGGGCGTGCGCGATGCTGCGCGCCGGAGTGGCCGCGGAGCCACCCGCCGCGGCGGCCGCCGCGCACGAAGCCGCAGATCACGCCGCACGTATCCGTTCCCTCGGTGGAGACTTCCGTTCGCCCCATCGATGAGGCCGCCCGGTGATCTTCCTGAGAGCACCCTCAGAACAACCCGGGGCCGCTGGCGGGTGATCATCGGGTCGCTATTGTTAGTTCCGTTCCGCCACATCGGTGGAAGCTCGGTCACATGTGACCGCGCCACTCGTAACGCCAGGAAAATCTCTGACGATGACGCATATGGGCGAAGAGTTGGACCTCGCCGTCGCTGCGGCTGCGCAGGGCGACAGGACCGCTTTAGCTCAGGTACTGGAACTGGTCCGTCCCTTGGTGGTTCGCTACTGCAGGGCGCGGATCGGTGCCGCGGAGCGCGGGCAGCTCTCCGCGGACGATGTTGCGCAAGAGGTCTGTTTGGCTGTGATGACCGCCCTGCCCCGCTATCAGGATCAGGGTCGGCCCTTCATGGCCTTCGTGTACGGGATCGCCTCGCACAAGGTCGCCGACGCCCACCGCAATGCCGCCCGTAACAAGGCGGAGGCGATGGCCGAAGTACCAGATGTCATATCCACCGACCACGGACCGGAACAGCGAGCTCTCGACTCGGAGACCAGCAGGCAGATGAACACTCTGCTCGCCACGCTCCCCGAGAAACATCGGGAAATCCTGATCTTGCGACTGGTGATGGGTCTGTCAGCAGAGGAAACCGCAGTCGCCGTGGGCAGCACGGCGGGGGCGATACGGGTGGCCCAGCACAGGGCACTCGCAAAACTGAAGTCACAAGTGGCGAGGGCAGGTGAAATGTATGGCTAGGGATGGCGAGCGCGGTCGAGGCGACCGGAAGGTTTGGCGTGGGTCGCACGACAGCGGTCCCTACGCCGCCGAGGATGCCGGCGATTCCGGTCCGGTCGACATTGCGGCGGTGCGCAGCGACGATGCGCTGATCGACGCGATCGCGAGCGACGGACCGGTGCATACCGACAGCACCGAGGAGTTCCAGCTGGCGTCACTGCTCGCGGATTGGCGGGCCGATCTGTTGGCCGAGCCGATGCCGGCGGGCCCCGATCTCGACACCGTCTTCGCGGCGGTCGATCAGGAGATCGGTGCCAGGCAGGTTCGAACCGGAGCCTCCTCGCGCGGACGTCTGCGTCTGGTCCGGCCCCTGCTGGGGTCCGCCGCGGCACTCGCCGTGGTGTTCGGCGGTATCACGGCGTTCTCCTACAGTGCGGCACCCGGTGATCCGCTGTGGCGGGTCAAGGAAGTCGTGTTCAGCGAACAGGCACAGACCACCGTCGTGGCTCGCGCCGACGACGACCTGGCCGCCGCGCAGAACATGATCGCCGCGGGCAATCCGGAACAGGCTCGCGCCAAGCTGGAGCAGGCCTCGGCGACCGCCGATCAGGTCAGCGACCCGAAGAAGCGCGAGGACCTGCTGGCTCGCTGGAACCTGCTGCGTGATCAGCTGGTGAAGCAGGCACCCGAACTCGGGTCGCTGCTGCCGCCCGCGCCACTGCCGGGTACCACCGCGCCGTCCTCGTCGCCGTCCGCACCTTCTCCGTCGCCGGTCAAGCCGGGGACCACCGACCCCGCGGCGCCGATCGACCCGGGTAACTCGGGTACGACCGATCCGACCGTGCCGCCGGAGATCATGCTCACGCCTGCTCCGGAGACGGTGGACCCCAAACCGACCGACCAGTCGCCACCGCCGGTGACCACGGTGCCGCCGACTCCGCCGCCGGTCACCGTGGAACCGACCCAACCCCCGACGACCATCGCAGAACCGCCGCCGACCGCTCCGACGGCGGTTCCGCCTACGCAGCCTGTGCCGACGGCCGTTCCGACGATCTCGATCCCGTCGCTTCCCGGCACTCCCTGACCAACAACGAAAGAGGCCTCGAACCACAGTGGTTCGGGGCCTCTTTCGTTGTTGTCTGTATCGGTAGCCGTCCGGCGCGTGCGCGACTCACGCGGGACCGCACGTGCTCGGTCCGCCGATCAGTGAGCGCTCAGTTGTCGAACCCGTCGAACCCGTCGCCGTGGAAGGCCTCGTTCATCGAGGCGTCCGCGTAGCCGCGGCAGTAGTCCCAGGTGACGTACGCCTCGGGCGTCGGGTCGTAGGCGGGCTCGTGCGGCCGGACAGTGCCGTCGACGAGTAGCTGCAGCAGGTTCGCCCGCAGCATGTCCCAGTCGTGGTAGTGATCTTGCCGACAGTCCTCGCAGCTGACGACGAGCCCGCGGATGCCACGATGGGCGAGCAGGGCTTCGTAGACGGCGAGGTCGGCGAGATCTTCCTCGACCGCGAGGCGCTCATGTGGATCCAGCGGCTCACCGGGCTCGATGGCATCGAGCGCGGCAGACGGGTCGGAGGGGTCTCCGGCGAAGGGATCCGGCGGCAGGCCAGGTGGTAGATGGTCACGCACAACCCCACGGTACGCAGTGGTGGCCGGTCTGCGCCAGCGATGCACCTGGCAAGTTTTGCGCGAGGGCTCACTGCACAGCGTGTCACGGCCGACCGATACCATGGAATGCAGGCGTCGGCGAGCTTGTTCTCACCGACCATCAAGCTTTCCGCTCAGCACCGACGCGCGTCATCTCCTGCGTCGGTACTCCGACGACCAGGAGGGGTCGATCCGAATGAGTAATCCCGTGTCGGGCGAACGAATCGCGGTGCGCCCTCCTACGGGTGGCGACGATCCGAACAAGATCGCCATGCTCGGCCTCACGTTCGACGACGTGCTGTTGCTGCCTGCCGCCTCGGATCTCATCCCCAGCTCCGTCGAGACCTCCAGCAGGCTCACGCGTGACATCACGCTGCGCACCCCGCTGGTGAGTTCGGCCATGGACACCGTCACCGAGGCGCGCATGGCGATCGCCATGGCGCGTGCGGGCGGCATGGGTGTGCTGCACCGCAACCTGTCGGCCGCCGATCAGGCCGCTCAGGTGGAGACCGTGAAGCGGTCCGAGGCGGGCATGGTGACCGACCCGGTCACCTGTCGTCCCAACGACACCCTCGCCGATGTGGACGCCATGTGCGCCCGGTTCCGCATCTCGGGCCTGCCCGTGGTGGACGAGACCGGTTCGCTCGTCGGCATCATCACCAACCGCGACATGCGCTTCGAGGTCGATCAGGACCGCCGCGTCGACGAGGTGATGACCAAGGCGCCGCTGATCACCGCCCAGGAGGGTGTCACCGCCGAGGCCGCGCTCGGTCTGCTGCGCCGCCACAAGATCGAGAAGCTGCCCATCGTCGACGGCAACGGCCGCCTGCGCGGGCTCATCACGGTCAAGGACTTCGTCAAGACCGATCAGTACCCCAACGCCACCAAGGACCGCGACGGCCGCCTGCTCGTCGGTGCGGCGATCGGTGTGGGTGAGGACTCCTGGTCGCGCGCGATGACCCTGGCCGACGCGGGCGTCGACGTGCTGATCGTCGACACCGCGCACGGGCACCAGTCGCAGGTGCTGCAGATGGTCGCCAAGGTGAAGGCCGAGGTGGGCGACCGCATCCAGGTCGTCGGCGGCAACGTCGCCACCCGGGCCGGTGCCGCCGCGCTCGTCGAGGCGGGCGTCGACGCTGTCAAGGTGGGTGTCGGTCCCGGCTCCATCTGCACCACCCGCGTGGTGGCCGGTGTCGGTGCGCCGCAGATCACCGCGATCCTCGAGGCCGTCGCCGCGTGCAAGCCCGCCGGTGTCCCGGTGATCGCCGACGGTGGCGTGCAGTACTCCGGCGATGTGGCCAAGGCCATCGCCGCCGGTGCGTCGACGGTGATGCTCGGTTCGCTGCTCGCGGGCACCGCCGAGTCGCCCGGCGATCTGATCCTGGTGAACGGCAAGCAGTTCAAGAGCTACCGCGGCATGGGTTCGCTCGGCGCGATGCAGGGCCGCGGCCAGGCCAAGTCCTACTCCAAGGACCGCTACTTCCAGGACGACGTGCTCGCCGAGGACAAGCTGGTCCCCGAGGGCATCGAAGGCCGCGTCCCGTTCCGTGGCCCGGTGAACCAGGTGATCCACCAGCTCGTCGGCGGCCTGCGCGCCGCGATGGGCTACACCGGTTCGCAGAACATCGAGCACCTCCAGGGCGCCCAGTTCGTGCAGATCACCGCCGCGGGCCTCAAGGAAAGCCACCCGCACGACATCACCATGACCGTCGAGGCCCCGAACTACACCGGCCGCGGCTGAGTACAATAGATGCGTTTGTGCTCCGGGGGGATAAGCTCTCGGAGCACACTCGCGTGAAGACCAGAGCCCGAGGTGCTCATGAGCGTCTCCTTCGTCCATAACGCACCCCGCACCCGCGACCCCGAGGAGCGGCGGCCACGAAGTGGCCGGTTCGCGGCCGGGCCGCCGGTCAGGTGCCGCGGCGTAGGCGACGTAGGAGCAAGCCGCGGTACCTGACCGGCGGCCCCGCAGGGGCCGCGAACTCGAGCGCGCCAGCGCTCAGAAAGCAGAGCGTAACTGTGCGTGACATGGTCGAGATCGGTATGGGGCGCGTCGCTCGTCGGACGTACGAGCTGGACGACGTCGATATCGTTCCCTCGCGGCGGACGCGGTCGTCGAAGCAGGTCTCGCTGGCCTGGCAGCTCGACGCCTACCGCTTCGAGATCCCCGTGCTCGCGCACCCCACCGACGCGCTGGTCTCGCCGGAGTTCGCGATCGAACTCGGGCGTCGTGGTGGCCTCGGTGTGATCAACGGTGAGGGTCTGTGGGCTCGGCACGCCGATGTGCAGGCCAAGATCGATCAGCTGATCGATTTGGTCGACAAGGGGGGTTACGAACGCGCGATCTCCTTACTCCAGGAACTGCACGCCGCCCCGATGCAGCCCGACCTGCTCGCCGCCGCCGTGGCCCAGGTGCGCGCCGCCGGGGTGACCACCGCCGTGCGGGTGAGCCCGCAGAACGCCCGCGCGCTCACCCCCGCGCTGGTGCAGGCCGGTGTGGAGCTGCTGGTGGTGCAGGGCACCATCATCTCCGCCGAGCACGTCGGTGACGGCGAACCGCTCAACCTCAAGACCTTCATCGCCGAACTCGATGTGCCGGTCGTGGCCGGTGGCGTGAGCGATCACCGCACCGCCCTGCACCTGATGCGCACGGGTGCGGCGGGCGTCATCGTCGGATACGGCTCCTTCCCGGGTGCGACCACCACCGGCGAGGTGCTCGGTATCGGTGTGCCGATGGCCACGGCCATCGCCGACGCCGCCGCCGCGCGCCGCGACTACCTCGACGAGACCGGCGGCCGCTACGTGCACGTGATCGCCGACGGTGACGTGGCCACCTCCGGCCAGCTGGCCAAGGCCATCGCCTGCGGCGCCGACGCCGTGATGCTCGGTGTGCCGCTGTCGGTGTCGGCCGAGGCGCCGGGGCACGGCTGGTACTGGCCCTCGGCCACCGCGCACCCCTCGGTGCCGCGCGGTTCGTTCCTGCCGGTCGACGAGTCGTGGCTCGACGGCCCCGACGGCGCCACCGACCGCCCGAGCCTCGAGCGCGTCCTCTACGGCCCCTCCGACGACCCGTTCGGCTCGCTGAACCTGGTCGGTGGTCTGCGCCGCTCGATGGCCAAGGCCGGTTACTCCGACCTCAAGGAATTCCAGAAGGTCGGGCTCAGCGTTCGCTAGCGGACGTGGGCCAGTGACACCCGTTCGCGCAGGAACCGGCCGATGGCGGCATTGACCGGTTCCGCGTGGGTCATCGTGACACCGAGGCGGGCGCCGTCGATCTCCACGTAGGTGGAGGCGGTGAGGCCGTCGGCGAGCATGCGGGCCCTTTTCCCGGCGATACCGCTGTGGGTGGCGTGGATGACCAGCGCCGGGCAGGTGATCTCGGACAGCCGTTCGAGCACCGAGTCGCGCCCGAGCAGGCAGCCGACGGCGGCGTCGAGCCCGTTGTGCGCGTCGCCGACCCAGCGGCGGGTCCAGATCTCGCGGTAGTGGTTGTCGTCGCCGATGAGCCAGTCGGCGAGCTGGGTCGCGGCTTCCTCGCGGGAACCCCGGTCGTGCCATTCGTCGAGGAAACGCTGTGTGGCGGTGGACTGTTCACGCGTCGGCCCGTGGGCTTCGGTGCTGATGAGGATGAGCGCGGCCACCCGTTCTGGGGCGACGAGCGCGGTGCGTAGCGCGGTGAACCCGCCCTGGGCGGTGCCGCCGACGATCGCGCGTTCGACGCCGAGCGCGTCGAGCACGGTCAGCGCGTCGCGGGCGGCGGTCCAGTAGGTGAACGGTAGCCGCTGGTCCCTGGTGCGGCCGTGGCCGCGCGCGTCCCACGCGACGACCCGGAATTCGGGGGCGAGTGCCGTCTGCTGCGCCTCGAACATCGTGCGGTCCATGAAGAATTCGTGGGCGAGCAACACCACCGGACCCGTGCCACCGCTGTCCTCGTAGTAGATGTCGGCATCGATCGCGCGGGCGAATGGCACGAGCACGAGGATAGCCAGCACCACCCCGCCCCGCGCAAGGAATCACGGTGCGTCGTGGTCTGTCACAGCGTGGCGGGACACGGGCATCGATGCCCCGTGCTCGGCCGTCTGTCACCCTCACTAAACTGGGCAGGTGGCAGAAACTCAGAGACCGGTCCTCGTCGTCGACTTCGGCGCACAGTACGCACAGCTGATCGCCCGCCGGGTGCGTGAGGCCAGGGTGTTCTCCGAGGTCATTCCGCACACCATGACGGTCGAGGAGATCGCCGAGAAGCAGCCGCTCGCGGTGATCCTGTCCGGCGGCCCGTCCAGCGTGTACGCCGAGGGCGCCCCGCAGCTCGACGCGCGGCTGTTCGACCTCGACGTGCCCGTGTTCGGCATCTGCTACGGCTTCCAGGCGATGGCCCAGGCCCTCGGCGGCACCGTCTCGCACACCGGCACCCGCGAATACGGCCGCACCGAACTCAATATCGACGGTGGTGTGCTGCACGGCGGCCTGCCGACGATCCAGCCGGTGTGGATGAGCCACGGCGACGCGGTCACCGACGCCCCCGAGGGGTTCGAGGTCACCGGCACCACCGCCGGCGCGCCGGTCGCCGCGTTCGAGGACCGCGCCCGTCGGCTGGCCGGTGTGCAGTACCACCCCGAGGTGCTGCATTCCCCGCACGGCCAGCAGGTGCTGAGCCGCTTCCTGCACGAGCTGGCGGGCATTCCCGCGGCGTGGACCCCGGCCAATATCGCCGAGGCTCTGATCGAGGACGTGCGCGCCCAGATCGGTGACGGCCACGCCATCTGTGGCCTGTCCGGTGGTGTGGACTCCGCCGTCGCCGCCGCGCTGGTGCAGCGTGCCATCGGTGACCGGCTCACCTGCGTGTTCGTCGACCACGGTCTGCTGCGCGCGGGCGAGCGCGAGCAGGTGCAGCACGATTTCGTCGCCGCGACCGGGGCCAAGCTGGTCACCGTCGACGCGGTCGACAAGTTCCTCGGTGAGCTGAAGGGCGTCTCCGACCCGGAGGAGAAGCGCAAGATCATCGGCCGCGAGTTCATCCGGTCCTTCGAGGACGCGGTGGCGGGCATCGTCGCCGAGCAGGGTGGCGACGGGACGGCGCCGAAGGTCGAGTTCCTGGTGCAGGGCACGCTGTACCCGGATGTGGTCGAGTCCGGTGGCGGCACCGGCACGGCCAACATCAAGAGCCACCACAATGTCGGCGGCCTGCCCGACGATCTCGAGTTCGAGCTGGTCGAGCCGCTGCGGTTGCTGTTCAAGGACGAGGTCCGTGCGGTGGGTCGCGAACTCGGCCTGCCCGAGGAAATCGTCGCGCGCCAGCCCTTCCCCGGCCCCGGCCTGGCCATCCGCATCGTCGGCGAGGTGACAGCCGACCGCCTCGACCTGCTGCGTCAGGCCGACGCCATCGCCCGCGAGGAGCTCACCGCCGCCGGCCTGGACAAGCAGATCTGGCAGTGCCCGGTGGTGCTGCTCGCCGATGTCCGCTCGGTGGGTGTGCAGGGTGACGGCCGCACCTACGGTCATCCGATCGTCTTGCGCCCGGTATCGAGCGAGGACGCGATGACCGCGGACTGGACCCGCCTGCCCTACGACGTGCTCGAACGCATCTCCACCCGTATCACCAACGAGGTGGCCGAGGTGAACCGCGTCGTGCTCGACGTGACGAGCAAGCCGCCGGGCACCATCGAGTGGGAGTGAGTCAGGGGTTGCCCCTGCAATAGAAATGGCCCGTCTGATGACGGGCCATTTCTCGTTTCCGATGTCGTTGTTCTCGTCAGTGTCGTTTGCGGCGGGGGGAGAGGACGAGCAGCAGGCCGACGACGCTGGCCACGATCACCACGCCCCAGCCCATCGGTACGATGCCGCCGCCGTCGGGGGTCGGTGCGCCGAGCAGGGCCCACACGCTCACCGCGAGGGCGAGCAGGCCGGTGACGAGCAGGGAAAAGGCCGGGCGGCGTTCGGTTTCCGTCGAGTCAGCCACGGGTCACCTCCACGTCGCCGAGGTGCATCGTGATGTGCAGGTCGAGGACCGGTGCGCCGGGGGTGTTCGGTCCGCTCAGGCCCTCGTCGCACGGGTTGTCGGCGACGCGGATGTCGCAGGTGGTGTTCACCGTCATCCCTTCTGGCAGCTTGATTTTCGTATCGCCGATGTTCACCGCGACCTCGACGCTTCGTGATTCGGTGAGCGTGAGGCCGCGCAGATCCAATGTGCCCGAACCGATGTCGAGGGCGTATCGGGGCTGCAGTTCCTGCACGGAGGTCGGCGCCCACACGCGGTCACCCACATTGCCGCTGTTCTCGAAGTCGATCGGTCCGATCAGCGAGGCCAGCAGGACGAAGCCGGCCAGCGGTGCGGTGAGGACGAGCAGTCCGTAGCCGCGCCGCAGGAACGCGCCTGCGACGAGGCCGAGGCCGACGACGGCGAGGGCGAAGGCGGCGATGCGGGCGGGGGTCATCCATTCGACGCCCGACGCGGCGGCCGCACCCGCTGCCGCGGCGGCGAGGATGGACAGGCCGATGGTGATCGGCGTCAGCCGGGAGCGCGGGCGTTTCGGTGGTTGCGGGGCGACCGGGGCGAAGGTGGGGACGGCTTCGGGGAGTTCCCAGGCCAGCGGGGCCACGGCCAGGGGATCCCAGCCGGGTGGCACCTGGGCGCGTAGGTGGGGGCTGCCCGGGGTCTTGGGCAGGATCGCGGTGTCGCCGATCGTCGACAGGCCGGTCGGTTCAGCGTGTGCGGCCGGCTCGGGTTTCGCGAGATCGATGATTGATCGGTCGTCGCCGGACTCGTGCCCTGCGGTCGGTGTTGCGTCCGCCGTCGGCGCCGGTCGGAGGTGGGCGTCTGCTGCCGATGCCTCTCGGTTGTCCACGACCGTTCCCGAGGCCTCCTGGATGCCGGCGTCTGTTGTCGGCGTCGTCCCGAATTCGTCAGGTTTCGGTGCGTCCGCGAGTTCTGCGTCGATGGGCGCGCGAGCATCGGCGTGCTCGGAAGGTGCAGTGCTGCCGGTAGATTCGGCATCTTCCGGGGCGGGCACGGTTTCGCCGACGGTGGTCGACGACTGTGGTGGCACGGCGTCGCTGTGCTTGTGCAGTACTACCGTCTCGGCCTCGTCGACCCGCAGCAACGGCATGGGTTCCGCTGTCGCCGCGCGGTTTTCCGTGCGGGGGAGCACGGTCGTCGCCGGATCGGGGACGTAGGCGTCGGGGAGTTTGGTGTACGGCGTGTACATCCCCTCGGCGGTGTACGGGTACATCGCGTTCGGGTAGCCCGCGCCCGGGTAACCGGTGGTGCCGAGCGGGGCGGGACGGCTGTCGAAGCCGGCGGGCAGCTCGGGATGGCGCAGATAGAGCATCCACCACCCGGCCAGCATCAGACCCATGCTGATCACGCCGCCACCGCCGAGCCCTAACCCCATCGGGCCCATGGTCGACACCGCGATGGCCAGCGCCACGATCAACACGATCGTCTTGGTCTGCGAATGCGACCCACGCCCGCTGAGCGACTCGGCCGCCGACGCTTCGTTGCCCGCGGAGCCGAGCACCAGCCACGCCAGCAGATACAGGATGATCCCCGCCCCGCCGAAAATGGTCGACACCACGAACGCCACCCGCAACAGCACCGGATCCACGCCGTAGCGCAACCCGAACCCGGCGGCCACACCGGCGATCGGCCCCTGCCGGGGCAGCCGGACGGGCCGCGTGTGCCACATCTGCTGAACCTGATCGCCGAAGCTCGTTCTGCTCATGGGTTCCATGGTGTGCTGCGCGACCCCTCGACCGCATCGGGGGGAACCCTGAAAATTGCCCGGGGTTCAGGAACAGGGTGCGCGGTAGGGGCCGTTGGCGACGTGCGTGCGCCAGACCGCCTCGGTGAGCATGCCTGTGCTCGCGCAGATGCGGGTGGCGACGGCTTCGGGGTCGAGGTCCCAGACGCCGAACTGGCCGTCGTCGGTGACGAGCACGAGCTGTTCGCCTCGTGGGTGCATCGTCACCAGTGTGTCGCGGCCGTCGGCAGGCCCGATGGGGCCGCTGCGTCGACGCGGTGCCCGCAGGTCGTTGAGGTCCCACACGATGGCTGTTCCGTTGTCGTTCGCGACCGCCAGATCGGTTCCGTCGGCGTCGGCGGAGATCTGATCGATCGGCGCGATTTCGGTGCGAACCGCATCGATGAGCGGGGTGAACGAGTCAGGCTCGTCGGTGTCCCATAAACCGAAGCGGTCGCCTCGGCTGACGGCTACGGTCCGGGTGCCGGGCAGGAATCGTGACGGCCGGAACGAATCTGTCAGGCCCACCTCGGCGTCGGCGAGCACCCGCGGGTGCGCCGGATCGTCCAGATTCCAGATCTGGCGAAAGATGGTCGACGGTCGGTCGCTCTGGTGGCTGTCGCGGAGTATCAGTTCCAGGCGGCTACCGTCGGTGCTGATACGGGCTTCGAAGACTTCGCCTATCCGTGCCGTGATCGGTGGGCCGAGCGGCGCGGGTGCCGCGCGGTCGGTGACATCCCACACCTGGACCGTGGTGCGATCGGTGACCAGCATTCTGTTGCCCTGGACCGTCGAGTAGCGGCCCTGACCTATCTGCCAAGCGGGCAACATGCGCGGATGGCGCGGGTCTGCCAGATCGAAAACAACCCGTCGTCCGCCCGTATGGTCGTGCGCGGTCAGGGTGCGACCGTCCGGGCTCAGTGCGACGTCGGCCAGCCATGGCATTCGAGTTGTCGCTATGCGGACCGGGCGACGGATATCGCTGGTATCCCAGACCGAAACCCCATCGGCGCGGCTCGGTACCGCCATGCGGTTGCCGCTGCTGTCGAAGACGGGGCGAAATCCAGCCGCGATCACCTCGATCGTCGAGCGGGGCAATGTCCAGATGCGCAATAGTCCGTCGTCACCACCGCCGATCAACGCCGGTTCACCAGGGAGAAAAGCCATGACTCGCGGGCCGCCGCCGCAGAGGGACAGCCAGGCTTGGGGGCAGGCGGCAGGGTTCACCGAAAGCGCTGGACCGGCCGGGGAGGGTTGGGTCGGATCGGCGATATTCCACAGCCGTGCGGCTTTGTCGGACCCGGTGGCGAGTAGGTTTCCGCTCGGATGGAAGGCGATCGAAACTATCCCGTCGCCGTCGACTTTGGTCGACGTCCCGTATGCGCGTGGGTGAGATCTGTCGGTGATATCGAAGAGCTTCAACTGGCTCGACGGCACGCGGGTCGGGTCGCCGGACATGTAGGTGACGGTGGCCAGGCGGGTACCGTCCGGGCTGAGCGCGAAGGCTTCCAGGAAGTCCGAGCCCGAGGTTTGTATTGGTTCGCCGAGCGGCCGCGCGGTCGCTGTATCCCACAAGTGCACGGTGTCGGGGGTGGCGCTTTCTGTGGTGTGGGTGCCTACCGCGAACACTGTTCCACCCGGAACGAATTCGACGGTGTGCAGTTCGCCGGGCAGTGTCCTGACCGCGATAGGCACCGGGTGCGGCCGATCCCGGATATCCCACAGCGTCAATGTCGAGGCGCTGACGTTCACGAGTCTGGTTCCGGTCGGGTCGACCGCGATGCCCTCGGCCCGTTCGGTGTCGAGCGTATGGACCAGGCGCGGGGATTCCGGCCGGGCGAGATCCCACAGTTGGGTACCGGAGCGTCCGCGCGTGACCGCGTCCGTGCTGCCCGGAACGAAGGCGAGCTTGTCGATCACCGTGCCGAGGGAGGTGGGAAGGCGTCGGGGTCGAGTGGGTTCGCTTAGGTCCCAGAACGCCGCATGGCCGCCTAGATCGATCGAGACCAACAGCGCGTCGGTCGCACGCAGGGCCAGGGTGGAGATCCGCTGATCATGCGCGGGTAGGGCGACAGTGAGCGGCGAGCCCTGGCTGTTCAGCAGCAGATCGCGGGTGGTGTCGTCGGGGCGGAGGCGGTACGCGGCAAGCAGGAACTGAGCCGAGACGGACGGATCGGTGGTTTTGGTGCGCTGGGCGGCGGCTACCAGTTCGGCATAGTCGCGGTCGAGCGCCCGCTGATCGGCGAGCCGGGTGCGGTCGAAGGCGATCACACCGGTGGCGAGCAGGGCGAATACCACCATGATCGCGACGATCCGCCGCCGGTTGCCGTTGCGCGCTGCCCGCCGTGAGGCATACAGAAAAGCACGTACCTGCGGGTTGTCGCGGGCGTAGCCGATGTGTTCGCCCGCCCGGTCGAGCCGGGTACCCCGATACAGCAGCCCCGGATCCTGCCCGGCGGCTGTCCACTCGGTCGCGTCGCGCTCGAGCCGTTGGCGGACGGCGTGCCCCACCCGGTCGGCATCGATCCAGCCCCGCAGCCGTGGCCAGGCCGTGAGCACGATCTCGTGGGTGAGCTGCACGGAGCTGGCGTCGACGGTGACGATTCGGCTGGCGGCGAGCACGTCGAGCGCTTGCGCAGCCGCCGCGGAATTCCCACTGCGACCGAGCAATTCGACGCGGTCGACGGTGCGCCGGGTGTCGCGGGTGTCCTGCCCGACGGTCACCAGGGCCCCGAGCAACTCCTGGGCGGCGATCTGCTGCGCCCCGGTGAGCTCGCTCCACGCGAGTTCGGCGGTCTCCGCGACCGATCCCGCGACACCGCCGGCCTTGCGATATCCGGCCACGGTGAGCTTGCGCCCCTCCCGCTGCTGCCAGGTCGTGGCCATCACGTGTGACAGCAGCGGCAGCGTGCCGGGGTCGTAACCGTCGAGATGCTCACCGAGCCCGCGTAATTCGGCGAGAACCAGCTCGGCGAGCCCGGATTCGAGGGTGAGCCCGGCGGCAGCGGCAGGACCGGTGATCGCGCGGGAAACCTCGTCCATCGACATGGCGCCGAGCAGATAGCTGTTGTGCTGCAAACTGTTCCGTAGCACGGGGTAGTGCAGACACGGTTCGTAGAAGTCGGCGCGCAGGGCCAGGACCACTGTGCGTGGATCGGTGTCGCGGGTGGTGAGTTCGGTGAGTGAGGTCAGGAACGCCGAACGCTCGGCCTCGTCCTGACACAGTGTGAACAGCTCTTCGAACTGGTCGACGATCAGCACCGCCGGATCGTCGCCGAGTGCGGCGTCGAGTGCGGCGGCCGGTGTCGCGCCCGGTGTGATGGTGGCTGCGGTCAGGTCGATGGCCGGGCGCAGACCCGCGGCGAGCAGCGAGGACTTGCCCGCCCCCGACGCCCCGATCAGCACGACGACGCCCGTGGTGTCGCGGACCAGCTCGGCAAAATCGGCGGTGGCCTGTTCGCGTCCGAAGAACAAGGTGTGCTCCTCGGGTCGGTAGGCGCGCAGGCCGGGGTACGGGCAGGTGTGGTCGTCGCCCGCCGTCGTCGTCCAGGTGACCGATTCCTTCCACAGCCGTCGCCATTCGTGCGGATCGGCGAGGGCGCGTGGCAGGTCGCGCTGGGCCTTCTCGGTCATCTCGACGAGCGTGAGGACCACGGGCAGCAGGGATTCGAAGCGGGCGGGAACATTGCGGCCGGCTTTCCAGTCGCTGATCCGCTGCGCCGACGGCGTGCCCGACTGGGCGCCGCGCATGCGCCGCTCGGTGGCCGCGGCGACCCGGCGCAGGGTCGGGTTGCCCGCCGCGGCGTAGAGCTCGCCGAATCGCTGGGCGAAAAGCGCACGTGGCGACGAGATCTCGCTGTCGACGACAGTCAACGAACCCCCCGTTCGATGAAAAGATGACCACCGCAATGATATTCGCCCGGCTCGGGAACCCGGCGCGGGTGCCGGGTTCCCGGTTCGGCTACAGGAACATGGTGTCGCCGAAGACCGAGTTCGTGGCCTCCACCTGACCGGTTCCGGCGGTGACCGTCGCCCAGGAGTAGACATTGAGCGGACCGCCGCAGTTGCCGACCATCAGGTGGAAGTCGCGGTTCACCAGGTAGGTGGTGCCCGAGCTCAACGGCATCGATCCCATGTCGATCTTCTTGATCTCGCCGGGGGCCATCGACAGGCTCAGGTTCAGACCCGCCGAGATCGACGGACCGATATCGACCGAGCCGTCGGGACCCGACGAGCCGAATCCGACGCTCGCCCCCGCATCCACCGAGATCCCGCCGTCGAGGCCGACCGACAATTCCAGGTCGACGGCACAGGCCACGAGGTAACCGGAGCTGAGGTCACCGGTCGCGCCGGGCGGTGCGGTGACGTAGGCGGTGTTGTTCAGGAACACCTCGCGGTTGGTCGGCATGGCGTTGAGCGGGGGGACCAGCCGGTAGGACTGGTCGGTATGGCCGATGGTGAGCTGGAAGCCCTCGGGGCCGTGGTAGGTCGATTCGTGCGGTGCCATCGGCGTGGCCGAGGCGATCGGTGTCATCCCGAGAGTGCTCAGTCCGATGGTCGCGGCACCCAGCACGGTGGTGATGATGTTCACGTGTTCCTCCCCTGAAGCGGCGGCCGTGGTTCCGGCCTGCCATCAACGTAGGAAGATCATCTGTGCCCGGGCTTTCGAAATACCGGTGTGATCGCTGAAAGCCCTGCTGGGGGCGGCACTTTCGGTTTTCCGGTCCGGCATTCGCCGACGGTTCTATTCGGCCGCACCGGTTTGCGGATAGCCGCAGGTCATCGCTGATTTTTGTCCGGACCGGACAGGGTGCGCCGCAGGTCGGCACGGAATCGGGGACATCGGGGCACAGATCAGGGTCTTTCCTGATGTCGGCTACCGCTCCCGCGTGCCAGTATCGAAGTATGGATCCGTCTGTTCCCACCCGCACCGCCGCCCAGGGGCTACCCGGGCCCGGCTTCGCCCCCGGGATCAACGGCTCCGCGCGCATGCCGGGGCCCGTGGCGCCTCGGCCGAGCGGCAGGCGGTATCGCGAAGCTGTCCGGCAGTACCGCCGAGCGCAGCAGTTCGGTGCCGGCCCGGAGTACGGCGGGGCTCAGCAGTACGGTGTCGCCCAGCAGTACCGGCCTGGCGTGCAGTACCCCACGCCACCGCCGTACCGTCCGGCCGTCGGCTACTCGCCGGTCCCGCCGCAGGGTTACGGCGTGCCGCGCGGGTATCTCCCCGGTGTGCTTCCGGTTCCCGCGTCCGAACCCGGCGACCCGGCGTCGCCGACGACTCCCCGGCTGGTCCGGCGGACCGGTGGCCGGGTGATCGGTGGCGTCGCGGGCGGCCTGGCCGACCACCTGGGTGTCGACGTGTTCAAGGTGCGGCTGGCGTTCGTACTGCTGTCCGCGCTGGTCGGCGCGGGCCTGGTGGCCTACGGCCTGCTGTGGATCTTCACCCCGGCCGGTGGCGACGCGACCGCACCCACCGGTGACGAGCGCAGGCAGGCGATCGGGCTCGCGCTGCTCGGGATGGTGCTCGCGGTCACCGTCGGCTGGTTGTTCCAGGGCACGGCGGCGAAGGTGATCGTGCCGGTCGTCGTCGTCGCGGTCGGCGCCGCCCTGGTGTGGCGTGAATACGATGTGGCCGCGCCGGGACCGCGGGCGCTGTTCGGGTTGCCCGCGCGACCATCGGTGGTCACCTGGTCGCGCATCGTGGCCGGGGCGACGCTGATCGTGTTCGGCCTCGGCGTCGTCGTGCTGGCCCGCATCGACCTGAGCTCGCTCGGTTCGGCCTTGATCGCGGTGGCGGTCACCCTGGTCGGCGCCGGCCTGCTCACGGTGCCGCTGTGGCTGCGCATGGTCCGCGCCCTCAACGCCGAACGCGGCGCCCGCATCCGCAACGAGGAGCGCGAGGAGATCGCCTCCCACCTGCACGACTCGGTGCTGCAAACCCTCGCGCTGATCCAGCGGCAAGCCGAAGATCCCCAGGAAGTGTTGCGCCTGGCTCGCAGCCAGGAACGCGAACTGCGCAAATGGCTCTTCGACGATGCCGCGCCCGCGCATTCGAGCCTGTCCGCGGCCCTGCGCACCATCGCCGGTGAGGTGGAGGACCAGCACGGCGTGAAGGTCACCCCCGTCACCGTCGGCGATGTCGCGATGGACCCCGGTGACACCGGCGCCGGGCTGCCCAAGGAGCACTTCACGGCCCTGCTCGGTGCTACCCGCGAGGCACTGGTCAACGCGGCCAAGCACGCCGACGTGCCCGAGATCGACCTGTTCGCCGAAACCGAACCGCACCAGGTGAGCATCTTCGTGCGCGACCGCGGCGCCGGTTTCGACGTGTCGTCGGTACCCACCGACCGGCGCGGGATCGCCAAGTCGATCTGCGCGCGCGTCGAGCGGCGCGGCGGTACCGCCGAGATCGACTCGACCGTCGGGCGCGGTACCGAGGTGCGGATCGTCATGCCGCGCACCGACTCCGGTTCCTCCGAGCCGAGCGGCGAGGAACAGCCGACCGACGCCGATTCGCCGACCGTCGCTCTGCGTCTGGACTAGGCGCACCGTGATCATCCGGTCGACCGCTGACGGCCGGGTTGCGCGGCTCGGACATGGTGGTGGCGGTGGGAGGGCACCGTTGCGCCGCTCGGATGTCGTGATGTGGCCGTGGAGGGTTCGGTTGCGGCCGCTCGGATGTCGTGGTGTGACCGCTGATGGTCCGGTTGCGTCGCGCGGACATCATGATGGGGGCGCTGATGGCCCGATCGCCTCGCCCGGACATCGTGGTGTGGTACCGATGAGCATCAGGTTCGCGGTTCGAATGAGGAGTCTCGAGTGAGTGTGCGGGTGTTTCTGGTCGACGATCACGCGGTCTTCCGGTCGGGGGTGCGAGCGGAGCTGAGCCGGGAAGCCGACATGGAGGTGGTCGGTGAGGCCGGGGCCGTGGCGGAGGCCGTCGCCGGGATCGATGCCGCGAAACCGGATGTGGTGCTGCTCGATGTGCACATGCCCGACGGCGGCGGTGTCGCGGTGCTGAGCGGAATCGCCTCGGGCCCGGTCTGTTTGGCGCTGAGCGTGTCGGACGCGGCCGAGGACGTGATCGCGGTGATCCGGGCGGGCGCGCGCGGGTATGTCACCAAGACCATCTCCGGCGCCGAGCTGGCCGACGGCATCCGCCGCGTCGCGGGCGGTGACGCGGTGTTCAGTCCACGGCTGGCCGGTTTCGTCCTCGACTCGTTCACCGGCCGCTCCCCGGTCCCCGAACCGCCACTCGACCCCGAACTGGACTCACTGACCCCACGCGAACTGGAAGTCCTGCGTCTGCTCGCCCGCGGATACACCTACCGCGAGATCGCCGAGAGCCTGTTCATCTCGGTGAAAACCGTGGAAACCCACGCCTCGAACGTGCTGCGCAAAACCCAGCAGTCCAACCGCAACGCACTGACCAGATGGGCCCATCGCCGCCGCATCGAATGAGCGGCCCCTCGGGCGAGGCAGCGCCTACATCACCGCGATGATGAGGGCGATGAGGATGACCAGGCCGATCAGCACGCCTGCGCCGATCGCCAAGGGCGCACCGTTGGGCAGGTCGTCGAAGAAGCTGCCGGTGCGTTGGGGGCGCGCGGTCTGCGCGGCGGCGAGGGGTGCGCGGTGCGGGCGGGGCAGCGGCTGGGCGTTGGGGCTGCGCACGCCGCTGGCGCCGCTGCGCGACGCCCAGGCCGGGATGGTGCCGTCCTCGGTGCGCAGCGGGGCACCGAGAATGTAGGCGCCGGTGCCGGGACCGAAAGCGGCCGTGAGGATCTCGTCGCGGGCCTCGGCCATGGTCGGGCGGCGCTGCGGCGCGGGCTCGAGCATGTGCAGCAGCGGCTGGGTGAGGATGCCGCTGCGGGTGGGCGGGATGATGCGGCCCATCGCGGCGCGGGTGACCACGTCGTTCTCGTCGTCGTCGAAACCGAACGGCGGCTGACCCTCTAGCGCGGTGTAGAGGGTGGCGCCGAGGGAGAACACGTCGCTGGCCTCGGTGGGCTGGGCGCCACGCGCCACCTCGGGCGGCAGGTAGGCGGGGGTGCCGGTGATCACGCCGTCGGGTTCGTCACCGTGCGGGTCGCCCGCGCCACGGGAGATGCCGAAGTCGCTGAGTTTCGCCTTGCCCAGGTCGGGGCCGCGGTCGGCGACGAGGATGTTGCCCGGTTTGATATCGCGGTGCACGATGCCCGCGGCGTGGGCGGCGGCGAGCGCGTCGGCCACCTGCGCGCCGATCTGGGCGACCTCCACCGCGGGCAGTGCGTCCACCAGCGCGAGCGCCTTGGCCACACTGCGCGAGGGTAAGTACTCCATGACGAGCCACGGCTCGCCCGCTTCGATCACCACGTCGTAGACGGCGATGGCGTGCTCGTGCGACAGCTTGGCCGCCACCCGGCCCTCGTGGACGATGCTGTTGCGCACCCGCTCGGCCTCGGCCTCGCTCAGGCCGGCGGTGGTGAGCACCTGCTTGATCGCGACTTCCCGGTTGAGCAGCCGATCGGTGGCCAGCCAGACCGCGCCCATGCCACCCCCGCCCAGCTTCGACTGCAGGCGGTAGCGGCCCGCGACCAGGTAGTCGGGGCCGATATGGGGGCGAGCACGTTCGGTCACGGGTGCGAGGGTAGCCGAATCTGCCGCTGACTGGCCGGGATCTTCCCTGTGGACAGGGACAGGGGCGCCTGTCACGCTGGTCGCGATCGAACGTATATTCGAATACGATCGATAGCTGGAACGGTGCTGTCGTTTCGGTGACGAGCGGTTCGCCGCTCGCGGGTCCATCGTGGAAGTAGGTGGTGTTGATGGGTTCGAACGGTTTGCCGCCCGAGCCGGGTACGCGCGAGCACACGCTCGACGAGTTGCGCAGGCGGATGGCCTCGGTGCCGGGACGCGGTGCGTCGGTAGCCGCGCACATACCCCGTGAACAGCCACTTCGCCGCGATCTGCTGCCCGTTCCCGCGCCGTTGGCCGACCTGCTTCCCGACGGCGGACTGCCGAAGGGGTCGGTGGTCGCCTACTCCGGTGCACACTCGCTGCTCACCGGTCTGCTCGCCTCGGTCACCGCGGGCGGTGGCCACGCGGCCGTGGTCGGGCTGCCGCGGCTCGGTTTGCTGGCCGCCGCCGAGATGGGTGCGCAGCTGTCGCGGCTCGCCGTCGTCCCCGACCCGGGTCCCGACCCCGCCGAGGTGGCCGCGGTCCTGCTCGACGGCCTGGACCTGGTGGTCCTCGGCCTGCACGGCCTCGCCGTCCCCCCGGCTCGCTGCCGCGTGCTCGCCGCCCGCGCCCGCAACCGTGGCACCACGCTCGTCGTCGCGGGCGGTGAGTGGACCAACCCGGCGCTGCGCCTGGACACCCGCGTCGCCGGTTACGACGGACTGGGCCCCGGCCGCGGCCGCCTGCGCTCGGTCTGCCTCGACGTGCGCGTCAGCGCCAAGGCGGGCCCACCCCGCCAGGGCCGCATGGACCTGTGCGCCCGCGCGGGCCGCACCGAATGGCTGGCCCGCGAGAACGTCGCCCGCCCGACCGAAGTGACCGCCTTACGCGAGGCCGTGTCGTGACCCCGCGTCCGTTGCCCACCTTCGCGCGATGGGCATGAGCACCTCCATCGCGCACCCCGCGCCCCTCGACCGGGCGCGACCGACCGCCGTCCGCGGGAACCGTGGTGTGGGGCGGGGCCAGGTGGTCGGGGTGTTGTCGTGAGGCGCGCTGACCGGGTGGTCGCGGTGTGGTGCCCGGATTGGCCTGCCGTGGCGGCGGCGGCCGGGATGGGGGTGGCGGCGCAGCGGCCGATCGCGGTGTTGCAGGGGAACCGGGTTGTCGCGTGTTCGGCGATCGCGCGGGCCGAAGGGGTGCGGCGTGGGATGCGCAGGCGGGACGCACAAGGGTGCTGCCCGGAACTCGTTGTGGCCCAGGATGATCCGGATCGGGACGCGCGGCTGTTCGAGCCGGTGGTCGCGGCTGTCGATGCCACCGTACCGGGGGTCGAGGTGTTGCGGCCGGGGCTGATCGTGCTCGGGGCGCGGGGTGCCACACGGTATTTCGGGTCCGAGGAGGCGGCGGCGGAGCGGTTGATCGATGCGGTCGCGGTGGCGGGCGCCGAAGCCCAGATCGGGATCGCCGATGCCATGTCGACGGCGGTCATCGCGGCCAGGCGCGGCGCGATCGTCGAGCCGGGGGAGGGTGCGCGTTACCTCGCGTCGCTGCCCGTGTCCGAGCTCGCGGCCGAACCGAGCCTGGCCGCACCGGACCGCGCCGACCTCACGGACCTGTTGCACCGCTTGGGTTTGCGCCGCATCGGCGACTTCGCCCTGCTCGCGCCGGCCGAGGTGACGTCCCGGTTCGGTGCCGACGCCGCGCACGCCCATCGCATGGCGCGCGCCCTCCCGGAACGCCCGCCTTCGGCGCGCAGAGCTGCCCCGGAACTGACCGTCGAGCTGGCCTGCGACCCACCCATCGACCGGGTCGACGCGGCCGCCTTCGCGGGCAGGCAGCTGTCCACCCGCCTGCACGCGGCACTGTCGGCGGCGGGGGTGTCGTGCACCCGGCTCGCCGTCACCGCCCGCACCGAGACCGGCGAGGAACTCACCAGGATCTGGCGGTGCGCGCGTCCGCTCACCCCACCCGACACCGCCGACCGGGTCCGCTGGCAACTCGACGGCTGGCTCACCCATCGCGCCCGCCCGACCGGTCCCATCGTCGCGCTCACCCTGGAACCGGTCGAGGTGGTCGCCTCGGGCGCGTTGCAGCTGGGTCTGTGGGGCGGTGAGGGGGAACAGACCGAACGCGCCAGGCGCGCGCTGGTGCGAGTGCAGGGTCTGCTCGGTGGTGAAGCGGTGCGCATCGGGGTGCTCAGCGGCGGCCGTGGCCCCGCCGAACGCATCACCATGATCGCCCTCGGTGACGAACTCACCCCGAGCGCCGACCCCGCCCACCCGTGGCCCGGCCGCCTCCCCGAACCGGCCCCCACCCTGCTCCTGCTGCACCGCCCCACCGTCCACCTGACCGCCGCCGACGGCACCGAGGTCGGCGTCACCGACCGAGGCCTGTTCACCGCCGACCCCGTGATCCTGCGCTGGGGCCGCAAGCAGTGGTCCCTGCTCGGCTGGGCAGGACCCTGGCCGGTCGTGGAACGCTGGTGGTCCGCCGCCGAACACGCGACCACGGCCGTTCGCGTCCAGGTCCAGCTCGACGCCCGCCCCACCGAGATCCGCGCGGTCCTGCTCGTCCACGACGAGCAGAACTGGCATGCCGAGGGGGTCTACGAGTAGCACCGCACGATCCCCTGGGCCGTGGACTGCTTCGCTGTCACCGCTGCTCAGCGAGGGTGTGAACCGTGCACTGCCGGGCGCCTCTACAGTGAACTCCGGTCAGGGACGACCCGGCGAGCGAGGAAGGAGGCGCGGTGATGAATCCGTTCGAGGGCATGGTGTGTTCGGCGGCCGCTGCCGACCTTCCGCTGCTCGGTACGGCGGTGCACGCCACGGGGTGGCTGTGTATCGAGCATCCCGGGGCGTGGGGGCGCGATGTGCTGGGTGACGAGGTGCTCGGACCGGAGATCACCGCCGAACTGGCCGCGCGCACGTCGGCGGCGAAGGTGCGCCCCACCTTGATCCGCCGTCCCGGGCGCTACGAGTTCACCGGCACGCGCACGGTGCTGCTGGCCAGTGCGCGGCCCGAGGGTTCGTGGTGTGTGCGGTTCGAGATCACCGACCTGCGTGAACTTTTCGATATCGATCTGCACCTGGTGGACGGGCCTGCACCGGAAATCGGTGTGCCGGTGGACGATCCGATCGTCCTGGTCTGCGCCCACGGCAAACGCGACCAGTGCTGCGCCCGCCTCGGCCGCCCGATCGCCGCCGCCTTGGCCGCCGAACAGCCCGGCCGCGTCTGGGAGGCGTCCCACACCGGCGGCCACCGGTTCGCCCCCGCCGTCGTCCTGCTCCCGTCGGGCCTCACCTACGGCCGCGTCGACATCCCCGCCGCCCGCGACCTGCTCGCCGCCGCCGACACCGGCGAGGTCTCCCTCACCGGCCTGCGCGGCCGCAGCTGCTATCCCCCGATCGCCCAGCTCGCCGAAGTCGCTGTCCGCGAACAGGTCCCGGCCCCCGCCGACGCCCTCACCGTCACCCTCGACCCCACCCCCACGCACGACCCGACCCTCGCGGGCGCCGCCGTCGTCACCCACCGCGACGGCCGCCGCTGGCGCGTAACCACCCGCACCACCCCCGCACTCCCGCGCCCGGCCAGCTGCAACGCCAACCCCAAACCCGCCAGCTACCTCGAACCGGTCTCCATCGAACAACTCCCCACCCTCTGACACACGCACACCACCCGGCAAGGCCTGCGAGCGCTCCCGCCCCTGCGACGCCCGTTCTCAACGGCGGCTGTCCGAGCTCGCGGATCCGCTCGTGCGTAAGGACCCCGCATGGAGGCTGGCCGAAGTCGAAGCAGCTGGCCTTTCGTGGTGATCTTGAAGCGGCTACCAGTGGGTGCCGGGTACCCAGCGGGCGGCACGGCGGACGGCGGCGCCTGCGGCGGTGCGGACGGGGGATTTCCTCGGCTCCGGCTGCGGTGCCGGGGGTGCGGGGTCTGGATCGGGGGTGCTCGCCTCGCCCTTGGCCGCGGGGGAATCCGGGATGGCGCGGTAGTAGCGGTGCAGGATGCGGTCGCGGAGTTTGGGGGTGAACAGGGCGCCGTACTCGGCGAGGGTGCCGAGGGGGACGTCGATGCGTTTGGGGCGTTCGGTGAGGGCGCGGACGATGGTGGCCGCGGCCCATTCCGGTGATTCGGCGGGACCCTGTTCGCCGGTCGGGGCGATCATGGGTGTGCGCACGAGCGGCATGTGGATGGTGGTGAAAGTGACACCGTCGGCGAGGGTTTCGACGGCCGCCACCTCGGTGAACTTGTCCAGCGCCGCCTTGCTGGCGAGGTAGGCGGAGAAGCGCGGCGTCGCCACCTGCACGCCCGCGCTGGAGATGTTGACGATGTGGCCGAAGCCGCGTTCGCGCATCTGTGGCAGCAACGCCATGGTCATCCGCAGCGCGCCGAAGTAGTTGACCGCCATGGTGCGCTCGTAGTCGTGCAGGCGGTCGGTGGAACGGTGGATGGCGCGGCGGATGGACCGGCCGGCGTTGTTGACCAGCATGTCGACATGATCGTGCTGGTCGAGGATGGTCTTCACGGTCGATTCGACGGATTCGGCGTCGGTCACATCGCACTGGTAGCCGTGCGCCTGCCCGCCCGCCGCGCGGATCTCGTCGACCACCTGGGCCAGCTCGTCGCCGCGCCGCGCCAGCAGCAGGACGACGGCGCCTTTGTCGGCCACGGCGAGGGCGGCGGCACGTCCGATGCCGGAGGACGCGCCGGTGATCACCACGTGCCTTCCGGTGAGATCGCGCCGGTTCTTCGGGGAAACCTGGGACATCACTGCTCCTTTGCAGCTCGCTCCCTCTAACTTACTTCAAAGTAAGTTACGCGACCAGACCTGTGAGAAACTCGAAAATATGTTCGAACGCCTCTGGTGGATATTCGAACGTATGTGCGATACTGGGGGCATGGCGGACGATCGGATGGCGGACATCTATGCCGCGGTGCGGCTCGGCGGATTCGACCCTGCGGCGGCGCGCGCGGCGCTGACCCGGCTCTGGGACGAACTAGGGGAGGGCGGCGACCCGTTGCATCGCTGCGTGGTGGCACATCACCTTGCCGATGTGCAGGAACTACCCGAGGGCGCGTTGCTGTGGGACCAGCGGGCCCTGGCCGCGGTGTTCGGGCCGGGTATCCCGCTGGACGAGGGGCTGCGCGGATTCCTGCCCTCGCTGTACCTGAATCTGGCCGACAGTCACCGCCGGGTAGGCGATTTCGACATGGCGCGCATGCAGCTGACCATCGCCCGTGGCCACCTGGACGTGCTCGCCAACGATGCCTACGGCGCGGTGATCCGGGCGGGTCTGGCCCATGTGGAGGCGGCGCTGGAGTCGCAGTCGATGGAGCGGTTGCCTGCGAATTGAGGTGTCGGGCAGGGCGATCGAGGTGAGGGGGTAGGGAGAGGAGCGGGTGCGTGGGTTGGAGCAACGGGCCGCCGACCTGGTCGGAGCTGGAACGGGTGCTCTCGGGCAAGCCGAGTGCCCGCCCGGCCGAGGAGATGCACCCGGGCGATGGGGGCGACAGCCCGGCCTGGTCGCGCAAACGCGGCGAATACCATGCTCCCGAACTGGAACTCCCGGCGGGCCCGGCGGTGCCCTACGCCGAGCTGCACGCCCACTCGGCCTACAGCTTCCTCGACGGCGCGAGCCCGCCCGAGGAGCTGGTGGAGGAGGCGGTGCGGCTCGGCCTCGAGGCGCTCGCGCTCACCGATCACAACGGGTTCTACGGGACCGTCCGGTTCGCCGAGGCGGCCAGGGAATGGGGAATGCCAACGGTTTTCGGTGCCGAACTGTCACTGGGAACCGATGCGGAGGCGGCGCCGGGCCGAGGGGATGCGGTCCGGCGCCGTACTGTTCCGCGCGGCGGGCTGCGCGAGATCGGCGATCCGCGCGATCTCGGCAGGGGCCGCGCGTCGACGGGTCGCCGCCCGGCGACCGATCCGGCCGACGCGGGGCTGCTGCGCCACGCAGACCTATCGCAGGCTAGGAGCGGTCACGGTGCTGCCCCGGATTCGATGCCCCGCACGGGTTTTCCCGACCCGAAGGGCCCACACTTGCTGATCCTGGCCAGGGGGCAAGAGGGTTACCGCCGCCTCTCGCGGGAAATGGCGGCGGCACACATGGCGGCGGGGGAGAAGGGCGTCCTGCGCTACGACCTCGACACACTCACCGCTGCGGCGAGCGGGCACTGGCACATCCTCACCGGCTGCCGCAAGGGGCACCTGCGCACCGCTCTCGAGCAAGACCTGCTCGCGGGCGAGACCGACCTGCCCAAAGCGGAAGCGGCCCTGCGTGATCTGGTCGAACGTTTCGGTGCCGACCGCGTGAGCGTGGAACTCACCCACCACGGCATCGCCACCGACGACGAACGCAACGGCTACCTGGTAGCCCTCGCCGACCGGCTCGGGCTGCCCGTGCTGGCCACCACCGGTGCGCATTTCGCCGCGCCCGCTCAGCGTCGGCGTGCCATGGCCCTGGCCGCGATCCGCGCCCGCAGCAGCCTCGACGAAATGGCCGGCTGGCTGGCACCCACCGGCGGCGCCCACCTGCGCTCGGGCGCGGAGATGGCGCGGCTGTTCACGGCGTACCCGCACGCGGTGACCAACGCGGCGGCGCTGGCCCGCGAATGCGCCTTCGATCTCGGCTTGATCGCGCCGAAACTGCCACCGTTCGAGGTGCCACCGGGTCACGACGAGAACTCCTGGCTGCGTGAGATCACCTACCGCGGTGCCGCCGAACGATACGGATCTCCCGAACGCAACCCCGAGGCGTACGAGCAGATCGAGCACGAACTCGCGGTGATCCGGCAACTGGAGTTCCCCGGCTACTTCCTTGTCGTGCACGACATCGTCGAGTTCTGCAAGCACAACGACATCTTGTGCCAGGGCCGTGGGTCCGCGGCCAATTCCGCGGTCTGCTTCGCCATCGGCATCACCAATGTCGATCCGGTCGCCAACAATCTGCTGTTCGAGCGGTTCCTCTCACCCGAACGCGACGGCCCGCCCGACATCGACGTCGATATCGAATCCGACCGGCGCGAAGAGGCCATCCAGCACGTCTACGCCAAGTACGGCCGTGACTACGCGGCTCAGGTGGCGAACGTGATCACTTATCGCGGCAAGTCGGCCGTGCGCGATGCCGCCCGGGCGCTCGGCTTTTCGCCCGGTCAGCAGGATGCGTGGAGCAAGCAGGTGAGCCGCTGGTCCGGGGTGAGCCAGGAGACCGGCACCGATATCCCCGACGCCGTGCTCGAGCTCGCGGGCGAACTCGACGGTCTGCCACGGCATCTGGGCATCCACTCCGGCGGCATGGTGATCTGCGATCGCCCCATCGCCGATGTGTGCCCGGTGGAATGGGCGCGCATGGCAGGCCGCAGCGTGCTGCAGTGGGACAAGGACGACTGTGCGGCGGTCGGCCTGGTGAAGTTCGACCTGCTCGGCCTCGGCATGCTCTCGGCCCTGCACTACATGATCGACCTGGTGTGGGAACACAAGGGCGAGAAGGTGGAACTGCACGCCCTCGACCTCACCGAACCGGCCGTCTACGAGATGCTGCAGCGCGCCGATTCGATCGGGGTGTTCCAGGTGGAATCGCGCGCGCAGATGGCGACCCTGCCACGGCTCAAGCCGCGAAAGTTCTACGACCTGGTGGTCGAAGTGGCGCTGATCCGGCCGGGGCCTATTCAAGGTGGCTCGGTGCATCCCTACATCCGCAGACGCAACGGCAAGGAGGCACCGGTCTGCGACCATCCGGCGCTGGAGAACTCGCTGTCGCGCACCCTCGGCATCCCGCTGTTCCAGGAGCAGCTGATGCAGATGGCCATCGATGTCGCCGGTTTCAGCGCCGCCGAAGCCGACCAGCTGCGCCGCGCCATGGGCTCCAAACGCTCACCGGAGAAGATGGAACGGCTCAAGAGCCGTCTCTACCAGGGCATGCGCGAGCTGCACGGCATCACCGGCGACCTGGCCGACCGCATCTACGAAAAGCTCTACGCCTTCGCCAATTTCGGTTTCCCCGAAAGTCATTCGCAGAGCTTCGCCGCGCTGGTGTTCTATTCGTCGTGGTTCAAGCTGCACCACCCGGCCGCGTTCTGCGCCGGGCTGTTGCGCGCCCAGCCGATGGGGTTCTACTCACCGCAGTCGCTGGTCGCCGATGCCCGCCGCCACGGCGTGCTCGTGCACGGTCCCGACATCAACGCCAGCCGCGCCGAACCCACCCTGGAGAACGCGGGCACCGAGGTGCGCCTCGGCCTGGCCGCCGTCCGCCACATCGGCGACGACCTCGCCGAACGCCTCGTCACCGAACGCACCGAACACGGCCCCTACACCTCGATGCTCGACCTCACCGCGCGAGTGGGATTGACTGTCGCCCAAGCGGAATCGCTCGCCACCGCAGGTGCTCTCGACATGCTGGTCGATGCGGCTGTGTCTGACAGCGGGGTGGCGATGGTGACCGATGCCGATGTGTCGACTGCGGGTAGGGCCGTGGTGGACGGCGGTACGCGGGGCAGCAGTGTGCGGCGGGCCGCGTTGTGGGCGGCAGGGGCGGCGGCGGGGGAGCGGCCCGATCTGCTGCCCGGGACCGGTGCGGTGACGCAGGCGCCGTCGCTGCCCGGCATGAGCGCCCTCGAGCTGGCCGCCGCCGACGTGTGGGCGACCGGTATCTCACCCGGTACCTACCCCACCGAATTCCTTCGCACCCATCTGAATTCGCTCGGCGTGGTGCCCGCCGCCGACCTGCTGCTCGTCGAGGACGGTTCACGCATCCTCGTCGCGGGTGCGGTCACCCACCGGCAGCGTCCGGCCACCGCCGCCGGTGTCACCTTCCTGAATCTCGAGGACGAGACCGGCATGATCAATGTCGTCTGCTCGGTCGGGCTGTGGGCCCGCTACCGGCGCCTGGCCCAGAGTGCGACCGCCCTGCTCATCCGTGGCCGCATCCAGAACGCCGAGGGGGTGGCGAGCCTGGTCGCCGAGCATCTGGAACACCTCGACCTGCGCATCGTCGCCCGGTCCCGCGACTTCCGCTGAGCACTCGCCCCCGTTCGGCGCCCCCAACGCATTACGCTGCGACCATGCGCAAGCTTGCCGTGGTGATGATCGCGTTGCTCGGACTGGTGTTCCTGGTCGGGTGCGGAGACGATGAAGCAGGCGTTCGAAGTCCCGAACCCGGGGCTCTCGACGCGTCCGCTCCCGCGGTAGCACCCGGCTTCCGGGAGGGCGCGCCGTCGAAAGAGAGTCCCGCGCCGTCGGATTCGTCGACCCGTAAAGAGGTGATCACCGGCTCGGTCGACATCACCGCCGACGACCCGATCGCCGCCGCGGGCACCGTCGTCGACCGGGTGACGGCGCTGAACGGGCGCGTCGACAGCCGCACCGAACAGCCCGGCACCGACAAGCGGGTCGCGCGCGCCGTGCTGAGCGTGCGGGTGCCCGCCGACAAGACCGACGCCTTCATCACCGACCTCGGCGACGCGGGCACGGTCACCGAGATCAGCACCAACCGCGACGACGTCACCATGCAGTGGCAGGACCTCGACGCCCGCATCAATGCCCTGCGCGCCTCCGTCGACCGGCTCAAAGCGCTGATCGCGGGCGCGAACAACACCGCCGACCTGATCGCCGCCGAGGAGGCGCTGTCGAGCAGGCAGGGCGAACTCGACAGCCTCACCGCCCAGAAACGCAGCCTCGACGACCAGGTGGCCCTGTCGACCCTCACGATCACCCTCACCGCCGAGAAGAAGCAGGCGCCGGGCGAGCCCGACTCGTTCTGGGACGGCATCGTCTCCGGCTGGAACTCGCTGGTCGACTGGCTCGGCGACGCGGTCGTCTTCGCGGGCAAGGCGGTGCCGTGGCTTGGCCTGTTCGCCCTGCTCGGCGGCGTGCTCTACGCGGTCCTGCGCGTTGTCCGCCGGAAACCGCGATCCCACACCGCGAAGGAGACCTCCGGTGCCCACAGTGCGGGCGACGATCAAACCGAACAGCCGTAAAGGCCCGCTGGTCGAAACCGCCGCCGACGGCACCCTCACCCTCTACGTCCGCGCCCCCGCGACCGAGGGCAAGGCCAACAAGGCCGCCATCGAACTGCTCGCCGACCATTTCGGCGTCCCCAAGTCCACCGTCCACCTCACCGCGGGTGCCACCTCCCGCTTCAAACGCTTCGAGATCGACTGATCAGACCGCGTCCGGAAACCCGTGCTGCCGCCACGCCTCGTACACCGCGACGGCGGCGGTGTTCGACAGGTTCATCGAGCGGCGGCCGGGCAGCATCGGGACGCGCGCCTGGTCGGTGATGTGCGGATCGGTGAGAACCTCCGGCGGCAGGCCCGTCGGTTCCGTGCCGAACAGCAGGATGTCGCCGGGCTGGTAGGCGATGTCGGTGTAGCGGGTGGTGGCCTGGGTGGTGAACGCGAAGACCCGCTGCGGACCGATCGCTGCCCAGGCCGTCTCCAGGTCGGGGTGCACGGTGACCGAGGCCAGGTCGTGGTAGTCCAGCCCCGCGCGGCGCAGTTTCGATTCCGACAGGTCGAACCCGAGGGGCTCGATCAGATGCAGGGTGCATCCGGTGCCCGCGACCAACCGGATCGCGTTACCGGTGTTCGGCGGGATCACCGGCTGATGGAACATCACATTGAACACCCGCAGCAGGGTAGCGGGCCCCTGTGTGCGGACAGCGCGCCGCACTGCGACAATCGGCATCGTGAACGAGGCGCAGACCACCGGCAAGCATCGCGTCGTGCGGCTGAGCGCGTGGCAGCAGTACCTGCGCAGCCACCTGCCGATGACCGTGGTGAGCGTGCTGATCGTGATCGCGATCGCCTTCGTCGCCTGGGACCGCTGGCGACGCGGCGCCCTCATCTTCGGCAGCGCGGCTCTGGTGGCCGCCGCGTTCCGGCTGTGCCTGCCGACCGTGCAGGTCGGCCTGCTCGCGGTTCGCAGCAAGCCCTTCGACGTCGCCTGGCTTACCGCCCTCGGCAGCGCCATCGTCTTCCTCGCGGCCACCATCAACACCCTCGGCGTCAGCTGAGCACGGGGTAGCGCTCCGCGAACACCGTCTGCGGACGGGGCCTGCGCCCGGGATGCGGCGGGGTGCCGGCACCGTATCCGACCGTCACCAGCACGGCGATCGCCAGGTCCGACTCGGGGTCGATGCCGACGGCCCGTTTCACCGCCGACTCGTCCCACCCGTTCATCGGCGCCGACGCCAAGCCGAGCCCGGTCGCGGCGAGCATGACGTAGGTGGCCGCGATCATCGCGTTCTTCACCGCGTTCTCGCGCAGCAACCCCCGCTCGCTCAGCGAGTGGTACTCCGCGCGCCCGTCGAACATCGCCCGGAATTCCTCGTTCCACGCCCCATTGGCGACGGCTCGCTCCGCGATATCGGCCTGGGCCCCACGCCAAGCGTGCGGGTCGGCGACGAATACCAGCACCGCGGGCGCCTCCAACGGCTGCGGCTGCCCGAATGCGGCCTCCGACAGGGCTCGTCGGCCCTGTTCGCTGCGTACCAGGACGATGGACCGGTCCTGCATGTTCCATGCGCTCGGCGCCTCCACGACCAGGTCGAGCAGCTCGTCGAGGATGCCGCGTGGGATCGGATCGGGCCGGTAGTGGCGAACCGTGCGGCGGGTGCGGATGGCGTCGGTGACCGAAAGTGTCTGCGTGATCATGTTTCTAACTATCGGAGAGTTACATCCGATTGGAAAGTAGGCACCTGAAAGTGCGTTAAGCTCGATCAGGTGGCCACCATTCACGAACTCAGCGGACTACCGGCCGACGTGTACTCGGCGAAATGCCCGACGCGCGAGGTGCTCGACACCATCGCGGGGAAATGGACCGTGCTGATCGTCGACGCGCTCGCTGACGGCACCCTGCGCTACACCGATCTGCGCCGCCGCATCGACGGCATCTCCCAGAAGATGCTCACCCAGACCCTGCGCCAGTTGGAGACGGACGGGTTCGTCGAACGCACCGTGTATCCGACGGTGCCGCCGCGCGTCGAGTACGCCCTCACCGATCTCGGCCGCAGCCTGCGCGAGCCGATCACGGCCCTGCGCGAATGGATCGAGACGAACATCAATCGCATCGAGGACGCCAGGCGCCGCACGGCGTAGTCATCGAATCACCCTGTTGGTCAGGCAGTTTCGCTTACGCGCGACTCCGCCCACAGGCTCGCGTCGCCCTTGCTGCCGTAGAGCTCTCTGGCTCGCTGCGGCGTGATCGTCGCCAGTGTTCGCGGCGGCGCGGACGCGGTGTGCGCGGCCAGGATCTTGCCCGACATCGGCGCGATATACGGCGCGGCCTTGATCATCGCCCAGTTGTCGCGCCGCGCGGCGGTCCAGGCGATCGCCTTCGCCGGAATCCGCACCAGCGGGTCGACCACCGGCGGAACGGCGAACCGGCCGAGGGTCCGCATCCACCGCGGCAGGCTCGGGATGCTCGCCAGCGAGAGCAGTCTGCTGCCGATCGCGAAGTGCCAGCCCTTGCTCGGTGGCGTCCACAGCAGGTAATGCATGCCCTCGACGGCCCGCTCGGTGACACACAGTCGCGGCCGCACCCGGTCGAAATAGGCGCGGATCTCGGCGCGAGTGCGCGGCACATCGGCCGGCTTGCAGGTCTGCAGCTCGGCGGCGACCGCGCACTCGGCCCAGTAGCGGTCCTCCTCGTCGGGGCTCAGCGGTCCCGGGCCGTACATCTCGTAGGCCTTGAGAACGGAATGCCAGCCGGTGATGTGGATCCACAGCTGGGAGTCCGGGCTGTTGGCGCTGTAGCGCTTGCCGCTCACCGGTTCGATACCCGTCATCGGCGCGTGCACCCGCATCAGATGCTCGGCCGCCTGGACGGCGGTGCGCCCGTCGCCGACCGCGACCAGCAGGAAGTACGCGAGGGTGTGGTCGAGGCGGCTGGCCGGATTGTCGTAGATGCCGTGCGAGTCGGCCACGGCGGCGGTCAGGAACGGATCGAAGTGTTCGAGGGTGACCGCGCGCTGGAAACCGATCAGCGCGGTCGGTGCCGCCCAAACCTTCCAGCTGGGGGAGCCCGGCCCGAAGAATCCGTAATCGTCGCGGCGCAGGGTGGTCGGATCGAAGGCCATGGCACGTGCTCCTTTGCACAGCTGAGGCGAACCTCGCAATGAATACAACGCCACCGTAGCAATTGCTGGTATCGAATACAACGGTTGCGTAGGATTTCTGTGCCCGGCATGCGAGGTATCGTCGTCCGGACGGAGAGGCAGGTGAGCACCGATGACCGCCACGCGCGATCAACGACCGCGCCGCCGCTATGCCCCGCGCCTGCCGCCGGAACAACGCCGCGCGCAACTGCTCGACGCCGCGTTCACCGTGCTCGGCCGGATGGAACTGCACGAACTGAGCATGGAAGCCGTCGCGCAGGAGGCCGGTGTCGGAAAACCGGTGCTGTACACGGTGTTCAAGACCCGTGCCGAACTAGTCGAGGCCCTGCTCGAGCGGGAACGTGAGCGCGGGCTCGAGCAGATCGCCGACACCCTGCCGCAAGACCTGCTCGGCGTCGATCCGGTGGCGGCTGCCTCGGCGACGGTCGAGGCGTTCGTCGATGTGGCACTGGCGAATCCGACCCGCTGGCGACTGATTCTCGCCACCCCGGCCAGCGCGCCCGCCGAATACCGTGCCGCGCTGCGCGATTCCCGCGCCGACATCCTCGACCGGGCGCAATCGCTTGTCCGCGTGGGCATCTCGCTGTCGCCACGCTGGTCGGGCATGGATGCCGAACTGCTGGCGAACTCCACGCTCACCGTCGCCGAGATGCTCGGCAGGCTGGCGGTGAGCTCGCCGCAGGAGTATCCGCGCGAGCGTCTACAGGCCTACGTGCGGTCGATCGTCGCGTTGCTCACCGCGTCCTGAACGCGCTCAGCGGTTTTCGCGGGCCAATCGCATCGTCTCGGTGAGCAGTTTGGATACCGCCGCCGCCTCGGTGAGGAAGCCGTCGTGCCCGTCACGGGAGTGCACGATCTCCAAACCCGCACAGCCGGGCAGACCTTCGGCCAGCTCGGCCTGAGTGTGCAAGGGGTACAGACGATCCGAGTCGACACCGCCGACCACGCACGGAACCGGGGTCGAGGCCAGCGCGGCGGCGACGCCACCGCGGCCGCGACCCACGTCGTGCCGGTTCATGGCCTCGCTGAGCAGCACATAGGTGGCCGGGTCGAAGCGCTGGCCTAGCTTGTCGGCCTGGTGCTCGAGGTAGCTCTGCACCGCGTACCGGCCGCCCGCCCACGGGTCCTCGTCACCCTGCGCGTGATTGGCGAAGCGGTGCTCGAGCTCGCCCTCGGTACGGTAGGTGAGGTGGGCGATGCGCCGGGCCAGGCCCATGCCCGTCATCGGCGCGCGCCCGGTGCCGTGGTAGTTGCCGTCCTGCCAGTCCGGGTCGGCGGTGATGATGGCCATCTGGGTGGTCTGGGTGCCGATCTGATCGGCGGTGGCGCGTGCGCCGACGGCGAGCACCAGTGCCGCCGACACCCGCTGTGGATGCCCGATGATCCACTCGAGCACGCGCATGCCACCCATCGACCCGCCGACGACGGCACCGAGCCGCTCGATGCCGAGCAGGTCGAGCAACTGTGCCTCGGCGGTCACCTGATCGCGAATGGTCACCCAGGGAAACCGTGCGCCCCAGGGCTTTCCGTCGGGTGCGAGGGACGACGGGCCCGTGCTGCCCTTACAGCCACCGAGCACATTGGTGGCGATCACACACCACTCGTCGGTGTCGATCGGCGCGCCGGGCCCGACCATGCCCTCCCACCAGCCGGGCGCCCCGTCGGGCCCACCGACGACATGGGAGTCGCCGGTGAGCGCGTGTTCGACGAGCACCACATTGTCGAGCGTGGGGGAGAGCTCACCCCACCGTTGCACCGCCAGCCGCACATCGGGGACGACGGCGCCGTTCTCCAGCGTCACGTCCCCGATGGCGACCACGCCGAGTCGCCCGTCCGGTGGTGGCAGCAGGGCCACCCCGGTGCCGGGACGGGTGATCGGCGATTCGGTGCTCACAGTCACGTCGTCGCCGCCGCGAAACCGGCCCGCAGATCGGCCAGGATGTCGTCGATTCCCTCGATACCCACCGCGAGCCGGACCAGGCCGGGAGTGACGCCGGCGGCCAGCTGCTCCTCCGGTGTCAACTGCGAGTGCGTGGTCGACGCCGGGTGGATCACGAGAGAACGCACATCACCGATGTTAGCCACATGGCTGTGCAGGCTGAGCGCGTCCACGAACTTCTTGCCCGCGTCGACACCGCCTGCCAGCTCGAACGACACGATCGCGCCCGCACCCTTGGGTGCCAGCTGCTTGGCCCGCTCGTGCCAGGGCGAGGACTCGAGACCCGCGTAGTGCACCGCGTCGACACCGGGCTGCGCGGCGACGAACTTCGCCACCTCGACCGCGTTGCTCACGTGCCGTTCCACCCGCAGGCTCAGCGTCTCGATGCCCTGGGCGATGAGGAAGGCGTTGAACGGTGACACCGCCGCGCCGAGGTCGCGCAGCAACTGCACGCGTGCCTTGAGCGCGAACGCCGGTGCGCCGAGATCGGCGAAGACCGCGCCGTGGTAGCTCGGATCGGGCTCGGTGAAGCCGGGGAACCGGGCGTTGCCCTCGGCGTCACGCACGGTCCAGTCGAAGGTGCCGCCGTCGACGATCACGCCCGCCACCGCCGCGCCGTGGCCACCGAGGTACTTCGTGGCCGAGTGCACCACGATGTCGGCGCCGTGGGCGAGCGGCTGGATCAGGTACGGCGTGGCGACGGTGTTGTCGACGATCAGCGGCAGCCCGTTCTCATGAGCGACACCGGCGATCCCGGGGATGTCGAACACCGCGCTGCTCGGGTTGGCGATGGTCTCGCCGTAGAACGCCTTGGTGTTGGGGCGGATCGCGGCCTGCCACTGCGCGAGGTCGTCGGGGTCCTCGACGAACGACACCTCGATGCCGAGCTTGGGCAGCGAGTAGTGGAAGAGGTTGTAGGTGCCGCCGTAGAGGTGCGGGCTGGACACGATGTGGTCACCGGCGCCTGCCAGATTCAGGATGGCGTAGGTTTCGGCCGCCTGGCCCGAGGCCACCAGCAGCGCCGCGACGCCGCCTTCGAGGGCGGCGACTCGCTGCTCCACCGCGTCCTGGGTGGGGTTCATGATCCGGGTGTAGATGTTGCCCGGTTCGGCGAGCCCGAACAGCGCGGCGGCGTGTTCGGTGTCGCGGAAGGTGTAGGAGGTGGTCTGGTAGATCGGCAGTGCCCGCGCGTTGGTGGTCGCGTCGGGGGCCTGGCCCGCGTGGATCTGCTTGGTCTCGAACGACCAGTTCTCGGGCAGGGCGGCGTCGGTCATGGTCAATGCTCCAGGGGTTGTGCGTCAGGGTTCAGCTGGGGCGGATCGACGGACAACAACACATGGGGGCCTCCTGAAATGCGCGCTTGCTCCCGACCTTCGGGAGCCCGGTCATCACCCGGAGCACCCCACCGCAGCTGGAGGGTTGCCGACCAGCGAGCCGGGGCTTCGCGCTGGTACTCATGACCTTGGACGACATGTTAACCGGACATCGCGCCGGTGGGGAAACTTCCCCCGCGTTTCCTGCCTCACATCACCGTGCCGCCGGTGCGGCGAAGCCCGGTGTGTCGTCGGCCGGTGCGCCGCAGACCTGCCGCAATCCGTGATAGGCGCGCAGGATCGCTTCGCGGGTGACCCGCACCGCCGCCTCCGGTGAGGTGGGCAGTACGTGCTCGGTGTCGGCGACCGCGAGATGGCACAGCGTCTGCCACGTGCCCGCGACCAGCTTCACCAGAAAGTCGTCGGGTGTGGTTCCCATCCGGCGGGCCAGTTCCTCGCACACCGCGACGTTCTTCTTCTCCGCGTATTCCAGGGCCCGCGCGTTGACCGCCTGGCTGGCCCGCATGATCCGCTGCGTCTGCAGGAACTGGTGCAGGAACCGCAGGCCGTCGGCATCGGCCTCGGACTCGACCACCTGGAGGTAGGCACCGCACAGGGCTCGCAGTTCGTTGCCGGTGTCGGGCTGGCCGCGCAGCGCGACGGCGACGGCGTGGCCGAAGTCGTCGATCGGGGCGAGCACGATGTCCTCTTTGAGCGCGAAGTACCGGTTGACGGTGCGGGGGGATACGTCGGCTCCGGCGGCGATCTGCTCGACGGTTGTCGCGTCGAAGCCCTGTGTATCGCACAGGTCGAGTCCGATCGCGACGATCGCGGCCCTGGTCTGCGCCTTCTTGCGCTCGCGCAGGCTCGGCGGAGCCGGCCGGTCGGAGGCGGTCGAAGTGGTCGAGTCGAGCATTTCGCCAGCTTAGCGTCTCCGCGCGACCACCTGTCGCACCCTGCCAAGTGGCGCGTTCAGACAAATTGCTCTTGACGCCAATTGTCGCACGGTGCCAGGATTGGCCGACGCATGCCGAGCGATGAGGAGCCCAGGTGACCGGCACCGAACTGAAACCCGAAGATGCTGCAGCCCCGGCGAATTCGATGCGATGGTGGGCGCTCGTCGTGCTCTCCGCCGCGCAGCTGATGGTGGTGCTCGACGCCACCGTCATCACCATCGCGCTGCCGTACGCCCAGCGCGACCTCGCCATCACCGACGGCGACAAACAGTGGGCCATCACCGCCTACACGCTCATCTTCGGCGGGTTGCTGCTGCTCGGCGGGCGGATGGCCGACTACCTCGGCCGCCGCCGCATCTTCCTGGTCGGCCTCGTCGGCTTCGCCGTCGCCTCGGCGCTGGCGGGCCTGGCGCAGAACACCGTGCAGTTGTTCCTCGGCCGTGGGCTCCAGGGCGCGTTCGCCGCCCTGCTCGCGCCCGCGGCGCTGTCGCTGCTGTCGGTGATCTTCACCGATGTGCGCGAACGGGCGCGCGCGTTCGCGGTGTTCGCCGGGATCACCGCCGGTGGGGTGGCGTTCGGGCTGATCGTCGGCGGCGCGCTCACCGAGTTCGCGTCCTGGCGGTGGACGTTGCTGATCAACACCCCGATCGCCCTGGTCGCGGTGGCCGGTGCGCTCGCCGTGATCGCCCGCGACATCCCCGCACCGCGCACCGGCGGCTACGACCTGCCCGGCGCCGTCACCGTGACTCTCGGTCTGGTCGCGATCGTCTACGGATTCAGCCGGGCCGCCGAGCACGGCTGGCTGGCGCCGAGCACGCTCGGACTGCTCGGTGCCGGTTCCGCGTTGCTCCTGGTCTTCGTCGTCATCGAGGCACGCTCGACGAATCCGCTGCTGCCCCTGCGCATTCCCGGGGAGATCAACCGCGGTGGTGCTTTGCTCACCGCGCTGCTGATCCCCATCGCGATGTTCGCCATGTTCCTGTTCCTCAGCTTCTACTACCAGAACACCCTCGGCTATTCGCCGCTCGAGGCGGGCATCGCGTTCCTGCCGTTCCCGATCGGCATCGGCATCGCGGCGGGCATCACCAGTTCGCTGCTGCCCAAGTTCGGCCCGCGCCCGGTGATGGTGGTCGGCGCCCTGCTCGGCGTGATCGGGCTGGTCTGGCTGGCGCAGCTGAGCTACGGCGACGGTTACGCGCTGAGCGTGCTGCCCGCCCAGGTCGTCATGGCCTTCGGCATGGGCCCGCTGTTCGTCGGTATGCAGGCCGTCGCGCTGCACCAGGTGCGCGCCGAGGATTCCGGTGTGGCCAGCGCCCTGCTCAATGCCGCCCAGCAGGTCGGCGGCGCGGTGGGGACCGCACTGCTCACCACGCTGTCGGTGCAGGCCGCCGAGCACTACGTCGCCGAGCACCCCACCGTCGACCATCTCGTCGAACGCGCCTCGATCTACAGCTACGACGTCGCCTTCTACGTCGGGGCGGGCTTCTTCCTCGCCGCCGCCGTCGTGATCGCCCTGATGATCAAGGACAAGCCGGAAAACCTGATCGAAGGCGACGAGCGCGCGACGGCCGCGCCGATTGTCGTCTGACCAGGGACGGGCAGGTCCGCGAGGCCCCCACCGGGGTTACCGCCCGGTAACCGATCGAAGGCGGATGGGGTGCGGGTGCGCGGAGTAGTTTCGAGGTGTGCCGCACAGCGGGACCTCCCGTCGCGGTGAGGTCCCGGGCAGCAGTACGCTCGTCATGTTTGCACCTACACGTCCCGCAGACAACGCGGGGCATATACGTTGTCTGTTGGAACTGCTGGGGTCCGCTCACAAGCGTGTTCGCCCGGCCGTGCAATGAGGGCACCCACCGAGGAGGACACGAAGATCCATGTCCAAGATCAAGGTTGAAGGCACCGTCGTAGAACTCGACGGCGACGAGATGACCCGGATCATCTGGCAGTTCATCAAGGACAAGCTGATCCATCCCTATCTCGACGTGAATCTCGAGTACTACGACCTCGGTATCGAGTACCGCGACAAGACAGACGACCAGGTCACCATCGACGCGGCGAACGCCATCAAGCAGCACGGCGTCGGCGTGAAGTGCGCCACCATCACCCCCGACGAAGCGCGGGTGAAGGAATTCGGTCTCAAGAAGATGTGGCGCTCGCCCAACGGCACCATCCGAAACATCCTGGGTGGCACCATCTTCCGCGCGCCGATCATCATCTCCAATGTGCCGCGCCTGGTGCCCGGTTGGACCAAGCCGATCATCATCGGCCGCCACGCGTTCGGCGACCAGTACCGCGCCACCGACTTCAAGGTCTACGAGGCGGGCACCGTCACGCTGACCTTCACCCCGGAGGACGGCAGCGAGCCGATCGTGCACGAGGTCGTGAAGATGCCCGAGGACGGCGGCGTAGTCATGGGTATGTACAACTTCAAGAAGTCCATCGAGGACTTCGCGCGGGCCTCGTTCAACTACGGCCTGCAGCAGAACTACCCGGTGTACCTCTCCACGAAGAACACCATCCTCAAGGCCTACGACGGCATGTTCAAGGACACCTTCCAGGAAGTCTTCGACGCCGAGTTCAAGGCCGAGTTCGACGCCGCGGGCCTCACCTACGAGCACCGCCTCATCGACGACATGGTCGCCTCCTCCATGAAGTGGGAGGGCGGTTACGTGTGGGCCTGTAAGAACTACGACGGCGACGTGCAGTCCGACACCGTCGCCCAGGGCTTCGGTTCGCTCGGCCTGATGACCTCGGTGCTGCTAACCCCGGACGGCAAGACCTGCGAGGCCGAGGCCGCGCACGGCACCGTCACCCGGCACTACCGCCAGCACCAGCAGGGCAAGCCGACCTCGACCAACCCGATCGCGTCGATCTTCGCCTGGACCCGTGGTCTCGAGCACCGCGGCAAGCTGGACAACACCCCCGAGGTGATCGGCTTCGCCCAAGCGCTCGAGGACGTCGTCATCAAGACCGTCGAGGGTGGGCAGATGACCAAGGACCTGGCGCTGCTCGTCGGCGGCGATCAGGGCTACCTGAGCACCGAGGAATTCCTCGGCGCGCTGGACGCCAACCTGGCTCGCACACTGAAGTGAACTCTGCGGGTTCGCGCCGCGAACCCGCCCAGCTGTGAAACGCTCGCATCGCACCCGATGCGAGCGTTTCTGCTTCAGGAGGCTCTCACCACTGCTGCTGCGCGCCGCCGTTGCAGGGATATACCTGCACGCGTCCGTTCAGCGTATGGCCGTCCAGGGTTACCGCGTCCAGACATACGCGCTGATCCAGGCCGTTGCGCAGGCTGTGGCTCGGGCCGACGATCCACTGCTGCTGCGCGCCGCCGTTGCAGGTCCATACCTGGACATGCCCGTGCAGTGTGCGCCCGTCGAGGGTCAGCGCGTCCAGACACAAACGCTGGTCGAGGCCGTTGCGCAAACTGCCGTTGGGGCCGGGAATCCACTTCTGTTGCGCGCCGCCGTTGCACGACCACACCTGTGCCCGGGCGCCGTTGGCGACGGTGCGTCCGTCCAGGGTCAGTGCGTCCAGGCAGAGGCCTGTGTTCAGGCCGTTCGGCATCGTGATCGCCGCGGCCGAACTCGCGGGCGCGAAGACCAGCGTCGCCACGGCGGCCACGACTGCCCCGGTGCCGAGCGAGCCGACGAGTCGCCGAGCCAACCGTCCAGGTCCTTTGCGTCCCGTGCGGCTGACCTCGCCAGTCGACGAATTCTTCATCTTGTCCCCTCCGATTTGCGTGTGTAGATCCGAATTACATTGCTGCTGTTGTAGTTTCGGTTCTGATGACAAAAATATAATGAGAGTGACCTGCGGGATCCTTAATGAACGCTTTCGCAGGTGCGATCCGGCGTGATCGCTGGTGTCGTCGTCGACCGCAGCCGTCGCGGGTGGGATAACTCACGGCGGTCTCGGGATGCGGTGGGATGCTCGGGCCCGTTGCATAGAAGCGTGACTTCTTCCCTCGCGACCTCCGAACGCCTCGACGCGCCACGCACCAGCTGGCATGTCCCGGCGATGCTCGCGTTGGCGCTGGGAGGGTTCGGCATCGGCACCACCGAGTTCGTCACCATGGGCCTGCTACCCGATATCGCCGCGGCCTTCGGCATCTCCGAGCCGTCGGCCGGGCACGCGGTGTCGGCGTATGCGCTCGGCGTCGTGGTGGGCGCGCCGTTGATCGCGGCGCTGTGCGCGCGGGTGCCGCGCAAGAAACTGCTCATCGTGCTGATGGCCGCGTTCACCCTCGGCAACGCGGCGACGGTGCTCGCGCCGACCTTCGGGACGCTGGTGGCGGCGCGGTTCGTGTCCGGTCTGCCGCACGGCGCCTACTTCGGTGTGGCCTCCCTCGCCGCCGCGACGCTCGCGCCTGTCGGGCAGCGGGCCAAGGCGGTGGCGGCGGTGATGCTCGGGCTCAGCGTGGCGAATGTGGTCGGTGTCCCCGGCGCGACCTGGCTCGGACAGCACTTCGGCTGGCGCGACGCCTACATCGTCGTCACCTTCATCGGCGTCGCGACCGTGGCCGCGCTGTGGCGCTACCTGCCCGCCCTGAGCGACATGAAGATCACCAACCCGATGACCGAACTCGGCGCCCTGCGCCGCCCCCAGGTGCTGCTCACCCTCGCGGTCGGCGCCATCGGCTTCGGCGGCATGTTCGCCGTGTACACCTACATCGCCACCACCATGACCGACGTCGCGGGCATGCCGATCGGTGCCGTGCCGATCGTGCTCGCCCTGTTCGGGCTCGGCATGATCGCGGGCAACATCATCGGCGGCATCCTCGCCGACCGCGGCGTCGACCGGTCGATCTTCGCCGCGATGATCGCGATGGTGGTGATCCTGGCCGGCTTCGTCCTCGCCGCCCACAACCCGATCACCGCCGCCGTCGGCGCCTTCCTCGTCGGCGCCTCCGGCGCGGCCCTGGCCCCCGGCCTGCAAACCCGCCTCATGGACGTCGCCGCCGACGCCCAAACCCTCGCCGCCGCCCTCAACCACGCCGCCCTCAACATCGCCAACGCCGCGGGCGCCTGGCTCGGCGGCCTCGTCATCGCCGCGGGCCTCGGCTACACCGCCCCCGCCCTCGTCGGCGCCGTCCTCGCCGTCGCAGGCGTGGCCCTCTTCACCGCCACCGTCCTCCTGGCACGCCGCACCACCCCCAACACGCCGTAACCGATTCCGCGCGGAATACCTTGCGGCATACGGTGCTCCGCATGCCGAGCTACCTCCACGAGGGTTTGCTTGATCTGTTCCGCACCGACGCTCTGCTGGCACCGACGTTGCTGGCAGATGAGTTCGGCATCCCACTACCCGGCTTGTCCCGGATGCGGGCCGAGTCGTGCGACTTCACCGATATCGGGCCGAAGGAGTTCCGCGGCGATCTCGCACTCAGCACCCACGACGATCGCGATCTGCCGGTGCTCGGGGTCTGTGTCGAGGTCCAGTTGGCGGCCGACGATGTTCGGCGCTGGAAGTGGCCGGTCTACCTGACCACATTGCGGTCCAGATTGTGCTGTCCCGTGGTGCTGTTGGTGGTGACGCCGAACAGGAAGGTGGCGAAGTGGGCAGAACAGCCGATCGAGCTCGACAATGTCGGATCCGTCGTCCAGCCGCTGGTGCTAGGTCCCGACCGCTTCCCGGTAGTGACCGACCCCGACGAAGCCCGACGCCGTCCCGAGCGCGCGACATTGTCGGCTATCGCCCACGGTGCGGGGCCGCATATGGAGGAGGTCCTCGCCGCCTTCCTCGCCGGCCTGATGAAAACCGACGACGAACATGCGAAAATGTATCTTGATCTGGTCGACGACGCGTTGACCCTCGCGGCAAGCCGACGCCTGGAGGACCTCATGAAAAGCACTCCCGAGTACCGCGGCCGCATCGCCACCAAGTACGTGGCAAGCGAACGTGCGCACGCTGTGCTCACCGTGCTGACTGCCCGAGGACTCGAGCTTTCAGCGGCGCAACGCGCCCAGCTCGCCGCGTGCACGGATTTGGAACAGCTCGACGCTTGGTTGACCGAGGCTGCCACCGCAACGCGCACCGATGAACTTTTCAGCTGAGGTGTGCCCGTTCGAAGAAGCCGATGAGTACCGGGCTGAGGGACATGCGCAAGGGCGGATTATCCAAGCTGCGCAGAACGTTCTGACGGTGCTTACCTCGCGGCGGCTGGAGTTGTCGGCGCAGCAGCGCGAGCAGCTTGCCGCATGCACCGATCTCGATCAGCTGGAAGCCTGGCTGTTGCAGGCCGTCACAGCAACCAGCGCAGACGAATTATTCGGCTGAATCCCGGATCTGCCCGGGCGGAGTCGAGCCCGCCCGGGCAGGTGCGGATTCAGGCGGGGCAGACGGCGGCGGAGCCGCACTGGAGCTGGCGGAAGAGGTCGGCGAAGTCATCGAGGATGGCGCTGCCGGAGGTTGCTCCGCCCGGGGCGGGCTCGCCGGGGGCGACCACGGGGGCGAGGGGAGCCGCGGTGGCGGGGCCTGCGGTGAGGACTGCTCCGAATGCCAGTGCGGTGATGCCCGCGGCGACCAGCTTGGTGAACGACATGGTGGATCCTGTTCGGTTCTCGATGGTGGATAGCGGTTCGCAGTCTCGCATATTTGACCGATCAGTCTCAATAGATACGAGACGGAAAACATTGCAACCAAGTAGCTTTCGACATAACCGGAACGAACAGTATGCTTTGACGACTCACGATCGCAGGTCGGCGACGGCAACTCCGGCGCGGAAATCGCAGGTGAGGCAGGGTCGTTCGGTGCCGGGCAGGCGAGCGGACGGTTCGCGCTGTATATGATCCACTCGCTGTGCTCGGGGGGAAGATCTCATGGAGACCCCGCGCGTCTTTCAACAGGAGGGGTTGTCCGTGCGAAACCGAATTGCGCTGTGCGCCACCGTCGTGGCCACGGGAATGCTGCTGGCCGGATGTCAGGAGGAACTGCCGAGCGGCAAGCCCGCCACGCCGTCGTCCACCACGACGAGCGCCCAGGCGCCTGCCACGCCGAACGCCGACGGCGTGCTGAACCCAGGCGACACGGGCAAGCTCGAATCCGGTGTCGAGCTGTCGATCCTGAAGGTCGAGGCCGACGAGGTGGAGCGCGAGGGCACCGTGTCGGTGTTCACCTTCCAGCTCAACAACACGGGAAAGACCACGCTCGACAACTGGTCGCGTCCCACCCTGGTGTACGGCGCCGACGGCACCGCCGCCGAATACGTGCTGTCGCTGGACAAGAAGTACCAGTACGGCATGGAGGGCAAGCTGCCGCCCGGGTCCAAGCAGACCATCAAGATCGCCTACGCGGTGCCGGTCGACAAGCTGAACCCCGCGGTCATCACCTCCGAAGAGCTGATCTGGCGCGGCGACTTCAGTAAGTACAACAAGGGCTGACCACCTCCGCCGGCCGGATCGACAGATCCGGTCGGCGTCGCCGCCCCGACTGGCTAGCGTGGGTGGATGGAATCGCACTACGAAACGTGCCCGTCGACAGGGCAGCCGTCATGAGCACCATCCTCATCACCGGTGCCAGCTCGGGGCTCGGCGCGGAGATGGCCCGCCAGTTCGCGGCCCTCGGCTACGACCTCGGCCTGTGCGCCCGCCGCACCGAGCGCCTCGACGAGCTGCGCACCGAGATCCTCGCCGAACACCCCGACCGGGTCGTCTCGGTGAAACAGCTCGATGTCACCGACGACACTGCTGTGTTCACCGTCTTCGACGAGTTCGCCGACGAGTTCGGCACCATCGACCGGGTGATCGTCAACGCGGGACTCGGCAAGGGCGCACCGCTGGGTACCGGTAAGCATGCGGCCAACCGTGAAACCGCCGTGGTGAATTTCCTTGCGGCGCTGGCCCAAACCGAGGCGGCCATGAAGATCTTCCGCGCTCAGGGCAGGGGTCATCTGGTGATGATCTCCTCGATCTCCGGCCTGCGTGGAATGCCCAAAACCCTCACCACCTATGCCGCGACCAAGGCCGGAATTGCCGCACTCGCCGAGGGGCTACGCGCCGAAGCCGTTCCTGGCGTGGATGTCTCGGTGATCTATCCCGGCTATATCCGCTCGGAGATGAACGACCGCATCAAACACGAACCGAAGTTCATGGTCGACACCGAAACCGGCGTACGCGCCATGGTCGCGGCGATCGAGAAGCGCCGCGCCAAGGCGTATGTCCCCAGTTGGCCGTGGGTGCCCCTGGGCTACGCCCTACGCGTCCTGCCATCGCGTGTCGTGCGCAAAATGCTCTGAATACCACGAAGGCCGTGCGGGCAGAAGCCCGCACGGCCTTTGATGACGGATCAGTGCTGGCGAGGCAGCAGGTGCACGCCGTGCTTGTCCGTCGACAACGCCAGCGACGAGATGTACTGGATCTCGCCCTCAGGCCCGGGGACGGCCGAGGCGATCATGTCGGGACGCTCGAACTCCAGGCCGGTGACGTGGCAGGGGAGTAGTTCGCCCGAGGGGTTGCCGTGTTCGTCGAACATGGGGGTCTCGATGCCGTCGTCGGAGCGGCGCAGGTAGTACTTGCCCTTGGTCGCCAGCGCGGTGAGCGGGGTGGCGATGAACGACACGAGGACCGCGACCAGCGGGGAGTACGGCTTCAGCAGCTCACCGAACAGCCCGAAGAAGGTCATGATCGACAGCAGCGCCGACAACCCGAAACCGACCAGGCCAACGGGGTTGAAGTCGTAGAGCATGCCGCGCCGGAATTCCGGCACCTTCGGCGAGATCTTCAGCAGGTACTTGTTGACCGCGATGTCGGTGGCGACGGTGACGATCCAGGCGATGCCGCAGTTGGCGTAGAAGCCGAGGATGCTGTTGAGGAAGTCGAACATGTTGGCTTCCATCAGGATCAGCGCGACGACCAGGTTCACCACGAGGAACACCAGGCGACCGGGGTAGGTCTTGGTGACACGGGTGTAGGAGTTGGTCCAGGCCAACGAGCCGGAGTAGGCGTTGGTGACATTGATCTTCACCTGGCTGATCACCACGAGCACCACCGCGAGCGTCATGGCAAGCCAGCCGGGAACCATATCGCGGTAGATCTCCAGGAACTGGTGCACCGGCTGGTTCGCGATCGACTGCGCCGCGGGCAGATTCGCGATCAGATACACCGCGAGGAACAGGCCGACCACCTGCTTGGCCGCACCGAACAGCACCCAGCCGGGCCCGGCCAGCAGCATCCAGCCCCACCACTTGGCCCGGTTCTCCGGGGTGCGCGGCGGCATGAAGCGCAGGTAGTCGATCTGCTCGGCGATCTGGGCGATCAGCGACAGGCACACACCGGCGGCCAGCAGCGCACCGGACACGCTCACACCCTGGCCGTCCTTACCGCCGTAGGCGAAGAACGAACCGACCGATTCGGGGTGGCGAACCAGCAGGAACCCGAACGGCGCGACCATCAGCAACAGCCACAGCGGCGTGGTCCACACCTGCAATTTGGCCAGGGTGTTCATGCCGTAGATGACCAGCGGGAAGATGATGACCGTCGAGGCGAGATACCCCAGCCACAACGGAATTCCGAGCCCTAATTCCAGGCCCTGCGCCATGATCGAACCTTCGAGCGCGAAGAAGATGAAGGTGAACGAGGCGAACACGATATTGGTGATCACCGACCCGTAGTAACCGAATCCGCTACCGCGCGTGATCAGGTCGAGATCGATGTTGTAGCGCGCCGCGTAATAGGCGAGCGGAAAGCCGGTGAGCATCACCACGACGGCGAAGATACCGATGCCGATCAGGGCGTTTCCGGTGCCGTGCGCGATGCCGATATTGGCGCCGATCGCGAAATCCGCCAGATACGCGATGCCGCCGAGCGCGGAGATGCCGACGACCGCCGGACTCCATTTTCGGTAGCTCCGGGGGGCGAAGCGCAGCGTGTAGTCCTCGAGTGTTTCTTTGGCGGCGGTATCTACTCCGGCCATTTACCTCTCTCCTTCATCCGCTGCCGCTCGAATTCGGCGACTCACCGACGGTCGTGCACGGATGTAGACGGGTATTTTCCGATTCGTTACGCCGCTGTTACGTACCGTGAGGGTGACCGGGGTCACCGAAACCATCCACACCGAAACAAGCACGGATGTATGTTTCGCAGAGGCCGAACGTCAGGAGCGAACAGTGTTCGAGTGGTCCGAAACCGATCTGATGATCCGCGATGCCGTGCGGACCTTCATCGACAAGGAGGTTCGCCCGCACCTCGACGCGCTCGACAGCGGCGAGATGCTGCCGTACCCGATACTGCGAAAGCTGTTCAGCCAGTTCGGCATCGACACCATGGCCGAGGACATGGTCACCAAGATGCTCGCCAAGGAGGAGAGCGGAGAGGGTGGCGGGAGCAAGCGCGGCCCGTTCGGCGATCAGCAGTCGATGATGGCGGTGCTCATCAGCGAATTGTCCGGGGTGTGTATGGGTTTGGTGTCCGCGCTCGGGGTGAGCATCGGCCTGGGCGCCACCACCATCATGTCGCGTGGCACGCTCGCGCAGAAGCAGCGCTGGCTCGCCGACATCGTGACTCTGCGCAAGGTGGCCTCCTGGGCGATCACCGAACCCGACTCCGGCTCGGACGCGTTCGGCGGCATGAAGACTCGCGTCGAACGCGACGGTGAGGACTACATCCTCAACGGACAGAAGACCTTCATCACCAACGGCCCGTGTGCCGACGTGATCATCGTCTACGCCAAGCTCGACGAGGGCGACGGTGCCGACAAGCGTGATCGCAAGGTGCTCACCTTTGTGCTCGACAAGGGCATGGAGGGCCTCACCCAGGGCAAACCGTTCAAGAAGATGGGCCTGCACTCCTCACCCACCGGCGAACTGTTCTTCGACAACATCCGGCTCGGTAAGGACCGGCTGCTCGGCGAGACCGAGGACCACCGCAGTGGCGACGGAAGGGAAAGCGCCCGAGCGAGTTTCACCGCCGAGCGGATCGGTGTGGGCTTCATGGCGCTCGGCGTGATCGAGGAATGCCACCGACTGTGTGTGGATTACGCGCGCAACCGCACCCTGTGGGGTCAGGAGATCGGGCGCTTCCAGCTGATCCAGCTCAAGCTGGCCAAGATGGAAGTCGCGCGGATCAATGTGCGCAACATGGTGTTCAACGTGCTCGAGCGCAGTAAGGCCGGTAAGCCGCCGAGCCTGGCCGAGGCCTCGGCGATGAAGCTGTACTGCTCCGAGGCCGCCACCGAGGTGGCGATGGAGGCCGTGCAGCTGTTCGGCGGCAACGGGTACATGAGCGAGTACCGCGTCGAACAGCTCGCCCGCGACGCCAAGTCGCTGATGATCTACGCGGGCAGCAACGAGATCCAGGTGACCCACATCGCCAAGGGCCTGCTCGCGCGCTGATCACACCGCGCGCAGGTGCCCCCGGCTGGCGTAGATGTGCTCGGCGATGAGCGTCGCGATCCGGTCGGGGGCCTCCAGCATCGGTACGTGCCCCACCCCGTGTACCAGGATGCGATCCGCCGACGCGGGCAGTTCGCGCAGGTAGTGGGTGGCGTAGACGCTGTTGGGGATGATCCGGTCGTACTCGGCGAGCAGCATGCGGATGGGTGTTTCCAGCTCGGCGAGGTCGTCCATGCCGGGCGCGCGCAGGCTGCCGAGGATCAGCGGCACGATCACGTCGCAGTGCAGTGCGGCGATGAGCGTGGTGACCAGTTCGTGGCGTGGCACGGCTCCGGTGCGTTTGGTCAGCAGCAGCGCCGTGGCGTGCTGCACCAGCCGGTTGTTGAGCGCGACGTCACCGAGACGCCTGCCGACCGCGATGAACGGCAGCAGCGACGCGAACTTGACGCCGATCCTGATCTGAGTGATCGAGGGCGAGGCCCAACCGCCCGCCGCCGCGATGGTGGTGAGGGTGCGGGCCCGGCCGCGTCGCGCGAGCTCGAGACCCACCCAGCCGCCGAGCGAATTCCCCGCGATATGGCAGGTGCGCCAGCCCAATTCGTCGAGCTGGTCCTCGATCTGGTCGGCCAGGGCGTACACGTCGAGCGTCCAGCCCTCGACCTTCGGCCCACCCCAGTGCCCGGCGAACGCGGGCGCGTACACCTCGCAGTGGGCGGCCATGCGGTGGGCGACCTGCTCCCAACAGTGTGGCGACAACATGAATCCGTGCAACAGCAGCACCGGGTCGCCGGACCCGAGATGCAGGGCCGCGACCGGCTCCGGGCGGGCGGGGGACTTGGCGGTGCGTGACGTCATCGTCATCACCCCTTCCTGGACGACAGTGTCCTGTTACCCGAGGTTACGCGGGGGAACCGCCGAGCGCGGGCTGTTGCCGGGCCGGCGATCACAACGTTCGCGCCGCCGGGTTGTTCCCCTACACGTTCGGGAATACCCGCCGATGTACCGTCCTACGCGTGGCAATCATTCTCTCGACCGTGAACGTCAACGGTGTCCGCGCGGCGGCGACCAAAGGCATGCTCGCCTGGCTCGACGCCACCGAAGCCGACATCGTCTGCCTGCAGGAGACCAGGGCCACCGACGCGCAAACCGCCGCCGCGCTGGCTCCCGCACTCGCGGCCGGGTGGGTGCTCACCCATGCCGAACCGGAGTCGAAGGGTCGTGCCGGTGTCGGCATCCTGTCGCGGCGCGCGCCCGACGCGGTGCGGATCGGTTTCGGCAGCACCGAGTTCGCCGCGTCGGGGCGCTACCTCGAGGCCGACTTCGGCGAGCTCACCGTGGCGAGTGTGTACGTGCATTCGGGCGAGGAGAACACGCCCAAGCAGGACGAGAAGTACCGCTTCATGGCCGAACTCGGCGCCTACCTGAAGACTCGGACCGGCGAGTTCGTGGTGAGCGGTGACTGGAACATCGCGCCCGCCGAGGTGGACCTGAAGAACTGGAAGGGCAACCAGAAGTCGGCGGGCTTCCTGCCCCAGGAACGTGCCTGGATCGCCGAACTGCTCGCCGCGGGCTACGTCGACGTGGTCCGCGCCCTGCACCCCGATGTCGCGGGCCCGTACAGCTGGTGGTCCTACCGCGGCCGCGCCTTCGACAACGACTCCGGTTGGAGAATCGATTACCAGCTCGCCCGAGGTGAACTCACCGGCCGCGCCAAGCAGGCCGTCGTCGAACGCGCCGCCGCCTACGACCAGCGCTGGTCCGACCACGCGCCGGTTACTGTGCAATACCGATGAACATCTCACGGAAAACTCTCGGTCTGCTCGGCGGACTCGTCCTTGTCCTCGCCGCGCTCGGTCTGACGCTGTTCGGTGGTCGCGGTTCGGATACGACCACGGCGGCGACCACCACCCGCGCGGTCGCGTCGTCGACCGCGCCGAAACCCGCGGCCCCTGCGGCGAAACCGTCGGCGAATCCGTCTGCGGCGCCGGTCACGAAGGTGGCGGGGGTCCCGGATCGGGCCTATGCCACGCTCGTCGAGATCGATGCGGGGCGCTGGCCGGATTCGGCGAACGCGCCCGGCACCAAGGGTGGCGAGCAGTTCATGAACCGGGGAACCAAACTGCCGCCCAAGGATTCGGCGGGCAATCCGGTGAAGTATCAGGAATGGGATGTGAATCCCAAGCAGCGCAACCGTGGTCGCGACGCGGAACGCATCGTCACCGGCAGCGACGGCAGCGCCTGGTACACCGGTGACCACTACGAAACGTTCACGAGGATGCGCTGATGCCGATGACGCTGTCGCAGTTCCTTGCCCGCCCACCCGCCGACGCGCCCGCCGCGGCCGACGCACCGGTGCTCGGCGCCATGGCGGTGGATGCCAACCAGTTCAGCGCCATCCGCTACGACGCCCCCGCCGACTATCGCGTGCGCGAACTGCGCGGCACCAAGATGCGCGATGTCACCACCCTGTTCGACGAGTTCGCGGCCGCCTTCCAGTTCCCGTACTACTTCGGCGCGAACAAGGACGCCTTCGACGAATGCCTGCGCGACCTCGACGATTTCGTCGGCGACGCACCCGGTTACGTCGCGGTTGTCCGCACCGCCGACGACCTGCTGGCCGACGAGCCCACCGAACGCGCCTGGTTCGAGGCGGCCATGCGCGATTGCGCCGCCTACTGGTCGCGTCGCGATGTGGTGTTCCGTGTTGTCCTGCAAGGCGACCCGGTTACCTTCGGTGCGGTAGCGATCAGCGGATGATGCCGAGGGAATTGGCGTCTCCCGCCGGCTGATCGGCCCGCTTAACGTTGCCGCCGGTGCGGCCGATTCGAGGCCGCCGGTGAGGAGAACACGATGAAGCGAGTACTGGCGAGTGCGGGCGTTGTGGCCGCGATCATGGCGGCGGGCCCCGGAATCGCGGCGGCCGGGGCGGCGGTGGCGCCGGTGGCGGGCCCCGCGGTCGGTTCCACCGAGGATTTCCCCGGTGCCGCCCTGCTCCAGGCACTCGGACTCGGGTCCTCACAGCCGTGCGACGGCATCATGCTCGACACGTGCGTGCCGACCGGGCCCGCGAGCGCGCAGCAGGCCATCGCGCAACCGGTCGCCGACAGCGGGTCGGGGCTGCTGAATCAGGACATCAATTCGATGGTGGGCTACGCGCTTCTCTGGCTGGGCAACGGATCGTCGGAGCCGTGCGTCAGCTTCGGCCCGAACTGCGCTTGGGAATGAAACGCGGCGTGTGAATCCGGCGCGCCCTAGCGATAACGCCCGGCCAGGTCGTCGCCGAGTAGGACGAAGACGTCGGTGATCTGGTCGATCAGTTCCGCGCGGGTCAGGTCGAGATCGCCCGCGAGCCACGTCGTCAGGGTTTGGGTCAGGCCTCCGACGAGGTAGATCGCGCGGAAATCGACCAGGTTCTGCGGCACGTCGCCGCCGTAGAAGCCGGTGCCCTCGGCGGCGACGAGCCGGGCGAACGCGCGAACCGTTCGCGCGGTGCGCGCGCGGAGTTCGGGCGTGGCCATGCCGGCGATGAGTGCGGCGCGGGCCTTGCGTGGGTCGTCGAGCAGAACCGCCACGCCCGCCTCGATCGCCGCGTGCGCCTGGGCGCGGCTGTCGGGCGGCGCACCGGCGAGGGCCGCCATGATGGCGGCGGCCAATTCCTCGGCAATGCGATCGAGCAGTGCTTCCAGCACGCTCTCGCGTCGTTCGAAATTCTCGTAGTAGTAGCGCTCGTTGAGGCCGGCGCGGGCACACAGCCCCGCGACGGTGAGTTTGGCCTGCCCGTCCTCGGCGAGGATGTCGAGCGCCGCGTCCAGCAGCGCTGTGCGGCGCTGCGCCTGGCGTTGTTCGGCGGAGACGCCCCCGTATGTCCGTTGTGCAGCCACGGGCTCCATTGTGCTGCCACCGTCCGTTCGCGGGTGTTTTGGTAGAGACTCTTGCCAGATTACCAATTCTGGAGGATTCTATTGCCAGATGCACTCGACGAGGAGGCGCGACATGGCCGCACGGCAGGGCGAACCCGGATATTTCGCCGACGATTCGATGATTCGCAGGGTGATGAGCAAGCGCGCGGTCGGCGTCACCTACGGCCTGCGCGCCCTGGTCATCGGCGCGGTCCACCCACTGCTGTTCGTCGGGACCAGCGAGCACACGGCCCACCGGGCGACCCCCTACACGCGGCTGGCTGTCACCGGCGCCCTGTTCGAATCGGTCTTCCTCGGCAGCAAGGCCGAGGCCGACCGGGCGCTCGCCTTCACCCGGCGCAAGCACGAGCGGGTGGTCGGCGCGCTGCCCGAGGACGCGGGTCCGCACCACCGGGCGGGCACTGCCTACGCGGCCCTCGACCCGCACCTGATGTTCATGACCATGGCCTTCACCTTCGATTCCGCCGAGGTGATGTACGACCGGCTGGTCCGCGAACTCACCCCGACCGAACGCGAGGACCTCTACCAGGACTACGTGCGCTGGGGCGAGCTGTTCGGCATGCCACGCGAGGCCGCCCCCGCCGACTACCCGGCCTTCCGCCGCTACTTCGACGACTACCTAGACTCGGCCGAACCGTTCCTCACCGACGAAGCCGAGCTGGTGGGCTCCTACCTGGCCGGTCATCGCAAGGCCTACCGGTTGCGCCCACCCGTCGAACAGGTCGGCAGCGCGCTGTATCTGCTGGTCCAGGGCAGTCTGCCTTCGCGAATCCGGCGGATGTACGGCATCGAGTGGGACATCGCCGACGAGCTCGCCCACCGCGCCCTGTGCCGCAGCATCCGCACCGCGCACCTCGCACCGCCGCTGGCACCCCGCGTGCTCGCCGGTGCGCTCGCCGGCCGGAGCACCCCGTCCTATCAGCTGCTGGCCCGCCGCGAACAGCACATGATCCGGCAGGGGAAGCCGAGCATGCCGGGTGTCGATCCACGCAACTGGGTGCAGCGAAATTCCGCTTGAGGGCCGTGGAAAGATTGGGGGCATGTCCAGTCCTGCCCCGGCCGCGACGGCCGAACGTAAGCAGCGGGTGCTGTCGGGCATCCAGCCCACCAGTGACTCCTTCCACCTCGGCAACTACCTGGGTGCGCTGCAGTACTGGGTGACGATGCAGGACGACTACGACGCGCTGTACTTCATCCCCGACCTGCACGCCATCACCGTCAGCCAGGATCCGAAGGCGCTGCGCGCGCGGACCAAAGCCGCTGTCGCCCAGCTGCTCGCCCTCGGTATCGACCCCGAGAAGTCGACCCTGTTCGTGCAGAGCCAGGTGCCCGAGCACGCCGAGCTGTCGTGGGTGCTCAGCTGCATCACCGGTTTCGGCGAGGCGGGCCGGATGACGCAGTTCAAGGACAAGTCCGCCAAGCAGGGCGCCGAGAACGCGACCGTCGGCCTGTTCACCTATCCGGTGCTGATGGCCGCCGACATCCTGCTCTACCGCCCGCATCAGGTGCCCGTCGGCGAGGATCAGCGCCAGCACCTCGAGCTCACCCGAAACCTGGCCCAGCGCTTCAACACCCGCTTCAAGAAGACCTTCGTCGTGCCCGAGCCGCACATCGTGAAGGGCACCGCCAAGATCTACGACCTGCAGGATCCGACCGCGAAGATGAGCAAGTCCGCGGCCAGCGACGCCGGGCTCATCAATCTGCTCGACGATCCGAAGGTCACCGCGAAGAAGGTGCGCTCGGCCGTCACCGACACCGGCCGCGAGATCGTCTACGACCCCGACACCAAGCCGGGCGTGAGCAACCTGCTGGTGATCCTCAGTTCGCTCACCGAAACCCCGATCGTCAGCTTGGAACAGAATTTCGCGGGTAAAGGCTACGGTGAGCTCAAGGCCGAAGTGGCCGACGCGCTGGTCGAATTCGTGACGCCCGTGCAGAAGAAGGTGAAGGACTATCTGTCGGATCAGGCAGAGCTGGACCGGATCCTGGCTTCCGGGGCCGAGCGGGCGCGTGAGATCGCAGGCAACACACTTGCCCAGGTGTACGACCGGGTCGGCTTCCTCGCTCGCTGACCCGGTGCGCACCTGAGGTTTCGGCTGAAGAGGGGCGCGTGTCATGCAGTTGATCGACAACATCTCGGCCACTGTCGAGAAGCAGGTCAAGAGCAGGCCTTGGCTGGATCATCTGGTCCGGGCCGGTGGGCGGTTCCAGCGTCAGCGCGGTGACTACTTTGCCGCGGGCATCACGTATTTCACTGTGCTTTCGCTGTTTCCGCTGTTGATGGTGGCATTCTCGATCGCGGGTTTCATTCTCGCCGGGCAACCGGACCTGCTGAACGAGCTGCAGGGCAAGGTGATCGAGAAGACGGGCACCTTCGGTGATCAGATCAACGAGCTGATCGACCAGGCGATCGGCTCTCGCGGCACCGTCGGTGTGCTGGGTTTGCTGACCGGTCTCTACACCGGTCTCGGCTGGATCGCGAACCTGCGTGCGGCGCTCACCGAGCAGTGGGAGACCCAGACTCCCGACAAGCCGTGGTGGCGGGAGAAGCTGTCGGACCTCGGCGCGCTGTTCGGTCTGTTCCTCGCCCTCGTCGTGTCGCTCGGCCTGTCGACGGTCGCCAACAGCGGACTCGCCGCGAAGCTGCTGAAATCCGTTGGTCTCGACGGTGTCCCCGGCGCCTCGGTGGTGTTGTCGATCGTGTCGATAGCGCTGGGGATGCTCGCCTCCTGGGCGGTGTTCGCCTGGGTGATCGCCCGGCTACCGCGCGAACCGGTGTCGCTGCGCAGCGCGGCGAAGGCGGCGGCCATCGCCGCGGTGGCATTCGAGATCTTCAAGTTCGTCGGTGCCATCTACCTGCGGATGGTGCTGTCGAGCCCGGCGGGTGCCACCTTCGGTTCGATCATCGGTCTGATGGTCTTCAGCTACATCACCTTCCGCATCCTGCTGTTCGCCACCGCGTGGGCGGCGACCTCGTCGGACAACGACCACACCGAGATCGCCCCGCCCGCCCCGGTCGTCATCCAGCCGCGCGTGGTCGACAAGAACCTGTCCACCGGTGCCGGTGCGGCCGCCTTCGGCGCGGGCGCGCTCGCCGCCCTGGCCCTCGTCGTGTTCGGCCGCCGCCGGTAGCTCAGCGACTGCGCCAGGCGCGGCGGGCCAGGAACAGCAGGGTGAGGATCAGGACCGGGCCCGCGACGAGCGCGGCGATGCGCGCCCCTTCATGGGCGGACCGCGAGACCTCCGGCCGACTGCCGTCGGCGCGCGGCGGGGGTGAGGCGAGCGGGACGCTCGGCTGGATCATGTCGTCGCCCACTTCGGGGAGCTTGCCGATGCGCGCGTCGGAGTCGAGGGCGAAGCCGTAGTCGAGCAGGCGTGCGGCCTGCTCCCAGGGGCGGATGGGTCGCACGTCGGCCTGCAACAGGGTGACCACGAGGCGGTGTCCGTCGCGTTCGGCGGCGGCCACGAAGGTCTGGCGGGCGTCGTCGGTGAAGCCGGTCTTGCCGCCGATGGCGCCGGGGTAGTTGTAGAGCAGCTGGTTGTCGTTGCCGATGGGGAAGCCGGGGTGGTCCTCGTCGCCGGGGATCCTCGGGTCGGCGGGGTAGCCGGGGAAGTCGACCTGTTCGGTGTGGATGAACTCGGCGAACAGCGGGATCGACATCGCCTCCCGGAACAGCACCGACAGGTCGTAGGCGGAGGTGCTCATCCCGGGGCCGTCGAGGCCCGACGGGGTGGCGGCGCGAGTGTCCATGGCGCGCAAGGACTTCGCGAGGTCGTTCATCTTCGCCACGGCCGCCTTGTCGCCACCGAGCTGGGTGGCGATGGCGTGTGCGGCGTCGTTGCCGGAGCACATGATGAGGGCCTGCATGAGCTGACGGTTGGTGTAGCGGCCGCCTGGCCCGATGCCGACCCGGGTGCCGTCCACATCGGCGTCGGCCTGGGTGCCGATCACCACCTTGTCCAGATCGAGGGTGCGCAGGGCGACGATGGCCAGGGCCACCTTGATCGTGCTGGCCGGTCGATAGCGGCCGTGCGGGTCCTTGGCGGCCAGCACGCGTCCGGTGTCGAGGTCCGACACCATCCACGCGGTCGCCGAGATATCGGCGGGCAGCGGAGTAGCGCCGACCGGCAGCACCACGCCGCATTCGCCGAGCCGGTCGCCGCCGATCGGTTTGTCGGGAACCGGCAGTTCGGCGGGTGCCGATTCGCCCGGCGCCGGGACCTCCGAGGAGTCGATCGGGGCCGGTGGCCTGGTCTTCTGCGGGCAGCCGTCGGTGTTCGGCGTGGTGAACGGGGTGGTGGTGGTCGAGCCGGTGGGGCTGGGCTGGGCCTGTGCGGGACCGAGCGTGAGAGCGGCCGCGGTGGCGGCGGCGCCGAGGAAGCAGGCGGCGCGCACGCCGTGTTCGCGGATCTTCATCAGCGCAGAGCCTAGCGAGCCGACACGCCGATTTCCCGTCGAGCCCGTCCGTCTATTGACACTGACCTCTAAATGAGAGTTACTAACAAATGATAGTAGCTCTCATTATTGGAGGAGATATGCGAACCGACGACACCCGCCGCTGGCTGGCGCTCGGAGCGCTCGCCGTGGCGATGCTCACCATCGGACTCGACGTCACCGTGCTGACGGTGGCTATTCCCACCCTCGCCGTCGACCTCGACGCGAATACCGCTGCGCTGCAATGGTTCAGCAGCGCCTACACGCTGGCCCTCGCCGCGTTGATGCTGCCCGCGGGCGCGCTTGGCGACCGCTACGGGCGCAAGAAGATCCTGCTGTGCGCGCTCGTGCTGTTCGGCCTCGCCTCGCTGGGCTGTGCCTTCGCGACCACCGCCGGGCAGCTCATCGCCGCGCGCGTGGTGCTCGGGGTCGCCGCGGCGGCGATGATGCCGCTGTCGATGGCGGTGATCCCGGTGCTGTTCAGCGACCAGGGGCAACGCCAGCGCGCGCTCACGGTGTGGGTTACCTCGACCGCCCTCGGGTTGCCGCTCGGCCCCGTGGTCGGTGGCTGGCTGCTGCGCAACTACTGGTGGGGTTCGGTCTTCCTCATCAATGTGCCGCTGGTGATCCTCGGCACGCTCGCCGTCATCTTTCTCGTACCGGAATCGCGCGGCGACAAGGCCTTTCGCATCGACCTGCCCGGTGCCGTGCTGGCGGCGCTCGGAATGCTCGGGCTCACCTACGGTTTCATCCGGATCGGCGAATACGGATGGGGTGAGCCGGCAGCCTGGGCGATGATCGTCGCGGGCCTCGGTGCACTCGCCGCGTTCGGGTGGTGGCAGCGGAGGGCCGCACATCCGCTGATCGATACGGCGCTGTTCGCATCGTCCGGATTCCGGTGGGGCACAGCGATTTCGCTGATGGTCAGCTTCGCCATGTTCGGCATGTTCTTCACCGTGCCGCAGTACTTCCAGGCCGTCCTCGGCGTCGACGCGCTCGGCAGCGGACTGCGGTTGCTGCCGATGATCGGCGGCCTGGTGATCGGCAGCAGGCTGGTGGATCTGCTGTTGCCTCGCTGGGGTATCCGGTCGGTGCTCGTCGCCGGGTTCCTCGTGCTCGCGGTCGGCATCGGTCTCGGCGCGCTCACCCGGGTCGACAGCGGTTACGGACTCACCGCCACGTGGACGACGATCCTCGGCGCGGGCATGGGAATGGTGATGCCCGCGGCCATGGGGTTGGCGATGAGCGAGCTCGACACCGCGCGATCCGGCTCGGGTTCGGCTCTGCTGCAGGCACTTCGGCAGGCGGGCGGCACGATCGGTGTCGCCGTGCTCGGCACCGTGCTCGCCACCGTCTACCGCGCCGATCTCGGCGAGCTCAACCGGCCGCCGATCTCCGACGGAGTCAATGCGGGAGTCACCGCGACCGCACACGACCCCGTCGCGCTGCGGGAGGTGCGGCACGCCTTCGTGCTCGGCATGGACACCATGCTCGGTGTGTGCGCGGTGGGATGTCTGCTCGCGGCTGTCCTGGTGGCGCTGGTCTTCGGGCGGCGCCACTCCGTGACAGCCGACGATGCGGCAGAATCGCTGCATGTCGGTTGAGACGTCGTTGCGCGCGCGGAAGAAGGAGCGGACCCGTCGAACCATCCGGCTCGAGGCGTTCCGCCTGTTCCGGGAGCAGGGCTACACCGAGACGACCGTCGAACAGATCGCCGCGGCCGCCGAGGTCTCCCCGAGCACCTTCTTCCGCTACTTCCCGACCAAGGAACAGCTCGTCATGGCCGACGACCAGGATGCGCTGATGATCGAGGCGCTGGCGGCGCAGCCACGGGGTCAGAACCCGCTCACCGCGGTCCGCCGGGCCACCGAGGCGGTGTACGCGTCGATGTCGGCCGAGGATGCCGCCTTCGAACAGGAACGGCAGAAGCTGCTCTACCACCTGCCGGAACTGCGCTCGGCGGTCGGCTTGGAGTTCCAGCGAAGCATCGACCTGGCCGCTCAGCTGCTCGCCGACTACACCGGCCGCCCCGTCGACGACTTCGAGGTGCGAGTCGCGGCGGGGGCGATGGTCGGTGCGATGCTCGGCATCGTCACCACCGGACCGGTCGACGCGACCAAGGTCGGCCACGCCCTCGACCTGCTCGAGGCGGGCCTGCCGTTCGACGACGACAGGCCCACGAGCTCCTAGTCGGCCTTGCCGTGCTGCACGGGGCAGCCGTGCGCCAGCGGGCCGAGCAGCTGGTTGTTGTCGTAGAAGTGCTCGAGCTCGACGATGCGCAGGTCCTCGGTGACGCGGGCGATGGTCACGCCGTACATCTCGATCTGCTCACCGGTGGGCTGGTGGCCCTTGTACTCGCCGTCGTACTTGCCCCAGTGCCGCCAGCGGAAGCTCACCGTCGGCGGGCCCGACAGCACCTCGAGCACCTCCCAGAAGAAGCCGCCGGGGAAGGCGGTGTGGAAGATCTTGTGCGAGGACTCGAAGGTCTCGTTCGCCGACTCGTAGTACGGGTTGTCGCCGATCAGGATGTTGTAGCTGCCGATCCGCGCGAATTCCTCCGCGTCCTGCCACACACCGCCGTTGACCCGGCCGCGGTACTGCTCGGCGACCACCGACAGCCAGGTGGCGGGGTCGGCCTTGTGCGAGACCTCCATCTCGAAGACCTTCACCAGGTCCTCGACGATGGCCTCGAGCGAACCGGGCGCGTGCTGGGCGACGCGCTCGCGGGGGATCACCTCGTGGCTCAGTTCGTAGTCGGGAACGTTGCCGCGCCACTGGTCGGGGGTCGCCGCGGCGATCACCGCCTCGCGGCCCTGCAGCCACAGCGGGGCCTCCGGCTCGGGATTCTGATCGTCGCGCGTATCAGTCACGTCCACAGTCATATTCGGTCTACCCGACCCTTTCGCAAAGCTTGAAGAACGGGTCGAACCTACCGCCGCGACTTTGCCCGCGCGCACCCTGGTCCCATTATGTGAGACGCATCGGAATTGCCAAGTATATTCTGCGCCAACGGTTTACAGCCGACTTACGCGGCAGGGTGGGCACGTCCGCCGAGCCGGGCCGGAGTGTCGTCGTCCATGGTCGCGAAGAATTCGCCGAGCACGTCCACGAGCTGATCCACCGAATCCGCACAGAACAGCACCGGCTGGTAATGGGTGATGTCGTAGCTGATGGTGCCCATCTGCGCCACGTCGAGCGGGCGCAGCGTCGCCTGGCGGAATTCGTCGATCTCGCCGTAGGACGACAGCAAACCCGCACCGTAACAACGGATCTGTCCGTCTTCGCGAACCACGCCGAATTCCAGCGAGAACCAGAACACGTCGGCGAGGAACTTCAGCGCGGCATCGGTCTCCAGCCGCCCGACCGCCGCGCCGACGGTCTCGTACAGACTCGCGAAGCGCGGACTCGCCAGCTGGTTGGCGTGCCCGATGATCTCGTGGATCGCATCGGGTTCCGGGGTGTACAGCGGGGCCGAATGGTGGCGGATGTACTGGGTGGAGTGGAAGGTGCGGTCCGCGAACGAACCGAAGAACTCGCGCAGCGGGACAAGCCCGGCGGCGGGTACATACCGGAAACCGGTGAGCGGATGCAGCAGCCGTGAGACGTCGTCGAGCTGGGGGATGTGGTCGCGCGGCAGGGCGAGCCGGGCGGCCGCCTCGCGCACCTCGCGGCAGGCGTACACCTCGTGCTTGCGGGCCAGCTCGGCCGAGGCGATCCGCCAGACCTGCTGTTCGTCGTCGGTGTAGTCGATGTGCGGGACGGGGTTGCCCGGCCGGTAGTCGAGGGCGAGCGCGGCGATGGCATTGCGCCTGGTGCGGTAGTGCTCGTCGCCGACGCCTGGGTGGTCGTCACTCAGGTGCACAGTGACGTCGCCGTCGCGCTCGCGCGTCACCGGCGAATACAGCTGGGCCTCGGTGAACATGCCTCAAGGCAAGCACCGCTGGCGCGTCGCGACAACACACCGGTGCGCAACTACGCAAACTGCACAGTTCGCCCGCCCGAATTCGGTAACGACGCGGTGAAACGGCGGACGCGCCGACCGCGCATCGCGCAAGATTGCGTTTGTACCCGAGGAGGATGCTTGCGAAGCCTGCGGATAGATCTCGATCAAGAACTGCTGGATGCCGCCGCCGAGATCATGGGCACGGCCGACAGCAACACCACCGTCAACGAGGCATTGCGGCGGATCGTCGTGCACGAGCGCCAGCTGCGCAACCTCGAACGGCTGATGGCCGACTCGGTGTTCAGTCCGGAACCGCACGATATCGACACGGATTCGCCCGCGGTGGCTGAACGGTAGCCGAATCTGTCGGTGCCCTCTGCGAACATCGGTCTCGTCACCGATGACGTAGGGGGGAATGTGTCGGTACCGATCGCGAATCTGCCCGTCGCCCAGCGCCCGCGTGAGCGTTTGCTCGCGCTCGGCCCACACGTGCTCACCGATACCGAATTGCTCGCGCTGCTGCTCGGTCAGGGCACGCGCGGGCAATCCGCGCTCGAACTCGCCGCTCACCTGCTCGCCGAATACGGCGGCCTGGCCGAACTCGCCGCCGCCCGCCCCGAGGAGCTGGCGTCGCAGGCCGGGATCGGCCCGGCCAAGGCCGCCGCCGTGATCGCCGCGTTCCACCTCGGCACCCGTTCCCGAACCAGCGAACCGGTTCCGAGGCTCACCGCACCCGACGACATCGCCCATGCCGCCGCCCCGCTGTTCGCGGGCGCCCGTGTGGAACGTCTGCTCGTCCTGATCTGCGACACCCAGAACCGCCTGCGCCACCGGGTTTTCGTCGCCGAGGGCGCCATCGACCACGTCGCGGTCCCCGTCCGCGAAATCCTCAACACCGTCCTGCGCCACGACGGCCGGGCCTTCGCCGTAGTCCACAACCACCCCTCCGGCGACCCCACCCCCAGCCCCGACGACCGCCGAGCCAGCACCCTTCTCTACCAGGCCGCCGCCACAGTCGGCCTCCGCTACCTCGACCACGTCGTCATAGCGGGCGAGAACTGGGCGACGGCCGCACCGTATCCGTGACGGTCTTGTGGCACGTCAGCCGGTGTAGCCGAAGACCGGGTAGTGGTCGCTGTAGTCGGTGTAGGTGTAGGTGGTGCCGTCGGCGGTGACGCTCCAGCTCGGGCTCTTGGCTCGGCGGGTTTCGTTGACATAGCGGTCGGGCACCGGGTGGCCCTTGATGGGGAGCACGTAATCGAGGTGCTCCGAGGCGTATTCGGGGCCGTACTGGTCGCGGCAGACGGAGTTGTCCGCGCAGTCCCAGGAGAAGGCGTGACCGGTGTGCTGGGGGCCTACGGCAGCGAGGTCGGCCAGCATGGCGCCGTATTCGGGACTGGATTCGATCACGTTCATATCGCCCGCCACATACACCGGCTCATCGGCCGGAATCCGCTCCGCCGCGAGGAAGGCCTTGATCTGTGCGCGCTGTTTCGCCCGCACCTGACCGGGCTGGCCCGAGCTGCACCCGTCGTCCTCGGACTGCATGTGCGTGCCGATCACGTGCACCGGACCGCCGGGCGCGGCGAGCTTCACATACGCGAAACCTTTGTTGGAGAACCAGTCCGCGCCACACGCGTCCTTGTACACGAACTGCACCTTGCGGCTGATCGGCCACCGGCTCGCGATCGCGACACCGCCGTCCTCGGGTGTGGTTGCGGAGTACGAGCCCTGGGTGGCGTCCCAGCCGGAGCGGGTTCGGCCGACCACCGGAGTCTGATTCGGGAAGTCCCGCTTCAGGCTGTTCAGCAACTGGTCGCCCGCCTCGTTGTGGAACAGCTCTTGGAGAACCACGACGTCCTGTCCCGCGAGGACGTTCTGCTGCGCGATGAGGTCGGCGCGCTGCTCCTGCCCCCAGTTCGGGTAGAGCGCCTCGGCGAGCATGAAGACGTTGTAGGAGGCGATCTTCGGATCGGACTTCGGCGCCGCGTCCGCGGGGACGGCGACGGGCAGGAGGGCGGCTGCGCCACAGACCACGGCGAGCGTCAATCGTTTGAACATGAGGCAGTTTGGTCACATGACCAGTTCTGCGACGACCGCTCGAGCGTCCCGACATCGAATCGTTACACGGAACGTAAATTTGTAAGCCCTGGTTCAGGAGCTGTTGGTGCCGAATGCGGCCTATCGATACCGGGCGGCCGCGTCGAGGACGGCGGCGCGATAGGAGCGGCCGAACAGGACGGCGTGAACCAGGAGCAGGGGAAGTTGGTGGAGTGGGATGCGCTGCTGCCACCCGGCCTCGAGCTGATGGATTTCGTTGTAAGCGGCGAGGATTCGGGAGAGATGGGGTGCGCCGCCGAAGAGGAAGAGCGTGGCCAGATCGGTTTCGCGGTGGCCACCGTGCGCGGCGGGATCGATCAGCCATGGGGTGTCCGACGGGCCCCAGAGAATGTTGCCGGGCCACAGGTCACCGTGGATCCGCGACGGCGGTTCGGCGGGGGCTTCGAGGTGGATCGACTCGACGGTGGTGGCATCGGCCGGGTCGAGTGCGCCCGCATCGACGGCGAGCCGCAGGAACGGAAGGATTCGGCGCTGCCGGAACCAGGTCGGCCAGTCGTAGCCAGGGGTGTTGTCCTGCGGCAGGCTGCCGAGGAAACCGTCGACGGGAGCGCCGAATTCGGCCGCGCCGGCGTTGTGGAGCCGAGCCAGTCCCGCGCCGAATCGTTCGGCGGCGGCCGGGGATGGTTCGGCATGGTCGACCCATTCCATGAGCAGCAGGTCGTCGGAGACGGCGTAGACCTCGGGGATCGCGACACCGCCCGCCTCCCGCAGCCAGCGCAGACCGCGTGCTTCGGCTGCGAAGAATCCCGGCGGGGCGGCAGCCGGGGCGCCGTCGGTGGGCGCGGCCGAGATCCCACCGGGCCAGGTTTTGAGGAACAGCTGGGTGCCGTCGTCGAGGCCGATGCGCTCGGCCACCGCGATCGACCCACCGCCGACCGGGGTGGTGCGCAGGCGCTGATGCGCGAGGAAGGTCGGCAGCAGGTGCGGGTTGGCTCGCAGGTACGGCAAGTCCACGCCGCCATCTTGCCCAGCGGAGTCGGCGCGCGCACGGATTCACGCCATCTCACCGACCAGGTTTCATAAACAGGTATTACTAAAACCTGTTCACAAATGGGTGCGGCGTGGTTTCATCGATTCGAACGTGTTCTACATCACGTTCTGGAGTCAGCCGAAGGAGACACCGTGACCAGCACCGATATCCCCGCGGGATTCGATTTCACCGATCCCGACCTGCTCGCGCAGCGCCTGCCGATCGAGGAGTTCGCGCAACTGCGGCGCACGGCGCCGGTCTGGTGGTGCGCGCAGTCCGACCGGGCGAGCGGCTTCGATGACGGCGGCTACTGGGTGGTGTCGACGCTGGCCGACATCAAGGAGATCTCGAAGAACCCCGAGGACTTCTCCTCGCACGAGAACACCGCCATCATCCGGTTCAACGAGGAAACCACCCGCGAGCAGATCGACATGCTCGGCAACATGCTGATGCTGAACCTGGATCCGCCGCAGCACACCAAGATCCGGCGCATCGTGTCCAAGGGGTTCACCCCTCGTGCGGTGGAGAACCTGCGTGCCGCGCTCACCGAACGGGCCGAACGCATCGTCTGGGAGGCCAAGAAATCCGGTCGGGGCGATTTCGTGCAGCAGGTCGCGTGCGAGCTGCCCCTGCAGGCCATCGCCGAACTGCTCGGCGTGCCGCAGGAGGACCGGATGAAGCTGTTCGACTGGACCAACCAGATGATCTCCTACGACGATCCGGAGTTCGAGGGCAATCACCACACCGCCACCGCCGAGGTGATGGGCTACGCCTGGAACATGGCCGAGCAGCGGCGCGGTTGTCCGGCCTCCGACATCGTGACCCAGCTGGTGAACGCCGATGTCGACGGCGAGCACCTCGGCTCCGACGAGTTCGCCTTCTTCGTCATCCTGTTGGCGGTGGCAGGCAACGAAACCACCCGCAACTCGATCACCCACGGCATGAAGGCCTTCGTCGACAACCCCGAGCAGTGGGAGATCTACAAGGATCAGCGGCCACGCACCGCCCCCGACGAGATCGTGCGCTGGGCCACCCCGGTGCACGCCTTCCAGCGCACCGCGACCCGCGATCTCGAGCTGGGTGGACAGCAGATCGAGAAGGGCCAGCGTCTCGGATTGTTCTACAGCTCCGCCAATTTCGACGAGACCGCCTTCACCGACCCGTTCCGGTTCGACGTGCTGCGCAATCCCAATCCGCACGTCGGGTTCGGTGGCACCGGAACTCACTACTGTGTCGGCGCGAATCTCGCCCGCCTGGAGATCGACCTGATGTTCAATGCCATTGCCGACGCGATGCCGAACCTGCGTCAGGTCGCCGAACCGGTGCGCTTGCGCAGCGGCTGGCTCAACGGCATCAAGCGGTGGGAAGTCGAATACTCTTGAGCCCGAACAGCAGCGAGGGGGTGGGCGGTTGACGGCCAAGGCACGTGGCCGGGCGCCCGTCGTGGCCGACGCCGATATCCGGCGGGTCGCGCGGGCGCTGCTGGCCGAGCACGGCCCCGACGCGGTCACCTTGCGGGCCATCGCGCGCGAACTCGGCGTCACCGCCCCCGCGCTGTATCGGCACTACGACTCCCGCGACGAGTTGATCGAGCGGTTGCGGGTGGAATTCTGTGCCGACCTCGCCGACAACCTGTCGGCGGGCATCGCGGACCTGCCCGACGACGGCGCCGTGCAGTTCCTCGCGATCTGCCGCGGTTTCCGGCGGTGGGCGCTGGCCAACCCCAGGGAATTCACCCTGGTGTTCGCCTCGCCCACCTCCAGTCGTGCCATGCTGCGCCGCTTCGACGAGCCCTTCGGCCGGATCTTCCTCGCTGCGGCGGGCCGGTTGCTGGCCAGTTTCGAGATCGCCACTCCGCCAGGCGAATCCATCCCCGTCGAACTCCGCGACGACCTCATCGACTTCCAGACCGAACTGCTGGCCATGCTCTCGGATTCGGGCCAGAAGTTCCCCGCCGAGAAATTGGACCTCGGCGTCACCTACGTGATGGTGCAGACCTGGGTTCGCCTGTTCGGCCACGTCACCCTCGAGGTGTTCGGCAACTACCCGATTCCCCTCACCGACCCCGAAGTCATGTTCGACACCATGCTCGCCGACCTCGCCCGCACCACCGGTTTCGCGTGATCACCGCTGAGCGGGCACGCGATCCCGCGTCGCCGGAGTGAGGGAACCCGTCGCCCAGATCGCGAAGCCGATGTACAGCAGCTGTTCGGGGATGCGCTGCCACAGGGGAGACGCGGGTTCGCCTGCGAAGGTGACGTTTTCGACGGCCGCGTAGATATTGGCGGGCAGCAGCAGCACGAACAGCGGTACCAGCGCCCAGCCGGCGATCCGGCGCGTCCGGGTGAGGATCAGGCCGACGGCCGCGAGCAGTTCCAGCACGCCGGTGAACAGCACCATGAATCCGGGGAACGGAACGAACGACGGAACCATCGCAACCAGGTCGTCGTAATTGGGCATCACGGTGACGCTCGACGGCATGAAGTGGGCGGAACCGGTCATCATCAGCATGACCGCGAGTGCGTGCGCGGCAGCTGCCGGCCAGGTGGCGAACCGGCTGATGCCGAGTGCTCCCAGTGCGCGAAAGCTCAGGAGCGAGACGAGAAGAACGATGACGATCACGGTGACTCCATAGTGGATAGTGGCACTGTCTATTATGGATAGTAGCGCTATCTACTCGTTCGTCAAGTCCATCCGCGTGCCGCCGAGTGGTGCCGCGCCGCGATTAGTTCGGTGCCCGCGCACCGTCGTAGTAACCGACACACTCACCGCACACCGAGGAGAAGTACCGATGAGGAAGATCACCGCCGGTCTGTTCATGTCTCTCGACGGCGTGATCGCCGACCCGCAGGACTGGCATTTCCCCTACTTCGACGACGCCATGGGCGCCGCGGTCGACGCCCAGCTCGGCAGCGCCGACACACTGCTGCTCGGCCGCGTGACCTACGACAGCTTCGCCGGCGCATGGCCCGGCCGCGAAGCCGAAGGTGGACCGGACGCCGACTTCGCGAAAAGGCTCGGCGACGCCCGAAAACTCGTGGTCACCCATCAGAACCCCAACTTCTCGTGGCGTAACTCCGAGCGCCTCGACGGCGAACTGACCGAGGCCACAAGTGAGCTGAGGCAGGCCGAAGGCGGGGACATCGCCATCAGCGGCTCGGTCTCGGTAGTCCGCCAACTCCTGGCCGCGGGCCTCCTGGACGAGCTGCACCTCCTGGTCCACCCGATCGTCGTCGGCAAAGGCGAGCGCCTCTTCGAGGACGGGACGACGATTCCACTCCGCCTACTCTCCTCGGAGACCTTCGAGACCGGCGTGCTGCACCTGGTCTACACCAAGGACGACACCACCCCAACCGGCTCCTACGAAGACGCAAAACTCCACTTCACGAAGGATGAGTAACGACAAAGGCCGCCTTCATCCGAAGATGGAGGCGGCCTTCGCGGGAGTTGGGGAAGTCAGCGGGCGAACAGGAGCGCGCACTCCACAACCGGCGGCTTACCGTGGCGTCACCGGGCGCTTCGACAGGGTGGGTACGCCGATGCGATTCGCCGGCCGCGGCTCACGAACCCAGGAAATCGAGGTGCACTATCCGTAACGTCGGGGTGCGCTCATCGACGTAGACCGAACGCTCCATGTGCTCATTGCTCCGAGATGTATACCGCTCCTCCGCGCGCGATATCCGGGGTGAGGAATTCAAGTCCGGACCAGCAATATGTTCAAACCGGGGCGGCATCGGCGGCGTAAAAATTTCGAGAGGCTGCTCAAAATTGGACATTGCGAGCATTGATGCCAGTTGCTCCGGTGTCGCCTCGAGTACGAGAAGATACCTGTCTATCCGTTCTCCCGCACGCTTGGCGAGGAGGACCTTCGTGCCATCCGGAATAATCCAGTCGCCGTAGTTCGCCGCTTCCTGAACAAGTTCTGGCGAAGTCGATGCCTCTATCAGCGGCTTCCCATCTGTGCGTCCGACCGAGACGAAGCCACCGCACCCGACCAACAGGGTCAACGCAACTGATATGCACGCGGAGATAACAGCTCTCTTCGCAGGAATATTCGCAATTCGGAAAATCATATCGACGGCACCACTCGAGTAGGATCCGATCGGTCGCCTTGCCTGCTCTCGGTTCCTTCGTGAATGCTCGACCCTCGCATCGGCAGGGCGCCCTTGTAGTGCTTGGTGGATGAGGTCCCGAACTGGTTGAATTCCTTGGCAAGGCCTGCGGTATGCAGGGAGCCCATCATATTGTCGGTTATTTCGATTTTTCCGAAATTGACAAATTTTCCATTATCCCAGTTGTAACGATCATACATATGGGTCTGATAATACATGTCCACGGCTGGTCGTGTGCCGCCATCTGTTGCCTCGGTGAAGGTGACTACCCCAGTTGAGCAAACCTCAACTGCCGCCATCGCAAGGAACCAATCATGACTGTGGTCCTTCGTTATGGCGTAACCTTTCCATGGGACTTCAAAAGTTATCGGAGAACCAAGGTTTGGGTTATTTTCTTTCAGTTGTTCGATAGCCTCGATCAAGTAATATTCAGCATGATCCTTGACTGAGGGAACGTCTTGCATGACCTTGTCCGGGTCGATATGGTAATCGGTACCAGTGTTTCCGAGATAGTGGCGCATACCTCTCGCCGCATGGGTAAGCCCGAGAACATCAGCTGCGGCTTGACCGGCGAGTGCGATCTTTGCCCATGCGATGTCATCAAGACGTGCGAGGCGGGATTGTGAGTTGTACGGCCCGGCTCCACCGTCGTGCGGCGGCGGTGTGGGCATTCCCGGAATCTGTGGGGGCGACATCAACAACCTCGAATACCGTAGTGGTGAATGTTACGATTCATGCAGAAATCTGAGCTGCGGATGAATCGATGGATTCCTCCTGCCACCAGACGTTGCTACCGTATCCGTAGCGCCGTGTGCCGGGATCAGCGGTGATCTTATCCGGTGCCACGTAATCGGCCGGGTTGAACACAGGCGGAATCCGACCGGGCGTGTAGTTCAGTGCCTGAGTAAGTTTGTCAATAAGACTGGTTATCGCGCTGCGCCTGGCCTCGGCGGCCTGCTTCAATGAATCGACCGCCGTTGTGACTCTCGAACTCACTCCTGGCTGTAGTGGCTCATTGACAAGTTGTGCCCATACTCCGAGTGGGAAGGAATTCTCCCCCTCGGAAATAGTCTCGAGAACTCTACTGCTCATATCCATTGCTTGATTGAGCACCAGTTGCTCTAAGCATATGCCGGCGTTCTCCGCAATTTTCGCCACCGCGTCTAGATCAAGACTGCGCGTGTTTACGGATTGGGCCAGGGTGGTTGCAGTGGTTTCGAAAGAATCTGCCGCGCTGCCCGTCCAATCGGACCTCAACCATCGGGTGCCGCCCGCGATATTTTCGGAGGTCACGAAATCATTGATTCCGAGCATTGCGATTCGCTTGCCAATAACTTCTATCGATTCCCAATCCGCTTCCAAGGGGACGAGGAATTCGCTGATGGGCCTGATTCCCATTGCGATACTCAACGACTCTTCATATGGTGACAGTTGTGCGATCGCTGCTGTGACCACCTGTCTTATTTTTTTCGGGTCATCGGCGACATCCTGCAGGCTCGGCAACTGCAGCCCGCCATATCGTGTGTGCCCTCGGTCAAGAGCTCCCGCTGCAGTGTCTTCATTGAACGCCGACGATGAGAGTGCTCCGAGCGCGCCGGCATTAGAGTCATCCGTCGAGCGGTAGGCCTTCGCTGTTGTCGACAAATCGGAGCCGAGTTGATCGATCGCTACTCGATCCGAGTTGTGGGCAGTCATATAGGTGCTTCGAAAGCTTTCTACAGCTGTAGCCACTGTCGCCATGAGGCCGACCGAGTTCGGGGGAGGTTCAATGGCAGCGTGAAAGCGGGAGGCGTTGGAAGATGAATTCGCGGCTGTCTCGCCGAGGTCTATAGAAAACCCATTCAGCTTGCTAGTTTCAACCGATAGCTCAGCCGGTTCTGTCACGAATTGCCTCCTGTTTGTGGAGTCTGCCAGGGTGGCCAACGTTGTTCGACCATCGATAGCCTCTTCTCGGCGTGGAAGTTCTTCTCCCATAACCTATCCAGGGTGAGATTGGTAAGAGTCCCATCGTCATGGTGTAACCGTCAGACATACGTATCGACAACCGCGTCATTCGATCTCGCCACAAGAAGTGTTGTCATCCATGTTCCCCTTGCGCGGCCCAGGGCGTAATCGACGACAACCATCCGGGCGGAATGTTGCACGGATCAATTCCTGTCGGCACGGCCGCGGCGAAACCACCCGCCGAACCCGATGGACTGGCCGGCCAACGGATCCCCGACGTCCCACACCTGGCCAGCACCGAAATGCCAGCTAGCACAACAGCACTCGATAGCGTTCGCATACCCACCCCACGGCCCTGCCAGCCTAGACTGCCGCCCACGCTATCATCGCTTCTCGGCCATCGTAAGGCTGTGCGCAATCCTCGCCAAAGGCCCACCGTGGCGTCACCGTGCGTTTGAACAACTCAGAGGTTGTTCGAAGACGGGACGACCATTCCCCTTCCTCTGTTCTTCTCGGAGATGTTCGACCGGAGTTGAACTTGCCGCGCGCATCGACTTCGACGGGATGGTCCTGGTCGGGAAGTTTCATCGTCGGAGGATCTGCGGGTCTCAGGTCTTGCCCGATGTCCTGCCGATGGTCGTACACAGCACCCATACGGGCTTGCGGTGGACGGCGCCTACCCAGCTCGATGGCTTGATGGAGCTGAACGACTCCGCGCGTGATGTGATGTCTCGCTATCTGCCGTGGTTCGAGTTCTGCTCGACGATGTGGCTCCGCTCGACCTCGCGGCATTGCGGGCGCGGCCGTCGATGACTACAGCGGAACGACTGGAAGCGCGTGGACGTGCCGCAGGTCGCGCTGAGATGCTGGCCGAGGTGATGACTGCCAAGTTCGGTCCGTTGCCGAGCGCTGTGCACGAACGGGTTCAAGCTGTTGATGCCGACGAGCTCCAAGGGTAGGTCGGGCGGGTGTTCACCGCCGGATCGTTGGCGGAGATTTTCTCCTAGGCGAAAGGAACCAATGGCAAAGGCCGCCTTCATCGAAAGATGAAGGCGGCCTTTGTAGGGACCGGGGGAGGGTCAGCGGGCGAAGAGGAGGGCTCGCTTGACTTCCTGGATGGCCTTGGTGACCTCGATGCCGCGGGGGCACGCGTCGGTGCAGTTGAAGGTGGTGCGGCAGCGCCACACGCCTTCGACGTCGTTGAGGATGTCGAGGCGCTCGCGGGCGCCCTCGTCACGGCTGTCGAAGATGAAGCGGTGGGCGTTCACGATCGCGGCCGGGCCGAAGTAGCTGCCGTCGCTCCAGTACACGGGGCAGGAGGTGGTGCAGCAGGCGCACAGGATGCACTTGGTGGTGTCGTCGAAGCGGGCGCGGTCGTGCTGGGACTGGATGCGCTCGCGGGTGGGCTCGTTACCCGAGGTGATCAGGTACGGCTTCACGGCACGGAACGCGTCGAAGAACGGTTCCATGTCGACGACGAGGTCCTTCTCGACCGGCAGGCCGCGGATCGGCTCGACGGTCATGGTGAGGGTCTTGTCGCCCTTGGGCAGCATGTCCTTCATCAGGACCTTGCAGGCCAGCCGGTTCACGCCGTTGATCCGCATCGCGTCCGAACCGCACACACCGTGGGCGCAGGAACGCCGGAAGGTGAGGGTGCCGTCCAGGTAGGACTTGATGTAGATCAGCACGTTGAGGAAGCGGTCGGTCGGCAGGACCGGCACCTGGAACGAATCCCAGTACGCGCCCTTGTCGTTCTCGGTGCTGAACCGGGCCACCTTCACGGTGACCATGACCGAGCCCTCGGGGACGGGCGCGGGCTTCTGCGTGGTCGGTTCTGCTACAGCAGTCATCAGTACTTACGCTCCATCGGCTCGTAGCGGGTCTGCACCACCGGCTTGAAGTCGAGGCGGATCTCGGAGATGAGCTCCGGGCCCTCCTTGTACGCCATGGTGTGCCGCATGAAGTTCACGTCGTCGCGGTCCGGGTAGTCCTCGCGGGCGTGCCCACCACGCGATTCCTTGCGGTTGAGCGCGCCGACGACGGTGACCTCGGCCAGCTCGAGCAGGAAGCCCAGCTCGACGGCCTCGAGCAGGTCGCTGTTGTAGCGCTTGCCCTTGTCCTGCACCGTGATCCGGGTGTAGCGCTCCTTGAGCGCGTGGATATCGGTGAGGGCCTGCTTGAGGGTGTCCTCGGTGCGGAACACGGCGGCGTTCATGTCCATCGTGTACTGCAGTTCGGTGCGGATGTCGGCCACGCGCTCGTTGCCGTGGTCGGACAGGATCAGCGCCAGCCAGTCCTGCACCATCTGCGCCGGGTTCTCCGGCATCTCGACGAACTCGGTGCGCTGGGCGTACTCGGCGGCCGCGATGCCGGCGCGACGACCGAACACGTTGATGTCGAGCAGCGAGTTGGTGCCGAGACGGTTCGCGCCGTGCACCGACACGCAGGCGCACTCACCGGCGGCGTAGAGGCCGGGGACCACGTCGGTGTTGTTGCGCAGCACCTCGCCACGGATGCGGGTGGGGATACCGCCCATCACGTAGTGGCAGGTCGGCATGACCGGCACGAGCTCCTTGACCGGGTCCACACCCAGGTAGGTGCGGGCGAACTCGGTGATGTCGGGCAGCTTCTCCTCGAGCACGTCCTCGCCGAGGTGGGTCACGTCGATGTAGACGTAATCCTTGTTCGGCCCGGCGCCACGGCCTTCGAGCACCTCGAGCACCATCGAACGGGCCACGATGTCACGCGGCGCGAGGTCCTTGATGGTGGGGGCGTAGCGCTCCATGAAGCGTTCACCGGAGGCGTTGCGCAGGATGCCACCCTCACCACGGACAGCCTCGGAGATGAGGATGCCCAGGCCCGCGAGGCCTGTCGGGTGGAACTGGTGGAATTCCATGTCCTCGAGCGGCAGGCCCTTGCGGAAGACGATCGCCATACCGTCACCGGTCAGCGTGTGCGCGTTCGAGGTGGTCTTGTACATGCGGCCCGAGCCGCCGGTGGCGAACACGATCGACTTCGCGTGGAAGACGTGGATCTCGCCGGTGGCCAGCTCGTAGGCGACGACGCCGGTGGCGACGGGGCCACGGTCGGACTCGGTCATCACCAGGTCGAGCACGTAGAACTCGTTGAAGAACTCGACGTCGTGCTTGACGCAGTTCTGGTACAGCGTCTGCAGGATCATGTGACCGGTGCGGTCGGCGGCATAACACGCGCGACGCACGGGCGCCTTGCCGTGGTCACGGGTGTGGCCACCGAAACGACGCTGGTCGATCTTGCCCTCGGGCGTGCGGTTGAACGGCAGGCCCATCTTCTCCAGGTCCATGACCGCGTCGATGGCCTCCTTGGCCATGATCTCCGCGGCGTCCTGGTCGACCAGGTAGTCACCACCCTTGACGGTGTCGAAGGTGTGCCATTCCCAGTTGTCTTCTTCGACGTTGGCCAGCGCGGCGCACATGCCGCCCTGAGCCGCACCGGTGTGGCTGCGCGTCGGGTAGAGCTTGGTCAGGACCGCGGTGCGAGCCCGGGGACCGGCCTCGATCGCCGCGCGCATGCCCGCGCCACCGGCGCCGACGATGACCACGTCGTAGCGATGTTCCTGAATCGGACGGGATTCACTCATGCGAGGTGGCCTGTTCCTAACCGGTGATGTTGGGGTCGAAGGTGAAGATGACGTAGGTGCCCACGCTCATCACCAGGATCATCGAGACCACGAGGATGGTCTTGAGCCAGAACCGGGTGGAGTCCTTGCGGGAGTAGTCATCGATGACGGTGCGCAGACCGTTGCCGCCGTGCAGCTGAGCCAGCCACAGCATGGACAGGTCCCAGAACTGCCAGAACGGGCTGGACCAGCGACCGGCCACGAACGCGAAGTTCAGCCGGTTCACGCCGCCGTCGATCATCAGCATGATGAACATGTGGCCGATGACCAGCACGATCAGGAACAGGCCCGAGATGCGCATGAACAGCCATGCGTACTTCTCGAAGTTGCTGTTGGCCTTGCCGCGCGGTGCGCGGGGCGCGTCGAGGCTGGCGGGGCGGTCGTAGGACTTGCCGAGGACAGGTGCGGTCATGATCAGTGCTCCGTCAGCAGGTAGAAGAACTGGCGGCCGACGCCGGCGGCGGAGACCAGGACCCAGATGGTCAGCACGACCCACAGCATCTGCTTCTGGAAGCGCGGACCCTGCGACCAGAAGTCGACGAGGATGACGCGGACGCCGTTGAGCGCGTGGAACAGGACGCAGACGACGAGGCCCATCTCCATGAGCGCGACCAGCGGGTTCTTGTAGAGCTCGATGGCTTCGTCATAGGTGTTCGGGTTCACCCGAACCAGTGCCGTGTCCAGCACGTGCACGAAGAGGAAGAAGAAGATCGTGACACCGGTGATCCGGTGCAGCGCCCAGGACCACATGCCGGGGTCGCCGCGGTACAGCGTCTTCCGCTTCGGCTGGGCCGGAGCCGGAGCTTCTATCGTGGTCATAGAGTGCGGTGCCTCCAACGTCGTTGATGGACCCGGTCACAGATCCGACGCCGGCTGCGTGGAGAGGCAAATGCCCAGGTGGCTGCGCTGTATTCTCGAGCGCTGGCCCGCCGCCGGGAACCTGAACCGATCTTCGGCTGACTCTAATCCTCTCTGTTTCGCGGAACTAATTCGGCGTGCCGTGCGTTGTGCACGAATCGGCCGAGTTAGGTTTACCTTTCTCGATGCCGAATACTGGTGTCCGAGCCCCCGCGCGGACATGTTCGGCGGTATCGGCTGGAGGTTCGCGATGTCCGAAATCGACTGGAATACCTTGCGCGACATGGCAATTCGCGTAATGGGTAGCGCGTATGCCCCGTACTCGGGTTTCCCGGTCGGTGCTGCGGCTCTCACGACGGACGGTCGAATTGTGAGCGGTTGCAATGTGGAAAATGTCTCATATGGACTAACCCTGTGTGCCGAATGTGTACTCGTCGGTAACTTATTCGGGTCGGGTGGGGGCCGCCTTCTGGCGGTATCGGTGAGCGATTCCCGTGGCGAAATCCTGATGCCGTGTGGGCGGTGTAGGCAGCTGCTGTTCGAGCACGGCGGGGGCGAGCTGCTCGTGGACCATGCCGAGGGGCCCAAGGCGCTGAGCGAGCTGTTGCCGTACGCGTTCGGGCCCGATGATCTGGCGGCCGGGCAGCGATGATCGCACGGGGCGGCCAGTGACCGACCCCGAACGAGGGTGATCGGATCCTGCTCCGAGTCGACGGAGGTCCGGGGCTCGCTCGGCGCGAGGAGTGCCGCGGCCGATATTGCGTGCCAGACTGGCCGCATGACGGCACTGGACGCGGTATCGATCATTCGGGCCAAACGTGACGGCGGTGAGCTGTCCGACGAGCAGATCGACTGGGTGGTCGACGCGTTCACGCGGGGGATCGTGGCCGACGAACAGATGTCCGCCCTCGCGATGGCCATCCTGCTGCGTGGCATGAACCGGCGCGAGATCGCTCGGTGGACGGCGGCGATGATCGGCTCGGGGAGCCGGATGAACTTCACCGACCTGCCGCGGCCCACCGTCGACAAGCATTCGACCGGTGGCGTCGGCGACAAGATCACGCTGCCGCTGGCGCCCCTGGTGGCGGCCTGTGGCGCGGCGGTGCCGCAGCTGTCGGGGCGGGGCCTCGGCCACACCGGCGGCACCCTGGACAAGCTCGAGTCGATCCCCGGCTGGCAGGCCGACATCACCGTGCCCCGGATGCGCGAGATCCTTGCCGACCCCGAGATCGGCGCGGTGATCTGTGCGGCGGGCGCCGACCTCGCCCCCGCCGACAAACGCCTGTACGCGCTGCGTGATGTGACCGGGACGGTCGAGTCGATTCCGCTGATCGCCAGCTCGATCATGAGCAAGAAGATCGCCGAAGGGACCGCGGCGCTGGTGCTCGACGTGAAAGTCGGGACCGGGGCGTTCCTGAAGACCCTCGACGAGGCGCGCGAGCTGGCCGCCGTGATGGTCGAGCTCGGGCGGGATGCCGGAGTGAAGACCGTCGCGTTGCTGACCGCGATGGACACCCCGCTCGGCCGGACCGCAGGCAATGCGCTCGAGGTCGCGGAGTCGGTCGAGGTGCTGGCCGGGGGTGGGCCCGCCGATGTGGTCGAGCTGACGCTCGCCCTCGCACGCGAGATGGTTGCCCAGGCCGGACTGCACGTCGACCCGGCCGAGGTGCTCGCCGACGGCCGGGCGATGGATCACTGGCGGACGATGATCCAGGCACAGGGCGGCGACCCCGACGCCCCGCTGCCGACCGCCCGGCATACCGAGACGGTGCGGGCCGAGTCGGCCGGGGTGTTGACGCGGCTCGACGCGATGGGAGTTGGCCTGGCCGCCTGGCGGCTCGGTGCCGGGCGTGCGCGTCAAGGCGAGCAGGTCCAGGCGGGCGCGGGTGTCGAGATGCACGCCAAGCCCGGCGATTCGGTGGTGATCGGCCAGCCCTTGTTCACTTTGCACACGGACACCCCCGACGCCTTCGCGGGCGCGTTGGACGCGCTCGACGGTGCGGTGGGGATCGAACTCACCCCGGAGAGCAAGCCCGGCGAGCTTGTGCTGGGGCGGATCGACTGAGGTAATAGTCGTGGCCGGTGGCCACGATCGGGAGGTTCGTTGTGTCGGTGGTCGGGGCGGGAGAGGGCCACAACGGGAGGCGGACGGCGGCGGTCGCGCGGGCGCTTGCCTTCATCTCGGCGCTGATCGCGTTCGCGATCGCCGGGCTGATGATCTTCGACGCCGTCAGGGTGGTGAACGAGCCGATCGAACCGGATCAGGTGGACTTCCGGCTTGTCACGGGCGTGATGCTGGTGATCATGGCCGCGATCGTCGCTCCGCTCGGCGTGCTGAACCTGATCGGCGCCCGCCTGCTCGGCCGCCGAAAGCCGCGCGGACGGACGTCGGTACTCACCGGGTCGTTGCTGGGCGCCGTGGTGGCATTCATGGTCGGCGCCGACGCTCCGGTGGTGGTTTGGGTGTCGGTGATCGTGCTGTTCATTGTCACGGCGGTTGCGGCTGCGCTACCTGGGACCAAACGCTGGGTCCGAGGCGCGCCATCGCCGAGTGAGTCGGGGGAGTTGGTGCTCGGGGGGGTCGGCTGAGCGGCTTTACCTGCCAACTGATCTCGCGGGAACATGGGTAACTCGCCGGGTACGGGCTCACTCGGCCACCGACATCGTCTGGCCGCCGATGCAAGTCCCCCGCACCTGAGTCCGGCCTGAAGACGCGGAGAGGCGGAACGGCTAACGTTTGGATATGACTGGACCGGCGCCCCTCGACCTTGCTTCGATCCGACGTGCACCCAAAGCCCTGCTGCATGACCACCTCGATGGTGGTCTGCGGCCGGAGACGGTGCTAGAACTCGCCGCCGAGTGCGGCTACGACCAACTACCCGCGCAGGATGCCGAGAGTTTGGGGGCGTGGTTTCGGGACGCCGCCGACAGCGGGTCGCTCGAGCTGTACCTCGAGACGTTCGCCCATACCGTCGCGGTGATGCAGACGCCGGAGGGTTTGCGGCGGGTGGCTCGGGAATGTGCCATCGATCTGGCCGCCGACGGGGTGGTCTACGCCGAGGTGCGGTTCGCGCCCGAGCAGCATCTGGAGAAGGGGCTCACGCTCGACGAGGTGGTCGAGCACACCCTTGCCGGGTTCCGGGAGGGGGAGGCGATCGCGGCGGAGCAGGGCAACATCATCCGGGTGACATGCCTGCTCACCGCCATGCGGCATGCCGCGCGTTCCCGGGAGATCGCGGAGCTCACGGTGCGCTTCCGCGACAGCGGGGTCGGCGGGTTCGACATCGCGGGGGCCGAGGCCGGTTTCCCGCCCACCCGGCACCTGGACGCCTTCGAATATCTGCGAGTCAACCACGCGCACTTCACTATTCACGCGGGGGAGGCGTTCGGGTTGCCGTCGATCCACGAGGCGCTCGCCTTCTGCGGGTGCGACCGTCTCGGGCACGGCGTGCGCATCACCGACGACATCAGCGTGCCGGGCGCCATCGAGGACGCCCAGCTCGGGATCGTCGCCAACTACGTGCGTGACATGCGGGTTCCGCTGGAACTGTGCCCGTCGTCGAACGTGCAGACCGGTGCGGTGCCCTCGCTCGACAAGCACCCCTTCGACCTGCTGGCCCGGCTGCGGTTCCGGGTCACCGTCAACACCGACAACCGGCTGATGAGCGACACCACCATGAGCCAGGAGATGCTCAAACTGGTGGAAACCTTCGGCTACGGCTGGAGCGACCTGGAACGCTTCACCATCAACGCCATGAAGTCGGCGTTCATCCCGTTCCCCGATCGCCTGAAGATCATCGACGAGATCATCAAACCGCGCTACGCGGTCCTGGTCGGCTGACGAAGAAGGGTGGCACCTCCTCGGTGCCACCCTTCTCGTCTTGCTACTCGCTGACCAGCCGTGCTTCGAAGGCGCGTTGCAGTTCGCGGAACTGCTGGGCCTCGGCCGTGAACGGCGGGTTCGGGGCCAGCCGGTTCGGGTCCGGGTTGAGCAGGTAGGAGACGTACCAACCCAGCGGGTTCGACGCGGCAAGCGCCTGTTCCACGCTGTCGTCGTCGGCGTAATCGGCTGCGTCCGTGAACAATTCGACAGCCAGGTCGAGCTGTTCGATGTCGACGGCCTCCGGTCCCTCGGCCAGGTCCTCCACGAGGCCGGTGAGCACGTAGACGTTCTCGTCGCTCACCTCCACCTCGAGTGAGCCGTCGACCGCGGCGGTCTGCACGTCGCCGAAGGTCGACACCCGGGCCAGCTCGTGCTCGTGGTCGTCGGCCAGGTAGCGGGCCAGCGCGCGCTCGGAACCGAACACCGTGATGGTGCGGCCGTTGCCGAGGAAGATCGGCTCGTCGTCGAGGTAGCAGCGCAGGGTGAAGTGCTCACCGTCGGAGGTGACGATCTTGACCGGGTCGATGCCGACCTCGTGCCAGAAGGTCTCGTCCTCGTCGTCGGCGGTGAGGTCGACGCTTTCGAACTCCTCGTCCTCCTCGACCACGTCGTCGGCGTCGACCACGTTCTCCTCGGCGGCCAGCAGCTCGGCCTCGGCGACCTCGACCGCCGCGGCATCCACCTCGGGGGTGGTGACGATGCTGTCGATCGCGTCGAGCACGTCGTCCCAGCCCTTGACGATGGCGGCACCGACCTGGTCCCACAGCTCCTCGCCGTCGCGCCCGGTGAAGGTGCCGACGCCGTTGGCCAGCACACCGAGTACCGGGTTGTCGTCGAAGAACGCCGTCACCACGTCGAGCTCGCACACGTCGCCGATGTTGCGAACCATGGCCAGGGTGTCCTCGAGCTCGCCGACCACCTCGCCGTCGGGTTCGCCCGCGGCCAGCTCGGGCACGGAGACCAGATCGAAGGTGAAGTTGTCCTCCGGCTCCAGTTCGGCGGCCGAGAGGCCGGCGACCACCGCCCACGACGGATGCTCGACGAGATCGTTGTCGGTGTTGGTGCGGATGAACGCCGCCAACTCCGCAACGGACTCGAAACCGTAGAGGTCGTCCTCGTGTCCGAGGAACGCCATGTACTCGTCGTCACCGTCACGCCAGCGCGGTGCCCACAGGGTGACGAGATCGCCATCGGTCAGACCGAGCTCGATCGGGACGATGTCTCCAGAAGCCATGACGCGAAGCCTATCGAGCTTCAGCGCCGCGCACTATCCGGCCCGGGTGCTAATTCCCCCGGCGGGTGTGCAGTGCCGCCGGTGAGCGATTCGTTCAGTGTCGCAATGATGTTGGAGCGCGCTTCGCCCGCGGTCTCGGTGGCCTGTCTGCACGCCGACAGGATCAGCTGCGCGGCCTCCGCCGGCGGCAGGGCGGTGATGCCCTCGTCCAGGCGCAGATCGACCAGCGCGCCGTCGCTGTTCACCTCGGCGGTGACCAGCCCGTCCTCGGTGGTGAACTTGCCGTTGACCTGCTTCAACCCGTACAGCGCCGCCTCGAGCGCCTCGAGTTTCTCGGTCACGCCCGCGACGAGGGCGTCCATCTCCGCGCTCACAGGGGCCTCATCCAGCTCGTCTGACCGGTGTCGGCGTCGTCGATGCGGTCGAGCTCGTCGACGGCCTGACGCCGGGTCGGCAGGTTCATCTTGTCGAGCAGGGCATCGGGGATGCCTGCCTGCTCGCTGTACACCTCACGCAGGCGCGCGGCGGCCGCGATGGTCGAACGCCTGGTCAGGCGAAGGATCTCATCGGCGAGGGCCTGCGCGCCGTACTGGTATTCGCTGCGCTCGAACTTGAGCGCGATCGGCAGCCCCATGCTGGTCGCACGCACCGAGATGGTGCCCGACCGGTTGGTGCTGACCGCGGTTTCCACATTGGGAACCTCGGGGATCGGGGTTTCGCTCATGAGGTAGGCCTGTAGAAGCCGTAGAACTCCATGCCACTGTTCTCCGTTCGGATCGAACTGATCGAGACCGGGTCGCCCGCCTCGACGAGCTGCCCGTTGCCGACGACCATGGCGACGTGGCCGTCCCATACGGCCAGGTCACCGGGCATCAGGTCACCGGGTGACACCTGTGGGTGTCCGATGTGCTGTTCCTGGGCGAGGCGGGGCAGCTCCACCCCGGCCTCGCCGTAGGCGTACTTGGTGAGCCCGCTGCAGTCGATGCCCGAGCCCGGGTCGTTGCCGCCCCACACGTACGGGGTGCCGACCGCGCCGATGGCCGAGCGCACGGCCGTGGCGGCTTCCTCGTTGGGGGCTTCGACCACGCTGCCGTCGGGCAGGGTGACCTTGACGCCGGTGCCGGTGGAGCCCGTGGACGAGCCGGTGGGGGTCGAGGTCTTGCCGTTGTTGGTCGAGTTGCCGGTGCTCGTGCCGCCCGAACTGCTCGAGTCGCCGCCGCCCATGGCCGTCGACAGGCCCGACGACACCGCGCTCAGCATCGAACCGCCCGCGCTCGTCGCGGTGGACAGCAGCGTGGAAGCGGCCGAGGTCGACAGGTTGGCGGTGTTGGCGAGGGGCGTGCTCGACGGTGCCGGGGTGAGTTCCTTGATGGCGGCGGTCTGGGTGCCGAGTTCGTCCTGCACCCGCCCGACCACGCCCATGCCCTGGCCGATGTGGTCGATCGCCGAGGCGACGACGGCGGTGAGGCCCGCCGGGGTGGCCAGGACCGGGCTGAGCGCGGAAACCTCGGTGAGGAAGGAGTTGACGATCCCGTCGAGTTCCTTCTGCCCGGTCTGCACATACGCGGCGGCCTGGTCGACGACGGTGGCCATCTCGTTGCCGGTGTCGGACAGGGTGGCCGAGGAGGTCTGCACGCGCAGCGCCTTCGAGGTGACCGCGTCGACGGCCAGACCGTCCCAGGCGGTGTTCACCGCATTGATGCCGGTGCGGCCGAGCTGGTAGATCTGGTCGATCTCGGCGGAGGTGCTGCGCAGGCCGTCGGACGCGCCGCCGGTGCCGAGGACACCGCTACCGAAGCTGGACAGCAGGTCGTACAGGGGTTGAGCCAGTCCGCTGAGGTCGATCATGCGAGTTCGCCCGCTGCCGATTCGATGGCGGCGGCATTGCCCGTGTCGGTGTCGACGAGGGTGGTCGCGGCGCCTGCCGTTGCGGTGCCCATGCTGGCCATCACGGCCGAGAGCTGGGCGATCGCGGCGACGTGACCGGCCTGGGCGGCGGCGTAGGCGGTGACGAAATCGCCGCCGATGAGTCCCATCACCGGGCCGAGCAGAGCCGGGTTCGATGCCACCGATGCGGCCGCCGCCGTGGCGAATTCGGTGGACATGGTTCCGGCGGTCGCACTATAGGCGACGATGCCCTCGGCATCGGCCGACATCTTTACCATCGAACTTCCCCCAATCCTCGAGTTCCCGGGCAGAGTACGTCATTCACCTGATTCGACGCACCGGCTCCGCGTTCGGTTCCCTCTTCCGCGAAATTTCCCCAGCGGACGCACCGGAAGCGCGTGGTGACCCTATCGTTTTTTCATGCGCACCGACACCGTCGACCATCCGCTCGCCGCCACTCTGCTGAGCACGATGCGAGACGCCCGCACCGACAACGCCACCTTCCGCAACGCATTGGCCGACCTCACGGGCATTTTGATGTACGAGGCCCTGCGTGACGCGCCCGTCGTCCGCGAACCGATCAACACGCCGGTCGCCGTCACCGACGGTGTCCGCCTGGCCGCCCCACCGCTGCTCGTCCCGGTCCTGCGCGCCGGTCTCGGCATGGTCTACGCCGCCGCCGATCTCGTGCCACAGGCCCGCGTCGGTTTCGTCGGCATCGCCCGCGACGAGGAAACCCACCAGCCCGTCCCGTACCTGGAATCCCTGCCGACCGACCTGACCGATCTCCCCGTCTTCGTCCTCGACCCCATGCTCGCCACCGGCGGCTCGATGATCCACACCCTGGAACTCCTCGTCGCCCGCGGCGCCACCGACATCACCGCCGTCTGCGTCGTAGCCGCCCCCGAAGGCGTTGCCGCCCTGTCCGACTCGGGCCTGCCCGTCCGCCTCGTCACCGCCGTCGTCGACGAGAAACTCAACGAACACGCCTACATCGTCCCCGGCCTCGGCGACGCGGGCGACCGCCAATTCGGTCCCCGCTGAATCGGCTTACCACCGAACGGATTTCGTGCGACCCTGCTTGACATGGGGAGTTCGGAATTGCCGCCGCAGGCGTACGACTCGGTGGCGGAGTGGGTCGCGGAGTACTTCGTCGTGCTGTACGGAGACGACCTGGCCTATCGGCGGGGAGAACCGTTGCGGTGGTGCCCCGAGTGGTGGTGCCATCCCGGTGCCGCGGTGCGACTCGACGCCCTGTGGCGTGCCTGGGAGTACTACCGTGCGCGGGGCGGGCCAGCCATGAGCACATGGTTGCTCGACCATGCCGACCCGCACGTCAGCCGGCTGACGGCCCCGAACGGCCCCTTCCGGCGCTGCTCGGTCGAGGATGGGCATCAGGACAGTTCGGCGCTGCCCGTCGAGATGCCGGAGTCCTGGGGCTTTTCGATGTTCAAGCAGGTCTGAGCGCTCGGCAGAAGTGGGCGAGTTCGTCGAGGCGGGTTCTGGCGGCGGTGCGGGCGGCAGGCAGGGCCGCCGAGGCGGTGACGGGGGCGAAGACCTCCAGGTAGCACTTCAATTTCGGTTCGGTGCCCGACGGCCGGACGACGATGCGGAAGTCGTCGGCCTCGAAGATCAGTGCGTCGGTACGCATTCGGCTGCGGACCTGGGCCTGATCGGTGAATTTCACCGGTGTGCCCGCGATCTCGACGGGTGGGTTCGTGCGCAGGGCGGCGGCGAGGGTTGTTGCCGCGGCCTGGTCGGGTAGGCGCAGCGACACTTGATCGCCTGCGTGGAGGCCGAATTCGACCGCGTAGGAATCGAGTTCGTCGAGGAGGGTGCGGTTCTGCGCCTTCAACAGGGCGACCAGATCGGCGGCGGCCACCGCGGCGGAGATGCCGTCCTTGTCGCGGACCTTCGACGGGTCGACGCAGTGGCCGATGGCTTCCTCGTAGGCGTACACGAGGCCGTCACCCGCCCTGGCCAACCATTTGAAGCCGGTGAGGGTCTCGGCGTAACGGGCCGAACGTGCGGGCGCCAGCTTCGAGAGCAGGCGCGAGGAAACGATTGTCGTGGCGACCAGCGGGTCGTCGGAAGCGGTGCGCAGCACGTAATCGGCGAGCAGCACACCGGTTTCGTCGCCGCGCAGCATGCGCCAGCCGTCCGGTCCCGGCACGCCGACGGCGCACCGGTCGGCGTCGGGATCCAGGGCGATCGCCACGTCGGCGCCCACCCGCTCGGCCAGAGCGAGCAGCAGATCGGCCGCTCCCGGCTCCTCCGGATTGGGAAAGGCGACGGTCGGGAAGTCGGGGTCGGGGGCGAACTGTTCGTCCACCACGTGCACATCGGTGAAACCCGCGGCGTGCAGCGCCCGCACGGCGAGGTCGCCGCCCACACCGTGCATGGCAGTCAAGGCGATCCGCACCTCGGCCCGCGCCCCAGGCCCGCCGAGCACACCGGGCAGTTCGGCGACTCGCGCCAGGTACCGGTCGACCAGTTCGGCTCCGGACGGTGAAACAGCAGCCCGCGCAACCGGTTCGACGACCTTCTCGATGTACTGCTCGATCTCGGTATCGGCCGGTGCGATGAGCTGTGAGCCACCGTCGAGATACACCTTGTACCCGTTGTCGGCGGGGGGATTGTGTGAGGCGGTGATCTGCACGCCCGCCACCGCACCCAGCTCACGCACCGCGAACGCCACCACCGGCGTAGGGACGTGCTCGGGCAAGAGGGTCACGGGAAAGCCCGCGGCCGTGAAGATTTCGGCTGTCGCGGTCGCGAATTCGGCGGAACCGTTCCTGGCGTCGCGCCCGACCACCACCGCACCGCCGCCGAGACACCGCGCCCGCAACCAGTCGGCCAGGCCCGCGGTCGCCCGCGACACGGTGGTCACGTTCATCCCGTCCGGTCCCTCACGCAACGGGCCACGCAGGCCCGCGGTCCCGAAGCGCAGCATCTACACCCGCTCCAGGATGCCGCGCAGCAGTTTGCCGAGCCGGGGCGCGGCGGCCTGCCCCTCGGCCAGCACCTCCGCATGCGACAGATGCTGGCCGGTGACCCCGGCGGCCAGGTTGGTGACCAGCGAGATGCCGAGGACCCGCGCCCCGCGTGAGCGGGCTTCGATGGCCTCCAGCACCGTCGACATTCCGACCAGGTCGGCGCCGAGAGTGGCAAGCATGCGGATCTCGGCGGGTGTCTCGTACTGCGGCCCGAGCAGTCCGGCGTACACGCCTTCACCGAGCGAGGGGTCGAGTTCCTTTGCCAGCGTGCGCAATTCGGGGTCCCACGCGTCGACCAGGTCGACGAACCGTGCCCCCTCCAGCGGGGTGCGGGCGGTGAGGTTCAGGTGGTCGGCGATGAGGACCGGTTCGCCCACCCGCAGCCCACCCCTGATCCCGCCCGCGGCATTGGTGAGCAGCACGATCTCCGCACCGGCCGCGATCGCCGCCGACACCGGGTGCACCACCTGCTGGGGTGTGTAGCCCTCGTACAGGTGCTGACGGCCCATCAGCAGCAGCACATTGTTGTCGTTGACGGTGACCGAGTGCACCATCCCGCCGTGCCCCTGCGCGCTCGGCCTGCCGAAGCCGGGCAGCTCCGGCATGGCGATCGAGGCATGCGGCGCACCGATCTCGGCCGCGGCCTGCTGCCACCCCGATCCGAGCACCACGGCCACGCGATGACGCGGCACTCCCGTACGTTCGGCGATAGCCTCGGCGGCCTGTTCGGCAAGCATGGGGATAGCTTATGTCCCTGGAGCGCTGGCGCGCTCGAGTCGGCGGCCCCGCAAGTCCCGACGATCAGGCACCGTTGCTTGCTCCTTCGTCGCCTACGCCACGGCACCTGATCGTCGGGACGGCCGCCGACCGCCGCTGCGCGGCGATCCCTCCTCGAGGTCGGGATGTGCGGGCTGGGAAAGGTGTCTACCCGCGAGTAGGGGAGTGTTCTGGTGCGGACTATTCTCCCCTGCATGCCGTATTTGGAGCGCTCTGGTGAAGTTTTCGTCCTGTACCTCGGTGACGAGGGGCAGACCGACAACGAGAACCGTTTCTCGCCGGACTGGATCGACGCCTTCCACGCCGAACTCGACAAGGTCGAGGCCTCCGAGGGTGCCGCGGCGCTGGTCACCGTCGCGACCGGCAAGTTCTACAGCAACGGCCTCGACACCGACTGGGTGTTCGGCAACCTGGACAAGATCCACGGTTACCTCGACCGCGTGCACACCCTCTACACCCGGCTGCTGACCTTCCCGATGCCGACCGTCGCCGCCATCAACGGCCACGCCTTCGGTGCGGGCGCCATGCTGGCCTCCGCGCACGACTTCCGGGTGATGCGCGGCGACCGCGGCTTCTGGTCGCTGCCCGAGGTGCACCTCGGCATGCCCTTCACCATCGGCATGAACGCGCTGCTGAAGGGCCGCCTCAGCAACCAGGTGTGCGTGCAGGCCATGACCACCGGGCACCGCTTCGGCGCCGACGAGGCGATCGCCGCGGGCATCGTCGACGCGAAGGCCGACGCCGACCAGGTGCTGCCCACCGCCCTCGCCCGTGCCGCCGCGCTCACCAGCCTGCGCAAGCCGATCACCCCGATCATCAAGACCTCGCTGCACGCGGAGACCCTCGCCGCGCTCGCCACGCCGGTGACCCCGGAGAACCTGCCCTTCGGCGGCTGAGGTCCTTCGCCGGTGCGCCCGGGTGCGGCACTGATGCGAGACTGAGTGCATGGCACCCTCGCGTACCGGCGAATTCTCGGCGACCGCAGCCGATACCGCGATCCTCGCGGCCTCGGACGAGCTGATCGGGCTGTCGCACGCCATTCACGCCGAACCCGAACTGGCCTTCGACGAGACCCGGAGCGTCGCCAAAGTTCTCGCCCCGCTACGCGCCCGCGGCTTCGCGATCACCACCGGAATCGCCGGGCTGCCCACCGCCTTTCGCGCCGTCTACGGCAGCGGCCCGCTCACCGTCGGCATCTGTGCCGAATACGACGCGCTGCCCGAGATCGGGCACGCCTGCGGGCACAACATCATCGCCGCGTCCTCGACCGGTGCCGCGCTCGGCCTGGCCGAAGTGGCCGATCAGCTCGGCCTCACCGTCGTCGTGCTCGGCACACCCGCCGAGGAGAGCGGCGGCGGCAAAGTACTCATGCTCGAGGCGGGCGCCTTCGACGACATCGCGATGGCGATGATGGTCCACCCCGGCCCGGCCGACATCGTCGGCGCCCGATCGCTGGCGCTGGCCGACCTCGCCGTCACCTTCCACGGCCGCGAGGCGCACGCGAGCGCCGCCCCCGAACTCGGCCTCAACGCGGGTGACGCGATCACCGTCACCCAGGTTGCTCTCGGCTTGCTGCGCCAGCATCTGCGGCCGGGCCAGCAGCTGCACGGTATAGTGTCCGACGGTGGTGTAGCCCCCAACATCGTGCCCGGACGTGCGGAGTTGCTGTACTACCTTCGCGCTGCCGACGCCGCGTCCCTGGACGACCTGATGCGCCGGGCGAAGGCATGCTTCGCGGCGGGCGCCCTGGCGACCGGCTGCACCCACGACATACGGACGCTCGCGCCCACCTATACCGAGCTCACCCCCGATCCGGTTCTCATCGCTGCCTACCGCGCGCAGATCACCGGTTTGGGACGGGTGCCGATCGCGCCCGAGCTCGAGGTGCTGCGACCGCTCGGGAGCACCGACATGGGCAACGTCACCAACGTGATCCCCGGCATCCACCCGGTGATCGGCATCGACGCCGGTGGCGCGGTGACCCACCAACCGGACTTCGCGGCGGCCGCGGTGAACGCCTCGGCGGATCGGGCCGTGATCGACGGTGCGCTCGCGCTGGCGCGTACCGCTGTCGCGATCGCGCGCGATGAAGTACACAGGGACAGGTTGTTGCAACGTCTGATCGAACGACAGGAGGACATTCGGTGAGTATTTCCGGCCATTCGGGCACCGCACGCGCAGGCGCTGACGCTCTATCGATGGGTGTCGCCACCCCGTCGGTGATGCGTGAGCCCACGGTGTTCCCGACCAGGCCGGCCGCCGAACCAACCATGATGTCGGGAACCGAGATCGTCGACGCATGGCTGGCCGAACACACCGGTGACCTGGTGCAATGGCGCAGGCACATCCACGCCAACCCCGAGTTGTCGCGGGCGGAGTTCGCCACCACCGAGTTCGTCTCCGGCTGGCTCACCAAGGCGGGCCTGACCTGGGAGGTGCTGCCCGGAGGCACCGGCCTGATCTGTGATCTCGGACCGTCCGACGGGCCGCGCATCGCCCTGCGCGCCGACATGGACGCCCTGCCGATGCAGGAATTCACCGGCCTGAGCTTCGCCTCGACCGTGCCCGGTGTGTCGCACGCCTGCGGCCACGACGCGCACACCACGGTGCTGCTCGGGACCGCGCTCGCGCTGGCCGAGGCCGAACACACCCTGCCCGTCGGCGTGCGGTTGATCTTCCAGCCCGCCGAGGAAGTGATGCCAGGCGGCGCGCTCGACGTGGTCGCGGCGGGCGGGATGAACGGTGTGGACCGGATCTTCGCGCTGCACTGCGACCCGCGGCTGGAAGTGGGCAAGGTCGGGCTGCGGACCGGGGCGATCACCTCGGCGGCCGACACCGTCGAACTCGTGCTCGACTCGCCCGGCGGGCATACGTCCCGGCCGCATCTCACCAGCGACCTGGTGTACGCCATCGGCACCGTCATCACCGGGCTGCCCGGGTTGCTGAGCAGGCGGGTCGATCCGCGCACCAGCACCGTGATGGTGTGGGGCGCGGTGAGCGCGGGCAAGGCACCCAACGCCATCCCGCAGACCGGCATGCTCACCGGAACCGTCCGCACCGGCGACCATCCCACGTGGTTGCTGCTCGAGCCGCTGGTCCGCGAGATCGTCGACAGCCTGCTCGCGCCGACCGGTGTGCGGTACCAGCTCAACTACAAGCGCGGCGTACCCCCGGTGGTCAACGACGCGGCCTCGACCCTGATGTTCGAGAACGCCGTCCTGGCGATCGGTGCAGACGCGCTGGCCGACACCCCCCAGTCGGGCGGCGGCGAGGACTTCTCCTGGTACCTGGAACACGCGCCGGGCGCGATGGCGCGTCTCGGCGTCTGGTCGGGCACCGGCGAGCAACTCGACCTGCATCAGCCGACGTTCGATATCGACGAACGCGCGCTGGCCGTCGGCGTGCGGACACTGACGAATATCGTGCTGCAGGCCTGAGGGCGGCGGGGAGTGCGGTAGGTGACGCACTCCCCGTGTTCGGGGGTCGGATCAGGCCGACCCCGGACCCACATTCTTGCTGTTGCGGGTACGCAAGGCGTGCACGTAGTCCTCGGGTGCGCCTGCCTTCTCGGCGGCATCGGCGATGACACCCAGATAACGCGCCGACGGCAGCCCACCCTCGTACGCGTCGAGCACGTACAGCCAGGCCAGCCGGGACTCGCCCTGGGTGCCGGTGACCCGCAGCCGGATCTTCTTGTGGATGCCGAAGTCGGAGCCCTCCCAGCGGTCGAGGCGTTCCTCGTCCTCCGGGGACACGTCGTAGAGGACGACGAACACCCGGGAGCCCGGATCTTCGACGACGGTGGCCAACGGCCCTTCCCAGCCGATGTCGTCACCGGCGAAGGTCAGGCGCCAACCTTCCAGCCACCCGGTCCCCGACATGGGCGAATGCGGGCAGCGTTCCAGCATCTGCGTGGAGTCCATGTTGGACCCGTAAGCGGCATAGATCGGCACCTGAGGAACTGTAGCCAATAAACCGCGCGGAATTCCTGTCTCCCACCCAGATCGGCTCACTGTCACACTCGGCGGTGACGGCGAACACGCCGAACGTTGTTCACCGAGCCGACCCGGTCGCGTCACGGCGCACCTGAAATGATGGGGCGACAGCGCGGGCGGCCCTCACAAGGGGCGATGCCCGATCAGGCGAGCACAGGAGCGTGACTGGTGGCACGGATTGCGATCATCGGCGGTGGACCGGCGGGATACGAGGCGGCTCTGGTGGCCGCCCAGCACGGGGCCTCGGTGACCCTGGTCGATGCCGACGGCATCGGTGGCGCCTGTGTGCTGTGGGATTGCGTTCCGTCGAAGACCTTCATCGCCTCCACCGGTCTGCGTACCGATCTGCGCCGCGCCCGCGACCTCGGCATCACCCTCGACGCGAGCCAGGCGAAGGTGAACCTGCCCGAGGTGAACGGCCGCGTGAAGGCGCTCGCCCTCGCCCAGTCCTCCGACATCCGCGCCAAACTGCAGGCCGCGGGCGTCCAACTGCTGGCCGGGCGCGGTGAATTGGTCGGTCCCGCAGCCGGTTTGGCGCATCGTGTGCGTGCCACCACGGCCGACGGCAGCACCGAGGAATTCGAGGCCGAGGTGGTGCTCATCGCCACCGGCGCCAGCCCGCGGGTGCTGCGCGGCGCCGAACCCGACGGTGAGCGCATCCTCACCTGGCGCCAGCTCTACGACCTGCCGGAACTGCCCGAGACCCTGGTGGTGGTCGGATCCGGTGTCACCGGTGCCGAATTCGTCTCCGCCTACACCGAGATGGGTGTGCGGGTGAAGCTGGTGTCCAGCCGCGACCGTGTGCTGCCCGGCGAGGACGCCGACGCCGCACTCGTGCTCGAGGAAGCCCTCGCCGAACGCGGTGTGGAACTGGTCAAGCACGCCCGCGCCGACGCCGTGGAGCGCACGGCCGACGGCATCGTGGTGAAGCTGTCCGACGGGCGGACCGTCACCGGCACCCATGCCCTGATGACCGTCGGCTCCACCCCGAACACCGCCGATCTCGGTCTCGACCGGGTCGGTATCGAACTCGACAACGGCTACCTGCGTGTCGACCGCGTATCGCGCACCTCGGTGCCGGGTATCTACGCGGCGGGTGACTGCACCGGCCTGCTCCCGCTCGCCTCGGTGGCTGCGATGCAGGGCCGGATCGCGATGTACCACGCGCTCGGCGAGGGGGTGAGCCCCATCCGGCTCAAGACAGTCGCCTCGGCGGTGTTCACCCGTCCGGAGATCGCGACCGTCGGTGTGAGCCAGACCGCCATCGACAACGGTGAGGTGCCCGCGCGCACGGTCATGCTGCCGCTCAACACGAATCCGCGCGCGAAGATGTCGGGGCTGCGCCGGGGCTTCGTCAAGATCTTCTGCCGCCCGGCCACCGGTGTGGTGATCGGCGGTGTGGTCGTCGCCCCCATCGCCTCGGAGCTGATCCTGCCGATCGCGCTCGCGGTGCAGAACAACCTCACCGTCACCGACCTCGCGCAGACCTTCTCGGTGTACCCGTCGCTCACCGGATCGGTCACCGAAGCCGGTCGTTTGCTGATGCGCCACGACGACCTGGACTGAGCCCCCACGGCCGATATCCGAAAGCTACTGCCGCGTTGCCTGTCTCGCGCTCATATGGTTGACTCACGGCCGAGGCGCGTTCGAATGCGAGCGCGTGGTGGATTGTGGGGGATTCCCTCCGGGAAAGGGATTAGCGAAAAGTGAAGCATCGTAAGCCGAGTCGGGCGCAGCGAGCGATGGCAAGCACGTCGTTGCCCCTGGCCGCCGCCGCGGCCGTGGCGACCCTCCTCGCGGCTCCGGCCGGCGCGGTCCCCAGCGACCAGCCGACCACACCCGCGACTCCGGCTCCTGCGCAGCCGGGCACCGAGACCCCGAGCCAGCAGCCGGGAGAGACGCCGGAGACGGTCACTCCTGAAGAGAAGCAGCCGGAGACCCCGGAGAACGTGAAGCCGGGCGAGTCCAAGCCCACCCCCGCGCAGCCGGGTGTCACCACCCCCGCGCCGGAGGAGCCGGAGCAGGCTAAGCCGACGCCGAGCCAGCCGGGCGTCACCACCACCCCGCGTACCGCGCCGCTGCCGGTGCCGGGTCAGGCCGGTCAGGGCAACCCCGCCCAGCCCGCCGTGAACAACCCGGAGAAGCCGGAAGAGGCCGCGCCGGGCCAGCAGGGCGGCACCCCCGCCCAGCAGACGCCCGCGCAGCCTTCGCAGAACCAGCCCGCCGCCCCGCAGGCGCAGGGTGGTGCCGAAGACGGCCCCGAGACCCTGGTGCAGGAGCCGCAGGAAGCGCAGGAGCCCGCCTGGCAGGCGCCGCGCCTGGCCAACGCGCCCGCCGCGCCGGTCGTCGAGATGGAAGGCCCGCACCAGGAAGTCGGCGTCACCGTCGACGGCGGTTCGCTGCTGCCGGGTGTGCTGGCCAACACCCACCACTACAACAACGCGTCCGGTTACGTCGGCACCATCGGCTACCGCACGCCGGGTGGCGGCTTCGGTGACGCCGGTGTGGCGGTCGAGTACGTCGGCGAGAACTCGGTGAAGGTCACCACCTTCAACGGTGGCGACGGCCGCCCCGACAACACCATGGTCACCGTCCTCGACACCACCCAGGCCAACCTGGCCAAGGCGGCGGTCGAGAACTGGATCAAGGCTCAGCCGGGCGGTGCCGCCGCGATGGAACAGGCCGCGAAGGCTACACTTCCGGTGCCGGGGGAGCTGCTGCAGACGATCAACGTCGCGGGTGTCACCACTCAGTGGGGTGGCTCGCTCCAGTACTGACACGCAGTACGTCGTGTGGGGCGGTCGGATGGCGACCGCCCCACACGTGTGTCCTGGGGAAAGGATGGGACTGTGGCCACCGAGGATGACGAGAACGAGCGCGGCCGTAACCGGCCCGCGAGTGAATTCGGTCCTCCCGTAGGCGATTTCGGGCCGCCGGTCGACGACGCCGGTTTCGGTGGTCCGCTCGCCGTGCCGCCGCCCGCTCCGCCGGGACCGCTGCCGGAGGTCGGTTGGCGACCCGCGCAGCCGGGCTCCGCGCCCGCGCCGGGGCCGTTCGGTGCGCCGGTGGGTGCGCCGATGCCCCCGGCCGGCCCCGTTCCGCCCGCCGCTCCTGGTCCGGTGCCTCCCGCCGGGAACGTTCCGCCGAATGGGCCTGTTCCGCCGCGCGGGTCCGATCCTGTTGTGCCGCCGCGTCGTTCGGCTCCGACATCCGTCTTCGGCGATGCCGTGTCCACGCCGCCGCCCACGAGTCCGCCTGCGCCGCCTCGTTCTTCGGCACCGACCTCCGTTTTCGGTGGGGCCACGCCGCCTCCGGCGAATCCCGTTGCGCCGCCGCGTCCTTCGCCGTTCGGTGATGCTGTCGCGACACCGCCGCCCGTGCGACCCACCCCGCCCGCCGATCCGACGGTGCGTTTCGGCGCCGACGCTTCCGCCGCCGGTAGCTCGGTGTTCGGCGATTCGGTGCCGGTGACTTCCGGGAAGGAAGAGACCGAGGTCATCCGGCGCAACTCCGCGCCGCGCCAGCAGCGGGTCACCGAGCCGGAACGCACCCCCGAACCGCCGCGCGCACCGGCCAAGGACAACGACGCCGAGGATCGGGCCTGGTGGAACAGCCCCGACGACGACGGCGGCGTCCCCAAGCCGCCCGAACCCGGCCTGTCCTGGGCCGACGACCCCATCGCCCGCAGGCTCGCCCCGAAGACGCCGACCGCGCCGGTCGCCGAGGAGTCCGAGCCCGACAACCGGATGCGCTGGATCATCGGCGGTGTCGTGGCCGCGGTCCTGCTCGTCGTCGCGCTGGTGCTGACGATCGGGCTGGTCAAGCGTGGTGGTGGCGAGGATCCCGGGCCCACCGCGGCGCCGGTCACCTCCGCCGCGGGTGCCGACTGCCGGACGATCGCCGACGAGGGTCTCACCGTCGGCAACGGCCCGGGCGACACGTCCTCGGGCGCGAGGGCGATCCTCGGCTTCCAATACGCCTTCTATGTCGAACGCTCCGGTGCGCGCGTGCGTGAGTTCGTCGCGCCCGACGCGGTGACCATCTCGCCCGCCGATGTCATCCAGAAGGCGATCGACGATCAGATCCCGAGGGGTACCACGCACTGCGTGAAGGTGCGCGAGACCGGCGTCGGCGTCTATGACGTGGAGCTGCGGGAGTGGCATCCCGACCGTACGTCGGTGGTCTACAAGCAGGAGATCGTCACCACGCTGACCGATGGGAAGTGGCAGGTCAAGTCCATTACCGCCCTCCCGTAGTCCCATTATCTGGGACAACAATTTCATATTCTGGTGAATGCTGTGCGATCGTTGGTCATCGCGTCCCCTGGCGTTCCCGGAGGTTTCCATGTCGCTGACCAGTCCAGCATTGGCGGGCAAGCTCGCCGGTTTGCAGAGTTCGGCGATCAGGGATCTGCTCAAACTCACCGCGCGGCCGGAGATCATCAGCCTTGCCGGTGGTCTGCCCGATGCGGCGTTGATGCCGGGTGAGCGGATCGCCGCCGCGGCGGAGGCGGCTCTGCGTGATCCGGCGGTGCTGCAGTACACGGAGTCGCCAGGCTGGCCCGCGCTGCGTGCGGTGATCGCCGAGCGCGCGTCCGCCAAGATCGGCCGGTCGGTGCCGGTCGGCGAGGTGTTCATCACCCATGGGTCGCAGCAGGCGTTGTCGCTGCTGGCCGAGGTGCTGCTCGATCCGGGCGCCCTGGTCGTGGTGGAGGATCCGGCGTATGTCGGTGCGCTGCAGGTGTTCCGGGCGGCCGGTGCGCGCATCGTCGCCGTGCCGCTCGACGCCGACGGGCTACGTGTCGACGTGCTGGAGGAGCTGCTGGCAGCCGGTGAGCGTCCGGCCGTCGTCCACACCGTCGCCAACTTCCACAACCCCGGTGGGGTCACCCTCGCACCCGAGCGCCGCCGTCGCCTCGCCGAACTCGCTGAGGCACACGGCTTCTGGGTGATCGAAGACGATCCCTACGGCGAACTCTGGTTCGACCAGCCGGCCCCGGCGCCGGTCGCCTCCTACTCGCCCCAGGTGATCCGGCTGTCCAGCGTGTCCAAGATCCTGGCCCCCGCCCTGCGCGTCGGCTGGTTGATCGCCCCCGAAAAGGTCTGTCGCGCGGTCGAACTCCTCAAACAAGGCGCCGACCTGTGTGGCTCAGCCCTCACCCACCAGATCACCACCGACCTGCTCACCGACACCGACTGGCTCACCGCCCACGTCGACACCATCCGCGCCGCCTACGGCACCCGCGCCCGCGCCCTCGTCGCCGCCCTGCGCACCACCTTCGCCGACCGCGTCCACTGCACCGACCCCACCGGCGGCATGTTCATCTGGGCCGACTTCACCGACGGCACCAACGCCTCGACCCTGCTCCCCACCGCCCTGGAAGCAGGCGTCGCCTACGTCCCCGGCGCCGCCTTCGCCGTCACCGACGCCTACCAGACCTCCATGCGCCTCTGCTTCACCACCTCCGACGAACCCACCCTCACCGAAGCCGTCCACCGCCTGGCAAGAGCAGCCACAACCAGCGCCTGAGCATGCGATGCCATGATCCTGCTAGCATCATGGCATGCCCATGTATCAGGTCAGTGATCTAGCAGGCGCTCGCCGCCGCGAGTTTCTCGACGAAGCCAAGCGGTCGTCCGCTTCGCTGCGCGACACCGATGGATCAGTGCTGATCATGCTCGCAGCGCAGCGCATCGCCGCACTGCACGAAGCTGTCGCGGTGACCACCCAGTTGTTCACCGCCGAAGCAGTTCTGGCACGCACCGCTACCCCCGAGCCCGTCGAGTTGGGTGGCCTCGCCTGGCTGGCCGAATTCGATCCCGACGACCGGGCAGAAGCGCTGGCCGAGATCCGGAACGCGGTAGTGCTCACGGTCGCTTCGGAAGACCCGGCGCCGCTCCGGGAGGCATTGCACGCCTGGGTGACCACAGCCGCGGTCATGCGCGATTCGGCGCGCCGTGCTGTCCATATCGGTTCACCGCAAGATTCCGAGTTCGTCGAGGTGGAACCACCCCGATCGAGAGACGATGACTGACCGAGACCCGGAACCCGGCTCTTACCGTCCTTTCGTCGCCGCGCGCGCCCCCGGTGGCCGTCCGGCGAACAAGCCGACCTACCGGGTATTGGTACACCGGCAGTACTTGGACACCTGGAACGAACTGGTCGATCGGGTCGGCATCACTTCAGCCCAGCAGTTCTGGGAGCACGTGGCGACCACACCGGGGAAGCCTCCGGGTGTCGGCTCCTCAACGCTCCTGCGAGGCAAGCATCACGGCCCGAAATGGCCCGGATATTCCCGCACGATCCACTACGAGATCAGCGGAGCGGGGCGAATCGACTACCAGTATTGCAATGACACGAAAGAAGGCGAGCGTGGCGACGCCCACCCGGTGGTCAAGATCCTGACCATCGACCTCGGAAGCCACTGAAGCCGGATTTCGGTATGAAAATGCGAGCACAGTCGTCGGTGTTTTGCGATGGCGCTGCTCAGTGGGGTGTTTTGCGGCCGTTTCGGGTCGTGAATGCGAGTTGGCAGCGGGTATTCGGGGCCGGATTCTGTGCGTATGGAGTATTCGAGTTATGTGAAGTTCCTGCCGGTTCGGTATCGGGAGAAGGTGGTCGAGCCGGAGTCGACGTGGTGGGAGTGGCGGGGGCGCAGGGTGCATGTGGCCAGGGCGGAGCGTGGGGACGCGGCTGTTCGGGTGTTGGCGTTGCACGGGGCGGGTGGGCATGCGGGGTTGGTTTGGCCGCTGCTCGGAATCGCTGCGGGGGAGGGTGTATCGGTCGCGGCGCTGGATCTTCCGCTCTACGGCGACACCGTCGAGCCGAAGCCCACGTCGGTGCGGTATCGCGACTGGGTGGAGCTGGTGAGCGACTTCGTCTGTGCTGAAACCGAATCCGACAGCAGGCCGCTCGTGCTGTTCGGCGCGAGTGTCGGTGGGATGCTCGCATACGAGGTGGCGGCGCGGACCGGGCGGGTCGCGCATGTGGTGGCGACTTGCCTGCTCGACCCTGCTGACCCGGCCGCGCGCCGGGCGGCTGCTCGCTGGAAGGCGTTGGGCGCGTTGCCGCGTGGCGTCCTCTCGGGTGCGGGGCGAGTGGCGAGCGGTGTGCGCCTGCCGATTCGATGGATGGTCGATATGGCGAACATGAGCCTCGACCCGGCATTGTCGCGACACTGTGGCAGCGACCCGAGAGGCGGCGGCGTGTGGATCCCCGTCGGTTTTCTCACGGACTTCCTCTTGTTCGAGCACACACCTCCACAGGACTATCAGGGTTCGCCGGTCACGCTGGTCCACCCGGCGGCGGACCGGTGGACGCCGCCGGAACTGAGCGTGCGGTTCCTCGACCGGATCGCCGCCGACACGAGAGCGGTGTTGCTCGAGGGATGTGGTCACTTCCCCATCGAAGAGCCGGGGCTGACGCAGCTGGCCGACACGGTGCGGGAAGTCATCGACTCGGTCCGCCCGCTCTGATCGGTCGGGGCGACCACGGCCCGTTCAGCCCTCCGGCAATAACTGCCGCGCCAGTACGAGCAGTGCATCCGCATCGACGGTGTGCCGCGTCATGACGCGGTGCACCTGGGTGTCGACGGCGTGGACCAGGGTCCGTGCGGTGAGCTGCGGATCAGCTCCGCCGCGCCCGCATCGCCGCAGATGGAACTCCACCTCGGCAACGAGGTAGTCCTCGAAGGCCCGCATCGCCTCCCACTCCGCGGGCAGCCGCAGCGCGACGCGGTGCATGAGGGCGTGCAGGGCAGGCCGGTCGCGATGCAGATCGGCGACAGCCGTCACGATCGCACGCAGCGTCTCGTCGAACGGTGGCTCCTCGGACCGCAACCGCGCTAACACCTCGCCGAGTCCCGTCGCGGCAGCGAGGAAGTGACGCTCGGCCAAGGCGCGCAACATCGCCGTCTTGTTCGGAAAGTATTGGTACAGCGTGCCGATCGAGACGCCTGCGCGCTCGGCGATCCGGTTGGTCGTGGCCGCCGCACCCTCGCGGGAGAACACCTGGGCCGCCGCCTCGAGCAGCGTTTCCACGGTCTCGCGCGCCCGGCGTTGCCGAGGCAGCTTGCGGGGGCGGTCGTCCATCCTCAGGACCAGTTGTAGGTGCGTTCCACGGCCTTGTTCCATTCCGAATAGCGTTGGGTGCGTTCGGATTCGGGCATGTCGGGGGTCCAGGTGTGGTCGGCGGTCCAGTTGTCGCGCAGGTCGTCGAGGCTGGACCAGTAGCCGACGGCCAGGCCCGCGGCGTAGGCGGCGCCGAGGGCGGTGGTTTCGCGGACCACCGGGCGGACCACGGGGACGTCGAGGATGTCGGCCTGGAATTGCATGAGCAGGTCGTTGCCGGTCATGCCGCCGTCGACCTTGAGGGTGGTCAGTTCCAGGTCGAGGTGCTGGGCGGCGGCGTCGGCACGCATGGCGTCGACCACCTCGCGGGTCTGGAAAGCGGTGGATTCCAGTGCTGCCCTGGCCAGGTGGGCCTTGGTGACGAAGCGAGTGAGGCCCGCGATGACGCCTCGGGCGTCGGGCCGCCAGCGCGGGGCGAACAGGCCGGAGAAGGCGGGGACGAAGTAGGCGCCGCCGTTGTCGGGGACCGTACGGGCCAGGGTTTCCACTTCGGGGGCGGAGGAGATGATGCCGAGGTTGTCACGCAACCACTGCACCAGCGAACCGGTGACCGCGATCGACCCTTCCAGCGCGTAGACGGCGGGGGCGTCACCGATCTGGTAGCACGCGGTGGTGAGCAACCCGTGCTTGCTGAACACCGGTGTCGTCCCGGTATTGAGCAGCATGAAATTGCCTGTGCCGTAGGTGTTCTTGGCTTCGCCGGGCGACAGACACGCCTGCCCGAAGGTGGCGGCCTGCTGATCGCCGAGAATGCCCGCCACGGGTGCGCCGGCGAAGGGCCCGGCGGTGATCTCCGCGTACACCTCCGAGGAGCTGCGGATCTCGGGCAGCATCGACATCGGCACGTCGAATTCCGCGCAGATCTGCGAATCCCAGCGCAGCGTGCGCAGATCCATCAGCATCGTGCGCGAGGCATTGGTGACGTCGGTGCGGTGTTCACCGGTGAGTTTCCACAGCACCCAGGTATCCATCGTGCCGAAACACAGGTCACCCGCCTGCGCCTTTGCCCGTGCGCCCTCGACATTGTCGAGGATCCAGCGCAGCTTCGGACCGGCGAAATAGGTCGACAGCGGCAACCCGGTGCGGTCGGCGTACCGCGACGGACCCTGCTCGCCACCGAGCTCGGTGCACAGCTGATCGGTGCGGGTGTCCTGCCAGACGATGGCGTTGTACACCGGTTCGCCGGTGGTCCGGTCCCACACGACGGTGGTCTCGCGCTGGTTGGTGATACCGATGGCGGCCAGGTCGCCCGCCGAGCAACCACTGTTGCCGAGCGCGGCGCCGAGCACCCATTCGGTATTGCGCCACACCTCGACCGGATCGTGCTCCACCCAGCCGGGCTTGGGGAAGATCTGCCGATGCTCGCGTTGCGCGGTCCCGACGATCCGGCCCTGCCGGTCGAAGACGATGCACCTACTCGAAGTCGTGCCCTGATCGATGGCGGCCACATAGCGACGCATTCAGGCAGGCTACCCAACCGCGCGGTCGTCGTAGCAAGCTTTGTCGCCGACGACGAGTGGGAATCGCCCGGTTGGGCCCGGGTACCGAATTTCGGCCACACGCCTCGCCGGGTTCGTCCCACACGCCGGGTGGGCACTACGTTTAGCCTGTAGGCGGCGCCGGGACGTGCCCGGCGTCTGCACCCAACTGTCGGCTGGGACCGGCCGTTCACGGTCGGCGGCGAGGAGTCGAGCATGTCGCAGACACCGGAGTTTCCGTTCCTCAACCCTGGTGAGTTGGTCGCAGGCGGAAAACGGGACCGGCTCGGCCCCGGTGAGCTCGGGCCCGAACACCGGCGCACCGCCTGGGAGCGCCTCGGCAAGGACCGATTCGACGTGCTGGTCATCGGCGGCGGCGTGGTCGGCTCCGGGATCGCGCTCGACGCGGCCACCCGTGGCCTGTCGGTCGCCCTCGTGGAGGCGCGTGACCTCGCCTCGGGCACCTCGAGCCGGTCGTCGAAGATGTTCCACGGCGGTCTGCGCTACCTCGAGCAGCTCGAGTTCGGGTTGGTGCGCGAGGCGCTCAAGGAGCGGGAGCTGGCGTTGTCGACGCTGGCGCCGCACCTGGTGAAGCCGCTGCGCTTCCTGTACCCGCTCACCCACCGGCTGTGGGAACGGCCGTACGTTGCCGCCGGCCTGACCCTCTACGACACCATGGGCGGCGCGAAATCCGTTCCGGGACAGCATCATCTGACCCGCCACGGGGCGCTGCGGCTGGCGCCGGGCCTGCGCCGCGACGCGCTGATCGGCGGTGTCACCTACTACGACACCGTCGTCGACGACGCCCGCCACACCATGACCGTCGCCCGCACCGCCGCCCACTACGGTGCCGTCATCCGTACGTCCACCCAGGTGGTCGGACTGTTGCGGGAGGCCGACCGGGTGGTCGGGGCGAAGCTGCGTGACACCGAGGACGGTCGGACCGCCGAGGTGCGCGCGAGTGTGGTCATCAATGCGACGGGCGTGTGGACCGACGAGGTGCAGGGTCTGTCGCATCAGCGCGGCCGATTCCATGTGCGAGCGTCCAAGGGTGTGCACATCGTCGTCCCGCGCGACCGCATCGTCAGCGACGCGGCGATCATCCTGCGGACCGCAACCTCGGTGCTGTTCGTCATTCCGTGGGGCGCGCATTGGATCGTCGGTACCACCGACACCGACTGGAATCTGGACCTCGCGCATCCCGCCGCGACCAAGGCCGATATCGACTACCTGCTCGACCGGGTGAACGAGGTGCTGGTCACGCCGCTCACCCACGCCGATATCGACGGCGTGTACGCGGGCCTGCGGCCGTTGCTGGCGGGGGAGAGCGACGAGACGTCGAAGCTGTCGCGTGAGCATGCCGTGGCCCGGGTGGCGCCCGGCCTGGTGAGTATCGCGGGCGGCAAGTACACCACCTACCGGGTGATGGCGGCCGACGCGATGGACGAAGCGGCGCAGGACATTCCGGCCCGCGTGTCGCCGTCGATCACCGAGAAGGTGGCTCTGCTCGGTGCCGACGGGTACTTCGCGCTGGTGAACCAGACCGTGCAACTGGCCGAGCACTACGGCGTCCACCCGTACCGGATGACCCACCTGCTCGACCGCTACGGCTCGGTCGTCGACGAGGTGCTCGCCATGGCCGAGGGCAAACCCGAACTGCTGCAACCGATTACGGACGCTCCCGCCTACCTGCAGGTGGAAGCGGTGTACGCGGTCGCCGCGGAGGGTGCCCTGCACCTCGACGACATCCTGGCCCGGCGCACCCGCATCTCCATCGAATACCCCGATCGGGGTGCCAACTGTGCCGAACAGGTCGCGCACCTGGTGGCGCCGATTCTCGGCTGGGACGACGACGACATCGAGCGTGAGGTGTCGACCTACCAGGCGCGGGTGCGCGCGGAGATCGATTCGCAGACCCAACCGGACGACAAGTCGGCCGACGCCCTGCGGGTCGCCGCCCCGGAGCCGCGTCCACAACTGCTGGAACCGGTACCGCAGGACCGCTGACCTCAGACCGGGTCGATGCGCGCCTTCAGCAAGCAGAAGTAGTTGTCCTCCGGATCGGCCAGCACATGCCACTGCTCGTCGCCCGTCTGGCCGATATCCGCGGGACGTGCGCCGAGTTCGAGCAGACGCGCGAGTTCGGCATCCTGGTCGCGGTCGGTGGGATTGACGTCGATGTGCAGGCGAGCCTTGCCGGGCGTGGGGTTGTCGGTGGGGCTGAGGATGATCGTCGGCTGCGGGCCGCCGAAGCCTTCGCGTGGCCCGACCTCGATGCTGCCGTCGTCGTCGCGATCGAGCACGACGTAATCGAGTACCGCGCACCAGAACCGGGCGAGCGTCTCGGGCTCGCGGCACTCGAGCACGAGCTCACTGATCCGACATGCCATTGCGAAACCTGCTCTCTACCTGGTGAACTGCCGGGAAGTTAGCGATGGGAACGATTCTGGCGAGCGTATCGGACCACGGTGGTGACGGCGAGCCGTTTTCAGGGAACCGGCTGGCAGCGCGGACAGAAATAGATGCCACGTTCGCGCTGGGTGATGCGGTCGGCGGGGTCGTCCTCCCCGAGGAGCTGGGAGGCGATGGCGGTGCCGCAGCGCGGACACGGGCGACGGGTGCGCCCGTAGACCATCGGCCGCCACGGTGGTTCGTGCGCGGCCTTGCCGAGAACCCGGTGTGACTCGTCGACGAGGGCCGGGAGATCGGCGATCTCGCCGACGGGAGTGGCCGGGTGGACGCGGCGCAGGAAGCAGATCTCGCTGCGGTAGATATTGCCGATGCCCGCCAGGTTGCGCTGGTCGAGCAGGGCGAGGCCGATGGGGCGACGCGGATACCCGGACAGGCGACGCAGTGCCTCGGCGGCGTCCCAGTCGGGCCCGAGCAGATCGGGGCCGAGGTGATCGATGACGGTGTGTTCCTCGGCGCGCGGCAGGACCTGCACTTTGCCGAGCGAGAAGCCGACGGCCTCGACCTCCTCGGTGGCCAGCACGAGTCGCGCGGTGACCCGCGGTTTGGTCCAGCGTTGGCCGCAGTGGAACACCCGCCACTCGCCCTCCATTTTCAGGTGGGTGTGGATGCTCACCCGTTCGGTGCGCACGAACAGGTGCTTGCCGTAGCTGGCGACCTCGTCGACGACCGCGCCGACCAGGTCGACGGTGGCGTAGCGCGGCACCCGGAAGTCGCTGCGGGTCAGGGTCTTTCCGGCCAGTGCGGTGCGTAGCCGTTCGGCGGTGCGGAAAACGGTGTCGCCCTCGGGCATCGGCTATACCTGCCTGCGCAGTCGGAGTCCGCGTGGGGTCATCGAGAAGCCCGCCTCGACTAGGACGTCGACGAAGGTGTGGCCGTGCACGGTTTCACCGTTGATCCTGTCGATCACCAGGCCGTCGACCCGGCGGTCGGTGACCAGCTGTGCCAAGGCGACGGCCGCTGTGCGGCGCAGGCCGATGTCCTCGGTGAAGCTGAGCAGGGTCTTGCCGCCGCGCTCCACATAGAGCACCAGTTCGCCGCCGACCAATACCACCAGCGCCCCCGCTTTGCGGCCCGGCCGGTGACCACTGTCGGCATCGCCCTTGGGCCACGGCAGGGCGGCTCCGTAGGGGTTGGCTGGGTCGCAGGCGGCCAGGGCGACGGCGACGCCTGCCCGGTTGTTGTCGCGGTCGGTGTCGAAGGAACGTAATCGGTCGACGGTGTCGGTGGTGGAGAACTGCGCGCCACCGAGAGTGTCGACGAAATAGCCGCGCCTGCACCGGCCACGGTCCTCGAACTCGGTGAGCACCCGGTACATCAGCGCGAACCCGCCCGGCACACCTTCGTTCTGTACGGAGCCGCGCGTCAGCACGCCGTATCGCTCGATAAGCTGATCGGCCGTGGCGTGGGCACGAACAGTGTTGTCGCGCACCCGTTCCGGGAGTATCGACCACCTGCCTGCCAGGTTCGGTGGGCCGGACCGGGTCGGCATGGACGGGCGGGGGAGGTACGCGCGGGCGCGGGGAGCGCGGCGCGGGGTGCGGTGCGCGGTGGTGCTGCGCGCGGTGCCCGACAGGAGTGCGCGCACCGGGGCGAAGGTATCGCCGGAAACGTAACCGGCCCAGACCAGCTGCCACAGAGCCTCGCCGACCACTTTGTCATCGAGCAGCCCGGTCGCATCGGACAGCTGGCGGAAGAAATACGCGCCGCCGCCGCTGACGTTCGCCGGGATTCGACGGTCTTCCCCGCCTGCGGGTCCGTCGAGATCTATCGCCTCCGCGTAGCCGGCGCCGCCGAGCTGACCGGTTCTCTTCGGGGGACGTGCCTGATCCGGTCCACTCGTATTGGGTGCGTCAGGGAAGTCGGATGTGCTTGTTCGCGAAGTCTCCCCGAGGTTCGAGCGGTCGGCATCGATATCGACAGCGTCGGGCCTTCGCGGCGCCGAACTGTTGTGGTGGGCGTCGTCGGCGGGTTTTGTGGACCCGGAGCTGCGCCGGGTTTGTGGGCGGGGCTCGATGTCGGCGCCGAGAGCGATGAGGAGGTCGAGTTGGACGTCGGTCGGATCGATGTCGTCAGGCGGTGGCAGGGTGACCGGGGCCTGCTCGGCCAGGTGCAGGGCGATCCAGCCGTCGCGGGCGGTGATGGCGCCGTGCCCCGACCAGATCACCTCGCCGGTGGCCATGAGTTCGTCGAGCATGGCGGGGGAGTAGTCACGCACCCGCATCGGCAGGATCAACGACTCCCATGCCGAAGCCGGAACAGGCACGCCCGCAAGCTGTTCCACCACCGTGGCCACGCCGTCGATGCCACGCAACTCGCCCGAACCGACGTGTTGCCAGGCAGGGAGGAAACGAGCGAACGCGGCGGTGGACACCGGCTCGACCTCGTGCCGGGCCGCCGCGAGCGACCGACGCCGCAACCGCCGCAACACCTGCGCGTCACACCACTCACCACCGGCCGCACCGGGCGTGAATTCCCCCTCCACAACACGCTTTTCGGCAAGCAATCGATGCAGCGCGGTGACGGCGACCGCCGTCCCCAAACCGAATCGCTCGGCAACGGCGGCGGTAGTGAACGGCGCGTGCGTGCGCGCATACCGCCCGACCAGATCACCCAGCGGATCCGGCACCGGCTCGATAAACGCGGCAGGCACCCCGATCGGTAACGGCACCCCCAGCGCATCCCGCAACCGAGCCGCGTCCTCCACCGCGACCCACCAGGTCCGCCCGGCGAACGAAACCTCCAGCGCCCGCCGCGAATCCCGCAACTCCACGAACCACGCCGGCGCGTCGGAGTCCGCGAGCAGCCGCGGCCCATCGCCGATCACTGCCGCACTCCCGTCGGCAACTGCATCGCCTTCGGCCGAGGTCTCACTTCGGGTCGACGACCCGAAGTCCGACGAACCACCACCCGCCGACGCGTCGCCACTGACCGACGAGCTGACGTCACCCGAGCCGCCACCGGCATGCCCGTCCAATGGGCTTGTCGCCGACTCCCCTTCGATGGTGCGAGGTGCTCGGTCGTCCGCCGCGGCATAGCGAGCGGCTCTCGGGGTTCCGGGGCGGGGTACGCAGCGTGCGGCGGCTTCGGTAGGGGTCAGAGGGCCGAGGAGGCGGAGAAGGTCGGCCAGGCCTTCCGCGTCGCGGGCGTGGCGTTCGGGAGTGAGGCGTTGGAGTTCGCGTTCGGTGAGGTCGAGGACGGCCGGGTCGAGGAGTTCGCGGAGTTCGACGCGGCCGAGGAGTTCGGCGAGCAGGCTCGAGTCGAGGGCGAGGGCGGCGGCGCGGCGTTCGGCCAATGGGCTGTCGCCGTCGTAGAGGAACTGGCCGATGTAGGAGAACAGCAGGGCGTTGGCGAACGGTGACGGGGTGGCGGTCTCCACCTCGACCAGGCGGATCTCCCGGCGTGCCACCCGGGTGAGCAGGTCGCGCAGGGCGGGCAGGTCGTATACATCGCGCAGGCATTCGCGCACGGTTTCCAGCAGGATCGGGAACTGCGGGAATTTCCTTGCCACGTCGAGCAATTGGGCCGACCGTTGCCGCTGCTGCCACAGTGGGGCCCGCTTACCCGGGTCGCGCCGCGGCAGCAGCAGCGCGCGGGCGGCGCACTCCCGGAACCGGGACGCGAACAGCGCCGAACCACCGACCTGTTCGGTGACGATGTCGTCGATCTCGTCGGGTTCGAACGCGAACAGCTCCGCACCCGGCGGCTGATCCGTGGTGTCGGGCAACCGCACGACAATGCCGTCGTCGGACGCGGTAGGCGCCGCGTCGATACCGAACTGTTCCTGCAGACGCGCCCCCACAGCCAGCGCCCACGGTGCGTGCACCGGCGTGCCGTAGGGCGAGTGCAGCACGAGCCGCCAGTCACCGAGTTCGTCCCGGAACCGCTCGACCACCAGGGTGCGATCGGTAGGCAATTGCCCTGTCGCCGTGCGCTGTTCGTCGAGCAGCCCGACAAGATTGGCCGTCGCGTTCTGATCGAGCCCAGCTGTGCGCACCAATTCCTCGAGCCGCGCCGCAGGTTTACTCAGCTCCGCCCCGGCCCGACTGGCACCGCGTGATCGCGCCCGGCTCGACTCGACTGCGGCTGGTTGGGCTCGGCCCGCCTCGGCCCCGCCGGACAAAGTCCCTCGGGTGGGTACCTCCGCAGTCTCTCGCCGGGATCGTGCGAGCTGCGACCCGCCTTCCAGCGGAACGTCCTGTCCGGCGGTGACCTCCTTCGAATCGAGCTGGTCGCCGGGAGCCGAGACCGCTGTGCCCATGTTTGTCACGATCTGGGTCAGCTCATCGGCGGGAACCTGACCTGCCGTGCGCACGAATTCGCCTAGCGCCGCACCTAATTCGGCGGGACGGCCCAATCCGTCGCCGTGCCAGAACGGCAACCGACCGGGCAGCCCGAACGCAGGTGACACCAGCACCCGGTCGAAGGTGATCTCCTCGATCCGCCAGCTGGTCGCACCGAGCGCGAACACATCACCGACACGGGACTCGTAGACCATCTCCTCGTCGAGTTCCCCTACACGAGAAGCTTTCTCACCGACCATGAACACCGCGAACATCCCGCGATCGGGAATCGCGCCACCCGAGGTGACCGCCAGGCGTTGCGCACCGGGGCGCCCGGTCAGCGTGCCCGCATCGCGATCCCACACCACGCGGGGCCGCAGCTCCGCGAACTCGTCGGACGGATACCGACCGGCGAGCAGATCGAGCACGGACTCATACGCCGAGCGGGGCAGCTGCGCGTAGCTTCCGGTCGACCGGACGACGTCGAACCAGGCGTCGACATCGAGCGGTTCCAGCGCGCAGGCGGCAACGGTCTGCTGGGCGAGGATGTCGAGCGGATGCGCGGGAATCTGGAGCAGTTCGATCTGCCCGGACAGCATGCGTTGGGCGGCGACGGTGCAATGGATGACATCGGTGCGGTGCTTGGGGAACAGCACACCCCGCGAGATCTCGCCCACCTGGTGCCCGGCCCGGCCGACCCGCTGCAACCCGCTCGCCACCGACGGCGGCGCCTCCACCTGTACGACCAGGTCGACCGCACCCATGTCGATGCCCAGCTCGAGACTGCTCGTGGCAACCACGCACCGCAGTCGGCCGGTCTTGAGGTCGTCCTCGATGATCGCCCGCTGCTCCTTGCTCACCGACCCGTGATGGGCACGCGCCAGCAGGTGGTCGGCACCGTGGATCACCTCGGTGGACGGCCCGAGCTGGGCGGGCGGGGCGTGCTCGGTCTCGACCGGTTCGCCGAGCTTGGCGGCGTAGGCCTCGTTGAGCCGGGCGGTCAATCGTTCGGCGAGGCGTCGCGAGTTCGCGAACACGATCGAGGACCGATGCTCGAGCACCAGGTCGACGATGGCCTCGTCGACGTGCGGCCAGATCGAACCCGGCTGATCGGAGTCGCCGCCCGGATCGGTCATGTCCGCCACCGGCACCCGAACCGACAGGTCGAAGGTCTTCGGCGCGGGTGGCCGGACGATGGTGATCGGCGCGTCGCCGACGAGGAATCGTCCGACCTCCTCGGGCGGGCGGACGGTGGCCGACAGCCCGATGCGCTGCGCGGGCCGTTCGGTGAGCTGATCGAGCCGGGCCAGCGACAGCGCCAGGTGCGCGCCGCGTTTGGAGCCGGCGATGGCGTGTACTTCGTCGACGATCACCGTCTCGACCTCGGCGAGTGTTTCGCGGGCCGCGGAGGTGAGCAGCAGGAACAGTGATTCGGGTGTGGTGATGAGAATGTCGGGTGGGGTGCGCTGCATCGCCCGGCGCTGCGCGGGGGTGGTGTCGCCGGATCGCACGCCCACCGAGATCTCCGGCGGGTCGAGCCCCAGCCGCTTCGCCGTCTGGGTGACTCCGACCAGCGGGGCGCGCAGGTTCCGCTCCACGTCCACTGCCAGCGCTTTCAGTGGTGAGACATAGAGCACGGATGTCCCTCGGCGGGTACCGGGCTCGGCGGGCCCACGCTGGGCGAGCTGGTCGATCGCCCACAGGAACGCCGACAGCGTCTTGCCCGAGCCGGTCGGCGCGACGACAAGGGTGTGCTGCCCGTCGGCGATGGCCTGCCACGCGCCGAGCTGGGCCGATGTCGCCTCGGGGAAGGCGCCGTCGAACCACTGCGCGGTAGCGAGGGAAAACCGGTCCATGAGATTCAGTGTGCACCCACCCACCGACAGGTTCCGCGATCCGCGCGCCGCCCGCGACCAGCGTCGATGCCACGGCAGGCGAAGACCCCCCGGTCGGGGCGGGGCGAGGGTGTGGCCCGGAACACGCCCGCCGTACCCTGGTCCATCGTGCAGACGGTGCTGAGAGTCGACCTCGTCGGCCACGGCCTCACCGAGGCGGTACGTAAGGCGCGTTTCCCGGTCGACGAATCCCTGGACAAGGCGGGCCTCGCCGCGCTGGAGACGTGCTCGCCGCTGACCGGAGCGCAGGTGCGGACGGGCCCGGAACGTCGGGTGCGCGAGACCGCCGAGGTGCTCGGGCTGGTGGGCGAGCGGGACGAGCGACTACGTGACCTGGACGCGGGGGCGTGGCGGGGTACCGAGATGAGCAGGCTCCCGCAGGATCAGCTGTTCGCCTGGCTCACCGATCCGGAATTCCGTGGGCACGGTGGTGAGTCGGTGACCGACCTGGTGGAGCGGGTGCGGTTCTGGCTGGCCGAGATAGCGACGGCGGGTGTGGATACCGTCGCGGTGACACATCCCTCGGTGATCCGCGCGGCGCTGCTGGTCGTCCTCGACGCGCCGCCGAAGTCCTTCTGGCGCATCGATGTTCAGCCGGCGAGCGTCACCCGGCTGCATTTCCGCGGCAATTGGACGTTGCGACTGGGATGAACGACGAAAGCCCCGGAGTCGAAACTCCGGGGCTTTCGGGTGGTAGCGGGAACAGGATTTGAACCTGCGACCTCTGGGTTATGAGCCCAGCGAGCTACCGAGCTGCTCCATCCCGCGTTGCATTCACTACTGTACACGCGGGGTGGCCGAAGGCGAAATCGCCGCTGTGATCAGCCGAAATGGATGCCCTGGGCGAGGGGGAGTTCGGTGGAGTAGTTGATCGTGTTGGTCGCCCGGCGCATGTAGGCCTTCCAGGAATCGGACCCGGATTCGCGCCCGCCGCCGGTGTTCTTCTCCCCGCCGAACGCGCCGCCGATCTCCGCGCCGGAGGTGCCGATATTGACATTCGCGATGCCGCAATCGGATCCGGCGATGAACTGTTCGGCCTCGCGCTGGTCGAGGGTGAAGATGGCCGAGGAAAGACCCTGGGTCACACCGTTGTTCAGTGCGATGGCCTCGTCGAGGTCGTCGTAGGTGAGCACGTACAGGATCGGTGCGAAGGTCTCCTCGCGCACCAGTTCGGTCTGTGCGGGCATGCGCACGAGCGCGGGCCGCACGTAGTATGCCTCCGACCCGATCAGCTCCACCCGCTCACCGCCGCAGACGATTTCGCCACCCTCGTCCTTCGCGCGCAGCAGCGCCGCCTGCATGGCGGTGTAGGCGCGTTCGTTGATGAGCGGACCGACGAGCACACCGTCGTCGAGTGGATTGCCAACGGGCAGTTGGCTGTACGCCGACGACAGCCGCTCGACGAGCTGATCGGCGATCGAGCTGTGCACGATCAACCTGCGCAGCGTGGTGCATCGCTGACCCGCCGTGCCCGCCGCCGCGAACACGATCCCGCGCACCGCGAGCTCCAGATCAGCACTCGGCGCCACGATCGCGGCATTGTTGCCACCGAGCTCGAGCAGGCACCGCCCGAACCTGGCCGCCACCCGTGGCGCGACGATGCCACCCATCCGCACCGACCCGGTCGCGCTCAGCAGCGCCACCCGTGGGTCGTCGACGAGCGCCTCGCCGACGGTGGCGTCACCCTGGACCAGCTGGTGCACTTGCGGATCCGCGCCCACCTCGAGCGCGGCCCGGCGCAGCAGCGTGTGACAGGCCAGCGCGGTGAGCGGGGTCGTCTCCGACGGCTTCCACACCACCGTGTCACCACAGACCAGCGCGATGGCGGTGTTCCACGCCCACACCGCGACCGGGAAGTTGAACGCCGAGATCACCCCGACAACCCCGAGCGGATGCCAGGTCTCCATGAGCCGATGCCCTGGTCGCTCGGACGGCATGGTCGCGCCGTAGAGCTGGCGAGACAGGCCGATCGCGAACTCGCAGACGTCGATCATCTCCTGCACCTCGCCGAGGGCTTCGGCGCCGATCTTGCCCGCCTCGAGTGTGACCAGCTCGGCCAGCTCGTCCTGATGGGCGACCAGCAACGCCGACAATCTGCGCACCAGCGCCGCGCGCACCGGGGCGGGGACCGTGCGCCACGATTCGAACGCGTCGGCCGCGCGACCGATCGCGGCATCCACGTCGGCCGTGGTGTCGGGAGTGAGCGGGAGCAGGACACCGCCGGAGATCGGGGTGCGCGCGAGCAGGACGCCCGGCTCGGGCACGTCGGCGCCGAGGCCGTGCAGCAGGGCCCGCGCGCGCAGCGAGAGCTGTTCGGAGAAATGCTCGGTCACGGTGTGCGTCATCACTGTTCACCTTCTGCTGTTGGTACGACTCACGGAAAAGTTCGCTCGGATTTCGGAGGAGAACAGAAAGAAGTCTTCCCCGCGCAACCCCCGGCCTGCGTTAGCCTTCGCTGATGGCGGATACACCGGCTAGACCCCAGCTCGACGATATCGACCGGCTCCTGATCAGGGAGCTGATGAACGACGGGCGCGCCACCCTGTCGAATCTGGCGGAGAAGGCCAGCCTCTCGGTGTCGGCGGTGCAGTCACGGGTGCGCAGGCTCGAGGCGCGCGGCGTGATCCGCGGATACACGGCCAACGTCGACCCCGAAGCGCTCGGGCACCTGCTGTCGGCATTCGTCGCGATCACTCCTCTCGACCCGTCCCAGCCCGATGACGCGCCCGCGTTGCTGCAGCACGTTCCCGGCATCGAGGCGTGCCACTCGGTGGCGGGCGAGGAGAGCTACGTCCTGCTGGTTCGGGTGGCCTCACCCCGGCATCTCGAACAGCTGCTGCAGGAGATCCGGGCCACCGCCAACGTGCGGACGCGCAGCACCATCATCCTGCAGACATTCTACGACAGGTAACGATTCTTCGTAATTAATCCGTCATTCCGTGGATGTTCCGTAAATAGTTGCGTACCCTCGGGTCGTGACCATCGAACTGGAGCGCCCCGGCGCGGCGGTCACCCCCGCCAACCGGGTCCACGAAATCCTGTCCTCGCACATCCTCGCGGACGGCTTCGACCTTGTGCTCGATCTGCACAAGTCCCACGGCCGCACGCTCATCGACGAACGCGACGGCACCGCCTATCTCGACATGTTCGGCTTCTTCGCCTCCAACGCCCTCGGCATGAACCATCCGGCGCTCGCTCGCGACGAGCGCTTCCGCGCCGAACTGGCCACCGCCGCGGTGAACAAGCCGAGCAATTCCGACGTCTACACCGTCGAGATGGCCCGCTTCGTCGACACTTTCGCCCGCGTGCTCGGTGATCCGCGGCTACCGCACCTGTTCTTCGTCGACGGTGGTGCGCTCGCGGTGGAGAACGCGCTCAAGGTGGCCTTCGACTGGAAGAGCAGGCACAACGAATCCCACGGCCGCTCACCGGAACTCGGCACCCAGGTGCTGCACCTGACCGGCGCCTTCCATGGGCGCAGCGGCTACACCATGTCGCTGACGAACACCGATCCGGTCAAGACCGCGCGCTTCCCCAAGTTCGACTGGCCACGCCTGGACACCCCGCACACCTTCGCGGGCGAGGACCTCGACGCGCTCGAAGCCGAAACCCTCGCTCAGGCCGCCCGCGCGTTCGCCGACCGTCCGCACGACATCGCCTGTTTCATCGCCGAACCCATTCAGGGCGAGGGCGGTGACCGGCATCTGCGGCCGCGGTTCCTGGCCGCGATGCAGCGGTTGTGCCACGACAACGACGCCCTGTTCGTCCTCGACGAGGTGCAGACCGGTGTCGGACTCACCGGTACCACCTGGGCCTACCAGCAATTGGATGTCGCTCCGGATGTGGTGGCGTTCGGGAAGAAGACCCAGGTCTGCGGCATCATGGCGGGCGGCCGGGTCGACGAGGTTCCCGACAATGTCTTCCGGGTGAGTTCGCGGCTCAACTCCACGTGGGGTGGCAACCTCACCGACATGGTGCGCGCGCGTCGCATTCTCGAAGTGCTGGAACAGGATCGGGTGATCGACAAGGTCGGCCCCCTCGGCCGGTACCTGCTCGATCAGCTCGGTCAGCTCGCCGCCGCGTACCCGGAAATGGTGAGCGAGGTGCGTGGGCGTGGGCTGATGTGCGCGATCACCCTTGCCACGCCGCAACTGCGGGACCGGGTGGTGACGGCCCTGCGCGAGCGTGAACACGTGCTGCTGCTGGGGACCGGCGAGCGCGGAATCCGGTTCCGTCCGGCACTCACCGTCACCGAAGCGGAACTGGGCAAGGTTGTGGACGCCCTCGACCGGGTACTCGCGACCATCGTGGAATGACGGTAAACCTGTTGAGAGGAACCGGATTCGGTGCCGCCGGGTATTTGACCGAACGGTCAGATATGCCAGACTCGTCTTCCGAGCGAACAACTCGATCGACAACTACCGAACAGGACTCTCGATGAAGAAGCTCGTTGCTGTCAGCGCTGTGATCGCCGGCCTCGCCCTCCCCGTCACGACCGCGAACGCGGTGACCGGACCCGATACCGCCCCCGCCGCGACCCAGGTCGGGTCCTCGACGGGCGACATCTTCTCGGCGGTATGCGAATTCCTCAACGGCGGCTGGGCAGGCCGGCCCAAGCCCTGCGTCTACTGACGGGACCCGACACCGGAGGGGCTCAGCCCAATTCGGGGCTGAGCCGCGGCGTGAGGGCGAGGGCGCCTGCGACGAAACGGGTCACCGATTCGACGCCGGTGGCCAGGGCGTCGGCGAATCCGTCGCGCGCCCAACCGGTGATCAGGGCGGTGCCGTCCGCGTCGGGGGTGACGCCGATCTCGGCGATCATCTCCGCCGTGGTCGGCACGCACACCGCCCACGACAGATGCGATTCGTCCGCCCAGCCGCTGTCGCGGCGGGCGATGTAATCGGGGTCGACGATGCCTGCTTCGGCGAGCGCGGGCCGGTCATCGATGCGGTCGTCGGCGCGCAGGGCACGCAGATACCAGGAGCCTGCGTTGATCTCGATCGGTTCCACGGGCCGAGCCTAGCCGGGGCGTCACCGGTAGTACGGGGTGGCCTGAACCCAGTGGAAGCCGCGCGAGACGACGGGGAACTGGTCGAGGTCGACCTGGTCGAGCCGCATCCGCACCTGGCGGCCGCCTAGCTTGCCCTCGAGGATCAGCTGATTCTCCTGTGGGCGAAGGTAGGTGAAGGACGCGATGGTCCACTGGTGGGTGGTGTCCTTGGACAAGGTGACGGTCTGCTTTCCGGTGTCGACGCGGGCGGGGAAGGACACCAGCGAATCGTCGAGGCGCTGGGCCGTCATGCCCTGTGGGATGTCGAAGATGATGCGGCGGAACCGTTCGGTCGCGTTCGGCAGGCCGGTTGCCGGTGCGTCGAGGTCGACCAGCGCGGGCACCTGCTCGCCGTCGACCGAGTACTCGGTGACATTCCAGATGCCGTAGAGCGGCGACTTCGGCCGGGCATTGCCGTAGGTGTGCCAGCCGTCGTAGGCCTCGACCGCCGTGGCCACGAGGAACCACAGCCCGAGCAGTGCCTGAGCACCGAGCATCAAGCGGTTGCCACGCGGTGAGGTGAGCAGGGTGGTCGGCGGGCTCGCTTCGACAGCACGGCCGAGCAGCGCCCGGACCAGACGTGCGAGATCAGGTGCCGCGAGAAACACTGCGTACAGCAGCAATTGGAGGGCGAACAGCTTCACCGGCACATCGAAGGTGAGGTTCATCAAGACCACTTGCAGCGCGACGATCACCGCGAGCACCGAGCCGAGCCCGGCGGTGAGCGGCAGGATCAGCAGCACCGCCGCCGTCACCTCGGCCGCCCCGAGCGCCATCTCGTACGGTTCCGACAGCGACGACTGCGCCCACAGCACGGCCATCGGGCTCATGTGCCCGAACGGTTCGACCAGCCGCTCCAGATTGAACGACATCTGGGTCGGCATCAGCTTGATCATCCCGTACAGCATCAGCGCGCTCACCAGCGTGAACCGCACCAGCAACCGGAACCAGCCGTACAGGCGGGCATAGTCGGGGCGCCGCCGGTCGAGTACCGACCACACCGCGGTCACCGGAACCGCGACCAGGATCAGGGTGAGGACGCTGATCCACTTGGCGGCTGTGTCGCCACTACCGGTGACCGTGTAGTCGACCCGGACATCGAAGAGCTGGGCGCCCACCCAGTCCGTGAGCGGATGCAGCGCAGTCCATTTGCCGATCTCGGCCACCACCTGCTGCGGTAGTCCGAGAGTGCGCAGCAGCGCGTGCAGCAACCACGCACCGGCCATCCCGATTCCCACGGTGACGAACGTGAACCGGAACAGCACCCGGACGGCCGGATGCCACCCCCGCTCCTGCGGCTCCTCATGACCGGCCGACTCCACCGGCGGTCGAGCCAGCACCTGCGTACCCATCCCGGTCTCCTCTGCTCATGCCCTCGCCGGTGAGACGCTAAGGGAGCGGGCAGAACTGGGAAATCCGGCAAAACCGGTGCCCCGGAGTTCCGGGGGTCGCCTCAGGCCAGGCTCGGTCGGTCACCGAGCAGCGCGTGGACGGCGGCGCGTCCGAGGTCGAGGGCCTGGGTGAGCAGGGTGGTGTCGCGGGCGGCGCTGTCGACCGGCGGGGCGTCGGCAGGGGGATGCACCTGCAGTACCCGGTCGCCGAGTCCGGCCAGATAGGTGTCTTCCACCGCCTGCTGACCGGGTCGCGCCGACCAAGCGCGGAAGGCGCCGGGTGCGACCGCACGCAGATATCCGCCGCCGACCACCCGGTGCACCAGGGGAGCGGGCGGACGTAGCTCCCCGGTTCGTCGCGTGCGCAGGACGAGGGCGTGGGTGGCGCCCGCGCTCACCGCGCTCCGGATCGGCACGGTCTCGGAGAGGCCGCCGTCGAAATAACTGCGGCCTGCCAGCTCCACCGGCGGGCCCGCGAGCAACGGCAATCCCGCCGACGCGCGCAAAGCCGTGAGCAGCGTCGGCTTGTCGACGATGTACGGCGCGAGATCGACCGGCTGCCCGGTGCGGGTATCGGTGGCGATCGGATGGAAGCTGGTCGGATTGGCGAGGATCGCCGGGAAGTCCATCGGCTCGATCCCGTCGTACACCCGGTGCACCAGGTAGTGCAGATCGAAAACCGGTCGCCCGCGCACGATCCGCACCGGGTCGACCACTCGCCGCATGATGGTGCGATCCGTCCACGACCGCATCCCCGACGCGGCCCGCCCGCACAGCAGCCACGCCCCGTTGATCGCCCCCGCCGACGTGCCGTACACGGCATCGAACACCGTCGACAGCCCGAGCTCCTCGAGCGCCTGCACCATGCCGCTGGAATACACGCCCCGGCTGCCGCCGCCCTCGATCACCAGGGCGAGACGATGGCCGTCGTCGCGATGCCCGGCGGCCTGCCTGCCGCGAATCACCTCGGCGACCGGCACCGGATCCGGTGTGGCTGCGGAATCCGGTTCGATGTGCGCACTGCTGGTCACCCGACCCACATTACGACAGGCCACAGACACGGCGCCCGGCCGCGACCGCGATCTTCGCCGCCCGTTCACTCAGGGCAATCGCCCCTGAACGCGAACGGACGCCGGTCTACAAAGACCGGCGTCCGTTCGCGAAAATGTCGTCTTACTTGATCTCGGCCAGGACGGTGCCCTGGGTGATGGCGGCACCCGCCTCGACGGCCAGCCCGGTGACCACACCGGCCTTGTGCGCGTTGACCGGGTTCTCCATCTTCATGGCCTCGAGCACCACGATCAGGTCGCCCGCCTCGACGGTCTGACCCTCTTCGACGGCGACCTTCACCACGGTGCCCTGCATGGGCGCGGTGACCGCGTCACCGGACGCGGCACCGGCACCGCCGCCACCACGCTTGCGCGGCTTGGGCTTCTTGCGGACCACACCGTTACCGGCCGCACCGGCCGCGCCGCCACCGAGGGAGAACTGACCGGGCAGCGACACCTCGACGCGCCGGCCGCCGACCTCGACGACGACCTTCTGCCGGGGCAGTTCCTCGTCGTCGTCGGCCGGGGCACCGCCGCCGGTGTACGGCTCGACGGTGTTGTTCCACTCGTTTTCGATCCACTTGGTGTAGACGTCGAACTTCTCGCCGTCACCGATGAACGCCGGGTCCTCGACGATCGCGCGGTGGAACGGGATGACCGTCGCCAGGCCCTCGACCTCGTACTCGGCCAGCGCGCGACGGGCGCGCTGCAGCGCCTGCTCGCGGTTCTCGCCGGTGACGATCAGCTTGGCCAGCATCGAGTCGAACTGACCGCCGATGACGCTGCCTGCCACCACACCGGAATCCACGCGCACGCCGGGGCCCGAGGGCTCGCGGTACACGTTGACCGGGCCGGGGGCGGGCAGGAAGCCGCGACCGGCGTCCTCACCGTTGATGCGGAACTCGAACGAGTGACCACGCGGTGCGGGGTCCTCGGTGATGCTCAGCTCGTGGCCCTCGGCGATGCGGAACTGCTGGCGCACCAGGTCGATACCCGCGGTCTCCTCGGTGACCGGGTGCTCCACCTGCAGGCGGGTGTTCACCTCGAGGAACGACACGGTCTCACCCTGCACCAGATACTCCACGGTGCCCGCGCCGTAGTAGCCCGCCTCGCGGCAGATGCGCTTGGCGGAGTCGTGGATCTTGGCGCGAACCTCGTCGGACAGGAACGGCGCCGGCGCCTCCTCGACGAGCTTCTGGAAGCGGCGCTGCAGCGAGCAGTCACGGGTACCGGCGACGACGACATTGCCGTGCTGGTCGGCGATGACCTGGGCCTCGACGTGGCGGGCCTTGTCCAGGTACTGCTCGACGAAGCACTCACCACGGCCGAAGGCGGCGACGGCCTCACGGGTGGCCGACTCGAACAGCTCGGGGATCTCCTCGATGGTGTGGGCGACCTTCATGCCGCGGCCACCACCACCGAAGGCCGCCTTGATCGCGACCGGGACGCCGTATTCCTTGGCGAACGCGACGACCTCGTCGGCGTTCTTGACCGGGTCCTTGGTGCCCGCGGCCATCGGGGCCTGCGCGCGCTCGGCGATGTGGCGGGCGGTGACCTTGTCACCCAGGTCGCGGATCGACTGCGGCGAGGGGCCGATCCAGATCAGCCCGGCGTCGATGACGGCCTGGGCGAAGTCGGCGTTCTCGGAGAGGAAGCCGTAGCCGGGGTGGATCGCGTCGGCGCCGGACTTGGCGGCGGCGTCGAGGATCTTGTCGAACACGAGGTACGACTCGGCCGAGGTCTGGCCACCGAGGGCGAACGCCTCGTCGGCGAGCTTCACGAAGGGAGCGTCGGCATCGGGCTCGGCGTACACCGCGACGCTGGTGATCCCCGCGTCCTTGGCAGCCCGGATCACGCGGACCGCGATCTCGCCGCGGTTAGCTACGAGTACCTTCGTGATCCGTGCGCTGGCATGGCTGGGCACTGAGCCTCCTGTGTGCAATCTTTGGTCGCTTCGGACGGGTCACCGTGTGGGCCCCGCGCCCGGTATCGACAACTTTCGTCTCGGGCGAGTGTAGGCAGTGTGCCAATTCGCCCCGAACTCGGCTAGCCCTACTGTTCAGTAGGTCGTAGGTCACACTACGCGGCGCGCCGACCTGTGAACCCGTTTCAATTCCGCTGATCGACGGTGCCCGGTTCGTCGCCCGCGGCGATCGGCAGGCGAACCGAGTTGCCCCATTCGATCCACGAACCGTCGTAATTGCGCACCGACCTGCGGCCGAGCAGGAAGGTCAGGACGAACCAGGTGTGGCTGGAGCGTTCGCCGACCCGGCTGTAGACCACGAGATCCTCGGCGGGCAGGGCGCCGTAGACCTCGTCGAGTTCGGCGCGCGAACGGAATCTTCCATCGGGTGAGCAGGCAAGTGTCCACGGGATGTTAACGGCGGTTGGCACATGGCCCGCCCGTTGCGTTTCCGGTTCCTTGTCGCCGCCGGACTCGCCCGCGTACTCCTGCGGCGAGCGCACGTCCACGAGCGGGCGGCCCAGCCGCGCGAGAACCTCCTCGCGGAACGCGCGGGCGGTCGTGTCGTCACGCTCGACCGCCGGGTAGTCGCTGCGCTCGGGGACAGGCGTCTCGAAGGTGGTGTCGCGTTCCTCGGAGATCCAGGCGTCGCGGCCGCCGTCGAGCAGGCGCACGTCCTCGTGGCCGAACAGGGTGAAGATCCAGGCGGTGTGCGCGGCTTGGGCATTGCCGCGATCGCCATAAATCACCACGGTGTCCTCGCGCCGGATACCCTTGGCGCGCATCAGTTCGGTGAATCGGTGACCATCGATGTAATCGCGGGTCACCGGGTCGCTCAGATCACCACGCCAATCGATCTTGACCGCGCCGGGCACATGTCCGATGTCGTAGAGAAGAATGTCGTCGTTGGATTCGATGACCTTCACACCGGGCACCCCGATGTTTGCGGACAGCCATTCGGTGGTTACCAATCGATGCGGGACTGCGTAGGAACCGTAGGCGGGGTGCGGATCCGGGGCGACGGGCACAGTGTGGTCCTTCACGCGAGAGTTGGGCGGGTGCGGCAGTGTCGAGGCCGTAGCCGATGGTATGTCTGTGGTGGCACATCACGAATCGACGCAATGGGCGAATAAAGCGCAGAGCTGTCCGATAAAGTCTCTGGAGAGGAGGGGTGAGCTATGTCCGATTCATGGCCGCGACGGCGACTGCTCGCGATCCTACGTGGCGCCACCGAGCCCCTCGATGCCCAGGAACTGGCCCGCATCACCGGACAGCACGTCACCACCGTCCGTTTCCACCTCGACGTTCTCACCCGCGAATCGCTCGTGCGCCAGTTCCAGCAACCCCCGCGCGGACGTGGCCGACCTCGCATCGGTTATCGCGCGGTGCAGCGGTCGGTCGGCTATCAGGAACTGGCCCAGGTGCTGGCCGACCACCTCGGACCCGACCCGCTGAGTCGCTCCGCCGCCGCCATCGAGGCGGGCCGCGCGTGGGGCCGTCGCATGGATATCGGCTCCCACCAGGTGGAAACTCTCGCCGACGCCCGTGACATCACCATGTCGCTGATGTCGGAACTCGGCTTCGCGCCGGAGAAGGACCCGGTCGGCGAGACCGACGAGCACGTCGGGATCAATCTCACCGCCTGCCCGCTGCGCGAACTGGCCCGCTCACACGCCGAAGTGGTGTGCGGAGTGCACGTGGGTCTGATGCGCGAAGTGCTGGAACGCAACGGTGCGCGCGGCCGGGTGGAGGTGCGGCTGCACCCGTTCACCGAACCGGAACTGTGCCACGCCCGGCTCGAACTCACCCTCGGGGCGGAAGCCGTCGAGCACGCGGCCGAGGAGCACGGCGAGCGGCCCGCTCGGCCGGCGATCGGTGCGGACCAGGCCGCTCAGCGCACGATCACGCCGTCAGGACCGCGCGTCCCGCCACAGTTGCGTGACACCGACGCCGACGTCTTCGAGCAGCCTGCGCAGCAGTGGTAGCCCGATCCCGATGACACTCGACGGATCGCCCTCGATCCGGTCGACGAACCAGCCGCCGAGACCGTCGAGCGTGAACGCGCCCGCCACCTGAAGCGGCTCGCCGGTGGCGATGTAGGCCTCGAGTTCGTCCGGGCCGGGTTTGGCGAAATGCACGGTGGTGGAACTGCATTCGGCCGATTCGGCGACGACCTCGCCGTCGCGCAGGCGGAGCACGCAGTGACCGGTGAGCAGATCGGCGCTGCGCCCGGCCATGCTCGCCCAGCGCTCGCGCGCCACCTCGGGGGTGTGCGGTTTGCCTTGCAGCCGCCCGTCGACGAGCAGCATGGAATCGCAGCCGACGACGACACAGTCGGCGGCGAGTTCGGGAATGGAGCCCGCCACGTCGAGCGCCTTGGCACGGGCCAGGGCGACAACGACATCGTCGGCGGGCGTATCAGCGGGAAGCGCGGCCGAGACCGCGTCCTCGTCCACGCCGGAGACGCGGACGACGGGATCGATACCCGCCGTCCGGAGCACCCCGAGCCGGGCGGGGGACGCGGAGGCCAAGACCAGCCGGGTCACCCTCAGCGCAGGTGCGACAGCAGCGGGTACACGTACGGCGAGAACGGGGACGAACCCCGGTGCATCAGCGTCGCCTGACCCCAGCCGTCGACCGGCTGCGGAGCGGTCGGCGCCGGCGCACTCGCGGCGGCGGCACTGAACACCGCGACCAGCGCGGCGACGTCCTCGTCGGTGGGCGAGCCCTTGAGAATGCGCAACAGCGGCTCACCGGCGGGTTCCGCCGGGGCCTCGGTCAGCGTGTCGGTAGACAGTTCGACCTCGTCGACGAGTGGTTCGACAGCGAGCTCGAGCTCGGCGGCGGTCAGCACGTCTTCTTCTGCCACAGTGGTCACAGTGCCAGATCCTTCCTGCGCGTACTTCGGTTCACGGCGCGGTGTCCGCGATCATTCCCGGTGCAACAGCGCCGGGCAATAGTTGATTTCCCCAACAAGTGTGCGCGGCACACGAGGAATATCGCGTTTTCAGAGCGGAATGTTGCCGTGTTTCTTGGGGGGAAGGGTCACCATTTTGCGTTCGAGCAGTCGCAGCGCCGACACGATCTGGCCTCGCGTGTGCGACGGCGGGATGACCGCGTCGACGTAGCCACGCTCGGCGGCCACGTACGGGTTCACGAGGGTGTCCTCGTACTCGTTCTGCAGCTCGAGGCGCAAAGCGTCGACGTCGGCGCCGTTCTGGGCGGCCTCTGCCAGCTGTTTGCGGTAGACGAAACCGACGGCGCCCGAGGCGCCCATCACGGCGATCTGCGCGGTCGGCCACGCGAGGTTCACATCGGCACCCATGTGCTTGGAACCCATCACGTCGTAGGCACCGCCGTAAGCCTTGCGGGTGATGATCGTGATCTTGCCCACAGTGGCCTCGCCGTAGGCATAGAGCAGCTTGGCGCCGCGGCGGATGATGCCGTTGTATTCCTGGCCGGTGCCGGGCAGGAAGCCGGGCACGTCGACCAGGGTGATGATCGGGATGTTGAAGGCGTCGCAGGTGCGGACGAAGCGCGCGGCCTTCTCCGAGGCGTCGATGTCGAGGCAGCCGGCGAACTGGGTGGGCTGGTTGGCGACGATGCCGACGCTGCGCCCGTCGACCCGGCCGAAGCCGACGATGATGTTCATCGCGCGCTCGGCCTGCACCTCGAGGAACTCGTCGTCGTCGAGCAGACGACGGATGACCTCGTGCATGTCGTAGGGCTGGTTCGGCGAATCCGGGATGATCGTGTCGAGCTCGAGGTCTTCCTCGGTGAGCGAGTCCTCGATGGCGCCGAAGATCGGGTCGGTCGGCTCGGTGCGCGGTGCCTCGGCGCGGTTGTTGCTCGGCAGGTAGCTCAGCAGGTCCTTGACGTAGTCCAGCGCGTCCTGCTCGCCGGAGGCCACGTAGTGGGCGACGCCGGACTTCACCATGTGGGTGTGCGCGCCGCCGAGGTCTTCCATGCTGACCTCTTCACCGGTGACGGTCTTGATCACGTCGGGACCGGTGACGAACATCTGCGAGGTCTGATCGACCATCACCACGAAGTCGGTGAGCGCGGGGGAATACACGTGCCCACCGGCGGCGGCACCCATGATCAGCGAGATCTGCGGGATCACGCCGGAGGCCTGCACGTTGCGGTGGAAGATCTCGCCGTAGAGGCCGAGGGAGACGACGCCCTCCTGGATGCGCGCGCCCGCGCCCTCGTTGATGCCGACCAGCGGACGGCCGGTCTTGATGGCCAGGTCCATCACCTTGACGATCTTCTCGCCGTAGACCTCGCCGAGGGAGCCACCGAAGACGGTGACGTCCTGGGAGAACAGGCACACGTCGCGGCCGTCGATGGTGCCGTAACCGGTGACCACGCCGTCGCCGGTGGGACGGTTGTTCTCCAGCCCGAAGTTCACGCTGCGGTGCTTGGCCAGGGCGTCGAGCTCGACGAAGGAGCCCTCGTCGACCAGTGCGAGGATGCGCTCGCGGGCGGTCATCTTGCCCTTGGCGTGCACCTTGTCGACGGCGGCCTCACCCATCGGGTGTTGCGCTTCTTCCAGCCGATTCCGCAGATCAGCCAGCTTCCCGGCGGTGGTGTGGATGTCGGGGGCGCCCGCCGATTCCGACGCGGGCTGCTGCTGGACACTCGTCATGGGTTGCGAGTGTAACGAGTGATACCGCCCCGCACTACGGCAGTGCGCCTACCGGCCAGTACAGAAACCGCAGCTAGGTGTGGTGATGCCCCATAGCACGCGGCGACAGGTAGCGTGCCAGGAATGAACAGGGCACCGATCGACGCGCACCGTCTGCGCAGCTCTCTCGTCTCCCCGGCACCGGTGTTCTTCGACCGGATCGATGTCGTCGAATCGACCGGTTCGACCAATGCCGATCTGGTGGCCCGCGCGGCCGATCCCGCTGTCGACCGGCAGGCACTGCTCGCCGAGGAGCAGGTCGCCGGACGCGGTCGACACGCCCGCGAGTGGGTGAGCCCGCCGCGGGCGCAGATCTCGCTGTCGATCCTGGTCCGGTTGCCGGGGATCGACCCGGTGGCGCTGGGCTGGTTGCCGTTGCTCACCGGTATCGCGGTGGTCGACGCGCTGCGTGGCATCGCGGGTCTTTCGCCGGAATTGAAGTGGCCCAACGACGTTCTGCTCGACAATCGCAAGCTCGCGGGCATCCTCGCCGAGGTCGCCGCCACCGGCATCGCGCCAGCCGTGGTGGTCGGTGTCGGCCTCAATGTCGACCTGGACGAGTCGGAACTGCCTGTGCCGCATGCGACTTCGCTCGTGTTGGCCGGTGCGCAGACCACCGATCGCACCGCGCTCGCCGCCGCGATCCTCAGCGAATTCGCCCGCCGGTTCACCGATTGGGAGCGGGCGGGGTGGGCCACCGACGAACTCGCGGCGGCCTACCGCGAGCGTTGCGCGACCATCGGGGTGAACGTGCGGGCAGAGCTGCCGGGTGGGAAGGTGCTCACCGGTGTGGCCACCGGGGTAGACGCCACCGGGCGACTGCTGATCGGCGACGAAGCGGTGTCGGCGGGAGATGTGACCCACCTGCGCGGGCAGTACTGACCGCGACGCGTTCGCGGCCGCCGGTCAGGCGCTGTGGTCGTCACGACGCCTGACCGAACGGCCGCTGCCGATCAGCGCGCCGCTACGCCCGCCCCCTTGCGGTCGGCGACCTCGCGCTCGCGCGCCAGCAACCTGTCGCGCTGTTCCTCGAACTTCAGCACGTCCTTCTCCAGCTTGGCCAGGAACTGCGCCAGCTCGTCGCGCGCGGCCTCGCCGCGTGGCCCGAAGTCGTCGCGGCCGAAGATGTTCCACTGCTTGAGCACCGGCAGCACCACCTCGTCGAGGTGCTGGCGCAGGTCGTAGATGCCGTGCTTGGCCATCAGCACGCCGTTGCGCCGCCAGTTCGGCATGCCCGCGCCGGGCATCTGGAAGTTGGTGAGCACCTTGGTGATCGCGGGCATCGCCTGATCGGGGACCAGGTCAAGGGCGGCCGCGCACAGGTTGCGGTAGAAGATCATGTGCAGGTTCTCGTCGGTGGCCACGCGCGCGAGCATGCGGTCGGCGACGGCGTCGTCGCAGACGCGGCCGGTGTTGCGGTGGCTCACCCGGGTGGCCAGCTCCTGGAACGTCACGTACGCGACGTTGACCAGGAACCCGCCCCAGTTCGCCGGTGCGTGCGCGCCCTGGGTCATGTGGACCATCCTGGCGTTCTCCAGCGCGACCGGGTCGACCCCTCGGGTCACGACCAGATAGTCCCGGATGACGATGCCGTGCCGGTTCTCCTCGGCGGTCCAGCGACCGACCCAGGTACCCCAGGCGCCGTCCTGGGAGAAGTTCTCGGCGATCTCCCGGTGATAGGAGGGCAGGTTGTCCTCGGTGAGCAGATTGGTGATCATCGCCGCCTTGGCGACATCGGTGAGCTTGGATTGTTCCGGCTCCCAATCGATCCCGCCCATCGCGGCGAAATTGCGACCCTCGTCCCACGGCACGTAGTCGTGCGGGTGCCAGTCCTTGGCGATGGACAGGTGCCGGTTCAGATTCTGTTCGGCGACGGGTTCGAGAGCGGTGAGGATTTCGAGCTGAGTCAGAGCTTTGGTCACGCGAGCCTCCACTGTCGTTGTCGAGCAAGGAGAAATGGGCAAAACCTGGCTTCTAGCGCGGAATCCACAGTATCGCCTCCGCCGTGGCATCGAGAAATGCACCGTCATCGCGCGGTACTGTGCGGATATGGGTTACCCGGAGGATGTCCTCGCGCCCGACGAGCAGCTGATCCTGCACCGCCACCCGCACTGGAAGATGCTGGTCTGGCCGATCATCACGCTCATCGTCGCCACCGCCCTCGCCGGTTTCCTCGGCGGGCTGGCATGGCGCAACACCACCGGGCACGTGCGAACCGTGCTGCTGGTGCTCATCGGCCTGATCTGGTTCGGGATCATCGCCTGGCGGGTGATCGCGCGGGTGATCGCCTGGAAATCAACGCATTTCATCGTCACCCAGCGGCGGGTGCTCGTGCGTGAGGGCGTGCTCACCCACACCGGTATCGACATCCCGCTCAGCCGTATCTCCAGCGTGCAGTTCAGTCACGGGGTATTCGACCGGCTGCTCGGCACCGGCACCCTGATCATCGGGTCGTCGTCGGAGGAGCCGCTCGAATACGACGACATCCCCCAGGTGCAGCAGGTGCACTCGCTGCTCTACCACCAGGTTTTCGAGGCGGGCCGCTCGCCGACCGATCAACATTGGGGTGGCGGCTACCGGTGAGCCGCGGGTCCAGACCACTTAACCTGGGCACATGACCGCAGTACTTCTGGCCGAGGACGACGAGGCGATCGCCGCACCCCTGTCGCGCGCACTGGGGCGTGAGGGCTACACCGTCACCGTCGAACGCTTCGGCCCGGCGGTGCTGCGGCGCGCTCTCGAAGGCAACCACGACCTGCTGATCCTCGACCTCGGCCTGCCCGGAATGGACGGGCTCGAGGTGTGCAGGCAGGTACGCGCGGGCGGCGCCGACATCGCCGTGCTGATGCTCACCGCGCGCACCGACGAGGTCGATTTCGTCGTCGGGCTCGACGCGGGCGCCGACGACTACGTCGGCAAACCGTTCCGCCTCGCCGAACTGCTCGCCCGCGTGCGAGCTCTGTTGCGGCGCAGCGGAATCGGTGACGACGCGGTGGAGGTCGGCGGTATCCGGCTGGAACCGGCGGCGCGCCGCGTGCTGGTGAACGGGGCCGAGGTGAACCTGGCCAACAAGGAGTACGAGCTGCTCAAGGTGCTCATCGACCGGGCGGGTCAGGTGGTCGGCCGCGAGACGATCCTTCGCGAGGTGTGGGGCGATGCCGACCTGCGTGGTTCCAAGACCCTCGACATGCACATGTCCTGGCTGCGCCGCAAGATCGGCGACGAGGGCCCGATGGCCGAGCGGCGCATCGTCACCGTGCGCGGGGTCGGCTTTCGCCTCAACACCGACACGCACCGGAGCTGACGGGTCGTGCGTCGTCGCATCCTGCGTTCGATCCTCACTGTCCTCACCATCACCACCGTGGTGCTCGGCGTACCTCTGATCTACACCGCCTGGCTCTGGGTGGAGGACATCACCCGCAACGATCTGCAGAGCAGGCTGGAGCGCATCGCGGCCGAGGTGATCGCCCAGGAACAGATCGACGGTTACGTCCACGACGGGCTGGACGTGCGCGCCATCCGGGCGCTGGTGCCAGAGGGTGGCAGGCTCACCGTCGTCTACCCGACGCCGACCGACAATGCCGCGCGCACCGACATCGGTGCCGAGAAGATCGACGATCCCCTGGTGGAGTCGCTGTCGATGGGGACTTCGGCGTCGTTGCGGCTCGAGGTGCCCGCCGGACCCATGCACGCCCGCCAGGAGCAGGCCGTCGCCGCGGTGGCGCTGGCCGTGCTCGCTTCGCTCGGTGCGGCGTTCTCGGTGGCCGTGGTGACCGCGCGCCGCGTCGCCGATCCGCTACGCGACGTGGCCGCCCGCGCGGCCCGGCTGGCGATGGGCGACTTTCGGCCCGACCCGCGCAGGCACGGCATCGCCGAACTCGACCGGGTGTCCGATGTGCTGGACTCGGCGACCGTCGAGATCGCCGGCCGTCTCCAACGTGAGCATGCGCTGGTCGCCGACGTCTCCCACCAGCTGCGCAGTCGTCTGACGGCCGTGCGGCTGCGCTTGGACGAGCTGTCGACCCACAACGATCCCGAGGTCGTGCACGAGGCCGAGGAGGCGATGGCGCAGGTCGATCGGCTCACCGACGCCATCGACGACCTGGTCCGCGCTTCCCGCTCCGAGGACGCCGCCGATCGCGACCCGGTGCCGGTGATGGCCGAGCTGCGCGGTGTGGTCGCCGAATGGACGCACCCGTTCCACGAGGCGGGCCGCGAACTGAGCCTGATCGGCGACGAATCCCTGCGCGCGCCGATCACCGGTTCGCGGTTGCGTGAGGCTGTCACGGTGCTGGTCGACAACGCCCTCATGCACGGCGGCGGCACCTGCACGGTGTCGGTGCGCACGGTCCCGACGATGAGTTCGCGCGACCCACTGGTCTGCGTCGAGGTGGCCGACGAGGGCGAAGGCATTCGCGACGAAATGGCCCCGCACATCTTCGACCGGGGTTTCTCGGCCGGTGGATCGACCGGTGTGGGGCTGGCGCTGGCGCGGGCCCTGGTCGAGGCCGACGGTGGCAGGCTCGAGCTGCAGCGTCGCCGTCCGGCGCTGTTCGCGGTGTTCCTCGGTTCCAAAGTCAACCGGTCGCAGAACGCGACGCTGACCGAACCGCGCTGAGTTACCAACCGCGCCTGCTCAGCTCTTGCCGAGCGGTTCTTCCTCGACGAGCTCTTCCAGTTCGGCGACGATCTCGTCCATCTCGTCGGGGAACACCCACCGCCGCATCGCCCAGAACCGGAACGCCATCTGCAGCAGATTGCCGATGACGAACGCGCTCACGAAGTCGGCGATGTTCTCGGTCAGGAAACTCACATTCGGCTGGCGCAGATCGAACACATAGCTCGAGATCCACAGCGGGATATTGCTCAGCACCACGCCGATGCCGCTGACGCCGAAGAACAGCAATGCTTCGTGATGTTTCTCGCGGCCGCCGCGATTCTTGAACGACCATTCGCGGTTGAGCACATAGGACGCGATCACCGCGACCACGCCGGAAATGATCTTGGCGGTGACCGGCTTTTCCGACAGAACGGTCCATTTGAGCAGGTAGAACAGGCCGCTGTCGATCACGAACGTCGTCGCGCCGACGATGGCGAACTTGATCAGCTCTTTATGCCGGAGCGCGAGCTCGCGCAGGCGCGGGGGAAGGACGCTGACCACGTCGTCGACGATTGACACGAGTTCCGAGTGTACCGGTAGCAAAGATTCGCATTCGACATGACAACATTGCACGACGTGACTGCACGTTCGTTCGATCCGTCTGCCATGCCCACCGTCACGATGGTCGGTGGGGGCCAGCTCGCGCGCATGACGCACCAGGCCGCGATCGCCCTCGGCCAGCGTCTGCGGGTGCTCGCCGAGAACCCCGGCGACCCCGCCGCCCAGGTGAGTCCCGATGTCGTGCTCGGTAGCCACGACGACCTGTCCGCGCTGCGCACGGCCGCCAAGGGCTCACACGCGCTCACCTTCGACCATGAGCACGTGCCGACCGAGCACCTCGACGTGCTCGTCGCCGAGGGCGTGAATGTGGCGCCGCCGCCGCAGGCGCTGATCTTCGCCCAGGACAAGCTGGCGATGCGGACCAAGCTGTCCTCGCTGGGTCTGCCGGTGCCCGCGTTCGTCGAGGTCACCTCGCCCGCCGACGCCGTCGCCTTCGGTGACGAGCACGGCTGGCCCTTCGTGCTCAAGGCCGTGCGCGGCGGGTACGACGGGCGCGGGGTGTGGATGCCCGCCGATGCCGAGGAGGCGACGGCGCTGGTCACCGACCAGCTCGCGCACGGTGTGCAGCTGCTCGCCGAGGCGAAGGTCGACCTGAAGCGTGAGCTGTCGGCGATGGTCGCTCGTTCGCCGTTCGGGCAGGCGGCCACCTGGCCGGTCGTTGAGACCGTGCAGCGCAACGGTCAGTGCGCGGTCGTCATCGCGCCCGCCCCCGACCTGCCGGAGGACACCGGCGCCCGTGCGGAGACGATGGCGCTCGAGCTGGCGGCCGGGCTCGGCGTGGTCGGTGTGATGGCGGTCGAACTGTTCGAAACGCACGACGGCGAACTGCTGGTCAACGAGCTCGCCATGCGTCCGCACAACTCCGGGCACTGGGGCATGGACGGCGCGCGGACCGGCCAGTTCGAGCAGCACCTGCGCGCGGTCCTCGACTACCCGCTCGGTGACACCACCCCCTTGGCGCCTGTCACGGTGATGGCGAACATTCTCGGCGCTGCCGAGGCGCCCGTGATGTCGATGGACGAACGGCTGCACCACCTGTTCGCCCGGATGCCCGAGGCCAAGGTGCACCTCTATGGCAAGGGTGAACGGCCCGACCGCAAGATCGGGCACATCAACATCCTCGGCGACGACGTGGCCGAGGTCCGGGAGCAGGCCGAGCGCGCCGCGCATTGGATGTCGCACGCGGTCTGGACCGACGGTTGGGACCCGCACGGCGAGTGAACCGCTGACAACCCCGCGCACCGCACCTCCGCCGAAAGGAATCAGATGAGCACCACCGGACCCCAGGTCGGCCTGATCATGGGCAGCGACTCCGACTGGCCGACCATGGAAGCCGCCGCCGAGGCCCTCGCCGAGTTCGGTATCCGCTTCGAGGTCGGCGTCGTCTCCGCCCACCGCACCCCCCAGCGCATGCTCGACTACGCCCGCGAAGCAGCAGGCCGCGGCCTGAAAGTCATCATCGCGGGCGCGGGCGGCGCTGCCCACCTCCCCGGCATGGTCGCCTCCGCCACCCCCCTCCCCGTCATCGGCGTCCCCGTCCCCTTGAAATACCTCGACGGCATGGACTCCCTCCTCTCCATCGTCCAAATGCCCGCAGGCGTCCCCGTAGCCACCGTCTCCATCGGCGGCGCCCGCAACGCAGGCCTCCTCGCCGTCCGCATCCTCGCGTCCTCCGACGAATCGCTGCGCACCCGCATGGAACAGTTCCAAGCCGGCCTCGAAAAAATGGTCCTAGCCAAAGACGAAGCCCTGCGCACCAAACTCCTGGGCTGAGAGACCACGCCGGTCGCCTCTCTCGGCGACCGGCCGCCCGAATTGCCGAATTCCGGTGAACCGCCGCGATTTTCGCACAACGATTCACCGTCGCATACCTTCACCGCATGGTGACCTCATCGCACGAAGCGATGCATCGGATCTTCCAGCACGATGCCGCGGCAATAGCTCACGCGTTCGTCGTCTTGAATCTGCCGTTCGCGAAACCGACTGCGGTGGAGCAGGTCTGCGTGGATCTGACCGAAACCGCTCCGGTCGAACGGCGTGCCGACACCGTCCTCGACATCACAACGGTCGACGACCGGTTTCTGATGGTGGTCGAGGCGCAGTCGGCGCCCGATGATTCCCGGCCGGACGCTTGGTCGTATTACGTCACGTTCCTGCGCAACAAATACCGGCTGCCGGTCATCCTCGTAGTCGTCTGCCACGATCATTCGACGGCACGATGGGCCGACGCTCCAATGGCGATCGGGCACACGTCGTGGACCACGATCACCCTGCACCCGCTTGTGCTCGGCCCGCACAACGTCCCCGCCATCACCGATCCCGCCGTGGTGGCCCAGGATCTGCCTCTGGCCGCATTGTCGGCGGTGACTCATGCCCGAGAGAACGACATCGGTGCGATACTGGAAGCGATCGTCACAGCTCTGCGCAGGATGGACGGCAACGAGGCGACCGAGTTCTACGTCGAATTGATCGAGCAGGGTATCTCCCATACCGAAGCCGCTGAGACCTGGAGGAAGTACATGACAGCCGATCTCTCGTTCTTCCGTTCCGAATCCGCGCAGAAGCTCAGGGAGCAGGGCCGCGCTGAGGGGCGCATGCAGGATCTGCTGATGATTCTGCAGCACAGGGGGGTCGCGGTCTCCGATGTGGCAGCGGATCGGATTCGGGCCTGCGATGACGAAGCGCAGCTGACCACGTGGCTGCGGCGATCGCTGGACGTATCTTCGGTCGACCAACTGTTCGGTGAGTGAGACGCCCGCGAGCGAGTGGGCGTCGGTGAGGCGCTCGGGCGATGGTGACTACGGTTGACGTCCGTGGCACAGGATGATGCGGCGCAGTTTCGGCTGACGGTGGTTGATCAGGCGTTGCGGTTGTTTGCCGAGCGGGGGTATGAGGCGACGACGGTCGACGAGATCGCGGTGGCGGCGGGGATTTCCCGGCGGACGTTCTTTCGGCAGTTCCGGTCGAAAGAGGACGTGATCTTCGCCGATCACGAGTTCCAGCTGGCTTCGGCGCAGGAATTCCTGGCCGAGGTGCGGGGGGATCCGTGGGATGCGGTGTGCGAGGCCGTGATCGGGGTGTTCGAGCGGTTCACGCAGTGGCGCGATATCGCGGCGCGGCGGTACCAGGTGGTGCGGTGGGTGCCGGCGTTGCGGGAGCGCGAGATCGTCACCGTGTTCCGGTACGAGCGGTTGTTCACCGAGTTCCTGCGCGAACGGCTGCCGGAGACGCCGGATCTGGCGCGTATCCAGTTCACGGCCGCGGTGACCGCCACCCACAACTACCTGTTGCGGCGGATGGTGCGTGGCGAGCCGGGGGCGGCGGTGAGCGATCTGCGGACCGAACTCGCGCTGATTCCCCGTGGCAGGCGCGACGCGGCGGAAGGGGAGGAGCTGGTGGTCGCGGTGTTTCCGCGCGACATGCCGCCGCGCGAGCTGGCCGACCGGCTCACCGCGCGCCTCGGTAACCTGTGAGCCACCGGCCTCGCGACACCACACATCAGTGACACTCGGTGCCACACCCATATCCCCATGTAGCGATAGAGTGCCCCGGGTATAATCTCTGTGGATTGGCACTGCGTGCCGAACGTAAGCCCGCTGTGCGAGGCGCAGCGAACACCACCAGAACCAGGAGTGTGCCTTCGATGGCTGGAAACCCCGATTTCGACCTGTTCAAGCTCGAGGACTTCCACGACGAGCTGCGGCAGGCCATCCGCGGCCTGGCCGAGAAGGAGATCGCGCCCTACGCCAAGGACGTCGACGGCAACGCCCGGTTCCCCGAGGAGGCGCTCACCGCCCTCAACGCCGCCGGCTTCAACGCCGTGCATGTGCCGGAGGCCTACGGCGGCCAGGGTGCCGACTCGGTCGCCACCTGCATCGTGATCGAGGAAGTCGCCCGCGTCTGCGGTTCCTCCTCGCTGATCCCCGCCGTCAACAAGCTCGGCACCATGGGCCTGATCCTCAACGGCTCCGAGGAACTGAAGCAGAAGGTCCTCGGCGACCTGGTCGAGGGCAAGATGGCCTCGTACTGTCTGTCCGAGCGTGAAGCCGGCTCCGACGCCGCCTCCATGCGCACCCGCGCCAAGGCCGACGGTGACGACTGGATCATCAACGGCTCCAAGTGCTGGATCACCAACGGCGGCAAGTCCGAGTGGTACACCGTGATGGCCGTGACCGACGCCGACAAGGGCGCCAACGGCATCTCCGCGTTCATGGTGCACAAGGACGACGAGGGCTTCGTCGTCGGCCCGCTCGAGCACAAGCTCGGCATCAAGGGTTCGCCGACCGCCGAGCTGTACTTCGAGAACTGCCGCATCCCCGGCGACCGCATCATCGGCGAGCCCGGCACCGGCTTCAAGACCGCGCTGCAGACCCTCGACCACACCCGCCCGACCATCGGCGCGCAGGCCGTCGGCCTGGCCCAGGGCGCGCTCGACGCCACGATCGCCTACACCAAGGACCGCAAGCAGTTCGGCAAGTCCATCGCCGACTTCCAGAACACCCAGTTCATGATCGCCGACATGGCGATGAAGATCGAGGCCGCCCGCCTCATGGTCTACACCTCCGCGGCCCGCGCCGAGCGTGGCGAGAAGAACCTCGGCTTCATCTCCGCCGCCGCGAAGTGCTTCGCCTCGGACGTGGCCATGGAAGTCACCACCAACGCCGTCCAGCTCTTCGGCGGCGCCGGCTACACCACCGACTTCCCGGTCGAGCGCATGATGCGCGACGCCAAGATCACCCAGATCTACGAAGGCACCAACCAGATCCAGCGCCTCGTCATGAGCCGCCAGCTCCTGCGCTGATCCCTCAGCACGAACGCCCCCGGCAGGATCCCTGCCGGGGGCCGTTTCGTATTCATCTGCCGCCGAACAACTTTCGCCAGCCGGATCGGCGCGGCGCGACCTCGACGCTCACCCGCGCTCCTTCCGGCACGAACCGGGCCTGCTCGTGAACCTGGCCCGCGATCCCGACCGCGACGACGAAGTCGAGCACTTCTACGTTGTCGGCCGTCATCGCGCCGCCTAGGACGGGCGGATGACTGAAGTCGTAGACCTGATCGGCCGCCGGGGTGATGCCGCGGTCGACGAGTTCGGCGACGAGATCGGCGCGCAGCACCTGTGGGCCTTGCGACGGATCGTTGAGGGCCGTCTCGCACTCCTGGAACGACGCCCACCTGCGGGTGAGCGTTCCCGAGATGATGTCCAGCAGCCACACGCCGTCCTCGTCGCCGAGAAAGACGTCGCCGAACAGCGTGGTGAACACCGGCCGCTTCCCGTCGACCCCGATCCACGCCCATTCCTCGAGTGCCACCGCCACCTTTTCGTCCGCTGGGCGGATCAACGTGGGCGTCCGGTCGGCCGCGTTGGGGCCGTGCGCTTCGGCGACGAGGTCGAGGAAGGTCCACACGTTGCCGACCGTGTAGGTCGCGGGCTCCATCGACCCGCCGAGGAACGGATACGGCGTCGGGATGTAGACCTGGCCGTCGCCGAGCGGTCCGAGCAGGGCACGGATTTCGGCGACGTGGCCGGGCAGCATGACGTACTCCGCGAAGCCGGGGTCCCGGAGGACGGTGTCGGCGAATTCCCCCGGCCCCGAGAAGGTTCCGTAGCTCTTGGCCGCGGCCTCGAACGGATGCAGCACCGCGTACTCACCCGCCGCACTTGCCAAGAACACATGCCCGAGGTCGGAATACCCGACCACACAGTCGAACTGCGGGAACTCGGCGGCCCAGGTTGCCGCCACCGAACCCACCGCCACGGACGGGATCAGCCGGAAACACTCCGTTTTGTCCACAGCGCTCACCTTCTGCCGAACATGCGTTGCCGGAGAGACCGTTTCGGCGCCGTGGCGTGACTGCGCGCCAGTGGGTCGTAGTCGTAGGCGGAACTGCACGCCCACGTCGCATCGGGTTTTTCGACAGGTTGTACTGCACCCCGCGAAGGCCGGTCCCAGCGTAGTGGTGCATGGAGATCAGCTCCGTGAGCAGCGGGCTCAGCGAAGACCAGTCCTCTGAGATGAACTGCGTGTCCGCCTGGCACCGGACATCGACCCGGTTGCCGTCGAGCCCGATGTCCACTATTGCCGTGGTCGCGTGTTCGTCCACCTGGCTCGCGACGACGTGCGCGACCTCCGTCTCGATGCGGAGCTGAGCCATCCAATCGATCATCGATCTCCGTCCAGAAAAATCGGGGTGACGGTTCGGCACCATCCGGTTCCTCGCCGGCCATCGAACGTTCCGAGCGGAGAGCAACCGAGGAGCATAGCTCTGGGTTCGGTGGCCTGCAATGACTCGTTCAGGAGAACCGAATGACACACGCGCCGTTTGGTAATCGGCACAGCTCGTGACGGGTAGCCCTCCGTCGCGAGTTCGGTTCACTAGCGTGATCGCCCGAGTGGCCGGGAATGCGGCCGGGTGAGTCTCGAGGTGATGTGGTGCGACGTGACCGGGTGGTTCGGTGGGTCGCGGTGTTGGGGGTGGGGGTGGCGTTGGCCGGGTGTGCGGCGGAGGAGGCGCCGGGGATCGTGGCGCTGAAATCGTTGCCTCGGCTGGCCGAGTATCCGGCCGGGTATTCGCTGGTGGGCAAGCCGGCGAGTATCACCGCCGCCGAGGCGGGTACGGCGTTGCCGCTCACCTTCACCGATGAGGCGTGCCGTCCGCTGATCGAGAATCCGATCGGTGCGGGGGCGCGGGAGTCGGTGGCTTCGAATACGAGCCCGGCGGTGTTCCTTGTCCAGATCGTCGAATCCGACTCGGATGTGGCGGGTCTGACCGGCCTGGTGCAGCGGTGCGCGAACGTCGAGGCGCGCACCGGGGACCGCACCTTGAAGATGGCCGTGTCGACGGTGGAGGCGCCGAAGACGGTGGCCACGGAAGCCGTCGTCATCCGGACGAACGGGAATCAGGAGACGCGTATCGAGGGCGCGCCCCCGGTGCAGACCCCCGTCGCGCAGCAGCGCGTTGTCGCCAGGGTCGGGAAGTACGTGGTGTCCGCGCTGGTGATGCTGTCCTCGATGCCGGAGCAGAGCCAGACCGCCGAGCTCGAGGTGCTGCGGCGGGTCTACGAGATCGCCGTGGACCAACTGGCCCGCGAGACCGCGTGAGGGCTCAGGGGACCAGTTCGGCGTATTCGGGGTGCTCGGCGATGTACTTCTCGACGTACCAGCAGGTGGGCACGACCTGGTAGCCGTTGGCCCGGGAGTCGTCGAGGCCGTATTTGACCACGTCGGCGGCGACCCCGCGGCCCCGGAACTCCGGGAAGGTCATGGTGTGGTGGAAGTCGCGGACCTTGGTGTCCTCGCGTTCGGCGTAGTCGGCGTATCCCGCGAGGACATCGTCGAGGTAGATCTCGTAGCGGGTATCGGCGACGTTGTGCTCGAGCCTGGTGGTCATACCGGATGCTAACCCGTCGCGGTCGGCGGATGTTCCTACAGGACCGCGCCGGGGTTGAGGATGCCCGCCGGGTCGAGCGCGTCCTTGATGCGGCGGGTCAGGGCCATCACCTCGGGGCCGACCTGGTTGGGCAGCCACGCCTTCTTGAGCCTGCCCACGCCGTGCTCACCGGTGATGGTGCCGCCGAGGGTGATCGCCAGGTCCATGATCTCGCCGAAGGCGCGGTGGGCGCGGGCGGTGTTGTCGGGGTCGGTGGGGTCGTGCACGATCAGCGGGTGGGTGTTGCCGTCGCCCGCGTGGGCGATGACGGAGACCAGCACGTCGTTGCGTTCCCCGATGGCGGCCACGCCGGTGATGAGCTCACCGAGCCGCGGTAACGGCACACCGACATCCTCGAGCAGCAGCGACCCGATCCGTTCCACCGCCGGAATCGCGAACCGGCGCGCGGCGGTGAAGGCTTCGCCTTCCTCGGGATCGGCGGTGTGGAAAACCTCTGTCGCCCCGGCCTTTTCGCAGAGCGCCAGCATCGTCTGCGCTTCGTGCGTCGCGTACTCGCCCGGTGCGTCCGACCGGGCGACGAGCAGTGCGGCGGCGGTGCGATCCAACCCCATCCGCATCTCGTCCTCGACGGCGTTGATCGCGACGGTGTCCATGAACTCGAGCATCGCGGGCCGCAGCGCCGAGGTGATCGCGAGGATCGCGTCGGTGGCGGCGGTGAGTGTGGCGAATCCGGCGACCACGGTGGCCTGCGGTGGTTGGGCGGGCAGCAGGCGCAAGGTGAGTTCCGTGATGACCCCGAGAGTGCCCTCACTGCCGACGAACAGCTTGGTCAGCGACAACCCCGCCGAGTCCTTCAGCCGAGGCCCACCGAGCCGAACCACGGTTCCGTCGGCGAGCACCACCTCCATGCCGAGCACGTAATCGGTGGTCACACCGTATTTCACGCAGCACAGCCCACCCGCGTTGGTTGCCGCGTTCCCACCGATCGAGCACATCTCGAACGACGACGGGTCCGGCGGATACCACAACCCTTCCGCCGCGACGGCCCGCTTCACCTCCGCATTGAGCAGCCCCGGCTGCACCACCGCTGTGCGCGTCACGGGATCGACGCTGATCTCGCGCATCAATTCGGTGGACAGCACGATCCCGCCGTCGACCGCCGTCGCGCCACCCGAGAGCCCCGACCCCGCCCCGCGCGGCACCACCGGCACCCCGCGCGCCTGCGCCCAGCGCAGCGTGGCCGCCACATCGGCGGTACTGCGCGCCCGCACGACCGCGACCGGCGTTCCCGCCTCGGGATCACGAGCCCAGTCCTGCCGATACCCCTCCATCACATCGGCATCGACTACAACAGCCCCCTCGGAAACCTCCGAAACCAGCGAATCCAGATCCACCCGGCGATCGTCCATTCCCAACGCTAACCCGACCAGGCCCTCTCGAGTATGCGATCACCACGCTCTGGTGGCGGCATCGTTGGAGAGCCGAACCGTGGTGATCAACCGTCCAGATGTGATGTGCGCCCGAACAGGGCCGCGCGGGCATGATTGTGATTCGGCGCGGCTGGTTGGTGTATACGGCGTCCGAGTGGTCACAATGCAGGGGAGGGTGTGATTTTGTCGGGGCGCCCGGCGTGTTTTCTTGTTCCGTTGCCTGCGCATCGCGTACGCGATGTCGTTGTGCCGCACCGTTTTTCGCAGGGAGGATCGGATGATGAGGGAACCTCGGGACCGGGCCGAGCTGGTCGGCGCGCTGCTGGGCGCCGATATCGAGGCCGACGCGATGCGTCGCGTGTACGCGGGCGACCACGACGACTGGATGACGGCCCTCGAGTCGACGGGTCTTTTCGATCTGCGTGCGCTCGCCGAGATCGCGAGCTCGTGGGCCGCCGACCCGCGCGTACTGCGCGACGCGCTGCTGGCCGAGGCCGACGAATTCACCCGCCGCCGTTGCCTCGCCGAGTGGGCGGCGCTCGAGCGCGGTCCGGTCGTGGCCGTCGGCCGCTAGCGCTCGGGGCGTTTGCCCGTTGCTCACCTCGATGTCATGTGCCGCTGGCAGGCTGACCGGGTGGAGCAGCAGGCGAGTGTCACCGATTCGGCCGCCGACCGGTTCACCCGCTGGTGCGAGGGCGTTGTCGCCCGGTTGCCGTGGGGACTCGACCGGTACGTGCCCGCCACTTTCCTCGGCTTCGCCCTCATCAACAGCTTCACCTTCGGCGTCGATCTGCTGCTGCTCACCCTGCTGCACGACGGATTCGATCTGCCGGTGTGGTTGTCCATCACCTGCGCCTATATCGTCGCGTTCGGCCTGAGTTTCCTGCTGAATCGGACCTTCAACTTCCACTCGCACGCCCCGATGGGCAAGCAGGCGGCGGTGTATGTGGTTGTGGTGGTGGTGAACTACCTGGCGTTCATCCTCGGCGTCGGCTCGGGTCTCACCGCGCTCGGCGTGCAATACCACGTGGCGCGGTTGCTGGCCGGTGGATGCGAGGCCGTGTACATGTACTGCGCGATGCGCTGGATCGTATTCCGCAAACGGACACCGGCACCCGACCTGGCCGCGGCCGACACCGCACGCTGAGACCCTCAGCGTGACCCGCGCAGCACCTCGGTGTCCTCGCCGTCGACCACGACGACATCGTCATCGGTGAGCGCCCAGTGCGGAACGCCTTCTTCCTGGTAGCGCGCAAGCATTTTCGCCGATTCTCCGTCCGGATCGGTGGCCGAGTCCAGGTGCACGACCAGCTGCCGATCCAGCAGTCCGAGCCCGTCCCATCGCGGCGCGGCCCCGGTGGTGGGCAACACCTCGCCCGGGTCGTCCATCGTCTCCAGCCCGTGCAGATCGGGCGTGAGCAGGCAGGCGCCCGCGCTGTACCCCGCGTAGGTCAACGCGTCCTCGCGCAGCAGTGCGGGAAGCACCGAATCGGCTCCGCTGCGGGCGAATTGGGCACGCAAGACGAAGGTGTTGCCGCCACGCACCCACACCATCGAGTATCCGCGCAGTCGACGTTCCAGCTGCGCGGGCTGCCCGACGTACTCGCGCAGATCCAGCACCTCGGGCGAATAGCCCTGCCTGCGTAGGGGTTCCATGTCGCTGGCGACCGCCGACGCCCATGCGGCGGGCCAGGCATCACACGCGTTCGGAATCACCGCGACCTTGCCCTTGTCGCCCGCCAGCGCGGCGAGCCGCTCGGCGAAACCGCCGAATCGGTAGGACGCCAGGAACAACCGCATCAGATGGTGAAGGCCAGGTTCTGGACCAGCCGATCGCCGAGGGCGGCATCGCCTTCGACGACCACCTTCCCCGGGTGCGTCGCCGCGGACTGCCTGCCACCACGCAGACGCGCGAAAAGCCCCGAGTCCAAACGGATCACGGTTGTCGGCTCCCCGTCGGCTTCGTCGAGCACCGAACCGCGCCCGCCCTCCACCGCGAGGTGCACCTGCCGGGTGACCGGGCCGGTGAGGTCGAGTGTGATCCGTGAACCATCCGGTGCCTTGGCGCCCTTCACCACCGCGCGCCCGAGCCCGAGCGTGAGTTCGGTGAACGCCGCCTCCGCGCGCGCACCGCCCTCGTCGACACTGCGCCCGATCCCGTCGGCGAGGTCGAGCTCGTGCATCCAGCAGTCGAACAGGCGCACCCGCATGAACCGGCCATAGGCCACCTGCCCGACCGGCGACACCGTCGGCGCCTCCCACTCCTCGTCGGTCATGGCGGCGAGGGCGGCCCGGCGCAGCTCGGTGACCTCGTCGAACAGCGCGAGCAGGCGTTTGCCCGACAGCGGCCGCAACCGGTCGACCCAGATCTCGTTGAGCACGGCGACCTCGTTGCGCACATGCGGCAGCGTGCGCACATCGGTCTTGGGGCGCAACGGGTCATGGGCGGGCGGGGTGCGCCCGAGCAGCCACGATTCGGTACCGATCACATGCGCGACCACATCGAACAGCGTCCAGCCGGGCAGGGGTGACGGTCGGCGCCAGGCCTTTTCGTCGAGGTCGGCGACCAAGGTGGCGATGGTCTCCCACTGCTGGGCGAGCAGATCGGTGAGCAGTTCACGCGGCGGTGTCGGTTCGGTCATCCCTGTACTCCTTCTGCTTCGCTCGACGGGCCCGGCCGATCAGGTTGTCGCCCCGGCGTATTCGCCTCGGCGTCGAGCGCGTCGATGCCCGCGCGGATCGCCGCCGCCGTCGAGGTGGGTTCGTGCGGACGTCGCAGCAGGAACCCCTTGGCGAAACCGAGTTTGTCACCGTGCTTGCGCGGCACCACGTGCAGGTGCACATGGCCGACGGTCTGGAAGGCCGCGGTGCCGTCGTTGATCGCGAGATTGGCACCGTCGCTGGCCAGCCCGCTGCGGCGCAGGGCGCGGGCCAGGCGATGACCCACGCGGAAGACCTGTGCGCCGAGATCGGGATCGAGGTCGTCGAGTTCGGTGGCGTGGGTCTTGGGAACCACAAGGGTGTGGCCTCGCGTGATGGGCCGGATGTCGAGGAACGCGCAGACGGCGTCGTCCTCGTAGACCTTGGTCGCCGGCGCGGCACCGGCCACGATCCGACAGAAGACGCAGTCGTTCACACCGTGAACCCTACGGCGTGGCCCTCGGGACGCAACAGTCCTTGCATGACACACGTCACGTCCCGCTCGGTGGTCGGCCGTCCTACCCGCACTCTCACGTCCAGGTAAGTATCGGACCTGCTTGTGCGTTCTTGTCCTCGCCTACCTGCGGCTACGAATGTGTAGTCAGGCGCCACCCGGCGCCCGGCGGGCCGAGGAAGTGGCTGTCGCTGCGGAAACAGGTCCGCTCTGTCCGTTTTGTGGTCAAGAGTCCAGTTCTCCGCTGTGACGGGCATCTCCGCTAGGCTCACCGCGAGCCGAGTACAGTTGCGAGGATTTCAGTTGAACTTACTGACCGGTAACGTCGGCTGAACCGTTGTTCCCAGGCTCGAAGCCAGCACGAAAAGGAAGTCTGACTAGTGGAGACAACGCAAAACGTTGGCGAGGATTCGCCGCGCGGCGCGCGTGTCGGAGTCGTTCGCGAGTCCGGCGTGGGTGAGCGGCGAGTCGCCCTGGTACCCAAGATCATCCCCACCCTGTCCAAGCAGGGTGTCGAGGTGATCGTGGAAGCCGGTGCGGGCCTCGGCGCGCTCATTCCCGACGCGGCCTATGTAGAGGCCGGTGCGACGATCGGCGATCCGTGGTCGGCCGATGTCGTGGTGAAGGTGGCTCCGCCCAGCGATGCCGAGGTGGCCAGGCTGTCCTCCGGGCAGACGCTGATCGGCTTCCTCGCGCCCCGCAACGCGGAGAACCAGATCGGTGCGCTGAAGGCGGCCGGTGTGCAGGCCTTCGCGGTGGAGGCGATTCCGCGTATCTCGCGTGCGCAGGTGATGGACGCGCTGTCCTCGCAGGCCAATGTCGCCGGGTACAAGGCTGTGCTGCTCGCCGCGTCGGAGTCGACCCGGTTCTTCCCGATGCTCACCACCGCGGCGGGCACCGTGAAGCCCGCGACGGTTCTCGTGCTCGGTGTCGGCGTGGCAGGCCTGCAGGCGCTGGCGACCGCCAAGCGTCTCGGTGGTCGCACCACCGGTTACGACGTGCGTCCCGAGGTCGCCGACCAGGTGCGTTCGGTCGGTGCGCAGTGGCTCGACCTGGGTATCGATGCCGCCGGTGAGGGCGGGTACGCCCGCGAGCTCACCGAGGAGGAGAAGGCCAAGCAGCAGCAGGCGCTGGAAGACGCCATCAAGGGTTTCGACGTGGTCATCACGACCGCGCTCGTGCCGGGCCGCCCGGCGCCGCGTCTGGTGACGGCCGCCGCGGTGGAGGGCATGAAGCCCGGCAGCGTGATCGTCGACCTGGCCGGGGAGACCGGTGGCAACTGTGAGCTCACCGAGCCCGGCGAGATCGTCGTCAAGCACGAGGTGACCATCGCCTCGCCGCTGAACCTGCCCGCCACCATGCCCGAGCACGCTTCGGAGCTGTACTCCAAGAACATCGCCGCGCTGCTGGAACTGATGCTGGTCGACGGCAAGCTCGCGCCCGATTTCAGCGATCAGGTGCTCGCCGACTCGTGCGTTACCCGTGAGGTGGAAGCCTGATGTACACCGAACTTCTCGCCAATATCGCCATTCTCGTGCTGTCCGGCTTCGTCGGCTTCGCGGTGATCTCCAAGGTCCCCAACACCCTGCACACCCCGCTGATGTCGGGCACCAACGCCATTCACGGCATCGTCGTGCTCGGTGCGCTGGTGACGCTGGGCAACGTGAAGGATCCGTCCCTGCTGGTCCAGGTGATCCTGTTCGTCGCCGTGGTGTTCGGAACGCTGAACGTCATCGGTGGCTTCGTGGTCACCGACCGCATGCTCGGCATGTTCAAGGGTAAGAAGAAGGCGGCCGAGTGATGCACGCAGTCGACAATATGACCTACCTGGTCAACGGCCTCTACATCGTGGCCTTCTCCATGTTCATCTACGGCCTGATGGGGCTCACCGGCCCCAAGACCGCCGTGCGCGGCAACCAGATCGCCGCCGTCGGTATGGCGATCGCCGTGATCGCCACGCTGATCTCGATCCGGCACACCGAGATGCTGAACTGGGTCCTGATCGCCGGTGGCCTGATCGTCGGTGTGGCACTGGGTGTTCCGCCCGCCGTGCGCACCAAGATGACGGAGATGCCGCAGCTGGTCGCGGCGTTCAACGGTGTCGGTGGTGGCACCGTCGCGCTCATCGCGTGGGCCGAATTCATCGACAGCTCGGGCTTTTCCGCGCTGCACGACGAACCGACCATCCACATCATCATCGGTTCGCTGTTCGCCGCGGTGATCGGCTCGATCTCCTTCTGGGGCTCGATCATCGCCTTCGCGAAACTGCAGGAGATCCTGTCCGGCAAGCCGATCGGCATCGGCAAGCTGCAGCAGCCGCTGAACCTGCTGCTGCTGCTCGGCTCCATCGTGTGTGCCGTGGTGATCGGTCTCGGCGCCAACGACGGTGGCGTGTCGCAGCTCTGGATGATCGCGCTGCTTGTGCTGGCCGGTGTGCTCGGCCTGATGGTCGTGCTGCCCATCGGTGGCGCCGATATGCCGGTCGTCATCTCGCTGCTCAACGCCCTGACCGGTCTGTCGGCCGCGGCCGCCGGCCTGGCGCTGAACAACACCGCGATGATCGTGGCGGGCATGATCGTCGGCGCGTCCGGCACCATCCTCACCAACCTGATGGCCAAGGCCATGAACCGGTCCATCCCCGCGATCGTCGCCGGTGGGTTCGGTGGCGGTGGCGCGGTGGCATCCGGTGCCGGTGGTGAGGCCAAGACGGCCAAGGCCACTTCCGCCGCCGATGCCGCGATCCAGATGGCCTACGCCAACCAGGTCATCGTGGTCCCCGGCTACGGTATGGCCGTGGCCCAGGCCCAGCACGCGGTCAAGGAGATGGCGTCGCTGCTGGAAGGCAAGGGTGTCGAGGTCAAGTACGCGATCCACCCCGTCGCCGGTCGTATGCCCGGGCACATGAACGTGCTGCTCGCGGAGGCCGAGGTCTCCTACGACGCGATGAAGGAAATGGACGACATCAACGGTGAGTTCAACCGCACCGATGTGGTCCTGGTGATCGGCGCCAACGACGTCACCAACCCCGCCGCCCGCGAGGACCCGTCCAGCCCCATCTACGGCATGCCGGTCCTCAATGTCGACCAGGCCAAGAGCGTCATCGTGCTCAAGCGCTCGATGAACTCCGGCTTCGCCGGCATCGACAACCCGCTGTTCTACGCCGACCACACCTCCATGCTGTTCGGCGACGCCAAGAAGTCCGTCGGTGCGGTCACCGAGGAACTGAAGGCGCTGTAAGACAAGCGACATCGAACAAGAGAGGCCCCGCCGGTATTTCACCGGCGGGGCCTCTCGCTGTCGCGTGGCTACTTGAAGGTGTCGGCCAGGAGGTCGAGGGTGGCCATGGACTGGCGGTAGTCCGGGCGCTTGCTGGCTGCGGGGAGTTCGTAGACCTGGTTCTTCTGGAATGCGGGGAGCATGGCCAGGGCCGGGTCCTGTTTCAGGGCGGGGATGTTGCGGCCGCCGTCGAGCAGGATCACGAACAGGACCGGGGCGTCGGCGACGGTGCTCAGGAGTTCGGGGCTGAAGGTGACCCAGTCACCCGCCTGGGTGCGGGGCGGGTTGCCCGCCTTGGCCTCGATCTTGTCGTCGATGGTGAAGCCGACGTCGGCGAGGAGGTTGGACAGCGGGGTGCCGGGGGCGAGCAGGATGGGCTTGCCGTCGGCCTGGGACTGCATCACCGAGGTCGCGCCCTGGGGGATCTTCAGCTCGGCCTTCACCTCCGCGACCCGGTCCTTGTAGGCGGTGATCATGGGCTCGACCTTGTCGGGGCGGTTCACGAAGTCGGCCACCGTCTTCAGCTGGTCCTGCCAGTTGGCGAGATCCGAGGGGACGAGGGCGGTCGGTGCGACGGCGCTGAGCTTGTCGTAGTTCTTGATGGTCTGCAGGCCGGGGAAACCGGGCCCGCCGCCGATGATGAGGTCCGGCCGCTGGGCGGCGATGAACTCGAGGTTGAGGTCGTCGCCGGAGGGAACCGCTTCGGTGCCTTGCTCTTTCGCGTCGGCGGCCCAGGCCGGAGGGAACTCGCCGGGTGCGAGGGTGACGCCGAGGATGCGCGGATCCGCGGCCTTCACGTTCGCGTCCAGGTCGTAGAGGAATCCGGCGAGGGCGCCGTTGAGCACCACGATGCGCTGCGGGTCGGCGGGCACGGTGATCTGGCCCTTGGCGGTTTCCACCTGCCGGGTGCCGGTGTCGGTCGACCCTTCGGAGGTGGAGGTGCCGCAGCCCACTGCCGTCGCGGTGACCGCGACGATCAGGAGTGCGACGGCGGCGCGCATGCGGGCCGTCATTCGGTGCGCTGACATAGGAGTTGTTCCTTCTTTCTATCCAGGTGGAAGTTCAGGTGCGGATGGCGGGATCCGCGTCGATGAGCGCGGCGACCTCGATCCAGCCGGTCGGCATCGCGATCTCGTTGTGGGTGTAGGGCAGTCGCCGGACAACCAGCTGGGCGCCCGCGGCCCGCCAGCCGGTGAGCTGGGCGTGCACGCGCTCGGGTTCGAGGCCGTTGTCCGCGCAGTACAGCGCCATCGGGCCGCTGTAGGAGGGGGACTCCGACTCGGTGACCATGCGCAGCAGTTCGGTCGCGGCGTGGGTTACCACGGCTGCCAATTCGGCTGGGTACTCGTCGATTTCGGGGACGAGGGCGGCCATTCCGGAGGGATCCGCCAGGGTCGCGGCGGCCCGCTCGGTCAGGTTCGACAACGGGTGCGAGTCGAGCAGACCCACATAGGCGACCTGCTCACCCTCGGCTTCGAGGATGGCGGCCATGGCGTGGGCGAGATTGCCGCCCAGCGAATAGCCGAGGAAGTGGTACGGACCGTGCGGTTGGATGCGACGGACGGCGGCCAGGTAGTACCGCGCCAGGTCGTCGAGGGTGCGGGTCCGCGTGGTCGGCTCGGTGAGGTGGGGCATCTGCAGGCCGATGATGGGCCGTTCGGCCCGCAGCAGCCTCGCCAGGGGAGCGTATTTCCACGCGGTGCCGCCGATTTGGTGGACGCAGAACAGCGGCGGGACCGAGCCCTCGGCGCGCAGTTCCAGGACCGGGTCGAGGCGGCGGCCCAGGCCGGCGAGGCCGTCCTTCGGGGGGGTGGTGAGGTCGGCCGCGCCCATGCGGGCTGCGAGCTTGCGGGGGGTCGAGGCGGTGAAGACGTCGTCGAGGACCACGGGTAGGTCCGCGCGGGTGAGTCGGCCGACCAGCCGCACGGCGAGCAGTGAGTGGCCGCCCTTGTCGAAGAAGTCGTCGTCTGTGTCGATGTCGGGGACCGAGAGAACAGCTGCCATTGCCGCGCGAATGGTGTCGACATTCTCGTCGTGCGTTCTGTCGACGAGCTGGGCCGAGCGGCGGATCGGCTTATCGCCGGTAACAGCGTCGAGAGGTGTGTCGGTAGCCGTGGCCTCGGCGGGCACGGGGGCGGGTTCGTGGGTGTCGCCTTCCGGGGTGCGTGACTCCGGCGCTGGGAGCGCCCGGCGATCGATCTTCTCCGTCGCCGTGCGAGGGATGTGATCCAGTACGACGACGGCGGCGGGAATCATGTAGGCGGGGAGCTTGATTCGGAGCTGGTCGCGAACCGCATCTGTGTCGAGCGTGATTCCGGACTTCGCCATGAGATAGGCGACCAGGCGCTGATCGCCCGGTGTGTCCTCGCGCAGCTGCACCACCGCATGGGCCACGCCGGGGCACGTGAGCAGGGCCGATTCGATGTCACCCAGTTCGATGCGTTGGCCGCGCAACTTCACCTGGCTGTCGGTGCGGCCGATGTAGTCGAGTTCGCCGTCAGGGTTCAGCTTCACCAGATCACCTGTGCGGTACATCCTTTCGCCGCTGCCGAACGGGTCGGTGACGAAGGCTGCGGCGGTGAGGTCGGGGCGGGCCAGATAGCCGCGCGCCAACCGCACTCCGGTCATGTAGAGCTCACCGACGGTGCCCTTGGGGACCGGTTTTAGGTGGTCATCGAGGACCCGGATGGCGTCGGCAGGTGCGCCGACCGGGACCGAGGTGGTATCGGCGTCGACGGTCCGGTGGAAGGTGAAGCCGATCGCCGCCTCGGTGGGGCCGTAGAAGTTGTACACAGCGGTCCCGGTGAGTGCGCGCATCCGTTGGGCGGTCGCCGGCGGCAGCACCTCGCCGCCGGTGAGCACGCAGCGCAGGTCCGCGCAGCCCGAGAGGTCGGCCTCCTCGGCGAGCACGGTGAGCATGGAGGTCGTCATCCACATCGCCGTGACCCGCTCCGCGCTCATGAGTTGTGCCTGGTAGTAGGGGTCGCGGTGGCCGCCGGGGCGGGTCAGCACGATCCGGGCGCCGACGTGCAGCGGCAGGAACATCTCCATGAGCGAGGCGTCGAAGATCGGCGGGGTGCGGTAGAGCATGGTGTCGCCCGGACCGAACCGGACCTCACGCTGCAGCCATTCGAAAGTGGAGATGATCGCGGCGTGCGACAGGCTCACCCCCTTGGGCACTCCCGTGGAGCCGGAGGTGAACAGGAGGCAGGCGGTATTCGCCGGGCGCAGCGGTGCGAGGCGGTCCGCATCGGTGAGCGGAGTAACGGCGAATTCTTTCTGCGCGGGGTCGTCCGATTGCTCGTCCACCATCGCGCGAATGTCATCGAGCGAGCTCAGAACCATTGCAGGAGAGGCAGTATCGATAATCTTCTCGACGCGTTCTGCGGGCTGTTCCGGGTCTATCGGGAGGTAGACACCGCCGGCGCGGCAGATCGCATGCGCCGTGACGACGGAATCGATGGTGCGCGGCATGGCCACGGCAACCACGGTCTCGGGCCCGACACCACGCGAGATGAGCCACCGGGCAAGGCGATTCACCCTGGCATCGAATTCACCGAAGTCGATCGTGACGCCGTCCGCCGTCACCGCCGGGGCTGCCGGATCGACAGCGATGCCCCACTGGGCCAGGGTGGTACCGCTCGGAGCCGCCACGATCGGGCGACTGAGCGAGGCCCCATTGTTGAGCGGAGCAGCAGATCGGGCGGCAGTGTCGACGCGGGCTGTCGCTGGAGTGCCGTCGACGGCTGTTGCGGTGGGCCGCGCTGTGACGACTGGCTCGGCGAAGACTTCTGGTGGCGATGCGATGGGTGGTGCCGGTGCGGCCGGGGGCGTGGCGGTTGGAGTGAGGGGCTTGATGAACTGGGTCGCGGGGGTGTCGGGGGCGGTCGTGATCGCCGTCAGCGTGGTGGTGATTCGGTCGGCGATCCGGGCGAGGGTGGTGTCGGGGATGACGCTGCGGTCGTACCAGATCACCAGCGTCAGGTGGTCGCCCGGCGGGGCGATCAGGGTGAGTGGGTAGTGGGTGTTGCCGTGGTTGTGGAATTCGCCGAGACGGAGGTGGTGGGAGTCCGGTTGTCCCGGGCCGGAGTTGGGGAAGTTCTCGAAGGCGACAAGGGTGTCGAAGAGGGTACCGAGGCCGGCAACCCGTTCGATCTCCGCCAAGCTCGCATGGTCGAAGTCCTGCATGGCGAACTGGTTTTCCTGCAGGTCGGCCCACTGGTCGAGTAGCGGACGGGCGTCCAAGGTGCAGCGGACGGGCACGGTGTTGGCGAACAGACCGACCATGCCTGCGACGCCGGGGAGTTCAGCCGGGCGGCCGGAGACCGTCGCGCCGAACACGACGTCGCTACGTCCTGTCAGAGCGGCTAGCACCAGCGCCCAAGTGCCCTGCACCAGGGTGTTCATCGTAAGACCGCCTCGGCGACCCAGTCCGGCCAGCGCGGTGGCGAGCGAGGTGGGTAGCGCAACCTGCCATTGCCGGAATTCACGCTCGCGGGAAGCCGCGACCGGACCACCTTCCTCGGCTGTTGCGGGCGACGAGTGCGGCGAAATCGGCTGGTGCTGGTTGTCGTGCTCGCGAGATGAGTTGGCCGCGTCGGTCGTCGAATCGCCGACCAACGTTGCTGTTTCGAGCCCGGCCAAGCGCTGCGCCCAGGCGGCGCGCGCGGCCTCGCGGTCGCGGGTGTCGAGCCAGGTCAGGTAGTCGCTGTACCGGGCGGCCGGGGGAAGTTCGTCACCGTGATAGGTGGCCAGTACCTCGCGCAGCACGATCGGGGTAGACCAGCCGTCGATCACCAGGTGGTGGGTATTGAGGACCAAGCGGTGGGTGTCGCCGGGCAGGCGAATCAGCATGGCGCGCAACATCGGTGACCGGTCGACCGCGAACCGGTGCCGGATTGCTTCGGCTTCGAGGTGGTCGGCGGCGGCGTGTGCGGTGCGCAGCGGCAGATCTGAGAGGTCGACCTCACGCCAGGGCATGCCGACCGAGCGCGGAACCGCCTGCACCGGCTGGTCGAGGTTCTCGTAGTGGAAGGCGGCGGCCATGGTGGGGTGTCTGCCGACAACGGTGGTGAAAGCCGCCGACAACCGTGGGCCGTCGAGTGGGCCGTGCAGGTCGACGCGGGCGCTCAGGGTGTAGACGTCGTCGGCACCGTCGCGAATCGCGTGGAACAGCAACCCTTCCTGCAAGGGGGAGAGGGGGAGCAGTTCGGCCAGTGGGCCGTGCGTGTCCTCCAGCGCGTCGATGGTGTCCTGGTCGACGATCACGCCGGGGCAGTCCGACGGTGTGAGTCCGCCGGGGTACAGCCTTGCGTGGGCGGCGAACGCCTCCAGCGCGAGTTCGAAATGCCGCTGGATTTCCGTGACCTGGTCGGCGCCGAGGATCCGGCTCGCGGCTGTCCACTCCACGGCCAGTCGCGGCGCACCGGCCTGCGCGGCTTCATGGACGAAGACATTGAGCGAAAGCACTTCGGTGAGTGCCTTCTCCGGTGGTTCCGTCACCGCGAACGCGTCGTGCTCCGGCAGGCTCCAGCCCGAAGTCCCACCACCGCCGAAGCGGCCGAGGTAGTTGAGCAACACCTCGGGTGCGCGTCGGTCGGCGAAACGCGGTGCCGTCTCGGGGTCGAGCCTGCGCAGCACGCCGTACCCCACGCCGTTTCCAGGAACAGCGCGCTTGGCCTCTTTCACCGCCCGCAGCAGGTGTCCGGCCGCCGCACCACCGGACAAGGCCTCGGTGAGTCCGGCGGGGTCATCGATGCCCGTCGCAGGCGTCCATACCAGGAACTCACTGGTGAACCAGCCGACGGTACCCGCGAAGTCGGTGTCGGGACGCAATGCTTCGCGCCCGTGACCCTCGACGGTGACCGGTCTGCCCGGCTCGAGCGCCTCGCCGCGCTCGTGCCGCCAAGAGTTGAGTGCGAGCATGAGTGCGGCGAGCAATACGTCGTCGGTCTTCGCTCGGTAGGCGGTCGGCAGTGTCGTGAGGAAGGCTTCGGTGATCGCCGGTGTAGCGAAAGTTCTTGTCTGCTCGGCGCTCTCGACAAGATCGACAGCGGGATCGAGCGCCCTTTCCCCGAGGGGTCCGACGCTCGCGTCGCCGAGCGCCCGCTCCCAGTGCGCCAGCTCCGCGCGGTACTCGCCCGCAACACCGGACTCGGCGAGCAGCGTGGCGTACCGCCGCCACGAACTTCCCTTTCCAGCCAGCCGCGCGGGGCGTTCTTCCCGCGCGGCGGAGCAGCCCTCATACAGCTCGGGCACCAGGATTCGCCACGAAACACCGTCTACCACCAGGTGATTGGCGACCAGCACCAACCGATCGGCGACGCCGGGCCCGCTACGTACCAGCGCGGCACGAATCTGGACACCCTCGGCAGGCGCCAATTCCCTTGCCAGCGCGAATGCCACCGACTCGGTGTGCGTCGGTGCACCGGCGCGCTCTGGTCCTGTTGTCGCGTCGGCAGTTTCATCGAGGCGGGTGATCGACGCAGTTTCCGTGTACGCCGTGACATCGGTGGTGCGTGGTGGAGCAACCTCGCGGACCAGGTCGGACGCGCACACCGTGCCCACTGCGGCGACCTCGAGCCGGGCTTCGGTGCCGGATCCGTCGAGGACGAGGCGGAGGGCGTCGTGGCGGTCGAGGAGGGTTTGCAGGCCGGTGGTGAGGTGGTCGACTGTCAGGTCCTCGTGGAGGGTTAGAGCTGTCCATTGGGCGTAGCCGGCGATGGTGCGGGAGTCCGCGTTCGCCTCGAGAAGGGCCGCAACCATGGGCGGGATCGGGACGGCACCGGTCGGTTCGTCCGGGGTCGGTGCGCCGGTGCGTACCTCGGCCATCTGGGCGGTTGCGGCGATGGTTGCCAGGTCGCGTTGGGCTAGGAGGGCTTTCGGTTGGACTTCCCAGCCGAGGGCGCGGAGGCGGCTGCTCACGCCGATCGCGGTGATGCTGTCGCCGCCGAGGCCGAAGAAATCGTCGGTCGCGTTGACCCGTGCCAGGCCGAGGACCTCGGCGACGATTCCGCACAGTGCCCGCTCCTGCTCGGTGCGGGGCAGTCGGCCGGTCGAGGTCAGCTGGGGTGCGGGGAGGGCTGCGCGGTCGAGTTTGCCGTTGACGGTGGTTGGCAGTGAATCGAGGATCACCAGGGCCGAGGGGACGAGGTGGTCGGGGACCAGGGTGGTCAGCAGCTGACGGAGCTGGTCGGCGTCGAGGGTGCGGCCGGTCTCGGGGACCAGGTAGCCGATCAGTCGGGTGCTGTCGCCGGACTTGCGGATAGTGGCGGCCGCTGCGGCTACCCCCGGTAGCGCGCCGAGCGATGCCTCGACTTCGCCCAGTTCCACGCGGTAACCGCGCACCTTGATCTGGGAATCTGCGCGCCCGAGGTAGTCGTACCCATGGCCAGGTAGCCAGCGTGCCCGGTCGCCGGTGCGGTACATGCGTTCCCCGGACGCGAATGGATCGGCGACGAACCGCTCCGCCGTCACCACCATGCGCCCTAGGTAACCGCGAGCCAATTGTGGCCCTGCCAAATACAACTCGCCGATCTCACCGTCGGGCACCGGCTGCAATGCACCGTCGAGCAGGTAGGCACGGGTACCCGCCAGCGGTCCGCCGACGTGCGGCACAGCACCGGTCACCGGCGCACTCAGCGCGTCGACGGTGGCCTCTGTCGGCCCGTACATGTTGCGGGCGAACACCTTCGACGCAACGATGGCCGACCACAACGCAGGTGGCGTCGCCTCACCACCGAGCAGCAGCAGTTCCGGACGGTGCGCGTTGCCGAGCAACCCGTTGTCGATCAGCGCGGTAGCCATCGAGGGAGTGGTGTCGACGACATCGATCCGATCGGCCCGCAACGTCGCTACCTGCGCGGACGCGTCCTTCTGAATATCTGTGTCGTACAGATGGACCCGGTGCCCGCACCACAGCCACAAGAGCTGATCCAGCGCCGCGTCGAAGGCGAAGGAATAGGTGTGCGCCACATGCAGCTGCCGCCCGCCCACTCGCGCGGCGGTCTCGGTGTAAACGGTGCTCCGATGGTGGTGCAACAGCTGAGCCATCGCGCCGCACGAAATCTGCACACCCTTCGGCTTGCCGGTGGAGCCCGAGGTGTACACGACATAGGCGAGATGCCCGGCTGAACGAGGCGCGGCGAGTTCAGCCGTCGACAGCGGCCCGCTCGGCAGGCTGGTGATGGCTGCTCGAACCCCGTTGTCCGACAACAGGAGTATTCCCGTTGCCACATGGCGGTTCACCACGTCGCCAGTCATGGACAGGGCGTCCGCCCGCGCTGCGGCCCTAGTCCTGGTGGGAGTCGAAGGCGGTACGCCTGGCTGCTGCGCTGCGGCAGTCGCGGCGGGAGGGGCGGACGGTGCTTGCCCCTGCGCTGCAAACACCGCGTCAGCTTCGCCGTCGTCTGTGAGGGGCGCAGCAGGCGAGTCGGTCGCCTGCTCGTCGGCGGTGCGCGGCGAGGCCGATGTCGCTTCCTCGCCGGAAGTCCGGTCCGGGGCACCGTCAGTCGTGAGCCGCTCCGCGAAGACCGCTTCCGCGACAATGTCATCCGTCAGGATCAAGGCCGGATCGGCGTCGTCGATGATGTCTGCCAGGCGCTGGGCGGGGTGGGTGATGTCGAGCATCAGGAAGGCCGCGCCCGCGTGTTGGACCGCCAGGAGGGCGATCACCAGGTCGACCGAGCGGGGGAGGGCGATGCCGACGATGTCCTCGGGGCCGACGCCTCGACCACACAGGTAGCGCGCGAGCTGGTGCACGCGGGCGCCGAGTTCCGCCGCGGTGAGCCGATGGGTGCCGTCGACGAGGACGATGTCGTCGGGCTGGGCCGCGACCATGCGGTCGAACACCTCGACGACGTCGTCGGGACGACCGGGCAGAGCCGCACCGGCGCGGTCGACGGCGATGCGTGCCGTGAGCGAAGCCGGGTACAGGGTGATCGCGCCGATCGGCTCGTCGGCATCGACCAGCTGAGTGATCAGCGTGACCAGCGCGTCCATCCGCCGCCGCACAGTGGCCGCGTCCAGTGACCGCGCGTCGACCTCGAAGCCGAGCTGCACGCGGTCCTCCGACAGCGGGGTGACGGTCAGACCGAGGTCTTCGGGCGGCCCACCGGCCACATTGCGCAGGGTGCCGGTGGCGCCGTCGAAATCGAGGGCGAAGTCGAAGGCCTTGAGGTTGACGCCGATGCCGTGCAGCAGGGCACCGGTCTGTGCCCCACCGAATTCACGGGCCAGATCCTCACCGCGAAAACGCTGGTGGGCACGTATCTCTCGCAGTGCGTCGGCCACCCGCTTGCCCAGCTCACCCAGGCGGTCCTGGCCGGACACCGAAACTCGCAGCGGCAAGACGTTGACCGCCATCGACGGAGTGGTGAGGGCGGTCTTGCCGACGCGCGCCATCACCGGCAGCGCGATGACCGCATCGGTCTCACCGAGCAACCGGTGCACGAACCCCGCGTAACCGGCGACGAGCACATCGGCCCACGTGATACCGGCTTCGGCGGCCGCTTTCTTGACGCGACCCATCAGGTCGGCATCGAGGACGGCGCGCACCTCGTGGGTCTGCTCGACCACGCCCTCGGGCGCCTGCCCGCGCCCGTCCAGCGGCGGCAGCGGCGTGAGCCTGTCGCGCCAGTACTCGCGGTCTTGCCGATGTGCCTGGCTCCCACGGTATTCCAGGTCCTCGGCCACGAGCGTCTCCACCGACCCCCAACGCAGGCGCGGCGCCTCGGTACCGCGACGCAGTGCGGTGTAGTGGGCCGCGACCCGGCGCGACACCATGGCCGCGCTGTAGCCGTCGATGATCAGGTGGTGATAGAGCTGGATGCACCACACGTCGTTGTCGGTGAGGCGCAGCAGTGTGTAGGTGTAGAGCTGCCGGTCGACCATGTCGCGGCAATAGGTCGCGGCGCGTTCGCGTTCGGCGGCGACGAGCCGGTGCGCCGCGGCGATCGGGTCGGCTTCGGCGCGCAGATCGACGAGTGGGCGCAGCTCCGGTTCCAGGTCGGTGATCCGCTGGCACGGGCCGTCGGGCGTCTCGCTGAAACGCAGCCGCATCGTGTCGGTTTCGGCGATGGTCCGGCGAATCGCGGTGTCCAGCAACGCGACATCCACTGGCCCCGTACCCGAGATCTCGAGTACCTCGCCGACCAGGTAACTGAGCGACTCGGGATCGAGCCGCTGCGCGTTCCAGATGCCCAATTGCGCTCCGGTGAGCGGTAATCCGGGATGTTCGGCGCTCACGTCGTCCCGTTCCACCGAGCCCACAGCAACTCCTTCGTCAAAGTTCTCCACCCACCCACGCGGCTGCCGGACTCGGGAAGAGTCCGGCAGCCGCGCGAGGGCGTGTCAGGTTTGTCTTGGTTCGAATGGCGGAGCGTCCGCCGACGGGTCAGGCGTCTGCTTCGACCTGTGCGGGATCGAGCTGACGCAACAGCTCCGAAGTCCCGACCACCGCCCCACAACGCCGCGCGACGTAGTTCAGTGCCATCACGTGCTCGTCGCGGCTGAAATCCGCCGTCGCGTCGTGCACGAGGAAGGGCCGCACATCACCCATGAATGCCTCGGCGGCACTGAGCATGCAGCCCATGTGCGTGTAGACGCCGGTCACCAGGAGCTGATCGCGCCGGTAGTAACCGAGCAGTTCACGCAGGTCGGTGCGCTGGAACGCGGAATAGCGCCACTTGGTCACCTGGATGTCCTGTGGTTCGGGCGCGAGGGCATTGATCACCTGCGTGTCGGCGCCCTCGGCCATCCCGCTGCCCCAGAAGTCGGCCAGAATGCCGCGTCGCGACGGGTGCTGATTGCCGGGCTGCATCGTGTAGATCACCGGGATGTCGAGCTCGTGGCAGCGGTCGCGCAACAGGGCGATATTGGCGATCAGGGTGCGGGCGGGATCGCGGTGCAGGTCGTAGGCGTCGAGGAAGTACTGCTGCATGTCGTGGATCAGCAGGGCGCAACGCCCTGGTTCGGCAGTCCAATCGACCTGGTCGGCGGTGAACTCGTCGACGCCCGGCATCGGATAGGGCGCGATCGGGGGGATAGGCATGACGGTCTTTCGTTCGAACGGAAGTCGGCTCAGCAAACGGTGACGGGCAGGTCCGCGATACCGAGCGGTGCGAGGATGCGCTGGAATTTGCCGGTGGTCTCGGCCAATTCGGCGGTCGGATCGGAGGCGGCGACGATCCCGCCGCCCGCGTGCGCGAGCAGCGTGGTGCCGTGCTCGGACAGCTCGGCACAGCGGATGCTCACCATCCATTCACCGTTGCCGTCGGCATCGCACCAACCGACGGCGCCCGCGTAGAAACCGCGTTCGCCCTCGAGTTCGGCGATGAGACGGGTCGCCGCGGCGGTGGGTGTGCCGCAGATCGCCGGGGTGGGGTGCAGCGCTACGGCAAGCTCGAGTGCCGACGGGCCCGCCAGCGGGACGGCGGCGGTGATCGGCGTACCGATGTGCCACATCGCCGGGGTGGACATGAGTTCCGGTGCGGGAGTGTGCACTTGGGCGCAGCGATCACGCAGCACGGCCGACACCTGATCGGTGACGAAGCGGTGTTCGGCCAGGTCTTTGGTCGAGGCGAGCAGCGTCTCGGCGGCCACCCGGTCGGCATCGCCGTCGTCGAGTACCCGGCGGGCCGAGCCGGCCAGCGGATAGCTCACGACGCGGTTCCCGTCGCGGCGCACCAGGATCTCGGGACTGGAGCCGATGAGATGGCGGCCGGGGTATCGGCCACCCGCTGCGGACAGGTCGACCAGGAAACCGTTCGACATCGGATCCGAAGCCACCATCAGGTCGAGGATGTCCAGCGCGCGAACGGGAGTCGCCGAGCGAGCCCGAATCGCCCGTGCCAGCACGACCTTTCGCACGGGGTGGGCGGTGTCGGCCAGCAGTTCGACAGCGGTGGCGACGCGCCTGCGGTGCTCGTCCGGTGCGGGCAGCGCCGCGTCGAAGGCGAACTGCGGCAGTGACCGCGAATCGGTCATCGACTCGCGCTCGAGCATCCGGGGTTCGTAGGGCGCGTCGGTGATCGTCACCGACTCCGGTGCCCACAACGCTGTCGGTGCGCCGGGCCGGAAGGGGAGTGCGCCGACGATGTGGCTGATCCGGCCACTGCGCAGCGCGGTGATCGCGTCGTGTGCCGAGCGGAAAACCGTCCCGGCGCTCGCGGACACGGTCCGCTGCGGACGGGACAGCACAAAAGCGGGGTCTGAACTGGCGGTACTGATGGGGATCATCCTCTCGGTCACATGTCGAGCGTCGCGCCACCGTCGACCCGCAGGTCGTGCATGGTGATGTGGCGGGCGTCTTCGGACGCCAGAAAGTGGACTGCGCCCGCGATGTCGGCGGGAGTGGCGATGCGCCGCAACGGGATCCCCAGCCGGTAGGCGGCGGGATCACCGTCGAGCAGCGCGGTCTCGGCGGCGTCGTCCAGCGGTGTGCCGCCGAACATGTCGCGCAACATGGCTGTGTCGGTGGAGCCGGGGGAGACCAGGTTGACCCGCACGCCCAGCGGCGCGACCTGCAGGGCAAGCGACCTGGTGAACGCGGTCGCGGCGGCCTTGGCGGCGCCGTACGCGGCCATACCGACTCTCGGTGTGGCCGCCGCGTTGGAGGTGACCACGACGATGGATCCGCATCCGACGGCGGCCATGTCGGCGGCCGCGCGCTGGGTGACCAGCATGGTTCCGGTGGCGTTGACGGTCAGGCACCGTGCCCAGTCGTCCGCATCCAGGTCGAGGGCTGTCCCGCCCACCATCAGCCCGGCGGCGTGCGCCAGCACCTCGACGCGGCCGTGTTCGGAAGTCAGGCGATCGAACGCCGCGCGCACCGCATCGGCATCGGTGATGTCGATGGTGACGCCGTGCACGGCCGCCGTGCGTGCGGTAGCGAGGGCCGCGGCAGTGTCGTGCACCGCGGGATCGAGGTCCCACAACGAGACAACCCGATCCTCGGCAGCGAACCGCGCGGCGATCGCGGCGCCGATGCCCCCGGCCGCGCCGGTCACGACGACGACCCGACCGCGAGAATCACCATTAAACATGAGGTTAGCCTAACCTGACTGACAGTTATTTGGTTAGCTTCCCTCATAACTTTTGGCCGAAACACCGAACCGCCTGCTCGAAAGAGGTGCTCGACTTGACCGAACCCGCCCTCGCCGGCTTCACCCCCTGGCCCGCCGACCTGGCCGACCGCTATCGCGCCCAGAACCTCTGGACCGGAGAGACTTTCGGCGAAGTCCTCGCCGCACGGGCTGCCGCCGCACCGGACCGGATCGCGGTCCTCGACACTGCCAACAGCTGGTCTTACGCCGAACTTCATCACCGCGCGCGTTCGCTCGCCGCCGGTCTGGCCCGCCTCGGCATCACGCCGGGCGATCGCGTGCTGGTGCAACTGCCCAACCGGGCCGAATTCGTCGAGGTGATCTTCGCGCTCTTCGAGCTGGGTGCCCTGCCGGTGTTCTGCCTGCCCGCGCACCGTGCCGCCGAGCTGGTGCCGATCGCCGAGGCCGCCGCCGCGACAGCCGTCATCACCTGCCGAACCCATCAGCGCTTCGACTACGCGGCGCTCGCGGCGACGGTGCGGGAGAACGTGCCGAGCCTGCGGCACGTGCTGCTCGTCCTCGACGAGGGTCAGGAACTGCCCGAGGGCGCGCGTGATATCGCCGAATTCCGGGACGAGCCGGTGGAACTGCCGGGTCCCTCGGCCGGTGACGTGGCGTTTCTGCAGCTCTCGGGCGGCAGCACCGGTATCCCCAAGCTCATCGCCCGCACCCACGACGACTACCTCTACAGCGTGCGCCGCAGCGCCGAGATCTGTGAACTCGACAGCGACACTGTCTATCTCGCGACGCTGCCCGTTGCCCACAACTTCCCGATGAGCTCGCCGGGCATACTCGGCGCGCTGTGGGCAGGCGGCGCGGTGGCCATGACCCCCGATCCCACACCGGCGACGGCCTTCCCGCTGATCGAGCGGTTCGGCGTCACCATCACCGGTCTGGTCCCGCCCGTGGCGCGACTGTGGACCGAGCGTGCCGAAGCCGGTGACACGCCCGATCTTTCGAGCCTGCGGATTCTTCAGGTGGGTGGCGCCCGCTGCCAGGACGAGCTGGCGCGCCGGATCGGCCCCGCGCTCGGCGTCACTTTGCAGCAGGTGTTCGGGATGGCCGAGGGCCTGGTCTGCTACACCCGGCTCGACGACCCGATCGACGTGGTGGTGAGCACCCAGGGCAGGCCGATGTCGGAGTTCGACCAGATCGCGGTCGTCGACGACAACGGTGTCGAGGTGGTACCGGGCGAACAGGGCAACCTGATCACCCAGGGCCCGTATACGATTCGCGGCTACTACGACAATCCCGAGGCCGATGCCCGCAGCTTCACCGCCGACGGCTGGTACCGCACGGGCGACATCGTGTCGATCCGCCCCGACGGCAACCTCGTCGTCGCCGGTCGCGCGGGCGACTGGGTCAACCGTGGCGGCGAGAAGGTCTCGGCCGAGGAACTCGAGGCGCATCTGCTCGAGCACCCGGGCATCCGCGACGCCGTCATCGTGGGAACGCCCGACCCTGTGTTGGGACAACGTATCTGCGCCTTCGTGCAGCCCGCCGATCCGGAGCAGCGGCCGACACTGACCGCCGTGCGCAAGTTCGTGCGGGAGCGCGGCGTCGCGGCATGGAAGATGCCCGACGCGGTGGTCGTGATCGAAGAGTTCCCCGAGACCGGCGTCGGCAAGACCAGCCGCAAGGAGCTGCGGCAACTGCTCACCGAGGGTGTACACGGGAACTGATCTCGCCCGGTGCCGGACGGCCGCCGCCGGCGGGTGGAGCGCGCGCAAACTCCCGCCGGGCGTGATGCGCGGCAGCTGAACCACCTCGGACGCCGACCAGGCGCGCCGAGAGTGAGTTGTTTCCCCGGAGGCGGCGCAGGGCAGCCGGAGGCGGCGGCGCCAGGGGAGCCGGGGCGGCGCAAGGGTTGCGCCGCCCCGGTGCTCACGCCAGCAGTTCGATCCACGACCCGAGGACGGGTTCGCCCGCGAGCGTGGGAAAGTCGATATCCGCATGACCAGCCGACCGCCATTTCTCCACCAGCGACATGATGCGCACCGAATCGAGTCCGGCGTCGAGCAGATCGGTCTCGGCGCTCAGTTCGGTCGCCTCGACTCCCAGTACGGTGGCCACATCGGCGATCACCTGTTCGTCGGTCATGGTCATTCCTCTCGATCGAAGTCGGCGACGCCGCGCTTCCAGTAGCCGGCGATGAGCGAGTCCTTGGGGCCGATGCCCAGGTCGTCGCGGATGATCTTGCGGACACCACGCAGGCACCCGGCCTCGCCGGCCACCCACGCGAAAACCCGGTGTCCGGCAGCGACTTTCACCTCGCGGACGGCCTGCTCGAGGATGTCGCTCGTGCCGGGTGCCGCGTCACCCCGGTGCAGCCACCGCACGGTCACACCCGCGGGCGGGTCGAGGGGGATCTCCTCGGCGGGTCCGGCGACCTCGATGAAGGCCCAGCCGGTGGTGTCGCGCGGCATGCGCTCGAGCCAGCGGGCGATGGCGGGCAGCGCCGTGATGTCACCGGCGAGCAGGTAGTCGTCGTAGGTTTCCGGGATGACGACACCACCGGGCGGACCGGCGATGTGGACCTTGGTGCCCGGGGCCACCGAGGCGGCCCAGTCCGAGGCGAGACCGCCGGGGTGGATGACGAAATCGATGTCGAGTTCGCCGTCCTCGACGCTGTGGCGGCGCACCGTGTACTCCCGCGAGATCGGCCGCGGATTGCCCCACTCGAGCATCGTGCCGTCGAGTTTCGGCAACCGGAGCACACCGTCCTCGCCCGGGAAGATCAGGCGCACATGCTCGTCCGGCACATAGCTGTGGAACTTCGCGATGTCCGGACCGCCGAAGGTGATCCGCAGCAGCGCCGCGCCGACGGGCACGACCCGCACCACCTCCACTTCCTGCAGGCCGATCGGGTACGGCACCTTGGCGTAGTGGTCCCCGGCGAGCACCTCGGCGATGTTCGCCGCATAGTCACTGCGATCCTTCACCGTTTTCCTTTCTGTGCAGTGGCCCGGCGACGAGCGCCATCAGGCCGGTGAGTACCAGGACGGCGACGCCGTAGAGCACGAGCGCGCGTCCTGGTTCGAAGGTCTGGCCGACGAAACCGGCCACCATGGAGCCGACGGCGGTGCCTGCGACGGACTGCACCATCAGCAGGCCCGACATCCGTCCGCGCATGTGGTCGGGTGCGGCCTGCTGCAGCATCGTGTAGCGCAGCACCATGTTCACGGCTCTGGCCAGGCCGAATCCGGCAAAACCGAGGAATACCAGCGCTGCGTGCGACCACAGTCCGGCCGCGATCACGCCGATCGGCATCAGCCCGAGCGAGATGAGCAACGCCCGACCGGTGTGCGCGCGCCCCATCCAGCCGCTGGTCAACGTGCCGAGCACCGCACCTGCGCCGGGTGCCGCGTAGAGCAGGCCGAGCGTGCCCGGTCCCGCGTCGAGTTCCACATCGGCGAAGGCGGGCAGCAGCACCAGCGGGCCGCTGACGAGCATCCCGATCAGCCCGGTGAGCAGAATGAGCCGGATGGACTCGTGCCGCACCGCGAACGCGATACCGGCCACCAGCTCACGCACCGGATTCTCCAGGTCGCGTTGCGGTGGTGGCGACGGGCCGATCGCGGTGATCAGCCCGACCGTGGCGGTGGTCGCGAGGGCACAGAGGAAATAGGCCGTGGCCACACCGGTTTTCGCGACGAGCAGACCGGCGAACGCGGGGGTGATCATCGTGCCGAGGTCGGTGGTGAGCGAGACGAGAGCGCCTGCGGCCGCGACCTTTTCACGTCCGACCAGCACCGGGACCATGGCCATCAGCGCCGAACCGCTCACCCCGCCCGCGAGACCGTCGACGACGGCCGCGAGATAGATGGCGGACAGGAACGGCTCGGGCAGAACGGCATTCACGCCGAGGATGAGGAAGCCGATACCGGCCGCGCTGCGCGCCCACTGGATCACCGTCCGCCGGTCGTACCGGTCGGCGACCACACCGCCCGCGAGACTGCCCGCGAACAGCGCGACCGCGGTGGTGGTGGCGACACCGGCCACCTGCACACTCGATCCGGTCAGCTGATAGATCTGCAACGGCAGGGCGACCATGAGCAACCCGATGCCGAGCACCGACACCAGCCGCGCCGCGAACGCGCACCGGAAGGGGCGCGACGCCCGCAGCGGGCTGAGGTCGATGAGCAGTCCCGACGTCACCGGAAACGTTCCACGAGCAGATCGAGTGTCGCCATGACGGTGCGGTAGTCCGGACGCGAGCTGGTCGCGGGCAGTTCGAAGACCTTGCCCGCCTGGAACGACGGCAGCGAAGCGTAGAGCGGATCGGCGCGCAACTCCTCGAGCGAACGGCCGCCGCTGAGCGGGATGGTGAACAGCACCGGCGCATCGATCACCGTGTTGAGCAGCTCCGGGCTGAAGCTGATGAAGTCGGCGCTCTGCTCCTTGGCGGGGTTACCGGCCTTGGCCTCCACCTGCGTGTCCAGCGTGAAACCGACCTCGGCGAGCAACGCGGGCAGCGCGGCGGTCGGCACGAAGACGGTCGGCTTCTGGCTCTTGATCGACTGGAACACCGTCGTCGCGCCGACGGGCGGCTTGATCTTGCTCTTGGCCTCCGACAGCTTGGCCTGGTAGTTCGCGATCAAGGTGTCGACATTGGCCGGCTTGTCCACGGTCTCGGCGATGAACCGCAGCTGATCCTGCCAGTTGGTCGTCTCGGTCGGCATCAGCACGGTCGGGGCGATGGCGCTGAGCTGGTCGTAGGCGTTCACCGACTGCTGGCCGGGGTAGCCCTGGCCACCGCCGATGATCAGATCGGGACGCTGGGCGGCGATGAACTCGAGGTTGATGTTGTCACCGGACGGAACAGCTTGTGTTCCCTGGGCTTCGGCATCCTCGGCCCAGCCGGTGGGGAACTCGCCCGGCTTGGTCGGCACACCGAGCAGACGCGGGTCGGCCGCGACGACGGGCGCCTCGAGGTCGTAGAGGTAACCCGCCAGGTTGCCGTTGAGCACGACGATGCGCTGCGGATCGGCGGGCACCTTGACGGGGCCCTTCGCGGACGGCACCTCGCGCGGGCCGGAATCGGTGGAGTTCGGCGACGAGTCACCGCACCCGGCGAGCACCGCGACCAGCGCGAGAACCGGGACGACGAGGGCGGCGCGAAGCCGGCCCGAGGAACGGTTGGTGAACATGGACGGGGTTTTCCTCATTTCTTCAGTGCACCGGTGCGGCGTTCTCGGCCAGCGGAATCACCAGCGGCGCCCCGGTTTCCGGGTCGTCGACGATGCGGCAGCGCAACGAGAACACCTCGTGGACCAGGTCCGCGGTGACGATGTCGGCGGGGGTGCCGGTGGCGACGATCCGCCCGTCGCGCATGGCGATCAGGTGGTCGGCGTAACGGAAGGCGTGATTGAGGTCGTGCAGTACGGCGACGACCGTGCGTTCCGATTCGCGGTTGAGTGCGCGGCACAGATCGAGCAGCTGGATCTGGTAGGCGATGTCGAGAAAGGTGGTCGGCTCGTCGAGCAGGATGATGGGCGTCTGCTGGGCGAGCACCATCGAGATCCAGACCCGCTGCCGTTGACCGCCGGACAGTTCGTCGACCGGGCGGGCCGACAGCTCGGTGACACCGGTGGCCGCCATCGCCGCCGCCACCGCCTCCTCGTCGGCCTTCGACCACTGCCGCAGCAGCGTCTGGTGCGGGTAGCGCCCGCGTGCGACGAGGTCGGCCACCCGGATGCCGTCGGGTGCGGTCGAGGTCTGGGGGAGCAGGCCGATCTGGCGAGCCAGTTCCTTGGCCGGATAGTCGGTCACCGGCTTGCCGTCGAGCAGCACCTTGCCGGATTCCGGGGCGAGCAGGCGGGCGAGCGCGCGCAGCAGCGTGGACTTGCCGCAGGCGTTCGGGCCGATGATCACGGTGAACTTGCCGTCCGGGATGTCCACGGACAGTTGGTCGCTGATCGTTCGGCCTTTGTACCCGAGGCGGACCTGGTCGGCGCGCAACCGCGCGGCGTGAATGTCGTTCATGTCGCTTCCTATTTCCGTCGCGCTTCGGCGACGAGCAGATACGCCAGGTACAGGCCGCCGATCGAACCGGTGACGATGCCGACCGGAATGGTGGTCGGGGCGAAGGCGTGCTGGGCGATCCAGTCGCAGGTGACCAGCAGCGTCGCGCCCATCACCGCCGCCGGGACCAGCGCGATCGACGGGGTGCGGGTGAGTTTGCGCGCCAGATGCGGCGCCGCCAGGGCGACGAAGGCGATCGGTCCGGCCACAGCCGTTGCCAGGGAGGTGAATCCGACGCTGAGCGCGATCAGCCAACCGGTGGCCTTGCCCGCGTCGAGCCCGAGGGCGCGGGCGGTGTCGTCACCGAGTTCGAGGATCTGCAGGCGCGGCGCGGCCGGGATCAGGGCCACCGCCAGCACGGCGAGCACGATCATGGTCGGCGCGACCTGCGGCCACGACAACCCGTTGAGCGAACCCGCACCCCAGGCCGCCGCCGACATCGCCGCGTCGAGATCCGCCCGCATGATCAACCAGGTGTTGACCGAGGCGAGCATCGCACTCACACCGATACCGACGATGATCAGGCGGAACCCGGTCACATTGTGCCGGAAGGCGAGCAGGTGGATGACCAGCGCCGCACCGAGGCCACCGACCATCGCGCCCGCCGCCGTCTGGAAACTCCCGCCGCCGAGCGTCAGGATCACCAGGAGCGCGCCGGTATAGGCGCCGGTGCTGAACCCGATGATGTCGGGGCTGCCCAGGGGATTGCGGGTGACCGACTGCAGGATCGCGCCACTCACACCGAGCGCCGCACCGAGGGCGAGCGCCAGCAGGATGCGCGGCAGCCGCCAATCGAAAACCACCAGCCGATCGAAGCGTTCGTCACCGATGAACAGGGCGCGCAGCACACGCTGCGCCGGGATCTCGAAATCGCCGCTACCCAGGGCGAATACAGCGGTCGCCAGGGCAATGGCCAGCAGGATCGCGCACACCACGAGCGTGCGCACACCGATCCTCGCTGTGAGACCCGCGCGCCCGGGGCGCACCACCAGCATGGTGCGACCGAAATCGATCTTCGTGCTCATGCCGCAGCTCCCACTCGCGAGCGGCGTGCCAGCCAGATCAGCATGGGTGCGCCGAGGAATGCCGTGACCAGCCCGGCAGGGACTTCGTCGGGGCGAATGATGATGCGGCCCAGCACATCCGCGGTGAGAACGAGCAGCGGTGCCAGCACCAGCGAGTACGCGAAGACCCAGCGCTGATCGGGACCGACCAGCCAGCGGGCGATGTGCGGAACCGCGAGACCGACGAAGGCGATCGGACCGACCGCGGCCGTCGCGGTACCGCACAACAGCACCAAAGCCAGCGCGGTGAGCAGCCGTGTGCGGTTGACGTGCACGCCGAGCGACCGGGCCAGATCATCACCGAGCGCAACGGCATTGAGCGACCGCGCGCAGACCGCGGCGATCAGCAGCCCGACCACGATGAACGGCGCGGCACCGGCGATGATGTCGAAGCCACGCCCCGTGAGCGAACCGGCGTCCCAGCGCCGCATCTCGTCGAAAGCCTTGGGATCGAGCAGGATCAGGCCGCGCGTGAGACCGCCGAGGACGGCGGTGGCGGCCACTCCGGCCAGGGTGAGCCGGATCGGATCGGTACCGGTGTGCCCCGCGGTGCCGAGCCGGTACACGACCACCGACACCAGCGCGGCGCCGGCGAAGCCGAACCAGACGTAGGACGTGATCTCCTCCACACCGAGCACCCCGACCGCGACCGTGATCGCGAACGCGGCACCGGCATTCACGCCGAGCAGTCCCGGGTCGGCCAGCGGGTTACGGGTGAGTCCCTGCATCAGGCAGCCCGCGACGCCGAGCGCCAGCCCGGCGAGCAGCCCGAGAACTGTTCGCGGCAGCCGGTATTCGGTGACGGTGACGTGGTCGGGCGTGGTCGCGGCACTGGTCAGCGCCTGCCAGACCTCGCCGACCGGAATCGATTTCGTGCCGACCAGCAGGCTCAGCAGACAGGCCGCGGTCAGCAGCGCCACCGTCAGCAACCAGCCGAACCAGCGCGGACTTCTCATCAGGGATCTCTCTCATATGGAACCGTGTCACGAGGAGGGTAGCTCATGTTTAGGTGAGCCTAGGCTTATTCAAAGTTAGCTAGGGCAAGGTCTTGATAGGTGAGCCTAACCTGTCTACAGTCCGAGCTGTTCAAGATCGGTGCGAATCGGTCACAACAGTTGATGAGGACATCCACGATGCGAAAAATGCTTGCGGCCACTGCGCTGGCCACGGCCGCGCTGGCCGTTGTCGGCGGAACGGCGAGTGCGGACACCTTCGTTCCGCTGCCCGACGGCGAGAAGGCCGGCCCCGGTGTGTTGATCAAGCGGGTGGCGGAAAGCGCCCTGATCTCGCCGTCCATGGCGGCCAACGGCGCAGGCCGCGTGGCGTGGGTGAGCGGAACCGTGCTGGCCGAGGTGGCCGAGACCCCGAAGGGTGAGCCCCGCCCGTTCGTCGGCGGCAACGGCGCGCCCGGCACCAACAACTCCTCCACGCACGGTTCTTCGCGCGTGAGCACCGGCTACATCGTCGGCTGCCAGGTGAGCATCGCCGACGACGCGATCTCGGCGGGTGTCTCGGGCGGCATCAACACCAGCGGCTTCAACGCCGGTGGCTCGATCGGCGTGAAACTCGGTCCCGGCGAGGTGAAGTGGGTCGGCATCGAGGGCTTCGACATCGTCGAGAAGGGCAACTACCACGTCAGCTACAAGGACGTGGAGCTGCAGATCCAGGGCTGCGCCGGGTACGCCCAGGCGCGCGCCTACACCGTCGTGGAGATCATCGGCGACAACTACTCCAAGACCTCCCTCTACGGTGCCCCGTTCAGCATCGGCTGACTTCTCGACGGATAGGAACAACTCCATGAGCATCTTCACGAAGGCGACCACCCGGCTCGCCGGTGCCGCAGCGGCGGCGACCGTCGCGCTCGGCCTGTTCTCCACCGGTGCCGCCCATGCCGACACCTTCATCCCGCTGCCCGGCGGCGAGATCACCCAGACCCTCCCCGACGGCACCCCGGTGACCATCCGCCTGGTCGGCGAGTCGGTGAACATCAGCCCCTCCATGGGCGCGACTCCCTTGCATCGCAACGTGTGGGCGTCCGGTCGGGCCGAGGTGCAGGTGCACGGCGAGCACAAGGGCGTCAAGATCTCGCCCGGATACGTCGTCGGTTGCCAGGTCGATATCTCCGGCGGCAACGCCAATGCCGGTGCCAACGGCGCGGTGACCCACGAGGGCAAGGGCAGCGGCGGCGTGACCTCCGGCGGCAACCTGACCCTCGGCCCCGGCCAGGCGACCACCTTCTGGCTGCTCCAGGTCGAGGGCCCGGATGCCTACGGCGAGGAGAGCTACGTCCCCGCGATCAAGTTCTTCGGTCCGGAGGGCTCGGTCACCTGGGCCGATTCGACCCTGGGTCTGTCGGGCTGCGCTGGTTACGCCCAGGCGCGTGCCTTCGTTTCCGTCGAGGTGACCACCCAGTTCGGTCGTTCCGAGCTGCGCCTGTGGGGCCAGCCGTTCAGCCTCGGCTGATGCCCTGGGCCCCGCGGGGAGTTGCACGCTCCCGGCGGGGCCCCGGCTCATTTCTGCTCGTCGGCACGCTCGTTCGGTGCCGGAACATGGCGAAGCAGCACGACGACCAGTCCGGCCGCGATCGCGGTGAGTCCGATGCCGACGATCGAGTTCACTTGCAGCGCATGGGTATACGCCTGTCGCGCCGTCGTGGTGAGCTCGGCGCCGAGGGATTCGGGCAGCATCGAGGCGACGTGCAGGGCTCCCGCCAGGGTGTCCTCGGCGGTGTGCGCGAGCTCGGTGGGCAGGCCACTCGGTAGTTCACCGGCCATCTGCCCGCGATAGACCGCGGTGCCGATGCTGCCGATCACCGCGACCCCGAGCGCGGTCGACAGTTCCTGCCCCGTCTCCGAGATCGCGGAAGCGGCACCGGCACGCGCCGGGTCGACCGCACCGACGATCAGGTCGAGGCCGAGCACGAACATCGGGCTCAGGCCGAGCGCGAACACCACCATGCCGGTGACGATCAAGCCGAGATCGTCACCACCCGCGAGCTGGGTGAAGGTCGCGTAGCCGAACATCGCGATCACCAGGCCGCCCGTCATCAGATACGCGGGACGAATCCGAGGCGCGAGGGCACTCACCGCACCCGCCGCGAGCACCATGGCTACCGCCTGCGGCACCGTCCACAGTCCGGCCTCGAACGCCGAAAGTCCCAGCACCAGTTGCAGATACTGCGCGAGCAGCAGGAACAGGCCGCCCATCGCGAGCATGGCGACCATCAGCGCCGCGAGCGAACCGCTGAACCGGACATTGCCGAACAGTCGCAGATCGATCAGCGGGTCGGTGAGTCGTTGCTGGCGCAGCACGAACACGGTGCCCAGGACCAGCGCGCCGACCAGAACGGCCACGGGTTCCACGGCCAGCCCGTCCTTGGCCAGCTCCTTGATGCCGTAGATGACACCCATCACCGACACCAGCGACAGCACGGCGCTGAGAATGTCGAGCTTGCCGGGGTTCGGATCCTTGTACTCGGGCAGCAGGAACGGTCCGCTGCCGAGCAGCAGCACCATGGCGGGTACCGCGACCAGGAACACCGAACCCCACCAGAAGTTCTCCAGCATGGCCCCGCCGACCAGCGGTCCGACCACCATGCCGACCATGAAACTGGTCATCCACACGCTGATCGCGGCGGTCCGCTGGCGGTCGTCGTGGAACATATTGCGGATCAAGGCCAGTGTCGATGGCATCAGCGTGGCACCCGCGATACCGAGCAGCGCGCGCGTGCCGATGAGCATGTTCGCGCTGGTCGAATAGGCCGCGATCACCGAGGCGGCGCCGAAGGCCAGCGCGCCGATCATCAACAGCCTGCGCCTGCCGATCCGGTCGCCGAGGGTGCCCATCGTGATGAGGAAGCCCGCGACGAGGAACCCGTAGATGTCCAGGATCCACAACAGCTGTGAACTGCTCGGCTGCAACGCCTCGCTGATGTGCGGGATGGCCAGGTAGAGCACGCTCATGTCCATCGAGATGAGCAGGGTGGGCAGGGCGAGGACCGCCAACCCGATCCACTCCTTGACCCCTGCGGTCGGAGTGGGTTCGTCGACCGGCCGGGGGCTCTGGGTGGAAGTCACCTGGCCGACGTTAGCGACGGATCGAGAACATGTGCCAGCGATTTTCCGGGCCCGGTGACGCAGCGCACAGCCGGGAAGTCGTTGGACATTCCGGGCCCGCGACCACGATCATTGGCGCGGTGTCCACACCTATCGACCAGCTCCGGGAACCGTCGCGGGAGACGGGCGAGCCGTTTCCGTGGTCGGCGGCCATCGATTCGACCTATTCCACCCGCGACGCCATCGACGCGCTCGCGCTCGCCCCGTTCCTGCGCGGCGAGCAGCCCTTCGCCCGGCAGGCGCACCTCGACCGGGTCCATCCCGACGCGCCGTTGCGGCCCGAGGGGTCGACGATCCTGCGCTCGGTCTTCGACGACGACAGCAGTGCGATGCTGGCCGCCGGGGCCGGCTGGTCGCTGCGGGCGGTGCGCTGGGCGGGCGGCTCGGCAACGGTCGAGGTGACCGCCGCCAGCGATGAGCTCGCCGTCGAGGTGCTCGCGCGCGCCACCGAGGGCGCGGCCCAGGCTCGCGACACCGCGTCTACGGTGGAAATGGGCTTCTGGCACATGGATGTGCGGCGGCCCGCGCGCAGGCGCCGCCAGATCGTCGCGCCCGCGTGGCCGGAGATCCGCGACAACTACACCGCGCCGGTATCGGCGGCGTTCGACCGGCTGATGAGCCTGGGCAGCGACGACATCCGCGGCAGGCTCGTGCTGCTGCACGGCGAGCCGGGCACCGGGAAGACCACCGCCCTGCGGGCGCTCGCGCGGGCGTGGGCGCCGTGGTGCCAGGTCGACTGCGTGGTCGACCCGGAGGAACTGTTCAGCAATCCCGGCTATCTGATGGAGGTGGCCGCGGGTGCCGACGGTGACGACGAGGACGGCCGCTGGCGCTTGCTGGTGCTCGAGGACTGCGACGAGCTGATTCGCGGCGAAGCCAAAGAAGCGGCGGGACAGAAACTTTCGCGGCTGCTGAACCTCACCGACGGCATGCTCGGTTCGGGACGCAAGGTGCTCTTCGCGATCACGACCAACGAGGACCTGTCCCGCTTGCACCCGGCGGTGGTGCGGCCCGGGCGGTGTCTCGCGCAGCTCGAGGTGGGCAGGCTCTCGCCCGAGGAGGCGACGCGGTGGCTCGTCCGGCAGGACCATGCCGCCGCCGCCTTCCCCGACGGCGCCACGCTCGCGGAACTGGTGGCCCATCGTGACGGTGGAATTCAGATCCGCTCGACGGCCGAGCGAACGACCGAGGTCGGTATGTACCTGTAGGACTCGCGCTCAGCGATGGACGACGGAGGCGGCCGCCGCGCAGGCGAGGGTGAGGACGAGGGGAACGATCAGCGCCGCGGTGAGCGGGATGATCGCGGTGAGCCAGCCGATCACCGCCGGCCCCGCGAGCAAGCCGAGGTAGCCGATGGTGAAGACCCGCGACATCTCGGTGGCCGCCTTCGGCCCGCCCAGATTTCCGGCCGCCGTGAAGATCTGAGGTACGCCACCCGCGAGCCCGAGACCGCACATCGCCCAGCCGACCAGCGACATCGGCAGCCAGGGTGAGACGATCACGACCGCGAAACCGGCAGCGCACAACAGGCTTCCGTAGCGCAGCAGCGCCACCGGCCCGATCGCCCCGCTCACCCGGTCGGCCAGGAAACGGCCGATCGTCATGGTCGCGGAGAACGCGCCGAAAGCCAACGCCGCGTCGCCCTCGGACACGTCGAGGTGTTCGCGGACCTGCAGTGCGCTCCAATCGGCGGCCACGCCTTCGGCCAGCAGCAGTACGAATGCGATCAGCCCGAGCCACAACACTTTCCGGTTCCGGTGCGATTGCCGCTCTGCGTCGTTCAGGCTCGAGTCCTCGTCTCGCGCCCGCTGCTGCCGGGCTTCCGGGCTGATGCCCGATCCGGGAGTGCCGGTGAGATTCTCGGACGATGTCGGTCGGAGGTCTTCGTCGGGAAGTGCGTCGTAGTGCTCGGGGTGGGAAGCGGGCTCGCGGTGGTGGGAGACGAGATGGGGGACAAGGGCCGCGGTGGTGACCAAGCCGAGAAGGCTCGCGGCGGTGAGCGTTACCTCGGGGGCGATGCCTGCTCGCTGGGTGGCGGCGCCGATGAGGGAGCCGACGAAACCGCCCGCCGAGAACATGGCGTGGAAGGCCGACATGATCGGACGGCCGTACGCACGTTCGACCAGCACCGCCTGCGCGTTCATCGACACATCGAGCGCACCGTTGCCGAAACCGAAGCAGGCCAACGCGATCGCCAGGGTCACCGGCCCGGCCGCCAGGCCCGGCCCGACGATCGTCACCGAGATCGCCGACGCGGCCAGTGCCACCAGCGTCCGGCTGCCGAGCCGGTCGGCGGCGGGGCCGGCCAGCCGCATCCCGATCAGCGCCGTCCCGGCGAGCAACAACACGAACATCCCGAGCGTCGAGGCCGACACCTCGGTCCGGTCGGTGATCGCCGGAATATGCACCACCCACATCGCGAGCAGCACCCCGTTCAGCGTGAAAGCGCCGAACACCGCCCCTCTGGCCGACCGCAGCCGACGATCAATCGCTGGCGTCACCCCATCGACGCTACCGGCCACCTGCCGGACCCTCCCCGAATTCAAGATCACCACGCTCTGGTTGCGGCGTTTCGCGGAAGGGCCGCGCCACCAGAGCGTGGTGATCAGTCGTCCAGGATTTACCGCGGGGTCCAGACTCCGGTGGCGGCGGCCTCCTTGGCGTATTCGGTGAAGTCGCGGGGTGCGCGGCCGAGGGCGCGCTGGACTCCGTCGGCGGTGGCGGAGTTACGGCCGTCGAGGATGGTGCCGAACAGGTAGTCGAGCAGCGCGACCTCGGGGTCGGGGAGGCCGAGTTCACCGAGGGCGGTGACGAATTCGGGCCGGGTGAGCGGGACGAAGGCGATCTCACGGCCGGTCGCCTCGGCAACCTCGGCGACACCTTCGGCGAAGGTGAGCGCCCGGGGCCCGGTGAGTTCATAGACCTCGCCCGCGTGGCGAGCGTCGGTGAGGGCGGCGACGGCCACCTCGGCGATGTCGTCGGCGTGCACGAACGGCTCGGGTACATCGCCGTTGGGCAGTGCGACCACGCCGGCGAGGACATCGCCGACGAAGGCGCTCTCACTGAAGTTCTGGGCGAAGAAACTGCAGCGCACCACGGTCCAGGCGAGCCCGGACTCACGAACGGCCGCTTCGCATTCCAGGGCTTCGGGTTCGCCGCGGCCGGACAGCAACACCACCGAGCCGACGCCTGCCGCGCGGGCGGCGGCGGTGAACGCGCGAATGGTGTCCGGTGCGCCGGGGACGGCGAGGTCGGGCTGGAAGGCGAGGTAGATCGCGGTGACCCCGGCCAGGGCGGGGCCCCAGGTGTCGCGGTCGGTCCAGTCGAAGGGGATCGCGGCGGTGCGCGAACCGCGTCGCACCGGGTGGCCCGCCGCGTCCAGGAGGGCGGCGACGCGGCTGCCGGTCTTGCCGTTGGCGCCGGTGACGAGGAAAAGAGGCTGGTTAGCAGCGGTTTTTGTCATGAGATAAGTACACCGTCCACAGCTGTGCGTCACCATCGTCGGAACGCTCGCCGACATGCGCGGTCGTCTACTGTGAAAGATGTGGATGCGTTAGCCGGTCTGCTCGAGGGCCCACGTGCACGCGGTGCGTTTCTGATGTGCTCGCTGCTCGACCCGCCGTGGTCGCTGCGGGTCCAGGATCAGGCGCCGTTGACGGTGCTCGCCATGATTCGCGGCAAAGGCTGGGTGAGTACCGAATCCGGTTCGTCGCAACAGGTCGGCGCCGGTGATGTGGTGATCTTCCGTGGGCCGCAACCGTATACGGTGTCCGACGATCCGGCGACCGAGCCGCAGATCGTCGTGCAGCCGGGGCAGGTGACGACCACACCAGACGGTGAAATCCTGTGCGAGACACTGACTCTCGGCATCCGGCAGTGGGGGACCGACCCCGACGGCGAGACGCTGATGGTCACCGGGACCTACGAGTCCGCCGGTGCCGTGAGTACCCGGTTGCTGCGCGCCTTGCCCCAGGTCGCGGTACTGCCGCGTGGCGACCTCGATTCACGACTGCTCGACCTGCTCGTCGACGAGGCGACCAGGGACCGCCCCGCCCAGGGCGCCGTCCTCGACCGCCTCCTCGACCTGCTGCTCATCGCCGCCCTGCGGGCCTGGTTCGCCCGCGACGACGCGCCCGCCTGGTACCACGCCTACAGCGACCCGCTGGTCGGCAAGGCGCTGCGGCTGCTGCAACACAACCCGGCGCACCCGTGGACCGTGGTCGCGCTGGCCGACGCGGTCGGCATGTCACGGGCCGCGCTCGCGCGCCGGTTCACCGAACTGGTCGGCGAACCGCCCATGACCTTCCTGACCGAATGGCGTTTGTCGCTGGCCGCCGACCTGCTCGCCGAAACCGATTCGACCGTGGAATCCATCGCCCGTCAGGTCGGCTACGGCAGTGCGTTCGCCCTGAGTACCGCCTTCAAACGGCACTTCGGGGTGAGTCCGCGTGACCACCGGCAGGGTGGGGGAGCGGCTTTGTCGTCGTCGGCCTGAACCGGGGCTGGCATCATGACGGCATGGATTACCCCGTGCTGTGGCCGATGCCGACCCGCTGGGCCGACAACGACCAGTACGGTCACGTCAACAACGTGACCTACTACTCCTACTTCGACACCGCGGTCAATGCCTGGCTCATGCGGGCCACCGGCACCGACATCACGGCGCTGCCCGCGCTCGGTGTGGTCGCCCAGACCTCGTGCCGGTTCCACGGCTCGGTCAGCTTTCCCGACCAGCTCCAGGTGGGGTTGCGCATCTCCCGGCTCGGCAAGTCGAGCATCACCTACGACCTGGCGATCTTCCGGGAAACCGACGGCGGTCTCGAGCTGGCGGCCACCGGCGATTTCGTGCACGTCTACGTCGACACCGAGACACGCAAGCCGGTGCCGATCCCCGAGGTGGTGCGGGCGGCCGCCGCGGAACTCGTGACCGAGTAACAGCCCTACCCGCGCAACGCTTCCTGGAAGCGGCGCATGCCCGCGATCCATCGGTCGTAGTCGGCGCCCTTGTTGCGATACATCTGCAACACCTCGGGATGCGGCAGGATCAGGAAGTGTTCGGCGGCCATCGCCTCGATGACGGTATCGGCGACCTCCTCGGCCGACAGCACCGCGCCCGCGGTCTTCACCGCCTTGATCGCGAAGGCCGCCGCGTCGGGGTTCTCCGGGATGAGGTCGCCGCTGAGCAGCCGCGTGTCCACGCCCATCGGGCACAGGCAGCTCACGCGAACCCCCTTGTCGCCGTAGGTGATCGACAGCCATTCGGCGAACGCGACCGCCGCGTGCTTGGTCACCGAGTACGGTGCCGAACCCAGCTGGGTGAGCAGGCCCGCCGCCGACGCGGTGGAAACGAAGTACCCTCCGCCACGTTCGACCCAGCCAGGCACGAGCAGCTTCGCCGCCCGCACATGCGCCATCACATTCACACCGATCGCGGCGGCCCACTGGTCCTCGGTGCTGTCGAGGCCGGGTCCACCGCCGATTCCGGCGTTCGCGAAATACATGTCCACCGGGCCGAATTCGCGTTCGGCGGTGGCGATGAGCTGCGCGACCACCTGTTCGTCGGCCACGTCGCCACCGACTGCTGTCGCCTTGTCGCCGAGTTCGGCGGCCACCTTCGCCGCGCTGTCACCGTCGAGATCGGCGACGACGACCCGTGCGTCACCGGCGACCAGCCGGGCGGCGAGTGCGGCACCGATGCCCGCACCCGCGCCGGTGACGATCGCGACCTTGCCTGCTGTCTCCATGCTCGCACCCTAACGGCGGTGCCGCCGGTCGCGCATCGGATCGCGGACGGTTCAGGCTGCGGCCACCGGCTCGCGCACCGGTTCGACGGGTGCCTTCGCGGCGCGGGCGAGGGTGCCGAGGACGGTGTGGTTGAAAGCCAGGTTCAGCAGGAAGGCGGTGGCCGCGCCGAGGGTGACACCGCTGTCGAGCAGGATCTGCGCCGAGGTGGGGAACTTGTCGAACATGTCCTTGGTGAAGACCGGCAGCAGACCGATGCCGATGGCGGTGGCCGCGATGGTGGCGTTCACCCGGTCGGTGAGGTCGGCTTGCAGCAAGGTCCGCACACCGACCACGGCGACCGTCGCGAACAGGACCAGACCCACGCCGCCGACCACCGGTTTCGGGATCACCGCCACTACTTCACCGATGCGGGGGACGAGGCCGAGCAGCACCAGGATCGCCCCGCTCACCGCGGTCACGTACCGGCTGTAGATCCTTGTCGTCGAGACCGCGCCGACGTTCTGGTTGAAGATGGTGTCGATGAACGCGGTGAAGATGCCGCCGAGCACACCGGAGAGGCCGTCGCCGACCAGGCCGCGTGCGAGATCGCCTCTGCCGAGCGGTTTTCCGGTGATCTCGCTGATCGCCAGCATGCTCGCGGTCGACTCGGCGAACACCACCGCCATCACGATGCTCATCGCCACCACGGCGGTCACCGGGAACTGCGGTGACCCGAAGTGGAACGGTTGCGGAATGCCGATCCAGTCGGCGGCACCGACGCCCGTCGTCGAAATCAGCCCCATCGGCAGCGCGATCACGATGCCCGCGACCAGCGCGATGAGCACGCCCAGCTGCGACCACACGCCACGACCGAGACACACGAACCCGACCGCGATCAGCACCACCACCGCCGCCAACCCGATGGTGGACGGGGACGCGAAGCTCGGCGCCTTCGGATCGTTGCCGATGATCAGGCCACCGGCCACCCCGATCAGTGACACACCGACCACCGTCAGCACGGTCCCGGTGACCAGCGGCGGAAAGAACCGCACCACCCGCGCGAACGGCCACGCCAGCGCCACACCGACCACGCCACCGATCAGCATCGACCCGTACACCGCGTCGAGCCCGTACTCCTTCGCGATCAGAATCATCGGATTGAGCCCGACGAACGTGGCCCCACACACGATCGGCAGCCGCGCGCCGGCCAGCTTCCCGACCCCCAGGCTCTGCACCAGCGTGATGATGCCCGCCACCAGCAGGTCGGCGCTGATCAACAACCCGATCGTCGCTCTGTCCAGCCCCGCCGCCGCCCCGAACACCAAGGGCACGGTGATACATCCGGTGTACATGATCAGGACGTGCTGCAGGCCGAAAGCCAGTTGCCGACCCAACGGCAACCGGGTGTCGACAGGATGTGCCTCGCTCATACACAGGTTGTAGCCCCCGATTTTTACAGTGAGCGCGCGCTGTGTTTCCTCGGCGTTGCGAGGTTCGTATATTCCGGCGGTCAGTATGGTCGGTAGTTGGGCTGGGGATACCTGGGCTGTGATCGTGCTGCGCTGATCCAGCGTCCGGTCGACGGTGCGGCTGCGAAACCGAGCGCCACGATCGACAGAACGGCCGGAGTCAAGCCGATGATGGGCCCGCGGAACAAGCCGACGGATATCGTGTCCGTGACGAAGAACCCGACACCCACGAGCGCACTGAGCGCCGTCGCGACCATCACGATCACACGCCCGGCCGTGGTGCGGAGGAAAAGCAACAGCGCGCCGATGAGCAGCAGCACACTTACCACGGCGCAGACCACGATGTAGAACAGCGCCTCCGCGGCAAGCGATTCCTCGTCACATCGGAAACTGTCGTCGGGTTGCGCGACCATTTTGCCTACGCATTCGAACGCACCAGGGTGGCTGTATGTCATTACCGCGCCGACCACCGTCGTGAGTGAAACCAGCACGGTGAGAACAGCACCGATGATCGCTGTCGCCCCACCGCCGGAGCTTCGCGGAGCGCCGTGGCCGGGAACGCCATAGCCCTGTGCGCCCTGTCCTGGCCCACTCGGCCCAGGCTGACCGTGCATACCGTAGCCACGCGCAGAGTAGCCCGGTGCGGTATGGGCGGGCACTGCGTGGGCCGGTGAAGGTTGACCGGGATGCGGGTAGCCGGGCGCCGGGTGAGCTGGGTTTCCTGCGTGTGGGTAACTCTGTTGTGGCCCATACGGATACCCCATGCTGCCCCCTTCGTGCGGTTCCGGTGCGGTCGCACCACCGACGAACCTATACGGCCCACCTTGCCGGGACTGCCCCGGATCGGAGGCCGTTCGCCGTCGCACACGGAACGTGGCAGGTCGGCCGGGTCAGACGCGGCTGAGGAGGGTCAGAGGGTCCTCGAGGAAGGTGGCGGTGGTGGCGAGGAAGCGGGCGCCCAGTTCGCCGTCGATCATGCGGTGGTCGAAGCTGAGGCCGAGGGTGGTTGTCCAGCGGACGGCTAGTTCGTCGCGGAATACCCAGGGGCGCTTGCGGATCGAGCCGAGGCAGAGGATGGCGGCTTCGCCGGGGTTGACGAGGGGGACGCCGGTGTCGACGCCGAAGACGCCGACGTTGGTGATGGTGAAGGTGCCGCCGAGGAGGTCGGCGGGGGTGGCGTTGCCGGAGCGGGCGGTGTCGGCGGCCCAGCTGATCTCGCGGCACAGTTCGCGCAGGCTGAGGGTTTGCGCGTCTTTGAGGTTCGGGACGAGCAGCCCACGGTCGGAGGCGACCGCGATGCCCAGGTTCACGTAGTGCTTGGTGACGATCTGCTGATTCTGCTCGTCCCAGGCGGCATTGACGCCGGGGTGTTCGGCGATGGCGGCCAGTGCGGCGCGCGCGACCAGGGCCAGCGGGGTGAGCGTGAGTCCTTCGAACGACTTCGTGGTGCGCAGGTGGTCGAGCAGTTCCATCGAGGCCGTGCAGTCGACGGTGACGAATGCGCTCGCCTGCGGAATGGTGCGGGCGCTGGCCAGCATCGCGGCGGCGGTGCGCTTGCGGATTCCGGTGACGGGCGTGCGTTCCTCGCGGGCCCTCGACTCGATGAGACCCGCGTCGTGCCCGTTCTGCTGGGCGGCGGCGGCGAGCTCGGCCCCCGGCTTGGCCCGCGGCCCGGTGACCGGCACGGCCGAGCGCACGTCCTCGACGGTGACCGCACCCTCGGGTCCCGAACCCGCGACGTACCACAGGTCTATCCCGAGCTCCTTGGCCAGTTTCCGGGCCGCGGGTGTGGCAGCGGCCCGGTGCGTGCTCGGCGTGGTGGATGCCATCGACGGTGTGGGCTTGCGCCGTCGCGACGTGGCTTCGGCCTCGGGCCCGTACCCGACCAGCACGTCCCTGCGGTCCTCGGCGGTGGGCGGGTCGGTGACCTCGAGATCGTTGCGCACCCGGATCAGCGGGGCGCCCACCGGCACCGTATCGCCGGGCGAGGCAAGCAATTCGACGACCGTTCCGGAGAACGGCGACGGCAGCGCGACCACCGCCTTGGCGGTCTCCACCTCAGCGATGGTCTGGTTCAGTTCCACCGTGTCTCCCACGTCGACGGCCCACGACACCAGGTCGCCGTCGGCGAGGCCCTCACCCAGGTCGGGGAGACGGAATTCGAGCACGTGTCCGTCGTCGCCAGCTGGTTGCGGCACGGGCGCACCTTTCGTCGTCATGCGGCTAGGCATCGGTCGACCGCGGCGAGGATGCGGTCGGGATCAGGCAGATGGTGCTTTTCGAGCTTAGCCGGGGGATAGGGGATGTCGTAGCCGCCTACACGCAGCACGGGCGCCTCGAGGTGGTAGAAGCAGCGCTCGGTGATCCGCGCCGCGATCTCGGCGCCGAGTCCGGCGAACACCGGTGCCTCGTGCACGATTACCAGCCGTCCGGTCTTGTCGACGGATTCGGCGATGGTGTCGACATCAAGTGGCGACAGGCTGCGCAGATCGATCACCTCGATCGAGTTTCCTTCCTCACCAGCGATTTTCGCGGCGGTGAGCGCGGTGGAGACGGTGCCGCCGTAGGCGAGGACGGTGGCATCGGTGCCCTCGGTGAGCACACGCGCCTTGTGCAGTGGCAGGTCGGGTTCGCTGTGGAAGTCCACGTCCGCCTTGTCCCAGTACCGCCGCTTGGGCTCGAAGAAGACCACGGGGTCGTCGAGCGAAATAGCCTGTCGGAGCATGTGATACGCGTCGGCAGGCGTACTGGGCGACACCACACGCAGGCCGGCGGTATGCGCGAAATACACCTCCGGTGACTCCGAATGGTGTTCGACGGCACCGATACCGCCACCGAACGGAATGCGGATCGTCAACGGCGCCTTGACCTTTCCGCCCGTCCGGTAGTGGATCTTGGCGACCTGCGACACGATCTGGTCGAACGCGGGGTAGACGAAACCGTCGAACTGGATCTCCACCACCGGCCGGTAACCGCGCAAGGCCATTCCGAAAGCCGTTCCCACGATGCCGGATTCGGCCAGGGGCGTATCGATGACGCGATTGTCACCGAAATCCTTCTGGAGCGTGTCGGTCACCCGGAACACACCACCCAGCTTGCCGATGTCCTCGCCGAGCAACACCACCTTCGGCTCGTCTTCCATGGCGCGGCGCAGACCGGTGTTGAGAGCGGCGGCGAAGGTGGTGATCATGACTGCGCTCCTTCGGCGAGGTAGGCCGAGAACTGTTGTGCCTCTTCGGTGATCAGTGGGTGCTCGGTCGCGTAGACGTGGTCGAGCATGTGGAGGGGGTCGGGGTCGGGCATCTGGAGTGTCGCGGTGCGCACCCGGTCGGCGACCTCGTCGGCCGCGCGCGCGACCGAGCGGGCGAACTCGTCGTCGAGTAGGCCTTCGCGTTCGAGCAGCAGCCGCACCCGCTCGATCGGATCGCGCCGCTCCCAGTACTCGATATCGGCGGCCGTGCGGTACCTGCTCGGATCGTCGGCGGTGGTGTGCGGGCCCATCCGGTAGGTGATCGCCTCGATGAAGGTGGGGCCGCCGCCGCTGCGGGCACGTTCGACCGCCTGGCGGGTGACGGCGAGCACGGCCAGCACATCGTTGCCGTCCACCTGCACACCGGGAATGCCGTACCCGTCGGCCCGGCGCACGAGCGGCACGTGACTCTGCACGGTGACCGGTTCGCTGATCGCCCACTGGTTGTTCTGGCAGAAGAACACCACCGGTGCGCTCCAGGTGGCGGCGAAGCCGAGCGCCTCGGCGATATCGCCCTGACTGGTCGCGCCGTCGCCGAAGTAGGTGATGGTGGCGATATCGGCGCCGTCGAGGTGGGCGGCGTAGGCGTAACCCGTGGCGTGCAGGCCCTGTGAGCCGACGACGATATTGGCGTTGGTCATGTTCACCGCGTCGGGATCCCAGCAGTGGTGGGCCACTCCGCGCCACAGTCGCGTCAGCTGCTCGGGCGGTACGCCACGGCAGTACGCCACCGCGGTCTCGCGGTACGAGCAGAAGATGTAGTCGTCGGGGTGCAGTGCGTGCACCGAACCGACCTGCGCCGCTTCCTGGCCGAGCATGGGAGGCCACAGGCCGAGCTGACCCTGGCGTTGCAGTGCGGTCGCCTCGAGATCGATCCGGCGGGTCACGACGAGGTCCCGGTAGAGGCCCCGCAATCGTTCGGCATCGATATCGGCGACCAGCGCGCCGTGCTCACGATCGAATACGCGACGTCCGTCCGGCTGGATCAACTGGACCGGGTAGGTCTGCTTCTCCGGCATCGAGATCGCCTCCTCTCCACCGCGCCTTGTGGGCCGATGCGGGTACGACTGATCGCTGAGTGCGATGTGTATCACACAGCATCCACGATACCGCCGCCTGCGCAAGTGAACGACACGTGACTGAGCAGAATGCACGTTGTGCTGGGGTGACACGCTGTCATACTGCGTTGTATGACCAGTCGCGAACCCGCCGTGACCCTCGACGCGACCGACGCGCGATTGCTGCGCGAACTGATCGCCAGCCCCCGGGCCACCGGGGTGGAACTGGCCGCCCGCCTCGGGCTGTCACGCAATACGGTGCAGGCGCGACTCGCGCGCTGGGACAGCGGTGGGGTGCTCGGCAGTTTCGAGCGCCGCGTGGAACCGCGTGCTCTCGGCTACCCGCTGGCAGCCTTCGTCGCGGTGGTCGTCGATCAGCACCAGTTGGATGCGGTGGTCGACGAGCTCGCCGACGTTCCGGAGGTCACCGAGGTCTGCGGCATGACCGGCGAAACCGACCTCACCGTCCGCATCGTGGCCCGCGACGCCGACGACCTCTACCGCATCGCGGGCGCCATCCTGAAGATCCCCGGCGTCGAACGCACGAACATGGCGCTCGTCATGCGCGAACTGGTCGGACCACGCACCGCACCCCTCCTCGACCGCCTCGCCGACCCGGACTGAGATCGACGGAACTTGCGGGTCAGGCTGTGGGTTCCGGATTCACCTGACCCGGACTGGAGGCTGAGCGCGCGGGTCAGACGGTGAGGTCCGGATCGACCTCAGCGCACCTACTTCTGAGCTGGGAGTATGCGGCGGACGATGAGGCCGGCGAGGAGCGCCCAGAAGGCGCCGCCGATCCCGAGCAGCGTGGTGCCGGAGGCGGCCACCAGGAAGGTGACCAGGGCGGCGAGGCGGTCGCCCGGATCGGTGAGCGCGGCGGAGAGGGAAGCGGCGAGCGTGGCGAGCAGTGCCAGGCCCGCGACGGTTTCGAGGGTGCCCGCGGGGGCGGCGGCGATGAGGGTGACCAGGGCGGCGGAGGCCAGGCCGAGGACCAGGTAGGAGGCGCCCGCGGTGGCCGCGGCGATCCAGCGGCGCTTCGGGTCCGGGCTCGCGCTCGGGGCGGCGGCGAGCGCGGCGCTGATGGCGGCGAGGTTGATGGCGTGACCGCCCGCCGGGGCACCGAGGACGGTGCCGATCCCGGTGACGAGCATGGCAGGCCGCCACGGCACCTGGTAGTCGAAAGAACGCATCACGGCGACGCCGGGGATGTTCTGCGAAGCCATCGTGACGATGTAGAGCGGAACGGCGATGCCGATGATCGCCTGCCAATGCCATTGTGGGGCAGTCAGTTCCACGGTGGGGATCATGGCGGACAGGTCGAGGTGCCGGTCGGCGACCACGATGTCGATGCCGGTGCCGACGGCCGCCGTCGCGAAGGCCACGAGCACCGCCCACTTCGGTGCGTACCGTTGCAGAACCAGCCACACCACGATCACCGGAACCACCACGGTGGGCGAGGTACGCAACGCCTGTACCGGAGCCAGGCACAGCGGAACGAGCACGCCGGCGAGCATGGCCTGCGCGATCGGCACCGGAATCGCCGCGACCAGCGAACCGAGCCGCTGCCACAGGCCGGTGACGACGATCAGCACGCCCGTCACAGCGAACGCCGCGACCGCGCCGGGCCATCCACCGGCTACCAGGCCAGTGCTCACCAGCAGCGCCGCGCCGGGTGTCGACCAGGCAAGGGTGATCGGAATCCGGTACCGGAAACTCAGCAGCAGGATGCCGATGCCCTGCGTGAAACACAGCACGAGCAGACCCGACGCCGCCTGTGCCGGACTCGCCCCCACTGCCCGCAACCCGCTCAGCACCACCGCGAAGGAACTGGTGAACCCGACCAGCGCGGTCACCGCGCCCGCACCGAGCGGCTGACCTATCCCGGCCGGTTTCTCGGTGACATCGGGCGACGAACTGGTGGAGACCTGCGACATTCGGCAAATCCTGCCCGACGGGTCTGGGAGCGTCACCGGCCAGTAGCGCGAAACTGGCCTGATCCGGCCCGCGGTGCCGGCCGCTCGATCACCACGCTCTGGTGGCGTGCGGCTCTCGGCCGTTGCCGCCACCGGAACGTGGTGATCGTCTGTCCAGCTTCCCTCCGATGCGTGGGGTGCCGTTTCGGGTGTGGGTGGTCGGGGAGTGCGTAGGGTGGCGGCGGGGGACGGACCGGGAGTGAGGAGTTGGCGTGGGTGCGGTGCTGATTTCGGCGGCCGAGCTTCGGGAGGAGCTGGCGGCGAACAAGATTCACCTGTTGGACGTGCGGTGGGCGCTCGGGGATCCGGACGGTCCGCAGCACTATCTCGACGGGCACATTCCGGGCGCGGTGTTCGTCGACCTGGAGACCGAACTGGCCGCCGCACCGTCACCGGCCCGTGGCAGACACCCTTTGCCCGACCCCGGAACCTTCGAGAAGTGCGCCCGCAGCTGGGGGCTCGGCACTGATGAGCCCGTGGTCGTCTACGACGCGACCGGCGGCATGGCGGCGGCCCGCGCGTGGTGGCTGTTGCGCTGGGCCGGTGTCGACAACGTGCGCATTCTCGACGGTGGGCTGCCCGCCTGGACCGCGTCCGGCGCGGAACTCGCGACCGGTGCCGAACCCGACCCGACCCCCGGTGACCTGGTCGTTCGCCCCGGCGCGCTGCCCGTGATCGATGCGGACGCCGCCGCGAAATGGTCGGGTGTCTTGCTCGATGCCCGCGCGGGCGAACGTTTCCGAGGCGAGGTGGAACCGGTCGATCCGCAGGCCGGTCACATTCCCGGCGCTGTCAGCGCACCGACCGCTGAAAACCTGTACCCCACAGGGCATTTCCGCACCGTCGAGGAATTGCGCGAGCGCTTCGCCGAGTTCGGTGACGGACCGGTCGCGGTCTACTGCGGTTCCGGCGTCACCGCTGCGCACGAAATCGCGGCCCTGGCCATCGCCGGGATCGACGCGGCCCTCTACCCGGGGTCCTGGTCGCAGTGGTCCAACGACCCGAAGCGTCCGGTGGTGACGGGCGCCTGACAGCGCCGGCATCCATCAAGGACACGTGCGGTCGATGTCGTGGAGGGCGGCGTTGTCGGCGGCGGTGATCGGTAAGTCGTAGGCGACGGCGACGGTGAGGTACTTGGCGGCGTAGAAGCAGTGGTTGGGCCGGGCGGGTGGCAGCCATTCGCCAGGCGTGTCGTCGCCTTTGGACTGATTGGTCGCCTTGCCCGTGGCCAGCAGATTGACCGAGAGGTCGTTGGCGAAGCGCAGACGGCGTTCCGGTGGCCAAGCGTGTGCGCCCATGTCCCACGCGGCGGCGAGCGGATAGACGTGGTCGATCTGGATGTCGCCGCCCTCGGACTTGCGGAAAGCGATATCGGTGCCGGTGTAGGGGTCGGTGAGCACGCCCTCCACCACCACGCAGCGACCCCGGCGAACCACATCGCGCAGCTGGGCGGCCAGCACGTTGTTGCGGGTGTCGCAGCCGTCGTGACCGCCGGGCGCGTCGGTGTCGTCGGACCAGGCCGGACCGAACACACAACCCTGCCCGGCTTTGCATCCACGTTCGTACCCGCCGGGGTGCGGTCGCGCATCGATCACGCGCACCTGATCGAGCAGCGCGTTCACCTCTGCCCGCGTCGGACTACCCGGCGCGGGCGCGACCGGTTCGGGCGCCAGCACCCCGCAACCCGTGCACGCGAGCACCAGCAGGACCAGCCACGCGAGTCTCCCCATGCACAGGTTGTAGCCGACCCCACCGACAACTTCGCCGTACTACAACCAGGCGCGCGCCAGGATGTCGTCTGCCGCGAGCTCGGCGGCATGTGGCGGGAACCGGGTGGCCGCGATCGAGGAGATGTGGGTGCCGTCGTGGCCGATCAACCACGAACCACCCCGGTCCTCGCACTCGGCGATCTTGGCGAACACGGTGAGCAGGAAGGTGATGGAATCGCGCGGGTCGGCCGTGTGGGCCAACCGCTGGGATTCACCGGGCCGGGACAGATCGATCCATACGCCGGACTGACCGTCCAGGCGCATGCCGACGATCTTCCCGGCATCGACGAACGTGAACTTGCGCCGCTCCCACGGGGTGGTGGGGGTGTAGCTCTGCTCGAGAACCTGGAGCAGAATCGTCATCGCTGCCCTCCGCACGCATTCAGGGGGTTCATCGGCCGAGCCGGTTCGTGGCCGGTTCGCCTGGGTGAGTATGCAGTTGTCGCCGGTGATCTTCCGGCCGTGACCAGGGAATATCCAAGTATGTTCCGTGGGAGCCCAGAAATCCAGAGCGATGGCCGAGCGCGGGGTGTCGGTGGCTCCTGCTTGGATGGCAACCATGCTGCACGGTCTGTGGTCCCCCGGTTCGGGCCTGCTGCTGTGGCACGACGGGCAACCCGTTGCGGTGGGTTCGGTGCTCGGCGACATTCTCGAGCGCGCGCGGTTCCGGCACCGCGCCGAGGTGCTCGTCGTCGACGAGGCGGGCGCAGCGGGTGGAGCCGAGGTCCGCGCGCACGCGCTCGCGCCGCCGACGGCCGCCGTCGTGCTGCGCAGCAGGCTGCCCCGCGAGCACATCTCCGGCGACCTGCGTTTCCTCGCGCACGTCGCCCGTGGCATCGAGCGTTGGGTGCGGGCCGGTCGGGTGGTGCCGCAGGTGGATCGCGCCGACGGGCAGTGGTGGGTGCGGTGGCGGCTGGTCGGCGGGCAACGTCAGCGGGCGTGGCTCGCCGAGCTGGCCACGGCCATGCCCGCCGCGTTACGGGTGGCCGGGTCGCCCGCCGGGGTGCTCGAGGACCTGGTCACCGAACTCACCGACCCGATCGCCCGCGAATACCTGAGCCACCGTTCGATGACGCACCCGCTGCTGGCGGCGCTGATGAGCGACACCCCGCTCGACGAGGGCTCCTACCGGCTGGCCGAAACCCTGTCGCAGTGGCGCGAGGGATACGCCGCCGACGAACCCGAGCTGGTCCTTCGCCTGTGCGAACCCGACGGCGAATTCACCACCGACGACGACTCGGTGGCGCTGTGGCGACTGCAGGTGTGTCTGCGTCCGGTCGACGACGCACCGAAACCCGTTGTGCTCGATGATGATCCGGTCTTGGTGCGCACTGCCGCCGAGAAGCTGGGCCAGGCCCGCAAGGCCTACCCGCGTCTGCGTGACCTGCCGACCGACCCGCGCGGACTCGACCTCCTGCTGCCGACCCAGGTGGTCGCCGACCTGGTCGCCCACGGCGCGCATGCGCTACAGGAGGCCGGGATTCGCCTGCTGCTGCCGCGCGCCTGGAACATCGCCGAACCGAGCATGCGCCTGCGGGTGAGCAGCCCGGCCGCCGCCGAATCCACCGTCGGTCTGAGCGGATTGCTTTCCTACCGTTGGGAATTGGCGCTCGGGGACATGGTGCTCACCCCGGCCGAGATGGAACGTCTGGTGCGCAGCAAATCCGATCTCGTCCAGCTGCGCGGTGAATGGGTGCAGGCCGACCATCGCGCGCTGGCGGCCGCCGCCCGGTACGTGGCGCTGCACGCCGACGACACCCCTGTCACCCTGGCCGACATGATCGGCGAACTCGCCGCCGAACGGGTCGACAATGTGCCGGTCACCGAGGTCACCGCCGACGGCTGGGCGGCCGAACTGTTCACCGGACACGGCCATCCCGAGCCCGTTCCGGTGCCGATCGGCCTGAAAGCCCAGCTCCGCCCCTATCAGGAGCGCGGCCTTAGCTGGCTGGCCACCATGAGCCGGCTCGATTGCGGCGCGATCCTGGCCGACGACATGGGTCTCGGCAAGACCGTGCAGGTACTCGCGCTGCTCGTGCACGAACGCGAGGCCGTCGGTCCGGTAGGGCCGACGCTGCTGGTATGCCCCATGTCGGTGGTCGGCAACTGGCAGCGCGAGACCGAACGGTTCGCCCCGGACCTGCGCGTCCTCGTGCACCACGGCACCGATCGGCGCAAGGGCGCGGATTTCGCCGCCGCGGTCGCGGACGCGGATCTGGTCGTCACCACCTATGCCCTGCTGGCGCGCGATGCGGCGTTGCTGAGCGAACAGCACTGGGCGCGGGTGGTTCTCGACGAGGCCCAGCACATCAAGAACGCGACCACCAGGCAATCACGGGCTGCCCGCGCCTTGCGGGCCCGGCATCGCTTGGCGCTCACCGGAACGCCGGTGGAGAACCGGCTGGAAGAACTGCGTGCCCTGTTCGATTTCGCTATGCCCAAGCTGCTCGGCAGCCCGCAGTCCTTCCGCGCCCGCTTCGCGGTGCCCATCGAACGCGAACGCGACCAGCACGCCATCGACCGGTTGCGGCTCATCACCGAACCGTTCGTGCTGCGCAGGCTCAAAACCGATCCGGCGGTCATCAGCGATCTGCCCGAGAAGCTCGAGATGACGGTGCGCGCCAACCTCACCGTCGAGCAGGCCGCGCTGTATCAGGCCGTGGTCGACGACATGCTGGAGAAGCTCAAAGACGCCAAGGGCATGGCGCGCAAGGGTGCGGTGCTCGGCGCGCTGACCAGACTCAAGCAGGTCTGCAATCATCCCGCGCATTTCCTCGGCGACGCCTCGCCCATCATGCGCCGCGGCGGGCATCGCTCGGGCAAGCTCGCCCTGGTGGAGGACATCCTCGACGCCGTCCTCGCCGACGGCGAGAAGGCCCTGCTGTTCACCCAATTCCGTGAGTTCGGCGACCTGATCCTGCCGTTCCTCACCGAACGGTTCGGCACACCCATCCCGTTCCTGCACGGCGGGGTGAGCAAGCAGCGTCGCGACGACATGGTCACCGGATTCCAAGCCGAGGGCGGCCCGCCGTTGATGCTGCTCTCGCTCAAAGCGGGCGGGACAGGGCTGAACCTGACCGCCGCCAATCACGTGATCCACCTGGACCGCTGGTGGAACCCGGCCGTGGAGAACCAGGCCACCGACCGTGCGTTCCGCATCGGCCAGCAGCGTGCGGTGCAGGTGCGCAAACTCGTCTGCGTCGACACCATCGAGGAGCGCATCGACGAAATGATCAGCGGCAAGAAGGCGTTGGCCGACCTGGCCGTCGGGGCGGGGGAGAACTGGATCACCGAACTCGGCACCGACGAGTTGCGTGAACTGTTCACCCTCGGGGCCGAGGCGGTGGGTGACTGATGGCCGATTTCAGTCAGTTCGGTCCGCGCAAGCCGGTGCGCGGTGGTGCGCAGGCGCGCGGTGGTTTCGGTCGCACGTGGTGGGGAAAGTCGCTGCTCGAGGCGGTGGAGAAGGTGGCCGACGCGGGCAGGCTCTCGCGCGGGCGCACCTACGCGCGGGTCGGGCAGGTGGTGAACTATCGCGTGGAGCGCGGTGCGGTCACGGCCGAGGTGCAGGGTAGCCAGCCGAGCCCGTTCACCTCCGTGTTGTCGGTGCGGCCGCTGCGCGAGGAAGAGATCGAGCTCCTGCTGGCCGAGATCCGCGAAGCGCCGGGGATGCTCGCCGAAATCGCTTCGGGCGCACTACCACCCGCGCTCGGCCCACACCTGCTGCCGACCACCGCCGCCGAACTGGACTTCTCCTGCACCTGCCCGGACATGGGCTGGCCGTGCAAGCATGTGGCCGCCGTCTGCTACCTGCTCGCCGAACGCCTCGACGAGCAGCCGGGTGAAATCCTCACCCTGCGCGGACTCGACCTCGACACCCTCATCGGTGGGGTCGAAAGGTCCACTCGCAGAGCTGATTCCGACGACCCCTACGGTGACCGCCTCGCCCTCCCCGACCTACCACGCATCGAATTCCACCCCGTCATCGAGGACCTCGACGCCATGGCCTTGCGCCGTGCCCTACGCATGTCGGCCGAAGACGAGCAGACCGCCGCCACCGGCCTCCGCGAATTACGTTCCCTCTACGCCGAATTCGACAGCTGAGTTCAGCGGGTGCCACGGCGAGAGAGGCGACCGGAACCACCGTCCTCAGGGCAGGTCGTACTCGAACCAGATGTGGTGGCCGCCGGTGGTGTCGACGTAGAGGGCGCCGGTGCCGGTGATGCCGGTGAGTTCGCCGGTGCCGCTACCGGGGACGATGTGGAAGAACTCGTCGGTCCGATCGGTGCCGCCGGTGGTGGCGGAATGGACGAAGTTGAACGTACCGGACCTGCCAGCCAGGCTGCCCTCGAAGGACTCCATGGCGATGTAGGTGCCCGCACCCGTCGACATGTCGAACGCCGAGGTGAACAGCGTGGCCGAGGTGCCCGTGATGTCGCCCGCGTAGACCTTGGTCATGTGGGCGATGCCGACCGGCAGGCCGGTGCTGATCGGCGGTTGCGGCTGCAGATCGGTCGGGTCGAAGGCGGTGAGTTCGAACGTGCCGGTCGTCTTCATTCCGTGATGCTAAACCGGGGCCCCGACAAAACCCGTCACCCCAGGTCGATGCGGTAAACGCGAACCGCGTTACCGCCGAATATCTTCCGCAGGTCCTCGGTCGACGCACCGGCCTTGGTGAGTGCGGTCGCGACGGCGTCGACGGCCACGGGGAGGCTGGTGATCGGCTTGTCGACGGGGAAGTTCGAGCCCCAGATCAGCCGGTCGGGGCCGAACACCGACAGGGCGTGGGCGAGCATCGGACTCAGCCGGTCGACGAGCACCGACACCTGGGTCGACAACCCGCGCGGCGGGACCGGGTGGCCGAGTACCGGCATCATCAGGCCGCTCACCTTGGCGACCACATTGGGCTGGGCGGCCAGATCGGTGATGTCGTCGCGCCAGCGGTCGAAGATGTCGCGTCGCTCGCCCGCGGTCCTGCCGGTGTGTTTGCCGACCGGACCGAAGACGCCCGCGGGGGTGGCGAGGTGGTCGAGGACGATCGTCACCTCGGGAAAGCGTTCGGCCAGCGCCGTCACCTCGGGCAGCTGACCCGAGTACAGCCAGGCGTCGAAACCGAGCCCGCGCTCGGCGAGCTGACCGAAACCGTCGAGGAAGGCGGGCGCGGTGAGCAGTCCGTCGTGCGCGGCGAACGATTTCACCCCCGCATCGGGATGGTGGGCCACGTTGGCCCGGATCCCGCGCAGCAGCGGCGAGGCCGACTGATGCGCGTCGAGCGTGGGGCCGAGATCCGCGGCGGCGGGGTCGGCCGCCCCGACGATCGCGGCGAGAGCGGGTGTATCGACCCCGAACGGCAGGCTGGCCACCCACCGCGTCTCGTCGGGCGCCGAACCGGTCCACTCGGCCTCTACGTGCACGAGCCCGCGCACCGCGATCCCGCCCTGGTCGGTGCGGTAGTCGGCGGGCAGATACGGGCCGAGGTAGGCCGTGGGATCGCCGACGAACTGGAGGTCGCGGCGCGGGGTCAATTTCGCGGCCAGGTCGACCGGCAGCGGCACATATCGCAGCAGCTTGGCGTGCTTGCTGAACAGCCGAGGTGTCGTATGCGGATCCCACTGGTGGATATGCGCATCGATGATGTCGAGCCCGGTCAGATCCATGTACGTCCCATCGCCGCGCCGGCATTGCTCCGGGAATTGTCACACGTCGGCTGCGGCGATGGTCGCATTCGGTCGCCTCAGACAGTCCGCCGATACTGTCCGCCGACGGCGAAAAAGGTATCGGTGACCTGCTGCAAAGTGCATACCCGTGCCGCGTCCATCAGCACCTCGAAAATATTGCCGTCGGTGTGGGCGACCTCAGCCAGGCGGGCGAGCGCGCGATGTGATTCCTCGGCGTGCTCGGCGCGGAACTGCTGCACCCGCTCGAGCTGGGACCGTTTCTCGTCCTCGGTGGCGCGGGCCAATTCCACCGTCGGCGCCGCGGCCTCGCTTTCGGGGCCGCGGAAGGTGTTCACCCCGATGATCGGCAGCGTTCCGTCGTGTTTGCGCTGCTCGTAGCGCATCGACTCGTCCTGGATGCGGCCGCGCTGGTAACCGGTCTCCATGGCGCCGAGCACGCCGCCGCGTTCGCTGATCCGCTCGAATTCCAGCAGTACCGCCTCTTCGACCAGGTCGGTGAGCTCGTCGATGATGAAACTGCCCTGCAGCGGATTCTCGTTCACCGCCAGGCCCCATTCCTTGGCGATGATGAGCTGAATCGCCAGCGCCCGGCGCACCGATTCCTCGGTGGGAGTGGTGACGGCTTCGTCGAAAGCGTTGGTGTGCAGGCTGTTGCAATTGTCGTAGACCGCGATCAGCGCCTGCAGGGTGGTGCGGATGTCGTTGAACTGCATTTCCTGGGCGTGCAGCGATCGACCGGAAGTCTGGATGTGGTACTTCAGTTTCTGGGCGCGTTCACCCGCGCCGTACCGGTCGCGCATGGCGACGGCCCAGATGCGCCGTGCCACCCGTCCGATGACCGAATACTCCGGGTCCATCCCGTTGGAGAAGAAGAACGACAGGTTCGGCGCGAATTCGTCGATCGCCAGTCCGCGCGCCAAATACGTTTCCACGTAGGTGAATCCGTTGGCCAGGGTGAAGGCGAGCTGGCTGATCGGATTGGCACCGGCCTCGGCGATGTGATAGCCGGAGATGGACACCGAATAGAAATTGCGCACATTGTTGCGGACGAACCACTCCTGCACATCGGCCATCATCCGCAGACTGAACTCGGTGGAGAACAGGCAGGTGTTCTGGCCCTGGTCCTCCTTGAGGATGTCGGCCTGCACGGTGCCGCGCACGGTGGACAGCGTGCGCGCCCTGATCTCGGCGGCCTCCTGCTCTGTCGGTTCCCGGCGTTCGGATTCGGTGAAGCGTCGCACAGCCTGGTCGATCGCCGCGTTGAGGAAGAAGGCGAGGATCGTCGGAGCCGGGCCGTTGATGGTCATCGACACCGACGTCGTCGGTTCACACAGGTCGAAACCGTCGAACAGGGTGCGCATGTCGTCGATCGTCGCCACCGAGACACCCGAGGTGCCGACCTTGCCGTAGATATCGGGCCGCTGCGCCGGTTCGTGGCCGTAGAGGGTCACCGAGTCGAAGGCCGTCGAGAGGCGAGTGGCGTCGGTGTGGGCGCTGAGTGCTTTGAACCGCCGGTTCGTGCGCGCCGGATCGCCCTCGCCCGCGAACATGCGGGTGGGGTCCTCGTTGTCGCGCTTGAACGGGAAAACGCCCGCGGTGAAGGGGAATCGGCCAGGCAGGTTCTCCTCGCGCAGGAAACGCAACAGTTCGCCCGCGTCGGTGTAGCGGGGCAGCGCTACCCGGGGAACACTTGTGCCGGAGAGCGATTCGCGTCGCAACGGGGTGCGGATCTCCCGGTCGCGTACCCGCACCACCTGCTCCTCGCCCCGATAACTCTCGGCCAGCGCGGGCCATTCGTCCAGCAGGGCTGCCGAGGCGGGCGACAGATCACCGGTGGCCGCCTCCAGTAGGTCGCCGACGGCGGTGTCGTCGGGCAGTTCCTCATGTACCGCACGCAACCGCTGAACACGTTGTGCCGCAGTCATTTCCCGTGCTGTGTCCTGGTGGTAGGCGCGCACGGTCTCGGCGATCTCGGCCAGGTAGCGCACCCGTGACGGCGGGATGAGCTGGGCGAACCTGGTCGACACCTTCGTCTCCACGCGGGGCAGCGCGCCCGGCTCCACCGTGAGGCCGTGCTCGGTCAGCCGGGTGAGCAGATGCTGGTAGAGCGCGGTGACACCGTCGTCGTCGAAGGTCGCCGCGCTGGTGCCGAACACTGGCATATCGGCGGGGTCGGAACCGAATTCCGCACGGTTGCGGATCAATTGGCGCGCCACATCGCGCACCGCGTCGGCCGCGCCGCGGCGCTCGTACTTGTTCACCGCGACCACATCGGCGTAGTCGAGCATGTCGATCTTCTCGAGCTGGGAGGCGGCACCGAACTCCGGCGTCATCACATACAGCGCCACATCCACGTGGTCGACGATGCCGGCGTCACCCTGGCCGATGCCCGGCGTCTCGAGGATCACCAGGTCGAAGCCCGCTGCCCGGCACGCGGCGATCATGGTGTCGATGTCGTCGGGCAGTTCGTGATTGCCGCGCGTGGCCAGCGAACGGAAGTACACGTGTTCGCCGTCGAGCGCGTTCATGCGGATGCGGTCACCGAGCAGGGCGCCACCGGCGCGGCGCCGGGTCGGGTCGACGGCGAGCACCGCGACACGCAGCTTGTCCTGCTGGTCGGTACGCAACCGGCGCACCAATTCGTCGGTGAGCGAGGACTTTCCGGAGCCACCGGTGCCGGTGATGCCGAGGACCGGTACTTCGCGCGCGTCCGCCGCGGCGAGGATCGCGGCGCGATCGGTTTCGGGCAGAGCGCCCTGCTGCAGACAAGTGATGGTGCGGGCCAGGGCGATTCGGTCGCCGGTGTAGAGGGCGTTCAGATCGGGGGCGACGGTGGCTCGGTCCACATCGCACAGCCGGATGAGCTCGTTGATCATGCCGGGCAGGCCGAGGCGCTGGCCGTCCTCGGGGGAGAAGATGCGCACGCCGCAGCGGGCGAGGCGTTCGATCTCCTCGGGGACGATCACACCGCCACCACCACCGAAGATGCGCACGTCGCCCGCCCCGGCCTCGCGCAGCGCCTCGGCCAGGTACTCGAAGAACTCGATGTGCCCGCCCTGATACGAGCTCACCGCGACACCCTGCACGTCCTCCTCGACCACCGCGTCGACGATCTCGCGCACCGACCGGTTGTGTCCGAGATGGATCACTTCCGCGCCTTGGGCCTGCAGGATGCGCCGCATGATGTTGATCGCCGCGTCGTGCCCGTCGAACAGGGCGGCCGAAGTCACGAACCGCACCGGATGGACAGGAACGTGCAATGAGGTGCTCATGACTTCCTCCGCCATTTTGTAGAACGCCCGATACTAGGACATCAAACTAATCCTACTGTGAACGGCGTCACGGCGAAAGGGGCCGGTTCGGGCACTCGGCCGACATACTCGACGGATGGTTCGCGAACACGGGGTGGGCGTGGCGTTGGAGCGGCTGGTCGCGGGCGGGGTCATCAGTGGTGACCAGCGCGACGCGGTGCTGCGAGCTGTCGAGGAACAGGAGCGGGCGGGTCGCGCGCCGACCGGGCGGGTGCTCGCCGAGATCGTCGCCTACCTCGGTGCGGGGCTCGTCGCGGCGGGTCTCGGGCTCTTCCTCGACCGGGCGTGGGCCGATGTCGCCGACACCGGGCGAGTGGTGTTGCTCGCCGTCGTCACCGGATGTTCGCTCGGTGGCGCCGTGGTGCTGGCAGGTGGACGGCCCGGCCTGTTCCGCCGCGTGCCCATCGCCACGGCCGTACGAACCAGGCTCGCGTCGGCGCTGCTGGTGCTGGCGGCCATGGCGACCAGCGGAACAGTGGCGATCGCGTTCGGTGAGCGCGGTGGCGATGCCGAGATCGCGGCGCTGTGCGCGGGGCTACTGGTGGCGACGCTCGGCTACCTGATGGTGCCGAGCCTGCTCGGGATGGTCGCGATCGCCGGTTTCGGCGTGGCCACGATCGTCGAGCTCACCGGCGGGCCGCACCGCTGGCTGTGGCAGGGCATCGCGCTCATGGTCTTCGGGGCCGTCTGGTTCGGGCTCGCGTGGGCGCGGCTGCTCGTCCTCGACTGGGCCGGATTCCTGCTCGGTGGACTGATCGCGACAACAGGCGCGCAATCGGTGACCCTCGGCGAATCTCTTTGGCGTCCCATGCTCACCGGCTTCGTCGGCGTGATCTTTCTCGGCGCCTACCTGCTCCGGCGCGAACCGGTCCTCGTCCTCGGCGGTTCCGCGTGCATCGCGATCGGCGTCGGTCAGGTGGTCGCCGACAACACGTCAGGCGGCCCCGCCGTCGCCAGCGCCGTCCTGGCCGTCGGCGCAATCGTCCTGACCGGCGGCCTGATCGCCACCGTCGTCGGGCCGAAACGTCCCAGCTGATTCACCCAGCAAGCTGCTCATGCGGCGCCTTTGCCAGGATCGATGCCAGGATCTCGGTCGCCGCCTCGCGTTCGGCGATGTCGCGCCGCATCCGGTCAAGTTCGGTGCGCAGGTCGTCGGCCATCTCCGGGCAGGTCGGCGCGAGATAGGTGCCTGCTGCGGTCATGCAGGGCAGCACCTCGACGATCACCCTGGTGGGCAATCCCGCGGACAGCAGAAGGCGGATGCGCCGCACCGCCTCGACGGCGGATTCGTCGAATTCCCGGTAGCCGCTGGGCTGTCGACGTGGGCGCAGCAAACCCTGTTCCTCGTAATAGCGCAACGCGCGGGTGCTCAGTCCCGTTCTGTGCGCCAGTTCGCCGATCCGCATGTGATGCCCGCCTCACTGCCTTGACCTTCACGTCAACGTAAAACTTTACCGTCGTGGCATGACTGAAACAGCAGCTCCGAAAACATTGGCGGGCAAGACGGCCGTCGTCACCGGTGGCACCCATGGCATGGGCCTGGCTATCGTCGAGGCGCTCGTCGCGCGGGGCGCCGACGTCGTGCTCACCGGCCGCAGCGAGACCGGTATCGAAAAGGCAAGGGCGACATTGGATTCCGACGCCGCCCATATCGTTCGATCCGATGCGACAGATCCCGACGACATCGATGAACTCGGCCGGATCGTCGAGGAACGCTTCGGCGGCATCGATTACCTCTTCGTCAACCACGGCATCGCGGAATTCAAAACCCTCCCGGAAGCGACTGTGGCGCAGTGGGATCGCGTCTTCGACGTGAATGCCAAGGGCGCGTTCTTCACCACCCAGCGGTTGGCGCCCCTGATCCGCGACCACGGTGCCATCGTGTACACGACGGTGTCCAACGACCGGATCTTCCCCGGGCTCAGCGCGTATTCGGCGGCGAAGGAAGCAGTGCGTGCGTTCTCGAAAGTGCTTGCCGCCGAGTTGCTTCCGCGTGGTATCCGGGTCAATGCGGTGGCTCCGGGATTCATCCTCACGCCGAGCATGGGTGTCGCCGAGCTGACCGAGGAGCAGCGCGCCGAGTTCATCCGCGACGGCGAGGCGACGACGCCGATGGCGCGTCCGGGCACGGTCGAGGAGGTGGCTGCCGCGGCGCTGTACCTGGCGGTGGACGCCACCTTCACCACGGGCACCGAACTCGTCGTCGACGGCGGCTTCGCCCAGGGGCTCGGCTAGGAAGCCGCTGCGGTCCAACGGGATTCGCTGTCGAGGCGGTGGATCCCGAGGCCGGACCCGCCCGGGTGCTCGGCCGGGCGCAGGTTCCAGTCGGCGTCGTAGTCGCCGCTGTCCTGGTGGCGGTAGGGGATGGGCGGTGTCGTCGGTAGGGCGAGCAGCCGGGCGCGCAGGTCGGCGGTGATGGCGGCGAAGCGTTCGTGGCTCACCCGGTTGGTGCCGGGGATGATCACCGGCTCGATCACCTCCATGCCGGTGTAGAAAAAAGTGCCGTGGAGCAGGGGGAAGAGGACTTCCGTGAGGTCGCCGTGGATGCCGCGCGGTCCCAGCCCGGCATGGGCGCCGACCGAAACCACCGCCGTGGCGCGCTTGCCTGCCAGGCCGCCGTCACCGTAGCGGCGGGTGCGACCGGACTCGGGATCACGCACCCCGTACGCGTAACCCTGCACCAGCACGCGGTCCAGCCAGCCCTTCATGATCGCGGGCATCCCGTACCACCACAGCGGGAAATGCAGCACCACGGTGTCGGCCCAGGCCAGCTTCGCGTGCTCGGCGCGAATGTCGGCGGCCAGCCGCCCGGTGCGCAGGGCCGCTTCGGATTCATCGGCCACGTCCAGCCGCTCGACGCCGTCATGCGCGAAGTCCCCGGCCGTCACCACGGGGTTCCAGTTCATGGCGTAGAGATCGGATTCGATCACCTCGTGCTCGGCCTCGCGCAGTGCGGCGATCCCGGCGGTGCGCAGCTGGGCGGTCAGCGATCGCGGTTCCGGATGGGCGAACACCCACAGCACTCGCATCGGTCGCAGTCCTTTCGGTAGCTCGTTCGTCCTTCTCAGGCTGCCGAGTCCGGCACACGCGCACCAGTGGCCGGAAAGCCGATATGTGAAAGGATCGGGCCATGGCTGTCCATCGGGTCGCGGTCCTGGCTCGCACCGGGGTGATGCCGATGGAGCTGGGCATCGTGCACCAGATCTTCGGCTCGGCCCGCTCCGCCGACGGTGAGCGCCTCTACGAGGTGCTGACCTGCGCGATCGAACCGGGCCTCGTGCGCACGGACGCCGATTTCGCCGTCGCCGTCGAGCACGGCAGCGCGACGCTCGCCACCGCCGACACCATCGTCGTTCCGGCCTCGCACGAACTCGACGAGGTCAGCGACCCCGCGCAGGACGAGATCGCCGAGCAGCTGCGCCTGGCCCGCGCGGCGGGGCGCCGGATAGCGTCGATCTGCACGGGCGCCTTCGTGCTCGCCCGCGCAGGCCTGCTCGACGGGCGCCGCGCGACGACCCACTGGCTGTCCGCCGACCGGTTCCGCGCGGCCTTCCCAGCAGTGTGTATCGACGCCGCCGTGCTGTTCACCGAGGACGACGGCATCTTCACCGCGGCGGGCGAAGCGGCGGGCATCGACCTGTGCCTGCATCTGATCCGCACCGACCACGGCGCGGCCGTCGCCGGTGACGTCGCCAGGCGCACGGTTGTGCCGCCCTATCGCGAAGGCGGCCAAGCCCAGTTCATCGACCTACCGCTCCCGGCCGAGGACGAGTCGACGACCAGCCGCGCCCGGGCATGGGCACTGAACCACTTGGATCGACCGCTCACCCTGCGCGTCCTCGCCGAGCGCGCCGCCATGAGTCCGCGGACTTTCACCCGCCGATTCCGACGCGAGACCGGGATGTCGCCGGGGGCCTGGCTCGCCGCACAGCGGCTGATCAGGGCGAGGCAGTTGCTCGAACAGACCACACTCACCGTCGACCAGATCGCCGAGCGGGCCGGGTTCGGCACCGGCGCCTCCCTGCGTCAGCACTTCGCGCGAACACTTGGCACCAGCCCCTCGGCGTACCGGGCCACCTTCCACGGCGGCGGGTAGATCAGCGGATGAGGGTTGTCTGCTGGGCGCGGATGGTGCGGAAGAAGCGTGGGCCCACGTCGGGGCCGTAGTGGTTGTAGGCGTCGATGATCTCGGCCAGTTCGTCGGCGAGGGCGCGCAGGTCGCGGGTGGCGACGATGCGGTCGAACTCGTCGGATTCCCAGCCCCACTGCGGCGGGATGTCGTCGATCGTGACGACGATCTGGTCGGCGAAGGGAGTGGTCACCGCGACCGTGAGTTCGGCCGGCGCCGCGGCCAGTGGGCTGTGCACGATCACCTCACCGGGCGCACCGGGGGCGAAGGTGCGCGCGAAGGAGATGTCCTCGCGCACCGACTCCACGATGGCGGCCGTTGTCGCGTGCCTGCCCGGCCGGTGGTGCCGCTCACCGTAGACCCGGTCGGAAGGCCGAGAAGCGTTGCCGCCACCGGTTTTTCGCAACAGCCGGTCGAGCATGCGCTGGGCGGTCGCGCGTTCGCCCGCACCGGTGTTCGCATGGTCGATCAGCGCGCGCAGCCGGGATATCCGTGCGAAGTTGTCGGTGCCCATGCGCCGATTCTGCCCCACGCACCGCCGTGGAATGGGTCACAACTCGCACCTCGCGGCTGCGGGTACTCGGACATCCGACTTTATGGTGACGGACATGGGTGAAGCCGAAGTGTTGTTCGAGGTCCGCGACCGGCTCGGTCTGATCACGCTGAACCGGCCGAGGGCCATCAACGCGCTCAACCACGCGATGAGCCTGGCCGTCACCGATGCCCTGCGTGCCTGGGCGACCGACCCGGCCGTCGACACCGTCGCCATCGTCGGTGCGGGTGAACGTGGCCTGTGCGCGGGCGGCGATATCGTCGCCATCCATCGCGACGCCAAGGCGATCAACGACGGCGGCCCCGGCGCGCCCGCCCCGCTCGACACCGCGGCGGCCGCGTTCTGGCGCGACGAATACCTGCTCAACGAGATGATCGACAGCTACCCCAAGCCGTATGTGGCGATCATGGACGGCATCGTGATGGGCGGTGGCGTCGGCGTCTCGGCGCACGGCAGCCATCGCATCGTCACCGAACGCTCGCAGATCGGCATGCCGGAAGCGGGCATCGGTTTCGTGCCCGATGTCGGCGGCACCTACCTGCTCTCGCACACGCCCGGCGAGCTGGGCACCCACGTCGCCCTCACCACCGCGCGGATGGGCGCGGGTGACGCGATCGTCGCCGGTTTCGCCGACACCGTCGTGCCCTCGGCCGACCTGCCCGCGCTCCTCGACGCCCTGCGCACCACTCCCGCCGACGAGGCCATCGCGCGATTCGCCACGCCCGCACCCGAATCCGAGCTGGCCGCCCACGCCGACTGGATCGATCGCTGCTACCGCGCCGACACGGTCGAAGAGATCATCGCGGCCCTGCGCGCGGCCGACCTCCCCGAGGCGACCAAGGCCGCCGAGGACATCCTCGCCAAGTCGCCGGTCGCGGTGAAGGCGACGCTGCGCGCCCTGCGCAACGCCCGTCGGCTCAGCCTGGCCGCCGCTCTCAACGTCGAATTCCGGATCACCGTGGCCGCGCTGAGCACCCACGACCTGGCCGAGGGCATCCGCGCCCAGGTGATCGACAAGGACCGCACGCCACGCTGGTCGCCCGCGACCCTCGCCGAGGTCACCGACGCCCACGTCGACGCCTACTTCGCCCCGCTCGGCGAGCGTGAACTCGGTTTGCCCGTGTAGTCCGGTAGCGGCGCCGCTCGGTATCGTCTGCAGACCATGAGCGAGTTCGAGACGATTCTGTTGGAACGCAAGGGCGGCAGCGACGGCAAGGGCGGGGTCGGCTGGATCACGCTGAACCGTCCCAAGGCCCTCAACGCCCTCAACGCGCAGGTGCTCGCGGACATCACCGCCGCGCTCGACGAGCTCGAGCGCGACGATTCGATCGGCGCCGTCGTCCTCACCGGTTCGGAGAAGGCGTTCGCCGCCGGTGCCGACATCAAGGAGATGGCGACCAAGTCCTACATGGACATGTTCCTGGCCGACACCTTCGCCGGCTGGGACCGCCTGGCGAACTTCCGCAAGCCGACCATCGCCGCCGTCGCCGGTTACGCGCTCGGCGGTGGCTGTGAGGTGGCGATGATGTGCGACATCCTGATCGCGGCCGACACCGCCAAGTTCGGTCAACCCGAGATCAAGCTCGGTGTCATCCCCGGCATGGGCGGTTCGCAGCGGCTCACCCGCGCGGTCGGCAAGGCCAAGGCGATGGACCTCATCCTCACCGGCCGCAACATGGGCGTCGAGGAGGCCGAGCGGGCCGGTGTCGTATCGCGCATCGTGCCCGCCGACCAGCTGCTCGATACCGCGCTCGAGGCGGCCCAGACCATCGCGAGCATGTCGCTGCCCGCGGCCATGCTCGCCAAGGCCGCGGTGAACCGGTCCTTCGAGACCAGCCTGGCCGAAGGCCTGCTGTTCGAGCGCCGGGCGTTCCACTCGCTGTTCGCGACCGACGATCAGAAGGAAGGCATGGCCGCCTTCACCGAGAAGCGGCCGCCGAACTTCACCAACAGCTAGTTATTTCGCGGGTAGCGAGCCGTCGATGAACTGGGCGGGCGTGGGCGGGGTCTTCTCGTCCGCCCGGTCATCGGTGCCGAGCAGCCCGGCGACCGCGCCGCCCAGGGTCGCGGTCACCGCGACGGCGGCGAGGAATTTGCGCCGACCGGGCCCGGACCGTGCGACCGGGTCGGCCGTCGCGCCCGCCCGCAACCGTGGCATGCGCAGGCGCGAGGGTTTCCGTGCGGCGAGCAGCACCGCGCCGCGTGCCGAAACATATTCCGGCTCAGGGTCGTACACGATCGGCAGGTCGACCAGCTGACCCACGGCGTGCCGCAGTGCCGGGTTGCGCACGCATCCACCGAGCAGGACGAGCGCACCGGGCCGTACGCCGGTGTCCTCGATCATCTTCCGCACGAACGATGCCGAATGATGCAGTCCCGCTTCGCACAACGCGGCCAGATCGCTGCGGGTGACCACGGCGCGTTCGCCGGTGTCGGCGTCGGTAGCGGTGACAACTCTTGCGCGGCTGAGCATTTCGCGGTGGGTGCGGGTGGTGCGGCGGTCGGTCGCGACGCCGCCTCGCGCCAGTTGCCAGCGCAGCAGCGCGTCGTAGCCGTCGCCGCTGAGGACGGTGCTGCGCTGACTGGCGAGGATGGTGTCGGTGCGGCAGTCGGCGTGGGTGACGGTGAGGCCGGAACTGCCGAGGTCGTAGAGCATCACCGAATCGGTGTCGGGCAGCAGGCCGGTGAAACGCAGGTAGCGCAGCTGGGCGAGCGGTTCGTCGACGATGGTCACCGAGGGGCCCGCTGCCGCGCGGATGGCGTCGCCGTGCAGGTCGCTGCGGCAGGTGACGACGGTGGCCGTGACGCACTCGTCGCGGGCGAGGGCCGCCACCCGCATCCGGCGGATCGCCGCGAGTACCGATTCCTCCACCGAGGCGCCCGCGCGGCGCGGGATGCGCACCCGATCGAGCGGCGGTAGATGCGGTTGGTCGGTGTGGTTGAGCACGGCGCGGGCACCACCCGCACCTGCCGACACCCCGAGGACCAGCACCATGCGCTACATGGTGGACCTTTTCGCGCTACCTGCCAAGCGAGTCGGCCCGCGATTCGCGGCTCTGTCCCTCAGGTCGCGTGGAATGCGAGGTTTGCCGTGTCGTCGAAATCCCCGGCGGCATGGCGGAACCGGGCGAGCAGCTCGAGCAGTTGTTTGCTCTCGCCCGGAGCCAGGCCCGGCTCGGCGAACACTTGCGCGTTCAACGCCTCGGTCGCCTCGGCGACGGATTTCCTTCCGGCAGCGGTGATTTCGATGAGGGTGGCGCGGCGGTCGCTCGGATGCGGCACGCGCTCGACAAGTCCGGCCGCTTCCAGCCGATCGACCGTATTGGTGACGCTGGTGGGGTGCACCTGCAGGCGCGCGCTGGCTTTGGCCATCGGCAGTGCGCCCGTGCGGCTGAAACTGAGCAGTTGCAGCAGTTCGTAGCGGGAGAAGGTGAGTCCCGAGGGTTTGAGGGCCTCGTCGACGCGGGCCATCACGATCTGCTGGGCCCGGACCAGGGAGGTGACGAGGGCCATGCCGTCGGCGACCGATCCCCAGCCGTGCTCGATCCATTGCCGGTGTGCCTCGGCGATCGGGTCTCGGGGTAGCGGTCCGGTTCGTGACATGTTTTCGATCATGTCACGAACCGGGCCGCGTTCCGCATAGAGCGAGCGGCGGGAATCGAACCCACGTGAACGGCTTTGCAGACCGTCGCCTAAACCTCTCAGCCACGCCCGCCTCGCCAATGATGATGCCGGTGCGCGGCGGGTGTGCCCAGGGTTGCGATCACGGTGATCGCAATGTCAGTGCTTGTTGGCCGGGGCCGAGCAGATCTTCCAGGTGCCGTCTTCTTTGGTGAGGTGTTCCTCGGTGCTGTCCTCGGTGTCGGGCTCCTCGCCTTCGACCGAGAGGGTCAGCTGACCGACAACGGTGGCTTCCGCGTCGTCGCCGGTGATGACGATGTCGCGCACGTCATCGATGCGCACCGACACCGTCGCGGTGTCGAACTGTCTGCGCTGCTCCGGGGTGAGGTTCTCGATCTCGGCGCGGTCGGCCGCGCACGCGAGTTCGGACGCCGCGATGAACCCGTCGGAGTCCAGGGTGTCGTAGAAGTCGCGAATCGCCACCTCGATCTTCTTGTCGTCCGAGGCCAGCGGCGTGCGCCCCTGCACGGTGAGCACCACCCCCGCCGCAAGAAGCCCCAGCACAACCAGCGCCAGCACCCCCAACCCGATGAACAGCCCCGTCCGCTTCTTCTTCGGCGGCGGCCCCGCCTGCGCCCCGAACCCGCCGGGCGGCGGACCACCCGCCCCCGGATACCCCGCCTGCGGCTGCCCGGCTTGCGGATGCCCGCCCTGCGGCTGCCCCGCCTGCGGCTGCCCGGGTTGCGGTTGCCCGCCCTGCGGCTGCCCAGCCTGCGGTTGCCCCTGCTGAGGTTGCCCCGGCTGGGGCTGTTGTCCGAACCCGTCTGATGGATCAGTCATGCCCGCTCCTGCTGTCACCGGGGACAGGCCCCGAAACCTGTGGAACCGTGCGTACAACCAGATGAACAACTGCGACGAACGAACAAGGCCCCGACCGAACGGACGGGGCCTTGAACGCGATGTGCCCTCGGCAGGATTCGAACCTGCGGCCTTCTGCTCCGGAGGCAGACGCTCTATCCCCTGAGCTACGAGGGCGGGATAGATGCCGGTCGCCGGTGGGGCGATCGGGCAGCGACAGCGTATCGCATCGGGTGCGGTGCGCCAAAAACGGTGCCGGACCGGGGGGTTGATCCCGGTCCGGCACCGGGGTCAGCCGAGGGGGAGGGGGGTGGCGCCTCGGGTGGTGAGCATGGTGGTCATCAGGGTCGATTCGCCGGATTGGGTTTTCGACATGGTGGCCGCGAGGGAGCGGACCGCGGTGGTCGAGGCCTGTTCGGCGGCGTAGTCGAGCATGGGGACGCCGCCCTGGTGGTGGCGCAGCATCAGTTGCAGGAACATCGTGTCCAGGGCCGGGCCGGTGGCCTGGCGCAGGGCCGTCATCTCCTCCTGGCTCGCCATGCCGGGCATCGCGGACACCGGGCCGTGGTGTTCGGTCGTCGGACTCGCGCCGTGACCGTGTCCGCCGGTGTCGCTCATCCAGCCCATGAAACCCTCGACGCTCTGGCTCGGTGCGTCCCACAGCTGCAACCAGCCCTGCATGCGGCCGATCTGGTTCGACTGGGTGGTCATGATGTCGTAGGCCAGGCGGCGCACATCGTTGTCGGTGGAACCGATCAGCGCGATGCCGGCCATGTCGACGGCTTGGGCGTGGTGCACCGACATGTCCTGGTTGAAACCGATGTCGACCGGCCCGGGTGCGGCCGACTCGGCCTTCTCCAGCGGCATCCGCAGCAGCACACCCGCTACGGCACCGAGCAGGAGCAGGCCGATCGCGCCGAGTACGAGCACCGCACCGGCAGGACGCCTGCCGGTGGGTTCGTCGGTGGTCTCACTCATCACTGACCGGCCGGGGCGCCCGGCATCGGGATGCCCGGCAGACCGGGGACACCCGAACCGAGTCCGCCGAGTTCGCTCGCGTCCTGGTTGGCGCCGGTGCCGTCCATCGGGATGGCGTCGGGGCCGTAGGGCGAGGAGTCGAACGGCGGCGGGTTGTTGGCGTCGAAGATCGGGTTCGAGCAGCTGGCGCCGACCTCGGGGTGCGCGTACGGGTTGGTGCGCAGCGCGGAGATGAACTGCTTGATGCGCGCGTCCTCGGCCGAGTCCAGCTTCAGCTGGTGGCCCCACGACTGCAGCGCGATGGGGGTGTCGAGGGCCGGGTACGGCGACATCATCGTGTACGGCCGGTCCTTGACGAAGTTCGACAGCTTCTCCACCCCGGCCGCGTCGACCTTGTCGGGGTTGTAGGTGATCCACACCGCACCGTGCTCGAGCGAGTGCACCGCGTTCTCCATGCGGATCGGCTTGGCGTACACCGTGCCGGTGCAGTTGGCCCAGGCCACATCGTGCGGGCCACCGTAGGCGGGCGACTTGTCGTAGGCGACGCGCTGTGTCTCGGTGACGTGCAGTGCCGCCGGATACTCCTGCTTCACCACGCCCTCGATCTTGGCCGCCGGGTCCTGGTTCTGCTCGCTGGGCGCCCACTCGGACAGGTCGGTCTGCGCTTCGCGGATCGCGGCCTGGTCCATGTACTTGGGCACGATGCTGTAGGCCAGCAGGCCGATCAGCGCGACGATGACCACGCCGCCGCCGAGCAGGCCCCAGGGCACTTCACGCTTCTTGTGCGGGAGTTTGCCCTTGCCCGGCTTGCGGGACGGAGACGACTTCCCCGCGGCCCGGACGGCCTTGGCTGATGTTGCGCTTGTCCTGCTCGGCATCGCTCGGTTAGCTCTTTCGACGTATGGATCGGTGCGTTCGTGGCGGGCGGTCGTGGTTGCGAGGCGCCCAGCCAATAGGATAGAGACTCGTGACTCCAGCTGACCTTGCAGATCTCCTTCGCACCACCGCGGCGAAGGTGCTTGTCGAACGTGGACTGGACTCGTCGGTCCTGCCCGAGCAGGTCACAGTGGAGCGTCCGCGCAACCCCGAACACGGCGACTATGCCACGAATGTGGCGATGCAGGTGGCCAAGCGGGTGGGAACGAATCCCCGTGAGCTGGCCGGCTGGCTGGCCGAGGCGTTGTCGGCCACCGAAGGTGTCGAGGTCGCCGAAGTGGCGGGCCCCGGCTTCCTGAACATCCGCCTGGCCGCGTCGGCGCAGGGCGCGATCGTCACCCAGATCCTGACCGCGGCCGACAAGTACGGCACCGGCTCGGCGCTGACCGGCACCAAGATCAACCTCGAATTCGTCTCCGCCAACCCGACCGGTCCCGTCCACCTCGGTGGCACCCGCTGGGCCGCGGTCGGTGACGCGCTCGGCCGCATCCTGGCCGCCGAGGGCGCCGACGTGACGCGCGAGTACTACTTCAACGACAACGGCGCCCAGATCGACCGGTTCGCGAAGTCGCTGGTCGCCGCCGCGCTCGGCGAGCCGACCCCCGAGGACGGCTACGCGGGCGAGTACATCCAGGAGATCGCCGCGAGCATCGTCGCCGCGCATCCCGATGCGCTCACCCTGCCCGCCGACCAGCGGCACGAGCTGTTCCGGCGCGAGGGCGTGCAGCAGATGTTCGCCCAGATCAAGCAGGACCTGCACGATTTCGGCACCGACTTCGACGTGTACTTCAACGAGAGCGAACTGTTCGCCTCGGGCGCCGTCGAGCGTGCGGTCGAGCAGCTCAAGAACTCGGGCAACCTGTACGAGAAGGACGGCGCGTGGTGGATCGCCTCCACCGAGTTCGGTGACGACAAGGACCGGGTGGTCCTCAAGAGCGACGGCACCGCCGCCTACATCGCCGGCGACATCGCCTACTTCCAGAACAAGCGCTCGCGCGGCTTCGACCTGGCCATCTACATGCTCGGCGCCGACCACCACGGCTACATCGGCCGGTTGAAGGCCGCCGCGGCCGCCTTCGGCGACGATCCCGACACCGTCGAGGTGCTGATCGGGCAGATGGTGAACCTGGTCAAGGACGGTCAGGCCGTGAAGATGAGCAAGCGCGCGGGCACCGTGGTGACGCTCAACGACCTGGTCGAGCAGATCGGTGTCGACGCGGCCCGCTACTCGCTGGTGCGGTCCTCGGTGAACTCGAGCATCGACATCGACCTGGACCTGTGGACCAAGGCCAGCAGCGAGAACCCGGTGTACTACGTGCAGTACGCGCACTCGCGCACCAACAGCATCATCGGCAATGCCGCCAAGTACCCCGAATTCGCCACTGTGACACCGGATTTCGCACTGATGACGTCCGGTCGCGAGGGCGACCTGATCCGTACCCTCGGTGATTTCCCGCGCGTGGTCGCCACCGCCGCCGAGACCCGCGAACCGCATCGGATCGCCCGCTACCTCGAAGAACTGGCCGGGGTGTACCACCCGTTCCAGTCCGACGACGACATGCGCGTGCTGCCCAAGGGCGACGACGCCGTCAGCCCGCTCAACGCCGCCCGCCTCGAACTGGTGAAGGCGACCCGTCAGGTGCTGGCCAACGGCCTGGCCCTGCTAGGCGTGAGCGCACCGGAGCGCATGTGAGCTCCGCAGACTTTTTCAGGAAGGACGCTCGATGAGTGCACACCCCGCCGGGCCTCGGCACGCCGAGATCCCGCACGCCCCGACGCTCGGCGAGCGGCCGACCGATCCGCGCGAGATGATCGACCTGCCCGAGCACGTGTGGCCGCGCAATGCCTCGCGCGGTGACGACGGCGTGGTCCGGTTGGCGGGCATTCCCGTCACCGAGCTGGCCGCGCAGTACGGCACCCCGCTGTTCGTGATCGACGAAGACGACTTCCGTTCGCGCTGCCGCGACATGGTCGCCGCGTTCGGCACCGCCGCGCGCGTGCACTACGCGTCGAAGGCGTTCCTGTGCGGCGAGATCGCCCGCTGGATCCGCGACGAGGGCCTTTCGCTCGACGTGTGCTCCGGTGGCGAGTTGGCCATCGCGCTCAACGCGGGCTTCCCCGCGGAGCGAATCGCGTTGCACGGCAACAACAAGTCCGTCCCCGAGCTGGAAGCCGCCGTCGCGGCGGGCGTCGGCCACGTGGTCGTGGACTCGCTCTACGAGATCGAACGCCTGGAAGCCGTCGCCGGTGCGGCGGGCGTGGTGCAGGACGTGCTGGTCCGCGTGACCGTCGGCGTCGAAGCGCATACCCACGAGTACATCTCCACCGCCCACGAGGACCAGAAGTTCGGTTTCTCGATCGCCGGTGGCGACGCGATGGAAGCCCTGGCGCGCGTCTTCGAGGCCGACAACCTGCGCCTGGTCGGCCTGCACAGCCACATCGGCTCGCAGATCTTCGAGCTCGACGGCTTCGAGATCGCCGCCCGCCGCATGCTCGGACTGCTGCGCGAGGCGATCGACAAGTTCGGTGTGGAACGCACCGCCCAGATCTCCACCCTCGACCTGGGCGGCGGCCTCGGCATCGCCTACCTGCCCAGCGACAACCCGCCCGAGCTCGACGAGTTCGCCGCCAAGCTGCGCGACCTGGTCGCCGCCGAGGCCACCCGCGCCGGGCTGCCCGAGCCGATCATCGCGGTCGAGCCCGGCCGCGCCATCGCCGGACCGGGCACCGTCACCCTCTACGAGGTCGGCACCATCAAGGACGTCGAGCTCGACGGTGGCGCGCGGCGCCGGTACGTGAGCGTCGACGGCGGGATGAGCGACAATATCCGCCCCGCGCTCTACCAGGCCGATTACGATTGCCGTCTGGTCTCGCGGAGCTCCGACGCGCACGCCGTGGTCGCGCGCGTGGTCGGAAAGCATTGCGAGAGCGGCGATATCGTCATCCGCGACACGTGGATGCCCGCCGACGCCGGACCGGGCGACCTGGTCGCGGTCGCGGCGACGGGGGCGTACTGCTATTCGATGTCGAGTCGCTACAACCTGCTCACCCGGCCCGCCGTGGTCGCGGTGCGCGACGGGGAGTCGCGACTGATTCTGCGCCGGGAAACGGTGGCGGACCTGCTCAGCCTGGAGGTAGAAGGATGAACGGCACCAACGACGCGGGGCGCCCGCTCGGCGTAGCCGTGCTCGGCATGGGCACCGTCGGCACCGAGGTGGTGCGCGTACTGCGCGATCACGCCGACGACCTGCGCTCGCGCGTCGGCGCGCCGCTGGTGCTGCGCGGTGTCGCCGTGCGCGACCTGTCCAAGGACCGCGGGCTGCCCGCCGAGCTGCTCACCACCGACGCCGAGGCGCTGCTGGCCCGCGACGATGTGGACCTGGTGGTCGAGGTCATGGGCGGTATCGACCCGGCCCGCAAGCTCATCGGCGACGCCCTCGCCGCCGGCAAGTCCGTGGTCACCGCCAACAAGGCGCTGCTGGCCGACTACACCGGCGAACTGGCCGCCGCCGCCGAGAGCAGCCGCGCCGACCTGTACTTCGAGGCCGCGGTCGCCGGCGCGATCCCGGTGGTGCGTCCGCTGATCCAGTCGCTCTCGGGTGACCGGGTGAACAAGGTCGTCGGCATCGTGAACGGCACGACCAACTTCATCCTCTCCGCGATGGACGAGACCGGCGCCGCCTACGACGACGTGCTCGCCGAGGCCACCGACCTGGGTTACGCCGAGGCCGACCCCACCGCCGACGTGGAGGGCTACGACGCCGCCGCCAAGGCCGCGATCCTGGCCTCGCTGGCGTTCCACACCCGCGTCACCGCCGCCGATGTGTACCGCGAGGGCATCTCCAAGATCACCGCCGAAGACCTCGAGACCGCCTCGGCCGTCGGCTGCACGGTGAAGCTGCTCGCCATCTGCGAGCGCGTCCCCGGCGAGCCGAGCGCGGCCGAAGGCGGCAAGGACCGCGTCTCCGTGCGCGTGTACCCGGCGCTCATCCCGCGCAAGCACCCCCTCGCCTCGGTCAACGGCGCGTTCAACGCCGTGGTCGTGGAGGCCGACAACGCCGGTCGCCTGATGTTCTACGGGCAGGGCGCGGGCGGCGCGCCGACCGCCTCGGCGGTGCTGGGCGACCTGGTGATGGCGGCCCGCAACAAGTTCTACGGTGGTCGCGCACCCGGCGAATCGGTTTATGCTGAGCTGCCGATCGCGCCGATCGGTGACACCCCCACCCGCTACCACGTGAACCTGCAGGTGGAGGACCGTCCCGGCGTGCTCGCCGCGGTCGCCGACACTTTTGCCCAGCACGGGGTGAGCATCTCCACCGTGCGTCAGCAGGGTCACGGCGACGGCGCCCGGCTCGTGGTCGTCACCCACCATGCGGTGGAGTCGTCGCTGGCCGATACTGTCGCGGTACTGGCGGAAATGGATTCCGTCACCGCTGTGACCAGCGTTCTCAGACTGGAAGGCACCGAAGAATCATGAACTCCACTGGCATCGCGCCCCAGGCCGGTGTGCACTCGCGCTGGCCCGGCCTGATCGCGGCGTACCGCGACCGCCTCGCCGGTGCGGCCGATTGGGAGCCGGTGACCCTGTTCGAGGGCGGTACTCCGCTGGTCCCCGCCACGCACCTGTCCGAACTCACCGGGTGCGAGGTGTACCTGAAGGTCGAGGGCGCCAACCCGACCGGTTCGTTCAAGGACCGCGGCATGACCATGGCCATGACCGACGCCAAGTACCGCGGTCAGAAGGCCGTGCTGTGCGCGTCGACCGGCAACACTTCGGCCTCGGCCGCCGCCTACGCCACCCGCGCCGGCATGGAATGCGCCGTGCTGATCCCGCAGGGCAAGATCGCGATGGGCAAGCTGGCCCAGGCCGTGATGCTCGGCGCCAAGATCATCCAGGTCGAGGGCAACTTCGACGACTGCCTCGAGCTGGCCCGCAAGGTGACCGCCGAATTTCCGCAGGTCGGACTGGTGAACTCGGTGAACCCCGCCCGCATCGAGGGGCAGAAGACCGCCTCCTTCGAAATCTGCGATGTGCTCGGCAAGGCGCCCGATGTGCACGTGCTGCCCGTCGGCAACGCGGGCAACATCACCGCCTACTGGCGCGGATACCGCGAATACCACGCCGACGGCATCACCTCGGTGCTGCCGCGCATGCTCGGTGTGCAGGCCGCCGGTGCCGCGCCGCTGGTCAACGGTGCTCCGGTGAAGGACCCCGAGACCGTCGCCACCGCGATCCGCATCGGCGCACCCGCCTCGTGGAACGGTGCGATGGAGGCCAAGGAGCAGTCCGGTGGTGCCTTCCGCGCCGCCACCGACGAGGAGATCCTCGCCGCCTACCGTCTCGTCGCCGCGACCGAGGGCGTGTTCGTCGAGCCCGCGTCGGCCGCGAGCGTGGCCGGTCTGCTTGCCGCGCGCAAGGAGGGCTGGCTGGATTCGGGCCTGACCGTCGTGTGCACCGTCACCGGCAACGGCCTCAAGGACCCCGACAACGCGCTGGCCGGAATGCCCGAGGTCAAGCCGATCGCGGTGGATCCGGTCGCCATCGCCCGCGAACTCGAGCTGGCCTGAGTTGACCGCACGTGAGCCGACGCTGATGACAGCGACCCTGCCCGCCGGTCTCGAAGCGACCGTGCGCGTTCCGGCCTCCACCGCCAATCTCGGACCCGGATTCGATTGTCTCGGAATGGCATTGGGCATCTTCGACGAAATCGTCGTGCGTACCACCGAATCCGGTCTCGCGATCCGGGTGGAGGGTGAGGGCGCCGACGACGTGCCGTGGGGGCCGACCCATCTGGTCGTCCGCGCCATCGAGCGCGGCCTCGAATCGCTCGGCGTCTGGGCCGACGGCCTCGATGTCGTGTGCCGCAACGTGATTCCGCATTCACGCGGACTCGGTTCCAGCGCGTCGGCCGTGGTCGGTGGCCTGGCCGCCGGTGCCGGACTCGCCGCGAAGTTCGATCCGGCGCTTCGCCTCGACGGTGACCGGCTGGTACAGCTGGCCTCGGAGTTCGAGGGCCATCCCGACAACGCCGCCGCCAGCGTGCTCGGCGGTGTCGTCGTCTCGTGGACCGAGACCGACGCCGAGGCCCGCGCCTACCGGGCTGTGCGCCTGGATCCCGCGCGGGCGCTGCGTCCGGTGGTGCTGATTCCGCAGGAGCGTTCGTCCACGGCGCATACGCGCGGGCTGCTGCCCGAGCAGGTGCCCCACGGCGACGCGGCGTTCAACGTGAGCCGGGCGGCTTTGGCCGTCGTCGCGCTGACCGAGCGTCCCGACCTGCTGATGCCCGCCACCGCCGACCGGTTGCACCAGACCCAGCGTGCCCCCGCGCTACCGCTCACCACCGCCTGGATCGAGCGGCTGCGTGACGCCGGAATCGCCGCGACGGTCTCGGGTGCGGGCCCGACCATCCTCGCGCTTGCGACCACGGAATTCCCCGCTGACCTGCGCGAACTGGCTGAGAAAGACGGTTTGCGCGTGGTCGAGCCCGGTATCGCCGACGGGGTGTCGATCGACTGACGGCGTGCCTGCCTTGCCGTTGTTCGTGGTAGGCGGCTATTCTGGGGTGGTCCGTACATCGTGCGCATCAGACGCCGGTGCTTCATCAGGGCAATCGCTCCCCTTACCACTTTCTTCTGGTGGCGAAGCCTCCGGTCCGGCGGGGCGGGTAGTACGGCACACGCGTCCTGTGGGACGCATAATCCGAGCTCGGCATATGTTGCCGGGTCTGCGGAACGAACCCTCGACTCAGCACACGGCATTCGAGGGAAGGAAAGGATTTCCGTGACAGAAACGGACCTGCTCGCGACACCCGGGGTGGATACCGACCCGACGAATTCGGGCGGCCGCGAAAGTGAATCCGGACAGATTTCGAAAATGAGCGAACACACCGACGTCGCACGATCGGGGCTGACTGGAATGCTGTTGCCGCAGTTGCGTGCGCTCGCTGGGGAACTCGGTATCCGAGGCACCTCCGGTATGCGCAAGGGCGATCTCATCGCCGCAATCAAAGAAAACCAGGCCGGAGCGCCTGCCAAGGGTGCCAAGCCTGCCGAAGCCGCCGCCGTGACGGCCGACGCGCCTGCCGCCGCCGAGGCCCCCGCCAAGCGGGAGCGCCCGGCCAAGGCCGAGAAGCCCGCCGCCGAATCCAAGACGGCAGAGGCGAAGACGGCCGAGGTGAAGCCGGTCGAGACCAAGGCCGCCGAGACCAAGCAGGCCGAGACCGAGACCGCCGCGACCAAGCCGGTCGAGGCCAAGACCGAAGCCCCCGCCGAGGCGGGCGAGGAGTCCGGTCGCGAGAGCGGTCAGCGTGGCCGTGGCAGGCAGCGTCGCGGTCGTGACCAGGCTCGTTCCGGTGGCGGCGAGAACGCCCCCGCCGAGAATCGCACCGAGACTCGCACCGAGGAGCCCAAGCAGGCCGAGGGTGGCGAGCAGGGCGAGCGTCGTCGCGAGCGCAACGACCGCAATTCCGGTGGCGAGCGCAATGCCGGTGGCGAGCGTAATCAGAACGACCGCAACCAGAACGAGCGCGGCGAGCGCAACCAGAACCAGAACGGCAACGCGGGCGGCAATCGTGGCCCGCGCGACGACCGTGATCGTGGTGGCGACGACGAGGAAGGCGGCCGCGGTCGCCGGGGCCGTCGCTTCCGTGAGCGTCGTCGTGGGCGTGACCGCGACGGTGGCACGGGTTCCGGTGGCGGCGAGGCCCGCGACTTCGAGATCCGCGAGGACGACGTCCTGCAGCCCGTCGCGGGCATCCTCGACGTGCTCGACAACTACGCCTTCGTGCGGACCTCCGGCTACCTGGCCGGACCCAACGACGTGTACGTGTCGATGAACCTGGTCCGCAAGAACGGTCTGCGCCGCGGTGACGCCATCACCGGTGCGGTCCGTGCGCCGCGCGACGGCGAGCAGAGCAACCAGCGCCAGAAGTTCGACCCGCTGGTGCGCCTGGACACCGTCAACGGTGGCGAGGTTGAGGCGGCCAAGCGTCGTCCCGACTTCCAGAAGCTCACCCCGCTGTACCCGAACCAGCGACTGCGCCTCGAGACCACGCCCAACAAGCTGAGCACCCGCGTGATCGACCTGATCATGCCGATCGGCAAGGGCCAGCGCGCGCTGATCGTCTCCCCGCCCAAGGCCGGTAAGACGACCGTGGTGCAGGACATCGCCAACGCGATCGCGACCAACAACCCCGAGTGCTACCTCATGGTCGTGCTGGTCGACGAGCGTCCCGAAGAGGTCACCGACATGCAGCGTTCGGTGAAGGGTGAGGTCATCGCCTCCACCTTCGACCGGCCGCCGGCCGACCACACCTCCGTCGCCGAGCTCGCCATCGAGCGGGCCAAGCGACTGGTGGAGATGGGCAAAGACGTTGTGGTGCTGCTCGACTCGATCACCCGATTGGGCCGCGCGTACAACAACTCCTCGCCCGCATCGGGCCGCATCCTCTCCGGTGGTGTCGACTCGACCGCGCTGTACCCGCCCAAGCGGTTCCTCGGCGCGGCGCGCAACATCGAGAACGGTGGCTCGCTCACGATCATCGCCACGGCGCTGGTCGAGACCGGTTCCACCGGCGACACGGTGATCTTCGAGGAGTTCAAGGGCACGGGTAACGCCGAGCTCAAGCTCGACCGCAAGATCGCCGAGCGCCGCGTGTTCCCGGCGGTCGACGTGAACCTGTCGAGTACCCGCAAGGACGAACTGCTGATGTCCCCGGACGAGGCCGCGGTGCTGCACAAGCTGCGCCGGGTGCTCTCGGGCCTGGATTCGCATCAGGCGATCGACCTGCTCATCGACCGGTTGAAGAAGTCGAAGAACAACCTCGAGTTCCTGATGTCGGTCTCCAAGACCGCACCGGGCGCACTCGACGAGTGACGGAACGAAAGGGCTCCGCTTCGGCGGGGCCCTTTCGGTTTGCCGGGAACATCCGGGGGGTAGGGGGTGTTATCGGTAGTGCGGCCGGGTCTGGCATACTGGACCGCTGTGTGTCTGCGAGTTCGCAGACATCCCGCCTAGTCGGTTCCGGTTCACGTACTCCACTCCATGGGGCTACGACCCGGCGACCATTATCGAGAGGACGCCCATGAAGGCAGGAATCCACCCCACGTATGTCGACACCACCGTCGTGTGTGGTTGCGGCAACACCTTCCAGACTCGCTCCACCAAGGAGTCCGGCCAGATCACGGTCGAGGTCTGCTCGCAGTGCCACCCGTTCTACACGGGCAAGCAGAAGATCCTCGACACCGGCGGCCGCGTGGCTCGCTTCGAGGCTCGCTACGGCAAGCGCGCAGGCAAGAAGGCCGACGCCGAAAGCTAGTTGCCTCCCCCGACGCCCGGTTCTGCACTTCGCAGGCCGGGCGTCGGTGGTTTCTCTACCCGAGCCGTCGCCCCGCACACCGAAGGAATCCTCCCGTGACGCAACCGTCCGCCATCGACGACATTCTGGCCGAGTACCAGGGCCTGGAGACGCAGCTGGCCGATCCGTCGCTGCACAACGACGCGGGCGCGGCACGCCGGGTGGGTAAGCGGTTCGCCGAGCTGGCGCCGGTGATGAGCACCTACCGCAAGCTCGAAGCGGTGCGCGACGACCTCGAGGCCGCCCGTGAGCTGGCCGCCGACGACGCCACCTTCGCCGCCGAGGTGCCCGGGCTGGAAGCCCAGCTGGCCGAACTCGAGCAGGCCCTCGCCGATCTGCTCGCCCCGCGCGACCCGCACGACGGCGACGACGTGGTGCTCGAGGTGAAGTCCGGCGAGGGTGGCGAGGAGTCGGCGCTGTTCGCCGCCGACCTGGCGCGCATGTACATCCGCTACGCCGAACGGCACGGCTGGAAGGTGGAGACGCTCGACGTCACCTACTCCGACCTGGGCGGATACAAGGACGCGACGCTGTCGATCAAGAGCAAGGACGCCGCGCGCGACGGTGTGTGGTCGCGCTTCAAGTTCGAGGGCGGCGTGCACCGCGTGCAGCGCGTGCCGGTGACCGAGTCGCAGGGCCGCATCCACACCTCGGCCGCGGGCGTGCTGATCTACCCGGAGCCCGACGAGGTCGAGCAGGTGCAGATCGACGAGACCGACCTGCGCATCGATGTGTACCGCTCCTCCGGCAAGGGCGGGCAGGGCGTGAACACCACCGATTCCGCCGTCCGCATCACCCACCTGCCCTCGGGCATCGTGGTGACCTGCCAGAACGAACGCTCGCAGTTGCAGAACAAGGCCCGTGCCATGCAGGTCCTCGCCGCCCGGTTGCAGGCGCTGGCCGAAGAGCAGGCCGAGCAGGAGGCGGCCGCCGGTCGTGCCAGCCAGATCCGCACCGTCGACCGCTCCGAGCGCATCCGCACCTACAACTTCCCCGAGAACCGGATCGCCGATCACCGGATCGGGTTCAAGGCGCACAACCTCGACGCCGTCCTCGACGGTGACATGGACGCGCTGCTCGACGCGCTCGGCAAAGCCGACCGCGAGGCCCGGATGGCTGCCGAGTAAGCCGGTGAACACAGCGCGCCGACTTCCCCGGGCGACGACTTCGCCGTCCGCCGTGGCACCCGGTATCTCGAGGGCTGCCGAGGCATCCTCGATCTCGCGGTCTGGGGTGGCATGGCCAGCTGAGGCGCTCTCGATATCGCGGGTCGCTGCGGCCTGCCCCCTCGCTGGGTCTGCTGGGGCCTCGCAGCGGGCCGAGGCTGCTGATCAGCCCGCACACCGACGGAGGCCGTGGTGATGCTGCCGGATGACATTGTGACTGCGCGAATCCCCTTGCGGCCCTTGATTGTTGCTGCCGCCGGCCGCCTGGCCGAGGCCGGAGTCGGTGCGCCGATGTTCGACGCGGAGCTTCTGGCCGCCCACGCGCTCCACGTGGATCGCATGCGGCTGGCCCTGATACCGATGATCGGCGTCGAGACCGCCGCGCGCATCGAACGGCTGGTAGACCGGCGCGCAGCGCGAATCCCGTTGCAGCACTTGACCGGAACCGCGCCGCTCGGTGCCGTCGACCTCGCCGTCGGACCCGGCGTGTTCGTGCCGCGCCCGGAAACCGAGTTGCTGCTCGCCTGGGCGCTGGGCTTCCTCGAGACCCAATTGCTCGCGCACGCGCCGATCGTCGTCGATCTGTGCACCGGCTCCGGCGCGCTGGCCCTGGCCATCGCGCACGCCCGCCCGGACGCCGACGTGCACGCGGTCGAACTCGATCCCGACGCGTTGCGCTGGGCCCGCCGCAACGCCGACGCGCGCATAGCCGCGGGCGACACCCCCATCACCCTGTACTCCGGTGACGTCACCGACCCGTTCGTGGTCGAACACCTCACCGCCCGCGCCGACCTGGTCGTCGCCAATCCGCCCTACATCCCCGCGGACGCGGTCCTCGACCCCGAGGTCGCCGACCACGACCCCCACCGCGCCCTCTTCGGCGGCCCCGACGGTCTCGACATCATCCGGGGCATGGTCCCCACGATCGCCCGCCTCTTGCGCCCCGGCGGCGCCACCGCCATCGAACACGACGACACCAACGGCGGGGGAGTGGCGGCGCTGCTGTCATCCGCCGACCTCACCGCCGTCGCCGAACACACCGACCTGTCCGAAAAGCCGCGCTTCGTCACTGCCCACCGGCCCTCGAACGGCTGAACCGCCGGAGACGGGAGCGCGGCGATTCCGTCGCCGCTCCACCGGGCAATCATGTGGCTAACCTCCTGATGTGCGCCCAAAAGTCCCTCGGGTCAGGCCCCTCGCACCGGGGGCTACACTCTTGCCCGCAGCTAAAGACCGGGAAAGTACGCGGAGGAGGCGGACAGCTTTGAGTACTGTCTACGACTGTGCCGATGAGGCGTCTCGAGACGCGGGGATCACCGCGGCCACCAGTGCGCTGAAGTCGGGTCGCCTCGTCGTGATGCCCACCGACACCCTCTACGGCATCGCCGCCGACGCGTTCGATTCGTCCGCCGTCGCCGACCTGCTTGCCGCCAAGCGGCGTGGTCGCGATATGCCGGTTCCGGTGCTCGTCGGCTCGTGGCACACCATCGACGGACTCGTGTTCTCGGTGCGCCCGCAGGCCCGTGACCTGATCCGTGCGTTCTGGCCCGGTGCGCTGAGTCTCGTTGTGCAGGCAGCACCTTCGCTGGCCTGGGATCTCGGTGACACGCGCGGCACGGTGATGCTGCGGATGCCGCTGCACCCGGTGGCGCTGGAACTGCTGCGTGCGGTCGGCCCGCTCGCGGTGTCGAGTGCCAATGTGTCGGGTCAGCCGCCCGCCACCACCGTCGAACAGGCTCGGGAACAACTCGGTTCGCTGGCGAGCGTGTACCTCGACGGCGGCCCGGCCGAGCACGCCGTCGCCTCCACGATCGTCGACCTCACCGCGGATCAGCCGCGCGTATTGCGGGAGGGTGCGGTGCCGGTGGCCGATATCGCCGAGGTGCTCGGGATGACGCCCGAGGCCCTGACCAGCTCCACCAACCGGTGATCGCCCGCCTGCGATGAGCTCAGTCGTTCCCCTGCGTGAGCTCCTGCTCGTGCTGCTCGTCTCGGCGACGGTGACCTTCCTGGCCACCGGCGGTGTCCGGGTACTCGCCATCGGTTTCGGCGCCGTGGCGATTCCGCGTGAACGCGATGTGCACGTCAAACCGATTCCGCGGATGGGCGGCGTCGGTATGTATGTCGGCGTCGTGGCCGCGATCTTGTTCGCACATCAATTGCCCGCGCTGCGCCGCGGCTTCGATTACGCGCCCGATATTCCCGCGGTGCTCGTCGCCGCGACGATCATCGTGCTCGTCGGCATAGTCGACGACCGCTGGGGACTGGACGCGCTGACCAAATTCGCCGGACAGGTCACCGCGGCGGGCGTGATGGCCGTGATGGGCCTGAGCTGGTACGTGATCTACGACCCGTTCAACGACACCACCGTGGTGCTCGACGCACTGCAGGGCGGCCTGGTGACGGTCGGCATCACGGTCACGCTCGTCAACGCGATGAACTTCGTCGACGGATTGGACGGCCTGGCCGCCGGCCTCGGTTTGATCTGCGCGGTGGCTGTTTTCGCGTTCTCCGTGGGTTTGCTCTACGACCAGGGCGGCTCGGTCGACACGTATCCGCCCGCTTTGCTGGCCGCCGCGCTGGCCGGTGCGTGCCTCGGATTTCTGCCGCACAATTTTTCCCCGGCCCGAATCTTCATGGGCGATACCGGGTCGATGATGATCGGTTTGATGCTGGCAGCTGTTTCCACCGGTGCGTCGGGCCGAATTCCGCTGCAGGGCTATGGCCCGCGCGACATTGTGGGTTTGCTCTCGCCGCTGTTGCTGGTGGGCGCGGTGATGTTCATTCCGGTGCTCGATCTGTTGCTGGCGATCGTGCGCCGTGTGCGCGCGGGCGTGAGTTTTTCCACACCGGACAAAATGCATCTGCATCACCGACTGTTGCAGATCGGGCATTCCCAGCGCCGGGTGGTGTTGCTCATCTATTTATGGGTCGGCGTGCTCGCCTTCGGCGCGGTGGGAACTTCGCTGATGGACCGGCGGCTGGTGGTGTTGCTGGTGGCGGGCGGATTGGTGTTCGCGCTGGTGGTGACGGTGATCCCCTCGATGCGCCGCACGGAGTCGGCCCAGCATTGACTTCGGCCCGCAAGGTAAAGTGCGGGCCGTGAGCTTTACACCCGAAACCGTGCCAGGCCCCGACGCCCCGCTGCGCGCCGCGCTGCGCTACGGACTGATCGGCCTCGGCGTGCTCGTGGTCGCGTCGGTGGTGATCGCCTCCCTCCTCGCCGGGATGCCCGGTTTGTGGGGTGCGCTGCTCGGCGCCGCGATCGGTGGCGGATTCATCCTCACCACCGTGGTGTCGGTGCTGTTCGGCGCGAAGCTGCCGCCGCAGATGGCGGGCATGGTCCTGCTGGTCAGCTGGGTCGCGAAGTTGCTGGTGGTGCTGATCGTCGTCGGTGTGCTCAACCAGTTCGACTTCTACAGCAGGCCCGCGCTGTTCTTCACCGTGGTAGGAGCCTTGCTGATCGTCCTCGGTGCCGAAACCTACGGCGTTGTGCGACACAAGGTCCCGTACGTCACGACACGCGCGGGAGACAGCGAAACGGCTTCCGAGCAGGAATAATCCCACCCAGCTACGCACTGTCGTAGATAGCTTGGTAAAGTGTTGGTAAGCAAGCACCCAAGCTAGGGGCGCGGTCCGGGGATTCGGGCTATGCCTCGGGTTACCAAGGGGGGATCACCGAGATCCCACCCGGGGCCGCTATGCTTACTGCCGATCCGGGTGGAATGTGCCCGGTTGAAGCATGTCGACGATGTCGCCGACGCCCGTACAGAAGCTAATACAGGTATCCCTCGTATCAGCGGCTGTCGAATTTCGAGCCGACAAAAGTCGACCCCCATTGATCGTCAATGTCCGATCGAACCGCGGGAATGACAGTCGTACCCGCGGCCCGAACACGGGAGAGAACGCTGAGCGTCATCACTTTGGCGGCGGGCGAGTTCCACGCGCCATCGCTGTCCGACTTCTTCCCTCCAGCGGTGCTGTTCGAGGGTACGCCGTTCGAACTCGATCGCCTGATGCTGGTCCGGCTGTTGATGACCGCCGTTCTGGTGGCCGTCTTCGTGCTGGCTTTCCGCTCGCCGAAGATCGTGCCGCGCGGCCTGCAGAATGTGATGGAAGCCGGTGTGGTTTTCGTCAAGGAGCAGATCGCCGACGAGGTACTCGGCAAAGAATCCGGCAAGAAGTTCCTCCCGCTGCTCGCGACGATCTTCTTCACGGTTCTCTTTCTGAACTTCTCCGGTGTGATTCCCGGGTTGAACATCTCGTCGAACGCGCGCATCGGCATGCCGCTGGTCCTCGCCGCGATCGTCTACATCGTCTACAACTACGTGGGCATCAGGAAGTACGGGTTCTTCTCCTACATCCGCCACAGCATCGTCGTCCCCGACGTGCCGATCGCGCTGCACGTGCTGCTGATTCCGATCGAGTTCATCTCGACCTTCATCCTGCGCCCGTTCACGCTGACCGTCCGTCTCATGGCCAACATGCTGGCCGGCCACATCATGCTGGTGCTGTTCTTCAGCGCCACCTGGTTCTTCCTGTTCGACGCGACCGCGTGGATGAAGGTCTTCTCGCCCTTCTCGCTGCTGGCTGCCATCGGCTTCACTCTGTTCGAGCTGCTGGTCATCTTCCTGCAGGCCTACGTCTTCGCGCTGCTGGCCGCCGTGTACATCGGGCAGTCGCAGCACGCCGCCGACCACTAGACCCGACCGAACCACCTACATACCGCCAAACCTGCTGCACACGCCGACCGGCGGGTGAGCAACAGAAAGGGAAAGAAGACTCATGAGCCTCGCTTACCTGGCCCAGGAAGCCGCGAACACCGAAAGCTCCTTCAAGGGCTTCGGAGCCATCGGCTACGGCCTCGCTGCGATCGGCCCCGGCATCGGCGTCGGCATCGTCGTCGGTAAGGCCATCGAGGGCATCGCGCGTCAGCCCGAGCTGTCCGGCCAGATCCGCACCACCATGTTCCTCGGTATCGCGTTCACCGAAGCCCTGGCGCTGATCGGCCTCGTCGCCGGCTTCATCTTCTGATTCCGATGCGCGAAATCATGATGCTCGCCGCCGAAGGGGGAGAGGATGTGAATCCTCTCGTCCCCGCAACGTACGACATCGTCTGGTCGATCGTCTGTGTCATCGTCATCGGTCTGTTGTTCTGGAAGTACGTGATCCCACGTGTGACCAAGACCCTCGAAGAGCGCACCGACAAGATCGAAGGCGGTATCGCCAGGGCCGAAGCAGCCCAGGCGGAGGCACAGCAGACGCTGCAGCAGTACCAGCAGCAGCTTGCCGACGCCCGGCTCGAGGCCGCACGTATCCGTGAGGATGCGCGCACCCAGGGGCAGCAGATCCTCGCGCAGATGCGCCAGGACGCCCAGGCCGAAAGCGACCGCATCGTCGCCGCCGGTCACTCCCAGCTGGAAGCCCAGCGCCAGCAGATCCTGACGGAGCTGCGTTCCGAGGTCGGCCGTACGGCCGTCGAGCTGGCCGAGAAGATCATCGGTCAGTCGGTTTCGGACGAAGCCAAGCAGGCGGCGTCGATCGACAAGTTCCTCAAGGAACTCGACGACACCGACGCCATCGGGGTCGGAAGGTAGCGACGCGAAAGTGAGAAGCATGTACGCAGCGAGCCGCGAGGCCAGTGCCCGGTCTCGCGAGGCGCTTCGGGCCGCGTTGACCGGAAGCGAAACTGTTGCGGCCACAACGGGGTCGGAACTGTTCGCCGTTGTCGCCGTGCTGGACGACCAGCGTTCGCTGCGTGTGGCGCTCGCGGACGCCTCGGTGCCGGGTTCGGCGCGCGCTGAACTCAGCGAGCGGATCTTCGGCGGCAAGGTCAGCGCTGCCACGCAGGCAGTGCTGACCACCGCCGTGGCGCAGAACTGGTCCCGCACCCGCGACCTGGTCGACACCCTGGAGCTGCTCGGGCAGGAGGCTCTGCTCGAGTCCGCCGCCGACGGCGGCCGGCTCGACGCGGTGGAAGACGAGCTGTTCCGGCTCGGCCGGATCATCGCCGACAACCCGCAGCTGGAGCAGGCACTGTCCGATCACGGCAAGCCCGCCTCGGCGCGGCGTGAGCTGATCGAGCGGCTGCTCAACGGCAAGGCCGAGCCGGTCACCGTTGCGCTGGCCGAGCAGGCCGTCGTCCGGCTGCGGACCAACAACATCGGCGTCGCCTTCGACGCCCTGTCCGATCTGGCGGCGGCCCGTCGTGACCAGATCGTCGCCCATGTGCACGCCGCGGTCACGCTGACCGATCAGCAGAAGGAGAAGCTGGCGGCTTCCCTGCAGCGGATCTACGGCAAGGCGGTCACCGTGCACGTGCAGGTCGACCCGACGCTGCTGAGCGGCGTCGTCGTGCGCGTCGGAGACGACGTCATCGACGGCAGCGCCACCGGCCGACTGGAGAAGCTGCGTCGCGCGATGTCCTGACCAGGACGCCACCTTCGCGGTTCTTCTTCAACCCCCGACATTCGAGACCACAGCGAGAGCAGGAACAACATGGCGGAGCTGACGATCTCCTCCGACGAGATCCGTAGCGCGATCGAGAGCTACACCCAGAGCTACACCCCGGAAACCTCCATCGAAGAAGTCGGCCTCGTGACCGACACCGGCGACGGCATCGCGCACGTCAGCGGTCTGCCGTCGGCGATGGCCAACGAGCTGCTCGAGTTCCCGGGCGGCGTCCTCGGCGTCGCGCTGAACCTCGAGGACACCGAGATCGGTGCCGTCATCCTCGGCGAGTACGCCTCGCTGGAAGAGGGCCAGCAGGTCCGCCGCACCGGCGACGTGCTGTCGGTTCCCGTCGGTGACAAGTTCCTCGGTCGCGTCGTCAACCCCCTCGGCCAGGCCATCGACGGCCTTGGCGAGATCGAAGCCGACGACCGCCGCGTGCTCGAGCTGCAGGCCGCGACCGTGCTGGAGCGTCAGCCGGTCGAGGAGCCGCTGGCCACCGGTATCACCGCGATCGACGCGCTGACCGCCATCGGCCGCGGCCAGCGTCAGCTGATCATCGGCGACCGTAAGACCGGCAAGACCGCCGTCGCCGTCGACGCGATCCTGAACCAGAAGGCGAACTGGGAGTCGGGCGACCCGACCAAGCAGGTCCGCTGCATCTACGTCGCGATCGGCCAGAAGGGCTCCACCATCGCGGGCGTCAAGACCGCGCTCGAGGAGCACGGCGCGATGGAGTACACCACCATCGTCGCCGCCCCCGCGTCGGACTCCGCCGGCTTCAAGTGGCTGGCCCCCTACACCGGCTCGGCCATCGGCCAGCACTGGATGTACCAGGGCAAGCACGTCCTCATCGTGTTCGACGACCTGACCAAGCAGGCCGAGGCCTACCGCGCCATCTCGCTGCTGCTGCGTCGTCCGCCGGGCCGCGAGGCGTACCCCGGTGACGTCTTCTACCTGCACTCCCGTCTGCTGGAGCGTTGCGCGAAGCTGTCCGACGAGATGGGTGGCGGCTCGATGACCGGTCTGCCGATCATCGAGACCAAGGCCAATGACGTCTCGGCGTTCATCCCGACCAACGTCATCTCCATCACCGACGGCCAGGTCTTCCTCGAGTCCGACCTGTTCAACAAGGGTGTCCGCCCGGCGATCAACGTCGGTACCTCGGTCTCCCGTGTCGGTGGCGCCGCCCAGACCAAGGCCATGAAGAAGGTCGCCGGTTCGCTGCGTCTGGAAATGGCCCAGTACCGCGAGCTGGAGGCGTTCTCCGCCTTCGCCTCCGACCTGGACGCCGCTTCGCTGGCCCAGCTCGAGCGTGGTGCCCGCTGGGTGGAGCTGCTCAAGCAGAACCAGTACTCCCCGGTCGCGGTCGAGGATCAGGTCGTCTCGATCTACCTGGTCGACGCCGGCTACTACGACTCGGTTCCGGTCGCCGACGTGCGTCGCTTCACCGCCGAGCTGCTCGAGCACCTGCACAGCGCGACCCAGTCGTCCTTCGACGCGCTCGAGGGTGGCCGCAAGCCGCTCGACGGCGAGGCCGCCGAGGCGATCAAGTCCGAGACCGACAAGTTCAAGCAGGGCTTCCTTGCTTCGGACGGCAGCCGCGTCGTGAACGAGGCCGCCGCGGGCGACCTGGACCACGAAGAGGTCGAGTCGCTGTCGGTCACCCGCAAGCACGTCGACAAGTAAGCCGGGTCAGCACTGATGTCGGCAACTATCGATACGGCGAATGAAGGGAGTGAATCGTAGTGGCAAGTTTGCGCGAATTGCGCTCCCGCATTCGTGGTGTGAATTCGATCAAGAAGATCACCAAGGCTCAGGAACTCATCGCGACCTCGCGAATTTCCAAGGCCCAGGCCAGGGTCGCGGCCGCCAAGCCGTACGCCGAGGAGATCACCAAGGTCCTCGGTGAGCTGGCCAGCGCCTCGAAGAACCTGTCGCACCCGCTGCTGACCGAGCGTCCCAACGCCCGGCGGGCCGCTGTCCTGGTGATCACCAGTGACAGCGGTATGTGTGGTGGCTACAACTCCAACGTGCTCAAGCGCGCCGAGGAGCTCATGACCACCCTGCGTGGCGAGGGCAAAGAACCCGTGCTGTACGTGATGGGCAACAAGGGCCTCACGTACTACAAGTTCCGCAACCGCCCGTTCCAGGCGTCGTGGACCGGTTTCTCGCAGCAGCCGAAGTACACCGATGCGTCGGCCGCCTGCCAGCACCTGGTCGAGGCCTTCATGGCCGGCTCCGACGGCGAGGTTCCGACGCTCAGCGGCGGGACCATGGCGGGTGTCGACGAGCTGCACATCGTGTACACCAAGTTCGTCTCGATGCTGACCCAGACCCCGGAGGTGCGCCGCCTGGCGCCGATCCAGGTCAGCTTCGTCGAGGAGAACTACGAGCTCGGCGACGACATCATGTCGGACTCGCCGAACGTGGTTGTCTCGGCGCAGTACGAGTTCGAGCCGGACGCCGACGTGCTGCTGGGTGCTCTGCTGCCCAAGTACGTCAACACGCGAATCTACGCATCGTTGCTCGAGGCAGCGGCATCCGAGTCCGCGGCTCGGCGCACCGCAATGAAGGCGGCGACCGACAACGCCAACGAGCTGGCCAGTGTGCTCCAGCGCGAGGCGAACTCGGTGCGTCAGGCCCAGATCACGCAGGAAATCAGCGAAATCGTCGGCGGCGTGAACGCGCTGGCGTCGAGCTCGGACCGCGACTAGAAGCGCAGGAAGAGAACCAATCTAATGACCGCAGCTGTCACTCAGGACAACGCGAAGAAGGCGGGCGAAACCGCCGGCCGCGTCGTCCGTGTCATCGGCCCCGTCGTGGACGTCGAGTTCCCGCGTGGCGCCATTCCCGAGCTGTTCAACGCTCTGAACACCGACATCAAGCTCGCGTCGGTGGCCAAGACCCTGACCCTCGAGGTCGCCCAGCACCTCGGCGACAACATCGTGCGCACCATCTCGATGCAGCCGACCGACGGCCTGGTCCGTGGCGCGAGCGTCACCGACTCGGGCAAGCCGATCTCGGTGCCCGTCGGCGACATCGTCAAGGGCCACGTGTTCAACGCCCTCGGCGACTGCCTCGACTCGCCCGGCCTCGGCCGCGACGGCGAGCAGTGGGGCATCCACCGCAAGCCCCCGAGCTTCGATCAGCTCGAGGGTAAGACCGAGATGCTCGAGACCGGTGTGAAGGTCATCGACCTGCTCACCCCGTACGTCAAGGGCGGCAAGATCGGTCTGTTCGGTGGTGCCGGTGTCGGCAAGACCGTTCTGATCCAGGAGATGATCACCCGTATCGCTCGCGAGTTCTCCGGCACCTCGGTGTTCGCGGGTGTCGGTGAGCGTACCCGTGAGGGCACCGACCTCCACCTGGAAATGGAAGAGATGGGCGTCCTCCAGGACACCGCCCTCGTCTTCGGTCAGATGGACGAGCCGCCGGGCACGCGTATGCGCGTGGCCCTGTCCGCGCTGACCATGGCGGAGTACTTCCGCGATGTCCAGCACCAGGACGTGCTGCTCTTCATCGACAACATCTTCCGTTTCACCCAGGCCGGTTCCGAGGTCTCGACCCTGCTGGGTCGTATGCCTTCGGCCGTGGGTTACCAGCCGACGCTGGCGGACGAGATGGGTGAGCTCCAGGAGCGCATCACCTCGACCCGTGGTCGCTCGATCACCTCGCTGCAGGCGATCTACGTCCCCGCCGACGACTACACCGACCCGGCGCCGGCGACCACCTTCGCCCACCTCGATGCGACGACCGAGCTTTCGCGCCCGATCTCGCAGAAGGGCATCTACCCGGCCGTCGACCCGCTGACCTCGACCTCTCGTATCCTCGAGGCTTCGATCGTCGGCGAGCGGCACTTCCGGGTCGCCAACGAGGTCAAGCGGATCCTGCAGAAGTACAAGGAGCTGCAGGACATCATCGCCATCCTCGGTATGGACGAGCTCTCCGAAGAGGACAAGGTCCTCGTCGGCCGCGCCCGTCGTCTGGAGAAGTTCCTCGGCCAGAACTTCATCGTGGCCGAGAAGTTCACCGGTCAGCCGGGTTCGGTCGTGCCGCTGGAGCAGACCATCGACGACTTCGACCGGGTCTGCAAGGGCGAGTTCGACCACTTCCCGGAGCAGGCGTTCAACTCCTGCGGTGGACTCGACGACGTCGAGGCCGCTGCGAAGAAGATCGCCGGAAAGTAGTCCACGATGGCAGAGTCCACTTCCAGGACGATGACGGTCGATCTCGTGGCTGTCGAACGTAAGCTCTGGTCCGGCCAGGCTTCGTTCGTCAGCGCGCAGACCACCGAGGGACAGATCGGCATCATGGCGGGCCATGAGCCGCTGCTCGGTCAGCTCGTCGAGGGCGGCACGGTGACCATCGTGCCGACCGAGGGCGAGCGGATCGTCGCCGCGGTGCACGGCGGCTTCTTCTCGGTGACCGCCGATACCGTTCGCGTGCTGGCCGAGTCGGCCGATCTCGCGGGCGAGGTCGATGTCGACGCGGCACGCAAGGTGCTCGCCGACGCGGATGCCGACGAGGCGCAGCTGCGCGCGGCGCAGGGTCAGGTCCGGGCCGTCGAGGCGACCACGGCGTCCTGATCGCTTAACAACACGAACACTGCCGGCGGTGAACTCCCAGAGTTCACCGCCGGCAGTGTTATATCCGGCGGATGACGGATCCGGGCGGAACCGTTTCGGGCGGCCGTGATTGAATATGACAGGGGTGTCCACGGCACCCGAGTGGAGCGAAAGGGCGTACGGCATTGCAAACCGGGATGGTTCTCCTGATCATTCTGGTGCTGACGCTCGTGTTCATCGCAGGCGCTTCCACCTATCGGCTGGTCATGCTGCGTCGCGGTGGGACGGCCGCGCTGCTGCGGGTACTGCCCGCGCGCGGCGGCCAGGGCTGGCGGCACGGCCTCATCCGCTACGACGAGGACCGGCTCGTCTTCTTCAAACTCACCAGCCTCAAATTCGGCCCGGACAGCACGATTCACCGTCAGGGCCTCGAAATCGTCGAACGCAGGCATCCCCAGGGCGACGAGTTCGACATCATGACCGACGACATCGTCGTGGTAGCCGTCACCGACCCGCACGCCAGCTTCGAATTGGCACTCGACCGCGGATCGATGGCGGCTTTTCTGTCGTGGATGGAGTCGCGGCCGTCGGACCGTGCCAAGCGAAAGGGCCCGATCTGAGATGCCGGACGACTCCCAGCCACGCTCTTCGGTCCACCTCACCCGGATCTACACCCGAACCGGTGACGACGGAACTACGGGCCTGAGCGATTTCTCCCGGGTCGCCAAGACCGACGCGCGCCTGGTCGCCTACGCCGATTGCGACGAGGCCAATGCGGCGCTCGGTGTCGCGGTTGCCCTCGGTACGCCGGCGCCCGAGATCCTGTCGGTGTTGCGCCAGATCCAGAACGACCTTTTCGACGCGGGCGCGGATCTGTCGACCCCGATCGTGGCCGACCCGAAGTACCCGCCGCTGCGCATCACCCAGTCCTATATCGACCGGCTCGAGGCGTGGTGCGACGAGTTCAACGCGTCTCTCGCGCCACTGAATTCGTTCATCCTGCCCGGCGGCACGCCGTTGGCCGCGCTGTTGCACACCGCACGCACGGTTGCCCGCCGCGCCGAACGATCGGCCTGGGCCGCGGTCGCCGCGTACCCCGACGACACGAGCGTGCTGCCCGCGAAATACCTCAATCGCCTGTCGGACCTGCTGTTCATCCTCAGCCGCTACACCAATCCCGAGGGTGACGTGCTGTGGCAACCGGGCGGCGGACGCTAGCGCGAAAGCGGCTCGGCGGTCACGAGTTCCGGCCCGATCGAGCCGGTTTGGTGACAGGGGGGGCGTGTCGTGGCGCATCGGTCGATAAGCTGGCGGGGTGAGCGAACGGTTTCTGGTCTCCGGCGGTAATCAGCTCGTCGGCGAGGTCGCGGTCGGCGGCGCGAAGAACAGCGTGCTGAAGCTGATGGCCGCGTCGTTGCTGGCCGAAGGCACAACCACCATCACCAACTGCCCCGACATCCTCGATGTCCCGCTGATGGCGGAGGTGCTGCGCGGCCTCGGCTGTGATGTGACGATCTCCGACGACGAGAGCGGCGACCGTTCGGTCGTGACGATCGTGACCCCGGTGGAGCCCAAGTACCACGCGGACTTCCCGGCGGTCACCCAGTTCCGCGCCTCGGTGTGTGTGCTCGGTCCGTTGATGGCCCGTTGTAAGCGCGCGGTCGTCGCCCTGCCCGGTGGTGACGCGATCGGTTCGCGTCCGCTCGACATGCACCAGGCCGGTCTGCGTCTGCTGGGCGCGACCAGCGAGATCGAGCACGGATGCGTGGTCGCCAAGGCCGAGGAGTTGCAGGGCGCGCGGATCCGGCTCGACTTCCCGTCGGTGGGCGCCACCGAGAACATCCTGATGGCGGCGGTGCTCGCCGAGGGCGAGACGGTCATCGACAACGCCGCGCGCGAGCCCGACATCGTCGACCTGTGCACCATGCTCACGCAGATGGGTGCGCGGATCGACGGTGCCGGTTCCTCGGTGCTCACCGTGCAGGGCGTCAAGAGCCTCCGTCCGACCACCCACCGGGTGATCGGTGACCGCATCGTCGCCGCCACCTGGGGGATCGCGGCCGCGATGACCACCGGTGATGTGCGCGTCACCGGGGTGAACCCGAAGCACCTGGCCCTGGTGCTGGACAAGCTGCGTTCCGCCGGTGCGCGAATCTCCTACGAGCCCAACGGTTTCCGTGTGGTGCAGCCGGAACGTCCGCGTGCGGTGAACTTCGCGACGCTCCCGTTCCCGGGTTTCCCCACCGATCTGCAACCGATGGCCATCGGCCTGGCCGCCATCGCCGACGGCACATCGATGATCACCGAGAACGTCTTCGAGGCCCGTTTCCGTTTCGTGGAGGAGATGATCCGCCTCGGCGCCGACGCCCGCACCGACGGTCACCACGCCGTGGTCCGCGGCATCCCGCGCCTGTCCAGCGCCCCGGTGTGGTCTTCCGACATCCGTGCCGGCGCCGGCCTGGTGCTGGCCGGTCTGGTCGCCGACGGCGTCACCGAAGTGCACGACGTGTTCCACATCGACCGCGGCTACCCCAAGTTCGTCGAGCAGATGCAAGCCCTCGGTGGACAGGTCGAGCGCGTCGGTACGCCGAAATAGCCTGCTGACCAGCCGATTTGACTTCGTGTTTGGCGGCACGTAACTTAGTTCGAGTCAGAGCGACACGGACACCGACTCAGCCCCGCTGAGACACGAGGTAGGACGCTGAGCGCCTGACTGATTGCGTGTTCAGGACTTGACCGGATTTGCGTCCGGCGGGTTGCTTGGACTACAGTATGAACCCTTGCCTCACGGAAACCTCGACTGATAGTTGGGTTGGAAGTGTGTGCGTGTGTTCTTTGAGAACTCAATAGTGTGTCGATGAATGTCAGTGCCAATATT
>NZ_BDBD01000019.1 GCF_001612805.1 Nocardia coubleae NBRC 108252
GCGCATGCCCAGGGTTGTTCATCCGTGTCGTTCGTCATTCCACAACGCTACGCCGTGAGATTAGGCAGATCGACCCGAAATCTGCAGTGCCACACAGCGGTTGAAACCTGATCAGATTTCATATATGGCGAGCCAGTACTCCCGCAATTGTCACTGAACCAGATCAAGGGTTGACTGCGGTCGACCAACGTGTAGCCGCGTGCTCGCGTGGTGACTGGAAAGCGTGCAGGAGAGACAGGTTCACCCACGTGTCCCTGCTCGAGGGATCGGAGTATCGGCCAGTACAGCTGCTAAGAGCTGACTAGTAATGTGCGCAAAAACGATTAGGCAGCCGACGCTTGTTCCGTGAACCAGTACACTGCTTCGTCGACGAGAACATCTCCTACCGAGGCGTGTTCGGCAACCACCACCCAGCCCCAGCGCAGACCGCCTCAGTACGTCCCGGCATGGCCGACAGCTGATCCTTTGCACCCGCCAGGCTCGATGCACTGTGCAGCTCGGGGGGTTCTCGTTTCGCGCGGGCAGTCGCTGCACCTTAGTCGGTCGGCTAGCGCGCAGCTTTGATGGCAAGCGTGAGAGCAGAGCTGACAGCGTCTTCTGGCGAAGTGGCGCGCGTAGATTCTGGAACTTCTCTCCCATCGGAGGTAATGATGCGCCACCCTCCGATGGACACGATAGGAACGCCGCCTCTGCGGTTGGCCAGCGCAAGTTCGGAGAGGGTGCCCCATGATCCGCCGATGACGATCACCGCATCAGCCGACTCGACGATGATGGAGTTTCTAGCTTCACCCATGGCGGTGTAGAGGACGGCGGTCAGGCCGTCGCAGACCCTTGTTCGGTCGGTGTCAGGGCGGACGCCGATGACGATGCCTCCTGCGGAAGAGGCGCCTTCGGCTACGGCGGCCATGACGCCGGTTCCACCGCCGCAGATGACGGTGGCGCCTTCTTCCGCAAGGAGTTGTCCGATTCGGGTTGCGTGCTGGGCATCTTCGGCGGTGCAGTCGCGGGGTCCGCACACGGCGACCTGCAGCTGGGGCACGTCAGTCTCTCTCTGCGGTGTAGGTGGTGAAGAGTTCGATCTGTTGAGTCATATCACGGGCGGTGCTGGTCTGGGCTGCGAGTGCGTGCAGTTCGGTTCCTGCGCTGACGACGCGACCGACGATCGGGGTTGTCCGGAGTTCGACGGGAAGGTCAAGGACTCGAGTGATGCGGTAGTGCGCGGCGTCGGCATCGCCGAGCGCCAGGTGCGCGCGGGCGGCATCGAGTTCGGCAGCTGCCCGGAATTCCGCTGGTGAGGAGTCGGCAAGGAGGTCGAGTGCGTTTTCGGCGAGTTCCAGAGCGAGGGTGTTGTGTGTTCGTCCGCCGATAGCGAGGTGGACTTCGGATCCGTAGTAGAGAGCTTTCGCGGGATCGAAGTGCATGACGCCGGGCTCACTGGCGTTGGGGTGAACGTTGGGGGCGAGGTCCAAAGCGAGGTCGAGGGCTGCCATGGCGGCAGCAGTGTTTCCGCGGGCGGCCTGGGCGCGGGCGAGCTGGCTGGCGAGCCGCAGTCGTGTGGAGAGGTCACTGGACTTGGCGAGGCCGTTCTCGGCGAAGTACACCGCTTGGCCGAAGTCGTTGTTCCAGTAGGCCACGTTCGCTTGGATCCAGGAGACGTAGGCACGCAGGTGTTGGTCTTCGGCGAAGTCTGCTGCGAGTTGGGCGGTTCGCGCGTGGGTCTCAGCCGCGCTGGTTCGGCCGAGGTCGGCACAGGCGTGCGCCAGCAGCGCGCAGACTTGGCCGGCGAGCAGGTACAGCGTGGCCGCGGTTCGCGGACGCTGCCGTGGGGCGTCGAGTAGCTGGAAGACTTCTCGGCGGGTCCGGTTGAGCTCGGGGATGAGGGTGATCGGCGGCTTCACCAAATAGTCGACGGCGTGCTGGCCCACCTCGAACCGGAGCTGGTCGAGCACGACGGGATCGACGCCAGTGGTGCTGCGTTTGATCCACTGTGCGGACTCGTCCGTACTCATCGCGATCTCCTGGTCCAAGCTCTCGGTGATGTCGGGTTGCAGCCCTTCCATCATCGGTTGGGGCACCGCGATCAGGCTCTCGAAGGGCATGTGCCAGACCTTCTCGGCGATGCGGCGTGACGCGGGTTGGGCGGCCGGCACATCTCCAGCCATCCAACGTCGTAGTTGCCGTTCCGACAAGGTTGCGGATTCGCGATGCCGCTTTGCTATGTCATTGAAGTGGCGGCACCACTCGGGCACGGTGCGGTTTCCCTGCCGAATGAGCTGCTCGAGGACAGTGCGTGGATCTGGCATAGCCATATTCCCCACCTTTGCTTTCGGTATGTCCACGGTATGCGTTGTGCCCCAGGACAACTAGTGGCTACGCGCGGACGTCCGAGAAAAGTCCGGCAAAAGTCCGGTTGGCGACATTGTGACGTCCGTGCCTGGTGAGTGACGCTCATCTCGTGCTCGGCACCGGGCCCGCGCCATCGGACCACCCCGCGATGGCTGCACAACCGACGCGCCCTTCCGGACCCCCGCCGCACGGGGCAGCGCCTCGGTGCCGAGCACATCGAGTTGGTCGGCGACCAAGGAGGCAGCGAATGCGAAGGCTCGATGACCTCGCGGTGTGCGAGGAGAGCGACCGTGACTGCACCGACCCGGGCTCGTTCGCGTCCTACAACGAGGCGTACTCGGCACTGAAACTGCACGACGCACACGGCCCTCAGTGTCAGCGGCACTTGGCCGCAACCGCTTTCGTCGCCGCCGAGCACGACTGAGTCGCCACGGCGAGGCCTAGGTAGAGACGAGGAACAGATGCCCACCACAGACCTGTCCGCCTGCCCGCCTGAGTCAGAACCACCACCGCCGAAGTTCGGCTCGTCGGGAAGGTCCCTGCGATGACGAGGATGATCGGGTACTTTCGCGAGGCGCTGGTGCACCCGGATGACGTTCTGGTGGTGGAGCATCAACTGCAGCGCGCCGCGTCGGCGGTCGGGGCGCCGCTCCTCCAGGAGGAGATCAAACGCGAGCCAGCACCGACGAGGAACCCGCTGTGGTCGTTGATGGAGACGTTGGACCGGCGCCACGACACCATGCTCGTGCGGACCGTGACCGACCTGGCAGCACGCGATCGGGTCGACCTTCGGCCGCTGATGGGCGGGCCGGCCAGCTACCGTGTGCTGTGGGCGGCGGTCGAGCAGCTGCACTCCGGCGAGGGCGGCTACATCGTCGTTCCGAGCATGACCCACTTCGAAGGTCTGGTCGTCTCGCGGCCCGTGCTCATGCGACAAATCGCTGACCTGCATCCTGCGGTCGGGATCTTGGATGCCAGCAACGCCGACCACCTCGCTGTCGGCGCGAATACTGTGGTCATCGGCGAGTTCCAGGTGCCCCCGGTTCCGCTGGCCGAGGATATTGCCAGCACCAATGCGCGCGCTCGGATCGGCCGTGCCGGGCTGGCCGACCTGGCACCCGCGGTGGACCTCCTGGTCCGCAAGTTGGTTGGCACGGTGACCGAGAAGGACCACTTCTCCGGGCAAGGCCATCTGTTGACGATCCGCATCCATCGCGATCTCGCAGCGAGCACGCTGGTTGTTACCTGTCTCGACACCAGGGACTTCGCAGAAGTCCCACCACACCGAGCGGTGGTGGAGGCCTGCGCGCCTGGACGGATCGCGCGGACGCGCTGGGGGACGTCGGGAACGGCGACGCGGTGCGAGCTTCTGTTGCCGGGCGCTCAGCAATCGGAGCCGCTATCGGCGACGGCCCGGTGAGCGCGATGCAGGTGCACCTCAAGGTGGCGTTTCCGGGCGCTCATCACCGAGAGCGAGTCGTCTTCGACTATCGCGCCGAACGTGAGGTAGCGGAGGCGTTCGCAGCGGATATGACGCGCTGGCACAGCGCCGTGCTCGTCACCATTGATCGAGCGGTAACAGCGACGATGCGCAGACTTCCATGCCACAGGCTCTACGAAGGTGGCGGATGAGCGCATTGAGACCAGGACCTACGGACTGCCGGATCCCAGCCACAGAAGTCGTTGGCGCAGTGCCGTGCTCGCCACTGTCGCTCGGGCAGCAGGTGCAATGACACCTCGGCTGCCCGGCCTGAACTCGATGAGGCTCGACCGCGATGAATGACCCCGATGAACACCAGCTGCCGCACCGCGAGGCACAGAAGATTCCGCCTGCGCGGGTTGATTGCGGAATCGTCAGGGATCCAAGCCTTTTGGGGGCAGTCCTGACGGGGCTGCGAGAAACCTTTCGATACGAGACCAGCACCTAGGCCGAGTAGGTTGCTCCAAGCCGGTTCATCTCACTCCAACTTTCCGGGCGAGAGAAACATCGTGCAGCTAAACAAAGAAAGCGAGTTGTTTACGAGACCCTGAATTGCAGTCCTGAATATCGACGGTGAGGCACGGAAAGCCTTGCACCGCGATTAGGCGTATCCGGTTCAGCGAGCATGCTGGACCGGCATTGGCCGTGCATAGACCATGCGTTTGAGATGTCAAGGGCTACAACAACTTTCGACAGATTTTTGCTGACAGAGGCGGTGCAGGTATGCCACCATCATTGGCGTCAGATCGACTCGGACGATTTCGGAGGGGGTGATTCTGATGACCAAGTGGGTCGCAGGCGGAGCCTGATCTCAGAAGGCCGGCGACGCCCGGCCGAGTTTGATGTCTGTCGGCGTCCAGCATTGCCGCTGGGCGCCGACAGGTAATTTTCCTGAACTGTTTTTCCGTTCATTCCAGCTACCGGAGCGAGGTTTTCTGATGCTTCCGTTCGAGTCATTTTCTTATCCCTTTTTCGATCTGAGCACTTCTGCGGATCATCGGGCGCTGGTGGCTTCTCACCTGTCGACGCCGGATGTCGCGATCCCTGCCGATCACACGCGCGGGCTCAAGGCGTTGTACGTGCACATTCCGTTCTGCGACAGCCTGTGCACGTTTTGCCCGTTCGTGAAGTGGGTCGGTACCCCCGAGCGGGTGGCGACGTTCCTGGCCGCGCTGCAAGTAGAGCTGGAAACCCTCGGGGCGACGCCGCGGATGCAGGGTTGGGTCTTCGACAGTGTCTACATCGGCGGCGGGACGCCGTCGGTGCTGTCGGTGGAGCAGATCGCTGCGTTGATGGCGCAGATCCGCGCGAACTTCACCCTGGCCGCGGATGCGGAGATCTCCTTCGAGTTCGAGGTGAAGTCGGTGTCGCCAGAGAAGTTCGCCGCCCTGGCCGAACTGGGCGTCACGCGGGTGAGTTTCGGCGTGCAGTCCTTCGACCCCGAGATCAGGGACATGGTGCACATCACCGCCACCCTCGACCAGGTCCACGACGCGATCGGCTGGGCCGGTGAGCATTTCACCAATACCAACCTCGACATGATGACCGGTTTCCCTGGTCAGGACCATGCGCACGCACGCCGGGATGCTCGGCTCGCCGCAGAATCGGGTGTGGGCAGTGTGTCGATGTACCCGGTCGACTACTGCATGACCCTGCCGGGGTGGCAGGACCGTATCCGCTCGGGCGAGCTGCCGCGCCCCGCGCTGCTGGATGAGCGGTCGCGGATGTTCCACGAGGCTCGCGCCGCGCTGCTCGAGTCGATGGGCGAGCAGAACATGTACTGCTTCGGCCCGGCGGACGCGCCGGCGACGAAGTACATGTTCTCCACGCTCTACGGCGGTTACCGCGACGAGGCAGTCGGGGTGGGACCGGGCGCCTACAGCTTCATCCGGGGTTTGGCCTGGATGAACGACGCCGACGAGCGGCACTATGCCAAGATCGCGGGCGCCGGGCTGCTGCCGATCACCCGCTCCTCGGTCTACCACGCCTACGAGAAGGGCTTGGTGTTCTTCCCGAAGCGGCTCACCTTCGACATGCGCGACCTGCAGGTGTTGGACCTGGACAAGGTCTACGGCGAGCGGATCGAGCGCATCGTGGACGCCGGGCACGCCGAGATCAGCGGTGACGTGCTGCGGCTGACCGAACCGGGCAAGCTGGTCTACAGCGAGCTGATGGCGCACTTCTTCGCCGACCCGCAGCAGCGGCTCTACCACCGCATCGTCGACCGGCTCTCCCAGCAGGTCGGTGTCATCGACGAGACCGAGTGGAAGGCCGGCGCCGACCGGGTCGCCGCGATGGGCGCGACCAACGCCCTGCCGGGCGCGTCGAGCCGGACCCGCCACAAGCGCCTCCCCCTCGTCACGGCTGCCCCGTGACCGGCGACCCGTACTTCTCCCGGCTCCTGGACGCGCTGACCGCGCCTGAAGCCGGATACGTGCGCGCCAGCACCCCGGCCGCGGCCGGGAGCGGCCCGGACTTCGCGGTCGGGGAGGCCCGGTACCCGATGCCCGCCGAGGTGCGTGAGCGCCTGGCCGAGCAGGCGCGCGGCATGGACCGGTTCTGGTATTCCGATCCCCGTGGGGAGGCCGGACTGCGCGCCATCTATCTGCGCGATCTGGTGGGTGGCGAGGCCGACCCGGACACGGTGCTGGTGACCGCGGGAGGCAAGGAGGCCGCAGCCCTGGCGGTGCGGTTCGCGCTGCATCAGCAGGGCGGCGGACCGGTGCTGATCCCCACGCCCGGATGGGAGCCCTACCGGTTCTGGGTCGAGGCGGCCGGTGCCGAGGTCCGTAGCTATGACCCGTCGGCCATGGCAGCCGACCCGTCGCGGTTGCGGGCTCTGATCGACGAGTGCGATCCACGGCCGCGGGTGCTGGTGCTGAACTACCCGCACAACCCCACCGGCACCTCGCTCTCGCAGGCGGTGATGGATGAGCTGATCGCCGTCGCGACGGTGTACGGGGTGTCGGTGGTCTCCGACGAGGTGTACCGCAGCTTCGGGCCGGCGCCGGTGAGCGCGGCGCGGGCGCTCGCGTTCGACCCGCAGCGTCACCTCGTGGTCGACTCGATCTCGAAGTGGTGCGCGGCTGCTGGGCTGCGCGTCGGATTCGTGCACGCCGAGCGCCGAGTCGTCGACGCGCTGACCGCGGTGCGCGCGGCCTCGGCCTCGTGCACCAGCGTGCTCACCCAGGCATTCGCCGCCAACCTGCTGACCGATTCGGCCGCCACCACCTGGCTCGTGCAGCTGCGCCGCCAGGTGGCCGCCGACCGCACGGACACCGCGGTCGCACTGGGCGAGGCCGGGATCGACGTCGTGTCCCATGGCGGGCTCTACCTGTGGTGCAAGACCCCGGACCCAGCCGCCCTGCCCGCCCGAGACGGGACCGCGGTGGCGGGCGCGCGGGTGAGCGGGGGCGCGGGTTTCGGTGCGCCGGAACACTTTCGGGTGTGCCCGGCGCGGGCCGCGCTGGATCCGGTCGCGGCGGCGGCCGCGGTCGTCGAGACGTTGGGGACCTGGTGATGTTCGATCACTTCGCTGCGCCGCCGTTCCCGGCTACCGAGCCCCTGGCCGCGCTGCTGGATGTGACCCTGCGTGACGGCGGGTTCGAGGTCAATTTCGATTGGCCCGTCGACCACTTCGCGATGGTCACCGCGGCAGCCGGTGCTGCCGGTGTCGAGATCGTGGAGCTGGGCTACCTCGGTGGTGTCCCGCTCGAGCACAGTGTCGCTCGCGCCGGTATCGGCGCCTACCTGACCCCGGAGCACGTCGCCGGCGCCCGCCACGACGGGCTCACCCTGGCCGCGATGGTGCATCCCAGCGCACTGGCACAGCCGATCGACCTGGAGGCCTACGCGGCGGCCGGGCTGGGCATGGTCCGGCTCGTCTACCACCCGGCCTGGGCATCGGCGATCGCCGCGCTGGCCGGCCAGGCGCGCCGCCACCGCCTGGCGGTCGCGGTGAATCTCGCCCTCGCCTCGCGCTACACCGCGACCGAGCTGGGCGATCACGCGGCGCGCATCGTCGAAGACATCGCCCCCGACGTCGTCTACGTCGCCGACACCTGCAGCGCGCTGATGCCGGGACAGGTCGGTGACCTCGTGCAGGGGCTGGTCGCGACCCTGGACGCCGAGATCGGGTTCCACGCCCACGATTTTGTGAACCTGGCCTACGCCAACGCTCTCGCCGCGGTGGAGGCGGGGGCGAGCTACCTGGATGTGTCGCTGCTCGGGCTGGGCCGTGGCGGGGGGAACCTGGTTGCCGAGCCGCTGCTGCTGCGTCACCGGCTGCCCGAGGCCGACCCGGCGGCGGCCGCGCTGCTGCTGGGGTGCCGGTCCCAGCTCGCCGCGACGACCGGTCGCCGCGCCGGGTCGCTGCTGGCGCCGGTGTGCGCGACACTGAACCTGTCGCCGGTCGAGGAACAGGCGCTGTCCCAGTTCGCCGCCGAGGTCCACCTCGACGATGACACCGCCGCGCTGTGGCTGCTCACCCAGGCCCGGCGGGTGCCCGGCCTGCGGGTGCCCGACCTGCGCGCCCACTGGCAGCACGAGGATCTGGCGGCGCGGCGATGAGCGCCCCGATCAGCCACCGCGCGGCCGCGCTGAGCGCCCATAGCTACGACGACTTCCCTTGCGAGGCTGGCCACCTCGACATGCGCGGCGACAACTCGCCCCCGTTGACGGCGGAGTTCGCCCGCCCGATCGCGCTGCCGACCCTTGCGGCCGCGGGTTACGGCGATATCCGCGGCGAGCTTCGGTTGCGCACGGTGCTTGGCGAGCTGTTCGGGGTGTGCCCGGACCAGGTGATGGTCACCGGGGGAGGCAGTGAAGCGCTGTGGTTGGCGATGGCCTGCGTCAGCGATTACTCCGGCTTCATCCGGGTTCCCAGGCCCGGCTTTCCCGGATTCGAGCAGCTGGCTCGGCTGCTCGGGCTGCGGGTGCTGCCCTACGGGCCCGGTGCTGTACCGGGCCGCGGCCGCATTCCCGTGGTGGTCTGCACCCCGCACAATCCGACCGGGATCGTCACCGCACCGGACGCAGCCGGCGCCGGCGCCGGCTGGGTGATCTGGGATCTGTCGCACATGAGCACCGCCGGCCACGACCTGGCCGAGTTCACCGCTGGGTTCGGGAGCGGTGATATCGCGGTGTTCAGCCTGTCGAAGCTGCTGCGGCTGCCTGGCGCCCGGGTGGGCTGCCTGGTGGTACGTGACCCGGAGCTGTTGGCCGCGCTCACACGAGCCAAGACCCATACGTCGATGTCGACGAGCTGCCTGGCCCAGGGCCTGGCGCTTCGGGTGCTCCAAGACCCCGGCGTGCGCCACGAACTGATCATGCGCGCCAAGGTGTTCGCCGATCACCGTGCCCAGCTGCTCGAGGCGGTGGCCGCGGCGTCGAAGCTGCGGGCGGTCGCGGCTGTCGACGGCACCCACCTCTACCTCGAGACCACCGACGGCGGCAACGGGTGGGAGCGGCTGGCCGGGTGCGGGGTGATCGGGATCCCGGGCACCGTGTTCAACGGCAGCGCCCGCGAGGTCCGGCTCTGTATCGCCCAGCCCCAGGAGGTCATCGATGCCGCCGCTGCCCGGGTGGCCGCCCTGTGACCGGCCCACACCGCCACGGTGGCGGCCGGTCAGACCAGGGCGGCGTCGAGGATGCGCACCAGCGGTTTCGGGTCGGTGCCGGGCATCAGCACCCGGAACTGCGCGGCGGCCTCGCTGCTGCGCGCCTTGATCGCCTCGTTGATCAGCCACGCGCTGGCCTTGCGGATCACCGGGTCGCGCTCGTCCATCAGGGCCGCGAGCTCGGGCACGTCGGTGGGCGACAGGCCCGCCTTCACCGGGCGGATCAGTGCGACGAGGTAGAGGCGGCGCTGCCAGATCGACGGGGAAACCGCCAGCGGATGCAACTGGGCCAGCAGCGCGGCGTCGTCGACCAGGGACATGCCGACCACACCGCCGAGCTCGTCGACCGACAACCAGTTGTCCAGCAGCATCGCCCACCGCAGGATCATCGGCGCGGTCATGCGGGTCTGCGACAGGCGCAGCATCATCGACCCGGCCAGCTCGGCTTCATGGGTCTGCCCGTGCCACAGGGCTTCGGCGGCGGCCGCCACCGTCGCCGGGTCCGGGGTCCGCGCGCTGATTCCGGCGGTCTTGAGCGCGGCTTTCACCGCGCCGCGCAGCAGCGGAATCCGCACCCCGAGAACAGGTTTGCCGGGGTGCCGCGCCGCCACGGTCCCCTCGACGTAGGTGGGGTCGGCGTGCTCAGCCAACCCCTGCTCGACATCGGTCACCAGCGACGAGACCCGCCCCGCGGTCACTGCGTCCATCCCCCGAGCCTACGACCCAGCACCGACAACTTTCGGCAGGAGAGACGATGACGGGCACAGCCCTGGACATGACCGGACCGCGACCGGGCGCCGCGAGCCCGGTCTGGGCCGTCTACGGCACCCTCGACCCGCGCGCCCTGACCATCCCCGACGCGTGCGCTGCGGGGATGACCGTGCACCAGGTCCCCACCGACGTGCTGCTGGCCTTGGAAACCGGGAGCCCAGCGCTGCGGGCGCACGCCCTCGAGCGCGTGCGCGTCGGCGGGCAGGACCTGATCGGGGCGGTCGGCTACGACGACTGGTGGAACACCGCTCTGGATGCGCTGAACCCGAACTGGGCGCTGGCAGCGGCACGGGCGCTGGTGACCGACAAGGCCCGCCTGTATGAGGTGCTGCGCGGGCATGGTGTCGCGGTCGCCCCCTACTACACCGGGTCGCTGTCGACCCGGCTGATCCAGTACGCGCTCGACAATCTGGGCCCGCGCCCGATCTTCAAGCCGGCCACCGGCGCCGGATCACGCGGGGTCTACCGCTACCGCGACGAACTGTCCGTCGAGGACAACCTGGCGCTGTACCGGCAGGTCCTGCGCGCCGGTCACATCGACACCGCCACCCCGATCATCGCCACCCAATACCTTGGGGAGCACGACGCCGCGGTGGAGATCAGTGTCGACGTGACGGTGTGCGACAGCCGCATCACCCACGCGGTCGTGCACCAGAAGTGCACTGCGACCGCGACTCCGCCGTATGTCGACGGGCTGATGATCTGCCCGCCGACCGACCGGCGCATCCACGCCGAACTGCCGCAGCTTCCCCAGACCCTGGCCGGGATCGTCGCTGCGATCGGACTCGCCGACGCGGCCCTGCACATCGAAGCGCGTCTGCACCTGCGGCGCTGGCACGTCCTCGACATCGGGGTGCGGCCCGGCTCGGGCCTGGTCGCCCACGCCGCGACCGCCCAGACTGGGGTGGACCCGCGGCTGGTGCACCTGGCCGCCAGCATCGGCCGCCCCCTGCACCCAGGCGCGGTCACCGCCGCGCGTGGCCGCTACTTCGCCACCGCCATCGCCTGCTGCTATGTCACCGACGAGCGTCGCCCGGCGATCACGCTGCTACGCCACAGCTCACTCGCGGACGAGCTTCACGGCTCCGAGGATGTGCTCGGCTGGCACCTCAACGCCGCCGAGACCGACGACGCGCTGCTGCGTCCCGACGCCGGGATCTCGGTCGGGATCGGCGCGCCCGACATGCCCACCGCGCTGGCGCGACTACGGTCGCTCGTCGACCCGTTCGACTTCACCACCACCCACGCCCATGCCGACACCGAAACCGTTGTCGCCCAATGAAAGGAAGCCCGTGCTCAGCTTCAACCACCTCGCCCTCACCACCGCCGACCACGCCAAGTCCGGCCCGTTCTACGACACGGTGTTCGGGCTGCTCGGATACACCCGCGGCTACACCTCCGACCGGCTGTGCACCTGGGGCGGGCCCGGCCCGGAGCTGCTGGTCTACATCACCGAGGGTGAGGACACCGCGCCCCACACACACGGCCGCCCAGGCTGGCAGCACGGCGCCTTCTCCGTCGACGAGCGCGACACCGTCGACGCGGTACACAGCGCGGTCGTTGAGGGCGGCTGGACCGTCGTGCACGCACCGCGCGAGTACCCCGACTACGCGCCGGGCTACTACGCGACCTTCGTCGAGGACCCCGACGGCATCCGCTGGGAGGTCGCCCACATCCCCACCGCCCCTCACTGACGCACCGAACCAGGCACGTCCGGCACCGGCGCAGATCGGAGCCGGACGTGCCCAATAGCACCCTCGTCATGGTCCTGGTCGACCTCGTCATCATCATGATCGCGGCCCGCGTCTTCGGCCGGTTGGCCGAAAAGCTCGGCCAACCGGCCGTGATCGGCGAGATCACCGCCGGCATCCTGGCCGGGCCCACCCTGCTGGGCCCGCACCTGTCGCAGGTGCTGTTCCCGCCCGACGCGCGCCCGGTGCTCAGCGTGCTGGCCAACCTCGGGGTCGTCGCGTTCATGTTCCTCGCCGGGCTCGAGGTCGACCGTAACTCCTTCACCAACCAGCGCGCGGCGATCCCAGCGATCGCAACCGCGGCCTACCTCGCACCCTTCGGGTTCGGCTGCCTGATCGCGGCCACGGCACTGACCCGCCACCACACCGGCGCCAACACCGTGGGATTCGTGCTGTTCATCGGCTGCGCGCTGGCCGTCACCGCGTTCCCGGTGCTCGCCCGGATCCTGGTCGACCGGAACATCATCCGCACACCGATCGGGCAGATGAGCCTCGCGTGCGCGGCGATCGTGGACGCCGCGGCGTGGATCGCGCTGGCCGTCGTGCTTATGCTCGTCGCCCCGACCGGTGGGCATTGGCGGTGGGCGCTGCTCGCGCCGCTGGCCGTCCTGGTGTGGTGGGGTGCTCGCCCGGTGCTGGACCGGCTCGCTGCGGCCGGCACCGGGCAGCAGGTGCTGGTACTAGCCATCGGCACCGCGCTGCTGCTCGCCGCGGTGACCGAGTGGATCGGCCTGCACCTGATCTTCGGTGCCTTCGCCGCCGGGTTGATCTTCCCCCGGGCCCATCGCGACAGCGCCGAGAACGGCGCCGTCGTTGTGAGCACGCTGCTGCTACCGGCGTTCTTCGCCGTCGCGGGCCTGTCGGTCGACCTCGGCATGCTCGACACCACCGGGGTGGGGGAGCTGGCGGTCGTCCTGGCCGCCGCGGTCGGTGCGAAGATCGCCAGCGTGGTCGTGGTCGGACGACTCGCCGGCCTCGATACCCGGACCGCGGCCGCGCTCGCCGCGCTGCTCAACACCCGCGGACTCACCGAACTCGTCATCCTGCACGTCGGGCTCACGGCCGGACTGACCAGCACCAGCCTGTACTCGCTGCTGGTCGTGATGGCGCTGATAACCACCGCGATGACCGCACCACTGCTGCACCGAATCCACCTGCCGCACAAACCAATCCAGTCGCAAGACTTCGTCCGAACGGCAAAAGCGGGGACGCGACAGGCCGACATTGACTAGGACCCGCCATTTCAGCGCAGTACCCTGCCGCCCCGGCTGGCCAGGTGTAGTTTTCAATGCACCACACCACCGGGGGTTGGAGCTGGTCGAAATGTCGATCGTCGACGAATGGCAGGGAAGCGACACCCGCGCTCTGCGGATGGCATTGAACTTGAACGCGAAGGAGTTCGCCGACGCGCTGAAAATTGAAGAACGCACCGTACGTCGGTGGGAAAAGCCGGGTAGCACGGTTGGGATCCGCCGCAAGAACCAGCGGCAGCTCGACGCGATACTCCTTGGCGCGCCCGCTGCCGTGCAGCGCCGCTTCGAGCGGCTGCGCCGCGGTACCGACAGCATCGAGCTGCCCGCTTCCAGCATCGATGCCGATAGGCTGACCATCGACGCCCCTGGTGTCGATGGTCCCGATCAGGTGCAGGTCCTGGCCCACACCGCAGACGGAAAGGCTGTGCTCGTGTCCCTATCGCGCCGCGCACTCGTCGCCGGCCTCGGGCTCGGTGCCGTCGCCGCAACGATTGGAACGTCGCCAGCGACCTCCCGGGCGCTGGCAACCACCCCCGCCGACAAAGACTGGGTGACCCACCTACGTCAACTACGGCTGTCGCTGATCGATAACGACAACCTCTGCGGCGCAGGCAAGATTCTGCCTCTGGTAGAGCACAACGTCGACGTGATCGGCACATTGCGACGGACCGGCGCGGCGGATGCGGCGCAGCTGCAGCGACTGCGGGTCCTGTACGCCGAGTGCGCGTCGTGGCTGCATCAGGACGCTCGGAACTGGGACGCGGCGACAGCCTGGACGGACAAGGCCAACCGCTGGGCACTGACGGTGAAGGATCCCGGGTGCGTGGCGATGGTGGCGATCCGCCGAGCACACATCGCATGCGAACGCGGCGACGGCGTCGAAGCGATCGAAAGCGCCGAGGCGGCATCAGCACAGGCACCGCACAGCAGCAGGGTCGCGGCGGTAGCGGCATTGTTCGGCGGCTGGGGACACGCGCTGCTGCGTGATGCAGTGGCAAGTGCTCGCGCATTCGACCAAGCCCGTGAGCTTGCCGCCGCCGCCGACGACGACTCGGAGTGGGGCATGTTCCTGGATGGCTCCTACGTCGACGTGCACCAGGCGACCGCCGCTGGGCTCCTCGGGCAGCACCGCACCGCCATCAACAACTTCGCCTCCGCGATCGCGACGATGAGAGGCGGATTCACCCGCGACAAAGCGGTGTACACCGCCCGGCTCGCCCTGGCTCACGCCCAGGTCGGAGACTGCGAGGCTGCTTCGGCACTCGGGGTCGCGGCCATGAACACCGGTATCGCTACCAGTTCTGAACGGGTGCTGGCACCGATCCGACAACTGCACACAATGATCGACACGTCCAGCACCGACCCTCACATCCGGGAGTTCGCGGCCGCCGCCGAAGTCTGGTTGGGTCACTCGGCATGAGGCCAAATGTTCTTCTGTCGGTGGCAGTTTCACTCGACGGATATATCGACGACACGACCGACGAGCGACTTCTGCTGTCCAACGCGGCGGACTTCGATCGCGTAGACCAGGTCCGCGCCGAGAGTGACGCCATCATGATCGGCGCCGGAACCGTGCGCAGCGACAACCCGCGACTGATCGTCAAAAGCGAGTCCCGTCAGGCCGATAGAGTCGCGAAGGGGCTCCCCGCTCAGCCGAGGAAGATCACGGTCACCGCATCCGGCGATTTGGACCCGACCGCAAAGTTCTGGCACCACGGCGTCGAAGATGCTCGCCCGCTGGTCTACACCGTCGCCGCGGCAGCACCCAAGCTGCGCGAGCAGCTCGGCGAGCTCGCCGAAGTCGTCGACCTCGGCGACGAAATAGATTTCGCCGCCATTCTCGACCACCTCGGCGGTGTCGGCATCGGCCGGCTCATGGTCGAGGGCGGCACACACCTGCACACCGAATTCCTGGCCCGAGGTCTGGCCGACGAACTGCACCTAGCGATCGGCCCGTCCCTGGTCGGCGACTCGAAAGCCCCTCGGTTCGTCAACCCGGCCCACTTCCCTGGCGGCTCTACGCGACGGCTACACCTGATCGACGTCTCCCAAGTCGGTGATGTCGCATTGCTGCGATACGCACCGAAGGACGCATCAGGTGCCTGAACCTGATGCGTCCGATGGCTCAACTACGCCGTCGAACTGGCGCACCAGTGTCCCCGTGCCGAAGCCGCATTCGCGGTGGGAGCGGGATCGTCACAGATGGCTGGTTGAGGCCTAAGCGGGGCACCACTGTGTGACTGGCAGGCGGCCGTGATGGTGGTGTCGGCGACGCCGCGGCTCGTCGATACGAGATGTCCAGCGCTGGGTGTTCAGGGGGCTCGCCGGGCCTCGTCCAGGTGCCGAGCTGCGCTCGTACCACTCCGAGGCGAACTCGCCTCTCGACGCGGCGACGGCGAGCTGCTTCTGGCACAGGTAGATCAAGATCATCTCGGTGCGGGTCAGCGGGTCGGGTTCGTCGCCCCGGCCCTCAGCGACCCCTCAGCCGTCGAAGCTGCACTGTTCGAGCTCTTCGACGGCTGAGGCGTCGTCCGGGTCGTCGAAGCTGGCTTCGTGGGTGGTCGTCGGCGCTCACCGGTGCTCGTCGGTTCCGTCCGCGGTGCTGGCGCGCGGACCGGGCTGGATTATACCGGGCAAACTCCAGAGCGCCAGTTTCCAGTCCGAGACCGGTGGCACCGGCTCACCGAGCCGGGCGGGAAGAGCCAGGTAGAAGTACGGCTCGTCGCTCGGAGCCACCTTGAGTCGAAAGCCCGCCGCTTCGCCATTCTCCAGGGCTGCGAGGGCTTTTGCGGCGTTGCGTGCGATCGCGCGGGGATGAAAGACCAGCACGTCGGTGAGAGTGAACTCCTTCGCACCGACGGAGAACGTGAAACGTTCTGCGGTGAAGCTGACCCAAGCCGCTTCACCTGCAAGAAGTTGACGTAGGCGTGGGCTGTCGGAACCGTTCAGAGTAACCACACCACCGGGCGCTTCCGGAGATGCGACCGCGTAGCCCTCCAGCAACAGCCGCGCCACTCGCAGATTGATGCGCTCCAGTGGCGTCAAAGCGGCGGGGATGTCGAACGACGACCGGCAATGTTCCTGCACGGCCTTCAGGTCGTAGGCGAGGCGGAACATCGCATCGAGCTCGTCATCGACCTCGGTATCTGCGGGGGGATCGAATGACAGCGACACGAGCAACTTGTCGTCGATGTATACCCGGCAGAGAAGATCGGTCTGGTTGATCGCTGTCAGAATCTCCTCGACACCGAGGGCGTCCGCGGGGCGGATGCGCCGCAGGTTGTAGCTGATATCGGCATGGCCTGGCTGGGAGAGATCCTTCGGGCTCAGCAACTCGATCTGGAGGTGGTCGAAGAAGTCGATCCTCATCGCGAAGCCCTCCGAGCCCTCAGTCAGATGTGAGATCCGCCCTTCGTGCGCGAGGACCTGAGTGCCGTGTTCATCGAAGAACCGAAGCTCCGCCGGAGCACCGATACCCGCGCCGTGGCTCAGTGCCTCGAATCGCACTTCCATCCCTGTGTAAACACCGGCGACGAGTTCTGGTCCGGTGATCGTCACGGCGCCTACGACCTCGGCTGGCAGGACAACCTCGCCCGAGGCACCGAAGCGTGTCGAACGTTCGAACTGCTCTCGCAGCGCAGCATGTTGTGGACCGAACGCTCCTTCGATGTTGACCAGGATCGGGCTCTGTTCCTGCGCACGAGGGTATTTCGGGCGTATTGACCGGGTCACCACGTCACCGACGCGCGCGAAGTCGGTCGCCCAGTGCAGATCGGTCGAGTCCGCCAGCGCGCCCAGAGCGGCCACTCGAATCGGCAGATCGTCAGGGCTGAGCAGGTTGTCGCGCTCACGGTTGTAGATCGCGGCGTTGTCTCGCAGTTCGCTATGAACATCGCGCTGAGCCCAGCGGTCGACCTCGGGAAATTCGATGAGCAGATCATCGAGGTCTTTGCGACCAAAGGGCCGGGTCAGCGGCGTGCCAGCGGTCTTGCCGAGGCCGGTGACGAACGCATGCTCACCAGGAGTCAGGTTTCTCGGCACCACGAGAACCCATTCGTCGACCATGCAGGTCTTGTCGACGGTTCGCGTCTTGACCAGCTTGGCGAACGAGCGCTTGATCTGCGTGCGGCGGGGTTTCCAGCCGCCGCTGAACCCTTCGGGAAAATACTTGAGCTGGAAGATGATCACCCGCCCGCCTTGGCGCACCTCGATGTCGACACCGCCGTCACCACCCCGGCCGTCGAGTGCGATCACCTCGACGTCGGCGCCGCGATATTTGTGGTTGATCAGTGCTTCGACGACGCGGTCGAAGTGTTCCTGACCGATCGTGTGCCAGTCGATGCTCATCGGGGTCGGGCGTCCTTTCACTTTTGCGGTCGACAGCGGCCGCGCCAGCGTGGTTGATGGTGGCGATGGGTGTCCTGCAGGATCCTCCTCGGGGCACAGCCGGTCGGATCAGTTGCCAGTATCCACACCTGCACCGACAGCTTGAGCCCGTAGTGTGCACGGGACTCCGAATGGCATTCGTTCGCGCGCCCGCGTCCCGAGAGCTGCAACATTTCCAATCTCCGCCTCCAGATGCCCAAATCGACTTGGCCCGAACGCCGTTCTCGGTTGTGGTCGTAGCGCAGGGCCAATGCCCGCTGCTCCACCCACCCAGGGCGATGACGTGTCCGTGGATGCCGACGCACGCTCAGGCGTGGGCATCGTTGTCGCAAGCCATGCACCCTTCAGGACTGCGTGCCAAGCTGATTGGCTAACGTAGCGACTGCGCGCGCAACCCGGCTGAAGGAGGGGTCAGCATGCCCATCGGCGATGAACTCAAGGCCGCACGAAAAGCTAAGGGATGGTCGCATACTCGGGTCATCCATGCCCTCACACTTCACGCCCGCCACCACGGCGTCAGCATAATGACCGAGCGAAGCCTTAAAACGGCCTTGAGTCGATGGGAAAATGGACACACCACACCGGATCAGTTCTATCGTGGCCTCCTCGCGAGTGTCCTAGGGCTTCCCGACCCGTATGACCTTCTTACTCAAACTTCACGATACGAACTCAAGCTTGATGTCGCTGTCGACCGCGCAGAGGATCTGAGCAGGTACCAAGGACCTCCCGACAGCGCAGCATCCATCGCGTCGCCGCTTATCGATGATGACCAGGTGGTGGCGGGCTACGTATTCGCGCATTCGCATCTTCTTCCAACTGCAGTCGAGCCAGAATCCACCGACAGGACGTATGCCGCTAACCGGCTTCGCGATCGCGCGGCCCAGCTGATGGAGCTGGACTTCCAGCGAGGCGGGGGGCACGTGCGACCGATGCTGCAATCGTTCTTCCTCGCGGAGGTCGTACCGGCCGTGCGGGCGTGCATGGCCAGCAAATCCGATCGAAATGTCTTCTCCGCAGCTGCCGAAGTTTCTCAGTTGCTCGGGTGGGCAGCTTACGATGAACATCGCCATCGTGAAGCGGCTCGCTACTTCGTGCTCGGTCTCCGATTGGCAAGTGAAGCGGGGGACCAGCTGCTGGGGGCACGGCTGCTGGCAAACCTTTCGCATCAATACACGTTCCTAAGGAAACCTCGGCAGGCCTTGACCTTTGCGCGTGCGGCCGAGTCGGTGTTGCGTGGCCGAGGCACACCGGCGGTCGAAACAATGTGTGTGATGATGGAGGCACGAGCGCTGGCAGTCGCGGGTGAACGCCAGGAAGCGATTGCGGCCATCCTGCACGCGGAGACTCTGTTCAGCCGGAGTAGCGACTTCGAACCGCCCTGGATCGGCTACTACGACGCAGCGGAGTTAGCTGGCGACGCGGCTCATGCATTCCACGACCTCAGCGCCTTCCGGGAAGTGCAAGAGTTTGCTAGTACGGCAATAACTTCCAGCACTCCTGCTCGCACTCGCGGCTTCATACGGTTCTTGTCCGCCCAAGCTGCGCTCGTCGCAGGCGACGCTGACCACGCAGCAGTGCTCGCAGCGGAAGCTATGCAAACCGGTGTGACCGTCCTTTCGGCCCGGCACCAGCGCTATGTCGACGACTTCCGTGCCGCAGCGATTAAGCGAAAAGTCCCTCAACTGCTCGATGTTCTAGAGCGTTATCGCTCTGCTCCGGTTCAGAAGCCGCGCCAGTCTTCGGAGGGCTGACCGTCTCGCAGCGTTTTGATGCGCTTCGCGAACTCTTGTGCTACCGCATCAGAGTGTTCAACGTTCTGGGCAATCCAGGCCGTCATTCGCAGTCGCATGACCGAGCTCACGACACCGAAGCCTTCCCACGTCCGAACGTCGTAACCGTACGCGCGCACAAACGCTTCATAGTGGTGAGAGCTCACCATTCCCAACTCGGCCTCGGTCGCGACCTTCGCCAGATCCCACTCGCGAGGACCTCGACATACACCCTCGAAGTCGAGCAACACGCCCTCGCCTGCAGACGTGACAATCACATTCTTGATGTGCGCATCGCCATGGTTCACACCCGATGGAAGTTCATACCGCACTTCTCGCAACTCAATACCTAGCCGAAGCAATTCTTGTAGCAGGAACTCCCTGTCCTCCGCGGGTATCGATGCCGACTCGACTCGCTGTCGAAGCTGTGCCAGCGGGTCGAAGTCGGGCACAGCCAAGCTCGCAGGCCAGCCCAAGTTGTGAAAGCGGAGAAGTTGGGCACCAAGCAGCGCGAGGTCGGATTCATCAGAGACCCGACCAGGGACATAGCGCCAGAAGGTGACCGGGTAACCCTGCACTACTCGAGGTTGATCCACGGCGAGCGCTTCCGCGGCGGCGAACCCTTGACGCCGAAGCCAGCCGGCGACAGCCACCTCCTTCACGGCAGTCGCCAGGAAATCAGAGTTGCGGGCAATCCGCACAACCACGCCTTCTCCAGGCAGGAGGTACATCAGGTTCTGGCCCAGGCGTAACAGCTCCACCCGCGTCGCCGAGAGGCCAGCATCGGTGCTCGCCTCACGAGCGACGGACACCATCTGGACGGGATCGAACAGGAACCGCTTCTCTGCCACATCACCAGGCTAGCGGCGCCCGCACTTGCTAACACTTGCCAACTACCGCAGAACGGCAGGTGACACCAAGCTCGACCTATGCCCAGGCGCGGACTCTCGACCCCGACCACACGAACCGAATGCACAGCTGCAGGCGGTTCGTCTCTGGCGTCGATGAGCAAACAACCCTGCAGGCAAACAGCGCCGCTGATCTCGCACGCGCCCGGTGAACGCTCGTTCCCGGTGCGGTGTACCCGCCCAACCAGCCCGACCCCATGCGGGGCGTCGCTCAACGAAGGAAATAGCACATGTCATTCACCGGGACTGTCAAGTGGTTCAGCGCCGAGAAGGGTTTCGGTTTCATCGCGCGCGATGCTGGCCGCGATGTATTCGTCCACTACACCGGGATCCTCGGGCAGGGCTTTCGCGCGCTCTCCGAGAATGATCATGTCCAGTTCGAGATCACCGACAGCGACCGTGGACCACAGGCTGTCCAAGTACGACGGGTCGGCTCCCACGGCCAGGAATAGAAGTGTGGCGGGACTCCCCTCGCACCTGATCCGAATATCCCACCCGCCACAAACGTGGAGGACCCGATGACGGCCTACCTCACGAGCTCTACACGACTATGTCACCCAGATGATGCCGCCCAGCGCCCGGCAGCAAGTCCCCGCGCACACGCCCATCCAGACATGGAAGGCGTCACCGTAGCTGCGCGGTGCGCCTACTACCGGCAAGTGTGCCAGTTGCCAGCGGAGCCTGATCCAGTCTCCGGCCAGATCGTTCTCTTGGCTGGGCGGGTCCAGGCAGTCATGGTCTCCGAACTTCTCGGCCGACGGGCTCGAAGTGAGCTCAGGCGTACCGGAGCAGGCTGCGGCCCAATCGTGTCGCACCCCAAGTCCGGGACGTGGACGTTCCTCACCAATTCTGACCGCAGAATCGAAGCGCTCCCAGATGCCGTCCGGTTGTGGGTCAACGGCGTCGTGGTGTTGGCTTCCGGTGCCCGCATCGGTCTCCCGACGCCCACCGCGACCAACACGGGCTCATGTCGTGCATGGGAGTCACCCCCGACCAGCCCTCAACGACCGACAACCACCACGGTCCTCGACGCCGTCCGTCGTTCCCTGCAGCAGGGCGGCGCGCGATGAAAAGCATGCGTTTACTGCCGGTGGACAAAGTGGTTCACCGTGCCACCATCTACCGCAACTCCTGCGGGTTCGACGTGTTCGTTCGGGAATCCACCAGCCAGATCGTGTTGCGGGTCGGGACCGTCGGCGCCATCGAGTTGGCCTCCGCGTTCGGCCAACGAGTAGTCGCGGCACTGCCGTGGCCCGGCCCGGTGATCGTACGCAGTGACACCCGCCAGCCACTGCTGACCATCCTTACCGGTCCCGTACCCGCACACCTACGCGGCGGTGCCACCTTCGCGGCTCTGTCCAGTACCGGGGCGGTGCTCGCTGCCGAGGGCGATGAGGTGTTGCTGCCCTCGCCCCGTGACCCGGCGCGACGTTGGCTACCGCACGAACCCTTGGATCCCTATCGGCCGAGCGCTGAGGTCGTGGTCTCCACGATCCTGGCCTGCCGATAAGCGGCGCCGGAGCCCGTCATGCCGCGGTCTGGATCGCCCCGCCCCGATGAGCCCGACACTCACCTTCGAGTGATCAGTGGCGGGCTCGTCGCCGACTTCAGCGGGTGCGTCTCGGCCGTACAGAACTTTTTGCGCGAGTGCCGGATCCATCCTCGTCCCTCCATCACTGCCCTCGAAGTCAGCGATGGATATCTACCGAAACATCGAATGCCTTGTGAGGTCCTGTGGCTACATCCGTGACCGAGACGCCCGCGCACCGCTGCGCCGCCTACCGGCAATTGGGCTGGCGGGTCGAGCTCGACAGCCACGACAACATCGTGCTGCCCGCCGACCAGATCCACGGCATCCAGGTCTGCGACCGGCTCGCTGACAGAGTCGCAGACCAGTTGCGCCACAGCCGAATTCAGACACCGATCGTGCACAACACCGCGACCGGGCAGCGCATGTTCTTGACCACCGCGATCCGAGCCGAGGACCCGCGCCTGGTCAACATCTTCCCGCGCGGCTCGAAGGTGCAAGCCATCCGCACCGCGCCGGGTTCCCCGATCCCGCTGCCGACCCCGGGTGACCCGACACGGGTATGGCTGAGCCCGCCGCGCCCCGGCGCCCTGGCCGACTTCGAGCTCGTCTACACGATCACCCGCGATGCCGCCCGCGGCCTACTCGACGCCGCCTGACCACCGCCCGCAACGGCCGACTGGTCGCGCCACACCGGATAGCAAGGAAGAACATCATGTCCTACACCAGCATTTACGACCACACCATCGACGGGCTGGCGCCGTTGCAGCGCAGCCTGATCGCGATCGAGGAACGCGTCACCCAGCAGCGAGCCTGGAACCCCGACATCGTGATCGGGCTCGTCCAGACCGAGGACTACGCGCGGGCGATCCTGTCCGAGTGCTTCGGGGTGCTCGAGGTTCCCGACGATCTCGACGAGACGGTCGCCGCACGGATGAAGCGCCAGCAGATCCTGGACCGAGATGAGCGTGACTTCCATTTCCTGATCGGGGAATCGGCGCTGCATCACGTCGTCGGCAGCAGCGAGATCATGGCCGAGCAGATCCTCGCGTTGCGTGACCAGCTCGATGCGCGCCCGCACGTGCGGATCGGGATCGTGCCGCTCAACGCGCGTTTCGTGGGTCCGGCACCGGAGTTCGTCCTGCACGACACCGCCCGCGTGGAGTCCGAAACCGCGACCGGGGAGGTGGTCGCCACCTCTTCGCGCGACGTCGCCTTGGCCGCGCGGCTGTTCGACCGCCTGCACGGCCAAGCCGTCTACGGCCAGGACGCAACGGTCGTGCTCACCCGTGTGCTGGCCCTGCACACCGGCCACTGACCCCCCGTGTGTCCGGTCGGCCAGGCCCCGGCCGACTCGGACACCGACATCGCTGTGCCGCAGCCTCTCTCGACCGATCGATGCCATTTTCAGGAGCCGCCGTCATGACTTCCACTGCATTCGAACAGGATTCGCCGCTGCCGACCGGCATGACAATTCTCGGTGCGGTCCTGGGCTGGAGTGAGGGTGAGGACTTGGCCGACCCGATCCTGGCCGGCGCTGTCGAGCTGGTGGAGATCGCCCGCGCCGAGGGGCTGGCTGGTGAACGGCTCAGCGCGGCACGGGCCGAGCAGATGCGCCGAATCGATACCGCTGTCGCCGAAGCGTTGCCTGTACCGTCGATCGCGACTCCCCCACACACCGAGACCGTCGCGATGAGTCTCGCACGGATGGCCAGCTACGCCGCGCGGCTCGATGACTCCCATACAGCGACCAGTCTGATCATGGTGTGGGGTCCGTTGTTCGAGCTCGCCGTGGCGCTCGACGGACTCCTCACCGACCTCGCCGTCGGCCGACGACGCGTCCCGTTGAGCATCTGGTGGGCCGGTCTCGGCGCAACGGCACACACGCCGGAGCATCCCTGATGCCCGCCCGCCTGGTCACCGCCGTCCTCGGCGTGGCCGTAATGGTCACGGCAGCCACGCCAGCGGCTGGGGCACCGTCCTCGCCCCCGGCCGCGGCGCCCTCAACCGTCCTCGCGCTGGGCGCGTGCCCTGCGCTGTATGTCTTCGCCGTGCAGGGTACCGGTGAGTCGTCACCGGATGCCGCGCCGAGCACCGACACCGGGATGCTGTCGCTGGCGGTGCGTCCGATGATGGCCGCGGCCAGCGATCCCGGTTTGGTCGACCGCGCGTATGTGCCGTATCCGGCCGGGTTCGGCGGCGCGGTCGGCGACTCAACCGTGCCGTATGCGGAATCGGTCGCTACCGGTGTCGTACGCACGGAATCAATGATGCGGCAGGTGCATTCGGCGTGCCCGCAGACCCGTGTCGCGCTGCTGGGCTATTCCCAAGGCGCGCACGTGGTTTCGCTGGTGGCTCAGCAGGTCGGCGCGGGACAGGGGGTCGTGGCTGCCGAGAAGGTCGCGGCCGTGGTGATGATGGCCGACCCGACCCGCAGCCCCGGCGCGCCAGTCTTCCCGGGAACCGATGCCCTCACCCCGGCCCCGGCACCGGGCACCAGCGGTCGACATCTGGCGCTGCTGCCCGCCGCGCCGTTTCCGTCGGTGGCCTCCGGTGGCGGCATCGGCCCGCAACGCGACATCGCCGCCGACTACGGCGCCCTGACCGGTCGGGTGGCGAATCTGTGCGTCGCAGGCGATCTGGCCTGCGACACACCGACCGGGTCGGCGATCTTGCGGGCGGCCGCCGGGGTGGCGTCGCAGTCGCTGCTGTCGGCCGGTGATCCGATCGCCTCGCTGGTCTCGATCGGGCAAGCCCTGGCCTACACCTCACTCGAGGCCGTCTCGACCGCCGTCGAGGACGACGTTTCCGGGGCCTCGTTGACCGAATGGGAAGTGTCGCCGTCCAAGTCGATCTCCCAGCGGCTGGCCGAGGCCTCCGATCCCCGCACCCCGCTCGAGGTGAACGCGGCGTTGGCGGCGGTGATGCGGGTCGGCGTGATCGGGCTGAACACGGTCCACGTGCTGCTGGCCTCGGTCCTGAATCCGGCTACCCTCGCCCAGTTGGGCACTATCGGGTTGTCTCACCCCGCGGCTGCAGTGGCGATGCTTGGTGAGAAGTTCACCACCGCGATCACCGAGCTGATCCCTCCAACCACGTCGGATCGACTCGTCGCGGCGGCCTTCGACGTCGTGCGCCGTGAGGTCGCCGACAACCACGCCCTGCTCGACCTGACGACCTGGGTGCGGATCTGGGAAACGGGCATGCGTCATGACGCCTACTCACGGCCGATCGGCGACGGTCCTTCCCCCGCCGCATGGGCCGGCGCGTGGTTGGCCGCCGCCGCCCACGACGCCGCCGGAACACCCCTGCCCGCGAGCCACTCGACCTCGAATACCGCCACAGCGCCGACCACGACACCGGCCGTGGGGCTTTCCTCGACTACGTCCACGTTCCGTCACGTGGACCTGCCCGCTCCCACCTCCTCCCCAGGCCCCTCGCTGGGTGAGGTGGTGGGAGCCCCCCCAACACATCGCCTCCCCACCGACGGCTCTCCCCGACACTCCAGATCCTTCCGTGCCCGCCACGGTCGCAGCGCCGCAACAACCCGGCATCCACCGCGACACCTCCGCGCCGTCGACCTCATCGATCCCACGACAGCCCGGCGTCAGCGGCCCCGCCCGCTGACCGTGTCGCATCCCATTCTCGAAAGGCCGACCACTTGATGAACGTTGTGCTCGCCGCCGGTCACGACCTGCTCGCACAGCTGAGCAACCCCACCCCCGAAGCGCCGCCGATGTCGAACAAGATCCTGCAGCTGGTGCAGTACCTCACCTGGTTCGTCCTGTTGTCGGGGGTCGTGGCCATCACCTACGCGGGCGGAAAGTTCGCCTGGGAGAAATGGACCGGCGGCGGCCTGGAATCGCCGAAGATGATCGCCGGAGCCATGATCGGCGGCGCCATCGCCACCAGCGCCGGAACCATCATGAACGCCATGATCGGCAACTGATGACGACCCTCAATCCCCGCCCGGATCGGCAGGTCTGTGTCCTGCGCGGCCAGTCGAAACCGCGCCTGCCCGACACGATCGCCCACACGACCATCGCCGGACTGGCCTTGTCGTCCACCGCGACTGCCCTGGCCTACCTCAGCTTCCCAGCCACCGACGCCACCCTGGCCCGCGAGGCCCGGATACATACGGCCGTGTTGGCCTGGCAGTTGTTCATCCATCACGGATTCCATGACCGCGTCCACCGCGAGTTCGTGACCGGGTTGAACCAGGCACGGCGACGCGCTCGCGCGATGGCGGCCTTCGATCCGCTGCCCCAGCTACGCCGATTCGAGCCGACCAGAGCAGTCGCGGCGTTGAACCGCCGCTGGGAACGCCGCCACACCAGCCGCTCCACGGCGCTGGCGCTGCTCGACCTGAGCAACGACGTGAACGGAGCCCGCACAGACCTCGTCGCCCTGCTGGCCCACTACGGTCTGCGACCGCACCAGCACAGCAGCTTCGGCGCCCATCGGCCCGTACTGGTCGAAGCGATCGCCGCCGCCGCACTCGGCGCCCGCCACCTCAATCTCGCGACGTGGCAGGTCTTGGACATCGACGCACTACTGGCCCCGACGGGCCCGAGCACGAGCCCATACACGCAACCGGTTCGGCGCTGGCCGCCACCGGCAGGCGTGCCCGCGCGTGCACAACCTTCGTCACTGTGACATCTCGACCGGACTCGTCCATCTCCACACCACTATTCGAAGGGGGCATCATGTCGCTCGATTTCGACCCGACCACCGCTCAGGAGTTCGTGGCGGTGACACGAACCCAGGTTGTCGGTGACCTCGCCGCTGCCACCCACGCCACGACTGCCGCCGCCGCCGCAGTTCCGGGTCTGGGGTTGATCGGCGCCGAGTTCCGCACCCAGCTCATCGCTGCGCTGGTCGACCACGCCGCCCACCTCGAGGGTTGCGCGAACGCGGTCACTGACCAGGCCGGGCACGTCGAGACCTGCCGAACAAGCTTTGCCAGTCACGACCAGCAGCTCGCCGCGAACCTGTCCACCATCTCCGAAGGACAGTGATGGTCCCCCGAACCAAACCCGCCACCAGCACCGCGACACCGGATCCGGACGCGATCATCACCTACCTGTCGAAACCGATCACCGACCTGCGGGCAGCGTTCGACGGTACCGGTGATTCCACCGACGCGATCGCCCTGCTGAACACCGCGATCACCCAACTCGACGCGACCGAAGCCCCGTACCGGGTGAGAGCCACGGACCTCGAGTCGACCTGGACCTCAGCGGCGGCCGACACCGCAATCCCCGCGATCCGCGGCACACGCACCCAGATCGTCGACAGCAGTGCCGATTCCGGCGACTTCGCCACCCTGATCGACGCCGCGGTCAGCACCAACACCGCCGCCTCCACCGCGCTCGATGCCGAACTCGACGACTTCGCCACCCAAGCCCGCCAGATCCTGAAAGTCTCCCCCAACGACCGAGGCGTAACGCAGGTGATCGACCTGGCCCGCGAGATGTACAGCAGCGCCCTGTCCACTGTGCAGGGCGCCCAAGCCGACTACGACAGCTACAGCAGCAAGCTCGGCGAGAAGTCCTATACAACCCCGAAGTCGAGCCTGGGCACCGGCGGCGGCCCCTCGACCGGCGACCCTTCCCTGCCGACCGACGACACCACCGCAGGCGACGATGCCTCCGCCACAGCGCCCGACACGAACGCAACCTCGACCGACCCTGTTATCGCGATGCAACAAGCCCTTGGGGCCGCGGCGATCGAAGCCGCCACCACCGTGGGCACCCAGCTGATCACCTCCGGCGCCGAAGTCCTGACCACCCTGATCACCGAAGGAGCAGGCGTCGCCACGCACGCCATCGACACCCTCGGCGCCGAAGCCGGTGACACCATCACCGCCGCGCTCACCGGCACAGGCGACAACGCGACCATCCCACCAGCGGCAACTAACAGCGGTGCCACCGCCACGAACCCCACCACCACGCCGGCCGCACCGGTCATCAACTTCGGCGGTTCCGACAAACCCGCAGGCGGTGCCGCAGCCGGTACTGGCACCGGAACGAATGCCGGGGGTTCCCCGGCCGCCGCGCCGAAACCTGAGCCCTCCGCAGGCCCGAACACGGCCGACCCGAAGCCAGCCGCACCGACCGGGCCCGGCGGCACTGGACAACCAGGGGTCGTGCCGAACACTGCGGGCGCGCCCACGACCGCAGTGCTCCCGCCCGCGGGAGCCCAGTCGGCAGCCGGGGACGAGGGCGAGCACAAGCCGCGTACCCAAGCAGGGGTCACGGCCCCGGCCTCGATCGCCGGGGGCCCGGCAGGTGTCGTTGTCCCGGTCATCGGGGCTGTGCCGTCGTGAGCGAGAGCCCGTTGGATCTGCGCCGATACACGCCGTCCGCCGACAGCGACGACGACCGATTCGACACCGAGGACGGGTGGGTCGGGGACTGGTCGGACTGGAGCCAGCCCACCGACCACCGCGACACCGATCACGGCGCCCCGGCAGCGCCACCGGGGTTCCGGCAGGTCGGCCGCAGCTTCGCGCCCGCGCGCGCTGACCGTGGCCCGGGCCGGGTCATCGCTGGGCTCGCCGCCGCATTCGGCATCGCCTTGCTGGTCCTGGTCGTAATCACGCTGGCACTGCACGACACCGCGTCCCCCGTCACCGAGGCGCCGCTGACACCGCTACCCGACCCGTTGCCCATACCTTCGGTCGTCGCGCCGAGCTCACCCACCTACGCGATCGCGGACTGCCCGCACACCCGCACGCCTGCGCTGGCCTCGGGCACCGAACCTGGTGATACGACCAGCGCCGTCTCGGTGATCTTCGCCTTCCAACACGCCTACTACGTCGAAAGATCCGGGACCACGGCCCGCGAATTCGTCACCGCTGACGCGAAAGTGCCCTCCGCCGAGGGGATCCAGGCCGGGATCGACACCGTCCCGGCCGGGACGAAGTACTGCGTGTCCATCGTGCCGACCGCACCGGCTGCCTGGCAGGTCCATGTCCGCGAACAACGCCCCGACGCCGCACCAGAGCTGTTGGCCACCCTGATCTTCCACACCGTCACCGACCCCGACGGCGTCAACAAGATCTCCGAGATCAGCGAGGGACAGTAGTGGCCGACGCCTGCCCACCCGGCACCGGCTCCGCCACGAGTACCCACCGTGACGGCATGCTCGACGCGAGGGAGCCCAACCCAGCCAGGGTCTTCGATGCGATCCACGGTGGCAAGGACGCCTACCTCATCGACCGCCACATCGCCGACAAACTCAGCGCCAACACCACCTTCCGAGTCGCGGTCACCCACGCCCGCGCGTTCATGCTGCGCGCGATCGAGCACCTCGTCGGCGACCACGGGATAACCCAGATCGTCGAACTCGGCTGCGGATACCCGAACGCACCCCAGATCCACGACGTCGCCGCCAACCAGAACCCGAGCGCTCGCACCCTCTACCTCGACCACGACCCCTACGTCGCCGCCCACGCCCTCGCCCTTATGACCGGGCCCAACTCCGCGTTCGCAACCGCCGACCTGACAACCTTCGCCAGCATCGCCGAACACCTCACGACGATACTCGACATCTCGACACCGATCGCGGTATGCCTGTCCGGGACCGCCGAATTCCTCCCCGACGCACCCGCACTGGTGGCGTCACTACTCCAGCATCTACCCGACAGATCCTGGCTGGTGTTCACCCACACCGCCGCCGACCTGCACGACAGCGACATCGACACCGCCGTCGAAACACTGGCCGCAGCCGGGATCCGGTATCGGCCACGCGATCGCGACGAGGTCGAACAGATGCTCGCGCCGTTGCTGCTACTCGATCCCGGCCTGGTCACCGCAGACCTGTGGCGGCCCGACCACAACAACGGCGATGAGTGCCTGGCCGGGTTCGGGGTGTGGCCGCAGCCGACGGTGTGTAGCTACGCCGCCGTGGGCAAGCTACATCACCGATGAAACCGGACAGGACCACATCAGCACAGCGCGCCAGCTGCCCGTCCATCTCGCTGACCGCTCAGAAACTTTCGCGATCTGCTCGCAACAAGAACACTCACCTCACGGATGATCACACCTGACTGCGAGACCCGCCGACGACGCGGCAACGCTGGAACGCGGAAAGACCGATACCCGCCGAAAAGAAGCAGCGACTCGCTGATCCTCCCGCGCTGTCGACAGATATCCTTGCGGCGAGAGCGATTGAGCACCGAGCGCGCCATTAGCTCGGGTGACCGAGCTGGTGTGCGAACGGACGGTGGCGACAGCGCTGACGCACAGCTATGCCGGGGACAGCGCACGGGCCAGATTCGAATACCTGCTCGCTCAATACGACACACAGCTCGCTGTGGAAGATCTGCAGAGTCCCACCTCCCACAGTGCGATAGGCATCGGGATCGACAGTGCTGAACCACGGATCGAAGTGGCTGTTGAGCGTGTCGCTTCCGGCGACCTCGGCAATCGCCGAGGTTCCCAGTGCGCATACCTTCCCGACCAGGTGATAACCGGCGACAGCCTCTGCTGATAGTTTGCGGCGAGCCATCAGCGACGCGACGAGCGAGACGGCCGATATCCCGTTGTCCGCGATGCACAGCATCTCAGTCGGGGAAGCTGATTTCGTGTCGAGCCCGCGCAGATCCTCGACCAGGTCGGTCAGAAACTTGGTCAGGCCGGGCTGGCGGGTGATAGTCGTCGGAGGCATGCGCAGAACCTACGCGCAGCACGCCTGGAAACTGATGACGGAGCGGGGTGTGTCACGCCCTGCTCGGCGGCGACGCATTCCGCCTGGACACCACACTCGGCAACACCCCTTGCCCACGCCCCACTCGTCACCACAGAGGCTGGGCGTGGCCTCGCGTGCGGCCTACAGTAGGTCTGATCGACCGCAGACGGGGGTACTCATGAATATCGACGGACAGGCGGAGTTCGAGCACACCGGCAACACTTATCTACAGGTCCGCGACCGCCTTCGCGTGATGTGCGCACAGTCCTATGTCCACAGGTACTGGTTTGAAGAGTCGCAGGGCAAGCATCTCAACAATCCGGCCGACCTGTTCGATGTACTGGTAGAGCGGGGCTATCTCGAGCCGCTCGAGGGGGACCGAGCCACCGGCCAGGTCTGGGCCTGGGATGCCGGCAGCGGCCGGTTCGAGGAGGTCGTTGCACGTCTGTATCGGACCTCGACCAAGGGTCACGCATTGGCGAATGCCTCTGCGGCCAAACCCGTCAGCCGGGCCACGGCGGACAAGGCACTTGCCAGCTTTCTGCAGAGGGTCGAGCACGTCGCCACGGATCCGATGAACCTCTATGTCGTCGACCGGGTGGTCCTGTTCGGGTCGATGCTGGATCCCACACGCGAACGCCTCAGCGATGTCGACCTGGCCGTCAGTCTCGCCAGGAACGACGCGGTGTACGAGGCGGCCGGTCACAACGTTGCAGGTTCGGTGTTTCTCACCGAGATGAACGGTGGCAAGCACTCCTCTGGCTATCGAGGGGAATCCGGGATCAGAAAGTTCCTCAAGAACAGGTCAAGGGTGTTGAGCTTGGCCCTGCTGTCGGAAGAAGGGAAGATCGCCGGACTACCCGCCGCGACCACACCGCACCGGGTCATCTATGAACGGTTCACAGAATAGCGGCCCTTCCTCCGCCGTCTGGGTCCATACGCGATCCGACCGTCTAGGTGGGCATCGGTGCCCCTGCGGCGATACCCAGCACAGTCCGCGAACACCATGCGGCCGAATCCGCAGGATCAGCTGCAGGTGGTCTCCGAATGCATTTGTATCGTGACCGAGGCCGGAAGGAGACGCAGCTCGGTGACCGAAACCGGCCTGACGGGATCTCCAACGCCCCGGTCGCCGATCAGCAGCCGTCCCGTCGGCTGACTCAGCACCCAAACAGGTTTTCGCCCACTGCCTTCGATCAAGCAGGCCGCGATCCTTGTCGATGATGCGGTCGTCGTCTTGTCTGCACTGATCGCGGCTCCGATACGCTCGGATCGGCCCAACTGCGCAAAAACCGCTGACGCGACGGCAACAGCCAAAACCAATCCGATCGGCGTCTGCATCCACCGTGGAAGGCGCGGCACGGTCATCCAGAACACCGCGACCATCAGGGCAGACACACCGACAGCGATCAAGAACTTCTCGGCATGCAGAACTGCTTCATGCCAGGTGATCTCAAACGCGACCGCCGGGTACCCCAAGGCGCCGAAGTATGCGTAGGCGGGCAGGCGTAGAACGATACCGCCGAGTCCCAGAATTGCTAGCAGAGAAGCGATTCGGGCAAGCGCCGGACGTGTGTGAGATCGGTGACGGGCACGCACCATGTCCACCACAAGGATACCGATCACGAGTACACAGAATCCCGTAACCAAGGCAACGAACTGGTCGCCATCGACGAAGACGAGCCGGCTCAGCAGCCACAGCGCCGGCCCTGCGAAAAGGGATCCAGCCAACGCCGACAACAAGTACGCCACCGTCGCAGAGCGTTTGATCAACTGCGCCGGGTGAGCGCCGATGATCGAAGCGGCCGTGGAATCGATCCACCACGTCGCCTGCCATCGAGAGTGCCCATCGGGGAGACTGACATCTGCTGGCAATGCGTGCAAGATCGTGCGGGTGGCCAGATTCGCCAACCCCGTGCAAACACCGAGCACAACGACGAGCCCTACCACCCATCCCACGAACCAAACAAACGGGCCGGACAGGTCGTTGTTGTCTCCCACCTCGACCCACCGGGCGGTAGCCGTAAACCCAATAGCAGCCGCGATTCCGCACACCACCAGTCGCCGGTTTCGATCGACGGGCGGCTCGGCGGTAAGGCGACGTACTGACCTCCGGAGCCAGGGATGGCGGTAGATGAAGCGAAGCAAGCGCCGTGACACCCGGGCGATGAAGGTGAGACATCCCAACATCAGTACCGTTAGCGGACCGGGAGGATTCGGCGGCGTAGGGTTCGGGTCATCCGTTCTGGACTCGGGCGTTTCCGATGACACCGGCGCCGGCGCGAAGGTAGTCAGAGTGTCGACGGGGCGACCGCGGTAGGTCAGGCCTGCGGGCCCTGGGGACTGGCGATTCGCGTGAAGTTGCCGGTAGCGGATGCGCTCCAGGCTGACCAGGGCGACTTGCGCGTCGCACAATCCGTCCTCGAGTTCCGCTTGGAGGCGCTGCGCTACTGCGGCATCCGCGCCCGGTCCCAGTCCTGTTCGAATGTCGCGGGCGAAGGTGTCGCGGTCATCGGGGCCGGTACCGGGTTGCGAGGTCGGTGACCAGCCGCGTTCGGTGAGAACTTCGCGCGCGCGTTCTCGATCGAACGGCGATCCAGCAATTTCGATCCGGCACCGAGCACGCGCCAGGGCGACGTCGAGAAGATAGTGTCCCCTGTAGTCGACAAGATTGCGCAGACCCACCTGTTACCCCCGATTCCCCTCCAGCAGCGATGGATCCACCGTATCGCGCCGTGTCGGGCACCGGCCACTGGATTGCACCCCACAGCGACGACGCTGCACCGACCGGTAGTAGCCGGCGCAGGCGGCCGCGCTGCTGGCCCGGAACCGACTCGACAGCTACAGGTATCCGCATCCACCGCAGCACACTCGCAGTTGCCGGACCATCCTCATCAGGTACGCCGCCTCCGGACTCAGGAGGCGCAGGTTGCATCGGCGGCCGATGAACTAGATGGGGTTCCAGCCACGATGGCGAGACCGGTCAGGAGTTCACCTTTCACCGCCACGGCGTGAACGAGCGAGGCTTCCCCAACCACGATGGCACCCAATCCGCCACAGCAGGGCGATTCGCTGCGGTTACGCCACTGCGGCGTCATGTGTTGTCGTGGGCAGCTGCGGCCTTGCGGCGCCGGTAGTCGCGCTGACGGCACGCATTGCTGCATAGCGCGCGGCCGTCCTTGGCTTGCACCGTTTTTCGATGGCGGGTTCACGGGCACCATGCACGGGCATTGCCTGCAACGCACCCGTTGCGAACGTAACGTTGTCGCTCCTGCCCGGTCACCGACGTGGATTGTGCACGCAGGGTCGGGTGGCCGAACGGCTGTCGGACCCGCAATCTTCTTCCTGAGGTAGGCCGCGAATTCCTCGGCGTTGATCCGATCATCATCCGGTGACCACTGATCGGGATCCCAGACGAAGCTCAACTCGTAGACGAGGTCGTGGTAAGCCGATAACACATCCGCAGTGCTCGCGCCCGTCCTCAGCGCTACGGCTAGCAAGGACTCGCCACGCAGAAGGGCATCGAACATACGCGCAGGCCTCAGCTCTTCTCTCGACTGCCAGGGCAGATCCCCCGGAATCTCTCGATCTAGGAGCTCCTGCTGTCCCAGCAGACGCCTGAGCCGTTCGGCCAGGCGCGCGGCGGCATCATGCGGCACTACCTGGCGTTCAATCTGATCGGTGCGAGCTCGACGCCTACTCATCGTGTTCCTCCAGGGCCGCTTCTTCCGTCTCCGTCGAAGCGTCTTCTTCTCCTGCCGGCCCGGTGCGGAATCCGAACCCGCCCACGAACGCGGCGAAAATCCTTGGGACATCGTCTCGTTCAGCACGCACGAGCGCAATCACGGTTACGACGAATACCACCCCGAGAAATGCCGTCACCGGCCAGACAGCCAGCGCCGTGGACTCCCCCACCACGGACAGAACACCGGTCGACATCGAAACCCTCCAAACGACAAAAAGCCCCCGGCAGCATGGCCGAGGGCTTCACAGGCGGACAGAAAAAAGCGCTCCAGCTGATGGAGCTGGAGCGCGGGATACAGGTATCCCCTTGAGGGACAAGGTATCAGATGAAGTCTGTCACGGAAAGTTCCCAGGTCAAGACGCAACTTCGCGTTAAGATCCGACTTTCGTAACGCGGCGCGAGAAGCCTCCGACGGCCGTCGGCACACAACCGCCGTTAGGTTCTCGGCGGAGACCCCCCGTAGTTGGCTGTCTCCCTGGCTGGTGCACCGCAGCGCTTGTGGTCATGGTCCAGGCGAGTGCCAGTGAGGAGCGGAAGTAGTGCCGGGCCTGGCGATGATCCATCCGGTGCGGCGGCAATTGGCCTTCATTCGCTACTGCTTCGGGTCTAGCCGAAGATCGAGCAGGGATCGAGATCGCGTCACAGAACGTGATCTCGAGCGTTCGCCTCCACCCTCGCGAAGGACTCAGCCGGACCGTTAGCTCCGAGCGCGTTTTCGAACTCCCTGGCGGTTTCAGGCCAGGCGTTGGTGATCGTGCCGTCGGCGCGCTTCCACCACGCCCCTGCCACACCGTCACACCAGATAGTCCAGGCCAGAGCACGGTCCAGGCGTTCGAGGTAGTTCGCCATTGCCTGCTCGGTCACCTCCAGCGGCGCACCCCGGTCGGTGCTGAGGGCCAGGCAGCGCGCGATGTATCGGGCTTGGTGTTGCTTGAACGAGGGGTTGCTGTTGGACGGGGTGAACGAGTGCGGGCCGGCGATCATGTAGAGGTTCGGGAAGCCTGGCACCGCGAGGCCGTAGAACGCGGTCGGTCGCCCTCGTCGCTGCCACAGTTCGTGCAGGTCTCTTCCCTCACGCCCCCGGACCCGGACTCCGGCAAGGAATTCCGGGGCCCGGAATCCGGTGGCCCAGACGATGACGTCGGCGTGGCGTTCTCTTCCGTCGACCGTGCGGATTCCGTGCGGGCTGAGCCAGTCGATGGGGGCGGTGACCAGTTCGACGTGCGGGTGGGTCAGTGCCGGATAGTAACTGTTGTCGAGCAGTATCCGCTTCTCTCCGATCCGGTATTGCGGTGTGAGTTTGGCGCGTAGCTCGCGGTCGTGCACGTGTCGTCGAAGGTGGGCTCGTGCGAGGAGTTCGGCGGGTCGTGCTGACCACCCGGCGCGCATGATCGGCGCGAGAACCAGATCGGCGGCGCGATAAATCCCTGACCGGGACAGCTCGTGCGCACCAGGCACATGTGTCAGCGCCCACCGCGATACCGGCCCGAACGTGGCGGCCGGCTTGGGCAAGACCCAGGGCGGGGTTCGTTGGTACACCGTCACCCCAGCCGCGACGCGAGCCAGTTCGGGAATCATCTGTGCCGCTGAGGAACCGGTGCCGACCACCGCGATCTGCCCGCTCAGATCGACGGTGTGGTCCCACCGTGCGGAATGGAACGCAGGCCCGGCGAAGGTCTCCGCCCCTGGCATGCGAGGAATCGCGGGACGATGCAGTTGACCGAGCGCCCACACGACCGCGTGGGTGCGGATCAGCTCACCGCTGCTCGTGGTCAGGGTCCAGGTGCGGTCGGTGTCGCTGTAGTCGGCGGCCACCACGGTGGTGTTGCAGCGCAGGTGTGGTCGCAGGTCGTTGCGGTCGGTGACCTCGCGCATGTAGGTCAAGATCGACTGCTGGTCCGGGTAACGGACCCGGGCGTCGCGGTAGGGGTCGAACGCGAACGAATACAGGTGCGCTGGGACGTCGCAGGAACAGCCCGGATAGGTGTTCTCTCGCCATACCCCACCGACCTCGGGTCCTTCTTCGAGGACCAGGAACTCGCCTATGCCGGCGTGTTTCAGTTCAGCCGCCATGGTGAGGCCGCCGAACCCGGCCCCGACGACGACCGCCTTGTGCGTGGTCATGGCCGCACCTGGCCGCTGACCGGCCGGGTGGCGGAGTCGGTTGGCGGGCTCGACCAACCGGTCCAGCGTTGCCACCAGTTCAGGTAGTCCGGGGCGGCCATCGGTGCGTCGAAGGCGTCGAGGTTGATGCCGAATCCGTCGACCAACTCACCCAGATGCGCTCCCAGATACTGGCGGTGGTGGTGTAGCTCGCGGTGGACGCGTTGGGCGCGCCGGGGTGTCATCTGTCGGTGGGCGGCGAACCAGGTTCCGCGGGCCACGATTCGTTCCAGCGTGTAGACCGCGGTGGCGGATTCGAGCAGGCCTCGGGCGGTGTCGTCGCCGACGGAGGACGCGGCGGTCCACAGCGCGGTCGCCGCGAGTCGTTCGCTGGTGGCGGCGGCGAGTTCGATGGCGGCGGTGTCGCGATCGAGTGCGGTCCCGGCCGGAGTGATGTCGTCGCGTCGGAGTCCGGCCGCGATGGTGGTCGCTCTGTCGGTGAGCATCCGGAGGTGCCAGGGCAGATGCGAGGGGGTGGCGGGCAGTTCCAAGGTGGTGATGTCGAAGGTGAGTTGTCCGGCTTGTTTCCACAGCAGCTGTGATTCGCCTTCGGCGGTGATGATTCCTTCGGTGTTGCCGATCCAGTCCTGGATCCAGTTGGTGCGCAACGATCCTTGGGCGCCGCTGCGTTGCCGGCAGGTCAGCAGGACCTCGTGGGCGGTGTAGGCCAGCAATGGTTTGATCAGCATCGACCACACACCGATCAGCGGGTCGCCGGCTGGTGCGGCGGCGGTCATGTCCTGCACGCGGCGCCCGAGCACGCTGGTGGCGTAGGTGGCTGCCAGTGCTGAGACGAGGTCGCGGCGGACCGTACCCCGCTCAGCCATGGGGGTTCGGCCGCCGGGTCGGCGTTGCCGGGCGTAGTTGACCGTGACCGCCAACCCTGCGCGCGCACCGGCGGCGGCCGCACCCGCGAGATCGAGTCGTCCCTGTCCCAGGGTCGTGATCGCTTGGTGGAATCGTGCCCGCACCGGCACTGTCGATGCCATCCCGTGCGCGCCCATCACCGCCCATGTCCCGCCGAGCAACCCATCAGCCGGGACGAACACCTTGTCGAATCGGATCAACGCGTGATCCATGGGGGCCCAGCCCTTATCGGGCAGTGCGGCGACGTGCAGCCCCGGTGTGAGTCCTTGGTTCGTGCGCAACCTCAGGAGCAGGGGAAGGACACCTTCGTCGTGGCCTTCGATGATGAGGCGGGCGGTGACGACTCCGGTCTTCGGTGTTGTCGGGTCGGCGATGCTGGGCATGAATTTCCAGCTGGCCGGGTCAGGTGAGGTGAGCCAGAACCCGCCCCGGATGCCGTCCCAGGTCGCTGTCGTTCGCTGGTCGGCGCCGTTGGTGCCACCGAGCTCGGTCAACAACAACACTCCGACCGCCTGACCGGTGTCGAGTTCGGCGAGCAGGTCACGCTGGTAGGCGGACCCGTTGCCCAGGGCGCTGATCGCGCCGATCGACAGATCGAGATGCCCGGTCAGCACTGGCAGCAGGTGTGGGGCACAGACCGCGGCCCACTCACACAGGACCCCGCGCAGCCGGGTGTCGGCGGCGATCGCGGTCGCCGACCCGTCCAGCCCCGCAATGGTTGCGCGGAGCAGGTTCGGTGCCAGCCTCGCTTCAGCCGGGTACGTCGAACCGGTGCCGGGCCGGTCCCCGAGTTCGGCGATGAGGTCACGCACGCGCTGGTGCATGTTCGGTTCGGTGCCGAGGATCGCGGTGCGCAACGAGGCGACGGTCGGATCACCGGATGAAGAGAACGATTTTCCCGCCTGACTGTGGCGAGCGGGGGTCGGCGGTAGATCGACGCTAGTCATGGCAAAGGTCTCCAAGCGTTTGTCTGGGCACTGGGGCGGAGGTGACTGCTGTGCGGGGCGGCTTTCGGCACTGCGGCTCACGCGGTTGCTCTTCGGGTCCTGCGATCGGGTTGCACCTGGCGTGTCGTTGCCGACCACCGACCGATCGGCGGCGTGGTGGTGGGCGTGGTAGTCCCGCGGTCGAGCTGACGGCGGCTCGTCACGGTTCAGGTCCTGGCGTGAGTGGACGATCCGGTGGCGGCCCGACCGTGGTGTCGGCGTTGTGGTGGTCGGGTTCTGTTGCCGTGGGCGGCAGGGCGAGGTGGACGGCGGTTTCGATCCGTTGCCCGTCGGTGAGGGCCTCATCTGCGGGAGTCAGGTTGGTCAGTTGCAGGTGGGTGCGGGTGAGCAATTCCTCGACCGTCGGCGGCATCGGCAGACCGGGGTCGGTACCGGCCGGTGGGGTGGTGGTGCGGCGCAGGCTGGCCAGCGACGAGCGAACACCCGCCGCGATCGCGGGGGTGGCCAGGTCGCGCCAGAGCGCGGTCAGGTCGTCGACGGCGAGCCGGTGGTGGGTGGCGAGCCGTTCCGCAAGGCGGGCATCGGTCACCGTCGTGCTGCGCTCACGTTGGGCCGGGCTCATGTTGATCGCGGCGGCGGTGTGGATGATGCGGGTGCGGATCGCGACCATGTTGTGCCGAAGCTGCTGCGCCACAGCAGGTTCAGGCTCGCCCTCGATCCCGGCTCGGTACAGATGGTGGTGACGCAGTACCGACACGGTGGCCATGTCGACGAGCCGGTGGGTGTCGGCGACGACGCGGCCGTAGCCGCGTCGGGGGACGTTGTTCTTCGGCGGGTCCCGCAGCACCGTGGTCGGTTGCCACGCCCTGTTCTCATGCCCGTATTCGCGGGCTTGGGTGATCCACACCGCCGGTACCGCCCTGCTGGCGGCCACGATCTCGGCGATGCTGCGATCATGTTCGAGCCGCACCAGTTCGGGGGCATACGGCTGGCTTCGACGCAGCGCACCGGCACGGCGGGCCAGGTCATGGATGTTATTGAGTGCCTCTGCCTGCGGGGCCGGTAGTTCCGAGACCAGACGCGGCCGCGATGACGGGCGACTCATGGCTCGATCCCGGGATAGTTGGTTTGCGGGTCACTGAACACCGGCTGGGTAGTCCACCCGCTGTCGAACTCGTGCGCACCAACTCCGGTCGCGCCGATGGCGGCGTCGATCTGCGCACCGGGTCCGTGGGAGAACAACCCGATCACCCGAACGTGGTTGTCGCCGAGAACGTCAAGCACTGCGCTCGGCTCCGGGGGCGCGATCCTCGAATCGGGGTCGATGCCGGCCTCGGCCAAGGCACGCGCCTGCACAGCGCAGCTGCTGATGTCCGTGGCCGCGATCGCCCGCCACTGGTGGGCGAGTCCGGCTTCGGTCAACCCCGCCGCCGCCGAGGCAGCAGTTTCGATCCACCGGTCGTGTGGCCATAGTTGTCGGGCCTCGTCAGCATCGACCCCGAGCAGGACACCGAGTTGGGCAGATCGTCGCCACAGGCTGTCGAGGTTGTCGTCGACGCCGGCAGTGCCGGTGTTCTGTGCGGCGGCGATAGGCCGGTAGGCGGCATGGATTCCGGTGAACCGCGCCAGGTGATCGATGTCGGTGCGCAGGTTGTCGATCAGCGCTTCCCGATCGACCGGGGCGGCGCGGCGCAGGAACAGGTTGGTGTTCCAGCGGATACCTTTCGTGCCGCGCTCGCGGGCCTGATCGACCCACTCGACCGGCACCCCACCGGCGATGGCAGCGGCGCCGAGCTCGCTGTGCACCGTCGCCCGCGCCTGGAAATCCAGTGTCCATTCCGTTGTCGGCTCGGTGCCGCTGGCGCGTTGGGTAGTCAGGAGCTTTTGGGAGTCGGCGGCCTGATTCTGCAGCGCTTTGAGGACCCGTTTCTGGACCGTGGTCGCGTTGGCCATACTCACTGCGGCTCACCTGCTTCGGTGAAGGCGCGAAAGTCCGGGCCGAACCCAAGGTGGTGGACCGGTGTCGAGGACCCCGGAGTGCCGAACCAATTCGCCGGAACCGGTTCACCATCGAGGCCTGGGCTATCGATGTGGCGGTCGGGTGTGCAGCGGTGCAGTGGGCCGTTGGCGGCGTCGAGGATGTACCGGAATTGGGGGTCGATGTGGCGGACGAACAGTGCGCTCATCGCCTGCTTGTCGTCGGCATTGACTGCGGCTTCGAAGCAGGCGTGCAGTCCGGCGAAGCGGATGGCCACGCTCTGGTGGCGCCACCACTGTCGGCACCAGGTGTATTGGCCTTCCCGGTTGTTCGCGGCGATCTTCACCGCCACCACCGGCAACAGCCACTGCTGCACGAACTCGCTGTAGTGGTCGAACTTCTTCGCCGGTTTGTCATCGTCGACGGCGGCAGGGGTGGTGGTGCCGAACCAGCCGGGCGGGACAGGATCGAACGGCAACGACGGTGTCACCTGGTGGTGATTACGGGTGCAGCGGTGCAGGGGGCCGTTCGCGGCGTCGAGGATCACGTTGACGTGCGGGTCGAAATGGGTGAGCAGGAACGTGCTCAGGCTCGATCCGGCTTTGGCGCGGCGCATCGCCTCGAACGCGGTATGCAGGTGCGCGACCCGGACGGCGACCGGGCGATGAGCCCACCACCGTGAGCACCAGGTGAAGGTGTTCTCCCGGTTGGCTTCGGCTAACCGGACGCTGATCGTGGGCAACATCCACTTGGTGGCGAAGTCGGTGAAGTGCGCGAACTGCGGTGGCATCGGCACCGACGCGGCCGTGGTCTGGGTGGGGCTAGTCACGACTGCCCCTCCCCGTGGCAGGATGAGTGGCTTTGATCAGCGAAACCGGCTCCCCTTCGAACCGTTGCATCGACATACGAACCAGCGGCGCGTACTCGCTGTCGAACCAGGGGACTTTGCGGACGACGACGGGGCCGTGGCCGGGAAGACGAACCAGGGCACGGTCTTTCGGTAGCGCGGCGAGCATGGCGACGTCGAGGATCGGTTCGGCGCGCCAGGACAGGCTGCGTTGGATCCCGCCGGGGGTGTAGGTGCGGGAGCGGTCCGAGACGTCGTGTTGACCGGCCATCGCCGACCAATGCTCCAAATAGTCGCGCGAGGCGATGGACCCGCCGTAGACCTCGATCGACTGGGCCATCATCGTCTTCACACCATTGACCCCCCAGAGGTTTTCGCCCTGCTCAAGAACCTGGAGGATTGTCATCAGGATGATTCCGCAACCTGCGGCGTAGGTGTAGTAAGAGGGCAGTTCGCTGATGCGGGCGCAGTTGGCGGCCTCGTCGAGCACACACAACAGCGGTACCGCCAGCCGCCCGTCCGGCCGGGCCCGCGCCGTGGTCAGAGCGGCTTCCAGGACTTGCCCGACCAGGGCGGCGGTCAACGGGGTGGCACCGTCGGGTCCGGTCATCGACAACGGATAGAGGGTGTCGTTGGAGGTGACGAACGCGGCCGGGTCGAACTCCGGCAACAAATGGGTGCGGGGCTGCTCGGTGGACTCGATCAGGACCCCGTTGCGGATCGACGCCGACTTCCCGCCCCGACTCGGCGCCTTGGCGGCGGTTTCGCTGACCTGGAAGAGTTTCCGCACCGGTGGCGTGACCATCTGGGCATACCCGGAGTCCGACAGCACGTTGAGGAACCGGCGCGCCATGTCGTAGAGGCCGTCGCGCTGTCTCGCGTAGAGGCCTTGGCATTCGATGATGCGGGCGGCGGAGCGGTCGTGGCCGTAGTGGCGCAGGATCAACGCCGGGGTCGGGTCTTGGTCGCGGCCGAGCCATTCCGCGACATGGTGCAGGTCCCCACCCGCGCACGCGGCGGCGAAGATGTGTAGGGCGAATAGTTCTTGGGCGCCGCCGTCGAAGTAGGCGTCGGTTTTCGCGTTCGCGATTTCGTTCGCCGAACCCGCCGACCCGGAGACGAAGAATCCGGCGAGTTTGCGCGCTGCGGGGAGGCCGGTGACCTGGTTGAACAGGTTCACCCAGAACCCGCACACCACCTTCCCGGTGACCGCTTGCAGGTCGCACACCCACACTCGCCCGAGTTGTTCGCGGCCGTAGACGGTGTGCCGGTACAGGTCGGGTTTGTTCGAGGTGGCCAGGCACGGCCCCCACGCCGAAAGCACCGCCGGGATCGCCCACGCCACCGTCTTGCCGGTCCGCTGACCCGCCGTCACGGTGACACCGAGTTCGGCGGGAACATGCAGGGCGATGTCGCCGATGACCGTGCGCCCTAACAGCGGTCCCGGATTCGCTTGCACTTCTGGTGGGGCGTCGATGAGGAGGCGTTGGTTGTCGGCGAGGTTGTCGGCGGCGCGCGCGATGCGGATCTTGCCCGGCGGTTGCATGGTCCGCGCCGCCGCATCGACCTCCCCGCCGCTGGTTAACAATTGCGCTCCGCGGATCGCTCCTGCGCCGGTCACGCAGAGCAAGAACACCGCGATCGGGGTTGCTTGCCAAGGCCATCGCTTGTCTCCGGCGGCCACAGACAGCAAGGCGGCGAACGGGTTCCACGACAGGGGTTGCCCGGCCTGCCAGCTGCCGAGTTTCAAGGCTGCCCACAGCACGAACACGATCGCGAGCAGGGCTAGCAGGATCAGCAGCATGCTGGCTTCTTCACCCAGTCCGGACTTGGTGCGTCGGCGGGTTTCTCGGGGAGAGAACATCATTGACCTGGTCCTTTCAGAAGTGGAGGTCGACACCGGGCGCGTGGCGGGGTGCGTCGATGACACCGGTGAGTTCCGGGCTCGCCCAGTCGGCGGCGGGGTCGGCATCGGGCAAAGCAGCCTCGACCGCACTGGCGATCACCGCCCCACCCGGCGGGGCAGTGCTGGGATCCAGGCGGAGGGTGTTCTCCGCCCCTGCGGCGAGCGCCAGCGCAGGCGGCTTATCGAGGGCGAGACCGAGTTGGCTTCGCAGGGCGTTGAGTTCGGCCATAGCGGTGTCGCGTTCGCCCAGGACGTGCTCGAGTTGGGCCAGCCGCGGAGCTCCGGGCTGCTGCGACCAGTAGTGCCCGGCCAGGCCCGCCTGGTACGCGGCGGTGATCTCAGCGTGGTCGGCCCCGGCGAGCGCGGCGGCGCGGCGGGCGTGCCTGGCGCCGTCCATCAACCGCTCCAACTGGTCGATCCGGACCTGACTGCCTTCGGGTGATTCGTCGAATTCGGTTGCCAGCCGGGCGTGTTGCGCGGCCAGGTCTTGGACCCGGCGCACGGCGCCGATCTGGGCGGGCAACTGGTCGAGCGTGACGGTCGGGGTGAGGTAGGCGTTGCGTTGGGCGGCTGGCAAGAGGGCGGTGATCTCGTCGTCGCCGGTGTCGAGATCTCCGAGGGCTTCCTCGGCGGCGAGGAGTTCGTCGGAGCCGTTGATGATCGCCTCGACCTCGGCCATGCTCAGCTCTACTGCGGCTCGCCCGCCCAACGCGCGGTCGACGAAGCTGTCCGAGTGTGGTGCCTCCACGCCGGGGTCGGGTACGACGCTTAGGTGGCGTGGTCGCCAGCGGGCGCCGTCTTGGGTTGAACGGTCGTTGACCGGTTCGAGGTGTCCGGTCAGTTCCGCGGCTTGCCGCTGCGTCCGGATGGTGCTCGCGTCGATCCCGGCGCCACCTTCGATGAACGATTGCTGCAGCTGACCGAACTCGACGCGAGCCGTTTCGGGGTTCGCGGTCCAGGCATCGACCGCGCTGGCCAGGTCGTGCCACAACTGCTGATGCTCGGGTACGGGGCTTTGTTGCCACTGTCGGGCGATGTCGTGCGCGCGCGCTTTGTACTCGACGACCTGTGCCGGGGTTTCACCATAGGCGGCGATCTCACGTAGCTGGTGGTGAGTAGCGAAGTCGGCGCGCAGTTGGGCTTCGACGTGGTCGGCGGCGTCCCGGTAATAGGCGGGATCGGTGAAACTGCTTCCTCGGTTTTCCCAGGTCATCGAGCGCTCCCACCAGTGGAGAGCAGCCAGGGTGAGGCGGGATTCGAGGGTGAGGGTGGTTGGTCGTGGAGACGGTGGGGCATCGTGCTTCCTCGGATCGAGAAAACGTCACACCCTCGACGGGTGTGGTGAAGTCCCAGCGGTTCAGGTTCGGTCGCCTCGGTCCAGTTCCCCCTGGCCGCGACGCCGACAATTCACGAATCGTGCTGCGGCTCTATAGGTCTGGGCCGCGATTAGTGCCGATCTCACCGACAGGTCCGGGAACCGGATCGGGATCGGGTTCCCACGACCACGCCTTGTCCTCGCCCAGGGCGGCATCGACGACCGCGGTGATCGCGGTGCTCTCGGCGGCCAGATCGATCGAGTCGGCCTGGCGGATGGCGGTGTCGACGAGCTGGGACCGCAACGCGCTCGTCGCATCAGCGATCATCGTGCGCGGTGTCGGCGGCTCGAGCAGGGCGGCGCCGACGTCGGGACCTCGCGGAACATACGGCGGCACCGCCAACGCCGGATCGGCGCTGGCATGGCCATTCCAGGCTCGAGCGAGGTCTTGTTCGGAGTAGGCAGCGAAGGTGACCGCGTGCACGCGGCGGATCCCTTCCACGCTCGACCCCCACAAGCTCTCGCCTTCGGCTGGCGTGAGCTGGGCGGCGGCCGCAAGGACGGTCACCCGGGTGTGCAGTGCCGTCATGTTGTCGGCGAACTGCGCGACTGCGATCGGGTCGGTATCGAAAGCCCATCTCCCGGTAGCAATTCGGTCCATACGGGCGGCTTCCAGGCCGGCCATGCGTTCCATAGTCCACAAGTCGAGCTCGAGCATGTCGAGGTAGAACTCTTGGGCTTGGTTCGCGCGGGCGGGATGCTGGCGCACCACGCCCGGCTTCGGTGCGTCCGCGCCGCGCTGCCCGAGTTCGCGGGCATCGACGACCCAACCCGGGTCGACCCCACCCAACAAGGCCGTGTACTCGGCGTGCTCACGCTGCACGGTGAGCAGCTCGAGTCGCTCGTTCCACACCTGCTCGCTGCCACCGGAGACACCGTCGTCGAACATGGAAGGCCCGGCATCAGCGACCTCCCGATGCTGAGCGGCCAATTGCTGGATCCGGCGCAAGATGCGGCCTTGCCACTGGGCCACCGACTCACCGGGCCTTGGAGCGCTCGTGGTCATCACCACACCCCCTGATCCACACCAGACCCCGGCCCTCGGTCAGGCGGGTGGGGTTGCAGGTCTGGGTCTGGCTCCCACTGTGCTGCTGTTCGGATCCCGGTTGCTTCGACCGCGGTGCCGATACCGTGCCCCGCGCCCGGGCCTAGGTTGTCGGTGAAGCTGACGGCGGCCAAGGCGTGTTCGGCACGTTGGGCGAACTCCCAGGGTGTGGGCGGGCCGAGATCGGTGACGGTCGTGGTGGCGAGGTTGTCGAAAGTACGCGAGACGTCGGCCTCGACACCTTTCCACGACATTTCCGTGAACCGTTGCCGCAGTTCGGCATCGGTGTAGGAGGCCGCGGTCAGCTCCGCCAGCTGTTGCCAGGCGCCGGGGCTGCGGCCCCACAGTTGCTCGGCCTCGCCGGGTTGGACGTTGATCAGTGCCGCGGTCCCGGTCGCACGGCGCCACAGCGCCGCCATGTTGTCGTGGAGTTGGCGTTCTGCTGGCTCGCTGTCCGGCAACCCACCCGTGTGCACACGATGCAGGTACTCCGCGCGGACCAGGGCAGTGTGTTCCAACCGCCACACGTCCTCGGCGAGCTGGTCGAGCAGGTACAGGCGTGCCGGATCCACCCCCGGCGGGGCCGACGTCAGTGATGCTGTTTCGGGGGTATCGCCCCAGCGTGCGCCTCTGGCGCCGGTTTCGGTGGCGTAGTCGATCATCCGTTGCGGGACCCCGCGGGCGTGGGCGTGTAACTCGATCTCACCGCGCTCGTCGTCCAACGCCCTCAGGTGGGACCGCCACGTCTCGAGCTGAACGCTCGGACCGTGGGCGGGCGAGTACTGCGGGGACCCGTGGAACAAGGTGCGGTAGTGGTCGTAGCTGGTGTTCTGGATGCGTTCGAGTAGGCGAAGCTGCCACGACGGCAGATCCTCAGCACCCGAGAGGGGATGACTCACCGGTTTCTCCAATCCTGTTGTTCGACTGTGTGTTCAGTGCTCCTGGAACGGCCTGGAGAGACCGTGCGCGGCGGTTCACGGCCCCGGCCCGATCTCGGGTCCGGTGTGTTGATCCGGGGTCGGGCCCGGTCGGGGATCGGTGGGGTCGTGTTCGGTGTGGGCACCGGTGCCGGTGGCCTCGATCGCGGCGTCGATATCAACGCCGCCGACTACCCGCTCCGTGGGGCGAGGTTCGAGGGCGGCTGCGGCGAGCTCGACCATCCGGTCGGGCAGGACGGGCAGCTGGCGGTTGATGTCGTCGGGAGTGATTCCGGCGGCTTGCAGCACCATCACCGGCATCGACACCGTGGCGAAGTCGGTGTCGATGACGGCCTGCCACCGCGCCGACAACTCCGCCCGGTCGAGCTTCGACAGGGCGTGCGCGACCTGCTCGGTCCACGCCCTGGGGGTGGGTTCCCACGCGTGTTGCTGTTCGACCGTGGTCAAGCCCAGGGTGTGCCCGACCGCGCCGACCTGTTGCCAGCTCACGCCCATGACGCGGCGGAATGCGGAGAACCCGGCACGCGATAGGTCGCCCTGTCGCGCGGCAGCGGCCCCGACGCCGGCCATCGTCTGTAGTTCAGCGACTGCTCGCCGGTGCCCGCGCAGGAGGGTGTCGCGGTCGATCGCTTCGGTGCTCAACAATGGTTGGCCGGGTGCCCAGCGGTGTCCGCGTTCCCCGCAGGCGCGGGTGTAGTCGATCACCGATTTCGGCACCCCGACCGCGGTGGCGATCGCTTCCAGGTTTTCCCTGGTGCGGCGCCCGATATCCAGATGCGCCAACGCCATCGGTGACAAGCCCTGGCTGCCGACGGTGCGGGATTGGTCGATCAGGTGCTGGTTGTCGCTGGCCAGGTTCTGCACGGCCTTGAGCAGCTTGGCCTGCACCGGATTCGGCTCGAACATCTCACCGGCCCCGTCCCACATCGAGATCGCCACGCCACACTTCGAGCTCGGTGCCGGGGACGCGACCAGACGGGGGTTCTGCTCCGCCACTGGTCAAGCCAGGATCAGCAGCGGTGGGATCGACGTCGTGAACCGCCGTCGCCGAAACCGCAGCCTCGATCCATTCACCGTCCTCGACGACCTCCGCGTCGATAATCGCCTCAGCGGCCGGGGCGGTGGTCGGAGCGAGATAGCCCGCGAGGTAACCGAACTCGTGGTGCAAGTGCGCGTCCATGGTCAGATCGGCCGCTAGCCCGCCCACGTCGTCGACGCCGCGCGGTCTGCGTGGGGACCGATTCGCGGCGTTGTCGGTGAAGAAGTCTTCGGAGTCCAGGCCGGTGTCATCGGTGAACCGCTCTTCATAGGCCCGGCGCGCGGCTTCGGCATCCGGAGACAGGTCGCGGGCGGCATCTGCGGCGGCGAACTGGGCCGCTGCGGCCTTGGCGGCGCCGGTGCGTTCATCGAAGTGGTGCAGGGTGTCGGTGAATCCGGCCGCGCGGCGGCGGATCTCGATCATCAGCTCCTTGAGCTCGACATCGAGCTCGTGCAACGCCACCTCGCGGGCTTCGCGGTTGGTGTAGCCAGCGATGCGTGCGGCATGGACCTCGCTGCTCTGCTGCCGGGACAGCTCACCGTCGAGCTCGCGGCGCGCCAAATCTGTTTCAGCCCTGACGATCTGGCCCTCTTTGTGGCGGAGGTCGACCTCGGTGATCTTGGCGGCGTTGTCGATGCGGGCGCGGACCTCGGCGATCTTGACCATGGCCAGTTGTTGCTCGGTTCCCAGGTTGCCGAGGCGGGCCTGGTGCTCGATCCACGACCGTTGGTTCTTGGCCGCTTCGTTCGCGAGTCTCTGATCGGACTCCGCGCGTGAGCGCGATTCCCCGCCCCTGCTGCGGAACAACGCGTTGGTGGTGTGCGCGGTCTGCAACGCCTGCAGAAACCCCTGCCGGACCGCTTGCCCACCTTCTTCGACCGGATCCCCGTTCATCACAACACCCGCATTTCGGCGACCAACCATGCACGTTCGGCCCCCGCGCGAGTCGCCCGCGCGGACACCGAAAACTCGATCGGTGTCCTGGCGGCCGAGGTGAGGGCGACAGTGAAGACCCGGCTCGACGAGGTCGCGGTATCAGGCACAGGGGTATCGCCGGTCACAGCGACCTCGGTGCGCAGCGGCACCCTGGAATCGACCCAGTCCCCCCACGCCTCGGGGGTAATCGGCGCCCACAACGACTCCCCGATCCGGGCGTCTGTCGCATATGTGGCGCGCATCAGCGGCCGCGCGGCCTCGAACGCCGACCGTGCGTCCACCCCAGCAACCGGATCCAGCCGATACAGCATGGTCACCGCGACCTGGAGAACCGCAGACGCCGAACAGGGCGCAACCTCGGTGTGCGGTGGCGGGAACGCCTCGGCGCGACAGCCCGGTTCGACCACCGGCGCATGAGCGGACGAACACCCACTCACCGCCGCCAGCACGACGAGGGCGACGCTGGGGAACGCGACGGGTTTCATGACGCAGCGTCCCAGAGTTCGTGCAGGTCGACGGTGCGCCACCGGACTTCGTCGGGCCAGGTGCATTGCTCGGCGGCGGGGTTGCGCACCGGGACGGTCGCGATGTCGAGTACCAGGCTCGCAGTCGTAGCGATGCGGTGGAGCCGCGCAAAGTCCAGGCCGCGGCTACGCGCCAGATTCAGCCGCAAGACCCCAGCGTCGCCACCCCACTCAGCCAGGGCGTGCGCGGCCAACTCGATCGCCTTCTCCGCCGAGAGGGTGGCCGCCTCTACCCCGTCGACCATCTCAACGCCGAAGGTTTCGTGCCAGATCATGCGACCGGAGGCACCGCACACGGTGAACGCGTCCAGGGTCGCCGCCGACCACACCGTCAGCGCCGGTCCGGTCGCGGCCTTGCGCACGAGGTTGGCACCTGATGTGGCCCAGAGGATTTCGGATTGGCGCAGACCGTCGTAATCGATCCCGGCGAGATCGAGCAAGGCTTGGATGTATCGGTCCGACAAGTCACTGGTAGTGAAGCCGTATTCGGTTGCGAGGCTGTCGAATTCGCCGGTTGTGGCGAAGGCCTGTAGTTCAGTTGCCCGGGCGCGGACCATGTCTTCGGGGGTGGTCGGTGTCGCCGCGGCACAGGTACGGGGGTGGGTGGTCATCGCGTTTTCCTTCGGAGCGATCGGTCAGAAATCTGGTTCGAGCTGTGGGTGCGCAACCTCGCCAGGAGGCGGAAGGTCGAACAGGTCGCCGTCTGCGATGCCGTAGCTGTCCTCGATGCCGGTGGCGGCGATCGCGGCACCGATCCCCGCGCCACTGTCGGGTTCTAAAGGGGCTGTGTGCCGGGTGGTTTCGGCGGCGGTTTCGAGCATGTGCGGGGCTGGGGGCAGTTGGTGGGGTGCGCTGCGGGCGAGGTCGATGCCGACCATGCGCATCGCCGCGACCCGGACACGTCCTTCACGGACCCGGCCCACGTGGGTGAGTTCGCGCCATTGACGCCCCTGATCGGGTGCCGACTGCTGCGAGATCTGGTCCAGGCGTGCTCGCCAGTCGGTCGCCTCGAGCGACCACCAACCGTTGGTTTCGGCCTCGGTGACGTCCAGGGCGGTGGCGACCATCGCGACCCGCATCCACTGCAACCGCAAATGCTCGGCCAACTTGTCCGAGGCCTGCACAGTCACCGCAGCGCGGTCGCGGCGAACTGGGCCCACCGCAGCGAGGGTCGCCAGTGTGTCGACCTGGTGATGGAGCTGGGCGATCAGCAGCGACCGTGCCGCCGGACGTCGTGGCGGCAGCGAAACTGCCTCGGTTGCTCTGCGACCTTGCTGACCAGCCTTCTTCGCGTGAGCGATCCAGTCTGCGGGGACACCGATCGCCACCGCTTGCTCATGCACGACGCGACCGACGACCGAAAGATCCCGAAAGGTCTTGGTGCGGTTGTGGGGTTCCCGCGCCAACTGCCTCAAATCGACGCTGACGTTATGGATCAGCGCCGCCATCCGACGATGCAGCAGCACCGCACCCCGGCCATCGAGGTTGTAAGGTGCCGCGGCCAGCACAGGACGGGCCGGGTCGCGGGGTGTTGTGCGCTCAACCATGATCGGCCACCGAGGTGATGCGGTAGCTAGACATCCGCCACCCCTGCGGGGTTTCAGCAACCGTGACGGTCACCCGCATCCGCCGGTACATGGTGGTGGACCCGTCGTGGTGGAGCACTTGTTGGGTCACCGTCGCCGCGACCGTCGGTCCCGACCCGCCGGTTTCCGCCTGCTCGGCGTCGACCAGGGCGGAGATGATGTCGTTGCTGTCGCGCCACCCCGCCCATTCCGGTAGCGGCGCCAAACCTTTCTCGGGGCCGTTGCCCGCCGCCGCAGCGGCCAGCTCGCCGGTCAGCCACGGCGCTGCACGAACCAACCCGGCACCAGGGTCGGGGTCAGCACGAGGCTGCCAGGAGAACATGGCCGCCAAACCCATCTGGGCGACGGTCACCGCGTCGGCGTCCTGGGGCTCGGGCCCCTCCACGTGGGCGGCACCGGGGGTGTGCGTATCGGATGTGGGCCCGGGGTCGTCGGCGCCGCCAGTCAGTACCGTGGTGAGTGCAATCGCGACGGCCGCGATACCGCCGGTCACAGTGGCGAGAGAAAGACGGTTGCTCATGGTGTCCTCAGCTCAGCGTCGTCGTCATCTGGGTGGCCGTCGCGAGAATGTTGGCCACGTACGGGCGGGTCTGAATCTCGTAATCCGTTGAGCCCGTGGGGAATCCGCCCGAGTGCAGCACCGCGTATTCGCCGGCGTTGTAGCCGGCGAGGTAGAGCTCGGCTGGCCCGTTGGGGGCTACGACCTTGCCCTCACTGATCCAGGTGTCGACCTTGTCGGCGATGCCGCACATGTAGCGGGCTTGGCCGATGATCGCGTCGCCGTCGTCCCACACCGACGCCACACCGTTGCCGTCAGCGTCGATCACATACGGTTGCCCGTCGGTGGCGAGCGCGGTCGCGGTACCAGGCAGGAACTGGGCCAACCCCTGCGCACCCGCCGGGGAGGTGAGCCCTCGCCGGAACCCGGATTCCTGTTTGCCCTGCGCCGCCAGCAACGGCGAGGTGATCTGCGGACACACGGTCCCACCCAGCTGATACCAGGCCAGCAGTTCCTCGGGGACCGTGCCGTGGTCCAGGTCGGTGTCGCCGAGGGCGGGCCCACACACCGTCGTGGTCGCAGCACGCGCGGAGTCCGTGGTGACCGGGCCGATCGGTGTGCCGTCGGGATATCCCCCGCCCAAGGTGGTGACGTGGACGTGATCCATGTGGTTCGCGGTGGTCCCGCCGCGGTCTTCCATCAGGTTGGATTCGCCGGTGGCCGAGCGGTAGGTCTGGCGCCAGATCAGGTAGTCGATGCGCAACGCGGCAGCGTTGGTGATCACGAAGTCGGCGATCCGATCGCCGAGCGCTTTGCCCTGCCCCGACGTCGGATCGGGGATCATGATGTCGATCGCCCGCCCGCTCGGGTGATCGGGCAGCGGATCCTCACGCTGCCCACCGATCTCACGCACCTGCGGAAACTGCTGAACGATGGTGCGGGCCAACCGGATCGTGTCGACCTGCAATCCGCGCTCGGACCCGATTGACGCGGGCATCGGCGCCAACTCGGCCCCTGCTGCTGCACCGGCCTCGATCCCCGTGCCGCCACCCAGGGTAGGCGTCGTCGACGGTGCGACATCGGTCGATCCGACCGGGCTGGTCGGCGCCGACCCACCCTGCAGCCACGGCATCGGATCGACTGCGGTGCCGCCGCCGAATCGGCCTCCGCCGGTCCAGATTTCCAGGTGTAGGTGTGCACCGTCCGGGCCTTCGGGGACGGTCTGACCGTTGTAGCCGACTCCGGCGATCAGCTGCCCGATCCCCACGCTCTGGCCTTGTTCGACCTCGACGTCGTCGGCGAACATGTGCCCATAGACCGAGGACACGATCTCGCCGTCGATGTTGTGGTCGATGACCACCCAGATCCCGAACCCGCTCGCCGCACCCACCCGCACCACGACCCCGTCGGCGACCGCGTAGATCGGGGTCTTGGGTGCGGCGGCGAAGTCTTGGCCTTGATGCGTTGTGCCCCACCGCATTCCGAAACCCGAGGTCAGGGTGTAGGTGCCCTCAGCCATCGGCATCGTCCTCGTTCCATCCGACGCCGAGGAACTCCCTTTCGACGACGTCGACGGCGCACAGTTCTGCTCCTGGGCGACACCGGCGAATATGAGCAGGACGATCAGCAACACGACCGCGCCCAGGGCTGCGGTCGTTGCGCGAGCGGCGCCGCTCATCGCGGGCTCACCGATCTGGTGGGGGTTTGGCCGAGGTTGTCGAAGCGGCGGTTGGTGTTGTGGATCTCGGAGTCGCGTTCGGTGGGGGTGAACACCATCCGGAAGGGGATGCCGGGTTGTTCGGCTTCCCCGGTCTTGAGCAGATAGCAGCCGGTGCCGGGCGGTGTTTCGCGTCGCGTGGTGTCGAGGTCGTCGTCGCTGGGTGGGCGTGGCGCTGCCCAGGAGGTGACCAGCAGTTTCTCGGTGTCGGTCATCCCCGCGACTGCGGCGATGCGGTGGGCTTCTTCGGGGCCGACCGGGCCGATGATCTTCGCCCGAGCTCGTTCGAAGAAGCCGAGCGCTTTGGCTTGTGCGGCGGGGGAATCGAAGGCGGCGAGGTCTTTGATGGTGTGCGAGCACATGATCAGCCCTGTGGCGAGGCCGCGGTTGAGGCGGGTCAGTGCGTCGACGCGGTCGACCATGAATTCCCCGACGCCGAGCACCCGCCAGATCTCGTCCATCACGACCTCGAACGTCCGGGCGGGGGCCAGTCCGGCGTCGGCGAGGGCGTGGGCGGCGGCGACGGCGCCGAATCCGTCGGACCAGCAGGTCATCAGGACCGCGGCCAGCAGTTTGGTGTCGCCTTCGGGGATGCGGGAGATGTCGATGCAGATCGCGGGACTCGACAGATCCAGGCGGGTCGTGGTGGGGCCGTTGAAGATCGCCCCGAACGGTCCTTCGACCAAGGCACGCATCGACCGGCGCAACGGTTTCGTCGCCGTCCGGTAGGCGAGTTCGTCGTCTTCCTCGGCGAACGCACGCAATCGCTCCCCGCCCGCCGAGATCACCGCCAACAGGTCTTCCAGCAGCGGCGGGTCCTCGTGGGTGAAACCACCAGCTGGGCTGTAGAGCTCGCGCAGACCAGCGGCGAGCAGCACCTCCTCGTAGTCCTCGACCCGGCCGCCGCGCACCAGCTCGATCAACCCGGCGACAATGTTGATCTGCCCGGCTTCGACCCGTGCCATCACCTGGCGGCGTTGATCGGCATCGGGGAGTGCGGCGATGACGGCGCCGAGGGCGCCGACGTCGAGGGGGTTGATGGTGCCGTGGCCGTAGCCGACGTCGACGACTTGTCCGTCGAGGCGCTCGACGAGGTCGCGGTATTCGCCTTTGGTGTCGCCCATGCACAGCACGGTCTCCCCCGCCGCGACGGCGCCGGTCATGATGCGTCGGATCAGCGAGGATTTACCGAACCCGTTGAGCGCCAACACGAACGCGATCGGCGCGGTGATGAATCCCCGCAGGAACCATGACATCGGGTCGAAATGCACCGGGGCACCGGTGATGTAGTGACTGCCGACCGGCACGCCCGCAGTTGGGGCGCTGGCCCCGACGCAGAACGGCCACAACCCGGCCACCTGCACAGTCGTGCCGCGCCACTCCGGGGTGCGCGGCACCACCGACGCCCGCCCACCCCCAGCACCGACGTAGCCGCGGTCGGTCAACACCGGCGCGAGAAGATCGAACCCATCCCCCGCAGCACCCTCGCGCCGCCGCGCCGCGGTCGCGCGGCGATGATCGTCACTGGACAGCAGCATCCGTGCCCGCCGGCCCCGCAGCCCGGCCTGTGTGGCCGCGAGCTCGACTTCCGCGCGGCGGGTTCTGCTCAGAACCCTGATGCCCTCGATGATTTCGGTTCTCGCGGGCTTGCCCCGGTCGGGCGAGCCGTTCATGTGCCCGGTCATCCCGAGACCCGTTCGGAGATGGAGGCGTGCTCAGGCAAAATCAGCCCGATCCCGAGCGAGGCGGCGAAGCCGGCGGCTTGGTAGCCGTAGCAGCGGCGCACCGTCAACCGCGAGGCCGCCGCCATCCCTTTGACCGAGGCCTCGATGCCGGGCAGGTCCGCGTCGAGGTGATCGGTCACCGTCACCAACACCCCGAACCGAGTCAACCCCGCCCCGCGAGCTTGCTCCTCCCGCGCGGCGGAGGTGTTGCCGACCCGGATGCGGGCCGCCGCCGAGGAGATCCCGCGTTCGGTCTGTTCGGCGGCGACCGCGTCGCGGAAGTCCGAATCGACCAGTGAGGTCGCTTCCGCGGCCGAATGCAGGCGGTAGACGATCGCGACGCGCTTACGTGGGGCGTCCGGGCGCGGCCGTAGGAGTTCTTCGAGGACGGTTTCCATCACCGCCCCGCGGGGTGCGCCGTCCATTTCCCAGGTGATCGAGCGGGCCCCGTCGTGGACGTAGTGATCCCACCGGTCCTGATGGGCCAGCGGGCCGACCGAGTCCCACGACTGCGACTCCACGATCCGATCCCCCGCCGCCTCCACATCACGCTGAGAGGCCAGGTCGAACCGGCTACGCACCAACCCCAGCACCTCCCACGCCTGCAGAGGTGTGGCGGGCAAGCCGGCGCGGGCGAGCTGGGACAACACCGATTGCAGGCGTTGCCCGATCTCACGGGCCTGCTCGGCCTGATCACGCCGGATACGCCCCTTGCCGATCGCCCGATAGGTGACCGCGATCCGCGCTTCGATCCGCACCCCCACCCCACCGCTGTCGGCAGCCGCTTCGGTCATCACCGTCTTGGCGAAAACGGGGGCACTCGGGCGGATCAGCCGGGTGACTTCCCGGGTTTGCTTCAACCGGGTTTCCACGACGTTGTCCAGCACCGCAGTCACCGCGACCACTTCGCCACCGCGGCTCTGTGAGGCCAGGAACTGGCCGTATCCCTCGACCCAGGAATCGATCTGGGCTTGGTCGACGAGTTCCTTGCCCCGCGGGATCACCCGCACGATCACCGTGTAGTGGTCGCTGCGCCGGATATGCAGCATCGCGAACCGCTTCCCACCCGGCGTCTCGTACTCGGTCAAACGTGAATCAGCTAGCAAGCCCGGCAATTTCGCTAACCCCGGCAGGCGGGAGAACCGACCCGAACGGTAGGTCAGCTCGCCGCGAGATCGCGCACGCGCGAACTGGACCCGCAGCAGCAGAAGTTCCCACCCGGTGCGCCCGTTGCGGGTCACCGCCAGCGGGACGAACACCACCGCCGCCCCGGCCAGGACCGCCCCCGCGAATTCGAGGGAGCGGGTGATCATGAACGACACCATCACCGTGATCACCAGGCCGAGTCCGAGGAGCGACACGCCCCAGGTCAATCCGAAGAACCCGGCCGAGCGTGGCTGTTCCCACCGCCCATACATTCGTGTGCTCATCGGCGGACCTCCCCGGGACCGAGCGAGTCCGGATCCAACTGGCCCGACGATTCCGGGACAGCACGTTGAGCGGTTGACGCGATGCCTTGCAGTGCACCGACCGCGAGCTGGGCACCCAACATCGCCGCACCAGCAGGGCCCGCACCCATCGCACCAGTGGCCGCAGCACTGCCCGACCCACCGGCACCAGCGGCTGAGGCCCGGCCCGCGCTCGCACCACCTGCGCTCGAACCACCCCCGCCTGCCGGCGCAGATCTGGACGCGCCACCGGCCGATGCGGGGGCCGACCCTCCGGGTGGCGAGCCTGAATTCGCCGCCATCGGTCTGGCCCCACCGGTGCCGCCCGGCGGAGGGGACGATCCGCTCGGGCTCGACGACCCTGGCGACGAGCCAGACCTTTCGGCCTCCGAAACCTTCCTGGCTTGTGACCCCCGGCTGCCGGCCGCCGACATCGCGATCCCGGCACCGGCGCCAGCCAACGCTGATGCCGCGCCGCCGCCACCGCCGAGGGTGGCCACTGCGGGTGCGATCAACCGGATCAGCGCGGGGAGCACAATGACGGTCATCAGCATCAAGATCAGGCCGAGCAGCATCAGCTGGGGATCGGTCTGCTCCTCGGCACCGAGGACGGTGAACGCGATCGCATAGACCAGCGCCCCGACCGGCTTCCACAGCACGAACGCCAGCGACCACGCCAGAAGGCGTTTGTAGGCTTGCGAGCCGGCCGAGGACCCGGATGCGGCGGCCACCAAGGGGATCACCGCGACGACCACGACCAGCAACGCCTGCCGGATCACCAGCATGACCAACTGGACCAGCATGCTGATCACGCCGAGCAGACCAACGAGCAGAAGAATCCCGGGCCCGAGAGTGGCCATGGTGTCGGGGTCGAGGATCCGGCCGATGGCGTTCTCGAGATCTCCACGCGTAGCGTCGAAAATCACCCAGTTGGCGAACTGGTCGCCGGCATTCGTGCCTACCGTGATGAGTGTCGCGAAGGTCATCGACGCGAAGATGGCGCGAGCGAGCATGAGGAAGCTCTCCTGCGCTTCTCCCGCCACGCCACCACGTTTGGCCAGTGCCAGCCGAGCCGCCGCGAGCATGATTCCCGCAGTCAAGAGCACCACCTGCAGACCGACGGTGTAGTCCCTGATCTGGGTGAGGACAGGAGCGGGTTGCCCAGCCGAGGAAGATAATTGGGGCGATGGTAACGTCGTCCACCACGTCATCCCCATTCTCAGAAGCTTCGCCAAGCCTGTAACTAGGAAGCTGACAAAGCGGTCGATCACCGAATCACCGGCCGCGTCCACGGCCGCGCTGCCGAACTGGCACGCCTCGCGCACCCCCGGCAACACCGTGCACGCGATATCGGGGACCTGTGTTCGGGCTGGTCCTGCCGCCAGCGGGGCCGCAGCGTCGAGAGAACTGTTCATGATGATCGGGCCTTCCAATCACCGAACCCGGTCAACGACGCGGTCGGAGTTGCTGGGCGCCAGAGGCTTTCGATGTCGTCGGGTACCCGGACGCGCCAGTCGCCCTCGACCCAGACCATCGGCCAGGTCGCGATGGCGTATCCGGTCGTGGAACGGACCGCGAGTTGCACCACGGCCAAGTCGTCGCGGTAGCCCGGTTGAATCCGCACACCTTCGGGCACGGTCACGTAGCGCGCTGCGCCCGGGGTGTCTGCCCGTGACCGCGCGAACCGGTCGATCAACGGCTGTCCGCCGCCGTAGAAGCGCTCGCGCACGACATCTCGCCAGATCGGGTCGTGCGCGGCATAGACCCGTCCGACCGCGTCCAACGCCGCCAGCGCGGCCCCTTGCGGTGTGCGCGCGAACCCTTCGGCAACACCGGCATCGATGCGGGCAGGGCCGTCGCTGCCCGACACCGCGACCGCCGCGCCGCCCCAGATGCGCTGCCACTGCAACCGTGCAGGTGGTGCGCTCAGATAGTCCGGCCGCGCCGGGTCGACACGTTCCTGGGCGCTTTGCGGCAACGCTGCACCGGCTTCCTCGGCAGGGACTTCGAGGCGGTTGCCGAACATGTCGACCGTCGGCGGACGTGCTGCTGACGGTGTCGTTGATGGCGCTGCGGTCGTCGAGCCCTGTCCGTTCTTGGCAGGGGGTTGGGTGGTGTCGGTGTTGTCGTCGCCGGTGATGGTCAGGACGAAGACGGTGATCACGACGGCGGTGATGATGCTGAATAGCAGGACGAGGGTTCGAGTGGCACGCATCAGAGCTGGTCCTCAGGGTCTCGGCAGGGCGACCATGTCAGCGGGGACGGAATCGACTGCGGTGACCGGGCTCTCGGTCACCGTGTCGGGCAGGCGCAGCCGCCACCCGTCGGGGGCCCAGATGACGGTGGCGGTGTTGCGGGTGGTCGAGTTGTCCGGATAGAGAGAGAAGGTCTGGACCTGGGCTTCGGTGTCGGCATAGGCGGTGACGAGGTAGCCGAGGATCGTGGGCACCGTGTCGGTGGCCGGGGTGGTGATCGAGACCTGTGCGCGTGCTGTGGCCCAGGCATCCCTGCCCCGGCCGGGGGCGATCATGCGGTGCCCGACCGCCGCCCATCCGCTGTCGGGTGCGACCGACATGCGCACGGTCGTGTGGATCGCGGCCAGGGCGGCGCCGGCCGGGGACCGGTCGAAGTCGGTGGCGGTCGCACCGTCGATCACGCGGGGGCCTTGCACCGCCACCGGCAGATCAATGCCTTGGTAGGTGCGCCAGCTCAGCCCTGTAGGAGCCACCTGCTCCGTTGTGGGTGTGGGCAGCGGCTGGTTGTCGCCGGGGTCGGTGCCGCCACAACCTGTGGCGGTGAGGCCGGTGATGACGATGGCGAGCCAGGTGATCATTATTGGGCTGGTTGGGGGCGAAAGTTTGTGTGGCATAGGGGTTTCCTGTGGTGTCAGGTGGTGGGGAGGATGGCGATGGCCAGGGCGCTGGCCGAGCCGAGGAGTGCGGCGGCGACCAGGGATCCGAGGAATCCTTCGATCGCTTCTTCGCGGTAGATCCGGACGGCGAGTTGGCCGCCGACGAAGGTCGCGCGCGCCACGCACAGCAGCAGCACGAACCAGGCCAGCCAGTTCAACAGTTGTGTCAGTGGCGCCAACACCTGCGCGGGCAGCGGTGCGGCGATCACCAGTGGCCTCCGAACCGGTCAGCGTCTCGCGCCACGCGGATCGCGGAAGACACCGCTGCGGCGGGCAACCAGGGAAAGGTTCGGGCCAGGTCATGGCCCCCGTCGCGCAGGCTGCTCAGTTCGGCCCACACCGTCTCCGCGAGTTCGGTGACCCTCCCGTAGCGCGCGACTGGGTCGGCGTGCCCGGCCACGATCCAGGTCGGTGTCGCCCGCAGAAGGTCTTCGACCACCGCTAGGTCGGCCCCGCATCGCCGATACGCACGCAGGGTGTGGAGGGCGGCCTCGAGTTCGGCGTCGGTGTGCAGGCGGTGCTCGCCCAGGGCGGTGGAAAGTTGGTGGATGAGACGTCGACCGGCCCGGCGGGCCGCCCCCGTGGGGTGTTCGGTGAGGGCTTTGTCGTGATCGGGTAGTTCGGTCACCGGTGTGATCGCGACGATCGCGTCGATGCGGGCGAGGTCGCGTCGGTGGTGGTAGAGCCATTCCTGAGCGACGATCGCGGCCAGTGAATGCACGACCAGCACCACGCGACCGTCAGCATGGGAGATGACGGTGTCCAGGTCTTCGACGAGTTGGGTCATGCCCGCGGGTCCGGGTTGCAGCGGAAGGTCGTTGCCGTGGCCGCGCTGCTCGTACACGAGCTGGGCGACCTCAGCGCGGAAATGCCGGTCGATCAGCGTCATCATCGGCGCGAAATGGCTTGCGTCGGCGAGCGGTCCGGGCAGGTAGACCACGGTCAGCGCGGCGTCGGGGTTCCCGAACCGGGTTCCGGTCAGCACTGTGCCGTCGGCGGCGGCGATGGCCACAGCGCGTGAATCCGTTGTGATGCTGCGGGTTTCGTGGCGATACTGGGGAGCCTGCATCAGGATCCTCCGGTGACGGCGGCGTTCATGATGGCGCCGGCGGAGGTGGCGATGATGCCGCCGACCATGGCCGCGAACACGATCTTGGGTGATTCGACCGCGCCGCCGTGCCAGCGTTCCCACCCGAACTTGCCCCCGGCATAGATCAGGGCCGCTACCCCGGCCAGGATGACCAGCCAGGACAGGTAGCCGACCAGGTTGGTCAGCTTGTCCCCGCCCGGCGGGACGGTCGGGTTGATCTTGATTTCTTGGGCCAGCACCGTCACGCTGTCGCCCACGACGGATAGAACCGACATCGCTATTTCTCCGAATCGTGCTGGTCGATAAGGTTTTTGGTCGTGCAGGCGAGGACGTCGATGAGCTCGCTGCCGACGTGATGGACATCCAGCGGCACCGCTTCGGTCAGGCGGGCGCGGCGTTGTGGGACCGGGTCGAAGGGGCTGAACTCGGCGAGTTCGCTGAGTTCGCGTTCGATGAGCTCGTCATGCCAACCGATCTCCCACACGTGATCGGCCAGGTCTTCGACCACGGCGCGGTAACGGCGCACCGGTGCCGGCACTCGGCCCGGGCGGGCGGCGCTGAGCACGACTCCGACGACCTGGACACCTTCGGGTGCTGCTCCGGCGTGCCATTCCCGCAACCGGTCCGCGCAAGCGATCAGCCCTGGCAGGCACAACCGTGCCGCCACAACGACACGTTGGGTGGTCTGTGGCGAGCCCGGCCAGGACTGTTCGCAGTCCGCAGCGGGCGCCCACCACCGCGCCAGCGTCGAGGTCCCTGCTCCCCCGTGGGCGCCGACGATCGCGACCGCCGGTGGGTGCGCCCGGGTCGTGGGCAGCGGTTCTCCGCGGATACTGGCCGCGCGGTGTGGCGGGGTCACCGTGGTCGGGTCCAACCGGCGGCCCCCGATCACGGCGAGGGGATGCTGCTGGAGGGTCGATGCGGGCATCAGCTGCCTCGCTTCTGGATGTTGGTGATAACCAACCCGGCTGGCGGTGCGGCGGCGATGTTGATCACCTGCAGGTAGTCGAAGCGGCGGCCGTCGGGATGCAGTTCCACCAGGTGGACCTCGGCGGTGTTCTCCGCGATGGGGGTGATGCCGACGCAGTGGGTGGTGTCGGCCGGTAACGCGGTGATCGCGGCGGCCAGCGGTTCGAGCGTGATTCCGGCCTGCGGGGTCACCAATCGCAGCGCGTCCTCAGCGCTGCGTGTGACGTAGTAGGCGTATTCGAACGCCGCGATCACACCGGCAAGGGTCGTGGTGTCCCCGGCGCCCGCTGTCACCGTTTGCGCGGTGAGCCCGGCACAGGCCCGCTCGGTGGCGGCGACAGGAGAGGCAGGAGTAAGCAAGGTCGTCGTTGTCGCGGAGGCCACGGTGGTGGTGCGGTCGTTGCCTGACATGTCCACCGCGACCGCAGCGACCGCGCCGGTGAGAATGCCGGCGGCGGCGCTGAGCGCGACGATGCGCGACCAGCGCGCCGGTGTGGCGCGGCGGTGGACGCGCTCGCCGAGCCGCCGTGGCTCCGCTGGATCGGGTTGTGGCGGTCTTGGTTTGTTGAGCCAGTCGAGGCCGTGGCTTCGGCTCAGGTCATCGGTGGGCATGGTGTTCACCTCCTCGCTCGATCAGGTGGTTCGGTTGGTGGTCGGGCCCTTCGGAGCACGCCGCTGGGAAGAGCCACTGATCAGGGGGAAGGAACCAGGGCCCGTCGTGCTCCGAAGGGGTCTAGGGGTGCGCCATCGGTGGACTGGTCGTCGCCGATAGCGAACCGGTCTGTGTGACAGTCGGTTTCGCGGTGGTGGACGAGTGCGTCGGTTGTTCCGTTGGAGACGGCGTCGCGACGCTGAGGTCGTGGGCGATCGCGGTGAACCACGCCGTCGTCGCGGCCAGCGGGGTGTCACCGCTCGCGGTCACCGAGACGGTGCTGTAGCTGCTACGGCGGCCGGAGGCGTCGCTGTACTGGGCGGTCGCCGAGGTGGTGTAGAGGTCTTGGGGTTCGGTGATGGTGGAGGTGATGGCCTCGAACGCGTCGTTGACCCAAGTACTGATCGACTGCGGCGGAACCAGATCCACTACGGCATCGGCGACTTTCGTCCCCAGCACCGCAACCGCGGCAGCCGGGTTCGACAGCCCCACGGCGGCGAGCTCGGCGATGGTCGTGGCGGTGAATACCTTCTGGGCCACCGAGACCACGGCGTTCAACCCGATCGTGCCGAGCTTGAACAACGCCGAGAGTGCGTCGGACTCGGTCGGTGTGGTGGCTGTCGGTGAGGACGCGGCGGCGATGCGCTGACCAAGAGTCTCGGTGGGGGTATAGGACAGCTGGTCCAAGCTGGTGCCGGAGATGTCGTCGTTGACGACGCCGACCGCCGTGCTGAACGCGGTGGAAGCCAGGGCTTGGGCGACCGTGGCGATCGCAGCGACCGGGTCCTTACCCTCGGCTTGTCCGGTGATATTGGTGACCGCGGTCAACAACGGGCTCCCGGACTGAACATCACACGTCGCGTCCCCGGCCACACACAGATCAGCCACCCGACCGACCAGCGACCCGTAGTTCGCCGGGGCCGCACTGGTGGCGATTCCAGCCCCGGACAGCCCCACGTTGGCCAGCTCGATCTTGCCCACCTCAGCTCCGGACGTGCCGGGCGCCGCGGCCGGGACCACAGCGTTGGCAGTACCGGGGAGGGCCCCGGTCGCTGCTCGGCGCGCCGGGTTGGCCAGCAGCGCCACCGCAGCGACCTTGTCGGCCGGGACCCGCGACTGACCGTTCCCGGCCTTCTCCGCGAAAGTTGTTGCTACGGCAGCGCCTTGGGCGTATCCAGCGACCGCGATCTGGGTCGTGGGGCATCGGTCGATGACCTCGGTGGCGCGTTGTTCGATCTGCTCGGCTGCGGCGGTCACCGCGGCGGGATAGTTCGTCGTGTTCACCTCGGCGCCGACGACTATGTAGGACCGCTCGATCACCGCGCCTACCGCGGCACCCAACCGGCCGAACGCCTGCCCCAGCACCCCGGTGTCACCGGTGTCGACAGAGGTCGCAGCACCCTCCTCGCCACTCTGGACACCCAGCACGTACAACGCCGGACAGGCAGCGGGCGCGGTTTCACGCAAGGTAGACGTTGGTGCCGGTGCGCTGGTGGTTTCGGCCAGCACAGGGGTGATCCCGATGACGGTCACCGTCAGCCATGTAGCCGCGATCGCGAGGGCCCGGCGCCCAGTGATGGTGTGGTTCATTGGGTTTCACCTTCCGTTCGGTGTCGAGACGGTGGTAATGCCTGCCCGCACCGGAGGGGGTGGTGCGGGCAGGCCGGTCAGTTAGTCGGGTTCGCGCCGTGATGGCGCGGTGGTCGGGCGAATCCGGTACGGAATGCTGTGAGGACGTCGGGGACTCCGAGGTCGGCCGCGCCGAGGTGGGTGACGTCGAATTCCGACCAGGACACGGCCACGTCGCGGGAGGTGTACTCGGCGAACAGTGCGCGGCCGGACTCGATCGGCACCAGCCCGTCGAGCAACCCGTGATACAGGTGCACCGGAACTAATGGCGTTGTGGTACCGAGATTTTCGTGGGTGAGGATGTAGTGCCAGACCGGGTCGTTCCAGGGGTCCGGGCGCTCACACCAGGCGGCCAGGGGCGAGAGAAACTCCACCAGCAACGTGGACAGGTCAGCCTCTGACGCTGCCCGGACTGCGCGGATGCCGGCGTCGGTCAGCAGGTGATCGACCGGCAGATGCGCATACGCCCGCGCCAACCCGACCATCCCCGCGAACGCCAGCCCCGACCACGGGCCACCGTCGAGGGTGGTGATCAAGGAGGCTGGATCGCGGATCACCGCCCCGGCGGCGACCGCGCGGAGGTCGAGTTCGGGGGCGTAGGCGGTCTGGTACTCGGCGGCCGCGGCAGCGACACGGCCCCCGTCGGCGTACCCCCACACCGCGACCGGGGCCTCGAGTTTCGGCTCGTCGGACTGAGAGTTGATCGCGCGTGCCAGGTCCAACGCTGCGTGGGCGCCGGCCTTCTTGGCCAGCCAATGATGCGGACCGAGCCCATGGATACCCAACCCCACCCCGTCGGGGACCGCGACCCGCCAACCCTGCACGAGAGCGGCGGCGATGCTGCTGGTGTCGGGTTCGTTCCCATCGACCAGCAACTGCGAGGGCGCGCAGCGACCACCCAGACCGTGAAAGGTCGGGCAGTACACCACTACCGGGGTCCCCGAGATCGCGTTGTCGGTCGCGGCGGTCGGTTCCAGCACGATGCCCGAGGCGGGCACCGCGATACCGAAGGTGGTCTTGGTCGTGTAGATCACCTGCCAGGCACGCCGCAGACCAGCGATGTGGGGCACCATGACCTCGCGGGTGCGCAGGATCGTTCCGGGGCTGTCGAATCCGATCACGGTGTTTGCGCGGAACGGATCTGCTCCGGCGCCGGTCATGACCGTGATCCCGCGATGTCGTGGGCCAACGCGATCATCCAGGCGATGCCCGAGTTCAACTGTCCGGTCAGGGCGTAGCCGTTGTGGCGTCCGACCGTGTCTGCGAACCGCAACCACGTCACCGGGTTGATCAGCTCGGCGTTCTCGGCAGCAAGCTGGCCCCACGCGGCAGACAGTTGGGCGAGCAATCTGGGCAACAGCACCAGCGGGTTCGCCGCGACCGTCGCGACGATCTCGTTCCACCGTGCCGCTGCCGCCTCGGGATCCGGGACTGGTGCGCGGGGGTCACCGGCATCGACGAGCCGCTGCCCCAAACCAGCCTGGGGCGCGTAGTCGACCGTGCCGACACCGAGGTGGAAGTCGTGGAGTACCACGGTGTTCCAGGCCTCGCCGAGCGCCGAGGTGAACGCGTTGCCCAGCGTGGACAGCGCCGCGGCGGGATTGGTCAGATCCGCCTGGGCGAAGAGCTGCGCACCCAACCGCAAAACCGAGGCCTGGCCGGGCGCAGAACAAGCCAGGTCGCCATCGCTGCAGATATCGGCAACCCGCCCGACGACGGCCCCATAGCCGTCGCCGGTGGTCGCGATCCCCGCCCCGCCCGCCGGGGCTGCGAGGACCTGCACGGCCGAGACCGCCGCACCGGACGTGCCAGGTGCGGGATCGGGCACGGTCTGGCCCGGCCGACCAGGAAAGACTGGTTCGCGTTCGCCCCGATCCGGGTTGGCATACAACGCGATCCCCGCCACCCGATCGGCGGGGACCGGCCCGTTTCCGGCGCCGACGTCGCGGGCGAAGCTCGCCATCGCCTGGGCGCCCTGGCTGTAACCGACACCGGCGAGCATGGTGTCCGGGCAGGCCTCGGCGACTTGTTGTGCCGCGGCGTCGAGGTTGGCCCGGGCACCCGAAACCGAGGACACATACGGGTCGGAGCCCCCGCCGGGGACGATGCCGCCGAATCCCGCGTCGTAGCCGATGTAGGCGCGCTGTACGAGGGCAGGTACCGCACTCACGACCGGCCCGATCAACGATCCGACGACGCCGGTGTCGGCAAGCGGGTCGGCGGTCGGTGAGGACTGCCCGGTGCCCTGAACACCGAGAATGAACAGCGCCGGGCACCCGTCGATCGGCACCGCGACCGCGGGAGGCGCCGGTGCGACCGTGGTGAACAGCGCTGCCCCCACCGTCGCGGCAGCAACGACCGCGACACGTCGTGTGCTGCCGGTCATTGGCCGACTCCGACGCCGGCACCGAATCCGGCACCGATCGTTCCGCCGACCGCCGCGCCGACGGCACCGGCCGGTACTCCGAGGATCGCCGCACCCGCAGCAGCTCCAGCGGCAGCACCCAGGGCGGTACCCGCCACTCCGCTGGTGACTTGCCCGATGATGGGAACCGGGATGACGATGCCGACGGCGGCCCCAGCTATTCCACCGACTGTGCCACCGATCAGCCCTCCGGCTACCGCGCCCACCGCAGCCGCGGGGGCGCCGAGCACGGTCGCACCGGCCGCACCGCCTACAGCGGCGCCGCCCAGGGTTGCGCCGCTGACACGGTCGGAGCGCCCGGCCGGGATACCGACCGAGTCCAGTGCGGTCGCGATCTGCGCTTCGGCACCGGCGGCGGTGTTGTTGATGGTGTCGCGGACTTCCACCGGCAACCAGTCCGGGCTCGGCGTCTGCCACTCCCCTACCCGGATCGTGTTCTCCGGCGGCACGATCGGCGCCACCGGCTCCACCGGAACAGGCAGATGCAGTTCCTCGATCCGCACCGGCTCCACCGGCTCATCGACCTCGGGGGCAGGACGGGCCTGCCCGGTGCGAATCTGTTGGGGCTGTTCGTAATACACCGGAGGCGACGGCTCCGGCGCCGGCTCGGGGGCCGGTTCGACAGGAGGCGGCGGCGGAGCGGGCGTTTCGGTGCCCGGCTGGGCCGGGCTGGTGACACCGCCCTGGTCGGCCACCGCGGCCGAAGGTGCACTCGCATGGGCCGTGGCAGGAGCTGACACGGCAACCGCGACAGGAATGGCGGCGGCCAGCAGCAAGGTGCTGCCGCGGCGAGTCAACCGGGCGCAGAGGTGAGGTTGTTCGGCGTTCGAGTAGGTGGTCGAAGGTGATTCAGGCATGACGGATAGACCCTTTCTCGATGAAGGGTTGAGATGCAGGAAGTGCCGCTGACGTTGCGCGGCAGACGAATTCGAGCCGCCCGCTTGGAGAGGCCCAGCCGGGCGGGCTGCCGCCCGGCCGGGGTACCTCTACGGGGCCGGTCTCACAGCAGGTGCACGGCCAGGTTGAGCCCGTTGCCGGCCAGTGCCAGGAGGTTGCTGAGCAGCGCCAGCCCGGCGTTGATGTAGCTGGCGATCATGATGGGATCCACAGGGAAGTCCTTTCTCAAAATGCATGGAGTGGCTTGCACTTTCCATCCAAGCCACGAAATCCCTTGGGCCGCTAGGTTCTTAACTGATCGAGTTTTGATAGATCACAAAATGATCAGCTAGGGAAGAGCGGATTGTGCAGCAGATTCGCTTTGACGCATCAAGAAACGTTTCTTACCGCGCAACAGAATTCGCCTCCCACAGCGGTCCCATCGTCACCGGGTAGCCTTACCTATGAGGTTGTCATGAACATGCCTGTCCACCATTCGGGCAGCTGCAGGCTAACTTGCCGCCCGAAACACCCTCTGGTAGACCTGGTCTCGTCACGAAGTCGAAATACTCCGTTCAAACCACTCAATCTGTGACTTCCGTCACTACCTCCCGGGGGGGAGATGCAATGAACGACCGAGTTTCACGACCCCACAAGGGACGTCAACGTCGACGTGCCCCCAACCGACCACAGGTCTCGATCCCCGACCTCGGTACCACCATCGGATGGATTCGAGACGATCTCGGCCTCACCCAGACCCAAGCAGCCGCAGAGCTCAACCTCAGCACCGTTCACCTGGGGCGTTTCGAACGCGGCGATTCCAAGCCGCCTTCCGACACGCTCGAGAAGATCATCATCGGCTTGCGCGTGGACAGAGCCATGGCAACACATCTTCGTGAGCTCGCCGCCCCCGCGATCACGCTGGCGCCACCCGATGCCTTGCGCAGGTATGTCCGAGCCGAGAAGTCGCTCATGCTCAACCTCGACCTGTTCCAATCCCGCGCGATACCAGCGGCCTTCATCGACCCGTTCTGGAATGTGCTGGCGCGCAACAACTTGTTCGCCGAGGTCTTTCCCGGTATCGACGACACCAGCTCGATCGCGGTGTGGATGTTGAGTGAGCAGGGCAAGAGCGTGGTCGCCGACTCCGAAGCCGAAGGCTCCTGGACGGTTGCGATGCTGAAATCCGCCCTGGGCCGTCACCGGAACGCAGCTCAGGCCGCAGAGCTCGTTTCCGTTCTGACACCGATCAGCGAGGCCCGGCGACTGTGGGCAGCCAGCGTGAGCGTCTCCTATGGGCGCGATTCACGGTGCCTGTTGCACGCCTACGATGCCGACCGCAAGCCGGTGTCCTACCTGCTGTCACTGACCGACGGGCTGCTCGCCCACCACGTCCAGCTCATCACGGTCACGCCTGAGGCGGCTTGTCCGCGACCGGAATTCAACTAGCCACCAGCGACATCCGGCTGGTGCGGCGGCGACACTACCGCTGCCGCACCAGGCGGATCTTGTGATCGGTCACAGAGGCGAAGTCGTCGGGCTGTGCGCGAGCGTCGGCACCAATTTCTCAGCGCTAGCAGAAAATTGGTGGCGAACTTCCACATTTTCAGGTTTCCTGGAGACGGGAAGAGTCATTGATCGGGCCGAAAGGTGCCCGATGCAATTTCACGCAAGCACTACCCATCTCCCTCTGCTCCCTCTGCGCGAGCGATTTCTCGCGGTGCTATCGGGAGTCATCGCAGCCCATCACCGCGGGCAGTTCCGGCCCACGGATATGAGCGCGCATGGCCGCGATTCGAACACTCCCCCTTCCGATTCACACAGCCTTCGGGACTGCCCGTTCCACCGCCTCTCGAAGAAGAACGCGAGTTTTCTCCGCGATTGCCACGCACTCCTGAGGTACGGCGGCCTGCACCGCGCACCGCTGATCGATGTCCACTACGACCAGCGCCGCACCGATGCATGACGATCCTTCGACCCCGAACCCGACCCCGGCGCCGCTGCGTCGGTGGGTCAACACGAGAACTGCCGCCGAGCACCTCGGCGTCCACCCAGAAGTGCTGCGGCGCTGGGCCCGCCATCCAGGCCAGCACACCTGGCTACCCAAACCTATCCGAGTTGGGAGGGAATTCCGTTGGGACATAGACGAACTCGAATCCGCTCTGGCGAACTCGGGCGGCGAGCCACCCGAGCACGACGGTGAGCCGGGGTAGACCACCTAGGCCTCTCGGGGTACCCGGCAAGCCGATGCTCACCGAGATAGCCCCCGGCCATTGGAAGGCACGCATCTATATCCGTGACACCTCGGGCCGCCGCCGCGAGGTCGTCCGATTCTCCCCGATCAAGCTCAGCGCTCAAGGCCGACCACTACCCGACCGCAGCGGCCAACGCGCTCTCGACGCGGTGATGGCCGCCGCCGTCGCCATCCGTGTCGATCTCGATGACGAGCTGTCGGACTCGATCACCGTCAAGCAGCTGTGGGACCACTACCGCGACCACCTGGTTTCCCTCGGTCGCGCTGAGGGCACCCTCAGCCGCTACGACGAGGCCGCCAAGACCTTCGACAGTGCCTTCGGCGGCAGACGACTCTTCGAGGTCAACACCGCGACGGTGGAAGCCTTCCTCAAGGACGTGGGCCACGCCCGAGGCCCGTCGAACATGCGCACCGCACGCAACGTGCTCTCCGGCATGTTCCGGTTCGCGTGCGCAAGGACAGCCCTCGCTGTGAACCCGGTGCGCGAAGCTCGGATGGCCGAGAACGTCGAAGCCAAGGGTCGCACCGGCGGCGCGGGTGATCTGACCGTCGACGAGCTGCGCTTCATCCTGTCCTCGGTGCGCACCTCGCAGATCCCGTGTCCGCGCAAGCTGTCCAAGGCCGAACGCGAGCGGGGCACACCGGTCAAGGCCTACACCCCGCCCACGGTCGCCGCCTACTGCGAAGGCGCCGACCTCGCCGACGTCATCACCCTCTACGCCGCGACCGGGCTACGGCGCTCCCAGATGCTCGGGCTGGTCTGGTCCGACATCGACCTCGACGAAGCAACCTTGCACCCCGTCGGCAAAGTCGTCCGGGTCGCCGGCAAGGGACTCGTCCGGGTCACCGACGACGATGACCCGAAAAACCACACCGGGATCATGGCCTTGCCAGAGTTCGCTGTGGCGATGCTCAAACAGCGCAAAGACGCGATGGCAGCCAGGCGCAAATCATCGCCGCCGAAGCCCGGGGTCGAGGACCTGGATCTGGTGTTTGCCTCTGCGGTGTGGACCCTGCGTGACCCCCAGAACGTCGGTCACGCGTGGCAGCGTGTCCGGGAAGCGCTAGGTTTCGCCGAGGACATCACCCCGCACAGCTTCCGGCATGCCGTGGCCACGATCCTCGACGACGCGGGCCTGTCCGCGCGAGTCACCGCCGATGTCCTCGGCCATGTCGACGTGGCGATGACCCAGCGGTACTACATGGCGCGAGGACGCCCACACCGGACCGCGGCGAACGTCCTCGACCGCGCCATCGGCAGCACACCCGTGGATCTTGACGCCTGACCTACTCCGCTTCGGTGACGGTCACGCGCCGAGGCGTCGCCGAGGCCGGCGGGGAGGTTCCACCCGTCGCGCCTTGGCATCGCGCAGCTTGTTGATCGAAAAGGCCTGCGGCACAGATGTCGCCGACGATCTGATCAACGACTGTCTCGAGCTGCCAACTCGCATCGATGCGGACCTCGTCGACGAACGTCAACGGTTGCCAGCTGTGGTACCACTGCCCCATCTGGGTCGGCGAGAATTCCTGTGCTTGGGGCCTGCTCGCGTGCCGCCGGACGGTCTCTGCGAAGGACAGGTCGAAGCTGTAGAACATCGCTGATCCCGCTGACACCGAGAGACGTTCGAGCATCTCGCCGTACCGGTCCGCGTCGAGGATGCCTTCCACGATCACGATCAGCCCACGAGCCAGCCCAAAAGCAGCGACATGCTCGATCAGGTCGATGTTCACCGCGCCGGGGGCATCGGTCTCACGAAGCATCGTCCGCCGGACCACATCCTGCGCAACAACCAGGCAGCTTGCGCGCGCAAATCGTTGCTGTACTGCGCGTGCCACGGTCGTTTTGCCCGAGCCCGAGTTACCACGAAGCCCGACCAGCACGCCTCCCGCGCTGACTGGGCTGATGCTATGTCCGGCCACTCGGCTCCCTCCCACCACTCCTGATCACCGGATTTATGCAATGGCGAGCAAAGCGCGCGCCGGCGTCTCGCCCCCTACAGGCTGTCTGAGAGGAGCCGATGTGATGCTCAGCGGTCGTCACTGGTCAGGGAAAACACCGGTGGGGCGGCCCGCCGGGCCGCGGCACCCGCGCCTAGCGAATCCAGCATGTCACGCCAATATGCGCGCCAGGCCGCACGCATCGTGTCGTCGGCCAGGACCGAGTCGACCTTGACGACGCCAGTCTTGCCTTTTTCGTCGAACGGCCATGGGGGCTCCTCGCCCCGTGCCAGACAGATGCGGGCAAGAATTGTCCGGCGAACGATGTCGCGTAGCCGGTCGACGGCGTACCCCAGCCGCACCAGGGTGTTCTTCTCCTCGTCCTGACTCGGTACGCATTCCATCGCGCGGAGTTTGCCGTTGAGTGACCTCACCGAGACTTCACCGCCGTGGACGATGCTCGATCGCAAGCTGTATAGCTGCTTCAGCTCCTCGAAGAGAACGGCGGCCGGATCATCATCGTGTGCCAACACGGCAGCGACGCGGGTACACAGTCGAAGAGTAAGACCTTCACCCTCGTTCGTGCCCAGAACCACCCCTTCCAAGGCGGTAGCGAGATCCACGATCTGTTCACCGTATCCGGTTGTGTCGTCCAGGTTGGCGAACCTCTTGAGCGCCTCCCCGAAGGAACTCAGCCACGTGTCCGGGCCAACGGTCTTCGATCGGGCATCAGCCACCAGATCGGTCAGCGCGGCGATCGCCGGACCTTCGCTCCCATCGAGGCGTGCGGTTCGACGCGTCGTCGTGACGTGAGAGTTCCGGGCTAGAAGTTCGAGAGAAGCTGGCTGGGCGGATATCCGGCTACTCGCTCCGAATACCTGATACATGCCTTGGACATTGGCACCGGTCAACAGACTGACACCGAGTTGAAACCGATCCAACTTGCGCTCGAGGTCGCCTGCTCCGAAGTAATCGAGGCCTGTTACCTGCTCGCGCACCATCAACAAGGCATGTGGAGGCCGAAACGTCTGGGTAAGATGCCGCTTCCAGGCATGGTCGGCATCGGGGATCTCCTTCAGGATTCGATAGTTCAGGTAGCCCTTTCCCTCAGGCACGATCACAACGCCGTTGATCTCGATCTCACTCCCCGACGCCGGCACCAGGTGAGAGATCTGGCGCGCCAACACCATGTCGTAGGGCTGTCCGGACAGCACATCCGTCAGCTGCACGATGGCGGCGGAGACTTCTGGCCCGAGCGGGTCATATGAACCAGCGTAGGAGCATTCCTGCACGCACAACTCCAAGAAGCTGGTCAGCAACCAGGAGGTCATCGACTCCGATTCACCATGCCAGTTGGTGTCCGGAGCCGCCGCGAGGACCGCTTCTGCAAGCCGTGCATACTCCGGCAGCTCTCGCAGAGGCAGCTCTTCGAAGTCGAGACCGGCCTGAAGATGCCGATGGGAGGTAGACGTGGGGATCGCACCCTCTGCCCTCAGCCTCTCGAAGCACACGGACACAAAGGCCCCTGCAAGCGAACCGATCTCGTTCATCGAACTCCTTGGGCGTCATGAGTGGACGTGCCAGTGTGGTTATGCCAGCGAATAGTGACACGACTTATCGGTGGATTCCGTCGGCGTCCAGCATGAGATCAGACCGATCCGATCGGTGAAATATGACGTCACCGGGACGCTGCGCAGAAGACCGCATCGTTGGCGTGTGCCTGGATTGTTGCCGGTGGCGGCCTGCTACCGCAACGCTTGAAGTGCGTGCAGCTGGTACCGGCCCACTTGTCGCACTGCAAGGGGCGAGTCCATCTATAGCTGCTGTGAGGGGATGGCCCTGTGGTCGGTCCCGAGTGCCGGTCAGGTTCACCGATCGAAGCCGCGGAATACACCGTCGTCGTCGACGCTGTTGGCGTAGTCCTCGAAGTCCATGTTGGAGAGGAAGAAGTTGACCTCGACCTCGGCCATCGCGAACGGCGCGATTCGGAAGACCCCGTCGCAGTCCCCTCGGGCATCCGCATCGCTAGTATCGACCGCCAGCAGTGGGTGTTCAGGGTCGGTCATCGTGGTGGTGTCGGCGAGGAACACATAGGTCTGGCCGTCGACGAGGTCCGCCAGTTCGGTGGCGGTCAGCCCATTGAAGTTCACATCGTCGACGGGGGTCAGCCCTGTCTCTGTGTCCTCGTCGTAGGACGCGATCACTGCCGCGAGGGTTTGGGCCCAGGCCGTGTCGTCGGTGAAGTCCGTACGGACCAGAAGCGATTCCCCCTCGGGCAGAAACCGTGCCATACACCAGATTGTGCACCACGCCAGCAGAACACCATGCGCAACAAACATCAGGACGTCAAATTCGCCGATGCGGAAATCCTCAGGTCCGAGGCGACGTCAGCTTTCACCGCTGAGTGACGCCACAGATCGCCGATAGAACCAGCCAGTGTTCCACGCAACCGTCAACGACCGGCATCGGTTCTGAACCCTCGCCCGTCGCCGAGAGGTGCACCGAAATACTTGGCGTCGGTTCACGCCGACAGCTCATAGCAGAACTCGGAGACGTCGCCGATCGACAACTCACGTTGGCGGCCAGTGCACTGCGGCGCAGGTCCCTATGGTGGCCGACGCGGCGCGTGAACGCCAGATGCAGGATCCAACTCATCAATCGATCCAACCGAGCCCGCTGGAGACTGACGGCGACTGTGATCCGACCCAGAGGAGTGATGCGGCCATGCTGGGAACGCGATGGGTGCGAATACCAGCAGGCTAGCGGCCCGAATTCACCCACGCGGAGGACGCCAGGCAATTTGTGGGGAGTTAATGGGGAAAACGAGTCAGGCCGGGCTCCGATGACTTCTCAGAACCCGGCCTGACCTGCACTTGTTGTGGAGCTAAGGGGAATCGAACCCCTGACCTTCTCGATGCGAACGAGACGCGCTACCAACTGCGCTATAGCCCCGTGCGGCTCTGGCGAACCGCGCTGTGACACTGTATCAGGCGGTGCGGCCGGATACCGAATCGGTGTGCTGACCTGCTGTTTTGCCGGTTATTCGCCGACGGCTCGACCGAGGTCGGTGACCCGGTGGCGTAGGGCTCGGGCGGTGGCGGGGTCGAAGGTTTCGAGGTGTTCGAACATCGGGTCCTCGTCGTCGGTGTCGAGCAGGGTGGAGCGGCGGCGCAGGGCGCGGGCGGTGTCGCGGTCCATGGTGCGTCGCGTGGTGGCCGCTTCGGGGGTGGCGGTGGTGGTTTCGCGGGTGCGGCCGCGCGCGAGGCGGGCCATGCGGCGGCGCCGGATCTCCTCCTCGACGTGCACCTGTTTGCGCAGGTACGCCAGGTAGCCGGCGAGCACGGCGGCGGACAGGCCGCAGGCCCACCAGAACATCGAGTTCAGCAGCAGACCGAAGGCCGCGAACAGGATGACGGCGACGATGAGGCCGAGCACCGCGCGCTGGCGGAAGCTGTAGCGGGCGGCGCGGGCGATGGCGTCGGCCTCGGGGTCGTAGCCGCCGCGTCCGCGCCGCGACGGCACGAAGTCCTCGTCGTCGTCGAGCGCGGCGGGTTCGGGCAGGTCGTCGAGGCGGGCGGGTGGTGCGGGTGGGATGCGCGCCGAGACCGGCGGCTCCTCCACTACGGCCTCGCCCGAATCCGGTTCGGCCGCTGCGTCGTCGGCCTCGGTGGCGGTGAGTTCGGCGTCGTTGTCGGGTTCTTCGTCGGGGCCGTGCTCGATGTCGTCGAGTTCTGCTGTGACGGTGGGCTTTTCGTCATCGCCTTCGGTGACGGGCTCATCGGTCGTCATCCGATCCTCCGAATCGGTACGGTGGGGGCGCTTGGTCAGCACACGGGGGCGATAGTCGGGGTCACTCTCGTGTCCGCCCGCCGCCCCGATGCGAATCCGTCGTTCGGCCCCGCCACGGTGCAGCACGCGCGTGGCGAGTGCGGCGTCGGTGGTGCGGCGGATCCGGGGATGCCGGTCCGCGAGGATCGGGAACAGGACGAATACCCACAGAACGACCAGTCCGATCCACAGGATCGAATTAGGCATCGCGGTCATCACCTCCCGTCCCCGCCAACGTGTTGTCCATCCGTGGACGCACTACCGACGTCCGTAGGTTAATTCGGGCACGCGCGCCCGTGTGGCAGGCGCGCCGTGCACACCTGCCACATGAGTAACAGAATTTTCACGGCAGCGCCGCTCGACCCTCCCTGACCAGGCGATCTACGACGGTGCCCATGACCTCTTCGACAGTCAAGCCCACCAGCAGATGATCACGCCAGGCGCCGTCGACGTCGAGGTAACGACGCAGCAAACCCTCTTCCCGGAACCCGACGTTGCGCAGAACGGCTTGGCTGGCAAGGTTTTCCGGCCGCACCGTGGCTTCCACCCGGTGCAGGCCGACCGGCCCGAAGCAGTGGTCGAGCCCGAGCCCGAGCGCCGCCGTCGCCACCCCTTGGCCGCCCAGATCCTTGGCCACCCAATACCCGATCCAGGCCGACCGCAGCGCCCCGCGCACGATATTGCCGATGGTGAGCTGCCCGCTGAACTGGCCGTCGACCTCGATGACCAGCGGAATCATCGCCCCGCGCCGCGCCTCGGCCTTCAGGCTCGTCCACAGCGACGGCCAGTTGGAGGCGTGGTTGCGCGCCTCCCAACTGCCGCGGCCGGTCGGTTCCCACGGTTCGAGGTGGTCGCGGTCGCGCAGCCGGATCCGGCTCCAGGCGGCGGCGTCGCGAAAACGCACCGGCCGCAAGGTGACCTGGCCGCCCGCCACGATCACCGGACCGAGACGAGCAGGCCACCCGGGATGCTGTCCGGCCCGGAAGACGTTCATGGACTCCACTTCTCAGCCGCGCTGCGCCAGGAACGCGACCCGCACCTCGTCGCCGGTGCGGAAATCGGTGTCGTCGGGTTCCACCACGATCAGGCTGTTGGCCTCGGCCAGCGTCGCGAGCAGATGCGAGGAGCCGCCGTTGCCGTTGCCGAGCGGCTGCACCAGGTAGTCACCGGTGGCCTCGTCGCGCAACAACTGGGCGCGCAGATAGCCCTTGCGGCCCGGCATCGAGGTGATGGGAGTGATGGTGCGCGCGTTGACGATTCGGCGCATCGGCTGACGCCGCCCGAGTGCGATGCGGATCAACGGCCGCACCATCACCTCGAACACCACGAGCGCGCTCACCGGGTTCGACGGCAGCAGGAAGGTCGGCACCTCGTCGCGCCCGAGCCGGCCGAAGCCCTGGACGGACCCGGGGTGCATGGCCACCCGGTCCACTTCGAGCTCGCCCAGCCCGTCGAGCGCCTCGCGCACCTGCTCCGAGGCCCAGCCGCCGACCGCGCCCGCGATCACCACGACCTCCGAGCGCACCAGCTGACCTTCGACCACATCGCGCAGGCGGCGCGGGTCGGCGCTGACGATGCCCACCCGGTTCACGTCGGCGCCCGCGTCACGTGCGGCGGCGGCCAGCGCGTATGAGTTCACGTCGTAGACCTGGCCGGGGCCGGGTGTGCGGTCGATATCGATCAGTTCGCCACCGATGGAGATCACCGACAGCCGGGGGCGCGGATGCACAAGCACCTTGTCCTGGCCGACGGCGGCGAGCAGGCCGACCTGGGCCGCGCCGATGATTGTTCCGGCGCGGACCGCCACGTCACCGGGCTGTACGTCGTCGCCCACGCGGCGCACGTAATCGCCGGAGCGGACCGGCTCGAACACCTTGATCCTGGCCCGGCCACCGTCGGTGAAGTCGACGGGGAGCACCGCGTCGGCCAGCGTCGGCATGGGCGCGCCGGTGTCGACGCGCACCGTCTGCCTCGGTTGCAGCCGGATCGGCTGACGCGAACCCGCGACCACCTCGCCGACCACCGGCAGCGTGAGATCGATGAGTTCGCCCTCTTCGTCGCGCACCTCGGCACCGGCGGCGCTCACATCGACACTGCGCACCGCGTAGCCGTCGATGGCGGCCTGGTCGAAGCCGGGCAGCGGCCGCTCGGTGACCACGTCCTCGGCGCACAGCAAACCCTGGGCCTCGGAAATCGCCACCCGGACCGGCCGGGGCGCGACCGCTGCCGCGGTGACCTTGATCAGCTGATCCTCAACCGAGCGCATCGAGCTCCTGTGTGTATCGGCGACGGCTTCGCCGGTTCCCATCGTTTTACGCGACCGGCGCTTGCGGGTCCCATTCCGGGCTGAGCCGGAACTTCAGCCACTCGCGCAGTTGCGGCCCGTATTCGTCCCGCTCGAGGGCGAAATCGACGGCAGCTCGAAGATAACCGCCCGGGTTGCCCAAATCGTGGCGCGACCCACGATGGACGACCACATGGACCGGGTGATCCTCGGCGATGAGCAGGGCGATGGCGTCGGTGAGCTGCAACTCGCCGCCCGCGCCGGGCTCGATGCGGCGCAGGGCGTCGAAGATCGCGCGGTCGAGCAGGTAGCGACCGGCGGCGGCCAACGTCGACGGCGCGTCGGCCAGGTCGGGCTTCTCGACCATGCCGCGCACCCGGAGCACATCGGCCTCCGCGCCCTCGGCCAGGTCTTCCACGTCGAACACGCCGTAGGCGCTGACCTGCGACTTCGGCACGTCGATCGCGCACAGCACGGTGCCGCCGCGCTCACGACGGACCCGGCTCATCGTCTCGAGCACACCGCACGGCAGCACGAGGTCGTCGGGCAGCAGCACCGCGATCGCGTCCTCGTCGGCGTCGAGGACGGGCTCGGCCTGGGCGACGGCATGACCGAGACCGAGCGGCTCCTCCTGCACCACGGAGGTGACGTCGAGCAGGCCCGGCGCCTTGCGCACCTTCTCGAGCAGCGCGAACTTGCCGCGCTCGGCGAGGGTGCTCTCCAGGACGAGGTCCTCGACGAAGTGGGCGACCACGCCGTCCTTGCCCGGCGAGGTGACGATCACGAGACGGTCGGCACCGGAATCCGCGGCCTCGGCGGCGACCAGTTCGATGCCGGGCGTGTCGACTACCGGCAGCAGTTCCTTGGGCACCGTTTTGGTCGCAGGCAGAAACCGCGTTCCGAGTCCGGCCGCGGGGACAACCGCAGTGCGGAAACCGGAAGTCTTGTCTGTCATGCGCATACCCTATCCATTCAGCGTGCCGTCCGATCGCCCGTCGCGACGATCCGGCGTCGGCAAGAGCTTAGGGTGGTCGCTGTGGAGATGCCCGGTGAGCGCACGAAATATGCGTGGCGACGTGAGATCCTGGCCACCCGGGCCGCCGTGGGACCCGCCGAACACGCCCGTGAGGCGAGTGCCCTAGCGGCCACCGCGGCCCTGCTGGCCGGGGCCGATGAAGTGGTGTGCGCCTACGTGCCGACGAAGACCGAGCCGGGCGATCTGCGCATGCTCGATGCGCTGCGCGAGCGCGGCGCCACAGTGTTGCTGCCCGTCACCGGAGCGCCGGGACCGCTGAGCTGGGCGCACTACGCGGGCGCCGATTCGCTGCGTCCCGCGCGCTACGGTCTGCTCGAACCGACCACCGAGAGCTTGCCGCCACCGGTGGTCGCCGAGGCCGCCACGATCCTCGTCCCGGCGCTCGCGGTCGACCGGCGCGGCGTGCGCCTCGGCCGCGGCGCCGGGTACTACGACCGCACCCTCGGCGTGGCCAGTGTGGGCGCGCGGTTGATCGCGGTGGTCCGTGACATCGAGCTGGTTGTCGAGTTGCCCGAGGAACCGCACGACCATCGGATGGGCTGGGCATTGACGCCCGAGGCGGGCTTGAGCGAGCTGGGTGATCCCCGCGCCTGAGCGGCGGAATGAAAAGGCGATTGGCGAGGTTGGCAGTGTCGGCGGTAGAGTGCTAGATCGACGAGACTTGCGGAGGATCCTGTGCCAACTTATTCATATGCGTGCACCGAGTGTGACAACCGCTTCGACATCGTTCAGTCCTTCTCCGAGGATTCACTGACGGAATGCCCGCAGTGCACGGGGAAGCTGCGGAAGCTGTTCAACTCGGTCGGGATTGTGTTCAAGGGCAGCGGTTTCTACCGCACCGACAGCCGTGGTGGCGCGTCCACCGCGAGCGAGCCGGCGAAGTCCTCGGACGGCAACGGCAGTTCCTCGTCGAGCGGGTCGTCCGCGAGCGGGTCGACGTCGAGCGCCGCCGCTCCTGCCGCCGCGAGCTGAGCGAAAAGTTCTCCACACCCCCGAGTTGTCCACAGGCGGGCTTTTCGCCGTTGTCGGTGCTGTCGCCGCGTTCCTAGGCTTCGGGCATGACTCGCAGCCTTGCCGACCTGGGACGTGGCAGCTCCTGGCGGTTCGCTCTCGGTAATCGCCCCGCCTGGGCCGATGCCCTGCTGGCGCGGCGCATCGTGGCCGCCGCGCTCGCCGTTGTCGCCGTGGTCCTGTTCGTGCGTGGCGATCCGGGTGGGGCACGGCAACCGGTGGTGGTCGCCGCCCACGATCTGTCGCCGGGACGGGTACTCACCGCCGAGGACGTGCGGGTCGATCAGCACGAAACCCGAACTCTGCCCGCCGGTTTCGCCACCGATACCGCTCCCCTGCTCGGCGCGACGCTCACCGGCGCCATGCGTGCGGGCGAGACGTTCACCGATCTCCGGGTGGTCGGTCCGCGCTTGGCGGCGGCCGCGGCGGGCACCGACGACGCCCGCATCGTCCCGATCAGGTTGGCCGATTCGGCGGTGGCCGAGGTGTTGCGCGCGGGCGACCGGGTGGACGTGGTCGGTGTCGACGACGCGGCCGGTCCGGGTGCCGACGCACCGGCGCGCACCCTCGCGAAGGATGCGGCGGTCGTGCTCGTCACGGCTACATCCGATCGCCGGGCCGAGCGAATCGTGCTCGTCGCGCTGGCCACCGAATACGCCACCGCCGTGGCCGGTGCGTCATTACGTACGGCGCTGACAGTCGTATTCCATTGAGCGACAAAAGCTTCGGGGCCCACCCCAGTAGGAGCAGGCCCCGATCAGGCTCAGCCGAGGCTGAAAGGCTGACCCCACAGCGTCACCCAGCTGATGACATTGTCGGTCTCGACCTCCACGCTCACGAACGAGCGCGCCTGCGCGTACCCACCGCAGCCGGACAGGCCGATGGTTTCGTCAGCCCAGGTCACCGAGCCGTTGGAACCCTTGAATTTGTTGTTCTTGGAATGCGATTCGTTGCCGTAGTCGTCGGCCTTCTCGAGATCGAGCACGTAGAACGACTGCGCCTGGCCCGGCCCGAGCGACAGCTCGCCACCGGTGCCGATGCCGGCGGAAGGATTGCCCTGGTCATCGACCGCGCCCTCGCCCTCTCCGCTCACACCACCACCGGCGATGTTCACCTGGCAGCCGACGGTGTAGCCGGGGTAGATCTTGCCGCCCGACGCGTCACCACCACCGGACACCGACACCTGGGCACTACCCGACACCCACGCGTTGCGGTGCACCGGAGTCGAACCCATCGACGGACTGATGGTTGCCGATTCGCCGACCATCTTGATGTTCACGACGGTGCCGTCCGACAGCGTCTTGGTGATCTCGCCGCCGGGCAGCGGCACGAAGGTGTCGGCATGGGCGGCGCCGACGGAGAACAGCCCGATGGTGCAGGACACGGCGGCAGCCACGCCCGCCGCCCGCGTCATACTCTTGCGATTGATCATCTCAGTAGACCCCTCGAGGGTGAATTCGATCGAGCTGGCAGGATTTTCGGCGGTCGTCCGGCTCAGCCGATGCTGAACGGCATGCCGTAGAGCGTGGTCTTGGAGTAGTGGTCGCCGATGATCTCGACCACCGTGTACGCGCGGGCCTGGGCGTAACCACCGCAACCCTGCACCTGGATCTCGGCGTCCTGGTAGTCGATGGCGTAGACGCCGGGCTTGGTGATGTCCTTCGAACTGATCTGCGCGAACGCGACCTCACCCGGGCCGAGGTTGAGCCCGATCGAACCACCGGCGCTGACGCCACCGGTACTCACGCCGCCGGACACACCGGCACCGATCGCGTCGTCGGCGATGCTCACCTGGCAACCGACGATGTAGCCGGTATTGAGCTGCGAAGTGCCGTGTGTGGACGAATTATTGGAGCCGGGACGACCGGACGGACCGTTCCACGGCCCGGGCTCACCCTCCGGTGTCTGCTGGACATCGGCCACGACGCTGCCGCTCACCCAGGCCACCCGGCCCGCGCCGTTGGCGGCGAGCGAGGGCGAGATGGTCGCCTTCTCGCCGACGCGGGTGATGCTCAGACCAGGCCCGGCCTTATGACCGTCGGGCAGCGGCACAAAGGTATCGGCGTTGGCGGCACCGGCCGACAGCAGGCCGATCGTCACCGCCGCCGCGGCGCCTGCGCTCCAGGCGCCGCGCACACGATTGGTGCGGTTCTCGCTCATTGTTCCCCTCGAGGTATACGCAAAATCGACCTCGACCATCGAGGTCGATATCTGTAACGCACCCGGCCCCAGCTGACGTGTGCCACAAGGGCACAGCACCGCTGGCAACAGGACAGCCAGTCCTGCCGGGAGGTGGATCGAGAAGCCTGCGGTCACCGAATCGGCGCGAGCTGAGCCGATCGGCGAACGAAACGCGGATGAATCCGACCGCGAGAGCAGTCGATTCGCAACAAACATAATGAGAGCCCTTGGCTATGTCCAGCGAACGCGAAAGGGCCCGTGCACACGCACGGGCCCTTTCGCTTACCGATCAGCTGATCTCGCACCAACATGGGTAACTCGCCGGGGACGGGCTGACCCCGCCACCATCCTGGTCCGGCCGCCGACGCAAGCCTCCCCGCGCCCAGGTCTGGCCTGAATTCGCGGGGAGGCGGGACAACAGATCAGCCGAGGCTGAAGGGCTGGCCCCACAGGGTGACCCAGCTGATCACATTGTCGGTCTCGACCTCGACGCTCACGAAGGCACGAGCCTGCGCGTAGCCGGCGCAGCCGGACAGGCCGATGGTGGTGTCCGACCAGGTCACCGAGCCACTGCCGTTCTTGAACTTGTTGTTCTTGCTGTGCGATTCGTTGCCGTAGTCGTCGGCCTTCTCGATGTCGAGAACGTAGAACGACTTCGCCTGGCCGGGGCCGAGCGAGAGCTCGCCGCCGGTGCCGATGCCGCCCGCGCCGTTGCCTTCCCAGTCGGATTCGACGTTGCCTTCACCGGAGACACCGCCGCCGGCGATGTTCACCTGGCAGCCGACGGTGTAGCCCGGGTAGATCTTGCCCGCGCCACCGGTGGAAACGGTGACCTGCGCGCTGCCCGACACCCACGCGTTGCGGTGCACCGGGGTGGAACCCATCGACGGGCTGATGAGGGCCGACTCGCCGACCAGGCTGATGTCGACGACGGTGCCGTCGGACAGGGTCTTGGTGATGTGGCCGCCCGGCAGCGGCACAAAGGTATCGGCATTGGCCGCGCCCGTGGAGAGCAGGCCGACAGCCACGGAGGCCGCGGCGCCGACGCCCGCCATCCGCGCCATGAACTTACGGTTGATCATAGGATTTGTCCCTCGAGGAGTGAGTTCGCCGTAGCGAGAAGAGGATTCGTACCGGTTCGAAAGACGTCAGCCGATGCTGAACGGCATGCCGTACAGGGTGGTCTTCGAGTAGTGGTCGCCGATGATCTCGACCACGGTGTACGCCCGGGCCTGCGCGTAACCGGCGCAGCCCTGGATCTCGATCTCCGCGTCCTGGTAATCGATCGCGTAGACACCCGCCTTGAGGATGTCCTTCGAGTTGATCTGCACGAACTTGACCTCGCCGGGGCCCAGGTTCACGCCGATCGAGCCACCCGCGTTGACGCCGCCGGTGCTCACGCCGCCGGACACACCGGCACCGATCGCGTCGTCGGCGATGCTCACCTGGCAGCCGACGATGTAGCCGGTGCTGAGGATGGAGGTGCCGTGCGAGGAAGAGTTGTTGGAGCCGTCGCGGCCGCTCGGGCCGTTCCAGGGGCCTGCCTCGCCCTCGGGGGTCGCGGTGACGTCGGCGATGGCCGAGCCCGAGACCCACACGACGCGACCTGCGCCGTTGGCCGCCATCGACGGCGAAATCAGGGCGTGCTCGCCGGTACGGGTGATGGTCACCCCGGGGCCTGCCTTCTGACCGTCCGGCAACGGTACGAAGGTATCTGCGTTGGCGGCACCGGTCGACAGCAGGCCGATGGCCATGGCGGCCGCGGCAGCGCCGACGCCCGCGGCACGGGCGCCGCGGCGCACACCGGTGGTGCGGTTCTCGCTCATACTTCCCCTCATCAGTGTTCTCTAACAGCCGGTCTCGACTTTCGTGACCGGACGGGTGGACCTCACAGGCCCAGCTCAGTGTGTCGCCCCTTTGTTGCCGTTACGTAACCGACTGTTATTTCGGCGATACGGCCGGGGTCGGCGGAGCTACCCGAGGGTAGGGCTGCACCGGATGTTCAACGCACAGAAGTTGAGTACTGCGGGGACCGATTGTGGTGGGTCTGGATGGCGAACATTAAACGCTGCGTTCTAGTTCCAGCAACCGTAGAGTTCGTAAATTTCACTGTGACACCCGGCACAAGTTCATACATCGCCACATGCTTTGACATGCATAAATGCCCTGAGCTTCGGGTTTGTCAAGTGGGATGAACAGCTCCGCTTACCGGACCGCAAACCGTCGCTTATACGACAAAGGACCACACATGAAGTGTGGTCCTCGGAAAATGTAGCCGCTTCGCAATGGGTTAATACTGGATTAACCCCGGTTGGCTATCACGTAGCGGGAAAGGCAGATAACGGGGCGGTCACCCGTGGTGCGGCGGTATTTGCGAACGCAGCCACTCGTCGTCATCGGAACCGCGCGAACCGCCCCCGCGCTCGTCAGCAGTGGTTTCGGGCAGCACATCGCCGAAGATCCGCGCGAGCCGGGCCGCTTCGGCGGCCTTGCGCCGCGCGGCCTCGCGCTCCTCGGGCGATGTGCTGTCCGACGCGTTCATCGAATCACTCGTCCAGACCGGAGAGTTCGCCGATCACCCGGCTCGCCAGCGGGCCGAGGGTGGCCATGCCGTCGCGCACCGCCGAGCGGGTGCCCGGCAGGTTCACCACGAGGGTGCTGCCGGAAATGCCGGAGACCCCGCGCGACAGACCCGCGTCGAGCGAGCCGGCCACGCGGCCCGACGCGCGCAGCGCCTCGGTGATGCCGGGCAGTTCCCGGTCGAGCACCTGGGCGGTGGCCTCGGGGGTGACATCACGCGGCGACATACCCGTGCCGCCGACCGAGATCACCAGGTCCACACCGCCGATGACGGCGGTGTTGAGCGCGTTGCGGATCTCGACCTCGTCGGCCTGCACGGTCACCGAGGCGTCGACCAGGAAGCCCGCTTCGTTGAGCAATTCGGTGACGAGCGGGCCGAGCGAGTCGACGCCGCCGTGCGCCGTCCGGTCGTCGACGACCACTACAAGTGCCCGCCCTGCCACGGGAGCATCGATGTCCATGGTCATCACCGTAGCGCCTACGCACGACAGTGCCGCGTTCGATCGCATCATCGGCCGCTCTCCGCCGCGGCGGCCGTGAGCGTGACGTCCACGGTCTTGGCGTTTCCGCCCTGTTCGTCGGTGTAGGTGATCTTCACGGTGTCTCCTGGCTGGCGGGAACGGACGGCGGCGATCAGCGCGTCGCCGGAATCGATGGGCCGGTCGTCGAGGCGGGTGATGATCGCGCCCGCGGGGATGCCGGCCTTGGCGGCAGGCCCGTCCGGGGTCGCCTCGAGCACCCGGGCGGCCGTGTCGAGCGGACGCAGTTTGATCCCGATCTGGGCGTAGGTGGCCTTGCCGGTCTTGATGAGTTCGTCTGCCACGCGGCGAGCCTGGTCGACCGGGATGGCGAAGCCGAGGCCGATGGATCCGCTCTGCGCGCCCGACATCTCGCCGCCGAGGCTGGCGATGGCGGTGTTGATGCCGATGAGCTTGCCCTGGCCGTCGACGAGCGCGCCGCCGGAGTTGCCCGGGTTGATCGCGGCGTCGGTCTGGATCGCGTCGATGACCGGGTTCACCTGGCTCGGTGTGCCCTCACCGCTGGTCGAGACGGGCCGGTTGAGCGCCGAGACGATGCCCGTGGTGACGGTGCCCGCCAGGCCGAGCGGCGAACCGATCGCCATCACCGGCTGGCCCACCGCGAGTCCGTCGGAGGTGCCCAGTTCGATCGGGGTGAGGCCGGTCTTGTCGGCCTTGATGACGGCCAGGTCGGACACCGGATCGGCGCCGATCATGGTGGCGGGCGCGGTGCTGCCGTCGCTGAACACCACCTCCATCTTCGCCCCCGATCCGGCGCCCGCGGCGACGTGGTTGTTGGTCAGGATCAGCCCGTCCGAGGACAGCACGACCCCCGATCCCTCACCGGAGGCGCGGGTGCCCGCGACCTTGATCATCACCACGCTGGGCAGCACCCGCTGCGCCACCGCCTGGGTCGACCCGGCGGGCGCGTTGGCGGCATTGTTCACCTCGGGTCGTGGTGCCTCCAGCGCGTTGGTCACCGGCGCCGGATCGGAGTCGGCGGCGAGCACGCCGACCACGCCGCCGACGCCGCCGCTCACCAGCGCCAGCGCGGTGGCTCCGGCGATCAACCCGAGCCGCAACGGCTTTCGCGGGGCCGCGGGCGGTGCGGCGTAGGGCTGCTGGGGGTACGGCTGGGGTCCGTAGCCGTACTGCGCGGGCCCATACGGGTGGCTACCCGGCACGGTGGCGGGGTGATCCGCCTGTCCCGGGCCGTGGCCGCCGAGGGGGTGGTCGGCGGGCCGCTGCTGGGGATCGTCGTTCATGGTCACCTTCTCTCACGCTTGCCGACAAGCTTGGCGACGGCTACTGAGAAGCGCCTGAGACCGGCCCGTCAGTTGCCCGAGACTCGGTTCAGGGCGCCTCGTCCGGTTCCACTGCCACGGGCGCCGCCTCACCGGGCAGGACGATGCGGACCAGGGCGCCGCCCCGGTCGGAGGTGTCGATGGCGATGGTTCCGCCGTGCTTGGTCACCACCTGTTTCACGATCGCGAGCCCGAGCCCGGAACCGGGCATCGACCTGGACGCGGTGGTCCGGTAGAAGCGTTCGAACACCAGCTCGCGTTCGCCCGGCGGAATGCCGGGGCCCGCGTCGGCGACGGAGAGTTCCAGCAGTCCCGGACCCGCGGGGCGCATGGTGATCCGCACGACCGCGTCGGGCGGGCTCCACTTGGCCGCGTTGTCGAGCACATTGAGCACCGCGCGTTCCAAGCCTGCCTCGTGGCCGTAGACGAACCACGGGCGCAGGTCGGCGACGAAGGTGATGCCCGCGCGACGCCGCCGCGCACGCTCCAGCGCCCGCTCGGCCACTTCGCCGAGATCCACCCGCTCGTAGACGGTTTCCGGGGCGTCCTCGCGGGCCAGGTCGACGAGGTCGCCGACGAGCGTGGACAGCTCCTCGATCTGGGCGACCACGTCGGCTCGCAGCTCCACCATGTCCTCGTCGGGCACCCGTGGCGCACCCGGTCTGCTCGAGGCGATGAGCAGTTCCATATTGGTGCGCAGCGAGGTGAGCGGGGTGCGCAGCTCGTGTCCGGCGTCGGCGACGAGGCGGCGCTGCCGGTCCCGGGACTCGGCCAGGGCGCGCAGCATGGTGTTGAAACTCTCGGTGAGCCTTGCCAATTCGTCGTCGCCGGTGACCGGGATCGGGGTGAGGTCGTCGGTGCGCGCGACCCGCTCGGTCGCGGCGGTCAGGCGCGCGATCGGGCGAAGACCGGTGCGGCCGACGGCGGTACCGGCCGCGGCGGCGAGCACCACACCGCAGGCGCCGACGACGAACAGCAGCCAGGCCAGCCGGTCGAGCACCTCGCGGGTGCGGTAGAGCTTCTGGGAGATGATGAGCGTGGCGCCGCTGTGCGTGCGCGCCGCGAGGACGCGCTGGTCACCGACGGTGCGCAGCGAGGAGTTGAGCTTGCCGTCGGCCACCGCCAGTTCCTGGGCGCCGACCGGCGGAATCGTCTGCTGCGGCGGCATATACGGCTTGTGATCGGCATAGATCAGCGCGACGCCGACCTCGTTGGAGTACAACCCGGCGAGCACGATCGACTGGAAGCCGATCGACTCGAAATTGTTGTTGATCATGGTCGCCGCCCGCGCCTCGAGCTGCGCGTCGACGTCGGCGTAGAGGGCGCGCGCGACCATGGCGTAGGCCGCGATCGAGGTGACGGCCACCGCGATCAGCACCACCGAGGCGGCCAGCAGGGTGACCCGCCAGCGCAGCGACACCGAGCGCGTGAGCGGCATCGGTGGGCGCATCTCGCCGGGGTCGAGTGGACGGCCGAGCCCGGCGACCACCGGTTCCTTGTGTGCCATGCCCGCGGCCTAGGGAGGGGTCTCGCGCAGCACGTACCCGACGCCGCGCACGGTGTGGATCAAGCGTTCCTCGCCGTCGGCCTCGGTTTTGCGCCGCAAATAGCCGATGTAGACCTCGAGCGCGTTGCCTGAGGTGGGAAAGTCGTAACCCCACACCTCTTCCAGGATCCGCCCCCGGGTGAGCACCCGGCGCGGATTGGCCATCAACATCTCCAGCAGCGAGAACTCGGTACGAGTCAAGCTGATCGAACGTTCGCCACGCGAAACTTCGCGAGTGACCGGGTCCAGCGACAGATCAGCGAACACCATCGCTTCGGATGCTTCGCCGAGATCGGGCGCCCGCCTGCGCAGCAAAGCGCGTAAACGCGCGAGCAATTCCTCCAGCGCGAAAGGCTTCGGCAAATAATCGTCGGCGCCCGCATCGAGCCCGGCCACGCGTTCGGAGACCGAATCGCGCGCGGTCAAAACGAGAATCGGCAGATCATCGCCCGTACTGCGCAGCCTGCGGCACACTTCAAGGCCGTCAAGACGGGGCATCATCACATCGAGAACGAGCGCATCGGGCCTGGCTGTTGTGACTTTCTCCAAAGCGTCCATGCCGTCGACGGCCAGGTCGACGGTGTAGCCGTTGAAGCTCAGTGATCGGCGCAGTGATTCCCGCACCGCACGATCGTCGTCGACAACCAGAATGCGCATGTGCTCAGTTTGCCGTTAGCGACTGAGAACGTACTGAGAGGGTGGCGGTGGTCGGCGTTGCGTCAGCACATATTCGGCGATTTCGGGCTGTCCTGCCCGGATTGCCGTTGACCACCCGGCACGGTATCTTTCCTGCGATAAAAGAAGACCTTCAGTTGGTTCTGCGCTCGCATCGGTCCGCGACCTCCCCCGCGCGGGCCGGGGTCACACGTGGAAGCAGAGGCAACGCACGCGGATGGAACCTGCATCGCGCTCCTGGCAATTCAGCCTGTCGAACTGGTCGGTAACGCGCAAGGTCGGTGTGGTTCTCGTGCTGCCGGTGATGCTCGCGACCACGTTCGCCGTGCTGCGCATCAATGCCGAACTAGAGACCATGACCCAACTCGGTGCGGCGACCGAACAGGCCGCCGTCATCCGGCCCGTCGTCAAATTCGCCACCGCCACCGAACAACTCGCCGTCGCCGCGACCGCCAACTGGGGTGCGATCGCCGACCCACAGACCGACGCCGCGCTCACCACCTACGACCAAGCCCTCGCCGAAGTCCAGAGCGCGCTACGCATGGCAAGCATCGACCGGGCCGTCGCCGACGAACTCACCGCCGCGACCACCACCGGCGCCACGCTGCGCAATACGGTGCGCAGCGGCTCGCCGGCGATGGTCGGCGAACAGACCGACGAGATCGGTGAACGCATCGGCAACGCCCTCGCCAAGACCCCGGTGGTCGAGGACTATGTCGTGCAGCGCTACTTCCTGCAGCTCACCGCCCTGCACCAGGCGCGGCGGGTGCTCACCCGGGAACGCACGCTCGTCGTGTCGCCCGACGCGGGAACGAGCCAGAGCGCTCGCGCGCGGATGCTGGTCGAGCTCGGTTCCGAGCAGACCATGATCAAGACCTACGCGATGATCCTGCCCGGCAACGCGGGCAGCATGGCCTCGCTGCTCGACGCGGTCCAGACCAGGATCAGCGTGTTCAGCCAGAACAACGGCGACCCGACGACCAACGCGGCGGTGCTCAACACCCTGCAGGTCAGCGCCGACACCTACGCGGCGACCATCTCGGGTCTGCTCGACGAGATCGACAAGACCCTCGACCTCAACACCTCGACCGCCCAGACCGCCGCGCTGCGTGAGGCCACCCTGGTGCTCGGCATGCTGCTCTCCGGTCTGGCGCTGGCGCTCGCGGTGGCGCGCACGCTGGTCGTGCCGGTGCGCAGGCTGCGCCGCGACGCGCTCGAGGTGGCGCACGTGAAGCTGCCCGACGAACTCGCCGTGGTGCGCAGCGGTGGCGCGACCCCCGAGATCGCACCGGTGGGCGTGCACTCCACCGACGAGATCGGTCAGCTCGCCCGCGCCGTCGACGAGATGCACGAGCAGGCCCTCAACCTGGCCGCCGACCAGGTGCGGCTGCGCCTACAGATCGGCAACATGTTCGAGACGCTGTCGCGGCGCAGCCAGTCGCTGGTCGAGCAGCAGCTCGCGCTCATCGAGGAACTCGAGCACGACGAGGACAACCCCTCACGCCTGCAGACCCTGTTCCGCCTCGACCACCTCGCCACCCGCATGCGCCGCAACGGCGACAACCTGCTCGTGCTCGCCGGTACCGCCCTGCGCCGTGGTCACCTGCCGCCGGTACCGCTGTCGGACATGCTCTGGAGCGCGGTGTCGCAGGTGGAGGACTACCAGCGGGTCGAGATCGGGAATGTGCCCGACGGCGTGGTCGCCGGTGAGTCGGCCGTCGACATCGAGCACCTGCTCGCCGAGCTCATCGACAACGCGCTGCGCTACTCGCCGCCGAGTACCTCGGTGGCCGTGATCGTGGGCCGGGCCGTCGACGGCGGGTACATGATCGAGATCACCGACCGCGGCCTCGGCATGTCGGCCGACGATCTGCGCACCACCAACGAGCGACTCGCCTCCGGTGGTGAGGTGACCATCGAAACCGCCCGCCGGATGGGTCTATTCGTGGTCGGCAGGCTCGCCAAGCGGCACACCATCACCGTGAGCCTGCGCCGCACCAACGGTTCGGCGCCGCAGCCGGGGATCACCGCGAGCGTGCATCTGCCAAGTGCGCTCGTCGCGCCCCCGCCGCCCTCCTCGGGTCCGGCCACCGGGCCCAATCCGCTGGTGTCGACCGGACCGAATCCGCTTGTCCCGTCGGGCCTCACGGCCGCCGACATCACCGGACCCAATCCGATCATGCCGGTCGGCACACCGAACCCGCTGATCCCGGTGGCGAATCCGCTGGTGCCACCGCAATACGGTTCGACAACCGGCGCCTACGACGCCAGCGAATACCGCGCGCCGCTCACCAAGGCGGGTCTGCCGCAACGGGTTCCGTCGGCAGCGCCGGAATCCGAGCCGGTCGAGGAGACGCCGAGCGGGCTGTGGGCCGAGCACCCGGTCGAGGACCTACCCGAGCCGAAGACCGAGTCCACCGGGCTTCCCCAGCGCACCCCGTCCGCGTCCTGGCAGGTCCCGCCGCCGGTGCGGCCGACCACGGGTCAGCCAACGGCCGCCTGGCCCCTACCGACCCGCAGCCGCTCCGACGAAGCACCCCAGCACGATTCGAACGGGCGTCAGGCGCAGAACCCGGCCGCTCCCGTGCGCCTGCAGCCGCTCGGCGGCGCTCGCACCGATTCGGCCGAGCCGCGCTCGCTCGACAGCGGCCCGGCCTCGCCCGACCCGCGACCTATCGAGGGTCGCCGCGACCCGGCCGACGCGACGCCATCGGCCCTCCCGCAGCGATCGGGCGGCAGCCGCGCCGACACCGACGACGCGACACAGCGATCCCACTCGGGTTCACTCGACGATCGCCGTGATCCGGCGCCCTCGGCCGATCTCCACCGGCTCGACAGCGGCTCGAGCTCCGGCCTGGACACCGCCCAGCCGGCCGGCCTCCACTCGCTCGACGGCAGCGGCTCGGACGCCGACCGGCCCGAGGAGAACCCCTCCGCCGTCGCGCAACCGGTCGACGAGCAGCGACAGGATTCCTCCGCGCGCCTGCAACCGCTCGACGAAGCACCACCCGAGCCCGTCGAGGACACCGCTGCCGACCCCGTGCCCACCTCCTCGACCAGGTTGCAGCCGGTCAACGGTGAGGCGCCGACGCCGATCTATCAGCGCATGGTTTCCGAGTGGCTCGTCGAACCTTCCACAGCCGCAAGCGAATCCGCGTCGAACGGGGCATCATGGAGCTCCCCCGGCGACGCGGGATGGACGGCGGCGGCCAGTGCGGACAAGCCACCGACCTCCGCACGCACCTCCGGTGGACTGCCGATCCGTAAACCGGGCGCACAGCTGGTGCCCGGCGGACTGGCACCGGCCGAGGAAGCGGGCGCCCGCGATCCCGAGGAGATCCGCAACAACTTGACCCGACATCTCAGCGGCGTCCGCAGTGGCCGTGCCGAGATCCAGTACAACGACGGAGGCCTCGAATGAGCAACGCGCACCCCACAGACGAGAATCTGAACTGGCTGGTCGCCCGCTTCACCCGGGACGTGCCCGGCGTCTCGCACGCGGTGCTGGTCTCGGCCGACGGGTTGCTGCAGGCGACCAGCCCGCATCTACCCGCCGACCGCGCCGAACAACTCGCGGCGGTGACCGCGGGCCTGGCGAGCCTGTCCACCGGTGCGGCGCAGCTGTTCGACGGCGGCAAGGTGATGCAGTCGATCGTCGAGATGCAGCGCGGCTACCTGCTGGTGATGAGCGTCGGAAACGGTTCGCACCTGGCGGTTCTGGCCAACAAGAGCCATGACATCGGCCGTATCGGCTACGAGATGGCACTGCTCGTCGACCGGGTGGGCTCGGCGGTCACCGCCACCGCCCGCTCCGCCGGCTGAGGTGAGATGTCGAGCCCGTACGGATCCGAAATCCGGCCGACCACACGCGTCAGGCCCTATGCCCTGACCGCAGGCCGCACCGAACCCGCGATCGCGCTGCCCTTGGAGGCGGTCGTGGAGACGGTTTCCTATACCGCACACCTGGAATGGCCCGCAGGCGATCTACGAAGTGAGATAGTGCGCCTGGCCACACATCGCCTCTCGGTAGCCGAGATCGCGGCATACCTGTCACGCCCACTGGGTATGGTCCGGGTGATGATCGGCGATCTCGTTGTGGGCGGGATACTTCGAGTGCACTCGACGCTGACCGAGCAGGCGAGCTACGACGAACGCCGATCACTGATGGAGAGGACTTTGCGTGGACTCCGTGGCCTCTGAGGGCGCACCGCGCCAGCAGGCACCCGAGCAACGGGTCGCCTCGACGAAGATCGTGGTGGCGGGCGGTTTCGGCGCCGGGAAGACGACCTTCGTCGGCTCGGTGTCGGAGATCGTTCCGCTGCGCACCGAAGCGATGGTGACCCATTTCTCCGACGGCATCGACGATCTCGCCGAGACGCCGGAGAAGGAGACCACCACCGTCGCGATGGACTTCGGCCGCATCGTGCTGCCGGGCAACCTGGTGCTGTACCTGTTCGGCACGCCCGGCCAGAAGCGGTTCTGGTTCATGTGGGACGACTTGATCCGCGGCGCCATCGGCGCGGTGGTGCTGATCGACACCCGCAGGCTGGAAGACAGCTTCGCCGCCGTCGACTTCTTCGAGGCGCGCGGGCTGCCGTTCCTGATCGCGGTGAACCGTTTCCCGAACGCCCCGCGTTTCCCGATCGCGGAACTGCGCGAAGCGCTGTCGGTGCGTGAGGGCATCCCGATCGTCGACATCGACGCCCGCAACGCCGTCGAGGTGCGTCAGGCGCTGGCGGCGGTGACCGAATACGCCATCGCCCAACTCGAGCCGCAGCAATTCGAGGGAGCTGGCAGGCGTGGTTGATCTGCTCGCGACCGGAGCGGAGGTGTTCGGTCGCGGTACGGGCGTGGCGTGGCTGGCTTTCGATCTGTCGGCCGTCGGCGCGGTCGTGGCGTTCGCGTGTGTGCGCCACGCCAAGTACTCGGTGCGGTTCCGCATCGTGTGGCTCACGATGGCCGCCGTCTCGCTCGGTGGCGTCGGCCTGTGGCTGGCGAATTCGGTCGCGCTGCTCGGTATTCACGTCGAGGGCAGCGCGGTGCGCTACAACCTGGCCCTCGGTACGGCCTCGGCCGCCATCGCGGTGATCGCCGTGTTCGCCGGATTCCTGATCGGCGGGCGCAGGCTGGATCTGCCTCGGCTCGTGATCGGCGGGCTGACGATGGGGCTGGGTGTCGGCCTGTCGACCTATCTCACCCTGGACGCGCTCGCGGTGCAGGGCACCGTGAAGGAGTCGCTCGGCCTCATCGGGCTCGTACTGCTGATGTCGATGGCGCTGTGCACGGGCGTGCTGTGGGCCGGTCAGACGGTGCGGTTGATCGCCCTGCGCGTGGTGCTGTCACTGCTGTTCGCCGTCGGTGTCGCGGCGCTGTACTACACGGCGGTCGGCGCGCTGGAATTCGACGTGAACTCCGGCGCTCGCATGCCCGACGGACTGCAGCTGTTCGACCTGGTGTTCCCGATGTTCGTGCTCGGTTCGCTCGGCCTCACGGTGCCCATCACGGCGATCCTGGTCGCACCCGATCGGCGCGAAGCCATCGAGGCCGCCGAGAAGGCCGAAACCGTCGGCGCGCGATAACTGGCTAACGTCCGGTTTGCCGGAATCTTTACCGTCTTCCGCCCCGCTGCCCGAATGCGGCCCGGCGGTGGTGGATTCGGGCGAAAACCGCCCCTGAAGTGGCGATGAGCGGGTTCTCCTTGGTAGGAGAACCCGCCCTCCCGCACGAGAGTACATACCCGTGCAGGACTACGCATCAGTGATTCAGGAATTTTCCTGTGCCGAAAAACAAACCCCGAGTTGGTATCTGGGCGTTCAGCAATCGTTCGGCAAGCTTTCTCGAGCGGCAAGTCCACGTGGCATGCGTCACAACGGTAACCGGGCGATTGCCCCTACCTCCTAGACAAGCCCCTGACCAGGCATTACAAGTGCCCAGTAAGCCCCCTGGACACCATGCTTCCCAGCTCACACGGAAGACGGTGCGTTAGGCCCACATCCGGGCCTCGCGCGGGTTATCGTCCCCGCAGGGCGCTTTCGTCTCGCCCGGCACATCCAAGGTTCGTTCGAAGGAGTTCGCATGGCCGTCAACGTGGTGCTCGACAAAGTTCTCGACAAGGAATACGAGAACAAGACGCTGAAGGAAATCCTGTCCGCGCCGCCGTCGGCCCTCGCCGGGCTCGCCGCAGGCGTCGATCAGCAGCTGCTCGATGCGCTGAAGATCAAGACCATCGCCGACCTCGGCACCAACAAGTACATCAAGCTCGCCGTCGCACTGGTCGCCCTCGCCGAGCAAGAAGGCTGAGAAGTAACCGGCTGACATGGCAACGGCCTGTCGGGGTTCACACCCCGGCAGGCCGTTGCATTTTGTCCGATACCCCGCTTCGGGTTGTCCCCTCCGAACCGGCTCTCGAACACCCTGGGAAGGTCAGGAGATCCGCGCGGGATCGATCAGGCCCTTCCGTACGGCACCAACGATACGACGTGGCACCCGATATTCGACACCCGCCACGGTCACCGGGACGAGTTGCGGCGCCTCGGCCTTCCACTGCGAACGCCTGCTCCTGGTGTTCGAGCGCGACATCCTGCGCTTGGGAACCGCCATGCCTCAGCCCTCCTTGCCCGGGCGCGAACGCTTGCCGTAGCGGCGCTCGAACTTCTCCACCCGGCCCTGGGTGTCGAGATTGCGGGCAGTGCCGGTCCAGAACGGGTGCGAATCCGAGGTCACGTCGACGGTGAGCAGCGGGTAGGTGTTCCCGTCCTCCCACTCGACGGTCCGGTCACTGGTGGCCGTGGACCTCGTCAGGAACTTCTTGCCGGTGTTCGCGTCCTCGAACACGACCGGGTGGTAGTCGGGGTGGATGCCCGCTTTCATGCCGTTTCTCCTCTCGGGTTGGTGTGCTCGCTCGCCGCGGCCGGAGCCTCGGCGGGGTCGGCGCACGGGTCTTCGTGCCATTCGCCGAAGGGGTCCTCCCATCGCGCGACCCGCTCCGGGGCGCGATCGACGAGCAGCAGTTCGTCGTCCTCCACCAGCGCCCAGTGCAGGGCGTGCCGGATCTCGGCGGGGTCGGCGTCGTGGGCGAGGACCACCAGCGACACATCGCGGTCGCCGAACCGGTCGTCCCAGCCGAGCGCCGCCATCGCACGCCGCGCCGGATCGACCTCGGCCTGCTCCTCGGGCGTCATCGCGGCCAGCCACTTGCCCGCCCCGCCGACGCGCAGCCCACCGCCGGCCGATTCGAGCCACACCACCTGGTCGGGCTGGGTGGCCAGCCAGATCCGGCCGCGCGCGGTGACCACACCGTCGAACAGCACGTCGAGGGCGTCGTGCAGCCGGGCCGGATGGAACGGCCTGCGGGCGGCGAACTCGATGATCGACACACCGCAGTCGGTGCTCAGCGGCGGCTGACCGCGCAGCAGCGGTGCGTGGGCGTCGAAGATACGGCCGCGCCGGGCATCGTCGGGCACGCGGGTGAGCAGCGCGCCGATCTCCACCGCGTCGAAGCCGGACAGGTCGGGAAGCCAGGCGGTCGGTGCGCCGGGCGCGAGCCGGGTGAGCACCGCGTCGAGGCGTTCGCGGTCGAGGGGCTCCACACCGTCGGCGAGCACCACGAGTGCGTCGGCGAAGTCGACCTGGCCGACGGCCACCTGGGCGACGGTTCGTTCGTCGTCGGCCGAGGCGAGACCACGGTCGGCCAGCGCCTCGTCACCCGTGGCGTCGGCGAGCCACTGGTCGCCGTCGACGCAGGTCAGCACGGCCTCGATACGCACATTCCGGGCGGCGGGACCGTCGACCCGGTCGGCGACACCGGTCACCTCGACGGTCTCGATCGCGTGGCACAGCGCCTCAGCCTCGATGGCCGGGTCGAGGGCAAGCACGATGCGCCGCACCGGCTCGCGGGCGGCGAGGGTGCACAGCATCGGCAGCAGATCGGCGCGCAGCGTGCACGACACACAGCCGTGAGCCAGTTCGAGCACCGTGGTCGTCACGTTGCCCGCGGTGCGCACCGTGCGCCGGACCACGCCCTCGCGCAGTTCGGCGAGGTCGTGGTGCACGACGACCGTGCCCGCATCCTCGCTCAGCACCGCCGCGATGTGCTCGACGCCGGTCATGGCGGGTCCGGCGAAACCGGCCAGCAGCACCACGGGTGTTCTCCGGTCGGACTGGTCAAGCACCCGGTACCCCTTTCGATAACGATTTTCATTTACTTCGAGGGCAACGGTACAGTGCGGAATAAGCATTGTCGAAAATGGTTGTCATAACCGTGGAGGGAGGTCGCATGTCGGCCCACTGCCAGGTCACCGGACGCAAGCCCGGCTTCGGAAAAGCCGTCTCGCATTCGCACCGGCGCACGAACCGCCGCTGGAACCCCAACATCCAGCGCAAGACCTACTACCTGCCCAGCGAGGGCCGCCGCGTCACGCTGACGGTCTCCGCCAAGGGCATCAAGACCATCGACCGCGACGGGATCGAGGCCGTAGTGGCCCGTATCCGCGCTCGCGGCGACAAGATCTAGGAGCACCCATGGCCTCGAAATCGACCGAACTGCGGCCGATCGTCAAACTCAAGTCCACCGCGGGCACCGGCTACACCTACGTCACCCGCAAGAACCGCCGCAACGACCCCGACCGGATGGTCCTGCGCAAATACGACCCCGTCGTGCGCAAGCACGTCGACTTCCGCGAGGAGCGCTGATGGCGAAGAAGTCGAAGATCGCCCGTAACGAGCAGCGGCGCGTGATCGTCGAGCGCTACGCCGCGCGCCGGGCCGAGCTCAAGGAGATCATCCGCAAGCCGGGCACCGGCGACGACGAGCGCGCGGCGGCCCAGGCCGAACTGCGCGCCCAGCCCCGCGATGCCAGTCCGGTACGATTGCGCAATCGGGATGCAGCCGATGGCCGGCCACGCGGCCATCTCAGGAAGTTCGGGCTCTCCCGGGTACGTGTGCGCGAGATGGCCCACCGGGGCGAGCTCCCTGGGGTCCACAAATCGAGCTGGTAGACACCCACTGATCTCGTGAGAAGGAAAATCCCATGGCAGTGAAGCGAGCACCGTCCAAGAAGGCACGCGCCGAGCAGGGCCGCAAGCCGAAGAAGAACCCGCTGATCGCCGCGGGCATCGAGTACGTCGACTACAAAGACGTCAACCTGCTGCGCACCTTCATCTCCGATCGCGGCAAGATCCGTAGCCGCCGCGTCACCGGGCTGACCCCGCGCCAGCAGCGCCAGGTCGCCGTCGCGGTGAAGAACGCGCGCGAGATGGCGTTGCTGCCGTTCACGACCACCAAGTGAGCTCGTGACAGACGGCCCCGGAGCTGGTGCTCCGGGGCCGTTTTCGTGCCGTGGCTAGGGTGGACGCCATGACACCGCTGTCGCGCCGCTTCGCCCTCGTCGCGAGCCTGGCCGTGCTGTTCGCACCGGCCTGCGCGAGTTCCGGGGACACCACACCCACCTCGGCACCGACGAACACCCGCCCGGAAAGCACCGGTCCCGGTGTAGGCCGGCCGTTCACCGCCGACCCGAACCTGGTCGACCCGCATCCGCTGCCGTTCACCGCGTGGCGCCGGGTGGGCGAGGCAACCATCGCGGTCGACTTCCAGACCGGAAATCCCCAGTGCAACGGCGTCGACGCCACCGTCACCGAAACGGCCGACACGGTCACCGTCGCACTGCGTGCCGGTACCCCCGCCGACGCCGTCGGGCGGATGTGCACGATGGAGGCCGTCCTCGGCACGCTGGAGATCACCCTCGACGCGCCGCTCGGCTCCCGGCAGGTCCTCGACGCGGCCTGAAACGGCAACGGGTGCCGCACCGTGACGGCGCGGCACCCCTTGTGGGGCAAGCGAACTCAGTGCGCGAAGTGGCGCGCCCCGGTGAGGTACAGCGTGACGCCCGCTTCCTTGCACAGCTCCACGGTGTCCTTGTCGCGGATCGAACCACCCGGGTGGACGATGGCGCGCACGCCCGCGGCGACCAGGATCTGCGGCCCGTCGGAGAACGGGAAGAAGGCATCCGAGGCGGCGACCGAACCCTTGGCCCGCTCCCCCGCGCGTTCCACGGCGAGCTTGCAGGAGTCGACCCGGTTCACCTGACCCATGCCGACGCCGACAGCGGCGCCGTCGTCGGCCAGCAGGATCGCGTTCGACTTCACCGCACGGCAAGCGCGCCAAGCGAATTCGAGGTCGGCCAGCGTGGTGGCGTCGGCGGGATCACCGGCGGCGAGAGTCCAGTTGGCCGGGTCGTCGCCCGCGGCGTCGAGCACGTCGCGGTCCTGCAGCAGCGCACCGCCGCTGATCGGACGCAGCTCCACACCCTTGCGGCGCGGCGGCTCGGCGACCAGCACGCGCACGTTCTTCTTGCGCTGCAGCACCTCGACGGCACCGGGCGCGTAACCGGGGGCCACGATCACCTCGGTGAAGATCTCGGCGACCTGCTCGGCCATCTCGACGCTCACCTCACGGTTGGCGGCGATCACGCCACCGTAGGCACTCACCGGATCGGTGGCGTGCGCCTTGCGGTGGGCCTCGGCGATATCGGCGCCGACGGCGATGCCACACGGGTTGGCGTGCTTGATGACCGCCACGGCGGGCTCGTCGAAGTCGAACGCGGCGCGCCAGGCGGCGTCACCGTCGGTGTAGTTGTTGTACGACATCTCCTTGCCGTGCAACTGCTGGGCCTGCGCGATGCCGACGGTGCCGTCGTTGCTGGTGTACAGCGCCGCGGCCTGGTGCGGGTTCTCGCCGTAGCGCAGCACCGCGGCCCGCTCCCACGAACCGGCGACCCAGCTCGGGAACTGCTCGGTCTCGGGCTGCACGGCGGGCACGGCGACCGAGCCCATCCAGCTCGCCACGGCCACGTCGTAGTTCGCGGTGTGCTGGAAAGCCTTGGCGGCCAACGCGGTCCGCTCGGCGAGGGTGAAGCCGCCCGACTTCACGGCCGCGAGCACGTCGTCGTAATCGGTGACGTCGACGACCACGCCCACCGACGGGTGGTTCTTGGCGGCGGCACGCACCATCGACGGACCGCCGATGTCGATCTGCTCCACGCACTCGTCCACACCGGCGCCGCTGGCCACGGTCTGGGTGAACGGGTAGAGGTTGACCACCACGAGCTCGAACGCCTCGACACCGAGCTCGGTGAGCTGGTCGAGGTGCTCGGCGCGGCGGGTGTCGGCCAGGATGCCGGCGTGCACGCGCGGGTGCAGCGTCTTCACGCGGCCGTCGAGGGTCTCCGGGAAACCGGTCAGGTCCTCGACCCGGGTGACCGGAATGCCCGCCTCGGCGATCTTGCCCGCGGTCGAACCGGTCGACACCAGCTCCACGCCCGCGGCGTGCAGTCCGGTGGCCAGCTCGACGAGCCCGGTCTTGTCGTAGACGCTCACCAGCGCCCTGCGGATCGCCTTACGTTCACTCACCGGTGTGCTCGCTCATCTGGTATCTCTGCCTTTCGTCCGTCGGAGACAATGCCTCGCGTCGCGACGGCGGCGATGACCTGCGCCAGCAACCGTCGCTCGACAACCTTGATGCGCTCGTGCAGCGCGGCCTCGTCGTCATCGGGCAGCACGTCGACCGCCTCCTGCGCGAGGATCGGGCCCGTGTCGACCCCGCCGTCGACCAGGTGCACCGTGCAGCCGGTGACCTTGGCGCCGTAGGCCAGCGCGTCACGCACACCGTGCGCGCCGGGGAACGACGGCAGCAGCGCGGGATGAGTGTTGATGAACCGGCCGCCGAAGCGCTCGAGGAACGCGGGGCCGACGATCTTCATGAAGCCTGCCGAGACGACCAGGTCGGGTTCGTAGGCCGCGACCGCGTCGGTGAGCGCGTGATCCCAGGCGGCCCGGTCCGGGTAGTCCTTTACCGCGACCCGGAAGTGGTCGATGCCCGCGGCTTCGGCGTGATCGGTGGCCTGGCACACCCGGTCGACGCCGACGGCGACGATCTTCGCCGGGTAGCCGGGCTCGCGGGCGGCGGCCAGCAGTGCGTTGAGCAGCGAGCCGGTGCCCGAGGCGAGGACGACGACGGTGGCCGGGGTCCGGGCGGGCTTCCACTGGGCAAACGAGGACGTCAGCGCTCTACTCCTGCGTGTGGTCGGGTGGCGGCGATCGACAATGCGCCGGGTCGAGCTTAACGACCGGTGTCCCCGTCACCCTCCGGCAGGTCCGGCTCCACCACCTCGGCGTCGACGATGTCGTCGGTCGGTGGGGTCGTCGAGCCGGGGGCGGCGATGCTCACCTCGGGTTCGTCGTCGATGTCCTCGACGAGTTCGGCGTCGACTTCCACGGCCGGGTCGGCGCGGTATTCGTGGTCGTCGTCGACGTAGTCGTGATCGTCGGTGTAGTCGTGATCGTCGGCGTAGTCGTCGTCCTCGTCTTCGTCGTCGTCCTCGAAGTAGTAATCGTCATCTTCGTCGTAGGAGTAGTCGTCGTATTCGACGGCCGGTGCGAGGAAGCGGCGGGCGAAGACCATGCCGACGAAGCCACCGAAACCGAACCAGGTGATCATCAGCACGACCAGCATCAACAGATCGGGCCCCACCCAACCGACGGCGCCGAGCTGACCGCTGCTCAGGATCGCCAGGACCAGGAAGGTGAGCGTCGACAGGCCGGCACAGGTGAGCGTCGCCCACGGCGCACCGGGGCGATCGTCACTCGTGCGGCCGAGTTCCACGCCGCCGAGCACGCCGACGGCCAGCGGCACGAGCAGCAGCACCGGCCACCACGCGGCGGCGGGACCGGTGGGCAGCGGGATCAACGCGGGGACCGGCGGCACCTGCCCGGCGCTCACACCGAACAATCCCACCGATCCGATCCCGAACTGCACCGCGGCACCGCTGAGCAGCCCGGCGGCGCCGACGATCACGTTCGGCAGGTAGAGCAGCGAGAGCAGGGTCATGCCGAGCACATCGGTCACATCGTGTGCCTGCTGGTAGGTCTCGCCGACGCGGGACAGGTGCGTGCCGAACGAGATCACCGTCGCCAGCGCCGCGCAGCCGAGCATGCGCAGCACGGTGCGGCGGGCGGCGCGCGCACCGAGTACCGCCCACTCCGGGATTTCCACGGGGAGCAGCGCACACAGCGAATCCCAGGCGCGGGCGCAGATCCCGGCGGCGGCCGCGGCCAGGTACAGCACCAGCACCCAGCCGAAAGCGGTGACCACACCGGGCGGTTCGAGTGGCGTGACGCCCGCGGCATCACCGACAACGGCCAGGCACACCGAGGTCATGACGAGCGGCCCGGCGAGTACGGCGGCGGTGAGCCAGCCCAGGTCGACCGGCGTCGGCCGGTTCGGCACGGCCCGTGCGCATTCGCGGGCGGCCAGCCACACCAGCACGACGGTCGGCACCAGCGGCAGCAGACCGAGGGTGGTCCGGCCGACGGTGAGCGGAATCTGATGAGCCGCAAGCCAGGTCGCCGCGACCGCGCCCGGCGCACTGGTGAGTTCGGTGCCCGAGGTGAGCATCACCAGCAGCACCACGACGATCATGGCGGTCAGCGCGCAGATCGTCGGCCGGGCGGCGACGAGCAGCAGGGCCCGCGCCCGGTCCGGTGGCAGCGACCACCAGGGCGGCTCGACCCCGGGGGAGGGGTTACGGGAGGCGTTACGGGAGCTCTTGGCATCCTCCCTGCCGTACACGGCGGGAATTCCTGCATCACCATCGGCCGCCGATCGGGAGAACTCCCGACCGGACTTATACCGACTCCGCAGGCGTTTCACCTCTCTGCCAGCCCGGCAGCGAGGATGTTACGAGCCGCGTTCACATCCCGATCATGGACGGCGCCACAGCGGCAAGTCCACTCGCGAACGTCCAGCGGCAGCCTGGCGTGCAATGCACCGCAATGCGAGCACACCCGGGTCGACGGGTACCAGCGATCCACCACCAACACCTCGCGGCCGTACCAGTCCGCTTTGTACTCCAGCATCGAACGCAGCTGCCGCCAGCTCGCGTCCGAAATCGCACGGGCCAGGGCGTGGTTGGCGACCATGTTGCGCACTGTCAAGTCCTCGATGGCGACCGCTTGGTTCTCGCGAATCAGTCTCGTGGACAACTTGTGCAGGAAATCGGTACGCCGGTCGGTGATCCGGGCATGAATACGCGCCACCTTTCGGCGGGCCTTCTCCCGATTGTTCGACCCCTTCATCTTCCGGGCCAGGTCGCGTTGTGCCTTCGCCAGCCTGCGCCGGTCGGCACGCTCGTGACGAGGATTGACGATCTTCTCCCCCGTTGACAGGACAGCCAAACAGGTCAACCCTACGTCGACGCCGACTGTCTGCGGTGTGGATGGCAGCGCGGCGACGGTCTCCTCTACCAACAAGGACACGAACCACCGACCCGCGCTGTCACACGAAACGGTGACTGTCGACGGCACTGCCCCGTCTGGCATCTGCCGGGACCACCGAATATCGAGCGGTTCGGCCATCTTCGCCAGAGTCAGTTCCCCGCCGCGCCACCGGAAACCCGATCGGGTGTACTCGGCGGACGCACGCGAACGCTTTCGCGACTTGAATCTCGGGTAGCGGGCGCGCTTGGCGTAGAACGCCGCGAAGGCCGCCTGCTGATGCCGGAGCACCTGCTGGAGCGGAACCGAGGAGACCTCATTGAGGAATGCCAACTCCGGCAAGCTCTTCCACTTGGTCAGTTCAGCGGACGCTTGCACATAAGTGGTCGACTTCGACTCCGTCGCGTAACGACGCTGCCGCGCATCCAATGCTCTGTTCCAGACCAGGCGAACACATCCGAACGTGCGCGACAGCTCCGCGGCTTGTGCACCGGACGGGTAGAAGCGGAACTTGTAGGCCCGCTTCACCACCTGCGACATGGCTTACAAATTAGCACATCAGAATGTAAGAAACGGGCACGGAATTGCCGTGTCTCCGCGCGATATGACCGACGTCAATTCAGCGTGGCAGCTTCCCCGGCGAGCGCGGGTCAGGCGCGCCGCGAGCCCACAGGCACACCTGTGGGCTCGCGATCGAAACCTGGGGCCACAACCAGCCGGCGGGTTTTTCCTACTTCTGGTCGTCGCTGGGACGGAACGCGGTGGTCGCGTCGGCCGCCGGGTCGGCGTTCTGCTCGCCACCGAACGGCTGACTCTGCCCGGGCTGCGGCGCCGAACCCTGCTGCGCGCCACCGTAATTGGGCGCACCGAACGGCTGACCGGTCGGCTGGCCGCCGAAGGTCTGGGTGGCACTTTCATCCGGACGCGGCTGCGCCTGCGGGGCCCCACCGTAGGGCTGCTGCTGCGGCGCGGCGCCGTACTGCTGGCCGTAGGGCGACTGCTGCTGCGGCTGACCGTAACCCTGCTGCTGACCCGGCTGACCGTAGGACGGCTGCTGCGCCTGCGGCATCGACGGCGAACTCTGCTGGCCGTAGGGCGACTGCGTGGGGTACTGCCCACCGGTCGAGGCCTGGCCGTAGCCACCCTGACCGAAGGACTGCTGCTGACCCGGCTGGCCGTATCCCTGCTGCCCGTAACCCTGCTGGCCGTACTGCCCGTACTGACCCGGCTGCTGCGGCTGCGCGGGCTTGGGCGCAGGCGGCTTGATGATGCCGAGCTGGAACAGCAGCGCGACCACGAGCAACACGGTGACGACGAACGCGAAGACCGAGACGACGAAGGCGCCCCACTGCAGTTCCGCGCTCTCGATGCTGATGAGCGCCACCACGATGCCCACGAAGCCGGCCGCGGCGAGAGCGACGGCCACGGGCAGGTTGTTCAGCTTGGGCAGCAGCGACAGACCGGCCACGATCGCGGCGGCCAGGATCAGCGCCGCGTAACCGCCCGCACTGGAATCGAACATGCTGCTGGTCTCGGTTTTCGCCCCGAGGGAGAAACCGATGAACGGCGCGAAGCCGAGCAGGAAGGTGACAACGCCGAGTCCGGCGCCCGCGGCGGTGAGAATGAAGGGCAGCCCCTTGGCGCCACCGTCGTCCACGGACGCAGCCGCGGCGGCTCCGGTGCTCGGGCCCTGCGCGGGCGCGGCGGGTGTCGCGGGTGCGTTGTACCCGGAGCCCCCTGTCGGGTAGGACATGTCGTCGTCTCCTTGTCGAGTCGTGCGCATCGGTCGCGTCGAACTGACTGGTGCCTGATCCGATACCTGACGCTACTGCACGCCACGCCCGCGGTCATCACCTACCGATGCAGGCTGTGGATAAACCACCGCCTGTGGATGAATCGACGAAGGCCGCCCAGGCTAAACCTGAAAGCGGCCTTCGACAGTGTGATTTGCGGATTACGCAGTGTTTAATTCGCCTGCCCGGAGGCCCTGCGTGGTTACGCAAGCTACCGCCTCCGGGCCTTGACCGGGTCAGGCAGAGGCGATGGACGCCTTCTCCAGGATCTCGCGAGCGAGCGCGGCGGTGGCGGACGGCGTCTTGCCGACCTTCACACCCGCAGCCTCGAGCGCTTCCTGCTTGGCCTGCGCGGTGCCACCACCGGAGGAGACGATGGCGCCCGCGTGGCCCATGGTCTTGCCCTCGGGCGCGGTGAAACCGGCGACGTAGCCGACGACCGGCTTGGTCACATTCGCCTTGATGTAGGCCGCGGCGCGCTCTTCGGCGTCGCCACCGATCTCGCCGATCATCACGATGATCTTGGTCTCGGGGTCCTTCTCGAACGCCTCGATGGCGTCGATGTGGGTGGTGCCGATGACCGGGTCGCCGCCGATGCCGATCGCGGTGGAGAAACCGAAATCGCGCAGCTCGTACATCATCTGGTAGGTCAGGGTGCCCGACTTCGACACCAGGCCGATCGGGCCCTTGCCGGTGATGTTGTTCGGGGTGATGCCGACCAGCGCCTCGCCGGGGGTGATGATGCCGGGGCAGTTCGGGCCGATGATGCGGGTCTTCTCGCCCTTTTCGACGTTGTAGGCCCACGCGTAGGCGGAGTCCTGCACCGGGATGCCCTCGGTGATGACCACGAGCAGCGGGATCTCCGCGTCGATGGCCTCGATGATGGCGTCCTTCGAGAAGGCCGGGGGCACGAACGCGATGGAGGTGTCGGCGCCGGTCTTCTCCATGGCCTCGGCCACGGAAGCGAACACGGGCAGCTCGATCTCGTTGCCGTCTTTGTCGGTGTGCTTGACCGTGGTGCCGGCCTTGCGCGCGTTGACGCCGCCGACGACGTTGGTGCCCGCCTTCAGCATCAGCGCGGTGTGCTTGGTGCCCTCGCCGCCGGTGATGCCCTGGACGATGACCTTGTTGTCCTTGTTCAGGAAGATGGACATGTTCGCTGTTCCTTACTTCGCTGCGGCGAGTTCGGCAGCCTTGTCGGCGCCCTCGTCCATGGTCTGGGCCAGCGTCACCAGCGGGTGGTTGGCCTCGGCGAGGATGCGGCGACCCTCTTCGACGTTGTTGCCGTCCAGGCGAACGACCAGCGGCTTGGTGGCCGCGTCACCGAGCACCTCGAGCGCGCCCACGATGCCGTTGGCCACGGCGTCGCACGCGGTGATGCCACCGAAGACGTTGACGAACACGCTCTTGACCTGCGCGTCACCGAGGATCACGTCCAGACCCGCGGCCATCACGGAAGCCGAAGCGCCGCCGCCGATGTCGAGGAAGTTGGCCGGCTTCACGCCGCCGTGGTTCTCGCCCGCGTAGGCGACGACGTCCAGGGTCGACATGACCAGACCGGCGCCGTTGCCGATGATGCCGACCTCGCCGTCGAGCTTGACGTAGTTGAGGTCGTTCTCCTTGGCCTTGAGCTCCAGCGGGTCGGTCGCGTCGACGTCGGCGAACTCGAGGTGGCCGGGCTGACGGAACTCGGCGTTCTCGTCCAGGGTGACCTTGCCGTCGAGGGCGAGGATCTCGTCGTTCGGGGTGCGCACCAGCGGGTTGACCTCGACGAGCGTGGTGTCTTCCTTGGTGAAGACCTCCCACAGCTTCTGGATGGTCACGGCCGCGGCGTCGAGCACCTCGGTGGGCAGGTGGCCCTTCTCCGCGATCTCGCGGGCGAAGGTCAGGTCGACACCCTTCACGGCGTCGACGGGGATCTTGGCCAGCCGCTCGGGTGTCTTCTCGGCGACCTCTTCGATCTCCATGCCGCCCTCGACCGAACACATGGCCAGGTAGGTGCGGTTGGAGCGGTCGAGCAGGAAGGAGATGTAGTACTCCTCCGCGATGTCCTTGGCCTCGGCGACCAGGAGCTTCTTGACGATGTGGCCCTTGATGTCGAGGCCGAGGATGTTCTGCGCGTGGGTGAACGCGTCTTCCGGGGTGGCGGCGTACTTCACGCCACCCGCCTTGCCGCGACCGCCTACCTTGACCTGCGCCTTGACCATGACCGGCTTGCCGATTTCCTCGGCAATGGCGCGTGCTTCTTCGGCCGTGTCGCAAACACGACCCTCGGACGAAGGCACTCCGTGCTTAACGAAGAGCTCCTTCGCCTGATATTCGAAGAGATCCATGTACTCACCGTCTCGTCTGCGTTGCTATGACAACGTCTTTGTTGGCGGCCCGACTTGCCGTAGCGACTGGTTGCAGGTCGCTCGAGGGGTCAGCTAGCGGGTCGGTCGGACTCTAACTAGTCACGGGGAGGGCTAAACGACCACATTCATCCTAAGTGGCGCAGGTCACGACGGGTGCGGGGAGGTCACCAAAACCGCTGGCCAAGGCTACTGGTGAGTAGTTTTTCGGTGCCGTGGCAGGTCGGAACACCTAAAGGGGGAACGCCCCGCCATCTACTACGTTATGTCGTCGATCGACCTCACCCGAAGTGTCGCGAATCGGTGAGTTATTCTGCAGCATTACGGTGACGAATCTCACAGACAAGTGTAGGTTCTCGACCAGCGCTTGCCACTCTGCAATCGCTTCGTTACCGTCAATGCGGTCGATGTCACAACCAGGTCACGACAACCAGGTCACGACTGGCAGGTCAGGACTGAGGAGGACGACAAGCTTGAGGAACGTCAGGCGTAGCCGATGAACCACCGCTCCACCTTCCCAGTTGAAGATCGCAACAGCTCAGGCCACCGTTACCGGTACGCCGACGAGTTCACCTCGCACCCGCGAAGCCCCCGCGCCGCCGCGCCACAACCGCAGCAGCCTGCCTGGCCGAGCACCGATTCCTGGCACACCGAGAACTCCTGGTCCGGGAACGACGCCTGGTCCGACAACGCCGCGTGGACGCCCGCCGAGGACGAATGGACCGCCGACGAGTCGGGCTCCTACGACTCCGGCACCTACGAAACAGACTGGGCGCCCGCCGAACCCGAGACCCCGGCACCCGAACCGCGTCGTGCCGAGCGGCGTGGCGGTGCCCACCGCGTGCCCGCACCGCCCACCGCGCTGAAGGGCCGCGCCGCCGTCATCGCCGTCGCCGCTGGCGCGGTCGTCGCGGCAGGCCAGGCCGCCATGGCCTCCCCGCAGCAGCCCGACACAGGCGTCGACTACGAAGCCGCGGGCCAGATCCACGAGATCGCCGCCCAGTCGATGAGCACCACCGAGGTCGCCGACCACGTCACCGGCTCGTCGCCGCAGGTACTCGACGCCACCGCCGTGGCCGACAGGAGCCACTTCGACGACATCCTCGCCAAGGGCCAGAAGTTCGCCGAAGACCTGGCCGCCCAGGAGTCCGCCAAGCTGCGGCCCCTGTTCGCGAAATTCACCACCGGTAACTACACCTCCGGGTTCGGCGCCCGCTGGGGTGTGCAGCACCTCGGCATCGATGTGGCCGGTCCGATCGGCACCCCGATCTACGCGGTCGCCGACGGCACCGTGATCGAAGCGGGCCCCGCCTCCGGTTTCGGCATGTGGGTCCGCATCCTGCACGACGACGGCACCGTCACCATCTACGGTCACATCGACACCGCGACGGTCTCGCAGGGTGAACGCGTGATGGCAGGCGACCAGATCGCCACCATGGGCAACCGCGGCTTCTCCACCGGCCCGCACGTGCACTTCGAGGTGTGGCAGAACGGCACCGACAAGATCGACCCCATCCCCTGGCTCGCCACCCGCGGCATCAGCCTGGGCGCCCAGCGCGACTGAGGACGGGTGACCAGCAGCACGGTTCCGCTTTCCCGTTAGCGGGGTAGCGTTTTCGTATGGCTGGTACGACGAAGTACACGCAGTTCATTGCCCTGCCACCGGAATCGGTGTGGGCGGTGCTGGGGGATCTCACGCAATGGCCCGAATGGAATCCGGGTGTGCGTGCGGTGCGGATGCACGGGCCTGTCGCCGTCGGGGCGACCGGTGACTATGTGCCCAACGGGAAACTCGCCTCGCGCGTGCACGAGCGGTTCGGCGCCCCGTTCACCGTGACAACTCTTGTGCCCGAACGTGAGCTGACCGTCGAGCAGCCCGAACCCGCCGGGACCATGGTGCTCACCTGGCGGCTCGAACCGCGCGCGGGCGGAACAGAGATCACTCAGGAACTGCGCTTCAGCGGTGTGTCCGCAGCGGCGATGCGGGCGGCGGCCGGACCGTTCATCGAAACCGGTGCCCGCGTGAACTTCTCGCGCCTGGCCCGGCTCGCCGGCCTCGTCCCGGCCGACGACGCCTTGAACGTGGTGATCGCTGGTGGCACCGGAGCGCTCGGCGTGCAGATCGCCGCCGACCTCACCTGCCGTGGTCAGCGCGTCACCCTGCTCACCCGGCGCCGCAACCCCGGAATCCCGTTCCGGCAGACCGAATGGGACGGCCGCTCGGTCGGCGCCTGGGCCGCGGAACTCCGCGAACCCGGCCGGATCGCGGTCGTCAACCTGGCGGGCAAACTCGTCGACTGCAGGCCGACCGAACGCAATATCGCCGAACTGCGCAGCAGCCGCGTCGATTCCACCACGGCACTGGTCGCCGCCGCCCGCACCCGTGACACCCCGGTCGACTACTGGGTGCAGGCCAGCACCACCGCCATCTGGTCGGACGCGGGCGAAACGCGCTGCACGGAAACAACACCCGTGCCCGAAGGACTGCCGCAGATGACCGGCGTCGCCGAGCCGTGGGAGCAGGCATTCGACCCGGCCCAGGCCGTGCACTGGACCGTCCTGCGCACATCCATCGTGCTCGACCCGGACGCCCCGGCGCTCAAACGCCTGAGCCAGCTCACCAAAGCGGGGCTCGGCGGACGGGTCGGCCCCGGCGACCAATGGTTCAGCTGGATCCACATCGAGGACTGGCTGCGCATCGTGCGGGCCTGCCTCGGACTCGATCCCGAGGTGAGCATCCCCGACGGCATCCTGGTCGCCGCCACCGAGAACCCGGTCCGCAACGCCGAACTCATGGCGACGCTGCGCCGAACCCTGCATCGCCCGACGGCCCCGCCCACGCCGAAAGCGATCCTGTCGGTGGGCGCGGTCGTGCTGCGCTCGGATCCGGCACTCGGTCTCACCGGCCGTCACGCCACCTCGGAGGTGCTGCCGAAGACCGGCTTCACCTTCCGCTACCCCACCCTGGACAAAGCCCTAACCGACCTGCTGCCGACTTAGAGCTTGACGATGGTCCGGCTGAATTGGGGAATCAGCCGGATCTTTCCGGCGGTGCCGAAGTCGATGGTGACGGTCGCCAATGGGCCGACACCGTCGGCGGCGACCACTCGGCCCAGGCCGTACTTGTCGTCGGTGACCCGGTCGCCCACGGCGAGAACGAGGTCGGTGTTGTTGCGCTTCACCGCACCGCCGGGGGCCGGCCTGCGGGTGCCGGTGCCGCCGCGCACGCCCGGCCGCTGGTCCCAGCCGTCGCCACGCGTCCAGTCCCGGTCGAACCCGCTGTCCTCGCCGCGCCTGCGGCCACGTTGTACCGGCGACACCACCGGTTCGAGCCTGCGCCAATCCAGCAGGTGCTGCGGAATCTCCTGCAGGAACCGCGATTCCGGGTTCGACACCGGCTGTCCCCAGCCCGACCGGACCACGGCTCGCGACAGGTACAGGCGCTGACGGGCGCGGGTGATGCCCACGTACGCCAGCCTGCGTTCCTCGGCCAGCTCGTTCGGATCGCCGAGCGCCCGCATGTGCGGGAACTGCCCGTCCTCCCAGCCGGTCACGAAAACGACCGGGAACTCCAGGCCCTTGGCGGTGTGCAGGGTCATCATGGTGACCACTCCGGAGCCCTCGTCGGGGATCTGATCGGTATCGGCGACCAGCGACACCCGTTCGAGGAACGCCGCGAGCGAACCGGGTTCGGGTTCACCGTCGCCCACCTCGGGCAGCAGACCCTCCTCGCGCGCGGCCTCGGCGTTGTTGAACGCCTCGGAACTGAATTCGCGGGCGACGCTGACCAATTCGTTGAGGTTGTCCAGCCGCGCGCCGTCCTGCGGGTCGTCGGAGGCGTCGAGTTCGGCGCGGTAGCCGGTGCGGTCGAGCACCGCGTCGACCACATTGCCCACATCGGGGTACGCGCTGTCGGCGCGCTGTCCGGCCGCCCGGATCTCGTCGAGCAGGTCGAGGAAACCGGCGATGGCCCGCTGCGCACGGGTATTGAGCAGCGCCACCTTGCCGTCGGCCGCGTCGCGCAGGGCCGCCGCGAAACCGATGTCGCGCTGCTCGGCGTGCACCGCGACACAGGCCTCGGCACGGTCGCCGATGCCACGGCGCGGGGTGTTGAGAATGCGGCGCAGGCTCACGGCGTCGTCGGGATTCTCCAGCACGCGCAGGTAGGCCACCACATCGCGCACTTCCTTGCGCTCGTAGAAGCGGACACCGCCGACCACCTTGTACGGCAGCCCCATGCGGATGAAGATCTCTTCCAGCGCACGCGAATTGTTGTTGGTGCGGTAGAACACCGCCACATCGCCGTAGGTGGCCTCGCCCGCGTCGACCAACCGGTCGATTTCCTTCGCGACGAACGACGCCTCGTCGTGTTCGTTGTCGGCGACGTAGCCGGTGATGAGCTCGCCCTCACCGGAATCGGTCCACAGCTTCTTCTCCCGCCTGCCCTCGTTGCGGGCGATCACGGCGTTGGCCGCCGACAGGATGTGCTGGGTGGAGCGGTAGTTCTGTTCCAGCAGAATGGTTTCGGCATCGGGGAAATCGCGTTCGAATTCCTCGATATTGCGGATGGTCGCGCCGCGGAAGGCGTAGATGGACTGGTCGGCGTCGCCGACGACGCACAGCTCGCTGGGCGGCACCTGCTCGTCGCCGGAATCGCCGTGGTGGCCGACGAGTTCACGCACCAGCACGTACTGGGCGTGGTTGGTGTCCTGGTACTCGTCGACGAGGACGTGCCGGAACCGGCGCCGGTAGTACTCGGCCACCTGCGGGTGGTTCTGCAGCAGCGCGACCGTCTCACCGATCAGATCGTCGAAATCGAGGGCATTGGCCGCGCGCAGCCGCTTCTGGTATTCGCCGTACACGCGGGCGACCAGCGCGGGCAGTTCGGTATCGTCGGCCTCGGCGTCGCGGGCGGCCTGTTCGGGCCCGATCAATTCGTTCTTCAAATTGGAGATGGCCGTCGACAGCAACCGCGCCGAATATTTTTTGGTGTCGATGTCGAAATCGCGGCTGATCATCGTGAGCAATCGGCGCGAATCGTCGGCATCGTAGATGGAGAAATTCGAATTCAGACCCGGCAGCAAAGCCGCCTGCATGCGAAGAATACGCACACAGCTGGAATGGAAAGTCGACACCCACATGCTCGCGGCGCGCGGACCGACGAGCCCGGCCACCCGCTCCCGCATCTCGGCAGCAGCCTTGTTGGTGAACGTGATCGCCAGGATCTGTCCGGTCTGCACTCCGCGTGCGGCGAGCAGGTAGGCGATGCGGCGGGTGAGCACGGCCGTTTTGCCCGAGCCCGCTCCCGCCACGATCAGCAGCGGCGAACCGGCGTGCACCACGGCGGCGCGCTGCTGCGGGTTGAGCCCGTCGAGCAGCCGCTCGGTTTCCTCGGCGCGACGCTGTTCGCGCTCCTTGCGGCGCTGTTCCTGTTCGGCGCTGTGCCGGGCCGCCGCCTCGGCCAGACCGCTGCGAGCCGCACCACCGCCACCGCCGTCACCCTGCGGTGCGGCGGTGCTGTCTGATGCCGCGACCGGGGTGTTCGGCGCGGTGGACGACGTTTCGTCTGCGGAGGGAGCGACCGTGATATCCATCGTCTGTCCACGCTACCGGCGGGCACCGACAAGCGGCCAACCGCCGTCGGCGCGGCCACCGGCGGGCAAACCGCGAGTGAACCGGATGACGACCGGTCTCGTACCCACCCGTGTGAATGTTCTCAGCGGATTCACAAACACAACTGTTTTGCATACCTACCGACCCGTGGCAGACTGGGCCGGGTGGTCAGCGCTGCTTCGCCTGTCCGGATCGGCAATCGATCCGATATCGTGGCGGCAGGCGCCCAGCCGGAAAGTTTTTCAGGGTGAAGGAACAGATCGGTAACACGACGTCCGTATCGACCGATCCCAGTTCTGACACGAGGAGATGAATGATGAGCACCCCTGCTACAACCGCCGGGTCAGAGGCGGCACTGCCGCAATCTGAGGCGGAGATCGAGAAGCTTCGCCTCGAAATCGACGAACTCGACGCCACCATCCTCGCCGCGATCAAACGCCGGAGCGAAATTTCGCGGATCATCGGGCGCACCCGGATGGCCTCTGGGGGTCCCCGGCTGGTGCACAGCCGTGAGATGAAAGTGCTCGAACGCTTCAGTGAGCTCGGCCAGGAGGGCCACACCCTCGCCATGCTCCTGCTCCGCCTCGGTCGCGGACGTCTCGGCCGCTAGGCGCCGAACTCGAACCACGCGGCGGTCGTCCAGATCGCCGCTCACGAAAAGCCGCCCCGGGTGCGACAACATCCCCGGGGCGGTTATTTTTTTCGCTCAGGTGAGGGCGATGTACTTCGTGTCCAGGTATTCCTCGATGCCCTCGGTCCCGCCCTCGCGGCCGAAGCCCGACTCCTTGACGCCGCCGAAGGGCGCGGCCGGGTCGGAGATGACACCCCGGTTCACGCCGACCATCCCGGTCTCCATCGCCTCCGACACCCGAAGCGCACGATCCAGGTCGCGGGTGTAGACGTAGCTGACCAGACCGTATTGCGTGTCGTTGGCGGCGGCGACGCCCTCGTCCTCGGTGTCGAAGGCGACGATCGGCGCGACCGGACCGAATACCTCCTCGCGCAGGATGCGGGCGGCGGGCGGCACGTCGGCGAGCACGGTGGCCGGGTAGAACCAGCCCGGCCCGTCGGGGGTTTCCCCGCCGAGCAGCAGTTTCGCGCCGGTGCTCACCGCGTCGTCGACGAGTTCGGCGACGGTCTCGCGCTGCTCGGCGCTCACCAGCGGGCCGAGCGTCGTCGAGGCGTCCGTTCCCGGTCCGAGCACCACCGATTCGGTCATCGCCGCCACCAGCTTCTCGGTGAATTCCGCGACGACACCGCGCTGCACGTGGAATCGATTGGCGGCCGTGCACGCCTCCCCGCCGTTGCGCAGTTTCGCCTGCATGGCACCGGCCACCGCGCTGTCGATGTCGGCGTCGTCGAACACCACGAAGGGCGCGTTGCCGCCCAGTTCCATCGAGGTGCGCAGCAGCCGGTTCGCCGACGACGAGACCAGCTTCTTGCCCACCTCGGTCGACCCGGTGAAGGTGAGCTTGCGCAGGCGCGGATCGTCGATCAGCGGGCCTGTGACGGCACCGGAACGGCTGGTTGTGACGACCGACAGCACACCGTCGGGCAGTCCGGCCTCGCTGCACAGGCGGGCCAGCGCGAGCATGGTCAGCGGCGTCGCCGAGGCGGGCTTGACGATCATCGTGCAGCCGGCCGCCAGCGCCGGACCGATTTTGCGGGTGCCCATGGCCAGCGGGAAATTCCACGGCGTGATCGCCAGGCACGGCCCGACCGGTTGCTTGGCGACCATGATCCGCCCCGTGCCCGACGGCGCGTGCAGATACCGCCCGTGCACCCGCACCGCTTCCTCGCTGAACCACCGGAAGAACTCGGCGCCGTAACGCACCTCGTTGCGGCTCTCCCCGAGCGCCTTGCCCATCTCGAGCGTCATCAGCAACGCGAACTCCTCGGCCCGCGCCGTGAGCTCGGTGAACACCGCCCGCAGGATCTCACCGCGTTCGCGCGACGGCGTTTCCGCCCACTCCCGCCCGGCCGCCACCGCCGCGTCGAGCGCCCGCATCGCGTCCTCGGGCGTCGCGTCGGCGACCTCGGTGATCACCGACCCGTCGGCCGGATTGTGCACAGGAAATGTGGCCCCGCCGGTAGCGTCCACCGGCCCCGACCCGATCCACAAACCCTTTGGTACGAACTCGATCACGTCCCGTTCAGAAACCATGCCCCCACCCTATGCCGACCCCCCGTCCGAGAAGCCGCCAAACGCCACACGAATAACCACCCCGAAGCAGCCCTCGGCCGCCAACTCGAATGCCGCCATAACCGCATCCCCAGCCCCGTACATCCCGACCTCGAGGAGGGATCGCCGACGAAGTCGGCGGTTCGCGGCCGTCCCGACGATCAGGTGCCGTTGCGTACGCGACGAAGGAGCAAGCAACGGCGCCTGATCGTCGGGACCGGCGGGGCCGCGAACTCGAGCGCGCCAGCGCTCCAACAACACAGTACTCTCGGGCGGGTGAGCAGCGACATCACCGCGTCGGCGGCCTGGCAGGCACTGCAAACCAATCACCGCACTGTCGCACCTCTGCATCTGCGGCAGTTGTTCGCCGAGGATCCGGCGCGCGGCCGGGAGTTGACCGTGCAGGTCGCCGATCTACACATCGACTACAGCAAACATCGTGTGACCCGCGAAACCTTGCGTCTGCTGGTGGATCTCGCGCGCGCGGCCGGGGTGCCGCAGCGACGCGACGAGATGTATTCCGGCAAGCACATCAACACCTCCGAGGACCGCGCGGTGGGGCACATCGCGTTGCGTCTGCCGGTGGGCGAGCAGCTCGACATCGACGGCACCGACGCCGATGCCGCCGTGCACGACGTGCTGCGCCGGATGGGTGAGTTCGCCGATTCGGTGCGCTCGGGTGCGTGGCGCGGGGCCACCGGTGAGCGCATCACCACGGTGGTCAATATCGGTATCGGTGGCTCGGATCTGGGGCCGGACATGGTGTATCGCGCGTTGCGCCACTATGCCGATCCGGAGATCGAGGCCCGGTTCGTGTCGAATGTCGACCCGGCCGATCTGGTGTCCAAGCTGGCGGGTCTCGATCCGGCGCGCACGTTGTTCATCGTCGCGTCGAAGACGTTCTCCACCTTGGAGACCCTCACCAACGCGACGGCGGCGCGGCGCTGGCTGGTCGCGGCGCTCGGTGAGGACGCGGTGGCCAAGCATTTCGTCGCGGTATCGACGAACGCGGAGCGGGTGGCGGCTTTCGGTATCGACACCGCGCACATGTTCGGTTTCTGGGATTGGGTCGGCGGACGCTACTCCGTGGATTCGGCGATCGGCCTCTCGGTGATGGTGACCATCGGCAAGGAACGGTTCGGCGAGTTCCTCAGCGGAATGCACGCCGTGGACCGGCATTTCGCGTCGGAGCCGTTGGAGTCGAACGGTCCGGTGCTGCTGGCGATGCTCGGCGTCTGGTATTCGAACTTCTTCGGTGCGGAATCGCGTGTGGTGCTGCCGTATTCGAACGATATGGCGCGGTTCCCCGCGTATCTGCAGCAGCTGACGATGGAGTCCAACGGCAAGTCGGTGCGCGCCGACGGTACTCCGGTCACGTCGTCGACGGGTGAGATCTTCTGGGGTGAACCGGGTACCAACGGCCAGCACGCCTTCTATCAGCTGCTGCACCAGGGCACCCGGCTGATTCCGGCCGATTTCGTCGGCTTCGCCCGGTCGACCGACGACCTGCCGACCCGCGACGGCACCGGCAGCATGCAGGACATCCTGATGAGCAACCTGTTGGCGCAGACCAAGGTGCTCGCGTTCGGCAAGACCGCCGAGGAGATCGCGGCCGAGGGCACCGATCCGAAGCTGGTGCCGCACAAGGTGATGCCCGGCAATCGGCCGAGTACCACGATCATGGCGCCGGAGCTCACGCCGTCGACGATGGGTCAGCTGATCGCGCTGTACGAGCACCAGGTGTTCGTCGAGGGCATCATCTGGGGCATCGATAGTTTCGATCAGTGGGGTGTGGAGCTGGGCAAGCAGCAGGCGCTGGCCCTGATGCCGTTGCTCAGCGGGTCGGAAAACCCTGAGTCGGTGGGTGACTCGTCGACCGACGCGCTCATCGAGTGGTATCGCGCGCGGCGGCGCTGACCTCGTTCGCGGCGCGGATCCGGCTGGTGACGCTGGTGGTGACGATGGCGAGCAGGGTGCCGAGCACCACCAGGTCGAACACGATCTGCACCATGGTCACGATGCGGGCGGCCTGGCCGGTGGCGTGGATGTCGCCGTAACCGATGGTCCCGAGGGTGACCAGCGTGTAGTACAGCGCGTCGGTCCGGGTCTCCAGCCCGGTGAACTGGTTCGGGTGTAGCTGCTGCATGCGGTAGTAGACGAGCGCGAACACCACGCACACGATGCACAGCACGAGCAGCACCCCGTCGACCCGCTCCCCCAACGCGGTCGACTCCTCGAGGAGGTGCTCGATCCGCTGCCAGACGAGCCAGCCGAGTCCGGCGACGCTCGCGACGAAGGCGACGACCCCAACGACCTGCCCCGGCCACGCGTCGAGTTCGAACACCCACCCCACCGGAACGCTGTAGTACAGCAGCAGCGCGCAGACCGCTGCCGCGCCGTTGCGGACCGCGTGCACGGGGACTCGTCGCTTCATCAGTCCATGATTGCGCCGAATCCGCCGCTTTCCGCGCGACACACGCCCGGCGTGCCGCGGCTGGTAACGGATGCCGCGCGGTGAAGGGGGCGGTCAGTCCAGGGCGTAGCCGCGGCCCGTCGCGATCAGGACGCGATCCGCGCGGCTTCGGGTGGCGGCGATGAGGTCGGCATTGCGCAGGTCGCTGTCCATCACTTTCACCCGCGCCTCATCCGGGGTGCGGCCGCCCGCGGTGTGCCGGTCGAGCAGGCGTTCGGTGAGCACCTGCCGTGGCGCGTCGAGATACCAGCATTCGTCGAGCAGTCCGCGTACCGGCGCCCAACCCGGCGCGTCGGTGAGCAGCAGGTAGTTCCCCTCGACGACGACCACGCGTTCGTCGCGCACCACCACACCGCCCTCGGTCGGCTCGTCGACGGCCCGGTCGAACAGCGGCCACGGCACCGGTTCGCCCACGGGTGTTTCCCGGAGCAGACGAAGATCGGCGACGAACGCGTCCGCGTCGAAGGTGTCGGACTCGCCTTTGCGGGCCAGCGCGCCCCTGGCTCGCAGCACGTCGTTGCGCAGGTGATAACCGTCCATCGGCGCGACGACCGCACTGCGCCCGAGACGATTCAGCTCGTGGCAAAGACGCTGCGCGAGAGTCGATTTGCCAGCGCCCGGCGGGCCCGCGATACCGAGGAGAAACCGGTCCCCGCGCGTCGGCACCAGCCCGGCGAGGTCCCCTGCCGTCAACACATCGTCCGCTCGAGCCACGCGATCACGGTACCGCCGGCCCGGCCATGCGAAGGACCGGCCGGAGCTGACTCAGTGCGTATCGACGAACCCTCGTTCGAGAATCGCACCGGTATCGACACCCACCGGCAAGGTGCCATAAGCGATCCCCCAGTCGCCGCTCAGCCGGGTCGCGCAGAACGCATCGGCGACGGCCGGATGACCGTGGCGCACCAACTGCGCACCCTGCAACACCAGCGCCATCAACTCGACCACCCGGCGCGCCCGGTACTCGATATCGGACAGGTCGGTGAGTTCCTTGCCGACCCGGTCGATGGCGTCGTCGAGCCGCGGGTCCGCGCCACGAGCCAGGCCGACCTCGGCGAAGTAGGCCTCGACTGTCTCCGGCTGACGCCCCATGGCGCGCAGGGCATCCAGCGCCGCCACATTGCCCGACCCCTCCCAGATCGACATGAGCGGCGCCTCCCGGTACAGGCGGGGCATCCCCGATTCCTCGGCATACCCGTTGCCGCCGAGGCATTCCAGCGCTTCGGCGGCGTGCGCGGGCGCCCGCTTGCACACCCAGTACTTGGTGATGGCCAGCGCGATCCGGCGCAGCGCCGCCTCGCCCGGGTCGCTGCCCGCGCGGTCGGTTGCCCCGGCCAGACGCATCATCACGGTGGTCGCCGCGTCGGATTCGACGATCAGGTCGGCCAGCACATTGCGCATGGCGGGCTGGTCGATCAGCTTCGCGCCGAACGCTTCTCGGTGCCTGGCGTGATGCACGGCGGTGACCGCACCGAACCGCATGCCGGTGGCCGAGCCGATCACGCAGTCGAGGCGGGTCATATTGACCATCTCGATGATCGTCTTCACCCCGGCACCCTCGGCGCCGACGAGCCACCCGGTGGCGTTCTCGTATTCGATCTCCGAGGAGGCGTTCGACTTGTTGCCGAGCTTGTCCTTGAGCCGCTGGATCCGGATCGGGTTGCGGGTGCCGTCGGGCAGCACGCGCGGCAGCAGGAAGCACGACAGCCCGCCCGGCGCCTGCGCGAGGGTGAGGAACATGTCCGACATGGGCGCCGAGGTGAACCACTTGTGCCCGACGATGCGGTGCGACCCGTCCGGTTGCGGTGTGGCGGTGGTGGTGTTGGCGCGCACGTCCGAGCCGCCCTGCTTCTCGGTCATCGACATGCCCGCGATCAGCCCGGCTTTCGTCGAGGGCTCACGCAATCCGAAATCGTAAGTGCGCGAGCCGAGCAGCGGCTCGAAGCGGGCGGCGAGTTCGGGGTTGTGACGGAGCGCGGGCACCACCGCGTAGGTCATCGAGATGGGACACATGTGCCCGGCGTCGGCCACACCCCAGGTGTAGAACTTGGCCGCGCGGGCGGTGTGCGCACCGGGGCGCTCGTCGAGCCAAGGCGAGCCGTGCAGCCCGTGCGTGACCGCCACATTCATCAGGTCGTGCCAGTGCGGATGGAACTCGACCTCGTCGACGCGGTGTCCCCACCGGTCATGGGTGTGCAGCACCGGCGGGTAATCGTTGGCCAGCCTGCCCCACTCCTGTGCGGCGAAACCGCCTGCGAGAGCGCCGAGTTCACGTACCTCGGCCTCGGCCCAGCTCGCACCTTCCCGGTGCAGACCCTCGATGAGCGCGGGATTGCGCGAGGCGTCGAAGGGGACGAGCGGTGGTACCTGATTGAACACGTCATGGGTGATCACGGCGGAACTCCTTAGGGCTACAACGATTCCGGGCGCGCACCGAGCGCGCGAACGGCGAAGGCGACCAGCTCGGGAACGACGGACTCGGCGGGCGGGGCCGTGGCGAGGGGGCCGACGAGCACCTCACCGATGGCGCCGACGAGCGCGGCGGCGGACAGGTGCGAATCCTGCGGTGGCAGTGCGCCTTCGGCGACGCCGTGGGTGATGGCGGCTTCGAACGAGGCGGTGAAGGCGCGGCGGAATTCCAGGCGTTGCACGTCGACGGCGGCGTCGACGGGTTCGGCCAGCAATACGTAGGCGAGTCTCGGATTCTTGAGCGCACGCCCAGCGAAGGTCTCCACGGCCGCGCTGACCCGCTGCATCACGTCGCCCTCGGCGACCGCCGCGCGCACCGCGGCGACCTCGCGGGCGACGACCTTCTCGAACACGGCCGACACCAGCGCGGCCTTGTTCTCGAACTGCTTGTACACCGTGCCGGTGGCGATACCCGCCTCGGCGGCCACCGCGGCCATCGACAAGCCGGCGAACCCGTCGCGCGAGAGCACGGCCGTCGCACCCTGCACGATCAGCGCACGTTGCGCGTCGAGCCGGGCCTGCACGGCCGGCGTCCTCCGGTACACCATACGAAGAAGTGAACCACTGATTCACCTCTTCACACAAGGGTGGGTTTCGTCGTATGGTCGAGCTATGAGCTCAGGTCCCGCGTCCGATTCGGTGCGTGTCGAGAAGGCGGGGCCGGTCACCACGGTGATCCTGAACCGTCCCCACGCCCGCAACGCCGTCGACGGGCCGACGGCCCGCGCCCTGGCGGAGGCTTTCCGCGCGTTCGACGGCGACCCGACCGCCTCGGTGGCGGTGCTGTGGGGCGAGCACGGCACGTTCTGCGCGGGCGCCGATCTGAAATCGCTCGGCACCGACCGCAGCAACCAGGCGACGCCCGACGGTGACGGACCGATGGGACCCACCAGGATGCGGCTGTCCAAACCGGTGATCGCCGCGGTGTCCGGGCACGCGGTAGCCGGTGGGCTCGAGCTGGCGCTGTGGTGCGACCTGCGGGTGGCCGAGCAGGACGCCGTGTTCGGCGTGTTCTGCCGCCGCTGGGGTGTGCCGCTCATCGACGGCGGCACGGTGCGTCTGCCGCGCATCGTCGGCGAGGGGCGGGCGCTGGACATGATTCTCACCGGTCGGCCGGTGAGCGCGCCCGAAGCGTTGCAGATGGGGCTGGTCACCCGTGTGGTTCCCACCGGGGATGCGCGCCGGGTGGCCGAGGAACTGGCCGGGCAACTCGCGGCGCTCCCACAAACCTGCCTGCGTTCCGACCGCGAATCCGTGTACGACCAGGTCGGTCATTCCGAGGACGAGGCGCTGCGCATCGAATTCGCGCACGGTGTCAAGGCTCTCGCCGACGGTGCGCTGGAGGGTGCGGCCCGCTTCGCCGCGGGCGCGGGCAGGCACGGCGCCGCGTCCACGTCGTAATGGACCGCCTGACCGTCGTCGACGAGATCTTCCTGCGTACCCATCGGGGAATGGGCACGCCGATCGCCCTGCAGGGACTGTGGCGAACGCCGGACACGATGGATCCGGCTCTGCTGCGACAGATCCACCACGAGCTGAGTCATGGCCCGCTGGGCCGCAGAGTCGTCCGCGCCCACGTCCCCGGCGCCCGCCGCGCCTGGCAGCCCACCGTCCGCACTCACCCGCTCGACTACCTCGCGGCCGATGCCCACCGTGCGCCCCTGTGTGCGGTGGAAATCCTGCCGTGGGCCGATACGCTCGGCGCCGACCTCGATCCCGAGTACTTCCCCGGTTGGCGGTTGTCGGCGGCGCCTCTGGCAGACGGCGGAACCGTTGTCGCCCTGACCTGTTCGCACGCCCTTGCCGACGCTCAAGGGCTGATCCACGCTGTCGCGCTGGCCTTGCGACCGCTCAACGGCGAACCTACGGAACATGCGTCGACCGCGGTCACCTCTACCGCACGACACCAGCGCCGCGAACGGTCCGCGGACGAGGCCCGTTCGGACTGGGCCGATGCTCGGACGCAGTGGGCAACGGTGCTCGGCGGGACCGCGCGAGCACTGCGCAACGGTGTTCCCCGACCGCCCGAGACCATCGTCTACTCGGCAGCTCCAGGGCGCACCGTACGCAGCTCCCTGCTGGCTTTCGATGCGGCACAATGGGATTCCGTCGCGGCGGAAGCGGGTGGCACGCCGAACAGTCTGTTCATCTACCTGGTCGCGAACATACTGTGGGAGAACGGCTTCGGTGACGACACCATCACCGCGAGCCTGCCGGTGGACACCCGCGACGAACCACGCGTGGACAACGATCTCGCCGTGACCGAGATCCGGATCGACCGCGTCGACACCCCGGAGACGATCCGCGTCAAAGCCCGCGACGCCTATCTACGCCGCATGTCGGCGCCCGCCGGGCTGCCCGAAGAAATCCTGCAGGTACTCCCTGATCGATTGGCGTACAAGCTCAGCAAAGGTGCTGGTGAGCGCGACATCCTGTGCTCCAATATCGGCACAATGCCCGACGCCCTGCGCACCGTCGGCCCGCATGAGTGCACCCGCGTGGCCGCCCGTGCGATCCATCCGGGCATCACGGATTTTCCACGTACTCGCCTCTCCGGTTACCTCTCCCGTCTGGCCGACACCTACACGCTGGCGCTTGTCAGCTTGGACGAACACGAATCACTCACCGCGGCAGCGGATCGCGTGCTGTCGAAGGTCGGGTTGACCGCCGAGCCCTGGTGAGATCGCAGTGAGTCCTGGGTTGCGGCAACTCAATTCGCTGTCATACCCACGAGTAAAACCCTCAGCCCCCAGACGAATTGGTCGACGGACGTCCACGCCGCGATCTCGTCCACATGCGCGGCGGTACGCGTCCAGCGATCCACGTCCAGGTCCCTCAGCTGCTCCCGCCTCCGCGCGATCCGCTCCGAATCCGTAGGCAGCGGCGGTATTCCGTCGGTCTCCGCGATATCGAGCGCCGTCGAACCGAGGACATAGACGAGCACCGCGTACACCCCGTGCGCCCGCATCTGCGTATGCAGACCGCCGCGTGCGAAGCAGGCGAACAACGCCTCCTCGATATCGCGTGCGGCAGGTCCGTCCGCCGCCGGACCGTCGTGCGGACCCGACATCATCAGCACCGCGACCGCCGGATGCTCCCACAGCCGCGACCGCATACTCAGCGCCAGCTGGATCACCGCCGAGACCCACTCGACACCCCGGTCGTAGAGCGGCCCGAGCCGCACGTTCGAGAGCACGCGTTCGATGGCGGCCCGTTCCAGTCCGCTCCGATCGCAAGCCAGCGCGGCCGGGTCGACGCCGAGTCGCGCGGCCACCGCCTCGACCGTGAGTGCACCCGCCCCACTCTCGTCGAGCACTGCCAAGGCCGCGTCCACCACCCGATCCTCGGTGCACGACAACTGTTCGGGCGGCTCGCCCCCGCTGAGCGGACTCGACGGCATAGGCCGGACTGTACCGAGCGCGCACCCGCCCACTGAGGTGCCACGACGAGCGAATCGCACGACTCCATCGCCGCACTGCGCGACCTGATCGAATCACCGACGTCCGTCCCGGAACGTCCGACCCCTTCCCTACCGAAGCGCGACCGGCATCGCCGAATCCACGCGATCGGCCACTCCGGCGGGCACCTCGATCCCCGGCTCGAGGTCCGCCGACGGCACCGGCGCACCCCATACCTGCCGCAACGGTAGCTCCCCGGCCCACACCCCACCTGCGGCGATGTCGTCCTCGTCGTCCCTCGGCCCGCCGGTCCGGACTTTCACCGACGCCTCGGCGAGGTCGAGGGCCAGCACCATCGTGGCCGCCATCTCCTTGCGGCTGGGCGGACGGACACGGTCCCAGGACCCGGGCGCCGCATGCTCGACGATCACCCGCAGCGCTTCGAGACGTTCGTCCTCGTCGGTGACGAGTTCGGCCCGCCCACGCACCACCGCCGACCGGTAGTTCATCGAGAAGTGCATGGCGGAGCGGGCATAGATCAGGCCGTCGACGTGGGTCACCGCGATGCTGATGTCGGCGCCGATGGCGGCGCGCATATTGCCCGCGCCGGTGGAACCGTGCAGGTAGATCGTGTCGCCCGCGCGGCCGTACACGGTCGGCAGCACCACCGGCGAACCACCGAGCACCACTGCCAGGTGACAGATCAGCCCCGCGTCGAGCACCGCGTCCAGTTCGGCCCGATCGCTGCGGGCCCGTTCCTTGGATCTGGTCACCGTGGTGCGCGGGGTCGGGGACAGCGGCGTTCTGGTGTGCGTGCTCATAAGATGAGCATCGCCGCACGATTGGCCCTCGCACAGGTCCAATTCGATGCGGGAACGACAGTCCAATCAGAGGTGGGCGATGCTCGACGACTTCCCGATCCCGCTCGACCGCTCCGCCACCGAGCCCCTGTCGGTGCAGGTAGCCGGGGCCCTGCGCACCGCCGCGACCACCCGCGTCCTGCGCGTCGGCGACCGGCTCCCGCCCTCGCGCACCCTCGCGCAACGGCTGGGCGTGAGCCGGGCCGTGATCGCCGCCGCCTACGACCAATTGCACGCCGAAGGCTGGCTCACCGGTCGACGCGGCTCCGGCACCTACCTGAGCACCGCTCCCGCGACAGCACCGCCGAGCACCGTCGCGAGGAAGGGCATCGAGGACGAACCGACCCTGCTCGACCTCGCCGCGGGCGCACCGTGCATCGAGGCCCTCGACCGCGCGGCCTGGCGCCGCGCGTGGCGCTCGGCCGGTGACCGCGCACCCGAGGCCCGCAAGGACCGAGCGGGCGAGCCCGGCTATCGCGATGCCGTCGCCGAGCATCTGCTCTGGCATCGTGGACTGGCCGCGGGCGCGGCGTCGGTGGTACTGGCGACCGCGGGCACGAGTACCGCCGTCGGGGAACTCGCCGCGGCCCTGCTCCGTCCCGGCGACACCGTGGCCATCGAAGACCCCGGCTATCTGCGCGCGGTCGGTGCGTTCCAGGCCGCAGGGACGACGGTGCTCCCGGTGCCCGTCGACGCGCACGGGCTGTGTGTCGACCGCATTCCGACGGGTGTCCGTGCCGTGTATTGCACACCGGCACACCAGTTCCCGATGGGCGCGCGGATGCCTGCCGGGCGCCGGGTGGAACTGGTCGAATTCGCCCGCAGCACCGGCACTCTGGTCATCGAGGACGACTACGACGGCGAATTGCGCTACGACACCGCGCCCTTGCCGCTACTGGCGGCGATGGCGCCGGACGTGGTGGTCCACCTCGGCACCACGAGCAAGATCATCGCCCCCACCCTCGGTGTCGGCTGGCTCGTCGCCCGTCCCGACATCACCGAGGCCGTCCTCGCGCACCGCGTCCGCATCGGTAGTTCACCGAGCCCGGCCGGCCAACTGGTGCTGGCCGAATTCGCCCGCAACGGCGACCTCGCCCGGCATCTGCGTCGCCTGCGCCGGGTGGTCCCGCCACGGCGCGCTCTGCTCGTCGGTGAGCTCGCCGACCGGGGCCTGCCGGTCCTCGGTGACGATGCCGGGTCGCATGTGGTCGTCGAACTGCCCGACGCCGCCGCCGAGGCCGCCGCGGTCGATGCCGCCCGAAGCCGCGGAGTCCTGCTCGACGGGCTGGCCCGCCACCACCTCGCCACGCCGCACAGGTTCGGTGTCGCCCTCGGCTACACGGCCCTGACCAGCACCGAATTGGCCCGGGCCGTCCCGATCGCGGCCGACTGTCTCGCCGCCCATGTCACCCGGCGGTCGTAGCATGGACCACGACCCCGCGTGGGTCGCGGTTCGCCCGGCACTACCCCTCCGAGAATCGAAGTGGTGAGCACATGACCGATCAGGACATCCTGGCCAAGATCAAGCAGCTGGTCGACGAAGAACACGAACTGCGGTCCAAGGCGACGGCGGGCGAGATCGACCCGGTCAGCGAGCGCAAGCAGCTCGCCCAGCTGGAAGTGATGCTCGACCAGGCCTGGGATCTGCTGCGCCAGCGCCGCGCCCGCGCAGGCGCCGACGCCTCTCCCGAAGACACGCAGATGCGCTCGCCCCGTGAGGTCGAGGGCTACTTGCAGTGACCGACGAGTACGACGTCATCGTGATCGGTGGCGGCCCGGCGGGCGAGAACGCCGCCGCGTACGCCATCGCGGGCAGTGACCGCACCGCCGCGCTCGTGGAACGGGAACTGTTCGGCGGCGAATGCAGCTACTGGGCGTGCATTCCCAGCAAGACACTGCTGCGCACAGGTGCCGTGCTCGATCTCGCCGCCGGGTTGCCCGGGCTGACGGCGAGCGGCCCCGAGGTGGCCGATGTGCTTGCCCGCCGCGACACCTTCGTCCACCACCGCGACGACACGTCCCAGGTCGACTGGGCGAAATCGGCGCGCATCGATCCGATCCGCGGTGCGGCCAGGCTCGCCGGGGAGCGGCGGGTCGAAGTGCACACCGACGCGGGGGTGCGGGAACTGCGGGCCAGGCACGCCGTCGTGATCGCGACCGGAACAACGGCCGCGATTCCAGACACTCCCGGTCTGCGTGATGCCCTGCCCTGGACCTCGCGCGACGCCACCAATCTGACGGTCGTACCGCGCCGGGTCGCGATCATCGGTGGCGGTGTCGTCGCGTGCGAGGCGGCGACCTGGCTGATCGAGCTGGGCGCGGCCGAGGTGACCATGCTGGTGCGCGGTGACCGGCTGCTGCCACGGGTGGAGCCCTTCGCCGCCGATCTGGTGCTGCGAGGCCTGCGCGACAAGGGCGTCGAGGTTCGCTTGAACACCGAGGCGCTGATGGTGTCGCGCCGCGACCCCGCCGACACCGGGGTCGGCCGCATCCACGGCGGCCCGGTCACGCTGGTGCTCGACAACGGTGAGCTGGAGGCCGACGAGCTGGTCGTCGCGGCCGGTCGCGCACCCGCGACCGACGACCTCGGCCTGGAGTCCGTCGGCCTGTCGGGAGGCTATCTCGACGTCGACGATCACCTGACGGTCCGCGATGTTCCCGGGGAATGGCTGTACGCGGTGGGCGATGTGAACCACCGTGCGGCACTGACACATATGGGCAAATACCAGGCCCGCGTGTGCGGGGATGTCATCGCCGCTCGCGCACAGGGATCGCCGCTGGACAAGAGCCGCTACACCGCGAGTGCCGACCACGAGCAGATTCCCCAAGTCGTCTACACCGCACCGGAACTCGCCGCCGTCGGACTCACCGAGCAGCAGGCCCGCAAGGCCGGGTACGCGGTCGACACCGTCGAAATGGATATCTCGGTAGCCGGTTCCGCATTGTCGCGCGACGATTTCCACGGCCGCGCGAAGATCGTCGTCGATACCACCGAAAACCGCCTTCTGGGCGCCACTTTCGTCGGGCCCGACATGGGTGAGCAATTGCACGCCGCCACCATCGCGGTGGTCGGTCGGGTACCACTGGACACCCTGTGGCACGCGGTACCCGCGTTTCCCGCGGTCAGCGAATTCTGGTTACGGCTGCTGGAAACCTGGCGGGACCGCTGACTACTTGAGCAACCGCGACATCCGCCGGTCGGCGAGCACTTTGCCGCCGGTCTGGCAGGTCGGGCAGTACTGAAAAGAGCGCTCCGCGTAGGACACCTCGCGTACCGTGTCGCCACACACCGGACACGGCTGCCCGGTTCTGGCGTGCACCCGCATGCCGGATCGCTTCTCCCCCTTCAACCGGGCCGCGTCCTGCCCGGTCGAACGGTCGACGGCGTCGAGCAATACCGAACGCATGGCCGTGTACAGCTGCGAAACAGTTTCCGCGGGCATCGTTTTCGTATTCGCGAACGGCGAAATGCGGGCGGTGTGCAGTATCTCGTCGGAATAGGCATTGCCGATACCGGCCAGCAGGGTCTGATCCACCAGCGCGGTCTTGATCCGTTGCGATGTGCCGCGCAGCAGGGCCGCGAATTCGTCCTCGGTCACCGCGAGCGCGTCGGGACCGAGCCGGGCGATGCCCGGAACCGACTGCGGATCCTCCACTATGTACACCGCGAGGCGTTTCTTGGTTCCCGCCTCGGTGAGGTCGATGGCGGGTGTCGCGCCTTCGGGAGTGAAGAAATGCACGCGCAAGGCGAGGGGGCTCTTACCGCCGGGCTTGGGCGGCAACGGATTCGGTTCGTCGACCCACCGCAACCAGCCGCCACGTGACAGGTGGGTGATCAACCACAGCCCACCACAATCCATTCCGAGAAACTTGCCCCACCGGCCCGCACCGGTCACGTCCCGGCCGGACAGCGCGGTCACCGGCGGATCGAAAGTTTTCACCGCACTCAGCGCGGCCACGTCGACGCGACCCACCACCGCACCGACCGCATGATCCCGGAGGAACTGCGCCAACGCCTCTACCTCGGGTAACTCGGGCACAAGCGTCAGTCTAGCTATTCGGAACGCAACAGGTAGACGTCCATGATCCAGCCTTTTTCGGCGCGCGCTCGCGCACGACGCTCGAGAATGGATTTCTCCACCTCGCGCAGATTGCCTTCGATCAATATCTCGTCGGGCATACCGAGATAGGCGCCCCACCAGATGTGGATATCGTCGCCGGGCACCTCGGTGAACGAGCATTCGCCGTCGAGCATCACCACCGTCGAACCCGGACCGAGGCCTTCTTCGCGCAGTTTGCGCCCGGTGGTGATGTGCACGGGTTCACCGATGCGATGCAGCACCACCCGGTGGGCGGCGGCCAGTGCCGCGACGCTGGTGACGCCGGGGATCACCTCGTAATCGAACCGAACCCGCCCACGGTCGAGCACCCGCTCCACCATGCGCAGGGTGCTGTCGTAGAGGGCCGGATCGCCCCAGACGAGGATCGCGCCGTCGCCGTCCACCTGCTCGAAGGCCTCTTCCAGCAGCACCGCGCGCCGATCGTGCCAGTCCTGCACCACGCCGGTGTAGTCGGCGGGCGCGCGGTCGCGTGGCGGGTCGGCGATCTCGAGCACCCGGTGCTGGCCGTCGACGTACTCGCGCAGGATCGCGGTGCGCACGTCGACGAGTTCCTGCTTCTCGGCGCCCTTGCCGATCACGAAGAACGCCTCGGCCCGCCGCATGGCCTTGACTGCCTGCATCGTCACCTGGTCGGGGTCGCCCGCACCGATACCGATCACGTAGAGCTTGCGCATACGCGCAGAGCTTGCCAGGTGCGCACAGCAGTAGAATCGGCAGGCGTGGCCACCCCTGATACGCAGTACGAAGATCTGCTCCGGCGCGTGCTCGAACACGGCACGCCGAAAGCCGATCGGACCGGCACCGGCACCCGAAGCATCTTCGGCCATCAACTGCGCTACGACCTGGCCGAGGCGTTTCCGCTGATCACCACCAAGCGGGTGCACCTGAAGTCCATCGTCTACGAGTTGCTGTGGTTCCTGCGCGGCGATTCCAACGTGTCGTGGCTGCGCGAGCACGGCGTCACCATCTGGGACGAATGGGCGGACGCGGACGGCGAGCTCGGCCCGGTGTACGGCGTGCAGTGGCGTTCCTGGCCGACACCCGACGGCACCCACATCGACCAGATCGCCCAGGTGCTGCACACCCTGCGCACCGACCCGGATTCGCGCCGGATGATCGTGTCGGCGTGGAACGTGGCCGACCTGGACAAGATGGCGCTCGCCCCCTGCCACGCCTTCTTCCAGTTCTATGTCGCCGACGGCAAGCTGTCGTGCCAGCTGTACCAGCGCAGCGCCGACCTGTTCCTCGGTGTGCCGTTCAATATCGCCAGCTACGCGCTGCTCACCCTGATGGTCGCCCAGCAGACCGAGCTGGAGCCGGGCGAGTTCATCTGGACCGGTGGCGACGTGCACATCTACGACAACCACGTCGACCAGGTGCGTGAACAGCTCACCCGCGAGCCCTACCCCTTCCCCACCCTGCACCTGCGCCCGGCCACCAGCCTGTTCGACTACGCCTACGACGACATCGAGCTGTCCGGGTACCAGCACCACCCGGCCATCAAGGCGCCGGTGGCGGTGTGAGCAACCGCATGATCGGCCTGATCTGGGCGCAGGCCAACGACGGTGTGATCGGCGTCGACAACACCATCCCGTGGCGGCTGCCCGAGGACATGGCCAACTTCCGGGAGACGACCACCGGCCACCCGGTGATCATGGGCAGGCGCACCTGGGACTCCCTGCCCGCCGCCTTCCGGCCGCTGGCCGGTCGACGCAATATCGTCGTCACCCGCCAGTCCGACTGGGCCGCCGAGGGCGCCGAACGCGCCGCCTCGCTGCCCGACGCGCTGGCCATGACCGGCACCGCCGACACCTGGATCGCGGGTGGTGGCGAGATCTACCGCCAGGCGCTGCCGCTGGCGACCACGCTGCTGGTCACCGAGGTCGACACCACGGTGGCAGGCGATGCCTTCGCCCCGGTCATCGGCGCGGAATGGCACGCACCGGATACCCCGTGGCGCACCGCCGAAAACGGCCTGCGCTACCGCATTCGGCACTACGTCCGGCAGTGACAACACGTCGCTAACGGTCGCGGCAAAACGCCCGAGCGCGGGTGTGATCTCGGGCATACTCCCAGGCGAAGACCTGCCCGCGAGAAGCCTGCGAAAGGCGCGTTCCCATGGACAAGAAATCGCTGACCGCGGTGGCCCGTCAACAGTTGAAGCTGGCGGCCACCTCGACGAGTGGTCGGAGTTCGCAAACCCTCATCGGCGGCCACACCCACGCCCTGCGCCAGACCGTCGTCGCGCTGGCCGAAGGGCAGAGCCTGGCCGAACACGACAATGCCGGCGACGCGACGATCCAGGTCCTCACCGGCACGCTCGTACTGATCGCGGGCACCGACGAGTGGAAGGGCTCGGCAGGCGATCTGATCGTGGTTCCGCGCGCCCGTCACAGCGTCAAAGCCATCGACGACGTGACCTTCCTGCTCACCGTCGCCAAATAAGTACCTGTCGGTACGGCGTCGTACTCTGGACGCCATGGGTGAGCCACAACCGATTCTCGATCCACTGTCGCCTGCCGCGCTCTTCCTCGTCGTCACCATCGACGAGGGCGGTGAATCGGTGGTGCGCGATGTGCTCGCCGATATCAACGGTTTACGGCGATCGGTCGGATTCCGGGTGCCCGGGGAGGGCCTGAGCTGCATCACCTCGATCGGTTCCGCCGCGTGGGACCGCCTGTTCGCCGGGCCCAAACCGGCTGAGCTGCACGAGTTCCCGGGATACAACGGTCCGGTACACAGCGCGCCCGCCACCCCTGGTGACCTGCTTTTCCACATCCGCGCCGAAACCCAGGGCCCGTGCTTCGAATTGGGCATGGTGATCGCCGAACGGCTGCGTGGTGCGGCAACGGTCGTCGACGAGGTGGTCGGGTTCCGCTACTTCGAACAGCGCGACCTGCTCGGCTTCGTCGACGGCACGGAGAACCCCGAGGGTGGTGCCGCGGCCGCCGCTGCCCTGATCGGTGCCGAGGACCCCGAATTCACCGGGGGCAGTTACGTGATCGTGCAGAAGTACACCCACCCCCTCGACCAGTGGAACGCCCTGTCGATCGAGGAGCAGGAGCGGGTGATCGGGCGCACCAAGCTCGGCGACTACGAACTGCCCGACGATGTGAAGCCCGCCGATTCGCATGTGGCGGTGAACACCATCGTCGACGACGACGGCACCGAACGCCAGATCGTCCGTGCCAACATGCCTTTCGGCTCGGTCGCCGACGGCGAGTTCGGCACCTACTACGTCGCCTACGCCGCCACCCCGAGCGTCACCGAGCGGATGCTCGAGCGCATGTTCCTCGGCACCTCCGAAGCCGCCTACGACCGCATCCTCGACTTCTCCGTCGCGGTCACCGGCACCCTGTTCTTCACCCCGACCGTCGATTTCCTCGACGATCTGCCCGACGCGCCCGCGAACATCGCCGACGAGGCGGAATCCGGACCGTTGCCCGAGATAATTCCGGTGGAACGGGCAAATACCTCCGCAGCGGGTTCCGACGGCGCCCTCGCCATCGGCTCGATGAAAACTCGATGAGAAGGAGTATCCGAATGAACAACCTGCATCGCGAACTCGCGCCGATCACCGACGAGGCCTGGGCCGAGATCGAGGAGGAGGCCACCCGCACGTTCAAGCGCAATATCGCCGGACGCCGGGTCGTCGACGTCTCCGGCCCGCACGGCGTCGGTTACTCGGCGCTCAACCGCGGCAGGCTCACCCCGATCGACTCCCCCGACGACGGTGTGCAGGCACACCAGCGCGTGGTGCAACCGCTCGTGGAACTCCGGGTGCCCTTCACGTTGCAGCGCTCCGAACTCGACGACATCGAACGCGGCGCCCCCGACGCCGACCTCGACAACCTCAAAGACGCCGCCCAGAAGATCGCCTTCGCCGAAGACCGCGCGATCTTCGAGGGTTACGCCGCCGCGGGCATCACCGGCATCCGCGCCGCCGCGTCCTGCACCCCGATCACGCTGCCGAGCAATGTGGTCGACATCCCCGACGCCATCTCGCGTGCCCTCACCGGGCTGCGCCTGGCCGGTGTCCAGGGCCCCTACTCGGTACTGCTCAGCGCCGACCTCTACACCAAGGTCAGCGAAACCTCCGACCACGGCCACCCGATCCGCACCCACATCGAGCGCCTCATCGACGGCGAGATCATCTGGGCACCGGCCATCACCGGTGGTTTCGCCCTCACCACCCGCGGCGGCGACTTCGAACTGGCTATCGGTCAGGACCTGTCGATCGGTTACCTCAGCCACGACGCCGAGACGGTCCAGCTGTACTTCCAGGAAACCTTCACCTTCCTGGTCGAGACCTCCGAAGCGGCGGTATCCCTCGGGTCGTGAGCCCGATCGCGTGACCGGCGCTAGGGTTGGCCACGAATCGTGAGAGGGAGGTCCGCATGGCCGACGTGCGTGCCGGGGTCGTGCCCGCGAGCAGGAGCCTGTTCTACTGCCTGATCGGGCTGCTGGTCACCATCGGGATCGCCGGGCTGATGGTGGCGATGTTCGGCGCCAACCGGGTGGTGACCGGCCTGCTGGTCGGCGCCGTCGGCGGCGTGGCGGCGGGTGTCGCGCTGTTCGTCCGCGATGTCGTCGAGCTCACCGAGCACGGCATCTACGTGCGGACCCCGTTCCGGTCGGCCACGGTGCCGTGGGACCGGGTGGTGGCCGGGCGGTTCACCCTCGACGAACGCGGCCGCTGGGCACTGGCCCTGGACCTCACCGAGAACGGCGACGAACTCGTGCTGCTCTCGATCCCACCGGTCATGGGCCCGGTCTCGGGCGCCTACGACATGCGCAAGCGGGAACAGGTGAACGAGATCCGGGAAATGTTGCGCGCCAAGCGGATTCCGATCACCGTGCTGCCCGAGATCGCCGCCGCCCTCAACGAGCACTGGCAAATCGCGCCGCCGACCTCCCGCTGACTCAGGCGCTGAGCCCCGAGGTGAACCGCCGCCGGTAATCCGACGGCGACACACCGAGCCGTGCGATGAAGGTGCGCCGCAGCGCCTCGGGGCTGGTGAAGCCCGCGTCGGCGGCGGCCCGTCGCACCGAGCTGCCCGCCTCGAGCTGGGCGCGGGCCAGATCGAAGCGCATGTTCGCCGCGTATTCGGCCGGGCTGAGCCCGACCTCCTCGGTGAAGAGCCGGGTGAGGTGGCGTGGGCTCACGTTCACGTGGCGGGCGAGTTCCTGCACGCTGTGCCGTCGTGACGGGTCCTCGGCGATCAGGTCCGTCACCGCGCGCACCGGGCCCGGCGGTAGCGCCACCGCGCGCAACGGTGTCGAGAACTGTGCCTGCCCGCCGGATCGCTGGAGGTAGACCAGCAGACCCTGGGCGACCCGACGGGCCACGGCGCTGCCAAGGTCCTCGGCGACCAGCGCCAGCGCGAGGTCGATGCCCGCGGCGACACCGGCTGACGTCGCGATATCGGCCTCGCGGACGAAGATCCGATCCGCCAGCACCTCCACGCGCGGATACCGGCGGGCCAGCTCGGGGGCGAACTTCCAGTGCGTTGTCGCGCCGCGCCCGTCCAGCAGCCCGAGTTCGGCGAGCACGAAGGCACCGCTGCAGATCGACACCACCCGCCTGCTCCGCGCGGCGAGGACACGTGCCGCGTCGAGTAGTTCCGGCCGGACGAACTGGGCCGGGCGCACCTCGCTGCCCGGCACGACCAGCGTGTCGAGCGCGAGCACATCGGCGGCCGCCGCGTCCACAGCAACTCCCCCGCCGACCGAGGTCTGCACGGGCGCGCCGGTGGGTGAGAGCAGAACGATCTCGTAGGCATCGGCGAACTGATTGGCCTCGACGAACACCTCGGCCGGGCCTACGTAGTCGAGCGCCTTCACCTCGTCGAACAGGAGAAACCCGATACGCCGTGTCCCAGTAGATGTGTTGTGGCGTGGGCGATCCGGGGCTGCAGACATAGCCACAAATCTACTGTTCGTCCGAAATAGCGGGATTCGCGGCCGTTCGGGTAGGCGACAGCCCACCCGCGCTCGACAACTATGAGCAACCTATCCATCCACCTCGTTCGACAGGATCGCCATGCCCTACTTCACGACATCCGACGGCACCGAGATCTACTTCTCCGACTGGGGCACCGGGCAGCCCATCGTCTTCAGCCACGGCTGGCCGCTGAGCTCCGACGCCTGGGCGCTCGAGCGGAAGACCTTCGCCGACGCGGGCTTTCGCGTCATCGCGCATGACCGCCGTGGACACGGCCGCTCCGCGCAGCCGTGGCAGGGCAACGACATGGACACCTACGCGCGTGACCTCGCCGAACTCGTCGAATCGCTCGATCTGCGCGACGTGATCGTCGTCGGGCATTCGACCGGTGGCGGCGAGGCTGTGCGCTACGCGGCGCGCCACGGCCGGGACCGGGTCGCCAAGGTCGTCACCATCGGCGCGGTGCCGCCGATCATGGTGGCCACCGAGGCCTACCCCGACGGTCTGCCCATGTCGGTGTTCGACAACATCCGCGCCGGGGTGCTGGCCGACCGGTCCAACTTCTACCAGGAGCTGGCCCCGTCGTTCTTCGGCTTCAACCGCGAGGGTGCCGCCGTGTCCAAGGGCGCCATGGACGACTTCTGGCGGCAGGGCATGCTCGCGGGCATCCAGGCCGCCTACGAGTGTGTCGCCGCGTTCTCGGCGACCGATTTCACCGAGGACCTGCGGGCCCTCGAGGTACCGATCCTCATCGCGCACGGCGACGACGATCAGATCGTGCCCATCGCGAACTCGGCGCACAAGTCGATCGAGCTGGTCAAGGACGGCACGCTGAAGGTGTACCCCGGTGCGCCGCACGGCATCTTCGGTTCCTACCAGCAGGAGCTGATCAGCGACATCCTCGCGTTCATCAAGGGCTGAGGGGTTTCCGGCGCGGCCTCGCGCCGCGCCGGTCACTCAGTCCGACAGACGGTCGAGCACTGCGTCGGCGGCCGCTCGCACCGTATCCATCGCCCCGTGATGACCGACGATGCGCACGATCGCATCCGGGATGACGCGCTCGGCCTCCTCTCCCGCGGACCCTTCGTCGGACCTGATCGCGATCACCGTCTCGACCAACCGGAACGGCAGAATCCGCGCATCGTCGGATTGCCCTGCCGCAGTACATGATTCGGCGGCGAGACGCTCGTAGTGTTCACGCAGTTCGTCGCGGCGGCGACGGAAGGCGACGAAACGTTCGGTGCGCAGTTCCGGCAGCAGGTACAGGGCGCCGAGATTCCAGCGCGCGCCGCGCAGTTGGCGCACGTCGAACAGGGCGAGCGCGTAGAGCTTGGTCGTGGCGTCCTCGGGCTCGGCGTGTAGCTTGTGCGCCAATTCCACCGGGCCCGCGACGGTTTCGGCGAGCAGCGCGTCGAGGATGTCGTCCTTGGCCGCGAAGTGGTGATACAGCGAGGCCTGCCGGATGCCGACCGCGTCGGCGACCGCGCGGGTGGAGGTGTTGGCATACCCCTTGGTGGTGAACAGCTCCGCCGCGGCGTCGAGGATTTCCGCGCGCGGCGTCGTCCCGCGCCGACGGCGCTGTTCCAGCCGGGGACGCCCGGGTCCGAGGTTTGCCACGGCGTCGATTGTGTCACCGGTGCGTCACCACTCCCGCAATGGGCACCTCACCAGGTGCGATGCGGAACCGTTCAATTTCTGTCATTCGACAGAAACGTAGGCAACACAGAAGTTACGGCACGCCTCGGAGTCGATACACGCACGACACCGTTCGAGCGATCGCGAGCGCAAAACTATCGACTGATAGATATTGGCCGCACCGCCGAAGGACTCCGATATGGCCACGACGCTCGCCACCCCAGCCCCGCCCGACGCCGCGCGCGACGGCGCCGACCTCGCCCAGTTCGGCTACGAACCCGTCCTGCACCGCAAGCTCGGGCGCTACGCGTCCTTCGCGGCGGGCTTCTCGTTCGTCTCCATCCTCACCACCATCTTCCAGTTCTTCGGTTTCGGCTATTCGTTCGGCGGTGCCGCGTTCTTCTGGACGTGGCCGCTGGTTTTCGCCGGGCAGTTCCTCGTCGCCCTGAACTTCGCCGAGCTCGCCGCGCGGTATCCGATCTCGGGCTGCATCTATCAGTGGTCGCGCCGGTTGGCCGGTGGCCTCGTCGGCTGGTTCGCCGGCTGGATGATGGTGATCGCCCAGGTGGTCACCGCGGCGGCCGCCGCCATCGCCCTGCAGGTGGTGCTGCCCACGATCTGGAGCGGCTTCCAGATCATCGGCTCCGACACCGCGCTCACTTCACGCGACGGCGCGATGAACGCGGTGCTGCTGGGCAGCGTGCTGCTGGTGGTCACCACCACGATCAATGTGATCGGGATCGATCTGATGGCGCGGATCAACTCGATCGGGGTCACCATCGAGATCGTCGGTGTGCTCGCCATCATCGGGCTGTTCTTCTCGGGTTCCGAACGCGGTCCGGCCGTGGTGTTGCAGACCGATCAGGCCGCGCCCGGTCCGTTCTGGGCGGCGTTCCTGATCTCGGGCCTGATGGCGGCGTACGTGATGGTCGGATTCGATTCCGCCGGTGAGCTTTCCGAGGAGACGAAGAATCCGCGCCGGGTCGCCCCGCGCACGATTCTGCTCGCGCTGTCGGTGTCGGCGCTCGGCGGTGGGCTCATGCTGCTTGGCGCGCTGATGGCGGCACCGAGCCTCACCGACGGCGAATTGGCCTCCGGCGGATTGGCTTACGTCATCATGGCCAAGCTCGACAGTCCCGCCGGGTCGGTGCTGCTCGGCTGTGTGGCGGTGGCGGTGGTCGTGTGCACGCTCGCGATTCAGACGGCCGGTTCGCGGTTGATGTTCTCGATGGCACGTGACGGCAAGCTGCCCTTCGCCAAGGCCCTTTCCACCGTGCATCCGAGGTTCGGTACGCCCGTGTGGCCCGCCGTGGTGATCGGCGCGCTCGGCATCGGGCTGCTGGTGCTGAACCTGGGCAACCCGGCCATCTTCGCCACGCTGGCCAGTGTGTGCATCGTGAGCCTGTACCTGGCGTATCTGCTGGTCACGGTGCCGCTGCTGGTGCGGCGGATCAAGGGTCTGCCCGCGCCCGAGGACACGACGTTGTTCACCCTCGGCCGCTGGGGCGTTCCGGTCAACGCGCTGGCGGTGGTGTGGGGCATCGCGATGGTGATCAACCTGGCCTGGCCGCGACCCGAGGTGTACACGCCCGCCGGTGGTAGCTGGTGGCAGTTGTGGGCGGGACCGCTGTCGGTCGGCGTGATTCTCGCCGTCGGCGCGGTGGTGTACCGGGTCGTGGTCACCAAATCCGAGGCGGTCGAACCGGCGGTCGCACCAGCTCCCGCCTGAGCGCGTGGATCAAGATCACCGCGCTCTGGTGGCGGCATCGCCCGAGAAGCCGACGCCACCAGAGCGTGGTGATCAACCGACCAGCACCTCAGCACTGCCTGGTTGCCGCCGCAACCCGGTCGCTGCGGTGCAGAGGCCGACGAATCACCCAGTCCATCAACCGTTTTGCCGAGAACTCTCGGCCTGCATGTACGGAGGATCCTGATGACGGTTACCCCATCCGCAGACGCCGCGCGGGGCCAGGACACCGCGCCCACTCCCGCCCTTACCGAGGAAATCGCGATAGCGACCGGATCCACCGATGGCGCGCGAGCCCACGCGCGGGCCCAGGCTGCGGCTGCCACGATTGCCCGCCCGGAGATACCGCCGGGCGTCGAACCGACTCTGGCGCTGCGTATTCCGTCCGGCGGCTATGCGAATGTCGTCCTCGGCCGCGGGACCAGGGTTCGCTTGTCCGACCCCTCCGGGGCAACGTGTGCGCATCTGTTCCTGCTGCGCGCCGAATCACCTTGGGAGCGCTTGAATGTCGCCGACACCGTGAAGGTCCCGTGGCAGGCGTATCTGAGCGCCGGTCATCCACTGTTGTCGGATCAGGGGCGCGTGCTGGCCACCGTGCTCACCGATACCTCCGGGCACCACGACACCCTGTGCGGTCCGACCGGCGAAGCCCGCCACCAGCTGCACCTGGCCGCGGCCAAGCAGGGGCTCGAGCCGCGCGATGTCGGGCCGTCGATCGCCTTGTTCCGTGGGGTGCGCGTAGGGGCCGACGGTGCCCTCGCGGCGACCGGCAACGGTCCGGCGGGCGGGGCGATCGACCTGTTCGTGCATCTTCCGGTGACCCTGCTGGTCGCCAATGCGGCCCACCCGCTCGACGATCGCCCTACCGGCGACCTCGATCTGATCGCCTGGGCCGCAGAGACTTTCGACTCACCGAACGACGACCCCGAGTACCGACGGGCCGTGGAGAACACCGAGGCCGCGTGGGCGGCCGCACAGCACACGGAGGTTCCGGCATGACAACGTCCACCCGCACCGTCGTCCTGGACGAGACTGTTCCGGCGCGGGCGCCGTGGTCGGCGATCGTCCGGGCCGGCGAGCAACTCGAGATCATCGACCTGCACGGCAACCAGGCTGTCGACTGCCTGCTGTACTCGGCTGCCGACCACACCGACCGCTACAGCGCCCAGGCAACCATCGCCGCCCAGCGCAATATCTTCCTCACCACCGGCAGTGTGCTGCGCACCGAACGCGGCACCGCGCTGATGACCGTGGTCGCCGACGAGGTCGGTAACCACGACACCATCGCGGGCGCCTGTTCCCAGGAATCCAACACCCTCCGCTACGGCCACCACACCCGCCACCAGCACGCCTGCGTGGAGAACTTCCTCACGGCCGCTCTCGAATGGGGCCTCGGCAAGCGGGATCTGGTGTCCAACATCAACTGGTTCATGAATGTGCCAGTGGAGGCGGACGGCACGCTCGGCATCGTCGACGGACTGTCGGCGCCGGGTAAGAAGGTGACCTTGCGCGCGGAGATCGACACCCTCGTCCTGGTCTCCAACTGCCCCCAGATCAACAATCCGTGCAACGGATTCGATCCCACTCCCGTCCGAATGGTGGTGACCCGATGAGCCGCACCCTCACAGATTCCAGTGTCACCGCGGCCCCGACCGAAGCCATCTTTCCGACCACGGGTGCCGATGCCGTCCAGGTCTCGAAGTCGGCGCCCGCGTCGGACACCGACACCGCAGACCGGGAGCCGTCCGTCCAGCGACGGATCCAGGTCGTCCGGCCAGGAATGCAGACCACCGTGCAGGACTGGCCCGGGCGAATCGGCTACTGGCACATCGGGGTTCCGCCCTCTGGGCCGATGGACGACCTCTCGTTCCGGCTCGGTAACCGAGTGCTCGGCAACGCCGAGGGGGCGGCAGGGCTGGAATGCACACTCGGCGGGCCCGCGTTGCGGTTCGGTGCGGCGACGTGGGTGTGTGTCACCGGAGCGGTCGCCGAGGTGCGGGTCGACGGTCGTCCGGTCGAGCAATGGCGCACGGTCGAGGTGCCTGCCGGTGGGGTGCTCGATATCGGGGCGATCCGTGGGCCCGGGATGCGGACCTACGTGCTGGTGTCCGGTGGTATCCAGGTCGAGCAGTTCCTCGGCAGTGCCGCGACGTTCACCCTCGGCAAGTTCGGTGGCGGCACCGGTGCTGCCCTGCGCGCCGACGACACGCTCGAGCTGGGCGAGCCGAGAACCCGCCTGGCCGCCGCCGTCCCCATGACCGACATCCCCGCCTTCGGCAAGCGCTGGGAACTGGCCGTCACCGAAGGACCGCACGGCGCACCGGAGTTCTTCACCCGCAAGGACTTCGACACCATTCTCGGCACCGACTACGAGGTGCACTTCAACTCCGACCGCACCGGTGTACGCCTGATCGGCCCGAAACCGGAGTGGGCGCGCACCGACGGCGGCGAAGCGGGACTGCACCCGTCGAACATCCACGACAACGCCTACTCGATCGGTGCGCTCGACTTCACCGGTGACACCCCCATCCTCCTCGGCCCCGACGGACCGAGTCTCGGCGGTTTCGTCTGCCCGGTGACCGTGGTTGCCGCCGACCGATGGAAACTCGGCCAGCTCACACCGGGCGACACCGTTCGTTTCGTGGCGATCCGCTCCGAGCATGCCGCTCCCGCAGGAGCTTTGGGTACGCAGCGGCGCGCATCCATAGGCACGGTCGTCTCGGCGGGACGCGACGGCGACGACGGCATCCTGCTCCGCACCGAAGCCGACGACGAAACCAGCGTGACCTACCGCCGCCAAGGCGACGACGGCGTCCTCGTCGAATACGGCACCCTCACCCTCGATCTCGGCCTACGGGCCCGCGTACACGCCCTGCACCAGCACCTCATCGCCCTCGGCGCCCGCGGCGTCCTCGAACTCACCCCCGGCATCCGCTCGCTGCAGATCCGCGTCGACCCAGCCCTGCTTCCCATCCCGACGCTCCTCGACCTGATCACCGAAGCCGAAGCGCAACTGCCGAATTCGGATCAACTCGTCGTCCCTAGCCGCACCGTCCACCTCCCACTCTCCTGGGACGACCCGGCCACCCGCGAAGCGATCACCCGCTACATGCACGGCGTCCGCGCCGACGCCCCCTGGTGCCCGTGGAACATCGAGTTCATCCGCCGCATGAACGGACTCACCTCCGTCGACGACGTGTACCGCACCGTCTTCGACGCCGAATACCTGGTGCTCGGCCTGGGCGACGTCTACCTCGGCGCCCCCGTCGCCACCCCCACCGACCCCCGCCACCGCCTGGTCACCACCAAATACAACCCCGCCCGCACCTGGACCCCCGAAAACGCCGTCGGCATCGGCGGCGCCTACCTGTGCATCTACGGCATGGAGGGCCCCGGCGGCTACCAGTTCGTCGGCCGGACCACCCAGGTCTGGAACCACCGGGCAAGACCGTCCGGCACGGCCGGACCCGGCGTCGACCGGTTCGCGGAGGAAGCCGAAACACCATGGCTGCTCCGGTATTTCGACCGCATTCGCTGGCACCCCGTGGAAGCGGACGAGTTGCTCGACCTGCGCGCCGACTTCGCTGCGGGGAAGGTGGCGATCACCGCGCAGGACGGAGAATTCCGCCTCGCCGACTACCGGCGCTTTCTGGCCGACAACGCCGACTCGATCGCGACATTCCGGTCCACCCAGGCCGAGGCGTTCGACGCCGAACGCCAATCCTGGCGCACCACAGGCGAACTCGCAGACTGAGGTTCCGGTTCAGAGCCCGTACTTGCGGACGAAATCCTCGGTGACGTCGACGACAGGAAACCCGTGGTCGGTCGCCTTGGTGTCGGTGGCGGTTTCCTCGATCAGCCGATCGGGCTCAGCAGGCAGATGGCGCCACCGTGCTCGCGGATCGGATTCTTCGGCAGGTTTGCTGGTCATCGTCCCTCCCAGGTCCTCACATCCAGGATAGGCCAGCAGGCTCTGTTGTGCGGTCGCTGACGGGTTGGTTGCGTCGCGGAGGATGCGGAGGGCGGTGACCAGGCCGTCGAGTTGGGTGGGGGTGACGCCGGTGACTGACGGCACGGTGGAGGTGGCGCCGTTCGTTCGCTACCGTGGGTGCCTGATTTGTCCGAGGGGAGATCGGGGAGCGGACATGACGATGGTCGAGGTCGATTCAGCGCGCCTGCGTTCGGAGATCGCCGCGTTCTATGCCGGGTTCGGCGTGCCGAACGCACTGACGGCGGCGTTCGACGCGTCGACGCTGCTGGTGCCCCTGGTCGGCCCTGAAGACCGGGTCTTCACGATGGAGTCCGGCGGGGTTGCGTGGTTGTGCGCATTCACGGGTCTGCCGGAGTACGCGCGGTTCATGAGTGCCCGCGGTGTGGTCGCGGATCAGGAGTACCGGTTCCACACCTTCCTCGGTCGACGTTTGCGTGAGTTCGCCGAGGGGCAGCAGGAGCCGACCGGTGTGGCAGTCGACATGTCGGGTGCGGCGCCGATGGTATTCCCGCCGGTCGTGACGGAGGAACCATCGGCTGCTGGTGAGCGCCGCTGATGTCGGACCTGAATGTCGATCCGGCCCTGCTCACCCAGGCCGCGAACGGGATCAACACCATCGTCAGCGAGCTCAAAGAGTTCGGTATCGAGGAGACCGCTGCGACCGGGCGCGGGTTCGCGGAGCTGACGATGTCGGCGATGGAGGCAGGTAAGGCGAATGTGCAAGCCTCCTTCGAAACGTTCGCCGAACGCTGGTCGTGGGGTGTACGGGCGTTGGTGCAGTCGGGTAACGCGATCGCCGAAATTCTCGACTTGTCCGCAGGTCGTTACCACCTGATCGACGACCAGGTCTCTACTTCGTTCAAGCAGATGTTCACCCACCTCGCGGGGAATCCGCATCTGAGCAAAGCGGAGATCGAGGCGATGGACTGGGGCGAGGTGTTGTCGAACAACACCTGGAATCTCGCCACCCAAGCCGACTACAGCGCGGATTCTTTCGGCACAGCGTTCTCGCATATGGGTGACAACGTCTCGACGTTGGGGCAGGTGGGCGAGTACCTGGTGTCCGGTGACACGCCTGATCAGAGCGGTTTGGGCAGCATGTTCCTGCCGGATACCGGTGTCGCGGCCAAGGTCGCAGAAATTCAGCAAGCAAAGCAATCCGCCGGGGGGCAGTAGCTATGGGTATCGGCGATTTCATCAATGATCTCGGTGACTCCATCGAAGAGGGTCTCGAGTCCGCGACCGAAAAGGTCGGTCAGGCCTACAACTCTGCGTTGGACACGTGGTCGGGCGCGGCGAAAGCTGTTGGTGCGGACGGGTTGTCGGAGTGGCTCGACGACGCGGGCGACAAGATCGTCGACGCCACCGGTGGCGCGGTGCCGGAGAAGGAGCTCGGCGAAACCACCGATCCGAAAGAGCTGATCCGCGGTGAGCCGGCCAAGATCCGAGAGGTTGCCGAACAACTCGGTCAGATCGGTACGGCGATAGACCAAACCGGTGACGCTCTCCGAAAGATCGATGTCTCCGACTGGACCGGTGACGCATCCACGGCATTCCACGAGGAATTCGCCAAGCAGCCGAAGCTGTGGTGGGACGGCGCAGATGCGATGGGCAAGGCCAAGGGCGCCCTGGATGCCTGGGTGCACGAGGTCGAGGCCGCGCAAACCAAGGCCGCCGAGGCGATCGCGAAATGGCAAGCCGCCGACAACGAGGAACGCGATCGGAAAAACGAGTGGAACGCCAAGTCCGACGACGACCGCGAGGGTAAAAGCCTGACCGATACGTGGACCGCGATGCGCGACGAGGCACGTTCCATTCTCAACGGTGCTCGTACACAACGGGATAATGCGGCGAACACGGCCGTCACGGCAATTACCGCCGCCACGGAGACCGCGCCGGAAGAGCCGCCTTTCCTGTCTCGTTGGGGAAGCAATTTCGAAGACCTCGGCGCGATGATGGAGCACGCTCAGGCAAATATCACGACCGGACTGCTGACCTCGCTGACCGGCCTGGTGCAATTCGTGCGGTCGATCAATCCGTTGGATCTGTACAACGCGACGCACCCCGCCGAGTACATGTCGAAGATGTCGGACATGAGCACGGGGATGATCCTCGCGGCCGCAGACCCGAAAGCGACTGCCTCGGCAATGCTCGCCGGGTTCAAGGCAAATCCGACCGAGGCGTTGGGAGCCCTCACCGGTGATGCCCTGACGACCCTCGCGACGGGTGGCGCAGGCGGCGCCGCGAAGCTGACTGCCAGCACCGTGAACCGGGTCACCGATGTGGCGGATGCGGGCAACACCGCCCGCAGCGTCCTCGACAACGCCGCCGGTGCAGGCGGACGAAACGCGCCCGAGGCGCCGTCCGCGCCTGCCCAGTCGGTCGCCGATCCCCCGGACAATCCCTCCGCACCGGCAACGAACCCCGCGGCCACTGTCGGCGATCCACCGGCAGCCAACCCGCCCGCCACGCCCGAAGCTCCCGCCGCGAACCCGGCGAGCACGTCTCCTGACGCGCCACCGACCAACCCAGCCGCGCAAGCGGGCGACCCGGCCCCCACCAACCCCGACGGGCAATCGGGCGAGCCTGCTGTGGTGAACCCCGCTGACAACCCGTCGACCCTCACCGGCGATTCCACACCCGACAACAATGGTCCCGAGAGCGGGAAGCCGGAATCCCCGGCCTCGGCGTCACCGGACAACGATTCCTCCGAAAACGGGGCACCGAACACAAACACCACCGACGAATCCCTTTCGGGAAAACCAACTCCCGATTCCGAGGGTTCGGCGCCGGACCCCGAATCCGCGCCCGCCGCGTCACCGGACGGCGATTCCACCCCCACCAACGGCGACGCGACCGACCAGGACGGTGACAGGGCACCGGAGGCCAACCGCCCCGGTCACCCCGACGGCGACTCCTCCGGAGACACAGACCCGGGTAGTCACAGCGACACAACAGACCAGCAGAACAACAACACCGATCCGAGAGTTCGTTCAGACCAGGACAATGGCGGTGCCGGTGAGCCCAGCGCGGGTAACACCGCGCAAGAGGACGGACCGGCCAGCAACAGTACCGACGAACAAACGCCCAAGGTCGGAGACCCGGTCAACCCCGCGACCGGCGAATTCCTCCTTCCACTTACCGACCTCGATCTGCCCGGCGTCCTTCGGTTGGTGTTGAAACGCGCCCACCATTCCAACTACCGCTTCGGCCGCTGGTTCGGCCCTTCTTGGTCGGCCACCTTGGACATGCGGGTGGTCGTCGAAGAGGATTGCGTCACGGTCGTATTCGAAGACGGCATGTTGCTGCCCTATCCACATGCCGAGGTCGGTGTCGGTGTCGAACCGATCACCGGTGGTCAACGCTGGAAACTCACTCGCACCGAAGCCGGTGGCTATCGGTTGTGGGATCCGGATCGGGAACTGGTGTGGCATTTCGCTCCCGAGCCCGTGCTCGGCGGCATCGACACGCTCCTCGGCAATTTCGCGATCTCCGCGATCACCGACCGTCACCACAACCGAGTCAGATTCCACTACAACAGTAATGGAGACCCGACCGAGGTCACCTCCTCCGGTGGCTACCGAGTACTTCTGGATACAGCCAACGGTCGCATCAACTCGATCACCGTGGCGGGCGAAGTCGACGGGATCGAAACGTTCACCCGTGTACGCGAATTCGGCTATGACAACGGTGAACTGACTGCGGAAACCAACGGAGTCGGCGGAACCATCCGCTACACCTACGACGAACACCACCGCATGCTGTCGTGGACGGACTCCAACGGCAGCTGGGTCGTCAACATCTACGACGACGCAGGCCGCGTCATCACCCAGCGCGGCGCCGACGGTGTGTTCAACGCGGATTACGAATACCTCGAACTCGGTGACGGCACGGGTCGTCTCACCCGGCTCACCGACTCACGTGGAGGCGTCACAGGCTACGGATTCGACAACGACCTACGCCTGCGAGACTTCCGCGCTGCCGACGGCGGGCGCCGTCATATCGACTACAACACCGCCCGTAAACCACTGAAGGTCACCGAACCCGACGGTGCGATCACCCGCTACGAGTACACGGCCGACGGCGACGTAGCCAGAATCGTCCGCCCGGACGGCACCGACATCACCGTCGAATACGCCTACGCCAACCGTCCCACCGCCATAACCCAGCCCGACGGCACAACCGTGCATCGAGAGTGGGACAAGGCGGGCAATCTCGTCGCCGTCACCGATGCCGCAGGCGCACGCACCGAATACGCCCACCATCCCTGTGGTGCGGTCAGCGAAGTCCGCGATCCGGACGGCGCTGTCACCCGGATAGAAGTCGACGCCGCAGGCTTGCCGATCACCGTCACCGACCCGTACGGCGCGACCACGGAAATCCGCCGCGACACCTTCGGCCGACCCGTCCGGGTCACCGACCCGTTGGGGCAGACCACCCACTACGAATGGACCGCCTCGGGTCGCCCCGCCCGGCGGATCGACCCCGACGGCTTCGCCGAAACCTGGACCTACGACGGCGAGAACAATCTCCTCACCCACACCGACCGCAACGGCGGCATCACTCGCTACACCTACGGCGGCTTCGACAAAGTCTCCACCCGCACCGACCCCGACGGCTCGACCACTCGTTACCTCTACAACACCGAACGCCAACTCATCGCCGTCATCAACCCGCTCGGCCAACGCTGGACCTACGAATACGACCTCGCGGGCAGGCTCATCGCCGAAACCGACTACACCGGCGCCACCACCACATACACCCACACCATCACCGGCCGCGTCGCGACGGTCACGCCCGCCACCGGCGTCACCCGCCACCACCGCTACGACATCCTCGGCAATCTGACGTCTATCACCGCCGACACCGGCGAATTCCTCTCCTACACCCACGACCCCGCGGGTCGCGTCCTCACCGCCGTCAACGGCACTGACGAAACCGTCACCCACACACTGCGATTCACTTACACCCCCACCGGTCAGGTCGCCACCCAACAACTCGACGACCAACCACCGCTGGTCAACGACTACGACCACCGCGGCCGCCGCATCCGCCGCACCACTCCCACCGGCTCCGTCACCACCTGGCGCCACAACACCCTCGGTCAGGTCACCGCCCTCCACGCGGACGACACCGAGATCTCGTTCAACCACGACCCCGCAGGTCGCCTCACCGGCTGGCGCGTCGGTGAAGTCCAAATCGACCGAACCTTCACACCCACCGGCAACATCGCCACCCAACAAGTCACCGGCTTCCCCGCCGAAGAATTCACCCTCGACCTCGGCGACTTCGGCCCTTCGACCGCAAACCGCCCCGCCCCCTTCACCATCCGCCGCGACGACTACACCTACCGCCCCGACGGCTACCTCACCCACCACACCACCACCCGCCCCGACACACCTCCCACCCACGCCACCTACACCCTCGACCCCATCGGCCGGGTCAACACCATCACCCGCAACAACACCCTCACCGAAGCCTACGAATACGACCCCCTCTCCAACATCACCGCCAGCCTCCCCACCCCTTCCCCCACCCCCGCCGAACCAGCCGCCCCCCAGCGAATGGAAGGCCGCGAATACCACAACAACCTCCTCGTCCGAGACGGCCGCAACCACTACTACTACGACCCCGCCGGCCGCCTCATCCGCAAAGTAACCACCCGAATCTCCCGCAAACCGGCCGTCTGGCACTACCGCTACAACGCCTTCGACCAACTCACCGATGTCTACACACCGGAGCGAGAGTGGTGGCAATACGAGTACGACGCTTTAGCCCGCCGCATATCGAAAAGCAACTTTGCAGATAATGGCGCCTCGACACTTGCTCACGTCACCTTTACGAATGATGACGATTTAGTAATTGAACAGATAGCAGGCAAGGACTCCATAACACGTTGGCAGTATATTCCAGAAGAATATACATTATTGACTCAAACTAAATCACAACCCACAACAAGCGCGACCTCATCAGGGATTTCAATAACCCTCTCGGACCCCACAGGATCGCCCGACCAATTGATCGAGGCGTCCTCCGCGAATTCTACAGCCGTGGCGTATCGCAGCCTGTGGGGAGTTACCAGTTGGGCCGGTGAAGATGTCCCGCCCCACGGCTTTCCTGGGCAGTTTTTCGATAACGAATCAGGACTCAAATACAACCGGTTCCGAATGTACGATTCGCATGTCGGACGGTTCACCACGCTCGATCCGCTCGGCCTTGCACCTGCAGCAAATCCGAGCACCTACCCCCACAACCCGACGATGTGGCAGGATCCACTAGGCCTCAATCCAGACTACCGCCAGCCGACGTACGGCAACGGTGGCCACATTGATAATATATCCGCAAGCGAGGCCCAAAGAATTCAGAATGCCGCAAACTTGAGAGGCGTCGAGATTAGCGTAGTAGGCAGCAGGGCAGCTGGTACGTCACACGGGTACTCGGATTGGGACTACGTGATATCCGACATCAATTCGAGGACCCGCAGCAGAATCCAAGGTTCATTACCACAGGGCCCACACGAGCTTGGCGCCGGGCGTCGAATAGACATATTCACCGGTCGCCTCGTCGACGGCGAGCCCTACATCACCTTCTACCCGAATTGAGGAATAATGGAACACACCGCTGAAGTGCTCGAAACGCAGGGTGACTACTCATTGATCAGATGGAGTGGTCGAAAATTTCCCGGGCTATTGATGCAGGGTGATACATTGAGCATCCTGGTTTCCGACGCTCGCGAACTTGAGGAACTTATCGACGCAGGCGATTTGGAAGAAGCCCGCGCTGCCGCACATGAGCTTCTGAGGAGCCTTTCGGTAATGCAAAGGTCATACGAAGAGATGATGAAGCTTGCGGGAGTGAAACTTCCGTATGCACCCCATTCGTGATCGCGCGTGGCTGTCTTCAAATTGGCCGGCGGCAGCCAATAGGATGCACGAATATATTCCGTGAGGCTGGCGCAGGTCCGCTTGGCTAAGAGCCGCTATCGGGTTCGGTTGCTGAGTCGTCGCCAACAGATCAGTGCCGCACCGAGATTCAGGAATCCGTAGTGGATGTCGATGCGGCGTTCCCATCGGACGGCCAGGCGCCGGTACTGGGTAAAGTAGGGAGAAGGTCTGCTCCATGATCCAGCGGTCGGTAGTGACCTTGTCGCTTGTTCCGCGGCGGGGAACGTAGCAGGTGATGCCGAATCGCCGCAGCTCGGTGCACACGCTGGGGTGGTCCTAGCCCTTTTTGCCGATGAGGGTCTTGATCCGGCGGCGCGGTGGCACTGGCCGTCCACGCAAGGGGAACCCGATCGAGCAAGGACGAGAGCATCAGGTGGTCGTTGACATTGGCCGCAGAGAGTTCGACAACGAGCGGAAACCCTTTCTTCAGGTCAGAAGGTGATTCTTCGAACCGGTCTTGGCACGGCCTACCGGGCTAGGCCCGGTCGCGGAGCCCCTTTTCCGCCTGCACGTGCGAGCCATCAATCATGACCCGGTGAAGTCGATCAACCCGGCGGCGTTGCTGTGGTCCAAGACCGATTGGTGCATCGCCTCGAAGGCACCGGCAGCTTGCCAGTCCCGAACCTGCGCCAACACGTCCTCCCGGACCCGAACTCGAGTTCGTGGGGCAGGTCTTCCCACCCGATCCCGGTGAACCACACGAACAGGACCCCCTGGAACACCAGCCTCGGGTCATGCTGAGCCAGGCCCGGTGTCCCTGCCGGTTTCACCAGTAGTAGCGGTTCGATAACCGCCCACAACTCATCATTCACGATCCACGGCGGCATCACAGCAAAACACTCTGTACCACAGTATGTCTCACCCTACCCGACCGAACCCGTCAGGAGCTCTAAGGGTTGGCCCGCAAGTCTGGGTTGGCGAGGTCGGGTGAGGCTGGTGGTCGGAGCTCAGTGGGCGAGGTTGGCCAGAGTGGCTGCCCCGGCCATCGCGACCGCGACCCCGGCGCCGCGTAAGCGGCAGTACCGCAGGATCTTGCAGGTCTTCATACGGGCGAAGGCCTGTTCGATACGGGCGCGGACCTTGCGGTGGGACATGTTTGTGGGCGTTGTTTCCATTCCGGAGGTCGACACCGGGTGAGCGGCGGTGCGACCTGATCAGCTCGGTGCCCTGATAACCGCCATCAGCGATCACCACAGTGTTGCGGCAGGCGTGAGCCGCGCCGGACTCGATCCAGTGTGGGAGCTGGGTCGGCGCCAGCGCCAGGAGGCCCGGCGAGATATCACTCCCCGATGGCGGTTGCTGACGGGTTGGTTGCGTCGCGGAGGATGCGGAGGGTGGTGGTCAGGGCGTCGAGTTGAGTGGGGGTGAGTACGTCGATGAGCCAGGTGTCGAGGGCTGACAGGTAGTCGGGGAGGACTTCTTCGAGGCGGTGGAGGCCGGTGGGGGTGAGGGATGCGTAGGCGATGCGGCGGTCGGTGGGGTCTAGTTGGCGTTCGACGAGGTCGGATTTTGTCAGGCGGTCGACCAGGCGGGTGACTCCGCTGGTGGAGAGTTCGGTTTGGGCTGCCAAGTCGGACATGCGTAGGCGGCGGTTGGGGGATCGGCTCAGGCGGAGAAGGGCGTTGAGGTCGAGGCCGGACAGGCCGTGGGCGTGCCAGGTGGGTTCGAGCTTTGCGATGAGTCCGCTGTGTGCCTCGAAGAGCAGGCCGGAGATGGTCAGCCGGGGGTCGTCGAACAGTTCGGACATGTGAAGCACCCTAGTCGATGTTTGCCGTGAGGATTGTTGACATGAGGAATATCTCCGAGTAGACCTATGCGTACGCAATATTCCGCGCAGCAAGTATCGGAGTGGTCATGCAGAACAACTGGGTCGCCGGGTTCCGGAACGGTGTCATCAGCCCCGATGAGCAGATCAAGCTCGCGGAATCACGCGAGTTCGCGGACGAGACTGTGCGCCATGTCCTCCACATGGCCGGCGGTGGTACGGCGGTGAGGGTGCGGCTGACCAACCGGTACGGCGCGACGCCCCTGCGCATCGGCGCCGCTCGAGTGGCGTTGCGCAAGGCCGGCTCGGCGATCGACTCCGATGCCGATCATGAGATTCGCTTCGGTGGTGAGCCGAGCGCGGTCATCGAGCCGGGTGCGGATCTCGTGAGCGATCCGATCGACCTGCCGGTTGCCGCCGGCCAAGACCTATTGCTCAGCCTGTACCTGCCTGAATCGACGGGGTTGGCGACGTTTGCCCATCAGCCGGGCGAGATCTCCTATCTCGTCACCGGCGACCGGACCGCTGATGTGGAACTCCCCGATGCGCAGGAAGTCCCGTTCCGGTTCTTCGTCACCGGCGTGGACGTTCTCGACCCCACCGCGCCGCCGATCGCGGTGGCGTTCGGCGACTCCTGGTTCGAAGGGGTCGGCACTACAGTGAGCGCCAACCGTCGTTCCGTTGATGTACTCAACGACCGACTTACTCATGGATGGGTGGTCAACAACGGCATCGCGGGCAACCGACTCACCGCTACCGAGGTCGGCGAATCCGGTATAGCGCGTTTCGATTCCGATGCGATCGCGGTACCCGGGGTCACCGACGTCCTGGTGAATTTCGGCATCAACGACCTGATTCTCGGTGCGATGGGCGGGCAGCCCTCGGCGACCGCCGACGAACTGATCGCCGGCTTCACCGATCTCGCGAACCGGGCACACGCCGCAGGCCTACGCATCCACGTCGCGACCATCGGTCCCTACGCCGGCTGCGTCTATCCCGGCATGCCGCTCGTGGAGACACAGCCCACCCGTCACACGGTCAACGAATGGCTGCGCCGGACAGACATTTTCGACTCCGTCTTCGATGTGGACAGTGCGGTGGCCGACCCCGCGCGCCCCGACTTCATCCTGCCCGAATTCGACAGCGGCGACGGTATGCACCTCAACGACGCGGGCGCCGCGGCGATGGCGCACACGGTCGACCTTGCCGCTCTCTTCCGCGCGGATTAGGCCCGCTCACCGGCATGGCAGGTTTATGGCCAGGTCCGGCGGATGCCCTGCGCTGTCACGGCGTAGGCCGCTGGGCCACCGCGCTCGACGGCATGATGGATGGCTGATCGAGCACTGTGCACCCGCTCGATCATGGCGCTGATCGTCAGTTGCTGGTTGTCCAGGTAGAACATCACCGCAGCGTGCTTTTCGAGCGGGGCGCGCTCAACCGCGCGACCTTTGATTCTTCCGTCCTTGCAGAGCGGAACCCAGGCCCGAGTCAGGCCGAACTCGATCCAGGTCTCGTCCGTCGTCTCCTGAGCATCATTGGGGAAGTGGTCGACGATCCGGTGGATGTGCCACCCGAGTTCGATCAGACCTGCGGCAACCCCTTTACCGAGTCCCCGATCCAGGAAGAATTCAAGCGGCTGCTGGTAGTTCGGCTCGGACAATGGATTGGACTTCTTGTTCGTCGAGCTCGTATTCCCCCGCGACGACATTGATGGGCTCTCCGGCCTTGAAGAGGTCGATGATCGCGCTGACCGGGACTTTTGTCCGTTCGAGAACCGGGCTACCCCAGTTGAACTGTGGATCGATTACCACGGGCGCGGCCGCGGGAAAGCGCGGTAGATGCAGGCGGGTGGCGTACCCAGCCTCGCCCCAGTCGATGTAGCGCAGATAGTCGCTGATGAACTCGCGCACCGGTATCTGCCGATCGTGCACGCGGGCGAATTCGCCGTCGATGTACTCGACGAAAAGGTCGATACCGTCGGTGGCGATCCGCTTACTCGCCAGGGCGTACTCGGTGTCGAACTCTGCTCGCAGCGCCGCCACCGCAGCCTGGATCCGAGGCGTGCTGAAACGCAATTCGGTCCGTAGTGCCCGCAGCACGTAGGCCTCGACCATCGCTATGAACGGCACGCTGGCTCGACCACGTCGTTCAGGCTGCACCCGGTGAACCAGGGGGTGGCCATCGACGTCCTTCGAGAGCCACGAGTAGACGGTGCTCCTCGGGATCACCAGCTGGCGCGCCACATCAGCCGGGGTGAACAGCGCATCGGTGAACACATCGACCATCAGCACACCTCCTCGACCTCATCTGAGTATGTCACTACGACGATTGATAGCAGATGAGCTGCCGACACGCTCAGACCAGCGCGCCGACCGACGGTGAGGACACACCGTGGTCATCGGACAGGCGACGCGGTCAGCAATGTCTTCCCAGATGCGTGCCCTTCGGCGAAAAGGCTGATCGCGGCCGCGGCCTCCGACAGAGGTAGGTGGCGCTGAATCACGGGGCGCAGGGATCCGGTGGTCGCTAGTTCGGCAAGGTACTGCAGGTCCGCAGTCGCGGGGCGCATGAGGAGTGGTTTGAGGGTTTGGGAGGTGAAGAGGTTGGTGAGGAGGACTGAGCCCAACCAGCGGATAGGGCCGAACCAGTTGCCCCCGGGGGCGCCTGCGGAGGAGATGAAGACTCCTTCGGGGGTGAGGGCGCGGCGGTGGTCGCGGAGTTTTCGGTTGCCTGCCAGGTCGAAGATGATGTCGTAGGTTTCGCCGCGGGCAGCGAAATCGGTTGTGGTGTAGTCGATGACGGTGTCGGCGCCGATTTCGCGGACCATGTCGAGGTGGCGGGTGCTGCATACGGCAGTGACGTGGGCGCCGAGGGCTTTCGCTATCTGCACCGCGAAGGTTCCCACCCCGCCCGATGCGCCGTTGACGAGCACTCGGTGCCCGGGCGCGAGCTTGCCGATGTCTCGTAAGCCCTGGAGGGCGGTCATTCCCGAATCCGGCATGGCAGCGGCTGTTTCCATGTCCAGGCCATCGGGCACGAGGGCGAACCATTTCACGTCGGCGCGGACGAACTCGGCGAACGCCCCGCTGGGTACTTCACCGAAAACCCGGTCTCCGACCTGGAATTCACTGACCTCGGCACCGACAGCAACAACCTCACCGGCGAGATTCTGGCCGATCATTCGATTCTTCGGCCTGCGCAACCCGAAGCCCAAACGGAGCAAATACGGCGTGCCACTGAGTAAATGCAGGTCGCCGCTGCACAGCGATGCCGCATGCACACAGACGACCACGTCCCGCTCACCAGGCTCCGGCCGAGGCACGATTTCCGTGCGCAGAACTTCCCCACCGCCGTAGCGCGGTGCCACCCATGCCGTCATCCGGTCGGTATCCACATCGGTCATGAGCGACCCCTCCTTCGCACTTACAGCGTAAGTCGCTGACCTCAGACGCTACGCTTACGCCGTAAGTAGGTCAAGGAGGAAAACATGCCGCCACGTACCCCGCTGAGCAGGGAACGAATCCTGCGGGCGGCGATCGCCCTGGCCGATGCGGAGAGCCTCGACGCGCTGTCGATGCGCAAGCTCGCCAAGGCGCTCGGCGTCGAAGCCATGTCGCTGTACAACCATGTCGCCCACAAGGAGGACATCCTCGACGGGCTCATCGACCTGGTGGTCGAGGAGATCTACGTGCCCGAAGCGGGTGGTGACTGGCAGGAAGAACTACGCCGTCGCGCGATTTCGGCCCACGAGGTCCTGCTCCGGCACCGATGGGCCACCGGCCTGCTTGGCTCCCGGGTGAATGTCGGCCCCGCGATGCTGCGCTATGTCGAAGCGACCCTGGCCTGCCTGATCGCCGCGGGCTTCACCTACGAACAAGCCGACCGGGCCTGGAACGCCCTCGACAGCCACATCTACGGATTCACGCTCCAAGCCATCAATTTCCCCCTCGATCCCTCCGAATACGCTTCGTCCGCAGAGGAATTCCTTCCGCTCATCCCCACCGAAACGCATCCACACATGCACACTCTGGCCTCGCTCGTCATCGACGGAAAGCATTCGGATACAGCTGATTTCACCTTCGGCTTGAATCTGCTTCTCGAAGGGCTCGCCGGCCTGCTCCGTCGCTGACAACCCGGATCCACCCCGACGATCGCCGGGGTGGATCGCCGAATTCACTGTGTAGCAGCGGGCTTCCAGATCCTGCTACGCAGATCCATGCCACGAATGACCTGCACCCGCCACGGCGTCAACCGCAGCACATGCAACCGTGGATCACTCGGTGAGTGCCAGAAGGCACCGAGGTTGTAACCGGCGCCGCGTGGGCTCGTCTTGCGATACAGGCGCCACACCTGAGCTTTGACGTCCACATCGTCGACCCATTCGGCGTGCGCGTCGACCGCGACGGAGTTGTTCCTCGGCTCCCAGTACGAAAAGCTGGTGTACGGATTGCCCGCGATGTGGGCCGCCTTGACCCGGGTCTTGAAGGTAGCCAGCCAGCCGAGCGGTTGCCCGTCGACCACCTCCCAGACGGGAATGAGCACCCGCGTCCGTGGCCGGTTCTTCGCGTCGACGGTGACCATGGTCGCCGAGACGATGGCGCCCACGTAGGCGTTGAATTCCTCCTCGATCGCGGCGAAGGAGTCCACTGTGATCGTCATGCGGTCACCCGCACCGGCGAGCGAAGACCGAAGACCATGACCAGCGCACCGAGACCCGCGGCGACCACCGGCACCAGCAACGCCGTCCGGTAACCGTCCAGAATCGCGCTCGGCGCCGTGGACGCCCCGATCGCTGCGGTGCTGACCGCGGTGACGATCGCCAGGCCGAGTCCCGCGCCGAACTGGAACGAGGTGTTGAGCAGCCCACCGGCCAGGCCCTGTTCCTCCTCGACGACACCGTCGGTTGCGGCGATCGTCAACGGCCCGTATACCAGTGCGAAGGCCAGGCCGAGCAGAATCATGCTGGGGAACATGGCGACGTAGGTCCAGTCGAGACCGATCGGCTGGAACAGGGCGTAGGCCAGCAGGGCGGTGAGCAGGCCGCCGAAGATCACCCGGACATTGCCGAAGCGGTTGACCAGCCACGGCGTGAGCGTCGGCGCGAGGACGGCATCGATGCCGATGGCAAGCAGGGCCAAACCGGTCTGCAGCGGCGACCAGCCACGCAACTGCTGCAGGTACAGCACCGCGATGAACTGGAAGGCGAAGAACGAACCGGAGAACAGGATCGCGGTGAGATTGGCGCGCACCAGCGGGCCCGACGCGAGAATGCCGAGCCGCACCAGCGGCGAACGCGAGCGCTGCTCGGCGAGGACGAACACCGTGAGCAAGGCCGCGCTGATCACCAACATGGCGATGGTCTGCACCGCGCTGACATGGGTCGACCGCTCCACCGCGAGGACCAGCAGCAACACGGCGCCGGTGACGCTCACCGCACCGGTCACGTCGAAACCGCCCGAAGAACGTTCGGCCGGTTCGTCTTTCGGCACCAGCACGATAGCTGCGGCCAGCACGGCGGCCGTCAGGAAGACCGGCGCGATGAAGACCCACCGCCAGTCGATCGAGGTCAGCAGACCACCGACGACCAGACCGAGCGAGAACCCGGCCGCGGCCGTTCCGGCGTAGACGAGCAGCGCTTTGTTGCGCAACCGGCCCTCGGGAAAGCTGGTGGTGATGATGGACAGGCCCGCCGGGGTGAGGAACGCCGCGGCGATGCCCTTCACCAGCCGGGACAGGATCAGCACCCAGCCGTCGGCGGCGAAGGCACCGAGGCCGGAGAAGACCAGGAACATCGCCAGCCAGAACAGGAACATCCGGCGCCTGCCCAGCAGGTCGGCGGCCCGTCCGCCCATCAGCATGAAACCGCCGTACCCGAGCACATAGGCGCTCACCACCCATTGCAGTTCGCCGGTTGTCATCCCCAGGTCGGCCTGAATCGCGGGGAGCGCCACACCCATCATCGACACATCAACGCCTTCGAGGAAGATCGCCGCGCACAAGACGAGCAACATCCCCCACACCCGACCGCTCATGCGGTCGCTGTCGGCTTCTAACAGAACCATTTTCATCCGTTCCTCGACACGCGGCCACCCTGGGACGGGTGGCAGGAATCAAGCTTCGACCAGCGGTGATGCCGGGAACAACGGTAAAGTTCTAACGCGTCGGTTAGGCAGACTAACCGATCATGGAGGGTGGTAGATGGACTGGCAGGAGCTCGAGGCTTTCCGGATTCTCGCGCAGGAGTTGCATTTCGGGCGGACCGCCGAGCGGCTGCACCTGTCGCGTGGCCGGGTGAGCCAGCTGATCAAAACGCTCGAGCACCGCATCGGCGCGCCGCTGTTCGACCGCACCAGCCGCCGGGTCTCGCTCACACCGATCGGCAGGCGTCTGTTCGCCGATCTGGAACCGCATCACCTCGGCATCGTGGCATCGCTCGCGCGGGCCACCGACGCCGCACGCGGTATCGGCGGCACCCTGGTAGTCGGGTTCTCCAGTCCCCTGGCCGGCGAGGCGATCCTGCGGATCGCGGACGCGTTTCGCACCGACCACCCCGACTGCGAGGTGGTGGTCTGTGAGGTTCAGTTGTCGGATCGCTACGGCCCGCTACGCGCAGGCGACCTCGATCTGGCTCTCATCGAATTCCCGGTGGACGAACCGGACCTCGTCTCCGGGCCCGCGATCTTCTTCGACCAGCGGGTCCTCGCCGTGTCGGCCGGACATCGGCTGGCCGACCGCGACGCGGTGAGCGTCGAGGATCTGAAGGGCGAAACCAGCATCACGATCGCTGGTCTGCCGCAGTACTTCCTGGACGCGTTCATTCCGTCGCCATCGGACGGCACCCGACCGATCGAGGCCGCCACTTCGTGGCAGGAACTGCTCACGCTGGTCGCGGCGGATCGCGGTGTCGCGGTATGCGCGGCGCAGGGCGCCGACTACTACGCCCGCCCCACGATCACGTATCTCCCGTTCACCGACACAGCCCCGGTCGCCTACGGACTCGTCTGGCGCGGCAGCGGCGAAACAGCCATGGTCCGGGCCTTCACCCAGACCGCCGTCGCGACCTCGAAAACCGTGCGCTGACGCCACTTCGAGCAAGATCATCACGCTCTGGTGGCGGCCGCCTCTCGGCAAACGCCGCCACCAGAGCGTCGTGATCAAGTGTCCTACTCGGCGATGATCACCGTCACCTCGCCGTCGGCGGCGTCGGTCGCCTCGCCTGCCACCACGAACCAGTGGGTGACCTCTCCGTCGGCCAGGTCGTCATCGACCGAGCCGGCGGGCAGGACCGACAGGGCGCCCGCGGTGGCCGAGACCAGGAATTCCTGGATGGCGGCGGGGCCGGAGGCGTGGGTGGTGTAGGTGGTGCATTCGTAGTCGATGCCGTGTTCGTCGCGCAGGCGTTCGGCCAGGGCGACGGCGTCGGACTGGGTGAGCACCGTTGTGGTGTCGCCGGCGACCTGGACGAAGGCCGGGTGGTCTTCGGCCAGGGGGCGGACGCGGTCGGCGTAGGAGACGGGATGCGCTGCGGCTGCGGCGATCTCGTCTTCCACGTCGGGCAGGACCAGCCATTCGCCTGCCACCCCGGCGACCGGGGCCGCGCTGATGCCGAACGCCGCACCGGCGGCGGCCAGCTCGACTCCGGTCAGGTCGCCCGCGAACAGCACCGCGGCACCGGCCTTCTGCACCGCCCAGGCGGCGAGCACCGAATCCACGCCACGCGGCAGCGACACGGCGACCACGTCGCCCGGACCGGCGCCGCGCGCGATGAGCACGCGGGCCAGCTGCGAGGACTTGCGATCCAGTGCGCTGTAGGCGATCTCGCTGTCACCGCGCAGCAGGGCGGGTGCCTGCGGGTCGGCCTCCACGACCTCGGCCAGCACCTTGGCCACCGTCTTCGCGCCGACACCGGTCACCGAAGCGGGCGCCGAACCGGCCGCTGTCACACCGGATTCGGCGAGCAGCTTGGCGCGTTCGGTGGCATCGAGGATGTCGATGTCACCGACCAGGCCGGTCGGGTTCTCGAGCAGTTCGTCGAGCACCCGCAGCAACCGGGCGGACAGGGTGCGGACCTCGTCCTCGGTGAAGGTGCTGCGCAGGTAGCGCATGGTGATCTCGATGGTCGACTCGGCCATCACCACCAGCGTGAGCGGGTAGTGGGTGGCGTCGTCGAGGCCGACACCGGTGACCTGCATGCCGTCGATCGAGCTCGCCGCGGTGACGGCGTCCTTGTCCATCGGGTAGGACTCGAACACCAGCAGCGTGTCGAACTGCGAACCGGCACCGGCCACCCGCTGGATGTCGGACAGGCCGACGAAGTGGTGGCTGAGCAGTTCGGCCTGCTCGGACTGCACCTTCTGCGTGAGCTTCTCCGCCGTCATCCGGTCGTCGATCTGGATGCGCACCGGCAGGGTGTTGATGAACAGGCCGACCATCGACTCCACGCCGGGCAGCTCGGCCGGGCGACCGGAAACGGTCGCGCCGAACACCACGTCGTCGCGGCCGGTGAGGCGCCCGACGACGATGCCCCACGCGGTCTGCAGCAGCGTGTTCACGGTGACACCGAGCTCGCCGGCGAACTTGCCGAGCGCCCGGGTGCGATCGTTGTCGATCTCGACGACGACCTTGTCGATCTCGAAGCGCTCCTCGGTGCGCGGCGGCGGCGCCAGCTGAGTGGGTCCTTCCACCCCGGCCAACGCGTCGGCCCAGGCCCGCAGCGACACTTCGCGATCCCAGCCCGAGAGCCAGGACAGGAAGTTGCGGTAGGACGCCACGCGCGGCAGGGCGGTGAGGTCGCCGTGCACCGCGTAGAGCACCAGCAGGTCGCGCATGAGCAGCGGCATCGACCAGCCGTCGACCAGGATGTGGTGCACCGTGATCGACAGGTGCGCCTTGTCCTCGGCGGTCTTGAACAGACCGAAGCGGATCAGCGGCGCGGTCGCCATGTCGAACTGGTTGGCCCGGTCGGCGGCGAGCAGTTGCTGCATGCGCGGCATGCGCACGTCCTCGGGCAGCTCGGTCAGGTCGACCTCACGCCACGGCACCTCCAGCTCGCCCAGCACCACCTGCACCGGCTGACCGGCCGAGTCGGTGACGAAGGCGGTCCGCAGGTTCGGGTAGCGGTCGAGCACGCCCTGGGCGGCCTTGCGCAGCCGCTCGGCGTCGAGGGTGCCGGTCAGGTCGAGCACGGCCTGCACGGTGTACACGTCGACGGTCGCCGAGCTGATCATGGCGTGGAACATCAGGCCCGCCTGCAGCGGCGAGAGCGGCCACACCTCCGACAGCGCGGGGTAATCGCGTTCCCACACATCCAGATCGGACTGTTCGACGCGCACCAGCGGCATGTCGGACGGGGTGAAACCGCCCGCGTCGGACCGCTGCGCGTGTGTGGCGAGCGCGGTGAGCGCGGCTACGAACAGGTCGGCGAACTCCTGTGCCCGCTCGGCGGAGAGCAGTCCGGTCGGGAAGGCGATGTTCGCGCCGAGCTGCGGGCCCTCGTCGCCGTCGTCGACGATGGCGTTGATGTCCAGCGTCGCGTTGGCCGGCATGTCGAGGTCCATCTCGGCGTCGAGCTGACCGAGGTCGGCCACCGGGATCCAGCCGAGTTCGGCGAGTTCGGCGGGGATCTCGCCCGTGCCCGCCCGGCCGAGGTAGTTGAAGCTGATCTGGCCGACGCTCGGCAGATCCGCACCCTGCTCGGTCAGGTACTTGAGCATGCCGTAGCCGATGCCCTTGTCGGGCACCGCGAGCATCTGCTCCTTGACCGACTTGATCACGTCGCCGAGCACGGCGCCGCCGGCGAAGGCGTCGTCGAGGTCGGCGCCCGCCAGGTCCAGACGCACCGGGAAGGCGGTGGTGAACCAGCCGACGGTGCGCGACAGGTCGGCACCGGCGACGATCTCTTCCTGGCGGCCGTGGCCCTCCAGCTTGATCAACGCCGCGGTACCGGATTCTTCTCCGCGCCAACGGGATACGGCCAACGCCAAAGCGGTGAGCAGACCGTCGTTGACACCGCCGTGGTACAGGCCGGGGATCGCGGTGAGCACCGCGTCGGTGACCTCCGGCGACAGGGTGATCTGCACCCGGTCGACGGTCGCGAAGGTGTCGACCTTCGGGTCGAACGGACGCGAACCCAGCAGCGGGTCGGGCGTTGTGGACACCTCACGCCAGAACGGCAGTTCCGTGCGACGGTCGGCGGCCTGCTCGACCAGGCTGTGCGCCCAGCGCCGCATGGACGTGCCGTTGGCGGGCAGGTTCACCGGCTGACCCGCCGCGATCTGACCCCAAGCCATGCCGAGGTCCGGGATCAGGATGCGCCAGGACACACCGTCGATCACGAAGTGGTGGCCGACGATGAGCAAGGCGTCGCGACGGCGCGGGCTCTGTGTCGGCGCGCCGAAGGCGAACCACACGAACTGCACCATGGCGGCACCGGCCGGGTCGAGGCGACCCATGGCCTGGTCGTACTCGACGCTGGCCAGGGCGGACAGTTCCTCGTCGGTGACGTCACCGGACACCTCGACACGACGCACCAGGGCGCTCACATCGACCGCGCCGGGCGCCAAAGCCTCGAACTCCCAACCCTTCTCACCGCGCGCGACCCGCGAGCGGAGCACATCGTGGTGATCGAAGACCGCACCGATGGTGGCGTGCAGCACCTCTTCGGAGATGTTCTCCGGCAGGCGGAGCACCATCGACTGGGAGAACCGGTCGTAGGTGGAACCGCTGCTGAGGATCTGGCGCATGATCGGCAGCATCGGGATGTCGCCGACACCGCCGCCGGGCAGTTCCTCGAGCACGATCTGCTCGGTGTCGCCCGCCAGTACCGCGATCTCGGCCAGGCCGGCCACGCTGCGCTTCTCGAACACGTCGCGCGGCTTGAACAGCACGCCACGGTCCTTGGCCCGCGAGACCAGCTGGATGGACAGGATCGAGTCACCGCCGAGGGCGAAGAACGAATCGTCCAGGCCCACCGCGTCGACACCGAGCACCTCGGCGAAGACGGCGGCGATGACCGCCTCGATATCGCTTGTCGGCGTGCGGAACTCGCGCGGGGCGAGGACCGGCTCGGGCAGGGCGCGACGGTCCAGCTTGCCCGCGGGGGTCAGCGGGATCTCGTCGAGCACCATCACCGAGGCGGGCACCATGTGCGCGGGCAGCTGCTGCGCCACGAACTCGACCAGGGCGGCGGGTTCGACGGCACGGCCGGGGACCGGGCGCACGTAGGACACCAGGATGGTGGCGCCCGCGTCGGTAGTGCGGCCGATGGTGGCCGCGAAATCGACGTCGTCGTGTGCGGTGAGCACGGCGTCGATCTCGCCCAGTTCGATGCGGAAGCCGCGGATCTTCACCTGGAAGTCGTTGCGGCCCACGTATTCCACGACGGGCTTGCCGTTGACGGTGCGCCAGGCGACCACGTCACCGGTGCGGTACAGGCGCGAGCCCGGTTCACCGTAGGGGTTGGCCACGAAGCGTTCGGCGGTCAGGCCGAGGCGCTCGTGGTAGCCGCGTGCCAGCGGCACGCCACCCAGGTACAGCTCACCGGACACACCCTCGGGGACCGGATGCAGGCGACTATCGAGGACCAGCACGGTCGCGCCGGGGATCGGGCCACCGATGTTCATGGTGTCGCCGGGCAGCAGCGCGTCGGACAGGTTGGTCGCGATGGTCGCCTCGGTGGGGCCGTAGGCGTTGTAGAACCGGTGGTGCGCCGGGTCGGTGCCCGCGCTGTGCCAGTTCGCCACCAGGTCGACCGGCGCCTTGTCGCCACCGACGATCAAAGCCTCCAGCCCGGCCAGTGCCGACGGTTCCATCGACGCCGCGACGAGCGGGGTGAGGAACACGTGGGTCAGGCCCTGGCCGACGATGATCTCGGCCAGTTCCTCACCACCGACCACGCCGACCGGCGTGATCACCAGGGTGCCCGCCGACCCGACGGCCAGCAGGAACTCGAGGATCGACGCGTCGAACGACGGCGAGGCGAACGCGAGGGTGCGTGCGTCCTTGCCGAGCCCGAACTGCGCGACCTCGGCGGCGGCGAAGTTGGCCACACCGGTGTGGGTGACGACGACGCCCTTGGGCAGACCCGTCGAACCCGAGGTGTAGATCATGTACGCCGTGTTGTCCGCGCGGACGGTTCCGCGACGGTCCGCGTCGGTGATCGGCTCGGCCGACTGCGCGGCGACCTGCGTGTGCAGTGCCGCGTCGTCGAGGACGAGCCAGTCCCCCAGCGCGGGCGCGGGCAGGTGATCGACCTCGGCCGACACCGTAATGCCAAGGGCCGCACCCGAATCCGACATCATGTGCGCGATGCGCTCGGCCGGGTACTTCGGGTCGACCGGCAGGAACGCCGCACCCGACTTGACAACCGCCCAGATGGCGAGGGTGGTTTCCAGGGACCGCTGCATGGCGATGGCGACGACCGTCTCCGGTGCGGCGCCGCGCTCGATGAGCACCCGGGCCAGACGCGAGGACGCGGCGTCGAGCTCGGCGTAGGTCAGCGAGCGGGCATCGCCCGCCTGCCCTGCCGAGAGCGCGCCGAGCAGGCCCGTGTCGACGGACTCGCCGGGGGCGACGATCGCCTGACCGGTCGGGTTGGCCGCCACAGCCTGAGCCAGCAACTCGGGCAGCGTGCTCGTCGCGAGCGCGGGACCACCTGTGCGGGTGAGCAGCTCGGTGCGCTCGACGTTGTCGAGGAGTTCCAGATCGCCCACCGGCGTGGTGGTGTCGGCGACGACCTCGGCGAGCAGGCGGCGGAACCGCTGCGCGAACTTCTCCACTGTCGACTGATCGAAAAGATCGCTGGCGTAGGAGAACTCGGCGTAGGCACCGGCCTCGTCGCCCGCTCCGGCCTCGCGGACGGTGAGCAGCAGGTCGAACTTGGCGGTGTCGACGTCGAAGTCGACCGCCGAGACCGAAAGTCCGGGCAGTTCGAAGCCGGCGTCGGGCAGGTTCTCGAACGACAGCGCCACCTGGAACAGCGGGTGCCGCGCGGTGGAGCGCTCGGGGTTGAGCAGTTCCACCAGGCGCTCGAACGGGATGTCGGCGTGCGCGAAGGCGGCCAGGTCGGCCTCCTTGGCCTGGGCCAACAGGTCGCCGAAGCTCTGCTGTCCGCCGACCTGCGTGCGCAGGGCGAGGGTGTTGACGAACATGCCGATCACGTCGTCGAGCTCGGCCTCGCCACGACCGGCGATCGGGGTGCCGATGACGATGTCCTCGGTGCCCGACAGGCGCGCCAGGAAGATCGCCAGCGCGGTGTGCACGACCATGAACAGCGTCGCGTTCTGCTCGCGGGCGATGGCGGTGAGCCCGGCGTGGACGTCACCGTCGATCGGGAACAGCACCCGGCCACCGGCGAAGGACTGTGTGCTCGGACGCGGCCGGTCCAGCGGCAGGTTCAGCTCGTCGGGCACACCGGCCAGCGCGCGCTTCCAGTACGCGGCCTGCTGGGAGAGCAGGCTGTTCTCGTCGGTCTCCGAGCCAAGCACCTCGCGCTGCCAGATGCTGAAGTCGGCGTACTGCACCGCCAGCGGCGCCCAGCCGGGCGCCTCGCCTGCCGCGCGGGCGGCGTAGGCGATCATCACGTCGCGGGTCAGCGGGCCCATCGACCAGCCGTCGGCGCTGATGTGGTGGGCGACGAACACCAGGACGTACTCGGTGCTCGCGTCGGTACCGACCGGCGACACGACCCGCATCAGCTTGGCGCGCAACGGCACTTCGTCGATCACGTCGAAGCCCGCGGTGATCAGTTCGGCGATCTTGTCCCGAACCTGGTCGGGCACAACGTCTTCCGGCGTCAGGTCCGGCACATTTCCTTCGACCGGCAGGATCACCTGGTGCGGTGTGCCGTTAGCCGACGGGTACACCGTGCGCAGGGTTTCGTGGCGGGCGAGCACGTCGGCGACGGCCAGCTGCAACGCCTCGACATCCAGCGCGCCCGACAGGCGGACGGCCACCGGGATGTTGTTCACCGAGGAACTGGTGTCGAACTGGTTCAGGAACCACATGCGCTGCTGAGCCAGCGACAGCGGCACCTGATCCGGTCGCGGTACGGCGACCAATGCGCGACGCCCACCGGCACCGGCACCCTGCTCGACCTTCACCGCGAGCCCGGCCACCGTCGACGCCTCGAACAGCAGGCGCACGGGCACCCGGCTGTCCAGGGCGGCGCCGAGGCGGGCCGCGACCTGGGTGGCCAGCAGCGAGTTGCCGCCGAGGGCGAAGAAGTCGTCGTCGGCACCGACCCGCTCGACGCCGAGGACGTCGGCGAACACGCCCGCCACGATCTCCTCGATCGGGGTGGACGGTGCGCGGAACGCCTGCGCCTCGAACTCCGGCTCCGGCAGCGCCTTGCGGTCGAGCTTGCCGTTCACATTGAGCGGCAGCGCGTCGAGCACGACGAACGCGGCGGGCACCATGTACGACGGCAGGCTCGCGGCCAACGTCGACTTCACCTGCGCCACATCCACATCCGCACCGACCAGGTACGCGACGAGACGGTCACCGGTGCGCGGATCGGACTTGGCGATGACGGCCGCCTGCGCGATCTCCGGCAGCGCGAGCAGCGCGGCCTCGATCTCGCCGAGTTCGATACGGAAGCCGCGGATCTTCACCTGGAAGTCGGTGCGGCCCCGGTAGTCGAGTTCGCCGTTGTGCCAGGCCACCAGGTCACCGGTGCGGTACATGCGGGTGCCGGTACCGAACGGGTTGCCCACGAAGCGGTCGGCGGTCAGATCGGCGCGGCCGAAGTAGCCGCGCGCCAGCTGGGCGCCCGCGAGATACAGCTCACCGGCGACACCGTCGGGCACCGGGCGCAGCCGCTCGTCGAGCACGTAGACCTGGCTGTTCCATTCGGGCGAACCGATGGACACCGAGCCCTGGTCGGCCGCGTTCACCCGGTGCGAGGTGATCGAGACCGCGGCCTCGGTGGGGCCGTACAGGTTGAACAGCTCGGTGCGCGGGAACGCGGTGCGGAACCGCTGGGCCAGCGAACCGGGCAGCGCCTCACCGATGGCGAGGACCCGCCACAGCGAATCCGGCATGCCGGCGGCCAGCAGCGCGTCCAGCATCGACGGCACCACGTGCAGCGTGGTGACCCATTCGCGGATCATCAGCTCGTTGAGGTAGGCCGGGTCGCGATGCCCGTCGGGCGCGGCGATCACCAGGCGACCACCGCACACCGCCGCAGACCAGAACTCCCAGACCGAGAGGTCGAAGGTGGCCGCGGTCTTGAGCAGCACCGCGTCGGCGGCGTCCATGCCGAATTCGACCAGCTTCCACTGCAACTGGTTGGCGATGGCGCCGTGCGGCACCGCGACACCCTTCGGGCGACCGGTCGAACCGGAGGTGAAGATCACGTACGCGGTGTTGTCCGGGCGCAGCGGCTCGGTGCGCTCGTCGTCGGAAACCGGTGCGGCGCTGAGGCTCTCCAGTGCGAGTTCGTCGATACGCACGACCGGTGCGGCGTCGGTGGTGAACTCGTCGTTGGTGAGCACGCAGACCGGTGCCGCGGTGGTGAGGATGTAGTCGGTGCGCTCGGCCGCCTGATCGGGGTCGACCGGCACGTACGCGCCACCGGACTTGGCCACCGCGTACATCGCGACGATCAGGTCCACCGAGCGGCGCATGGCGAGCGCCACCCGTGCCTCCGGACCGACACCGAGCGAGATCAGGTGGCGCGCAAGGCGGTTCACCTTCGCGTCGAGTTCGGCGTAGGTGAGCTGGTTGCCGTCGTCGGTGACCAGGGCGGTCGCCTTCGGATCGGCGGCCACGGTGGCGTCGAGCAGCGAGACAAGGGTGGCCTCGGTGTCGACCGGGTTGGCCGTGTTGTTGCGGCCGTCGAGCAGTTCGGCGCGCTCGGCGGGGGCGAGCAGTTCGATATCGCCCACGGCGGTGCGCGGCGTGGCGACGATCGCCTCGAGCAGACGCTCGAAGCGGCGCAGGAATCCCTCGACCGTGGCGCGGTCGAACAGATCGGTGGCGTAGGTGAGCAGACCCGAAATGCCTTCGGGCTCACCGATTTCGTCGTAGACGTCGCTGATGATGAGGTGCAGGTCGAACTGCGACAGGTTGCTGTCGATGTCCAGGCCCGCGACCGTCAGACCCGGCAGTTCCAGGGTGGCGCGGCTGAGGTTCTGGAACGACAGACCCACCTGGAACAGCGGGTGCCGCGCGGTGGAGCGCACCGGGTTGAGCACCTCGACGAGCCGCTCGAACGGCACGTCGGCGTTAGCGAAGGCGGCGATGTCGTCTTCGCGCTGGCGGGCCAGCAGGTCGGTGAAGGCCTCACCGCTGTCGACCTTGGTGCGGAACACCAGGGTGTTGACGAACATGCCGATCATGTCGTCGAGCACGGCCTCGCCACGACCGGCCATCGGAGTGCCGATGGCGATGTCGTCGGTGCCGGACAGGCGCGCGAGCAGCACCGCGAGGGCGGTGTGCACGACCATGAACAGCGTCGCGCCCTCCCCACGGGCCAGCTCGACGAGCGCGCGGTGGGTCTCGGCGCTGATCCGCACGTCGACCTTGCTGCCCGCGAAGCTCTGCACGGCCGGACGCGGCCGGTCGGCGGGCAGGTCGAGCTGGTCGGGCAGCTCGGCGAGGGCCTGCTTCCAATAGGCCACCTGCTTGCTGGCCATCGAGTCCGGATCGTCCTCGCTGCCGAGCAGCTCGCGCTGCCAGATGCTGTAGTCCGCGTACTGCACGGGCAGCGGTGCCCAACCGGGTTCGGAGCCTGCGGCGCGGGCGGCGTAGGCGGTCATCAGGTCACGGGTCAGCGGGGCGACCGACGAGCCGTCACCCGAGATGTGGTGGACGACCATGGCGAGGACGAAGTCGTCGCTGTTCTCGACCCGGAACAGAGCGACCTTGAGCGGCACCTCGACGGTGACGTCGAAGATGGTGCCGAGCAGTTCGCCGACCGCCGTCTCCACCTCGTCGGCGGCGACGGTGCGCTCGAGCAGTTCCGGCGCGGCCTGTGCGGGCGACAGGATCACCTGCGCCGCACCGGCTTCGGTCTGCGGGTAGACGGTGCGCAGGATCTCGTGGCGGCTCACCAGGTCGAGGATCGCGGCGCGCAGCGCGGCCACGTCGAGCTCGCCGGACAGGCGGACCGCGACGGGCACGTTGTAGGCCGCCGACTGGGTGTCGAAGCGGTTGAGGAACCACATCCGCTGCTGGGCCAGCGAGAGCGGGATGTGCTCCGGACGCGGACCGGCCTTCAGCGCCTTGCGGTCACCGGTCTCGGCGTGCTGCTCGATGCGGTGCGCCAGCGCGGACACGGTCGACGCCTCGAACAGCAACCGCACGGGGATGCGGGTGTCGAGTGCCTCGCCGAGGCGGGCGGCGACCTGCGTGGCCAGCAGCGAGTTACCGCCCCAGGCGAAGAAGTCGTCGTCGAGACCGAACCGCTTGTCCTCACCCAGGCGCAAGACCTCGGCGAAGGTGGCGGCCACAAGCTGCTCGCTCGGGCTCACCGGCGCGCGGAACACGGCCTTCTCGACCTCGGGCTCCGGCAGCGCCTTGCGGTCGAGCTTGCCGTTGGCGTTCAGCGGCAGGGCGTCGAGCTGCAGGAACACGGTCGGAACCATGTAGGACGGCAGCTCGTCGGCCAGCGCGTTACGCAGCGCGACCTTGTCGATCTCGCCCGCGTCGGCCACGACATAGGCGACGAGTCGATCGCCGACCACCGGATCGGTGTGGGCGAGCACGGCCGCCGCGGAGATGGTGGGCTGACGCAGCAGCGCCGCCTCGATCTCGCCGAGTTCGATACGGAAGCCGCGGATCTTCACCTGGAAGTCGGTGCGACCCCGGTAGTCGAGTTCGCCGTCGGCGTTCCAGGCGACGAGGTCGCCGGTGCGGTACATGCGCTCACCGGTGGTGGAGAACGGGTCGGCGACGAAACGGTCGGCGGTCAGATCCGCGCGACCGTAGTAGCCGCGCGCCAGCTGGGCACCGGCGAGGTACAGCTCGCCGGAGACACCGACCGGAACCGGACGCAGACGCGAATCCAGCACGTAGACGCGGCTGTTCCACTCGGGGCCACCGATCGACACCGACACCTGGTCGGCATCGGTCACCGCGTGACTGGTGATCGAGACCGCGGCCTCGGTGGGGCCGTACAGGTTGAACAGCGCGGCCGTGTTGGCGGTGCGGAAGCGCTGCGCGGTCGCGGCGGGCAGCGCCTCACCGATCGCGAGCACCCGGCGCAGCGTGCGCGGCAGGGCGGCACCGGACTCGGTGAGCAACGCGTCGAGCATCGAGGGCACCACGTGCAGGGTGGTGACGCCGGTGGCGCGCATCAGGTCGTTGAGGTAGGCCGGGTCGCGGTGGCCGTCGGCGGTGGCGACCACCAGGCGGGCACCGGCGACGGCGGCGGTCCAGAACTCCCAGACCGACAGGTCGAAGGTGGCCGCGGTCTTGAGCAGCACCGCGTCGTCGGCACCGATGCCGAATTCGGCCGTCTCCCAGAGCAACTGGTTGACGATCGCGCCGTGCGAGACCGCGACACCCTTGGGCTTACCGGTGGAGCCGGAGGTGAAGATGATGTACGCGGTGTTCGCGGGCACGAGCGAACGCCCGGTGATCGCCTCGGCGCTCACCGCGCTCAGGTCGAGGTCGTCCAGGACGACCACTTCGGCCGCCGCCGTGGTGAATTCGGCACTCGCCGTGGTCAGCACGACAGCCGGTGCGGCGGTTTCCAGGATGTAGTCGGTGCGCTCGGCGGGCTGATCGGGGTCGATCGGCACGTAGGCCGCGCCCGTGCGGGCCACCGCGTACATCGCGATGATCAGCTCGGCGGAGCGGCGGACGGCCAGGGCGACCCGGTCCTCGGCGCCGATCCCGCGCTCGATCAGGTACCGCGCGAGGCGGTTGACCTCGGCATCGAGCTCGGCGTAGGTGAACTCGCGACGACCCGAGACGATTCGGCCGGACGCGACAGCGGCGCGTGTGTCCGCGTCGTCGGACTCCGCCTCGTCGACGACCAGCGCGATCGCGTTCGGAGTCGCCGCCACCGTCGCATCGAGCAGCGACACCAGGGTGGCGTCGGTGTCGACCGGGTGCGCGGTGTCGTTCCACGCGGTGACGATCCGCTCGGCCTCCGGCTCGGCGAGCAGGTCGATGTCGCCGACCGGGACGCTCGCGTCGGCGGTGACGGCGTCGAGCACCCGCACGAAGCGGTCGGCGAAGCTCTGCACCGTCGACTCGTCGAACAGGTCGATGGCGTAACCGAATTCGGTGACCAGCTGGGCCGGTGCGCCGTCGTCGGTGTAGCGGTCGTACAGGGTGACGTGCAGGTCGGTCTTGGCCAGCTGCGAGTCGTAGTCGACCGGGCTCACCGTGAGACCGGGGAGTTCGAAGGTGGTCTCGGCCAGGTTCTGGAACGACAGACCGATCTGGAACAGCGGGTTGCGCGCGGTGGAGCGCACCGGGTTGAGCACCTCGACGAGACGCTCGAACGGCACGTCGGCGTTGGCGAAGGCTTCCAGGTCGCGTTCGCGCACGTCGGCGAGCAGCTCGGCGAAGGAGGCGCCGGAGTCGACGGCGGTGCGGAACACCAGGGTGTTGACGAACATGCCGATCAGGTCGTCGAGTTCACGCTCGCCACGACCCGCGATCGGGGTGCCGACGGCGATGTCGTCGGTGCCCGACAGACGCGCGAGCAGCACGGCGAGCGCGGCGTGCACGACCATGAACAACGAGGCGTTGTTGGCGCGGGCCAGGTTGTGCAGGGCGGCGTGCCGGTCGGGGTCGATCTCGAAGCGGATCGCCTTGCCCTGGAACGACTGCGCGGGCGGGCGCGGCCGGTCGGCGGGCAGTTCGAGCTGGTCGGGCAGGCCGGCCAGCGCCTCGGTCCAGTACGCGACCTGCTTGGCGGCCAGCGATTCCGGATCGGATTCGTCGCCGAGGACCTCGCGCTGCCACAGCGCGTAGTCGGCGTACTGCACCGGCAGCGGCGCCCACTGCGGCGCCTCGCCCTGGGCGCGGGCCACGTAGGCGGCCATGATGTCGCGCGCCAGCGGGCCCATGGAGGAACCGTCGGCGGACACGTGGTGCACGGTGAACGCGAGCACGTAGTCGGTCTCGCTCAGTTCGAACAGCGCGACCGCGAGCGGCACCTCTCGGGTGACATCGAAGGTCGTCATCGCGAATTCGACGACGGCACCGAGCAATTCGGACTCGTCGACCTCGATGTGGTGCACCTGCGCGCTGATCTGCGAGTTCGGCAGGATCACCTGGCGCGGACCGTCGGGCGAGGCCGGGTAGACGGTGCGCAGCATCTCGTGACGGGCGAACACGTCGCCGATGGCCTGCTCGAGCGCGGGCACATCGAGGTCGCCGGTGAGGCGGACGGCGAGGGGGATGTTGTCCACCGCGGAGGTGGAGGTGTCGAACTGGTTGAGGAACCAGTACCGCTGCTGGGCAGGCGAGAGCGGGATGACCGCGGGCCGCTCCCCCGCCTTCAAGCGCGGGCGGGCGCGGCCGGAACCGGCGTTGTGCTCGGCCCTGGCGGCCAGTGCCGACACGGTCGAGGCCTCGAACAGGTCGCGGACCGCGAGCTGGGTGTCGAGGGCGGCGCCGATGCGGGCGGTGACCTGGGTGGCCAGCAGCGAGTTGCCGCCGAGTTCGAAGAAGTCGTCGTCGGCACCCACGCGGGTCACGCCGAGCACGTCGCCGAAGGTGCCCGCCACGATCTCCTCGATCGGGGTCGAGGGCGCGCGGAACACCTTGGTCTCGAACACCGGCGCGGGCAGCGCCTTGCGGTCGAGCTTGCCGGAGGCGTTGAGCGGGAAGGCGTCCAGGATCACGAACGCCGTCGGCACCATGTACGCGGGCAGGGCGCTGGCGAGTTCGGCGCGCACCGCGTCGATGTCGACAGTGGAACCGGCCGACGGGATCAGGTAGCCGACGAGCTGGTCGCCGAGGCGTTCGTCGCCACGAACCACGACCACCGACTGGGCGATCACGGGCAGTGCGGTGAGCGCCGACTCGATCTCGCCGAGCTCGATGCGCAGACCGCGCAGCTTCACCTGGAAGTCGGTGCGGCCCAGGTACTCCAGCTCGCCCTGCTCGGTCCAAGTGACAAGGTCACCGGTGCGGTACATGCGGGCGCCGTCGGTGCCGAACGGGTCGGCGACGAAGCGATCGGCGGTGAGATCCGGGCGGGCCACATAGCCGCGGGCCAGCTGCACACCGGCCAGGTACAGCTCACCCGCGACACCGACCGGGACCGGGTGCAGGCGCGAATCCAGCACGTACACCTGGGTGTTGAACACCGGCGCACCGATCGGCACCGAGGTGGTGTCGGCGTCGTCGACCTCGTGGAAGGTGACGTCGACGGCGGCCTCGGTCGGGCCGTACAGGTTGTGCACGGCCGCGCCGGTGAGGGCGCGCATCCGCTGGGCGGTCGGCGCGGGCAGCGCCTCACCGGAGGCGAAGACCAAGCGCAGGCTGTCGGCGCGGCCGTCGTCGTCGGCGAGTTCGGCGACGAACACCGACATCATCGACGGCACGAAGTGCGCGGTGGTGACGGCCTCGGCGGCGATGAGTTCGGCCAGGTAGGCCGGATCACGATGACCGTCGGGCTTGGCCACGACCAGGCGCGCACCGATCTGCAAGGGCCAGAAGAACTCCCACACCGACACGTCGAACGTGGCAGGCGTCTTCTGCAACACCACGTCGTCGGCGGTCAGGCCGTACTGCTCCTGCATCCACACCAGGCGGTTCACGATCGCCGCGTGGCTCACCGCCACACCCTTCGGGCGACCTGTCGAACCGGAGGTGAAGATCACGTACGCGGTGTTCGACGGACGCAGCGGCGCGATCCGCTCGGCATCGGTGACCGGCGCGTCCGAGTACCCGGCCAGGTCGAGGCTGTCGATGTGCAGCGCGGTCGTCGAGCCCGCGTCGAATTCGTCACGCGCCGTGGTCAATACGCACACCGGTGCCGCGGTCTCGAGCACGTAGTGGGTGCGCTCGGCCGGGTGGTCGGGGTCGAGCGGCACGTAGGCGCCACCGGCCACGCTCACCGCGTACATGCCGATCACCAGGTCGAGCGAGCGGCGCATGCCGAGCGCGACCATGGTGTCCGGGCCGACGCCCTGGGCGATCAGGTGCCGGGCCAGGCGGTTCACCCGGGCGGTGAACCCGGCGTAGGACAGAGTTGTCCCCTCGAAGGTGAGGGCCGGTGTGTTCGCGCTGGTCGCGGCCTGTGCCTGGAACATCGACACCAGGGTCGCGGCCTGGTCGACCGGGTGCGCGGTGGCATTCCAGTCGGCGACGACCTGGCGCTTTTCGACCGGTGCCAGCAGCTCCACGTCGCCGATCGGGCGGGTCGGCTCGGCGACGACCGACGACAGCATCCGCACCAGGCGCTTGGCCAGGTTCGCGATGGTGTCGGCATCGAACATGTCTGTCGCGTAGGCGAACTCGGCGGTCATGCCGTCGGCGGAACCGTCGGCGCGGTAACGATCGGTCAGGTTCAGGTGCAGATCGAACTTGGCCGTCACCACGTCCAGCGGCACGCCAGCGACCTCGAGGCCGGGCAGTTCGAAGGATGCCTCGCCGGTGTTCTGGAACGACAGCATCACCTGGAACAGCGGGTGGCGGGCCTGCGAACGGGCCGGGTTGAGGATTTCGACGAGCCGCTCGAACGGCAGGTCGGCGTGGCCGAAGGCGGCCAGGTCGTGCTCCCGCGTGGCGGCGAGCAGTTCGGCGAACGACTGCGCCGGGTCGACGGTGCTGCGCAGCACAAGGGTGTTGACGAACATGCCGATGGCGTCGTCGAGCACCGCTTCACCACGGCCCGCGACGGCGGTGCCAATGGCGATGTCGTCGCTGTTGGACAGGCGCGCGAGCAGGGCGGCGAACGCGGCGTGCACCACCATGAACAGGCTGGCGCCGTGTTCGCGGGCCAGCGCGTTGAGGCTGTGCGTCAGGGCCGGGTCGATCGAGAACTCGTGCACCCCACCGCGGTTGGAGGCCACGGCCGGACGCGGACGGTCACTCGGCAGATCCAGCTGGTCGGGCAGCCCGGCCAGGGTGTTCGACCAGTAGGCCACCTGCTGGGCGATCATCGACGACGGATCCGACTCCGAGCCGAGGGTTTCGCGCTGCCACAGCGCGAAGTCGGCGTACTGCACGGGCAGCGGCGCCCAGCCCGGTGCCTCGCCGCGCGAGCGGGCGGCGTAGGCGATCATCACGTCGCGGGCCAGCGGACGCACCGACCAGCCGTCGCCGGAGATGTGGTGCACCACGAAGACGAGCACGTGGGTGTCGGGGTGCGAGCCGTCCATGGAACCGGCCACGCGCAGCAGTTCGGCGCGCACCGGGACCTGGGCGGTCACGTCGAAGCCGGCGAGCACCAGTTCGCTGATGCGGTCGCGGATCTCGTCCTCGCCGATGGTGATCGGATCGATCGTGATCGGCACCTGGGCCGCGGGCAGCACGACCTGCACGCCCTGGCCGTCGGCGGTTTCCGGGTAGACGGTGCGCAGCACCTCGTGCCGCTCCACCACGTCGGCCACGGCCTGGCGCAGCGCGTCGACATCGAGGTCACCGGTCAGACGGACCGCGAGGGGGATGTTGTTGACGCCGGTGGCGCTGTCGAACCGGTTGAGGAACCACATGCGCTGCTGGGCGAGCGAGAGCGGCACCTGTTCCGGGCGCGGCCCGGCGACGAGCTCGCGGCGGCTGCCGCTGCCCGCGTGGGTCTCCACCTTGGCGGCCAGTGCCGAGACCGACGGCGCTTCGAACAGCACCCGAACCGGGACCCGGGTATCGAGTGCGGCGCCGAGGCGGGCGACGACCTGGGTGGCGATGAGCGAGTTGCCGCCGAGGTCGAAGAAGTCGTCGTCGCGGCCGACCGGCTGGTCCTCGGACAGGCCGAGCACCTCGGCGAAGGTGGCGGCGACGATCTCCTCGATCGGGGTGCTCGGCGCACGGAACTCGCGGGCCTCGAACACCGGATCGGGCAGGGCACGGCGGTCGAGCTTGCCGTTGGCGCTCAGCGGCATCTCGTCGAGCACGACGAACGCGGCCGGAACCATGTACGACGGCAGCTGCGCACCGAGATGCGCACGCAGCGTTTCGGTGTCGACGGTCGCACCCGCCGAGGGCACCACGTAGCCGACCAGCTGATCGCCGGTGCGGGCATCCGAACGCACGATCACCACGGCCTGGCCGACGGTGGGGTGCGCGGTGAGTGCGGCCTCGATCTCGCCGAGCTCGATGCGCAGACCGCGCAGCTTCACCTGGAAGTCGGTGCGGCCGAGGTAGGTGATCACACCGTGCTCGTCGCGGCGCACCAGGTCGCCCGTGCGGTACATGCGGGCGCCGTCGTCACCGAACGGGTCGGCGACGAAGCGGTCGGCGGTGAGGTCGGGGCGGCCGAAGTAGCCGCGCGCCAGCTGGGAACCGGCCAGGTACAGCTCACCCGCGACCCCGGCCGGGACCGGGTGCAGGCGGGCGTCGAGCACGTAGGCCTCGGCGTTCCAGACCGGCGCGCCGATCGGGACGGCGCCGTCGACCTGGTCGGCGACCGGGCCGTGCGTGGCGTGCACGGTGAACTCGGTGGGGCCGTACAGGTTGAACAGGTCGGCGTCGCTCACCCGCCGCAGCGCGGCCACGGCGTCACCGGTGAAGGCCTCACCGGCGATCAGCAGGGCGCGCAGTGAGGACAGCGCTCCGCCCTCCACCGCAGCCGCATCGACGCTGCCCGCGAAGACGGTGAGCATCGACGGGACGAACGAGGTCATCGTGACCCGTTGCGCTGCGATGACATCGGCGAGGTACTGCGGGTCGCGGTGCCCGTCGGGGCTCGCGACGACCAAGCTGCCACCGGTGCTCAGCGGGCCGAACAGCTCCCACACCGACACGTCGAAGGTGGCGGGCGTCTTGAACAGCACCACGTCGTCGGCACCGATGCCGTATTCCGCGGTGATCCAACGGATCTGGTTCACCACCGCCGAGTGCGGCACCGCCACACCCTTCGGGCGACCGGTGGAACCGGAGGTGAAGATGACGTAGGCCGGGTGCTGCGGACGCAGCGGTGCGATGCGCTCGGCATCGGTGACCGGGGTGTCGGAGTAGGCGGCCAGGTCGATCGCGTCGACGACCAGCGTGGTCGGCTCGTCGACGGCGAAACCGTCGCGGGTCGTGGTCAGGACGACGACGGGATCGGCGGTTTCGAGCACGTAGGCGATGCGGTCGGCGGGCTGGTCCAAGTCGAGCGGGACGTAGCCGCCGCCTGCTTCCTGCACCGCGTACGCCGCGACCACGAGGTCGATGCTGCGGCGCAGGCCGAGGGCGACCAGCTTCTCCGGGCCGACACCGGCCTCGATCAGGCGGTGCGCCAAACGGTGTACGCGCGAGGCGAATTCGGCGTAGGTGAGGGTTTCGCCGGTGGCCGGGTCGATGAGGGCGACCGTGTTCGTGGTGGCCGTGGCCTGGCGGGCGAACTCGTCGACGAGGGTGCCCGCGCCGGGCAGCTCGCGCGCGGTGTCGTTCCAGCCGCGAACGGCCAGTTGCACCTCGGCGGCATCCAGCAGCGGGATGTCGCCCACGGCGCGGTTCGGGGTGGCCGCGATGGCATTGAGCAGGCGGGTGAAGCGGGCGCCGAAGCGGTGCATGGTCGACGCGTCGAACAGGTCGGTCGCGTAGATCAGCTCGGCGACCATGCCTGCCGTGTCACCGGGCTTCTCGGTGAGCACCACTTGCAGGTCGAACTTGGCGACATCGATCGGCAGGTCGACACCGCTGGCGGTGAGGCCGGGCAGTTCGAGGCTGGTCTGGCCGGTGTTCTGGAAGGCCAGCATCACCTGGAACAGCGGGTGGCGCGCCTGCGAGCGGGCCGGGTTGATGATCTCGACCAGCCGCTCGAACGGCAGATCGGCGTGGCCGAACGACGCGATGTCGCTGGTGCGGACCTGGGCGAGCAGCTCGCTGAAGCTCGCCGCGCCGTCGACCTCGGTGCGCAGCACGAGGGTGTTGACGAACATGCCGATCAGGTCGTCGAGGGCGCGTTCGCCACGGCCCGCGATGGGCGTACCGATGGCGATGTCGGACTCACCGGACAGTCGCGAGAGCAGCAGGGCCAGGGCCGCGTGCGTGACCATGAACAGGGTCACGCCACGGGTGCGGGCCAGCTCGGCGAGCGCCGCGTGGGTGCGGGCGTCGATCTCGAAGGTGTGGGTGGCGCCGCGACCGCTGGCGACGGCCGGGCGCGGCCGGTCGGCGGGCAGGTCGAGCTGCTCGGGCAGGCCGCGCAGGTGCTCGCTCCAGAACGAGATCTGCTTGGTGATCACCGACGCGGCGTCGTCCTCGTCGCCGAGCACCCCGCGCTGCCAGAGCGCGAAGTCGGCGTACTGGACCTCGAGGGGTCGCCAGGCCGGTTCGGCGCCTTCCACGCGGGCGCTGTAGGCGGTCATCACGTCGCGGGTGAGCGGGCCCATGGAGAAGCCGTCGGCCGAGATGTGGTGCACCACAAGGGCGAGCACGTGTTCGGTGGGGCTCACCTCGAACAGCGCGGCGCGGAACGGCACCTCGGCGGTGACGTCGAACGCGGTCAGCACGAGCTGCGAAAGACGCTGCGGCAGTTCGGCTTCGGTCGTCTCGATCGGGGCGAGGTCGGGGATGACCTTGCCGGTCGCGACGATCACCTGATGGGCGGCGCCGTCGGCCTCCGGGTAGTAGGTGCGCAGCGACTCGTGGCGGGCGAGCACGTCGGCCACGGCAACCTGCAGTGCCTGGCGGTCGAGCAGACCGGACAGGCGAACGGCGGCGGGGATGTTGTCGACGGCCGACTCGGGGTCGAAGCGGTTGAGGAACCACATGCGCTGCTGGGCCAGCGACAGCGGTACCCGCGCGGGGCGCTGCTGCGGGACCAGCGGGGCGCGCCGCTCGTCACCGGAATGCGTCTCGGCCCGCGCGGCCAGCGCGGCGACCGTGGATGCCTCGAACAGTTCGCGCACGCCGATATCGGATTCCAGGGCGGCCGACAGGCGCGCGGCGACCTGGGTGGCGGTCAGCGAGTTGCCGCCGAGGGCGAAGAAGTCGTCGTCGAGGCCGACCCGGTCCAGGCCGAGCACATCGGCGAAGGTGGCGGCGACGATCTCCTCGACCGGGGTGGTCGGCGCGCGGAACACCGCGGCCTCGAACACCGGGGCGGGCAGGGCCTTGCGGTCGAGCTTGCCGGAGGCGTTGAGCGGGAACTCGTCCAGGACGATGATCACCGACGGCACCATGTAGGCGGGCAGGTTGTTGCCCAGTTCCTCGCGGGCGTCCTCGATGTCGACCGTGCGGCCGACGGCGGGGATGACGTAGGCAACCAGCTGGTCGCCGGTGTGCTGGTCGCTGCGGACGACCACCACCGACTGGGCGACCTCGTCGAGGCCGGTGAGCGCGGACTCGATCTCGCCGAGCTCGATGCGCAGACCGCGCAGCTTCACCTGGAAGTCGGTGCGGCCCAGGTATTCCAGCTCGCCGTGTTCGGTCCATGCGACGAGGTCACCGGTGCGGTACATGCGGGCGCCGTCCTCACCGAACGGATTCGCGACGAAGCGGTCCGCGGTGAGATCCGGGCGGGCGACATAGCCGCGCGCCAGCTGGGTGCCCGCGAGGTAGAGCTCACCCGCGACACCGACCGGGACGGGCCGCAGGCGCGCGTCGAGGACGTAGACCTCGGTGTTGAACACCGGGGCGCCGATCGGCACGGTGTCGGTGTCGGTGTCGACGACCTCGTGGAAGGTGACGTCGACCGCGGCCTCGGTGGGGCCGTACAGGTTGTGCAGCGCCGCACCGGTGAGCTCGCGCAGGCGGTGCGCCGGCTTGGGCGGCAGCGCCTCACCGGAGGCAAACACCATGCGCAGCGAATCACACTGCGCGGCAGCGGCATCCGCGACGAACACCGCGAGCATCGACGGCACGAAGTGGGTGACGGTGACACCCTCGGCCGCGACGATCTCGGCCAGGTAGGCCGGATCACGATGACCGTCCGGCTTGGCAACGACCAGGCGCGCACCGATCTGCAAGGGCCAGAAGAACTCCCACACCGACACGTCGAACGTGGCGGGCGTCTTCTGCAGGACGACATCGGCCTCGGTCAGGCCGTACTGCGCCTGCATCCACACCAGGCGGTTGACGATCGCGGCGTGGCTGACGGCAACACCCTTCGGACGACCCGTCGAACCCGACGTGAAGATCACGTACGCGGTGTTCGACGGACGCAGCGGGGAGGTGCGTTCGGCGTCGGTGAGGCGGGTGTCGGCGTAACCGGACAGGTCGAGCAGGTCGATGCGGACCTGCGCGGTGTCGATCTCCAGATCGGTGCCCGAGGTGAGCACACACACCGGATCCGCCGTCGCCAGAATGTATTCCGTGCGCTCGGCCGGGTGATCGGGGTCCAGCGGCACGTAGGCGCCACCGGCCATGCTCACCGCGTACATGCCGACGACCAGGTCGAGCGAGCGGCGCATGCCGAGTGCCACATAGGTTTCCGGGCCGACACCACGGTCCACGAGCCAGCGGGCCAGGCGATACACCTGCGCCGCGAACTCGGAATATGTCAGCGTCGCGGAGCGACTCGATGAGGGGTGGTGGTCGGGCGACGGGTGGGCCAGACTCGTCCCCTCGAAGGTGAGGGCGGTGGCCTGCGGGGTGCGGGCCAGCTGCGCCTCGAACATCGAGACGAGGGTGGCGCGCTGATCCACCTCGTGCGCGGTGGCGTTCCACTCGCGCACGACGAGGGCGCGTTCGGCGGCGTCGAGCAGTTCGATATCGCCCACGGCCACCGTCGGTTCGGCGGTGATCGCGGTGAGCACCCGGATCAGGCGCTCGGCGATGCGGTGCACGGTCGCGGCGTCGAACAGGTCGCTCAGGTAGCCGGCGCGGATACGCAGCTGGGTGTCGAGCTGGGCGATCAGCGAGAGCGGGTAGTGGGTGGCGTCTGCCGCGTCCAGGCCGGTGACGGCCATGCCGTCGATGTCGGCGGCCTGGGCCTTGATGCCCTCGGCGTCGACCGGGTAGGACTCGAAGACCACCAGCGAGTCGAACAGGCCACCGACCCCGGCGGCCGACTGGATCTCGGCCAGGCCGATGTAGTGGTGGTCGAGCAGGTCGGCCTGCTCGCCCTGGGTGCGGGTCAGCACGTCGCGCACCGATTCGGCCGCGTCGAAGCGGACGCGCACCGGCACGGTGTTGATGAACAGGCCGACCATCGACTCCACGCCCGACAGCTGCGCGGGACGACCGGAGACGGTGGTGCCGAACAGCACGTCGTCGCGACCGGTCATCCGGCCGAGCACGATGGACCACGCCACCTGCAGCACTGTGTTCGGGGTGACGCCGAGGTCGGCGGCCAGCGCGACCAGGCGGCCGGTGGTGATCTCGTCCAGATCGAAGAGGTACTCGTCCGACAGGGCGGTGATCTCGCGGCTCGCGTCCGGGCGGGCGAGCAGCGTGGGCTCGGTGACCCCGCGCAGCGCGTCGGACCAGACGGCCACGGAGGCCGAATGATCCTGCTGGGCAACCCATTCCAGGAAGTGCCGGTAGGAGCGGACGGCGGGCAGCGCGCTCGCGTCACCGTGCAGGGCGTAGAGCGCGAGCAGGTCGCGCATCACCAGCGGCATCGACCAGCCGTCGAGCAGGATGTGGTGGTTGGCCACCACGAAACGCCATTCGTGCTCGCCCACCTGGATCAGGGTGAAGCGGATGAGCGGCGGCTCGGCCAGGTCGAAGCGGGCGTTGCGGTCGGCCTCGACGAGGTCGGCGAACTCGCCGGTTTCGGTGCGGTCGTGTTCGGCCCAGACCACGCGGGCGTTGTCGAGGACGATCTGCACGGCGTTGCCGTCGTGATCGGTGACGAACGCGGTGCGCAGGGTCTCGTGCCGGTCGAGCAGTGCCTGGGCGGCGGCGCGCAGACGGGTGGCGTCGACATGACCGGTGAGCGTCAGCACCGCCTGGGCGGTGTAGACGTCGACCGAGCTCGCGGCGAGGCGGGCGTGGAAGAACAGGCCGGCCTGCAGCGCGGCCAGCGGCCACACCTGGGTCAGCTCGGGGTAGCGGCGCTCCCAGACGTCGATATCGCGCTGGGTGGCGCGCACGAGCGCGAAGTCGGACGGTGTGTGACCGCCCGCGTCGGCGGAATTGGCGTGCCTGGCAACGGCTTCCAGCGCGGTGACCCACAGGTCGGCGAATTCGCGGATCTCGGCCGCGCCGAGCAGGGTGCTCGGGTAACCGATATTGGCGCTGAGCTTGTCGCCGACCACGATCGCGTTGACATCGAGCGGCGCCATGGCGGGCATGTCGGCGTCGTAGGCGCCGCCGAGGGAGGCCAGCTCCGCGGCCGGGATCCAGCCGAAACCGCGCAGCGCGTCGGGGACATCGCTGTCGGCGACCCGGCCGAGGTAGTTGAAGCTGATCTGGCCGGGCAGCTCGGTGGGCAGTTCGGCGGCGGTGTCGGCGTTCATGTACCGCAGCAGGCCGTACCCGATGCCCTTGTCGGGCACCGAGAGCAGCTGTTCCTTGACCGCCTTCACGGCCTGACCGACCGCCGGACCACCGGCCAGCGCGGCGTCGAGATCGATGCCGGTCAGGTCGAGGCGCACCGGGAAGATCGCGGTGAACCAGCCGACCGTGCGGGACAGGTCGGCACCGGGCGCGACCTCTTCCTCGCGGCCGTGGCCTTCCAGACGCACCAGCAGGGCGTCGTTCGCGTCGTCCGACTTGCCGGGCACGCGACGGGTGCGCCACTTGGCGGCGGCCAGGGCGAGCGCGGTGAGCAGACCGTCGTTCACGCCGCCGTGGAACAGGGCGGGCACGGTGGTGAGCAGGGCCTTGGTGACTTCGGCGGACACCTCCACCGGCAGCTTCTCGATCACACCGGAGACATCGACGGCCGGGTTCATCGGCCGCTCGGTGAGCAGCGGGTCCGGTGTTTCGACGACCTCACGCCAGAAGTCGAGCTCGGCGAGGCGGTCGGGGTTGCGTGCCTCGTCGGCCAGGGCGTGCGCCCAGGCGCGCATGGACGTGGCGGGGGCGACCAGCTCCGGTTGCTGGCCCGAGGACAGCTGACCCCAGGCGGAGACGAAGTCGGGCACCAGGATTCGCCACGACACACCGTCGACGACGAGGTGGTGAGCCACCACGATCAGTCGTCCGGCCCGGCGTGCCGACTTGCTCTCCGTATCAGCGGACGAGGTCGCGGACGCGACCTCGCCGGACCCCTGCGCCGCCGCTGCGGTGCCGGGCAGCGAGATGGTCGGGGTCACCGGCTCGGTGGGCTCCAGCCACACGAAGCGCACGACGACACCGGCGGCGGGATCGAGCCGGCCCAGGCTCGCATCGAGTGCGGCCGAAGCGATCTCGAACAGTTCAACGTCGGAGACGTTCGGGTCGAAGGTGGTGTGGTCGATCAGGGTGTCGGCGTCCACGCTGCCCGTGGGGGCGGTGGTGACGACCCAGCGGCCGTCGACCTGGTGCAGACGCGAGCGCAGCATGTCGTGGCGGTCGACGACCGCGCCGACGGTTGCCGCGATCCCCGCCCGGTCGATGCCGACGGGCAGCTCGAGGGCCATGGCCTGGTTGAACCGGTCGAACGAACCCGATCGCTCGGCCATGAACCGCACCACCGGGGTCAACGGCATCTCACCGACGCCACCGCCGGGCAGCTCCGCCAGGGTCACGGCGGAAGCCGCTGCCACATCGGCGGTTTCGGCGACCGAGGCCAGACCGGCGACGGTGCGCTGCTCGAACACGTGGCGCGGGGTGAACAGCACGCCGCGGGCCTTGGCCCGGGAGACGAGCTGGATGGAGACGATCGAGTCGCCGCCCAGGGCGAAGAACGAGTCGTCCACACCCACGCGCTCGACGCCGAGCACCTCGGCGAACACCTCGGCGATGGTCTGCTCGATCGGGGTGCGCGCGGCCCGGAAGGAGACCTCGGTGGCGAACACCGGCTCCGGCAGGGCCTTGCGGTCGAGCTTGCCGACCGGGGTGAGCGGCACCCGGTCGATCACCATGATCGACGACGGAACCATATAGGCGGGCAGGCGTTCCTCGACGTGCGCGGTGAGCGCGGCCACATCGATCGAACGGCCCGGCGCGGCAACGACATACGACACCAGCGAGACGGCGCCCGCGGTGCTCTTGTGGCCGAGGGTGACGGCGAAGTCGACCGTGTCGTGCGAGGCGAGGGCGGAGTCGATCTCGCCCAGTTCGATACGGAAACCGCGGATCTTCACCTGGAAGTCGGAGCGGCCGACGTACTCGACGGTGCGTTCCGGCGTCCAGCGCACGACGTCACCGGTGCGGTACATCCGCTCCCCCGGGACGAACGGGTCGGCGACGAAACGGTCGGCGGTCAGGCCGGGGCGGGCGTGGTAACCGCGCGCCAGCTGGATGCCCGACAGGTACAGCTCACCCGCGACACCCACCGGAACAGGCTGGAGCTGGGCGTCCAGGATCAGCGAGCGCATGCCGCGCGTGGGTCCACCGATGGTGACCAGCTCGCCCGGCACCAGCGCATCGCTGATGTTCGTCATGATCGTGGTCTCGGTCGGACCGTAGCCGTTGTGGAAGGCACGAGTCGTGCCGTCCGCCAACGGAACCGCCCACTTAGACACCAGATCGGCGGGCACCGCTTCACCACCGGCGACCAGCACCCGCAGCGAATCCAGGCCGCTCGGGTCGAAGGTCGCCAGGGCGGCGGGGGTGATGAAGGCATGGGTGACCCGCTCGGCGCGGATCAGCTCGGACAGTTCGTCACCGCCGTACACACCCGGCGGGACGACCACCAGCGCACCACCGCGCGCCAGGGCGAGCAGCAGTTCCAGGATCGACGCGTCGAACGAGGGCGAGGCGAAATGCAGTGCGCGCGTGGACGAATCGAGGTGGTAGCGCTGCGCCTGCTCCTCGCCGAAGTTGGCGAGACCGGCGTGGGTGACCACGACGCCCTTGGGCACACCGGTCGAGCCGGAGGTGTAGATGACGTAAGCGGGCTGCTCGGGCGTGGTTGCCCGGACCAGCTCAGCGTCGGCGATCGGGCCGCCGTCGAAGCGATCGAGATCGAGCTCGTCGAGCACGAGCCAGCCGGCCGCAGACTTTCCGTCAGCAGGGGTGCCCGCAGTGGCATCGCCACCGGCCTGTGCGGCGGCCGGAGTAAGGGCAGAGGTGATGTCGGGGAGTCCGCCGAGCACCGACGCGACGGTGATGCCCAGCGGCGAACCCGAGTCGGTGACCATGTGCGCGATGCGGTCGGCCGGGTAGGTCGGGTCGACCGGGACGAAGGCCGCGCCGGTCTTGGCGACGGCCCAGGCGGCGAGCACCGAATCGGCCGAGCGCGGGACACCGATGGCGACCAGGTCTTCGGCGCCGACGCCCTGCTCGATCAGCAAGCGCGCCAAGCGGTTCGAGCGCTCGTCGAGCTCGGCGTAGGACAGAGCTGTCCCCTGGAACACGACGGCATCGCCGGTCGGGTTCGTCGCGGCGGCGTCGGCGAGCAGGCTGCGCAGGGTGCGGGCGGGCACCGGCGGTGCGCCGACACGGAACACCAGGTCGGCCCGTTCGGCGGCGTCGAGCACGTCGATCGCGCCGATGGTCACCGAGGCGTCGGCGGCCACGGCCTCGAGCACGCGTTCCCAGCGGGTCGCGATGGTGTCGACCGTCGCCTCGTCGAACAGTTCGGTGGCGTAGTTCAGCGCCAACGCCATCCCGCCGTGGCCGGGTTCGCCCAGCTCGGACAGGGTGAACTGGAGGTCGAAGCGGGCGACGCTCTCGTCGAGATCGAGCGCCGACACGGCGAGACCGGGCAGTTCCAGGGTGGTGCGGTCCAGGTTCTGGAAGGCCAGCATCACCTGGAACAGCGGGTTGCGGGCCTGCGACCGCTCGGGTGCGAGCAGTTCGACCAGGCGCTCGAACGGCACGTCGGCATTGCCGTAGGCGTCGAGGTCGGTCTTGCGGGCCTGCTCGAGCAGGTCGGTGAACGACTCACCGGGGCGCACACCGGTGCGCAGCACCAGGGTGTTGACGAACATGCCGACGAGGTCGTCGAGGGCCTGCTCGCCACGGCCGGCGATGGGGGTGCCGATGGCGATGTCGTCGGAACCGGACAGCCGGGCCAGCAGCACCGCGAGCGCGGTGTGCATGACCATGAACAGCGAGGCACCCTGCCGCCTGGCCACCTCGTCGAGGCGGGCGATCAGCTCGGGCGAGAGCTCGCGGTGCACCGACGCGCCACGCAGCGAGGCGACGGCCGGACGCGGGCGGTCGAAGGGGAGGGTCAGTTCGTCGGGGACTCCGGCGAGCTGACGCTGCCAGTAGGCCACCTGACGCGCCATCAGCGAATCGGCGTCGTCCTCGGTGCCGAGGACGGCGCGCTGCCAGACGGCGAAGTCGGCGTACTGCACCGGCAGCGGCGCCCAGCCGGGCGCGGTGCCCTGGGCACGAGCCGTGTAGGCCAGCATCACGTCGCGAGTCAGCGGCGCGATGGAGAAACCGTCGGCGGCGATGTGGTGGACCACCACGACAAGCACGTGCTCGTGCTCGTCGACGCGGAACAACCGGGCGCGCAACGGAACCTCTTCCGCCACATCGAATCCGGTGGAGACGAACTCGGTGACGGTCTCGAAGAGCTGGTCGGCGGCGACGGTGACCGGGCGCAGATCCAGCGAAATGCGTTCGGCCGCAACGACTTGCTGCACCGGGGTGCCGCCGTGCTCGGGGTAGCGGGTGCGCAGCGATTCGTGCCTGCGCACGAGGTCGGCCAGCGCCAGCGACAGCGCCTCGACGTCGAGGTCGCCGGTGAGACGGATCGCGACGGGCAGGTTGTAGGCCGAGGAGGTGGTGTCGTACTTGTTGAGGAACCACATCCGCTGCTGGGCGAACGACAGCGGGATCAGTTCGCCGTCGGTGCGTTCGCGGGCGACGAGCGCCGCGCGGGCGGTGCCGCCGGTGTGCGATTCCACCCGGGCCGCGAGGGCTTCCACGGTCGACGCCTCGAACAGGGCGCGCACGGGCACCGTCGCACCGAGCGCGGCGCCGATGCGGGCGACGACGCGGGTGGCGATCAGCGAGTTGCCGCCGAGGTCGAAGAAGTCGTCGTCGACGCCGACCCGGTCCAGGCCGAGCACGTCGGCGAACACCGCGGCCACGGTTTCCTGCACCGGGGTGACCGGGGCACGGAAGGCACGCGCCTGCACCGCCGGGGCGGGTAGGGCACGGCGGTCGAGCTTGCCGTTGACGGTGAGCGGGATCCACTCGAGCCGCACGAGCGCGGCCGGCACCATGTAGGCGGGCAGCTGCTCGGCGGCGCCGGTGCGCACGGCGTCGAGATCGGGCTCGATGTCGGCGTCGGCGACCACATAGGCGACGATGCGCTGGTCACCGGGGGTGTCCTCACGCACGATGACCGCCGCCTGGGCGATGCCGGGCTGGGCGAGCACGGCGGCTTCGATCTCACCGAGCTCGATGCGGAAACCACGCACCTTCACCTGGTCGTCGGCGCGGCCGAGGTATTCCAGTTCGCCGAATCGGTTCCAGCGCGCGAGGTCGCCGGAACGGTACAGCCGCGAACCGGCCTGGTTCGGGCCCGCAAGGGGATTGGCGACGAACCGGGTGGCGGTCAGGTCGGGCCGACCCAGGTAACCGCGCGCCAATTGCGGTCCCGCGACATACATCTCACCCGCGACACCCACCGGCACCGGGCGCAGCCGCGAGTCGAGCACGAACACGCTCAGGCCCGCGATGGCCCGGCCGACGACCGAACCGGCCGCCGCCGCGATGGTCTTCGCGTCCAGCGCACGGAACGACACGTGCACCGTGGTCTCGGTGATGCCGTACATGTTCACCAGCGTCGGCGACGAATCACCGTGGCGGGCAACCCAATCAGACAGGCGGCGCAACTCGAGCGCCTCACCGCCGAACACCACGTAGCGCAGGGCGAGCGGATCGAGGCCCGGTCCGGCGTTCCGGTCGGCCTCGGCCAGCTGGTAGAACGCCGACGGCGTCTGGTTGAGCACCGTCACCTGCTCCACCCGCAGCAGTTCCAGGAACTGCTCGGGCGAACGCGAGGTGTAGTAGTCCACGACGATCAGCGAGCCGCCGAACAGCAGCGGACCCCACAGCTCCCAGACGGAGAAGTCGAAGGCGTAGGAGTGGAACAGGGTCCACACGTCGCGCGGGCCGAAACCGAAGTCGCGATCGGTATTGGCGAACAGCCGCACCACATTCCGATGCGCGACGGCGACACCCTTGGGGCGGCCGGTCGAGCCGGAGGTGTAGATGACGTAGGCGACATTGTCGGGTGACAGCGGCGCGAGGCGATCGGCATCGGTGATGGGCGCATCGTCGGCGTCCTCCACATTGCCGGTCTCCACGGCGAACCCGTCGAGGACCACCGAGGGCAGATGCGAAGGCACCGTCACCTGGACGGTGGAGTCGAGCACGACGCTGGTCGGGCGCGAATCCTCGAGCACGTAGGCGATGCGCTCGGCCGGATACGTCGGATCGACCGGCACATAACCGGCACCGGTCTTCACCACAGCGAGCAGGGCGACGACCAGATCCAGCGAACGCGGCAGGATCACCGCGACCAGTGATTCCGGACCGGCACCGTCGTCGATCAGCCTGCGCGCCAGCACATTCGCGCGGCGGTCGAGCTCGGCGTAGGTGAGTGATTCGACGCCGAACTTGGCGGCGATCCGGTCCGGGTAGGCGGCCGCGGCCGCGTCGAACAGGTCGACCAGAGTGGTGTGCCGGTTGCCGAACAGCCCACGCCGGTAGCCGGCGGGGGTGCTGGCATCGTGCACCACCGGCAGGGCGATGGCGTCGGCGCCCGAGGACACCCAGCGCTGGGCGACATCGCGCTGTTCGGCCTCACCGAGCAGGTCGATGTCACCGACGATCACGTCCGGATTCTCGGCCACCGTGCGCAGGATGCGGACCAGGCGGTCGCCGAAGGCGGCGACGGTCTCGGCGTCGAACAGATCGGTGGCGTAGTTCCAGGACATGGCCAGCGAGCCGTCGGCGGCCTCGCCGACGGTGAGCTGCACGTCGAACTTCGCTGTGCCCGGGTCGAAGTCGACCACGTCGAGGTCGAGACCCGGGAGCGCGACGGTGCCGGTGTCGGCGGCGGTGGCCGCCTCGAAGGTGAGCGCCACCTGGAACAGCGGGTGGTGCGCCTGCGAGCGGGTGGGGCTGAGCACCTCGACGAGCCGTTCGAACGGCACGTCGGCATTGGCGAAGGCCGACAGGTCGACCTTGCGGACCTGCTCGAGCAGGTCGCCGAAGCGCCCGCCGAGGTCGACCTCGCTGCGCAGCACCAGGGTGTTGACGAACATGCCGACCAGGTCGTCGAGCGAACGCTCGCCACGGCCGGCGATCGGGGTGCCGATGGCGATGTCGGTGCTGTTGGACAGTCTCGCGGCCCAGGTGGCCAGGGCCGCGTGCATCACCATGAACAGGGTGACGCCACGGGCGCGGGCGATCTCGGTGAGCGCGCGATGCAGCTCGGCGTCGATCGAGAACCGGTACAGGTCACCGGCATTGGTCGCGATCTCGGGACGCGGCCGGTCGGCGGGCAGTTCGATCTGGTCGGGCAGGTCGCGCAGCTGCTCGGTCCAGTAGGCGAGCTGACCCGCGGCGACCGAATCGGGATCGGACTCCTCGCCGAGCACCTCACGCTGCCACAGCGTGTAGTCGGCGTACTGCACCTCGAGGGGCGCCCAGGCAGGCACCTCACCGCGGGCGCGTTCGGTGTAGGCGACCACCACGTCACGCAGCAGCGGACGCAGCGAGAAACCGTCACCGCTGATGTGGTGCATCACCAGGACGGCGACATGCGTGCGCTCATCGATCCGCAGCAGGCTCGCGCGGAACGGCACCTCGCGGGTGACATCGAACTGCACGCTCGCCAGCTCGACCACGCGGGCGACGACGTCCTCGGCGGCGACCGGCTGAGCAGGCAGCGCGAAACGGACCTCGTCGACGGGCAGGATCTGCTGGTAGCCCGCACCCTCGATCTCGGGGTAGAAGGTGCGCAGCGACTCGTGCCGGGCCATCACGTCGGCGATGGCGGATTCCAGTGCGGCCGTGTCGAGTTCACCGGTGAGCCGGACGGCGATCGGGATGTTGTTGACGGCGGTGCGGTTGTCGAAGCGGTTGAGGAACCACATGCGCTGCTGGGCCTGCGACAGCGGAACCAGCTCGGGACGCGGACGCGGTGCGAGCGGCACGCGCGAGCCCCGGCCGGACGCGGTTTCCACGCGAGCGGCCAGCGCGGCGACGGTCGGCGCCTCGAACAGCGCGCGCAGCGGCACCTGGGCGTCGAGGGCCTCCGACAGGCGCGCGGCGACCCGGGTGGCCACCAGCGAGTTGCCGCCGAGTTCGAAGAAGTCGTCGTCGAGGCCGACCTGGCCCGCGCCGAGCACCTCGGCGAAGGTGGCGGCGACGATCTGCTGCACCGGGGTGACCGGCGCCTGGAACACCCGCGCGGCGAACACGGGGGCGGGCAGCGCCTTGCGGTCGAGCTTGCCGGAAGCGTTGAGCGGGAAGGCGCTCAGCACCATGAACGCGGCGGGCACCATGTACACCGGCAGTTCGGCCGACAGGGCGGCCTTCGTCGCGTCGGTGTCGACACTCTGCCCGGTCTCCGGGATCACGTAGGCGACCAACTGGTCGCCGGTGTGCTCGTCGACGCGCACCACAACGACCGCCTGCGCGATCTGCGGCAGCGCGGTGAGCGCGGACTCGATCTCACCGAGTTCGATACGCAGACCACGCAGCTTCACCTGGAAGTCGGTGCGGCCCAGGTATTCCAGCTCGCCGTCCGGCGTCCAGGTGACGAGGTCACCGGTGCGGTACATACGCTCGCCCGGGGCGAACGGGTCGGCGACGAAGCGGTCCATCGTGAGGTCGGGGCGACCGACGTAACCGTGGGCCAGCTGCACGCCCGCCAGATACAGCTCACCCGCGACACCGACCGGAACGGGTCGCAGCCGCGAATCCAGCACGTACAGACGGGTGTTGAACACCGGGGCGCCGATCGGCACAGTATCGGTGTCGGCCTCGGTGACCTCGTGGAAGGTCACGTCGACCGCGGCCTCGGTCGGTCCGTACAGGTTGTGCAGCGCGGCACCGGTGAGTTCGCGCAGGCGCTGCGCGGTCGGCGCGGGCAGCGCCTCACCGGAAGCGAACACATTGCGCAGCGAAACACAGTCGGCGGCAAGCGGTTCGGTGACGAACACGGCCATCATCGACGGCACGAAGTGCACCGTGGTGACCTGCTCGGCCACGATCAGCCGGGCCAGGTAGGCCGGGTCGCGATGCCCGTCGGGCTTGGCGACCACCAGGCGCGCACCCACCTGCAGCGGCCAGAAGAACTCCCACACCGACACGTCGAAGGTGGCGGGCGTCTTCTGCAGCACCACGTCGTCGGCGGCCAGCCCGTAGGCGGCGTGCATCCACACCAGGCGGTTGACGATGGCCGCGTGGCTGACCGCGACGCCCTTGGGGCGCCCGGTGGAGCCGGAGGTGAAGATGACGTAGGCGGTGTTGCCGGAGCGCAGCGGGCGATGCCGGTCGGCGTCGGTGACCGGCTCGGCCGAGTGGCCGGACAGGTCGAGCTGGTCGATGCGCACCTCGCGACCGGCGGCCGCGGGCAGGCTCTCCCCCGACGTCAGCACGCACACCGGCTGCGCGGTGTCGAGGATGTGCTCGATGCGCTCGGCCGGATGATCGGGATCCAGCGGCACATACGCGCCACCGGCGGCCGACACCGCGTACATACCGACCAGCAGGTCGATCGAACGCCGCATGCCGAGGGCCACATACGATTCCGGGCCGACACCGGCGTCCTTGAGCCAGCGGGCGAGCTTGCGCACGCGGACCGCGAACTCGGCGTAGGACAGACTTGTCCCCTCGAACGTGAGAGCTGTCGCGTCGGGCGTGCGCGCGACCTGCGCCTCGAACAGCGCGTTGAGGGTGGCCGGGTCGTCGTCGCTCGGGGTGCTCAGTGCCGCGTCGACCGCGAACTCGGTGTCGTTCCAGCGGTCGAGCACCAGGGCGCGCTCGGCATTGTCGAGCAGTTCGATGTCGCCGACGGGGGCGGTCGGGTCGGCCACGATCGCACCGAGCACACGCAGCAGGCGGGCGCCGAAGGTGGCGGCGAACGCGGCGTCGAAGAGGTCGGTGGCGTAGACGAGTTCGGCGTCGAGGTGGCTGTCGTCGTCGGCCGGGACCTCGCTCAGCGCGAGCTGCAGGTCGAACTTGGCGGTGTGCTGGTCGATGCCCAGCTCCGACACGGTCAGACCGGGCAGTTCCAGGGTGGTGCGGCCCAGGTTCTGGAACGACAGCATCACCTGGAACAGCGGGTGCCGCGACTGCGAACGGGCCGGGTTGAGCACCTCGACGAGGCGCTCGAACGGCACGTCGGCGTGGGCGAAGGCGGCCAGATCGTTCTCGCGCACCTGGCCGAGCAGTTCGGTGAAGGTGACGCCGGGGTCGACCTCGGCACGCAGCACCAGGGTGTTGACGAACATGCCGACCAGGTCGTCGAGTGCCTGCTGGCCACGACCGGCGACCGGGGTGCCGATGGCGATGTCGGAGGTGCCCGACAGGCGCGCGAGCAGCACGGCGAAGGCGCTGTGCACGACCATGAACAGGGTGGTGCTGTGCTCGTGGGCCACGCGGTTGAGGGCGTCGACGAGTTCGCCCGGCACCTCGAAGCGGTGCGTGCCCGCCTGGTAGCTGGCCTGCGCGGGCCGCGACTTGTGGCCCAGGCGCAGCTCGTCGGGCAGGTCGGCCAGCGCGGTGCGCCAGTGGTCGAGCTGCTCGGAGATCAGCGAGGTGGGGTCGTTCTCGTCGCCGAGGACCTCACGCTGCCACAGCGCGTAGTCCACGTACTGCACGGCGAGCGGCGGCCAGCCGGGCTCGGCGTTGGCGGTGCGGGCGACGTAGGCGGTCATCAGGTCGCGCACCAGCGGGCGCAGCGAGAAACCGTCGGAGGCGATGTGGTGGACCACCATCACCAGCACGTGCTCGCGTTCGCTCAGCTCGTAGACCCGAAGGCGCACCGGCGGATTCGCGGTGACGTCGAAACCGCGACGGGCGAACTCGTAGAGCGAGGTCGCCATGTCGGTCTCGTCGGCCTCGACCAGTTCCACGTCCGGAATGGCGGCCGCGGCGGCGAGCACCTTCTGGTAGGCGGTGCCGTCGTGGGACGGGAAGACCGTGCGCAGCGACTCGTGGCGGGCGATCACGTCGGCGACGGCCCCGCGCAGGGCGGGGAAGTCGAGCAGGCCCTGCAGGCGCACCGCGACCGGGATGTTGTAGGTGCCGGTGTCCTCGGCGTCGAAGCGGTTGAGGAACCACATGCGCTGCTGTGCCAGCGACAGCGGCGGGTACTCCGGACGCGGACGCGCGGTGAGCTCGGCGCGCAGACCGCTGCCCGCGTGCGATTCCACCCGCGCGGCGAGCGCGCCGACGGTCGGCGCCTCGAACAGGGTGCGCACGCCGACCTCGGCGTCGAGCGCCTTGCTCAGGCGGGCCGCCACCTGGGTGGCGACCAGCGAGTTGCCGCCGAGGGCGAAGAAATCGTCGTCCACGCCCACGCGCTCGGCACCGAGCAGGTCGGCGAAGATCTCGGCGACGATCTCCTCGATCGGCGTCGAGGGCGCGCGGAACACCTTGGCCTCGAACACCGGGGCGGGCAGCGCCTTGCGATCGAGCTTGCCGGAGGCGTTGAGCGGGAACGCCTCGAGCACGACGAGCGCCGAGGGCACCATGTAGGCGGGCAGCTCGGCGGCGAGCCCGGCCTTGACGGCGGCCACATCGAGAGCCGAGCCCGGTTCGGGCACAACGTAACCCACGAGCTGATCGCCCGCGTGCGCGTCGGCACGGACAACGACGACCGACTGCGCGACACCGGGCTGGGCCAGCAGCGTCGCCTCGATTTCACCGAGCTCGATGCGCAGACCGCGCAGCTTCACCTGGAAGTCGGTGCGGCCCAGGTAGTTCAGTTCACCGTCGCGGGTCCAGGTGACCAGGTCGCCGGTGCGGTACATGCGCGAACCGGCGGGGCCGTAGGGGTTGGCGACGAAGCGGTCGGCGGTGAGGTCGGCCCGGTTGAGGTAGCCGACGGCGAGCTGATCGCCCGCCAGATACAGCTCACCCGCGACACCGGAGGCGACGGGGTGCAGGCGCGAATCCAGCACGAACACCTTGGTGTTCCACACCGGACGGCCGATCGGCACCGACTCCACGTCGGCGTCGACGACCTCGTGATAGGTCACGTCGACGGCGGCCTCGGTGGGGCCGTACAGGTTGTGCAGGCGGGCACCGGTCAGCTCACGCAGGCGCTGCGCGGTCGGCGCGGGCAGCGCCTCACCGGAGGCGAACACCTGACGCATGCGCACCGCGTCGCCGTTGCCGTTGTTGCCGAGGGTCGACACGAACACCGACAGCATCGACGGCACGAAATGCGCTGTGGTGATGGACTGTTCGGCGATGATCTGCGCCAGGTACACCGGGTCGCGGTGACCGTCGGGCTTGGCGACCACCAGGCGCGCACCGGTCTGCAGCGGCCAGAAGAACTCCCACACCGACACGTCGAAGGTGGCCGGGGTCTTCTGCAGCACCGCGTCGGTGGCGTCGATCGGGTACTCGTGCTGCATCCACAGCAGCCGGTTCACGATCGCGGCGTGGTCGACGGCGACACCCTTGGGGCGGCCGGTCGAACCGGAGGTGAAGATGACGTAGGCGGTGTTGCTGTCGCGCAGCGGACGCACCCGCTCGGCGTCGGTGATCGGGGCGCCGCTGAAATCGGCGGGCGCCTCGATGTTCTCGACGGCGTGCACGGTGACGCCCTCGGCCTCGAAACCGTCGCGACGGCTGGTGAGCACCAGCTGCGGCTCTGCGGTCTCGATGATGTGGCCGATGCGGTCGGCGGGCTGATCGGGGTCGAGGGGCACGTAGGCCGCACCCGTCTGCAGCACCGCGTACATCGCGACGACGAGTTCGGTGGAACGCCGGATGGCAAGGGCCACATGCGAACCCGGGCCGACACCGTCGGCGATCAGCCTGCGGGCGATGCGGTTGGCGCGCTCCTGCAGCTCGCGGTAGGTGAGCTGTTCGGCTTCGAAGACCAGCGCGACCGCGTCGGGGGTGCGCTCCACCTGGGCGTCGAACAGCGAGACCAGAGTGGCGTGCGGCACCGCGTGCGCGGTGTCGTTCCAGTCGACCAGGACCTGTGCGTGCTCCTCGGGTGCGAGCAGGTCGATGTCGCCGACCGGCACCTCGGGGTCGGCGACGATCGCGGCGAAGATGTTGTCGAGGCGGCGGGCGAACGCGGCGACCGTCGATTCCTCGAAAAGATCGAGCGCGTAGGAGAACTCGGCCGACATGCCGCCGACCTCGCCGTCGGTGTCCTGCACCTCGGTCAGCGTCAGCTGCAGGTCGAACTTGGCCAGCTGGGCGTCGTAGTCGATACCGCTCACCGACAGGCCGGGCAGTTGCAGCGAGGCCTGCTTGGTGTTCTGGAACGACAGCATCACCTGGAACAGCGGGTGCCGCGCCTGCGAACGAGCGGGGTTGAGCACCTCGACGAGCCGCTCGAACGGCACGTCGGCGTGGGCGAAGGCCTGCAGGTCGGTCTCGCGGGCCTGGTCGAGCAGGGTCGCGAAGGCGGTGGCGCCGTCCACCTCGGTGCGCAGCACCAGGGTGTTGACGAACATGCCGACGAGATCGTCGAGCGCCTGGTCGCCACGACCGGCCACCGGGGTGCCGATGGCGATGTCGGACGATCCGCTCGAGCGCGCGAGCAGCACCGCGAGGGCGCTGTGCATCACCATGAACAGCGAGGCGTTGTAGCGGCGGCCCAACTCCATCAGGGCACGCTGGGTTTCGCCCGCGATCACGAAGCTGTAGGTGCCGCCGCGGTAGCTGGCGGCGGGCGGACGCGGGTGATCGGCGGGGAGCACCAGCTCGTCGGGCAGATCGGCGAGTTCGCGCTTCCAGTAGTTGATCTCGGAGGAGATCAGCGAGGTCGGGTCGTCCTCGGAGCCCAGCACCTCGCGCTGCCAGAGCGCGTAATCGGCGTACTGGACCGGCAATTCGGCCCAGGTCGGCGCCTCCCAGGAGGTGCGCGCGGCGTAGGCCATGATGACGTCGCGCGAGAGCGGCGCCATCGACCAGCCGTCGGCGGAGATGTGGTGCACCACCATGCCGAGCACGTACTCGGAGTCCGAGATCTCGAAAAGCCGTGCGTGCAGAGGTACTTCGCTGGTCACGTCGAAGGCCATCGAGGCCAGGTCGATCAGGTGATCGATGAGGTTTTCCTCGGTGACCCGGTACGGGGTGAGGTCGGGCACGATCTGGGCGGCGTCGAGCACCACCTGCACCGGGCCGTTGCCGGAGTCGGGGAAGACGGTGCGCAACGACTCGTGCCGGTCGATGACATCGATGACGGCCACCTGCAGGGCGGCCACGTCGAGGTCACCGGACAGGCGGATGGCCACCGGGATGTTGTTGACCGCCGAGGCGGTGTCGAAGCGGTTGAGGAACCACATGCGCTGCTGAGCCAGCGACAGCGGCACCTGCTCGGGCCGCTCGCGCGCCACCAGGGCCTTGTGGGCGCCGTCGCCCGCCTGCGATTCCACGCGCGCGGCCAGGGCGGCCACGGTGGACGCCTCGAACAGCATCCGCACCGGAACGCGGGTATCGAGGGCGATGCCGACGCGCGAGACCACCTGGGTGGCGATCAGCGAGTTGCCGCCGAGTTCGAAGAAGTCGTCGTCGACGCCGATGCGCGGCAGATCGAGCACGTCGGCGAAGACCTGCGCGATGATTTGCTCGATCGGCGTTGTCGGCGCACGGAATTCGCGCACCTCGAACACCGGGGCGGGCAGGGCGCGGCGGTCCAGCTTGCCGTTGACGGTCAGCGGGATGGCGTCGAGCTGCACGAACGCCGAAGGCACCATGTAGGCCGGGAGCTGGTCGGCGGCGAACTGGCGAACCTCGTCGAGGTCGAGCTTGTGCGATTCGGCGACGACGTAGGCGACGATGCGCTGGCCGCCGGGCTGGTCCTCGCGCACGATGACCGCGGCCTGCGCGATCTCCGAGTGCGACAGCACAGCGGCTTCGATCTCACCGAGTTCGATGCGGAAACCACGCACCTTCACCTGGTCGTCGGCGCGGCCGAGGTATTCGAGCTCGCCGAAACGGTTCCAGCGCGCGAGGTCGCCGGAACGGTAGAGGCGTTCGCCGTCGCCCATCGGGCTCGCGACGAAGCGGGTGGCGGTCAGGTCCGGGCGGCCGAGGTAGCCACGCGCCAATTGCGGTCCGGCAACATACATTTCACCCGCGACACCCACCGGAACCGGACGCAGACGCGAGTCGAGCACATACACGCTCAGACCGGCGATGGCGCGGCCGACGATGGAACCCGAAGCGGCGGCGATGGTTTCGGCATCGAGCGCGCGGTACGACACGTGCACCGTGGTCTCGGTGATGCCGTACATGTTCACCAGCGTCGGCGACGAATCACCGTGGCGGGCAACCCAATCCGACAGGCGACGCAGCTCGAGCGCCTCACCGCCGAACACCACGTAGCGCAGGCTCAGCGGCTCGACGCCGGGACCGGCATTGCGGTCGGCCTCGGCCAGCTGATAGAAGGCCGAGGGCGTCTGGTTGAGCACCGTCACGCGCTCGGTGCGCAGCAGATCGAGGAACTGCTCCGGCGAACGCGAGGTGAAGTAGTCGACGACCACCACGGTGCCGCCGAACAGCAGCGGGCCCCACAGCTCCCAGACGGAGAAGTCGAAGGCGTAGGAGTGGAACAGCGTCCATACATCGTCGGGGCCGAAACCGAAATCACGATCGGTGTTCGCGAACAGCCGCACCACATTCCGGTGCGCGACGGCGACGCCCTTGGGGCGGCCGGTCGAGCCGGAGGTGTAGATGACGTAGGCGACATTGTCCGGCGACAGCGGTGCGCGGCGGTCGGCGTCGGTGATCGGCGCGCCGTCGGCGTGGTCGAGTTCACCGAGCACCAGTACGGGCAGGTCGTCGGACAGCTCGACCTCGGAGTCGGCGTCGATGACAACGCTCGTCGGACGCGAGTCCTCGAGCACGTAGGCGATGCGCTCGGCCGGATACGTCGGGTCGACCGGTACATAACCGGCACCCGTCTTCACCACCGCCAGTAGCGCGACGACCAGATCCAGCGATCGCGGCAGGATCACCGCGACCAGGGACTCCGGGCCCGCGCCGTCGGCGATCAGCTTGCGCGCCAACGCATTCGCGCGCTGGTCCAGCTCGGCGTAGGTGAGCGACTCGTTGCCATAGCGGGCCGCGACATTGTCCGGATGCGCCGCAACGGCGGATTCGAACAGGTCGACCAGGGTGATCTCCCGGTCGGCGAACCGACCGGTGCCGCCGTCGGGGGCGAAACTGACCCACTCGCGCGAGACATCGAGACGTTCCTGCTCACCGAGCAGATCGATGTCACCGACGGCCACCGACGGGTCGACGGTGATCGCGCGCAGGATCGACAGCAGCCGGTCGATGAACGACTGCACGGTCTCGGCGTCGAACAGGTCGGTCGCGAACTGCGCGACCGCCGCGAGACCCTGCGGGGCACCACCGCTGCTGTGCTGTTCGGTGATGGTCCACTGCAGGTCGAACTTGGCGATCGCGACCTCGAGCTCGTCGGCGCTGACCGTGAGACCGGGCAGCTCCAGCTCGCCGTGCGCCATCTCCTGGAACGACAGCATCACCTGGAACAGCGGGTGGCGCGCCTGGGAGCGGGTCGGGTTGAGCACGTCGACGAGACGCTCGAACGGCACGTCGGCATTGCCGAACGAGGCCAGGTCGGTGTCGCGGGTACGGGCCAGGAAATCGGCGAACGACAGGCCGGGGTCAACGTCGGAGCGCAACACCAGGGTGTTGACGAACATGCCGATCAGGTCGTCGAGCGCCTGCTCACCACGACCGGCGATGGGGGTGCCCACCGCGATGTCGCGGGTGTTGGACAGTCGCGACAGCAGCACCGCGAGCGCGGCGTGCAGCACCATGAACAGCGTGACGCCCTTGGCGCGGGCCAGGGCGATCAGGTCCGCGTGCAGGTCGGGGTCGATGTCGAAGGCCAGCTGCGCGCCGCGGAAACTCTGCTGCTGCGGGCGGGTCCGGTCGGCGGGCAGGTCGAGCTGGTCGGGCAGGCCGTCCAGCGCCCGGCGCCAGTAGTCGATCTGGCGGGCCGCGATGGACTCCGGATCGGACTCCGAACCGAGCAGGTCGCGCTGCCACAGTGTGTAGTCGCGGTACTGCACCGGCAGCGGTTCCCACGCCGGGGCCAGCCCCGCCGCGCGGGCGAGGTAGGCGGTGGCGACATCGCGGGCCAGCGGGCCGAAGGAGAAACCGTCGGCGGCGATGTGATGGACGACGAAGGCGACCGCGTATTCCGGTGTGCCATTGGTGCTTCCGCCGGTGACCCGGTAGATCCGCACCCGGATCGGCAGTTCGAGGGTGACGTCGAAACCCCTCGAAGCGAAGTCGACCAGCTCGGCGGGCAGCTCGGCCTGATCGATCGAGGACACGGTGATGCCGAGGTCGAACTCGTCGGCACCCAGCACCCGCTGGAAGCCGCCGTCGGCATCGGGGAAGATCGTGCGCAGCGACTCCTGGCGCACCACAACGTCATTGAGCGCTGCGATGAGCGCGTCGACCTCGACACGGCCCTTCATCTGCACCACGAAGGGCAGGTTGTAGGTGGGCGCGGCAGGGTCGAACTGGTTGATGAACCACATCCGCTGCTGAGCAAGCGACAGCGGCACCCGATCCGGATGCTCCTGGGCGACCAGCGGCGGACGAGACGAGATCTCGGCGGGCGCAACGGCTTCCGCACGCGCGGCCAAGCCGGCGACGGTCGGCGTCTCGAACAGGGCGCGCACGCCGAGCTGGATGCCGAACGCGGCGCCGATGCGGGCCACGACCTGGGTGGCGACCAGCGAGTTGCCGCCGAGTTCGAAGAAGTTGTCGTCGGCGCCGACCCGTTCCTGGCTCAGCACATCGGCGAAGATGCCCGCGACGATCTGCTCGGCGGCGGTACGCGGAGCACGGAAATCGCCCGCGGCGGCGGTGAACACCGGCTCGGGCAGGGCCTTGCGGTCGAGCTTGCCGCTGGTGTTGAGCGGGAACGCGTCGAGCACCATGATCGACGCGGGCACCATGTAGCTCGGCAGCTTCTCGGCGACGAACCTGGTCAGCGTCGCCGGGTCGGCGGACTGGCCGGGCGCGGGCACCACGTAGGCCACCAGCTGCTGACCGGTCGCGGTGTCGACCACGAGCACCGCCGCCTGGCTGACGCTCGGGTGCGCGAGCAGGTCGGTCTCGATCTCGCCGAGTTCGATGCGCTGACCACGGAACTTCACCTGGAAGTCGGTGCGGCCGATGTACTCGAGGACGCCGTCGCTGTTCCAGCGCACCAGGTCACCGGTGCGGTACATGCGCTCGCCGGGGCCACCGACGGGGTTGGCGACAAAGCGGTCCGAGGTCAGGTCGGGGCGGCCGCGGTAGCAGCGGGCCAGCTGACGACCGGCCAGATACAGCTCACCCGGTGCACCGATCGCGGCCGGGCGCAGCCGCGAATCCAGAACGTAGACTTCGACATTCCATTCGGGGATACCGATCGGCACCGTGACGGTGTCGGCTTCGGTTGCCTCCCAATAGGTTACGGAGACCGCGGCCTCGGTGGGGCCGTACAGGTTGTGCAGTCCGGCGCTGGAAATGGCGCGCAGACCGGCGGCGGTCTCCGGCGGCAGCGCCTCACCGATCACGAAAACCGCACGCAGCGAAGCACATTGGGCGGCGGTGGCGTGCGAGACGAAGACGGTGAGCATGGACGGCACGAAATCCGTCACGGTGACGCCGTGGCGTTCGATCATGTCCGCGACATACAGCGGGTCGCGGTGCCCGTCGGGCGAGGCGATGACCAGCTTCGCGCCGACCATCAGCGGCAGGAAGTAGCCCCACAGCGACACGTCGAAGGTGGTCGCGGTCTTCTGCAGGTACACGTCGTCGGCGGTCAACCGGTACTCGTCGAGCATCCACAGCTCTTGGTTGACGATCGCGTGGTGGGTGACCGCGACGCCCTTGGGGCGGCCGGTGGAACCGGAGGTGTAGATGACGTAGGCGGTGTTGTCCGGGCGCAGCGGGGCGAGCCGGTCGGCATCGGACACAGGTGTGGCGTCGAAACCGGTGGTGTCGAGTCGATCGATCTCCACCCGGGCGACATCGGCGGGCAGGTCGAGCTCGTCACGGCTGGTGGTGAGCACGCAGACCGGTGCCGCGGATTCGAGGATGTAGGCGGTGCGGTCGGCCGGGTGATCCGGGTCGATCGGCACGTAGGCGCCACCGGCGCGCAGCACGGCGTGCATGCCGATCACCAGCTCCAGCGAGCGGCGCATGCCGAGGGCGACGAGGGATTCCGGGCCGACACCGTCGGCGATCAGGAAACGCGCGAGCCGGTTCACCCGGTCGGCGAACTCGGCGTAGGTGAGCGTTTCACCCTCGAAATCCAGGGCGATGTTGTCGGGGGTGCGCGCGGCCTGGGCGTCGAGCAGGGCGGGCAGCGTGGTCGCGGGGACCTCGTGCGCGGAATCGTTCCACTCGGTGAGCGAGCGTTCCAGTTCCTCGGCGCCGGTGACGGGCAGCGCCCACACGGGCAGTTCGGCGTCGGCGGCGAGGAAGCGGTCGAAGAACTCGAGGAAACGGGCGTGGTGAGTACGCGCTTCCTCGGCCGAATACAGGTTCGGGTTGGTCTCGAAGTCGATGTGGGAGCGGGTGCCGCCGTGCGACTGGTAGAAGTTGACGCCCATGTCTTCGATGGACCCGGTGGACAGCACGTTGAGCGTGCCCTCCATGTCACCGAAGCGCAGCTGGTTGTCGAACAGCATGATGTTGACCCACGGGCCGAAGAACTCCGTGGAGACCATGCCATCGCCCGCCGAATCGCGGCGGATGTCCTCGTGCCGGTAGCGCTGGTGACGCAGCGCGCCCGACACCTCGGTGGTGACCGAACGCAGCAGCTGGGCGACCGTGGTGTCGTGTCCGACGCGCAGGCGCAGCGGCACGATATTGGAAGTCGCGCCACCGGAGCGGCGCATGGTCGCGGTGGTGCGGGCGGTGACCGGCAGGCTGAGGATGACGTCCTCGGTGCCGGTGATCTGGGCCAGGTAGGCGGCGAAGCCGGCGATCAGCAACGGGGCGGCGGTGCTGTCGTGGCGGGTGATCGCGGCGGCGAGCAGGTCGTCCTGGTCCGGCGACAGCGCGGCGCTCGTGATGTCGTTGACCGGCGACGGCGGCGCCGACCGACCGGTGAGGCTGCTGCCCTCCTCCAGGCCCGCGACACGCTGGGCCCAGTGCTCCTTGTCGGACTGGAATCGGGTGCTGTCGCGGTAGGCGATCTCGGACTCGTAGAGCGAGCGCAGATCGGCGGCCTTGTTCGGCGGGGCCGGGATGCCGGTGACCTCGGCGGTATAGAGCTGCGCCGTGCGGTTGACGAAGTTGTTGGCGCCGAAACCGTCCAGCACGATGTGGTGGACGCGGGCGTACCAGTACCAGCGCTCGTCCTCGAGCTGCAGCGCGGCGGCCTGCACCAGGCGGTCGGCGACGATGTCGAGCGGGCGGCTGTACTCGGCGCGCATCCACTCGGCGGCGGCGGCCTCCGGGTCGGCCTCGCCACGCAGATCGACATAGATCAGCGTCGCGTCCTGGGTGGGGTCGATGGTCTGCATCGGCTCGCCGTCGATCTCGACGATGCGCAGCCAGCCCGATTCGAGGTCGGTGGCGGCACCGGCGCTCGCCCGCTCGAGCGCGGCCACATCGAGGCGGCCACGCAGGTCGACGTACTGGGCGATATTGATCGGCACCAGCGGGTCGACGTGCTGCGCGTACCAGATACCCAGCTGTGCGGGCGAGAGCGGGAAGTACTCCGAAGAGCCTCCACGTCCGTCACCAGTTTCGCCGTTTCCGCCGAAATCCAGCCGGTCCAACCCAAACCTCGCTTCCGGAACACCCGTTCCAGGCGCTCCCCGACGACACCGGAACGCAGACGCCCAGCCAGATCCAGCGGTGGCGCCTGCGTCTCGGGTTCAATTCTCGAAATCAATCAGGCAAAAAATGTCCATAGGCACTATCTGTCGGCTCAGCCGATCTCGTTACATGGCCGAGACCATGCTTCGGACCGTCCGGCCGACCGCGCCGGTGTGCTCGTCGCAAACCATCGCACCAATCTACCGGTGCCGCTGCCCCGCAACCAACCACCTCCATAGCTGGCGGGCATCGACCCAGGTAGATCCGTCGCACCCGGTTTGCTGACTGTTCCGCGCACCTCACATCCCGACTCTCGCGGTCGTGCGCGCGAGCGATTGAGTGATGGGTCACATGCCCGGGCGCGGATCACTCCCCGCGCTGACGGGCCGGGTCGTAGAGGTGTGACTGGGCGCAGGTGGCGGGGATGTTCATCGCACGGCCGACGAGGATGACGGCCGCTTGGCGCAGACCCGCCGATTCGACCTGGGCGGCGATGTCGGCGAGGGTGCCGCGCAGGACCACTTGTTCGGGCTGACTGGCTCGGTAGACGACGGCGACCGGGCAGGTGGGGCCGTATTCCTCGGCCAGTTCGTCGGCGAGGGTTGCGATCCTCGTGATGGCCAGGTGCAGAACGAGGGTGGCGCCGGTGGCGGCGAAGTTCGCCAGGGCCTCGCCCTCTGGCATCTTCGTCGAGCGGGCCTGGGTGCGGGTCAGGACCACCGACTGCACCACCTCGGGGATCGTGAGTTCGGTGCCGAGGACGGCCGCGGCCGCCGCGTAGGCGGGGACGCCGGGGGTGATGTCCCAGGGAACGCCGTGTGCGTCGAGGCGGCGGGTTTGTTCGGTGAGTGCCGAATAGATGGACGGGTCGCCCGAGCACAGACGGGCGACGTCTTTACCCGCCTCATGCGCCCGCACGAGGTGGGCGGTGATCTGGTCCAGGTCAAGGCGCTGGGTGTCGATCAGTTGCGTGCCGGGCGCGCAGTGGGCCAGTACCTCGGGGTCGAGGTAGGTGCCCGCGTACAGGCAGACCGGGCTGTCGCGCAGCAAAGTCACAGCGCGCACCGTGAGCAGGTCCGCCGCCCCGGGGCCCGCCCCGATGAAATGCACAGTCATGGCGAGAAGTCTAGGGAGCGGGCTCGGCAGCATTCGGGCGGTGCCCACCGTCGGCGGCACTCGGTTCGGCGGCGAATACTCGCGTTTGGCGATGTCCTGTCTACGTGGTGAACAGTCCCCACCTCGAGACAAGCAACTAGTCCCGCTGCCCCGACTTCGCAGTGAGCTACCGCCAGTCTATGCGCCCTATCCGGCCAACGGGCCATAGGGCGAGGCCACGGACTCAGCATGGTTCCGCGGTGCGTCCACGTCCTGAGGGGCGGAGGCTCGGCTCAGTCAGAATCGAAAGACTCCATCCGATCAAGTGGTTCACACCCAGGCTGTTGCCACTCACCTAGCCGCATTGGTAGATTCACGCGGACTCGACGGGCTAGGAAAACAGGGGGACGGCAATTGGGGGCTCTGCAAATTCATCGGCGTAGGAGTTGTCACCGCTCTTGGCGCAACCTTGAGCCGTCTGCGTACGAATCGGGATACGAGATAGCTCCAGCATTCTCCAGGGTACCATCGCCATTCCATCACAGGGTACCGCCCCACATCGAGCTTGGCGAAATATTCGATTCCGCGACCGGTCTGAGTCCATACGAATCCGCATCTACTCCCCGACTCCCTATTACGATCCACTGCACAGATGTTAGGCAGCCGTAAACGAATGGAGATTCATGTCAAATCCTGGATTCTTCAACCACTACGATGATCCAGACGATGAGTACTGGGATGACCCGCCCTCAACACACGGATACGACATTACGCCACCCTCGGACACGTTGATCTCCACGCCAGAGTCTGCGCGCAGGAGCGTTACGGCGTCGCCTAATTCACTGGTCCAAGTGAACCTCGGTGACGATCGGCTGCCTACATCAGTCACGCTACACAAACAACTAGCACGCGTGGCAGAACCTTCCGAGTATGGGAAGTTGATTATCGATGCATACAATCACTCATTGTATGCAAAGGATTTGGAAAAGGCAGAAAATGGTCAATCGATAAGAACAATGCCAAAACTTCGAGAAATCACTGCCGCGCTACTTCAAACACGAAGATATACTGATTATATCGAATTGTACAATGACTTCCTGGGAAGTCGAGAACATACAGTCGGCGGCCCTGGGCAAACCCGCTGGGGTGAACCGTCAGTCGTTATCAGGGCATCGACAGCGCGGCTATTCGATGTCCGGATCGATCCGGAGTGGGCGTCGCGAAATTCGATGCTGACAATCGCTGATGATATCATCGCCTGCTGCAATACGATTCGAGCGCGTCAACCGACGATTGTCCATGACCAATACCTGAGCCAAGAAACTGACGACGAAGTGATATCCAGGCTGATAAAGCACTGTCAACAGCTCTTGAGGAATGAAATATGAGCAAACTGTCTGTAAGCACAACAAAATTAAATAATGCTAGCAGGGCGTGGAAACTCGACGTTGCCGGGGAGCTCGGGTTCGCAGCTAACCATATCGAGTCGTTGAAGCACTCAATGCTGCAGTTTGGACTCTACGCCGGGGCCTGGCAATCCTACACCCAGGCTGCTACGTATATACAGGCTCGCTTGCGCGAGGGAGTGACCGAAACGACCGCAGTCGGCGACGCGTTGTTCAAGGTAGCCGAAGAATTCGGCGCAGAGGATCAAGATACGATGAAAAAAATCGAAACTGTATCGACTGGATTGGACCTTCCCCCACAATGACTGAGCCCATAGTTACCAGCAAGGACGAGCTAACGCTCATAACGTCAGAATTTGAAAAGCAAGTGGAAAAATGGAAGGCCGCCCCGGATAAGATCAATGAAACGGTCGACGACCTGAAATGGTATAACCCTAGCATGTGGGCGGCGATTACCAGTACTCGCGATTCCATTCAGGATCAACTCGTAATCCTGTTGGACAAACTCAATGAAGCAGGCGAAGGCATCGGCGCGCCATTTCTGTTCATCGATCTTGCACATTCATGGACAATCGCCGGAAATATCGTCGGCAAGGCAACTAATTACACCAAGGACCCCGAGATCAGCCTTGACGGCAGCTGGGAAGGCAGCGCCTACGACGCATTCAAAGCTGTGCGCGAGAGCCAGCAGACCGCCATGGCGAGCACAAAAGAGATGTGTCAAAAGGTTCACACCGAATTGCTTACTTTAGCGGCCGAAGGGCGGGTGTTCTATAAATCTATTGTCGACGGCACTGCCCCGCTATTGACGGAGTATGGCGAGGGCTTGACCGAAACAGCCACCGGGGTTGGCGCCTTATGGGGTATAAATAAAATAAATGACGCCGTTGTCAACACCGTAGGCTTGGTTACCAGAACGATCACCGGATTCATTGAACTCCAGTCGAAGGTCGTAATCTCGTCGAACGAGCTAAGAGGCTTAACACAGCACCCAGCCGGATTTGTAACAAAAAACGGCCTCGATCATTGGCCTGGCGCCGTTACCGACGGCTATGATCAAGAGCGAGACGGATGGGAGGCCCGTACGTGAGACGGCGCCGCGTCAGCCAGAAAGCCGGAATTCTCCTTGGCCTAACCTTGGCAGCGCAAAATTTCCTAATAGGTTGCGCAGATGGTACTCAAAAATCTGCACGCTGCAGTACCGCAGCAGTGCACCTAGAGAAAAAGACAGAGGAACAAGGTATCCGCGCCGCCATCGAAAAGGACAATTCCTTACCGGATGGCCATTGCTTATACAGTGTCACGGTAAATATTGATAGCCGAACAGGCGAGATGGGTGCAAACATCTACCTGTCAATTGCAAACTCACAGGGGCGGCTCGATAATCTCCGTCCTGCAGCGACCAAAATAGCACACTCCATCAAGGCCACCGAACTAGGTAAGGCTATATCAGTCCTATATGTATCAAATCTTTCTCCGGAAAACCGGGTAGACAACTACACAGGCCTCGTCACGCGCGATTTCAAGAATCAAGCGTGGAATGGAACACCGAGCCACGAGGCCGAGCTATCATCGTGGGTTGAATGGACGGGCCTACCTCGATAGCACCAGCTCAATCGAGTTTGAACTGCAACCCGGCCAAGTCAGGATCGGCCTCATGATTTCGGTCGAGGCCGAATAGTTGAGGACGTGAGACATTAGGAAGACACGCCGTATAAATTTCCGTAATATCAAACGATAGATCCGTGTCGACAACCCCTGTAGCAGCCGACGTGCCGACAGATATGTAACGGCCAGCCGACTGCGGTTGGCGCGGTGATAGCCGGAGCAAGCCGCACGTGACGGTAGGGGTTCCAGGAGCCGATGCTGTGTCTGACACCAGGACGAGGAGGAGCGGCCACTATGCGGGTTCGTGTCGGGTTGGGGCTGATGGTGGTCGCGGCGGTCGCGCTGACCGGCTGCAATGAGACCAAGGCCGGTCATCCGACGATCACCTTGGATGGCTTCGCCCCAACCAACGACAACCAGGACCCGGCCAAGGGCATCCCCGGCGTCGTCATCGCCGAGTTCCCGCTGGGGAATCATGTGCCGAGCACGCAGCGGGTGGCGTACACGTCGATCCCGCCGATGGGTGGCACGCACGATGCGGTCTGGGCGGCCTGCGACGGTGTCGTCTATCCCGAGGGCATCCGGACCGAGAACGCGGTGCACTCGCTGGAACACGGCGCGGTCTGGATCGCCTACAACCCCGCGCGGGTGAGTGCCGACGATCAGGCGACGCTGCGGAACAAGGTGCAGGGCAGGACATACACCTTCATGTCGCCCATCCCGAACATGGCCGACCCGATCTCGCTGCAGTCGTGGGGCCACCAACTCGTCCTCGACAGCGCGACCGACGCGCGCGTCGACCAGTTCATCACCGCCCTGCGCAACAACCCCTACACCACACCGGAACCCGGCGCTTCCTGCAGCAATCCGATCTTCGACCGCGATCCCGCGCCATACGACCCGTCCACTCCCGGCCCTGACGCCGCACCGATGGACAACGAGCCCGTCTTCCCGACCGAAGTACCCGTCCTCCCGCCCGAACCGGATGTGCCCGCGCCCCGCTGACCTACCCGGTCATGTCGAAATGCGCGATGACCTTCGTCGGCCGCACCCGCACCACCAGCTCCCCCGGCACCCCGTTGCGCTTGCCGAACTCCTCGGCCCGGTCCGCACCCATGTACCGGGCGGCGATCGCGGTCGCGGTCCGCACCAGCTCCGCCGGATCCTCCGACAACTCGACCGTCCCCTGCACCTCCACCAGCCCATAGGGCGGCTCTTCCAGATCCACACACATCGCAACCCGGGGATCCCGCGCGAACGCCCGCCCCTTCGCGGTCTCCTTCCCGGTGTTGAACACCAGCTCATCGCCTTCCACGATGAACCAGATCGGTGTCACCAACGGCCGCCCGTCCTTGGCCGTGAACGCCACCTTGCCCGTCCGTGTGCCGTGGGAAAGGAACTCTCGCACCTGAGGATCCGTCAGGGAAGTCATGTGCCCAGCGTAGGCCCCTCCCCTGCCACCACCCAGGAACCCGCGAGGCCTGTCGCTCCGCGCTGGAGGGGCAGACTGGGCTGATGGACCAGCTGATCGTCGTCGATGCGGCCAACGTCATCGGTTCGCGCCCCGACGGATGGTGGAAGGACCGAGCCGGTGCCGCCCGGCGATTGCTTGCCGAACTCGCCGGCCTCACCGACACCACCGATGTCATCGTGGTGCTCGAAGGTGCCGCGAAAGCAGGCGCCGATGTGGCCGTCAAACCACTGAAAGTCGTTCTGGCCCAAGGGTCCGGCGACGACACGATCGTCGACGTGGTCGCCACCGACCCTCACGACAAGATCATCGTCGTCACCTCCGACCGCGAACTCCGCGAGAGAGTCGCGGCCCACGGAGCCGAAACCGTCGGACCGAGCTGGTTGTGGGACCGGATTACCTGACCCGAGTCACAACTGCCGGTTGCGAACTCAACTAACAGTCCCCGGTTGCGCGATCCACCGGGTGGACTGGCCGGTCACCTTTGCCACGGCCTCGTAATCGTGGTCGTAGTGAAGCAACGTCAGATGGTTCGCTTCCGCAGTAGCCGCGATCGCGAGATCGGCAGCACCGGCACTACGGTGCCACCCTTGTTCGGTGAGCAGTTGCTGGACCTCGTGCGCCCGGACCCACACGCGGTCGGGCGTCGGCGCCCAGCCGAACAGCTCCCCGAACAACGCACGCTTACGAAGCCGATCCCCGAGTGACGTGGCGCTATAGAGAAGCTCGAGTTCCACCACATCACAGATCGCGATCACCCCTGAGTTGATGGTTTCGTGCCACGCACGTTGCAGAGCGGGATTCGCGATCAACCGCACGGCGGCCGACGTGTCGACCAGATAGCTGATCACGACCGATACGTGGACTTGTCGAGCATCCCGTCGAAATCCCCATTTTCGGCCATCGCCGAGAGCTCGTTCAGCGCCTTGACCCGCTGAAGCCGTTTCGCTACCTCGGCAAGCGCAGCGTTGACCGTGTCCTTTTTGGTCGACGTTCCGAGGAGTCGTTGCGCCTCTTCGAGCGCCTCGTCATCGACTTCGATCAGAAGTTTGGACATGGCACCACCTGAACTAGGAGATATATACAGTGTCAATACAAAGTATATATGGTGTCGCTCGCCGAGCCAACCGAGGTGGTCCCATCAGAGCCGCGCCTTTCGACTCGTCAACGGCGCTGGTCGTCGACGAGGTCCGGGACCGGACCGGCCTGTGCAGGGTCGGGGGCCGGACGTTTCGGTTGACTCGCGGGCTGTACCCGACCTTCCGCACGCAATTGATCCGGTCGACTCTCTCAGCCGGCCGTCAGTGCGGCCAAGGCCATCTGCCGCAGCACCGGTCTGGCCCTGGACGCACTCGCAGCCGACGCACTGTGCGGTGTGGAGTTGATGAGGCCGAAGGCGGCGTGGGCCTGGATGCGGGCGGTCTCCTCGGCGAGGCCGGGGCGCAGTTCGCGGAGGACTTCCACCCACACTTCGACGTATTGACGCTGGGTGCGGCGCAGGACGCGGCGTTCGGGGGTGGGGACCTTGTCGAGGTCGCGGTCCTGGATGCGGATGAGTTCGGGGTTGCCGAAGGCGAAGTCGAGGTGGAAGTCGACCAGGCCGGCGAGGGCTTCGGCGGCCGTCGAGGATTCGGCGACCACGGCGCGGCCGCCGGCGAGCAGATGCTCACTGATGCCGACGAGCAGTTCGACCAGTAGTGCCTCTTTGTTCGCGAAGTGCCGGTAGACGGCGGGTCCGCTGATGCCGACGGCGGCGCCCAGGTCGTCGAGGCGCACACCGAGGAAACCCCGGTCGGCGATCAACCGGGCGCCTGCCGTGAGCAACTGCTCCCGGCGCTGGGCCTTGAGCTGCTCGCGCCGGGTCGCCTGGACGGGTTCGGCCACCGGCGCTCCTTCCACCTCTGGACAACTTGGTTAATCAACATTAACCTGAATTTCAGTTATTGGCGATTAACCGGATGGCAGGATGGCCCGATGACGGTGACACACGACCTCGGCAATGACACCGAGGCCGCCACGAGCAATCGAGACGCGCACCTCGCCCTGGTGGCAGACCTGCGGCAACGGCTGGCCACGACCGCGCTCGGCGGCCCGCAGAAGTCGCGCGAACGCCACGTCGCCCGAGGCAAGCTGCTCCCCCGGGACCGCATCGACGAACTACTCGACCCGGGCAGCCCCTTCCTCGAGCTGGCGCCGCTGGCGGGCAACGGCATGTACGACGACGAGTGCCCCGGCGCGGGTGTGATCGCGGGCATCGGCCGGATCGCGGGCCGGGAATGCCTGGTGCTGGCCAACGACCCGACGGTCAAGGGCGGCACCTACTACCCGATCACGGTGAAGAAGCACCTGCGCGCCCAGGAGGTGGCCGCGCAGAACAACCTGCCATGCGTGTACCTGGTCGAGTCCGGCGGCGGGTTCCTGCCCCGCCAGGACGAGGTGTTTCCCGACCGCGACCACTTCGGCCGCATCTTCTACAACCAGGCGAACATGAGCGCGCGCGGTATCGCGCAGATCGCGGCGGTCCTCGGCTCGTGCACCGCCGGTGGCGCCTATGTGCCCGCGATGGCCGACGAGGCCGTGATCGTGCGCGACCAAGGCACCATCTTCCTCGGCGGCCCGCCGCTGGTGAAGGCGGCGACCGGTGAGGTCGTCACCGCCGAGGAACTGGGCGGTGGCCTGCTGCATTCGCGCACTTCCGGCGTCACCGATCATCTCGCCGACGACGACCGCGACGCGCTGCGCATCGTCCGCAATATCGTGTCGACGCTCGGTCCGCGCCCCGAGGCCCCGTGGGAGGTGCTGCCGAGCACCCCGCCCGCCAAGCCCGAGGACGAGCTCTACGACGTGGTCCCCGTCGACCCGCGCACACCGTACGACGTGCGCGAGGTGATCGACCGGATCGTCGACGGCGAGAGCGGTTTCCAGGAATTCAAGGCCGAGTACGGCAAGACCCTGGTCACCGGTTTCGCCCGCATCCACGGCCATCCGGTTGGCATCGTCGCCAACAACGGCGTGCTGTTCAGCGAATCCGCCATGAAGGGCGCGCATTTCATCGAACTGTGCGACAAGCGCAAGATCCCGCTGCTGTTCCTGCAGAACATCACCGGCTTCATGGTCGGTCGCGACTACGAGGCAGGCGGCATCGCCAAGCACGGTGCGAAGATGGTCACCGCGGTGGCGTGCGCGCGGGTGCCGAAGCTGACGGTGGTGATCGGCGGTTCCTACGGCGCGGGCAACTACTCCATGTGCGGGCGCGCGTATTCGCCGCGCTTCCTGTGGATGTGGCCGAACGCGCGCATCTCGGTGATGGGTGGCGAGCAGGCCGCCTCGGTGCTGGCCACGGTGCGCGGCGACCAGCTCGACAGCGCGGGCAAGCCCTGGTCGGCCGAGGATCAGGAGGCGTTCAAGGCCCCGATCCGCGAGCAGTACGAGACCCAGGGCAACCCCTACTACGCGACGGCACGCATCTGGGACGACGGCGTGATCGCCCCCATCGACACCAGAACCGTGCTCGGACTTGCCCTTTCGGTGTGTGCGCAAGCGCCACTCGAACCCGTTTCCTACGGCGTCTTCCGGATGTGAGCGACATGCTGAACAAATCCCAACCCGTCGAATTCGACACCGTCCTGGTCGCCAATCGCGGTGAGATCGCGGTGCGCGTCATCAAGACGTTGCGTGCCATGGGCATTCGTTCCGTCGCGGTGTACAGCGACGCCGACAAGAACGCGCGCCATGTGCGCGAGGCCGATGTCGCGGTGCGACTCGGCCCAGCGCCCGCGCGCGAGAGCTACTTGTCGATCGAGAAGGTCGTCGACGCCGCTGTGCGTTCCGGCGCGCAGGCGGTGCACCCGGGTTACGGCTTCCTGTCGGAGAATTCGGCGTTCGCCGCCGCATTGGCCGACGCGGGCATCGTCTTCCTCGGACCGCCCGCCAAGGCCATCGAGGTGATGGGCGACAAGATCACCGCGAAGAAGACGGTGACGGCGTTCGGTGTGCCGGTGGTTCCCGGCATCGCCGAACCCGGGCTCACCGATGATCAATTGATCGCGGCCGCAACCGATATCGGCTATCCCGTGCTGGTGAAGCCGTCGGCCGGTGGTGGTGGCAAGGGCATGCGCCTGGTCGAGCGGGCCGAGGACCTGCCCGCCGCGCTGGTGAGCGCCCGCCGCGAAGCCGGTGCCGCCTTCGGCGACGACACCCTGTTCCTGGAACGTTTCGTCACCCGGCCACGGCACATCGAAGTGCAGGTGCTGGCAGACGCTTTCGGCAATGTGGTGCACCTCGGTGAGCGCGAGTGCAGTTTGCAGCGCAGGCATCAGAAGGTCATCGAGGAAGCACCCTCGCCGCTGCTCGATGCCGCCACCCGGGCCCGGATCGGCACCGCGGCCTGCAATACCGCGCGCAGCGTCGACTACGTGGGCGCGGGCACCGTGGAGTTCATCGTCTCCGCCGACCGGCCCGACGAGTTCTTCTTCATGGAGATGAACACGCGACTACAGGTGGAACACCCGGTGACCGAGATGGTCACCGGCATCGACCTGGTGGAATGCCAGGTCCGGGTGGCCGCCGGGCAGAAGCTGGCGCGCACTCAGGACGAGATCCACCTGGTGGGGCACGCGATCGAGGCCCGCGTGTACGCCGAGGACCCGGGCCGAGGCTTCCTCCCGACCGGTGGCACGGTGCTCGCCCTGACCGAGCCGGAAGGTGAAGGCATCCGGGTGGATTCGGGACTGTCCGTGGGAACCGTGGTCGGCAGCGACTACGACCCGATGCTGTCGAAGGTGATCGCCCGCGGCAACACCCGCGCCGATGCGCTCGCCGCGCTCGACCGGGCGCTGGAACAGACGGTGTTGCTGGGGGTCACCAGCAATATCGAGTTCCTGCGCTTCCTGCTGGCCGACGACGATGTGCAGGCGGGTCGCCTCGACACCGCGCTGCTCGACCGCCGCGTCACCGACTTCGCCCCCGCCGAGCCGACCGATGACGAATTCATCGCCGCCGCCACGTATCACTGGCTGCGTCGTTGGCCGAAGCCCGATGCCGACCTGTGGTCGGTTCCGTCGGGCTGGCGACTCGCAGCGCCGGCGCCGACCGCGATCCGGCTCGCGTCGGGCGATCAGGTGCGCCACGTATTCATCACGGGCACACCGGATTCCGCGTGCGTGCAGCTGGCGAACGACGACGCCGCTCCATCGGGTGCGCGACAACACCGAGGCGACACCCAACTCCCAGCCGCGTCACAACACACAGGCGCAACGCAGCACCCTGGCGACCCGGTAACGACCGTCCGAACACACTCGGAGGAGCCCGCGGATCCAGGGACCAGCTCACTGACCGGCGCCCTGCTCGACGACGGCCTGGTCTTCACCATCGACGGCCTGCGCCGCAAGGTACGGGTGGCCGAGGCCGACGGCCAGCTGTGGGTGAGCGGCAACGGGCGCGTCTGCGTGCTGCGCGAAGTGGCGGAGGCGAGCGTTCGTGGCGATGCCGCGCACGTCGGTGACGCCGAAATCCGCAGCCCCATGCCGGGTTCGGTGATCGCGGCACCGGTCGCGAACGGCGCGACGGTCGCCGTGGGCGATCCGGTGATCGTGATCGAAGCCATGAAGATGGAGCACACCCTCACCGCACCGGTAGCGGGCACGGTGGAGGTGCTCGCCTCGCCTGGCACCCAGGTGAAGCTGGACCAAGTGCTGGTGCGCGTCGTCGCCCATCCCGCCGAAACCGACGACGCGAACACGGCCGACGCCGACACCGAACGTGAAGGAACCACCGCATGACCGACTACCTGTCCACCGGTTCCCTGCCGGAGGAATACCGTCAGCTCGCCCGCACCGTGCGCGACTTCGCCCAGCAGGTCGTCGCCCCGGTGTCGGCGAAACACGATGCCGACCACAGCTTTCCGTACGAGGTCGTGGCAGGCATGGCCGACATGGGCCTGTTCGGCCTGCCGTTCCCCGAGGAGTTCGGCGGCATGGGCGGCGACTACTTCGCCCTGTGCCTCGCGCTGGAGGAACTCGGCAAGGTCGACCAGAGCGTGGCCATCACCCTCGAGGCGGGTGTGTCCCTCGGCGCCATGCCGATCTACCGGTTCGGCAACGACGACCAGCGCGCGGAGTGGTTGCCCCAGCTCACCAGCGGGCAGGCGCTGGCCGGTTTCGGCCTCACCGAGCCCGACGCGGGCAGCGACGCCGGTGGCACCAGGACCACGGCCGTCGAGGACGGTGACAGCTGGGTGATCAACGGCAGCAAGCAGTTCATCACCAACTCGGGCACCGACATCACCCGCCTGGTCACCGTCACCGCGGTGACCGGCAACAACGGCGGCAAGAAGGAGATCTCCACGATTCTCGTGCCGACCTCGACGCCGGGTTTCGTGGCCGAGCCCGCCTACAACAAGGTGGGCTGGAACGCCTCCGACACCCATCCGCTGAGCTTCACCGATGTGCGGGTGCCGCGCGAGAACCTGCTCGGCGAGCGCGGTCGCGGTTACGCCAATTTCCTGCGCATCCTCGACGAGGGCCGCATCGCCATCGCCGCGCTCGCGGTCGGCGCCGCACAGGGCTGTGTGGACGAGAGCGTGCGGTACGCGGGCGAGCGGCAGGCGTTCGGCCAGGCCATCGGCCGCAATCAGGCCATCGCGTTCAAGATCGCCAGGATGGAGGCGCGCGCCCACACCGCGCGCACCGCCTACTACGACGCGGCCGCCCTCATGCTGGCGGGCAAACCGTTCAAGAAGCAGGCCTCGATCGCGAAGATGGTGGCCAGTGAGGCGGCGATGGACAACGCCCGCGACGCCACCCAGATCTTCGGCGGCAACGGGTTCATGAACGAGTACGTGGTGTCCAGGCACTACCGTGACAGCAAGATCCTGGAAATCGGTGAGGGCACAACGGAGGTGCAGCTGATGCTGATCGCAAGGGAACTCGGACTGTGACCGAGAAGCGCGTGGTGCAGCGCGGCCTGTGGTTCGAGGAGTTCGAGATCGGCACGATCTACGAGCACCGGCCCGGCCGCACCATCACCGAGGCCGACAACGTCCTGTTCACCACCCTCACCATGAACACCCAGGCCTTGCACCTGGACGCGGCCTTCGCCGACGCCCAGCCACCGTTCAACCAGCGGCTGGTGAATTCGATGTTCACGCTGTCGACCCTGGTGGGGCTCTCGGTGGCCCAGCTCACCCAGGGCACGCTGGTCGCCAACCTGGGCTTCTCCGAGATGACCGTGCCCGCCCCGCTGTTCCACGGCGACACCATGTACGCCGAAACCCTGGTCACCGGCAAACGCGAGTCCAAGAGCCGTCCCGGCGAGGGCATCGTCAGCCTCACGCACACCGCGCGCAACCAGAACGGCGTGGTGGTGGCGACCGCGGTCCGGCAGACCCTGGTACGCAAGGCGCCGACCACATGAGCGCCTGGCAGCCGACGGGTCCGGCCTGGCTGTTCTGCCCCGCCGACCGTCCCGAACGCTTCGCCAAAGCCGCCGCGGCCGCCGACGTGGTGATCCTCGACCTCGAGGATGGCGTGGCCCCCGCCGACAAGGCCGCCGCTCGGCAGGCCTTGCTCGACACCCCACTGGACCCGCAGCACACCGTGATCCGTGTGAACGCGGCGGGCACCGACGACCACACCGACGACTTGGCGGTGCTCGCCAAGACCGACTACCGGCGGGTGATGCTGCCCAAGTGCGAGTCCGCCGAGCAGGTGCGCAATCTCGCCGAGTGCGAGGTGATCGTGCTGGTCGAATCTCCCCTGGGCGCCGTGCGCGTCACGGAAACGGTGCAGGTGGACAACGCCATCGGGGTGATGTGGGGTGCGGAGGACCTGATCGCCGGGCTCGGCGGCAATGCCAGCAGGCACACCGACGGCAGCTACCGCGACATCGCCCGGCACGTGCGTTCCACCAGCCTGCTCGCCGCCAAGGCGTTCGGCCGGTTCGCGCTGGATTCGGTGTATCTGAACATCAAGGATCTGGACGGCCTTGCGGCGGAAACGCTCGACGCGGTCGCGGTCGGCTTCGACGGCAAGGTTGCCATCCACCCGAGTCAGGTTCCGGTGATCCGCGCCGGGTACGCGCCTTCCGAAGCCGAAACCGACTGGGCGCGCAGGGTTCTCGCCGAAGTTCCGAACCACCGTGGCGTATTCGCCTTCGAAGGGCGCATGGTGGACGCACCGGTATTGCGTCATGCCGAGCAGATCGTGCGCCGCGCCGACCTGTCCTGAACCGAGGAGGACCACGCCAGTGCAACCACAATGGGTACCGACCGACGACGACATCGCGGCTGCCCGGATCACCGATTTCGCCGCGTTCGTCACCGCCCGCACCGGCGTCTCCTATCCGGACTACCGAGCCCTGTGGCAGTGGTCGGTCGACGACCTCGAGGGGTTCTGGCAGGCGCTGTGGGACTACTTCGAACTCGGTGAGACGGCGGGCGAGGTCCTCGGTTCCCGGGAAATGCCTGGGGCACAGTGGTTTCCGGGCACGCGGTTGAACTACGTCGACCAGATCATCCGGATGGCCCAGTTCGGCAGGCCCGCGATCATCGCGCTGCACGAGGACGCCGAACCGCGCGAGATCCTGTGGTCGGACCTCATCGAGCAGGTCACCGTTTTCGCCCGCACCCTGCGCGAACAGGGGGTCGAGGCGGATGACCGGGTGGTGGGTTATCTGCCCAACATCCCGGAGGCGGTCGTCGCCTTCCTCGCGACCGCGAGCATCGGCGCGGTGTGGAGCGCCTGTGGACAGGACTACTCCGCCAAGGCCGCGCTCGACCGGCTCGGACAACTCGACCCGACGGTGCTCGTCACCGCCGACGGCTACCGTTTCGGCGGCAAGGACCACGACAAGCGAGCCGATATCGCCGCGCTGCGAGAAGGGCTGCCCGGTCTGCGCGCGACCGTCGTCGTGCCTCAGCTCGGTCTCTCGGTGCCGGACGCACTGGCCTGGGCCGACACGGTCACCGACGAGAATTTCGGCATCATCGAAACCACCCCGGTCGATTTCGATCATCCACTGTGGATTGTGTTCTCCTCCGGCACGACGGGACTGCCCAAGGGCATCGTCCACGGCCACGGTGGCGTGCTGCTCGAGCATCTCAAAGCGGTTGCGCTGCAATCCGATATCGGCACCGATGACGTCTTCTTCTGGTACACCAGCCCGAGCTGGATGATGTGGAATTTCCAGGTCGCCGGGTTGCTGGCAGGCGCGACCATCGTCACCTACGACGGCAGCCCCACCGCGGGCGGCCCGGATGCGTTGTGGCGCATCACTGCCCAGGTCGGTGCCACCGTATTCGGCACCAGCCCAGGGTATGTGCTCGGCTGCATCAAGGCCGGTGCGGTGCCGCGCACCGATCACGACCTGTCCGCCCTGCGCACGGTCGGCATCACCGGTTCGGCGCTGCCGGAGACGAGCGCGCTGTGGCTGAGCGAGAACGTCGGCCCGCGTGTGCAGGTGAGTTCGATCAGCGGTGGCACGGATGTGGTGTCGGCCTTCGCCGGTGGCGCGCCGACCGTACCGGTGTGGCCGGGTGAGCTGTCGGCCCCGTATCTCGGGGTGGCTCTCGACGCGTTCGACGAACAGGGCAAGCCGGTGCGCGGCGAGGTCGGTGAGCTCGTGGTGACAGAGCCGATGCCGTCGATGCCGGTCTATTTCTGGCGCGACGAGGACGGAAAGCGTTATCGCAACGCCTATTTCGACACCTACCCCGGCGTGTGGCGCCACGGCGACTGGATCACGCTCACCGAGCACGGCAGCGTGGTGGTGCACGGACGCTCCGACTCCACCCTCAACCGGCACGGTATCCGCATGGGCAGCGCCGACATCTACCAGGTGGTCGAGCAGTTCCCGGAGATCGCCGAGGCCCTGGTGATCGGCGCCGAGCAGCCCGACGGCGGCTACTGGATGCCGCTGTTCGTCGTGCTCGCACCCGGCGCCGAACTCACCGACGACCTGAAAACCCGGATCAATGCCGCCATCCGGAGCGAGGTCTCGCCCCGGCACGTGCCCGACGAGATCCGCGAGGCGCCGGGCATTCCGCACACCCGCACCGGCAAGAAGCTCGAGGTGCCCATCAAGAAGCTCTTCCAGGGCGCCGATCCGGCTCGCGTCGTGGAACGCAGCGCGGTCGACGACCCGGCGCTGCTCGACTGGTATGCCCGGATCACGCCCTCCGACGCCGTTTAATACACTTCGGGTATGAATGTCGGCGAGTCTCGTGTGGCACGTGGGTCGGTAGTCGATGGTGTGCGGCGCAGGCCGAAGAATCGGCGCGCCCAGATCGCGGCCACCTCGGCGGCGGCGTTCGGGGCCGCCGGGTATCACGGGGTGAGCATGGAGGACATCGCGGCCGCGCTCGGCATCAGCTCGGCCGCGCTGTACCGGCACTACCCCAGTAAGTACGCGTTGTTCCGGGAGGAATTGCTGCGGGTCGGCCAGGCTTTCACCACGGCCGTCGAGGTACCCGCGGAGATCCGGTCGGCGCCGGAACGGTTGCGGCACAGGCTCGCCGGGCTCATCGGCGCCACCCTTGAGAACCGGGCGACCGTCACGCTGGTGCGCTGGGAGGGTCGCTATCTCGAGCCCGCCGACCGGGCGGTTCTCGATCGGCAGCAGAGTTCCGTCCTCGCCGGGTTCGACCGTGAACTCGCCGTCCTGCGTCCGGAACTGAGTGCCGAGGAGCTACGGCTGGTGTCCACGGCCATGTTCGGCGTGGTCACCAGCCTCGCCGACCACCACGCCGCGCTCCCCGCGCGGGCGGTGCACAAGCTGCTCGGCTCGGCGTGCATGTCGTTGCTCGAGTGCGAACTTCCGCCTGCCGCAACGGCTTCCGAGCAGTCGGTGCGGGCACAGATTCCCGCCGCGTTCAAACACGAACTGCTGCTGCGCAAAGCGGTCGAGCTGTTCCACGAACGTGGCTACCCGAATGTGAGTGTGGAGGACATCGCCTCCGCCGCCGGGCTTTCCGCCGCTTCGGCGGTCTACCGCTTCTACCGTGGGAAGAGCGACATCCTCGCCGCCGCGTTCCGCCGCGCCGCCGACCGGGTGTCCGGCGCCATCGGTCCCGCCGTCGCGAGCACCCCGCACAGTGCCGCCGCCCTCGATGTGCTGATCGACCAGTTCGTCGCCGACACCTTCGACGAACGCGCCCTCGCGGTGGTCTACTACGCCGAGTTCGGCCATGTCCCGGCCGAGGAACGCGCCGTCCTGCGCAATATCCAGCGCCTCAGCGTCCAGGAATGGGCCCGCCTCGTCCGCGAGGTCCGCCCCAACCTCACCCCCGCCGAGGCCCGCTTCCTCGTCCACGCGGCCTTCGCCATGGTCATCGACCTCGGCCAAGCCTTCGGCAACACACCCCTGGCCGGTCGCGCCCGAGTCGGCTTCCTCATGCGCCGGGTACTGCTCGGCTAGTTGTCCCGCCGCAGCCTGCCGCGACGGTGACGGACCTATTCGGGGCGGGGGTCGTTGGCCATGGCGGCGATGAGGGAATTGGGGCGCATGTCGAGCCAGTGGGATTCGACGTAGTGCAGGCACGAGGTGCGGGGGGCTGCGCCGAAGGCCACGGTCCAGCCGCCGGGGACGGCGGCGAAGGTCGGCCAGAGGGAGTGTTCGCCTTCGGAGTTCACGAGGACGTAGAACTGGGCGTTGTCGTCGTCGAACGGGTTGGTCATGGGAGTGCCTTCCTGGTGGGGTTGGTAGTGCCGAGGCGGACCAGAGCGGCGGTGGTTCCGTCGATTTCCCAGCGGGCTCGTTCGCCGGTGCGGAACATGCGTTCGCCGGGGATGCCGAAGGGGTTGGCGACGAAGCGTTCGGCGGTGACGGTCGGATCGTCGCGGTAGCCGCGGGCCAGTTGTGCGCCCGACAGGTACAGCTCGCCCGCGACGCCGGGGCTGGTCGGGCGCAGTCGCGCGTCGAGCACGTAGACGCGGCGGTTCCATTCCCGAACCCGGACCGGCGGGGGTTCACCCGAGTCGGCGCGGGGTTGTTCGGGGTAGGTGAGGGTGACGGTCGCTTCGGCGCGACCGTAGTCGTGGTGCAGGTGCGCGGCGGAGACGGCGGCGAAGTCGCGGATCTGTGCGGCGGTGAGCGGGGCGCCGAGCACGACGGCGCTGCGCAGGGTCGGCACGCCGTCGGCGACGCCGGTGAGGTGCTCGGTGAATTCGGTGAGCCGCTGGGGCGTGAAGTCGGCGGCGGTGATGCCGTAGGTGGCGATCAGGTCGATCAACCGGGCCGGATCAGGAGGTTCGGTGAGGACAACGGTGGCGCCGACCCGCAACGGCAGCACATATCCGTGCCACTCGGTGGCCTGGTGCAGGTACACGTCGCGACCGGTGAGCCCGTGCCTGCTCTGCATGGCAGTGATCCGGTGCACCGCCGCCGCATGACTCACGGTGACACCCTGCCCGGCGCCACGCGGATACAGCACGAAGGCCGGATGCTGCGGAAGTACGGGCGCGCGCCGCTCACCGGGCGTGATGGGTTCGTCGGAATAGTCCGACAGCGTCACGTCGTCGATGACCACCCGCGGAATGTCGTACGCCGCAGTGTGTTCACGCCCGGCCACGGTGACGATCAACGCGGGACCGACGACCGGCGGCAGCACCCCGGCCTCGACCGGCACCACCGCGCCACCCGCCTTCAGCACGGCGTACACACCGACGACCAGCTCGATCGAGCACGGAATATCGACCAGCACCGGGCATTCCGGTCCGATGCCGAGCGCGGCCAGGTGCCGGGCGAGCTGATTGGTCCGCCGGTCGAGGTCACCGTAGGTGATGATCGACCCGGAACCCGCCGCATGGACGACGGCCGGATCGAAAGGCGTCGCGGCGGCCTGGGCTTCGAACTCGTCGTGCAGGAGTTCGCCCGGCAGTCCGCCGCGGGCCGGGACGACCGCGTACCGGTCGGCGCGATCGTCCACCCGCCCGACGTATTCGAGTTCGGCCGCCCACCCCTCCCCCGGTGGCCTGCGGCGCACCAGGTCGCCGGTGGCGAACATGCGGTCGTCGACGGGTCCGATGGGGTTGGCGAGGAAGGTGGCGGCGGTCGCCTGCCTGCCGAGGTAGCCGCGCGCCAATTGCACGCCGGAGATGTACAGTTCGCCCACTTCACCGTCGGCGACGGGTTCGAGATGTTCGTCGAGAACGAGCAGTTCCACGTCGTCGGCGGCGCACCCGAGTGGCACCACTTCGAGGTCGGCGCCGGTCACCTCGTGGGCGACGACCTCGCCCGCGGTTTCCGGTCTGCCGTACACCTGCCACAGGGTGGCGCCACTCACCGAACGCAGGGCCGCGGCGGTTTTCGCCGGGAGGGTCGCGCCTCGGGCCAGTACCACGCGTAGCGAGTCGAGTAGTTCCTCGGCGTCGGGTAGCTCGGTCAGTTCCGCGAGCTGGACCGGGTCGAATGCGGCTGTGGTCACGCGGGTTTCGGCGATCGCCTCGGCGAGGGTGTCGCCGACCGGCAGCACGAGTGCCGCGCCCGATTGCAGGGCGAGCAGGAGTTCACCGATCGCGGCCTGGGAGCCGATCGGTGCGTGCCACAGCACGGAATCGCCTGCCCCGATGCCGCACATCCGGTACCGCCAGACCGAATTGGCATGTGCCGCACGGTGTCCGATGACGACGGCGGTCGAGGCGGTCGGGTCGACGACGAGGTAGGCGGGATTGTCGGCACCCGGGCCCGGAAGTGCTCGCGAACCTTCAACGGGAGGGTTGTCGGCTCGGTTCAGTACTTGAACCGAAATCGCCTGTTCAGCAGTGCTTTCGGTTGTCGAGCCGGTGTCGAGACCCGGGTCGGCGGACGTGGGAACGGCCTCGGTGAGCAGCAGGGTGGGCGCCGCCAGCGCAAGGGTGCGGGCACGCAGGTCGGCGGGTGCGTCGGGATCGAGCAGAACGAACGCCGCCCCCGAGGCGATCACGGCGTGCACGGCCACCACCAGTTCGGCGGAACGTGGCAGGCACACCGCGACCGTGGTCTCGGGTCCGGCATCGCGTTCCACCAGCACCGCCGCCAGCGCCTCGGCGCGGTCGGCGATCTCGGCGTAGGTGAGGGCGCGTTCGCCGTCGACGACAGCGAGCGCATCGGGGTCGTCGGCGACCTGGTCGATGAATGCGGCGAGCAGGGTCGCCGGGTCACGCCCGTCTTCGTTCGGGAGCTCACGCCCCAGCGTGTCGAACGGGACGGCGGCCGTGACCGAATTCGTGTGCGACATCAGAGTTGTCCTTCCGAGTCGTCAGCCGACCCCGCCCCGGCGATCACCGCGGCGGCATCGGTCACCAGTGTGTGCAAAGTGGTGGCTAGACCCGCCGCGCCGAGGGCGCCGAGCACACCGGGCACCAGCCCGGCCAGCGCGACGTTGATCAGCGCTTCGGGTTTCATCTTCGCGCCCATCGACCGGCTCACGGCGGTGAGCTTGGCGTCGAGCTCGGCGAAGGAGATGGCGTGCTCGCCGTGGACGAATGCCACGGTCGCCGGCGCCACACGGGCCGCCGAACCGATCAGGCTCGGCAGGTCGGCGGTGGTCGGTGCGGTGGGTGCCTGCTCGGCGTCGGTGCGCACGTCGATGGCCCGAACCACCACGGCGGGATCGGCGGCGACGGCGGCGAGCACCTTGCGGAATCGCTCGGTGAGCACCCGGATGGTCTTCTCGTCGAAAAGGTCTGTGGCGTAACCGAAATGCATGTCGATGCCGTCGAGTTCGCCGTCGGAGTCGTAGCGCTGCACGGCGGTCAGGTGCAGGTCGAACTTGGCTTCGGTCAGGCCCGGGTCGAGCGGCTGCACGCGTAGGCCGGGTAGGTCGATGCTGCCCGGTGGCATGTTCTGGAAGGTGAGCATCACCTGGAACAGCGGTGTGTAGGCGCCCGATCTGGTCCGCCCGAGCGCGTCGACCACCTGCTCGAACGGGACATCGGCATGCGCGATGGCGGCCAGGTCGCGGCGGCGGGCCTGGGCGAGCAGGTCGGTGAACGGGGCGCGGGAGTCGACCTCGGTGCGCAGCACGACGGTGTTGACGAACATGCCGACGAGATCGTCGAGTTCGCGCGCACCGCGACCGGCGACAGGGGCACCGACGGTGATATCGCTGCTGCCCGACTGCTTGGCGAGCAGCACGGCGAGAGCGCTGTGGACGACGGTGAACAAGGTGGTGTTGTTGCTGCGAGCCACCTCGTCCAGGCGTCGGGTCATTGCCGAATCGACCTCGAATTCGACAGTCGCGCCGTGCGTCTCGCGTCGCGTGGATCGGGGGCGGTCGGTCGGGAGCGACAGAAGTTCCGGTGTGCCCGCGAGCTCCTGCGACCAGTACCGCAGCTGCTGGGACACCACGCTGTCCGGGTCGTGCTCGTCACCGAGCATGGTGCGCTGCCAGACGCTGAAGTCGCTGTACTGGATTTCCAATGGCGCCCAGCCTGGTTCGTTGCCCTGAGCACGATCGACGTAAGCGCGCACCAGATCCCGGGTCAGCGGTGCGATCGAGTAACCGTCGCCACTGATGTGGTGGACGACGACGACCAGCACATGCTCGTTCTCACCGAGTTTGTAGAGCGCCACGCGAACCGGCGGTGCGGCGGTGATGTCGAACGGCTGGGCGACCAGGGCGGCGATCCGGGCCTCGACGTCGTCGGCGGCGACCGGGATCGGCGTGAGGTCTACCGCTGACGACCACGCGGGCAGTACCTGCTGCACCGGTCCGTCCGGGGTGTCCGGGTATCGGGTGCGCAGGCTCTCGTGGCGGGCGAGCAGGTCGGCGATCGCGGCCTGCAGGGCGGCCAGGTCGAGTTCGCCGGTGAGGCGGATGGCGGCGGGGATGTGGTACGCCGACGACTGCGGGGACAGCTGGTGCAGCACCCACATGCGCTGCTGCGCGGGTGCGAGGACGGCGGGTCCGTCCTCGGTGCGCCGGGTGAGCGGCGGGCGTGCGCCCGTGCGCTCGGCGGCGGCCAGCCGCTCGGCGAGGGCTGCGACGGTCGGCGCCTCGAAAACGGCCGCGACCGGCACCTGGGCGCCGAGTGCGGCACCGAGCCGGGCGGCGAGCCGGGTCGCCATCAGCGAGTTGCCGCCGAGGGCGAAGAAGTCGTCGTCCAGGCCGGCGCTCGGGCAGGCGATCACCTCGGTGAAGACTTGTGCGACAAGCTGTTCCAGCGCGGTGACCGGTGCGCGGAAGGCCGCCTCGGTGAAGGCCGGTTCGGGCAGCCGGGCTCGGTCGACCTTGCCGTTGGCATTGAGCGGCAGGCTGTCGAGCACCACCACGGCGGCGGGGACCATATAGGCGGGCAGGTGGCCCGCGAGTTCGCCACGCAGGCGCGACCCGATGGTCTGCTCGTCGCCGGGTGTCAGGTCGGCAACCGCCGCGTAGGCGATCAGGCGGGCGCCCGCGCGGTCGTCGTCCTTGGCGATCGCGACCGCCGCACGCACATCGGTGCAGCGCAACAGGGTTGTTTCGACCTCACCGAGCTCGATCCGGAAGCCGCCGATCTTGACCTGGAAGTCGGCGCGTTCCAGGTATTCGAGGGTGCCGTCGTCGCGCCAGCGGACGATGTCGCCGGTGCGGTACATGCGCGCCCCGGCAGGCTCGAAGGGGTTGGCGACGAAGCGATCGGCGGTCAGGGCGTAGCGGCCGTGGTAGCCACGAGCCAGCTGGGCGCCGGCCAGATACAGCTCGCCCGCGACCCCGATCGGCACGGGGTTGAGCCGGGTATCCAGCACGTACACCGCGCTGTTCCACTCGGGCGAGCCGATCGGAACCACATGCGAAGGGTGCTGCGCGACTTCGTGTTCGGTGATCGAGACAGCGGCCTCGGTCGGCCCGTACAGGTTGTGCAGACGAGCCGAGGTGCCGGACGCCAGGAACTGGGTGGCGGTCGCGACCGGCAGTGCTTCACCGATGGCGAGGACCGCGCGCAGCGACAGGGGCAGGGTCGTTGCGGTCGGGACGTCGACATCGGCACTGGTGAGGAGCATGCCGATCAGGGATGGGACGGCGTGCAGCACCGTGACGCCGTAGCGGGTCATGATGTCGCGCAGGCGTTCCGGCTCGCGTTCGTCGCCTGGGCGGGTGACGATCAGCGTCCCACCGCTGGTGAGGGGGGACCAAAATTCCCAGACCGACAGGTCGAAGGTGGCCGGTGTCTTCAGCAGGACACGGTCGGTGCCGGTCATGGTGAAACGGTCGTGCAGCCAGGCCAACTGGTTGACGACGGCCGCGTGCGGGACGGTGACACCCTTGGGCAGGCCGGTGGAGCCTGAGGTGAAGATGACGTACGCGGGGTGCTCCGGGCGCAGCCGGGTGATGCGCTCGGCATCGGTGATCGGCTCGTTCGTCACCTCTTCCAGCGCACGATGATCCAGCTCGAAGACGGGAACGTTCACCGTGACGGGCACACCGTCCGCGACGGTGGTGAGCACACACATCGGTGCGGCGGTCTCGATGATGTAGGCGATGCGGTCGGCCGGGTGGTCGGGGTCGACCGGCACGTACGCGCCACCGGCACGGACTACCGCATGCATGGCGATCACCAGATCGAGCCCTCGGCGCATGGCGAGCACCACGGTGCGTTCCGGGCCGACACCTTCGGCGATGAGCAGGCGGGCGATGCGGTTCACCCGGGCGTCGAAGGTGCGGTAGTCCAGGGATTCCCCGGTATCGGCGTCGATCAGGGCGGTCGCGTCCGGGGTCCGCTCCGCTTGCCGGGCGCCGAGGTCGGCCAGCGTGGCCGGGGCGACCGGGTGGGCGGTGGCGTTCCATGTCTCGAGTACGCGAACGCGGTCGGCGCCGAGCAGGTCGAGGTCGCCGACGCGGGTTTCCGGTGCGGCGGTGACGGCTTCGAGGATGCGGTGCAGAGACCGGGCGAACCGCTCGGCGGTGGTGTCGTCGAACAGGTCGGTCGCGTAGCCGAGCACCATGTCGATGCCCGAGGGTGACCCGTCGGCGGTGTAGTTGTCCAGGGCGAACAGGTGCAGGTCGAATTGCGCGACGCCGGAATCGAATTCGATGTCGGTCACGGTGAGGCCGGGCAACTCCAGGTTTCCACGATCGTGGTTCTGGAAGGAGTAGCCGACCTGGAACAGCGGGTGCCGGGCGGTGGAGCGGGCCGGGTTGAGCACCTCGACCAGCCGCTCGAACGGCACATCGGCGTGGGCGAAGGCGGCGATGTCGGCGGTGCGGGCCGCGCTCAGCAGCTCGGTGAACGGCGCCGCGGGCGTCACCGGGGTGCGCAACACCAGGGTGTTGACGAACATGCCGATGACCTCGTCGAGTTCGGCCTCACCGCGACCGGCGGTCGGGGTGCCGACGGCGATGTCGCCGGTGCCGGAGAGCCGCGCGAGCAGGGCGGCGAAGGCCGCGTGCACCACCATGAACAGGGTGGCGCCGTGCGCGCGGCCGAGCGCGGCGAGCGCGGCGTGCAGGTCGGCGTCGACGGTGAAGGTCACCTTGTCGCCGCGCAGGCTCTGCCGGGCCGGGCGCGGACGATCGGTCGGCAGCGCCAGCTGATCCGGAAGGCCCGCGAGCTGTCGCTGCCAGAAGGCGAGCTGCTGGGCGGCAACCGATTCGGGGTCGCTGTCGTCGCCGAGGAGTTCGCGCTGCCAGAGGGCGTAGTCGGCGAACTGGACGGCGGGCGGCGTCCAGCCGGGCGCGGTGTCGGCGAGCCGGGCGGTGTAGGCGCGCATCAGATCGGCGACGAACGGTGCGACCGACGAACCGTCGGCGGCGATGTGATGCAGGACCGCCGCCAGCACGAATTCGGACTCGCTCAGGCGGAGCAGGCGCAGCCGGACCGGGATCTCGGCGGTGACGTCGAAGGTGGTCTCGGCGAGCTCCCGAATCATGTGCGGCAGCACGTCGTCGGTGATCTCTGCCGGGTTCAGGGCCGGGATCGCGCCGGAGTGCGCGGCGTAGACGGCGCCGGGCGCGTCGGCCTTTGGGCGGACAAGGGCGATCGCCTGCGCAGCGGGGCCGGTGCCGGACGCGTCGGCCTTCGGGCGAACAAGGGCGACCGCCTGCGCAGCGGGGCCGGTGCCGGACGCGTCGGCCTTCGGGCGAACAAGGGCGACCGCCTGCGCAGCGGGGCCGGTGCCGGACGCGTCGGCCTTCGGGTGGGCGGGTGCGATGGCCTGCGCGGCGGGGACGATCGACTGGACGGGGGTGCCGTCGACCTCGGGGTAGATGGTGCGCAGGGATTCGTGGCGGGCGATCAGATCGGCAACGGCCGCTTGGAGTGCGGGGATGTTCAGGTCGCCGGTGAGGCGGAGGGCGAACGGGATGTTGTAGGCCACCGAGGTGCGGTCGAAGCGGTTGAGGAACCACATGCGCTGCTGGGCGGGCGAAAGCGGTAGGCGGTCGGGGCGTGCCCGGCCGACCAGGGCTGGACGGTCCACCTTCGCCTGGGCGTCCACGGCCGCGGCCAGGTCGACGACGCGCGGCGCCTCGAACAGGGTGCGCACCCCGACCCTGCGGTCGAGTGCCGCACCGATGCGGGCCACGGCCTTGGCGGCCAGCAGGGAGCTGCCGCCGAGGGCGAAGAAGTCGTCGTCGGCGCCGACCGGCCGGTCACCGGTGCCGAGCACCTCGGCGTAGACCGCGGCCACGATCTCCTCGGTGACGGTGGCGGGCTTGCGGTACACGGTGGCCTCGAAGACCGGCGCGGGCAGCGCGGCCCGGTCGAGTTTGCCGTTGACCGTCAGCGGAATCCGCTCGACGGGCACGACCGCGGCCGGAAGCATGTGCTCGGGCAGTGTGCGCGACAGTTCCTGGCGCAGCGCTGCGGCATCGATGTGCGTCGTGCCCGGCACGAGATAGGCCACGATCCTTGGCTCGTCGACGAGATCCGTGCGCACCAGCACCGCGACTTCGCGGGGCGCCGCCGAGCTGTTCAGCAACGCCGCCTCGATCTCACCGAGCTCCACCCGGAAACCGCGCAGGTTCACCTGCTGGTCGGCACGACCGAGGTACTCGAGGTCGGCGCCGTCACCGGTCGCCTTCCACCGGGCCAGGTCGCCGGACCGGTACGCGAGGGCACCGGGCGGGCCGTACGGATCGGCGACGAAGCGGCTCGCGGTCAGCCCGGGTCGGTTCAGGTAGCCGCGCGCCAACTGTGGGCCGGACACGTAGATTTCACCGGGCACGCCCGCCGGAACGGGACGCAGCCGCGAATCGAGGACACGCACGGTGAGTCCGGCGATGGCGCCGCCGATCACGCTGGCCGAGCCGGTGTCCGGGGTGATCTCGCGGTAGGACACATGCACGGTGGTCTCGGTGATGCCGTACATATTCACCAGTCGAGGCGCGTGCGGACAGCGGGCGAACCAAGCATCCAGTCGCTGCGGTTCCAGCGCTTCACCGCCGAAAATCACCGCGCGTAGCGCGAAGTCGGCGGGAGCACCCTCGGCCGAGCCACGCAGACCCTGCGCATTCGCCGTGGCGCGGTCTGCCCTGCCACCCGCGGGAAGCGCATCCGGGTCGGCGTCCCCACTGCCGGATTCAGCACCGGCGGACGGGTCACACGGCCGGTCCGCATCGGTGGCGCATGCGACCAGATCGGCAGCGACGGCGGGCGCGACCCCATCGGCGGCGATGGCCGGGGCGTCCAGATCGGCGGCGATGAGCTGATAGAAGGCCGACGGGGTCTGGTTGAGGACGGTCACCTGTTCGCGGATCAGGAGTTCGCGGAACTGTTCGGGTGAGCGGGAGGTGTAGTAGTCGACGAGGACGATCGAGCCACCGTGCAGCAGGGCGCCCCACAGTTCCCAGACCGAGAAGTCGAAGGCGTAGGAGTGGAACATCGTCCACACGTCCGACGGCCCGAACTCGAACTTCGCGGCCGTATTGTCCAGCAGCGCAAGCACGTTCGCGTGCGGCACCTGCACGCCCTTGGGGCGGCCGGTGGAACCGGAGGTGTAGATGACGTAGGCCGTGTGCGCGGGTGCGAGCGGGGCACGGCGATCAGCGTCGGTGAGCGGTTCGGCGCCGAAGTCGGCCAGGTTGCCGCAGTTCGGGTCGATCACGGGCCCGCCGAACCAGTCGCGCGGCAGGCCGGTCTCCGCGTTGGCGACGGCGCACAGCGGGCGGGCGTCGTCGAGGACGTACTCGATGCGGTCGGCGGGATAGTTCGGGTCGATCGGCAGGTAACCGCCACCGGCCTTCAGCACCGCGAGCAGCGCGACGGTGAGTTCGACAGTGCGCGGAAGAGCCACGGCCACCAGCCTTTCCGGGCCGACACCTGCCGCGATGAGACGTCGGGCGAGGCGGCTGGACCAGGCGTCGAGCTCGGCGTAGGTGAGCTGCCGCTCCCCTGCCTTCACCGCGACGGCCTGCGGATCGATGAGGGCGGCGCGGGCGAACCGGTCGACCATGGTGTCGCCGGTCTCGGCCACCGCGGCCTCGACGCTCGCCCAGTCGTGCAGGGTGCGCTGCTGTTCCTCGGCGCTGAGCAACTGGATGTCGCCGACGACGACGGTCGGGTCCGCGACGACAGCGGCCAGCACCTGGGTGAAGCGGCGAGCGAGGACGGCCACGCTCGATTCGTCGAACAGGTCGGTGGCATAGGCGATCTCGATGGCCATGCCGTCGGCGCGACCGTCGATGTCGTCGGATTCGCGCAGGGTGAACTGCAGGTCGAACTTCGCGACGGCGGCGTCGAAATCGACGGGGGCCGCGCGCAATCCGGCCCCATCGAGTGCGGCAACGGTGAAGTTCTGCAGGACGAGAGCCACCTGGAACAGCGGGTGCCGGTTGCGGGCCCGTGCCGGGTCGACGGCCTCGACGACCTGCTCGAAGGGGACGTCGGCGTGGGAGAGTGCGTCGAGGTCGCCCGCGCGCACGGCATCGAGGGTGGTTTCGAACTCGGCGCGCGGGTCGACCTGGGTGCGCAGGACGAGGGTGTTGACGAACATGCCGATCAGGCCGTCGATGGCGGCCTCACCGCGGCCGGCGACCGGGGTGCCGATGGCGATGTCACCGCTGCCAGACAGCCGCGCCAGCAGCACGGCCAGCGCCGCGTGCACAGTGCTGAACAGGGTCGCCTCGTGCTTGCGCGCGAGTTCCCGCAGCTCACTGTGCAGATCGGAGTCGATCTGGAACCGGTGCACGCCGCCGCGGAAGCTCGAATCGGCCGGACGTGGCCGGTCGGTCGGCAGTTCCAGCTGTTCGGGCAGACCGGCGAGGGTGCGCTGCCAGAAGGCGAGCTGGGTGTGGGCGAGCGAGCCGGGCTGGGCAGGGTCGCCGAGGGCCTCGTCCTGCCAGAGGGCGTAGTCGGCGTACTGGACCGGCAGTGGCGACCAGGTGGGGGCGATGCCGTCGCGGCGGGCGGCGTAGGCGGTCATCAGGTCGGCGGCCAGCGGGCCGAGGGAGAAACCGTCGGCGGCGATGTGGTGGACGACGAGGACGAGAACGTGCGCGTCGTCCGTCGCGAACAGTGCCGCGCGGAACGGGATCTCGGTGGTCAGGTCGAAGCGCACCGCGGCACATGCCAGCAGGCGGGCGGGCAGTTCCTGCTCGGTGACCGGCTCGGGTGTGAGCGCGAGCGGGGCGGCGGCGGCGATCCGCTGCTCGGCGCCGTCAGGGCCCTCGGGGTAACTGGTCCGCAGGGTTTCGTGCCGGTCGATCACATCGGCGAGCGCCGCCTCGAGCGCGGCGATATCGAGGTCGCCGGTGAGGCGCAGGGCGACCGGGATGTTGTCGACGGCGTCGCCGGGACCGTCGGCGTCGGCGAGGAAGCGATTGAGGAACCACATGCGCCGCTGCGCGGGCGACAGCGGAATATGCTGCGGGCGTGTGCGAGTCGTGAGCGCTACCCGGCCGCCGGTGCCACGCAGAGCCGCGCATCGTTCGGCCAGTGTGTAGACGGTCGGCGCGTCGAAGAGCAGACGTACGGGGACCTGGGTGTCGAGGGCGGCACCGAGCCGGGCGACGACCTGGGTGGCGGTGAGCGAATTGCCACCGAGGGCGAAGAAGTCGTCGTCGAGACCGACCTGCCGATCGGCCGGGAAGCCGAGCACGGCGGCGAAGGTGGCGGCGACGATCCGCTCCACCTCGGTCGACGGCGCACGGAAAACCGCGGCCTCGAAAACCGGTGCGGGCAGCGCCTTCCGGTCGAGCTTGCCGGAAGCGTTCAGCGGGAACTCGTCGAGCACCACGAACGCCGACGGGACCATATAGGCCGGGAGGGTGCGAGCCAGCGTCGACTCGACGACCTCGAGATCCGGAGCGCCGACGAGATAGCCGACCAGCACGTCGTCGCGGACCAGAACCGCAGCCTGGGCAACCTTGGGCACCCTCGACAGCGCTGCTTCGATCTCACCGAGCTCGATCCGGAGCCCGCGCAGCTTGACCTGGAAATCGGTGCGACCCAAGTACTTCAGCTCGCCACGTGCACAGCGCACCGGCGCACTGTCCACGTCTCCTCCGACGCGGATATCGGTGTCGTCCGAGGAATCAGCACCACTGGTGCGGGCGTCGATGTGCGACACACTCGCTGCCGGGTCGCTGTCGGCGAGGACCGTCCAGCTCACCAGATCGCCGGTGCGGTACATGCGCTCGCCGGGGGTGAACGGGTTGGCGACGAAGCGGTCGGCGGTGAGGTCGGCGCGACCCGCGTAGCCACGGGCCAGCTGAATGCCTGCCAGGTACAGCTCGCCGGGGACGCCGGGCGGGACCGGACGCAGGCGGGCATCGAGGACGTAGACCTGGGTGTTGTGGACCGGGGCGCCGATCGGGACGGTGACCTCGTCGGCGTCGACGACCTCGTGGAAGGTCACGTCGACCGCTGCTTCGGTGGGGCCGTACAAGTTGTGCACAGCCGTACCGGTGAGGCGGCGCAGCGCCTGGGCCGGGGCAGGTGCCAGCGCCTCACCCGAGGCGAACACCAGCCGCAGCGAGTCGCACCGGGCCGAGGAAGGCTGACGCGCTCCGGCACTCGAGCGGACTCCGAGATCCGCGCGCGTGGCGATGTCGGAGGACATGCCGAGCTCGACCAGCGCGGAGTCCCCCGAGGACGTGCCGACGTCCGCCGACGTGGCAGCATCGCGGTTTGTCGAGGGGGCAATGCCCGAAGCTGTTGCGGTCGGCGCGGTGAGGTCGGCGCCCAAGGCCGCGACGAACGCCGTCAGCATCGAGGGGACGAAGTGGGCGACGGTGACGGCTTCGCGGTCGATGAGGTCGGCGAGGTAGGCCGGGTCGCGGTGGCCGTCGGGGGCGGCCAGGAGGAGACGGGCGCCGATCTGCAGCGGCCAGAAGAACTCCCACACCGAGACGTCGAAGGTGGCGGGTGTCTTCTGCAGGACGGTGTCGGCGGGGGTGAGGCGGTAGGCGTCCTGCATCCAGATCAGTCGGTTGACGATCGCGGCGTGCGAGACGACGACGCCCTTGGGCTTGCCGGTGGAGCCGGAGGTGAAGATCAGGTAGGCGGCATTGTCCGGGGTGAGGGTGGCGAGGCGATCGCCGTCGGTGACCGCATCGGCCGGGTAATCGGTGGTGTCGACCTGATCCAGGTCGAGGACGACAGCACGCTCGGCGCGGGCCAGGTCGAGACCGTCTGCCTCACGGGTGAGCACGCACACCGGGTCGGCGGCGTCGAGCACCTGCGCGATGCGCTCGGCGGGGTGGTCGGGGTCGAGCGGCACATACGCCCCACCTGCGGTGAGCACCGCATACATGGCGACCACCAGGTCGGTGCCGCGGCGTAGTCCGAGGGCAACCGTACGGTCGGGGCGCACACCGATCGAGATGAGCAGGCGGGCAAGGCGATTCACTCGCTCGCCGAACTCGGCGTAGGTGAGGGAATGGCCTTCGAATGTCACCGCGGTCGCACCCGGGGTGCGGGCGGCCTGTGCCTCGAACAGCGAGACCAGGTTCGCCCCCTCGATCATCGGGAACGCGGTGTCGTTCCAGGTCTCGAGCAGCAGGGTGCGCTCCGCGGCGCTGAGCAGGTCGATGTCGCCGATCACGACGTTGGGATCGGCGCTCACCGTATCCAGCACCCGTAGGAGCCGGGTGCTGAAATCTGTGATGGTCCGGGCGTCGAAGAGGTCCGTGGCGTACTCGAAGCGGGCGAGCAGGCCGTCGGAGGTTTCGCGCAGCGTCAGATGCAGGTCGAATTTGGCTGTGTGGGTATCGATCTCGAGTTCGCTTGCGGTGAGGCCCGCGAGTGCGAGTTCGGTCCGGGTGGTGTTCTGGAAGTCGAGCATCACCTGGAAGAGAGGGTGGCGGGCGGTCGAGCGTTGTGGGTCGACCACCTCCACGAGCCGGTCGAAGGTGACGTCGGCGTTGGCGAGGGCACGCAGGTCGGCGTCGCGGACGGTGCCGACGAGTTCGGTGAAGGTGGCATCCGACGGAATCCGGGTGCGCAGCACGAGCGTGTTGACGAACATGCCGACGAGCCGGTCGAGAGCCTGGTCACCGCGTCCGGCCACGGGTGTGCCGACCGAAATATCGTCCTGGCCCGCAAGTTTCGCCAAGGTGGTGGCGAACGCGGCGTGCAGCACCATGAACAGCGATGCGTGGGACTCGGTCGCCAGCGCCCGCAGGCGGTCGGTGATCGTCGCGGGAATCGAGAAGACGTGGCGGGCTCCGCGACCCGATGCCACGGCCGGACGCGGGCGGTCGGTGGGGAGCGTCAGCAGGTCGGGCAGGTCCGCGAGTTCTGTTGTCCAGAAATCGATCTGATGGGCCATCGGCGACGACGGGTCGTCCTCGGCGCCCAGCGCGTCCCGCTGCCAGAGGGCGAAGTCGGCGTACTGCACGGGCAGCGCGGTCCACTCCGGAGCGGTGCCCGCGCGGTGGGCCGCGTAGGCGAGCATCACGTCGTGGGTGAGCGGCGCCACCGACCAGCCGTCGGCGGCGATGTGGTGCACCACGAGCACCAGGACGTGCTCGTCGGCGGCGGTGCGCAGCAGGCGCAGGCGGACCGGCGGTTCCTGATCCACCGCGAACGGCACGGCGGCGAGTGCGCGGACACGATCGTCGAGCGTCGCGGGATCGATGTCCTCGGGCTCGAGGGCGACGGAGAACCGATCGAGAACCTGCTGGAACGGGATACCGTCGACGGCCGGGTAGCGGGTGCGCAGTGCTTCGTGCCGGGCGATCACCGCGTCCACCGCCGCGGCCAGCGCGGCGTGGTCGAGATCGCCGGTCAGGCGGATGGCGGCGGCGATATTGTCGGCCACCGACTCCGCGTCGAACTGGTTGAGGAACCACATCCGCTGCTGCGCGTAGGACAGCGGAATCCGCTGCGGACGTTCACCCGCGACGAGTGCGGGTAGCGCGGCGGTCTTCTCCGAACCCGCCAGGCGGGCGGCGAGCGCGCTGACGGTCGGCGCTTCGAACAGCATCTTCAACGGCACACCGGCACCGAGCGCGGCGCCGAGCCTCGACACGACCTGCGTGGCGACCAGTGAGTTGCCACCGAGAGCAAAGAAGTCGTCGTCCGCGCCGACCCGCTCCACGCCGAGCACATCGCCGAACACCTGAGCCACCACGGTTTCGGTGCCAGGCGCGGGAGCGCGGAATGCCTTCGCCGCGAACACCGGCTCCGGCAACGCCCGCCGATCCAGCTTCCCGTTCGGCGTCAACGGCAACGCATCGAGCACCACGAACGCCGACGGCACCATGTGCGCCGCCAACCGACCACGCAACGCCGCGGCAATACCCTCGACATCCAGATGCGCGATGAATGCTTCGGGACCGCTACCTGCCGCTGGTCCGCGGCGCGCGGGAGTCGCCACGCTCAGTTCACCAGGAACCGCCGCGGTCGATGCGTCGGAAGACGTGAGCCGCTTCGCAACCGTGCGGCGCATTGCCGTGGCGGGCACCAGGTAGGCCACCAGCTGGTCACCGCGGTGCGCATCACGGCGGACCAGCACGGCGGCCTGGCGGATCGTGGGGTCGGTGAGCAGGGCGGATTCGATTTCGCCGAGTTCGATGCGGAAGCCGCGCAGTTTCACCTGGTCGTCGTTGCGGCCGACGTAGGCGAGGGCGCCTTCGGGGGTCCAGCGGACCAGGTCACCGGTCCGGTACATGCGGGCGCCCTGCTCCCAGGGGCAGGCGACGAAGCGGGTGGCGGTGAGGGCGGCGCGGTCGCGGTAGCCACGGGCGAGCTGGGCGCCCGCCACGTACAGCTCACCGGTGACGCCCGCGGGCACCGGGCGGAGCCTGCTGTCGAGCACCCACTGGGCGATGCCGCGCAGCGGTGTGCCGAGGGTGAGCGGGGTGTCGGCGGTGAGGGGTGCGCTGATGTTGGTGGCGACGGTGGTCTCGGACGGGCCGTAGGCGTTGACGAACACGCGGCCCACCGGGCCCTCGGTCCAGCGCGCGACCAGCTCGGGCGGGCACGCCTCGCCACCGACCATCACCATGCGCAGGTGCTCGAGCCGGGCGGGATCGAGCACGGCGAGCGCCGACGGCGTCATGAGCGCGTGCGTGACCCGCTGCTCCGAAAGCAATTGCGCCAGTTCGTCACCGACGTGCCGACCTGGCACGGCGATCACCAGGGTGGCGGCGGAGTTCACCGCGAGCAGGAACTCCATTACCGAGATGTCGAACGACGGTGAACCCACCTGCAGCACCCGCGCGTCCGGCGAGCCGACCATGCGATCGGTCTCCTCGGCGGCGAACCCGGCGATCCCGGCCTGGGTCACCAGCACCCCCTTGGGCAGACCGGTGGAACCGGAGGTGTAGATGACATAGGCGAGGTGCTCGGCCCGCAGCGGACGCACCCGGTCGAGATCGGTGACGGGTTCGCTGGAGCGCGAGGCGCATTCGGCCATCAGCTTGAGCTCGTCGAGGGCCAGCCATTCGATCGAGGTGGGCAGCGCGGTGGCCGACCCGTCGACGGTCAGGCCGAGGCACGCACCGGAATCGGTGACCATGTGGGTGATCCGGTCCAGCGGGTAGCTGGGGTCGACGGGCAGCCACGCCGCACCCGCCTTCGCGACCGCCCACACGGCGAGCACCGATTCGATGGAACGCGGAATGCCGACGGCGACGACGTCGTCCGGTCCGACGCCGGCATCGATGAGCACCCGGGCCAGTCGCGACGAGGCCCGCTCGAGCTCCCGGTAGGTGAGGCTGCGGTCGCCGTCGGTGACGGCCTCCCGCTCCGGGTCGGCCGCGACGGCGGCGGCGAGCAGGTCGGGCAGCAGACCGGTGGCGGTGACGGGTGCGCCACGCATGCCGGTGAGCCGGGCCTGTTCTTCCACCGACAGCAGCGGGAGGTCGCCCACGGCGGTTTCCGGTGCGGCCGAGGCGGCGGCGAGCAAACGCACGAAGCGCGCACCGAGGTCACGGATATCGGTTTCGTCGAACAGATCGGTGGCGTACAGGACGACGGCCTCGATGCCATCGGCTTCGCCAGTGGCGGAACGCCTTTCGCCCAGGGTGATCTGCAGATCGAACTTGGTGATGTCGAGTTCGATCTCGTGCACGGTGACCGGCGAGCCCGCCGGCTCGAAGGTGGTGTCGAGCACCGCCTGGAAGTTCAGAGCCACCTGGAACAGCGGGTGGCGTGACTGCGAGCGCGCCGGGTTCACCACATCGACGAGCCGGTCGAACGGCACCGTGGTGTGCGCGAACGCGGCCAGGTCGGTCTCGCGCGTGTGCTCGAGGGCGGCCGCGAAACTGGCGGCCGGGTCGACCTCGGTGCGCAGCACGAGCGTGTTGACGAACATGCCGATCAGGTCGTCGATGGCCCGGTCGCCACGTCCGGCGACACCGGTGCCGACGGCGATGTCGGTGGTGCCCGACAGGCGGGCGAGCAGCACGGCCAGCGCGGTGTGCAGCACCATGAACAGCGAGGCACCCGCTTGCTGAGCCAAGTCGGTGAGCTGCCGGTGCAGGGCGGGATCGATGGCGAAGCCCACCCGCGCGCCGCGCATGCTCGGTTCCACCGGACGCGGCCGCGCCGACGGCAGTTCGAGCTGATCGGGCAGTCCCGCCAGAGCCCGTTCCCAGAAGGCGATTTCGCGTGCGGCGAGCGAGTTCGGGTCGCTCTCGGCGCCCAGGAGTTCACGCTGCCACAGGGTGTAGTCGGCGTACTGCACGGTCAGCGGCGACCAGTCGGGGGCGACGCCGTCGGTGGCGGCGCGGTAGGCGGTGAGCACATCGCGGACGAGCACCTGCAGCGAAACACCGTCCGCCGCGATGTGATGCAACACGACGGCGAGCACGCATTCACCGTCACCCGCCGTGACCGCGTGGCCGACCGCGGCGCCGAGTTCATCGGAGTCCGTGTGCGGTTCGCCTCGCGCGGCAGTGTCGGCCACCACGAACACCTGCGCGCGGAACGGCGCCTCGTGCTCCAAATCGAAACCGGTGGAGGCGAATCGGGTGAGTTCGGCATCCAGTTCGGCGGCGGCCACCTCGGTCGGCGCACCGATGCGCACCAGCCCGGCCGGGCACACCACCTGCTCGGCCACCTCGCCCCCCGTGTCGACAGCCGGGAAGATGGTGCGCAGGGCCTCGTGCCGGTCCACCACGGACTCGAGCGCGCGCAGCAGCGCGGGGAGATCCGCAGTGCCGCGCAAACGCACCGCGAAGGGCATGTTGTAGCCGGGCGCGGCCGGGTCGAACCGATTCAGGAACCAGATGCGTTGCTGTGCGGGGGAAAGCGGAATAGTCGACGGGCGCGGTCGAGCGGCGAGCACGGGCAGCTGGGCGCTCACACCGGCGTCGGCGCGCTCGGCGATCACCGCGGCCAGCCGCGCCACCGTAGTGGCGCCGAACAGATCGCGCACCGTCAGACCGCAGCCGAGATCGGCGCCGAGGCGCGCCGCGACCTGGGTGGCGACGAGGCTGTTGCCGCCGAGTGCGAAGAAGTCGTCGTCACGGCCGATCCGCTCGAGGCCGAGCACCTCACCGAACACCCGCGCCACCGTCTCCTCCACCGGCCCGGCGGGCTCGGTGTAGGCGACGACGGTGCGAGCGGGAGCGGGCAGGGCCTTGCGGTCGAGTTTGCCCGAGGCGTTCACCGGCAGCTCGTCGAGCAGCACGAACGCGGCGGGAACCATGTAGGCGGGCAGGGCGCGCAGGGCGGCCGCACGCAGCGCGTCGACGGTGACCGCACCGGCCTCGGCCACCACATACGCGACAAGTTGTTCGCCGACACCCGCGTCGTCACGCACGACGACAACCGTGCGCGCGGCGCCCTCGACGCCGTCGAGGATCGCTTCGATCTCACCGAGTTCGATGCGCAGGCCACGCAACTTCACCTGGAAGTCGGTGCGGCCCAGGTATTCCAGTTCACCGTTGGTCGTCCAGCGCACAAGGTCGCCGGTGCGGTACATGCGTTCGCCCGCCGCAGCCGGGTCGGCCACGAACCGGCCCGCGGTGAGCTCGGGACGGCCGACATAACCCCGGGCGAGCTGTACCCCCGACAGATACAGCTCACCCGGAGCCCCGACCGGAACCGGCCGCAGCCGCGAGTCGAGAACATGGAGCCGGGTATTGAACACCGGCGCGCCGATCGGCACTGTCACCCGGTCGGCGTCGGTCACCTCGTGGAAGGTGACGTCGACGGCGGCCTCGGTGGGACCGTAGAGATTATGCAGCCGGGCCCCGGTGAGCAACCGCAACCGCTGCGCCAGCGGGGCGGGCAGCGCCTCCCCCGAGGCGAAAACCAGTCGCAGCGAGCCACGCTCGGCGATCTCCTGCTGGGCAAGGAAGGCCTCGAGCATCGACGGCACGAAATGCGCGACGGTGACGCCGTATTCGGCGATCACCCGGCGCAGGTAGGCGGGATCGCGGTGCCCGTCCGGCTCGGCGAGCAGCAGTGTGGCCCCGATCTGCAAGGGCCAGAAGAACTCCCACACCGACACGTCGAAGGTCGTCGGCGTCTTCTGCAGCACCGTGTCCACGCCGTGCAGGCGGTAGCTGTGCTGCATCCACACCAGCCGGTTCACGATCGCGGCGTGCTCGACGGCCACGCCCTTGGGCAGACCGGTGGAGCCGGAGGTGAAGATGACGTAGGCCGGATGCTCCGGCCGCAGCGGGGCCGTGCGGTCGGCATCGGTGAGCGGCTCGTCGGCGTACCAGCTCAGGTCGATGTCGTCGACCGCGAGTACCGGCACGTCCGTGGCGAGGGACGCCTCTCGCGTGGTGGTGAGAATTGCGGCGGGCGAGGCGGTTTCGAGGATATGGGCGATGCGATCGGCCGGGTGGTCCGGATCGATCGGTACGTACGCCGCGCCGGCGGCGAGCACCGCGTACATGGCGATCACCAGGTCGGTGGAACGCCGAATACCCAGCGCCACCAGCGATTCCGGACCGATACCCTCCGCCCGCAGGCGTCGTGCCAGCCGGGCGGCCCGCTGCGACAGTTCGCGATAGGTGAGCACCTCACCGGAACCGGCCATCCGGACAGCCACGGAATCGGGCGTCCGCAGAACCTGCGCCTCGAACATCGCGGGTAGCGTCGCCGATGCCACCGCGCGCTCCGTGAGCACGGCCGTCACATCGAAGCCGGTGGCATTCCAGATCTTGGTGCTGACCTCGAGTTCCAGCTCGGTGGCCACCTCGACGGCGCCGACCGGGGTATCCAGGTCGACCGCGGTCAGCCGCTCCAGGAAGCGCAGGAAACGGCAGTGATGCCGGGCCAGCGAATCGGCGTCGTAGAGGTTGGGGTTCGCCTCGAAATCCACATGCACCCGGTCGTGATCGCCGTAGTACACATTCAGGCTCAGATCCTCGATCGGACCCGTCGACAGCACCCGGTAGCGCCCGGTGGTGTTGCCGAGCAGCAGGCTGGTGCGGAACAGCATGAAGTTCGCGAGCGGACCGAACAGCGCGCGCCGGGCCGGGCGACCGTCGTCCTCGGCGTCGCGGCGGATGTCCTCGGCGCGGTAGCGCTGGTGGCGCAGCGCACCGGCCACCTCCACCCGGGCCGCGCGCAGCAGTTCGCCCCAGGTGGTGCTCGCCCCGGCCGCGCCGGTCGGCAGGCGCAGCGGAACGATATTGGACAGCATGCCCGCCGAGCGCCGCATGACAGCGGTGGTCCGAGCCGTAACAGGCAGGCTCAGCACCGCGTGCGGCCGGTCGGTGAGCCGGCCGAGGTAGGCGGCGAACGCGGCGAGCAGCACGGCCGACAGTGTCGAATCATCGCTGGCGGCAATGGTTTCCAGGCGCTGCACCAGTTTGTCGGTGAGCCTGCCGCCGGTGACCAGGTTGATCGCCGAGCGCGGCGCGGTGCGCGGGTCGAGCGCGGTCGGGCTGTCCAGGCCGGCGATGCGCTCGGCCCAGTGCTGACGATCGGCGGCGAAGCGGGTGCTCTCGCGGTAGCGCTGTTCGCCCTCGACGAGTTCGGCCAGGTCACCCGGCACCACCCGCGACGGCTCGAAGTCGAGCACCCGGGCGGTGTAGAGCTCCGCGATGCGCTGCGAGAGGGTGAACGCGCCGTACCCGTCGAGCACGATGTGGTGTCCGCGCAGGTACCAGAACCAGCGCTGCGCACCCACCCGCAGCACCGCGCCCGCGACGAGGCGGTCGGTGAGCAGGTCGAGCGGGGCGCCGAATTCCGCGCGCATCCATTCCTCGGCCGCGGCGACGGGGTCGTCGTGGTGACGCAGATCGATCAGCGGGAGCTCGTTCTCGATCGGGAGCGAGTGGTCGACGACCTGATACGGAACACCGTCGCGCTCACCGATGCGCACCAGCGGCGAACCGTAGGTGTGTGCCGCCTCGGCCGTAACCGCTTGCAGCACATCGGGATCCAGCTCGCCGGTGATGTCCACGTACTGGGCGATGGTGATCGGCACGTCGGGGTCGAGCAGCTGCGCGTACCAGACCCCCAGCTGAGCTGGCGTCAGCGGGAACGGTGCCGACGCACCCTCCGCTTCCTGCGGTCGCGCGCTGAACCCACCCAACTCCGTACCGTGCACCAGAGCCTCCTCGTATCGCGAAAAAACAGCAGTCCGAACGTTTTCGGGCAGCACGAAGACACCTGAGGTACCTCGTGGTCGCCGATGGGTCCGGCCAAGAGCGCGATGGGCACAACGCCACATCCGCGCAGATCCCCGACAGATCATGTGGACGAGAGCGGCGATCCTCTTCGGACCGCCTGCGGCGGCGGACAGATCGTCGGCCGCGGTTGGTCTAGCTGTTGATCGTTCCTCCAATGTCGCCTACATCACATGGCGCCTGTCCATGCAGTGCCGACACTAGGCGTTCAGTTAATAAAAAGGAACTTATTCCGATAAAAAAGTCAGACGGGCGTCCAGTCGGTTTCCGGAGCTGGGCACGACCTGGCCATGAGTGTGTGCTCCAACACATCGGCTACAGATATGTGAGCTAGCACACTTTCAGAACGGGAGACTAGGAGCCGAAACGTTGCATCTGCGTTGCATCGGCACCGAGGCGCCGATCGAGCACCCGAATCTTGGCTTCGATCTGCGCATACAGGGGTGAATCGCGATCGACGGTCGCCCGATAGGCAGCCCAGGCTGCGGCATCGTCGCGCCCTTCCTGACACGCGGTCCACCGGCGCAGCACGGCCGGGTCGGCCGAGGCGAGCACAGCGGTACGCAACCGCACCCGCAACTCGTCGCGGAGGTCGCAGATGCCCGGCGCCGACGAACGCGGCAACACCGGACCGGCGTACAACCGTAATGCGGATTCGATATCACCGGAATCCAGCGCGGCCCGCAGCGCCTCCACATCGGTTGCGACATGCACCTGCAAACGGTATGGGCGCGAGGCGACCACCGTCGCGCCGACCACCGCGCGCAATCGCGACATGGCGGCGCGGATCGTGCCGTTGTCCAGATCGGTGTCGTCGAGCAGCAGCGCGAGATGATCCGAACCGAGGCCCTCGGGATGCTCGGTGAGCAACAGCAGGATCTCGGCATGACGTTGCGACAGCGGTACCCGCTCCCCCGCCACGCTCAAGTGCGGTTGCCCGAGTCCGAGCACATCGAGCGCCAGCCTGGCCTGTTCGGGTTCGGCCGCCGGGTCGCTTCCGCGCACCGAGCCGGTTTCGCCTCGGCCCGCCCGCATGGCTCGCAGCACCAGATCCATCTCGGCAGCGGTGGCGGCGGCCTTGACCAGAGCGAGGATTTCCGGCTTGGCCACCCGCATCCCGCCGGCAATCATCAGCACCCCGACGAGCCTGCCGTCCGGCTCGTGTACGGGCGCCGCCGCACCGGTGATCTGGTGCATGCGGTGCAGGAAGTGCTCGGGCCCGTGGATCCAGGTGGCCCGGCCGGTGCGCACGACGAGGCCGACGGCATTGGTACCGATACGCCGCTCGCTGAGGTCGTCGCCTTCGCGCAGACCGATCTCGGCAGCCGCGGCGACCTGGTCGGGATGACCGTGCACGCAGAGCACCCGCCCGAACTGGTCGGCGACGGTGACGATGAGCCCCGCCCGCGCCGCGTCCTGGACCAGCAGTTTGTCGATCAACGGCATGAGGGCGGCGATAGGGTGGGCATCGCGATACCGCACCAGGTCGGCGCCGCGCAGACCGCGGCCGTCGACCATATCGGTGGGATCGATCCCACCGCGTACGCTGCGTAACCAGGACTCGAGAACGAGCGGACGCAACAGACCGGCCAGCTGGGTCAGCTGTTCACCACCGGCACTGAGAAAACCATGGGCCTGTGCGGCATAGGCTTCCAGAGCACCGAGCTGCGCGCCCGCCTCCGTAGCCTGCCGTGGGGGCCGCCCACCTGCAAGATTGCTGACCATTTGCCTTTCTTTCCCGCTACAAACTGTACCGGGCAGTTATCGGGCCAAACGCCAGAAGTGCGGGTTTGTCCCGCAGGTCACATTGTGCTAGCAGATGTCACTCCGTCACACCGCGTAGCACGCCGCTATGGCTGCGGCGAGCGTCACTACCGTGGCCTGCGGACCCCGCGTCAGCGGCACCGGGACGACCGAAAGGTCGGCAATACTCAATCCTTCGATTCCGTGCACGCGCCCGAGCTCGTCGACGACCGATTGCTCATCGTTCGCCGGACCCATCCGGCAGGTACCGGACAGATGCTGGGACGTCCCACTATTGGCACGTAGCCAGTGGTCGTCGACGGGGCCGAACCCCAGGTCGAACAGTTCGCACGCCAGCTCGACGCCCGCGCGCAGGTTTGCCCGGTCCGCCGCGGTGAGCAGCCGGCTCTGATCGATGTGGGCGGGCACGGTGGGGTCGGCCGAACGCAATGTCAGTTCGGCGGCGCCGGTCGGCCGCATGTGCGCCACCCCGAGCCTGCGCAGACCAGGTGTGAACACAGGTGTGTACGGGCGGAATTCGAGGTCGTCGTGTTCGAGCACGTATTCGAGGGCGACGGTCGACGTGGCCGGTTCGGGGCCGGGAAACTCGACGCCGATCTCGGGGTGGTCGGTGCACCACGCTCCGACGGGGGCGGGCCGGACCACCGGAATGCCGAGTGCGCGCAGCTGCCGCTCGGGTCCGATGCCCGAGCGCAGCAGCAGCGCGGCCGATTCCACGGCGCCCGCGCAGAGCACGATCCGGTCGGCGTCGGTGCGTCCGTGTTCGTGGCCGCGCACCCATTCCACACCGACGGCCCGGCTGCCGGTCATGACCAGGCGCGTTACCGTCGTTTCCCCGACGACGGTGAGGTTGGGCCGGTCGAGGACCGGATAGAGATGGGTGATGGCCGGTCCGGCGCGCCGGTTTCCCGAGATCGCGAGCGGTACCCGCCCGAAGCCGTCCGGTGCGTCGAGTGCGTTGAGGTCGGCGACCTCGCGCAATCCGGCTGCCGCGCATCGTTCGGCGAATTCGGCGCTGAACGGAGTGGGATCGGTAGTCCGGACAACCGGGATCGGGCCGTCGGTGCCGTGGCCGGGGTCGGTGCCGTGATCCAGGTCGTTCTCCAGGCCCCGGAAGAACGGCAGCAGCGCGTCGAAGGTCCATCGCTCGCTGTTCCAGTCCGTGAAGCCCGCGGCGGGCGGCCGGATGAAATAACTGCCGTTGATCGCTCCGGAACCGCCGATCAGCTTGCCACGCACCAGGTTTCCCGCGTAGCGCCAGAGCACCGCCGACTCCGGTCCGACCGGGAGATGGCCGGGGTCGAGCAGTTCGGCGGGAATGTCGGCCGTTGCGGGCCACACCTGGCCGGCCTCGAGCACCAGCACCGTGTGGGCCGGGTCGTCACTGAGCCGAGCCGCGAGCACACACCCCGCCGAACCGGCCCCGACTACCAGCGTGTTCGGCAACGCGGACAGCTCAGTTCGGCGGAACGTGCGGCTTCAGCGCCTCGAAGCTGCGTGCCCGGATGACGCCGAGCCACAGCCCGGTCCCGTACGCGACATCGTCGAGCCGCTTGTAGGCCACATAGCGCAGCGGATCGAGGCCACCGGAATCGCGGTGGGTGAACCAATCGGCCAGTCCGTCGGCCAGTGCCATGGTGACCGCGATCTTCCTGATCCGCTTCGACGCGAGCACCGCCAACAGCGTGACCGGCCAATAGTCACGACACATCGCCGAGGCCAATCGCCAGAGCCCGGCGAAGAATCCGCGCGCCAGGTACACCGCCGCGATGCGGGTGGGATTGTCGAGTTCGGCGAACACCCGACGCATCCGGACCAGCGCCGTCGCCAGGGTGACCAGCCCGCCGAGCAGCCCCCATTTCGACAGGGTGGCGAACAGGATCGCGGCGAGCACCGTCCACTTCGGCACGCTCAGCGGCGAGACCATCTCCCCGTGCCGCTTGCCGAGCGGCGCGGCGCCCGTGCCGTAGAACAGCTTTCGCGTGAACCAGGCCCGGAACTCGACCCGGTGGTCGTGGGCGACGTGGGCGGCCGGTTCGTAGCGCAGCCGCCAGCCCGCCCGCTCGAGCCGCCAGCACAGGTCGACATCCTCGGCCACCTGCATGGATTCGTCGAACCCGCCCTCGCCGAGCAGTGCCGCGCGCCGGGCGAGCAGCGCCGCGCTCGGCACGTACGACACGATGCCGCGTGCGTGCACCGCGGCCTCGCGCCTGCCCAGATCCAGCGAGGAGCGGGTGTGTTCGTAGCGGGCCAGCGCGTTGGACTCCGAATCCAGGGCGATGATGCGCGGGGCGACCAGCGCCACCTGCGGATCGCTGAAATGCCCGAGCATCACCTCGAGCCAGCCGCTGCGCGGCACCACATCGGAGTCGAGGAACGCGACGAAACCCGTTGACGCCGCCCGCAACCCGGCATTTCGGGCGGCGGCCGGGCCGAGTGGGCGCTCGTGACGCAGCACCGTCACCTGCCCGCGCCCCGGCCGGGGTGGGATGCGCACCGGTTCGTCGGAACCGTCGTCGACGACGATCACATTGTGACCGCGCAGCGAGCCGAGCAGCCGCACGAGTCCGTCGGCGTTGTTGTAGAGCGGGACGACGACGGTGACGTCGTCGGGTGAGGGCAGCAGCCGGGGTCGCGGGTTGGCGACCCCGGAGTCGAGGAGTCTGCGGGCGACGATCGCGGACTTGGTATCGGTGACCTCGAGGTACCCGTCGCCGATCAATTCGGCGGCCTCGGGTGCCAGGCGCAGCATCCGTGCGGGCGATCCGCCGATCAGGATCCGACCCCCGGAAAATGCGCGTACCCGTGGATCGATCCGTACCCCGAAGCCGTCGGGCAGACGATCATGGCGCATTCCTCGCATGCTATTCGCACTTGGCCCGCCAAACATCATCACCCCAGAAAAAAGGAAGAAACTCCGCTCGAAATGCCGCTCCGACCGCTTGGATGACGTGTCGAGCAAGATCGGCAGCGCACCGCTGGCAACCGCGACGCGACTACCCGAGCGGACTCTCGTTGCACGCCTTGGCCGGTGGCTGACGCACGGTCAGCGGCAGCGACACCCGGGTGCGGGCGCGCACCGGCCGCGAGTGGTCCACCGCCGGGCGCGGAACGACGCGGCCCGGTGCCGACAAGGCCGCCTCCCCGTACCCCTGCACACACTCCGGGTCGGGTCCGTTGGCGGGCAGACCGGTGAAGAATTTGGCGGCCATGCATCCGCCGCGGCAGGCGTCGTAGTGGCTGCACTTGGTGCAGGCGCCGCCGTCGACCGGCTCGCGCAGTTCGGCGAACAGTTCGGCATTGGTCCACACACCGTCGAAACCGCCGTCGGTGAGGATGTTTCCGGCCTTGAACCGGTCGTGGATGGCGAACGGGCAGGCGTAGACGTCACCGACCGGGTCGACCAGGCACACCACCCGGCCCGCACCGCACATGTTCAGGCCGGGCAGGGCCGAACCGAAGGCCGACAGGTGGAAGAAGGAGTCACCGGTGAGCACGCCCTCGCCGTTGCGCACGAGCCAGTCGTAGAGCTCGCGCTGCTGTTCTGGCAGCGGGTGCAGCTCGTCCCAGACGTCGGCGCCGCGGCCCGACGGGCGCAGGCGGGTCAGGCGAAGGGTGGCGCCGTACCGGTCGGCGATGGCCTTGAATTCGTCGAGCTGGGCGATGTTGTGGCGGGTCGCGACCACCGACAGCTTGGCGTCACGGAAGCCCGCGTCGGCCAGGTTCGACAACGCCTTGATGGCGGTGTCGTAGGAGCCGGGACCGCGCACGGCGTCATTGACCTCGGCGGTGGCGCCGTCGAGGGAGATCTGCACGTCGACGTAGTCGCTGGCGGCCAGCCGAGCGGCGACCTGCTGGTTGATCCGTACCCCGTTGGTGGAGAACTTGACCCCCACGTGGTGGGCGGTGGCGTAGTCGACGAGTTCCCAGAAGTCCGGGCGCACGGTCGGTTCACCGCCACCGATGTTGACGTAGAAGATCTGCATGCGCTCGAACTCGTCGATCAGCGCCTTGCACTGCTCGGTGCTCAGCTCGTTCGGGTCGCGGCGACCCGACGACGACAGGCAGTGCACGCACGACAGGTTGCACGCGTACGTCAGCTCCCAGGTGAGACAGATCGGCGCGGCCAGACCGGACTCGAAACGGTCGATCAGCCGTCCGCCCTGCGGGGCGCCGACCGGGGCAGGCGGGCTCGGTTCCACCGGCGTGACCGGGCCCGGCGCGGGCACGATCATGTCGGTGCGGGCCAGCTGGTCGAGCGCCTCGACATATGCCGTCGACGCGCTGAAGCCCTTGGCGTGCAGCGCTTCCCGCACGGAATGGTGTGCGGGCAGCGACCGGACCACGTCGACCAGCTCGCGGCTCTTGAGGAACGAGAGCTTGCGGGTGCCGAAGTGGTACAGCAGCGCACCGAAGGACTCCGGACGCAAGGAGACCCGGGGATGCAGCGCCCATCGGGCATCGAGATCGAGCACGCCTGCCGCCATGGTCAGTACACGCCGCACATGCCGTCGATGCTGACCTCTTCGATCAGCGTCTCGGCGATCAGGTCCTCGCCGGTGTCCTCGTTCGCGGGTGCCGGGTTCTCGGCCATGACTACCTCCCATGTGTTGACGGTCACTCGCGACTTTAACGTCAGTCACTGCCATAAAGGCGGGATTCGGAAAAACTCACTGGACGGGCCACGACATCTAGACTTCCGGGAGCAGGACGGAAGGGGCCCGAGAGCCCAGCGGCAGTAGAGGTGAGGCAGAGGCTTGCGTAACCACGGTGGGGTCGGCAGCGGCGCGAATTCGACACTCTCGGAAGCGGAGATCGTCGAGGCGGCGCTGCGCGTAGTACGCGAGGACGGCGTGGAGAAGCTGTCCATGCGCAGGCTCTCGCGTGAGCTCGGGGTGTCGCCGATGGCGCCCTACTACTACGTCGCCGACAAGCGCGAACTCCTCGACCTGGTCGCCAGCGCGGCGCTGGTCGGCGTGCGCAAGCCGCCGCGCGAGTCCGGCCCGTGGCAGGTACGCCTGCGCGATCTGATCGATCAGATAGACGATAAACTGCGCAGGCATCCCGGCCTGGGCGACATCCTGCTCGAGCAGATGCTCGGCAAGCAGCTCGACCTGATCGAAGCGGTGATGGAGATCCTGTTCGACGCGGGATTCTCCGATCGCAACGTGCTGGCCGCCTACGCGACCATTCACACCTACCTGTTCGGCCGCAGCAGGGTGAATCCGCGCGACCGCTCCGCCCCCGCGGACGTGCTGCTGCCCGAAGCGGTGGCCCGTGCCACGAAGTACATGTCCGACCTGCGCGGCAAGTACTCCTACGACTTCGGGATGGAGGTGCTCGTGGCCGGGCTCGAGGCGCAGCTTGCCCTGCAGGCGCGTCCGGACTTAGCATGAAACTGAAACACGTTCTAGTTTTGCCCGAGAGGACGACATGACCACAGTCGAGGTTCCGCACGGCTCGCGCTCGGTGGTACTGCGGGTCGCCGCAGTCATCGCCGAAACGACCGACACCCGCTCCGTGGTCTTCGAGGTGCCCGACGAGCTGCGCGAACGGTTCGCCTACCAGCCCGGGCAGTTCCTCACCCTGCGCATCCCCAGCGAGCTCACCGGCTCGGTGGCCCGCTGCTACTCGCTGGCCAGCTCGCCGTTCACCGACGACCTACCCAAGGTGACCGTGAAGCGCACCCAGGGCGGCTACGGCTCGAACTGGCTGTGCGACAACATCAGCGCCGGCGACGAGCTGGAAGTACTTCCGCCGTCGGGCGTGTTCACCCCCCGCGACCTCGACACCGATCTGCTGCTGTTCGCGGCGGGCAGCGGCATCACCCCGGTCATCTCCATCTTGAAGTCGGCGCTCGCCCAGGGCAGCGGCAAGATCGTGCTGGTTTACGCCAACCGCGACGCCGGCTCGGTGATCTTCGCCGACGAGCTGCGCGAACTGGTCGGCAAGTTCCCGCAGCGGCTCAGTGTCATCCACTGGCTCGAACCGCTGCTCGGCCTGCCGACCGCCGACATGCTCGCCCGCCTGGTGAGCCCCTACACCGCCTACGAGGCGTTCATGTGCGGGCCGAAACCGTTCATGGACCTCGTGCACACCGCGCTCGCCTCGCTCGACGTGCCGCGCAGCCGCACCCACGCCGAGATCTTCAACTCGCTGGCCGGTGACCCGTTCGCCGACCACGCGCCCGCCGAGGTGTCCGAGGAAGAGGCCGCCGACGCCGCGACCGTCGAGGTGGAGCTCGACGGGCAGGTCCACGAGCTGAGCTGGCCGCGCAAGCAGACGCTGGTCGACATCATGCTCGACAAGGGCCTCGACGTGCCGTACTCCTGCCAGGAAGGCGAATGCGGGTCCTGTGCCTGCACGGTGTTGGAAGGCAAAGTGGAGATGGAGAATTCGGAGATCCTCGACCCCGAGGACATCGAGAACGGCTACATCCTCGGCTGCCAGGCCCGGCCGGTGACCGACCACCTGAAAATCCAGTTCTAACGCATCGCCCGATACGCGGCGCGCTGTTCCTTGTCGAGGTGTTCGGTCGCGTAACTCAATGCGGTGCGGCCCATTTCGCGCGCGTTGGCATCGAGGAAGCCGGTGAGTAGCGCGGGGTCGACCTTCTTGCCGACCTCGCGCAGCATCCACCCGAGGGCCTTCTGGATCAGGTCGCGGTGATCGTCGAGCAGCTCCTCGGCCAGGGCCAGGGTGGTGCTCGCGTCGCCCGCGCGGATGAAGGCGAAGGTCGACAGCAGCGCGACTCTGCGCTCCCAGAGCGAATCCTGGTGTGCCAGTTCGAAAAGCAGGGTGCGGTCTTTGTCGAGCAGCCAGGCGCCGAGGATGTATTCGGCCGACGAGTCGACCAGATCCCAGTTGTTCACCCGGCCCCGGCACACGGCGGCCAGGTAGCGGTCGACTATCTCCTCGCGCGCCTTGTCGTCACGGGTGCGTGGTTTCGACGCGGTGGCGAACTTCGCGCCGAGGACGAACAGGGCGACCAGTCGTTCCTCATGGACCGGGCTGTCGAGGAGTTCGTCGACCTGGTCGAGCGGCAGCGCCGTGAATCCTTTGGCGACCCTCCGGCTGACAGGCACGCGGACGCCGAGGAACACATCACCGTCGCCGTATTCACCGGGGCCGGTTTTGAAGAAGCGTTGCAGGTGTTGCGCGTCGGCCGGGTCGGCGTGTTCGGCGAGCGCGGCGCGTACGTCGCCGGCGGTGGGAGCCTCGGTCACAACGCACCTCCAGGGTCGGTTATGCGCATTCAACACCACAGGACCGACAGAATTCGCGAGACTTCGGCGCGGGTCGATATGGGGCGGCAGCGGTTCGCGCCGTCGCGCAGTGCCACCCTGTCCGGTCACCGCACCACCCGGACCTGAACGTCAGAGGCTGACGGCGCCCAGCAGGCGGCCCGACTCGAAAGTCGCTGCGCTGGTAGGCAATTCCCCCGGTTCACCGCTGGTGCGGACGATGACTGTTCCGGTGCCGGTGGTCGGCCTGCCGAGTTCGTCCATTTTGCGGACGGTCTGGGCGGCAACGGCTTGGGCGCTGTCGAAGAGGCGGACACCGTCCGGCAATGCGGCGACGATGGCGTCGACGACCAGCGGGTAGTGAGTGCAGCCCAGGACCACGCCCTCCACGTCGGCGGGGGTGCGGGCCGCGGCGGCGGCGATGGAGGCGTTGATCGCGGGCACGTCACCTCGGTCGATGGCGTCGGCCAAGCCGTGGCAAGCCACCCCCACGACCTTCGCATCGCCACCGAAGCGGGCGATGAGGTCGGCCTGGTACCGGCTGGCCGTGGTCGCCGCCGTCGCCCAGACTGCGACCGAACGACATTGCGCCGCAGCGGGTTTGATCGCCGGAACCGTGCCGATCACCGGCACCGACTCCCCCACCTCCGCGCGCACCTGAGCCAACGCCGTCACACTCGCCGTATTGCACGGCAGCACGATCACCTCGGCCCCCAGCGCCAGCGCCTGCCGCGCCGTCGCCAGCACCCGCTCGACCACCCACTGTTCCGGCTTGGGCCCCCACGGCGCGCCCTCGGGATCGAGCAGCAGCAGCAGATCCACATCGGGTCGCAGTTTGCGCAGCCACGCGGCCGTCGGCAACAAGCCGAGACCCGAATCGATAAGCGCGACGATCACGGGTCCACCGTATTACAGGCCCGCGAAGCCCCCCGTCCCGCCTACAGCAACTCGACCTCGTCGAACCCGACGGTCATCCGATGCCGATCCTCCCGCAGCACCCCACCCTCCCGGTGCGTGGTGCCAACGGCGAACTCCAGCCCCAGCGTCGACCGCCGGGTGTCGACGGACTGGACGACAGCACAGATCCCACCGAACGGACCGTGCGAAAAGACGACCACGTCGCCGGGTGCGTACTCAGAAATCCCCACGGCGCCTGAGTAATCCGATTCGCGTGCCGGAACCCGAGTCATTTGCCTGCGCTAGGCGGCACCGCCAATGAGCCGTGCCCCACCGGCAGTCCGCCACACGCCTCAGGATCAGGACGTCGCAGCCAGGAGATCGGCCACCGGTGTGGGCGCGGCCAGTTTCGCACGCAACTTCATCACCTGGGCCGTCATCCCCGCACCGAGAACAGCGGTGAGAATCCCGTCCCTGGAGTAGTAGGCGAGAAACTTGTGCCCGTCCTCGGACACGACAGTGACCTCGTCAGCCGGATCAGGCGTACCGAGTGCCTGAATCTTGACGTCGTACTGATCACTCCAGAAGTACGGCACCCGCGCAGCCGTAGGCGCCGCACCCCCGAGCAGCGCGGTAACCACCAGCTTCGCCTGCTCCCCCGCACTGGTCCAATGCTCGACCCGCTTGCGAATGTCACCGTAACGCCAGGCAGCCACATCACCGACCGCCCAGACACCCTCAGCGGACGTACGACCCAACTCGTCGGCAAGCACACCCCCGCCCGCCGTCGGGTCGGCCAGTTCGATACCGGAACCGGCCAGCCAGTCGGTGGCGGGCACAGACCCGATTCCGATGACCACCAGATCGGCATCGATATCGGAACCGTCGCTGAGCAGCGCGCCGCGCACGTGCCCGTCGACATCCACCCGAAGCGTGTCGACGCCGACGCCACAGTGCAGGTCGACCCCGTGGTCGCGGTGCATACGCGCCACGTACCCACCGATCTGCTCGCCGAGTACCGACGCGAGCGGGGCAGGCTGCGGTTCGACGAGGGTCACGTCCTTGCCCGCGGCGCGGAAGCTCGCGGCCAGTTCGCAGCCGATGAATCCGGCGCCGACGATGAGGGCGCGCTGGGCGGCGGCCAGGTCGGTGCGCAGGGATTCGGCGTCGTCGTGGGCGCGCAGTACGTGGACGCCCGTCACCTCCTCCACCCCGGGCAGGCGGCGGGGGCGCAGGCCCGTGGCGATGACGAGCTGGTCGTAGGCGATGGTGTCACCGTCGGCGAGGGTGAGGGTGCGCGCGGCGGTGTCGACTCGGGCGACAGCGGTGCCGAGGCGCAGCTCGATGTTCTTCTCGGTGAAGAACTCCGGCGGGCGCAGGGTGGTGTCGTCGGTCTCGCCACGCACGAACTGCTTGGACAGCGGTGGGCGATCGTACGGTGGCCGCGCCTCGTCCCCGACGAGCAGCACACCCCCTTCGTACCCGGCTCGGCGTAATTCCTCGGCGGTGCGCAGGCCGGCCAGGCCCGCTCCGACGATGACGATCGGCGCGCTCATATATTTCGTCCTTCCCTCTCGCTTGTTTGTACCAGTGCGCCGGTCGGGAGTGTGGTTCACGTCGCATTCGGGCAGCGATGTGATGCCACAGGCAATCGGAGGGTCGCCGATGGTTGCTTCGTCAGAGACCCACCGGAGTGGGTTCCGTGCTCTCCACATTCACTGGACGCGAGCGCAGAACGCGCAGCGCGACCAGCCCGAGGAGCGCGTGCAGCACGGCGGCGGCCGCGGCGACTACGTGTAGCCCGTCGACGAACGCCGATCGCGCGTTGGCGGCGGCGGCTGGAAGCAGGTCGGGTAGGTCGAGGGTTGCGCCGAGGGTGGGTGCCAGGTCCGGCCCACCGATGCGGAAGACGAGCGCGGCCAGGGAACCGAACAGGGCGATACCGAGAGCATTGCCGAGCTCGTTGCCGGTTTCGGCGAGCGCGGCCGCCGACCCCGCGCGTTCGGCCGGGACCGCCGCGACCGCGATATCGGCGACCACACTGAAGGAGATGCCGTAACCGATGCCCGCTACGGCCGTGGCCGCGATATACCAGCCCGCGCCGGTGCTCGTGCCGGTCGGCAGCAACAGCAGCAAACCCGCGACGATGGTGAAATGCGCGGTGACGAGCGCGGCCGACCGGCCGATCCGGGCGGCGATCGCCGGGGTGACGACGGCGGTGACGGTGAGGACCACGGCCCCGGGCACCGCGAGCAGCGCGGCATCGGTGACGGTGAGGTCGAGTACGGACTGCAGATAGATGCCGCCGAGATAGGCGGTGGCCGACCACGCCGCCAGCGGCAGGAAGCCGGTGACGATCGCGATCGTGAACACGCGATTGCGGAACAACGCGAAGTCGATCAGCGGGTTCGCGATCTGCCCCTGCCTGCGCCCGAACCAGCCGAGCAGCACCGCACCCACCAAGCCCGCGCCCGTAGCCGTAGCGGAAATACCTTCTGCCGCAGTGTGTTTCACGGCGTACATGGCGAGCAACAGACCCGCCGCCGAGGTAGCGACGCTCGCCACGTCGATACGGCCGGCCACCGTGGCCCGCACTTCCCCGAGCAGGATCGGCGCGAACATCAGGAACAACAGCACAACCGGCACATTGATCAACAGGACCGAACCCCACCAGAACCGGCTCAGCAGCTGACCCGCGACGGTCGGTCCGATCGCGAATCCGGCGGCGAACGTGGCCGCGAAAATACCGATGGCCTGTGCGCGGCGCCTCGGGTCGGTAAACAGGGTGCCGAGCACGGCCAGCGCCGACGGCAACAGCGTCGCCCCGGCCACACCCATCAGCACGCGGAACGCGATCAGCGATTCGGGGCTGGTGGCGAAGGCCGCGCCCACCGAGCCGAGACCGAACATCGCGGCACCGATCAGCAGGAGCCGTTTGCGCCCGTAGCGGTCGCCGATGGTGCCGAAGGCGATGAGCAGGGAGCCGACGGCGAAGCCGTAACTGTCCAGGATCCACAGGCTCTGATCGGCGGACGGAGACAGTGCGCCGGTGATCGCGGGCATCGCCAGGAACAGCACCGAACCGTCCATCGCGACGAGCAGAACCGGACCGAGGACCACCAGCAGGCCCAACCAGGCCCGCACCGGAGAAGCATTGTTCATGTCACCGAATCTGGGCCCTGGCGTGCACGGCAACCAGACCCGGCGATGGGTACACCCGGCAGGGATACCCACGAGCGCGCCGGGCTCCCTACGATCGGGAACATGGAGCTGGAAAGCCTCGGCGTATTCCTCAAAACCCGCCGCGACCGCATCACCCCAGCCGACCTCGAGCTGCGCACCTACGGCGCGACCCGCCGGGTACCCGGGCTGCGCCGCGAAGAACTCGCGCAGCTGGCGGGAGTGAGCGCCGGCTACTACACCCGGCTCGAACAAGATCAGGCCGGAACGGCGTCGCCGCAGGTCATCGATGCCCTCGCGCGGGTACTGCGGCTCGATGCCGCCGAAACCGCACACCTGCACAACCTGGCCGGACGACCGACCACACCACGACTCACCCGCGACGAACCCGAACGCGCCCACCCCCGCGTCCTCGCCCTACTCGACGCGCTCGGCGACACCATGCCCGCCCTCGTCCTCGGCAGGCGCGGCGACGTGCTCGCCTGGAACCACAGCGGACACGCACTCTTCGCCGAACACCTCGACTTCGCCGCCCCCGCCGACCCGGCCGAGCGCCCCTCGATCCCGCGCCAATTCTTCCTCGATCCGCTCACCAGGGACCTGCATCGCAACTGGGACGAACTCGCCCGCATTCACGTCGGTTACCTGCGGCTCACGGCGGGCCGCTACCCCACCGACGCACGTCTGGCCGAACTGATCGGCGAATTGACCATGCGCAGTACGGAATTCGCGACACTGTGGGCCGAGGGCGAAGTCGCCGACTGCACCGTCGGCACGATGCGACTACAGCATCCGACGGTCGGCAGCGTGGATGTGGACTATCAGGTGTGGTTGCAGCCCGACAGCCCCGACCACCGGCTCGAGGTCTACACCGCCCGCAACGAGGCCTCCGCCGACGCCTTGCATCTGCTGCGCGGGGCGCCGGCCGAGCGTCGGCCCACGACACCGGAAGACCAGGCCTTCACGGGCGAGCACCGCTGATCGAATAGCACCCTCGCCGGGCGAGCTTCACCGCCCCGCGTGGTCGTCCAGCACGCGGCTGAGCAGACCGACGAGCTGGTCGCGTTCGCCCTCGGACAGCGCGCCGAGTAGTTCCTGCTGGGCGGCGCGGAGCTTGCCGTCGAGGTCGGCCAGGTGCGAGTCGCCAGGCTCGGTGATCGTGACGATATTGCGGCGCCGGTCTTCGGGGTCGGGGGCGCGGTCGACGAAGCCGCGCCCGGCCAGGTCGTTGAGCGCACCGACGATATCGCTGCGGTCGATGCCGGTGCGCCTGCCCAGCTCGGCCTGGCTGGCGGGACCGAACTCGGCCAGTGTGGCCAGCAGCGCGAAGTGATGCCTGCGCGAGCCGGTGTCGGCGAGGGCGCGTTCGACAGCCCGGTCGGCCAGCACCGCGACCTGGGTGAGCAGTCGAGTCGGCATCCCCCGCAGCTTCGCCGCCGCCTGCGCTCCCTTCTGTTCCATGACCTCATCGTATCAAGCACTTGTTGGTCATACCCACGAATGTTATCGTTGGCCGCACCTACATTGGTGATACCAACAATCAAGCCGAAGGCTGGGATCATGACCGAAATCCGTTACCTCCTGCCGATCCTCGCGCTGCCGACCGCGCTGCTCGCCACCGCCTGCACCGACTCCACCGACTCCACCGAGCAACGACTGCGTGAGCTGGAAGACCGCAACGAGATCCACGCCCTCGTCGACAATCTCGCCGCAGCACTGGAAGAAGGACGATTCGACGCCTTCGCCACCATCTATACCCCCGACGTGACCGCAAAATCGCCCGGCGGGGAGGCCGCTGGGCTCGACAAGGTCATCGCACTCGCCGGCCGCAACCACTCCGACCAGCAGCGCTCGCCGCACTACATCAGCAATGTGCGCATCGAGCTCGCGGGCGATCGGGCCCAGGTCCGGGCGAACTCGCTGTTCGCGTTCGTTCCCAGCGCACCGACCCCCGGCCGGGTGGCCCCCGAACCGTTCTACGCCGGTGGCGGCACCTACCGATTCGATGCCGTGCGCACGCCCGACGGATGGCGCTTCGCCCGCGTGGAAACCGCGCCCCTGTGGACGGTCGGCACCCTGGCGCCCTGAGTCGGTGGCGCCTGAGGAGACGCCACCGACATCCTGGTCAGCTGCCCGCGATGATCGACTTCGCGACCTCGGGTGGGACCGGGGCGTAGGAGTCGAACGTCATCGAGAAGTTCGCTCGGCCACGGGTTTTCGAGCGAAGATCGCCGATGTAGCCGAACATCTCCGACAGCGGGGTCAGCGCGCGGACGACGTGGGCGCCGCCGCGCTCGGCCAGCTCGGTGATCCGGCCACGCCGGGTGTTCAGATCACCGATCACCTCGCCGACGTACTGCTCGGGCGTGACGACCTCCACGGCCATCATGGGTTCGAGCAGCACCGGCTTCGCGCGCGCCACCGCCGCGCGCACCGCTGCCGCACCGGCCAGCCGGAACGCCAGATCCGAGGAATCCTGCACGTGGGCGGCGCCGTCGAGCAGCGTCACCAGCACGTTCACCAGGGGGAAGCCGGCGAGTGGGCCAACCGCGAGCGCGTCTTGCGCGCCCGCGTCGACCGCGGGGATGTACTCCCTCGGCACCCGCCCACCGGTGACCTGGTTGCGGAATTCGTAGACGGCGCCGTCGTCGGCCACGTGCGGGGCCAGCGCGATCGCCACCTTCGCGTACTGCCCGCGTCCACCCACCTGTTTGCGGTGGGTGTGCTCGAGCAGGTCGACGGGAGCGGTGACGGTCTCGCGGTAGGCCACCCGTGGTTCGCCGATGGTCGCGTCCACCCGGAACTGTCGTTTCAGCCGGTCGACCAGGATTTCCAGATGCAGCTCGCCCATGCCGCCGATCACCGTCTGTCCGGTTTCGGCGTCGACGTGCACGGTGAACGTCGGGTCCTCGTCGGCCAGGCGGGCCAGGGCGGTGCCGAGCTTGTCCTGGTCGGCGCGAGTCCTCGGTTCGATCGAGACCGACAGGACCGGGTCCGGGAAGGTCATCGACTCCAGCACGATCGGGTCGTGCCGATCGCACAGGGTGTCGCCGGTGCCGGTGGCTTTGAGGCCGATCACGGCACAGATCTGACCCGCCCGCACCCGATCGATCGCGATCTCGGTGCTCGCGTGCATCTGGAACAGTTTGCCCAGGCGCTCCTTTCGTCCGTTCGTCGAATTCAGCACGGTGGCACCGGGTTCGGCGGTGCCGGAGTACACGCGCAGGTACACCAGCGTCCCGAAGAACGGGTGCGCCGCGACCTTGAACGCCAGGGCCGCGAACGGCTCGGCGATATCGGGAGCGCGGTGCACGTGTGTTCCTTCCATCGAGAAGCCGTGCACAGCAACGACATCCACCGGCGACGGCAGGTAGTCGACGATGGAGTCCAGCAGCGGTTGCACGCCGATATTGGCCAGCGCCGAACCGCACAGCACCGGGTAGGCCGTGGCGTCGAGCGTCATCCGCCGGATCGCGGCTTTGAGGACGTCGACGGCGATCGGCTTGCCGGACAGGTAGCTTTCCAGCACGTCGTCGTCGGCTTCGGCGACCGTCGCCAGCAGTGCTTCTCGATGCTGGATCGCCTTGGCCCGCAGCTGTTCCGGTATCTCGACGGTCTCGTAGCGGACACCGTTTCCGGTGTCGCCGCGCCACCGCTTCGCGGTCATGTCGACCAGGTCGATCACGCCCTCGAAGTCACGTTCGGCACCGATCGGCAGCTGGATCACCAACGGGCGCACACCGAGTCGTTCCGCGATGGTCCGCACGGTGAAGGCGAAATCCGCACCGAGCTTGTCCATCTTGTTCACGAAACAGATCCGCGGCACACCGTAGGTGTCGGCCTGACGCCACACCTGCTCCGACTGCGCCTCCACACCCTCCTTGGCGTCGAACACCGCGACCGCGCCGTCGAGCACCCGCAGCGTGCGCTCCACCTCGGCGGTGAAGTCGACATGGCCAGGGGTGTCGATGACGGTGATCTGGTGCTCGGCCCACTCGCAGGTGGTCGCCGCGGAGGTGATGGTGATGCCGTGCTCGCGCTCCTGCACCATGTGGTCCATCACGGCGGTACCGTCGTGCACCTCACCGAGAGTGCGAATCACGCCGGTATAGAACAGGATTCGTTCGGTGATCGTGGTCTTGCCCGCGTCGATGTGGGCGGCGATGCCGATATTGCGTAGGCGGGCGAGGTCGGTTCTGGTCATGGGAGGCTCCCGGCCGAGTCGGTTCAGAGATCGACGCTCGCCGGTGAGGCGCTCCGGGGGGACGGCACGGGCGTCGGGTCACGCGGCGTCGCCTCGGCGCCACACGGACCCGATGCGAACTAGAACCGCGACTGCGGACGTACCGTAAACATGGACTCTTTGTACGCGGCCCGGTCCGGGATTGTCGACAGGTTTTCCGCGCGGGCATAAACGCAGGTGCACATCGGTTCGTCAGAACACACCGACAACAGGAGTGGCCCATGACCGAACAGTTCGATCCGCACGCCCTGCTCGCCGAGGCGAAGATCGGTGTCCTCGCCACGATCAAAGCCGATGGCAGACCCCAGCTTTCACCGGTGACTCCCTACTACGACCGCGAGGCGGGCGTCATCTACGTCTCGATGACCGAGGGCCGCGCCAAGACCGCGAACCTGCGCCGCGACCCACGCGCCGCCCTCGAGGTGGGCAGCGCCGACGGCTGGTCCTGGGCAACCGCCGAAGGCACCGCCCAGCTCACCGGCCCCGGCACCGACCCACACGGCCCCGAGGTGGAAGCCCTCGTCGCCTACTACCGCGCCGCCGCGGGCGAGCACCCGGACTGGGACGAATACCGCGAGGTGATGGTGTCGGACCGCCGCGTCCTGATGACAATGGCGGTCGAGCATGTCTACGGGGCCAAGGTCCGCTGACACAGTGAGCTCTCAATGAATTGCCACAGTCGATCGGTACGGTCGAGACCACACATTCCGTGACAGATCCGGGGCAGGTAGATGTTTCAGAATCCGATGATGCGACGCGGTATGCGCGTCTTCAACGCGATCGTCCTCGCCGTGACGAAGGCGCCGGGCCTTCGCAAGGTTCTCGGCAAATCATTCGCCGAGGTGAGTTATGTCGGCCGCCGCTCGGGGCGCACGTTCAGCACCCCGGTCAACTACCGCCGGTCCGGGGACGAGTACGTCATCGGCGTCGCCATGCCGGATCAGAAGACGTGGTGGCGCAACTTCCTCGGTGCGGGTGGGCCGATCACCCTGCGCATCGACGGCCTCGACCATTCCGGCCATGCTGTCGCGCACCGCGGCGAGCGCGGCGGTGTCACGGTCCGGGTACATCTCGACGAGCGGTGAAGACCGTTCGCCGGATGCCTCGATTACGTTGCTGATCCCAGGAATTCGGTGACTTCGGGAGCGAAGCGTTCGTGTTTGATCGCGCCCATGTGGGTGGTGTCGGGGTAGATGATCAAGCGGGAGTCGGGGATGCCCTCGGCGGTCTGATGGAAGATCGACTGGGGGTAGAACTCGTCGCGTTCGCCGCCGATCACCAGAGTGGGGGCGGTGATGTCGGTGAGGCGGTCGGTGACGTCGAAGGCGTCTTCGGCGCGGACGAACGCCAGCGTGTCGGCCGGGTTCTTCGGGCGCATCAGCGGGTCGGCGAGCCAGGCCACCGCACCGACCAGGCGGGCCTTCACCGGCGACTCGATACCGACGGTCGCCATGTGCTGGAGTGCGCGTTTCCCTTCGGCGGCGGCCGTCGCGTACTTCAGCTGCGAGGCGCGAGCGGGTTCGGGCAGCCTGCACCCCGACGACGCGATCACCAGCCTGCGCACCGCCGACGGGTGATCGGCGGCCAATTGCAGGGCCACCGACCCGCCCGAGGAAATCCCCAGCACATCGACGGGCTCCCCGAATTCTGCCCGCAAAGCCGCCGCGTGGTCGCGCGCGATATCGGCCATCGACGTCCCCTCCGCCATCCCCGGAGCCCGATTCACCGCGTACACCCGGAAGTTCCTGGCCAGCGGTGCCAGCGTTTTCACCTCACTGGCCCGCATCCACCCGCTGGGGTTCGTGTGATCCGGCGTGAACCACCGCAGGAACACCAACGGTCGCCCCTCCCCGAACGCGAAATACGGCAACCCGTGCCCGAGCTCCCCCTCGACAACCTCGAACCCCTTCACCACGACCACGCCGCCTCCGTTCACCGCCGACACCTGTACCGGGAACGCTACTCACCACTAGCCCCTCGAGCGATGACCCCAAAAGTCGTGCCCCCGGAAAACGCCGAACGGCGCCGCTCCCGGAGGAGCGACGCCGTTGCGGTGTCAGTGGGTCTACAGACTCACTTGATGATCTTCGTGACGCGACCGGCGCCGACGGTGCGGCCACCCTCGCGGATCGCGAAGCGCAGGCCCTCGTCCATGGCGACCGGCTGGATCAGCTTGACGGACATCTCGGTGTTGTCACCGGGCATGACCATCTCGGTGCCCTCGGGGAGGGTCACAACGCCCGTCACGTCCGTGGTACGGAAGTAGAACTGCGGGCGGTAGTTGTTGAAGAACGGGGTGTGGCGACCGCCCTCGTCCTTCGACAGGATGTACGCCTGGCCCTCGAACTCCGTGTGGGGAGTGGTGGTGCCCGGCTTCACGACGACCTGGCCACGCTCGACATCTTCGCGCTTGATGCCACGAACCAGCAGACCGACGTTGTCGCCGGCCTGGCCCTGGTCGAGCAGCTTGCGGAACATCTCGATACCGGTGACGGTGGTCTTGGTGCTCTTCTCGCGGATGCCGACGATCTCGACTTCCTCGTTCACGTTGATGATGCCGCGCTCGACACGACCGGTGACGACGGTGCCACGACCGGTGATGGTGAACACGTCCTCGACCGGCATCAGGAACGGGAGCTCGGTCTCACGGACCGGGTCCGGGATCGAGTCGTCGACGGCCTTCATCAGCTCGACGATGGACTCGGCCCACTTCTCGTCACCCTCGAGGGCCTTGAGGCCGGAGACGCGCACGACGGGGGCATCCTCGTCGAACTCCTGCGACGCCAGCAGCTCGCGGACCTCCATCTCGACGAGCTCGAGGATTTCCTCGTCGTCGACCATGTCCGACTTGTTCAGCGCGACCAGGATGTAGGGCACGCCGACCTGACGGGCGAGCAGCACGTGCTCGCGGGTCTGCGGCATCGGGCCGTCGGTGGCGGCGACCACGAGGATGGCACCGTCCATCTGGGCCGCACCGGTGATCATGTTCTTGATGTAGTCGGCGTGACCCGGGGCGTCGACGTGCGCGTAGTGGCGCTTTTCGGTCTGGTACTCGACGTGGGAGATGTTGATCGTGATACCACGAGCCTTCTCCTCCGGCGCCTTGTCGATCTGGTCGAAAGCGAAGCTCTCGTTCAGGTCCGGGTACTTGTCGGCGAGCACCTTGGTGATGGCCGCAGTCAGCGTGGTCTTGCCATGGTCGACGTGACCGATGGTGCCGATGTTGACGTGGGGCTTCGTCCGCTCGAACTTCGCCTTCGCCACTGTTGTCCTCCTGGACTAGTTAGTGCGTGCTTTTTTGCAGCAGTGCGGTTAATAAGGGGGGTCGTGCTGACGCCCGGTTGCCGCGGCCAAGCGTACAAGGCCGCGGCAAGCGAATTACTCGCCGGTCGCCTTGGCGATGATCTCCTTGGACACGTTGGCCGGAACCTCCGCGTACTGGGCGAACACCATGGAGTAGTTCGCGCGACCCTGGGTCTTCGACCGCAGGTCACCGATGTAGCCGAACATCTCCGAGAGCGGAACCAGCGCCTTGACGACACGGGCACCACTGCGTTCCTCCATGGCCTGGATCTGGCCACGGCGGGAGTTGAGGTCGCCGATCACTTCACCCATGTAATCCTCGGGTGTGATGACCTCCACCGCCATCAGCGGCTCGAGGATCACCGGACCGGCCTTACGGGCCGCTTCCTTCAGGGCCTGCGAACCCGCGATCTTGAACGCCATCTCCGAGGAGTCGACGTCGTGGTACGCGCCGTCGAGCAGGGTGACCTTCAGGTTCACCAGCGGGTAGCCGGCGAGCACGCCGTACTGCATGGCGTCCTGGGCACCCGCGTCGACCGACGGGATGTACTCACGGGGCACGCGACCGCCGGAGACCTTGTTCTCGAACTCGTAGTGCGCACCGTCTTCGCCGACGAAGGGCTCGACCGCGATGATGACCTTCGCGAACTGGCCGGAGCCACCCGTCTGCTTCTTGTGCGTGAACTCGAGCTTCTCGACGGTCTTGGTGATCGTCTCGCGGTAGGCCACCTGCGGCTTACCGACGTTCGCCTCGACCTTGAACTCGCGCTTCATGCGGTCGACGAGGATGTCGAGGTGGAGCTCACCCATACCGCCGATGACGGTCTGGCCGGTCTCCTGGTCGAGCTTCACCGAGAACGTCGGATCCTCGCGCGCCAGCTTCTGGATCGCGGTGCCGAGCTTCTCCTGGTCGGACTTGGTCTTGGGCTCGATCGAGACCTCGATGACCGGGTCCGGGAAGGTCATCGACTCGAGGACGACCTGGTTCTGCGGGTCGCAGAGGGTGTCACCGGTGGTGGTGTCCTTCAGGCCGATGACCGCGTAGATGTGGCCCGCGGTGACCTCGGGAACCGGGTTCTCCTTGTTGGAGTGCATCTGGAACAGCTTGCCCAGACGCTCCTTCTTGCCCTTGGTCGAGTTGACGACCTGGGCGCCGGAGGCCACCGAACCCGAGTACACCCGGATGTAGGTGAGCTCACCGAAGAACGGGTGCACGGCGATCTTGAACGCCAGCGCCGAGAACGGCGCGTCGATGCTCGGCTGACGAGTGATGATCTCGTCTTCCTTGCCGGGCACGTGGCCCTCGACGTTCTCCACGTCCAGCGGGGACGGCAGGTAGTCGACGACGGCGTCGAGCATGGGCTGCACGCCCTTGTTCTTGAACGCCGAGCCACACAGCACGGGGTAGAGCTCGGAAGCCACGGTCATCTTGCGGATGGCGCCCTTGATCTCCTCGATCGAGAGCTCCTCGCCGCCGAAGAACTTCTCCAGCAGCGCCTCGTCGGACTCGGCGACGGTCTCGAGCAGCTCCTGACGGTACTGCTCGGCCTTGTCCTTGAGGTCGGCCGGGATTTCCTGGACTTCGTACTTCTCGCCCAGCTTGGTCTCGCCGGTCCACACCTTGGCGTTCATCTCGACCAGGTCGACGATGCCCTCGAAGGTGTCCTCGGCGCCGATCGGCAGCTGGATGACCAGCGGCTTGGCACCGAGACGGTCCTTGATGGTCTGCACGGTGAAGTAGAAATCCGCACCGAGCTTGTCCATCTTGTTCACGAAGCAAATGCGCGGCACGTCGTACTTGTCGGCCTGACGCCACACCTGCTCGGACTGGGGCTCGACGCCCTCCTTGCCGTCGAAGACGGCGACGGCGCCGTCGAGCACGCGCAGCGAACGCTCCACCTCGACGGTGAAGTCCACGTGACCCGGGGTGTCGATGATGTTGATCTGGTTCTGGTTCCAGAAACAGGTCACAGCGGCGGAGGTGATGGTGATACCACGCTCCTGCTCCTGCTCCATCCAGTCGGTGGTCGACGCGCCGTCGTGCGTCTCACCGATCTTGTAGTTGACACCCGTGTAGAAGAGGATGCGTTCGGTGGTGGTGGTCTTGCCCGCATCGATGTGGGCCATGATGCCGATGTTGCGGACCTTGTTCAGGTCGGTGAGCACGTCCTGTGCCACGAAATTCTCCCTTTTAAGTGACGGGCCGGGCGGCGATCACCAGCGGTAGTGCGCGAACGCCCGGTTCGACTCGGCCATCTTGTGGGTGTCCTCGCGACGCTTCACCGCGGCACCGAGGCCGTTGCTCGCGTCGAGGAGCTCGTGGGCGAGACGCTCGATCATCGTCTTCTCACGACGGGCGCGGGAGTAGCTGACCAGCCAGCGCAGCGCCAGGGTGTTGGCGCGGCCCGGACGGACCTCGACCGGCACCTGGTAGGTGGCGCCACCGACGCGGCGGGGCTTCACCTCGAGGGCGGGCTTGACGTTGTCGAGCGCGCGCTTGAGGGTGACGACCGGATCGGTGCCGGTCTTCTCGCGCGCCTGCTCGAGGGCACCGTAGACGATGCGCTCGGCGGTCGACTTCTTGCCGTCCAGCAGAATCTTGTTGACCAGCTGAGTGACCAGCGGGGACCCGTAGACCGGGTCGTTGATCAGCGGACGCTTGGGTGCGGGGCCCTTGCGTGGCATATCAGCTCTTCTCCTTCTTGGCGCCGTAGCGGCTGCGGGCCTGCTTGCGGTTCTTCACACCCTGGGTGTCCAGCGAGCCACGGATGATCTTGTAGCGGACACCCGGGAGGTCCTTCACACGACCGCCGCGGACGAGCACCATGGAGTGCTCCTGCAGGTTGTGGCCTTCACCGGGGATGTACGCCGTGACCTCGATCGCGCTGGTCAGGCGAACGCGCGCGACCTTACGGAGCGCGGAGTTCGGCTTCTTGGGGGTGGTGGTGTACACGCGAGTGCACACGCCACGACGCTGCGGGCTCCCCTTCAGGGCCGCAGTCTTGGTCTTGGTGACCTTGTCGCGGCGACCCTTGCGGACCAGCTGGTTGATGGTTGGCATAGACCGGCTTTCCTTATTGGTGATTGCGGTAGCGGAACACGTGTCTTCAGTTCATCGAGCTTTCACTCGCACGTCCGACCGTGTTTCCGTTTACCCGCGGTCGGGCGTGTCGCGCGCAGCTCAGGGCCCTTTTTCTGGGCACGCTGGAACGTATCAGCCGCTCTCGCTGGCCTACGTTCACGCACGAACTTGCCCGTAGCAATCCGGGCACAGCGGTCCACGATACGCGCCCGCCCGAACCGGGGTCAAAGCGGGGTCGTGCGTCAAGGCTTCTACCTGGCCAGATCCAAGGTCAGCTCCACCAGCTTCTGCGCTCCCGCGCACGGATCCGGGTGGGCCGAGCCCGGCCGGTAGTTGATCCACCAGCCGATGACCCCGACATCGGCGGCCGGCGCGGTGACTCCGCAGGAGTCGTTGTCGCCCGGCCTGCGCACCTGCAGGGCCCTGCGACCCTGCACCGTGATGTCACCGGTGAGGTACCCCAACTTCTCGTTGGTGGTCTTCTCGTTGTTCAGCGTACCCATCTCGTACCAGTTGAGGGTGGCCATGGCCGAGCCGCCCGGTGCGTCGTCGATGTCCCACATGCAGACGGCGCCGCTGAAGGAGGTGGTGACGCTGAGCGCGTTGCCGACGATCTCACCGATCTTCGCGGGTTCGACGACCTCGCATTCGCGCAGCAGCTTGTCGAAATCGGTGTTCACCGACTCGCCGCCGCCACCGCCGCCCGCCGGGCGCGCGTTGCCCTCGACCTTCTCACCGCAGCCCGCGAGGGTGACGGTGAGCAGCAGCGCCGCCGCGGCGGTCGCGATCCTGGTGGCACTCATCCCAGCCGTCCTACCGTGAGCTCGGCCAGTTTCCGTGTGCGGTCGCACGGGTTACCGCCCGTGGCGAAAGTGCCGGTGGAGATGGACCATTCGAAGAAGTCGTCGTCGAGTTGCACCGCGAAGTCGCAGACGGTCCCCTGCGGGTCGAGCGCCTGAAAACCGGGGCGACCGGCCACATCGATCGACTCCGGGTTGCGGCCGACGCTGGACACCCAGGCCTTCTCGCGTTCGATCGGGCTGCCGCGATAGGACGCGAATGTCACGCTCGGGGCGAACAATCCGGCCGACTGCCAGTTGCAGCCGGTCGAGTTCTTGTACACCCGCGCGATCTGGGACAGGCCCGCCAGCTCGCGCACCTCGTCGTCGGTGACGTGCCCGCACTCGCCGACGAACGGGCCGAGTGAGGCCACCTTCGGTGGCGGCCGATTCGGGCCCGCCGGCGAATCGGAGTCGCCCCCCGATCCGCACGACGACAGCACGACAGCCAGGGCCATGCCGGTGATGATCGCCGAGGGGATCCGCATGCCATGAACTGTAGTGCGTGCGCGGACGCACTCACAGGTTCCCGCGGGCCGCCTGCTCGCGTTCGATGGCTTGGAAAAGGGCTTTGAAATTGCCTTTTCCGAAGCCGAGTGAGCCGTGTCGCTCGATGAGTTCGAAGAACACCGTTGGACGGTCGGTGATCGGGCGGGTGAAGATCTGCAGTAGGTAGCCGTCTTCGTCGCGGTCGACGAGAATGCCGCGCCGCTGCAGTTCCTCGACGGGGACGCGGACATGGCCGATGCGGGCGCGCAGTTCTGGGTCCTCGTAATAGGTGTCGGGGGTCGGCAGGAATTCGACGCCCGCGGCGCGCAGGGCGTCGACGGTGGCGAGGATGTCGCCGGTGGCCAGGGCGATGTGCTGCACGCCCGGTCCGCGATAGAACTCGAGGTACTCATCGATCTGGGAACGTTTGCGGCCGACGGCCGGCTCGTTGAGCGGGAACTTCACGCGGTGGTTGCCGTTGGCGACGACCTTGCTCATCAGCGCGGAGTATTCGGTCGCGATGTCGTCGCCGACGAATTCGGCCATGTTCGTGAAACCCATGACGCGGCGGTAGAAGTCGACCCAGCGGTCCATCATGCCCAGTTCCACATTGCCGACCACATGGTCGATGGCCTGGAACAGGCGCGGACCGTCGCGAAGGGTCGAGGTGCGTGCGATATAGCCGGGCAGATACGGGCCCGCGTAGCCGGAGCGGTCGATCAGGGTGTGCCTGGTCTCGCCGTAGGTGGCCAGAGCGGCGGAGCGCACCGTGCCGAATTCGTCGCTCTCGTCGTGTGGTTCGGCCAGGATCGTCGCGCCGTGCTCGCGCGCCCAGGTGACGCACCGGTCCACGTCGGGGACCTCGAGAGCGATGTCGACCACGCCGTCGCCGTGCCGATCGTGATGGGCGACCAGCGGACTGTCCGGATCGACCGCGCCCTTGACCACGAACCGCGCTCCCCCGCTGCGCAGCACGTAGGCCTTGTGGTCGCGGTTGCCGGTCTCGGGGCCGGAGTAGGCCTCGAGCCGCATCCCGAAGGCCGATTGCAGGAAGTGCGCGCACTGGGTGGCGTTGCCGACAACCCACACCAGCGCGTCCCAGCCGGTGACAGGGAACGGATCGACACTGTCGTCGTGCTCGATCAGCCCGACGAGCTGCTGCTCAATGGTCATGACCTAGGAAAACGCGCCACCGTGAGCTAGGCAACAACACGGCTCGCGCCTGGTCATGCTGACCAAAGTTGATACCTCACGCTGCCGGATGGTGGACAATTTGAATAGCACCCGAGGATGGAGGTCTGGCATGCGCACACCCGCGAAACTGGACGAACTCGACCTGGCGATCCTGTCGGCCATGCACGAGTTCCAGAAGGCCGGGATCCTGGAACTCTCGCGGCGCACGAAGGTGGCCCGCGCGACGGTGCAGGCCAGGATCAACCGGATGGAGGAGGCCGGGGTGATCGCCTCCTACGACCCCCAGATCGATGTCACCGCAGCGGGTTTCGATGTGCAGGCGTTCGTCACCCTGGAGATCGCCCAGGGCGCGCTAGACACCCTCACCGCCGAACTCGACGCGATCCCCGGCGTGCTCGAGGCCTACGCGACCACGGGTTCCGGTGACGTGCTCTGCCGCATCGGTGCCGACTCACACGCCGGTCTACAGGCCGTGCTGCTCAGCATCGACCGGACGAGCGCGGTGGTGCGGTCGCACAGCGTGATCGTGCTGTCGACGGTGATCGAACGGCGCACGCTCCCCTTGCTGCGCACGCTGACACCCGCCGGCACCGCGAAGGCGCCCGCTTATCGGGACCGGCGTGTCAGCCCGCCGGGTACCCGCGCCACGGACCGGTAGGAAGTACGCGAAAACCTCTGGCGCCGTGACCGACTAGGGCCATCGAGCGTGACACCCGCCTCGGCACCGGCTCAGGCAAGCCGGTGCCGGGCGAGGCCGTCGAGGCACGGCGCAGCGCCGGGCGGGGTTGAAGCGCGGCACGTCAAAGCTTGGCCACGGGGCGAGGCACGTCAGTGCCGGGAGGCGCGTCAGTGCCGGGAGGCGCGTCAGTGCCGGGAGGCGCGTCAGTGCCGGGTGAGGCGCGTCATCAGGCCGTGGACGTGTGCCTCCGCAGCAATGCGGGCCGATTCGGGGTGGCCCGATTCCAGGGCTTCGAGGATGCGGCGGTGTTCGCGCAGGGCCACGCGACGGTTGCGCGCCGAGCACCACAGATCGCCGCGGTAGAGGTGTGCCTGCGCTTCCAGACGCGCCAATTCGTCGGCGAGGCACCGGTTTCCGGCTGCGTCCCGGATGAAGCTGTGGAATTCCAGGTCGAGCTGGGCGTCGCGGGCCGCGTCGGTGGCGTCGTCCAGGTTGGTTTCCTGGGCGGCGATGACGGCCGCGAGTTTGTCGAGGTCCGCTTCGGTGAGGCGGGTGGCGGCCGTGGCGGCGGCCAGGCCGTCGAGGACGGCGCGGACCGCGAGTACCTCACGGATGCGTTCGTCGTCGACGGCGGCCACCTTCGCGCCCGCGTGCGGTGTGCTCACCGCGAGACCCTCGTAGATGAGCTGCTGCACGGCCTCGCGCACCGGGCTGCGACTCACCCCGAGCCGAGTGGCCAGTGCGGGCACGCTGAGTCGGCTGCCCGGGGCGAGTTCGCCGGAAAGGACCAGCTGCCTGATCCGGCGATGCACCGACGGGCCGAGCAGTGAGGTGCCGTCGCCACGCTCCGCTTCCGCCTCCGGGCGCTGACCGCTCATGCCGTGTCCCTTCCGTTGTCTGCGCCGATTATCCCTGCGGCCGGTAGTTGGCCCGCACACGCTGGGTGAGGAAATCGGCCGCGGTGACCGGTGGGTATTTGCCGCCGGGTCCCTGGATGATCGCGTCGCGGTCGGCCTGGGCGAAGTAGGCGATGCTGTAGCGCTCGCCCTGGTATTCGCCCTCGCCGGGGCTGCGGACGCGGTGGAAGTTCGACGGCAGCAGGTCGTCGCTCCAGCGGGTGAGCATGTCGCCGATATTGCAGGTGATCAGGCTCGAGGACGGGGTGATGGAGGTCCATTCCTGTTCGGCCATCTCCTTGCCGGGACACACCTGCAGTCCGCCTTGGCCGTCGCGCTGGAAAAGCAGGGTGAGGCAGTCGAAGTCGGTGTGCGCGCCTGCCCGCCAGCGGCCGGGAACGCCGCGCAGTTCCTCGGGCACCGCGAAGTAGTGCAGCAATCGCAGTGCGCTCTGGTAGTCCGGCGATGCGGGATCGTGTGCGGTGGTGAAGTGTTCGCGCGCAAGTCCGAGCCGGTCGGCGAAGCAGGACAGCACCCGCATCGCCACTTCCCAGGCCCGGCGCTCGAAATCCAGGACACGCGAACGGAATCCGGGCAGCTCGGTCTCGCTCGGCCAGAGGCAGTCCATGTGCGGCCGGGTGACCTGATACGACTCCTTCTGATCGGGCACTCCGATGGACGGGCGCACCTGACTCATGCTCTCCCAGCCCGCGTTGTGTTCCTTCACCAGCGGATATTTGCCTTTGACCTCCTCCGGCAAGGCGAAGAACTCCGCTGTGGCGCCGAACATCTCGTCGATCAGCGCTTGCGGGATGCCGTGCCCGGAGAGCTGGAAGAAGCCGATCTCGGTGGCCGCCGCCCACAGTTGGTCGGCGATCTCGACGCGGCGATTCTCGAAATCAGTCAGGTCGACGACGCGGATCTCACGGGCGGTTTCCCTGCCGAGGCCGCCCATCCGCTTCTCGCGCGAGACCTCGGACAGGTCGTAGCTGGTGCTCATGGAATGTCTCCTTATCCGGTGACGGAGATGGACGGGTCGAGGAATTCCTTGGTGACGAGATCCGATGCCCGCAGGCCGGACGGCACATTCGCCCCACCCGCGCGCAGAATGGGCGCGAACTCGTCGATGATGCGCTGCACGCGGGCCTCGTCGAAGCTGCCGAGCACACCGTCGCTGTCGTTGCCGATCAGGCCGCCGTCGATCAGCGCCTCGGAGCCGAACGCGGCGAGCTCGGCGCTGTAGGGGCTGAGCTTGGGGTTCTGCTCGACCACATCGACGACCACCTCGTCGACATGCGTCGAATCGGCCCGGAATTCGGCGGTGGCCCGCTGGATCATCGGCACCAATTTCTGCAGGCAGGGCCGCAATTCGGCGAGTTTGTCCGCCCGGACGTTCACCGTGCGGGCGTATCCCTCGTAGCCGACATCCTTGAGCAGCTGGTAGCGCACGGGCTTGTTCCAGGCGCGCACCTCGTGTTCGTAGGTGTAGGGCTCGGCGTTGACGAAACCCTGCTGCGCGAACGACGGATCGGTGACGAACCGGGACGGCGAATTGTCGTAGGAGGCGTCGATCTGTTCGGCTTTCACCAGGCCACGCGCCACCAGCCAGTCCGGGTACAGCTGTCCCTTGGACACCACGATCGGCTTGCCGGACCGGCCGATATCGGCGATCCCCTGCCAGCCGGGATTGGTCGCCGGATCCCACATCAGCATCTGCGGGCTGTTGCGCAGCAAGGTGGTGACCGCCAGGATCGGCTGCTGCCCGGCGGCGGCGATGGCGTGCTCGGAGTGGGCGAGACCGAGGGTGATGCTCTCGTCGACGTACATCTGCGACGGCACGGTCTGGAAGCCGATGGCCGGTCCGCCCGCCCGGATCTCGAGTTCCACCCCGGTGTCCTTGCCCGCGGTGACGAGCGGGCCGGTGATCCTGTTGTTGTCGGCGTCGACGGTGTAGCCGGGACCGAGCAGGCCGAAGATCGGACCGGAGTCGGTTTCCGGGGCCCATTGCAGCTGCACGACAACGGTATCCGGGCAGACACCGGCCAGCCGTTGTTCGGCGGGTGCGGGCTCGAGGGCGACGGCTGTGTCGTCACCGGTTTCGCCGGAACAGGCGGCGAGGGTGAGGGCCAAGGCCGCGATACCGAGGCGGCGCAGGGGGCGTGCGTTTTTCATGGCGGTTCCTTCTAGTGGGCCGAGTCGTGCCAGCGGCCGACGCTGACCTTCTGGATCAGCGTGAAAACGGTGAACACGAGCACCCCGAACAGGGCGGCGAGCAGGAGCGCGCCGATGAGGTCCTCGGATTGGAGCCGAGCGCGGTAGGTGTCGAGCAGGGTGCCGATGCCCGGTTTGCCCTGCGCGAAGAACATGTCGCCGATGATCGCGCCGGTAACAGAAAGCCCTGCGGCCGTGCGTAAACCGGTCAGGGTGGAGGGCAGGGCGGCCGGTAGTTGCAGCGACCAGAGCCTGCGCAGGCGCCCGGCGCGGCCGAGGGTGAACAGCTCGCGCAGGTTCGCGTCGACCGATTTGATGCCGAACAACGTCATCGCGATGATCGGATGAATGGCGATGAGCACACAGACCGTGGTCCGCGCGGCGAAACCGTAACCGAGCCACAGCCCGATCAGCGGGACCACGGCGAGCACCGGAATCGCCTGCAGCACCACGGCATACGGGTAGACGACGTTCTCGATCGGTTTGGCCTGGCTCATCAGCACCGCGATGGCGACACCGAGCACGGCCGAGATCAGCAGCCCGGTGAGCGCGACCCGCGCGGTCACCGCCAGCGCCTCACCCATCACCTCGAGCTTCTTCGGGTCGGCCAGCGACTCGGTGAACACCACATGCGGTGGTGGCAGCAGGAAGCGGCGACCTTCGCTGAGTACCAGCATCGACACGGCGTACCAGGCGGCGAGGGCAAGGGCGATCGAAATAGTCGGCGCCGCAAGGGCCTTGCCGATCTTGCGCAGGCGTGCGGTGGACAGCTCGGCCCCCGGCTTCGCCGGTACCACGGCCCGGGCGGCGATACTCACCATCAGGCAGCCTCTTTCAACGAGTGCGACACGCGCGCGACGAGTTCGGTGAAGGCGGGATCGAAGCGCAGTTCACGGTCGCGCGGATAGGGCAGGTCGACGTCGATCACCTCGTGCACCCGCCCCGGCCGCGCCGACATCACCACCACCCGCGACGCGAGGAACACCGCCTCCGCCACCGAGTGCGTGATGAACAGGGCGGTGAAGGCGTTGTCCCGGTAGAGGCGGAGCAGCTCCTCCTGCATGGTCAGTCGCGTCATCTCGTCGAGCGCGCCGAGCGGTTCGTCGAGCAGCATCAGCCGCGGTTCCAGCGCCAGCGCCCTGGCCAGCGAGACCCGCATCCGCATGCCGCCGGAGAGCCTGCGCGGCAGGGCATTCGCGAAGTCGGCCAGCCCGACCGCCTCGATCGCCCGTTCCACCCGTGCCCGCCGCACAGCGCGCGGCACCCCGGCCAGCTCCGCCGAGAGTTCGACATTGCGCCGCACCTTGCGCCAGGGCAGCAGGGTGGCTTCCTGGAAGATGAAGCCGATCGAATTCGTGCGCACCGCAACGGCTCCCGCGCTCACCCGCTCTAGGCCGGCAGCCAGACGGAGCAGGGTGGACTTGCCGCAACCGGACGGCCCGACCACGGCGACGAACTCGCCCTCGCGGATATCCAGATCGATGCCGGTGAGGGCCAGGGTGCCGTCGTCACCGCCGAAACGTTTGCCGACGCCCGCGAAGGAGACCTCGAGTCCGGCGAGCAGCGTCCTCGCGTCCGCGTCGTTCACTGTGTCGTAGAGCGTCACCGTGATCACCTTCCTACGGTGGATGTTGCGTGCAACATGTGAATGAATTCAGTGTGGACTTGCTTGATTACATGCAATATGTGAGCTGTTTCCGCTGGATTAACATTCATCGCATGTGGATCAGGCGGTGAGTCAGTTCATCGGTGTCGACCCTTGTGCTGCGGCCGTCGCGGATCACCGCCTCGCCGTCGACCCAGACCGTGTCGACCACGCGCGGTGAAGCGGTCGTCAGCAGGGTCGCGCCGGGGTCGAGCACAGGAAGACAGGCGAAGTCGCGGTCGAAGCGGACCAGGGTGAGGTCGGCCCGGTCGCCGACGGCGATGCCGGTGTGTACCGGTCCGCCGAGCACCCGACCGGCCGCACCCGTGGCCATGTGCAACATGCGATCGATGCCGAACAGGTCGGCGCGCCGGTGTGCGGCACGCTGCAGATACGCGCCCAGGCGCAGAGTCAGGAGCATGTCCTGGGTGTCGTTGCTTGCCGCGCCGTCGACGCCGAGGGTCACGTCGATCCCGGCGGCCAGCATGTCGCCGATCGGGGCGATGCCGCTGCCGAGGCGCATGTTCGAGATCGGGTTGTAGGAGACGGTGACACCGCGCTCGGCGAAGACCGCGCGACCGTGCGCGTCGAGGTTCACACAGTGCACGGCGAGCGTGCGCTCCCCGAGGAAGCCGTTGGTGTCGAGGTAGTCGACGGCGCCCATACCGGCGTGCAGGCGGCACATGTCGTCGTCGGTGGTGGTCTCGAGGACGTGGATCGACACCGTCTTGCCGGTCGACTCGGCGTAGGCGCGGGCCGCCGCCATGCCGTCGGGGGTGAGGCAGCGCGGGTTGGGCACGGCAAGCGCGGTGGTGATGCGCGAGCCCGCCAGCTGCCGGTCGAGTGCGTCGATATGGGCGAACGCCTCGTCGAGCGGTTGCATCAGGCGCGGGTCGAGGCCCCATTTTCGGGTGACGTCGGCGCGGTCGGCGATGCCGCGCCCGAGGACCACCCGGATGCCGAGCTCGTCGAGCGCGCGGATCACGGCCTGGTGGACCTGGTCGGACGGGTTCGGCCACAGGTGCTCGACGACCGTTGTCACCCCGCTGCGCAGCAGTTCCGAGCCACCGGCCAGAGCCGAGAGGTAGGTCTGTTCAGGAGTGGCGGCGACGGTGTGCTCGCCGACGCAGCGCAACCATTCCAGCAGCGGCAGCCCTTCCCCCACGCCACGAAGTACCGCTTGTTGCAGGTGGGTATGGGTGTTGACGAAGCCGGGAAGCAGATAGCCGCCCGCACCGTCGAAGCGTGGGAGCGCCGCGTGCTCCTGGTCTGTCCGCAATGCGGCGACCCGGCCGTCGCGGACGACGACCTCACCAGGCTGCCACCCCTGCGGCGTATAGACGGTGACATCGGTAATGACCACGGACGAACCCATGCGCGCACCCTTTCGGTTGCGGCTGGTTCGCTCGCCGGGTTCGGCCGAGCACGTCGTCCGTTGCAGCCATGAACGTCGTAGGACCGACCTTAGGAATCCGGTATTTCCCCGGCGTTAAAGCCGTGTCACGGACGGAGGTCGGCCTCGGGGGCGAGGATCTCGACGACCGGGGCGGATTCCGGCTCCAAGAACGCGAGCAGGGCAGTGGCCTCCGATTCGACCTCTGCCACTTCGGCTTTCGTCCATGCACGGGTAGGGCTCACGCGGAGGCGGGCGGTTCCCGACTTCACGAAGACTTTGTAGACCCCGGCGGTGAAGCCGTCGATCAGGACCGGCGAGACATTGGCACCGAAGGAACGCGGGGCGATGGTTTCGCCGATGACGCGGCTGCGGTCCTGGTGGGAGAGCAGCGCGTTGTCGTACCAGCCGAGCAGGCGCACCGGGGCGGGCAGGTCGGTGTCGGCGAGTTCGAGTTCGGCGGCGTCGTAGAGGGTCCGGCCGCGCTCGTCGGTGTAGGTGCGGACGCGGTCACCCAGGTCGGCGACCACCTGTTTCATACCGGGTAAGCGCGACCAGGTCTGCATGTCCATGGTCGAGGCCGGCCCGAACGCGCGCAGGTAGCGCAGGATCAGTTCGGCCACCGGATAGCCCGGGTCGAGCGGGGCGCCCAGCCACGGCTGCACCCGCGACCAGACGGGTCGGCTGTTGTCGCGCCAGCGGCCACGCGGCGGGGTCTGCAGGACCGGGAGCTGGTAGAGCCAGGTCTGCGACACCGCGCCCGGATCGCGATCCGGGTAGCGGATGGCGGCTTCGGCGCGCAGGTCGGCGGCCGACATGGGTTCGTCGCCGAGCACCGCCTCCCCGTCGGCACGGACCTGCTCGGGGTCGAGTCCGACCATGGCCCCGTAGTTGAAACCCTTACGGAAGGGCACCTTTTCGAGTTCGGGCTGGATGTGCGGGGCGATGCGGAGGGCGTCGGGCGGGGTGACGAGGTGGATGGTGCCGCGCATCAGGGTGATCCGCACCAGCGTGCGGTCGTCCAATCCGCGCGACACCGTGTCGGGGTCGAAATCGACTGTCCGGCTCCACAAACCGATGAACGGCGGCGGGACATCCTGCGCCTGCAACCCGACGAGATGCTCGCACATCTGCGGTGTGCTCAGGGTGGACCGTTCGAGGAGGTGCTGCCGCGCGAGCAGCGTCCGGTTCAGTACCCGATTCGACAACTGCACGGCGCGCTCCTTCGATCCCGGCGACGAACCGGACGCTACCCCGGCGGTCCGACAACCTCACACCGAGTCAGCGCAGTTGTACGACGACCTTGCCGGTCGCGGTCCGGTTGTCCAGGGCCGCAACGGCTTCGGCCGTGCGTTCCAGGGGGTAGAGCACCGGTTCCGGCGCCGTGACGGCACCGGAGGCGAACAGCGGCTCCAGGTCGGCCCATTGTTCGGCCAGGTAGCCGGGGTGGGTCATCACCCATTCACCCCAGGCCGCGCCGACGACCTCCACGTTCTTGAGCAGCAGCCGGTTCACCTTCACCGTGGGGATCTCGCCGGCGGTGAACCCGACGACGAGCAACCGGCCACCGCCCGCGAGGCTGCGGATGCTGTCGGTGAAACGGTCGCCGCCCACCGGGTCGAGCACGATGTCGACGCCTCGCCCGCCGGTGAGGTCCTTGACCGCCGCCAGCCAGCCGTCGGTGAGCACCACGTCGGTGGCGCCGTTGGCCTTGGCGACCTGCGCCTTGGCCTCGGTGCTCACCACCGCGATCACCCGGCCCGCGCCCAGCGCCTTGGCCAGCCGCAGGGTCGAGGTGCCGACGCCACCGGCCGCACCGTGCACGAGGACCGTCTCGCCCTCGGCCAGCCTGCCGCGCTTGGTGAGGCAGAAGTGCACGGTCAGGTCGTTGAACAGGATGCCCGCACCCGACTCGAGCGACACGTTGTCCGGCAGCTTGAAGACCGCGTCGGCGGGTGCGACCGCCACCTCAGCGACGCCGTTGCCGAGCATGGTCAGTGCCGCGACGCGGTCACCGGCACGCAGCCCGGACTCGGCGGGCGCCTCACGCACCACGCCACCGACCTCACCGCCGACGACGAACGGCAGACCCGGCTTCATCTGGTAGAGACCGCGCGTCATCAGGACATCGGGGAAGGCGATCCCGGCGGCGTGCACGTCGATGAGGACACCGCCCGGGTAAGCGACCGGTTCGGGCAGGTCGACGACCTCGATCGACGACGGACCTTCCAACTTGCTCACCTGAGCTGCACGCATCCGGGAAACCTCTCTCGACATCGAACCCCTGTCGAACATATCCCGGCCACGCTCAGCGATGGGCGAATTCCAGCATCGCCTCACTGGAGAGCACCGAACCACTCTTGATGATCGTCAGGCCCGCAGGCGTGACCTGGTATTGCGTTCCATCGCTCGGGTTGGTCGCGGTGAATCCGCCGTCACCGGTCGGGACGGGATCGTCGAGTTCGATCGCGTTGCCGTTACGCACCGCGACGCCCTTGTAGTAGAAGCGGTCGGCCCCGGTGTGGCAGATGACCACCCGCGAGGTGGTGGTGCGCGCGATCGTCATGGCGGCGTCGTTGTCGTTGCAGCGCGGGCCACCGCTGAGGAAACCCTGCCCGTCGGCGCCGGTGACGGCCGAATTCAACGGCGGCACAGTGGTTGTGGTCGCTTTCGGCTCCGTCGGCGGTGCCTGCGGAACGCCGGTTGGCGCTTCCTGGCTGACCGACACCACCACCGGCGGGGGCACCTGCAGACTGGACGAGGACACCGGCTGACCTGCGCGATCGGTACCGGAATCGTTGACGCTCAACATCACCCACACCGCCACACCGACCGCGGCCACGACGATCAGCGCGCCGAGCGCACCGGCGAGAATCGGCGTCGCCGAATTCCGCTGCGGAAGGGGCAGCGGTTCCGACGGATGGGCGTAGGCACCCGAGGAGAACTGGGGGCCGGTGCTCATCCTGGTCTGCTGCCGCCCGGGCTGCGCGAAACCGGCGATCGGCTGCTGCGGTGCGGACCGGTGCGCCGCGGCGGGTGGCTGAGCAGGCGAGGGAGCGGTCGGCGGCGGTGGTTGCGGCCCGGTGACCCGGGTCTGCCCGGTGAACGGGCGCGGCGGCGGCTGCTTCACCAGCGGCGTCACCCGCGGGCCGGGAACGGTTGCGGGCGCGTCGCGTTCGGCCTGCACCAGCGCGGCGCGGGCGGCGCGAGCCAGGTCGCCCGGCGAGCCGTAGCGCTGCTCGGGCCGCTTGGCCATGCCGCGCTCGATCACCGCGTCGAACGCCGACAGCGCCGGATCGACCGCACTCGGCCGGGGCGGAGGTGCCATCTGATGCGAACCGATCGCGCCGGCGAGACTGTTCACCGGGAACGGCACCCGTCCCACCAGCGACTCGTAGAGCACACAGGTGAGCGCGTAGGTGTCGACGGCCGGCGTCATCGGCACGTCCTCGAACCGTTCCGGCGCCATGTACGCCATCGAACCGACCGCGCTGCCCGCGCTGGTGAGCTGCGGATCGGACGCGCCGTGCGCGATACCGAAGTCGACCAGATAGGCGAACAGGTTGGCCGTGAGCAGGATGTTGGCCGGCTTCACGTCGCGATGCACCAGGCCGAGCTCGTGGGCGGCATCGAGCGCGGCCGCGATCTGCTCGACCACCTGCACCGCCTCGCCGGGCGTCAGCTTGCCGTGCTGCTGCAGCCGCTCCTTGAGATCGGAACCGCGCACCAGGCGCATATCGATGTAGAGCACACCGTCGACCTCGCCCCAGTCGTGCACCGGGATGACGTGCGGCTCCTGCACACTGGCCATCGCATGGGATTCGCGGCGGAAACGCTGCACATAGGTGGGGTCGGCCGCCAGCTCACGATTGAGCACCTTGAGCGCGACGACGCGATCCTTGGTGGTGTCGAAAGCCTCGTAGACCTCGCCCATACCGCCGACTCCGAGAAGCCGACGCAACTCATAGCGCCCGAACATCGCGCCTGCCATCGCCCCGCCGGCCATTCCAGCAGGTTACCGGGCGCCTACAGCACTTGTCATGTACGCCGGTGGGGGCTAGTCCCGGCTCGACGTGAGGGTGTGATCTGCGCACCGTAAAGTCGAGGGCAGAACTACGCAAGAAGTCGCGGCTCACCTGTGTGGACCGCGCAAGGAGCACACGTGTCACTCGATCAGCCACTGGCCCCGCTACCCCAGGAGGGCACGGGTTTCGCCACGGCGTGGCCTGTCCGGGCCGGCGACGTGGACCCGTACCACCGGCTGCGCTTCGACGGGGTCGCCCGCTACCTGCAGGATATCGCCTACGAGGAACTGCATCAGACCGCGCTGCACCGCACCGATCCCACCTGGATCGTGCGCCGCACCGTCATCGACGTGATCCGCCCGGTCGTCTTCCCCGATCACGTACACCTCACGCGGTGGTGCGCGAGCATGTCGACCAGGTGGACGAACATGCGCGTGCGCATCACCAGCGAGGGCGGCGGCCTGATCGAGACCGAGGGGTTCTGGATCAACCTCAGCGAGTCGAGCAACCTGCCCGCCCGCATCAGCGACGAAGGCCTGGCCTATCTGGCCCGCACCACCGACGAACACCGGCTGCGGTGGCGGCCCTACCTCACCGATCCGGCGCCGCGCGAATCCGACACCGATGTGCCGTTCCCGGTGCGCGCCACCGACATCGACCAGTACAACCACGTGAACAACGCCTGCTACTGGCAGGCCGTGGAGCAGTTCCTCGTCGACTATCCAAAACTGCTCGCGGTGCCGCATCGCGCGGTGATCGAGTACGTGGCGCCGGTGCTGGCGCGTGAACACATCACGGTGCGCGGGCGGTACGAGCCGGGCGATGTGAGTGGGCGGCCGGTGTTGCGGTTGTGGTTCGTGGTCGGTGGGATCACGACGACCGTCGTCAAGGTCATGCCCCTGCCGTAACGCAGGAGGCAGGAACCGGGGTTCTCGGCCTGTTTCGTCGATTGCCAGGCGGCCGAGAACCGGAGGCGAGTGGGCCTGGTCGGTTCTCGGCCGCGGGTCCGATTAGCCCTTCGCGGCCTTGAGGAGATCGGCGCGGGTGGTGAACTTGACGCGGGGTCGGCCTGCGGCTTTACCCGCGGCCTTTTCCGCCTGGTCGATGGTCTTCCAGGCGGCGCGATCGACGAGGTCGGGCTGACGTTCGGTGAGCAGGGCGCGCAGGGCGGCCCGGTCGCCGGTCGGATTGGTGAGCCTGCCCGCGATGAAGTCGTCGATCAGTGCCTCGACGGTTTCCTCGGCATCGATCCGGTTGGAGCCGATCACGCCGCGCGGGCCACGCTTGATCCAGCCCGCCACGTACACACCGGGCAGCGGCTGGGTATCGGCGAGCACGCGACCGTGCTCGCTCGGCACCACACCGCGCCGCTCGTCGAACGGCAGGCCGGGCACGGGGACGCCGCGGTAACCGATCGAGCGGAGCACCAGGCCGGTGTCGAGGCGCTCGGTGCGGTCGGTGGGAGTGGCGACGAGGTCGGCGGTGAGTTCGTTGTGCGCGAACTCGATACCGGTGACGTGGTCGTCACCGAGCACCTCGGTGGGAGTCGCCAGGTAGCGGAAGACAATGCGCTTGTTCGCCGGATCGCGTCGGCCGGTCGAATACTCCTGGGCCAGCTGATACTTGAGTCGCAGCGAGGGTTCGATGTTCGGGTCGTCGAGGATCGCCCGGCTGTGCTCGTCCAGCTCGAGGTCGGCGGGATCGACGACCACGTCGACACCCTTCAGATGGGTGAGCGCCAGGAACTCCGGCGAGCTGTAGGCGGCCTGCAGCGGACCGCGGCGGCCGAGAATCACGACCTCGCGGATGTTGCTGCGGCGCAGGGCGTCCAGGGCGTGGTCGGCGATATCGGTCTTGGCCAGCTCGTCCGGGTCGACGGTGAGCACGCGCGCCACGTCGAGCGCCACATTGCCGTTGCCGACGATCACCGCGCGCTCACCCGACAGGTCGAACTCGCGCTCGGCGAAATCGGGATGACCGTTGTACCAGGCGACGAACTCGGTGGCCGAATGGCTGCCGGGCAGATCCTCACCCGGGACACCGAGCTTGCGGTCGCTCGACGCGCCGACGGCGTAGATCACGGCGTGGTGGTGCTCGAGCAGCTCACGGTGATCGATGTGTTCGCCGATCTCGACATTGAGGTAGTACTGCAGAGTATCGCGGCGGAAGGCCGATTCGAACATCGTCGCGACGTTCTTGGTGCCCGCGTGATCGGGCGCCACGCCCGCGCGAACCAGACCCCACGGCGTCGGCAGCCGGTCGAACATCTCCACCTCGACATCGCTGCGCCGCAACAGCTCGTCGGCGGCGTAGCAGGCCGCCGGGCCCGCACCGACGATCGCGACGCGCAGGGTGCCGAGACTCTTCGGTGGGCGCACGGGGGTGGCGAGTGGATCGAAATTCGTCTCCAGCGGGTGACGCCGGAAGTAATCGGCATTGATCTCGCGGTACCTGCCGAGCGAGGCGAGGAGATCGTCCTCGGAGAAGATGGCGTCCACCGGGCACGCATCGACACAGGCGCCGCAGTCGATACAGGTGTCTGGGTCGATGTAGAGCATTTCCGCCGTGGCGAACTCCGGCTGATCCGGGGTCGGGCGGATGCAGTCGACCGGGCACTCGGTGACGCAGCTGGCGTCGTTGCAACAACGCTGCGTGATGACGTAGGCCATGGGTGCAGATCCTCGAAATGTGTGGTCGGACGTCACCTCGGGTATGAGTGACGCAGCTTTCAGTGTGCCTCGAGTGTGACTGCGACCTCACCGGTGTGCACGATTACCGTGTAGTACATGGCGGTGACCCTGATCCTGATGCGGCACGGAAAATCGGCGTACCCGGACGGGGTGGAGGACCACGAACGACCACTGGCACCACGCGGCGAACGCGAAGCCGCCCTGGCGGGCGACTGGTTGCGCGCCACCCAGCCGGCGATCGACGCGGTGCGCTGCTCCACCGCCCAGCGCACCCGGCTCACCCTGGCCGCCACCGGAATCGACGCTCCCGTCGAGTACCGCGACGACATCTACGAGGCGAACCCGCACACCCTGATCGAGCTGATCCAGCTCACCGACGATGCTGTCTCGACTCTCCTCCTTGTCGGTCATGTTCCCGGAATTCCTTGGACCGCTTGGGATCTCGCGACCAACCGCGATTCCGACGCGGCCACCGAGCTGAGCCGCAAGTTCCCCACCTCGGCGCTGGCGGTGCTCGAGTTCGACCGGCCGTGGGCGCGAGTGGACCAGGGAACCGGCGAACTGACGCACTTCCACGTGCCGCGCTGAGCTACTTCAGCAGCTTGCCCCCGACCACGATTCCGACGCCGAGCAGCGCGAGCAACACGAAGGCGACCACGCCGTTCGTCAGCCACCAGACCACGCCGAGTACCAGTACCACCGGTGCCACCGCGATGGCGGTGATCACCGGGCTCTCCTTCACCGTTTCCCAAGCCGAGCGGGCCCGGATGCGGTCGATCTCCTTAGCCATGTGATCCACACTACGTTTCTGTCGGTGGGCGGTGGGATGCTTGACCGCATGGATTGGAAAATCGAGCTCGTTGCCATCCCGGTCACCGATATCGATCGGGCCAAGGACTTCTACACCAGCATCGGTTTCAACGCCGACCACGACCACACGCCGAGCCCCGACATCCGCTTCGTCCAGCTCACCCCGCCGGGTTCGGGCTGCTCGATCTGCATCGGCCGCGGCATCACCCAGGCTGCTCCCGGCAGCGTCGAGGGCATGCAGATGGTGGTGCCGAGCGCCCAGCAGGCCTACGAACAACTCGTCGCGGCGGGCGTCGAGGCGACCCCGGTGGAGGATCTGGGCTGGGGCCTTTTCACGTTCTTCGCCGATCCCGACGGAAACCGCTGGGCGGTACAGGAACTGCCGAAGTACAACTGAGATCGGCTCGTCCCGCGAATAGGCTTGCTTGGAGTGCACTCCAGGTGGCTAGCGTCGGTGGAGTTCCACGGAAAGGGACGAGCACGATGGATCCGGAAGCGGTTCGGCACACCGACAGCGCGAACGAACGGGAGCGCCCGAAATACTCGATCGGCGAGGTCGCCGAGCGGTCGGGCCTCAGTCGCGACACGCTGCGCTGGTACGAGCGGATCGGGCTGATGAACTACATCGGTCGCGACCACACCGGCAACCGCCGCTTCAGCGATCGCGACCTGGAGTGGCTGGAGCTGATCGCGCGGCTGCGCACGACCGGCATGCCGGTGGCCGACATGATCCGGTATGCCGAACTGGTGCGGGCGGGTGAGCAGACCTTCCCGCAACGGCTGGAGATGTTCCGGCAGACCAGGGCCGACGTGCTCGACAAGATCGCGGAACTACAGAAGACCGTGGCCGTGCTGGACTACAAGATCGCCGTGTACGAGGGCCGATCCGAGTTGGTCCCGCCGGTCACGCTCACCGCGCACACGAGCGAAGGAACCGATACATGAGCACCACTCTGCCGACCACCACCCTCGGCGCCGACGGTCGACGGGTCGGCATCCAGGGTCTTGGCTGCATGGGCATCAGCGAGTTCTACGGCGACTCCGATCTGGCGGAGTCCCGGGCCACCCTCGAACACGCCCTCGAGCTCGGCGTGACCCTGTTCGACACCGCCGACATCTACGGCTCCGGCCACAACGAGGAATTCCTGTCCGGTTTCGTCCGCGAGCACCGCGACGAGCTGGTGATCGCCACCAAATTCGGCATCGTGCGCAAGGCCGACGATCCGGCGTTCCGCGGCTTCGACAACTCCCCCGAATACATCCGCGCCGCCGTGGACGCGAGCCTGCGCAGGCTCGGTGTCGACACCATCGACCTGTACTACATGCACCGCCGCGACCCGGCCGTGCCGATCGAGGACACCGTCGCCACGATGGCCGAGCTGGTCACCGCGGGCAAGGTGCGCGCGCTCGGCCTGTCGGAAGTGACCGGCGACGAACTGCGCGCCGCCCACGCGGTGCACCCGATCGCGGCCGTGCAGTCGGAGTGGTCGCTGTTCTCCCGCGATGTGGAGCGCACCGCCGTGCCCGCCGCGGCCGAACTCGGCGTGACATTCGTGCCGTACTCGCCGCTGGGTCGCGGGTTCCTCACCGGCGCGTTCCGCAATGCGGACAGCCTCGGCGGCAACGACTTCCGGCAGCGGATGCCCCGCTTCACCGGCGCCAACGCCGAACGCAACGCCGAACTCCTCGCACCGCTGGCGGCGATCGCGCAAGCGCACGGCATCACCCAGGCCCAGGTCGCCCTCGCGTGGGTGCACGCGCGCGCCGAGGCACACGGCCTTGCGGTGGTGCCGATCCCGGGCACCCGCAAGCGCAGCAGGCTCGCCGAGAACGTCGCGGCCGCCGGGGTGCGGCTCGGCGACGACGAACTCGCGACGCTGGAACCGATCGCCGGACAGGTGGCGGGCCCACGGTACGCGGACATGTCGTTCACCTCGGCGGGACGGGAATAGCATCGGCTCGGGCGCGGCCGGGAATACTCACGCCGCGCCCGGGTTGGTCGGTATACCAAGTCACGAGCGCACCTGTTGGCGGTGCGGAAGGAGCGCAAAGATGTCGGAGACCACCGCGTCGCAGGCCCGTGTCGTCCGCAACCAGGACAAGAACCGCTACGACATCTTCTACGGCGACGAACTCGCCGGCTTCGCCGAGTACATCGAGCGCGGCAACGACACCGACTTCGTGCACACCGAGATCGACGACGCCTTCGGCGGCAAGGGCCTCGGCAGCAAGCTGGCCCGCTACGCCGTGGAGGACGTGGTCGCGCGCGGGCGAACCATCACTCCGCACTGCCCGTTCATCCGCGGCTGGCTCGACAAGCACCCCGAGTTCGACGCGCACGTGGTCGGCAAGGGCATCCCCGGATGAGCGACCTCGAGGCCGACCCCGCCGAGGCGCTGTGCGAACCGTCGCCGAGCCCCGGTCCGATCACCGAGCTGTACCCAGCCAGGGAGGTCCCGCTCGGCGGCGTGCGCGGCGTGTACGTGGAACGCACCCTGCCGCAACGGGATCTGCCGACCGTCGGCGCGTGGTGTTTCCTCGACCGGTTCGGCTCGCCCACCGTCACCCGCACCGGCGCCTCGCCCGACATCCTGCCCCACCCGCACATCGGCCTGCAGACGGTGACCTGGCCGTTCGACGGGCAGATCCGGCACCGCGATTCGGTGGGTTCGGATGTGCGGATCGAACCGGGTCAACTCAACCTGATGACCTCCGGTCGCGGCATCGCGCATTCGGAGTTCGGCGTACCGGGCGCGAACGCGGGCAACGGCCTGCAACTGTGGATCGCCCTGCCCGACAACGCGACCGGCGTCGAACCGCACTTCGAACAGCACCGCGAGCTGCCCGTATACGAGGAACCGGGGCTGCGGGCGACCGTGCTGATCGGTTCGCTGGGCGGCGTCACCTCACCGGCGAAGGCCTATACGCCGATCGTCGGCGCGGACATCGTCCTCGATCCCGGCGCCGACGTGCGCTTACCGCTGGAACGCGCATTCGAGCACGCGGTGCTCGTCGTCGAGGGCACGGTCGTCGTCGACGGCATCGAGCTCGGTCCCGGACCGCTGCTGTACCTGGGCACCGATCGGGCCGAGGTGCGTTTGACGAGCACCGACCGCGCGCATTTCGCCCTGATCGGCGGTGAGCCGTTCACCGAGGAACTGGTGATGTGGTGGAACTTCGTGGGCCGAAGTCACGAGGAGATCGTCGCGGCGCGCGAGGCGTGGGAAGCCCACGACACCAGCCGATTCGGGCAGGTGGTCGACCATCCGGAGCAGGAGCGGATTCCCGCTCCGCCGCTGCCGCCGCTGCGGTTGAAGCCGCGTAAACGCGCGACCGGCTGCTCGCACAGCTGAGCAGCCGGGCCCGCGTCGTGAGTTCCGCGCGCGGTCAGCGGTTTCCGGCGAGCAGGGCGTCGAGGGCGCGGTAGCTGTCGTTGAGGCCGGTCTCCATGCCGGAGGCGAGCATGCCCGCGCATTCCTCGGCGGTGTGGAAGATGCTGTCGGTGACCACGCGGGTGCGGCCGTTGCCGAGGTCGACGAAGGTGGTCGTGTCGATCGAGATGTGGGCGGGCATACCGTCCCATTCGAAGGACTGCACGATCCGCTCCTTCGGGGTGATCTCACGGAAGCGGCCTTCGAAACCGTAGGACTCGTCGCCCTCGTGCTCCACGAAACGCCAGTGGCCGCCCTTGCGGAACTCCCAGCGCTCGATGTCGACCTCGTGGCCGCGCGCCCACCAGCGCGACAGCTGCTCGACGCGGCTGTAGGCGTCCCACACCCGATCCAGCGGTGCGTCGAAATCGCGTTCGATGTGCACTTCGCGGTCCGAGGTGGAGGTGATGACCGCGTCCTTGGTTGTGGTGCTCATTGCTCTGGCTCCGTTCGTCGCAGGAATTCGTCGAGACGGTCCATCCGGGCTTCCAGCATCTGCCGATAACCCTGCATCCAAGCCACCTCCCGATCGAACACGTGCTCGCCGATGCGGCAGTACCGCACCCGCCCACGCTTCTCGGTGACCACCATGCCCGCATCCTCGAGCAACCCGATGTGCTTCTTGATGCCGGTCAACGTCATCTCGAACCGCTCGGCCAACTCGCTGACGGTGGCGGGCCCACGACCGAGATGCTCGAGGATGCCCCGCCGGGTGGGGTCCGCGAGCGCCCCGAACGAGGCGTCTAGGAAGTCATACTGAACCATCTAGTTCAGTATTGCGCTCGCGCCTCGGCACGTCAAGGGGCGGTCGGGAGTTTGCCGAATTCGCTGTACCGGCAGCAGGATTTACTACTACGCTTCGTCGTAGACATTTCGGCGGAGGGGAAAACGATGGACAAGACAACGTGCTGCATCGTCGGCGGCGGACCGGCCGGGATGATGGCGGGCCTGCTGCTGGCGCGGGCGGGCGTCGAGGTCACCGTGCTGGAAAAGCACCCCGACTTCCTGCGCGACTTCCGCGGCGACACCGTCCATCCGTCGACGATTCGGCTGCTCGACCAGCTCGGACTCGGCACCGAATTCGCCCGTCTCCCCCAGTCCGCGCTGACCACCCTTCGCGTCTACGCGGGCGACCGCATGGTGGTCGCCGCCGACTTCACCAGGGTCCCCGGCCGTTACCGGCACATCGCGATGGTGCCGCAGTGGGATTTCCTCGACCTGCTGGCCGGGGCTGCCGCTGCCGAACCCGGGTTCACCCTGCGGATGCGCTCGACCGTCACCGGGCTCGTCAAGGAGTCCGGCACGGTCGTCGGCGTGCGCTACCTCGACGCGACGGGCGACACGCACACACTGCGCGCCGACCTCGTCATCGCCTGCGACGGACGCGATTCCGTGGCACGAGAGTCGGCGGGCCTGCTTCAGCGAAGCGAGGACGTACCGATGGACATGTGGTTCTTCCGCATCCCCAAAGCCGTCGACGACAGCGCGAGTGGAGCCGTCCAGACCCGTTTCACCAGCGGAAACTCGGCCGTGGCGATCGATCGCGGCGACTACTACCAAACCGGATACATCATCGAGAAGGGTTGCGACGCAACGCTACGGGCCGAGCACGACGTGCAGTGGCTGCGGGATCGGATCGGCGAGCTGTTCGACTGGCCGGGCGAGGCGCTGGCACACATCCGGTCCTGGGACGACGTCAAGTTGCTCGAGGTGACCGTCGGGATGCTCGAACGTTGGTACGTGCCCGGCCTGCTGTGCATCGGCGACGCGGCGCACACCATGTCGCCGGTCGGCGGTGTGGGCGTGAACCTCGCCATCCAGGACGCCGTCGCCGCCGCGCGCCTGCTCGCGCGACCCCTGCTCGACGGCACCGTCAGCACCGCCGACCTCGACAAGGTGCAGCACAGGCGGATGTTGCCCGCGAGCTTCACCCAGCGCTCGCAGCGTGGCGAACACGAGCTGCTGATCGCTCCCGCCCTGCGCGGCGACCTGGACGCCGCACCGCTGCCGCTGCGCGTGGTCGACGCGATGCCCGCACTCGCCGGACTCACCGCGTACTTGGGCGGTATCGGACTTCGGCCGGAGCACGCACCCGACTTCGCCCGGCGCCCACCGGTCGGTGCGGACCCTCTGAATCCAGCTCACTGAACTGTGGATTCGTACGCCGATCACGACTGTTGGTTGTGGTCTTGCCCGACGCCCGAGTCGTGACGGGGTAGAACTTTCCGAAAAGCTGATCAGCGGCTAAGTTTGCCGCGATGACCGGGCGTGCGTGGCCCGGTGCGGGCAGCAGGAGGATGGCGCGATGAGGTTCGGCAAGATGTTCGGCGCGGCGGTGCTGGCGGTGGGAGTCGGTGTCGCGGGAGTCGGGATCGGACACGCCGAGCCGGCGCCCGCCCCGGAACCCCTCGGCCTGCGTGGGGTCGACAAAGGCGTGAACTACGAGGTCAGCGCGACCGACGATCGGCGCGCGGTGGTCACCAGCATCGACACCGGCCGCTTCGAGCTCGTCCACGACGCGAAAGTCGTTGCCATCACCGATGATTCGGGCGCGGTAGTGGCAGCGCTGCCGATGGTCGTGCGGGTCGGCGAGCACGCGGTGCCTCTCACTCCGAGTATCGACGCCGAAGGTTCCCGACTCACCCTCACCCCGGTCGGCGAATCCGAGACCCCGGTCCGCGACATCAGCGCGCAGGAGCGGTTCTTCGCCGAAACCCAACGGCTGCAGCCGGAGATCATCCAGGGCGCGGCGATCGGTGCTGCCATCGGATTCGTTCTCGGCTTCCCCCTCGGGCTGTTCGTCCTCGACTTCATCACGGTGCCCGTGGCGACCGTCGCCGGTGCCGCCATCGGTGCGCTCGCGGGGTACGCCATGGCCGGTGGTCAGCCGGCGATCGATACCGCGATCGCCTACGTCACCGGGGCACCCTGAATCTGCACCCACGATCCCGCGTCATATCGAGGTAAGACGCGGGATCGGTAGCGCTCATCCCGTTTCGGGCGCCGACCGCATCAACGCTGACGTGCGCGATATGCGGCGACTGCGTTGCGGTTGCCGCAGGTGGTGCTGCAGTAGCGCTTCGAGCGGTTGCGGGACAGGTCGAGGACCAGGCCTGCACAGTCGTCGTCGGCACAGATCGAGAGGCGGCTCAGGTCGTCGGCCCGGATGACATCGATCATCGCCATGGCGGTTTCCACCGCGATGCGCACCGGGAGCGCGGCCTCGGCGGGGACGGCGTGCACGTGGTAGTCGACGCTGCCGTGGCGGACCAGCTGCGGCACGGCGCGGTGCTCGCGCAGGATCTCGTTCACCAGCGTGACGGCGGTGTCGCGGTCGCTGGTCAGCAACCGGCGCAGCGGGCCGCGCAGGGCGCGCACCTCGGAGAGTTCCGCCGCGTCGCTCCGGTGCGCGCCCGTGTAGTCGTGCCGGACGAAGAACTCGTCGAGCTGGGCGATCTCGGTGAGTGTGTCCGGCTCGACGGCGGAATTCACCAGCTCCACAGCCGACAGCAGCGCCGCCTCGGTGTCATGAGCAAAAACCATGTTGACAGATTACGCCATGGTTCCTACCGTCATTAGTCATGGAGACTTTGACCCATGACGCGGCGGCCCGGCGGCTGCGCACCGGCTTGCTCTTCGCCCTCGCCTCGGCCACCTCGTTCGGGCTCTCCGGACCGCTCGCGCGTGGGTTGATGAACGCGGGCTGGAGCGCTGCCGCGGTGGTCGCTGTTCGGGTACTGCTCGCGGGCGTCGTGTTGTTGCCGCTGGCCTGGCCGCATCTGCGCGACAACCGGAAGCTGTTGCGCGACAACGCGAAACTCATCGTCGCCTATGGTTTGGTCGCCGTAGCGGGCACGCAGCTCGCCTATTTCAACGCGGTCGCGCGCATGGAGGTCGGCACCGCCTTGCTCATCGAATTCGCGGCCCCGATCGCTGTGGTCGGCTGGTTGTGGGTGCGGCACCGGCAGCGCCCCGGCGCGGCGACCGTCGCCGGTGCGATTCTCGGTATCACCGGCCTGATGCTGGTGCTCGACGTGGTCTCCGGCGTCTCCACCGACCCCGTCGGCATCGTCTGGGCCCTCGGCTCGATGGTCGGCGCGGCAACCTATTTCGTGCTCTCCGACCAGGGCAGCGACCTGCCCGGCACCGTCCTCGCCGCAGGCGGTCTCCTCATCGGCGGCGTGGTCCTGCTCGCGGCCGGAACCATCGGCATCGTCCCCCTGCGCGCCACCACGAACCCCGTCGTCTTCGACGATTTCACCACCCCCTGGTGGCTGCCGATCCTCCTCATCGGCATCGTCACGGCCGCCATCTCCTACGTCACCGGCATCGCCGCCACCCGCCGCCTCGGCTCCCGCCTGGCCTCCTTCGTAGCCCTCACCGAAGTCCTCGCCGCCCTGGTCTTCGCCTGGCTCCTCCTCGGCGAAGCCCCCGGCCCCATCCAACTCCTCGGCGGCGCCTTGATCCTCCTGGGCGTCATCGCCGTCCGCCTCGGCGAACCCGCCGTCACCACTCTCGGCGACCCCGAATCCCCCACCGCCGAACCCCAACTCGACCGGTCATGAGTCCTGTCCTCGGTCATCCGAGGACACGCGGTGCCCGCGTCCTCGCTGCTCGGCCGCGGCAGCAAGCAGGCTGCGGGCAATTTGCTCGAAGTCGCTCGCTCACCAGCGATAGTCGAGAAACTTGCCGTCCAGGGTGATGACGACACGGTCGCCGTCGGGGTGGGGCCGGCGAGCGATGTCGATGTTGAAGTTGATGGCGCTCATGATGCCGTCGCCGAACTCCTCGTGGATGAGTGCCTTGAGCGCCGGACCGTAGACCGAGACCGCCTCGACCAGGCGGTAGATGGTGGGGTCGGACAGTTGCGCCGGGTCGGCACTGCGGGACGGTTGCAGGCGCAGGCTTTCGGCGACGGTGTCGTCGAGGTCGAGCAGCGCGCAGACGGCGGCCGCCTGCTCCTCGGTCATCGGGTGCTGGCCGAGCAGGGCCGCGGTCGTCCAGACCAGTGGTGCGCCGATCGACTCCGCGATGCTCGCCCACGTGATGCCCTTGCGGAGACGGGCGGCGACGATCAGATCGGCGGCGGCGGACTTGGGCAGGATCGGTTGCATGCGGGCTCCTCGATTCGGGGTCGCCGCCAGCCTGCCCGGTACCGCTGGCGCTGATCGCCAAGCGGCGCGGGGTCACCGTGCGCTCGATGTTGCGGAACTGGGGGCTGGTCTTCGTCGGCAACTTCGCGGGCGCGTTCACCGTGGCTGTGATGATGGTAATCGCCTACCGATCGCGATATTCCGCCTCCGCGATGGTCAGCCCGGTTCCGGGCATCGTGATCGTCAGGAGGCCGGTATCGGTGTTCCAGGAAGCCTGGACGTCGCCCGCTGAATACGGGATGTCATAGAACAAGCCACGATTCGGTGCGATTCCGACATGCATTTCGTATTCGGTGCTCAGCAGCCCCGGTGTGGTGCGGTGGTACACGCAGTACGACCGCGCGGAATCAGGGCGGCAGCTGACGACCACCTGGTCCGACATCCAATGACTCGCAACCCAATAGGTGGTGAACGCGGACGCCAGTACGCCGATCACAGCGAACACGACCACGACTACCTGAGACCTCACGTGGCGAAATCTACGCGTACCGACCGCTGACAGCCACACTGATTCCGCTTGGAACATGTCATCGACAGGCTCCAGAAAAGACGAGCGGAGGCAGGGGGACGGTAGTGGTGCCGGTACTCTGGATTGATCCCCATGCGGTGCGATCCAGGCGGTGAACGTGCACGATCCGATGGCAGAAGTCGAGCGGGCGCTGGCCGCGCGGGTCGGGTGGAACCGGCTCGATGACCATCTGATCTACGCCTGCGAGATGCTGTCGCGGCGATCCGATCCGATCTACCTTCCGGAAGGCCAGACACGTTCCGTCAGCCATTCTGACCACCTACGATCGCCAGAAACCTAAGGAACGACGTTGATGTAGTCGAGCCCCGCGGTGCGGACCGCACGGAAGTGGTGGTCGGCCGATGCTATATCCCGGACTTGTAGGCGCTCGGCGACGGCGATCAATGAGGCATCGGCGGCACCGAGTGGGAAGCTGGCGAACTGCTTCATCAGCTCGACGATGCGGGTCGCGTCGGCGGGCTCGAACTCCTCGCAGAACACACCATCACGCACCGTCTCCATGAACTGGATCTCGGCATGCGCACCAGCATATTTCTGCAGCAGGTAGGTCACCTCAGCAACGATGTAGGGCGTCACAATGAAGGTGTCGGTCCGCGAGGATACGTAGTCTTTCATTTCGGCGTGACGCTTGTCCCTGCGATTCATCACCGCGACAAGCACATTCGCGTCAACTATCAGGGTCACTGCGAATCGAACAATTCGTCGTCCATACGCTCGCTGAGGTCTTCCGGTCCGTCGAAGGTCGGCAGCGCCGCAAGCCGGTCAGGGGTGCTGGACTTGACCAGGCGCAGCAATGCCTCGCGAGCCGCCGGGGCGGTCTCGGGTCGTAGCTGCTCGACCAACCGGTGTAGCTCGGGGTAGTGGTCATAGGCCGCGGTCATGAGTCCACGATACCGAAGCACGGCGGCCACTGAACGACGAACGCCCCGCTCCTCGAAAGGAGCGGGGCGTTCGGTTACTGCTTAGCGGTAGTCGCTGAAGCCGTAGTCGTCCAGCGGCACCGCGGCACCGGTGGAGGAGCCGAAGCTGTCCGGCGAGTAGTAGGTGTCGTCGTAGGACGGCACCGCGTACGCGGCGGCACGGGCTTCTTCGGTCGGCTGCACCTGGATGTTGCGGTAACGGTTGATACCGGTACCGGCCGGGATGAGCTTACCGATGATCACGTTCTCCTTCAGGCCGATCAGCTTGTCGGAGCGGCAGTTGATGGCCGCGTCCGTCAGCACTCGGGTGGTCTCCTGGAAGGAGGCCGCCGACAGCCACGAATCGGTGGCCAGCGACGCCTTGGTGATACCCATCAGCACCGGACGGCCGGAGGCGGGCTCGCCACCCTCGGCGACCACGCGACGGTTCGAGGCCTCGAACTCGGCACGCTCGGTGAGCGAACCGGGCAGGAACTCGGTGGCACCCGAATCGATGATCGTCACGCGACGCAGCATCTGGCGCACGATGACCTCGATGTGCTTGTCGTGGATCGACACACCCTGTGAGCGGTAGACCTCCTGGACCTCGTGGACCAGGTGGACCTGCACCTGACGGGGACCCATCACGCGCAGCACCTCGTGCGGATCGGCAGCGCCCTCGAGCAGCTGCTGACCCACCTCCACGTGGTCACCGTCGGCCAGCAGGCGCTCGGAGCCGTCGTCATGCTTGAACACACGCAGACGCTGACGCTTCGAGAGCTTGTCGTAGACGACTTCCTCCGACCCGTCATCAGGGATGATCGTGATCTTGTAGAAGCGGTCGTCGTCCTCGAGCCGCACGCGACCCGAGACCTCGGCGATGGGCGCCTTGCCCTTGGGCACACGAGCTTCGAAGAGCTCCTGCACACGGGGCAGACCGCCGGTGATGTCGTCACCCGCGACACCACCCTGGTGGAAGGTACGCATGGTCAGCTGGGTACCGGGCTCACCGATGGACTGGGCGGCGACGATGCCGACGGCCTCGCCGATATCGACCAGCTTGCCGGTGGCCATCGAACGGCCGTAGCAGGTAGCGCAGACGCCGGTGCCGGTGGTGCAGGTCAGCACGGAGCGGACCTTCACCTCGGTGATACCGGCCTCGAGCAGCGCCTCGAGCGCGGGATCGCCGAGGTCGGCGCCCTTCGCCACGATGACGTTGCCGTTCGCGTCGACCGCATCCTGTGCCAGGGTGCGGGCGAAGGTCGAGGTCTCGACGTGCGCGTCACGGATGATCGTGCCGTCGGCCTGCTTCTCCGCGATCGGCACCACGATGCCGCGCTCGGTGCCACAGTCGTGCTCGCGCACGATCACGTCCTGCGACACGTCGACCAGACGACGGGTCAGGTAACCCGAGTCGGCGGTACGCAGCGCCGTGTCGGCCAGACCCTTACGAGCACCGTGGGTGTTGATGAAGTACTCGAGCACGGTCAGGCCCTCACGGAACGAGGACTTGATCGGGCGCGGGATGAACTCACCCTTCGGGTTCGTCACCAGGCCCTTCATACCGGCGAGGGTACGGGTCTGGGTGAAGTTACCCGTGGCACCCGAGTCGACGATCGTGATGATCGGGTTGTCGGCCGGGTAGTGGGTGCGCAGCGCCGCACCGACCTCTTCGGTCGCTTCCTGCCAGATCTTGACCAGGGCGTTGTTGCGCTCCTGGTGATCGAGAGCACCACGCTGGTACTTCTTCTCGATCTGGTCGGCCATGCCCTCGTAGCGCTCCATGATGTCGGCCTTCTCCGGCGGAACGAGCACGTCCGACATGGAGACGGTGACACCCGAACGCGTGGCCCAGTAGAAGCCGGCGTCCTTGAGCTTGTCGACGGTCTGCGCGACGACGATCATCGGGTAACGCTCGGCCAGATCGTTGATGATCGTGGCCTGACGCTTCTTCGGCATCGGCTCGTTGATGAACGCGTAGTCCGCCGGGAGCAGCTCGTTGAAGATCACGCGACCGAGCGTGGTCTCGGCGAGCCAGGCATCGCCACGGTGCCAGCCCTCGGGGAACAGCTCCGCCTCGATCTCCTTCGGCGGGCGCTGCTCGGTGAGCCGCACCTTGATCAGCGAACGCACGGTGAGCTCACCGCGGTCGACGGCCATCTGCGCCTCGGCGGGCGAGGAGTACACGCCGAACTCCGGGGTGTCCTTGCCGCCGGCCCGGTAGGTGCCGACACCGTTCTCGTCGAGACGAGTCAGGTAGAACAGGCCGGTCACCATGTCCAGACGCGGCATCGCCAGCGGGCGACCCGACGCCGGGGACAGGATGTTGTTCGACGACAGCATCAGGATGCGCGCCTCGGCCTGCGCCTCCGCCGACAGCGGCAGGTGCACGGCCATCTGGTCACCGTCGAAGTCGGCGTTGAACGCCTCACACACCAGCGGGTGCAGCTGGATGGCCTTGCCTTCCACCAGCTGCGGCTCGAAGGCCTGGATACCGAGGCGGTGCAGGGTGGGCGCACGGTTCAGCATCACCGGGTGCTCGGCGATGACCTCTTCGAGGACATCCCACACCTGGGGACGCTGACGCTCGACCATCCGCTTGGCGGACTTGATGTTCTGCGCGTGGTTGAGATCCACCAGACGCTTCATGACGAACGGCTTGAACAGCTCGAGCGCCATCAGCTTCGGCAGACCACACTGGTGCAGCTTCAGCTGCGGACCGACCACGATGACCGAACGGCCCGAGTAGTCGACACGCTTACCGAGCAGGTTCTGACGGAAACGACCCTGCTTGCCCTTGAGCAGATCGCTCAGCGACTTCAGCGGGCGGTTACCCGGACCGGTGACCGGGCGACCACGACGACCGTTGTCGAACAGCGCGTCGACGGACTCCTGCAGCATCCGCTTCTCGTTGTTGACGATGATCTCGGGCGCACCAAGATCGATCAGTCGCTTGAGGCGGTTGTTGCGGTTGATCACGCGGCGGTACAGGTCGTTCAGGTCGGAGGTGGCGAAGCGGCCACCGTCGAGCTGAACCATCGGGCGCAGCTCCGGCGGGATCACCGGAACGGCGTCGAGCACCATGCCCATGGGCGAGTTGCCGTTGGCCTGGAAGGCCGCGACGACCTTGAGGCGCTTGAGCGCGCGCAGCTTCTTCTGGCCCTTACCGCTGCGGATGGTCTCGCGCAGCGACTCGGCCTCGGCGTCGATGTCGAAGTTCTCCATCAGCTTCTGGATGGACTCCGCACCCATGGCACCGGTGAAGTACTCGCCGTAGCGGTCGACGAGCTCGCGGTAGAGCACCTCGTCGACGATGAGCTGCTTGACCGACAGCTTGGTGAAGGTGGTCCAGATCTCGTCGAGCCGGTCCAGCTCACGCTGGGCGCGGTCGCGCAGCTGACGCATCTCGCGCTCGCCGCCGTCCTTGACCTTGCGGCGCACGTCGGACTTGGCGCCCTCGGCCTCCAGCTCGGCCAGGTCGGCCTCGAGCTTCTGCGCGCGGGCCTCGAGATCGGCGTCGCGCTGATCGGCGACAGCCTTCTTCTCGACCTCCATCTCGGCCTCGAGGGTGCTGAGCTCGTTGTGGCGCAGCTCCTCGTCGACACCGACGATGACGTAGGCGGCGAAGTAGATGATCTTCTCGAGATCCTTCGGCGCCAGATCCAGCAGGTAGCCCAAGCGCGACGGAACGCCCTTGAAGTACCAGATGTGGGTGACCGGTGCGGCCAGCTCGATGTGGCCCATGCGCTCACGACGCACCTTGGCGCGAGTCACCTCGACGCCACAGCGCTCACAGATGATGCCCTTGAAGCGGACGCGCTTGTACTTGCCGCAGTAGCACTCCCAGTCCCGGGTGGGGCCGAAGATCTTCTCGCAGAAGAGCCCGTCCTTCTCCGGCTTGAGCGTGCGGTAGTTGATGGTCTCCGGCTTCTTGACCTCGCCGTAGGACCAGTTGCGAATGTCTTCGGCAGAGGCCAGGCCGATCCGGAGTTCATCGAAGAAGTTGACGTCTAGCACGTAACTTCCTTTCCCCTGTTCGGGTCGAATTCGAGCAAAAGTTCACTAGTTGTCGAGCGCGGTGCGCGATGCGGGCGCCTTTTCCGGAGACGCCCGCACCGCGCTTACCACCTAGTTCGCCAAATCGTCGACAGTGGCCGCTTCGTTCCTGGACAGGTTGATGCCCAGGTTCGCCGCGGCGCGCTCCAGATCCTCGTCGTCACCGTCACGCATCTCGATCGCGGCGCCGTCCGAAGACAGGACCTCCACGTTGAGGCACAGCGACTGGAGTTCCTTGAGGAGCACCTTGAACGACTCCGGAATGCCCGGCTCCGGAATGTTCTCGCCCTTGACGATGGCCTCGTAGACCTTCACGCGGCCGACCACGTCGTCGGACTTGATGGTCAGGAGCTCCTGCAGCGTGTACGCCGCACCGTAGGCCTGCATGGCCCAGCACTCCATCTCACCGAAACGCTGACCACCGAACTGCGCCTTACCACCCAGCGGCTGCTGCGTGATCATCGAGTACGGACCGGTCGAACGCGCGTGGATCTTGTCGTCGACCAGGTGGTGCAGCTTCAGGATGTACATGTAACCGACCGCGACCGGGTACGGGAACGGCTCGCCGGAACGACCGTCGAACAGGGTCGCCTTGCCGTCGGCGTCGACCATCCGCTCGCCGTCACGGTTGGGCAGCGTCGAGCCGAGCAGACCGGTGAGCTCGTTGTCCTTCGCGCCGTCGAAGACGGGCGTCGCGATGTTCGAGTCGGCCGGTGCGGCCAGCATCTCCTCGGGCAGCGTGGCCGCCCACTCGGGACGAGTGCCGTCCGAGGCCACGTCGATGTTCCAGCCGGCCTTACCGATCCACCCGAGATGGGTTTCCAGGATCTGGCCGATGTTCATACGACGCGGCACACCGTGGGTGTTGAGGATGATGTCGACCGGGGTGCCGTCGGGCATGAACGGCATGTCCTCCACGGGGAGGATCTTGCCGATGACGCCCTTGTTGCCGTGGCGGCCGGCGAGCTTGTCGCCGTCCTGGATCTTGCGCTTCTGCGCCACGTAGACACGGACCAGCTCGTTCACGCCGGGAGGCAGATCGTCGTCGTCCTCGCGCGAGAACACGCGGATGCCGATGACCTTGCCGGACTCACCGTGGGGCACCTTCAGCGAGGTGTCGCGCACTTCGCGCGCCTTCTCACCGAAGATGGCACGCAGCAGGCGCTCTTCCGGGGTGAGCTCGGTCTCGCCCTTGGGCGTGACCTTGCCGACCAGGATGTCGCCGTCGCGGACCTCGGCACCGATGCGGATGATGCCGCGCTCGTCCAGGTCGGCCAGCACCTCGTCGGAGACGTTCGGGATGTCCCGGGTGATCTCCTCGGCGCCCAGCTTGGTGTCGCGGGCGTCGATCTCGTGCTCTTCGATGTGGATCGAGGTGAGAACGTCCTCTTCCACGAGGCGCTGCGACAGGATGATCGCGTCCTCGTAGTTGTGGCCTTCCCACGGCATGATCGCGACGAGCAGGTTCTTGCCCAGCGCCATCTCACCGTTCTCGGTGCAGGGACCGTCGGCCAGCACCTGACCGGCCTCGACCCGCTGACCCTCGTCCACGATCGGACGCTGGTTGGAGCAGGTGCCCTGGTTGGAGCGGTTGAACTTGCGCATCCGGTAGGACTTGCGGCTGCCGTCGTCGGCCATCACGGTGACGTAGTCGGCCGAGACCTCCTCGACCACACCCGACTTCTCGTTCACCACGACATCGCCGGCGTCGACCGCGGCGCGCAGCTCCATGCCGGTGCCCACGATGGGAGCCTCGGAACGGATCAGCGGCACGGCCTGACGCTGCATGTTCGCACCCATGAGGGCACGGTTGGCGTCGTCGTGCTCGAGGAACGGGATCATGGCCGTCGCGACCGACACCATCTGGCGCGGCGAGATGTCCATGTAGTCGACCTGCGACGGCGAGACGAACTCGACCTCTTCACCGGCGCGCCGCACGAGGACCTTCTCCTCGATGAAGCGACCCTCGGCGTCGACCGGCGAGTTGGCCTGCGCGCGGACGTAACGGTCTTCCTCGTCGGCCGTGAGGTACTTGACCTCGTCGGTGACCTTGCCGTCGACGACCTTGCGGTACGGCGTCTCGATGAAGCCGAACGGGTTGACCCGCGCGTACACCGACAGCGAACCGATCAGGCCGATGTTCGGGCCTTCCGGGGTCTCGATCGGGCACATGCGGCCGTAGTGCGACGGGTGGACGTCACGAACTTCCAGACCGGCACGCTCACGGGACAGACCACCCGGGCCCAGCGCCGAGAGGCGGCGCTTGTGGGTGAGACCCGACAGCGGGTTGTTCTGGTCCATGAACTGCGACAGCTGGGAGGTTCCGAAGAACTCCTTGATCGCCGCGACCACGGGACGGATGTTGATCAGGGTCTGCGGCGTGATCGCCTCGACGTCCTGAGTCGTCATCCGTTCGCGGACCACGCGCTCCATGCGGGACAGGCCAACGCGGATCTGGTTCTGGATCAGCTCGCCGACGGTGCGCAGACGACGGTTACCGAAGTGGTCGATGTCGTCGATCTCGACGGGGACCTCTTCGCCGCCGGGGGCGGTCATCGAGCGGTCACCGGCGTGCAGACGCACCAGGTACTCGATGGTGTCGACGATGTCTTCCTTGGTGAGCACCGAGGAAGTGACCGGCTTGTCGAGGTTGATGCCGAGCTTCTTGTTGATCTTGTAGCGACCGACGCGCGCCAGGTCGTAGCGCTTCTCCTTGAAGAACAGGTTCTCCAGCAGAGTCTGCGCGGACTCCTTGGTCGGCGGCTCGCCCGGACGCAGCTTGCGGTAGATGTCGAGCAGCGCCTCGTCCTGGCCGGGCGTGCTGTCCTTCTCCAGGGTCGACATCATGATCTCGGAGAAGCCGAAACGCTCGACGATCTCCTCGGTGGTCATGCCGAGTGCCTTGAGCAGCACGGTGACCGGCTGACGGCGCTTGCGGTCGATGCGGACACCGACGGTGTCGCGCTTGTCGACGTCGAATTCCAGCCAGGCGCCGCGCGACGGGATCACGCGCACGCTGTGCAGGTCCTTCTCGGTGGCCTTGTCGATGCTGTGATCGAAGTACACGCCGGGGGAACGCACGAGCTGGGAGACGACGACACGCTCGGTGCCGTTGATGATGAAGGTGCCCTTGTCGGTCATCATGGGGAAATCACCCATGAAGACGGTCTGGCTCTTGATCTCGCCGGTGTTGTTGTTGATGAACTCCGCGGTGACGAACAGAGGCGCCGCGTAGGTCATGTCCTTCTCTTTGCACTCATCGATGGAGGCCTTGACCTCTTCGAAGCGCGGGTCGGAGAACGACAGGGACATCGAACCGGAGAAATCCTCGATCGGCGAGAGCTCTTCGAGCACCTCTTCGAGGCCGCCTGCGAGACCGACGTCGCCGCGTGCGGCCGCCTTCTCACGCCAGTCGGGAGAACCGACCAACCAGGCGAACGAGTCCGTTTGTAGGTCGAGAAGTCCGGGCACCTCCAAGGGCTCTCGGATCTTCGCGAACGAAACCCTCAACGGGGCTCCGGGGATACCAGCCTTGGTCTGGGTGGAGACTGCCAAGATGCGTCCTTCCAGCACCTCACGCGCGTCGCGTGGTGGTCCGCGACCGTCGCTTGTCTGCTACGAATTCCGCTGGTTACAACCCGAACGAAACCCGAACAGGCAGCAGCGGAAGTAACACCGGAAGGGTGGAACTTACGTGTGCGAATCAAGGTGTGGACAGGAGGCAGCCAGCGCAACGTCCAAACTTACACCCCTATGCAAGGGGGTGTCAACATACCATCCGAGTCATCACTCGGACGGCAAACGCGCCGAAGTCCCGGGACGCTGGCCGCGTCGGAAACTCGGGCGCCGAAGCCCCTGTAACAGCAGACGCTGTTGTGAATAGGGTGACGGTTCGCGACCGGCTCGTCAAGTGGCGCGGCGGCTCCGTGTCCGAGATCGAGATCGCCTGGCGCGCTGGGCATCCCCGCCCGAACCGCGGTTATTTTACCCGCGACACGCCGTGTGCGCCATCCCGCGAAACGCCAGGTCAGGGCGCTTTCCGGCACCGGAACGCGAAAGGCCCCGGGCGAACCCGGGGCCTTTCGAGACGAAACTTGTCAGCCGTTGGTCTGGCCGTGCGGCATCGCTTTGAACGATTCGGTGGGGTGATCGTTGCCCCCGTAGGCGGCCATCACCTGGGTGTCGTCGGACTCGGCCAGCGACTCGCGGATGGCGGCCTGGGCCGCGGCAGGCAGGGTGTGCATGATCTCGCGCACACGGGCCTGACGACGGTAGACGGCCTGCCGTGCGGGCATGCCCGGCTCGGCCTTCATCTGCGGGATGATGCCCTCGATCTCCTCGGCGCCACCGTGGTGGTGACCGGCGTCGACGAGCGCCTGCTCGCGCGCCATCTGCGCCTCGTCCTTCTCCTCGGACATACCGATCGGGCCGATCATGCGGCCGTTGAGGAACTGCTTGACCACCGGCTCCTCGCTGGTGAGCAGCACCTCACGCGGGCCGAACATCACCAGCTGACGACGGAACAGCATGCCGATGTTGTCGGGCACGGTGCGGGCCAGGTTGATGTTGTGCGTCACGATGAGGATCGTCGCGTCGATCTGGGCGTTGATGTTGAGCAGCAGCTGCGCGAGGTACGAGGTACGCACCGGGTCGAGGCCGGAGTCGGGCTCGTCGACGAGGATGATCTGTGGGTCGAGCACCAGCGCGCGGGCCAGGCCGGCGCGCTTGCGCATACCACCGGAGATCTCGCCGGGCAGTTTGTTCTCCGCGCCGAGCAGACCGGTGAGCTCGAGCTTCTCCATCACGATGCGACGGATCTCGGTTTCCGACTTCTTGGTGTGCTCGCGCAGCGGGAACGCGATGTTGTCGAACAGATTCATCGAGCCGAACAGCGCGCCGTCCTGGAAAAGGACGCCGAACAGTTTGCGGATCTCGTAGAGCTCCTTGTTGGAGCAGGTGGTGATATCGGTGCCATCGATGAAGATCGACCCGCGCTCGGGCCGCAGCAGACCGATGAGCGATTTCAGGAACACCGACTTACCCGTACCCGAGGGGCCGAGCAGCGCGCTCACCTCGCCCGAAGGGAGCGTGATCGACACGTCCTGCCAAATTCGCTGTGAACCGAAGGACTTGGTTACACCCTCGGTCCTGACCTCGACGCCCACGCCTACCTCCATTGATCCTGCGAGCACCCCACCCGCTCACCGCGCGCTCACATCTCGGCGGTGCGTCACGACACTGTGGGTCCGGTCACTGTAACCCATGAGTGAGACGGGGCACACCTCTACATGACTGAAGAGTAACCCCGACCATGCGCTACAGCGCGTATCACTTTCCCATGTCCGTATATATAACAAACGGGCGGCCCCCTGAGGGACCGCCCGTTCGTCTACGCGAAGCGCTGAATTACTTGACCGAGACCTTGGCGCCGGCCTCTTCCAGCTTCGCCTTGGCAGCCTCGGCGGCGTCCTTGGCGACCTTCTCCAGGATCGGCTTCGGGGCACCCTCGACCAGGTCCTTGGCTTCCTTCAGGCCCAGGCCCGAGACGATCTCACGGACCACCTTGATGACCTGGATCTTCTTGTCGCCGGCACCCTCGAGGATGACGTCGAACTCGTCCTGCTCCTCAGCGGCCTCGGCCGGAGCAGCGGCGCCACCGGCGGCAGCGACGGCGACGGGGGCAGCAGCGGTGACCTCGAACTTCTCCTCGAACGCCTTCACGAAGCCCGAGAGCTCCAGCAGGGTCATCTCCGAGAAAACGTCGAGCAGCTCTTCGGTGGACAGCTTGGCCATGATTGTTCCTTTCGGTGGTGAATGTCTTGGTGCGCGGGCGGTAACACCCACACGGGGGTATTACTCGGCAGCGCCTTCGGCCTGCTTCTTCTCCTGCAGCGCGGCGGCCAGACGGGCCACCTGACCGGCAGGAGCCGAGAACAGCCCGGCAGCCTTGGACATGTTGCCCTTCATCGCGCCGGCCAGCTTGGCCAGCAGGACCTCACGGCTCTCGAGGTCGGCGATCTTCTCGACCTCGGACACGGACAGCGCAGCGCCGTCCATGTAGCCGCCCTTGATGATGAGCGCCTTGTTCTCCTTGGCGAAGGTCTTGATGGCCTTCGCGGCGTCGACCGGCTCACCCTGGATGAAGGTGATGGCGGTCGGTCCGACGAACAAGTCGTCAAGGCCCTCGATGCCCGCTTCCGCGGCCGCACGCTTGACCAGGGTGTTCTTGGCGACGGAGTACGTGGCACCGGCGCCAAGCGCGCGACGCAGCTCGGTGAGCTTGCCGACCGACAGGCCACGGTATTCCGTGACAACAGTGGCCGTGGAGTTCTTGAACTGCTCCGCGATCTCCGCGACAGCGGTGACCTTTTCAGGCTTCGCCATACTTCGCCTCCTCTCTGATGTCGGTTCGTGAACGCGCACTACCGAATTCAGGGGCCGGCGACAAAACTAACGCCCCGGACGCAAGGCGTACCGGGGCGCGAAAGAATAGAATTCTTCTGCCTCAGCTCTCCCTGCGTGGGCCGCCGGCAATGTCGCCGGACCTTCGATCGAATACCGCGCGAGCGGCATCGACGACCAACGGTCTTCGGTAGAACGAATGGGTAGTCGTCGAACAGGCCGACGACCGGATTCCACTGTACCTGCACCCACCCCCATCTGCCAAAACGGGTCGGTGGGTGCCCGGAATGCCCGAATGTGTTGTGAGCCAGGCCACTTTGATTCCTACATTGTGGTAGCAATCGCACGCGAAAGGTGTTACGCAGGGTGACAGTAACCTGGTTCACTCCTGGCTTATGACAACCTCCGTAGTCGCTCCACCAGTGTTGCTGGACCGGCGTTCCCGGCGATTCCTCGCACTCGCCGTGATCTGTCTGGCCGAACTGCTGGTCGTCCTCGACAACACCATCGTCAACGTCGCTCTCCCCTCCATCGGCGTCCAGCTCGCCACCGGCGTCTCCGGCCTGCAATGGGTCGTCGACGCCTACACCCTCACCTTCGCCGGACTACTGCTCGCCGCGGGCAACCTCGGTGACCGGTACGGCCGCAGGCGGATCATGACGATCGGCTTGGTCGGCATCGCAATCATGTCGGTCGGCGGCGCGCTCGCCGAGTCGATGACCCAGGTCATCGCGGCCCGCGCGGCGATGGGCGTCTTCGCGGCCGCCGTCTTCCCCGCCACCCTCGCCCTGATCATCAACATCTTCACCGACCGGCGCGAACGCGCGCTCGCCATCGCCGCCTGGACCGCGATGGCGGGCTTCGCCATCGCCATCGGCCCGATCTCGGGCGGCTGGCTGCTCGAACACTTCAGCTGGCACTCGGTGTTCTGGATCAATGTGCCGGTGGCGCTCGCCGCGTTGATCGCGACACTGATCTGGGTGCCGGAATCGCGAGCCGAGCAGGTCGGCAAGCTGGATCTACCCGGGATCGGACTCTCGATCGCCGGCATCACGCTGGTGGTGTGGGCGATCATCGAGGCACCGCACAACGGCTGGCTCTCGCTCACCACCCTCTGCACCGCCACACTCGGCGCGCTCCTGCTCGCCGCCTTCGTGATCTGGGAATTGCGTACGCCCGCACCGATTCTCGACATGCGACTGTTCCGCAATCGACGATTCTCGTTGCCCGCCTTGGCCATTGCCATCGGCTATTTCTCGATGTTCGGATTCCTGTTCCTGATCACCCAGTACTTCCAGGGCGTGCGCGAATACACGCCACTCGAATTCGGCATCGCCTCGCTGCCGTTCGCGTTCTCGGTGGCGATCGGCGCCCCCGTCGCGACCCTGCTCGCGCAACGGGTCGGCACCACGGCGGTCCTGGTGATCGGCCTGCTGCTCACCGGCCTCGGCCTCTACCTGGGCGGACAGGTCACCGTGGACAGCAGCTATCTGATCGGGGTACTGCCATCGATGGTGTCGATGGCACTCGGCCTCGGCATCGTGCAGGGTCCGGCCACCGAATCGATCATGTCGGCGCTACCCCTGGAGGAGGCGGGCGCCGGTTCGGCCGTCAACGACACCACCCGCGAGATCGGCGGCACCCTCGGCGTCGCGGTCCTCGGCTCGATCGTCGCCTCGTACTACGCCAGCCGGATCGGTGCCCGAATCGACGCCATCCCGGTCGGCATCATGAACGACAACGAGAAGAGCCTGGTCAAAGCCAGTCCCCTCAGCGTCTTGGAGCTGCGCAAACGCGAACTCGCCCCGTTCCTCGAAACCCAGCGCGAGAACCTCATCGTCGCCATGAAGACGGCAACCCTGCAGGGCGCACACGCCGCCTCCCTCGTCGCGACCGGCGCGGTCCTCGTCTGCGCGGTGATCGTGGCGATCTTCCTGCCCTGGAAACCACACAGCGGCGAGTCCGTACTGCTCGCCTGGCGCGACACCGACGACGCCGAGCGCTGAAACGCCGCGAGGGTGGGAACGCAGTGCGTTCCCACCCTCGTGGTCGATCAGGAGCTACCTGTCAGAAGCTCACGCGTCCTCGTCGAGGAGGTTGCGGGTGCGGTTCGGGTCCACCGGGATGCCCGGGCCGGTGTTGGTCGAAACCGTGATCTTCTTGACGTAGCGACCCTTGGCGGTCGACGGCTTCACACGCAGGATTTCGTCCAGCGCGGCACCGTAGTTCTCCACCAGCTTGGCGTCGTCGAACGAGGCCTTGCCGATGACGAAGTGCAGGTTGGCCTGCTTGTCGACGCGGAAGTTGATCTTGCCGCCCTTGATGTCGTTGACGGCCTTGGTCACATCGTTGGTGACGGTGCCCGTCTTCGGGTTCGGCATCAGACCACGCGGGCCGAGGACACGCGCGATGCGGCCGACCTTGGCCATCTGGTCCGGGGTGGCGATCGCGGCGTCGAAGTCGAGCCAGCCGCCCTGGATCCGCTCGATCAGGTCCTCGGCGCCAACGGCGTCGGCACCGGCGGCTTCGGCCTCGGCGGCCTTCTCGCCGGCGGCGAACACGATGACGCGGGCGGTCTTACCGGTGCCGTGCGGCAGGTTGACGGTGCCACGGACCATCTGGTCGGCCTTGCGGGGATCCACGCCGAGACGAACGGCGACCTCGACGGTCGCGTCGGTCTTGGTGGTCGCGGTCTCCTTCGCCAGGCGCGCGGCGGCCAGCGGGGAGTACAGCTTGTCGCGATCGACCTTCTCAGCAGCGGCGAGATACGCCTTGCTTCGCTTTGCCATGTTTCTCTGTCCTTAATCTGGTTCAGAAGTGGTTGTCGGGCCTGGCCGGCCCTCCCACTCGAGTTGCTGGAAGATCAGCCTTCGACGGTGATGCCCATCGAGCGCGCGGTACCGGCGATGATCTTCGCGGCCTGCTCGATGTCGTTGGCGTTCAGGTCTTCCTGCTTGGTCTTGGCGATCTCCCGGACCTGGTCCATGGTGACCTTGGCGACCTTGGTCTTGTGCGGCTCGGCCGAGCCCTTCTGCACACCGGCGGCCTTGAGCAGCAGCTTGGCGGCGGGCGGGGTCTTCAGCTTGAAGTCGAACGACCGGTCCTCGTACACCGAGATCTCGACCGGGATGACGTTGCCACGCTGCGACTCGGTCGCGGCGTTGTACGCCTTGCAGAACTCCATGATGTTGACGCCGTGCTGACCGAGCGCGGGGCCGACCGGAGGGGCCGGGTTCGCGGCGCCGGCCTGGATCTGCAGCTTGATGATCCCGGCGAGCTTCTTCTTCTTGGGGGGCATCTTTCTTCCTTGGGTTTCGGTTCCTTACGGTTGCCGTAAGCCTGTTGCGGGATCGCTCCCACGCCGGGTCCAAGCCCGGCATTCGCGCACGACCGTCACACCGGGCGGAAAACGCCTGGAGGGGGTCTACACACGAACTGTCACACTCTACCGAACCGCGTCGCGGGCGCCGCAGCCGGGAGGGTCGGGAAACGACAACGGCACCGCCGAGGCGGTGCCGTTGCGAAGCTGGTTCGAGCTTAGATCTTGGAAACCTGGGTGAAGTTCAGCTCCACCGGGGTCTCGCGACCGAAGATCGACACGAGCACCTTGAGCTTCTGCTGCTCGGCGTTGACCTCGCTGATGCTGGCGGGCAGCGTCGCGAACGGGCCGTCCATCACGGTGACCGACTCGCCGACCTCGAAGTCGACCTCGATGGTCGGCTTGCCCGCGGCGGCGGCACCGGTGTCGGCACCACCCGAAGCAGCGGCGGCGGCCGCCTTCTTCTGGGCCTGCGCACCGGCCGGAACCAGGAACTTCACGACCTCGTTGATGGTCAGCGGGGTGGGCTTGGCGCCCGGGCCGCCGCCGGTCATACCGACGAAACCGGTGACGCCGGGGGTGTTGCGCACCGCGCCCCACGACTCGTTGTTCAGTTCCATCCGGACCAAGATGTAGCCGGGCAGCACCTTGCGGTTGACGTTCTTCTTCTGTCCGTTCTTGATCTCGGTGACCTCTTCGGTCGGTACCTCGACCTGGAAGATGTAGTCCTCGAGTCCGAGGTTCTGCACGCGGGTCTCGAGGTTGGTCTTGACCTTGTTCTCGTAACCGGCGTAGGAGTGCACGACGTACCAGTCGCCGGGGACGCGGCGCAGCTTGGCCTTCATCGACTCGACGGGGTCGGCTTCGGGGTCTTCCTCGGTGGGAACCGTGGTGTCCTCGACGACGGCGTCGGCGGCCTCGTCAGCGAGCTCGGTGGTGGCCTCGACCTCGTCGGTGGCGTTGTCCGCCGCGACAGTGTCGTCAACCGGGAACTCGTCGTTGGTGTCGTTCTCCGGGGTGCTCACTGAGGCACTCGCTTCCTGTGTCGTCACGTACATCCTCTGGGCCGGGTCGGGTGCGCGGAGGCACACTCCGCCGTTCCGGCCCGCGATCGGCTACCGGCGTGGGTGTCGGCGATCAGCCGAACAGCCAGTCGACACCCTTGACGAACGCTACGTCGATCCCGGCGATGAACGCGACCATGAAGACCACGAACACCAGAACGACGGTCGTATAGGTGACCATCTGCTTCCGGTTGGGCCAGATCACCTTGCGCAGTTCCGCGATGACCTCTCGCAGGAACTTGAGCAGCCGCTTGAACGGGTTGCCCGTCTTGGCCTTACCGGCAGTCTTGTCCGCCTTGCGCGAGTTCGACGGCCGGTCGAGCATGGCCACCGAACCGGTGGTCGCCGGAGAGTCCGACGTGCGCGCACGACGAGCAGTCCGCTTGCCGCTCGGCCGAGTGGCAGCGGCGGTATCGTCGCCGTCTTCGGCGCGAGTATCCCGCTCGTCCGTCACGTCGATCCTCTCTCGTCGCTGGCATTCAGGGCAGGGGCGACAGGACTTGAACCTGCAACCTGCGGTTTTGGAGACCGCTGCTCTGCCAATTGAGCTACGCCCCTTCGGTTGGACCGGCCTGGGCCGATACGTCCAACCACAATCGATATTCGATTATCGACTCTTGCGAGCCGTCTTTTCCAGGGTCGGCATCACACACAACACGCGCGCCGCTTCCGTGGGAGCAGGCTCCCGGGAAGTCAGCGCGCAGCAGCCGGTGACCCCAGAGTCCCGAGTGTACGTTACCGCGTGGGCAATGTGCCAATCGGGACGCTCGACCAGGTCAGGCCAGCTGAACTGTTGCCGTGGCGCGGCCGAAGATCTTCTTGCCCGCCGATTTCGCCGTGATGGCGACGACGGCCGTTCGGGTCTCCGGGTCGACCGACTTCACCTTACCCGTGAAATCCACCTCGGCCGGTGCATCGGCACGCACGTAGACGGGGCTGGTGAAGCGCACGTTGTATTCCTTCACCGCGCCGGGGTCGCCGAGCCAGGAGGTGACGAAGCCGCCGCCGAGGCCCATGGTGAGCATGCCGTGGGCCACCACGTTGTCGAGACCGACGAGTTTGACGATCTCGTCACTCCAGTGAATGGGGTTGGCGTCACCGGAGACGCCGGCGTAGTTCACCAGGTCGCCGCGGGTGAGCCGGACCGTCCGGGCGGGCAGTTCGTCGCCGACCGCGATGCTTTCGAAGGCGAGCGCGTGGGTACTGGTCTGCGGTTCCGGGTTCTTGGTCACCGGGTCCGGGGTGATCGCGGTGAAGGCGTCGCTCGGCGCGTGGTGTGCCGGTTCGTCGTCGCCGAGACCGTGCATGAGCACATTGCGGACGGCCGCCGACATATTCGGATCGATATCGCCGCCGCTGCGTCCGATGAGAGTGGTGTAGGTGGTGAGCACCAATTCGTCGTCGGCGTCGGTGACGATGTTCTTGGTCACGATGATGTCGCCGCCGAATGCCTGCCGGAACGAATGCAGATAAACGTCACAGGTGAGCCGATCGCCGACGCGGATCGGCCGGTGGAATTCCAGGATCTGGTCGGTCTGCATGATCTGGCTGAGGTCGTATCCGGTGACGATCTCCTCGAACAACCGGCGCTGGGCCAGGATGCCGACCAGGGAGATGAAGGTGAGCGGGGCGAGCAGACCGGAGTGGCCGTATTCGCGCGCGATGTCCTCGTCCCAGTGCACCGGGTGGTAGTCCTGCACGGCGCGGGCGTATTCACGCACCTTTTCGCGACCGACCTCGTAATAGTCGTCGACCCGGTAGTGGTGGCCGACCATCGAGGCCGCGTGGGCGGCGGGATCGAATGGTTCGGCGGCTGCGGCCGAGACCGCTTCGTCAGTTCCGGTGTTCACTGTCACAGCGTGGCACATTACCGACTTGTGCGCGCGCACCCCTGGCGACCGGTCTGGAAAACGCACGAAGGCCGGACTTTCGTCCGGCCTTCGGCAGATGTTTTTGTTTCGAATCAGCGCGATTCGCGGTGCGCCCGGTGGGTGCCGCAGTTCGGGCAGAACTTCTTCAGCTCGAGGCGGTCCGGGTCGTTGCGCCGGTTCTTCTTGGTGATGTAGTTGCGGTGCTTGCACTCTTCGCAGGCCAAGGTGATCTTTGGCCGGACATCGGTGGACTTCGCGGCCACGATATGCCTTCTTTCCGGTCTGGGCTGAGTCGTTATTGGTAGCGATGGCCGGACTTGAACCGGCGACACAACGATTATGAGTCGTTTGCTCTACCGACTGAGCTACACCGCCACGGCGGACCTATTACGGTGGGGCCGGCGGGAAAGTCGGTCACCACCGGCAATCCGGCGAGCCCCCTAACGGAATCGAACCGTTGACCTTTTCCTTACCATGGAAACGCTCTGCCGACTGAGCTAAGGGGGCATGACTACGTGGCACAGAGTCTTGGTCGGCGAACCGATCAGAGCGACCCCGTGCTCCGGCGTCCTGAAAGAGATTACACACTGCAACCGATGAGCACCAAATCGCCAGGTGGGAGCAGCTTTTTGCCGCCAACCAGACCACTGATTGCGCAAGCACATGGGTAACTCACCGGGTACGGGCTGACTCAGCGCCTCGATCAAGCTTGCCGCGTCGAGAACCGGGTCACGCGCCTGAGTCTGGCCCAAAGTCCCGGGGAGGCGGAACAGAAAACCCCGCCGATCTTGGTGATCGACGGGGTTCGATGTGGCAGATGTAGGATTCGAACCTACGTAGGCTTGCGCCGACAGATTTACAGTCTGCTCCCATTGGCCGCTCGGGCAATCTGCCTTGTGCGCCGTTTCCGGTGCGCTGAGCAGCTTACAACGAACCCACCCCGGGGATGCAAACCGCCTGCACAGACCCCCTGCGGGCGCGCGCTACGGCGCGTTACGGGTACAACTGTCTCGGCGGTGAGGCAGTCTTGCCGCGGAGTTGTACGGACCTTCCGAAGAACAGGAGCGCAGTGTGGCTGATTCGTCATTCGACGTGGTGAGCAAGGTCGACCGGCAGGAGGTCGACAATGCGCTGCATCAGGCGGAGAAGGAGCTGAACTCCCGCTACGACTTCAAGGGCACCGACGCCTCGATCGCCTGGTCCGGCGAGGAGGCCATCGTGCTCACCGCCAATGCCGAGGAGCGGGTGAAGGCGGCGCTCGAGGTGTTCAAGGAGAAGCTGATCCGGCGCGACATCTCGCTCAAGGCGTTCGACGCCGGCGAGCCGCAGGCCTCTGGCAAGGTGTTCAAGATCACCGGCACGCTGGTGCAGGGCATCGACACCGAGAAGGCCAAGAAGATCTCCAAGAAGATCCGCGACGAGGGCCCCAAGGGCGTGAAGGCGCAGATCCAGGGCGACGAGCTGCGGGTGAGCAGCAAGAAGCGCGACGATCTGCAGGCCGTGATCTCGCTACTCAAGGGCGAGGACTTCGGTATCGCGCTGCAGTTCGTGAACTACCGCTAGTTCCTCAGAACCGGTGCGTTCCGCCCGCCATCTCCTCGAGCCGCCTGATGCGATCGGCGGTCGGGGGGTGGGTGGAGTACCAGCGGGCGATGCGGTCGCCCGCGCGGAACGGGTTGGCGATCATCAGGTGCGATTCGCTGGTGATCTTCGGGTCCGGCGGCAGGGGGGCCGCCTGGACGCCCCGTTCGATCTTGCGCAGTGCCGAGGCGAGGGCGAGCGGGTCGCCGGTGAGTTCGGCACCGGACTGGTCGGCCTGGTACTCGCGGGAACGTGACACCGCCATCTTGATCAGCCCGGCCGCGATCGGGCCCAGCAGCGAGACAAGCAACACGCCGATGACATTGGGGCCCTGCCCGTCGCGGTTGCCGAACGAACTCGCCAGGAACGCGAAGTTGGCCAGACCGGTGATGACCGAGGCCATCGCGCCCGCCACCGACGAGATGAGAATGTCGCGGTTGTAGACGTGCGACAGTTCGTGGCCGAGCACCGCGCGCAACTCGCGTTCGTCGAGTAATTGCAGGATGCCGCTGGTACAGCACACCGCAGCGTGCCGGGGATTGCGCCCGGTGGCGAAGGCGTTGGGCGCGTTGGTCGGGCTGATGTAGAGGCGCGGCATCGGCTGGCGCGCCGCGGTCGCCAGTTCCCGCACGATGCGGTACATGACCGGGGCTTCCAGCTCGCTCACCGGTTGGGCGTGCATGGCCTTCAACGCCAGCTTGTCGCTGTTGAAATAGGCGTAGGCGTTCATCGCCACGGCCAGCACGATCGAGATGACGAGGATGGTCGGGCTGCGGAACATCGCGCCGATGGCGACGATGAGCGCCGACATGGCGACCATCAGCCCGATCGTTCGCAACATGCTGTTCCGCCTCTCCGCGATTTTTGGCCAGACTCCAGTGCGGGCGGGCTCGCGTTGGCGGCCAGACAGAGGTGGAGGGTCTGGTCAGCCCGTTCCCGGCGAGTTACCCATGTCCGTACGAGATCAGGTGTTGCTTTCGGATCCGGACGGGTTGCTCGCGTTTAGTGAACGGGTGCGGGGGGCGAGAAGTTCCGGGTCAGCCGACTCGTTCGATGGTGTAGCGGACGAGGCGGGTGAGGGCGTCGTTGGCGGGGCCTGCGGGCAGGGCGGCCAGTTCGGCGTCGGCCAGGTCGGCGTATTCCTGCAGCTTGTCCTTGGCCATCGCCATGCCGGGCGAGCGGCGCAGCAGTTCCAGGGCCTCGTCGACCTCGGCATCGGTATCGAGCGGGTGGTCGAGCAGGGTGCGCAGGCGGTCGCCGTCGGCGCCGGACTCGCGCAGGGCGTAGAGCACGGGCAGGGTGTGCACGCCTTCGCGCAGGTCGGTGCCGGGCGTCTTGCCGGACTGTTCCGACGACGACGAGATGTCGATGATGTCGTCGGAGATCTGGAAGGCGGTACCGACCGCGTCACCGAGGCGGGCCAGGCGTTCGACGTGCTCGCTGTCGGCGCCGGAGAAGGTGCCACCGAAGCGGCCCGCGGCGGCGATGAGCGAACCGGTCTTCTCCCACACCACCTTCAGGTAGTGCTCGACGGGGTCCTGGGTCTGCTTGGCACCCATGGTTTCCCGCATCTGACCCGTGACCAGCTCGGCGAACGTCTCGGCGATGATGCGCACCGCGTCGGGGCCGAGGGTCGAGGTGAGGCGGGAGGCGTGCGCGAAGAGGTAGTCGCCCGCGAGGATGGCGATGTTGTTGCCCCAGCGCGAGTTCACGCTCTCGGCGCCGCGGCGCTGGGTGGCCTCGTCCATCACGTCGTCGTGGTAGAGGGTGGCAAGGTGCACGAGTTCGACGACCGTACCCGCGGTGACCAGTGCGGGATCGGTGGGATTCGGGCCGAGCTGACCGGTGAGCAGCGTGAACAGCGGCCGGAACCGCTTACCGCCCGCCCTGGCCAGATGTAACGCGGCCTCCTGCAGGAATTCCTCGCCGTCGGAGAGTTCGTCGACGAGCAGTTTCTCGACTGCGGCCAACCCGTCGCGCACGGTGGCGGCGAGTTCCGGATCGACGAGATCGACCCCGGCAACCACGGTGCTCTCGTCGCTCACAGCCGATGTGCTCATTAGTTTCTCCCAGCGATGCGTCCGACCCCGACGGGTAGCAACCTAGCGTGTTCCTGCGCTACAGCCGATGAACCCCGTCACACGTGAGATTTCCCGGTGTACCCGACACTCTCGCACAACCGCGCGAGGTGCCAGTATTGAGCCATGGGTTCACCGGATGTCGTCCCCGCCGACCACGCGACGCTGCCCGACACCGTAGAGGTGCTCGTGGTGGGGGCCGGACCTGCGGGTTCCGCCTCGGCGGCGTGGGCGGCCCGCGCCGGACGCGATGTGCTGCTGCTCGATTCGGCTGTCTTCCCGCGCGACAAGACCTGCGGTGACGGTCTCACCCCGCGCGCCACCGCCGAATTGGAACATCTCGGACTCGGCGAGTGGTTGCGTGCGCACACGGTGAACCATGGATTGCGGATGGCCGGGTTCGGGCGGGAGGCGCTGCTGCCCTGGCCGGGCGGGTCGTTTCCCACCTACGGAAGCGCCGTTCCGCGAACCGAACTCGACAACACGTTACGGGAGACGGCGATCAAGTCCGGTGCCCGGATGGTCGACGGCGCGAAGGTCACCGAGGTGCTGCGCGACGGCGATCGGGTCACCGGGGTGACCGTGCGTATCGGCGACACCACGCACACCGTGAACTGCCGGGTGCTCGTCGTCGCCGACGGGGTTCGCTCCCCCGTCGGCAAACAGCTCGGCCGCACCTGGCATCGCCGCTACGCCTACGGCACCGCTGCCCGCGCCTACATCACCTCCGGCCGCAGCGACGACCAGTGGATCTCCTCGCACCTGGAATTGCGCAATGCCGACGACCAGCTCGTCCCCGGCTACGGCTGGATCTTCCCGCTCGGCAACGGTGAGGTGAATATCGGTGTCGGTTCGCTGGCCACCGAGGCACGGCCGTCGCATATCGCGCTGAAACCGCTGCTCGAGCACTACACCCGGCTGCGCCGCGAGGAATGGGAGTTCGAGGGCGAACTGCGCGCGGTGGCCTCCGCGCTGCTGCCGATGGGCGGGGCGGTGTCCAACGTGGCCGGACGCAACTGGGTGCTGGTCGGTGACGCCGCGGGCTGCGTGAATCCGCTCAACGGCGAAGGCATCGACTACGGCCTCGAAGGTGGTCATCTGCTCGCCGATCTGCTCGACGAACCGGACATGACGCGGGTGTGGCCGCAACTGCTGCACGAGCGCTACGGGCGCACGTTCTCCGTGGCCCGCAGGCTGGCCGGGCTGGCCACGCACCCGAAGATGGTCCCCCTCGGCGGCCCGCCGGTGATGCGCTCGAAGTACCTGCAGCGCACCGCCGTTCGCGTGATGGGCAACCTGGTGACCGACGAGGACGACGACCTGACCGCCCGCCTGTGGCGAACGGCCGGTCGCGCTTCCCTACGCGCCGACGAACTGACGCCGTTCAGCTGAGCTTCGCGAACCAGCCCTCGATGAACTTGCGTTCGCTGTTGAGGACGCGCTGGTGCAGTTGTTCGGCCAGCGGCTCGATGGCGCCGCCCACCAGGGGCACCTTGACGGTGACGGTGCCGACGACCTCGATCTCGCTGCCCTCGGCGGTGGGACGCAGCTCGTAGGTGCCCGACATCTCGGTGGTGATGCCGCCGGTGCGCCCGGTGAAGCTGCCCTTGGCGACCTCGCCGTCCAGCGGCTGCCAGACATCGGTGCGGGCGAGCACGAGATCGCTCTTGAGAACCTTGCGGACCAGCGCGGGAACCTTGTCCCGGCCGGGTGTTTCGGTCATCTCGATGCGGATCGAATCCGGTCCGTCGGGATGGGAGAGTTCCAGCGTCGCGGTCTCGGCGGCGGCGAACCGCTCCTGCCAGATCGCGTCGTCGACGAGTGCCCGGTGAAGATCTTCGACCGGGACGGCATAAGGCACGGTGAAGCTGAATTTTCGGGACATGGTGGCACACGCTAGTGCAGCCCACCGTTAGGGTGGCGTGGTGTCGGAAACCAGCCAGTCGGATAGGTACTCCGATCGCCTGCGGCGGGTTCGTACCGGAATCCTCGGTACCGCGACGGTGATCAGCGTGCTCATGGTGCTGCTGGTACTCGCGGCATGGCGCAACGATTACGAGATCGAGCACAACCGTGGGGTCACCTCCGGTGAGGTGCTCTCGGCGGGGCGGCTGCGCTCGGCGGTGATGTATGTGACGCCCGACAGCGTCACCCACAATCCGAAGGTCGGGATCCTCTATCCCACCAATCTCACCGCCGGTCAGCGCATCAACGTGGAGTACAGCACCCGCGACCCCGACCTGGTCCGGGTGGCCGGACGCGACGCGCGGGTGGCGATCGTGCCCGCCGCGTCGGTGATCGTGGTGGTGTGGGCGCTCGCGCTGCCCGCCCTGTGGCTGGTGCGGCGCAGACAGCGGTAACTTTCCCCTGCTGTTCGCCCCGGCTTCACGTCGGTGTGGGCGTGGCGCGCGGTGTGGCGGTCACTCTTGGAGTGTGCGCGTAGCCATCGTCTCGGAGTCTTTCCTGCCGAACATGAACGGCGTCGTCAATTCCGTGCTCCGGGTGCTCGATCACCTGGACCAGCACGGGCACGATGCCATGATCGTGGCGCCCGATACGCTGCGCGGCGCACCGCCCGCCCCGCGCCTGCACGGCCGGTTCCCGGTGCATCGGGTGCCCGCGATGATGGTGCCGAAGGTGAGTTCGCTGCCCGTCGGCCTGCCACAACCCGGGATCACCGCCGCGATCGCCGAGTTCGACCCGGACGTGGTGCATTTGGCCTCGCCATTTCTGCTGGGCGCGGGCGGGCTCGCCGCCGCCACCCGCCTCGACCTGCCCTCGATCGCGGTGTATCAGACCGATGTGGCCGGTTTCGCCAAGAGCTACGGGCTCGGACTGGCGGCGCGGGCGGCTTGGGCGTGGACGCGCCGGATCCACGAGGGAGCCACGCGCACGCTCGCCCCGTCGTCGGCGGCCGCGGCCGACCTGGCCGAACACGGAATTCCCCGGGTGCACCGGTGGGGGCGCGGCGTGGATGTCGACCGGTTCAACCCGGCCGCGCGTAGTGCCGAACTGCGGGCGAGCTGGCTGGGATCGAGCGAGCGGTTGGTGGTCGGGTTCGTCGGTAGGCTCGCGCCGGAGAAGCATGTGGACCGGTTGGCCGCGCTCGCCGATGACCCGTCCATTCAGCTCGTCGTGGTCGGTGACGGGCCGGAGCGGGCGCGGCTGAGCAGGCTGATGCCGCGCGCGGTGTTCACCGGCGAACTGGGCGGGTCCGAACTGGCCACCCATTACGCCAGCCTCGATGTGATGGTGCATCCGGGCGAGCACGAGACGTTCTGCCAGGGCGTGCAGGAAGCGTTGTCGTCGGGGGTGCCGGTGATCGGGCCGGACGCCGGCGGACCGCGTGACCTGATCGCGCACTGCCGCAACGGTTATCTGCTGCCGGTGGACCGGTTCGCCGAGTTGCTGCCGAGCGCGGTGTCGGCGCTGCGCGACGCCGATCAGCGTGCCCGGTTCGCGGCCGCGGCACGCAAGTCGGTGCTGCACCGCACCTGGCCCGCCATCTGCACCGAACTGATGGGCCACTACGCCGACGTCACCGGGATGCGGCAGCGGTTGCCGCGCTCGGCCTAGCCCCGAGCGGGCGGATAAGCTCGAATCGTGGCGACAACAGAGCAGCGGGAACCGATTCGGGCTTCGCTGGACAAGCAACCCCACGAGGTCGCGTCGATGTTCGACGGTGTGGCGAAACGCTACGACCTCACCAACACGGTCATCTCCGGTGGTCAGGACCGGTACTGGCGGTGGGCGACACGACGCGCGCTCGCCCTTCGGCCCGGTGAGCGGGTGCTCGACCTGGCCGCGGGCACCGGTGTGTCCACCGTGGAACTCGGCAAATCCGGCGCCTGGTGTGTGGCGGCCGACTTCTCCCAGGGCATGCTCGCCGCGGGCCGGTTCCGACAGGTTCCGATGGTGGCGGGCGACGCGATGGCGCTGCCGTTCGCCGACGACTCGTTCGATGCGGTGACCATCTCCTTCGGTTTGCGCAATGTGGCCGATATCGACCTGGCGTTGCGCGAGATGCTGCGCGTCACCAAGCCGGGCGGCCGGCTCGTGGTGTGCGAATTCTCGACCCCGGTGTTCGGGCCGTTCCGCACCGTCTACATGGAGTACCTCATGAAGGCGCTGCCCCGGGTGGCGCGCGCGGTGAGCTCCAACCCGGATGCCTACGTGTACCTGGCCGAGTCGATCCGGGCGTGGCCGAACCAGCGCAGGCTGGCCAGGCGCATCGCCGACGCGGGCTGGGACTCGGTGCAGTGGCGTGACCTCACCGGCGGTGTCGTCGCCCTGCATCGCGGCTACAAAATGGGCTGACCTGCGCCGATTTGCCCGGGTGAGTCCGGTCACGCCGGCCACCCCCTCGGATCTGCGGCAAACCCCGAAAGATCCCCTGATCAGGGACTATATTTCGGTGGCAACCTCACAGCCGGAATTTCGACCGGTGAGGTCGATTGTCACCTGGACATAACGTTCGTTAAATCGAGCGCAACGCCGGGTGCGGATGATCGGTGCCATGACAGGTCAGCGCCCGGACACGCCTACCCGCGTCACCACGCAGGGCGCCCGAGCATGCCGAGGGGGACGCGCATGACCGGCGACGATTCTGTGCGCACGCAGTGCTCGTACTGCGGCGTCGGCTGCGGCATCTCCGTCCGGACCACGATCGACCAGTCCGGCGCACCGGTGATCGCCAAGGTGAGCGGCGACAAGCTGCATCCCGCGAACGCGGGCCGGCTCTGCACCAAGGGCGCGACGCACGCGGAGATGATGGCCGCACCCGGCCGGATGACCACCGCCTACCACCGTCCCGAGCGTGGTCAGGCGCCTGTCGCGCTGCCGGTGGACGACGCGGTGCGCGAAACCGCCGACCGGCTGCGCGCGGTCCTCGATGAACACGGGCCCGACGCCATCGCGCTCTACGTGTCCGGGCAGATGTCGCTGGAAGCCCAATACTTGGCGACCAAACTCGCCAAGGGGTACCTGCGCACCAAACACATCGAAGCCAACTCGCGGCTGTGCATGGCCAGTGCCGGCACCGGCTACAAGCAGTCGCTCGGCGCCGACGGACCGCCCGGCTCCTACGACGACTTCGAACACGCCGACCTGTTCTTCGTCACCGGCGCGAACATGGCCGACTGCCATCCGATCCTGTTCCTTCGCATGGCCGACCGGCTCAAAGCCGGCGCCAAACTGATCGTGGTCGACCCGCGGCGCACCGAAACGGCCGCGCGCGCCGACCTGTTCCTGCAGATCGCGCCGGGCACCGACCTCGCCCTGCTCAACGGCCTGCTGCACCTGCTCGTCGCCGACGGCGCCATCGACACCGACTTCATCGCCGAACACACCGAGGGCTGGGAGGCGATGCCGGAGTTCCTCGCGGACTACCCGCCGAAGCGGGTCGCCGAACTCACCGGGCTCCCCGAAGCCGACATCAGGACCGCGGCGACCATGATCGCCGAGGCGGGCGAGTGGATGTCGCTGTGGACGATGGGGCTCAACCAGTCCACGCACGGCACCTGGAACACCAATGCCCTGATCAACCTGCACCTGGCCACCGGCGCGATCTGCCGACCCGGCAGTGGGCCGTTCTCGCTGACCGGCCAGCCCAACGCGATGGGCGGGCGCGAGATGGGCTACATGGGGCCGGGGCTGCCCGGCCAGCGCAGCCTGCTCTCCCCCGCCGACCGCGCCTTCGTCGAGACCGCGTGGGACCTGCCCGAGGGCACGCTGCGCACCGAAGCGGGGCCGGGAACCATCGACATGTTCGCCGGTCTGGCCGACGGCGAGATCAAGGCGGCGTGGATCATCTGCACCAATCCCGTTGCCACCGTCGCCAACCGGAAGACGGTGATCGCCGGGCTCGAGGCGGCCGAACTGGTGGTGGTGCAGGACGCCTACACCGAGACCGCGACCAACTCCTATGCCGATCTGCTGCTGCCCGCCACGCTGTGGGCGGAAAGCGATGCGGTGATGGTGAATTCGGAACGCAATGTCACCCTGTTGCGCCGCTCCGTCGACCCGGTCGGTGAAGCCCGGCCCGACTGGCTGCTCATCGCCCAGGTGGCCACCGCCATGGGTTTTCCCGGTTTCGACTTCACCTCCAGCGCCGAGGTTTTCGACGAGTTGCGCCAGTTCACCAATCCCGCCACCGGCTACGACCTGAGCGGGATGAGTTACGACCGCCTGCGTGAGGGCCCGATGCAGTGGCCGTGCAACGACAGCGACAGCCCACGCAACCCGATCCGCTACCGCAACGACGGCATCCACCAGCCGCTGCACGTAGATGCCGACGGTCACACCCCCGCGCTGGCCTTCGCCACGCCGAGCAGGCGCGCGGTGTTCTTCCCTCGCCCCCACCTGCCCGCTGCTGAACTTCCTGATGACGACTACCCCTTCCTGCTCAATACCGGTCGGCTGCAACATCAGTGGCACACCATGACCAAGACCGGCAAGGTCACCAAACTGACCAAACTCAACCCGGAACCGTTCGTCGAGGTGCACCCCGACGACGCCGCCCGCCTCGACCTGAAACCTGGCGATCAGCTCGAAATCGCCTCCCGTCGTGGGCGAGCCGTTCTCCCGGTACGCATCAGCGACCGGGTCCGTCCCGGCGACTGCTTCGCTCCTTTCCACTGGAATGACGAACAGGGCGAATACCTGACGATCAACGCCGTCACCAACGACGCCGTCGACCCCACCTCCCTGCAACCGGAGTTCAAGGCGTGCGCGGTCGCGCTGCGCCGTGTGGGGCCGGCGCCGGAATCCTCGACGGGAGTTCCGATGCAGCAAGGTTCCCCAGAGGCCGGCCGGTTGCCCCAAAACGCCATGCCGGCCGGGCAACCCACACCGTCGACCGCGCACACTGGTCAGCCGTCAGCCGACACCCGTCAACCGGTCGGGTTCGCCCCGGAGAGCCCGGCGGTCCCGGGACCCGGTCACGGAGGTCCGCATCCGTTGGCTGAGATGCTCGGGCTCGATGCGGGGATCTCGCCATTACTCAGCGAGTCCGAGCGCATCTATCTCGGTGGGTATCTCGCTGGGCTGCAATCTCTTCCGGTGTCCGGTCAGCCCGTGCTGCCTGCCACCGCCCCGCTGTCACCGCAGGCCCGCTTGTGGATCGACGGCATGTTGGCCGGCATGTACTCCCGTGGTCCCGGCACTGCCGGGGAATCCGCCGGCAGCCCTGGTATCGGAATGCCGGTCGGTGGGCAGCCGTTCGGTAACTCTCCCTTCGGAGACTTCAGCCCAGGTGGTGCGGTAGCCAACGGCGGACCCACCGGCGATGCGGTTCTCGGCCGACCGGGTGCCGTAGGCGTCTCGGCGGGCGGAGCCGAGCCAGGAGCGGGTGGTGCGTTATCCACAACTGTGACGGTGTTGTGGGCTTCGCAAACCGGCAACGCTGAGGAGCTGGCCGCCTCGGTGGCGGCGCGGCTCGCCGATGGCGGGTTCGCGCCCAAGCTGCTCGATATGGACTCCTGCGAGCCCACCGCGCTGGAAGGTGATGTTCTCGTCGTCACCAGCACCTTCGGTGACGGTGGTCCGCCGGACAACGGTGCCGACTTCCTCGCCCGGTTCGAGGACACCGCTATCCGCCTCCCCCGAGTCCGCTACGCGGTCTTCGCCCTCGGCGACTCCTCCTACGACGACTTCTGCGGCCATGGCCGCACTCTCGACACCCTTCTCGCCGCGCGCGGCGCCCACCGTCTACTCCCCCGCGTCGACAGCGAACCCGATTTCGACGACGCCGCCGACCAGTGGCTCACCGATGTCCTCGCCGCCCTCACCCCGGCGTCCGGCCCCGGTTCGTCGGCGTCCGGCCCCGGTTCGCCGTCCGGCGTCGGTTCACCGTCCGGCGTCGGTTCACCGGCCGGCGTCGGTTCACCGGCCGACGTTGGTTCACCGGCCGGCACTCCCACAACATTCGGCACGAGTTCAGCCGGATCTGCGCTGACCGGCATCCCCTCAACCGCGGGCACGCCCCGATTCGACTCCGGCCCGCCCGCAACCACTTTCCCGTCCGCAGCGCCACTCGTCGGTTCCCCCTCGGCTGACGCAGGCAACCACTTCGGCACGGCCCTGCCCGGGTCGACGGCCCCTGCCACGCCGGGATTCGCACCTGTACCAACAGCGACGTGGCCCCCTGGATTCACGGCGACGACCCAGCACTCCGCAATACAGGCGGCCCCGCCGCAGCCTTATCCCGCGCAGACAGCGAGCCGACCGAGCGGTCGAGGTGGCGCCTCCGTCCTCGATCGCCCGCAGAACACACCTTCGCGGCGCACACCGGCCGCACCCTTCACCCGTCAGTCCCCTGTACTCGCCACCCTCATGCGCAACGAAGTGCTGAGCGCACCGGGATCGCCGAAAGAGGTGCGCCGCTTCGGTTTCGACCTGCACAACCTCGATGCCACCTACGAGGTGGGCGATTCCTTGGGTGTGCTGCCGACCAACTGTGACGACCTCGTGGCGGAGTGGCTCGCGGCTACCGGCCTCGACGGACGACGCGCGGTGGAGGTCGACGGGCGGGAGCTGCTGCTCACCGACGCACTGCGCACACATTTCGACATCACCAAGGTGAGCAACGATCTACTCGGGTTCATCGCCGAGCGGAATCCGCACCCGCAACTGGCCAAACTGCTGCGCCGGGACAACCGCAACGAGTTGGCGAGTTACCTGTGGGACCGCCAGGCCGTGGACGTGCTGCGGGACTTCCCGGTGCGGACCGACCTGGTCGACTGGCTCGGTGCACTGAAAAAGTTGCAGCCGCGCCAATATTCGATTTCGTCCAGCCCGCTCACCACGCCGGACGAGGTACAGCTGACGGTAGGTGTGTTGCGCTACGGCGACCCGGTGGGTGATTCAGTGCGCCGAGGCGGGGTGTGCTCGACCTTCCTGGCCGACCGCGCCGGGGCCGAGGTGCCGATCTTCCTCCAGCGGGCACCGCATTTCCGTCCACCGCTCGACCCGACCGTGCCGATGATCATGGTCGGCCCCGGTACCGGTATCGCTCCTTTCCGTGGGTTCCTGCACGAACGCCGGGCCGTCGGCGCGACCGGGCGCAACTGGTTGTTCTTCGGCGACCAGCACGCGGCACACAACTTCTACTACCGCACCGAGCTGGGGGACATGTTCCGCTCGGGCTTCCTGACCCGCCTCGACCTGGCCTTTTCTCGTGATCAGCGCGAGCGGATCTATGTGCAGCACAGGATGATCGAGCACGGCGCCGAGTTGTGGTCGTGGCTGTGCGAGGGCGCCCACTTCTACGTGTGCGGTGACGCCGCTCGCATGGCCAAGGACGTCGACGACACCCTGCTGCGGATCGCCCGCATCCACGGCAAGCTCGACGAGGCGGGCGCACTGGCCTTCAAGAAGCAACTGGTCGCCGAGAAGCGCTACGTACGCGACGTGTACTGATCAGGCCGCGCGGACCACGGGCGGGTTGAGCCGGGCGAAGTCCGGTAAGCGGTGGTACGGGTAGTAGGGGTACGGGGGTGTGGTGGCGCTCGCCGCGTCGAGGGCGGCGAGGTGTTCCGGGTCGAGTTGCCAGCCGACGGCGCCGAGGTTCTGCCGCAGCTGTTCCTCGTTGCGGGCGCCGATCAGGACGGTGGCGACGGTGGGACGGGTGAGCAGCCAGTTCAGGGCGATCTGTGGGACGCTGCGGCCGGTCTCGGCCGAAATGGTGTCGAGCACGTCGACGACGTCGTAGAGGTGCTCGTCGTCGACGGGTGGACCGGCTTGCGCCGTGTCGTGCAGTCGACTGCCCGCCGGAAGTGGCTGGCCACGACGGACTTTCCCGGTGAGACGGCCCCAGCCGAGCGGGCTCCACACCACCGCGCCGACACCCTGATCGGCACCGAGCGGCATGAGCTCCCACTCGTAGTCGCGCCCGACCAGAGAGTAGTAAACCTGGTGCGCCACGGGTTTCGGAAGGCCGCGCGCCTCAGCGGTGGCCAGGGTTTTCATCAGTTCCCAACCGGCGAAGTTGGAGACACCGACATAGCGGATCTTGCCTACCTGCACGAGATCGCCCAGCGCCGAGAGTGTTTCGAGCAGCGGTGTGCCCGCGTCGAAGGCGTGCAGCTGGAACAGGTCGAGATAGTCGGTACCGAGGCGGCGCAGCGACGCATCGACCGCGCGGATGAGCCTGGCCCGGCCCGCACCGGCGTCGTCAGCACCGGGACCGGTGGGTAGCGCCGACTTGGTGGACAACAGCACCTTGTCGCGCCTGCCCTTGATCGCGGCGCCGAGCACTTCCTCGGACGCACCGTCGGAATAGACATCCGCCGTGTCGAACAGGGTTACCCCGGCCTCGAGGCTGACGTCGATCAACCGCCTGGCCTGGGCCGCGTCGGTATCGCCCCACGCGCTGAACAGGGGACCACGCCCGCCGAAGGTGCCTGCCCCGAAACCGAGGGCCGGAACGTGCAGACCCGAAGCGCCGAGCCGCCGATACTCCATGAGAACTCCTAAAGGGTCTATAGTTTCGTTAACGCTTCGGACAGTACACCCGATTCGCCGTAAATGAAACAGGAGTTCCGTTATGCAGCACGATATCGCTTGGCCCGGGTCCGTTCGCCCAGGTGGGCGCACCGCGCGGGTTCGTGAAGCCGTCCTGCAGGTGACCGGCGATCTGCTCGCCGAACGCGGCTTGGCCGGGCTCGATCTGACCGAAGTCGCCGCGACGGCGGGCGTCGGCAAGACCACCGTCTACCGGCGCTGGCGCACACCCGCGGGCCTGGTCGCGGACCTCCTGATCGATATGGCCGAGCAGTCGCTGCCCCGCACCGACACCGGCGCCCTGCTCGACGACCTGACCGCGAACGCCCGCCTGGTCGCCAAAACCCTCACCGACCCACGCCAAGGCAACCTGTTCCGGGCCGTGATCGCCGCCGCTACCGTCGACGCCGACACCGCGAACGCGCTGCACGCCTTCTACGACACCCGCCTCGACGAGTGGGCGCCCTGTGTCCACGACGCGGTCGCTCGCGGCGAAGCACCCGCGGGCACGGATGCCCGCGCGGTGCTGTCAGCGGTCTCCGCACCGCTCTACTACCGCCTCCTGGCCAGCGGCGATCCGATCGATCGGGAGGCAGCCGACCGGGCCGCGCGCGCCGCGACCGTGGCGACGATGGCAGGCACCTTCGTCGACGCGGCCTACGCCGACCAACGGTCGTAGGACAACGTTCGACCCGCGAGTTCGGGCAAACAGGCCCGCAGCGCCAGACCCGCAGCTTCCACCCAGCAGCACCAGACTCGCGGCTTCCACCTCGCAGCGCTAGGCCGGAGGCTTCCATCCCGCATCGCGACCGGTGAGCCCCAACACCCGGTCGAGTGCGGGCGCGTCCTCGGCGACAGCGACGACCGGCCCGAACAACCCGGGCGTCCCCTCCGGATCGGTCTCTCCCAGAAAATCGAGCAGAACCTCCAGATGACCGGAGTCGACCTCGAGTACCTGACCGGTCGACACCGCCAGATCCCACCCGTGGACGACGAGCTCGTCGAGCGCGACCATCGCCATCGCCGCAGCCGGCATCACCACCCCACCGGCTTCGGTCTCACCGTCCCAGGCCTCGGGCACCCGCCATGCCTCGACGAGCGCGTCGAGCTGCGTGGGAATCCTGGTGCGCCAATCGGCGGACAGCTCGTCGTCGACCACGCCGGGTGGCGTGGACCGACCGACGGACTCCTTGGTCGCGGCCTGGCGGAACGCTTCGGTGAGCTCGACGGCATGGCGGATCAGGTCACGAACGTCGAGGCCGACGCACGGGGTGGGGGCGGTGAACTGGTCGTCGGTGATCCCGGCGACGACGGTGGCCAGCGAACGGGCGGCCGGGGCGAAATCGAATTGCGGCTCCATACAGAACGAGACGACCCGACGGTGCCGGAATCATCGGTGTGGGTTGCCGAGAACCGGCGAACGGCGCACTCTGGACAGCGCACGACCCGATCAGCGACACCCGTCCGAGGCAACGACGACGACAGAGGAGTACCGATGATCGACTACGACACCGCCCGCCCGCTGGACGAGGTCCCCGAGGCCGATCGCGTGGAGCAGGAGCAGTCGGCCTTCCGCGACGATGTCCCCGACGACCCGGCTTTCGTCGACAGCGCCGACTACAGCGAGGAGATGGCGGCCCGGGTCGATCAGGACGCCGACCGGGCCAATCCGGCCGATGTGATCGAGCAGAGCATCGAGGTGCCGCTCGACGACGGGGACGCGTTCGTCGACGAGGAGGACGAGCTCTAGCCGGCGATCTTGGCGCGCACGGTGGCGTGTAGCTCGCGTAGGCTCGACCGTTCGGTGGCCACCTCGAGCACCCGCATGCCGTGCGCGTCGACGGCGAGTTCCTCCGCGAGTTCGGCGGGGTCGACGCCGCGATGCGGAATGCGGTAGGCGGCGCACAGCGCGGCCAGATCCATGCCGTGCGGCGTGCCGAAGACCCGCTCGAACACTCCCGCGTACTGCGGGTCGCCCTGTTCGAGCAGCTCGAAGATGCCGCCGCCGTCGTCGTTGGCGACCACGATGGTCAGGTTGCCGGGGCGCGGTTCGCCGCGGCCGATGAGCAGGCCGGACGCGTCGTGCAGGAACGTCAGGTCGCCCATGAGGGCGATCGTGCGGCCGGGGTGGGCCAACGCGGCACCCACCGCGCCGGAGACGGTGCCGTCGATGCCCGCGACGCCACGGTTGGACAGCACCCGCACACCTCGGCGCGGGCTCGACACCAGTGCGGCGTCGCGCACGGGGTTCGATGCGCCGAGCAGCAGCTGATCACCCTCGCGCAGAGCGTCCATGACCACGGCGGCGACGTGCAGGCCGGTGGCCTTGGGGTGGCTCGCCAGCTCGGCGCGGACCACCGCTTCGGCCTGATTGTTCAGATCGGCGCAGCGGGCCAGCCACGCCGGGTCCGGGTTTCCGGTGGTGACCGCGCGGGTACCGGTGCCGACGACATTGCCGGACACATCGGGCCAGCGTGGACCCGTGGTGAGCGCGTACACGGTGACGTTCGGATCGGCGAGCACCCGCGACACCTGCCGGTGCAGCGTGGGCCGACCAGTGATGATGGCCTGCTTCGGCGCCAGCAGCGACAGCGCGAGCGGATGCAGGGCCGGGCCGTGCATGGGCGCGGTCGGCTCGGCGACCGTCGGCAGCGCCGCGAGCTCGGGGCGCAGACCTGCACCGTGGCCGGAGATGACGACGGTGTCCGGGGTGAGGTCGATGTCGAGCGGCACGTCGAGGGTCGCGTACTGGGTGGCAGTCCACGGCTTGTCACCCTCGCGACCGACGGGGATCACGTCGTCGGACAGCTCGGGGACCAGGGGCTCGCGCAGCGGGATGTCGAACTGCACCGGTCCCGCGTTGCCGGAGCGGGTACCGCGCGCGGCGGCGAGCACCCGGCACACGGCCGAGCGCCACACGCTGTTCTGCCTCGGATAGTTCGCCTCACCGGCCTCCGCTTCGGCCAGTCCGAGACTGATGGTCGCGCGCACCTGGCTGCCGAACAGGCCGAGCTGTTCGACGGTCTGGTTGGCGCCGGTGCCGAGCATCTCGTAGGGCCGGTTCGCGCTGACCACGATCAACGGCACCCGCGCGTAGTTCGCCTCGAGCACGGCGGGGGCCAGGTTGGCTACGGCGGTACCGGAGGTCATCACCACCGGGACGGGCCGCCCCGACGACACCGCAAGGCCGATCGCGAGGAATCCCGCGGTGCGCTCGTCGATGCGCATGTGCAGCCGCAGCCGTCCGGCCGCGTCGGCGGCCTGCAGGGCGAAGGCGAGCGGTGCGTTGCGCGATCCGGGGCACAGCACCACCTCGCGGACGCCGCCGCGCACGAACTCGTCGACGACCACTCGTGCCTGCGCAGTTGACGGATTCACAATCACCAGCCTGTCAGACGGGGCGGGACGCGTCTGCCTCCGGCCCACGTTGGATACGTCACCGCCGGAGCCCTGCGGCACCGTCATGGTGCCGGAGACCAATTCCCCGGCGGTTCCGGGCAATTAGCTGCCGATGGCTCGAAAGGTATGGCTATTACTATGTTTATCTGTTCGAGATACATCGGTTCGCAAACAAGTCGTCAAGACAAAGAAATCCGGCGACGGGGCCGTGGCCCGGTCGCCGGATTTCGTTTCGGCACAAGGGCCGAGGGTGGGATCAGCTCACTCGGCGGGAGCGGTGAGGTCCTTGATGCCGGTGACGGCGTCGACGATGTTGAGGACGGCGGAGGTGAGGCCGTCGATGGCGCCACTGCCCGACTCGAGCACGCTGGAGCCGGCGGCGGGGCCTTCGAGCAGGCCGGCCGAGCCGGTGGACAGCTCGAGCAGCTCGGCGGAACCGCTGGCGGAGCCGCTGTCCTCAGCGTTCGCCATAGCGGCCGGACCGAAGAACATGACGGCGGCGGTAGCGGCGGCACCGGTGGCGGCGAGGGCCTTACGAGAGATCATGTGACCGGACTTCCTTTCGACCTGCGCAATGCAGTCATTTCATCTGTACCCAGCGGAAGATGCGATTTCCGCAGCAAGCAATTCCTCTTTCCGAACCGCTCGAGAGGCACGGTAATCGATTCCGGTCGGCAGTAGCCAATCGTTCGCGGCATCCTCGCGCGCTCCATAATTCACGGCAACCCGCAATTTTCCCGCCGTTTACCGGCGCGGTTATCTCGCTCACAGTCGCGGCGGCGGAATTTACCCGCGACCGGGCGTGGCCGTGGCGGACGGTTCCCGCGAATCCCCCGGGGTGACAGTGGTCACAGGACATGCGAAAGGCCGGTGCGGTTCGCGTACGAACCACACCGGCCTTCGGTGTGTGCGGGAAACTCAGCCCGCGTGCTTCTGCACCAGATCGCCGACGCGCGGCAGCGCCTCGATGACGTGCTTCTTGGCCGAACCGCGCATCGAGGAGTACACCTTCTGCAGCGCGGGACGGGTCGACGCCTCGGCGCGGGCGTCGGTGACGGCCAGCAGCGACTCGGCGACCTCGTCGGACTTGGCGCTCAGCAGATCGGCGAAGGTGCCGGTGCCCGAGGCGGTGAATTCGGCCCAGTACGGCTGGAGCTGGTCGAGCAGCTTCGGCGCCAGCGAGGCCAGCGCGTCGGGAACGATGGTGGGGCTGATCTTCTTGACCGCCGCGTAACCACCCTTCACGGCCAGGCCGGACGCACCACCTTTGTCCGAGACCTCGGCGTCGAGAACCTCGACGGCGTCAGCAAGGAAAGCCGGACGCTTGGCGTCGTCGAGCAGGGATTCAGACAGTGCTGCAACCACTTTCAGGTTCCTCCGGATCGGTTCGATGAACGAGCAGGCGCAACTATACGCACCCGCGCGCGCGATGCTCGCGCGACCGCTCGACCTGCGGTGTTACCGCCTCGTAGGCTCGCCCCATGCGGTAGGGCAATAATCGGTGTCGTGACTTTCGATCCGAAGCTGTGGCGGCCCGTCCCCGGGTTCGAAGACCTGACCGACATCACCTATCACCGGCACGTCGAACAGGGCACCGTGCGCGTGGCCTTCGACCGGCCCGAGGTGCGCAACGCCTTCCGCCCGCACACCGTCGACGAGCTGTATCGCGCGCTCGACCACGCGCGCATGTCGTCGGATGTGGGTGCGGTGCTGCTCACCGGCAACGGGCCGAGCCCGAAAGACGGTGGCTGGGCGTTCTGTTCCGGTGGCGACCAGCGCATCCGCGGCCGCAGCGGCTACCAGTACGCCGAGGGCGAGACCGCCGACACCGTCGACAAGGCGCGCGCGGGCCGGTTGCACATCCTCGAGGTGCAGCGGCTGATCCGGTTCATGCCCAAGGTGGTGATCGCCCTGGTGAACGGGTGGGCGGCCGGCGGCGGCCACAGCCTGCACGTGGTGTGCGACCTGACGCTGGCTTCGCGCGAGCACGCGCGCTTCAAGCAGACCGACGCCGATGTCGGCTCGTTCGACGGTGGTTACGGCAGCGCGTATCTGGCGAAGATGGTCGGCCAGAAGTTCGCGCGCGAGATCTTCTTCCTCGGCAGGCCGTACACGGCCGAGGAGATGCACCAGATGGGTGCGGTGAACAAGGTCGTCGACCACGACGAGCTCGAGAACGTGGCGTTGGAGTGGACCGCCGACATCAACGGCAAATCGCCACAGGCCCAGCGCATGCTGAAGTACGCCTTCAACCTGCTCGACGACGGTCTGGTCGGTCAGCAGCTGTTCGCCGGTGAGGCGACCAGGTTGGCGTACATGACCGACGAGGCGGTCGAAGGGCGCGACGCCTTCCTGGAGAAGCGCGCGCCCGACTGGACGCCCTACCCCTGGTACTTCTGAGAACGGACGGGCGATGGAAATTCTCAACAGCCGGATCATCGTGCGGCCCAGCGACTATGCGGCCACCCTCGCGTTCTACCGCGACGGGCTCGGTCTCGCGATCGCCAGGGAGTACCCCGGCGGCACGGTGTTCTTCGCCGGGCAGTCGCTGGTTGAGGTCGCCGCGCACGGTGGCAGCGGGCAGCCGGGCACCTTCGACGGTGCGCTGTGGCTGCAGGTGCGCGACGTGTCCGACGCGGCGGCGGAGCTGGCGCTGAAGGGAATTCCCATCGTCCGTGAACCCGTGCTCGAGCCGTGGGGACTGTGGGAGATGTGGGTGGCCGACCCCGACGGCGTACCGATCGTGCTGGTGGAGGTGCCCGCCGAACATCCCATCCGGCGTGACCAGCGCTGGTCGCCGGAGTGAGCCGGGTCGCCCGATTTGCCGATGCGCGCGTGCCCGAGCACGATGGCTGGGAGCAAGCGCCCGACCGCCGACGTCCGGACCGCGCAGCGAGTTCTGTCCATCTACTGAATCGCAGACGCTATGCCTGGCTTTTTCCCGCAGAGCAAACCGACCCGTTGGCCGGGTCTTGTCGCCCGCATGACACGATCGAAGTCGTGAGGTCGCACAGCTTGCTGTATCCGGAGGTGGTGGCGTGAGCAGAACCCTTCGGACGCTGCAGATGCCCACCGGTTCCGGTGTCGGCGAAGTACTTCCCCATCTGCGGCAAGCCCTCGACGGCAGCGGACCGGCGTGGCTGCCGATCCCGACGACCGACCGTCGCGAGGCACGCCGACTCTCCGACGCGCTCAAGCCGGGTGACCCGATCGACGACGACGTCGCGCTCGTCGTGACGACCTCTGGCACCACCGGCATCCCCAAGGGCGCGTTGCTCGGCGCCGAGGCACTGCGGGCCAGCGGAAACGCCACCCACGCGCGCCTCGGCGGACCCGGCAGCTGGCTGCTCGCCCTGCCGACCCACCACATCGCCGGCATCCAGGTGCTGTTGCGCAGCATCCTCGCGGGCACCGAGCCGACCGTGCTCGACGTGTCGGGCGGATTCCTGCCGGAGGCGCTGGCCGGGGCGGTCGGTGCGATGCGCGGGCCGCGCCGCTACACCGCCCTCGTCCCGACCCAGCTCATCAAGTCGCTTGACTCGCCGATCGCGGCCAAGGCGCTCAGCGAGCTCGACGCCGTGCTGGTCGGCGGGGCGGCCACCCCACCACCGGTGTACGAGCGGGCCCGCGATGCCGGGATCAATGTGGTCCGCACCTACGGCATGAGCGAGACCTGCGGCGGCTGCGTGTACGACGGCGTACCGCTCGACGGCACCCGCGTACGCATCGAGGACGGCCGGGTGGTGCTGGGCGGCGCGATGATCGCGCGCGGGTATCGCAACCTGCCCGACCATCCCGCCTTCGCCGAACCCGGCTGGTTCCGCACCGAGGACGCGGGTTCGTTCGAAGACGGCAAGCTTTCGATCAGCGGGCGGCTCGACGAGGCCATCATGACCGGTGGCCTGCTGGTGATCCCGCAGGTGGTGGAGGCCGTGCTGGCCACTCATCCGGGGATCCGGGAATGCATCGTGCTCGGGTTGCCCGACGAACGGCTCGGTCAGCGGGTGGCCGTGGCGATCGTGCCGAACGCGGGCGCCGCCCCCACGCTGGAGGAGATCCGGGCGCACGTCGTCGCCGAGCTCGACTCGATCGCGGCGCCGAGGGAACTCGTGGTGCTCGACGAGATTCCGCTGCGTGGGCCCGGTAAGCCCGATCGCGCGGCCGTGCGGGCACGCCTGCTGGCCGGATAGTCGACGGGTGGGGTGCCGACCTGCCGCGATGACACCGGCCCGCATGCCGCGAATTTGTCGGTGCGGGGTTCTAGGCTCACCCTCATGGGCGACTTCGAGGTGAGCAGGCGCGCGACCATCGCCGCCGAGCCGGCACGCATCCGTGGCTTCATCAACGACTTCCGGCAGTGGCGGTTGTGGTCGCCCTGGGAGGATTCCGACCCGCAGTTGGCCCGCACCTACAGCGGTCCCGAATCCGGTGTGGGCGCGCGGTACGCGTGGCGCGGCAACCGCAAAGCCGGTGCCGGTGTGATGGAGATCAAAGCCGATGCCGAACGCGAGATCGGCGTGCAACTGGAATTCGAGAAACCGTTCAAGGCAACCAATACGGTCACCTTCACCCTCGACCCGGTCCCCGGCGGCACCGAGGTGACCTGGCGGATGACCGGCACCCACTCGGGCCTGATGGGTGTGCTCGGCAAGGTGTTCCCGATCGACAACATGATCGGCAAGGACTTCGACAAGGGCCTGGCCAGATTGAAGACGGTCGCCGAATCAGCCGGCTCCTGAACACGCGACTAGGCTTCGATTCATGGCTACAGCTGCGGAATGGATCGAAGGCGCCCGGCCGCGGACGCTGCCCAACGCGATCGCCCCGGTCCTGGCGGGCACCGGTGCCGCCGCCTCGATCGACGGCGCCGTCTGGTGGAAAGCACTACTGGCCCTGCTCGTTTCGCTCGCCCTGATCGTCGGGGTGAACTACGCCAACGACTACTCCGACGGAATCCGCGGCACCGACGACGAGCGGGTGGGGCCGCTGCGGCTGGTCGGGTCGAAACTGGCCTCCCCCAGCGCTGTTCGCACCGCCGCCGTGGTGAGCCTCGCGGTGGGGGCCGTCGCCGGGCTCGTGCTCGCCGCGACGACCGCCTGGTGGCTGGTCCTCCTCGGCGCGCTGTGCCTGGCCGGTGCCTGGTTCTACACCGGTGGCAGCAAGCCCTACGGCTACAGCGGTTTCGGTGAGATCGCGGTGTTCGTGTTCTTCGGGTTGATCGCCGTGCTCGGCACCCAGTTCGTGCAGGCGGAGCGGGTCGACTGGGTGGGGCTACTGCTCGCGATCGGTGTCGGTGCGTTCTCCAGTGCGGTGCTGGTCGCCAACAATCTGCGCGACATTCCCACCGACACCGAGTCCGGGAAGGTCACCCTCGCCGTGAAACTCGGTGACGCGCGCACCCGCACACTGCACCTGGTGCTGCTGGCCGTACCGTTCGTCATCAGTCTCGCGCTGATCGCCCGCACACCGCTGGCGCCGGCCGGACTGCTCGCGATTCCGCTCGCGGTCCGGGCCAACGCCCCCGTGCGTACGGGCAAGGGCGGGCTGGAACTGATTCCCGCCCTGCGCGATTCCGGGCTGGCGCTGCTGGCCTGGTCGGCGCTGAGCGCGCTGGCCGTCGGTTTCGGCTAGTCGCCGTCGGGCACGATGATGCCCAGCACCCAGTTGACCAGCATGATGATGACACCGCCGAGCACCGCTGCCCAGAAACCGTCGACCCGCAGGCCGTAGTCGGTGAGTTCGGTGATCTTGGCGGTGAGCCACAGCATGGCCGCGTTCACCACCAGCAGGAAAAGGCCGAGCGTGAGGATCACGAACGGCAGGGACAGAAGTTTCACGATCGGCTTGATGACGGCGTTCACGGCGGTGAACACCACCGCGACGATGAGGATGACCAGGGCCTTGCCCCAGTTGCCCCACTCGTCGGACCATTCCGGCGGCACGGAAATAGTGATCTTGTCGATCCACGCCGCCGCGGCCCAGATGGCTATGGCGTTGATGACCAACCGTATGGCTAGCTGCATAGACCCATGCTAGGCCCGAAATCGGACATCGCGGTGTGTCCGGCGCGGCAAGTTCAGGCGGCGCGGTCGAGCATTCGGTGGATGTCCTCGCGCAGCATCGCGATGCCGTCGCTGCCGCCGAGCAGATCGGCCTGCGCCGGATCGACGCTGCGGAGAATGCCGAGCAACAGGTGGGCGGTGCCGATCTCGCGGTCCTTGCGGCGCAGCGCCTCGCGCAGGGCGAGCTCGAGGGACTTCTTTGCGGGCGCCGAGAACGGGATGTGGCCCCAGTTGGCACCCTTCACGCGGCCGAAGATCCCGCGCTTGGGTTCGGGTTCGGCCTGATCCCACGCCTGCGGGCCGAAGTTCTCGATGACGCTGGCCCGCACCGCGTCGAGGTCGATGCCGATGGAGCGCAGCGCCTCCGCGTCGTCGGCGCCGAGCGGGGTTTCGTTCGCCCGTGCGGCGAGCGTGGAGCGCACGCCCTCGGCGGTGATGCCGTCGGCGTCGAGAACCGCGCGCAGCGGCGGCTCGGCGTTGGTCAGCACGCCGAGCAGGACGTGTTCGGGTCCGATTCGCTGGGCGCCCAGTTCCTTGGCTTCTTCCTGAGCCAGGACAACGGCCACCTTGGCGCCTTTGGTGAATTTCTCGAACATCAGCGGGTGCCACCCTTCCGGTTGTGTTTCTGATGCACCGCTTGCTTGCTCACCTCGAGCGCGTCGGCAATCGCCTGCCACGACCAGCCGTTGGCGCGGGCGTTGGCCACCTGGATGGTTTCGAGCCGGTCGGCCAGTCTGCGCAGGGCGAGCACCGCGCGCAGACCGACCGAGGGATCGGGATTGCCCGCTGCGGCGGCGAGCGTGGTTGCGTCGGTCATGCTGTCAATTTTGATTGACGATCCAGATGTTGTCAACAAAAATTGACGACCGGTGTCAGCTCAATCGGTACACGAGCTTGGCGAACTGCCCCAAGCGCTCCACCTCGACGAGTCGCATCCGGTCGGCCAGAATGCGGCGCGGGAGTACGGGCGCGCCGCCACCGAGAGTCACCGGCGCGACGCCGACGATCACCTCGTCGAGCAGCCCGGCATCGGCGAACTGTCCGGCGAGGTCGCCACCACCCATCACCCAGATGTCGCGACTCCCGGCAGCCTCGGTCATCTGCTCGTGGACCGGGCCGACCTCACCCGCGACGAAACGCACGTTCGCACCGGGCAGCCGGGGCAGCTCCCGGTGGGTGAACACCCAGGTCGGCAGGTCGCCGTACTCGTCGTGCCAGCTCTCGGGCGGGTTGTTGTTCGCCATCCACTCGTAGGTGGTCGACCCGAGACACATGGCGCCGACGCCTTCCAGGAAAACGCCGACATCCCCGGTGGCCGGATCGGCATCGGCTACCGCCATCAGCCAATCCAGCGAATTGTCGGGGTCGGCGATGTAGCCGTCGAGACTGGAAGCCGTGTAATAGGTCGTCGTCATGAACACCGATCCTGACAGTGAAACCTGCCATCCACTGTCAAGGTTCGGTGTGGGAAATCAGCCGGTCCAGCGCCCCGTCGCGGCGAATTCGGCGAGAACGGCGCTCGGTCCGGTCAGATCGAGGCGCTGACCCTCGACCCAGGCATCGTCGAAGTAGGTACCGGCGTAGCGGTCACCGCCGTCGCACAGCAGGGTGACGACACTGCCGCTGCGTCCGGCCGCGAGCAGTTCGGCGACCAGGTGGAACGCACCCCACAGATTGGTCCCCGTCGAGCCGCCCACACGGCGGCCGAGGGCGGTGCTCGCGTGCCGGGTGGCCGCGATCGAGGCCGCGTCGGGCACCACGATCATGCGGTCCACGACCTGACCGATGAACGACGGCTCCACCCGTGGGCGGCCGATTCCCTCGATGCGCGAAGGCATTCCGGTCTCGTACCCGGCGTCGCCGGTCTCGTAACCGCCGTAGAATGCGGAGTTCTCCGGGTCGACCACGGCCAGGCGCGTGGGGTGCCTGCGGTAGCGGATGTAGCGGCCGATCGTCGCGCTCGTGCCACCGGTGCCGGCGCCGACCACGATCCACTCCGGGATCGGATGCTGTTCCAAAGCCAGCTGCTGGAAGATGGATTCGGCGATGTTGTTGTTGCCGCGCCAGTCCGTCGCCCGTTCGGCGTGGGTGAACTGGTCCATGAAGTGCCCGCCCGATTCGGCGGCCAGCCGCTTGGCCTCGGAGTACATCTCCGGCGGCCGCTCGACGAAATGGCAACGGCCGCCCTGTGCTTCGATCAGCGCGATCTTCTGCGGCGACGTACTCGCCGGCATCACCGCCACGAAATCGAGCCCGAGCAGCTTGGCGAAATACGCCTCGCTCACCGCCGTCGACCCCGACGACGCCTCGACCACCGTCGTCCCCTCGGTGACCCAGCCGTTGCAGATCGCGTACAGGAACAGCGATCTGGCCAAGCGGTGCTTGAGACTGCCCGTGATGTGGGTGGATTCGTCCTTGAGATACAGCTGCACCGGCCAGTCGGCGGGCAGCGGGTAGCGCAACAGGTGGGTGTCGGCGGAACGCTGGGCGTCGGCGTCGATCAGCCGCACCGCGTTGTCGACCCAGTCACGCGGTGCGCTGCGGTCGAGGTACTTCACGCGTCGTCGTCACCCCGCAGACGAGCCCGCAGCTGCGCCTTGTCCTGGCGGCGGCGCTCGTCGACGACGGCGATGTCCTCGTTCACCTTCATGCGCAGTTTCTTGAACAGGGTCAGCGACAGCGGCATCGCGACGATCAGCGCGAACAGGGCCGCTACGATGATCGGCACCTCGACCCCGATGAGCTTGGCGACGCCGACGATCAACGCGGCGATCACCACGACAAGCCCGAGCCGGGCCAGCGTGTAGAGGGCAAGGTTGCGGGCCAGCCGCTTCCCCGCAGAACCTTGCTGACCAGTTGCTTCACTCACCTTGACAGGGTAACCCCGGCGCGCGCGGCCCCGTTCGCGGCATTTGTCTATTACTTCCCCTTTACCAACTGTAGGTGGTTCGACTACGTGGGGGTCGCAGTGCGACGATGGCGCCATCTGATGAGGGAACTGTCGAGAACGGAGAGGTTAGCTATGACTGCGATCACCGTCGGCGGCCAGGACACTCTGCTGACACCAGGCCAAGTGGCCGCAATGTTCCACGTAGACCCGAAGACCGTTACTCGGTGGGCCCATGCGGGCAGGCTCGGTTCGCTGCGCACGCCGGGCGGACACCGCCGATTCCGCGAGTCCGAGGTTCTGCAGCTGCTCAAATCGCTCACCACCGAGGCAGCCCCCCGCTGACCTCACCGGCGGCGCGAGCCGGTTCGGCTCGCGTTTGCCGGGAATTTCCCTTCCGTTGCCGATGTGCACACGGTGCGGACACGGCTACCCTCGATAGCAGGAGGTGAGCGACGTGACGTACCTGTTGGCACTCATCGCGATCGTGGCCATCGCGGTGCTGTGCTGGAAGGCGTTCGGCCCCGAACGCCCGAGCCCGAATCCCGGCCCGGCCGCACGCAGGCCGATCCTCGGTCCGGACGACGACCCGGAATTCCTGTGGCGGCTCCGCAAGCAACCGCGCGACGATTCCGGTCCCGAGGCGTGAGCTGACCCACATACCCCCCATTGCGCACGAAACAGCTGGGTAGATAACGTATTCCGGTGATCGATGTGCAGCAGGCTTCCATCCCGACCACTTGGCGCGCGGCCGACGGCAGCGCCGTGACGTTCACCGAGGCGCGGTCGGCGTGGACACGCGCGGCACACGACGTGCTTGCCGCCACCGCGTCGCGCTTCAACAACTTCATCGTCAATACCGAGCTGGCCGAATTGGTGCAGGAAGAGTCCGGTATCCGCACCCAGGTGAAGTGGCAGCACTGGCTGCCGGTCGTGCTCGACCGGGTCGCCGAATACTGTCACAACAACAACGAGCCGCCGCTGAGCGCGCTGTGTGTGCGCCGCAACCAGACCGTCGGCACCGGCTACCGCTACATCCTCGAACTCGCCGGCCTGCCCATCCCCGACGACCTCGAGATGCACGCGGCCGCCGCCCGCTGGCAGTGCTACCAGCACTACGCCACCGACCTCCCCGCCGACGGCGGCCTGCCGACCCTCCCCCCGAAGGTCGCCGCGATCCGCCAGCGCACCTCCCAGGACCTGGCGACCACCGAGGCCGCGGAAGCCGCCGAAGCCAAGCGCACCGCCTCCTCCCGCCCCAGCGTCACCACCCCCAAGCCCGAACCGGTCCGCAAACCGGTCTGCCTGAACTGCCACGTGGAACTCCCGGCCAACAAGATCTGCTACTACTGCTGATCGCACCGACCACTGCCCGGATGCTCACCCGAGCACCCGGGCACAGTTGTCTCCGGCCCCGCCACACTTGACCTCAACCGAAGTTGAGCAAATAGCGTCCGGACCTATGAACACGATGCAACCGCCGGTGGTCGATGACGACACCGTGGACCACACCGCCGATATCGCCGCGATCCGCCGGATCGTCGCCGATACCCAGACCGCGTACAACACCAACGATGCCGAGTTGATGACGGCACCGTTCGCCGCGAACGCCGTCGTGGGTAATGCGGTCGGCATGGTGCTGCGTGGGCGCGATGCGCTGCTCGATGCCAATCGACGGGGCTTGGCCGGATTTCTCGCCGACGAGTACGTCCGGTACGACGTCACCGACATCACCTTCCTGCGCCCCGATGTCGCCATCGCGCACAAGGAAGCCCGGGCCACTACCGCCGACGGCACGCTGATCGACACCGACCCTGCCATGGTCGCCCTGTACGTGCTGGTCAAGGAGAACGATCGGTGGTGGGTGTCGGCCCGCCAGAACACCCTCGTTCCGGCTTCCTGATCGCGGCACTACACGCCGCTGCAGACCGTCTTCATCACCATCACCGGACCCGGCCCGATCTTCGCCGCAGCGGCGATCGCGGCCGCTTCGGCCTCCTCGGCCGTCGGGGCGACCCGGGCGCGGAAGTCCCCGTCGCGCCCGGCCCCGCCAGCATTCACCATGTTCCTCGCCAACGACACACATTCGTCGACGAATCGGGCGACGACTTCACAGTTCGGCCGGTGGCACAGCTCCCGCGCGGCTTCCTCCGCAGCCTCCCAGCTCGGATAGTTCACCGCCGAGATCAGATGCGACGAATCGGCCCGATCCATCGTGACAACCCCGTAGTACCGCCCGCCCTCCCCCGGTTCGGCCGCCGCCGCCCCGGCACCCGCGACAACCATCGCCACAGCGGCCAACACCATCGAAATCTGCTTCCCCACGGGGCCCTCCAGTCGATCATCGACTCCTGCCGAGCCGAACCGGACAGCATGACCCGCCCGGCGATCAACGTCAACTCGGTTGCAGCACAAGGGGGTTCACAGCAGCACACCGAGCCAACCGAGCTCAGGAAAAACCGGGCTCGGCGCCGGTGACAGTGCCCGACCACGACCTGACAGCGGCTCCTCACCGAGAGGCCGGGGACGTTCAGGAGCCTTGCCTGAAGGTCAGACGCAGGTCGGCATCCCCATGAGCATGCTCGTGCCGGTGGACAGGCATCGCAGCAGCAGGCCGGGAAGGGCCGCCGAACCCGAATCCGGATCTGCGGAGGCAGTCATCGGGCCGGCCGATCCGGAATCGGTGGCCACCGGGCTCGGGGTCGCGACGGGCGAAGCTGTCGCAGTACCAGCCAGCCCAACGCCCAACGAAATCGCAACAGCAGCAACCACACTCAGACGACGCATTTCTTCAACCTCTCGAACACCGATAGATACCGCAGACGGTAATGCCGATGAGCAAAAGTGAAACGCCCCCACTTCCGTGGGCTCGCGTCACACCTCCGCGCGGTCAAGTGCCTCGGCTTCCATAGACGCGATGAAGTCCGCGACGTTCGAGCCATAGATGCCCCAGCTATTGACGCCGCCGAGCTCTACGAGGCGAAGCACGCCATCCGGGCAGACGCCTACGTCGACCGTGACCATATTGGAGCCGTGCACGAGCATGCGCCTCGCCGCAGCCTCCGCGAAAGCGCGCACGTGGTCGGGGACCGGAGCATACGGTTCCAGGGGGTACGAACTTCCGCAGAAGAAGCGGCCGTTGCGGCAGAAGCAGCGGTACTCATTCTCGAAGTTCACGACTTCCGACACCACGACGAGTTCGTGCTTGTGCTTGTCGTACAGGTCGCCCCACCGATCCAGCTCGGCAATCGGATGAACGGCCGCGGGAAAGAGTTTGAAGTTCGTGTCGCTGCGGAGAAAGACGCGATCGCTGCCGAACATGCGTCGCAAGGGAAGGTCGGGAAGCGCCGAGAACGGCACAAGAATGGCGGTGCGGCCGAGAAGGTCGTATACGTGCGGGTAGTACGACGAGCAGCGCAGCGTCGGGTAGTCGTCGAATACCGCGTCACCGAGGTGCGGATGCCGACGCAGGTGCGTCATTGTCGGCATCGTCCCGTAGCCGACGACCGGGCGCGCGTCGGGCACGACAGGCCAACGGCCCATCATGACGTCATGACTGTGCACGATCACGGGATTGTCCAGGGCAGCCGCGACAACGGCCGATCCAGGGAATTCGTCGTGGTGGTCGATGAGCCAACGCGGTCGCACGGTTCGACGCTACTCGCGGTCGATGCCGTCGAATATGTTGCGGGCCAATGTCCGTACCGTCTCGCCGTTCACTCGAGACGAGCAGCAGGCCTGGTCCATTCCGCGTCACACTCGGCTGGTTCTCCTGGTACGCAACCTCTTTCGAGAACCTCGAGGACCTTGTGGGGATCGCAGCCGTATACCCCGGCACCGAAAGCGCAGTTGGCTTCGACGATTGCCCAACCACGCCCCTCGATCAGACCGACATCGATGACGATCGACGGTGGAACGGGTACTTCGGTGACCAACTCTTCGATACACGTTTGGACTGCGGTCACTTCCGATGGCGCAACAGGCCAGCTGCCGTTCTCGGCGCGGGCGGGCTCACCGTTGCGGAGGTAAGGCGACATCGTCAGTACCGCACCGTCTTTGACGAAGCAGCGGAATTCCGCGCGCCATTCGACAGGCTCCGCCATGAATACCAGCGTGTCGTCGGGGCACGCTTTCGGCGGTGGCAGACCGATCCCGTTGCGATAGACCGCGCCCGCGAATCCTTTGCGGCCGTCTGCGGGTTTGACGAACACCGGGTCGGCATGGCGGCGAGCCTCACCAAGGGTGGAGATCTGAATTTGTCGCTGCAGTAGGGATTTCGGCAGATTCGGCAGCCAGTCGTCCGGGGCGTCGAGCAAGGTGATGCCGAGCTGTGCTGCGATCACCTCGGCGAACATCGTCTCGCCGTAGATGGCTGTCGCGACCGTGTCTTCAGGCACGCGCCAATTCGTCAGCCGGACGACATTCCACCCTGCGCGAATTGCGGCGGCCCGCATGACGCGCGAGTCCTCGGAATAGCGGGGCGAAAGGATCAGAGTCGACATTTCTACAGATCATCCACTACGGGCGTCCCGGAACAGACAGGATCCGGGGTGGACCGGCGGCGAGATCCCCGCAGCTATGGGATGTCGGCCGACTCGATTCAGGATGCTGTCGGGCCGGCGCTCAGTGTGGACGAGCCGAGGCTCAGCAATTGCAGGAGGTTCTGGATGAAGTCGCACCCGCCCGGTGCTCCGATCGGGTACTCGACGCACGCGGCAATAGGGGCAACGGGCTGAGTGGCGGCTTGGGCGGGGCCGACCGGTGCCAGCATCAGCGCGCCGACCAACGTAGCCACCGCGAAAGATCTAGTCATCGAGAATCCTTACCGCGCCGAGTTTCGAACTGCCCACTGCCGAGCAGGCTATTGAGGTGCCGGCGCAACCACGAGACCCCGCTTCCGTGGTCTGTGGCTCGAAGCATCTGTATGAGCGGAATTCTCGGATCAGTCACAGCAAGCGCAGTCGTGATCGCTCGTACTCGCGACAACGGGTACCGGACAGCAGGTGTCACCCCGCCACGCGTCGAGACCTTCCTTGACCGCGATCGCGGCGATGACAAGGCCGGCGATGGGGTCGGCCCACGACCACCCGAACAGGCTGTTGAGCAACAGTCCGACCAGCAGCACCGCCGAGAGATAAGTGCACAGCAAGGTCTGCTTGGAATCGGCGACCGCGGAGACCGATCCGAGTTCGCGGCCGGCGCGGCGCTGGGCCCACGACAGCACCGGCATCACCGCCAGGCTCACCGCCGCCAGCGTGATCCCGATCGGGGAAGGCCGGGCTTCGCCGGCGCCGAGCAACCCACGGATCGAATCGACGGTGACATAGAGAGCCAGGGCGAAGAATGAGAACGCGATGATCCGCAGCGCGATCTTCTCGCGCTTCTCCGGGTCCCGGCCTGCGAACTGCCAAGCGACTGCGGCAGCAGAGGACACCTCGATGATCGAGTCCAAGCCGAATCCGATCAGCGCGGCCGACGAAGCGCGAGCGCCCTCGGTCAAGGCGATGATCGCTTCGATGACGTTGTAGGTGATGGTGGCCGCGACGAACCAGCGGATCCGGCGCGCCAGCAAGGCCCGGCGCTGCGTCGAGGCCGCGGACACCGAGGAAGACATCAGCAGCACTCTTGCGTAGCCGAGTCCGGACAGCAGGCCGGATCCACGGCCAGCACCAGGCCGGTCAGGTCGTCCAGGGCCCGACCGATGCGCGCGTCGGCCAGCTCATAACGCGAGCGCCGCCCCTCCGGCACCGCGACCACGAGCCCACACCCGCGCAGGCAGGCCAGGTGATTGGACAGGATCTGACGCGACACCCCTATACGTTCGGCCAGGTCCGAGGGGTACGCAGGAGCTTCACGCAGGCTCAGCAAGATCTGTGTGCGAGTGGCGTCGGAGAGCGCGTGCCCGAAGCGTGCCAGCGCGTCACGACGAATCAGAGTATCCACACGTCGACAGTACATCGAAATCTGTATTCATAAAATAATGAATTTAGGCCGCGATGCGCACGACGACCACAGTCTTGTCATCGTGGCGTTTGGCCCGAGGAAGTGCCTGGCCGTCCGGGTCGGTTTCGGCCTCCCAGATGTGCACATCACGAAGCAGTTGTTCGAGCTGTTGCGTGGACATGTTCGCGACTTCGGGCCAGGTCACCCCGAGCGAAGGAACGAGATCGAAGGCGCCGTCGGTGGCAGCGATGATCCACGCGACCTCATCACGTGGATACCGAAAACACAGAGCATGTTCGGCCACGCGGGGATCGGCTTCGGCAATCCAGTAACCGTCCGGGCGGTTGCGCTGCGCCCGTTCGGCGACCTGAAGCTCCTGCAAAATTTTCTGGTGGCGCCCGCTGTAGCCCTGTCCGTCGGCCAGAAAGCGGCGGAACAGGTCTGCCTCCGGCAGCTGCAATCGCGGCAGCCGATCGTCGGTGTGCACGTTCACCGCACCGGTGCGGAGCCCCATGATCACCGACGAGTCACCCAGCACCAGCACATCGACCACGTCGGGTTCGGTCCGAACGAGGGCGACAGTGCTCGACGGCGCAACCCCGGCTCGATACCGAGCAGGTCCACAGCCCTCGCGATCGACCGCGCGAGAATCTCGGCCAACGATGACGATTCACCGATCGACCGCGCGAGATCCGCGGCGAGAAAGTCGACATACGCACCTGCGGAGGGCATCGCCGGATCATGAGCCGTAGCACCGTCGAGAACGATCACCGCACCGTCGGTAACCACCAAACGGTCCTCGTCCGAGCCGGCAGGCAGTTGCGCGGATTCGACGGTTGTCCCCATACGTCCACAGAGTACGGGCACGCGGCAATCCACTTCCAGGATCAGCGAGCACCGGATACGGTCACGCCGTGACCAGCGAGATCAGTTTCGATTACCAGCCGGGATCGCTCGACCGTGCCGACGTCCACCGAATCATGCCCCGCATCGACAGCGTCCCCCTGATCGATCTCGTCGACACCTTCGAAATCGGTGCCGGTATGGAGCCTTCCGGTGACATGTACGGTGGCCTCGCGCCCCAATTCTTCCGGTTCGACTCGGCGACAGAGCATTTCCACGGATCCCGCAAGCCTCGAAAGACCCCCGTTCTCGCGTGCAGTTGCGGGGAAGTCGGCTGTTGGCCGCTATTCACCCGAATCAGCCTGACCGGTGACCTCGTCGTCTGGGACCACTTCGAGCAGCCTCATCGCCCCACCCGCGACTACAGCGCGCTCGGCCCGTTCCTCTTCGACCGCATCCGGTACGACGCAGCTGTCCAGGACCTCGACACAGCAATCGAGTCCCACAAAGTGAGTTGAGCACAGCCCCAACGCACTGGCAGAAGCGGTTAGTTCAGACCCGCATAGCTGTGCAGACCCGAGATCACCATGTTGATGATGAAAAGGTTGAACAGCATTGCCACGAACCCGGCGATGTTGATCCACGCGGCCTTGGTGTCTCGCCAGCCCGATGTGGCGCGGGCATGGAGGTAGGCCGCGTAGAGAACCCAGGCGATGAAGGAGCAGGTTTCCTTCGGGTCCCAGCCCCAGAAGCGGCCCCAGGCGGCTTCTGCCCAAATCGCACCTAGGATGACGCCTGCGCCGAAGAGGGGGAAGCCGATGATGGTGGTTTTGTAGGCGAGTTGGTCGAGGGTGCGGGCGTCGGGGAGGCGGCGGGCGATGGTGCCGAAGATGTTCGAGGACTCTTCGCCTGCCGGTTGGCGCATGCGGTAGAGGTAGAGGAGGCTGGCGACGCCCGAGACCAGGAAGACGCCGCTGCCGACGCTCACGATGGTGACGTGGATGGGCAGCCAGAACGAGCGAAGGGCGGGGACGACGGGGGCGGCGTCGGCGTAGAGGACGGTGCCCGCGAGGAACATCAGGATCAGCACGGGTACGAGCAGGAACGCCCACATCGCGCGGAAACGCTGGTCGCGCAGGAAGATCAGGCCGATCACCACGGCGGCCGCGGTGGCCATGGTGGTGAACTCGTACATGTTGCCGAGCGGGAAACGGTGGGTGGCGAAGCCGCGCAGCACGATCGAGGCGATGTGCAGGACCGCACCCACCGAGAGCACGGAGAACGCCATGTCACCGAAGCGTTCGGCGCGCGACTTCGCCTCGGGCATCGCGATCCGACCGGGCAGGGACGGATCGACGGGGCCGTGGTCGCGCGCGGCGACCTGCTTGGCACGGGCCGAGGCGTACTGCACGATCAGCAGCACCGTCGCCAGGGTGTAGACGGCGATCGCCGACATGAACGAATAGTCGCTGTAGCGTGCCAGCGTTTCGTCGATCGGCATCAGAACTCCGCCTCGATGTCGCGTGCGCTCGTCCGCATCACTTCTCCGCTCCCAGCAACCGTGCCCGCAGTCGATCGAATTCGCCGCCCCAGCCAGCTTGATCGCTTCTGGCGAGGCCGCCCATCTCTACTACGGTTCGTCGTTGATCCACGGTACCTGCCCCGGGGTCGGCGGGGTACGCCCGGATCCAGATCCGGCGTCGTTTCACCAGCAGCGAAACCAGCAGACCGGCCATCATGGTCAGCGCGCTCACCAGCACCCACTGCTGGGCGGGGTCGTGCGAGACCTGCAGGTTCACGAATTCCTCGGCGCCGTCGAAGGTCACCTTGGTGCCGTTGGGCAGGGTGGTCGACTCGCCGGGACGCAGGTTGACGCGCGCTTCCTTGGTGAGCCGTCCCTGCTTCACCATCTCCGGGTCCAGTGCGAACAGCGACTGCGAACGGCCGGTGTCCAGACCGGTGTTGCCCCGGTAGATGTCGACCGCGACGGCCGGATCGTCCATCTTCGGGAACGACGACGTGAGCAGACTTCCGTGGAACATCGCGGTCGGCGCGAAGAGACCTTCGATGGCGATCTGGTTCTGGCGGCGTTCCTCCTCGGTGGCGTACATGCCGCCGGGCGGGTCGATGCGCAGCACACCGCTGGACAGGAAGGTCTGGGCGTCGTCGGGCCGCCACTGGATGGTCTCGGTGCGGGTCTGCCCGTTCGGGAAGGTGACGGTGAACGTCGGCGCGAAACCGTGCCCCTGCAGGTAGACGCGATCACCGGCGACGCGCAACGGGTGATTCACCCGCAGCTCGGTGCTGCGCCACGTATCGGTGGTCAGGTCCTCGCCCGCCTGGTAGTCGATGTTCGAGGTGAACATCTCGGCCTGACCGGTGGGCAGGTAATCGGCCTTGAAGTCCTTGACCTTCACGCACAGCGGGGTCATCCCGGTGCCGTCGTTGACATTGCCCGCCCGGAACGAGTCGAACACCGCGGGCGAGGTGGTGCAGAAACCGGGACCACCGTTGGCGATCACGATGACATTGCCCTCGTACCCGAACAGCTTGCCGAGCGCGATCGCGACCAACAGCCCAACCAGCGACAGATGGAACACGAGGTTGCCGAATTCGCGCAGATAGCCCTTTTCGGCGGAAATCGTCATCTCGCCGTCGCGGTTGCCCGGACGGACCTCGGTACGCCAGCCGCGCAACTGTTCGCGCGCCTGCTCGATCACGGTGTCGGCGTCACGATCGACGGTCTCGTCGAAATGATGCGGCAGCCGCCCGAGGTTGCGCGGGGCGGCGACGGGCGGGGTGCGCAGCGCTTTGTAGTGGTCCCAGCAGCGCGGCAGGATGCAGCCGACCAGCGAGATGAACAGCAGCACGTAGATGGCGGTGAACCAGAAACTGCCGAACACGTCGAACAGTTCGAACCGGTCCATCCACGGGCCGAGTGTCGGCCGGTCGGCGATGTACTGGTCGACCTTCTGCGCGTTCAGGCTGCGCTGCGGCAGCAGCGCGCCGGGAATGGCGGCCAGGGCGAGCAGGAACAGCAGAACCAGCGCGGTGCGCATGCTGGTCAGGCCACGCCACGTGTTGCGGACCAGCGCCCAGGCGCGACCGGGTAGCGACTGGCGGGGCGGGGCGGAGGCAGCGGGGGGAGTCAGTGTGTCAGTCATCAGATCGGCAGGGTCACCTCGGAGACGAACCCGTCACGCACCCAGCCGACGAACTGATCCCACGCCCCCGTGACCAGCGCGACGCCGACGGCGACGAGCAGAACACCCCCGACTACCTGAATGGTGCGCGAATTGCGCCGCAGCCAGCCCACCCCACGCAGCGCGCCCGCCGACCCGAAAGCCAGCACGACGAACGGCAAGCCGAGGCCGAGGCAGTACGCCACGATCAGCACCACACCGCGCGCGGCGGTTGTGCCCTCGGTACCTGCCGACACCGCCATCACTCCCGACAGCGTCGGGCCGAGGCACGGCGTCCAGCCGAGCGCGAACACCCCGCCGAGCAGGGGCGCGCCGACGATGCTGGTGAACCGGCGCGGTTCCATCCGCGTATCGCGCTGCAACGCGGGCACCAGGCCGATGAAGACCAGACCCATCAGGATCGTCACCACACCACCGATGCGCTGCAGCAGTTCGCGGTTGACGTTGAGCGTCTGGATCACGCCGAAAACAGTGGCCGTGGCCAGCACGAACACCACCGTGAACCCGGCGACGAACAGCCCGGCGGCACCGGCGACCCGCAGCTTCGCGCTACGGCGCTGCTCGGTGAGCGTGGCGACCTGGGCGGTCGAGGCAGGCGGCGCCTCGGCACCGACCAGGCCGGCCAGATACGACAGGTAGCCGGGCACGAGCGGCACGACACACGGTGAAGCGAACGACACCAGGCCCGCGAGCAGACAGGCACCCAGCGCCAACAGCAACGGTCCCGATGCCGCGGTCTGCTGGAACGAGTCCCCGACTGCGGCGAGAACCATCACTCGGAGGTGTCCTCGTCACGCTGCTCGTCGCGGGGCAACGACAGGGTGCGCTCGGTCTCGGCCGGCTCGACCGGACCGAACTCGAACAGGCCCGCACCGGCGACGCTGCGCGGGACGGTGGCGATGCCCGCCCAACGATCATCGACGGTCCACCCCGCTCCCATGCGGCGGGCACCCTGGCGGGGGCGACACGCGGTCAGATTTCCGGGACGACGACGACTCACTGCTTCTCCTCGAGGGCGAGTTGCTCGACCACGGGCTGCAGGTCTTCGGCCAGTAGCGAGCGAAGGAAGACCGCGGCGACCCGGTGCTGACGATCCAGGATCAACGTGGTCGGGATAACACTGGTTGGGAAATTTCCGCCGAGGGCGAGCAAGGTTCGCATCGACGGGTCGTAGATGGACGGATACGCGATCTTGTTGTCCACCACGAAGTCCTGGGCTTTGTCACGCTGGTGGTCGCGCACATTGATGCCCAGGAATGCGACGCCCTTGTCCTTGGTCGCCGCGTACACCTTCTCGAGCGCGGGTGACTCGGCGCGGCACGGGCCGCACCACTGTCCCCACAGATTCACGACCACGACCTGACCGGGGAAATCATCGACCGAAACGGTCTTTCCCTCGTTCATCAGGTCGGGCCCCGCGAGCGTACCGATCGTGCCGCGCGTGGCGGGCGGATCGTATCTGATATCAGTCTTACCACCGGGCGACACGAATTCGAACGTGCCGCCGCCGGTGGCCACCGCATCGGTACCGGTCGAACAGCCCGCCGCGGCCACGACGACCAGCAGGGCGGACAGGACGGCGGTCAGCGCCCGCAGCCGATGGCCACGGGCGTTACCCGATGCGGTGCGTAGCTTCATGCGCCGTGAACCGACGGATCCGACGCGCCGGCGGGCTCGGAGTAGACGATGTCGACCAGCGTGTCGCCGTGGTAGACCAGCGAGGTCAGCGAGGCGAGCGAGCACTGGCGGTTGCGTGGGTCGTGCCAGAGGCGCTGACCCTGCAGGAAACGGCGCAGCGTCCACACGGGCAGTTGATGCGACACCAGCACCACCTCGCGGCCCGCTGCCTCGACGCGCGCCTTGTTCACGGCGGCGAGCATGCGATGCGCGATCTGCAGGTACGGCTCGCCCCACGACGGGGTGAACGGGTCGCGCAGCTTCCACCAGTGCCTCGGCTTGCGCAGCGCGCCGTCACCCACCGACACGCGAAGGCCCTCGAAGGTGTTGCCCGCTTCGATCAGGTTCTCGTCGGTACGCACGATGAGGTCGTGGGCGGCCGCGATCGGGGCGGCGGTCTCCTGTGCGCGCTGCAACGGCGACGCGATCACCAGGGAGATGTCGTGGTCGGACAGCGAACGGGCCACCGCGGCGGCCTGCGAACGACCGGTCACCGACAGGCTGAAACCGGGCAGGCGGCCGTAGAGGATGCCGTTGGGGTTGTGCACCTCGCCGTGGCGCAGTACGTGGACGATGGTTTCCACGCTCGACGGATCGTGGTCGAGACCGGGCGGGGCGGCGGCGGGCGCCGGGTTCGGCGCTTCGTCGGCGACGGGGGTGGGGAGTGCGTCGGGCTGGTCGGAGCTCACGCTTGCGATCCTTCGGGGGTGGCGGCCGCGGCCGCGTGGGCGGCGGCGGGCAGAGCGGCGGCGATACGGTCGAACGCGTCCTCGTCGAGCGCCGCGGAGACGAACCATGCCTCGAACGCGCTCGGCGGCGCGTACACACCCGCGTCGAGCAGGGCGTGGAAGAAGGCGGGGTAACGCCAGGTCTGACTCGCCTTGGCGGCGGCATAGTCGGTGACCGGGCGATCGGCGAAGAACACGCTCACCATATTGCCTGCGAACTGCACCTGATGCTCCACCCCGGCTTCGGTGAGCGCTTTCGCGAAGAGGCCGCCGAGCCGATCGGCGTTGCGGTCGAGCGCCGCGTACACCTCGTCGTCGGCCGCGCGCAGCGTCGCCAGGCCCGCAGCGACGGCGACCGGGTTACCCGACAGCGTGCCCGCCTGATAGACCGGGCCGAGGGGGGCGAGGTTGTTCATGATCTCGGCGCGGCCACCGAACGCGGCGGCGGGCAGGCCACCGCTCATCACCTTGCCGAACGTGTAGAGGTCACCGGCCACGCCTTCGCGGCCGTACCAACCCGAGGCGCTCACCCGGAAGCCGGTCATGACCTCGTCCATGACGAGCAGAGCGCCGTTGTCGTGTGCCAGCGTGCGCAGGCCCTCGTTGAAACCGGGCAGCGGGGCGACGGCACCCATGTTGCCCGCGGCGGCTTCGGTGATGACGCAGGCGATCTGGCCGGAGTGCGCTTCGAAGGCGGCGGCGACGGCGGCGAGGTCGTTGTAGGGCAGCACGATGGTGTCGGCGGCCTGGGCACCGGTGACACCCGGCGAGGTCGGCAGGCCGAGCGTCGCCACGCCCGAGCCCGCGTCGGCCAGCAGGGCGTCGACGTGGCCGTGGTAGCAGCCGGAGAACTTGATGATCTTGGAGCGCCCGGTGAAGCCGCGCGCCAGCCGGACCGCGCTCATCGTCGCCTCGGTGCCGGAGTTGACCAGGCGCACCCGCTCCACGGGTTCCACGCGGGCGGCGATGGCCTCGGCCAGTTCGATCTCGGCCTCGGTGGGCGCGCCGAACGACAGTCCGCCGGTAGCGGCCCGCTGCACCGCCTCGACGACGGCGGGGTGGGCGTGTCCGAGGATCATCGGGCCCCACGAACACACCAGGTCGACGTACTCGTTGCCGTCGGCGTCGACGAGGGTGTAGCCGTTGGCCGAGGAGATGAACCGAGGCGTGCCGCCGACCGAATTGAACGCACGGACCGGGGAATTGACACCACCCGGGATCACCGAGGCCGCCCGCTCGAAGAGCTGGGCGGAAATCGGTACCTGCGACGAACTGGCCGTGGTCGCGCGCGGAGAAGAACTCACGAATTCCAGTGTCTCAGCTCGCCTCGGCACGCCGGACGACAGGGTGGAGCACAGTGACCCAGACCGCAGCGACCCACCGACGACACGCCCGACACGCCGCGATGCCGACGGCTACCGCGCCCGGCTACAGCAGGTCGCGGCGCACGTCGGCGTCGAAAGACGTACTAGGTGTACATGCAGGGCACGTCGGCCGAGATGGTGTGCAGCTGACACATGATGCCGTTGTAGATACCGCTCGAACCGGTCTCCGGGGCGAAGCCGCCCGCGGCGGGGTCCGCGACCATCGGGGTGAGCGGCAGACCGGCCTCGGCCTGAGCGGGCGCGGCGAGCGCGATCGTGGCGACTGCGACGGCGAATATCCCCGCGGTGAACTTGGTCATCGAGTTTCCTCCTGGTGGGCCCGCCTCGACGGACCCGGCATCGGGTGTTCGAATCCCAACGCGCACATCGGAATTCGACTTCCCTCAGACCATCGGACCCGCGGCGCGCAACGCTACACGTCGTTCGCGAGCCGAAAGGATTCGCGCGACCGCGTCGATCAGGAACAACCCGGCGAGGATCACGAGCCCGGTCGACAACGCCAGCATCGGCGGCACGTACCGCACGGCCTCGAAACCGGAATGCTCATGGGCGCCGAATTCGGTGCTGCGCCGGGCGTTGCCCCAACTGGCGACGGCACCGGCAAGGCACACGGCGGCCAGGCCGAGTTCGACCGACACCGCAACGATCCAGCGTTTCATGCGTGCGATCCTGCCAGGGCCGCGAGTGAGCGCGGGCTCGTGGGTCAGACGACGCTGGGTAGCAGGACAAGGGCGATGGTGGTCAGCCCGAGCAGCACGAGCAGCCCGATCACCAAACAATCGCGCCGCAGACTGTGGGGTTGCTCGATCACCACGCGCATCGTTGCCTCCGCTCCCCTGGCAGCACCATTACTGCCACTGTGTGACAATCCTCACGATACACGGCGGCGCGTCAGCGGCCAATGGGGCCTGTTGTTCATCTCGGGTTCTTCTGGAAGTACCCGACGGAGTCCGGTCGGAAACACAGGTACGCCGCGCCGACGGCGAGTACACCCTGCACGATCGACGTGCCACCACTCACCATCGCGGCCACACCGGTGTCGCCGGAGAAGCTGAACATGGTGGCGACGGCACCGATCCCGAGCCAGACCGCGACCACCGTCAGCACTGTGCGCGCCCAGTTCTTACCGCGCCCCAGCTGATGGGCGATGGCGACGGTGACGCCCGCCAGCAGCACCCCGACGATCGCGGTGAGCACGAAGGCCGCCGTCACCATCAGATCGACGGTCGAGGCGGGGATATTCGGGTCGCTCTTGTGCATCTCGTCGAGGAACTGCTTACTGAGCTCGTCGCGCTGCCCGGTCATGGCGGCCACGCTCGCGCCCGTGTACACCACCCCGAGGCCCGCGACGGCGAACCACAGCTGCTTGGCGGTGCCCACGTCCTCGGGCATCGGACGGGATTCCGGTTTGTTCGGTGGAACGATCACGACAGCCAGTGTGCGGCCTCGGTCGCCCAGTAGGTGAGCACGATGTCCGCGCCCGCCCGCCGGATGCCGACCAGCGATTCCAGCACGGCGGCGCGGCGGTCGATCCAGCCGCGCTCGGCGGCGGCGGTGATCATCGCGTACTCGCCCGAGATCTGGTAGGCCGCGACCGGGACGGTCGAACGGTCGGCCACGTCGCGCAGGATGTCGAGGTAGGACATCGCGGGCTTCACCATCACGATGTCGGCGCCCTCGGCGAGGTCGAGATCGAGCTCGCGCAACGACTCACGGCGGTTGGCCGGGTCCTGCTGGTAGGTGCGCCGGTCGCCCTCGAGCGACGAACCGACCGCCTCACGGAACGGGCCGTAGAACGCCGAGGCGTACTTGGCGGCATAGGCCAGGATCGCGGTGTCGGTGCGGCCGACGGCGTCGAGGCCGCGCCGGATCGCGCCGACCTGGCCGTCCATCATGCCGCTGGTGCCGAGCAGGTCGGCGCCTGCTTCGGCCTGGGCGAGGGCCATCTCCACGTAGCGGTGCAGGGTGGCGTCATTGTCGACGGCGCCGTCGGTCCCGATCACGCCGCAGTGGCCGTGGTCGGTGAATTCGTCGAGGCAGGTGTCGGCCATGACGACGGTCGAATCACCGACCTCCTCGGCCAGCGCGCGCAACCCGCGGTTGAGGATGCCGTCGGGGTCGCTGGCCTGGCTGCCGGTGGCGTCCTTGTCCTCGGGCAGCGGCACACCGAACAGCATGAGACCGCCCACGCCCGCGGTCACCGCCTCGACGACGGCCTTGCGCAGCGAGTCGAGTGAGTGCTGGTACACGCCGGGCATCGAGCTGATCGCGCGCGGTTCGTCGATCCCGTCGGCCACGAACATCGGCAGCACCAGGTGGCGCGGCTCGAGCGTGGTTTCGGCGACGAGCCGACGCAATGCGGGTGTCCTGCGCAACCGCCGCGGGCGGTCGAAAGCGGTCATAGCCCGCAGAATACGCCTGCGCTATGCGGCCCGCACCGGCGCCTATACCCCGCCGGACAGGCGGCTGCGTTCGCCGAGAATCTGCTCGAAGGTCGCGAACACCGGTAGCGGTCCGGCCGAATTCCACATCTGGTTGGTGAGCAGGATCGCGGTCACCGGACCGTCGCTGGTCCAGCTGGAGCCGAGACCGCCCGCCCAGCCGTAGGCACCTGCGCGAGGGCCGTCGGGACGGTCGGTCAGCTGTACGCCCACTCCGTAACCCCAGCCGGCGCTGCCGTCCGGCTCGGGCCCGCCGCGAGCGATTTGCTCGGCCGTCAGATGGTTGGTGGTGATGGCCGCGAAGGACCGTTCGGACAGGATCCGCGTTCCGTCGAGTTCACCGCCGCCGGACAGCATCCGCGCGAAACGATGGAAGTCGGCGAGGGTGGAGACGAGTCCGTCGCCGCCGCCTTCGAACACCGGTGGCCTGCTCCACTGGCCGTCGACCGGATCGAAGACCACACGCTCGCCGTCGACCTCGACGAAATGCGGGCCGAAGCGGTCGAGCTTGCCGGGCGCGACACTGAATCCGGTGTCGGGCATATCGAGCGGGTCGAGCACCCGTTCGGACAGGAACTGCGACAGCGGTTTGCCCGCCGCCCTGGCGATCAGGATGCCGAGGATCGCCGAGCCGATGTGGTACAGCCAGCGCTCCCCCGGCTGGAACTGCAACGGCAGGGTGCCGAGCCGGGCGAGCCAGATGTCCGGCGGCGGCATCTCGGCGGGGGTCGGCGGACCGGCGCCGAGGCCCAGCTCGGCACAGGCCGCGTCGAACGGCTTCGGCGAGAAGTCGGTGAAATCCATGCCCCACCCGAGCCGGAAGGTGAGCAGGTCGTCGATCGTGATGGGCCGTCGTGCCGCGACCGTGTCGGTGATCTCGGCAGCCGGATGGGTCAGCACTTGTCGATCGGCGAGCTCGGGCAGTAAGCGGTCGACCGGTTCGGCGGGGTCGATGACGCCGTCCTCGATCAGGATCGATGCCGCGACGGCCGTGAGCGGCTTGGTCATCGAGGAGATCCGGAAGATCGTGTCGGTCCGCACCGGCGTCGTGCGCGCGGCATCCAGATGACCGATCGCACCGGTGGCCACGGTGTTCGAATCGTCGACGAGCCAGGCCAGGCCGAGCAGCTCGTCGGCCGCCACGTGTGCGCCGAGGCGTTGGTCTATCGGGTCGAGCGTCATCGCATCTCCTCCCGTTCGCGTGACGCCACTAGACCACAGCGGTCCGACAGCTATTACCGAATCGCCTCTGGCACCGAGCACAATCGCCCTCGGCAAACCTGTGGACAACTTCCAATAGCCCACCAGCACAACAACTTCCGATGGCGAGCGACGAAACTTGTCGGTGCCTCCCGATACAATCGAAAGCGTGTTCGAGGATCGCGCCGCACACAGCGCGATCCGTTCGCGAGGGAGGACGCCGATGAACGCCATTGCCGCACAACGAAAGACCTTCATCACCGAGCCCTACGTCCCGCTGGAGAAGAAGCGGCTGCCCGCCGGCCGTCCACGCCGCTGGTACATCGCGCACAACCGCAGGCTCAAGGCCATGCGGCTGACCATCGCCCTGCTCGATTCCGGTGTGTACCTGCCGAATCAAGCGACCAACGACACCATCCGGCGCACCGCCGAGAAGATCGACCTGCGCGCGCCGTCGGATGCCACCTGCCGGCTCGTGCGCACGCTGCTGCGCTACAGCCGATGACCCCGATACGCCGAAAGCCCGCCGTGACGGGCGGGCTTTCGGGGTATCTACGACGGCTAGCGGCTGCTGCTGCGGCGGCTCTTCTTACGCGGCGGCGGCAACAGACCCTCGGCGCGCAGGCGCGACGCGTGCTCGGCCAGCGCCTCAACCAGGGGGCCCACCTGCGCGGTCTCGGGCTGCACGTCCACGCGCAGACCGAACTCGATCGCCGTCTCGGCGGTCTTCGGGCCGATACAGGCCACGATGGTCCGCGCGTGCGGCTTACCCGCGATACCGACGAGATTGCGGACCGTGGAGGACGAGGTGAACAGCACCGCGTCGAAACCGCCGGTCTTGATCATCTCGCGGGTCTCCGCGGGCGGCGGCGACGCACGCACCGTGCGGTAGGCGGTGACGTCGTCGATCTCCCAGCCGCGTTCGCGCAGGCCCTCGGCGAGGGTCTCGGTGGCGATGTCGGCACGGGGCAGCAGCACCCGGTTCACCGGGTCGAACACGTCGTCGTAGGGCGGGAAGTCGGCGAGCAGGCCCTCCGAGGACTGTTCACCGCTCGGCACCAGTTCCGGGTTGATGCCGAAGGAGCGCACCTTCTCGGCGGTCGCCTCGCCCACACAGGCGATCTTCACACCGGAGAACGCCCGCGCGTCGAGACCGAACTCGGCGAACTTCTCCCACACCGCGCGCACCGCGTTGGTGGAGGTGAACACCACCCACTGGTAGCGGCCGTCGACCAGGCCCTTCACCGCGCGTTCCATCTGCGCGGGGCTGCGCGGCGGCTCGACCGCGATGGTCGGCACCTCCATCGGAATGGCACCGTGGGTGACGAGCCGTTCGCTCATCTCGCCGGCCTGATCCTTGGTGCGCGGCACGAGCACGGTCCAGCCGTACAGGGCCCGCGACTCCCACCACGACATCTTCGAGCGCTTCTCGACCTCTTTACCGACCGTGACGACCAGCGGGCCGACCAGCTCGGAAGCGGCGTTGTTCAGCGAGGCGAGCGTGGCCTCGATGGTGCGCTGCTGACGGGTGGTGCCACGCACGGTCACCGCCACCGGGGTCTGCGGCGCGAGCCCGTGCTCCACCAGCGCGCTCGCGGTCTCGGCCAGGTGGCCGGAGGTGGCGTGCAGCACCAGCGGGCCGGGAGCGGCGGCCAGCGCGGCCCAGTCCACTTCCCCGCGCACATCGGCCTCGGTGTGTCCGGAGCCGAGCGCGATACCGGCGTAGCTCGGCACCGCCGAACCGTTGGGCAGACCGGGCAGCACCTCGAACACCATGTGCGAGCGGGTGACCGCGTTGACCTCGTTGATCACCGAATCGGTCGTCAGCGGGTCGCCGGTGACGATGCGGACCACGTCGTGGCCGTTGCGGGCCTCGGCGATCAGCGTCTTGGCCACCTCGGCGGGTTCGCCGAGCGCCGGACGCACGTCCACCGGACGTTCGCCGTCCTCGCCCGGTTCCACGGCCACGCCGATGAGGGCGAGCACACCCTTGTCCACATCGGGATCGGTGAACGCCAGCGTCGCCCGCTCGAGCACCTCGCGGGCGCGCACGGTCAGCAGGGCCGGGTCGCCGGGGCCGGATCCGACGAAAAGGATCCGCCCGGGTTGCTTCTTGGTGGCTCGGCTGCTCATCGGTTGTTCTCCATCGGGCTGGAATTAGGGAAGTCTGTGGCGGGCGCGGGCTCATCGGCGACGCTCAGCAGGGCGCGGGCACCCAGGTCGAGCAGTTCGCGGGCCAGCGTGCGCCCGAGTTCGGCGGCGTCCTCCGGCGCGCCGACTATCGAAGCCCGCAACACATCGGAACCGTCGATCGCGGCAGCACAGGCACGCAGCGACAGTTCCTCGAAGATCCGGCCGTCCTCGTCGATCGACTCGACGACCTCGGCGAGCGCGCCGATCGGCGCGGTGCAACCGGCCTCGAGTTCGCCGAGCAGCGCCCGTTCGGCTTCCACCGCGTATCGGGTCGGCGCGTCGTCCAGACCGGACAGCACCTCGATCAGCTGCGGGTCGTCGCTGCGGCACTCCACCGCGAGCGCGCCCTGGGAGGGAGCGGGCAGCATCTGCACCGGCTCCAGCGATTCGGTGATGGCCTCGGTGCGCCCGATCCGGCACAGGCCGGCGCGGGCGATGACGATGGCGTCGAGTTCGCCCTCGCTCACCTTGCGCAGCCGGGAGTCGATGTTGCCGCGCAGCGGGAGGATGTCGAGACCGAGCCCGAGGGCACGCAACTGCGCGGCGCGGCGCGGCGCGGAGGTGCCGACCTTCGCGCCCGCGGGCAGCTCACCGAGCACGAGCCCGTCGCGGGCGACCAGCGCGTCGCGCGGGTCCTCGCGGGGCGGGATCGCGGCGATGGTGAAGCGCGGGTCCTGCGCGGTCGGCAGATCCTTGTACGAGTGCACCGCGATATCGATACCGCCGAGTGCGAGCTCGTCGCGCAGTGCGGAGGTGAACACGCCGACGCCGATCTTCTGGACCGGGTCCGACGACAGATCGCCGGGAGTTTTGATCACGACCAGTTCGGCGGGCTGGCCCGCCGCGATCAGGGCGTCGCGCACGGTACCCGCCTGGGTCAGCGCCAACAGGCTGCCGCGCGTGCCGATCCGCCAGGGCGCACGAGTGCTTCCTGCGGTCACGGTGTCCTCTTCCTGCACTGTCGTGGTCATGATGTGCCCTTCTTCGCACGTCCGGGCTTCGTCTGGTTGTGTGTCACGGCGCGGGCGGTCATGCCGACTGCCCGTCGCCGAGGTGTCCCGCGGTGAAGTCGTCGGCCAGCGCGGGCTCGGCCGCGGCGACCTCCATGGGCGCGGCAACCGCTTGCACCGCACCGGGTTTCAGTTCGAACAGCTCGCGCAGCGCCTCGGCGTAGCTGTCACCGCCCGGCGTGGACGCCAGCTGCTTCACCCGCACCGTCGGCGCGTGCAGCAGCTTGTCGACGACGCGGCGCACGGTGCGCGCCACTTCGTCGCGAGCCGGATCGGCCAGGTCGGGCAGCCGCGAGTCGAGGCGGAGCAGCTCGGCCTCGACCACTTCGGCGGCACGCTGACGCAGCGCGGCCACCGTTGGGGTGACCTCGGCCATGCGTTGCCCGGCAAGGTATTTGGTGAGTTCGTCGGCGACGATCGCGCGGGCGGCGGCGGTGTCGTCGGCCGCGGCGCCCGCGGCCGGATCGCGCTGCAGCGACTCGATGTCGATCACGACGACACCTGGCAGCCCGGCCACGGCGTGTTCCACGTCGCGGGGCAGGCCGAGGTCACAGAACACCAGCGGCCGTTCGGCCGCACCGGTGTTCGCCCGGCCCGCGAGGGCCCGGTGGGTATCGGCCAGGGTCACCACGGCCCCGACCGCGCCGGTACAGGTGATGACGACGTCGGCGCCTGCCATGGCGTCGATGAGCCCACCCGTCTCCACCGCGACGGCGTCGACACCGTGCATGGTCCGCCCGGTCTCCGCCAGCCGCTGCGCGCGATCGAGCGTGCGGTTCACCACCACGATGCGGCCGATGCCCGCCCGCGAAAGATGCGCCACGGCAAGGCCACCCATGGCACCCGCGCCGAGTACCACGGCGGTGCGCCCGGTGAGATCACCGATCACGCCGCGCGCCCGGTCGAGCGCGACCGAAACCACGGAGGCGCCGGCCCGGTCGATCCCGGTCTCGGCGTGCACTCGCTTGCCGACGCGCAACCCGTGCTGGGCCAGCTCGTGCAGGGTGCGGCCGACGGCCTGCTGGTTGTCGGCACTGGCATAGGCGCTGCGGATCTGGCTGAGCACCTGCTGCTCGCCGACGACCATCGAGTCGAGCCCGCTGGCCACCGCGAACAGGTGCTCGGCGGCGGCCTCGCTGTAGCGCACGTAGGCATGCCTGGTGAGGTCGGCGAAGGCCATCCCGGAGTGTTCGGTGAGCAGCTCGCCCACCACGTCGAGGCCGCCGTGGAAGGCGTCGACCACCGCGTACACCTCCACCCGGTTGCAGGTGGAGACGATCATCGCCTCGGACACGTGACTCGACTCGAGCAAGCGGTCGACCAGTTTGGGCCGGTCGGCCTCGCTGACAGCCACCTTCTCCAGCACCGAAACCGGGGCACTGCGATGAGAGATCCCGACAAGCAGAATGCTCATGACTGCACCTCGCCCGGTTCGGTCACGCGCGCACGCGCGCCTGCCTGTTGGTTCGCTCGCTGACGCTCGCTCATGGGGTGATCACCGATCCCTGGGTGCTTGGCTGGCGTTGCCGCATGCGGGTTGGCCGAATGCGGCGCGGTGCGACGCGGCGGCCTGCCGCGCGCCGGTTCGACCGGCGCGGGGTGATTGAGGGCGGGATGGTTCTGCGGCGGCACCCGGCGCGCGACCCGGCCCGAGCTCGCCTGGGCGACCTCGGGCAGCGGCGGCGCGTCGTTGCGGGCGGCGTCGAAGGACAGCATCTGCAGTTCCATCGCCAGATCCACCCGGCGGATCTGCACGTGCGCGGGCGCACGCAGCTCGCACGGGGCGAAACTCAGGATCGAGAGCACCCCCGCGTCGACGAGCCGGTCACACACGTCCTGCGCGGCTTCGTCGGGGACCGCGAGCAACGCGATCGTGGGGGCGAGAGCGGGAATCTGGGCGACGAGCAGCTCGACATCGCGCACGACGAGACCGGCGTACGACTGACCGATCACCGCCGGATCGTTGTCGAAGATTCCGACCACGGTGAAGCCGCGTACCCCGAAACCGCCATAGCCGACCAGGGCGCGGCCGAGGTTGCCCGCACCGATCAGCACCACCCGATGTCCCTGCGACAGACCGAGCACATCCTCGATCCTGGTGCGCAACTTGGCTACGTCATAGCCGACACCCCGCACACCGTTGGGTCCGAGGAAGGAAAGATCCTTGCGCAGCTTCGCCGAATTGACACCCGCCGCGACAGCCAGTTCCTCACTCGATACGATGGCAACACCGGAGTCGGCCATGCCGGCCAGAACTCGGAGATAGGTAGCAAGACGAGTCACCGTGGCCTGCGGGATATCCCGCGCGAGAGCCTTGCCGGAGGCGCCTGTCGGCGTCTCGTGCTGCTCTGTCACGTCGTCGGCTCCTCGTTCCGGGCCTGATCGCGGTCCGGTACCTGTCGTTGCTTCACCGGTTGTGGGCCGCTGCGTCTCGAGGCAGCGACCGGTGCCATGGGGGGCGTACAAACCCGATCACCACCGCTGCTGAAGGCGGCGGTGCGGATTGCGTGCCACCACCGTAACCGCTTGTGCAGGCGTTCACAAAGTCGGTGAATTTGGCCTCATTTTCGCTCGCGACCAGCGAAACGGCTCAGATCGGCCCGCAAACGTGGCTCGTCGACGTCGAAATAGCTGTGTTCACGGCCGTCCAACAGCACAACGGGGAGCCGATCGCCGTATTCGGCACGCAATGCCGGGTCGGTTGCCGCGGCTTCGTCGACATCGACGGTCTGTACCGGGAGACCGAAATCACCACAGATGGTCTCCAACTGGGCGAGTGCGATGCTGCACATTCCGCAACCGGCGCGCGTCAACAGGGTCACGTTTGGTGTGGGATTCGTCATGGCTCTTATTTAATCCCCGGGCTCGCCGCGGCATGTCGGCGAATCCGGTTACTGTGGACATGTTCGCGCGACTAGCGGAGGGTACTGGTGCCGGAACGTTCGAAGGTGACTAGGGCCGGATTCGTCGCAGGGCGATTCGGCGAGTTCCCTGCGCGGTGGCAGCCCAGCCGCCTCGGCCAGGAGCTGCAGGAACAGTTCGCGCGGCTGCCGCGCAGCCCGTTCGGGCCGAGCGAGGAGGAGCTGCGCGCGAATCTGGCCGGCGAGGCCAGTGCCGATGCCGCCCTCACGCTGCACGACGCCGAACTGGCCGAACAGGGCACCGACGCGGGCCCCGAAGCACCGCCGCGCGACCTCACCGCCGCCGCGTTCTTCGACGTCGACAACACCCTCGTGCAGGGCGCCTCGATCGTGCATTTCGCGCGTGGCCTGGCGGCCCGCAAGTATTTCAAGACCTCCGATCTGGTCGACGTCGCCTGGAAACAGGTGAAATTCCGGGTCACCGGCAAGGAGAACTCCTCGGATATGGCCTCGGGCCGGGAGAAGGCGCTCAGCTTCATCGCCGGTCGGCCCACCGCCGAGCTGGCGATGCTCGGTGAGGAGATCTACGACGAGATCATCGCCGACAAGATCTGGCCGGGCACCCGCGCGCTCGCGCAGATGCACCTGGACGCGGGTCAGCAGGTGTGGCTGGTGACCGCGACCCCGGTGGAGCTGGCGAATGTGATCGCCAAGCGGCTCGGGCTCACCGGTGCGCTCGGCACCGTCGCCGAGAGCGTCGACGGCAAGTTCACCGGTCGCCTGGTCGGCGACATCCTGCACGGTCTCGGCAAGGCCCACGCCGTGCGCACCCTCGCGATCCGTGAGGGCCTCAATCTCAAGCGGTGCACCGCGTACTCCGACAGCCACAACGACGTGCCCATGCTGTCGCTGGTCGGCACGGCCGTGGCCATCAACCCCGATTCCGACCTGCGTGAGGTGGCCAAGAACCGGGGCTGGGAGATTCGCGACTTCCGCACCGGACGCAAGGCCGCCAAGATCGGCGTACCGACCGCGCTCGCGCTGGGCGCGGCGGGTGGCGCGGTCGCGGCGGCGGTCGCCCGCCACCGCGAGAAATAGTCAGCCGAGAACCGGGTTCCTGCGCTTGGCCAGCAGCTTGTACAGGGTCTGCTGGATGGTTTCGCGCACCTGGTCGGTGACCTCGAACATCGTCATCGGGTCGTCGGCTTCCTCCGGTTCGAAGGCGGTGGTCGCGATCGGCTCACCGAACTCGATGTACCACTTCGACGGGACGGGGATCGCGCCGAGCAGGCCGAGGTGCGGGAACAGCGGGGTCACCGGGAAGTACGGCAGGCCGAGGAGACGGGCCAGCGGCTTGATGTCGGCCAGCTTCGGGTAGATCTCCTCCGAGCCGACGATCGACACCGGGATGATCGGCACACCGGTGCGCACCGCCGCCGACACGAATCCACCGCGACCGAAGCGCTGCAGCTTGTACCGGTCGGCGTAGTTCTTGCCGACACCCTTGAAGCCCTCCGGGAACACCCCGGCGATGTGCCCGGAGCGCAGCAGCCGTTCGGCATCGGGGTGGCAGGCGAGGGTGTGCCCGGCCTTGCGGGCGAGCGCACCGAAGACGGGCAGCTCGAACACCAGGTCGGCGGCCAGCAGGCGCAGCGCGCGGTGGGCCGGATGCTTGTCGTGCACGGCCAGCTGCAGCATGAGCCCGTCGAGCGGAACCGTGCCCGCGTGGTTGGCGACGAGCAGCGCGCCGCCGGTGGCGGGAATGTTCTCGATCCCGGACACCTCCACCCGGAACCAGTAATCCGACAGCGGCCGCAGCGCGGGCAGGATCACCGATTCGAGCAAGTGCTTGTCGTAGCCGAATTCGTCGATCTGGTAGTCACCGGTGAGCCTGCGCCGCGCGAATTCCGCGGTGCTCTCGATCTGCTTGCCGAGAGCGTCGCGCAGTGTCTCCGACAGCGACTTCGGCGGCCGGGTCGGCATGCCCGGCCGATGATCGCTCAAGGCGGTGACGGGGGTGGGTTGGACCGGAACGTCCGGTTTGCGCCGGGACGACGGCCGGTGCCGGGTCTCGACATTCACGTCGAGACGAATGACTTTCGCTCCTTCGTTCATGTGTGCGCTCCTGAACCGGCCCCGATGAGGCCGAGCAGTTTGTGTTCCGCGGCGTCGATCCATGCCGGATCGAAGACGGGCCGCAACGCTGCGCCCGCGATGAAGTCGTCGAATGCCTGGACCGTCGTCCAGCGCGGGGTGAAGCCGAGTTCGGTTCGCATGCGGGTGGTGTCGAGACCGCAACCGAAGTAGAAGTAGTCGGGTTGTTCCCCGCTGAAACCGCGCATGACCGGACCCATCAGGCTCCGGCCGACGGTGCGGAAAACAAAGAGGGGTACCGGGGCGGCGATGCGCCCGGCCCGGCGGATGGCCTGCGACATCGCCAGCGCGCCGTCTCCGGCCACATTGACGGTGCCACCGTGGGCGCGGGAGGCGGCGTGTACGAGTACCGCCACCGCGTCCTCCTCGTGCAGCAACTGCATCCGGGCTTCGCGCCCGAGCACGGTCGGGGTGATCGGCGACCGCAGGTATTGCACGCCGCTGTCGGCCAACCGGGGACCGACGATCGGGGCGAGCCGTAGAATCGACGCCGACATATCGGGCCTGCGCCGCGCCATCGCACGCACGAGCGCCTCGATATCGATCATGTCGCGGGCGAACCACCCGGCCGGTGGCGTGCGCGCACTCATTTCCTCGGTGAATTTCGCCGGGTCCTTGGCGCTGCAGCCGTATACGGCCGACGACGAACGCACGACGACGCGACGCACCGATTGCGCCTTCTGGCACACCGCGAGCAGTTGCATCGACCCGAGCACATTCAGGTCTTTCATCACCGCGCGACCGCCGCGCGCCGGTGGGCGGGTGAGCAGGGCCGCGTGGACGACGGTATCGACGTTGTTGTTCTCGACGACCTTGCGGATCAGCGGATTCCTGATGTCGGCGCGCACGAATTCGGTACGGCCGAGGCGACGGCGCACCTCGCGCCCGGGGGGCATGGTGTCCACCGCGATCACCCGTTCGACACCGGGATCGGCGGCGAACCGGGACGCGATCCTGCTACCGAAGTAGCGGCTGGCACCGGTGACCAGCACGACTTTCGGTTCGTGGCGTTCCCGCGTATCGGAACCCTGACCTGACCCCACTCAAAGCCCCCTGCTTCTCATGATTTCCGCGTACCAGAGTAGCCGCATTCGCGCCACCCGCCGACACGATCTACCAGCTTTTAACGAGGACGACCCGTTATCGCACAGCGAGATTTACAAACCGGGACATTTCACAGCGAGAGCCCGTCACCTCGAAAGGTGACGGGCTCTCGCGGGCACGCAGGCTTACTTGCCGAGTTTGCGCCGCTGAACACGTGTGCGGCGAAGCAGCTTACGGTGCTTCTTCTTCGACATACGCTTGCGGCGCTTCTTGATCACAGAACCCATAGGGTTTCCTCGCGTTCTCTCTACTCGGCATGCACACGCGGTGTCGCGTGCGTCGTCTGGTGCCCGCGCCGCCGGGGCGCACCGGACACCACGAAGCGGTGCCACCGGCAGGCGGACACGAACCGATTGTCCATGCTACAGCGCTGTCGGCGGCACGGGTGCCGCGGGTTCTCGGCCCCGAGGCCTCGATCCTTCCCTCCCTGCGGGCACTCCTTCGTCGCACCCTCCGGTCAGTCCAGGATCGAGGCGGCCGAGAACCTTATCCGGCGTCGAAGTACGACGTCTCCAGGTAGTCGTGCACCGCCTTCGCGTGCACCCGGAACGAGCGTCCGACCCGCACCGCGGGCAGTTCACCCGAGTGCACGAGCCGGTACACCGTCATCTTCGACACCCGCATGAGATCGGCGACTTCGGCGACGGTGAGAAACTGTGTGCCACCGCCGATCACCGGTTGCGGAGTGGCACCGACTCGTGGAGCGGGTGACCCCGATCCACCGCCGGACGCCGGTGAATTACTGGACATTCTGTTCGCAGACATCATGGCACCATTGACCTCCGGCACGTCCGCGCCGCCGGCTTCCCCACCGGCGGAACAGACACGCACGTGCTTCTACGAGCTTAGCGGTGCCAGTGGGATTACTGCGACGGGTGTGAGAAATCGGTTATCGCGCCGGGCGCCCGCGTGTCATTCGCTGGACGCGCCCTGTTCCACGGATCGACGCTTGGCGGCCTGCAATGCCTCGATGAAAGTCGACCGAATCGCGCCGCGCTCGAGTTCGCGCAATGCCGCGGCCGTCGTGCCGCCGGGCGAGGTGACCGCCGCGCGCAGATCGACGGCGTTCTGCCCGCTCTCGTCGATGAGCGCGGCCGAGCCGATCATGGTCTGCACGACCAGTTCGGTGGCGATCTCGCGGGTGAGGCCGAGGCCCACACCGGCGTCGATCATGGCCTCGACGACCAGGAAGAAATACGCCGGACCCGACCCGGAGACGGCGGTGACGGCGTCCATCTGCGTTTCCGGCACCGTGACGACCTTGCCGACGGCCTCGAGCATCTCCCCGACCAGTTCCAACTGCTCGGGATCGGCGTAGCGGCCAGGCGCCTGCACGGACATGCCCTGCCCCACCAGCATCGGGGTGTTCGGCATGACCCGGACCACAGGGAACCCGGCCGGTAGCTTCGACTCCAGGTGGCTGGTCGTGATGCCCGCGGCCAGCGAGACCAGCACCTGCTCGCGGCCGCTGTCGAGGTCGGCTTTGGACAGGTCGGCGAGTACCGAGTCGACCACGGTCGGCTTCACCGCGAGGACGACGATGTCCGCCCCTACGACGGCATCGGAGGTCGATGCGCTGACCCGCACCTTGAACCGCTCGGCCAGCTGCGCGGCGCGGGGGGCGTGCGTCTCGACGACGACCAGATCCTTGGGCGCCCGACCGGCTTCCAGCAATCCGGCGACCAGCGCCTCACCGATCCGCCCACCACCGACAACAGCAATTCTCGTCATGCGGCCAAGGTTAGTGGTGGTGTGGCCGCGATTGTTACTTGGCGGGGATCAGGGCCAGTTGGCGGCTCTGGGCGACCACCGCACCGGTGGAGTCGAGGACCAGTTGGTCCTCGTCGAACATGCGCTCGCCGACTTCGCGGGAGGTGGCGATGACGCGCAGCCAGCCGGGTGCCGGGACGCGACGCAGGTAGGTGGTCATCTGGACCGTCGGCGACCAGCCGAAGTGGCCGAGGTTCATCGGCACCGGCGGGCTCATGTCGGCGGCCATCATCGCGAAGGCGGCGCGGGCCAGGGGGTCGGCTTCGTCGCCGTCGAAGGGGCGGATCCACAGTCGCAGCCGGGGATCGCCGGTCTCACCGCGCAGGAATTCGCCCCAGGTGGGATCGAGCAGGACGTGCGCGCCCTGGCTGACGTGCACGATCTTGCCCATCGGCGAGTCCGGGGTGTACCGGAGCGCGGTGTCGGTGGGTTCGGCCGGCATGTCGGTGTCGGGGCCACTCCAGCGGGTGGCGGTGGCGTCGAGGTGGCCGAAGGTGAACGCGGTGCGCACCAGGGTGCGGTCGTTCTGGATCAGTTCGGCGTCGACCAGGCAGATCTGGCGACCCTTCTTGCGGATGTGCACCGCGTACTCGACCTTGCCCGGATCGGGGGCGCCGAGGAAGTCGGAGCTGGCCGCGATGGGCGCCATGCGGGCGTAGGAGGCGTCGGCCTCGGTGAGCCATCGGGTCGCCGCGGCGGCGCTGGCGGCCACCATGGTGCCGCCGTGCACCTTGGGGCCGATGGTCCAGGTGGGCTCGATGACACCGGCGTAGCGGCCGGTTTCGGCATCGGTGGTGGTGAGCTCGGTCAGGTCGATGACCTGACTGAACGGCGCGTCGGTCGCGAGTTCTCGCGTCATCGTCACTCCTGGTCGCGGTGCACTTTCGTACAGCGTACAAGCACGGTGCCGCTCGGCATATTCCCGAGTTCGCCGCGATGGTTACGGCAGGTCGGCGTGGCGGGGCTGCGGGTCGGGCGTGGCGCCCGTGAGGTGACGGCGCGCGAATTCGAGCGTGCGCGCCAGCAGGGCCGAACGGGCTGCCGTGGTCCGCGCGTTCTGGGTGTTGATCTCGGCGACGGCGTGACCGCGAAAACCCGTGTCCACCAGGTATTCACACAGTTGCGCGCACGGCTGGGTGCCGTCGCCGGGGACCAGGTGCTCGTCGTGGGCGGCGCCGCGCCCGTCGGCCAGATGCAGATGCACCAGGCCCTCGCCCATCCGCCGGGCCAGCTCGAGAGCGTCGGTTCCCGCCGTCGCGGTGTGCGACAGGTCGAGGGTGTAGTGGTCGAAACCGGTATCGGTCGGGTCGCAGGACGGGCTGAACGCGCTCACCGCGCGCCCTGGCCCCGCGCGACGTTCCAGCCTGCGCACGGCGCCCTCACGGAACAGGGTGTCGGCCCGCATCGGGAACATGTTCTCCACCGCCACCTTCACCGGGTGGTGCGCCTCGAGTTCACCGACCTGTTCGGCGAAACCCCTGGCGTAGCGGCGCTGCCAACGAAACGGCGGATGCACGACCACGGTGTCGGCACCGAGCGCCTCGGCCGCGCGCACACTGCGTTCCAGCTTCGCCACGGGGTCCGCGCCCCAGACCCGTTGGGAGATCAGCAGACACGGCGCGTGCACCGCGAGCACCCGCACGCCGTAGCGCTTGGCATAGGACTGCACGGTGTCGATGTTCTGGCTGGCCGGTTCGGCCCACACCATCAATTCGATTCCGTCGTAACCCAATTCGGCGGCATAGCGGAACGCCGCCTGGGTGTTCTCCGGATAAACCGACGCCGTCGACAGCCCGATCTCGATGTTCCCCACGGCCCACTCCCTGTATTCAGCTGGTACTGAGGAGGAAGGCTAGCGGTCCGAGCGTCACGAAGACGCCGACGATGACGGCGATCACCGTGCTGAAGATGTCGTCGGTGCGGCGCAGCACCCGAACCAGCGCGACCAGACCGAGGATCACCACCATCGCGAGGGCGAGCGCCACCCAGGGCAGCGTCTCCCACATCGTCTCGAAACCCTTGAACAGCAACATGCCCGCAACGGCCGCACCGGCGCTCTGCGCGCCGAGCATCATCCACTCGCGGCGATGATCGTCGGCGGGCGCCTTGGCCGTGAACCGGGAGATCCGGCCACCCGCCGCCGACCGGTTGCGTGACGACGCGACCCGGCTCTTGGCACGGGATCTCGCGCGGCCCGCCACCTTGGCCGCGGCGGCCTTGGTCGCGGCCCGCCTGCTCGCCCGGCTCGGTTTCGGCTCGGGCTCGTAGTCGTCGTCCTCGTACTCGTCGTAGTCGCCGTAGTCGGTGTCGGAGTAGTCGTTGTCGGCGTAATCGCGGTCGGTGTAGTCGGATTCGGCGTAGTCGTCGGTCGCCGGTTCGACGCCGCCGAGGCGATACACCTCGGTGCGCGCGTCGGCGGTGGCGTCGATCTCGGCGCGCTGACGCAGCAGATCGGCCGCCACCGAGTCACCGGCGAGCAGCGGCTGTTCCTGACTGATCGGCGACCACGCCGCCGTCGGGACACCGGCGCTTTCGGGCGCCGGATCCTGCGCGGGGCGATGCCTGCGGGCCGACCACGACGGCAGACCGCCACCCTTGCCCGCATCACGCCTGCGCTCGAGCGACGGGTGCGGGTCGGCGGGGGCCTCGGGTGCGGGGCTGTAGGCCTGCGTCGGCTGGGGGTAACCGTTCGGCGCCGGATACCCGCTGTCCCTGCCGTTGAAAGCCTGCGGCTCGTAGGCGGGCGGTTCATAGGGCGTCGGCTCGACGCTCGGGTGGTTCTCGAATCCGAGATCCGGGAAGGCGTTGAAGCCGGGGGTCTGGCCGGGACGACCCATGAACGCGCGCGGCGCGTCGATCCCCGACTCGTGCAGCGAGGCCGCGTACCCGCTCGCGGCGGGCGGTTCGGCGGCTTCCTCCGCGGCCTCGGCGGCGCGGCGGCGCGCGGCCCGGCCACCGGTGACCGGCGGTGCGGGTGGTGCGGGTGCCGGGTACTCGGGTTCGTCGTCGGCCTTGCGGCGACGGCCACCGCCGACGGCGGGCAACGCACCGGAACCGAACATCTCGGCGATACCGGGGTCGACGGGTTGCGTCGTCCCGCCGGGCACACCGAGCCTGCCGTTCTGGCGCGTGTCGCGGGCTTCGGCGCGGAAGGGACCGAACGGATCGGAGCCGGATCGGGACGCGGTGGGCGCAAGGGGGTCCGCGGTCGGATCGAGGCGGGTGATCGGGCCGGAGATCGGTGAGTACGCCGGTTCGGCGGGGCCGGGCGGCGGATACGGCGCGGGCTGTTGGCTCGCGGGCGGTTCGTAGCTCGGTGGTTCGTAGCTGGGTGGTTCGTAGCTGGGCGGTTCGGCCGGTGTCTCGGTGGGCGCGGCGTGTGAGCGGCCACCCGTCCGGACCACCGCGTTCTCACCGGTCAGGTCGGTGACCGAGACCCCACGACCGCTGCGGCGCCGCCTGCCGCCACCGGAGGACGGCGGCGACCCGCCCTGCGCACCGTTGCGCGCGAGCAGTTCGGCTACCGAGAGCTGTTTGGAATCCTCACCACTCATGCTGTCTCCCTACCGGTTCCACCGGCGGCATCGCCACCGGGCCACCCCCGTTGGGTTCGGTATCGAGTTTGCGCAGGATCAGCCCTTCGCGCAGCGCCCAAGGGCAGATCTCGATGCTGTCGAGCGATAACGCCCGCATACTCGCCTCCGCGACCAAAGCCCCGGCCACCAATTGCTGGGACCGGTCCGAACTCACACCTTCCAGTTCCGCACGATCCGAGGCGGTCATCCGGGAGATGAACGCGATCAGCTGGCGCAGACCGGAGCTGGTCAGTGTACGGCGCACCCGCGGACCCGCGGCCGAGGGTGCCGCTCCCGTGAGCCTGGCCAGCGAGCGGAACGTCTTCGACGTGCCGACGGCGAGGTCGGGTTTTCCCGCTTCGATCAGGGTCTTGGACGGGACGACGAGTTCGGCCTCCAGCCAGTCGCGCAGGACCGCGATCTTGCGCTTGCCCGGCGGATCGTCGCCTAACCACTCCCTGGTCAACCTGCCCGCGCCGAGCTGCAGCGACAGCGCGACATCAGGCTCCTCGTCGCCGCCGTTGGACATCTCGAGCGAGCCGCCGCCGATGTCGAGGTTGAGGATGCGCCCGGCGCTCCAGCCGAACCAGCGGCGCACCGCGAGGAACGTCAGCCGCGCCTCGTCCTCGCCGGAAAGCACCCGCAGATCGACCCCCGTGCTCGCCCGCACCCGGGTGAGCACTTCCTCGGAATTGGTGGCCTCACGCAGGGCGGACGTGGCGAACGGCATCAGTTCCACGCACTTGGCCTTGCGGGCCAGATCGGCGAATTCGGTGATGGTCGTGATGAGCCGCGCCTCGCCCGCCTCGGTGATCCGACCGTCGCCGTCCATGTTCTCCGACAGGCGCAATGCCGCCTTCGAGGAGCTCATGGGCATCGGGTGTCCACCACGATGCGCGTCCACCACCAGCAGGTGAACGGTATTGCTTCCGACATCGAGAACACCTAGCCGCACTCCGAATACGGTACTTGGTGATCCGGGAGTACAGGGCAGGCGACTGAACTGTTAGCGTCAGAACTTGTGACCGAAGGCGAAGGCCCCATCGCGCAGACCGGGCTCCGACCTGGGCGGAAGATCGATCCGGCCCCGGAAGTCGAGCTGGATTTCCCGCGCGAGTGGATCGAGTTCACCGACCCAGCAAACGACGAGCACCAGATCGTCGCCGACCTCACCTGGCTGCTGTCGCGCTGGTCCTGCGTGTTCGGCACCCCCGCCTGCCAGGGGATCATCGCCGATCGTCCCGACGACGGGTGCTGTTCGCACGGCGCGTTCCTCGCCGACAAGGACGACCGCAAGCGCCTCGCGAGTGCTGTGAAACAGCTCACACCGCAGGACTGGCAGCTGATGGGCGAGGCCACCGAGAAGGGCAAAGTCGTCAAGAAGGGTTACCTCGAGCTCGACGAACTCGAGGACGAACCCGCCCTGCGCACCCGCCGTTTCGACGGTGCCTGCATCTTCCTCAACCGCCCCGGTTTCGCCGCGGGCGCAGGCTGCGCACTGCACATCATGGCCGTGCGCAAGGGCATCGAGCCGCTCGAGATGAAGCCGGACGTGTGCTGGCAGCTGCCGATCCGGCGCACCCAGGACTGGGTGGAGCGCCCCGACGGCGAGCAGATCCTGCGCACGGTCGTCACCGAGTACGACCGCCGCGGCTGGGGTCCCGGCGGCCTCGATCTCGACTGGTACTGCACCGGCTCCCCCGACGCCCACGTCGGCGCGAAACCGGTCTGGCAGTCCTACGCCCCCGAACTGCGCGAACTCCTCGGCGCCCCCGCCTACGAGGAACTGGCCAAGCTGTGCCGCCGCCGCGAGGGCCTCGGCCTGATCGCCGTGCACCCCGCCACGGTCGAAGCCGAACGCCTCCACGGCACGCATCCCGCCTGAGCCGGGGGTCCGGTTCACCTGCCCGCAATCGCCGCGTCATCGAGGTCGGGTTGGATCGCTGCTCATGTCCAAGAAAGCGCTCTACCTCGCGACCCTGACGATCGGCGCCACCCTGTCCATGACCGGCCTCGCCCACGCCGAGCCGAACGGTGACCCGACCAAGTACGCCGACTTCACCTCGAGCTTCGTGAGCTACACCGACCCCGCGGCCATCGACGCGGCGAAGAACGGCAAGTACATCATCGCCAGCACCCAGGGCACCTCGACCACCATCGCCTGCCGCGGCAACGGCGCCGACGTGGAGATCTACGACTGCATGCAGGAAGACGCCTACGGCTGGGTTCCGCTGAAGAAGATGGACACCCCGCTGGGCGTCGTGTGGAGCGCCATCTGACACGCACGACGAAACCCGGCATCGCCTCGGATGCCGGGTTCTCGTCGGTCAGGCCTCGAGTTTGTAGCCCAGCCCGCGCACGGTCACCAGGTGTTCCGGCTTCGCCGGGTCGGCCTCGATCTTCGAGCGCAACCGCTTGACGTGCACGTCGAGGGTCTTCGTGTCGCCTACGTAGTCCGCGCCCCACACCCGGTCGATCAGCTGCCCACGGGTCAGCACGCGGCCCGAGTTGCGCAGCAGGTATTCGAGCAGGTCGAACTCCTTGAGCGGCAGCGTGACCTGTCCGCCGTTGACGTGCACCGTGTGCCGGTCCACATCCATCCGCACCGGCCCGGCCTCGAGCACGCCGTTCTCACTGCCGGAATCCAGCTCGTCCCCCGCTCCACGCCGCAGCACGGCGCGGATGCGGGCGATGAGCTCGCGCGCCGAGTACGGCTTGGTGACGTAGTCGTCGGCGCCGAGCTCGAGCCCGACCACCTTGTCGATCTCGCTGTCACGCGCGGTCACCATGATGACCGGCACGCCGCTGCGGGTCCGCAGCTGTTTGCACACGTCGGTGCCGCTCATGCCGGGGAGCATGAGGTCGAGCAGGACGATATCGGCGCCGGAGCGGTCGAATTCGGCCAGCGCGGAGGGCCCGTCACCGGCGATGGTGACGTCGAAGCCTTCCTTGCGCAGCAGGAACGCCAGCGGATCGGCCAGCGACTCCTCGTCTTCGACGATCAACACACTCGTCATCTGCGTGCCTCCACACCGTTCGTTCGTCCAGCGGGATTGCGCTGGGCGATGGTTTCTCTCGTGGCGAGCTCGGGCGTCTGCCCCGCGTCCTCGTCCCCATCGGTTTCCAGATGGGCGGGGATGCGCAGGGTGAACGTCGAGCCGGTGCCCAGTTTGCTCCACAGGGTGATCTCACCGTTGTGGTTGGCCGCCACGTGTTTGACGATGGCCAGGCCGAGCCCGGTACCGCCGGTCGAGCGGGAGCGGGCCTTGTCGGAGCGGAAGAACCGCTCGAACACCCGTTCCTGGTCTTCTTTCGCGATGCCGATGCCGCGGTCGGTGACGGCCATCGCGACGTGATCGCCGCGCAGCGACCGGCTCACCGACACGTGCGAACCCTGCGGCGAGTACGCGATGGCGTTCTCCACCAGGTTCGACAGCGCGGTGACCAGCAGCGTTTCGTCACCGAGCACTTCCAGCCCGCTCGGCCGGTCGGTGCTGACGGTGATGCCCGCGGCTTCGGCGGCGGTGCGCGAGCGGTCGACGGCCTGCTGCACCACGGTGTCGACGTCGACAACGGCCAGGTCGGGCAGTTTCTCCGCGCCCTGCAGCCGCGACAGCGCGATCAGTTCGGTGACCATCTTCCCGAGGCGCCGGGATTCGGCGAGCACGCGGGAACCGAAGTGCCGCACCGCGTCGGGGTCGTCGGCGGATTCGAGCATGGCCTCGGCGAGCAGGCTCATCGCGCCGACCGGCGTCTTGAGTTCGTGGCTGACATTGGCGACGAAATCGCGCCTGGTCGCCTCCATGCGCGCCTGCTCGGAGTCGTCGTCGGCGAACAGCACGACGAAACTGGTCTCCTCGCGCGAGAGTTTGCGTGCGATGCCGCGCACCGCGATGCGGCCGCGCCCGGGTAACGGGTTCTTCGCGGTGAGGTCGAACTCGGCGGATTCACCGGTGGCGAGGACCTTCTCGACCGCCGACCAGGCGCGTTCGTCGAGGAGCCGGTTGCGGACCAGGCCGAGTTCCTCGGCGCGCGGGTTCACCAGCACCACGTCGCGGTATTCGTCGACCACGGCGATGCCGCTCTCGGAGGCGAGCACGATGAGGTCGAGCACCTGCGACATGGTGAGCCCGGTGTCCTCCTGGGTCCGTGCCGCCTGCCTGGCATTGACGTAGGGGATCAGCAGGCCCCCGACTGCCAGTCCGACGACAGCCGCGAGGACTGCCAACAGCACGGCCTGCGGAACGCTCACGTTATTGATCGTACGAGTGCACACCGACTTCCCGGCGCGGGGTGGGGTGAAGTTTCGCGCAGGTCACGGGCACTTGGGGTGGTGTTCGTCCGCCGTTCACCCAGCGGGCACCCAGTGGGCCGCCGGGCGTGTCAGACGTCGGTTCCGCCGTACAGCGCGGCACTCACCTCGGCCCCGTGCGCGTCGACCCATGCACCGAGCGCATGAATCGGGACGAGCAGATCGCGACCGGATTCGGTGAGTTCGTATTCCACCCGGGGCGGCGCTTCGGCGTACCGACGCCTGCGTACGAGCGTCATCCGCTCCATCCGCCGCAGGCTCTGCGTCAGCATCTTCTGGCTGATGCCGCCGATGCCCGCGAGAAGTTCGCTGTGACGTTGCGGACCATCCCTGAGCATGTACACCACCACCGGCAACCACCGGTTGCCGAATAGATCAACGCCGAGCCTGGCCGGGCAGTCGGCCTCGAATTCACCGTAGGGAGCGAATCGGATCGGCTCAGTCATGTGTCCAGTCTGGCAGCGTGGTCAGGCACCCGGAGGTGCCTGTCGCAATCCCTAGCGTCTGTTGGGCCGGTGCCACTCGGGCACCGACGGACCACGGGAGTTGTCATGCGAATCGGAATCATCGGGGCAGGGTCGATGGCGGCCGCGCTCGGCGGCGGCTGGGCCCGTGTCGGCCACGAGTTGCTCATCGGCGCCCGCTCGGCCCGCTCGGCACGCGACCTCGCCGACACCATCAACGCCGGCACGGAACCCGCCCGACACCGGGTCGGTGCGGCCACGATCGCCGAGGCGATGGACTTCGCGGAGGTGGTGCTGCTCGCGGTTCCGGTAGCCGCGCTGACCGAGCTGCTCGACGAGCACGGCGAGCGGTTGGCCGACCGTGTCGTCATCGATTGCACGAATGCGTTCCAGCCCGACGAGTCGGCGCCCGACGGCGCGACCGCCTTCGTCCTCAGCGAACCGGCGGTAGCCGAGCGGATCGCGTCCCGCGCCTCGCGTGCCCGAGTGGTCAAGGCCTTCAATCTGCTCGCCGCCGAGGTGTGGGCGGGCGAGGACCGCGTCTTCGACGGTGTTCGACTGGCAGTCCCGTTCTGCGGCGACGACGAGACAGCGATGCGAATCGTTGCCGATCTGGCGGAAGACCTCGCGCTGCAACCATTCCCCGCAGGCGGTCTACATCGCGCCAGGTACCTCGAGGCAACGGCGGTCTTCACGGTCGGTCTCTGGTTCGCCGGACTGGACGCCCGCGCCGCCTTACCTCCGCTGACTGCCGCTTTCGCCGTCGCCGATTGATGAACGGCCTGTCGCCCACCCGGATCGTTGTCAGGGTTTGGTCGCCTCGATCAGGGTCCGGCTGGAGTGTGCGATGAAGGGCCCTTCCCGCCGGATCTGTTCGTGCAACTCGCGCAGCCGGTCGCGGTAGGTCTCGACCGTGAAACCGGGGACCATCCAGATCACTTTGCGCAGGAAGTAGACGACGGCACCGATGTCGCCGAATTCCATGCGGAGACGTTCGGTGCGCTGGTCGACGATCCGCAATCCGGCCGCGTGCGCGGCGGCGGCTTCGTCGTCGGGGTGACGCGCCCGGCGGGCCTGCGGTTGCGGTCCGAGGAAGTATTCGACAAGTTCGAACGCACTCGCAGGGCCAACGTGCTGAGCCAGATAGGTGCCGCCCGGTGCCAGCACGCGGGCGATCTCGTCCCACCACACGGTGGCCGGATGGCGGGCGGTGACCAGATCGAAAGCGTTGTCGGCGAACGGAAGAGGCGGCTCGTCCGGTGTGGCGACAACGACGACGCCCCGCGGGTGGAGCAGCGCGGTGGCCGCGGCGACGTTCGGCGGCCACGATTCGGTGGCGACCATGGTCGGCGGAAACCGGTCGACCCCGGCCAGTACTTCCCCACCGCCGGTCTGCACATCCAGCGCCGCGGTCACCGTCGGCAGCCGAGCACCGAGCAACCGCTGATATCCCCAGGACGGACGTTCCTCGCTGGCCCGGCCGGCGAGCCAGGAGAAGTCCCAGCCGGCCACCGATACCGAGTCGGCTTCCTCGATCAACTCCTCGAACGTCCGCATGATCTTCACCCTGCCAGGTCAGGCCGCGAAACCGAGTCCCAACGCCACCGCGACAGGCACCAGATACAACACCGGAAACGCCACCGTCTTGTACGACCGCGCCCGCAAAACCGTCACCACCGCACCGGTGAAATAAAGGATCAGCCCGACGCCCGCGGCCACCCCGACCACCGGCACCCACAACCCCACCACCAACCCGATCGCCCCCGCCGCCTTCGCCACCCCCAACGGCGTCCACCAACTCTCCGGCACCCCGTAGTCCACCAGCGGATCCACAACGAACGCAGCCCGCCGCAACAACGAGAATGCCGAGAACCCGACCCACAGGGCGGCAACAACGGTAACGACAACGTAGGCAGTTTCCATGACTCGACTCCTTGCCCTGCCGCGCTTTTCGCGGCGTTCACAGAGTCGACGACACAGCCACAGACAGTGTGACATCGCCTCATCGCAGGCGAGACCGCGGTTGTACCGAGAGGTCACTACGCCGTCACTGCACTGACCGACGATCAGGATTCGACCGGCGAGCGCGGCCGACGATATTGCGCCTGTGTCAGCCGGTATGCACACCGATCGAGGCAGCAGCCTCGATCGCGTCGATCACACGCTGCTTGCCGGCCGGTTCGATGTGCAGGTCCTGGTACCGGCGGTAAGAGAGATAACGGCCGTCATCGGACACGTCGAGCCAGGTGAGGTACGAGGTGGGACCAGGCCGGCCCGACTGCAATCCGGTTCTGATTTCGATCCGCCCTCCTGCCGCCCGTTTCGCCTCGGTGAGCCGATGCATGCGGGCGGCGACGGAATCCGGTGGGCGCTGCCAGGATTCGAAATGTGTGGCCAGCCGGTCGACATCCTCGACCAGGTGGCCGACCTGTCCAGCGGGCTGGTCGCCGAGGAAGGCGGCGAACGCACGGTTGACCAGACCCGCACTGCCGGAGAACACCTCGACGCTGTGATCCTCGTATTGGCGAATCACGACCCCTCGGTCCCCGGTCCGCGCACCGTAGGCGCGCAGTGGTGGGCCGATTTCGCTAAAGAGCGCCAGTGCCGTCTCGGGCCGCGCGGCGTGCCGGAATACCGCGCTCAGGTCCAGATCAGCACCAGCGGGCCAGCGTTGCGCGGCGGCCGCGGCAAGCTGCTCGTACGCGCTTTCCGTCGTGGCGGCCGAATATACGGTGAGCGGGAACGGATAACGATCGTCGCCCGTCTCCCGCAACCACACATGCGCGAATTCGTCGGGGGTGAACATCCAGCTCATGCGTTTCCGGACTCCTGTTCCGGCAGGCGGGTCGCCGGGGCGTCGGCGCCGATGGCCTGGGGCACCGCATGCTGCTCGTCACCCAGCAGTTCGGGTTGAACACCACGCAGGTAGTCGGGCGCTTTGTGCTCGTCCTCGTCGTCCTTGCCGCCACCACGCGCGCCCGGCGCACCCATCATTCCCGGACTCATCCCGCGCCCACTGGATCCCGCCGCACCCGAAGAACCTGCGGCGCCGGGATTTTGGCCGGCAACCACCGGGCCGCGACCAGCCAAGGCACCACCCGGTGTCGGTGTGCCGCTACCCGGCGTCGAACCGCCCGCTGACCCGCCTCCTGGCGAACCACCACCCGGTGAACTACCACCTGGCGATCCGGTACCCGGCGAACCAGCGCCAGGGGTCGTCGAGGATGGCGTGGTCGAGGATGGATCGGTACTCGCCGGATTGGTCGTGCTGTTCTGCCCTTGCGAGTCGTCGGTACCGCTGCTGTCGTCGTCATCCGTACCGGCACTGGATGTTTCGTCGTCCGTGGTCGTACCGGGCTGGTTCGGGTCCTCGGTGGTCGCGGTGTCGCCCGCATCGCCCGGCCCGGTGTCACCGCCACCGGCACCACCATTGTTCGATCCGCCACCGCCGGAGCCAGGATCACTCGTTCCGTCGCCCGGTTGGCTCGGCGCAACGAAGGCGGGCACGGATTCACCAGCCGGACCATAGGTGGGTTTGTAGGTCGAATTCATCGCCGCGATCGCCTGCAACCGCCGGTCTTCCTTCTCCCGCTCCACAGTGCCAGCCTCACCCGGAACAGCCAGTTCGGTCAGCGACACAGGGATCGTCGACCCGACACCCGCGCCAGCCTCCTTTGAAATCGGCGGTGGCACAGCTACTTTCACAGCCTCTGCACCGTAAGCCGCGGCCTTCACCCGATGTCCGACCACCGACAGCACCGTATACACGTCGGTGGCCTCGGTGATGAACCGTCGTCCCGCCGCTTCTCCCGCCGAAGCGAACTGCCCCTCCAAACTCGAGGTCGCCCGCGCCGTTGAAATCATCAACGCGGTCACCGCACCCGAGATCTCCGCGAACATATTGACCCAACTGTCGCCGAGTTGCTGCATCTTCCCCGGCTCCATCGCCTGCACGCCGTTGAAGATATCTTCGTGTGAAAGATTTTCGTACACTTCGAATTCCGAGATGTACTTCGGATCGACGCCACCGTGGCTCAGCGATTGCTGCTGCTCCTCCGCGCCCAGCTGCTGTTGCGTCCCACCCGCCGAAACAGCCATCGTCAGTTCTCCTTACCGATGGATTTCTCCACTACCGAAGCGGTTTCCATGATGTTGGTGCAGGGGTCGAGGTTCTGCTTCTTGCCCAGGCTTAGCACCAGCGATCCGACAATGACGACACCGGCCTTGGTCTCGACATGCACTTGGCACGCGTCTTCGCCTCCCGGCTGGTTACGCACCAGTCCTGCTCGGCGTCCATTCACGGTCGTTGCCTCGAGCCAAGCACCGTTCTTCTGGAGATTCTCGTCCCAAGTGATGTTGCCGGAGTCCACATTCAGCGACATCGTGTTGTCCACGTTGCGGAAAATGCATGTCAAGAATGTGTATTCGGCAACCAGATCTGGGCCTCGCCGTCGCGACTCGGACCGAAAGCCCGTGGACTCGATTTCGGCTGCACCGATCCACGTGCAGGGATCGAAGACCACCTTCGGCCGACCCGATGTCTGCGTGTACTTGTTGTCTTGCGCCGGGGGCTGCAGCTTTGCGTCGGTCAGTGTTGGTCGCGCGTGTGGCGTCGAACTAACCGAACCGTCGTGTTCTGCAGTCTCCGGAACCGCAGTACCGCTCGACGAACTACACGCCGACCCGGCCAAGGCAAACAGGACGCAAGCCCCAATTAATGCTGATTTCACCATTATGCCCGCTCAGCTATCGCTCTCATCGCATCCGAATTGAGCTGGTCCACCTCGGCGAGCACTCCGGCAGCCTGCAGGTATCCCTCCGCCATACCTCGAGCTGCGGTCGCCATCTCTCCGAGAACTTTCTTTGCCTCGCCCGCTTTATCAGAGAAACCCTTCTGCAGCTGCCCAGCGGACTCCAGCGACCCGAAACCGGTGACGCCGCGCATAACCTCGGCATCCTCGGTCCATCGGTCACACATCGCCGCGAACCGCAGGTAGCTGGCTGCCACCTCCCGAGCAGCATCCGGCTCCATCCGCAACTGCCCCGACGACGAAGCGTTCCACAACTGCGCCGCAGCATCCCCACCGATTGCCACAGACCCCTCCCCACATCCGGCCGGTCGCACGCAGTCTAACGCCCGCCTGGACCGTCCGACATCACCGCGATCTCCACTGTTCGTCACCGCGGCTCGAGACCAGGCTGAGAATCCGGATGGAACCATCTGCTGTTAGCTTGCGTCCAAGAGGTGTGTGAAGGTTCTGCAGAAAATGGGGGAGGCGGTTCATGGCGCTCGAAGTCAGTCCTGACAGCTTGCGACAAGCCGCCGCAGCCCTCGCTCTCCTCCCCAACGACATCGAAAATGCGAAGAAGCTCGGGGCGGCACCGGTGGCCGCAGCGCTCCGGGGGTCAGCGGTCGGTTCTGCTCTCGGCGGCTCCGACTCCCGCAGCAAGACGGCGAAAGACGTGCTGAAGGCGCGATTCAATCATCTGTCGGGCCTGATGGCCCTGTCGGCGAACAAATACGAGGGCACCGACGCGGATGCGGCACGGCGCCTTGCCGCTGTTGCCGACTTGAACTCCGGCAACGCCCACGAGGGGAAGTGACATGGCCCCACCTGCTGACGTCCTCACCTGGGATCTTTCGCACCTGCCTGCCGTGGCGACCAGCGCGGGCGAAATCGCCGACGCCATCGTGGCTGCGGCCGGCACCATGCACAACACGATCCACAACGGCTTGATCTGGAAGGGCGATGCGAAAACGGCCGCCGAAGACAAAGCCGACGAGGAACAGACCCAGATGCGCGCTATCGCGGTCGCCTACGACGACCTGGAGGCCGCATGCAACGGCGCCTACCAAGCCATGAATCAACCTCTGGCCGACATCAAAACCATTTACCAGAATTACGTGACCGGGAAGGTATCGGTCACCGACGACTGGAGCGTCCACGGAGTCGACGACTGGAACTCCGAAGCGGGTATCCAGTTGGCCCGGCTACCTGGACTTGCGTCAGCCCTGATGACCGCCGATGCCACGTGGGGTCAGAAGCTCGCTGATGCGAACAGCGAGCTCGACCGAATGGCGCCCGCGTCGGCATTGGCCGCTACGGCTGCAGCGATCACCGCGATCAAGAACGAAGATCCTTCGGCTATCCCCGATTCCATCGCCGCATCCCCCGCGTCGCATTGGGCACCGGACAAAGAAGCGATGACCGCTGCCGCGATTGCCGGAGCGATGACCGAAGGTACGCGTATGGGTCTCGAGTCCGCAGCGAAGGACGCTGCGGACAAAGGGGTGTTGAAATGGGTCGAGAACTGGGGCAAGTGGGGCCAGGACGGTAAGTGGACGAGCGGTATCGGCAGGCTCGGCATTGTCGGCAACGTCATCGGTACCGTGCCCGCCATTGCGAACGACATCAACGGCGGTATGGATCCGACCGAGGCGATCGTCAGCGAATCCGCGGGCACAGCAGCTGGAATGGCAGTCGGAACAATGGCGGGGACTGCGGTCGGCTCGTGGGCGACCGGCGCGCTCACTGGAGCCGCGGTCGGATCAGTGGTACCCGGCGCCGGTACCGCCGTGGGGTTTGTGGTCGGCGCTGGAGTGGGTGCACTGACCGCTTGGGGTGTTTCCAAATCGATTCAGAAGTTCTGGTAGCACGGTGACTGATTATCCCGAACTGCCTCGCCTTCAGATTTCGGAACGTTACCGAAATCATCGCCCTATCGCGATGGCGGCATTCCTGATACTTATGGCGATCGGATTCGCGCTGTTGAGCGCGACTTGGGCTGTGATTGTGATACGGGAATGGACCGAACAGCCCATGATCGTAGTCGTTGGTCATGTAGGCCTAGCCGTCGCCGCGGCTGGAATCACGGCAATGTTCTCGAGCATCGCCGCCGTTCCCTATCGATCAGCGCACTTGGGCACCCGCCGAGTGGTGGTACAAACAAGCGATCCGACCAGGGGGACCGGGGTCGAACTGCTTCAGTCCACAATGTTCACTCCGCTCACTCTGATATTCATCGGTTTCTTCCTCTATGGACAGTGCGCTTGGTGGGCGTGGCGTGGGGGAACTAGCGAATCCTTGCTCCCGATGTCTCGAGACAACAGCGTCGGGGCGACCCTGGCACTTCTCATATCTTTGGCATTGCTCGCATGCCTGGTACTCATGATCCTTGCCAAACGATGGCGTGTGGCCTACCAGCTGTACCCATCCGGAGTCCTGAGACAGACAACCCTGCCGGGGTCTACCAAATCGCGATTTATACCGTGGGAATCGATCTCCGGGATACGCGGCGATGAACGTTACATTTCACCATACCTTCGCTCGGCCTCATTGATCGTCGCCGAGCTCCTCGATTCAGCACCGAACACCGACCACGCACTTTTCGACCGCCCGGGCGAGTTCGGCATCCCCGCATACCTACTGGAATGTGACTCCAACCTACTTCTCGCCGTCATGAGCGAGCTCGCGAAGAATCCGAGTTCTCGAGAACTTCTCATGCATCCCCGAGCAGCGGATTGGTTCACCCATAATTACCATGGCGAGGCGTAGCCATGCGCGAAAACACTTCCGCCCATTCAAGGTCGCCGGTCGTACTCATCCATCGACAGTGGCACGAACGAGCGTCACGGGGCGTCATTGTCTTCACAACGATCATGATGCTCGCACTGCTAGCTGCCGCGTCGGTTTGGCTGGTGATTGCGATCCGAGGCGACGGCAGCAACAACGTCATGACAATCGTCGGGCACATTGGGGCGATTGCCCTATTTCTGGGCGCCGCGGGACTGTTCGGTGCCAGATTGCTGACGATGTTCCCACATGCGGCCGCAATGATGATCCCTCCGACAGGTCGAAATGTCGACGCGGAATGGGGATCGGGGATCCACCTACGGCAAGAATCCAGTCTGCTGTCACTGGAACTGACCCTCGCCGGTTGCGGCCTCTTCGGCTTCGCAGCCTGGTGGGACTGGCATGCAGGCGGCACAGACGGCTTACTTCCGTTCTCCCGCAACAACAGCGGCGGCGCGATCGGCGCACTGGTGTTCTCGATCGTAACCGTTACCGCACTCCTCCTGATGATTTTCGCGCGGTTCGCACGAATTCGATGGGAATTGTACCCGGCAGGAATAATCTGCCGGATGCCTATGCGTGGAACCTCGCGGATCAACTGGTCGGCCATTTCGAACATTCGCGGCGATGTGTGCAAACTCTCGGCTCAATACGATAAGGCGCCGGTCGTCCTGGCGACCTTGGCAGACACCTCCCGACCGGCGAAGCACAAATTGTTCGACAGAGTCGGTGAATTAGGAATTCCGGCTTGCATTCTTCGATGCGATTCAGATCTTCTGCTGGCGCTGATGAAACATCTCCTGGACGAGCCGGAGTCGCGACAGCTTCTCGCGACCGAGGCCGCGACGGAGTGGTTCACCCTGCGTTATCACCAACTGCCGAACGACTGACGCAATCAGGAGCACAGCATGAACCAGAGCCTTGCCGAATATCTCCATGGACGCGAGATCCGAATCATCCCGGTACACACCGACACCATCGGAGCGCCGGATATCCGTGTTGTTCCACCGGAGGGCTGGCTCGAGATCGGCCAGGATGCGATGCCAGGCGCCTACGCGGCGTGGGCGAATCCGTCGGCCGATGGAGGCGGGTGGGCGGACAACGTCCTGGTCATGGTCGGCCGGCTCACCGAACGAGTCGATTCTTCAGAGTTGATGGACTGCGCGTTCGTCGACTCCCGGCGGCTGCCGAGCTGGATCGAGCAATCGGCCGAATTCGTGGACTGCGACGGATATCGGGCGGCCACCATCTCGGGTCTCTATACCGGCGGTGAGCTGCGCGTCCGCACCAGAACGCAATATCTGCTGATCGATGTTCTCGACCACGACTATCTGGTGCAGTACACCGCTACCGTCGCCGCAGACTCGGCCGCCTGGGACATCATCGACCTTCCGTCACCCTTGTCGGTGGTGTGGCCACCGCGCGGCTGCTGAGGCCTGCACCCGCAGGAGCGACCCGGTGCCGCACCGTGCGAACGATGCGGCACCGGCTCGATGGAACGACTACTTCCCGCCCTGGTTGGCCACGGCGGCCGCGCCGGCGGCGGCGGCCTCGGGGTCGAGGTATTCGGCCGGCTTGACCGGGCGCAGGTTTTCGTCGAGTTCGTAGCGCAGGGGGATGCCGGTGGGGATGTTGAGGCCGGAGATGTCCTCGTCGGAGATGCCGTCGAGGTGCTTCACCAGGGCGCGCAGGGAGTTGCCGTGGGCTGCCACCAGGACGGTTTTGCCGGTGAGCAGTTCCTTGGAGATGGTGTTCTCCCAGTACGGGATCATGCGGGCGACAACGTCTTTGAGGCATTCGGTCTTGGGGACCTCGATGCCCGCGTAGCGGGGGTCGCCTTCCTGGCTGTACTCGTTGTCGTCGGCGATGGGCGGGGGCGGGGTGTCGTAGCTGCGCCGCCACAGCATGAACTGGTCCTGGCCGTACTGTTCGCGGACCTGCTCCTTGTTCTTGCCCTGCAGGTCGCCGTAGTGGCGTTCGTTGAGGCGCCAGTCGCGGATGACGGGGATCCAGAGGCGGTCGGCCGCGTCGAGCGCGTTGTTGGCGGTGCTGATCGCGCGGCGCAGCAGCGAGGTGTAGACGATGTCGGGCAGCACGTCGTGCTCGGCGAGCAGCTCGCCTGCCCGCTTGCCCTCGGCGATGCCCTTGTCGGTCAGGTGCACATCCACCCAGCCGGTGAACAAGTTGAGGGCATTCCATTCGCTCTCGCCGTGGCGCAGCAGCACGAGGGTGTAGGTCATGAGGTCATTCTGGCATTTCACCCGCGCTCGGCCCACGCCACCTCGTCGATGGCGAGCACGCCCGCGCCGACCAGGGTGGCGCCCTCGGGCAGGGTCGAGAGTGAAACGGTTAGGGCGTCGATGAATTCGAGCCCGGCGTGCCGGTCGACAGCGGCGCGCAACGGTCCCCACAGCGGTTCGCCGGAGTCGGCGAAGCCGCCACCGATCACCACGCGGTCCACGTCGAGCAGGGCCGCGGCCGAACAGACGGCCCGACCGAGAGCGGTCCCGGCCCGTGCCATCGCGGCGACGGCGACGGGCTCGCCGTCGTGGGCGGCCTGCGCGAGTTCGATCCCCGTCGCCCCGGTCCAGCCCTGCGCACGAGCCCAGCGCACGGTCGACATCCCACCGGCAACCGCTTCGACGCAACCGAAACCGCCACAGGCACAGGGCGTTTCATCACCGGGCACGATGATGTGGCCGATGTGGCCCGCATTGCCGGTTCGCCCCCGCAGCACCCGCCCGTCGGCGAGCACCCCGCCGCCGACCCCCGAAGACACCGTCAACGCCAACCCGTTGTCGAGCCCGCGCAACCCGCCGACCCGGTGTTCGGCGAGCACGAGGCACGCGCCGTCGATCGCGAACCGCACGGCCGCACCGGGGAACACCGAGCGCACCCGCTCGACGATGGGGAACCCGTCGCGCCACCGGGGAAAGTTCAACGGTCGCGTCACCCCGGCGGGCACGTCGACGGGTCCGGCCGACCCGATGCCGACCGCGCGAACCTCGTTGTCCCCCGCCACAGCGAGCAGTAACTCCCGACACACCGCCCACGGATCCTCGACGGCCACGGCCGCGCGCCGCACCGAATGCACCGTGTAGTCCGGATCAACCACTCCTACAGCGAATTTCGTCGCTCCGATGTCGAGCGCGAGGACGACCATCGCCCACTCCTGTCTGTTCGGCCCGTACGGGGTTGATCAGCCACGACCCGGCCGGCGATGTGAACGCTCACAAAAATGTGGCGGTGGACACTTTGACTAGTGGTTGCTCCACACCGCCGGTTTTCGTTGGATACTTCGTCCGGGTCGGGTGATTCCGTTGGGCTGCGTTACTGATGATGAAGGAAAGTTGTGTCGAAATTAGTAGTACTGGTGTTGAGCCTGCTCTCGGTAGGCCTCCTCGCCGCTCCCGCGGCTGCGAATCCGCTGTATCCGACGCCCGATCCTGACCCGTTCTTCACCGCACCGGCCGACATCGCCGAGCTGGCTCCCGGCGACGTGGTCCGCACTCGCCGCATCGACACGATGCTCTATCCCGGCACCGAGGGCTGGCAGGTCGCGTTCCGCTCCACCAACTCGGCGGGCAACGCGATCATGGGCGTCACCACGGTCTTCATGCCGATCGGGGTGAAGAGCCCGCCGCTGGTCTCCTACCAGGCGCTGATCAACTCCATCGGCACCCGGTGCAACCCGTCGAAGTCGCTGTTCAACGGTGAGCTGCAGGACGCACCGGGCGCGATGCTGCCGATCGGTCGCGGCTGGGCGGTTTCGGTGCCCGACTACCTCGGCCCGACCGTCGCCTACGGTGCGGCGCGGATGAGCGGCATGGTGACCCTCGACAGCGTGCGGGCGGTGCAGAAGGTCACCGAACTGGGTCTCGGCGGCTCGCCGGTGGCGCTGGCCGGGTACTCCGGTGGCGGCATGGCCACCGCGTGGGCCGGTGCGCTGCAGCCGGAGTACGCGCCCGAACTGAAGCTGGCCGCGGTCGTCGCCGGCGGTATCCCGAGCGACCTCGAACTGATGGCCGACGCCCTCGGTTTCGCACCGCACCCCGGTTTCGGCCTGGCCTTCGCGGCCGCCATGGGCATCGAGCGCGAGTACCCGGATCGGGTGCCGGTGTCGGATCAGCTCAACGAGACCGGCCTGTGGTTCCGCGAGTTCACCAAGGACGCCTGCCGTCGCTTCCTGCTCTTCCACGGCATCTTCCGCAACGCCGAGCAGATGGCCGCGTCGAAGGAACTGCTGTCGAGCCAGGTGGCGCGTGGTGTGCTGCGCGAGAACAGCATCGTGCACTACGAGGGTGCGCCGACCGCGCCGACCTACATCTGGCAGGGCCGCTACGACACCCTCACCCCGTACGGCCCGGTGGCCGACACCGTGTCGCACTGGTGCGGTGCGGGCGCGCCCGTGAAGCTGGCGACCTACGACATCGCCGAGCACATGACCGCGGCCGTGGCCGGTTTCGTCGACGCGTGGAGCTACGTGGAGTCCCGCTTCCGTGACGAACCGGTGCCCACCACCTGCTGAGAACCCGAACGCGGGTGCCGCACAACGGCACCCGCGTTTCTCATACCTTGTCGGCCTCGTCGACGAGATGTTCGAAGGCGCGCAGGTTCTTCAGCGATTCCCCCCGCGAGACGCGCCACTTCCATTCCTTGCGAATGGATTCCGCGAAGCCAAGCTCGAGCAGCATGTTGAAGTCGGTGTCGACGGCCTCGAGGACCTGACCGAAGACGCGGTCGAGTTCGTCGGCGGTCACCGATTCGGTCGACATGCGACCGACCAGGTAGATGTCGCCCACATTGTCGAGGGTGTAGGCCACACCGTAGAGGCGGCGGTTGCGGCGCAGCAGGTACTTGTAGACGCCTTCGAAGTTCTCGTCGGGCTTGCGGCAGACGAACGATTCGATTCGCACACCGTGCTTGCCGACGGTGAGCATCACGGTGGTCTTGAGCTTGCGCTCGCCGGGCAGCACCACGATGAAGGTGTCGTCACCGTGGCGGGTGTATTCGATCTCCCGGTCGCGCAGCGTCTCGTCGATCACCTGCGATACGGCGCTCACCTGAGTACTCCTGTCCGGCGCCGCCACAGCGCCCGCGATCTGGCTTGGCTTGTCTCACCCGCGCGCAGGGCGATCGGGTTGCGTTCGACGCGCATACCCGCGATCGCGGCGGCGTAACTGTCGAGCAGTCCTTCGGCGGTGTGCGCCCAGGAGAACCGGCTGGCGTGCTCGACCGCCGTGGCGCCCATGCGGCGCAGACGATCCGGGTCGTCGAGCAGGGCGGCCAGGGCGTCGGCCCAGTCGCCGGTGCGGTGGCTCGGCACGAGCAGACCCGATTCACCGTGCCGCACAGCGGTTCCCAGGCCGCCCACGTCGGCGGCGAGCACGGGGGTGCCGCTGGCCTGCGCCTCGATGGCGACCAGACCGAACGACTCGTTGTAGCTGGGTACGGCGACCACGTCGGCCGCGCGGTACACCTGCACGAGGCGGTCGGCGGGCTGCGGCGGCAGGAAGGTGACCTGCTCGGCGATGCCGAGGTCGGCGGCCAGTTCGATCAGGGCGTCGGGGCGGGCCAGGCCGGTGCCGGAGGGTCCCCCGACGATCAGTACGCGCAGCGCGCGCCGCGGGTCGCGGGCCAGCAGCTCGGCGGCCGCGCGGACAAGCACATCGGGGGCCTTGAGCGGCTGGATCCGGCCGACGAACGCGACGACCTGCTCATCGGCGCGCAATCCGAGTTCGGCGCGGGCGGCGAGTTTGTCGCCAGGCCGGTAACGGCCCAGGTCGGCGCCCGGCGGCACCACATCGATGCGGTCGCGGTCGGCGCCGTAGAGGTCCACCAGCTGACCGGCTTCGTCGGCGGTATTGGCGACCAACCGGTCGGCCTCGGCGATCACCTGCTTCTCCCCGATCACCCGCGTCTCGGGTTCGGGGGTGTCGCCCTCGGCGAGTGCGAGGTTCTTCACCGCGGCCAGCGTGTGCGCGGTGTGTACCAGCGGCACCCGCCAGCGGTCGCGGGCGAGCCAGCCGACCTGACCGGAGAGCCAGTAGTGCGAGTGCACGAGGTCGTAGTGGCCGGGCAGGTGCCGAGCCTCCTGGCGCAGCACCTCGGCGGTGAAGGGGCACAGCTGGGTGGGCAGTTCGTGCTTGTCGAGCCCTTCGAACGGTCCGGCGACGACGTGGCGCACGAGCACCCCGGGTGCGGCCTCGGCGACCGGCGGCAGGTCCGAGGAGGTGGCCCGGGTGAAGATCTCCACCTCGGTACCTCTGGCGGCCAGTTCGAGCGCGGTCTGCAACACATAGACGTTCATGCCCCCGGCGTCACCGGTGCCGGGTTGGGCCAGCGGGGAGGTATGCACCGACAGCACCGCGATGCGGCGGGGCCGAAGTTCAAGACGTCGCTGACTCACACCTTCCAGTGTGCACGCCGCGACGCCACCGATAACATCCCTACCGGGATCGGTGACGGCCATCACAGCCGTGCGGTGAGTGAGCTCACGCACCGATCGCCATCGAGCGTGCCCGATCCGGGCGGCACACGCCAGCGCTTTTCGGCCGTCGCATTCAGCGGTTGAGCGCGGACTCGAACTGCGGCCACGAGGTGTGCAGATCCTCCTCCCAGTAGCCCCACGAGTGGGTGCCGGTTGGCCGCAGATTGACGGTGGCCGGGATGCCGAGCGACTGGAACCGGTCGCGCAGCTGACGGGTGCACTGGTGGGTGACCGCTTCGAGCGTGGCGCCGAAGGCCAGCTGGTAGGCGAGCTGCAGCGGGTCCGGCTGGACGGCCGGGTTGTCGTACGGGCCGGGAAGGCCGGTGCCGGAGGAGATGTAGACCTCGGTGCCGCGCAGGGATTCGGCGTGCAGGTACGGGTCGTGGGCCGACCAGGCCGGGTCGGTGGGCGGGCCCCACATGTTGGCCGCGTTGCCCATCCGGCTGCCGACGACGGTGCGCACGATCGCCTGGCCGCGCAGGTCGCTGGTGCGCACGCAGCCGCTGTAGGAGCCGATCGCCCGGTAGAGGCCGGGTTCGGCGAGGGCGAGCTGGAACACCGAGGTGCCTGCCATCGAGAGCCCGGCGATCGCGTTGGCGCCGGTGCCCCCGAATTCGGCGTCGATCAGGGGCGGCAGTTCCTTGGTGAGGAAGGTCGCCCAGCGCTGCTTGCCCAGCACCGGGTCGTCGCGGCGCCAGTCGGCGAAATAGCTGCCCGCGCCGCCGAAGGGGATCACCACGTTCACCTGTTTGTCGCGGAAGAACGACACCACATCGGTGCGGTCGAGCCAATTGCCGTCGGCGCCGCCACCGACGCCGTTGAGCAGATACAACGTCGGCGCGGGTTTCGAGGGGTCGGCGGCGCGCAACACCCGCACCCGGTTGACGTTGTCCATGGCGGGTGAGTACACGCCGATATCGATGGTCTGATCGGCTTCCACGCGCCGATCGTCGATCCGTGCCTGCTCGATCGGCTCGGAAATCCCCTGGCCCGCCGCCGTTGCGGTGGCGAGCATCGCGGCCAGCGCCGCGAGGACGATCCGAACCCCCAACGCCCGACAAGACATCATCGAACTCCGATCGCCGAATCCTGTTCCTGATTCGTGATTCAACGACATATCCGAACGCTACACACGCTTTCGGGAAATCATTGTGACGATCCCCAGAAGATTTTCCGTGAAACTGTGCGGATAGTTCGCTACAGGAACGATCGCAATCACGGGCTTATCACGCCCGTGCAATGCTACTTGACGAACAGCGCTCTAGCTGCGGAAACAGTGGACGAGTGACTCGATGCGAAGCGCTCGCCATGGACATCGACTATGCCGGAATCAACCTCATTACAGCCTAAAAATAGACCCTCCGGATTGGTTCCGGACACAGTCCGACAATCCCCCGTGACGCCACGCCGCAATTCAGTCCAGCGCGTCGACGAACTCACTCACCTCGGCGACGAACCGGGCCCGATCCTCGATGAACAGCCCGTGCTGGGCGTCCTCCCAGAACGAACCGCGCGCGCCCGGCACGTTGTCGACGATGTAGCGCCCGTTGTCGGCGGGCACAACCGGATCCGCGGTGCCGTGCAGCACCAGCACCGGGATATCAAGGGCGCGAAGGGTTTCAGTGTTGTCGATGGTGCGGTAGAACAGCGCCTTGCGCACCGACGGCGCGGTGGCGAGACTGCCGCCGAACAACCGCTGCGCGTCGACACCCTTGTCCTCCCCCGGTCCGGTGTTCGCATTGCCGAACACCGCGAACGCGCGCACCGCCCGCCCGGCCGACTCCTCGAACACACCGGGGATCGCCTTGTCCATCGCGGGCCCGGTCGCCGCACCCGGCACACCGGGGCCGATGTGGGCCAGCGAACCGGTGTAGATCGCGGCCGCGACGGCGCCGGTGCCGTAGGTGGCGAGGTAGTCGGTGGCGACGATGCCGCCGTAGGACCAGGCGAGCAGCACGGCGCCGGAGTCGATGCTCTCGGCGGCCAGCACCGCGGCCACGTCGGCGGCCCAGGCCTTCGGGTCGTCGTACACGCCGGGGTCGTCGGAGTAGCCGTGCCCGCGCAGGTCGACCGCGATCACCCGGTAGCGCTGCGCGAGGTCGTCGGCCGCGGCGCCCCAGCAGCGCAGGTTGCCCGCCCAGCCGTGCAGCAGCACCAGCGGCCTGCCCGTCTCCGGACCGGTGACCCGGTAGACGATCGTCGTTCCATCGGCGCTGACAGCATCACGAATACCCATGCCGACAGGCTAACGCCGGTATCGCTCACCGTGATCGGAGCCGTGGCGGCGGCGAAACGGCGGCGAATAGGATCGGTGGTCATGAGTACTCGCACCGCCGTCGTCACCGGAGCCAGCTCGGGCATCGGGGAAGCCACCGCACGGGAACTGGCCAAGCAGGGGTATCACGTCTACGTGGGGGCCCGCCGGTTCGACCGCGTGCAGCGGCTGGCCGAGGAGATCGGCGGCACCGCACTGGAACTCGACGTCACCTCCGAGGACTCGGTGCGCGGGTTCACCGACGCCGTGGAGCGGGTCGACGTGCTGGTCAACAACGCGGGCGGCGCGAAGGGCCTCGCCCCCGTGCTCGAGGCCGACCTCGACGACTGGCGCTGGATGTGGGAGACGAACGTGCTCGGCACCCTGCGCGTCACCAAGGCGCTGCTGCCCAAGCTCATCGCTTCCGGTGACGGCCTGATCGTCACCGTCACCTCGATCGCGGCCATGCACACCTACGACAACGGCGCGGGTTACACCTCGGCCAAGCACGCCCAGGGTGTGCTGCACCGGACCCTGCGCGGGGAACTGCTCGGTCAGCCGGTGCGGCTCACCGAGATCGCGCCCGGCGCGGTGGAGACCGAGTTCTCCCTCGTCCGCTTCGACGGTGACGCCGAGCGGGCGGCCAAGGTCTACGAGGGCATCGATCCGCTCTACGCCGAGGACATCGCCCAGATCGTCGCCTTCGCCGCGAGCAGGCCGGCGCACGTCAACCTGGACACGATCGTGGTGAAGCCGCGCGATCAGGAGGGGCCCGGCCGCTTCTCGCGTCGTCCCACGAACTGAAACCGCAGGTCGTGAGCCTGACCACAGATTGTTGCTGACAATTCGCTGAGCGAATGACCAGTCATTACCATCTCTGCGATGGGCAGAATCAAGTCGGTATTCGACGGTTTCAAGAACTTCCTGATGCGCGGCAACGTCATCGACCTCGCGGTCGCCGTGGTGATGGGTACCGCGTTCACCGCGGTGGTCACCTCGGTCACCAAGGGTTTCGTGAACCCGCTGCTCGCGGTGTTCGGTTCGACCAATGAACTCGGCCTGGGCGTGCAGCTCATCGCCGACAAGCCCGCCACGTTCATCGCGGTCGGCCCGATCATCACCGCGTTCATCGACTTCATCATGGTCGCCGCGGTGCTCTACTTCGTGCTGATGGTCCCGATGAAGTCGCTGAAGAACAAATTCGGTACCACCAAGGAAGCCGAGCCGACCGAGACCGAACTGCTCATCGAGATCCGCGATCTGCTGGCCAAGCAGCAGGGTCTGAACGCGGAGCAGACCGCGGCGCTGAGCACCGAGCAGGCCAAGAAGGACCCGGCTCAGCTCACAGACTGATCCCGACGGTCACCGGTTCCGGTTCGAGCACGATGCCGAACCGTTCGCGCACACCGTCGCGGACCGTGCGGGCCAGCTCGACGATGTCGGCCGCGCGCGCCGCGCCCCGATTGGTCAGGGCGAGTGTGTGTTTGGTCGACAGTCGCGCGGGCGCGTGCTCGCCGGGGAAACCCTTGGCGAAACCGGCGCGTTCGATGAGCCAGCCGGCCGAGAACTTGGTGCCCGAGGGGGCCGGGTAGGTCGGGACGCTCACCTCGCCGAGGTGGGCGGTGATCGCGGCCAGCACCTGGTCGAGGCGGTCGTCGCCGACGACGGGGTTGGTGAAGAACGAACCCGCGCTCCAGGTGTCGTGGTCGGCGGGGTCGAGCACCATGCCCTTGCCCGCGCGCAGGCGAAGCACCTCGGCACGGACCTGGGCGGCGGGTCGGGTCTCGCCTTCGCTCGCGCCGAGCACGCGGGCCAGTTCGCCGTAGCGCAACGGTGCGCTGGTACCGGTGGGGTCGAGCCGGAATTCGACGGCGAGCACCACGGCGGCGTCGCTGTGCTTGAGCACGCTGGTGCGGTAGCCGAATCCGAGCTCGGCCGGTTCCACCCAGCGGACCTCGCCGCTCACCCGGTCGAGCAGCCGCACCCGGCGCAGCAGCGACTCCACCTCCACGCCGTAGGCGCCGACGTTCTGCACCGGCGTTGCCCCGACCGAACCAGGAATACCCGAGAGGCATTCGAGCCCACCGAACCCGGCCGCCACCGAAGCCGCGACGAGCTCGTCCCAGTTCGCGCCCGCCTCCGCGAGCACCGAATCGGTCCCGAACTCGACTCCGGTGTTGCGCACCCGAACGACCACACCGTCGAACCCGGCGTCGTCGATGAGCAGGTTCGACCCACCTGCGACGAGCAGTACCGCCACACCGGCATCGTCCAGGGCCCGCACGGTGGCGACGAGGCAATCGGTGCTGTCGCATTCGGCGACCAGCGCGGGACCGCCGACGCGCAGCGTCGTCAGTTCCGACAGCGGCACCGCCGGGCGCACCACCGCACCGGTCTCGGCCAGCAGGTCACGCAGCTGTTCGGGGGACACCACCCGTGTTGTTCGCACGTCAGAAGACGGTACCGTGTCGCACATGGCTACACCTCTGGCGTTCACGGCCGGTTATACGCATTCCATCGACGCGGTGCGCGCCGCGTACTCCGATGAGCAGTACTGGAAGGCCCGCATCGCCGAGGTCGGCGGCCCGAATGCCCGCCTGGACTCGCTGACGGTCGACGGCGACCAGGTCCGCATCCAGCTGGTGCAGTCCATCCCCGCCGACCAGCTCCCGCCCGCCATCACCGCCGTGCGCCCCGGCGACCTGGTGATCCCCCGCGTCGAGCACTACACCGGCACCTCGGGCACCTTCGAAGCCCACGTCGACGGCGCCCCCGCCACCGTCCGCGGCACGGTCACCCTCACCCCGACCGCCACCGGTTGCGAAGGCTCGGTCACCGGCACCATCGAGGTGAAAATCCCCCTCTTCGGCGGCAAGATCGAAGCCGCCATCGCCGAACGCCTCACCGAACTCCTGAGCAACGAGGCCACCTTCACCGAACAGTGGCTCGCCACCAAGTAGCACCCGTCCGGGGCGCCCACTGATGGCGCCCCGGTAACGTGTTCGGGCATGGCACGTCGACTGGACTACTCCGCGCGTTACCCCCTGCACACCACTGAAGAGCTGTACGCAGCCCTGCAGAGCAGGGATTACTGGGAAGCCCGCGTCGAGGAGATGCGCAAGTACTCGCCGCACAACGAAGTCGTCAGCCATGAGGTGACCGACGACGGCATCGATATCGTGCTCGCGCATACCCTGCCGCGCGAGATGCTCCCGGAGATCGCGCAGACGGTGATGCGCAAGGACATGGTCATCACCCGCAAGGAGAGCTGGGGTCCGTTCGACCACGACGAGACCGAGGGCAAGTTCTCCGCCTCCATCCCGGCGGGTCCGGGCAGCCTCAACGGCACCATCCGCCTGTTCCCCACCGAGACCGGCGCGACCATGCGCTTCTCCCCCGTCGCCAAGGTGTTCATCCCCATGGTCGGCCCGCGCCTGGAACAGCTGATGCTGGTGAATCTCGTCGACCTGTTCCGCGCGGAGCAGGAGGAAACCCTGCGCTGGCTGGAGACGGCCGCCAAGAACCCGGTCTGATCCTCGTCCCATGACCGGCACGAGGAGGACGGTGCCGGTCGGCACCATCACGCGCGGCACCACCGGCGTCAACCGGTTGCGCCGCAGCGATCGCTGGCTGGTCAACGACGACCTGGTGAGCACCCGCCTGCGCGAGGCCGTCGACCCGCTGGTGGTCGACCTCGGCTACGGCGCGGCGGGCTGGACGACGATCGAACTGGCCGCGCGCCTGCGCACCGTTCGCCCCGATCTGCGTGTGGTCGGCCTCGAGATCGACCCCGCCCGGGTGCTGCCCCCGCGCGACGGTGTGCGTTTCGCCCGCGGCGGTTTCGAACTGGCCGGTCTGCGCCCGGTGCTGGTCCGCGCCTTCAATGTGCTGCGCCAGTATCCGGAGGACGCGGTCCCGGCCGCGTGGTCGCGGATCCAGTCGAATCTGGCACCCGACGGCCTGCTCGTGGACGGCACCTGCGACGAACTCGGCCGCCGCAGCGCCTGGGTGCTCCTCGACCGGCACCGCCCCCTCTCGCTCACCCTCGCGTGGGATCCGTTCACCGTCGAGCGCCCGTCCGACATCGCCGAGCGACTGCCGAAGGTGTTGATCCACCGCAATATTCGCGGCGAGAAGGTGCACGCCCTGCTCACCGCCGCCGATCAGGCCTGGGAGCGCAGTGCCGCGCTCGCACCCTTCGGCCCGCGTATCCGTTGGCGGGGTACAGCGGAGCTGTTGCGCGCCAACGGGTTCCCGGTGCGCGCCTACAACCGGCGGATGCGTGATTGTGTGCTGTCGGTGCCGTGGGATGTCGTCGCACCGAACGGGTGGGAGGCGGGCGAGTAGTCCCGCCGGAAGAAGTCAAACCGCGAGCAGTGCCCGCCGTATCCGGCCAGCTGCCCGAGGAGCCAATTGCTCCGCACCCCAACGTATCTCGTCGACGTCACAACGGTGGATGGCAACCGCATCGGTCACCACCTCGTTCAGCGCCGACTGCGCGATCTCGGTTTCGGCCAGGTCGAGCACCGTCCGCGCCGGTGTGGTCACCAGGAACGATCCCGCCGATTCCGTCGCCGCCCCGGTGAGCTTGCGCCGGGTGAGCACCAGCCGTGGCGTCACCGGTGGCCGCCCCGCCGACACCGACAGGTGCAGAAACCGTGGCCGCAACCGTCCGAGCCCGTGCAGTTCGGCCGCGCTCTGATACGACACCACGGCGGCACCGTCGAACCAGGCCGACCACATCGCGTATTCGTCGAGCGGGCCGGGCCGCCATTGCGTCAGCCGCAGCATCCCGACTCCCGACCTGGTCACCGACCCGTCGGCCAGCGCCGCCCGCACCCGCAGCTCACATCCGGTGCGCAGGACCTGCCTGGTGGTGAAGAATCCCGCGTGTCGTCCGGCGAGGCGCCGCAGCACCCGCCACCGGTGTTCGGTGGTCCCCGCCATCCGGCGCGCTCCCTCGCCAGCCATCCAGCCATGCTACGCCGCGCGACGTGGTACAGATCACAAATCGAAAGAAGGCCTTCATGGCCTCCTCAGAGCGGACACAGAAAAATCCGGAAGAATCGACTGTCATGAGCACCCAGACACCCCAACGCCCGAAGGTCCGTCGGCGCACGCTGGTGATCGCGTTGGCCGTGGTCGCCGTGCTCCTCGTCGGCACCATCGTCGCGACCGAAGCGTATGCCCGTCACCAGATCTCGCGCTGCATCAGCAGCCAGTTCGAGCAGGAGATGGGCTCGAGCATCGACGTGAGTTTCGGTCCGAAACCGATGCTCATCACCTATCTCGACGGCAAGGTCGGGTCGATGAGCATCGACAGCGAGGACAACAAGTTCGGCCCGGCCGTCGGCATGGTCGTGCACGCGAAGTTCGAGGATATCGAACTCACCGATCGTGGGCGCGGCGGCGCGACCGTCGGCAGCTCCAGCGCCGAGGTGACCTGGAACAACGACGGCATCCGCCAGACCCTCGGCACCATGGTGAGCGGGGTGAGCTCCTCGGCGAGCAGCGACGTGCTCACCCTCGACGTTCTCGGCGGCCTGGCCCAGCTGCAGGTGCAGCCGATGGTCCGCAACGGCAATGTGGAGGTGGAGACCAAGTCCGCGCAGCTGCTCGGCATCGGCCTGCCCACCGACCTGGTGCAGGGCATCGTCGAGACCTTCACCCAGAGCCTGCAGAGCTACCCGCTCGGCCTGCGTGCTCAGAAGGTCGATGTCACCGACGACGGTGTGGTCGTTCACCTTTCGGGCGGGCGCACCGTCCTGGAGAGCTCCGGGCGCAGCGACGCCGAGCTGCGCTGCTGATCAGTCCGGAAAGCCGTCGAGCACGACCGCCGACTTCGACAGCCCGAGCCGGGTGGCGCCCGCCTCGATCATCGCCGCCGCGTCCTGCGCGGTCCTGATCCCGCCACTGGCCTTGACACCGAGCCTGCCGCCGACGGTGTCGGCCATCAGCCGCACCGCGTGCACGCTGGCCCCACCGGCGGGATGAAAACCGGTGGAGGTCTTCACGAAATCGGCACCGGCCTTCTCAGCGGCCCGGCAGGCGCCGACGATCGCCTCGTCGGTGAGCGCGGCCGATTCGATGATGACCTTCAGCACGGCCCGGTCCTCGACCGCCTCGCGCACGGTGATGATGTCGGTGAGCACCGCCGCGAAATCACCGGCCACCGCGGCACCCACGTCGATCACCATGTCCACCTCGGCCGCGCCGCTGTCGACGGCCAGGCGCGCCTCGGCACCCTTGATCAGCGAATGATGTTTGCCCGAAGGGAATCCCGCGACGGTGGCGACCACCAGCCCCGGCGCGCGCACCGGAAGCATCGACGGCGAAACGCAGATCGCGTACACGCCGAGTTCGCGGGCCTCGGCGATCAGGTCGTTCACCTGGTCCGGGGTCGCTTCGGGAGCGAGCAGGGTGTGATCGATCATGGCGGCCACGTCGGCCCGGGTCAGCGACGTCATGGGAGCGAGTCTGGCATATCGGCACAGAAGTCCATTGCGCACGCGTACCCCTATCCGGGAGACTTGGACCGTGTTGATTCGTCGCGAGACCCCTGCGGACGCCGCGGCGATCGCCGCGATCCATCGTGCCGCCTTCGCCCCGCACTATGCCGGCGATCCAGCCGTCACCGAGCCACCGGAACCCGCGCTGGTCGATACCCTACGCGCCGACGAATCCTGGATGCCGACGCTGTCGCTGGTCGCGCTGGCCTACGACACCGTGGTCGGGCACATCTGCCTCACCAGGGCGGGCATCGGCCCGTTCCCGGTGCTGGCACTCGGTCCGCTCGGCGTCGACCCGGATCATCAGAAGACCGGGGTCGGTTCGGCCCTGGTGCACGCGGCCCTCGGCGCCGCCGACGCGCTCGACGAATCGGTGGTCGGGCTCGTCGGCGACCCCGACTACTACTCGCGCTTCGGTTTCGTGCCGGGCGCGCGCCGCGGCATCGTCCCCGACCAGACCGACTGGGCCGAATACTTCCAGGTCCGGCCGCTGGCGGCCTATGATCCGGCGGTCACCGGCGAATTCCGCTACCCGGCGCCGTTCTACGACCTGTAGGCCTACTCGAACACCACGGTGCGCCGACCGTGCACCAGCACCCGGCCCTCGAGATGCCAGCGCAGGCCCCGGGCGAGCACCACCCGCTCGATATCGCGACCCTGGCGGACCATGTCGGGCACATCGTCGGCGTGATCCACGCGGATCACGTCCTGCTCGATGATCGGGCCCGCGTCCAGCTCGGCGGTCACGTAGTGACAGGTCGCCCCGATCAGCTTCACGCCACGGTCGTAGGCCTGGTGGTAGGGGCGGGCGCCGACGAACGACGGCAGGAAGCTGTGGTGGATATTGATCGCCCGGCCCGCCCAGTGCTCGCACAGCGAGGCGGGCAACACCTGCATGAACCGGGCCAAGACCACCGCGTGCGGGTCGTGCACGTCGACCAGTTCGCGCACCTGCTCGAACGCCGGTCCGCGCTCGGCGGGGTCTTTCGGGAACGGCACATGGTGGAACTTCACCCCATGCGCCTCGGTCATCGCGGCCAGGTCGGGGTGGTTGCCGATGACGGCCTCGATGGTGGCGGGCAGTTCACCGGCCCCCGCGCGACCGAGCAGATCGTGCAGGCAGTGCCCGTCCTTGCTCACCAGCAGCACCACCCGGCGGCGGGCGCCGGTGTCGTGCAGCTGCCAGTCGGTCTCGGGACCGAACTCCGCGGCCACCCGCGCGAACCGGGTGCGCAGCTCGTCGATGCCGAACGGCACCGTCGAGGCCTTCACCGCCTGCCGGGTGAAGAACCAGCCGATGTCACCGTCGGAGTGGTAGCCGGCCTCCACGATCGACCCGCCGAAATCGGCGATGAACGAGGAGATCCTGGCGATGATGCCGGGCCGGTCGGGGCAGCCGAGCGTCAACACGAACCGACGGTCGTCCGAGGTCACAGGGGCAGAACTCATCCCCTCATCCTCGCAGGCCCTCAGGCAGAGGCGCGTGCGGGCTCGCGGACAGCGGCGAGTACCTCGCGCAGCTCACGGTTGAACAGGTCGTAGCGCTCCACATTGCCCAGGTGGCCGGTGGGCAGCACCGCGAACTTCGCCAGCGTGCCCGCCTTGCTCAGCAGTTCGGCGAGCCGTTCGGCGTGAATGGCCGGGGTCATGTCGTCGCGGTCGCCGGCGAGCACGGTGGTCGGCACGGTGAAGTTGGTCGCGGCGTCGCCCAGGTGCAGCGCGGCGAGCAGCAGGCCGTAGCGCGAGCGGGTCATCATCGGGCAACCACGCACGACCGACAGGGCGTAGCTCAGTTTCTCCGGCGTGGTGTCCAGGGTCATCACCTGGCGGGCGAAGATCCAGCGCACCGGCGCGATCGGCGGGAACACCACCGGGGTGCCGAGGATGAGCTTGCCGAGCCAGTCGGGCGAGGGCAGGGCCCGGCCGCGCAGCAACCGCAGCGGCTTGTTCAGACCGGGAACCATGGTCGACACCTCGACCAGCGAGTGCGCGCCGGTGTTGGTGAGCAGCACGGCGGCGGCCTGCTCGGCGACGCGTTCGGGGTAGCGGCCCGCCCAGGCGATGAGCGTCATCCCGCCCATGCTGTGGCCGACGAGCACCGCGCGCTGGCCGGGCAGCAGGGCCGCGTCGAGCACGTCGCACAGGTCGTCGGCGAGCAGGTCGGTGCTGGGGCGCGCGTAGCCGTTGGTGCTCTCGCCGTGGCCGCGCTGGTCGTAGGCGATCACGCGGTACTCGCCGGCGAAGGCGTTGATCTGGGCGTTCCAGTACTCGATGGAACAGGTCCAGCCGTGGGCGAACACGATGACGGGAGCGTCGACCGGGCCGTAGGCGTGCACGCGCAGGCGCGCGCCGTCGGCGGTGACCACGGGGATCACCTCGTGCGGGACGCTCGGCGGATCGAAGGCCGCCACGCCGTGGGTCCGGGTCCGCAGATCGGCCCGGTGGGCGGCAAGTCCGGCCTTGATCCTGGTGGTCACGGTATCGACCAGGTCGTTCACGGTCGCGGGCAGCATTGCGCGCATCGACACACTCCTTTGTGTTACTCATAGAAACAGTAACACCGGGAGCGCTCGACCGCGAGGGTCCGGCGACGATTTACCAGCGCGGCCCGCGCTGCACCTCGTCGACTTTCGGCCGCACATCGGCCAGATACACACCGGTCGCGATGATCGCGATGAACGAGGTGAGCATGCCGAACCCGCTGATCCCCAGCAGCAGGAACACCAGCGCGCCCGCCAGGATCGCCAGCCAGATCGGCTTGGTCATCTTGTCGACGGCCGTAAACGCGTCGGGCCGCTGACGCACGGCATGGATCAGCGCGAACACCGTCGCACCGAAGGCTGCCAGCCACAGGACCAGCAAAATCATCCCCGTCACTCCATGCACCACATTCACTCCCCCATCATACGAACAGCGGCCCCGCACACCAGGGGTGCGCGGGGCCGCTGTCGGCGGTGAGGGTTACACCTTCTTGGGTGCGGCCTTCTTCGCGGGGGCCTTCTTGGCCGGCGCCTTCTTGGCGGCCGGAGCCTTGGCCGGGGCGGCCTCGTCGGTCACGGCGACGACCTCGGCCTCGACCACAGCGGCGGCCTCGGCGGCAGCGGCCTGCGCCTCTTCCTTGCCACGGCCCAGCAGGTCGGTGACCTTGGCGAGGGCTTCCTCGGCGCGGGCGGAGGCATCCTTGTACAGGGACTCGACGCGACCGATCTGCTCGTCGACGGCCTCGTTGGCACGCAGCCGCTCGACGGTCTCCTCACCGCGCACGGCGAGGTCGGCGTAGATGTCGAGAGCCTGGCGGTAGTACTGCTCGGCCAGCTTGCGCAGTTCCTCGGGGGTGAACTTCTCGCGCAGCTCGGCGAGGTCCTCCGGCAGCTCCGAGGGCAGGCCGGCGAGGCGCTCACGGATGGTGTCGAACTGGGCCTGCACGTCGGCGGGCACGTTGGCGATGCGCTCGCGGGCCTCTTCGACACGGGCCTTGGCATCGGTGGTGGCGACGCGCTCGCGGACGTCGGCGACGACCTCGTTCACGGCGGTGTAGATGGCATCACCGGCGCCGACGGTGGCGAACAGCGGCTTGGTCACGGTAGCGGTCTTCTCGGTCATCAGTCTTCGCTCTCCTGGTGTGGCGGAGTGTCAATTGTCGTGAACGAAACGTCGCTGTCCCGTTCGTTCCCCCCTGAGCCGGTTTCTTCCCCGTTTTCCCGGCGAAACGACTCATAGATTTCCAGCAACACCTGTTTCTGCCGTTCGGTCACCGAAGTGTCGGCCAGCAGGGCGTCCCGGACCGGGCTGTGCGGGCGCTGTTCCAAATATCCGGCCCGCACATACAACACCTCCGAAGAAACCCGCAGTGCCTTGGCGATCTGCGCGAGTACTTCGGCGGAAGGGTTACGTAATCCGCGTTCGATCTGGCTCAGGTACGGATTACTCACCCCAGCCAGGGCAGCGAGTTGACGCAGGGACACCTGCGCAGCTTCGCGCTGGGACCTGATGAACCCTCCGATATCTTGAGCCGCATGGACGACTCGGTTCTCGGGCTGGTCTGCCATCACTCACCTTCTGGCGTTGTACGGTCAATACTAGGTCAGGGTGCTAGCTCTTGCAAGCACTACAGTTAGCAGCCGCCGGGCGAACGCCCGGAATCAGTGGAACAGCAGCTGCGAGATCGTGTAGATCGCCAGGCCGGCCAGCGATCCGACGACAGTGCCGTTGATCCTGATGAATTGCAGGTCCCGCCCCACCTGCAATTCGATCTTCCGGCTCGCCTCGTCGGCGTCCCAGCGGGCGACCGTATCCGTCACCAGGGTCGAGATCTCAGCGGCGTAGTTACCCACCAGATAGCGCGCCCCCCGGTCGATCCACCCATCGACCTTGCCACGCATCGCCGGATCGTCACGCAACTGTTCACCCAGCTGTTGCACATTCTCCGCCACTTTGCGTCGCAACGTGGAATCGGGGTCGTTCGCCGACTCGAGAATCAATCGCTTGGCCGCACGCCAGGTGGCCTCCGCCATTCCGGTGATCTGTTCGCGGCCCATGATCTCGGCCTTCACCTTTTCCGCCTTGGCGATCATGGCCTCGTCGTGTTGCAGGTCGTCGGCGAAATCCTGCAGGAATCGGGTGGCGGCCAGACGCAGTTCGTGTTCGGGGTCCGAACGCACCTTCCAGGTGAATTCCACCAATTCCCGGTAGATCCGCTCCGACAACAATGTGTTGACGAATTTCGGCGCCCATTGCGGCGCGTCGCGCAGCACGATCCGGTCGATCGTCTCCTGCGAGCCGAGTGCCCACTGATGCGCCCGCTCGGCGAGCAGATCGATGAGCGGCAGCTGCCGGTTGTCGGCGATCAGCTCCGAGAGCACCCGGCCGAGCGGCGGACCCCACTGCGGTTCGGCGATGCGTTTGACGATGGTGTTGTCGATGATCTGCTCGACGTCCTCGTCGCGCAGCACGCCGACCACGGCGGTCAGGATGGTCGAACTCTCCTGCGCCACCCGCGCCGCGTTGGCGGGTGTGGCCATCCACCGCCCGACCCGCAGCGAGATCTGGGCCGCGTCGAGCCGGGCCGACACCACATCGGGAGCGAGGAAATTGGTGCCGACGAACGCGCCGAGACTCTCGCCGAGCTGGTCCTTCTTCTTGCGGATGATCGCCGTGTGCGGAATGGGCAAGCCGAGCGGGTGCTTGAACAACGCCGTCACCGCGAACCAGTCGGCCAGCGCGCCGACCATGCCCGCCTCCGAGGCCGCGCGCACATAACCGACCCACGCGCCGCCGCCACCGCGCGACTCGAGCCAGCGGCACAGCAGATAGATCACTGTCGCCACCAGCAGGAAGCCGGTGGCGAGGGCCTTCATCTTGAACAGGTCGCGTCGTTTGCCCGCCTCGTCGGTCAGATCCGCGAACCCGGCGGGCTGTGCCGGTGCGGTGCGCGGCGTGAGCACCGCCGTGTTGCCGGGAGCTTTCTCCATGGCCCCCATTCTGCTGTGCGAAATGCCGCCGCGCCGACGCCGGCCTGTGGTAAATCCCCCAACGTGGCCTAAACGAGCGCTGCCCCACATCGACAGGCCTAAGCTGTATCGCGAGAGACGCCACATCGATCGCAAGGGGGCTGTCCTGTCCACCGAAGACCTTGTCGAGATCGGCGAGCAGACCGGTCGGGGTTCCGCCGTGCGCGGCGCGGGTCCCGTCGACGGCCGCAAGAGGCGGTGGCGCCAGCACAAGATCGACCGGCGCGAGGAGCTCGTCGACGGCACCCTCAACGCCATCCGCGTACGCGGCGCGCAGGCGGGCATGGACGAGATCGCCGCCGAGATCGGCGTGTCCAAGACCGTGTTGTACCGGTACTTCGCCGACAAGAACGACCTGGTGCACGCCACCATGCAGCGCTTCATCGAGACCACGCTGCTGCCGCGCGTGTACGGCGCCATCAGCCTCGATGCCGACGAGTACCAGCTGGTGCGCGCCGCCATGACCGAATACGTGGGGACCGTCGACGACGACCCCGAGGTCTACCGGTTCATCATGCACAACGGCAGCGGCGACAATGCCTCGCTCGCCGAGTTCGAGCGCCTGTTCGCCGAGGTGGTCACCGCCGTACTCATCGACCGGGCCGGGGCCAAGGGCATCCGCACCGACGGTGCGATGCTGTGGTCCTACGTGCTGGTCGGCGGCATCCAGCTGGCCACCCACTGGTGGACCACCACCGACAAGGCGATGCCACGCCAGGACGTCATCGACTACCTCACGATGATGGCCTGGAGCGCGATCGAGGGCATCGCTCGCGCGGGTGGCTCGCCCGCTGTCTTCACCGAACAGACACACGTTCTACCGCCACTTCCGGAGTCCTGACCAGCGCTGATACCAGACATCGCCGTCCCGGGCTCGACATCGCCGCGCGGTTGGTTACGCTGAACCGAGCGGGGCGCTGTGGCATGTGTCACCGCGAGGTTGCCGTGCGCCGTCAGGCGTTCGGGCAGCGTGCACGTCGGCACCAACGGAGGTACCTCGATGGCGAAGAACGTGCCGACATCCCGGCTTGCCCGTGGCACGAAGCTGGGGGCGGTGGCGGCGAGTTCGGTCATCCGTTCCAAGAAGACCCGGTTGTCGATGCGCGGCAGGTCCGAGGCCGTGCGCGCGAAGATGGCCGAGGAGTCGATGATCCGCACCACCGAGCAGGTGGTCATGGTGCTCGGCACCATGAAGGGCGTGGCCATGAAGCTGGGCCAGATGATGTCGGTGCTGGATCTGGACCTGGTCCCCGAAGACCACCGCGATCGCTTCCAGCAGCGGCTGGCCGTTTTGCGCAACGCGGCACCGACGGTGTCGTTCGAGAACATGCGCGCGGTGATCGAGCAGGACTACGCCCGCCCGCTCGAGGACGTGTTCGCCGAATTCGACCCCGAGCCGATCGCCGCCGCCTCGATCGGCCAGGTGTATCGCGCCACCCTCGCCGACGGCAGGCGAGTGGCGGTGAAGGTGCAGTACCCCGGCGTCGACGTGGCGGTCCGCGCCGATCTGAAGAACCTCACCATGTTCCGGCGCGTGCTCGCCTCGGCCATGCCGTGGATCACCCCGGCCGTGCTCGACGAGCTGAAGCTCAACATGGAGGCCGAACTCGACTACCGGGCCGAGGCGGCGACGCAGAGCGAGATCGCGCACCTCTACCGCGACCACCCGTTCATCTTCGTTCCGTCGGCCGTGCCCGAGTTGTCGACCACCCGGGTGCTGGTGAGCGAGTTCGTCGAGGGTGCCGGTTTCGACGAGATGCGCACGTTGCCCGACGCCGAGCGCAACCGGATCGGCGAGATCGTCTACCGCTTCTACGTGGGTTCGCTGTTCACGTTCAACGAGTTCTGCGGCGACCCGCATCCGGGCAATGTGCTGCTCGCGCCCGACGGCCGGGTGGCGTTCCTCGATTTCGGCCTGTTCAACCGGATGGACCCGAAACTGGTGCACTTCGAGAAACTGTGCCTGCGCGCGGCCGCCGAGGAGCGTTCGGAAGACCTGCGCCAGTTGATGATCGATCGCGGCGTGATCGACTCGCCCGACGAGATCGGCGCCGAGGAGTGTCTCGAATACGTGCTCGCCGCCTCCGAGTGGTGTCTTGTCGACGAGGTCCTCACCATCACCCCGGAGCTGGCCAGCGGCGCGTTCCTGCTCGCCGTCGACCCGAGGGCCAGCGAGTTCACCGGGATGAAGCAGCAGAATCTGCCGCCCGAGCACCTTTTCTCCCGCCGCGCCGACTTCCTCACCTTCGGCATGCTCGGCCAGCTCGACGCGACCAACAACTGGCATTCGATCGCCCGCGAATGGCTCTACGACGAGCCGCCGGTCACCGAATTGGGCATCGCCCATCATGATTGGCTGCGCACCCACCCACCGAAACCGGTGAAGAAGACGCGCCCCCGCAAGGCAACCACCCGATGAAAGGCTCCTCCGTGCCGCAAGACCGCGAGTTCGACCTGATCCTGTTCGGCGCCACGGGCTTCGTCGGCAAGCTCACCGCCGAGTACCTGCTCACCGCCGCCCCCGCCACCGCGAAGATCGCGCTGGCGGGCCGTTCGCGCGACAAGCTCGCCGCCGTGCGCGAGGAACTCGGCCCCGCCGCCGCGTCGTGGGATCTGGTGGTCGCCGATTCGACCGACGCGGCCTCGCTCGCGGCGATGGCCGAGCGCACCAAGGTCGTGGTCACCACGGTCGGCCCGTACCTGCGCTACGGTCTGCCGCTGCTCGGCGCGTGCGCCGCGGCGGGCACCCATTACGCCGACCTCACCGGTGAACCGCTGTTCATCCACGACGCGATCGAGCAGTTCGAGCAGACCGCCGTCGACTCGGGCGCCAAGATCGTGAACTCCTGTGGTTACGACTCGATTCCGTCGGACCTGAGCGTGTACGAGATCTACCGCGCCTCCGTCGCCGACAACACCGGCGAGCTGGAGGACACCACGCTGGTCGCCTACCTCAAGGGTGGGATGAGTGGCGGGACCATCGACTCCGGGCGCGCCATGATGGAGGACATCGCCGCCGATTCCGGGCGCGCGAAGATCCTGGCGCACCCGTACTCGCTGAGCCCCGATCGCAGCATGGATCCCGATGTCGGCAGGCAGACCGACCAGGCCCTGGCCCGCGCCGACAGCATCGATCCGAGCCTGCACGGCTGGGTCACCACGTTCATCATGGCCTCGCACAACACCAAGGTGGTACGCCGCAGCAACGGCCTGCTCGGCTGGCCCTACGGCAAGCAGTTCCGCTACCGCGAGGTGATGAACGCGGGTACCTCGGCCACCGCACCGCTGGTCGCGGCGGGTATCGCGGGCGGCATCGTGGCCGGGATGACCTCGGGCGCGGTGCTGTCGCGGGTGTCGCTCGGCCGCAAACTGCTCGACCGTATCCTGCCCAAGCCCGGCACCGGCCCGGACGAAAAGGCCCGCCGCAGCGGCTGGTTCACCATGAAGGCCTTCGCCCGCACCAGTTCCGGCGCCAAGTACCAGGCGACGTTCTCCGGCACCGGCGACCCCGGCTACCAGGCCACCGCCGTGCTGCTCGGCCAAAGTGGTCTGTGCCTGGCGTTCGACGAATTGCCCGAGCGCGCGGGCATTCTCACCCCCGCGTCGGCCATGGGCGAGGCGCTCACCGAGCGGCTGCGCGCGGCGGGCATGACCATCGAGGTCGCACGGCAGTGAACCTGGCCCGCAAAGCCATGAACGCGCCCGCGCTCGCGGCGATCTACGAGCACGCCTGGCGTCCCACCCTGTTCTACCTGGCCAGCGGCCGCACCACGGGCGACGACCGTCGCGACGCGGTGCGCTCGCTGCGCCTGGGCGGACCTGAGAAGGTGCTCGATCTGGCCTGCGGCCCCGGCAATTTCACGCGTTACCTGAGCGAACACCTCAGCGGCGACGGCTTCGTCACCGGTCTGGACTACTCCGCGCCGATGCTGGCACGCGCCGCCGCCGACAACGCGGGACCGCGCGTCGGCTACGTGCGCGGCGACGCCCGCACCCTGCCCTTCGCCGACGAAACCTTCGATGCCGTCTGCTGTTTCGGTGCCCTCTACCTGATCCCCGACCCGATCGCCGCCGCTCGCGAGATGATCCGCGTCCTCGCGCCGGGCGGTCGCATCGCCATCACCACCAGTTACCGCGACGACAACCTCTTCGGCAAGGCAAGCACCCTGGCCGCGGGCGTGAGCGGTCTTCGCCTGTTCGACCGCGACACCTTCCCCACCCTGTTCGCCACCTCCGGGCTCACCGAAATCACCCAGCGCGTGCACCGTTTCATGCAATACGTCGAGGCGACCCGCCCCGCCTGAGCCGACACGCGGTAGCCCGGCGGTAGCCTGCCGGGCATGGACACGCTGAATTCGGTGATCGTCGACATCAACAACGTGTTCTGGAACTGGTTGCTGATCCCACTGGTGATCGTGGCCGGGGTGTACTTCACCGCGCGCACCGGCATCGTGCAGTTGCGGTTCCTGCCGGAGATGTTCCGGGTGGTCGCCGAGAAGGGCACCCCCGCCGCGGATGGCAAGCGGTCGGTGTCGGCGTTCGGCGCGTTCAGCATCTCGGCGGCGGCGCGGGTCGGCACCGGCAATATCGCGGGCGTCGCGACCGCCATCAGTGTCGGCGGGCCGGGCGCGGTGTTCTGGATGTGGGCGATGGCCACCCTCGGTGCCGCCTCGGCATTCGTGGAATCCACGCTGGCCCAGCTCTACAAGCGACCCGAACACGAACCCGGCACATTCCGTGGCGGCCCGGCCTACTACATGCAGCACGGTCTCGGCCGGCGCTGGCAGGGCCTGATCTTCGCGGTGGTCATCACGGTGACCTTCGGTTTCGTCTTCAACGCCGTGCAGGCCAACACCATCGTCGCCACCAGTCGCGCCTCGCTCGCGGTGATCGACGGCGACTGGTTCGCGCCGCTGGTCGGGCTGGCACTGGTCGGGCTGCTCGGCCTGGTGATCTTCGGTGGGGTGCGCCGCATCAGCCGCATCACCGAGGTGCTGGTCCCGGTGATGGCCATGGTGTATCTGCTGCTCGGCATCGCCGTGGTCGCGCTGAATCTCGACGACCTGCCACGGGTGTTCGCCGATATCGTCGGCGGGGCGTTCGGATTGCGGGAGGTGGTCGGCGGCGGTATCGGTATGGCCATCACCCAGGGCATCCGGCGCGGCATGTTCTCCAACGAGGCCGGTCTCGGTTCCTCCCCGAATGCCGCTGCGGCAGCGGATGTCTCGCATCCGGTGAAGCAGGGTCTCGTGCAGTCGCTCGGCGTCTACTTCGACACGCTGCTCGTCTGCTCCATCACCGCGTTCATCATCCTGACCAGTGACCCGGATCTGTCCGAGCGGCACAGCGCCGACCTCACCCAGACCGCGCTGCACACCACCCTCGGCAGCTGGGCCGGGCACGTGCTCACCGCGGTGGTGTTCATGCTCGCGTTCAGCTCGATGATCGGGAACTTCTACTACGGCCGCGCCAATATCGAGTTCATCACCGACCATCCGCGCCTGCTCACCGTGTTCCGGGTGCTGGTGCTGGTCGCGGTGTTCGGTGGCGCGCTCGGCTCGGTGGCGCTGATCTGGAACCTGGCCGACGTGTTCATGGGCGTGATGGCCCTGGTCAACCTCACCGCGATCCTGCCGCTGGGCGCGGTGGCGTTCCGGCTGCTCGCCGACTACCGCGCCCAGCGCCGCGCCGGTAAGGACCCGGTGTACGTGCACCGGGCCGAGATCGCCGACCCCGCCGGGGTGGCGTGCTGGCAGACGCGCCGCGACTAGTGGTAGGCATGCCTGATGGCGAAACTGTGGACCGAGCCCGTCACCACCGCCCTGCGCGCCGACGGGCTGCGCGTCGCCGATATCGACACCTCGGCGACGCCCGGTTTCCTCGGCGGCAAGCAGCTGGGCAAGTCGATGTTGCCCGAACGCGGCGAGGTGCTGTCGGTGTTGCAGGAGAAGTTGTTCGCGCACGGACGCACCGGTGGTAACCGCCGGGTGCTGCTGATCCTGCAGGGCATGGACACCGCCGGTAAGGGCGGCATCGTGCGGCACGTGATCGGTTCGGTCGACCCGCAGGGCGTCGACCACGCCTCCTTCGGGGTGCCGACCGAGGAGGAGCGGGCGCACGATTTCCTGTGGCGCATCCGCAAGCGCCTGCCCACTGCCGGCCAGCTCGGCGTCTTCGACCGCTCCCACTACGAGGACGTGCTGGTGGTTCGGGTACACGGCCTGGTACCGCAGTCGGAATGGGAGCAGCGCTACGACCTGATCAACGCGTTCGAGAAAGAGGTCGCCGACTCCGGGACGACCATCGTCAAGGTCGCCATGTTCGTCTCCCTCGACGAGCAGAAGCGCAGGCTGCGCGCCCGCCTGGAACGGCCGGACAAGTACTGGAAGTTCAACCCGGCCGACATCACCGAACGCGCCTTCTGGCCCGAATACCAGAAGGCCTACCAGGCCGTTCTCGATCGCACGAATACCGATTACGCTCCGTGGTACGTGCTGCCAGCCGATCAGAAATGGTATTCGCGGCTGGCTGTCACCGAACTACTGATCGACGCGCTCACCGGCCTGAACTTGGACTGGCCCGGCGCGAATTTCGACGTGGCCGAACAGCTGCGCCTGCTCGATCAGTCCTGACCCTGTCTTTGAACAAACTCTCAGGTTCGGCCCGCATGATGTCGTGGAGCAGACGAGCGAAAGGCGTGTGACAACGGTGAGCACGGGCAGCAAGAATCCGCTTGCGGCGGCGGAGGCCGCCGACAAGAAGCGCAAGCTGGCGATCCAGGTCGGTGTCGCAGCGGTGTTGGTGGCGCTGGTCGCGGCGATCGGTATCGGTATCGCGATGAACCGATCCGATTCCGACACCAGTACCGGCAGCGGTACCACGGGGGCCGAGGGACTGCCAACGCTGCCCGCGACCGTCGGCACGGTCACCCCGTCGGGCAGCGTGCTGATCGGCAACCCCGACGCCAAAGTGAAGGTGCGCGTCGTCGCCGACCTGCAGTGCCCGGCCTGCAAGCAGTTCGAGACCGCCAACGGCCTCGCCCTGGCCAAGGCCGCGGCCGACGGCACCGCGTCGGTCGAGTACCAGATCATCTCCTTCCTGGACAAGGCCTCGACGAACCAGTACTCCTCGCGCGCGGGCAACGCCGCCTACTGCGTGGCCCGCTCGGACGCGAACAAATTCCCGAACTGGCTGCAGCTGATGTTCCACCGTCAGCCCGCCGAGGGCGGCGCCGGCCTGAGCAACGAACAGCTCGTGGCCATCGCGAACGAGACCGGGTACACCGATCCGGCCGTGGCCACCTGCATCAACGACAAGGCCATGGCCGACCCGCTCGCCAAGACGACCCAGACCCTGCTGACCAGCGGGCTCAAGGGCACACCGTCGATCTTCGTCGACGGCGAGCTGATCGAGAGCAACGCCGTCTACACCGAAGACGGCCTGGCGTCCGTGATCGCCGACGCGGCCAAGTGATCACCGCGTCGGCTCGCTCGGCCTGGCTGCTGCTGATCGCGGGGCTGGCCGGGTGGCTGGCGTCGTGCACGCTCACCGTCGAACGGTTCAAGCTGTTCACCGATCCCACCTACATGGCCTCGTGCAATTTCGACTCGGTGCTGTCGTGCGGGTCGATCATGCAGACCCAGCAGGCCGCCGTATTCGGCTTCCCGAACCCGATCATCGGCATCGTCGGGTTCTCGGTGGTGGTGACCCTCGGCGTGCTCTCGGTGATCGGGGTGGGTTTCCCGCGCTGGATCTGGGGTTCGCTCTGGGTCGGCACGGTCCTCGGCGTCGCCGCGATCTGCTGGCTGATCTTCCAGAGCCTGTACCGCATCAACGCGCTGTGCCCGTATTGCATGGTGGTGTGGGTGGCGGTGCCGGTGCTGTTCGCGGTGGCCACCCAGGAGACCTGGGGTGGCTCGCGCGGGCCGATGGGAATCCTGGCCGAGTGGCGTTGGACGCTCGTCGTCGTGTTCTACGCCGTGGTGCTGCTGCTGATGTTCCTGAAGTTCCAGGACTACTGGCTGAGCAAGGTCTAGTTGGGCGTGCCCTCGGCGAGCACCACGTCGACGACGCGGATGCTGCCGTCGGGCGCGGTGACGTCGAGGCGCACCACATCACCGGGTTTGCGCCTGCTGATGGCCGCGCTCAGCGCCCGCGCGGTGGTGATCGACTCGCCGTCGACGGCGGTGACGACGTCACCGTCGGTGATCCCGGCGGCGCGGGCCGGTTGCCCGAAGAAGGCCCAGTCGACCCGCGCGCCCGCCGGTTTCGCGTCGACGATCTGCACGCCGAGGGTGGCGGTCGGCCCGATGTGCACGGTATCGGTCGGCGTGCCCGAGCGGATCTGGGCGACGATCCGCATGGCCGTGTCGATGGGCACCGCGTAACCGTGCGCGGGTTTGGGCTGGCGGTCCTGCGTGCCGCGATCACCGGAGGCCGCGGTGATGACGCCGACCACCGCGCCCGTGCCATCGGCCAGCGCCCCACCGGACTGCCCACCCACCACCGGTGCCGCGATCTCCACCATCCCGCGCAACGATTTGCGGCTCAGGTCCGCGGAGTTCATCGCGACGATGCTGGCGTCCAGGTCGGTGATCGGCCCGGCCACCGAGGTCTGCTCACCACCGTCGCCGCCCGCGTCGCCGATGGCGAGCAGATCCTGACGTAATCGCAGCCCGGCCGAGGAACCGATCCGCGCGGTCGGCAAGCCGGCGGCGCCTGCCAGCGCCAGCAGGGCGACGTCGGCGCTCGAGTCGTAACCGAGCACGGTGGCCGGGTAGCGCAGCCCGGTCCCCACGTCGGTGATCGACACATCCTCGGCGCCCTTGATGACGTGGTGGCTGGTGAGGATCTGCCCGTCGCCGGTGAGCACGATGCCCGACCCGGCGGCCGCGGTTCCGAACCGGCTCGCGTCGACCGAGATATTGACCAGCGCGGGCTGCACCTGCGCGGCGACCAGGCCCGGATCCAGCGGCACGGGCGCGGGCGTCGCCGCGACGAATTCCTGCGGCGCGGCCCGCTCGAACCCCAGCTCACCGCGATATCCGAGGACACCGCCGAGGGCGAGCAGCGCGACGACCAGCGCCATGAGCACCCGTGATCCACGTTGCACGCGCACGTCCTCTCTCGCGGGCCGACCCTTTCCATTGTCACCCGGCTCGGGTCCGGCTTGATCGACATCCGCCACCCGGCGGTTGGCAAACCTCGTATGCAGCGGTAGGCATATACCCATGAGCACCGCTGCCGCCTATGCCCTGCCGTCCGCCGACGGTTCCTTCGAGAAGGTCGCGATCGAACGCCGTGCGCTCGGACCCGACGATGTCGCGATCGACATCAAATTCGCGGGCATCTGCCACTCCGACATCCACACCGCCCGCGACGAATGGGGTGGTGCGCGGTACCCCTGCGTGCCGGGGCACGAGATCGCGGGCATCGTCAGCGCGGTCGGGTCGTCGGTGCGCAAGTACCAGGTGGGCGACCGCGTAGGGGTGGGCTGTCTGGTGAATTCGTGCGGCAAGTGCGCACCGTGCCTGGCCGGTGAGGAACAGTACTGCGCCAAGGGCGCCACCTGGACCTACAACAACCCCGTCCCCGAGGACATCCAGCCCGGCGGCTACACCATGGGCGGGTACTCCACCCACATCGTCGTCGACGAGAAGTTCGTCGTCGGCATTCCCGAGGGCATCGGCCTCGACGTCGCCGCACCGCTGCTGTGCGCGGGCATCACCCTGTACTCGCCGTTACGCCACTGGGGCGCGGGCCCCGGCAAGAAGGTCGCGATCATCGGCATGGGCGGGCTCGGGCACGTCGGGGTGAAGATCGCCGCCGCGCTCGGCGCCGAGGTGACGGTGTTGAGTCAGTCGCTGCGCAAACGCGACGACGGCCTGCGCATGGGAGCGACCAACTACTACGCCACCAGCGACAAGGAGACCTTCCGCAGGCTGCGCGGCGAGTTCGACCTCATCATCAACACCGTCTCGGCCGATCTACCCATCGACAACTACCTGCGGCTGCTCGCCCTCGACGGCACCCTGGTGATCCTCGGCCTGCCCGAGAAGCCGATGAGCGTCACCGGCCGCAATCTGGCCGGCTTCCGGCGCTCCCTGTCGGGTTCGATGATCGGCGGTCTCGCGCAGACCCAGGAGATGCTGAATTTCTGTGCCGCGCACGGCATCGGCGCCGAGATCGAGCTCATCTCCGCCGACGACATCGATTCCGCCTACGACCGGGTCGTCGCCAGCGATGTGCAGTACCGCTTCGTGATCGACACCGCGTCCATCTGAGCCGGTCCGGCGCCCACCGCCGGGTACCGTGACGTCGTGGCCGACGACGATACGCGCCCGGACACACCGACCGCGGTGGGCGCCATGCCGATCACCTGGACGGTGCGGACCCCGCCCAGCTGGTTCCCGCGCGCCCTGCTCTACACCGCCCTGGCCCTCGTCATCCTGATCGCGGGCTTCTGGGTGCTCGGCAAACTGCAGGGCCTGCTGACCATCCTGCTGGTGTCGCTGTTCCTGGCCTTCGCCATCGAACCGGCGGTGAATTGGCTTGCCCGGCACGGCATTCCGCGTGGCGCCGGCACCGGTGCGGTGTTCCTCGTCCTACTGGTGGTGATGGTCGCGTTCTTCGGGACGCTCGGCGCCCTGCTCATCGACCAGGTCACCATGCTCGTGCAGGACGCACCCGGCTACATCCAGGACGTGGTCGACTGGATCAACCGCACCTTCGACCAGAACCTGTCCGGCGCCGACCTCACCAAATACGCCACCGAGTGGAGCTCGACCATCGAGGGCTATCTCGTGGGTCTGGCCGGAAACGTCTGGGGCATCGGCACAGTCGCGATCGGTGCGCTGTTCCAGCTGCTCGGGGTGCTGCTGTTCACGTTCTATTTCGCCGCCGACGGTCCGCGCTTCCGCACCTGGGTGTGTTCGCTGCTCCCGCCGCGCCAGCAGAAACATGTGTTGCGCGCCTGGGATATCGCGGTGGAGAAGACCGGCGGCTACATCTACTCGCGCGCGCTGCTCGCGCTGTGCTCGGCGATCGCACACTATGTGGCGCTGCGGGTGTTCGATGTGCCGTCGGCGTTCGCGCTGGCGCTGTGGGTGGGTGTGGTCTCGCAGTTCATCCCGACCGTCGGTACCTATCTCGCCGGTGCCCTTCCGGTGCTGGTAGCCCTGGTGCACGACCCGATCACCGCGCTGTGGATCCTGCTGTTCATCGTGGCGTACCAGCAGTTCGAGAACTATGTGCTGCAGCCACGGATCACCGCGACTACCCTCGATATGCATCCGGCGGTGGCGTTCGGGGCGGTGATCGCGGGTGCGGCGCTGCTCGGCCCGACCGGTGCGCTGCTCGCCATCCCGGTCACCGCGACGCTGCAAGGTTTCGCCGGGGCCTACGTCCGGCGGTATCGGGTGACCGAGGAGGCCGGGCCACCGCCGAAGCAGAAGCGCCGGTGGTTGTCCAGGTCCCGGACGAAGACACCCGTCGAGCCCGACCGAACCGTCGACGAATAGGCCCGCACCATGGCGATTCTGTTGTCTGTGGTCTCCATGCTGTCCACCCTGTTCGGTGGTTTCGTCGCCATGCGCATCGGCGACCGCAAGCACCTGGTCCTCGGTCTCGCGGCCGGGGTGATGCTCGGCCTGGTCGCCTTCGACCTGATCCCCGAGGCCCTCGAGCAGTCACCCGACGAGGCGTTCGGTGTGCCGGTGGCGCTGATCGCGGCGGTTGTCGGGTTCATGAGCCTGCACATCATCGAACGCGCGGTCGCCATCCACACCGGCCACGAGGACGAATTCGGTTCGCACCACCACGGTTTCGAATCGATCGGCCTGCTCGCCGCGATGGGCCTGATCTTCCACAGCACCCTCGACGGTTTCGGCATCGGCATCGGCTACCAGGCGGGCGCCACCGTCGGCCTGTCGGTAGCCATCGCGGTCATCTGCCACGACTTCGCCGACGGCTTCAACACCTTCACCATCCCCACCCTCTACGGCCACGCCCGCAAACGCGCCATCACCCTCCTGGCCCTCGACGCCCTGGCCCCGGTAGTAGGCGCCATCCTCGGCACCCTCATCCACGTCCCCGAACAATGGATCGGCCTCTACCTCGGCTACTTCGCCGGCTTCCTCCTCTACCTCGCCACCGCCGACATCCTCCCCGAAGCCCACGCCGAACACCCCTCCCGCCTGACCCTCTTCCTCACCCTTCTCGGTCTCGGCGCCATGTTCGTGGTGTCGGCAATGAGCCACTGACTCGAGCTAGAGTTGTTCGCGGGTGCGACGGGCCCGCTCGAGCACGTCCGTTTCGGTCGGTGGACTCGGCGGGTGATGACTCAAACACATTGGCGTGGCAAGCTTTCGGAACGCCTTACCCCCGGTGGCTCCGTAGAACTGCCCCGCGTCCAGGTGGCCGATGTCGTCAAGGTCCCCGCCCCAGGAGGCCGCAATACCTCTGGCTGCTTGGATCTGGACGCCCGTGACGAGCTTGCCGAAGAACTGGGTTGCCGTATTGCCGACCACCTTGTTGTGCAATCCTTTCGGCGCTTGCGTGGCATACGCGATGCCGAGACCGTACTTGCGAGCCTGAGCGGCGAGGGTCAGGGTGCTGGCGGTGGCTGGAGTGTCCTTGCCTGCAGGCGCGTATTCCTGCGCTTCGTCGAGTACGAGCAACCCGCCGAGCGGACGCTCACGGGCCGGGTTGGTTTTGAAGAAGGTGAACAAGGCCACCTGAAGCTGGCTCACGAAGGTGGCCCGCTGTACCGCACCAGGGAGCCCGATGCAGCTGATCACCGAGACCCGGGCCTTCTTGCCCGGCTCCGGGGCGAGTAGTACTCCTGGGTCGAGCGGTTCACCTTCACCGCCGAACAGCGGATCATTGATCATGGAAACCTGTAGACCATCCGCCATTTCGACTGCGAGCGGCCGGGCATTGCGTACCTTGCTTACACCGTTGGGCAGATCGGCGAGAAGCGTGACAAGGCCGGACAATTTCGTCTCACCAGTGCCGGCGAAGTGCAGCAGCGTCTCCCGGAGCACCGCCCGCGCCCGATCGAACTTGGCGCCCTTGATGCCGGTGCGCGTGATCAAGTTGCCCACCGCCATTTCCACCGCAGTCCACAGTTCGTCGGGATCGTCACGGACCGCAGCGAAATCGGGAAGCGGATTCAACACCAGCGGGCGGCCGACCTGCCGGCCCGGCGTCCACACGACCACGTCGGTGTCGGCCAGATACTGTGCGGCCCTATCCGCGTCACCCGGACGCCAGGCCGATGGCGGCTGCTGCCAGGCATCACCGAGGCGGGACAGGTCGTTGTTCACATCGATCACGATCGACGAAACCCCATGCAGCGCCAACTCTTCGACGAGCCGTCGCAACAGCACAGTTTTGCCGGAGCCGCTGCCTGCGAACAGGGCCACGTGCTTGCGCAGCATGTCCACTGGCACTCGGAATTCGATGTCATCGGTAAGGCCGTAACCGAGCACCACTGTCGGTGTGGTCTGCGAACCGTTGCCGCCGATCGCCGGATGCCGGCTCACAGATGCATTCGCAGCCGCGGCCCCATTCACAGTCGCGGCTGTAATCGGTGCGGCGGCGTTCGGAGCGGTTACCGCATTCGGAGCTGTGGACGCAATCGCGGGCGCGAGCACATTCGCGGGAGTGGGAGCAGGCATCAATTTCACTGCAGGCGGGGGCAACTCGCCGAAGACCCGACGGAACAGCTGAGTACTACCGGCAGGCTCACGCAGCGCCAGCCACACATCGAACCCCGGCTTCGGCTCGGCGATCATTTCTCGGAGTGCGGTGAAGGTCCGCAGATCGTCGTGGGTGATGGCCAGCGTAGAACCGTTCGCGGCACGCAGATCATCCAGCATCTCGAGGGTTCTCGGCCCGTTCGAGAAGGCCGTGTTCCGTAGAATCGTCAGGTGACGCTTGTCGTTGGCCTCCTCGATGCCGGATTCGATCACCGCCGAGCGCATTCGCGATAGCACCGCCACAGGATGCGGGTGCGCGATCGCCCGGAAGCTCCAGTGCTCCTGTTCCTCGAGAACCGGGTCGATAGTGCGGCGCAGGCGCGCGTGCACAGCGCGGCCGGTGGAGGTCGCGTCGTCGATTTTCAAGTCGTCACGTTCGGGGCGTTCGAGTACGAAGCACCGCAGAGCGGCGTTGAACAGACCTACCATGACCTCGTTTTCTCTGGCAGGGTCGAGCGGGGAGGTGATATCGGCGGCGGCACGCAGAGTAGCGAACTGTACGTCGAACGGCGCCGGATCGAGTTGTGCTGCAAGGTCTTTCATATTTCCGCTTGCACCGATCGCACCGAAATCCTCGAGTTCGTGAATCTCACCGCTGACGAGGCACTCCTGTATATGCTCGGCGACCAGTTGTAGCAATCTGCGGGGGGTGTACCTGGCCACCTCGGGTGCCTCGAAGGCCTTGGTGGCGATCGGCCAGGTGGGGTAGGGCGGGACGAAGTCGACCTCGTCGTACTGTGCGGCCAGGTGCGCGGCCACCACGGCCGCGGCCACCTCGGCGCCAGGCAGCGCTGTTTCCAGGTCGACCACTGTGAACCGGTCTGCCGAGGAGCTGAGCCCTTCTCTCTGCAACCGGTGCCAGGTCGAGGGGATGCAGGCGACGGTGATGATCGTCCGCACCGTCTCCTCCCGCAGCTTCATCAAACTGTCCGCGTGATTTGCTGCCCGCGCGCCGCCGCCGGTCGCCGACTCCGCCAGCACGGCATCGATCTGGTCGAGTGCCACCACCACCGGTCCAGACGCCGCGAACAGCCGGATGAGATCGTGAAAAATCAGCTGCGCGTTGCGTTCTCCGCGGCGGAACCCCCACTTCAGGGCGATGTCGGGGTCGAGTTGCTCGCGCAATACGAGGAAGCTGTCGGCGATATCGCGCAGGTCTCCGTCGGCCCGGAACAGCACGAGTGCGCGCAGCGTATCTCTGCATTCGTAGCCCAGTTGTGGTTCGCGAGCGTTCAAGTCGCGCAGGAATTGCTTGATGTCTTCGGGTTTGGGGAGCATAGGTCCCGCGATGCGGGCCACGCGTTCGGCATCGCAACCGGCCCGCTTGGCCAGGGTGACCAGCAGCCGCCGTAACTGGCCGTTGTCGGCGTCGGTGAGCCGGTTGATCACCCCGTGTACCGCGCCGTCCCAGAACGATGCGCCATCAATCAACTTGGGCATGAAGAAGAATCCGCCGCGCGCCTGCACAGACTCGCGAATCCAGCCCAGCAGATGGGTTTTCCCGACGCCGGGATCGCCCCGGAGGATGAACCCCGTCGGCGCGGTGTCCGGCCGATCCTCGGCCACCTCGATCGCCCTGGCGATCTGGGCCGAGGCTCGGCGGTGCAGGTCTTCGACGTGATAGGTCTGGGGCCGCCAGATCGAATCGGGGACGAGTGCGGTGCTGAACTGTACCCGCGCAAGTGCGCGCCGCTGCTGCTCGTTCAACGCCCCGCCTCGACGGTGAGCAGATGGCGCGCGGTGCCGCCCAGGGTTACCGCGGCCGCGTGGTCGTCGTCGGTCAAGGTTTTGCGGTCGGCCTCGGCGCGCACGTGCACGCCGTCATGGTCGGCGAGGGTGATCACCGCGACCGCGAAGTCCGAGGGCGGGATATGCGGCAACCGGCCGCGCAGCTCGGCCAGGCGAACCTGGTCCGGCTTGCCCTTGGTGATCTCGGCGTATTTCCGCAGGATCTGACCCGGCACATCCGGCTGGAAGATGTCGCTGAGCACCTGGCCACTGGACACGAGGTGCCGGTGCAGCCCGGCCAGGACCACATACAGGGCCCCGCCGAAGGACCCCGATTTGGCTGGCCGGGGACGGGTGAATTCCTCGATGCACCACTTGGCGCCGCGCTCGGTGAGTTCGTGCACGAAGCCGCGACCGACCCGTTCGCTGACGACCAGCCCCAGTTTGTTGAGCTTGAGCCGAGGCTTGCCGTCCAGCGTCACCCCGGCCACCGCGAATAGCTCGGCGTTCGTGAGCTCGCGCGCTTCGGCCATCAGCGCCAGCAAAGCGGCGCATTCCCTGGGGCTCATCTGATCAGACACTGTTCGATCCGTTCTCTCACGATCCGTCGCCCTCTACGACAGCGAATCCGTTTTCGGACACCTCTAGGTCACGTTTGCCGTCGTAGCTGCCGGTGGCACGTACCTGGGCGCCGGAACTGTGCGCGGCCAGCGCCACCGCATACTCGTCCGCGTTGCGTAGGCGCACGGTGATGCGGCGCTGCCGCCCGGTGCTGGTATCGCCCACCCAGAGCAGACCGCGCACAATGGCTTTCGGACCCCCGTCGTTGTCCAGTCCGACGACTGCCCCTTCGACCGTCGAGAGAGGCGTCTCACCGGAGGACAACTCGAGCATGTCGAGACCGCCGTGCAACTCGCGCCGCTCGGAGTGCGATGGAGGCAGATCGACGGCTGTATCGCGCAGCTCCGGGAGCCGGGACACTGCTGAGTGCGTGAACTCGACCGCGACATCGGGCCGCGGGACCTGTCGTGACCAATGGAAGCTCAACTCGAACTGCGTCGGGTTCCGATCAGCCGACCCGAGCGCACCGAATGCCTCGATGGTTTCGTAGCGGATCTCACGCACCAACCCGAAAGCCATATCTGAGTCCAAACTCGCCACTTCCCCGACGAGGGCAGCCACATCGAGCAGACGGACCGCAGAACTGCGACCTAGCCGTGAACCTGGGCCGCCGCTGAGAAAGATGTCGAAACCGAATGGGCCGTCACGTGGCATCAACCTAGTTGCCGCGAGCAGCTGACTCACCGCCTCGCCGCGCAGTGTTCGAGTCGAGATCTCTCTTACCGCAGCCTGATTCGCACAGGCCGTCAGCAATGATCGCAACGCGGTCAATGCGGCGGCACCCATGTCGAGCGAGAACTCGTCGCCCGCGCGATAACCGATCACATCCACACCGCCGGAGACGATATCGCGCGCCACTATCTCCATGGTGCGTTGCTCGGCATCGGCGACACACCGCACCAGCGCCCGCATCCGCGCCTCGAAGTCGGCCACTTCGGCCCCGGGCACCAGCACGTCGAATTCACCGTGTGACCAGACGTGCCCGTTGCGCCAATCCTCGCGAGGTTGCCAGCCCTGGGCCTGGAGATATCCGATCACGTCTGCGCGCCGGAGCATGGCCGCCATGGCTCTCAACGCGGCGATCCAGCGACGAGCGCGCGCAGCGCCGGGACATCGAGGATATTGCTGAGCGGGATATGAACCGACACTTTGCGTTTAGCGTCGTCGGCAGGGAAACGGGTGCGGTCGCGCAGCGAGAGAAAGTACCCGCAGTGCCGCAGCAGCAGCGCCCCCGTGACCGTGTCCGCGAACTGGGTCGCGACAGCGGGCACATGCACCGCGAAAAGGTAACGAGGAATGGCGAAGTCGGACCCCGCGAGCTGGTTGAACTGAGTGTGACTCAGCCCGGGAAACACCAGCTGCCCCTGCCGGTATCGCGGGCGCGACACGGTCTTTATCTGGACCTCGATCTGCGGCGAGATCCCGAACCGTGTGCGCCCCGGCTGCTTGATACAAAGGTCGACACCGTCGACGTCCACATCGTCGGTAGACCACACCAGCCCCGCCGCCGAAGCCAGCACCCGCACGTAGTCGTGCCCGAATTTCCCCTGATGATGATTGGGATCGAGCACCGCGCCCCTCCTGGCCCCCACCCGACACTATCGAGAGCGAACTGTAGCCTGTGCCGACGAGACACGCTGAGGTTCAGCATTTTTCACGCCGACGGTCGGCATGTCACGGTACGGGCGCACCGGGATCCGGCGCGCCCGTGGAGTGCCCTGCCTATTCCGTGGCGGAGGCGGCCACCTCTGCTTCGGCTGCCAGTGCCCGCCGGCGCACCCGCCGGGCCGCAGCTACCATATTGCGCAGCGACGGATCCAGCTGCCAGTAGTGGCGGGTTTTCAGACCACCGTCTGGGTTGGCCCACAACCGTTGTGGGGTAACCGCTTTGGCTGCCTGGGTGAGGAGTTCGTCGAGTTCGTCGATGTCGGGGATGCGGGCCGAGCGGCTTTCGTAGACGCCGGGGCCGACGCCGTGGCTGAGGCCGTGGCCGGTGGCGGCGTCCTCGGTGAGGGCCTGCATGACCCATTCGATCGAGCGGGTCGCGACGATCGCGGTGACGTCGGCGTCGAGTTGTTCGATCGCGTCCACCACCTCGGTGCGGCCGGAATAGCCGATGTGGGTGTGGATCTGGGTGTCGGGGCGCACGCCGGAGGTGGCGAGTTTGAACGCGCCGACCGCCCAGCGCAGGTACTCTTCGCGACCCTGTGGGCGCGCGGGGAGCAGCTCTCGGATGGCCGGTTCGTCGACCTGGATGATGGCGATGCCCGCCTTCTCCAGATCCACCACCTCGTCGCGGATCGCCAGCGCCACCTGGTCGGCCGTCTCGTAGAGCGGCTGATCCTGGCGGACGAACGAGCGCGCCAGCATGGTGACCGGCCCGGTGACCATGCCCTTCACCGGCTTGTCGGTGAGCGACTGGGCGTAGGTTGTCCAGTCCACCGACATGGGCGCGGGCCGGGCCACGTCGCCGTAGATGATCGGCGGCCGCACGCAGCGCGAACCGTAGACCTGCACCCAGCCGAAGCGGGTGGTCGCCATGCCGTCGAGCTGTTCGGCGAAGAACTGGATCATGTCGTTGCGTTCGTGCTCACCGTGGACGAACACGTCGAGACCGATGTCCTCCTGCAACCGGATCGTCGCCTCGATCTCGGCTTCGACCTGCTTGCGGTAGTCCTGCTCGGACAACCGGCCCGCGGCGACTTCGTGACGCGCCTGCCGCAACCGGCTGCTCTGCGGGAACGACCCGAGCGTGGTGGCCGGGACCAAGGGCAGGTTCAGGCGTTCCTGCTGGGCGGCGGCCCGCTCGGCATAGGGCACCCGTTCGCGCATGTCCGGCGTGATCGCGTACACCCGCTGCCGCACGGCGTGCTTCTGCTTGAAGTGCACCGAGGTGGGCCGCTTACGCCACTTCTCCGACGGGCCCTCGGTGAGCGCCTTCGCCAGCGAGACGACCTCGCCGACCTTCTGTTTCGCGAAGGCGAGCCGGTCGGCGACATTGCCCTCGATGTCGTATTCGGCGAGCACGTCGTAGGGCACGTGCAGCAGGGTGGTGCCGGTCGACACCACCAGATCGGGGCACACCTCGGCGAGGGAGTTCAGGTAGTTCAGCGTCACGTAACGATCGGCGCGCCACACATTGGTGCCGCTGATGACGCCGGCGTAGATCCGCTTGCGGCGGATGCCGGGGATCTCGGCGAGCTCCTCGGGCGTCATCCGGTAGGACGCCAGGTCCAGCCCGATGGCCTCCACATTGCTGGCCGCCAGGATTCGCAGCGCCTCACCGAAGTCGCCGTACTGGCCGGTGACCAGGATGCGCGGGCGCAGCGGCGCCTTCGACAACCGCTGATACGTCTTCTCGAACGCCGCGAGCGCCGCGTCGGACTGCTCCCCCGTGAAACACGGTTCGTCGAGCTGCACACAGGTCGACCCGCGCTTGGCGAGCAGTTCGAACAGTTCCTCGTAGAACGGCAGCAGCTTGTCGAGCAGGCTCAGCGTGTCGAACTCCGCTTCGCCGGGCACCTGCCCCGCCTTGGACAGCAGCAGCAACGACACCGGCCCGAGCACCACCGGGCGCAGTTCGATCCCGCGCGCCATCGCCCGGTCCCACTCGTCGAGCAGGGCCTCGGGGTGCAGCGAGAACGTGGAGTCGGCGTCGAGTTCGGGCTGCCGGTAGTGGTAGTTGGTGCCGAAGAAGCGCACCAGCTCCAGCGGCGGCAGATCCGGGTTACCCCGCGCCATCAGGAAGTAGAAGTCCAGCGGATGCAGGCCCTCCTGATGCGGCTTGAACCGCGACGGCACCGCACCGAACAGCAGCGCGTTGTCGAGGATGTGGTCGTAGAAGGAGAAGGTGTTGCCCGGCACCTGGGTGAGCCCGGTGGCGGCCAGCTCGTCGAACTGACGCTCCTGGATGTCCCGGCCTACCGCGAGCAGCTCCTCCCGCTCGAGCGACCCACGCCAGTACGACTCCAGCGCGCGCTTGAGTTCCCGGTGCGGACCGATCCGCGGATATCCGAGAACGCTCGACCCGAATCCATCGGTGACGTTGACCATGAACGGGACATCCCTTTCCATCACCTGCGTGGTCGCCCGGCAACCGGGCGCCGCGCAATTACTGCGCTCGACGAGTAGCCGGTTCGCGCGTGCACGAACGGCCTACAGCAGCTTAAGCCGAGCGGTCGGCAGTGTGCCGTTCCCCCTGCAAACACCCCCGGAAACACCGACGGCCACCTTCGTCTCGTCGGGGAGGAAGGCGGCCGTCGGTGCGTGGAACCTAGTTTCCGTACTGGTAGAAACCGGCGCCGGTCTTCTTACCGAGCAAACCGGCTTCCACCATGCGCATGAGCAGCGGCGGCGCGGAGTACAGCGGCTCCTTGAACTCGGCGTACATCGAGTCCGCGATCGACTTCACCGTGTCGAGCCCGACGAGGTCGGTCAGCGCCAGCGGCCCCATCGGATGCGCACACCCGAGCACCATGGCCTTGTCGACGTCTTCCTTGGTGGCGAACCCCGACTCGACCATGCGGATGGCCGAGAGCAGGTACGGAACCAGCAGCGCGTTGACGACGAACCCGGACCGGTCGGCCGACCGGACGACCTGCTTGCCGAGGATGTCGGCGGCGAACGCCTCGGCCCGCTTGGCAACAGGCTCACTGGTCTTGAGCGTGGTGACCAGCTCCACCAGCGGCAGCACCGGCACCGGGTTGAAGAAGTGCAGACCGACCACGCGCTCGGGATTGGCGGTGGCGACGGCGATCTTCATGATCGGGATGGAGGAGGTGTTGGAGGCGAGCACGGCGTCGGGGTCGGTGACGACCTTGTCCAGCTCGCTGAAGATGGCCGTCTTGACCTCTTCGTTCTCGACAACGGCCTCGACGACCAGCTGACGGTCGGCGAAGTCACTGAGGTCGGAGGTGAAGCGCAACCGCCAGGCGGCCTGCTCGCGCTCGCGCTCGGTGATCTTGCCGCTGCTGACGCCACGATCGAGCGAACGCAGGATGCGCGCACGACCGGCGGCGGCCAGTTCACGGGTGGTTTCGTAGACGAGGACGTCGACGTGCGCGCGTGCGCACACTTCCGCGATACCCGCGCCCATCTGTCCGGCGCCGATAATGCCGACGCGCTGAATCTTGTCGCTCACGGTCCCGCTCCTGGGGTAGTTGGCGGCTGGCGCCGCGGATTTCGGCCCGGTTCGGGTCACAGACCTCCGCGGTTCGCGACCCACGATATAGGGATGCCCTCCCCTGCCGGGGCTGATCGGCAGGGGAGGGCGTACACCCCTACTGGTGTAGAGGAAATCCGTTGCTAGTCAAAGCAACTCAGTGGAACTGACCCTCTTCGGTCGAGCCCTTGAGGGCTGCGGTCGAGGTGTTGGGGTCAACGGTGGTGGCGATGGTGTCGAAGTAGCCGGCACCGACCTCACGCTGGTGCTTGATGGCGGTGAAGCCACGCTCGGCGGCGGCCTTGAACTCGCGCTCCTGCAGGTCGACGAACGCGGTCATGCCCTCGCGAGCGTAGCCGTGCGCCAGGTCGAACATGCCGTAGTTGAGCGAGTGGAAGCCGGCCAGGGTGATGAACTGGAACTTGAAGCCCATCGCGCCGAGCTCACGCTGGAACTTCGCGATGGTCGCGTCGTCCAGGTGCGCCTTCCAGTTGAACGAAGGCGAGCAGTTGTAGGCCAGCAGCTGGTCCGGGAACTCGCTGCGAACCGACTCGGCGAACTTGCGCGCGACCTCGAGGTCCGGCACGCCGGTCTCCATCCAGATGAGGTCGGCGTAGGGGGCGTAGGCCTTGGCACGCGCGATGCAGGGCTCGATGCCGTTCTTCACACCGAAGAAGCCCTCGGCGGTACGGGTGCCGTCCAGGAACTCGCGGTCGCGCTCGTCCACATCGGAGGTGATGAGGGTGGCGGCCTCGGCGTCGGTGCGGGCGATGATCACCGACGGCACGTCGGCCACATCTGCTGCGAGGCGCGCAGACGTCAGTGTACGGATGTGCTGCTGGGTGGGGATCAGCACCTTGCCACCGAGGTGGCCGCACTTCTTCTCCGAGGCGAGCTGGTCTTCCCAGTGCACGCCCGCGGCGCCGGCCGCGATCATGGCCTTCTGCAGCTCGTAGGCGTTCAGGGCGCCACCGAAGCCGGCCTCGGCGTCGGCGACGATCGGGGCCAGCCAGTTCTTGACCGAGGTGTCACCCTCGACCTTGGCGATCTCGTCGGCGCGCAGCAGCGCGTTGTTGATGCGACGGACCACCGAGGGGACCGAGTTCGCCGGGTACAGCGACTGGTCGGGGTAGGTGTGGCCGGACAGGTTCGCGTCACCGGCGACCTGCCAACCCGACAGGTAGATGGCCTTCAGGCCGGCGCGAACCTGCTGCACGGCCTGGTTGCCGGTGAGGGCGCCGAGGGAGTTGATGTAGTCCTCGTTGTTCACGAGGTCCCACAGGATCTCCGAACCACGACGCGCGAGGGTGTGCTCCTCGACGACAGTGCCCTGCAGCTTGGAAACCTGCTCGGCGGTGTAGTTGCGGGTAATGCCCTTCCAGCGCGGGTTGGTGTCCCAATCCTGCTGGATTTCCGCAGCGGTCTTCGGGGTGCCGGCAGTCGACATCTCTGACTCCACTTCCTCGGTGTGGTCGGTGCTCCGCGCTGTCCGGCCGTTCAAACAACCGGCGGCTGAACGCTTTCGGTTGCACGGGTCGTACTGCTGAAGCAATTTGCAGGCTTGCTAGGACTAGCTAGGGCCTGAGGGGTGTACTTCCAAACAATGGCATACCCGGAAATAGCCGTCTACCTGTTGGTTGTGTGAATCTCAGCTAGGTTTGCCGCCGCTGTTGCTAACTTTGCGAAATTTGCCCTGTGATTGCAAGCACTGCGGCTACCGATGGGTAGTGCTGACCAGGAGTTTTAGCATAACGCCCGTACTGTTAGCGATCTTCGGTCGGGTGGGTGCCGATGCTCTCGAGCCTTCCAGGCTGTGAGTCGTTTCACACACCACGCCGGGCGTCGATCATGTGCGTGTCGTCACTCCGCAACGCCCGCCCGGCGTGTCACCCCTGTGGCGCACGGGGCAGAATCGGACTGTCCGACGAAGGGAAGAGGGACCGTGCGCAAGTCGAGGATGCTGACGATCGCGGCGATGGCCGCGCTGACCGTGCTGCCGGTCGTTCCGGCGCACGCCGGACCCACCGGCGGGCAGGTTGTCTCGGTAGAGGCCCTGTCGGCCGCGGCGACACTGCCGGGTTCGGCCCGCGCCGAGCGGTTGATCTACCGCTCGACCACCGCGGGCGACCAGCCGACCACCACCGGTGCCGCCGTGTACTTCCCGCCGGGCGAAGCGCCCGCGGGCGGCTGGCCGGTGATTGCCTGGGCCCACGGCACCGTCGGGCTCGGCGACGACTGCGCCTACAGCGTGGCCGGTCCGGCCGCCGTCGAACGCGACTGGGCTTACCTCGGCACCTGGCTGAAGCAGGGCTACGCCGTCGTCGCGGCCGACTACGCCGGTCTCGGCGGTCCGGGCGAGCACCCGTATCTGAACGGCGTCGTGGAGGCGCGCAATGTGGTCGACGCCGTGCGCGCCGCGACCGCGCAATACCCGTCGCTGTCGAACAAGTGGGCCGTGGTCGGCCAGTCGCAGGGCGGCGGCGCCGCGGTGTTCACCGCCCGCTACGCCACCGAGTTCGGCGGCCCCGAACTCGACTACCGCGGTGCCGTCGGCACGGGCGTGCCCGCCTACATCGAGGACGTCATCGGCCTCGTCGGCCCGGGTGTGCCCCCGATCGCCCTGAGCTCGCACCTGACCGCCTACGTCCTGTACATCCTCAGCGGCCTGCGCACCACCTACCCCGACCTCGACATCGACGGTCTGCTCACCGACACCGGCCGCACCTGGCTCGAGCGCGCCCAGACCGCCTGCATCGGCCCCCTCGGCGACGAACTCGCCGCCGCCAAGCCGTCGGTGGGAAGCATGTTCGCCCGCCCGCTGTCGTCCATCCCGAACCTGCGCGGCCTGCTCGGCGAGTACATGGGCCTGCCCGAATCCGGCTACGACCGCCCGCTGCTGCTGGCTCAGGGCCTGCGCGACACCGACGTGGTCACCCCCGCGACCCTGCGCTACTTCGCGGTGCTCGAGGCCAACCGCCAGCCGGTGACCACCCGCACCTACCCCACCGACCACGACGGCACGGTCAACGCCTCACTGGTCGACTCGCTCCCGTTCGTCCGGGACCTGTTCGCCTGATCCGGCCGGATGCGTCGTTCGCCAGTGCTCGGCAATGTCGATGCGGCGCGTGATCCACACGTCCTCGTGGCATTGCACGTGGTCGAGGAAGCGTTCCAGGGCCGCGGTGCGGGCGGGTCGGCCCGCGATGCGGCAGTGCAGGCCGATCGAGAGCATCTTCGGGCTGCCCTCGGTCCCTTCGCGGTACAGCACGTCGAAGGCGTCGCGCAGGTGGGCGTAGAACTCCTCGCCGGTGGCGAAGCCGGCGGGCGAGCAGTAGCGCATGTCGTTGGTGTCGAGGGTGTACGGGACCACGAGGTGCTGCTGCCCGCGCACCGTGGTCCAGTAGGGCAGGTCGTCGGCGTAGGAGTCGGCGTCGTAGACGAAACCGCCGTGCTCGACGACCAATTCGCGGGTGTTGGGTGAGTCGCGGCCGGTGTACCAGCCGCGTGGCGGCTCACCGGTGAGGTCGGTGAGGATGCGCACGGCCTCGGCCATGTCGGCGCGTTCGGTCTCGCGATCCACGAGCTGATACGACTGCCAGCGCAGACCGTGACACGCTATTTCGTGGCCGAGCTCCAGAAAAGCCGCGACCGCTTCGGGATTGCGTTGCATCGCGCGGGCGACCGCGAAAACGGTGAGCGGGATACCGCGCCGTTCGAAGGCGCGCAGTATCCGCCACAGGCCGGCGCGTGAACCGTATTCGTAGAGCGATTCCATGCTCATGTGCCGGTTCGGGAAGGCTTCGGCCGGTGTCATCTCGGACAGGAAGGTTTCCGAATGCGGTGATCCGTCGAGGACGTTGTTCTCCCCGCCCTCTTCGTAATTCAGCACGAATTGCACCGCGATCCGGGCTCCGCCGGGCCATTTCGGGTCCGGCGGAGTGGGACCGTAGCCGATGAAGTCGCGTGGCCCGGTCATGCGGACAGCTCGCCGTAGAGCCGCAGGCGCGCCAGGCCGCCGTCGGGATAGATGTCGAGGCGAACCTCTTCGACCGACGCACCGGCGGGCGTGAGGGCGAACCGGTGGCGGGTGTCGGGGAGCAGGTCGGTGCGCGGCATGATCTCGACTTCGGTTCCGTCGCTGGTGAAGCCGGTGAGGGAGGCGGCACCGGGGCTGTTGCCGAGGAAGCAGGAGGTGTCGATCTCGGCGAGCCGGATGGCGCCGGGGCCCGCGAGTTTGATACGCACCCAGTCGTTTCCGTCGTCGCGGCGCCGCGCGGTTTCCCAGCCGTCGCCCATGACGCGCGCCTGGCCGGGGTAGAGCAGTTGGTTGGGTGAGCTGTAGAAGCGGTTGGAGCAGTCCAGGACCAGGGCGCCGTTCTCGAGGGCGGCCAGGTCGAGTGGGCCGAGGCCGAGCAGGGCCGGGTCGGGCCTGCCCTCGCCGTGGACCCGCAACCGGGCGACGCCGCCGTCGGGGTGCATGGTGAGTTTGACGTGGGTCCACCGGTTTTCGTCGTCGACGGTGAACGGGGTCCGGCAGTCGCCCGCGACCTTCACGCGGTCGAGCAGCGGCACCCAGTCGGTGCGTTCGGCGATCTGCTCGGCGGTGGGGTAACCGTCGATCGCCAGCGCCGAGACCGACACCTCGGGCGGATAGTTGCCCGTGAACCAGGCGGTGTCCACCACGATGCCGCGGATCACGCCCGGCACGCCGAGGCGGACGATGGCCGCGTCGTCACCGGGCTTGCCGCGGTGGCGGCGGGTTTCCCAACCGTCGTAGATCTGCCCTTTGTGCCCGAATGTCGCGGGCCGGTATTCGGCCGGGCCGGGGTTGACGAGGTTTTCCTTCTCGGCGAAGAACTCGTCGTTCGCCCAGATCACCGACCCGCCGAGCGGCCGGACCGCCAGGTCGGGCAGGTGGGTGAAGTCGTCTGTCATCGGGTCTCCCGTGCTTCGGTACTTTCTCGGCTCGACCACCGGCGGGTCATCAGGTCGACGAGTGTCTGCTCGGTGAGTTCCGGTGCACGGGCGAGCAACTCGTCATCGCTGACGGCACCGCAGCGCAGGGCACGCACCACCGTGGTCGACAGGGCTTCGGCGGTGGCCGGCTCGTCGACCACACCTTCCTGGCCGCGACCGAGGTAGGCCTGTAGGCGTGGGACGGCCACATCGGTGGCGGTACGGAAGAAGTTGTGGGTGGCCAGCCAGCGGGTGACCAGGTGGCCGGGATGCATGTCCCAGCCCTGGTAGTAGCCGCGGCGCAGGGCACGTTCCACCAGGCGGTAGTGGTTGGTGAAAGCGAATTCGGGGTCGCTGCCCGGCACTATCTGGGTGGAGCCGTCGCAGATCCACACGCCGGTCTGGGCGGCGGCGACCTGCATCACCGTTTTGGCGTGGTCCGCGGCCGGATGGTCGAGCGCCTGGTCGGTGGCGGCGATTCCACAGGCGGCGGTGTAGTCGTAGGTGCCGAAATGCAGTGCACTGCAGCGATTGTCGGACATAGCGAGCATGCGGGCGATGGGGGCCGTGCCGTCGGGCGCGATGATCGCCTGCGGGCTTTCGATCTGCAGTTCGAAGCGCAAAGTGTGGTCGGGAAGTCCGTGGGCGCGTTCGATGCCGGAGCAGATGTCGACAATGGCCGAGACCTGTTCGGCCGCCCGGATTTTCGGAACGGTGAAGAGGAACCCGGGTAATACGTCGGCGACGCCGTCGAGCACCAATTCCAGTGTTCGCAGCGCTCGCCTGCGTTCGTCCTTGGCCAGCCCCTTGATCCGGATCCCGAACGAACCGGGTGCGCCCGGCTTTTCGGCCATCAATGCCAAGGTCTTTCCCGCTGCTGTCGCGGCGGCGTCTTCCACATCGTCGGCGCGGAAACCGTATCCGTCCTCGAAATCTATCCGCAGGTCCTGCACCGGTCGAGCGGACAGGCCGACCCGGACCGCGGGAAGGGAATCGGTGGTGTCGAGACCGGCGAGGAAGCCTGCATGGCGGTCCAGCAGTTCCAGCGCGGTGGCACCCCATTCCACCGGGGTGTCTGCGGTAGCACGGTCGGCGGGGACATACACCGTGTGCACCGGTTGCATCCGCGGCCCCTGGCCGGGATAGCGCAGCCGCAGCTCCGCGTCGACGGAATCGAGGACTGCGTCGACGCGTGCCCGGATGTGTTCGGGCAGTCGGGTATTCACTCGGCCGTTCCTTTCCTCGCGAGCCGCCAGATCCGGTCGGCGGTCATCGGCAATCGGTCGGGTCTGACATCGATGGCGTCGCGGATCGCGTTCGCCAGGGCCGGGGCAACCGGGTTGTAGGGTGACTCACTCATCGATTTGGCACCGAGCGGGCCGAGCGCGTCACTGGTTTCGGCGAAATACACCTCCGTGCGTGGCAGGTCCGCGAATTGCGGTACGTGGTAGTGCCGCAGGGTGCGGGTGGTCACCACACCCGCGTCGGTGCGCATGTCCTCGTAGAGCGCGGTCCCGATGGCCTGCGCGACACCACCTTCCACCTGACCGCGCAACTGCACCGGGTTCAGCACGGTGCCCGCGTCGGCCACCTGGATCGACTGGAGAATCCGCACCTCACCCGTCACGGGACGCACGGCTACCCGGAACGCGTGCACGTTGAAACTCACCGAACGCGGTGTGCCCGAATGGGTCCCATGGGCTATGAGGTCTCCGTCGGCGAGGAGTTGTGCGGCGGTGACGAGTTCGTCCCCGCAGCGCACACCACCCGCCTCCAGCACGCAATCCCGTTCGGGATGGCCGCTCACCTTGGCCGCGCGCGCCAGCATCATCGCGTGCAGTTCCAGTGCGGCGGCATAGGACGCCTTGCCCGCGACCATGGTGCCGGTCGAACCGAAAGCGCCGGTGTCGTGCCCGATCAGGTCGGTGTCGGATTGGCGGATCACGATCCGGTCGGCGGATGTCGCCAGGGCTGTCGCGGCGAGCTGGGCGTGGACGGTTGTGGTTCCATTACCGAATTCCGCTGTGCCCACGTTTATCTCGTAGCGCCCGTCGACGAGCAGGCGCGCCGTCGCGTCGGCGTGATGGCCGCGTGGTGGAACGGTCGCGATCATCGCCACGGCCATTCCTTCTCCCACCCGCCAGTCCGGGCCGGGCGCTTTGGCACCGTTGCCGCGATGCAGCGCTCGCTGGGCGGTGTCGAGGCACTGATCCAGGCCGTAACTGCCGAAGGTGAGGTCGCTTTCGTCGACTTCGGCGCCGGTGAACCGGTCGCCTGGAACGACCACATTGCGCCTGCGGAAATCGAACGGGTCGATGCCGATTCGGCGGGCCAGTTCGTCGATGGCGGATTCCACGCCGAAGATCACCTGACCGAGCCCGTAACCACGGAAGGCGCCGGAGGGAATGTTGTTGGTGTACACCGCTTGCGCGTCGACCTTCTTGTTCGGGCACCGGTAGACGGCCACCGATTCGCCGACGGAATGGAACAGCACACCCGCACTGTGGTTCCCGTAGGCACCCGCGTCGGCGAGCACGTCGACCGACAATGCGGTGAGCAGCCCATTCCTGTCGGCGGCGGCAGTGACCTCCACCCGCATCGGGTGACGGCAAGTGGCAGAGGTGAATTCGTCGGTCCGCGTGAATTCGTATTGCACCGGATGCCCGGTGCGCAGGACGGCGAGCGCGATGAGGTCTTCGACCAGCATTTCCTGTTTGGCGCCGAACCCGCCGCCCACCCGAGCCGCGAATACCCGCACCCGGTCACGGTCGAGGCGGAACAGGTGGCACAGTTCGTCGCGAACCAGGAACGGGACCTGGGTGCTGGTGCGTAGTACCAGCCTGCCTTTGTCGTCGAGCCAGCCGATTCCGCCGTGCGTTTCCAGGTGCACGTGCTGCACGCGCGGCGAATGCCAGACACCACGGACAACATGCGCCGCTTCTTCGATACCACGATCGAAATCACCGACACCACCGTGTATTTCCGCGATCACGTTGCGTTGCGGGTCGGCGATACGCGCGGTATCCGGCTTGTCCCCATGCAATTTCGGCGCCTCGTCTCCGAGCGCCTCCGCCGGCTCGAACACAGCGGGCAGAACCTCGTACTCCACCCGCAACGCCCGCACCCCCGCCCGCGCCGCATCGAGAGTCTCCCCCACCACCGCCGCGACGCGCTGCCCGACGAAACGCACCGTGCGATCGAGGACGAAGGTGTCGTCGGGATCGTCCTCCCGGAATTCGTGCCGTGCCGTGGAAAACGCCACCCCCGGCGCGTCTGCCGCCGTCAGCACCGCCCGGACGCCGGGCACGGCCGCCGCCTCCGCGATGTCTATCGACACCACCCGCGCATGCGCGTGCGGGCTGCTCAACACGGCGATATGCCAAGGCGCCACCCCCGGCCCCCGCTCGTCCCCCACCCCGACATCGAACGTGAAAGCCTCGCCGCCCCGCACCACCCGCTCCCCAGCGGGCGCTCCGAAACCCTTTCCGACCTGCCCCGGCCCGAACTCCTCGCCCCGCACCCGCTCTGCGACCGCGCTCACCTCGCGGCGCGCCACCGCAGGACCCTCCCCCGCGGACGCCGTCGTCACACCTTCGGCACTCCGCCGATGCCCATCGTGCGGGCGCAGGGAGGAGGCATCGGCAGGTACTCCAACTCGTGCCTCCATACCGGGGGGCTGTTCAAGGGGGGCATCGCCAGGCACTCCGACTCGTGCTTCCACACCGGGAGGCGGTTCAGGGGTGGCCTCACGAGTTGTGCACAGTGGTGCACACGCGGTGAGGGCGTCGGTAATGGCGCGGTAACCCGTGCAGCGGCACAGGTTTCCTTTCATCAACTCCGCGCGCTCATCCTCGGTGATTTCCGAATCGGTGCGGTTGCGGAGTAATCCGGTGGCGGTGACGACCATTCCGGCGGTGCAGTAGCCGCATTGGAACGCGGCATTGTCGACAAAACTGCGCTGCACAGTATTCGGTCCGGCTTCGCCGGCGAGACCGGCGGCGGTGGTGACGGTTCTGTCAGCGGCGCGGTGGGCGGGGATGAGGCAGGAGTGGACCGGGGCGCCGTCGAGCAGGACCGAGCAGGCCCCGCAGTCGCCGGAATCGCAGCCCTTCTTCACCGCGAGAGTGCCCTGCTCCCGCAGGAGGGTCCGCAGGCACTGGCCCGGCCTGGGCGCCGTTTCGACGACGCGGCCGTCGACTTCTAGCCGCACGGTCCACCTCCCTCGTACCGAATCGCTGGCTCGGGGACGCCATCGACGCTTGTCGCCGGGTTCACGACCGACCCTCCGCCAGTTCTGCGGCAACCTCGGTCCCCAGCAGGTGGGTGACGTGCCTGCGCCAGTCCGGTGCGCCGTGTGGATCGTCGAACCAGATGTTCGGTGGGATCTCGGCGAGCGCGGAGGTCAGCTCGTCCACGCTCGGCGGTCCGTCGAAATCCAGGACGACAGGTCGGGTCGTCGCCGCCGTGATCGTCAGAGCGCAGTCATCCGCTGTCCGCCTGCCCATCACAACGGAACCGGAACGCCCGAGCGGAGCCAACGCGATCTTCCGAAAGCTGGTGTGCGCGTGAAGGTTACGCAGCGGAACGACAAAGGAGCGGATCACCGATCCCGGCGGCAACACATTCATTCCAGGACCGGTTACGAAGTCTCGCAACGCGATTCGCTGTTCACCACCACCATGCGGCCACACCACCGCGTCGGCGTCGAGGGCGACCAGCGCACCGAGTACGGCACCGGCGGGCAGGGAAAGGCATACGTTTCCGCCGACCGTGGCCGTGCGCCAGATCTTGTGCGAGGCGAGCAGAGCGCGGCACGCCTGCGCGAACAACTCCGTCCCTGGCCAATCCGGCCGCAGGGTCTTCGACCCGAGTTCACGACCGGGACGCGCACCGGCGAATTCGGCGAGCGTGCAGGTCGCGGCGATTTCCAGGCCCTCGCTGGTCTCTACGAGCGACGGCCAGCCCAACGTGGTGATGTCGATCAGCCGGTCGAGGTGATCGTGGGGTTCGGAGTAGAGGAAGGTCCCGCCGGCCAGCACCGCGCTCCCCGCACCGACCTGCGCCAAATCGGCGCGCCGGCGAGCGAGCACCACCTCCCGCACGGTATCCAGATCCACTTCCACCTCGCTTACCTCACCAGCCACACTAGGGGCGGCGAGTTGCCACGATGTTGCGCGACACCCACTCGAGATTGCGCCGCGGTAAACCCGATATCCACCCTCCAGTGTGCCCCTCCAGCCGCGTTCCGTACCTGGTCACCCCGATCACCACGCCGTGGTGGCGGCATCGGCCGAGTAGGTCCCGCCACCACAGCGTGGTGATCTTGATCGGGTGTACCGGGGGTCAGGCTCCTGCGAGGAGAGTGGCCTGGGCCTGGGCGACATCGGCGCCGACGGCCGCTTCGTCGACCGTGGTGACCACACCGTCGCGGACCACCTCGCGACCGTTCACGAACAGGGCCGCCAGTGGCGGTGCGGAGCCGAGGATCAGGGCGACGACCGGGTCTTCGATGCCCGCGTGGGCGGGGGTGTCGAGGCGCCAGAGGGCGAGGTCGGCGAGCTTTCCGGGTTGGATCGAGCCGATGTCGTCGGCCCGGCCGAGGACACGGGCACCGCCCATGGTGGCGAGTTCGAGTGCCCCACGCACCGTCATGGCCTGCGGGCCGCCGACGGCTCGGGCGTAGAGGAGGGCGTTGCGTGGCTCCTCGATCAGCGAGCTCGACTCGTTGCTGGCCGCGCCGTCGACGCCGAGCCCGACCGGGATACCCGCCGCGACCAGGTCGGCGGTGCGGGCGATGCCCGCGCCGAGGCGGCCGTTGGAAGTCGGGCAGTGGGCGATGCCGGTGCCGGTGCGAGCCATCGCCGAGATCGCGTGGTCGTCGAGGTGCACGCCGTGGGCGTACCAGACGTCGTCGCCTAGCCAGCCGAGCCGTTCCATGTACTCGGTGGGCGTGCAGTCGAAGTTCTCGCGGCAGAAGTCCAGCTCGTCGACGGTTTCGGCGAGGTGGGTGTGCAACCGCACCCCGGCCGAGCGCGCCAGGGCGGCCGATTCGCGCATCAGGTCGGCGGTCACCGAGAACGGGGAACAGGGGGCGAGGCCGATGCGCACCATGGCGTCGGGCGAGGGGTCGTGCCACTGCTCGATCGCGGTGGTGCTCGCGGCGAGGATGTCATCGATGGACTCGACCACATCGTCGGGCGGGAGCCCACCCTTGCTCTGCCCGAGGTCCATCGACCCGCGCGTGGGGTGGAAGCGCAACCCCACCTCGGCGGCGGCCGCGATCTCGGCGGCGAGCAGGTCACCACCACCGTGCGGGAACAGGTAGTGGTGGTCGGCGGACGTGGTGCACCCGGTACGGGCCAGCGACACCAGCGCGCCGGTCGCGGCCACCCGCACCGACTTCTCGTCGATCCGCGCCCACACCGGGTACAGGGTTTTCAGCCATTCGAACAGGGTGCTGTCGGCGGCGAGCCCACGGGTGATCCACTGGTAGAGATGGTGGTGGGTGTTCACCAATCCTGGCGTGAGCAAGCAACCCCGCCCGTCGATCCGCGCGGTCTCCGCCCCGAACGCCGGCGCCCTGCCTTCCCCGAGCGCTTCGATCCTGTTGCCACGCACCGAGACCCACCCGCGCCGATACTCGGTCCCGGACGCATCGACAGTGACGACCGCACACCCGTCGACCACCAGATCCGGCGCGCTCACCGCGACCACCTCGCCCCACTACACATCGCATGCGCGACCGTCCCGGGACCCGCCGCGCCGTCGACGGCGACCACACCCGGCCCGCTCATGCCGACCACGCCGTTCCGGCATCGGGTGCGTCCGCACGCTGCAAGGTCGCGTGAATCGAACCGTAGGGGCGGTCGGCGGCCCAGAACACTTCACCCTTGTTCTCGATATCGAAGCGGTCGAGGTCGTAGTCGAAGTGGTGTTTGTTCGGGGCCGAGAGTCGAATCTCGGCCAGCACCGGGAAACGCTCCAGCACAGCGCTTCCCATCGCGTAGAGGGTCTGCTGCAGTGCGCGGGAATAGGTGGTGGCGAACAGTTCCAGCAGGGTGGCGCGAATCCCGGCGAACACCTCGTCCCAGTCGATGCCGTCGATTTCGCCGAATCGCCAGTGCACGTCGAGGGAAGTGGCCAGGACGCGATCGTTCGTAGGCGCCAATGTGGTGTATTCGTCGACGAGGAAGTCGGCAAATTCCGAACCGGTCGACTTGAGCAGCACGAGATCCTTGATTCCGCCGATCAGCCAGGTTCCGGCATCGGCGGCCGTCACGGCGACGGTGCGCACCTCAGGCCCCTGTCGCACCCAGGTGTGATCGTGTTCGGCACCATTGATCGAAACCCGCTGCCAGCCATACGATTCGACATCCACGCGAGCACTGCTCACCGGCTCGACGGTCTCGTGGAAATGCCTCGCCAACGCGATCGCGTAATCCTCGACGGTGTCGAGACCGACCTTCTTCGCGAAGGCGAACGCCGTGTTCTTCTGCGTATCGGTCGGCAACACCTGCCGCTGATCGCCCTCGGTATAGGCCGCCTCGAAGTCGCCCCGCAGTGTGGTCGTGACATTCACATCGCGGATCTCGTGGCGCGCGTTCTCCTTGTAGAACCGCACCACCCGGTTCTCGGCCTTGCCGTATCGGTTGTCGGTCAACATGATCGGGCCTGTCAGTGCCACGGCTCAACTCCCTCGGTAGGTCGAATAGGCGAACGGCGAAAGCAGCAGCGGCACATGCAGATGCGCTTGCTCGCCGACGGTGAAAGCGATACAGACCTCCGGGTAGAACGTCTCGACGCCCTGAGCCGCGAAGTAACTGCCGGTATCGAAGTACAACTGGTATTCGCCCGGATTAAGCCCGGCGGCAAGCTCTTTCACTCGCCCGTCGGCATCGGTCAATGCCTCGGTGAGCCGCAACTCACCACGCATCAACCACACGGCGACCCCCTCGGCGGGGACTCCGCGTACGGCATCGAGCACATGCGTGCTCAGCCCGGTCATGACGCCACCAGCTGTGTCAGGCGCAGCCGATTGATCTTCGCCAATTCGTCTCGCATAACCCGCCTTTCGGTCGTCGGATCGTTGTCCAGTCGCGCCCGCAGTACGGCGAGCAGTTCCTCGCCGCTACGGCCTGCCGCGCACACCAGGTAGATGTGCCCGAACTTTTCCTCGTAGGCCCGGTTGCCCTCGGCCAACCGGGCCCGCACGTCGTCGCCGGAGACACCGGACTGTTCGTGCGCGGCCGCGCCGGTGGCGCGCTCACCGATGCGTGGATGCCCGGCGAGCGCGGCGTCGATATCGGCCTCGTCGAGCGCGTCGAGGGCCGCGTCGGCGGCATCGAGCAACGACACCGCGTTGACATAGGGCCGGGCGGCCGCGATGGCCCTCGCCCAGCGCGGCGACGAGCAACAGGCAAGCAATGCCTGCTCAGCGGCGTCGGCGGGCAACGAGTTGAAGCCCGCGAGTCCGATCGCTTCCCTAGTCATCGATCCAGCATCTCCCCAATACCGGCGGCCCGCCACTCGAGCCGACCGCCGACGTACCCGTGTCGTCGCCCGCGCGCTCCCCGGCCGTAATCGACCGGCAACATTGCGCCATTACCTTCACCTGCATGCCCCGGATCGAAGCGCTCACGCACGACTCGTGCGCGGGCATCGTCCTCGCGGCGGGCGCCGGAACCCGCTACGGCAAACCCAAGGCACTCGCCGAAAACGGCGCCTGGCTCACTGCCGCGATCACCGCCTTGCGCGACGGCGGCTGCGACCCGGTGATCGTGCTGCTCGGCGCCACCGGCCCCGACCCGGCGGCGCTGAACCTGCCACCCGGCACTCGGTGGCACTGGGTCGCCGACTGGGCCACCGGGCTATCGGCGACGGTGCGCGCGGGGTTGGCCGAGGCGGCGCGGGCGGGTACCCGATATGTGGCCTTCCGCCCCGTCGACACTCCCGATATCGGTGCCGAAGTGGTGGCCCGAGTGCTCGCCGCGGCCCGCGCGAGCGAGAGTGGATTGGCTCGTAGTGTGTTCCACGACACTCCGGGTCATCCAGTTGTGATAGAGAACAAGCACTGGGAAGCCATTTACGCTGCCGCCGTTGGGGATGCGGGTGCAGGTTCCTATTTGGGTACCCGACAGGATATGGTGTGCGTCACGTGCGACGACTTGGCGACAGGGACCGATCGCGATTTCCCGGAAGTCGGCGCACGGTGATCGGAGATTTGAGATATGCGCGATATCGTCGATGACCTTCTGCGAGTGTGGCATTCGGGCGCTACCGGTGGCCTGGCAACGGTAGTCCGCACGATCGGAACGAGCGCTCTGCCGATCGGATCGGCAATGCTGGTCACCCCTAATGGCGGCGTCTTCGGATCCATCGCATCGGGCAGGCTGGAAGAAACCGTGTACGAGGCGGCGATGGAAGCCGCGCGCACCGGCATCCGGCAACTACGCCGCTACAGCATGCTCACCGGGCTGGAATCGTCCTCCGACGACGGCACCCTCGTCGACATTTTCGTCGAACCGTTCTCCTGCCGCGATTTCCCCGAATTCCCCACCGTCGCCGCCGACATTCAGGCCCATCGCCGGGTCACCGTGTTCACCGTGGTGTGGAACCAGGATCCCGATGTCATCGGCCAGCACCTGATCACCGACCGTAAACACGCCACCGAGCTGGTCGCCCTGCCCGAGTCGGACCTGTTCGTCGCCTCCTACTGCCCGCCGCCGCGCCTGCTCATCTTCGGCGCCAACGCCTACGCCGCCACCCTGTCCGCCCAGGCGCGGATGATCGGCTACCGGGTGAGCATCTGTGATTCGCGCCCCGAGTTCGCCGACCCGGCGTCGTTCCCCGGCGCCGAGGTGGTCGTCGACTGGCCGCACCGCTACCTGAACACGCTGTCCGCCGCAGGCGAAATCGACAGCAGCACAGGCATCGTCGTGCTCGCCAACGAGCCGCGCTTCGAGATTCCCCTGCTCACCGTGGCCCTTCGCCTGCCCGAACTCGGCTACCTCGCGGCCCTCGGCACCCCCGCCGATCAGGCCCGTCGCCTCGACGATCTGCGCGCGGGCGGCTTCGACGAGCCAACCCTGTCCCGGCTGCACGTCCCCGCCGGACTGGAAGCGGGCCCACGCACCCCCGCCGAAACCGCCGTCTTCATCACCGCCGACTTCCTCGCCTCGCGCGCAGGCCTGCGCCTGGCCGCCCACCGAGACTTCGGCAACTCCACCTCGGTGGGCATGGCTATATAGATTGCGGCCGGCGATCTATTTGAGGGAGGGGTTCTCCGCGTAGATCTCGCGGAGGATCGACAGGTCGAAGAGCTGGTCTGCCTTGATGTCGATCTCGGCGGTGCGCAGGGCGGCGATGTTCTGTTCGATCAGGGCGTCGGACATGGTGAGCAGGCCGTCGGTGCGGGTGGCGGCCGAGACGACCAAATCGTTCTGGGCGGTGGCCTCCTTGATCTGCTCGTCGAGGGAGAGCTCGAGGTCCTTGCCGTAGACCTCGACCGCCAGGCGGGCCGACTCGGCGGGGTCGGCGACGGCATCCTTCCAGCCCTTGATCTGGGCGGTGAGGAAGGCTTTGAGCTTGTCGCGTTCGTTGTCGATGGTCGACTGGGCGACGGTCAGGGTCTCGGCCACCAGCGGTAGGCCGAAGTCGGCGAAGAGGAAGTGGTCGTTGGCAAAACCCTTGGCGGCCAAGGTGATCGGCTCGTTGGTCACGTAGCTCACCCAGCCGTCCACCTCGCCGTTGGCCAGTGGGGTCGGGTCGAACTGGGCGGGCACTACGGTCACCTCGCCGGGGGCGATGCCGTTGGCGGCCAGCAAGGCGCTGAAGATCAGCTGGTTGGTGTCCTGCACACCGATCTTGCGGCCCTTCATCTCGGCCGGGGATTTGATCGGTTTACCCGCCGCGCTGACGATCGCGAAGGGGTTCTTCTGGTAAGTCGCGCCGACGATCTTGGCGGGCAAACCCTCCAGCACGGCGGGCGCGGTGGTCTGCGGTGCGGACAGCCCGATCCACACCTTCCCGGTGTCGAGACCGGCCTCGACGGAGGTACTCGCCGCACCACCCGCGATGAGATCTACCGTTCCGAATCCCGCTTCCTTGAAATACCCGCGCGAATCGGCGAAATACTCGCCCGCGAATTCGATGTTCTTGATCCAGGACAACTGCACCGCGACCTTGCCGTATTTCGAGCCGTCGTCGGTGGAACCGGAAGTCGCCGAACCGCCCCCGCATGCGGCGAGCACGCTCGCACCGCCGATTGCGGCGCCGGTGAGCGCGGAAAAGCGGAGGAAACTACGGCGGTCGATACTGTTCATACGCAGACGCTAGATTCGCCGCGTTTCGTTTTCTTTGCCGCCAGGTTCCGCGACTATTCTTTCCGCCTTACCCCGAATCGGGCGAGCACCAGGTTCTCGATCACCCCGACCAGCGCGTACAGCAGCACCGACACCACGGTGACGACCACGATCGACGCCCACAGCCGGTTGTACTGGAACATCGGAATGGCACGAACCAGAGCGGCACCCAAACCTGTTCCGCTGCCGAGCCATTCACCGAGCAGCGCACCGATGAGGGCGCCGGGCACCGATACTCGCGCGGCGGTGAAGATCGACGGCAGCGCGGCGGGCACCGCGACAATCCGCAGCCCGGTCCACCGCGAGCCGCCGTATACCCTCACCAATTCCATTGCCTGCCTCGGTGCTTCACGCAGGCCGGTCATGATCATCACCAGCGCGGGGAAGAACACGACGATGGCCGTCAGCACCGTCACGCCCGTCGTCCCGCGGCCGAACACCAGCACCACGATGGGGCTCAGTGCCACCAACGGCACCGACCGCAGCAGCATCGCCACCGGCATGAAGGTCTGTCGCACAGCCGAATACAGCACGAACAGCGCCGCGACTCCCATCGCACCGACCATGCCGACGGTGAACCCGACCGCGGCGTCGGCCAGGGTGATCGCGAGATCGTCGAGGATCGCCTGCCGGGCCGCCGGCGCACCCGGCGAGGTGACCAGGTAGGCCCAGATGTCCGAGGGCGTCTTGCCGACCCGCGGGCCGATCTGCGGGAACGCCCGAAGGAACAACGTCCAGATCACGAGCAGCAGAAGCAGCGAGGTGACCAGCGGGAACAGGAACCGCCCGAGTCCGCGCAGCGCCGTCATCGTTTCTCCTCCGCACTCGTCCACGGTGCGACCACCCGGGCCAGCAGCGCGATCAGCACATAGCCGAGCCCGGCCAGAGCCGCCGCGGCCAAGGCCATCCCCCAGGTGCGCGGCACGTTGTAGGCGGTCTGCGCCGCGGTGAGCGCCACCCCGATCCCGCTGTCCACGCCGCCGAGGTACTCACCGATGATCGCGCCGAGCACCGCCGACGGCGCCGCGATCTTCAACGCGGCGAACGTATTCGGCAGTGCCGCAACGACTTGCACGCGATAGAGCTGCTGCCATCGACCGCCGCCGTAGGCGCGCACCAGGTCCAGGCTCGCCAGGTCGGCCGAGCGCAACCCGCTCACCGCGCCGACCATCGTGGTGAAGAAGCAGTACATGGCGGCCAGGAACACCGTCGGCGTGCGCCCGCCGAACACCACGAGGATGATCGGACCGAGCGCGACCAGCGGCGTGCAGTAACTCAGAATGGCGAGCTGGGTGGCCAGCGGTTCGACGCGCGGCACCAGCATGATCGCCACCGCGATGCCGATCGCGAGGGCGTTGCCCCAGAGGAAGCCGCGCAGCGCACCACCCGCGGTGACCTGGAAGTTCGGCCCGTACAACGCCCACCCGTCCGACCACATGGTGGAGAGCACCTGCCACGGCGTCGGCACCGTTCCCCCCGCGACGCCCGCGGCGGCGAGCACCCACCAGCACACGATCAACGCCGTCACACCGAGCGCCCCGGCGAATCGCGCACCACCGATCAACAGGCGCCCACCCAGCGCCGAGCGCACGCCGGTAACCGAGGTCGTCATGCCACGCCCGCCCGCCCGAACAGCAGCTCCGAGAGGTAGTCGTGCAGCTTGTGGAATTCGGGCGTGCGCATCATCTCCGGCGTGCGTGGCCGCGGTAGGTCGATCTCGACCAGTTCGAGCACCCGTCCCGGTCGCGGGCTCAGCACCGCGACCACATCGGACAGGAACACCGCCTCGCCGATGCCGTGGGTCACCATCAGCGTCGTCGCGGGCTTCTCGGTCCAGATCCGCAGCAGTTCCAGGTTCAGCCGCTGTCGGGTCATGTCGTCCAGCGCGCCGAACGGTTCGTCGAGCAGCAGCACCGATGGTTCGACCACCAGCGCCCGCGCGATGGATACCCGCTGACGCATCCCACCCGACAACTGCGCGGGCTTGGCCTTCTCGAACCCCTCCAGCCCGACCAGCGCGACCAGTTCCGCGATCCGCTCCCGGTCCACGGGCAGCCCCGCCACCTGCAAGGGCAGCGCGATATTCGACACGACACTGCGCCACGGCAGCAGCGCCGAATCCTGGAACGCGATCCCAAGCTCGTGTGAACCACGCAACTGCGCCGGAGTGTGCCCGTTGATCCGCGCGATACCCGCGCTCGGTTCGTCGAGGCCGGCCAGGATCCGCAGCACGGTCGACTTCCCGCAGCCCGACGGCCCGAGCAACGACAGGAACGCGCCGTCGGCGGTGTGCAGGTCGACCGAATCCAAGGCGTGCACGGTGTCGCGCCCCACCCGGAACGACTTGGATAATCCGCTGACCTCTATACCCATGGCGTCACCCTAAGAGCGCCCGGTTTCCCCGATATTTCCGATTCACCGGCGGTTATTGCGCGACCGTTAAGTCCACAGATTGGGACTCGTAACAGTTTCACTCTCGGGGAGGACATAAGATACCGGAGGATCTGACAGCCTCGTCGCCACCGGGCGTATACCCGGTGCGCGGGGACCAACTGCGATGACGGCGCCGACACGGCCCGTGGACTGGAACCGACTGTTCGATGAAACTTTCTGCACTACGAAATGTCGCCGCGCTGCGCACGACGGCCGTGGCCCTGACCGCCGCCATGTCGGTGGCGGCGCTCGCCGGTGGCGCCTCGGCCGAGCCGGAGAAGGCATCCTCGGTGACCTCGGTCGTCAAGGAAGGACGCACCTGGCACCTGAAGGTGTACTCGGCGGCGATGAAGAAAGACATCACCATCGACGTGCAGCGCCCCGTCGACGAGTCGCAGCCCGCGCCCAACTTCTACATGCTCAACGGCCTCGACGCCGGTGAGGGCACCGCGAGCTGGGCCGCGCAGACCAACGCGCTCGGATTCCTCGCCGACAAGCAGGTCAATGTCATCCAGCCCATCGGTGGTCGCGGCAGCTACTACACCGACTGGAAGCAGGAAGACCCCAAGCTGGGTCTGAACAAGTGGAAGACCTTCTTCACCGAAGAGCTCCCGCCGCTGCTCGACAGCACTCTCAACTCGACCGGCCTGAACGCGCTGGCCGGCCTGTCCACCTCCGGCACCTCGGTGCTGCAGCTGGCCGAGGCCAAGCCGGGCCTGTTCAAGTCGGTGGCCGCCTACAGCGGTTGCGCGCAGATCGCCGACCCGCTGGGCAAGCAGGCCGTCAAGTTCTCGGTGGAGACCTGGGCGGGCGGCAAGACCGCCAACATGTACGGCGCCGACAACGATCCGGCCTGGGTGGAGAACGACCCGGTCATCAACGCCGAGAAGCTGCGTGGCACCAACCTCTACATCTCCAGCGGTAGCGGCATGCCGTCCAACGCCGATGTCGAGTACTACCTCAGCAACGCGCCCGGCCCGATGGGTGCGATCAACCTCGGCCTCGGTGTCGGCATCGAGGCGGCGACCAACGCCTGCAGCCAGAACCTGAAGGCCAAGCTGGATTCGCTGAACATCCCGGCGACCTACCAGTTCACCCCGATGGGCACCCACTACTGGCCCTACTGGGAGCAGGCGCTGCACGATTCGTGGCCGCTGCTCGCCCAGGGTATGGGTATCTGATTCGCGGTAAGCATCGAAACGGGAGGCGTCTTTCGGGCGCCTCCCGTTCTCGTTTCTCAGGCCGTGCGCGCGGGCAGGCCGGAACGGATGAAGTAGGCGATCTGGTCGCAGATCTCGTCGACCGAGATCGCGTCGCCCGGCACGGTGGCGTGCACCATTTCCTGGGCAAGCGAGGTGACCGCGCCGATCAGCGCGAGGGTGAACAGGTGAAAACTGCGCGAGGGCGCCTCACCGCGTTCGGCGGCGCGTTGCGCCTCGCGGGTGAGCAGCGCCGAAATCGAACGCCGCTGCGCGCGCCGCCATTCCTCCACCGCCGGGCTCACCCCGACGATCTCCACATAGAAAACCCGTGCGGCCCGCCGGTCCCGGCAGGTCACCGAGAGAAACGCACGGAAACTCTCCACGACGCGCACCACGAGCGGCTGTTCACGGGTGCGGTCGAGGGCTTCGTCGAGTCGTTGCAGCGCGGCGGAATTGAGCCGGTCGACCAGCGCGATCAGCAGCGCTTCGCGGCTGCCGATGTCTTCGTAGAAACTGCGCGTCGACACATTCGCAGTGGCACACAATCGTTCGATGGAGGTCGACGAATAACCACGGGTTCCGAACAATTCCAGCGCCGCGTCGGTCAAACGGCTCCGGCGTAGGGCAATTCGCTGCTCGCGCGACAATCCACCATAACTTCGACCACTCTCGACTTCTGCCGCACGCCGTACCACCCGTGCATGCTAGCGCGCGAACGGCACGAATCCGGTGGAATCGTCAGCCACCAATTCTATTGGCACACCGCGAATTACTCGGAGTCGTCGATCGGTTCGGCCAACGGCCAACCACCGGCCGCCAGGTGCGAAGCCACCCGCGACACGTCCTCGGCGGCGGGCTGCTGTTTCGCGAAATCGGCGACAGCCGCCGCGATCTCGGCATGGCTGATGGATTCGCGGTTCGGATTGGCCGCGATCAGCTGTTCGCCGATGGCCACCACCTCGTAATCGGTGAGGTTGCGGTGCAGCACCGCGAACAGCGCGACATAGTCCGATTGCGGAATGCCCTGCGGGTAGCCGGCGCGCAGCCAGCCGAGTACCCGCGACATCAGGCCGGGCCGTACCGGTGGGGTGGGTGACGAGTCGGTCATTGGTCCTCGCTCAGGATTGTCCGAACAGGTGGATGCCGAACTGGTGCGCGATGAAAGCCTTTGCCGTGAACAGGATTCCGCAGATCACCAGCACGACGATGAGAACGACGCAGATCAGTGCGCCCGCCAGGGCGAGATGGTTGCGCCGTACCCGCCCGTCGGCGTCGACGGTTTCGCCGTTGGCCCACCAGCGCACCGCGAACGCGAAGACGGCGGGCACGCCCGCGCCGAGGACGAGTGCGGCGATCAGCACATCCCACAGTTCACGCAGATTCAGCCAGAGTGTGTGCATCCCGGTGTCCTCCTATTCCGGCCGCGGGTGGTCGGGTTCGGCCGAGGTCCATTCCTCGTTGACGTTGTGGTGGTCGACCGGGTCGCGGCGCGAGCGCAGGTAGATCGCCAGCGCTCCGAAGACCAGTATCGCGAACACCACGAGCACTCCGGCCAGCCCGCCGATCAGATGCGCCACCAGCCAGCAGATCGCACCGACCACGCCCGCCGCGGGCAGAGTGAGCATCCATGCGACAACCATGCGGCCCATCACCCCCCAGCGCACCTCGGCGCCCTTACCGATGCCGGTGCCGAGGATGGCGCCGGTCGCGGTCTGCGTGGTCGACAGCGGCAGCCCGAAGTGCGCGGAGGTGAGGATGATCGCCGCCGAGGTGGATTCGGCCGCGAGGCCCTGCGGCGACTCGATCTCGACGAGGCCCTTGCCGAGGGTCCGGATGATGCGCCACCCGCCGAGGTAGGTGCCCAGCGCGATGGCGAAGGCACAGGAGGCCATCACCCACAGCGGCATGTGGTCATCGGCGTCGATCGAGCCGTAGGCCACCAGCGCGAGGAAGATGACGCCCATCGTCTTCTGCGCGTCGTTGGTGCCGTGGGCGAGCGAGACCAGCGACGCCGACCCGATCTGGCCCCACCGGAAGCCCTCGTCGGTCTTGTCCCGGCTCACCCCACGGGTGATGCGGTACACCAGGTAGGTGCCGATCGCGGCGACCAGCGCGGCGACCACCGGCGCGAGCACCGCGGGCAGCACGATCTTCACCAGCACGCCCTCGGTACCCGACACCCAGATGACACCGCTCCAGCCGAGCGCGGCGAGCGTGGCGCCGATCAGCCCGCCGAACAGGGCGTGCGAGGAACTCGACGGCAGACCGAGCAACCAGGTGAACAGATTCCACAGGATGCCGCCGACGAGCCCCGCGAACACGATCACCAGCAGATCCTGGCCCTGCACCTCGTCGAGCCGCACGATTCCCTTGGCGACGGTCGCGGCGACGGCCACCGAGAGGAACGCGCCGATCAGGTTCAGCGCACCCGAGATCGCCACGGCCGTCTTCGGCTTCAACGCACCGGTGGCGATGGAGGTCGCCATGGCGTTGGCCGTGTCGTGGAAACCGTTGGTGAAGTCGAAGACGAGAGCTGTGACGATGACGATCAACAGGACCACAAGTTCGGCGCTCACCCGAACAGTGTGTCGTATGGCCGTCACGGATTGCCGCAGTGTTGCCCCGAAAGTCGTGGCGGGTCAGCGTCCGCCCAGCGCACGCACGGTTTCGATGGTGTCCGCCTGGGCGGGTTCCTTGTCCGGGCGGTATCGAAGCACCCGGGCGAAACGCAAGGCGACGCCGCCGGGGTACCGGGTGCTGGTCTGCACGCCGTCGAGCGCGATCTCGACCACCAGGTCCGGGCGCAGGTACACCGTCTGGGCGTCGCGGTGGGTGGCGTGCCGGGGGAATTCCTCGGTCTGCCAGCGCAGCAGTTCGTCGGTCAGGCCCTTGAAGGTCTTGCCGACCATCACCGGTTCGCCGGTGTCCGGATCGAGCGCGGCCAGGTGCAGGTTCGACAGGAATCCGGTGCGGCGGCCGTAACCCCATTCGGCACCGATGACCAGCAGGTCGAGGGTGTGCGCGGGTTTGACCTTCTGCCAGGCCTTGCCGCGCCTGCCCGCCGCGTACGGCGCTTCGAGCGACTTGACCATCACGCCCTCGTTGCCGACGGCGAGCGCGTCGTCGTAGCACTCGGCGGCCGCCTCGGCGTCGGGCGCGACCAGTGCCGGGATGGCGTGTGATCCGGCCACCCGGTCCAGTGCCCGGCGGCGCACCCGCAGGGGTTCGTCGAGCAGGTCTTCGCCGTCCAGGTGCAGGCAGTCGAAGAAGTACGGGTGCAGCAGCAGTTCGCGCGTGTCGCCGATGGTGGCGAAGCGGCTCATCGTCTCCTGGAACGGGCGCGGGCGACCGGCGTCGGTGAGCGCGAGGGTCTCGCCGTCGAGCACCACGCTCGTGCAGTCCAGGCCACGAACCAGTTCGACCAGTTCGGGAACGCCCGCGGTGATGTCGCGCAGGGTGCGGGTGAACACCCACACCTGCTCCCCCGCCCGGTGCACCTGGATGCGGGCGCCGTCGAGTTTGTGTTCGACGCTCACCTGCGGGCCGAGTTCGGCCAGCGCCTCGTCCAGCGAGCCGCCGGGAGAGGCGAGCATCGGCGCGACCGGCCTGCCGACCTCGAGCCGGAACTCCCGCAGCGCGTCCTCGCCGCCGGTGATCGCGGCGACCGCGGTGGCGGGCAGGTTCCCGGACAGCATGTGCGCGCGGCGGATCACGTCGACACCGATGCCGGTGGATCGGGCCAGGCCCTCCACCACCTGCGCGGTGAGCGCACCCTGGCGCAGTTCGCCGGTGAGCAGCCGGATCAGGAAAGACTGTTCCTCTTCGGTCGCGGCTGTGAAAAGCTCGGTGAGTATTTCGCGGCGGCTGTTGGTGGAACTCACGCCCTTCAGCCGGGTGAAGTAGTCGTCGACCTGTTCGACCGTGAGTCGGTTCCGATCGCTCGCCGCCGCGCCCAGCCCGGTGACCGTTCGCCACCCCACGCCGATCCGGCCCTGGGTGAGTTCACCCGACAACCAGGCGACCACAGTGCCGATCTCCGCCGGGCCCGCGGCCGAGAGCAACGCGGCGAGGGCGGCGGTCTTCTCCTTGCGCGACCGGGTGGCCCGAACCTGCTCCGAGGTCGCGACGACATCGCTGAACAGCACCGTTCGACCGTAGCGTGCCGGTGTGACACATCGCTCAGCACACGCTGCTAAGAACCGGTTGGCAACCCTGCGAAACCGCCCATAAACTGGACATATGGCCAAAACCTATGTCGGTGCGCGGCTGCGCCAGCTGCGTACCGAGCGTGGGCTGAGCCAGGTGACGCTGGCCCAGAAACTGGAGATCTCGGCCAGCTACCTCAACCAGATCGAGCACGATGTGCGGCCGCTGACGGTCCCGGTGCTCACCCGCATCAACGAGGTCTTCGGCGTCGATCCGACCTTCTTCTCCGCCCAGGACGACACCCGGCTCATCGCCGAACTCCAGGAAGTCGTGATGGATGCCGAGCTGGGCATCGAGGCCGACACCAAGGAGATCGCCGACATGGTGTCGGCGCACCCGTCGATGGCGCGGGCCCTGGTCGCCATGCACAACAGGTACCGCAACACCAGCGCCCAGCTGGCCGCCGCCACCGAGGACCGTTTCGCCGACGGCTCCGGCAGTGCCGCGATCAGCAAACCGCACGAGGAAGTGCGCGACTACTTCTATCAGCGCCAGAACTACATCCACGAGCTGGACACCGCCGCAGAGGATCTCACCGCCCGCATCCGCTTCCACGGCGGCGAGGTGAGCACCGAAATCGCCCGGCTGCTTCGCTCGCACGGTGTGCGGATCAGCGAGCGCATCGACCTCGGCGAGGGCGTGCTGCACACCTACGACCCGCAGACCAAGCAGCTCGAGATCTCCCCGCACCTGTCCGGCGGGCAGCGCACCTTCAAATTGGCCGCCGAACTTGCCTACCTGGAATGCGGCGGCCTGCTCGAAAAGCTGGTCGAGGAGGGCAATTTCGCCTCCGACGCGTCACGCAAGCTGGCCATGCTCGGCCTCGCCAACTACTTCGCCGCGGCAACCGTGTTGCCCTACACCCACTTTCACGAAGTGGCCGAGGACTTCCGGTACGACATCGAACGGTTGTCGGCGTTCTTCTCGCAGAGTTACGAAACCATCTGCCACCGCCTGTCCACCCTGCAACGCCCGTCGCTGCGCGGTGTGCCGTTCTCCTTCGTCCGAGTGGACCGCGCGGGCAACATGTCGAAACGCCAGTCCGCCACGGGTTTCCACTTCTCCGCCAGCGGCGGCACCTGCCCGCTGTGGAACGTCTACGAGACCTTCGCCTACCCGGGCAAGATCATGACCCAGATCGCCCAGATGCCCGACGGCCGCAAATACCTCTGGGTCGCGCGCACCGTGGAACGCCGCGCCACCCGCTACGGCCAGCCGAGCAAGACCTTCGCCATCGGCCTCGGCTGCGAACTCCGCCACGCCTCCCGCGTCGTCTACGCCGACGGCATCGACCTCGGCGAGGCCACCGCCACCCCCATCGGCGCGGGCTGCCGAGTCTGCGTCCGCTCCAACTGCCCCCAACGCGCCTTCCCCCCACTGGGCAAGTCCCTCGACATCAGCGAACACCGCAGCTCCGTCTCCCCCTACCTCATCAAGTAGCGCTCAGAAGGCTTCTTCCGGGATGGCCATGATGTCGGTGTCGAGGGTCGCCAGGACGGAGCGGGTTGCGGTGAGTTCGGGAAGGACGTTCTTGGCGAAGAAGGAGGCTACGGCTACTTTGCCCTGGTAGAAGGGGCGGTCCTTGGCGGAGGATTCGCCGGTGAGGGCGGCGGCGGCGATTTCGGCCTGGGCGAGCAGGCGCCAGCCGATGAGCAGGTCGCCGACGGCCATCAGGAAGCGGACCGAGCCCAGGCCGACCTTGTAGAGCTCGGCCGGGTCCTGTTGGCCGGCCATGGCGTAGCCGGTGAGGGTGGCGGCCATGGCGGCGACGTCGGACTGGGCGGTGCGCAGCAGGGCGCGTTCGGTGGCGAAGCGGCCGGAATCGTTGGCCAGGAACGCGGTGATCTGGGCGTTGAGGTGGCCCATCGCGGCGCCGCCATCGCGAATGATCTTGCGGAAGAAGAAGTCCTGGGCCTGGATGGCGGTGGTGCCCTCGTACAGCGAGTCGATCTTCGCGTCGCGAATGTACTGCTCGATCGGATAGTCCTGCAGATACCCGGACCCGCCGAAGGTCTGCAGCGATTCGGTGAGCAGCTGATACGCCCGCTCGGACCCGACACCCTTGACGATCGGCAGCAGCAGATCGTCGATCCGGTGCGCCATCTCCGGGTCGGCACCCGAAACCAGCTGCGCCACATCCACATTCTGATGCGCGGCCGTGTAGAGGTACACCGCCCGCAACCCCTCCGCGTACGCCTTCTGCATGGCCAGCGACCGGCGCACATCGGGATGGTGGGTGATGGTCACGCGCGGCGCCGTCTTGTCGGTCATCTGCGTGAGATCCGCGCCCTGCACCCGCGTCTTGGCGTATTCGAGCGCGTTGAGATACCCGGTCGACAACGTGCCCGACGACTTCACCCCGACGGTCATGCGCGCGTTCTCGATCACCTTGAACATCTGCGCGATCCCGTTGTGCACCTCACCGACCAGCCACCCCCTGGCGGGCACACCGGTGGCACCGAAGGTGAGTTCGCAGGTGGGCGAGGATTTGATACCCATCTTGTGCTCGAGCCCGGTGACGTACACGCCGTTGCGGTCACCGATCTCCATGGTGTCGGGGTCGAAGAGGAACTTCGGCACATAGAACAGCGACAGTCCCTTGGTACCCGGTCCCGCGCCTTCGGGCCGGGCCAGCACCAGGTGGAAGATGTTCTCGGCCGCCTCGCCCACATCGCCACCGGAGATGAACCGCTTCACCCCTTCGATATGCCACGACCCGTCGGGCTGCGGGATGGCCTTGGTGCGGCCCGCGCCGACGTCGGAGCCCGCGTCCGGTTCGGTGAGCACCATCGTGCCCTGCCAGCCGCGCTCGAAACCCCCACGCGCCCAGCGCTTCTGCTCCTCGGTACCGATCTCGTAGAGCACCGAGCCCATGAGTGGGCCCATGTTGAAGAAGCTGGCCGAGGGGTTGGCGCAGATGATGAGCTCGTTGATGGCCCACAGCAGCACGTTGGGCGCGGGCGTGCCGTCCATACCCTCGGGCATGCCGAGCCGGTACCACTGCGCCTCGTGCACGGCGGCCACGGTCTTGCGCAGCGGCTCGGGCACGGTGATGTCGAAGGTGTCGGGGTTGTAGGTGACCGGGTTGCGGTCGGCCTCGGCGAAGGTCTCCGCGATCGGCCCCTCGGCCAGCCTGCGCACCTCGTCGAGGATGTGACGCACCGTGTCGGAGTCCAGGTCGCCGTAGGCGCCGGTGTCGAGGAGTTTGTCGAGCCCGAGTACCTCGAAGAGATTGAATTCGATGTCACGCACGTTGGCCTTGTAGTGCCCCACTGGGCTCCTCCTCGACTGACCACCCCGCGGCCCGAGCGCCGCGAGATTCCGGCTGTTCGACGTCGTACGAATCGCCAGCGTGCCGCACGGGCGCGTGGCTACGCAACCGTAGCCACGCCGTAGCTCCCCGCCGAACAATTCACACGGACGAAACAGACGAAACGGGCACGTGATCGGGAGATATTCCGCTGCAACATGTTCCATCTACTGTTCCGCTCACGAATACAGCCGCTGTATACAACCCGGTGTACAGCCAGGCAGCGGTGTGTTCGTTGTGGCGCGCGTGCGCCGCCGTTACACCTGATGAGGAGAACGCCCCATGTCTGATTCCCGTGTGCTCAGGGCACTGGCCGTCCCCACGGCGGTAGCCCTGGCCGGCCTGTTGCTCACCGGCTGCGGCGCCCGCGACGACGCCTCGACCGGTTCCACCGCGGCGTCCTGCGTCGACACAACCAAAGACACCATCAAGGTCGGTTCGCTGCACTCGCTCTCGGGCACGATGGCGATTTCCGAAGTCACCGTTGCCAATTCGACCAAGCTGGCGGTCGACCAGATCAACGCGGCGGGCGGGGTGCTCGGCAAGAAGATCGAGATCGTCCCCGAGGACGGCGCCTCCGACCCGAAGACCTTCGCCGAGAAGGCCGAGAAACTCATCAGCTCCGACTGTGTCGCCGCGGTGTTCGGCGGCTGGACCTCGTCGAGCCGCAAGGCCATGAAGCCCAAGTTCGAGAGCCTGAACTCGCTGCTCTACTACCCGGTGCAGTACGAGGGTCTGGAAGATTCCAAGAACATCTTCTACACCGGCGCCACCACCAATCAGCAGATCGTCCCGGCCCTGGACTACCTGAAGCAGAAGGGCATCACCTCCCTCTACCTGGTCGGTTCGGACTACGTCTTCCCGCAGACCGCCAACCGCGAGATCAGGGCCTACGCCGCCGCCAACGGCATCGAGATCAAGGGCGAGGACTACACCCCGCTCGGTTCCACCGACTTCTCCACCATCGTCAACAAGGTGCGCACCGCCAAGGCGGGCGCGGTGTTCAACACCCTCAACGGCGACTCCAACGTGGCGTTCTTCCGTGAGTACTCCAACGCGGGCCTGAAGGCCGCCGAGATGCCGGTGGTCTCGGTGTCGATCGCCGAGGAAGAGGTCGTGGGTATCGGCGCGGATCGCCTCGCCGGCCAGCTGACCGCCTGGAACTACTACCAGACCGTCGATTCCCCGGCGAACAAGAAGTTCGTCGCCGACTACAAGGCCGCCTTCGGCGCCGACAAGCCCACCTCCGATCCGATGGAAGCCGCGTACGCCTCGGTGTTCCTGTGGAAGAACACGGTGGAGAAGGCGAAGTCGTTCGCGGTGGCCGACATCCAGGCCGCGGCCGACGGCGTGAGCTTCGAGGCGCCCGAGGGCACCGTCACCATCGACGGCTCCAACCACCACGTCACCAAGGTCGCCCGCATCGGTGAGATCCGCCCCGACGGCCTGATCTACACGGTGTGGGACTCCGGCAAGGCGATCACGCCCGACCCGTACCTGAAGTCCTACGAGTGGGCCAAGGGCCTGAAGTAAGTCGCCCGGCAGGTGTGGGGCGCGCCGCGCCCCACACCGTTTCTCTAGGAGTCCACCACCATGGACGTGCTGATCGGCCAGCTCTTCACAGGGTTGAGCCTGGGATCCATTCTTCTGCTCGCCGCGCTCGGTTTGTCGCTGACCTTCGGTCAGATGGGCGTCATCAATATGGCACACGGCGAGTTCATCATGGCCGGCTGCTACACCACTTATGTTGTGCAGCAGGTCTTCTCCTCGGCCGGTGTGTCGCTGGCCGTCTCGCTGCTCGCCGGTTTCCTGATCGGTGGCCTGCTCGGTGCCGTCCTGGAAATGGGGCTCATCCGCTACATGTACGACCGCCCGCTCGACACCCTGCTCGTCACCTTCGGTGTCGGCCTGGTGTTGCAACAGGCCGCGCGTGACATCTTCGGCGCGCCCGCCAAGAACGTGCTGGTGCCCGAATGGCTCAGTGGCGGAATCACCATCGCCGGTGCGGTGGTGCCCAAGACACGCATTTTCATTCTCGTGCTCGCGATCGTCGCGGTGACCGCGCTGGCCGCCGTCCTCAAGACGACCCCGATGGGCCGCCGCATCCGCGCGGTCGTGCAGAACCGTGGTCTCGCCGAAACCAGCGGTATATCCAGCAGATTCACCGATATCAGCACGTTCTTCATCGGCTCGGGCCTGGCGGGTGTGGCCGGTGTCGCGCTCACGCTCATCGGTTCGACCAGCCCGACCATCGGGCAGAGCTATCTGATCGACGCCTTCCTCGTGGTGGTGATCGGTGGGCTCGGGCAGGTCAAGGGCACGGTGATCGCGGCGTTCGCGCTCGGTCTGCTCAACTCCTTCATCGAATACTCCACCACCGCGTCGATTGCGAAGGTGATCGTGTTCGTGCTGATCGTCATCTTCCTGCAGGTCCGCCCGCAGGGTCTGTTCACCGTGCGGACGAGGAGCCTGGCATGAACGCACTGACTGAACGCCTACGCGCCTATCCCCGGCTCACCCCGCTGGCCGGGTTCGCGGTCGCGGCGATAATCCTGTTCGCCGTCGCCCCGGCGGTGCTGAGCGACTTCCGGCTGAACCTGCTCGCCAAGTTCCTCTGCTTCGCCATCGTGGCCGCGGGCATCGGCTTGGCTTGGGGCCGTGGCGGGATGCTCACCCTCGGCCAGGGTGTGTTCTTCGGTATCGGCGCCTACATCATGGCCATGCACATGCAGCTCGCCGACGCCGCGCGCCTGGGCAACGAGGTGCCCGAGTTCATGGAGATCTCCGGAATCAGCGAACTGCCGGGTTTCTGGCAGCCGTTCGAATCCGCGTCGGTCGCGATCCTGGCCATCCTCGTGCTGCCCGCGCTGGTCGCGGCTGTGCTCGGGTACGGCGTGTTCAAGCGGCGAGTGCGCGGTGCGTACTTCGCCATTCTGAGCCAGGCGCTCGCGGCGGCGCTGGCGATTCTGCTGACCGGTCAGCAGGCCATCGGCGGCTTCACCGGGCTGTCGGACTTCCGGGCGTTCTTCGGGTTCCGTCTCTCGGACCCGGCCAACCGGCAGATGCTGTTCTTCATCGCGGCGGGCACGCTGCTCGTGGTGGTCGCGCTGATCCGTCAGCTCAACCGCAGCCGCTACGGCGAGCTGCTGATCGCGGTGCGTGACGCCGAGGAGCGGGTGCGCTTCCTCGGGTACGATCCCGCGAATATCAAGATCGTCGCGTACGTGGTCGCGGCGTTCCTCGCCGGTATCGCCGGTGCGCTGTTCACGCCGATCGTCGGCATCATCTCGCCCGCCGATATCGGTGTTGTCCCGTCGATCGCGTTCCTGATCGGGGTCGCCATCGGTGGCCGCACCACCCTGCTCGGTCCGGTACTCGGCGCGATCGGTGTCGCCTGGGCGCAGACCTCGCTGTCGGAGTCGTTCCCGTCGGGCTGGACCTACCTGCAGGGCGTGCTGTTCATCGTGGTCGTCGGGTTCATCCCCGCCGGTCTCGCCGGACTGTGGCCGATGGTCAAGGGATGGCGCGCGAGCCGCGAACCGGAAACACCCGCCGTGGTCACCGAGGAGAAGGTGCTGGCCCGATGACTTCACACGAACCCAAGCCCGGCGGCAATGCGGGCATGAACAGCGACTACCTCGAAATCCGTGGTCTCTCGGTGAGTTTCGACGGTTTCAAGGCGGTCACCGACGTGGACTTGACGGTGCTGCAGGGCGACCTGCGGTTCCTCATCGGTCCCAACGGTGCGGGCAAGACGACGCTGATCGACGCCATCACCGGCTTGGTCCCGGCCACCGGGTCGGCGCAGAAGTCGGGTATCGAACTGCTCGGCAAGAAGGTGCACCAGATCGCCCGGCTCGGTGTGGGGCGCACCTTCCAGACGGCGAGTGTGTTCGAGCAGCTCACGGTGCTGCAGAACCTCGACATCGCGGCAGGTGCGGGCCGCTCGGCGCTGTCGCTGCTGCGTGCGCGCAAATCCGTGCTGCCCGCCATCGAAGAGGCCTTGGAGACAACGGGTCTCACCGCACTGCGCGACAAGCCGGCCGGTGTGCTCGCGCACGGGCAGAAGCAGTGGCTCGAGATCGGCATGCTGCTGGTGCAGAACGCCTCGGTGCTGCTGCTCGACGAACCCGTCGCGGGCATGAGCGCCGAGGAACGCGAGGAGACCGGAAACCTGTTGCGCCGCATCGGCGGTGACCGTGTGGTCCTGGTCGTGGAGCACGACATGGACTTCATGCGGTCCTTCGCCACCTCGGTGACGGTGCTCGCGGGCGGCAAGGTGCTCAGCGAGGGCAGCGTGGAACAGGTGCAGGCCGACCCACGCGTGCAGGAGGTCTACCTCGGCACCGCGGCCATGGCAACCACAGACAAGGAAGCCGCCGATGCTTGAACTAGACGAGGTCCGGTCGGGATACGGGCGCACCGAAGTGGTCCACGGCGTGAGCCTGACCGTCCCCGACGACAGCGTGGTCGCGATCATGGGCCACAACGGCGCGGGCAAGACCACCCTGCTGCGCACCGCCGTCGGACTGCTGCCGACCAAGTCGGGCACCATCACCTTCGACGGCGAGAAGATCAGCAAGCTCTCGCCGTCGCAACGGGTGAAGCGGGGCATCGCCTATGTTCCGCAGGGTCAGCAGAGTTTTCCCCAGCTGTCCACAGCCGAGAACCTGCAAGTGGTGGCCGATGGTCGCAAGCGCGGCAAAGCGCTGATCGACGAATCGCTGGATCTGTTCCCCGCCCTGCGCGAGCTGCTCACCCGCAAGGCGGGCTTGCTCTCGGGTGGTCAGCGACAGCAACTCGCCATCGCCCGCGCCCTCATCACCGAACCGAAACTGCTCATCCTCGACGAGCCGACCGAGGGCATCCAGCCCTCGGTCGTCGCCGAGATCGAGCGGACCATCATCGAATTGACGCAGCGCGGCGGGCTGAGCGTGCTGCTGGTGGAGCAACACATCGGTTTCGCGTTGCAGGCCGCCCAGCAGTACTACGTACTGCACTCGGGGCACGTCGGTTCCACCGGACCGGGCGGAGCGGGCGCGGAATCGGCTGTGCGCGCGGCGATGGCGATCTGAACGCAGGTCGCGTCATGGGCAGGGGTGGGCGGGTTTCGCTGGCCGAGCGCGTGTACGAATCGCTGCGTGACGACCTGGCGACCGGTCGGCTCGCACCGGCCGAACGGTTGCGCGCCGAACGGCTGGCCCGGCGCTACGGCGTCTCGCGCACGCCGGTGCGCGAGGCGCTGGCCCGGTTGCAGGCCGACGGGCTGGTGCAGCGTCATCCGGAGGGGCTGTACCTGTACCGGCCACGGCTGGCGGAACTCGACGAGTTGTTCGAGTTGCGAATGGTACTGGAGACACGCGGTTTTCAACGTTTGGTGCTTGGTTCGGCGGCGGCCCCGGCCGGACACGATCTGGCCGCCGTTCGCACGGAACTTACGCGCTGGCAGGAATTCAGGGACACGCCGCCTCGCCCGGGCCCCGAGTTGGTCGCCGCCGATGAGCGGTTCCACATCGAACTGCTTCGGGCAGCGGGCAATTCGGCCCTGGCCGAAGCGCTGAGTGCCGTCTACATCCGGGTGCGCCCGGTGCGCACGATGGATGTGCCGACCGCCGATCGGGTCGCGGCGATGACCACCGAGCACATCGCCATCGCCGAGCACGTGCTGGCCGGACGCCGCGAGCATGCCATGCACACCCTCGTCACCCACATCTCCGCATCCTGCGTGCATGTGCGGGCGCGGGCCGAGCAGGCTATCGCCTTCACGAAACTCGGTGGGACTGTGCGTGATTGATCGCGATGTCGATGCCAGCCGGGCAGGTCGTAGCTCGGCCCGAGCCACGATGGTGCGGCGGCGTCGGATGGGAGTCAGCAGTCGGACTGGAACGGCCAGCAGTGCGCGGGACGATGGGTGACAGTGACCGGGGCGGGGGTGGTCGACTCGGTGATGTCGGAGACCGTTCGTGGAGACGGTGAGTCGGTGAGCAGAGCGAGGATCACCATCACCAGCACGATCAGCATGCCGAGCACAGCCAGTCCGAACACGATCAAACCTGCCAGTTTGCCCTCCTTGGCCGGTTCGGTCGGCGGGGCGGGCGGTTCGACACGGCGGGGGCGTGGGGCGCGCGGTGCCGGGTCGGGGCGTTTGGCCGGGAAGCCGTCGTCGGTGAGTTCGGTACGGGTGGGGGCGAGGTCGGCCAGGCCGAGGGCGGCGCAGGTGTTGAGCACCCGCTCGACGGTCCATTCGCGCGGGCCGACCGAGAAGTTCTCCAGGTAGACGCGTAGTTCGTGCGCGTCGACGGTGTTGGCGACCAGCACGTCGAGGCCCGGACGTAAGGCGGTGCGCGCCGGTCGAACCACCACACCCCGGTACGGCACGAGCACCACCGCGCCGCACACATGCCTGCTCTCCTGCAGCGCGTGTTCCAGCGCCACCCGCACCGCGTGCACACCGTGTTCGAGCCGGTCGGTCAGCCCGCTCGACGGTCCGGCCTCCAACTCCAGCGGACTGTCACTGATCGTCCACGCCCCCGTGCGCGACATGGCGAGCAACCCGCTCTGCCGTCGCCGGAATCCCAACACGTCGAACACCGTGATCCCCCGTGGCGTCACCACCACCGCGTCCAGGCGCCGATCCCCCACCTGTGGGTCGATCAGGGCGAGCCCCGGGCTCGAATAGGCGCTCAGGCATTCGACGAACTCCCGCTCGGCGCCGGTGAGTTCCGCGCCCGGCCTGATCCGAACCAGCATTGCGATGTTCCCCTACCACTGCTGCGACCTCACCGCCGCTGCGCGCTGCGGTACCCAAATCATGACGCGCAACTGTTCCGAAAACCACTGGAAACCAAAGAAAAACCGACTCGCCACCGTGCGCGCGTACCGCCGAGTACGCTGTCGATTCCGACGGAACCGAGCGATAAGACGAGGTGGACGACGATGGCCGCAACGCCCCTACCACGCATTTCCCCCGGCCGGTTGGGTGAACTCGGACCGATCAACTGGGTTGTCTGGCAGGTACTTTCTCGCGCGGCTGGCACGGCGGACGCCCACCTTTTCAGCACACTCGGTCGCACGCGTGGACTGTTCCGGGGTTGGCTGCATTTCTCCGGCAAGCTCATGCCCGGTGGGCGATTGCCGCGCGCGGAGGCCGAATTGGTGATTCTGCGGGTGGCGCATCTGCGCGACTGCGGTTACGAGGCCGACCATCATCGCAGGCTCGGGCGCAAGGCCGGACTCACGGCGGTCGAGGTGGACCGGGTGGCGGCGGGGCCGGAGGCGGAGGGGTGGACGCCGCGTCAGCGGGCGCTGCTCACCGCGACCGACCGGCTGGTGACCACCCGCGATATCGACGACGCTGCGTGGGCGGAGCTGGCCGCGCACTACGACGAGCGGTTGCTCATCGAGATCGTGTTGCTCGTCAACCAGTACGAGGGCCTGGCGTCGACCATCACCACGCTGCGGATCGAACGCGACACCTTCAAGGTGTGATCCAGCTCATAGAGCGGTTGGTGGTCATTCTTCGCAGACTAAAAGCGTACAAAGTACGGAGTAACGTCATCGAGGAGAGTTCATGCAGATCACCGCTTCCGCCGTCTCGCTCAATGTGGACGACCCGCAGGCGTCGGCCCAGTTCCTCATCGACCACCTCGGTTTCACCGAGAACATGGCCGCCGACGGGTTCGTCAGTGTCGGGCGGCCCGACGCGGGCATGGACGTCATCTACCTGCGCACCGGCTTGAAGTCGTTCAAGCCGGCGCGGATCGCGGGTAGTGCGGGCGAGGGCGTGCTCGTGGTCTTCGTGGTCGACGACATCGACAGCGAATACGAGCGATTGCGCGGCGCGGGCGTCCCGATCGAGACGCCCATCGAAACCGAGGAATGGGGCGAGCGCTACTTCCAGATGACCGACCCCAACGGGGTGGTCATCCAGCTCGTGCAGTGGGTGTGATCAGCGGCGCGCGACCCGCAACGCGGCCACGATCAGCGGAATCTGCAGCGGCAACCGCGCGATCACCCCGGCCTTGAAAGCGGGCGACGACTTGGGATTGCCCAGCACGTCGACGGTCATCTGCACATTGGCGGGGAAGACGGCGACGAACAGGCCCGCGGCCAGCCACCCGCCGAAACGCCTGGTCCTCGGCACCGCCAGCGCCGTCGCCACCCCGAGCTCGGCGACCCCGGAGCCATAGGTGTAGGCCCGGGGTTCGCCGGGCAACTGCTTGGGAACGATGCCGTCGAACAGCTTCGGCGCGACGAAATGCAGGACACCGACCACGAACAACAAACCGCTCAGGTAGGTGTGCGCGCGTCGACGGGGAGTTTCATGAGCCACGCTCCGCACTGTAGCGGTGCGGACCGGGGTCGTCACCGGGCACTTGGGTGGGCCCACCTTCTAAACGGTCCCCGTCGGCACTCAGATTGCCGGACGGGGTCCGCTCAGGATCCGGTCGAAGCCGACGGAACCTCCGAGACCGGGGGCTCAGGCGGGCGCGAGGACCGAAGCTGCCGGGGTGGCCGGGCGGCCGAGGAGCTTGGTGAGGTCGCCGGTGCGCACCTCGAGGAAGCCCTTGGCGATGCCCGCGTCCGAGTCGGCGAGGACCGTGGCGAACTGCTCGTCCACGCCCGCGGCGTGCAGTGTGGCCGCGTATTCGCTGGTCGCCAGGTTCTCGTAGCGCACCGTCGCGCCGGTGGCGGCACCGATCGCGGCGGCCAGGTCGGGGCCGGACATGGCCTCGTCGCCACCCAGCTCGTAGACGCGGCCCGCGTGCCCGTCGCCGGTGAGGACACGTGCGGCCGCCTCGGCGTAGTCGGCCCGGGCCGCACCCGAGACGCGACCCTCGCCCATCGCGCCGTGCAGCACGCCGGTCTGCGCGGCGAGAGCCGCGGCCTGGCGGTAGTTCTCCCAGTACCAGCTGTTGCGCAGCAGCACCGTCGGCACCGACGCACCCGCGAGCACCTCTTCGGTGCCGCGATGTTCGGCGGCCAGGATCATCGGGTTCACCTCGGCCTGCGGAATGCTCGTGTAGGCCAGCAGCTCGACGCCCGCGCGTTCGGCCGCTCGAATCACAGTGGTGTGCTGGGCGACTCGCGCGCCGAACTCGTTGCCCGAGATGAGCAGCAACCGGTCGACACCGACCAACGCGGCATCGAGTGCCGCCGCGTCGTCATAGGACGCCCGGCGTACTTCGACATCGAGATCGGCCACCTTCGACGGATCCCGCACGATCGCCACCGGCCGCTCACCCGCCGCCACCAACGCCTCGACGACGAGCCTGCCCAGCTGTCCACTCGCTCCGGCCACCGCAACAGTCATGACTTCCTCCGAACTGATCGACATGTACTAACTATTAGTAAGCACTATGCATTTAGTAGGCGCTGTCGTCAAGGAGGGTAAGATCACGGGTATGAGTGAGCAGCACCTCGACGACGATCAGACGCTGGAAGCCGACGTCTTCGCGCGCGACTGCGCCTCCAGGTCGGTGCTGCAGAACGTCGCGAGCCGGTGGGGTGTGCTCGCCCTGGTGGCGCTGCGGGAGGGCCCGTTCCGGTTCAGTGCGCTACGCAGGCGGGTCGACGGGGTGAGCGAGCGCATGCTGTCGCAGACCCTGCAGGCCCTCGAGCGCGACGGCATGGTGCACCGCGAAGTGCTCGAGGCCATTCCGCCGCGGGTGGAATACACCCTCACCGAGCTGGGCGCACAGGTGGCCGACCGGCTGCACGCGCTGATCGAGGTCCTCGAGACCAATATCGACACGGTGCGGGCGGCACGCTCCGGCTACCGCGGCAACGGCTAGTTCTTCGCCAGCAGTTCGGAGACGGTGGCGAACCGGTATCCCTGTGCGCGCAAGCCGGTGACGATGCCCGGCAGGGCAGCCGCCGATTCGGTGCCGTGCATGACGTGCAGCAGCACGATGGAGCCGGGCCGGGTCTGTTCGAGGGTCGTGGTGAGCACGGTGTCACGGTCGACGCCGCCCGCGGAATCGGGTTCGACATCCCAGGTCACCGTGGTGCGGTCGTGGTCGGCGAGGTATTTCGGCAGCCCGTAGAGCTTCTTGCCGTAGGGCGGGCGGAAGGTGATCGGTCCCTGATAGCCGGTGCGGCGGATCTCGGTGTCGGTGCGTTCGATTTCGTCACGCACGGTGTCGCCCGAAACCAGCACCATGCGGCGATGGGTGTAGGTGTGATTGCCGATTTCGTGCCCCGCCGCCGCGATCGCCTGCCCCCATTCGGGGCGCGCGGCGAGATCGTCACCGACGAGATAGAACGTGGCGGGCACCTGCAATTCGGCCAGCGTGCGCAGGATTTCCGGCGTGCGTTCGGTCGGTCCGTCGTCGAAGGTGAGCGCGACGACCTTGTCCTGGGTTTCGACGCGGTTCACGAGTTCGCCGGTGAGCTGGTAGGTGCGCGAATTCATCAGCACATAAAGACCCGCCACCACCGCGACCACAACGACAAGCACCGCGGCCGCACCCGTCAACCATTTCCGCACCGCCCTTCCGCGCATTTTGGCCCGACTGGAGGACGGGGCGGATGGGGTCGGCGGCCGACGGAAACTCACCGGGTCAGGTTAGCCCGTACCCGGTGAGTTGCCCATGTTCGTGCGTTGGTCAGGGGATTACTTGCGTGATGTCGCCGGGGTTCAAGTAGTCGAAGAAGCGGTGGGCACCGTCTTCGGTCATGCGGACGCAACCGTGGGACTTCGAGGTGACCGGGCCGACGTGGAATGCCATGTCACCGTTGAAGAATGTCGCCCACCGCATCGGTGCGTCGTGCATGGTGCTCCAGTGGAATTCCCGCTTGAAGGAAATGCGGGTCACCGCGGGCGGAGTTTCGAAGCCCGCCATTCCGTGCGAGATCGGTGTCGGCCCGAAGACCACCCGCCCGTTGTCGACCAGCCATGCCTCGTTCGTCGACAGCCGCATGCACGCCCTCGCCTCGACCACCGGGCAGGGCGACGCCGTCGGAATCACGGAGGGGACACCCGGAATATCGGGTCCACCAGGGAAAAGAGGTTCCGCCGCTGCGGGAGCCACGGCAACCGATCCAGCCGCCGCGACCAGAGCCGCCACACGTGCCATCCATCCGAGAATGCGCTTGCTCATGGGTTCTCAGTTGCCTCTCAACCGTGCCCGCCACCCGCGAGTCGACCGGGGCGAGGGGACCATCTCATGGAACACGAACAGTTCGAACACGAGCCAGGAACAACCACCAGAAGGTGCTAACGCATCATCGACCACAAAAGAAGATTCACCAAATCAAACTCCGCGATTTGGCCGAAAAGAAATAGAAACCCGGTAGTTCCGGGCATGAGCGAGGGGCGGCCGCTGCGCGAACCGCCCCTCGGTATCTGCTACTCAGAAGTTGATCATGTGGCCGGCGAGGCCATGGATCGCTTCCTGCAACGCCTCACTGAGCGTCGGGTGGGTGTGCACGTTGCGGGCCAGCTCGTTGACCGTGAGGTCCCACTTCTGGGCCAGCGTGAGCTCCGGCAGCAGCTCGGACACATCGGGGCCGATGAGATGGCCACCGATGAGTTCGCCGTGGGTGTTGTCCGCGATCAGCTTCACGAAACCCGTCGGATCGCCGAGGCCGTGCGCCTTGCCGTTGGCGGTGAACGGGAAGGTAGCCACCTTCACGTCGTAGCCTTCGTCGCGGGCCTGCTGCTCGGTGAGGCCGAAACTGGCGACCTGCGGCTGGCAGAAGGTGGCGCGCGGCATCATCCGGTAGTCGCCCAGCGGCATCGTCTCGGCGCCGCCGATGGTCTCGGCCGCGACCACGCCCTGCGCCTCGGCCACGTGGGCCAGCTGCAGCTTGGCGGTGACGTCACCGATGGCGTAGATGTGCGGCACGTTGGTGCGCATGTAGTCGTCGATCGCGATGGCGCCGCGGTCGGTGAGCTGCACGCCGGTGGTCCCGAGGCCGTAGCCCTCCACGCGCGGCGCGAAGCCGACGGCCTGCAGCACCTTGTCGACGGTGACGGTCTCAACGTTGCCGGACTTGTTGTCCTTGATCTGGACGGTGACCTTGGACCCGTCGTCGTCGATCGACTGCACGGCCGCACCGGTGGTGATGGTGATGCCGAGCTTCTTGTACTGCTTGGTGATCTCCTTGGACACGTCGACGTCCTCGTTGGGCAGGGCCCGATCGAGGAATTCGACGATCCGCACGTCGACGCCGTAGTTCTTCAGGACGTAGGCGAACTCCATGCCGATGGCGCCCGCGCCGACGATGAGGATCGAACCCGGCAGGTCGCGGGTGAGGATCTGCTCCTCGTAGGTGACCACGTTGTCCGACAGCTGGGTGCCGGGCAGCAGCTTGGTCGTGGTGCCGGTGGCGATGATGACGTTGTCGAAGCTGATCGACTCGTTGCCGCCCTTGGTGAGGGCGACGTCGAGGGAGTTCGGGCCGGTGAAGGTGCCGAGACCGTCGAACTCGTCGATCTTGTTCTTCTTCATCAGGAAGTGCACGCCCTTGACGCGACCGTCGGCCACCTTGCGGCTGCGGTCGAAGGCGGCGCCGAAGTCGAAGCTGACCTCACCGGAGATGCCGAAGGTCTTGGCTTCCTTGTGGAAAATGTGGGCCAGTTCGGCGTTGCGCAGCAGTGCCTTGGACGGGATGCAGCCCACGTTCAGGCACACGCCACCCCAGTATTTCTGCTCGACAATCGCTGTTCGCAGGCCGAGTTGAGCGGCACGGATCGCGGCGACATATCCGCCGGGACCAGCGCCGAGAACGACGACATCGTAGTGGGAAGTCACGTCACCGAGCCTAACTCTGTTTCGGGGAGTTCACCCACCCGTCCCCCACTTCGCCTGAGATGCGCTCGCCCGACCTCGACCGAGGCGGACCGAACGGTACTGTCGGCGGGGTGAGCGGCGCGGGATCAGGGGGCCGAGCGGAGATCGGCAGCCGGGTCGACGGCACCGTTTCGGTCCATCTGGTGCGTCTGCTGGTTCAGTCGGCGCGGCGGTTCGGGGTGGCCGAGGAACAGCTGGCGCGCGTACCGGGCACCGACGACATGGTGCTGCGTGGTGAGCTGAACCGGCTGCCGATGAGTTCGCTGCTCAGGTTGTGGGAGTTGATCGCGCGGCCAGGCGCGGGCGTCGCGGTAGCCGAGGCCGCACCGCTCGGCACCTTGAACACCTGGGACTACCTGGTGACAACCGGCGCGACACTGGCGGATTCCTTGCGCGCCGCCCAGCCGTACCACCGTCTGGTCACCGCGGCCGCCGAGGGTTTCGATCTGTCCGGCGAGGCCGATCTCACCATCGGCTATCGCACGTCGGCGAGCGACCCGACGGTCGCGTCGACGGTCAACGAGTACGTGCTGGCTTACTACCTGCGCCGCGCCCGCGAGGCGACCGGCCGCCCACTGGTTCCGACGAAGGTGACCTTCGGGCATCCGGCGCCACCGGACTACCACCACCTGATCGACGTATTCGGCACGCGAACCATCGAATTCGGTGCCGAGGCCGACTCGATCACGTTCCGCGCCGACGATGCCAACGCCCCGCTCCCCCGCGCCGACCCGATGCTCGCCGACCTGATGCGCAGCCACGCCGACCTCGTCCTCGCGTCCGCACGCACCGTCGCCGACCCCCTCGACGCGTTCCGCATCGCCCTCGCCTCCGCCCTCGACGCCGCCGACCCCACCCTCGCCCGCGTCGCGAAGGCCCTGGCCATGAGCGAACGCTCCCTGCAACGCCACCTCGCCGAACAGGGCACCACTTGGCGCGAGGAACTGGACCGCCTGCGCTACGAGCGCGCGAAAACCCTGCTCGCCCAGGGCCTCACCACCTCAACCATCGCGCGCCATTTGGCCTTCACCGACGACCGTGCCCTCCGCAAGGCCTTCCACCGCTGGACCGGAACCCCGCCCACCCTCGCGCGCTGACGCCCCCGGCCGCAACGTCTTCCCGATCTCGTCGGCGAGCAAAAAGCCGGCCAGACCGTGTGCGTGCTTCTCCCGGCGCACGAGGGAAATGATGTTGAGGCTGAAGGCGTCTCGGACTTGACGGAAGAGCAACCGCCCATCGCGGAGTTCTTCGGCGATGTCGAATTCGCTGAGGAAGGCGATGGCGTCTCCGGACATGGCGAGCCGCTTCATCGTTTCGATGGAATTGGTGTGGAAGGCCGGCTGGATATCGAGTCCCGCATTGGTGAAGGCTTCGGCGACGATGCCGTGGATCACCATGGACCGGTCGGCGAAGATCAGCGGAAACGGCGTGCATTGGGCGAGCGGAACGGTGTCCATCGGTGCGAGCGGATGATGCGGTGAGACAACAACTCCCAGCCGGGTGTTCATCTGCCAGCAGACTTCCAGCTGGGCCGAGGCCGGGATATTGAAGCCGAGGCCGAGGTCGGCTTCGCTGTTCTCGATGGCCCCCACGATGTCGAGGGTCGACATGGTGCGGATCGAGATCCGGATCTGCGGATGCCGAGCCCGGAAGCTCGCGGCGGCGGTGGCGACGACGCTGCTGGCCAGACCCGTCATGGTGGCGATGACCACCTCGCCGCTGCCGAGGGCGCGCAGGTCCCGGATATCGGCGACCGTTTCCCGGTATTGGCGCAGCGTCTGCCGGATATGGGCGACCAGCGCCTCGCCGGCCGGGGTGAGGCGCATACCGCGAGGCAACCGCTCGAACAGCGGCTGTTCCAGCTCCGCCTCGAGCAGCAGGATCTGCCGGTTGATCGCCGAGGGCGCGACATGCAGCCGGGCGCCTGCCGCACGAATCGACCCGAGCCGAGCCACCTCGTCGATGTAGTGCAGCAATCGTGAATGGAGCATCACGCACCTCCTCGGCAGAGTGTACGAGAATTGAGTACACCTCGTGCGAAAACGAATGCTTGTGGGCAACAGTGCCGGTCGCGTCCAATCAATACAGGCACACATATCGAGATGAGGACGCCGATGCCCCAATCGAATTCGACAACCGACTCCTTCGCCGGATCCGCCGCGGTCGCCGATCAGGAAAACCATGTCCGGACGATTTTCGACATCCTGGAGGGCAGGCGGGAAGCCGACCTGCTGCTCCACAATCTGCACATACTCGACGTACACAGCGAAACCGTTTATCCCGGTTCCCTGCTGGTGCACGGCGAACGCATCATCGCGCTGAATCCCGACGACACCATTCGGTACCGCGAATCCTTCGACGGTGGTGGGCTTTACGCGATTCCCGGACTGATCGATGTGCATCTGCACTTCGAGTCCCAGCTCGCACATCCGGCGGCGTTCGGCGAGGCGATCGTGCCGAGCGGAACCACGACGGTTTTCGGGGAGACGCTCGACTTCGCCAGTGCGGCCGGCAAGGAGGCCGTCGACGCGGCACGGGCACTGTTCGCCGACCACGACAAGCTCCCGTACCGGCTCTACGCGTTCGCACCGGGGAAGAAGACCCCACCGGAAGTCACCGAGGCGATGCTGGAGATGGATCCGGTCATCGGCCTGGGTGAACTCGCCCACCTGTCGTATATGACCGGCAATGCCGAGGACTTCCGCAAGTCCGCACTCGGCCGGGCCAACGCGGGATTCGTGAACTGCCACTGGGGCGTGACGGCGCTGTCGGACACCCTGCTGAATTACATGCCCGCCATCGGCGTCGACAACAACCACGATGTGTGGAACGAAGACGATATCGAGAAGAGCATCCGCTACGGCCTGAACACCCAGATCAAATTCGGGGTCGGCAGTCCAGAGGTGATTCGAACCATGTTGCGCGCCATCGTCAAACGGCGCTGGCCCGCCGAGAATTTCCAGCTCTGCGCCGACAATATCTCGGTGGACCGGGTGTTGCGGCAGGGCCATATCGACTGGGTGATCTCGCTGGCCGTCGAAATGGGGATGCCGCCGATTCAGGCGATCAAGATGGGCACCCTGTATGCCGCGCGCTCCTTCCACAAGGATCGCGATCTCGGTTCGCTGAGTCCGGGACGGTTCGCCGACATCGTGCTCACCGACAGCCTTTCGCGCATCAATCCGCGCTATGTCTTCAAGGGCGGCAAGCTGATGGCGAAGGACCGCCGGCTGCTCGATCCGGTCCGCATCGACTATTCGGTGCTGGCCAAACAACCGCGTCCCGGTCTCGACGACCTGCGTCCCGAGCAGCTCGACCTCACACCGCTCGAGGTCTCCGACGACGGCACGCGGGCGAAAGTCCTGCTCTTCGACGTCTACGGGCGCGGGCACCTCAAGTTCGCCCAGGAAGTCTGGGTTCCCGTGCGCGACGGTTCGATCGTGCCCGAGCACGAGGGTGCGCGGCTCAACCGGATCTCCGTCGTGCAGCGCTATGCCAACGGGGAGCGGCACATCGTGAACGGTTTGTTCAAAGGCGTCTCGATCGAGGGCGGCGCGGTCGCCACGTTCTGGCCCGCACCGAAGGCCTATTTCGTGGTCGTCGGTACCGACAGCACCGAGATGTGCGGCAGCCTCGGACACCTGGACGGTCTCGTCGGCGGTTGCGTCGTCACCGAGGGCGGCGCGGTGAAAGCCGTTCTGCCACTCGAGTTCTACGGCGTGATGGCCGATATGGATCTCGCCGAACTCGTCGAAGCCACCCGCACGATCGACAACGCCTTGGCCGTTCTGGGCAACAAGAACGAAGGTGAACCGGTGGTCAACAAACTGCTGACGCTGTTCATTTCGCTCGACCGCTTCGGCTTCATGAAATAGCCTCGGCTACCGCAGAGCAAGGGATCCACCGTTATGCAACACGACAAAGACGCGGCAGTCATCGACAACGGGAACAAGGTGCGCCGCTGGATCACCTACGTGGCCGGGATATACATCCTCACCCTCGGTCTCAGCCTGGCCATCAGGGCAGCGATCGGCATTTCCCCGCAGAGCAGCCTCACCCGCACCATGACGCTGGTCTTCACACCGCTGAGTCAGGGCAATTACAACCTCATCCTCGAAGTCATCATGCTCGTGCTGACCTTCCTGGTCCGCCCGAAGGCCTTCAAGGCGAGCTATCTGCTCTCGATGATCCCGGCGCTGGTCCTGGCCCTGCTCCTCGATCTCAATCTGTGGCTCACCGAATGGATCCATCTCGAGCCGTACACGGCCAACCTGGTCCTGCTGGTCTTCGCCGATGCGATGCTGGCGCTCGGTCTGTTCCTGATGATCCGCGCGAATCTGATCCTGATGCCGATCGATCTGTTCGTGAACACCATCCAGCAGATGACCGGCCGGAAATGGGGCAATATCAAGACGGTCTTCGACTGCACCCTGCTCGCGCTTTCGGCGGGCATCGGGCTCGTGTTCCTCGGCGCACCGCATTTCATTCGCGAAGGGACGATCATCAACGCGATTCTCGTGGGGCAATACGTGAAGGGATACTTCTTCCTGTACGAGAAGTTCGCGGCGCGAAAGCGGCCCGCGCAGTTCGTGCCCGCGCCCGTGACCGACTAGCCCGAATCGCCACCGCCCGGTCCTGTCGCGCAGGGGCCGGGCAGTGGTCGTTCAGCGGCGGACCTTGTAGCTCAGATGGGTGGCGCGGCGGCCCGGGACGACGACCGGGTCGTCGAGCAGCAGGTGACCTTTCGCGAGCTTCCCGAAGTAGGAGACGCCCTCGCCGAACAGCACCGGCACGAGGCTCACGCACACCTCATCGACCAGGCCGAGGTCGAGGGCCTGCTGGATGATTGTCGAGCTGGCGATGGTGACGTTCTTGTCGCCCGCGATCCGCTTGGCCTCGGTGACGGCGGCGGCCACATCGCCGACGAATGTGGTGTTCGGCCAGCGCTGCGCGGCATCCTCCGGGGCGTGATGGGTGACGACGACAACGGGCGCGCCCACCGGGTGCTTGTCGCCCCAACCGTTGGTCATGTCGAACAGACGGCGGCCCGCGATGAGGGCGCCCGTGTTGTCGATCCACTCGTGCAGCACCTGTGCGCCCGCCTCGTCGACCTGCAGCGACCGCTCGCTGCTCGCGCTCGGCACGGTCACCTCACCGCCCTCGTACCACTCGAACAGTTCGCCGATCCCGTCGTCGGGGTCGGCGACGAATCCGTCCAGCGACATCGTCATATGCGTGAATACTTTGCCCATGCTCGCGCCTCCTGGCGAAACGGTTGTCATCGATATAGACGCACCGTGCGCACGGAACTCATCGGTGCCAAATCCTTTCGCTCGCCCGGTGTGGCGACCATGGCACGCGGCCTGTCGGGCCCTGGCGCGTAAGGACCGGGTGGTGGCGTGTGCGGACCTGGGAACGGCGACCGGACCGCCATAACGTGGTCTTCACCGGTCAGAAAACACCGGCTGACCTCGAAAGAAGGCTAGATCATGACCATTCCGACGCATACCCGCGAAATCCACCTCGCCGCCCGCCCGAACGGTGCACCGGTCGCCACCGATTTCGCCCTCGTGGAGCGGGAGCTGCCCGAACTCGCCGACGGCCAGATCCTGGTGCGCAACACCTGGATGTCGGTCGACCCGTACATGCGCGGCCGGATGGACGACAAGCCGTCCTACATCGCGCCGTTCGAAATCGGTGCGGCACTGGAAGGTTCGGCGATCGGTGAGGTGATCGCGTCGAAAGCGGATATCGCGGTCGGCACCACGGTGACGCACTTCGCCGGATGGCGCGAACACTCCGTCATCGATGCGGCATCGGCCACTCCCGTCGACCCCGAACTCGCTGCGCCACAGCACTTCCTGGGCGCTCTCGGCACCACCGGCCTCACCGCCTACGCCGCCCTGACCGAGGTGGCGAAGGTGGAGCCGGGCGACACGGTGTTCATCTCGGCGGCCGCGGGCGCGGTCGGCAGTGTGGCGGGCCAGATCGCCAAGGCCCTCGGTGCCAAACGGGTGATCGGTTCCGCGGGCGGCCCGGTCAAGACGCGAAAGGTGCTCGAGGAGTTCGGTTTCGACGCGGCGATCGACTACCGCGCCGGTGACCTCGCCGGACAGCTCGCCGAAGCCGCACCGGACGGCATCGACGTGTACCTCGACAGCGTGGGTGGTGAACACCTGAAGGTCGCGATCGAGGCCCTCAACCAGCACGGCCGCATCGCCCTGGTCGGCGCCATCAGCGGCTACAACGGCGCGACCACCCATTCCACCCCCGACCTCTACCTCGCGGCAACCAAGGAACTCACCCTGCGCGGCATGCTCGTGACCAGCTACCTCCCCCTCTTCGCCGACTACATCCCGAAGGCCGCCACCTGGCTCGCCGACGGCACCCTCCACACCGCCGAAACCACCTACGAGGGCCTCGACCAGGCCCCCGCCGCCCTCCTCGGCGTCCTCACCGGCGCCAACACCGGCAAAATGCTCGTCCGTCTCACGTGAGGACCAAGATCACCACGCTCTAGTGGCGGCATCGGCCGAGTGCCGTCCGCCACCAGAGCGTGGCGATCGACTGTCCACGTCAGCGCCAGACCTGGGTGGCTACGCGGGTGAAGTCCGCGAAGAAGGCGCCGGGCGGCTCGAGGTTTGTCGGGTTCCCCGACCGGCTATATCGTGCTGCGAGACGTCGGACGGGGAGGGGAAATGGCCGGATACTTCCAGGTGCATATCGACGTGCACGCGAGCACGGTGCAGTCACTGAAGAGCTCCGAACAAGTACTCGGTGATGCACTGAAAGCATTGCAGAGCCAGGGCGACGGCGATATCGGCACCACCGGCCTGAACGACGCCGCCGCGAATCTTCAGCGCAGCTGGGAATTCGGCATCGAACGAAACATCGAGGCCGCGATCACCACGGCGAGCCTCGAATTCGTAGCCTCCTCGACGACCCCGAGTCTCGACCTGTGAACCGGCCACCCGCCGTGGACGTTCCACCGCCGCCCGGACCGGCTCGGAAGTTTCCACCGACCAGGCGAGGGTTGCGCCACAACTGGTGGATTCGGTGGCCGTTGCTACTCACCGCACTGGCCAGCGGACCACTGACCGTCGTATTGATCAACGAAGGTATGGATGCGGCGGCCTTGGTCGGGCAGTACTTCATCATCGGGACGATGTTCGGTGGGTGCTTCGTGTGGATCAATCGACGCCGCCGCAAGGCCCTGCGGCACCCGTGGACTGTGTGGCGGATCCGGTACCTGTCCGGTACCCGCTACGAGTGGGTGGACCTGCTCGGCCCGCACGGCGAAACAGTGAGCACCCTCCTGCTCAGCACGTGGGCGTGGGATCGGGGCAAACTGGTCAACCACGGCACTAGCGAGATCTGGTTCGCCGGTGATCCGGCCAAGTATGGAGTCGTGTCCCGTCCGGGCGGACGAGATATGCGCTACGCGTATGTATCCCGCATCTACAAGCCCCCACGCTTGACCTTTCGTGAACCCGCTACACCGCCCGTCCCTGGCGGGGGTCGACACTCCACAGACTGACCGCGGACTCCGCACGACTCGGCGGACGTGGTGGTGGGTTGTGTTCGAGCGTTCGGCGCCCGGGTCGCCACGCTCGGCGACGATGCCGGTCAGCGCCAGACCTGGGTGGCTACGCGGGTGAAGTTGCCGCTGAAGAGGGCGGCGCGTTCGGTGGGGGTGAAGCCACGGTCGGTGAGGAGGTCGTCGAGGCTGGGGATGCCGGGGGTTTCGCCGAGGAGGTCTTCGGGTGGGGTCCACTGCAAGGGGCCCCAGGCGGTGTAGTCCGCGGAGAAGGCGGCGGGGTTCTCGTGAATCTCGGCGTTGAACTGGTCGCCGTCGAAGGAGTAGTCGGAGCCGATGCCGATGTGATCGATGCCGACCAGGTCGACGCCGTAGCGGATGTGGTCTGCCATGGCGGCGAGGCGTTCGGCCCGCGCTTCGGGGGCGTTCTCACCGAGGAAGATGCCGACACCGTTGATGCCGATCACCCCGCCCGTCGCGGCACAGGCGCGCGCCTGGTCGGCGGTGATATTGCGCGGATGTGCCCACAGGGCGGCGAAATTGGAGTGGGAGTAGATCATGGGGGCGGCGGTGTGGGTGGCCAGGTCGAGGCCGGTGCGGCGGGAGCAGTGCGAGCCGTCGACGAACATGCCGACCTCGTTGAGCTTGCGCACCAGGTCTTTTCCGTACGCGGTGAGGCCGGTGTCGACAGTGTCGAGGCAGCCGCAGCCTGCCGCGTTGGCGTGGTTGTAGGTGGGCAGCAGGGAGCGCACGCCGAGTTCGTAGAAGAGCGCGACGTTGTCGAGGTCACCGTCGAGCGGTGCGGAATCCTCCAGGTCGAAGGCCAGTGAAATCACCTCGGGGGCACCGATATCACTCACCCGATCGACCAGCCGGAACCGTGGGTCGGCGGCGGCCTGCTCACGGAACAACCGCAGCAGGGCGAGCGAGTCGGCCTTGGTCTCCCCCGAGTACCCGACATTCACCGACAGATACGACCCGAGCGGGTAGCGCGCCAGATCCGCGACCCGCGCCGTCGGCAACAACGGCAGACAGCAATGCTGCTCCCAGAGCATGGACACACCTCCCCATCGTTATCCGTGACCTGCGATCCTACGTTTCGCAACGCTATCGGCACCGGACCGACGCTAACGCGATGTCTGATTCGTCCGATTAATCAATACTGCGTCCCCCTGCCCGAAGGCGGTGCGACATGCGTCGCTTCCTCGTCCTGCTCGCTTGTCTCGCGGCGGCTGTCGGCCTGTCGACACTGCCCGCCGCGGCGACCCCCTCCTACTGCGGACTCGCGTGGGGCTCGCTGGACAAGTCGAGTCCGAACTACTCGTCGGGTGTCGTGCGCGATGTGCGCGCGGGCCGACACGATTGCTACGACCGTCTCGTTATCGACCTCAGCGGACCGCAGGCCGGTTACCGGGTGGGCTACGTCGGCACCGTCACCCAGGACGGCTCCGGGGCGGGCGTCCCGCTGCGCGGCGGTGCGTTCCTACAGGTCACCGTGCTGGCACCCGCACACGACGACGCGGGCGCGAGCACCTACCTGCCGGGTAGCCGCAGCGACCTGGTGAACGTGAACGGCTACCAGACCTTCCGTCAGGTCGCCTGGGCCGGCTCGTTCGAGGGCCAGACCACCCTCGGGCTCGGCGTGCGCGCCCGGCTGCCGTTCCGGGTGTTCACCCTCGAAGGTCCGGCACGCGTGGTGATAGACGTCGCGCACTATTGGTGAGTCACGTCGGCAACAATGTGGGGATGAGCGGCGTTGAGCAGAATGTGACCGATCCCTACCTCTGGCTCGAAGACGTGACCGCCGAACCGGCGCTGGACTGGGCCCGTGCCCGCAACGAGGTGGTCGCGGACCGATTCGCGAACACCGAACGGTTCGCCGACCTCGAGCAGCGCATCCTCGCGATGCTCGACGACGACACCAAGATCGCCTATCCCGCGCGGCGCGGACCGTGGCTGTACAACTTCTGGCGCGACGCCGAGCATCCGCGCGGGCTGTGGCGGCGGACGACGTTCGAGTCGTATGCCACCGAGAATCCCGAGTGGGATGTGCTGATCGATGTCGACGCGCTCGCCGAGGCCGATGGGGAGAACTGGGTGTGGGGTGGGGCCGCGGTGCTTCGGCCGTCGCAGGAACGCGCCATCATCCACCTGTCGCGGGGTGGTGCCGATGCCACGGTCGAACGCGAATTCGACATGACCACACGAGAATTCGTCGCCCCCGAGGACGGCGGGTTCTTCCTGCCCGAGGCCAAGTCACGGGTCGGCTGGATCGACGCCGACACCGTATACGTGGGGACGGATTTCGGACCGGGGTCACTCACCGATTCGGGCTACCCCCGCGTCGCGAAGCGCTGGCGGCGTGGCACCGAACTAGCCGCCGCCGAAACGGTTTTCGAGGGCAAGCCGAGTGATGTGTCGATCGGCGCCGGATACGACAGGCACCCCGGTTACGAACGGCACTATCTGCATCGATCGACGGACTTCTTCAATTCCGAGGTCTCCCTGCTCATCGACGGCGAATGGCGGCTGGTGGAAACGCCGACCGACGCCGACGTCGACTGGTACCGCGACTGGCTGCTGGTGCGGTTGAAGACCGAGTGGGCCCCCGCCGACACCACCTTCCCGGCGGGCAGCTTGCTGGTCACCGATATCAATGACTTCCTCGCGGGTGAAAGGCAATTCGAGGTACTGTTCGCCCCCGATCCGCACACCTCGCTGGAATCGTGGGGGTGGACCGAGAACCACCTGATCCTCACCACCCTGCGCGATGTGCAGACCGGCCTGCGCGTCCTCACCCCCGGCCCCGACGGGTGGGCGAGCGCGGACCTCTCCGACACCCCCGCGATGTCGAGCACGTCGGTGAGCAATCTCGACCCACTCGAGGGCGGCGACGAATTCATGCTCACCACAACCGGTTTCACCACACCCACCACCCTGCTGAGCACCGCTGTCGGCGAGACGACCACCCTGCTGAAGCAAGCCCCTACCTACTTCGACGCCACCGGCATCGAGGCGGAGCAGTTCTTCGCCACCTCCGATGACGGAACAGCCGTGCCCTACTTCGTGATCCGCCACCGCGACCGCAGGGGCACGCCCGGCCCGACCATCATGGACGGCTACGGCGGATTCGAAATCTCGCGGACCCCGGCGTATCTGGGCGCGGCCGGAATGGGCTGGCTGGAGCAGGGCGGCACCTTCGTGATGGCCAATATCCGCGGCGGCGGCGAGTACGGGCCCGAATGGCACACGGCCGCACTGAAAGAGCACCGGGACCGTGCCTTCGAGGACTTCGCCGCAGTCGCCCGGGACCTGGTTGACCGCGGGATCACCACCCCGGACCGGCTCGGCGCCAAGGGCGGCAGCAACGGCGGTCTGCTGATGGGCGTGATGCTCACCCGCTACCCGGAGCTGTTCGGCGCCATCGTGTGCCAGGTGCCACTGCTGGACATGAAGCGCTACCACCTGCTGCTGGCAGGCGCCTCCTGGATCGCGGAGTACGGCGACCCGGACAAGCCCGAGGAGTGGGCGTTCATCAGTGAGTACTCGCCGTATCAGAACACCGACCCCGGCAAGCAGTACCCGCCGATCCTGCTCGCCACCTCCACCCGCGACGACCGGGTCCACCCTGGTCACGCGCGAAAGATGGCCGCACTGCTGGAATCCCAGGACCGCACCGTCTGGTACTACGAGAACATCGAGGGCGGGCACGGTGGCGCGGCCGACAACAAGCAGTCGGCGTACCTGTCGGCGCTGGTGTACGAGTTCTTCACGCAGATGCTGATGGAGGGTCGCGGGCGCTAGATAGGTACTATGGTTGTCGTAGGTTCGAGCGGAAGGAGTGCATCGTGGCCGATGCCGATGGTCATCCCGATATCGAGGAGTTCGACCTGTCGACCGTGCTCGCCGCTCTCGCCGACGACAACCGGCGCAGCGTGATCGCCCAGCTCTACGCCGAGCCCGAGGGCGCCGAACAGTTCTGCAGCGTGTTCGGGATGCCCTGGGCGCCGTCCACCCGCACCCATCATTTCCGGGTGCTGCGCAAGGCCGGGCTGATCTGGCAGCGCGATGTGGGCAACGGCCGGATGACGAAGCTGCGGCGCGACGACATGGAAACCGCGTTTCCGGGTCTGCTCGCCGCGATCCTCGCAGCCGACCGCGTCCGCCATCCGGCCGCCCCGGCTACCAGCTGACCGGCAGCGACACCGGCCGGTGCACGAGAACCCCTGTCTCCCAGACTATCTCGTGTTCCGACACGGCCAGCCGGAGAGTGGGGAACTCGGTGACGAGCCGCCGGATCACCTCGACGATCTCCATCCGGGCCAGTGCCGCACCCATGCAGTGATGCATGCCGTACCCGAATTGCAGGTGCCGCTTCCCGTCGCGGCCGAGGTCGAGCACCGACGGGTCCGGGTACACGTCGGGGTCGCGGTTGGCCGAGTGTGCGTCGGCGTACACGATGTCCCCGGGGTGCAGCACGCCCTGTGACAGCGTGATCTCCCTGGTGGTGACCCGGGGGAAGGTGGAGATGCGCCCCAGTGGCAGCAGTCGCAGGAATTCCTCGATCGCCGTGGGGATGGTGTCGGGGTTGCGCACCAGGTGGTCCCACAGTTCGGGCCGGGCCAGGGCCACGTAGGCGATCTTGGTGATGACGGACAGGATGTTCTGATCGCCGCCGACGATCGAGCCGAGCAGGATCGCCGCGTACTCGGCGTCGGTGACCGGGGGTGAGACCGAGTCGCGGGCGTCGAGCAGGTCGAGGATGAGGCCCGGTTCGAGGTCGCGGCGCCGGGCGACCAAATCTTCGATGTAGTGGTAGAGGGTCCAGAAGTCGGCGAGCAGGGCGGGCACGTCGGTGTCGTGGGCCAGCTGCATCTGCCGCGAGAGGTGCCGGAAGTAGGCGATGTCGGTGGTCGGGATGCCGAGGTAGTCCACGTTCACGCCGATGGTCACCGGGTCGAGCAGCGTCTGCACGAGATCGGCCGTGCCACCGGCATTCCGGGCCCGCAATTCCGCGACGGTTCCGTCGAGGACACGCTGCACAGCGGGTGCGCGGCGGGCGATCGTCGCGGCACTGTAGGCCGAGGCGACGAAACCCTTGAGCCTGCCGTGCCCGGGGTGATCGAGGTTGAGCAGCATCTCCGTCGGCATGATCGTCGGCAGGAAGGTCGGCCCGTCCTCGACGTTGGTCTCCGCGCGGGCGAAGCTGAGGTCGGTGAGCACCGCGTGCACGTCGCGGTAGCTGGTCAGGTGGACGACAGTGTGGCCGCTGGGCAGCACGACCTGCGGTAACCCGCCGCGCGAGCGCTCGGCCACCGGCTCGATCATGGTCGGTGGACTGATGTTCGCGATGCCGTCGAGATCGATCCGGACGGCGTCGATGGCGTGTGTCATGAGGTGACTCCTTCCGGGCGCGCCTGTCGGCGGACCACGATGATGGCGAGGGTGAGGGCGACGAGCAGAGCGATGAGCACGCCGACGGTGGTGGTGAACGCGGTGCGGTAGACGTCGGGGTGACCGAACTGGCCCGCGGCGGTGTCGTGCGCGGCGGCTCCGCTGAGCTGCCTGCCGACCACCGCGGACAGCACGATCGCGTAGCCCGCGACGAACACGGCCTCGCTCCCGATGCGGAAGAAGTTCAGGACACCGGCCGCCGTCCCACCGCGTTCGGGGGGAACGACCGACAGCGCGTGCCCGTCGACGAGACCGATGGGCAGCCCGAAACCGAGGCCGAGCAGCACCATCGGGACGACGATCCACAGCACCGAGCGGCCCTCGTCCAACGCGAGCACGCCGATATTGCCGAGAATCAGCGCCGCGAGGCTGAGGTAGACGACCCGGCCGATGGTGAGGGCGGGGAACCGGGTGACCAGATGACCGATGGCCACCGGCGCGATGAACACGGGAATGGTCATCGCGAGCATCAGCAGCCCGGACGTCCCGGGCGAGAGGTCGGTGATGCCGCTCAGCGCCGAGGGCAGGTAGGTGAGCAGGGTGACGAAACCGATCGACCCGGCCACCGGAACCAGGCACATCGCCAGGAATTCGCGGTTGCGCAGGAGTCCGAGGTCCAGGATCGGGCCGTGTTCGGCGGTGCCGGGTTCGGCGGCGGGTAGCAGGCGCGTCCCGAGGCCCGCGGCCGCGAGGATCACCGCGTGCACCACGAACACTCCGCGCCAATCGACCACCGCGATGAGCAGGCCGGAGATGGTGGGCCCGAGGGCGAGGCCGAGCCCGTTGACCGTCCCGAAGATGGCGAACGCCTTTGTGCGGCGCGCACCTTCGTAAGCACTGGACAGCAGTGCGGTGGAGCCGGTGAGGATGGCCGCCGCACCGACGCCGGCGATCACCCGGGCGAGGTCGAGCACGATCAGCGCGGGCGCGACGACGCTGCCGACACTGCCGACGACCACCAGCGCGGTGCCGATGCCGAAGGTGCGGCGGTGCCCGATTCGGTCGCTGACCGCACCCCACAGCAGGGTGGTGAGCGCGAAGGCGATGTTGAACCCGTTGACAACCCATTGCAGCGCAGTGGGATTCGAGCCGAGATCACGGGAGATGAGCGGTAGCGCGATGGCGGTGCCCGCGATCGCCATCGGGGTGACGAACTGCGCGGCCAGGACCACGGGCAGCGTGGCGGAACTGGGTGGAGCTTGGGTTTCGGTTGCGGTCGACATGGATCTCCCTCGGTGGGCTCCGGTACGCGAATTAGGTACTACCCGATCGGTAGGTACGATGATATTAGTAGCTACGACAGTTCTCGTACAACCGGAAGTCGCGGACGCGGCTTACCCGCCCCAGGAGCAGCCGATGAGCACCGAACCGCACGCGATCGAGACCGATGTCCTGGTGGTCGGCGGCGGTCCGGTGGGCATGCTCGTCGCCGCGGAGCTGGCATTGCAGCAGGTCGACGTGGTTGTCGTGGAGTCGCGCACGGAGCTCGACCTGCGTCCGCGCGCCGGGACCGTGCACGCCCGCACACTGTCGCTGCTGGCCCGGCGCGGGTACATCCCGTCGGTCCCGCCCGAGGCCATCGCCCGGAATCCGGTCGGCGTGCATCGCAGCCCCTTCCAGTTCGCGGCGCAACCGGTGCTCACGCTCAGCGCGCCGAGCGTGGAGCCCGCGCCGATCGCGGGAATCCCGCAGGCCCGGCTTGAGGCGGCGTTCGAGGATCGAGCGCTGTCGCTGGGCGCCCGAATCCTGCGGGGGCACAGCGTTATCCGGTTGGATGCCGGAGACCATGCGGTCACGGCTCAGGTCGCCGCACATCTCGGCGAACGAGCGGCAGCCGCGGGCGGCAGCGCCCGGACCACGACCGAAAGCAACGCGCGGCGTGATGTGCACGAGGGCAGCGCCGGGGACGTCGGGATGCGGATTCGGGCGAAGTACGTGGTGGGAGCGGACGGCGCACGCAGTCTTGTCGCACGCACGGGGAACTTCCCCGCCGAGGTGTACCCGGCGACGATGAATGCCATTGCCGGACTCGCGGTTTCGGATGCGCCCGGCGAGATCCCGCCGGGCTGGAACTCGACACCGACCGGCTGGACCATGCACAACCCGAACCCCGGCGGCCAGGCGCGCATCATCGCGATGGACTTCAGCGGTCCCCTCGAGCACCGCCCCGAACCGACCGAAGCCGAGTACCGGGAACGCCTCGCCTACGTGCTGGGTGCAGAGCCCGCGCTGAGCCGGGTCAGCCACCTCACCCGGTTCAGCGACCACGGCCGCTACCGCACCAGCATGTGGGACGGGCGGTTGCTGCTGGCAGGCGACGCCGCCCACAGCCACTATCCGCTCGGCGGACAAGGACTCAACTCCGGGATGCAGGACGCCTTCGCCCTCGGCTGGCGGCTCGCCCGCGTCCTCACCGGACGCGAGCGACCCACCGTCCTGGCCGACTACTCCCGCGAACGCGTCGCCCACGCCGCCGCGATCGTCGGCAACACCGTGCTGCAATCCCGGATGATGGATCCCGCGAACCCGCAAGTCCGCGACGCCGTGCTGGCCATGCTCGCCGTGCCCGCTGTGCACGACGGGATCGCCCACCTCATCAGCGGCCAGTTCCAGCCCGGATTCCAGCACGACCTCGTCCTCACCGAAAACGACGGGCGGGTGAGCACTCTCGCGGAACTGCTGCAGGCAGGCCGGTTCGTCGCGATCCGGCCCGACGAACACACCCCCATCCCCGATGCGCCCGACGATGCACTGGTCATCACCACCAAGGTGACTCCGGATCAACCTTGGACCTCGGCGGTGATCCGACCCGACGGCTACCTCGCGGCCGCCCTGTGAGCGGCGCGTCGGGGCGCAGCCGACCGGTCCGAACGCGCCATGTGTGTCATCCCGCCGGAACAACCCCCCACCTGGGCCGATAGCGTCTTTGTCGCTCACGCGCACGATCGGATCGAGGGCCGAGGTGGTGGCGGTCCGGCGGGGTTGCGGTGGCATCATCGGAACTCGCGTAAGGCCGTACGCACGTCGGCGATGGCTTGGTCGGCGTCGCGGTACTGCACAGCGGTCCACCCGGCTTCCCTTGCCGCCGCGCAGTTTTCGGCGAGGTCGTCGACGAGCAGGCTGTCCTGCGGCGAGACACCGGCGGTCTCCGCGGCGAGGGCGAAGATCTCAGGGTCGGGTTTGCGGAAGCCGACCTTGCACGAATCGATCAGGACGCTGAGGTGGTCGTCGAGGTCGATCATGGTGCGCCAGTAGGGCTCCCATTCGACGACGTTGTTGCTCAGCACGCCGACGCGGACTCCGTCGCCCGCCAGCTCGATGGCGAAATCGCGGACGGCGTGGTTCACCTCGTGCCCGGCGAACCACTGCCTGCCGAAATCCGGTTCACTGCGCGACAAGTCGAGCTCGGGTGCCTTGGCCCGGAGCACCGCGTGCAGCTTCGCCACCCAGGTGCGTTCGTCGAGCAGGGCCAGTTCGATCGGGGCAAGGGGTGCCAGCCCGTACTGGGCGCCCACCTCGGCGATCGCGTATTTGAACAGGTCGACGGGGATGCCCGCCACCTGTTCGTAGCGCTGGAACAGCTCGTCGAGCGGTGGGGAGAGCACGCCGCCGAAATCGAACCAGACGAACGGCGCGCTCACTGGACCATCGTCCTGATGTCGGCGGGACGGAACCGCAGTTCCACGTCACCGGCGGCGATCACATCGGCGCCCTGGGTGAGGCTGACGCGGGCGCGGGCGCCGTCGGTGTCACCGGTGACGGTGGCGCGGGCGATCGTATCCCGTTCGAATTCCCCGAATTTGGTGAATTCGATGCCGAGCCGGTGCATCACCATGCGGCTGGTGTCCAGGCCGAGAACGGCGTTGGCGGCCGCCATCGCCACTTGCCGGGCCGCCTCGAACTGCAGCATGCCGGGCACATGGTCGAGGGCGTGGTCGAACAGCGACGGATGGTCGGTGTCGATGATGGTGAGCGCGGTCAGCTCTTCCCCGGTGAGCACCGGGTTGGCGAGGATGGCGTTGCGCGGGTTGTGCCTGCCCACCGAGCCCGGGCGCATCCGGGCGACCGGCGGCTGGGGCGGAATGCTCGGCGCGGCGGGCAGGCCGAGCGATTCGCGCCCACGCACGCGGATCCGGTTCCACACCGGCGCGGGCATCCACTGGTAGACCATGATCTCCCTGGCCGCCTCGTGGCCCTCGATCTCGGCGACCATTTCCAGGGTGAGCCCGATGACCTGGTCGTCGCGTCGTTTGTCGGCGATCACGCGCGCCTCGATGACGCAGTGTCCGGGGCACTGGCCGATGCGCAGGGTGTCGGCGTCGGAGATGGTGAAATCGGCGGACCCGAAGATGAATTTCTCCGAGCGGGCGACGCCGATGAACGAATGCGCGTAATAGATGGCGACCTGCCGGAACACCTCGATCAGCAGCAGCGGGTCATAGGTGGTGGCGGTGCCGCGATGATCGCTGAAATAGGAATGGTTGCGCGGTAGCTGGGCGGCGAATATCGCGCCGTCCGGGGTGGGTTGGGCGTCGGTGAGGAATACCTCGGCGATGGATTCGCGGTGCACGAGTCCGCGCGGGATATTGCGGTCGAAGGTGAGGGTGGGGGTGGCGACGGTCATGATCGAGCCTTCCGGGAGGAGGATGCTGGTCAGCGGACGGCGATGTCGTAGGCCCAGCCGTTGACGCTGTTGCGAGGGGCATCGAACAGCGAGGTCGGGTTGTGCACGGTCGCGTCGGCGGCGACGCTGTTGCGGTCGGTGTAGAGGGGGATCGCGACGGCATTGTCGAGAAGGTGGGCGGTGATGCGGTTGAACAGTTGTTTGCGCTGTTCGCGATCGGTGGCTTTGGTCGCGTCGACGAGCCACCGGTCCACCTGCGGGTCGGCCAGTTTCGAGCCGCCGACGATGGAGCCGATGGTGATGCCGTCGATCTGTCCGTATTTCAGGTCGGGAGTGGTCGACCCGTAGGCGCGGTTGAACTGCAGTGACAGGTCGAGGCCGCCGACCTGACGGGGGAAGGCCTCGTAGTCGTTGCGGGCCAGCAGGTCGTAGATCTGGGCATTGTCGACGAATTGCAGTTCCACCTGAATGCCGAGGTTCTGGCGCAATTCGGCCTGCCAGGCCTTCAGGAAATCGTCCTCGGGGTAGGTGGGGTTCGTGGCGACCAGCCGAACGGTCAACCGCTTGCCGGTGCTGTCGGTGCGGTAACCCTCGGCATCGGCGTCGGTCCAACCGGCTTCCGCGAGAAGCGCTTTCGCGGCGTCCAGGTCGGGGCCGCTCTTGTTCTCGAACTTCGGGTCGTAGTAGGCGCTGTCCGGAGAGATGAGGCTCCACGCGCGCTGCTGGGTGTCCTTGGTGAGGCTCTTGGTGACAGCGGCGATGTCGACACCCTTGGCGATGGCGCGACGCACGCGCACATCGGTGGTGGCGCCGTGGGTGAGGTTGAGCATGATGACCCACGGCGAGGCGGCCGAACCGATCTGCTCGTACTGGAATCCGCCGACACCGTCGAACAAGCCGATATCGGTGGCCTTCACGGTGCCGATGGCGTTCACCTCACCACTGCGCAGCAGTCCGGCGCGGGTGGCGGCCTCGGGGATGAACTTCACGACCAGTTCGTCGACGTAGGCGGCCCCCTGGTGTTTCGCGGTGGCGGGAGCCCAGTTGTAGGCGGGGTTCTTCCGGTAACGCAGTTCCTGACCCTGCACCACTTTGTCGAGCACGAACGGGCCGGAACCGACGAAGCCCGCACCGCTGGTCAGCGCCTGTTTGTCGGCCTTCAGACTGCTCGGGGCGACGATGGCGCCGCTGAGTCCGCCGAGGGTGGACAGGAAGTCGGCGCGCGGGGTGCTCAGGGTGATGCGCACCTTGTACGGGTCGAGCACGTCTACCGCGCTCACACTGGAGTACTGCAACAGACCGAGGACCGTCCAGGACGGGTAGTCGGGGTTGCGCAAGGCGTCGATATTCGCCTTCACCGCCGCGGCGTCGAACTTTTCGCCGTTGTGGAAGGTGACGTCCTTGCGCAGGGCGAATTCGTAGACCAGGCCGTCCGGCGAGATGGTCCATTCGGTGGCCAGCCAGGGGTGGAACTGTTCGTCACGGTCCTCGGCGATCAGGCTGTCGAAGCTGTTGCGCAGCACCTGGGAGGCGTCGAAGGCCGCGCCGTAGTGCGGGCTGAGGCCGCGCGACGGATAGGCGGGCAAGGCGATGGTGAAGGTGCCGCCTGCCTGCGGCGGGGTGGTCGGGCCACCACCGCCGCCGCCGGGTTCGGGGTCGGCGGCGCAGGCGCTCGCGGCCAGCGCGGTGGCCAGCAGCAGCGCGGTGAACAGTCGGGTGAGGCGATTACGCACGCGAGGAGCTTTCTGTGGGAGCCGGGACCGCCAGTCGCGGGACGGCATCGAGCAGGGCTTGGGTGTAGGGCGAGGACGGGTGGTGGAATACGTCGTCGGCCGTGCCTGATTCGACGACCACGCCGTGATTCAGGACGAGCACGCGGTGACAGATCTGCCGGATGACGGCCAGATCGTGCGAGATGAATACGATCGCCACGTCTTCGGTGGCGGCGAGTTCGGCGACGAGGTCGAGGATTTGGGCCTGCACCGAGATGTCGAGCGCCGACACCGGTTCGTCACAGACGATCAGGCGCGGGCGGTCACCGAGCGCGCGGGCGATATTGACCCGCTGACGTTGCCCGCCGGACAGTTCGCGTGGGTGGCGATCGATGGTGTCGGCGGGCAGGTGCACGGCGTCGAGTAAGCGCAGCACCTCGGCTCGACGTTCGGCGCGCGGCACCCGCAGCGCGACACTCTCGGCGATGATCTCGCCGACCCGGTAGCGCGGGTCGAAGGAACCGACCGAGTCCTGCGCGACCAGTCCCAGCTCACCCGGCTTGCGGGTCTTGCGCGTCAAAGGCTCGGTACCGAAACGCATTTCGCCGCAGTCTGGCTCGATCAGCCCCGTGACGATCTTGGCCACGGTCGACTTACCCGACCCGGATTCACCCACCACGCCGAGCACTTCGCCCGCACCGACTTCGAAGGAGACATCGGAGATCGCCCGAACTCCCCGGTACGACTTCGTGAGCCCCGCCGCGGTGAAAACCGGCTCGGTGGCCCGCGCACGGGCACTGCCGTGCGGTACGGCCGCGAGCAGCGCGCGGGTGTACTCGTGCCGGGGTCGCTCGATGACCTCGCGGGTGGGCCCCGCCTCGACGACCTCGCCTGCCCGCATCACCAGGACGCGATCCGCGATCGAGGCGACGACGGCCAGGTCGTGGCTGACCAGGATCATGGCCCGACCACCCGCGACCTGTTCGGCCAGCAGCTCGAGCACCTGCTTCTGGACCGTCACGTCGAGGGCGGTGGTCGGTTCGTCGGCGATGATCACGTCCGGGCCCGCCGCGAGCGCCGACGCGATCAGTGCGCGCTGACGTTGTCCACCGGAGAGTTGAAACGGCCGCTGCCGCTTGCGGACCTGCGGGTCGGCGATGCCGACGGAACGCAGCAGTCCGTCGATGCGGTCGTTGCGCTCGTTGCGCGGGACCGCGCTCAGCGACTCACCGATCTCGTCGGCGATGGTGCGCAACGGATCCAGCGCGACCAGGGCGTCCTGGAACACCAAACTGACCCGGGCGCCGCGTATTCCACGCCACTGCCGTTCGGAGAGGTCGAGGGCCGAGGCGCCGAAGAGGTCGAGCCGGTCGGCGCTGACCCGGCCACCCGCGAGACCGACGAGACTGCGGGTGGTCACCGACTTTCCGGACCCGGATTCACCGACGATGGCCAGGATTTCGCCGCGGCGCAGCTCGAGATCGACGCCGCGCACCTCCGCACGCCCGTCGAATTCGACGCGCAGGTTCCGGACCTGGATCAGGGTGTCGGTCACAGCTGCGCCCTTCGCTCGAAACGGTGGCCGGCGTAGCGGCCGAGGACGGTCGTCGCCAGGACGACGACGGTGACGGCGGCACCGGGGAAGACCACCGACCACCAGGCGATCCGCAGATCACCGTGCGCTTCGGCCAGCATCGAACCCCATTCCGGCACGGGCGGTTTCGGGCCGAAGCCGAGGAAGCTCAGCGCGGCGGCGCCGAGAATGCTCGTGCCGAGCCCGAGGGTGACCACCACCGGCAGCGAGCGCAGCGCGTTGGGCAGGATGTGACGGACCACGATCCGCGCACGCGACCGCGTGAGCAGTCCCGCCTGCGCCACGAACTCGCTGCCACGCACCGCCCGGGTCTCGGCCCGCATCACCCGCGCGAACCGAGGGGCGGCGGCGATACCGATCGCGAGGATGAGGTTGGCGGCGCCGGTACCGGTGAATGTGATGAGCACCAGGGCGAGCAGGATCTCCGGAAACGCCCCGAGCAGGTCGAACGCCCGCGACGCGACAGCATCGACGAGCCGATTACCGATACCGGCGATCAATCCGAGCGTCACCCCGATGGCCACCGCCAACACCGTCGCGGTCACCCCGATGAACAGTGACAGCCGAGCGCCGTGCACGACGCGGGTGAGCACGTCACGGCCGAGCTGGTCGGTGCCGAACGGGTGCGCAAGGGAAGGTGATTCGTGGGCGGCGAGCAGATCGGTGTGCAGTGGGTCGCTGCCCGACAGCAAGTCCGGTGCGAGTGCGGCGATGGCGGCCGACGCGAGCACAGCGGCCGAAACAGTCACGCCGAACGGCCATTTCGAGGCGACTGCGACCAACCGATGCAGGGCATGCACCTTTCCGCGCGTCTCCTTCTGGCCCACCGAAGTCCGCGACTTCGATGTCGACCCGTTGGTGGATCGCTCGGAGACGCCTCGAGGCACGTCGGCTGCCTCGACCGCGCTGTCCTGCGCATCGAACGGACCACCGGCGGTCGGGGCGACGCCGCCGGTCGGGACAGGTACCTTCGCGGCTTTCAGTTGGGTGGATGCGGTGTCGGTCATGCGGTCGGCTCCTGGAGACGGGGGTCGATCCACAGGTAGGCGAGGTCTACGAGGACCGTGACGGTGAGGTAGATGGCGGCGGTGAGCAGGGCGACGCCGAGGACTACCGGCACATCCGAATGGGTGACGGCGGCGATGGTCTCCCGGCCGATACCGGCCCGCCCGAAGACCTCCTCGATCACGACCGTCCCGGTGAGCAGCCCGCTCACCGCCCAGCCCGCCAGCGTTGCGGCGGGAATCAGCGAATGCCGCAGCCCGTGCCGCAGCCGCAACTGCGTGGCGCTGATCCCGCGCGACCGGGCGGTGAGGGCGAACGGCTGTTCCAGCGCGCGCTCGATCCCCTCCCGCATCACCTGCGCGAGCACAGCGGCGATCGGCAGAGCCAGGGTGACGGCGGGCAGGATCAGCCGCTGGAATTCGTTGCCTGCAGTAACCGGAAGAACTTTCAGCGTGAACGCGAACACCCAGATCAGCACCAGACCGGTCCAGAACGGGGGCGCCGAGGCGACGATCACCTCCAGCGTCGCGGTCGCCCGGCTGAACACATCACGCCGACCTGCGGTGAGCACGGCGAGCAACGGCGCGAGCACCACCGCGATCAGGAGCGCGAACCCGGCGAGCTGCGCACTGGTCACCAACTGCTCGCCGAACAGGATGTCGGCCACGGGTTCACCGCGCACATACGAATAGCCGAGATCACCGTGCAACAACCGGCCCAGATGCAGGCCGTACTGCGCGATCAGCGGACGATCCAGCCCCCAGTCCCGCTCGATCCGCTCCCGCAGGGCCGGATCACTGGACTCGCCCATGATGGCGGTCACCGGATCACCCGGTGCGGCATGCACCGCCAGGAACGCCAAAGTGACTGCTGCCCACATCATTCCGGCGGCCGACAGGAACACCCCGGCTATGCGCCGAGCCACGATCTGCGATCTGTTCGCCGGGCCGCGGTTCTTACGCGAGGTGAAAACCGCACGTCTTTGCGCGGCGGCCCCGTTGGTCGGCATCGCATCCTGGCGATTCGACGTGGAATCCGGAGAACTCGGCACGACCCGCATCGACTCTGTTCCGGACCCGGTGGTGCCCGCTGCCTGTGGGGCTGCGACTACCGGTGCTGCCGTCGCATCCTCGGGGGCGCGAGGTGTCACCGTCTGTGAAACCGTGTTTCCCCGCAATGAATCGGTGTTCGATGGTGTCGTCATGAGGTCAGCTCCCCGGCGTCGGCAGGGTTGTGCACCGGGGCACCGACGAGGCTGCCCCATTCGGTCCAAGAGCCGTCGTAGACGCGGATGCGGTGGTCACCGAGGAGGTCGGTGAAGACCAACCAGCCGAGTGCGGCTCGGTGGGAGAGCCGGCAGTAGGCGATGATGTCGTCGGCGTCGGCGATGCCGAGTTCGGCTATGCGCGCCGTGATTTCGTCGGTCGGCCGGAGCAGGCCCGCGGGGTCGAGCAGGTCTTGGGCGGGCAGGTTCAACGCTCCGGGGACGTGCCCGTGCCGCTCGGCGCCGTGGTCGACCGGCTCCGACGACGGTGAAACACGGAGTCCCGCAAACTCTTCGGGAGAGCGCAGGTCCAGCAGCACGGTTGGCGAGTCGATCGCGGCGCGAACCTGCTCCCTGCCCACGACCACCTCGGCGAACCGCGGCGACGCCAGGGGAAGCGGTGTGCGCGAAACGTCGGCCGTTCGAGAAGCATTTTCCTCGCTCGCAACGTCCAGCGCCCACCGCTGACCGGCGGCATCGGCACCCACTCGGTTGCCGCTACCAGCGCCGACAGACCGATAAAGGCCGATCACCGGCCCGTCGTGCGGCCACGCGGCAGTGCCTCCATCGAGGTAGCGCAGGTCGCCTTCGATCCCGACGGCGGTGGCGACCCAGAGTGCGTAAGCCGCGAATTGCGGTGGGTCCCCGGCGAAGACGAGCGGGGCGTCGGCGTGGGCGCCTAGTGAGTGAAGACGGTCGGCCAGCTCGCGGGCGGTAGGGAACTCTCGACGGGACCGGTCCCAGAGGAGGTCTTTCCAGTAGACCGAGCGGGCACCGGGGATGGAGGCAGGCCCGCGAGCATTGGTCACCTCGATGACGACGGCGTCCGCGCGGCGATCCCGCACCCACTGCACGTCGACGATCCGGCTCGTCATGGCCGACCTCCCATCTCCCGGGTTCCGACGACCCGGCGGGAGAAACATAAGTCGGCCAAACACCCACGGGAACACAAAAAGTCAGGCGGACTCCAAATATGTGTTCATACCCTCGGACTACATATTCTCGGCCGGTCGAACACACCGAAATCGGCGAAAGGATCCCGATGCCCGGCGACCGTGCCGCCCACCTCGTCTCCGCGGCCGACCTGCGCGACGCCCCGCCCGCGCGGCTCGTGCTGCTCGACGTCCGCACGGCCGGGGAGCGCGCGAACTACCAGCGCGAACACCTCCCCGGCGCACAGTTCGCCGATGTCGACGCCGATCTGTCCGGTACCCCGACCGCCGACTCCGGCGCCCGCCCCTTACCCGACGCGGAGGCCCTCACCGAAGCACTGCGCCGCTGGGGAATTCACGACGACAGCACGGTGGTGGTCTACGACGACGCCCGCTCGGTGGCCGCCGCCCGCGCCTGGTGGGTGTTGCGCTGGGCCGGCCTGACCGACGTCCGCATCCTCGACGGTGGACGACGCGCCTGGCAGGCAGCGGGCGGCCGGCTCACCTCGGATCGGCCCGAGGAGCCGCCACGCACGGGTGACGACCAGACCGACACTCGCGGGAACGATGACGCCCACGAACCCGACACGTCCGGGACGTTTGACGCACCAAGTCCATCCGGCACGTCTGATGCATCAGATGCATCCGGCACACCCGTCAGGTCAGGTCACTCGGACACTGTCATCGCACGGTCAGGGTCGCTACCAACGGTCGAAACCTCCACTGTCGCCCGACTTCCCAGTTGCGGCATACTCCTCGACGCGCGTCCCCCGACCCATTTTCACGGCGGGGGCGAGTATCCGGGCCATATCCCCGGCGCCATCAGCGCCCCGGTCTTCGACGACTTCGACGACGAGGGACTGCTTCTCGACGAGGCAACGCTGCGCGCCCGCTACCACCGCCTCGGTGTCGACGCCGGAACCCCGGCTGCCAGCTATTGCGGCAGTGCGATGGCAGCGGCTCTACAGGTGTTCGTGTTGGCGACGCTCGGCATCGAGATCGCCCTCTATCCCGGCTCCCTGTCGCAGTGGGTCGCCGATCCCGCCCGTCCGCTCGCAACGGAACCCTCTGTCGCCCTGACGAATTTCTAGGATCCCTCATGCCGAGACATGTCATTCTCAACGCGAATCTCATTCCCGGCGGCGCCATCGGCAGCCCGTGGCGGCGCGCACCGGAACCAGCGGCCCATTTCATCGAGATCGAGCACTACCTCGACGTGGCGCGCACCGCCGAGCGCGGCCTCCTCGACGCGGTGTTCCTCGCCGATTCCCCCGATATCCAGGCCAAGGACTGGACCGCGCCGAGCCGCCTGCTCGAACCGTTCGTCGCCCATGCCGTGCTCGCCGCGCACACCAGCCACATCGGGGTGATCGTCACCGCCACGACCTCCTACAACGATCCCTACAACCTGGCCCGTTCGTTCGCCGCGCTCTCGTCGGTGTCGGGCGGGCGGGTCGGCTGGAATTTCGTGGTCACCGGTGGCGACAACGCGGCCCGCAACTACTCCCTCGACCAAGCGCTGCCGAAGGCCGAAAGGTATGCCAGGGCCGCCGAATTCCTCGAGGTGGTGACGGCACTGTGGGATTCGGTTCCGGCCAGTGCGCTCGTGGGCGACAAGGCGACCGGACATTACCTCGATCCCCAGGTGGTCCGTCCGATCGAGCATGTGGGCAAGTTCTTCCGGGTGGCCGGCCCGTTGAAAGCCCCGCCGCTGGGCCACGGCAAGCCGGTGCTGATCCAGGCGGGCGCGTCGAGCCACGGCGTCGAGCTCGGCGCCAGGACCGCCGACGCGATCTACTCCGCACACGTCGACCCCGTGTCCGCCGCCGCGCGCCGAACCGAACTGCGACAGCACGCCGCAGCAGCCGGTCGCGACCCGGACAGCGTGAAGCTACTGCCGGGCCTGATCATCGTTCTCGCCGACACCGAAACCGCCGCGCAGCAGCGTGAACGAGACCTCATCGACCTGATCCCCGACGAAGTGCAGCTGACCAATCTGGCCGATCGTCTCGGCCTCTCCCCCGACGACCTCGACCTGAGCGCCCCGTTTCCCTGGTACAAGATCCCCGACGAGAACAGCGACGCGGGTTCCCGCGGACAACGCGCGGTGCTGCTCGACAACGTGCGCGCGTCCGGCGCCGACACTCGCGGCGCGGCACGGCTTCTCGCCTCCGGCAGCGTGCACGCGAAGGTCGTCGGCACACCGGAGCAGGCAGCCGACTTCATCACCGAGTGGTTCACCCGGGGAGCGAGCGACGGGTTCAACATCATGCTCGACGAATTACCCAGCGGGCTCGATCTTTTCGTCGACCAGGTGGTGCCGATCCTGCAATCGCGCGGGCTCTTTCGCACGGAGTACGAAACCACCACGTTGAGAGGGCATTACGGTCTGTGAATCGCGCACTGTTCGTACAATTGCGGAGTGGGCCACCGGCTGCCGAGGTCTATCGGCGGACCATCGAGATCACGGTGCGCGCCGAACAACTCGGTTTCGGCACCGTCTGGTTCGCCGCCCGGCACTTCGAGGCGCATCACGCGGCGCTACCGTCGGTTTTCCCGTTCGTGGCCGCCGCAGCTCAGCACACGCGGCACATCCGGCTCGGAACCGGCGTGGTGACAGTGCCTTTCGAGCATCCCGTGCGACTGGCCGAAGACGCGGCGGTCACCGACGCGCTCAGCGATGGACGCCTCGAACTCGGGCTCGGAAAAGGCCTGGGTTTCGGACATTCGGCCACCAGCTACGCGGGCTTCGGCGTGTCCGACGCGGAACGGGAGACGATCTACACCCAGCGAGTAGGCGAGATACACCGGATCCTCGAAAGCGGCCGGGTCGGCGACGAGGTCGCCCTCTACCCACCGCCCGGTGGCCTCCGCTCGCGCATCTGGCAGTCGACCGGAAACATCGACACGGCTCGCCGAATCGCCCGAGCAGGTGATGGCCTGCTGCCACACGGTAATTCGCAGGCTCGAGCCGGCGGAAGTGTCACCGAACTGGTCGACGCCTATCTGGCCGAGTGCCGGACGACGCCGCGAATCGGGGTGAGTGTGGCAGTACTCCCCGGTGACAGCGAACGTGATTCCCTCGCGCTCCTCGAAACCGATATCGCGCAGAGTCCGCGCTATTACTCCGAGCCGGTCGATCTACCGAAATACTTGGTAGACAACAGGATCAGTATCGGCAATGTCGACCAGATCGCCTCCCGACTCGCAGAGGATCCAGACCGGCCCGCCGCCACCGACGTGCTCTACTACGTCCCGCTCGCCGTCCACCACCCCCGCTACCTCGACGTGCTGGCACGCGTCGCGACCCTGTCATCGAGCGAGACGTTCACGACAGCCTGAGACGGGGCGATCCGTGAGCCCTCGGTGTCGCGATCGTGCGTGATCGGTGCTTGTTGTCCCGCCGGTCCTCCCGTGCCAGCCCCTGCATGCCGCCGCGGGACTGCATGACGGCGGATTTTCAGGCCGTCCGCGCGCCCATCTGCACAGGTCAGTCGAGGAATTCGCGGTGGGTCGATGCCGCCGCGTCCGCCAGCAGCGCTGCCAGTTCGGCGAGCCGTCGCGGGTCGTCGGGCAGTTGGGGAACGGCCACCCGGATAGCAGCGCGCGCCGCCCCGACATGCGATCGTGCCGCCGATCCGACGACGACCCCATGCCGTGCGCACCGCAGCAACGCACCCTGTTCGTCGGCCACCTCGACCCACACCACCAGGCTGTTCGTCCCGGCCTCGGCCGCCACGCCGTGTTTCCGCAGGGCGGCGACCAAACCCGCACGCCGGGCCGCGTAACGCTCACGGGCGGTGTCGATCAGGGCAGCCGTCCCGGGATCACCGATCAAGTGCGCCAAGGCGTTCTGCAGGATGCGGCTGTTCGCGGCGATCCCGTGCACCCTGGCCCGAATGGCGCGCTCGACCAGTTCGGCACTGCCACCGATCACGCAGGTGCGGATATCCATGCCGAAAGCCTTGCAGTAGCTGCGCACTCGTACACAGCGCTCGGGGTACCAGCTCCCCAGGGAGGGCGCCTGCGCCACGGCGAGCGGTCCCACTGCGTCGTCCTCGACGATCCACGGCTCCACCTCCGCCGCCGCGAACACCTCGGCCAGTTCCCCGGCCCGATTCGGCGAGAGCACACCGCCGGTCGCGTACGCGCCTTCGGGCTGCAACACCACCACCGCCGGATTCCGGCGCAATGCCTCGGCCAGCGAATCCGGCAGCGCCCCTTGCTGGTCGGCGGCGATCCCGATCACCCGATACCCGACCTCGGTGAGCGTATCCAGGAAACCCGGCATCACCGGTTCCTCCACCGCGACGAGCGCGCCGTCCGGGGCCGCCGCGTCCACGGCGAGAAACAAACCCTCCGAGCCGCCACCCGCCGCGACGAACGCCTCGGCGGGGAAGGGCCAGCCGTCACATACCGCCGTGCGCAAACGGTCGGTGATGTAGTCGCGGCCGGGGCGGTTCAGGTCGTCGGTGTGCAGCCCGGCGAGCATCGCGGGCGCCAGGTCGGGCTGCAGGGCGTAGTCGGGGCTGCCCGTGAGCAGATCACGCTCGGCGAGCGGGCGCCCCAGCGGGACTCCCCCGGCCGCGGCCACCACGGTGCCGCCCCGGCGATTGGTGGCGATGAGCCCCTCTTTGCGCAGCTCACCCCAGGCGGCGACGACCGTACGGGTACTCAGACCGCAGTGCTGGGCCAGTTCCCGGATGGTCGGCAACCGGATCCCCTCGGCGAGGGAACCGTCGCGGATGAGCCGCGCCGTCACCGCCCGCACCGATTCGGATGTGTGCGAGGCGTCGGCCGCCAGCGCACGCACGAGCACCGCCGAACCCGGGTCGGTCACCGATTCTCCATTCGTCGCATTTGGACCAGTATGACGAATATATGTATTCAGCGAACCGGTTTTGTTCCCGCGCGATTCGATCGTCTGTGTCCGCGTCTCAGCGGTCGCGCAGCCACTTCTCGACGGCGTCGACGGTCGAGTCCGGGTTGGTGATCCAGCCGTTGTGGCCCAGCGGTTCCGGCTCGAACCGGCGGGTGATCTCGGCGGCGGGCATCTTGCTCAGCAGATGGTCGGCGGAGGTCTGCGGGGTCATCTCGTCGCCCTCGATGGTGATCGACAGCACCGGGAACTTCAGCCGCGCGACGCGTTCCTCGTAATCGATATCGGCGCCGACCGGAACGAAGCGGCCGGTCCGGGCCAGGCGGGCCCAGTCCGACATGAGCACCTTGGACTGGCGGCCGTATGCCCGTTTGCCCAGCATGTCACCCGGCCAGAAGCCGGCGAGATTCGACGCGACCGCCACCGCGGCCGTACCGACGAGCATCCCCGGGCCGAGCACGCCCCGGTAGCCACGGTAATACGGTGTGCCGGAGGCGACCAGGATCAGTCCGCCGAGCCTGCCGCGCACCCGGGCCGCGTACAGCACCGACAGCTGGCCGCCCATGCTGTGCCCGAGCAGGTACGGGGTGCTGCTGGGGAAACGGTGACGCACCACCTGCAGCATCGCCGGAAAATCCACGGCGACCAATTCGTGGTAACCGTAGGTACTTTCGGCACCGGGACGATGAGTACTACCGCCCTGACCACGCAATTCGCCGATGGCCACATCGAATCCGCGCCCGGCCAGCTGGTGGGCGAAGTATTCGTAGAACTCACCGGGCACGGCGAGGCCGGGCACGATCACGACCACCGGACGCGGGGCGTCGGGGGTCACCGGATGGCGGTGCGGCCCGCGCGCCGGAATCAGCCGCACGGGCAGGGTGGTGCCGTCGGGCACCTGGATCGGGACGGTCTCGACCCGCGCCATCAAGCCCCGACCGCGCCGAGAATCACCCGGCTCAGCACCTGGATCACATCGTCGAGCGGCGGACGCGGATCGGCACCGCTCCAGCCGTCGACCACATAGTTCACCGCGCCGATGATGGCGAGCACCCGCAATTCGTAGTCGCCCGGGGGGATTTCGCCGTGCATGGCCGCATCCTCGGCGGCGCCTGCCAGCAGCGAACCCCACACCCGGCGTAGCTCGAGGCGGAACTTCTCGACCTTGGGTCCGGCGCCGACCACCTCGACCAGCGCCACCCGCGCCTTGCGCGGATCGGTGCCGATGGTCTCGACGTAAGCGCGCACGGCCGCGTCGATCTGGTCGATCGCGCTGGCGTCGCTCTTCGCCGCGAGGGCGGTAGCCACCGCCTCGCGGGATTCGCGGTCGATCTGCTCGTACAGCTCGAGTAGCAGCGATTCGCGGCCGGTGAACTCCTCGTAGAACTGCCGCGACGACAGTCCGGCGTCCTTACAGATGGCACCGACCGAACTGTTGGCGTACCCGTCGCGCGCGAAGACCGTCAGGCCTGACTCCAGAAAACGCGCACGCCGCTGGCGTTGCCGGTCCTCTACGGGCTGCCCGGCATACATTCGTCCCGTATTCGCATCCTGTGACATTGTCGCTGACAATACCGAAGGGCCCGATCCCCTCGTCATGGATCGGGCCCAACGGCAGCCCTTCCGGCTTACCGCGCGTTAGCCGGAAGTTTGCTTCAGATGCGCTCAGTTACCGGAGGTCTGGGCCGAACCGGTGCTCATCGAGCTGGTGAGCAGACTCATCAGCAGGGCGAGGATGCCGCCGTCGCCGCTGCTGCCGGAGTTGGACTCGGTGATGTTGTAAAGCATGGTGCACTCCAAGTTGACACTCTGTGACCTTCTGTCACTGGCGATTTGCCGTCTGGGACGATACCGAAGGCGAATGTGAATAGGAGGTGTTTTAAAGGAATTTCCCCCACTTTTCTGTGAGAACCCACAAGCCCCCGAAAACCAGGGCGGCAGACAACTCGTCGACCGGGCTCGAACCGGCGTCCACGCGGTGTGGGCTGTCGCGGCAAAATCCGACTGTGGGCGGAGGGCTCAGACGGGTGGCGACCTTATGCTCGGTGTGACCGTACGTCACGCACACCCCGGAGGCACCGTTGCCGAACAATCTCGAAGCAAGTATCGACATCGCCGCATCGCCGGAGAAGGTCTGGTCGATTCTCGCGGACCTGAACCGGATGTCGGAGTTCAGCCCGACCACGGTCAAGATGCTGGCGATCGGTGGGGTTCGCGAAGGGGCGCGCACCATCAACTTCAACCGCGACGGCTGGAAGGTCTGGCCGACCAGCTCGCGCATCGTGCGGTTCGTCCCCAACACCGCGCTGGCGTTCCGGATGAACGAGAACCACACCGTGTGGAGCTACGAGCTCGCGCCGACCGCCGCGGGCACCCGCCTCGTCGAGCGACGCACCCTCGACCCCAAGGGAATTCCCGGCTGGATGGGCCCGGTGATCAAGCTCGCCGGCGGCGAGGAGAAGTTCGAGGCCGATCTCGTCTCGGGCATGCACGAGACGCTGCGCAAGATCAAGGCCGCGGCCGAACGCTGACCCGCTCGACCAGAAGAGCCCGCCGGATCCCTCCGGCGGGCTCTTCGCGTTTGCTACGGAAGATCCTGGCGGACTTCCTCGAAAGCCTGTGCCGTGCGGGTCAGCAGTGCGGTCAGCGTGGCGAACTCCTCGGCGGTGAAGTGGGCGGCCGCGGCGCGTTCCACCGCGATCGCGCGCGCGTCGGCCGCCTCGGTGACCTCTCGGCCCGCCTCGGTCAGCCGCGTCTCGAGGACGTTCCGGTGCCACTCGTGCGGTGAGCGTTCGACCAGGCCACGGTCGACCAGATTGGTCAGGACGGTGTTCATCGTCGGCGGCGTCACCCCTGCCAGCCGGGCAAGAGCGGCAGCGGAGATGCCGGGGTTCTCGGCGAGGTACATCAGTGCGCTGAACTGCGGAACCGTCAGCCCGGCCGGTTTGAGCGCGGCTGTTTTCGCCGCGATCATGGCTTGCTCGGCACGCTTGAGAAACGTGCCCAGCCTCTCGGTCGAGGGCATGGACGTCATGGCTGCATGGTATCCGCCCATTTCGAAGTATCACCCTTGACGATCATTAGAACTCTAATCTAAATTTCTGCTCGTTCTATGATGTGTTGTATTACATGAACGAGAGGCATAATCATGATCAGGACCCTCGCGATGGCCGCCACTTGCCTCGCGCTCACCGCCTGCGGTACCGACGATCCGGCCCCGTCACCGGTCCTGAGCACCGCATATGGACTGCCGGGCGCGGCTGTCTACCCCGAGGGCATCGCGCTCGATCCACGCACCGGAACCAGCTATGTCGGCTCCTACGCCGACGGCACCGTCTTCCGCGCGGGAGCGGACGCGGCGACGGCCGAGGTGTTCCTCCCAGCAGGCGCCGACGGCCGTAAGACAACCAACGGACTACGGGTGGACCGCGACGGCAGGCTGTGGGTGATCGACTCGACCGCGGGAGTCATGGTGTACGACACCGGTTCTCGCGCCCTGCTCGCCCGGTTCGACGTCCCGGACGACCGTCCGCGCTTCGTCAACGACCTCGCCTTCGGCGCCGACGGCAGCGCCTACCTCACCGACAGCATCCGCAATGTCGTCTACCGCGCCACCCTCGCGAACGCCACGGAAGGCCGGGGCGAGCTCACCGTCGCCGCCGACCTCGCACCGGTCCTCGGACCACGCGACCCGAAGACCTTCGAGCTCAACGGGATCGTCGCCGACGAGGCGGGCACCTACCTGCTCGTCGTCGCGATGTCGGCGGGCGAGCTGTACCGGATCGACCTCACCGGCGCCGAGCCGATCCGCGAGGTGACACTGACCGGCGGCACCGTACGCAACGGCGACGGCCTGGAACTGCGCGGCGACACGCTGTGGGTGGTGCACAACACCGACAACACCATCAGCCGCTGGACCGTCACCGACCGCGGCGGCGCGGCCACGCGGGAACGCGAATTCCACGATCCGGCACTGAGCATCCCCACCACGATGGTGCACTCCGGGGACCGGGCGCTGATCGTGTCGTCGCAATTCGACAAGGGCGGACCGATGGGCAACGACGAGAAGCCGGGGCCGTTCGTGGTGTCAGCGATCGACGGGTTCTGACCGCACGAATTCCTCCAGCACAGTGACGAATTCGTCGGGCTGTTCGACCTGTGGGGAATGCCCGGCGTGCTCGACCAGATGCGTGCGCGCCCCGGCGGCGGCGAACCGGGCGAGGGTGGCGGTGGCGTCGTAGAGATGATCGTGGCGACCGTGCACGGCGAGCACCGGTACATCCAGCGCCGCCACCCTGGCATCGAGCGGCCGGGCGGCGAAGTCGTCGGCGCGGGCACCGACGGCATAGGCCAGTCCCGTCGGCGCCGCCGACCGGAAGTCGCGCACGACCGCCTCCGCGAGACCGGGCACCGACGCGTAGCGGAACCGCGGCGCGAACAACGTCCGATTACCTTGGCGGATCACGAAACCCGGCGTCCACCGTTGCGCGAGCCGCACCGACCACGGGCGGACCACCCACCGGGCGAACCCCGGAATCCGCGCGGCCGTGTAGTCCGGGCTCTGCCCGACCACCACGGCCCGTGTCACACGGGGCAGCGTTGCCAGCTCGAGGGCGATCTCCGCGCCGAACGAATGGCCGACCACCGTCACATCGGACAGGTCTAGCTCCGCGAGCAGGGCCGCGATGGGCGCCGATCTGGCCGGGGCGGCGAAATCCGCCGGCGCGGGGCGAAGGTCCACCCGGATCACCCGGAAACGGGGAGTCAGCCGCTCGGCGGCCGCGCCGAACCAGTCGACCGAACCCGGGATCCCGTGCACGCACACGATCGCCGGGCCCGCGCCTTCGTCGAGAAACTCCACCACTCGAGCCTAGCGCGGCCATTCGATAGCGTATGGCTGTGAAGTCACCCTCCGCTCGCAGGCTCAGTGCCGACGACTGGGTCGCCGCCGCGATCGTCGCCCTCGGCGAGAACGGTCTGGCCGGTGTGGCCGTCGAGCCGCTCGCCAAACATCTCGGCGCCACCAAGGGCAGCTTCTACTGGCATTTCAAGGACCGCCCGGCCCTCGTCGACGCCGTCCTCGCGCATTGGGAACGCGAGGGCACCGACGCGGTGATCGCCGCGCTGGACAAGCTCGCCGACCCGGCGCAGCGGCTACGGGTGCTGTTCACCGATGTCATCGACTACGCCACCGAGGGCCGTGAGGAACTGGCGTTGCTGGCCGCCATCGACCAGCCCGCGGTCGCCGCTGCCATGCGACGGGTCGCGGCGCGGCGGATCGAGTACGTGGCCGCGCAATTGCGACTGCTCGGAGTGGCCGCGGAGCAGGCGGATACGCGCGCGGCGGTGGCCGTCGGTATCTATCACGGGATCAATCAGCTGGCGCGGGTGTCGCCTGAAAGCTTGCCCGCCACCAGCGAATTGGTCGATTCGATTCTCGAACGGCTGGTGTAATCAGTCGAGGCCGAGCTTGACGAAAGTCCAGTAGAGCAGCCGGGCGCGCAGCGGCCATCGGTACGGTGCGGGCGTGGCGCCGACGGCGGTTTCGGCGTTGTCCAGCAGTTCCTCGAGCAAGGCGTCGTGCAGTGGTCGGATGGCGAGGTGCCAGCCCAGGAATCCGGATACGCCTCGGGTTTCGGCCGAGATCACATGGCGCAGGGCGCTTGACGTGCCTTTGCCGATCACCTCGAAGGTGTGGGTGCCCTCGAGCATGAAACCGGGCGTGAAGGTGAACTCGACGAATTCACCTGGGCGGTAGGCGGTGCAGGTGTAGAGAGTGGAACCGTGGCCGCCTGTCGCGCCTTCGGCCAGTGGGCCGTCCAGCTCCAGCGGTGGCCATTTCTCGGTGGGCCACAACGGGTTTCCCGCAATCGCCACTTTGTCGAGCAGTTCGCCGACCTGTGCGGCCGGTGCCTGAATTGTTCGCTCGTGAATGTTGCGGATCATTCATCCAACCTCTCAGCGGTGCCCCCTGCGCAAACCATACGCATGCGTATGGAGCGTGTCCAGGCCGGTCGTAGGCGGATTCCGAGCGCCCCACAGGTGGCGTTATCTGCGCCGGTCGAATACGCTTCGCCGCGGATGAAACGCCTCATGGAGGGACAAGTGATCACTCCGAACAGGCCGGAGACCGTAGCCGAGGCTCGCCACCCCGTGCCGCTGACCCAGCTGATACACCTCATGGCGGAGTACCAGCAGCTCGGTGCGCACCGCGACACCTTCCTGGCCACTCCGGCCGACGACACCTTCGTGCGCGGATGCGGCATCGTCGCGGGCTGCATCGCGTTCATCGGGGTGATCTGCCTGATCGTCGGCGCGTGGCCCGGTGCCGTCGCGCTGCTCATGATCGCGGCGGTCCCGGTGATGCTCGCCTTCCGGCGCGGAATCATCAACCGGCAGAACCGCGCCGCCCGCATCGACCTGTTCGAATACGGGGTCACGGTGTACCACTCGGGTCAGCGCGTCGCCGGATTCCGGTGGGACACCACCGAGGTGCGGCAGGAGGAAATCCCCTTCCACGACACGGTTCCCGTCGTCTACCGACTCGAACTCACCGGTCCCGCGGGCCGCGCCGAAATCGATGAAGAGGGATTCGCCCGCGCCCGCGAATGGGCACGCGCCATCCAATCCGCCGTCACCGCAACCCAACTCCCCCTCGCCGTCGCCGCCATCGACAACGGCGGAACCGTGAACTTCGGCGACCTCGGCCTCTCCCTCGACGCCCTCACCTACAAGGGCGAACCCTTCCCCTGGACCAACATCCAACTCATCGACGCCCGCAGCGGCCACATCCGCCTCAAAGTCGCAGGCATGTGGATGTCCCTGGCCCCCGTCAACACCATCCCCAACTTCTACATCTTCAACGAACTAGCCGAACGCCTCCGCCTGACGCCTGTCGGCTGATCAGCGAAAGGCACTGCGAGCACTACCTTCGCCGATCCGTCTGTTTTGGATGACCCGTGCCGGCATGGGTGATCCACAACGTCTGCCGCTCGTCATCGACGGCGTACCAGATCCGGCCCCCGCCCGTGACCTCGAATTGCCACTGTTCGCAGACCACTCCGTCGACCTTCACCCGACTCAGGTCGTACTTGAGCGGGTGCTGGCGAGATGGATCGTCGCGACAACGCGGGTCGGAGGTGATCGCCACCCAAGCCCGGTCGGCGCTGGACGGCGCCTGACTCACCAGCTGTCCCCAGCCCTTGGCTGCCCTCAGGTCGACCACACGAACGACCCACCCTGTCGGACGCCGGATCTCGTCGCCACGCCGCAGCGGTTCAGGCATCGGCATCACCCGGTCGATGCACTACCGCCGAGTCCTCGGTGTCGAACGGACCCTGGAGACGCCGGGCAAGCTCCGGGTCGGAATAGATCTCGGCCGTCGATTGCCATTCCTTCAGCGCCCGGGAAAAGGGGAGTAAGAGCCCTGTTTCGGCGCCCGCCAACAGGTTGTCGAGGAGTTCGCGGACGCATTCGGGACGGGCTTCTGCGGGTAGCCAGGTCAGCCAGGGAAGCTCTTCGGCGAAGACCTCTTCCGCGAGCGAACGATTCGCCTTCGCGATTATTGCCAGGGAGCGCGCAGCGAGGCCGAGTCCTTTCACCATTGCTTCGAATCGCTCCGAGCGCATCAACACCAGGTTCTCGGCGTCCCGGCGCTCCAGGATCACGTCCGCGTCGGCCAGAGCAGGGAATACGCTGGTCTGCTTGTTGATCAGCGTGGAGAACGGAAAGGTGCGGGTAGCCATACCCCCAAGAGTACACACCAAGTTCGAAACTAGTTCAGTAGTTATGAGGTGTCCGGGTGATACACAGACGAAGGCCGGTCCACCGTGTGGTGGACCGGCCTTCGAGCCTTGCGAGGATCAGCTGATCAGGGGATCAGAAGTCCATGCCGCCCATGCCGCCGGTGGGGTCGGCCGCGGGGGCCGCCTTTTCCGGCTTGTCGGCGACGACGGCCTCGGTGGTGAGGAACAGGGCCGCGATGGAGGCCGCGTTCTGCAGGGCCGAACGGGTGACCTTGACCGGGTCGGCGACGCCGGCGGCCAGCAGGTCCTCGTACTCGCCGGAGTCGGCGTTCAGGCCGGAACCCGCGGGCAGGTTCGAGACCTTCTCGGCGACCACGCCGGGCTCGAGGCCGGCGTTGAAGGCGATCTGCTTCAGCGGGGCCGACAGCGCGACGCGCACGATGTTGGCACCGGTGGCTTCGTCACCGGTCAGCTTCAGGTCGTCCAGTGCGGGCGCCGACTGCAGCAGGGCCACGCCACCACCGGCGACGATGCCCTCTTCGACGGCGGCCTTGGCGTTGCGCACGGCATCTTCGATGCGGTGCTTGCGCTCCTTGAGCTCGACCTCGGTGGCGGCACCGGCCTTGATCACCGCGACGCCGCCGGCCAGCTTGGCCAGACGTTCCTGCAGCTTCTCACGGTCGTAGTCCGAGTCCGAGTTCTCGATCTCGGTGCGGATCTGCGCCACGCGGCCCTTGATGGCCTCCGCGTCGCCCGCGCCCTCGACGATGGTGGTCTCGTCCTTGGTGACGACGACCTTGCGCGCCTGGCCGAGCAGCTCGAGACCGGCGGTCTCCAGCGACAGGCCGACCTCTTCGCTGATGACCTCGCCACCGGTGAGGATGGCGATGTCGGCCAGCTGGGCCTTACGACGGTCACCGAAGCCGGGCGCCTTGACGGCGACGGACTTGAAGGTGCCACGGATCTTGTTCACGACCAGGGTCGACAGGGCCTCGCCCTCGACGTCCTCGGCGATGATCAGCAGCGGCTTGCCGGCCTGGATGACCTTCTCCAGCAGCGGCAGCAGGTCCTTGACGGTCGAGATCTTCGACGACACGAGCAGGATGTACGGGTCCTCGAGGACCGCTTCCTGACGCTCGGGGTCGGTGACGAAGTAACCGGAGATGTAGCCCTTGTCGAAGCGCATACCCTCGGTGAGCTCCAGCTGGAGCCCGAAGGTGTTGCTCTCCTCGACGGTGATGACACCTTCCTTGCCGACCTTGTCCATCGCCTCGGCGATGAGCTGGCCGATGGCCGGGTCACCGGCGGAGATACCCGCGGTGGCGGCGATCTGCTCCTTGGTGTCGATCTCCTTGGCGGAGTCGAGCAGCTTGGCGGTGACGGCCTCGACGGCCTTCTCGATGCCGCGCTTCAGGCCCAGCGGGTTCGCGCCGGCCGCGACGTTGCGCAGACCTTCACGCACGAGCGCCTGGGCGAGCACGGTAGCGGTGGTCGTACCGTCGCCGGCGACGTCGTCCGTCTTCTTGGCGACTTCCTTGACCAGCTCGGCGCCGATCTTCTCGTACGGGTCCTCGAGGTCGATCTCCTTGGCGATGGACACACCATCGTTGGTGATCGTGGGGGCGCCCCACTTCTTCTCGAGCACGACGTTGCGACCCTTCGGGCCCAGCGTCACCTTGACAGCGTCGGCGAGGGCGTTCAGACCCCGCTCGAGACCGCGACGGGCCTCTTCGTCGTACGCAATTGTCTTGGCCATTGCGTTGAGATCCTCCACATGTCTATGGCTGACACACGAGACGACCACAGGTTGGATCGTCCCCAAGTACGCTGGCCAGGTGCGGTGCCCGCGACGGACGACCGAGGGTGTCGATGGAACCCGATCTCACCGTCCCGACCTGGCACTCAACAGACGTGAGTGCCAAGGCCATTTTTAGCACTCGAGTGACGAGAGTGCAAGGTCGCCTCCGGCACGAACCGCCGCGCCGGAGGCGACGGGATCAGGATTCTTCCTGCGCGGCGAGGAACTGGCTCAGCAGTTCGACGAGTTCGGCTTCTACAACAGCCTTGTCCAGGCCGAGGTCACTGAGCACACCCGAGCCGTTCTCGTGCTCGAGCAGCGCGAGCAGGATGTGCTCGGTGCCGATGTAGTTGTGGCCGAGGCGAAGTGCCTCGCGAAACGTCAGTTCCAGCACCTTCTTGGTTTCCCCGTCGAACGGGATGAGCGCGGGCACCTCGTCGGCGGCACCGGGTAGCCCCGCGGTGGCCGCCGCGCGAACAGCGTCGAGTTCGACCCCCCTGGCCTCGATTTCCTTGGCCGCGAGACCTTCTCGCTGACCGATCAGGGCCAGGATCAGATGGCCGAGAGTGATCTGGTCGTTGTTCGCCGCCCGCGCCGACTCCTGCGCATCGACGACGACCTGCCGCGCACGCGGGGTGAACTTCGCGAACCCGGCCTGCGGGTCCATGGCGGCGGCGTCGCCGGGCTGCTTGGGGACGAACCGCTTCTGCGCGGCCTGCTTGCTGACGCCCATGCTGGCGCCGATCTCGGTCCAGGAGGCGCCGGAGCGGCGAGCCTGGTCGACGAAGTGGCCGATGAGGTGGTCGGCGACCTCGCCCATGTGATCGCCGACGACGACGGCGTCGGTGAGCTGTTCGAGGACGTTGTCGGGGCGGGCCTTCTTGATGCCGTCGATCAGATCGTCGAGGCGGATGTTCGGTGTGCTCATGCGTCAACTCTAAGTTGACGACATCGACTTCGTCAACCTCTGGTTGACGATCCGTTGATGGCAGAGTGGGCGGTATGGGGAGAATTTCGGGGTGGTTCCTGCGGGTCGCAGGAATAGTGGTGACCGCGTGTTGCCTGATCGCGGCGGGACGTTTCCTGCTGCCACAGCCAGGAGCCGGGGAAATACCGGGCTCCACGGAACGGCAATTGTCGTTTCTGCGCGCGGCCCTGGACGACGGCGCCGATACGGCAGCGCAGCAACAGTTTCCGGAGGGGCATCTGTTCTCCAATGCGCTCTACGGACTGGCCTGGGTGCAGGCTGCGCACGCCGAGCCCGGACTGCGTTCGCAGGCCGTGCGCGAATCGCGGTGGGCGCTGGCGCGACTGGAGTCCGAGGAGGGGCGGGCGGTGTTCAGTCCGCAATTGCAGCCCGCCTACGGGATCTTCTGGGCGGGGTGGACGAACTGGTTACGCGGGGCGATCCTGTCGCTCGACTCGTCCGACTCCGCTCAGATTCAACGATTTTCCGAGCACAGCCAGGAGATCGCGGAGGCGTTCGCGGCATCCGACACTCCGTTTCTGCAGGCCTATCGAGGGCAGGCGTGGCCGGTGGACTCCACGGTCGCGATCGCCTCACTTCGGCTGCACGACAAGCTGTTCGGTGCGCGCCATTCGGCGGTGATCGAGCGGTGGCTGGATCAGGCCCGATCACGCCTCGACCCTTCCACAGGCCTGCTCCCCCACCAGGTTTCCGCTGTGGACGGCTCGATGAGCACGGGCTCGAGGGCGACCTCCCAGGCGGTGATTCATCGGTTCCTGCCGGAGATCGATCCGGAATTCGCGCGAGCACAGTACTCGCTGTTCCGCAACCGATTCCTCTCGCACCCTGGCGGTTTCGGGCCCGCGATACGCGAATATCCACACGGCGTGGACGGCAGCGGTGATGTGGACTCGGGGCCTTTGATCGCGGGCATCAGCCTGTCGGCCACGGTGGTTGCCCAGGGCGCCGCCCGCGTCAACGGGGACGACGCCCTGGCTCGAGCCCTCGCCGCCGAAGGCGAACTACTCGGCCTACCGATCGACCTGCCCAGCTCGAAACGTTATGCGTTCGGCCTGGTCCCGATCGGTGACGCCTTCGTCGCCTGGTCGTCCACCGCCCGACCCATCGTCACCGAACCACCCTCCGCCACTTACGAATTGCGCTGGTGGTGGCGCCTGCCGTGGCTCGCGCTACTGACCCTGATCGCCCTCGCCCCGTGGGCCTGGCGGATCACCGCCGTGGCGCGAAGTGCCGTGCGCGCCGACTCCCGAGCCGGCAGGACCTCAGCGTCGAGCATCTGACATGGCGATGGTTGCGGCTGTCAGCGCAGGCCGACCGCCATTCCGGCACCGCGCACGATCAGTTCCTTCACCACCGCACCGGTGCGGCCCCGGATCACGCGCGCTCCGGGAGTGTCGTCGGCATTGAGCACCTGGATGACGGCATCGCGGCGGCCGAGACTGAGGCATTGGAGCTGGTAGCGGAAGTTCATCGGCTCCGGCTCGACACCCTTGGCACGGGCGACAATTGCCCGGGCCACGTAACCACCTGCGGGAATAGCCGTGGCACAAGCCATTCGGAGCGGACGATCGCCCGGCCCTGCGATCAGTGCCGCATCGCCGGCGGCGTAGATGTCGGGGTGGGAGATAGAGCGCAGGGTCACGTCGGTCCGGATGCGGCCGTGCTCGTCGACCGCGAGGCCGGCGCTCCGGGCCAGATCGGGAACGGTGAAACCCGCTGTCCAGACCACTGATTCGGCTTCGATGACGGTGCCGTCGGCGAGCCGCACACCCGTGGGCAGCACCTCGACGACCTTCGCCGACGACCGGATCTCCACCCCGAGCCGGGTGAGCGTGGCGCGAATGCTCTCGACGGCCCGCGCCGACAGCCAGGCGCCCGGCTCGTCGGCGCCGAGCAGCGTCACCGCCGAATAGCGTTGCGATTCGGCGAGTTCCGCCGCCAGTTCGATGCCCGTCGACCCGGAGCCGACCACAACGACCCGCCCCTCGGGCAGGGCACGCACATCCTCGGGCGTCGCGACAGACCGCGCGTATTCGGCCACGCCCGGCGCGCCCGACCGATCGGCCGCGCTACCGAGCGCGTAGACCAACGTGTCGTATGCGAGTGACCATTCACCGATGTTCGAGGCTTGCCGACGACCAGCGCCTTCCGGCGCGCCGTCGCCCGACCACTGATCGGACCGGCGAGCCTGCCCCGCCGAGGTGCCGCGGTCGAGCAGCCCCCCTGGTGAGCCGGCAAGCTCCTCGAGGTGAACCTGCTTGGTCACCGGGTCGAGACCCGAGATTCTCGCCTGAACGAACTCTGCCCCCTTGCGCTCCAACAACTTCCGCAGCTCCCAGCGCTTGATTCGCTGCCCCGCCGCCTCCTGGTGCAACCGCACACGCTCGACGAACTCGGCGCGGGAATCGACCACGGTGATCCTCGTGTCACGCGATGTGCGGGCCAGACGGCGGGCCGCCGCGAGACCCGCGTACCCCGCGCCGAGAACGACGATCCGATGCTGACCGGTCATGGTGTGGCTCCTCTCGATGTGCCGACACCCTCCAGACCGGGCAGCCCCCGTTTTCCTGACAGGTCGCGCCGGTGATCCGGCTCACACCGCGAATCGGTCCAGTTTGTCCGGGTTCACCACGATGAGCACCTCGTCGACCAGGCCCGCGTCGTCGATCTCGAAGAACATGACAGAACTGGCCTGCACGCCGTCGGCCCGCACGATCAACGCCAGCTCGCCGTTCACCTCGTCGAAGGCGAAAGTCGTTGCCGGGGTGAGGAACTTGGTGAGCCCGACGAGGTAACGCGACACCTGGTCGGCGCCGGTGACCGGGCGGCGGGCGGCGGTCACCTTGCCGCCGCCGTCGGCCATGCTCACCACATCGGCGGCGAGCATGGCGCGCAGACCGGCGACATCACCGGTGGCGGCGGCCGACATGAATCGCTCGAACAGGGCACGCACCTGCTCGTTCGGCGCCGGGTAGCGCCGCTTCCCGCCGCGCACCCGGGTGGTTGCCCGGTGCAGGATCTGCTGCGAGTTGGCCTCGGTGAGGTCGAGCATCGCCGCGATCTCGGCGTGCGGGTAGCCGAACGCCTCGCGAAGCACGAACACCGCACGCTCCACCGGGTTGAGCCGTTCCATCGCGGTGAGCAGCGCCAGCGATACCGATTCGCGTTCCTCGACGGTTTCCAGCGGACCGAATTCCCCCGAAGGCACCGGCTCGGGCAACCACGGGCCGACGTAGGTTTCGCGCCGGGCACGCGCCGACACCAGCTCGGTGCGGCACAGATTCACAGTGACGGTGGTGAGCCAAGCTTCGGGATTGTCGATGGCGGACCGGTCGGCGGCGGCCCAGCGCAGGTAGGCCTCCTGCACCACGTCCTCGGCGTCACTCGCGGCACCGAACATGCGGTAGGCCAGCGCGAACAACCTCGGCCGATGCCGCGAGAACACGGCAATATCGGCGGCTGGCGCCGCCCGGTTTTCGGCCCTGTGAGCCTCGAATCCGAGGGGCGATACTGCGCCTTCGGCGTTCCGTCTCGCCCCTCGGATCCGAGGCGGCCGAAAACCAGGGTTGTCGGCTTCCATGACGGAACCTCCAGTCTGCGGAGCGAGATACCTGTTCAGCCGTCGTCGCGCGGACGACGTAACCGCAACCGCGCCGACCCGCGAATCGCCGGACGACGGATCTGCGGCATCCGCCGCTGCGCGCGCCGCTGGGCCCGCCGCTCGGCGGGTTTGTGCTGCCAGGTCTCCGGTCGCGCCGCCACCCAGCGCGCCGAGCGCCAGGCGAAGGGGATGTGACCGAGGTACAGCGCGACGAGGATCAGCAGCAGCACGATCGGGTAGGTCACCAGCAGCGCGGCCGCGACGGCGACGAGCACCAGCAGACCGGCGGCGGCCTGCGGTGCCACCGACACCGACTTCATGGCGAGCGTCGGGATGGTGCTCACACACAGCAGCGCGGCGAAGGTGGTCCACACGGCGACGAAGGTGAAGCTGTCCCACCAGCCGTCGCCGAACTGCACCTTCAGCGCGATCGGGACCAGCGCGATCAGGGCGCCCGCGGGCGCGGGCACACCGGTGAAGTACTCACGTGCCCAGTTCGGGCGGGAATCGTCGTCGAGCAGGGTGTTGAACCTGGCCAGGCGAAGCACCAGGCTCACCGCGTACATCAGGGCGATGATCCAGCCCGCGCTGTACCCGTCGAGGAGCGTGACGTAGAGGACGAGCGCGGGCGCGACGCCGAAGGAAATGGCGTCGGAGAGCGAGTCGAGTTCGGCGCCCATCTTGGAGGTGGCGTCGAGCATGCGCGCCAAGCGGCCGTCGAGGGTGTCGAGCACGGCGGCGGCACCGACCATGGCCAGCGCGATGCCGAGTTCACCGTCGAGCCCGAACTTCACCGCCGACAACCCCGAGCACAGCGCGAGGATGGTGACGATGCTCGGCAGCAACCGGACCGAACGCGGCCGACGGCGGCGAGCCGAATGCGCCTGTTCGATCATCCCAGCACAGCCAGCACGGTTTCGGCTCCGATCGTGCGCTGACCGGGGGTCACCAGCAGTTCGGTGCCCGCCGGGAAGTAGGTGTCCACACGGGAACCGAAACGGATGAGTCCGTAGGTGTCACCGATGGTGAGCTGATCGCCGACGCGAGCGTCGCAGACGATGCGGCGCGCGAGCAGCCCCGCGATCTGCACGACCACGACCTGCTTGCCCTCGGCCGTCTCGATGAGCATGCTGTTGCGCTCGTTGGCGTCGGAGGCCTCGGCCAGGTCGGCGGAGAGGAATTTGCCCGGCTGGTGCAGCACCTCGCGCACCGTGCCGGACACGGGCACGCGCTGCACGTGCACGTCGAGCACGGACAGGAAGATGCTCACCCGCGGCAACGGCTGCTCACCCAGGCCGAGCTCGGCGGGCGGCACAGCTGTGTCGACGAGGGCGATCTCGCCGTCGGCAGGTGCGACGACGATGCCCGCGCGGTTGGGCGGCACCCGGTGCGGGTGCCGGAAGAAGGCTGCGCAGGCCGCCGCGGCGGCTAAACCGGCCCGCCGAACCCACTTGTTGCGTCCGCCGACGACCGCCACCGCCAGCGGCGCCGCCACGAACGGCAGGCCTGCGGGGTGCAGCGGAGGTACAGCGGCCCGGACCAGGTCGACGACATGGCCGACGCCGGTGGTCTCGGGCGTGCCGGGCGGGGTGGGGCGGCGTGCCACGGGCTCCCTCTTTCGTGTGATGACAACAGCGATCACACCTTACGGGAAGCCCGTCGCCCGCAGTGGCCGTCAGTGCACTGATCTGCGCCCGGTGAAGAGTCCGACCAGGAACAACAGCAGGCAGGCACCGGCCAGACAGGTGATGAAGCTGAAGATCCAGCCCGCGCCCTCGACGTCGACGCCGAACAGCTTCAGGATGAAGCCGCCGAGCAGACCGCCGACGATACCGACGACGATGTTGAGCAGGATGCCCTGCTGGGCGTCGGTCTTCATGAACTTGCTGGCTATCCATCCGGCGAGTCCGCCGATGATGATCCAACCAATGATCCCGAGTCCGAGCATTGTGTACCTCGTTCCCTCGAAGGGTCGGCTAGCTATCGCCTCGTCTCACAGTTATACCCCTCGCCTCTTGTGACAATCGACACTCTTCGGACAGATTTTCGCGCTAATATGAGGACGCCTCATGTCTACGCGTTCACATGTTGTCCACGTAGGGGTCACGGGCGATGAGGGACAGATTTCGATGCTTCAGGTACACCCAGCGGTGCAACCCGCAGGTTGCCAGGTACAGAGGAGATACGCATGGCTGCTCGAATCGCCCAGACGACTGGCGCGGAGCACACCGCGATCCTCGGGCTGGGCGTGTACCGCCCCGCCCGGGTGGTCACCAACGACGAGGTCGCGGGCCCGATCAACTCGAGCGACGAGTGGATCCAGACCCGATCCGGCATCAAGACCCGCCGCTTCGCCTCGGACTCCGAGACCGTGCAGTCCATGAGCGTTGCCGCCGCGCGTGACGCGATGGCCGCCGCGGGTGTCGCCGCCGATCAGGTCGACTGCGTCATCGTCGCGACGTCCACCCACCTGCTGCTCACCCCGGCCATCGGGCCGCGCATCGCCACCGACCTGGACATGACCGGCGCCGCCGCCTTCGACATCTCCGCGGGCTGTGCCGGTTTCTGCCACGCCGTCGGCATGGCCTCGGACCTCGTGCGCGCGGGCACCTCCCAGCACGTGCTGGTGATCGGCGTCGAAAAGCTCACCGACACCATCGATTTCATTGACCGTTCCACCGCCTTCCTGTTCGCCGACGGCGCCGGCGCGGTGATCGTCGGGCCCGCGCCGGAGCAGGGCATCGGCCCGACGGTGTGGGGTTCGGACGGCACCCAGCACCACGCCATCCGCCAGAGCAAGGACTGGATGGAGTTCTTCGCCGAGATCGAGGAGAAGGGCGTCGAGGCGGTGCGGCCCTACCTCACGATGGAGGGCACGGCGGTGTTCCGCTGGGCGGCGCACTCGCTGGAGAAGGTGTGCCGGGAGGCGATCGATCGCGCGGGCCTGACCACCGACGAACTCGACGCGATGATCCCGCACCAGGCCAACGGCCGCATCATCGAGATCATGGCCCGGGTGCTGAAGCTGCCGGAGAGCTGCGCGCTGGCCAACGACATCGAGGAAGCGGGCAACACCTCGGCAGCCTCGATCCCGCTGGCCATGGAGGCGTTACTGCGCAAGGGCGAATCGAAGCCGGGCGACACGGCCCTGCTCATCGCCTTCGGCGCCGGGTTGTCCTATGCCGCACAGGTGATCACCATGCCCGCCTGGAAGTCCTGACTCGGCAAATCCCACCACGACGGCGGTGACCTGCACCGAAGCAGGTCACCGACCGGCCCTTCGGCCGTGTCCACCCCGTCCCGCTTGCACCGACTCGGACATGCTGGCAAACTCTTCGCTAATCGAAGTAGCTGATCGAAGAGGCTCAGCCGCCCGGCATACCCGTCGTCGACCCCGAGGTGATCGGCCGTGAAACTGCGCTCACTCCTGCCACGCAGGCACATCAACGAGGTTCCGCTGCTCCCCACCATCGAGCCGGACGACAGCTTCGCCCTGCGCAGCGCCTTCACCCGCCGCAAACGCGACGAACGCCTCGAACGCCTGCTCACCCCGAGCGAGCTCGACTTGGTACTGCAGCGCCAGCTCTGATTCCGCGCACGGGGGATACTTGCGGGGTGAGCAATCCCGCCATGACCAAACCGGCCATTCTGAGCGTCGACGACGATCCCGGCGTTTCGCGGGCGGTGGTGCGCGACCTGCGCCGCCGCTTCGGCGCCGACTACCGCATTCTGCGCGCCGAATCGGGTCCGCAGGCCCTCGAGGCCCTGCGTGAGATGAAGCTGCGCGGTCAGCCGGTGGCCGTGCTGATCGCCGACTACCGCATGCCGGGTATGGACGGCATCGAATTCCTCGAGCAGGCGATGGACCTGCATCCCTACGCACGCCGCGTATTGCTCACCGCCTACGCCGACACCGATGCGGCGATCAACGCGATCAACGTCGTCGACCTCGACCACTACCTGCTCAAGCCGTGGGATCCGCCGGAGGAGAAGCTGTATCCGGTGATCGACGGCCTCCTCGACGCCTGGCGCAGTGCCGAACAGCGGCCCGTCTACGAGACCAAGGTGGTCGGTGACCGCTGGTCGCCGCGATCCTCACAGGTGCGAGAGTTCCTGGCGCGCAACCAGTTGCCGTACCGCTGGTACCCGCGCGACGAACCCGAGGGCGCCCGGCTGCTCGAGGCGGCGGGTGCCGACCCGCAGTCGTGTCCGGTGGTCATCACCCAGGCGGGCGAGGCATTGATCCAGCCGACCGACAGCGAACTCGCCGAAAGCTGCGGTCTCACCGTGCAAGCCAGCGACGAGTTCTACGACCTGATCGTCGTCGGCGGTGGTCCGGCCGGGCTCGGCGCCGCCGTCTACGGCGCGTCCGAGGGTTTGCGCACCGTGCTGGTGGAACGCACCGCGACCGGTGGGCAGGCCGGGCAGAGCTCACGCATCGAGAACTATCTCGGTTTCCCCGACGGGCTTTCGGGCGCGCAACTGGCCGACCGCGCACGCAGGCAGGCCGCGAAGTTCGGTGCCGAGATCGTCACCACCCGCGAGGTCGTCGGCCTGGAGGTGAACGGTTCGGCACGGACTGTGCGCTTCGCCGACGGCGGATCACTGTGCGCGCACACGGTTCTCATCGCCACCGGCGTGGACTACCGACGTCATCCGGCGCCGGGTGTCGACGAATTCACCGGGCGCGGCGTGTATTACGGCTCGGCGATGACCGAGGCCACCGAATGCGCCGAGCAAGAGGTGTACATCGTCGGTGGCGCGAACTCCGCCGGGCAGGCCGCGGTGTTCCTGTCGCGGCACGCGCGTGGCGTGCACCTGGTGGTGCGTGGCGACTCGCTGGAGAAGTCGATGTCGCACTACCTGATTCAGCAGATCGCGCAGATCCCGAACATCACCGTGCACACCGAAACCGAGGTGGCCGGCGCCGACGGCGACCAGCACCTGGAACGGATCATCCTGCGCGACAACCGCAACGGCACCGAGGACAAGGTCGACGCGCAACGATTGTTCCTGTTCATCGGCGCCGCACCGCAGACCGGCTGGCTCGACGGTGTCGTCGCCCGCGACGACGCCGGCTACGTGCTGGCGGGCCCCGACCTGCTCGTCGACGGCGCGCGCCCGGCAGGCTGGGAGCTGCCGCGACCACCGCACCACCTCGAAACCAGCGTGCCCGGGGTGTTCGTGGCCGGTGACGTGCACGCCGAGTCGGCCAAGCGGGTCGCCTCGGCGGTCGGCGAAGGCGCCATGGCCGTGATGTTCGTGCACCGGTACCTGTCGTAGGAGGCGTGATGTCGGTCTGTGATCCCGAAGAACTGCGAACTCTGTTCCTGTTCGAAAAGCTCGACGACGCACAGCTTTCCGAGCTGTGCGCGGCCGGTCGCATCGAATACGTCGACCCGGGGCCGGTGTTCCTCGAGGGCCAACCCGCGACCTGCTTCTACGTGCTCATCGACGGCGAGGTGAAGCTGACCAAGCTCTCGGGCGGGGTGGAGGTGGAAACCAACCGCACCGACCAGCGCGGTGTGTACGCGGGCGCGTGGACGGCGTACCTGGGCGACAAGGCCGAGCCGAACTACAACGGGTCGATGTATGTGCTGCGCCGGTCCCGGTTCCTTGTGCTCGACGCGGCCGACTTCTCCCGGATGATGCACGCGTGGTTCCCGATGGCGGTGCACCTGCTCGAGGGCGCGTTCTTCGGTGGGCGGCGGTCCAATCAGCGCATCGCCGAGCGTGAGCGGCTCGTCGCGCTCGGTTCGCTGTCGGCGGGGCTCACCCACGAGCTCAACAATCCCGCCGCCGCTGCCGTGCGGGCCACCGCCGGGTTGCGTGAGCGGGTGGCCGGAATGCGGCACAAGCTCAAGATGATGGCCGAGGGCAAGTTCCCCACCGAGGCCCTCGTGCACCTGGTGGAGCTGCAGGAACAGGCCGCCGAGCAGGTGGCCAAGGCGCCGGATCTGTCGCCGCTCGAGGCGGCCGACCGCGAGGACGCCCTCGCCGACTGGTTCACCGACGAGGGCATCGCCGACGGCTGGAACCTGGCGCCCACCTTCGTGCAGGCCGGTCTCGACGTCGACTGGCTCGAAGGGGTGAAGGCGACCCTGCAGGCCTGCCATGCCGACGTGTTCGAGGGCGCGGTGCGCTGGCTGAACTACACCATCGAGACCGAGCTGCTGCTGAACGAGATCGTCGACTCCACCGGCCGCATCTCCACTCTCGTCGGCGCGGCCAAGCAGTACTCACAGATGGACCGGGCGCCGTACCAGGTCGTCGACCTGCACGAACTGCTCGATTCCACCCTGGTGATGCTCAACCGCAAGCTCGGTGACGGTGTGCGGGTGGTCAAGGACTACGACCGCGCCCTCCCGCCGGTGCCGTGCTTCGCCGCCGAACTCAACCAGGTGTGGACGAATCTGATCGACAACGCGGTCTACGCGATGGGCGGCGAGGGCACCCTCACCGTGCGCACCTATCGTGAGAACGATTGTGTGGCAGTCGAAATCGGCGATACGGGTCCCGGTATTCCCGAGGAGTCGCGCAACCGCATCTTCGAACCGTTCTTCACGACCAAACCGGTCGGTGAGGGCACCGGTCTCGGCCTGGACATCTCGTTCCGCATCGTGGTGAACAAGCACGACGGTGACATCCGCGTCGATTCCGTTCCCGGCGACACGCGGTTCACCGTGCGCCTGCCCCTGCAACCCGCACAGCAGGCACCCGCCGGGTCGTAGGGTTCCAAGCACGCCGAGAACCCCCGCGGCGCCAGCCGCCTGGAAACGGAGGTCAGCGAATGCCAGAAGGAATCGATCCAACGGTGCCGCCCAGTGGGCCGGGGTGTGCCGAGTGCACCGAGGCCGGTGGCTGGTGGGTGCACCTGCGCCGGTGCGCGCAGTGCGGGCACATCGGCTGCTGTGACAGCTCCCCCAGCCAGCACGCCACCCGGCACTACGGCAGCACCGGTCACCCGTTCATGCAGAGCTACGAGCCCGGCGAGGACTGGTTCTGGAACTTCGCGACCAACGAGATGTACGAGGGCGGACCCGAACTCGCGGCGCCGACCAGTCATCCCTCTGATCAGCCCGCCCCCGGTCCGGCGGGCCGGGTTCCCGAGAACTGGCAGTCACTGATCCACTGAGGTCAGGGCGTCATCCCGGCGGCCTCGGCCACCGTCTTGTCTGCATTGCCCGGTGCCAGGCACACCAGTTTGGCGGTGCCGAGCGCTACGTTCGGGCTGCCCTCGAACGGGCCGCCGGGGTTGTCGGCCAGGATCTGCTCGATGACCCGCGTCTGCGCGTCGTTGTCGAGTGACTTGAATTCCGAGCAGGTGACCTGCGAACCGCTCGCGGCCGCCTTGGACGTGGTCGTGGCCGGTGCGGTGGTGCTCGCGGGCGTGCCCTTGCGCAGGCCGGAGGCGTCGGTGGCTTCGTCGGCGGAACCGCAGCCTGCCAGGATCAGGGTGAGTGCCCCGGCAGTCGCGACGACGGAAGAGATTCGGTTCATCTGCTGGTTTCCCCGGTGGATCGCGGCGCCGGCACGTCCGGCGCGTCGGGTGCAGCGTACAGACTCCGACCTTGGGATGAGCCAATCGATCGCTGATCGTCCACAGCGCTCGGTCCGGGCAGCGGGCAGAATGGCACGGTGGCTGAACTTTCGCTGACCGCTCGTCTCAATCCCTCGGCCGCCGACGCCCGTCGCGGGGTGGTTCGTCTGCATCCGGAGACGCTCACGGCGCTCGGCCTGCGGGAATGGGACGGTATCGCGCTGATCGGCGCGCGGCGCACGGCCGCGGTGGTGGCCAAGGCGCCCGCGGGCAACCCGCCCGGCGTCGCGCTGCTCGACGACGTGACCCTGTCGAATGTCGGGCTGCGGGAGAACGCGGCGGTGACCGTCGCCCCGGTGACGGTGTTCGGCGCCAAACAGATCTCGCTGAGCGGTTCGGCGCAGGCGATGGCGAGCATTCCCGCCGCGACGCTGCGCCAGGCCCTGCTCGGCAAGGTGGTGACCGTCGGCGACACGGTGTCGCTGCTGCCACGCGATCTCGGTCCCGATATCAGCTCAGCGGCGACCACTCAGGCGCTGGCGCGCACATTCGGGATCGCCTGGACCACCGAGCTGCTCACGGTCACCGCGATCGACCCGCGGCCGGGTCCGGTGAGTGTGCAACCGAATTCGGCGGTCGGCTGGGGCAGCGGCGCGGCGGCGGTGCAGCACGCGCTGGAGCGCGACGGTAGCGCCATCGACACCCCGCTCGAGGCACCGGCGGTGACTGCGGTCAGCGAGCCGGTGCCGGTGGAGGATCTGGCGGGCGTGCAGAGCCAGGCTGCCAAGCTCGCCGAATGGCTGAGTCTGGCGCTCGACGAACCGGAACTGCTGAAAGTCCTCGGCGCACCGGCACATCTGGGCGTGCTCATCACCGGTCCGGCGGGCGTGGGCAAGGCGACCCTCGCCGAAGCGGTCGCCGCGCCACGCCGGGTTGTCGTGCTCGACGGGCCGAGCGTCGGGGCGAGCGAGAGCGGCGCGCGGTTGCGTGAGGTCGCCGCGGCGGTCGCCGATATCGCCACCGACAAGGGCGGGGTGCTGATCGTCACCGATATCGACGCGCTGCTGCCGGTGGAGGCGGAACCTGTCGCCACTCTCATCCTCGACCAGTTGCGAGCCGCCGTCCGCGCGCCACGCGTCGCGCTGCTGGCCACCACCGCGCATCCGGCACAGGTGGATTCACGGCTGCGGGCACCCGATCTGTGCGACCGCGAGCTGGCCCTGCCGCTGCCGACCGCACTCGTGCGCCGCGCGCTACTGGAACAGCTGCTGCGCAAGGTGCCGTCGGGCAAGCTCGATCTCGACGTGATCGCCTCGCGCACACCGGGTTTCGTCGTCGCTGACCTGGCTGCGGTGTGCCGGGAGGCAGCAGTGCGCGCTGCGGGTCGGGCCAGCCGGGAACAGGCCGACCCCGAACTCACCCAGGACGACCTCATCGGCGCGCTCGACGTCATCCGGCCGCTGTCCCGTTCCGGCACCGAGGAATTGGCCATCGGCTCCCTCGATCTCGACGACGTCGGCGACATGGTGGAAACCAAACAGGCACTCACCGAAGCTGTGCTGTGGCCGCTGCGCCACCCCGACTCGTTCGCCCGGCTCGGCATCGAGCCGCCGCGCGGCGTGCTGCTCTACGGGCCGCCCGGTTGCGGCAAAACCTTCCTGGTCCGTGCCTTGGCCGGGACCGGACAGCTCAGCGTTCACGCGGTGAAAGGTGCTGAGCTGATGGACAAGTGGGTCGGTTCGTCGGAGCGCGCGGTGCGCGAACTGTTCCAGCGGGCCCGCGATTCGGCGCCGTCGCTGATCTTCCTCGACGAGGTCGACGCGCTCGCCCCACGCCGGGGACAGAGCAGCGATTCGGGAGTGTCGGACCGGGTGGTCGCCGCCCTGCTCACCGAACTCGACGGGGTGGAGCCGCTGCGCGATGTGGTGGTGCTCGGGGCGACCAACCGGCCCGAACTCATCGACCCGGCTCTGCTGCGCCCGGGCAGGCTGGAACGGCTGGTGTTCGTCCCGCCGCCCGATGCGGCCGCGCGCCTCGACATCCTGCGCACCGCCGGTCGCTCGGTGCCGCTGGCCGACGACGTCGACCTGGCCGCCCTCGCCGGCGACCTCGACGGCTACTCCGCGGCCGACTGCGCCGCCCTGCTGCGCGAGGCCGCCCTCACGGCGCTGCGCCGCGACATGGCCGCCGCCGATGTCACCGCCGAGGACGTGGCGACCGCCCGCCGCACCGTACGTCCCTCGCTCGACCCCGCACAGGTCGAATCGTTGCGGGAGTACGCGCGCAACCGGGGATGAACCGCCCCCGGGGGCTGATTTCCCAGGTGGTGCGTGTTTCGCCGGTATCGTCGGAACCGTGCCCAGGATCGGTGATGGTCTGGATGCGGTGACAGCGTTCGCGGGTGCCGCGGTCGCGGGCATGGCGCTGTTCCTGCCGTTCACGTTCCGCACCACCGCCGCCTCGGCGCTCGATTCGCCGTACCGGGTCACCAGCCTGGTCAACAGCGTCCCCCGGGCCGCCGCGCTCGGGCTCATCGTCGCCGTGGTCGTCGCGGTGCTCGTCCGCCCGCTCACCCGGCCGGGGCTGGTGTGGCTCACCGCCACCTGCGCGACGGCGGCACTGGCCGTGAACTACTACATCGGCACCCTGATGACCTCGGCCGATGTGCTGACCACCCAGAACTACATCGACAGCATCTGCGGCGGCGCGGCCTACGGCGCGCTCGGGATCTGCTCGTTGCGGATGCGCTGGCCCGCGGTCGGTTTCGCGGTCGGAACGATCGTGGTGTTCGTGTACGGCGAGGTGGTCGCGATCTTCACCTCGAATTCGACCCAGGCCGACAAGTCCGCGCACAGCCCCACCTGGCTGGTGCTGTTCGCCCTGGTCCTGCTCGCGGTGAACACCGCACGGCACCAGCACGGCGTCATCCTCGGCGCCCCGCCCCGGCTGGCCGCCGACCTGCCGATCTCCCCGATCATCGCGACCACCCTGCTCGCACTGACCCTGCTGCTCACCACCGAATGGCTCTCGGGCGAATTCGACGGACGACGCGCCAGCACCGCACAGGTGGGTCTCGCGGTGGTCCTCACCGTCACCGCGGCCTTCGTCACCGCCCTGCTGCTGCCCGATCGTGACGGCGCCGCCGTGCTGCTCGCGGTCAGCCTGGCCGCCGTGGCCGATTCGCTCGGTGACGCGCCGAGCCTCGGCTGGAACCTGCTTGTCGTGATCGCGGTGGTCGTGATCACCGTGCTGGCCGGGCTGGCGCGGCCGTCGCCGTGGCCGGTGCTGCTCGGTGCGGCCGCGATCGCGGTCTTCTCGCTGTTCACCGACAATTTCGGCTGGACTGTCACCTGGATGATCGGCACCGGGTTGCTCGCCGCCGTCGCCGGGTACGGCTTCGCCTCGGTGCGGGTGAGTTATCTGCCGAGCGCGGTACTGGCCCTCGGGGCGCTGTATCTACCGTCGATCCTGTGGGCCATCCCCACCCGCCTGCGCAACTGGCCCGCGGGCGGGGTGAACGCCGACGACCAGGTCCCCGGGTTCACGGCGCTGGCCATCACGATCGGCGCCGCGGTCGCGCTGGCGCTGTTCTATTGGATCAGGCCCGCCGAACCGGCACCCAGGTCATAGCCACACCGGTGCCGACATGGCCGACGCGACAGCCTCGGTGCCGACGCGCATCGTCTCCGCGCCCGTAGGATCGGGGCTCGCCACACGCTAGGAGACCCGGAGGCGCGGTTGCTCGCTGTCCTGCTCGCTCACGCAATGGCCGCGCTCGCGGCCCCGCTGTGCGTGCGAGCACTGGGCCGCAACGCTTTCTACCTGCTGGCGCTGGTTCCGCTCGGCAGCCTCGGGTGGGTGATCGCGCACTGGGGCGTCACCGTCACCAGCCGGGTGCGGTGGGCGCCGCAGATCTCGATGGACATCGACCTGCGCTTCGATTCACTCGCCGCCGTGATGTGTGTGCTCGTCCTCGGCATCGGCGCGCTGATCCTGGCCTATTGCGGGCGCTATTTCGACCGTGACGAGGCGCGGCTCGGGATATTCGCGGCCGAGCTGGTCGGCTTCTCCGGTGCCATGTTCGGCCTGGTGACCAGCGACAACATGCTGTTGCTCTACGTGTTCTGGGAAATCACCACGGTGCTGTCGTTCCTGCTTGTCGGCCACTACGCCGAGCAGGCCGCGAGTCGCCGCGCCGCGATCCAGGCGCTGCTGGTCACGGCGGCGGGTGGGCTGGCGATGCTGGTCGGCATCGTCATCCTCGGATTGCGCTACGACAGTTTCCTGCTGTCGGACGTGCTGGCCCGCGACTCTCCACCCGGCGGGATCGCGGTGTCGGTGGCGGTGGTGCTCGTGCTCGTCGGCGCGCTGAGCAAGTCGGCGATCGTGCCACTGCACTTCTGGTTGCCCGGTGCGATGGCCGCGCCGACTCCCGTGAGCGCGTATCTACACGCCGCCGCGATGGTGAAAGCGGGCATCTACCTGGTCGCCCGCCTGGCACCCGCCCTTTCCCAGACCCCACCGTGGCATGCGCTCGTGCTGCCGCTGGGGATCGCGTCGATGCTGCTGGCCGGCTGGCGGGCCATGCAGGTGCACGACCTGAAACTGGTACTGGCGTTCGGCACGGTGAGCCAGCTCGGACTGCTCATCACCATGATGGCCATCGGCACCCCGGATGCCGCGCTCGCCGGGCTGGCGCTGCTGGTAGCGCACGGCTTGTTCAAGGCGTGCCTGTTCATGGTGGTCGGCATCATCGATCACGGCACGGGGACTCGCGATCTGCGCCGGTTGTCGGGGCTCGGGCGGCGCGCGCCGGTGCTGTGCGCGGTGGCGGCGACCGCGGCGATCAGCATGGCGGGGTTGCCGCCGATGCTCGGGTTCGTCGGCAAGGAATCCGCCTTGAGCGCGGTGTGGGCGGCGCAGGTGTTCAGCCCGCTGGTGCGGGTGCTGCTGCTGATCGGTATCGCCGTCGGCTCGGCCCTCACCGTGGCCTACAGCGCGCGGTTCCTGTGGGCCGCGTTCGGCACGAGCCCCGGCGTCACGACAACCTGGCACGCGCCGGGACCGCTGCTGGTCGGCCCGCCTGCCGTGCTCGCGGTGGCCGGGCTGGCGGGCGGGTTCGGCGCCGGGGTCGTCGACGAGTGGCTGAGCCCGTACGCGAAGACCCTGCCGGGCGTCCTCGACGGGGCGCTCGCGCTGTGGCACGGCTTCACGCCCGCCCTCGCGCTCACCGCCGTCATCGTGCTGGTCGGTTTCGCATTGTTCTTGGTGCGCAACAGGATTCACGAACCTGCGCGCCCGCGACTCGGCAATGCCGATCGGGGTTACGACGCCGCGCTGCGAGCGATGGACCGGCTCTCGCTTCGCCTCACCGGCACAGTGCAGTCCGGTTCGCTGCCCGTCAGCCAGGCCTTCATCCTCTGCACGCTCATCGTGCTGCCCGCCGTGATGCTCGCGACCGGCACCCGCACGGGCATCACCCTGCACCTGTGGGATTCACCGTTGCAGGCGGTGATCGGCGCGATCATGATCGCCATGGCCCTCGCGGCGACGGTGCTGCGCAACAGGTTGGCCAGTGTGCTCGTGGTCGGTGTCACCGGATACGGCTGCGGCGTGATCTTCGCGCTGCACGGCGCACCGGACCTCGCGCTGACCCAATTCCTGGTCGAGACACTGACTCTGGTGATCTTCGTGCTGGTATTGCGCGGATTCCCGGCCGAGATCGCCGACGGCTATGCCGCCGCGTTCAAGGTCCGTCGCGCGCTGCTCGCCATCGCGGTCGGCGTCACCGTGACGGTACTCGCCGCGTTCGCCTCCGCCGCCCGGCACAGCGAACCGATCTGGCGCACCATCCCCGACGCCGCCTACCGGGTGGGTGGCGGCAAGAACGCGGTGAACGTGCTGCTCGTCGACATCCGCGCCTGGGACACCCTCGGCGAGATCTCGGTCCTCGTCGTCGCCGCCACCGGCGTGGCCTCGCTGGTGTTCCGCAGCCGCCGCTTCGGCAGCGCCCCCCGCGCCGCCGACGCACCGAACTACAACCCCGACGCGGTGAGCTGGCTGCCCGCCGCCCGGCTGCTCGACCGGCGCGAACGGTCGATGGTCCTGCAGATCACCACCCGGCTGCTGTTCCCGACCATCATGGTCCTGTCGGTGTACTTCTTCTTCTCCGGCCACAACGCGCCCGGCGGCGGCTTCGCCGGTGGCCTGCTCGCCGGGCTCGCCCTCACCCTGCGCTACCTGGCGGGAGGGCGCTACGAACTCGGCGAGGCCCTGCCGGTCGACGCCGGACACCTCCTCGGCGCGGGCCTGATCCTCGCCGCCGGGACGGCCACCACCTCGCTGCTGCTCGGGGCCCCACCGCTGTCCTCGGCGATCATCGAAATCACCGTGCCGGTGCTCGGCCACATCAAACTCGTCACCGCCATGTTCTTCGATCTCGGCGTGTACCTGGTGATCGTCGGCCTCACCCTCGACGTCCTGCGCAGCCTCGGCGCCCGCTTGGACAAGGAGATCTCATGAGCGCCAATCTCGTCATGCTGCTCACGATCGGCGCGCTCACCGCCTGCGGGGTGTATCTGGTGCTCGAGCGGGTGGTGTCGAAGATGCTGCTGGGGATCATCCTGCTCGGCAACGCGGTGAACCTGCTGATCCTCACTGTCGGCGGCGGGCCGGACGGTAACCCACCGGTGCTGTCCGGCTCGGACACCTCGCCCGACGGTATGGCCGATCCACTGGCCCAGGCGATGGTGCTCACCGCCATCGTCATCACGATGGGTTTGGCCGCGTTCGTGCTCGCCCTCGCCTACCGCGCCTACCGGCTGACCACCACCGAAGACGTCCGCAACGACCCCGAGGACACCCAGGTCGCGGCCCGGCGCGAGAGCGAGGACCCGGCCGAATGACCCTCTCCCCGCAGTTGCTTCCCGACCTCGCCGCGCTGCCGGTGCTCGTCCCGCTGCTCGCCGCCGCGGTCACCCTGATCTTCGGGCGCCGACCGCGCGTCCAGCGGCTGGTGTCGATGGTCGCGCTGTCGGGTGTGCTCGTCATCAGCGCGCTGCTGCTGTACCTCGCCGACCGCGACGGCACGACGGCGGTGCAGGTGGGTGGCTGGCCGACCCCGATCGGGATCACCCTCGTCGTCGACCGGCTCAGCGCGGCGATGCTGCTGGTCTCGGCGTTCGTCCTGCTCCTCGTGTCGATCTACGGTGCGGGGCAGAACATCTCCGACGGCGACGAGAACCAGCCCACCTCCATCTACCGGCCCACCTACCTGGTGCTCACGGCCGGTGTGTCGATGGCGTTCCTGGCCGGCGACCTGTTCAACCTGTTCGTCGGGTTCGAGCTGCTGCTCGCCGCCTCGTTCGTGCTGCTCACCGTCGGCGCCACCGAGGAACGCATCCGCACCGGCATCGCGTACGTGATGGTGTCGATGGTGTCGTCGATGATCTTCCTGATCGGCATCGGCCTCACCTACGCGGCCACCGGCACCCTGAACCTCGCGCAACTGGCCGTCCGGCTCGAGGCGACACCGCAGGGGGTGCGCACGGCCTGCTACGCCGTGCTGCTCGTGGCGTTCGGGATCAAGGCGGCGGTGTTCCCGCTGTCGAGTTGGCTGCCCGACTCCTACCCCACCGCGCCCGCGCCGGTGACCGCCGTGTTCGCGGGCCTGCTCACCAAGGTCGGTGTGTACGCGATCATCCGGACGCACACGCTGTGGTTCCCGGACGGTGCGTTCGACGACATCCTGCTGGTGTGCGGACTGGCGACCATGCTCGTCGGCATTCTCGGCGCGATCGCCCAGACCGATATCCGGCGTCTGCTGTCGTTCACCCTCGTGAGCCACATCGGGTACATGATTTTCGGTATCGGGCTGGCCGGGTCGGCCGGGCTCACCGGCGCGGTGTTCTATGTGGCCCACCACATTCTGGTGCAGACGGCGCTGTTCCTCGCCGTCGGCCTGATCGAGCGCCAGGCCGGGTCGGTGTCGCTGCGCCGCCTCGGTGGGCTCGCCTCGGCGAGTCCGCTACTCGGGCTGCTGTTTCTGATACCGGCGCTGAATCTCGGTGGTATTCCGCCGTTCTCGGGCTTCATCGGCAAGGTGACCCTGCTCGAGGCGGGCGCGGCCGACGGCAGCGTGCTGGCCTGGGTACTGGTCGCCGGTTCGGTGATCACCAGCCTGCTCACGCTCTACGCGGTGGCGCGCGTCTGGGGCAAAGCGTTCTGGCGTCCACGCGAAGAAGCACCCGAGGGTCATCTCAGCGCCGCGAAACCGCCCACCCTGGTGGAGGATTCGACCGACGTGCAATACGAGGACCGCACCGACCCCGGCCGCATGCCCGCGCTGATGGTGCTCGCCACCGCCGGGCTGATCACCGCGGGCCTCGCGCTCACCGTGTTCGCCGGGCCCGTACTCGGTATCGCCGAACGCGCCGCGGCTGATCTGAACGACCCGTCGGTATATATCCAATCCGTCCTCGGTGGACAGGAGCCGCGATGACAGTTTTGCGCCGGCTCGTGAACCGGCAGAACGTCTTACGACTCGGCGTCCTCGCCTGGCTGACCGCCGTGTGGGTGGCCCTGTGGGGCGACCTCAGCGCGGCCAATGTGCTCGCCGGTGGAGTGGTCGCGCTGATCGTCGTGTTCGCGCTTCCGCTGCCACGGATCCCGGTGACCGGCCGGTTCCACCCGCTGTCCTTCCTCGAATTGATCGCCGCGGCAACCTATTACGCACTCGAGTCGAGCGTGCAGGTGGCCTGGTTCGCACTGCGGCCCGCGGGCCCGCCGGTGTCGGGTGTGCTGCGCGTGGCCCTCGGCATCCAGTCGGATCTGGTGCTGGTGATCTGTACCGATCTGCTCAATCTCATTCCCGGCACCATGGTGCTCGAGATCGACCGTCAGCGCTGCGTGGTGTACGTCCACGTGCTCGATGTGGGCAGCGACAAGGCGGTCGACGACTTCTACCGCACCACCCGCCGCCTGGAACGTCTCATCATCGACGCCTTCGAACGACGAGGCGAGCGGCATCACGGACCGGAGGTTCAGGTATGACCGTCGTCGCTGTCATCGCGGCGGTGCTGCTGTCGTTCGCCGCCATCTGTACCGCCTACCGCGTCCTCGCCGGACCGAGCACCCTCGACCGGGTGGTCGGGATCGACTCGCTGATGGCCATCGCCGCGTCCGGGCTCGCGGTGTGGGCGGCCTACAGCAACGACACCACCGTCATTCCGGCGATCGTCGCGCTGGCCCTCGTCGGTTTCCTCGGCTCGGCCGCGGTGACGCGCTTTCGCGTGCGGGACGACCGATGAGCGGCTGGGAGTGGGTGTCGGCGCCGCTGATCGTGCTCGGCTGTGTCCTCGCGTGCACCGCGGCACTGGGGATCGTGCGCTTCCCCGACACCCTCACCCGGATGCACGCGGCGACCAAACCGCAGGTGATCGGCCTGATCATGGTTCTCATCGGCACCGGGATCGACCTGCGCGGCGACGCGAATGTGTGGATGCTCGTGCTCACCGCGCTGTTCACGATCATCACCGCACCGGTGGTCGCGCATCTGCTCGGGCGCACCGCCTACCGCGAGCAACGACACCGCGACGGCCTGTTGCGCGTCAACGAACTCGGCGACGAGGTTGACTGACTACACCCGAACCGCGGCCGGTGCCCGGTCGGGCGCGGCGGCGAACCAGGTGAGATGGAATGCCACGGCGACCGCCGCGAGCAGCCCGATCACGATGGCGCCGGCCAGCACCGGGTACTGCGCCATCTCGACCGCCAGGTAGCGGTAACCGAGCAGCAGACCACCGAACACGGCCGATCCGAGGGCGACCAAGCGGATCCGCGCCGCGTCCCAGCCTCGCTCGGGTTCGCGCAGCGCCGATTCGACGGTCAGGCACAGCGCCACACCCGCCACCAGATCCACGCCGTAGTGGTAACCGAACCCGAGCGTCGCCGCGACCGTCGCGGCCAGCCAGAACGCCCCGCCCCACCGCAACCACGCGGGGGCGCGGCTGCCGTCGACATCGCGACGCGTGTGGATGAACAGCGACAGCGCCCAGGCGGTGTGCATCGAGGGCATGCAGTTGCGCGGGGTGAACTCGTCGAACGGCAGCGGTGCCGGGCTCTGCCCGATCGGCGGCAGCGCCGAGGGCCAGAAGTTGCCGAGCTGGAAGCCGTTACCGTCGGCGCCGAAGGCGAACATCGGGCCGACCACGGGGAACAGCACATAGAACAGCGGCCCGACCAACCCGAGCACCAGGAACGTGCGAACCAGATAGTGCCCCGGCCAGATTCCCGTGGTGACCACGCGGCGCAACTGCCACACCGCGACAACGATCGCCGCCACCGGCAGCTCGATGTAGACCCAGTGCAGCACCGCGTACACCTCGGGACCGAGGACCTCGAGCACCCGGCCGACCACCCACGACGGGTCGCCGAGCGCGTGATCGGCGAGCAGCAGGTATTCGTCGAGCACCGTCGGGTGAACCGCCGAGGTGACGTGCAACCACACGTCGCCGACCTTCGTCGCCAGGATGAGCAAGGCACCCAGTGCCGCGGCCTTCAGCGCGTCGGTACGTTCGCGTCCCTGCCAGCGCACCGCCGCGATGATCGCGAGGGCGGTGAGCACGATGGTCGGCCCGTTGCCGACGGTGAACGGTTTACCGTCGAGCAGCCGCAGCGCGACGAACACCGCGTCGATCCCGATCGCGGCACTCACCGCGAACACCCGCCTGCGCGCCGACACCCCGACCAGCGCGAGGACGAGACCGGCCCACGGAACCGACATCGACTTGGGCGTGCCGACATAGTCGCGCGCCAAGCTGGCGAGTGGTCCTTCGAAGCCGCTGATCGACGCCGCGATCTGCAGGCCGATCAGCAGCAGCAGGACCGCCGACACCGCAACCGCGGCGAGCGTCCTCGGTTCGCGCAGACGGGAACCGAGGGTGGCACCCCCCGCGGCAGCACGCGGATGTTCGACAAGCATCCACCCATCGTAAACGGCGGGTTAACGCCACCGGGCTGGGTAGTTGAACGCTACTGATCGAGCTCGCGTACCAGTGAGTCGACCACCGCGACAAGATCACCCTGGGACTGCGCGGCAACCCGGCGTTGACGCTGGTAGGAGGCACCGTGGCGGGGAATCTCGGCCACGGCGGCGAGCTCGTCGGCGCAGCCGAGACGGCGTGCGGTCGGCTCCAACCGGGTGAGCAGGTCCATCAGGTCGTCTGTGACCAAACGCTCATTACTCGCGTCGTCGACGACCACGATGGCATCGAGTCCGTAGCGCGCGGCCCGCCATTTGTTCTCCTGCACATGCCAGGGCGGCAGGGTCGGCAGCTGTTCGCCGTCGTCGAGCCTGCGTTCCAGATCGACGACCAGGCAGTGGATCAGCGCGGCCAGCGAGGCGAGTTCGGCGCGGCTGGACAGCCCGTCGCACACCCGGATCTCGATGGTGCCCCACTTGGGCGCGGGCCGGATGTCCCAGTGCATGCCGCCGAGTTGTTCGAACACACCGGTTTTCATCTGGTCGTGCACGAAACCCTCGAACTGGCGCCAGTTCTCGAACTGGAACGGCAGTCCGGCGGTGGGCAACTGCTGGAACATCAGCGCGCGGTTGCTGGCGTAGCCGGTGTCGTCGCCGGACCACATCGGCGAGGACGCCGAGAGCGCGAGCAGATGCGGATACGACAGCAGCAGCGAGTTCAGGATGGGAAAGACCTTGTCGCGGTGCGAGATTCCCACGTGCACGTGCACACCCCAGATGAGCATCTGACGGCCCCACCACTGGGTGCGCTCGATCAGCTCGTCGTAATGCGGTGAGCGCGTGAGCTGCTGGGCCGACCACTGGGCGAACGGATGCGTGCCCGCGCAGAACAGGTCGACGCCGAGCGGGTCGGCCGCGCGCCGCACGGCGTCCATAGTGGTGCGCAGGTCCTCGACCGCGCCGCCGACGGTCTCGTGCACACCGGTGACCAATTCCACCGTGTTGCGCAGCAATTCCTTGGTGACCTGCTGCGTCCCGTCGTGGGCGCGCAGGTCGCCGACGGCGTCGAACACCGCCGAGGCGGTATTGGACAGATCGCGCGTGACCTTGTCGACGAGCGCGATCTCCCATTCGATGCCGATTGTCGGCCGGGGCGAACCGCGAAACGGCACCGGCTGAATTGCCCCGGCCATCAGCGGGTCTCGCTAACCGACGACGCCGCAGGCCACTCGGGCACCCGCGTCACCGGTGGACAGGGTGGTCTCGTCCGGGCCGGTGCCGCCTTCCCGGGTGTAGCGCGGCGGGATGTTGCCGAAGTTGTCGGCACCCGCGTGCACGATCAGGGCCTTGCCCTTGATGTTGTCCAGGGTGACGCTGTCGGTGCGGGTGACCAGCTTCGCCGAGCCGTCGGCACCGACCTGCAGGGAGGTGAGGTCACCGCTGGCCGGGTGCGCGGTGGCCCCGCCGACCTGCAGATGCCCACCGGCCGAGGTGAAGTCGCCCTCGCAGGTGCCGTTCTGGTGGAAGTGCAGGCCGTGGAAGCCGGGGGTCAGGCCGTGCGCCTCGACGGTGACGACCAGGTGGTTGCCCTCGGCGACGATGGTCGCGGTGCCGACACCGGCGCCCGCGCTGTTCTTCAGCTCGGCCTTCAGACCGCCGGTCGAGGCGCCGTGGTCGTCGCCGTGCGCGCCGGGTTCGCCGGAGGCAGAGGGAGCCGGATGGCCGGTGCCGTGGTCCTCGCCACCGCCCGCGGGGGCGGACGAGCCGGTCCACACCGGCGGCGTGGTGCCCTTGACGTCACTCGACTCCTGGCTGTTGGTGCAGGCGGCGAGCCCGAACGCGGCGACCGCGACAACCGGGGTCACAATGCGCCAGGACGGGCGACGAGTGGACGACGTGGCCATCAGGGGACTCCTTATCGGACTGGGGCAGTACCGCTGAAGATGATGCCACAGCGCGAACACGCCCTGCGGCACCGCGTGCCGTGCCGGCTCAGCGTCCTGTCAGGACGACGACGACACCGGGCGTGGCGTCGGCGGTCTTCGGGGCAACGGTTCCGCCGACCTGCGCGGCGATCTCGGCGGCCGCGGCCTCTTCGCCCGGTGCGGTGCCGTAGTACACCGTGGTCGTCGTGAGGTTCGAACCGCTGTAGTTGCCGGTGCTCACATTGGTCCAGCCCGCCGCGCCGAGTTCGCTCGCGGTGCGCGCGGCCAAGCCCGCGACGAGGCTGTTGTTCAGGACGCGGACGGGGATGTCCTTGTCGCTCGTCGCCGCGGCCTGCGTGGTGGTCGTTGTCGTGGTCGTCGGCGCGACGGTGGTTGTCGTCGTCGGGGCGGCGGCCGCGCTGGTGGTGGTCGGGGCGGCCGTGGTCGCCGGGGCCTGCGCCACCGCGCTCGAGGTGGTGGTCTCGGTCTGCTCGACCGGATCGGCCGCCTCGGCACCGGAATTCGACAACGACATCGCACCCAGACCGGCGAAGACGATGGCCAGCGCGATCAACACCATCGCCAGCGCGCGCAGCGGTGGGCCGCCGGGGGTGGGATTCGGGTTGCTCACCCGCGCAACCCTAGTCGCATCGGCCGCGATGTCGCTCGCATCTCAGACCTGGAACCCGAGTTTGCGGGCGGCGCGGGCCTTCTGCCTGCTCGCGCGCAACCGGCGCAGTCGCTTGACCAGCATCGGGTCGGCCGCGAGTGCTTCTTCCTTGTCGACGACGGCATTGAGCACCTGGTAGTACCTGGTGGCCGACATCGAGAACAGTTCGCGGATCGCGTCTTCCTTGGCGCCCGCGTACTTCCACCATTTGCGTTCGAAGTCGAGGATGTCGAGTTCACGCCGACTGAGACCGGAGCCATCGTCGGCCGAATCCTGGGGGATGTGCCGAGCCGCTGCGCCGTCCATCTTGCTCCCTCGCCGAGTATCACGAGATGAAAATGACGCTTGCACGTCGCGGATCATTCAACCATGAGCCCGCCCGATCCTTCGACCGCTGCCCCGGCGTGTTGACTGCGGGCCAGTAGGAGTGTCGCGGCGCACAGGGGCCGCCGCTCGCGCGGGCGATCCTGCGGCGATAATGGCCACCATGGCAATTCTCCCGATCGTGATCGTCGGTGACCCCGTTCTCCACACCGCTACCGCCCCGGTGACGGAGACCCCGGCGGAGCTGGCCGGGCTGATCGCGGACATGTACGAAACGCTCGAGGCCTCCAAGGGTGTCGGCCTCGCGGCCAACCAGGTCGGGGTCGGCAAGCGGCTGTTCGTCTACGACTGCCCCGATTTCGACGCCGAGGGCAACCAGATCCGCCGCAAGGGCGCCGTCGTCAACCCGGTGCTCGAGACCTCCGAGATCCCGGAGACCATGCCCGATCCCGACGACGACGAAGAGGGCTGCCTGTCGGTGCCCGGTGAGCAGTTCCCCACCGGCCGCGCCGACTGGGCGCGCGTCACGGGCACCGACGAGCACGGCGAACCGGTCGACATCGAGGGCACGGGGTTCTTCGCGCGCATGCTGCAGCACGAGGTGGGCCACCTCGACGGCTTCCTCTACGTCGACGTGCTGATCGGCCGCAACGCCCGCGCCGCCAAGAAGGCGATCAAGCGAAACGGTTGGGGCAAGCCGGGTTTGAGCTGGGTCCCGGGCACTGTGCCCGACCCCTTCGGCAATGACTGATACATGGCGGCTGGCGCCGCGGGTTGTCGGCCTGTTCCCTCGATCTTCCCTCCCTCCGGGCACTTCTTCGTCGCACCCTCCGGTCAGTCCAGATCGAGGCGGCCGACAACCATGACGGACATCCCCATAGGCAAGCGGGTGGTGATGCGGTATCAGCTGCCGGCGGGTTATCCACAACCGCTCACCGATGTGATCGGCGAGCTGGTGTCGATGACGCCCCCGTCGGTGCGCACCGCCGAGGGCGAGGTGGTTTCGGTCGCAGCGGATCGGGTCGTCGCGCTGAAGGCGTTGGGGCCGAGGCCGATTCGGACCAAGGAGATCCGGTCGCTGGAGACGGCGGCGGCAGGCGGCTGGCCCGGTGTCGAGCACACGTGGATCGACGGCTGGCTGGTCCGCGCGGGCAACGGATACACCGGCCGGGCGAATTCGGCTGTGCCGCTCGGTGAGTCGGGCGTGCCCGCCACCTTGTCGATCGAGACGATGCACCGGATCGCCGACTGGTACACCGCGCGCGGTCTGCCGCTGCTGCTGCAACTACCCGACCGGCTCGCCCCGGTTCCGCCCGGCTGGAACAGCTGGAGCGAGACCGTGGTGCTCGGCCTGGACATCTCGAACTTCGTGCTGCCCCAGGGCCCTTCGATGGTTCGCATCGCCGCGCAACCGGACGAGGGCTGGTTGCGCACCCACCGCTACCGCGGCGAGATCCCGCTCGACCCGGCCGTTCGCGAACCCGACCGTGACGTGCTCACCTCCGTCCTCGACGGCACCGTCGGCTTCGCCACCCTCGGTGTGCCCGAAGCCCTCGCCATCGGGCGCGGCGCGGTGACCACGGCGCCGGACGGCCGGCGCTGGGTCGGCCTCACCTGCGTCGCCGTGGCCGCCGCGCACCGCCGCAACGGCCTGGCCACCCTGGTCTGCGCCGAGCTGATCCGCTGGGGCGCCGACCAGGGCGCCACCCACGCCTACGTCCAGGTCGAAGTCGGCAACGCCACCGCACTGGCCCTCTACCGCGAACTCGGCTTCATCGAACACCACAGCTACCGCTACGCCGCGCCGCAGGGATAACCCCCGGTAACCTCGGTAGATACCCCCGGAAAGGACCTCGCACGTGCGTCTGGCCACCTGGAATGTGAACTCGATCCGCTCCCGCGTCGACCGGGCAATAGCGTTGCTCGACCGCCACGACATCGACGTGCTCGCGCTGCAGGAAACCAAGTGCCGCGACGATCAGTTCCCGTTCGAGCAGTTCGAGGCGGCCGGGTACGAGGTGGCCCATATCGGGCTCAATCAGTGGAACGGTGTGGCCATCGTGTCGCGGGTCGGGCTCGACGACGTGGAGGTGGCGTTCCCCGATCAGCCCGGTTTCGACAAGAACGCGGGCGACTCGCTGCTCGACTCGCCGGTGGTCGAGTCGCGGGCGATCGGCGCGACCTGCGGCGGGGTGCGGGTGTGGAGCCTCTACGTCCCCAACGGCCGCTCGCTCGGCGACCCGCACTACGCCTACAAACTCGAATGGCTCTCGACGCTGCGCGCCGATGCCGCCCGCTGGCTCACCGAGGACCCCTCGGCCCAGATCGCCCTGGTCGGCGACTGGAATATCGCGCCCACCGACGACGACGTGTGGAATCCGAAGCTCTTCGAGGGCAAGACCCACACCTCCGCACCCGAGCGCGCCGCCTTCCAGGCGATGCTCGACACCGGCTTCCGTGACGTGATGCGCCCGTTCGCGCCCGGCCCCGGCGTCTACACCTATTGGGACTACACCCAGCTGCGTTTTCCCCGCAAGGAGGGCATGCGCATCGACTTCGTGCTGGCCTCCCCCGCCCTCGCCGACCGCACCAAGGACGCCTTCGTCGACCGCGAGGAACGCAAGGGCAAGGGCGCCAGCGACCACGCTCCCGTGATCGCCGAGTTCACCGACTGAGACCTATCCACAGCGGTACCGTGGGGTCAGGAATATCCGACCCGCGGGAGGTTGTGCATGTTCTACCGGTGTGTTGGGGCGGTGCCGCCCAAGCGGCACACGCAGCATCGCGATGAGCGGGGCAACCTCTACTACGAGGAGCTCATGGGCGAGGAGGGGTTCTCCGGCGACTCCTCGCTGCTCTATCACCGGGGCCTGCCACCCGCCATCGTCGACTCGACGGTGTGGGAGCTGGGCGACCAGTCGCTCACACCGAATCATCCACTGCGCCATCGTCATCTGCGGTTGCCCGACCTGTTCCCCGGCGACACACCCGCCGCGACAGATCCGGTGACGGGCCGGCGGCTGCTGCTGGCGAATGCCGATGTGCGGATCTCGTATGTGGTCTCCGAGGCGGCGTCGCCGCTGTACCGCAATGCCATCGGCGACGAACTGGTGTACGTGGAATCCGGTGCGGCGGTGGTGGAGAGCGTGTTCGGCACGGTGCCGGTGCACCAGGGCGACCAGCTGCTCATGCCGCGAGCGACGACGCACCGCTGGCTGCCGACGGGTGGAGCACCCTTGCGCGCGTATGTGATCGAGGCGTCGAGCCACATCACCCCGCCCAAGCGGTACCTGTCGAAATTCGGTCAGCTGCTGGAGAACTCACCGTACTGCGAGCGGGATCTGCACGGACCGACCACACCGTTGCTCGCCGAGGGCACCGATGTGGAGGTGCTGGTCAAGCATCGCGCCGGAGCGGAGGTGATCGGTACCAGGTTGACCTATGCCACTCATCCTTTCGATGTAGTCGGCTGGGACGGGTGCCTGTATCCGTTCACTTTCAACATCGCCGATTTCGAGCCGATCACCGGGCGGGTGCATCAGCCACCGCCGGTGCATCAAGCCTTCGAGGGTGCCAATTTCGTGATCTGCAATTTCGTGCCGCGCAAGGTGGATTACCACCCGCTCTCGATTCCGGTGCCCTATTACCACTCGAATGTGGACTCCGACGAAATCATGTTCTATTGCGGCGGAAACTACGGGGCGCGCAAGGGTTCCGGGATCGCGCAGGGTTCGGTGTCGGTGCATCCCGGCGGCTACGCGCACGGCCCACAACCCGGCGCCTACGAGCGCAGTATCGGTGCGGAATTCTTCGACGAGCTGGCGGTGATGGTGGATACCTTCCGGCCGTTGCAGCTCGGTGAAGGCGCGCTGGCCTGCGAGGATCCCGGATACGCGTGGACCTGGTCGGGGCGTGGGCCGCGGTGAGCGGGCGGTTGCTTCGCGTCGAGGTGGCGCCGGACTCGCTGTTCGGGCCGGAGAATATGCCGTACGGGGTGTTCGCCCCGCCGGGTGAATCCTTCCGGGTCGGTGTGCGTCTCGGCGATATGGTCCTGGATCTCGCCGCACTGCTGGGTGATCCGGTCTTCGCTCGCCCCGATCTCAATGCCTTTCTCGCCACCGGGCCCGCTCGGTGGGGCGCTGTTCGTGCGCGGCTGCGTGAATTGGCCGACACCGCTTTGCCTGTCGAGGTGGTGCATCCTGTGCGTTCGGTGCGGATGGCATTGCCGGTGACGATCGGCGATTACGTCGACTTCTACGCGAGCATCGACCACGCGACGAATCTGGGCAGGCTGTTCCGGCCCGACAGTGAACCGTTGCTGCCGAATTGGCGTCATCTGCCGGTGGGATATCACGGGCGGGCGGGCACCGTCGTGGTTTCCGGAACCCCCGTGATCCGTCCACAGGGGCAACGCCGGACTGATTCGGGTGCACCGGAATTCGGACCGTCACAGCGGCTCGATATCGAGGCGGAATTGGGGTTCGTGGTCGGCACCGGGTCGACGCTCGGCGTTCCTGTGGGTGTCGACGATTTCGCCGCGCACGTCTTCGGGGTCGCCCTGGTGAACGACTGGTCCGCGCGCGATATCCAGGCCTGGGAGTACCAGCCGCTCGGACCGTTCCTCGGGAAGTCCTTCGCGACTTCGCTGTCGGCATGGGTCACCCCGTTGGCCGCGTTGGAACAGGCGCGGGTGCCGCTGCCGACCCAGGAACCGGAACCGTTGCCGTACCTGCGTGGGACTGCCGACCACGGGCTCGATATCGACCTGGCGGTGTCGTGGAACGGGCACGTCGTCAGCCGACCGCCGTACGCGCGGATGTACTGGTCACCGGCGCAGATGCTGGCCCACCTCACCGCCAACGGCGCTTCGATCCGTCCCGGCGATCTCTACGCCTCCGGCACCATCTCCGGTCCGGAACCGACCCAGCGCGGCTCGTTCATCGAATTGTCCTGGGGTGGAACAGAACCCATCACGGTGGGCGAGGAAACCCGCACGTTCCTCACCGACGGCGACGACGTGACGATCACCGCGACGGCACCGGGCACCGCGGGCAGGCGTATCGGTCTCGGCGAGGTCAGCGGTCGGATCTTGTCGGCGCGCAGCGCCCCCTGAAGTGAGGTCTGCCGCCACTGGACGCTCGGCCGCTAGTTTTCCGACATGAAATCACTTGTCGCCGCAGCCGCGGGAATTGCCATCGCCGGTCTCGTTCAGGTTTCGACGGCCGCGCCGGCCGCCGCCGAGATCTGCACCGCACCGGGCGCCCACCTCTGCCCGCCGAAGTCCGGCTCGGCCGACGCCCTCGACACGCTGCTCGTCGCACTGCCCGTCTGGCTCGGCAGCGCGGGTACGAACCCGTAGCCTCCACCCAGGGGCGGAGATCATAACGGGCGTCCTTCCACCCTGAGGTGGTATCGGTCGGAATTCTTGCCACGATACGGTGACGACTCGATACTTCGAACTAAAGGGTGCCGAGGATGTTGACGAGAATCGCCCGTATCGCTGTCGGCAGACCGCGACTGATTGTCGCGGTCGCGCTGCTGCTGATGATCCTGTGCGGCGCGATCGGCGCCACCGTGCACTCGAACATGAAATCGGGCGGATTCGTCACCGAAGATCTCGATTCGGTGCAGGCCAGTCAGTATCTGAGCGAGCACTTCCCCGGTAGCGAACCGAACTACGTCCTGTTGGTCACCGACCCGGTGTCGGTCGACTCCCCCGACGCCCGCGCCGCCGCCGATGCTGCCGTGGCCGCGCTGCGCACCTATCCCGAGGTCAGCGGGGTGCAGTCGTACTGGACCTCGCGTCCCGACCTGAAGCAGGCGCTGCGCAGCAAGGACGGCAACCGCGCGCTCATCCTCGCCAGTATCGAGGGCGACGACGCCGAACTGCCGGACCGGGCGGGCAAGATCACCAAGGCATTGGCGGACAACGAGGGGCCGGTGACCATCGAGGCGGGTGGTCTGGCCGCCACGTTCTCCGATATCAACACCCAGATCAGCAAGGACCTGATCCTGGCCGAGGCCATCGCCATCCCCATCACGGGCCTGTTGCTGGCGCTGGTGTTCGGCAGTCTCGTCGCGGCCGCGTTGCCGGTGGTCATCGGTCTGTTCGCGATCGCAGCCGCGCTCGGGATTCTGCGGGTGCTCACCGCCGTCACCGATGTGTCGATCTTCGCGCTGAACATGACCACCGCCCTCGGTCTGGCGCTGGCCATCGACTACAGCCTGTTCATCGTGAGCCGCTACCGCGAGGAACTCACCGGCGGATCCACACCCACCGAGGCGGTGATCCGGTCGATCCGGACAGCCGGGCGGACCGTGGTGTATTCGGCACTGGTTGTCGCGCTGTCACTGTCGGCGCTGCTGGTGTTCCCGCAGTACTTCTTCAAATCCTTCGCCTACGCCGGTATCGCGGTGGTCGCTGCGGCCACGGCCGCCGCCGTCATCGTGCTGCCCGCACTGCTCATGCTGGTCGGCCACCGCATCGACGCCGGCGACCTGCGCACACCGCTGCGCAAACTGTTCCGGCTGGCGCCGCGCGAGGAGAAGCAGCCGCGGCAGACCTTCTGGTACCGCCTGGTCACCGCCGTGATGAAGCGGCCGCTGCCGATCGCGCTGGCCACCACCGCGTTCCTGCTGCTGCTCGGATCACCGTTCCTGGGCGTGCAGTTCGGCTACCCCGACGACCGCTCGCTGCCCACCGACGTCGCCAGCCGTGAAGTCGGCGACGTACTGCGCACTGAATTCGATGCCGACATGGCGTCGAGCGCGACCATCGTGCTGCGCGAATTCCGGGGCGGTGCGGTCGAGCTGGACGCGTACGCACGCGAGCTGTCCAAGGTGCCCGACGTACCGGCGGTGCTGAGCAGCGCGGCCGTGTACCGCAACGGCCTGCGGGTGGCGGCGGGTGTGCCGGAGATGTCTGACCCGTCGGCGGGTGCGTACCTGTCGGTCGCCACCCGGCTCGACCCCTACTCCGACGCGGGCCGCGACCAGCTCGACACGCTGCGTGCGGTGCCCGCGCCTACCGACGCGCTCGTCACCGGTCCCGCCGCGCTGAACCAGGATTCCGTGGAAGCCATCACCGGCAAACTGCCGCTGGCCGGTGCCCTGATCGCGATCACCACGCTGGTGCTGTTGTTCCTGTTCACCGGCAGCGTCGTGCTCCCGGTGAAGGCGCTCGTGCTCAATATCCTGTCGCTGGCGGCCACCTTCGGCGCGATGGTGTGGATCTTCCAGGACGGGCACCTGTCCGGGCTGCTCGGTTTCCAGGCCACCGGCACCCTGAACCTGGCCATGCCCATCCTCATGTTCAGCCTGGCCTTCGGCGCGTCCATGGACTACGAGGTGTTCCTGCTCTCCCGCATCCGCGAGGAATGGCTGGCCGGGCCCAAGACCACCGAGGGCAATACCGAGGCGGTCGCGATGGGTGTGGCCCGCACCGGGCGCATCTTCACCGCCGCCGCGCTGCTGATGAGCATCGTGTTCCTCGGCGTCGCCACCTCCGGTGTGTCGATGATGAAGCTGTTCGGGCTCGGCTGCGCGCTCGCCGTCATCAGCGACGCGACGGTCATCCGCGGACTGCTCGCCCCCGCCCTCATGCGGATGATGGGCACCTGGAACTGGTGGGCACCCAAGCCACTCGCGAAGCTGCACAACAGGTTCGGTCTACACGAGGCCGACGACGACCTCCCGGCCGCACATCCGACACTCGAGAAGACCTCCGCATAACCCCGATCGCCCGGCGGGTCGCCCCGCCCGGCGGGTATCGTCGGCGGCGGAGAATTCCACATCAACACGGGGGCTCGCACCAGCGGGCTGAGAGGACGGCTAGCCCTTTTTCCGGGCGATCAGGGCCGTCGACCGTATGAACCTGACCGGGTAATGCCGGCGTAGGGAGGACTGTTCATGGGCACAGCCACGTCGTCGAACGGCAACACCGCCGGAGTCGACACCGTCACCACCGGACCCATCCAGGGCAGCGTCAAACACTACAAAGAGGTCGACGGCCTGCGCATTCCCGTGCGCCGGATCAACCTCACCAACGGAGACCACTTCGACGTCTACGACACCTCGGGGCCCTACACCGACGACAACGCGGTGATCGACCTCGAGGCCGGTCTGCCGAAGCTGCGCGACGAATGGGCCAAGCCGCAGATCGATGGCCCGCCCACCCAGCTGCACTGGGCTCGCCAGGGCGTCGTCACCGACGAGATGCGCTTCATCGCCGCCCGCGAAGGCGTCTCGGCCGAACTCGTGCGCGAGGAAGTCGCCGCCGGGCGCGCGGTGATCCCGGCCAACCACAACCACCCCGAACTCGAACCGACCATCATCGGCAAGAAGTTCCTGGTGAAGATCAACGCCAATATCGGCAACTCGGCGGTGTCGTCGTCGATCGCCGAGGAGGTGGAGAAGATGGTGTGGGCCTCGCGGTGGGGCGCCGACACCATTATGGACCTGTCCACCGGCAAAAACATCCACGAGACCCGCGAGTGGATCCTGCGCAATTCGCCGGTCCCGATCGGCACGGTGCCGATCTACCAGGCGCTGGAGAAGGTGAACGGCGACCCGACCAAGCTCACCTGGGAGCTGTACCGCGACACCGTGATCGAGCAGTGCGAGCAGGGTGTGGACTACATGACCGTGCACGCGGGCGTGCTGCTGCGCTACATCCCGCTCACGGCCAAGCGCGTCACCGGCATCGTCTCGCGCGGCGGATCCATCATGGCCGCGTGGTGTCTGGCCCATCACCAGGAATCGTTCCTGTACACGCACTTCCGGGAACTGTGCGAGATCCTCGCGAAGTACGACGTCACCTTCTCCCTCGGTGACGGCCTGCGCCCCGGCTCCATCGCCGACGCCAACGACGAGGCCCAGTTCGCCGAACTGCGCACCCTCGGCGAACTCACCAAGATCGCGAAATCCTATGGCGTGCAGGTGATGATCGAAGGCCCCGGCCACGTGCCGATGCACAAGATCGTGGAGAACGTCCGCCTCGAAGAAGAACTCTGCGAAGAGGCTCCGTTCTACACCCTCGGCCCGCTGGCCACCGATATCGCGCCCGCCTACGACCACATCACCTCGGCCATCGGCGCCGCGATCATCGCCCAGGCGGGCACCGCCATGCTCTGCTACGTCACCCCCAAGGAGCACCTGGGTCTGCCCAACCGCGACGACGTGAAGGTCGGCGTGATCACCTACAAGATCGCCGCCCACGCCGCCGACCTCGCCAAGGGCCACCCCCACGCCCAGGACCGCGACAACGAATTGTCCAAGGCCCGTTTCGAATTCCGCTGGCACGACCAGTTCGCGCTCTCCCTCGACCCGGACACCGCCCGCGAATACCACGACGAAACCCTGCCCGCCGAACCCGCCAAGACCGCCCACTTCTGCTCCATGTGCGGCCCGAAGTTCTGCTCCATGCGCATCTCCGCCGACGTCCGCGAATACGCCGAAAAACAAGGCCTCACCGACGTCGCCGCCATCGAAGCGGGCATGGCCGAGAAGTCGGCCGAGTTCGCCGACCACGGCAACCAGGTGTACCTGCCGGTCGTCTCCTGACCGCAGCAACCAGCCCCCGAAATTCACCCCAGGATTTCGGGGGCTGTTGCTACTCCCCGCGATCCGTAGGGTGCTGTCATGTCCACCCGAACCAAACGCGTCATCGCCGGGGCCGCCGCAGCCGCCACCCTTTCCCTCGCCGCACCGATCGGCTCGGCCCATGCGGCCACACCGGTCGCCGGATCGACCGATATCGGCTGCACCTCCACCGACATCAACCCCTGCCCCATCCGCCCCCTCCTCGACTTGCTCACTCTGGTGACCAGCGGCTCCGCATAGGAGGCCCTACCCGAAGCCCGCTCCGCGTCGTCGCCCTCGGATCCGAAGACGAATCGTGGGGTCGGCTGGCGGGGGCCGGGCAGGTACGGTCGGACAGGTGACCGATGCCTTCTATGTTCCCGATGCGGCGGACCCGAATCGCTTCGACTCGACCGAGCTGACCAGGGGTCCTTGGTCGCCGGATGCGCAGCATGCGGGGCCGCCGTCGGCGCTGTTGGGCCATGTCATCGAGCGGTGCGAGCCGCGTGACGGGTTTCAGGTGGGGCGGGTGGCGGTGGAGATTCTCGGGCCGGTGCCGTTGGCGCCGTTGACGGTGCGGGCCGAGGTGGTGCGGTCGGGGCGCAGTGTGGAGTTGATCGAGGCGACGTTGTCGGCGGAGCGGGGGCCGGTGATGCGGGCGGTGGCGTGGCGGTTGAAGCTGTCGGAGCCGCCGCTGGATCTGCCGCCGGAGTTCCTGCCGAGCGGCACGAGGCCGCTGCCTGCCGACGCGCAGCCGGGGACGTTCCCGTCGAATCAGCGGGTCGGGTTCCACACCGGAATCGAATACCGTTTCAGCACAGGATCATTCGCGGCCCCGGGCCCTGCCGTTTGCTGGATCAAATTGAAGTATCCGATCGTCGCGGGCACCACCCCGAGTCCGCTGGAACGCGCCCTGGCTGCCGCTGATTCCGGCAATGGGGTGAGCGCGGTGCTCGACTGGTCCAAGTACCTGTTCATCAACACCGACCTCACCGTCACCCTGCATCGCCAGCCGGTCGGCGAGTGGGTGTGCCTGGACGCGGTGACCCACCCGCAACCGCACGGCATCGGCCTCGCGGAATCGGCGCTGTTCGACGAGACGGGCCCGATCGGTCGCAGCACCCAGACCCTGTTGATCGCACCACGCGGATAGGACACTTTCGGCAGCGCGCAGCCGCTTGGCCCACGCGTTGACATCCGGTGCGGACATCCGGTCGCATCCGGTGCCGACCCACCCCGCACGCCGCGACGTGCCCACATCACGCCGCTCGCTGCGGACGTGCCGCAAGGGCTTCGTCAGACCACGGAAAAGCCCTGGGGCAGGGTCGTTCTGCCGGTCAATGCCGACAGCACCGGTACCCCGTCGCCGAGGTGGACCGCGGTTCGCGCCGCCAGCACAATGGCCTCGGTGAGCACCTCCTCGGGTAGCTCGCAGGGCAGGCCGGTCGCGGCGGCGATGTCGAGACTGTGCACGGCCAGCTCGAAGGTCCGGGTCGGCAGGTAGGTGTAGAGCCGCATGCCGAGCCCACCGATGACGGTGATCAACCGATCTTCGGCGCCGGTGACAGCGGCGGTCGCGGCGGCGGCCAGGGCGTCGATCGCCGCGGCGGGGTCGTCGCCGAGTTCGGCCGCCGCGTCGCGTCCGCGCCGCACGATCGCCTCGCTACCCGCCCGCGCCGCATAGGCTTTCGCCATGGCGTAGTACTCCTGCGGGCTCGCCACGTCCTCGACCTCGGCGGGCTGCTCGAGATAGGCGGTGACGGTGGTGAGCGAGCGGGAGGTGTGACCGACCAGCGATCGCAGATCCCACTCACCCAATCCCGGCCCCGCCCAGCTGTCGGCGGGGATCTTCCTGACTAGGGCGGCAAAGCTCGCCGCCGCGCTCACAAAGGTTTCGGCCGGATGCTCGTGCACAGCATCGAACGTACCGGCCACACGGTGATCAGCGCAGGGCGTCGAGGTTTACCAGTTCGGCGTTGCCGTGCTTGATCAGTTCGGATTCGCCGGTGCTCGTGCGACGGAACGGGTCACCCTTTCCGGTCGTGAGCAGGCCGTGGAGGCTGGTGGTGATGTACGCGCCCCAGGCATTCGCGCACACCTCGTAGCATTCGACCTGCGGCGCCAAACCCACGTGGGTGAAACGGATTTCGGTGCCGGCGCGGGTTTCGGTGATGTCGAAGACGACGTCGGTGTTCTCCCATTCGGCGGTGTCGGAGATGAAGGCGAGGTGGGAGTCGGTGACGTGCCAGACCAGGCGCTTGCCGGGAATCGATTCGGTGGTGGTCATGGTGCAGCGGTGGATGCCGGGAACCTCGAAACGGTAGCTGTCGCCGACCGTTCCCGAGGTGCCCTCGACGGTCTCCGACCACCACGACCACACGTCGTTGATGGCGGCGAAGGCTTCCGCCGGGGTCTTGTGCACGGTGATCGTCGCGGTGAAGTCGCTCATGGCTTTTTCCTATGCTCGGCTCAGCCGTCGAGGTGGCGGCGGAGCGCGTCGAGTGGACCGTCCCAGTCACGGGACAGGGCGGCCAGGAACTGCTGGGCCACCCGCATGGGGGCGGAATCGAGGCGGTAGCGCACGCGACGCCGTTCACCGGGTTCCGCGATCACCAAGCCCGCGTCCGCAAGCAGGGCAAGGTGTTTGGCGATCGCCTGCCGGGTAATGGGCAGGCGATCGGCGAGGTCGGTCGCGGTGGCCGGACCGTCGGCGGCCAGCGCGGCTAGGACCGCGCGACGGCTCGGATCGGCCAGCGCGACGAAGACCCGTTCGGCGGTTGCCTCGGTCTCAGGCCGCATCGAGGTACTCGACGAGCTCACCCAGCTCGCTCTTCCAGCCACCGATATTGCCCTCGAAGGCCTCCTTGTGCGCGGCTTCCGGCAGCTGCGCGAAGCCGGATTCGACCACGGTGAGCCGGGTGCCCGCACCGGTCGGTTCGAGCCGGAATTCGACGTAGGTGCGGCGCGGGTCGTCGTCGGGCAGCCCGTTGATGGGCCAGGTGTAACCGAAGACGGTCGGCTCCTCGACCCGCTCCACGCGCATGTCGGCGGCGAAGCCTTCATTCCAGGTCATCCGCATGTCGCCGCCCGGGCGCAGGTCGATCTCGGCGGTATTGCCGAACCAGCTCGCGAGCCCCTCGGCGGTGGTGATCGCCGCCCATACCTTGGCGGGCGGGTGGGCGAGGTCTACGGTTCGCACGATCTGATCGGGAAATCCCATGGCGCTTCCTCCTGTGTCGCAACCGATTGGTTGCTACTCACAGTATGGCAACCGATCGGTTGCGTCAAGGGTCAGTGTCCACCGCTCACGCGAAAGCCCTTCGGCACCAGCCAGACGGCACCGACCGTCACCACGGCCACGACGGCGGCCGACAGATACGACGTGGTGGTGAGGGCGGAATCGAAGGCGTGGGTGGCGGCGCCGAGCAGCTCGGTGCGCGCGGGTTCCGGCAGGTCCGAGGCGACTTCGGCGGCACCGCCCACCGAACCGCTCGCCTGCTCCACCCGGTCGGGCGGAACGGGCAGATGGGTCATGTGCTCGGTGAAGAGCCTGGCGTGCAGGCTGCCGAGCAGCGCCACCCCGAAACCGACACCGACCTCGTAGTTGGTCTCCTCGACCGCACCCGCCTGACCCGCCCGGTCGGCGGGAACGGCACCGACGAGCACGGCGGCGGCCGCGGTGACGGCCATCCCGTCACCTAGCCCGAAGGAGACGAGCACCAGCGCCACCACCGGATACGACGTCGGTTCCGGGCTCACCGCGAGCAGCAGGAAGCCGAGCGCGACCGCACCCAGGCCGACGCCGAGCACCACGCGGACCCCGAATTTCTCCATCAGCATCGGCGTGAGCAACGACGCCGTGAGCAGGGTGAGGGCGGCGGGCAGCATCCGGATACCCGCCTGCGACGGGCTGTAGCCGTGCACGTACTGCAACCACAGCGAGATCAGGAACATGGCGGCGCCGATGGCCATCATGGCGAGCAGGGTCGCCACGGCGGCCGCGGTGAACGCGCCGTTGCGGAACAGGCGCACGTCCAGCAGCGGATCGGCCGACCGCAGCTGGCGGCGGGCGAACCAGGCCAGCGCGCCGACACCGATCAGCAGCATCGCCCAATCCACGAGTGTCGCTTCGCCTTTGGCCAGATGTTTGATGCCCCACGCCAGGCAGACGATGCCCGCGACGGACAGCACCGCCGAGAACCAATCGAGCCGACCAGCCTGCGGGGTCCGGTATTCCGGCAGCACCCACAACCCGACGACCACCGTCACCAGCACCACCGGCACGTTCAGCCAGAACGCCGACGACCAGCCGAAATGCTCGACCAGGAAACCGCCGAAGATCGGGCCGACCGTCGCACCCACCCCGGCGACGGCCGCCCAGATCCCGATGGCCGTGTTGCGCTCGCGCACGTCGGTGAAGATGTTGCGGATCAGCGACAACGTCGAGGGCATCACCATCGCGCCACCGATACCGAGCAGCACCCGCCCGACGATCAGCTGCGCCGCACTACCCGCGGTGGCCGCGATCACCGAAGCGACACCGAACAGCAGAAACCCGCTGATGAACAACAACTTCCGCCCCCACCGGTCCCCCAGCGCACCGGTGGTGATGAGCAACCCGCCCAGCACGAGGCCGTAGATATCGATGATCCACAACTGCTCGAGCGGCCCGACGTGCAGATCGTCGATCAACGACGGCAACGCCACATTGAGAATCGTGGCATCCATCGCCACCAACAGCAGGCTGGCGCACAGCACCCCGAGCATCACCCAGCGCACCGACCCGTAGGTCTTCGTCTGCTCGTCCACCTGTCACCATCCTGGTCGTGATCGGTTTCCGTGGCGCTCGACCGCCCAGGTCAACGTAACCGCTCGGCGCCGGTTCCCCGGGGAAGCGCCACACCAGGTGAATGCGAAAACGGCGCCTGCGACCCGGAGGATCGCAGGCGCCGTCAGGGGGCCGTCTCAGGACTTGTCGAACCTGGTGTCGACGTAGGAGCCGAAGTCGACCTTGCCTGGAATGGCCTTGGCGTCGGTGAAGGCGTCGGCGATCTCCTGTTCGGAGGCGATCACCTGGTCGGTGAGCTGGATCGGTTGCTTGATCGAGCGGGTCCAGGTGGTGCGGGAGGCGTCGACGCTGATCTGGGTGAGTTCGGCGTACTTCGCCGACCAGGTGTCGAGGTTGTCCGAGGACCACTTGGTCGCGGCCGCGTAGCGCCGGAAGAAGTCGGCGAGCGCGGCCGACTTGCCAGGGTCGGCGAGGGTCTTGTTGCCCGCGGCCCAGAAGTTGTAACCGTTGGCGGCCTGGTCGGCGGTGGCGATGGACTTGGCGCCGATCTCCTTCTCGGCGATGGCGGTGTAGGGGTCCCAGGTGGCCCAGGCATCGACATCGCCCCTGGTGAGAGCCGTGTAGCCGTCACCGGGCGAGAGGTAGACCGGTTCGACATCGCCGAGCGACAAGCCCGCCTTCTTCAGTTGCAGCAGCAGGTTGGCGTTGGCCGAACTGCCCTTGTAGACGGCGACCTTCTTGCCCTTCAGCGCCGCGACCGAAGCGATCGGTGAGTCCTTGCCGACCAGGATCGCATCGCCCTTGCCGGTGGCCGAGAGCGCGCCGACGATCTTGATATCGGCATCGGCGGCCGCACCGAAGATGACCGGGGTGTTGCCGGTCTGGGCGATATCGATGCCGCCCGCGCTGGCCGCCTCGACCAGCGGCAGGCCTGCGGTGAAGGTGGAGAACTCGATCTTGTAGGGCAGGTTTTCCAGCTGACCCGACGCCTTCAGCAGCACCTCGATCGAGATCGCTTTCTGGTCACCGACTTTCAGCGTCACCGTGCTCAGGTCGACCGGCCCCGTCGGCGCGGCTTCGGTGGCCGCGTTGTCGCCGCAAGCGCTCAGCGAGAGCGCGGTGACGACAGCGAGGGCCGCGCCTATAAGGCCACGAGTCGGAATGAGTTTCACGGGAACACCTTTCGTGCTTTCAGGAAAAGGCCGGCACATCGAGCCGAACTCGGCGCGGAGCGGCCGGATCAGTGCGTCACGCCTAGCAGCGCGAGCAGCCGGGCGGCGTATTCGGAGACCTCCGGTGCCGCGGTGGTGCGCGGGCGCGGGAGGTCGATGGGGACATCGGCGGCGATCCGGCCGTCGTCGAGGACGAGCACCCTGTCGGCGAGGGTGATCGCCTCCAGCACGTCGTGGGTCACCAGCAGCACGCCGAAGGCGCGCTCGGCGTGCAGGCCGAGCAGCAGGTTGTGCATGGTCAACCGGGTGAGTGCGTCGAGGGCGCCGAACGGTTCGTCGAGCAGTAGCAGGGTCGGTTCGGCGACCAAAGCCCGTGCCAGCGCGGCACGTTGGGCTTCGCCGCCGGACAGCGTCAGCGGCCAGGCATCAGCACGGGCGGCCAGGCCGACCTCGGCGAGCGCGTCGCGCGCCGCTAGTTCGTCGGTCCGGCGGTTCCGCGGTGTGGGTCGCCCGAGGGCGACATTGCGCACCACCGGCTGCCACGGGATCAGGCGGGGTTCCTGGAAGACGATCGTCGGCCTGCCGTCGACGAATACCTCACCGGCACTGGGCGAATCGAGCCCGCCGAGAATTCGCAGCAGGGTCGATTTGCCCGAACCGCTGCGCCCGACGAGCGCGACGATCTCGCTTGCGCCGATCTCGAGGTCGATTCCGTCGAGGACGGTGCGTTCACCGAATCGTTTGCCGAGTCCGGTTATTCGTGCGGCCGCAGTTGTGCGCGGGGTGATGGTGGTGGCGGTCATCGGGTGGCCTCGCAATCGAACGGAGAAGAGGAGCGGTCGGCGCGGTTGTCTCGCGGCAGCTGTGCCGACGACGGAATCGGCGCGAGAGGCGCTTCGCGGCAGCTGTGCCCGGCAGTGACGCGCGTCGCTGACCGCGCGGCGGGAGGGGCTCACACATCAACGCACCGCCGGTCGCCATCGCAGCGCGCGCCGCTCGGCCAACCGCACCAGCGAATCCGTGAGCAGACCGAGCAGGCTGTAGACCACCAACCCGAACACCACGATGTCGGTGCGCAGGAATTCGCGGGCATTGTTGACGACGAAGCCGAGCCCCGCGCTCGCATTGATCTGTTCGGCGACGATGAGCGAAAGCCAAGCGATGCCGAGACTTTGACGCGCACCGACCAGGATCTGCGGCAGCGCACCCGGCAGCACAAGCAGCCGCAACCGCTCACCGAGGCCGAGACGAAGGGCGGTCCCGAGTTCGAGCAGCTTCGGGTCGAGCTGGCGGATGCCGGAGTAGGTGTTGAGGTAGAGCGGGAAGAACACACCGAGCGCGATCAGATAGACCTTCGGTTCCTCGCCGATACCGAACCAGATGATGAACAGCGGGATCAGGCCGAACAGTGGGATGGTGCGGATCATCTGCAACGGCGGGTCGAGTGCGTACTCACCGATCTTGCTGAGCCCGGCCAGCACACCGAACGCCAGCGCGAGCACCGCGCCGAGCGCGAAACCGTAGAGCGCGCGCTGACCCGACACCAGCAGCGCGTCACCGAGCTGGCCGGACCGATAGATCTCGAGGCCCGCCTCGAACACCGCCGAGGGGGCGGGCAGTTTCTTGGCCGGAATCCAGCCGCTGGTGCTGCCGATCTGCCACAGCAACAGCAGTGCCAGCGGCGAGACCGCGCGCAGCAGGCCGGGTCGGCGATACAGCGGCCGGTCCACGGGTGCGGTGCGCGATGCAGACAACATGGATGCATGGTGCCCCGCGCCCGCCGCGCCACGACAGGGTTGCGATCAGCTCGAGGATTACCCCGCGCGGCTGGAAATCTGCTGCACACCCCACCCGTTGCCGTCGGGATCGCTGAAGAACACGAAGCCGACATTGTCGAGTGGGTGCGGTGTGGGCGACGGATTCACGCCGAGCACCTGCACGTCGGTGACCTCGACACCGCGGGCCACCAGTTCGGCGCGCGCCTGCTCGATGTCAGGGACCACCAGCTGCAAGCCCTTCAACGAACCCGGCGTCATCTGTGGAACCGCGCCCTTGCCGACCACGATCGAGCAGCCGGAGCCGGGCGGGGTGAGCTGGACGATGCGCACCTCGTCGGAGATCACCGTGTCGTGGTCGACATTGAATCCGAGCTTGTTCGCGTAGAAATCCTTGGCCCGGTCGATATCCGACACGGGAACGACCACTACTTCCAGAGTCCAGTTCACGACGCACCTTCCACGGTTGGTCTGCCGACTCGCAACGCCGCTCAGTGTGCCACCAGCTCAGGCTTTCCGCTCCCAACGCCAAGCGAATTCCCCCGGCGCGGGTGGTGGACCGGGCAGCTCACCCTCGGCACGCAGGCCGTCGATCAGCAGGGCGAGGACACGGTGGCGAAGTTCGGCGGTGCGCACCTGGCCGGGCATGGTGATCGCGGCACATGCCTCGAGGATCAGGCCGATGTCCAGTGCGCTCACATCGGCGCGCAGCCGACCGGTGGCGTGGGCGCGGCGGACCAGTTCCTCGGTGACCTCGCCGGAGTGCAGCACGTCGGGCAGCATCGCGTCGTCGGGGGTGAAGGTGCCGGCCAGCCGCACGGTGAGCGAGTGCACGTCGGCGTCGACCACCCGCTCGAGGAAACCGACGAATCCGCGCCAGCCGTCGGAATCCTCCAGTGCGGCACCGGCTTCCGCGTTGTAGCGCCGTAACCCCTCGTGACACAGCGTGCGTAGCAGCACCTCCTTGCTCGGATAGCGGCGGTAGAGGGCGCTGATGCCGACGCCCGCGCGTTCGGCGACCGCGGCGATCGGCGCGGTCGGGTCGTCGAGGAACACCGCGCGGGCGGCGTCGAGGATCAGTCCGTCATTGCGCGCGGCCTGCGCCTTACGACCGGGCAAGCGGGGCTGAGCTGGGGTTTCGTTCTGCTTCGGCATGAATATCAGCCTACCACTTGAAACGGAATGATCCGTTCTGTTAAGGTTGTAACAGAACGAAGCATTCCGTTTCAAGAAGAGGATCCGACATGACCGTCACGCCCTTCCGCATCGATGTTCCCCAGGCCCGGCTCGACGATCTCGCCGCCCGGCTGCGCAACGCGCTCTACCCGGACGAGCTGCCCGGCGTGGGCGATGCCTACGGCGTTCCCGGCGACCGGGTCCGCGCCCTGGCGAAGTACTGGCTCGAGGAATTCGACTGGCGCACAGTGGAAGCCGAACTCAACGCCTACCCGCAGTTCACCACCGAGATCGACGGCGAGAACATCCACTTCCTGCACATCCGTTCCTCGCGCGCCGATGCGACGCCGGTGATCCTCACCCACGGCTGGCCGGGCTCGATCCTGGAATACGTGGATGTGATCACGCCGCTCACCGAGCCCGAATCCGCCGAGGATCCGGCGTTCCACCTGGTCATCCCGTCACTGCCGGGGTTCGGGTTCTCCGGGCCCACCCGCAGCACCGGCTGGAATCGCTACCGCACCGCCCGCGCGTGGGCCGAGCTGATGACGCGCCTGGGTTACGAGCGTTACGGCGCCATCGGCAACGACGGCGGTTCGATGGTCTCCCCTGAGATCGGGCGGATCGCGCCGGAGCAGGTGATCGGCGTGCACGTCACCCAGTTGTTCTCCTTCCCGTCCGGCGACCCGGCCGAGTTCGAGGGCATGTCGGAGGCGGATATGGCAGCGCTGCAACACCTGCAGTGGTTCCACGAGAACAAGATGGCGTTCAACACCCTGCACAGCCAGCAGCCACAGACGCTGGCCTACGCGCTGGCCGATTCACCGATCGGCCTGCTCGGCTGGAACGCGCAGCTGTTCGGTGAATCGATCGACGCGCGGTTCGTGATCGCGAATGTGGCGCTGTACTGGCTCACCGGCACCTCCGGTTCGTCGCTGCGGTTCTACTACGAGGACGCGCACGCCGCCGAGCACCCGACCACACCGACCACCGTGCCGACCGGATTGGCCATGTTCGCCGGCGATTTCCAGTCTATCCGGCGCTTCGCCGAACGCGACCACAGCAATATCGTCAGCTGGAATTCCTACGACGTGCGCACCGGCGCGGGCGGGGCCAACGATGCGGCCGGGCACTACGCCGCGCACGAGGCACCGGAGGTGCTGGTGGGCGATATCCGGCAGTTCTTCGCCGGCCTGTCCTGAGTCCCGGTGCCCCGGCCCACGCTCCCCTCATCGGTGCGTGGGCCGAAGCCCATTCGAATCATGCACCAGCGCACCGACATGTGCGTAACGAAGTCGACGATCAGTGGTGTTCGTGCAGGTCGCCCCAGGCGGGGAACGGGTCGTCGTAGGTCGCCCACACGGCCGCGCCCGCGGCGAACTCCGCGTCGGTGAGCAGGGCGGCGGTCAGTTCGCGCCGCACCGCCGCCGCGTCGAGCCGCACGCCGATGAATACGATCTCCTGTCCGGCGGGCACTTCGAGCGCCGACCACCACGCGCCCGGTTCGAAGGTGAGGTTGGGTCCGGCCTGCGACCAGATCGCGGCCAGCTCGGGGCGGCTGGCGATCCAGCAGAAACCTTTGCTGCGGAGCATGCCGCGCAGGGTGGTCAGCGCGTCGGCCAGGCGTTGCGGATGAAAGGGGCGGTCGGCGGTGAAGGTGAGACTGCTGATGCCGTATTCCTCGGTCTCGGGTGTGTGCCCGCCTGCCAATTCCTCTGCCCAGCCGTCTGTTTCGGCGGCGACCACCGGGTTGTAGCGTCCCGTGGACAGCACCTCGCCCAGGTCGACGACACCCTTCTCGGTGCGCAGGATGTGGGCGCGCGGATTGAGCCTGCGCACGGTGGCCTCGACCGTCGCGGCGGCATTCGCACTGACGAGGTCGGTCTTGTTCACCAGCAGTACATCGGCGAACTCCACCTGATCCACGAGCAGGTCGGCGATGGTCCGCGAATCACCCTCGCCTGCTTCGAGTTCACGCTCGGCCAGGGCTTGGCCGCGCACCAGTTCGGCGAGGAAGGTCGAGGCGTCGACGACGGTGACCATGGTGTCGAGGCGGGCCACATCGCCGAGGCGGAATCCGTCCTCGAATTCCCAGTCGAAGGTGGCGGCCACCGGCATCGGCTCGGAGATGCCGGTCGACTCGATCACCAACTGGTCGAAGCGGCCCTCGCGGGCGAGCCGGGCGACGGCTTCGATCAGGTCCTCGCGCAGCGTACAGCAGATGCAGCCGTTGGTGAGCTCGACGAGTTTCTCCTCGGTCCGATCGAGGTGACCCTGACCCGCGACGAGCGCGGCGTCGATGTTCACCTCGCTCATGTCGTTGACGATCACCGCGACCCGGCGGCCTTCGCGGTTGGCGAGGATGTGATTGAGCAGGGTGGTCTTGCCCGCGCCGAGAAAGCCGGACAGGACGGTGACGGGCAGGCGGGCGGGCGAATCGGTAGTGGTCACCAGTTAATGATAATGGTTTTCAATTGCTGTAACCGGTTGGGTCCAGGAAATCGGACAGGCGGTCGTAGGGTTGGGGCGTGAAGATGTTGCCGCTCGCCCCCGATGGCCAAACTCCTGTTCGCGCGCTCACCATCGCGGGCACCGACTCCGGCGGCGGCGCGGGCATCCAGGCCGATTCGCGGACCATGGCCATGTGCGGGGTGCACGCCTGTGTCGCCGTCGCGGCGGTGACGGTGCAGAACACGGTGGGCGTCAGCGGTTTTCACGAGATCCCGCCGCAGATCGTGGCCGATCAGGTGCGGGTGGTCGTGCGCGATATCGGGATCGGCGCCGCCAAGACCGGGATGCTCGCGTCCACCGCCATCATCGAATCGGTGGCGGCGGTGTGCCGGGAGGTCGGGATCGGGCGCCAGGGAACGGTGCCGCTGGTCGTCGACCCGGTCGCGGCGTCGATGCACGGCGACCCGCTGCTGCACGCCTCGGCGCTCGACGCCGTGCGCACCACGCTCATCCCGCTCGCCACCGTCGTCACGCCGAATCTCGACGAGGTGCGCCTCATCACCGGCATCGAGGTGGTCGACGACCCGACCGCCCGCAAGGCCGCCGAAGCCCTACATGCCCTCGGCGCGCAGTGGGCCATCGTGAAGGGCGGACACCTGCGCACATCGGAGACCAGCACGGACCTGCTCTTCGACGGCGACACCTTCCAGGAATTCAGCGCACCGCGCATCGCCACCGGCAACGATCACGGCGGTGGCGACACCTTGGCCGCGGCCATCGCGAGCGCGCTCGCCCACGGGTACTCGGTGCCCGATGCGGTGGCCTTCGCCAAGGAGTGGACCTATCGGTGCCTGGCCGCGTCCTACGACCTTGGCGCTGGTCACGGGCCTGTGTCGCCGTTATGGAGACTCCGCACAGATCGCTAGCGTGGCAATCGAAACTTGTCGGTGGGCGGGTCCATACTGAGGTCATCGCACCCCCACCGGCTCCAACGACGTAGTCGGCGAGAACAACGAAGTTCGTGCCGGGCGCGAGTTCAGTCAGTCACGAATGCGTCGCGCAGCGGTTCGGCCGGATCGATCCGGACGCCGTTGAACCGGGCGTGAGCTTGGGCGAGGGCCGAGATGCTCTCGGCCAGATAGTCGATGAACCGCTCCACGGGCATCGCCGACACCTCGCGCTGGTTGGCGCCGAGCCACCAGTCCGTCGCCGAGGCGACCGCCCCGAAAATCGAATAGCTCACCAATTCGATGCCCGCCACGTCGACCGACTCGTCCGGCAGCAACCCGGCGATGAATTCGGCGGCGCGCCTGGCCGATTGGCGGGCGGCGGCCAAGGCCCGCTCGGTTTCACGGGCCTGCTGGCTGAAATGACTGTGCAAGATGAACCGGAAGACATTCGGGTGCTCCGACACCACCGCCACGTACTCTGCGGCCGCGCGACGCACCAGTTCGGCTGCCGAGTCGTGGGTGAGGTCGATCCCGCCGAGCAGCCGCTCCCAGAGCATTTCGCGCACCCGGTCGACGATCGCGTTGTAGAGATCGGTCTTGTCCTCGAAGTGCCGGTACAGCTTGGGCTTGGCGGCGCCCGCCTCCTTGGCGATGTCGCCCATGCTCACATCCGGGCCGTGCGCGTCGAGGGCCCGGAAGGCCGCTTCGACGAATTCGATCCGCACCTGGACGCGGTGGGCCCGCCAGCGTTCGGTGCGCGCGTCCACACGCCGGGCTGGGACCTCGTCGGCCTTCCGATGCACGCGCGTCACACTGGCAGTATCGCTGGCCACGCGGCGCGACACGCTGCCACCCCTGAATTTTTGCCGTACCGGCAAGGAAGTTTGCCAGCAAACGGCATCGGTGTGCACCATCGAGAACATCCGATCAGACCCGCACCATCAGGAGCTTCGATGACCGAGACCACCCCGACCGCCGAACAGTTCTGGGAAGACTTCTACCGGGAGCGCGACCAGATCTGGACCGGCAACGCCAACGCCACCCTCGTCCGCGAAGCCGCCGATCTCACCCCCGGCACCGCGCTCGACCTGGGCTGCGGCGAGGGCGGCGACGCCATCTGGCTGGCCACCCGCGGCTGGCAGGTCACGGCGGTCGACGTGTCGGCCACCGCCATGGCACGCGGCGCGCAGCACGCGGCCGATGCGGGCGTCAGCATCGAGTGGCAGCGCCACGACCTGATGGAAACCTTCCCCGAGGGCACCTTCGATCTGGTCTCCGCGCAGTTCCTGCATTCCCCTGTGGAACGCCCCGACGAACGCGCCCGCATCCTGCGCCGAGCGGCCGAAGCCGTGGCACCCGGCGGTTCGCTGATCGTCGGCGGGCACGCGGGCTGGCCGACCTGGGCCGCCGACAATCCGCCGCACGCCGTCCACTTCCCCACCATCGACGAGGTGATCGAGCAGCTCGACCTCGCTCCCGGCCGGTGGCAGGTGGAAACGGCCGATTTCGTCACCACGCCGTCGACCAGCCCCGATGGTGTCGCTGGCGAGCGGTCCGACAGCGTTGTCCGCGTGCGCCGTCTCGCGTAGCTGCGCCGCCTCGCATGGCTGTGCTGCCTCACCTGGCTGCACTGCCTCGCCTGGCCGCACTGCCTCGCCTGGCCGCACTGCCTCGCCTGGCCGCACTGCCTCGCCTGGCCGCACTGCCTCGCCTAGCTGCACTGCCTCGCCTGGCCGCACTGCCTCGCCTGGCCGCACTGCCTCGCCTGGCCGCACTGCTCGCCTAGCTGCACTGCCTCGCCTGGCTGCACTGCTCGCCTAGCTGCACTGCTCGCGTAGCTACACTGCCTCGCCTAGCTAGCCTGTTAACGGAGTCGAGGGTGCCGCGTGGGTGCCACCCAGCAGCGGTCGACCACCGAGGCGACGGCCCACAGGGGTTCAGTGGGCCAGGTTGAGGGCGTTGTGCAGAGTCGCGGCCCACTGGTCGACGATTTGTTTGCGGCGCGCCGAGTCGTCGGTGAGGACGTCGGCGAGGCCGAGACCGCGGGCCAGGTCGAGGGTGGCCTGCACGAGGTGGTGGGTGACCGGGTCGGAATCGTCGACGCCGAGCGCTTCCACGGCGCGGCGGTGCGCGATGCGGCCGAAGCGGGCCTCGAGCGGGACGATGCGTTCGCGCAGGGCCGGGTCGGCGGCCGCGTGCGTCCACACCTGCAGCGCGGCCTTGAAGAACGGTGTCGTATAGGACTCGATGAGCGCCGAGACCACGGCGCGGGTGCGGCCGATGCCCTGCGCGACCTCGCGCACCGTTTCGGCTTCGGTCTTGGCCTGGTCCATCCGGAACTCAAACATGTACTCGAGTGCGGCCGTGATCAGGTCTTCCCTGGTCGGGAAGTGGTGCTGCGCGGCGCCCCGCGACACTCCCGCCCGCTCGGCGACCACCGACACCGTCGCGGCGGCCCAGCCCATCTCGGCCAAGCAGTCGATGGTCGCCTCGAGCAGCCGCTGCCGGGTGACCCGGCTGCGGTCCTGCTTGGGTTCGTGGGGTGTCGCCATGGGCTTATTGTGCCCAGCTCGGCGGGCGCTTCTGGAAGAAGGCCGTCATACCCTCGATCACCTCCGGGGTGCCGAAGAACCCCGCCGAGCGCTGCGCGAGCTCCTCCACCCGGGCGTCGAAGTCGGCGAGCAGCGTCGCGTTGACGAGCTTCTTCGACTCCGCCAACCCCTGCGGTGACCCCTTCCGCAGTTGTCCACACAGGCGTTTCACCTCGGCCGACGGGTCGTCGGCCGCGATGGTGACCAACCCGATCTCCCGCGCCGTCGCCGCGTCGAACTTCTCCCCCGTGAGGAAGTAGCGACTGGCCGACCGCTGGTCCATGCGCGGAACCAGCGTGAGCGAAATCATGAACGGCGCCATCCCGATCCGCACCTCGGTGAGCGCGAAACTACTGCCCGGCCCCGCGACGACGAGATCGCAGGCACCGATGATGCCCATACCTCCGGCCCGCACATTCCCGTCGATCTGCGCGATCACCGGCTTGGGCGAGGTGAGAATTCCGCGCAGCACGTCGATCATCACCCGCGTCCGCTGGTCGGCGGCCACCGCCGGATCGACGGTACTCGCCTCCTTGAGATCGGCCCCCGCACAGAACGTGTCCCCCGTATGGGTGAGCACGATCCCGCGCACAGCCGCATCCCCCGCCGCCCGATCGAACCCCTCGAGCAGCTCACGAACCAGCTTCGAGGACAAAGCATTCCGGTTGTGCGGAGAATCGAAGGTCAGCGTGGCGAACCCATCGACCACCTCATAACGCACATAAGGCGCATCAGCCGATCCACTCATCGAAACAACTCCCGTTCAGTCGCAGTAAGTCCGCCATGACCGCACTCCCAACCCCGCACGACCCGACCTCAAGGAGGGTCCGCCGCGAAGCGGCGGGGTCTCTTCAAACACAAAACAATCAGTAGGACCGCGGCAGCCCCAACGAGTGCTGAGCCACGAAGTTCAGGATCATCTCGCGACTGACCGGCGCGATCCGCATGATCCGAGCCGCCTGCAGCATCGCCGACAGCCCGACCTCCTTGGTCAAACCCGAACCGCCGTGAGTCTGGATCGCCTGATCCAGCGCCTTGATGCTGGCCTCGGCGGCCGCGTACTTGGCCATGTTGGCCGCCTCGGCAGCCCCGAACTCGTCACCCGCGTCGTAGAGCGTCGCGGCCTTCTGCATCATCAGCTTGGCCAGCTCCAGCTCGATCTTGATCTGCGCCAGCGGATGCGAAATGCCCTGGTGCGCACCGATCGGCGTCTTCCAGACGGTGCGCTCCTTGGCGTACTCCACCGCGCGGTCGATGGCGTAGCGGCCAAGGCCGATGGCCATGGCCGAGCCCATGATGCGCTCGGGGTTCAGCCCGGCGAACAGCTGCGCCAGCGCCGCGTCCTCGGAGCCGACGAGGGCGTCGGCGGGCAGGCGCACGTCGTCGAAGAACAGCGTGAACTGGTTGTCCGGCTCGATGACGTCCATCTCCTGGACGTTCTTCACCAGGCCGGGCGCGTCGACCGGGACGATGAACAGCGCGGGCTTGAGCTTGCCGGTCTTGTGGTCCTCGGTGCGCGAGACCACCAGGATCGCCTCGGCCTGATCGACACCGGAGATGAAGATCTTGCGGCCGTTGAGGATCCAGTCGTCACCGTCGCGGCGGGCGGTGGTGGTGATCTGGTGCGAGTTGGAGCCGGCGTCGGGCTCGGTGATCGCGAAGACCATCTTCGACGAACCGTCGGCCAGCTTGGGCAGCCAGGTCTGCTTCTGCGCGTCGGTGCCGTACTTGGTGATGATGGTGCCGCAGATGGCCGGGGACACCACCATCAGCAGCAGGCCCGCGCCCTGCGCCGAGAGCTCCTCCTGCACCAGCGCCAGCTCGTACATGCCCGCGCCACCGCCGCCGTACTCCTCGGGCAGGTTCACGCCGAGGAAGCCGAGCTTGCCCGCTTCGTCCCACAGTTCGCTGAGCGGCTCGTTCTTGCGCGAGAGCGGCAGCACGTAGTCGCGGTAGTTGTACTTGGTCGCCAGCGAGGCGACCGCCGCGCGCAGCGCCTTCTGCTCTTCGGTTTCGTGGAAGCTCATGCCTGCTCCTGCTCTTCTTCCTCGACGACGGCGAGGACGGTTCCGACCTCGACCTGCTGGCCGACGGTCACGTTCAACGCACTGAGCACGCCGGTGGCCGGCGCGACGATGGTGTGCTCCATCTTCATGGCTTCCAGCCACAGGATCGGCTGGCCCTGCTCGACGTGATCGCCCTCGGCGGCGCCGAGGCGGATCACGCTGCCCGGCATGGGCGCGAGCAGCGAACCCGCGGCGACCTGCTCGGACGGGTCGGTGAAGCGCGGCAGCCTGCGCACCGCCACCGGGCCGAGCGGCGAGTCGACCGCCACCAGGTCGTCGTAGCGGGCGATCTCGAACTGACGGCGCACCGGCCCACGGTCACCCGGCACGGCGAGCACGACCCGGTTCGGCGTCGCCGAGATCAGTTCCAGACCGTCGTGGCCCTCGACCGTCACGGCGCCGGACCGGTCGAACCGGTAGCGCACCTCGTGTGTGCCGCTGGTGCGGCTCTCGTAGGACTTGCGCTGCGGCTCCGACGCCAGGTTGCGCCAGCCGCTGGGCGCCAGCCTGCCGAAGCGGTTGGCGGCGTGGTTGGCGGCCGAATCCGCGAGGGCGGCGGCGACGATGGAGAGCGCCTCGTCGGCCTCCGACGCCAGCGGCGCCGACAGCGCGGCCAGATCGTGGGTGGCGAAGAAGGCGGTGTCGGTGTCACCGGCGAGGAACGCGGGGTGCCGCAGCACGCGCACGAGCAGGTCGCGGTTGGTGACCAGGCCGTGCAGCTTGGCGCGCTGGAGCGCGGTGGCGAGCAGATGCGCTGCCTCGGCGCGGGTTTCGGCGTAGGAGATGACCTTGGCCAGCATCGGGTCGTAGTGCACGCCGACGACCGAGCCGTCGACGACACCGGTGTCGAGGCGGACACCCGGCTGCTCGAGTACGGTGAATTCCCCTGCGGTGAAGGGGATCTCGATCTTGTGCACGGGACCGCTCTGCGGCTGCCAGTCGTGCGCGGGATCCTCGGCGTAGAGCCGGACCTCGATCGAGTGGCCGCGCTGGGCGGGCTGGGTCGCGGGCAGCGGGAGACCGGAGGCCACCTGCAGCTGTAGGCGGACCAGGTCCAGGCCGGTGGTCTGCTCGGTGACCGGATGTTCCACCTGCAGACGGGTGTTCATCTCCAGGAAGAAGAAGTCACCCTTCTCGTCGGCGAGGAACTCGACGGTGCCCGCACCCTCGTATCCGATCGCCTCGGCGGCCAGCCGTGCCGCCTCGAACAGGCGATCACGCATGCCGTCGATCTTCTCGACCAGCGGCGAAGGAGCCTCTTCGACAACCTTCTGGTGACGACGCTGGATCGAGCACTCACGCTCACCGACGGCCCAGGTCTTGCCGAAAGTATCGGACATGACCTGGACTTCGATGTGACGGCCGGTCTCGAGGTAGCGCTCGCAGAACACCGTCGGATCGCCGAACGCGGATTCTGCCTCGCGCTGGGCCGCGGCGATCTGGTCTCGCAGATCGCCCAGCTCACGCACCACGCGCATACCGCGACCACCACCACCGGCGGAGGCCTTGATGAGCACCGGCAGGTGCGCCTCGGTGACCTCGGCGGGATCGAGCTCGGCGAGGACGGGGACACCGGCGGCGTCCATCATCTTCTTCGACTCGACCTTCGAGCCCATCTGCTCGATGGCCGCGACCGGCGGACCGATCCACACCAGACCGGCGTCGAGCACCGAACGCGCGAATTCGGCGTTCTCGGAAAGGAATCCGTAGCCGGGATGGATGGCGTCGGCACCGGCCGACAGCGCGGCCTCGATGATCAGCTCACCGCGCAGGTAGGTCTCGGCGGGGGTGTTGCCGGGCAGCCGGACCGCGGCGTCGGCCTCGGCTACGTGCGGGGCCGCGGCGTCGGCATCGGAGTACACCGCGGTGGTGCCGATACCCATCCGACGGCAGGTGGCGAACACGCGGCGCGCGATCTCACCACGATTGGCGACAAGAACATTCGTAATGGCCATGTTGTCGCGCCTCACATTCGGAAGACGCCGAAGCCCTCGGCGCCCTTGATCGGTGCCGTGTGGATGGCCGACAGAGCCATCCCCAGCACGGTGCGGGTGTCACGGGGGTCGATGATGCCGTCGTCGAAGAGCCTGCCCGACAGGAACATCGGCATCGCCTCGGCCTCGATCTGTGCCTCGACCATGGCGGCGAGACCGGCGGCGGCCTCCTCGTCGAACGGCAGGCCCTTGGCCTCGGCCGCACCGCGCTGCACGATGGTGAGCACGCCGCCCAGCTGCGCGCCGCCCATCACGGCCGACTTCGCGCTCGGCCAGGCGAACAGGAAGCGCGGGTTGAACGCGCGGCCACACATGCCGTAGTGCCCGGCGCCGTAGGACGCGCCGATCAGCAGCGAGATGTGCGGGACCTTCGAGTTGGCCACCGCGTTGATCATCATCGCGCCGTGCTTGATGATGCCGCCGTGCTCGTAGTCCTTGCCGACCATGTAGCCGGTGGTGTTGTGCAGGAACAGCAGTGGCGTGTTCTTCTTGTTCGCCAGCTGGATGAACTGGGTGGCCTTCTGCGATTCTTCGGAGAACAGCACACCGCGCGCGTTGGCCAGGATGCCGATCGGGAAGCCGTTGATCTCGGCCCAGCCGGTGACCAGGCTGGAACCGTAGAGCGGCTTGAACTCGTCGAAGTCGGAGCCGTCGACGACGCGGGCGATCACCTCGCGCGGATCGAACGGGATCTTCAGGTCCGAGGGCACGATGCCGAGCAGTTCCTCGGGATCGTAGAGCGGCGAGATGACCTCCGCACGTGGCTCGGGGCCCTGCTTCTTCCAGTTCAGCCTGCGCACGATGCCGCGGCCGATGCGGATGGCGTCCTGCTCGTCGGCGGCCATGTAGTCGGCCAGACCCGAAGTGCGGGCGTGCATCTCCGCGCCGCCGAGGGTCTCGTCGTCGGAGTCCTCACCGGTGGCCATCTTCACCAGCGGCGGCCCGGCCAGGAAGACCTTCGCGCCCTCCTTGACCATCACCACGTAGTCGGACATGCCGGGGATGTAGGCGCCACCGGCGGTGGAGTTGCCGAAAACCAGGGAGATGGTGGGGATTCCGGCGGCCGAGGCCTGGGTGAGGTCGCGGAACATCGCACCGCCCGGGATGAAGACTTCCTTCTGCGTGGGCAGATCGGCGCCGCCGGACTCGACCAGCGAGATCACCGGCAGGCGGTTCTCCTTGACGATGTCGTTGATGCGCAACGTCTTGCGCAGCGTCCACGGGTTGGACGTGCCACCGCGCACCGTCGGATCGGGCGCGACGATCATGCACTCGACGCCCTCCACGATGCCGATACCGGCGATCGTCGACGCGCCGACGTGGAAGTCGCTACCCCAGGCCGCCAGCGGGCACAGCTCCAGGAACGGCGAGTCCTCGTCGAGCAGCAGTTCGATGCGCTCGCGCGCGGTGAGCTTGCCGCGCTTGTGATGCCGGGCCACCTTCTCGGGGCCGCCGCCGGCGATCGCCTTGGCGAATTCGGCCTCGACCTCGGTGAGCTTGGTCGCCATCGCCTCCGCGGCGGCGGTGTACTCCGGCGACGCGGTGTCGAGGGTGGAACGGAAGGTCGTCACGACTGGTACCCCAATACTTTCGACGCCAGCATGGTCAGGATCTCGTTGGTGCCGCCACCGATGCCGATGATGCGGATGTCGCGGTAGATGCGCTCCACCTCGGACTCGCGCATGTAGCCCATCCCGCCGTGCAGCTGAACGGCCTGGTTGGCGACCCATTCGACGGTCTCGACGGCGGTGTTCTTGGCGAAGCAGACCTCCGCGATGAGGCCCTGCTCGCCGTTCTCCACCCGCTCCACCAGCGAGCGGGTGTACACGCGGGCGGTGTCGACGCGGCGGGCCATCTCGGTGAGCGTCATCTGCACCGACTGGCGGCTGATCAGCGGGCGGCCGAAGGTCTCCCGGTTACGGCACCACTCGAGGGTGAGGTCGAGGGCGCGCTGGGCCATCGAGTACGCCTGCACAGCCAGGCCGACCCGCTCGCTCACGAACGCGCTCGCGATCTGCGCGAAACCGGAGTTCTCCGCGCCGACCAGATTGGTCGCGGGCACCCGCACATCGGTGAACGACAGCTCACCGGTGTCCGAGGCCAGCCAGCCCATCTTCTCCAGCTTGCGGGTGACCTCGAAGCCCGGTGTGTCGGTGGGCACGATGATCAGCGAAACACCGGCCGCGCCCGGCCCACCCGTGCGCACGGCGGTGACGATGAAGTCGGCGCGGCAGGCCGAGGTGATGAAGGTCTTGGCGCCGTTGATGATGTAGTCGTCGCCGTCACGCACCGCCGAGGTGGTGAGGTGGCCGACATCGGAGCCGCCGCCGGGTTCGGTGATGGCGAGGGAGCCGATCAGGTCACCGGCCAGGGTGGGCTTCACCCAGCGGTCGATCTGCTCCTGGTTGCCCGAGGCGATGATGTGCGGCAACGAGATTCCGCAGGTGAACAGCGATGCCCAGGTGCCGCCGGAGGCACCCGCGTAGTGGAACTCCTCACCCACGATGACGCCGTCGATGGGCGAACCGCCCTCGCCACCGGCGAATTCGGGGTACTCGATGCCGAGCAGACCGAGTTCGCCCGCCTTCTTGTGCAGCTCACGTGGCAGGGCGCCCTCGCGCTCCCAGGAGTCCAGGTCGGGCAGGATTTCGCGCTCGACGAACCCGCGCACGGTGGCGCGCAGCTCTTTTCGTTCCGGCGTGTCCCATACAGATGTCATGCGAGCAGCTCCGTCGGCATGTCGATGTGGCGAGAGCGCAGCCATTCGCCGAGCCCCTTGGCCTGCGGGTCGAAACGCGCCTGGTAGGCGACGCCCTTGCCGAGCAGGCCGGTGATGATGAAGTTGATCGCCCGCAGGTTGGGCAGCACGTGCCGGGTGACGTCGAGTTCGGCTGTCTCGGGCAGCAATTCGCGCAGCTTCTCCACGGTGAGGGTGTGCACGAGCCAGCGCCACTGCTCGTCGGTGCGCACCCAGACGCCGATATTGGCGTCACCGCCCTTGTCGCCGCTGCGGGCCAGCGCGATGCTGCCGAGCGGGGCACGACGGGTCTCGGTGGGCGGCAGCGGTTCGGGCAGCTCGGGTTCCGGAAGTGGCTCGAGCGCACGGGTTTCCGTCGCAGGTGCGATGTCGACGCGGGTGCCGTCGGCGAGGACCGCTACGTGGGGTACTTCGTGCGCGTCGACGTAGCCGGGGGTGAAGACCCCGTAGGGCGAGCCATTGCCGGGCAGGGCGGTAAAGGTGCAACCCGGGTAACTGGCGAGCGCCAATTCCACAGCGACACTGGAGAAGCCGCGCCCGACCTTGTTCGGATCGGGGTCGCGCACCACGCAGCGGAGGATGGCGCTGGCCTGCTCCTCGGTGTCGGCGTCGGGACGGTCCAGGCGGGCCAGGGTCCAGCTGATCTCGGCGGGCTTCACCGGCAGCCACGATTCGAGCTGCCGCTGCGCCAGCTCGGCCTTCGCCTCGATCTCCAGGCCGGTGAGGATGAACGCCATCTCGTTCCGGAAGCCGCCGAGAGTGTTGAGCGAGACCTTGAGCTGGGGCGGCGGGGCCTCACCGGTGACACCGCTGATGAGAACGCGGTCCGGACCCTCCTGGCTCAGGGCGATGCTGTCCAAGCGGGTGGTCACATCGGGTCCGGCGTAGCGCGCGCTCTGGATCTCGTACATGAGCTGCGCTTCGACCGTGTCGACGGTGACCGCGCCACCCGTGCCCGCGTGCTTGGTGATGACACTGGACCCGTCGCGACGGATCTCGGCGATCGGGAAACCCGGGCGGCCGAGATCACCGAGTTCGGTGAAGAAGGCGAAGTTGCCGCCGGTGGCCTGCGTGCTGCACTCGATCACATGGCCCGCCACCACGGCACCCGCGAGTGCGTCGTACTCGGTTCGGCCCCAACCGAAGTGGGCCGCCGCCGGGCCGACGATCACCGAGGCGTCGGTGACCCGGCCGGTGACGACGATGTCGGCGCCGGAGTTCAGGCACTCCACGATGCCCCATGCGCCGAGGTAGGCGTTGGCCGTGAGCGGCTGACCGAGGCCGAGTTCGCCCGCCCGGGCGACGAGGTCGTCGCCTTCGACGTGCGCGATCTTGGCATCGAGACCGAGGTCGGCGGCGACCTTGCGCAGCCGCTCGGCCAGCCCGGCCGGATTCAGGCCGCCCGCGTTGGTGACGATCTGGACGTTGCGCTCCAGCGCCAGACCGAGACACTCCTCGATCTGCTTGACGAAGGTCTTGGCGTAACCGAGGCTCGGGTCCTTCATCCGGTCGCGGCCGAGGATCAGCATGGTGAGTTCGGCGAGATAGTCGCCGGTGAGCACGTCGAGATCGCCGCCCTCGAGCATTTCGCGCATAGCGCTGAGCCGGTCACCGTAGAAACCGGAGCAATTACCGATCCGGATCACGTCCGGGTCAGCGGAGAGTGCACTCATGGCACCCAGGATCACATCGGTCCCGTAAAAAAGCAAGCATGCGTGCTTGTTAACTGCGGGCAATTCACCAGGCAAGATGGTGAGCATGTCTGCGGTCCTGCTCTTCGCCCTCGCCGGTTTCCTGCTCGGCGGCGCCTACACCACCTGGAAGAACAATCGCGCGATGTCCATCGCCCTGATCGCCGCGGCCGCCCTCGCCGCCACCGGCGCTTTCCTCTGGCTCTGACCGCCGTCAGGCGGGGGTCAGTTTGAAGATCTTTACGTCCTCGGGGACGCCGTTGAGGGGGGCTGCCCAGAAGTTGCGGCGGTAGAGCTTGGCGGTGACGCCGAGGTCGGTGAGGGTTTCCGGGCGCAGGGCGGCCATGGTGGTGCTGGAGATCATGGTGTTGCCGTTGCCGCCTGCCTCCATCATGCGGGCGGCGATGTTCACGTCGACGCCGAGCCAATCGCCACCGATCTCGCGTGGGGACCCGGTGTGCAGACCGACGCGCATGCGCGGTTTGTAGCCCTGTACCTCCACGTCCTCGAGGTTGCGGCGGGCCGCGAGGGCGGCGCGCACCGCGCGGTCGGGCGAGGAGAACACGGCCATCAGGCCGTCGCCCATGCGTTTGACCACCTGGCCGCCGCGCTCGGCGATCGGCGGTTCGATGGCCTTGGCCACCTTGCGCAACAGATCGAGGGTGCGTTCGTCGCCCGCGGCGAGCGCCCAGCTGGAGAAGCCGACCAGGTCGGTGAACACGATCGTCACCTCCTCGGTGCCCCGGCCACGCCCCACACGCTCGAGGGCGGCCTGCCACACCTGCAGGGCGCCGAAACCGATCTCGCGTGCCGCCGTCGGCGCGCCACCGGCGATCCGGTCGGCGACCCTGGCCACCGCCCGCGCCCCACCCGGCCCGGACACCGACAGCGGATCGCCGAACGCCGGGTCGCCCGGCAGCTGCTGACGGGCCTTGCGCAATGCGCCGATCACATCGGCACGACGGTTGGCGGCTTGCAGTTTCGACGAGATCTGCACGCGACGACGACCGTTGCGGGCACCGGACTCCTCGGAACCGGCATCGACGGTCGGCTCCAACGGGATGAACACCTCGGCGTCAGCGTCACGCTGTCGCGGATCCGGCGCGCCAGAAGGCGTTTCACTCACGGCCTGAGCCTACAGTCCCGCCTCCCCGAAAATTAAGGCCAGACTTGGGTACGGGGTGAATTGCGTCGGCGGCCAGACGGTGTCGGGGGTTGCGGTAGCCCGTGCCCGGTGAGTTACCCATGTGCTTGCGAGATATGTGGGGATACGCAAAAACCCCCGGCGTCCGGGCAGCGGACGCCGGGGGTTCCGGGGAGGACCTCCCGACAAGGTCGCCCCCCACGCGGCCCGGGCTTGTTGCGAGGGCAGCCCGGGCAGGACCAGGGTTATGCGTCGCGGCGGTTCACTACCACCAGGGCGCCGGCGAAGACGATGACGCAGAACGCGGCGAAGTAGGCCAGGCTGCCCCACACTCCCCAGTGCCAGTTGCCCGAGACCTCCTCGACCGACAGGAAGCGGTTCACGTTGGCGAAGGGCAGGAACGGGTTGACCGCGCGGCCGAAGCTGCCGAACGCGCCGAGCAGGCTCTCGATGAGCAGCGGCCACAGCACGATCAGCGAGATGGCGGCCGCGGACTGTCGAACCAGCACACCCACACCGACTGCCAGCAACACGCTCAGGAAGGCGTAGATCGGGATGCCGTAGATGGCGCGCCAGTTGCCGTCGAGCACGAGCATCGGGGCATCGTCACCGACGATCGCCTTGGCCACCACGAAGGCCGCCAGCGCGAGCACGCCCGTCAGCACCGCCGCGTACACGCCGACCAGACCGGCCTTGGACACGATCACCTTCGACCGGTTGGGCACCGCGAGGAAGCTCGTCCGGATCACCCCGAAGCGGTATTCGCTGGTCACCGTGAGCGCGGCCATGATCATCAGCACCATCACGCCGAAGCCCGTCACGCCCGATGTCGCCAGGCTCGGGGTGAGCATCGGCGGGCCCTCGCCCGGCTCGGTCGCCTGGGAGGTGTCGACGCTGGTGATGACGGCCATCAGCGCCGCGAGGCCGATGCCGAGCAGCACCACCACCGCCGAGCACCACCACGGCGACCGGGTCGAGGTGAGTTTGATTCGTTCCGCAGCGAGCACGCCCATCAGAGCGCACCTCCCATCACCTGATCGATTCCCCCGCCGTGGTATTCCACGGCGCCGCCGGTCATCCGCATGAACGCCTCCTCGAGGGAGGCCTGCTGCGGTGCCAGCTCGTAAAGCGTGACGCCGTTGGTTCCGGCGACCTTGCCGACCTCGTCGCTGGTCACCCCGGTGACGACCAGCGCGGCGTCGCCGTCCTCACGCACGGTCATGCCGTGCGAGGTGAGCAGGCTGCGCAGCTGGTCCAGTTGCGGACTCCGCACGCGCACCGACTGTTCGGACGCGCGTTCGATGAACTCCTTGGTCGTGGTGTCGGCGATGAGTTTGCCGCGACCGATGACGATCAGATGGTCGGCGGTCTGCGCCATCTCGGAGAGCAGGTGGCTCGAGACCAGCACCGTGCGGCCCTCGGCGGCAAGGCGCTGCATGAACCGGCGGATCCACAGGATGCCCTCGGGGTCGAGACCGTTGACCGGCTCGTCGAACAGCAGCACCTTCGGATCACCCAGCAACGCGCCGGCAAGGCCGAGCCGCTGTGACATACCGAGCGAGAAGCCGCCTGCGTTCTTACCCGCCACCTCGGACAGGCCGACCAGCCGCAGCACCTCCTCGACGCGGTCCTTGGGCAGGTCGTTGGACGCGGCCAGCCACTGCAGGTGCGCGCGCGCCGACCGGTTGGGATGTACCCATTTGGCGTCGAGCAGCGCACCCACCTGGGTGAGTGGCCGCTCGAGCTCCTGGTACAGCTTGCCGCCGATCAACGCGGTGCCCGCGGTGGGTTTGTCCAACCCGAGGATCATCCGCATCGTCGTCGATTTACCCGCACCGTTGGGTCCCAGGAACCCGGTCACCTGTCCAGGCTGGACGGTGAACGAGAGATCCTGTACCGCGACGGTCTGGCCGAATTTCTTGGTCAGGCCCCTCAGCTCGATCATGCGTCCAGCATGCCCCAGCAAACCCGGCGCGCGCGTCGGCTGGAAGTCGCGAGTCGGGTCATCCTCGAGGATGACCCGAACCCTTAGCGGGCTGGGGAAGAAGCCTGAGCCCAGAAACGCTTCGGGATGCGGCCCGCCTGCCGAGCCAGGTAGCCCCCGCGCACGGCCGCGGCCATCGCCGACGCCATCAGCTCGGGTTCGCGGGCCCGGGTGACGGCGGTGGCGAGCAGGACGGCCGAGCAGCCGAGTTCCATGGCGAGCGCGGCATCGCTGGCCGTGCCGATGCCCGCGTCGAGGATCACCGGCACGCCCGCGCCCGCCACGATCATCTCGATGTTGTGCGGATTGCCGATGCCCAGGCCGGTACCGATCGGTGAGCCGAGCGGCATCACGGCGGCGCAACCCGCGCCTTCGAGGCGGCGGGCCAGCGTCGGGTCGTCGGTGGTGTAGGGCAGCACGACGAAACCGTCGTCGACTAGCTTCTCGGCGGCGTCGAGCAGTTCGAACGGGTCCGGTAGCAGCGTGCGCTCGTCGGCGACGACCTCGAGCTTCACCCAGTTCGTCTCCAGCGCCTCGCGCGCGAGCTGGGCGGTGAGCACAGCCTCGGCGGCGGTGCGGCAGCCCGCCGTGTTCGGCAGCAGGGTGATGTCCAGGCGTTTCAGCAGGTCGAGCACGCCGGTGCCGCCGACCGCGTCGACGCGGCGCATGGCGACCGTGGTGAGTTCGGTGCCCGAGGCGATCAGGGCCTGCTCGAGCACGGCGAGGTTCTCGGCGCCACCGGTGCCCATGATGAGCCGCGAACCGAACTCCTTGTCCGCGATCCGCAACGGTGCGAGGTCAGCCACCCTGCACCGCCGTGAGCACCTCGATGGTCCAGCCGCGCCCGACCGGTTCGTCCCAGCGCGACTTCGGGAACACCGCACCGTCGACCGCCAATGCCACACCCTGACAGGGCAATTCGAGCCGGTTGAGCAGTTCGCGGACGCTGAGCGGCTCGGCGAACTCGTGGTCGGCACCGTTGACGGTGACGCCGATCGGGATGGTCATCGGGTTCCTCCTCGAGACAGCACGGATGCTGGAAAACGTTGCGGTGCGGCCAGTTCCGCGACCGGCGTGGTGACACCGTCGAGCAGACCGGGGACGAGGGCCGCGGTGAGCGCGAGGGTGAGCATGCCGTTGCGGCCGTGTCCGGTGGCCGCGAATACCCGGTCGTCGAGTGGACCGAGCAGCGGCAGGTTGTCGGGGGTGGCGGGGCGGGAACCGGCAGCGGCCTCGGCCAGCTCGTATTCGCCGATGCCGGGCAGGATGGCTTCGGCGTCGGCGATCAGGTCGCGCACCCCGCCGACGGTGACGGTCGTGTCGAGCCCTGCCTCGTATTGGGTTGCGCCGAGGACGATTCCGTCCGCCCTTGGCACCAGGTACACCGGCCTGCCGTGCACGCGCGCCCGGATCACGCGGGTCGGCGGTGGGCTCACGCCCGGCCTGCGGCGCAACCGCAGGATCTCCCCCTTCACCGGGCGCACCGGCAGACCGGGCCACAGCTCGGCGGACCGTGCGCCCGCCGCGAGGACGACCCGATCGTGCGGCAGATCGTCCAGTGCGGCAACGGATTCCGCGCGGATCTCGACGCCCGAAGCGGCACAGGCAGCGTGCAGTGCGCGCAGGACGCGGCGATTGTCGACGGCCGGTTCCGTCCTGGCGTGCAGGCCCGCGCGGACGGTGCGGGCCAGCGCCGGTTCCAGCGCGCGGACGCCGGCGCGGTCGAGGACAGGGAGATCGTGGCCGAAACCGGCGAGCCAGTCCGCGACGGTGCGCAGGTCCTGGGCGTCGGCGGCGTCGAGAGCGACGGTGAGGGTCTCGTCGGCGACGAAGACGGACTCGCCCGTGATCGCGCGCAGTTGCTCGGCGAAGGACGGCCAGGCGGCCAGGGCTGCGGCGCCGAATTCCAGCACGCGGTCCTCACCGGGCCAGCCTTCCGACAGCGGGGCGAGCATCCCGCCCGCGACAAAGGACGCACCGGTTCCGGGAGCCGGGTCGAACACGGTGACGGTCCAGCCCGCCTCGGTGGCCCGCCATGCGACGGCGAGTCCGACGGCACCGCCGCCGACAACCGCCAGTGTCCGCATCAACGCCTCCGTGTCCAGTTGCGGCTGGCGCCGCAGGTTTCGCCTGTTGCCGTGTCCTTCGCCGCGCGGCCCTGGGCCGTGACCGGCGCTGTGAGTTCTCGTACTGTCGCCGCGACGTTGCGGACGGCGCCGCGGGCCGGGCGGCCCAGATCGAGGCGGCCGAGAACCGGGGCCACCGCTGGTCGAACATCGAGGGTTTCGACGACGGGCTCGGTGGGATTGCCGCGAGTCCACCGTGTCGAGGGTTTCGACGTTCGCGGTTCCACGGTAGCGCGACTACCGTCGACACTGTGCAGCCCTCCCACCCGAACCGTTCCGTCCCGCCAAGGGAACGCCTCTCCTCGGCCCTGCTGTATCTGTGCACCGACGCACGCCGGGAGAAGGGCGATCTGGCCAGGTTCGTCGATGCCGCGCTGGCCGGTGGCGTCGACATCGTGCAGTTGCGTGACAAAGGGTCGCCGGGCGAGGCCGAGTTCGGGCCGCTCGAGGCGAAGGCCGAACTCGGTGCGCTCGCCGAGATCAAGGCGGCCACCCGGCGGCACGGCGCGCTGCTCGCGGTGAACGATCGCGCCGATATCGCCCTCGCCGCCGGCGCCGACGTGCTTCATCTGGGCCAAGGCGATCTCCCGCCCGCCTACGCGCGCCGCATCCTCGGCCCCGACGTGGTGATCGGCCGCTCCACCCACAACCGCAACCAGGCCGGTCTCGCCGCGATCGACGGCCACCTCGACTACTTCTGCACCGGTCCCATCTGGACCACCCCGACCAAACCGGGCAGGCAAGCCGCGGGCGTCGACCTGATCCGCACCACCGCCGACTCCCACCCGACGCTCCCCTGGTTCGCGATCGGCGGCATCGACACCGAGCGCCTCCCGGAAGTCCTCGAAGCCGGAGCCCGCCGCGTGGTCGTCGTCCGCGCGATCACCGAAGCCGCCGACCCCGAAGCCGCCGCCCGCGAACTCAAATCGGCCCTCCTAGCCGCCTCTTGAACCTGGACGCTTGATCACCACGCTCTGGTGGCGGCATCGGCCGAGAGGCTCCCGCCACCAGAGCGTGGTGATCCACTGACCAGGTCGCGATTGCCTGCCGCAGGTGGCCCCTGGCGGCGGCTGAATCCAGCTGCGACGTGCCGCGGACGCTCATGGCGGCGACGTTCGGAGTTCATGCGTGCGGCCCGGTGGGTTCGGACGGCACGAGGGGTTTCAGGACAGAAGGTCGGCTCGGGTGACGGTGGGGCCGGTGGTCGGGTGGTCGAGGAGGATTTCGGCGCCGGGGCCGGTGACCGTGGTGTGCAGCCAGTAGAAGCCGTGGCCGGACAGGTCGACCGTGCGGGGTAAGGCGGGGGCGAGGTCGGGGGTGACATCGACGACGCGCAGGGGGACGGCGCGCAGGCCGACCCAGGCGGCGGCGAAACCGGGGTGCAGCGGGAGGGCGGTGACGTCGTCTTCGGGGACCCAGGCCAGTTCGGTGCTCTCCTGGTTGGGGACGGTCGGCAGCGTGCTCGCCGCGTCGGCGACGACGGTCGTGTAGGTCCAGCCGCTCGGCGCGGTCATGGTGAGGCGTTCGGCGCGCACGCGCACGGCGTCGGCGCTGATCCCGGCCTCTTCCTCGGCTTCGCGGACCGCCGCGTGCCGGGCGGTCTCGTGGGAATCGCGGGCTCCGCCGGGCAGCGCCCACGTGCCGCCCTGATGACTCCACGCGGCCCGATGCTGCAGCAGCACCGCCGAGCCACCACCGGGCAGCGGTGCGCGCAGCAGCAGACCCGCCGCACCGAACTTGCCCCAGTGCCGGACGCCACCCGGGCTGTCCGCCCACCCGTCTCCGTCACCGCGCATCCAATACCCTCTCCCTAGCAGCCGTGCAGCAACCGCCACGGGGGTGTCTGAGGGGCTGCGGCACCGGTACGACCACAATAAACTCCGCACCAGGACGGGTGCGCGGACAGGACGGGGAGGTGAGCGATGGTCGAACCGGGAAACCGCGAGGCGGCGACCGAGGTCGCGGCTGTCCGAACCGGCCCGTCACCGCAGGTGGAAGCGGGTAACGGCCCGCAAGCCACGACGCGGCGGATGCCCTCGCGCAGGCAGGTGCTCGTCGCCGATCGACCGCCCGCACCCGATGTGAAAGCCTTGCGCGCGCAGTTCCAGCCCGCCCGTCTGCGGGGGTTCGCGCGGTCGACGCCGGGCCGATTGCTCGCCGCCGGACTGGTGCTGATGCTGCTCTGCGTAGCCGCGGGCATGGTGACTTCGACGACCGTGAGCGAGCGCAAGCAAGCTTTGGGCGTCCTGCTCGACGACACCGAACCCGATGCGCATTCGGCCAACCACCTCTACACCTCGCTCTCGATCGCCGACGCCGCCGCGGGCCGCGCCTTCATCGCTGGTGGCGTCGAGCCCGAGGAGGTGCGCGACCGCTACACCCAGGCCATCGGCGAGGCGGCCGCCGAGCTGGTCACCCAGGCCGGTCACATCTCCGCCGAGGAGGCGGCCGACCCGGCGGGCACCGACCGACGCCTGCGCACGGGCATCGCGACCGGCCTGCCCGTGTACACCGGGCTGATCGAGACCGCGCGGGCCAACAACCGCAACGGTTTCCCGGTGGGCGCGGCGTATCTGAGCGAGGCCTCCCACCAGATGCAGACCACCCTGCTGCCGATGGCCGAGGAACTCGAAGACCACCGCTTCGACGCGGTGACCGCCGCCCAGCACCGGCACGTGCAGCCGCCGTGGGTCGCGATCGGGCTGCTCGTGCTCACGCTCGCCGCGCTCGTCTACGTGCAGATGGAGTTGGCGCGCCGCTCGCGGCGGGTTTTCAACATGGGCCTGCTGATCGGTACCGCGATGGTGGCGCTCACCCTGCTGTGGACGGTGGCGGCCGGGTCGGTGTCGGCGGTGGCGATGATCCGCTGCCGCGACGAGGGCGCGGTGCCCGCCGCCCGGCTGGCCGAGAGCCGGATCCTGGTGCAGCAGGCAAGGGCCGCCGAAATGGTCAAACTGGTGCGCCGCGACGCCACCGGCGACTACGACCGCACGTTCGACGCCAACGCCGCCCGGCTCGCCGAACTCCTCGACGGTTACCCGTCCGGCGCACCGGCCGCCGACGAGGTGACCGACGCGCGCGCCGCGCTTGCTCGCTGGCAGTCGGCGCATCAGCGGATGAACGACACCCTCCAGCGTGGTGATTTCGTCGGCGCCGCCGCCGTGGCGACCGGGCCGAGCGCCGCCGATTCGACCGCCCAGGTCGACGCCCTGGAACGCGCACTCGACGACGCCCGGACAGCCACGCGAGACCGGTTGCGCGACAAAGTGTCCCAGGCCACCGATGTGCTCTCGTTCCTGGCTCCCGGCGCCCTGGTGCTCGGCATCGCCGCCGCCGTCTGTGTGGCGCTCGGGCTCTGGCCCCGGCTGCGGGAGTACCGGTGAGGCGGGGGCGCGCCGTCGCGGCGCTGCTGCTGGTCGCGCTGCTCGGCGGTTGTTCCGGCAACAGCACACCGGCACCCGACGAACACACGGTGTATTCCGAACCGCCGTTGCCCGCCAAGGCGATTCCCATCGGAACCGACACCCCGCTGCCGCCACGCACCGGCGCGCAGTGCGGCGATCCGACCGCGAGCCTGCGCCCGAGCACCGCCGACGGTCCGACGATCGCGGCCATTCGCGCGCGCGGCAGGCTGGTCGTCGGGCTGGACGCGGGCAGCAATCTGTTCAGCTTCCGCGACCCGGTGACCGGGCGCATCGTCGGCTTCGACGCCGATATCGCCCGCGAGATCGCCCGCGACCTGCTCGGCAATCCGGACCTGATCGAATACCGAAGTCTGGCTTCGGAAGAGCGGGAGAAGGCGCTGCAGGAGCACACCGTCGACCTGGTGGCCAAGACGATGACGATCACCTGTGAACGGCGCGAGCGGGTGGCGTTCTCGACGGTGTATCTGCGCGCCGATCAGCGGGTGCTGGCGATGAAGAATTCCGGGATCAACGGCCTCGCCGATCTGGCGGGCAAGCGCGTATGCGTGGTACGCGGGACGACCTCGCTGGACCACATCCGCCGCGATCAGCCCGCCGCGACCATCCTCACGGTCCCCACCTGGGCGGACTGCCTCGTCGTCCTGCAGCAACGCCAGGTCGACGCGGTGAGTACCGACGACGCCATCCTCGCCGGTCTCGCCGCCCAGGACCCCTACACCGAGGTGGTCGGTGACAGCATCAGCGCCGAGCCCTACGGCATCGGCATCCCCAAGGGCGACGACGACCTGGTCCGCTTCGTCAACGCCACCCTCGACCGCATCCGCACCGACGGCACCTGGACCCGCATCCACCGCCGCTGGCTGTCCACGCTCGGCGAAGCGACACCACCTGCCCCGAAGTACCAGGACTGATCGCGATGAGTACAACGCCACCGAAAGGCGCACCGGGCCACGGCGACCCGGACGATCAGTCACCCACCGGCGACGCGGCGCCCGAACTCGCCCCGCGCCCCGAGCCCACCAGCCTCACCCAACGCCCGAAACCCGGCACACTCCCCGGCGGCTGGACGCTGCCACCCTCCACCGAGGACGACGAAACCAAACCCCTCCCGAAACTTCCCCTCGGACAACCCCGTCCGAGCCCCACCGGCACGACCCCGGGTCCGCACGCAGCCGCACCCCAGGCGAGCCCGAACATCGCATCCGACCCGCATCACGAGGCGCCGGGAGCTGTTGTCGCGCAGTCGGCTTCGACGCGTGCAGGTTCCGAAGCAACGCCACCCCACCGACCTACCCCGGAATCGGCAGCGACCGAGTTGAGTCATCGGCCTGTCGAGCCGGAGCCGTCCGAAACTCAGGCCGCCTCTGGGCCGGTGGAGCCGGAATGGCCGGCCACGCAGGCAAGTACACGCCGCGAGCCCGCATCGAACAGCCCCGCCGAGCACCCGATAGGCGACGAACCTCCCGCGACTCAGGCGTCGACAAGGTCGCCCATGGGCAACCTTTCGGATACGCAGGCCGCACAGCAAACCGACCAGTTCAGCGCCGCCGAGCTGGGCGCCTATGCGGCTACCCAGGCGGCGGCACGCACTCCGATTCCCACGGAGTCTGCGGCGGCTAGGCAGGCAGCGGAACGCGCTGCCGAGCCCGGGGTTGCGGCTGCTGGGTCAGGGTCTGCGGCGGCTAGGCAGGCAGCAGAACGTATTGCCCCGCCTGCCGAGTCCGGGGCTGCGGCGGCTACCCAGGCGGCGGCACGCACTCCGATTCCCACCGAGCCTGCGGCGGCTAGGCAGGCAGCCGAACGCACTGCCCCGCCCGCCGAGTCCGGGGCTGCGGCTGCCACCCAGGCAGCCGAACGCACTGCCCCGCCCGCCGAGTCCGGGGCTGCGGCTGCTACGCAAGCGGCCGAACGCCCTACCGCGGCTGCCCAGTCGGGGGCTGCGGCCGCCACTCAGGCGGCGGAGCGTGCTGCTGTTCCTGCGGACACGGAGTCCGGGGCGACGGTGCGGTCGGGGCGGAGTGTGCGGACGGCGCGGTCTCGGCCGACGCGGCGGTTGGGGGCCGGGTTGGTGCCGATCCCGACCGTGACGCCGGCTGATCCACGGGATGCGGTGCTCACCGATCCCGTGGTGTCGGAGGGGCGGCGGTTCTGCTGGCGGTGTGGGGATCCGGTGGGGCGGTCGACGCCGGCGCGGGCCGCGTCGAGCAGTGGCGAGTGCCAGACCTGTGGTGCCGCTTATGATTTCCGGCCGTCGCTGCACGAGGGCGATATGGTGGGCGGGCAGTACGAGATCCAGGGTTGCCTCGCGCACGGCGGGCTCGGCTGGATCTACCTGGCGATCGACCGCAATGTCAGCGACCGGTGGGTGGTGCTCAAGGGTTTGCTGCACGCGGGCGACGCCGAAGCGCAGGCCGTGGCGGTGGCCGAACGGCAGTTCCTGGCCGAGGTGGCGCATCCGAGCATCGTCAAGATCCACAACTTCGTCGAACACACCGCCGGTGACGGGTCGAGTATCGGCTACATCGTCATGGAGTACGTGGGCGGAAAGTCGTTGCGCGACATCCTCGATGCCCGCCCGCACGGTGAACGGATGCCGGTGGCCGAAGCCATCGCCTATGTGCTCGAGGTGCTGCCCGCGCTCGAACACCTGCATTCGATCGGGCTCACCTACAACGACCTCAAGCCCGACAATGTGATGGTCACCGAGGACCAGGTGAAACTCATCGACCTCGGCGCCGTGGCAACGATCGAAGCCTACGGAAACCTGTACGGCACCAAAGGTTTCCAGGCGCCTGAGATCGCCAGGACCGGACCGACACCAGCCTCCGATGTGTACACGGTCGGCCGCACTCTCGCCGCCCTCACCCTGCACCTGCCGAGCGAGCACGGCCGCTACCTCGACGGGCTCCCCGAGCCCGCCGCCGAACCCGTGCTCGCCCGCTACGAGTTCTTCCACCGTTTCCTGCTCACCGCCACCGACCCCGATCCGGACCGGCGCTTCCCTTCGGCGCGTGCGATGTCGGCACAGCTGGCCGGGGTTCTGCGCGAGATTCTCGCCCAGGACACCGACACCGAACATCCCCAGCTGTCCACAGTGTTCAGTCCACAGCGCACCAGTTTCGGCACCGAGGAACTCATCAGCCAGACCGATGCCTATCTCGACGGCGTCGGCCGCTCTCCGCTGATGGACTCGGGCGAAGTGGTCGCGGCCCTGCCGATTCCGCTGATCGACCCGGCGGACCCGGCCGCTCCCCTGCTGGCCGCCACCGCCAATCCCGAGCCCGAGCGCGTCCTGGAAGCCCTGCACGACGCCCGCGAACGCGCCGAGGCCGACCCGGACAACGCACCGGAAACCCTGGCGAACGAACTCCTCTTCGCCGAGGCCCGCGCCCGGCTGGAGCTCGGCGAATCGGCCGCCGTGCTGCATCTGCTCGAGCGGGTGCCGAACGATACTGATTGGCGCGCGGACTGGTTCGCCGGTCAGGCGCATCTGCTGGAGCTCGACTACGAGGCCGCGTTCGACTCGTTCGAGGCGGTTCTTCGCGTGCTCCCCGGTGAGATCGCCCCCAAGCTGGCACTCGCCGCGACGGCGGAACTCATTCTGCAACACTGGGTTTCCCCGGAACCCGAACAGTGGCGCGCTTTCGCGGAACGCTATTACGACACCGTATGGCGTACCGACCGCGCCGTGGTGAGCGCCGCCTTCGGCCTGGCCAGGCAGCTGGCCGTGGCGGGCCGGGTGGGTGAGGCCGTGCACGCCCTCGACGACGTTCCGGCCGCATCGCGCCACTTCACCACCGCCCAGACGACGGCGATCCTGTTGCTGCTCACCAGCGCTCCCGTCGCCGACCTGGACGAGCAGGTGCTGCGCCTGGCCGCGTCCCGCGCCCAGTCCGTGCCGCCCGGCGAACACCGCGCCACCCTCATGCGCACCCTGGTGCAGGGCACCGCCCTGGCCTGGCTCCAGGCGGGCAATTCACCGAAACGCAAGGACGCCAAGCTGTTCGGTCGCCCGTTCGACGAACGTGACCTGCGCGACGGCACCGAAACCGGCCTGCGCGCCCTGGCCCGCAACGCCGCCGATCGCACCCACCGCTACGCGCTGATCGACCTGGCCAACTCGCTACGCGCCAAGACCTGGTTCTGATCTTCGGCGGTCGGTCTCTTCGCGGGCCGGAACGCCCGAGCCGACCACCGCAGGCCCACGAAGGCCGTGTCAGCCACGAATAGCCGTACGCGCACATCGCACTACACCCCGCGGCCGACGGAGCCGGCCAAACGGCTCGTCGGTGCCGGACCCCGGTCGTTACGCGACCGGGGTCTTCAGGCGGTCAAGCTGTGGGCGGCCCGGGCGATGGCGAGTTCTTCGTTGGTGGGGACCACCAAGACCTCGACCGGGGAGAATTCCGGCGAGATGCGGCGGACTCCTGGCGTCCGGGTTTCGTTGCGGCCCGGATCGACCTCGATACCCAGGCCCGACAGCCCGGCGAGGGTGTCCGCGCGCACGTTCGCGGCGTTCTCGCCGACACCCGCGGTGAAGACGATGACATCCACCGAGCCGAGCTCCACCAGGTACGCGCCAAGGTAGCGGCGCAGGCGGTGGATGTAGACGTCATAAGCCAGTTTCGCTGCGGCGTCTCCCTTTTCGACCAGCTCGCCCAGCTCCCGGAAGTCGTTGACCCCCGACAGCCCCTTGAGCCCGGAATCGCGGTTGAGCAGCTGCTCCACCTGCGCGAGATCCAGATCGGCCACGCGCACCAGGTGCGGCACGATGCCGGGATCGAGGTCGCCGGGGCGAGTGCCCATCACCAGGCCCTCGAGCGGTGTCATCCCCATGGTCGTGTCCACCGCGACGCCACCCCGGATGGCCGACGCGGACGCACCGTTGCCCAGGTGGAAGACGATCTGGTTCAGCTCCGTGTAGTCGCGACCGAGGAACTCGGCGGCCTTCTCCGACACGTACTGATGCGAGGTGCCGTGGAACCCGTACTTGCGAATGCCGTGCGCTGCGGCGACTTTCGCGTCGATCGCGTAGGTCTTGGCGGCATCGGGCAGCCCGTGGAAGAACGCGGTGTCGAAAACGGCGACCTGGGGAATGCCGGGCAGCAACTCCCGTGTCGACTCGATACCGACGGCATTGGCCGGGTTGTGCAGCGGCGCTAGCTCAGACAGGTCCCGGATGGTGGTGAGCACGTCGTCGGTGACGATCGTCGGCTCCCAGAACACCTCGCCGCCGTGCACCACCCGGTGCCCGACCGCCCCGACACCGACGGTGGTCAGGTCGATGCCGGTCTCCTGGAACATCTCGAAGGCCTGCCGCAGCCCGTCACGATGATCGGCGATCGGCCCCTCGTGCACCAGTTTTCGCCCACCGCACTGGTGCACGATGCGCCCACCGTGCGCCTCACCGATCTTCTCGGCCAGCCCGGAGGCGACCACCTCACCCGAATCCGCGTGCAGCAGCTGGTATTTGATCGACGACGACCCGGAGTTCAGCACCAGGACCAGGTCACTCACTTCGCGTCTCCCTGCGCTTGAATGGCGGTGATCGCCACGGTATTGACGATGTCGGCCACCAGGGCGCCGCGCGACAGATCGTTGACCGGCTTGCGCAGACCCTGCAGCACCGGCCCGATGGCGACGGCACCGGCGCTGCGCTGCACCGCCTTGTAGGTGTTGTTGCCGGTGTTGAGGTCGGGGAAGACGAAAACCGTTGCCTTGCCCGCGACATCGGAGTCGGGCATCTTCGCGCTCGCCACCGCGGGCTCGATCGCCGCGTCGTACTGGATCGGCCCCTCGACCGGCAGTTCCGGTGCGCGCTCACGCACGAATTCGGTTGCGGCACGAACCTTGTCGACATCGGCACCAGTTCCCGAGGCACCCGTCGAGTACGACAGCATCGCCACCCGTGGCTCGATCCCGAACCGGGCCGCCGTCGCCGCCGAGGACACCGCGATATCGGCCAACTGCTCGGAGGTGGGGTCAGGCACGACGGCGCAGTCGCCGTAGGCGAGCACCCGGTCGGCCAAACACATCAGGAACACACTCGACACCGTGGAGACGCCGGGGGTGGTCTTGATGATCTCGAACGACGGCCGGATGGTGTGCGCCGTGGTGTGCGCGGCGCCGGAGACCATGCCGTCGGCGATTCCCTTGTAGACCATCATGGTGCCGAAATACGAGATGTCGGCCATGGTTTCGCGGGCCCGCTCCAGCGTCATGCCCTTGTGTTTGCGCAATTCGGTGTACTCGGCGGCGAATTCGTCGAGATAGCCGGAGGTGCGCGGGTCGAGTACTTGGGCGGCGGCGATGTCGACACCGAGTTCCGCGGCGCGGGAACGCACGGCGGCCTCGTCGCCGAGGATCGTCAGGTCGGCGATCTTGCGCTGTAGAACCCGACCCGCGGCGCGCAGGATGCGGTCGTCGTCGCCTTCGGGCAGCACGATGCGTTTGCGATCTGAGCGGGCACGCTCGATCAGGCGGTACTCGAACATCTGCGGGGTGACCACCGTCGACGACGGCACCTGGATGCGTTCGAGCAGGGCCGACGCGTCGACGCGCTGTTCCATCAGCGCGAGCGCGGTGTCGACCTTGAGCGGGCTGCCCGCCCACATGCGGCCACGGGTGCGGTGCACCGCGCTGGCGGTGTCGTATGTGCCGAGTTCGGTGGTAAGGATCGGCAGCTTGGGCTGCAGACCCTCCATCAGCCGTGCGATGGCCGGGTGCGGGCGGATGCCACCGTTCATGATGACTCCGGCCAGCGACGGAAAGCCCGCCGCCTCATGGGCATTCATCACGCCGAGCAGCACGTCGGAGCGGTCGCCGGGGGCGATCACGACCACGCCGTCGGAGAGCCGTTCGAGGATGTGCTCGGCCGTCATGCCGCCGACCATGATGCGCAGCGCCTCACGCTGCAGCAATTCCGGGTCGCCGCTGTAGATTTCGCCGTCGATGGCCTCGCACAGTTCACCCATGGTCGGCGCCATCAGCAGCGGCACCTCCGGCAGCCCCCACGACGGCACGTCGAAATCGGCCAGGGCGGCACAGATCCCGTCCATCCCGTCGGGATCGCAGCGGTTGGCGATCACCGCGACCAGTTGCGCGTGCTCGCCGGCGAGTTCGCTCTCACAGAGCTCTACGAGCTGCTTCACCTCGGCGGGTGTGCGTTCGGCGCCGCGCACCACGAGCAGCACCGGGGCGCCGAGGTTCACGGCGATGCGGGCGTTGTAGCGCAGTTCGCTGGGGCTGGCCACATCGGTGTAGTCGCTGCCGACGATCACCACCGCGTCGCACGCCTTGGCCACATCGTGGAACCGCATCACGATCTCGCTGATGGCGGCGTCGGGATCGCGGTGCACGTCCTCGTAGCTCACGCCGACGGCCTGCTCGTAGCTGATGTCGGCGGTGCTGTGCTCGAGCAGCAGCTCGAGGATGTAGTCGGGTGCGGTGGCCGAGCGGGTGATCGGCCGGAACACGCCGACCCGCGCCGTCGTGGCGCACAACATCTGCAGGACACCGAGGGCGACCGTTGACTTTCCGGTGTCGCCCTCGGGCGAGGCGATGTACACGGTGGACGGCGCTGGTTCGACCATGCCCGCGAGCTTAGTTAATCGGCGGCGATCCGGGGGTTCGGTGTGGCGCGATCCTCGCGGTTACAGTCGGCCCATGACACCGCAGTTCCCGGATCGACTCTGGGGTTCACGCACGAACCTGCTCTCCCGCGCCGCCAACCGTTTCGCCGCGACAAAGCCGGGTTCCCTGCTGATCCGCACCCTGACCCCACTCGACCGGGCCGTGCTCGAACGCACCGACGCCAAGTACACCGTGCTCGGCCCGATCGGCGCCCCGGTGATCCTGCTGACCACCATCGGCCGCAAATCCGGGCAGCCGCGCACCCAGCCGCTGCTCTACGTCCACGACGGCGACACCCTCTACGTGGTCGGCTCCAACTTCGGCCAGGCCAAACACCCCGCCTGGACCGTCAACCTCCTCGCGAACCCGCAAGCCACCGTCGCCATCGCGGGCGAACGCATTCCGGTGACGGCCACCCTCGTCCCCGACGCGGACAAAGAGGCCATCTTCGCCCGCTTCGTCGAGATCACCGGCGCCTACGCCGCCTACCGCGACCGCACCACCCGCGACCTGCGCATCTTCGCCCTCCGCCGGGCCTGACCCGGACGCTCGAGCTCAGCCCAGGGCGCGCAGGCGGGGGGCCAGATCGCGCTTGAAGAGGTCGAGGAAGCGGAGCTGGTCGTGGCCGGGAGCGTGGAAGACCAGGTGGTTGAGGCCCGCGTCGAGGTAGGGCTTGATCTGGGCGACGGCCTCGTCGGGGTCGCTGGCGACGATCCAGCGCTTGGCGACCTGTTCGATGGGCAGCGCGTCGGCGGCGGCTTCCATTTCGATCGGGTCGGTGATGTCGTGCTTCTGTTCGGGGGTCAACGACAGCGGTGCCCAGAAACGCGTGTTCTCCAGGGCGAGATCGGGATCGGTGTCGTAGGAGATCTTGATCTCGATCATCTTGTCGATCGCCGACAGGTCGCGTTCGGCCTTGGCCGCGCCCTCGGCGACGGCGGGCAGCAGCTTCTCGGTGTAGAGGTCCATGCCCTTGCCGGAGGTGCAGATGAAACCATCACCCGCGCGGCCCGCGTACCGGGCGACCACCGGGCCACCGGCCGCGATGTAGACGGGGATGCCGTCCTTGGGCACGTCGTAGATCGAGGCGCCGACGGTGTGGTAGTACTCGCCGTCGAAATCGACCCGGTCGCCGAGCCACAGTTCGCGCATCAGTCGCACGGCCTCACGCAGCCGGGCGAAACGCTCCTTGAAGTCGGGCCATTCGCCCTTGTACCCGGTGGCGATCTCGTTGAGCGCCTCGCCGGTACCGACACCGAGCATCACCCGGCCCGGGTACAGGCAGCCGAAAGTGGCGAAAGCCTGCGCGATCACCGCCGGGTTGTAGCGGAAGGTCGGGGTGAGCACCGAGGTGCCGAGCATGATGCGCTCGGTGCGCTCGCCCGCGGCCGCGAGCCAGGCCAGCGAGAACGGTGCGTGTCCGCCGTTGTGCCGCCACGGCTGGAAGTGGTCGCTCACGGTGGCGCTGTCGAGGCCGTGCTGTTCGGCGGCCACCGCCAACTCGACCAGCTCTCGTGGTCCGAACTGCTCCGCCGACGCCTTGTACCCGAGCTTGAGATCGACCATTCCAGCCACTCCTATTCCTCCGCTGACCGCTGCTTCCTCGACACTAGCGTGCGGCCCGCGATCCGCACCGTCGCCGTTTCGTCTCCCACTGCGCCCGGTTTTAGCGGATGATTAGCTGGTGACCGCCAAGGATGACCAGATCTTGTCGTATCTGACCGATATGGACGGCGTGCTGGTGCACGAGGATCAGCTGATCCCCGGTGCCGACGAGTTCCTCGCCGAGCTGCGCGAGAACGAGATCCCGTTCCTCGTGCTGACCAACAATTCGATCCGGACCCCGCGCGATCTGCAGGCCCGGCTGCGCCACACCGGCCTCGACATCCCGGAGGAGTCGATCTGGACCTCGGCGCTGGCGACGGCGACCTTCCTCGACGACCAGCGCCCCAACGGCACCGCGTACGTGGTCGGCGAATCGGGGCTCACCACGGCGCTGCACGAGATCGGCTACGTGCTCACCGACAGCGACCCCGACTACGTGGTGCTCGGCGAGACCCGCACCTACTCGTTCGAGGCCATCACCACCGCGATCCGCCTGGTCGACCGTGGTGCGAAGTTCATCGCCACCAACCCCGACGCCACCGGCCCCTCCCGCGACGGCGTGCTGCCCGCCACGGGTTCGGTCGCCGCCCTGATCACCCGGGCCACCGGCAAGGACCCCTACTACGTCGGCAAACCGAACCCGTTGATGATGCGTTCGGCACTGCGGCGCATCGGCGCGCACTCCCAGTCGACGGTGATGATCGGCGACCGGATGGACACCGATGTGATCGCGGGTCTCGAGGCGGGCATGCGGACGGTCCTGGTCACCTCGGGTATCTCCACCAAGTCTTCGGTCGAGAAGTACCCCTTCCGGCCGACGCTTGTCGTGGATTCGATCGCCGACCTGCTCAATCGCACCCGGACCCCGTTCGTGGAACTCTGACGGGCCCGACGCCCTGGCCGCCTGCACGCGGGCGATCTCAACCGACGCTGTTCTCGTCACCCGCGACGATGATGTCGATCGCCGCCGACAACCGGGTGAGAGTCTCGACGGTCGCGGCGAATTCGGCTGGGCCGAGTGCGTCGGCGAGGCGACGGGCCAACACCTCGTGCTGCGGGTCGATGCGACGGATGGCCGCCACGCCCGCCTCGGTGATCGCGACCAGCTTGGCCCGTTTGTGCGCTGGGTTCGGCCGGTATTCGCACAGCCCCTTGCCGACCAGGATGTCGGCCACCCGCTGCACGCTCTGCCGGGTGATGCCGATGGCGCGGGCGATTCCGGCGACCGGCAGTGGTTGATGTTCCACCGCCGCCATCACCTGCCACCACGCCACCGAGATTCCGGCAGGCGCTGCCAATTCGTCACCGAGGGTGAGCAATTGACCGTTGAGCCGGTAGACGGTGAGCGCGGCCGCGTCGAGTAGCTGCTGTTCGTCGTTCAATCTGCTTGTCCGCCTGCGTTTTCGGCAAGAGCGAAGTAGCCGGTGGGGTCCTTCTGCCCGAACAGCTGGTACCAGGCGTCGAGTACCTGCGGCTCGAAGAGATCGAGGCGGACGAAGATCTCACGCGCGAACTCGAACGGGGACATGGCGTCGGCGGTGATGAGGTCGCCGTCGGTCACCGCCGATTCGTCGACATAGTGCTCGGCGCCGGAATAGCCGCTGGAGGCCAGGTATTCGGCGGCGTTGCTGGTGTGCGGGCGGTCGTCGAGCAAGCCTTCCTTGGCGAGTCCGAGGGTGGCGCCGCAGATCGCCGCGACCGGTACACCCGCCGCGAGGAATTCCCGCGCCTTGCGGGCGAAGGGAGCCAGGTCGTCGCCCGCGTCCCACAGGTCGGCGCCGGGCAGAATCAGCATCGCGCTGTCGGCGGGGTCGATGTCGGCCAGGGCCAGGTCGGGGGTCACCCGCATGCGGCCGGCGGTGGTGACGGGCGCGGTCGTGAGCCCGACCGTCGCCACCTCGAAGCGGCCCGGCTCGCGATGCCAGGAGTCGTCGGCGATATTGACCGTCGCCGCGCCGACTTCCCAGTCCGAAAGAGTGTCGTACACAGCCACGTGAACTGTCTTTTTGGTCATGACAGCATCCTGTCATTATTGACAGGATGCTGTCAATAAGAATTTTGTTACCCGCTTACAGGCGCCCCTCCGTAGGCTGACGCACAACCGGTGCGAGACAAGGGAGTTCGCCACGATGACCGACCCGGTGCAGGGGCTGACCGGCACCATCACCTCACCGATCCGCGCCGCGGGCGCACTCGGCGAAGTGCTCGTCGCCATTCGCGGCGGCACCGAGCTGTATCTCGCGCGCGCCGACGAACCGATCGAGGCGGGCGCGACCGTGCTCATCGTCGCGGTCAATCCGGGCAGGCTCGTCGACGTCGTGCCCTGGATACCGCTCACACCGCAACTGCCGCAAGACAACTGAAAGCAAGGGAGGCTCAGATGCTGGGCTATCACGTTCCTGATCCCGACGAGGCCATGCTGGTCAGTGGCGCCAAGGTCAAGGACAACGCGCCGTTCAAGGTGATCATCGGTCGCGGCACCTGGGTGATTCCGCTGTTCCGCAAGGTCAGCTACCTGTCGCTGGCCATGTTCGAATCCGAGATCCGCGAGCGCTGCGTCACCAAGCAGGCCATCCAGCTCGACGTGCGCGCGGTGATCGCGTTCAAGGTGGCCAACGACACCCAGTCGATCGTCAATGCGGCACAACGCTTCCTGTCCGAGCAGGAGAAGGAGATGTCGGTGCTCACCGGCCGGATCTTCTCCGGTCACCTGCGCTCGATCGTCGGCTCGATGACCGTCGAGGAGATCATCCGCGAACGCCAGAAGCTGGCAGACGAGGTGCTGATCGCCTCCAAGGTGGAGATGAGCAATATCGGCCTGTGGGTCGATTCGTTCCAGATCCAGTCGATCGACGACGGCAACCTCGGCTATATCGAGGCCCTCGCCGCCCCGCACAACGCGGCCGTGCAGCGCGACGCCCAGATCGCCCAGGCCCAGGCCGCCCAGCGCGCCGCCGAGGCCGAACAGGAATCGCTGCGCCGCCGCGCCGAATACGAACGCGAGACCTCCCTGCTCAAGGCGCAGTACCAGCGCGACATCGACAAGGCCAATGCTGAAGCGGCACAGGCGGGCCCGCTCGCCGACGCCGTCGCACGGCAGGAAGTCCTCACCGCGCAGGCCGAACAGGCACGCAAGAACGCCGAACTGCGCGAGCAGGAACTTCAGGCCGAAGTCGTGAAACCCGCTCTCGCCGAAGCGGAACGGGTCCGCATCCTCGCCGAGGCCGAAGCCGACCGCACCCGCATCCAGGCCGAGGCCGCCGCCTCCAACAACCGAATCGCCCTGGACCAGTTGCTGATCGAGCAGCTTCCCGAGATCGTCCGCCAAGCCTCCAACGGCCTCGCCAACGCCAACCTCACCGTCCTCAACGGACCCGACGGCGTGAGCGAACTGGTCAACGGCATGGTCGGCCAGGGCCTGACGGTCTTCAACTCCCTGCAGAAGGCCCTGTCCAACGGCGAGGTCGACAAGGTTCACGACTCGTAGACATTAGTAGACAAACCCGCGTACGCTGGGCGTTATGAAGTCCATCAGCGTCGGCGAGCTTCGCCAGAATCCGTCCGCCATGGTCGCCGACGTCGAATCGGGCGAGGTCTACGAGCTGACCCGGCACAACCATCGGGTGGGCTTCATCGTGCCTGCGGTCTCCTCGACGCAGATCATTCCGCGCAAGGTCGCTGGACGCGCCAACACCCGCGCGATCCGGCGTCACGAACTCCGAACGGCCGACTCGATCGACGAGTTGCTCGACTCGGAGAAGGGCGAGTGGTGAGGTACTTCTACCTCGATACCTCGGTCGCCATGCGGATCATCCTCGGACACTCGGCCGAAGCTGCTGAGTGGTTCGACCGCACCACCGGCAGCGAGATCGACCGAGTCGTCTCGTCGCGATTGCTACGCACCGAAATCACCCGCGTGTTGCGCCGTGAAGGATTGCCCGTGCTCGACCGGGACCAGATCATCGATCACATCGACATCATCCCGGTCGATCACGCTGTCCTCAACGAGGCCGAGGCCATCATTTCCCACATCCGAACCCTGGATGCCATCCATCTGGCCTCCGCACTACGCAGCGGCTTGGACGACCTCACCATCGTGACCCACGACAAGAACATGGCCACGGTGGCCGAGCAGCTCGGTTTCGCGGTGTACGACCCCGTTCGTTGAACTGGAGCTAGCTGAGGGCGTGGTCGAGGTCGCCCAGGAGGTCTTCGATGTCTTCCAGGCCTACCGAGATGCGGACCACGCCGTCGGACAGGCCGATGGAGGCGCGGCCTTCCGGGCCCATGGCTCGGTGGGTGGTGGTTGCCGGGTGGGTGATCATCGTTTTGGCGTCGCCGAGGTTGTTGGAGATGTCGATGATGCGTAGGCGGTTGAGGACCTCGAAGGCGCGCTTCTTGCCGTCGTCGCCGTGCAGGGCGAAGGTGACGACGGTGCCGCCGCCCGACATCTGCTCCTGCGCCAAGGCGTGCTGCGGATGGGATTGCAGGAACGGGTATTTCACCCATTCGACAGACTTGTTCGCCTCCAGGAATTCGGCGACCTTCAGCGCCGATTCGGTGGATTGACGCACGCGCAGCGGCATCGTCTCCAAGCCCTTGAGCAGGGTCCAGGCGTTGAACGGGCTCAGGGCCGGACCGGTATGGCGCATCAGGGTTTTCACCGGGCCATCGATGTAGTCCTTGGCGCCGAGGATGGCGCCGCCGAGGACGCGACCCTGGCCGTCGATGTGCTTGGTGCCGGAGTAGACGACCACGTCGGCGCCGAGTTCGAACCCGCGCTGCAACAGCGGGGTGGCGAAGACGTTGTCCAGCACCACTTTCGCGCCCGCGGCGTGGGCCAGTTCGGTGACCTTGCGGACGTCGACGAGGGTCTGCATCGGGTTGGCCGGGGTCTCGAAGAACACGGCCTGGGTGGGCACCGACAGGGCCTGCTCCCACTGGTCGAGGTCGTCGCCGTCGACGAAGACGGTCTCGATGCCCCAGCGCGGCAGGATCTCGTTGCACACCACGAAGCAGGAACCGAACAGGCTGCGCGCGGCGACGAGCCGGTCGCCGGCCTTCAGCAGCGCGCCGAGCGCGGTGAAGACCGCCGACATGCCCGAGGCGGTCGCGAACGCGGCCTCGGCGCCGTCGAGCAGGCGGATGCGCTCCTCGAACATGGCCACCGTCGGGTTGCCGAAGCGGGAGTAGACGAAGTGTTCGACATCGCCGGTGAACGCGGCCTCGGCGGCCTCGGCGTTCTCGTAGACGAAGCCGGAAGTCAGGTACAGCGCCTCGGACGTCTCGTCGAATCCGGAACGGCGCAGGCCACCGCGCACGCCGAGGGTGGCGGGGCCGACCCCTTCCGGCAGCGGCTTGTCGAAGGAACCACCGGTGATCATGCGAGTCTCCTTATGCCTGGCGCCACGGCAGGCCGACGGCGCGCCAGCCGGTGCTGCCGCGCTGCCCGAACGCGTCGAGGCCGCCCTCGAAACCGTCGAGCACGTTGTAGGACGGGGTGATCCCCGCCGCGGTGGCCACCGTCGCCGCGTGCGCCGAGCGCTGACCCGAGCGACACAGGAACACCACGGGCGCGTCGGCCGGGCGATCGGCGAGGACCTGTTCGAGCTGCTCACCGAAGCGCGGGTTGCGCGCGCCGGTGCCGTCGACCCATTCGATGAAGTGCGCGGGGCGCTCGATGGAGCTGGTGTCGGGGATGCCGATGTGGGCCCACTCGCCTTCGGTGCGCACGTCGACCAGCACCGCGTCGGGGTGCTCGGTCAGGATTTCCCACGCCTTCTCAGGGGTGATGTCGCCGGCGTAACTCATGTCGATCCTCCTGCGTGAATCCGCTCTTGCCGAGGCGGGGAGTCCGCGCACGGCCAGGTCGTCACCCGGAGCACCCCACCGCGGAGGAGGGTTGCCGACCAGCGAGCCGGGGCTTGACGCTGGTACTCATGACCTTGCGATCTGAGATTGCCCCGGCACTGGTCACCGTGTCAAACCCCTCAGGGCGTGCACACCAGCCAGGCGCCGTCGACCCGGGTGAGGTTCCAGGTGCTCGACGTCGACTGCCCGCCCACCGAAACGGTGGCGTCGATCTTGGCCCGGTTGCCGTTGACGGTGGCGTTGGAAAAGCCCTTCTTGTCGATCGTCGCCGCTGATTCCGGGCCGCCGAGCCGTTCGGTGAGACCCGATTTCGCCTCGTCGAACCCGGGGCACGCCACCCCGGGCGGCGGACGCTGATCGGTGCGCGAGCGCGCGTCGATATAGTTGGTGACGGCGGCCGCGAGCCGATCGGCCTCTGTGACATTTTTCTCAGCGGGCGCGAGGAGCCCGCCGACGACGATGCTGATGAGCACCACGACCGCGATCACCGCGGCCGCGACGAACGGCACGATGGACCGCTTGTCGGTCTGATCGACCTCGATGGGCTGATCGTCCGAGCCTGTTTGCTCCTCGCTCATGTGGTAATCCTGACAGACCCGGGCCGGGCAGCTACACCGCGCGCCGGGTTGCCGCAACACCGCAGCTAGAATCGCGTTGATTACGGCCTGCCGCCGACGAGGACGGCAGCGGCCGGTAGCCGGTTTCCGACTTAGCCTAAGCTAAGTTGACGCCGTCACATCGTTTCTCGACCAAAGGGTGCGCGTAGACAATGACCGAACAGACAGCGACTCGCCCGCTTCGCATCGCGATCGTGGGTGCGGGACCGGCCGGTATCTACGCCGCCGACGCCTTGATGAAGTCCGACGCCGAGGTCAGCATCGACCTCTACGAGCGCATGCCCGCGCCCTTCGGCCTCATCCGCTACGGCGTCGCGCCCGACCACCCGCGCATCAAGGGCATCATCACCGCCCTGCACAAGGTGCTCGACAAGGATCAGGTGCGTCTACTCGGCAACATCGACTACGGCACCGACATCACCCTCGACGATCTGCGTCAGTTCTACGACGCGGTGATCTTCTCCACCGGTGCCAACGCCGACCGCGCGCTGCCGATCCCCGGCATCGACCTCGACGGTTCCTACGGCGCCGCCGACTTCGTCTCCTGGTACGACGGGCACCCCGACGTGCCGCGTTCGTGGCCGCTGGACGCCGAGAAGGTCGCCGTGCTCGGTGTCGGCAACGTGGCACTGGACGTGGCGCGCGTGCTCGCCAAGACCGGCGACGAACTGCTGCCCACCGAGATCCCGCCGAACGTCTACAAGGGGCTCAAGGAGAACAAAGCCGTCGAGGTGCACGTCTTCGGGCGTCGCGGTCCCGCGCAGGCCAAGTTCACCCCCCTCGAGCTGCGTGAACTCGACCACTCGCCGACCATCGAGGTGATCGTCGACCCCGAGGACATCGACTACGACGAGGGTTCCGAGGCCGCGCGCCGCAACTCCAAGCAGGTCGACATGGTCGCCAACACCCTCGAGCAGTGGGCCATCCGCGACCAGGGCAACCGCCCGCACAAGCTGTTCCTGCACTTCTTCGAGTCGCCCGCCGAGATCGTCGGCGACGAGAACGGCCGGGTCGTCGGTCTCAAGACCGAGCGCACCCAGCTCGACGGCACCGGCAACGTCAAGGGCACCGGCGAGTTCAAGCAGTGGGACGTGCAGGCCGTCTACCGCGCCGTCGGCTACCTGTCGCAGAACATCAACCAGCTGCCGTTCGACGATCAGGCGGGCACCGTGCCCAACGAGGCCGGTCGCGTGATCGCCGACGAGAGCGCCGAAGGCAACGCCCGCTTCATGCCCGCCACCTACGTCACCGGCTGGATCAAGCGCGGCCCCGTCGGCCTCATCGGCCACACCAAGGGCGACGCCAACGAGACCATCGCCTGCCTGCTCGACGACGCGAAGAACTTCACCCCCGCGCCGAAGCCCGAGCTGGACGCGGTCACCGAGTTCCTCGAGGGCAAGGGCATCCCGTTCACCACCTGGGCCGGCTGGTACCGCCTCGACGCCCACGAGCGCGCCCTCGGCGAGCCCGAGGGCCGCGAGCGCGTCAAGGTCGTGGAGCGAGAAGACATGCTCCGCGCCAGCGAGCCCCACAAGGCCTGACAGCGATGACAAGGCCGGTGGACGCGAGAGCAGAACCCTCGCCCACCGGCCTTTTCCGCGCGTACCCGCCTGTTTTCTCGGTCGAAGTCGGCCGATCCGCCTAGCTCGAGGCATCCTGTACACGTGTTCGACGCGCATGTTCACATCATCGATCCGCGGTATCCGCTGATCGAGAACGAGGGCTACCTGCCGGAGCCCTACACGATCGCGGACTATCGAAAGCGGATGGCGCACTTCGATGTTCGCGGTGGAGCCGTTGTCAGCGCATCGTTCCAAGGCACCGATCAGACGTACCTGAAGGCCGCCCTGAGCGAGCTGGGCCCCGAGTGGGTCGGCGTCACCCGGCTGGACCTGGATGCCGGTGACGAGGAGATTCTCGATCTGGACCGGGCGGGCGTACGGGCGATCCGGTTCAACCTCAAACGCGCCGCCGCCGACATCACCCAGATGACCTTGCAGGCCCTGCGCGCCCACGAACTGGCCGGATGGCACGTGGAGCTCTACATCGACGGGCAGATGCTCGCATCGTTGCAGCCGGTGATCTCCAAACTTCCCGCGCTGTCCATCGATCACCTCGGCATGTCCGCCGAGGGACTGCCGTATCTGCTGGATCTGGTCGATCGCGGTGCGAGGGTGAAGGCCACCGGGTTCGGCCGGGTCGACATGGACGTGGCCGAAACGCTGCGCCGCATCCACACCGTGAACCCCCGCGCGTTGATGTTCGGCTCCGATCTGCCGGGCACCCGGGCGGGCCGCCCGTTCGAGGACGGCGATATCGACCTGATCTGCCAGGTGGTCGGCGCCGACATGCACGCCGTACTCGAGGACAACGCCCGCGAGTGCTACCGCCTGCCACCGGTACGCAGGCCCGAGACCGAACAGGTTGCGGCCCAGGACAACCCGACCCTGCCGATCCCCCGATCGGCACTGCCCGGCGCGGGCGACGACAAGACCCGCCCGCTCCCGATCATCGAAAGACCCTGAGCCTCAGACGAACAGCGCCCCGGCGAGCCACACTCCCGACGCGACCAGTGCGCCGAACAGCTCCACGAGCATCGACAGGCCGACACCCTTGAGCGCGTGCATTGTTGCGGGCCAGGCGGTTTCATGCGTCTTCAACCGCTGCAATTCCGCCACGTACACGCCGAGCACGAACCCGATGAACAACCCGACGACGGGGATCACGAAGAAGCCGACGATGCCGAAGACGGCGCCGACGAGCAACGCCCGATTCGACACGCCCGCCTCGCGCATCCGGCGCCCCGGCCAGGTGTATTTCACGACGCCCGACAGGATCAGCGCCACCGAGGCGATGGCGAACACCGTCCAGGCGCCCGCACCGCCGGTGAGGAACGCCCACACCGCGACGGCCGCGAAAATCAGGATCACCCCGGGCAGGATGGGCACGATCACGCCGATGATGCCGACCAGAATGACGAGGCCGACGAGGACCTCACCCCATACGCTCACTGCCGGGTTCCTCCCATATCGCGCCGAGTCGCGCCGGGCGAATTCTCCCGCATGGTCTACCGGTGCCGCCACCCCGGCGCTATTGTCGGATTGTCAATACCGTTCGACGACGAATGAGGTCACCACGTGAGCACCACCGGTCAGGGCCCCCTCGCGGGCATCAAGGTCATCGAGTTGGCCGGGATCGGCCCGGGCCCGCACGCCGCCCTGCTACTGGCCGATCTCGGCGCCGACGTGGTGCGGGTGCAGCGGCCCAGGCAGCTGCCCGGCTTCCTCGAGCGCCCGCAGTGGCGTGGCCGCACCATCGTCGAGGCCGACCTCAAGAAGCCCGAGGACGTCGCCAAGGTGCTCGACCTGGTCGAAAAGGCCGACGTGCTGCTCGAGGGCTTCCGGCCTGGCGTCACCGAGCGGATGGGCCTCGGCCCCGACGACGCGCTCGCGCGCAACCCGCGCCTGATCTACGGCCGGATGACCGGATGGGGTCAGTACGGTCCGATGGCCGACCGCGCGGGCCACGACATCAACTACATCTCGCTCACCGGCGTGCTCAACGCCATCGGGCGCAAGGGTGAGCGGCCGGTGCCGCCGCTGAACATGGTCGGCGACTTCGGTGGCGGCTCGATGTTCCTGGTGACGGGTGTGCTCGCCGCGCTCGTCGAGCGTGCGACCTCGGGCAAGGGGCAGGTGATCGATGCGGCGATGGTCGATGGGGCACTTGCCCTCTCGCACTTCGTGTGGGGCATGCGCGGCGTCGGCCTGTGGTCCGACGAGCGCGGTGAGAACCTGCTCGACACCGGGATGGCGTTCTACGACACCTACGAAACCGCCGACGGCAAGTACATGGCGGTCGGCGCGATCGAACCGCAGTTCTACGAGCAGCTGCTCGCCGGTCTCGGCATCGACCCGGAGGGCCTGCCGCAGCAGCTCGACCCGGACGGCCAGGAGCAGCTGCGCAAGCTGTTCACCGAGAAGTTCAAGAGCAAGACCCGCGACGAGTGGACCGCCATTTTCGAGGGCACCGATGCCTGCACCACCCCGGTGCTCACCTTCACCGAGGCCACGCAGAACGAGCACATCCGCGCGCGAGAAGGGCTGATCGAGATCGAGGACGTGGCGCAGCACGCGCCCGCGCCGCGGTTCTCGCGCACCCAGGGCGGCACCCCGACACCCCCGCCGAGCGCGGCGACGCCGATCGAGGACGTCTGGGCTCAGTAGCAGGTGAGCGGCTGGAGTGGGTCGGCGGCGCGCGGCGTGAGCGCGGTGTAGGCGGCGGCGATCGACTTCACGGCCAGCCGCAGGTCGGCTTCGGGATGCGTGAACGGCAGTCGGATGAACCGTTCGAACGCACCCTGCACGCCGAAACGTGGTCCGGCGGCGAGCAATACACCGTGGTTGGGTGCGGTGGCGGCCAGTGCGGTCGACACCGGACTCGGCAGCTGCGCCCATACCGACATGCCACCCGCGCCGGGCGCTATGTGCCAGTCGGGCAGCTCCTCGGCCACGGCCGCGAGCAGGGTGGCACGCTGGGCGCGCAGCTGGGCGCGGCGCCGGTCGAGGATGGGTTCGGCGTTCTCCAGCAGGTGGACGGTGGCCAGCTGGTCCATGACCGGGGTGCCGAGGTCGACGGTGGCGCGGATGCCGAGCAGCTTGGTGATGAGCGCCTGATTGGTGCGCACCCAGCCCACGCGCAGGCCGCCCCAGAACGACTTGGACGCCGAACCGATGGTGATGATCTCCGAGCCCTTCGCGAAAGCCGCGACGGGCGGCGGCATGTCGTCGTCGGAGAGGTTGAGGTCGCGCATCGACTCGTCGACGACGATGGTCATTCTTGTGTCGCGGGCGATGGCGGCCAGTTCGGCGCGGCCGTCGGCGTCGAGCAGCAGGCCGGTGGGGTTGTTGAAGTCCGGCACGAGGTAGGCCAGGGTGGCCGCCGTCTGCCGGGCGGTACTGCGCAGCCCTTCCAGATCCCAACCGGCACTGGGAAATTCGGGTCGCAGCGGCACCGGGATGGGGCGCGCACCGACATCGCGGATCGCCTCGATCGCGTTCGGATAGGACGGATGGTCGATCAGGACGCGGGCGGCCGGTGAGGTGAGCACGTTGAGCAGCAGCCGAAGTCCGTGTTGCGCACCGAGAGTCACCAGGATCTGGTCGGGTTCGGTGGGCAGGCCGCGCGCGGTGTAGCGGCGGGCCAGGGCTTCACGCAGCGCGAGCACACCGACCGGGTCCATGCCGTGGGTGCCGAGGTAGGCCGGAATGCCTTGCAGTGCCACCGAATACGCGTCGTGCAGTTCCGGCGGTGCGGACATGGCGGCGTAGGTCATGTCGATGGTCGGCAGCTCCGGCTGCGCCATCAGCGCCATGATGCCGCGTGCCGGGCGGGCACCGTCGTGCTGGATGCTCGGCGGCAACGCGACCGTGCTGCGCGAGCCCTGACGGCTGATGAGGTAGCCGTGCTCGCGCAGCAGCGAGTAGGTGGAGGTGATAGTGGTGCGACTGACGCCGAGGGTGGCCGCCAGATCACGCTCGCTCGGCAGCGCGACGCCGAGCGGGGCGCGACCGTCGTGGATCAGCAGCCGGATGGCCTCGGCCAGCGCCAGGTAGGCGGGCCGGTGGGGGCGGCGCTCGTCGCCGTCGGTCTCGGGGTCACGCCACCGGCCGAGGTCGCGGGCCAGGCCCGCCGCGCCGATCACTCTTGTCGCCATAAAGTCCAGTATTCCGTGAGTGGCTATTTTTTGACAAGGCCAGTGGGCGGATTCTTGGGATATGACCACCTTCCTCGCTCTCGCCGTTGCCCTCGCCGTGGGCTATGCCGTCTATCATTTCGCCCCCAAGGAGGGGGAACTGCCGTTCTGGCCGTTCCAGGAATCACCCCATGACCGGGCCTTCGGCACCTACGATGACCAGCGCCAATACCGCGATCTCGAAGCCCTTCGCAGCCGCGGTCATGACGAACCAGTCCAGTCGCCGGAAACTGGACTGGATTCGAAGCCTGATAGTGGCCGACTCGCCGCGTGAGCGGTGGGTCGGGCCGAAACCTGTCACCGGGGCGGCGCACACTGTGCTCATGAGTTCCGGAGCTGACTCGACACGGACCGGCACCGTGGTCGCGGCCCTCTTCGACACCGCCATCGGGCTGTGCGCGATCGCCTGGCGCGACGACACCGTCGTCCGGTTCGCGCTGCCCGAGGCCAGCGAGGAGCAGACGCTGGCCCACATCACCCGGCCTTTCGGCGGGCAACCGGTGACCGAAGGTGAGCCCGGCCCCGCGATCGTCGCGGCGATCGCCGGCATCCGGGCCCACCTCGCGGGTACGGTCGACGCGCTGCGCTGGATCGAGGTGGACCTGCCCGGCGTGCCCGAATTCCACCGCGCCGTCTACGCGGTGACCCGCGAGATCGACCCGGGCCGCACCCTCAGCTACGGCGACATCGCCATCCGGATCGGGGCACCCGGCTCCGCCCAAGCCGTCGGACAAGCCCTCGGCCGCAACCCGATCCCCCTCATCATCCCCTGCCATCGCGTACTCGCCGCCGACCACGCGCTGCACGGATTCTCCGCACCCGGCGGCATCGGCACCAAGGCGCGCCTGCTCGAGATCGAGCGCACACCGGGCTTCGGTGAACCCATGCTGTTCTGAGCGATGAATCGGGTGGGCCCGGACCGTCTGTTCCGAGGAGCCGGAGGACGGGCGCGCAGGGTCGCGTACCGTCGCACTGCGGTGGTCAGCTATCGAGAGGGAACATCATGCAGACAGTCACGTCGGCCGACGGCACAACGATCGCTTACGACCGGGTCGGCGACGGGACCGCGGGGACGGTCATCCTGATCGGCGGGGCCTTCAGCTTCCGCAAGTTCAAGACCATGACCGAACTCGCGCAGACGCTCGCCGACGACTACGACCTGACCGTGCTCAACTACGACCGGCGCGGGCGCGGTGACAGCACCGACTCCCCCGGTGTGTACGACGTGGCCAACGAGATCGCCGACATCGCCGCGCTCGTCGAGGCGGCGGGCGGGAAGGCCGCGCTGTTCGGGTGGTCGTCGGGCGCGGCGCTCGCCCTGCTCGCGGCGCGTGAGATCCCCGGCGTCACCGAGGTGGTCTCGTTCGAACCGCCCTTCGTGGTCGATGCGAAACATCATGTGCCGCCGAAGGACCTGGAAACGAAGCTGCATCCGTTGATCGCGGAAGGCAAGCGCGACAAGACAGTTCGCTACTACATGACCAAGGCGATGGGGATGCCCGCGCTGATGGTCGCCGTGATGCGGGTGACGCCGTTCTGGAAACAGCTTGCGGCCACGTCGAATTCGACGGCGCACGACTGGGCCGTGATGAAGCCCTATATGCGCGGGCAGAAGCTCGACGCGGCCGAATGGAGCGGTATCTCCGTTCCGGTCCTCGTCCTCGCGGGCGAACGCACCGCACCCCTGCTCACCAAGGGCGCGAAGGCGGCTGCCGAGGTGGTGCCGAACGCCGAGTTCGCCGAACTCCCCGGCGTGAGCCACAACCCGAAGATCTCCGTCCTCGCCCCCGCCATCGGCGAATTCCTCACGCGCGCGCAGTGATCAAACGGTCTCGTTGCCGGTAGCCGACACCACGATCGCCGCCTTGTCGACGCTCACCCCGCGCGTCAGGGCGGCGGCGGGTGGTCGCGGAAGAACTGGCAGGGATCGCCGGCGAGGTAGCCGTCCATGCAGGCGAAGTAGGTCTGTACGCAGGCGTTGCTGACGCACCCGGCTGTGTACAGCATTCCCCGGATGCGCTCGTTGCGCTGCTGGGACGGGGCCAGGGTCTCGGCGGGTGGCAGGGCGGTGGTGGACAGCACCGGTGACGCGCTCGGCGCCGGTGCGGGCGCCTCAGGCGTCGAACACGCGGTGAGCACACCAACCGCGAGTACCCCCGCCACCATCATTGTGCGCACCATCAGCCACCTCCATCCGAACCATTCCCGACGCTACTCCCGCCGGCGGCGAGCACCACAGGTGCGCCGGAGAACGGGCACCTGGCCACAGCTCTCCGCCGACCCACAGCAGGCGCCGCCGACCTGAACTCGGAGGGTTGATCACCACGCTCTGGTGGCGTTCAGCTCTCGGGCGATGCCGCAACCAGAGCGTAGTGATCGACTGTCCAGGTCGCGACGGGGGTGCTGAGCCGGTACGCGAGGGCGGTGTCCGCTGTAGAAGATCACGAAGGGCGGCGCTGGAGGTCAGAGGCTGGCGCCGCTGCAGAGGACGCCGACGGCGCTTCGGCCTTCCGTGCCCAACGGCCGGCGTGGGCCAATGGTGCGTCAGATGGTGGCACCGTAGCTGCTGCCCGCGATGCCGCCTGCGACCGCACCGGCGGCCGCGGCGGGAATGCCGAGGACTGCGGCGCCTGCGGCCGCGCCGACGCCCGCCCCGATCGCTGCGCCCGCACCGGTGGACGCGGCGGTGGCGGCAGCAGCCGTGCCGAGCGCGACCACGGCGCCGATACCTCCGGTGGGGACCGCCGACGCGGCGGCGATGATCGCGCCCGCGGTGCCGGTGGTGACAGCGCCGACCACGAAGCCGGCGCCCGCACCGACAGCGGCACCGGCGAGTCCGCCACCGACCGCGCCGACGGCGGCCGCCGGGACACCGGCGAGGGCGGCACCCGCGAGGGCACCGCCGACGGTCGCGGCGGCGATCTTGTCCGAGCGGCTGGGGTTGATGCCGATGGAGCGGCCCTGGGTGGCGATGGCCGCTTCGACATCGGCGGCGGTGGTGTTCACACCGTCGAGGATTTCGGCCGGAAGTTCCTCCGGAGCCGGGGCGGTGAAGTCACCCACGCGCAGAGTGCGCGGCGGCGGCGCGATCGGGGCGACGGGCTCGACCGGTTCAGGGAGGTGCAGTTCCTCGATCACGACGGGCGGCGCAGGCGTGGTGTATTCGGGCACCGGCCGCGTTTCCTGCGGTTCAGGCGCCAGATAGGCCAGCGAATCAGGTCCCTCGAAATCCCCGAGACTGGAACGCCCCTCCTCGCCCGGCATGTTCACTCCCGGCTGCTCCGGCACCTCATCGGTCACACCCGGCTGCGGCACAGCGAGCGCGACACCCGCACAGGCCACCGCGACCGCCATCGGCAACACACCCGCGACCGCCCGAGCGCTCATCCGCCCCGTCGATCCCCACACACCAGCACACCGACGGACCACGTCGAACACCCACTCACACGCTAGAAGAAACCGGCACGTCCCCGCGCGCCGCAGCGACCATAGCGTTAGCCGCAGGGATGCTCAAATCGATAGCTACACCACATAACCACCCACACGGCACCACTCGAGCCCGCCGCCGCACTCCCCGACCACCCGGCGCCACCCGAGTCCGTC
>NZ_BDBD01000020.1 GCF_001612805.1 Nocardia coubleae NBRC 108252
CCCAATACTGTCTGGGCGCAAGACAAAAAGGGCCCGGCACCACCGAAGTGGCGCCGGACCCTTCAAACCGAACTCAAGCCAGCACGTCGTGCCGAACGATCGTCTGGTCGCGGCCGGGCCCGACGCCGATGCACGAGATCCGCGCGCCCGAGAGCTCTTCCAGCCGAAGCACATACGCCTGCGCATTGGCCGGCAGATCCTCGAACGTGCGGGCGGCGGAGATGTCCTCCCACCAACCCGGCATCTCCTCGTAGATCGGCTTGGCGTGGTGGAACTCGGTCTGCGTGGTCGGCATCTGCTCGACCCGCTCGCCATCGATCTCGTACGCCACGCAGATCGGCACCGTGTCCAGCCCGGACAGCACGTCCAGTTTGGTGAGGAAGTAGTCGGTGACGCCGTTGACGCGGGTGGCGTACCGGCTGATCACGGCGTCGAACCAACCACAGCGGCGGGCGCGACCGGTGGTGACACCCACCTCGCCGCCGTTCTTGGCGAGGAACTCGCCGAAGTTGTCGAACAGTTCGGTCGGGAAGGGACCGGAGCCGACGCGGGTGGTGTAGCACTTGAGGATGCCGAGCACCGTGTCGATCTTGTTCGGGCCGATGCCCGAACCCACCGCGGCACCGCCCGCGGTCGGGTTCGAGGAGGTGACGAACGGGTAGGTGCCGTGGTCGACGTCGAGCAGGGTGCCCTGCGAGCCTTCCAGCAGCACGGTTTCGCCCCGCTCGAGCGCCAGGTTCAGCTCGAGGCGGGTGTCGGAGATGCGGTGCTTGAACGACTCGGCCTGCGCGAGCACCTCGTCCACCACCTGCTGCGGGTCGAGAGCGCGGCGGTTGTAGATCTTCACCAGCACCTGGTTCTTGAATTCCAGTGCGGCCTCGACCTTCTGGGTGAGGATCTTCTCGTCGAGCACATCCGCGACGCGCACGCCGACGCGGGCGACCTTGTCCTGGTAGCAGGGGCCGATGCCGCGACCGGTGGTGCCGATCTTGCGGTTGCCGAGGAAGCGTTCGGTGACCTTATCGATGGCCACGTGGTACGGCATGATCAGGTGCGCGTCGGCCGAGAGCAGCAGGCCGGAGGTGTCGACACCGCGCTCCTCGAGCCCGGCGAGTTCCTCGAGCAGCACACCGGGATCGACGACGACGCCGTTGCCGATGACGTTCTTCACACCGGGGGTGAGAATGCCGGACGGGATCAGGTGCAGCGCGAACTTGTCACCGTTGGGGAGCACCACCGTATGTCCGGCGTTGTTGCCGCCCTGATAACGGACTACCCACTGCAACCGCTCACCGAGCAGATCGGTAGCTTTGCCCTTACCCTCGTCGCCCCACTGGGCGCCGATGAGGACGATAGCCGGCATTTCGGAGTCTCCTACAGATCGACAGCAGCACGCTTGTACTGCAGCTACCTGCCGTACTGAGGCGGTGGCCGGAGACACAGTCTAGCCGACGGCACTCGCGTGCCCTGTCCAGCGCCCCGACCCGCGCCCGGCGGGCGTGCCATCATCGGTTACGGTTACTTGCCGGCAGGGGGATTGCCGCGCTCATGGGCGACACACCGTCGACCCGACCGAGGAGGGTGTACCGCAGTTTGAGTACCCACGTTCTCCGATGTGGTGACCTGCCGGTCCCGATCGCTCTCGCCTCACTCCCCACCACGCAGACCGAGCGGTTACCCGATGTCGGGGTGATCGACGAGCTGCTGCCGGTGCTGGCCGCCGACAGCCTGCCCCGCTTGATCGTGCTGGGCGACGACGCGGGCCTGGCGTCCGTGCTCACCCATCTGATGCGCACCGAACGGCTGCACGTGGAGATCGGCTACGTGCCGGTCGAGACCACTTATGCCTCGCGGGTCTATCAGACCGGCACCGGCAACGCGGCCGCCAAGACCGCACTGGAAGGCCGGGCCGTCGAGACGCCGCTGATCCGCGACGACACGGGCACGGTGCTGGTGGGCCGGGCGAGTATCACCGGCGTCGAGGGCGCCAAGCTGGAGGGCGAGGCCTATGTCGACGACACCTTGCTGTTCACCGGCACGGTGACGACCATGCTGATCTCCCCGACGATGGCGATGCCGGGTGTGCGTGCGCGGGTGCGCAAGGGTCTGCGCAAACGCGGCTGGGTCGGCGGGCGCGCCGCCCAGCTGGGTACGCCGGGTGCGGTCGTGACCCGCGACGGGATCACCGCCGAACGCACCGTCCCCCGCTCGACCTTCTACCGCTTCGAACAACCCTGGCTATTGGTGCGATGAGTTACTCCTTTCCCAGCACTCGGGGCGCGGTGCGCCCGAGTCCGGTCTTTCTGCTGATCGTGGCTGTCACCGTGCTGGGTGGCGCGCTGGCGTGGGACGCCGACGTGACCTCGGTGCGCGCCAAGGTCGGCGTGTTCGTGCTTGTGGTGTTCGGCTGGATCGTGAGTTTGTGCCTGCACGAATTCGCGCACGCCTATGTGGCGTGGCGGGCCGGTGATCACGATGTGGAGGCGCGTGGTTATCTCACGCTGAATCCGCTGAAATACAGCCATCCGGTGTTGTCGATCGTCTTACCGTTGCTGTTCATCGCGCTCGGCGGGATCGGTCTGCCGGGTGGCGCGGTTTACCTGGACACCACCCGATTCCGTTCGGGCATACAGCGTTTGGTGAGCGCGGTCGGCCCGTTCTCGAATCTGCTGTGCGCGATCGTGCTGCTGATCGTGATCCGTGCGATGGGCTCGTCCACCGAACACGCCGCCTTCTGGTTCGGGCTGAGTTTCCTGGCATTCCTGCAACTCACAGCATTCCTGCTGAACATCCTTCCGGTGCCGGGCCTCGACGGGTACGGGATCATCGAGCCGTCGCTGAGCTACCAGACGCGGCGCTCGCTCGACCAGTTCAAGCCGTACGGCATGTTGATTCTTTTCGCCGTCATCTTTTTCACCCCGCTCAGCCGGGTGTTCTTCGAGGCCGTGTACTTACTGTTCGATATTTCCGGCATCCCGCAGTATTGGGCGGGCAACGGTAGCCGGTTGACGCGCTTCTGGTACTGACAGCCCGGGTCAGTCCTCCGGCGGGACGTACGGATTCGGCACGGTCGGCGGGAGTAGCGCGATCGCGGAAATGCGTTGCATTCCGCACACCACCATCAGGTCGACCACGATCGAACGGATCTGGGCGAACACCACATGCGCTGAAAGGCCGGCGCCCACAACGAGTTCCGGGCGCGCGTTCTTGGCGACGCTGCGCAGGCAGCGGGCCGCCTCGGCCTGGTCGGGTTGCTCGCCCGGGTCGGCGAGCATCATCTTGCGCACCACGTCGGTGGCGCCGCCGAGCTGGCGGAGCAGGTCGATCAGGCGCGGATCGAGCACCTCGTCGTCGCGGACGAGGGTGAGCGAACGGCGCAGCAGCACGCGGGTGTTGCGCACGGCGTTGTCGAGCGGGTCGGCGGTGGCCCGGATGCGGGCGAGGCGTTTTCGCGAATTCCAGTACAGCGGGGAGATGCGGCTCACCTCGCGGCCACCCTCGAGCGCGGAGCGGAGTCCGTCGATCTGGCTCTGGGTGGCGCGCACGGCGGTGAGCGCGTCGTGCACCTTGTCCGCACTCTGCTCGAGCAGGCCGTCGGCGCACTCGGTCACGGATTTGCTCATCACGTCCAGCACCTGTGCGGCGTGCTCACGCGCGCGACGAACCGGATGCAGCGGGATGGCGGCCACCATCAACACCCCGACGAGGCCACCGACGAGCGCGTCGATCATGCGGGACGGACCCGCGCCCGGAGCCTGGTTCAACGTGGAGACGAGCACGGCCGAACCCGCCGCCTGAATCGTCATGATGGCCCCGGAGTCGAGGAACACCGACACCGCCATCGCACCGCCGACGACCAGCGCCACCTGCCACACACCGGTGCCCACCTGGGCGATGAACAGGTCACCGATACCGATGCCGACCGCGACACCGACAACCAGCTCCACCGAGCGGCGGATCCGTGCGCCGAACGAGATGCCGATCGACACCACGGCCGCCGTCGGGGCGAAGAACGGCTCGATATGGCCGATCACGTCGTGGGCGATGAACCAGGCCAGCGCGGCCCCCAGCGCGCACTGGATGATCGGGATCGCCGACAGCCGCAACCGCTCGACCGATTGCCGGAACCGGCCGACCGTACTCACCTTCGCGGCCGCTACGACGGGCGTAGCGACCTCGACGAACGGCCTGTGCTCGCTCACCTGCGAACGGCTAGTCGAGACCGAGTTCGGTGGCGGCGTTGGGGTCGCAGTCCTCGAGCAGGTCGAGGCAGCGGGCGTATTCCTCGGTCTCACCGATCACCTGCGCGGCCCTGGCCAGCGCGCCGACGCTGCGCAGGAAACCCTGGTTGGGTTCGTGCGACCACGGCACCGGGCCGAAACCCTTCCAGCCGTTGCGGCGCAGCAGGTCGAGGCCGCGGTGGTAGCCGGTGCGGGCGAAGGCGTAGGCGGCGACGGTGTCGTGATCGACCTCGCCGTTGCTGCGCTCGAGCGCCGCCTCGGCGAGCTGGGCCCACGCGATCGACGCGGCCGGATGATCGGCGGCGACCTTCACCGGGTCGGTGCCCGCCGCGATGGCGTCTTCGGCGTCGATCAGTTCAGGGAGGAGGACCGGCTGCGGTCCGAGCAGGTCACCGAAGGAGGTCATGGGTTCATTGTGCACCGCCACGCCCGCCCACCCCGCCACGGGTGATCGACGAACTCCCCCGCGCGCCGCACATTAGGCTGGGCGGGAGTTCAACGTTCGAGCCTGAGCGAGGGGTACTAGGTGTCCGACCCGACCGACGAGAACAACCCAGCAGCCGAGGACCGTGGTCCCGGTGCGGCCGGGACACACCATGACGCCGACCCGTCGCCCGACGAGTCGACCCGCCCGGGTTCCGAAGCGCCGAAATCGGTGCCGCACGCGGTGACCGAGCCGGAGCGCGCGACCGCCGGGACCTCGGAGACTGTTGTCATCCGGCGTAGTGAGCTGCCGGGCGATCAGGGTGCGGGACGTTCTTACGGGCCCGGGTTCAGACCTGCCGGTGGGACCGGTGCGCCGCAGGGTCCTGGTGCGCCGCAGGGTCCGGCCGGGCCGCGGGTGGGTGGTCCTCAGGGGCCCGGTTCTCAGCGTCCCGCCGGTCCGGGAAATCGTCCTCCCCAGGGTGGGAATCCGATGCCGCCGGGAGCGGGCAGCGCGGCGGGCCGTGGTCCGAACAACCCCGGCGCCGCCGGGCGGCCGGTCGATGCGCCGGGGGCCAACGGTCCCGGTAGCGCTCCAGGGGCGAACGGTCCGGGAAGCGCGTCCGGGGCGGCTGGGCGTCCCGTGAACGGGCCCGGAGCTGGATCGGTCGGGCGACCAGCGAGTGGGCCCCCGAACGATCGATCGGGCGCACCAGGGTCCGGTGACCCCAGGGCTGCAGGCGGGCGACCGGGGAACGCGCCAGGGCCGAACGGGCCCAACGCTTCTGGCGCACCACAAGGAGGTCGGCCCGGCCCGCAGCAGGCGCCAGGACGTGCGGCGCCGGTCGCGCGGGCAACGAATGGCCCTGCTGCACAGCGTCCTCCGGTTGAACAGGACGGTCGAGGTCGCCCCGGAGGCGTTGTCGAGAGTCAGCAGAGCTCTGCGGGCGGGGCGCCCGCGAATCGGCCTAATCAGGGTGGCCACCCCGGTGGCGACGAGGGTGATACTCGCGGCGGTAGTGGTGGGGGCGGCGCGGAGCGTGGAGCCGGATCGCAGCAGCGTGGTGACCGGCCGTCGAATGCGCCGGGTGCGGCCGTCGGACGTGGCAGTGGGCAGGGCCCGGCTGCCGGGCAAGAACGCGAGCCGGGCGGAAAGCAGGGCTCGGCAGCGGCGGCGGGCGGATCGCCGTTGGCAGGGTTGTCGAAGGGACTGCCCGGGGAACCGACTGGCGGCGAAGACAATTCCCCGGTACAGCCTGATCCCGCAGGCCTCGGAGGGGCCGATGCGCCGACTACCGCGATGCGCATCCCCGGACGCGGACCGTCGACGTCTGCCGATCGAGGCGAGCAGGCTGCGGCAGATGTGCCGACCGTCGGGATGGAGCCGGGTGATCGTCCCACCGCCGGGCAGCAGGGTGCGCCCACTGACGCGCGTGGATCCGGTCCCGGCACAAGCGATTCGATCGAATCCTCCGGTGCGTCCACCAACCGTGATGCTTCCGCAGCAAACGCCGGCGTTTCGGCGGGGAGCCGAGGCGACGCGGAGCCCGTGGATCACTCGGGGGTTGATGAGCAGCGTGGCGAGCAGGGTCCAAATGCGGACGAACGAGCGATAATCGCGAATACTCCAGGCACACAAGGTGATTCGCGCAGGGAGCAGGCCGCACGCGAGAGTGAGCGGGCTGGAGCACCTGACGCCCGTGGTATGCGAGAAGAGACGCGCAGCGAGAACGGCGCGGGCGTCCGAGACGCCGAGTTCCGTGGCGCACTGGATGATTCGCGCGGTGAACAGGGCGGCGCCGACGCGGCAACCGCGCGGTTCGGGACTGCCAGGGCGGATTCGCGTTCCGAGGGCCAGGGTGGCGTCGGCAGTGCGAACGACCCGCAAGCTGGTGCGAGCGGCGCGAACACCGGACAGGCTGGTGCCGGCAGCGCGAACAGCGGTCGAGGTGGTGTCGGCGGGGCGAACACCGGGCAAGGTGGTGTCGGCGGAGCGGAAGCCGGCGGGAACGATGCGGGCCAGCCTCGGCCTGTTGGCTCTGAATCCGCTGTGCGTGAGGGTGATTCGCAGGGCTCGGATGCGACGGAGAAGTTCTCCACGAGTTCCGGGCAGCAGGGCGGAAGTTCCCGGGCGCAGGACCAGGCGGGCGGGAGCGACGATAGGACTCGCGGCGGCGTGACTGGAGCTGCGGCCGCTGCGGCTGGGGCTGCTGCCGGGGTCGGCGGGTTGTCGAAGAAGGGCGAGAGTTCTTCCGGCACGGGCGAATCCGGGTCGGAGGATCAGACCGTTGCTATGCGCGTGGTCAATCCCGCGGATGCGCCTACTACCACTTTTCCGGTGCAGCGGGGGACGGATCGGGTTGTCGGTGGACGGGCTGTAACGCCGCCGCCCAGCACGCCGCGGGGTCCTGCGGGGCCGAGGCAGGCAGGGCAGCAGGGAGCGCAGGGGCCCGGTGTCGAGGACGCGCGCCCGTCGGGACCGCAGGGTGGCCGCGGGGCCGGGGCCGAAGACAGACGGCCGTCCGCACCCCAAGGACCCCAGGGGCCAGGCGCTCCACGCGGACCGCAGGGAGCCGGCGTCGAAGACACACGGCCATCCGCATCACAAGGTCCGCGCGGACCGCAAGGACCGCAAGGACCGCAAGGACCGGGATCGTCTCGCGGGCCGCAAGGACCGCGGGCCGAAGACGCACGGCCATCGGCACCTCAAGGTCCGGGAGCTCCGCGCGGACTGCAAAAACCAGGGGCCGAGGAGATCCGCCCGTCTGCACCCCAGGGTCCGCAAGGGCCAGGAGCTCCTCGCGGACCGCAGGGACAGGGGATCGAGGAGACGCGCCCGTCGGCGCAGCATGGTGCGCAAGGAGCGGGTATCGCTCGTGGCCAAGGGCCGGGGGCACCTTCCCCTGCTGATATCCAGCCGACGCGGCCCGCGCATCACCTGGCGGATGGGCAGCGGCAGGTGGCACCTCCGCAGCGGATCGAGCCGGGTCAGCAAGGCGCCGCACCGCAGCAGCAGGCGAACGCCGGCGGGGCGGGTCGGTCGAAGCGGTTGGTGTTGGCGGCGGCGGGTGCGGCGGTGCTCGTCGTCGCGTTGATCGTGGGCTTCGTGCTGATGACGACGGGTGACAATTCGCCGGAGGGGCAGGTGCGGGCGGTGATCGGTGAGTACACCGACGCGCTGCGTGAGGGTGATCTCGAAACCCTGCGGTCCACCACCTGTGGACAGCTGCACGACTTCTACCAGGGCATCAGTACCGAACAGTTCCAGGGCGTGCATCAGCTCTCGACCGAGCAGGGCTCCATTCCGGTGGTCGACAGCGTGGACGCGGTGCGGATCACCGACGACACGGCGCTGGCCGAGGCCACGGTGTACACGGCGGCGGAGTCCAAGCGCACCGCACGCACCTTCGACCTGCAGAAGACCGACGGCGGCTGGAAGGTGTGCGACCCCACGGCGGCACCCTGAACCGGTGATGACCTGTCGTAGCGCCGGTCAGAGGTGCTATGACGGGTCACACATAACTGGTATCGGGCACTGTGCACCCAGTATCATTTTTCGGATCATGAGCACGGAACACACAACGTCGCAGCCGGACATCGATGCTGTGGTCCCGGAGGCGGCGCTGGTGGGCCAGCGCTTCGGATTCCGCGATCACTACGAGGTGGGGCGCGAGAAGATCCGCGAATTCGCCCGGGCGGTGCAGAACACGCACCTCGCGCACCAGAACGAAGTCGACGCCCGCAAGCTCGGCTACGACGCGGTGATCGCGCCGCCGACCTTCGCCTCGGTGATCGGCATGAGCGCTACCCGCGCCCTGCTCGACGGCGTACTCACCGAGTACGACCTGTCGCAGGTGCTGCAGACCGACCAGGTCTTCGAAATCTTCCACCCGATGCTGGCAGGCGACCGGATCCGCACGGAGATCGAGATCGAGTCGATCCGCCAGTTCGCCGACAACGACTTCGTCAATGTCGGGTTCAAGCTGGTGAACCAGCACGACGAGGTGGCGGTACAGGGAACGACGACCATCGTCGCGCGCCGCGGCGTGGAGGTCGACCCCAATATCGTCGAGGCCGTCGAGAACATCAGCATGCACCCGCGTCCCGGCGACACCGGCATCGCCGACGACCTGCTGATCCGCCGCACCGGTCCCGCGCCCGCCGTGCCGCCGCGCGAGTTCGTGCCCGTGCACACCGGCCCGGCGTTCGAATCGCTGACCAAGGGTATGGAGCTGCCGGTCGCCACGGCGCGCGTCACCCGCGGTGATCTCGCCAACTACGCGGGCGTCTCGGGCGACCCGAACCCGATCCACTTCAGCGACCGCGCCGCCGAACTGGCCGGCCTGCCGACCGTCGTCGCCCACGGCCTGCTCACCATGGGCCTGGCCGCCCAGTACCTCACGGACTGGCTGGGCGACCCGACCGCTATCGAGAAGCTGGCCGTGCGTTTCTCCGGTTTCGTCCCGGTCCCACCGACCGCGGCGGGCGAGATCCAGTTCTCCGGCAAGATCAAGTCGATCGATACCGACCGCCGCGCGGCGACCGTGCTGCTGAGCGGAACCTCGGAGGGCCGCAAGCTCTTCGGCCGCGCCGCCGCGGAGATCCGCCTGACCTGACCGAAGCCGCACCGCGTAGCTGATACGCGGTGTCACATGTCGCTTACCTGCGTGTTGTCGTGCCGCAACACCCCGCGCGCACGCTTCGTTGATGAACGGGAATGTGCGGTTCATCGAGGTGCACGGGTATCGGCGTGCGTATCGGATGGCCGGGACAGGTCCGCCGGTGCTGCTCATTCACGGCATCACCGACAGCTCCGGTACCTGGGCGCCCGTGTTCGACGCGCTCGCCGAGCACCACACCGTGATCGCACCCGACCTGCTCGGGCACGGTGAATCCGCGAAGCCGCGCGCCGATTACGCGGTGGCCGCCTATGCCAACGGCATGCGCGACCTGCTCAGCGTGCTCGGCATCGAACGGGCAACCGTGGTCGGGCACTCGCTCGGCGGCGGTATCGCCATGCAGTTCGCCTACCAGTTTCCGGAGAAGGTGGAGCGGATCGCGCTGGTGTGCCCGGCCGGCATGGGCGCGGGCGTGCACCCGGCGTTCCGGCTGGCCACGATCGCGGGCGCCGGTCCCGCGCTGATGGCCGTCACCAGTTGGCCGGTGCGCACGGCGGTGCGTGCCGTGATACCGCTGGTCACGGCGGTCGGCGGGTTGGGCCTCGGACCCGACGCCGAATACGTGCTCCGCCTCTACGGCGGCCTGGCCGAATCGGGCGCCCGCAACGCCTTCCTCCGGACCATCCGCGCGGCAGCCGACCGGCGCGGGCAGACCATCACCATGCTCGATCGCGGCTATCTCGCCGCCCACCTGCCCACCCTGGTCATCGGCGGCACGCGCGACACAGTCATCCCCTCCGGACACGCCACCCGCGCGCATCGCGCCTTCCCCGGCAGTCGCATCGAAATATTCACCGGCGCAGGGCATTTCCCGCACCACTTCGATCCGGACCGCTTCGTGACGCTCATCCGGCAGTTCATCGAGGAAACCGAACCGGCCGCCTACGATCCGCTGCGCTGGCAGCGCACCCTGCGCCGGGGCAGCCCCCTCGTCGCGCTGCCCACCCCGGAGCCGGATCCCCCGATGATGACCGAGCAGGGCTGATGCCCCGGCTACCATGCGGCCTATGAGTTACCCGCTGCCGCCGCAGGGCTACTACCGTCCGCCGGACCACCCGGAGTCGACCCTCGTGCTGGTGCTCGGGGTGATCGGGGTGTCGTTCTGCGGTCTCACCGCGCCGTTCGCCTGGCTGAAGGCCAAGTCGGCGCTGGCCGAGATCGACGCGTCCAACGGCACGATCGGCGGCCGTTCGCAGGTGTACGCGGGCTACATCATGGGCATCATCGGCTCCGCGATGCTCGGCATCATGCTGCTGTTCCTCGTGCTCGCGGTGGTACTCATGGTGATCGGTGCGTCGGCGGACACATCCACCTACTGAGCTAGCATCCTGCGGGTGATCGAACCAGAGGCCGACGTCGCGGGACCGACCGAGTGGGGTGAACATCCACACGGTCTCGGCCCGTGGGAGCAGGAGTACGGCACGCCCGTCCCCACCGACGAGCGCTACGACCCGGTGCTGCTCGCCGAGGGCGACCGCCGCAATGTGGTCGACGCCTACCGCTACTGGAAGCGTGAGGCGATCGTCGCCGACATCGACGCCCGCCGCTTCCCCTTCCACGTGGCCATCGAGAACTTCGGTCACGACGCCAATATCGGGACCGTGGTCCGCACCGCCAACGCCTTCGCCGCCGCCGCGGTGCACATCGTCGGCCGGCGCCGCTGGAACCGGCGCGGCGCCATGGTCACCGACCGCTACCAGCACCTCGTCCACCACACCGACCTGACCGAGCTGCGCGACTACGCCGCCCGCGAAGGACTCACCGTGGTGGCCGTCGACAATGTGCCCGGCTCGGTGCCGCTCGAAACCGCCCAGTTGCCGCGCGACTGCCTCCTGCTGTTCGGCCAGGAGGGACCCGGCGTGAGCGACGACGCGAAAGACGCTGCCGCCCTCACGGTTTCGATCTCGCAGTTCGGTTCGACCCGCAGCATCAACGCGGGGGTCGCGGCGGGCATCGCCATGCACACCTGGATCCGTCAGCACGCGGATCTGTCGCTGGCCTGGCCGATCACCTGAATCCCGCGCGTCACATCAGGTCTGCCACGCCACACCGGTCGCCACAGACCACAATTTCCTTGCCCCGCATGCACACCGACCTGGCAACATGGACCCCATGACCTCGCGTGGGGGCCGGCGCCCGCAGCCGACTGATACCGGATCCGTACCGACCCCTGCGCTGTGGTCCGAACGTGCCGACATGGCCGAGTCGGCCATCATCTCGCGCCACCTGCGCGCCCTGTGGGGTTGTCCCGGAACGGAATTGGGCGTCGTCGGCTGGCCTGCCACCCGCCGCGAGCGCCTGTTCGGCAGCTGGCACTACTGGTGGCAGGCGCATCTGCTCGACTGCGCGATCGACGCCGCGAACCGGGTACCGACACCGGCCCGGCGCAGGCGCATCGCCGCCATCGCGCGCTCGCACCGCATGCGCAACATCACCGGCTGGACCAACCGCTACTACGACGACATGGCCTGGCTGGCCATCGCCCTCGAACGCGCCGAACGCACCCAGGAACTCAGCGCGGCGCGCGGCGGTCTGCTCGCCCTGGAACAGCAGCTCTACAGCGCGTGGAACCCGGGGGTCGGCGGCGGCATCCCGTGGCGGGTGCGATCCGACTTCTACAACGCACCGGCGAACGGCCCCGCGGGCATCGCGCTGTTGCGACTGGGCCAGGTCGAACGCGCGCAGCAGATGGCCGACTGGCTGCACGACACCCTGCGCGACCCGCAGACCGGTCTCGTCCTCGACGGCATCCATCTGCCCTCCGGCGAGATCGAACGGCCCACGTTCACCTACTGCCAGGGGGTGGTGCTCGGCCTGGAGGCCGAGCTGGCGGTACACACCGACGACGACCGGCACATCGACCGCGCCGTCGACCTGGTCGACGCGGTGGAAGACCACATGACCCACCGGCTGGTGATCTCCGGCGGCGGCGGCGGCGACGGCGGCCTGTTCAACGGCATCCTCGCCCGCTACCTGGCCGTCGTCGCGCTGATGCTGCCGGGCGAGGGCAAACGCCCCGAGGCCGCGCGCCGCATCGCCGCGGCCATTGTGAAGACCTCGGCCACCGCCGCCTGGAGCAACCGCCTCGAGGTGGAGGGCGAACCGCTGTTCGGCTACGACTGGAGCAAACCGGCCCGCCTGCCGGGCGGTTCGGCGGGCGCGGGCAAGTTCACCGCGGGCGGTTCGGTGACCGCGTCGGTGGTTCCCGAACGCGACCTGTCGGTGCAGCTGTCGGGCTGGATGCTGATGGAAGCCGCCTACCAGGTGAGCGCCGCGGGCCTCTAGCGCTCGCCGACGCTCGCCTCGCACTCGACTTCGTAGTCCTCGGCGGGCTTGGCCATTTCCTGACGGTAGTGCCGGATGCCGATCACCGTGCCGATGATCAGGCCGACGACGAGGGTGCCGATCACCGCAGGCATCAACCACGACACCCGCTCGAGGAACTCACCCGCGTAATAGCCGATGAGCAGCAGCACCGGCGCCCAGATGATCGCACCGATGGTGCTGGCGATCGTGTACTTGCGGTGATCCATCCCGGCCGCGCCCGCGACCATCGGGCACAGCGTGCGCACCCACGGGATCCAGCGGGCGATCATCACCGCGAAGAACCCGTGCCGTTCCAGCAGATGCGTCACCTTCGCCAGGTTCTCGGTATTGATATAGCGGCCGTTCTTGCGCGCGACCACACGATGGCCGGTGCGTTGGCCGACCAGATACCCCACTTGGTTCCCGGCGATCGCCGCCAGCATGGTGCCGACGGACAGCCCCCACACCTGCGCTTCGCCGTTGGCGTGGGAGGCGAGCACGATACCCGCGGTGATCAGCATCGAATCGCCGGGCAGGAACAGCCCGATGATGAACGCGCATTCCAGGAACACGAACACCAGCACGACCGTGCAGACCACAGCGGGCCCGGCCGAGACCAGCGGATCGAAGCTGCCGACGGCGTAGGTGGATGGTCCCGCTGTCACGTCGATCAGAGCGTCTTGTTCGTCGAGACGGCCAGCTCGGCAGGCTCGGCGGGCACCACGGGCACCACGGGCAGAGCGCGGCGCGCGAGCACCTTCTTACCGACTGTGATGATGGCGGGCAGGATCGAGACGAACACGATCAGCAGGAAGATCGCTTCCACATGGTCGCGAATGAAGGGCACATTGCCGAGGAAGTAACCGATGATCGTCACGCCGCCGCCCCACAGCACGGCGCCGACGATGTCGAACGCCACGTACTTGCGGTAGCTCATCTTCGACACACCGGCGAGCACCGGCATGAACGTGCGGACGATCGGCACGAACCTGGCCAGGATGATCGTCTTGGGGCCGTGCTTCTCGAAGAACTCGTGGGTCTCGACGACGTACTGCTTCTTGAAGAAGCGGCTGTCCTCCTTGCGGAAGATCGCGGGCCCGATTTTTCGCCCGATCCAGTACGCGCACTGGTCGCCCGCGAACGCGGTCACGATCACCAGCGGGACGAGCACCCAGATGTTCGGGCTGCCCTGCGCGGCCAGCATGCCACCGGTGAACAGCAGCGAGTCACCGGGCAGCAACGGGAACAGCAGACCGGTCTCGATGAAGACAATCGCCAGGATGGCGGGTAGCACCGCGTTCTTCAGCCACGTGTCCTGGAGCAGATACATCGGGTCCAGCAACTGGGTCAACGCGAGGTTGTGCGTCATCACATCGGAAACCGCCAGCAAAGTCACGGGCCCCACAGTACCGGTCGTGGCTGTGAAGTGAATGGGTGTGGGCGACCTGGCGGAAACCAGCCGGTGAACTCATCGATCACTTCCTAACCTAGGGTGTGGCCTGACAGAATTGGTTTTTTGCTCCCCACAGACGGAGGTCACTGCTGTGCCTATCGCGACTCCGGAGGTCTACGCCGAGATGCTCGGCCGGGCCAAGGCGCACTCGTTCGCATTCCCGGCTATCAACTGCACTTCGTCGGAGACGATCAACGCCGCCATCAAGGGCTTCGCGGAGGCCGGGAGCGACGGCATCATCCAGTTCTCCACCGGTGGCGCCGAGTTCGCTTCGGGCCAGGGTGTGAAGGACATGGTCACCGGCGCGGTGGCGCTGGCCGAGTTCGCGCACGTGGTCGCCGCGAAGTACGATGTGACGATCGCGCTGCACACCGACCACTGCCCCAAGGACAAGCTGGACACCTACGTGCGTCCGCTGCTCGCCATCTCCCAGGAGCGCGTGAACAACGGCCTGAACCCGCTGTTCCAGTCGCATATGTGGGACGGCTCGGCCATCCCGATCGACGAGAACCTCGAGATCGCCAAGGAGCTGCTCAAGCTCTCGAAGGCCGCCAACATCATCCTCGAGGTCGAGATCGGCGTCGTCGGCGGTGAAGAGGACGGCGTAGAGGCCGAGATCAACGACAAGCTCTACACCTCGCCCGAGGACTTCGAGAAGACCATCGACGCGCTCGGCGCGGGCGAGAACGGCAAGTACCTGCTCGCCGCCACCTTCGGCAACGTGCACGGTGTGTACAAGCCGGGCAACGTGGTGCTCAAGCCGGAGGTGCTGGCCGAGGGCCAGCGCGTCGCCGCTGCCAAGCTGGGCCTTGGTGCGGACGCGCAGCCGTTCGACTTCGTGTTCCACGGCGGTTCGGGCTCACTGAAGTCGGAGATCGAGGACTCCCTGCGCTACGGCGTGGTGAAGATGAACGTCGACACCGACACCCAGTACGCCTTCACCCGTCCCGTCGCCGGGCACATGTTCACCAACTACGACGGTGTGCTCAAGATCGACGGCGAGGTCGGCAACAAGAAGACCTACGACCCGCGCAGCTACCTGAAGAAGGCCGAGTCCTCGATGGCCGCGCGCGTGCTCGAGGCCTGCAACGACCTCAAGTCGGCCGGTCGCTCCGTCAGCGGTTCCTGATCGAAGTATCGAACAAACGGGGCCCGAGCTCATGAGTCTTGATGTCCGTGTGCTCGGGCCCGTTCGACTGCTCGTCGGCGGTGAGCCGGTGGCGGTCGGCGGGCCCAAGCCGCGCGCGCTGCTTGCCGCGCTCACCGTCAACCGGCGGCGCGCGGTGTCGTCGGCTGTGCTCGCCGAGATGGTGTGGAACGAGGATCCGCCCGACTCGTACGCGGCGAGCCTGCAGGTGTTCGTCTCCAATATCCGCAAGGCGCTGCGCAACGCCGGGATCGATTCCGCACAGGTGCTGCGCACCGAGGGCGCCGGGTATCGGCTCGAAATCCCCGACACCGCGTGCGATCTCGGCCGTTTCGAGAACGCGCGCGAGGCCGGTTCGCGCTGCCTCGACGCCGGTGACCATCCCGGTGCGGCCAACCTGTTCGGCGCGGCGCTGCGGGAGTGGTCGGGGCGTGCCCTGGCCGATCTGGCCGGCCTGCAGTTCGCCGACGGGTTCGCCACCGCGATGAACGAGGAGCGGCTGCTCGCCGCCTCGGCCCGCATCGATGCCGAAATCGCCTGTGGGCGTTCGTCTTCGGTGATCGGCGAGTTGGTCACCATGACCAACGAGAATCCGCTGCGTGAACCGCTGTGGGGTCAGCTCATCACCGCGCTGTACCTGTCCGGTCGTCAGGCCGACGCGCTCGAGGCGTGCCGCCGGGTGCGTACCGTCCTCGCCGAGGAACTCGGCATCGATCCGGGCGCGGCGCTGATCGAACTCGAGCAGCGTGTTCTTCGCCAGGAACCGCTGAATGTGCAGGCCTTCAAGCGATCCGAGCAGGTCGCGGCGGCGATGACGGAGACCGTCACCGAGGTGCCGCGCTCGATCCGCAACGGCAACCTCCGCTTCGCCGACGGCCGCACCATCCCGATTCCGCACGGCGGCTTGCGAATCGGGCGCATGACCGACAACGAACTGGTCCTCGACGACCCCAAGGCGAGCCGCTACCACGCCCACATCATGCCCAGCCGCGCCGGTCTGCTGATCAAAGATCTGCATTCGGCCAACGGTGTCTATGTGAACGAATTGCCCATCGACAGTGGGGCTTTGCTGGGCGATGGGGACATCATCCGGATCGGTGCGACCGTCCTGACGTTCCTGGCGGTGAGCTGACCAGCGGGTCGGCGGCTGTCGGCGGTGCGACGGTGAGGTGGTACTGGGCCGCCGCATAAGTCGCGAGAATGACGCCCTCGGTGAGGCGGCGTGATCTTTCGGACTTCGCGAAGAGGCGGCGCAGGACGATCAGGCCGTCGGAGACGGTGAACAGCAGCGCGCCCAAGCCGTAGCGACTACGCGGGTCCTCGTTCGGAATGTTCAGCCCGGCAATGTTTTTCGCGTCGGGGGCCAGGGCAGGATCCGACGCGAGGGTCGCGGCGGTTCCGAGAGTCGCGCCGTACGCGGTGAGCGGCAGAGCCAGGGCAGGCGCCTTGGCGCGGAGCAGCGCGGCCGCGCCCGCCCAGGCGAGCAGACGCGGCACGGCGATCTCGGGACGGGGGCGGGCCCCACGCTGCCACCACAGCAGCGAGTAGCCCGTCTGCATCACCGCGAACGACGACGCGCCCGCGATGAGACGGCGGTCGTCGTCCGGGTCGATGAGCAGGACGTCGCCCACGGTGGCGGCGGCCAGCGAGCCGAGCAGGATCCGGCGCTCGGCCGGGTCAACGGCGCCGCCGGTCACCGCGTCGGCCGCGAGCAACGGCATCAGCAGCGGCTTGGCCACCCATTGCAGGCGTTCGCGGCCGGTGACGGCACCGAAAACGGTGACCGCCGCCGCCGCGAGATAGCCCGCTCGCAACGGACGCATCGTCAGAAGCTCGGTTCCTTCGGGGCGGGCGGCAGGGTGACGACCTGGCCCGCGTAGCTCAGTCCCGCGCCGAAGCCGAGCAGCAGCGCCAGCTGACCGCCCTTGGCCTTGCCGGTCACCAGCATCTCCTCCATGGCCAGCGGGATCGAGGCGGCCGAGGTGTTGCCGGTGTTCTCGATGTCGTTGGCCATCGGGATGTTCTCGGCGAGGCCGAGGTTCTTCTTCATCAGCTCGTTGATGCGGGCATTGGCCTGGTGCGGGATGAACACCTCGATGTCCTCCTTGGCCACACCGGAGGCGTCGAGCGCCGCCGACAGGGCGCGCGGCAGGGTGACCGCGGCCCACCGGAAGACCTTGGGGCCCTCCATGTGCAGCGACATCCGGCCGATCGGCTCCACCTCGGGATCGGTGCCCTGCATGGCCTGGGCCTTGTTCATGTAGGCGAGGAAGTCGACGTCCTGGGCAATGGCCTCGGCGTTCTCGCCGTCGCTGCCCCACACCGTCGGCGAGATGCCGTTCTCCTCGGCCGGGCCGACGACGACGGCGCCCGCGCCGTCACCGAAGATCATCGCGGTGCCGCGGTCGGTCGGGTCGAGACCGACGGTCATGGTCTCGGCGCCGATCACCAGCACGTATTCGGCCGAACCGGCGCGGATCAGGTCGGCGGCGACGCCGAGGCCGTAGCCGAAACCGCCGCAGCCGGAGGTGAGGTCGAACGCGGCGACACCGTTGAGGCCGAGGTCGTAGGCCACCGACGGCGCACCGTGCGGGGTGAGCTTGAGCCAGCTCGAGGTGCACAGCAGGACCGCGCCGATCTTGGCGCGGTCGACCGGGCTGTTCTTCAGCGCGCGCTCGCCCGCGGCCGCCGCGATCGAGCGGATGGTCTCGTCACCGCTGATCCAGCGCCGGTTGTGGATGCCGGTGCGTTCGTAGATCCAGTCTGGCGTCGAGTCGAGAACCTCACACACCTCGGCATTGCTGACGATGCGCTGCGGGCGGTACGCACCGATCCCGAGCATCGCGACATTGTCGCGACCTTTGTTGATTGCAATGCTCACCACGGGTGACTCACACGTCCTTCTCACTGCCGGACGGCTTCGTCGCCGTCCGAGTTTTCTGACGTTCAGGCTAACTCAGAGCCAAGTCGTCGAGACCGAGGATGGACCGGTATTCCAGCCCCTCGGCGGCGATCACCTGGTCAGCACCGGTTTCGCGGTCCACGACGGTGGCTACACCAACCACGATGGCGCCCGCGTCACGCAGCGCGCGCACGGCGGTGAGCGGCGAATTGCCGGTGGTTGTGGTGTCCTCGACCACCAGCACGCGCTTGCCGACGACATTGGGGCCTTCGATCTGGCGCTGCATGCCGTGGGCCTTGGCGGCCTTGCGGACGACGAAGGCATCGATCGGGCGACCGGGCGCGTGCATGACGGCCATCGCGACGGGATCGGCGCCCATGGTGAGCCCGCCGACGGCGTCGAAGTCCCAGTCGGCGACCAGCTCACGCAGCAGCGACCCGATCAGCGGGGCGGCCTGGTGGTGCAGCGTCGCGCGGCGCAGGTCGACGTAGTAGTCGGCCTCCTTGCCCGAGGACAGAGTCACCTTGCCGTGCACGACCGCGAGCTCGCGCACGAGCGCGGCCAACTGGTCGCGATCGGCTTCGGTGAGCGCCTGACGTGCCTGGTCGATCATGCGGTTTCCTTTCGGTCATCTGCGTGGGCCCTGCGCGATTACGCTACGCTGCCGCCGCCGGGGCCCACGCCATGCCCTAGGTCCTACCGCGTGCGTTGAACAGGCCGCGATTGAGCCGTGTGATGAGGGTGCGCGGAACCATCCCCGCCACCGTGGTGATGACCTTGTACTGCAGGCCGGGAACGCTGATGACCCGGCCCGCTTCCAGGTCGTGCAGGCAGCCGTCGACCACCTGATCCACCTCGAGCCACAGCGCCTTGGGCAGCGAACTCATCTCGATGCCGGCTCGCTCGTGGAACTCGGTGTGCACGAAGCCGGGGCACAGGGCCTGGATGCGCACACCGGTGCCCGACAGCCCGCCCGCGAGACCTTCGGTGAAGGCGACGACGTAAGCCTTCGACGCCGAATAGGTGGACCCGCGGCCGGGAACAAGTCCCGCCACGCTGGCCACATTCACGATCGAACCGTTCGCGGCCGCGATCATCGCGGGCAGCGCGGCCCTGGTGAGCTGCACGACCGAGGTGACGTTCACATCGAGCTGGGCCTGCAGCTCGGCGGGCTCGAGGGTCCAGAACTCCCCCGAATGCGCGAAACCGGCGTTGTTGACCAGGAATTGGAGGCCGGCCTCGGCACGTTCGGCGACGCGGGCGCGGTCGTCGTCATCGGCCAGGTCGGCGACGAGGACCTCGGCGGAGGTGGCGTACCGGCGGCCGAGTTCGTCGGCCAGGCCACGCAACCGCACCTCGTTCCTGGCGACGAGCACCAGGTCGTAGCCGAGCGCGGCGAGGCGGTGGGCGAAGCCGAGGCCGATGCCGGAGGTGGGGCCGGTGATCAGGGCGACGGGTCGGGACGCACCGGGCAGGCGCGCGGGGATATCGGTCATAGCTGGTCGATTCGGGTCGACGGGTGATGCCGTGTCACGGCATCGGGATCACTTCGGGACGGGGCCCTGGTAGGGGCGGAAGCCGGGGTGGAAGGGGCCGCCGGGCTGGTCGGAATCGTCGTCGGCGCGCTCTTCTTCTCCGCGCGGACGCGGTTCCTCCGTGCGCGGACGCGGCGGCTCCACGCGCGGGCGCGGTTCCGGGACGACGGCGAGCGACGGGCGCTTCGGCGGTTCGCCGAGCGGGCGGCGGCCGGGTGCGGGCTGGTCCTCGAAATCCGGGTCGTCGAGGTCGGGATCGAAATCCGGGTCGGCCGCGAAGGCGGGTTTGCGCGGCGGCAGACGGTCGTAGTCGTCGTCGGGTGCCTGGGCGGGGCGCGCGGGGAACAGCGGTTCGGCGGCGCGGCCGTAGTGGTCGTCGACATCGGTTTCGTCGTCGGGACCGGGGAAGCGGGCGCGGCCGTCGGTATCGGGCACGCGGGCGGCCGGAGCGTAGTCGTCGTCGTACTCGTCGCGGAAACCATCGGGCGACGGTTCGCCGATTCCCGAACGGGGACGGGTGTATTCGTTCGGCTCGGCCACCGGCGGCAGCACATGCAGCAGACCCGACAGGCGGAGCACGGCGTCGATCGCGGTCTCCCAGTCCTTGGATCCGCTGCCGACCGGGAGCATGCCGAGGGTCCAGTTGCCCTCGCTCCACAGCATCTGCACGGTGTCGGACAGGGATTCGATGAAGCCGACCATCCGCTGGTCGACGGCGTGCCGGGCGATCTCGGGGTCGGTGGCGAACACGACCCGGTCGCCGATGGCGCCGAGCAGTTCCAGATCGTGGTCCTTGGGCGGCGACGCGGTCTTGAGCCGCATGTCGACATCGATCTCGGACCCGATCTGGCGGCGCACGGCCACCAGGGTTGCGGCGTCTTCCAGGTCGAAGAGCACGAACTTCTCGCCCTTACGGATGCCGGAGACCACGTCGACCGCGGACAGGTACCCGAGCTTGGTCAGCGCGCCGCGCCGCCATGTCGAGGCGAGGGCGGGCTCCACCGACACATAGGTATAGCCCTGGGACTTCGCCCACACCTGGCGGGCGTGTCCGGTGCGCTGTCGCTGGACCCGATCGAAATACAGCAGTACGACCGCACCAACGAGTGCGATCGCCGCCAAGCCGAACCACATAGCCGTCATCGTCGCCTAGCCTATCCAGCCGTCGCCGTGATTGCCCGGTAGCACCGGGGATTCGACGCGCGGGTCGCTCATCGGGGGCCGCTCGGGAGCGCCGTGCTGATGATGATCTTGGCGCGGATCGACCCGTCTGGGTTCTTGTCGCCCTGCACCATAACCATGTCACCCACCGGAAGTTCGCTCGCCTTGGTGGTGGTCAGCGAGATCACCTGCGTGGCCTCGTCGATCAGCACCCGCACACTCGACCCGCCGAGGGTGCTCATGGTGATCTCGGAGCCGGTGTTGGCGGTGATGCTGCCCATGGTGGCGCCGAGGTCTTCGGTGCCACCGAGGCCGGGTAAGCCGGGCAGGCCGCTCGCGCTCGGCGGCGCGGTCGGCGTGGTTTGCCTGGTCGGTGGTTGCAGGGTCTGGGTGGTGGGTGGTGCGGCGGCGGTGTCGTTGTCGGAACCGTCGCCACCGGTGAGCATCAGACCGGCCAGGATGCCGCCGAAGGCGATGAGCGCCACGACGGCCAGGCCGAGCGCGATCCACAGTCCGGTGTGCTTCTTGGGCGGTTCCTGGTCGCCGTCCTGTGGGCGCGGTGGATATTCGGGCTGCTGTTGCGGCCCGTAGCCCGGCGGCGGGGCGGGCGGGTATCCCTGCCCGTAGGCCGGTTGGGGCGCGGGTTGCTCTGCGGGATAACCACTTTCATACGGTCCCCATTGAGCGTCGTGCGGCGGTAGTGCCTGGGTGGGGTTCGACGGTTGTCCCCACTCGTCGAACCCACCGCCGTACGGCCGTGTGGTTTCGTTCCCTGGCGAACCCAGCCGTTCCGTCGGCGAATCCTCCGGGCGTTGTCCCCACGGATCGTTCGGATTCGTCATGTCCCCAGCGTAGGTCAGCCCGGCGCGTAGAGAGGGTCCTACGCACCGGGCTGTGGATAAATCATGAACTGTGGACAACTTCGCGTCCGACGACCAGCTTGTCGGCGGCGTCGTCCACACTCACCGACACCGTGTCGCCATCGGTGACCGTGCCGGAGAGCAGTTCCTTGGCCAGGCTGTCGCCGATGGCCTGCTGGATCAGCCTGCGCAGCGGGCGCGCGCCGTAGGCGGGGTCGTAACCGCGCACCGCGAGCCACTGCTTGGCCTCCTCGGTGACATCGAGGGTGAGCCTGCGCTGCGACAACCGCTTCTGCAGCTGACGCAGGTTGATGTCGACGATCGACTCCAGCTGTTTCGCGTCGAGCGCGTGGAACATCACCACGTCGTCGAGCCGGTTGAGGAACTCCGGCTTGAACGCTCGGCGCACCGCGTCCATCACCTGGTCCTTGGTGCCACCGGCACCCAGGTTGGAGGTGAGGATGAGGATGGTGTTGCGGAAATCGACCGTGCGGCCCTGGCTGTCGGTGAGCCTGCCCTCGTCGAGCACCTGCAGCAGGATGTCGAACACGTCCGGGTGTGCCTTCTCGATCTCGTCGAACAGCACCACCGAATACGGCCGCCTGCGCACCGCTTCGGTGAGCTGACCACCCTGGTCGTACCCGACGTAACCGGGCGGCGCACCGACCAGGCGAGCCACCGAGTGCTTCTCGCTGTACTCGCTCATATCGATGCGGACCATGGCGCGTTCGTCGGCGAACAGGAACTCCGCCAGCGACTTGGCCAGCTCGGTCTTACCGACACCGGTCGGCCCGACGAACATGAACGAGCCCGTCGGCCGGTTCGGGTCGGCCACCCCCGCACGCGAGCGGCGCACCGCGTCGGACACCGCCTGCACAGCCTCCTGCTGCCCGACGACCCGCCCGGCGAGCTCGGTCTCCATGCGCAGCAGCTTGGCGGTCTCACCCTCGAGCATCCGCCCCACCGGCACACCGGTCCACGACGACACCACATCGGCGATGTCGTCCGGAGTGACCTCCTCGTTGAGCATCACCTCACCGCTCGCGGCGGCACCGCTGGCCTCTTCGGCCGCGGCCAGCTGCTTCTCCAGCGCCGGGATGCGGCCGTAGCGCAGCTCGGCGGCCTTGCCGAGATCACCGTCGCGTTCGGCGCGTTCGGATTCGCCACGCAGGCGCTCGAGCTCCTCCTTGAGCCCGCGCACCGAGTCGATGGCGTTCTTCTCGTTCTGCCAGCGGGTGGTGAGCTGGTTGAGCTTCTCGCGGTCGTCGGCGAGCTCCTGGCGCAGTTTCTCCAGGCGCTGCTTGGACGCCTCGTCGGTTTCCTTCTCGAGCGCGACCTCCTCGATCTCGAGGCGCCGCACCGCGCGCTCCACCTCGTCGATTTCGACCGGGCGCGAGTCGATTTCCATGCGCAGCCGCGACGCCGACTCGTCGATCAGGTCGATCGCCTTGTCCGGCAGGAAGCGGGAGGTGATGTAGCGGTCCGACAGCGTCGCGGCCGCCACCAGCGCGGAGTCGGTGATCCGCACACCGTGGTGCACCTCGTAGCGTTCCTTGATGCCGCGCAGGATGCCGATGGTGTCGGCCACCGTCGGCTCGCCGACCAGCACCTGCTGGAAGCGGCGTTCCAGTGCGGCGTCCTTCTCGATGTACTTGCGGTACTCGTCGAGCGTCGTCGCGCCGACCAAGCGCAGCTCACCGCGCGCGAGCAGCGGTTTGATCATGTTGCCCGCGTCCATCGACGAGTCGCCGGTGCTGCCCGCGCCGACGATGGTGTGCAGCTCGTCGATGAAGGTGATGATCTCGCCCGCGCTGTTCTTGATGTCGTCGAGCACGGCCTTGAGCCGCTCCTCGAACTCGCCGCGATACTTCGCGCCCGCGACCATCGCGCCGAGGTCGAGCGAGATGACCTTCTTGCCGCGCAACGACTCCGGCACGTCACCGTCGACGATGCGCTTGGCGAGGCCCTCGACGATGGCGGTCTTGCCGACGCCCGGTTCACCGATGAGCACCGGGTTGTTCTTGGTGCGCCGCGAAAGTACCTGCACCACACGGCGGATCTCGGTGTCGCGGCCGATCACCGGGTCGAGCTTGCCGGTGCGGGCGGCCTCGGTGAGGTCGGTCGAGTACTTCTCGAGTGCCTGGTAGGAGGCTTCGGGGTCGGGATTGGTGACCCGCGCACTGCCGCGCACCGTGGTGAAGGCGTCACGCAACGCCTCGGGGGTGGCGCCGTGCCTGCGCAGCAGCTCGGCGACCTCGCCGCTGCCGTCGGCCAGGCCGACCAGCAGGTTCTCGGTGGAGACATATTCGTCGCCGAGTTCGGTGGCCAGTCTTTGCGCGGCGGTGATCGCGGCCAGCGCCTCGCGGCCGAGCTGAGGGGTGGTCGTGGCGCCGGTGGCGCGCGGCAGCCGGTCGACGAGGTCGCCCGCTTCCCGTTCGACGGTCGCGGGGTCGACACCGATGGCCTTGAGCAGCGGGGCGGCGATGCCATCGGTCTGATCCAGCAACGCCACCAGCAAGTGCGCCGGACGGATCTCCGGGTTGCCCGCCGCCGACGCGGCCTGCAGGGCGGCCGTCAGGGCCGCCTGGGTCTTGGTGGTGGGATTGAACGAGTCCACTGGTCTCCTCGGGGTAATTCCGGTATCGACTTGTTCAACGTCGGCAAAGTTGAGTCTGTTCCGCTCAACTTAATCTTTTTCTCGCCGGTTCGCCACGCCGCCTCACGCTACGCCGCATGTCGGAGCCCCCTCAGCCTAGGATTGCGGTGCCTGGATCACCCCCGATACGAGGAGTTGTCGACCATGCGCGCCATCGTGGTTCACAAGTTCGGTGCCACGCCCGAACTCGCCGATATGCCGGTGCCCGAACCCGGTCCGGGTGAAGTGCAGGTCGCCTTGGACGCCGCGGGGGTGAACCCGTTCGACCTGAAGATGGCCGACGGGCTGCTCGAAGGAAAAATGCCGACCGACTTCCCGATGATCCTCGGCGTGGACGGCGCGGGCACCGTGTCGGCGGTCGGGTCGGGCGTCACCTCGTTCGCCGTTGGCGACAAGGTGGTCGGCAAATTCCTGACCGCCCCCGCAGGCCACGGCAGCTGGGCCCAGTACGCGACGGTCCCCGAAGACGCCACGCTGGTGAAGATCCCCGACGGCATCACCACGGTCGCCGCCGCCGCCCTGCCCATCGCCGGGCTCACCGCCCAGGACCTGGTCGACGCCGCCCACATCCAGCCCGGCCAGACCGTGCTGATCGTCGGCGCCACCGGCGGTGTCGGTTCCTTCCTTGTACAGCTGGCCAATATCGCGGGCGCCCACGTGATCGCGACCGCCCGCGCCGACGCCACCGACCAGGTCGCCCGCCTCGGCGCCGCCGAAACCGTCGACTACACCCAGGCCCGCCCCGACCCGCACGACCCGTCCACCCAGGTCGACTCGAACATCGTCGACGCCGTGCGCGCCACCCACCCCGACGGCATCGACGTCCTGTTCGACCTGGTCAGCACCGCACCCGCCTTCGCCGACCACGCCACCCTCGTCCGGCGCGGCGGCCACGCCTACACCACCGTCTGGGCCGCCGACGAGCAGGCACTCACCGAGCGCGGCATCACCGGCGGCAACTTCGAATCCAAAGGACGCGGTCCGGAACTGAGCCGCTTGCTCGGGCGTGTGGCGGCAGGGGATGTGGTGGTCCCGGTGCAGATGACGGTGCCGCTGGAAACCGCTCCCGCCGTACTCGGCGCGGGGAGTGCACGTGGAAAGACCGTCCTGGCAATCTGATCCAACCGCATCGACTCCAGGGTCTACAGCCAACGGCGACCGGTTCGCAGCGCAGCTACCGAAGCAACCAATCCAGCGCTTTCAAGCGCATCGAGGACGTCCTCGACGGTCTCGGGTGGGTTGCGCCGCGAATCGGCTATCTGCTGAACGCATGCCCACACGATCCGGTCGTCGAGGGCGATCTGGTCCAGGACGAACTCGTCAGGGCTCTTCGCCTCCATGTTCCAATCCGCCAGTACGTCCGCGGGGAAGTCACGAAGGTTCGCGGTGACGATCACCTGCGCACCGACCTTGATGGCGGCCGCGAGTACATGGCGATCATCGAGATCGGGAAGTTTCAATCCCTCGATCAGCGGCTCGAAGCCGCCGACCATACAGTCGGGAACGGCCTCGATCATCAACTCCCGCAAGCGACTCAACTTGGTCGACGCGATATCAGGCCGCTTCGCCGCCAGATTGGAGGTCATCTCGTCGAGAATGGCGTCGGTCCATTTCGCTTGCACGAGGCCCGCTCGTGCAAGCCGAATCAGAATATCCCGCATGGCGTTTCCGTACAGCACATTCGCGTCGTACAACACGGTGAAGGCCATGGTCAGATGCCGAGTTCCTGTCCGAGGTCGGCGAGTTCGTCTGCGGCTACGCGACTGCGGGCCGCGCTTCGCCGCTGATAGTCCTTGAGGTCGTCGTATCGGATGCGTCGGTGCGTCCCTACCAGGCGGAAGGGGATCTCACCGGCTTCCAGCAGGCCGACGACGTACGGACGCGAGACGTTGAGCAGATCTGCGGCCTGCTGGGTGGTCAACTCTGCATGGGAGGGCACGATGGACACGCCTTGGCCATCCGCGGCCTGAGCGAGAATGAAAGCCACCATGTTCACGACCGAACGCGGAAGAATCAACGCATTCTCCGCGCCGGTTTCGCCCGCGACCTGAATTACCTGGTCGGTGGGGTGATTCGTCAGGTAGTCCCGGACACGGCGCAGCGCGCGATCGGCCACTTCGGCGTCGATCTCGCCTGGCTCGATGCGCTTGGCTTGGATTCCGACCATGACTGCCTCCTCCAAACGAAGTATACGCAATATCCGAAACAAACGAAACGCCTGAAGGGTGGTCGCGGGCTCAGGCGGGGCGGTAGGTGCCGGTGCGGGCTTTGGTCGCGGTGGATTCGAGGATGGTGGTGAGGGTTTTGTGGATTCGGGTGGGGGTGGTGGGTTTTACGGTGAAGGTGGTTTCGCCGTAGAAGACGTAGCGGCCGTCGCCGGGGAGGTCGTGGAGCTGGAAGTCGTCGCGGCCTTCGGTGTGGCGGTTGTCGACGCTGGCGTGGGCGTAGACGCCGATGTGGGTGAGGGTGTCGGTGGGTTTGGCGAGGAAGGATTCGAGTTGTTCTCGGGGGGTGGGGTTCCAGCGGTCGCGGGTGTGGGGGCGGGGGGCCGCGAGTTCGGCTGCGGTGACGCGGATTTCGCGGCCTCGGCCGGGGGAGACTTTGGGGAGGGTGGAGAGGACGGCGGCGGCCAGGGTGTTGGGGGTCATCAGGTGCAGGGTGATGTCGCCGGGGTTGCGGGTGTCGCCGGGGGCCTGGACGGCGAGGGAGGCGTAGGTGTCGCGGGTGCCGCCGTGGGCGCGGATGGTTCGCACGCCGCGGGAGGCACCCGCCACCTCGACGCGGGCGTGAGGTGCGAGCAGGGCGGCCATGGCGCGGTCGAGGTCGGAGTCGAATTCGGCCATCAGGTTCTCGGCGGCCTTGCGACGCTGGCGGAGGACCTCGGCGTAGGTCTCGACGTCGGTGTACTGGTGCTGTAAGGGGTACGGGAGGACGTCGCGCCCCGCGGCTTCCCACAGGGTGCGGAAGTCGAGGGCGGTGAGATGCCAGGTGCGCACGGGAAATCTACTCTGTTCCATCGAGATCGGCACTCAGTCGGCGCCGATGACGGGCGGGACCATCTTGGGCAGGCTGTCCAGACCGGTGAGCTCCTCGCCGTTCTCCTGCGTGACGAGGTAGTCGGGGATGCCCTTGGTCGACTCGTCGTCCTTGCCGCCGCCACGTCCCGCGCCCGGGCCCATCATGCCGGGCATCCCGGAGCGGCCCGCAGTGCCCGCTCCGCCGCCACGGTTCGCCCCTGCGCCGGCCGACGCGGGGTTGCCGGGGACCGCCGCACCCGCCCCCGGCGAACTAGCGCCGGGGGAACCGGCACCCGGCCCGCCTGAGCCTGGAGAGCCGCCACCGGGAAGGCCTGTGCTGCTCGGACTTCCGGGAGATCCCGGCGAGGTCGACTGCGGGGTCGTCGCGGCGGGAGTCGTCGAGGCCGGGGTGGTCGATGAGGGATCGGTGGTCTGTGGGGTGTCGTCCTCGGAAGAATTCTGGTCATCGTCGTCGGCGGAGGTGTCGCCGGGCGTTTCGCCTGGGTCGGTCGTCGGGGTGACGGCCGCGGGCGTGCTCGGCGTCGCCGCGGGCTGACTGGTCGGCGAGCCTTGATCGCCGCGACGCGCACCGCCGCCGGGGATTTCGGGATCCCCACCGTTGTCCACAGCCTTGGGGATCGGAATGACCGGAACATTCGTGTCCGACTCGTAAATGACCGGCGCATAGACGGTTTGGAGCACACGCACCGCCTCGACCCGCGCATTCTCCTCCGCCACATCGTCATCGCGCCACGCTCGGCCGGTGAACAGGCCGGTGAAGTTGTCGACGCCGCTGCGGTGCTCGGGTTGATGGGGCACAAGACGTTTCGTCGGTTCCAGGCCCGTTCGCAACTCGACCAGTTTGTTGCTGGTGAGGGCGGCCGCGGTGGTGACCCGTTTGCCCGTGGCGTCGTAGGCCGCGACGGTCTGCGCGGCGGCGTTCGCGGCCGAACCCGACCAGACATCGGGCGACATCCCACGCGAAATCTGCTTGCGGAACTCGTCGAGGGAAGTGGCGTTGCGGGTGGAGATCTCGGTCCACGCGCCGATCAGATCGTTCACGGCATCGAGATCGATCTTGTCGACCTTGGCGCGAAGCTCGGCGACGGTCCCGGCGAACAGGTTGTTCTCGACCACCGTTTGCGGGCGGAATTCGCCGTCGAAACCGAGCTGGCTCGCCTTCTGCCGGGTTACTGCGCGCTGGTCGTTGTATTCGTCCTGGATGTCGGCGATTTCGGAACTGTCGAGTTCGCCGTCGTCGCCGGAGAAGGAGACCAGGTCGCGCAGTTTGCCGTAGAGGTCGAGGCCGTTGATGCTCTGCATGCCGGTCATGGGGTCACCTGCTCGGAGAGGTAGTCCATGGCGTTGGCGTTTTCGATGTCGGTTCCGGTGAGACGTTTGAACGAGAGGGCGAAGACTTCGCGCAATCGCTGCACGGCTTCGATGTCTTTGAGGATGACATTGTCGATCGAGTTCTCCTCCCCCGTCGCTTGGAGGAGAAACTTCTTTTCGAGGTCCTTCGCGATCTGGAAATCACCGAAGCCGCTCACAGCCTGTGTTCGTCGCACAGAGTCGCGTAATCCGCGGAGGTCGTTCAGGCGCACGTCGCAGGCTTTGAACATGTGGTAGGCGGCGGCTTCGTCATTCAGATAGACCGCACCGGCCTTGGCTTGGCTCAGCAGGTTGTCGTACGGGTTCGCTTCGGCCATCGCGCGACCTGCCTACTTCGGGAACGTGGGCACTAGAACCTCGCCCACCGTCGCCAGAGTCGTGCACGGGTCCTCGAGGTCGTCGATCAATGGGGAGCCGAGTACCTGCAGTTGGACCACACCCTGCGAGCTCGGGAAGACGACGTCACAGTCGAGGTGCTTCGAGGCACCAGCGACCCGGAACTCGCGGCCTGATCGACCGGCAATGGTCACGTCACGGAAATCGACGTTCCCCGGCTTCTGTTCGAACTCCTCGACCTTCTTACTGGTCGTGTACACGGTGAGTGAGTAATTCGGGCCTTCCCAGCCACAGATCTCCCACCCCGATTGCGGAACCCCCGCAACCCCCTTCTCCTCCGTCGCCGGGTCGACCCCGACCTCCGTCAACAACGCATCAGGAATCTCCGTACACGGATTCCACAACACCGGCTTGGCCGTCGTAGTCGTCCCCGAAGACGTCGACTTCCCCTCCTCGCATCCGGCTGCCCCGACAACCGCCAGACCTGCGAGCACTAGCGCGATCCCCGCCCGTTTCATCCCCACCCCTTCTCGCCGGTCCACTGCTTTGACCAGGGAGATTAGCACGGGCCTCGGACACGGAACCGGGTTCGAGCGGCGGGCAAACCGGTAGCAGCCGGTCGCTCATCGTGCGGTCAGCGACTCCACACCCGCACCCGTCAGGGCGGGCAGAACGCTCGGTCTTCCGGTGAGAAGTAGGAGCAGATCCAGCGTGGAGCCGCGGATTTCGGGACCACTACCAACGGTCCATGCGGAGTCGTCGGCCACGAGGGACACACCGCGTAGCCGGCGGCGGGCCCAGAACGGCCAGCCCATCGTCCAGACACGCTGTGCGGCAACCGCGCACGCCTGCGCGTCGACTTCGATCGTGCGCGAGAGCGGGCGGGCGATGTCCTGGGCGTGGACGATCACGTCGAAGTGGATGTTGCGGTGGTTGGTGACCACGGGCAGGTCGCGGGAATCGGCCAGGCTCGCGAGGGCGGTGGCGAGGTCGGGGGTGGTGTCGGCGTAGCGGACGGCCAGGTCGTGGTTGAGGCGGTGGAAGCTGCCGTGGGCGCGGGCGGCCTCGCGCAGCATGGCGAGCGGGCCGGGCGGCTGGGGCGCCAGCGCGACATGCGCGGCGACATCGCGGACGCGCCAGCCCGCACACAGCGAGGGGGCGTCGAGTTCGGCCGGAGTGAGCTCGGCCAGGAGCCCGGCGATGGCGCGGCGCTGGTCGGTGATGGTTCGCCAGTACTGATCGGGGTCCATGCTCGACTCCTTGTAGTCAACCTTTCTGACTAATATAGTCAGCGTTACTGACCGAATCAAGGAGTGTCATGCCCGCTGACGAGCTCAATCTCGGAGTTCTGCTCTTCATTCCGTACCGGGAGATGGAGCGGCGGGTGCTCGACGCGCTGAACGACGGCGGCTTCGACGACCTGACCCAGGCCCAGGCCCGACTGGTCGCACGGATCGGGTCGGACGGGTCGCGCCTGACCGACCTGGCCGCCCAGGCGCAGGTCACCAAGCAGACGGCGGGGGTGCTCGTCGACCAGCTGGTGCGCGCCGGATACCTGCGCCGCGAACCCGACCCCAGCGACGGCCGCGCGCGGCTGCTGCAGCTGTCGGACAAAGGGACACGGGCCGTCGACGTCGCGAATCAAGCGGCGCGCCAGGTGGAGTCGGAATGGCTCGCCCACCTCGGGCCGCGACGGTCGACCGCGCTGCGTGGGGCGCTCGAGGAACTGCGGAAGATCACCGACCCATATCGATGACACGAACTCGCGGACGCGCGGCAGCGCTGGGCATACGATCCGCGAGGCGTGATGAGCATCCCTGCACCGAGCTGGCGTTTTCGGGGGATACTTGAGACGGCGCCCGCCGTGGGGGCGGGGCCACCGGGCAACAATTCTAGGAAAGGGAGCTTGACGACGTGGATGCGCGTTCGCTTGCGCTGGTCCGCGCCGATTTTCGCGGAGTGATGGAGGCACCGGGCGGCCCCGAGCGGCTGACCAGGGCTTTTTACGGGCACCTGTTCGCACAGGACCCAAGATTGCGTGATCTCTTTCCGCCCACCATGGACATGCAGCCCAAGCGGCTGACCACGGCGGTGCAGTTCGTCCTCGAACATCTCGACGACTTCGACCGCGCTCAGCGGTTCCTCGAGCAATTGGCGCGCGACCACCGCAAGTACGGGGTCGAGGCCGACCACTACGACATGGCGGGGCTCGCGTTGCTCGGTGCGCTGCGCACCTACCACGGCAACCGCTGGAACCGGGAGCTCGACGAGGGCTGGCGCGACGTCACCATCGTGATCTCGGCGGCCATGGCGATCGGCGCCAACCAGGACAAATCGCAGCCGTACTGGGACGCGACGGTGGTGGGTCATCGCCGGGTGCTCGACGATCTGGCGATCGTACGGCTGCAGGCCGACAGCCCGATCCCGTTCAAGGCGGGCCAGTACGTGCCAATCGCGGTGCCGCAGCGGCCGAACATGTGGCGTTACCTCTCCCCCGCCATCCCCGCCAACCCGTACGGCGAGATCGAATTCCATGTGCGGCGGGTGAGCGGCGGCTGGGTGAGCCCGGCGATCGTGAACGACACCAAGGTGGGCGACCGGTGGAAGATCGCCGGACCGCTCGGCGGGCTGCAGGTGGACCGCGAATCCGGGCGAGACGTGCTGATGATCGGCTCGGGCACCGGGATCGCGCCGTTGCGCGCGCAGCTGATCGAGATGAGTCAGCGCGGCATCAACCCGCGCGTGCACTTCTTCATCGGCGGACGCTTCCCCGGCGACCTGTACGACGTGAACAACATGTGGCAGCTGTCGCAATCGAATCCGTGGCTCACGATCGTGCCGGTGTGCGAGGAGCCCGAGAACCCGTGGTGGTATCCGCCCACCCCGTCCGAGCCGCCGCCGGGCATGCACCGCAGGCTCACCGGCAACCTCGGCGCGGTGGTCACCAGTTTCGGCGCCTGGGCCGATCGGCAGATCCAGATCGCCGGATCCGCCAAGATGATCGACGACACCCGCCGCGCCCTCATCCGGGCAGGCACCCCGACCGATATCATCGCGGCCGATCCCGTCGGCTGACCGCGCGAAAGTGACTGATGAGCACCGAGTTTCCCCACCCGGCCTGGACGGCGACCGTTGTCGGTCATCATCGGCTGCGCAACGATCTGGCCGTGATCCGGTTGATCGGTGACTTCGTGCCGTTCGCCGCGGGCGGGTCGGTGGAGGTGGAGGTGCCGCAGCATCCGGGGGTGCGGCGGCGGTTGTCGCCCGCGCTGCCGCCCTCGCTGGACGGCAAACTCGAATTCCATGTACGGACGGTGCCGGGCGGGTGGTGCTCGGGGTCGATCGTGGCCGACACCCAGCCGGGTGATCAATGGCGAATCAACGCACCGCACACCGTGTTCGCCGTCGACCCCGACGCGACCGAGGTGGTGATGATCGCGGGCGGCACCGGGCTGGCACCGATGCGCGCCCAGATCCTCGACCTGGCCCGCCGCGAAAACCCGCCACGCACCTACCTCTTCTTCGGCGGCCGCAGTCCGCGCGACCTCTACGCCGCCGACATGCTGTACCTGCTGTCGGGTGAATTGCCCTGGCTCACGGTGATTCCCGTGGTCGAAAGCCCCGACGACCCGCCGATCCGCGACGAATGGCACGAACAGACCCGCGTCGACATCGGCTTCGCCCCCTCGGAAATGCTGCACGGCACCCTCGCCGACGTAGCCGCCGCCCACGGCCCCTTCGACCGACACCAGGTCCTGATCTGCGGCTCCCCCGCCATGGTCGCCACCACCACCGACCGCCTCGTCGCCGGCGGGACACCCCCGGCCAACATCACCTCCGAAGGTGCTTGACCATCGCCCTTTTCGAGGTTGTCGCTTCACTGCGCCTGACCGGCACTTTCGACCCCGAGGAGATCACGGCGGCGCTATGCCGAGTGCCGACCGATCAGTGGCGAGCCGGACAGGCAGGGCCTGCACCCAAACTGCGTAGGCGTTCCGATGGTTGGGTGCTCGAATCGGCTGCCGGCGCCGGTCACGTCGGCGAGCAGGTGGACCGAGCCCTCGACGAACTCGCGCCGATCAGTGACCGATTGCGGCATACTCTCTCGGCGCGAGAGACGTCCGGGTGTCTGTGCGTCGCGGTCGACACCGACGGGCAGGGCAGGCCGGTCATCGCCCTTTCGGCTGCGGCGCTGAGGCTGCTGGCAGCTTCCGGACTATCCTTGGATGTGGATGTCGTCTCGGGGGCGACCGACAATCCAGACCCGGCCACTCCGGTCATACAAGCCGCATCGACCGGGCATCCGGATGGGCCTTTCCATCGGACGGTCGTGAGCTGGTGCGCTGAAGATGCGGTCAGCGCATTTCTGGACGAATGGCCTGACAGGTCGATGGCTTCGCAAGACCGTCCTGGCGGCGAAATCTTGGTGCAAGCCGAAATGTCAGTGGGAAGCTTTCCTTCCATGTACTTCCACCCGCACCTGCTCGCCCGCCTTGCCTCGACCGCGATGTCGCTGCGGATCGAGACCTGTCCGCGCACAACCTGAGATCGGCTCAGAACAGCGGATCGTGGCGGATGGATTTGGCTTGGGTGCCTGCGGCCATGAGGCGGAACTTGGTGGTTTGGACCATGGAGGGGGAGCCGACTATTTGGACGTCGCGGTCGGCCCAGGGGCCGAAGGCGGCTACGACCTTGCCGATCTGGCCGGTCATGCGGGGTTCCAGGCCGGGGAGTTCGACCTGGGGTTCGCCGGAATCGTAGTACCACCAGGGGTTTTCTTCGTGTTCGGTGACGGGGGTGACGGTGAGCCACTTGTTGGCGACGGCCAGTTGGCTCAGGACCTGGAGGTCGTAGAGGTCGCAGGGGTGGTGGCCGCCGACGAACAGGTGGACCTTCGGGTTCACCCGGCGCTGAGCCATCGCCATGATCTGGGCGCGCAGGGGGGCGATGCCGGTGCCGCAGCCGATCATCAGCATCTTGCGCTTGGTGTTGCGCGGCACGCCGAGACCGCCCAGGGGGGCGCCGAGTAACCACTGGTCACCGACGGTGGTGTGCGACACGATCGCCGGACTCACCCAGCCGCCGAGCACACTGCGGATGTGGAATTCGATCTCGCCGTTGCTGTTCGCGGGATTGGCGGGTGACAGGTATCGCCACATACGCGGACGCGAGGGCACCTGCACACTGATGTACTGGCCCGCCGCGTACTCCATCGGATGTTCGAGCTGGACCCGGACGATCGACAGGTTGCGCAACACCTCGCGGCACTCGACGACGGTGGCGGTCCACGCGGCGGGACTGGTTTCTTTGTCGGCGGCACCGATCATCGCGCCGCTGATATTGGCCAGGCCCTCGTCCCAGGCGGCGGCGACCTCGTCGGTCCACATCTCGTCGCCCACACACCCGCGGATCGCCGACTTCAGCGAATTGGCCACCGCCACATAGTGCGCCGGTTGCACGCCGTACTTGCGATGGTCGCGCCCGAGCTGCGCGAGGAACGGCAACAGCTTGTCGGGTTCTTCGAGCCGGTCCAGCGCGTAGGAGATCGCATGGACGAGGCGGTCGCGCTGGGCATCCATGGCGGCTGGGAAGAAGTCACGGACACCGGGGTAGTCCGTGAACAGGATCGAGTAGAACGACCTCGCCAGTGTCTCGGACCCACCCTCTTCCGCAGCAACCGCCTTGAACGTGGTACGGATCAAAGCGACAGTCCGCGAATCCATATGTGTCACAACCTCGTTTCGCCATCGAACGCTTGTCGCGCCGGCGAGTGACGGGCTGGGAGGACACTCGTCAGCAGCCGATGCGAGAAGTCTAGGCGAGGTTTGCCAGCTTAGGAATCGTACTCTTAAACATCACGCATGTAATTCTGACAAAACTGGATACAGTCCCGGTGGCGCGCCAAAGAAACAGACCTGGAGCCCGTGAATGAGGCGTGGACGTGACCGATTGGGCCCGGAATTCGGACGTCCTCGCCGCGCGCTTCTACTTCCGGACGGCAAGATCGAAAATAAATGAGTTGCTGGATAGTCACCAGCCGATCGCCGGGGATTGACCAGCACACGACAGAGCCCCCGATCCGCGACCGCCGTGGCGGACAAGCGAATCGGGGGCTCGGTGAAACGAGTGCCTCAGCGGCGATGACGTGGCTGCCACACCACGAGCGCGGTACTGCGTTGCGGCGGAGACAGATCGGGCCGGTAACCAGCCCGCAACCGCTCCAGCTCCGCGCTCATCTCATCCACCCGCTGCTGCAGAGCCTCCACCTGATTGGTGAGCTCGATAATGCGTTTGATGCCCGCCAGGTTGACGCCCTCGTCCTGCGACAGCCGCTGCACTTCGCGCAACAGCTCCACATCGCGAGCCGAGTAACGGCGTCCGCCACCCGAAGTACGTTGAGGGGTGACCAAACCCAGCCGGTCGTAGGTACGCAACGTCTGCGCGTGCATCCCCGCCAGCTGAGCCGCCACCGAGATCATGAAGAACTCGGCACGCGAGGATCCCGCAGACTTCGGATCATCGGACATCAAGCACCTGCCCATCCTGCACGCGGATCGAAACCGCTCGCCTTCTCCGCCTCCTGGTACCGCTTCAGGGCCTCGGTCGCGTCGGCATCGAGAGCCTGCGGAACCGCGACCTTCACCGTCACCAGCAGGTCACCTGCACCACCGGCCGGACCGCGCTTGGGCACACCCCGGCCGCGTACCCGCAGGATACGCCCGTCGGCGGTACCCGGGGGCACCTTCACACCGACCCGGCCCTCCAGCGTGGGCACCGAAACGGTTGTCCCGAGCACCAATTCGGCATAGCTCACCGGCAGCACAAGGGTGAGGTCGTCGCCCTGACGGCCGAAGACCTTGTCCTGGCTCACGTGCACCGTGACATACAGGTCACCCGACGGCGCGCCACGCAGGCCCGCCTCACCCTGACCGGCGAGCCGGATCTTCTGCCCGTCGCTGACACCCGGTGGGATGCGGACGGTGATAGTGCGAGTGCGGTTCTGGATGCCGGTGCCCGCGCAGTCGGTGCACGGGTCGTCGATGATCGAGCCGGTACCGCGGCAGTCGTCGCACGGTTCGCTGAAACCGAACGCACCCTGATTGCGGCTCACCACACCCGCGCCGTTGCAATGCGGGCACACGCGCGGGCTGGTGCCCGGCTTGGCGCCGCTGCCGTGACACGTGGTGCACGGTGACGGGCTCGTCATCCGCAGCGGAACGGTGACACCCTGGGCCGCCTCACGGAAGCCCAGCGTGGTCTCGGTTTCCACATCGGCGCCACGGCGCGGACGGCTCGACGCGCGCCCGCCCCGGTTGAACAGGCCACCGAGGATGTCACCGAGGCCACCGTCGCCCGCACCGGGACCACCCGGCTGGCCGAAGATGTCGCCCAGGTTGAACTCCTGCGAGAACCCGCCGCCACCACCGGGAGTGAAGCCGCCGCCGTAGCCGCGACCGCCACCACCGGCGAACAGGCGCCGCGTCTCGTCGTACTCCTTGCGCTTGGCCGGATCAGACAGCACCGCATTCGCTTCGCTGACGGCCTTGAACCGCTCCTCGGCCTTCGTGTCACCCGGGTTGGAGTCCGGGTGCAGGTCACGCGCGAGTTTGCGGTAGGCCTTCTTGATCTCGTCCTGCGACGCGCCGGAGGAGACACCCAGCTCCTTGTAGAAGTCCTTCTCGATCCACTCCCGTTGACTCACCGGGCATCTCCTCCTCTCACGCTATTCGTTATCGGCGTCGGCATCCGAATCCGATGCCCCCACGGTCTCGGGATCGGTTACCCCGACCATCGCGTGCCGAAGCACCCGATCGCCGAACCGATAGCCCTTGCGCATGACCACGCCGATCACCGGCTCCGAACCCGAACCCTCGTGCTGCACGGCCTCGTGCAGCGTCGGGTCGAACGGGTCACCGACAGCACCGAATTCGACCAGGCCCTGCTTGGTGAGCGCGGTCTCCAGCTTGTCGGCCACCGACTTCAACGGGCCGGAATCCAGGTCGCCGTGCGCCCTGGCGCGGTCCAGATCGTCGAGTACACCGAGCAATTCGGTGACCACGCTCGCCTTGGCCGCGTCGATATTGGCCTGGCGATCGCGCTCCACCCGGCGGCGGTAGTTCGCGTACTCCGCGGTCAACCGCTGCAGGTCGGCGGTGCGCTCGGCGAGCTCGTCGCTCTCCGGGGCTGCCTCGACCTCGGGTTCCGGGGCGGACTCCGCCTCGGGGGCGGAGTCCTGATCCGGTGCCGCGTCCGCCTCGGGGGCTTCGGCGGCGGTCTCCTCGATCAATTCCTGTTCGGAGTTGGCCTCGGTCACTTCTTCTCCGTATCAACCGGCTCGTCGACAACCTCGGCGTCGACGACCTGGTCGTCGGCCGCGGTGTTGGGGCCCGCACCGTCGGTGGCCTGGCCTTCGGCGGCGCTGGCCTCGTAGAGCGCCTGGCCGAGAGCCTGCGACTCGGCGGCCAGCTTCTCCACCGCCGACTTCACGGCGGCGATATCGGTGCCCTCGAGCGCCTTCTTGGCGTCGGCGATGGCCTCTTCGACCTTCGACTTGGTGTCGGCCGGGACCTTGTCCTCGTTGTCCTTGATGAACTTCTCGGTCTGGTGCACCAGCGACTCGGCCTGGTTGCGGGTCTCGGCCTCCTCACGGCGGGCCTTGTCCTCGGCGGCGTGCGCCTCGGCGTCCTTGACCATCCGGTCGATCTCTTCCTTGGACAGGCCGGAGCCGTCCTGGATCTTGATCTTGTTCTCCTTGCCGGTGCCCTTGTCCTTCGCGGTGACGTGGACGATGCCGTTCGCGTCGATGTCGAAGGTGACCTCGATCTGCGGCACGCCGCGCGGGGCCGGGGGCAGGCCGGTCAGCTCGAAGGAGCCGAGCAGCTTGTTGTGCGAGGCGATCTCGCGCTCACCCTGGAACACCTGGATCTGCACCGACGGCTGGTTGTCGTCGGCCGTGGTGAAGGTCTCCGAGCGCTTGGTCGGGATGGTGGTGTTGCGCTCGATGAGCTTGGTCATCACGCCGCCCTTGGTCTCGATACCCAGCGACAGCGGGGTGACATCGAGCAGCAGGACGTCCTTGACCTCACCCTTGAGCACACCGGCCTGCAGGGCGGCGCCGACGGCGACGACCTCGTCCGGGTTCACGCCCTTGTTCGGCTCACGGCCACCGGTCAGTTCCTTGACCAGGTCGGAGACGGCGGGCATACGGGTGGAGCCACCGACGAGCACGACGTGGTCGATGTCGGCCACGTTGATGCCGGCGTCCTTGATGACGGACTGGAACGGCGCGCGGGTGCGGTCCAGCAGATCGGAGGTGATCTTCTGGAACTCGGCGCGGGTGAGCTGCTCGTCGAGGAACAGCGGGTTCTTGTCCGCGTCGACGGTGATGTAGGGCAGGTTGATCGAGGTGCTCTGGCTGGAGGACAGCTCGATCTTCGCCTTCTCGGCGGCCTCGCGCAGACGCTGCATGGCCATCTTGTCCTTGGTCAGGTCGATGCCCGAGCTGGCCTTGAACTTGTCGACGAGCCAGTTGACGACGCGCTCGTCCCAGTCGTCACCACCGAGGTGGTTGTCACCGGAGGTGGCGCGGACCTCGACGACGCCCTCGCCGATCTCCAGCAGCGACACGTCGAAGGTGCCGCCACCGAGGTCGAAGACCAGGATGGTCTGCTCTTTGTCGCCCTTGTCCAGGCCGTACGCCAGCGCGGCCGCGGTGGGCTCGTTGACGATGCGCAGCACGTTCAGACCGGCGATCTGACCGGCTTCCTTGGTGGCCTGACGCTGGGCGTCCTCGAAGTAGGCCGGGACGGTGATGACCGCGTCGGTGATCTCCTCACCGAGGTAGGCCTCGGCGTCGCGCTTCAGCTTCATCAGCGTGCGCGCGGAGATTTCCTGCGGGGTGTACTTCTTGCCGTCGATCTCCACGGTCCAGTCGGTGCCGATGTGGCGCTTGACCGAGCGGATGGTGCGGTCGACGTTGGTGACTGCCTGGTTCTTGGCAGGCTGACCGACGAGAACCTCACCGTTCTTCGCGAACGCGACGATCGACGGAGTGGTGCGCGAGCCTTCCGAGTTCGCGACGACGACCGGCTCGCCGCCTTCCAGCACGGAGACGACAGAGTTCGTGGTCCCGAGGTCGATTCCGACCGCACGAGCCATAGTGGGTTCCTCCTGATAATTGACGACAACTCCCAGCAACGCTGAGCGTGATGCGCTCAATCCTGCCTGTCGGCTCCGCCGGGCGTCAACCCGAACTTGAGTGACATGCGCTCAACATCGTTGATCTGCACAACGAGCACCTGCGGCGATTCATTCCCGCCACCCGAAAATTCTTCCCGACACCCTTGGCCATTCTTGCCACGACCGCACTCAACCACGGCGGCCGATGCGCGATCGTGACGGATCGTTCACGCCTTGCGCGCGGGTTCGACGAAGGCGGTAGCCGCCAAGGCAAGCACCAGTAGGCCCGCGCACAGGTAGCTCGACACCTCGATACCCGCCGCCATGGCCGCCCGGGCCGCTTCGGCGGCGTCCGCGGGGAGGGCTGGGATCACCGATCCGGCACTGCCGGTGACTGTCGATGTCAACTGATCGGCCTCGGCTTCGGGCATGTTCGCGTCGGCCAGGCGGTCACGAAGGCCGGAGCCGAGGGTGCTGAAAAAGACAGTGGTGAGGACGGCGATACCAAGGGCCGAGCCGAGTTCGCGTGCGGCACTCTGGATTCCCGAGCCTTGGCCTGCGCTTTCGGCGGGGACGTCGGCGAGCACGACATTGGTGACCTGGGCCGTGGCGAAGCCGACACCGATGCCGTAGACGAACAGGGCCACGGCGATCGACCACCAACTGGCGTCGGCGACGGCGAACAGGCCGAGCAGCGCGAGACCGGCGGCTTCCAGCAACAGGCCGATCCTGACCTGGCCGAGCGCCGAAACCGTCATCGCGAAGCTCGCGCCGCTGGCGGCGAAACTGCCGACCGCGAGTGGGACCAGCGCCAGGCCCGCCTGCAGGGCGGTGTAGTCGAGGGCGAACTGCATCCACAGCGGTAGGACCGCGATGATGCCGAATTCGCCGAGGCCGACGAGCAGGGTCACCACATTGCCCTTGCGAAACGAGTCGATGGTGAACAGCCGCACATCGAGCAGGGGGTGACCATCGGCGATCCTGGCTTGCCTGCGCCAGAACATGCCGAGCGCGAGGACCGCACCGGCAAGTGCGACGAGGACCGGAGAAGGTCCACTGCGCCAGGCGAATCCGCCGATACTCAGGGGTTCGGTGACCACCAGCCATCCGTAGTGGCGGCCCTCGATCAGGGCGAAGGCGAGGAGGCCGAGGCCGAGTGCCGACTGCGCGGCGCCTCGCCAATCCACCTCGCCGACGGAACTCGGCGACACCGGGAGATAACAGAGCACTGCGACCATGATCAGGGCGACCATCGGGATGTTGATGCCGAAGGCCCAGCGCCAGGAGAAGTCGGCGAGCCAACCACCGAGCAGTGGGCCGACCGCCGCGGCCGCACCGATCGTGGAGCCCCAGATCGCGAAGGCCTGTCCGCGTGCCTTGCCGGTGAACGCGGAATTCACCAGCGCCAGGGAGGTCGGCAGGATCATCGCTCCGCCGATGCCCTGCAGGAATCGGGCAAGGATCAGGAGGCCGCCGCTCGGGGCGAGGGCGGCGAGCAGGCTCGTCACGCCGAAGACGACGAGGCCGATCAGGAACAGTCTGCGTGCGCCGTACAGATCGCTGAGCCTGCCGGTGAGCAGCAGCAGCGCCGCGAAGACGATCGCGTAGGACTCCTGGATCCATTGCGCCTGAATCGAAGTGATCGCCAGGTCGTCGACGATCGGCGCGACGATCACGTTCACGATCGTCAGGTCGACCACGATCAATGCGACGCCGAGCGAGACGGCGATCAGCCCCAGCCACAACCGCAGCGGTGGGGTCTCGGTTTCGGTAGACAATTTACCTCCATCATCAAGTGACTTTATAATGAAGTTAATTGTCAGGCGGTAGGTTGTCAATCGAGCGGCGAACGAGAGGACGACATGGCGAAGACATCCGGCGATGTCGCACGGCAGCGGCAGCGGCTCGCCGCCGGGCTCATCGGCTACGGCGCGAGTTTCACCGAATTGGGCCGCCGGTTCGCCGAGACCCTCGGCGTGCACTCGACCGACGCGTTCGCCCTGATGGAGATCGCCGCCGCCGAGGCGGCGGGCACACCGCTGTCCCCCGCGCTGCTCAGCAAGCGGATCACGCTCACCTCGGGGGCGATGACCACCCTGATCAACCGGCTGGAGCAGGCGGGATACGTCACCCGCAGCCGCGAACACACCGACCGGCGGGTGGTGACACTGCGGTGCAGCGCGCAGGCCCGCCGCCTCGCCGACGAGTTCTTCCACACGGTCAATGCCGAGCAGGACGCGATCCTGGCCGAATACCCGGCCGACCAGCTTGAGCAGTTCGAGACCCTGATCGCGCGACTGCGCGCGACGATGGACAGGCCGTCCACCTAGAGCGGCGGCTACTTCGGCAGCGGGATGCGGGTGGGGGCCGTGAGGGCGGTGGCGTGGTTGCGCAGGGCGGCTACGGCGGTGAGCTGGTGTTCGAGGGCGGCTGTTCGTTCGGCGCGGTGTTTGGCCTGGATGGAGGCCGCTTCCTGGGCGGCGGTGAGGGATTCGTCGATGGAGCGGAGGCTGCGTTCGGCGATGCCCGCGTAGTGGTCGCGTAGGACGCGGTGGATGCGGTGGATGCGGTCTCGGGAGTCTTTGCCCGCCTGGAAGGCCACGTCGTCGAGGAAGCGGCGGATGGCGTTCTTGGCCTCGGCGCGGCGGCGGGTGAGGCGGGCCTGCTTATCGTCACGGTACGCCTTGCCACCCACGAGCACGCCTGCGCCGAGAGAAATGGGGTTCAGCAGGGCCAGGCCCGCGAAAGTCGTTGCCAGACCGACCATCAGGACGCCGCCGTAGGAACCGCGCATGCCGACGAGGACCTTCGACAGGACGCCGATATCGGGTTCGAGGTCGCCCAGAGTGCCGGTGCGGTGGGTGGTGCCGGAGGGGTCGAGGGCGGCAGGGAGGTCTACCGAGCCCAGCTCGAGGAAGTGTTCGGCTACCTGGTTTGCCAAGGCTTCCGCTCTGGTGTGCGCCCAGAGCAAGTTGTCGCCCAGGGCTGAATCGACTGTGCCCGTGAGCCATTCGGAGATGGCTCCCCAGTGGCGGCCGGGGTCGTGGTCGTCGATCCACTCCTCGCCGGTGCGGGCGATCTCGCGCAGGCGTTCGCGCAGGTCGTGGTCGACGTCACCGGCCAGGTCGGTGATGCCGTCGGCGAGGGTTTGCTGCCAGGCCGCGGTGCGGCGATGCAGTTGCTGTGCACGGGCTTTGGCCGATTGCAGCTCGCCGACCGCGGCCGCGGCTTGTTGCGGATCGCGTAGGGCGACGAGTTCGCTGCCCAGAGCCAGTGCCAGATGCTCTGCGGCCGAGGACATCTCACGAGCGATGGCGGCGCGGGTCGCGGCTTCGTCACGGGCGACCACCTGCTCGCGCAGGAATTGGTAGAGCTGCCCGTAACCGGACTCGGCGCCCAGCTGCGCGTCTTGCAAGCGCAGGGCGTGGGCGCGGAGCAGGGCCGAAATCGGGAGCAGTGGGAGGTCGAGGTTCGCCTTGCGCAGGTGCTCCCGGTCGGCTTCGAAGACCTGGCGCCAGTGCGGGTAGAGGTCGGTTTTCGACATCAGAACCGCTGTGGCCGGGCACAATTCGGTTGCTTGTCGCAGGAAGGTGAGTTCCGGGGCGGTGAGTTCGGTTGAGGCGTCGGAGATTACAAGGACGGCGTCGGCCGCGGGAAGCATCTCCAGGACACCGAGGGTGCCCGCCGTGGTTCGGGCGCCGATGCCGGGGGTGTCGATGAGGACTATGCCGTCGGCGAGCAGGTCGGCGGGGAGGTGCACCTCGATGCGAAGGATCTGTTTGCCCGCCACGGACCGGTCACCGATCGACGGCAGATCGGCGATCGGGAACTCGACCCGCTCCTCCTCCGAAGATGTTGTAGCCAACACCAATTCAGCTCGCGGCTGCGGCGCGTAGGCGAGCTGCATCGGGAAACGGGTGGTGACGTCGTCGCCCACGGGACAGATCTCGACATTGAGCAGCGCGTTGATGAAACGGCTCTTGCCCTGATCGAGCTGGCCCGCGACGACGATCCGCCGCCGCGGGTCGCGCACCCGGACCGCCGCCGTTTCCAGGCGGGCGACCAGGTCGTCACGACCCGCGGCACGAGCCGCCGCGACGGTGTTGTCGAGAACCGACAGCAACGAATCCATCGGCCTGAACTACAGCGCTTCAGGGGTGTCGAACGGGGACTCCGGGGCGGTGAACGAGGTGTCGAGCAGGCCCGTTCCGCCGGAGAGCGGGGAATCGTCGAGAGCCGGGCCGAAGGCGCTGTCCACGTCGACCGTCGACCAGGTGTCGGCGGCCGAGGTGAAATCGATGGTCGAGGTGGGTTCGGTGGCGGCTTCGCCGGTGAGGTTCATGGAGGTCTCCGAGGTGAGGGCGGTTGATGCCACGGTTTCGAAGCCGCTGGTCGCCCCGAGGGTGGATTCCAAGCCGGTGGATGTGGTGAAGGTGGAATCGAGTTGCGGCTCGGACTGGATGGTCGAGCCGAGGCCTGCGGCTACGCCGGTTTCGGTGGACCAGTCGGGTGTTGTGCCGAGGCCGAGTTCGAGACCTGTTGCGGTGGAGGTTGTTACGTCGGCGGTTGCGTCGAACGCGCCTGTGGCCGTGGCTCCGGCACCGGTGGTCGCGGTGGCTGCCGCGTCCAGTGCGGCGGCGGTGCCCGTCACACCGGCTGCGCCTGCCGCCGCGTTCGCGGCAAAGTCGGCTGCCGCGTTCGCGGCAAAGTCGGCTGCCGCGTTCGCGCCGAGGTCGGCTGTGGCGTTCGCAGCGAAACCGGCTGCGGCTTCGGCAGATGCGGCTGCGTTGGCGGCGGCGTCTGCGGAAGCGTGGGCTCCGGCGGTGGCGATGCCGCCGAGGCCGGTAGCGATGCCGGTCGAGTTCGCTACTGCGCCGGTGAGATTGGACTGGAGTGCGGTGGTGGTGTTCGCAGCGCCGACCAGGGCGGTATCGAAGGCCGAGGTGGACACGAGTTCGGCCGCGGTGTCGACGGTCGAGGCTGCGGCGAGATCGGTGTTGAAGGCTGTGCTGAGGGCGGTTTCGAGGCCGGTGGCCGGGGCGGCGGTAAAGGGAGCGCCGAGAGTTGCGGCTGCCCCGGTGGACAGGCCTGCCGCGATTTGAGTGCCGAGGTCCGCTGTCGCGGCGGCGCCCGTGAGGCCGGCGGAGAGATCGGCGCCTGCACCGGTGAGGCCGATCTGCGTGGTCGAGGCGACCGCACCGGTCAGCGAAGTCGCCGCAGCAGCACCGGCATTCGCGGCCGCACCGACCTGCATCCCGACCCCACCCGTCCCCGAAAGTCCTGTTTCGAGACCCGCCTCGAACGCACCACCAACGGAAGTGCCCAGCCCCACAACGCCTTCGGTCAACCCGGAAGCACTGGCATCGAAACCCGAGCCCAACGAACCCGCCCCGGACAGGGCGGCGGCGTTAAGACCCGCAGTGGAGCTGGCGGCAAGATCGGCGACAGTATCCAGCGCACCCCCGGCGGCGAGACCCGAAGTCGCGCCGAAGTCCGCAGCGGCCTCCACGCCGGCAGCGGCGTTCGAGGCGAGGTCGGCCGAGGTTTCCACGCCCAGCGCACCCACGGCCGAAAGACCTGAAGCCGCGCCCACAGCGGCCTCCACGCCCGCAACGGCATTCGCGGCGAGGTCGGCCGTCGTCGTTACCGCGTCCAGCGCACCCGCGGCGGAAAGACCAGAGGTCAGATCGACGCCAACGGCGGATTCCACGCCCGCCGTGGCGCCGGCGGTGAGGTCGGCGGCAGCGTTCGTGCCGATCGAGCCTGCGGTCGTGAGGCCGGTTTCGAGGCCGGTAGTCGCAGCGGTGCTGGCGGACATTGCCGACTGGACGGCGGCAGCGTTGGTGGCGCCGAGTGCTGCGGAGACGGCGAGGTCGGTCTCGGTTGTTGCTGTCGTCAGGCCGCTCACAGTCGTGCCGAGGCCGGCGGCGACACCCGTGGTGGCGTCGAGTGCACCTGCGACGGTGGCACCGATTCCAAGGTCGGTTCCCGCCGTTGCGGAGAGGTCGGCACCGGCGGCGGCCACCGACTCGAGGGCGGAATCGAGACCGGTGGCGGCACCGATCACCGAATCGTGTCCGAACGAAAGGCTCTCGCCTACCGCGCTATTCGTGGCGGCGGTCAGTTCGAGGCCGAGGTCTGCGGTGGTGTCGGTGGTCGTGGTGACGGCAGAGTGGATGTTTGCCGATGCGTCGGCGAGGAGACCTGTGGTCGTCCCGAGACCTGCGGTGAGGTCGGCACCCAGGTCGACGGCGGCATCCGCGCTTGCACCGAGACCGGCTGTGATGTCAGTGGTTACGTCGGTTGCGGCTTCGAGGGTGGCTCCGAGGTCGGTAGTTGCGGTGGTCACCGCGTCGAGGGTGATGTCAGTGGTCGCACCCAGATCGGCTGTGGCGCTGCTGATGGCGCCCAGGTCGGCGGCGATGTCGGTGGCAGCTGTGAGGCCTGTGTTCACGCCAGCGCCCAGACCTGTTGTGACGCCCGCTGCTACGTCGGTTGCCGCGTCGAGGGTGGGGTTCAGGGTCGCGCCGATACCGGTGGTTGCGTCACTGGCGGCACCCAGCCCGGCACCCACAGACGCGCCCAAGCCGGCGGACACATCAGCGACAGCACCCAGGCTGGCACCCACAGACGCCCCGAGACCGGCGGAAACGTCAGCGGCAGCGCCCAGGCCAGCACCCACAGACGCCCCGAGACCGGCTGAAACCTCAGCGACAGCACCCAAAGACGCACCCAAACCAGCCGACAAATCGGCGGCTGCATCCAGCCCGGCACCTACAGACGCGCCCAAACCAGCAGACACATCAGCGACAGCACCCAGCCCGGCACCCACAGACGCGCCCAAACCCGCGGAAGCATCAGCGACAGCACCCACGCCAGCACCCACAGACGCCCCGAGACCGGCTGAAACCTCAGCGACAGCACCCAAAGACGCACCCAAACCAGCCGACAAATCGGCGGCTGCATCCAGGCCGGCACCTACAGACGCGCCCAAACCAGCAGACACATCAGCGACAGCACCCACAGACGCGCCCAGACCAGCAGACACATCAGCGGCAGCGGTCAGGCCCGTGCCCACGGTGGCGCCGACGTCGACGGTCGTTTCCAGGCCGGTCTCGATGTCGGCGGCCGTGGTGACGGCTGCGGCGGTGGTGGCGGCTACCGAGGTGGTGGCGGCGGTGGTCACCGAGGCGGCGGCGGTGTTGAGGGCGGTGAGGGTGGAGGTGCAGTCGGTGGAGAGGGTGGCGGCGATGGTGGGGGCGGCGGCCGCGATCTCGGCGGGGGTGGCGGGGATGTCCGCTTCGCAGAGGACATGGACGGGGTTGGCGCAATAGTTTGCTGCGGCTTGGGGATCGCGCAGCAGGTTCAGGATGAACTCGAGGATCGCGGTGGGGTTCATTCGGGTCAGCTCCTCCAGATCAGGACTTGCGCCGGATCCGTACTCGTCTGTCGGTGGGTGCTTTTCACGCTTGGCCATGCGAGTGTTCGGAAAGCTAGTCCGATTCCGCAACGAAATCGTTACCGATGAAGAGTGTGACCTTTTCGGAGCCGAAAAATCGGTGTCTCCTAACTATCTCGCCGCACCCAGGCGAGGTTGCCCGCGTCGTCGGCCATGGCGGCCAAGGCGGTGAGCAGACGATCCCATGTGCCGTCGGCCTGGTAGCGGCGCTGCCGTTTCCAGACCGTCTGCCACGGACCGAATTCGGCGGGCAGCTCACGCCACGCGATACCGGTACGCAGCCAGAACAGCATCCCCTCGACCACGAGACGGTTGTTGGCGAAGTCGCGGCCCGCACGGCCCGCCGAGGTGGGCAGCAGGAATTCGAGCAGCGCCCATTGCGCGTCCGTCAGTACCCGGACGGGGTCGCCGATCGTCGTGGTCACGGCGGAATCATGCCGTATCGAGCAGCGACAAGCCCAATCGATCGGCGAAATAATTGGGAGACAGGATCAGCCCGGTAGCTGCGAGAGTGCTCCCTCGACACTGCGTACGGCGGTCAGGCACGCCTCGACTGTCGTCTTGTCGATGAGCGGATGCCGGGATCTGGTGCGCCATTTGCGCGCCGCGTCGAGGGCATGGGCGCGCATCGTCGCGGGGTCGGTGTCGGCGGGTAGGCCCAGGCGCACGTGCGGGGCGACGCCGGCGCCGCCGACCAGGCGGAACAGTTCGGCGAGGTCGTCGGGTGGCAGTGGCAACTCGTCGGCGCGCAACCGGCCGAGCAGGCGCAACTCGGCGAAACCGTGCACGTCGGCGAGCAGGGTCCGCACGCGCGGCAGCAGTTCGTCGGCGGGGGTGCCGGGGTGGGCGGTGATCACCCGGTCGAGGGTGGTGAGCGCGGAATGGGCTTTGAGCTGCTCGGCACGTTGACCGAATTGCACGTCGAGGACCCGGCGCAGCTCGTCGATGCCGCTGCGGGCACTCAGCTCGGCCGACAGCGACGCCGCGTCACGCACGCCGGTGCGCACGAGTTCGGTGGCCATCCGCACACCGAACATGCCGAACCGGTCCAGCAATTGGGCGCGGACCAGCGGCGATACCGGCAGGTCGATATCGGGGCGCGAGAACCGGTCGGCCGAGAGCAGGGCCAGTTCGAGGGTGTCGGCGGGCAGCCCGGCCAGGGCTGCGAACGCGGCGAACTCGGGCTGGGTGAGGGTGGCGGCGGCGAAAGCGAGCAGGCCCGCCACGGGGATCACCGCCTGGCACAACCCGGTGCGTTCCAGCTCGGTGGCGAAGCGGGTGGCCACATCGCGCGCCGAATTCAGGGCGTTGATGTGGCCGGCGCTGATCTCGTCGGCCCGCGACACCACCCCGACCACACCGAGCGGACCGGCCGGACCGCCGGAACCGATCTGTTCGAGGAAATGGACGTCGGTGGCGTCGAGGCGGCGCAGCAGGTAGACCACGGCGTCGGCGCCGGGGATGCGCAGGGCGTCGGGTTCGATATCAGCGGGTGTGAGCAGACGCATGGTTCGCTCGGACACCTCGTGCGACAGCGACGACGTGCCCGGCGTGTCGATGATGGTGGTGCGTGACAACTCGGCCGTCGGCCAGCGCACTTCCAGGTGGTCGACGGCGTGCGTACCGGCCGGCTGCCAGCGCAGACCCGACAGCTCGAAGGTGAGACCGTGCGCCCCGGCCCCTCGGCGGACCGCCACGTTCGCCGACGCGCCGTCGGCCGCGAACGCCGTCACCGTCGGGGTGGTTCCGCTGCGGTACCAGGTGACCACGCGGGTGCATTCGGTGGCATCGGTGGGGGCGATGCTCTGCCCGACCAGGGCGTTGAGCAGCGTCGACTTGCCCGCCTTGATCGAACCGGCCAGCGCGACCCGCAACGGCTGACGCAACCGCTCGGCGCATTCGTCGATCAACTGCCGGGCGCCGGGGTCGCGCAGTTCCCGCGCGGCGGCCTTGACGAGCCGGTGCGCCTCGCCGGTCGTGGGTGCGGTGGGTGCGCCGCCGGGAAGCGGGGATTCGGGCCGATAGTGTCTCATCGGCGCGCGGCCTCCGCTTCGACCCACGCGGCGAGCATCATTCCTTCACTTAAACACACCCTCGCGCGCCGGAGCGAACACGGCGTTCACCGGCGTCCGTCCTCGGCGGGCACCGGCCGCACACCGGGTGACGGCGCCGAATACGAACGCTGCCTGCCCGGCGCCGAGGTGAGCTCGAGCATGCCGTCGGCGTAGCGGCGCAGCTCGGCGACCCGCACCAACTGGTGCTCCAGTTCGCCGCGCCGGCCCGACCGGCTGTTCACCGCCGAATTCGCCGCATCCTGCGCGGCCTTCAGCGAGGCATCGATCGAGCGCAGGCTGCGTTCGGCGACACCGGTGAAGTGGTCGCGCAGGGCCCGGTGGATGCGGTGCATGCGGTCCTTGGCCTCCTTGCCCGCCTGGAACGCCACATCGTCGACGAACCGCCGCACCGCAGCCTTGGCCTCGGCGCGTTTGCGAGCCAGGCGCAACTGTTTGTCGTCCTTGTAGGCCTTTCCGCCGACCAGCACACCCGCGCCGATCGACAGCGGATTCAGCAGCGCCAGGCCGGCCAGTGTGGAGGCGAGACCGACCATCAGCACGCCACCGTAGGAGCCGCGCAAGCCGACGAGGACCTTGCTGGTGACGCTGATATCGGGTTCGAGACCGGCAAGGGTGCCCGCCGCCGCGCCCGTGCCCTCGGCATCCATCGCGTTGTCCACATCGGGCAGGTCGACGGCGCTGGCCTTGCCGAAATGTTCGGCGACCCGCTCGGCCAGGGTTTCGGCCCTGGTGTGCGTCCACAGCAGGTTGTCGCCGAGGGCGGTGTCGACCGTGCCGGTGAGCCACTCGGCGATGGCCTGCCAGTGCCTGCCCGGATCGTGTTCGTCGATCCAGTCCTCGGCGGTGTGGGCCACCGCGCGCAGGCGTTCGCGCAGGTCGTGGTCGATATCGCTCATCAGGTCGGTGATGCCGTCCTGCAGGGTCTGCTGCCAGTAGCCGGAGCTGCGGCGCAGGTCCTCGGCGGCGGTGCGGGCGCGTTGCAGTTCGCGGATCGCGTCGTCGGAGCGTTCCGGGTCGCGCAGGGCGATCAGTTCGCTGCCGAGGACAAGGGCCAGATGTTCGGCCGCCGAATGCAGTTCGCGTGCCACCGCGGCCCTGGTCGACACCTGGTCGCGGGCGACGACCTGTTCCTTCAGGAACGCGAACAGCGCACCGAAACCGGACTCGCGACCGAGCTGGGCACTGTTGGTGCGCAACGCGTGCGCGCGCAGCAGCGACGACACCGGAAGCATCGGGATCTCGAGCCCAGAGCGGGCGATGTGCCCGCGATCGGCCTCGGCGACTTGACGCCAATGCGGATACATGTCCACCTTGGTGAGCAGCACCGCGACCGTCGGACACAGTTCCTTGACCTGCCGCAGGAACGACAGCTCTGGCTCGGTGAGTTCGGTGGAGGCATCGCTCAGCAGCAGCACCGCGTCGGCGGCCGGAACCATGCCGAGCACGGCCGCCGAATACGCACTGCTGTGCCCGCCGACGCCGGGGGTGTCGACCAGCACGATGCCCTCGCTGAGCAGCTGATTCGGCACCGCCGCCTCGATCCGCGCGATCTGGCGGCCCTGCGCGTACGGGCTGCGGGCGTCGAGGGAACCGATCTCGTCGAACGGCACCTCCACGCGGATGTCGCTCGCGCCCGGCGCGGTGAGCACCAGTTCGGCCCGCGGGACCGGACCGTATTCGAGTTGCAGGGGGATGGTCGTGGTCTGGTCGTCGCCGACCCGGCACACATCCAGCCCGAGCAACGCGTTGACGAAACGGCTCTTGCCCTGTTCCAGCTGACCGGTCACCACGATCCGCCTGCGCGGATCCCTGACCCGTTGCGCGACCGCCTCCAACCGGACGACCAGGTCGTCGCGGTCGGCGGCGCGCGCCGCCTCGATCGTGTCGCCGAGCACCGTCAGCAGCGGGGTGGCTGCCGACGGTGCGGCCGACGTCTTCGCCGGAGTCGTCATGACGATCCTCAGAGGAGGCCGCCGCCGAGGAGGCCACCGTCGTCGGCCTCCGGGGTGGTCGTGCTCGACGAGTCGCCCAGCAGGCCGGTGTCGGTGGCGCCGAGACCCGGGCCGAAGGCGCCGCCCACATCCACGCTGTCCAGGGTTTCGGTGACACCGCCCGTGGCCGCCTCGGTGGTGTCGTAGACCCCGCCGGTCGCCGCCTCGGTGGTGTCGGACAGGCCGCCCGTCGCCGCGCCGGTGGTGCCGGAGGTGTCCGGTGCGGTGGTCGGCATCGGGGTGTAGTCGTAGCCGGGGACCGGGGCTTCGACCGCGTCGCCGACCGCCGAGCCGGCGCCGGTGAGGGTGTCGAACGGTTCGCCCGTGCCGACCACCTCGGTGGGCACGTCGCCCAGGAGGCCGCCGCCGGTGAGGCCTTCCACCGCGCCGAAGCCGGTCTCCAGGCCCGAGCCGACCAGGTTGCCGTCCTCGTACGGCATGGTGTGCATGGTCGGCAGCACCTCGTCGACCAGGTTGCCTACCACATCGCCACCGGGGAGAACCTCGCCCGGGTCACCGCCGAGGAGTCCGCCGGGCGCGTCGTCACCGGGCAGGGCACTGTCGAGCAGGCCGGCACCGGTCGCGTCGCCGGTGATCGCGCCGGTAACCGCGTCGAGGGGGCCGAAGCCGGTCTCCAGGCCGGTGCCCGAGGGGTTCGGTTCACCGGGTGCGATGCCGGTAAGGCCCGCGTCGCCGAAGGTGTTGCCCAGGTCGAAGCCGAGGTCGTCGTCGCTGAGGCCGGCCAGGCCGGCGGTCGAGGCCGCCGCACCGGTGAACGCGCTGGCCGCGTTCGCCGCCGACGCCGCACCGTCCGAGGCCGCCGAGGTGGCGTTGCTGTACGGCGAGGAGTTCGTCGAACCGGTGTTCTCGTGGGTGCTGCCCGTCAGACCGCTGCTGAACAGGCCCGCCACCGCGGTCGGGTTAAGCACGTCGGTCATGCCGTTCATGACGCCGCCGACACTGTCGACATTGCCGCCGACACCGGTGATGTCCTCGAAGTTCGAGCCGTTGATCAGGCCGTCCACCAGGTCGTTGCCGATGGGGCTCTGGTCGATCGCGGCGCCGACGCCGTTCGCGGTGATGTCCTGGAAGGCCGCGCCGTCGAGGACGTCGACCACACCGTCGTCGACCACGTCGTTGAGGACGTTCGACTCATCGATCGCCGCGCCGACGCCGTTCGCGGTGATGTCCTCGAAGTTCGCGGCGCCGAGGATGCCGCCTTCGCCACCGAGGAGACCGGAGGCGACGCCGCCGTCGACCACGTCGTTGAGGATCGGCACGTTCGACTCGTCGATCGCGGCACCGATGCCATTCGCGGTGATGTCGTTGAAGTTCGCGTTGCCGAGCAGGCTGCCTGCCACTCCACCGTCGAGGGTGTCGCTGAGGATGCCGTCGTCGACCACGTCGTTGAGGACGTTCGACTCATCGATCGCCGCGCCGATGCCGTTGGTGGTGATGTCCTCGAAGTCGCCGCTCAGCACACCGCCCGCCAGACCGGTCACGTCGGCGTCGTTCGCGAGACCGTCGGCCAGCCCACCGTCACCGTTCACGAGGCCACCGATGCCGCCGTCGTTGATGTTGTTGAGCACATTGGACTCGTCGATCGCGGCACCGATGCCGTTGGTGGTGATGTCCTCGAACACCGCGCCGTTGAGGATGCCGTCGTCCACTCCGGCCACGCCGCCGTCGACCAGATCGCCGACGCCGGTGACGTCGCCGGTGTTGGTGACGCCACCGAGCAGGCCACCGTCACCGCCGCCGAGCAGGCCGCCGTTGAGGACGCCGCCCAGGTCGTCGACGTTGCCGCCGATGCCGGTGATGTCCTCGACGTTCACGTTGTTGAGGATCGCGCTCTCGTCGATCGCGGCACCGATGCCGTTGATGGTGGTGTCCTCGGCGCCGCCGAACAGGCCGCCGTCGCCGTCAGCTGCCAGCAAGTCGTTGCCGACGCCTGCCGCACCGAGCAGGCCGCCGTCACCGTTGAGGACGCCGCCCGCACCGGCCAGGCCACCGTCGCCGTTGAGGACGCCGCCGGTGCCGAGCAAGCCGCCGTCGCCGTCGCCGGTCACCGCGCCGACGATGCCGCCGACCACGTTGCCGTTGCCGATACCGTCGCCTGCCGCCAGATCGTTGAGGACCGAGCTCTCATCAATCGCCGCGCCGATGCCGCTGGTGGTGATGTCTTCGAAGGTGTTGCCGGACAGGATGCCGCCGTCGACCACGTCGGACACGTCGTCCACCGCGGCGCCGACGCCGTTGGCGGTGATGTCCTCGAAGGTGTTGCCGTTGAAGACGCCGCCCGCGCCGGCCAGACCGCCCTCGCCGTTCAGGACGCCGCCTGCCACACCGGCCACGCCGCCGTCGACCACGTCGTTGAGGACCGAGCTCTCGTCGATCGCGGCACCGATGCCGTTGGTGGTGATGTCGGTGAGGTCGGCGAAATCGGTGACATCGTTGCCGCTGAGCAGACCGCCCGCGCCGGCCAGACCGCCCTCGCCGTTCAGGACGCCGCCTGCCACGCCGGCGACACCGCCGTCGAACACGTCGTTGACGTCGACCGCGTCGGTGACATCGTGGGCGCCGATTCCGGTGAGGTCGCCGCCGACCAGGCCCTCGCCGAGAGCGCCTGCCAGCACGCCGTTGCCGAGGCCGCCGAAGTTGTTCAGCGATTCGTCGACCTGGCCGCCGATGCCCTGGATCTGCACGTCTTCCCAGTTGTCGGCGATGCCGCCGAAGTTGTCGCCGATGCCGTTCACATCGTTGAGGCCCGCACCGAAAATGTTGTTCTCGCCGCCGATATTGATGTCACCCATGTCACTCACATCCCCAATTCCAAGGTCAAGGTCGCCTACCACCCCGGTCACGTCGCCGACCGCGCCGACAACTCCGGTCACATCTCCCGCGATGTCACCGAAGACGCCGGTCACATCACCACCGATATCGCCGACGTCGACCGAGCCGGTCACGTCGCCGATCGTGTTCGCCAGATCCAGATCACCGATCAGTCCGGTCGCGCCGGTGATGTCACCGAACGAGCCGGTCACATCGCCGACCACCTCGCCGACGACGCCGGTCACGCCGACGCCGGTGAGGTCACCGACCGAGCCGATCAGGTCGCCACCGACACCGGTGAAGGTGCCGGTCAGGTCGCCCGTGAAGGCGGCCACGTCACCGGCGATACCGGTGAAGTCTCCGAAGAAGGCGGTGAGATCGCCGACCGAGCCGGTCAGGTCACCGCCGATGCCGGTCAGGTCGGCGACGAAGCCGGTGACGTCGCCACCGAAGCCGGTGAGGTCGCCGAAGGAGCCGGTCACGTCGCCGAACACATCGGACAGGTTGCCGCCGATGCCGGTGATGTCGCCCGCGACGCCGGTCAGGTCGCCTGCCACGCCGGTCAGGTCGCCCGCGACGCCGGTCAGGTCGCCCGCGACGCCGGTCAGGTCGCCCGCGACACCGGTCAGGTCGCCCGCGACACCGGTGAGCGAGCCGGTGATGTCGCCGACCGAACCGCCGATGCCGGTGAGCGAGCCGGTGACGTCGCCGATCGAACCGCCGATGCCTCCGACCGAGCCGACCAGGTCGCCGCCGATGCTCACCACGTCACCGCCGAGGCCGACCACGTCGCCGAAGCTGCCGGTGATGCCCTCGACCGTGTTGTTCCAGTCGCCGGACACGTTCACCAGTTCGCTCACCACGCCGCTGCCGAAGCCGGTGATCTCGAGCGCGTTGTCGCTCAGGCCGGCGATCATCGCGGACCAATCGCCCGACACGCCGGTCACGTCGCCGAAGACGTCGCTCACGTTCAGGTTCTCGAACGCGCCGGACAGGTCACCGAACGAGCCGCTGATGTCGCCGATCATGTTGGACCAGTCACCGAACACATTCGTGATGTCGCTGAACGAGTCGGTGATGCTCACCAGGTCGCCGACCCAGGTGACGTCACCGGTTCCGCCGCCACCTCCCCCGCCGCCTCCGCCGCCATTGCCGCTGAGGATGTCGCCGATCGTGCCCGAGATGTCGTTACCGCTCAAAGGTCCGGTCATGTCGCCCACCGTGCTGGTCAGGTCACCGGCAACGCCGGTCACGTCGATGTCGGTCAGATTGGCGACGAGTTCGTTGTCGACGATGTCGCCCGTGATGTCGCCTGTGTCGATGAAGTCGGTGATGGAGCCGACGTCGGTGAGGTCGCCGGTCACGTCGCCGACGAGGTTGCCGTCGATCAGGTCGCCGGTGATGTCACCGATGGAGCCGACGTCGGTCAGATCGCCGACCAGGTTGCCGGTGATATCGCCGGTGTCGATGAGATCGCCGGTGATGTCACCGACGGAACCGACGTCGTTCAGGTCGCCGACCACGTCACCGACGAGGTTGCCGTCGATCAGGTCGCCGGTGATGTCACCGGTGTCGACGAGATCGCCGGTGACGTCGCCGACGGAACCGACGTCGGTCAGATCGCCTACGAGGCCTGCGATGTTGCCCACGTTGGTGAAGTCGTTGTCGATTAGATCGCCGGTGATATCGCCGTCGACAAGGTCTCCGGTGATATCGCCGACCAAGCTGCCGTCGATCAGGTCGCCGGTCACGTCACCGTTGACTAGGCCGCCGGTGACGTCGCCGACATTGCCCACGTCGGTCAGATCACCAACGATTCCGGCGATATTGCCGACGTCGGTGAAGTCGTTGTCGACCAGGTCGCCGGTGATGTCACCGATGGAGCCGACGTCGGTGATGTCGCCGACGATTCCGCCGTCCACCAGGTCGCCCGTGATGTCGCCGATGCCGTTGAGATCGCCCGCGACGCCGGTCAGGTCACCTGCTACCCCGGTCAGATCTCCGACGACGCCGCCGTCGACCAAGTCACCCGTGATGTCGCCGATGCCGTTCAGGTCGCCGGCGACCCCGGTCAAGTCACCGACCAGGCCACCGTCGACAAGATCGCCCGTCACGTCACCGTTGATGAGCCCGCCGGTCACGTCGCCGATAGAGCCGACGTTCGTCAGGTCGCCGACCAGACCACCGTCGACCAAATCACCGGTGATGTCGCCGATGCCGTTGAGATCACCTGCGACGCCGGTCAGGTCACCGACCAGGCCGCCATCGACGAGGTCGCCGGTGATGTTGCCGACGTCGGTCAGGTCGCCGACGAGGCCGCCGTCCACCAGGTCCCCGGTGATGTCGCCGACCGAACCGTCGATGAGATCGCCGGTTGCATCGCCGATCGAGCCGACACCGGTGAGGTCGCCTGCGACGCCGGTCAGGTCGCCGACCAGACCCCCGTCCACCAGATCCCCGGTGATGTCACCGACCGAGCCGTCCACGAGATCGCCTGTCACGTCGCCGATGGCGCCGATGCCGGTGAGGTCGCCGTCGACGAGGTCGCCGGTGATGTTGCCGACGTCGGTCAGGTCGCCTCCGGTGATGTCGCCGACCAGGTTGCCGATGTCGCCGGTGTTCGTGATGTCGCCGTTGAGGATTCCGCCGACCACGTCGTTGCCGGTGACGTCACCGACCACGTCGCCGTTCACGAGACCGCCTGCGACGCCGGTGATGTCGCCGGAATTGTCGAACAGGTCGCCGGCCATGCCTGCCAGGTCGAAGTTTCCGATGAGGTCGCCGGTGCCCACGTCACCCGCGATGCCGGTGACCGCGGCGGCCAGGCCGGTAAGGCCGATCAGGTTGGCCACGTCGCCGTTGTTGGTCACGTTGCCCACATTGTCGACGAGGTCGCCGGTGACGTCGTTGTCGGTGATGCCACTGAGCACATCACCGTTCACCACACCGGCGACGATGTCGTTGTCGGTGACGTCGCCGTTCACCACGCCACCCGCGGCACCGGTGATGTCGCTGAGCACGTCCCCGTCGACCACGCCGCCGGTGACGGCCGAAAGATCGTTGAGGAAGTCGCCGGTGATGTCGTTGTCGGTGACGTCACCGACGATGTCCCCGTTGACAATTCCGCCCGCGATACCAGTCAGGTCGCCATCGACCAGATCACCGGTGATGTCGCCCGCGTCGACCACATCGCCGACCACGTCGCCGTTGACCAGGCCGCCCGCCACACCGGTCACGTCACCGATGTTGTTGACGAGGTCGCCGTTCACCAGCCCGCCGGTGATGTCGCCGTCGACGAGGTCGCCCGTCACGTCACCGACGATGTCCCCGTTGAGGATTCCACCGGCGACACCGGTCAGATCACCATCGACCAGATCACCTGTCACATCGCCGACGAGATCGCCGTTCACGAGACCAGCGGTGAGATCGCCTGCGACACCGGTGATATCGCCACTGGTGATGTCATCGACGACGTCGCCGTTCACGAGTCCGCCTGCGACACCGATGATGTCGTTATCGGTGATCGAGCCGACCAGGCCGCCGATATCACCGGAGTTGTCGAGAAGGTCGCCGGTGATATCACCATTGACAATGCCGCCGGCAATTCCGGTGAGACCGCCGTCGATGAGGTCGCCGGTCACATCGCCGTCCACCAGGTCACCGTTCACCAGGCCTGCGGTGAGATCACCCGCAATGCCGGTCACATCACCGTTGACCAGGCCGCCGGCCACGTCGAGCAGATCACCGCTGACGTCACCGTTCACCAGGCCACCTGTGACATCTCCGACCACGTCGCCGTTCACCAGCCCGGCAGTGAGATCACCTGCGACACCGGTCAAGTCGCCGTTCACGAGGCCACCGGCGATATCACCCGTGTTGGAGATCAGGCCACCTGCCACGCCGGTGATGTCGCCGTCGACCAGGTCACCTGTCACGTCACCGTTGGCCAGGCCGCCGGTCACGTCGAGCAGGTCGCCGGTGACGTCGCCGTTGATGAGCCCGCCCGCGATGCCGGTCAGCCCACCGTCGATGAGATCGCCGGTCACGTCGCCGTTCACCAGGCCACCCGTGACGTCGCCGATCACATCACCGTCCACGAGGTCGCCGGTGATATCACCGACTACGTCGCCGTTCACCAGGCCGCCGGTGATGTCGCCACTGTTCGAAATAGCGTCACCTGCAACGCCGGTGAGATCACCCGCGACACCGGTGATTCCACCGTCGATCAGATCGCCCGTCACGTCACCGTTGACCAGGCCGCCGGTTACGTCCAGCAGGTCTCCGGTGACGTCGCCGTCGATCAGGTCGCCCGTGACGTCCCCATTGACGAGGCCGCCGGCAATGCCGGTCAGGCCGCCGTCGATCAGGTCACCTGTCACTTCGCCGTCGATGAGGTCTCCGGTGATGTCGCCCGTGTTGGAGACCAAGCCGCCCGCGATGCCGGTGATATCGCCGGTGTTCGTGATATCGCCGATCACATCACCGTTCACCAAACCGCCTGCGATACCGGTCAAGTCGCCGTCAACGAGGTCCCCGACAACGTCTCCGTTCACCAGGCCGGCAGTGAGATCGCCTGCGACACCGGTCAAGTCGCCGGAATTGTCGAGGAGGTCGCCGGTGATGTCACCGTTCACGAGGCCGCCCGCGATGCCGGTCACGTCGCCGGTGATATCACCGTTGACCAGGCTGCCGGTCAGGTCACCTGCCACACCGGTCAGGTCGCCGGTGTTGCCGGTGACGTCGCCGACCGAACCGATCAGGCCGCCGATATCACCGGTGTTATCAATGAGATCGCTTGCTGCACCCGTGAAGTCGCCGTCGATCAAGTCACCGGTGATATCGCCGTTGACGAGTCCGCCGGTGATGTCGCCGACCACGCCACCGATGGCGCCCGAGTTGTCGAAGAGATCTCCGGTGATATCGCCGGTGTTGTTCACGAGGCTGCCTGCCACACCGGTCAGATCGCCCGCCACGCCTGTCACGGCGCCTGTGCCGGTGATGTCGCCGACGGAGCCGACGAGGCCGCCGATGTCGCCACTGTTGTCGATGAGGTCGCCGGTGAGATCCCCTGCGACACCGGTGACGTCACCGTCCACCAGACCTGCGGTGAGGTCGCCCGCCACACCGGTCAGGTCGCCGTTCACCAAGCCCGCGGTGAGGTCACCAGCCACTCCGGTCAGGTCACCGTTCACCAAACCGCCTGCGATACCGGTGATGTCGCCGTTGTTGGTGAGGTCGTTCAGTACACCGCCCGAGTTGTCGAGCAGGTCGCCTGCGACGCCGGTCAGGTCACCGCTGTTGCCGGTGATGTCACCGACCAGCTCGCCGGTGTTCGTGATGTCGCCGATCGTGCCCGAGTTGTCGACCAGATCGCCGACCACGGTGCCCGAGTTGTCGATGAGGTCGCCGGTGATATCGCCGTTGACCAGGCCACCCGCGATGCCCGTCAGATCCCCGCTGTTGCCGGTGATGTCACCCACTACGTCTCCGGTGTTGTTCACGAGTCCTCCTGCTACACCGGCGATATCGCCGTTGTTGGTGATGTCGCCTACCGAGCCGATGAGGCCTCCGATGTCACCCGAATTGGTGATGTCGCCGACCACGCCTCCGATGTCGCCCGTGTTGTCCAGCAGGTCGCCCGTGAGGTCGCCACTGTTGCCGGTGATGTCACCGACCGAACCGATCACGCCGCCGATGTCGCCGTTGTTGGTTACGTCGCTGACCACATCGCCGTTGACGAGGCCACCGGCTACACCGGTCAGATCACCCGCCACACCGGTCACGTCCACCAGGTCGCCGGTGATGTCGCTGATGTTGCCGACGTTCGTCAGGTCGCCGACGGTGCCGTCGATCAGATCGCCGGTCACATCGCCGTTCACGAGGCTGCCGGTCAGATCGCCCGCCACGCCCGTGATGTCGCTGATACTGCCGACGTTGGTGAGGTCGCCGACAGTTCCGTCGACCAGGTCGCCGGTCACGTCGCCGTTGATGAGCCCGCCTGCCACGCCGGTGATGTCGCCGACGATGTCGCCGGAGTTGTCGAGCAGGTCGCCGGAGATATCGCCACTGTTGCCGACCGTGCCGATCACATCGCCTGCGACTCCCGTCAGGTCGCCGCTGTTGCCGATGTCGCCGACCGAACCGACGAGGTCGCCCGCGACGCCGCTGATATCGCCGGCGTTGTTGACCAACCCGCCCGCGACTCCGGTGATCGTGCCGGTGTTGTCGATGAGGTCGCCAGTCACATCACCGTTGACGAGACCACCGGTGACATCGCCGTTGACGATCCCACCGGCCACTCCGGTCAGGTCGCCTGCGATGCCCGTGATGTCGCCGTCGACCAGGTCACCGGTGATGTCGCCACTGTTGCCGACCGTGCCGATCACGTCGCCGGCGATGCCGGTGATCGTGCCGGTGTTGTCGATGAGGTCGCCAGTCACGTCGCCATTGACGAGGCCACCGGTGACGTCGCCGACCGTGCCGTCGATCAGATCGCCGGTCACATCGCCGTTGACGAGTCCGCCTGCCACACCGGTGATGTCGCCGATATCGCCCATGTTGCCGGTCAGGTCACCCGCCACGCCACTGACGTTGCTCAGCAGATCGCCGCCGACGCCGGTGACGTCGCCGACGACGCTCGGGTCGCCGGCGATCCCGGTGAGATCCCCTGCCACACCGGTGATGTCACCTGCGATGCCGGCCAGATCGCCTGTGTTGCCGGTGATGTCGCCGATCGTGCCGACGAGGTCGCCCGCAACACCGGTGAAATCGCCAGAGTTGCTGAGCAGGTCACCGGCGACACCGCTCACATCACCGATCGTGTTGGTCAGGTCGCCGGTATTGCCGGTCAAGTCACCCGCGATGCCCGTCACGTCCCCGGCAAGGTCGCCGCCGACGCCGGTCACGTCGCCGATACCGCTGAGATCACCCGCGATACCGGTCAGGTCGCCTGCGACGCCGGTGAGGTCGCCGGAGTTGCTGAGCAGGTCACCCGCGACACCACTCACATCACCGACTGTGTTGGTCAGGTCGCCCGAATTGCCGGTGAGGTCACTGAGCAGGTCGCCGCCGACACCCGTCACGTCACCGATCGAACCGACCGTGCCGGTCAGGTCACCCGCGATTCCGGTGATGTCACCGGTGTTGTTGATCAGGCCACCCGCGACGCCGCTGACATCACCGATTGTGCCGGTCAAATCGCCCGTGTTGCCGGTGAGATCGCCCGAGTTGCTGAGCAGGTCGCCCGCCACACCGCTGACATCACCGACCGTGTTGGTGATGTCGCCTGCGTTGTTGACGAGGCCACCCGTGATTCCGCTGATGTCACCCGAGTTGCCGGTGAGGTCGCTGAGTAGGTCACCGCCGACACCTGTGACGTCACCGATCGAACCGACTGTTTGTGTCAGGTCGCCCGCCACACCGGTGAGGTCACCGGAGTTGCCCGTCAGGTCACCCGCGACACCCGTCACGTCCCCCACGAGGTCGCCACCGACACCGGTCACGTCGCCGATCGAACCGACAGTGTTGGTCAGGTCGCCCGCAACTCCGGTGAGATCACCTGCGATCCCGGTCAGGTCCCCGGAGTTGCCGGTGAGGTCACCCGCGATGCCCGTGAGATCGCCCGCGACCCCCGTGAGGTCTCCTGTGTTGCCGGTGATGTCGCTGAGCAGGTCGCCGCCGACACCGGTGAGATCGCCTGTTACGCCGGTGATATCGCCGATCGAACCGACATTGCCGGTCACGTCGCCGATGGTGTTGGTGAGGTCGCCTGCCACGCCCGTCACGTCGCCGATGGACCCGACGGTTTGGGTGAGGTCCCCGGCGACGCCGGTCACGTCGCTGATGTTGCCGACCGTCTGGGTGAGGTCACCCGCGACGCCGGTCAGATCGCCCACGGTGTTGGTCACGTCACCCACAGAGCCGACCGCATTGGTCACGTCACCGACCGTGTTGGTCCAGTCGCCCACGGAGCCAACGGTTCCGGTTACGTCACCGACAGTCTGGGTGAGGTCGCCCGCGACACCCGTCACGTCACCCACCGAGCCGACGGTGTTGGTCAGGTCGCCTGCCACACCGGTGAGATCGCCCGCGACGCCCGTGACATCACTGATGTTGCCCACGGTCTGCGTCAGATCTCCGGCCACCGCGGACACGTCCCCGGCGACTCCGGTCACGTCGCCGACGGAACCGACTGTTTGAGTCAGGTCGCCCGCGACGCCGGTCACGTCGCTGATCGAACCGACCGTCTGCGTCAGGTCACCCGCCACACCGGTGACGTCGCTGACGTTGCCGGCAGTCTGGGTCACATCGCCCACCGAGCCGACGATGACGCCGCTGACATCACCCACGGTGTTCGTGAGATCGCCTGCTACCCCGGTGATGTCGCCGACCGAACCGACAGTGCCGGTCAGGTCACCGGCCACACCGGTCAGGTCGCCCGCGACGCCGCTGACATCGCCCACAGTGTTGGTGAGATCGCCTGCCACACCGGTCACATCGCCGATGGACTGGGTGAGGTTGCCGACCGTGTTGGTCCAATCGCCGACGGACCCGACCGTATTGGTGAGGTCACCGGCCACTCCGGTCACGTCGCCGACTGAGCCGACCACGTCGCCCGCCACCCCGGTAACCGAGTTGGTGAGGTCACCAGCGACCCCGGTCACGTCGCTGATATTGCCGACAGTGTTGGTCACGTCTCCGAAGGTGTTGGTGAGGTCGCCTGCTACGCCGGTCACGTCTCCCGCGAAACCTGTGACGTCGCCGATCGAGCCGACGGTCTGTGTCAGATCGCCCGCCACGCCGGTCAGGTCCCCTGCCACGCCGGACACATCACCCGCGATGCCGGTCAGATCACCGACGGCGTTCGTCACGTCACCGACCGAGCCGACGGTGTTGGTGAGATCGCCTGCGACACCAGTAACGTCGCCGACGGAACCGACCAGATCGCCCGCGACGCCTGTCACGTCACCGGCGACTCCGGTCAGGTTGCCCACCGTGTTGGTCCAATCACCGACGGAGCCAACCGTGGTGGTGAGGTCGCCCGCTACACCGGTGACGTCGCCGACGGTATTCGTAAGGTCGCCGACCGAGCCGACAGTGTTCGTGAGGTCGCCGGCCACACCGGTCAGGTCTCCGGCCACGCCCGTGACGTCGCCTACCGAGTTCGTCAGATCCCCTGCTACGCCCGACACGTCGCTGATCGAGTTGGTGAGATCACCCGCGACACCGGACACGTCGCCGACCGTGTTGGTTACTTCGCCGACCGAACCAGCGATGCCCGTGATATCACCTGCCACGCCGGTGAGCTCGTTCGTCACATCACCGACCGAGCCGACGGTGTTGGTGAAATCCCCTGCGACGCCGGTGAAGTCGCCCGCCACGCCGGTCAAATCACCCGCGATTCCGGTTACGTCGCCGACAGACTGAGTGAGATCGCCTGCCACACCAGTGACGTTGTTCGCGACATCGCCCACCGAACCGACGGTGTTCGTGAGATCGCCGGCGACCGCGGTCACGTCACCCGCCACACCGGAGACATCGCCCGCCGCGCCAGTCAGGTCGCCCGCGACACCGGTCACGTCGCTGATCGAGCCCACCGTGTTGGTCAGGTCGCCGGCCACACCGGTGATGTCTCTGATCGAACCGACATCGGTGATGTCGCCGACCGAGCCGACCGTGTTGGTCAGGTCGCCGCCGACGCTGCCGATATCTCCGACCACGTTCGTCAGGTCACCGACCGAGCCGATGGTGTTGGTGAGGTCGCCAGCGACGCCGCTCACGTTGCCCGCGACGCCGGAAACATCGCCGACCGAACCGATCAGGTCACCGCCGACCACGTCACCGACGACATTGCTGATCGGACCGATGTCACCCGCGACGCCGGTCACGTCGCCTGCGATGCCGGATACGTCACTGACGGAACCGACGAGATCGCCCGCGACACCGGTGACGTCACCGACGGGGCCGACGGTGTTCGTCACGTCGCCGAAGGTATTGGTGAGGTCGCCCGCTACCCCGGATACATCGCCGACCACATTGCTGACCGAACCGATATCGCCAGCCGTGCCGATGACATCCCCGGCCACGCCGCTCACGTCACCCGCGATACCGGAAACATCGCCGACCGAACCGATTACGTCGCCCGCAACACCGGAGACATCTCCACTGATGAGGTCGCCAGCGACTCCGCTCACGTCGCCGACGGAACCGACGGTGTTGGTCACGTCGCCGAAGGTGTTGGTGAGGTCGCCTGCTACGCCGGTCACCTCGCCGACCGAACCCGCGATGCCGGTGATGTCGCCGACGGAGCCGAGGACATCGCCGCCGACGGAACCCACATCGCCGACCACATTGCTCACGGAACCGATGTCGCCGGCCGTGCCGATGACATCGCCGGCGACGCCGGATACATCGCCGACGGAGCCGATGTCGCCGACGGTTTGGGTGAGGTCGCCGGCCACACCGGTGACCTCGCTGATCGAACCGAGGTCGCCACCGACCGCCGTCAGATCGCCAACAGTGTTGGTGACCTCGCTGATCGAACCGACTTCGCTGATCGTGTTGGTGAGGTCGCCTGCCACGCCGGAGACGTCACCGACCGACTGCGTGACATCGCCGACCGTGCCGATACCGCCGTCGAGAACGTCTCCGACAGAGCCGATGTCACCGACCGAACCCAGCACATCGCCGCCGACGACATTGGTCACGTCACCTACAGAACCGACCGAACCGAGGACGTCCCCGTCGACCACATCGCCCACGACATTGGTTACGTCCCCACCGATCACGTTGCCCACGACATTGGTTACATCCTCACCGACGACATCCCCGACCACACCGCTCACATCACCGATGGAGCCCACATCCCCACCGACGCTGCCGATATCGGACAGCACGTCGCCCACCGACCCACCGATCCCGGTGACATCGCCGACGGACCCGATGTTCTGGGTGACGTCGCCGACGGAGCCGACAACGCTGCCGATATTGCCGACCTCGGTCATGTCCCCGACAACATTGCTCACGTTGCCGACCCCACCGGCAACCTCGCTCACATCACCGATAGATCCGATATCACCCACGACGGACCCAACGACATTGCTCACATCACCCACAGACCCCGCACCGTTCAACACATCCCCCACCGTGTTGCTCACCTCGCTGACCGAGCCCACCTCGTTCAGCACCTCCGACACCGAGCCCACATTCGTGACATCACCGATCACGTCACCCACAGACCCGTTGAGCACGTCCCCGACGTTCGACCCGTTCAGCACCTCGCTGACCCCACCGATGGTCACGTCGTTGAGCACCTCGCTCAGGTTCTGGTCGCCCACAACCTGATTCACCACATTGCTCACATCACCGACCGAGCCGGCGCCGTTGAGCACGTTCCCGACCACATCACCGGTCGTCACATCACCGAGGACGTCTCCGACGGAACCCACGTTGGTGACACCGCCGAGTACATCTCCCACAACATTGCTCACATCACCCACGGAACCGATTCCGCTGATATCCCCAACGGTCCCGATCCCCACATTGTTGAGTGCGGAAAGGAAATTGCCGATGGCCAGCTCCTCGAGCACATGACCCACATCGCCGATATCACTGAAATCGTTGAACATATTGCTGATCGGGCTGATGCCGTTGAGGACGCCGCTCACGCCGCCGAGGGAACCGGATACCACCGTGACGGGGGCGCTGAGGTTGCCGAGGAAGGCGTCGCCGATCTGTACGGCGTTGAAGGCGTCGGTCATCTCGGTCGCGATGTGGGCAGCTTGGTTGAGCGCGTTGATACCGGTGATGTCACCGACAGTGCTGCCGATATCGCCGATGTTCGCACCGCTGACCAGGTTGGTCACGTCCCCAACCGTATTGCCGCTCAGCAGATCTCCGACGTTGGCACCGCTGATGAGGTTGGTGACGTCGCCGATCGTGTTGCCGCCGCCGATCACATCGCCGAGGGTGTTGGTGAGGCCGCCGACATTAACCACATCGCCGATTCCGGTGACGTCACCGAGGTTTCCGACGGTGTTGGTCACATCGCCGAGACCGCTGATGTCGCCGACCGAGTTGGTCAGGTTGCCCACGTTGTTGAGCGTGTCGCCGAGGCTGCCGATATTGCTCAGCACATCGCCCACGTTGCCGACATTCGCGATATCACCGAGATTCACGCCGCCCAGATTTGTCCCGTTGAGCACATTGCTCACGGGATTGTTGAGCACATCGCCGGTGAGAATGTCGGGACTGAAAATCTCGTTGTCCCCGTTGCCCTGATTATTCGTCGTGTTGCCACTGTTGGTGTTGGTGGTATTGCCACTGTTGTTGTTGGTGGTATTACCGCCGGTGCCTCCGCCAGGTCCACCGGGTCCGCCAGGTCCACCGGGCCCTCCGGGTCCACCCGGCCAACCGCCGGGTCCCCCGGGTCCTCCCGGTCCCCCTGGCCCTCCGGGTCCACCGGGCCGGCCACCGCCACCACCACCGCCGGGCCCACCGGGCCCACCGTGGCCCCCACCACCATGACCACCACGACCACCGGGCCCGAACCCACCCTGCCCCGGCCCGAACCAACGCCCCGGCCCGAAGAACATCGACGGCCCGGCCCCGGCACCATAGAACCCGGCACCATGACCACCACCCCCGAACCCATGACCTCCCCCACCGCCGCACCCGACGATGCCCCGCAACGGCGCACTCCCCGCATCGCACACGCCGCGCGCCACCATCGGCGCGCAGGCGGCAATGTATTCGGGGGTCGCGCACAGCTGCGCCTCCTCGATGACCTTGTCCGGCGCGTTGCAGTACGCCGCCGCGGCCTTAGGATCGCGCAGCAAATCGAGAATGAACTGCAGGATCGCGTTCTCCAAGGGTGTGGTCATCGGAATCAGCTCCTCCGGGATCGGCAAGATGTTTCGAAGCTATGGCCGATGGGCACCCCCTCGTAACGGGGCAAATCCCTATTCATCGCATGGGGTGCCCGTTAGGGGATCGAGGGCCGTTAGGGGATCGGCCCCGTTATCGGTGCGCGCACCGGTAACAGCAGACCGTCAGCAACCGACAATCGGGATAGCTCTCTCGATGATTTCCGTCGCTCACGTATCTGCAGAGGTTCCCCATGACAGACCGTCTCGCGCTCGGCGTCACCGTCGGTGCATCCCGTTCAGTTGCCGTAGCGACGGCGATCGACGGCGGTGAACCGGTCGCGGTCCTGCGGCGACCCAGTGCAATCGAAGTAGCCACAGCCGGTCCGGCGGTGGTGATCGAGGGCTTCCTGGCCCGGGTCGGCGATCCGGTGCGGATGCTCGCCGAGGACGGTTCGTCGCATGTCGCGGCCGATTTGGTGGCCGCGGCGACCACTCAGCTGATCGATGAGGTCCGCGACCGGGTCGAGGGCGAGCCGACGGTGGTGTCGTGCCACCCCGGCTGGTGGACGGATGACCAAGTGCAGGCGGTGCGTTCGTCTCTCGACAACGCGGGCGCCCACGCGGTCGTCCTCGTCCCGGAACCGGTCGCGGTGGTCCGCCGCTACGAGGTCGAGCGCGGCCTGTTCGACGAAGGCGCGGTGGTGGTCTACGACCTCGGCGCGAGCGGCCTGACCGTCTCGGTGGTCCGCACCGGAGAGCAGTCGGGGCTGCTGGCCACCCCGTTGCACGACACGGAGATCGCCGGCTCGGAATTCGATTTGCTGACAATGCGCTACGTGCTGTCGCACGCGCTGGGTGACCGGGAATTCGACCCGTTCGATCCGGCCGTGGAAACCGAACTCGCGGCCCTGCGCGAACGCGCACGCCTCGCCAGAGAAGAACTGTCACTCGACACCGCGACCGTGGTTGAGGTCGGCGCCCTCGGCGAGGCCTCGACGGTTCGCCTCGTCCGCCACGAACTCGAGGACCTGCTGCGCGGGTCGGTGCAGGATTCCCTCACCCTGGTGCGCGAGGCCGTCGAGCGCGCCGGCGTCCGGCTCGGCGACATCACCGCCGTCCTGCTGACCGGCGGCGGCGCGCAGATGCCCCTGGTCGCGGAACTGGTGTCCGCGGAGTTCGCGCTGCCCGTCGTCGCGTGTGCCGACCCGGCCACCGCGAGCGCGGCGGGCGCGGCCGAACTGGCCGCTGATCTGCGGGCGGCGGAATCCACTCCGCTCGTCCTTCCTCTCGAGGAGCTCGACGAGCCGGCCGCGACGACGGAAATCGCCCCGGTCTCACTCGCGAAAGCCCTGCCCGTCGTCGACGACGAAGCCCCGGCGAAGAAGGTCGTCACCGGCAAACGCCTCGCGGTCATCGGCGCGGCGGTCGCTGTCTTCGGCGCGCTCACCGCGGGAACGCTGGCCATGTCCCCCCAGTTCGCGACGCCGAGCAAGCCGGACGCGTCCACGGTGAACCCCACCGAGAACGCGCCGAAGAACAACGGCCCCGGACAGGCGGTCGCACCGATCGCCACGTTCGACGCCGACGGCAAGCCGGTGGTCGGCACGCCGACCGTCGACGCGAACGGTCAGCCGGTCCCGGGCGCTCCCCTGCTCGACTCGACGGGTCAGCCGATCCCCGGCACCGTCACCCCGGCCGCACCGGTGAATTCCGCCGGGACACCACAGCCGGGCGGCACTGCCCAGTCCCCGGCAACGCAGCAGCAGGTTCAATCCGGCGGCGGAGCCCCTGCCCCGCAGCAACCCGCACCGCAACAGCCGGCGCCCCAGCAGCCCGCCCCGCAGCAACCCGCACCCCAGCAGCCCGCTCCCCAACAGCCCGCCCCACAGCAACCGGCGCCCTACACCCCGCCGGTACCCCAGGCTCCGAACGTGCCCAATGTCGGCGCGGTCCCCGGCCAGGTGCTCGACGGCGCGGGCGAGGTGGTCGAAGGCACCGTCGGCGGCGTCACGAAACTCCCCGGTGAACTACTCGGAGGCGGCAATTGAGCCCCATCGCGCTCGACACAGTCCCGCACGCCCGTGAGATTCTGCGAGCGGTAGACGCTGCCGACGACCAGCCGGTGGTGCTGTTGCTGACGGGTCGCTCCGGCACCGGCAAGTCGGTATTGCTCGACGCTGTACGCCGTCGGCTGCGCGGCCGAGGTGTCGCCGTGATCGGCCGGGCCCCCGAGCCCACCGACAACGGCGCCGTCGTGATCGCCGACGACCTGCACGACATGACGCCCGCCCAACTCGAAGCCTTGCGCACCGAGGTGGAATCGGGTGCCCGCTCCCTGATCTGCGCCACTCAGCCGCGCCCCCAGCATCCCGAACTGCGCGCCCTGTGCGACGCGATCGGCAGGCAGGGCCGCCTGATCGAGATCCGCGCACTCGGTTGCGGTGAGATCGGTTCCTTCGCCCGCGAACTCGGGGTGTCGGTGCCGCGTCCACTGGTCAACCACATCCACACCAGGACCGCGGGCATCCACGGCGGTGTCGTCGCCGCACTGCGGGCGGCGGGTCAGGCCAAGCTCGACGCCGGCCTGCCCGCCGTCGACGCGGCCCTGTCCGCTTGGGCCCGTGCACAATTGGCTGCTTTCGATCCCCCACTGCTCGACACCCTCGTCGTCGCGGCGACCGGAACCGGCCTCGACGCCGGTGAGCTCGCCGAGGTGCTCGGGGTGGATTTGCCTGTCGCCCATGACCTGCTGGCCCGCGCGCGGGCGAGCGCACTGGTCACCGATGCCGACCTGTTGCTGAGCGCGGCCGTGCCGCAACTGCGGCTGCTGCTCGGCGATCGCCGCTTCGTCGCGGTGCAGCGCAGGCTCCTCGACACCCGGCTCGAGGCGGGCCTGCTGCGCGACCACACCGGCCTGCTGCTGGCCGAGTCCGGTGTGCGCGACCAGCGCCTCGCCGAATTCCTCTGCGCGGCAGCCCGACAGCAGCGTCCCGATGCCGCCCGCTACTACGCGGCAGCCGTCGCGGCGGGCACCGATCCGCGTCGCGTCACCCTCGCCTGGGCCGAGGCGGCCGCGAAGGCAGGCGACGACGACACCGCCCTCCGCCTGGCCGAACCCCTGCTCGACGGAACCGATGTCGACACCGCCGAACTCGCGGCCGCCGTCCGCGTCTGCGCGAGCGTGCTCACCCGGCGTGGTCTGGTCAGCCGGGCCGCCGCACTCTACCGCTGGCTCGGCCCGAACCGGGTCGGTGCCGACTGGGCGGTCGCGGCGACCGTGCACGCCCTGGCCGGTGACAGCGCCGCCGCCGCGGAGGCCGCGGCCGACGCCGAACACTGGCCGCCCACCCAGGCCGGTGCCGGCGCCCGGCTGATCGCGAACGCCCTGCTCACCTCCCTCGACCCGCACGGCGCGGCCACCGCGGCCGCCATCTCGGCACTGGTCCAGGCCGCGCGGACCAACGGAACCGGCACCACCCCGTGCAGCGCGGTGACCGTCGGCGCCCTGCTCAGCCTGAGCGCGGGCGAACCACGCCGCGCCGACGACGCGATCCGCGCCGCCGACGGCGAAGGCAAACAGCTCGGCGTGCTCGCGGCCTGGACCGCGCTGCGCATCGGTGACGAATGCAAGGCCGCCGAAACCATGACCGGCATCGACATCGCGTCCCTTGCCCCACGCGACCGCCTGCTAGCGCACGCCCTGGCCGTCGGTCTGGCGCGCCGCAGCGGTGACGCGCAGGCACTGCATGCCGCGTGGACCGCCGCCTTCCCGCTGTTCGACGAGGTCGACGTCGACCTGCTGAGCCTGCTACCGATCGGCGAATTGTGGTTGGCCGGCATCCAATTGCGCGACGAGGGCCGCATCCAGCCGCTCGTCGAGGCGGCCACCGCACTGTTGCGCCGGCTCGGCCGCGCACCCGCCTGGACCAACGCCTTCCACTGGTACGGGGTGCAGGCGGCGATCGCCAAGTCCTCGCCCCAGCAGTTGCTGCCGCACGCGCACGCGCTGAAGAACGCCGCCGCCGACGGCGACCCGCACGCCGCCGTCCTGGCCGACGCGGGCCGCACCTGGTTGCTCGTGCTGCGCGGCCAGGTCGACCTGCCCGCCGTGCACAGCGCGGTCCTCGCCCTGGCCCACCAGGGCCACACCTTCGACGGTGCCCGCCTCGCCGGCGACACCGCGCGCGTGATCGACGACCCCGCCGCGGCCAGTGCCCTGCTGAAGCTGGCCCGTTCGGTACGCATCCCCGCCCGCCTCGAGGCACCCAAGACCGGCGACGAAACCTCGGCGGCTCCCCAGCCCGCGATCGAGCAGCGCGCGCTCAGCGACCGTGAACGTGAGGTCGCCGAGCTGGTGCTACTCGGTCTCACCTACCGGGAGATCGGCGCACGGCTGTACATTTCCGCCAAGACCGTGGAGCATCACGTGGCGCGTATCCGACGCCGGATAGGCGCACGTTCACGATCGGAATTATTGTCGATGCTGCGCGCGATGGGACACGGCTCACTCCTGGTGTGACCGCCGGACTCGCCGCCCAACACCACGGACGTCGAAGCGAGGTAACCGGATGGCCACTGGAGTCGGCTTGCGTATCGCCGACGACGAGTGTGTCGCCGCGGTGGTCACCGACGACGGGGCGAAGCATTTCGTCGAGCGGTCGTCGGTGCTGCACATGTCCGACGACGGCGACGCGGCCCTCGGCGACGCACCGCTGTCCGGGAAGGCGCACGCCATCTCCGGTTTCGTCCGGGCGATCGGCGATCCGGCCGGTGTCGATGTCGACGGCGGCGAGGCCTATCGGGCCGAAGACCTGCTGGCCACGGCCATGTTCTGCCTCATCGATCTCACCACCGAGCATCTGAGCGGCCCGGCCGAGTTCTACGCGACGCATCCGGCGCAGTGGTCGCCGGAGGTGGTGCGCGGCGTCCGTGAGGCGCTGGACTACCTGGGTCTGAAATCGGTGGCGCTGCTCGGCGAGGACGAGCTGCCCCAGCCCGCCGAGGGCGCCGATCCGGGGAAGGCGTTCGCGTCGTCGGCCGCCGAGGCCGCGCTGGTCGCGGTGCTGGCGACCCCGGCCGGTGCGACGCCGCCGGATCCGATCGTCACCGAGAACTCCCTGGTGAAGACCGATGTGATGCCCGCTGTGGAGCCGCCCGTGGTGGTCGCGCAGGCGTATTCGGCGGCGCTTCCGGTGCAGCATCCGACCAAGGCGATGGCCGTCACCGTGCCTGCGCCCGCTCCGACAGCCCCCGCGCCAGCTCCGGCGCGGAACAAGACGCCGCTGTTGATCGCCGGGGCCGCGCTGATCGGCCTGATGCTCGGTGGCATCGCGGTGTCGGTGCTGCTGCGCGGTACCGAGCCGACCGAGCCGCCGACCAACTCGGACGCGCACTCGGAGACGACCCAGCAGCCGGCTGCCCCTCCGCCACCACCGCCCCCAGCAGAGCCCTCCACCGAAGAACCGGTGACCACGGCGCCCCCGGAGCCGACAACCTCCGATGAACCGCCGACAACCACCGAGGCACCAACGACCACCAGCGAGGCGCCGACAACCACCGAGGCGCCCACCACCACGGTGCCCCCGTCGACCACTACTCCCAGCCGCACAACGACGACCCGGCCCTTCCCGTTCCAAGACCGGTTCCCGGGTGAGCTTCCCGATCCGCTCGAGATCCCCGGCTGGCGCAAAACCGAAGCTGGTAGCGGGTAACCGCACCCCATCGCCGGGCGTGCCTTAGAGTGATGCGCTGACCGACATACCCGCCGCCGGCGGTGGTCTCGGTCACTCGTTCGGTGACGAAGGGATTTCATGCGCAAGTTGGTGGCGCGTCGCGCCGCGGTCAAGGCAGCCTCCGCCGGGTTCGCCGCGACCGTTCTACTCGCCCCTCTGCTCGGCTCCGGTGTCGCCAGCGCGCAACCCGCTGCGCCGCAGCAGCTTTCGGCCGACGCCCTACCCGCCGAACTGGTGACAGCCATCTCGCGCGATCTGGGCATGACCCCGAACGAATACCTCGACCGCGCCGCGCGCGCCCAGGAACTGCGCGCCTACGCCGCCGACTTCCGCGCCGAGAACCCCGACACCTTCGCCGGTGCCTGGCTCACGCCCGAGGGCAAAGCCGTTGTCGCGGTGACCGATGCCGAGACCGGCCGCCTGGCCGCCGCCGACGGCTACCAGACCCATCTCGCCCCGATCTCGGCGAGCGGTCTGGAAGGCGCTCTGCTGCAACTGAGTCAGTGGATCTCGACGCTGCCGCGCGAGATCTCCGCGCCGATCAGCTCGATCGCCATCGACGTGCTCAACAGCCAGATCGTTATGAGCGTCGCCAATTCCAGCACCGGCCATCTGCTGAACCTGCCGACCCTGATCGCCACCATCAAGGTGGTCATCACGCCGGGTGGCGGTGGCGAGGTGGTGAACCGGCCGATGGGCGGCGACACCTACATCACCGCCGCCAAGGACCTGCACGACGCCGACCTGCGCGGTGTCGATGTGTGCTCGTTCGGTTTCAACAGCACCGACGCGGCGGGCCACGCGCTGAACATCTCTGCGGGCCACTGCAACCCGAATGTCGACCACGGCACACCCGCCGCGGTGTACGTGCCGAACGTGCGCGACATCCCCAACAGTCCCGAGGTCGGTCAGTTCGCCATGTCCGTGCTCGGCGGGCCGGGCGCGCTCGACTACTCGGTCATCAAGCTCAACGAGCGTGCGGTGAACGCCGGCATGGACCAGGCCCGGGTGCGTGGCGCCAACGGCACCACTCTCGCCATCACCGGCACCGCCGATCCGGTGACCGGTGCGCCGGTCTGCAAAACTGGTCAATCGTCCACTTTCACCTGCGGTTTCGTCTCGGCCGATCACGTGGAGACCCAGCTGTTCACCGCCGAGGGCATCAGCAAGACGATCCGCGGTTTCGCCACCAGCGCCTGCACCCTCGGTGGTGACAGCGGCGGCGCGATCGTGTCGGGCACCCTCGCGCTCGGCATCACCAGCGGCTCCAATGCCGCCGAGGCGCCCAACTGCACCGAGGCCAACACCCAGCTCGCGCCCTTCGGCGGCACCGCGACCCTCGGTGTGCCGATCCGGCCCATCCTGGCCGATATCGAGGCCAATTCCGGTGGCGGTCTCGGCAGCGGAATCATGGTGCGTACCAACCCCAACGCGGGTTAGTACCGGACGAATCACCGAACGGACCGGGTGAGTGAAATCTCTTGCCCGGTCCGAGTAGGCATAACCGGTCCGAGCCCATATAGTTCGATCATGCTCCTGCCACGTATGGGTCGCGCCCCCCTCGCACGAAGCTCGAGACGAGCTCGCAAGTCCGTGATCGCCGCTTCCGCGGCGATTCTGCTGTTCGGCCCCACGATGGCAGTCGCCGACGCCGAACCCGCGGTCGATCTGCCTGCCCAGCTGATCGAGGCCGTGAGCCGTGACCTGAAGCTCTCCCCGCAGGAATACCTGCGCCGTGCCGACGAGGCCCAGCAGGTCGCCGCGTTCGCCACCACCGCGCAGCGTCAGTTCCCGCAGGTGTTCGCCGGTTCCTGGCTCAACGACCAGGGCAACGCCGTCGTCGCGCTGGCCCAGGGCCCCGGCGCCGACGAGGCCCGTGCCGCCGCCGAATCGGCCGGTTTCGAGGTCCGCAACGTCGCCAAGAGCGAATCCATGCTGCGCGGCGAGAAGACCGCGTTCGAGAACTGGCTGGCCGCCGCGCCGCCGGAGATCGCCAACCTGGTTCGCGGCGTCGTCATCGACACCGTCAACAACGCGATCGCCGTGCGCGTCGAGCAGGCCGGGCTGCCCCTGCCCAGCTTCATCGACCCGGCCCGCGTCGTCGTCACCGCGCCGCCGGTGGCCGGTGAGAAGGTCGACCTGGAAGCCACTCCCGTGGCGGGCAACGGCACCGGCCCGATCGCCGGTGGCGAGGGCTACGCCGCCATCGCGGGCAACAGCTCGCTGCGCTGCTCGTTCGGCTTCAACGGCACCGACCGCTCCGGCAACGTCGTGAACATCTCCGCGGGCCACTGCAACCCCGACCTGGAGTCGGCGGGCACCGGTTCCGCGGCCGCCGTGTACGAGATGAACGGTGACCGTGCAGGCGCCCAGCTCGGCACCTTCCAGAAGTCCATCCTCGGCGAGCAGGACTACTCGATCATCCGCGTGAACGACAACGCGCGCGCCCGCTTCGAGAACAACCTCGTCACCGTCCCCGGCGCGGCGCCCATCGCCGTCGACGGCGTCGGCGTGCCGGTCGTCGGCGCCCCCGTGTGCAAGTCGGGTTCGCGGACCGGGTTCAGCTGCGGCATCGTCAACGGTGTGGACCAGACCGTGCAGGTCGGCGATCGTCAGCTCACCCAGAGCTTCTCCGCCAACATCTGCGCGCTGCCCGGCGATTCCGGCGGTGCCATCGTCACCGGCCGCATGGCCCTCGGCATCTCCAGCGCCTCGTCGGTCGCCGACTACCCGATCTGCGAAATCCCCAACATCATCGGCGCCATCACCGGCGACACCCCCCAGCTCTTCGCACAGCCACTGAGCGTGGTCCTGTCGGACAACCCCGGCCTGGCGGTTCGCACGAACTGATGCCCTGGCGGGCAGTGAGCATGCCCTGAACGACGGTGGAGGCCGGTAGCGCTAGAGCTACCGGCCTTTGCCGTTCCTGGTGGTCGCTGTGTGCGGGTTCCAGCCGTGTGGAACTGCCTTGGCGTTTGTGCACCACAAAGGTGTTGGG
>NZ_BDBD01000021.1 GCF_001612805.1 Nocardia coubleae NBRC 108252
TAATATTGGCACTGACATTCATCGACACACTATTGAGTTCTCAAAGAACACACGCACAAACATTCACCCGGTGAAGGGCTTCAGTGAGGCAAGGGCTCGTACTGTAGCTCAGAGCTTCGACCGAACGCAAATCCGGAAGACCTCTGAACACATGATCGGTCAGGCGCTCATCGTCCTACCTCGTTTCCCTGTACCGTAGCGGCCCTGTCGGACCAGCTCTTCGGCACCGGGTCGGTGTCCGTGTCGCTCTGACTGGAATAAAGTTACGTGGCTGGAATTCCGATGTCAAATTCCCTAGTCAGGCCGGGTTTCGAACCACAACAATGGGAGGGTCGCGCGTTGAGCGAGGAACGTAGTGGAAGGCGGCGGCGGTTACGTCGCGTTATGAAGGCCGGCGTGGTGCTGGCGAGTGGCGTGGTGTTGGTGACGGTCTGTGCCAATGCGACCATGTGGATGTTGTCGTCGGGGCATCGCAGTGATGTGGCCGGTGCGCCCACTGTTCCGGTTGTCATTGTTCCCGGTGCGCGGGTCGCGCCGGACGGGACGCCGATGGCGTATCTGCGGGGTCGCCTGGATGTGGCGATCGAATTGGTCGCGGCGGGGAAGGCGCGTGAGATCCTGCTGTCCGGGGATGCCGGCGGGACTTCCGGCGACGAGATCGTGTCGATGCGGCGTTATCTCCTCGAGCACGGAGTGGATCCGGGCATCGTGCGAGCGGATGGGGAAGGGTTTTCCACGCGGGAGACCTGTGAGCGGGCGCGGTCGATGTTCGGGGTGAAGCGCGCGATCATCGTCAGCCAGTACCAGCATTTGCCTCGGGCCGTCGCGCTGTGCCGGGCGGCGGATATCGACGCCGACGGGGTTGTCGCCTATTGCGAGTGCAGGCGGGCCACCGAGGTGCGCAACAACATCCGGGAATGGTTGGCGGCGCCCAAGGCGGTCGTGGAGATGGTCCTGCGCTGATCTGCCAAAGGGTTATCGGCGCAGGATTGCTGCGAGCCCGGCGCGAAGTCGATCCAGCAGCCTCGGACGGTCGGGTGTTTCCGCAGGGATGTGCGGCTCGGGCGGGGTTTCATTCACCCGGCCGGCCCGCGGGTACACAGGCGCATAGGGAGGGCCAGCCAGCAGGTTTCGGCATCCTGCGCGGATCTCGTCCCAGATGATCGCGGCATCCAGGCCGTCCTCCAGGCTGATCTGCATGGTGTAGAAGTCCCAGGCCAGTTCCTCCAACTCCGGTGGTTCGGGCTCGGGACGCATCCTCAGCTCGAACAGATCAGTGAAGATCAGGCTCAGGCACTCGTCGGAGTCTCCTTCGTCGGCCAGTAGCGCGGCGGCGTTGCGATTCGCGCGCCTGAGCCGGACAGCTACCTCCCGGTCGCGCCAACCCCCGAGGTGAACGATCTCGAGTTCGGCGAGCGCAGTGCGGAACAGTTCCGGGGCGTCGCGGCAATCGGTTCGGTGCAGGCAGGCGAGTTCGATCAGCGCCGGGGAATCGACCCCTCGGGCCAAAGCATCGGCGCCGATCATCGTCAGATGCGACTCGTCCAGCTCGCCGACGGCGAACAGGTCTGCGGCGCGGTGCAACTCGTCCATCGGGTCAGCGTGCGGTTCCGGGGGTTCGGCCGTCAAACGCAATATGGACCGGACTCAAGGTTTCTGTGGAGGGGGTTCGGTCAACCCTCTCGTCGGTCCGCGACCGGATGGACCGATTCCGATCACCGCAATTCGAGGAGAGCTAGTGCGCATCGTCAAAGCTGTTGGGATCATGCTGGCCGTTGTGGCCGCCACGGCGGTGGGGGCCGGTTCGGCTGTCGCGGAACCGGAGTCCAAGGAGAACATCTACATCGACGTCAATGTGCTCGGGTGCTCGATCGGCGCCGGGCTCGGTGGTGACGTGCTGGTGGCGCTCACCGGCGGAGGCGGGTCGAGTGCGATGGTGAATTCGTCGCTGGCGGCGCGGCTTCGGGCCGCCGGGTGCCTGCCTCGCCTGTAGGACCAGCGCCGATGGTCTCGTCGACGGCGACGGGACCATCGGCCTACCGTGCCCGTGCACGCGCCATCACGTACCGTGGTGCGAGTTGTCAGCATGCTGGCCGACGGAATGGGGTGCATCGTGAACGGGTCCGAGCATGCCGCGCGGCTCGTGCGTTTCTGGCGGACCGTCGAACTGTTCGGGCCGCAACTGGTACCGGAGATCGGCGTCTGCCGCGAAACCGGTGCGCTGGTGGTGGAACTCGGCGCCGACGAACCGGCACCGTGGGAAGACCTCACCGCGCTCCCCGCGCTGCAACCGGGCCGGGTATGGCAGTTCGTGGTGTTCGGCGGGTTGTTCGAAGTGGGGCGTGCGCGTGAATCGCTGATGCGCGCCTTCGGTCGGGACGGCCTCGAGGCGGACGCGCGTCAGTCCGGAACCACAGCCACTTTCGCGGTGACATTGAGCGACGACGGCATGGTCGTCGAGGGATCGGCGACGCTGTCGGGGCTGGCGTGGGCGATCAACCGGTTGCGCTCCCCCGGCCCCGCCGACCCGGGGTGGGCCGACGGGTTCGAGCACGACTCCTCGGCATTCACCGCCGCGTTCGACCTGCTGACCACCGAGGTACCGAGCGTCGACCCGGAGACCGACGATCCCGGCCCGCGTTGGCGTGCCCTGGATGTGGTCGGTCGTGGCGTCGGCGCGTCGCTGATCGCGGCAGGCGCGGACGGTGTCGTTTCGCCGGGGCTGGCGGGGATGTCGGCCACCGCGTTCGTGCGCGGCGTCATGGCGAACGAGGAATTCGGTACGCCGCTGGTGACCGGGCGGGCATTGCAGACGTTCGCGGGGGATCTGTGTGGGGCACTCTCCATCCGGTCCGAACTACGGGCAGGCGGGGTGCGGGTGGCGTGCGTGCAGGTCGCGGCCAGGGATGCCGACAGCACGGCGACCGAGGACCGGCTCAACAGCGGACTGGGCGTGGAGCTGCGTGCGCTCGCCGCGGCGGTGGAGCGTGGGGACGTCGGCGCAGCGCTGCGGGACTACCTCGCGGCGAGTGAAACCTTGCCCATAGATCAGCGGATCGACGTTCGTCAACGACAGGACGTGATGGTCGAAGGGCTGCTGCCCCAGCGCGTGCCGGACGGGCGGTGGCCGGGTGATCCGCTCGTCGCGGGCCAGCAGTTCGCGGTAGATCAGGCGATGACCGAACTGCGCGACAGCGCGGGGATTTTCGCCGTGCACGGCGCGCCGGGCACCGGAACGACGACTATGCTGCGGGACCTGCTGGCGGCGATCGTGGTCGAAAGAGCGGAGCGGCTGGCCGCTTTCGACGACCCGATGGATGTGTTCACCGGTGTCACCGAGCAGGTGCAGGTCGCCAAGAACTACACCGTCGGTGCGCATCGGCTCGCCCCCGAGACGACCGGGTTCGAGGTGGTGCTCGCCACCGGTAGCGACCGGAGCGCCGCCGATGTGGTGGCCGAGATCCAGCACCGCGACGCGATCGACTCCGACGTGCGGATCAACCACTTCGGCGAGCTGGCCGAATTCGTCAGCGGCGAACCCGCGTGGGGATTGATCGCATCGGCGCTCGGCGGGGCGAGACGAACCTTCGGCGAGCAGTTCTGGTTCGGCGACCGGTTCGCCACCGAGCGCAAGGCCCATGCCGGTTCGGCGGGAATGCTCGATCTGCTCAAACAGGCCGAGGCGGACCCGGATTCGGTGCCCGACTGGCAGACCGCCGTGCGCGACTTCGAGAGCAGGCGCGAGCACGTTCGAACGCTCGCACAGCAGCGTCAGGACGTGGCCGACGCGGTCGCCGAACTGCCTGCGATGAACGACGACCTGCTGTCGCTGTCGGCGGAGATCGCCAATGCCGATGCGGCACACGCACACTGGCGCGCACAGCATCAGCAGGCAACCGAACAGCTGCGCGCGGCGCAGGCCACGCATCATCGGGTCAGCACGTTGCTCACCGAGCACGGCGGGCGTAAACCAGGATTCGCGGAGTCGTTGTCCACCGGATTCCGCGCCGGCCGGCGATGGAGTGCGCGCTCCAACGAGTTGTTGCGTGAACGCCACGACGCCGAGGCGGAGATGCGGCGCAGACAGGGCGAGGTCGACCATGCGCGTGAACAGTGGGCGCAGGCAGCCGAGCACGGGCGCACCCTCATCCGTGACCACGTCGCTTTGACCGACCGGCGGGCACGAGCACTCGACATCATCGAAGCGGCGCGCGAGAACTGGTCGGAGACAATTCCTTTCGGTGATGTCGCCGCGGACGACGAGCAGTTCCAGCTGTGCAATCCGTGGGCCGACGAGCAGTACTCGACAGCTCGGCGTGAGCTCTTCCTCTCGGCGCTGCGGCTGCATCGGGCGCTGCTGCTGAACGCCGCGCCCCGGGTGCGCGACAACTTGATCGTGGCGATCGCGCTGATCCGCGACGAGCTCGCGGTGGCGCCGAAGCCGGAAACCATCGCGGCCGCCTGGCAGACGCTGTTCCTCGCGGTGCCGATGCTCACGACGACGTTCGCCGCGTTGCCCAAGTTATTCGCCGGGCTGGGGCGTGAGGCGCTCGGTTGGCTGTTCGTCGACGACGCGGGCCAGGCCGCGCCGCAGGCGGTGGCGGGTGGTCTGTGGCGCGCGCGCCGGGCGGTGATCGTCGGAGATCATCGTCAGCTGGGACCCGTTGTGACGCTGCCGACTTCGGCGCAGGAAGCGCTGGTTCGCCAGTACGGGCTCGATGCGGAGTGGATGCCGGATCTGGCCTCGGCGCGGCAGGCGGCAGATCGTGGCGTGCGGTTCGGGACCTGGCTGACACCCGCCGATTACGACCGGCCGGTGTGGGTGGGAACACCGTTGCGGGTGCATCGGCGCAGCGATCTGCCGATCTTCGAGCTGACCCATCGGATCGCCTACGACGACGACCTGCTCGTCTTCGGCACGCCCGAGCGGCCCGACTTCCCCGGACACGATCGGTGGATCGATGTGAGATCCGCACGCGCCGAAGGGAACTGGATTCCCGGCGAAGGTGAGGCGCTCGGTTCCTTGCTGACGGAGTTGCGGGAGGACGGGGTCGCGGCCGACGACATCCGGGTGGTCAGCCCGTTCCGCGATGTCGCCGACGGTGCGCGGCGCGTCGCCCGCGAGGTGCTCGGAGACGAGTTCGCCGCCGCCCAGGTGGGCACGATCCATGGCATGCGTGGCAATTCGGCCGAGGTGGTCGTGCTGGTACTCGGCACCTCACCCGCCGCGGGCGGTTCGCGACGCTGGGCCGCGGCCAACCCGAACGTGCTGAACGCGGCGGTGTCGCGGGCGCGGCGGCGGGTGTACGTGATCGGCAACTACCGATTGTGGAGCAGCCAGCGGTATTTCGACGTGCTCGCCCGGCATTGGCCGGCCGAGTCCGATCAGCTGGTCGCTCAGACCGTCAACCGGTAGAACCGCCAGAAGCCGAAGTTCTCGATGGGCAGGATGTCGAGGGTGGTGAAGCCCGCCTTGTGCGCGTACTCCTCCAGTTGCTCGGCGCGCATCACGGTTCCGGTACCCGCCGAACCGGGGTGCGCCATGCCGTCCGGCAGGCAGACGAGCAGGCTGAAGCCGTACATGAGGCGGTCGACATCGCTTGCGGGAGAAGCGAAGTCCGGGTCGACGGCCTCGTCCATCACGATCACCACCCCGCTGGGACGCAGCGCACGTCGTGCCGCCGAGAGCACCTCGACCGGGTACGGCATGTCGTGCACGCATTCGAAGGCGAAGACGACGTCGTAGGCCGATTCCGGGAGGTCGGTCGTGACGTCGGCGTGGTGGAAGTGGACGCGGTCGGCGAGGTCGGCGGCGTTGGCGGTGGCCATGGCGATCGACGGCGGGTCGATGTCGTAACCGTCGACCCGCAGGTCGGGGTAGGCGCGGGCCAGGGCGATCGAGGACCAGCCGCCGCCGGAGCCGATATCGGCGACTCGGGCGCCGGGAGCCGACAGCAGGGCATGGACGTCGGGGACGGTGGCGAGGTCGACGGCCAAGCGGTGTTCGAACCAGGGACGGTTCATGTCGGCTTGGGATTCGCGCACGTCGGTGCCGTATTCGGACCAACCGACACCGCCGCCCTCGCGATACGCGCGCACCAGGGCGGGGAGCTGGACCGCCGCACCGGCCAGCATCCGGGCGAGCGGGGCGAGGTAGTCCAGGCTGTTCGTGTCGGTGAGCACCTCGGCCGGGCCCGCCGGGAGGGCGAAGCGGCCGTCCGGCGTCACCGTGAGGATGCCTGTGGCCGCTTGCTGTTCGAGCCATTCCTGCGCGTATCGGCGGTCGCCGCCAGCGCGGGTGGTGAGTTCGGCCGCGTCGGCGGGGCCGGCGGCCAGCGCCGAGTACCAGCCGAGCCGGTCGCCCAGATGAATGGCCAGGATGTCGACCGTGCCGAGCGCCGCTTCGAACAATCGCTGCGCGAACTGCTCACTGGTCTGCTCCACTGCGCTCACTTGGGTCCTCCCGATTCGATGTAGGCCCGAACGGCCCGCTGACAGGAGAACGGACAAGGAAACGTCACGGTTCACCATGCGCTCAACGATTCGATCTCACCGCTGTCGGTTGCCGCCTGTTTGCGCGAGGCTGGGCAGAGTTCCCAGGATCGGAGTTGTCATGAGGCCGAGCTCATTTCTCGGACCAGCCTGTTGTGCCGCGATAGCTCTCGCTGTCGTCCTTCCGGCGCAAGCCAGTGCTGATCCCGTCACCGATCTGCTGTGCAACAGCGGATCGAGTCAGTTCTGTCCACCGCCACCGCCGCCGCCGCGCGAGTGCCATCCCTCCTACGATCCGTGCGTTCCGATCGCCCCCGATGTCGACTGTGCGGCGGCAGCGGGGACGGGCCCGAATACACGGGCCCGGTTCGAGTAAACGGCCCCGACGACTATGGGCTCGATGCCGACGGGAACGGAATCGGCTGCCAGAACAGCTGATTATCGGCTGTCTTCGAAAGGGCCGTTAAGGCGTATCGAACAGGGGTTCACCGGGTTCCACGACTGTGTCGATCGTGTCGGGATTGATGGAGTTCTTCGGGGAGTCCATTACGACGATCGGGCAGATGATCGGGTTGCCGGTGGCGGCGATCTCGGTGGGGTCGAAGGTGACGATGGGGGTGCCCGTCTCGACGGTGTCGCCTTCGGTGGCGTGGAGGGTGAAGCCTTCGCCTTTGAGTTTCACCGTGTCGATACCGAGGTGGACCAGGACGCCGACGCCACCGCCGAAGACGACGAAGGCGTGGGGGTGGAGTTTGAGGAGCTTGCCGCTGATGGGGGCGGTGACGGTGAGGGGGCCTCGGGTGCGGTCGGGGTCGACGGCCACGCCGGAGCCGACCAGTTGATCGGCGAAGACCTGGTCGGGAACTTCCGACAGCGGGATGACGCGGCCGGCGAGGGGGGCGGCGACGTTCACAGGATGTCCCCGATGTCCTCGGCCAGCGTGTCGGCTTCAGGGCCGACGACGACCTGCACGACGGTGCCCGACTTGAGGACGCCGTGGGCGCCTGCCGCCTTGAGCGCGGCCTCGTCGACCTTGGCGCCGTCGCGCACCTCGGTGCGCAATCGGGTGATGCACGCCTCGATCTCGACGATGTTCTCCGCGCCGCCCAGGCCCTGGACGATCGCTTCCGCTTTGGACATGTGTTCTCCCTTTCCGCGGTGGTAGCCGGTTCCAGTATGGGAGCCTCGGTTGTGCGCCACGTCATATTTCACGGTTGACATCCGTCGGCCACCTGGTCAAACTGACAACTGGTTATGACCGGACAGTACCCGTCAGAGCCACTGGTTCACAACCGCTGGACGAAGAAGGTCGACATGACTGCCGTTACCGACAGCCCCAAGCAAGAATCCAAGACATTCGCGGGATTGCAGCGCCTCGGGCGCAGCCTGATGCTGCCCATCGCCGTGCTTCCCGCGGCGGGCATCCTGTTGCGTCTCGGCCAGGACGATCTACTCGGCCGCTTCTCCGCACTGGAAAGCGCGGCGTCGGTGATCTCGGCGGCAGGCCAGGCGGTGTTCACCTGGTTGCCGCTGATCTTCGCCGTCGGCATCGCCATCGGGTGGGCCAAGAAGGCCGACGGGTCGACCGCGCTGGCCGCGGTGGTCGGCTACATGGTGATCGACGGGGTGTTCAAGGCGATGTCGCCGATCGTGCTGGAAGGCAAGACCGACCCCAAGGGCGCCCAGGCGCTGATCAACTACGGCGTGCTCGGCGGCATCGTGATGGGTCTGCTCTCGGCGATCCTGTGGCAGCGGTTCTATCGCACGAAGCTGCCCGACTTTCTCGGGTTCTTCAACGGCAGGCGGCTCGTTCCCATTCTCACCGCCGTCACCGGTCTGGTGGTCGGTGTCGCGATGGCCTTCCTGTATCCGGCGTTCAACTCGGCGCTCACCTGGGTCGGTGAGGCGGTCGCGGACAATTCGGTGGTCGGTGGCGGTGTCTACGGCGCGGCCAACCGGTTGCTGATTCCCACAGGTCTGCACCACATTCTGAACTCCACGGTCTGGTTCCTCGTCGGCGATTACACCGATGCTTCCGGTCAGCTGGTGCGCGGCGACCTGAACCGATTCTTCGCGGGCGACCCGAGCGCGGGCACCTTCATGACCGGCTTCTTCCCGATCATGATGTTCGCGCTCCCCGCCGCTGCCTTCGCCATCTGGCGCAATGCGCGGCCGTCGCAGAAGAAGCTGGTCGGCGGCATCATGCTCTCCACCGGGCTCACCGCGTTCGTCACCGGCATCACCGAGCCGCTCGAGTTCTCGTTCATGTTCGTGGCGTGGCCGCTGTACGTGGTGCATGCGATCCTGACCGGCACGTCGATGGCCTTGGTGAACGCACTCGGCATCCACGACGGTTTCACCTTCTCGGCAGGCGCAATCGACTATCTGCTCAACTTCGGCAAGGCGACCGATGCGTGGCTGCTGATCCCGATCGGCCTCGGGTACGCGCTGGTGTACTACCTCCTGTTCAGCTTCGTGATCAAGAAGTGGAACCTGCGTACGCCGGGCCGCGAGGCGGAGACCGATGACGAGGTCTCCGGCGTGGCCGAGGCGCAAGCCGAACCCGTAGCGGCGGACAGCGGCGATACTCGAAACGATGGAACCGAGACGAAGCTGGACAAGAAGCCGGAAGGTGAGTGACGCCCGATGCCGGAACAGGTGATCCGTGGGCTCGGGGTCAGTCCCGGGGTGGTGTGTGCGCCGTGGTTGCGATTCGGTTCGCAACTCGAGACCTCCGCGCAGGACCCGGTCGGCGGGCCACCCGACGAGGAACTGGCCCGGGTGAAAGCGGCGCTCGCGGGGGTGGCCGACGAAATGGCCGCCAGGGCGTCGCGCGTGGACGGTGTTGCGGCGGAGATCCTTTCGATGTCGGCGACGATGGCCCGCGACCCGGGCATCGTCGCCGCCGCCGAGAAGGAATTGAAGGCGGGAATGCCGACGGCACACGCCGTGCACCTGGCATTCGAAGGGTTCTGCGCCAAGCTCGAGGCACTGGGCGGATACATGGCCGAACGCGCGACCGATCTGCGCGATATCGGCGGGCGAACCATCGCGGTGCTGCTCGGTGAACCGATGCCGGGCATCCCCGAGCCGGGGTTTCCGTTCGTGCTCGTCGCGCGCGATCTGGCGCCGGCCGACACGGCGATGCTGGGTGGCAGTGATGTGGTCGGCCTGCTCACCAGTGAAGGCGGGCCGACCAGTCATACCGCCATCCTGGCGAAATCGCTCGGACTGCCCGCTGTGGTGAACTGCCCGCAGACCGACAAGCTCGTCGATGGCGCACCGGTGCTGCTCGACGGGTCGACCGGTGAAGTGGTGATCGACCCGAGCCCCGAGCGTCAGCAGGCGGCGGCCGAGCAGGCGGCCGCCGACAAGGCGCGGCTCGCGGCGGCCAGTGGGCCGGGGCGCACGGCCGACGGCACCCCGGTGCACCTGCTGGTCAATATCGGCACGGTCGACGACGCGGTGAAGGCGGCGCCGGTCGACAGTGAGGGTGTGGGCCTGTTCCGTACCGAGTTCATGTACCTCGGCAAGGCGTCGGAGCCTTCGCTGGACGAGCAGACCGCCTCTTACACAGCGGTTCTCGAACAGTTCGCGGGCCGCCGCGTGGTGGTGCGCACGCTCGACGCGGGCTCGGACAAGCCGCTGCCGTTTCTCGATCTCGGGACCGAGGAGAATCCGGCGCTCGGTGTGCGCGGATTGCGGATCGGGTCGGTGTTCCCGGAGACACTGGCCACCCAGCTCACCGCTTTGGCTCGCGCGGGTGAGGCGACCGGTGCCGATCTGTGGGTGATGGCGCCGATGGTCGCCACGGCCGACGAGGCGGCCGGATTCGCCGCGCTGGCAAGGGAATCCGGGGTGCGCAAGGTCGGGGCGATGATCGAGATCCCGGCGGCGGCATTGCGGGCGGCCGATCTGCTGGCGCACCTGGACTTCGTGAGCATCGGTACCAACGACCTCAGCCAGTACACCTGTGCGGCGGACCGGATGGCGGGCAGCCTCGCGCAGCTCCTCGATCCCTGGCAGCCCGCGGTGCTCGACTTGATCGCGATGGTCGGCGCTGCGGGAACGGCATCGGGCAAGTCCGTCGGTGTATGCGGTGAGGCGGCGTCGGATCCCCTGCTCGCCCCGGTGCTGGTCGGGCTCGGAGTGACGAGCCTGTCGATGTCGGTACCCGCCTTGCCCGCTGTCCGAGCCGCCCTGGCAGGGATCGACATTCAGCGTTGCCAGGAAGCGGCCGATGCGGCGTGCGCTGCGCGTGGGCCACAGACGGCACGTGAGGTGGTCGCGGCGATCGTTGGACGGGCATGAGGTGGTGACGGCGGGGTCGAGCGGCTCGGTGGTCGCTGCGGCTGCGCGCGGTGTGCGACGTTCGGCCGCCGACAGCGTGGTGGCGGCGGTCCCCCTGGCAGCGGGGATGTCACTGATCGGGCAACCAGCGGCCGCGGGACAACCGCCCGCAGTCATGGCGGGCACGCTCCCGGCAGCAACGGTGCCACCGGCCAGGCGGGCAGCGGCGGTTGTGGCAGCCGAACCAGTGGCAACTGCGTCCCAGGTCGGGACGCCACCTTCGGTCGTGGCGACCATGTCCCCGGCAGTAACGATGCCATCGGCCGGGGCGGCGGCTGCGGTCGTGGCAGCCGAGCTTCCAGCAGCAAGGCTGTCCGCGATCGCGCAACCAGCGGTCGCGGGACACCCGCTCACGGTAGTGGCGGGCACGTTCCCGGCGGGAACGGTGCAACCAGTCGAACCGTTGGCCGCGGTCGTGGCAGCCGAGCTTCCGGCAGCAAGAATTTCAGCGGTCGGGCCAGCGGCGGGGGTAGTGGTCGGCGCATACCGGGCAACGACGCTGCCAACGGTTGGGCCGCTGCCGGCGCGCTGGTCGATCATGGGCCTGCGGGGTGCGGCGGTTGCGGGCAGGCCGGTATCCGGCGGTATTGGGAGAGGGATAGGTGGGTCGGCGTGACTGCCTTGCGGGGGTGTGTTGTCGGGACGGGTGAGGGTGAGATTGCCGATGGTGTGGTCGAATTCGATGGGGCGACGATTACGTGGGTTGGTGCGGCGGCGAGTTATCCACGCCCGCAGGAACTTCCGGAGGCGACGGATGACCTTGTGCTGCCCGGGTTGATCGACCTGCATTGTCACGGTGGGGCCGGGTTCGGGTTTCCCAATGCCGACGGGGCGGGGGCGCGGGTTGCGGCGGCGCACCATCGCGCGCACGGTACGACTGGGTTGCTCGGCAGCTTGGTGTCGGCGGCGCCGGAGGTGTTGGTCGAGCAGGCGGCGGTGCTGGCGGATCTGGTGGACGACGGGGAACTGCTCGGGGTTCATCTCGAGGGGCCGTTCATCAATGCGGTGCGGTGTGGTGCGCAGGATCCGGCGGCCATCGTCGCCGGTGATCCGATGCTGTTCGAGCGGATCTACCGGGCGTCGCGCGGGACCGTCCGGTCGATGACGTTGGCGCCCGAAACCGCGCACTTCGGCGAATTGCTCAGCGCGATGCGCGAATACGGTGTGCTGCCGAGCCTGGGGCATACCGATGCCGACGCGGCGACGACGTCGGCTCGGATCGCCGAGTGGGTCCACCCGCGCGGAACGACCGAGCAGGCACCCGCACGACGAAGCCCCGGTACGGCTCCGCAGCCCTCCGACAGCTCCGGAGCGGCGCGAACCGAAGCCGGCGGGCCAGTGCGGTTCGGTGGCGAACCGATCACCGCCACCCACCTGTTCAACGGGATGCCCGAGCTGCATCACCGCAGGCCCGGACCCGCTGCCGCCTGCCTGGCCGCCGCCGGCCGCGGCGAGATGGTCGTCGAGTTGATCGCCGACGGTGTGCATCTGGCGCCCGAGACCGTCGCGATGGTGTTCGACACCGTCGGCGCCGACCAGATCGCCCTGGTGTCGGACGCGATGGCGGCTGCCGGGATGAGCGACGGTGATTACCGGCTCGGCGCCCTGGATGTGCAGGTGCGGCACGGGATCGCCCGGCTCGCCACCGAAGACGGTTCGCCCGGCGCTATCGCGGGTGGCACGGCGACACTGCTCGAGGTGGTGCGGTGGTCGGTGGAGCATGCGGGTATCCCCCTCATCGATGCGGTCAGGGCTGCCACGCGCACGCCTGCGCGGGTGCTCGGGCTCGAGGCCGAGCGCGGCACGTTGCGGGCGGGTGCGCGGGCCGATGTGCTCGTGGTCGATCGGCAATGGCAGGTGCGGCGGGTGTTCGTCGCCGGAACGGAAGGAAGCTGATGGAAATCGTGATCCGCGCGGACGAACACGAAGTGGCAACCACGGTCGCCGATATCGTCGGCGGCTACGTGCGCCAGGGCAACGCGATTCTCGGCCTGGCCACCGGGTCGTCGCCGCTCGGCAGTTACCGGGAACTGGCGCGCCGCTACCGCGACGGCGAACTGGACTTCACCACGGCCAGCGGGTTTCTGCTCGACGAGTACGTCGGGCTGCCGAAAAGCCATCCGCAGTCGTACTTCTCGGTGATCCGGTCGGAATTCGTCGATCATGTGAACCTCGATCCTGCGCGTGTGTTGAGCCCGAACGGGGAGGCGGGCGACATCGCGGGCGAGGGCAGGCGTTACGACGCCGCGATCGCCGCCGCCGGTGGGGTGGACGTGCAGCTGCTCGGTATCGGCACCGACGGGCACATCGGTTTCAACGAGCCCGGTTCGTCGCTGACCTCACGGACCAGGGTGAAGACGCTCACCGAGCAGACCCGCCGGGACAATGCCCGGTTCTTCGACGGCCCCGACGACGTCCCGCACCATGTGCTCACCCAAGGGCTCGGCACCATCCGCGAAGCCCGGCACCTGGTGATGATCGCCCTCGGCGCGGGGAAGGCCGACGCCATCGCGGCGGCCGCCGAGGGACCGCTGTCGGCGTTCTGCCCGGCCTCGGTGATGCAGTGGCATCCGCATGTCACCGTGGTGATCGATGAAGCCGCCGCGAGCAAACTGAAGCTGGCCGACTATTACAAGTACGCCCTCGCGAACAAGCCTGTGTGGCAGTCGTTCTGAGGTCAGGCGCGCTCGGCCAGGATGCGTTCGGCTTCGCCGGGGTCGCAGTCGAAGGCGGCGCGGACGGCGGCCACCGCCTGTGCGTGTTCGCCCGCCGCCACGAGCCGGTCGATCTCGGCCCATTGCGCGGACGGCGCGGCCACCTCGGGGCCTAATCGGCGGTCGAGACGTTCCCACATGCGGGCGACCGTCGGGTCGTCGGCGAGCAATCCGCCGAGATGCGCTTTGAAGGTGGGGTGCTCGGTGCGGTACATGCCCATCCAGCTGGAGGCGGGTGGGCTCGCCTCGGCATTGGCCGTGCGGTCGGCGAGTTTCAGGATCACGGCGCGGGGGTGGGCGGCGATCTTGGTGTAGGCGTCCAGGTTTCGTGCCTTGCGGTCCGAGCCCACGCCGGTGACCGCCCAGACGAGATCGAGAACCGCACGACCGAAACGGGATTCGACCTCTTCGGCGGTGACCGGAGTGTCCTCGATGACGTCGTGGAGCCAGGCCGCCACCGCGAGATCGCCGCCGAAGCCGAAGTCGTCGAGCACACCGCGCACGGCCGCGAGATGGGTGACGTACGGCCGCTCCCCATAACGCTGGTCACCGTGCGCCGCGACGGCGAATTCCCGTGCCTGCGCTTCGCGCTGATCGAACTCCATGCGACACCCCCGTGCTCGATTGCGATCCTGTTGCCCCGACCCTAGCCGAGGGCACCGACAAGTCGAGCCGATCAGCGCTGAGCGGCTCCGGATGCGGGTTTCACACAGGTGAGAACGCCGGTCTGATAACGGCTCTGGGTGTAGCCGAGCTCGGTGAATCCGATGGCCGCCAGCTGGTCACGGTAGCGGCGGATATCGACAGCGTCGAAGCCGCCGAACATCGGTGCGAGCAATCTGCGCATTAGAGGTGACGGTGAGGCATCGGCAAGCAGCAACCTGCCGCCGGGACGCAGCACACGCCACATCTGCGCCAGCGCCTCCGCACGGTGTTGCTCCGGGATGTGATGCATGACGAAAGTGCTGGTCACCACATCGAATTCGGCATCACCGAAAGGCAATCGCTGCGCGGGCCCCTGCTCGTATCGGTGATGAGGTGTGCGGTCGCGCCGCCGGTTGTCGTCGATGGCGGCCGCCGACGGGTCGACACCGACGGCTGCACCCGTCGAGCCCGTCGCGATACCGAGGGCGCGGACGAGTTTTCCCGGGCCACAACCGATATCGAGCACGCGGTCACCGGGGCGCACCCCTGCGGCCGTGACGAGTTCGGTGAGCAGCGCGCGATGCCTGCCGAGGAAGAACACACTGGTGAACAAGTTGTAGCGGCGCAGGCCCGCGATGAGCAGACCGGTGTCGCCGTCGTCGACGAACATGGGAATGAGAAGCTGATTTCCTGTCATGAACCTATGGTCGGGCGAGGTCGTTGCCGCGACCAGGCGCAAGATGTGGCGATCTGTCCGTTTCCGCACAGATCCGGGAAATCCGTCCGGGAGGCACGATGTCCGAGCACACCGATCGCCGCGTCCGGCGCACCCGCGACGCCCTGCACCGCGCGCTGATCGAGCTGATGATCGAGCGTGGCTACGAGCGGGTGACGGTGAGCGACATCATCGAACGCGCCGACGTGGGCCGGTCCACCTTCTACGCCCACTACCGGGACAAGGACGACCTGCTGCTGGTGAGCTGCACCGAATTCCTGCGCCGCGAAATCGCGAACACCGCGGCCGGGGCCTCCCCGCTCGGCCGGCTGCGGGTGCTGTTCCAGCTCGCGGGCCGGTATCCCGAGGTGTACCGGCCGCTGGTGGGGCCCAAAGCGGCGACCACCGTGATCCACGCCTACCGACGCGGTTTGGCGGAACTGATCGCCGAACTGTTCGGCGATTGGCCCGCGACCACCGTCGCGTTCGTGTCCTGGGGACTACTCGGCCTCACCGCGGAGATCATCGACCCGGCCGATCCGCTGCCCGCCGAGCGAGCATGGCAGCAGTTCGAGAAGCTGGTAGCGACCGGGATCAGTGGCGGCGCAGATCCGGCCACGGCGGACGGCGCAACAGGGCGAGCGCCAGGATCACGCCGGTGAGCAGACCGATCCACTCCCCCAGTTGGGCAATGCGATTGGCGTCGACCGCCGGTGACCAGTGCGCTCGGCCTTCGTGAATGACGAAGACGCCGACGGGCCGTGCGGGCCTGCCGAATCCGCCGCCGCGAGCGACGGTGATGACGGTGGCGCCATCGGCCGTGTCGGTAGGTTCGCCGAAGACTGTCGGCGGTTCGGTGATGGCCTGTTCCAGTCGATCTCTGATCGTCATCCGGACCCCCGTTGGTGTCGATGCGGCAGTGCCGTCGAACATACGCGCCCAGGCCGACAGGTCGTGTTCATTCGGGCTGTCATGATGGGAACTGCCGCGCCCGGCGCCCGTCCGGGACGAGAGGAGCCGCGCCGATGACCCCCGATCCGGTCCTGTCCACCGCCTGGTCGCGCTCGCTCGGTCTGCGGGTCCCGATCGTGAACGCGCCGATGGGCGGCGCGGCGGGTGGACGGCTCGCGGCCGCGGTGACCGAGACGGGTGGGCTCGGCATGATCGGGATGGGCAGTGCCGGTTCGGCGCAGGCACTGCGCCGCGAACTGAGCGAGACAGGCGGCGCCCCGGTGGGCATCGGATTGGTCGACTGGGTACGCACACGCGAAGCCGACCTGCTCGACACCGCTCTCGCCGCCCGTCCACGGGCGTTGTCGATCAGTTTCGGTACCGATTTCTCCTGGGTGCCCGAGGTCCAAGCGGCAGGCATTCTCGCGATCACGCAGGTCTACGACGTACCCGGTGCACACCGGGCACAGGAGGCGGGCATCGATGTGATCGTCGCGCGCGGCAGCGAAGGCGGCGGGCACGGCGCCGACCGGCTGGCGCTCATGCCGCTGCTCGACGCGGTGCTCGACATCGCGAGCGTGCCGGTGCTCGCCGCGGGCGGCATCGGTTCCGGACGGACATTGGCCGCGGTCCTGGCCGCCGGGGCGTCGGGCGCGTGGCTCGGTACCTGTCTGGCCGCCGCCGAGGAGTCGCTGCTGGGCGAGAACGCGCGGCGGGCCATGCTCGCCGCCGATTCCACCAGCACCGTGGTGACCACCGAATTCGACGAGGCACTCGACCTGCCGTGGCCGCCGATCTATCCGGCGCGGGTGCTGCGCAACGAATTCACCGATCCGTGGACCAGGGCCGAGGGTGACGAGAACCCGCCCGGTGTCGATGATCTGCGCGCGGCCATTGCCGCCGACGATCCACGGATCGCGCCGGTCGACGCGGGTCAGGGCGTCGGGCTGGTCACGCATGTGGAACCGGTCGCCGAAACCATCGCACGCCTCTGCACTGAAGCCGCCGAGCTGCTCACCGCAGGCTGACCTTGCGAAAATATGTTGACCGGTCTAGTTTTGTCTCGTGGGTGCAAAAGGAGCCGAAACACGGTGCAAGCTGATCAGGACCACCCGGTCGCTGATCGAATCGCGCGGCTACTTCGGCACCGGACTCAAGCAGATCGTCGAGGACAGTGGAGCGCCGCGCGGGTCGCTGTATTTTCACTTCCCCGGCGGTAAGGACGAGCTGATCTCGGCGGCACTCACCGACAGTGGCACCGAGATGGCGCAGTTGATCCGCACTATCGAAGCGAACGACGCACGGGAATTCGCACACACCATGCTGCGGCTACTCGGCGATCAACTCGAAGCCTCCGACTGGACCATCGGCTGCCCGGTGGCGGCAGTGGCATTGGATACCGCGTCGACCAATGATGCTGTGCAACAAACTTGTTCGGCCACCTACCGCCTCTGGGAAGACGCCATCCGGGAGCGACTGACCGCGTTCGGCCACCCCGAGCCCGAACGCCTCGCCACGGCGGCACTCGCCCTGATCGAGGGCGGATTGGTGCTGGCCAGAGCACACCGCGATCGTCGCCCTCTAGATCAGCTGGCCGACACCATCGACCTCCTCGTCTGATCCCGCAGCGCTCGCAGCGGGGCTCTTCTATCACTATAAAATATGCCAATCGGTCTACTGAAAGTAGGACACCATGGTTCATACCGATTCGATCGTTTTCGGGGCGGCCGGATTCATCGGCCGCTCACTGGTCGCGGAATTGCTGCGCACGGGGCACACCGTCACGGCTGCCTTGCGCGCCGGCAGTGAGCAGCGCCTGTCCACGTGGCTGGTCGAGCAAGGCGTGGACACCGCCGGTCTCACGATCACCACCACCGATATCACCGAACCAGATCTGGCACTGGATGACTCGATCGAAGGGGTACGCGATGTGTACAACGCGGCCGCCTTGATGAAGTTCGGGCTCGATCCCGACGTGGCTCGTCGGGTCAATCTCGACGGTGCGCTGCACGTGCTGGAATGGGCGGCGCGACAGCCGGATCTACGCAGAATCGTGCACATCACCGGATATCGCGCCGAGGCCGGGCACACCGACTACCGTTCCGGTGCCTACGAGGCTTCGAAGGTCGAGGCCGACGCGCTGCTGCGAAAAGTGGCTGCTGACAGGGATATTCCTCTGACCTTCGCCAACCCGTCCGGTGTGGTCGGCCCCGGTCAGTTCTTCGGGCTCGCAGACCTGATCGACTTGCTGTGGCGCGGGAAGTTGCCCGTGCTGCCGGGGTCGGCCGACACGTTCATCCCGGTCGTCGACCTGGACTACCTCACCCGGTTCATCGTCGGGCTGCCCACCCTGCCCGACACAGAGGGACGTTCCTACGCCGTCCTCGACGCCACAACCCCAAATCTTCCCGAGCTGATCCGCCTCGTCGCCGATCACTTGCATGTCCGCGCACCGCGCTTCACCGTCCCTGCCGAAATCTTGCGGCGGCTGCCACGGGCACTCACCCAGACCGATCCCGAGACGCTGTCGTTCATCAGCAGCGACCGATACGACACCTCGGCCAGCGACGAAGTCGCCGCACGGCTGGGTATCACGCAGCCACCGGTCGGCGATCTCCTGCGGTCCTATGCCGACCGGATCGTCGCGACTCGTAACGGTGCCGTGGAGACGACGCGGGCAGCCGGTTTCCGCACGGGAACCTGGCTGAGTGGCGATCATGCCGACCCAGATTATGTGCTGCTGCACGGCATTCCGCTCGACAGCGATTCGTGGGCCGATCTCGCCGATGGGTTGGAAGGTTCGGTCCTCGCCGCGGACATGCCCGGACTCGGCCGCTCGGCCGCGTCGGACATGTCGACAGCCGAGTGGATCGATGACCTGCTCGCGCCGGTACGCAGCACGCCCGTGCTCGTCGGGCACTCCCTCGGCACCGGTGCCGCCGTCGAATACGCGCTGCGCCACCCGGATCGGGTTTCGCGACTGGTGCTGATCGCACCGTGGTTCCTCCAGCCTCAGCTGCCGTGGATTACCGCTTCGCCGCTGGCTGCCGCTGTCGCGAAGCGGCTTCCGGCCGCGAAACTCGCCTCGCGCCTGGGTATTCCGAATGGCGCGGCGATCGAATCGGCGGTCGCGGGCTTGCGGCGCAACGGGGTGGCTCAGCGTACGTTCGCGATCATGCGGTCGGTACGCAAGGACCGATACCGTGCCGACCTGGCCGCGAAACTCGCCGAGGTCCGGGTTCCGGTCGACATCGTCGTCGGTGCCGACGACCCGCTGACGCAGCCGACCGCCCACCGAATCACCACCATCGCCGGTGCCGGGCACTACCCGCAGCTGACCCATCCCGACCAGGTCTTCCGCGTGCTCGAGGGCTCGGAAAAGGCTGTCTCCCGGCAGGTTTAAGCAGGCAGTTCGACCCGCACTGCCGGATCGTTCAACAGCGCCTGCCCGAGTTCGACGGTTTCGGCACCGCGCCACCGCGCATGCCAGGTCGGCACACCACCGGACAGGTTCAGCTCGCGGGCGGCGGTGAGCAACGGCAGTTCCACTCGGGCCGCCTCGACGGTGACCCGCGCATTGGTCGGTGTATGCGACCACACGTCGTCGACCACATCGGTGATGCGCACGCCCAACCGATGCCCGACAGCCAACCGCGCGTCCTGCCACAGCAGCCGGACCTGGGTTTCGGTGCGAACCGGGGCGATCCCCCGGCTCATCACCGTGGCGCGGCCGTCGGGGGCGATGTCGTACAGCTCGAGTGCGACCGTCGCCTCGGGCGGACCGGACAGCGTCAGGGACGCGGTGGGGCGGCCCGCCAGGTGCACCGGCTGGGTGACCGGATCCGAGATGGACCAGATCTCCCGGTCGGCGCCGGGCAGAAGACCTCGATCGACATAGGTTCCGGTGCGCAACTGGACCGTCGTGCGGCGCGTGTCGACCGGCGGCCACACGTCTTCGCTGCGCCACCCGCCGTCGAACTGGCCGACGGTGACCGGCGGGCCGGGCACCTCGATGTCGGCGCCGGCCACGTGCCGGTCCAGGAATGCGTACAGTTGGGCGGCGAAATGCGGTGTGCCGCACTTCTCCCGGCAATCGGAGTGCCCCCACTGTCCGAACCAGGCACGATGCTCGCCCGGGCCCCGCGCTTCCCAGGCCTCGATGACCCGGTCGGCGCGGGTATTGGCGTCGAGGAAACCCTGGCCGAGGAACAGCGGGGTGGTGTTGCCGCGAAGGTCTTCGACCATGTCGCGCTCCCGCCAGCCGGGGTCGGCGCCGTTGTGGTTCATGGTGAGCCCGAGGTAGCTGTCGGCGCAGGCCTGGGTCATCTGGACGGCGTTGGCTTTGTACTCGTCGCTGTCGGCCCAGTGTCCGGGGGTCGACGCGATGGCCAGGTGCTCACCGCCTGCCATGTCGGCGGGGCGCACACCGTCTTCGGTCAGCGGTTTGCCGCCGAACTTCCACGAGGTGCCCTGCATGTACAGGTACGAATACGGGTCGACGACCGGCGCGAACGCCGCGACCGCCGCGAGCCCCTTCGGCTTCTCGGCCAGCGCCATCATCCCGGTCCAGCCCTCATAGGAGGTGCCGACCATGCCGACCCGGCCGGTCGACCACGGCCTGCTCGCCGCCCACTCGACCGCCGCGACCACATCCGAGCGCTCCCCCGGCCCGCCGTAATCCGGGCAGCCGTTGGACCCGCCGAAGCCGCGCAGATCGACGATCACATAGGTGTACCCCGCCTTCAGCGCCCATTCGACCGGCAGATTCTCGGTCGATGGCCCGCCTTCGGGTCGAGGCACACTGAGATAGGCCAGGTGCGCTCGGTACGGGCTGGCGGTCAACAGCACCGGCGTCCGCGCATCCGGCGCCAGACCGGGAGGCCGCAACACATCCGCGTGCAACCGGGTTCCGTCGGCCGCGGTCAGATACTCCTGGGTCCACGTGAACTCCACCGGCGCCTCGGCCACCACCGGCGCCGCCGCCATCCCGACCACCAACGCCACGCCGGCCATCGCCCGCGCCGCCACAACGCCCCATCGCACCCCTGGACTATTACCGCAATCCGCTCACCCGTCCAGCCCCGATATCCGGGGGCCGATTCGCCAGCCCCGACCACCCGTCGTCGGCAGCCGCGAACCACCTCTGGAAACACCCAACGCTCCCCTGAGACGGAACAGGTTTTTCCGGTCGATCATCGAACCTTCTGTGACTTGCACCGCTGTCATTTCGGATATTTGTCGCGATCGGCAGATGTACTCTGACTGCCTTCAGGGGATTCTCGGGTGGCAGTTCCCCTCGAGGGAGGGGTGGTTCCCAGGATGGGCAGAGCCGTATCAGCCTGTGGTGCAGCGCGTTCAGCCGAACGCGGTCGCGTGCGCTCGATACTGATCGCGGTTTCGGCCGCGCTATGCTTCACCAGTACTTCCATGGCGGTCGGTAGTGCGGATCCGCTGACGACTCCGCAGCACGACTCGTTCTACACCCCGCCATCGGGATGGGACTCGACCGCGCCTGGCACCATTCTGAACTCGCGGCCCGTCGAGGTGGCCTCGCTCGGACCTCAGGCGCAGAACGCCGACGCCTGGCAGTTGCTGTATCGGACGACCGATACCGACGGCCGACCGATGGCGACCGTGACGACGGTGCTGCGCCCACGAAGCGGGCAGGTCAAAGGGTTGATCAGCTATCAGGCCGCCACGGATGCATCGGCCCCACAGTGCGCTCCCTCGTACGTGCTGCGCCAAGGAGCGCCCGACAAGTACGACGCCTCACTGGATCTCATGCAGATCGACCAGATGTTGTCGTCCGGTCATGCGATTTCCGTACCCGACTGGGAGGGCCCGAAAGGGTCGATGTTCACCCCGAGACAGCCGGGTTACGCCGCGCTCGACGGCGTGCGCGCGGCCGAGGCTTTCACACCGCTCGGACTGTGGGGCACCGAGACCCCGGTCGCCGCGATGGGCTACTCCGGCGGGTCGTTCGGTACCAGCTGGGCCGCGCAGGTCCATCCGACCTACGCTCCCGAAATCCACTTGGTCGGTGTAGCCATGGGTGGTTGGACCGCGCCGATCGGCCGCTATCTGGAGAAGCTCGACGGCGGCCCGTTCTCCGGCTTCCTGCCGTCGCTGCTGCCGGGCATGATGCGCGCCGATCCACGGCTGGCGGCGGCTTTCGCCGAATATCTGACGCCGGCCGGACACGCTCTGATGGCCGCGGGCGACAGCAGATGCGTGACACCGAACGTGGCTCAGCACGCGTTCCTGCGCATGGACGACTACCTGACGATCCCGTTTTCACAACTGATGGACCAGGTACAGGCATCGTTCACCGGCCTCGAATTCGGCACCGTGGTACCGACCGCACCGCTGCTCAGCTACAACGCCGTGCACGACGAGATCCTCGACATCACCTGGGCCGACCAGGCGACGGCGTGGTGGTGCGCAACGGGAGCACGGATCACCTCGGTGCGGGACCAGTTGAGCGAGCACGTGAGCCTGCAGATCAGTGCGACGACCGCGGTCCTGCGCTGGATCGATGACCGCCTCGCTGGGCAGGCAGCGCCGGACGGTTGCTCGACGCGCACGGTGCCGACCATGGCACTCGAGGGCGCTTAGCTCCGTCGCGAACCTCGGATACGGAAAAGTCCACCCGCCGTGTGCTCACGGAACGGGTGGACTCAACCGTTTACTGCGTACCCACTGCGAACCGAACGGGCCGATCAGGCCCGTTCGCACAGGTGAGATTTACACGTCGTAGTACAGCTCGAACTCGTACGGGTGCGGACGCAGGTTCACCGGCGCGATTTCGTTGTCGCGCTTGAGCTGGATCCAGGTCTCGATCAGGTCCTCGGTGAAGACGTTGCCTTCGGTGAGGTAGTCGTGATCCTGCTCGAGGCGGTCGATGACCGTCGCGAGGCTGGTGGGGGCCTGCGGGATGTTCTTGGCCTCCTCGGGCGGCAGCTCGTAGAGGTCCTTGTCGACCGGAGCCAGCGGCTCGATCTTGTTCTTGATGCCGTCCAGGCCGGCCATCATCATGGCGGCGAAGGCCAGGTACGGGTTACCCGAGGAGTCGGGCGCGCGGAACTCGATGCGCTTGGCCTTCGGGTTGTTGCCCGTCACCGGGATACGCACGGCAGCCGAGCGGTTGCGCTGCGAGTACACCAGGTTGATGGGGGCCTCGTAGCCCGGCACCAGACGGTGGTAGGAGTTGACGGTCGGGTTGGTGAACGCCAGCAGCGACGGGGCGTGGTGCAGGATGCCGCCGATGTAGTGGCGCGCCAGATCCGACAGGCCGCCGTAGCCGGCCTCGTCGTGGAACAGCGGCTTGCCGTCCTTCCACAGCGACTGGTGCACGTGCATGCCCGAGCCGTTGTCACCGAAGAGGGGCTTCGGCATGAAGGTGACAGACTTGCCTTCCTGCCACGCGGTGTTCTTCACGATGTACTTGAACAGCTGCAGGTCGTCCGCAGCGCCCAGCAGGGTGCCGAACTTGTAGTTGATCTCGGCCTGACCGGCGGTGCCGACCTCGTGGTGGCCGCGCTCGAGCTCGAAGCCCGCGTTCTGCAGGTTGGTCGAGATCTTGTCGCGCAGGTCGACGTAGTGGTCGTACGGGGCGACGGGGAAGTAACCGCCCTTGTTGCGGACCTTGTAGCCGAGGTTGCGGCTGCCGTCCGGGTTGAACTCGTTGCCGGTGTTCCACGAGCCCGAGATCGACTCGATCTCGTAGAACGAGCCGTTCATGCCCGAGCCGTAGCGGATGCCGTCGAAGATGTAGAACTCGGCCTCGGCACCGAAGTACGCGGTGTCGGCGATACCGGTCGAACGCAGGTACTCCTCCGCCTTGCGCGCGATGTTGCGCGGGTCGCGGGAGTAGGCCTCACGGGTGAACGGGTCGTGCACGAAGAAGTTCAGGTTGAGCGTCTTCGCGGCACGGAACGGGTCGATCCGGGCGGTGCTGAAGTCGGGGAGCAGGAGCATGTCCGACTCGTCGATCGACTGGAAGCCACGCACCGAGGAACCGTCGAACGCGAGACCCTCTTCGGCCAGGTCGGCGGTGAACGCCTTGGCCGGGATCGAGAAGTGCTGCTGGACGCCGGGAAGGTCCGAGAAACGGATATCGACGTACTCGATGTCCTGTTCCTTGATGTACTGGATGACCTCTTCGGCCGTGCTGAACGTCACTTGTTCTCCTTACGGATCGGTTCCCAGCCCGTCACGATGCGTGGGTTCGTCGCGACCTGACGTTATGGACGCGGTGTTTCCCTACAGTCAAGGCTGTGTTTCGCCAGTGTTACGCGCATGCCGGGCGACGGTGATGTCTGCCATCCGGGCGCGACCTGCAGGCCCAATCCTGCCATCTTCACCCGCGCGCGCTCACGTGACCTCCGTCAATGCGGTCGGTAGCCGCCCCTGACCCGGCTCTATCCTGGAACTCATGGCGCGCATCACCGGCACATGGCTCTCGGGCAATCCCACCGAAGGCGACGACGAGACAGCGGGTTACCCCGGCGAGCTCTACGGGCTGCCTCGCGAGGGCGCTGGCTCGCTGGCCCCGACGTGGCGGCGGGTGGTGGCGCTGTTCGTCGACTGGTTCATCGCGGTGGGCATCGCGGCCGTCATCACCGGCAGTTTCGCGTCGTCGTCGGTGCCGCTGCTGGTGTGGTTCGTGATCGGTGTGCTCGCGGTGACGCTGTTCGGGTTCACCCCCGGCCAGTACTTCCTGCGCATGCGGGTGGCGCGGATCGACGCACCCGTGCCGGTCGGGTTCGTGCGCGCGCTGGCCCGGCAGGTGCTGGTGTTCTTCGTGGTGCCCGCACTGTTCACCGATGCCGACGGCCGCGGCATGCACGACCAGGCCACCGGCACCGCCCTGGTCAACGCCCGCTGATCGAGCGCGCGGCGTGCGGCGCGGCCATACGATCAGGCCGTGTCACTGAATCCGGCCCTGTTGGCCGTCCGTTTTCTGCTCGAACTGATCGCCATCACCTCGTTCGGGGTGTTCGGCTGGCGTGCCTTCGATTCCCCGTGGCGATATCTGCTCGTCGTGGTGCTGCCGGTCGCGGCGGCTGTGCTGTGGGGCACGCTCGCGGTCCCCGACGACCCGAGCCGCAGCGGTGACGCGCCGGTGCCGGTCCCCGGTCCGGTGCGGCTCGGGGTCGAGCTCGCTGTGCTGTTCGGCGGGGCCGCGGCCCTGTGGGCAGCGACGCTGCCCCGGTTGGCGCTGATCTCGGCCGCTGTCCTCGTCGGCTATCACCTGCTGGCCTACGACCGTGTGCTGTGGCTGCTGACCGGACGTACATCCCAGGCCTGAAAAAGCGGCGAGCCCGTCACCTTGCACGGTGACGGGCTCGCGACGTGGTGGGTCAGCGGCGACGGATGGCGCGCTGCATGCCCTTCATCTTCGCGCCGGGGGGCATCGGGCCCTTCGGCATCGCGGGACCGCCGCTGCGGGAGCTGAGGGCCGAGAGCCTGCCCTCGATCTGGTCGATCCGCTTGACGTCGATGTTGCGCGGCAGCTTGGTGAGGAATTTCTGCAGGTCCTTGAGCGGGGTCTGCCCTTCCTCGTTGCCGACGATCACCTCGTAGATGGGGGTGTCGCCGATGAGGCGCCCGGTGCGCTTCTTCTCCTGCGCGATGAGCGACTTGACCCGCTGCGGCGAACCCTCGGCGACGAAGATGACGCCCGGCAGACCGATCACGCGGTGCACCGCGTCGAGCTGGGTGGTCGCGGCCACGCCGTTGGCGACCCGCCACTTGCCCTGCAGGTTCTCCAGCACCCACGCCGCCGCGCCCGCCTGGCCTTCGGCCTTGCGGTAGACGTTCTTCTGCACGCGCCGCCCGAAGATGATGAAGGCGAACAGCACACCGAGCAGCAGACCGAGCGGCAGCAGGAACCACTGCATGTCGAAGATCAGGCCGATGACGAAGAACACCACCGTCGTGGCCACGAGTGCGCCGATCATCAGCGGCAGCAGCGCCTTGTCTTCCTTGCGCTGCATGTTGAACGCCTGCCACAACTGCTGACGACGTTCGCGTGATGCCTGCTTACGGGCCGCTTTAGCCGCGGCCTTGGCTTCCTTCGACGGCTTGCCGCCCTTGCCTCCTGCCATGGTGTTCAGCTTAGATGCACCGTCGCGCGCCGGTCGGACCGCATGACACTCGCGACGATTCGCCGCACTTTCCGCCGCGTGTCCGGCGAGAATGGCGCAGGTGCGCCCGATCACCGACAACAGTGCCCACTCCCCCGTCACCGACGGTGCCGACGACGAGGTGGCCGAACGACTGGCCGCGGCCCTGCGCTGCGCGACGGTCTCGGCCGACGATCCCGCCCGCAGCGCCGACGCCGAGTTCGCCCGCCTTGCCGACCACCTCGAGGCCGCGTTCCCGCTGACCCACGCCGAGCTCGAGCTCACCGTGTTCGGCCGCAGCAGGCTCTACCGCTGGCCGGGCGTCGAGGAGGGTGTGTCGGCGATTCTGCTGGCCCATCAGGACGTGGTCCCGGCCGACGACCCGCAACGCTGGACCCATCCGCCGTTCGCCGGTGTGGTCGACGACGAGTTCATCTGGGGCCGGGGCGCGATCGACGACAAGAGCCGCGTGCTCGCCGTCCTCGAGGCCGTCGAGTGGGCACTGCGGAACGGAATCCGGCCGACCCGCACGGTTTATCTGGCCTTCGGTCACGACGAGGAGGTGTTCGGCGACGGCGGCGCGGTGCGCATGGCCGGGCATCTGCGCGACCTCGGCGTACGGGCCGATCTGCTGCTCGACGAGGGCGGTGTCATCACCGACGGGGTCGCCGACGGCGTCGACCGGCCGGTCGCCAGCATCATGCTCGGCGAGAAGGGCTACGCGACGGTGCGGCTTTCGGTGACCGAGACCGGCGGGCACTCCTCGATGCCCGGGCGCCAGACCGCGGTCGGCAGGCTGGCTCGCGCGGTGGCGCGGGTGCAGGACCGGCCGATGCCGTTGCGACTGACGCCGGTGATCGCCGACATGCTCGCCCGGATGCGAGTGGCCCTGCCCGGGCCACGCCGCAAGCTGCTCGGGCTCACCGATTCCGAGGTGCTGTCCCGGCTCGCGGCACCGCTGCTCACCCGGATCATGGCACTGGCTCCCAGCACCGAAGCGCTGGTGCGCACGACGACGGCACCCACGGTGATCGCGGGTGGGGTGAAGGCCAATGTGCTGCCGCAGAGCGCGGAGGCGCTGGTGAATTTCCGTATCCTGCCCGGTGATTCGGCCGCGGCTGTCCTCGCGCACTGCCGCCGGGTGATCGGCGACGACGGCGTGACGGTCGAACTCGTCGGCCCCACCTCCGAGCCGTCACGGGTCGACGGCCCCGGGCCCGCCTACGAACTGATCGCCGAACTCGCGACCGGTCTGGTGCCCGGCATCGTCACCACCACCGGTCTGGTGCCGGGTGCCACCGATTCGCGCCACTACGACGATTTGGTCGACACGCGCTGTAATTTCGCGCCGATTGTGCTCGACGCCAAAGACCTGGAGCGGATACACGGAACCGACGAACGGATCTCGCGTCTCAACTACGCTCGGCTGATCGAATTCAACCGGCGTCTGATCCAGCGGCTCGCCGCACCGAGCGACCGGCCAGAGCAGGCCGCGTCCACCGACCGGACAGCGCCCGAGCCGACAGGAACGCAGCAATGACCACCGAGACCGGTGAATTCGCGGGCAACGGCGGGCGGATCGCCTGGCGCGCATGGCGACCCGACGCGCCGCGAGCCGTGGTGACACTGGTCCACGGCGTGGCCGAACATTCCGGCCGCTACGAATACGTCGGTGCCGCGCTGGCCGAGGCCGGGTTCGCGGTGTACGCCCTCGACCATGTCGGGCACGGGCACTCGGCGGGTCACCGGGCCAATATCGGTTCGATGGATGCCGCCGCCGACAATGTGGCGGCCCTGCTCGACATCGCGAGCGCCGCCGACCCCGGCCTGCCGCGTTTCCTGCTCGGGCATTCGATGGGCAGTCTCGTGGTCCTGCATCTGGCCACCCGCGCGCCCGTCGACGTGACGGGTGTCGTGGTGTCCGCACCGCCGCTCGACATCCCGCTCGGCAATCCGGTGCAGCGCGCGGCGGCGCCACTGCTCACCCGGTTGGCCCCGAATCTCGGTGTGCTGAAACTGGATTCGTCGGAGATCAGCCGCGATCCCGAGGTGGTCCGCGCCTACGACAACGACCCGCTGGTGTTCCGGGGGAAGCTGCCCGCGCGCACGGCCGTGGAAATCCTGCGCCACACCGAACTGGTGAAGCAGCGCCTCGGTTCGCTCACCGCACCGCTGCTCGTGCTGCACGGCACCGGCGACGCGATCGCCGCGCCGTCGAGCGCCGACGTGCTGGAACGCGACGCGGGCTCGGCCGACAAGACCGTGCGCCGCTATGCGGGCTACTACCACGAGGTCTTCAACGAACCCGAGCGCGACGAGGTGATCGGCGACGTCGTCGACTGGCTCACGAACCATATTACCGACAAGTAACTTGTCGCCTAGTAGACTCCGACCATGGGAAACACCACTTCCGGCGCCGTCGCCTTCATCCGCGCCAGCTGGCACAGTTCCATCGTCAACAAAGCACACGAGGGCTTCCTCGCCGAGTACGCCGACCTGGGCTTCGACCAGGCGGTGGTCGAGGTGTTCGACGTGCCGGGCGCCTTCGAGATCCCGCTGCACGCCAAGCGCCTGGCCGCCACCGGCCGCTACGAGGCGATCGTCGCCGCCGCATTGGTCGTCGACGGCGGCATCTACCGCCACGACTTCGTCGCCTCGGCGGTGATCGACGGGCTGATGCGGGTGCAGCTCGACACCGATGTGCCGGTGTTCTCGGTGGTGCTCACCCCGCACCACTTCCACGAGCACAGCGAGCACGTGGACTACTACACCAACCACTTCGTGACGAAGGGAGCCGAGGCTGCCCGCGCGGTGGCGAACACCCTCAGCTCCCTTCGATCGCTGCCGGTTTCCTGATTACTCGAACTGAGTCCAGCAGACCTGCTCGCCTTGCAGGACGCCGGTGCGGAAGGCCTCGAGGCGCTGGTATCCGCTCGGCACCACCTTGCCGTCGACATCGCTGGCGGCCAGGCCGTCGGCGAGCAGGCCGGAGACCGCCTCGTCGAGGTCGCCCGCCGACAGGCGCGGATCACTGCCCGGCTCACTGAGTTTCGTGGTGAGCGCACCCGACAGGCAGGCCGTGCGAAGGCCGGCGGTGGCCGCGCCGGTCAGCGATACCTTCCGATCCTGTTGCAGCGCAAGGGCATAGCGGGAGACGAACACCACGGCGGCGTTGTAGTCGCCGGTGACGACCGCCGACAGCGGTTCCTCCTCACCGCTCGCGCCTTCTCCGGCCCGCTCGGCCATGGCGGGCACGTCGGTGCCGATGGTGTTGGACGAGGGGCAGTACGAGACCGGTTCGGTCGTGGTCGTTTTCGCGCAGTTGCGGGTGACGCCGCTGTAGTCGAACTTGGGCGCGTTCTGCACCGGCATCGACTTGCCGAGCTGGGTGGCGAGCGTGCTGAGCGTTTCCTGGTCCACCGGCAACTGCTTGTCGCGCTCGTCCTCCTCGAAGGTTACCGGCAGCCCCTCGCGGCGCTTGGCGATCTCGTCCTTGTCGATGGCCTTGCACGCCTTGGCGCCGTCGGTGTAACCCATCTGCACCGCGGTGACCCGCTCGAACGCCGAGCCGTGGATGGCGTCGGGGTCGTTGGGGTCGCGGTCGCGCACGGCGACGGTCGCGCCGAGGACACCGTTGAGGCCGTCGGTGGTGTTGAGGGTGAAGTGCTTCGAATTACCTTCGGCCACATGGCGGAGGAACACACCGGCCAGGCAGTCGGCCTGCTGCTCCTTCACCAGGCCGTCCATCAGGAAGCCGCGCAGCAGGTCGGCCTGTGCCTGGATGGCGTGCCCGTACTCGTGGGCCAGCACCATCACCACCGACATCTCCTTGTACTTGTCGACCAGCAGCGGCAACAGCACCTCACGGTCCCAACCGATGGTGTGGTTGAGCGGGCAGTACGCGGCATTGACCAGCTTGTAGGTGCTGCCGAAGCAGAACTCCACCGACTCAGCCTCCGAGGCCCGCGCCGACCAGGAGATGTACTTCGAAGCGGGCTTGAAGTCGCCGCGGAACGTCTTGGAATACTCGCCCTGCCAGTACTCTTCGATGTCGGCGATCGCGTTCATCGCGAGCTTGTCGATGGCACCGTTGTCGGTGTTCTCGGCCTTCTTGTCGGTGTCGGGCACACCCGGGCGCGGGCCGCTCGGCCCCTCGCTCGAGGTCGCGCCCGCCACCTCCCACGGGTTGTCCTGCGTAGGTACCGCCTGGTCGCCGGTGACGGTGTTCGCCGTCGAGCAACCGGTGACCAGCACCCCCACACTCATCAGTGCCGCGGCCACGGCCACGCCGAACCGATGTCTTCTCATACGCTGTCCTCCCCGGAAATGACGCGGACACGAAGCCTCCGCTGTCGAGCGCTCACATGGTAATCCAGAAGTGTCAGCGGTCCATTCGGAGCGTGGCGAGCACAGCGCGATGGTCGGTGCCCGGAAGGGTCAGTGTGCGAACGTCTTCGGCGACGCCACCGGCGACGAGCACGTAGTCGATACCGAGCAACGGACCCCAGCGGCGGTCGGCGGGGTAGGTGAGCAGGATGCCGTCGCCGGTCTGGTCGGCGGCCGAGGCGAACGGGCCGTCGAGCAGTGCCCGGTAGGCCGAATGATTCTGGGTCGCGTTGAAATCCGCGCCGACGATCGCGGGCGCGCTGGTGGCGGCGAGGATCTCGTCGACCCGGCGCATCTCGTTCGACCACGCCACGAAGTCCAGGTTCGGCGGCATGGGATGGAAGGCGAACACCGAGATCGGGCCGCGCTGCGGGTGTTCCATGGTCGCGCCGAGGTTGCTCATCACGAATCCGTCGAACTTCCTGGTGTCGCGCAAGGGATAGCGGCTGTAGATCCCGGTGCCTCCCCCGCCCGCGTGGGCCGCTTCGAGGTAGACGTGCGGAAGCTGCTCCTCCAGCCCGGCCGCGCGCAGCGCCGTGATCGCGTCGAAGGTCAGTTCCTCGACGGTGAGTAGATCGACATCGTTGTCGCGCACCGTCGAGACCACCGCTTTCGGGTCGGCCTTGCCGAAGAGGATGTTCGACTGCAGCACAACCACTTCCGGCCCGTCGGCGGCACGCGCCTCGGGCACATAGGACGGCACGACCAGCGCACCGGCCCCCACCAGCACCGCGGCCCCCACGGCGGCGCTGCGCCACCCGCGCGCGAGCAGCAGCAACACCACCCCCACCACGGCACCGAGCATCAGCCACATCGCCCCCGAAGCCAGCAAGACCAACGTTCTCTGCTGCCAGTTCCCGACGTGCAACACGATCCCGGCCACCGCCGCGATCACTGCGCCCCACCCCAGGACGAGCAGCGCTCGATCCATCCATTCACGCATCATGCGAGCAGCCTAAGCGGGCACGCATCAGGCCTGGATGTGGTGCCTCTGAGGATTCTCTGAGGGGCCTACACTGGCCGACGAGAAGGAGGTGGCCGTGTACATCGAACAATTCAGTGCCGCCGGACAGCTCACCGAGCAGGCGGTCGAGGACCTGATGACCGTCGCGACGAGCCGCACCCCCGCGATCACGGTGACCGTCGGTACCAGAACCGTTCAGCTGCCGGTCCTGCCCGTCTGCTGGCCGGAACTCGACGTCCGCGCGGGCACCCCGATCACCGTGGAAACGGCCGACCCCGATGCCCTGCGCGAGTTCGTCACGACCTTCCAGCGCGTGACCGATGCACAGGACTAGAGCGGCATGCCCGCTTCGATCCAGTTGTAGGCCTGGATCTTTCGCGACGCCGGATCGTTGACGACCTGGTTGATGAGGTCGTTGATCTGATCGGTCGACAGCGGATAACCGTAGTGTTCGGCCGCGCCCGCCGAGGCCCAGAGCGAAGCGAACAGGCCAGGCCCACCCAGGATGTGGGTGAGCGCGTTGGCCACCTCGTCGACGGTATCGATGACGCCGTGCACCAGGGCGATCGCGATGTCCTCGTCACCGGGGACCGCACCGGGCGCCAGCGCACCGGACTCGACCGCACGCGCGGCGAGCCACTCACGCGGGATCAGCGGGTTGGGGCCGATGGCGTCGCCGAGGTAGTAGCGCCATTCACCGGGATTGCCCTGGTCGAAGGCGTGGATGTAGAAGGTGCGCGTGAGCGCCCACAGCGCGATGTAGCGCAACGCGACCTGTTCGGGGCTCAGTTCCACCACCTCGGGACCGCTCGCCCGGTCCTGCTCGAGCAGCGCCCACGAGTAGGTGAACCAGACCAGTTCGGAATTGCCGACCCAGGTGGCGGGCAGCCGTTCGGCCAGCGCGGCCACATCGGCGGCGGGGCCGTCGAAGCCGGGAGCACCGGACGCCTCGGCGCGCAGGTTCTCCACGTAGCCGCGCAGGGCGTCGACGGAGGTGAACACCGCGTAGCCCAACTGGGAGAAGCGGGTGAGGTCGGCATCGGCCGGTTCGAGCAGCAGCACCACCGGCATCCCGACACCGGGCTGCAGGCCCTCGGGCCAGAACGCCTCCGCCACCGCGAGTTCGCGGCCGGTGATGGGGTCGGAGACCTCGCTGTCGAGCAAAGGGAAACCGAAACCGTCGGCGACGAGGTCCTCGACGAGGGCATTCACCTGGTCGACGGCCGGGTCGCCGACCGTGACACCGGCGACGCCGACCGTCAGCAGCGTCGGCCGGTGCAGGTTGCCCGTGCGCAGCTTCTCCAGGAACGTATCGGCCGCCCGCGAGAGCTGCATGCGCCGCGCGCGCAGGAATTCGCGATAGTTCTCCACCCGCCAGAGGTTGGGGTCGGTGGGAATCCACTGCGACGCGAGGACTCCTGGGTTGCGCCGCTCCATCTCCGCGAAGTAGTCGGCCGGTTCGCGCTCGCCCACTTCGGCTTCCGAACCGGGACTCAGGAAGCAGAAGTTGGCGATCGCATTGATCTCGTTGCGTTCGTAGCCGTATTCGCGCAGCAGGGTTTTGGGGAACAGGTAGTGCACCTGCACCGGGGTGCGGTCACCGAACTGTTCGATGCCGAGTTCAGTTCCGGTGCCGAGATCGCGCGAACCGTCCACCCGGGTGAGCAGGTACAGCAGCGGGTAGAAACGCGAACCGCGGGTGGCGCCGGCGAAGTCGTCGGCGCACAGGTCGAGCGAGCCGCCGCGCAGACGTTCCAGGGAGGCGATCAGCGCGTCGATACCGCCGCGTTCGAGGGTGTCGTAGTCCTGCTGCAGGAAAGTCTCGGTCGACCCGCTGAAGCGGCCCCACAGCGCCGAATGGATGTACCAGTACAGCACCCGGTCGCGGTGCAGGTCGTTGTCGAACTGCCCGCCGTTGAGGAACAGCAGCCGGGTGATGACCGGAATCGCGTAGCGGCCCATCAGGACTCGGTCGTGGTCGAGGCCGAGCCTGCCCGCGACGGTGTCGAGAAAGGTGTCGACCTGGCGCGCCGACTCGCTCAGCGCCAGCTCGAATTCGGCGGGCTCGAGGTCGCCGAGCGCGTCGAAATGGGAGCGCCCGTTGCCGACCGCGATCACGTTGCGCAGCAGCCAGTCGAGGGTGAAGGTGTAGCCGTCCTTGTCCCAGCGGATGAGGTGATCGCGCAGGTTGCCGCGCGCCTGCGGCCACTGCGCGCACAGGGTGGCCAGCGCCAGGTCGCCCTTGGAGAGTTTGGTGCCGCCGGAGTTCACCCGGTTGAAGATGTCGACCACCTCGTCGACCGTGCGGTCCGAGCCGGTGATGGTCTCGACATTGAACTCGCGGTGGGTGATCTCGCGCAGCTTGTTCAACCGGTCCAGGTACAGCGCCAGCGTTTCCGGCGACTCGTCGGGGAACCGGGACATGTAGTGCATCGGGCCGAGCGCGAACAGTTCGGTGACATCGATCCACGCCGGACTGATGTCGCGACCGGGCACCTGGAACTCGAAAAGCTCACGCTCGACATCGAAATGGAGGCCGGTGAACGCGACGGCATCGCCCTCGAAGAACGACGGCGCCTTGCCGCGCACGATGCCGTAGAGGGTGGTGATGCGCTGCTGGCCGTCGAGCAGCAACTGCCGCAGGCCCGAGCCGGCGGCCGTGCCGCGCACCGCGATGTCGTCGGATCCCGTCTCCCACACCAGCAAGCCACCGACCGGGTACCCCAGGTACAGCGACCGCATGAGCCCACGCACCTGATCGCGGTTCCACACGTACCCGCGCTGGAACTCCGGCAGCAGCACGGCCCCGGAATCGATCTGGTCGAGCAGGGTGGACAGACGTGTCACGACAGCCTTTCGATCGCGTTCCTCCTAGCGGCGAACCGCCCCATCGTCGCACGGATCGTACCGACAGGCTCCGACATCCCAGCGCCCGAACAGGACTGGCGGGTCGAGTGCCGCGCTACCCGGTCCCGGCCACCGCGGCACGGAACTCCGCCGAGGCGTAGAACGGCGCGAGCCTGCGCCGCAACAGTGCGTCGAGATAGCCGCGTTCGTCGAGCTTTTCGAGCACCGACGGGCCGAAACGCAGTGCCTCCTCCATGATGTCGGCGCGGCTCACGCCGAGCTCGGCCAGGAGTTCGGTGAGCGCGGTGTCGCCGTACTTGTCGAAGACGTGGTCGATGCCCTCGTCGAGCAGCGCGTGGAAGTAGTCGGTGTCGCGGAAGGAGCGCCAGAACTCGAAGGCGAGCACGACGATGTCCTCGACGTCGTCGGCCGAGACCACCTCACGGAACGTGCCGACCGAATCACCGACGTGCTTGCGCCAGGTCTCGCGGGCGGTGTCGATGAGCACCTCGTCGGCGTCGTTGCTGTTGCCGCGCAACACGAATCGCGCACCGGTGCGGGTGATCCGGCCGACACCGTTCTCGATCACGGGCATCGCCGGTTCGGCCAGTCGCGACAGCGCGCCGCGCAGCGAGGCGGCCAGCCCGCCGCCCTCCACGTGACGCCCGTCGTCGACCGCGGTCACCACCGCGCGCTGCACGGCCTCCACGCAGGCGTCGACGGTGACAGGACTGTTGAGCACCATGCGCAGGAGCCGGTGCGTCACCTCCATGCCCGCGATCGCGTCGACGAGGTCGTCGAAGTGGCGGGTGTCGACCACCTCGCCGACCTCCATCTCGTCGTTGACGCGATGGTTGTACAACCGCGCGGCCACCTCACCGACGAGTTCGGGGATGGCGCCCTCGACGGGGAACTGCACCGCGTACTTGTGCGCGACGGCCTTGATCTGCTCGCGGGTGACGGCCTCGGCCAGGGTGAGCACGTCGGCCTCGGCGAGCGCGCCGTCCACCTCCTCGGTGATCAGTTCGAGAAAACCCGCGGGATCGCGCAGCCGCCGCTTCTCGAAGGCCACGTGTGCGTCGAGTACCCGCATGGCGAGGTCGATGTCCATGGTGCCCAGATTGGCACACTTCGCGGCGGCGGGTGAGCGAGGCCGAAGGATGCCCGAAACCGCGTGCGACACGCCCGGGAATTTCCGCAGACTCCGCCCATACGGTGGTGTGATGCGACCGAATGCGCGGTTTGCTGACGAGTGTGGCATACTTGGACGCTGAGACTGGGCTGATCGCAAGTGATCGCCGTGGCTCACCTACGGAAAAGACTTTTAAAAACATGACTCAAGGCACTGTTAAGTGGTTCAACGGCGAAAAGGGCTTCGGCTTCATCGCCCAAGACGGAGGCGGCCCCGACGTCTTCGTGCATTACTCGGCCATCGGCGGCTCGGGCTTCAAGTCGCTCGAAGAGGGCCAGCGCGTGGAGTTCGAGGTCGGTCAGGGCCAGAAGGGCCCCCAGGCTCAGGACGTCCGCGCCATCTGATTTCGGCGTGATGCTGTAGAAAGGCCCCGCACCACTGGTGCGGGGCCTTTCTCATGTCCTCACACCCCGAAGACCCGCTCGACGACGGCCCTGGCCCGGCGCGTGATGCGCAGGTAGTTGTCGAGGAATTCGCTGCCGTCGTCGTTGGGCCAGCCGGCCACGCGCGCCACCGCCGACAACAGCCGGCCGGGACCGGGCAGCTGATCGGTCGGCTTGCCCTTCACCAGCACCAGCGCGTTGCGGGCCGCCGTCGCCGTGAGCCACGATTCCCGCAGCAGCGCAACGTCTTCCGGCTCGAGGATGCCCTCGGCCTCGATCACGTCGAGCGACTGCAGTGTCGAGGTGTTGTGCAGGGCGGGCACCTCGTGGGCGTGCCGCAACTGCAGCAGTTGCACCGTCCACTCGATGTCGGCCAGGCCACCGCGACCCAGTTTGGTGTGGGTGGCGGGGTTGGCGCCGCGCGGCAGCCGCTCGGAATCCACGCGCGCCTTGATCCGGCGGATCTCGCGCACCGCCTCGGGCGACACACCGCCCGCCGGGTAACGCACCGGGTCGATGACATGCAGGAACCGCACGCCCAGGTCCTGATCCCCCGCCACCTGGTGTGCGCGCAGCAGCGCCTGCACCTCCCACGACTGCGCCCACTGGGCGTAGTAGGCCTGATAGGCCGCGAGCGTGCGAACCAGGGCGCCTTGACGACCCTCGGGGCGCAGGCCCGCGTCGACCTGCAGCGGCGGGTCGACACTCGGGGCACCGAGCAGCCGCTGCACGTTCTCGGCGACATTGGTCGCCCATTTCACCGCGGTCGTCTCGTCTTCACCGGGCCGCGGATCGCACACGAACAGCACATCGGCGTCGGAACCGTAGCCGAGTTCCTTGCCGCCGAGCCTGCCCATGCCGATCACCGCGATATCGGCGGGCGCCGGGGCGCCACGCTCGGCTTCCGAGGCGCGGATGACCGCGCTGAGCGCCGCCTCGAGCACCGCCACCCACACCGACGACAGCGCCGCGCACACCTGCGGCACGTCGAGCATGCCGAGCAGGTCGGCCGAGGCGACCCGGGCCAGTTCGTGCCTGCGTAGCGAACGAGCCGCCGCCACAGCGCGTTTCGGGTCGTCGTAGCGGGCGGCGGCGGTCTGGATGCCGCGTGCCACGTCCTCGGGTTGCGGTCCGAGCAGCTGGGGTCCGCCGGGACCGTCGGCGTACATGCGGATGGTCTCGGGGGCGTTGATGAGCAGATCGGGCAGGTACTCCGAGGAGCCGAGCACGATCATCAACCGCTGGGCGATGGCGCCCTCGTCGCGCAGTTCGCGCAGGAACCAGATCTGGTCGTCGAGCCCCTCCGACACCCGGCGATAGGCGAGCAGGCCCGCATCGGGATTCGGTGTGTCACCGAGCCATTCGAGCAGTGTCGGCAGCAGCAGCGCCTGGATGCGGCCCTTGCGCGACACTCCACCGGTGAGCGCCTTGAGGTGACCGAGCGCGTTCTCCGGTGCGGCGTAGCCGAGGGCGGCGAGCTGGCGCACGGCGGCGTCGGGGCTCAGGCGAAGCGCGTCGGAATCCATCCGGGCCACCGCGTCGAGCAGCGGCCGGTAGAACAGCTTGGCGTGCAGGCGGCGCACCCGCACCGCGTTGCGGCGGATCTCGGTGTCGAGCACGCCGACCGCGTCCTGGCGTCCGTCGGGCCGGATGTGGGCGGCGCGCGCCAGCCAGCGCATGCCTTCCTCGTCGTCGGCGGCGGGCAGGGTGTGTGTTCGTTTCAGCCGCTGCAGCTGCAGGCGGTGCTCGAGCAGTCGCAGGAACTCGTAGGAGGCGGTGAGGTTGGCGGCGTCGTCGCGGCCGATGTAGCCGCCCGCCGCGAGCGCGGTGAGCGCCTCGACGGTATTGGTGACGTGCAGCGAGTCGTCGACGCGCCCGTGCACCAATTGCAGTAGCTGAACAGCGAATTCGACATCACGCAGGCTGCCCGCGCCGAGTTTGAGTTCGCGTTCGCGCAGGTCGGCGGGCACCAGGTCTTCCACCCGGCGGCGCATGGCCTGCACGTCGGCGACGAAGTCGGGGCGTTCGGAGGCGGCCCACACCATCGGCATGAGCGCGTCGCGGTACTGCTGTCCGAGTTCGAGATCGCCGGTCATCGGGCGGTTCTTCAGCAGGGCCTGGAACTCCCAGGTGCGCGCCCAGCGCTTGTAGTAGGCCAGGTGCGAATCGAGGGTGCGCACCAGCGCACCGGCCTTGCCCTCGGGGCGAAGCGCGGCGTCGACCTCGAAGAAGGCCGAACTCGCGACACTCATCATCTCGGCGGCCAAGCGCGTGGCGGTGGCGTCGGCGGGCTCGGCGACGAAGACCACGTCCACATCGCTCACGTAATTCAGTTCGCGCGCACCGCATTTGCCCATCGCGATCACCGCGAGACGCACCGGAACCTCGCCGTTCTTGCAGACCCGCGCCACCGACACCGACAGGGCGGCGGTGAGCGCGGCGTCGGCCAGATCCGACAGGTGCCTGCCGACCACCTGATACGGCGGCACCGGTTCGTTCTCGACGGTGGAGGCCAGGTCGATCGCGGCGAGGAGCATGAGCTGATCGCGATACCGGTCGCGCAGCAACGCGATCGACTCCGGACCGGAGATACCGGCCCGGAACAGCATGGGTCCCGCGTTGGGGCCGGTCTCGGGTTTCGCGTCGACGGCGTCGAGCAGGTCGGCGATCAGTTCGTCGCGATCCGGAAGCCGACCGGCGCGCAGCACTTTCCACCGCTGCGGTACGGCGACGAGGTGGTCGCCGAACGCCGTCGAGGAACCGAGCAGCGCGAACAGCCTGCCACGCAGCGTCGTTTCCGAGCGGATCGCCGAATCCAGTTCGCCCCAGTCGTTTCCGAGCGCTTCGCGCAACCGCACGAGCGTGGACAGGGCCAGATCGGCGTCGGGCGAACGTGACAGCGCCCAGAGCACGGGCACGCCGTCGACATTGTCCCAGCCGAGCTGGTGCAGGGAGTCCGCCGCGGTGGGTTCAAGTAACCCGAGCCGACCTACGCCGGGAACAGCGGAGCGGGCAGTCGGTGGCCGAACCATGCGTCAAAACTTACATGGTCCGGGCAACGACAGCGTCACGCCGGATCCCCGGCGCAGGAATTACAGGCTGAGGTATTCCTTGAGCTCCCAGGGGGTGACCTGGCTGCGGTAGTCGGCCCATTCGCGGCGCTTGTTGCGCAGGAAGAAGTCGAAGACGTGCTCGCCGAGGGTCTCGGCGACCAGCTCCGAGCGCTCCATCGCCTGTAGTGCCTCGTCGAGGGTGCCCGGCAGCGAGCGGAAGCCCATCGCACGGCGCTCGGCGTCGGTCAGCGACCACACGTCGTCCTCGGCCTCGGGCGGCAGGTTGTACCCCTTTTCGATGCCGCGCAGACCGGCCGCGAGCAGCACCGCGAAGGTGAGGTAGGGGTTGCAGGCCGAATCGGGGCTGCGGATCTCGACGCGGCGCGACGACGACTTGTTCGGCGTGTACATCGGCACACGGACCAGCGCCGAGCGGTTCGAACGACCCCAGGACGCGGCCGTGGGGGCCTCGCCGCCGTGGATGAGGCGCTTGTAGGAGTTGACCCACTGGTTGGTGATCGCGCTGATCTCCGGGGCGTGCTCGAGGATGCCCGCGATGAACGAGCGCGCGGTGCCCGACAGGTTGTTCGGGTCGTCCGGGTCGGCGAAGGCGTTGGACTCGCCCTCGAACAGACTCATGTGGGTGTGCATGGCCGAGCCGGGGTACTGGGAGAACGGCTTGGGCATGAAGGTCGCGCGCACACCCTCGTCGATCGCCACCTCCTTGATGAGGTAGCGGAAGGTCATCACGTTGTCGGCCATGGATAGCGCGTCGGCGTAGCGTAGGTCGATTTCCTGCTGACCGGGCGCGCCCTCGTGGTGGCTGAACTCCACCGAGATGCCCATCGACTCGAGCGCGTCGATGGCGTGGCGGCGGAAGTTGGGCGCCGAGTCGTGCACGGCCTGGTCGAAGAAGCCGCCGTTGTCGGCGGGCATCGGCTGGTAGCCGTCCTTGAGCTGGTTCTCCAAGAGGAAGAACTCGATCTCAGGGTGCACGTAGCAGCTGAAGCCCACGTCGGCGGCCTTGTTCAGCTGACGGCGCAGCACGTGGCGCGGATCGGCCCACGACGGCGAACCGTCGGGCATGGTGATGTCGCAGAACATGCGCGCCGAATGCTGGTGGCCCTTGGAACTGGCCCAGGGCAGCACCTGGAAGGTCGACGGATCGGGCCGGGCGACCATGTCCGCCTCGGACACGCGCGCGAAGCCTTCGATGGCCGAGCCGTCGAAGCCGATGCCCTCCTCGAAGGCGCCTTCGAGCTCGGCGGGGGCGATGGCGACGGACTTGAGGTAGCCCAGCACATCGGTGAACCAGAGACGTACGAAGCGGATGTCCCGCTCTTCGAGCGTCCGCAGCACGAATTCCTTCTGGCGATCCATACGGCGAGCGTAGGCACCCGGCGTTAAATCCGTGTTACATACGCCGACTCGTTTGCTATCACGTCACATCGTCCGCACTTCTCACCTGGCGCGACCGGGCGGTGTGCGCGGTCTCTCACCCGCCGCAGGTGAGTCCGGGCGCGGGCGTGGCGAGTTCGGTGAGGTAGGCGATGACGGCGTCGTCGAGGCATCGGTCGCCGGCGACGAGGGCGGCGGTGTGCCGGTTGCCCCGGAAGGTGACGAGCGCGGCGCCGAGTTGCTCGGCCAGGTCGACACCGGCCTGGTACGGGGTGGCCGGGTCCTCGGTGGTGGAGACGACCACGATCTTCGCGACGCCGGGCGCCGATATCCGGTGCGGTTCGCTCGTGTTCGGCACCGGCCAGGTCGCGCACAGTTCCAGCGGGGCGGCGCCGGTGCCCTTGCCGTCGTCGAGAAATGGTGCGGCCCTGCGGTATTCGGCGTCCTGACGGGCGACGACCGCGGGATCGGTGATGCGCGGGTCGTCGACGCAGCGGATGGCGTTGAAGGCGTCCTGGGTGTTGGCGTAGGTGCCGTCGGACCGGCGGCCGTCGTAGAGGTCGGCCAGTTGCAGCAGGGTGTCCCCCGTGCCGCCCTGCAGCTCGGTGAGGCCGCGGGTGAGCAGGGGCCACATCTCGTCGCTGTAGAGGGCCTGCTGGACGCCGGTGATGGCGTCGTTGTAGCTCAGGCCGCGTGGATCCTCGGTGCGGGCCGGGGCGGCTTGCAGCGGGTCGACGAGTTGCCGGAACCGGGCGACGGCGCCTGCCGGGTCGGTGCCGAGCGGGCAGTCGGCGCTCTTCGCGCAGTCGGCGGCGTAGGCGTCGAACACGCCTTGGAAGCCCGCCGCCTGGCGCAGCGATTCCTGCACCGGCTCCTGGGAGGAGTCGACGGCGCCGTCGAGGACCATCGCGCGCACGTTCTGCGGGTACTTCTCGGCGTAGGCGGCGCCGAGGCGGGTGCCGTAGGAGTAGCCGAGGTAGGTCAGTTTCGCGTCACCGAGGGCCGAGCGCAGCACGTCCATGTCCTGGACGACCTCGCGGGTGCCGACATGACCGAGCAGGTCGAGGCCCGAGCGCTCGGCGCAACGACCGGCGTATTCGCGGTTCTCGGCTTCGGCTTCGGCGATGCCCGCGGGGGTGTTGTCGGTGGGCGGTTCGGCGCGCTCGGCATCGGCTTCGGGCGGGGTCAGGCAGACGATCGCGGGCAGCGAGGAGCCGACGCCACGCGGATCGAAACCGATGCGATCGAATCGTTCGGCCAGCTCGGTGCGGTGCCCGACGGTGACCATCGACAGCCCGGAGACGCCTGGGCCGCCCGGATTCATCAGCAGCGACCCGATCTTGTCTCCCCTGGCCGGGATGCGCGACAACGCGATCTGGGCGGTCGGACCGTCGGGCCGGGCGTAATCGATCGGCACGGTGACGCGCGCGCACTGGGTGCTCGGCGGCAGCCGTTCCTCCGGGCTGCCGAACTCCTCGCAGGAACCCCAGTCGATGCGCTGTTCGTAGAAATCATTCAGCCCGGGGGGTGACGGCGGCAGCGGAGTGGGCGGGGTGGCGCTGTCGCTGCCGGTTCCGCATCCGGTGGCGACCAGCGCGCAGATCGCGCCGAGAACAACGACGAGCCTGCCTCGCTGCACAGTTGGCCAACCTTTCCGCGCCGGGCGGCGCAACACGACGCACCCGAACGGGCTCGCCATCACGGTAACCGAAGCGCCAGTGTGACCGATCCCACCGGCCACGCCCTTAAAACGGTTCGGGGCGAGGTGGCACACTGGATGCGTCAGAAAAACCCGGGGACCCGCTACGGGCCTCGAGGAACCAGACGAAAGTAGGGACGATGATGTCCGTATCCGATGAGCAGAGCCCTGCCTACGGTGCCGCTCCCGCTGCCACCCCCAAGCCTCGCCGCAAGACCCGCGTCCAGCATCTGCAGCAGATGAAGGCCGAGGGTGAGCGCTGGTCGATGCTGACCGCCTACGACTACTCCTCGGCCCGCCTGTTCGAAGAGGCGGGCATCCCTGTTCTGCTGGTCGGCGATTCCGCCGCCAACGTCGTGTACGGCTACGACACCACCGTGCCGATCACCGTGGACGAGCTGATCCCGCTGGTCCGTGGCGTGGTGCGCGGTGCGCCGAACGCCCTGGTGGTCGCCGACCTGCCGTTCGGCACCTACGAGTCCTCGCCCCAGCAGGCGTTGGCCACCGCCACCCGTTTCATGAAGGAGGGCGGCGCGCACGCGGTGAAGCTGGAGGGCGGCGAGCGGGTCGCCGAGCAGATCGCGCTCATCACCGCGGCGGGCATTCCCGTGATGGCCCACATCGGTTTCACCCCGCAGAGCGTGAACACGCTCGGCGGTTTCCGGGTGCAGGGTCGCGGCGACGGTGCCGAGCAGCTCGTCGCCGACGCCATCGCCGTGCAGGAGGCCGGTGCCTTCTCCGTGGTGATGGAGATGGTGCCCGCCGAGCTGGCCGGGCAGGTCACCCGCAAGCTGACCATCCCGACCGTCGGAATCGGCGCGGGCGCCGATTGTGATGCCCAGGTGCTGGTCTGGCAGGACATGGCGGGCTACACCAGCGGCAAGACCGCCAAGTTCGTGAAGCGGTTCGGCAATGTGGGCGACGAATTGCGTTCCGCCGCAGCCGCTTACGCCGACGAGGTGCGTCAGGGCACCTTCCCGGGGCCCGAGCACAGCTTCTGATCCGCGCACACCCGGCCCCGTCGTCCGGCGGGGCCAGGCAGCGGCGCGGCGGTCGACGAGGTGGCAGACTCGGAGTCGAATCAGCCGACTCGAAGAGGTACGCATGCATCGCCGATGGAAGACCAGTCCCGGGCTCGTTGTCACCGGTGTTCTCGCCGCCGTGACCCTGACAGCCTGTGGCGGTGCGGAAGTCACCCCGGGCGGGTCCGCCACGACCACGACCGCCGGTGCCACCACCACCAAGACCGCGACGCCGAGCACCACGCTGGAGATCAGCGACTCCTCGGCGAACCAGTTGTGCGACATGATCCGCCCTGAGCTGTCGAACTTCCGGGTGCAGGGCCCGACGCTCGGCCGGCTCGCCCTGAACACGATGGTGCACGAGTGGGCGCTGCGCAACGGCGGCATCAACGGGCACGTGCTGGCCGACAAGGCGATGATCGACCGGGTGACGACCGAGGCCTGCCCCGATGTGCGCACCGAGACGCTCACCGCACTCGACCTGCCGAACCTCGCCGCGGGATTGGCGTTCTGATGCGCACCCTGTACCCAGAGATCGAACACTTCGACAAAGGTCTTCTCGATGTCGGCGACGGCCAGTCGGTGTACTGGGAGGTCAGCGGCAACCCCGACGGCAAGCCGGTGGTGTTCGTGCACGGCGGACCCGGCGGCGGAACCGGTCCGCTGCAACGCCGTTTCTTCGATCCTGCGGTGTACCGGATCGTGTTGTTCGATCAGCGCGGGTGCGGAAAGTCGGTGCCGCACATCGCCGATGGGGCGAGCCTCGAGTTCAACACCACACCGCACCTGATCGCCGACATGGAGGCACTGCGCGAGCACCTCGGGGTCGAACGCTGGCAGGTGTTCGGCGGGTCGTGGGGTTCCACCCTCGGCCTCGCCTACGCCCAGGCGCATCCGGAGCGGGTCACCGAGCTGGTGTTGCGCGGCATCTTCCTGTTGCGGCGCAAGGAGATCGACTGGTACTACAACGGCGCGGCGGGCAACATCTACCCCGCCGAATGGGCGAAGTTCCTGGCACCGGTGCCGCCCGAGGAGCGCGAGGACGACCTCGTCGAGGTGTATCACCGGCTGCTGCATTCGCCGGATCCGGAGATCGCGCTCGGCGCCGCCGTAGCCTGGTCGACGTGGGAAGGCGCCACGAGTTCGCTACTGCCGCACCCGGATCGGGTCGCCGAGACCGGTGAGCCACGCTTCGCTCTCGCCTTCGCCCGCATCGAAAACCACTATTTCCGGCACGGCGGATTCCTCGACGAGGGACAGTTGCTGCGTGACATCCATCGGATCGCCGACATCCCCGGAGTGATCGTGCAGGGCCGCCACGACGTGGTGTGCCCCGCGGTGAGCGCCTGGGAACTGCACAACGCCTGGCCCGGCTCCACCCTGCACATTGTCGAGGACGCCGCGCACACCGCGCACGAGCCCGGCATCACCCACCACTTGGTCGAGGCGACCGACCTGTTCGGGAAGCGAGACTGACACATGGCGATCGAAGCCGGACCCGCCGTCGTCGCGGCACTGCGCGAGGACATCGACCGGCTGCTCGCCGCCGAACCCGATGTCCGCGCCGACGCCGAGGACTCCGTGCACCAGATGCGGGTGGCCACCCGCCGGTTGCGCAGCGTATTGCGTTCCTACCGCAAGCTTTTCGACAGCGACGCCGCCGCGGAAACCGTGACGGAGCTGAAGTGGCTCGCGGAACTGCTCGGGGTCGCCCGCGACGCGGAGGTCCGGGGTGAGCGGTTCACGAAACTGCTCGACGGGTTCGGCGAGGTGCCCACCGAGGTCACCCGCCGCCTGGTCGGCGCCGCCGACGACGCCTACGCCCAGGCCCATGAGGAGATCCTCACCGCTCTCGACGGCAAGCGGTACGCGGCCCTGCGCGAGGTGCTCACCACATGGCGCACCGATCCCCCGCTCGACGATTCCCTCGCGGGCGACGACGCGGACGACGTGTTCGCGCGCGTGCTCGGCCGCGACCGAAAACGCCTGCGCAAACTGGTCTTCGCCGAGCCGACCGCGACCCCCGCCGACCGGGTGGAACTGCTGCACGACATCCGCAAGGGCGCCAAGCGTTTACGTTATTCCTGCGAAGCGGCAGGCGAGGTTCTCGGCACCGACGCCACCGAACTGGGCACGCGTGCCAAACGCCTGCAATCGGTCCTGGGCGACCACCGCGACGCCGTGGAATCCCGCGAGGCCATCCTCGCCGCCGCAGGCGATTCCACCGACGCCACCGTCTACGAACTCCTCGCCGACACCGAGGAAGCCGCGGCGGGCCGGGCCATCGCGGGTTATCCCGCTGCCGCGGCGTTCATCTCGACCGACTGACCACCGGCGAACCCGGCTGTCACGCACGACACCGGCCACGGCATGCCGAACTGAGTGTCGACCGAAAGGCTTTGCCGCCGTGCAGGATCGATGCCCCATCGGTCGCAGCGGATTCGAAAACGTCGGCAGCGCGTCGACCTCGACGCGCGCCGGGGCTCACTCGATGCCGGCGGGCGCGCCGTTCCCATCGGCGGAATAGGCGAATTCGATGGTTCTCGTCGCGGGATCGGCGGTGCGCAGGCGCACGGAGACCCGTTCGCCTTCCGGTGGCTTGCCCGCGCAGCGCGCCAGGATCGGTGGTTCGTCGACGAAGATCTCCGCGTCGCGGGAACCGTTGGCCTCGCGCAGGACCAGGGCGGCGAAGTCGGTGCCGACGCGGGGGCCGAGGATGGTGGCCTCGGTGAGGTCGACGCACGCGCGGTCGACCTTGTTGGCGAGGGAATCGGTGCGGCGCAGGGTTTCCGCGGCGGGCGCCAAGCCGTCGAGCACCCACTGCGGTACCTCGGTGCCCGCACAGTGCGCCAGGCAGATCTCGGTGGTGAAGCGGTCGGCCAGGCGGCGCAGCGGGGCGGTGACGTGGGCGTAGGGGGCGCCGATTGCGCTGTGCGTCAGCTGATCGGGAGTGGGGTCGTCGAGGTCGGCGAGCAGGGTGTAGCCGGCGCCGCGCAGCAGGGTGGTCGCCTCCGACATCAGGACCAGCCCGGCCGGGGTGTTGGGGTCGAGTGCTGCCAGCATGCGGCCGACCGGCAGATCGTCGGGCCAAGCGATGTCGAGGGCGGCGGCGGTGCGACGCATCGAGGCGACGGCGGTGTCGGGCGGCGGCGGCATCGTGCGCAGCAGGCCGACCCGGGTTCCCTTGTGGTCGAGCATGATTCGTGCCGCGCACATACCGGTGAGCAGGGAGACCTGCTCGTTCCAGTCGTCGGCGGCGGTGCGCGGTTCCAGGTCGAGGCGCCAGTTGTCGCCGTGGCGCACCACGTCCTGGGCAGGCAGTCGCAGCGAGATCGCGCCACGCTCGAGACCGGCCTCGATCCGCAGCCGCCCGAATTCGGGTAGCGCGGCCAGCGAGGGGTGCAGCGTCCCGGCGTCGGCGGCGGCCTGGACCTGCTGATAGTCGAAGCGTTCCCGGGAGCGCACAAGGGCGCGCTCGACCGAAAAGCGAAGGGGCGCGGCGTCGTTGTCGAGTTCGACGGTCCACAGCGCGACGGGCCGGTCGACACCGGGCAGCAGGCTCGCGGTCCCCTCCGACAGCACGGGCGGATGCAGCGGCACGGTGCCGTCGGGGAGATAGAAGGTCTGGCCGCGTGATTCGGATTCGCGGGCAAGGGCACCGCCGGGCACGATCACCGCGCCGAGATCGGCGATGGCGTAGTGCAGGGTGAAACCGGTCGCGGTGCGTTCGAGATGCAGCGCCTGGTCCAGATCCATGGCGCTGGGAGGGTCGATGGTCACCAGCTCGAGGTCGGTGCGATCCACCCGGGTGCCCGCGAACGCGTCGACCGCGTCGCGGGCCTCGGAGACAGCCTCGGCCGGATAGTCCGAGGCCAGTCCGAATTCGGAACGGATGGCGCCGAAATCGACCGGCGCCGAGACGATCCGTTGATGGAGTTCCATCCTGGCAGCGTAGCGAGTTCTACTGCAGTGCCAGCATGGTGCCGTTGAGCTGATCGAACGGGCCGTACACGGTGAAGGTGACCCGGCCACCCGGCACCGACGACGACACGGCGGCCGCCGCGTCGAGCGCCTGACCGAACGAGGCCGCCGACGGATGCGGCAGACCGGCGACGGTCCGGCCGAACTTGTTCTGGTGCACCCAGGCGGTATCGGCCGGGCTCAGGTCGACCTGGACCCCGCCGGGCAGCGGGGTCACCGCGACCGCACTCGCCGAACCGGCACCCATCGAGGTGAGCACCGCGGCGGCTCCGGCGATCAATGCACCGGCGACAATGGAACGAACTACCCGCATGGAAATGTGACCTGCTTCCGCGATCGATGTGTTGAGCCCGCACAATGGGCCCTGCCGACGGGCAACACTCTATGACCTCGCTCACGTTCCCGACGAGTTCCCGCGCATATTCACCGCCCCGTCGCGCGTCTCGCACGAATTGTTACTGTGGCGGCGGCACATCCGGCACCAGCCGGAAAGTGTTGCACCCACGTCGATAAATGGGAGTTCCGAGCGTATGTCGTCGCTGATTTACGATTACCTGTTGCCGATCCTCGGGCCTGACCAGGCCACCTACTGGGCCCAGGTGCTGATGATCAACCCCGCCTGACTCACCGCCTCACGAATCAACATGTCGCCTCCCGTTAACCTGACGGGAGGCGCCTTGTTCCCTGGGCCGCTAGCATCCCGCTGCGTGAGTAGAACTACCGCCGCCCTCGCGGCAGGCACCGCCGTCTTCGCCCTGCTTCTGACCGGTTGCGGCGAGGACTCGTCCACCGCCGCAGCCCCCGCAACCACCACCCCGGCCGTTCAGGTCGATCCCGGCAAGGCCGGCATGTTTGTGGTGAGCTATCGCAACGCTTTCCCGAAGCTGGCCGCAGGCCGTGACGACCTAGCGGTGAGCGGGGTGCTCAACCAGACGTGCTCCGACATCAAGGCGGGCAAGTCCGAGGCCGACACCATCGCCGGGATCGTGAAGAGCTCGACCAACGGCTCCGTCTCGGCCACGGAGCAGGAAGCGCGCGCGGTCTACGACATGGCCAAGCTGATGTGCTGAGTCCCCCGGACAGACGAGGCGGCGGTCCCGTGCGGGACCGCCGCCTTCGTCGTTTCCTGGGCGGGCGAGCCGGCCTGTAAGCCGGATCCTGTCCCCGGCTCGCGCCGGGGGGCGACCATCCATCTGGACACACCGTCGCCGGGTGCCTCGAGCGGTCCACCCGCAGGCTCGGGCGAGCAGCCCTCGAACACCTGCGCAGCCGCACCGTCGCCGGTGCGGCCTTCGACCTTGCTCCGGGCGGGGTTTACCTAGCCGCCCCGGTCACCCGGGGCGCTGGTGCGCTCTTACCGCACCGTTTCACCCTTACCGCACGTTGAGCGTGCGGCGGTTTGTTTTCTGTGGCACTGTCCCGCGGGTCACCCCGGGTTGCCGTTAACAACCGCCCTGCTCTGTGGAGTCCGGACTTTCCTCGGTGGCGGGCGGCGACACCGATGTGCCCGTTCCCGTCACCGCGGTCGCCCGGCCGACTCGTCCGCTCCGCCATGGTACTCGGTACGGTTATCAGTCATGGAACGTGTCGACGTCAGTTTCCCATCGGGTGACCAGCAATGCGCCGCATGGCTCTACCTCCCCGATGGTGCGCCGAGGCCGCGTCCGCTGGTGATCATGGGACACGGGCTGGGGGCGACCCGCGAGATGGGGTTGGATCGGTATGCGCGACGCTTCGTCGCGGCGGGAATGGGGGTGCTGGCCTTCGACTATCGGCATTTCGGCGCCAGTGAGGGTGCGCCCCGCCAGGTGCTCAATATCGCCAGGCAGCGTCAGGACTGGAAGGCCGCGATCGCGTACGCGCGCAGCATCCGCGGCTTCGACGCCACCCGCATCGCATTGTGGGGCACATCTTTCGGTGGTGGGCATGTGCTTTCCGTCGCTCCCGACGACGACTATCTGGCGGCCGTGGTCGCCCAGGTGCCGTTCACCAGTGGCTGGGCGTCGGCGCGAGCCAAGGGACCGATCAGCCTGACCAAGGTGGCGACCGTCGCCATGACCGATCTGCTGTTCGGCCCGTTGCGCCGCAAGCCGATTCGCATCCGCCTGGCAGGCCGCAAACGCGCCGCCGCCCTGATGAGTGCCTCCGATGTGCCCGAGGGCTTCGGCAGGCTCGCCGAGGAGAGCCCGACCTACGATCCCAAAGTGGGTGCGCGCGTGGCTTTCTCCACCCTGTTCGACGCCCCCGGCCGACGCGCCAAGTCGCTGAAGGTCCCGGTGCTGTACACGATCGCCGAGAACGATTCCGTCGCACCGTCCGGTCCCACCCGCAAGGCCGCCGCACGCACCAAACACGCGGTGGTCAAGGAGTACCCGGTCGGCCACTTCGACGTGTACTTCGACGACGTCTTCGAACAGGTCGTGCGCGACCAGACCGACTTCCTGGTGTCGATCCTGCGCCCCTGATCACGCGGGCATCCGTCTGCGCCGAACAGGATGGCACCGAGAACCGGCTCAGGCGGTGACGGCGCCGCAATGACCTCACAGGTCATGGTGCCGCTGTCGGCGTGGTGGATAGGGTCGGGTGGTGATGGAGGCGCGGATCGGTTCGCTGGTGCGGGAGTGGCGGCAGCGGCGCAAGCTGAGTCAGCTCGATCTGGCGTTGGTGGCCGATACTTCGGCGCGACACCTGTCGTATGTGGAGACGGGGCGATCGCAGCCGAGCCGGGCGATGGTGCTCCGGTTGTGCGAGGCACTGGAAGTACCGCTGCGGGAACGGAATACGTTGTTGCTGGCGGCCGGGTTCGCCCCCGCCTACCGGGAGTCGCGGCTCGATGACGCCGAGCTCGCGGCCGCGCGAGCCGCGATCGACACCATGCTGCGCGCGCACGAACCGTATCCGGCGGTGGTCGTGGACCGGTGGTGGGATGTGGTGGCGGGCAATGCGGCCATGCCACTGCTGATGAGCGGAGTACCCGAGCACCTGCTGCTCCCCCGGCCCAATGTCTACCGCCTGGTGTTGCACCCCGACGGTCTCGCCGGACGCTTGGAGAACCTGCACCAGGTCAGGGAACTGTTCCTCGAACGACTGCTGCGGCAGGCCGAGTCGACCGGCGACGCACGACTACGCGCGCTCTACGACGAAGTGAACGACTATGCGGCGCCGCGGGATTCGCCGGGCAGACCCGAACCGACGGGCCCGTTCCAGGTGCCGATCCGCATCACCAGCCCAGCGGGCACGCTGTCGATGTTCTCCACCATGGCCACCTTCGGCGCACCCGCCGACGTGACCCTGTCGGAGCTGGCCGTCGAGTTCTTCTACCCACTCGACGACTTCACCGCCACCGTCATGAAACAGGGCGCAGCATCGCGATGATGCTGCGCCCCTGCGTGTTTCGTGCGGCGATCAGATCGGCTGGAAGCCCGCGCCGACCCCACCCGCGCGATTCACCACGTCGAGGATCACCTCGATCGGCTGGAAGTAGGCGGGCGAGTGGATCGGGTTGGCGCCGTTGGTGCACGGCACGTCGAAGTCCACGGGGCCGAGGCCGGTGAGCCTGCCCTGGTTCATGCCGACGAGCCGGTCACCGACAACCACCGGACCACCGGAATCGCCCGGCTGCGAGCAGTACTGGTTGATCGAGTTGCCCTCGAGCTCACCCCACACCACACCACAGCTGCGGCCGCTGGTGCGCCCGTCGGAGCACACGGTGGAGCCCGGCGCGGGCGCGGGGCCCAGGCCCGCCACGGTGGTCTGGCCTATTGTGCGCGTGGGCACCACCTTGGACGCATCCAGTTGCAGCACAGCGAAATCCAGGTAGTCACCGTCGTCGGAGAAGGCGACGGTACCGATCACGCCGGCGTGCAGCGCCTGCTCCGCGCCGACCTTGGCACCGGTCGACGCGCAGTGCCCGGCGGTGAGACCGACCAGCCGGCCCGCGTTGTCGTGGCCGATGGCCGTGAGCGAGCAGCCGGAGTTGTTGTCGAAGACGATGCCCGAACCGGCACCGAGCACCACGCTCGGATCAGCCGACACGCTGCCTACACCGGCAGACGTGGTGAGCGCCCCCGCGATGGCCGCCGCGAACGCCGCCATCCGTAGAAACTTCATCAAGTACCTTTCTCCACGGCCGCGACCGGCTATGCGTCGACGTGACGCGCATCGCGAACCCGGGCGACCGTACCGCGCCCGGGTGACACGGGGCCACCTCAGAGATAGGAAGTGTCGTTGACCAGGCGCACCGAAGCGCCACCGTCGGGATAGAACTCGGCGATACACAGCGACGCCAGGTCCAGATGCAACCGGTAGAGCAGCGACGGGCCGACCCCGAGCGCCAGCTGCAGCAAGGTCTTGATGGGGGTGACATGACTGACCACGACGACGTTCTCACCGGGATACAGCGCCACCAGGTCGCGGCGTACACCCTCGATCCGTTCGCGCACCTGGTCGAAGCTCTCGCCACCGGGCGCGGGGATCGACGGGTCGCCCAGCCAGTCGGCGTGCAGCGCCGGATCGCGCTGTGCCGCTTCGGCGAAGGTGAGTCCTTCCCACTGGCCGAAATCGGTTTCGATGAGGCCGTCGAGAATGCGCAGGGGCACATCGAGTGCGGTGGCGGCGGCCTCGGCGGTGGAACAGGCCCGCTGCAGCGGTGAGCTCACGACGGCGGCGATATCGCCTTTGGCGGCAAGCATTTTCGCGGCGCGATCGGCCTGTTCGCGGCCGAGGTCGGTGAGGGGCGGGTTGCCGCGGCCGGAGTAGCGGCGTTGCACCGACAGCTCGGTTTGGCCGTGGCGCAGCAGGAGCAGGCGGGTGGGGCGGCCGATGGCGCCGGTCCAGCCCGGGGAATAGGTGGAAACTTTTTGGGCGGCAGGCGATTCCGTCTTGTCCGCGCCACCGACGACGATCTGCTCACCTGTCGGCGTGACAGCCACCTGCTCGCCCGTCGGCGTGACAGCGGCCTTGTCGCCGGCCGGGGTCACGGTTACGCCCGAAGTAGTCGATGCTTCGTCGTCGGCGACGACGCTCGGCTCCACCTCGGCTGCGGCTCGATCATCTGCCGCGCCGAGGGCGACCTGATCTCCCGGCGTGTAGCCCGCGGCGAGAGACTCGCGAACGGTGCCGACGAGGGCGCCGTCGTCCATCGCCTCGTTCGCCAGCCGGTCGGCGTGGGAGTTCTCGGCGCGCGGGATCCAAGTGAAGCTCACGCGCTCGAAACCGGCGACCAGCCGACGTGCCTGTTCGGCGAGCGGAATCATGGAGGCGTGCTTGATCTTCCAGCGGCCCGACATCTGTTCGACGACGAGCTTGGAGTCCATGCGTACCGTCACCACCCGCGCACCGAGTTCGGTCGCGGCTTCCAGACCCGCGATCAGACCACGGTATTCGGCCACATTGTTCGTGGTGACGCCGACATATTCCTTGCGTTCGGCCAGCACGCGCACATGGTCGTCGGCGAAGACCACCGCGCCGTAGCCGGCCGGGCCGGGATTGCCGCGTGAGCCGCCGTCGGCTTCGACGATCACCTCACGCACGCCAACCGGCCCAGCGCTCACAGTCCGGATTCCTTGGTGCGCACCATGATCGCGCCGCATTCGGGGCAGCGGACCACCGCGTCGGGTGCGGCCTTGGCGATGCGCTGCATCTCACCGCGGTCGATCTCGATGCGGCACGCACCGCAGCGGCGGGCCTGCAGCAGGGCGGCACCGACACCGTGGGCGGCGCGCTGCTTGTCGTAGACGGCGAGCAGTTCGCCGGGGAACAGGCCGATCAGGGCGGCGCGGTCGTTCTCGCACCGTTGCTGGGCGACCTCCAGGTCGGCCATCGCCTCGTCGCGCAGGCGTTCGGCGTCGGCCAGGTCCTGGTCGGCCTTGCTGAGCCGGGCACCGGCGTGGTCGTGGTCGGCGGCCATCGCCTCACGCTGCTCCATCACGGTCAGCAGTTCGTCCTCGAGGACGGCGCGACGGCGTTCCAGGCTGCCCAATTCGTGCTGGAGTTCGGAGAGCTGTTTGGCGGCGACGGAGCCCGAGGTGAGCATGGCGCGGTCGCGGTCCTCACGCTTGCGCACCGCCTCGACCTCACCCTCGAGTTTGCGGATGTCACGATCCAGGTCGTCGATGCCGATCTCGACCGCGACCGCGGCGTCCTTGTAGCCGTTGCGTTCGGCCGCCAGCCGCGCGACCTCCTGCTGTTCGGGCAGCGCGGTGCGCCGGTGCGCGATCCGCGTCAGCTCGGCATCGACAGCGGCGAGCTGCAACAGCTTGGACTGGACCGACGGTTCGACATTCAACGGGCACGAACTCCTGAACACGGTGGACGGATGGATCGATCAACCGTACCGCGCCGCACGAGGCGAACACGCCATGACCCGGATCCGCGACCGAACGGATCGAACGTCATCTACTTCGGTCTCGCCCTGACCCCGCTGATGATCGGCATCGCGTGGATGACGATCCACGCGTCGGCGTTCGCGTTCCTGACCTGTGTCATCTCCGCGCCGGTGATCCTTCCGCTCGCGTTGTTCGCGGAGCAGGCGGTTTTTGTGAAGGACGAGCGATACCGCGAGGCCGAGCCGGCGCCGGACGGGAGCCGGTTGACCGTGCAGGCGCACCCGGATTTCGTGGGCGCAGCGGGTGCGGTGACTCAGCCGGTGACCGTCCACGGATCGGTGCGAAGGGTCGACACGCGGGTGGTGAGGGCGGGCAGCGCACGGGTGACGACGGATTCTGCCTGGGCACACCACGGGAATTCGGTGGCCCAGTGGGCGGCGTCGATGAGGGCGGGGCCGCCACGGCGGAGGTGTTCGTCGACGGGGTGGTGGCGCAGGTCGGAGGTGAGGTAGGCGTCGACACCCGCGCGGATGGCGGCGTCGAGGTAGGAGTCGCCCGCACCGCCGCAGACGGCCACCCGCTTGATCGTCCGGTCGGGGTCGCCCGCGGCCCGCACACCCCAGACAGTGCGCGGTAGACCGTTGCCCACGCGGGCGGTGAACTCGCGCAGTGTCTCGGGTTCGGCGAGTTCGCCGATGCGGCCGATGCCGAGGGACGACGGCAGGGGTGCGCGTTCGGTGACGTGGTAGGCCGGTTCCTCGTAGGGGTGGGCGGCGCGCAGGGCGGCCAGGACCGCGGTGCGCGCGGACGGCGCCGCGACCACCTCGACCGCGTCCTCGGTGACGGTCTCGACGGTTCCGACGGCGCCGATGGCCGGGTTCGCGCCGTCGACCGGCAGGAACTGGCCGGTGCCGGATGTGTACCAGGCCGCCTCGCGGTAGTCGCCGATCGCGCCCGCGCCGGCCGCGAACAGTGCCGACATCAAGGCGGCGGTGTGCGTCTGCGGCACCTGAATGACCCACTTGTCCATCGGGGCAACCGGTTTGGGGTCGAGCGGGCCCGTGACGGTGAGGCCGACTGCGGCGGCGAGCGCGTCGGAGACACCGGGGTCGGCGGAATCGGCATTGGTGTGCGCGGAGAACAGGGCGCAGTCCGAGCGGATCAGCCGGTGCAGCAGGGCGCCTTTCGGTGTTTTCGCCGCCACGGTGTCGACGCCGCGCAACAGCAGCGGGTGGTGTACGACCAAAGCCTGTGCGCCCCAAGCGATCGCCTCGTCGACGACGGCAGCGGTGGCGTCTACGGCGAACAGCACCTTCGAAACCTCTTGCGCCGGATCACCACACACCAGACCGACCGAATCCCACGATTCGGCCAGTTTCGGTGGGTACGCCGCGTCGAGCACCCCGATCAGTTCGGCCAGGTCGGTCACCGCTGCCTCCTTCGCTCCGCTGAGACCTGCGCCGTCGTGGGCAGGTTCGACACTCGTTCGCCTTGATCGCATATGGCCCCGCGAGGAATCGACATCACCACAGCGCGGCCCGCAACCCGTCGATCAGCCGATCCACCTCGGCGCGGCCGCGCACGGCGACGCGCAAATAGTCGGGGCCGAGACCCGGGAAGGTGTCGGCTCGGCGGACGGCGATGCCACGGTCGGCGAGATGCTTGCGGACCAGTGCGCCGTCCGTGACGCGCAGGAGCAGGAACGGGCCGGTGGCCGGGGTGTGCACGTCGATGCCGAGCGCGGTGAGACGGTCGATCATGGCGTCGCGGTCGGCGGCGATGCGCTGGGCGAGGTGCTGGGATTCGGCGACGGCGGCGGGTTCGGCGGTGGCGCGGATCGCCTCGAGCTGCAGGGTGCCGAGCGGCCAGTGCGGACGACCCTGGGTCAACCGGGCCAGCACCTCGGGAGCACCGAGTACATATCCGCAGCGCAGCCCGGCCAACGCCCACGTCTTCGTGAGACTGCGCAACACCAGGACGTCCGGTGCGCTCAGCCCGGCCAGCGACTCGCGTTCGCCACTGATGCCCTTCGGACGTACCGCACCGGGAACAGCGTCGGCATCCGCACTCGGGGGCGCAGCGTCACCGGCATCCACACGGTGGGCCGCAGCGTCACCGGCCTCTACAGGCTGGGTCGCGGCGCCACCGGCCTCGGGTCGTGCAGTCGACGAACCCGCCGACGCTCGGAGGTAGAAGACCGCGTCGGCGAAGGCTTCGTCTACGACGACGATGCGGCCCGGGCGGCGTAGCGCCTGGATGGTTTCGGCGGGGTGCAGGATCGAGGTGGGGTTGGTGGGGTTGCCGAGGACGACCAGGTCGGCTTCTTCCGGTACCCGGGTGGGGTCGAGGGTGTACGGGCGTTCGAGGACGACGCGGGCCACCGGGACGCCTGCCTCACGCAACGCCAGTTCCGGTTCGGTGAAGGACGGGTGGATGACGGCGGCGAGGCGGGGGCGCAGGCGGGGCAGCATCGCGAAGCCTTCGGCGGCGCCTGCCAGCAACAGGACTTCGTCGGGGGTGCGGCCGTGGCGGGCGGCGACGGCCGTGCGGGCGGCGAGTTCCTCGCCTGCGTCGGGGTAGCGGCCGAGGTCGGTGAGGCGTGCGGTGAGGCGGGCGCGCAGCCAGGCGGGTGGGGCGGTGCCCTGGACGTTCACCGCGAAATCGAGCATGCCCGGGCGCGCTTCCACGTCGCCGTGGTGGCGCAGCATCGCGGGGTCGACCGAGTCCTCGAACACAACTGAACACCCTACGTGGCGCCGCCGCGGCCCTACCGGCGACAATGGGTGCCGTGGGAGAGCTGCACGTGACCTTCGTCTGCACAGGGAACATCTGCCGGTCGCCGATGGCGGCGAAGATGTTCGAAGCGCATCTGTACCGTGCCGGTCTGGCGAACCGGGTGCGGGTGAGCAGCGCGGGCACCGGATCGTGGCACGTCGGTGACCCGGCCGACCCGCGTACCGCCGCCACCTTGCGCCGCGCCGGTTACGCCGCCGAACACATCGCCGCCACCTTCGGCGACGAGCATCGCGACGCCGACCTGATCGTCGTGCTCGACACCAGCCACGACCGGGAACTCGCCCACCGAGGCGTCCCCACCGAACAGCGCAGGCTGCTGCGCAGCTTCGACCCCGCCGCCGACGGTGTCGACGTGCCCGACCCGTACTACGGCGACCAGACCGACTTCGACCTGGTCCGCGACCAGATCGAGGCCGCTGTCCCCGGCCTGCTCGACTGGGTGTGGGCCGAGCTCGAGGCCCGCGACCCGGCCGCCGCGCGACGCTGATGCGCAAACTCACCTTTCTGCTGCGGCCGAGCTGGCTGATTCTCGCGCTCGTCGTCGTCGCGTTCGCCTACCTGTGTTTCACGATTCTCGCGCCGTGGCAGCTGAACAAGAACAGCAGCACCGAGCACCGCAATCAGCTGATCGCCGACTCGGTGCAGGCCGATCCGGTGGCTGTTACCGACATCCTCGCCGGTGATCCCGGTACTCATACCGAGTGGCGGAAGGTGATCGCCACTGGCACCTTCCTGCCGGATTCGACGGTGCTCGTCCGGTTGCGCCACCTCGACGGTGCGCCGGGGTACGCGGTTCTCGCCGCCTTCCGGCTCGATGACGGTCGTACTCTGCTCGTCGACCGTGGTCTGGTCGCGGCTGTCGACGGGACGCGGCCGCCTGCGATTGCCGAGCCGCCAGGCGGGGCGCAGCGGATCGAGGCGCGAGTGCGGGCTTCCGAAGGGGTTGTTCCCGATAAGGTGCCGAGCACGCAGGACGGGTTCCGGCAGGTGTACACGGTCGATACGACTCAGGAATCCACCGTTCTCGGTATCCCGCTGACGCCGATTCCTACCGGTACCGACAAGGGCGGTTATCTTCAGCTTGCCGAGGGGCAGCCGGGGGCGTTCACGCCTGTTCCCCTCCCCCAACTGGATGCGGGTCCCTACCTCTCCTACGGCCTTCAATGGCTGGCCTTCGGTGTGATGGCTCCGCTCGGGCTCGGGTATTTCGTGTTCGCCGAAATGCGGGCTCGCCGTCGTGAGCGTGGCGAGGTCGGAGCCGAGGTGACCGATCAGCCTGCTTCGACTTCCGAGGAGACCACAACGGAAGCACGTCTCGCTGATCGGTACGGCCGCACTCGCTGACGCTCACCTACGCAGCAATGCCAGCGCGGCGCTGACTGCTACGGCTCCGATCTGTACTGCTTCCGACATGCGGACGGCTCTGCGGAGATCTTCGGTTTCGGGGGCGCGCCCGGTCCCCAGTGTCGGGCGTAGTTCCGCTCCGTAGCGGTACTGGGTGCGGCCTCCGAGTCGGACGCCGAGTGCGCCTGCCATCGATGCCTCGACAACACCGGCGTTGGGGCTCGGGTGCTTGCGCGCGTCCTGGCGCCAGGCTTGCCAGGCCTGGCCGGGGGTTCCGCCGACGAGCGGCGCCAGCACCACCGTGAGCAGTCCGGTCACCCGCGCGGGGACGAGATTCGCCACATCGTCGGTGCGGGCGGCTGCCCAGCCGAAACGCAGGTAGCGCTCGTTGCGGTAGCCGATCATCGCGTCGAGCGTGTTCACCGCTCGATATCCGAGCAACCCGGGTACTCCGGCCACAGCACCCCACAGCAGCGGTGCGACGGTGGCGTCGGAGGTGTTCTCGGCGATGGATTCCAGTGCGGCGCGGGCCAATCCGTCGGCGTCGAGGACCGAGGGGTCGCGTCCGCACAGTGAGGGCAGCAGTTCGCGGGCGGCGTCGATATCGCCTGCGTCGAGCCGGTCGGCCATGTCGCGGCCGGCCCGGGCCAGGCTGCGGCCGCCCAGAACGGTCCAGGTGGCGAGGGTTGTCGCGAGGAGGCCACCGCGCGCGGCTACGGCAGCGAACGCGAGGACCGAGCCGACCGCCACGGTCTCGTGCAGGATTCCGGCGCGGTGGGCGTCGGCGTAAGTTTGCTGTTCCAATGCCGCTGCCGCCGTGCCGAATCCGGCCACCGGATGCCAGCGGCGTGGGTCGGCGAATACCCGGTCGAGTGCGAAACCGAACAGCAGTCCCGCGGCGGTCGAAATCCCCTTGTGCACGGGGCGAGGTTAACCGGTGGGGCAGCGATGTCACACCGGATGCGTCTGCTTCGTCGTCTCCATGACAGCATCCTGGGCGACCCGCCCACTCTCGACCGAACGGCTGGCACGATGACCGACACCGCGAACCTCGACCGCGCGGAACTGGCGCGACGCTTCGAGGAACACCGCGCCTACCTGCGCAGGCTCGCCTACAGCACCCTCGGCAGCTTGGCCGACGCCGAGGACGTGGTGCAGGAGGCGTGGCTGCGGCTGCAGCGGCAGCACGAGGCAGGCAAGGCGGACGAGATCGACAATCTGCGCGCCTGGCTCACCACCGTGACGGGCAGGCTCGCCCTCGACCAGCTCGGGTCCGCGCGGGCCCGGCGCGAACAGTACGTCGGCGAGTGGTTGCCGGAACCGGAGGTCAGCACCATGGACGATCCAGCCGACCGCATCACCCAGGACGAACGGGTCACCACCGCACTGCTGGTCGTGCTCGAATCCCTCTCCCCCGCCGAACGCACGGCCTTCGTGCTCCAGGACGTGTTCGGGATGTCGGGTCCTGAGGTCGCCGAGGTGGTCGGGCGGACCCCGGCCGCGGTGCGTCAGCTGGCCTCGCGTGCCCGTAAGCACGTGGAGAGCGGCACGCCGCGATTCCCGGCGTCGCCCGCCGAACAGGAGAAGGTGGTTTCGGCGTTCGCCCTGGCCTGGCGCTCGGGTGACCTGAGTTCGCTGCTCGGCGTGCTGGACGAGAAGGTGGTGCTCACCGCCGACGGTGGCGGCAAGGTGCCCGCGATCCGCCAGCCGGTGCGCGGTGCCGAACTCATCGCCAAGATGCTGCTCGGCTGGTACCACGCACCGTCGGCGACCGATGCCTGGGGCCGTGCGGTGCTGGTCAACGGTGCACCGGGGCTGGTGGTGTTCGACGGCACCCACATCGGCGTCTTCTCGTTCGTCGTCGACGACGGCCGCATCGTCGCCATCAACGTGGTCCGCAACCCCGACAAGCTGCGCGACCTGCCGACCGAGGGCGCACCCGACTGGTACATGGGCCGCGCCGAGGACTAGCCGTACATGTGACATGTCGAGCCTTTACCTTCCCGGCTATCGGGAAGGTCTCTGTGCCCCCTCCGGCCGGTCCGGTTCAGTAATGGAACGTGTCGCACGGTGTGACCCGTCGGACAGGGTAGGGAGTCGATGGTGGGTTCGGAACGAATCGTGGTGGTGACCGGCGCGAGTCGCGGTGCGGGCAAAGGCATCGCGCTCGCGCTGGGGGAAACCGGGGCGACGGTCTACGTCACCGGGCGAACGCGGAACGAAGGCGATTCCCCACTGCCGGGCACGGTGTTCGCGACCGCCGAGGAGATCACCCGCCGCGGCGGCCACGGCGTGCCCGTCGTGCTCGACCATCGCGACGATGCCCAGGTCGAGTCGTTCTTCGCACGTCTTCGCGACGAGCACGGACGGCTCGACATCCTGGTCAACAACGCTCTCGCGGTACCCGACGGCCTCACCGAAAAGGGGCCGTTCTGGGAAAAGCCGCTCACCTTGCTCGACCTGCTGGATGTGGGTATGCGCTCGAGCTACGTCGCCACCTACTACGCCGCACCGCTGCTGGTGGCCAATGGCGCGGGGTTGGTCGTGAACACGTCGTCGTTCGGCGGCACCTGCTATATGCACGGGCCCGCATACGGTGCGGGCAAGGCGGCGGTGGACAAAATGGCGCACGACATGGCCGTCGACTTCCGTCCGTGGAACGTGGCGGTCGTCTCGATCTGGATGGGTCTGCTCGCGACCGAGCGCACGCTGGCCGCGTTCGCCGCGAATCCGGGCGCCTACGACGGACTTGCCGCGACCGCCGAATCGCCGGAATTCACCGGTCGTGTCATCGATGCCCTCGCGCGCGATCCCGAGTTGATGGACCGTACCGGCCAGGTGCTCATCGGCGCCGAGATCGCGCGGGAACTCGGCGTCGAGGACACCCGAGGGCAGCAGCCACCTTCGCACCGGCCATTCCTCGGTAACCCTCCGGTGTTCTCCGACGCGGTCGTCGACTGACCTCGCAAACCCGACCATTCGCTCATCACTCCACACCCGGGCAGGAAACGATGGATCTCGCACAACGCATCGACACCCTCGAACAGATCGAAGCGATCAAACAACTCAAACACCGGTACTGGCGAGCCTGTGACAACAAGGACCCGAAGACGATGCGGGACTGCTTCATCCGGTCCGGCGCCGACCTGGACTACGGCCGAATCGGCACCTTCGACGACGCAGGGCCGCTGGTCGACATCTTCACCCGCATCGCGTTGCACAAGGTCGACGGCAAACACGTCGTCCTCGACATGCATCACGGCATCCACCCCGACATCACGCTCACCGGGGAACGCACCGCGACAGGCCGGTGGACCCTGCGATTCCGCCAGGTCAATCTGATCGACAACACCGAGTTCGTCTCGACCGGCGACTACGACGACGACTACGTGATCGAGGACGGCCGCTGGAAGATGTCGCGCAGTCATTTCACGGAGCGCTGGTCGATCACCCGCCCGCTCCTGGCGGACTCGGTCATCGCCGAGGGAATCTTCGCGGAGCCCTAGACCCCGAGCGAATACCCGTGCGCTGCGGCCACTTCCGCCGACAGCAGCTTCCCGTCGACCGCCGTGAGCCCCGCCGACAACCCCGGATCAGCGGTGCACGCCCCACGCCAGCCGTTGTCGGCGATGGCCAGCGCATACGGCAGGGTGGCGTTCGTGAGCGCCACGGTGGAGGTGTGCGGGACCGCGCCCGGCATGTTCGCGACACAGTAGAACAGCGAATTCCCTACGGGAAAGGTGGGATTCGCGTGCGTCGTCGGCCGGGTCGACTCGAAGCAACCACCCTGGTCGACGGCGATGTCGACGAGTACCGACCCCGGCCGCATCCGCGCGACCAGCTCGTCGGACACCAGCTTCGGCGCCTTCGCCCCGGGCACGAGCACCGACCCGATCACCAGATCGGCGGCGAGCACGGCCTTTTCGATCTCGAGGGCGTGCGAGGCCAGGGTGCCGACCCGCCCGGCGAACCGGGCGTCGAGTTCCCGCAACCGGGCCAGATTCGTATCGAGCACGCTCACCCGCGCACCCATCCCCACCGCGACGCTCGCCGCGTTGGTGCCCGCCACGCCACCGCCGAGCACCACCACGTCGGCGGGCCGAACCCCGGGCACACCGCCGAGCAGCACGCCCTCCCCGCCCATCGGCGCCATCAGGTGATAGGCACCGACCTGGGCGCTGAGCTTGCCCGCCACCTCGCTCATCGGCGCGAGCAACGGCAACGAACCGTCGGCCGCCCGGACCGTCTCGTAGGCGATGGCGGTGATCCCCGACGACAGGATCGCGTCGGTACAGTCCTTCGACGCGGCCAGATGCAGATACGTGAACAGCACCTGCTCGCGCCGCATCAGCGAATACTCCTGCGCGATGGGTTCTTTCACCTTCAACACCAGGTCGGATTCGGCCCACACCTGGTCGGCGTCGACCGCGATCCGCGCACCGGCGGCCCGGTAGTCGTCGTCGGCGAAGCCCGAGCCGACACCCGCACCCGCCTGCACGAGCACCTCGTGCCCGTGGGCGGCGAGCTCCGCGGCACCGGCCGGAGTCAGCGCGACCCGGAATTCTTGCGGTTTTACCTCGGCCGGAACACCGGAAGTTACGCCCGTTGCCGTCATTCACCCAGACTAGATCCTGTTTCGGCGGGCCGCAGTCGAATCCGTCGCGTGTCCGGATCCCTACCTCGCAGGCGCTGCGACCGCCGGGCGGCGGCCCACCGCGCCTGGCGCCGGAGCCCAGCGCGATAATCGCCGCATGATCATCAAGGTGAGCGGGTTCGCGCCCGAGATCGACGAGTCAGCATGGATCGCGCCGAATGCGACCGTGATCGGACGGGTGCGCCTGGGCGCCGAGGTCGGCGTCTGGTACTCGGCGGTACTGCGCGGGGACCTCGAACAGATCACCGTCGGCGCCCGCACCAACATCCAGGACGGGTGCGTGCTGCACGCCGACCCCGGCTTCCCGCTCACCGTCGGTTCCGGTGTGTCGGTGGGGCACAACGCGATTCTGCACGGGTGCACCATCGGCGACGACGTGCTCGTCGGCATGGGCGCCACCGTGCTCAACGGCGCGGTGATCGGGGCGGGCACCCTGATCGCGGCCAACGCGCTCATCCCCGAGGGCGCCCAGATTCCGCCCGGCTCGCTGGTTGCCGGGGTGCCGGGAAAGGTGCGTCGCGAGCTCACCGAGGCACAGCAGGACGGCATCAAGCTCAACGCCGCTGTGTACCTACACAATCTCGCCAACCACCGGGACGCCGAAGTGTTGTGACGCATCACACTGAGCAAATGACCAGTAGGGAAACCTGATAACATTTGCCCTGCGTATCGCGACCGGTCCACCGAGTCTTCAGGGCCGGCACCGGTACGCGGGGCAGGAGGTATCACGGTGGCATACGCGCAGGTAGGTGTGCACCGATCCGGGGGCAGGCTCAGCGTGGCCGATATCGCGGCACAACCAGGCGGTATCGAGGCACTCCAGTGCCGTGTTCACGAATTACGTTCCCGGGGTGTGCATTTCGCGGCAAACGCGATAGAGCAAGAGATGGTCGCGCTGGATCTCCCACCACGGGGATAATGGGCTGATGCCCACTGTCTCGACCATCCTCGCGCGGATCCTGGAAAAACCCGTCACCGACGGGGAGAAACTGCTCGACAGCGCGCTGTCGGCGTTTCTGGATTTCGGGATCAAACGGACAAGTATGGGCGAGATCGCGCGCCGCGCCGGTATCAGCCCGGCCACCCTGTACCGACGCTTCGAATCCAAGAACGACCTGGTCGAAGCGGTGGGCGTGCGTGAGGCGCAGCGCTATGTCGGCGAGATCGACGAGCGGGTCCGCGCGGTCACCGAACCCGGGGACCGGCTGGTCGAGATCTTCGTCGCCTTCGTCACGACCATCGCGGGCAACGAACTGCTGCGGCGGTTGCTCGGCACCGAGCCGGAGATGATCCTGCCCAAACTCACCACCGACGCCGGGCCCATTCTGGCGGTGGGACGCGAATATCTCGCCGACAAGCTGCGTGAGGTGCAGGCGGGCTCCCCTGACTTCGACCCGGACCTGGTCGCCGAGATCATGGCCCGGCTCGCCTTGTCGCTGGCGCTGACACCCGACGGGCTGATCCCGCTCGACGACGCCGAGGCCGGGCGGGAATTCGCGCGCCGCACGCTGCTGCCGATGGTCGGCGTGCGGCCCTCCTACTGAGCGGACACCCCGAACGCCTCGGCGACTGCGTCGTCGACGGCGGCATCGGATACCGGCACACCGTCCTCCATGAGCTCGCGCACGCGGCGCACGATCTCGACGGCCGCCGGACTGCATGGATCAGGCAGGGGCAGCCGGGCGACGTACTGGGTGATCCAGCGCCGCCTGCCCGAATACAGGCGGTTGCCGCAGACCGCGTCGTAGAAGCGCAGGCCCAGCGCCGAATTCGCCACGCCCATCAGGAGATACGCCAGGTCGGTCGCGGACTTGCCTGCGTCGAGGTCGGTGAGCGAGATCCAGTAGCAGTCGCCGTTCACCACGGCACCGGAACGGTCGAGGGCGAAGCGGGGCCGTTCGCTGATGTCGGGAAAGACGAGTTTGGGCGCACCCCACAGGTGCGGTCGTTGCGGCACCCAGATCTCGTACCACTTGCGGCCGCCGTCGAGAACATAGCGTCGGCCGGACAGAGCCTTCTCATGGGTGCGCAGATACTCTGCTGCGCAGGGGAATTCGGCCAGATCGACCGGGGTGCGCCGTGTTTGCCGCAGGTCGTAGGGGTAGAGCACTCTGGTGCCACGATCCTTCTTGATCTGCCACCGCTCGAGGTCGTGGTGAGTGATCAAGGGCTGCAACAGTTCTCGCTCGGGCGTGGGGTCGAGGTCGTCCCAGTGGTCGGAGATGAACACCCGATCGGCGGTCGTCTTGATACCCACCCGGATTCGCGCGGTCTCGCCGAAGGTGTGCCAGGTTCGGTCGGCGATCTTGTCGAGCCAACGGTCGACGGCCGGCCGCGACATCCGCCAGACCGTCTCGCCGTGCGGAGGTTCGTGCCCGGTGATCACCCGGCCGGCCGACGGCCCGTTCGCCGCTTCCCGCCCCTGCGATGCCAACGTCCCCACTTCAACCGCGAACACACGTCCCCCAGCCCCGACCAGGCAGTCGGCGTCCCCGGCCAGCGCATCGAACAGGTCTGTACCGCAGCCTGTTTCGTCACCAGTTCGCTCATAGACGGAGACATACCGGCAACCGATCGAGCTCTCGGCAACGTTCGCCGGATCGCTTCGCTTCGAGAATCCGCCGGCGGACAGGGAATCGGTGGGCACGATCGCGGGCGCCGCAGCACTGCCCGCCGCAGTGTCGGACGCCGCAGTACCGCCCGCCGCAGCACCGCCCGCCGCAGTGCCGGACGCCGCAGTGCCGGACGCCGCAGCACCGCCCGCCGCAGTGCCCCCCGTCGCAGTGCCGGACGCCGAGGTGGAAGCTGCGGCATATGCGCGCGTTCTGCGGTTCTGATGCGCGTTGTCGGCGCCTACACCGCTCGCACCGTCACCGGCCGGGATCGTGTCTTCGCCGGGAAGCACGCGGGCATGCGCGACGCTCGCGGCTGATCTGGTGGCAATGGTGATCGCGGGGAGGACGGCAGCGGAGAAGAGCTTGGTGTCGCCGAGGTCGTAGAGCTCGACCGGGGTCAGGTCGGCGGTGAGGATGCGGCGCAGGTTGGCACCCGCGCGGGTGGTGAGAAACCTGTTGGCGCAGAGCAATCCGAGCACTCCACCCGGCGCGAGGAGACGCGGCGCCAAGGCAACGAAGGGGTGGGTGAGATCGATGCGCCCACGGAGCCCGAATTTTCGGCTGAGCAGTTGCGCGGTGGCCCCGCCGAGCTGCTGCGTGCGCACATACGGCGGGTTGCTGATGATCAGATCGAAGGAGCCCTTCGCCAGACGCGGCGCCTTCGCCAGGAAATCCCCCGCCCGGCAGCGGATCTCGACCCCTGCGGCCGCGGCCCGCGCCACCGTTTCACCGACGGCGGCACGGTCCAGGTCGTACCCGGTGAGCCGGACCGCGACACCCGGTGCGCACGACACCATCTCGCGATGCACCGCGAGCAGCAGCTCCCCGTCCCCACAGGCCGGGTCGAGCACCCGCAACTCGGCGCCACACGGGGCGTACAGCAGTGCCCGACGCGCCAGAAACCGCGCCAGCTCCGGCGGGGTGTAGTGCCTGCCGTGCCGTTTGCGCTCCTGCGCATCGCGGGACTGCAACGCCATGGGTCCGATTGTGCCCCGCCACGCCCCGATTGCGCGTCAGGCGCGGGCTGCCATCGCCCCCGGCCACAGTCGGCCGCCCCCGACCCGTGCGTGGTGTGACCCGGACGCGCCCGTGGGAATCGGGTCAGGATCGGGGCGGCGACGCGCGGTAGGGTCGGCTCGCTATGTTGAAATTCCGCACCGCCGCGATCGCTGCGGCGGCTCTCCCGTTGTTGTTGCCCGTACCGGCGCAGGCGGATCCCGCCGAATACGCGCCGACCATGATCATCCTCGACGCCTCGGGTTCGATGGAACGCCCGGATCGCGGCGGGACCATGATGGACGCAGCCAAACAGGCTGTCCGTACCTTCGTCGATTCGGCGCCGGCACAAGCCTCGGTCGGCCTCACCACCTACGGCACGGGTACCGGTAACACCGAGGCGGAGAAAACTCAGGGCTGCCGCGACGTGCAGGTGCTGCACCAGCCGAACACCTTGGACAAGGCCGCGCTCACCACCGCCGTCGACGGCATCCAGGCGCGGGGTTGGACGCCGATGGGTACCGCGCTGCGGCAGGCCGCCGACGCGCTGCCCGATTCGGGGCCGCGGTCCATCGTGCTGGTCTCCGACGGTGACGACACGTGCGCACCGCCGGATCCGTGCGAAGTCGCCGCCGAACTGAAGCGGGCGGGCGTCGATCTCGTCGTGCACGCGATCGGTTTCGCCGTCGACGACAAGGCCCGTGCCCAGCTCACCTGCATGGCTCAGGCGACGGGCGGCACCTACACCGATGCCGCCGACGGCGCCGCCCTCGAGCGTGTCCTGCCCCGCGTGAGTTCCACCGCCCTGCGCAACTACCAGGCCACCGGAACACCCATCACCGGCGCCGCCGAGTACGGTTCGGCGCCGGCGGCGAAGGCGGGCCAGTACCTCGACACGATCGGTCAGCACGAGAAGCGGTATTACGCCGTCGATGTGCCCGAGGGCGCCACCGCCCATTTCACCGGCATCGTGTCGTTCCCCCGCGCGAAGGACGTCTCGACCACCGAGGACATGAACGCCCTCGAACTGCGCGTCCGCGACCGCGCGGGCACCGACTGCGGGAAGCGCGAACGCGAACTCGAAACCCGCTCCAGCGACGGTGTCGCCCTCACCGTCGCCACCACGTTCGACGGCGCCGCCGAGTCGAGCGGCACCTGCAGTGGTGGCGGCCGCTACTACTTCGAGGTGAACTGGGACCTCGCCTCGGCGGGTGCGCCCGCTCGCCTGCCGATGGAGATCCTGATCGGCATCGAACCGGGCGTCACCGATCCCGGGCCTGCGGCAACCCCGACGCCCGTCACCTTCACCGACCCGGGCGGGCCGGTCCAGCCGGTGACCGGCGGTGGCTCCTTCACCGTCGCCGCCACGCTCCCCGGCAGCGGAAAGCTCAGTGACACACTGCAATCGGGTGAGTTCGTCTTCTACCGGGTCCGCCTGGACTGGGGTCAGGGGCTGGCCTATCGCGTGCAGTTCGCCGAGACCGGCGGCGCGAACAACACCTCGGCGGCGAACGTGGAGACCGTGCTGTACTCGCCGCTCGGCCGTGAGATCGCCACCGACACCAACGCCTACACCGGCCGATCCAGTGCCGAGCTGTCGGTGGAGTCGGTTCCGGTCCGCTACACCAATCGCGAGCAGTCCGACTCCGGGGTGAAACAGCAAGCGATCGCGGGCTGGCACTATCTCGCGGTGAAGGTCGGCCAGCCGTCGGGCGCGGATGCGATGCCGCCGACGCCGGTGCAGCTCGACATCAGCGTCTCGGGCACGGCCGAACCCGGCCCGGCCTATCGCGGCGGGGGCGACGTGCTCGGCGAGCAGAGCCGGGACCAGCTGGTGACAGTGGACGGATCAACGGCCACCACCCGCCCGTGGACCCTGTACGCGCTGGTCGGCGCGGGCATTGTGTTGCTCGTCGGTATCGGCGTCGCCGTGGTCGTGGTCGTGCGCCGCCGAGCCTGATCCCTCCCGGATCCCTTCTCGCGCCCCTACCGTGCCAGTCGGCGGCCATGACCGTCGGCCGACGGACTCGCCGAGCAGAACCCGCCCCGTCCGAATCTTCGTGGCGCGGGCGGGTTCCGCGTTTCCGCCCCGACTGCTAAGTTGGTCTCAAAATGAGACTAGTTCTCACGACCGACCGAGGGAGCCGCGCGATGGCGCCGACCGATCACCCCGATTTCGCCGCCCTACGGCGCCTGGCCGACGAACGCTGGACCTGCCGCCAGTTCAAGCCCGATCAGGTCGAGCGCGCCACGATCGAACAACTCCTCGCCCTCGGGCAGCGCACCCCGTCCTGGTGCAACACCCAGCCCTGGCAGATCGTCGTGACCGCGGGCGACGGCACCGACCGGTTCCGCAAGGAACTGCTGGCCCACATCCAAACCGCTGCCAACACACCGGATTTCGAATTCCCGGTCGCCTACGAAGGCGTCTACCGGGAACGGCGGCGCGCCTGCGGATTCCAGCTCTACGACAGCGTCGGCATCGTCAAGGGCGACCACGAGAAGACCATGCGCCAGATGGTGCGCAATTTCGAACTCTTCGACGCACCGCACGTCGCGATCGTCACCTCCGAGGCCGACCTCGGGGTGTACGGCGCCATCGACTGCGGGCTGTGGCTGGAGAACTTCCTGCTCGGCGCCCAGGCTCTCGGCCTCGGCGCCGCACCCCAGGCGGCGCTGGCCTCCTACTCCCCCTTCATCCACGAGTACTTCGGCATCCCCGACACCCGCAAGGTCGTCTTCGGCGTCTCCTTCGGCTACCCCGACCTCGACCACCCGATCAATAGCTTCCGCACCGCCCGAGCCCCCCTCGACGACCAGGTCACCTGGCACACTTCCTGAATCACGCTCTGGTGGCGGAAGCGCCCGAGAAGCGGCCGCCACCAGAGCGCGGTGATCGATTGACCAGTCAGGCGACGCCGGTGATGCCGGGGCCAGCCTGCGGTTCGATGTCACGGGCGGTGACCTCGGCGTGGCACGCGTCGCAGGTGAGGTGGACGTGGGCTTCGCCGGTGCAGTCGTGGTGGCGGTATTCGACCGGTGGGCCCTCGGGGGCCATGTAGGTGTCGCCCCAGTCGCGGATGGCCATCAGGATCGGGTAGATGGCGTGGCCTTTTTCGGTGAGGCGGTATTCCTCGTAGGCGCCGTCGTCGACGGGGCGTTTGACGAGGATGTCGTGCTCGATGAGGCGATCGAGTCGGTCGTGCAGGCGGCTGCGGGAGATGCCGAGCGCGCTCTGGAAGGCATTGAACCGGCGGACGCCCGCGAAGCAGTACTTCAGGATCAGCAGCGTCCAGCGGTCACCGAGGATCACCAGGGGCCGCGTGATGGAACACGGGGCATCGGCAAGCTCCTCATAACGCACCCTGCCATTATGCGCCGCGGTGCTGTGCGGACAGGAAAACGGCCGCCTCGACGACGAGGCGGCCGTTTCCCGGTCAGCTCACAGCGGGATGTTCTTGTGGTGACTCTTGCGGGCAGGCGCCGAGGCCAACGCCGCGGCGAGAGTGCTGCGGGTCTTGGCCGGGTCGATCACCTCGTCGACCACGCCGATCGCGACGGCGCGTTCCACTCCGCCCGCGATCCGCTCGTGCTCGGCGGTGAGCCGCTCGTGCAGCGCCTCACGCTCCTCTTCCGGTGCGGCGGCCAGCGCCTTCTTGTGCAGGATGCCGACCGCGGCCTTGGCACCCATCACGGCGACTTCCGAACCGGGCCAGGCGAATACGGCCGTGGCACCGAGGGCGCGCGCGTTCATGGCGATGTAGGCGCCGCCGTAGATCTTGCGGGTCACCAGGGTGACGCGCGGAACGCGAGCCTCGGCGAAGGCGTGCAGCAGCTTGGCGCCGCGACGCACCACACCCTCGAGTTCCTGACCGACACCCGGCAGGTAGCCGGGAACGTCGGTGACCACGATCAGCGGAATGCCGAACGCATCGCACAACCGCACGAAACGCGCGGCCTTCTCGGCACTTTCGGAGTTCAGGCAGCCACCCAGACGCAGCGGGTTGTTGGCGAGCACACCGACCGTGCGCCCACCGAGGCGGCCGAGACCGGTCACCATGCTGCGCGCGTAACCGCCCTGCAGCTCCTCGAACGACGACTCGGTCGCGCCGTCGGGCGACTCCACATTGTCGAGCAGCTCGTGGATGATCGGCTTCACGTCGTAGGCGCGCTTGGCCGACTCCGGCATCATCGCCTTGAGGTCGACATCACCGTGCGCGGCCGCGACCAGGTCGAACTCGCCCTGCTCGGCGAACATCGACACCAGCCTGCGGGCCCGGTGCAGCGCGTCGGCCTCGTCGTCGGCGGCGATATGGCAGACGCCGGACTTCTTGAAGTGTGTGGTGGGACCACCGAGGGTCTCCATGTCGACGTTCTCGCCCGTCACCGAGCGCACCACGTCGGGACCGGTGACGAACACGCGGCCCTCGGGCGCCATGATGACCACATCGGTCAGCGCGGGACCGTAGGCGGCGCCGCCGGCGGCGAAGCCGAGCACCACCGAAATCTGGGGAACGAGCCCGGACGCGCGGACCATGGCCTCGAAGACCAGCCCGACCGCGTGCAGCGCCTCGACACCCTCGGCCAGGCGTGCGCCGCCGGAGTGCCACAGGCCGACCACGGGGATGCCGGATTCGATAGCGGTGTCGATCGCGTCGACGATGTGCTTGCAACCCTCGACGCCCATCGCGCCACCCATCACGGTGGCGTCGGAGCAGTACGCGACGGTGCGGACACCGTCGACCTCGCCGATCGCGGCGAGCACACCGGAGCGGTCGCGGGGATGCAGCGGCAGGATCGTGCCGGGGTCGAAGAAGCGCTGGAGCCGGCCGAGCGGGTCACGCGGGTCGGTGACCGAATCCTGAAACGCGGGAGCAATGATGGTCATCGCGTCCACTCCTACCTTCGTTGTCGAAAATCTCTCGGCCTCCGCCGGATCACGGCGGAGGGTCGAACCATTCAGTTGGCCGACCCCCCACCGGGAAATCCGTGCGTCAGGCCCGACCGAAGGCGAGCGCGACGTTGTGCCCACCGAAGCCGAAGGAGTTGTTGATCGCGTACTCGATTTCCTGGCGACGGGCTTCCCCGTGCACCACATCGAGATCGATCTCCGGATCCTGGTTGTCCAGGTTCAGCGTCGGCGGAACGATGCCGTCCCGAATCGCGAGCACAGTGAGCACCGACTCGAGGGCGCCGACGGCACCGATCGAGTGACCGAGTGCCGACTTCGGCGCGTACACCGAAGCGTGGTTACCCACCGCCAAGTTGATCGCGTTCGCCTCGGCGGTGTCGCCGATGGGAGTCGCGGTCGCGTGGGCGTTGATGTGGGTGATGTCGCGCTTGGTCAGACCGGCGGTCTGCATCGCACGAGTCATCGCCCTGGCCGCACCGGTGCCCTCGGGATCGGGGGCGACCAGGTGGAAACCGTCGGAGGTGATGCCCGCACCCAGCAGACGCGCGTGGATGGTCGCACCGCGAGCCTTCGCGTGCTCCTCGGTCTCGATCGTCATGAGCGCGCCCGCTTCGCCGAAGACGAAGCCGTCACGATCCTTGTCGAACGGACGCGAAGCACCCTTGGGGTCGTCGTTGCGCGTGCTCATCGCCCGCATCATGGAGAACGCCGCGATCGGCACCGAGTCGATGAAGCCCTCGACGCCACCGGTGACGACCATGTCGGCGTCACCCATCACGATCATCCGCCACGCGTTGGCGATGGCCTCCGAACCCGACGAGCACGCCGAGACCGGAGTGACCACTCCCGCCCTGGCCTTCAGCTCTAGACCGACGACCGCCGACGGACCGTTCGGCATGACCATCTGAACAGCCAGCGGCGAGATCTTGCGATAGCCGCCGTTCTTCAGCTTGTCGACCGAGTCGATCAGCGCGTCGCCGCCACCGAGACCGGTACCGATCGCGACACCCAGGCGGTCGTGGTCGACCTCCGGGCTGCCCGCGTTCTTCCACACCTCGCGACCGAGCACGGTCGCCAGGCGCTCGACATACGCCATACGGCGGATCTCGACCCGGCTCAGGAGGGTGTCGGGGCTGACTTTCAGGTGACCGCCGATACGCACCGGCAGGTCGTATTCCTCGATGAAGGAATCCTCGAGAACGTCGATTCCGCTCTCACCGTTGAGGAGTCCCTTCCACGTCGCATCGACATCACCCGCGATCGACGTGGTCGCCGCCATGCTGGTGACGACGACGTTGGGGAAATTCCCGTTCAAGGTGGAAGGAGTGGTCACTGGTTCAGCCTCTACTCGGCGTCGAACTTGGCCTTGAGCTCCGCGGCGGCGTCGGAGTTCTCCGCCTCGAGCTTCTGGATGTAGGAGACAGCGTCACCCACGGTCTTCAGGCTGGCGAGATCCTCGTCGGGGATCTTGACGCCGTACTTGTCCTCGGTCTGCACAGCGATCTCGACCATGGACAGCGAGTCGATGTCCAGGTCGTCGACGAAGGACTTCTCGATGGTCACCTCGGAGGGTTCGATACCCGTAACCTCTTCGATGATCTTGCCGAGTTCTTCGACGATCTGTTCCTGGGTCAGAGCGGCCACTTTGGTGGCTCCCTTCTTGTTTCTCATTTGTAGGGTCTTGAACAGCCGACGCACTTCGTCGTGCGCGACCGCCGGGGGGAAAGCTAGCCCGCGGAGGTGAGTCCGGCCAACGCGGGGAGGTCTTCGGGAGTCTTGAGGGCGAGGTTGGGGGTGCCCTTCAGTTCCCGTTTGGCGATGCCGACCAGGGTGCCCGCCGGTGGCAGTTCTGCCACCGCCGAGACGCCCGCGGCGCGGACGGTCTCGGTGCACAGGTCCCAGCGCACGGGACGGGTGACCTGCGCGGCGAGCTTGTCGATCGCGTCGGCGCCCGAGGTGACCGGTTGTCCGTCGAAGTTCGACAGCAGCGTCCGGATCGGGTCGCTCGGCGAGATCTGGGCGATGGCATCGGCGACAGCTGCCTGTGCCGGGGCCATGAAAACGGTGTGGAACGCACCGGCGACGGGCAATGCGCGGACCCGTGCCTTCTCCGGCGGGTTCGCGGCGAGCTCCGCCAGAGCTTCCAGGCGGCCCGCCGCGACGATCTGGCCTACCGCGTTGCGGTTGGCCGGGACGAGATCGAGTTCGGCGAGCCGTGCGAGCACGGTGGCTTCGTCGCCACCGAGCACCGCGGACATGCCGGTCGGTTCCTGCGCACACGCCTTGGCCATCTCCCGGCCGCGGATGGCGGCCAGGCTGACGGCCTCGTCCGGGGTGATGACGCCCGCGACAGCGGCCGCGGCGAATTCGCCGACCGAATGCCCGGCGACGATCGTATCCGCAGGAAGGGTTTCGGGGGCGATTTCGGCGAAGGCCAGCAGTGCGGCCGCGACCACGAGCGGCTGCGTCACCGAGGTGTCGACGATCTCCTCCGCCGTCGCGGTGGTGCCGAGACGGACCAGGTCGAGGCCGGCGGCCTTCGACCACAGCTCGAGGCGATCAGCCGCACCGGGGAGTGCGAGCCAGGGCGTGAGCATGCCGGGTGTCTGGGACCCCTGTCCAGGGGTGAACAACGCGATCACCCCCTAAGAAAACACTGTGACCCCCGCCGCACGAGATGTCGGCGCGAATGAAGGTTTGGAACGCGTTTTGTAGGGGTCCCACAAAATCCGAGGTGGGGCGTCCGGATCGACCGATTCACGAATCCCGTTACAGGGGGTCGTGAGCCATTGGGGTTGGCGGGGTTTCCGTGACAGAAGTGGATGATTCGTTATGCGTTCGTGTCAAACGGCCCACTGTGGCCGCGATCCGGAGCACATAAGCGTCGCGGGGATTGAGCGGATCACGTCCGGTCACCTCGCCGATTCGCTTGAGGCGATACCGGACAGTATTTGGATGGACGTACAGCTGACGCGCGCACGTTTCTACTGCTCCGCCACAATCCAGGTAGGCGTCCAATGTGTCGGACAACGAAGATCCGGCCGACGCCAACGGGAGGACAACATACTCGTTCAGCGCCTCTATCGCAGCTCTATCGCCCAGCAGGGCCCGTTCCGGTAACAACTCCGAGGCGTGAACGGGCCTTGGCGCGCCTCGCCACCCGACAACGGCCTCCATTCCGGCCAAGGCCTCGATGGCGGAGGCGTGCGCGGCGCCGAGGGTGCGCATGGTCGGGCCGATCACCACCGGACCGTCGGAGAACACCTCGGCGAGCAGATCCGACAGGAACGGCGAACCGATCCCCGCGTCGCCCAGGTGCCCGCTGACCACCATCACCAGCCGCGCGCCCTGCACGACCGCGAGCGCGGCGCGACCGTGCCTGGTCGCGATGGTGTGCACCGCCCCGACCGTCGACACACCCTGGTCCTGCGGCGGGGTGCCGACGAGCACCGTTGCCGGTGCGGTGGCGTCCCAGTTCAACGTGGCCGCCCGGGAGAGCATGTCCGGGCCCGTGTCCCCGCGCACCACCGCGTCGACCACCAGCGCCTCGAGGCGGGTGTCCCAGGCGCCCCGCGATTCGGCGGCGCTCGCGTACACCGAGGCGGCCGCGAAACCGAGCTCACGCCCGTATCGCAGCACCGCCTCGGTGAGCGCGACCAGCTGCCGGTCGTTGCGGGCCAGGGCGGGCAGCCATTGTTCGAAGAAGTCCATGGCCACCCGGACCATGTCCACGGTCTGGCGCAGCGTGAGCCGCCGCGCCAGATCCTGGGGAATCACCTGGAAGGCGTCCAGGCTGAAGCGAATGTCGGATTCGGGATCCTGCAACCACTCCAGGAAGTTCACCACCGCGGTCTGCACCAGCATCTGGACGCCTGCCCGCTGGGCAGCGTCCAGATCGGCGAAGAACGGCAACCGGTCCTGCATCGCGCCGACCGCCTCGGTCGACAGCCGACCCGAGAACTGCTTGACCCGTCGCAGCAGCGTGTCGGGCAGCGGGTCACGGGTCTGCCGGTTCGGGGACAGTGCCCCGGTCGGCAGGTAGACCTCGTGCGTGCTTGTGCCCTCGGTGATCCGACGGGGCCGCGGCGGTTTGCGCTCCACAGTCCAATAGTCCGCTACGCCAGTTCCTCCGGTGCGTCCGCACTCGGCTTCGGCGCGGCGGACACATCGTCGATGCGGTATTTCGCGGCCGCTTCCACCGCCTTGGCCTTGTCGAAGGTGCCGTCTTTCACCAGGCCTTCGAGCACCGCGACGACGATGGACTCCGCGTCGACGTTGAATACCCGGCGGGCGGCGGGACGGGTGTCGGAGAAGCCGAACCCGTCGGTGCCGAGGGTGATGTAGTCGCCGGGCACCCACTGCCGGATCTGATCGGGAACCGCGCGCATCCAGTCGGTGGCGGCCACCACCGGTCCACGTGCCGAGGCGAGCGCCTCGGTGACGTAGGCGACGCCGGGGTCGGCATCGGGGTGCTTGAGCGCGTGGATCTCCTTCTCGACGGCTTCCTTGCGCAACTCGCCGAACGAGGTCACCGACCACACGTCGGCGGCCACATCCCACTCCTGCGCCAGGATCTGCTGGGCGCGCAGACCGGCGGGCACGGTCACGCCGGAGACCAGGATCTGGGCGCGCACCTCGCCCTCACCACCGCGCTGGTACAGGTACAGGCCCTTGAGCAAGCCGGCCACGTCGAGGTCGTCGGGCTCGGCCGGTTGCTGGTAGGGCTCGTTGTAGAGCGTGATGTAGTAGAAAATGTTCTCCCCGCCGAAGGTTCCGGTCTCCTGCGGGTGGGTACCCGGCAGCGTGCCCGGATCCGGGTTGCCGCCGCCGTACATGCGGCGCAGACCGTCGCGCACGATGTGGGCGATCTCGAACGAGAACGCCGGGTCGTAGGTGACCACGGCCGGGTTGGTCGAGGCGAGCAGCAGCGAATGCCCGTCGTTGTGCTGCAGGCCCTCACCGGTGAGTGTGGTCCGCCCGGCCGTCGCCCCGAGGACGAAGCCGCGGGCCAGCTGGTCGGCCGCGGCCCACAGGCCGTCGCCGGTGCGCTGGAAACCGAACATCGAATAGAAGATGTAGAGCGGGATCATCGGCTCGCCGTGCGTGGCGTACGCGGTGCCCGCCGCCGTGAACGACGCCGTCGACCCGGCCTCGTTGATCCCCTCGTGCAGGATCTGGCCGACGTTGCTCTCCTTGTAGGCGAGCATCAGTTCCGCGTCGACGGAGGTGTAGAGCTGGCCGTTGCGGTTGTAGATCTTCAGCGACGGGAACCAGGAGTCCATGCCGAAGGTGCGTGCCTCGTCCGGGATGATCGGCACGATGCGCTTGCCGATCTCCTTGTCGCGCAACAGTTCCTTCATCAACCGGACCAGCGCCATCGTGGTCGCCACGTTCTGCTTGCCCGAGCCCTTGCGCACCGAGCGGTAGGCCTCGTCGCCCGGCAGCGTCAACGGCTTTGCTGCACTTCGCCGTTCGGGCAGGTACCCACCGAGCGCCTTGCGCCTGGCCTGCATGTACTGGATCTCCGGCGCGTCCTGGCCGGGGTGGTAGTACGGGGGCAGGTACGGGTCCTTCTCCAGTTCCGCGTCCGAGATCGGGATGCGCTGCAGATCGCGGAAGTCCTTGAGGTCCTGCAGCGTCAGCTTCTTCATCTGGTGGGTGGCGTTGCGGCCCTCGAAGTGCTTGCCGAGGGTGTAGCCCTTGATGGTCTTGGCCAGGATCACCGTCGGCTGGCCCTTGTGCGTCATCGCCGCCGCGTACGCCGCGTAGACCTTGCGGTAGTCGTGGCCGCCGCGCTTGAGGTTCCAGATCTCGTTGTCGGACATGTTCTGCACCAGCGCCTTGGTGCGCGGGTCGCGGCCGAAGAAGTGATCGCGCACATAGGCGCCGTCGTTGGCCTTGTAGGTCTGGAAATCGCCGTCGGGGGTGGTGTTCATCAGGTTCACCAGGGCACCGTCGCGGTCGGCGCCGAGCAGCGCGTCCCACTCCCGGCCCCAGACCACCTTGATGACGTTCCAGCCCGCGCCGCGGAAGAACGACTCGAGTTCCTGGATGATCTTGCCGTTACCGCGCACCGGTCCGTCGAGGCGCTGCAGGTTGCAGTTGATGACGAACGTCAGGTTGTCGAGCGCCTCGTTGGCGGCCACCTGGATCAGGCCGCGCGATTCGGGTTCGTCCATCTCGCCGTCGCCGAGGAACGCCCACACGTGCTGGTCGGAGGTGTCCTTGATGCCGCGATCGTGCAGGTAGTGGTTGAACCTGGCCTGGTAGATCGCGTTCATCGGGCCCAAGCCCATCGAGACCGTCGGGAACTCCCAGAAGTCGGTCATCAGGCGCGGATGCGGGTAGGACGGCAGGCCCTTGCCGAGGCCGCCGTGGCTGTATTCCTGCCGGAACCCGTCGAGCCGGTCGGTGCTCAGGCGACCCTCGAGGAATGCGCGCGCGTAGATGCCGGGCGAGGCGTGGCCCTGGATGTAGATGTGGTCGCCGCCGCCGGGATGGTCCTTGCCACGGAAGAAGTGGTTGAAACCCACCTCGTAGAGCGCCGCCGACGAGGCGTACGTCGAAATATGCCCGCCCACACCGATTCCGGGACGCTGCGCGCGATGCACCATGATCGCGGCGTTCCAGCGGATCCAGGCGCGGTAGCGGCGCTCCACCTCCTCGTCGCCGGGGAACCACGGCTCGTTCTCGGTGGGGATCGTGTTGACGTAATCGGTGGAGGTGAGCGCGGGAATCGACACGCGACGCTCACCGGCGCGTTCGAGCAACCGCAACATCAGGTAGCGCGCGCGGCCCGGGCCTTCCCGGTCGAGCATCTCGTCGAAGGACTCCAGCCATTCGCTGGTTTCCTCCGGATCGATATCGGGTAGATACGATGCCACGCCTTCGCGGATCACCCGCACGCGTTCCCCGGTGGGTTTGGCACCGGGCGCCGCGGGGTCGGTCGGCGAATCGGAAGAAGCTGCAGAGTGGATCAGGTCGGTCAAATCTGCTCCTCGTACTGGGGGCTGAACTGCTTGTCGGCGTCGCGGTCCCCGGGCTTGCCCGCTTGGTGTGCGGAGCACCCGTCTCGAAAGGTTCGGGCGACCCCCATCCTTGCCGAAAGGGTCGCCCAGGTCATCATCTCAGCAGGAAATCCACTAGATTCGCGATGGACCTACCGGTCAGTGAAGTGAGAGGGAACGGTTCGACGATGAGGGTGCCGCACGCGCGCAGACTCGGGCTGATCTGTGCATCGGTCGCGGTGATCGCCGGTTCGGTGATCGCCGGGTGCGCCCAGCAGGTCACCGGAAACCCGACCACAGACCCCGCCGAAGTCGCCGCCTACAAGACCGAGGCGGCCGCGTCGTCCTCGGCGGCCGCGTCCTCCCGTGCGGCGGCCGCCCGGACCAAGGCCATCGAGGACAATTGCGGGCAGTTCCCCACCACCACCGGTGCGGGCGTCACCGCCTACAACGACTTCGTGAAGGCCCACGACGAGAACGCCCCCGACTACGCCGCCAAGCGCGAGGCCGCGGCCGTCGCGCTCGATACCGCCGCGACGGCCGTCGAGTCCGGTGTCGCCGCCGCCGCGGGCGCCCTGCCGACCGAGCTGGCCGACAAGTTCACCGCCTATGTCGTCGCCGCGCGCGAGCTGTCCGCCGAGACCCGGAAGATGACCTACAGCTCCGCGGTCGGCGGTCTCAACGATGCGAGCCGCAAAATCAATCAGGCGCGTACCGAGGTACAACAGGCCTGCCCACGGCGCTGAATTCACGTCGCCGACACGCGGCGTACGGTACCGATTCATCCGATCGGCTTGCGCTGCGGCCGATAACCATGTTCGCTTGCACGTATCTTACTGTCGGCAGTTTAGGGAGGACACCACCGTGGTCGCCGCGGCGGACGCGCAGAACTACGCTCAGAAGCTTGGCATTTCTCACGGCTTGGTTGTTCAGGAATTGGGCTGGGACGAGGACACCGACGACGCATTGCGCGCCGAGATCGAGGAGATCACGGGCGGCGAGATGGTCGACGAAGACTCCGACGAGGTCGTCGACGCCGTCCTGCTGTGGTGGCGAGAAGGTGACGGCGATCTGGCCGACGAGCTGATGGATGCCATCAGCCCGCTGGCAGACGAAGGGTTCATCTGGGTCCTCACCCCCAAAACCGGTCAACCGGGCCATGTCGATCCGAGCGAGATCGCCGAAGCCGCACCCACGGCCGGCCTGACCCAGACATCAACCATCAGCCTCGGCAGCTGGACGGGCTCGCGCCTGGTTCAGCCGAAGGCACCGTCCAAACAGCGCTGAAACCGCCGTTCGCTAAGGTCTCAGCCGGACGAGAACGCTCGGCTGAGACCCGACACGACGACAGGAACTCCCCTATGCCGCTAGAGGTTGGCACTCTCGCGCCGGATTTCACGCTCAAGGACCAGAACAACCAGCCCGTCACCCTGTCGGACTACCGGGGCAAGAAGAATGTCCTGCTGGTGTTCTATCCGCTCGCCTTCACCGGCATCTGCCAGGGTGAGCTGTGCAAGGTGCGTGACGAGCTGCCCAAATTCCAGAACGACGACGCCGAGATCCTCGCGATCTCCGTCGGCCCACCACCCACCCACAAGATCTGGGCGGCCGAACAGGGCTACCTGTTCCCCCTGCTGTCCGACTTCTGGCCGCACGGCGCCGTCGCCCAGGCCTACGACGTCTTCAACGAGAAATCCGGCTACCCGAACCGCGGCACCTTCGTGATCGACAAGTCCGGATACATCACTTTCGCGGAGATGAACGGGCCCGGAGAGGCCCGTGACCAGGCGGCTTGGGAGAAAGCGCTGGCCGCGCTAGATTCATAACCCGACACCGCCGGTCCCACCGGCGATGCAGGGGCGTATAGCTCAGCGGTAGAGCACTGGTTTTACACACCAGCGGTCGGGGGTTCGATCCCCTCTGCGCCCACATCTTGTCGCACACGTTCGGTTCGCACGTCACCGTCAGGTCGGTAGGCCGATCTCCTCGGGTGTCTTGTCGGTGCGGATCCCGCGGAAGCTCGGATGCCGGAGCAGTCCGTCGCCGCTGATCTCGCGGTATTCGATATCGGCGACGAAAACCGGTTCGACCCACCAGGCCGTCCGGGCGACCGGTGCCGGTGGTGGATCGTCGAGCGGTGTCGTGTCGCGGCGCACCTGGTCCAGGGCGGCGCGGATGCTGCGGCGGGACGCCGCGGTGAAGCCCGTGCCGACTCCGCCGATGCAGCGCAGACGGCCCTCCGGAGTGTGGCCGGCAAGGACAAGGCCGCCGAAGGTCGCGGCATTGGCGCCGTTGCCGGGGACCGCGCCGACGATCACGGCTTCGGTTGTGAGTCGGAGGACGACTTTCGTCCAGGCCGAGGAGCGGCGGCCCGGTTCGTAGATCGAATCGCCGTGCTTGCAGACGATTCCTTCCAACCCGGAGTCCGTCGCCACGCGCAACAACTCCTCCGCGCTGGTGTCGGTCAGCGACCACATCGGTGGAACCCGCACGCGCGCACCGTCGTCGAGGGTGAGGTCGGCCAGTTCGGCGCGGCGGGTGCGGTAGGAGTCCTCGAACAGCACATCCTCGTCGACACCGAGCACATCGAAGACGAGATAGTCGACGCGGACCTGCTCGATCAGCGCGGGCGTCGGCCGCTGGACGTGCATGCGCTGTTGCAACCGGGAGAACGAAGGTGCGCCGCGCTCGTCCGGAGCGACGAGTTCGCCGTCGAGAAGCAGGGTGCGTCCATCGGTGATCTCGGTGAGCGCGGTCACGACCTCGGGGTAGGAGCCGGTGATGTCGCGCAGGTTCCGGCTCCACAAACTGATCCCCGCCGGGGCGCAGTGGGCGATCGCGCGCACGCCGTCCCATTTCATTTCCGCGCACCAGCCGCCTGGCGGCTGCGGTGGCCGTCCGGGTTTGGCCAGCATCGGTGCCGGGACCGTGAACCCCACATGATCAGCCTATTCCCGCCGCTGTCCGGGCTCCGCTCACGCGGCAGATCCTCGGCGCGTCCGACCAGGCCGAATCCGCTATCGACCGGTCGGCAGGGCACGGTGGGCGGCACGGAGGAGGACGGTTGCCGCGATTGTCGCGCCCGCCAGTCCGGCCATGACGATTCTCGCGATCCAAGGCCCATAACTGATTGCCGCCACGCAGCCGAACGTCACAAGGACGCCGACAGCGAACAGCATCACAGCTGCCCTGCCGATTCCTGCGGTCTTCCCACGCAGAACCTGCTGGGAGGCGAACAGCAGACCGAGGCCGGCCAGCCCGGGAACGGCACCCACCACGCAGATCATCAGCAGATACGGCGAGTCGAGACCGGACACGATCACCCGCGACGAACAGGCCAGCAGCACCGCTCCGAGCGCACACCCGGCCGCACCCGCAGCCCACATTGCTCGCCGCACCTCGGAATCGGCGATATTCGAGGTCCTCACTGGGACGTCATCGACCTGGCCCATCTGAAACCCCCACAGCAGCGCACTCAGCGACAGGGGCGTACCGAAGCCCCACATCCGACCGTACCGGCCTACGGTGAACCCGTGGAGGCACCGAGATGATCGAAATCCCTGAGGCTTTCGCGCACGAGACCATCGGACGCGAAGGTGCGCCGGGCCGCGCCTGGATCACCTCGCTCCCCCAACTGCTCGATGATCTGCTGCAACGCTGGTCCTGCAGACCGGACGGCCCACTGATGCACGGAAATGTCGGGGTCGTGCTGCCTGTGGCCCACACAGACCACCCACCCGCGGTCATCAAGGTGTCCTTTCCCCACCCCGGCAACGACTTCGAGGCCGACGCCTTCGACACGTGGAAGGGCGCGGGTGCGGTGCGGCTGTTCGAACGCGACACCGCGCACTATGCGATGTTGCTGGAGCGCGCCCCGGGCGGAGCGCTGTCCGAGGTAACCGACTTCGACGAAGCCGTGACCGCCCTGGGTGAACTGTCGTGGCGGCTGGCCGTCGAAGCCCCGCCTGCTCTGCCGCGCCTGAGCCGCTTGGTCGCCGAATGGCCGGACGAAATAGCGGCTGCCGCAGCAGAAGTGGGCAATCCGCTGCCTGGTCGCGTCATGGGTGCCGCTCATGCCACTCTGCGAGAGCTCGGCCCGAACCAACCCGAAACGCTCGTCCACGGCGATCTCCACGACGCCAATGTCCTGCGCGGCGACCGCGAGCCCTGGCTGGCGATCGACCCCAAAGGCTACGTCGGTGACCGTGCCTACGACACGATCACCGTGATCCGCAGCTACCGTTTCGCTCCCCTGCTGTTCAGCGCCGACCCGGCGCGTGGCCTCCGTCGCGGCCTCGACATGTATTGCGAGGCAGCCCGGATCGATCGTGAACGGGCACGCCGGTGGGCGCAGGTGCGAGCGGTGCGAGCCGCGCTGTGGGGACGACAGCACGGTGAGCCGGATTGGGTCGTACAGGTCACCGACCGGCTCGCCGAGATGCTCGTCTGATTTCGGCGCAGCCCTTCGCATGGTCGGCGGGTACTACACAGCCGTCTTCGCGACCGTGAGCCTGCACTGCCCGTTGTCGCAGGAGCGGCGGAGTCGCCCCCGGGAGAGGGTTTGGGCAAGGCCGATGGCCCAGCACATCGGGCATCCACGCAGCGCGACGAGGCCGACGGGTAGCAACAGCAGGCTGATCACGCCGATGAGGGGCAGCAATGCGATCGAGCCGATCAGTGCGCCGAAACCTACGACCCCACGCGTCAGGTGGCGGGGCAGTGACGCGCTGGCGAAGTCGGGTTGGTCAGACATTCTTCCCTCCGGGAGGTGGATCAGGCTGGAGTGCTTGGCGCACCGACGCGCGGGCACGGTGCAGGCGCGATTTCATCGCAGTGGTGCTGAGGCCTAGCGCGTCCGCGACGATGCGACCGCTGAGGCCCTGGATATCGCGCATGATCAGGACCTGGCGCTGGTCGTCGGGCAGGGTGGCGACGGCGGCCGCCACCCTCGCCGCTTCCAGGCGACGCAGCACTTCGTCCTCGGCGGAGGCCGTCACAGTGACTTCCGCCGGTGGGTGCTGCGGCCTGATCCGCGCCCGCCGCAGGCACTCGTTGCGCACGATCCGGAACATCCACGACGCCAGCGCCCCCGACGCCCGCAACATCCCGATCTTGCGATACAGGATGATGAGGGCTTCCTGAGCCGCATCCTCCGCGTCTTCCGGTGTGGCACAGAGGGTTCGGGCGAAGCGCTGGATGTTCGGGTAGGAACCCGACACCAGCGCGGCGATCGAATCCACGTCCCCGTCGCGGGCGGAGACGATCAGTTCCTCGGCAGGCCAGCGCGAGTCAGTCACGCCCGGCCCGTTTGCGGCGCAGGGCGTACACGCACGTGCACATCAACACCAGGCCGACGACGATTCCGGTTCCGATGATCACAACAACCTCCGTTTCGTCCCCGCACGGTGCGCGGACACCTATAAGAGGTGCGAGACACGAAAAAGGATTCACGGCCGTTTCGCGGTGACAATCCACGCTCGCGAATCGAACAGCACGCCCTGGTCGGTCTCGTGCGCGGCGAGCACCTCCCGCAGCCGTACGCGGGCTCGCTCCCCCTCGGCGGGTTCGAGGTTGTCGAGAGAGGTCCGGAATCCGTCGAGCAGGCGCAGGTTGCTGTAGGCGGCGTCGCTGTCGGCGCCCAGATACACCGGTTCGTGCACGTCGGCGAAGGCGATGTCGACGAAACCCGCTGCGGTCAGGACGGATTCGGCGACCCCGGGGTCGGCCAGCGAGAACGGGCCCGGCCCTGGCTTCGCCATCGACGCGACGAGATCGCTGCGGAACACCGTCACCCACTCGTTGTGCTCACTCCCTTGCCACACCATCACCACCAACCGCCCACCCGGCCGCAATGCCCGCCCGATATTGCGGAACGCCGCCACCGGATCGGCGAAGAACATCACCCCGAACCGGCTGATACACAGATCGAACGCCCCGGCAGCGAAGAGATGACCCTGAGCATCGGCAACCTCGAACCCGACATTGCCCAACCCCTCCTCCACACTGATCCGCCGAGCCTGTTCGACCATCACCGCCGACACGTCGACCCCGAGCACCTCCCCCTCCACAGCGTCCCGCGCCGCCTCCCGCGTCGTACCGCCGGCACCACACCCGATATCGAGCACCCGATCCCGCACCCCCACCCCCGCCGCCGCCCGCAGATACACATTGTGCAACCGCAACTCAGCGTCGTAATCGAACAGTTCCATCCCGACCTCCACCGAGTGTGCGTCCGGCACCATCACACCACCCGCGTCCGAACCCTGCGACCATCACCAGCGATTTCGCCGTCAACCGCCCGCACTGCCCACGAATCGACGTGACAGTGGTGGCGGGAGCGGCGAGGATGGGGCGATGTCGACACGGGAGTTGATCGTCCTCGGGACGGCGGGGGCGGTGCCGACTCGTCGCCGCAATCACAACGGGTATCTGTTGCGGTGGGATGGGCGGGGTGTGCTGTTCGACCCGGGTGAGGGGACGCAGCGGCAGATGGCGCATGCGGGGGCTTCGGCTACCGAATTGCACTGGTTGTGTGTGACCCATTTCCATGGGGATCATTCGCTCGGCGTGCCGGGGATCGTGCAGCGGCTGGGGCGCGACGGCGTTCCGCACGATGTGCACGCCGTGTTCCCGGCCGAGGGCATCGAGTACTGGGAGCGACTGAAGTTCGCGACGAGCTACTACGGCTCGCCCAGCCTCGTCGAACACCCGATGAGCGGTGCGGGAGAAACGTTGCAGGGCAATGGTTTCAGCCTGACCGCCCTGCCGCTGTCGCACAGCATCCCCACCTACGGATACCGCCTGGCCGAACCGGACGGTCGCACATTCCTACCCGAGAAATTGCGCGAACACGGGATCTCCGGTGCCGCCGTGCGGGAGCTGTCGGGCCCGTTGCTCGAGGAGTGTTCGGCGCCGAGACCGGGCCAGAAGGTCGCCTTCGTGATGGATACCCGCCTGTGCGACAACGTCTTCGAGCTGGCGGCCGACGTGGACATGCTCATCATCGAATCCACCTTCCTGGATTCGGAAACCGAGCAGGCACACGAACGCGGGCATCTCACCGCACGTCAGGCGGGTGAGGTCGCCCGTGCGTGTGGGGTGAGAACACTTGTGCTCACCCACTTCTCGGAGCGCTACACCGCGGCCGACGATCGAACGTTCCTGGAGCAGGCCGACTTCCCCGGCGCCGTCCTCGCCCACGACCTCGATCGCGTCCCCCTTCCGGCCCGCCGCGCCTTATGAACGGCGGATCCGGAAGGCTGCCCGGCTAGAAGCTGCCGGTCGAAGGCATCGAGCTCGGCACGTTCACGGTGACCAGTTCGGAGAACGCGAACTCGGCACCGTTGACGCACCCACCGCGCGCGGTGATCGTGGAACCGGGTTCGAGCCCCTCGAGCGAGGTGGTGACCGTTTCGCCTGCATCGGCCAACGACTCCGGCGAACCGTTACCGAAGAACGCGTGGTTGTTCTCGGGTCCGATCCCGGCCTCGGCCCAGCACTGTCCCCGGTCGTTCGGGTTGTGCAGGGTGGCGGTGACGGTGCCCGCGGCGGTGCCGGTGAAGGTCACCTGTGGGGCGACGAACGGCGTCGCCGCACCGGCGGGTGCAATGGACCCGAAGGCCACGGTGGCCGAGGCGGCCAGTACGAAAGCTGCGGAAATTCGTCTGTTCATCACACGTTTGATGGTGCCGCACAATAGTTTTCGGCACAAGGAAACCGGTGCCACCACAACTGGGGTCTGGCCGTGCCGGAAATCTCGTTGGCAGCGTGGGCACGGATCGGTATCGTCGCTGACGTGTATACAGGCACCGCGATGATGAAGCCCTGGTCGCTCCGCTGACGGCGGCGACCGGCATTCCATCCCTCTTCTGACGCCGCCGTCCCGGGTCATCCGCCGGGCGGTTTCCTTGCGCTGCCCGGCTCCTTTCTCGAGCCGCGGAGTTCTCTGTGCCTACTTCTCCTTCCCTGCCCGCTGGTGCGCATGCCCATATCCGGGCCGCATCCGTCCACGTCACGCTCGGTTCACGCCCGGTGCTGACCGACGTCTCCGTCACCGTCTCCGCACGTTCGCGCCTGGCGATCGTCGGCGAGAACGGGCGTGGCAAGACCACCTTGCTGCATGTTCTCGCCGGTCTGCTGGACCCTGACAGCGGTTCGGTGAGCCGGGTCGGCACCGTCGGCATCGCCGAGCAGAACATCACCGTTCGCGCGGGCGAGACGGTCGGCGATCTGGTCGCCGAAACCATCGAACCGGCCAAGCGTGCCCTGCGCGATCTGGACGCCGCCACCCTGCTGCTCACCGAGGACGCACCGGGCGCCGACGACGCCTACGCCGCGGCCCTGGATGCCGCGACCAGACTCGACGCCTGGGACGCCGAACGGCGCGTCGACATCGCCCTGGCCGCCTTGAACGCCTGCACCGACCGATCCCACCCGCTGTCGACATTGTCTGTGGGACAACGCTATCGAGTCCGCTTGGCCTGCTTGCTCGGCGCGTCCGACGACATCCTGCTCCTGGACGAACCGACGAACCACCTCGACCGCGCGGGCCTCGACTTCCTCACCGACCGCCTGCGTGCCCACCCCGGCGGCCTGGCCGTCGTCAGCCACGACCGCGCCCTGTTGCGCGCGGTCGCCGAGGAGTTCCTCGATCTCGACCCGAGCCCCGACGGCCGCCCCCAGCTTTTCGCCGGTGGCTATGCCGGTTGGCAGGAGGGCAGACGCCGTGCCCGAGACCGCTGGGAAAGCGACTACGAAGAACAACTCGCCGAGCGCGCACGACTGCGGGAGGCGGTGGATGGTGCCCGCGACCGGCTCAGCACCGGGTGGCGTCCGGACAAGGGCCACGGCAAGCATCAGCGCCAGTCGCGAGCTCCCGGTCTGGTCCAGATGCTGAAACGCCGTCAGTCGGACCTCGACGCCCACACCATCACGGTCCCGGAACCCCCACTGCGCCTGCGCTTTCCAGAACTCCCGGTCCGCCGAGGAACACCGGCGCTGCGGTGCGAAGGCATCACCGTCCCCGGCCGCCTGAACACACCGATCGACCTCACTCTCGAAGCAGGCAACCGCCTCCTGATCACCGGCCCCAACGGCGCGGGCAAATCCACCCTGCTCACCGTGCTGGTCGGCGCACTCACCCCGGCGACGGGAACCGTCCACCAGCACAGTTCCGCCCGCATCGCGCTGCTCGGCCAGGAAGTCCCCGACTGGGACCTCACCGCCACCGCCCACGACATCTACGAACAGCACACCCGACACCTCGACAACCCACTCCCGCTCAACGCCACCGGCCTCCTGGAGAAACAAACCTCCCGCACCCCGGTCGGCCGCCTCTCCCAAGGCCAGCAACGCCGCCTCCACCTCGCCATCGAACTGGCCGCCCGACCGACGGTCCTGCTCTGCGACGAACCGACCAACCACCTCTCGACCACCCTGGTAGACGACCTCACCACCGCCCTGTCCACAACCCCCGCCACCGTCGTCGTAGCCACCCACGACCGCCGAATGCTCTCCGACTTGACCGACTGGCCCCGCCTCACGCTGTCGGCGTGAACACCACCCTCCGCGTCCTATGCGCGGACAGTTGCGGCTTTCCGTGGACGAGCGGAGCGGGATTGATCAGTCCGAGCCAGACGGATTCCCGTGCCCAACAACCAGATCGCCACACCCATCTGGAACGGGAACAGGATGGAGTAGTCGATGTCGCGGGTGAGGACCACCAGCGGCCCCGCGAAGGAACTGACCACGCCGGAGACCAGCGCGATCGCGCCGAGGATCCAGGCGGCGGTGGTTCGCACCTCGCGGGCGACGGCGATCGCGAGCGCGGCGGTGGTGAGACCGAGGGCCGGGGACGCGAGCACTTGCATCGCCATGTGGAAGTCGAGGATCGGGGTGTGGGCGTGGTCGCGCAGGTCGTCGGCCTCGGAGGCCGCTGCCACGTGCGGAATCAATTCGAGCCCGGCGAAGGCCGTGCCGACTGCCGCCAGGGTGAGCCATTTCGCGACCGCTTCGCCGAACACGCCGTCTCGCCGGGCGAGTACGTACATCGTCGCGGCGAGGAGCAGCCCGACCATCTGCAGCAGGTGGGACGCATTCCAGAGATCGCTGGTGAACATCGAGAGCAGGTGATCGTCGACGTTGCCGCCGGAACCGATCGGATGCAGCTGACCACCCACCCCGAATAGGACGGCAGCAACGACAAAGCCCAGCGGAACGACACGTTGATTCATTATGCACTCGATTCACTAGAGATGTACTCAGCGAATATAGACTCACTCAGATGGGCTGTAAAGTCGGGCTGTGGAGACCGAACGATCCGGGCGCAGCTATCGATCGAGCTTGCGATCCCAGCAAGCCGAACTCACCCGCATGCTCATCGCGCGGGCAGCGCGCGAATTGTTCGTGGAACACGGGTGGTCGGGAACGAGCGTGCGGGCGGTCGCGGCGGCGGCGGGCGTCTCGGAGGCCACGATCTACGCCATCTACGGCAGCAAGGCCGGCCTGGCGACGTCGCTGATCGACAGCGCCGACGAGGGCGCCGATGTCGAGCGCGCGACCGCCGAACTGATTGCCGGAAAAGACGATCCACGTGCGCAACTACGCGCGTTGGCCGGCTTCGACCGCCGGCTCTTCGAGTCCGCGGGCGATGTGTTGCGCATCATGATCGAGGGATCGCGCCAGCACGCCGCATTGGCCGACGCGTACCGCATGGGTCGCGACCGTGGCGACCAGGTGCGCCGCGAGGTCTACGAGGCCTGGCCGCAGAGCGTCTGGCGACCGGATATGACCGCGGCGCATGCCCTCGACGTCGCCGCGGCCCTCTGCTCTATCGATACCTTCGATGTGTTGCGCGGTGAACGCGGGTGGACACCCGATCAGATCGAAAGCTGGTGGGCCACCACATTGGGTGAGTTGTTCTTCGGATCGACGGACGAGCGGTAACGGGCGCCCGCGCCTTGCGACGCCTTCTCAGCGGGGCAGTTTCGTGGCGATGCCGTCGAGCAAGCAGTCCAGCCCGAAACGGAACTGCCACTCGGCGGTGTCCTGGTTGGACCCGCCGACGAGGTAGTCGACCAGGTGGGGGTGGCGGCCGGTGGCGGTGAGTTCGGCCATGTAGGGGTGGTAGGCGCTGCGGACGTCGTCGTCGCTGGTCCAGCCGCGGCGCGCCATCGACTGGCGTTGGGCTACCTCCGCGGCGGCCGCGCCGTGGGTGAAAGCGGTGACGCCCGCGAGCATCGCCATTTTCGCGTCGACATCGGCATCTGTGTCCATGGAGGCGAGGACCTGCTCGGCGATATCGGCCATGCGCGGGGTGAGTACGCCGGGCAGGCGCGCGAAGATCTGCACGAGCCAGGGGTGACGCAAGGTGATCTCGCGGATCTGTTCGGCGTAGGCCCCCAACGTTTCCCGCCAGTTGCCCGCCGTGACGGGCAGGGCGATGTCGGCGTGGACGGTGTCAACCATCAGTTCGAAGAGGTCGTCCTTGCCGGAGATGTAGCGGTAGGGCGCCATGGCGGTGACGCCTAGGTGCTCGGCGAGTTTGCGCATGGACAGGGCGTCGAGACCGTGCAGGTCGGCCATTTCGATGGCGGCGGCCGCGAGGCGGTCATGGCTCAGCGGAGCGCGTTGCTCAGTGGGCGAGCGACCGAGTCGCTCCCAGATCGTCCCATCCGCTTTCGCCAAGGCTCACTCCTTCGGGGTCGCTGTCCGGCTCACCCTAACAGTCTTGTGTACACCGCAATCTGGAGTCTACGTTGTACACACAGTCTACGACGTACACAGGAGTTGGGCATGTCGATCGAACCCGCCACCACAGTGGAGAAGGGGCCTCCCGCCCGGATATTCGCCGCGATGAGCGGGCTGGTCATCGCCTTCCTCGTCGCCAATCTCGACTTCACCATCGTCGGCACCGCGCTGCCCGCCATTGCGGGTGAACTGGGCGGGCTCGCGGATCTGTCGCTGGTCGTCACTTCGTTCGCGCTCGCCACGGCAGTGACCACGCCAATATGGGGCAAACTCGGCGACCTCTACGACCGCAAGAACGTCTTCATCGCCGCGTTCACGATCTTCCTGATCGGATCCGCGTTGTGCGGGGCGGCCCGGAACATGCCGCAGCTCATCGGGTTTCGCGCGCTTCAGGGTCTGGGTGCGGGTGGGTTGCTCGTCGGCGGGATAGCGATCGTCGGTGTGCTGTTCCCGCCGCGACAGCGGGCGAAGGTGCAGGGGCTGATGGCGATCATCATGCCGCTCGCGATCGTGAGCGGGCCGCTGATCGGCGGGTGGTGCGCCGACAGCATCGGGTGGCGGTGGGCGTTCTACCTGAACGTGCCGCTCGGCGCGGTGGCCTTGATCCTGCTGGCGACGCAGCTGCGGTTGCCGCCGAGCACCCGGGATTCCGTGCGCGTGGACGTGGTCGGGATGGCGGCGCTCAGCGTGTGCATCGTCGGTATCACCGTGCTCGCCTCGGCAGGCGGCCGCACGTGGGCGTGGGCCTCGCTTCCGGTGCTGCTGTTGTTACTGGTCACGACTGTCGGTGCGGTGTTCTTCCTGCGCTGGGAGCGGCGGGCGAGCGACCCTGTCGTTCCGCCGCAGCTGTTCGGCCACCGAAATTTCACGATCGCCGTGGTGCTCGGGTTCCTCAGTGGCCTGGTGATGTTCGGCGCGGTGACGTTCCTGCCGCTCTATCAGCAGATCGCGCAGGGCCGTTCGGCCACCGGATCCGGGCTGCTCATGCTGCCGTTGCTCGGCGCGATGCTGGTCGTGGCGCCCGTGGTCGGCGCGGCGGTATCGAGGAGCGGGCGGTTCCGCGTGTATCCGGTCGTCGGCGCGGCGGCGATGACCCTCGGCATGGCTGTGCTGGCGTCACTGGACGTCGACAGCGGATGGTTGCCGGTGGTCGCCGGAATGCTGGCGACGGGTGCGGGCATGGGGTGTTTCATGCAGCTCACCGTTGTCATCGCGCAGAACAGTGTCGGCATCGACGACATCGGCGCGGCCGGCGCCACCGCCATGCTTGCCCGCAATCTCGGTAATTCCCTCGGCATTTCCCTGCTCGGCGCACTCTACGCACGACACCTGACCGGGCTGCCCGACCTCGAGCACACCGACCTCGCGACTCTGCCCGAACCGGTCCGCGACGCTCTGCGCGCCCCGGTCACCGCGGGCGTCACCGATGCCTTCCTGGCAGCGGGTCTGTGCGCTGCCCTCGCCTTCGTCGTCGCCTGCTTCCTGCGCGACGACCGCACCGATATGGAGCAACGATGAACCACCCCGATCTCGCCGGTGTCGTCCTCACCCGCCACCAGGTCGACGACCCCGAACACCAGCAATCCATGGCGGCACGGCTCGCCGAGCGCGACCTGCCACCCGGGCTGGCCGCCGTCACCGTTCTCCTCGACCTGCGCGGCACCGCCGTACTCACCCAGGAACTCTGGACGATCCCACCCACCGCCGCCACCGTGTTCCGCTCCCGCCGCAGCCTGATCTTCGACCCCGACGGCACCCCCGACTGCACGGTCGTCACCACCTTCACCTTCCCGACCGACCGTGATGCCGCCACCTGGACCGACCTCCTCGCCGAAGCACTCCGATCCCACCCCGTCGAAGGCCTCCTCGCCCAGCACCTCTCGACACACGGCGATTCGGTCCTCAACTGCTCCGACTGGACCGCCCCGGAAGCGCATCAGGCCTTCATCGAGAACACCCCGGACACAGCCGCATGGCACCGAGTGAGCAACTATCCCGGCCTCACCCACGGTCCCGGCGCACGCTGTCGCATCTACTGCCCCAGCGAGTTCTGATCGAAGATGCTGCGGGACAAGGTGTGTGACGGCCTCGGAACAGAGGCCGGAATGCGGGCTCAGCCGACGTGGCGGCGCAGCCAGGTGACTTCGGCGCCGGTGCAGTCGGTGCCCTGACGGAAGGCTTCGAGGTCTTCGTCCCAGGCGGTGCCGAGGGCGCGGTCGATTTCGGCGCCGAGGTCGAAGGTGCTCAGTTCGGTGGCGGCTTGGAGGAGAGCGCGTAATCGCATTTCGCCGAGCATCACGTCGCCGTTGGCGCCGGTGGAGCCGTGCCAGAGGCCGAGGGCGGGGACGAAACTGTAGCGTTCGCCGTCCACACCTTCGCTGGGGTCCTCGGTGACTTCGAACCGCAGGACCGGCCAGGCACGCAATGATTGGGCTATCCGGGCGGCGGTTCCGACGGGGCCGATCCAGTCGCCGCTGGCGCGCAGCTGCCCGTCGGCGGGCTGCGCGGTCCAGCGCAGTTTCGCCGGCGTGGACAGCGCGGTGGACAGTGCCCATTCGATGTGCGGGCACAACGCGGCGGGCGAGGAGTGGATGTAGACCACACCTGCCGTCGCGTCAGCGAACTGACTCGATGCGCGCACTACCAACACCTCCAGCCTCGACAAGGAGCGTCTTCCCCAACGGTCCGTCGGACTGGTGTGGTGCGAGTGTAGGCGAAGTGAGCGATGTTGCGGGTGTTACCTCACTGCGTGTTATGTGTCTCTGCGATCACGGAATCACTAAATTTCGGCCACGCGGTTCTTGCCCAGTCGCCGAAATTCTCGTCGCTCAAACCGATCGTGGCTACCCCTATTTCGGGGTCGACCCACAGGAACGTCCCGGACTGACCGAAGTGCCCGTAGGTGCGCGGCGAATTGGAATGACCGGTCCAGTGCGGGGTTTTCCCGTCGCGGATTTCGAAGCCGAGACCCCAGTCGTTGGGCCGCTGGGAACCGTATCCGGGCAGCACTCCGTCGCGGTCGGGGAATTGCACGGAGGTGGCCTCGTCGAGTGTTTGCCGAGATATCAATTCGGGTGTCAGCAACTCGGTGGCGAATAGCGTCAGGTCACGAAGGCTCGCGCGTCCCGCATGCCCCGCCGACCCTTCCAGAACCGCGTCGCGCATGCCGAGTGGTTCGAATACCGCCTCGTGCAGATAGTCCGGAAAGTGGATGCCCGTGCTTTCGGTGAGGAAATCGGCGAGTAGTTCGAATCCGGCACTCGAGTAGATGCGGCGGGAACCCGGTTTCGCGATAACCTCCGGTGTGGCGAAGGCCACACCGGAGGTATGGGCCAGCAGATGCCGCACGGTCGATCCGGGCGGGCCAGCGGGCTGATCCAGTTCGATCGCGCCCTCCTCGACGGCGACCAGGGCCGCGTAGGCGACGAGGGGCTTGGTGACCGAAGCCAGCCGGAACACCCGGTCGAGTTCACCGGTGGTGTCGACCCCGTCGACGGTGACCACGGCAGCCGCGGCGTGCGCCACCGGCCACTGCTGAACCTGCTCCAACGAACGCATATCCGGCAGCGTAGCTACGATCGACGACACCATGAGTCCCGCACCATCAGTTCACGGCGACGTGGCGGCCGGTTTCGGCCCTGTCGCCGATGCTTTCCGCCGCAATTTCACCTCCCACGGCGAGATCGGCGCCGCCGTCGCGGTCTACGCGGGCGGCGAGCCGCTGGTCGACCTGTGGGCGGGTCATCGCGATCGCGCGCGTGCGGTTCCCTGGGAGCGCGACACGATCGTCCCGGTGTTCTCGTCGTCGAAGGGCATGTCGGCGTTCACCATCGCCACCGCCGTCTCGCGCGGACTCCTGGACTACGACGCCCCGGTCGCGAAGTACTGGCCGGAGTTCGCCGCGCACGGCAAGGACCGGATCACCGTGCGCCAGCTGATCGATCACCAGGCCGGTCTGTCGGGCCTGGACCGGGTCGTGAAGCTGAGCGAACTCGGTGACCGCGAGAGCCTGGCCGCCCTGCTCGCCGCTCAGAAACCGATGTGGGAACCGGGCACCCGGCACGGCTATCACGCACTCACCCTCGGCCTCTACCAGAGCGAATTGCTGCGCCGCGTGGATCCGGCGGGGCGCAGTCTCGGTCGTTTCTTCGCCGAGGAGATCGCGGCACCGGTGGGCGCCGACCTGTTCATCGGGCTGCCCGAAGACGAGTCCCTGGACCGCGTCGCCCAGCTGTCGGCGACCAAGGGCCTCGACATCCTGCGCTACGAACTCGCCGACATCCCGCTGCGTATCGGCGCGGAGGTGTACGCCAAACGTGGACATGCCTATGCGGCGCTGACCAATCCGCGCCCCGGCGCGCCCGCCCGCGCCACTCGTCGCGAATTCCTCGGCATCGAATGGCCGGGCATGAACGGCGTCGGCAACGCCCGCGCGCTCGCCCGCGTCTACGGCGCGGCGGCCGGACGCACCGGCGCGCTCCCCCTCAGCGACGATGTCCTCGACCTACTCGCCGCCCCGACCGTCGACTCCGTCCCCGCCGCCGACCTGGTCCTGCACACCAAGAGCCGCTACCACCTGGGTTTCCGCAAATCGCGCGGAAGTTTCCGCTTCGGCTCCGACAAACGCGCCTACGGCACAACCGGCCTCGGCGGCTCCTTCGGATTCGCCGACCCCACAACAGGTCTCGGCTTCGGCTACACCATGAACCGTCTCGGCATGGCCATCCTCGACGACGTGCGCAGCCGCAACCTCCGCACCGCCGTCCTCGACTGCGCCACACGCTGAACCTGGACAGACGATCACCACGCCCTGGTGGCGGCATCGGTCGAGAGCCGAACGCCACGAGAGCGTGGTGATCTTGATCGCGAGCCGCGCTAGTGGGCGGAGACCCCGTTGATCTCGTTGGGCGCGGCGGGGAGGGTGACCGACTGGGTGATCTTGCCCTCGCCGAGGTCGACGCGGTGGACCTGCTTGGTCGCTGGTTCGGTGACGTAGGCGATGCCGTCACGAACGTAGAGCGTCGGGCGCGCGTCCTGCCATTCGAGCGGTTCCTGCCAGGCACCGGTCACCGGGATCGTGCGGGTGACCGCGCCCGCGACGGGGTCGATGACGTGGAGCTTGCCGTCGGTACCGAGCACGAGCGCCTCACCCTGCGGGCCGCGGCCGAGCGAACGGAAGGAGTAGCTGGTGCCGATGTCGACCAGGCGCAGGCTGCCGTCGGCGGTGTTCACCAGCGAGATCTTGGTCGGCCGTTCGAGTTCGGCCTCCTTGTCCTGCTTGTAGTCACCGAGCACGATCGGGGAGGCCTCGCTGCCGGACATGTTGCCGATGCGGCCGTAGGGGGTCGGGCTGGTCACCTTGGTGATCTTGCCGTCGCGGTAGACCACGGCACCGGTCTGGCAGCCGACCACCACGGCCTCGTTCTGGGCGGTGGCCTCACCGTGGACGCCGGGGCAGTCCTCGTTGCGGGCGATCTCCTTGCGGTCCTTGTCGAGTGCGACCAAGCCCACCCGCGCATCCTCGGTCCCGAGGGTGACCAGCAGGTTCCCGTTGCTCAGTTCGACGGCGACACCGTGGTGGGCGGCGGCCGCCTTGTACACCTCGGTGGGCTTGCCGCTGTCGATCTTGTCGGTGTCGACGACGGTCACCTCACCGCTTCCGTCGGCGAACAGCACGGTCTTGCCCGCGTGCCGCACGACGTGGCCGGGCTTGCTCGCGGCGTACTCGGTGCCGGTGAATTCCGCCTTGTTGGCGTCGAACACCCGGAAGCTGTCCTTGACGGTCACCATCAGGTGGTCGTCGTCGCCCGCGGGGTTGAGCCGGTTGAAGCCGTCGAGCTTCACCTCGCCTTCCTGGGCGAGCGTCAGGCCGTCGAGGACGTAGATGCCGCCGTCGTAGGTGAGGGCGATCGGTTCGGCGCCCGGGGCGTGGTCGTGGGATTCGGCGTCGTCGCTGCCGCAACCGCTGAGCGCTACCACCGAGGCGAGCGCCCCGGACATGGCCACCATCGTGGTGGCCCGTGACCGACTGTGCATGTCGTGCTCCATCTCTTGTTGAATTACGTTGTCGGCCCGGATAAACCGCGGGCGATGGCCTCGGTGTTGGCGCGCGCCATCTCGAGATAGGTCGCGGCGCCGCCGCCTGGTTCGGTGAGCGATTCGGTGTGCAGGGCGGCGACCTGCACCTGCAGGCCCGCATGCTCGGCCAGGACACGCGAAAGGCGGTCGGGCGCGGCCGAATCGGCGAAGATCGTGTGCACCCCGGCGGTGCGGATGGCGGTGGCGAGGTCGTCGAGATCCGAGGCGCTCGGGGACGCGAGGGTGGTGCCGCTGGGGATGACGGCGCCGATCACGGTGAACCCGAATCGCTGTGCGAGATAACCGAAGACGTGGTGGTCGGTGACCAACTGCCTGCGTTCGGGCGGGATCGCCGCGAACCGGTCGGTCATCCACCGGTCCAGCTGGTCGAGTTCGCTCACGTAGCGGGCGGTGTTGGCGCGCACGGTCTCGGCGTCGATGCCGTCAACCCGCGCGATGACTTCGGCGCTGATCGCCTCGACGGCTTTGCGCACCCGCGCCGGATCGGTCCAGAAATGCGGGTCGGGCTGACCGGCGGATTCGTCGGAGGTGTAGGTGATCGGGTCGGTCCGCTCGGCTACCGCCAACGTCGGCACACCTGCCGAGGCGGCCGCCTGCACATGCCGGGCCACGCCTTCCTCGAGGCCGAGGCCGTTGTGCACGACCAGCGCGGATCGTTCGATGTCGGCGGCCTGACGTGCGGAGATGCCGAACGAATGGGGGTCGGTCCCCGCTTGCATCAGCACCGTCACCTCGGCGGTGTCGCCGACGACGGCCTTGGTCAGATCACCGAGGATGTTGGTGGTCACCATGATTCCGCTGCGGTCGCCGCCGGTGCCGCACGCGGTGATCGACGCGAGCAGCGCGATCACGACGAGCGCCAGACCCACGACGCGAGGAGCGCCCCGGAATCCGGTGGTGCGGTTGCCGATTCGTGCTTGTTTACTCACAGGCCCGTCTCCACCATCAGTCCGGGCGCGATATCCGAGGGGAACGTGCGCGCGATTCGGAGGTTGTCGTTGTAGGCGACCTCGAGCACAGCTCGGCCGCCGAGGTCGTTGATGTAGGCACGGTTCGGATCGACTTGGATCACCGGTTCGCCCTCGACCGGGCCGATCAGTGCGACACGTGCGGTCTCCGAACCGGTTTCGGGGTCGAGACCGTGCAGCACACCGTCACGGGTGAGGACGAGCACCGCGGACCCCTCACCGGCCGTGTTCACCGCGACCGCGTCGGCGATCGGGGTGTGCTTCCAGGTCTTCTTGCGGACGTCGAGGGTCCACACACCGGTGCGTCCGGCGAGCGCGGTCAGCGTCGTGCTGCCGGGTCGATGGGTGAACGCGGTCGCTCGATCGGTGCCCGGCTCGGGGTAGGCGACCTTCTCGGCGACGAACGCACCGTCACGCTGGGCGACGATCAAAGCTCCGTCGGCGCAACCGAATACGACTCCACGCCGGGTGACGGCCTCACCGCGCGGCTGCGGGCACGAGCTGGCCAGTGGCTCACCAGCCGCACCGTCGCGCCCGCGCACATCCACTCGTCCCGCGCCGTCGGCGACGACCAGCTTCTCGCCGTACGGCAGCGCGATGCCGTCGATCCGGTGCGGTTCACGGACTTGCCCGTCACCGAGCGCCACCCGATCGAACACCAGCGTGGCACCGGAATCGAGCACCACCGTCGAGACCGCCGGATCACCGTATGCGGCGACAACTCCACCCGGCGCCGCGATGCTGCCGACTTCACGCACCGGGGCGCTGTAGTAGTGGCGGTGATCCGCGTGGTCGACGGTCCATCCTCCGCTGTCGACCACCCGCACCGACCCACCGGCGCTCAGGAATCCGAACCGACCGTCGCCGACCAGGGCCGAGGCCGCTGGTGCAGCGGTATTTTCGCGTCCCTCGAGCGTGGTGACCTTCTCGGTCAGCAGATCGATCACCCGGATGGCACCGGTGGCCGGATCGCTCACGACCAGCCGGGTCTGCGCCTCGCTCATCTCCTCGGCTCCGGCGACATACCCGTGCGGCGGCTCCTCGACGATCACCGGTTCGGTCGCAGCACACCCGGCCACCGACACCGCGGCCAACGCGGCCACACCGACCTTCCCGAACCGCTCCCGCAGCGCCGAGACGACCGCCGACACGAAGAACGATCCGACCGCGACGGCGGCGATCGTCGCCCCGGCCGCCGTACCCGCGTGCCACGAGACGACAAGCCCGGCAGCGGTGGAGAACCCACCGATCAGGGCGGCGAGCGCCATCACCACCGGAATCCGGTCCGACCAGTACACGGCGGCGGCGGGCGGCGCGATGAGCAGCCCGAACACCAGCAGCGTGCCGACCACGTGGAAGGAGGCGACGATGGCCAGGGTCACCAGACCGACGAGCGCGACGTGCGCCGCCTTCGGGTGCAACCCGAGCGTATGCGCCTTGCGCGAATCGAAGGTCAGCGCGACGAAAGCCCGGTGCCCGAGCACGGCGACAACCAGCGCGAGGCCGACGGCGGCAACGAGGTACCACAGGTCGACAGTGCGCACCGCGAGCACATCACCGAACAGGAATCCGGTGAGGTCGACGGCGAAGGACTGCGAACGCGACACGATGATCACACCGGCCGCGAGCATCCCGACGAACAGCAACCCGATCGCGGTATCCGCCGCGAACCGCTTGCTCCGCGACAGCACCGACACTCCGAAAGCCATTGCGGTGCAACTGATCGCGGCACCCACGATCAGATTGCCGCCGAGCAGCGCCGCCACCGCGACACCGGGCAGCATGCCGTGCGCCATCGCGTCACCGAGAAAAGCCATGCCGCGCACCACCACCCACGTTCCGGCGAGGGCGCACACGCAGGACACCAGCAGCCCGCCCCACAGCGCCCGCTGCACGAATGCCACCTCGAACGGGGCGATCAGCCACTCCATGGCAACGGACGATATACTGAAAACGATTATCGTTTCAAACGAGGTGAGATGCAACACACAGCAGACCCGGCCATCCGCATCGAGGACGTCAGCGCCGGCTACGGCCGCATGCCCGTGCTGTCACAGGTGACGGCGTCGATCCCGCGCGGACAGGTCACCGCGATCGTCGGACCCAACGGTTCGGGGAAATCGACGCTGCTCGGCGTCCTGGCGGGCACGGTGCCCGTCCGGTCGGGCACGGTGCACCGCGAGACGACCCGGCGACCCGCCTTCGTGGTGCAGCACACCGCGATTCCCGCGGCGCTGCCGATGACGGTGCGCGAGGCGGTGGCGATGGGGCGCTGGGCGCATCGGGGATTGTGGCGGCGGCTCACGAAGGCCGACCGCGAGATCGCGCAGGTCTGCCTGGAGCGGATGGACCTCACCGCCCTGGCGACACGGCGCCTGGACACGCTCTCGGGCGGTCAGCGCCAGCGCACACTCCTGGCCCAGGCGTTGGCGCAAGAGTCCGATCTGGTCCTGCTCGACGAGCCGGCGACCGGACTGGACGACGCCGCGCGCGCCGAGATCTCGGGTGCGCTCACCGAGATCGCGGCCGGTGGGGTCACCGTGGTGCAGGCAACCCACGACCCGGCCGAGGCGGCACGTGCCGATCATTGCCTGCAGTTGCGCGACGGCAGGATCCTCGCCGGGGGTTCACCCGGCGAGGTACTGGGAACCGTCGGTTACCAGTCGGCTTCGGTGTAGCGGATGATGCCGCGAATGTTCTTGCCGTCCAGCATGTCCCGGTAGCCCTGATTGATCTCCTCGAGTGAGTAGCTGCGGGTGACCATGTCGTCGAGATTGAGCTGACCGGCCTTGTACAGCGACAGCAGCCGCGGCGCGTCCTGGCGGGCGTTGCCGCCGCCGAAGATGCAGCCCTTCACCGTCTTCTGCAGCATCGAGAGCAGGAAGCTGTTCATCTTCACCTCGCCCGCGTCCATGCGGCCCATGGCGGTGACGACGAGCGTGCCCGCCTTGCCGGTGAGGATCAGACCCTCCTCGACGTAGTCGCCGTGCATCTCACCCATGGTGAGGATGACCTTCTCGGCCATCCGGCCCTCGGTGGCATCCATCAGCGGCATGATCGCGGCGGCCATGCTCTCGTAGGTGTGGGTGGCGCCGAACTTCTGCGCCTGCTCGCGCTTCCACGGATTCGGATCGATGGCAACGACTTTCGACGCACCACTGAGCACCGCGCCCTGCAGCGCGCTCATCCCGACGCCGCCGATGCCCGCGATCACCACGGTCTCGCCCGGCTGCACCTGCGCCACATGGGTCGACGAGCCGAAGCCGGTCGGCACGCCGCAGCCGACCAGGCAGGCCACCTCGAACGGGATGGTCGGGTCGATCTTGACCACCGAGGTGTGGTGCACCGTCATGTAGGGGGCGAAGGTGCCGAGCAGGCACATCGGGATGACGTTCTCGCCGCGCGCCTGGATGCGGTACGTGCCATCCGAAATCGCCTGTCCCATCAGCAATCCCGCACCCAGGTCACACAGCGCCATATTCCCGGCCACACACGACGGACAACGTCCGCAGGCCGGGATGAACGAAAGGATGACGTGGTCGCCCACGGCCAGATCGCTCGGGCAGTTCGGCCCGAGCTTGGTGATCACACCCGCGCCCTCGTGGCCACCCATCACCGGGTAGCCGGGCATCGGCGTGGCACCGGTGACGATGTGGTGATCGGAGTGGCACATGCCCGCCGTTTCCATGCGGATCTGCACCTCCCCCGACACGGGGTCGCCGACCTCGATCTCCTCGACCGACCATTCCTGGTCGACGCCCCACAGGATCGCGCCCTTCGTCTTCATTACGATCGACCTCTCGCCAAGCAGTGCCTCGTTGTGACTGCTCCCACCCTACGAACTTTCGGCCGATTCTGGAACACGTTCTAGAAATCTGGTGAAGATTTCTCTATCCGCGCACGTCGTGGACGTGGTGCTCGAGGTCGTGCAGGAAGTATCGGCCCAGTGAGGCCACGGTGAACAGCGATCCGTCGCTGCGGGCACCGCGCCAGTCGAGCCGATCCGAGGGCGCGGCGGCGAAGGCGGCGGCCACCTGTTCGGCAGCGGCGGACAGCTCTTGCGCGACCGCCGCCGGGTCCTGCTCGTTGTAGCGGTCGGCGACGGCGGTGGCGTCCTGATCCCAGTTCGCGAATCGCGGCGCCGTCGCGCCGTCACCGTCGAGCATCAGCGCGAGCCGGGTGTCGAAGATCCGGCAGACATCGCGCACGTGGGCGGCGTATTCGAGGACCGACCACGTCTGCGCGTCGGGCCGCACGCGCGCGTCGTCGCGGTCCAGCGCCGAGGCGATGTGGGCGGCAGCCGCGCGCGCCCGGTCGGGCACCTGCTCGAACGCGATCGATGCGGCGTCGTATCCGCATTCGGCGCAGGGCTTTTCGAGGACCCAGGTCCAGTCCTTGGTATCAGGCACGATCATGTCGCCAAGGCTATGGCGTCGCAATCTTGACGTCCATTGATATTCAGCCAATGATCGTCGAGATCCGGGCATCAATCGATGAGCTTGCGCGCCTTCTCGAACAGTTCCAGGGTCACCGCGTGCAGGAAGTCGCCCACCTGCTTGGGTGCTTTGCCTGCGAAGGCCCTGGCGTGGGTGCCTTCGAGCACGATGCCGAGCTTGAAGCAGGCCAGCACCTCGTACCAGGTGACGGCGCGCAGGTCGCGGTCGGAGAATTCGGCGTAGTGCCGGATCATCTCCTCGGGTGTCGGCAGGCCGCCGACGGTGCCCAAGGTGCCCATCAGCCCGGCGCCGACGGTGCCAGGTTCGGGGCGGGTGGCCAGCTGCCAGCCGAGGTCGAGCAGCGGGTCGCCGATGGTCGACATCTCCCAGTCGACCATGGCCGCCACCTCGGGGCCGTCGTAGTCGAACATCATGTTGGCCAGGTGGCAGTCGCCGTGCATGATGCCCGGCGACGGGTCGGCGGGACGGTTGCGGTCGAGCCAGTCACCGATCCGCTCCACGTCGGGGATCTGCGGGCCCGGGTAGCCCTCGTTGGCGGCGTAGGTGTCGAGTTCGCGCAGCCAGCGCGGCACCTGACGTTCGAGGAAGCCCTCGGGGCGGCCGTAGTCGGCCAGGCCGAGCGCCAGGTAGTCGACCGTGCCGAGGCGTGCGATGGCCTCGATCGCCGACAGCCCCATCCGCCTGCGGATCTCCGGGTCGTTCGCATGCAGGTCGGGCAGTTCGGTCTGCGGATTGAAGCCGCGGATGGGTTCCATCAGGTAGAAGACCGCGCCGAGGACCGAGGGGTCGATGCACGCGGCGATCACCCGCGGGGCGCGGATCTCGGTGCCGTCCAGCGCGGTGAGCAGACGGGCTTCGCGGGCAATCACCTCGTTGCTCTTGGCCCGCAGGTGTTCGGGTCCACGACGCAGGACGTATTCGCGGCCGCCCCGGGTGAAGCGGATCATGATGTTCTGGGTGCCGCCGCCGATCGGGCTGACCTCCCCGATCGTGTCGCCGGGTAAGCCCTGCTCGTCCATCCAACGTCCGAGCGCCACGAGATCCGGTTGCGAAACAGCCATGGCGCACATTCTGCCCCGAACCGCGCCCGGCGTAGGGTTTTGGCCACGATGCGCACGCTGTTGATCGATAACTACGACTCGTTCACCTACAACCTCTACCAGCTCATCAGTGAGGTCAACGGGAGCGAGCCCGTCGTCGTGCGCAACGACGAGGTGGGCAGCGTGGGCGAACTGGGCCTCGACCGATTCGACAATGTCGTGATCTCGCCGGGACCGGGACGTCCCGACCGGGCCAGGGACATGGGGATTTCGACGGCGGTGCTCGAGCAGGCCGAGCTGCCGCTACTCGGGGTATGCCTCGGACATCAGGGCATCGTGATCGGGGCCGGTGGACAGGTCGGTCGCGCACCCGAGGCACGCCACGGGTACCTCGATCGGGTCGCCCACGACGACCGGGACCTGTTCGCCGGGTTGCCGCAGGACTTCACGGTGGTGCGCTACCACTCGCTGGCGGCGCTGCGGCCGCTGCCCGACGTGCTCGAGGTGACGGCGACGACGGGCGACGGCGTGGTGATGGGTGTGCGGCACCGCGAGCGCCCGCAATGGGGTGTGCAGTTCCATCCGGAGTCGGTGTCGAGCGAGTTCGGGGCCGCGCTGTTGCGCAATTTCGCCGATCTCACCAAGGCTCGGACCCCGGTGGCCGCGCCGGTCGTCGTGCGTGGCCCCGAGGTGCCGTTGGATCCGCCGACGAGACGGTTCGTGCTGCGACACAAGGTGATCGAACGGGCGATCGATACCGAGGCGATCTTCCTGCGCTGCTACCGCGACTCGGCGACCGCGTTCTGGCTCGACAGCGAACACGTCGAACCGGGTCTGGACCGGTTCTCCTTCCTCGGCGACGCGGCGGGACCGCACGCCGAGATCGTCGGGTACCGGGTCGGCGACGGCGCCGTCACGGTGACGGATGGCGCGGGCACCCGGACCGTCGCGGGGACCGTACTCGACTACCTGGACCGCGAGCTGCGTGCCAGGCACTGCGAAAGACCGTCGCTGCCTTTCGATTTCGCGGGCGGTTATGTCGGTTATCTCGGCTACGAGGTGAAGGCCGACTGCGGGGCGCGGGCTGCGCATCGCTCCCCCACCCCGGACGCGCAGTGGATTTTCGCCGATCGGTTGGTCGTGGTCGACCACGTGGCGGGTCGCACCCATCTGCTCGCTCTCACCGATCCGGGTAGCGACGCGGCGGGTGCGGATTGGCTCGGTGCCACCGAATCCGCCCTCGCCGACCTGCCGACCTGGAAGAACCCCGTCGACTTGCGCGTGCGCGCCGATCCCGACGCCGTCCAGGCGCATCTCGTGCGTGGCCGCGACCGCTACCTGGCCGATATCGCGGTATGCCAGGAGCGCTTACACGCGGGTGAGTCCTACGAGATCTGCCTGACCGATGCGGTCGCCGTCGCGGCGGGCGAGGACGACGGCCTGGCCTTCTACCGCCGCCTGCGCCGCTGCAATCCCGCGCCCTACGCCGCCTACCTGCGGTTCGACGGGCTCGAGGTGGCGTGCTCGTCGCCGGAACGGTTCCTCAAGGTCGACCGGGACCGGGTGGTGGAGAGCAAGCCGATCAAGGGCACCGCACCGCGTGGCCGGACACCCGCCGAGGACGCGCGGTTGCGTGACGCGCTGGCCGCCGACCCGAAGACGCGGGCCGAGAACCTGATGATCGTGGACCTGTTGCGCAACGATCTCGGGCGCGTGTGCGAGGTCGGTTCGGTGCACGTGCCCGCGCTCATGGTCACCGAAACCTATTCCACCCTGCACCAATTGGTGTCGACAGTCCGCGGCACCCTGCGTCCGGGGGCGGGCGTGGTCGACTGCGTGCGCGCGTGTTTCCCGGGTGGGTCGATGACCGGGGCGCCGAAACTGCGCACCATGGAAATCCTCGACGAGCTGGAAACCCGGGCGCGCGGGATCTATTCGGGCACCATCGGCTTCCTCGGGCTCGGCGGGACCGCCGACCTCAATATCGTCATCCGCACCGCCGTGCGCCACGACGACGAGTGGACCATCGGCGCCGGCGGGGCGATCGTGCTCGATTCCGACGCCGAGGACGAGTACGCCGAGATGGTCCTCAAGGCCGCGGCGACCTTCCGTGCCCGCTAGCGACGTCGGCGCTTCTCCGGTTCCGGTGGTGGTTCCTCTCCGCCGCGCCCGGTGAACCGGCCGATCAGACCCACACCCGGCAGTTTCGCGAGGGCGCCGAACAGGTCCTCACCCAGCGAGATCATCGCCTCGAGGCGGGGCAGCAACCGGTCGTAGGTGGCGAACACCGGGTCGGCGAGGGCGAGCGTGCGGTCGAGGCGGTCGATGGTGCTGTTGAGCCGGTCGACCGCGATCGACAGGTTCTCCACCAGATCCGGCAGCTGCGCGGCGAGTTGCGCAGAGGCCGGTGGCAGCCGCACCGCCGCGTCGAAGGCGTATCCCGCCGTCTGCTGCGCCGCGTCGATGGCCTGCCCCGCCGCCGACTGTGCCGCGCCGACCGCCGCCTGCGCCGCCGACAGCAGCTCGGCGCCCGGAACCCTGCGCGCCTGCGGCGGCACCGGTGGTGGTTGCGGCGTGCGCCCCCGCTTCTTCGGGTTCGTCATGCCTCCACTGTGCCCCACGGCGGCCTCGTGCGCAGGGAGGAGCCGCCGTGTCCGTCAGTTCTGTCCGGCCAGCACGACCGGTCGGCCGAATCGCGGCTGCACCGGGCGGTTGGTGTGCGGGAACAGCGCGCGATAGTGCTCCACGTCGGCGATCGCGACCGGCGCGGGTTCGCGCAGCACGATCCAGCGCACCCCTTCGGTACAGGGCGGCGTGGTGAGCGATCCCTCGTATCGGAACTGGGCGAACCCGGTCGGCAGATACGCGCGCGGATCGATGCTCGTCACCGTCCTGGTGGCACCCACCCGATCCGGTGCCGCCGCGAGTACCGCCCCCAGCGGCACCGAGTCCGGCTGCGCGCGCAACAGCACGGCCAGTACCGCGAGCCTGCCTGCCCGGTCCGCGTGCACGAAGTGCAGCTCCATCGCCGCTTCCGCCCCGTCGACGGTGTGCTCGCTCGGCAGATGGAAATGGAACTGGGTCAACTCGAACGCGCTCCCGTCGACGACGATGCGGTTACCGGAGCCGGGCGCCACGTTCGCCTGGATCGTGTGCCCGTTGTTCACCACCTCCACCGAGGACAGCGGCCGGTACTCGATCTCGATGTGCTCGTCGGGATGCAGTTCCGTATGGGCGGGCAGATCGATCGGCGACTGCGCGTGCCCGCTGCGGCAGGTCACGAACCGGCTGTCCAGATCGGCCCAGTGGTCGGGCCCTTCCGCGTCGTAATCCCAGTGCACGTCGCTGTGCGCCGCCTGCCCCGACCCACCGCACCCCGCGACCGCGAGCAGAGCGAGCGCGGCCAGCGCTCCCCGTCGGGTGAGTAGGTGACCATTCGACATACCGACCAGCTCCTCGTCAGCTCGGCCGTCGGCACCGAACGCGGCGGCCCGAAAAATGTCCGCTTTGCACCGAATATCCCTATATCACAACGGATTTCGGTAGCGAGCGGACCCCAACGCTAGACCTCTGAGGAGGGCGAAAACCAGGCCCGGTCCTGCGAGATGGCTCACACCCACCGGGATGGCCGGGGCGGCGCTCCGGCAAACCGTGTCGGACCTCCGTGGCATCATGCGAGAACCATGGAACTACGCAAGGGCGCGAATTCGCCGGTACCGACATCGCTTCTCGCCGTGGTTGTTTCATGGCGGGGGGCGCAGGCTGTCGACGCCCACGCACTCCTGGTCACCGAATCCGGGCTGGTCCGCACCGATCGCGATTTCGTCTTCTTCAACGCCCCTCGCCACGCCTCGCAGGCGGTCACCCTCGACCAGGAACCCGAACCGGGTACGGCTCGGCTGAGCATCTCCCTGCCCCGCACCGAGGCCGATATCGCCCGCATCGTCGTCACGGCATCAGTGGACGACACCACCTTCGACCGCCTCGACGACCTCACCCTCACCGTCCACGCCGCCGACGGTCCGATCGCCCGCTTCGCTGTCGACAGCATCGAGGACGTGCAGGCGATGATGTTCGGCGAGTTCTACCGGCGCGACGGTGGCTGGCGTTTCCGCGCGATCGGCCAGGGCTGGGCAGGCGGGCTGCGGGGGCTGGCCGTCGAATTCGGTGTCACGGTCGACGAACCGGCCGCCGTGGGCAGGGCCGAGGAACCGCGCACCGGCCGGACCGGTGCAGAGCCGTCCGGCGCGCCCGCCCTGACCCGCCGTGTCATCGATACCCCGCCGCCACCACCGGCAGACCCCGACCTGGCCGACTGGCATCCCGACCCGGACGCGCCCGACCGCCTGCGCTGGTGGGACGGCGACGAATGGACATCGAGCGTTCGCCCATTCCTCCCGCCGACCCGAGGCCACTGCGCACGCTGCGGTAATACCTTGCGCCGCAAGCTGTTCGGCGGTCACGCTCCGTGCAAGGCGTGTGCGGCCGAGATCGACGAGTTCCTCACCCATTGGCGCAACCGAGCCGTGCGGGTCCTCACCGGCCCCGGCACCCGATCACCGGAGTGGACGCAGGTGTGGGCGTCACTGCGGTTCCAGCGCATCGACGAGGAACAGGGCAGAGCGTTTCTGCGCGAGGACGGCCTCACCCAGGTGGAGCGGATGGTCGCGTTCGCGTTCGCCGACGGTGAGGTGTTCGCCGATGAACTCGACGCGTTCGAGCACGTCGTCGGTGAACTCGACCTGGGCGGCCCCATCGTCGACGATCTGCGCAGGCGAATGCACCGGGGCCGCACCCTGTCACGGCTGCGCGCAGGCGAGCTGCCCGCCGTCGACACCCGCGGTCTGCACCTGGACCCGGACGAACGCGTCCACCTCGACCTGCCCGCCGTGCACATCCGGATGCTGGCGCGCGGTCCACGCCACTCCGAGGGCAGGCTGATCGGCAGCTCCAAGAAACTGCGCTTCGTCGGCGACGGCACCGGTGTGGAACTGCCCTGGTCCCGGGTGGTTTCGGTGCATCCCGAACACGGCACCGTCGTGGTGGCCGCGACCTCCGCACGCGGCGGCGCGACCTTCGGTGTGGCCGACCCGGACTATGTGGCGGCGGCGCTCGAAGGCGCGCTGCGCGTGGCCAAACGCCTGGTCCTCACACCCGGCCAGCGCGACAGCCGCAGCATTCCCCAGGACGTGAAGGCCCTGGTGTGGCAGCGCGACGGTGGCGCGTGCGTGGAGTGCGGCGACCGGCACTACCTGGAGTTCGACCACATCATCCCGCTCAGCCGGGGCGGCGCGACGAGCGCGTCGAACCTGCAGATCCTGTGCCGGGCCTGCAACCGGGCCAAGGGCGCGCGGATCTAGCTGCCGAGAACCGCGTTCATGATGGTGCCACCGCTGGTGGCGACCACACCGCCGATCATGGCGCCCGCGATCATCTTGGGCGATTCCATGGAGCTGCCGTTCCACTTCTCCCAGGCAAACTTTCCGCCCGCGACGGTGATGGCCAGAATGCCCGACAGAATCATGAACCAGGTGAGGTACTGGACCATCTGCATGATCTTGTCCGAGAGCGGCGGCGCCTCCGGCGTAGGGTTGCCGACCTGCGCAAACGTCGTGACGGTGTCGGCCATCGACGTCAGAATGATGCTCATAGCCTGCTCCCCTTTTCCGCGTATAGCGAACTACGTTCCAGCGCTGCCGTATTCGGACGAGTTCCAGGATACGGCCGCGAACCCCCAGCGCACCAACAAAACCGATCGGTTCTGTCGAGGGGGTGGCTGCGACGCCGCGCCGGACGGGATACCATCGGCCACAGCAGTTCATCGCCGTTCCCCCGAGTTACCGAGTGAGCAAACATGATTCTGGCCGCTGTCGCCGATACCTTGGTCTTCACCGATACCTTGGCCCAGATCGGCAATCCGACACCCGAAGCGCCGCCGCTGTCGGAGAAGCTCTTGCAGATGGTGCGTTACTTCACGTGGTTCGTGCTGCTGTCGGGCATCATCGCCATCACCTATGCGGGTGGCAAGTTCGCCTGGGAGAAGTGGACCGGCGGTGCGATGCAGTCGCCGCGGATGGTCGCGGGCGCGATGATCGGCGGCGTGGTCGCCACCAGCGGCGGCACCATCATGAACGCCATGATCTGATTCCTGTCCGCTCGGGCCGGTCCGGATGAACCGGGCCGCCTCGACCGGCAAGGACTCCCGACCCGGGTTCTGTTGTGGTTCAACAGGACCCGGGTCGCTTCAGCTGGGCTCTACTGTGTCGGCACATGGCAGCAACCTCCTTTCTGTCAGCCGGGCGGGTTCGCTAGGTGTAGAGCTTGTCGATGAACGCGTAGAGGTTCTCCACCACGCGCTCGGCCTTCTGCTCCACGGTCAGATCCTCGCGGTATCGGCTGCCCATCGAGGGCTTCTTCTTGTTACGGGCGTACAGCGAGCACGCGAGATCGGTGCACATGTAGCTGCCGATCGTGTTTCCGCGCCGCCCCGATTCCCCGGCCTTGTTCGCCGTCATCAGCGAGACCCCGCCGCCGGTGTGGCTGGTGAGGCACAGCGCACACATCTGCGTCTTGCCCGAACCACCCGTCTCGTGGCGCAGCGCGATGCTCACCAGCTTGCCGTCACGCGGCACGGCGATGTAGCAGCGCCCCGCGTAGGAGGGGTCGGTCCAGCCGAGGAAGTCGAGATTCTCCCACGGACGTTCGGCCAGGTCACGGGGAACATTGAGACGTTTGGCGTCGCCTTTCGAACAGTTGACGAACGACGCTCTGATCTCGCGTTCGGTGATGGGTTCCATCGCATTCCTCTCGGTAGTCGAACACAAAACGTAGCCACGCTAACGAGTTGCCCACCCGCTGACAACCGAGTTTCTCCAGCTCACACGGCCTCCATGCCCCGGCGGCGATCCGGCCGCCGGGGCATCCGGCCGGTCACGCCACGGATTCGAGGACCGGGTAGTCGGTGTAGCCGGTCGCATCGCCACCGTAGAAGTAGTCCTCACGGAACTGGTTGATCGGCGCGCCGTCGCGCAACCTGGCGACGAGGTCGGGATTGGCCAGGAACGACCGGCCGAGCGAGACCAGGTCGGCACCCGCGGCGAGTAGTTCCTCGGCCGCGGACCTGCCACCGTCGCCAGGCAACGGCGAACCCCAGCCGAGCACCGGGTTGGCGATCAGCACGCCGTCCCAGCCCGCCCGGATCCGCTCGAACACCGGGGTTCCCGGGTCGGCGAACACCACGTGCAGGTAGGCAAGACCGCGACCGCCGAGTGCGGCGACCAGCGCGGTGTACAGCTCCTCGGTGTCGGATTCGACGATGTCGTTGGCGCCGACGCCGGGTGCGATGCGCACCCCGACCCGCTCCGGTCCGATCGCCGCGGCCACGGCCTCGACCACCTCCACGGTGAACCGGATGCGGTTATCGACGGTGCCGCCGTATTCGTCGGTGCGCTGGTTGGTGTTGTCGGACAGGAACTGGTGCAGCAGCATGCCGTTGGCGCTGTGCACCTCCACGCCGTCGAACCCGGCCGCGATCGCGTTGCGGGCCGCCTGCGCGAAATCCTGAACGGTGCCGTGGATGTCGTCGACGCTCAGCTCCCGGGGAATCACCGCGTCCTTCGAGCCTGCCGCGGTGCGGATCGGCGTCGAGAGCCGAACCGGTGAAGGGGCGACCGGGACGGCACCGCTGTTGTCCGGATGCCCGACGCGACCACCGTGCTGCACCTGCAGGAAGGTCCGCCCGCCCGCCGCGTGGATCGCCTCGGTGATCCCGCGCCAGCCGGCGATGTGGGCATCGGTGTAGATGCCGGGGATGCCCGCGAATGTGATGCCCACCTGGTTGGGGCTGGCCGCCTCGGCGATGATCAGACCGGCGTCGGCGCGCTGGGCGTAGTAGGTCGCCATCAGTTCGGTCGGGCTACCGTCCTCGGCCGCCCGGTTGCGCGTCATCGGCGCCATCACGAGCCGGTTGGGGAGTTGGAGAGCACCGACAACGGCCGCATCGAAAAGGCTGGGTACCGCATTCTTCGTCATGCGGATACGGTAAAACTTGACATTGGTGTGAAGTTCAAGTCGATGCGTGAAAGGCCTGGTGGCGCATGCGAATCGGGGAGCTCGCGGCGCGGACCGGCGTCAGCGAACGGTCACTTCGCTACTACGAGGAGCAGGGTTTGCTTGCCTCTGGCCGTACCCCCGGCGGCCACCGTGACTACCCCGATCTCGCCGTGGACCGGGTGATCCACATCCAGGAGCTGTACGCGGCCGGACTGTCCAGCAAGAAGATCGGCCAGATCCTGTGCTGCATCCGCGACGCCGACGGCCGGGCCAACGAGAACGCCACGCCCGAACTCATCGATGAACTCTGCACCGAACGAGCCAGGATCGACCGCACGATCGCCGACCTGATCCGCTCCAGGGATGTCCTCGACGACGTCATCGCACGAGCCTCGGAAGACATTCCCGTCGCCGCGGAATAGCCCCGCTACCGGACGATTCCGGCCGCCCGGGCGGCGCGCAGCCAGTCGGGGAACTCGCTGAGCAGGCGTCGGTAGAGTTCGGCGTCGTCGAGCTGGTCGATGTCGGGGACGGCGAAGAAGCCCGCGTTGTCGACCACCCGGCCGTCGAGTTCGTCCAGGGTGCGCAGCACACCGAAGTTGGCGGGGCCGAGGCCGATGAACTGCCAGAACGCGGGCAGGTGGGCGGCCTCGCGCATGAGCGCGGCGATTTCGCGTTTCTTGGCGAAGCCGCCGTCGGTGAAGAACAGGACGAGCGTGGGCCGGGTGCTGCCGTGCAGGGTGTCGATCACCGCGCGCATGATCGGCAGTTCGTCGTTGCGTCCGCCGAGGCTGCCGTAGTCGATACCGTCGTGGGTGCCGTTCAGGTGCAGATAGGTCTGCGTCCAGCGCTCGGCGTCGGCCACGGTGATGTCCGGGAGTTTCGCGTAGGACAGGGCGTAGAGGTAGGCCTCGAGGGTGCCGTCGTCGTCGAGCTGGGTAGCGACCGGGATCATGCGCTCCACCACCCGGTGCACGGTACCGGCGCGATACATCTTCTGCATGCTGCCGGTCTTGTCGATCACCAGCACGACCCGCGCCCGCGTGCCGAACGCGCTCTTGTCGATGAGGATCTTGGCGACTGCCTGCTTACGCATATCCAGCTGCTGCCGCTTCTCGAACGACAGCGCGTGCTCGCCGGGCACCGTCCTCGGTGCCGCGACGACTTCCGGTTCGTCGTCGACACTCACCCCGTGATCGGTGACCAGATCGGCGAACCCGCCGGCATACCCCTGCCCGACCGCGCGCACCTTCCACTGCTCACCCCGGCGATACAGTTCGAGCGCGATCACCACGGTCTCTCGATCCAAGCCCTCGATCAGGTACTCGCACACGGTGTTTCCCGCGGCATCGGCCACGACCGCGACCGGCGCCGGTCCACTCCCGAAGGTCTGCCCGTCGGCGGTGATCACCGCCCGGATCTGCGCGATCTCACCCGGCACCTGGTCCGGCGTGACATGGAGCGCCGCCCCGTCCAAACGGACCCCTTGTGCCCCCGGTTGATTGAAGAACACGAAATCGGCATCCGTTCGAACCTTGCCCACCTCGGTGACCAGCAGCGCCGAAAGATCCGCCGCCACACCACCGCGCACCGACAGCACCACCTCCCCCGCCGCCAGCCCCAGGTTCTGCCCCTTCACCAGCACAGCAGCCATCGCACGCCCCTCATCTCGCACCCGATGCCCCACACCCTAGGCCAAACCCGTCAACCGCGGACGAGGTCAGCGAGCGCACGTAGGATGAGCATTCGACCTCGAGATCGGGAGGCGCAGGGTGGATTTCACCGTCGCATACGCCGGTTCCGGACCTATGCGCCACGAAGAACGACTACTCACCGAAGGCCTGGGGAAACTCGGAATCCCGATCCGCCACTACAGCATCAAACGCATCCACCGCAGACAACTGCCGCTCGGCCTCGAGACCTTCGTCGCCGGTGACATGCCCGCGATGCACGGGGCGATGCGCCAGCTGGGCATCCCGATACCGCTGCCCGACGACTATCCCGAGGTGCTGGGGAGTTTCCTCGGTCGAAAGGTCTGGACTTCGACATTGGGTCAGGTCGAACGCACGATGGAAAGCTCCTCCGCAGCACCGGTTTTCGTCAAACCTGCGGACCGCCGCAAGAGCTTCACGGGCACGGTCTGCTATTCGGAACACGACTTCGGCGCGTGGGGTGGAGCGAGCAGGCATCAGCGTGTCCGGTGCTCGGAGGTCGTCACCTGGGTCAGCGAATTCCGGGTGTATGTCATCGGCGGCCAGGTCGTCGCGACAGACCACTATGCAGGCGATGATTCCGCTCAGCTCGATATGAATGTCGTGCATGCGGCCGTCGACATCTACCACCGCAGCGGCACTGCGCCCAGCGCCTACGCCATCGACTTCGGCGTGCTCGCGAACGGGGACACCGCACTTGTCGAAGTCAACGACGGCTATGCCCTCGGGGCCTATCGGATCGCGGCGGATCATTACACCGAACTGCTGATGACACGGTGGCAAGAGCTGCTGGCGATGGCGCGGAGCTGAATCATGACCCCGAATGAACGCTTCCTCCGGCTAGGGGCTGCTCACCGGCGACAGGTTCATCTGTCGCTGTGTGCCGATGTCCTCACGACGTGGACCGGTTATGTTCAGGGAAACCCTGCCGCGCTTCGCTATCGCGACTCGGTGGTCGGGATGCGCCACCACGTAGACGTCGAACTTCCGATCGAAGCCTTCAAGGCGGCTCGGGCCGGTGTGGACCTCGCGAATATCGGCAGTCGCTACCTCGAGCCCATTGCCGCGTTGCAAGCCGACGATTTGGCCTTCCCCGATCCGGTCGAGTTCGCTTACTACGCCATCTACAACTGCTTCCGCAAGTACGTCTCGGGTGAGGACATCGCGGACTGGCTGATCGTCAACCAGGCGTTGGCGGTGCACGATCCCGGTGAGGCGGCGCAACGTCTGACGCGGGCCATCGACGGCGTCGATCCCGTCACGGGCGAGGGTGTGTCATCCGGCCGGTGACACAGACGGCTCGTCCGTTGCCACCTGTCGGTGCTCGTACCAGATCGACGGGACGAGCGATCCGTTCGGCAACCGTTGTGCTCGCCGGTCCTTTTCCGTCGCGCCGATCTTGTCGCAGATTCGACGCACCGCGAGATTCGACTCGGAGGTACCGATCTCGACGGTTGCGAAACCGGCGTCGTGGATCGCCTCGACCAGCGCGGCGACCGCTTCGCTCGCGTAGCCCGCGCGCCGGTGTCGTGGTCCGATCCACCAGCCGAGGGTTCGCGACGACGGGTCTGTGGCACCCGGATGCACCGTCGCGCCACCGACGAGGGCACCGTCCGACCGCGCCTCGAAGACAAGCAGCCCGGGAACCGGGTAACCCGACCGGACAGCCTTCACCATTGTCCGAGCCTCGCGTTCGGTCCACCCGTTCCCGGCGAGCATCTCCGCATCGATCGCGGCGGCGAGCGAAACCGCGTCCTGCGGTACCGGTCGGCGTACCAGCAGCCGCTCGGACTCGACGTCCCGCAGCCCGTGGTAGCGCCCCCTGACTTCCTTGTCGACGAGCCCGCTGACCCGCCACGCCCACAACCCGCCCGCGACAAGCAGGACGCCCACCACGAGCACCACCCAAAGGGCGGTAACGAATCCCTTTGCGGAGGCGCCGGATTCGATCGTCAACACGATCCCGACGAACACCGCCGGCGCTCCGACTACGACGATCCAACTCGCCAGCCCGAGAGCGACGGAATGCCAGGGCGCTTGCTGAACGGCCGCTCTGACATACGCGACTCGCCACCGGGAAGACATGCGCGAACGATATTCGATGAGGTCCGACCGTGCAGATCCCAGCCGACACAGGTCGGCGCAATAGGTGTTCCAGGCGACATAACCGCTGGTGAAGGGCTGAATGTGGGGCGGGTGGGGCTCGAACCCACGACCAGCGGATTATGAGTCCGCGGCTCTAACCGACTGAGCTACCGCCCCTGACCGCGGTCTCCGCGGGCGAGTCGCATGGTACCCGGTGGGTTGCGAGATTGACCACTCGTGCGGGGGTGGCGGACCGGTCCGGTCAGGACCGGTTCGCCTTCTCCCGTTCGGTACGTGCGCGGTCCAGACGGTCGCGCTGCTTGACACTTCCCCCTGGGCTGCTGGCGAGTTTGATGACTCCGATTACCAACAACAAGACCGCGACTGTCACCCCGGCGACAATTATTCCCTGCACATATTGAACTTAACGTGTATTCCGTTGTGCTGCAGGGTAAGTTACACTGTCGCGCCGATCGTCAATACGGTACGTCCGAGGGCGGAACGGTCCTCGATCACGGCGTGTGCCCGGCGCACCTCCTCGATCGGAAATGCCTGGCCAACCACCACTTCCAGCTCACCGGCGGCCACTGCCGACTGTGCGCGGCGGGCGATGGACTGCCAGTCGATTTCGCCGCCGACGATGTCGAACAGGCCGCGAATCGTGACGTGACGCACACTCGCCGCCGCTGTGTCGCCGTTGGCGAAGTCGCCTGCGGCCGAGCCGTATCCGAGGAACAAGCCGCCGTCGGCGGTCGCGGTCAGCGCGCGACCACCGATCTCACCGCCGGCACCGTCGAAGACCACCGCCGCTCCCCCGCCGGTGATCTCGCGAACCCGCTCCGCCCAGCCGTCGGAGGAATAGTCGACAACAGCGGTGGCACCCAGTCGCTGTGCGAGAGCCAGCTTTTCGGTTCCACGGGCGGCCGCGACGACCTTCGCACCGGCCGCGACGGACAACTGGGTGAGCAGCGTGCCGAGCCCACCGGCAGCGGCGGTGATGAGTACCCATGAATCCGGTTGCACCCCTGCATGATCGAAGACTGCCAGCGAGGTGCGGCCGTCGTGGGCCAGCGCGACCGCCTGCACGGTGCTGAGCCCGTCGACGATCTCCACCAGCGTGGCCGCCCGTGCGAGCGCCTGCTCGGCGTACCCGCCGATGGGCAGGCCGCCGCCGATGCCGCTGGCCGCCGTCTGAGTGACGACGCGCTTGCCGACCCACGCGGGATCGACCTCCGCGCCGACCGCACGCACCACACCGCCGATCGCGCCGCCGGGAATGTACGGCAGGCTCAACGGGAAGAAGTCCTGTCCCCAGCCCGCCCGCAGCCGGGTGTCGAGGAACATCACGTCGGCCACGTCGACATCGATGAGCACCTCACCCGGACCGGGCTGCGGCGCGGACAATTCGCGCACCTCGAGCACGTCGACTCCGCCGAATTCCTTGACCTGCACTGCTCGCATCGTGACTCCTTGTGGTGTTCACCGGGACACCACAAGCTTCGAACCTGAAGCGGAGTTCAGGTCAAGGTGCTGAGACCGCTGTCACATATCGCACTTTCGACCCGCACCGGACGACAGCCGGCGCTCGACCCCGCGGACGCCTGCGCACCACCCGACACTAACTTCCGCCGCCACAACTACTGCTGCTCCCACCGCCACAACTGCTACTACTACCGCCACCGCAGCTGCTACTGCTTCCGCCACTGCAGCTACTGCTACTTCCCCCACTGCATCCGCTGCTGCTGCCACCGCCGCAGCCGCTACCCCCGGAACCCACATCCCCGGACCAGCCGGCCGAACACCCCGACCCACTGTTCGTCCACGTCTGACCAGGCGTCCCATCGAAGAACCCCGTCGCACCGGCCGCCCCGGCGACCCAGCGCGGGTCGTGGGGGTCGATCCGGGGCGGGCTCAGCTTCCGCACGAGCACGACCACCGTCGTCACCATCAGCCCGATGCCGGCGGCGAGGAAGAGCAGGACGATCAGGACGGTCATACGTGCAGGCTAACCCGCCGGAATGTTCCCGGCAGCCTTACGCCCAGGGGCTTTACAGTGAAGCATGGCCATCACGATCCCCGGACTTCGTCGGCGACCGGTCGATCTGGCGACGGTCGATCGCACCGTCGCCGACCTCGATTTCCCGGACGCGATCTTCAAGACCTGCCCTTGGCAGCCGCGCGATCTGGTGGAAACCGGTCTGCGCCAATGGTTGCGGTGTTGTGGGGCCGCGCTGCGCGACGATCAGGTGATCGGTATGCCCTCGCACGCGGTCGACGAGGCCTGGCACGGTTTCATCCTGTGTACCCAGCTCTACGCCCGGTTCTGCGATCGGGCCTACGGCCGGTTCCTGCACCACTTCCCCGACGGCGTCGCCGCGGACACACCGACCGACGCGGGCCCGATGCTCGAACAGCTCGGGCGAACGGTGGTCGCGTGGTCGATGGTCGCGGCACCGGGCGAGCCGTGCGTGCTGTGGGACCTGGACCGGCAGGTCGGTGTGGAGAACCCGTGGGGTGTGGACGCCCGGCACGTCGCCGCCGTGGAGCGGCAACTGCACCGGGCGTGAGCCCTACCTGACCAGTTTCATCCGGCGCGCCGCGAAACGCACCGCGCCGGGGGCGATCCGGTTCACCCGGTACTGCAGCCACGATTCCGGGGTCACCGGCACGATGTCGCGGCGCTCGCGCACGGCACGCACGATCTGGTCGGCCACCTTGTCCGGGGTGTAGCCGCGCCGTTCGTAGAGCTTGTCGAACTTGCGCTGGGTGGCGGCTTCCACCTCGGCCGAGACACCCGAGATACGGGTGGTGGCAACGATATTGGTGTGCACGATGCCGGGGCAGACGGTGGACACGGAGATCCCGCGATCGGCCAGTTCCGCGCGCAGGCAGTCGGAGAACATGAACACCGCCGACTTGCTCGTCGCGTACGCGCTCATATCGCGTTGCGGGCTGTAGGCGGCCATGCTCGACAGGTTCACGATGTGTCCGCCGAGTCCGCGTTCGGCCATGGCCGATCCGAAGGCGCGGCAGCCGTTCACCACGCCGCCGAGATTGATCCGCAGCACCCGGTCGAACTCCTCGGCGGGGGTGTCGAGGAATCCGCCCGCCTGTCCGACACCGGCGTTGTTGATCAGAACGTCGGGCACACCGTGCGCCGCGATCACCGTGTCGGCATGTGCCCGCACCGCGTCCTCATCGGACACGTCCAGCGGATAGGCATGCGCGACACCACCTTCGGCGCCGACCAGTTCGGCGGTACGTTTCGCGGCGAGCTCGTCGATGTCGGACAGCACCACCTCGGCGCCGAGGCGGGCGAAGGCCAGCGCGGTCTCGCGGCCGATGCCACTGCCCGCACCGGTCACGACCACGAGGTGATCGTCGAATTCCCGCCGGGTGCGGCCAACTTCGGCCCGCGCCAGCCCGCGCGAGACGCCGGCCCCGCCGAGCGCGTCGATCAATTCGGTGGTCGCGGTGGCCAGCAGTTCGGGATGGGAGAAGGGCATCCAGTGCCCGGCGGGCACATCGCGCCGCCACAGCCGGTCGGTCCACTTGCGTGAGTCGTCGTAGCCGGCCGGGCGCACCGCGACATCGCGGCCCGCGACGATGAGCTGCACCGGAACCCGGGTGCGGCGCTCGCGCGGTTCGAGCATGCGCTGCACGATATTCGCGCGGTAGATGAGCAGCCCGTCGACCATGTCGCGACGGAAGGTCGGGCCGAGCTTCACGTTCGCGGCAGGCGTGTCGTTCATGATGGAAACCACACGCTGCCACAGCTTTTCGGTGCCGATGGCGTTGAACGTCACGCGCGGGAGGCCCGGTGTCATGAAGAAGAACGTGTACGCCGAGGACGCCAGCTGGGTCAGCGGCTGCCACACATTGCGCGGGGTGGGGCGCGAGAGCCGATCACGCACCCAGGCGGCCAGGTGGTCGAGATTGGGGCCCGACACGGAGGTGAACGAGGCGACCCGCTCGGCGGCCTGCGGTTCGCACACCGCCTCCCAGACCTGCACCGAACCCCAGTCGTGGGCGAGTACGTGCACGGGACGGTCGGGGCTCACCGCGTCGATCACCGCGTAGAAGTCGCGGGCGAGCTCGTCGAGCCGGAAGTCGGCGGTGCGCTGGGTTCGCGTGGAGGCGCCGTGGCCTCTCGTGTCGTAGGCCACCACGTGGAAGCGGTCGGCGAGCAGTGGAATCACCTTGTCCCACAGGTGATGGGTGTCGGGCCAGCCGTGGGCCAGCACCAGGGTCTCGGCGGCGGGGTCGCCGTATTCGAACACCGCGATATCGAAGGCGCCATTGCGCACGACGCGCTCGTTGGCCGGGTCGATCGTCATACTTTCGGACTCCTCGTGTGGGGTAGGTCGCGCAACCGGGCTCACAGGTCGAGCACCAAACGCTCACCGCGGGAACGGGATACGCAGGCGAGCATGTCTCCTGCGGCGTGGTCGGTCTCGGAGAGCACGCTCTCACGATGGTCGGGTTCGCCGCCGCGCACGCGGACCACGCAGGTGCGGCAGAAGCCCTGCCTGCACGAGTACGGCTGGTCGGGGCGGACGGTCAGGATGGTGTCGAGCACCGTTCGATCGGCGGGGACGGTGAGGACTTCGCCGGTGGAGGCCAGTTCGATCTCGAACGGTTCGCCGTCGACGATCGGCGGCGGCGAGAACCGTTCGTAATGCAGTTCCACCTGCGGCATCGCGCGCACCGCGCCGACGACGGCCGAGGTCATCGGGGTGGGACCGCACGCGTAGATCGCGGTGCCGGGTCCGACGCCGGGCAGCAGATCGGCGGCACCGGGCAGGCCGTGTTCGTCGTCGGTGCGCACGATCACGTGCGGGCCGAAGGCCTCGAGCTCGTCGAGGAACGGGATCGTCGCCCGGCTGCGCCCGCTGTAGACCATGGTCCACTCCACGCCGAGACGGTGGGCGAGCCGGGCCATCGGCAGGATCGGGGTGATGCCGATACCGCCGGCCACGAAATGCAGACGTTGTGCGGGCGAACCGTGCCCGGGCACCACGAAGGGGAAGGCGTTGCGTGGTCCACGCACCATCAGCGTGCTGCCCACGGGCAGTTCGTCGTGCACCTCCACCGAGCCGCCCCCGCCGTCGGGAATGCGGCGCACCGCGATCCGGTAGGCGTGCGCGTCGGCGGGGTCACCGCACAGCGAGTACTGCCGTAACCGGCCCGAGGGCAGCTCGAGATCCAGATGGGCACCGGGGCGCCAGCGCGGCAGCACGCGGCCCTCGGGCGACTCGAGGCGCAGACTCACCACGTCCTGGTCGTGTGCCTCGATCCGGCGTTCGGTGACGACCACGGGCAGCCGGTGGTCGGCGACGCGCGAGCGCGGATCGCGACGGTTCACCAGCGCGCTCCACCGCAGCCGGAAGGTGGCGATCGTGTCGATCACCCGCATCCCCGGGTCGTGCCGATGCTTGCCGTACAGATCACCGGGGATGTCGCGGACGGTCATGACGCCGCCGCGCGTGCGCCGGGCGAGGCGGCGAGGTAGGCCAGCGCCTGGGCAGTCGACCCGACATTTTCCGGGTTGTACCCCGGCTGGAAGGTCGACAGCGCGCTCACCAGCAGCGACGGCACACCGGGGATCGCGCCACGCCACATCGCGCCGAACACACCGGCGAGCAACCTCGGATACCCGTGATCGGGCAGCTGCGGATCCTGATGCACGAGGAACCGCGTGCCGCGCAGGAGCAAGGCGAGGAAGATGGGGAAGACCAGCGTCATCGTCGCGCCGCGGCGCAGGTAGCCGACACCGAAGTACTCGGCGACATCATGGGCGACGCTGCGGTGCTCGACCTCCTCGGCGCCGTGCCAGCGGAACAGATCGGCCATACGCGGGTCGGCGCCGAACTTCTCCAGGTCGGCATTGAGCACCCAGTTGCCGAGCCAGGCGAAGAAGTGCTCGAGACAGGCGATGAACGCCAGCCGTTCCACCAGCATCTGCTTACCCGCACGACCCTCGCCGCGCTTGCCGAGCGTCACCCGGAACAGGTATTCCATCTGCCGCTCGTACGGCGCGGTGTCGACGCCGTTGGCGGCGAGCATGTCGACGAGCACCTTGGCGTGGGTTTCCGCGTGCATGGACTCCTGGCCGATGAAGCCGAGCATGTCCTCGCGCAGCTTCTCGTCCTCGACGTAGGCCAGCGCCTCGCGGTAGGTGGCGATGAACATGCGCTCGCCCTCGGGCAGCAGCATGTTCAGGGCGCAGATCAGGTGTCCCGCAACAGGTTCGGCGGGCATCCACTGCAGGGGAACGCCGGACCAGTCGAAGGTGACATTGCGCGCGTGCAGCGCGACCGCTCCCGGATCGATGTCCGGTCGGGTGGCGCTCCAGCGAAGTAACTTCATCGGTACTCCTCGATCACCGCACGATCGTTGTGCGCCCGGGGCGCGACGGTGCGCCTCGCGGGTTGGTCCTGATCGTACAACTATCTCGTACTCCGCGTAACACCAAAATCCTTCATTTGTGTATCGATACGAGATGAAAATCGATCGCTGAGTTATTGCTAACGGCTATCTGGGTATCCTCGATATAGGCGGATATAAGCCAGGCTTGCCCGTACTACCAGCAACGATGCTGCATAGAACCTCGCAGCCGCTGCCTGGTAGCTGGCCAGGTGTACAGGTGAAGGAGGTGAGCAACATGGTCATCGATTTCTTTCAGTGGTTAGCTACTGAAATCTTCAAATTCTTCGTCTGATCAACAGGTGGAATCACGATGGCGCCCACATCAGTGGACGCCATCGTTACGTCGAGGGCCCCTTGTTTCCCTAGCCCATCACCGGGTAGGCGGCAACCAGAACGCCCACCACCCAGGAGGTGCAGACTCATGCCGCAGCAAGCGTGGAGCGACAAACGCGAACGTCAGTACAAGGACATCAAGAAATCCGAGCGTGAGCGGGGCCGCAGCGAGGACCGCGCGGAGGAGATCGCCGCCCGCACCGTGAACAAGACCCGCGCCCAGCACGGCGAGACCAAGTCGGGTGGGTCGTCGTCCGGCGGGAAATCCGGCGGCAAGTCGAGTGGCACCTCCCGTCGCGGCGGCCAGCAGGCCAAGGGCAGCGGCAAGACGCGTGACGAACTGTACGAAGAGGCCCGCCGCCGCAATATCGACGGCCGCTCCAAGATGAACAAGCAGGAACTGGCCAACGCCCTCGGACGCCACTGACCCGGAGAGGTTCGCCATGCAGATCGGATTCAAATTGGCGGCCGAGGCCTTCGACCCGAACGAACTGGTCCGCCAGGCCGTTCGGGCCGAGTCCGTCGGCTTCGATTTCGTCGAGATCAGCGACCATTTCCATCCGTGGCTGGACAATCAGGGCCATTCACCGTTCGCCTGGTCGGTGCTCGGCGCGATCGCCGCGCGCACCGACAGCCTCGAGCTCGCGACCGGTGTGACCTGCCCGATCATCCGCTATCACCCCGCGATCATCGCCCAGGCCGCCGCCACCACGGCGCTGCTCTCCGACGGACGCTTCACCCTCGGGATCGGGTCCGGTGAGCGGCTCAACGAGCACGTGGTCGGCCAGGAATTTCCGCCGGTGCTCGTTCGGCAGCGGATGTTGCGTGAGGCGCTCGAGATCATCCGCCTGCTGTGGCGCGGCGGATACCGCAATTACGACGGTCGCTACCTGTCGCTGTCGGACGCGCGGGTCTTCGATCTGCCGGACACACCGCCGAAGATCGCTGTCGCGGCGGGTGGTCCACGTGCGGCCGAGATCGCCGCCGAACTCGGCGACGGCCTGTTCGCCACCGAACCCGACCCCGATCTGGTGCGCACCTACCGGGACTCCGGCGGCATGGGGCCACGCTATGTAGAGGTCGGTGTCGCCTTCGATCCCGACGAGCGCAAGGCCGCCGAGGCCGCGCTGTCTACGAATCGGTGGATGACCGGCGGCTGGAAAGTGATGAGCGAGTTGCCGAATCCGGTGAACTTCGCCGCCGCGTCGACCACCGTGCGAGTAGACGACATGCTCGAGGCGATGGTCTGCGGCAACGACCCCAAGCGCTATGTCGAGGCTGTCCGCAAGGCCACCGACGCCGGCTTTGACCGGGTGGTGCTGATGAACGCGGGCCCGGATGTCGACGCGTTCCTCGATTTCTACAGCAGCGAACTGCAACCGCTGTTGCGCGCGGAGGGCTGAATCGGCGATGCCCCTGCGGATCGGTACCTCCGGCTGGCAATACCGTGATTGGCGCGGTGTGCTGTATCCGCAGGGGCTGCCGATGCGAAGCTGGCTGGAGCATTTCGCGCAGGCCTTCGCGACGGTGGAGTCCAACAACGCCTTCTACCGGCTGCCGAGCCGGGAAACCTTCGCCGCGTGGCGCGAGCGCACGCCCGCGGATTTCGTTGTCGCGGTGAAGGCCAGCCGCTTCCTCACCCACATCAAACGACTGCGCGAGCCGGAGGAACCGGTGCAGCGCCTGCTCGACCGCGCCGAGGGCCTCGGTGACCGGCTCGGCCCGATCCTGTTGCAACTGCCACCCACCCTGCGCGCCGACGCGGGCCTGCTCGACGACTGTCTTCGCTGTTTCCCGTCCTCGGTGCGGGTGGCGGTGGAACCCAGACACGAGTCCTGGTGGACCGACGAGATCCGCGATGTCCTGTGTGCACGCGGAGCGGCGCTGTCCTGGGCGGATCGTGATTCCCGGCCGGTGACGCCACTGTGGCGCACCACCGATTGGGCGTATCTCCGCCTGCACGCCGGTCGCGCCAACCCATCGCCGCACTACGGCAGGCAGGCCCTGAACGGCTGGGTGCACCGTCTGCTCGACGCCTTCCCGGCCGACGCCGACTGCTACGTCTACTTCAACAACGACCCCGGCGGGGCGGCCGTGCGCGACGCCGTCACCTTCGCCCACCTGGCCGAGGGCGCGGGCGCCGAGGTGACCCGCGTGCCGGACCTGTCCACCCAGCGAGCCGCCTCATGACCACGACCAAATACCCCGGTGCGGCCGAGTACGTACCGAGCACCGACAACCTGGCCACCCTCGCGGCCGCCGCCGACGCCTGCCACGGTTGCGACCTGTATCGCGACGCCACCCAGACGGTGTTCGGCGAGGGCGCACCGCACGCGAGCACCGTCCTGATCGGTGAACAACCCGGCAACGAGGAAGACCTCGACGGCCACCCGTTCGTCGGACCGGCCGGACGACTGCTCGACCGCGCGCTCGACGACATCGGCGTCGACCGGAAAACGCTCTACCTCACGAACGCGGTGAAGCACTTCCGCTTCGAGCAGCGCGGCAAACGACGCATCCACCAGCAACCCCGCCGCACCGAGATCGTCGCCTGCGCACCCTGGCTCACCCGCGAATTGGACCTCATCGCACCGGAACTCGTGATCTGCCTCGGCGCCATCGCCACGCAATCGGTGCTCGGCCCGAAGGCCAAGGTCACCGAATTGCGTGGCCGCACCGTCGAACTCGAACATTTTCGGGTCGGCGCGACGGTGCACCCGTCCTCGGTACTGCGGGCGACCGACCGCACCCAGGCCTACGCCGAGTTTGTCGACGACCTGACCCACCTGTTCGAGCCGGCCTGATCACCAGCCGGGATCGACATCCATCGGCACATTGATCCAGCTCGGCCGCGCCGGGTCGAGCTCGAGGTGCTGGGTCCGCAGACCGCTCTCGTTCAGCAACGGCCGCAGCGGGATCGCGCTGGGGAAGTTGCCCGCGAACACGTCGACACGCAGGCGGTGCCCCGGCAGCAGCACACCGTCGGTGGCGCGGATGCCGATCTCGATGGTCGTCGGCTCACCCGGCACCGTCGGCTGACGCGTGTCCAGCGTGAGGATGGGGTACGGGTCGGTGTAGTCGCCGTTGGGCGAACGGGTGGACTTCGCCTCGTCGATCGCCCGCAGCGACGCCATCAGCTGACCCTGCGACCAGACCGTCGAACGTCCGTCCGGCGCTACATCATTGACGGTGACGGTCCAGTACCCGTCGGTGGTGTCGAGCACCGTGTTCAGGTGCGCGGCGATCGCCCCGGAGATCCGCGTCGGCTTGTCGACCGGTGCGGTGGTGAAGGTGAGCGCGGCGCCCTCGCTGATCCGGGCGTCCTTGGCACACACATCCGGCAGCGGAACGAGTCCGGCGGTGCCCTGTGCGGCATCACGCGAACAGATCGTCGACAAACTCGGATCCACCGAAAGACGCTGCGCCCCACCGGGAGCGGTGACCAGACTGCCGTCGTGACGGGCACCGGGCGCGGTCCCCGACGGCGCGGCGTCCAGATACATCCGGCGGTACTCCATGCCGGGGCGCGGGAACGCCACATCGGTGGTCCACTGCTCGCTGCCCTGCTGCCACAGCGTCACCGGGTCGTACCGGTCGATGCCGTTGTCGATGCCCTTGAGCCACTTGTCGAACCACGCGCGCTGCAATGCCTCGAGCGGTGCGGGCGCACCCGGCTGACCGAGTCCCGAGCTCACGGTCACGTGGTACACGTTGCCCATGATGAGCTTCTTCTGCTCGGCGGGCACATCGAGCGCGTTGTAGATGCGCGGGGTCGAATAGGTGAAGATGTCGTGCCACCCGCCGTAGAGGAACGCGGGCACCTGCACCTTCTCCGGCTGCCCGACCCACGCGGTGCGCAGCGCCGAATCGTCGTCGAGGATCGCCGACATCTCCGGCGGGATCTGTTCGACGGTCGGGGTGGTCAGCGCGGCGATGAGCACATTGAAGAAGGTGAACGGGTCGCGCACCCGGTCGGCCAGCCACACCCAGTCGAACTTGCCCGCGAGGATCGACACCATGTCGGGCAGCAATTTGGCGCCGTCGACCGCGAGCAGCCAGGCCGGGATGAAGCCGACACCGAGCGCGCCACCGGGAGCGGCGACATCGCGGATCAGGTCGCTACCGGGCACCACCGGGAAGATCGCCTTCAGTGCCTCGGGCTGGCGCTGAGCGGTGTGCAGCTGGTTGATCCCCGAATAGGAGATGCCGCTCATCCCGATCTTGCCGTCGGACCAGCGCTGTTTCGACGCCCAGTCCACCACCTCGACACCGTCGAGCTGCTCGCGTTCACCGAACACCTGCCAGGTGCCCTGCGAGAACCCGGTGCCACGCACGTCGACGACCACCTGGGTGTATCCACCGCGGATCAGATTGCGGTCGACACCGAAGGTGCGCGCGGCGCCGCCGGGCAGCGCCTTCATCATGTCGCTGAGGCTGCTGAAGCCGAACGGCGAGAAGTCGAGGTTCTGCAGGACCGGCATCAGCAGATCCGACAGGCCGGGCACCGCGAGCGCCGAGTCCGCGATGTTGGACACCAGCTTGGTGTAGGGCGTCATATTGACGATCGTCGGCGTGGGTTCGGCGATGGGCTGACCGTCGGCACCGGCGGGGTGATAGACGTTGGCTTTCAATACCGTGCCGTCGCTCATCGTGATGGGGACGTCCCACTCGATGAAAACGTTGGGGTACTGCTGGGGCCCGGTATGGGTTGCCACGAATTGGGCATCGAGCCCTTCGGCGGCCGGTGCGGCCGAACCCATCGGCGCGGATGCCACCGCACCTGCCAATACGACGACCGACGCCATCAGCGCCGCCAGTCGCCCACGATATTTGCCCATACCTCGACGTCAGCCCTCCCGCTATCGGGAACCGTGTCGTTCCCGTACCGGAAAGTAACGTAGCCTGTGTCACACGCGATCGCAACGATGTGCTCTCCGCCGCCCGCCGACCAGCGTCATCACCCCGACCTGACACAATCACCCCTGTGACTGCGCCCGGATTCGACGCCGACGGTCGCCGGTACCGGGGCGCCGCTCCCGGGCAACGCCAGCAGGAACGCCGTGCCCGGCTCATCGAAGCCGCCACCGAGGCCTTCGGCACCGAGGGCTACCGCAACACCACGGTGACCACCATCTGCGCGGCCGCCGGTGTCGGGAAGCGATACTTCTACGAATCCTTCAGCGACAGTGAGGATTTGCTGCTCGAGGTGTACCGCGAGATCGCGGCGCGGATGATCGAGTCGATCCACGCGGGCATCAGCACGGCCGACACCGATGTGACGACTCAGGTCCGGGTAGCGCTGGCCGCCTACTTCCAGCTCATCCACGACGACCCGCGCGTGCCACGCATCGCCTTCTTCGAGATCCTCGGCGTGAGTCCCGCCGTCGACCGGGCTTACCGCGATGTGCTCGACGCGCTGGTCGACATCTGCCTCGCCCTGCTCACCCCGCACGTCGACCACGACGCCCACCCGGCGGTGAGCGTGCGCACGGTGCTGCTCGGGCTGGTCGGGGCGATTGTCATCATCGCCCAGCAGTGGGTGCTGTCGGACTACCGTCAGCCGATCGGCGATGTGGTCGACAGCGCGTGCCTGGTGGTCGGCGCGGTGCTGGAACGCCTCAGCCCTTAGCGGCCGGCTCAGGGCACCGTCAGCACGGCGAGCCCGACGAGAACATCCACCAGGCCGCAGAATTCGGCGAACGACCGGGCGACGGTGCGGTCGGCGCGACGATGCCCGTAGTCCCACAGGCCGTGCGCGATCCAGCCCGCGGCGACCGCGATTCGGGCCGCGCCGAGGTCGGCGTGCTGGGCGAATACGGCTGTGGCGGTGAACAGGACGAATCCCACGAGCTGGAGGACGAAGGCGCGGTCGACCCGTCTCGTCAGGGCCGCCCAGAGCACCGCGTCGGCGGCGATCACGGACAGCGCGGCGGTGGTCGGCATGGGTAACCGCACGACCTACCCGCATCGGGCCGTACAACAGTCTGCTCGCACCCGCCTACATCGGTCGAGCGGAAAGCAAGTGAATGGCCTCCGCCTCGGGTCCGGCCGGGCACGGGTGCCGGTAGCGCCGGGATGAACAGCGGGCGACCATCGCGTTCGCCGTATTGCCTTGTTCGACAAGGCGAGTCGAGACTTGGGCCACGCCCGCGCCGTTCTGTGCGATCCAGCCGAGCCGAAGGACCCGCGATGCCCTTTCTGCTGATCTCCGGTGTCTTCGTTGCCAAGGGCGCTGCGCCCGACGGTGATTCGGTGCGGTTTCGTCCCGACGATCCGGCCCTGTGGGACCGGGTCGGCGGCCCGCACCGGGTCAAACGCAATGCCTCGGGTGCCGCCCAGTTGCGGCTGGACGGCATCGACTCCCTCGAGACGCATTACACGCCCCGCCACGGCACCCGCACGCATCAGCCGTTGCCGCTGGCGCGCGCCGCGGCCGACGAGTTGCTGGCATGGCTCGGCTTCACCGGCGTGGTCCGCAACGACAGCGAGACCGTGACCAGCACCGACCAGGCCGTGGTGCCCGGTTTCATCCTCACTCGCGGCGCCGATCTGCACGGCCGGTGCGTGGCGTTCGCCGGGCGGGGGCCCGCACCGGGCAGCTCCGGTGCCGAGATATTCGTCGACGTGGCGCTGCTCCGGCTCACTCTCAACCACCATCAGCTGGCGACCGGTCTGGCCTATCCCACGTTCTATCGCAGCCTGTTCCCCGCCCTGCGCGCGGAGTTCACCGCGGTGTCGGAGGCCGCGGCGGTCGGTTCGCTCGGCGTGTGGGCTGCCGACGCCACCACGACCGGTGCCGCCATCACCTCGCCGAGTTCCCTGTCCGACGACATCGTCGTGCTGCCGAAGTTGTTCCGCCGCCTCGCCGACTACCTCGAACTCGGCGACGGCGACCTCTCCCTCGACGGCTTCCCCGCCTTCCTTGCGCAGGCGGCCGACCGTTTCTTCATCATCTCCACCGGCCACTCCACCACCGGCTTGGACGCGATCACCGTGATCGACGGGTCAACGGTTCGCCTCACCCACCCGCCGACCGATCTGGTTTTCGACGAGAATTGACGTCCTCTCCATCTTGAAGGGTGGAGATTCCTACCAGCACCCTCCTGGGCGCTGTCGGTGGGTTCCTGTTTCACAGGGACGTGCCGTCCGCTTACGCGGCGGGACTTACCGTCCCTCCGCAGGCGTTTAGCCTCTCGGCCCGTCCGGCCGCGAGGATGTTTCGTGCCGCGTTGAGATCGCGGTCGTGAGTGACACCACAGGCGCAGGTCCATTCACGCACATGCAGCGGCTTGGCCTCACCAACTACCCCGCACGCCGAGCAGAGCCGGGTCGAGGGAAACCAGCGATTCACTCTGCCGAAGGCCCGCCCGTACCGGGCAGCTTTCTGCTCGAGCATGCGAACGAACATGCCCCACCCGGCATCGTGGACCGACTTGGCCAACCGCGTGCGCGCCAGTCCCTTGATGCACAAGTCCTCCACATACACCGCTTGGTTGTCGCAAATGATCCGTGTCGAGTGCTTATGCGCCCAATCCCGGCGTGCATCGGCCACCCTCGCGTGCGCGCGAGCCACCTTGACCCGAGCCTTGGCCCGGTTGCTGCTGCCTTTCTGCTTGCGCGAAAGATTCCGCGCAGCGTTGGCGAGTCGGCGTTCGGCCTGACGCAGAAACCTCGCACTGGTGATCGTCGTGCCATCTGACAGCACCGCGAACGTCGCCAACCCCAGGTCGATACCCACCTCGGCCTCGGTCGGGGGCAACGCCTGATCGTCGGTGATTATGACGAACGACGCGAAGAACCGGCCAGCGCTGTCGCGGGTGACCGTGACCGACGACGGATCCGACGGCAACTCCCGCGACCAGGCAACCTTCAACTCGCCGACCTTCGGCAACCGCAGCTTCCTACCGGCCGTCACCGCAAAACGCGCGTTGCGCGTAAAACGGATCGACTGCCGAGAGTCCTTGCGGGACCGAAACCGCGGGGGCGCAACCGGCGCACCTCGACGCTTTCCGGCAACCGACTGAAAAAAGTTGCGGTAGGCGGTGTTCAGGTCGGCCAACGCCTGCTGCAACACCACCGACGACACCTCACCGAGCCAGGCACGTTCCGGATCCTTCTTCGCCAGCGTCAACCGCTTCGATAACTCCGCGTCCGAGATACGCTGCTTGCCCTGTTCGAATGCCGCCTGACGGACAGCCAACCCGTCGTTGAAGAATTACCGACATCATGCTGGCAGTGGGTGAGGATTCGACTGTGAGCCACCACCGCCATCGAGAACGACGCACAAGGCGACCTGGGATCAGCTGTTGCCCGGCGCTCGGATCGGGTAACCCACCGATATGACTACTCACGAGCAGCAGCAACTCGACGAGGTCATCGAACGGTTGACCATCCGGTACCCGAACATTCCCCCCGAAGAGATCACCGACATCGTGCGCGAGACCTACCAGCATTTCGGATCGGCGCAGGTGCGCGACTTCGTTCCCCTGCTCGTCGAACACCACGTGAAGGACGAGCTCGGAACGCCGACCGGGGACATTCCGCCGATCCCGGATTGAATCCGGCGCGGGCCCGGCTAGCGTGGAGGCCACCACGCAAACCATTAGGAGGTCCGCATGCCTGAATCAGTGCGCGGTGTCGTCGCTCTCACGAAGAACGCGCCCGTGGAAACCGTCGACATCGTGATTCCCGACCCGGGACCGCACGATGTGGTGGTCCGGGTGCAGGCGTGCGGTGTGTGCCACACCGATCTGCACTACCGCGAGGGCGGGATCAACGACGAGTTCCCGTTCCTGCTCGGGCACGAGGCGGCCGGTGTCGTCGAATCGGTCGGCGAGGCGGTAACCCACGTGGCCGAGGGCGATTTCGTCGTCCTCAACTGGCGCGCGGTCTGCGGTGAGTGCCGTGCGTGTCGACGTGGCCGCCCGTGGTACTGCTTCGACACCCACAACGCGAGCGTCCCGATGACGCTTGCCGACGGCACCCCGCTCACTCCGGCGCTGGGTATCGGCGCCTTCGCCGACAAGACACTGGTGCACGAAAAGCAGTGCACGCGAGTCGATCCCGGCACCGATCCGGCCGTCGCGGGACTGCTCGGCTGCGGTGTGATGGCCGGTATCGGCGCCGCCATGAACACCGGTTCGGTCTCGCGCGGCGACAGCGTCGCCGTGATCGGGTGCGGCGGGGTGGGTGACGCCGCGATCGCCGGTGCGAATCTCGCGGGCGCGGGCACGATCATCGCGATCGACCGCGATGCGCGGAAGCTGGAGTGGGCCAAGGAGTTCGGCGCCACACACACGATCGACGCCACCAGCGGCGACGTGGTGGAACAGATCAAAGACCTCACCGACGGTTTCGGCGCCGACGTGGTGATCGACGCGGTCGGCAGGCCGGAGACCTGGAAGCAGGCGTTCTACGGCCGCGACCTCGCGGGCACCGTGGTGCTCGTCGGCGTCCCGACCCCGGACATGAGCCTCGACATGCCACTGATCGACCTGTTCTCACACGGCGGTTCGCTGAAATCGTCGTGGTACGGCGACTGCCTGCCCGAACGCGACTTCCCCATGCTCATCGACCTGTACCGGCAGGGCCGATTGCCACTGGACCGGTTCGTCACCGAACGCATCGGCATCGACGACGTCGAGGCGTCCTTCGCCGCCATGGGCGAGGGTCGCGTGCTGCGCTCGGTGGTGGTCTGGTGAGCGCGCGCATCGAAAAGGTCGTCACCTCCGGCACTTTCAGCCTCGACGGCGGCACCTGGGACGTCGACAACAATGTGTGGCTGATCGGTGACGACGACGAGGTGCTCGTGATCGACGCCGCCCACGACGCCGACGCCATCGCCGCCGCCGTCGGCAACCGGAACGTCACCGCGATTCTGTGCACGCACGGTCACAACGACCACGTCACCGTCGCCCCCGACCTGGCCGCCCGCCTGGACGCCCCCATCCTCCTCCACCCCGGCGACGAACCGCTGTGGCGGATGACCCACCCGTCCGTCGGCTACCGCTCCCTCGACGGCACCGATCGGATCACGGTGGCGGGCACCGACATCGACATCCTGCACACCCCGGGCCACTCCCCCGGCTCGGTGTCCCTGTACACCCCCGACCTCGCTGCCCTTTTCACCGGCGACACGCTGTTCTCCGGTGGGCCGGGAGCGACCGGGCGATCCTTCTCCGATTTCGACACGATCATCGATTCGATCCGGGACAGGTTGCTCACCCTCCCGGAGGACACGACGGTCAACACCGGCCACGGTGACAGCACGACGATCGGCGCGGAGAAACCATCGCTCGCGGAGTGGATCGCGCGAGGTCACTGAGTTCGGGCGAGGACGCCCGCCTCGTCAGCCGACACGGCGGGCGCGGGCGAGCGAAAGCCCGCCGACAACCACGCTCGCCAGCCCGAAGGCAATCGCCACGACACCCCCGCCGAGACCGTTCCCGGTGCCGAGTCCTCCTTCGGCCGTGGCGACCACCCAGGCGCCACCGATGATGGCGATCAGTCCCGCGACCAGAGCGGATACCGCTCTGGTCGCGGCGGGCCGGGCCAGTGCCCAGCCACCCGCGAGCACACCGAGCAGGCCGATGACCGCGGCCGAAGACGCGACGAGTCGACCGGAACTCATGCCGTCGGACGCGGCGAGCGCAGTCGTCGCCGAAGCGGGGGCGGCCGTGCCGACGGCAAGCGGGGTGGTGACAGCGAGTGCGGCCAGGGTGCGAATCGAGGTGGGCATGATGTTCTCCTTCGTGAGGACGTGTCAGTGAGATGCACGACTGGGCGGTCGTTGCACGCGCCGAAATCGATATGGACGCGGCACCGGCCGATCGCCGACTGCGAACCGGAGGCGGAATCACTGCGTGGCGACGATCAACCTGCTTCGGAGTACGCCTGGCACGAGCGGCGCAGCCCACGAGCCGATGTGCCACCATCGACCTCCCCGGATGTCGAGGAGCGTCCAACCGCCGCGGGTGGTGGCGATCGGTTCTTGGAGTGCGCCGGCGGGCTAGCGATATCGTCCACCGCTCCGATGTGCCGCCGTCGCCACCGGCTTCGTGCCGGAGGTCGTCGGCGATCAGTTCAAGAATGGCCGAACAGCAGGGGTCAGTCGTCCTGCCGCAGTAGACAATTCGTGATGCTGCGGATGCGGTACCGGCGGGGCGGGGCGGGACCGTTCTTCGCTCGGAGTACCGCGTTCGTGGTAGTCGACGAGTCACCCAGCCGGGCGACGCGGTCGGCGGTGGGTCCGGGCTAGGGTGCACAGATGAGCAGGGCACGGGTGGTCGACTCGGTGGTCGCCGTCGGTGTGGCGGTGGCGCTGCTGGTCACCGGGGTGAGCCGGGCGCATGGCAGCCCCGAGTGGCTCGGCTACGCGCTGCTCGCCGCGAGCGGTCTGGCCTTGGCCGGGCGTCGGCGTGCACCGGTGGCCGTGCTGGTGGTGACCGGGTTGTGCGCGGTGGGTTATCAGGCGCTCGGCTTCGATGTGCCCGTTGTGGCGTTCCTGTTCGCGGTGTATTTCGCGGTGCGCGCCGGGCACCATCTCGTGACGGTGATCGCGGCGGTCGCCCTGATCGTCGCGTTGCCGCTGGCCGCCATGATCACCCTCCACGACACCGCCGCGGCCCTCGCCCGCGGTCGCGACGCACTCGAACTCGCCTGGTTGATCGCGGCGGGCGCGGCCGGTGAGGCCCTGCGGCAGGCCGAGCGCCGCGCCGACGAAGCCGAACGCACGCGCGAGGAGACCGCGCGCCGCCGGGCCGACGAGGAACGTCTGCACATCGCCCGCGAGCTGCACGACTCGCTCACCCACCAGATCTCGGTGATCAAGGTGCAGTCCGAAGCCGCCGTGCACGTGGCACGCAAGCGCGGCGAGGACGTGCCCGCCGCCCTCCTCGCCATCCGGGACGCAGGCCGGGAAGCTGCCCGCGAACTGCGGGCGACCCTGACCGCCCTGCGCGATGACGAGACACCACGCCCCGGCCTCGCCCACCTCGACGACCTGCTGGAACGCGCCCGCGCGGCCGGAGTGGACACCTCGTTGACCGTCGAGGGCAACCGCACGGACGTGCCGGCGGCCGTCGACCGAACCGTGTACCGCATCGTGCAGGAAGCACTCACCAATACCGCCCGCCACGCCGGCGCGACGACCGCGACGGTCCGCATCGACTACCGCGCGGACGGTCTCGTCATCGACGTCGAGGACAACGGCCGCGCCGCACCCGCCGGCACGGGCGGGGTCGGGCTTCTCGGCATGCGTGAGCGGGTCACCGCACTCGGTGGGCGCCTGCATACCGGGCCACGGCCAACCGGCGGTTTCGCCGTGCACGCCGAATTGCCTCTGGAGCGATCGTGATTCGCGTCCTGCTGGTCGACGACCAGCCCCTGATCCGCAGCGGGTTCCGCGCCCTGCTCGACATCGAGGACGATATCGAGGTGGTCGCCGAGGCCGGTGACGGTGGCGAAGGTGTCGACCTGGCCCGCGCGCACCTGCCCGATATCGCGCTCGTCGACATCCAGATGCCGCACGTCGACGGCATCGAGGCGACCCGCAGAATCGCCGCCGACCCCGCCCTCGCCGGCGTGCACGTGGTCATCCTCACCAACTACGGCCTCGACGACTACGTGTTCGAAGCACTCCGCGCGGGCGCGGCCGGTTTCCTCGTCAAAGACATCGAGCCAGAGGACTTCCTGCACGCCATCCGGGTGGCCGCCCGCGGCGACGCCCTGCTCGCTCCATCCATCACCCGGCGACTCATCGCCCGTTACGTCACCGAACCACCCACTCCCCCAGCGGGTTCCGGACTAGAGGAACTCACCACCCGCGAACGCGAAGCCGTAGCCCTGGCCGCCCGTGGCCTGTCCAACGACGACATCGCCAGCCAGATGTTCATCAGTCCCCACACCGCCAAAACCCACCTCAACCGGGCCATGACCAAACTCCACGCCCGAGACCGGGCCCAACTCGTCGTCTTCGCCTACGAATCCGGCCTGGTGACTCCCCGCAACCACTGACACCGACCGATCAGGCCGCTCGGGTCAGCTGCTCGAGCCGGCGCATCCTGCCGTCCTGCGTGAATTCACCGAAGAGGAAGACCTCGGTGGTGACCGGCCCCGTGGTGCGCATCGTCGCGTGAATGGTCATCCGGGCGGCGATCCGATCACCCTGCGCGACTGCCTCGTGAACCTCGAACCGGTACTCGCGCAGGTTCTTTCGCACCGGACGCAGGTGGGCGATCAAGCGGTCGCGATCGATCCTGATCCCGTCGGCCACCTGCACGGCATCAGGTGTGTGGAACCGGTCGATCACCTCGGCCGGATCGTTGTCGGTGTTCAACGCCGCCGCGGTGAACCGGGTGTAGAAGTCGGCGATGAACTGCTCGGGCGAACGGGGCGGGGTAGGGGTCACGGCACTCCAGACGTAGAATTCTTACAACGCTGTAAAGGTTACGCACGATGGAACAACTTTGACAAGGATGTAAGACTTTGACCGGAATCCGGGAACCGAAGCGGCGCGCGGACGCCACGCGCAGCAGAGCGGCTATCCTCGACGCCGCGACCCGACTGCTCGCGACACAGCCCGACGCAGGCATGGCGGCCATCGCCGCAGCCGCCGGTGTGACACGCCAAACGGTCTACGCGCACTTCGCTTCTCGCGACGACCTCATGAATGCCGTCGTCGATCACACGACTGCCCGAGCTACCGAGGCAATACTCGCGGCCGACCTCGACAACGGGTCAGCCACCGACGCATTGCTGCGGATGCTCGACGTGGGGTGGAAGTTCTTCCGCGCCGCTCCCCTGAGCTACCACGTCGGCGCGTTCGCGCGTGAACGAGACGAGAAGCATCAGGCTCCCGTCAACGACCGACTGATCGGGCTCGTGATCCGCGGCCAACAGGAAGGCGAGTTCGACGCCACCGTGCCGGCGCAGTGGCTGGTAGCCGCGATCGTCGGTGTTTCCCACGCCGCCGGTGACGAGGTACGAGCCGGAAGAATGACACAGCCCGAGGCAGAGACGGCGTTGCGCGACAGCGTGCTCCGATTGACCGCCGCCGGTTCACGGTGAGTCACGTCCGGCGGCGGTCGAATCGATTCAGCTGTGCGGCAAGGGATCCGGGTTCGCCACGGTGTAGTGGGCGCGCCCCGGTGAGCACGGGCTGTAGAGCGACGACATGGTGGCGAGGTCGCAGATTCCGCTGGTCAGCATCTGGAAGGGTGTGATGCCGAGCAGGACGATGAGGCCTATGAGGTCGCCGTTCTGGGCCAGATAGACCGCCGACTGCGCTGCCGCGGAGCCGGCATCGGCCGCGGACGAACCGGTTTCGGATTCGGCGGCGATCGGCGCCGGTTGCGCGGCGGCGGTGGCCGTCGCGGTGAGTACGCCGGTCGCGACGATCGCGGCGGCGGTGAGGCGGAGGGTGGTACGCATAATGCTCCTCGGTCGGTACGGGCGGATCAGCGTGGGGGGACGCTCATGTCGCGGTTCATCGTGGGGATCTCGATGCTGATCGGTAGGCGCAATTCGGCCAGATAGGTCAGTGCCGCCTTGCGCAGGAACTCGTCGAGCAACCAGTAGGCGTCACCTACCGGTGGGACGGCACCGAGCACGCCCTCACGGACCGCGATGAACGGGCCCCAACTGAACCGCAACAGCGGATCCCAGACGGGCTCACGCGGGATGGCGAGGCCGTCGGCGATCTTGTCACCGAGCAGGAACCGGGTGAACGAGCCGAGCACCGGCTTGGTGATAATGGCCAGGTCGATATTGGCGCCGAGACTCAGCAACCGGTCGGCGAGTTTGGCGCCCTCCGGGGTGGCCTCCAGAATCGGGTCGAGCACCTGTGCCGCTTGGGAATTGGCGGCGGGCCACGACTTCGGGATGTATTCGTCGCGCACGCCGAGCATGTGCGCGGCCACCTGCCAGGAATGCAGGAACGCTTCGGATTCGTGGTGCGGAATCGGCACCTTCCAGTTGTTGAGGTGCTTCATCACCGTCGTCGGCAGGCTGTGCCAGGTGACCATGATGTCGTTCTGGCTGATCGGCACGTCCTCCTCGGCCGATTGCACCCAGTGCGGCGACTGCGGCAGCAGATGCCGAACCGCCGCGTGAACCAGACGGGTCTTCACGCAGGTGATGATCATTTCGCCGTCGGCGGCATAGGCATTGTTGCTACCGATGTCGTAGCCGAGTTTGGCGGTCTTGGAGATACGGTCCTCGAGGTCGTGCCCGCCCTTGGAGTAGTAGACCGAGCGCGCTTCCTTCGGGATGACGGTGCTCATCATCCCGCTGGCGAACCCGTACAGCACACCGAGATACAGTCCGCGCTTCTTGTTGAACTCGATCGCGGTGTTCAGCTTCCCGTAATCGGTCCACTGCGGCATTCGCCGCGCGTATTCCATGAAATCCCGTAGCTCCGAGGGCAATCCGTCGGGCAGGGGCTGACCGTTGCGAGTCCAGGTGCGCAGCAGTTCGTTGACCCGCGGCACCTGGCCGCTCTCGATCAACCGCGCGACCACGCCGTCGGCCTCTGGGTCCCACACCGTCAACGGGTCGACCCCCGACCCCGACCCGGCGACCGATTCCTCCGGCGACCAACTCCACGGCTCCGCCCGCGCCGTCGTCGCCAACCCCAACGCCCCCAGCGCCCCGAGGACGCCACCAGCTTTCAGCGCATCACGCCTGTTGAGTCCATCCATTGCGTCACTCCTCGTCGAGTACAAGCACACCGCGACCGCAGGGAACGACCGATTCAGGCAGCCCGAGCACGCGCGGAATGAGTATTAACTTAGCAGCGACGATCGGCGCTATGCAGGCGTTTTGCCGACGATGGTCGGCGGCGCTCGATCCCAGACCTCAGTGGGCCATTTGACCGAAACTTCTCCGCATGCAACCTGTTCTAGCCATATTTTCGACACCAGAGTTGCGAGCTGTGACGGTCTTGCGCAACGGAGGCGGCCACGGCGCGCAACCGCCGATGTCGCTCATCATCGACCGAAACAGTCAGTCACATATGGCCGGACACCCTCATGCCGACGGCCCGAGGTGGGACTCGGACCGTCGGCTGCTGGGTGTCGTGGTCGCTTCGGATACGCGGCTACTTGATCGAGCCGGCCAGCTGATCGGCGTAGGGAGCCGTGAACTTTCCGACGATGGGAAGTTCGGCACGGATACCGCCCTTGTTGTTCGCGCCGACCATGGCCATGATCCAGACGACGAACGCGAAGACCCCGAGCGCGAGGCCGGCGAGGCTGAAGATGATCCCCAGTGCCCCGAGGAGCGAGCCGGCGATACTCAGCACGATGTTGAGCACCGAGACGGCGCCGAAGAAGACGATCGACTGTGCGGCATGGAATTTCACGTCCGGATCGTTCTTTCCCACGAAGAGGAAGATGATTCCGGTCAACCAGCCAAGCGCGTACGACAGGATCGCACTGGTCTTCTTGTCCAAGCCGGTGGACGGGGACTGGTTCGGGGGGAGCTGAGAAGATGTCATGGGTTCAGTAGACGGCGCCCTCGCCGCCTACCGATCCCAACTTTCGATAAAACCCCAGATCGCAGGGGTTCAGGGTCGGGCGGGCAGTCCGTTCGGGTAGGCCCAGGCCAGACGGGTGAGCACCAGGGCCGCCGCCATGAGGCCGAAGTCGCGCAGGGCGATGTCGCCGTAGCCGCCGACCATCAGCAGGTCGACGATGATCGCGCCCAGCCAGACCGCGACGAGCGGGGCACCGAGCCGGGGCAGCAGCAGGACCGCGATGCCCGCGACGATTTCGATCACGCCGACGATCTGCATGGCGGTGTTCGCGTCACCGGGGGCGAGGGTGTCGAACGAGTCGGCGAGATAGCGGGTCCAATCGGCGGTGAGGAGGGTGGTGAACTTGTCGATGCCGAACAGGATCGGCAGGATGCCGAACCCCAGCCGCAGAGCCCAGAAAGCTTGGTAGCCGGGGTCTTTCACGGACACAGCGCGATCGGTGGCGGTCATGGTGTTCTCCTCGAAGTGGGCACGGCCGAGCGTCGGGCCGCGCGGAATGTGGTTCGTAGTGTTTGTTGCGGCGGACGCGCCGTGTCTTACCGATCAGGACCTGTTCAGATCCTGGGCGAGCAGCTCGCGCAGGGTCTGCTCCTCCTCGGCGCACGCGCCGCAACCGGCCAGATGGGTGCGCATGGCCGGGTCGTCGTACCCGGGGTCGGCGAGGCGGCGCTCGACATAGACGTCGATGCGGTCGAAGCACTCGTCGCACGACAGGTAGGGGCTGGTGTCGGTCAGCAGGGCGTCGATCACCGTGGGAGTCGGATCGGTCATGGGATGCTCCGATCGGGACGGTTGTCGAGATGCCCGCTCGCGATCAGGGCGGCGCGCAGCTTCCGGCGGGCATCGTGGAGTGTCTTGTAGAGGGCGTTGCGGGTGCTGCCCAGCCGCTCGGCCAGCACGTCGATCGGCACCTGCTCCACCACCAGCGACAGCAGAATGCGGCGTTGGTGCGGCGTGAGTTCGCGGGAAATGGCCGCTTCTAGCGCGCGAGCGAGATCGGCGGCGCCTGCGAGGGCGTCCGGGGTGGGTGCGGGGTCGATGTGCCAGTCGAGTGCGTCGGGCAGCAGGATCTCGCGGTGCCGCCATGCCTGCCTGCGCACGGCCACACCCGCGATGTTGACCCCGAATTTGTACGCCCAGGTGGTGAACCTGCTACGCCCTTCGAAGGTCGAAAGTCGTTGCAGGACAGCTACGACCGCATCGTCGGCGCACTGCTGGGCCAAGTCTTCCAGTTCCGCGGCGCCTGCGCCGGGCAGCAGGTCACGCAACCGCCAGATCTGATGCCGGGTAGAGCGCAGCAACACCTCGCGCAACAGCCGCACCGCGTGCCTGCCTGCGGGTCCGTCGTCGACCAGGTCGGCGAGCCATTCCCGATCGGCGTCCGGCCGCGCGACCCCCGATGTGGTGGGCGGCAGCGTACTCATCGCGGATTCTCCGGCAACGGCGCCAGGATCCGCACCGCCAGCTCCGGCGCACAGCCTTGGTCGACGAGCTGCGACAACGCATGCACATCGACCTCGGGATCGGACGTCACCGTCTCAGCCAACCACGGCGGAAACCCCGACGCCACCAACCACCGGCTGCGCCATTCCCGCACCTCCCCTGGCACGGTGTCGACCGCGGGCAACGCGGCCTGTGTGAGTTGAACAGTCATGATCTCTTGGTGTCGCGCGACGCCGAGTTCTTACCGGTTGTTCGCGAGGCATTGGCGGGTCGCGAGGCCCGTGGTAGGCATGGAGCATGTCCACGCCGGACGATCCACGTGACGCCTCCCGGTTGCACCGCCTCGCGGGCCGATGGGCCACCAACGGCCACGTCCTGGCCGACCCGCCCATCCCCGTCCTCGGTTTCGACACCTACGACGTCTTCCCCGGCGGCCACTTCCTGGTCCACCACATCGACGTCACCGTCGGCGACCAACCGGTCCGCGGCATCGAGATCATCGGCGAACCCGACCCCGACGGCCCCGCCTTCCTCGCCCGCTCCTACGACAACACCGGCAGCACCGAACTGATGCGCGTGGAAATCGTCGACACCAACACCTTCCACTTCACCGGCGGCCCCCAGACAGCCACCCCCGCCACCCCCGCCGACACCGAAACCGCCGCCGTCCGCTCCACCCTCACCGTCGCCCCCGACGGCGCCTCGATGACCGCCCTGTGGGAACGCTCCGAAGACGGCACCACTTGGCACCCGTGGATGCACATCGCCTTCACCAAGCAATGACCGAACTCACGGGCAGCGATAGAGCTCAAACCCCCTCCGCCTCCGAGCCATCGGAACCCGCGTACTCCTCGTGGGCCACTTTCAAATCCCAGAAACCGACGATTCCGCCGAGGACATCAGACGCGCCCTGCAACACCCGGAAGTCCTCGACTCGGGCCCCGCCTAATGACATTCCCGTTCCGCCCCGAATTCCCACGCCCTGACTCGAGCGCACCTTCTTGTCGGCATAACAAAAAGCCCCCTACCGCTGCGGTAGAGGGCTTTACTGCTCCCCCATCTGGACTCGAACCAGAAACCTGCCGTGATGGGACCGGCGCTTCCCGATGCTTCCCTTCTCGTCCCAAGATTGCCCTCTACCTGCTCTTTCACCAAGACGGTGGTGCTCGTCACGCCTAGTTGTGACCCAGCGATTCCCGTTGAATCCGTGTCGTTTGTGTGCCGCGTGAGTGTGGAGGTCGCTCGGTCCGGCGAGCTGCCTTCGCCAGGGCCATCCGAAGTTCACCCATGCCGTTAAGGACGTGACCACCACCCGTGGTCCCGGAGCCGTCACCGTCTGAGCTGTCCCAGCGATACCAAACCGTTCAACCCGTACAGCGCTGACGCGTGTCCATTGGCGCAACTGAAGGCGTCCAGGCCAACACGAAGACAAACTGCTGTGCACGGGCGCCGCCGGCATCCGATCGTGTAGCAGCCCCGTTTGCGTACGATCATGAACGAATTCGCCGCCAGCTCGGCGTCGCAACAGATCATCCGAGGAGGGCTCACTGATGTCTTGGCGGGACACCACACCCCAGCAGGTCCAAGACGACATGGACGACCTGCTCGACGCTGCGCTGATCCGTGCCGAAGAGCAACTGACGCAGCACGGCGAGTTCTACCCCTTCAGCGTGGCCATCGATATCGCTGGCAACAGGAAACTGTTTGGGGCGGGGACTGGGGACGCTCGGCGTGCCAAGGAGTTGAACTTCGACGCGCTCAGGGCGAGGCGAACTGACATTCGGGCCGCTGCGGTCGTGATCGACGTTTCCTTGCCGGAAACAGGGTCGAGCGGGATCGAGGTGCACATCGAACATGCCGACGGACCGGCGATAGGCGTGCTCAAGCCGTACACGATCTCCGACAGGAGGGTCAACGCCGCGCCGCTAGAGGGCTTCACCGCCGAACATCTGATCTGGTGACCCGGCGAGGGCGAGGAAGGGTCAGCTCTGGTCGTAGCGGACGATCCGCTCCGCGTTGCGCCGATACCATGGAAACTTCGATGTCAGGAACGGTTCGACCAGGTCACGTACGCCCTGAGCCCGCAGCTTCGACAACGCATCGAGTGCGTGGCCTTGCACTGTCTCATCGTCGAGTTGGGCCGAGGCAACCGCAGCAGCGTCGGGATGCTTCGACTTGCCGAGCCAGTCGACCACCATCTGGCGCTCAGCTCCGAATCCTCGGTCCGCAGCGATCCTGGCGAGTGCGTCGAAATGCTCTTTACCAGCAGGAATTTTGTACAGGGCATTGCCCGCCGCCCATCGCACGCGCGCGCTGGCTGGTTTGGCATGGTCAAACTGGCTGATCAGCGCTGGGATCGCCACGGTCTTGCGAGATTCCTTACGGTTCAGAGCGTTCGTCAAGCTCAATCGCGCCATATCGCGGCCTTCGGTCTCAACGCCTGGCCACCGGTCTTCGAGTTCGGTGAGCCATTCAGCGAGTACCGGGATGACCGTGGGCGAGTCCCCGAGGCGGCTGCCGATTTCCGGGATCGTGTCGGCGTACCCACCTGCTCGGCGGTACGCGTCGAGTAAACGAGTCGCGGCTTCGTCGTCGGTAGGAGTCAACTTCGGAAGTCCATCGTCGTGTGTTTGATCTTGCCCTGGTTCACGAGATCTTGTAGCTCCTTGGAGAGGCGGGTGTTGTGGTCGGTGATCAGGACGAACTCATACCCATTGGCCTCACAGTAAGCCATGTCGTCTTTGAGCTGGTTGTCGTAAGACTGATACTGGACATTCTTCACCTCGGTGAGGCGTTTGGTGGTGTGGTCGAGGTCGTCCGGTATGGCGTTACGCCTACCCGTCACCGAAGGTATCGATTCTTTCGGCTTGTTCGTGTCGATGCCGGCCCGCGCTTCCGCCTTCGCCCCTTCAAGCTTGTTTCGGCGCGCGGTCGCTGGTTTCGTCGGAGGCGGGGGGTTCTTCAACTGCTTGTTGAGAATCGGCGCGAACTTGGTGTTCACCGCGCTGACTACCGTCGAAGACACCGCGGTGAACGTTCCGCAGGAGACGCGTTGCGCATCGGCGAGGCCGTTCAACATTCCCTGAATCTTGTTGCGGGAGTGCTCAATCTCCATCTCGGCTGCATCCAAGATCACCTTCTTGATCGGTCGTCCGATGGTGGCAGCGTTCACCGTATTAATTGCCTGAGTCACCGTTTGTAGCTGCATCTCCCACTCCGCGCCCTCCTGCGCGGCCCGCAGTACGACGGCATACCCATCAATCGCACCGGCCTGTTGACGGAGCGCATCGCCGAGGATCTCCAACCCATCGACAATGGATTTGTGGGCTTCATCGATGTCAGGTATTTCCTCGCTGGTTGAGCAGGCGAGGGTGGTCATCTTCGGATTCAGATCGGTGTCGAGTGTGCTGTAGACCGAGGCCACCGTCTGCCAGCTCGTTGCTACCGATTGCATCCTGTCGGCATTGCCGTCGATCCACTTCGTCGTACCCATAACGATTTCCCATCCGACCGGTTTCGACCGGGTACCTCCCGAAGGCGACTTCAGCGGACGATGCACGAACGTCTTCGCTCCGGGATCCGAGGCGGGCAGCTGCTTGCCGGTGTTGTAGTCGTCAGCGTTTTCGGATTGGTCGTGATTCACACCGCTCTGACGAACCAGCGCCGCCATCTTTGCAAGGACGTCGGTAGCCTTGCCTGCCGTGACGACGGCTTCGATACCTGAGGTCCAGTACCCTTGCGCCCACAACACACCGCTATCGTCATTGCCGCTGAACTTGATCGCGTCACGAAGTTCTTGATCCATGGTCGTCAGCGCGGCTGTAGCTGACCGGCTCGCGAGACTGTAGGCGCCGGACAGTTCGTAGAACGCCTCCGGATTGACGTCGAGTTCCGCCACAGCCGATCAGCTCCGCCACATCGCCACGTTGGCAGCGATCGCCTCGGTGTAGTTGCTATGCGCCGCCTGTGCGGACTGCCGCATGTCCTCGATTCCGTCACGAATTTCCTTCGCAGCGGCCATAAGCCGAGCATGGGCAGCCTGTTGGGCAGAAGCGGCATCCCCTTCCCACCCGGTCTGTAGCTTGCTGATCGCAGTGTCGAAAGCTGTGATCTGCTCGTCGAAGAACTCTCCGAAACCCGTCATCCTCGCCACGATGGAGTCCAGTAGTTCGAGGTTGACGCTATGAGACATCCGGCAGATCCAATGACGATGCCACTGATTCGATCGCAGCGGCGTTGACGCCATCTTGCCCAAGATAGGCCTCCGAGCTGGCATCCAACGCGACGGTCGTATCGCGGATAGCGTCCAGCAGCTCCGACAGCCCCTCACGCACGTCGGCGAATCCCGCAGCGAATTGTTCGCCTTGCTTGCCCTTCCACGTATCTGTCAGTTGGGTGACGTCTCGATTCAGCGAACTGAACCCACCGGACAGGCCGTCGAGCAACCCTCGTATCGCCTTGGCTGCGGCGACGAGCTCGGCAGGCGTAGCGACGAATGTCTCAGGTGGTGCCATTCGATCCCCCTCGGTAATGCTTGACCGAAAGCTACCGCATCGACGGCAACGATGGCGACACCACGATAACTACCCGTGCTCGCGCACAACCAATAAACCAGCTCCCACCTGCTCAGATATTAGCAACCGACGCTCACCACTACGGGCGCATCGGTTGAACTCGTCAGAACATAGCTGGCACCAGACACCCGACGCCATGTCTGTACCCCAGACCGGCTGGATGCTCTGGAACTACGGCAAACCCGGGTGCCTCGACGACGGCCGCAGATAGCGGTGGCATACCTGATTCGAGACTCGAATGGTAGGCGTACGGCCACTTGCGCTCTCAGGAGCAGCATCGAATCGAACTGCCGGGTTGGCGGCTCCGGCCCGAGGGCGACTCGCTGATCCCGATGCCAACCAGGGCAGATCCGCAACTCGCCCATGGTGTCCGGCCGCCTACTACACCCCCCGCAACGCAGAAACCGGCAACCGCGCCGGTGGGCGACACCGGCATAGACAAGCCGACTGTGACCTGCAGGAATACGGCCATCACAGACCTATGCCGGACCCTCAGCGCTGCCATACGCAAAACGGCCCCTGACCATATGGATAAATCCTCAGGTCAAGGGCGTTCTTCTGCTCCCCCATCTGGACTCGAACCAGAAACCTGCCGCCAAATGCTATGGTTCCCAAGGCTTTTCATCGTTACCCCAAAACATCCCGTCACCTGATGTTTGCCGTTCAAGGTGTTCCGGTTGCACCCTGCCCGGTTGCGTTGAATCCGTGTTGTTTCCGTGTTGTGGGTCAAGTCGGGAGGTAATACTCTGACACCTTCGCGTCGGTAGCCTGCATCTCGGTCCGATAGCCAGCACTGGATCTACTACCAGGGTCGGGTCGGCCTGCCATGTGACGGCATGTCCGCGCGCGGAAGTCGTCGGTGAACGACTCGCCCGCCACGGTGTCCGCAGCTGGGACAGAATGTCCGCGTCGAGTGCAGTGATCATCGGCGCTAGCAGCGCCGACGCTGTAGAGACGCACCTGCCCGTGGCTGATGTCGAAGGCCGATCCCAGACCGCCGATTCCATGCGTAGCCAGACGGCACAGTCGCCGATCCTGGCGGCCGCAGCAGGATGCCTTGACACAGCTCAATGCGCTGCCAAGCCGGGATCGTTTCCGGGCTGCCGACCGCGAGCGCCGATGCGGGCGGCCCGATCAGGGCGGACTGTTCGGGCGTGACAACGGCTGTGTTGCCAGCGAGTACTTCCCGCAGGAAAAACGGCAGTCCGTTGGGGGGAGATGTCTAGGCGACGCTCGGCGATCGCCAGCAAGGCTTCGGCGCATCGAGGCCGCTGCGAGGGCTGCACGCGCTATGGGCTCCTCCGACGTGGACTGCACGCAACGCCGAGACGGCTCGGGGTCCAATACCTACCTTGGTGGAACTCGGCGTCCCAAGAACCGGCAGCTCACGTCCGACGAACGACCGGAGTATTCCGCCGCCTGGAGCCCAGCAATCCCCGGCTTCTCTGGCGGGTATGGCAAACGTGCCTACACTCCGAGCCTCCTCAGCTCGTCCACAACAGACTCCACCGCGTTGTACATCCCACGCAAGGTGTCCGCCAGAGGTGGCTCGCGCGGGATGGTCAACGGCTCGCCTACATGCAAGTTAGTGTCTTGCGTGTGGTTCGGAAGTCGAAGCACGAGCGGGAACTTCACACTTAGGTCGGCGAGCAGATCGTGTTCGGCGATCCCTTCGATCTCCCTCAGCTTTCGAAATGGGAGTTTTAACAACGGCACGCCAAGTTGCACCGTCCCGCTCGTATACTGCACGTGGTCCGGGATCAGCTCGATATCTCCAAGCGATGATTTTGCGGTCACGTGAACGTCTGCCATTCCAGGGATCACCGCATGGTGCTTGTCATAGTTTACGAACTCGCGCAGTAGTGCGAGATGGCGTACAGACGGGTCTGTCGACCGCCAGTCATTCGTGAAGTCATGCAGACCCCTCACGTACGTATACACATCGGGCGCAAGATAGGATTTGCTTTTCCTCAACCCTTCATGTGTCCTGGCGAGCGGGAAGAAGAGCCCGCGCCTTTCCTGCTCGGTCAAGGCCCGCCCCTTCTTTGCACCCAAAGTTGTGCATGCATGGTCGAAGACGGAGTGATCAAGTGCCGCGCGAAGGTTTGTGAAGCAGTCGCCTACCTTCGCCGGAAGGTCCGTGGGTGGGTCTTCTAACTTGGTGACGCTGATGGCGTAGATCGCCTCGGTTGCTGTCTCCTCGTCGGCCATCCACTCCGCACGAACGCCCCACGGGTCGGACTGCTCAAACGCGACCACATCGGCCGTTACAACCTCTATGTGGTGTTGTGCCCGTTCGAGTTTCAGGCGCGCGCTCGCGATCCCCGTGATTGCCATCCGACAATCCTAAGGCTCGTAGCGGCCCTTGTGCCTCAGACCAATCGGCACCGATGGCGAATGTTCGGTCTGTACACGATCCCCGATGCATACCACTACGATCATGGAATGGCCCGGTTTGGTGGATTCCCACAGGATCGAATGTTCGACTCGCCAAGCTTGTATGACTCGACGACGAGCATCTCCGGCTCAGCGACGGTGCGGAAGTCGTTTCTTCCCGGACCTGAACGCGACGCCATCATCAAGAATCAGCTGGAGGCATTCCAGGCTCGGGCCGACAACCTGCCAACACTGATCGATGAGCTCCGAAGCTTGATGGCCGGGCGAGACCTCACCCAGCTGATCAACTCGGTGGCGGTGCCAGCCATGATGGTGGGGATCGACGGTGCGGAGAGTCTCGCAGACGGCGAGCTGACGTCGTCGTGGGCGGCGAAGATCGAATACCTAGTCGGTGTCGCTTTGTCGCTGGAGGCCGTTGGCACCGCGGACACCCCGCATGAGGTGACACGGCGTGTGAGAAGCCTGATCAGCGAGATCTTCGACGCAGAGCAGGCAAGGCGTATCACAGCTTTCACCACGAACGCCGACATCGGCGATCTGAATCGCGAGGTTCTTCTCCAGCAGCTGCAGCTGGAATACCAGACCGATAGGATGCCTGGCTACGCAGTACATCTCGAACAAGTCGATGCAGAGGTCTTCGGACGACATCGCGAATACTATGTCACCTCACTGGGCTTCAACCCTGCGGACGTAATCCGGGCTACCCGGCTAAACGCACGGTCGCTGAACCGAGTATTCTCGGCAGCGATCGATACGTTGCGCACGGCAATGGACGGTCCAGACCCCGATCCACAGGCCGCAGTGGCGTTCATCGAGGCACTCAACGCCACGACGTTATGGGTACCCCTCGATGTGGCTGCAAGCACCGGGATTGCAGTGGAGCAGATCAGCGCGATGTTGGCCTTCTTCTCGACGGACTACGGCTGCCAACCCGAATTTCGCGCACCCGGTGACACCAACCGAGCCCGTACTCACCCGTGTATCAAGCTCGACAACGGAACGTTCTTCGTACCGGACCCGTGGGCGTTGTCGGCTGCCATCCACCATCGCCTGGCAACAGAACCAAAGCGCAATGGTTTCGACTCCCAGAGATATTACAAACACCGCCAGGACGCGCACGAGCGTTTGGTCTCTGAAGCTATGGCCAAGGTCTTCGGGCCCTCGAATACTTTCCCGACGCAGCATTATGCGCTGGTTTCTAAAGAAAAGGGTGAGATCGACACCCTCATCCGCGCCGAATGGCCGTTGGTGGTCGAGGCGAAAGCGATCGCACTGACCGAGCGGGGCCGGCGAGGATATGCCGACCGAGTCGACAAGAAGATCGCTGAAATCCTCGGCAAGGCGCTCGACCAGACGGATCGTGCCCTGACGTACATCCTCGATGAGGGCGGTCGATCGTTCACACGTACCGCGAACGGACGGCAGGTGGACGTACTCCCACGTGAGGTGTCAAGCGGCACCGCCGTGATCGTGACGTTCGAACGGATCGACCCGTTCGCTTCCAGCGGTCTGTCCGTGTCTGGGGCGGTCAAACGACCGACTTGGGTAGTATCGCTAACGGACCTGCTCATGGTCACGGACATCCTCATGGATCCAGCGTCCTTTCATCACTACGCGCGCGAACGAGCAGGTATGCACTCGATCAAGGCGTCAGCTGCCTCCGAGTGTGACGCCCTTGGCGCGTACCTGATCGATCGCATCAGCATCCTGCACAGCCTCGACCATGAGGAAGAGGAAATCGCACGTATCCTCATAGCAGACTCAAGCGATGCTCTTAACGACTTCTACACCCGCCGGGAGCTGGGTCTGGAGGCGCAAAAACCCACCGTCGGCGTGCCGGAGGAGATCCTCGATGCTATGGCGAGCACGCTGCTACAAGCAGGCTGGGCCGAGGTCGCAGCCGCTGTCATGTCAGCGCAGCATGGCACGTGGTCAAAATGGAAGAGATTCCGGCGTCGGCACCGGAACAGCGGCACGTTCGCTCTCAATGACCAGGTAACCCTTGCTCATCTCGCGAAAGGAGAGCCCGCGGTGGAGCGAACCGGTGGCTCGGTATTCCTGTCCATCCCGATTCAACGCTGAGGGCTAGCGCAACGCGTCGGAAAGCTCCGAGGTCGGAGTGGCCCCGTAGATTAATAGGGATCAGAATGGTGAGTCGCATTAGATCGCATCAGGTGTGATGGTCCGCCCTCTTTCTTGGGAACGATGGGCAGATCATGCTTGCCGTGTACGACGAAACGGCGAAAGCCCACGGCGTCCGGGGGCATCGAGCACCGTAACGACCCGCGACTGCGGGTGGACCCCAATCGCCGCTGTCGCGTCTCGGCTCGGGATGACCAGCGAAACCCTGCACGTTTGATAGCTATCAACTAGCCAGACTTCTCTTGGGTAATTCGGGCCGCTGAAGGCCGACCTTTGGCAGCTTCCACCCGAAGGCGGAGGGTGTGCACCGCTAGATCGGTGAGACTGCTTGTACGAGAGCAGATTGCGGACCGTCTTCGAGTCTCTTCTCAGCAAGCGCCACCTTGCCGTACGCTTCATTGTTCAGTGCCCGGCCCTGCTGTTGGTCCGGACACAGTCAGCGCTATGCGGAGATTGTGGAGGCACGTTGGTTTCGAACTCGGGTCCGCCAAGAGGTCACGCCGCCACCCTGCACGACAGCCTTGACGCTGACAGTGGCTTGGCTCCTCGTCCCGACGATGCAAGGCGCCTTCACCGAAACCGCCGCCATCTGGCAGGAGTAACCGAGGGCCCCTCAATCGTCGCACACGAGCCCTTGTCGCCTCCTGTCCAGCCAGGGTCCTCGCCTCATCCGATCTGCTGCTGGGATGCGAGATGAACCTGCAGGCAACCCATCACGGCTACGCCTACCAGGACATAATTACTGGTACCGCATTCGTCGACCTCATGCTTGGCACCGCCACCTCCATCAAAGTTGACCTCAAAGACTTCGACGGCGATCGGTTCGATGACCTCACTGTCAGCTACGCTGCCGGGCACCGGCTTCGGCTCCAAATCAAGCACACCACCATCGAACGTGAGCTCACTCGAGCAACCTTTTCCTCGGATAAGCGCGATCTTAGGCTCGATCTGCTATTGCGCTCACTGCTGAACGACCTCGATGAGAACACCAACAGCACCTACCGTGTTGTAGTCCGCGACGGGAAGCCGGACCGCGACTTGGCGCAGGTCCTGCTTCCGGTCGACGCTGCCGACGACCCTGGAGATCCGCTGCCGGGCGTCACCACCCGTCGATACAGGTTCGGGCCGGAAAAGCTCCGCGACACCAAACCCTGGGCAAATCTCCTTAAGGACTTCCCCGACGACGAACTTCGTGCAGCGTGTGCGCGTCTGATCATCGACACTGCAGCCCCAGCAGCATCTCTCAGTTTCACAAACCCTGGGCCGGCTGAAGTAGCGCTACTCCGAAGAGCAACTGAAGAGCTTGGTGCCGGACGCCCGCCCAACACCACCCGAGCGGCAGAAGACGTCGCACTCGCGCTGGCCCACGCTGCGACCGCAGCACGTGCAATCAATGGCGATGTCACTCGCGGTATCTTGGCGCCGAGCCTGAGGCTTACCACCGACTTCGGCGCGGTACGCGAAGGGCACCCAGTCGAAACCGCCTTGGCAATCCCTCGAACCGGCGCCGCTAGCGCACTTCAAGCTGCGATTGCTTCGACCGTTCTCAGCGGTGGCCGCGTAGTCCTAACGGGAGAGCCAGGATCCGGCAAATCATGGCTCTGCGAACAAGTCGCCGATGCCTACCGTTCCCAGGGTTGGCTAGTTGTCCGTCACCACTGTTGGCTCGGCGAGACCGACACAGACCGCGACGAACGAGTCCTCGCCGAGGTCGTCATCGGAAGTCTCCTCAATCAACTCGAAGCGATCGTTCCGGATGTGATCGCGGAGTTGCGGCCCCGATTCTCTGCCACACCCGAAGCGCTTGAAACAGCAACCGGAACCTGCCGGGCAACGCACCCCGATAAACAGATACTTCTCGTCATCGATGGAATCGACCATGTCGATCGGGTCCTCGGCCGACGGGTCGGGGGCCCGCTGGCCCCCGACCCGTCCCGCATTCTCATCGACCGTCTCGCGGCGATCAGCTTGCCGTACGGCGCGTGCATGCTGATCGCCAGCCAGCCGGGCGACCACCTCAAGAACGCCGACCCGACGTCGGGTACGCATACCCTGATGCCGCGCATGTCGACCGACGAACTTCGGTCACTCGCACACCGACACGGCGTCCTCCATAACCCGATGACAGGTGCGGAGGCGGACCCAGATGACGCACGCACCATCATTGACCTTATCGAAACACGTTCGAACGGCAATGCGCTCTACGCCACCTACCTGTGCCGCCACTCAACGGGTGCTTCACCTCTCGACGGGACTGATGACGCCCCAGCCACAGTCACCAACATCATCGCTCGTCTCGACCAAGTGCCCGACACTGCTACTGATCTCGATGAATACTACCGGCATCTGCTCAACACACTCACCGCCGACCAAGAGTTCGCCATCGGTGCGCTCGCTCTCTGTGAATTCGCACTCACCGAGAACGAACTAGGTCAAGTCCTGCCGCTGGTGGAGCCATACCTGGGGCCTGCGCTCTCAAGGCTGGCTCCAGTCCTGAATTCTCTCCCCGGTGTTGGTGGGCTCAAGGTTCACCACGAGAGCTTTAGCCGGTTCATACGCCGCGACAAACCGGAAGCTTGGGTCGCGTCCATCCGCCGGAGTGCCGCAAACTGGCTCGCCAGCCGCGGCTTCTTTGCCGATACCCGCGCGTTCAGAAACCTGCCTCGGTTGCTCGCAGACCTCGACGATTATTGCGAGTTGAAGGCTCTGATCGACCTTGACTTCGTTGCCTGTGCGATTGCGGCACTTCATCCGCCCGAAGCGATCAAACAGGTCATCTCTGTAGTAACCAGGCAAGCCCAAATCCGCAGTGACTGGGCGATGTTGATGACGTGCCTCGAAGCCCGCCGAGCCGTGGCCGTCTATGAACACGATTCGATCCCGGACACTCTTGTCCAATATGCCGAGGTAGTCGTCGGCATCCTCGGCGCTGAAGCGGTCGCTGAACGCCTGATTTACGAAGGACGCATCACGTTTGCTGCTCGCTGGGGACTCAGCCTGTGCGAGGCAGTCGACCGAGCCGGGTCGGCCCCGCCTTGGGACGCCTACATCGCGGCCCGCGAGCGTGAAGCCGAAACCGAGAACACCGTCTACGGCTCCGACAGCGACAGACGCATGAACTTGGCGATACAACTTGGACATCTGCGGCTCAGGCCAATCGACGAGGCCCCCATCGATATCGCAGTTCTCGCTGAGCATCTCGATGGACAGGAGGAAACGGCCCCTCTCCACGATCTTATCCAGGTTCTCGTGGCTGGTCTGTCTGCGGAGGACATAGTCAACGCAGCACGAGCGATGACCAATCCCATCAACATCGCGGCAGTCTGGCTCACGCTGGCCGACCTCGCCTCCAAAGGCGAAGCAGGTCTCCCGCAGGCAGAGCATCTCGCGCGCGAAGCGTGGAAGTGTGTGCCAGGCGGTGACCTCAGCGCCTACTTGAACTATGGAATCGCCCCGGCTGAAATCGCTGCAGGTCTCGGAAGCACTGATGTCAACAGTGACCTTCAAGCAGCTACGGAATCGCTCCTAGATGAGCGCAACACCGACTGGTCCGGATTCGTCGAACGTTGGCTCGCCTTACTCAGACTTGCTCACGCTCTTGACCGCACGGCGCCCATTAACCTAATCGCTGCCCTGACCGGCGAAGGATTCTTCCGTGCCTGGCTGCGATTCGCTGTCGCCACCGTCAGCCTACGGGAAGAAGTCGCGGAGAGCATCACAACCCCTGAGGCAGCATCGGCGACTGTCCGGGTCGCGATCGAACAACTGGCCGCCGAGGCGTCACCATTTACTGGTACGCCACGAGCTGTCGACCTCTACTCCATACACTCCCATATTCACGATGTCATCGAGCGCGCATTGCTGGTCGTCCAGCCCGATGACCTCGACACGGTACTCGACCACCTCACCGCCATCGGTGAGCGGACGACCACTTCGTTGGCTGGAATGGCCGAGGACGGGCCCCTGACAACGAACGACCTACTCGAAATTCTCAGCCGAGTCTCTAACGTGATCGGCGTCGAGCCTATCCATCGGCTCCTGCCCATAATTCGTGCCGGACGCGACGACACCCACACCATGTACTCACTGACGGCCGATTTCGAGTTGGCGACCGCTCGCATCTGTCTAGATGCTGGCGCGATTGCGGAAGCCAACGGCTGTTGGAAGCGCGCCGCACACCTTCTCGGTGCATATGGTGGTCATAAGGACATCACCATTACAGAGTTTGTCAACGCCGTCGAAGACCTTGCGACCGTCGACATCGGTGCAGCCCGCGCAGCGCTCGCCCGTCTCCAAGACCCCGCGTACTTGGTCAGCCAGCACACCGACGGCCGCGAAACCCATCACGTACCAGGCTCTTGGTGGGAACTGGCCGCCAAAGTCGACCCCGTCGCAGCCGCAACCAACGCTGCCGGTCTACTCCTCAGAGACTACGGGTTTGAGGACTACCTCGCTAACCTCACTCAGGTCGAACTACTAACAACTCAGATTGCGGTCGCTGACCCAGCCGTGCTTGCTGCTCTGCGCCTCACCGTCGGAATCAGCTGGAGAAGCACCGAGATCGACGTCGAAATTCTCACCAATCTCCAATCTGAGCTCGGCATCAACCATCAAACGAATATCGCGCTGGCGACCTTCGCGAGCAATGTGGCAGCAAGTTACGACAATCAGACTTTGATGTATGCGAACAACATGCCTGAGTCGACTGCGACTCCTGAGCTCGTTGCAGCTGTCCAACAACTCGGAGGACCGTATTTCTACGCACGAGAATCGCGACCTGAAAAGAAAAACAATGGATACCACACCCAACCCTTCGGCAGGCCTGACACCGTCGAGCAGTTGATCAAGAGCACTCAACGCCTTGAGTTGCCATCCGGCCCTCGCGGGGCCGTAATCGCAGCGCGCCACTATGACGACAAGAACTACAGCTCCGACTCGGACGACCTCGACGCGCTCGTCAACGCAATAGGATGGCGAATCCTCGAAGCTGCGACTGCGCACGGTCCTGACGCTGGCATTGAGATTCTTGATGCGGTTGCAAGCGAACTGCACTACATGGCCGACCAAGAGATCTTCGCGATGCTTGCTGACGGCATTGCCAGGCAGTGTGACTCGACTGTTGCGAACCTGAAGCAGGTCGCGAGCTATTGCTACACCCTGGCCTACACCAGAATTCGAGGCGGCGGAGGGTGGTACGGCTTTGCAGGACGCGAACGCGTCGACCTCTGGACCAAGGCGCACACGTTCGACGCAGATACCGCCGAGAGAACGCTCGCGGCTGCCATTGCGAACAGTATTCAGACTACCGATCGAGGCCCCTACGGAATCGTCCAGTCTGTCATCGCTGCATTCGCCGCTCAACCCGCTAGCGGAGGAGGCACCGCCATCGAAGCGTGGAACACAGCATTTGCTGGCCTTGAGCGCCGCATTCCAGGCGCTGCAGCTCGCAACCATCCGCCCTACGAGCCGCTTCCGAGTTCCGCCAACCCCGGTGATCTAAACATCGGGCTAGCAACCCTCGCGGTTGCCAACATCGCCCGACCGAAACATGAGGAGATACGTCTCACGCTCCTTGCTACAGCATTCCTCATCGCGTGCCGCCCTGCCCTTGCGCAGGCGGCTCTCATCCCCATACTTCAAACTGACTTCGACGCCGGACGCACCACTTGGCTGCTTGAAACCGTCCGAGATCATCTCCCACTAGGCAAACTCACCGACACGCTCGCCGCACGGCTCACCGAGATGGCGAGGAGCGACCGCCTCGCGATCAGAGCACTCGCTGGCGAAATCCTCGAAAGTCACTGCAATCCGGTGCCGAGCCCGCCCGCGACCCGACCTGACCCCGCTCTCCGACTCGGTATAGCCAACGCACTCAATGAGCTGCCATGACCGAACCAGCACCCAGCGACCAGACCACAGCGATAATTAAAGACTATCTGTCTGGACGACTAGACATAGCCGGAGTTCCGCCCGGCATGCGCGAAGCGATCGAGTCTCGCCTCACAGAGCGAACCGAAGAAACTTCGAAACGCAGCGAAGCACAGATCAAGCAACTAAGGGCTCGCGGACCCGGCAGGCCCCCGGCCTACTACGCATACGAAGAAGATGCCGAGGATGCACTGCAAGCTGCAGCTGCAGGCACCCGAACCGCATTGGCTATGGCAGGCCAGGTAGTCGACCCCATCCCATTCGAACGGCAGATTGCCAGACGTCTCGCTACTAGCGCGACCTGGGCCATCCGTAGCGAAGGAGCCCGCGTACCGCGTCCATCTACACGCCCGTCACGGCTAGCTTGGTCTTTGGCTCCCGTGCCCTGGATTGATACCGGAGATGCACCTTGGCCTCCGCCAGAAGCAAGTGAGCTGATGGGAAGGCATCGATTCATCGACACCGAACCAGCCCTATGTGCGGAACCGCCGTACGAAGGCTGGGCCCAAATCGGCCTCTTGGAACGCCAGTTTACATTTGAATCACGTAGTCCGAGACAGCCTAGCCGACAGATGCTTCTTGCAGCCGGGCTACTGCCGTCAGGCGGCCAACCGACCTCGAAGTCTTTGCCATTCTATGTTTCGCGTCCGTCTATCTGGTCACGCCCACACACCGAGCTATGTCCGTCGCTCGAACGGGAGCAAGCTCAATCGATCCTCGCCACGACTGCTGGGCCGCTCACCTGTCTCTTACAGTTCAACGAGGAGCTAGGCAGCCCAAATCCCGGCCGCGGTGCCGGAATCCACCCGTTCCTATTGGGTCCGCGAATCGAACTCGTTACTCTCCTAGGTCTTCGCCCGGAGACTCTGGCCTTGCGCCTTACTCTCGTCGACGATGAGGGTCCGGCGCTCGTTTGTCGCCAGTGGCGGGGCTTCCTAATACACGATGGCAACTACGAACCGCTTACACCAGCGGTGCACGGCACAGATCTGATCCTGAGGCCGGACCTGTTCACACAGCTCCAAACAGCAATCGAACCAACTCGCCTTCGCTTGGACACTACGCTCACACTCTAGGCTAGCCACCAAGTTGAATCCCCCCGGCATGTCCGGAGACTTACTGGTGTGACAGCCCGACCAGGTGCTGGGCTGGGTGTTGAGCGTAGTAGGCGGCCTCCATCTCCGCCGGGGGCACGTCTCCGCAGTACTGGTAGAGCCGCCGATAGTTGAACCAGTCGACCCATTCGGCGGTGGCGAACTCGACCTGGTCTGCGTTGCGCCACGGCCCCCGTGGCTTGATCAACTCGGTCTTGTAGAGGCCGTTGATCGTCTCGGCGAGGGCGTTGTCGTAGCTCGATCCCACCGCGCCTACGCTGGGCTGGATCCCAGCCTCGGCGAGACGCTCAGTGAAGGCGATCGAGGTGTATTGAGCGCCCCTATCTGTGTGGTGGACAACATCTTTCACGTCCCAGCCCGCTCTTTCGCGGGTCCAGATCGCCTGCTCGATCGCATCGAGCACCAGCGCGGTCGTCATCGTGGTGCCGGTACGCCAGCCGATGATCCTGCGTGCGTAAGCGTCGATCACGAACGCCACATAGACCCAGCCCGACCAGGTCGACACATAGGTCATGTCGGCCACCCACAGCCGGTTCGGTGCGGCCGGCGCGAACTTGCGTTGCACCAGATCCTGCGGCCGCTCGGCGGCCGGATCGCCGATCGTGGTGCGTTTGACCCGGCCACGGACCGCGCCCCGCAACCCGAGCTGCCGCATCAGCCGCTCCACGGTGCAGCGAGCCACGTCGATGCCCTCACGGTTGAGTTGCAGCCATACTTTCCGGGCTCCGTAGACGCCGTAGTTCTCGCGGTGGACGCGTGTGATTTCCACCTTCAATTCCTCGTCGCGGCGGCCACGCTTGCTCGAAACAGGTTGGCGGTGCTCGTAATAGGTCGATGGGGCGATCTTGACGCCGAGTTCGGTGAGCGCGGCGCAGATCGACTCGACACCCCATCGCAGGCCACCGTCGACGCGGTGGCCTTGGTGGTCGCTGATATATCTGACGATCAGCGCTGGGGCCGGTCCAGTTCGGCCGCGAAGAAAATCGATGCTGATTTCAGAATTGCGTTGGCGCGCTTGAGTTCCGCGTTCTCCCGGCGCAGCCGCTTCAGTTCCGCGGACTCCTCAGTAGTGACCCCGGCCCGCGCACCGACATCGACCTGACCTTGGCGCACCCACTTGCGGACCGTCTCCGCCGTCCCGACACCCAGAAACTCGGCGACCGCCCCGATCGCCGCCCACTCCGACTCGTGCTGGTCGCGGACCTCCGCAACCATCCGCACTGCCCGCTCACGCAACTCCTGCGGATACTTCTTCGAACTCACAGACTTCATCCTTCCTCAAGAGATGAAGTCTCCGGAATCACCGGGGGGATTCAGTCCGGCCTACCGAACTACTGGGCCTGCGAGTCCCCGATGTCGACATCGACAACCCAACCCCAGGAATCTGGATCCGCGGCAAGATCGAAGACCTCGAAGACGGACGCGGCTGGCGATGGCAACCCCGGCTCAAGACCGGGACGAAAGGTATACGCCGACTGGCACTCTCTGACAAGGGTGTCGAAGCAGTCCGTGAATTGCTAGCCCACCGGATCGAGTCCGAGGACAACCTGTTGATCCGAGCCGAAACGGAGAAGGCTGGAACCCGAACAACTTCAGCCGACTACTGCGCCAGGTAAGAGGACAGAAGTTCGCAGCAATCACACCCACGCAAATTCGCCACCGCGTGGCGACCGATGTCCGAGACATCTACGGCATCGAAGCCGCCGCAGCGCAGATCGGCGACTCGCCCCTGGTCGCCGCCCGCTACTACGCCGCCCGCAATGCCGAAATCGACAACCGAGCCGCACTCGGGCGACGCCCAGCGTAGACACGCCGACCGTGACCTGCAGGAACACAGGCATCACGGACCCATGCCGGACCCTCCGCGCCGACAACCGCAAAAATGCCCCCGACCCCCGGGGAAAATTCCCCAGGTCAAGGGCATTCATACTGCTCCCCCATCTGGACTCGAACCAGAAACCTGCCGATTAACAGTCGGCTGCTCTGCCAATTGAGCTATAGGGGAATATCCTGAGCTGTTGGGCTCGGGTCAGCTTGGCTGGCTGAACGAGATGAAACTTTAGCGTATGGGGTCGTGGGTTCCCAAATCGGGCCGCTACCTGCGGACATGTGGAGGGCGAGGCGGGGTGGGGTGGATCGACAGGGGTGGGGTGAGTCGGGCAGGATGGGGCGCGCACACAGACGTGGGAGGAGCTCCAGGAGATGCTGCGGTTGATCATCGGCGTAGCGGCCGGGTATGTGCTCGGCACGAAGGCCGGGCGGGCGCGCTATGAGCAGATCAGTGCGGCGACACGGGCGGTGACGGGTAGCCCCGTGACGAAGAAGCTGGTGTCGGTGGGCAGGCAGAAGCTGTCGGACAAGTTGAGCACTCAGCCGAAGCTGGAGCCGATGGAGCCGCTCGACGAGCGGACCACGGTGATGGTGCCACACAACCAGCTGCGCCGGGGGCGTTAGACGCCGGTGACGTTGGGGTCGTTGCCCATGGCCCGCTGTCCGAGGTCCTTGCGGTACGCCTCGAGGGCCACCAGGTCGCCGAACAGCTCCATGTAGCCGTCGGGCTGATCGGACGCCGACATGCGCTGCAGGCGTGACTTCAGCTCGGCGATCTGGCGGCCCACCCAGATCTCCTGCACGCGGGCGAGCACCCCGGAGATGAGCCGCGGCACGTCCTCCTGGGTGCGGACGGGCAGTTGTTCGTTGGCCAGCTCCGAGACGAGGGCCCGGATGAGCAGGTCCTCACTCTGATCGGCCACTGCCGCGACCCACTCGGCGCCGGTGAGACCCGATGCGGTGCCGCCGGCTTTCGCGATCATCAACCGGACCATCACGTAGGCGGGGTGGATGAACGCGTCGGCCTCGACGTCGTCGAAGGCCGGTCCCGCGATCCCCGGGTATTGCAGTGCCGCGCACAGGCTTTGGCGCTGGGCGAGCAACGTCGGTTCGCGGGGGTCGGGTCGGGCCGAGTCGCCGTTGCCGCGGGCGGGTGCGACGGGCCGCGGTGCGACGGCACCTCGCCGGCCACCCTTGTCGTCGGCGGGCGCCGCGCCGCCGCGGAAGTGCTTGCGGGCTTCGTCACCGACCTGGCGCACCAGGGACTGGATGTCGTCCACGCCGAGCCAGCCGGCCAGCTTCGTCGCGTAGCCCTTGCGGGTCGCGTTGTCCTTGATCTGGGCGACCACCGGAACCGCGCGCCGTCGCGCCTCGACCTGCCCTTCGACCGTGTCGAGGTTGTATTCGGCGAGCACGCCACGAATCACGAACTCGTAGAGCGGGGTTCGGCGGGCGACGAGGTCGCGCACCGCGGAGTCGCCCGAGCGCTGACGCAGCTCGCACGGATCCTGCCCGTCGGGCGCCACCGCGATGTAGGTCTGCCCGGCCAGCCGCTGGTCGCCGCTGAAGGCCTTCAGCGCGGCCGCCTGGCCCGCCGCGTCGCCGTCGAAGGTGTAGATGATCTCGCCGCGCCAGAAGTTGTCGTCCATCAGCAGCCTGCGCAGCACCTGCAGGTGTTCTTCGCCGAAGGCCGTTCCGCAGGAGGCGACGGCCGTCTTCACGCCGGCCAGGTGCATGGCCATCACGTCGGTGTATCCCTCGACGACGACGGCCTGATGCCCCTTGGCGATCTCGCGCTTGGCGTGGTCGAGGCCGAACAGCACCTGGGACTTCTTGTACAGCAACGTTTCCGGCGTATTCACGTACTTGCCGGGCATGGTGTCGTCGTCGAAGATCTTGCGGGCGCCGAACCCGATCACCTCGCCACCGAGGTTGCGGATGGGCCACAGCAGCCTGCGGTGGAAGCGGTCGATGGGGCCGCGTTTGCCCTGCTTGGACAGTCCGGCCGCTTCCAGTTCCTTGAACTCGAAACCCAGGCGCTGCAGGTGTTTGGTGAGGGTGTCCCAGCCCGCGGGCGCGTAACCGCAGCCGAACTGCTGCCAGACGGCCTGATCGAAGTTTCGGTCGGTCAGGTACTTGCGGGCGGCCTCGGCCTCGGGTTCGTACAGGCGCGCGGCGTAGAACTCCTGCGCGGCGGCGTTGGCGGCGACCAGCCGCGAGCGGGTGCCCCGGTCGCGCTGCACCGAGGTGCCGCCGCCCTCGTAGTTGATCTGGTAGCCGATGCGGTCGGCCATCTGTTCGACGGCCTCGACGAAGCCGATGTGCTCGATCTGCTGCAGGAACTTGTAGACGTCACCGCCCTCGCCACAGCCGAAGCAGTGGAACAGGCCGTGATTGGGCCGCACATGGAACGACGGGGACTTCTCGTCGTGGAACGGGCACAGGCCTTTGATCGAGTCGGCACCGGCGCGTTTGAGCGCCACGTACTCTCCGACAACGTCTTCGATCCGGACACGTTCACGGATCGCCGCGATATCGCGATCTGGGATTCGTCCGGCCACGCGGCAAGTCTAGTGGGTCCAGGTCAGCGGCAGTCCAGCGCGGTCGCGACCCGCTCGAAGCGGCTTTCGGTGTAGGAGGCGATCTGGTCGATCACCACGCGCACCCGGGCGGTGTCGTCGGTGGCGGCGTTCCACCAGGGCAGCATCTGGTCGTCGAGGTGGGCCGGAGCGGTGGTGAGCAGGCGGTCGGCGACGGCCTGGACGCGTTCGCGCTGGGTCTGCTGTCTGGCCAGGTGCCCACGATCGGAGCGCACGTACCGCAGCGCGACCGTCTTGAGCACGGCCACCTCGGCCGCGACCACCGGCGGCACGATCAGATCGGCCTCGTAGCGCATCAGCGGGCCCGGCCCGGCGTGCTCCTGGGTGGCGACGATGGCGGCGGTGGCGAAGCGCCCGACCAGTTCGCTGGTGAGCCGTTTCAGGGCGACCGACGCGGCGAAGGTGCCGTCGTAGCCCGCCGCCTCGGCGACCACGTCGAGTTCCGACAGCCGTTGCGCGGCGGCGGCCAGGGCATCGATCGACTGGTCGGGGTGTTCGCCGTGGCCCTGTTGGGCCAGGGCCGCCTGTTCGGCGGGGTCGGCGAGGGCACGCAGATCGATGCGGCCGACGATCACGCCGTCTTCCACATCGTGCACGGAGTACGCCACGTCGTCGGACCAGTCCATGATCTGGCATTCCAGGCTCTGCTTGCGCTCGGGAGCGTCCTTGCGCACCCACGCCAGGCGCTCCAGATCGTCGACGTAGGCGCCGAACTTGGTGCCGGAACCGCTTCTGCCCCACGGGTATTTGAGCGTGGCGTCGAGGGCGGCGCGGGTGAGGTTGAGGCCGGCGCTCTCGCCATCGGCGTCGACGACCTTGGGCTCGAGGCGGGTGAGGATCCGCAGGTTCTGGGCGTTGCCCTCGAAACCGCCGTAGGCGTCGGCGAATTCGTCGAGGGCGCGTTCGCCGTTGTGGCCGTAGGGCGGGTGGCCGATGTCGTGGGCGAGACCGGCCAGATCGGCGAGATCGGGGTCGGCGCCGATGCCGTCGGCGATGCTGCGCCCGATCTGGGCGACCTCGAGCGAATGGGTGAGCCGGGTACGCGGGGTGTCGCCTTCGCGTGGACCCATGACCTGGGTTTTGTCGGCGAGGCGACGCAGCGCGGCCGAGTGCAGCACGCGCGCCCGGTCCCGGGAGAATTCGCTGCGGTGGCCCTTGCCCGCCGCACCAGGCCAGGCGGTTTTGCCCGGTTCGGTGACCATGCGTTCGCGGTCGTGCGGGGTGTAGGTATCGGTCATCTCACTGTCCCGCCTCGTAAGGGAAATCTGCCGAGAAATGAGTGAGCTGGTACCACAGCAGCGCACCGGTTTCGCGGGCGATGCCGTGGAATTGCGACTCCCTCGTGTAGACGGCCGGCCCGGTGCGGGTGGGTGCGGTCCAGGCGTGTAGACCGGCGTCTCGCGCCATCGTCCTGGTTCGCAGTGAATGCCACGGGTCGCTCACGAGTACGGCCGATGACAACCCGCTCTCGTGCATGGCGGCGGCGACGGCCTCGACGCTGCGCAGGGTGTCGGATCCCGTTTCGACGGCGAGGATGTCGGCACTCGGCACGCCCTTGTCCTCGAGATATTGCTTGCCCGAGGCGGCTTCGGTGTAGAGGTCGCCCTCCTGCTTGCCGCCGACGGTGATCACCAGGGGCGCCACACCCGTCTCGTAGAGCCGCCACGCCTGGTACAGCCTGGCCTCGAAGACCGACGACGGCGTCCCCGAATACTGGGCGGCGCCGAGCACCACGATCGCGTCGGCCGGGGTGTGGTCGTCGATCCGCGCGACCTGCCACACCCGGAACGCCGTCCCACCGACCAGCACCAAGCCCATCACGATCGCGCCGGCGACCAGCCTGGTGATCCAGATCGAGACCGTCGAGAGCAAGGCGCGCCGGTGCCGGGCATCCGGAGCGGGCACGGTCGTGCGCGAAGAACCCGATTTCACCTTGCTCAGTCTGCCAGGTGGCACCGACCGGTCGTCGGCTCAGCGGTCACTACTGAATTCCGGTCCGGTGAACGACGCACCGTGCCCGGTCGGCCTCGGACTACCAGCCGCGGGCACGCCACTCGGGCAGTTGGGGTCGCTCCGCGCCGAGGGTGGTGTCGTCGCCGTGACCTGGGTAGACGACGGTGTCGTCCGGGTAGCGGTCGAACAGCTTGGTGGTCACATCGGTGAACAGGGAGTCGAAATCCTCGGGGTTGTGCGTTTTGCCCACGCCTCCGGGGAACAGGGAGTCACCGGTGAACAGGTGGGTGCGGCCCGCGCCGTCGGTCAGGGCAAGCGCGATCGAGCCAGGGGTGTGGCCGCGCAGGTGGATGACGGTGAGGGTGAGTTCGCCCAGGTCGATCGTCTCGCCGTCGGCGAGGAGGCGGTCGGGTGTGACGGGCAGCGGTTCGGCGTCGAGGGGGTGCGCGGCCGACGGGACGGCGAGAGCGCCCGCCACATCCGCCAGCGCCCACCAGTGGTCGGGGTGCTGGTGAGTGGTGACGATGAGTTCGACCTGCCCGTCGGCCACCTGGTTGACCAGTTCGAGGATGCGGTTCGCCTCGTTGGCGGCGTCGATCAGCAGGGTTGCCCCGGTGGCGGCGCATCGCACCAGGTAGGTGTTGTTGTTCATGGCGCCGACGGCCATTTTCACGATGCGGGCGCCGGGGACATCGCGCTGCTGAGCGTCGCCGCCGGGGGCGACCTGACCGGTGTAGCGGGCATCGACTGTGACCATGGTCCCGATGGTAGTGAGGCACGCGCCGACCTGTCGTACCCGTCTCACTCGGCCCGGGCCGTTAGATTCGACTCATGCCGCTGCCGAGGAAAAGTCCGCGCATCCGATCGGTGAGGTACGTCGAGCGGGCCCGCATGTCGTATCGACCAGCGGCGGGGCAACTCTGGGGCGCAGGTCCGGGGAAGCGATTCGTCGCGAATCTGCTCGGCGCGTTCCTGCTTCTGCTGTGTGCCCCGGCGGCCGGTGCGGAGCCACCGACGCGGATGGGCCCGCAACTGGTCGACTCCGCCGACGTGCTCAGCCCGGCGGACGAACAGCGGGTACTCGGCGCCGTCGACACCCTCTACCGCGATCACCAGGTGAAGCTCTGGCTCTTCTACGTCAACGATTTCGGGTCCATGTCCGCCCGTGACTGGGCAGCGCGCACGGCCGAGCTCTCCGATTTCGGCGATCGCGATCTGCTGCTCGCGGTGGCCGTCGACGACCGCGGCTACTGGTTCGACGGCATCCCACCCGCGAGCATCACCGACGCCGAGGTGGAATCGCTGCTGGCCGACACGGTGGAGCCCGATCTGCGCGAACAGAAATGGGCACAGGCGGGGATCGACACCGCCGAGGGACTCGGGGCCGCGGCGCGCGGTGGTGGCGCGTCGTCGGGTGTGCTGGTGTTGACAGCACTGGCCGTGGTGGTGGCGGCCGGTCTGCTCGTTCTGGTCATGCGCCGGCGTCGCCACGCCAAAGACCGGGCGGAACTCGCGACAGCGCGCGGCATGGACCCCACCGATTCGGCTGCGCTGTCGCGTCTTTCGCTGCCGACCCTGCACGCGTTGTCGAAGGAACGCCTGGTCGAGATCGACGACGCGGTGCGGACGAGCGAGGAGGAATTGGCGCTGGCGACCGGCGAATTCGGCGAGACGGCGGTGACCCCGTTCCGGAACGCGCTGGACGCGGCCCGTGCGGCGACCGCGAAAGCGTTCGCCCTGCGTCAGCAACTCGACGACGCCGTTCCCGAAACCCCCGATCAGCAGCGCGCCCTGCTGCTGGACCTGCTGGCGACCACCGGCAAGGCCGACCGCGAACTCGACGCCCAGGTGGCCGACTTCGACGCCATGCGCGATCTGCTCATCGACGCGCCCGCCCGCCTCGACGCTCTCACCCGCACCGTCGTCGAGCTCACCGCCCGCCTGCCCGCCGCCGACACCGAACTGGCCCGGCTCGACGCGACCTATCCCCCGGCGATGCTGACCTCCGTGCGCGACAACGTGCGCATGGCCCGTGAGCGAATCACCTTCGCCCAGACCAATATCGACGCCGCCCGCGACGTACTCACGAAACCGGCCGGGCAGCAGGGTGGTGCGGTGGCCGCGATCCGTGCGGCCGAGGCCGCTCTCGGCCAGGCCCGCACGCTGCTCGACACCGTCGAGCACGCCGCGGCCGACATCCAGCAAGCCCGCGACGGATTGCCCGCCGCCCTGGACGAATTGCGCGCCGATCTCGCCGCCGCGTCCACCCTGACCGAATTCGGTGGCACCCAGCTCAGCGGCGCGATGGCCACCGCGACCACCACCCTGAACACGGTCGACGACGCCGACCCGCTCGGCGCCTTCCACGAGGTGGTCACCGCCGACGCCGACCTCGACCGAGCCATCGCCGCGGCCTCGGACCGCAAGCTCGCCGTCGAGGACCTGCGCCGCCGGCTCGACCGCACATTGCTCGACGCGACCAGCCGTATCGACGCCGCGTCGTCGTTCATCACCACGCGGCGCGGCGGTGTCGACGCCGAGGCGCGCACCCGGTTGGCGCAGGCGCAACGTCATCTCGATCAGGCGCGGCAGCAGGCAGGCACCGATCCCGAACTGGCGTTGCGGAGCGCGCAGGCCGCCGCCGAATCGGGTGGGCGGGCCCTGCAGGAGGCGGAGGCGAGCGTACGGGCCTGGGAGACAAGACAACCCATGTCCGGAAGTGGGCAGGCCGGTGCGGTGCTCGGCGGCATCCTGCTGGACGGTCTGCTGCGCGGAGCGATCAGCGGCTCGCGCGGTGGTGGGTACGGCTCACGCCCGGGTGGGTACCGGCCCGGATCGTTCGGTGGCTCGTCGGGGTCACGGCGGGTGAGCCGAGGCGGCAGATTCTGATCGTTGACTCTCACACTGTGTGAGGCCGTACACCGGAGGGCGTCATGTTCAGTATCGGAGATTTCGCCAGACACGGTCAGGTGTCGGTGCGCATGCTGCGCCACTACGACGCGGTCGGATTGTTGCGGCCCGCCCGGGTCGATCCGGCCACCGGCTACCGGTTCTATTCGGCCGCGCAGCTGGCCAGGCTCAACCGGATCGTCGCGCTCAAGGGGCTCGGATTCAGTCTCGAGCAGGTGGGCCGGATGCTCGAGCCGGGGCCACAACCCCGGGAGCTGCGCGGCATGCTCACGTTGCGCCGGGCGGAGCTGGAACAGCGGTTGGCGGCCGACCGCGCGCGGCTGACCGAGGTCGAGGCGAGACTCCGCATCATCGAGAAGGAGGGCGTCATGCCCGAGCAGGATGTTGTGATCAAGTCCGTGCCCGCGGTGCGGGTGGCCAGGTCGAGCGGGGTGGCGGCGGGCTTCGAACCCGCCCACATCAGCCCGGTGATCCAGCCGTTGTTCGAGGGGCTCAGCGATCGGCTCGCGCAGGCGGGCATCGCGATCGCCGGTCCGGCCATCGTGTACTACGAGCCCGCCGACGACGGCTCCGTCCGGGTGCACGCCTGTGTGCCGGTGAATGCCGAACCCGACGCGGTGCGGGATATTTCGATCGTCGACCTGCCTGCCGTCGATCGGGTGGCGACGACGGTCTACCACGGGAATGTCGGCGGAATCGGTGCGGCGTGGCAGGAGCTGGGTCGCTGGGTGGAGGACAACGGGTACCGCACGGCCGCCCCGGTGCGTGAGGTGACGCTCGAATGGACACCGGATCCGAACGGGTGGGTCACCGAATTGCAGGAACCACTGGCCGCGAGGTAGTCGAATCAGCCCGCCGCTGCGGGTGGACCCTCCATGCGGCGGGCGCGCGGCACGACTTCCAGTCGGCCGCGTGGTCGAGTCGACCAGCCGCCTGGCTCCGGTGCCGCGTGGGCGGTCGGCCGTCTCCGACGCGCCGGGTGACTTCAGGCGGACGCTGCGGTTTCGCGCGAGCAGGCCCAAGTCAGTTCTGCGACAACAGCTGTCAGCAATTCCGCTGCGCGGGCTCCACCGCCGAGGCGGCCGATCGTCAGCCTGCCGAGGTAGGTGTAGACGAGGAAGGTGACCGCCGCGGCCGCACCGGTGGACGAGCGCGGGTGGGCGGAGAGGTAGACGATCTCGTAGTCATCGAGGATGAGTCCGGTCGGTGCGCGGAACAGCGGCACCGTTCCGGTGTTGGTGACGGCGATATGGCCTGCGGTCGAGTGGATTCGGGTGGGGCCGTAGTAGTCCGGGAAGTGCAGTACCGACTGTTCGACGACACCGTCGGCCAGGTCGTTGTGCAGGCTGGTGCCGATGCGGCGAGCCAGGTCGACGACATCGTCGGTGTCGTCGGTCGCGAACGCCGCGAGCCCGGACACGTTCGTCCCCGCCTCCGCCGCCACCGGTGGGTCGAGACGCCTGCGCAGGTCCACCGGGTAGACGCAGCCGACCCGCTCGCCGCCGTACACCCCGCGGTATGCCCGCAGCACGGCGGCGGTGACCAACCCGTTGACGCTCACCGCATGCGCGCGAGCGAGCTCGAGCACACGGACGGTCTCGGCCGGGTCCAGCCGGACGCGAGCAGGTCTGGAGAGGGCGGCGGGCTCGACGCGCTGCGACCCGCCGGTCTCGGCCACGACGAGCGGCCGCGTCACCGCCTCCAGCCCCGACCTCGGACCGCGTCCGATCCCCCGCTGCGCCAGCATCATCTCCAGCGACACCGGCAGCTCCCGCGCCCCCGCGATGATCTTCCCGGTCTCCACATGATCGGTGTAGTACCCCCACAGCCGCGCGAACAGCTCGACGCAATGCCCGGCGTCGGCCACCCCGTGGTGCACGAACAACGTGACCCTGGCCCGATCCTCTTCGGCGAGAACGACATCCAGGTACCCGAGCTGATCGGCGGGGTCCATGGTCTCGGCGGGCACCCGCACCTCGTCGGGATCACCGAAACTGACCCACGCGCCGACGGCCTCGAAATCGCCCGGCCGCAACAGGATTCCGTGTCCTTCGGCGTCCTCGACGATCCGGCACACCAGGATCGGGAACGCCCGCTGCAATGCCGCGAACGCCGCCCCGAGCGCGGCGGCGTCGAGTTCCCCGTGCACCGTCACCGAGCGCCCGGTGAACGTGCCGTGCCGGACGAATCGTTGTTCCGACGGGTCGAGCACCCGCACCACGTCTTCCGGTTCCCACAGCACACCGAAATCGTGAACTACCCACCCAGCCGACGCAAACCGTCAGCTACACAGTGTGATCAACGCGGCTCGTGTCCGGACATGCGAAAGCCCGCGACAGGCGCGGGCTTTCGATGGGTCAGGCGCCGATGAGGCGCGCGGCGAGGTAGGACTCGACCTGGTCGAGGGCGATGCGTTCCTGGGCCATCGAGTCGCGCTCGCGGACCGTCACGGCCTGGTCGTCGAGGGTGTCGAAGTCGACCGTGATGCAGAACGGGGTGCCGATCTCGTCCTGACGACGGTAGCGGCGGCCGATGGCGCCCGCGTCGTCGAAGTCGATGTTCCAGTTGCGGCGCAGCTGTGCGGCGAGGTCCTTCGCCTTGGGGGTGAGGTCGGCGTTGCGCGAGAGCGGCAGCACCGCGGCCTTGACCGGCGCCAGACGGCGGTCCAGGCGCAGCACCGTGCGCACGTCGACGCCGCCCTTGGCGTTGGGGGCCTCGTCCTCGGCGTAGGCGTCGACCAGGAACGCCATCAGCGAACGCGTCAGACCGGCCGCGGGCTCGATGACGTACGGGATGTAGCGCTCACCGGAGGCCTGATCGAAGAAGCTCAGGTCGGTGCCCGAGTGCTCCGAGTGCGTCTTGAGGTCGTAGTCGGTGCGGTTGGCGATGCCCTCGAGCTCGCCCCACTCGCTGCCCTGGAAGCGGAAGCGGTACTCGATGTCGGTGGTGCCTGCCGAGTAGTGCGACAGCTTTTCCTTCGGGTGCTCGAACAGGCGCAGGTTGTCCGGGTCGATGCCGAGGTCGGTGTACCAGGCCAGGCGGGTGTCGATCCAGTACTTGTGCCACTCGGCGTCTTCACCGGGCTTGACGAAGAACTCCATCTCCATCTGCTCGAACTCGCGGGTCCGGAAGATGAAGTTGCCGGGGGTGATCTCGTTGCGGAAGCTCTTGCCGATCTGGGCGATGCCGAACGGCGGCTTCTTGCGCGCGGTGGTCTCGACGTTCTTGTAGTTGACGAAGATGCCCTGCGCGGTCTCGGGGCGCAGGTAGTGCAGGCCCTCTTCGTCGTCGACCGGGCCGAGGAAGGTCTTGAGCAGGCCGGAGAAGTTCTTCGGCTCGGTCCACTTGCCGGGCTGGCCGGTCTCGGGGTCGTTGATGTCGGCCAGGCCGTTGGCAGGCGGGCGGCCGTGCTTCTCCTCGTAGGCTTCCAGGAGGTGGTCGGCGCGGTAGCGCTTGTGCGTGTGCAGCGACTCGACCAGCGGGTCGGAGAACGTCGCGACGTGGCCCGAGGCCTCCCAGACCTGACGGGGCAGGATCACCGAGGAGTCCAGGCCGACAACGTCTTCGCGGCTGGTGACCATGGTCCGCCACCACTGCCGCTTGATGTTCTCCTTCAGCTCCACGCCCAGCGGACCGTAGTCCCACGCCGACTTGGTGCCTCCGTAGATCTCACCGCACGGGTAGACCAGACCCCGGCGCTTGGCGAGGTTGGCAACGGTGTCCACCTTCGACTTGGGTGCCACGCGAGATTTCTCCATCCACTGCGAGTCGGTTTGTTCGGTAAACCTTGCTTTACGTCATGTATGGCTTACTGAACACATTTGGTCCAGCGTATCCGGCCCAGTCCAGCGAGATTGCAGCAGCCGACCGATGCCGCGTGTGCCACATTCGACATGCGCACTTCTGCATGTCAAAATGGTATCGGTTTCCATTAAGGAGTTGGTTGATGACCACCGATGCCGCGCCTGCGCACCAGCACAGCCCGTATCAGTCCCTGCCGCCCGCGCCGGTGCCCGCGCGCACGGTACTCGAGGACGCGGGTGAGCTGCTGCGCGCCCTGGCCGCCCCGGTGCGGATCGCGATCGTGCTCCAGTTGCGCGAGTCACCGCGCTGCGTGCACGAGCTGGTCGACGCGCTCGGGGTCACCCAGCCGCTGGTCAGCCAGCATCTGCGCATTCTCAAATCGGCGGGCGTCGTACACGGGGAACGCTCGGGTCGCGAGGTGCTCTACGAACTCGTCGACGATCATCTGGCGCACATCGTCGTCGATGCCGTCGCCCATGCCGAGGAAGGGTGAAACCGTTGGCAGACAACCACTCCGGCAAGCAGGTCGGCGTTCGCAGCACCCGTCAGCGCAGTGCCATCTCGGCGCTGCTCGGCGATATCGACGAGTTCCGCTCGGCGCAGGAGTTGCACGACGAACTGCGCAAACGCGGTGAAGGCATCGGCCTGACCACCGTGTACCGCACCCTGCAGTCGCTGGCCGACGCGGGCATGGTCGACGTGTTGCGTACCGATTCCGGCGAGTCCGTCTATCGCCAGTGCTCGAGCGGTCACCATCACCACCTGGTGTGCAGGCAGTGCGGCAGCACCGTCGAGGTGGAAGGCCCCACCGTGGAGGCGTGGGCCGAGGCGATCGCGGGCGAGCACGGCTTCACCCAGGTGAGCCATACATTGGAGATCTTCGGCACCTGCCGCGACTGCGTGCGCGCCGCCGCCGAGAACAGCGAGTCCGCCTCTGTGTGACTCACATCACAGGATGGAACCCTCGCTCCGCGTGCCCCGTCCAACCATCACAACGACGAGGCGCGGTAGCGGAGGAGGGGATCTCGTGAGTGGATTCTTGGGGGTCGAGCCCGGGCAGTTGACGGCGATGGCGGCCAGCTGGCGTCAGGAAGCCGGGGCGGTCGAGGCGCTGAGCTGGGCGGTGATGAACGAGGCGACCGGTGAGGGAAGTGATGTGCTCGCCGTGCTGCGCGGTGTGCCCGATCCGGCGCGCCAGGCGATGACCTCGATCGCGACCAGGTATTCGGCGCTGGCCGATCTGCTCGACAAGTTCTCGGCCGACATCGAGGCCGCCGACGGCGCGACCGCCGCCGAGATCACGAAGCTGGAGCCGCGCTGATGCGGCCGACGATCCCCCAGCTCGACACCTGGAATCTCGACGCTGTGCACCGGGCGGGCGAGGCTGCCCGCGCGAACGCCGACTTGCTGTCCACCTCGGTGGACGATTGTTCGCGCGCGCTCTCGGCGGCGGAAAGCTGGCACGGCCGGACCAAGGACGCGGCCACACAGCGCATCGATGAGGAAGTCGATCACGGGTACGAGGTGCGGACGGTGCTGCTGCGCATCGCCGACGACGCCGCTGATGTGTGTCAAGGTCTGAAGCACGCGAAAACGTATGTGCTGGAACAGAAGAACCTCGCCGTGTCGCAGGGGTTCACGGTTTCGGCCGACGGTGCCGTGAGCCATACGGAGCCCGAAAAAGAGGGCGCCGCAGGGGTTTTCCAACTCAACCTGCGCAGCGGGCTGGACGAAATCGAACGCCTCGACACCGTGTTCGGTGGTCGGTTGCGCGAGGCGGTGGGTGATCTGGTCGCCATCCGCGATGGCCAGCCCAGCGTTGCGCTCGCCGATGGCTCGATGCACGACCCTGACGCGGTGGCGACACGGTTGGCGGCGCTGTCGCCCGACGAGCGCGCCGCCTTCCTGGCCGGATTGAGTCCGGAAGTCCAGCGTCAGCTGGTGATCGCCGCGCCGGAGACCCTCGGCAACCTCAACGGGGTGCCGTTCGCGATGCGGGTCGAGGCGAACGAGATCAACATCCGTAACGCGCTCACCAGGGAGAAAGCAAATCCGGTGCCGGATGCGGCCCGGGTCGGCCAGCTGGAAGCCATGCTGTCGCCGATCCCGGATCCGGAGGCGACCGTCTCGGCCGCGGCGCTGGGCATGGTCGACCGTAAGTTCGTCATGTTCAGCACCGAGGGCAACGGGCGGATGATCGAGATGCTCGGCAGCATGCGATCCGGGGTACCCGGCGTCGGTGTCTACGTGCCGGGCACGAGCACCAACCTCAATGCGTCCGGGCCGAATCATGTGGCCGCCTGGAACCTGGCCGACCGGACCGGCGGGCCTATCTTCCTCTACATGGAGGGCGACTTTCCGCAAAGTCTCACCAGCCTGTCCGATGGTGCGCCGAGCCCGTCGTTCGCCGCGGAGATGGCGCCGAAACTGGTGGAGTTCGGTCGGGAAGTGGATCGGGAGGTGAGCGGCCACGCGCCGGGCACGCCCGTGACGTACGTCGGGCACTCCTACGGCGGGTCGGTGGTGGGTTCCGCCGAGCAACTCGGGCTGCGGGCCGACCGGATCCTGCACGCGTCGTCGGCGGGAACCGGCGTGTTCGAAGGTGGGTGGAACAACCCGAATCCCGATGTGCAGCGCTATTCGATGACCGCGCCCGGCGACCTCATCGGCGTTGTCCAGTCCTACCCGGATGCCGGGCTCAGCCTCCCCGGCCTGCGCCTGCCCGGCAATCCGCACGCCTCCGACGTCCTCGGCGGCGACCCCGACGAGGTTCCCGGGGTGATCCGGCTCGACACCGGCTACTACGGCGACAGCTCGTCGCGTGCGGGTGAGGTCGTATTCGGCACCGATGGCCACGGCAAGTACTGGGACGATCCCGGATCGACCGCCTTCGGCAATATCGTCGGCGTCATCGCGGGAACGGACGCCACCGCCTATGTGGAGCGTGGCATCGAAACCCCCTGGGTGGATGTGGGTCTCGGCGACAACGGCAACGGCGGCAAGGAAGCGTTCGACGCCGGCCGCGCCGCCACCGCGCAGGCCGTCCTCGATATCGAGAACCCGTATGCCGACCCGCGAGTGACCGACAATCCGCAGCTCGGCGCCCGGATCGAGATCCGATGAGACTCATTGCCGTACTGGCCGTTTCGCTGGTGCTCGCGGGGTGCTCGCTGGTCGAGGAACATGGTCCGACCAATGAGGACATCATGCGGCGCTCGGGGCTGACCGTTGCCCAGAGCAAGCCGATCGTGGCCGAGAACTTCGAGCTGATCTGGCCGGAGGAGCTGTCCATCGACCCGGCGGCGGTCGACACGAGCACCGGGTGCCGCAGCAGGATGGACTCGATCAGCATGGACGGCCCGCCCTGGCGCCCCCGATATCAGCGGGAACAGGTCGATCCTCCACAGGAGTTCATCGACCGGGCGATGGCCAATCTCGAGGCGATGACCGCACGCGGGTTCACCCTCGTGCCGAGTCAGAACCCCGATGCGGACCCGGTGAGCAGGTACTACCGGGACGCGCGCGGGTTCTCGGTGTCGTCGTCGCGCAGCCGGGTGGGACCCGACAAACAGGAGGTGCGCTTCACCATGGCGTCCACCTCACCGTGCGCGGCCGAGTGAGACTTCGGGGTGTCGCAGTGGAGACAACAGTGGCTACGATCGCGGGAACGTCGTGCACGGTACCGGTTCTGCGGGAGGGATGACAGACATGGCAGTTCGACGGGGTGCGGGCATGGTCGGGGTCGTGGCGGCGGTGGGGTTCGTCGTCGCCGGGTGCGGGAGTGAGCAAGGGGCGGCCACTCCGCAGCCGAGTCAGGTGAGTGTGGCGGCCAGTCCTACCTCGGTGGATGCCGAGGCGAAGGTGTGGGATCCGTGTTCGCTGCCGGATTCGGCGGTCGGTGGGGTGGGGTTGAATGTGGGGAGTAAGAAGAAGGATGTTGCGGGGGTGGATTTTTCGGGGTGGAAGGTGTGCGAGTGGAAGGACTCCGCGAACCTGTACAGCTTGGCGCTCATGTCGTCCGAGCACACCCTGACCGAGTCCCGGAATCAGACAACCAAGTACACCGACTTCACCGACGTGACGGTCGGAGGACGTAAAGCCCTTCAGTTTCGGCCGGTCGGCGCGGCGAGCGATCTCGCTTGCTATGTGAGCGTCGAACTGCCCGACGGCTCCGTCGATTTCCATCTGCAGAATCGGGTCTCCGCCAAGAATCCGCCGGAGCCTTGTGCTGAGGTGACTCGGATCAGCGCCGCCCTGGTTCAGTACCTCCCGGCGAATTGACGGGTGGCAGCATGGTTCTCGGTATCGATCCTGCTCAGTGGAGTCAATTGAAGTCACAGGCCGACGCGGGTCAGTTGATGCTCGATCCGGAGGTCGGGCGCGACCTCGATCGTGTGTGCGACGACCACATCTCTCGCTTGGAAGAGGTGTTCCTGATGGTCGGGCGCGTCGAGCGCATCACCGGCTTCGGCTCCTTCGATTCCAGCGCGATCTTAGAGAAGAAATTCTCGCTGACCGCATCCGGTGGCGACCGAGCACTGGACACTGTGCTCAGGCAACACATCGAAGTCGTCCAGACCGCGAAAGAGGTCGTCGCCAAGGCGATCGCGAATTTCGTCGCCCAGGACCAGGCGGCCGGCGACCAGATCTCCGCGACGGGAGAACACCTGTGACGTATGAGGATTACAAGAGCAGAGTGATCGCCGCGCAGGAACAGTGGAACATCGAACGGTCGAAGATCTACGCCAGCTATGCCGACGGCAACTACGCCACCATTTTCGACGGTGACCTGCAGCCGCCGCACATCACCACCCCCGACAATTACGACAGCATGTCGCTCGAACAGATGCAGGCCGCGGTCGCCGCGATGAAACCCCGCCTGGTCGACGACGCCGTGACGGCCTGGGCGAATATCGGCATGAATCTGATGGGCACCTTCCTGAAGTTCAATCAGGAGTTCTCCCGCACCGTCACCGGCGCCAACGGGCGCGGCGGGTGGACCGGTGCGGCGGCGTCGGCGGCGGTCGCGGCGGTGAACAACTACTCGGAGCGGTCGATCCCGCTGTCGCAGGCGGCGACCGCGATCAGCTGGAAGCTCACCGAGATGCGCACCGGCATCGAGCAGACGCAGGCATTGATGCCGGGGCTCACCGAGCGCGAGAATGTCACCGGTAAGACGCTGCCTGCCGAGGGGGTGATGAAGGTCGACGATCACAATCGCGAAGAAGCCACGCAGGAGGCGCGCAGGATTCTGCGCACCGTCTACAGCCAGGTGGCGGGGCAGGCCGATGTCGGGGTGCCCTTCCTCCCGACCGCGCCGGTCATCGCAGGCGACGGCGGCGGCCCCGGTGGTCCCGGCGAGGGCGGTGGTGGTTCGAATACCGGTGACACTCCCGAAGATTCGGCAGGCAACAGCCCTGAGGACACCGGCGCGGGCGACGCCCCGGCGACTACCGAGAACCCAAATTCCGATCCTGCGGCCACCACACCGCAAGCCACCGACCCGGGCTCGACCACCGCGCAGAGTTCCACGGCGACATCGCAATCCAGCACGCCGTCCTCTTCGGCCCCGTCCACCGGTTCCCCGACGGCGACCGGGCCCGGCGTGACCGCTCCCGGAGCGACCGGGCCCGGTGGCGGGAGCAACGGTGCCCGAGGTGGCGGCAGCAGCGCCGGCCGTGGCGGCGGCTCGGCAGCAGGCGGTCCCGCATCACCGGGCAAGTCGAGCCCCGGCAATCACTCCCCTGCCGCAGCTGCCGCCGCCGGGTCACGGGCAGGCGCGGCGGCAGGCGGCGGTCGCGGCGCACCCGGGATGGGCGCCATGGGCGCGCCTGGTGCCAGGGGCGGCGGCTCGGACGAGGAGCGGACCAAAGGCATTCCCGATTACCTGATCAACCAGGACAACGGCGACCTGCTGATCGGAACCGACGGAATCAAAACCGTGCCCCCAGTGATCGGCGGAGACCACGACAGTGCACCGAGTTGAGTTCACCGGCATCGAATTCGAGATCCTCTGGTCCGGTTACGGCCGCGACCGCCTCCCCTACCCACTCCAGTACCGCACCGACATCGCCGATTTCGACGAACTGAAACGCCACCGTGAAGCAGCCGTGGAAAAGCTGCTCGCCAAATACGATCCGGCGATCGAACAGGCCATCGATGTGCTGCTCGTACCCGATGCCAGGGTCGAGTCCAAAGGTTATGTCGGCCAGGACGTCTCGGACGTCATCCGATTCCACGGCGCCATCCGCGGCCGGGCCGGCGCCACCCTCGCCCAGGCGCCGGGGACCGCCGAGGACACCGGCAGCGATGTCGTTCTCACCTGTTGCACCGCGGATCAGGTCGCCGCCCTGACCGTCGCGGCCCTTCCCCGTACCAAGCCCGGGACCAAACCGCCCGTCGAGGTGCGTCGCGAACGTCTCGCCGAGGAAGAGGAACACTTCGAATACCGCGCGGGACGCCTGAGTTCCCTGGAACAACTCAACCGGATCTTCAACCGCCCCCGCCACGCCGTCGGCGAGATCTCCGCCCTCGCGGGCCCCGCCCTCGACTCCCGCCCCACCCCCGCCCGCAGCTTCTGGTGGATGGACTATCCCGACGGCCGCTACTACGTCAAAACCGGCGACCCCATCATCGCCGAACCCCTCCCCACCTCACGAATGATCGCCGGCATCCACCGCATGCTCACCCGAGCCCAGCGCTACCACCAGGAATTCGGCCCCAACCCCTGAATTCTCTACCGCTGAGGCGGCATCCCCTGCGGCGGATATCCCGGCTGCTGCGGGTAACCCTGCTGCACAGCATTCGGATTCCCCGGGTACTGCTGATACCCGGGCTGGGGCTGATACATCCCCTGCTGCGGGTACGCCCCCTGCTGCGGAAACTGCTGCCCCATCGGCGGAACCTGCCCCGGGTAATACGGCGGCATCCCACCACGGACAGGCGGCCGCCGAGACCCCGACGACACCTTCACGATCACAAGAATGATCCCCCCGAAAACCAGCGCGAACGCAATCAAACTACCCAATGCTTCGAACATATCCGCATCCTCTCACACCCGAGCGGGACACCCTCAATTCCCGAAAGGCATTGACACAGGCTATCTTCGGATGACCGCCAGGTAGCGAAGAAGCTTTCGGATCGTGGCCTACGGAGTAACACCCGATATCGCCGCACAATCCTCCCTGGAGAGAAGTTGCCTGTGTGCCAGGCGGACCGAAACGTGTACTACTGGCGCCCCGACGACGCCGCCTCACGCTCGGCGAGGAACACATCGAGTAGTTCGAGCGTCATTGCAATCACGCGCTCCTCTTGCGCCTGCGTGAGCGGAGCGCCTGCCTCCCGATCGGGCAGGGCCAAGTCCGTGATCTGCGCTTCCCAAGTGAAGTTCGATGCCACGTCGTAGTTCGCCATCAACCACTCCCGAAAGCCTTTCAGACCTTGGCCGCCGGTACGTCGCGCACCGAAGTCGTAGCCGTTCAGGAAACCGGTCACCCCGCGGAGCGTGGTCCGCCCGATGTACATCCCGGGGGCCCTGCCGAAGAGATTCAGAAACTCACGGTCGCTCAGCTCGTCGAGGTCGCGGACTTCCCGACCGTCGACGACAAGCGGGGCGGCTCCGTAGGTGGGGCGACCACGATCTTCCTCGGGCACACCGTCATTGCAGCACAGCTTGCGCTGGGGCGCCTCGCGAGCACCCGTGCGCGGCGCACCGGCGGCGGATTCGTCGTGCAACGATTACACAGCCTATTCGCTTCATAATTTGCAGCGAATAGGAGTAGAATCGCTGCATGGCAGGCAGCACGTACATCTGGGAGGCGGCGGATTGGCCCCGCCTCACGTACGACGCTGCCCTGCTGGCCAAGCCGACAGCAGCCGTCGCGCTCGCTCAAGGTCGCCTGCACGGTCGCCTCGCGGAGACCGACGACCTGACACAGGAACGTGCTGGACTCGAGGCCCTCACCGCCGACGTCGTGAAGTCGAGCGCCATCGAGGGCGAGTTACTCGATGCGGTGTCGGTTCGGTCGTCCATCGCACGCAGACTCGGTGTGGACATCGGTGCCGCCACCCTGTCGGACCGGAAGGTCGACGGTGTCGTCGACATGATCCTCGATGCCACTCGCCACTACGAACAACCCGTGACCGCCGAGCGACTGTTCGGCTGGCACGCGGGGCTCTTCCCCACCGGATATTCGGGTATTTCACGGATCCGCGTCGGCGACTGGCGTACCGACGAAACCGGCCCGATGGAGGTGATCTCTGGACCGTACGGCAAACAGCGCGTCCACTTCGAAGCGCCACCGGCCACGCGCATCGATACCGATATGCGCCGATTCCTGGAATGGCTCGACGCGGACACAGCCGAACCCGCGATCCTGAAAGCCGGACTCGCGCACCTGTGGTTCGTGACCATCCACCCGTTCGATGATGGAAACGGCCGAATCGCCCGTGCCATAGGCGACCTCGCCCTCGCCAGGTCCGAATCCAGCCCCCGCCGCTTCTACAGTCTCTCGGCCCAGATCCAGCGCGACCGCAAGAACTACTACTCCGTCCTCGAAAAGACCCAGCGCGGAAGCCTCGACGTGACCGGCTGGCTCTCGTGGTTTCTCGATGCCCTCCACCAGTCGATCATTCAGGCGGACAAAACAATCGACGCCGCGCTCGCGAAGGCCACCTTCTGGCGCACATGGCACAGCACCCCGCTGAACGTCCGTCAGATCGCCATGCTCAACCGCATACTCGACGGTTTCGACGGGAAACTCACCTCCCGTAAATGGGCGATCATCACCAAGACTTCCCAAGCCTCCGCCCTGCGCGACATCAACGAACTCATCGACTACGGGATCCTGCATCGCTCCCCGTCGAGCGGCCGAAGCACCTCATACGAACTCTCTTAGCCGGACCGGCCCCGCCGTACGGTCACACGGGGATGGATCGCCACCGGCGAATTGGTGCAACGCTGCGAAAAGCTTCACGGAGACGTGCATGATTCACCGACAATTTCCTTCAGCCGATTTACTGCTGATCGCCAGGGCACTCCACACACCTACACCAAAGATGCTCCACGCGAAAGGTCTTCGCGCGGAGCATCTTTGGTGATGGTCAGGCGGGGACGGGTTGGCGGGCTTCGGTGGGGTGGGGCTGGCGGGTGCGGAGGGCACCCAGGCCCAGGAGGGCGATTCCGGCGATGGCCCAGGTGAGGAGGATGGCGAGGGGGAAGGTGGCTCCCGCACCGTCGAAGTAGGCGGTCGAGCGCATCAGGGTGGCGGCGGCGCCGGGTGGGAAGAGCTGGCCGAGACTGCCCCAGGGCTGCGGGAGGAGTTCGGGGGCGGAGGTGGCGGCGGAGAAGGGGTTGCCGATGAGGAGCATGAGGAGGGCACCGAGGCCGATGCCCGCACGGCCGATGGTGGCGGCCAGGCCGACGATGGTCGCGGCTACCGCGAAGGAGGCCAGGGCGGCGATGGCGGCAAGGGCCAGGTAGGAGCCGGGGACGATCGAGAGCCAGGTGTGGAAGATCAGGGCGCTGAGGAGGCCGCCGACGATGCCGAAGGTGGCAAGGCCTGCCAGGCGGGCACCGAGGGTGGAGACCGCCAGGGTGAGCAGGACGCCCGCGGCGATGCCGGACATGACCAGCGGGAGCACCATCGCGCCGAAGCCCGCGCCGCGTGGGTCGTCGGGGTCCGAGGCGATCACGTCTTGGACCGGGACGGAAGTGGCGCCGCCGAACTGCTGGGCGAGCGCGGTGAGCTGCTGGGCGACAGCGGGTGACGCGGCGGAGGCCACGAGCACCTGGGGTGCGCCGCCACCGGTGACGATCGCGCCGTAGACCTCACGGTCGGCGAGGGCGGTGCGGGCGGCGTCCGCGTCGGCGAGGGTGGTGATCTCGAACGCGTCGGGGCTGCGCTGCTGCAACTGCTGGCCGACCTGTGCGGCCTGCGGGCCTGCGATGGCGATCGGGAGGTCGCGAGGGGCGAGATTGACAGCGGGCCAGGCGAACGCGATCAGCATCAGAGCCTGCAGCAGGGTGGCCGCGAGCCCGATACCGACCGCTCGGCGGGTGATCGTCATGGCATTTCTCCCTAAAAGCGAATGTTCGTTCTTTTTGTTGTCTCAACGATGACAGCACCCCCGCTCGCTTGTCAAGAACGAGTATTCGTTTTACTTTTAGGCATGCCCAGAGTCAGCGAAGAACACCTGGAACGCCGCAGGCAGCAGATCCTCGACGCCGCGCAACTGTGCTTCGCCCGCAAGGGCTTCCACGAGACATCCATGCAGGACGTTTTCACCGAATCGGGCATGTCGGCGGGCGCTGTCTACCGGTATTTCGCGAGCAAGGACCAGATCATCTGGGCGCTCGTCGCACGCACCCTCGGACCCTTGCGCGAGCTGCTGGCCAACAAGATCAGGGCAGAGGAACCACCGACCCCGGCCGAGGTGGTTCGCATGCTCACCGGCGAGATCGTCGCGCGCAGCGGCCCGGACGGTCCGCTGCGGCTCGCACCGCAGGTGTGGGCGCTGGCGATGGTCCAGCCCGATGCCGCCGCGATCCCGGTGCGCGAGTCGATCGCGGGGATGCGGGAATTGTGGGTCGAGTACGCGACCAGGATGCGTGAGCTCGGCTGGGTACCGGCCGACACCGATGTCGACGCCCTCGCCAAGACACTGATCGGCCTCCTACCGGGTTTCATCCTCCAGCATCTGCTGCTCGACGACGTGACGCCGGAGGATTTCGCGCGCGGCGTCGACGTGATGCTTCCCGGGCCGCGGCCGTAGCTGTTGTCGGGAACCTCACTGTTGAGACCGGCACGTTCGGGGTAGGTTCGGGGGCGGCACCGGAGGGGGTCCCGTGCGCCGGACATCGCCGATATCGATCCGACCAGGGAGTTTCCTGTGGCACTTCACCGACGAACGCTTCGCACACGCGGCCTGACCGTCCTGGCCGCCGTCACCGTGGCAGCCGCTGCCGCCGCCGGGACGGCACAGGCGAGGATGATCGGCGCATTCGAGGTGGGCGGTGCGATCGAGACCGAATACGACCAGGTGGGCGGCGCCGCACTCGGCGACCCCACCGGCCCGGAGGCCGACGCGGCGGCGGGCGGCAAGTACCAGACCTTCGCCAACAACGCGGCGATCTACTGGCACCCCGACACCAACGCCAACACCGTCGCGGGGCAGATCCGCGACAAGTACGCGGCCCTCGGCAACGAGTCGGGGACGCTCGGCTACCCCGTCACCCGCGAACTGTCCACCCCGGCGGGCAACGGCCGGTTCAACCACTTCCAGCGCGGCTCGATCTACTGGTCCGTCGGCACCGGCGCGCACCAGATCAGCGGCCCGATCAAGGACAAGTGGGCGGCGCTGGGCTGGGAGTCGAGCCCGCTCGGCTTCCCGCTCACCGATGTGGCCGAGGCGGGCAAGGCCGACGGCCAGTTCACCATGTTCCCCACCGGCGCCATCTACTGGTCCTCGACCACCGGCGCGCACGCGGTATGGGGCAGCATTCAGGCCGACTGGATCCGCGCGGGCGCCGAGAACGGCCGCTACGGCTACCCGACCAGCGACGAATACGACTACCAGGGCGGTAAAGCCCAGGACTTCCAGGGCGGCAAGATCACCTGGAAGCCGGCCGGCTAGCGGCTACGGCGCGAGCAAGCCCTGCCGGGCCTTGCTCGCGCCGGACAGCGTGAGCAGCAGCATGGTGGTGAGGGCCTGATCGTCGAGACCCTCGGCCGGGAACGTGTAGCGCAGGATGATGTCGGCCAGCTTGCCGCGCGAGATCAGCGTGACCGAACCGAACTGGATCTCGGCATTGCGTTCGGCGACCCGCTTGTGCAATTGCGGTTTCAGCGGTCGGTCCCAGGCCAGCACGCAGGTCATCGACAGGACCGTGAGGCCCGGCGCCAGGGTGACGGCGCGGATCGACGACAGCGCGCCGTCGTACTCGAAACCGAGCGAACCGTCGGCGTCCACGCGCACGTCGATGTCCTGCATCTGCAGGCAGGCGCCGGTGCGCGCCTGCAGGTCCAGTTCGGGGGTGACCGTGGCGTCCATGTCGGCTCCGTCGCTCATTTGGTTCCACCGAAACGGCGGTCGCGCTTGGCGTATTCCAGGCACGCGGCCCACAGGTTACGCCGGTCGAAGTCGGGGAAAAGCGTGTCCTGGTAAACGAATTCGGCGTAGGCGGCCTGCCAGATGAGGAAGTTGGAGCTGCGGAACTCACCCGAGGGACGAAGGAACAGGTCCACATCGGGCATGTCCGGCTCGTCGAGGTAGCGGGCGACGGTCGACTCGTCGACCTTCTCGGGGTCGATCTCCCCCGCCGCAACCCGGCGCGCGATTTCGCGTGCGGCGTCGGCGATTTCGGCGCGGCCACCGTAGTTGACGCACATGGTCAGCGTCATCACGTCGTTGTCCTTGGTGAGCTCCTCGGCCACCTCGAGTTCCTTGATGACGCTGCGCCACAGGCGCGGTCGGCGCCCGGCCCAGCGGACCCGCACACCCATCTCGTGCATCTCGTCGCGGCGGCGGCGGATCACGTCGCGGTTGAAGCCCATGAGGAAGCGGACCTCGTCGGGGCTGCGGCGCCAGTTCTCGGTGGAGAAGGCGTAGGCCGACAGCCACTTCACACCGATCTCGATGGAGCCCTCGACCGCGTCCATGAGCACGGCCTCGCCACGTTCGTGGCCCGCGGTGCGCGGCAGACCACGCTCTTGAGCCCAGCGTCCGTTGCCGTCCATCACCAGCGCGACGTGGTTGGGCACCAGCTCCGGCGGAATCGCGGGCGGGCGGGCACCGGAGGGGTGCTGCGACGGCGGACGGACGGTGCGGGTCGAGCTGCTCCCAGCGGCGGGGTCACGACGGAGGATCACGGCCTCCATCCTGCCTGATCCCCCGCCGCACTCCGCACGGGCTCCGACATCGCGGCCGGACCACACGACAACACGGGCTCCCCCGTCGATGCCCGATCCGTCACCGAGCCCCGCACGCCCTCCGACTCTCAGCCCGCGCGACCGGCCGTCGCGGCGCCGGGTTCGACGCGACCGCGCTCGATCAGCGGCAGGGTGCGCAGCTGGCGTTCCAGATGCCACTGCAGATGGGCGGCGACCAGACCGCTGGCCTGGCGGCGCACATTGTCGGGAACCTCCGCGATGTAGGTCCACTCCCCCTTGAGCAGCGCGACGAGCAGGTCGAGCACGCCCGCGGCGGGCGTGCTCGCGCCGGGTGGGCGGCAGTGCACGCACACCGCGCCACCGGCGGCGACGTGGAAGGCGCGGTGCGGGCCGGGGGTCGCGCAGCGGGCGCATTCGTCGAGCGCGGGTGCCCAACCGGCGAAACCCATGGCGCGCAACAGGTATGCGTCGAGGATCAGCTCGTGGGGGCGCTGTTTCGCGGCGATGGCACGCAAAGCGCTCGCGGTGAGCGCGTGCAGTTTCGGGGCGGGGGCGCGTTCCTCACCGGCGAGACGCTCGGCGGTCTCGAGGATCGCGCAGGCGGTGGTGTAGCGGCCGTAGTCGTCGATGATGTCGGCGGCGAACGCTTCGACGGTGGTGACCTGGGTGACGATGTCGAGGGTGCGGCCCGGGTGCAACTGCACGTCGATGTAGGCGAACGGCTCGAGCCGGGCACCGAACTTCGACTTGGTCCGCCGCACACCCTTGGCGACGGCGCGCACCAGCCCGTGTTGCCTGGTCAGCAGCGTGACGATGCGATCGGCCTCGCCCAGCTTGTGCTGACGGACCACCACCGCCTCGTCCCGATACAACCGCACGCGCCCAGTCTTCCACGTCGCCCCGACACCGCGTCCACGGACACGGCACTCCCCTCCAAGCGGTCAGCTCGGCCTGAGCAGGCCGGTGATGAGCAGCAGCAGCGATTGCTGGGTTTCGGCGCGGGCGCGGTCGGGGTCCTCGGCGTGCGCGACGATGAGCGAGGCTTCGGTGATCGCGCTGAGCAGCAGCTGCGCGAGTACCGGGACCGGGACAGCGGGGACGATGCCGGAGTCGACGGCGCGCTGGAGTTCGGCGGTGATCAGGCCGAGCCCGTGCCGGGATTCGAACTCGCGAAAGTCGGGCCAGCCCAGGACCGTAGGGGCGTCCATGAGGACGATGCGCAGCATCTCCGGGCGGCCGCAGATATCGAGGAAACAGGCCAGACCGGCCGTCATGCCCGCGACGACGTCGCCGGGGTCGGCCGCGTCGATGGCGCTCGCAATCTCGGCCGTCGCCTCGGTCTCGATCTGTTCGAGCACCGCGAGGAACAACCCGCGCTTGTCGCCGTAGTGGTGGTGCAGGGCGCCGCGGGTGACGCCGGCGGCCGCCACCAGTTGCTCGGCGGAGGTACCGGCGAAGCCGCGCTCGGCGAACAGGTCACGGCCTGCCTGCTCGAGCGCGGCGCGGGTGGTGCGGGAGCGGTCCTCCTGACTACGGCGCTGCATGCAGCCGAGTGAACTCCACGATCAGTTCGGCGAGCAACTCCGGCTGGTCCTCGGGCAGGAAGGTGTAGGAATCGTCGACGGTACGCAGGCTCGCCCGCGGCAGGTCGGCGACCAGCCGACGGGCCAGCGATATCGGGAACAGCCTGTCCTCGGTGGACCAGACGACGAGGACCGGCAGGTCGACCTCGGCGAATCGTTCGGCGGCCGCCAGGGTGTGCCGGGCGTCCACGCCCGCGGCGAAGCGGCGCAGGTCCGCCCTGATCCCGGCATCACGCCGGGCGGGACCGAGGTAGGACTCCGCGATCGGTCGGGGCAGTGCGTGTTTGGTCACCCAGCCGAAGGCGAGCGGCAGTCGCTGCGCGGGCCGCCAGCGCAACGGGGCGAGCAACGCGGCGATGGCGCCCGGGATCTTCGTCAGGCGGACCAGGGTCGTGAAGGGCTGCGGCGGGAAGACCTCGTAGCAGTCGACGGCGGCGAGGACGACGCGGCCGATCCGCTCCGGGTGGCGGGTCATCAGGATCTGGGTGAGCGCACCGCCGGTGTCGTTGGCGACGATCGTGACGTCGGTGAGGTCGAGCGCGTCGAGGAACTCCGCGATCAGGTCGGCCAGGCCGACGGGCGTGAGGTCGGCGTCGGGCATCGGAATCGAATGCGAGCCGAGCGGCCAGTCGGGTGTGAGGCAGCGGTGTCCGGCCGCGACGAGGCCGGGAACGACACCACGCCACAGATCGGCGTTGACGAGCAGGCCGTGGACGAAGACGACCGGTGATCCCGTTCCGGTGTCGTGATAGCGGATGCGGCCCGACGACAGCGTGAGGTCGTGCGCCGGGCCGAGTGCTGAGCTGATTCCCATGGGTCCTCCCCTGATCGAAAGCTTGGCCCAACCACTGTTACATACATACCGTATGTATGTCTAGGCTGGAAATATCCACCTAGGGTATGTGGACGAGTGACCAGTTGAGGGATAGCGTCGAGGCGACTACCTGCAGAGACGGAGTTCAGATGTCCGCGCCCGACCGCATCGCGCCGCCACCGGCCGACCTCGGCCTCGCCGAACTCGCCTCGGCCCTGACCGGCGGCACGACCAGTTCGGTCGCCGCCGTCACCGACGCACTCGACCGCATCGAGGTGTCGCAGCCGACACTCAACGCGTTCCGGGTGGTGCGCCGGGCCGCCGCCCTGCGCAAGGCCGCCGAGGCCGACGCGCGGCTGGCCGCCGGTGTCCGGTTACCGCTGCTCGGGGTGCCCGTCGCGGTCAAGGACGACACCGATGTGGCCGGCGAGCCCACCGCCTTCGGCTGCGGTGGCGAATTCCCGCCCGCCACCGAGGACGCCGAATCGGTGCGCCGGTTACGCGCGGCGGGCGCGGTGATCGTCGGCAAAACCAACACCTGCGAACTCGGCCAGCTGCCGTTCACCAGCGGCGCGGCCTTCGGGCACACCCGCAATCCATGGGACCGCACCCGTACGCCGGGTGGTTCCTCGGGCGGTTCGGCGGCGGCGGTCACGGCCGGAATGGTCCCTGCCGCACTGGGTTCCGACGGCGCGGGTTCGGTGCGAATCCCGGCGGCGTGGACCAATCTGGTCGGCATCAAACCGCAGCGCGGCCGGATCTCCACCTGGCCGCTGCCGGAGGCGTTCCACGGGCTCACCGTCAACGGACCGCTGGCCCGCACAGTGGCCGACGCGGCTCTGCTGCTCGACGTGGCCGCCGGCGCGCACGAGGGCGACCTGCACACACCCGCCCTGATCGACGCGCGCGCCGCCGTCGGCCGCGACCCGGGCAAGCTGAGAATCGCTGTGTCGCTCGAGATTCCGTTCACCGCGACCAAGACCGCACTCGATCCCGAGATCGCGGCCGCCGTGCACGCGATGGCGGGCACCCTGCGCGGGCTCGGACACACGGTGACCGTGGCCGATCTGCACTACGGTCTGCTGATCGGAGCGTCGTTCCTGCCGCGTTCGCTGGCCGGGATCAGCCGGGTGCACCGCACGATGCCCGGCGCCGTCGTCGACCCACGGACCACCGCCAACGCGCGCATCGGACGACTACTCGACGGCCCTGCCCTGTTCGCCGCCCGCCGCCTGGAACCGTTGCTGCACAGAAGAATCGGCGGCTTCTTCGACGACTACGACCTGGTGCTCGCGCCCACCACCGCTACCCCCGCGCCGCATGCCGAGGACATCGACGGCATCGGTACGAGCTCGACCAATGCCCTCATCACCGGCGCCTGCCCGTATACGTGGCCGTGGAACGTCCTCGGCTGGCCGAGTGTGAACGTACCCGCGGGCTTCACCGAGACCGGACTACCGATCGGCGCGCAACTGATGGGCACGGCGAACACCGAACCACTACTGATTTCCGTTGCGTCGCAACTGGAATCGGAGCTGCGTTGGGATCGGCACCGGCCGACACCGTGGTGGTGACTCACAGAGGTGCGCTCGCCCACCAGCGGTCGTGGAGTTCGGCGCCGCTCGCACCGCCGAGAACGATGAGCAGACAGAAGTTGCGGGCGCACTACCGGCCCGGTTCGCGCCAGTTTTCGAGATCGCTCTTGGTTCCGGACGGGCACCCGTCTTGGCCGGGTTGGCGAGGGAACATCATCAGGCAACGCTGCGGTCCGCCCCCGCCCACCGCGGTGGTGACGAGCACCGCGATCGACGACCCGTCGGCGACTCGTTTGGTGGAGAAGCCCAATGTGCCGGTGACACCGCGATAGTCGGCCTCGCGCAACTGCACCGCGATCGCCGTCCGATTCGGCGGCTGGTCCCCGAGCACACCGCGGCTGGCACGTACTGCCTGCAGGAACAACCCGCTCACGTCGAATGCCAGCCCGGTCCTGTCCCCCGCCCACGTCGGCTGGTATTCGGCCATGTCCGGATAGGCGCGCAGGTCCTCGATGAGACCGGCGAGCTCGGCGCACAGTTGTTCGTGTTCGAACGGCACCGGCCGGTCACCGAGTTTGCCGACGCCCTTCACGCAGTCGGCTCCGCCGAGCATCACCGGCGCCGCCTTGGCCACGTAGCGCACCGTCAGGTTGGCCGGCAGGGCGATGGTCGCGCGCGGATCGGTGATCAGCCTTGTCACCGCGTCGTTGCCGAGCAGCGCCGGTCCGTCACCGCTGATACAACCGCGACTGAGGGCCTTGGCGAAGGTCGGGAAGTCGTCGTTGCGGCCCGCGAAGAAGAGCAGTTCGCGCCGGTCGAAGGACTCCGCCTCGCACGGTGCGGGCAGACCGTAGAGCTCCTGCTGTGCGCGCCAGCTCGTACTCCGGTGCGTCACACCGCGTTCGGTGAGCTCCTGCTGAAGGTCCTCGACCAGGGTCGTCACGTACAGGTCGTCGGGCGCCTCGGGGTGGTAGATGGTGACTTTGTCGTAGCGCGGGGTGCCGTCGGCGGCGCGCGCGCCCTGCATGTAGTCGGCGACCAACCTGGCCTGGACCGAATTGCTCGGCGCCGCTTGGAAATACAGCGGCGACGCCTGCTCCAGCCCGTCAGCCGACAGGGTGGTCGCCACCGCGGGCACGCCCAGCTCACCCAACCGCGTGATGGCCTTGCGGGTTTCGTCGGTGCTGCGGTCGATGCCGACCACACCGAGCACGCTCGGGTCGTCGGCGACGAGCGGACGCAGCCGGTTCTCGACCACCCACCGGGCATGGCGCATATCCGAACCGCCGTTGGCGATGATGATCCGCAGCAACGGTTCCGACTCGTCGGAGGCGAGCAGGGCGCGGCGCTGCTGCACCGCGAGCCCGGCCAGCTCCTCGACCTGCGCGTGCGGGTAGCGCACATTGGTATCGACGTAGCTGAGCCCCGCGAAATAGACCAGCGAGATCAGCGGCCGGTTCGGGTTGCTCTCGCGCGCATCGACGGCCGCCTCGTTCAGGCGGAACACCTCGCGCTGCATGGCCGACAGTTCCGGGTCGTCGGCGAAGGTCTGGGCGACGTTGTCGCTGTAGCCGACGCATTCGCCGTCGACCATGCTGACGCTCACCCCACCCGTCCACGGCCAGTGCGAGCACGAGGCGCCGCGCAGTGGTGGGAAGTACACCAGCGCGGCGGCCACCGCCAGCACGATCGGGATCAGCACGCACAAACCGACGAACCAGCTGCGCGAGGCCATCGGCGGGGCAGGCGGTAACGACTGCCCGCGGAAACGCGGATCGCCCACGCGCGGTGTGGAATCCGGCGGTATCAGCGCGCGCAGCGGCAGGAACCAGGCGTCGGCCTGGCGGTGGGTGCGCCTGCTGTCGATCTCCCTGATCCAGGTCTGCAGGGGGTCGGGTGGCTGCGCGGTCGGCTGATCGGCGAGGCTTTCCAGCGTGCGCAGGGTGCGCAGATCGCTGATGTTCGACAGCTCACCCACCTCACGCGTCGGCCCTTCGTCGCGGAAGGCGACGACAACCAGCGGATCGAAAAGTCCCGTCTCGTTGCGGATCTCGTTGATCCAGGTGAGGATGCGCGCACCGTCACCGCCCTCGGTGAGACCACCGAGCAGGGCAACCGGGTAGGCGGTGCGCCGCCAGCTCGACGGCCGCCAGATGCGGCGGCGATACGCATCGCGCAGGTCTTCCAGGAACGCGTGGATCAGGAGCTTGGCGACCTGTTCCTCGTTCTCGTCCACCCGGTGCGAGGCGGTGAGCCGGGCGGCGAAACCCAGGAAACTGCCGGACAATTCCGGCGCAAGGTAGCGCTGGTGCAGGAACCAGCGGGTCACCTTCGACATGCCGGGAATACGCCCCGACACCCACAACCACAGGCGCAGCACCGGCCACAGGGCCAGCACAGCGAAGACCACGCTCGAAATCATGCCGCCCGCTGCGCCTTCGGTGGCGTCGGCACGGTTGGCGGACGAACCACTACGCAGCAGCTTGGGCAGGCGCCTGCGCAGTTCGTCGGGCGCCTCGGATTCGTCGGAGGTGACGCGCTGTCTGGTCAGCCAGTCGGCGGTGCGGTAACGCGGGAACTTGATCGCGCCCATCGCGGTGTCGTCGGTCGCGAAACCGGCGACCAGCTGCTGGATGATCGGCAGACAGTGGTCCGGGATCTCCTGGTCGTCGGCGTGCGGACCGGCGTTGAACGCGTTGACATCCGGGCTCAGCCGGGTGGGCGGCAGATCGGGAGCGTGCAGGTCGATCCTGGCGCGTGGGGTGGCCCGCCTGCCGCCGGACTCCCCCAACCAGCTGTAGAGATCGTTGACCAACGCGGTATGGCCTTGTAAACCGACCATCTCGACGATCGGGCGCGGCAGCGTGCGCCTGCCGTGCACCAGCGTGCGCCACACCCGGGGGCGGGTGTCGGGGATCTCCAGTGCCCGCAGCAGTTCCAGCAGCTTGCCGACATCGTTGGCATCGGGCACGTGCACAGCCTCCCCGGGTGATCAGCGAACAACGCCGATCACAATCGGCGTGTTCGCCGAACGATACCCCGAACCGCCGACACGCAAACGGTCAAAAGCCCAGCTTCCCCAGCTGTTTGGGGTCGCGCTGCCAGTCCTTGGCCACCTTCACGTGCAGATTCAGGTAGATCCGTGTGCCGAGGATGTGCTCGATCTGCTTGCGGGCATTGGTGCCCACCTCCTTGAGGCGAGAACCGTTCTTGCCGATGACGATCGCCTTCTGGCTCGGCCGTTCCACATACAGCAGGGCATGCACCTCGAGCATGTCCTCGTTGGCCTCGTAGGGTTCGATCTCCTCGATCACCACGGCCAGCGAGTGGGGCAGTTCGTCGCGCACACCTTCGAGGGCGGCCTCGCGGATCAGCTCGGCCATGAGGGTTTCCTCGGGCTCGTCGGTGATCTCGCCGTCGGGGTAGAACGCCGGTCCCTCGGGCATCTTCGAGGCGATCACGTCGACGAGCACCTCGACCTGTTCGCCCTTCACCGCCGAGACCGGAACGACCTCGGCCTCGGGCCCGAGCAGCTTCGACAGCGCCATCAGCTGGTGGGCGATCTCGTCGCGACCCACCTTGTCGATCTTGGTGACCACCCCGATCACGGTGGTCTTGGGCGCCATCTGCTTGATCTGCTCGACGATCCAGCGGTCGCCGGGACCGATCTTCTCGTCGGCCGGGATGCACAGCGCGATCACATCGACCTCGGAGTAGGTGTCGCGCACCAGATCGTTGAGGCGCTGACCGAGCAGGGTGCGCGGGCGGTGCAGACCAGGGGTGTCGACCAGGATCAGCTGGGCGTGCTCACGGTGCACGATGCCGCGAATGGTGTGCCGGGTGGTCTGCGGGCGCGAGGAGGTGATCGCGATCTTCGACCCGACCATGGCATTGGTCAGCGTCGACTTGCCGGTATTGGGGCGGCCGACGAAACAGACGAAGCCGGAACGGAATTCGGTGTCAGCCACCGCGCACCTCGCTCAGCACGGCACCCGAACGATCGGTGTGGATCACCGTCGCACCGGGCGACACCTCGTGCATCGCCGCGATACCCGCGTCCTCCCCGCTCGCACCGACCACCACGGCCGCCTCGAAACCCTCGGCGCCACTGGAGATCGCGGCGGCCACCGCGGCCTGCAACGCGGTCAGGCGAAGGGCGGCGAGGGTCACCTCACCCGCGGCGTAGGTGCGGCCGTCGGTGTCACGCACCGCCGCGCCGCTCGCACCACCGGTACGGCCGAGCGCGCCCCGTGCCAGCACCAGCAGTTTGTTGTCCTCTGCGTCGAGTTCACTCATCGGTCTCTCCATTGTCTGCGGGCACTGTCACCGGGTCGGTCTCGGCCTGCGCCTCGTCGGGCTTGCCGTTGCGGGCCTTGTCTGTCTTCTTCTCTTTGTCGGCCGCGCGGCGCACCAGCACGGTGTTCACCCGCATCCGCCCACGCGCGTCGGCGCCACCCTCGCCGCGCAGCACCAGGCCGTGCACGGTCACCTTGGAACCCGGCAGCGGGACGCGACCCAGTTCGTGGGCGAGCAGGCCACCGACGGTGTCGACGTCCTCGTCCTCGATGTCGAGGCCGTACAGCTCGCCGAGGTCCTCCACCGACAAGCGGGCCGACACGCGGTAGCGGCCCTCACCGAGGTCCTCCACCGGCGGGGTCTCGTCGGTGTCGTACTCGTCGGCGATCTCACCGACGATCTCCTCGAGCACGTCCTCGATGGTGACCAGCCCGGCGATGCCGCCGTATTCGTCGACCAGCAGGGCCATGTGGTTGCGGCGGCGCTGCATCTCGTCGAGCAGCGCGTCGAGCGGTTTGGAATCGGGGATGAACACGGCCGGTCGCATCACCTCGCGCACCGTCACCTTGCGGGCGCGATCGGCATAGGGCACAAGATCTTTCAGGTAGACCACACCGAGCACGTCGTCGACGTTCTCGCCGATCACCGGGATGCGCGAATGCCCGGAACGCACCGCGAGCGACATCGCCTGGGCGGCGGTCTTGTCGTTTTCGATCCACACCATCTCGGTGCGCGGCACCATCACCGCGCGAGCGGCAGTGTCGCCCAGTTCGAAGACCGACTGGATCATGCGGCGCTCGTCGTCGGCGACCACGCCGCGCTCGCGCGCCATGTCGACCACCTCGCGCAGCTCGATCTCCGACGCGAACGGACCGTTGCGGAAACCCTTACCAGGAGTGATGGCGTTACCGAGCAGGATGAGCAGCCTGCTCACCGGGCTCAGCACCGCACCGATGATCTGCATCGGGACGGCCGCGGCCAGCGCGATCGAATAGGCGTGCTGGCGGCCGAGGGTGCGCGGGCCGACCCCGATCACCACATACGAGACGACGACCATCGAGGCGGCGGTGACCAGCAGCGCCGTCGTCGGGCTCCACAGCTCCAGCGTCGCGGCGGCCAGCAGTACGGTGGCGCTGATCTCGCACAGAATGCGCAGCAGCACCATCAGATTCACGTAGCGGGGACGGTCGTCGACGATCTGGCGCAAGCGCGCGGCGCCGGACCGTTCCTCGCGGACCATGTCGTCGAGCCGTGCGCGCGAAACGGTATTGAGGGCCGAGTCGACACCCGCGAACACACCACCGAGGCCGATCAGCCCGATGGCGAGCAGGATCTGCACCATCGAGGTCACGCGGGGCCCAGTGCGTCACCCGGTGCGGTGAACCCTGCCTTACCGAGCAGGCGGGCGTCACGTTCGGCCAGTTCGGCGCGCAGCTGTTCTTCGCGCAGGCTCTGGTACCACTCCTCGAGCAGCTGGGCCTGCAGCGCGAACATCTCCTTCTCCTCCTCCGGCTCGGCGTGGTCGTAGCCGAGCAGGTGAAGCACGCCGTGCACGGTGAGCAGGGCCAGCTCGTGGTCGAGGGAGTGACCGGCCTTCTGCGCCTGGCCCATGGCGAATTCCGGGCACAGCACGATGTCGCCGAGCATGGACGGGCCGGGCTCGGGGCTGTCGGGGCGACCGCCCGGCTCGAGTTCGTCCATGGGGAACGACATCACATCGGTGGGGCCGGGCAGGTCCATCCAGCGCACGTGCAGGTCGGCCATGGTGTCGAGATCCACGAGCACCATCGACAGTTCGGCGGCCGGATGCACGTCCATCCGTCCGATCACGAAACGCGCGACGCTGACCAGGTCTTCTTCGGGAATGTCCATACCCGATTCGTTGGCGATCTCGATGCTCACGTGTTCAGGGTACGGGCCGAACTACATCACGCTGCATCCAGTACAACGCACTTCAGAAAATCGCATTGCATTGTAGTGAATCGGCATCGACGCAGCGTATGGCCGGTGACGCCGCCCGAGGCGTCACCGGACCACGATCAACGGCGGTCGGCCCGACCGGCCGCCCGGCGCTGGGCCCGGTTGCCCGGGTAGTGCGGGGCGGGAACCGCGCGGGTCTCGGATTCGAAGCGGTCGTAGGCGTCGACGATGTCGGAGACCAACCGGTGCCGCACCACATCGGAACTGGTGAGTTCCGAGAAGTGGATGTCATCGATATCGGTGAGGATCTCCGAGGCCGCCCGCAGACCCGAACGCTGCCCGTTGGGCAGGTCGACCTGCGAGATGTCGCCGGTGACCACCATCTTCGAGCCGAAGCCGAGACGGGTGAGGAACATCTTCATCTGCTCGGCCGTGGTGTTCTGCGCCTCGTCGAGAATGATGAACGAATCGTTGAGGCTGCGACCACGCATGTACGCCAGCGGCGCGACCTCGATGACACCGGAGGCCAGCAGCTTCGGGATGGCTTCCGGATCCATCATGTCGTGCAGGGCGTCGTAGAGCGGACGCAGATACGGGTCGATCTTGTCGTTGAGCGTGCCGGGCAGGAAGCCGAGACGCTCACCGGCCTCGACCGCCGGCCTGGTCAGGATAATGCGAGTGACCTGCTTGGTCTGCAGGGCCTGCACCGCCTTGGCCATCGCCAGATACGTCTTGCCGGTACCGGCCGGGCCGATGCCGAACACGATGGTGTTCACGTCGATCGCGTCGACGTAGCGCTTCTGGTTCAGCGTCTTGGGCCGGATGGTCTTGCCGCGCCGCGACAGGATGTCCAGGCTCAGCACCTCGGCGGGCGATTCGGACACGCCCGCGTCGGTGAGCATGGACACGGTGTGCCGAACCGCTTCGGGGGTGATCACCCGGTTGCGGCCGGTCAGCGCGACCAACTGCTCGACGACACGCTCGGCCAGGGCCACATCGGCGGCCTTGCCCGTGATGGTGACGGTGCTACCGCGCACATGGATGTCGGCCGGAAGCAACTGCTCGAGCTGACGGAGGTTCTGGTCGGCCGAGCCGAGGAAGGGGAAAACGGATTCGGGGGCGAGTTCGATGCTGGAACGCACGGTTCGCGCCGCCGGGGATGCTCCGTTGCCGTCGGTGCCGACGCCTGGGACGGGGAGGGTGGGATCGCCGATCTCGCCTGTGTTCTTCAAAAGTGGCTATAGCCTGCTTCCGGTCTCGACCTGGTGTTCGATGAGACCAGTTTACCGCCGCCCACCGACACCGCACAGCGGTTAAAAACGGGGACGTGGTAGAGGACCCATCACTACCCGCTCGGGGTACCCCAACGGGGCGATTTCACGCGCCCTCACCAGCGCTTCGTCAACGCTCCGAGGGCGCCGAGTGCGACCGCTGCGGCGGTGGATGTGCGCAGGACGGTCGGGCCGAGCAGCACGATGTCGGCGCCCGCGTCGGCGAGCGCGGTCAGCTCGGCGTCGTCGAGTCCGCCTTCCGGTCCGACGATGAGGATCACTTCCTTGCTCCGCGCGAGCGGAAGCTCGGTGAACTTGCCGGTGCCCGACTCGTGCAGGGCGGCGACCACCGCGCCGTCGGCCTTCGCCGCACGCACCAGCTCGAGCAAGTCGCGCGTGCGGTGCAGGCCGGCGACCTCGGGAATGTAGGCACGACGCGACTGCCGGGCCGCGGATTTCGCCGCCGCCCGCCACTTCTCGATGCCCTTGGCGGCCTTGGCCTCCCAGTTGGCGACGCAGCGCGCGGCCTGCCAGGGCACGATCAGGTCGGCGCCCGCCTCGGTCATCAGCTCGACGGCCAGCTCGGAACGATCCGATTTCGGCAGTGCCTGCACCACCGTGACCTGCGGGATGACCGGTTCGGCCAGCCTGCGGTTGCGTACCGCGAGCTCGAGGCGGTCCTTGGCCGCCGCGATCACCTCGGAGTCGGCGAGCACACCGTGTCCGTCGGACAGGGTGATCAGCTCGCCCACCCGGGTCCGGCGCACCGTCGCGGCATGGCGACCCTCCGGGCCGTCGAGCACCGCGACATCGCCCGGCTCCGGGATGTCGTCGAGGTAGAAGACCGTGGCGGCCATCGCCGGTCAGCGACCGCTGAACGACGCGCGCAGCCGGGCGAACAGGCCGCTGTTGTGCTCGGACTGCGACGACATCACCTCGGCGCGATCCTTGTCACGCATGCCCTTGAACTTGCGAAGCAGTTCGGTCTGCTTGCCGTCGAGTTTGGTCGGCACCACGATGTCGAGGTGGGCCAGCAGGTCGCCGCGCGCACCCGAACGCAACCGGGGCATGCCGTGTCCGCGCAGGTGGATGACCTCGCCCGGCTGGGTGCCCGGGCCGATGGTGAGCTCGGTCGGCCCGTCGAGGATGGTGTCGACGACCACGGTGGTGCCGAGGATCGCGTCGACCATCGGAACCCGGACGGTGCAGTGCAGGTCGTCGCCGTCGCGAACGAACGTGTCGTGCGGCTGCTCGACGACCTCGACGTACAGGTCGCCCGCATGGCCACCGCCGGGGCCGACCTCACCCTGGGCGGCCAGGCGCACCCGCATGCCGTTGGCGACACCGGCCGGGATCGGTGCGGCGATCTCGCGGCGCGCACGCACGCGGCCGTCGCCACCACACTTGGTGCAGGGGTCGGGGATGACCTCGCCCGCGCCACGACAGGTCGGGCAGGGGCGTGAAGTGAGTACCTGGCCGAGGAACGAGCGCTGCACCGACTGCACTTCGCCCGCGCCGCCACAGGTTTCGCAGCGCACCGGCTTGGAGTTGCCGTTGGTGCCCGCGCCGTGGCAGAGGTCGCAGAGGATGGCGGTGTCGACGGTGAGGTGCTTGGTGACACCCACCGCGCACTCGGCCAGGCTCAGCCTGGTGCGGATCAGCGAGTCGGCGCCGGGCTGCACGCGGCCGCGCGGCTTGCGCGCACCGCCGCCCTGGCCGCTCATCCCGCCGAAGAACGCCTCGAACACATCACCGAGACCGCCGAACCCGGCACCGCTGAATCCCGCACCGCCGCCCCCGTTTTCGAGCGGGTCACCGCCGAGGTCGACGATCCGGCGCTTCTCCGGGTCGGTCAGCACCTCGTAGGCGGTGGAGACTTCCTTGAACTTGGCCTGCGCGGCCTCGTCCGGGTTCACGTCGGGGTGCAGTTCGCGGGCCAGTTTGCGGTACGCGCGCTTGAGCTCCTGGTCGGTGGCATTCTTGCCGACGCCGAGCAGTCCGTAGTAATCCCGTGCCACTTGAGTTCTCTAGTCCTTGGTCGCTGTGGTCCAGCCGAACGCCGGGCGCATCCTTTAGTCTGTTCGACTCAACTTTACCCCGGTCGAAGTACCGACCATAACAGTGCCCGCACGGTCGCCGCCGACCCGGCGGTCACCTTTCGGCCAGGACCTCGCCGATATAGCGGGCAACGGTCGCCACTGACGCCATGGTGCCGGGATAGTCCATCCGGGTCGGGCCGAGCACGCCCATACCGCCCAGCACCGCGCCCGCCGCGCCGTATCCGGTGGACACCACGGAGGTGCCGCGCATCTGCTCGACCTGGGTCTCCTCGCCGATCTGCACGGTCACCTGACCCGGCTGCTGGGCGGCGGCCAACAGCTTCAGCACGATGACCTGTTCCTCGAGCGCCTCGAGCACGGTGCGCAGCGAGCCGGGGAAACCGAAGTCGGCGACATTGCGGGTGAGGTTGGCCGTGCCGCCGAGCACCAAACGCTCCTCCGGGTGCTCGACCAGGGTTTCCACCAGCACGGTCGACACCCGTACCAGCACATCGCGGATCTTGGCCGGCGCGCGTTCGGGCAGTCCGGCCACCGACGCGCTGGCCACCGAGAGCAGTTTGCCGTCCATCGCGCCGCCGAGCAGGCCGCGCACGGCGGCGAGGTCGTCCTCGGAAATCACCGCGCCCAGGTCGACGATGCGCTGATCGACGCGGCCGGTGTCGGTGATGACGACCAGTAAGAGGCGGGCGGGATTGAGCGCGACGACCTCGATGTGGCGCACGGTCGACGCCGACACCGTCGGGTACTGCACCACCGCGACCTGGCGGGTGAGCTGGGCCAGCAGCCGCACCCCTCGGCGCAACACGTCGTCGAGGTCGACACCGGATTCGAGGAATTCCATGATCGCGCGGCGTTCGGCGCCCGAGAGCGGCTTCACCTCGGCGATCCGGTCGACGAATTCGCGGTAGCCCTTGTCGGTCGGCACGCGCCCGGAACTCGTGTGCGGCTGGGTGATGTAACCCTCCGCCTCCAGCACGGCCATGTCGTTGCGGACCGTGGCGCTGGACACTCCGAGATTGTGCCGTTCGACCAGCGACTTCGAGCCGATCGGTTCCTTGGTGGCGACGTAGTCCGCGACAATCGCTCGCAGGACCTCGAATCGCCGATCTTCGGTGCTCGAAGCCATCGACCCCACCTCCTCGCTCGTGCCGGGTACGTCGTCGGCCCGCGTTGTTGTAGTGCTGGGGCACAGACTCGCACGCGGGCGCTCGGGGCGTCTTGCAGTCCAGTCTAAATTGTCTCGTTCTCCGGTGAGTTCTCCACAGGGCGGAGTTATCCACAGGGCGCGGATCGGGGCTTGTCGCGTTATCGCGCCCGGCGTACGTTCGGTCGTGAATCAGGCGCTTTACCAGCGCATTTCCGGGGCGGGAGGGGCTTGCGATGCGATTCGGTGACGAGTGGGGCGGGGGTGACTCCGTGGTCGTGGTGCGTCCGGAGGAATTCGCCGGGATCGATCGGGCGTGTGTGATGTTTCTCGAGGTAGTCGAGAGTGTCTCGCTGCTCGCCGGGCAGATCTCTTCGCAGATGCACTGGGGTCTAGGGGGAGGTGACGGGCGGCTGATCTCGGGGCCCGCGCTGGTTGGCCGGTTCCGGGAGACGGCGGAGGCGGTGGCTGCCGCGATGGAGACGCACCGCCGGATCGTCGGCGATATCCGCGAGGCGCATCGGCTCGCGCGGGACCGGCTGGTGGCGGTCGACGAAGAGTGGGCGCTGCGTCTGGCCGACGCGGAAGCCGCACTGGGGACGCGTGATCCGTTCGCGGTCGGTGCCCGATGATGCCGGGCGGTGGTGAGAACGTCCACCACTGGCGGCATCGAGAGATCACCGAGACGTTCTCATCCCTCGATGTCACCGATGCTGTCGCACAGGCGGACACGTTCCAGCAGTTGGCGCGGTATTGGGAAGAGGGGCTGGATGCCTTCGATCGTGCGATCAGCGTGGGGCTGCCGGCGGCCTGGTCGGGTGCCGGAGCGGAGGCTGCGATGTCTTCTGTCCGGCGATACCTCGACCAGGCGCGGGAACTCCTCTCCGCTGTCCATGTCATCCCCGCTCTGGTCCAAGCGGCGGCCGATGCGGTGGTCGCGACCAAGTACGCGATTCCTGAGTTCGTCGAGAAGTCCGCTATGTCGGTGTGGTCCACCGATCCGGGTGGGATGCGGGAGGTCGGTATCCGGGAAGAAGAGGCGAGAGCTGCCATGCGTGATCGCTACGTCCGACCATTCGGCGAGATCTTCAGCCGAATCCCTTTGATACCGCAGCCAATTCCTCCCTACGCGACCACTGGGAACGGCGGCCCTCTCGGCAACGACCTGTCCGTGCCTTTGCTGGTCGACGTAGTCCCAGGCGCCGAGCATTACCGACCCATCGGGACCGATCCCACCATGGACGCGAATGTGCAGAGAACATGCGACGAATCATGCGGGCTCGCAGCGTCTTCGGGTCGCGATGTGGAATGGTCTGCCGTTACCGGCGCGGTGCCCGGCTCCCTCGCCGACCTGCCGGCGACTGGCACAAGGCGATTCGACGCGAACCTCGACAGCGCGAGCGGAGCTGTGACTGGCATCCGTATCGGAGCCGGTGGCGGAGGAACAGCAGGTGCACTGGACGTCGGCGCGGCGACGGTCGATGTGATGCGCGTCGGTGAATCCCCAGGGTTGAACGCTGATGGGCCACAACAATCCGACGATGCCGAGCGGGGACGCAACCGCAGCGAGGGCGGTGTGGCGAGTGCTCGCGGTGCCGAGACGGCTGGGCCGTCGACAGGACCGGCAGTGTCGAGTGCGGGATTTCGAGGCGAGGCGAGGAATGGGAGCGCAACAACTTCGGGTCCGGGAGCGAGAACGGACGCCGGTGAGGGTGTCACGCAGCGGGTCGACAGTGCACGGGCAACTCGGTCGGGTGGTGGCGGCCCTATGGAAAGCAGCGGCAACCACCACGGCGGTGGCCCGAACCTGAGCAGCGGGCAACGCGGGGCAGGCCAGGCGAACACAGCGACTGACAGCCCCGGTGCGGCGGCACGGAACACATTCGCAGACCGCATCGCGCTCGTAGATACGGCGTTGTCCGCAAACGATGCCCTGGCAGGCAACGCAGTCGCCGCAGATAACGCCCCGGCAGACGACGCACTCCGGGCGAACAACGCCCCAACGGGCAACGTACTAGCGGCGGATAAGGCCCTGGCTGGAAATGCGCCGACGGCCGACGATGCGGGAGTCGAGACGAGGGCGTCCGGCGCGGGGCAGGGGCAGGGGCAGGTGGCCGCGCGGTGGTTCCACTGCGTTGCACTGGCGCCGGGTGTGCCTGGCGCAGCGCAGGAGGAGCACGCTCGCGGGGTGCCGGAGTATTTGACTACCTCGGCCAATACCGAGGAGTTGCTCGGTCGACCGGCGCCGACCATTACCGATGGGGTGATCGGTGGGGTGCGGGGTGACGGGCACGGGTCCACGGCGCGGGGGTGTTGATGTCCACGGGTGGAGGGGTCGGGTCACGGTCGCCCGGGGTGGGCGACCGTGAGCCGATCAGATGCGGCGGGCGGCGCCGACGCGGGCGGGTGAGTGGGCGGCGCCCACTTCTTTGCCCGCGAGGGCATCCAGGCCGAGCATGGCCAACAGTGACACGCAATCTTCGGCATCGTTGGAATGCGAAGCGACCGTCCGCGCGGCGACCGCGCACTGACGAGCGTTCTCCGCCTTCTCAGCAGAGCGCGCTTCAGCGAACTCGCTCTGCTCGTGGACGAGGGTGATGTGCCGTTCGGTGGACATATAGCTCCCTAGGTTTCGACCCGAAGCCTACGCCCCCAATCGTTATCTTCGACCCCGAACCCACCGAAGAATCGGTTCGGATACCCCGGTGGCCGACCCTCGCCGGAGGGTGTGCATCAGGCCACATCATCCCGATGACCGGGGGATCATCGAAGCCGCGGTGAGCTCGACCACGCCGCGAAAAAGACGTCACGAAACGGCATCGCGTGCCGCGCGTTGCAACCGCAGCTGTCCGATCTCGGCCACGTTTTTCATCAGTTCGGCATCGACCCAGCCGACCAGATGCGCGACGGTCAGGCCGGCGTCGGCAGGCCATGGATAACCGGAGGGGAGGTCGAAGTCGGCGTCGTCGAGTTCGCGCAGCGTGTCGAGCCACTCCTGCCGTAGGTGGCGGAGCCACTCGACGGTGCTGTCGCCGGGTCCCGGCCAGGCGATATCCGTCCGCTCATGTGGTGCTCGCTGCCGCAGATGATCGATGGCCACGCTCCACCACCACCCGATGTGCCAGGTGAGCCAGCCGATCGTCGGTACCGGAATCGGATCGGGTTCGGTATCCGCCCAGTCCGCGACCCACCCGCCCGCGGGATCTTCGCGCATCGTCCAGCACAGCGCGCTCGGCTCCCACAGGAAGTCCTTCTCGTGCAGCCGCTCGAGGTGGTACTCGAACAACGACCAGACGAGATCGAACTGCCACCGCAGCAACTCACTTCGTGACGTGGACACGGGCGGGATCGTGCCACGACACCCGCGAACGAGCGAACGAATTCTCGGCGAAAGAGCGTTGGTGGCGCTCAGCCGAGGAGATCGCGGACGATGCCGTCGGCCAGCAGTCGTCCACGATCGGTGAGGACGAGGTGGTCGTCGACGACCTGGGCCAACCCGTCGACGAGAACACGGTCGAGGGCGGGCCGGGCGGAGGGGGCGAGGTCGGCGAGGGGAAGGCCGGTGCGCAGGCGAACGGTGAGCATGAGGTGTTCGGTGTAGCGCTCGTCGTCGGTGAGGGCTTCCCAGCCCGCGGCGGGCAGACCACCGAGGGCGACGCGGTCGGCGTAGCGGGCGGGGTGCTTCACGTTCCACCAGCGCACACCACCCACGTGGCTGTGCGCGCCGGGACCCGCACCGAGCCAGTCACCACCGGCCCAGTAGCCGAGGTTGTGCCTGCAGCGCGCGGAATCGTTTGCGGCCCAATTGGATACCTCGTACCAGCCGAGACCGGCCTCGGCCAGACGGGCATCGATGCGCTCGTAACGGGCGGCGAGCACATCGTCGTCGGGTGCGGGCAGTTCACCACGGCGGACCTTGCGCGCCAGCGCGGTTCCGTCTTCCACGATCAGGGAGTAGGCGGAGACATGATCCACACCGGCGGCCAGCACCGCGTCCAGGCTCGCGTCCAGATCGGCGTCGGTCTCGCCGGGTGTGCCGTAGATGAGGTCGAGGTTCACGTGCTCGAATCCGGCGGCTCGCGCTTCCTTCGCCGCGGCAACCGCCCGGCCCGGCGTATGGGTGCGGTCGAGCACCTTCAGGACGTGCGCCGCGGCCGACTGCATGCCGAGCGAGATCCGGGTGTATCCCGCCGCGCGGAGACGGTCGAAGAACTCCGGCGAAGTCGATTCCGGGTTGGATTCGGTCGTCACTTCGGCGTCGTTGGCGAGGGTGAAGTTCGCGCGCACCGCGTCGAGTACCGACGCGAGCCCGTCACCGCCGAGCAGCGACGGTGTTCCGCCGCCGACGAAGATCGTCGAGACCTCGGGGGTCGCGCTCGGCAGCGCACCGAACTCGGTCGCCGCGGTGGCGAGCTCGCCGCGCAATGCCTCGAGCCACGATTGCGGCGACGCCGAGGTGCCGAGCTCCCCCGCCGTGTAGGTGTTGAAGTCGCAATATCCGCAGCGTGTGGCACAGAAGGGCACATGCACGTACACGCCGAACGCGCCGCCCCCGAAATCGCGCAGCACCGGCCGCTCGGCGTCGGCCGGTGTCGCCCCGGGAGCCACGGGAGTTGCGCTGGTAGTCACCCCTACAGTCTGCCGGGCCTCGGCGAACTGTCGCGTCCGGCCCCGGCACCGGTCATTGCGCCCGCGCTTCGCCACGCAGGACCCAGCCGGACTCGGCACCGCGCGGGTCGCTCGATCGACCGAGCGAGCGACCCGTGGCCCAGCTATGCACCTATCGTCGAAAAGTCCGAACACTGCCCGGACGCCGGTCCCGGCGACGGTCAGCGCACGAAGGCTGGGCGGTCAGTCCACCACGGGGGTGTTCTGGTTTGCCGTGAGCACCCAGACCCCGTCTTCCTTGGTCATCACGTACATGGGCGTGCCCTGCCCCGACAGCTCGCCGTCCAGCGTGAAGTAGCTCTGCCGGATCTTCACCGCGGCCACATCGGGTCGCAGGAACAGCACGTGCTCGATCTCGTAGGTCGCTTTGCCATGGGTGGTCGCGCCGGGCAGCACCTGGGCGGTGAACTCGGCGATGGCCGCGCGGCCGAACAGCCGCTTGCCGTGCCCCGTGGTCCAGATCGCGTCCTCGCGGAAGACGGAGACGAACTCCTCGATCAGTTCGTTGTCCTGCGCGTGCGCGATGGTCCCGACGACGGCGCGAATGGCCGCGAGTTCGGTGTCGAGATCGGCGGGGATCCGGCCCGCCACGGTGACGTCGTTGCTCATGCGGACACTGTGCGCCCTCAACGGTGGTTGAGGTCAACCGTTGTGGCGCCCGACACAGCTATGCCCTCGGGCGAATCGCCGGTAACTTCCCGCGCCGGAACTATGACCCCTGTCACAGAACGGTACGGTCGTCCAGGGGATTTCCCTCGAAAGTGCGGGAAATATCTCCTTGCGGTCGGAACGACCCCCCTGACATGGCACAATAGGCGCATGCACGCAACTGGAGTACGACTCGTGGCTCGTCGCCACGTCGACTTCCAGCGTGTCTGCAGCGCCTGTTGTCGGCCCGGTTTCCACCGGTAGCGCAGCGGCGTCCGCCCGGGAATCTCCCGGTGCCTTCGACTTTCATCGGCCCGCTGACCACCTGACGCGAGCCAGCCCCTCGCGCCTTCAGCACGGATGTTCACCCACCCCCGCAGGAGCGACCCCACATGACGTCGAGCACCGACGCCGGTTCGACCGAACAGTCGACGGCGCAGGCCCGTCCCGAGCGCCCGGTCACCGAGCGCCGCATCCGGCCCGACCGCCCGCGCCCCGAAGGCGCGGTCGCGCCGCGCGAGCGCACCGGCAAGCCGGTCCGCCGCCGCTCCGAAGGCCAGTGGGCCCTCGGTTACCGCGAACCGCTCAACCCGAACGAGCAGTCCAAGAAGGACGACAACCCGCTCAATGTGCGGGCCAGGATCGAGAACATCTACGCCAAGGGCGGCTTCGACTCGATCGACAAAGCCGACCTGCGTGGCCGTTTCCGCTGGTGGGGTCTCTACACCCAGCGTGAAGAGGGCTACGACGGCACCTGGACCGACGACGACAACATCGACCTGCTCGAAGCCAAGTACTTCATGATGCGCGTGCGCTGCGACGGTGGCGCGCTCAATGCCGCCCAGCTGCGCACCATCGGCCAGATCTCCACCGAGTTCGGCCGCGACACCGCCGACCTGTCGGACCGCGAGAACGTCCAATACCACTGGATCGAGGTCGAGAACGTCCCCGAGATCTGGCGTCGGCTGGAGTCGGTCGGCCTGCACACCACCGAGGCATGCGGCGACTGCCCGCGCGTGATCCTCGGTTCGCCGCTGGCCGGTGAGTCGCTCGACGAGATCATCGACCCCACGCCCGCGATCGACGAGATCGTCAAGCGCTACATCGGGAAGAAGGAGTACTCCAACCTTCCCCGCAAGTTCAAGACCGCGATCTCGGGTCAACAGGACGTGGTGCACGAGATCAACGACGTCGCGTTCGTCGGCGTGAACCACCCCGAGCACGGACCGGGCCTGGATCTGTGGGTCGGTGGCGGCCTGTCGACCAACCCGATGCTGGCCAAGCGGGTCGGCGCGTGGGTGCCGCTCGACGAGGTTCCCGACGTCTGGGAAGCCGTGGTGTCGCTGTTCCGCGACTACGGTTACCGTCGCCTGCGCACCAAGGCGCGCCTGAAGTTCCTCATCAAGGACTGGGGCATCGAGAAATTCCGCCAGGTCCTCGAGGACGAGTACCTGAAGCGCAAGCTGATCGACGGGCCCGCCCCGGAGCAGCCCGCCAAGCCGATCGACCACGTGGGCGTGCAGAAGCTGCGCAACGGCCTCAATGCCGTCGGCTTCTCCCCCATCGCCGGTCGCGTCTCGGGCACCATCCTGAGCAAGGTCGCCGACGCCGCCGAGAAGTACGGCTCGGACCGCATCCGGTTCACCCCGTACCAGAAGCTGATCGTCCTCGACATCGCCGACGACCAGGTCGACGCCCTGATCGACGAGCTGGAACCGCTCGGCCTGCAGGCACGTCCGTCGGCCTGGCGGCGAAACCTGCTCGCGTGCAGCGGCATCGAGTTCTGCAAGCTGTCGTTCGTCGAGACCCGCAAGCGTTCGCAGGTGCTCGCCCCCGAGCTCGAGCAGCGCCTGGCCGACATCAACGCGCAGCTCGACGTGCCGATCACCATCAACATCAACGGCTGCCCGAACTCCTGCGGCCGGTCCCAGATCGCCGATATCGGCTTCAAGGGCCAGCTCGTCGACGACGGCAACGGGAATCAGGTCGAGGGCTTCCAGGTTCACCTGGGTGGCAGCCTCGGTCTGGACAGCGGGTTCGGCCGCAAGCTGCGCCAGCACAAGGTGACCAGTGTCGAGCTCGGCGACTACATCGAGCGAGTCGTGCGCAACTTCGTCAAGAACCGCGAAGACGGTGAACGCTTCGCGGTGTGGGCGGTTCGCGCCGACGAGGCCGACCTCCGTTAGTGGATGAGGAGATCTCAACTGTGACAACGAATCTCGCCGCCAAGCTGTCCGAAGACGAATTGCGCGCGCTCGCCGAGCAGGGCGCGGCCGAGCTGGGCCCCGACGCCTCGGCCGCCGACCTGATCGCCTGGACCGACCGCACTTTCGGCAACAACTACATCGTCGCCTCCAACATGCAGGACGGCGTGCTGGTTCACCTGGCCGCGCAGACCCGCCCCGGCGTCGATGTGCTGTTCCTCGACACCGGCTACCACTTCGCCGAGACCATCGGCACCCGTGACGCGGTCGAGGCTGTGTACGGGGTGAACGTGATCAACGTGCGCCCCGAGCACAGCGTCGCCGAACAGGACGAGCTGCTCGGCAAGGACCTGTTCGCCCGCGACGCCGCCGAATGCTGCCGGTTGCGCAAGGTCGTGCCGCTGAAGAAGTCCCTCGCGGGCTACAACGCGTGGGTCACCGGCATCCGCCGCGTGGAGGCGCCCACCCGCGCCAACGCACCGCTGATCTCCTTCGACGAAGCCTTCGGCCTGGTGAAGATCAACCCGATCGCACCGTGGTCCGACGACGAGATGCAGGCCTACATCGAGGCCAACGGCATCCTCGTCAATCCCCTGGTGGAGGAGGGTTACCCGTCCATCGGCTGCGCACCGTGCACGCGCAAGCCCGAGCCGGGGTCCGATCCGCGCAGCGGCCGCTGGGCCGGACTGGCCAAGACCGAATGCGGATTGCACCAATCATGACCGTCACCACCTCTGGGAGTGAGCCTGTGAGTACCCACACCACCGAACGCGACCTCGGCCTGACCGAGTTCGACACCCTCGCGGCGCTGGAATCCGAGGCGATCCACATTTTCCGTGAGGTCGCGGGCGAGTTCGAGCGGCCGGTGATCCTGTTCTCCGGCGGCAAGGACTCCACGGTGCTGCTGCACCTGGCGCTCAAGGCCTTCTGGCCCGCGCCGCTGCCGTTCGCGCTGCTGCACGTCGACACCGGGCACAACCTCGACGAGGTGCTCGAGTTCCGCGACAAGGTGGTGGAGAAGTACGGCCTGCGCCTGCACGTGGCCTCGGTCGAGGAGTACCTGGCCGACGGTCGCCTCACCGAGCGCCCCGACGGCATCCGCAACCCGCTGCAGACCGTTCCGCTGCTCGACGCCATCACCGAACACCGCTTCGACGCGGTGTTCGGCGGTGGCCGTCGCGATGAGGAGCGTTCGCGCGCCAAGGAGCGGATCTTCTCGCTGCGCAACGCCTTCGGCCAGTGGGATCCGAAGCGTCAGCGTCCCGAGCTGTGGAACCTCTACAACGGCAAGCACGCGCCGGGTGAGCACGTGCGCGTGTTCCCGCTGAGCAACTGGACCGAGCTCGACATCTGGCGCTACATCGCCCGCGAGGACATCGACCTGGCCTCGATCTACTACGCCCACGAGCGCCCGGTGTACCAGCGCGACGGCATGTGGATGACCCCCGGTGTGTGGGGCGGCCCGAACGAGAACGAGGTCCTCGAGACCCGCTCCGTGCGCTACCGCACCGTCGGTGACGGTTCGACCACCGGCGCCATCATCTCCGACGCCGCCGACAACGAGGCCATCCTGGCCGAGGTCGCCGCGTCCCGGCTGACCGAGCGTGGCGCCACCCGTGGCGACGACCGCGTCTCCGAAGCCGCCATGGAAGACCGCAAGCGAGAGGGTTATTTCTGATATGTCCGACCTATTGAGGCTGGCCACCGCCGGTTCTGTCGACGACGGCAAGTCCACTTTGGTCGGACGGCTGCTCTACGACACGAAGTCCGTGCTGGCCGATCAGATCGACGCCGTAACCCGCGCCTCCGTCGACAAGGGTCTGTCGACCCCCGACCTGTCGCTGCTGGTCGACGGTCTGCGTGCCGAGCGTGAGCAGGGCATCACCATCGACGTGGCCTACCGCTACTTCGCCACGCCCAAGCGCTCGTTCGTGCTCGCCGACACTCCCGGCCACGTGCAGTACACCCGCAACACCGTGTCGGGCGCGTCCACCGCGCAGCTGGTGATCCTGCTGACCGACGCGCGCAAGGGCGTCATCGAGCAGACCCGTCGCCATGCCGCGGTGCTGGCACTGCTCGGGGTGCCGAAGCTGGTGCTCGCGGTGAACAAGATCGACCTGGTGGACAATCCGGCCGAGGTGTTCGCCGAGATCTCCGCGGAGTTCAACTCGCTGACCTCGAAGCTGGGCTGGGCCGACGAGGACGTCCTCGAGATCCCGGTGTCGGCGCTGCACGGCGACAATATCGCCAGCCGCTCCGAGAACACCCCGTACTACGACGGTCCCTCGCTGATCGAGCACCTGGAATCTGTTCCGGTGGATGCGGATTCGACGGGCACGCATGCGCTGGGGCTGCGGTTCCCGGTGCAGTACGTGATCCGTCCGCGCACCGCCGAGTACCCCGATTACCGTGGGTACGCCGGTCAGATCGCGGCCGGTTCGGTGTCGCCCGGCGACGAGATCGTTGTGCTGCCCTCGGGCATCCGCACCACCGTCGAGCGCATCGACACCCCCGACGGTGAGCTGGCGGTCGCCCAGGTGGGGCGCAGTGTGACGCTGATCCTGGCCGACGAGGTCGACATCTCGCGTGGCGACATCATCGCCTCGGTGGCCGACGCCCCGGAGGCGATCGACACCTTCGACGCCACCGTCTGCTGGCTCGGCGACAAGCCGCTGCGTCCCGGCGCGCGACTGCTGCTCAAGCACGGCGCCAAGACCACGCAGGCGATCGTCGGCGCGCTGGTGGAGCGGTTCGACGAGCAGACGCTCACCGCCCAGCCGAGCCCGGAGACGTTGGAGCTCAACGACATCGGACGGGTGTCGCTGCGGTTGGCCGAGCCGATCCCGGCCGACGACTACCGCACCAACCGGCACACCGGTTCGTTCCTGCTGATCGATCCCGCCGGTGGCAACACCCTCGCGGCCGGCCTGGTCGGCGACGTGCTGACCTCGGTCGAGGTCGGTACCACGGTCTGATGACACGCTCGCTCGTCTCGCCGCGCGGTGCCGTTCCGGTGCCGCGCGGCGGAGGCGGGCCCGCACTGATCGCGGTGGCCCACGGCAGCCGTGATCCGCGTTCGGCGACGACGATGGCGGCGGTGGTCGCCTCGGTCGCCGCGTCACGACCGGATCTGACGGTCCGGTTGGCTTTTCTCGACCTCAGCGCGCCCTCGCTCGACCAGGTCGTCGACGAGCTCGCCGCGCTCGGGCATCGCGAGGTGATCGTTGTTCCGTTGTTGCTCGGCAACGCTTTTCACGCGCGAGTCGATCTGCCCGCCCTCCTGACGGAGTCGGCGAACAGGCATCCGCTGGTGCGCCTGACCCAGACCGAGGTGCTCGGGGCGGATTCGCGATTGATCGCGGCGCTTGCCGACAGGGTCGCCGGGTTGTCGGTGGGTTTCCCTGTGCCAGAGCCTGTTTCGATGCACCGCCCGACGACACCGGCAGCTCTCCCGCACGAAAGCGGCCGTGCCACCGTGGGGGTCGCGGTTGCCGCCGTCGGATCTCGTGACGAATCGGCGAATCGCCGGACCGCCGCCGTTGCTCGACGGCTTGCGGTGATGACCGGTCTTCGCACCGAAATGTGCTTTGCCACAGTCGAACCCAGCATCAATGTCGCGGTCGACCGGTTACATGCGCGCGGAGTCGAACAGGTCGTCGTCGCGCCGTGGTTCCTCGCACCGGGGCTGCTCACCGACCGCCTGCTGCACCACGCGCCGCGCCTCGTACACGCCGATGTCATCGGCCCGCACCCCGCGCTCACCGAGGTGATCTGGTCCCGATACGACGCGGCGATCGCGACAGATCTCGAACTCTCCGCCTGACGAATCCCGCCGGCGCACCGCCGAGGAGCTGGTCGGGTCCGATTTCCGCGCCGATCTTCGGCGCACAGCATCCGCAGACGCCTCCGATCGCCTTTCCTGCGCATAGCTCGCGCCCTTGACGCCTCGCCTGCATCTCCCGAAATGCTCCCGAAGCCGGCTGCGCTAGTGCGACAGATCACACTCCGATCCCTTTACTGCATACCCCTAGGGGGTATAAATTCGTGTCAACGCACTAGGGATCAGAGAGGCAAGACAATGACCATCAACTCCCACACCGCCCACAACACGAACGCTCTCGATACCACTCCCGAAAGCGCTGCGGCACAACACACCTCACACCTCGGTGCGCACGGCGAACACGCCGCCCACAGCGCCCACGGCCATGCCGAACACGGCACTCAGGCGCAGCAGGAATCGCACGCAGGACACGGGCACAGCGCGCACGCGGCGCAGGCAGCTCATGCGGATCACGTCGACCACGCAGCACACGGCGGCCGCGACAGCCAGGCCGCGCACGGGGACCACGCCGCGCACGGTGCGCATTCCGGCCATGGTGGTCATGACACCGGCGACGCAGTCGCAGCACCGCAGGCGAATCATGCCGGTCACGGTGACCACGGCGCGCACGCTGCCGGACTCCCCGGCGGGCTGCAGATCACCCAGGACGGGTACACCCTCGATCTGGCGACCACCGTGGCTCAGCCGGGCGTCATCGACTTCCGGTTCCGGATTCTCGGGCCCGACGGGTCGGCGGTGACCGAGTTCGATCCCATCCACGATCGCGAACTGCACCTGATCGTGGCGCGGCGTGAGCTGACCGGGTTCTGGCATGTGCATCCGCGCCGGGAGGCCGACGGCACCTGGACGATCCAGCTGGAACTGCCGGAGGCGGGCGCCTACCGGGTGTTCACCGATATCGCCCCGCGTGCTCTCGGCCGCACCATCACCCTCGGAGCGGACCTCGCCGTCGCCGGTCACTATGCGCCGCAGCAGGTTCCGGCGGTGAATCGCAGCACGGAGGTCGACGGGTACACCGTGACCGTCGACGGCGAATTGCGCGCCGAGGGCGATCTGCTCACCCTCACGGTGCACAAGGACGGTGCGCCGGTCACCGATCTGCAGCCCTACCTGGCGGCTTTCGGTCACCTGGTGATCCTGCGGGCGGGCGACCTCGCCTACGTTCACGTGCATCCCAACGGCGAACCCGGCGACGGCATCACGCCTTCCGGGCCCGAAGTCTCCTTCCACACCGCCGTTCCCGGGCCGGGCACCTACCGCCTGTTCCTCGATTTCAAGCACGACGACACGGTGCGGACCGCAGCTTTCACCCTCACCACTCAGCACCACTGAGAGCTGCTTCGACGCCCGGCGCGACATGCCGCGCCGGGCGAACCGTCGTCACACGACCGCCCATGCGCCAGGCGCGGTACCGACTCGTCGCGTTCTCCACCCTCGCCGATCCTGCTCGAAGCCACCGGCGAACCATCGGACGACAGCCTTGACATCAACCACGCTCGAGGTTTCACGATGACTTCATGAGCATCCTGTTTCACAACACCATGCGAATCACCGAGGGGCACACCAAGGAGTTCGGCGAGGCCGTGCGGCGTGCCGTGGCCTTCGTCAGAGAGCACGGACCGCAGCTGATGGTGCAGGTCTTTCTCGATGCGAGGCCGGGCTGGCGCACAGCTTCCAGCTCTATCCGGACTCGGAAGCGGTTCTCGCGCACTGGCAGATGTCGGACCCCTACATCCAGGACGTGATGGCGCACTGCACCATCGAGTCGTTCGAGACCTTCGGGGAGATGTCGGACGCGGTGCTCGAGGGATTGCGGTCGGGGCCGGTCGGGGCGGTGACTGTGCGGCCGCTATTGACCGGGTTCACCAGGTTGTGAACTGTTAACGCGCATCAGTTCCGCGCCGATAGCCACCAATTCGGCTTTCACCTCGGCGGGGCCGAGCACCTCCATGTCGCCCGCCCAGCCCGCGAGCTGGCGGGCGACCATCTTGGGCGTGTCGGCGGTGATCTCGGCCAGCACCCGGCCGTCGCCGGTGCTGCCGACCAGGGTGCAGTTGCGGCCCTGCTGATCGGCGAGGATGGGAGCCAAGCGCTCGGACACCGCGACCTGGGCGGCGACGGCCGAGCGGCGACGCTCCATCCGGTCGACCACCCGGGACCACTCGGCGTGCAGATCGAAGTCGGCTGGTCGCTCGGCGGGTTCGTCGAGAACGGTCACCGCGCCGATCCGGTCGAGACGGAAGGTGCGCTGACCTCGCTCGGTCCCCGCTAGCAGGTACCAGATCGTTTCCTTCTCGACCAGGCCCCACGGGTCGACGGTGCGCATCGTGGCCTGCCCCGCCCGCGCGTATTCGATGCGGACACGTCGTCGATCGACCACGGCACGCTGCAATGTGTCGAGGACGGCGGGTGGTTGCGGGTCGGGCCTTCCCCAGCGTGCCGGGTCGACGACCACCGCGTCGGCGGCTGCCGCGGCGTCGGCACGGAAGGTCTGCGGCAAGGCCCTGACCAGTTTGCGCAAGGCGGACTTCACCTCGGGAGCCGCGGCGGCCGCCGGGCCCGCGAGCAGGAACAGCGCCCTGGTCTCCCCCGCCGTGAGTCCGGACAGATCGGTGCGCGCGCCACCGATCAGCGACCACCCACCTCCCCGTCCGGCTTGCGGATACACCGGAATGCCCGCCGCCGAGAGAGCCTCGAGGTCGCGGCGAGCCGTCGCCACCGACACCTCGAGTTCGGCGGCCACCTCGGCCGCCGTCACCCGGCCCCGCGCCTGCATGAACAACAGGGTCGCCACCAATCGGTCCGCTCGCATACCCATGATTCTGCCGAAGAAAGTGCTCATTCGGTGAGCACTTTGCCTGGCAGAGTTCAGGGAAACACCAGCACACCGACCCAGGAGCAGACATGTTGCGCGGAATGGCCACCACCACCTACTACGCCGACGACCTCACCGCCGCCAAGGACTGGTACACCGAATTCCTCGGCCTCGCACCGTATTACGAGGTGCCGGGCGGCTACTACGAGTTCCGGCTCGGCCCGGGGCAGGACGAACTCGGCATCATCAACCGGGCGTACGCGCCGGCCGGTGCCCGCAATGCACCCGGTGGCGGCGGAATCGTGTACTGGCACGTCGACGATCTCGCCGCCACCCTCACCCGGCTGCTCGAACTCGGCGCCACCGAATACGAACCGATCACCGAACACGGCGACGGAGCGGGTTTCGTGACGGCGTCGGTCCTCGATCCCTTCGGCAACGTCCTCGGCATCATGTACAACCCGCATTTCGTGGCGATGACGGCCGCGCGGGAGGCGGCGCTGAGCTCCTGAGCTCAGAACCAGCGCTCGAGGACGGTGGCGACACCGTCCTCGGTGACGTGACCGGTGACTTCGTCGGCCATGGCGAGCACGTCGTCGGGTGAGCCCGTCATGGCGACCGAATGTGCCGCCCAGCGCAGCATTTCGCGATCGTTGAAGCCGTCGCCGATGGCGAGCGTCGCCGAGGCGTCGACGCCGAGAGCGCACCGGAGGCGTTCCAGCGCCCAGCCCTTCGACACGCCACGACGTGAGACGGTCAGCCACGGCCCGAATTCACCGTGGACCCAGGAGGTCTCGGGCACCACGAGGCTGTCGAGCTGGCGCACCATCTCCGCGACGTCGCCACCGGGCCACCATCCGTTGAGCCGGGGTGTTGGTTTGCTGCTGAGCACGTGGTGGTCGACGAGCTGGAAATCGCCGATCGAGTACTCCCCAGGGCTGTGACCCGTCGCCCAGATGCCGACGCCGACCCGCTCGGCGGCGAAGATCATCTCGGGAAACAGCGCTCGCAACGCGCCGACGGCGGGTGCCGGGTCGAACAGTTCCACCGCGACGGGTTCACCACGTGCCACGTCGATCTGCACCGCACCGTTGGAACACAGCGCGTGCCCCTCGATGAGCCCGAGTTCGCGCAACACCGGCCGGGTGGTGAGCACCGTCCGTCCGGTCGTCACCACCACATGCGACCCCGCGGCCACCGCCGCCCGCACTGCCGCGACCACCCGCCCGCTGATCGGGCAACCGGACTCCAGCAAAGTCCCGTCGATATCGAGCGCGATCAGTTTCGGCGCTCCCCCGAGTGCAGCCATCCACCCATTCTGCCCCGCCGCCCCCCCGATCACCCTGAAATTCACTGCCCTTGACGCACCCGTGCTCCAGCCAGCGCAACCGAATCCTGTGTACCCCTGGGCCTCTCAGCGGCCGGGGGTGCGCGACCAACGTTAGATCCGGCAGCACCTAGCGGAACCCGGACGCAGATCCGTGCAGCGTCGGTTCATCTGGATGCTCGGTCCAGCAGATTTCCGATAGGGCCGCAGGTATCGGTGTGCGGCGACAGGTGCGAATGGTCTCCGAGTGCACCACTTTGCAGCCCAAGGACTTTCGATCGATGGCCACAGACCGAGGGTGCTCCGCCGCCGGTCGATGCCTGCCGCCGCCCGACATACTATCTTCGACCTCAGCGGCGCGAACCGCCGCCGTCTCCACCGCCGTTGCCGCCGGACGAGCCACCGGAGTCGCTGCCGCCGGAGGTACCACCGGAAGTCGAGCCGCCCGAGGTACCACCGGAAGTCGAGCCGCCCGACGTGCCACCCGAAGTCGAACCACCCGACGTGCCACCCGAGGTCGAGCCACCGGATGTGGAGCCACCGGACGTTCCGCCCGAGGTGGACCCGCCGGAGCTGCTGTCGCCGGACGTGCCCCCGGAGCCGGCGCCGCCGGAGTCACCACCCGAGGCGCCGCCCGTGGAACCGCCTGCGTCCGAACCGCCGGAGGTCCCACCCGATGTTCCGCCGGCAGTCCCACCCGAGGCGCCACCGGATGTCCCGCCGGAGACGCCGCCCGATGTTCCGCCGGTCGTGCCGCCGGTCGACGCACCCGAATCGGTACCACCCGGATAACCGCCGGATGTGCCGCCGGATGGGATGCCGCCGGTACCACCGGGGTTGTACGGTTTGTCGGAAGGCGCGGCGCCGCTGCCGATTCCGTCGGACACGCCGATATCGATGCCACCTGTGGCGGGAGGCGAGACGTCGGGAGCACCGGTGCCGGGAGCAGGGAGGGAGGTGTCGCCGGGAATGGTCGGGGCTCCGGCGGAGGGAATTCCGGAATTGGGGGATCCCGCCGAGGGGACACCGGCGATCGGGCCGGGGTCGGTGATGGGGCCGGGGTCGGTGATGGGGCCGGGGTTGGTGATGGGCCCGGGGCCGGGGTTGGTCGGCGACTCGGCGGAAGGCTTGTCGAACGGCAGCGGGTTGACGAAGTGTGCGGGGTCGCCGTAGGACGTGCGAGCCAGGACCGGGGAACGGCAGTCGCCGCCGCCGGCCCGGAACCGTTCGCCACCCTCGGAATCCGCCTGCGCTGCCCCACGTTCGGGTGCCCCCGACGCCGCACCGACGATCATTTCGTACGCGGTGCGCGCGGCCGCGCTGACGACGCGCACCTTGCCGGTGACCGGGTCGATCGTGTTGACCAGTCCCGTGGTCTGGGCGGCGAGCAGGTCGGCGCTCATGTCGTAGAGCAGGGCGTCGGCGGGGGCGCCGAGGGCGGGGAACCGTTCGAGGACGGGTGTCAGACCGGGATCGAACGGGCTGCCGAACACCGTCATCGCCGACATCGCGAGCGCGGAAACCACTGCGGCGCTGGAGAAGACGGCCACGTGCGGCGCCGAGTTGCCGCTCTGCTGCGCCGGTGCGAAGGTGCGGGCGGCCAGGGCGGCCGCGCCCGCCGCGACGACCTGACCCGGATCGGCCACGGTCACCAGCGGGACGCCGAGATCGGCGAGGGTGCGCGCCACCTCCGGCGGCCGTGTGGCCCCGCCGACGAGCAGGATGCGCGAGATGTCGGCCAGCCGCAGGCCCGCGGCGGCAACGGTTTTGCTGACCAGCGGGAAGGTGTCGCGGATGTGTTCGGCGCGCAGGCTGTCGGTGTTCACCATCGAGGTGAGTGTCGCCGTGGCGCGGCCGTTGCGTGACTCGACGGCATACCGGGCGACCATCTCGCCCAGCGGCTTTCCGCCGAAGTCGGTGGACCGCACGGGTGTGCCGACCATCGGGTGGTGCGGCCAGTCGGGACCGACGCGCAGCACGGTCAGGTCGAGACTGTTGGCGCCCAGGTCGTAGACGAGTACGAAACCCGGTGCGAGCGGCCCGTGTTCGACCTCGAGCCATTCGGCGGCGGCCACCGGTTCGGGCGCGAGCAGCACCTGACCGGCACCCGCCAGGTGTAATGCCTGACCGAGCAGGGCGACCTGCTTCTCGGTGTAGGTGGCCGGATAGGTGAGCACCACCCCGGCAGCCGGCTCGGCCAGCTCGATGAGCCCCGTGGCAACGGCGGCGATCAGGTTGGTGGCGGAGTAGAAACGCCCCGCGATCACCATCGGCTCCGGTTCGCGGCTCAGGTCCGCGAAATCCGTGATCGCCGAGGCGAATTCGTTGATCGCGCCGATGCGGGGGCGGCCCGCTTCGTCGAATGTGAGGGCGGTACGGCGTGTGCGTACCGTCGGCTTGGCCGGATCCTCGGCGACAACCGCCGAAATCGCATTGACCGTGCCGATGCTCAAACCCAGACCTCTGGTCATTGTTTTGCTATCCCGTCAACGCACCGTGACCACGTCCAGCACGCGAGCGCACTCATGTGGCCGCGGTCGTCTTCCAAACAGCTCGCCTAGATTAACGGCAACATGGCCGAATTGCTGTGAGATTGATACCCGACACTCCACCTCGGATGCAAGAGGGCGCATATCCGCAGGTAGAAGCCCATGAGGTCGACCGTCCAGTCCCCTGAACGTCCGCGCGAGCGCTTACAGACTCCGAGAAGCAGCTACCCGGGAGTAATCACCCGAAGTGGACCGAAAATACATTCTTTCGGTTTGTTATCACGGCTACGACAGTAATTACCGACCGGTAATCAATTCATTTACTACGGGTTCGCATACACGTGCCGGAAAAACCGAAAGCTCGATTTGTATAACCCCCGGAAAGCGTGACATGTCAACGCAACGGCCGAAACCCGCCAGCACGCACCGCTGCCCGACGGTTGACTCGAAGTCCGGGAGACCGACCCACACGGACTCCGAAACATCAAGGGAGAGAAGGTACTACGCATGTCCACTCGTTTCGCCGACCAGGTCGTCCTCGTCACCGGCGCCAGCTCCGGCGTCGGCAAGGCGGTGGCGCTGCGGGTCGCGGCCGAGGGTGCGGCCGTCGTACTCGGCGCCCGGGGCAAGGACCAGGGCGAGCAGGTCGCCGAGCAGATCCGGGCCGAGGGCGGGCGCGCGCTGTTCGTGCCGACCGACGTCACCGTCGACGCCGACGTCGAGCGGCTCACCCAGGCCGCGCTCACCGAGTACGGCAGGCTCGACGGCGCGTTCAACAACGCGGGCGCGGTGAACGCCTTCGGGCCGGTCGCCGAGATCGGCGACGATGCCTGGTGCGCCGACCTGGAGCTGAACCTCACCGGCGTGTTCTACGGCTTGCGGCACCAAGTGCCCGCGATCATCGCCTCCGGTGGCGGCGCCATTCTGAACAACGCCTCCAACCTCGGCGTGGTCGGGATGGCCTCGGTGGCGCCTTACGTGGCGGCCAAGCACGGCGTGGTCGGGCTGACGAAGTCGGTGGCGCTGGAAACCGCGGCTGCCGGTGTGCGAGTGAACGCGCTGGTCTCCGGTGCGGTCGACACCCCGGCGTTCCGCGCGTCGATGGGCGCCACTCCCGAGGGAGAGGCGGCGATCGCGGCATTGCACCCGATCGGGCGTATCGCACAGCCCGCCGAGATCGCGGCGCTGTGCGCGTTCCTGCTCAGTGCCGAGGCATCGTTCGTCACGGGCGCCGCGGTGACCGTCGACGGTGGTTTCACCGCACAGTGAGCACCACTCGGTGAGAACGACGAAGGCCCGCTACACCGCGCAGTCGGTGTAGCGGGCCTTCGGCTGTTCGATCAGCCGCGAGCGAGCAGGCGCTTGATGCCGCCACTCGCCGCGCGCGGTGCGGCGGCCCCACCGGCCACCGCCTGCGGACGACGCGAACGCACCAGCTTGTCGAAATCACCCGCAGCACGCGCCGGGTCGCGCAGCGCGCCCCGGTTGAAGTCGTCCGCGAGCTGCTGCACGGTTTCCTGTGCACAGGACTTGTTGGTGCCGATGAACCCGGTGGGACCACGCTTGATCCAGCCGGTCACATATGTTCCCGGCACGACATCGCCACCGGGAGCGTCGAGCACCCGGCCCGCCTCGTTCGGGATCACGCCGCGCGCGTCGTCGAACGGCAGGTCCTTGGTCGGCACGCCCCGGTAGCCCACCGAGGTGAGCACGACGCCCGCTTCCAGGAGTTCGGTGTCGCCGGTCGGCACCGCGCTGGTGCGACCTTCGGCATCGGTGACCAGCTCGTTGCGCTCGACCCGCACGCCGGTCACCGTCTCGGCGCCGAGGATCTCCACGGGCGAGGACAGGTACCGGAACACGATGCGCTTGCGGTCACCGAACGGGCGCTGCGCCACGCTGTGCAGCAGACGCAGCTTCTGCTCCACCTTGTAGGGCAGATCCGAGGTCACCGGCGGCAGCTCGCCCTCGATCGCGATGTCGATATCGGCGGCAAGCAGACCGACGAACTCGGGCACCGTGAACGCCGACTCGGCCGGACCGCGGCGGCCGAGCACGACGACCTCTTCGATCTTGCTCTCGCGCAACGCCTTCAAGGCGTAGGGCGCGATGTCGGTATCGGCGAGGGTGGCCGGGTCGACGGTCAGGATGCGGGCCACATCGAGGGCGACGTTGCCGTTGCCGACGATCACGACGCGCTTCTGATTCAGATCGAACTGGTCCTCGGCGTGGTCGGGATGACCGTTGTACCAGGCGACGAAGTCGGTCGCCGACACGTTGCCGGGCAGCCCCTCACCGGGGATGTTCAGCTTGCGATCCGCCGACGCGCCGACCGCGTAGATCACCGCGTGGAAGTGCTCGAGCAGTTCGGCGTGGCTGATGTGCGTGCCGATCTCGACATCGAGGTAGGTGCCGAAGTCGTCCTGCTTCGACATCACGTCGAACAGGTCGGCGACCTTGCGGGTGCGCTTGTGGTCGGGCGCGACGCCGAGCCGGGCCAGGCCGTAGGCCTGCGGCAACCGGTCGAACATGGTCACCGCCACCCGGGGCTGGGTGAGCAGCTCGTCGGCGGCGTACATCGCCGACGGACCCGACCCGACGATCGCCACCCGCAGCGGCGAGCGTTCGGTGTCGATGGCGGGCGGCATCACCGGTGCGGCCAGCGTGGGACGCGAGCGCTGCACCCGGTAGAAGTCGGCGTTGATCTCGATGAAGGGCTTCTGCTCTTCGGTGAGTTTCTTCGAGGAGGTGATCGCGTCGACCGGGCACGCGGTGGCACAGGCGCCGCAGTCCACACACGCGGCCGGGTCGACGTAGAGCATCTCCGCCGTACGGAAGTCCGGCTCATCCGGAGTCGGATGAATGCAGTTCACCGGGCATGCGTAGACGCACGAGGCGTCGCTACAGCACGACTGGGTTACAACGTAGGGCATCTATTTATCGTCTCAGGCAGCGTGCTTCGCGGAGCGCTTGGGCTCGGACCGGTAGCGGCTCGACGGACCATCGATGCCGAGCAGCTTCCAGACCTTCTTGGCGACCGGGTTCATCAGACCGATCTCCTCGGCCAGGGCGCGCACGTCGATGAAGTAGTCCGCGAAGACCTGCTTGGCCTCCTTGGAGCCGTAGAACAATTCCTTGCGGACCGCCTTGGGCATCTCGAACTGCTTGAAGAAGGTCTTCGGCGGGGTCGCGATGGCGCGGCCGAGCACGAACATGACGATCGGCATGGCGATCGACAGCACGAACTTGTTGACCGCGGGCTGCGCGGGCACGTTCTTCTTCAGGAACTCGTGGGCGAAGGAGATGTGGCGAGCTTCCTCGGCCACGTGGATCGCCATCACGCCGCGCATGATCGGGTGGATGTCGTCACCCGAGCGCAGGATGTCCTTCTGGATGTGGTCGATCGGCTCCTCGCCGGCGAGCACGGCCATGAAGAAGAAGTTCGGGAACAGCGCACCGGCCGGGGCTGCCAGGTGGCGCAGCTGACGCACGAGCGGGTTCATGCCCGGCACGTCGGCGACGCGGTTCACCATCTCCTGGAACATCAGGGTGTGGTTGTGCTCTTCGATCATCTCGTGCGAGCAGTACCGGAATTCCGGATCGTTGTTCTTCAGGTTGAAGATGTGCTGCATCATGCCGATGATCAGGATGGCCTCGAACTGCAGGCCGACCTTGGCGACATTGGCCTGGCGAACCTTGCCGATGGCGATCTTCTCGTCCAGCGGCAGGGCCTGGTACCAGGGATGGCGACCGATCGGGTCGGCGGAGGTGACAAGCACCCAGCGCTCCGGCTTGTAGTCCGGATCGAATTCGGGGTTGTCCCAGTCGATGTCCTCGAACGGGTCGAAGTGGCGATTCACCGAAGCCTCGGACAGCATCAGCAACTTCTCGGCGTACGCCTGAGCCTCCGCGACTACAGGATCGACGTCAGGGTTGGTGGGCGCAGACATCGTCGTCACTGCCTCTCCTCAAGGGACGTTTACTGTTTCCAATAGTTACACCTACGAGTGGTCACGTCAACTCCGCGAACCCCTGGAAGCCGGCCCGCGCGCGCGTCGCCGCGGCAGCCGGACAAGCTACTCACCAGTAAAAACGCTTCTACCTGTGACACCGTGTCATGCACAGTCTGTGAGCCCACGTGGTGAGATCGGGAAAATTCTTCGTGGCGGGCGCGTCGCGGGACCGGCGGTACCGACTACCTGCGGTGATCCGTACAAGAACAAAGGCCCCGCGACGACTGCCGCAGGGCCTTTGCCTGAGTGATGTCAGGATTGCGGCAGGTCCGGAATCCGGGTGGCGCGGGCATAGACGGTCTCGCCCTCGTTGAGCCGGAGGGCGGCGGCGTCACCGCGCGTCACCTGCGCGGCGAACTGATCGCCGGTCGCGGCATTGCGCAATTCGAGGCGGACCTCGAAACCCAGCCGGACGATGCGTTCGACGGTGGCCCGGGTGACCCCGGCCGACTCGGCGGTGCCCTCGTGCTCGGCCAGCGCCATGCTCGGATCGCGACCGATGCGGATGTCGTGCGGGCGGACCAGGTGACCGTTGAGCCGGGCGACCGCGCCGAGGAACGACATCACGAACTCGTTGGCCGGCCGGTCGTAGACCTCCTCGGGCGAACCGACCTGCTCGATGCGGCCCTTGTTCATCACCGCGATCCGGTCGGCCACGTCGAGGGCTTCCTCCTGGTCGTGGGTGACCAGCACGGTGGTCACGTGGACCTCGTCGTGCAGCCTGCGCAGCCACTGACGCAGATCGGTGCGCACCTTGGCGTCGAGCGCGCCGAACGGCTCGTCCAGCAACAGCACCTGCGGGTCGACGGCGAGCGCGCGGGCCAGTGCCATGCGCTGACGCTGACCACCCGAGAGCTGCGCCGGGTACCGGTGCTGGAAACCATCGAGGCCGACGATGCCGAGCAGCTCGTCGACGCGCTTGTCGATCTCCTTCTTCGGCCGCTTGCGGATGGTCAGCCCGAAGGCGACGTTGTCGCGCACGGTCATGTGCTTGAACGCGGCGTAGTGCTGGAACACGAAGCCGATGTCGCGCTTTTGCGGCGGCACGTGGGTGACGTCGTTGCCCGCGATGACCACGACGCCGGAATCCAGATTCTCCAGGCCGGCGATCGAGCGCAGCAGGGTGGACTTGCCCGAACCGGACGGGCCGAGCAGGGCGGTCAGCTCGCCGGAGGGGATGTCGATGCTGACGTCGTCGAGAGCGGCGAAGGAACCGTAGTTCTTGCGCGCGTTGGTCACGGTGATCATTCGGTGCCCCGCTTGCGTTCGAGAAGAGTCATCAGGAGGAGTACGACCAGCGCCATGCCCATCAGGAGGGTGGCCGCGCTGTAGGCGCCGAAGGTGTTGTGGTCGTTGATGTAGCGGCCGTGCACCAGCAGGGTGAGCGTCTGGGATTCGCCGGGCAGCGCGGTGGAGACCATGATGACCGCACCGAATTCGCCGAGCGCGCGGGCGACGGTGAGCACGACACCGTAGGTCAGACCCCAGCGGATGGCGGGCAGCGTGATGCGCCAGAACGTCTGCCAGCGCGACGCGCCGAGCGTGGCGGCCGCCTGTTCTTGATCGTCGCCGATCTCGTGCAGCACCGGCTCCACCTCGCGCACCACGAACGGCAGCGTCACGAAGATGGTGGCGATGACCATGCCCGGCAGGCTGAAGATGACCTTGAAACCGAGCGTCTCCAGCCCACCGAACCAACCACCGGCACCCCAGAGCAGGATCAGCGACACACCGACGACCACCGGCGACACCGCGAACGGCAGGTCGACGATGCCCTGCACCAGGCTGCGCCCGGGGAACTTGCTTCGCACCAGCGCCAGCGCGGTGACCACACCGAACACCACGTTCAGCGGAACGACGATGGCGACGATGATCATCGACAGCTGGAACGCCGACTGCGCGGCGGGCGTGGTGATCGACTCGAGGAACGCCCCGATCCCCCGCTCGAACGTGCGCCACAGAATGATGACCAGCGGCAGCACCAGCAGCACGGCCAGGTAGCCGAGCGCGACGGTACGCAACGACAGCCGGGTGAACGCGGACAGTCTCATCGGGCCGCCTCTTCCTTGCGCGCGGACCGTTCGGCCAGCAGCCGCAGCACGAGCAGGCTGACGAACGAGATCACCAGCAGCGCCACCGACACAGCGGCCGCGTTGACCGGCCGGTCGACCTCGATCTGCTGCTGGATGTACTGCGAGGTCATCTGGGTCTCGCGCGGGATGTTGCCACCAATCAGCACCACCGACCCGTACTCGCCGATCGCCCTGGCGAAGGCGAGGCCGCCACCGGAGATGATCGCGGGGGTGAGCGTGGGCAGCACGATCCGCCGGAAGGTGATCCAGTTGCTCGCACCGAGCGAGAGCGCCGCCTGCTCGACCTCCTTGTCGACCTCGATGAGCACCGGCTGCACCGAACGCACCACGAACGGCAGCGTCACGAAGGCGAGCGCGACCACGAGGCCGGGCTGGGAGGCGTTGAGATGGATGTCGATCGGGCTGTTCGGGCCGTAGAGCGAGAGCAGCACGATCGAGGCCACGATCGTCGGCAGCGCGAACGGCAGGTCGATCAGCGCGTTGACGATCCCCTTGCCGGGGAATTCGTCGCGCACCAGCACCCAGGCGATGAGGGTGCCCATCAGCACGTTGATGACGGCGACGATCACCGAGACGCCGATGGTCACCTTCAGCGAGTCGAGCGCGGCGGGCGCGGTGACCGCGTCCCAGAAGCCGGCCCAGCCGTCCTCGAACGAGCTGACCGTGAGCGCCGCGAGCGGCAGCAGCACGATGACGCTGAGCCACAGCACGGCGACACCGATGCCGACCGGGCCGACCGAGCCGGTCACGCGCAGCCACGACAAGCGGCGGCCCGCCGGGCGTTTTTCGGGTTTCGCGGCACCGCCGGGATCGGGGGTGACCCCGGTCCCGGCGTGCCCACTGCTGTCAGTCACAGTTGTCCAGTATCACGTGTGCGCTGGGTCACGGCCTACTTGGTTGCCTGGTCGTAGATGACCGCGACCTTGCCGGTGCCCTGGGCGAACAGCTCCTTGTCGACCGTCTTCCAGCCGCCGAGGTCGTCGATGGTCCAGAGCTTGGCCGGCTGCGGGAAGTCGTCGGCGAACTCGGCCGCGACCTTCGGGTCGACCGGGCGGAAGCCTGCCTCGGCCCAGGCCTTCTGACCGGCCGGGGTGAACAGGAAGTCGCGGAACGCCAGCGCCTTGGCCTGGTTCTTGGCGTTCTTGAGCACCGCGACCGGGTTCTCGATCTTGAAAGTCACCGGCGGGTTGACGTGTTCGATCGGGTCGCCGTTGCGCTCGGAGAAGATGGCCTCGTTCTCGTAGCTCAGCAGCACGTCACCGGTGCCCTGCAGGAAGGTCTCGGTGGCTTCGCGGCCCGACTTGGGCTGCACCTTCACATGTTCGGGCGAGATCAGCTGGGTCAGGTAGTCCAGGCCGGCCTGCGGGTTCTTGCCGCCGTCGCTCTTGGCCGCGTAGGGGGCGAGCAGGTTCCACTTCGCCGAACCGGAGCTGAACGGGTTCGGGGTCACCACCTCGACGCCCGGTTTCACCAGGTCGTCCCAGTCCTTGATGCCCTTGGGGTTGCCCTTGCGCACCACCAGGGTCACCACCGAACCGAACGGGATGCCCTTGCTCGCGTCGGCGTTCCAGTTCGACTCGACCAGACCCGCGTCGACCAGGCGAGTGATGTCGGGCTCGACGGAGAAGTTCACGATGTCGGCCTCGGCGCCGTCCTTGACCTTGCGCGACTGGTCGCCCGATGCGCCGTAGGACGGGCGGATGGCGACGTCCTTGCCCGCCTCGGTCTTGTTGAACTCGGGCACGACCTTGTCGAAGCCCGGTTTGGGCACGGCGTAGGCGTAGAGGTTGATGGTGCCCGCGCTCCCGTCGGCGGCCGAGTCACCGCCGGTGGAGTCGCTGGCGCCGCCGCTGCAGGCCGACACGGTGATGGCGGCGACAGCGGTGAGGGCGACAGCGGCGACGCGACGGCGCGAGCCGAATCGGGTGATGCGAGACATCGGGATGAACCTTTCGGAAAGGACCTGCCGGACAACGGTTTTCGTTGTGGCGGGTTGACGCATGTCGAGAAGATGGCGCGACTCGGGCCCGAGGCCCCGGAGTGACGGACGACACCTGCGAAAGGGAAGCGCGCGCCAGTCTACTGGGAAGAAACGCGCAGGAGTGTCCGGTGGCCGATCAACGACAGAGAATATCGGCGACAGCGAGGTTGCCGACAGCGATCAACGCCAATTCATGGCGGATCTGCGGGACGACACTCGATGACACAGGCGAACTGTAGCAGATCCGTGCATGATGGTTCGAATCGACGAGAGTTCAACAACGAGGGGGGATTTCAGCCATGACCATGGCTCCTGACCGGGTCCGGACACGTTTTCCGGAGATCAGCACGCGCACCTGGGAGCACCCGGCCGACCGCACCGCGCTGGTGACACTGCGGTCGCTGAGCGGGTTCGACACGGTGCTGCGCGCGCTGTCGAGCCTGCTGCGGGAACGCCAGCACCGGTTGCTCTACCTGGCCACCGCGGTGCGGGTCGACGATCGCCAGTTCCGCACCCTGCACCAGTTGCGCGCCGACTGTGTCGGCGTGCTCGACGCGCAGGTCACGCCGGAGATGTTCGTGCTGCAGGACCCGTCGGTGAACGCCTTCACCATCGGGATGGACAAGCCGTTCATCGTGCTCACCACCGGCCTGCTCGAGTTGATGGACACCGAGGAGCTGCGGTTCGTCGTCGGGCACGAACTCGGGCACGCGCTGTCCGGGCACGCCGTGTACCGCACGATGCTGATGCATCTGATGCGGTTGTCGGCCTCGGTGGGCTGGATGCCGGTGGGTGGCTGGGCGCTGCGCGCGATCGTCGCGGCGCTGATGGAGTGGAGCCGCAAGTCCGAACTGTCCGGCGACCGCGCGGGGCTGCTGTGCTGTCAGGACGTGGACGCCTCGGTGCGCGTGCACATGAAGACGGCGGGCGGCGCCTGGCTGAAGGAGATGAACCACGGCGCCTTCCTCGACCAGGCCGACGACTACCTGCGGTCGGGCGACCTGCGCGACGGGGTGCTCAAGCTGCTCAACCTGGAATTGCAGTCGCATCCGTTCTCGGTGTTGCGCGCCGCCGAACTGCGCCGCTGGATCCAGTCCGGCGAATACGACCGGGTCCTCTCGGGTACCTATCCGCGACGCGAGCAGGATCGCAACGCGCGCATCAGCGACGAGGTGAAGGAGGCGGCCCGCCACTACCGCGAGTCGTTCGACCAGTCCGAGGACATGCTGGTGCGCACCGTGCGCGATCTGGGGCGCGATGTGGGATCGGCGGTGAACACCGTCGGCCAGGAAGTCGGCCGTACCGTCGCCGACCTGGGCAAACGTTTCGACGACTGGCGTAAGAACTGAGCCGGCCGACCGGTGTGCGCTATCGGCGCGCGCCGGTCACCTGGTGAAGAACCAGGCGATGACGACCAGGACGAGCAGGGCGACGAGGGCGAGCTGAACGCGCGAACGTGGCATCAGCGGGCACCGCTGCCGACGGTGGGGCGTGCCGGAGCCGGCGCCGGGACGGGTGCGAGCTCGGGGCGGTCGTCGCGGCCGAGCGCCCGGAAGATCGCGCGCAGGGCGCGGTCGAGGCCGTAGGCGATGGCGAAGCTGATCGGGACCATGCCGACCAGGACGACGAGGAATTGGGGAATGAACGGCAGCCCGGCCACCCACAGTTCGAAGCCGTCCCACCATCCTGCGATCCGTTGCACGACGACCACCCTAGTCGGTCGTCGTGAACACCCCTCACGACCGGGCGGTTCATCCGGTGCGGTGGACGCGGGCCGACATCGCACAGATCATGGGGTATGCCCTCTTCTCACGAAGACAGCCTGCCGATTCTGACGCCGGTGCTCTCGAGTGGTCGACGAGGCGCCTTCCCACCGATCGACGACTACGCCTTTCTGTCCGACTGTGAGACCAACTGCCTGATCGCCAGCAGCGGCTCGGTGGAGTGGATGTGTGTGCCGCGGCCGGACTCGCCGAGCGTGTTCGGCGCCGTCCTCGATCGTGCCGCCGGCCATTTCCGGATCGGCCCGTACGGCGTGCACGTGCCCGCCGCGCGGCGTTACCTGCCCGGCGGGATGATCCTGGAGACGACCTGGCAGACCGAGACCGGCTGGATGATCGTGCGCGACGCGCTGGTCCTCGGCCCGTGGCACAACACCACCTCGCGTTCGCGCAGCTTCCGCCGCACCCCGATGGACTGGGACGCCGAGCACATCCTGCTGCGGACGGTGAAGTGTGTGAGCGGCACGGTGGAACTGGAGATGAGCTGCGAGCCGTCGTTCGACTACCACCGCGACGGTGCGCGCTGGGAGTACACCGGCAAGGTGTACGAGCAGGCCACCGCGTCGTGCGCCGCCGACGACTCCTGCCCGAGCCTGACACTCACCACCGATCTGCGGCTCGGGTTGGAGGGCCGCGAGGCGCGGGCACGGACCAGGCTGAGCGAGGGCGACAACAGATTCGTCGCGCTCACCTGGTCGGAACTGCCCGCGCCCGCCACCTTCGACGAGGCGGCCGACAAGATGTGGACCACGGCCGAATGCTGGCGGCGCTGGATCACCCTCGGCGATTTCCCCGACCACCCGTGGCGCAACTATCTGCAGCGCAGCGCTCTCACCCTCAAGGGCCTCACCTACGCCCCCACCGGCGCCCTGCTCGCCGCGCCGACCACATCGCTGCCGGAAACCCCTGGCGGCGAACGCAATTGGGACTACCGCTACACCTGGGTGCGCGACTCGAGTTTCGCGCTGTGGGGCTTGTACACCCTCGGTCTCGACCACGAGGCCGACGACTTCTTCAACTTCCTCAACGACGTGACCACCGGCGACAACGGCGACGCCGTCCCCCTGCAGGTGCTCTACGGTATCGGCGGCGAACGCCACCTCACCGAGGAAACGTTGCCCGAGCTGTCGGGCTACGACTACTCCCAGCCGGTCCGGATCGGCAACGCCGCCTACGACCAGGACCAGCACGACATCTGGGGCACCATGCTCGACGCGGTGTACCTGCACATGAAATCGCGTCAGCAGGTGCCGGATTCGTTGTGGCCCATGCTCGAACGCACGGTGAACGCGGCGATCGACCACTGGCATGAACCCGATCGCGGCATCTGGGAGGTACGCGGCGAACCGCAGCACTTCACCGCGTCGAAGGTGATGTGCTGGGTAGCGCTCGACCGTGGCGCCCGGCTGGCACAGCTGCACGGCAAGCACACCCACGCGACGCGCTGGTTCGAGATCGCCGAGGAGATCCGCGAGGACGTCCTGGCCAACGGCGTCGATGCCGACGGGGTGTTCACGCAGACCTATGGCGGCACCACCCTCGACGCCTCCCTGCTGCTGATCGTGCTCACCCGGTTCCTGCCCGCCGACGACCCCCGGGTGCGGGCCACGGTGCTCGCCATCGCCGACCGGCTCACCGTGTCCGGGCTTGTCCTGCGCTACGACACCGACACCACCGACGACGGGTTGTCCGGCGAGGAGGGCACTTTCACGATCTGCTCGTTCTGGCTGGTGTCGGCGCTGGTGGAGATCGGTGAGCTCGAACGCGCCACCCACCTGTGCGAACGGCTGCTCGGGCTGGCGAGCCCGCTACGGCTCTACGCCGAGGAGATCGATCCGCGCACGGGCAGGCACCTGGGCAACTACCCGCAGGCGTTCACCCACCTGGCTCTCATCAATGCGGTGACCCATGTGATCCGGGCCGAGGACTCGCGTCAGGCCGGTCAGTTCCAGCCCGCCCACACCCCGGTACACCAGTCGAGTCAGTAGGCGAGCTTCTCGGCCCGTGCGCGCAGCGCGGCCACCGTGCGCAGTCCGGCGTCGATCTCGGTGAGGCGCAACTCGCGGTGGTCGCCGTAGCGCAGCCCGGTCTCCTCGGCAGCGCGCAGTGCCTCCTCGGCGGTGCGCGACACCTCGGCGGCGATCTCGGTGTAGTGGTCGCGCAGCACCCGCTGCAGCGTGCGCAGCCGGTTGCGGGACTCCTTGCCCACCTGGAAGATCACGTCGTCGGCGAGCCGGGCGACGGCCACCTTGGCCTCGGCCTGCCTGCGCTGCTTGCGGTTTCGCCGGTCGTCCCACAGCGCGTTCACACCGAGCAGCACGCCCGCGCCCGCCGAGTACCAGTTCACCAGCGACATACCGAGCAGGCTGGTGGCGAGACCCACCATCAGGATGCCGCCGTAGGAGCCGCGCAGGGCCGACAGGAACTGCTGTCCCACACCGGCTTTGGCGCTCTCCAACGGTTCCAGCGGTTGTACCGGTTCGAGCACCTCGCCCGGATTGGTGAGGCGCAGCTCCGGCAGCGGCGGGGTGCGGTTGTCGGGCGGGAACTTCGCGGCCACCTGCTCGGACAGCTCGACGGCACGGTAGTGCGCCATCACGAAGTTCTCCTCGACCGCCTCACAGATCCGCGCGTCGAGTTCGGTGGCGAAATCGGCCCACTTGCGAGCCGGGTCGATCCGCGAGATCTCGGCCTCGGCCTCCCGGACCAGGCTGCGCAGCCGGTGGCGCAGGTCGTGTTCGATATCGGCGCCCAGTTCGGCGCTGCCGTCGACCAGGGTGACCTGCCAGGTGGCGGTGCGCTGACGCAGCTGATCGGCCTCGGTACGGGCGGCGGCCAGCCGCTGCGTGATCTCGGCGCGGCGGCGCGGATCGCGCAGGGTGTCGGCCTCGGCGCGCAGGGTGACGGTGAGCTGGTCGGTGACCAGCGCGATATCGCGCACCGCCGCGGTCACCGCGACCGAATCGGCGCGGGCGACCACGAATTCGCGCAGATGATCGATGAGCTGGGGCACCCCGGATTCGATATCGCGCCGCGGGTCACGGGTCTCGCCCGCCTGGCGGTGCAGCACCGCCGACACGGGGGCGACAGCGAAGTTCAGGCCCGCTTCGTCGAGCAGGACCCGGTTGCGGCGCTGGGTGAGCGACCAGTGCGGGTTGCGGTCGATCTTGGTGAGCACACACACCACCGACGGGCAGACCCGTTCGACGCGGCGCAGGTAGTCCAGCTGAGCCGGGGTGAGTTCGGCGGCCGAGTCGGTGGCGTAGAGGACCACGTCGGCGGCGGCGATCATCGACCAGGCCGCTTTGTCGTGGGTGGTCGCGCCCGGTGCGTCCATCACCACGAGGCCGTCGGCGAGCAGGGGGCTCGGCTCGGCGAATTCGGCGCGCACGACGCCGAGCGAGATCAGCGCCGGGCCGGGGTCGAGCGGGTCCACCGGCACGCGCTCGATCCGGCCGCGCGGGTCCGACTTCACCAGCGTCGCGGTCGGTGTCCGGCCGTATTCGACGATCACCGGCACGCTCGGCTTGCCGTCGGTGGCGCTGACCGGGGTGCCGACCATGCTGTTGACCAGGGTGCTCATCCCGGCGCCCGGTTCGCCGACGACGACCATGCGCACCCGGGGATCGGTGAGCCGTGCCCGCACCATGCCGAGGCGGGCATCGAGGTCGTCGCGCCCGCCGGAGCGGACCAGGTCCCGCAATTCGTCGACGAGCGAGACCACCGGTGCCATCGCGTCCGGGTGCTTTACCGTCGCGGTCTGCAGTCCGGTCGCGGCAGACAACCTGTTCCTCACTCTCGTTGCATGGGCCCGGTCCTCGTTCTGGGACTAGACGAAGTCGTACCCAGCGTGCGCGGTGGGAAACGCCGACGACAAGTCGGCGGCACCGACGCCCGGCTCGAACAGACCGGCCGAGGCGCCATAGTAGCCGCCGTCGTGCTGATCGAACTCGGCGGCGATGGGCTTGGTCTCGATGACCGGCGGTTTCACCGGTGCGACGGTCGGCGCCACCGTGGCGGGCGGGGTGACCACCGCGGGCGGGTCGACGTCGACGGTCGGTTGCTTGGTCGGCGCGGTCGGCTGCTGTGTGGGTACGGTCGCCGTCGGAACCGACGCGGTCGGGCCGGTGGGGTCGGCGGGCGTATCGACGCTGGGGGTGCTCGGCGTGGTCGCGCCCGTGCCGGGGCCGGTGGTGAGGTCGTCGTCGGGGTAGGTGGGCGTCACCGGAACGGTGACTCCGGTGGTCGGCACGGTGACCGTCGGCACCGTCACGTCGGGGCGTGTTGTCGGGACGGTCACGGTCGGCACCTCGGGCAGCTTCACCGTCGAGGGCGTGCTGAGGTCGACGGTCGTCGGCGTCGACGGCGGAGTGACGGTGGGCAGGGTTGTCGGCGTGCTGGTCGAAGGCTCGGGAACCACAACGGGTTTGGTGACCGGCGCCGGAGCGAGCAGACCCGGTACAGCCGCCGCGGGTGCGGTGAGCGGGGACGCACCCGCCGGACCGCCGAGCACGTTGGCGATGGGGGTGGTCGCCGCGTCGGGCTGGATGGTGGTCTGCAGGGGTGTGCTGACCACCGGGCTCGGTGCGATCGGCGCGGCGATGACCGGAACCGGAGCCGGGACCGGGGCGACGGGTGCCGGAGCGGGTGCCGCGGCGACCGGTGCGGGTGCGATGGCGGCGGGGGCCGGAGCGATCGGCGCCGGGGCCGCCGGCGCGGGGGCGACGGGCGCCATGGCGGTGGGCGCGGGCACACCGGTCACCGGCGCTACGCCGCCCGGGGCCGCATGGCCGGGGGCCGGAGCGGACTGACCCGGGACGACCGTGCCTTGCGTCGGTGCGGTCTGACCCGGTCCGGTGTGACCGGGCGCGGTGGCGCCGGGCACGGCCGACCCGCCAGAGCCGGGCGCGGTGGCACCGGGCAAGGCCGATCCGCCGGGGCCGGGTGTGACGGAATCGGTCTGACCGGGTGCGCCGGGCGCGGGCTGACCGGGTGCGCTCTGTCCGGGTGCGAGGGACCCACCGGTCGAGCCGGGAGCAGTCGATGCGGGCAGATCCGCGGATCCTGGGAGACCAGGGCTCGCCGCAGGGGCCTCGGAGCCGGGCAGCGCCGGACCCGTCGATCCACCGGGTACGTCCGAACCGGGCAGTGCCGGGCCGGTCGCGGCACCGGGTACCCCATTCGCCGCACCGTCGAGCGGTGCGGGCTCGCCGGGGATGCGAATTCCGTCGCCGAGCCACTGGCTGTAGTCGTCGAGTGCGTCGCCGACATTGCCGACCTGCACGTCGACCTTCATCTGGGAGGTGAACCACACACCGTCGAGCCCGGCGTGCATGTCGACCTGCCAGTCGGAGGTCACCATCGCACCGAAGCCGTCGAACAGGCCACCGATGCCGTCGAAGGCGCCGCCGGGGCCGGCGACCTGGCTTGCCCCGTCGGAGCCGGGCAGCCCACCGAAACCGGGCAGGCCGTGGTCGTAGCCGGGGATCCCGCCGTCGTAGCCGGGGATGCCCGCACCGGGCAGGCCGTCGTAGCCGGGGATGCCGATGCCGCCGCCGGGGACACCGTCGTAACCGGGGATACCGCCGGGGAGGCCGTCGTATCCCGGGATGCCGATGCCGGGAATGCCGTCGAGTTCGGGGAATCCGGCGCCCGGCTGTCCGGCGCCGGGCTGGCCGGCGCTCGGCTTGTCGGTGCCCGGGATGCCGAAGCCGCTGTCGCCGTAGCCCGGTTTGGGCCCGTAGGAGGGGATGCCGATGCCGTTCGACGAATCGTCGTCGTCGGTGCCGGGAATCCGCATGCCCTGGTCACCGTCGGAACCCGGAATCTCGGGGCGCCAACCGCTTTCGCGTGGCTGCGAGGTCAGCGTGACATCGCCGTCCATGGGGCGCTGCGTACCGAAGGGGCTGTAGGGCAACGGGTTCGGCGCCGGTTCCGCGGGCAGGTCGGGAAACGTGAGGACCGGGCTCGGTGCGTCGGGTTCCGGGTCGCTCGGCACCTGCGACGACCAGCCGGCGTAGCGGCTGTCGGCATTGCTGCTGCCCTGTTCCGGGCTCGTCCCGTTGGCGGCGACCAGCGCGCCACCGGTGACGTACGCGCCGGCCCGCGCCACCCGAGCAACACCGTTGGCCACCAGGTAGGCCGTGTCGGTGCCGTCGGCGCGCGCGTCATCGTCGTCGAAAGGCAGTTCCCGCGTCATTCTTGCTCCACCACTCGCATCGCTGACTCTCCCCACCCACGAAACGAGGCGAAGTGAAGATCATCCAACACTAATTGCCCGGATCTGTACTGTCATTTCCACCAGGACGACCGGTCCCACCTTATGGCGAGCAACGCCTTTCGGCGAGCCGTCGGAACCGGGGGGACGCAGATCCCAAGAGAACTCTAACGATCGCTCAACGAAGCGTGAAGATCGCCTGCCTAGCGTCGGTTTCGCCGACCGAGACGAGTCGGCGACCACACAGCCAGGAGACCGATCATGACCACTTCCTCCCTGCGCCGCCGCATCGGCGTCGTCACCGCGACCGTCGGCGGCGTGGCGCTGCTCACCGCGACCCTCAGCGGCGCCGCGCTCGCCGACCCCGGCGCACCCGACCGCGGCGAACACGTCCGGATCATCTGTACCGCCCCCGGCGGCGACCTGCCCGTGCCGCCCGAACCGCCGCTCGAACCGCGTATCGACCTCGAGCGTTTCCCCGCACATCCCGGCCACGACCGCACGATCCACATCGGCCCGGGCGCACCCGGCGAGCTGCCCGAGGGCGTCGAATGTGTGCGGATCGCACCGGGCGGGGAGCGGACCGTCGTCGAGCTGCCCGACGGCGCACGCCCCGCGCGCCCGGCTTTCCCGCGCTGACCTGCTGTGACGATCGATCGCACTAGGGTGAGCAGATGACCGGACAGCAGATCTTGGTCGTCGACGACGAGGTCCGCGTGCTCGCGTCGCTGCGGCGCGGGCTGGAACTGTCGGGGTTCGAGGTGCTCACCGCGAGCGACGGCGCCGCTGCCCTCACCCTGGTGCGCTCGGCCGCACCCGACGCGATGGTGCTCGATGTGAACATGCCCGAGCTCGACGGCGTGGGCGTTGTCACGGCGTTGCGGGCATTGGGCAACGACATCCCCATCTGCGTGCTCAGCGCCCGCAGCGCGGTGACCGACCGCATCGCCGCCCTGGAAAAGGGTGCCGACGACTACCTCACCAAGCCCTTCGACCTCGGCGAACTGGTGGCCCGGCTGCGGGCGTTGTTGCGGCGCAGGCCGGTCACCGGCGGGTCCAACGGCGAGACGATCCGTGTCGGTGCGGTGGCGATCGACCTGGCCGGGCACCGGGTGCACGCGGCCGGACGGCCGGTCGACCTGACCAAACGCGAGTTCGAACTGCTGGCGATGCTGGCCCGCAATGTGGGCATCGTGCTCGGTCGCGAACAGATCCTGTCCACCGTGTGGGGCTACGACTTCAGCACCGACACGAATGTGGTTGATGTGTTCGTGTCGTATCTACGCCGGAAATTGGAGGCCGACGGGGTGGAGCGAGTGGTGCACACCGTGCGCGGGGTCGGGTTCGTCATGCGGGAGCAGCCGTGAGGACGCGCTCGTGGTCGTTGCGTACCCGGGTCGCGGTGGTGTCGGCGGTGGTCGCCGCGGTCGTCGCGGTGACGCTCGGGCTCACCTACGCGGCACTGCTGAAGGCGGCGGGCGCCCGTCAGCTCGACGAGACCGTGTCGACGATGCGGGTGATCGTCGCCCATCCCGCCCGTGAAATCCCCTCGGCACCACCGCTTCCGGCCGAACCCGCGACACCCTTCGAGTCATCACCCGCGCCCACCGAGGGCTCCCAGGTCAGCCCGGCACCGCCGAACGCCTCGCTGCCCGACGGTCGAACGCTCACCCGCCCGGCACCGCCGGATGTGGGGCTGGCGCTCGTGCAGGGCGCGCCCGGCATGGTCGTGCGGCTCAACCCCGATCGCGACCTGATCGATGCCGCCATCACCCGCAGCCAGCTGATCGGGCTCGGCATCGGCGTGGGCGGTGTTCTCGTCGCGGCCGGATTGGGTTGGGTGCTGGCCGGTTTCGCGGCCCGGCCGCTGCGCAGGCTCGCCTCGGCCACACACGAGATCGATACCCTCGACCGCCTGCCGCCGCTGCCGGGGCGCGGGGTCAGGGAGGCCGAGGAACTGTCCGACGCCATCAACCGCATGCTCGAACGCCTGGAAACCGCCCACGGACAAACCAATCAGGCCCTGGCGAGCGCCCGCGATTTCGCCGCCGTCTGCGCGCACGAACTGCGCACCCCGCTCACCGCCATGCGCACCGATCTGCAGGTGCTCGCCGGTACCGAACTACCCGCCGAGCAGCGCGGCACCGTCCTGGCCGACGTGCTCGCGGCCGAGCGCCAGATCGAGCACACCCTCACCGATCTCGAGCGCCTGGCCGTCGGCGAACTCACCGACCGCGCCGCGTTCGAACCGTTCGAGCTGTGCGAAACCCTCGACCGCGCGGTGCAGAACGCGCGCCGCGCCCACCCCGGCACCGAGATCACGCTCACCGCCTGCGATCCGGTCCCGATGACAGGGCTGCCCGGCGGAATCATGCTGATCGTGACGAACGCCGTCGCCAACGCGGTACACCACGGCCAGGCGAACGTGGTGCGGGTCCGGGCGGAGCCGGGCTCGATCACCATCGACGACAACGGCACCGGCATCCCGGAACACCTGGGCGCCAACGCTTTCGACCGCTTCGTCAAACGTCCCGGTTCACCCGGATCGGGACTCGGACTGGCGCTGGTTCGTCAACAGGCCGAATTACACGGCGGTACAGCCGAATTGAGCCGCAGCCCGCTCGGCGGCACACGCCTCACCGTGCGTGTACCCACCGAACCCGGCTGAGTTACTTGCCCTTCGGCTTGTCCGAGGCCGCGTCCGAGGACAGCGCGGCCACGAAGGCCTCCTGCGGCACGTCGACCCGGCCGATGGTCTTCATGCGCTTCTTGCCTTCCTTCTGCTTCTCGAGCAGCTTGCGCTTACGGCTGATGTCACCGCCGTAGCACTTGGCGAGCACGTCCTTGCGGATGGCGCGGATGTTCTCGCGCGCGATGATCTTCGAGCCGATCGCCGCCTGGATGGGCACCTCGAACTGCTGACGCGGGATGAGTTCGCGCAGCTTGGTCGTCATCTTGTTGCCGTAGGGCTGGGCCGCGTCCTTGTGCACGATGGCGCTGAACGCGTCGACGGCCTCGCCCTGCAACAGGATGTCGACCTTCACCAGCGCGGCTTCCTGCTCGCCCGCCTCTTCGTAATCGAGGCTGGCGTAGCCGCGCGTGCGCGACTTCAGCGAATCGAAGAAGTCGAAGATGATCTCGGCCATCGGCAGCGTGTACCGCATCTCGACGCGGGTCTCGGACAGGTAGTCCATGCCGAGCAGCTCGCCGCGGCGCGACTGGCACAGCTCCATGATCGAACCGATGAACTCGCTCGGCGCGATCACGGTGCACTTGGTGACCGGCTCGAACGCCTGGCGCACCTTGCCCTCCGGCCAGAACGAGGGGTTGGTGACGATGTGTTCCTTGCCGTCTTCCATGACCACGCGGTAGATCACGTTGGGCGCGGTGGAGATGAGATCGAGGCCGAACTCGCGCTCCAGGCGTTCACGGGTGATCTCCATGTGCAGCAGACCGAGGAAGCCGCAGCGGAAGCCGAAACCGAGCGCCACCGAGGTTTCCGGCACGTAGGTGAGCGCGGCGTCGTTGAGCTGGAGCTTGTCCAGGGCGTCGCGCAGGTTCGGGTAGTCCGAACCGTCCACCGGGTAGAGGCCGGAGTAGACCATCGGCTGGGGTTCGCGGTACCCGGTGAGGGCCTGCGTCGCGCCGTCGCGGGCGCTGGTGATGGTGTCACCGACCTTGGACTGACGAACGTCCTTCACGCCGGTGATGAGGTATCCCACCTCACCGACGCCCAAGCCCTGGGTGGGCTTGGGTTCGGGCGAGACGATGCCGATCTCGAGCAGCTCGTGGGTCGCGCCGGTCGACATCATCTTGATCTTCTGGCGCGGGGTCAGCTTGCCGTCGACCACACGGATGTAGGTGACCACGCCGCGGTAGGTGTCGTAGACGGAGTCGAAGATCATGGCGCGGGCGGGCGCGTCGGCGTCACCGACCGGCGGCGGGACCAGCCGGACCGCCTCGTCGAGCAGCGCGGGCACACCGACGCCGGTCTTGCCGGAGACGCGAAGCACGTCGTCGGGCTCACAGCCGACGATGTGGGCGATCTCGGCGGCGTAGCGATCCGGGTCGGCGGCGGGCAGGTCGATCTTGTTCAGGACCGGGATGATGGTGAGGTCCTTGTCCATCGCCAGGTAGAGATTGGCGAGGGTCTGTGCCTCGATCCCCTGCGCGGCGTCGACCAGCAGGATCGCACCCTCACAGGCCTCGAGCGCACGCGACACCTCGTAGGTGAAGTCGACGTGGCCCGGGGTGTCGATCAGGTGCAGCACGTAGTCGGTGCCGTCGACCTGCCACGGCAGCCGGACGTTCTGCGCCTTGATGGTGATCCCGCGCTCGCGCTCGATGTCCATCCGGTCCAGGTACTGGGCGCGCATCGCCCGCTCCTCGACCACACCGGTCAGCTGCAACATCCGATCGGCCAGGGTCGACTTGCCGTGGTCGATGTGGGCGATGATGCAGAAGTTCCTGATCCGCGACGGATCGGTGAACGTCGTATCGGCAAAGCTGGAAGCCACTCCACTCCTCGAGGGGTATCGGCGAACTGGGTCCATCGTCCCATGACCACACGCGCGGCTCTGTCACCGGTGCACCGGAGCCGGGTCAGTCGTTATATTTCCAAGCATGGCCAGCAGTTGGAACACTCTCGGCAAGCAGCTCGGCGTGATCGCCAAGGAGCAGGGGCCGAAGATCGTGCGCAAGCAGGGACCTCGGCTGCTCGAGAAGCTGGCGGGTGCGTTGGGCGGCGCCAAGCCCGGCCCCGTCGTGCCGGTGCGCCCGACCGCCTCCACCCCCGTGCCGACCGCGCATCGGGCCCGCCAGATCGTCTACTGCCCGCAATTGGACGGGCGCGCCGACCCGGGTGAGGTGGTGTGGACCTGGGTGCCGTTCGAGGAGGACCCGACCAACGGAAAGGACCGCCCGGTCCTGGTCGTCGGTCGCGACCGCAAGACGCTGCTTGGGCTGATGCTGTCGTCGAAACCCGAACGCGCGCACGACCGCAACTGGGTGGGCATCGGCTCGGGTCCCTGGGACCACGCGGGCCGGGCGAGCTGGGTGCGGCTGGACCGGGTGCTCGATGTGCCCGAGGACGGCATCCGGCGCGAAGGCGCGATCGTCGAACGCAAGACCTTCGACCTGGTCGCGCACCGGCTGGTCGCCGAATACAGCTGGAGCTGACGCGACGACCCCCGACCCGGACGCACCGGATCGGGGGTCGTAAAGCCCGTCTCAGCTCAGTACATCCCGGGAACGGCCGAAGATCATGCCGTACACCAAGGCCCCGAGCACACCACCGATCAGCGGGAACACGAAGAACGCCCACACCTGACCCATCGCGCCGTCCTGGTACGGAGCGACCGCGAGGCTGCGCGCCGGATTGACCGAGGTGTTGTCGACCGGGATCGAGATCAGGTGGATCACGGCGAGCGTGAAACCGATCGACATACCGGCCAGCGGTACATCCGAGAGGCGGTCGGTCGAAGCGAGCACGACGAAGACCAGCACCGCGGTGAGCATCACCTCGATGATGATCATGGCCGCCATGCCGTACCCGTTCTGCACCACGACCTCGCCGAGCGGGCCGGTGGCCGCCGACGGACTGTGCTTGCCCCAGCCGTTGGCGCCGAGGCCGTCGACCGGCCGGTCGTAGCTCGGCAGGTTCTTGGCCACCGCGAACAGCACCAACCCGGCCAGGAGGCCACCGATGAGCTGGGCGACCCAGTAGCCGACCGCCGAGACGACCGTGACCCGCCCGAGTAACAGCTGGCCGAGCGTGACCGCCGGGTTGACGTGGCAGCCCGAGATCGGCCCGATGGAGTACACGAGGAACAGCAGGGTGAGACCGAAGGCCAGCGCCACACCGAGCGCACCCACCCGATCACCGGCGATCACCGCGGTGCCGACACCGCCCATGACGAGCAGGAACGTGCCGAGCGCTTCCGCCGCCCATTTCTTGGGCTCGGGGATGACTTCGGGTTCAGTGAGTTCTTGTGCTGTGAGCGACATCTGCGACCACCTCTCCGGGAGAATGATCCCCGCGACGAGCGGGGTCCGCACGAGCGTTTCGGACATTACGCCAGGCGAGTGACCTCTACAACGACCGCGAGGTCTGTCGAGCCGCCGCCGGAGAACACTCCTTTCAGTGGCGGTACGTCCGCGTAGTCCCGCCCGACACCCACCGACACGTGCTGCTCGTTGACCGCCAGATTGTTGGTCGGGTCGTAACCCCACCACTGTCCCGTCCAGGCCTCCACCCAGGCGTGCGACTCCCCCGCCACCGCCTCCCCGATCGGCGCGGCCGGGTTCGGATGCAGATATCCCGACACATAGCGGCTGGGAATTCCCATGGCACGCAACAACACCAGTGTCAGGTGCGCGAAGTCCTGGCACACGCCGCGCCGTTCGGTGAAGGCCTGCGGGGCCGAGGTGTGCACCGAGGTGGTGCCCGCGCTGTAGTCCATTTCCCGGTGCACCCATTCGGCCGCCCGGACCACGGCTTCGGCGGGCGAGACGCCGCGCGCCAGCTGTTTGGCCACGGCGTCGAGGGGCTCGTCGCGGGGCACGTAGGCGGTGGGACCGAGCATTTCGTCGAACCGGTCGACGGTGCGTTCGCCACGCAACTCGTCCCAGGTCAGTTCCGTCGCCGGTTCGGTGAACGGTTCGGTTTCCACCACCGACGACCCGCTCACCTCCAGTTCGGTGTGCGGGGCGTGCAGATCGAACGCGGTGACGGCCGTTCCCCAATAGTCGGTGTAGCGGTAGGACCGGGTGGTGGGCACGGTTTCGACCCGGTTGAGGATCACGTTCTGCCTGCTGTCCGCCCTCGGGTGAGTCTTGCCTCGTTGAACGAGCGCGTCACCGGCGCGTCGTAGAGGTATCCGGTGGTGTGCACCACCCGCATCCGCCAGCTCACAGCTCCCCCTCCACGGTCACGGTGGTGTCGGTGCCGCGCCGCACATCGGTCCACGCCACCCACGGTGCGGCGTGGAAGTACTGCCGCGACACGGCTTCCCCGACCTCGCGACACGCCTTCTGCAAGGCGAGCAACCGGGTCTGCAGGTTTTCCAGCAGCACGCCGGGCGGCAGGAATTCCAGTTCGCTGCGCGCCCGGCCGAGCACGCGTTGCGCTTCGTGGCGGGCACCGACGCGGCTGCCCGGCCGCGGATCCAACTCGGTCAGACAGGCCTCGGCAACCAGCAACGCATGGAACACCGATCGCGGGAAAAGCCGGTCGAGCAGGATGAATTCGGCCACCCGTGCCGCGTCGAGCGCGCCACGGTGGGTGCGCAGGTACGTGTCGTGCGCGCCCGCCGAGCGCAGCACCGTCACCCAGGCGGGTGAGGAGGTGCGGTCACCGGCCCGGGACAGCAGCAAGCGGACCATCATGTCGATGCGTTCGATGGAACGGCCGAGCAGCAGGAAGCGGTACCCGTCGTCGCGGCTCAGCGTCGAGTCGGTCAGGCCCGTGAACATCGCCGCGCGGTCCTTGACGTAGGCGAAGAATTCGTGCGGACCCAGCCCACGGGCGGCCTGTTCGGCGGCCGCCAGCCCGTTGTAGGTGGTGTTGAGGCACTCCCACATCTCGCTGGAGGTGACTTCCCTTGCACCACGGGCGTTTTCGCGCGCCTTCGCGATGGACTCGCTGATGGACACGCCGTGCTGGTGGCTGAACGCGACCAGATCGGTGACCGACCAGACGTCCAGGCGCAAACCGCCGGGCGGTTCGATGCCGAGCACCTCGAGCAGGACCCGCGACGTGCGGTCGGCGTCGACGGTGGCGTCCTCGAGGAGTTGGTGCACGGCCACGTCGAGAATGCGGGCGGTGTCGTCGGCGCGCTCGACGTAGCGGCCGATCCAGTACAGGGATTCGGCATTGCGGGCGAGCATGTGGTCAATCCCCGATCAGCCGCTGGGTCTGTTGTTGCTGCTGCTGTTGCTGATGAGCCTGCGAGGTGGTGAGGTCGCGGCCCTGCTCGAACGGATCGGCGCGGAGCGGATCACTCACCAGCTGCGGGCCGGCCAGCTCGCTGTCGTCGGAGCGGCCTGCCAGCACCCAGGTGTCCTTGCTGCCCCCGCCCTGGCTCGAGTTCACCACCAGCGACCCTTCGGGCAGCGCGACGCGGGTGAGGCCGCCGGGCAGCACCCAGATGCTGTCGCCGTCGTTCACCGCGAACGGGCGCAGGTCCACGTGCCGTGGGACCAGGTCGTCGCCGATCTTGGTCGGCACCGTCGAGAGCTGCACCACCGGTTGCGCGATCCAGCCCCTCGGATCGGCGCAGACCTTGCGGCGGACGGCATCGAGTTCGGCGCGGTCGGCGTCGGGGCCGATCACGATGCCGTAGCCGCCCGAGCCCTCCACCGGTTTGACCACCAGTTCGTCGAGCCGGTCGAGTACCTCGGCGCGTTCCTCGTCGAGCCAGCAGCGGAAGGTGTCGACATTGGGCAGGATCGGTTTCTCGCCCAGGTAGTACTCGATGATCGCCGGCACGTAGGTGTAGACGAGTTTGTCGTCGCCCACGCCGTTGCCGACGGCACTGGAGATCACCACATTGCCCGCGCGGGCGGCGTTGAGCACACCGGCGACGCCGAGCACCGAGTCCGGGCGGAAGTGCATCGGGTCGAGGTAGATGTCGTCGATGCGGCGGTAGATCACGTCGACCTGTCGTTCCCCCTCGGTGGTCCGCAGGTAGACGACATTGTCGCGGCAGAACAGGTCACGACCCTCGACCAGCTCCACCCCCATCTGCCTGGCCAGCAGCGAATGCTCGAAATACGCCGCGTTGTGCACCCCGGGTGTGAGGACGACCACCGTCGGGTCGGCCTCGTTGGGTGCCGCCGAGGCACGCAATGCCCGCAGCAGGTGCGCCGGATAGTCGCCGACCGCGCGGACCAGGTGCGAGGAGAACAGGTCGGGGAAGACGCGCGCCATCGTCCGCCGGTTCTCCATCACATAGGAGACTCCCGACGGCGAGCGCAGATTGTCCTCGAGCACCCGGAAATCGCCGTGTTCGTCACGCACCAGGTCGATGCCCGACACATGGATGCGCACACCGTTGGGCGGGACGATGCCCGCGGCCTCGCGGTGGAAGTGCGCACAGGAGGTGACCAGGCGCTTCGGGATCACCCCGTCGCGCAGGATGTTCTGCTCGCCGTACACGTCGGCCAGGAACAGCTCGAGGGCGCGGACCCGCTGGGTGATGCCCCGCTCGAGATGCGCCCACTCGGCCGCGGCGATCACGCGCGGCACCAGGTCGAGGGGGAAGGGGCGTTCCTTTCCCGACAGCGAGAAGGTGATGCCCTGGTCGATGAACGCGCGATCCAGGGCGGCGGAGCGTTTGGCCAGATCGTGGACGTCGTTGGCGGCCATCGCCGCGTGAATGCCCCGGTAGGGCGCGCGAACCTTGCCGTTCGGGTCGAACATCTCGTCGAAGGCGTCGGCGAAGCGGCCGGGGCCGTAGCCGTGGAACAAGCCGGTGTGTGCGACCGCCGGATGACCGTTCGTGCTCACCAACGCCGGTGAGGCGGATCGTGCCGTACCCGGCGTTGTGGTGGAGGTCATGGGAGAAAACTGTCCACTACCCGGCGACAACGCCGTGTGAGCCACACGTAAATTTCTCGCATCACCTGAAACGGGTGAACTCGCCGTCCGCACCGATGTGGACGGGCGGGGTCGATTTCGCCGGGCGGTGCCGAGCTGGTAACCTCGATCTTCGGCGCGGTGTTACCCGTAGTTCAGCACCATCTGCTGCATCGTGGGCGCGCGCCCGACGAGCTTTCAAGACATACCACCCAGCGACAGGAAACCAGAGGATACAGGCGTGGCCAACATCAAGTCCCAGATGAAGCGGATCCGTACCAACGAGGAAGCGCGCAAGCGCAACCAGTCGGTCAAGTCCGCGCTGCGCACCGCGATCCGCAACTTCCGCGAAGCTGCTGCCAGCGGTGACAAGGAAAAGGCTGCCGAGCAGCTGCAGTTCGCGAGCCGCAAGCTCGACAAGGCTGCCTCCAAGGGCGTCATCCACGCCAACCAGGCCGCCAACAAGAAGTCCGCGCTCGCGCTGGCTCTGAACAAGATCTGATCTGCCCGGGTCGCTAGTACCCGGTTCGCAAGACGCAGCCGCCGTGGCCTCGATGACCACGGCGGCTTTTGTCGTCGGCTACCATTCCGCGCATGTTGACGGTGTACGCGAATCAGACGGTGGTACGAGGCGACGACCTGGCCGAGGTGATCCGCGCGGCGGAGATCCTCGGGCTCGGTCTCAAGATCGAGAACGTGATGGTGCCCGACGAGGACGGCGGCTACAGCGTCGCCTGGGTCGTCACCCGTGAAGACGAGATCCCGCTCTACGAGGAGTGGGAGGGCCGGTACGAGGACCTCGAGGAAGACGAGGAGGCCCTCGCCGTCATCGGCGACTGACCCTCAGCCGGTGGCCCGCAGGTCGAGGATCCGCGCGAGTGCGTGCTCCACGGCGAAGGTGGCATCGGCGGCGCCGCCCTTGACGTCGGCGTTGAGGGCGGCCACCACCTGCAGGGCGGTGCCGATCGAGGCCGGGTTCCAGCCACGCGCCTGCGCTTGGGCCTTCTTCACCTTCCACGGCGGCATACCGAGCTGCTGAGCCAGTTTGAACGGGTCGCCGCGGCCGGCCGATCCCACCTTGGCGATGGTGTGGACCGAGTCGGCCAGCGCGTCGGCCAGCAACACGTGCGGCACGCCCCGGTCGGTTGCCCAGCGCAGCGCCTCCATGGCGGCGGACCGGTCGCCGGCGACAGCGAGTTCGGCGACATCGAATCCGGTCACCTCGGCACGGCCCGAGTAGTACCGGCGGACGGCGTTCACATCGATCTTGCCGCCGGTGTCGGACACCAGCTGCGAACAGGCCGCGGCCAGTTCACGCAGCTCGAACCCGACGCATTCGATCAGCACCTGCACCGCTTCGGCCCCGACCTTCACGCCCGCGGCCCGGAACTCGTTGCGCACGAATTCGACCCGCTCCGCCGGTTTGGTGAGCTTGGCGCATTCGTGCACCACGGCGCCCTGCTTCTGCAGCGCCGGGACCAGTGCCTTGGCGCGGCCGCCACCGGAGTGCAGCACCATCAGGACCACGCCGGGCGGCGGGTCGGCTGCCGCGTCGGTGATCACCGCCACCGCGTCCTTGCCCGCCTCGGCCGCCGATTCGAGCACGATCACGCGGTCTTCGGCGAACAGTGAGGGGCTGAGCAGTTCGGCCAGTTCGGCGGTGCTGGCGTCACCGGCGCGCATCCTGTCCACCGGCACCGAATCCGGGTCGGGCGCCCCCGCCCGTACCTCGGTCATCACCCGCGCGACAGCGCGCTCGACCAGCAGCTCCTCGTCACCGAGAACCAGATGCACCGCAGGGAGTTCGCTCACGAGGCGATCCTACGTAGGTGGACCGACGGGATCGGCGAGGGTCGCGATACCGCGGCTCGTCCGCCGCGCACGGGTCCGGCCGCGCGAGCGATCGCACTGTGTCAGCGCCTTCCTGTAGCGCCTCACGCATGGGATCACGTCGTCCTCGGCATCGCAGTGCTCGACGTGGACGAGGTGTCGGTGGCGGTAGTCGGCGGGACTTGACCATTCGTTGTTCTGTCGCACTCCCGAGCACGATGACATCGCCGTCGAGGTCGGTTCGGGCGATTGTCGCGCCCAGCGAGGTGAGCACCCCGATGACATCCGGGTGTGGATGTCCGAAGGTGTTGTCGGTGCCGGAGCTGATCAATGCCAGGCGCGGCCGGACCGCGCGCAGGAATTCCGCGGTGGTCGTCCACGAACCGTGGTGCGGAACTTTGAGCACATCGGCTCTGATGTCGTTGCCGCGCATCATCTTCCGCTGAGCCTCGCTCTCGATGTCGCCTGTCAGCAGCACCGTCCCGAGTGCCGTGCGCGCCCGCACGACCAGCGACCGATCATTGGCATCATCTAGTTCCAGCGAACCGGGGGCCCGCTCCCCCGGCGCGAGAACGTCGAGTTCGGTCGCCCCGAAACGCAACACGTGTCCCTGATGCAGCTCGATCAGTGGAATCCCCGCGTCCTCCGCAAGCTCCACGACCCTGCGCACTCCGTCGCCTGAATGGTCATGAGCGCCAACGCTCTCCCTGGTAGTCGTCTCACTCGAGGCAGACCGAACGCAGGCTGTCGGCAGTCTCGAAGTAGCTCTCAGCAGCGCGTCCGCAGACCTCGACTGCGATCCAAGGGTTGGCGTGGGGCAGATGGGTTGGCGGGTTTCGCCGGGGGCGGTGGCTATGGCGTCTACTGTGCGGCCGTGGAGGGCACCCGCGAGGCCGTCGATGTGGTCTGCGTGCGGGTGGGTGAGGACGAGGAGGGGGACCCGGGTGACCCGGAGGCGGTCGAGGCAGCGGCGGATGGGGCGGGGGTCGGGGCCGACGTCGACGACTACGGCGGCACCGGGGGCGACAGCGAGGGCGAGGGCGTCTCCCTGGCCCACATCACACATGGCGAGGACCCAGCCCGCAGGCGGCCACCCGGGGTGCCAGAGCCGGACTGGGACCAGGACGACCGCGATACCGAGGCAGACGACGGCAAAGAGCCGACGGGTCCGCGACCAGCGCAATGCCGCCACCAAGACGACCATAAGAGCAGCCGCGACCAGGCCCGCCGCAGTGCCCGACTGCACCGTGACGGCGGCGCCGGGAAGGGCGGCAGCGTGTTCGGCGACCCCGAGCAACCACCACAGTGGCGGGCGCGCACACCACAGCACCCACACGGCCGCGTCCACCCACAGACACGCGACTACGGCACCGACCGCTCCGATCACCGTGATCACTCCGACCACGGGTGCGACGAGGGCATTGGCGGCGACCGCTACCAGACTCACCCGCCCGGACAGGGCGACCATCAGCGGCAGTGTCACGACGAAGGCCGCCGCCGACACCGCGAGAATCTCGGCGGGTACCCGCCACCACCCGCGCTCGCGCAACCAGTCCGCCCAGCTCGGTGCGAGCAGGATCAGCCCGGCCGTGGCGAGAACCGACAGCGCGAATCCCGCGCTCACCGCCAATTCCGGTGCGACGGCGAGCAATCCGATCACCGCACCGCACAGGGCGGGTAGTGCCTGTTTGCGTCGTCCGGTCAGCAAGGCGAGGACCGTCACCGAACCCATTGCGGCCGCGCGCAACACACTGGGATCCGGCCGGGCGAGGATCACGAACACCACCACTGCCCCGGCGGCGGTCGCTGCCCTGGTTCTCGGTCCGGCGGTGAGGATACGGCTCAAGCCGAGCAGCGCGGTCAACAAGATCGTGAAATTGGCTCCGCTGACTACGCACAAGTGCTGCAAGCCGGCGATTCCGAAGGCATCTCTGACCTCAGTCGACAGGGCGGCGGTGTCGCCGACCACCAGGGCGGGCAGCAGACCCGCCGCGTCGGGCGGGAGGGCGCGCGCCGCCGCGTCGGATAGGTCGGCGCGTACGCCCGTCGCGAGTCGTTGCCACCAGGGCGGAACACCGATGCGTTCCGGTTCGGTGCTCGCCCGCAACGTGGCAACGGTGAGGTCTGCCCGCAACGGTTCGCTCACCGTTCCCCGGAACCGAACCACCTGTCCCGGCGCGAGTTCCGCCCACTCCTCCCCCGCAGCGAGAACCACCAGCGCGCCACCGGCTTGTGTGCGGTGCGCACCGTTGCCGAACTCGCGCAGTCCTGCCCGGAGGATCCATCGCCGTTCACCGCCGAACGAGCCTGCCCGAATCTGTTTGGCGTCGTCCGAGATCTCCGCTACCACTGTCACGGTTCGTCCGACCGATTCCCGCAACGGATGCGCCTGCACGTGATGTTCCCGCCACGCGGCCGCCGCCCCGAATCCGGCGCCGAGCAGCATCGTCGCTGTCCCCACCACAGCGACGACCCGCCACCGTTCCCGGCGATGCGCCATCGCCCACAACAAGCCGACCCACGCGCAGATCGCTCCCAGCACCGCCAGGACGGCCAGCACCACCCCCGCTCGCCACCCGAGGGTCAGGGCGATGAGCGTGGCCGCCCAGCACCCGAGCGCGGCGGGCACCAGCCGCATATCGAGGACCTGGGGCTCCTGATCCTCGTCGGCCGCCGTGTTGTCCGGCGTCACCCATGGACGACGACTCGACCCCGGCGATCTGGACGACGACCTGCCGACCGACGCGGAACTGGTTGCCAACGGCCGGTCGACAGCTCGGCTCGACATCTCCGCTCTCGCCCTGTCCGCCCCGATCCTCATCGACCCGCCGCACCGGCGGCCTGCACAACCTGATCACGCAGGCCGGTGCCGATCGCGTCTCGCGCACGGGTCATGTCGTGACCAGATCGCGCAGGCGAGCCAGTCGGGCCGGACCGATACCGTTCACCTCACCGAGTTGCGCCACATCGGTGAACGGCCCATTGGTCGTCCGCCACGTGATGATCGCTTTCGCGGTGACCGGTCCGACGCCGGGCAGCGCATCGAGTTCAGCCTCCGTCGCCGAATTGAGGTCGACTCGCGAATTGCCGCCGACCGCACCGGGACCCGCGACCGCCCCCGCCGAGCTCGAACCCGGTGGCCCACCGGCGGCACTGATCATCGCGCTGCCCTGCGCGGGTTGACCCGCCTGGGGCCCGGCGGCACCGACAACCACCTGATCGCCGTCGGTGAGCCGCTGGGCGAGATTCAGTCCCGCGAGGTCGGCACCCTCGCGGGCCCCGCCCGCCATCTCGATCGCGTCGGCGACACGTGCCCCGCCGGGCAGACGATGCAGTCCGGCACGCTGCACCAAACCCACCACGCTGACGACGAGTTCCCCACTCCCACCCCCGGTTCCGGCTCCCGGATCATCGGTCGCGGCACCGCTCGCCGCCGCTACCACAGCGGTCTGTTCAGCGCGCGGAGTGATGTGCTCGGCGCGCAGTGCCGGCACCGGTGGCACCGCCTGCGATACCGGGCGATCGCGCATCACCATCACCCCGGTAAGCACCACCGCGACCAGGCCGATGATCCCGAGCGCCAACGCACCGCGCCGTCCCGGATCTATCCGAGCCTGACGAAAACGTTCCGGCACCAACCGGTTCCGGCCGCGCCGGCCTTCCTCGTCCAGCCAGCCGGGCGCCCCCACCTCGCCCGGCGCCCCGTCCGCGGGAGTCAGCTCGTCGTCGTCCCAGTGACCGGTACGCGGCGGATCGGCGGCGCCGCCCCGCCGGTAGCCGAGGGGCTCGTCGTCCGCCTCCCACCGAACCGTCGTAGGTGGTCGTGGTTTGTCCTGCACCGCGAGCCCGCCCAACCGCTGCCGAACTCGCTCGTGCTCTTCGTGTCGTGGCATGGCGGCGACGCTAGCCCTCGGCTCTCCTCGAAACCCGCCGCCCACCTGGGCTTTCAACGGGCCTGTGGATAACTCGCACCCTGTGGACAACTCTCGGTCAGCGGCGCTTTCCCACCGACCACCGGCGGTGCTCGCCGAATACCGTGCGCTCATGGCCGATTCGCAGTACGCAGGTACATATGCACCTGGCACAACGCTTCCGCGACTTCGCGGTGCGGGAAGTCCACACCAACTCCCCGCTGTACTACCGCCGTGCCCTCGACATCGCCGAGGACCCGGCGGTCCTGGCCCTGCTGGCGCGGCTGCCCGTCGAGAAGCAGCAACCCAACCTCGTGCTCGCCGCCGCGACGGTGAACGGCGTGAACGCGGTGCCCTACAGCGAGTTCCGCACGCAGCTGATCGAACGGTGGGAGGCGATCGCGACAACGGCGTTGTCCCACCGCACGCAGACCAACGAGGTCGGCCGCGCGGCGACACTGCTTCCGGTGCTGGCCGGGCTACCGGGCCCACTCGCACTCATCGAGGTCGGCGCCTCCGCGGGTTTGTGTCTCTACCCGGACCGTTTCAGCTACCGATACGGCACAACAGTGCTGAACCCACCGGACGGCGAGTCACCGGTGGTGTTGCCCTGCACCGTGACCGGCCCGGTCCCCGTGCCGACCGCCCTGCCGGAGGTCGTCTATCGCGCAGGCGTCGATCTGAACCCACTCGACGTCACCGACCGGCACAACCGCGAATGGTTGGAGGCACTCGTCTGGCCCGGCCAGGAGGACCGGAAGACGCGACTGCGCGCGGCCTGCGAGATCGTCGCGGCCGACCCACCGATCCTCGTCACGGGCGATCTGAACGAACGGATCGCCGAACTCGTGCGCGCCGCGCCGACCGACAGCACCGTGGTGGTATTCCACAGCGCCGTCCTCACCTACCTCGCGCCGGAAGCCAGGGAACAGTTCCGCACGACAGTGCGATCACTGCCCTGCCACTGGATTTCCCAGGAAGGCACGGGCGTGCTGCCCTGGCTGTCCGGGCGGCTCCCGCCACGGGCGTCCGAGGAGGCGCGCATGGTGGTCGCACTGGACGGGGTCGCGGCGGCCTTCGCCGACCCGCACGGCCGGTCGCTGGACTGGTTCGGTCCGTCGTAGCGGCGGGCTCAGAGCCGGCGCATCACCGAGACCACTTTGCCGAGGACGACGGCGTCGTCGCCGTCGATCGTCGAATAGGCGGGGTTGCACGGTTCGAGGTGGATGTGTCCGTTGCGGCGGCGGTACACCTTCACAGTCGCCTCCTCGCCGATCATGGCCGCCACGATGTCGCCGGAGTTCGCCTCACGCTGGCTGCGGACGACGACGAGATCGCCGTCGCAGATGGCGGCGTCGATCATGGAGTCGCCGCGCACCCGGAGGCCGAAGACCTCACCGCGTCCGACCAGTTCACGTGGCAGCGTCAAGACGTCGTCGGCATGCTGTTCGGCGGTGATCGGTGTGCCCGCCGCGATGTCACCGACAACCGGCACGCTGACGGCCGAGTCGGAGCCCGCGCCGGGTGCGCCACGCAGGAAAAGACGCACGTCGATGGGCCGGGTCATCGCCGCGCCGCGACGCAGAAAACCGTCCTCCTCCAGCGCCTTCAGATGTTTGGAGACCGTCGAGGTGGATCGCAGCCCCACCGCGTCGGCGATCTCGCGCGCACTCGGCGGATAACCGTGCGCGAGCACCGAATCCCGGATCACCGCGAGGATGTGTTGCCTACGCGGCGGCATGTTCGAGGTATCGGGAAAGTCGAACTCGTCGAATGCGGTCACGCTGGCATCGTAGAGCCCGGCCACCGCACCCTTTCAGGCCAGGTTCTTGGCGAAGCAGTTCGACAGCGGCAGCTCGTGATACGGCGCGAACAGCGGGATCCGGTGATATCCACTGCGTTCGTAGAACCGCACCGCATCGGGTTGCAGGTGCCCGGTCTGCAGGATGAGCCGCGGTTGCCCCGCCTCCCGCGCCGCCGCTTCGACGGCCGCGAGCAGAGCCGTCGCTGTGCCCGTGCCACGAAAGGCCGGCCGGACGAACATCCGCTTGAGCTCCAGCTCCCCGGCGTTCCAGCGCACCGCGGCATGGCCTGCGGGTGTCCGGCCCGCGTAGGCCACGAAGGTCTTGTGGACGGTGCGCGGATCGACGACTGTCGGTGGCGGCCCGACGAATTCGATATACGCGTAGCGCGGGCCGACCTCTGCCGACATCTCCGCGCGCAGCACGTCCGCGTCCGGATGCTCCCAGTCGACGGTCAGCACTTCGACGGCGGGTGGGGTCGGTCGCGTGGTGGAGGCGGTCATGTTCTCCACCGTAAGCAGGGGACTTATCCGGGCGCGCCGGTTGTCCTCACCGAGATTCTCGGCCTAGGTGCATCCGCCGGGCAGCACCGCGACGCCGAGGGCGCCCACACCGAGGTGAACACCGAGCGTGGGGCCGAATTCCGCGATGTGGAGTTCGGTGAGGGTGGGATTCTGTTCGCGCAGTTGGGTGGCCAGGGACTCGGCGGCCTCGGCGGCACCCAGGTGCTGGATACCGAGGGCTACGCCGTCGGTGCCCGCGGCGGACGTCGCGGCGGCGACGAGCTTGGTCACGGCGCGCGACCGTGTGCGCACTTTTTCCCGCAGCTCCAGTTTGCCCTCGACCAACTGCAGCAGCGGTTTGGTGACGAGCTCGCTACCGAAGAAGGCAGCCGCGCTGCTGAGCCTGCCGCCCTTACGCAACTGTTCGGTGCGGTTCACCAGAATGAAGGTGCGGGCACGGGTGGCGGCGGCGACCGCACACTCGTAGACCGCGTCGAGGGTGTCACCGGCCCGGGCGCGGCGGGCGGCGCCGAGGACGGGCAATCCCGTGGCCAAGCCCGCGCCGAGCGAATCCACCAGGCGCACACGGCCGTCGGCGCCCATCTCGCTCACCGCCTGTCGCCCGGCCTCCCAGGTCGCCGACAACATCCGCGACAGGTGCACGGCGACCACTCCGTCGCCGCCGCTGTGCTCCATGGCGCGTTCGTAGGCCTCGCGCAACTCACCCGGCGAGGCCGCCGACGTGGTGACCGAGTCGGCGCTGTAGTCGATCTCGACCGGCTCGACGCCCTCGCGCAGCTGCCGGTCACCGACCAGCACGTGCAGGGGCACCACTTCGATACCGAGCTCGGCGACGAGGTCGGCGGGCAACCCGGCCGCCGAATCGGTGACCACCACAACGGCCACGGACTACCGGACCTCCTGCAGCGCCTTGGTCATGGCGGTGGCGACCGCCTGATGCCCGGCCCAGCCCCAGTGGATACCGTCGGGGTTGGCCGATCCCGATTCGATGTCGTCGCGCACGGCTTCGCCGAGGTCGACCAGCGGCACCGAGGTACGCGCCGACCACGCCCGCAACGCCTTCACCGCGCGCGGCCGACCACGGTGCACGCGACCGTAGGCATCGCAGCGATGCACCGACGGCAACACCGCGACCACCGGCAGCTCCGGACGCAACTGGGTCAGCGCCTCACGCGACTGCTCCAGATAGTCCACGCTCACCCTCGGTGGAAGAGCAACGGGGCGACCGAGTTTCGACAGCTTCGGCTGCAGCCAGTTGTAGGTGGCCCGCACCCCGCGACGCAGCCGGGGCGGACGGATGTAGCGGATCGTCTCCCGCAGGGCGGTGGGCAGCGGCGAAGGCAGGGTGTCCATGCCGCCGACGGCGAATACGACAGCCCCCGCTCGCGGCACCGCGGCCCACACCCGGGGATCACCGATCAGTGCCCAGTAGGCGTCACGACAGGTCCACCCGATCCGGGCGACCAGCTCGACATCCCAATCCAGTTCGGCCGCCACGAGATTCGGCCAGATCCTCGGATCATCGGCAGGCAACCCGCCCTTGGGCCCGAAGTAGGCGAGCGAATCGGCGATCACCAACAGCACCGGCCGAGGCGACGCCTGCTCCACCACCTCGGTCGAGGCCTCCTGCCGAACCGCGGGCGCCTCGGCATCGATGGTGCTGATCGACTGATCCTGTGGTGCAGCAGGTTCCGCGAGAACACTCGGCGCCACACTCACACCATCGGTCGGTTGGACCGGGGAAGGCGCGAGCAAAGACTGCGCAGTGGGCTCCCCTTCTGCCGTGGACCCGGATTCCGTCGTCTCAGCTCCGAGCCGCGCTCCAGCGGCCGCATCAGCGTGCACCGAAACCGATTCCGCGTGAGCGATACCGGAAGCGTCGTCCTGCGCAGGAGCAGTTTCGATCGGAGCGACAACCGAAGCCTCCGCCTGCGGCTGAGCCGTTTCTGTCTGCGCGGTGCCAGTATCAGCCTGAGCTGCAGGGGAATCCGAGCCGTTTGTCAGTACGTCGGCGCTCTCGGACGAACCGGCGCCGACCTTCCCGACATCGTCGACAACATTCGCCGCTACGGAACCCTCGTCGTCGGGCGACTCCTCACCGGAATCCTGTGCACTCGAACCGGACTCGCCCTCGGACGACGAATCGGCCTCGGTTTCCGCGACCGGGGAAGGCGGCGGCCCGAACAGCGCGTCGGGCAGCGACCGCGTGCTGCGCGCGGTGACCTGCTTGAAGAGTTCGTCGGGTACCGAACGGATCGGCTCCTCACGCTCGGGGCGTGCGGGCCGCGCCGGTGGCGGGCCGAACAGCGCGTCCGGCAATTGCCGTCCGGGCTTGGCCGTCACCTGCTGGAACAATTCGTCCGGTACCGATCGGACGGGCTCTTCAGAGGACATCGGGAGCTACCTTCGCCGCTGCGTTCCAAACATCGAGGCGCCAGCCGGGTCGGTCGACATCCGGGCCGTGACTGGACAGCTGCACCCAGCTCGTATTGGCCAGCCCACCGAGGGCAGGCCAGTTCTCCGGTGGCAGATCCAGCAACGCGGCCGTCAGGGCAGCGATCAGCCCGCCGTGCGCAACCAGGATGATAGTCCGACCGGGCCAATCCTGCCGCTCGTTGTACAGTTCGCGCACCACGGGCAGCGACCGGGCGCCGACCTCGAGTTTGCTCTCGCCACCGGGCGGGCGGTAGGTGGCGTCGAGCCGCCACTGCACCCGGGCCCCGGGGTAGTCGGCGTCCACCTCGAGGTGGGTCAGGCCTTCCCAGTCGCCCAGGTTGGTCTCGCGCAAGCGGGTATCGGTGATCACCGGCAGATCGCTGAGGTCACCGAGGGCCTGGGCGGTTTCCTTGGCACGACGCAGATCGGAGGCGTGGATGGCGATGGCGTTGCGTGAAACCAGTTCTCGGGCAGCCTCTTTGGCCTGCTGACGACCGAGCTCGGTGAGATCGGTGTCGATCTGGCCCTGCATCCGGTCGGCGGCGTTCCATTCGGTCTGCCCGTGCCGCAGCAGGATCAGCGTGCGCACATGGGCGTACTTGCTCACTCGCTGTCTGCCTCTGCCTGCGCGTCGTCGTCGGCGGCCGGGGCCTTGGGTGCGGCGATGCCGTCGACGGGGACCGTCGGGCAGTCACGCCACAGGCGTTCGAGGGCGTAGAAGTTGCGCTCGTCGTTGTGCTGGATGTGCACGACCACGTCGACGTAGTCGAGCAGCGCCCAGCGTCCCTCGCGGGTGCCTTCGCGACGAACCGGCTTGTGCCCGGCCTCGCGCAGCTTCTCCTCGACGTTGTCGACGATCGCGTTGACCTGACGCTCGTTGGGCGCAGACGCGATCACGAAGCAGTCGGTGATCACCAGCTGTTCGGAGACGTCGAGGACAACGACATCGGTGGCGAGCTTGTCGTCGGCCGCGAGTGCGGCGACTCTGGCCATCTCGACCGCTTCGGCGGTGGCGCTCATGCCTTACCTTCCGTTCCTGCGGGCACATAGAGGTGCCGCTTCGATATGTACTGCACCACGCCATCGGGGACGAGGTACCAGACCGGCCGACCCTGCGCGGCGCGGCGACGGCATTCGCTCGACGAGATGGCCAGCGCGGGGATCTCGATCATCGTCACGGCATCGGCGGGAAGGTCCCGCAGATGTTCCTCGAGATGGTCGGTGTTCAGCTCGTACCCCGGACGGCTCACCCCGACGAACTTCGCCAGTTCGAACAGTTCGGCCCAATCCTGCCATGTCAGGATGTTGGCCAGCGCGTCCGCACCGGTGATGAAGTACAGCTCGGCGTCGGGATGGGCGCTCTGCATCTCGCGCAGGGTGTCGACGGTGTAGGTGACCTTGTTGCGTTCGATGTCGGCCCGGCTCACCGAGAACCTCGGGTTGGACGCGGTGGCGATCACGGTCATCAGGTAGCGGTCCTCGGCGGGACTGACCTGTTTGCCCGCCTTCTGCCAGGGCTGACCGGTCGGGACGAAGATCACCTCGTCCAGGTCGAACAGGTGCGCGACCTCGCTGGCGGCGACGAGGTGACCGTGGTGAACGGGATCGAACGTGCCACCCATCACGCCGAGCTTGCGGCGCGGCCGGGCTGTCTCGTGCATGAGGTCCGAGCTTAATAGGACCGCCACCATTCGTACGGATCGGAGGGCTCCGGGAACAGTGGCCGATCGGCTCGCCGTGGTCGCGGGCCCGCTTCGGCCGGCCGGTGCTCGGCCGTGCCCGAGGACTGGGCGCACATCTGGGCGAACTGACTGCGGGTGCGACGCAGCTCCTCGACGTGGTGGGCGGCCGGGTCGGCGGCGACGAGGCGGTTCAGTTCGGTGAGCAGCACGTCCAGGGTCACCCACCACGGGCCCCGCGGCGTCCCGCCGGGGCCGCGTAGTTGCAGCCAGGCCGCCGCGCGCAGGCAGCGCGCGCGGGGCACGATCTTGTCCTGTTCACCCCAGAGGCCGGCCGCGCGCAGGTAACCGCCGAGCGCCTCCGATTCCTGCCCGCAACATTCCCTTGCCACCGCCGCCGACCACAGCAGATCGGCGTGCCGGTGCCGCTCGGTGGGCGAGGCGGCGATCAGCCGGGCGGCCTCGGTGAACTGCCAGGCTGCCTCACGGTATCGGCCGAGGTGGTTGAGCGATTCGGCGAAGACCGCACGGACTCGCGCGAGCTCGCCGGGTGGGTAGCCGACTGATGCCCCGCCGAGCAGCGCCTGGTCGAACGCCCGCACCGCCTCGGTATGCGATCGCGCCCGATGCCACGAGCGGCCCGCGACGATCCACAGATGTGTCGAGTCGGCCGGTGAGATCGGCGCCCAGTCGGCGGCGGCCGCGGCAGCCGCGCGGGCGACATCGCGAGCGCGACCGGGTTGGGCGGCGACAGCGGTGACCAGCCGTGTCCGTAGCTCCGCCCGCTCCCGTACCCCGAGCTCCGCCGCGCCGACGACCAGGGCGCGCCGCAACTGCGCCTCCGCCGCGTCGGGTGCATCGATGAGGCGCGCCGCGGCGATCGTCGCTAGCTTTCGCGCGGCGCGGGCCAGCGAACCGGGCTCGAGAAGGCGGGCCGCCTCGGCGGCAGCCGAACCGGAGGCATTCACCTGACCGGCGGGGGCACCGACCCGGAGCTCGGCATCGTGGCCGGCGCCCTCGTCGATCGCCCCTCCGACCCGCGCGGCGTGGACGGCAGGCCCGACGAGTGCGGCATGGGCGGCGGGTTCGGCTGGGGCGGCGAATTCGGCTCGAGCGTCATCGTTCTCGGCGGCGAACCGGTCGCTCACCGGGCGAACCACATCCGCACGACACAGACGCGGGCGGCGAGTCCGATCTCGCGGTCCGATCCCCGGTGTTCAGTTCGCCCGTCGTCGCGCGACGCCCCTGCCAGCATGGCGGTGATCTTGGTGGTTCGCCCCTACAAGTGGCTTAACGTCCGCTCAACGTTTCAGCGCTGCGGCCGTTTGGACTTCGGGAGTTTGGCGACGATCGCGTCGTAGGACGCGTCGATGAGTTCGCGTAGTTCGTCGTCGGGAACGGCGCCGCCGACGCGAATGCTGTTCCAGCCGTAGCGGCCGATGTAGGCCGAGGCGGTGACATCGTCGGGGTAGATGGTGACCAGTTCGTCGGCTTCGGCGCGGTCTCGCCCGCATTTGAGACCGATCGAGGTGCCCGCGCCGAGGAACGCGAACACCTTGTCGCCCACCTTGGCCACGGTGTCGCCCTCCCACGGTTCGTCTTCCCACGCACCGGGTTTGGCCAGGCAGTACGCCAATACATCCATCTCGCGGCTCCTCAGACGGGCAGCAGTTTCGACACGACGTCGGTGAGCTGTCGGGCCGACCGGCATTCGTGCATCTCGATCACCGCACCGTAGTCGGGTGCGGCCGAATCGCCGGTGCCCCAGAGATTGTGCGGCTCCGGGTTGAGCCAGTGCGCGTGTTTGGCGGTTTCGACCAGACCGCGCAATGTATCGACCTGCGGGTTGCGGTAATTGGTCCGGCCGTCGCCGAGGACAAGCAGCGAGGTGCGGCTGGTGACGGCGTCACCGAAGTTGTGGGCGAAACTGGTGAAGGCCTGACCGTAGTCGGAGTGACCGTCGGAATCGATGACGGTGGACTCGGTGAAGATTCTGGTGAGCACGTCGTCGAGACCGGTCTGCGGGCCGAAGTAGTCGGTGACCTCGTCGGTGCGGTCGACGAACGCGAAGATCCGCACCCGGGAGAACTGTTCGCGCAGGGCGCTCACCAGCAGGAGGGTGAAGCCGCTGAAGCCGGCCACCGAGCCCGAGATGTCGCACAGCAGAACCAGATCAGGGCGCCCGGGGCGCGGTTTGCGCTGCACCAGGTCGATCGGCACGCCGCCGGTTGACATCGATGCCCGCAGGGTTTTGCGCAGGTCGATCTCGCCGCGACGGGAACGCTTGCGCCGCACCGCCAGACGCGAGGCGAGAATCCGCGCCAGCCGATGGGTTCCCCGGCGCAGATCGGCGAGTTCACGTTCGGAGGCGCGCAGGAAGTCGGCGTCCTCCGCTTGCCGGGCGACCCCGTAGGTGGCGACCCGTTCCCGCCCGATCTGCTCGGCGACGCGGCGGTTCGTCTCCTCCTCCACGGTGGCGCGGAACCCGGCGATGCGCATCCGCAGCAGGCGTTGCGCGATCTCGGCGTCGCGTTCGCTCGCGTCGGGCGGGAGGGCGAGACCGGCCAGCGCACGCGCCAGCAAGGTCTGCGGCGCAAGGTCTTTGAGCGCCTGGTAGGCGGAGAACGACGGCCCACGCGCCGATTGGTACCGCCCGAGCTGCTCCACCACCTGGGCGGCGAGCAGCTCTAGCTGGTTGCCGCTGTCTGGGGTGGCGAGCAATTCGGCGAGCTGTTCGCGCAGGGCGGGCAGGTCGACGCGTCCGTCGGGTGTGCGCGGCAGTTCGGGCGCCTCGGCACTGCGCTGCCCGACGGCGACCGGGAACCACAGGTCGAAGAGGCTGTCGAAGGTGGCGCGGTGGGTGGGCCGACGCAGCAGAGCGCAGGCCAGGCCCTCCCGCACCGCTTCCCGGTCGAGCAGGTCGAGCACGGTGAGTACCTGGCCGGCGTCGACGGTTTCCGACGGACCGACCGGCACGCCACGCGAGCGCAACGCCGCGACGAAACCCGCGACGTGACCACTGATGCCGTGGGGCGCGGGCGCGGTCATGCCTCAGGCCAGTTTCAGCTCGGACAGTGCGCGCTGGTGGTCGCTGCGGTGCTTGAGCACCACGCCGAGCGTGGCCCGCACGGTGGCGTCGTCGAGGTCCTGGGAACCCAGTGCGAGCAGGGTGTTGCCCCAGTCGATCGTCTCGGCCACCGACGGCAGCTTCTTGAGCTGCATGCCGCGCAGCACATGCACGATGCGCACCAGCTGCTCGGACACCACCGCCGACAGCTCGGGTACCCGGCTGGCCAGGATGCGGCGCTCGAGGTCTTCGTCGGGGAAGTCCAGGTGCAGGTACAGGCAGCGGCGCTTGAGCGCCTCGGACAGTTCGCGGGTGGCGTTGGAGGTGAGCACCACGAACGGCTTACGGGTGGCGGTGATCGTGCCGAGCTCCGGAACGGTGACCGCGAAATCGCTGAGGACCTCGAGCAGCAGACCCTCGATCTCGACGTCGGCCTTGTCGGTCTCGTCGATCAGCAGCACCGTGGGATCGGTGCGCCGGATCGCGGTGAGCAGCGGACGCGAGAGCAGGAACTCCTCGGTGAAGACGTCGGCTTTGGTTTCGGCCCAATCGTTTTCGCTCGACGCCTGGATCCGCAGGATCTGCTTGGCGTGGTTCCACTCGTAGAGGGCGCGAGCCTCGTCGACACCCTCGTAGCACTGCAAACGCACCAGTTCGGCATCGGCGACCTGGGCCACCGCGCGCGAGAGTTCGGTCTTGCCGACGCCCGCCGGGCCCTCGATGAGCAGCGGTTTGCCCAGCCGGTCGGCGAGGAACACCGAGGTGGCCGTGGCCTTGTCGGCCAGGTAGCCGGTGGTGGCCAGCCGGGCGATGACGTCGTCGACCGAGGTGAAGATCGGTTCCTGTACCAGGGTCACGGTCACACCGGCCGAGTCTGGCCGTCGCCCCACACGATCCACTTGGTGGAGGTGAGTTCGGGCAGGGCCATCGGGCCGCGGGCGTGCAGCTTCTGGGTGGAGATGCCGATCTCGGCACCGAAGCCGAACTGCTCGCCGTCGGTGAACGCGGTGGAGGCGTTGACCATCACGGCGGCGGCGTCGACGCGGGCGGTGAACTCACGCGCGGCGGCCAGGTCGGCGGTGACGATGGCCTCGGTGTGGCCGGTGCCCCAGGTGTTGATGTGCTCGACCGCGGCGTCGAGATCGTCGACGACCTTCACGGCGATATCCATGGTGAGGTACTCCTCGCCCCAGTCGGCATCGGTGGCGGGCACCTGACCGGGCAGGTCACCGTGAATGGTGACGCCCGCGTCCTCGAGTGCCTTGCTCAGCCGCGGCAGCGCGGTCTCGGCGACGGCGGCATCGATGAGGAGCGTCTCGGCGGCGTTGCACACGCTGGGACGGCGGGTCTTGGCATTGAGCACGATCGCCTCGGCCATGTCGAGGTCGGCGGCGCTGTGCACGTAGACGTGGCAGTTGCCGGTGCCGGTCTCGATGGTCGGCACCTGCGCGTCGCGGACGACGGCATTGATGAGTCCCGCACCGCCGCGCGGGATGACCACGTCGACCAGGCCGCGCGCCTGGATCAGGTGGGTGACGCTCGACCGGTCGTTGCTGGGCAGCAGCTGCACCGAGTCGGCCGGAATGCCCTGGGCGGTGAGCGCTTCGCGCAGGATCTCCACGAGCGCGGCATTGGAGTTCGCCGCCGAGGACGAGCCGCGCAGCAGCGCCGCGTTGCCCGATTTCAGTGCCAGGCCGAAGGCGTCGACGGTGACATTGGGCCGCGCCTCGTACACCATGCCGACCACACCGAGCGGCACCCTGGTCTGCCGGATCTCGAGCCCGTTGGGCAGGGTGCTGCCGCGCACGACCACACCGACCGGATCGGGCAGGCCTGCGACCTGACGCAGACCCGAGGCGATCCCGTCGATGCGGGCCTTGGTGAGCCGCAGCCGGTCGAGCAGGTTCTCCTGGGTGCCCGCCGCGCGGGCGATCTCGATATCGGCGTCGTTGGCCGCGAGCACGCGGTCGGCCGCGGCGAGCAGCGCATCGGCCGCGGCGTGCAGTGCGTCGTTCTTCTGCGCCGTGGTGAGCTGAGCGAGCGCACGGGACGCGACGCGAGCCCTGCGGGCGGCGTCGTGCACCGCTGCGCGGATGTCGAGCTCGGGGGTCACTTCTACCGTCATGGGTATCAGCGTACGCAGTGCGCCTGCTCCGCACGACGCCACCCGGGACCCGGAATGTGGCTCCGACCGGCAGCGGGACCGAGTTATCCACAGGGTCTTGCGAGCAGGCGCCCCGCCACTCGACCACTGACGCCGAGTCTCAAGCGGCACCGCACAACGCCGTCGCCGCTAGATTCGAGGTTTATGAACCACTCCGCCGCACCGACCGTCGTGGTGTTGGGCAGCGTCAATATGGACCTGGTCACCACTACCGCGCATCGGCCCGCCCCCGGAGAAACCGTGCTCGGCTCCGGCTTCGCCACGGTTCCGGGCGGGAAAGGCGCCAACCAGGCGATCGCGGCGGCCCGCTCCGGTGCCGACGTGCGTTTCCTCGGCGCGGTCGGCGACGACGCCTTCGGCGCCACCCTGCGTGCGACCCTCGACGGCGCGGGCATCGACACCACACTGCTGCGCACGGTCCCCGGCCCCAGTGGGGTAGCGACGATCGTGGTCGACGGCGACGGCGAGAACAGCATCATCGTCGTGGCCGGCGCGAACGGCCGGATGACCGACCTGACCGAAGCGGAGCTCGCGACGATCGCGGCCGCCGACATCCTGCTGTGCCAGCTCGAGATCCCCCTCGAAACAGTCACAGCGGCCGCACACCACGCCGGCTCCGCAGGCACCCTCGTCGCCCTGAACCCCTCCCCCGTCCAGCCGCTGCCCGCGCGACTGTGGGCCGATGTCGACCTGGCGATCGTGAATTCGCTGGAATACGAACAGTTCTCGTCGACCTTGGGACCGGTTGCGCACGTGGTGCGAACCCTGGGCGCCGACGGTGCGGTCTACCGTGGCGGCGACACGGAACTGGTCGCCGGTGGGCGTCGTGTCGACGTGGTCGACACGACGGGCGCGGGCGATGCCTTCACCGGCGCCCTCGTAGCAACCTGGTCGCAGGGCGCGGCCGCCGCTCTGAACTGGGCAAACGCAGCCGGCGCCCTGGCGACTACCCAGCTCGGCGCCAGCGCGTCCATCCCCGGACGGGAACAGATCGCGGCCGCGTTGTAAATGGGGTGCGCCGCCCACGACACGGCCCCTACCGTTGGTATTACACCAAGGAAAGGACCGACCATGTTTCCCGTCGAGCTGCGCGGTACCCGAGCGCAGACGCTCATGTGGGCAGACGAGCACCAGATCGAGCAGGCCGCACTGAAGCAGCTCCGCAATATCGCGGAACTGCCCTGGGTGCACGGGCTGCGCGTGATGCCGGATGTGCACCTGGGCAAAGGCGCGACGGTCGGTTCGGTCATCGCCATGCGTGACGCGGTGGCGCCCGCCGCCGTCGGTGTGGATATCGGGTGCGGTATGGAGAGCGTGAAGACGGACCTGACGGCGGCGGATCTGCCCGACGACCTGCGCTCGCTCCGTTCGCGGATCGAGGAGGCGGTGCCGGTGGGGTTCAGCGCGCACAAGGAGGCGGTGAACGTCACCGCGCTGCACGCCGGGTCGCACGGGCAGTCCGCCCGCACCAAGGGATGGGACCGGTTCTGGCGTGAATTCGGCGAGCTGCACCCTGGTGTTTCCGCGTTGGAGTCCAAGGCGCAAAAGCAGATCGGATCGCTCGGCGGCGGCAATCACTTCATCGAAATCTGCCTCGACCAGGACGACGCCGTGTGGATCCTGCTCCACTCCGGCTCGCGCAATATCGGCAAGGAGCTGGCGGAGCGGCACATGGCGATCGCGCGGGCGCTGTCGCACAACCAGTCGCTGCCCGATCGGGACCTGGCCGTTTTTCTTTCCGGGACACCGGAGATGGACGCCTATCGCCGGGACCTCGCCTGGGCCCAGGAGTACGCGGCGCGCAATCGCGCGGTGATGCTGTCGCTGGTGTGCCGGGCGGTGCGGGACGAATTCGGTCAGCGGCCGGTGCGGTTCGAGGAGCCGATCAGCTGCCATCACAACTATGTGGCCGAGGAGGTCATCGACGGCGTGCCGATGCTGGTGACCCGTAAGGGTGCGGTGCGGGCGGGTGCCGGTGCGCTGGCGCTGATTCCGGGGTCGATGGGCACGCGCTCGTATGTGGTGCGCGGCAAGGGCAACCCGCTGTCGTTCCAGTCGGCCTCGCACGGCGCCGGACGCCGGATGAGCCGCAACGCGGCCAAGCGGCAGTTCACCGTCGCGGACCTGATCGCCCAGACCGAGGGCGTGGAGTCGCGCAAGGACGCGGGCGTGGTCGACGAGATCCCGGCCGCGTACAAGGACATCGACGAGGTGATCGCGGCCCAGACCGATCTGGTCGACGTGGTCGCGACCTTGCGTCAGGTCCTGTGCGTGAAGGGGTGACTCGGCGGGCGGTCTGTATCGCCGATCAAACCTGTCGGTGGGGTGGGGCAGCATAGGGCCCATGACCACAGCGGCAGGTAACGACGTGCTCGACCTGATGGCTCCCGACCTGCGCGAACGCGCCGAGGAGCTGCTCCGCGACCTCGCCGGGCCGCAGGCCCGGCTACGCGAGGACCAGTGGACGGCGATCGAGGCGCTCGTCGTGCGGCGCAGCCGGGCGCTCGTCGTCCAGCGCACCGGCTGGGGTAAGTCCGCGGTGTATTTCATCGCGGCCAAACTGCTGCGCTGGGCGGGTCGGGGGCCGACGGTGATCGTGTCGCCGCTGCTCGCCCTCATGCGCAACCAGGTGGCCGCCGCCGAACGAGCGGGGGTGGTGGCGGCCACCATCAACTCGGGCAATGTCACCGAGTGGGACGAGATCCATCAGCGGGTCGCCGATGGTGCGGTCGATGTGCTGCTGGTGAGCCCGGAACGCTTGAACAATCCCGACTTCCGCGATCAGGTGCTGCCGAAACTCGCGGCCGATGCGGGGCTGGTCGTGATCGATGAGGCGCATTGCGTGTCGGATTGGGGTCACGATTTCCGTCCCGATTACCGCCGCATCCGCACCCTCATCGCCGACCTCGGCACCGATGTGCCGGTGCTGGCCACCACGGCGACCGCCAACGACCGGGTCGTCACCGATGTGGCCGGGCAGATCGGCACCGACACACTGGTGTTGCGCGGCACCCTGGATCGCGAGTCGCTGCACTTGTCGGTGGTCCGGTTCGACGACGCGGTGCAACGCACAGCGTGGCTCGGCGCCCACCTCGATCGGATGCCCGGTTCCGGCATCATCTACTGCCTCACCGTCGCCGCGGCGAACGACCTGGCCGACGTGCTCGCCACCCACGGGCACACCGTCGCCGCCTACACCGGCCAAACGGACCCGGCCGAACGCGAAGCGCTCGAGGCTGCGCTGCTGAACAACGAAGTCAAGGCCCTGATCGCGACCTCGGCACTCGGGATGGGCTTCGACAAGCCCGATCTCGGTTTCGTGGTGCACGTCGGGGCGCCGTCCTCGCCGATCGCCTACTACCAGCAGGTCGGCCGCGCCGGGCGCGGCACCGACCGCGCCGAGGTGGTGCTGCTGCCCGGCCCGGAGGACGCGCGCATCTGGAGTTACTTCGCCTCCGTCGCCTTCCCCCGTGAACACATCGTGCGCTCGGTGCTCGCCGCACTCGACACGGATCGGGCGATGTCGACGGCGGCGCTCGAACCGCTCGTGGAGCTGAACCGTTCGCGGCTCGAGATGGTGCTGAAAGTGCTCGACGTCGACGGCGCGGTTCGCCGGGTGCGCGGCGGCTGGCTGTCCACCGGACAGAGCTGGACCTACGACACCGAACGCTACGAACGTCTCGCCGCCGCCCGCGACGCCGAACAGCAGGCGATGATCGACTACCAGTCGACCACGACCTGCCGGATGACGTTCCTGCGCCGCCAGCTCGACGACCCCGGCCTCGACGGCCTGGCCACCGCCGAGCTCGACTGCGGCCGCTGCGACAACTGCACCGGCACCCGCCCCGACACCAGCATCGACGACGCCGCGATCGCCGCCACCCGGGCCCGGCTCGACCGCCCCGGCCTCGACCTCGCCCCGCGCAAACAGTGGCCGACCGGCATGGCGAAACTCGGAATCCCGTTGTCGGGCAAGATCACCGGCGGCGCCGAGACCGGGCGGGTGCTCGGCCGGCTCACCGATCTGGGCTGGGGCCAACGCCTGCGGGCCCTGCTCGACGGGCCCGACGCCCCGGTACCCGACGCGGTGTTCGACGCCTGCATCGCCGTACTGCGCGACTGGGACTGGGCGGCCCGCCCCACCTCGGTCCTCGCCCTGGAATCGCCGCGCTACCCCCAGCTCACCACCAGTCTCGCGCAGCGACTCGCCCAGATCGGGCGGCTCACCGACCTGGGCACCCTGCACGCGCGCCCCGACCGGCCCCCGGTCTCGGCGGCGAACTCGGCCCACCGCGTCGCGGGGTTGTTCGACTACTGGGAGGTACCCGACCTGTCGCAGGTGGACGGACCGATCCTACTGGTCGACACCCTTACCGACACCGGCTGGACCATGACCGTCGCCGCCCACGCCCTCCGGACGAGCGGCGCGGACGCGGTGCTGCCGTTCGCGCTGGCCACGCCGACCTGATCCACTCCCGCCCAGCGCGTCCGATCCCGTACTCTCAGCAAGTACGCGCAGGTCGAACGGCCGACGATGGAGTCGTGATGACGTCGAAGAAGCTGCCCCCGATTCCCGTGGTCCACGCGTTCGACCGGGTGCGCGACGCGCTGGCCAGACTCCACCGGCGGCTCGTCCCCGGCCATATCGCGCTGCTGGAACTGCAGTTCGCGGGATTCCTCTCCCAGGCCATCAGCACCGCCGCCGAGCTCGGCATCGCCGACCAGCTCGCCGACGGCCCGCGCACCTCGGCGCAACTGGCGAGCGCGCTCGACGTGGACGAGGACGGACTACGCAGGCTCCTGCGGCTGCTCGTGAGCTACGAGGTGTTCGCTCAGCGCCGCGACGGCAGATACGCCCTGACCCGCATCGGTGAGGCGTTGCGCGGCGACGCGGCGGTGACCATGCGTGAGGTGGCCCGTTTCTTCGGCTCCCCCTACCACCGCAACCACTGGACCCATCTCGGTGATGCCGTCCGCACCGGCGAGGCGGTCGGCCAGGCGCTGGAGGGCGCGAGCTTTTTCGAATACGCCGCGCGCAATCGTGCGGTGGGCGACCTGTTCGATCGCGCGATGACCAGCATCGGCACGCTGTCGATCGAACCGCTGCTCGCCGCCTACGACTTCGGCCGGTTCGACACCCTCGTCGACGTCGGCGGCGGACGCGGCAGCCTGCTCGTCGAGATTCTCCGCAGGCATCCCTCGACCACCGGGGTGGTGTTCGACCTGCCCGGCGTGGTCGAGGATCTGAGCTCCGATCTCGCGGCAGCCGGACTCGGGCGGCGCTGCACGGTGGAAGCGGGCTCGTTCTTCGAGGCCGTGCCCGCGGGCGCCGACGCCTATCTGCTCAAGAACATCGTCCACGACTGGTCCGACGAGCACGCCGAACGCATCCTGCGCACCGTCCGCGCCGCCATGGGCCCGGCCGCGACGCTGCTGGTGATCGAGCTGGTGCTGCCCGAGCATCATCGGCCGCACCCGGGCAAATTCGTCGATCTGGAGATGCTGGTCAATACCGAGGGCGGCCACGAACGCACCGAAGCCGAGTTCCGCGCCCTGCTCGACCGCAGCGGTTTCACCCTGACGCGCACGGTGGAGACCGTGGCGCCGGTCTGTGTCCTCGAGGCCGTCGCGCGCTGATCGGGCCCGACACGCCGTCGCCGATTGTGTGTACCGCCGGTGAGCAGTGTTTCAATGCGGCTATGACCAGGACCACATTTGCTCGAACCCTGATGGCCGTCGCCACGGGCTGTGCGGCCGGCTTCACCCTTTTCACCGCCCCTGCCCAGGCGACGAACGAGAACCCGCTCGACTGCTCCGGCGTGCCGGGCGCCCAGGCCGCCGCCGACCGCGAAAGCGCACGACGCGGCATCGCCATCACCCCGCTGTGCTTCAGCGGCGGTCTCTACAGCGGCATCCACGCGGGCATCCCGCTGGCCGTGCTCAACCCGTTGACGATGCCCGGCACCAACACCGTGTGCGTCGCCGAACGCGAAACCGTCGAGGCGGCGGCCAAATTCGAATGGACCGAGCAGGTGCATGTGATGCCGATGTGCATCCAGCACCGGGCCTTTGGGGTGTACGAGCTGTAGTCGCGCGCCACGCGGGTCCGTTACCCGGCCACGGGGCGGGCCCGCTCGTCTATCGTTGCGCGTGTGGCCAAGTCTGCGGCTCCGGCGGTCGAACTGCCGGTGGGTGAGTACACGGTACGGGTCAGCAATCCCGATCGGGTGTACTTTCCCGAGCTCGGGGTGACCAAGCTCGACCTGGTGAACTACTACCTCAGCGTCGGCGACGGCATCGTCAACGCGCTACGCGACCGGCCGTGCATGCTGCACCGCTTCCCCAAGGGGCTGGCCGGTGACAAGGTCCATCAGAAACGGTTGCCCGCCGGTGCGCCCGACTGGATTCCGACCGTGCGGGTGTACTTCCCGCGCTACGGCAGGCACGCCGACGAACTCTGTGTCGAGAAGCTCGCCGACGTCGCGTGGGCGGTGCAGATGTCCACCGTGGAGTTCCATCCCTGGAATTCCCGCTCGACCGACACCGAGTCACCCGACGAGTGGCGCATCGACCTGGATCCCATGCCCGATTGCCCGTGGTCGCGGGTGCAGCGCGTCGCCGGGGTGGTGCACGAGGTCCTCGACGAGTTCGGTGCCGTCGGCTGGCCGAAGACCTCCGGCGGTCACGGCCTGCACGTCTACGTGCGGATCGCGCCCGAGCGCGGCTTCCAGCAGGTGCGCCGAGCGGCGCTGGCCTTCGCCCAGGAAGTCGAGCGACGCGCGCCCGACGACGTGACGACCGCGTGGTGGCGGCGCGATCGCGACCCCAAAGCCCTGTTCGTCGACTACAACCAGAACGCGCGCGACCACACCATCGCCGCCGCCTATTCGGTGCGTGGCGTTCCCGAGGCCACCGTGTCGACACCGGTGCGCTGGGACGAGATCGACTCCATCCATCCTCGTGATTTCACGATCCGGACCGTCCCCGCCCGCTACGCCGAACTCGGTGACATCCAGGCCGACATGGACGACGCCGTCTTCGACATCACGCCACTGCTGGAACTCGCCGACCGCCACGGCGTGGACGAACCCGTCGACCTCGACGAATCGTGAGGTCCTGGCTCGACGCGGTCCCGGCGGTCCGGAAGAATCGGAACTCTGCCCGCCCCGGCACCAACCAGGAGGACTTTGTGCAGGAATCCGCGATCACCGTCGCGATCGGTCCGGACCCGAACGCTCCGCGACTGCTCGAGAAGGCGGTTGTCGGCGCGGGTGCCCGGGTCGGTCCGCTCGCCGACGCCGACGCCCTGATCTGGACCGGGACGCCCGCTGATTTCCCGGCCGAATTGCCCGCGTCGGTGCGCTGGGTGCAGTTGCCCGCCGCGGGGATCGAGGACTTCTTCGATGCGGGCGTGTTCGCCGCCCACCCCGGCCCGACGTTCACCTCCGCGGCAGGTGCCTTCGCGCACAGCGTCGCCGAACACGCGCTGATGCTGTTGCTGGCGGGCGTTCGGTATCTGCCCGAGCAGTTGCGTGCGACCTCGTGGCGGCAGCGCGAGTTCTTCCCGCACGTGGGGTCGTTGCGCGGCAAGACGGTGACGATCGTCGGCGCGGGCGGTATCGGCCGAGCGCTGATCCCGATGCTCGCCCCGCTCGGCGCGCACGTGATCGCGGTGAACCGGTCGGGCAACCGCGTCACCGGACCCGGAATCGGCGCCGACGTGGAGACGGTGCCCGCCGATCAGCTCGGACGAGTCTGGTCGCACACCGACCACGTGGTCGTCGCGGCCCCGGCGACCGCGCAGACGCGTCATCTGATCGGTGCCGACGAGCTGGCCAGGCTCAAGCCGTCGTCGTGGGTGGTGAATGTGGCGCGCGGCAGCCTGATCGACACCGACGCGCTGGTCGACGCACTGCGGCGCGGCCTCATCGGCGGTGCCGGACTCGATGTCACCGACCCGGAACCGCTGCCCGACGGGCATCCGCTGTGGGACCTGCCGAACGCGATCATCACCCCGCACGATTCCAATCCGCCGCAACTGCGCCTCGCCGCTTTCGCCGATCATGTCGGCGCCAACGTCGCCCGGTTCGTGGCGGGCGAACCCTTGCGCGCGATCGTGGATCCGCAGCGCGGTTACTGATCGATCCGGCCGCTGCCGACCCAGGACGCGATGCGGCTGCGGCTGGTGAAGCCGAGTTTGGTGAGAATGTGCTGCACATGGTTCTGCGCGGTGCGTTCGGACAGGACGAGCGCGGCAGCGATCTCCCGGTTCGTGAGGCCACGAGCCACGAGCCGGGCGACCTCGCGTTCGCGCGGAGTCAGTGTCGTGCCATGGTTTTCGTGCACCGCGACCATCCGCAACCGCTCGATCCACGGCGTCATCCCGACCGATTCGGCCACCGGCAACGCACCCTCGGCCACCGCGACGGCATCGGCGGTGGCGCCCCGGACGAGTAGGAGTTCCGCCAGTTCGCAGTCGGCCTCGACGGCGAATCCGGGGGCGCCGATCGTGCGGGCGGTTCGCGCCGCCGCGCGCAGATCCTTTTCGGCGGTATCCGGATCGTCGAGTGCGGCAGCGAATTTCCCCAGCCACAACTCGACGGGCCCCAGATAGTGCGCATTGCCACCACCGCCGGTGACGTGGCCGTGGCGGTAGCGGCTCAGCCGCTCACGGAAGTAGGCCACGTCGTCGACGATGCCGAGACCGGCCGCGACCGCACCACCGACGGCGAGCACATCGAGCGCGAAATACGGTGGGATCACCCAGGTTCCGGGACGGCCGAGGCCACGGTAGAGGGACTCGGCCGCTGCGGTCATGCCGCTGTCGACCATCGGGAACGCGGTGCCGAGCGCGGCGAACAGCAGATTGCGCACCTCGCCGCGCACGGGTGCCTGCGGCATTGCCAGTGCCTCCGGCGGATGGCCGCGGTGGTGCCCGACCACGACCAGTAGTGATCGGTAGGCGCCGAACGCGGCGGGATGGCCGAGTGTGGTGGCCAGCTCGTGTGCCCGCCGGGCCCGGTCGAGAGCGTCGTCGAACTCGGCGCGCGCCTGGGCCAGCGCGGCTTCCGCGACCAGCCGGTGCCACCGCGCCATCGGCCCGCCGGTGTGTTCGGTGCACCAGGACAGGCACGACAGCTCCCTGGTGATCGCGCCGAGGTCACCCTGTTCCCACAGCGCATCGATGCGCCACAACCTGCCCCACATCTCCATGGCCGGGTCGCGCGCGTGCTCGCCCGCGGCGATCATTCTGGTGGCGAGTTCGCGATGTTCCTCGCGATGGTCGGGTCCGCTGCAGGCGAGCTGACGCGCCCGCAACGCGGCGGCGAGGACCGCCGGGTCGTCACTGCGCTCGGCCACCGCGAGCGCGACCCGGCTCGACGCGTCGACACCCTGTGAGCGGCCGAGGTAGATCGCGGTTTCGGTGGACCGGGCCAGCAACCGGGCTCGCAGCGAAATGGGCAGGTCGGCGGCGGCGAGCGCTTCGGCGCACGCGTCGGCGATAGCGCGGTCCCAGCCGCGCTCCCCGATCGGCTCGAGCACCAAGGCCGCCTCGGCCTGCAGGACCGGTTCCCCTGATTTGCGGGCCAGTGCCTCGGCGGCGGCGCAATCGGCACGGGCGGCGACGAGGCGACCGGTGCGGACCTGGGCGGCGGCCCGCTCCAGCAGCAACCTGCCCCGCTCGAGCGGTTCCAGCTCGGCGGCATGGGTCATCGCCAGCCCGTAGAACCGCACGGCGTCCTCGAAAGCCAGCTCCCGCAACGCCACCTGTGCGGCGCGGCGCGCCCAGCGCACGGCGGGTTCGTGTGCTCCGGTCACCGCCGCGTTCGCCCAGTGCCAGGCCAGTGCGGCCGAATTCGCCTCCACCGCATCGGGATACAACGCCTCGATGGCCAGAGCCGCCCGCTGATGCAGCACCACGCGCTGGTGCAGCGACAGATCGTCGAGCAGGGCGGCCCGCACCAGCGCGTGCGCGAACCGCACGGTGCCCGGATCGTCGTCGGTCGCCAGCAGACCCGCGTCGACCGCCTCGTCCACCGCGGCCAGGCAGTCCGCCGCCGAGCGCTCGACCAGCCGCGCGGCCACCGCGATCGAGAACCGCTCACCCAGAATCGAAGCCGCCCGCAACAGCTCGACGGCCCGGGCCGACCGCGGCACCATCCGCGCGCGCACCACCTCGCGCAGACTGGTCGGCAGGTGCAGCGCGTCGTCGGTGGTACCGCGCATCGACCGGCCGAGTTCACGCAGGTAGAAGGGGTTTCCGCCGGTCATGTCGAACGCACGGTCCGCCAGTTCGGCCGGCAGCGCGCGGCCCGCTTCGAGCTGTAGGCAACGCGCCGAGTCCGCGGGCGAGAGGCCACGTACGGGCAGCGAGGCGGTGACCGGTTCACGCAGGAGTTCGGGCTTGATCGCGGTCCAGCCGCCGTCCTCGGCGCCGGTGCGCTCGGTGGCGCACACCATGACCCGGCGATCCCGCAGCCCGCGCACGACATAGAGCAGGGCCTGCAGCGAGGGCTCGTCGGCCCAGTGGATGTCGTGGATCACCAGCAGCGTGCCGGTTGCCGCGCCGTCGTCCAAGCTTGCCGCGAACGCCTCGAACAGCGCGACCCGGTCGCCGTCGGGCGCGGCGATCCCCGGACCCAGCGCCTGGCGCCACAACCAGAACGGAGGCGGATCGGGCAGCTCGAGCGCCCGCGCCCAGAGCGTGCGCACCCCGCGTTCACGGGCGCGCGCCGCCAGCTCGGCGACCAGCCTGGTCTTGCCGACCCCGGCCTCGCAGGTACAGATCACCTGCTGCGGAACCGCGTGGACCGCATCGTCGAGCCGGGCCAGCAGGTCCGCCAGCTCCCACTCGCGCCCGATCAGCTCGGTGATCACACCTCACCTCCGAGTAGACGAGCCTACTCGCAGGTGAGGGGCTTGCAGAAGGGTCAGGAAGCGGTGCGATCGGTGAGCCCACCGACCGTCACCACATACTCGTCGGCCGTATCGTCGAAGCTGATCGAATAGGTGGTCGGATACCGCGCGGTGCGCTGGTAGGCCTGCGGCTGCGGAATGTCGCCGGTGAACGACGGCTTGGTGAGCAGCCATTCCAGGGTGAACATCGGCTCGGTGAAGATGTACTGGCCGTCCCAGGAGCCGTTGATCAGGGTTTGCGTGAATTGCCCCGGCGCGACCGGATTGCTCATGTCGAGCCAGTGCACGCCCATCGCGGGGACCGCCTGCATCTCGATCGGCTCGGGCGCCGTCACATAGCCGGCAGGCATGTATTTCGCGTCCGGGTTCACGGCCGCTTTCGCCAGGAACTGCGGGTCCTGTGGGCTGATCGCCGTCACCGCCGCCGGGTCGATGAAATAGAAGTGGGAGTCGAAGTGCGGCTTGTCGAACATGCCTGCCGGTGGATGGCCGTGCGGCACCCAATCGAAGGTGAGGTGGTCGACCACCGCGCCCGCCGCTTCCTTCGGCAGCGCCAGCGGTCTACCGGCGGGGGGTGGGCCCTCCGGCTCACCGGCCGGCATGGGCAGCCCCTCCAGTGCCGCCTCCTGGATTCGCAGGCCGACCTCGGTCGGCTTGCCCGAGTCGTCGGTCGTCACGTAGGTGCGGATCTGGCCGTTGCCGAGGGCGAGTTCGTCGCCGTAGTAGGTCGCCGCGTCACTGTCGTCACCGCAGGCCGCGCCGAAGGCGAGCACGAGAACGGCGGCCAGTGCCGTGGTGATGCCGCGAGTACGCATGGTCCTCACCCCAGTTCCGCGAGTCGGACGGCCGCCTCGAACACGTAGGTCATAGCTCCTCCAGTCAACGGATCTGTCCTGACGGTAGGAGTCACAGCGGTGACAGACGTCCGCCGAAATACTCATCCCGGTACTCATTGCGCCGGAGTTTCCATTCGGGCGGATGAACGGTGCGCCGGAATCGGACACTGCGGTTAGGCTGAGCTCGTCCTGGTTCGGTAAGGATGGGATCGGCAATGGGATGGACCTTCACCGCGGACGAGTTCGCGCACGTCTGGCGGGAGACCGGTCGCGACCGGGTGCCGTTTCCGCTGCGGCTGCTCGAAACGCCGCGCACCGAGGACGAAGCGCGCCGATTACGTTCGACGCTCGACCAGCGACTCACGCCCGGCACCGATCCCGATCTCACCGCGTGCCTGCGGATCGTCGCCGAACCGCACGCCAGGATCGTGCTCGTCGGCGGCGGGCACACGCCGGGCAGCGAGATCCGGTTATTGGCCTGCGCTGTCTACGATCACGCGGTTCTCGTCGTGCAGGAACCCGGCACCCGGCCCGATTACGGTGGGCAGGTGCGGGTTTCGATCGGGCACAGTGCCGGAATCGGGGCGCGCGTCACCGCCTGCCTGCCCGACACACCGCCCGGACGTGAACCCGCGCGTGAGGCGGCGGCCGACGCGGTGCGCGATGAGGAGACCGTGATCGCGGCCCATCCCGCGGTGCCCCGGATCCAGCGTTTGCTGCGCCGCCCGCACACCGCCGAGGGGCATATCCGCATCGAAACCGGACTCGACCGTGAAACCCCTTCCCCGCCGCTGCATTACAGCTGGATCGACGTCGCGGGCGACGGGCGCTACCTGCTGCGGGTGGGGGAAACGGTGCACGTGGTTCCCGCTTCGTCCGGTCAGCTCGCCGCGCAACTGCAGCGCCGGGTGGCACCGGCGCACAGTTCGCACAATCGTAGGTCCGGCTAGCCTGGACACCGACGCTTGATCTGGAGGGGAGACGCGATGACGATCGAGAGCAGCCGAGCCGAGATCTCCCGGTTCCGCAGCGCCGCCGCGGCGGGGACGGTGAAATTCGATCCCGAGGCCGCGCGCCGGTGTGCCGATCTCTACGCACAGCAGGCCGACCGGCTCGCCGAATTACGCCACGACCTCGAAAACGCCGCCGAGGCAGGCGGATTCGGTGGTTTCGTCTCCGCACAGCAATTACAGGCCGGCTTCGCCCACAAGGCACGCGACGCCGCCGATCTGCTCGATCGCTACATCGAAGCGGCGTACCGGATGCGTGAGGCGTTCCTGCTCAGCGCGGGCCTCTACGAGGAAGCCGACGCCGCCGCGGCCGCCGCGCTGCGCGCCATCGATACGCGGGTGCACTGATGAGTACTGATCCCACCTACATCAGTGCGATGGAGCACTTCGAATCCATGCCGCACGAGCAGATCTACGCTCGCACCCAGCAGATCGACGCGGGCGAGATCCTCGGTGCCTCGATGGCCTGGCTGGAAACCGCCGCCGCCCTCGTCACCCTCCCCGTCGCCAAGGCCAACGCCGACCAGGTGATGGAGGAAGCGGGATGGGAAGGCGCGGCCGCCGAAGCCGCCGCCGCCAGCACCCGCAGTTTCGCCGCCGCCATCGACGAATTGGCCGCGGTGATGGCGGAAGTCGGCACCCGCCTCGGTGGGGTGGCGGCCGCCGCCGAAGCGGTGAAACTGGCGGTGGTCGCCCCCGGCGACTCCGGCCCGATCGGCACCATCGCCCGGCTGCTGGCAGCCGCGGATGTCATCGACGCGCAGATGGCGGCCGAAGCGTTGCGCCAGGAAGCGCTCCTGGCCATGAACATGATCTACAAGCCCGCCTACACCCTGGCCGGAACCGGCGTCCCCGCCCTTCCCGTCCCCGCTGCGGATTCCCCTGTCCCACTGGACGACCCGCCCCGGACCAATGGTGCTCCGCCTGCCGAGGCCACCCCCCAGAACCCCGAAACCCCGGCACCCGCCAACCCGAACAACTCCACCCACACCACCGAAAACCCCGCGCCCCCAGCACCGTCCACCGAAGCGCCTGCGCCGACCGAAAACCCGGCGCAGCCTGGCGAGCCCACACCGCCGAGCCCCAACCCCGCCACCCCCAGCGAAAGCCCTGCACCGACCACCGAACTCCCGGCACCGCCCAGCGAAAGCCCCGCCCCGACCACCGAACTCCCCGCACCGCCCAGCGAAAGCCCTACGCCGACGAGCGAGCCACCGGCCCCGCCGAGCGAAAGCCCCTCCCCCACCACCGAACTCCCGGCACCGTCGAGCGAGATTCCGGTCCCGTCCAGCGAGCCACCAGCCCCGCCGAGCGAAAGTCCTTCCCCCACCACCGAACTCCCGGCACCGCCCAGCGAAAGCCCCGCCCCAACGAGCGAGCTCCCGGCGCCGCCCAGCGAAAGCCCGAGCCCTACAACCGAAGTCCCGGCACCACCCACCGAGCCACCGGCGCCGCCGCCGACGAATCCTGCTCCGCCGCAGGAGGAAAGCCCGGCACCCCCGAGCGAACCACCCGCGCCACCGAGCGCGAACCCTTCACCGCCGAGCAACCCGCCCGCACCGCCAACTCAACAGGACTCCAACCCGACCGCCCCGGACACCAACACTCCACCGGTCGCACCCGCACCACCCCCACCCCAGAACGCCCCCGACATGTCCGACCCCGGCGGCCAACCCGGCGTCACCGGCCCCGTCCCCGGCGCCGATCCACCCCAGCCCGCACCACCACCCCAGCACCCCGGCGGCCTGGACCAACCGGGCGTCATCCCGCCGCAGCGATAGAGTCGACGCATCCGACCGGGAATGCACCCGGTCGCGTCCCACAGCCGAGATGGACCGACGGGGGCCATCCCAGCGCAATTTCAGGCATCGACTCGATACGTTGACGCCCGCAGGACAGGCCGTACTGCTCAAGACAGGCCGAAAACGATCACGAGCCGACCGAACTCAGCGAGGATCAGCGGCCGCGCTGATATCGGAGTTGCACTCTAGGCGTCTCGTTCGGTGCAGACCGATCAGCGCGCGTGTTGCGGTCCGCCGGGTGCGCGGCCAGCGCCGGGTGGTCAGCCGGCGAAATCAGCGCCTGTTACTCAGTGCAGTTGTTGCGATCAACACGGCGCACAAACACTGCGGTCGGCGTGGGTCGCGGCGGGCAAGGTCGATCCGACGCAGTCCGGAGCTCGCCGCCAACCCTCAGGGCTGGGTTTCCGCCTGCCGTGGACGGCACGTTCTCCTCATGCGCCGGGGTCGTCGGCGCGCATGCCGAAGTCGATCAGCGTTCACGCCGATGGAAGACGATGTGCCATCCCGGAAGTACGGCGACTCTTGTCGGCGGATCCACGCGTTCGATGCGCTCGTCCACGCAGTGATCGGAAAAGTCGGCGACGACTTCGGCGGCTACACAGCTGATCAAATCGCGATCGTCATCCGTGATCGGTCCCTCGACGACGAAGCTGATCGAGATCACGCCCTCTTCCGCCTTGCAGAGCACTGCCCGGACAGCAGCCGACACTTCGCCCCACAAAGCGCGATTCACCGAGAGAAGCAGCTGGCCCCGGCTCGGCCCCGTCGGCTCGACGATCGGGGGCGGAACGCTCACACCTTGACGAGGTCGTCGGCGTGGATGACCGGGCGCTGCATGGTTTCGGGGAGGTCGGTGGTGGAGCGGCCGAGCATGGTGGACAGTTCGGTGCTGTCGTATTCGACGACGCCTCGGGCGATGACCTCGTCGGTGGGGCTGACGAGGTCGACCACGTCGCCGCCGAAGAAGCGGCCGCGCAGGCCGGTGATGCCCGCGGCGAGCAGGGAGCGGCGTTCGGCGACGGCGGCGACGGCGCCGTCGTCGAGCAGGACGGCGCCGCGGGTGTCGGCGGCGTGGCGGACCCAGAACTTGCGGCCCGACAGGCGGACGGGGCGGGCGGCGAAGGCGGTGCCGACGGTACCCGCGGAGAGGGCGGTCGCGGCTTCGGCGGCCGAGGCGAGCAGGACGGGGATGCCCGCGTCGGCGGCGAGGCGGGCGGCCGACAGTTTGGAGGCCATGCCGCCGGTGCCGAGCGCACCGCCGCTGCCCGCGATGACGCCGTCGAGGTCGGCACTGCCGCGCACCTCGGGAATGAAATTGGCGGGCCCCTTGCGCGGGTCGCCGTCGTAGAGTCCGGCCACATCGGAGAGCAGGATCAGGGCGTCGGCGCCCACGAGGTGCGCGACGAGGGCGGCGAGGCGGTCGTTGTCACCGAAACGGATCTCCTCGGTGGCCACGGTGTCGTTCTCGTTGACCACCGCGACCGCACCGAGCGAACGCAACCGATCGAGGGTGCGCTGCGCGTTGCGATGATGCTCACGACGCGCGAAATCATCGGCGGAGAGAAGTATCTGGCCGACGGTGCGGCCGTACCGCGCGAACGAGGTTCCCCAGGCGTGTGCCAGGGCGAGCTGGCCGACACTGGCCGCGGCCTGTTTGGTCGCCAGATCCTTGGGCCGCTTCGACAGGCCCAGCGGTGCGAGCCCGGCGCCGATGGCACCCGAGGACACGACGACCACATCGGACCCGGCCCGCATCCGCGCCTCGACGGCATCGGCGAGCAAATCGAGCCGGCCGGTGTCGAGACCGCCTTCGAGGCTGGTGAGAGCCGACGAACCGATCTTCACCACCACGGTGCGCGCCGACACGATCGCGGCCCGTCCCTGACTCAGCTCCGAACCCACCTGCATCGCCCAACTCCCTGCACGAATCGTCGTCGACGGGCTCGCAGGAGCCCTACCGCAGTATGCCGACCGACTCGTCGCGCCCGACAGCGAATTTCGCCGGGCGCGACACCACCGTCAACTCTTCCGTTCACCGTTCTCGTCGAGCAGACCACGCCGCGCCTGCGAGGCGAGCTTGCGCTCGGCCGCGCCGATGCGGTCGTTGTTCTCGAGTCGCAGGTCGGTGCCGCGCCCGGTCGGCTGCATGTCGACACCGGCCGAGATCTGCGGCTCCCACTCGAAGGTCACCTCGCCGATGGTCACCGGGCAGCCGGGTTCGGCACCCTGCTTCACCAGCTCCGCTTCGACACCGAGACGAGCCAACCGGTCGGCCAGGTAACCCACGGCCTCGTCGTTGTTGAAATCGGTCTGGCGGATCCAGCGTTCCGGCCGGGTTCCGCGCACGATGAAACCGCCGGGTTCCTGCGGATCGGCGATCACGCTGAAACCGGACTCGTCGGTCGCGATCGGGCGGATGATCGGACGCTTGGGCGCCGCCTTGGGGTGGTCTTCGCGGTACTGGCGGACCATGTCGGCCAGCGCGAAGGTCAGCGGACGCAGACCGGCGCGGCTCACGGCCGAGATCTCGAAGACCGGCCAGCCGCGGGCGGTGAATTCGGGCGTCACCATCTCGGCGAGCTCTTTGCCGTCGGGGACGTCGGTCTTGTTCAGGATGACCACGCGCGGGCGGTCGGCCAGGTCGCCCAGGCTCTCGTCACCGGAGAGCGCGGGCTTGTACGCGGCGAGTTCCGCCTCGAGCGCGTCGACATCGGAGACGGGGTCGCGGCCGGGTTCGAGGGTCGCGCAGTCGACGACGTGGGCGAGCACCGCGCACCGTTCCAGGTGGCGCAGGAAGTCGAGCCCGAGGCCGCGACCCTGGCTGGCGCCGGGGATCAGGCCGGGCACGTCGGCGACGGTGAAGGTGGTGTCGCCGGACTGCACCACGCCGAGGTTCGGCACGAGCGTCGTGAACGGGTAGTCGGCGATCTTCGGCTTGGCGGCCGAGAGCACCGAGACCAGCGACGACTTACCGGCCGACGGGAACCCGACCAGACCCACATCGGCGACCGACTTCAGCTCGAGAACGAGATCGAGTTCCTCGCCCTCCTCGCCGAGCAGCGCGAAACCGGGCGCCTTGCGCGCCTTGGACGCCAGCGAGGCGTTGCCGAGGCCACCGCGACCACCACGGGCGATGATGAACCGGTTGCCGACGCCGACGAGGTCGACCACGACCTTGCCGTCGCTGTCCACGACCACGGTGCCGTCGGGCACCTGCAGCACCAGGTCGGTGCCCTGCTTGCCGTCGCGGTTACCACCCTCGCCCGGCTTGCCGTTGCCCGCCTTGGCGTGGGGATGGAAGTGGAAATCGAGCAGGGTGTGCACGTTGGCGTCGACCTCGAGGATCACATCGCCACCGTTGCCACCGTTGCCCCCGTCGGGACCGCCGAGCGGCTTGAACTTCTCACGGTGCACCGAGGCACAACCGTGTCCACCTCTACCGGCACGAACATGCAGCACGACGCGGTCGATGAATTTGGACATGGGTTGATCCTCCTCCTTCTGACTTGTCGTTTGCGGTAATGGTGGACGAACGCGACAGAGCGGGTCAGGGAAACCCTGACCCGCTCTGGTGTCCGTGGGGAGCTGACGCTCCAGGCGGTCAGGCCTGGACCGGCTCCGGGACAACGATGTTGACGGTCTTGCGGCCACGCTTGGTGCCGAACTCGACCGCGCCCGCCGCGAGGGCGAACAGGGTGTCGTCGCCACCACGGCCGACGTTGACGCCGGGGTGGAAGTGGGTTCCGCGCTGACGGACGAGGATCTCGCCCGCGCTGACCTTCTGGCCGCCGAAGCGCTTCACGCCGAGGCGCTGGGCGTTCGAATCACGACCGTTCCGGGAGCTGGATGCACCCTTCTTATGTGCCATTGCTTCGTCTCCTCGGGAATTCTTACTTGATGCCGGTGACCTTGATGACCGTCAGCGGCTGACGGTGACCCTGGCGCTTGTGGTAGCCGGTCTTGTTCTTGAACTTGTGAATCCGGATCTTCGGACCCTTGGTCTGATCGACGACCTCGGCGGCCACGGAGATCTTGGCCAGCTTGTCGGCATCGGTGGTCAGATCGGCGCCGTCGACGACGAGAACCGGGGTCAGGGCCACGGCGTCGCCGGGCTTGCCCTCGATCTTCTCGACCTTCACCAGGTCACCGACCGCGACCTTGTACTGCTTTCCGCCGGTCTTGACGATTGCGTACGCTGCCATCGGTCGGCTTCCTCCACTCACGTTGGTCCTGCACATGTCCACGCCGCAGCTGCGACGCGTATTTCTGGGCTCATCCCCGCACGTGCGGGGGAAGAACGTTAGCTGCCTGCCTGCGGTATCACCCGGCCGTCCGGCCGGATGCCCAATCGCTGGGCAGCGACCGACCTAGGTTACCAGAACGGTATGCCGTCCCCCAATTCGGCCGGTCAGCGCCGAATCGGGGGACGTCACCTCAGTTCGATTCCGGCGCAGGCGCGCCCGCCGGACGTGCCACCGCACGCCTGCGCGGCTTGCGCTGCGGGACGACGACGGGTTCGGCGTCGAAGTCCACGACGGCTGCCGCGGGCGGCTGCTCGTTCGCCGAGACGACGAACACCGCGCCCGCGCTGTCGGCGGCCGGAGCCGCCGTCGAACGGGCTACCCGACGCCTACGCGGCGCCCTGGCGGCCGGTTCCTCGGTCACCGGTGCGGGTTCCTCGGCGACGGGAGCGGCGGGCTCCTCGACGGGTTCCTGGGCGAGCGAGGACGATTCGACGGGCTCGACCGTCGGCGCCTCGTCGGCCGGGGCGGGCGTGACGACGACCTCCTCGACCACCTCGTCCTCGGCCGGGACGACCCCGGTCAGCGCGGGGCTGTCGATCGCGGTCTCGGTCTGCGCGGCGCGGTTGGACCGCCGCGACCGGGACCGGGAGCGCGAGCGGGTCGGCTCGGGAGCCGGCTGCTCGGTCTCGACCTCGGCCTGCACTGTCTCGCCGTCCTCGTCGCCGTGGTGGGCGGCCATCGCCAGCGCGACCGGGTGGGCCCGCTTGACAGCGATGTCCTCCTCGTCGTGCTCGGCGACCGGAGCGGTGCCGTTGGTGGCCGGTGCGGCCGTCTGGGCGGGCTTGGTGTCGCGGTCCTTGTCCTTGCCGCGACGACGCCGCGAACCGCTCTCCTTGCCGCGCGGTTCCTCGATGCCCGACCCGGAATCGACCGGGTAGGAGTGCACGAGGATGCCGCGGCCGTGGCAGTGCTCACAGGTGGTGGAGAACGCCTCGACCAGGCCGGTGCCCAGCTTCTTGCGCGTCATCTGGACCAGGCCCAGCGAGGTGACTTCCGACACCTGGTGGCGGGTGCGGTCGCGACCGAGCGCCTCGGTGAGGCGGCGCAGCACCAGATCGCGGTTGGACTCGAGCACCATGTCGATGAAGTCGACGACGATCATGCCGCCGATGTCGCGCAGCCGCATCTGGCGAACGATCTCCTCGGCCGCTTCCAGGTTGTTCTTGGTGACGGTCTCCTCGAGGTTCGAGGAGCCGGAACCGGTGAACTTGCCGGTGTTGACGTCGACGACGGTCATCGCCTCGGTGCGGTCGATCACCAGGGTGCCGCCCGAGGGCAGCCACACCTTGCGATCCAGAGCCTTGGCCAGCTGCTCGTCGATGCGGTAGGCGTCGAACACGTCGACACCGTTGTTCTCGTGCCGGTTCACCCGCGGCAGCAGGTCGGGGGCGACGGTTCGCACGTAGTTCTCGACGGTGCTCCACGCGCGCTCACCCTCGATGACCAGCTTGGCGAAGTCCTCGTTGAACAGGTCGCGGATGACCTTCACCAGCATGTCCGGCTCTTCGTAGAGAGCCTTGGGCGCGTCCTTGGCCGCGTTCTTCGAGGCCTCTTCGATGGTGCGCCAGGTGGCCTGCAGCCGTTCCACGTCGCGCGCCAGCTCGGGCTCGCTCACGCCTTCGGAGGCGGTGCGGATGATGACGCCGGCGTCGGCGGGCACGATCTCGCGCAGGATCTCCTTGAGCCGCTTGCGCTCGGTGTCGGGCAGCTTGCGGCTGATGCCGGTGGAGGTGCCACCCGGCACGTACACCAGGAAGCGACCGGCGAGGGAGATCTGGGTCGTCAGGCGGGCACCCTTGTGGCCGACCGGGTCCTTGGAGACCTGGACCAGCACTGTGTCGCCCGGCTTGAGCGCCTGCTCGATCTTGCGTTCCTTGCCGCCCAGACCGGCGGCCTCCCAGTTCACCTCACCGGCGTAGAGCACACCGTTGCGGCCGCGGCCGATGTCGATGAACGCGGCCTCCATGCTCGGCAGCACGTTCTGCACCTTGCCCAGGTACACGTTGCCGACCATCGATGCCTGACCGGAGCTGGTCACGAAGTGCTCGACGAGGATGTTGTCCTCGAGTACCGCGACCTGCGTGGTGGTCTGGTGACCCGGTGCGTGTTCGGCCGGGTCGAACGCCTTCTCGCGCACGACCATCACCCGGTCGACGGCCTCGCGACGGGCGAGGAACTCCGACTCGGTGAGGATCGGCGGACGGCGGCGGCCCGCGTCGCGGCCGTCGCGGCGGCGCTGACGCTTGGCTTCCAGGCGGGTGGAACCGGAGATGCCCTGCACCTCGTCGGAGGCACCGGTCCGGCTGCGGCTCTTGTTGCGCGGCTCGCGCTCGTGCACGACCGTGTTCGGCGGGTCGTCCTCGGCGGCGGCGTCGGTGTCGGCGGACTCCCCGCCGACCTTGCGACGGCGACGGCGCCGACGGCGGCGGCTCGCGCCCTCGGGCTGGTTGTCGTCGTCTTCGTCGGTGTCGTCGGACTGCTCGGCCTCGGCCGGGGCGGGCTGCTCGGCGGCGGGCTCGTCCTCGGTGTCGTGATCGTCGGAGTCGTTGTCCTCGCCGTCGGCGGACTGCTCGCCACGGCCGCGACCGCGACCACGGCGCCCGCGGCGACGGCGGCGCGGCTGCCCGTCGGCGTCGTTGTCGCTGTCGGAATCGGTATCGGTGTCACCGGACTGGTCGGTGGCCTCGGTCTCGTCGAGCGCCTCGGGCTCCTCGACGGGCTCTTCCACCTTCTTGGGCGCGCGTTCGGCGCGACGGCGCTTGCGCGCCTCTTCGGCGGCGCTCGCGTCGGGCGGCAGGAACAGCGGCATGCCGACCGAGGGCGCCTCGAAGGCCACCGGTTCGGGGGCCGGTTCCTCGGTCGCCCGGTGCGTGAACAGCCCGGTGTGGGCGTCGTCGGCCATCGGGGCGAACACCTCGTCGGGGCGCGCGACTTCGGGCGCGGAGAACAAGGTGGTGGTCGGGTCGGCCGGCTGCTCGGCGACGGGTGCGGTGGCTTTCTTCCTACCCCTGGTGGTCGGGGCGGGTGCCGGGGGTTCGCCGGTCTCGGCGTCGGCGGCGGCGATCGCGTCGCGTACGGTCTCGGCGACCGCCCGGTCGACATTGGATTGCACGCTGCGCGCCTCGGCGCCCAGCTCGGCCAACTTGGCCAGGATGCGCTTGCTGGTCACTCCCAGTCGTTTGGCCAGTGCATGAACTCGAATTCGCTCCGGCAATTGATCGGCATCCTGTTGTGTTGTGTCCAGCGGCTCTTGTTCGGCCACGAAGTCTCCTCGGGCCCCCGGGCGCGTCCATCCCCGGTACGGGAGTGACGCGGCCGGCGCGGGGGCATCGTCCGTGCACCTCGTACCCGATGGTACGAGGGTCATCTGGTCTCGCCCCGCGTATCCGGTCGCGCCTGGAATCGATCATCTGGCGGGCCAACCGGTCACGCGGCGCCTGGCTGTACGGCGTGACGCCGCGCGCTGAGGCGCTCATCCAGCGTGCCCGGCAACCCCAGCAACAGGGTTGTCCATGGCAGCGATGATCGGCATCCAACTGCGGTGTCATCCGGTCATGTCCGTCGCCGCTGCCGCGTACCTGCGCGTCAGGCTGTCACCGACCGCCCTGGTGGGGCTTCGATGACATCGGTATCGAACACATCCGTCTTCAGTATCCCATATGGTTCGCGCGGTGATCGCCATCGGCGCAACTCGCGCGCGGAACCGTCACTCGAGCCCGTCGCGTCCGAACCGGACGCGACGAGCGAGGACAGCACGGTCAAGCAGGGAATTCGGGGAACCAGAGCGCGATCTCACGCTTGGCGGACTCGGGCGAGTCGGAGCCGTGAACGAGGTTGTACTGGGTCTCGAGGCCGAAGTCGCCGCGGATGGTTCCGGGGACGGCCTTCTCGACCGGGTCGGTGCCACCGGCGAGCTGACGGAACGCCGCGATCGCGCGCGGGCCCTCGAGCACGGCCGCGACGACCGGGCCGGAGGTGATGAATTCGATCAGCGAACCGAAGAACGGCCGCTCGGCGTGTTCGGCGTAGTGCTCGCCCGCCAGTTCGGCGGACACGTTCTTCAGCTCCAGCGCCTTGATGGTGAGGCCCTTGCGCTCGATGCGCGCCAGGACCTCGCCGACGAGGCCACGGGAGACACCGTCCGGCTTGATGAGTACCAACGTCTGCTCAGTCACGCGCTAACCCTAGCGTCGGGTAGGCGTCCACGCCGAACGACCCCGTTCAGGACTGGGTCCGCCGCATCCGCTGGCTCGGCAACAACCCGGCGTCCATGCGTCGCTGCACGTCGGCGCGCAGCAGCAGGATGAATGCCCACACGGCCGCGAATACCAGCCCGATGATCCCGATCGACAGGTGGATGAACGTTCCCGCCAGCACCAGGACCTGCAGCCCGAGGTTGAACGGGATGGCCCACGGCTTGCGCTGCAATCCGGCGCCGAGAATCATCAGCAGCGCCAGGACCACCAGATAGGTGCCCGAGAACCAGGTCACCCCGCCGCCGACCGAACCCACGACCGGCAGTGCCAGCAACACCACGATCGCCTCGAGGATCAGCGTCCCGGCCATCACCCCCCGGAATCCCTTCCAGGGATCGGTAGCGGGCGGGGGTACCTCACTCATGCTCGATCCGTTCGGCGCGCTCGCGTCGTTTTCCGGCTGACCACTCACGCCGGCCCCTTCCCGAACAGGGCGCGGGCGGCGCCGGCGGTGACCACCGATCCGGTGACGATCACGCCCGCACCCGAGATCACATCGCCGTCGTCGCCTGCCTGTTCGGCCAGGGCGATCGCCGACTCCAGGGCGTCGGGCAGGGTGTCGGCGGTGATCACCCGCTCGTCGCCGAAACGCTGGACGGCCAGGTCGGCGAGGGTGTCCACATCCATGGCGCGCGGCGACCCGTTGCTGGTGACGACGATCTCGTCGAACACCGGTTCCAGGGCGTCGAGGATGCCCGCCGCGTCCTTGTCGCCGAGGACGGCGACCACACCGACCAGCTTGCGGAAGTCGAATTCGCCGGTGAGCGTGTTCGCCAGCGCCTGCGCGCCCGCCGGGTTGTGGGCGGCGTCGACGAAGATGGTCGGCGCGTTGCGCATCCGTTCCATCCGTCCGGGACTGGTGACGGCCGCGAATCCGGCGCGCACGGCTTCGATGTCGAGCTGACGCTCGGCACCCGCCCCGAAGAACGCCTCGACGGCGGCCAGCGCGAGGGCGGCATTGCGGGCCTGGTGTTCGCCGTGCAGCGGCAGGAAGATCTCGTCGTAGACGCCGCCGAGCCCCTGCAGGGTCAGCAGTTGGCCGCCGATCGCGACGGCCCGTTCCAGCAGCCGGAATTCGGCGCCTTCGCGCGCGACCGCCGCGTCGGCCTCCACGGCCCGGCGCAGCAGCACGTCCATCACCTCGGGGGCCTGTTCGGCGATCACCGCGACGGTGTCGACCGGAACCAGAGCTTCCTTGGCGCGCTTGATGATTCCCGCTTTTTCCTTGGCGATCGACTCGAGGTCGGGGCCGAGGTACTCGGTGTGGTCCAGGCCGATCGGGGTGATGACGGCGACCTGGCCGTCGATCACGTTGGTGGCGTCCCAGGTACCGCCCATGCCGGTCTCGACGACGGCCACGTCGACGGGTGCCTCGGCGAACGCGGCGTAGGCCATGCCGGTGAGCACCTCGAACTTGCTCATCGCCGGGCCGCCCGCCTCGGCGGAGCGCTTGTCGATCATGTCGATGTACGGCGCGAGCTCGTGGTAGGTCTCCACATACCGGGCGGGGCTGATCGGCGCGTTGTCGATGCTGATCCGCTCGGTCGCCAGCTGCAGGTGCGGGCTGGTGATCCGGCCGGTACGCCGGTGCAGGGCGGTGAGCAGCGCGTCGATCATCCTGGTCACCGAGGTCTTGCCGTTGGTGCCCGCGATGTGGATGGCCGGGTAGTTGTGCTGCGGGTTGCCGAGCAGATCCATCAGGGTGCTGATGCGCGTGAGCGACGGCTCGATCTTGGTTTCCGGCCAGCGTTTGTCGAGTTCGGCTTCGACGAGCGCCATTTCGGCCAGCTCGACCGGCGACGGGCCGGTGCCGAGCTGGGCCGGGCGGTAGTCGTCACCGCCGAAGCCTGCCTCCTCGGGGCCGAGATCGCCGTCGTCGGGGCCGAGGTCGCTCATTTGGCGCTCAGCTCCGCCAGGCGCGCGCTGATCCGGGCGACCTCCGCGGTGGCCACCTCGCGGCGAGCGGTGATCTTGTCGACCACCTGCTGCGGCGCCTTGGCCAGGAACGCCTCGTTGGCCAGTTTGGCGGTGGTCTGGTCGAGGTCCTTCTGCGCGACCGCGAGATCCTTTTCCAGCCTGCGCCGTTCGGCGTCGAGGTCGATGGCGCCGGAGGTGTCGAGCTGGACGGTCACCGTGCCCGTGGACAGGCGGACCTCCACCTCGGCGGTGGTCGCGAAGTCGTCACCGGGTTCGGTGAGGCGGGCCAGGTTCGCCACCGACGCCGCGAAACCGGCGAGTCCGGCTTCCTCGATGCCGACCAGCGTGGCCTTCACCTTCTGCTTGTCCGCCAGGCCTTGATCGCCACGGAAGCGGCGGATCTCGGTGATGAGCCGCTGCGCGTCGGCGACCCGCTGGGCGGCCCGCTCGTCGGCGGCGACGCCACTGGCCTGCGGCCACGGCGCGACCACCACCGATTCACCGCCGGTGAGCGCCTTCCAGAGGGTCTCGGTGACGAACGGGATCACCGGATGCAGCAGGCGAAGCACCGCGTCGAGCACGTTGCCGAGGATCACCGAGGTGCTCTCGGCGCGCGCATCGGACTCGGCGAACTGCACCTTCGACAGTTCCAGGTACCAGTCGCACAGTTCGTCCCAGGCGAAGTGGTACAGCGCCTCGCAGGCTTTGCCGAATTCGTAGGAATCGAACGCGGAATCGACATCGGCGCGGACCTGGTCGAGCCGGTCGAGGATCCAGCGGTCGGCGTCGGTGAGCGTCTCGCGCGCGGGCAGGTCGCCGGTGCGGGCACCGTTCATCAGCGCGAACTTGGTGGCGTTGAACAGCTTGGTGACGAAGCTGCGCGAGGCGAGCGCGTGCGACTCACCGACCGAGAGGTCGCCGCCGGGCTGGGCGCCGCGGGCCAGGGTGAAGCGCAGCGCGTCGGCGCCGTAGGAGTTGATCCAGTCCAGCGGGTCGATGCCGTTACCGCGCGACTTCGACATCTTCTTGCCGTGCTGGTCGCGGATGAGGCCGTGCAGGAACACGTCTTCGAACGGGACCTGCTTCTGCCCGCCCTTGCCTGCCGTCAGCACCGGATCGTCGCTGACGTACATGCCGAACATCATCATCCGGGCCACCCAGAAGAACAGGATGTCGTAACCGGTGACGAGCACGCTGGTCGGATAGAACTTCGCCAGCTCGGGGGTCGCGTCGGGCCAGCCCATCGTGGAGAACGGCCACAGACCCGAGGAGAACCAGGTGTCGAGCACGTCGGGGTCCTGCACCCAGCCCTCGGGGGCCTGCTCGTCCGGGCCGAGGCAGACGATCTCGCCTTCGGGCCCGTACCAGATCGGGATGCGGTGGCCCCACCACAGCTGACGCGAGATGCACCAGTCGTGCATGTTGTCGACCCAGTCGAACCAGCGCGGTTCCTGACTGGCCGGATGGATCTTCACGTCACCGTCGCGCACCGCGTCGCCCGCGGCTTTCGCCAGGGTGTCGACCTTGACCCACCACTGCATCGACAGGCGCGGCTCGATCGGCTCGCCGGAGCGCTCCGAGTGACCGACCTGATGCTTGTAGGGGTACTTGCGCCCGACGATGCGGCCCTCGGCCTCGAGGCGTTCGCGGATCTTCACGCGCGCCTCGAAACGGTCCATGCCGTCGAATTCCGTTCCGGTGTCGGCGATCCGGCCCGACTTGTCCATGATCGTCGGCATCGGCAGGCCGTGGCGCAGACCGAGTTCGAAGTCGTTGGGGTCGTGGGCGGGGGTGATCTTCACCGCGCCGGAACCGAATTCCGGGTCGACGTAGTCGTCGGCGACGATCGGGATCTGACGGCCGGTGATCGGGTGGTACAGCGTGGTGCCGATCAGCGCCTTGTACCGCTCGTCGTCCGGGTGGACGGCCACGGCGGTGTCGCCGAGCATCGTCTCCACCCGGGTGGTGGCCACGATGACGTGCGGTTCGTCGTCGTTCAGGGAGCCGAAGCGCATGCTCACGAGCTCGCCGTCGACCTCCTTGTGGTCGACCTCGAGGTCGGAGATGCCGGTCTGCAGCACGGGCGACCAGTTCACCAGCCGCTCGGCGCGGTAGATCAGGCCCGCGTCGTAGAGCCGTTTGAAGATGGTCTGCACGGCGCGCGAGAGCCCGTCGTCCATGGTGAACCGGTCGCGGCTCCAGTCGACACCGTCACCGAGGCGGCGCATCTGCCCCTGGATCTGGCCGCCGGACTCGCGCTTCCAGTCCCACACCTTGTCGATGAACAGCTCGCGGCCGAAGTCCTCTTTGTTCTTGCCGTCGACGGCGAGCTGCTTCTCCACCACGGTCTGGGTCGCGATGCCCGCGTGGTCCATGCCCGGCAGCCACAGCACCTCGTACCCCTGCATCCGCTTGCGGCGGGTGAGCAGGTCCATGAGGGTGTGGTCGAGCGCGTGCCCCATGTGCAGGGTGCCGGTGACGTTCGGCGGCGGCAGCACGATGGAGTACGCGGGCTTGGCCGAGGTGGCGTCGGCGGTGAAGTACCCGGCGTTTACCCAGCCCTCGTACAGGTCGGCCTCTACCTCGCTGGGATTCCAGCTCTTGGGCAGGGCATCGGCACGATTACGCGAGTTGTCTGGGGCTGCGCTGGTCACGCCCCAATCCTAAGGGGAACGGACAACCGCGTTTCCCCCCGCCTCACCCACCACAACAGAACCCCCCAGCCGCACCTCGACCGCCCCAGCCACACGGCACCACTCG
>NZ_BDBD01000022.1 GCF_001612805.1 Nocardia coubleae NBRC 108252
CCAATACCGTTTGGGTGCAAGACACCAAGCCCCCAACACAACCAGAGGCGAAGTCTTCGGTGGATGAGGGACACCGAAGACTTCGCCTCTACCGATGACTGTACCGGCGATTTTCGGGTGTTCCTCGGATACATAGCCAATTCTCAGATTCTTCCAAGCGGTGATCGGCGGCCGTTGTGAGTGTCTCCATCGACACGCGGAAACTGTTGTCCGACAGGCCGGTCGACGCGAACTCAGGGTGTTCACCGATTGCCGAATTGTCTGTTTTCCCGGATTCTGGAGAGGGTGACGCCTCCGCTCGATGCCAGCTCCCCTCCCGCCGATCGATCCGTGCCGTCCCGGACCGTCATTCCCGTCGCACTGCTGGACTTACGCGCGGACCACGTCGACGAATTGCGCTACCCTGCCACGGCGGTGCTGATTTTCGCCGGGGTGCCCGGCGCGGGGAAATCCACTGCGCTGCAGCGCCTTTTCGGCGCCGACCCGAACGCGGAGCTACCGGTGCGGACGGCAGCGGGTGCGCTGGTGCTCGATTCCAACCACGCCCGCAACCGATTGCGGCACCGCCTCGGCCGGGTGCCCTATCCCCTGTGGCGTCCGCTGGTGCACCTGGCGCATTACCGGGCGATCCGCGCGGCGCTGCTGGTCGCCGACGGACCGGTCGCCATCCACGACTGCGCGACGTTCGCCTGGAGCCGTCGCCTGATCGCGCGGTGGGCGCGCTCGGGTGAGCGCGAGGTGCACATGGTGCTGATCGATGTGCCCGCCACCCAGGCCAGGCGCGGTCAGGTCACTCGCGGCAGGCGGGTGAACATCGTCGCCTTCGGCGCGCACTGCCGCCGCTGGGAGCGCCTGATGCGCGACCTCGACGCCCGGCCGCTACCCGCGTCGTCGGTCGTCGTAGTCGACCGTCCCACCCTCACCGAGATCTCCCGGATCACCTTCGCGCCGCCCGCCTGATCGTGCTCGCCCGGTCGACGGTGCCGACCACAGGCATCGTCGACGGCATCGAACCGGGACCCGTCGTGCCTGATGGCGACACCGGTCACCGGGTGCCGACTCGCCAATCGTCCGCCGTCAGGGCACCAGCACCGTCAGTGCACCCGGCATCGCCTGCACGGTGACGGGAAGGGTGCCCGCCGGTTCACCGTCGGCGGTGGCATACCCACCCGACGCCGTGACGGTGATGCGGCGCGCGCGGTACCGCTTGGTGGAGGGGTGATCGATGCGCTTGCCCGCCGACAGGGCGGGCAGCAGGCGCGCCATCTCGAGTCGCGAGACCGCGCCGACCACCGTGATGTCGAGGTAGCCGTCGTCGGGCAGGGCGTCGGGGCACACCAGCATGCCGCCGCCGTAGGTGCGGGTGTTGCCGATGGGCGTCATCACGGCGTCGGTGTAGATCACCGCGTGCGCGTCGTCGGGGTTGTCGAGCGCGCCGGGCGCCAGACCGGACATCTCGATCTGGAACGGCAGCGTGTAGCCGCGCATGAGTTCGGCGGCGGCGGCGAAGGTGTAGCGCAGCGGTCCGCGCGGGCGGCGCATCGCGTTGGCGCGCAACGTGACTCGCGCGTCGAAACCAGCGCCGACGATGGTGGCGAACCAGGTGGGCGTGGCACCGGCGGATTCGATACGGCCCAGATCGATGGTCTTCGTGCGGCCGCGCAGCACGATCTCGGCGGCGGCGCGCGGGTCGCCGGTGGGGATGCCGAGTTCGCGGGCGAGGTCGTTGCCCGTGCCCGCGGGAACCAGCCCGAGCGGCACACCGGTGTGGGCGACGGCGGCGAGCAGCACGTTCATCAGACCGTCACCGCCCACACAGACGACCGCGTCGGGCCGCCTGGCCGGGTCGGCGATCGCGGCGGCCACCTGCTCCACCGATTCCGCCGCGCTCGGCGCCCGCACCTGTGCGACCTCGACGCCACCGGCCAGGGCTACCGCCAGGACCGCCTCGGCGACACCGTCACCGCGACCGGCACCGGAGTGCGGGTTGGTGACGAGCAATAATCGCTGTACCGAATGCTGTTTCACGGCACCAGCTTTCCAGGATTCAGCACGCCTGCGGGGTCGAGTTCGTGTTTCACCGCCCGCAGCACCTGTACGCCCAGGTCACCGACCTCGGCGCCCATCCACGGACGGTGGTCGGCGCCGACGGCGTGATGGTGGGTGATGGTGGCACCGGCCGCCATGATGGCGTCGCCCGCGGCGGTCTTGGCGACGCGCCACTGCGCGATCGGATCCTCGAGCTGCTTGGCGACGACGGTGAAGTACAGCGACGCACCGGTCGGGTAGGTGTGCGAGATGTGACACATCACCAGCGCGGGCGTGCCCTGGCCGGTGAGCGAATCCGACAGCGCGGCCGTCACTTTCGCCTTCAGGTTCGCCAGGTTCGACCAGCTGGTCGCGGTTTCCAGCGTCTCGCACAGCACCCCGACATCGAGCAGGGCGTCACGCAGGTAGGGCGCGGCGAAACGGCCGTGTTCCCACTGTTCGGCCGGGGCGGTCCCGAGCGCGGTTCCGCCGGCGGAGCTGAGCAGTTCGCTCGCTTCGGCGCTGCGGGCCGCGACGTGGGCGGCGGTGCCCTCAAAGGTCGTCACCGCAAGGCAGCCGGAGACCGGCGCACCGCCGATATCGCTCGAGCGGGCCAGGTTCAGGCCGGTCTCGGCCTCGTCGGACAGGCGAAGCACCGTCGGCGCCGCACCCGTCTGCACGACGGTGCGCAGGGCGGCCGCGCCGGTGGCGAAGTCGGGGAACGACCAGGCCTGGTAGGCGGTGGTTTCGGGGATCGGGTGCACCCGCACGGTGACCGAGGTGATCACGCCGAGCGTCCCCTCGGACCCGACGAACAGTTCGCGCAGGTCGGGCCCGGCCGCCGAGGCGGGCGCGCGGCCGAGATCGAGGGTGCCCCTCGGAGTGGCGACCACCAGTCGCTGGACCATGTCGTCGAAGCGGCCGTAGCCCGCCGACGCCTGCCCCGACGACCTGGTCGCGGCGAACCCGCCGATGGTGGCGAATTCGAAACTCTGCGGGAAATGCCCGAGCGAAAGACCGTGTGCCGCAAGTAGTTTCTCCGCCTGCGGGCCGGTGAGCCCGGCACCGAGGGTGGCGGTGCCACTCACCGCGTCCACGTCGGTGAGGGTGTCGAGCCTGCGCAGGTCGAGCGCGATCACGGTGGGGAATCGGCCGCGCACCGGGTCGACGCCGCCGACCACACTGGTGCCGCCACCGAAGGGCACCACCGCGATGCCGTGCGCGGAGCAGTACCGCAGTACGGCCAGCACCGCGTTGTGGTCGGCGGGCGCGACGATCGCGTCGGGCGCGTCCTGCGGGCGGGTGTCGCGGCGGCGCAGCAGGTCGAGGGTGCTCTTCCCGCCGGCATGCCGCAGCCGGTCGATGTCGTCGGTGCTGACGTGCTCGGCACCGACCAGGGCAGCGAGGTCCGCGCGGGTGCTGGCGGTGAGCGTGCTCGCGACCAGCGGCACGTCGCCCTCGTCGCGTCGTGCCGCCGGCTCACCCGAGATCCCGAAGACCTGGGTGAGCAGGCCGCGGATCTGCGCCGACAGGGGTTGATGTCCGGCGGGCACACCCCAGGCGTCCCACACCATACTCGGCCGTTCGGCCGTCGATCCGGACATTTCGCTGTTCAACTCGACCATGCGTTACATCCTGACATATAGTGTCAAGCAGTAACTACACGAGATCTCCTCGAGTCGGCCTCTACCCAGTTGTCGGATGTCACTGCCGCGAATTCGCGGCGACGAACCCACCGGCGCGCTCGATACCCTTGGGCGTTCCGGCCAGACCACGGCGCTCACCACGGCGTCGTCGACACCATGGGGGTGTACAGGATGATCGACCTCGCGGCTCGAGCCGACCAGCGGCTTTCGCCTACCGATATGGCGATTCTCGATGCCGCGCGGGCCTGCGTCGTCGATTTCGGGGTGCGCCGCACCACGCTCACCGAAGTGGCACGCCGCGCCGGTGTGAGCAGGCCGACGGTGTACCGGCGGTGGCCGGACACCGGCTCGCTCATCGCGGAACTGCTGGTGCGCGAGCTGCGCACCATCGTCGCCGAGACCATGCCCGACACCGGCCTCGGCCTCGACCGGCTGGTGCGCGGCATCGTGGCGGGTGCGGCGGCGGTGCGGGCGAACGCGGTGTTCGCCAAGATCTTCCGCACCGACACCGACCTCATGCTCACCTACGTGTTCGGCAGGCTCGGGCGCAATCAGCGCACGCTCATCGAACTGTTCGCCACCGCGATCCGGATCGGCCAGGAGGACGGGTCGATCCGGGCGGGCGAGCCCGAGCAGCTGGCCGCCATGCTGCTGCTCATCGCCCAGTCGGCGGTGCAGTCGGCGGGCACGATGGCGCCGTTGCTCGAGGGTGCGCAGTTCGACACCGAGCTGGCGAGGGCGATCGAGGGTTACCTGCTTCCCTGAACCCCGACAAGGATTGTGATGACTGCTGATTCACCCACCGCGCTCGACGCGGCTCGCCGCACCGCCGACCTCGCCGCGCTCGGCGACCACCCGGAGGTGGATGTGGTGGTGATCGGCGCGGGTGTCACCGGTGCCGGTGCCGCGCTCGACGCCGCCGCGCGCGGCCTGCGCACCCTGCTGGTGGAGCGCAACGACTTCGCCTTCGGCACGAGCCGCTGGAGTTCCAAGCTCGTGCACGGCGGGTTGCGCTACCTGGCGAGCGGGCGGGTCGGCATCGCCCACGAGAGCGCGGTCGAACGCGGCATCCTGCTGCGCACCACGGCACCCCATCTGGTGCGCCCGCTCCCCCAGCTCGTTCCGTTGCTGCCCGGTATGGGTGCGGCTCAGAGTTCGCTGATCCGGGCTGGTTTCGCCGCCGGTGACGCGCTGCGGGTGGCGGCACGCACCCGGGCCGCGATCCTGCCGCGATCGCGAAAGGTCGCCGCCGCAGAGGCATTGCGGCTGGCGCCGACCGTGCGCCGTGACGGCCTGCGCGGCGGATTGCAGGCGTGGGACGGGCAGCTCGTCGACGACGCCCGCCTCGTCGTCGCCCTGGCTCGCACGGCGGCCGGTGAGGGCGCGACCGTGCTCACGCGCATGGAAGCCGTTGCAGCCGACGGCAATTCGGTGCGACTACGCGATACGCGAACCGGCGAGGAGCTGACCGTTCAGGCCCGCGCCGTCGTCAACGCGACCGGCGTGTGGGCGGGCGAGGTCGACAGCAGCATCGAACTGCGCCCGAGCCGCGGCACCCACCTGGTGTTCGACGCCGCCGCCTTCGGCGGGCTCAGCGCGGCACTGACCGTGCCCGTGCCCGGCAGCATCAGCCGCTTCGTGTTCGCCCTGCCCGCCGCCCACGGCCGCGTCTACCTCGGCCTCACCGACGAGGACGCCCCCGGCCCGATCCCCGACGAGCCCCAGCCCACCGAAGCCGAGGTCGACTTCCTGCTCGACACCATCAACACCGCGCTGCGGGAGCCGCTGACGCGCAAGGACATCCGTGGCCGCTTCGCCGGGCTGCGGCCCCTGCTGAAGACCGCCGACGACAGCACCGCCGACATCTCCCGCGAGCACGCCGTGCTCACCGCACCCGACGGGCTCATCACCGTCGTCGGCGGCAAGCTCACCACCTACCGGCGCATGGCGCAGGACGTGGTCGACGCCGCGATCGCTCAGGCGGGCCTATCGGCCGCGCCCTGCCGCACCACCCGACTCCCCCTGGTCGGCGCGGTGTCCGGCGCTGCCCGCGACCGCATCGACGCCCCACCGGTCCTGATCGAGCGTTACGGGCACGAAGCGGGCGCCATCGTCTCGGCTTGGCTGGCCGACCCGGCCCTCGCCGAACCCGTCGCCCCCGGAATCGACGTCACCGCCGCCGAATTCGACTTCGCCATCACCCATGAGGGCGCCGAAACGGTCGACGATCTCCTCGACCGCCGCACCCGCATCGGCCTGGTCCCCACCGACCACGCCGCCGCGACCCCGGCCGCCGAAGCCGCCCTCGCCCGCAACGCCGCGATCATCGGACGTCGCTCGTAAGCCGCCCGACTCCGGAAGCGGCCTTCGACCGCGTAGCCCTGCACGAAGCGGCCACAGGCAGCCGGCCGCCTCGGGGCCGCAGGTGCTGCGTGGCCAATTCGGCTCGGCGTGCGAACGCTGATCCGCAACCGCGCCCGGCACCGGCACTTCGGAGACTCGGCCCCGCGCGGTGTAAGCCTTCGGATGAGTCGCAGTCGGCCGTAGGGACACGTCGGCACCCCAGCGCGGCCTGTGCCTTCGACCGCTACACCGACTCGAGGAGCCAGGGCCGGCGCAAGGCCACGCATTGCGAATAGGGCGCAGGACAGTCGCACACCCGCCGCCTGGACGCAGCGCCGGCGGACGGGTGGCGACTGGTGATGCGGGCCGGCACCACCGACTCGGACCCCCAACGACGGGTCAGTCGTACACCCAGCCCCTCAGATCGACGCGCATGCACGCGCGCGGCCATTCGTCGAGGCCGTTGGCGGATTCCTCGGCGCGGACAGCGCGCAGGCCAGGTGGTTCGTCGTCGACCGGGATGTAGGTGAAGCCGAGCCGCTCGTAGTAGGGACCGTTCCAGGGGACCTCGGTGAAGGTGGTGAGGGTGAGTTCGTGCAGGCCCTGGGATTTCGCCCAGGTGACGGCGTGGTCGATCAGGCTCTTGCCGATCCGCAGACCGGCGTAGGCGGGGTCTACCGACACCTGGTCGATGTGCGGTTGCCCGTCGACGATGCCGAGCAGCAGGTAACCGATCGGTTCGTCCTGCGCATCGGGCCACACCCAGGCGCGTTCGCCGACGAGGAACTCGCGCAGCAGTTCCGCCGACGGCGGCTCGTCCTCGGCGACGGCGACCATGCCGATCTCGGCGAACGGCGCACCGGCGCGACGTTCGATCTCCTGCAGCGTGGCGATATCGCGTTCGCGGGCCGGCCGGATCGGTCCGCCCGGCCGGACGAGCTCGCCGACCCGGATCGGTTCACGTCGCTGAACGGGGCCGCCCGGTGCGATGGGATAGCCGGTAACCAGCGCGGGTACGTGCTCGAGGCCGGTCATCGCACCTCCACGGGGGTGGCGAGGATGCCGTTGAGCAGCGCGTTCAGTGCCCACCGGGTGCGGGCGGCGGCGTCGCCCGCCAGGTGCTCGCGGGCGGCGGTGATGTTCGGGTAGCTCCGGGCGGGCAGGCCGGCGAGACGGCGCGAGACGGTCGTGTCGTCGTAGACGGCCCGCTCGGCGGCCGCGGCGGTGATGTGCGGGTACAGCAGGTCGACGGCCCAGGCGGCCCTGGCCGGGTCGAGCCCGCCCTCGCGCAGCAGGCCGAGCAACTGCTCGACCAGCCCGAGCGCGCGACCGGTGGACCGGGCGAACGCGACGAGCGCGAGACCTTCGTGGCGGCCGAGCGCGTCGACGGCCGAGGTGACGAGGGCTTCCAGGCGCTCGCGCCAGTCGCCGTGGGTAGGTGTCGGCACGGCGGCCAGGACGTGGTCGAGCATGCCCGTCATCAGGTCGTCGCGATTGGCGACGTAGACGTAGAGCGAGGCGGCACCGGTATCGAGTTCCTGCGCCACCCGGCGCATGGTGAGCGCGGCCGATCCCTCGGAGTCGAGGATGCGCAATCCGGTCTCGATGACGATGTCACGACTCAGTGGAGCTTTCGCCGGTCTGGCCCGGCGACTGACGGGTGCGGCATTCATGGCAGGTAATCCTACTCGCCACCCGAACGTCGTTTGCGACGAACAATGTTCGCGAGACCGTCCGGTCAGTTTGCGAAGCCTGCGACAACCCGCTTCCGAGCCCGCCGTGTCCCTCTATGCTGGCAGTGACCCCGTCCGACAAGGAGGCGTTGATGCGCGCGCATTCGTCCACCGTGGCAATCGTGCCCGGTACCGGAATCGTCGCTCGGTTCGGCGATGTCGTGGTCTATCTGGCCGGCGAGACACCGTCGACCGACCGGTTACTCGGTGCGGTCGAGACCGTCGCGCTCAACACCACAGCCTCGGCACCCGGTGCGGCACTCGCCCAGCGGCTGGCCGGGGTGGTGTTCGGCGGCGCGTCGGCGCCACCGCCGTTCGGTGTTCTCGCTCCCACCGCCGACGGGATCCTGATCTTGTTGCGCGGCACCGTGATCGCGGAGGTCTCCGGCGCCGAGGGCAACCGCCGCCTGGCCGGGGATCGCGCCTTCACCTGGGTCGACGAGATCATTCGCGAACCGGTCCGCCGCATCGCCATCGGCGCCGAGATGGCCGACCCGACCAGCGCCAACCCGCGAACGGATCTGCGCGCGGGCATCGTCAACGGCAACGGTTTCGTGCTCAACCTGGGCCGTCGGCGCGGTCCCGCACCGCGCCGGGTGGAGGCGATCGACGAACCACCACCCACCGAGGCCACCGGTTTCCAGGCGGTGCGCCCGCGCAGCGAGGGCGAGCCCGCCGCGGCTCAGCCGTCGACCAGTGGTTTCGCCGTGGCCGACGAACCGGTGACGAGCATTCCGGACGGTGAGACCGTGAGTGTGGGTGCTCGGCCCGATTCCGGCGAGGGCGCCACCGTGAGCACCGGTCCGCGCAATTCCCCCGCCGCGCATGCACCGCTGGCCTGGTCACAGGCGATCGACGCCGCCAAGCGTGCCGAGCCGGTGGGGCTGCGCAAAAACCAAGAGCACCTGGGCAATTCGACCAGTCCGCGGGGCGCCTTGGTCACCGAGGACGGTCTGAGCTATCCCCTCGACCGGCCATATGTACTGGGCCGCAACCCCTCTGGCGACAATTCCGTTCGCCAGTCCGCTGCCACGCCGATCCTGATCGAACGCGATCGGCTGGTCTCGCGGGTTCACGCCTTCGTCGACCCCGACCGGGGCAAGGTGTTCGTCCGCGAAGCGCCCGCCACCTCAGGCACCTATTTCGCCGCCCCCGACAGCGACCGGTGGTCGCGGGTCGGCACCCTCCCGATCGAACTGCAGCCGGGCTGGCGCCTGCGTATCAATGATTTCCTGCTGACCTACTGCGTCTGAGCTCCGCGAGCCCGAGACCATCCCGACGCCCGTGCGTGGTGCACCACGGGCGCCGGATCACGATCCGGCTCAGGCCTCGAGGGCGTCGAGCAGTGCCGCGCGCTGGCGTGCACCGAGACCACCGATACGACGATCCTCGGGGATCTCGGCCTGATCCATCAGCTTGGCCGCCTTCACCGGGCCAACGCCCGGCAGCGCCTTGATCACGGCCGCGACCTTGGTCTTCTTGACCAGGTCGTCGCTGTCGGCCTTCTTGAGCAGATCGGCGACGGTGACCTTGCCCTCCTTCACCTTGCCGATCAGTTCCGAGCGCGCCTTGCGCACGGCAGCCGCTTTGGCCAACGCCTCGGTGCGCTGTTCGGCGGTCATCGTAGGCAGTGCCATGTCTCCTCCGCTTCCACTCGTCACTCGAACATCTGATTGACGGACCGAGTAAACAGCACGAAATCAGCAGCATCAGTCCGACACACCGCGAGGATACGCCGATGAGTTTTGCGAGGTGAGCACGTCTTAATGGGTGAACGCCCTGCAAGGCGGACGAAAAGGACGAAACGAAAGTTTCCTAACACCAGGTAACACGCTGATGACCGGCAGCGACATCATCAACAGAAGCACCGAACGGGACAAAGGTTCAACGGCGAACCACGGAGGATCAACGAAGCTCCTCGGCAACCGGGCGCGAACGATGCGAATCGTTCGTCACCGTGTCCACGACGGCCGCTGAAACAGCTACACAGTTGTGCGCCAGAAGTTTCCGGCATCCGCATGTTCGATCGACCCGGACCTCGGATGTGCCTCGGGCGCCTCGATGCGCAACAATGACGCGACCAGGCGAACCCTTTTGCACACTGGAGTTGCGATGCGCGAGGAACACCCGCTCGATGACGAAGTCCTCGCGTTGCCCGTCCGGGTGGAACGTGCCCGGCAACGCATCACCTATCAATCCGACCCGGCCCTGACCGACGCGCTCTCGGAAGACGAACTGCGCGCCGAACGCGAGCTGGCCGAGAAGATCCGCACCTACGAGCGCGATCAGCGCTGGAAGCAGATCAAAGCCGCCTCGACGCACGCCGACCGCCTGCGCGAGACGACCGCCGAGCTCGAACGAGCCGAGATGGCCGACCTCATGCTCGCCCGCAAGGCCATCGCCGCGCAGCGCCGCGAATCCAACCCGCGCGCCCGGCTGGCCTCCCTCTACCAGCACCGAACCTGGTCGTTGCGCGCGCTGGCGGGCGTGGTGATCGCGGGCATGCTGTGGTCGGCGGTGAACGTGCAGCACAACATCGCCCCCGGCGGCCCGAGCGACCCGCTGTTCTGGGCGAGTTTCGGCCTGGAGGCGATGATCAGCGTCTGCCTGGTCATCATCATGATCGGCACCACCCGGGTCTCGGAGTGGGGCGTGATGGGCAACCGCACCCAGGTGTTCGTCGCCGAGGGTTTCCTGCTCGCGCTCACCATCGCCCTCAACACCTACCCGCATCTGAGCGCGGGCAACTGGTACGACGCCGCGGTGCACGCGGTGGCCCCGGTGATGATCGGTGTGGCCCTGCTCATCCACAATGCCGCCAGCGCGCGCTACAGCACCGCCATCGCCCGCGCCTCGGCCGAGATCCCCGCCGAGGACGACGAGGACATCGTGTCGGCGGCGCCGTCGTTCCGCGACAACTGACCCACCGCGACAACCCACCACACAGCACAGCGCCCGCCGGATCGGATCCGGCGGGCGCTGTGGTGTTCGGGGGACGGCCTAGGCCGACTTGTCGCGACGCTCCGTGCGCTGGGCCTTGCGCGGCACGATGGTCGGCAGAACGTTCTCGGTGACGGTGTCGGCGTTCACGACCACCTTGGCGACGTCGTCGCGGCCCGGGATGTCGTACATCACCGGCAGCAGGACTTCCTCCATGATCGCCCGCAGACCACGCGCACCGGTGCCGCGCAGGATGGCCTGATCGGCGACCGCTTCGAGGGCGTCGGGGGTGAACTCGAGGTCGACACCGTCCATCTCGAACAGGCGAACGTACTGCTTGACCAGCGCGTTCTTCGGCTCCGAGAGAATCTTGACCAGCGATTCCTTGTCCAGGTTCGTCACCGAGGCGACGATCGGCAGCCGGCCGATGAACTCGGGGATCAGACCGAACTTGATCAGGTCCTCGGGCATCACGTCGGCGAAGTGGTCGTCGGTGTCGACCTCGGCCTTGGAGCGCACCTCGGCGCCGAAACCGATACCGCGGTGGCCGGTGCGATCGGAGATGATCTTCTCCAGGCCCGCGAACGCGCCCGCCACGATGAACAGCACGTTGGTGGTGTCGATCTGGATGAATTCCTGGTGCGGGTGCTTGCGTCCGCCCTGCGGCGGCACACTCGCCTGCGTGCCTTCCAGAATCTTCAGCAGCGCCTGCTGCACACCCTCACCGGAGACATCGCGGGTGATCGACGGGTTCTCGCTCTTGCGAGCGATCTTGTCGACCTCGTCGATGTAGATGATGCCGGTCTCGGCGCGCTTCACGTCGTAGTCGGCGGCCTGGATGAGCTTGAGCAGGATGTTCTCGACGTCCTCACCGACGTAACCGGCTTCGGTGAGCGCGGTGGCGTCGGCGATGGCGAACGGCACGTTCAGCATCTTGGCCAGCGTCTGCGCGAGATAGGTCTTGCCGCAACCCGTGGGGCCGAGCATCAAGATGTTCGACTTCATCAGCTCGACGGCCTCACCCCGGCTGTCGCGACCCTTGTCGCCCGCCTGGATGCGCTTGTAGTGGTTGTAGACCGCGACGGCGAGGGTCCGCTTGGCGGTGTCCTGGCCGATCACGTAGTTCTCGAGGAAATCACGGATCTCCGAGGGCTTGGGCAGCTCGTCGAGCTTGACCTCGCTCGACTCGGCCAGCTCTTCCTCGATGATCTCGTTGCAGAGATCGATGCACTCGTCGCAGATATAGACCCCAGGGCCCGCAATGAGCTTCTTGACCTGCTTCTGGCTCTTTCCGCAGAACGAGCACTTGAGCAGATCGCCGCCGTCTCCGATGCGCGCCATCTCGTAGGTCCCTACTTCCTATGTCCGAGTGCGACCCTCGTCCTCCGATTGGGCCGGAATACGTTTCGGTGCCGACAATCAGAGCAATGGTCCCTGAGTCGACCGTACCTGCTGTGCGCGAGCCAGGTCGACAACTCGCGCATGTTCGATGTGTTGGGTTGTAGCAGAAAACCGGGTCCGCCGCCGGGTAGCAGGCGACGGACCCGGGCGTGTCACTTCTGTCCGCTGAGCTTGCGGTAGTCGAAGACCTGGTCGACGATGCCGTATTCCTTGGCTTCCTCGGCGGTCAGGATCTTGTCACGGTCGGTGTCCTTGCGGACCTGCTCCTCGGACTTGCCGGTGTGCCGCGAAATCGTGACCTCCATGAGACGGCGCATCCGCTCGATCTCGGCGGCGGCGATCTCGAGGTCGGACACCTGACCCTGCACGCCGCCCGAGGACGGCTGGTGGATCAGGATGCGCGCGTTGGGCAGCGCGGCACGCTTGCCGGGCGCACCGGCGGCCAGCAGCACAGCGGCGGCCGAGGCCGCCTGGCCGAGGCACACCGTCACCACGTCGGGGCGCACGTACTGCATGGTGTCGTAGATCGCCATCAGCGCGGTGAACGAGCCACCGGGCGAGTTGATGTACATGGTGATGTCACGATCGGGATCCTGCGACTCCAGCACGAGCAGCTGGGCCATGATGTCGTTGGCCGAGACATCGTCGACCTGGTTGCCCAGGAAGATGATGCGCTCCTCGAACAGCTTGTTGTACGGGTCGGAGGTCTTGACGCCGAACGAGGTCTGCTCGGTGAACTGCGGCAGGATGTAGCGCGACTGCGGGTTGGCGGCGGCAGCGCCACCCAAGCCTGCGCGCGGGTCGATCAGATTGGCCATGGTTGTCTCCAGGGTCGAGTCGAGTGTGTCGGTGCGCGGCGTGGGTTACTTCGTCTGGTTCGCGTGGCTGACCACGTGGTCGATGAAGCCGTATTCGAGGGCTTCCTTCGCCGTGAACCAGCGGTCGCGGTCCGCGTCCTCGGTCACCTGCTCGACCGACTTGCCGGTGTGCAGCGCCTGCAGCTCGTTGAGCTCGCGCTTGGTGTGCGCGAACTGCTCGGCCATGATCGCGATGTCGGCGGCCGAACCACCGATACCGGCCGACGGCTGGTGCATCATGATCCGGGTGTGCGGCAGCGCGAAACGCTTGCCCTTGGTTCCCGCGGTGAGCAGGAACTGACCCATCGACGCGGCCAGGCCCATCGCGACGGTCCTGATGTCACACTCGGCGAACTGCATCGTGTCGTAGATCGCCATGCCCGCGGTGACCGAACCACCAGGGGAGTTGATGTAGAGGGAGATGTCCTTGGTCGAGTCCTCGGCCGAGAGCAGCAGGATCTGCGCGCAGATCTTGTTGGCGATCTCGTCGTCGACCTGGGTGCCAAGGAAGATGATGCGCTCGCGCAGCAGCCGCTCGTACACGGAATCACTGAGGTTGAGACCAGCAGTAGCGGCTGTCATGACCCCTGCCTGGTTGATTGTCACGGATACCTGCCTTCTCTTCTCACCGATTGCAAACGGCCTACGGTTCGTCGTCGTCTCAAACACTAACGAAACAGGGCGGCACCGAACTCCCGGTACCGCCCTTCTTCGCTCAGAGCGCAATCTCGCTGCGCTCGATTCCCCTCTGCGCGAGGCGCGCTGCACCGTTGGTTCGGTCGCTGCGCTCCCTCACGTGCGCAATCAAATCACGCCGGGAAAACTTACTCAGCAGCGGCTTCGCCCTGCTCGGTCTCGGCGGAATCCGCAGCGTCACCGAACATTTCGGTGGTGTCGACCTCGTTGCCGTCGGTGTCGGTGACCTTGACCTGACCGACAACTCCGGCCAGCGCCTTGCCGCGGCGCACGTCGGCGAACACCGCACCCAGCTGACCGGCCTGCTGCACCTGCTGGATGAACTGCTCCGGCGACATACCGTAGCGCTGAGCCTGGAACAGGATGCGCTCGGTGAGCTCCTGCTGGCCCACCTGGGTGCCCTCGGCCTCGGCGATGGCATCCAGCAGCAGCTGGGTCTTCACCGACTTCTCGGCGGCTTCCAAGGTGTCCTTGTCGAACTCCTCGCGGGAGGAGCCCTGCGCCTCGAGCGCCTCGGCCAGCTTGGCCTCGTCGTGGTCGAAGCCGTGCACGGCGTCGTGCAGCACCGCGTCGACCTCGGCCTTGACGACGGCCTCGGGCAGCGGAACCTCGACGGTCTCGAGCAGGGTGTCGAGCACCTTGTCGCGGATCTGACCGGCCTGCTCGATCTTCTTGGTGCGCTCGACGCGGCCCTTCAGGTCTTCCTTGAGCTCGTCGATGGTGTCGAATTCGCTGGCCAGCTGGGCGAATTCGTCGTCGGCCTCGGGCAGCTCGCGCTCCTTGACCGACTGCACGGTCACGGTGATCACGGCTTCCTTACCGGCGTGCTCGCCCGCCACCAGGGTGGAGGTGAACTCAGCGGACTCGCCGGCCTTCAGGCCGATGACGGCCTCGTCGAGGCCCTCGATGAGCTGACCCGAACCGACCTCGTGCGACAGGCCGGTGGTGGCGGCCTCGGGCACGTCCTCGCCGTCGACGGTGGCCGACAGGTCGATCGAGACGAAGTCGCCGTCCTGCACGGCCCGCTCGACACCGGTCAGGGTGCCGAAGCGCTGACGCAGCGAGGTGAGCTGCTGCTCGATGTCCTCGTCGCCGATGGTGAAGGAATCGACGGTGACCTCGATGCCCGAGTAGTCGGGCAGGGCGATCTCCGGGCGCACGTCGACCTCGGCGGTGAAGGCCAGCTCGTCGCCGTCCTCGATCTTGGTGATCTCGATCTCGGGCTGGCCGATGACCTTCACCTCGCCGGCCTGCACGGCCTCGGCGTACTTGTTCGGCAGCGCGTCGTTGACGACCTGCTCGAGCACGGCGCCACGGCCGACGCGGGTCTCGATCAGCTTGGCCGGGGCCTTGCCGGGACGGAAGCCGGGGATCTTCACCTGCTGGGCCAGCGCCTTGTACGCCTTGTCGAAGTCGGGCTTCAGCTCCTCGAAGGGCACCTCGACGTTGATCCGGACCCGGGTCGGGCTCAGCTGCTCGACGGTGCTCTTCACGGACATGCTCCTTGGTTCGTAGTTCATGGTGGTGGCCCCCGCATGGGGCGTCGCGCCCTGAGTCGGTGCGGACGCACGCATCCCGACCAGGGTAGTTGACCGCACGCGCGGTCGTGCAATCGGCGGTTGGTTGCGGTGGCGGCTAGCTGCCGACCTGCACCGCGTCGGTGACGAAGACCAGTGTCTCGTTGGGCGCGACGCCGTTGCCGCCTTCGCCGTAGCCGAGATCCGGCGGCACGATGAGCAGCCTGCGCGCACCCTGCTGCACACCGAGCAGGCCCTTGTCCCAGCCTTCGATGACCTGGCCCGCGCCGAGCGTCAGGTCGAAGGGCGCACCGCGCTTGAACGAGCTGTCGAGGGTCTGCTTGTCCGACCAGGTGACCAGCGCGTAGTTCATGGTGAGTGGCTGCATGGCCACCGCGCCGGGTCCGGTGCCGGGCACCAGGTCCTTGACGAGCAGCGACTTGGGCGGGGTGCAGTCGTCGGGGATGGTGATCTCCGGCGGGTCACCGAAACCGCCCGCCACCTTGATGTCCTCGGCGATGCATTCGCGCGTCGGTGCCGCCTTGGATTCGGCCGATCCGCTGTCGGACCCGCATGCCGCGCTGACGAGGGCGGCGAGGGCGACCAGTCCGGTCCCGATGATCCTGGGGAGAGAAGCCATGGCCCGCACAGTAGTGGAGCGCGGGTCCGGCGGTGCGAACCGGCACGACCGGTAGGCTCGGCACTGCGTTTCTCCACCGGCGCCGCCGGGTGTCCTCCGGCGCGCCGACCAGTCCGGCGGCGGGCGACGCCGCAGCTCAGGCGAGTGCGAGGAGAGTCTGCGATGACCCGGCTCAGCAACAGCGAGGGCGATACCGCCGCCGACAATGTGGGCGGCGGAGGCGAAGGCGAATCCATTGCCCCCCACCCCTATTCACTCACCACAACCCCAGGTCCGCTGACCAGCGAGGAGTTGATCGCGGTCGACACGTGGTGGCGGGCCGCGAACTATCTCGCGGTCGGCCAGATCTACCTGATGCGCAACCCGTTGCTGCGCGAGCCGCTGCGTTCCACCGACATCAAGCCGCGCCTGCTCGGCCATTTCGGCACGGTGCCCGGCCTGAATCTGGTGTGGGCGCACGCGAATCGGGTGATCCGCGCACGCGACCTGAACGCCGTCTTCGTCGCGGGCCCCGGCCACGGCGGGCCCGGTCCGAACGCCTGCGCGTGGCTCGAGGGCGCCTACGCCGAGCTCTACCGCGACATCCCCCGCGACGCCGACGGTATGCGCCGGTTGTTCCATCAGTTCTCGTTTCCCGGCGGCGTCCCGAGCCATTGCGCCCCCGAGACCCCCGGCTCCTTCCACGAGGGCGGTGAGCTCGGCTATTCGCTGCTGCACGCCTACGGCGCCGCGCTGGACAACCCCGATCTCACGGTGTTCTGTGTGATCGGTGACGGCGAGGCCGAGACCGGGCCGCTGGCGGGCAGCTGGCACGCGAACAAATTCCTCAACGCGGCCCGCGACGGCGCGGTGGTGCCGATCCTGGCGCTCAACGAGTACAAGATCGCCAATCCGACCATCCTCGCGCGCATCCCCCGTGATGAGCTCATCGAACTGCTGCGCGGGTACGGCTACGAACCGCTGATCGTGTCGGGCAACGATCCGTCGCGGGTGCATCAGAAGATGGCCGCCGCCATGGACGCCTGTCTCGACCGGATCGCCGGGTTCCAGCGGGCCGCGCGCGAGGACGGCGACACCACCCGCCCGCGCTGGCCGATGATCGTGCTGCACACGCCGAAGGGCTGGACCTGTCCCCCGGTGGTCGACGGCGAGCGGGTCGAGGGCACCTTCCGCGCCCACCAGGTCCCGTTGCCCGCGGCGCGCACCGACCCGGAACACCGGCGGGTGCTCGAGGAATGGTTGCGGTCGTATCGGCCCGAGGAACTCTTCGACGAAGCGGGCAGGCCGGTTCGCGCCCTGCTCGACCGGATTCCCGATCGGCCGATGAGCCTCAATCCGGTGGCCAACGGCGGGCTGTTGGTCCGCGATCTCGACCTGCCCGACTGGCGCGAATACGGCGTGCCGGTGGAGCGGCCGGGGGCGAGCAGACACGAACCGACCAGGGTGCTCGGCGGCTGGCTGCGTGACGTCACCGCCCGCAACCCACACAACTTCCTGACCTTCGCGCCCGACGAACTCGCCAGCAACCGGTTGCAGGACATCCTCGAGGTGACCGGCCGCGATTGGCAGGCCGAGGTCGGTCGCTGGGATGTGGCGTTGTCACCGACCGGCCGCGCGGTCGAGGTGCTGTCCGAACACATGTGCCAGGGGTTGCTCGAGGGCTATCTGCTCACCGGCCGCCACGGCGTGTTCACCTGCTACGAGGCGTTCATCCACATCGTCGACGCCATGTTCAACCAGCACGCCAAGTGGCTCGACGCCAGCCTCGCCGTGCCGTGGCGACGCCGCATCCCGAGCCTGAACTACCTGCTGAGTTCGCACGTGTGGCGCCAGGACCACAACGGCTTCACCCATCAGGACCCGGGTTTCCTCGATGTGGTGGTGAACAAGAGCCCCGAGATCGTCCGGGTGTATCTGCCGCCCGATGCCAACACCCTGCTGTCCACCTACGACCACTGCCTGCGTTCGCTGCATTACGCGAACGTGGTGGTCGCGGGCAAACAGCCCGGGCCGGACTGGCTTTCGGCGCCGGAAGCCGCCGTGCACTGCGCGCGCGGCGTCGGCATCTGGGAGTGGGCCGGGCACAACGACGACCAGGGCACCACCCCGGATGTGGTGCTTGCCTGCGCGGGCGACGTCCCCACGCTGGAGACGCTCGCCGCCGCCGCGATCCTGCGCGACCGCCTACCCGACCTGCGGGTGCGCGTCGTCAATGTCGTTGACCTGATGCGGCTGCTGCCGGCCGAGGAGCATCCGCACGGCCTGTCGGACGCCCACTTCGACACCCTGTTCACCACCGACCGGCCGGTGATCTTCGCCTTCCACGGCTACCCGTGGCTGGTGCACCGGCTCACCTACCGCAGGCGCAATCACGCGGGCCTGCACGTGCGCGGATACAAGGAGAAGGGCACGACGACCACCCCGTTCGACATGGTGATGCTCAACGACCTGGACCGTTTCCATCTGGTACTCGACGTGATCGACCGGGTGCCCGGGCTGCGCACGCGGGCGGCGGGTCTGCGCCAGGAGATGGTCGACGCCCGGCTCGCGGCGCGCAGCTGGACCAGGGAGCACGGCGAGGACATTCCGGCCGTCGCGAACTGGACCTGGCCGGAGGCCTCGATCCCCACTGTGACGTAACGCGGTTGCGGCACGGGTCGCGGCTGGCCGACGATGGAGGCGATGACCGAGCAACGCCGTATCGACATACTCCCGCGTGACCGCCGCGACCTCCGCGGTCCCTTCGACGTGATCGGGGATGTGCACGGCTGCCGCGCCGAACTCGAGGCACTGCTCGGGAAGCTGGGCTACGTCGTCGAGCGCGACGACAGGGGCAGGCCGGTCACGGCCGCGCACCCCGAGCGTCGCACTGCGGTGTTCGTCGGTGATCTCGTCGACCGTGGCCCCGACACGCCCGGTGTGCTGCGGCTGGTGATGGGCATGGTCGCGGCCCGTACGGCGCTGTGCGTGGCGGGTAATCACGACTACAAACTGGTGCGCGCCCTCGACGGCCGCAATGTGCGCATCGCGCACGGGCTGGAGCAGTCCCTGGCCCAGCTGGCCGACGAGGACAACGAATTCCGCGCCGCCGCACAGGCTTTCCTGCGCGAGCTGCCCGGGCACTACCTGCTCGACCGGGGCAGGCTGGTGGTCGCCCACGCGGGACTACCGGAAAGCCTGCACGGCAGCACATCCGGGCGGGCCCGCTCCTTCGCGCTCTACGGTGCGCCCACCGGTGAGGTGGACGTGCACGGTCTGCCGATCCGCTACGACTGGGCGCAGGACTATCGGGGAGCGCCGGTGGTCGTCTACGGGCACACACCCGTCACGGCGTTGCGGTGGGTCAACAACACGCTGTGCCTGGACACCGGCGTGGTGTTCGGCGGCACGCTGTCGGCCCTGCGCTACCCGGAGCTGGACACCGTCTCGGTGCCCGCCGAACAGGTCTGGTACGAACGCGCGGGTATCACACCGGTGCCCGACTAGCGCCTACCATCAGCAGCGGACGACCCGACTCATCGACGAGGAGAGGTTCATGCGCCGTAGTCTGCTCGCACTGTCCGTTCTTGCTCCACTGATGATCGCCGGTGTGGCGAGCGCCGATCCGGCGCCGCCGGGAACCGGGACACTCACCGTCCGCGCGATCACCGGTTCCGAACCGATGCCGGTCAACCGGGCCGATATCGAGGTCCGCGCCTGCGGCGCCGAGGAGGTCGTCACCACGCTGGTGAGCGGCGCCGACGGCAGCGCGAGCGTCGCGCTGCCGGACGGCTGCTACGAGGCGCGGGTGGCGACGGTGCCGGGCGGCTGCGGCCTCGCCGACACCGAACCCGTGCGGCTCACGGTCACCGCGAGCACCGAGGCACGCGCGGACTTCCGTTTCCGCTGCGCGTGAGCGTCAGTCCTTGGGACCGCCCGCCACATAGATGACCTGACCGGACACGAAGCCCGCGCCTTCGCTCACCAGGAACGAGGCGGTGTGGGCGATGTCGTCGGGCGTACCCACCCGGTTCACCGGAATCTGTGCCGCCGCAGCCTGTTTGAAGGCCTCGAAGTCGACGCCGACGCGGGCCGCGGTGGCCGCGGTCATCTCGGTCTCGATGAAACCGGGAGCGATCGCGTTGGCGGTGACACCGAATTTGCCGAGCTCGAACGCGAGGGTCTTGGTGAAGCCCTGCATGCCCGCTTTGGCCGCGGAGTAGTTGGCCTGGCCACGGTTGCCCAGCGCCGAGGTGCTCGACAGGTTGACCACGCGCCCGAACTTCGCCTCCACCATGTACTTCTGCACGGCGCGCGTCATCAGGAAGGCGCCGCGCAGGTGCACGTTCATGACGATGTCCCAGTCCTGCACCGACATCTTGAACAGCAGGTTGTCGCGCAGCACGCCCGCGTTGTTCACCAACACGGTCGGCGCGCCCAGTTCGCCGGCGATCCGTTCGACGGCCGCGGCGACGGCGTCTTCGTCGGACACATCGGCACCGACGGCCAGCGCGGTTCCCCCGGCGGCTTCGATGGCCGACACGGTGTCGGCGCAGGCGGCTTCGTCGAGGTCGAGAACGGCGACGGCGTGACCGTCGGCGGCGAGCTTCTTCGCGACAGCGGCACCGATTCCGCGTGCGGCACCGGTGACGATCGCGACCCGTGAGGTAGTGGACATGCGCGCCACCCTATCGGGGCGCGTTCGTCGTGATGGTCGGGGTGACAGGATTTGAACCTGCGACCCTCCGCTCCCAAAGCGGATGCGCTACCAAGCTGCGCTACACCCCGATACCTCGGGGCGGTTCACGCCGTCGAGGGAAGTCATGTTTGAGCGGGTGACGGGAATCGAACCCGCACCATCAGCTTGGAAGGCTGAGGTTCTACCATTGAACTACACCCGCAGGCATACGACATCGATGGGATCGCCACGATGTCGTGTGCGCCACGACTGTACCGAATCCCGCGCGCCGAACGCCAATCCGGCCCCGCGAAACGTCTCGGCGCTGCGGTGAATCCCCCTCTTTCCACGCCCGATTAGGGCCCTTAGGCCCTATTGCGGGACCACGGGTACCGGACACGATGGTGGTTGCGTCTCAGGGGACCGACGCCTGCTCCACCCGGGGGAATATAAAGGAGAATTTTCCTCGAAAACCTGGCACGGGGGCGGCGGGTAGGCCACCATAAAAGAGCGCGCGGCGGCCCGACCGGTCGGCGCGACACCTTTGCCAGGAGGGACCATGGCGACAACACGCCCACCGCCCGAAATCGGGCAACACGCTGCACGTTTCGGTGTTTCCAAAGTTTTTTCGCGAAGTGTGTAACGCCCGGGCGGCTGTAGCGATGTCATAGCCGATCGCCATTCGCGAGAGACTGCAACGCGTTCTAGAACGCGGCTTTTGAGTCTCGAGTGGCTTGCTAGGATCCTTTTTGCCGGACGGGGGTATCTGGAAAGGGGGCGGTGAGCGTGTGCCGAACTCGGCGGACCCAACCGCGTAGCAGTGCGAACGATCGAGGTGGCAAGACCGTCGCCACCTTCCGCCGGTGATGTCGATGTCCGCACACATCGAGCCACCGGTCGCCGCGATGGCCCGCGCCTGGGCCCGCGCGGTGTGTGCCGAACCGGGATCGTCCGTGGCACCGCATCAGCTGGAGCCTGTGCTCATCGAGATCGTCGAGCGCCTGCTGCACCTGGCGAGGACAGAACCGTTCCCGGTACCGCAGGCGCGCAAGCTCGGCGCACGACTGGCCGAGGCGCCGTTCGAACGGACGAGAATGCTGGCCCATGCCACCCGCTGGTTGCTCGGTTTCCCCTCGGGGGTCCCGGGTTCCCTGGTGGCGACCCGCTGGCCGCTGGTGGCCAGCCAGGCCATCGACAGCTACGCCCAGGCACTACAGGAGCGCGCACTGGCGCAACAGGAACAGAACATCTCGGCGAAGGTGTCGCTGCGCGTGCAGGAGATCGCCGCGCTGCAGCACCGCTTGCGCCACGAGGCCACCCACGACGCCCTGACCGACCTGGCGAACCGCACACTCCTGCAGGAACGGGTGCGTGCCTTCGCCGCCGACCCGACCCGTGGGGTCGGGGTGCTTGTGGTGGACCTGGACCGCTTCAAACAGATCAACGACGGCTACGGACATGCGATCGGTGACGAGGTGCTCGTGGAGCTGGCCAACCGGCTGCGCGAGGTGTGCCCGCCCGACACCGTGATCTGCCGGTACGGCGGCGACGAGTTCGTCGTGGCGGCCAATCCGCGCCGCGACACCCTGAGCGAGCTGGCGCACCGTGTGGTCGCGGCCCTGCGCGACCCGGTGTGGTCGAGCGCGGGCCCGGTGCCGGTGTCGGCCAGCGTGGGCACCGCGTTCTGCCCACCGGGAAAGACGTGCGATTTCACCGACCTGCTGCGTCGCGCCGACCGCGCGATGTATTCGGCGAAATCGGCGGGCGGGCGGCGTTTCGCCCTCGCCGAATCGGGCGACCCCGAACTGGGAACGGCGGTCGCCGGCTGAGTCCGGATCGCGAAGCCTGCACTTCGCGGCCCGGACTCGGTCGACCTTCTCTGCGCACCTCGGCCACGGTTTCGACCGTGGCCGAGGTGTTTTCGTCAGCGGGGCTGACAGACGTTGCACCAGAACAGGTTTCGGGCTTCCATCGTGCCGTGGGAGACCGGGGTGCCACAGACGCGGCACGGCTCTCCCTGGCGGCGGTAGACATAGGTGCGTGGGCGATCCTTGGCGTAGGACGGTGCGCCGCTGTCGTGTTCGGGGCGAACCACATGCATGCGGCCGGTTTCCACGCCGGTCGGCATGAGTACGACGAGATCGGCCCACAGCGCGTCCCATTCGGCCGCGGTGAGTGAGGTGCCCGGCCGGAACGGTGAAATGCCGTGCCGGAACAGCACTTCGGCGCGGTAGACGTTGCCCACGCCGGCGATCACCGACTGGTCCATCAGTAGCGCCCCGATCGCTCTGCGGGAGCGACGGATTCGTTCCCCCGCACGCTCGTGGTCGGCGTCCGGACGCAGCGGATCGGCCCCCAGGCGGGCGGTGAGCGCCTCAACCTCCGGCGGGTGCAGCACCTCGCACGCGGTCGGCCCGCGCAGGTCGGTACCGAATCCCGTCGCGGCACCGACCATCCGCATCCGCACCTGCCCCACCGGCGCGGGCATCGGCAATTCCACCTCACTGAACGTGCCGTACAACCCGAGATGCACATGCACCGTCAGCCCGGACGCATAGTGGTGCAGAAGATGCTTCCCGTAGGCCTCGGCCCGCTCCAGCACCTGCCCGTCCACCAGCGCGGCTCCATCGGCGAATCGGCCTTGCGGGCTCGAAACCCGCACCGCCGCACCAGCAAAACGCTCCTGATGCAGTCGCGCAATGCGATGAAGGGTGTGTCCTTCAGGCACTCTCTCAGTAAGCGGGGACTGCCGGGGCCTCGCCGGACTTCTCGTAGTCGGCGAGGATGTCGATGCGGCGCTGGTGGCGGGGTTCCTCCGACCAGGGCTGGGCGATGAAGGCGTCGACGATGGCGAGGGCTTCCTCGGTGGTGTGCATGCGGCCGCCGATGCCGATGAGCTGGGCGTTGTTGTGTTCGCGAGCCAGCTTGGCGGTTTCGACGCTCCAGGCGAGGGCGCAGCGGGCACCGGGGACCTTGTTGGCGGCGATCTGCTCGCCGTTGCCGCTGCCACCGAAGACCAGGCCGAGCGAGCCCGGGTCGGCGACGGTGCGCCGCGCCGCTTCGATGCAGAAGGCGGGGTAGTCGTCGAGAGCGTCGTATTCGAGGGCGCCACAGTCGACGACCTCGTGTCCGGCCTCGAGCAGATGGGCCTTGACGTGATTCTTCAGTTCGAAACCGGCATGGTCGGCACCCAGGTAAACGCGCATGGCTGCGATTGTCGCAGGCGCGCTTAGAGTCGTTTCATGCACCCGCACGAACCGCATTCACCGCATTCGGCAGGTCCCCCACCGGAGCGTTCCGGCCAACCCGCCGACCGGCCGAGCGACGCCACCCCCGCCGACCAACCCGCACCGCGGCCGGGCGAATATCCGCCGCCCCCGTGGCCGCAGGGGCAGCCGGGGTTCGCCGGGTCGTCGCCGTGGCAGCAGCCCAGCCCACCGACCGGCGCGTTTCCCGCGCCGCCCACGGGTGCGTATCCGTCTGCGCCGCAAGGCTTCTACCCGCCGGGCGGCCCGCCGGGGACGACGCAGCCGATGCCGCGTGGACTGTCGCCGTTCGGGATGCCCGCGCGGCATCCGTGGGAGATTCCGCTGCTCGTGGTGGTCATCATGATCACCGGCGTGGCCTACCTGCTGGCGATCCTGATGTTGCTGGTGGAGCTGGTCGCCGAGCCCGTGGTCGACGCGCAGGGACAACCCGAGGCCCAGGGTTCGCTGCTGACCAGCCCGTACGTGCTGATTCTGTTGTTCGCGCCGGTGCTGCTGTGGGCCGGACGTGGCATGAATTTCGCCCGAATGCGGATCAACGGCGTGAAGATGTCACCCACCCAGTTCCCCGAGGGGTACCGGATGGTGCAGGAGGCGGCCGCGCGGTTCGGGATGTCGAAGGCGCCCGACGCGTACGTGATCCTCGGCAACGGCCAGATCAACGCCTTCGCCTCCGGTCACGGGTTCCGCCGGTTCGTCGTGGTCTACAGCGACCTGTTCGAGATCGGTGGCGCCGCCCGCGAGCCCGACGCGCTCGCCTTCATCATCGGCCACGAGGTGGGCCATATCGCCGCTGGTCACGTGTCGTATTGGCGCCAGCTCGGCATGTTCGTCGCACCGTACCTGCCGATTCTCGGGTCGTCGCTGATCCGCGCGCAGGAGTACACCGCCGACAATCACGGCTTCTGCAACCGCCACCAGGGCGCGGCCGGTGCCATGGCCACCCTCGCCGCGGGCAAGTACCTCAATACGGAGGTCGGTTTCGACGAGATGGCAGACCGGGCCGCCACCGAGAAGGGCGGCTTCGTCCTGCTGGTGAACGCCATGTCCAGCCACCCGGTCCTCACCTGGCGAATGTGGGCACTGCGCGACCGCAGCAAACCGGGCCCCATGTTCTGGCACCCGACCCCACCACACCCCGGACTGGTCCCACCCCTAGGCGGCTACCCCGTCCAAACCGCACCCCCAGCCCTCCCCCCGAAAACCCTCTGAGCCCTAGCGCAACCACCACGGGTTTTCGGCCCCCTCGGATCCGAGGGGCGAGACGTAACGGCGAAGCCGCAGTATCGCCCCTCGGATTCGAGGCCTTCCGGGCCGAAAACCCCGCGGCGCCAGCCGCTAAATAAACACAGGCTCTTCGGTGCGGGTGCGCTTGAGTTCGAAGAAGTGGGGGTAGGAGGCGAGGGCGACGACACCGTCCCACACCCGGCCCGCGTCCTCGCCGCGTGGGATCCGCGAGAGCACCGGACCGAAGAACGCGACCCCGTTGACGTGGATGGTCGGTGTGCCAACATCGGGCCCGACCTTGTCCATGCCCGCGTGGTGGCTCGCCCGCAGCGCCTCGTCGTAGTCGGTGCTGTCGGCGGCCTCGGCCAGTTCGGCGGGCAGGTCGAGTTCGGCGAGGGCGTCGGCGATCACGGCGGTCAGGGTTTCCTGCGTGGTCGCGCGTTCGAACTCGGCCTTGCGGTCGTGGATGCGGGTGCCGAGGGCGGTGTAGAGCGGGGCCAGGATCTCCTCGCCGTGCTTCTGGGCGGCGGCGATGGCGACGCGCACCGGGCCCCAGCCCGCGGCCATCAGTTCGACGTACTGCGGCGGCAGGTCCCTGCCTTCGTTGAGCACGGCCAGGCTCATCACATGGAAACGGACCTCGATGTCGCGTACCTGCTGGACTTCCAGGATCCAGCGCGAGGTGATCCAGCACCACGGGCACAGCGGGTCGAACCAGAATTCGGCGAGATCCTTGGTGGCCTGATCGCTCACGGGTCTTCCTCTCGGGTCAGCTGGGGGCGGGCAGGGCGGCGGCCCGCTGGTTGGTGCAACCGTGCCGGCGCCGGATTCGTTCCCCTGATCGCCGCCCGCGGCTAGGCTCGACGGCGAGGGAAACCGGAACGTCCGTGAGAAGGAGTCCGTGTATGAGCTCGAATCAGCATTTCGTGATCGTCGGTGGTGAGCTGGCCGGCGCCAAACTGGCCGAAGCCTTGCGCGCCAACGATTTCGACGGCCAGGTGACGTTGCTGGCGGCCGAGGACGATCTACCGTACGAGCGCCCGCCGCTGTCGAAACAGCACCTGGCCGGTGATCAGCAGCTGCCGGATTTCACGGTGGATTCGCCGGCCTGGTACCGCGACCACCACATCGACCTGCGCTTGGGTACCACGGTCGAGGCGTTCGATCCGGCCGCGAGAACGGTGTCGTTGCCGGACGGTTCGACCCTGTCCTACGACAAGCTGGCGCTTGCCACCGGGTCGCGTCCGCGCACACTCGACGTTCCCGGCGCCGAGGCGGGCAATGTGTACACCCTGCGCACCATCGGTGACTCCGATCGGCTGCTCGAGGTGCTGCGTTCGAAGCATCGGCTGGTGATCATCGGCGCGGGCTGGATCGGGCTCGAGGTCGCCGCGCAGGCGCGGGCGAGGCAGCTGGAGGTGACGGTACTCGAGGCGGCGGAGCTGCCGCTGGTGTCGGTGCTCGGTCCGCAGATGGGCACCGTGTTCGCCGAATTGCATCGCGGCAACGGTGTGGACCTGCGTACCGGTGTCGTCGTCGACATGATCCTCACCGAGGACGGCGTGGCCACGGGCGTGCAGCTCGACGACGGCCAGGTGGTGCCCGCCGACGCGGTGCTGGTCGCGGTGGGCGCACAGCCGAATATCGAGATCGCCGAAGCCGCCGGGCTGGCCACCGGCACCGGCGTCCTGGTCGACGAGTCCCTGCGCACCAGCGACCCGGATGTGGTGGCGGTCGGCGATATCGCCGAGGAGCTGCATCCGCTGCTGGACAAGCGGGTACGCGTGGAGCACTGGGCCAATGCCCTGAATCAGCCTGCGGTGGCCGCGCTGACGATGCTCGGCAAGCCCGCCACCTACGACCGCCTCCCCTATTTCTTCACCGACCAGTTCAACCTCGGCATGGAGTACACCGGCTATGTCGGTCGCGACGACGACGTGCGGGTTGTCGTCCGCGGCGACGTGGCGAAACCGGAATTCGTCGCCTTCTGGCTGGACCGGGACAACCGCGTGCGCGCGGGCATGAACGTCAATGTCTGGGATGTCACCGATCGCATCAAGGAACTGGTGACCTCGGGCGAACCGGTCGACCCGGAGCGTCTGGCGGACCCGAACACCGAATTGTGAGCGTGCGGCTCAGCTCGCCGACTCGAGGTTTGCGATCATGCGTTCGAGAGTCGCTGTGCAGACGGTGAATTCGTCCGCGTCGATGCCGTCGGCCATGCGGCGCCGGATGGTCCCCACGGAATCGGTCGCCGACTCGTAGGCGCGACGACCTGCCGACGTGAGTTCCCAGCGGCCCGTCGATGCACCGGTGATCCAGCCGCGCTCGGTCAAGCCCTGGATCACCGCATCGACGGATTCGCCGTTGTGCTCCCAGAACGGACGAAGCGCGCGCACCAATTCCGCACGATCGGGGTGGTCCCGCTCGATCGTCGAGAGCAGCTGCCACTCGCGGCGCGTCATGCCGACGGCCTCCACGGCACGGTCGAACGCTGCCTCGATGAGCTGGTCCAGTCGCTTGACCTGGTACCCGATGAGCCGACGCTCAGCCATGAGAAACCTCCACACTCATGTACATGTCAAAAGACATGTACATGCAAAAAGCTATCATGATGGCGTGAACGAGGTCGAGCACATCGAACGAGCCATGATCGGTATCCGGCGCCGCCAAACCCGGCGGACGCTGTCGCCGGACGCGCCGACCGGGCAGGTGTTCGACGTACTCGACGTCATCGAGGCACACCAGAACCCCACTGTCTCCACCGTCGCCGCCGCCCTCGCCGTCGACCAACCGCGCGCGAGCAAGCTGGTGGCCGCCGCCGTGGCCGACGGCTCGGTGCGCCGCGTGGCCGATCAGACCGACGGCAGACGGTCACTCCTGGAGCTCACCGACCGGGGCACCGACATCCTCGCCGCGGCCCATCGACGCCGCCAGAGCGCTTTCGACCGCGCCATGTCCGGCTGGACCTCCACCGAGCGCACCGAATTCGCCCGCCTGCTCACCCGTTTCGTCGACGCCCTCGACTGAGCCGCCACCGCGTTTCCCGCACCTGGCAGACTCGACGGCGTGGATGTCTACAGCGCGGGTGTACTGGTGTTCCGGCGTGGCGAGGCCGGGATCGAGGTGTTGATCGGGCACATGGGCGGACCGTTGTTCGCGAAGAAGGACGAGTCGGCGTGGTCGATTCCCAAGGGCGAGTACGAGATCGGCGTCGAATCGGCGGAGGTCGCCGCCGCACGTGAGTTCACCGAGGAACTCGGATTGCCGGTGCCGGACGGGCGGTGGATCGCACTCGGTGACGTGCAGTACGGCAGCGGATCGCGCCGCAAGACGGTCACGGTGTGGGCCGTGGAGGGCGACCTCGATCCGGACGCGATCGTCCCGGGCACCTTCACCATGGAGTGGCCGCCGCGCTCGGGCCGCCTCGGCGAGTTCCCCGAGATCGACCGGGTCGGCTGGTTCGCCCCGGCGATCGCCGAACCCAAGCTGGTCAAGGGTCAGCGTCCGCTGTTGCAGCGCCTGGCCGAGCACCTCGCGGGTACCGCCCCGACGCCGTGACTCACGCCCGCGCGAGGGCAGGCTGACGCAGCGTGGAGCGGAATTCCGAAGGGCTCTGTCCGCGAAGACGTTTGAAGGCGGCACTGAACCCGAACGCATCGGAGTAGCCGACGGTGGTCGCCACCTGGGCGACGCTGCGATTCGGGTCGGCGAGCAGTTCCTCGGCCTCGGCCATCCGCCATTCGGTGAGATAGGCCAGCGGCGTCTCGCCCATCACCTCACTGAACCGGCGCGCGAAGAGGGCACGCGACACCGCCGCCTCGGCCGCGAGATCGGCCACCGTCCAGCGCCGGAACGGATCGTTGTGGATGGCCTCGAGCGCCGGCCCCACGACCGGGTCGGCCATGCCGCGATACCAGGCGGGCGCGCAATGTTGCTGTGCCGCAAGCCAGGTGCGCAGCGTGCACACCAACGCCCAGTCCAGGAGCCGGTCCATCAATGCCTGTGAGCCCGCGCTGAGCCGGACCGCGTCGGCGGCGGACTGCTCCAGCCACGCGCAGACCTCCGGATCGTCGCTGACGACCATCACCGGCGGCAGCGCGCGCAGCAGACGCTCGTGCCGCCGCCCGGACGCCCGATAGGCGCCCACGATGAGCGAGGTCTCCTCGGGCGCGCCGGTCGCGGTCTCGACGAGTTCCGGTGTGGCACAGGCGAGATCGGCCGGACCGAAACCACGGGGCACGAAACACGACAGCTCGTAGCCCATGTGCGGACGGTCGAGCGTGGCCCGGGTATCGGCCAGATGGAACGGCTCGCAGGCCTGGACGACGGCGGTGTCACCGGCCACCAGCCGGGTCGACGACCCGTCGGCGAGCACCAGAGTGCCGCCGCCACGCAGGACGGTGACCATGACCAGGGGCGCCCGGTCGGCGAAGCGGATGGTCCACGGCGACCGCAGCACGGCGTGGGTGACGACCGATCCTTCGGCACGAATGCCGCTCAACAGCGAACTCAACGGATCCACGCCACCAGCGTAGACGAATTCCTATCGACTGGAGATGATCACCCATAGATCGTCCACGCGATTCACGGTTGACTCGAAGCACAGGGCACACCGCCCGCACCACCGACGACCAGGGAGTCACCATGTCGCAGCCCTCCGCCACACCCGAATCCGCTCGCACCGCAACGCCTCCCGCGCCCACCGGCCTCGATCACGCCGCGAGCGCGGGCGAATCGGCGGTCGACCGGCGGGCCCTGGTGGTCCTGTCGCATCACCGCGCCGATTCGCTGTCGGCCCATGTGGCCGACCGCGCGGTCGCCCGGCTCACCGCCGCCGGGTACGCGATCGACTTCCTCGACCTGCACCGCGAGAACTTCGACCCCCGGATGACCGTGGCCGACCAGCCCGAATGGGGCAACCGCGACAAGGTGTACTCGGCGACCACCGAGGCGCACATGCGCCGGGTCCAGGCCGCCGACGTGATCGTCGTCGTGTTCCCCGTGTACTGGCAGAGCGTTCCCGCCATGCTCAAGGGCTGGATCGACAGCGTCTGGAACTACGGTTTCGCCTACGGCCGCAGCAAGCCGAAGCTGGCGGGCAAACGCATCCTGTGGCTGGGTCTGGCGGGCGCCACCGCGGGCGACGCGATCGTTCCCGGCATGCAGCAGCTACTCGAGGCCCAGCTCAGCGAGGGCCTGGCGTACTACAGCGGTTTCACCGATTCCCGCGTCGGCCTGCTGCCCGATGCCGAGGACCAGCCCCAATCCATCGACGCCGAAGGCAATCTGGTGATCGGCGACGCCATCGCGGGTGACGCGCGGGCCGCGCACTACGCCGCGTTCGACGCGCGCGCCGAGGGCTTCGTCGACGAACTCCTCGCAGCGGAGTTGGTGAACGCCTGACCCCGCGCGGTTGCCGGGCACACAGCGCGGTCCGATCGCGGAGCTTTCGCACGATCGGACCGCGTACTCGGGCTCAGATGCCGGGCACCGTCTTCAGGAGCACCTGAAGCAACTCCGAAGGCGTACCCGCCTCGTCCGCGGCGGTGTTGATGGTGGTGAGCGCGCCCGCGGTGAATTCGGCGCTCTGCTCGGGAACGTAGCTCGCCGGGTCGTCGATGCCGGGTGCGTACTGAGCGAACATCCCGGCCATCGCCTGCAGGAACGGGCCCATCAGGGTGGCCAGGTGGGCGGCCGAACCACCGGTGGTGCGCACCATCTTCCCGCCCTGCTGGAAGCCGGCGAACATCGAGTACATACCGCCGAGGATCGCCAGGTCGTACATGGCCGCGGCACCGTAGTCCGTACCGACCCATTCGGCGCGCCCGAACAGATCCAGGACGTGCCGGAACCGGTCGAACGCGGCGGTGATACCGCTGTAGAGCAGGAAGGCCGCGGGCCCGCCGATCATCGACGGCACCGCCATGATGCCGCCGTCGATGAGCTCCACACCGTTCGCCTCGGCCCAGCGCCCGAGCGAGCGCCCCTGTTCCGGAGTGGTGGTCGTCAGGTTCACCAGCACGCGGCCGCGCAACTGCTCGGCGGCGGGCTCCACGTGCTCACGCACCGCCGCGTCGTCGAGGACGCACAGGATCACCAGGTCCCCGGCCGCCATCGCCTCGGCCGAGGTGGACGCCACCGTCGCGCCTTCGGCGACCAGCGGTTCGGCCCGCGCGGCGGTGCGATTCCACACCGTCACCTCGTGACCACCCGCCAGCAGCGCCTTCGCGAGCGCGGCACCCATCGCGCCGAGACCGATCACCGAAACACGCTGTACCGCAGTCGAGTTGCTCATTACTCCCCTAGTCCGAAAGGTTGTCGCCGTCGCTCGGCGATGCACTCCCAGATTCGCCCGTTGCGTTAGACTTCACAAGTACCGACTGTGAAGTGCAATACCTACAAAAAAGTAAGTAAGGCGGAGATGAAGCAGCGACAGCATCCGTATTCGTGCGGCATCGATGCCGCCCTCGACGTGGTGGGCGGCAAATGGAAGGCCCTGATCCTGTGGGCCCTGTCCACCGGCACCCAGCGCTTCGGCGACCTGAAACGCCTCGTCCCCGGTGTCACCGAGAAGATGCTGATCCAGCAGCTCCGCGAGCTGGAGCACGACGGCATCATCAGCCGTGAGATCTACGCGCAGGTCCCACCGAAAGTGGAGTACTCCCTCACCGAGCGCGGGGTGTCGCTCAACGCCGCGCTGGTGACTCTCGGCGAATGGGGAAACGAGCAGATGGACCACATCTGCGCGGTGAAAGGTGTTGCCGCACCCGTGCACTGACGGGCGCGGCGACGACTATCCCCGGGTACCCGTCCAGCTCTCACCGGTGATGCGCTCGTAGGCTTCTTCGTACTTGCGCCGGGTCGCCTCGACCACGTCGGCGGGGATCTCCGGACCGGGGTATTCCTTGTTCCAGCCGGTGGAGGTGGACCAGTCGCGGACGAACTGCTTGTCGAACGAGCGCTGGGGGCGGCCGGGCTCCCATTCGTCGGCGGGCCAGAAACGCGAGGAGTCCGAGGTGAGCACCTCGTCACCGAGGGTGAGAACCTCACCGTCCCAGCCGAATTCGACCTTCGTGTCGGCGACGATCACCCCTGCCTTCGCCGCGTGCTCGGCACCGCGCGTGTAGATCTCGAGGGTCAGGTCACGCAGTTTCTCGGCGACCTCGCGGCCCTCCTGGTTCACCACGTCGGCGAAGCTGATCGCCTCATCGTGGCCTTCGGCGGCCTTGGTGGAGGGGGTGAAGATGGGCTCGGGCAGTTTGTCGCCGTCGCGCAGGCCGGCGGGCAGCGCGATACCGGAGACGGTGCCCGACTGCTGGTACTCCTTGAGTCCCGACCCGGTCAGGTACCCGCGCGCGATGCACTCGACCTGCAGCATCTTCAGCGGCTTCACCCGGATACCGCGACCGGCGAACTCGGCGGGCACATCGGTGGCCGACACCACGTGGTTGGGAATGTCGGTGAAGTACTCGAACCACCAGTTCGACAGCTGGGTCAGCAGCGCGCCCTTGCCGGGGATCGGCGTCGGCAGCACCACGTCGTAGACCGAGACACGATCCGACGCGACGAGCAGCAGGGTGTCGCCGTCCTCGTAGAGGTCACGGACTTTCCCGGCGTGCACATGCTTCAACGTCGAGCCTCCTGGTAGGTGCGAACTTTTCCGTAGGCACTGTACCGAGGGGGCCGAAACTCGTGAGCGGGTGTCGGCGGCAAGTGGCATTGTGGACGCTGATGTGCGCGCGGCCGAGGCCGCAGCGCGCGAGGCGTGCCGTGTTCGTCGACGACGAAGGAGATCAATGTCTGCCCCGAATCTCACCCGCGACCAGGCGGTCGAACGCGCGGCCGTGGTGGCCGTGGACAACTACCGGATCGAGCTCGACCTCACGGATCAGCCGCGCGGGGCGGATTCGGCGGTGTCGGACACCTTCGGTTCGACGACGACCGTCACCTTCACCGCGAAGCCGGGGGCGAGCACCTTCATCGATCTGGTCGCGGCGCGGGTGCGCTCGGCGGTGCTCAACGGCCGGGAGCTCGATGTGAGTTCCTACGCCGAGGAGACCGGTATCGCCCTGTCGGACCTGGCCGAGAACAACGAGCTCGTGGTGGTGGCCGACTGCGAGTACTCGCACACCGGTGAGGGCCTGCACCGCTTCGTCGACCCGGCCGACAGCAAGGTGTACCTGTACTCGCAGTTCGAGACCGCCGACGCCAAGCGGATGTTCGCCTGCTTCGACCAGCCCGACCTCAAGGCCACCTTCGACGTCGTCGCGACGGCACCGAGCGACTGGGTTGTCGTCTCCAACGGTGCCGATATCGACCGGCACGAGATCGGCGCGGTCGTGCGCCACACGTTCGCGACCACGCCGCGGATGAGCACCTACCTGGTCGCCATGATCGCCGGTCCCTACGCCACCTGGACCGACACCTATTCCGACACCCACGGCGAGATCCCCCTCGGCCTGTTCTGCCGGGCCTCGCTGGCCGAGCACATGGACCACGAGCGGCTGTTCACCGAGACCAAGCAGGGTTTCGACTTCTACCACAAGAACTTCGGTGTGCCGTACGCCTTCGGCAAGTACGACCAGCTGTTCGTGCCGGAGTTCAACGCGGGCGCGATGGAGAACGCGGGCGCGGTCACCTTCCTCGAGGACTACGTGTTCCGGTCCAAGGTGACCCGCGCGTCCTACGAGCGCCGCGCGGAGACGGTGCTGCACGAGATGGCGCACATGTGGTTCGGCGACCTGGTCACCATGAAGTGGTGGGACGATCTGTGGCTCAACGAGTCGTTCGCGACGTTCGCGTCGGTGCTGTGCCAGGCCGAGGCGACCGAATACACCAGTGCCTGGACCACTTTCGCGAATGTGGAGAAGTCCTGGGCCTACCGCCAGGACCAGCTGCCCTCGACCCACCCGATCGCGGCCGACATCCCCGACCTGCACGCGGTGGAGGTGAACTTCGACGGCATCACCTACGCCAAGGGCGCCTCGGTGCTCAAGCAGCTGGTCGCCTATGTCGGGTTGCAGCCGTTCCTGGCCGGTCTGCGCGACTACTTCGCCGAACACGCCTACGGCAACGCCACTTTCGACGATCTGCTGTCGGCGCTCGAGAAGGCGTCGGGGCGTGACCTGTCGGACTGGGGTGCCCAGTGGCTCAAGACCACCGGTCTCAATATCCTGCGGCCCGATTTCACTGTCGCGGCAGACGGCACCTTCTCGAGTTTCGCGGTGGTGCAGGAGGGCGCCGCACCGGGTGCGGGCGAGTACCGCGTGCACCGGATCGCGATCGGTGTCTACGACGATGTCGACGGAAAGCTGGTGCGTGCCAAGCGCGTCGAGCTCGACCTCGACGCTGCCGCGCGGACCGACGTGCCGGAGCTGGTCGGGGTGCCGCGCGGGGCCCTGGTGCTGGTCAACGACGACGACCTCACCTACTGCTCGCTGCGCCTTGACCCCGACTCGCTCGCGGTGGTCGTGGACCGCGTCGGTGACATCGCCGAATCCCTGCCGCGCACACTGGCCTGGTCGGCGGCCTGGGAGATGACCCGGCAGGCCGAGATGAAGGCCCGCGATTTCGTCGCGCTCGTGCAGCGCGGGATCGGTGCCGAGTCCGAGATCGGAGTGGTGCAGCGGTTGCTCATGCAGGCCGCGACCGCCATCTCGAGCTACGCGGAGCCCGGGTGGGCCGAGCAGGAGGGCTGGCCCGGTTTCGCCGATCGGCTGCTGGAACTGGCTCGCGGCGCCGAGGCGGGTTCGGATCATCAGCTGGCGTTCGTCAACGCGCTCACCGGCGCCGAGCTCGACACCCGGCACACCGATGTGCTCGCCCAGCTGCTCGACAGCGATCCGGCGGAGGTCGGCCTGGGCGGGCTCACGGTCGACACCGACCTGCGCTGGCGCGTCGTCACCGCGCTGGCCGCCGCGGGACGCATCGACGCCGACGGGCTCGAATCTCCGGTCATCGACGCCGAGCTGGACCGCGACCCGACCGCGGCGGGCAAGCGCCAGGCCGCCGCCGCCCGCGCGGCCCGCCCGCTGGCGGCGGTGAAGGAACAGGCCTGGAACACGGTGATGGGCGACGACACGGTGCCCAACATCACCGCCCGCGCCATCGTCGGCGGTTTCGCCCCCGCGGGCCAGGGCGAGCTGCTGGCCCCGTATGTCGACCGCTACTTCGCCGAGGTTCCCGCCGTTTGGGAACGCCGCTCGAGCGAGGTGGCCCAGACCGTCGTCGTCGGCCTGTACCCGCACTGGGCGATCACCGAGGAAGCGATGGCCAAGGCCGACGAGTTCCTCGCGGGTGACCACCCGCCCGCCCTGCACCGCCTGGTCTCGGAAGGCCGTGCCGGGATCGAACGATCGCTGCGTGCAAGGGAGTTCGACGCCAAGTAGCACACGGACCCGATGGCCCCGATCTCACCGGATCGGGGCCATCGGCCGTTCCGGCACCGGCCAGCTCGACGCATTTCGCCACGGTGGAACTACTACCGAGAGTAGTATTCGGTTCGGGGGATTTCCTCCATGTCGATCTTCGAAGGAGAAGCGGGATGGAAACCATTGCGGCCGAGCGCTTTATCGCGGCGCCGATCGAGCAGGTCTTCGAATGGTGTGCCGACACCAGGAATTACGGGCGTTCGTTCTGGGTGCTACGTAATCGTTGGGTCCGGCCAGGGACAGACGCGCCATACGGCGTCGGCGCGGTCCGCCGGCACCTGTGGATGATCGGCCGGTTCACCGAGCGGATCACCCGCTACGACCCGCCGCACGCCTTCGACTACCTCGTCGAACGCAGTTTTCCGCCGTCCCGGCATGACGGCGGGACCATGACGTTCACGTCGGAACCGGGCGGAACACGGGTGCGCTGGACGAGCGTCGGCGAGGTGAAAGCCCCGTTCGCCGCCGCGACCATCACCCGGCTCACCACACCTATCGCCGCGATGGTCTTCGGGAAGATCCTTGACGCGTGCGCGAAAGACCTCGGAGTCTCCGCCCGCCGCTGAAGCACCCTTCGTGGGCTGCGGCCGCGTTCGCCTCGCCGTCCGGCACGGAAACGCGTACCGGGCCAGGCGCCGCCGCGTTCCGGTCTCGCGGTGTTCGCTGCTGTGAGCAGATCTGCTGGGGGCAGCATCGGCGGCGAATCATGGTGTGCGCGAGGCACCGTTGACTCATGGCACACGACGACAAAGCACCGATGTTCAGTTGGCGGATGCGTGAGCAGTTGTTCGGGCGGCGGATTCTCGTGCTCGACGGTGCGCTCGACGACGACAACGGGACCCTGCTCATCACCCAGATGCTCACCCTCGCCGCCCAGGCACCCGAAGCGGGAATCTCGCTGTGGATCCACTCCCCCGGCGGCTCGGTCCCGTCGATGCTCGCCATCCGCGACGTGATGCGGCTGGTGCCGTGCGAGGTGTCCACCCTGGCACTCGGATTGGCCTGCAGCGCAGGGCAATTCCTGCTGTCCTCCGGGACGCCGGGTAAGCGGTACGCGATGCCGCACGCCCGCATCCTCATGCACCAGGGCTCGGCGGGCATCGGCGGCAGCGCCGTCGAGGTCGAGGTGCAGGCCGACGACCTGCGCTACACCGTCGACACCGTGCTCGGACTCATCGCCGAGGACACCGGCCAACCGTTCGACCGCGTCTACGAGGACTCCCTGCACGACCGCTGGTTCACCGCCACCCAGGCCCTCGAGTACGGCTTCATCGACCACGTGGTGGAGTCCTTCGACCAGGTCGTCCCCAACCGCCGCCGCATCGGCATCACGGCCTAGGAGCTGCCATGACCAGTTACACGATCCCGAATGTGGTTTCCCAGCATCGCGGCGGGGAACGCATCACCGACATCTACTCGCACCTGCTCAGCGAACGTATCGTCTACCTGGGCACACCCATCGACTCGGGTGTCGCCAATGCGCTCATCGCGCAGCTGCTGCACCTGGAATCCGACAGCCCCGGTCAGGCGATCAGCCTCTACATCAACTGCGAGGGTGGCGACCTGTCGGCCATGCTCGCCGTGTACGACACCATGCGCTTCATCAAGGCGCCCGTGCACACCACCTGTGTCGGTCAGGCCATCGCGGTCGGTGCGGTACTGCTCGCCGGTGGCGAGGCGGGACACCGGGCGATGCTCCCGCACACCCGAATCGTGCTGCACCAACCCGCGACTCGTGGCCAGGGCACGATCCCCGATCTGATCCTGCAAGCCGACGAGATCGTGCGCATGCGGGCGGCGATCGAGGCGATCCTGTCCAAGCACACCGGTCAGAGCCCGGAGACCTTGCGTCGCGATACCGATCGCGACCGGGTGTTCACCGCCGAGACCGCCCTGGAGTACGGGCTGGTCGACCAGGTTCTGCACGAACGGCAGTGAGCCGTGCGCTACTGCTTCTCGATGCGATCGAGGTAGACCCGGCGCACGTCGTCGTCGACCCGGTTGATCGCGGCGTCGTCGTGAGCGGCCTTGCGCACCAACCGGATCAGCGATTCCGGCAGCAGCGTCGCGGCGTTCGCGGCGACACCGACATACGACGGGACCGACGTCTCGGCGGCCCGGGTCTGCACCGTGCGGACCACGGCGGCGGCGATGTCTTCGGGCTCGACGGTCGGCAGGATGCCCACGTCGATACCGGAGCTGAGTTCGGTGCGCACGGCCGAGGGCAGGACGGTACTCACGCTCACCCCGGTGCCGTCCATCTCGAGCCGGGTCGCCGCAGTGAGCCCGACCACCGCGAACTTGCTCGCGTTGTACACCGCCAGCCCCTTGAGCGGGAACTTGCCCGCCAGCGATGCCACGTTCACCACGTGGCCGTAACCGCGTTCCACCATGGCGGGTAGCGCCAGCCGCATGCCGTGGATGACACCGTAGACGTTGACGTCCATGGTGAGCCGGTCGATGCGATCGGACTGTTCGAGGAACGGCGCGTTGGGCATGACGCCCGCGTTGTTGACCAGCACGTCGAGCGGGCGACCGTGCCAGTCGACGGCGGCGTCGAGAAACCGTGCGTAGGAATCCTTGTCGGTGACATCGAGCGCGTGCCCCATGGCCCGGTCGCCGAATTCGGCCGCGGCCTGCACGACCAGCGCCTCGTCGAGATCGCCGAGCGCCACCCGCGCACCCGCCGCCACGAAGGCGCGCGCGGTGGCCAGGCCGATGCCACGCGCCGCGCCGGTGATGGCAACGAGCGCGCCGTCGAGTTCGATCTTCGGATAGCTCATGACGGCACCTTGCTCTCGGTGACGGTGAAATCGGAAGGATCGAACGAACTGACCCGGCTCGTCAGCGCCCCGGTCGACCACGGCCAGCTGAAGCTGTTGCGCCCGTTCACATCCAGGTAGTAACTGCGGCAGCCACCGGAGTTGTAGACGGTGCCCGGCAGCGCGGCCTGCACCTCGTCGACATACCGGGCCTGCACCTCCGGGCGCACGTCCAGCACGGGCCAGCCCTCGCGGCGGGCCCGGGTGACCGCCGATACCAGGAAGGTGATCTGCGCTTCGAGAACGGCGAACGCCGAGGAGTGTCCGGTGCCGAGACTCGGCCCGAGGACGGAGAACATGTTGGGGAAGCCGGTGGTGACGGTGCCGAGGTAAGCCTCGGGCGAACCCTTCCAGTGGTCGGCCAGGGAGCGGCCGTCGGCGTCGCGCACGATCTCGCCCAGTGGGGAGTCCAGGATGTGGAAGCCGGTGCCGAGGATGATCGCGTCTACCTCGGCGCTGCTGCCGTCGGCGCCCATCACCGTATTGCCCCGGATCTCGGTGACGGCGGTGGCGTGCACGTCGACATTGGTTTTGGTGAGCGACTGTAGGTAGTTGTTGGAGAACAGGATCCGCTTGCAGCCGAGCAGGTAGTCGGGAGTGAGCTTGGCCCGCAGCACCGGATCACGCACCACCGCACGCAGATACGCCGAACCGATCCCCTGCACCGCCTGCATCAGGGGGCGCGGATGCCGGAAGGCCACACCGAGGCCCTCCATCATGGCGTACTCGATGCCACGTAAAGCCTTGTGGGCGAACGGCACACGCCGCATCACCTGCTTCTCGATGCCCGGCACCGGATGGTCCGGCTTCGGCAGCACCCACTGCGCGGTGCGCTGGAACAGGTGCAGCGCGGCCACCTCGGGCTGGATCTGTGGCACGAACTGCACCGCCGACGCACCGGTTCCGATCACCGCCACCCGCTTCCCGCGCAGGTCGTAGTCGTGATTCCAGCGCGCCGAATGGAAGACCTCGCCATCGAACTCGTCCAGACCGGTGATGTCGGGGAAGCGCGGTTCGTTCCACGGGCCCGCCGCCGAGACGACGAAACGCGCGGTGAATTCGCCGGAAGTGGTGTCCAGGCGCCACAATTCGGCTGCCGCGTCCCACTGGGCGCCGGTCATCGTCACCCCGAAACGGGTGCGCTCGGCGAGGCCGTGCTCGCGTGCCACCCGGTCGATGTAGGCGAGGATCTCCGGCTGGGTCGCGAACAGTCGCGACCACTCCGGGTTCGGCGCGAACGAGAACGAGTACAACCCCGAGGGCACATCACACGCGCACCCCGGATAGGTATTGGCCCGCCACGTCCCCCCGAACGTCTCGGCCTTCTCGACGATGACCACATCGTCGACCCCCGCCTCCCGCAACTTGATGGCGGCGCCGACCCCGGACACCCCCGCCCCGATCACGATCACCTCATGGTGCTGAGTCATCCGGCTCTCCTTCTCAGAATCTCGGGTCGCTGTGCGCTCGTCGTGCGCATGGGCTCATGGGCCGGGTGCCGCACGCCGGTGAACGCGACCCGCAGACGACCGGGCGCCTTCCGGCGGTCGGGGCCTGCCACGCACCGAGTGCACGCTCTGATCTGCGAGTTCATCGCGCGAGACTCGCGGTGCGCAGTGCTTCGTGCACGCGGGCGTGGGCATTGGCGCGGGCGGCGGCGAGGGTCGCCGGGCGGCGGCGGGAATCCATGAAGTTGGGGCCCATCGCGGCCAATTCGGCGGGGCCCGGTTCGACGCGGATCACGCGAACGCCGTTGTCGCGCAGGAGCTTCACCTCGCGGTCCAGGCCGCGAGTCATCTGGGCGCGCAGGAAGCGTTCGATGCGGTCGAAGCCGGTGGCCGGGACACCGCCCGCGGAGGTCATCGGGGCGATCACCACCACCTCGTCCAGGTCGAGTGGGAGCAGCAGGTCGGCCGAGACCGAGGAGACCGCGCCGCCGTCGACGTAATCCCGGCCGCCGATCCGCACCGGCGGGAACCAGCCGGGGATCGCCCAGGATGCGGCGATCGCGTCGCCGAGGTCGACGGGTTCTCGAGCGGCTGCCTCGACAGGTGACGCGCCAGCCTCGATCGCTGATCTACCAGTACGGTCGGCGGCAAGCACGTGCTCCACGCTGCCGCGCGATGCCTGCGGGCCTGCAGGCATCGCCGCCGAGCCGTGGCGGCCGTCCTTCCGATACGGCGTGTCGGCCTTGAAATCATTGGCGCCGAAGGTGATTCGTTCGCCGGTCGCGGCGTCGGCGGCCACCAACCAGGTCGCGGGGTGATCCACCCAGCCGTCGGCGTCGGCCAGCGCACGGCCGAACGAGCGGAGCCAGCTCGCGTCACCGCGCCCGCGTGGCAGCATCCCGGCCAGGGCGCTGTAGGCCGAGCCCGCGCGGAGTCCGGCACCGATCAGGCCGAGGTTCGGCAGGCCGATACCGGGCAGCGGCGGGAACTTGCCGGGGTCCACGGCGATGTGCGCCGCGAGTACCGGGTCGGCGTCGGGCTCGGCGTCGAGGGCGGCCAGGAGATCGGCGGGTGTGCGGCCGGAACCGAGGGCGGCCACGATCTCCGCGCCGGCCGACGTCCCGATCAGCACGTCGGCCGATCGAACATCCCAGTCCAGTGCGCTTTCGACCGCGTCGAGGGCCACGGCGGTCCAGGCGAACCCGAGGACACCACCGCAACCGATGGCAAGGCCACGTCGAGTGCTCATCATCCAGATACTAACGGTATTCGAATTCCACCGGTACCCCTTCTTGCTAAACTGCCGCATATGACCAGGCTGACGCGCAAAGAGTCCCACGCACGGACGCGCGAAAGTCTCGTCGAGACCGCCAAACGCCTGTTCCTGGCCGACGGCTACAACGTGACCTCCCTGGAGAAGGTGGCCGCCGAGGCCGGCTACTCCAAGGGCGCGGTCTACTCGAATTTCGCCACCAAACACGAACTCGGCCTCGCGGTGCTCGACGTGGTGCACGTGGAGCGGGCCGAATCGCTGTCGGCCGCGATTCTCGGACCCGACACCATGGCCGAACGGATCGAGGGCTTCGCCCGCTGGGCCGACGAGAACATCGGCGACGTCGGCTGGACAGCCCTGGAAGTCGAGTTCGCCACCAGCACCCGCCACCTCCCCGATATCCGCACCGAACTGGCAGAACGCCGCCGCTCCCTCACCGCCGTCCTGGCCTCCCTCATCGAAATCCAGACCGCCCAACTCGGCATCGCCCTCCCCCTCCCCGCCGACGAAGCGGCCCTCCGCATGCTCGCCCTCGGCATCGGCCTCGGCGTCCAACGCGCCATCGACCCGGAAATGCCCGTAACCGCCCTCGTCGACATGCTCCGCGAACTGACCGTCGTCCGAGCCACCTGAACCGCTCTACTACCGGGCATCGAGCTCGAGCGGCGCCACGTCGGTCCAGTGGGGCTGCGGTCAGCGAAAATCGGTGGACAGCGGTGTCGACTCGAAGGATCATCAACGGCGACCCCGAGGACTCAGCCGTGCCTGCCGCACATCAGTCCGGTTGTGGGAGAACAGGATCAGGAAGATCGCACCATGATCAGCTACGAGCAGGCCCGCGAGATCGTCCTCGCCCGTTACCAGCACGGTCGCCACGACGGCTTCGGCACACGCTGCCTGGATGACCGAGAGATCTTGGAGAGCGACGAGTTCTTCGCCTTCTCCGTCGGCTACCGGGAGTATCTGGTGGACGGTGACTTCTCCTATGCCATCGCCGGTGGCGTGCCGGTCGTCTACAAGGCGGATGGGCGATTTGGCTCGCTTCCGTCCCCCGAGGTTGCGATGGATGACACTATTCGCATCCGACCGAATCCACAGCCGCTCCTGAAGGTCTAGTCGGCACGGTTTTTGGCTCGGATCGGGGGCAAGTGGTCTACGAATCTGCTCAACGAGTCGGGTGCTGCGACCAGTGTGGTGCGGAGGCGTTGAGCGTTGTCAGTGAAACTGTTCACGCTGGAACGTTCGGGTGGGCCATCGAAGGCTCTTGTAGCGAATGCGAACACATTCGGCATGCCAGCGGGGAAGGTATTTCGACGGAGGTTCGCGCCGCGATCATCGCCGACAACGGTTCGAGTGGACTGCGGATTGTGGATCCGGATCCCCCGGTGGGCGCGATGATGCGGGTGATTCGCAGCCGGGAATCATTGCCGCTCCATGAGCTGAGGGATGCGGCCGGGGATCTGGTGGCAAACGGACGTTTGGGGACGCTCGCGGAGATGTCACTGCTACGAGAGCGATTGGAAGATCACGGCGTCCGGGCCGAAGTCGTCTTCGCGACGCCGCGACCATCCGGACGCACGATCAGCCTCGTCAAGCGCGTAGTCCATCTCAGTCCGCCTAAACGGCTCGGTGACCCGGACACCCGGACGGCACTGGTTCCCCACAGCTTGACCGAAGCAGAGGCCGAGCTCCTGGCCGAATACCTGGAATCGGCGACCGCGCTGGCAATAGCTGCGAGCAGAGTTCCGGATCGAATGACCGGGCGCCTGCTGGTGCGGCCGGGCGTCATGACCGATGGGGAGTGGGTCTGGAATCTCGACTGGGCAGACTATGTCCGGGCCTATCGCGTGGACCCGTCCCAACAATTCCGTGACCACGCCCGCCGCCGCGATTACGTCCCGGTCGAGCTCCACGAGGACCGTGTCCAAGAGGTCGCACGTGCCCTTCACATTCCGGGGTAACGCGAAAACCCTGTCGATCAAACGAGGGCGGCATAGCTACGCCATCATCAGCCACGCGTTCGGAGCGATTGACCGACCCGATCCGGACAGCCTGATAGTCGGTTCAGCACAAGGGCTTGTCGGTGTGCAGGATTTGTTCGGCGAACCATTGATACCTTCAACGCCGGATCCGCCAACCACTTCTATGAGCAGCCCGTCACCAATCTCGCCCGGCTAGCAGCTCCTCCGAATCCGCATTCGAGAAGCCATAGGCCGCCGCGATCACACAGAAGTCCTCGGCGATCACTTCGCGTGCGACCGTCTCGATTTCGCTGTCGGCTGCCTCGAACTCCGCCTCGAGGTCGTTGAACTCCGCCGTGGCAGCTTGGGTGAGGACGTACAGGGCCGCCAGATCCGATGGCCGTTCCGACTCGATGGTCTCGCACAGGCGCAGCAGGACCGCCTTGCACCGGTCGAGCACGGCGTCGGGATAGTACGGGTCCTCGTACATCTCTCGCAGGAACGGATGCTCTGCGATCTGACGGTTCTGGAGCGGCATGGGTCGATGATGCATGGCACCACCGACAGCTACGCGGGCTCGGCGACGAGGAGCCCGCCGGATACTCCGGGGTGTGCAGCGGAAGCCGGCTCGCGCGGTGGCCGATGCGATCTACAACCACCGCCGAGCGGATCAGGTTGGCGTCAAGCCGCCATCAGCAGTGCGTTGGGTGCGATCATCGTGGTGCGTGGCATGGCCGGGGCGGTGATGCGGCGGTCGCCGCCGACGACGACGGCTGTGCGGCGGCGCATCATTTCTGCCACTTGGCCGACGAGGTCGCCCACGCTGGTGCCCAAGGCACCGGCCAGGGCGGCGATCATTTCGCTCGAGGGTTCCTTGCGGCCGCGTTCCACCTCGGAGAGGTACTGCGGGGAGATGCCCGCGCGGCCTGCGGTGTCGACCAGTGTCGAGCGCTGCTCTTGGCGCAGCGTGCGCAGGCGTTCGCCGAGGGCCTCGCGCCACAGCGGTTCGGGGCGTGCCCGTCGCTCCTCGCGCCCGCCCGGAATCACCCGCAAACCCTTGTGCTCGCCCATGGTCCGAGCGTAAAGACTGCCGGCGCGACACACCCGGTTCTTCTGCTGTGGGCGTAACTCAACGGCAGTGCCGGGACAGCACGACGACGCCTTCAGCCAGGTGGCAGCTCGCGTCGATGCGAGGGCGTACGCCTCAACGGGTGATGCCGAAGCGGGTGTCGACCCAGCCGAGGGCGTCGGTGAACGACGCGGAGATGATCTCGCTGTGGTCGACGCCGTCGTATTTGCGGTAGTCCACCGCTTGACCGCGCATCTGCTGTTGGGCCACCATCGCGTCGGTCGACTTCAGCGGAACGGTGTGATCGTCGCGGCCCTGGAGCACCAGCACCGGTTCGGTGAAGCTCAGCCCGCTCGGGTCGTTGTCGTCGAGGACGCGCAGCAGCCCGGACAGGTCCCCATCGCGCTCGAGAACGTCCTTGACCGACAGCCCACCCCATTTGCCCGATTCACTCAGCGCCGCCGCGCAGTCGGTGTCGGCGAGCGGCAGCATCGACACCGCACGCTCGGTGAGGAACCGGGCCGGGTCCAGCTCGGTGACGGTCTGCGCGCCGCGAACCAGCATCGGCAGATACACCGCCAGCCCACCGGTCCCGACCGAGCCGAGCGGGTTCGACACCGCCCACTTGGCCATCCGCACCTGCTCCGCCAGATGGGACGCGGGTGCGAGCGCCACCGCACCGAGCAGATCGACCGCGGGAGCCCAACCGCCGGACGCGCTCGCGGCGAACAGGGCCGCGTGCCCACCCTGGGAGTGCCCCATCGCCACCCAGCGGGCACCGATATCACGGTTGAATTCCCTTGCCGCGACGACGATGTCGGCGACGGCGCGCTGCTCGGTCTCCCCGATGAGGTAGCCGTGGCCGCCGGGTGTGCCGAGCCCCTGGTAGTCGGTGCGGGCCACCGCGTACCCGGCGGCGACCCAGCGGGCCAGCTCGTCCCTCGTCGGTGACGCACCGTCGGCCCGCGAGGGCGCGCACACGTCGGCGACGCCGTTGGTGCCCGGCGCGAAGGAGATCAGCGGCCAGCCGCCCACCGGCGGCGTCCCCGGCGGCACCGATACCGTTCCCGAGACGGCGACCGTCGCCCCGTGCGCGTCGATCGAGCGGTAGAGGATCAGCTCGGTGCGGGCACCCGGTACGGCGTCGGGCAGTGACCGGGTGCGGATCACCGAACCCCGTGCGCCCGGGAGGGTTTCGCCGTCGGCGGTGTAGAAGTCCGAGGTCGGCGCACCGGCGGCGGGTTCGGTGTCGCGGAACGAGTCGTCGGCGCAACCGACGGTCGACAAGCAGGTCACCGCTACCGCGGCGACGATCCGAGCCAGTGCTGTGCGCATGATCCCCCTTCACCGGCGACCGGCCGTGCCGGCCGCGAAAGCCGCCGCTCAGGGTACTCGATCACGCGCGGACGGCCGGGCGGGTGCCCGGCCGTCCGCGGGTGGCTCAGCGCAGGACCCGGCCGAGGAAATCACGGATCAGCGCGGCGATCTCGGGGCCGTGCGTCTCGAGCGCGAAGTGCCCCGCGTCGAGCAGGTGCAGTTCGGCGTCGGGCAGATCGCGCAGGTAGGCGCGGGCGCCGTCGGCTCCGAAGATCTCGTCGTGCTCGCCCCAAGCGATGAGCGTCGGGGGACGGTGCTCGGCGAAGTACTTCTGGAATTCGGGGTAGCCGTCGAGGTTGTTCTTGTAGTCGGCGAACAGGTCGAGCTGGATCTCCCTGTTGCCTGGACGGTCCAGGTAGGCCTGGTCGAGAGTCCAGGTGTCCGGGCTGACCAGGGACAACCGGTCGGCCGGAACGCCATGGGTGTACTGCCATTTCGTCGCGTCGGCCGCGAGCAGCTTGCGCACCTCCGGTTCGTGGGCGGCGCGGTCGTTCGCGTGCGCGAACAGCGGCTCCCAGAACGGTGTGAAGCCCTCCAGATAGGCGTTGCCACTCTGGGTGATGAGGGCGCTGACGCGCTGCGGGTTGCGTGCGGCGATACGCAAGCCGATGGGGGCGCCGTAGTCCTGGATGTAGAGCGCGAACCGGTCGATGCCGAGGGTGTCGAGCAGTTCGAGGGTGAGGGCGGTGAGGTTGTCGAAGGTGTAGTCGAACTCGTCGGCCTTCGGCATCCCGGACTGCCCGAAGCCCAGATGGTCGGGCGCGATCACGTGATAATCGGCGGCGAGGACCGGAATCAGGTTCCGGAACATCGCCGAGCTCGTCGGGAATCCGTGCAGCAGAACAACAGTCGGTGCCGACGGGTCACCAGCCTCGCGATAGAAGATGGACTGGCCCTGGATCTGCACGGTGTTGTGACGGACCTGGCTCATGATGGATCTCTCTTTCTCGATGGGTTTTTGCGGAGGTTCAGACGGTGACCGGTTCGCGACGGCGAACCGGTGCGACGAGGACAGCGGCGGCCACGGTGAACACGACCGTGAGCGCGAAATAGCCGCGGTAGCTGTCGGTGAGGGTGTGGATCAGGGCGGCGACACCCAGCCCGGCGGCGGCCGACAGCTGGTGAATCACCCAGGCCGGGGCCAGGGTTCGGCCCATCCGCGCCGGATCGAGTCCACGCGACACGATGGCCATGGTGAGCGGGATGACAGGGAAGGAGGCGATGCCGAACAGCACCGCGACCAGCACCAGCGACCCCGGCACGAATACCGCGAGCAGCAGCGCGGACAGCCGCACCACGAACAGGATTCGCAGCAGATCTTCGGGCCGGTGACGGCGCAACAGCGGGACCAGCGCGGCGGAGGTCACGCCGGCCGCGAGCGCCGCGACGGCGACCAGCCTGCCCGCACCGGTGACCGACCACCCCAGTTCCACCGCGTGCTTGGGCAACATCAGCACAACCACATAGAGGGTCGCAGAGTGTAATCCGAACGCCACCAGGACCTTCCACCGATCGGCCAGCGACTCCCCCGCCCCCGCCACACCGGTGGCCCGCCGATCGTTGGGCAGCAGCAGCCACAACACGGCCGTGACGGCCAAGCCGACCGCACCGAGCAGGGCGAAGGTGGCGCGCACACCGATCGGCTCGAACAACGAGGTCGCCGCCCACGGAGTGACGAGCTGACCCAGATTGATGCCGATCGCCGCCCGCGCCATCGCAGGTCCCGCCTGCGCCCCGTGCGCCCGTCCGAGCAGCGTGGTGACGGTGAGCGTGGATGCCGAGGCGAACCCGAGCCCGCCCAGCACCATGTAGGCGGCGACGAACTGCCAGGTCTGGGTCACCGTGGCGAGCACGAGATAACTGCCCGAGATCAGGCTGAGCCCACCGGTCAGCACCATCTTGGGCCCGAACCGATCGAGCAGTCGCCCGATCCCCTGCTGCGCCACCCCGGTCACCGCCGTCCCCAGCGCGGCGGCCACGGCAAGCGCCGTCGACGACACCCCGTACGACGCGGCGGTCGGCGCGAAGAACACCCCCATGGTGAAGTTCAGCCCGAACGACACGGTCATCGCCGCCAGTCCCGCCCAAGCAAGATTCTCTCGCCGCATGCTCGCCACTTCCTAACCGGTCAAAGTTGTTTCACTGGTTAGAAGTCGACAGTCGTCGGGTTGATTCCCGATGCGCGGAAATTTTTCGCGCCGAAACACGAACGGCGCGTTCACCTCTGCAGGTGAACGCGCCGGTGCGCGGCGAAAGGGACTAGCGGCCGATAGCGGCGGCCATCACCCGGACAGCCGAGATCAGCCCATCGATCAGGTTGCCCTGACGGAAGGAGGCCAGGGCGGCGGTGACGCCGAGCTGGCAGATGCGGTCGTTGGCGCGCTCGGCCACCGCGGCACCCGAGCGGACCTCGACGGCACCCTGGTTGGGCGAGACCGC
>NZ_BDBD01000023.1 GCF_001612805.1 Nocardia coubleae NBRC 108252
GTTGGCGCGCTCGGCCACCGCGGCACCCGAGCGGACCTCGACGGCACCCTGGTTGGGCGAGACCGCGATGAGCACCGAGTCGGCGGACTCGGGGGTGTTCGGCAGCAGCGCGTCGGCACCGGCGGCCGGGTCGGCACCCAGGTCGCCGAGGTAGATGTTGAAGCGCACCTTCGTGGCGCGGGTGGCGTCGGTGAGCGCGTTGTCGAGGGCGACCCGCTCACGATCGGTGAACGGCACCTCGTCGAACACCGTGCCGGGCTCGTGCACACCGGAGACGCGGCCACTGCTGGTCAGCGCGTACCCGTGCGGCAGGTCGGCTTCGACAACCGCGGGCCAATTAGAACTTGCCACTTGCCCGGCCTCCGATCAGCTCCGCGTGCGCGGGTTCGAGAACCGCATGGCTGCCATGCGGTTCGGCGTGGTGGTGACCGGACGCAGCGGTCACCTCGTCGGTAGCGCTCCACAGCACCGGCGGGTGGGTCCACTTCTGCCCGAGCTCGAAGTGGGCCGGCTTCTCACCGGGCAGTGGCTTACCGAGATAGGACAAACCCGCGATCGCGAAGTAGATCGCGGCCGGGATGCCGACGAAGATCAGCACTGTCTCGAGAATGCTCACGAGTGAAACGTTAGACGATGCTCTGTAGTAGTTCATCCTCCGGCCGTCGGAATTGCGCGTGTCAGACCAACCAGGCCGCCGCGTTCGCGGGCAGGCGGTCGTCGGCGACCGGAGCGCTGGACAGCAGCAACTCCCCCGGCGGCAGCTGAATCGGCCCGTCGGAGGCGTTGAGCACACACACCAGCCCACCCGGCCGGCGGAACGCCAGACATCCGGCCGGACTGCCGTACCAGTCGATCCGGTCGCCCGCGAATTCCGAACGGGTACCGCGCAGATCGATCGCCAGGCGGTACAGCGACAACGTGGAGTGCAGGGTTTCCAGCTGGGCTTCGACGGTGCGGTCGGCCCACTCGGCGGGCATCGGCAGCCACGGCGTGCCCGTGGTGAAACCGAACGGCGGCGTACTGCCCTCCCACGGAATCGGCACCCGGCACCCGTCGCGACCACGCTCGGTGTGGCCGGAGCGTTCCCACACCGGATCCTGCAGCGCCTCCTCGGGCAGATCGTCGACATTGGGCAGCCCGAGTTCTGCGCCGTTGTAGACGAATACCGCACCCGGCAGCGCCAATTCGACCATCATCATCGCCCGCGCCCGCGCCACCCCGGTCTTGCCGCCGCCGTATCGGGTGACCTCGCGTTCGATGTCGTGGTTGGACAGGGTCCAGGTGGGTGGGGCGCCGACCGCGCTCACCGCCTCGACCGAATGGGTGATGGCGGTGCGCACGTCCTCGGCGGTGAAGGCCGCCTCGGCCAGCCGGAAGTTGAACGCCAGATGCAGTTCGTCGGGGCGCACGTACTCGCCGAAGCGCACGTTGTCGTCGACCCACACCTCACCGATGGACACCGCGTGTGGATAGTCGTCGAGCACGGTGCGGATGCGGCGATGGATGGCGTGCACACCGGGGTTGTTGAAGCGGGGATCGTCGTCGTCGTGCACCAGCATCTTGGTGTCGACGCGCGCCATGTCGGGCAGGCCCTCCGGTTTGGCCATGCCGTGGGCCACATCGAGACGGAAGCCGTCGACACCGCGGTCGAGCCAGAACCGCAGTGTCTTCTCGAAATCCGCGGCGACGTCGGGATTGTCCCAGTTCAGGTCGGGTTGTTCGCGGGCGAAGATGTGCAGGTACCACTGGCCCGGCGTGCCGTCGGGCTCGGTGATCCTGGTCCAGGCCGGGCCACCGAAGATGCTCGGCCAGTTGTTGGGCGGCTCGGCGCCGTCTTCGCCGCGACCGTCGCGGAAGATGTAGCGCGCCCGTTCGGGGCTGCCCGGTGCGGCTTCGAGTGCGGCCGCGAACCACGGATGCTCGGCGCTGGTGTGGTTGGGTACCAGGTCCATGGTGACCTTGATCTCACGATCGTGGGCCTCGGCGATGAGTTCGTCGAGGGCTTCCAAGCCTCCGAAGAGCGGGTCGATGTCGCGTGGGTCGGACACGTCGTAGCCGCCGTCGGCCTGCGGTGAGCGCATCACCGGACAGATCCACAGCGCGTCGACACCCAATAGCTCGAGGTAGCCCATCTTCTCGCGCACACCGCCGAGATCGCCGACTCCGTCACCATCGGAGTCGGCGAACGAACGCGGATAGACCTGATAGAACACGGCGGTTTTCCACCACGGAGCGGTGCTGTTGTCCCCCGGCACCGGCGAGGCAGGTGTCTGTGTCACAACCGCAATATTGCCAAAGAACGCCCACAATATTCATGCGGCGCGAGACTTTCTTCGAATCCGGCAAATCGCCAGCGTTCGCCACGCCGGACGGAAACATCGCGGTAAACCGGGGCGCAGGTCCGAAATCGGGTCGCTACCTGGACGTCATCAGCGAATCCCGGGCGTCCCGAGCTCAGTGCGGGGCGTTCTGCAACGAGGCCGCTGCCATCTGGAAATAGTCCAGCATCGCCTTGCGGTGTTCGGCGTCCAGGATCGACGGCTCGATCTCGTCGACGGCGATCCGCATGCAACGCAACCACGCGTCCCGCTCGAGCGCTCCGATGACGAACGGATGATGACGCATCCGCAGCCGGGGGTGGCCGCGCTCGTCGGAGTAGGTGCGTGGCCCACCCCAGTACTGTTCGAGGAACATCCGCAACCTGCGCTCGGCCGGCCCCAGATCCTCCTCGGGATACAGCGGGCGCAGGATCTCGTCGGCAGCGACCTCGCGATAGAAGACCGACACGATGCGGCGGAAGGTCTCCGCGCCACCCACCGCGTCGTAGAACGAGGTCGTTGTCTGCTCACCTGAAGTCACGCGCTCCATTGTGCCCCGAGCGCGCGCCGGGCCTTCAATCACAGTTCACCCGAAAGTTTGAAAAATAACCGTGCAATACGGGCTCAACCGTGGTCAACTGGGGGACAGTATCGACCCCAGATACCACATGATCCTGCCAATCATGAAATTGAGGTCACACAATGAAGCAGCGGCCAAGCGCCCGGTCACACGAGGCGCGCGCGCACCGACAACTCCAGCCCGCCGACGTCCACAATCGTGGCTCGGGGGCTATTCCGCTGCACATCTTGTCCGATCACCATCCGGGCGCACACGGTCTGCACGACCTGCCGCATCGCCCCGCGCCACTGCATCTCGCCGGCGATCACGACGCCGCCGCCTGGCGTAAACGCCGGGTGCTGCTTCTCAACGCCACCTACGAACCACTCACCGCACTGTCCGCTCGCCGCGCTGTCGTTCTGCTGATCTGCGCGAAGGCCGACGCGGTCCACGACGATCCCGCCGCCCCGGTCCTGCATTCGGCGGGCGCGACGGTTGCCATTCCCTCCGTTATCCGGCTGCGCACCTATGTGCGGGTTCCCTACCGCGCCCGGGTGCCGATGACCCGGGCGGCACTCATGCACCGCGACCGCTACCGCTGCGGGTACTGCGGCGGCAAAGCCGAAACCATCGACCACGTCATCCCGCGCAGTCGCGGCGGGGAGCACTCGTGGGAGAACTGCGTGGCCAGCTGCGCGCCGTGCAACCACCGCAAAGCCGACAAGATGCTGACCGAACTGGGCTGGACGCTGCGTCATCCGCTGGTCTCGCCCAAGGGCCCGCACTGGCGGCTGCTGTCGACCACCGCCGACCTCGACCCGCTCTGGTTGCAGTACCTGGGCGAAGGGGCCGCCTGATCAGGCGCTCTCGATGACCATCGTGGCCCACGTGCCCGGTTCGAGAGCCTCGAAGACGTGCGGGAGATCACCCAGGTAGCGGATGTAGTCGCCTGGGCGCATCTCCACGGGCTCGTCGGCGGGACCGACGATGGCATGACCGGCCGCGAGGACCACGTGCTCGACCACACCGGGCGTGTGCGGTTCCGAGCGACGGATCTGACCGGGTTCGGCCGCGATCCGGTACACATCGCAGCGCGCGTGCGATTGGCCTGCCGCGAGCAGGGTGACGCGATAATCCGCGTCGGCCGAGGGCACCTGCGAACCCTCGTCGGCGCGGATCACCTGCACGTTCGGGCGCGGCGGATCGAGCAGTCGCGAGAACGGCATCTCCAGGGCGACGCACAGCGCCCACAGGGTTTCCAGGCTGGGATTACCGGTGCCCGATTCCAATTGCGACAGTGTGGACTTCGCCACACCCGCGCGGCTGGCGACCTCGGTGAGCGACAGGCCGGCGCGCGCACGTTCTCGTCGTAGGGCCGCCGCGATCACCGCTTGGGGTGGTCCGGTGACCGGGTCCTGCCGGTCCATCAACGCCTCCTGGGAGCTGTTTCCGCGTTGACTTTACCGACCCGCGGCGTTCACTATGAAAAACATGCGTTCGATATGGCGAACACTCGATCGGCGGACCGCCGCCGCCGTGGCCGCGGCCTGCCTGGCCGTCGGCCTCTTCGGCGTCTCCTACGGCGCCTCGACCATCGCTGCCGGATTCCCGGTGTGGATGCCGATCGTCGCCGCGGTGACGGTGCTGGCCGGCGGCTCGGAACTGCTGTTCTTCGGGATCGTCGCGGCCGGTGGGAGCCCGCTCGCCGCCGTGGTCGCCGGGTTGCTGCTCAACGCGCGGCACCTGCCGTACGGGCTGGCCGCCCCCGATGTGTTCGGGCACGGCTGGCGTCGGCTGTTCGGGATCCACGTCCTCAACGACGAGTCGGTGGCCTTCGCGACCGCGCCCGGTGCTCGGGAACGCAAGCGTGCGGCGTATTGGGCCTGCGGAATCGGAGTCGCCCTGTGCTGGCCGCTCGGTGCGACCCTCGGCGCCGCCCTCGGTTCCCTCGTCCCCGACACCTCCGCACTCGGCCTGGACGCGGTGTTCCCGGTCATCCTGCTGACGCTGCTGCTACCCGCACTGCGTGATCGCGCGACGCTGCGCCCGGTACTGGCCGGGGCCGGGCTGGCAGTCGCGATCGCGCCATTCGTGCCTGCCGGGTTGCCGGTGTTGATCGCGCTGATCGGGTTGGTGCTGGCGTCCCGGCCTGCGAAGCCAACGGATTCCGCAGCGGCACAGCCGGAGAGTGTCGGCGGAGTCGGCCACGCGGAAGTCGACGCGGCGGGTGCCGGCGTGCGGCCGGGCGGGTGGGTCGCCGCCGACTCGGATTGCTGCCCAGCTGCGGCATCCTCGCGCGGGGGTGCGTCGTGAACGCGCCCTACCTGGTGCCCGCGATGATGGCGCTGGCGGTCGGCACCTATGCGTTGCGGTGGGCGGGGCCGGCGTTGCGGGATCGAATCCGGTTGTCGGCGCGCACTATTGCGCTGCTCGACACCGGGGCGTTGATCCTGCTGGCCGCGCTGGTGGCGACGGCGACGTTGCCGACGGGCACCGGGGAACTCGGGGTCGCCTTGCCCGCCGGGGTGGCGGTCGGCGGTGTGCTCGCCTGGCGACGGGCACCCTTGCTCGTCACGGTGATCGCCGCCGCCGCCACGACCGCACTGCTTCGACTCGTCGGCGTGCACTGACCCCGCTTGTCGCGCTCGGCAGGTCGGTATAGCGCCGCCGGTGGCATACGACCAGTCGGCAGGAAGCCCCCTGCCGTGAGTTCAACTGGGCGACAGCGGGATTCCACCACCCAATCGGCGGGCAACGGAACCGTAGCGGGCGTCGAGGCGAAGCCAGGTGCGGGTGGTGCGGACGCGAACCAGTTCGGTCGGCTGGATGCGCCGGGATTCGGCCTTCTCCCCCGCGTGCGGGATGAAGTCCATGGCGGTGAGGGCAAAGACGACGCGCATCGGGACCTCGACCGCGAGATCACCCGCGCCGGTCACCGTGAGCACCGACTGGTCGAGCAGGGACGCGGGCGGCCCGTGGGCGCCACCGTGCTCACGCGCCAGATCCGCTCCGCGCTCAGCCAATTCGACGAGCGCGCGGGCAGGCACATCGTCGACGTGGGCGAAGCCGTCGGTCGGCGGGAGCGCACCGCGCCAAGCCGAGTCCATCGAATAGCCGAGGTCGATCGGATGCCCGGTGCCGAGCCCGGCCAGCACCATGTCGGCGCCGACGGTGACATCGTCGACACCGAGTTCGGCCGTGATCGTGCGCACCGCCAGCGTCTCGAAACCCGTTGCCACCCAGGCGGAGACGAGACTGGAGCCGCGGCGGCGCAACCGCACCACCGCCGCCTGGTCCAAGCGCAATGCCCGCGACAGGAAGGTGGCCAGATTCTCGCGTTCGGCCGGGTCGGGCGTATGCAGCACGCGCTGTTCGGAACTCACGAAATCAGGCCCGCCACAACGCCAGGTAGTCGCGTTCGGTGTCGGTGAGCCTGCGCAACCGTTGGGTGTCGATGTCGAATGCCGCGAGCTGGGTGGTCGCGGTGACCGCGGGCGGCGAATCCGGTGCGGCCCCACTGGCCCGCACCTCGTAGCCGACGGTGAAGTCGACGGCGCGCAACTGCTTGATCCACATGGCGATGTCGAGCGGGGTGTCCTCGTGGCGCAGTTGTCCCCGGTACTTCACGTGCAGATCGACGAGCACACAACCCTGCCTGCCCATCGACGCGGTCGGCTTGTCGTCGTCGAACAGCCACGGAATCCTGGCCTCCTCCAGCAACGTCACCATGCGGGCATGGTTGACGTGCTGGAACACGTCCATATCCGACCAGCGGATCTCGACCTTCGCGTGGAAACGCTGCGGCAGAACCAGCTGCGCTTCGGGCGCGGCGGTGCTGCCGTTCGGCGAACTCGTCACCGTGGTACCTCCGATTGGGCGCCCACCCCGCTCACCATGCTCCGCACCTGTCGCGCGGCGACCGACAGTGTGGCGAGGTCGTGGGTCCCGGACTCGAACAGTTCCGACAGGGCAGCGCGCGCACGACCCAGCCGGGACTGGTTCTTCGACTCCCAGTATGCAATTTTCTCGTCGGGCGTCTCCTCCGGGTCGCCCGCCGACAGCACATCGAGGGTCAGCGACCGCAGCGAACCGTACATGTCGTCGCGCAGCGCGAGCCTGGCCAGCGCGTGCCAGCGGTCGCCGCGTTCGAGGTGGCTCACCGCCTCGAGCAGCCAATCGATCTTGAGGTGCTCGTTGAGCGCGTAGTACAGCGCACCCACCTCGGCGCCGTCGCGGTCGGTGATGTCGGCGATGTCGACCACATCGAGCAGCGGGAAGAGACCGAGCAGTCCGAATACTTCGGTGGCCAGTTCGGTCGGTGCGCCACGGGCGATGAGTTCGGCCGCGCCCTGGGTGAGCGAGGTGACGTGGTGACCGCGCAACCAGCCGGGCACCTGCGGCGCCAGCTCCTGCACCCGCCGGTGGTAGCGGTTGATCTCCGCGCCGACGGCGACGGGCTGCGGGCGGTTGCTCAGCAGCCAGCGCGAAGCCCGGTCCAAGGTGCGCTTGGATTCCAGTTCGAGCAGGTCGCAGACCGAGGCCGGGGCGTCGGCGCTGCGGATGCGCGACCACACATCGTGCAGCTGGAAGATCGCGGTGGCCGCGGCGAACGCGCGAACCGTGTCCGAGGTGGTCGCGCCGACCTCTTCGTTGAGCCGGTGGGCGTAGGTGATGCCGCCGTAGTCGACCACCTCGTTGACGAGCATCGTGGTGACGATCTCGCGGCGCAGCCGGTGCTTCTTGATCTCGGCACCGAACCGTTCGCGCAGTGGGGTGGGGAAATACAGCGGCAGTCTGCCCGCGAACGCGGCGCTGTCGGGCAGGTCCGTGTCGAGCAGGTCGGCCTTGAGGCCGAGCTTCACGTGGGCGAGCAGGTTCGCCAGCTCCGGTGAGGTGAGACCGACGCCCTCCGCCTCCCGCTGTTGCAACTCGGTTTCCGACGGCAGCGCCTCGAGCTCACGATCCAGACCACGCCGCTGTTCGAGATCGGAGATCACCCGCGCGTGCACGCTGGCCATCTGCGGCGCGTCGGTGCGGGCGATACCGATCAGGAAGTTCTGATCCACGTTGTCCTGCAACACCATTCGCGCGACCTCGTCGGTCATCGAGGCGAGCAGTGGGTTGCGGTCCTGCGGTGCGAGCGCGCCCGCGCTCACCACACCGTCGAGCAGCACCTTGATATTGACCTCGTGGTCGGAGCAGTCGACGCCCGCCGAGTTGTCCAGGGCATCGGTGTTCATCTTGCCGCCCGCGCGGCAGAATTCGATGCGCCCGAGCGCGGTGGCACCGAGGTTGCCACCCTCGCCGATCACCTTGACGCGCAACTGATCTCCGTTCACCCGGACCGCGTCGTTGGACTTGTCGCCCACCTCGGCATTGGTCTCGGTACTCGCCTTCACATACGTGCCGATACCGCCGTTCCACAGCAACTGCACGGGCGCGAGCAGGATGGCGCGCACCAGTTCCGGCGGCGACAGCGCCTGCACCGCGTCGGGCAGGCCGAGCGCCGCCCTGGCCTGCGGTGAGATCGGCACCGACTTCACGGTCCGTTCGAACACGCCGCCACCCGCGCTGATGAGGCTGCGGTCGTAGTCGGCCCACGACGAACGCGGCAGCGCGAACAGCCGCTCCCGTTCGGCGTAGGACGTGGCCGCGTCGGGGTTCGGGTCGAGGAAGATATGGCGGTGGTCGAAGGCCGCGACCAGCCGGATGTGCCGCGAGAGCAGCATGCCGTTGCCGAACACGTCGCCGCTCATGTCGCCGACACCGACCACGGTGAAGTCCTGGCTCTGGGTATCGATGCCCATCTCCCGGAAGTGACGTTTCACCGACTCCCACGCGCCCTTGGCGGTGATGCCCATGGCCTTGTGGTCGTAGCCTGCCGACCCGCCGGAGGCGAAGGCGTCGCCGAGCCAGAAGCCGTAGCGCTTGGCGACATCGTTGGCGATGTCGGAGAAGCTCGCCGTGCCCTTGTCGGCGGCCACCACGAGGTAGGTGTCGTCGCCGTCGCGACGGACCACCCGTGCGGGCGGCAGCACCGCACCCGTGGCCAGGTCGACATTGTCGGTGACGTCGAGCAGGCCGGAGATGAAGGTGCGGTAGCAGTCGATGCCCTCGGCGACACTCGCCTGACGGTCGGCGGCCGGGTCGCCGGTGGCGGCGGGCGGCCGCTTCACCACGAACCCGCCCTTGGCACCGACCGGCACGATCACCGCGTTCTTGACCGCCTGGGCCTTCACCAGACCCAGGATCTCGGTACGGAAGTCCTCGAGGCGGTCCGACCAGCGCAGACCGCCACGCGCCACCGAACCGAAGCGCAGGTGCACACCCTCGACCCGGGGCGAGTACACGAAGATCTCGAACTGCGGTCGTGGCTTGGGCAGTTCGGCGATTTCTCGCGGCTCCACCTTCAGCGACAGGTAGCCGCGCGGTGCGCCGTCGGCATCGACGACGTAGTTGTTGGTGCGCAAGGTCGCCTTGATGAGACCGAGGATGGCGCGCAGGATGCGGTCGGCATCCATGCTGACCACCTCGTCGATGCCTGCGCGCACGCGCGTTTCCAGTTCGGCGGCGTGCTCGGCCGAGACGGTGTCGGGATCGAAGCGCGCGGCGAACAGGGCGACGAAGTCGCGCGCCACCTCCGGATGCGCGAGCAGGACGCGGGCGATATTGACCTGGCTGTAGGGAAAACCCGCCTGCTGCAGGTACTTCGCGTAGGCGCGCAGGATGGCGACCGAGCGCCAGGGCAGGCCTGCCCGCAACACGAGTTCGTTGAGACCGTCGGCTTCGGCACGGTCGTACCAGACCGCCTCGAATGCCTCGGTGAAGCGGGCGCGCAGACCGTCGGCCTGGCCGGGGTGTTCGAGCAGCTCCGCGTCGAGATCACCGTCGAGGGCGTTGCGCAACAGCTCGGGACGGGCCTGCAAGCCGAAATCGTAGATCCAGCGCTCGGTTCCGCCGTCGAGTTCGAGCTGGTAGGGCCGTTCGTCGACGACCTCCACGCCGAGACTCTGCAGCACCGGGAGCACCTGGCTCAACGACACACCACGCCCGGCGATGTAGAGACTGAACCGCCACGAACCGGGCGCGGCCTCGGACCGGCGGTACAGGTGCTGGTCGATGCCACCTTCGGACAGCTGCTCGAGACGCGCGATGTCGTCCAGCGCGCGGGCGGGTGCGAAGTCTTCCTTGTAGCTCTCCGGCAGCGCCTTCGAATAGCGCGAGACCACGGCGGGGTCGAGCACGGTCGACGACGCGACCTCGTCACCGATCCGGTCGTCCCAGGAGTGGCTGGCCGCGTTCAGCAGCGACTGGAGGCGGCGCCGGTTCTCCTCGGAGGTGTCGGGGCCGTCCTGACCGGCGGCCTCGGGCGGCAGCATCACCGTGAAATACACACTGGCGAGCTCGCTTTCGCTCACCCGGGCCGAGTAGTCGATGTCTACGCCGCCGAGTTCGCGCACCAGGATGGACTGCATTTCCAGCCGCACCGCGGTGGTGTAGCGGTCGCGCGGCAGGTACACCATGCAGGCCACGAACCGCCCGTAGGTGTCGCAGCGCAGGAACAGCCGCACCTGCCTGCGCAAACCGACGCCGAGGACCGCGACAGCGGTACGGCGCATGGTGGCGGTGTCGGCGGAGAACAGCTCGGTGCGCGGGAACGACTCGATCACCTCGAGCATCGCTTGCCCGGAGAACGAGTCCTTGTCGAAGCCCGCGTCCTCGATGGCCGTGCGCACTCGACGATTGATGACGGGAATGTCGAGGACGTTCTCGTGCACGGCGCTCACGGTGAACACACCGATGAACAGGTGCACACCGACCACCGCACCCGCGTCGTCGACATCGGCGACCCCGATGAAGTACGGGTACACCGAGCGGTGCACCGTCGCGCGGACCAAGCCCTGCGTGAGCATCAGCAGCGGGCGGTCACCACCATTGATCGGCACCTGGAAGTCGGTACCGATATCGGGGCGGAGCACACCGAGGCTGGTGCCCGGAACCCGCGTGGAGACGGTGTGGCCGTTCTCGGTGGCGCGCTGGTAGCGCGTGTAGCCGAGCAGGGTGAAGTTGCCGGCCGCCAGCCAGCGCAGCAGCTGGGCGCAGTCGGCGAGATCGACCGACGGGAAGGGCGCGGTGCCCGCCGCGGCGGTCCGGTCGAGATGATCGGCGAGCGAACTCTGCGCCGCGACCATCGCCTCGGTGTCGTCGATCACCTGACGCACGTCGGCGAGCACCTCGGGCAGGGTGCGTTCGATCTCGTCGAGCTGGGCCTGCTCGGTCGACGGGTGCAACTGCAGATGCATCCACGACTCGGCCAGCCCCTCGGCGCCGTTGCCGTCCACCTCGTGCGGTGCCGCGCCGACGAGTGTGCCGTCGGCGTCGCGAGTGACCTCGAAGATCGGGTGGATCAGTTCGCTCACGCTCACCTGCATGCGGCCCAGCGCCGCCGTGATCGACTCGACCAGCAGCGGCATATCGTCGGTCACCACCTGCACGGCGGCTCCCATGCCCGACCCGTCGTCGGGATGGTGCACCTCGACCAGGGCTTTACCCGGTTGACGGCGGGCGGCGAGTTCCATGTGGTGGCGGAAGATCTGGGTGATCCCGGTGATCGGAAAATCCACGTCCCCCGCGTCGACGTGTCGGAAATACGCCTCCTCGAGTGTCGCGAGATCGTCGCGCAAACTCTGTGGCATTCCCGCCGCCCAGCCCGCACTCGACATTTCCGACGAGACCGTCATCTTTCGCCTGCTCCCATGTTTCGGTTGGCTTCGATTCCGTAAAGTCCGGTGACGCGATTCCGAGACTAACGCCGCCGCGCGAGCCGTGCCGTCGGAAATCCGGCTTCCCCGCCGGTAACTTGTGAAACGCCGACGGCCCGGCCGTTCGATCGACAAGTCGATCGTCAGGCCGGGCCGTCGATGCGGTCCGCGCGGATATCAGTCGCGAGTGAGCTTGCGGTGCGTAACCCGGTGCGGGCGAGCGGCTTCCGCCCCCATACGTTCCACCTTGTTCGCCTCGTAGGCCTCGAAGTTGCCCTCGAACCAGAACCACTTGGCTTCGTTGTCGTTGTCGCCTTCCCACGCCAGGATGTGGGTGCAGGTGCGGTCGAGGAACCACCGGTCGTGGGAGATCACGACGGCGCAGCCCGGGAACTGCTCGAGCGCGTTCTCGAGCGAGCTCAGGGTCTCGACGTCGAGGTCGTTGGTCGGCTCGTCGAGCAGGATCAGGTTGCCACCCTGCTTGAGGGTGAGCGCCAGGTTCAGGCGGTTGCGCTCACCACCGGAGAGCACCCCGGCCGGCTTCTGCTGGTCCGGGCCCTTGAAACCGAACGCGCTGACGTAGGCACGCGAGGGCATCTCCTGGTTACCGACCTCGATGAAGTCGAGCCCGTCGGAGACGACCTGCCAGACGTTCTTGTTGGGGTCGATGCCCGCACGGTTCTGGTCGACGTAGCTGAGCTTGACCGTCTCGCCGACCTTCACCTCGCCGCTGTCGGGCTCCTCGAGGCCGACGATGGTCTTGAACAGCGTGGTCTTACCGACACCGTTGGGGCCGATCACACCGACGATGCCGTTGCGCGGCAACGTGAACGACAGATCCTTGATCAGCTGACGATCGCCGAAGCCCTTGTCCAGGTGCGACACGTTGACCACGATGTCGCCGAGGCGCGGACCCGCGGGGATCTGGATCTCCTCGAAGTCCAACTTGCGGTGCCGCTCGGCCTCGGCCGCCATCTCTTCGTAGCGACCGAGACGGGCCTTGTTCTTGGCCTGACGGGCCTTGGCGCCGGAACGAACCCAGGCCAGCTCCTCCTTGAGGCGCTTCTGCAGCTTCTGGTCCTTCTTGCCCTGCACCTCGAGACGCTGGGCCTTCTTCTCCAGGTAGGTGGAGTAATTGCCCTCGTAACCGATGGCCCGACCACGGTCGAGCTCGAGGATCCACTGCGCGACGTTGTCGAGGAAGTACCGGTCGTGGGTGACGGCGAGCACGGCGCCCGGGTAGGAGGCCAGGTGCTGTTCGAGCCACAGCACGCTCTCGGCGTCCAGGTGGTTGGTCGGTTCGTCGAGCAGCAGCAGGTCGGGCTTGCTCAGCAGCAGCTTGCACAGCGCGACGCGGCGACGCTCACCACCGGAGAGGTTGGTGACCGGCTCGTCCGGCGGCGGGCAGCGCAGCGCGTCCATGGCCTGCTCGAGCTGGGAGTCGACATCCCACGCGTCGGCGTGGTCGAGGAACTCCTGCAGCTTGCCCATCTCGTCCATGAGCTCGTCGGAGTACTCGGTGGCCATGAGCTCGGCGATCTCGTTGAAGCGATCCAGCTTCACCTTGACCTCGCCGAGGCCCTCCTCCACGTTGCCGCGGACGGTCTTCTCCTCGTTCAGGTCGGGTTCCTGCATGAGGATGCCGACCGAAGCGCCGGGCGCGAGGAACGCTTCACCGTTGTTCGGCCGGTCCACCCCCGCCATGATCTTCAGCACGCTGGACTTACCCGCGCCGTTCGGGCCGACCACGCCGATCTTGGCGCCGGGCAGGAAGTTCAACGAAACGTCGTCGAGAATGACCTTGTCGCCGTGCGCCTTGCGAACTTTGATCATCGAATAAATGAACTCAGCCATATATGGAAGCCTATCGGTGCGGGTAACGGTGGTGCGATCCGGAGCGGGGGCCGGTGCCGCGGACCTGCCCTCAGGCGTCGACCTGCGCGGGAATGCCTTCGATCGGCATCTCGTCCGGCGATCGCGCCGGGAGGGAATCCGCCGCGGACGTAGAGGCTACGGCAGAACGGTCGTCGGGCGCATACTCGCCCTCCGCCCCCGGCGATGCGGCAGCCGACACTACAGCGCCCTGATCGCCCGGAATATTCCGTACCACGTGCGGGGTGAACCGCGCCGCCTCCGATCGTCGCTGGATCGTGGCGCTGCACCGGCCGAGGTCGGGTCCCACCGCGACGGCGCGCATCTCCAGATCACGACGTTCGACGCCGTCCTTGCCCCGGTATTCGTGCGAGCGCAGCTGACCGTAGGCGATCACCGGGTCGCCCCGGCGCAGTGATCGATCCACTCCGGCCACCAATCGGCGCCAGCAGCTGACGGTGAGATAGAGCGTGCCCGCATCCACCCATTCACCCGCGCTCGGATCGAACCGGCGTGCCGTGCTCGCCATCCGGAACGACACCACCTGCTCCCCGTTGGCCAGATCCCGCCGCACGGGATGGTTGACCACCGTGCCGATCACCGTCGCATTCGCCTCGTACATCGAAACCGCCCCCGCTCAGACATTCGGTGTTGTTGCTCTGACCATCCAAGAATGGCGCAGGCGAGCACCGCCGAGCAGGCACCGCAGACATCTGGGGACAACTTCTCGAGTTGTGGATATCCGCCGTGTCAGAGCATGGGCAGTTCGGTGTTCGCCCCGCACAGCACCACGATCGGCCGCACGCCCGGCTCCGGTTTGTAGGCCCCGCTCTGCACCGCAGCCAGCGCGGACGCGCCCTCGAGCTCGACGACCACCCGAAATTCGCGCCACAGGTATTCGCGCGCACGGGTCACCGCGTCGTCGGCCACGCCGAGCGCTCGCATCTGCTGTCTGCTGGCGATGTCATAGGCGATATCGCCGACCCGGGTCGCGCACATCGGTTCGTCGCCCGGGGACGGCGCGGCGACGTCGACCGGCCTGCCCGCCGCGAGCGCGGCCGACAGCGCGGGCGTGTGCTCGGATTCCACCCCGACGATCTGACGTCGCCTTCCGAGTGCGGCCCCGAGCCCGGCGATGAGGCCACCGCATCCCACGGCCGCCAGCACCGGCGGCCGCCCACGCACCTGTTCCTCCAGCTCCAGACCGATGATGCCTGCACCCGCCACCACCGCGGGGATGTCGTCGGCGCGCAGGTGTCCGGCGCCGCGTTCGGCCGCCAGGGTCACCGCGTGGCGCTCGGCCTCGGCGAAGGTCGCACCGTGCCAGAGCACCTCGGCACCGTGCGCCCACATGGCCGCGACCTTCGTGTGCGGTGCGGATTCGGGGACGACGACCGTGCATTCCTTACCGAGCTGCGCCGCTGCCAGCGCGAACGCGATCCCGGCGTTGCCACCCGAGGCGACGACAACATGCCCGGCCGACTCCTCGGCCAGCAGCGCGTTGAACGCGCCGCGCACCTTGAAGGTGCCGCCGTGCTGCAGGAACTCCATCTTCAACGACACCGGAACCGGTCCGTCGGGCCCGTCGACGCTGGTGTGGAACACCGGTGTCTTACGCACCCGCCCCGATAATCGGCGCCGAGCCGTCCGCACATCGGTCCGCAGCACACGCGGGGTCCCGACCGGTCGGCTCGTCTGGCTCGCCGGTATACCGCATTCGGTCACGGACGCACCTCGCGGTCGCGACGCGCGAGTTCGGCGTACATCGCGTTGTAGGCGTTGAGTTCGGCGTCGTTGTCGCGGTCGGCCACGCGGTCGGTGCGCTTGGCGAGCCGCTGATCGCTGCGTGACCACTGGATCAGCAGCGCAAGCATCACCACGACCAGCGGCACCTCGCCGCTTGCCCAGGCGAAGCTGCCACCGTTGCGCTGATCGGCGAGCAGGTCGATATTCCAGCCCAGGTCGAGGGTGCGGTAGAACCAGCCACCGAGGACGGTCGTCATGCTCATCAGAGCGATACCGAAGAAGGCGTGGAACGGCAGGGTGCCGAACACCATGGCCAGCTTGGTCAACGGCGCCACCTCACGCGGTTTGGGATCGATGCCGATCACCACCCAGTAGAACAGATAACCGCTGATGAGGAAGTGCGCGTTCATCATCAGATGCGCCGCGTGCGAATCGACGGTGGCGTCGAAGATCCCACCGAGGTAGAGCGCGTAGAACCCGGCCACGAAGATCACCGAAGCGACCACCGGCTGGGTGAGGAACCGCGAAACCGGGTTGTGCACGGCCGCGAGGATCCATTCGCGCGGACCGGGAATCCCGCCGCGACCGGCGGGTGTGAGCGCGCGCAGGGCGAGAGTCACCGCACCGCCGAGGGCGAGCAGGATCGGCGCGAGCATCGACAACGCCATGTGCGCGCCCATGTGCACGCTGAACATGGCAGGCGCGTACCGGCCGACGCCCGAGGAGGTGGCGAGCAGCAGCACGAGGCAACCGCTGACCCAGGCGATGGTCCGGCCGAGCGGCCAGGCGTCGCCGCGGGCGCGCAGCCGGTACACGCCGAGCAGATACAGGGCGGCGAGCACGATGGCGAGGGTGCCGAAGATCAGGTCGAACCGCCAGTCGAACAGCAGCCTGCCGACGGTCGGCGGGCCGTCGACGGTGTAGCCCAATTCCACTTCCGTCGGTGTGGGGATGGCCGTCGGTGGCGGAGGTGGGGTGCGCCCGAGTCCGACGGCGAGGCCGATCGTGGCGGCGAAGATCAGCATCTCCACGCCGGCGAACCGGATCAGCGCCGCGCGGTCGCGCGCGTCGGCCGCCAACGCGGGCAGTGCGGCCCGACGCTGCAGGAAGCCGATGCCCGCGAGCAGCACGAGTGCCGCCGTTTTGGCGAGCACGAGCCTGCCGTACGTGGTGGTGAACAGCTCGGCGGCAGGCACCCGGACCCAGGCGTTGATCACACCACTGAGCGCGATGACGACGATCGCGACGGTCGCGGCCAGCGAGAAACGCCGGGCGGCGACATCGGTATCGGCGCCGCCGCGCATCGCGTGGGCGAGCACGGCGACCAGCCCACCGACCCACACCGCGGCCGAGATCATGTGCAGGATGAGCGAGTTGGTCGCCACGTCGTGCGAACCGCCTGAGGACGAGTGCCCGGTCAAAGCCAACGGCATCATGGTGCCGATCGCGAGCGCGAGCAGGATCGGCGTCCAACTCCAGCGCAAGGCCAACCGGCACCCGATCGCGAGGACGAGGGCGAGCACGGTGGTCGTTCGCCACGCACCCGCCACCTCGACCTGGGCGATCACCGGCCACAGCACCTCGGGCCGCCAGATCGAACCCACCGGCTGACCCGTCGTATCCGACACCGTCAGCGGCACGAGCAACGCCGCGCACACCGCCCAGACGATCGCCGCGTCCGAGGCCCGTCGCACCGCCCGGTAACCGCCCGCCTCGAGCAACCCGCTGTCTTTCGGCGGCAGCAGGAACGCCGCGAACAGCAGGGAGCCGACCGTCACGGCGGCGGACAGGTCGGCGAGGGCCCGCAACGCGGGCAACCCGTACGTGGTGAGCGCGCCGGGATCGGGGATCCCCAGCAGACTCAGCGCCTGCGCCGCCGACAACGCGACGACGATCGCCGCGACCGCCGCGGCCATCGCCCCGGCAATCGCACCGAGCGCGCCGAACGCCCGCCCACCCGCCGAGGAACTGCTGCCCGTCGCGGCCGCCCGATCCGTCTCCGCCGGTCCAGCGCCGTCGCCGACGGTTCCTGCGGAGCGGTCTTGCGATAACGACATGTCAACGAGGGTAGTTCGACCTGCTCCCCCACGCGCCCATGGGGCGTCGCTCCCGACCCCGCCCACCACCCGGTCGGTCGCTATACTTTTCGCGCTGGACACCGACGCCGACATCGACAAAGGTGAACGCGTCTGCCTCCGTAGCTCAGTTGGATAGAGCAAGGGCCTTCTAATCCCTAGGTCGCAGGTTCGATTCCTGCCGGGGGCGCATCATTTGCGCAGTTCAGGGGCGTTTTTGGGGAGTCTGTTCTCCAGAACGTTCCCTGAACCGCCTGCGATGACCGGCGCCGTGAGTTGCGCCACGAACGGCGAACTCCCCGGTACCCGCAGCCCGGGTCGTGACGAACCGGCCTGCTCGAGACGCTCACCGCGGACGACGGATGCCTCGTACCTAGCCTGCCTTCGCAGCGCGTTCACCACTCACAAATCCGCCGACCATTTACGGCACCCAGGTCTTGCGTACCGTTATTTGAAAGCGCACACTTACGCAAGTGGAGGCTTTCAAAGATGTGGATCCGGGGATCCTGGGCGATCCGACTCGCAAAGCGATCTTCGAGCGTCTCGCCCGGCGGCCGTCGTCGGTGGGCGAGCTCGCCGAATCGCTGCCGGTCACGCGTCAAGCGGTGTCGCAGCACCTGCGTGTCCTGAAGGAGGGCGGTCTGGTCGTGGCGACCCCTGACGGCACCAAACGCATATACCGCATCAATCCCGACGGCCTCGCGGCGATCCAGGCCTACTTCCAGAACATCTGGGACCAGGCTTTGACCGCTTTTCAGAAGGCCGCCGACGCGGCCGCCACCGATTTCGAACAGGAGAATCGACCATGACCACTGGACAACTGCCCGTTCTGGAAGGCAAAGCCACCGTCGCGATGAGCCCGGAGCGGGCGTTCGCGTTCTTCACCGAATCATTCGGCAGCTGGTGGCCCGCGGCCTACCACATCGGCAAAACCGAGCTGGCCGATGCGATCCTGGAGCCCGGCGAGGGCGGACGCTGGTACGAACGCGGCGTCGACGACACCGAATGCGACTGGGGCCGAGTACTGGTCTGGGAACCACCGCACCGGCTCGTGGTGACCTGGCAGATCAACGGCCACTGGGAATTCGACCCCGACCCGTCCCACGCCAGCGAGATCGAAGTCCGCTTCACCGCCGAAGGACCCGAGCAAACCGCTGTCACCCTCGAACACCGCCACCTCGACCGCCTCGTCGACGGCAAAGCCATCCAGGACACGATCGTCGAACGCGGCGGCGGATGGAGCACCCTACTGGAACTGTTCGCCCAGACCGCGCAATCCTCCTGACACGGAACCCCTGACACGGTCAGCGGCGGAAGTTTCCGGCGCCGATCAGGGAAGATTCTGCGATCCGCCACCCTGGCGCATAACCGATCCTGTCGTCAGAGGATCCGCTCAGCGGTGCGTCGTGCGCGCTGGGCGGAGTCGAGGTCTCCGTCGAGATGGGCGGCGGCGATCGCACCGTCGAGCAGCTGGACGAGGCTGGCGGACAACTCTGAATCGCAGCGGTCACCGAGGATCTTCGGGAACAGGCCGTTGATCCAGGCGCGGTGATAGGCGACGGTCTCGCGAATTCCGTCGTGAAGGGGGTATTCCGCGGCAGCGTTGACGAAAGGGCAGCCGCGGTAACCCGGGGCGTGGAACATCTCGTCGAACAGATCGAACACGGTCAACGCCTGCTCGACGGCGTCGGCGGCACGGCGGGCGACTTCGGATTCGACACGAGCGCGCCAATTGTCGGTTCGGCGGCGCAGATACGCCTGCACCAGGTCTTCCTTCGTTCGGAAGTGCACGTACATGGTCGATTTCGAGACCCCGCTCTCGGCGATGACCCGGTCGATGGCGACAGCGCGGATCCCCTCGGCATAGAACATCGCGTCGGCGGTATCCAGGAGTCGCTGTTGCACGGACGGGGGGCGGGTCGACGTCGTCACCACACGATCATATCGAACGAACTAGTTCGTTTGACAGCGGTGTCGGTGGGGCTTATGTTTCCTTCGATCGAACCGAACAGTTCGGTTCGATTCTGGAGGATGAGGACGTCATGTCTCGTGTGAATCTGATCGATCCCGCTAACGCGACCGGCGCTGCCGCCGAGCAGTTGGCAGCCACCCGCACCACCATGGGCGTGGTGCCGAACATGGCGAAGGCGCTCGCGAACAGCCCGGCAGCACTGCGCGGGTTCCTCGGCATATTCGGCGCGCTGAAGGCGGGGGTGCTGAGTGCGCCCGATCAGGAACGGATCGCCCTGGCCGTCGCCGAGGCCAACGGTTGCACCTACTGCCTGTCGGCACACAGCGCGGTCTCGCGCAATGTCGTCAAGCTCGACGAGGCCGAGATCCAGGCCGCACGTCGCGGCGAGAGCGCGGATGCGCGTAGCGCGGCGATCTTGCAACTGACGCTGGCAGTGGTGCGGCGTCGAGGCCACATCGGCGACGACGAATTCGAGGCTGCACGCTCGGCGGGACTGTCGGATGAGGAGATCGTGGAGGTGGTCGCGAATGTCGCTCGCAACATCTTCACGAACTATGTCAACGAAGCTCTCGGCGTCGACGTCGAGTGGCCGCTGGTCACACCGTTGCCGACAGTGACCGCCTGACACCGACATCAGGGCATCGAAGACCCCAGGTGTGCCACCTTGGCCTCGGAACGGTGTTGCCACGAGGTGGGCTTCACCTGGGGTCACATCGCACGGTCATCACCAGCCTCGATGTACCGGTGGGCGCCGGCACAACGAGTGGCGCTGATCCTGCCCGCCGCGCTCGATATCGGCGCGATCCTGGTACCGGTGGCGGCGACCGGAACGCGGCAGTGGGAGTTCCGGGCCGGAATCCTTCACCGGCCGAAGTCATCACGCGCGGGCCGAGCCGACGTCGCCTGAGCGATCACGCGCCTCGGCCCACCGCAAAACGTGCAATCAAGTTGCGCGCGTTGGGTTTTTGCGGCATTCTGACAGGCAGGTGAGCCGGGAAGTCTGGTCGGCATTCCGAATTCATGCGAATTCGGGATTCGTTCGACGTGGGGAGAATTCCGTGCACACCGTCTGGTCTGTTTTTCATCGATACGGCGACTCTCATGTGGCGGAAATGCCCATGACGACCTCGCCGCCGCGTGGGTGAGTTCTTCACCGCGATCCTGACCTTTCCGACTGCGCTGTTCACGTTCGCGCTGCTCGTCGTCGTCGCCTTCTGGCTGCTCGTGCTCGTCGGCGGCACCGAGACCGAACTCCTCGACGGATCCGAGTCCTCTTTTGCGACAACGGGTTTGGACCCGCTCGGGTTGGGAGGGGTTCCGGTAACGGTCGCAGTGACCGGTCTGGTGACGCTGTCGTGGTTCACCAGCCTCGTCGCGATGGTCGGGGTCGGAGCGGTGGGCCTGTCCGGGATGGCCGCGGTGCTCGCCGGGTTCCCGGTGCTGATCGTCGCGGTCGTCACCGCGATCGCGGGCACCCGGCTCGTGGTGATTCCGTTGCGGCGCTTCTTACGCGACAGCGCGCAGCCGACCCGGCAGGACTTCATCGGCCGGGTCTGCGTGGTGCGCACCGGTCACGTCGATACCGGCTTCGGTCAGGCCGAACTCACATCCGCCGACGGTTCGTCGGCGATCATCCAGGTCCGCCAGAGCGCTGTGCATGCGCGGACCGCTCCCCTGTCCCAGGGGGATTCCGCTGTCGTCTTCGAATACGACCCGGCCACAGACACGTTCTGGGTGGCCGCACTGGAGGGGAACTGATGTCTACCATCGCTATCGGATTCGGCGTGCTGATCGCCGTCCTGCTGCTCGTCGCGCTCGCCGTGTTGTTCCTGGTGAGCCGGTTGTTCAAGAAGGTGAGTCAGGGTCGGGCGCTGATCATCTCGAAGATGCGCAAGGTCGATGTCACCTTCACGGGTGCGGTCGTCCTGCCGGTACTGCACAAGGCCGAGATCATGGATATCTCGGTGAAGACCATCGAAATCGCGCGGGTGGGCCGGGACGGGCTGATCTGCCGGGACAATATTCGCGCCGACATCCGCATCACATTCTTCGTGCGGGTCAACAAGACAGTCGAGGATGTCATCAAGGTCGCCCAAGCCATCGGCACGGCGCGGGCCAGTGACCAGGCGACGCTGCAGGAATTGTTCAGCGCCAAGTTCTCCGAGGCGCTCAAGACCGTCGGTAAACACCTGGACTTCACCGACCTCTACACCCAGCGCAACGAGTTCCGCGACCGGATCATGGCCGTGATCGGCACCGATCTCAACGGGTACAGCCTCGAGGACGCCGCGATCGACTACCTCGAGCAGACACCGCTGATCCAGCTCGACAGCCAGAACATTCTCGACGCTCAGGGCATCCGCAAGATCACCGAGCTCACCGCGATCGAGCATGTGCGCACCAACGAGTTCCGCAGGCACGAGGAGAAGGAGATCACCCGCCAGAACGTGGAAGCGCGGGAAGCCGTGCTCGAGCTCGAGCGGCAGCAGGCTGATGCCGAGAACAAGCAGCGACGTGAGGTCGAAACACTCAGGGCGCGTGAGGAAGCCGAAATTCTGCGGGTGCAGGCCGAGGAGCGGCTCAAGGCGCATGCCGCGGCGATGCGTACCGACGAGGCGCTCGGGATCCAGGCCCAGAACAAGGATCGTGAGATCGCGGTCGCGGAGAAGAACCGGGAACGGGTGATCGCGATCGAGTCCGAGCGCATCGAGAAGGACCGCCAGCTGGAGGTGGCCGACCGCGACCGGGCGGTCTCGCTGGCTCAGATCGCCAACGAGCGGGAGCTCGAGACCGAGCGGCGCACTGTCGCCGAGGTGGTGCGCGAGCGCGTCGCGGTCGACCGGACCGTCGCCGAGCAGGAAGAGAAGATCAAGGGGCTGCGTGCGGTGGAAGCCGCGGAACGGGAACGGCAGTCGATCATCATTCGCGCCGAGGCCGAGGCGCAGGAGCATCTGGTCAAGGACATCAAGGCCGCCGAAGCCGCCGAAGCCGCGGCGAAGTTCCGGGCCAAGGAGTCGATGACGCTGGCCGAAGCCGAGGTCGCGGCGGCGGAACTGCAGGCCAAGGCAAAAATCCGGCTCGCCGAAGCGACACAGGCCGAAGCCGCGGCACCCGGCTTGGGTCAGGCACTCGTCCGGGAACGCGAAGCGGACGCCATCGAGAAGGTCGGCCGCGCCGAGGCCGCCGTGCTGCGGGAACGCAACACCGTGGAAGCCGAGGGCCTGCGCGACAAGCTCAAGGGCGAAGCGGAGGGCCTGCACGAGAAGGCCGCCGCGATGGCGGTTCTCGACGACGCGACCCGCGAGCACGAAGAGTTCCGGTTGCGGCTCGAACTGCAGAAGGAAGTGGAGCTGGCGACCGTGCAGGCGCATCGGGACGTGGCACAGGCACAGGCCGATGTGCTGTCCACCGGTTTGCAGAACGCCAAGATCGATATCGTCGGTGGGGAGTCGATGTTCCTCGACCGCCTCGTCGGGTCGATCGGGCTCGGCAAGGGCATGGACCGGTTGCTGCACTCCGACACCGGTGCCGCGGCCTCGGCCGTAGTCGGGTCGCTGCTCGCGCGCAACGGTTCCGAACCGGACAAGGACGCCGCCGCTCTCGACCTCCTGCTGGACAAGTGAGCGCGCCGCAGACGCGGCACCGGGATACCACGGTCGGGACCGATACCACGGTCCCGGCCACGGGTGCCGCCCTCGACGGCGGCACCTACGAGGTGCTGCGTACCCGACTGCGCGAGCAGGCGGCCGAATTGGCCGCACGCTGTGAAGAACTCAACAACCGCAGGATCGAGAACTTCGGCGGCATCGAGCTGGCTCTGACCGGTACCGAACACATCCGCACCGAACACAACTGCGTTCCCCGCGACATCGTCGCCGTGGGCGATGGCCGAATGCTGTTCGGCTACAACGTCTTCCTCGGACTGAAGCCACAGACCGAAGTCGACGACGTCTTCGCCGCGCACCGCTTCCACCACGGCGGTACCGAATTCGCTTTCAGCACAGCCGAATCGACGGGCTTGCTCGACGACCCACGGTTTCAGCGCGACTTCGCCGAACTGTACCGGTACTACACCCAGACCCGGCTGCTGCAATTGCGCCGGATCGACGGGCGGATACTCGCGGTCTTCCAGACCGGGCAGCGCACCGACGACATCAAGGTGCTGCGTTGGCGCGTCGCGGCTACCGGCGAAGTCGGTTATCTCGACAATCGCGGCGAGCGCGACCATGTGTTCCCGCCCCCGCACGAGTTCACCTGGGTCGAGACAACCCGCGACGATCAGGTGCCCGGTCGTCACCCGCACCTGTCCGTCCTCGGCAAGGTGTTCGTCGAGACGCTCGGCGGCACACTCACCGTCAAGGTGGAGAACAACACCGAGATCGGCACCGGGATCTACTCCGAGCCGGTCGACGAGCCCCTGCAGAGCCTCGCCGACGCCGACGTGCACTACGCCGAGGTCGGTGCGCTGATCCTGCTTCGCATCCGGCCCTACAACGAAACAGTGTGGCGTCACCTGGTTTTCAATACGCGCACCCGTACCGTAGTGCGCCTCGACGGTATCGGTTTGTCGTGTCGCCTACTGCCCGAGGACCAGGGCATCGTCTTCCCCGGCGGCTACTACCTGGAAACCGGCGTCCACAAGGTCTTCGACACCGCCGTCACCGACCTCGAATACGAACGCACCGTCCGCGCCGCCAACGGTGAGGATGTGCTCTACGTCTTCCACGCACGCTCGGAGGGTCGCTCACTCCTGCTGCCCTACAACCTGATCCGCAAACAGGTCACCACACCGATCACCTGCCACGGATACTCTCTGTTCGACGACGGCACCATGGTGGTCTTCCGGGCGATCTCGGAAGAACCGACGCGCGTGCACACGATGCAGATCTGGCAGACACCGTTCGTCGCGGACACCCACGCCACCCGCGCACCGACCGGCGACACGGCGTTGTCGCGGATCGGGAACGCCGAACTGGTCCGCGGTATCTCGGACTGTCTGTCGGTGACCAGGATGGTCGCCGACATGGCGGCGACGACCGACGTGTTCGAGGCCGTCATCGCCGCCTGCGTCCGCACCGCGGACCACCACCATTGGCTCACCGATCCGGAGTTCGGCGGGCTGGCCGAGTCGCTGTCCGCCGTCCGGGCCACCGCCGACCAGGTCGTCGAGGAATTCGCGAAGGTCGAAGCCAGGACCGCACAGGCCGCGGCGGCGGTGCACGAGGCGGGCGAACAGGTCGCCACCCTGGTCCGCACCGGCGGTGGGCACAGCTCCGCGCGGGGCTGGGTCGAGGAGCTCACGGCCCTGCGTCGCGCGGCGGGACAGGTCGAGACATTGCGCGAGTTGCGCTACGTGGACCCCGACCGTGTCGACGAGCTGGCCGCGACGGTCGCGGCCGCGCTCGACGACGCCAGTCTTCGTTGTGTCGAATTCCTCAGCACCGCTGATGCTTTCGATGATTACGTGACCTCCATCGCGCAGGTCACCCAGCAGGCCGCCGAGATCGGCACCGTGGCCGAAGCCGCCCCGATCCAGGAGTGGCTGGCCGAGCAGACCGATGGCCTGCAGACCGTCATCGAGGTCGTCACCGGCCTCGAGATCGGTGACGCGACCCTGCGGACCGGCATTCTCGAGCGCGTCGCCACGACGCTGGCCTCGGCCAACCGGGCCCGCGCCACCGTGACGGCGCGACGCTCGGAGCTGGCCGCGTCCGAGGGACGCGCCGAGTTCGCCGCCGAGTACGCGCTACTCGGACAGGCGGTCAGCGGCGCGCTCGCCGCGACCGACAGTCCGGAGGCCTGCGACCACCAGGTGTCGACGCTGCTGTCGCGGATCGAAGGACTGGAAACGCGCTTCGGAGCGATCGACGATTTCGCCGAATGGATCGCGAGCAGCCGTGAGGACATCTACGAAGCCTTCGCCGCCCGCAAACAGCACCTTCTCGACGACCGAGCGCAGCGCGCCCGTCGACTCCTCGACTCCGCGCGGCGGATGCTGTCGACCATCGAACGACGCAGCCGGACTCTGTCCTCAGCGGACGAGGTCAACGGCTATTTCGCCGCCGATCCGATGGTGCTGCGACTGCGCACGGCGACCAGCGACTTGCGCGCCGCCGGTGAGGTGGTCGCCGCGGAAGAACTCGACGGCCGGATCAAGACGGCGCGACAGGAAGCCGGTCGGGTGCTGCGCGACCGGCACGACCTCTACTCCGACGGCGGTCGGACGATCCGCCTCGGCAGGCATCGGTTCGCGGTCACCACCGCCGAACCCGAGCTCGCGCTGGTCCCGCACGGTGACTCGCTGGTCTTCGCCGTCAACGGCACCGACTACCGGGAGCCGCTGTCCGCGGGTGAATTCGGGCCGGACGCCGCGGGTCTGTGGTCACAGCTGCTGGTGTCGGAGAACGCACAGATGTATCGGGGCGAGTTCCTCGCGACCTCGATCCTGGCCGACGTGGAGGGAGCGCCGGCCGGGCTCGAGCGGCTACACGACGCGGCGGCGGGGGGCACCCTCGACGCGCTCGTGCGTGCGGTGGCGCGGCAACGCTATGACGAGGGCTACCAGCTCGGTGTGCACGATCACGACGCCACACTGATCCTGGATGCGTTGCTGCGGATGCGTGCGGGCGCGGGTCTGTTGCATTACCGGCCGGTCGACCGGGCCGCGGCGCAGTTGTGGTGGCAGTTCGGCGGACCCGACTGGCAGCCACACGATCCGCAGGCGCACGCGGGCTGGACAACTCGCATCCGCTCGACTGCACGCGCCGCCGAGTATTTCGCGGACCCGCGCGCACGAGCGGACACGATCGAGGAATTGACCTGTGCCGTCGGCGAATTCGTGGAGCGACTCGCACTGGTCGACGTCGACCCGTCGCTGGCGGCCGGCTACCTGTTCCAGGAAATCGCCCAGACCCCCGCCGGCTTCGTCACCGCCGCTCCCGCGCGACATTTCTGTGCCCGATTCCGGAAGCATCTCGATGCCGCCGATCCCAGTGCCTACGCGGACCTACGTCGCGATATCGCGTCCTTCGACGACGACCTGCCGCGCAGATACCACCTCGTCCGCACCTGGCTGCGGGCGTTCGCCGAAAGTCGCGGCGACACAGAGCTGTTCGAGTATCTGGACGAAGCTGTCGCGATCGAGCTCGGGGGCGACGACATGCACCGCTACGACCACGAAGCCGAACTGACCACCAGCGTCGACGGACTGCTGGGCGAACACCCCACCCTCACCGGCGGATCACTACCGGTGCGGCTCGCCGAACTGACCGCGCGGGCACACCGTTTCCGCATCGAGACGGTTCCCGCCTTCCGCGAGCACCTACGACGACGCGACGCGCTGCTCGCCGCCCAGCGACAGCGGTTGCGCCTCGACGACTACAAACCGGCCGTGCTGAGCGGGTTCGTGCGCAACCGTTTGCTCGACGAGGTCTATCTGCCGCTGATCGGCGACAACCTGGCCCGCCAGCTCGGCACCCCGGCCGAGGCGGGTGGCGCGGTCCAGTCCGGACTGCTGCTGCTCATCTCGCCGCCCGGCTACGGCAAGACCACGCTCATGGAGTACGTCGCCGCACGACTCGGCCTGATCTTCGTCAAGGTCGACGGGCCGGCCCTGGGTCATGCGGTGCGATCGCTCGATCCTGCGGCCGCCCCGAACGCCACCGCCCGGCGCGAGGTCGAGAAGATCGACTTCGCCCTCGAACTCGGCAACAACGTGCTGCTCTACCTGGACGATATCCAGCACACCTCGCCCGAACTCCTGCAGAAGTTCATTTCCCTCTGCGATGCCCAACGGCGCATGGAAGGCGTGTGGAACGGGGAGGCACGCACCTACGATCTGCGCGGCAAACGGTTCGCGGTCTGCATGGCCGGTAACCCCTACACCGAACAGGGCAAACGCTTCCGCGTTCCGGACATGCTCGCCAACCGTGCCGATGTCTGGAACCTCGGCGAGGTGCTGTCGGGCCGCGACGACCTGTTCGCGCTCAGCTACGTCGAGAACGCGCTCACGACCAATCCCGTCCTCGCGCCGCTGGCCGCGCGCGGACGCACCGATCTCGAACTGCTCCTGCGTCTGGCCTCCGGTGACGACACCGCGCGGACCGACCAGCTCACCCACCCATACTCGCCCGCCGAACTGGCCGACATCCGTTCGGTGCTGCGCAAAGTGCTGCACGTGCGTGCGGTCGTCCTGGCCGTCAACCGGGCCTACATCGCCTCGGCCGCCACCACCGACACCGCCCGCACCGAGCCGCCGTTCCAGCTGCAGGGCTCCTACCGCGATATGAACGGACTCACCAGCCGCATCGTGTCGGTGATGAACGACGAAGAACTCGAGACCCTGATCGACGACCACTACCGCGGCGAGGCCCAAACCCTCGCCGCGGGTGCGGAGGCCAATCTGCTCAAACTGGCCGAACTCCGCGGTCGCGTCACACCCGAGCAAGCCGTTCGCTGGGAGCAGGTCAAGTCCGCCTACGTGCGCGAGCTGGCACTCGGTGGCAGCGACGACGACGCCCTCGTACGGGCTGTCGGTGGCCTCGGCCTGTTGGCCGACCGCCTCGGCGCCGTGGAAACCGCCATCCGGGGAATCGCGGACAGCCAGCCGACGGGCAACCACGCAGCCCCCCGAGCCTGGCACCGATCGTGATCGCCTTCGCTCGATCCGGCTCGCTCGGTGATGGCGGACATTCGCGACCCCTGCCGGGGCGGCTGTCGTGCGTCTCGCCGGTATGCCCCGGTTTGCGGTGGCAGCGGCTCTTGCGGCATCTTTACGGGTAGGTGCGCCGGGAAGTCTGGTCGGCAACCCGGCTCGAGCTCCGTCGAGTCGGGTTCGATCGGCGACGGGTAATGGTCTTGCTACGACTGCGCACCACGCACGACACTTCCGCACAGGTCATCGGCCACGGGTTTCCGGTAGGCGACCGATGAGTCCGTCGACACGACGTACCGTCCTGTCTCGCGGCAGCTGGCCGGAGTCACGCCGGATCGCCTCGGTACTGCGCAGCGAGACGGTCGGCGGCGTGTTGCTGATGGTCGCCGCCGTCATCGCGCTCATCTGGGCCAACACGCCCTTGGCCGATGCCTACGCCGCGCTGCGTGACTTCCACATCGGCCCGTCGGCGCTGCACCTCGACCTCTCGCTGAGTGAATGGGCCGCCGACGGGCTGCTGGCCATCTTCTTCTTCGTCGTCGGCCTCGAACTCAAACGCGAGTTCGTCGCGGGCGACCTGCGTGACCCCCGCCGGGCGGCACTTCCGGTAGTCGCCGCCGTCGGTGGCATGGCCGTCCCCGCGATCATCTATGTCCTGATCAACCGGGGCGGCGCGGCAGGAGCACTCGACGGCTGGGCCATCCCGACCGCGACCGACATCGCCTTCGCTCTCGCCGTACTCGCGGTGATAACCACCCACCTGCCCGCCGCGCTACGCACCTTCCTGCTCACGCTCGCCGTGGTCGACGACCTGCTCGCCGTCACCGTCATCGCGATCTTCTACACCAGCGAGCTGGAGCTGCCGTACCTGATGCTCGCTCTCGTGCCGATCGCATTGTTCGCGCTGGCCGTGCAACGGCGCATCAGCTCGCCATTGCTCCTGGTCCCGCTCGCGGTGCTCGCATGGTGGCTGGTGCATCTGTCCGGTGTTCACGCCACGGTCGCCGGCGTGCTGCTCGGTTTCACCGTTCCGGTCCTTGCCAGATCCGGCGCTCCCGACGAACACGGGCCCGCCGAACGATTCGAACATCGCATCCGGCCGCTGTCCGCCGGATTCGCCGTTCCGGTGTTCGCGTTCTTCGCCGCCGGCGTCACCGTCGGCGGGCTGAGTGGGCTCACCGATTCCCTCGGCGATCCGGTGACCATCGGAATCGCCGTCGGCCTGGTGGCGGGCAAGCTCATCGGAATCACGGCCACGACGTACCTCACGGCGAAACTCACCCGCGCCGAACTCGATTCCGAACTGTCCTGGATAGATGTCGCCGGCGTCGCACTGCTGGGCGGCATCGGATTCACGGTCTCGCTCCTCGTCGGCGAACTCGCGTTCGCGGGTGACCATCTGCGTGGTGATCACGTCCGCATCGGCGTGCTGTTCGGCACGGTCACCGCCGCCGTCCTCGCCACCATCGTGCTGCGCGCGCGAAACCGGGTGTATCGCACGCTCGCCGAGGCGGAGTCACGTGACGAAGACGGCGACGGTGTGCCCGACGTCTACCAACGCCCTCCGACCACCGACACATAGTCCGGCCCGCCCGTTACCGCCCGTCGACCGCTCGCCGAGGAGCATCGTATGACCGGAGCGCTCACCCACGCCCTGCGAGGGCCGTTGCGCCACATCACCATCGGATTGGGCAGGGACACGACCAGTGCACCCGACTCGTCCCCCGACGACATCGACGCCGCGGCGCTGTCCTATGTCGGGCACCGGCTCGTCGACATCGCCTTCAACGAACAGACGACCTCACGCGACGGAGCGATCCGGCACCTCGGCAACGACGTGACAGGCGACGATGAAACCCTCGTTGTCGACCTGGCCCGGCTCAACCCGATGATCACCACGATCATGTTCATCGCGACCTGCCACGCCGATCGAGGATTTCACCGGATCGGCAGCGGCTTCTGCCGGGTGGTCGACACTCTCGCGGGCACCGAACTGGCCCGCATCGAGCTGGCCAGCGCCCGATCCCACACCGGCCTGATACTCGGAAAGCTGCACCCGTCGAAGGGACAGTGGGCGTTCCACTGGATCGATGAACCGATCTGGGCCCAGCACGTCGTCACCGCCATCCCGCAGCTCACCAGGCATCTCGGCTGATGGCGCGCAACCTGTTCGACAAGGCCGAGCGCAGCGCGGGCCAGGTCGTCAAGTCGGTGATGTGGCCGCTGGCTCTCGTCACGGCGGCGGACATGGTCTTCACCAAGGCGCTACCGGGCCATCACACCAATGATTTCAAACCGGTCTACACGGCGGTCGCCGCGTTCCTGCGCGGCGAACCCGTCTACACGGCGAACCTGTCGTCGGTGGACCCGCACTACCTGTATCCGCCCGGTGGCACCCTGCTGTTGACGCCGATCGGATTGCTCGACGAGCCGACCGGCCGAACCGTGTTCCTGTTCCTCAACCTGTTCGCCGCGATCGCGGCGATCCATCTGCTGTTGCGGATGTTCGGTTACAGCTGGCGCTCACCGATGGCGCCGGTCGCCTACTTCGCGCTGTTTCTGTCCGAGGCGCTCGTCAACACCCTCACGTTCGGTAACGTGAACGGACTGTTCTTCCTCGCCGAAGTCGTGTTCCTGGTTCTGCTCCTACGGCGTCGAAACATCGCCGCCGGTCTAGTTCTGGGCGTGACGATCGCGATCAAACCGATCCTCGTACCACTGCTGCTCCTCCCCGCCGTGCGCCGCCAGTGGTCGACCGTCCTGATCGCCGTGGCGATGCCGCTGCTCACCACCGCGATCGCGTGGCCACTCGCCGCCGACCCCGGCCGCTACTTCGTGCACAACCTCCCCTACAGCCTGCAGGTTCGCGACTACTACAACTCCTCGATCTCCGGCTTCGGCGCCTATTACGGCCTGCCGCCGACCGCGGTACTGCTCACCCGTGGGCTGCTCGCGGTCCTGGTCGCGATCAGTCTGTGGCTGTTGTGGCGCTACTACAGAAACCAGGAACTGTTCTTCGTCACCACGGCTTCCGGTGTTCTGCTCACCGCCGAGTACTCGCTGAGTTCGCTCGGCCAACAGTACTATTCGATGTTCTTGTTCCCGTTCCTGTTCACCGTCGTCCTCGCCAACTCCGTGCTGCGGAACTGGGTCGCCTGGCTCGCCGTCTTCGGCTTCACCAGCTACGAAACCTGGTTGCTGTTCCGATGGCCCGCCTTCGGACGCAATCTCGAGTACTCGCGGGCGACCTTCAGCTGGGTACTGCTGCTGATCGTCGTGTTCTGTGTCCTCGGTGACCGCTACCTGACCGCACGCCGCGAGCATCGGCTCGCTCACGGGATCGACCCGATCCGTTCGGCCCCGGACTTTCCGGTACCGGACATCGAACGTCACCACGTATGACTGGCCCCCGGACAAACTAGATTTTGTCGGGCCCGAAGAGGTCGGCGACCGGGGTTTGGGCGTCTACGGCTACGCCGATGTCGGCCATGGTGACGGCGATCGTGTTGACGATCCAGCGTTGCAGGACGCGTGACAGTTCGTCGGCGGTGAGTGGTTGCATGCCGCGGCTGAGCCAGCGGTTGACCGAGTTGTCGACCATGCCGACGAGACCGAAGGCCAAGGGCTCGGCGACCTCGGTGGTCCCGCCGTGGCAGGCGATGCTGATCGCGAAGAGGCGTGCGGTCTGCACCGCGACGGCCGTGCGGGCGTCGGAGACCGACGGGGAGCTGCCGACGACCCGTTTCGACCCGGCGGCCAGGAATCGATGCAGGTGCGGATTGGTGACGATCCAGCCGATGTAGGTTTCGACCGCCCTGGTGACCGCGTCGCCGACGGTGCCCTCCGGGCTGAGCACCGGGGTCAGCCGGGTCATCAGCTCGGAGATGATCCGGGTGCGGACCTGTTCGTCGAGGTCGTCGCGGTCGCCGAAGAGCCGGTAGACCACCGAGCGGGGGACGCCTGCGCGTGCGGCGATGTCCTTGACGCCGACCCGCGCGCCGTCCTCGCGGATGGCGACGACGGCGGCGGCCAGGATCTGGTCGCGCCGTTCGGCCTTGTGCCCGTCCCACCGCTGCGATCGACCATCGGACGAGGTAGCTGGCGCGGCGGATTCCAGATTCGGCACAGTCGGACCCTACACCGCGAGGTCGGACGTGGATTTGCCCGCGAACAGGGCATCGATGCGGCGCGGGTGCTGCCCGGCCGTCACGTGATGACAGCCGGACAGCAGACCGATCGGCATGGTTACGCGCTCGGCGCCGCGTCGCGCGGCAGCCCGAGCATGCGCTCGCCGATGACATTGAGCTGCACCTCGGTCGTGCCACCGTAGATGGTGGTGGCGCGACCGGCGATGAGCTGTTCCATCGCGTGATCGCTACGCTCGCCCGGCACCGAGACGACACCGGCGACACCGAGTTCGGCGACGATGAACTCCGAGATCGCCTGTCCCAGACCCATACCGAGCAGCTTGCCGACGCTCGAGGTGGTGGAGACATCGATGCCGGACAGCTGCTTGAGCACCACCCGGGAACCGATCACGTCCACCGCCCGGCTCTCGGCCATCAGCTCGCCGACCCGGTAGCGGGCCACCGGCGACAGCTCGCGGCCGATCGCGAACCGCAGCAGGTCGGTGTCGGTGGCGTAGGCCTCCATCTTCTGGCTCAGTGCCACCCGCTCGCCCGCCAGGGTCGTGCGGGCCACGTGCCAGCCGTCGTCGACCGCGCCGACCACGTTCTCGTCGGGGATGAACACGTCGTCGAGGAACACCTCGTTGAACAGCGCCGACCCGGTCATCTCCCGCAGCGGACGCACCGTGATACCCGGGCTCGACATGTCGAGCACGAAATAGGTGATGCCCTCGTGCTTCGGCTTGTCGGGGCTGGTGCGCGCGATCAGCATCGCCCATTGCGCGAACTGCGCGACGGTGGTCCAGATCTTCTGGCCGGTGACGCGCCAACCACCGTCGACCTTGACAGCCTTCGTGGTCAGGCTCGCCAGGTCGGACCCGGCACCCGGTTCGCTGAACAACTGGCACCACACGAACTCACCGCGCAGCGTCGGCACGACCAGTTCGCGCTTCTGCCGTTCGTCACCGTGCGGGACGATGGCGCCGACCGCCCAGGTGCCCATCAGCAACTGCGGCATCGCGATACCGGAGGCCTTGATCTCCTGGGAGATCACCACCTGCTCGAGCGGCGAGGCCGAACGGCCGTACGGGCGGGGCAGGTGCGGCAGGTTCCAGCCGCCGTCACCGAGGGCGACGAGCTGGTCGTCCTCGTCCTCGATCGCCGCGATCTCGGCCAGCTCGGCCCGGATACCCGCCCGGATCTGCTCGGCTTCCTCGGGCAATTCGAGTTCGTTGGAGAGCGTGACCCCCGACAGCGCGTACCCGGCGACAGCCTCGGCCCGTTCGTCGCGCCCGCCCAGCTGACCACGCAACGCGAGCGCGCGCCGGTAGTACAGGTGCGCGTCGTGTTCCCAGGTGAAGCCGATGCCGCCGTGCACCTGGATGCAGTCCTGGGCCACCTCGACGGCGGCGTCGGGAATGATCAGCGCGGCGATCGCGGCCGCGTAGTCGGCGGTGTCGTCGTCGCGATCCAGCGCATAGGCGGCGTCCCACAGCACGGCGCGCGCCTTCTCGAGCGCGATGCCCATGTGCGCGCACTTATGCTTCACGCCTTGGAACTGCCCGATCGGACGACCGAACTGCACGCGGGTCTTGGCGTACTCCGCCGCGGTCGAGACACACCACGACATCACGCCGACGGCCTCGGCGCCGAGCACGACCGCCGCCACCGAGCGCACCCGGGTCGAGGTCACCGTGAGCACCCGCTCGGCGGGCACCTCGACGGCGTCCGCCTGCAACCGCCCGGCACCGCGCAGCACGTCGACGTTGTCCTGCGTGCTCACGCTCAGCTCGACATTGTCGAACGCGACCCACTGCCGGTCACCGTCGACGGTGACCGGCGCGATGAGCACATCCGCTGACAACGCCCCGAGGACACCGTCGGCCGTGCCGTCGACGATCAGCACGCCGTCGCGCAGCACACCCGTCAGCGACGACGACAGCGCCACCGCACCGGTCCGCGAGCCGTCGGCGAGACCGGGCAGCTGGGCACGCGCCCACGCTCCCCTGTCCTGCGCGAGCACCGCGCTCGCCAGTGCCGTCGGCACGAACCGTCCGGTGTGCAGGCCGCGGCCGAGCGGCTCGAGGGCGACAGCCAGCGTCAGCAGGCCCGCGCCCTGTCCACCGAGGTCCTCGGCGATGTGCAGGCTCAGCAGGTCCTGCGCGACGAGGGAGTCCCAGTAGGGCAGCTTGCCCGCATCGGTGGATTCGACTGCCGCACGGACGGTTTCGCTGGTGATGGTGCGCTCGGCGAATCCGCTCACCGCGTCGGCGAGAGCCAGGTGGTCCTCGCTGACGCCGACGCCGAGCTCATAGCTGTTGCGCGCCATGACTAGCTGGTCTCCTTCAGCTGTGCGGCGACACCGTCGATGGTCCACGGGCCGTCGGTCTCGACGGTTCGCACGTCGTGCCAGCCGCCGAGTTCGATGATGGCGCCGCCCTGCACCGCGAAAACCTTGCCGGTGAGCGGGCAGTCGGCCTCGGCCAGGTGCGCGACCAGCGGGGAGATGTTGGCCGGGGAGAACGGGTCGAACTCGCCCTCGGGTACCTCGGCGGCGAACAGGGCGCCCATGCCGGGGGTGGCCAGGGTGAGCCGGGTGCGGGCGATCGGGGCGATCGCGTTCACCCGCACGCCGTAGCGCTCGAGCTCGTCGGCGGCGACCAGGGTCAGCGCGGCGATACCCGCCTTGGCGGCGCCGTAGTTGCCCTGGCCCGCGTTGGGCATGAAGGTGCCCGAGGCCGAGGCGGTGTTGATCACCGACGCCGAGACCGGGTTACCGGCCTTGGTCTGCGCCTTCCAGTACGCGGCGGCGTGGTGCAGGGTGGCGGCGTGGCCCTTGAGGTGCACGGCGATGACCGCGTCCCACTGGGATTCCTCCATGCTCGCGATGAACGCGTCGCGCAGGATGCCCGCGTTGTTCACCAGCACGTCGAGCGAGCCGTACTCGCTGATCGCCTGGTCGACAAGCGCTTTCGCACCTTCCCAGGTGGCGATGTTGTCGGTGTTGGCCACGGCCTGCCCGCCCGCGGCGACGATCTCGTCGACCACCTGCTGGGCGGGCCCGGCATCGGTGCCGGTGCCGTCGTTGGCGCCGCCGAGATCGTTGACCACGACCTTGGCGCCCTCGCGGGCGAACAGCAGCGCGTGTTCGCGACCGATACCGCGACCGGCACCGGTGATCACCGCGACGCGACCGTCAAGCTTTCCCATAAGTCTTGTCTCCTAATTGAATTCGACGCGGCCGTCGGTGATGGTGATCTGGCCCGCGGCTTCGGTCTCGAAGGCGTAGGCGCGCACGCCGGAGTCGGCGGACCCGGTCGGCCAGAAGGTGGTGGTGATCTCCTGGCCCGGCAGGACAGGCTTCGCGAAGCGCACGGCCAGTCGGCGCAGGCGGGCTGTCTCGCTGTCGGCGAGTTCGGTCAGCGCCGCCCAGGAGGTGAAGGCCATGGTGCACAGACCGTGGTTGATGATGCCGGGCAGCCCGGCCATCCGGGCGATCTCGTCGTCGAGGTGGATCGGCATCGGATCGCCGGAGGCCGGCGAGTACCGGAAGGTCTGATCCTTGTCGATCTGCGCGGTGACCTGTGCGGCCGGCTCGCCCGCGCGGTCGGCGTCGGTGATGCGGTGCTCCGGTGCGGCCTCGCCTTCGCCGGGGCCCGCGTCGACCTTGCGGAAGAACGCGGTCATCCACTGCTCGTTGACGAGTTCGCCCGCCGCGTCGCGGGTTTCGGCGTAGACGACGACGGTCGACCCGTTGGGCTTGCCGACGTACCCGATCGGCTTGGCGCGCACGACCAGTTCGTCGCCCGGCCGGATCGGGCGGTGGAACAGGAAGTCCTGCTCCCCGTGCACCAGCTTCATCAGCAATTCCACCGGGGCCACGGACAGCGCCGCGGGCGCCATCGAGGTGAACACCGGCACCACCGCGAACACCGGCGGTGCGACTTCACCGTTGCGGTGGGCCGCGATCGGGTCGTTGGTGGCGGCAGCGTATTCGGCGATCCGCTCGGCGGTGACCGAGAAACGCTCCTCGTCGGTCCATTCCCCCAGGCCGGAGCCGTCGAAGACGACTCCGGCCGTGGTCGCGTCGGCGCTGCTCACGCCGCGGACCCGACGAGCTCGGTGAACTTGGCCATCGACTCCTTCAGATCCGCCTCGGCGTTCTTGGCGACGGCCTTGCCGATCGGGCCGACGATCATGGTCCCCTTGAAGGAGGCGTCGAAGGCGGCCGAGGAACCGGTGGCGGTCGGTTCGACCTTCAGCACGAATTCCACGGAGACACCCGCCATGCCGGTGCCGGTGATCTTCAGGTACTTCTGCGGGTCGACCTCGGCCACGGTCCATTCGATCTTGTTGGCCATGTTCATCACCGAGACGACCTCGATGAACCGCGATCCGACGGTCAGCTCGGCGGGCAGGTCCGAACGCCAGCCCTGGTGGATGGTCAGCCACTCCTCCCACGTCGCGAGATCACTCAGCTTCGCCCAGGCGGCTTCGGGGGTGATGGGCAGTTCGGTGGAGACGGACACAGATGCCATGGGGATACTCCTCGGTGAGATTGGTGGAAATCAGCGGTTGGCCGGGCGGTAGGCGGTCACCACGACCGCACCACCGAGTCCGATGTTGTGTTGCAGGGCGATACGCGCGCCGTCGACCTGACGGGCGTCGGCGGTGCCGCGCAGCTGCCAGGTGAGCTCGCTGCACTGGGCGAGACCGGTCGCACCGAGCGGGTGCCCCTTCGAGATGAGGCCACCGGAGGGGTTGACGACCCACTTGCCGCCGTAGGTGGTGGCGTTGTCGTCGACGAGGCGTCCACCCTCACCGGCCGCGCAGAGGCCCAGCGCCTCGTAGGTGAGCAGTTCGTTGGTGGAGAAGCAGTCGTGCAGCTCGATCACGTCGACGTCCTCGGGCCCGATCCCGGCCTGGGCGTAGACCGCTTCCGCGGCGGTACGCGACATGTCGGCGCCCACCAGGTTGATCGCGCTCTTGGTGGAGAAGGTGGTCTCGAGGTCGGTGACCATCGACTGCCCGACCATCTCGATCGCCTGGTCGGCGAGGTTGTGCTTGTCGACGAACGACTCGCTCGCCAGGATCACCGCGCCCGAACCGTCGGAGGTCGGTGAGCACTGCAGCTTGGTGAGCGGGCCGTAGATCTGCTTGGCGGCCAGCACCTCTTCCAGGCTGTATTCCTTCTGGAACTGCGCGTACGGGTTGTTCACCGAGTGGCGGTGGTTCTTCACGCCGATCTTGGCGAACTGCTCGGCGGTGGTGCCGTAGCGCTCCATGTGCTCTTTGCCCGCGGCGCCGAACATGTACGGCGCGGGCGGCATGGCGAACTCCTGCAGTTCGGCCAGCGCCAGCAGGTGCCGCATCATCGGCTGTTCGCGGTCGTCGTAGGTGGAGCCGAGCGAACCCTTCTGCATCTTCTCGAAGCCCAGCGCCAGGGTGCAGTCGGCCAGGCCGCCGCGGATCGCCTGGGCGGCGAGGTAGAGCGCGGTCGAGCCGGTGGAACAGTTGTTGTTGACGTTGACCACCGGGATGCCGGTCATGCCGAGCTCGTAGACAGCGCGCTGTCCGGCGGTCGACTCGCCGTAGACGTAACCGACATAGGCCTGCTGGACCTGGTTGTAGTCGATTCCGGCATCGGTGAGCGCCTTGGTGCCCGCTTCCCGGGCCATGTCCGGGTAATCCCACTCCAGCGCGCCCGGCTTCTCGAACTTCGTCATGCCGACGCCGACGACGAACACCTTCTGTGTCATGTACGCACTCCTGTGTGTCGCGTATCCCAAGTACGTGGGACTACGTGTACCAGGAAGGTATATTGGACATCGTGTCCCAGTCAATACCTTGACGTGCGGAAAATCGCCGGTCACGCAGATATTAGAATCTGGTGAAGTTGCGACTTGTCGTGTAAGTGAGACACGATGTCCAGGTCAGCGCATGCACAGTGATGGAGGAAGACGATGGTCGGATGGGGCACCGCGGTGCGCAACATCGGCGCCTTGTTCCGGGAGGGAATAGAGCCCTACACCCCGACACCGTCGGTCGACGTGTACAGCCACCCCCATCGGCGGCTGCGGTGCTATCGCCGCACCACACCGGCCGTCGGCAATCCGATCCTGCTCGTCCCGCCGCTGGCGGTCACGATCTCGTGCTACGACCTGCGGCCCGACCAGAGCCTGGTCGAGTTCCTCCTCGGCCTCGGCCGTGCGGTGTACGTCATCGATTACGGCGAGATCACCTACGCCGACCGTGATCTCGGGTTCGAGGAGTGGGTCGACGACATCGTGCCCGACGCGATCCGCCGGGTCAGCGCCGAGCACGCCTACGCCCCGGTCGAGGTGATCGGCTGGTCGTTCGGCGGCACCATCAGCCTGTTGACCACCGCGGCCGACCCCGAACTCCCCGTCGCGTCGGTGACGGCGGTCGGTACCCCGTTCGACCAACGACGCAACGGGCCGATGTCGCTGGCCAGATCGCTCGGCCGCCTCGCCCCGACCAAGATCGTCACCACGCCGGTGCGCCTACTGGGCGGCATCCCGAAACAGGCCGTGCGGATCGGTTTCCGCGCCCAATCGCTCGACCGCGAGCTGACCAAACCGCTCTACATCGCGCGCCACGCCAACGACCCCGAATCGCTGGCCAGAATGCAGGCCGTCGACCGATTCATGGACACGATGCCGGGCTACCCGGCGCGCTTCTACGCACAGGTGTACCGCCAGCTGATCATCCGCAACGAAATGTGGACCGGCACAGTGCATCTCAACGCCCAACACGCCGTCGACCTGGCCGCGATCACCGTCCCGGTCCTGCTGATCGGCGGAAACCGCGACACCCTCGCCTCCGCCGCGTCGGTAGCCGCCGGAATCGATGTCCTCACCGGAGCCCCCGTCACCTTCGTCGAAGTCGACGGCAGCCACCTCGGCATCATCGCCGGCCCCGATGCCCGCACCACCAGCTGGGCAGCGATCGCCGACTTTCTCGCCGACACCACTGTCGACACCGATGAACTCCTGACACGGAGTGCCACCGCACACTGACGGTCCGGCACGAGTGCTCCCGATGAGCCGGACCGATGCCGTGTCAAGAGTGGGCGACAGGTAATCTTGCCCCTCATGTGGATCATTCTCGCCATCTCTGTGGTCAGCTCGGTCGCCATCGCGATCCTGTTCGCGACGGGGTTCCCCAAGGACTGACAACGATCGGCGAACAACGCCGTTTTCGTCCTGATCCAGGGTCGGCCGCCTAGAGTTGACTGATTGTGCGGGGCAATGCGGAGGGGGACGCGGGGATTGTTCTCGCGGTGCGCCGACGCAGGTGCCGACGGCGCGCACCAGGTACCGCCGGGGTGTATTGGACCCTGGTGCGGGCGGGTTTCAAGAGACAGGCGCAGTACAAGCTGGCGATGTTCGCCGGGCTGTTCACCAACTGCGTCTTCGGGTTCGTCCGTGCCGCGGTGATGGTCGCGGCCGTGCGATCGGCCGGGGATTTCGGCGGGTACGACGAGGCGACCATCGCCGCGTACGTGTGGTTGTCGCAGGCCCTGCTCGGGGCGACGCAGTTCATGGGCCCGCCGATCGATCTGGTCGAGCGCATCAAGACCGGTGACGTCGCCATCGATTTCCTGCGCCCGGTCGACGTGCAACTCGGCTACCTCGCCGCCGACATGGGCCGCGCGGCGTGCACCTTCATCCCACGCGGCGTGCCGAGCATCGTGATCGGCGCGACGCTGTTCGGGCTGTCGATGCCGGACTCGCTACCGGCCTATCTACTCGGCCTGCTGAGCGTGGTGCTCGCGGTCGCGTTGTCGTTCCTGTGCCTGTTCGCGGTCGCGCTGTGCGGTTTCTGGGTGGTGGAGATCCGCGGCATCCGCATGCTGTACCAGATCGTCGGCACGTTCCTCGCGGGCCTTTTCGTCCCGGTCCATATGTTTCCCGAGTGGTTGCGCGTGGTGGCACACGCTACCCCGTTTCCCTCCATCCTTCAGTCCCCGATCGATACGCTGTCAGGGCGGGTCGTCGGAATGGAAGCCTTGTCAGTCGTTGCGGGACAAGGTTTCTGGGTACTGGCGATCGGACTGCTCGGCAGGGTGTTGTTGCGAGCGGGACAACGCAGGTTGGAGGTACAGGGTGGCTGAACCGGAGACCGCACGCATTGTGTCCGGGACCTGGTTCACCCCCTACCTCGCAGTATTGCGTTCGCGTGTCAAAGCACAGCGGGTCTACCGGGTTTCCTTCGCCATCGAGGTGTTCAGCGCGTTCCTGATCGGCCTGGTGGAGTTCGCCGAGGTGTGGGTGATCTTCCACAACGTCGGTACCCTCGGCGGGCTCGACGTCGACGCGGCACTGTTGCTGTTCGGCCTGTCCAACACCGCTTTCGCACTCGCCCAGGTGCTGGTCGGCCACCTCGACTCGCTCCCGGCGATGATCCGCATGGGCACCCTCGACGCGTATCACCTTCGCCCGCAACCACTGCTGCTCCAGTTGATCACCAGCGACATCTCGCTGCGCCGGATCGCCCGTGCCGCCGTCGCGGTTGTCGTCCTCGGCATCGGGCTGTGGCGCAACGAAATCGACTGGGGCATCGTCCCGGTTACCTTGATCGTGATCACCCTGCTGAGTGGAATCGCGCTGTTCTGTGGCCTTTTCGTATGTGCGGCGGGGCTACAGTTCTTCTTGATAGACGGTGCCGAGCTCACCAACAGCTTCACCTACGGCGGCTCGTTCGCCGCGATGCAGCCGGCCTCGGTGTTCCCGACACCGCTGAAACTGTTGTTCGGGTTCGCGATTCCGGTCGCGTTCACGGCGTACGTGCCGACCATCGCGCTGCTCGGACTGCAGGGTCCGCCGCTGCTGCCCGCGTGGTCGGCGTGGCTGACCCCGCTGGCCGCCGCCTGGGTGTGGTTGCTCGCGGCGGCGGCATGGCGGGTCGGGACGAGGCACTATCAGGGAGGAGGCGGATAACGATGGACGACAACGCCACATCGGATCCGATCATCGACATCGACGACCTCACCCGGCAATTCAGCGTGTACCGCAAGAACGGCAGCCGCTGGCGCAGACATCGCGACATCATCACCGCCGTCGACCGGATGAGTTTTCGGGTCGAACGCGGCTCGGCCGTGGGCTATATCGGCGCCAACGGCGCGGGCAAGTCGACCACGATCAAGATGCTCACCGGCATCCTCGTCCCTACCAGGGGCACGGTCCGCACGTGCGGTCTCGAACCCGTGCGCCAGCGGCGGGAACTGGCCTCGCGCATCGGTGTGGTGTTCGGGCAGCGGTCACAGCTGTGGTGGGATCTGCCGCTGCACGAGTCGTTTTCGATCCTCGCCGCGATCCACCGGCTCGATCCGGAGGTCGCGGGCAAACGGACACACGAGCTCGTCGAGCAACTGGAGATGGCCGACACCCTCGACACGCCGGTGCGTCAGCTCTCGCTCGGTCAGCGGATGCGCGCCGAGGTGGCCGCCGCCCTGCTGCATTCGCCGGAGCTGGTGATTCTCGACGAGCCGACGATCGGTCTCGACGTGTTGTCCAAGCAGCGATTACGCGAGTTCCTGCGCGCCGAGCGCATGGAACGCGGAACCACTTTGCTCCTCACCACCCACGACATGGGCGATATCGAACGACTCTGCGAACGGGTGCTCGTAGTGGATCACGGCACCCTCGTCTACGACGGTTCGCTCACCGGCCTCGGTGCCACCGTCGGCGCGCGCCGGGTACTCGTCGTCGACCTGGCCGAGCCGACACCGGATCTCGACGATCTGCCGTGCGGTGCGCAACTGCTGTCGAGCGCGGCGGGCGGCATGCGTCAGCGCCTGGCCTTCGACGCCGAACACACCACCGCCGCGGCGTTGCTCGCGGCGGTCTCGGATCGGGCGAAGGTGCGCGATCTGTCCATCGAGGAACCGGGCATCGAAGACGTGGTGCGCCGAATCTACGAGTCCGCGCGCTGATTTCAAGCGTTCGGGTTACCGGAGTACATACTCACCTCGCCGCCCTCGCCGATGAAGGCGTTGACCAGCATGATCCGCTGCGCGCGCAACTCGTCGGCATCGGGGGCGCTGGTGGTGATGGCGATCTGCGGGATGGCGGCCCAGTTCACCACATAGCGCTGCGGTGGCCCTTCGTCGTCGGACAGCCGGGCGAGCCGGAACACCGACACCGCACGGCGTTCCATCAGGTCGCGGACCACATCGGCGATTCGCTGCGGGTCTTCCAGCGCGAAGAGAAAGCCGAAGGTCAGCTCGGGCGAGGACACGTAAGCCGGCACATCTACCGAGGCTAGTGCATACGCGGGTCTTGTCGTCGGTGAGATTGCCGTGAATGTGCCGCAGTGGTTTTCCCCGTCACCGCCCGGTGACTCGCCCGTCATCGGCACATAACAATTTCTGCCGACCCGGAGTTTTGTACACCATACTATTGCGCGTCGATCCCGGATCGCGCTTTCCTGAAAGGGTCCCGATATTTCCCGGGCCGTCATCCTCACCGCAGCGTCGCGGAATACGTCGGCGTCTGGGCGGGGCTACGCCGGTGCCGGGGCGCGTCCCGGCGATTCCCCGGCCCCGGCGTATCCACCCTCGCGAGCTTTTTCAGGGGCGTGCACCATGCCGATCGACTCCGGCCACCTGACACAACCACCGTCACCGTCGGCCTTGTTACGGGCATTCGTCCGGCCGATCGATCGGAACCGTCCCCATCACCGGGTACTCGACGCGGCCGCCGCCCTCGCCGAATGCCACGCACGCAGGCGCGCGGTGATCGAGGAGGCCCGCGACCCGGCCGTCTCGAGCGCGCGGATCCTGCGTCTGATCGACGAGATAGACCGCGAACGCACCACCCAGATGGCGCTCATCGACAACTGGGTGGCCACCAACCTGGCCCATCGCGCGGGCGCCTCGCTGCACACCGAGACCCTCGGCGCGGTGATCGATCGGATGGCACGAAAATGGATCGCCGCCCAGCATGCGCTGGACGGCGATCCGGAGGGTCGAACCCATCTGCACTGGTCCCGGCTGGCCGAACTGGCCGACGGCTACCGCGATCTCATCACCGATGTGATCGAGCACCGGCGCCGGTTGCCGGTGTGGTGATCAGTGCTGTTCGGGAACCGGCTTCGGCGAGACCACCCCGGTCTCGTCGACGATCTCGGCCTCGGTGACGGGCTGCTCGGGCGCCCGCACCTCGTCGTCGGTGGCGTCGTAGGCCGGTTCGGCCGCGGCCGCGTCACGGCGAGCCGCGGCGGCCGCTTCCTTCATCTCGATCGCGTCGGTGATGAACTCACCGATCTCCCGAGCTACTCCCGCGACGGTTCCGGTGATCAGCGCGGCGATATTGCCCACCCGCTGCGCGCCGGAGGTCGTCAATTCCTGGACGAGATCCTTGTTGGTTTCGAATTTGCCGACCATTACACGCCCACTTCGGTTGCCTTCCGATTACGCATAACGATAACACCGGGCTTGGGCGCCCTCTTGATGATGTTGTCGGGCAGCGCGAGCTGGAAGATCTTGACCCACACCGAACCGATCTGCTTGGAGAAACGGCCGGTGTTGTAGGGCAGGCCGTACTTCTCGCACAGCGCCTTCACCTCGGGCGCCATTTCCGGGTACCGGTTGGCCGGGATATCCGGGAACAGGTGATGCTCGATCTGGTGCGAGAGGTTGCCCGACATGATGTGGAACAGTCGCGAGCCGTTGATGTTGGCCGAGCCGAGCATCTGGCGCACGTACCACTCACCACGGGTCTCCTCCGCGGTCTCCTCCTTGGTGAACGTCTGCACGCCCGCCGGGAAGTGACCGCAGAAGATGATGGAGAAGGTCCACAGGTTGCGCACCAGGTTCGCGGCCGCGTTGCCCGCCAAAGTGTGCAGGAACAGCGGGCCGGTCAGCGCCGGGAACACCACGTAGTCCTTGAGGACCTGCCTGCCCGCCTTCTTGAACTGCCCCTTGAGCAGCGGCTTCAGGTCCGACCACTTGCGCTTGCCCTTGATGATGTTGTCGGCCTCGAGGTCGTGCACCATCACGCCCCACTCGAACAGCACCATCAGCAGGAAGGCGTAGACGGGGTTGCCCAGGTAGTAGGGGTTCCACTTCTGGCCCTCGTCGATACGCAGGATGCCGTACCCGATGTCGCGGTCCATGTCGTGGATGTTGGTGTAGGTGTGGTGCATGTAGTTGTGCGAGTGCTTCCACTGATCGGCCGGGCACACGGTGTCCCAGTCGAATTCGCGGGAGTTCACGCCGCGCTCACGCATCCAGTCGTACTGGCCGTGCATCACGTTGTGGCCGATTTCCATGTTGTCGAGAATCTTCGACGCGCCGAGCGCGGCAACGCCGGCCAGCCAGAACGGCGGGAGGAAGCCGAGGTACATCAGACCGCGGCCTGCCACCTCGAGACCACGCTGGGTCTTGATGATCTTGTAGATGTATTCGCGGTCGCGTTCGCCGAGGTCGGCGACGACGCGGGCCCGCAGGTCGTCGAGCGCCTTGCCGAGCTCTTCGACCTGGTCGGGGGTCAGGATGACCGGGCCGTCTGCGGTTTCGGTGAGGATCGTCATAGCAGTATCTCCCCTGGGTTGTTTCGCGGTGATCGGTTGACTAGAGGGCGATGTCGACGTCGCCGACGGGTGCGTTCACGCAGATCTGGATCTGCTTGTCGGGGTCGGCGTCGAGTTCGCCGGTGCGCAGGTTGCGGGTGCAGCCGGACACCTTGGTCGCGGTGCAGGAGAAGCAGATCCCCATGCGGCAGCCGTATTCCGGGGTGAGCCCGGCCGATTCGGCCTGTTCGAGCAGCGAGGAACCGTTGTTCTCGGCGGCGACGTCGCTGCCGGAGAAGGTGACGGTGCCGGTGGCCTCGGACGGGTCGACCGGAACGGTGGTGAGGGTGAACTCCTCGCTGTGCACCCGATCCGCGAGACCCTCGGCCTCGAAGATGTTCTTCACGGCGTTCATCAGCGGCGGCGGGCCACACACGAAGGTCTGCGCGTCGGCGAACCAGGGCGCCACGCGCTCGAGCTCGTCGTAATCGAAAAAGCCGCTGCCGGTGGAGGTCTCACCGTTGACGACCGTGCCCGGCTCCACCGGGAAGCGGTATTCCACCCGGAAGTTGGGGCGCCGGTTGGCGATGGCGGCCAGTTCCGCGCGGTGCGGAATCATCTCCGGCTGACGCGCGTAGTGCAGGAAGGTGACCTCACCGGTGTAGGCCTCGGCGTCGAGGGTGCGCAGTATCGACAGCACCGGAGTGATGCCGCTGCCGCCGCTGATGAGCAGCACCTTCGCGGGCCGCTGCTCGGGCAGCGCGAACACGCCGCTCGCCGGCTCGAGGTTGACGACCATGCCCGGTTCGGCGTGATCGTGCAGGTAGTTCGAGACCAGCCCGCCGGGGTGCGCCTTGACGGTGATCTGTAGGAAGCGGTCGCTGCCGCCCTCGGGGTCGATGGGCGAGTAGCAGCGGACGTGGCGCACGCCGTCGATCAGCACCCCGATCTGGATGTACTGCCCGGCCTTGTGTCCACGCCAGCGGCGCGAAGTACGCAGGGTCAGGGTCACCGAGCCGGGCACCGCGCGGGATACATGGGTGACCTCGGCACGCAGTTCCCGCGCGGTCAGCGCCGGGCTGACGAGTTCGAGGTACCGGTCCAGCGGATGCGGCGTCGTCAACGTCTGCACCAGGTCGATCAGTCCCACCATGTGTGTTGCCCCTCTGCGGATGTTCCGTGGACGTGCTGGCGAAAATTTCAGTGCACGCCTGTACACTCACCAGTGTGCCGGATGAACCCGGCCCACTGTCAACCGGCAGCGATGTGAGCCGGACTACATTTCCAAGGAAGCGACTATGGTGAACGGATGTATGCTCACCGATGTGACTGAGCAGGCAGGAACCCGGAATGAGCGCAAAGCGCACACTCGGGCGGCTCTCCTCGACGGCACGCTGGCACTGGCCGCGGAGCGCGGGTTCGCCGCACTGAGCCTGCGCGAGGTCGCACGCTCGGCCGGGATCGTGCCGACGGCGTTCTACCGCCACTTCGCGTCGCTGGACGATCTGGGCGCCACCCTCGTCGACGAGGGTGTCACCGCGCTACGGCTGGCATTGCGCGAGGTCAGGCGCAAGCCCGACGCCCACCTCGCCGACACCGTGCGGTTCGTCTTCGACCAGGTCGCCGCCAAGCGCGCGCTGTTCGGATTCCTCCTGCGCGAACGGCACGGCGGCTCGGCACCACTGCGTCAGGCCATCGCGATGGAGATGCAGCTGATCGTGCGCGAGATCGTCGCCGACCTGTCGCGGTTGCGGGCACTGGATTCCTGGAGCACCACCGAGCTCGAGATCGCCGCGGACCTGCTGGTCAGCACGGTGACCGACGGAATCGGCGCGTTCGTGTCGGCGACCCCGCGCGAGGAATCGGCGGTCGTGGAGCGCACGGTGATGCAGATGCGCCTCATCGCGCTCGGCATCGCCGCCTGGCAGCCGTCGCGTTCGCCCGAAAACTGACGCCTCACCCGCTGTCCCGTCGCTGGGGTGCGAGGGATTCGCCTCGGCGGCCGACGACGACGTGCTGGTTGCGAGCGTTCATACCGGTGAAATACCCGCGTTCTCGCGAATCCGCGGTCGATCGGGTTGGGAGTACAGGTGTTCACAAATCGGTGCGGGCAAAATCGGTGACGCTACATAGGTTTGGCGTCCTGGATCGCGCTCGGTGCACGCACCGGGAGCAGTACGAGTAGACCGATCGTCAGCACCACGAGCAGGCCGATGATGCCGGCGCGATCGTTGTGGAAAGCCCACGCGAACAGCCCGAACAGGGCCGGTGCGAGGAACGAGACCGCGCGACCGGTCGTGGTGTAGAGGCCGAACAGCTGCCCTTCGCGACCGGGCGGGGCCAGCCGGGCCAGGAACGAGCGGGCCGAAGCCTGGGCGGGGCCGACGAAGACGGTGAGCGCGAGGCCGAAGATCCAGAACATCAGCGGGCCCGTGACCACCAGCAGAACCACGCCGCAGGCGATCATGCCCACGAGCGAGCCGACGATCACCCGCTTGGGTCCGAGCCGGTCGTCGAAGCGGCCAGCCGCGATCGCCGCCGCGCCGGCCACCACGTTCGCGGCCACGCCGAACAGCAGCACATCGGCGTCGGCGAAGCCGTACACGCCGACCGCGAGCACGGCACCGAAGGTGAAAACGCCGGCCAGCCCGTCGCGGAAGATCGCACTGGCCAGCAGGAACCACACGGTGTGCCGGTCGGTGCGCCACAGGTCGCGCACGTCACGCCACAGCACCCGGTAGGAGCCGAGGAATCCGACGCGGTCGGCGCCGGGATCGGCACCGGTGCGTGGCAGTTCGGGCACGGTGAACAGCACCGGCAGCGCGAACACCGTGAACCAGACGGCGGCGAGCACGATCACCAGCCGCACATTGAGGCCCTGATCGGTCGGCATGTCGAGCAGGCCGCGGCGGTCGCCGTCACCGGCGAGGAAGCCCACGTAGCAGGCGAGCAGCAACACGATGCCACCGAAATAGCCCATCGCCCAGCCGAATCCGGACACCCGACCGACCGTCGCAGGCGTCGACACCTGGCGCATCATCGCGTTGTAGGGCACCGTGGCCAGTTCGAAGGTGGCCGAGGCGAAGGCGAGCAGGGCGAGCCCGAGCCACAGGTCGCGGTGGTCGTCGTGGACGAAGAACATCATCGACATCGCGCCGACGGTGAGCGCGGTCAGCGTGGCCAGAGCCCGCTTGCGCGACCCGACCGCGTCGAAATACTGCCCGCACACCGGCGCCGTCAGCGCCACCAGCAGGCCCGCGCCTGCCAGCGCCCAGCCGAGCCACGCGCTCGCCGAGATCGTGCCCGGCAGATCGTCGCCGACCTTGTCGGTGAGATACACCGAGAACACGAAGGTGAGCATCACGGCCTGGAACGCCGAGGACCCCCAATCCCACAGCCCCCACGCCATCACCTGTCCGCGTCCGGCCGCCTCGCCGATGGTCGCGGACGCGCTCACCTCGGTCATGCACCGAGCGTAACGGCGCGTTCCGTGCCCGGCAGGGCATCGACGATCCGCCGCGCCGTCAATTCATATGAACCTGGTTGCATAGAACCGTTGGTTGCGCATATCCTCGTCGCATGGCACTCGAGCACGCGCTCCTGGTCTCGCTGAGCGAGCGAGCAGGCTCCGGGTATGAACTCGCCCGTCGATTCGACAAGTCGATCGGCTACTTCTGGAGCGCCACCCACCAGCAGATCTACCGCGTGCTCAAGCGGATGGAGGAAGCCGGCTGGGTCACCGTGGAATCGGTCGCCCAGCAGGGCAAACCCGACAAGAAGGTGTACTCGGTCGCCCCCGCCGGAGCCGAGGAATTGGCCCGCTGGATCGCCGAGCCCGCCGAATCGGTGCCCACCCGCGACGAACTCGGCGTCAAGGTGCGTGGCGCCGCGCACGGCGATATCGACGCCGTCTGCGCCGAGGTCGCCCGCCATCGCGCCGAACACGCGCAACGCCTCGAGGAGTACCAGCTCAGCGAGAAGAAATTCTTTCCGGCGCCGGACCAGCTCTCCGGCACCGCTCTGCACCAGTACCTGGTGCTTCGCGCGGGTATCCGCGCGGAGACCGGTTACGTCGAATGGTGCGACGAAGTACTGCAGGCCCTGCGACCGCGAAAAGGTGACCATCGCCCATGACTGCCTATCCCCATCTGTTCGAGCCCCTCGACCTCGGCCACACCACCCTGCGTAACCGGGTGGTCATGGGCTCCATGCACACCGGCCTCGAAGACCGCGCCTGGGACACCAACAAGCTCGCCGCCTACTTCGCCGAGCGCGCACGCGGCGGTGTGGGGCTCATCATCACCGGCGGGTACGCACCCAACCGCACCGGCTGGCTGCTGCCGTTCGGCGGCAAGCTCACCACCAAGACGGAGGCCTACCGGCACCGGCGCATCACCAAGGCGGTGCACGACGAGGGCGGCAAGATCGCCATCCAGATCCTGCACGCGGGCCGCTATTCCTATATGCCGACCAGTGTTTCGGCCTCGGCGGTGAAGTCGGCGATCAACCCGTTCAAGCCGCGTGCCCTCTCGGCCAAGGGCATCGAACGCACCATCGACGACTACGCCCGCTGCGCCGGGCTGGCCAAGTTCGCCGGGTACGACGGTTGCGAGATCATGGGCGGTGAAGGGTATTTCATCAACCAGTTCCTCGCGCCGCGGGTGAACAAGCGCACCGACAAGTGGGGCGGTACCCCGGAGAACCGGCGGCGGCTGCCCGTGGAGATCGCGCGCCGCATCCGCGCCGAGGTGGGCCCCGATTTCATCATCGTGTTCCGGTTGTCGATGGCCGAGCTCGTGGAGAAGGGCCAGACCTTCGACGAGATCGTCGCGCTCGCACAGGAATTGGAGTCCGTCGGCGTCGACATCCTCAACACCGACATCGGCTGGCACGAGGCTCGGGTGCCGACCATCGTCACCTCGGTGCCGCGTGCGGCGTTCGTGGAGTTCACCGCCAAGATCGCCCGCAAGGTGAACATCCCGGTGTGTGCGTCGAACCGGATCAACATGCCCGAGATCGCCGAGGAGATCCTCACCCGAGGCGACGCGGCCCTGATCTCGCTCGCACGCCCCCTGCTCGCCGATCCCGAATGGGCGAACAAGGCGCGCGGCGACCGCGCCGACGAGATCAACACCTGCATCGCCTGCAACCAGGCCTGCCTCGACCACGCCTTCGGCAACAAGAAGGTGTCGTGCCTGGTGAACCCGCGCGCGGGCAGCGAGACCACCCTCAACCTGCTGCCCACCCGGCGCACCAAACGCATCGCGGTGGTCGGCGCGGGCCCCGCAGGCCTGTCGGCCGCGGTGAACCTGGCCGAGCGCGGCCATCACGTCGACCTGTTCGAGGCCGACGACAAGATCGGCGGCCAGTTCGACATCGCCCGCCGCATCCCCGGCAAGGAGGAGTTCGACGAGTCGATCCGCTACTTCCGCCGCAAGATCGAGCTCACCGGTGTCCGGCTGCACCTCGAAAAGCGTGTCAGCGCAACCGAACTGATCGACGGCGGCTACGACTCGGTGGTGCTGGCGACCGGAGTGCGCCCCCGCATCCCCAACATTCCCGGCATCGACCATCCGATGGTGCTGTCGTACGCGGAGCTGGTGAAGCAGGAGAAGCCGGTCGGCAAGAAGGTCGCGGTGATCGGTGCGGGCGGTATCGGTTACGACGTGAGCGAATATCTCACCGTCGACGGGCATCCCACGCTCAAGCTCGACGAGTGGAAGGAAGAGTGGGGCGTCGACTCCGACAACGAGCAGGTCCCCGGCCAGCTCAAGAAGCCCAACCCCTCCCCCGCCGCCCGCGATGTCGTGCTGCTGCAACGCAAGTCGACTCCGTTCGGCAAGGATCTCGGCAAGACGTCCGGGTGGGTGCACCGTGCTGCGCTCAAAGCCAAGGGGGTCGAGCAGATCGGTGGGGTGAATTACGAGCGCATCGATGATTCGGGTCTGCACATCAGCTTCGGGGAGAAGCGGGAGAATCCGCGAGTCATCGAGGTGGACAACGTGATCGTGTGTGCCGGGCAGGAATCGGTGCGTGAGCTCGAGGAACCGTTGCGGGCGGCCGGGGTCGAGTTGCACCTCATCGGCGGGGCCGAGCTGGCTGCTGAGCTCGATGCGAAGCGGGCCATCGACCAGGGGACGCGACTGGCTGCTCGCCTCTAGACCCGGTCGTCCGACGCGACGGACGGCCGTTGCGACGCCCCCATCCACCGAACTCGCATCCGGTGGGTGGGGGTGTTGTCTTTGGTGGGGAGGTTGTCTGTGGTGGGGAGGTTGTCTGGGAGTTGGGGGCGTGGCCGGCTCTTTTTGGATTGCGCCCAAGTGGTGCTGG
>NZ_BDBD01000024.1 GCF_001612805.1 Nocardia coubleae NBRC 108252
GCTGTCATGGCGGACTCGAGTGCTGCCACGTGGGCTGGGTGTGCGGTAGGTGGCCGCTCCGAGTAGTACCGCACAAGCTGAAGATGTGCAGGTCGGTGGCAAGTCCCTTAGCGGGTGGCCAGGTCGTGGAGCAGTGCTCTGAGGTTGTGGCCTTCGGGCGTTTCGTACCAGCGCAGGTGGCCCAGAAGCCAGTCGTTGTAGGCGATTTCGGCGTTGCGGGGTTCCTGGGGAATCGTGAGAAAGTAGTCGATTTCGGAGAGTTCGTAGCCGATGTGTGCCAGTGGGAGCAGATCCGGTAACAGTTGGCTTTCTGCGTGGTTCAGCGGACGAATGGACTGGTAGCCCTCGAACAGGGCCGTGATCTGGTCCGTGCGAACGTTGGCGGGGCCACCGTCGCGGAGCGAGATCCAGTCCACGGCGGTGCGTTCCACGGCGGTGACGAGGTCGAAGACGGCGGTGGTGCGGTCGGACAGGCCGAAATCGATCACCGAGGTCACCTCGTGGTCGCGCCAGAGGAGATTGGTCGGGTGCCAATCGCCATGCGTCCATAGGGGTTCGACGGTGGTGAGGTCGGCGCGGAGGTCGGGGACTTCCGTGCGCCAATCGCGGTTGGCGAGGAAGGCCGCGAGAGCGGGCCGGCGCGCGATATGCCATTCGAAGGCGTCGATGACGTCGCTGTGCATGCTGGCGAGCAATGGACGGACGGGACGTGTGGGTGCGTCGAAACCCTCGGCGGCCGAATGCAATCGGGCCAGCATCGTGCCTGCTGCGGCGGCGTCCTCGATATCGCGGAACGGTGTCCAGGAAAAATCTGCGCGATACCGATCGTCCCCTTCCCCCAACCGATGCACCTCGTAGACGAACGCACGATGATCGGCGTGGCTGCCACCTGCGCTATCGGGCTCTGTGGACTCGACGCCGCACCGATGCTGTCCGAGTTCGTCGCGGGACGCAGCCGCTCGCAACTCGGACCCGGCGACGGTGCGCACTTCCGGGACCGGAATCCCGCGTGCTCGCAGGTGTGCCATGAACCGGTGCTCCTCCGCCAGGGCACCCAGGTCACGCAGCGCACTCGGCAACCGTTTGACGACTAATCGCTCACTGCCGGTACGCACCCCAACCGTCGCGGAAAGTGGTCGCGCACTGCGCCATTCGATCGTCGCCCCATCGAAGCCCCACGTAGCCGCGACGGCCGAGGCGGCTTCGGCTTCGGTGAGCGCGGGCCATGTCGGTGCGGCCAGTGGCTCGTCGCCCATTCCGAAAACGCGCTCCTCATCCATCGCTCGGACTCCGTCCGGCCGCCCGGGCCACCCCGCCGCGCCGCCGAATCACCGTCGCCGACCGACGACCACGACACCGGTCGCGGCACCGGCCGCGAGGAACGAGAAGAGCGATGCCGACGTCCACCAGGTCGGGTGCACGCCGAGCGCGTCCTGGATCCCGGTCCACCGGTCGGCCCACCACGACACCGAGCCGGGGTTGCACAGCTGGTACACCACGAAGCCGATCGCCCAGGGCAGCAGCATGATCGGGCGGGCGGGCGAGTTGTCGGACAGGTCCCAGCCGGTTCGGCCGCGCCCGAAGAAGTAGTCGACCACGAGCACGGCGGTGAGGGGAACGAACACCGAGCCGATGAGCAGCAAGAAGTTCGCGTAAGAACTGAAATCGCGCACATTCAGGGCGAAGACGGTGGCGAGCACGCCGACGACGGCGGCCAGGATGCGGCGATCCACGCGCGGCAGCAGGTTCTGCAACGACATGGCCGTGGAGTACACGTTGGCGAAGGACTGGTCGGTCTCGCGCAGCACGAGCACCGCGAAGAACACCCAGCCCGCGGTGATCCCGAGGAACGAGTCGAACAGCTGGTTCGGGTCGCCGCCCACGTGCAGCAGCGCGATGATACCCAGTAGGTAGCACCAGATCTGGGCCACCGAATACCCGATCACGGTGGCACCGCCCGCCACCTTCACCGACCGCGAATGCCGCGTGTAGTCCGCGGCCAGCGGCACGAACGACACGGCGACGGCGAGCGCGGTATCCACAGCGGGAAGGAACCCGGACCAGGAGGTCTGTCCCAGATCCGGCAGCGGCTGCCGCAACATCTGCACGGTGAAATACAGCATCGCGATACCGACCGCCACGGTGACGTAGCGCCGCAGGATCCCCACCACATGCATCGGCCAGATCGCCATCACCGTGCTCAGTACACCGGCCGCGATCACCGCCACCGCGTGCGGCACCCGGTCGCTGGTGAGCGCCGCGATCCCCGCCGCGATCACGGTGAGCTCGTACACACCCCAGCCGATGCACTGCACCACATTGGCCACCGTCGGCAGCCCGGACAGCTTGGTGCCGAACAGCCCACGGAAATTGGCCATCGCGGGCGCACCGGTTCCGGCGCCGACCGCACCGGCGGCGGCCACCATCGACGTGCCGACGATCGTGCCGACCACGGTCGCCAGCACCGCCCCGAGCAGCGGCAACCGGTCGTACCCGGGCGGTTGCAGCACGTAGGTGGCGCCGGTGAACCCGATCAGGCTCACCCCGAGATTGGTCCAGAAGGCAGCCTGGTCGGCGAACCCGAACGTGCGCGGCGGCTCGGTGGAGAGCAGCAGCGGCGCCTCCTGGGCGCGGGGCGAGGAGTCAGTAGTCATAGCAAGAGCCATGCTATGGCCGGGCGGGCGATCCCCTAAGCTTCGCCGTGTGAGCCTGCCCTCCCCCACTGCTGACAATCGTGCCGTCGTCACCGGCGCATCCTCCGGTATCGGCACCGCACTGGCCGCCGAACTGGCCGGGCGCGGCTATTCGCTGATCCTGGTCGCCCGGCGCGGAGAGATCCTGACCGAACTGGCGCAGCGGCTGACGCTGGCGCACGGCATCACCGCCGAGGTCCGCGCCGTCGACCTCGCCGACCGCACCCAGCGCGCGAGCCTGGTCGACGAGCTGTCGGTGCGCGATATCGCCATCCTCTGCAACAACGCGGGCATCGCCACCTTCGGCCCTGTCGCCGAACTCGACTTCGCCTACGAACGCGCGCAGATGGAACTCAACGCCACCGCCGTGCACGACCTGACCCTGGCCGTGCTGCCCGGCATGATCGAGCGCAAGGCGGGCGGCATCCTGATCAGCGGCTCGGCCGCGGGCAATATGCCCATCCCGAACAACGCCACCTACGCGGCGTCGAAGGCGTTCGCCAACACGTTCTCCGAGTCGCTGCGCGGCGAACTCAAGGGCAGCGGGGTCAATGTCACCCTGCTGGCGCCTGGTCCCGTGCGCACGGAAACGCCTGCGCCGGAAGAGGAGTCGATCGTCGACAGAATGGTCCCCGACTTCCTGTGGGTGTCGAGCGAATACACCGCGAAGGTGTCGATCGACGCCCTGGCCCGCAACAAGATGCGCATCGTCCCCGGCCTGATCAGCAAGGGCATGAGTGTGGCGGGCAACTACGGTCCGCGCGCGATGACGGCCCCGATCGCGGGCGCGTTCTACAAGAAGCTCGGCGGCTGACAGCTCACTCGACGGGCAGCAGGGCTTTCGCGGCGGCCGTGATGATGGCGTCGGCAACCGCGTTCAGCGCGGGCGAATCCAGCTTCCACTGCTGCCAGTAGAGCGGCACGTCGATCCGCGCCCGGCCGTTGATGTTCACCAAAGTGCCTGCGGCCCGGTCGGTTTCGGTCTGCAGGTCGGGCAGCATGCCCCAGCCCATGCCGAGCCGGACCGCCTCACGGAACGCGGTGGAGGACGGCACGAAATGTGTCGGCGGATCGGCGGGCTGCTGGTTGGCGGCGCGCAGGTGGCGGGCTTGCAGGTCGTCGTTGCGGTCGAACTGGATCATCGGCACGTGGGTGTAGGAACCGGGTCGCGCGCCGTCGGGGAACCAGTACTGCGCGAAGTCCGGCGTGGCGAGCGCCTGATAGCGCATGGCGCCGAGCGGTCGCACCCGACAGCCCTGCACCGGGGTGGCGGTGGAGGTGATCGCCGCCATCACCGTGCCGTCGCGCAGCAACCGGGTGGTGTGTTCCTCGTCCTCGCGGTGCAGTTCCAGACAGGCGATGCCGGCGATCCGCGACACGGCGGGCAGCACCCACGTCTCGAGCGAGTCGGCGTTCACCGCGATCGGAATGCGGGCGGGTCGCCCGGCCGGCCGGTCCGGCTCGCCGAGTTCGCGCGCGGTATCGGCGGCGAGCACGTGCACCTGCCTGGCCAGTCGCAGCACGGCGAGTCCCGATTCGGTGGCCCGCACCGGTTTCGACCGCTGCACGAGAATGCGACCCGCCGCGTCCTCCAGCGCCTTTATCCGCTGGCTGACGGCCGACGGCGTGAGGTTCAATCGGCGAGCCGCCGCGTCGAAGGTGCCTTCGGTGAGCACGGCGTCGAGCGCACGTAGCTGGTCGAGCTGCAGATCCACATCAGCGATTCTAATGGTTCTGCAGAATTATTAGCTGGACTGAATGTAGCGAGGTTCCTAGCGTCAGGGATATGACGACATCGTCGGCCGCAGTGGCCGCGCTCTCCGGGTTGGGTTTCGGGCTCTCGCTCATCGTCGCGATCGGCGCGCAGAACGCGTTCGTCCTGCGACAGGGCGTGCGCGGCCGACACATCCTCCCGGTGGTCGCGGTGTGCGCGCTCTCGGATGTGGTGCTGATCGCGGCCGGGGTGGCCGGGTTCGGCACCGTCGTCGAGTCGTTTCCGGCGGTCGTGACCATCGCGCGGTGGGCCGGGGCGGCTTTCCTGGTCTGCTACGCCCTGTTCGCCGCCCGGCGGGCGTTCGGGTCGTCGGCACTGCAGGCCGACCTCACGGGCACCTCGGCGGCACTCGGCGCCTCGGTGCTCACCTGTCTCGCGCTCACCTGGCTCAACCCGCACGTCTACCTGGACACGCTCGTCCTGTTCGGCTCGTTCGCCAGCACCTGGGCGCCCTCGGAGCGCTGGTTCCTCGCGGCCGGGGCCATGCTGGCCAGCGTGCTGTGGTTCTTCGGCCTCGGTTACGGCGCGAGTCGACTCGGCCCGCTGTTCGCGAAACCCCTCGCCTGGCGCATCCTCGACTCGCTGATCGCGGTGGTGATGCTCGCACTCGCGATCGGTCTCGTCCTCGGCTGACTCAGGACTGCGACGACCACGGTGTCACCGGTGGCTTGACCCACAGCAGCTTCTCGTCGGCATGGGCGCGGCGTGCGGCCTCGTGGTCGGGGTTGCGGGCGGCCCACGCGTCTTTCTGATCGAGCAGGTCGGCGACCACCCGCCACGTCTCGTCGGTACTCGGCGGATTGGTCTCGGCGGCACGGGCGAGCTTGCGCAGCGTCGGCGCGGGCAGGGCGAGCAATTCGGCGCTGCTGATGTCGCGAGCCCACAGGTAGGCAGCCAAGCGGCGGGCCTTGGCGACGCGGCTGGCTGTCGCCGCGTCGGAATGCGCGTGATCGGGTGCCTGATCGGCGCTGTCTGGCACGAGGGCATTCTAACGGCGAACGCCCGCGCCCCGGTCTTCCCCAAACCGGTGCGCGGGCGTTGCTGTGTTCTCCAGTGCGTATCAGTACGCGCTGTTGACGTTGTCCATCGAGCCGTAGCGGTCGGCGGCGTAGTTGCAGGCCGCAACGATGTTGGCCACGGGGTGCCACACGTCGAAGGGGGTGCCCTCCACGTGGTAGGCGGCGAAGGTCGGGTCGATCACCTGGAGCAGGCCCTTGGAGGGGATGCCCGCGGCGGCGTTGGAGTCCCACAGGTTGATGGCCTGGGGGTTACCGGTCGACTCGCGCATGATGTTGCGCATGATGCCCTCGTAGCTGCCGGGGATGCCCTTGGCGGCCATGATGTCGAGGGCCTCACGGATCCAGCCGTCGAGGTTGTTCGGGTACACCGGCGCCGCGGGGGCGGGCGCGGGCATGGGGGCGGGCGCCGGCTCGGGAGCCGGGGCCGGGGCGGGCAGCACCTCGGGGGCGGGGGCGGGCACGGCCTCCACGGCGGGGGCGGGGGCGGCACCGACGGCCGGGATGGCCTCGGCCTGCTCGACGACCATGGCGGCACGCTGCGGGACGCTGTCGTCGGCGAAGGACACCGCCGAGGACGCGGCAACGGCCACCAGGCCGACCGCGGCGACTGCCACGGTGAACGCCTCGCGGCGGTGGCCGATCATGGAGTTGAGCTTGTCTTTGACGATCATGTTCTTCTCTGTTCCTTCATCTCTGTCTGGCGACCGCGAGGCCCCGGTGGGGGCGCGGTGGACCGCGCAGCGCGCGCAGCGGCGCACGCCGGTCAGGCGATGTGTTGTTTCTGTCGGTATGGGAATGTGCGACGCTGTGGTGACGGAGACGCTCGATGGCTGTCCCGCTCGTCGCACGGTGCTCCACAGCTGGCTGCGGGGAGACCACGCGCTGTTCGGTATCCGGGTTCCCGGTGGCTAACCAAACCGCAGGTCTGTTTGTGACCTGATGACAGAATGGTCACGGTAGGTTAACGCGAGATGAACGAAATCTGAACGGCAGGTGCTGGCGATCTTGGTCGCTTCTACCGGTGGTTGCAGAATCGTTATGTATGCAGGGGGTTTAGAACCGCGACGACCGTGGTATGGGTCACAGAAAAAGTTTGCCCGAATCAGGTTTCCTGGCTGTTCGCGGTGGCAAAACGGGCGCGCGAGGCCCCGAAGATAACGATCGATGACGAGGCTGGCAGACCGCAAAAAGACCGCATCCCGGCAGTGGTAACTGCCGGGATGCGGTCTGCTGTGCGCCATCAGGGACTCGAACCCCGAACCCGCTGATTAAGAGTCAGCTGCTCTGCCAATTGAGCTAATGGCGCTTGTTTCGCTCCGCTCCGCGGGGCGTTTGCTCCGCTCTGCGGTGCGGAAGAAACATTAACAGGCCCGAGGGCGAAAAGTGAAATCGGGCTCTGACCAGCACCGATGCCGGACGGTTCGCAGTGTTAACAGATCGGGCCCCGGCACGTATCTAACGATTGCCCACTCGGGTCGTGTCGCCGCGCTTTCGACGTTGGTGGCGACCGGGCGGGCTGGCAGAATGGCGGGGCGTCGGTATGGAAACGGGGTTGGACATGGGTAAGAAGCGGGGGAAACCTCGGTCATTGCGGATGATCGTTCCGGTGGCACTGTTGGCGGTTTTCGCCCTCGGTGCTTCCGCGTGCTCGTCGGCCGAGGGTGCCGGGGTCGAGGTGGCGATCGACCGTAACCCGATCACCGAACTCATCAAGCCGAAACTGGTCTCCGAGATCAAGGACGGCCAGGTCGGCGTCTCGCCGGGGATGCCGCTGAAGTTCCAGGTGCAGGACGGCAAGTTCACCGAGGTGAAGCTGACCAACCAGCAGGGCACGCAGGTGTCGGGTCAGCTGGCGCCCGACGGGCGTTCGTGGGCCACCACCGAGGTGCTCGGTTACGGCAAGACCTATCAGCTCTCGGCGGCCGCGATCGGCCTCGGCGGCGCGAACTCCTCCACCCTGAGCTTCACCACGAGCTCACCGAACAACCAGACCAAGCCGTACCTGATGCCCGGCGAGGGCGAGGTGGTCGGTATCGGCCAGCCGGTGGCGATCCAGTTCGACGAGAACATCCCGGACCGTCGCGCCGCGCAGGACGCCATCAAGATCACCACCGAACCGCCCGTCGAAGGCGCGTTCTACTGGGTGAACAACCGCGAAGTCCGTTGGCGCCCAGAGCATTTCTGGAAGCCGGGTACGCGGGTGAACGTGGAGGTGAACGTCTACGGCAAGGACCTCGGCAAAGGTCTGTACGGCCAGGACAACATCACCTCGCACTTCACCATCGGTGACGCGGTGATCTTCACCGCCGACGACAACACCAAGCAGGTGACCGTCGAGCGCAACGGCGAGGTGATCATGACCATGCCGACCTCGATGGGCAAGGATTCCACGCCCACCGACAACGGCATCTACATCGTCGCCGACAAGCACGAGAAGATCATCATGGACTCGTCCACCTACGGTGTCGCGGTGAACTCCGCCGACGGCTACCGCACGCCGGTGGACTACGCCACGCGGATCTCCTACAGCGGCATCTTCTTCCACTCGGCGCCGTGGTCGGTGGGTCAGCAGGGTTACTCGAACGCCAGCCACGGCTGCCTGAACCTGAGCCCCGCCAATGCGCGCTGGGTGTACGAGAACGCCAAGCGCGGTGACATCACGATCATCAAGAACACGGTCGGCGGGACGCTGTCGGGCGTCGACGGGCTCGGTGACTGGAACATTCCGTGGGCGGAGTGGAAGGCGGGCAACGCCGACGTCTCCTGACCCCATACAGCCGAAAAAAGGCCGCCGGATGTCTCCGGCGGCCTTTTTCGTGTCCTGGATCAGACCGGGGTGGGCAGATCGGCGCAGTCCATCATGGCCTCGCCGGCCACGGCCATGGCGCTGCCGAGGGCCCCGCAGAGGATGCGTCCACCGAACAGCAGGCGGTCGAGGTTGGGCAGGCCTGCCGAGCCGGTGCCGGAGGAGCCGGTGGTCTCGAGCCCGCCGGTCGATCCGCTCTGCGCCGATCCCGTTTCGGGCGGTCCCGGCAGTTCCATGCCGCCCGACGGGGTGGCCGTGAAGTCGGTGAGTGGCAGGCCGGGGGTCTGCGCCGCCGAGGTGCCTGCGACGGGGCCGAGCACGGTGGCGGCCGCGAGGGCCACGACGACGGTGGAACGCTTCATCAAGGGTCTTTCCGGTCGAACGAGGATATGGCGGCCCACACATTTGGGCAGCCGTCCAGAGTGTAGCGGTTCAAACGTGACCTGCGTCATGAAGCGGATGTGGGCTCCTACAACGAAGAAGGCCCCGATCCACAGGATCGGGGCCTTCTCTTCGGGGTGACCGACGGGACTCGAACCCGCGACAGCCAGGATCACAACCTGGTGCTCTACCAACTGAACTACGGTCACCATCACCGGCTTGCACCGGCGCGGTAAATACTAGCTTGTACCGGCCCCGATGCCCTAATCCGCTGGTCGGGACCCTGTTCCGGTGACGTCGACGGCCTCGGTGACCGCCGCCGCGATGCTCGCGATGTCGGCCGAGGACGGGCCGGGCGGCGCCACGAAGGCGGTGCGCCGGTAGTACTCCAGCTCGCGGATGGACTCCTTGATGTCGGCCAGCGCGCGGTGCGCGAGCCCCTTCTCCGGCTGACCGAAGTAGATGCGCGGGTACCAGCGGCGGCACAGTTCCTTGATCGAGCTCACGTCGACCATCCGGTAGTGCAGGTGCGCGTCCAGCTCGGGCATATCGCGCGCGATGAAGCCGCGATCGGTGGCGATGGAGTTGCCGCACAGCGGCACCGTGCGCGCGGCGGGCGCGTACTGGCGCACGTAGTCGAGCACCTGCTCCTGGGCCTGCTCGAGGGTCACGGTCGAGCGCCGGACCTCCTCGGTGAGACCGGATTTCGCGTGCATGTCGGCGACGACGGGTGGCATGCAGGCCAGGGCGGCGTCATCGGCGTGGATGACGATGTCGACACCGTCACCGAGAATGTTCAGGTCGCTGTCGGTTACGAGCGCGGCGATCTCGATCAGCTTGTCGCTGTCGAGACGGAGCCCCGTCATCTCGCAATCCATCCAGACCAAGAGTTTGTCGGACACCCGAGCCACCCTAATGGGGTATCGGCGCGCCTCGCCGACAGGTGTGTCGCGCGGGCGCGGCGGAGGTGTTTGCCGACGACACCCGCCGAAGGCCACCACAGGGGTGACCGGCACGGATACAGTTTGCCTGAGATTGTCCGTTCATGTTCTTGCGATCGAGACGGAGGACGCGATGACCACCCCTCAGGAGAAGGCGGCAGCGGCTCGCCTGGCAGCCGAAGAGGCGGCGCGCGTCGCCGCCGAGGCAGCCGCCGCGGCGGAGGCCGCCGAGCGGGAGGCGGCGCAATCAGCTTCGGCGGCAACGTCACCCGACGCCTCGGCCGGGTCGGGCGCCGCCGCACAGATCGCGGCCGGTTACGCCTTCGACGGTCAGGCTCTGGAGCTGGGCACCGTTGTCGTCGACGGAACCACCGACCCCGCTGCGCGCGTGCGTATTCCGTTGCGCATGATGAACCGCCACGGGCTCGTCGCGGGGGCGACCGGCACGGGCAAGACCAAAACCCTGCAGGGCATCGCCGAACAGCTCTCGCGGGCGGGCGTTCCCGTGGTGCTCGCCGATGTGAAGGGCGATCTGTCGGGTCTGCGCGACCCCGGTGCCGACAACGACAAGATCCGCGCTCGCGCCGCCGAGACCGGCGCGAGCGACTGGGCGCCGAGCGGTTTCCCCACCGAGTTCGTCTCGCTCGGCACCGAGGGCATCGGCGTGCCGATCCGCGCCACGATCACCTCTTTCGGCCCGATCCTGCTCAGCAAGGTCCTCGGCCTCAACGACACCCAGGAGTCGACCCTCGGGCTGATCTTCCACTGGGCCGATCAGCGGGGCCTTGCCCTGCTCGACCTGAAGGACCTGCGCGCGGTCATCACCCACCTGACCAGCCCCGAGGGCAAGGAAGACCTCAAGGGGATCGGCGGGGTGTCCAGCCAGACCGCCGGGGTGATCCTGCGTTCGCTGGTGAATCTCGAGGCCGAGGGCGGTGACACGTTCTTCGGCGAGCCCGAACTCGATCCCGCCGATCTGGCCCGGGTCGTCGACGGGCAGGGCGTCATCACACTGGTCGAACTGGGACAGCAGGCGGCGCGGCCGGCGCTGTTCTCCACATTCCTGATGTGGGTGCTCGCCGAGCTGTTCCAGACGCTGCCCGAAGTGGGTGACGTCGACAAACCCAAGCTCGTCTTCGTCTTCGACGAGGCGCATCTGCTCTTCGCCGACGCCTCCAAGGCGTTCCTGCAGCAGATCGAGCAGACCGTGAAGCTGATCCGCTCCAAGGGTGTCGGTGTGTTCTTCTGCACCCAGCTGCCCACCGACATCCCGAACGCGGTGCTGTCGCAGCTCGGCGCCCGCGTCCAGCACGCGCTGCGCGCCTTCACCCCCGATGATCAGAAGGCGCTGGCGAAAACGGTTCGCACGTATCCGAAGTCGGAGGTCTACGACCTCGAGGAGGCGCTCACCAGCCTCGGTACCGGTGAGGCGATCGTCACAGTGTTGTCGGAGAAGGGTGCCCCGACCCCGGTTGCCTGGACCAAGATCGTGCCGCCGCGGTCGCTGATGGACACCATCGGTGACGACGCCATCCGCTCCGCCGCGGGGTCGAGCTCGTTGCAGGGCAAGTACGGGCAGAGCATCGACCGCGAATCGGCCTACGAGATGCTGCTGGCCAGCGTGGCTGCCGCACCCGCACCGGAAACCGCCCCGCCGCCTGCCGGACCGGACGCGGATTCGGCGGCCGAACGGATCATGAAGAACCCGGCCGTGAAGAGCTTCCTGCGCTCGGCGGCCAGTGCGGCGGGGCGCGAGATCAGCCGCAGCCTGTTCGGCACCCGGCGACGCCGGTAGTCAGCTCTGCTCGACCGCCGAGGCCACCTTGTCCGAGAGCGACCGCAATGCCGCGGCTTCCTGACGGGTCATGTTGTCCACGAACAGCTTTCGCACCAGCTCGACATGTTCGGGCGCGGCGGCGCGCAAGACGTCGCGCCCGTGGTCGGTCAGCGTGACGACGACGCCGCGTGCGTCGTCGGCGGCCGGGGCCCGGCCGACCAGCCCCCGCGCCGCCATCCTGGCCAGTTGCTTGGACAGCCGCGACTTGTCCCAGCACACCTCGGCGGCCAGGTCCCTGGCACGCAGACAGCCCTGCGGTGCGGCCGAGAGCGGAACCATCAGCTCATAGTCGGCCATCGACAGCCCGTGCCCGGCCAGCCCGGCCGACAGCGCCGCGTCCAGCCGCTGCCGCATCCGGATGAAGGCCTGCCAGGTCTGCTGCTCTTGCTCGGACAACCATCGGGTCACGGGAATGATCCTAGAGCCACATTGGTTGACATGGAAACCAAACAGGTTCCACTCCAGGAGGCGCTTCCCATGCCCGCGATCACCGTCGACGACATCATGGTGCTGCCCCGGCTCCCCCGCCCGGACGTCACCGAAACCCAGCGGCCGGTACGTCAGATCGTCACCGCCCACCGTCAGCGCGAGGGGGCGGGCTTCGAGGTGACGCGCCCGTTCCCCAGCGTCGACCTGCGCGCGGCCGACCCCTTCATCCTGCTCGACCAGATGGGCCCCGTGGCCTATGAGCCCTACGAGGCCAAGGGCGCGCCGTGGCATCCGCATCGCGGCTTCGAAACCGTCACCTACATGCTCGACGGCACCATGGTCCACCACGACTCCCAGGGTGGCGGCGGCGTGATCGGCGAGGGTGACACCCAGTGGATGACGGCAGGCTCGGGCATGCTGCACGACGAACTGCCCGAGGAGAAGCTGGTGATCTCGGGCGGCCGATTCCACGGCATCCAGCTGTGGGTGAACCTGCCGCGCGCCCAGAAGTTCGCCACCCCGCGCTACCAGGACCTGCGCGGCAGCGAGCTCACCCTGGTCAGCTCGCACGACGGCGGCGCCCTGGTGCGGCTCATCGCGGGCGAGGTCGGCGGCTTCGCCGGACCCGGTTCCACTTACACCCCGATCGCCTACGCGCACGCCTCGATCAGCCCCGGCGCGCAGCTGGAAACACCGTGGCCGCAGGACTTCACGGCCATGGCCTACGTGCTGTCGGGCAGCGGCACGGCGGGCACCGACCGTCGGCCGATCCACACCGGACAGCTGGTGATGTTCGGCAAGGGCGAGGCCATCACGCTCACCGCCGACACCACACAGGACTACGGCGACCTCGAAGTGCTGCTGCTCGGCGGAAAACCGTTGCGCGAGCCCCTGATCCAGTACGGACCGTTCGTCATGAACACCCGCGCCGAGATCATCGAGGCACTCGAGGACTTCCAGGCCGGACGGATGGGCACCGTGCCCGCCGAGCACCTCACGGGGCGCAGGCTCGGCGAGTAACAGTCGAGGCACACGCGGTGCGGTTGACAAGCGGGGGCCCCGTCATGAAGGTTGACTTCGCCGCCCGAGGCGTGTGTCCGGGCCAACATCCGAACCGCAGCAGACATAGAGGAATTCATGAACGTTCGTCGGCTCACTGTCAGCCTCGCCGCCGTAGGCCTCGGCCTGCTCGTCGCCCCCGCCGCTCAGGCGAATCCGTTGGTGACGGGCTCCGCGGGCACCGGCTCGTCCAGCTTCGACTCCCTGCTCGGCGCCACCGGCTCGGCCAACCTGGTCCAGTCCGGTTCGGCCGGCGGTGCGTTCCGCAGCTGCGACGAGGCGATGGCCGCAGGCCGCGCCCCGCTGTTCCGCGGCGAGGCGGGCTACTCCCCCCACCTCGACCCCGACGGCGACGGCCTCGCCTGCCCCACGCAGTAATTTTGGAGCGCTGGCGCGCTCGAGTTGGTGCGTTTGAATACAGAAACACCCGATGTGGCTTGTGCCGCATCGGGTGTTCTGTGTTTGTGGACCGCTCAGCGGCGGAAAAGTTTGACCAGGACCAGGCCCGCTACGAGGGCACCCGCGCCGATCAGCGTGTATTTGACCTTGGGCTCGCTGAACTTGGCGACCACGATCGCCTTCGTGTCGTCGGCGATCCGCTGCGGATCGGCGCGCACCGCCAGTTCGTCGAGCGTGGTCGCCAACCGGGCGCGCGCGATCTCGATCTCGCGTTCGATCCGGTCGGTGTCGTCCTTGGCCACCGTCACCTCCAGGTATGTGTCTGTGCTCGCCCGAGTCTATCCATGCCGTCAGCGGACCCGGTCGGTTACCGTGCGGTGGTGACCGACAACCATCGCCTCTCCCCCGGAGACACCGCCCCCGATTTCACGCTGCCCGACGCCGACGGCAAGGACGTGTCACTGTCGGACTACCGTGGCCGCAAGGTGATCGTCTACTTCTACCCGGCCGCCTCGACCCCCGGCTGCACCAAGCAGGCCTGCGACTTCCGCGACAACCTCGCCGAACTGAACGAGGCCGGGATCGCCGTCCTCGGCATCTCCCCGGACAAGCCGGCCAAACTGGCCAAGTTCCGCGACGCCGAGGGCCTCACCTTCCCGCTGCTGTCCGACCCGGAACGCACCGTGCTGCAGCAGTGGGGCGCGTTCGGCGAGAAGAAGATGTACGGCAAGACCGTCACCGGCGTGATCCGCTCGACCTTCCTCGTCGACGAACAGGGTGCGATCGAGGTGGCCCAGTACAACGTGCGCGCCACGGGCCACGTGGCGAAGCTGCGCCGCGACCTGTCGGCGTAGCTACTCGGCGAAGGTGCGGATGAACACCTCGAAACCGTCGAGCATCCGCGCCAGCCCGAATTCGAAATCGGCACGGGCCCAATCGAAATGGACCTCGCTCTCGCCGTCGAACGCCGAGCCCGACATGGCGGCCGTGACCGCGGGGAACCGCTGCGGGTCGAGTACGCGTGCCATCACCGACGCGAAATCGGCACCTTCGACGGTCTGCAGATCACGCAGCATGCGGCGTTTGCCGATGACGTAGACCGACACGTTCATCACCAGCTCGAGCTTCGCCGGCTCCGGCACGCCGGTCCCGGCGAGCGCGCCCAGCGCCACCTCCAGCCAGGCCATATTGTTCGGGCCCATCGGCGGGCGGGCCAGCGGGATGTCGATCCACCACGGATGCCTGCCGATCCGGTCGAACTCGGCGAAAGCCCATTGTTCGAGACCTGCGCGCCAGGAGGTTCCGGCGGGGATATCCGGTGGCGCGCCGACCACGCGATCCATCAGCAGGTCGAGCAGGGTGTCCTTGCTGTCGACGTAGCGGTACAGCGACATGGCGGTGAAGCCGAGTTGCTTGGCCACCCTGCTCATCGACAGCGCGGCGACGCCTTCCGCGTCGGCGACCTCGATCGCGGCATCGACGATCTGGTCGATGGTGAGCGCCCGCTTCGGTCCGCGACCGGCCGGCTGGGCCAGCCCCCACATCAGTTCCACCGCTCTGGGTAACGCCGCTTCGCCGGTCGTCATCGACTCGTCCGCCTCCTTCGCTCTGCCACGACTCTAACCGGCGGCCCTCTTGTGCCGGACAACTGTTTAGCCTATAAACAATATAGGCCATAAACAGTGGCATCGATCGGAGAAAATCCATGGCACCCGAACCACCCGCACTCTCGGTGCGGCAGCTACACAAGTCATTCGGCACCCACGTCGTCCTCGACGACCTCGACCTCGAGGTCCGCGCGGGCACCGTCTTCGCCCTGCTCGGCCCCAACGGCGCGGGCAAGACCACCCTGGTCCGCATCCTCGCCACCCTCACCCGACCGGATCGCGGTGAACTGCGCGTCCTCGGCCACGACCCGGTCGCCGAGGCCGACGACGTGCGCGCGCTGATCGGCGTCACCGGCCAGTTCGCGGCCGTCGACGGTGTGCTCACCGGCCACGAGAACCTGCGCCTCACCGGCAAGCTGCTGCATCTGGGCAAGCCTGAAATCGCCCGCCGCGGTGCCGCATTGCTCGACCGGTTCGATCTCGTCGACGCCGCGGCCAAACCGGTCGACACCTACTCGGGCGGCATGCGACGCCGACTCGACCTGGCCATGAGCCTGATGGGCCGCCCCCGGCTGGTCTTCCTCGACGAGCCGACCACCGGCCTCGACCCACGCAGCCGCCGTGACCTGTGGACCGCCATCCGCGAACTCGCCGCCGAGGGCACCACCGTCTTCCTCACCACGCAATACCTGGAGGAGGCCGACCAGCTCGCCGACCGCATCGCCGTCCTCGACGGCGGGCGCATCGTCGCCGACGGCACCCCGGAGGAACTCAAGCGACTCGTCCCCGGCGGGCACCTGCGGTTCCGGTTCGCCGATCACCTCCTGCTCACCGCGGCGGCGAAGGCGGTGCCGAGCGCACAGGTCGACCCCGAACAACTGAGCATGCAGGTGTCCTCGACAGGCAGCGCGGTGGAGATCAAACTGCTGCTCGACCGGTTCGCCGAACTCGGCATCGCCATCGAGCAGCTCACGGTGCACACCTCCGACCTCGACGATGTGTTCTTCGCGTTGACCGGCCGGACGGCGGTGGCGGCATGAGCGCCATGACCACCGTGCAGGATTCGGTCACCATGCTCGACCGCAATATCCGCCACACCCTGCGCAGCCCGGACACCATGATCATGACCATCGCGCTGCCGGTGATGATCCTGCTGATGTTCGTCTACGTCTTCGGCGGCGCGATGCGGGTCGACGGTGCCTACATCGACTACGTGGTGCCCGGAATCATCCTGCTGTGTGCGGGGTTCGGCGCCTCGACCACGGCGGTGGCACTGTCGACAGATCTGGCCGAGGGCATTGTCGACCGGTTCCGGGCGATGGCGATCGCCCGCTCGGCGGTCCTCACCGGGCATGTCGTGGAGAGCGTGTTGCGCAATCTGGTCACCTCGGCCGTCGTGATCGGCGTGGCCGTGGTCCTCGGCTTCCGGCCGACCACCGATCCGGTGCGCTGGCTCGGCGTGGCAGGCGTGCTCGCGATGTTCGTGTTCGCGTTGTCGTGGTTATCGGCGGCGCTCGGAATGGTGGCCCGTAATCCGGAGGCGGCCAACGGGTTCACGTTCTTCTTCATGTTCCTGCCGTATGTGAGCAGCGCGTTCGTGCCGACCTCGACCATGCCGACCTGGCTGCACACTTTCGCCGAGAACCAGCCGGTGACGCCGGTGATCGAGACGATGCGCGGGCTGCTGATGGGCACACCCATCGGCGACAGCGGCCCGCTCGCCGTGCTGTGGTGCGGCGGCATCGCGGTGGCCGGGTATCTGGCCGCGCGGTGGATGTTCCAGCGCCGCACCAGTTCCTGAGCGGAAACGACACGGGCCGCGCGATCGTCTCGCGCGGCCCGTGTGCGGCTCAGTCGGCCGACTGTGACATCCGGCCAGGCGGCGTCATCGCCTGGGCGGGTTGCATGCTGAGCGGGATGCCGGTGCCCGGCACGGTCTGCACGGCGACCGGGATCTCCGGGACGACCGGCTGTACAGGTTCCAGCGGAAGCGGCTCGTCCTCGGCCGCGTCGCCGTAGAGCTGGGTCGGGTAGTCCAGCGGGAACACCCCGGGATTCACCAATTGCGGGTTCGGTGACACCTTTTCGTAGGGCCAAATGTCGGTGGGCGGTGTCGGGTCGACCGCGAGGCCGCTCCCCGAGCCGATCCCACCGGCCGAACCGGAATCGGCGGCGTCCTGCGCGTGCGGCGCCGGGGCCGGATGTGCCGGTGCCAGGCCGGGTTCGGACGACGCGGCGGTGTTGTCGACCGCAGGCGTGCCACCGTCCATCAGCGCGTAGGAACCACCGACCACCAGCCCACCCGCGAGCACACTCGCCGCCGCGGCGGCCACCGCGGTGCCGCGACGGGAACGCGCGGGCCCGGTGATCGGCACCACCTTGGTGTCACCGAGCGCGACCAGTGCGGCACCGGCAGCGGGCGCGGAGCCTGCCAGCCGGCACGGCAGCACCGGCACCCCGAAGCCCGCGGCGGCCTCGCGCACGGCGGGCGCGTCGGCCGACGAGCCGATGAGCACCACCGCGCCCGGGCGCACCGACGCCGCATCCAGCTGGTCGCCTGCCGCCGCCACCCCGGCACGCAGCGCCTCGGGTGTCGACGGCCCGGTGTGTGAGCACGCGGCGAGCACGCGGTGCCTGCCCGGATCGAGCAGGGTCATCGCCTGGTAACCCGGCACCGCCTCGTAGACGAGCAGGGTGTCGAATTCGTCGAGCCAGGTCATCACGCCGCCGACGAACAGGTGTGCCGACTTGGCCGACACCAGCGACGCCGTGCTCCACGACGTGGTCGCCAGATGGGTGACGATGGCGCGGCGATCGGCGGCGTCGCGGTATCCGACAGCCGCACCGGCGATCTCGTAGTCGTCGCCGAGTTCGGAGGCGAGGGCGTCGAGCGCCACACGCACCGCCTCGGCCGTCTCCGGTCTGCTGTCACCGGCGGTACGGACGGTGCGCCGCAGCACCATCCGGTCGGTGAGGGTACTGCCCGTCTCGGCGAGCGCGACCGCGTGCACGGCTCCACGCTCGGTGCTCACGCCGAGGGTTACCACTGATCCTGCTGCCACCAGTCTTGCCTTCCCCTGTAGCGAAACGATGCCCCTGTGCGACGCGGTGCGGTACCAACCGCGAATCAGCGTGCGGATGCACGCACGCTCATCTGATGATTCGTCACCGGTCACGGGGCGGATGGGTGGGAATCACACCGGTTCCTGACACGCTTCGGGTATGCGGATGTCGTATAGGTCCCTCTAGCGCTAGCCTGGATGGGTGGAAGTACATGCGCAGGCCCGGTCCAAGCAGCACCGCCCGGACCCCGCGCTGGAATTGCAGGACGATCCACAGGAATTGATGCCGCGCAAGCGGCCCACCCAGGAGCGCAGCAAGCGCAAGTTCGACGCTTTGCTGCAGGCCTCGCGAGAACTGCTGGTCGAGGTGGGTTTCGAATCGTTCACCTGTGAAGAGGTCGCCCAGCGCGCCGAGGTGCCGATCGGCACGCTCTATCAGTTCTTCGCCAACAAGTACGTGATCGTCTGTGAGCTGAATCGGCAAGACCTCGTCGCGGTTTCGCGCGAGCTCGCCGATTTCCACGGCGAGGTGCCGTCGCTGGACTGGTTGCGGCACATGAACCAATTCGTCGATCACCTGGCGAATCTGTGGACCACCGACCCGTCGCGGCGCGAGGTGTGGCTGGCGATGCAGTCCACCCCGTCCACCCGGGCGACGGGCGCGTTGCACGAGAAGGAGTTCGCCGAGGTCGTGTCGCAGATGCTGCGACCGCTCACTCCGCGCACGCCCCGCGCCCGGCGCACGATGATGGCCGAGGTGCTGGTGCACGTCGTCTATTCGATGCTCAACTTCTCGGTGCAGGACGAGCAGTCCAACGCCGACGCCGTCGCTGAACTCAAGCGGCTGATGGTGGCGTATCTGCTGGTCGCCGAGAAGGAGTCCAGGCACGCGAAAGGACCCGGGTCGGAGGAGTGACCTCGACCCGGGTCCGGAACGTCTGCGGCGCTAGGAGTTTCCTACCCGCCCCTCGATGAGGTCGGCGAGCTCGCCCGGATCCTCGAGGACGACCATGGCCGCGGCGGTGTCGCCGTCGTGGGTCAGCGACAGGTGCACGCGCACGCGCGGCAGGAACTCCGCGGCCAGGCCGTGCAGTTTGATACTCGGCCTGCCCCACGCGTCGTTGACCACTTCGATCAGCGGATACGGGTTGTCCCCGATCTGCGGGCTGCGCGCGAAACGCGACGACGCCCAGGCTTTGAGCACCGCCTCCTTCGCGGCCCAGCGGGCGGCGAAGCTGCGGGCCGGGTCGGTCTGCTTGCTCTGGCAGTAGCGACGTTCACCGGCGGTGAACGTCTCCCTGAGCATGGCCGACCCGGGCCGCTGCAGCTGTTCGGCGAACTCGGAAATGGTGACCAGGTCCAAGCCGATACCGAGAATCGTCACGAAGCGGCAGCCTACGACGCTTCGCTGGTCTGCGGAGCGGAACCGAGCAGCCCGGTCTCGCAACCGATTCCGTTGGCCCGGTACAGCCCCTGGTCGAGGCGGGCCGTCGGCGAGAGCAGCATGTCGGCCTCGAGCTGCCGCACCTGCTTGGCCGGGGTGCCGTCGGCGCCGAGGCGACGATCGGCCGGCTTCTCGTACAGTGCCGCGCCGCCACACATGGCCTCGGCGAAACGCTGCCTGCCCGCCAGCTGACGCGCCTGCGCCCGCTCCTGGTACTCCGCGCGCGCCCCCGGTTCGATCGCGGCGAGGAACGCCTGCGGATGCACCACCGCGAGCAGACCCGACACGTGCCCGAAGCCGAGCGAGGTCACCAGACCGGCCTTGAGCGCGAACTTCTCGCCGAAGCGCAGCGGTTCGCGGGCCCACACCAGGTGCGGGTAGGCCTGCATCTTCTCGTCGACACAGTCCAGGCTCCGGTTCGGCGGCACCACACCGTTTTCCAGCACCTGGCACAGGCCGATGAGCTGGAAGGCCGCCGCGCCGCCCTTGGCGTGGCCGGTGAGGCTCTTCTGCGACACCACGAACAGCGGTGCGCCCTCGCTGCGACCCAGCGCGCCCGCGAGCCGCTCGTGCAGCTCCGACTCGTTGGGATCGTTGGCGGCGGTGGAGGTGTCGTGCTTGGAGATCACCGCGATGTCGTCCGGGGTGACACCGAGCTTGCGCAACTCGGCGGCGAGTCGCGAACCGCTGCCGCCACGCCCCGCACCCAGCGCACCGAGACCCGGTGCCGGGATGGAGGTGTGCACGCCGTCGGCGAAGGACTGCGCGAAGGCCAGTACGCCAAGCACCGGCAGACCCATCTCCACGGCCACGTCACCGCGGGCCAGCAGCACGGTGCCGCCACCCTGTGATTCCACGAAGCCGCCGCGACGGCGGTCGTTGGCGCGGGAGAAGTACCGGTCGCTGATGCCCTTGGCGCGCATGGCCGCCGAGTCGGCGGTGGCCGACATGTCACCGAAGCCGACGATGCCCTCGATACCGAGATCGTCGTAACCACCGGCGACCACGACCTCGGCCTTGCCGAGCCGGATCTTGTCGACGCCTTCCTCCACCGACACCGCCGCCGTGGCGCACGCCGCGACCGGGTGCACCATGGCGCCGTAGCTGCCGACGTAGGACTGGACCACGTGCGCCAGTGCGACGTTGGGCAGCGCCTCCTGCAGGATGTCGTTCGGGCGCGGCTCGCCGAGCAGGTTGTCGACGTAGAGCGAGCGCATCGAGGACATGCCACCCATGCCGGTGCCCTGGGTGTTGGCCACCAGGCTCGGGTGCACCCAGCTCATCAGCTCGTCGGGGCTGAAGCCCGCCGAGACGAACGCGTCGACGGTGCAGACGATGTTCCACAGCGCCACCCGGTCGATCGAGGCCGCCATGTCGGCGGAGATGCCCCAGATGGTCGGGTCCCAGCCGGTGGGGATCTGACCGCCGACCACGCGCGACAGCTTCGCCTTGCGCGGCACCCGGATCTCGGTGCCCGCCTTGCGGGTCACGGTCCAGTCGCCGGAATCGGCGACCGGGGTGATCACCGTGTGCTCGGGATCGGCGGTGTGGAACGCGCGGGCCTCGGCCTCGCTCGCCACCGTGAAGGACAGGTCCTGGTCGAGGAACACCGAGGTGAGCAGCGGCGCGGCATTGTCGAGCATGGCGCCGTCGTCTTCGTAGCGGCGCACACCGCAGCGTTCGACGACGGTGTCGTGGTAGCGCTCGGCCACCTCTTCCTCGGGCACGAAGTCACCGGATTCGGTGTCGTACCAGCCCGGCTTCGGCTCGTTCTCCCAGCGGATCAGACCGGTGGTCCAGGCCAACTCGAGCACGCCCGCCGCCGAAAGCTCGTCCTCGACTTCCATCTCGAAACGCGTGCGCGCGGAGCCGTACGGGCCGAGCTCGCCCGCGCCGACGATGACGACCATCTCGCTGAGATCGGCGGTCACCTCGCCCCATTCGGGCACCGGCAGCGCCGAGCTCATGGTCGGCGGTGCGGGCAGCGCGGCGATGGTCGCGGCGGTGGCCGCTTCCTCCTCGGCCGCGGCCGCGGCTTCCTGTGCCTGCTTGGCCAGCGCGGGCAGGTCGAGCTTGGCGCGGGCCAGGCCGCCGGTCAGGTCGATCTGCTGCGGGCCGGTGACCGTCACCTGACGGGCACGCGAGGTGCACCACTTCAGCAGTTCGTCGGCCATCTCGGCGGTCGACCAGGTGTGCACGCCCGCCGCCTCGACGGCCTCGACCATCGGGTCGTTGTGCCCCATCAGCCCGGTGCCGCGCACCCAGCCGATCAGCGCGTGCACCAAGGTCACCCGTGCTGCCCACGACTTCTCGGCCCGCCACTTGGCGACCACCGCGTCGAGCGCGGCCTTGGACTCGCCGTAGGCACCGTCGCCACCGAAGAGGCCACGGTTGGGCGAACCCGGAAGCACCACATGCAGTTTCGCGTCGACATCATGGTCGGCGCCGAGGGCGGACAGGCCGCCGATCAGGCGCTCCACCGACCACAGCAGTACGCGCATCTCCATCTCCGCGCGCGCACCGGCGTCGGCGAGATCGCCCGCGACGCGCGGCGCCGCGAACGGCAGCAGCAGCGTCGGGGTCATGGCGTCCTTGACCTTGATCTTGGCGCCACCGGCGTTGTCGACCTGCTCGGACCCGACCCACTCGATGAGCGCGTCCAGGTCCTGGTAGGAGGCCATGTTCGCGGGCACCACCCACAGCGCCGCGCCGTGGCGGGCGTTGTCGCGGTACAGCGAACGGTAGAACCGCAGCCGTTCGTCGTTCAGGCTCGAGGTGGTCACCACCACGGTGGCACCGCCGGCGAGCAGCTTGCCGGTGACGGCGGCGGCGATGGAACCCTTGCTGGCACCGGTGATCACGGCGACGTCGTCGGACCACAGCCCCGGTTCGCTGGTGTCGAGCGCGGCCTGCGCGATCTGCGCGTACACCCCGGCCAGCACCGAACGGGCCTCGTGCATAGCCCGCTGACGCCACCAGTTCGCCTGTGCGGCAACCGCTTCCCCGGCACCGTAGTAACCGTCGATCGACAGTTGGGCGGTCTCGGCGTCGTTGCCGAGCCACATCTTGGCGAGGTCCTCGCGGGCGGTGGCCCAGCGGTCGTCGATGAGGACGGCCTTGCGGGCGTCGAACGCGGGAGCGACCAGGCGCGGCCAGTCCGAACCCAGTTCGGCCGACACGAGGTCGACGAGGGTGTCGGGGGTGGCTTCGGGCGCGCTCACCTGCTCGCTGAGGCCGAGTTGCTCGAGCACCACCCGGGCCGCCGTGGCGAGCACGCCGTCGCGACCGGTGATCTGCTCGGTGAACTCACCGAGCGCGGCCGCGTCGACGGTGCCACCGGACGCGCCACCGGCCGAAGGCAGCGAGACCGCGACCCCGCGCCGGGCGGCGACGGCCTGCACGGCCGCGTCGATGGCGGCATCGACGGAGGCGGCGTCGGTGAGAGCGCCACCGACGAGTCCGCCGAGGTCCCCGCCGCGCACGCTGGCACCATCGCGGGTGCCGAGCGAGACCTCGGCGGTGACGTGGCTGGCCCAGCCGTCACCCAGTTCCCAGACCTTCTTGACCCGGTCCGCGATGGCGGCGGGCCGCTTGCCCGACGGCCCGAAGACCTTGCGCAGGTGGTCACCGATGGCGTCGGTGAGCACGGTGCCGAACGGCTTGTAGGTGCGGGCCAGGCGTTCGACGGTGGCCGCGAGCGCGCCCATGTCGGCGTCGGCGGCACCGTCGATGGCACCGAGCGAGAGCTCCGCGCCGAGGTCGACCAGCAGCTGGTTGCGTCGCGAGGACACACCGTCGCAGAGGCCCTCGATGGTGTCGACCGGACCGATCTGGTCCAGGCGCAGCTTGGTCCACAGCGCGATGAGCACGCGGGTGGCGTCGGCGGCGGTGAAGGCGATGTCGTCGGGGCGCGGTCCGCCGGTCGCCACCGGTGCGGCGGCCACGGGAGCGGCCGCGGCAGCGGGGGTTTCGGCGGCCGGGGTCTCCTCGATGTCGTCCTCGACCGGCGCGGGATCGGTGTCGGTGGAGTAGACGACCGCGGCATCGCGCTCGACATTGACCACCTCGACGGTCGCCCCACCGAACGCGGGCAGCTTCAGCGTCTGGCTCGCCAGGTTCGCCACGGTCGGCGTGGCACCGAGACCGATCTCGACGAAACGCTCCACTCCGAGACCACCGTGGGCGGTGTCGGTGAACAGCAGGTCCTGGGTCTCGATCCAGCGGACCGGGCTGGCGAACTGCCAGGCCAGCAGCTCGATCAGCACCACGCGGCACAGTTCGGCGTCGCGCTCGGCCCAGCTGTCGAAGTCGGCGAGCACCGCTTGCAGCGGCTCCGACGGCACCAGTTCGGCGATCTCGGTGAGGAATTCCCGGTCCAACGAGAACGGCCGCGGCACCAGGTTCGGGATGTAGCGCCCGACCAGAACCTCCGGGTGCACCTCGGTGGGCAGCAGCTGTTCGAGCTTGTGCCGGAACTCCGGCACGCCGTCGCGCAGCACCGAGGAGTGGAACGGCACGTCGATACCGGGGACCAGGATGAACGCCCGCTTGCCACCGAACTCGGCGCGGCGACGGTCGATCTCGGTCTCCAGGGCCTCGAGCCCGGCGACGGTGCCCGCGATGGCGTACTGCGAGCCGCGCAGGTTCAGGTTCACGACCTCGAGGAACTCGCCGGTCGCTTCGCCGATGCCGGTGACGAAGTCGATGACCTCGTCGTCGGGCAGGCCGATCTGCGACGGGCGGATGGCGGCCATCCGGTAGTCGCTGCGGCCCTGCGCGTCACGCGGGACCAGCTCGTGCATGGCCGAACCACGCTGGAACACCACCTCGAGCACGGCTTCAAGCGGCAGCACACCGGCGACGGCGGCCAGCGCGTTGTACTCACCGACCGAGTGCCCGGCCAGCATGGCGCCTTCCACGAAGGCACCGGCCTCGCGCAGCTCGGCGACCTGGGCGACACCGAGGGTCGCCATGGCGACCTGGGTGAACTGGGTCAGGTGCAGCACACCGTCGGGGTGGCGGTGTTCGACACCGCGCGCCTTGAGGTAGGTGGGGTTGTCGCGCACCACCGCCAGGATCGAGAAACCGAGTGCTTCGCGGGTGTGCGCGTCGGCACGCTCCCACACCTGCTTGGCCGCCTTCGAGCGGGTCAGTGCGTCCAGGCCCATCCCCTTGCGCTGGATGCCCTGCCCGGGGAAGGCGTACACGGTCTTCGGGGCGGCGGTGCGCCCGGTCGCGGTCATGACCAGGTCACCCTCGACGCGGCAGGAGACCTCGACGATCTCGGCGCCCGCGTCCACCGCGATCCGCTCCACCCGCACGTCCACGGTCGCGCCGGGGCGCACCATGCCGAGGAACCGGGTGGTCCATGCCGTGAGAGTGCGTGCGGGAACGGAGCTTTCGGGATCCACCGCCACCACGGCGTGCTGGGCGGCGGCCGAGAGCCACATGCCGTGCACGATCGGGCTGCCCAGGCCGGCCAGCTTGGCGGCGGCCTCACTGGTGTGGATCGGGTTGTGGTCGCCCGAGACGGCGGCGAAGGCGTGCATGGCGCGCGGGGCGGCCATGCTCACATCGCGACGGCGGCGACGCGGGGTGTCGGTGGCCGCGCCGGACACGGACCCGGCGGCCCGCGGCGGGTCGGTGAGCTCACCGGCGCCGTTGCGGCCCCGGATGGCGAACCGTTCGACCAATCGGGCCAGCGGAGTCGCGTCGAGGCCCTGATCGAGGATGACGCCGATGCTCACGGCCACCTCGACCACGCGGCCCATATCGGTGTCGACCACTTCGCCACCGTCGGCGCGGACGACGAGAATCGCTGTCTCCGAGGGAGGTTCGGCGAGCAGTTCGATCTGGTGGTCCAGGTGGACCAGGTCGAGCATGCCCTCGATCACCGAACCGCCTGCGGGCGTGCGGGACGCGCCGAGCACCGCGAAGACGGCGGGCCAGCAGGCGCCGACGAGCACGTCGGGTGCGGTCCGGCCGAGGGTGCTGAGCGTCTCGGGCAGACCCGAGCCGGTGACGCCCGCGTGGTCGGCGATCAGATCCGGCCGCCAGGCCAGGTTCAGGTGCGCCACACCGGATTTCACCTCGGGCAGCGACGCACCGGCGGCCACACCGAGCAGTGCGGACATGGCGGCTTCGGCATCGGCTTCGGTGATGACCGGTGCCCCACCGGAGTACACGCTCGTCGGGACGGTGATCCGGATGCGCACCGCGTCCTTGCCGAGCAGCGGAACGACCAGTTCGACGTAGCTGAATTCGGCTTCCGGGCCGGTCGTTTCGGTGAGGGTGGCACCGGCACCGGTGTGCACCGCGCTGCCCTGCTCGACGACCCACTCCGACACCGCGCCGAGGCGATGCACCGGGTTGACGGTGGTGCGCCCGGCCCACTGCACGTCGGGGGCCGCCAGCACCGTGTCGATCGGCCCCGCGACCACACCGGCCACGCGACGCGCGTCGACGGGCGCCGGGGTGACACCCGAACGGACCAGGCTGAACGCGGCGTCCTGCTCGAAGCGGTCGAGCAGTTCGCCCACCGGCTCGTCGACCCGGGTGATGCCCGCGACGGCGACGGTGCCGGGGATCACGCACACCTGGTCGGCAGAGTAGCGCGGATCATGGGCCTGCCACAGCGAATCCGAGCGCCACCAGCGGCGCACATCGGCGTCGATGACGGGCACGAAGTTCACCGGCTTGCCCGGCGTCTTGCACAGCGAGACGAAGAACGGCACGTCGGCAGGGTGCAGCACGGTCTCGGCGACGGCCGGGTACTGCTTCTTCAGCGCGCACAGCGCCTGCACGGGGTGCTCGAAGTCGGCGTCGTCGGCGAAGAGGGTCTCGATCTCACCGCGGTCGGCCGGGTGCAGCCGGGCCTCGGTGCGGCGCATCATCTCCGCGAACCGGTCGCGCCAGCTGATGTCGAGCCAGTCCGAGCGGGTGGCGTCGCGAATGGCGTCACCGATATCGCTGCCGCAATCGAAGGAGATCGGGACATCGCTGGAAACGGCCAGGGAGACATAGCGTTCCAGCCACTGCTGGTAGGTCATGGTCGCCACGTCGCCGAAGTACGGCTTGGCGGTGGCGTCGAGCGCGGCGATGATCTCGTCGCGGCGCGCGGCCACGGCGTCGGCGTCACCGGCGACCTCGTCGAGCAGGCGGCCGGTGCGCGAGGCGGCGTTGTCGATCTCGTGGATGTCGGCGCCGAGCTGGCTGCGGCCCGAGGCCATGCCGCCGCTCGCGGTGCCCGCACCCACCCAGTCGGGGGTGCCGGGGGTGTCGACGAGCAGCTGCTTCACCTCGGGTGCGGTGGTCGCCTCGAGGGTGGCCATCGCCGCGGTGCCGACCAGCACACCGTCGAGCGGCATCACCGGGTAGCCGTGGTTGGTGGCCCAGGTGCCCGTGAGGTAGTCGGTGGCGCGCTCGGGGGTGCCGATGCCGCCGCCGACGCAGACGACAACGTTGGCGCGGGCGCGCAGCTCGGCGTAGGTGGCCAGCAGCAGGTCGTCCAGGTCTTCCCAGGAGTGATGCCCGCCCGCCTTGCCACCTTCGATGTGCATGATCACCGGGTAGTCCGGCACCTCGTCGGCGATCCGCAGCACGGCCCGGATCTGCGCGACAGTGCCCGGCTTGAAGGCCACGTGGCTGATACCGACCTCGGTGAGCTCGGCGATCAGCGCGACGGCTTCGTCGAGTTCGGGGATACCCGCGGTGACGATCACGCCGTCCAGCGGCGCACCGGCCGCACGCGCCTTCTGCACCAGCCGCTTGCCACCGAGCTGCAGCTTCCACAGGTACGGGTCGAGGAACAGCGAGTTGAACTGCACCGCGCGACCCGGCTGCAGCAGCTGACGCAGCTCGGTCATCCGGTCGGCGAAGATCTGTTCGGTGACCTGTCCACCACCGGCCAGCTCCGCCCAGTGCCCCGCATTGGCCGCCGCCGCGACGATTTTCGCGTCGACCGTGGTCGGCGTCATGCCGGCGAGCAGGATCGGCGAACGGCCGGTGAGGCGGGTGAACGCGGTCTCCACGACGATGCGGCCGTTGGGCAGGCGCACCGGCTTGGGCGCGAACGCCGACCACGGCACCGACGGTTCGGGTGCCGCACCCGGGGTGAGCAGGCTGCGCTGACCCGCGCGCGTGGCCGCCGCGACGACACCGACACCGGTGCCCTTGAGCGAACCACCGGTGAGACGGGAGAGCAGGTCGCCGGGGCCGAGGTCGAGGATCCACTGGGTGCCCGCCTCGACGGCGGAGTCGACGATGGCGACCCAGTCGATCGGGTCGACCAGGATCTGCTGGGCAAGGGAGGCGGCCAGGTCTACGTCGAGCTCGCACTGACGGGCCCAGCCCGCGACCACGTCGACGGTCTCGGCCAGGGCCGGATGGTGGAAGGCGACGTCGACGGTCACGTCTTCGAAGACGGGCGAGAACACCGCGCCACCACGGATCTTCGCCTCGCGCTCACGGTTCTGTTCCTCGTGCAGCTGCGCGCAGCGCGCCCGCACCCGGTCGAGCTGCGCGGGCGCACCCGACAGCACGACGCGCCTGCGGCCATTACGGATCGACACCACCGCGGCCTGCGCCGGGTCGACCCCTTCGCTCACCTCGGCGACGATCGCGCGCAACTGCTCCGGATCGACATTCGACACCGCGACCATCGGCGAGCGCTCCCCCACCGGCATCAGCCCGCGCCTGCGCGCGATCAGACCGGCGGCCGCACCGACGAGCTGGGCAATCGCCAGCAGCTCCGCGTCGCGGGCGCCACCGGCGCGCACGGCCTCGGCGGCGAACAGCCCCTGGGAGTGTCCGATGACGGCGACCGGCGCGTGCTCGGCCGGGTCGAGACCCTGCAGGCGAAGCGCGCGAATCGCCGCGAGCTGGGTGAGCAGCACGCCCGGCATCGAAACGGCCGCCGACCGCAGTACCGCGTCGGCCGGCGCCGAGGACGGCTCCTCCGGCTCGTCGAGTTCGCTCTCGAGTACCCAGCCCATGGGGTCGAACCCACCGGGACGAACCATCAGCAACTGCGTGGCAACCGGCTCGACCAGCGCGGCGGCCTCACCCACCAGCGCCGTGAGCTCCGATTCCAGCGCGCTGTCGCGCCCGATCTCCTCGAGCTCACGCAACCACTGCGCGCCCTGTCCGCCAAAGGCCAGCGCGTACCCCGCGCCACCACGCAACTGCTCGAGCAGCGACACCCGGACACCCGTTGCCCGGCCACGACCTTCGGCTTTCGCGGTCGATCCCGTGCCCATCTCGGTGCTCTCGTTGATCGTCAAGTCGCTCGACTTCCTTCTCCTGGCGCTCCGCCCACCGACGGCACGCACACGTATCCGGCAGCCCCTCGGGCCTGTTAGAAGCCACGATCGCACAAAATCATGAGGAAAGCCTCACGTTTGCCGCCCCCACGGCAGCTACCACCCAGTATTTCCGCACGCCCGTACCACTTTATTCTGAAACATGACCCCGCCTCATGTTTGAACGCGCAGGTGAGGCCCTACTGTCCGTTTGCAAAACATGAGTGCCCCTCATATTGACCTTTATCGAATCGTTATAACCCCAGGTCGTGTTACCCACCAGTACGCCACGCCGCCCCAACGCTTGGGAGAGCCCGATTCGCCCGGTAGAGTTTGGACGGTCGTACACATCCAGCGCGAGTGGCGAAATTGGCAGACGCGCCAGATTTAGGTTCTGGTGTCCACGGACGTAGGGGTTCAAGTCCCCTCTCGCGCACACATTCCTGGCCTTCGGGTCAGATCGCGGCTGAGCGGACTGCTTCGCGGGTGTCTAGAACCCGGCGCGTGCGAGAAACGTCTCGGCGTCCTGCACGGTGACCAAGTGGCTCACCTTCAGCCACAGGCCGGTGCGGCGGTCGAGGTACTCCATGTCGTTTCCGAGACCGGGCGGGTCAGAGGGGTTCTGGTACTGGTTGAACACCGCGAAAGCGGTGCTGTCGTCGCGGAACGCGATGCCCTGGTAGCGCATCGTCTCGTAGTAGGAAGTGGGGTTCACGTTCGCGACCTGGAAGATGCCCGCCAACCCATCGTGGGCGGCCAAACCTGCGACCAGTGGGCTGTTCTTCGCCAAATCGCAGGTACCCGCGCGGAGAACGTGGCGTTGTACGACCGGGCTCGGTTCGCAGTGTACGATCCCCGCTCGCAGGGTCGCGGGCATCCCAGCCATCAATGCCTCGATATGCCGAGAGTAAGCCGCCGAGGAAGACGCGGCCGCCGCCTGCGACGGGGACGGCTCGGACGAATCAGGCCGGTCGGCGAGGACCACGACCACGCCAACGACTACCGCGGCGGCTACACACAGCCACGCGGCGACACCGGTGATCACCACCGTCCGCGTTGCGTGAACCGCCCGTGCCCGCGTGGGTGCGGCAGCCTCGGTGCGTTGCGAGGGGACCTCGGGCGACGGCGTCACCGATCCGACTGGCGCGAAAGATGTTCGGCGGGGACCAGAGCGCCGGAACCTGATTTCGACGAGCGCCCCCGTGAGCAGACTCGCCCCGATTACCGTCAGCCCGATGGTGAGCGTGGTACCGGCACTGTCCTTGTTCGCATGCTGCCGCTCGATCTTCTCCTGATAGGTATAGGAGTCGACCGTGGAACCACGGCGAGTGATCTCGCACCGATCACCGACGGACATGATCTTCCCCTCACAGGTCGGAACCGCATCGGGATCCGAGGTCATTCCCCCGAGCCCGACCAAGGTCGCCGCACCCCCGACCAAGAACGCGATCGCCGCCATACCGAGCAACAACTTCACCGCACCAGAACGCGATCGCCCCACCCGTGTCATGCAATGGACCCTAAGCGCTTTGGGGAACAGCTCGCACTCTCGGAGCCTCACCGTCTCGGCATGCCCCTTGCGCGGCCTTCGAAAGAGCCTTCGGCTCCACTTCGATTCCCTCGGCCAGCAGGTAGGATCTCGGCTCTGCCCCACTCCGCGGCCCAGCCGGAAAGAGTGCCTCCCGGCGCAGTGGCGCTCGCAAGGTCGACACATCAGTATCCCCGTAGCAAAACCCCGGTGCCACTGCACTTTTCATCACAGCGGCACCGGGACTCCCGAATCAGGGCAGTTGCGTGCCGACTTACCTTCTCAGGGCAGAACCTGCGGAACGACCTCCGGATTCACATGGCCCACAACGCCACCGATGATGGCACCGACGGCCGCGTGGGGAAGCACACCGAGGAGGAGGCAGATCGGGTAACCCACGCCCAATATGATCGCGGACGGGATGCAGTTGACCAGAGTGGCCAGCGCACCGAGACCGGCACCAGCGAGGGCACCGTTGACCACCGGGTCGGAGTTCTCGGCTTTCGGATTGGTCGCGACCTCATGCAATTGGGTATCGATCACGTCCGAAACCACGGGAGCGGTTGCCTCCGAAATCGCGGGAGCGGCCACTTCCGAGACCACGTTTTCGTCCGAAAGCTGGGCGGCCTGCGGAATCGAAGGCTCGGCCTCCTGGGAAATCACTGCGCCCGCCGGGACGGCGGATCCGAACGAGAACGCGGCGACGGCCGTCGCAAAGTTGTTCTCCTGGACAGCCAGCACGGTGGCCGGCTGGTCGGCGGTGACGTCCGCCGACGCAACGCCACTGCCGGCGAATGCGACCGCCATAGCCACAGGCAGTGCACCGAGGAGAATGTTGCGGGTTGAGCGCATGAACATTGACTACTCCCTCTCGACCTTTTGCCCCCCAAAGCCGGACCAATCGAATGTCGACCGGGCTATTAGTAATAGCCGAAAGATATTAAATCAATCTTTGTGATCAATTTCACATTTACGTCGCTTGACCAATCCATTCTGTCGTTCGGATTCGCGATCGATATGCGAATCACCTTTCGCACACAGACTTGAGACACGCACGCTGCGTTCGGAATTCAGCATGAGTGCCCGGCTCACGGTCGGCCGCGTGGTGGCCTCGACGGAATGAACGAGCCCATGGAGATGGCCGTCCGAAAGTCATCGATGATTCTCGCCGGCCAAGAAGGTTCGAACCGAGTTTCGCGCCGAGTAAAAGCGCTGTCCGCCAGCTGGGTGAAGAACGAGATAGGTCAGCGCAGCAGTGCACGCAAATAACGGCGGCGATAGTGGCGCTGGGTGACGAGCAGGATCGGAAAGATCGTCCGCCAGAATCCGGTCGGCGCGGGTCGGGTGAGCGACCTCAGTGTGAATTCCACGGTCCCGTCAGGTCGTCGATGCACCACGAACGCCTCCTCACCACACACCGGATGCCCCGGCAGGGTGCCATAAGCGAACCCACACCTGTCCTCGGTATCGACCACCGCCACCACCCGCACGGGTTCATGGACCGACAGCGGCCCCCATCCCACGCTCACCCGATACTCCGCGCCGACAGCGACGGTCCCATCCGGGACGACCCGAAACCCACTGCGCCGCTTCACACCCCAGCACAACACCGCCTGCCTCGCCGCTTCCCACACCTGCTCACCGTCCCCGATCACCACGGAGGTCTCGAATCGCCGGAACCCGTCGAGACCTTCGGCCCAGACGCGCTCGGCGGGGCAGGTCGCGCCTGCGGGTGCGTAGGTCAGATCGTGCATGCCCAAGACGGTACTTTTCCCGACAACGGCGGCGGTCAGCTCCGGGGACAGGGACCAGATCGTCGCACGGCCGTTTAGCATCGACGTGTGGGTTTGGTGTTCGAGGGGCGCGGGTCCGATTCGCCGTGGATTTCCACGGTGTGGACGTGCCGCAGCGAGCACGTGGCGGAGATGACCTCCGTGGCGACCGAGACGTGGGGCTTGGTGTTCTGGGACCAGGACGGTGTGCGCGGAGCCGCGGTGACGGGGCCGGAGAGCCGGGCGGGGACGGCGCCGGTACCCGAGGGCGCCAGTTTCGTCGGTGTCCAGTTCGCTGTCGGCACCTCGTTGCGTACCGTCGCGACATCGTCGCTGGTAGACGGCGGAATCATGCTGCCGGACGTCACCGGACGCGGCTTCTGGCTCGACGGAACGCGCTGGGAGACACCGCATCCGGACGACGCCGAGGCGCTCGTCGAACGGCTGATCGCGGCGGGGGTGGTCGGTCGCGACCCGCTGGTCGTCGAGGCACTGCGTGGTGCACGGCCTGCGGTCGGTGAGCGGACACTCGAACGCCGGTTCCGCACCTCGACCGGCCTCACGCAGGGGGCGGTCCGCCAGATCGAACGCGTCCGCACCGCGGCGCTGCTGCTGAGTGCGGGTGAGACCGCGGCCGATGTCGTGGCCAAGCTCGACTACTACGACGAACCCCACCTCGCCCGCGCGCTGCGACGCTATGTCGGGCGCACAGCGCGGCAATTACGCGAAGGTGCGGGCGGGGCGATCGCGCTCGGTCAGCGCACCACGTCATAGACGAGTTTCGCCACACCGTTGCGGTAGGTGTCCGAATCACGCAGCCGCAGCTGCTGCTTCGGCCGGTCCGAGTGACTGAAGAGGTTCTTGCCCGCGCCGAGCAGGACGGGGAAGACCAACAGGTTGTAGCGGTCGATCAGGTCGGCGTCGCCGAGACTCCGTGCCAGTTCGGCGCTGCCGTGGACGAAGACGGCCCCGCCGTCGGACTGCTTCAGCTTCTCCACGTCCGCGAGGGTTCGCAGGATCGTGATGTCACCCCAGCCGTCGATCAGGTCGTCCTCGGACAGTGTCGAGGACACCACATACTTGGGCAGATCCTTGTACGCGGCGTGGTCTTCGGAATCCCGCCAGATCGGCGCGAACGCCTCATAACTGCGACGCCCGAACATCAGCGCCGAGGTTTCCGCGAGCTCCTCCCCCTTGAGCGAATACGCCTCCGGCACGAACTCCGTCTGCATCACCCAACCACCACTGCGATGCCCCTCGACGGTGCCACCGGGCGAATCGACCACCCCGTCGAGCGACATGAATCCCGTGTAAACCAGCTCGCGTGCCATGCGATTCCTCCTGAAGATCTTGCGTCGGACTGCACTCACCCTAGGTCGAGGCACCAACACCCGTCTTGGACGAAACCGACACCATCACCGCGCGGGCCAGGTCGACGCGGTGTCCGCCGGGCAAGGCGAATCCGGCCGGAAGCACCCTCCCGGCCGGCTCACCCAGCCGATCAAACCAATTCGGGTACGCGCAGATGCGCGAAGCCAAGCCGGAACTCCGCTACATCGAGGACCTCGGCACTCAGACTGCGCGAGGCCGCATCCCTCATCCGGTCCGTGTGTTCGCGGCTGCTGTCCAACTCCTCGACACTCGACCACACGGTGGAGCCGACCGCACGCCCGGTTTCCCGGTCGACGAACAAGCTGGCGCTGCGGAACCCTTCGAGTTCCTCGAACGCGGGCAGCAGTCTGGTCTTGAAGGTGTCGATCAGCAGGTCCATCCCGGCCGGATCCATCTGCAACCAGGTGCATCGGGTGCATGCGCGCGGGCCTGCCAGATGTTCGCGGTGCATGACGGCAACATCCCATTCGTCGATCTTCTCGAGCCGCCCACTCATCGCCTGGGCCAGACCGTCACGCAACGGCTGGGCACGCGACTGGCTCGACCGCAGCGCATCCTCCGAATCCCACGCGGTCGTGGCGATGCAACGCCCCGTCGCCCTGTTCACCATCAGCGACAGGCCGACCCATCCGTCGAACTCGGGCAACTGCGGCATCACCTTGTTACGCAGGTATGCGATCCCGCTGTCGATCGACGACGGCTGAGCCGCGATAGTGCTCGAACGTGCGTACACAGGCAACCTCCTGCTTCTCCGAAGAGTGGCGCCCCCGGTGGACACCACCGGACATACCCACTGTCCTCCGCGACGGCCGTCCGCACAATGCCGCCCCCCAGCACCCCGCCCGACCTCGAAATTTCGGCGAAATAGTCGGGCAACAAGTATTGACAGCAGGTGAAATCGGGGCAGACTGGAGACATACCGGAGCACCGGAAAATGGCTACGCTACCGACAGAGACGTCCGTCGACAGCGGTGAGTTGTTTTTCAGGATCCGGCTAAGCCCCCGGCAAGCCAGTCGAATTCCGGAGCTGTCAGCGACGACTGACAACCCACGGTTCGATGGAGACTACCGGGGACTGTTCTGTCTGGGGGCATCTCTCTGGTCAGTACCCCGGATCGCTCGCTCCGCCGCCCTCCACATCAGTCGAGGAAGTAGGCGAGAGCCTTCTCATCGGAATCCAGGATCTCGTCCGCTGCCACACCGAGTTCTATCGCCAGCTGGATCGATCCGGTCAGCGCAACCTGGATGTCGGGCGAGAAGGCTCGTTCGAGCAACCCGAGATAGTCCGACATGCCCTGGTCCAGCTTCGCCAGTACCTCCCGGTACTCGGCGGCGAGCTGCTCGTCTAGGAAGCGCTGCTCGTCGAGGTAGCGCTCGATCAGCGCCGCCTCACGCTTGGACAGCGACGACGCCACAGCCTTGTACATCACGGTGCCGACCGTGGTGCCGATGACCGCACCGAGAACAGGAATCGGGATGGTCGCCTGGCCGACGAACGACGACAGCGCGCGCACAGCGGCCTCCAACGCCACCAGCTCGGCGTTCTCGATGAACTCCAGTTCGTCGATCTCGTTCCGGCGCAGCTTGTTCGCTTGCTCTGCGATACCGAAGGAAGCGGTGACGATCGAACTCGCGACAGCGGCGGAGGTAGCGGTGAAATTCGTGAGCGCGTAGATACTCAGTCCTCGGACACCGCCCTTGCCGAAGCCCCCGCCGGCTTCGCCTGCGATATCGGCCCAGTCCTGCCCACTGAAATCATTGAGCCGCTTACCTTCCCGGCGTCTGGCGACCACGGCCAGCACGAAGGCGGTCCCGCCCGCGAGCGTGGCGGCAGTCAGGCCCGCCGTCGCGCCTTCTCGCAAGTTGGGCAGGCTCTGCTGGTAGGCAACGTCGCGCGCGGACTGGTCTGTGGCGAGAAGCGATTCCTTCTCTGCCGCCATCGTCGAGGTGTAGGCATCGCGCTGTACGTCGCCGTATTCGAGCGTCGAGGGTTCGAGCGAATCGAGGCCGACCGATCTGTCCTGGAAGAACGATTGAACCCGCTGCCAGTCTCTGAACGACGGTCCGTCGCCACTGCGTGACAGCTCTCGGCTCGCCTCCTCGGGCGACAACGAATGCAGCCGCTGGACCACCTCGAAGAAATCGCGGGGGATCTGATATTTCCCGCCGTTGCGCACGTAGTCGGGATACTTCTGAAGGTGTTCGGCGATCGCACCCAGTGCGAAGCGACCGCCTGCCGCGACGAATTTCTGCTGAATCTCCACGGTGCCGCGCATCAGGTCAACGGGTCCGTTGTCGTTCACCCACCGATAAATGGGCTCCTGGCCCATGATCTGCTGCCGCGCGTTGCCGATGCCGACCTCCGCGACCTCGGCGATGAAGCCGTGCATGCCGTGTAGGCCACCCCGGTTGGCGGCGACCACCTCGAAGTCGATTTTCCTGATGGCCTCATCGATGCTGGTGAGCGCGTCCCGAAGGTGTACGTCCTGCCGGCTCAGCGCTCCGAGAAAGTTGTCGATGCGGAGCTGATTGAGATAGTTCACCCAGGAGGCGACCGCCTGCTCCTGGACACTCGTCACGAGCTCGACTGTTTCACTCACTGTCGGTGTCCTGTTCGACGCGTCGGCTCAGCATGGCCGCGCACGACTTCGTGTTGTTCACCAAGGCTGCGAGTTCCATCCGTTCGGCGGATGAGAGCGCGCGAAAATCGGCGCGGAAGTGCGCCAGAGATTCTCCGTAGCCTTTCACCAGTCCTTCACGAAGCAAGATCGTCCGTTGGAGGAGGTCGTCGATCTGAGCATCCATGCCTTTGACGAGGACGGTGTTTCGCTTGATCGCGGTCAGCGCTTCCTGTTTCGCCTCTCTGTTCTCGAACTTCTTCTTCGCGAACAGGGCGATCGACGCGAGCAGGGTAGCGCCCGCGATAGTCCAGCCGATCGGGCCGGCGAGCGCGAGCAGTGTGGTGCCCGCGGCCGTGCCTCCCCCACCGGCGGCCAGTGCGCCGCCACCGAGCCACGCCAGCGCTGCCTGACTGGCCGCCGCACCGGAAAGCGTCGAGATCGCGGTGCCGGTCGACGCTGTCCCGAACGTGGTGGCAACCCAGATCGCCACGGACGGCGCGAGTCCCGCCACTGCGGTTCCCGCAGCGAACCCCGCACCGGCGCCTGCCGCCGACAGCCGCGCCGCTTCCAGCTCCTTCTGCGCGAACTCCTCCGCATCGAGGAACCTCGTCCGGTGCACTTCGATCTCCTCGAAGTCGGTGCCGAACGACTTCGGGGTGTTGGCGATGCTGTTCACCAACTGCTCGACCAGCTCGATCAGATCCGTCGAACGTTCGCGCTGACGCAGTAGCGACAGACCCCTGTCGGCCATGGAGGTGAAGACGTCGTTGTATTCGGCCACAGCCATTTCGTAGGGGTCCGCCTTCTTGACGGTCAGCTTTTCGACGCGTCCCCTGGCAGCTTCCTTGACGCTGCCGACCTGCCCGACGAACTGTGTCGACGCGGTCCGCGCGACCTTGCCGAGGCCGTCGACGGTCCTGCCGATGCCCTCCTTGGTGTTGCCCACGTTGAGCTGGTCGACCATCGCGTCCTCCGAAATCAGTGTGCCTTACCCACTTCGGGAGGATATAGACATGGTGTGACAAGTTGCACAGAAACCCATGCCCCAACGAGAGGGTGCGTCCATCGGTGGGCTGAGGGCCCCGGTGCGGACGGACTACGCTGAGCCGCATGGGTCGGGGTAATCGGACATATCGGGTTGTCGACGGGCAGCGGATCGAGGGCACTTGGCGGCCGATCTTCATCCGCAACGGTGGCAGCTATTACCTCACCGACCTGAAGATTTACGCCGACGGCGCGATCGACTGCTGGGGCATGGTCGATCTCGACGGGCTGCGCGACAAACTCGCGAGCGGGTGGATCGCGACCACCATCGAGCCGGGTGCCCGTGCTTCGGCCCACGACCTCGCCGGTTGGCAGTTTCTCGAACCGCAGATGTGGATCAACCCGGACGACTTCGTTGTTCAGGTCGCCGACGCGATCGACCGGCTCAACGATCGACCTGATTCGACCGGTCGCTGCCGCCGGCTGATCGCGGATTACGTGAGCAGCCGCGAGGAGGCCGACCGCCGTGCGCTGGCCGAGGCGTACCTGAAGATCCCGGAGTCGGACCGGCGTTACGCACTCGGCGACATGGACTATAAGGATCGGCCCCTACGGGTGATCTGCACCCCCGTCGATGAGCCGATGATCGGCGGCGGCGAGATCGTCACCGCAAAGATGCGGGAGGCAGCGTTCGCCTATTTCATGGAACGCGAACAGTCCGAGGCAAGGTGGGCGAAACAGCGAGTGACGGACGAGCCGGAAGGTGGCCGATCCGGCCCGATCACGTTGAGCCATGTCGTGTATCCGCAAGGCTGGCCGGAAGACGCCGGGCTTTCGGTGCTGCGCAACGAGTTTCCCGCGCCGATCAATTACGCCGACCAGCTCTATCCCACAGTCGTGCACGCATATTGGGCTCTGTCCACGCAAGAACCGGACATCGCTGAACAGATTCGGCAGGCCGAGCGCCCCTTCGATGCCAAAAAGGTCGCCGGGTCAGGCACGCGACACTCCGGATGGTCGGTGAGGCGGGCCGCCGTCATGGCCGCGCTTCTTCGCGCGAAGTTCGCTCGATACCCCGTACTGGCTGAGCAGCTCATCGCCACCGGTGACAGCCCCATCTACTACCAAGAATTCGACGCCACGTACTGGGGGACAGAGGGTTCGGATGGAGCCAACTGGATTGGTCGACTCCTGGAACTGGTGCGCGCTGAATTGGCCTATGCCCGCAGCTGAGTAGCTCGTCCAACAGGGCCTTTCGTGGGTATCGCGACGCCGTGTGCCACCGCTACACGGATGTCATCACCTCACAACGGGCGGCGGTCGGGCCAGATGCATTCTGACCCCGGGTAGAGAAGATGAAAGGTCTGGCTGTGTTGCGGAAACCCAAGCAGCAAGGCGCCCATCGGGATCGCACGGGCCGCACCGAGTTGCATTACGCTGCGGCTGATGCCGATGGGGGATGCGCCCCGGCAATCAAGCAGATGCTCGCCCAGGGCGGTGACCCGAACGATCGTGACCACGCCGGGCTGACTCCTCTGCATTTTGCCGCCCAGTACGGCGGAATCGATACCGTGACAATGCTGTTGGATGCAGGCGCGGACCCGAATGCACAGGACGACAAGGGCGATACCCCCTTGTTCTATGCGTTCCGCAGTCCCTGGAGTACGACGGAAGTCGTACGCCTACTCAGAGACCGTGGAGCCGATGCCGGCATCGCGAACCACCGTGGTCAGTCCCCGCTGTGGTTGATCGGAATGATCTCCAACAAGCCCGAGATCCGTTCACTGTTCGTCGACGATGACGAAGTGTAGAAACAACGCGAGGTCGACGACCCACCACCTTGCTCCAGCGCAGCATCATAATGCTCCCCGGCCTACAGCTAGTCCATCTCGACTGCGTACGCCGCCATCTCTGATCGAAATAGCGATCATGAGGCGCAGAAGATGATCCGTTCAGCGATCACCGCAATCAACCTACGAACTGCGTGCTCCATGTCAGCACCGGCGTCAGCTGAGCGTCAGGTCCGTGTCAGCGAGGGCCGACAAAGTGTGTTCATCGAACAAGGCGGTCCTACTCCGAAGGAGCTGGACCACAACGGATTACGAGGAGCACATCATGAACGCCACCATCACCCTGACCGACCAGGACAAGACTACCCTTCGCACCGCCGCGTACGGGGCCGTCGCGTTGATCGCTGCCGCGGGTGCTCCGCACAAGGCTGTTTCGCACGGCACTATCGCGCTCACCTCCGCGACCGGACTGGTCGGTCATGTCCTGTCGGCGAAGTCCCGTGATATCCGCCTGCCGGGCAAGACTGTCGCCGAACTCGCCGACACCGTGTTGCCCAGCCTCACCGCCGCCGTGGTTGCGCTCGCCGCTTGCCCCGCCGAGGCAGCCAACTTCCGCGATACCGTGCTGATCGCGATCGAGCCGGCCACTCACGCCGCCAAGGGTGCTCCGCTCCCGGCGGTGACCGCGATGGCCGCCAAGATCGCGGGCGCGCTCGAGGTCTGAGCATCGGCTCAACCGGATACTGAGAGCAATTGCGGCGCCCCTGATCTCACGATCCGGGGCGCCGCTGTGCTGCCTATGAACCCGACGACAATGCCGAAGGTCCATCACGGTCGATTTCCGCGCCCAGGAAATGCGCACTCATCGGAAACGTTTGCACCACATCCGGTTTCGGCGGGCCGGGGTAGGTGTAGCACACCCCCGATTACGGAACTATGAGTTCCGCAATGCGTCGACCGCAACGATGCGCTCCGCGGTGGGAGCGTGATCAGGGTCGGCGAGCCACTGACTGGCCACACCCACGAGCAGCGCGAAGTAGTGAGAGCCGACCGCATCGATGGCATCGGCATCAGCGGTGTCGAGGTCGAGCCCCCCGAAGGCGCGGGCAAGGATGCGGCGGGCCGCGCGCTGCCCGGTGGCGATCATCGCCCTGATCTCCTCGTCGTGACGGGCGGCCGACACCGACTCGAAGTTCACGTACCACAGCGCCCGGTGCTCGTTGATCGACGCGATGATGCGTTCCCACCTGGCCGCGTTGCCCGCCGGACCGGATGGATCCACGCCGTCGAGCGCCGCGAAAAGTACGTCACCCCATTCCCGGTTGAGGTCGTGCAACGTCTCGGTGAGCAGGCGCTCCTTGGAGCCGAAGTGGTAGTTGATCGACGCCTGGTTGGCCCCCGACGCCTTGACCAGCTCGCGGACGGTCGTGTTCGCGTAGCCCAGCGAGAGCAGACAGTCACGTGCCGCCTGCCGGAGCTTGTCTCGATTGCTCATGTCCCGATAGTATATATAAACGTTCGTTTACAACGATCGTTTAGAACAGTCGTTCACATGGAGGAATCCCATGCACGCCACAACTTCGGCCCCGCCAGTGCTGTCACTGCGCGGACTGCGCCGCGAATACCCCGGTGAGAGCGGGTCGGTCCACGCGCTGCGCGGTGTCGACCTCGACCTCGCGCCCGGTTCGTTCACGGCCGTCATGGGCCCCTCGGGCTCGGGCAAAACCACACTCCTGCACTGCGCGGCCGGACTACAGCCACCCACCTCGGGGCGCATCACCTTCGGCGGCCAGGCGCTGAACGCCCTCGACCAGACCGAGCTGGCGAAACTGCGTCGCCGCCGGATCGGTTTCGTCTTCCAGTCGTTCAATCTGCTGCCCGCACTGTCGACCATCGACAATGTGGAGCTGCCGCTGCGCCTGGACGGACGACGCCCCGACCGCGACCGCACCCGCGCGCTCCTGGCCCACGTCGGTCTCGGCGAGCGCGCCGATCACCGGCCCGACCAGCTCTCCGGGGGCCAACGCCAGCGCGTCGCGATCGCCCGTGCGCTGATCACCGACCCGGAGGTGGTGTTCGCCGACGAGCCGACCGGCGCACTCGACATCCGTAGCGCCCGTGACGTTCTCACCCTGCTGCGCCGCCTGGCCGACCAGGGTCAGACCATCATCATGGTCACCCACGACCCGGTTGCCGCGTCGTACTCCGACGAGGTCTTGTTCCTCGCCGACGGCGCCCTCGTCGACCGCCTCGCGCGACCGACGGCGGGCGATGTCGCGAACCGGATGGCCGTGCTGGTCGAATCCGCCGAACGCGGCTCGAACGCGTGGTCGCGATGATGCGCCTGGCCGCGCGCTCGTTCGCGCACCACCGAACCTCCGCCGTCGCCACCGGGCTCGTCGCGGCCGCCGGAACCGCGCTGGTCACCGCCATGGCTGGGCTGTTGGGCACCGGACTTTCCGCCGCCGAGGGCGACCGCGATTTTCTCGTGCAGTTCCCGCTCATCCTCGGCGGCTGGGTACTGGCGATCGTCCTGTTCGCCATGATCTCCACGATCGGGGTGGCACTGCACGGCAGGACGAACGAGATCGCGGGCATCCGTCTCATCGGCGCCACGCCGTCGCAGATACGCCGGATGGTCGCCGGTGAGACCGCCATCGTGGCGAGCATCGCCGCCGTGCCGGGTCTGCTCGGCGGACAACTGCTCGGCGCGGGCCTGCTCGCGGGAATCCGCAGCGCGGACCTGGTCGATGACACCACCGGTTACTCACCCGGCGTGGCGCTCCCCTCGATCGCGACCGTGCTGATGCTGGGTGCGGCCGTCGCCGCCGCCTGGCTCGGCAGCCGCACCATCGCCGCCCGCAGCCCCATCGAAGATCCCACTCCGGCGCGGATGCGCGGTGGTGCGACGCGCATCCGCCGGATCGCGGCAGGTGCGGCGCTCGCGGCCGGTCTGGGATCGTCGACGGCCGTACTCGCGGTCGATGCGGACGACATCCTGACCACCGCGCTCACCGGTCCGGCGTGTGTCCTCGCGGCCGTCGGGTCCGGACTGCTCGCACCGGAGCTGATCCGTGCGGCGCACCGCGTGAGCGCCAAGGTCCCGGCCCTGCGCTCAGGTCCGGCCGGGCACCTCATCGCACTGAATCTCGCCACCGCACCGGAACGGATACGTCCCGCGGTCACCTTCCTGACCCTGTTCATCGGGGTCGCCGCGGGCACCCTGTCCATGCAGAGCATCGAGAGCAGTTACGGCGCTGGAGGCAGCGAGGGGGAACTGATGGCCACCATCAACTACCTGGTGGTATTCCTCATCGCCGCGTTCATGGCAATCGCCTTGTCCAACAATCTGATTGCCTCCATCGCCCGCCGCCACCCGGAGTTCGCCACCATGCACCTCATCGGCGCGACGGCGAGCCAGTCACAGCGGATGCTCATCGGCGAGGCCGCCGCAGCCGTCATCATCAGCGCTGTCACCGGTGCGTTCGGAGCGTTCGTCACCACCGTCCCGTTCGCGATCGTGAAGACCGGTGATCCGCTCGCCGCGTTCGCACCAGTGCCCTATGCGCTCGCCGTCGTGCTCGGTGCGGGCACAACGGTCGGGGTGACCGCGGCGGCAGGCCGTCGAGCAGTTCGAGCAGCTGCGGCGTAACAGCGACAAACCCGTCGGCCGACCGGATAGGCGTCAACCGGTCGGCTCGACGCTTTCGCTACGTCGCGGCCCATTCGCGGAAAGCGGCGACGAACTCCTCGGGTGCGTCCGACTCCACGTAAGTTCCCGCACCCTCGACGATCACGGTCTTGTGCTCGACGAATGTCGCTTCGAGACGCTCACGCTCCTGAGCGCGGAAGGCGATGTCGGCGTCACCCCACACGATCAGCGTCGGCAGGTGGGCGATGGCGGCGAGTCCGGCCTCGACTTCGGCGAAGAATGCCCGGCTGGCCAGGACACGGCCGGGCAGCACGGCGCAGGCCTGACGGCGCTCCGGCGTATCCAATGCCTTGCTGTAGTGCGACATTTCGGCCGCTGTCGGCTTGCGCCTGCGGTGGCCGGTGGGAATGAAGGTGTTGACCAGCAGATTGAACCGGCGGATCAGGAAGCGGCTCAGGGGCCCGCCGGCGAGGCGGCCGAAAGCCTCGAAGTGGAGGACTCCGTTGACCGGCCAGGCCCAGGTATTGGCGAGCACCAACCGATCGAAGACGGCAAGCCGACGCTGCACGACGGCCAGGCCGATCATGCCACCCCAGTCCTGCCCGACCAGGGTGACGCCGTCGAGGCCGAGCTGGTCGACGAAGGCGGTGACCACGTCGGCGTGTTCTTCCGGCAGGTAGCCGTAGCCGGGCTTCGCCGTCGACAACCCGAAGCCGGGGTAGTCCAGGGCGATGCATCGATAGTCGTCGCGCAGCTCACGGATCACGTCGCGCCAGAGGAACGACCAGGTCGGATTGCCGTGCAGGAACAGCAGTGTGGGGCCGCCGGATCCCTCGTCGACGTAATGCACGGTGTGCCCATCGATCTCGACGAATCGACTCTCGAAGGGGAACAGTTCGTCGTCGACCCAACCGGGCCGCACGCTCTTGGTTGTGTCGGCCACGGTGGTCTCCTCAGAACTCGGCATCAGAGTATGCTTGAGGATCTCACGCGCACTTTAGAATATCAAGCGATAGTAGGTGATGATGCGCAGCTACGGTCAGTACTGCGGGCTCGCCCGAGCCGTCGAAGTCGTCGGCGACCGGTGGAATCTGCTCATAGTGCGGGAGCTCCTCCTCGCCCCGGCCCGGTACCGCGACCTTCTGGAAGGCCTTCCCGGTATCGCGACGAATCTGCTGGCGGATCGGCTCCGCGACCTCGAGGCGTCGGGTGTGATCGAGCGGCGGTTGACCGGCGAGGGCAGCGTCGTCGAGTACGCCCTCACACCGTGGGGCGCCGAGCTGCGTGAACCGATCGAAGGCTTGATCCGCTGGTCGACGCCACTGATGAGCCGTGGTCCGGCCGAGGGTGACGCGTTCCGTCCCGGGTGGCTCGCGCTCGCGCTCCCCGCCTTGCTCAACGCGCGGGTCGAGCTTCGCCGTGCGGTGACGATCGGCCTGGAGATCGAGGCGGAGTTCTTCCAGCTGCGCGGTACCCGATCGGGCTTCGAGGTCGGCCGGCATGACGGCTGCGAACTCGACGCAGGCGTCCGCGCCGATCCCGGATGCCTGCTCGGCCTCGCCGCCGGCGCGCTGACGCTGGACGAGGCGCGCGCCCTCCGGTTGATCGAAATCGACGGCGACGAGTCCGTCGTCGACACCGTTTTCGGCGGCTGACGGGCGCATCCCGGTCGGCGGCCACCGCTACCGTTTGCGCATTGATTCGACATACGTCAATATCGATGCATGTCGAAGTCGGAGCTGAACCTGATGGCCGATGCCGCGTGCTGCGCGGAACCGGTCGTTCGCGATCCCTTGACCCACACCGAGGCGGCCGAGCTCGCCGCGGTGTTCAAGGCGTTGTCGGATCCGGTGCGGCTTCGGTTGCTGTCGCTGGTCGCGAGTCGCGCCGGTGGTGAGGCGTGCGTGTGCGACATCTCCGACGGTGTCGAGGTGAGCCAGCCGACCATCTCCCATCACCTCAAGGTGCTGCGCGAGGCGGGGCTGCTCACCAGTGAGCGGCGCGCCTCGTGGGTTTACTACCGTGTGGTGCCCGAAGCGTTCGCCCGCATTTCCAGCGCGCTGAGCACCGAGGATGTGCCCGCGTGAGCACGGCGACCACCGCCGAGCAGGCGCCCGTCGTCGGCAAGCTGTCGACCCTCGACCGGTTCCTTCCGTTGTGGATCGGTGCGGCGATGCTGGCCGGAATCCTGTTGGGGCGCATGGTGTCCGGACTCGGCGACACCCTCGGCGCGGTCGAGATCGACGGTGTTTCGCTGCCGATCGCCATCGGTCTGCTGATCATGATGTACCCGGTGCTGGCCAAGGTGCGCTACGACCGGCTCGACACCGTCACCGGCGACCGCAAACTCCTCATCGGCTCCCTGGTGCTGAACTGGGTGCTCGGCCCCGCCCTCATGTTCGCCCTGGCCTGGATCTTCCTGCCCGACCTGCCCGAATACCGCACCGGCCTGATCATCGTCGGCCTGGCCCGCTGCATCGCCATGGTCATCATCTGGAACGACCTGGCCTGCGGTGATCGCGAGGCCGCCGCCGTGCTGGTCGCCCTGAACTCGGTGTTCCAGGTGTTCATGTTCGCCGTACTCGGCTGGTTCTACCTGTCGGTGCTGCCCGGCTGGCTCGGCCTGGAACAGACCACCATCGACACCTCCCCGTGGGAGATCGCGAAATCGGTCCTGATCTTCCTCGGCATCCCCCTGCTGGCCGGGTACCTGAGCAGGCGCATCGGTGAACGGACCAAGGGCCGCGACTGGTACGAGTCGACATTCCTGCCCAAGATCGGGCCGTGGGCGCTGTACGGGCTGCTGTTCACGATCGTGATCCTGTTCGCGCTCCAGGGCAGCCAGATCACCTCCCACCCGTGGGACGTGGCACGTATCGCGCTGCCGCTGCTGGTGTACTTCGCCGTGATGTGGGGTGGCGGTTACGCGCTCGGGGCCGTCATGGGCCTCGGCTACGCGCGCACCACCACCCTCGCGTTCACCGCCGCGGGCAACAACTTCGAACTCGCCATCGCCGTGGCGATCGCCACCTACGGCGCCACCTCCGGCGAAGCTCTTGCCGGTGTTGTCGGGCCGTTGATCGAGGTCCCCGTTCTTGTAGCCCTGGTGTACGTCTCGCTGGCGCTGCGCAAGCGATTCACCGGTGCTACCCCGGCTCTCACCTCCGAGGACATGAAATGAGCGGCAAACCGTCGGTGCTCTTCGTCTGCGTCCACAACGCCGGACGATCCCAGATGGCACAGGGGCTCCTCACCCACCTCGCGGGCGATGCGATCGAGGTTCGTTCCGCGGGCAGCGCTCCCGGCGACACCCTGAATCCCGCCGCCGTCGAAGCCATGGCCGAACTCGGTATCGACATCACCGCCCAGTCCCCCAAAATCCTCACCCCCGAGGCCGTCGAGACGTCCACGGTCGTCATCACGATGGGTTGCGGCGACGCCTGCCCCTACTTCCCCGGCATCGATTACCGGGACTGGAAGCTAGACGATCCGGCAGGCAAGGGCATCGAATCGGTGCGCCCGATCCGCGACGAGATCAAGAAGCGCATCGAGGATTTGATCGCCGAATTGCTGCCGACCCGCCTCTGAATCGGAAGTGTGGTCACCGTCGACATGGTGAAGTATCCAAGTGGAGAAACCTGCAGGTCTCGATGCACACTTCGCACGGCGGGCACGCGCCAGTGAGTGGAAGCCGACAGCCCCGGACGGATTGACGGAGCGCGAGTACCTACTCCAGTTCGCCGCGCGCCCAGGCATGTACATCGGTTTCACCACGGTTCGTGGCGTGACGTGCTTCCTGAACGGCTACGACTACGCTGCTCGCCGGACCGGAGGTCGAGGTCTGGACGGCTTTCGCGAGTGGCTTCTCGCCAACCACCTTCGTCGCGAGAGTAGCCTCTGCTGGTCGGGTTTGGTTACGCAGATTGCGCTGCCCGCGCGCGACGACGAAACAGATCTCAGTCCTGAGCAGGAACTCCGCATCGTCGAGGTCTTGTTCGACCTGCTCGATCAATTCCTGGCTGAACGTGCGGACGTCGTCTGAATCCGATTCCCGTCCACCAGTCGGCGGAGGCGCACTCTCCGACAGGACGAAACAAACGATGGGACAGGGCAATGCGGGTCGGGGTTGTGGGTTTGCGGATGGGGTTGCATCTGGCGGCGTGGTGTCGGCGGCTGGGGATGGAGGTGGTCGCCGCGTGTGATCGGGATCCAGGGCGGTGCGCAGAGGCGGCCGAGATGCTGCCTGGGACAGCCTTCTTCGAGGAATGGACCGCGCTTCTCGATCACCCCATGGATGCCGTGGTGCTGGCTAATGACTTCGACGAACACGCACCCTTGGCCATCGCCTTCCTCGATCGGGGCATCCATGTCCTGTCGGAATCGGCTGCCTGCGTGGACGCGCGGCAGGCGGCGGAGTTGCTCGCGGCCGAGCGGCGGTCGTCGGCGACGTATTCGTTCGCCGAGAACTACGTGTTCCATCCGCATGTGAATCTCATCCGGAAAGCCTTGGCGGACGGGGAGATCGGCCGACCCACCCTGATCGAGGCCGACTATCTGCACGCCATGTCGCCCGCCGATGTGACGGGCCTGATCGGCGATCCCGCCCACTGGCGCGGACGCATCGAGCCGACGGCCTACTGCACGCACACGCTCTCGCCGATCCTGTCCCTCACCGGTGAGCTGCCGGTCGAGGTGTCGGCATACCCGGTCGACACCGCCGATGCGCGAGCGGCGGTCGTCATGGTGGTCCGGCTCAGCGGGGGCGGGCTGGCGATCAGCAGGCACGGGTTCCTGCAGGGCGAACCCGACAGCCATTGGAGCTGGGTTTCGGTGCGCGGTACCGAAGGGCTGGCGGAATCGGTGCGGGCGCCCGGCGATCGCGCCTGGTCGGTGCGGGTGCGCACCGAAGGATGGGTGGGCGGCGCCACCGTCGACGAAGAACGCGCGCCCACACCCAGGTGTCTCGCCGACGGCACACCGGTCGAGCCGAAAGCCGAGGGCACGGTCCGTATCCTCGAGGGGTTCCGCGCATGCGTCGAACACGGCGCGCAACCGTTGGTTCCGGTAGAACAGGCGATCGCGGCATCGCTGGTCGGCGTCGCGGGAGCGCGGTCTCTGCGCGAGGGCTCCCGCCCGATCGAAATGCCGAAACTGTCCGAGTGAACTGCCGCACACCACGGTCGGCCCCCGCCGCTTTGGGCACCTGACGTAGGTAGCCGCGGACAGCCATTCGTCGGAGGCCGGGAGAATGGCGGGATGGCAGGTGGCGTCGAAGCTCAGTTGAGTGCGTTGCTCGGACCGCTGCGGCGGGCGGTGTTGCGGCGGACACGGGCACTGGAGGGACTGCCCGATCTGCCGGAGGCGCAGATCGAACTACTGAGATTGCTTGTCGCACATGATGGTCTGGCGCCGGGGCGGGCCGCGGACGAGCTCAAGGTGGCGCAGTCGACGGTGAGCAATCTGGTTCGGACGATGGCCGATCTGGTGGATCGGGTGCCATCGACTGAGGACGGGCGCGGGGCGGTGCTGGTGGCATCGGCCCGGGCGCGGGAACTGCTGGCGAGGTACGACCGGGCCAGTGCGGCCATGCTGCGGGACTCGCTGGCGAAACTGTCACCGGCGGATCGACAGGCGCTGGAATCTGCCGTGCCCGCCCTGCGGCGACTGCTGTCCGTGCTGGACGAATAGGTCGCGCACTCTTCCCCCTGTGAGGCCGGTCACCTACAGTAGTTTTGTTTCAAAAGCATTTCATCTGTGGGAGCGTGTGTTGCGGAGCCCGAACTTCATCCGTCAGTTGCTGGCGGCGGCCGTTGTCCTCGCGAGTGCCGGTGCGGCGGTGGTGGTTTCGCCCGCCGCCGCGGCACCCGACGATACGGTGGTCACCGTCTCGGGCGGGCCGATCAGCGGTCGGCACACCAACGGCATCGTCGAATACCTCGGTGTTCCGTTCGCCGCCGCGACCACGGGCGAAAACCGTTTCACCCCTCCGCGACCCGCCGTTCCGTGGACAGATGTGCGTGCGGCGGTCGCGCATGGACCGCAGTGTCCGCAGGCGTCTCCGGCGCCGTTCGGATTGGCGCTGCAGGAATCCAGCGAGGACTGCCTGAGCATCGATATCTATGTGCCGGAGAACCCCGCGGGCGCGAATCTTCCGGTGATGGTCTGGCTTTACGGTGGCGCCTTCGTACTCGGCTCCAACGCTCAGTACGACTCCCCCGACCGATTGGTGCGTGAGGGCAAGGTCATCGTGGCCATCCCCAATTACCGGGTCGGCCCGTTCGGTTTCCTCGCACTGCCGGAACTGGCCGACAGCACCGGCGGCATCACGGGAACGTACGGCACGCTCGATCAGCAGGCGGCGCTGCGCTGGGTTCAGGAGAATGCGGCCGCGTTCGGTGGCGACCCCGGCAATGTCACCATCTTCGGCGAATCGGCCGGTGGGATGAGTGTGTGCACGCAGCTCGCTTCGCCGCTGGCACAGGGCCTTTTCCACCGGGCGATCATCCAGAGTGGGTCGTGCGCGCGGAGCCCGCTGTCACCGCCGGACAGGGGGCTCGCCTTCCAGCGGTCGGCCGACTACGCGACGAGCCTCGGGTGCCACGATCCGCACACGCGACTGAACTGCCTGCGCGCGCTTCCGGTCGAGAAGCTGCTGGATTCGCCCAGTGCCGAACTGCATTCGATGGCGATCACCTGGAGCCCCGTACAGGACGGGGTCGTGTTGACCTCCACTCCCGAAGAGGCGCTCGCCGCCGGAGCCGCGCGCGACATACCGCTGGTGGTCGGCAGCAATGCCGACGAGGGCGCCGCTTTCATCGCCCTGCTCGACTACCTGAAGGGCATAATCCCCGACGAAAGCGATTACCTGACCTGGGCGCAGGAACTGTTCGGCGACAACGCCGGCCAGGTTCTGCGCCGATACCCGTCGGCCGACTTCCCCTCCCCGGTCAAGGCAAAGGAACAGGTGCTCACCGACGGATTCTTCGCTTGCCCAGCACTTTTCACCACCGAGGCCGCACGTGCCGGTGGCGCCGAGGTCTGGCAATACCGCTTCAACGAAGCACCGCTCGGCCAGAATCCGTTGCTGCCCGGCGCCTTTCACGCGGCCGAACTTCCCTACGTGTTCACCGATCTGCTCGGTATCCCGATCCCGTTGCCACCGGCAGGCGACCAGCTCTCCCGCCGCATTCAGCAGAGCTGGGCCCGGTTCGCCCACACCGGCGACCCGGTGACAGCGGACTTCGCCGACTGGCCGACCACCCCCGGCGCCACCCTCGAGATGAGCAGCGCCGGGATCAGCACCGGTGATTCTTTTGCGGCCCAGCATCATTGCGACCTGTGGTCGGGGATCAGCCGGATCGGTTAGTCAGAATTTGCCGGTGTGGTGCACGGTCCGGTGGCCGAGCTGGGCGACGAGTTCGCTGACGAAGGTGTCGGGCAACGGTGGCCAGTGCCAGAATTCGACCGCCAGCGTGCCGAGGGCGAAGTCGTCGGACCAGGTCCAAGTGCTGATCGGTGCGGATGTCCGACAGGTTCGGCAGGTGACGTCGCCGGCGCCCGCGGTGACCCATTCCTCGATCGCGGACGAAAAGGGTTGCCAGACAGTGGGTTCGGCTTCCCATCGGTTCGGGTAATCGATGATGACGGTGCGGGTGGCGCAGTGGGGGCAGGTGGCGTACTCGGGTTCGGTCTCGCCCTGGCCGCCATGGTGGGGGTGGCGGCCGACGATGACGGCGACCGGGCCGGGCAGCCAATCGGCGCCCCAGTTGTCCGCGATACCCGCCCACTGCGCCCCGGGGACATAGCCCGCCTCGACTTTCGAGCTGTACATCGACTCGCTGGACATCCCTCGCGTCAGCAAGCCACGCGCCACCATCCAGTCCACCACCCGCGCACCGAGCGCCTCCGCTTCGGCCGCACCCACCTCGACATCGACGATCCGTTCGAAATAGTCACCCACCCACGCATGGTGCCACGGCTCAGCCACGATGGCGGCGCTCGAAAGCACTCGCAGATCGCTCGCCCGCTGGCGTGGACCAGGGGCGCGGGTGAGATCGCAGCTCAGCGGGAGTAGTCGCGGAAGGTCATGACGCCGCCGACCATGATGGCTACGACCATGAAGAGGTACACGACGACGCGCAGCCAGGTCGGGCCGTAGAACGTCACCGCCATGGTTGCTCCCAGCGCTGCGAGAATCAGCACCACCCCGTAGAAGGGGGTGCGTTGTTCTCTGTCGACCATGGTTCCAGTGTCCGCCGAATACCCGCGCGGTGCCATGGGCAACGATTCTGCCCGAAATCGGGCAGGGAACTTGGCGGAAACGATCGCGGCGGGCAAGATTGCGGCGGTGAACGACGGATCCTCGGCGGAGCTGGTGCGGCATGTGGCCATGTCCACGGGGCTTCCGGAGCGGGTCGCGGCTCGAGTGGTCGCCGATATCGTCGGATATTTCGACGAGACGGCCGAGGAGTTCGTGCGCCGCAGGCACGGGGAGTTGCAGGCCCGGCAGGTGCGTAATGCCGAGATCTGGCGGTTGCTCGCGGGCGAACTCGCGCAGCGGCCGGTGGCGGCTCCCCGGTTCACCGAACGGCAGTTGCGGCGCATCGTCTACGGGTAAAGGAGCCGGCATGTGTGGAATCGTCGGGTACGTCGGGCATCGGCAAGCGGTTCCGGTGCTGCTGGAAGGGTTGCATCGGCTCGAGTACCGGGGCTACGACTCGGCGGGTCTTGCGCTGCCGTACCGGGGCAAATTGCGGGCTCGCAAGACACAGGGCCGGGTGCAGGATCTGCGCGACAAGGGCGATACCGCCACGTTGCCCGGCAATGTCGGCATCGCGCACACCCGATGGGCCACCCACGGCGAGCCGAGTGACGCCAACGCCCACCCGCACACCGACACCAGCGGCCGAATCGCGGTGGTGCACAACGGCATCGTCGAGAACGCCGAACAGCTGCGGTCCGAGCTCACCGCGCTCGGTGTGGAGCTGGTCTCCGATACCGACACCGAGGCCATCGCGCACCTGATCGCGGCCGAACTCGACGTCACCGACTCGCTCGAGGCCGCCGTACGCACCGCGCTGCACCGCGTGCAGGGCACCTACGGGCTGCTGGTGCTCGACGCGCGCCGGCCCGACGAGCTGGTCGTTGCCCGCAACGGCAGCCCGATCGTGCTCGGTGTCGGCGACGGCGAGATGTTCATCGCCTCCGATGTCGCCGCCCTGGTGCACCACACCCAGCGGGTGGTGTTTCTCGACGACGGCGAGATCGCCACCCTGCGCGCCGACGGATTCCGCACCAGCACCCTCGGCGCCGAACCCGAGCTGACCGACAAGGTGCCGACCACCATCGATATGGCCGCCGAGGACTACGCGCTCGGCGGCTACCCCGACTTCATGCGCAAGGAGATCGCCGAGCAGAGCGAGGCCGTGCGCCGGGCCCTGCGCGGACGCCTCGACGACCGCTTCGCCACCGCACGCCTTGGCGGCCTGAACATGGATGCCCGCGAACTGCGCGGCATCAGCAAGGTGGTGTTCCTCGGCTGCGGGTCGGCTTACTACGCAGGTCAGCTCGGTGCACAACTGGTGGAGGAGCTCGCCCGCATCCCCGCCACGGCGGAACCGGCCTCGGAATTCCGCTACCGCAATCCCGTCGTCGACCCCGACGCGCTGTACGTGGCGATCAGCCAATCCGGGGAAACCCTCGACACCCTGGCCGCGGTGCAGGAACTACAGCGCAAGGGTGGCCGGGTGATCGGTGCGGTGAACGCGGTGGGCAGCGCGATCGCCCGCCAGTGCGGTGCCGGTGTGTTCCTGCACGCGGGCCCCGAGATCTCGGTCGCCTCGACCAAGGCGCTCACGAACATGACCGTGTCGTTCACGATGCTCGCTCTGCTGCTCGGGCGAGTGCGTGACCTCTCGGCCGCCGACGGGCAGCGCATCGTCGACGGTCTTCGCGCCGTGCCCGATGCCATCGACCAGCTGATCGGTGACGAAGCGGCCATCGCCGAGATCGCCCAGCGCTACGCCAAGGCACGCAGCATGTTCTTCATCGGCCGGGTGCGTGCCTGGCCGGTGGCCCGCGAGGGCGCGCAGAAGCTGAAGGAAGTCAGCTATGTGCACGCCGAGGCGTATCAGGCCTCCGAACTCAAGCACGGCCCGCTCGCGCTGATCGATCCGGAGATGCCGAGCGTGGTGATCGTCCCCGACGACGAACTGCTGGCCAAGAACATCAACACGATCGAGCAGATCAAGGCCCGCGGTGGCCCGGTCATCGCCGTCACCAACGCGGACCTGCCCGCGAGCATCGCCGACGACGTGATCCGGGTGCCGAAGGTCGCCCCGGAACTCGACCCGATGTTGCTCACCATCCCGCTGCAACTGCTGGCCTACCACTGCGCCCTCGCCCTCGGCCGCGACGTGGACAAGCCACGCAACCTGGCCAAGAGCGTCACCGTCGAATAGGTCAGCGGCTCAGGTCGCGGAACCGCCGCACCGCGAGCGGGAAGAACACCGCGATCAACGCCACCGGCCACGCCACCGCCAGCAGTTCCGCATGGTCGGCAGCCCAGGAGTCGCCCGCGGCGACCGGGTTGCCGAACAGGCCACGCACGGCGGTGGCCGTGGCCGACATCGGGTTCCATTCGATGACCGCGCCCAGCCAGGACGGCATCGACTCGGGTGAGGCGATGGCGTTGGACAGGAAGCTCAGCGGCCAGATCAGCAGCTGCACGGTCTGCACCAGCTCCGGTTTGCCCGCGACCATCGCCAGATAGATCCCGATCCACAGCATCGCGAAACGCAACAGCAGCAACAGCGCGACGCCGGCCAGGAACGCGGCGGGTCCGTCGTGCCAGCGCCAGCCGATGGCGTACCCGGCCGCGATCATCACGGCCAGGCCGAGCACCGACGAGAGCATGTCGGCGACGCTGCGCCCGACCAGCACCGCCGCCGAGTTCATCGGCATCGACCGGAAGCGGTCGATCACGCCCTTGCCGAGGTCCTGGGTCACCGCGACCATGGTGGCGTCGAGGCCGAAAACCATTGTCATGGTGAGCATTCCGGGGACCAGGTAGTCGGTGAAGTCGCCGTCGATGCCGCGTCCGCCGCCGATCAGGTAGCCGAACATCAGCAGCATCATCACCGGGAACACCAGGCCGACGCCCACCTGGACGGGTTGGCGCGCCCAGTGCGCGAGTTCGCGCCGGGTCATGGTCCAGGAGTCGGTCAGCGCCGCGCTCAGTGTCGAGGCCGGGTGGGGGTGGGTGACGCTCATGCCGCGTTCTCCTTGGTCAGATGCAGGAACACTTCGTCGAGGGTGGGGCGGCGGATCGCGATGTCCTCCGGTTCGATGCCGTTGTCGCTCAATGCCCGGACGGTTTCGATAAGGGCGACGATCCGGTCGCCGACGGGGGCGCTGACCATCCGGCGGTCCTCATCGATCACCGGATCGCCGGGGATGAGCGCGGCCGCGCGGGTCAGGTGGGCCGGGTCGCGCAGCACCACGTCGATGCGGTCGCCGCCGGTGTCGGCCTTCAGTTCGTCGGCCGTGCCGTCGGCGATGACCCTGCCGTGATCGATCACCGAGATGTGGTCGGCCAGCTGATCGGCCTCCTCGAGGTACTGGGTGGTGAGCAGAACGGTGGTGCCACCGTCGACCAGGGAGCGGACCGAGTTCCACACCTCGGTGCGCCCGCGCGGGTCGAGGCCGGTCGTCGGCTCGTCCAGGAACAGCACCCGCGGCGCGGAGATGAGCGAGGCGGCCAGGTCGAGCCGGCGGCGCATACCGCCGCTGTACTGCTTGACGGCCTTCTTGCCGGTGTCGGCCAGCCCGAAACGGGCCAGCAGTTCCTCCGCGCGTGCGCTCGCACCGCGTGCGCCCAACCGGTGGAGCCGACCGAACATCTCGAGGTTCTGGCGGCCGCTGAGCTCCTCGTCGACGGCGGCGTGCTGGCCGAGCAATCCGATGCGGGCGCGGACCTCGTCGGCCCGGGTGCGCACGTCGAGACCGGCCACCTCCACCCGGCCCTCGTCGGGACGAAGCAGCGTGGCGAGGATGCGCACGGCGGTGGTCTTGCCCGCGCCGTTCGGGCCGAGTACGGCGTGCACGGTTCCGGTGCGCACAGCCAGGTCGAGTCCGTCGAGTGCCTGTTTCGCGCCGTATTTCTTGCGCAGGCCCTCGACGACTATCTCGTGGTCGCTCACTTCACCCTCCCATTAATCAAACTTGACTAGGTCGGCTAACGTACGCTCGTGCGCTCGATTAGTCAAACTTGATTACTGGATCGAGTAGTCAAACTTGATCCGCTGCTACCTTTGGTTGCCATCACGCGGAAGGGAGACGGCCATGTCAGCGATCCGGCTGCTGGTTCTCGGCGCGGTCCGTCAACACGGGCGCGCGCACGGCTACCAGGTGCGCAACGACCTGGAGTTCTGGGGCGCCCACGAATGGTCCAACGCCAAACCCGGGTCGATCTACCACGCGCTCAAGCAGTCGGCCAAGCAGGGGCTCCTGCTCGCCCACGAAGTCGCGCCGAGCACCGTCGGCGGACCTCCGCGCGTCGAGTACGAGCTGACCGAGGCGGGCACCGAGGAGTACTTCACCCTGCTGCGCGAGGCCCTCACCTCCTACGACCAGAAGGTGGACATGCTCTCGGCGGGCATCGGGTTCATGGTCGACCTCCCCCGTGACGAGGTGGTGACCCTGCTGGAACAGCGCATCGGCAAGCTCGAGCAGTGGCGCACCTCGGTCACCGAGTACTACACCCCGGAGCAGGGACCGGGGCAGCTCGGGCACATCGGCGAGATCATGCACATGTGGGTCGACTCGGCCGACAGCGAAGCGAGGTGGACGCGCGGCCTCATCGAGCGCATCGCCGACGGCGCGTACGTGTTCGCCGGTGAGGGCGAGCCCTTCGTGGGCGTTCTCGCCGACGACGAGCCCAACCCGTTCGGCACCGGACCCCACCCCTCGGACGCGCGCTAGCGGTTGTCACACTCCCCGGCGGTGCGTCGTCTCCCCTGTGCCGACCATTCGCGCACACAGGAGAGACGCCATGCCTTTGGATATCAGCAACCCAGCCGACCTGCACGATCCCACCGGATTCGGCTACAGCCATGTCGCGAAGGTGAGCGGTGAGCTCGTGCTGATCGCGGGTCAGTACGACTCGGACGCACAGGGCCACACCACCACCGACGACTTCGCCGGACAGGTCGAGCGGGCCTTCGCCAACCTCGGAACCGCGTTGCGCTCAGCGGGTCTGGACTACAGCGACGTCGCTCAGCTGCGCACGTTCATCGTCGAGCACGACCTCGACAAGCTGACCGTGCTCGGCGAGAAGATCGCGCAGATCTGGGGTGAGCGACCGCCCACCCAGACGCTGCTCGGCGTCGCCGCGCTCGCCCTGCCGGGAATGCTGTTCGAGGTGGACGCGCTCGCGGTGCGCGGCTGAGGGTCAGCGGGCGGCGACCGGAACGGTCCAGCTGGTCCGGTCGACGACGCGCAGGGAATGGTCGAGCTCGAAGACCTGGACGAGGGTTTCGGCGAGACCGAGATCGTCGTCGGCCAGGCCGTACAAGGACAGCAGGAAACACGGCTGCCCCGCGACCGGCTCGACCACGACGGGACAGCCCGAGAGCAGCATGAGGACGGTGGCCAGGTCCTCGGCCTGGTCACCGCAGCCGCAACCGGCCGCGGCCGCCTCGACCAGGTCGCCCGGGCACCGGACGGCATCGTCGAGGGTGATGCCGTCCCAGTGGTTTCGTGGACCGAACACGGCGCGATCGCTGTGGCTGGTCCAGTGCTGCCTGGCGCGTGCGAGAAGCTGGGCGAGCCGTGTCCCGCACCGGTCCCGGTCGAGAACCTCGACGAACAACCGGCACCGATGGCATTCGACGACGCCGACCCGCTCTGCCGCCGTCATGGCGCACCTCGCACGGCGACGCCGCTCATCCCCAGCCGGGGACGGAGGCCGTGGGACACCGGGGGTCGCACGGTCGTGGTGTCGGTAGCCGGGCGCGGTGTGCGACGACGCCACGCCGTGGCCAGCAGCCAGAGCCCGGTGACCAGGCACACCGCCACCGCCGCGATCGCCACCACCAGCGAGGCCGTGACGGCGGTGCCGACCTGCGGCCCACCCGCCCGATACACCAGTACGGCCGCGATGACCGGCCCCGCCATTCCGCCACCCGCGGCGAGCAACACCATCGCCCCGGTGACCAGTTCCGTCACCCGCAACGGCCGCCGCGCACGCACCCGAACCGCGCGACGGCTTCCTCTCAGCGAACCCTTCCCTGCCCCGACCATCATTGCGAAACCCCATTTCGTCCTGAGCATCAGCGCATTCGAACAGGGAATTGCACGATATAACGCCGAGTAACTTCCGGACGAAAATGAAATAGAACAGATGCCGAGGCCGTCACCAGCAACCGGTCAGCGACGGGCCGGTGCCGACGAGGAGCGCGCGCTCACGCACGCCGTCACCGCCGCCAACGCGGTGCCCGCCGACGCCCCTCCCGCTACGCTCGGGGAATGCCAGGACCCCAGTTGCCGCCGCCGCGCAACGGTGCGGGACTGCTCTCGTTGGTTCTCGGCATCTTCGCGTGCGGATTCTCCGTGATCCCGTTCGCGAGTGAGTTTCTCGCGGTGCCCGCCGCCGTGATCGCGGTCGGCGCGGCGTTCGTCGGGTGGGACAGGATCGAACGTGGGATCGCGACCAATCGCGCCGACACCATCGCCGGCGGCATTCTCGGCGCGCTCGCGCTCGGCGTGGCCACGCTGGTCTACCTCGCGACGCACAGTTAATCCTGTTCGGCCACACCATTTTCCGGCGGTAGTCGGTCCGCACCCCAACTGCGCCGGATGTAGCCGGTGACCCGATCCAGTTCCGCGCGGTCCACGGCTGCCGATTCGCCGGGCTCGAGCGGGTCGAAATGGAAGATGTAGAGCCGTGAGGCGAACTGCTCGAAGGGCAGTGACGCTTCGCCGAAGCGTTCGCCGTGGCCCGCGGTGCCGACGACTACTCCGTCGCCCCAGTCCTGGCCGCTGTCGTTGTTGGGGTTGTAGAAGTAGACGCGCATCTTGCCCTGCGGGTCGAGGCTCACGCGCAGGATGGTGATCGCGTGCCAGCCGACGAAGCGGGCGGCGCTGTCGGTGACCGCGATACCGGCGGGCTGCGGGTGGATCACGGGCTGATTGCCGTTGTAGAAGGGGTGATAGCTCGCGTAGAAGTGGCGCTGGAAATCGTCGAGGTCGACGAGATTGCCGGTGGCGACATCGACATTGATGCGGAAGCCCCGCCCGGACCACCACCCGTGGAATTCGGGGTTGATCCAGCGATGCGGGTCGCCCTCACGACCGGCGCACCGGTGGCCCATTTCGGCGTAGATGCGGTCCAGATGGGGCACGACCAGTAGCGATACCGGGTCGAGGTCGTGGTGCAGCAGGGCGTTCGCCTGGTCGCCGTGCTCGCGTGAGGACAGCGGCTGACCTTCGAAGTGCATGACGATCTCGTCGTCGCGCGCGGCCCACACCACCGATTGCAGCAGGTAGTCGGGATCGTTGTAGGCCCACATCGACAGGGCCCGCGCCGATTGGCAGGTGGGGTTGTCGCCCTGGCCGATGCCGAGCGGCTGACCGAGCACCGACAGCACCCCGGCGAGCAACCGCGCGCGCGGGTCGGGCACGGCGCCGAACACCTGCGTCAACCGCTGCTGCGAATGCGGTGACAGGCGCAGCGACAGTTGCCGCCACAGCGCGGGCGCCACCGGCGGCTGATAGAGGATGCCGCGTTCGAGCAGCAACGCCAAACCGTAGACACACTGCGCTGTTTCGACGAACACAGCTTGCTCGATCAGCGTGCGGACGAGCTCGTGGTAGCAGAGCAGGCTGTCGCGACCGGTGCTCGACAAACCCATCGCCTCGCCGAGCAGATATTCACCCTTGCCGAGCAGAAAGCGCAGCAGCACAGCGTGATACGGCGATACCAGGCCGGTGTCGTGCATGGAACGCGCGAAACCTGTCGCCTCGTACTGCAGGGCGCTGTCGTCCATGGATTCGAGGCGGGCGCGGTAGATCTCGACGCCGGGGTCCTCCCGGCACCCCTCGGTGGTGCCGTAGAGGCTGCTGATGAGCCGGTCGGCGCCGAGTCCGCTTGCGCCGAGATCGACATCGGGATTGGCTCTGGCCACCGCGATCTGGGTGATCATCCGCTTCACCGCGTCGACCTGGATGGGCCGCTGTCGCAGAATGCGCCAGATCTCGTCCACGAGATTCTCGAGCACCTTCTCGTACCCGACCTCGGCGACCAGGTAGTGCAGCAGCTCGCGCGACACCTGCGCCATCCGCCCCTGCTGCTCCCGCTCGGCCTCCGTGGGCGGCGAGAACAGCAGCGACAGATTCACCGCGAGCACCTGCGACAGGTGCTCACCGGCCGCCGCGGCCGAGATCAGCGGATGCTCGTAATCGCCCTTGGCCACAGCGAGCAACCGCAGATCGCTCACCGCCTCCACCACAACGGTGTCGGCATTGCCACTGCGCAGCGAACCGGTGCTCAGCGCCGGAATGAGAATCTGCGGCTGCGCCCAATCGGTGCCGAGGAACAGGCCTGCCGCCTCGAGGCGCTGCGCTCGCTCGCGCACCGCCGCACACCCGCCCGGCACCAGCAGTACCCGGCGCAGCGCGTCGAGCACTCTCGGCAGCTTCACCTGCTTGCCGAATTCGCCGGTGTCGTGCAGGGCCCCGGTGGCGTGGTCGAGGGTGGCGAGACGCTTGTCGAGCGTCGCCTGGTCGCTTGGACTCAATCGCCGATCCGATCAGATGTAGAAGTCGAGCTCTTCTTGTCGCTTCAGCAGATCCCGCAGAGTGTACGGGTCGTCGCCGAAGAAATAGAGCAGGCCCCAATGGTTGCCGAAAGCTGTTCGCTTGGTGACTTTCTCGGCCAGCGGCTCGGTGAGCTCGTGGGACTCGAAATAGTCGTGGTCCTCGGTCTCCGGCGGAATCGACAGCTGGCTGACCACCCGCCTGCGCGGATACACCCCGAAGCATCCGGCGTGCCCGGTGGCGTCGACGACTTCCTTCGGGAAGAAGGCGTCGATCTCCTCGTCGGTGGTCTTCGGGTCGAAGGCCAGCACCAGCGCGTGATAGGCGTTGAAACCGTAGGTGCGTTCGAGTAGTTCGAACACCTTGAAACCCGGTGGGCGATAGGCGACCTCGCCGAAATACATCTCGCCGTCGCTGGTGACGAAGTACTCGGGATGGATGAAGCCGAATTCGATGTCGAAGGTCTTGATGAGCTTTTCGACCTGACGGGTGATCTCCGGCCGATACTTCTCCAGTTCAGGAGTGGCCGGAACGAACACCGAATAGCCGAGGGTGACGTATTCGGAGATGTTGAGAAAGCAGATGCGGCCCTTGTGTACCCAGGCCTCCACCGCGAACTCCCAGCCGTCGAGGTGCGATTCCATCAGCATCGGGAACTCGTCGTCGGGGATCGTGTCGATCTCGTCGGGGGTGCGGATCACCCGGTGCCCGAGACAGCCCGCCTTGTCGAAGGCCTTGAGGTGGATCGGGTCGTTGGGATCGCCGTCGAGCTTGAGCAGCGTCTGGTTGACCCGTTTGAGGAAACGGGCCACGTCGTCGCGGTCGTGCGCCTCCTCGAAGATGCCGACCCGGATGCCGCCGAGCTGAGCGCGCCGCTTCATCAGCGACTTGTCGCGCAGCAGCATGGCCTGCCCGAGCAGGCGAGGGTTGTCGAGCAGCACGGAATTGATCGCGCCCGCCCATTCGACGGTTTCCTCGAAGATCGGGATGGCGACGTCGACGCCCAGATCCTTCAGCGTTTCCGCGATCTCCATCGAACGATCGTTGAGACGTTCGAAATCCCATGGAATATAGGGAATGTTGTGTTCTGTGCAATAATCTTGCGCCCATGCGGGGGCTACCACGATGTAGCGCCGATCGAAACGATCGACAGCCGCTACGGCGTTCAAACTCCAGCCCAAGAGGGCAATGTAACCTTTGTTCGGATTTCGACTCTGGGATTCGTCAGCGGAAATCGACAAACCTTATCCCTTCTCGATCGACAGCCGACAGGCTGCCAACCGAGAATTACCCAGTTCGGGCGAGCGGAATCATGACGAAGCTGTGACCGGCCGCCCGAGCAGGGCGGCCGGTCCCCGAAATCGCCTAGCCCAGGCGGGTTTCGATCGCTTCGATGATGCGCGGGCGCAGGTCGGCGACGCTGACGATCGCGTCGACCGAGCCGACCTCCACCGCGCGCTGGATGTTGTGCACGCGGTCGAACTCGGCCGCCACGTCGCCCAGCTTCTCCGCGCGCACCGACGACCGCAGTTCGTCGAGTTCGGCGGCCAGGGTCGCCCGGTCGGTGCCCGAGGCGTTGGCCACGCGCGCCTCCAGTTCGCCGATCCGGGGATCGGCGGCGGTACGGGCGTTGACCTCACCGGCGAACACCACGGCGGCGGCGGGCGCGCCACCGAGTACCGAGGCGAACGAGCCTTCCAGGGCGAGCACGGTCATGTTCGGGTTCAGTGCCTTCGAGAAGACGACGAACGCACCGCCGTGGTAGCGCGAGATCACGCAGAACACGATGGGGCCGTCGAAATTGACGATGGCGCGGCCGATTTCGGCACCGTACTCGAGCTGCAGCTTGCGCATCGACTCCGGCGAACCGTCGAAGCCCGACAGGTTCGCCAGCACGACAAGCGGACGGTTACCGCTGGCCGCGTTGATGGCGCGGGCGGCCTTCTTCGACGAGCGCGGGAACAGGGTGCCCGCGGTGTAGGTGTCGGGACCGTCGGTGGGTACCAGGCCGCGACGCGGCACATTGCGCGACTCGATACCCAGCAGGCACACCGGGATTCCGCCGAGGTGCGCGTCCTGCACCACGGCGGTCTCGGCGTCGGCCATGCCCGCCCAGCGTTCCAGCACCGGGTGGTCCTGGTCGGCCAGCGCGCGCATCACCGTGCGAATGTCGAAGGGCTTCTTGCGATCCGGGTTCGCGGCCGCCGAGAAGATCTCGCCGACGGTGGCGAAGGTGCTGTCGGCCAGCGTGTGCGGGAAGCTGGAGATGTCCCGGTCGACGGGGTCGGTGCTGGTGGCCCGGCGCGGTGCGGACTCACCGGGGACGACGTAGGTGTGCTCGTAGTGCGACATCAGCACATCGCGCGCCGCACCGAGGTTCGGCGCCCAGTACTGCGCCTGACCGTTGGGGCCCATCACCCGGTCGTAACCGCCGATGCCGAAGTTGTCCTCGGCCGACACACCACCGGAGAAGTCCAGCGACTGCTTGCCGGTGAGCACCATCGCCGAATCCGGCGTCATCACCAGCACACCCTTGGTGTGCATGAGCATGGTGGCCTCGGCGTTCCAGTACGGCTGGGCGCCGACGTTGATGCCCGCGACGACGATGTTGATCTCGCCGCCGTCCTGGGTGAATTCGACGATCCGCTTGAGCGCGGCCGCGACCCAGTCCATGTTCTCGGTGCCCGAGGACATCGAGATCCGCGCACCCGAGGACAGCGCGTACCACTCGAGCGGAACCCGCATCTGTTCGGCCAGATCCAGCGCCGCGATCACGCGGCGGCACTCCGGCTCCGACAGGGCACCAAGGGATTTCGTCGGGTCACCGAGCAGCAGCACCCGGGTGACGCCCTCGGGGTGACGCGGGGTCGGCGTGGTGACCACACCGGCCACGAGCGCCGCCTTGTTGTGGCCCTTCGGCCGGTCGACGGGGACGAGCGCGTGGTTCTCGTCGAGGTCGTACTCGGCGAATTCGCCGAGCAGTCCGGTCAATTCGTACGGGTAGACCGTGTTGCGGGCCGCCGCGCGCAGGACCTTCTGGCGGTACTCGTCGAGCGGTTCGACGGCTTCATCGGTCCGCTCGCCGACCGTCACCTCGGTGCCGCCGGTGGCGTCGAAGGAGATCCGGACGACGATCTTGTTCAGCTCGCCGGTCTGCGGATCGCGCTGGCGGGCGATGAGCAGGATCTCCTCGAGACCCACACCCGCCGCCGACGGCAGCACGTGACCACCGATGGTCTCGAGTTCCGCCCGGGTGACATCCATCGGGGGCCAGATGTACATCACGATGCGGTTGGTGTTGAGCCGCTTGGCCGACGGGCGCCGCGACTGGGCCCGGCGGATCGAGTCGACACAGGTGGCGATGGCGCTCTCGGCCGTCGGCAGCGCGACCAGCCTGCCGTCCTGCTCACGCAGCGCCGCCAGGTCACGCACCTGGGCGAAGGCGATCAGCCGATCGTCGGAGGGGTTCTCCTTGGCCACGGCACGGAACAGGTACACCTCTTCGTCCGAGGACGACAGGCGGGTGAGGTCGAACTTGCGCAACCGCTCCATCTGCATGCGCTGCGCGATGTAGGGGTGCAGGCCACGGATCAGCCGCTCCTCGGCCATGCCGGTGACCGAGGGACGGAAGGTGAAGTGGTGGTGCATGACCGAGCCGCCGCTGCCCGCGACCGTCGCGGTGATGCGGTGCACCTGGTTCGGCTGCGGGTGCGCGCCGAGCACTTCCTGCAGGGCCACCGCCATGGCGTCGAAGTCCTCGGGCTGGTCCTCCCAGCTGAGGTAGATGTCGGCGTCGATGGACACCGCGCCGCGGGCCAGCTCGGCCAGCCCGTCCAGGGCGGTACCGAGCGCGGCGAAGCTCACCGCGGTCGAGACCAGGCTCGACCCGGCGCGTTCGGCGACGACGAAGGTGGTCGAACCGACCTGCTCGGTGCGGACCCCGGTGATGCCCTTGTTGCCGTAGTAGCGGCGGGTGAGCACCTCGAGCATGGCGGTGTGGTCGGGCTTGCCGCGCTGCAGCCGCTGACCGAGCAGGCGGACGAGCGGTTCGGTGCTGCGGACCATCTCCGCGATCCGCTCGGTGCGGTCGGAGGCCTGCGGGTTGGCGTCGAGGTAGCTCAGGTGCCTGCGGACATTGGTGTAGACGCGGGCGCGGTTGCGGCGCAGCAGCGGCTGGCCGTACCAGGCGTACACCAGGCCGCGGGCGAGGTCGGCGACCACGGGGAAACGGACTTGGGTGGCGGCGACGAGCCGTTCGAGGGCAAGACCCACCGGCTCGCGCAGCACCTGATCGGGCATGGGCTCGGTGAGCCATTCGCGCAGCAGGGTGGTGATCACCGCGCCGGTCTCGGCGGGCCGCTGCTGGGCCAGGAAGATCCGGAAGACGGCGGCCTCGAGGTCGGGCGTGCGGTCCAGTTCGGTGATGCCGTAGTGGCCGAGCGCGGCCGACAGCTTGGCCTGGTAGGACTCGGGCAGCCCGGCCCGCTCCACGTCGAGGCTCTGCAGGTAGGTGTGGAAGTACTCGCGGGCGCTGTGCACGTGGCTGTGGGCGCCGTCGTCGTCTGCGGGCCGGTTGTGGCTCAGTTCGGCGAGGTCGGCGAAGACCTGCACCAGTTCGAGTTCCTCGCCGAGCGGGCGGATGTTGTCGGCGACGGTTTCCTTGCGTGCGATGACGTAGTCGTCGAGTACGCGACTGTTGTCGTGCGGGTCGACGTCGAAGCCGAGCAGCAGGCTGCGCAGGTCCTGCAGGCCACGCGACATCCGCTCGTGGGGGCTGCGCGGGGTCGGCTCGGCGGGCAGGTCGAGGACGACCGTGCCGGTGGCGGCGGTGTCCTCGGCGTCGTCGTCGGCCAGCGGTTCCAGGCGCAGCAGCGGCGCGCCCGTCTCCACCTGGGTGCCGACCGAGACCGCGCATTCCTTGAGGCGGGCGCGGAACGGCGCGCGCAGCACGGTTTCCATCTTCATCGACTCGAGCACGAGGACCGGCGCGCCGGCCTCGACCTCGGCGCCGACTTCGAGGGGGGTGCCGACGACCAGCGCGGGCGCGGGCGAACGGACCACGCCGCCCTCGTCGCGGCTGATGCGGTGGGTGATGCCGTCGACATCGACCACGTGGGTGGGGCCGTGGGTGCCGGTGATCAGGCGGTACCGGGTGCCGTTGACGACGATCTGGCCGGTGTGGCGATCGAAACGATCGAGATCGACATCGGCGGTGCGCAGCTCGGCACCGGCCTCGATGCCGACGCGGAAGCGGTGCGCGCCGATGCGGGCCACGCGCACGCGGTAGCTCGCGCCGCGCAGTTTCAGGTCGAGCGGGCGACCGCTCTGGTGCTGCACCTGCGGACGGCCACCCGACGCGGTGGACAGCAGCCGGTGCTGTTCGGCGCGTTCGTCTTCCTCGTAGGCGTCGATCGCGGCGACGGCCAGGGCGACGGTGGAGTGGCGGTGGGTGACCAGGCGGCCCTCGCCGCGCACGCGGTCGATCCAGCCGGTGTCGGCGCTGGCGTCGATCACCTCGGGCTGGTCGAGCAGGTCGAGCACGAAGCTCTTGTTGGTGGCACCGCCCTCGATGACGACGCGGGTCTCGGCCATGGCCCGGCGCAACCGGCCGAGCGCCTCGTCGCGGTCGCGGCCGTAGGCGATGATCTTGGCGATCATCGAGTCGAAGTCGGCGGGGATGGTGTCGCCTTCGCTCACACCGGTGTCGACGCGGATACCGGGGCCCGCGGGCAGGTCGAGGCGGACGATGCGGCCGGGGGCGGGTGCGAAGTCGCGGTCCGGGTCCTCGGCATTGAGGCGGGCCTCGATGGCGTGGCCGCGCTCGGCGGGCGCGGCGCCCTCCAGCTTGATGCCCGAGGCGACGCGGATCTGGGCGTGCACGAGGTCGAAACCGGTGGTGATCTCGGTGATCGGGTGCTCGACCTGGAGTCGGGTGTTGACTTCGAGGAAGGCGAACAGCTGGTCGCCGGGGTGGTAGAGGAATTCGACGGTGGCCGCGCCGCAGTAGCCGACGGCGATCGCGAGGCGCTCGGCCGAGGCCTTCAGGTCGGCGGTCTGCTCGGCGCTCAGCACCGGCGACGCCGACTCCTCGATGACCTTCTGGTTGCGTCGCTGCACCGAGCAGTCGCGCACGCCGAGCGCCCACGCGCTGCCCTGACCGTCGGCGATCACCTGGACCTCGACGTGGCGGGCACCGGTGACCAGGCGCTCGAGGAACACGACACCGCTGCCGAAGGCGCGGGCGGCTTCCTGCTTGGTGCGCTCGTAGGCGTCGACGAGTTCGGCTTCGTTGGTGATGACGCGGATGCCGCGCCCACCACCACCGGCCGTGGCCTTCAGCATCAGTGGGTAGCCGATGCGGCCCGCGGCCTCGATGGCGTCATCGATGGTGTCGACCGGGCCGCGGCTCCACGGCGCCACCGGGACGCCGACTTCCTCGGCGATCAGCTTGGCGCCGATCTTGTCGCCCAGCTTGCGCATGGCGTCGGCGCTCGGGCCGATGAAAGTGACACCGATGTGCTCGCACAGCTCGGCGAAGGCGGGGTCCTCGGCGACGAAGCCCCAGCCGACCCAGGCGGCGTCGGCCTTGGTGGCGACCAGTGCCTTCTCGAGCGCCTTGAGGTCGAGGTACGGGCGGGCCGAGGCGGGCCCGAGGTCGTAGGCGATGTCGGCCTCGCGCACGAAGGTCGCGGTGCGGTCGACGTCGGTGTGCAGGGCCACCGTTTCGATCGGTAGTCCTGTCGCCGCCGCCAGATCACGCACGGCATGGATGAGGCGCATAGCGGCCTCTCCCCTATTCACGATGGCGATACGGCTGAACACTCGCCGACTCCTTCCACAATTCTCCAAGGACCTGGCCCGGACGGGTGAGGTTGCGAAACTCGCGATTGCTGGCAGTCTGCCTTCTTCTGCCACGTATGTGTACCGCGAGGCAGGGTTACCCGCACGTATCGTTGTCCGAAGCGGCAGTACGCGTCTGGCGATACAGTCGTATATCGCCGCGTGACAGAGATGATTACGGATGGCGAGCCGGTTTCGTTCGAGCCCGAACGCACGTCAGCGCCGCGCACCCGGATCGGGCGGCGACGCTGACGGGGACTGCCGGGCGGAGAACTAGGCCATGGCGAACACGGTCTCGTCGTACTCGATGACGTCGTCCACGAGGCGGCGAGGAGTGGATTCCAGAGGTGCGGCGGCGTGGGGCATGACGCCGAGGCGGACCATCACATGTGGGAAGGCACATTCCTGCAGGACCGTGGTGCGAATCTGGTCGCGCAGGTCGAGCATGCCGAGGGGTTCGGACTGCAGACTCGTGGCGAGACCGAGCCGGGTGGCTTCGAGCAGGATGGCGCTCGTCGCCTCGCCCGCGCGCAACTGGGAGAGCCGGGTGTCGCGCGGGGTGCACACGACCAGCCAGTGTGCGGCGTCGGGTTCGTCGGTGTACTCCGACAGCTGCGCGTCGGCGAAGACCCGCACCGGTAGTTCGTCGGGGCGGCGGGGCGCGGGGGCGTTGTGGGCGGGCACACCCGTGAGGTCACCGTGGCAACCGCTCCACTCGCTCAGTTCCGCGAGGTAGTCACCGTCGACGGCGTGCCGGGCGGCGGCCGAGCGCATGGGTTCGGCCAGCTCGGGCAGCAGCATGTCCGGAACGTGGCGGGCCGCGGCGCCGAACCGTGAGGCACAGCGCGACACCGTCCGCAGGTCGCGCGCCGGGATGGGCAGGTCGGGGAAGCGGCGCCGGTCGGAGCGGCGCACATGGATGGCGGCGGCCAACTGGATGTCGTGATCGCTCGGCGAGCGCGGGGTGAGTTCGACCCGCGCGAGGTGATCGGGCCGCGCGGGATCGGGCAGCCGTTCGACGACCGCGTGCCAGCCGAGCATCGCGAACGCGACGGTCAGATGGTGCAGCGCGGCACCGCAGCTCACCATCAGCGCGCGGGCGCGGGGATCGGTCGCGGTGACCTGACGGCCGAAATCGGCGAACAGGTCGACGCGGCCGTGCCCGATGCGCCACCGCCACGGTTGGGTGTTGTGCACCGACGGTGCTCGCACGGCCAACTCCACCGCGTCACGGCACGTCTGTGTACTGGGTCTCTTGCGAAGCAATGTCCGCCCCCAACTTCCTCTTGGCGAATACTCCATCTCGTCGAACTCGGTAACCGACCTTAGGCGCGCGACCTGGCACTTTCCATGTGATCTGGGCCGTTGACCAGTTCGTGACATGAGCTCGGGTCGTGCGGGAACCCCCGTCGATCGCCGAATCTCGCGCCCACTCCCCCGTCACGAGCGCGGCCGGCAGTGGCGAAGCTCGCACCCCGGGGTTATCTCCTCGTGACCACCACCGACCGACTCTACCCTTACGGGAGGGTAGGGTTGGTCGATCGCACGGGCGTCCGCTCGTGCCGGCCGAGCGCCGTGATGGCGACACTTTCGTTGGGAGCAGCCGATGGGGACAGCCGTGTCCGCCAGTAGACAGACCGAAGGGTCGGTGATGGCCGCCCTGCGCAGCCCGCGCCGCCTCCGCACGGAAGTGCTGGCCGGGTTGGTGGTCGCGCTCGCCCTGATCCCCGAGGCCATCTCGTTCTCGATCATCGCCGGGGTCGACCCGCGGGTCGGGTTGTTCGCGTCGTTCACCATGGCCGTCACCATCGCGTTCGTCGGTGGCCGCCCGGCGATGATCTCGGCCGCGACCGGCGCGGTCGCCCTGGTGATCGCGCCCGTCATGCGGCAGTACGGACTGGACTACCTGATCGCCACGGTCATCCTCGCCGGTGTGCTGCAGATCGTGCTCAGCGTGATCGGGGTCGCGCGGCTGATGCGGTTCATCCCGCGCAGCGTGATGGTCGGGTTCGTCAACGCGCTGGCGATCCTCATCTTCACGGCGCAGATCCCGCACCTGCTCGGGGTGCCGTGGCTGGTGTATCCGATGGTCGCCATCGGTATCGCGATCATGGTCTTACTGCCCAAGCTGTCCGACGTCGTCCCTGCCCCGCTGGTGGCGATCGTGCTGCTCACCGCCGCGACCCTCGTGTTCTCGCTCGACGTCCCGAACGTGGGTGACGAGGGCGAGCTGCCGTCGAGCCTGCCCACCTGGCTGATCCCCGATGTGCCGTTCACGCTGGAAACGCTGAAGATCATCGCCCCGTACGCGTTGGCGACGGCGTTGGTCGGCCTGCTCGAGTCGTTGATGACCGCCAAGCTCGTCGACGACATCACCGACACCCACTCCGACAAGACCCGCGAGGGCTGGGGCCAGGGTGTGGCCAATGTGGTGACCGGCTTCTTCGGCGGTATGGGCGGTTGCGCCATGATCGGCCAGACGATGATCAATGTGAAGTCCTCCGGTGCGCGCACCAGGATTTCGACGTTCCTGGCCGGGGTGTTCCTGCTGATCCTGGTCGTCGGGCTCGGTGACATCGTCGCCCTGATCCCGATGGCCGCCCTCGTCGCCGTGATGATCATGGTGTCGGTCGGCACCTTGGACTGGCACTCGATCGCCCCGAAAACCTTGCGCCGCATGCCTTTCGCCGAAACCGCGGTCATGCTGGTCACCGTCGCCGTCACGGTGGCGACGCACAACCTCGCCTACGGCGTGATCGCCGGCGTGCTCACCGCGATGGTTGCCTTCGCCCACCGCGTCGCCCACTTCACCGAGGTCGAGAAGATCGGCGAGGCCGATATCGACCACGACGGCGACATCGACACCAGGGTCTACAAGGTTCGCGGCGAACTGTTCTTCGCCTCGAGCAACGACCTGGTGTACCAATTCGACTACGTCGACGACCCACGCAATATCGTGATCGACATGTCCGACGCGCACATCTGGGACGCCTCGACGGTCGCCACTTTGGACGCGATCACCACCAAGTACGAGTCCAAGGGCAAGAAGGTCGAGATCGTCGGGCTCGACGCGGCCTCCGAACAGCGCCACGGCAGGCTCTCCGGGCACCTGGCAGGGCACTGAGATGCCCGCCCGCGCGCATTTGCAGATCGGTCAGGTCGCCGAACGAACCGAGTTGTCGGTCAAGACGATTCGGCACTACGACGAGGTGGGCCTGGTGCGGCCCTCGGCACGCAGCGCGGGCGGGTTCCGCCTGTACACCGAGGACGATATCGACCGGCTGCTGGTGATCCGCCGGATGAAGCCGCTCGGCTTCACCCTGGCCGAGATGGGCGAATTGCTGTCCGCCCTCGACGATCTCGGCGACCCGTCGGCCCGTGAACTGCTCGCCGCGTTGCACGCCAAAGCCGAGGACAGTGTCGCGAAACTGCGCCGCCAGCTCGCTTACGCCGAAGAGTTCACCGCCTTGCTCGCCGAGCGACGAGCGCGCTGATCACTTCTGCCAGTAGTTCTTCGGGCCGACGGTGGTGGCCGCCGCGTTGGCGCCCGCCTTGCACCATTCCTCGAGGCTGCTGTTGTCGGACAGGTCGATGTAGATGCCGGTGGCCTGGGTGAAGTAGCGATGGCTGTAGGCCGACCACTGCACCCGGGTGGCGGACATGATGTCACCGTGGCAGGTATCGCTGGCCAGACCGGTTGTGGGGCACCAGATTCCCCAGTCCTGGGTCTGGCCGTCGAGGGTGTCGTAGGCGGAGCGGGCGGCGGAGTCGGTGGGGAACACCAGCACGTTCACCGACACCAGGATGTGGTCGTCCTTGTCGATGTAGGAGCCGGTGATATTGGTGGTGCACCCGTTGGACGTGATCGCGGACGACACGTTGTCGGAGTTGCCCGGCTGATCGCACCCGTGTTCACCGCTGGCACGCAGGGTGTAGAGCACGCCCTTGGAGTCGGTGAAGCTTTGCGGCAGCAGGGCTTTCACGGTGAGCGGGGTGTCGTCGGTGGCGGCACTGTCGAGGGTGTTCCAGTCGAACGGCTTCGAGGTCGGTGCGGCCGAGGTGGTGGAGTAGGTGGACGGCACCGTCGAGGACGTGGTGGTGGGCGCGGCGACGACGGGCGAATCGGGATCGGAGTTGCCGCCGATCACCACCGCGATCACGATGAGCACGAGGAACGCGCAGACCACCGCACCGCCGATCAACCACGGCGTCGACGACGACCCCGACCGCGCGTACGGCGGCCGCGGCTGCTGCCACTGCGGCTGCCCCATCATCGGTTGACCCTGCATCGGCTGACCGGGCATCGGCTGACCCGGCATCGGCTGCTGCCACGGCTGGCTCACCGGCGGCTGCTGCCACGGCTGACTCTGCTGACCGACCGGCCACTGCGGCTGGCTCGGCGGGGGCTGCTGCCCGAAACCGGGCGTATCCGCGCGCACGGTCGGCGGGGCGGCATCGGCCTGTTGCCCGTCGGCACGCGGTGTCATCCACCACGAACCCTGATCGTCGGCACCCCCGGCGGGCGGATCTTCGCGTGTCACAGGTCTCTCCCAGCCCCGCGCGGCATCGATTCGGTGATGTCCGCGTCCCTTCCCGAAATTTTGGCGGCTGTTCGGGTGGAAGGCAAACCCGTCGCGCCATCTTCGCTGCGGCGCACGGTTTTCGATGCCTCGATGTGACATCCACGCGGGCCGCGTGATAGTCACATGACATGGCGTGGTCACCCTCGGTTCTCTCGCCGGAGACCTCGGCAGGTTCGGGCTCGACGGCCGAACAACGCAGCGGCACAGTGCAATACCGCTCCGACCTCGACGGTCTGCGTGGCCTCGCGATCGGCCTGGTCGTGGTTTTCCACATCTGGTTCGGCCGGGTGTCGGGTGGCGTGGACGTCTTTTTGGTGCTGTCCGGTTACTTCTTCACCGGGATGCTGCTGCGCCGCGCCGAGCACGGTCCACGCGGGTGGGTGTGGCCGGTGGTTCGCCGGACCGCGCGGCGGCTGCTGCCTGCCATGGCGGTGGTGCTGGCCGGGGTTCTGGTGGCCTCGACGCTGCTGCTGCCCTACACCCAGTGGTCGGCGGTCGCGGCGCAGACGCTCGCCTCGCTGCTGTTCGCACAGAACTGGGAATTGGCACTCACCTGGGCCGACTATCTGGCCGCCGACCCGTCGGTGAGCCCACTGCAACACCTCTGGTCGATGTCGGTGCAGGGCCAGTTCTATCTGGTCGCGCTGATCCTCGTCGCGGTGTTCGCACGGCTGCGCCAGGCGCGAGCCGTTGTCGGAGTGATCGTGATCGCCGCTGCCGCGGCATCTTTCGTGTACGCGACCCGGGGCACCGCGGCCCACCAGGGCTGGAACTACTACGACACCTTCGCGCGCGGCTGGGAACTGCTGATCGGCGCGGCACTCGCGGTCGCCGCACCGTACCTGGTGCTGCCGCGCTGGTGCCGGGCGCCGCTGGCCGCCCTCGGCATCGCGGGAGTCGTGCTGTGCGGCTGGCTGATCGGCGACGCCGCCAACCGCTTCCCCGGCCCGGCCGCCCTGCTTCCGGTGCTCGCCGCCGCGGCGGTGATCGTGTCGGTCGCGAACGTGCCACGCCACGAATGGGACGGCCCCAACCGGCTGCTCGCGCACCGGCACATGCGGTTGCTGGGCGAACTCGCCTACCCGCTGTACCTGTGGCACTGGCCGATTCTCATCTTCTTCCTCACCGAACGCGACAGCGCCGACGTCGACCTGCTCGGTGGCACCGGCGTGATCGCGGTGTCGCTGGCACTGGCCTGGCTCACCAACCAGCTGATCGAGAAACCACTGCGCGCCAAGACGCGCCGGCCCGGCAGGCGCCTGGTCACCGCTGGCGTCGCCGCATTGCTCGCGGCCGTGGTGGCGACCGCGTCGGCCTGGGAGTTCGCCGTCGTGCGGGCGGCGCCACCGGCCGCGACCACCGACGCCGAGGCGACCAGGTACCCCGGGGCGCGAGCCCTCACCGCGAACACCCCCGTCGCGCCCGAACCGTTGCGGCCCAACCTCTTCGAGGCCCGCAACGACCAGCCACCGCCGACGCTCGACGGCTGCATCGCCGACTGGAACACCCGCTCCGTCGTCACCTGCACCTACGGCGACCCCGACGCCGAACGCACCATCGCCATGGCGGGCAGCTCCCACGTCGAACACTGGTTGCCCGCGCTGCAGGTGCTGGCCGAGGAGCATTCCTTCCGCATCCAGGTGTATCTGAAGATGGGGTGCCCGCTCACCCTCGCCGAAGACGCCACCTACAACGGCGAACCCATCCCCGACTGCCGGAACTGGTCGCGCGAGGTGATCGACCGGCTCGGCACCGACCGCCCCGACTGGGTGTTCACCATCGGCACCCGGCCCCGCGACGCCGGAGGCGACGAGACCCCGCCGGATTTCCTCGATGTGTGGACGGCCCTGTCCGAGCGCGGCCTCGCGGTGCTCACCCTGCGCGACACACCGTGGCTGCGCCGCGACGGCGTGCGCTACCGCGCCACCGACTGCCTGGCCTCGGGCGGCGACCGCATCAGCTGCGGCATGCGGCGCAGCGACGCACTCGACCCGATCGACCCGCAGCGCGAAGCGGCGGCACCCTTCCCGCACGTCTTCCCCGTCGACCTCACCGACGCCGTGTGCGGCCCGACCGTCTGCGCCGTCGCCGAGGGCAATGTGCTGATCTACCACGACGAGCACCACCTCACCGCCACCTACTCGCGCACCCTCGCCGACGCGCTCGGCCGCGCCATCGGCCCCGTGCTCGGATGGTGGTGAGGCAGCGAAATCGCTTGGGCATGCGGGCAACTCGGGAAGTCCGTAGCCTCGGAGCTGTGATTACTCTGAAGAAGGAAGACGGCGCGGCCGATCTCGCCGGTATCACCAAGATGAGCGTGGGGGTGAGCTGGGATCCGTCGGCCGGTTCCAGCGGTGGACTGCTCGGCATCGCGCGCCGCAAGCGCGGCGTCGACCTCGACCTCGTCGCCGTCCTGATGCAGGGCGGCGAGCCGGTGCGTTTCGCCGGTCTCGATTCGCTCGACCCGCTCGGCAACGGCGCGGTGCTGCACACCGGTGACGAGCAGACCGGCGCGGCCGCGGGCGACGACGAGACCGTGCACGTCACCTTCGCGAATGTGCCGACCGCGATCGACGCCATCGTGTTCCTCGCGGCCGCGTTCAAGAAGGGTTCCTCGTTCGACAAGGCCAACAACGTCTCGTTCAAGATCTACGACGCCACCGGCGCCGACAGCCAGCCGGTGGCCGATATCTGGCCGTCGCTGCTCGGCGCCGAGAATGCCAACGCCATCGCGCGGGCCTTCCGCAACGGACCGGTGTGGCAGCTCGAGGTGCTCGATCGCAAGGGCAAGATCAAGCAGGGCGACAAGCAGGCGCTGCTGCGATTCGCCCTCGGCTAGCCGGACGCACGGTTTGCGCGGGGTGTGGTGGGTGCGGCATCGTTAAGGTTGGTGCGCCGGGAAGTCTGGTCGGCAACCCAGCTCGAACTCCGTCGAGTGGGGTTCGAGTGAAGACGGGAACTTTCATGTTCGTACCTACCGCACCCGGGCACGCATGATCCGCGCGGCACGACGCACTGTCCTCACCCGAGGCAGCTGGCCCGAATCTCGTCGAGTCACCGAGGTGCTGCGACGGGAGACGGTGGGCGGTGTCCTGCTGATCGTCGCGGCGATCGTCGCGCTCGTCTGGGCCAACACACCCTGGGCGGATGCCTATGTGGCGCTCCGCGACTTCCGCATCGGCCCGGAATCGCTGCACCTGAATCTCACGCTGAGTCAGTGGGCCGCCGACGGGCTGCTCGCCATCTTCTTCTTCGTCGTCGGCCTCGAACTCAAACGCGAGTTCGTCGCGGGCGATCTGCGCGATCCGCGCCGGGCCGCGCTTCCGGTCGTCGCAGCCGTCGGTGGCATGGCCGTGCCCGCGCTCATCTACTTCGCGATCAACAGGGGCGGGTCGGTCGACGGCTGGGCGATCCCGACCGCAACCGACATCGCCTTCGCGCTCGCCGTACTCGCGGTCATCAACACCCATCTGCCCGCCGCGCTGCGCACCTTCCTGCTCACCCTCGCCGTGGTCGACGACCTGCTGGCCGTCACCGTGATCGCGATTTTCTACACCGGCGAACTGCACCTGCCCTATCTGGCGCTGGCCCTGATCCCGATCGCCCTGTTCGCTGTCGCTGTGCAGCGCCGGATCAGTTCGCCGTTCCTCTTGGTTCCGCTCGCCCTTGTGACGTGGTGGCTGGTGCATTCCTCCGGCGTCCACGCCACCGTGGCGGGTGTGCTGCTCGGTTTCACGGTGCCCGTGCTCGCCGGTCGCGGCGAGACCGATACCGAGCACGGCCTGGCCGAACGCTTCGAACACACCATCCGCCCGCTCTCGGCCGGAGTGGCGGTGCCGATCTTCGCCTTCTTCGCGGCCGGTGTGACCATCGGCGGCCTCACCGGGCTCACCGAATCCCTCGCCGACCGGGTGACGATCGGCATCATCGTCGGCCTGGTCGTGGGCAAGCTCGTGGGCATCACCGCCACCACCTACCTCACCGCCAAGCTCACCCGCGCCGAACTCGACGCCGACCTGACGTGGGTGGACGTGGCCGGTGTCGCGTTGCTCGGCGGCATCGGTTTCACGGTGTCACTGCTGGTCGGCGAACTGGCCTTCGAAGGCGACCCGACCCATGCCGACCACGTCCGCATCGGTGTCCTGTGCGGCACCCTCGCGGCGGCCCTGCTGGCGACCATCGTGCTGCGCGCTCGCAACCGCACCTACCGCCGTCTCGACGAGGCCGAATCACTCGACGCCGATGGCGACGGCGTCCCGGACGTCTACCAGCAGACGTCCCCCTGACCGTCCGACAGGAGCACCACCATGACCTTCACCCACGTGTCCGTCGGCCTCGGCTGGGACCCGGCCCCGCCCACCGGCTTGTTCGGCCGCAAGCGCAAGGACATCGACCTCAATATCACGGCACTGTCGTTCGCGGGACACGACTTCGTCGACGCGGCCTTCCACGAACAACTCACGTCTCGTGACGGCGCGCTGCGCCACCTCGGCGACAGCGTCACCGGCGACGGTGACGGCGACAACGAGGTGATCACCGTCGACCTCACACGTGTCGACGTCGCGACGAGCACCATCGTCTTTCTCGTCACCTGCTACACCGGGCAGACTTTCGACCAGGTCGTCAACGGTTTCTGCCGTGTCGTCGACAGCGTGAGCGGTGCGGAGATGGTACGCATCGACCTGTCCAGCGCCACCTCGCACACCGGCTTCGTACTCGGCAAGCTGCACCGCATCGGCACGGGCTGGGAGTTCTCCGTGATCGCCGATCCGATCTTCGCCGATCACCCCACTGTCGCGCTCCCCCAGCTGATCCCATACCTGGGCAGGGCATGAACGCCCAGTTGATGATCGTGGAGGACGACACCCGCGTGCGGGAGTCGTTACGGCTGGCGATGGAGGACGAGGGGTACATCGTCGCCGAGGCCGAGAGCGCCGAGCACGCACTGGAACACGTACACCGGATCGGCGTGCCGGACGTTCTGATCGTCGACCTCATGCTCGGCGGCATGGACGGTTTCACCTGCATCCGGGAAGTGCGCCGCGAACACGACGTGCCGATCATCGTGGTCAGCGCCCGTGACGACACCCACGACGTGGTCGCCGCCCTGGAAGCAGGCGCCGACGACTTCGTCACCAAACCCTTCGAGGTCAAGGAACTGACCGCGCGGATCAGGGCCGTGGGCAGGCGCACCCGCAACAACACCGAACGCGAGGTGGTCGAACTCGTCCTCGACGCCGACCGCCAGCTCATCCTCTGCCCGGAGCGCGGTTCGGTGCGGCTGGCGGGCGAAGACGTGCACCTGACACTCACCGAATTCCGGTTGCTGTGCGAACTGGCACAGAACGACGGGCTCGTGCTGAGCAGGCAGGTGCTGCTCGACAAGATCTGGGACCGCGGGTTCTTCGGCGACGACCGCATCGTCGACGTGCACATCCGCCGCCTGCGCACCAAGATCGAACGCGATCCCGCCGAACCGCGCCTGATCGTCACCGTGCGCGGGCTCGGCTATCGCCTCGATGCCGGGTCCTGAGTTGCCCACCCGGTTACGCGGCCTGCGTGGTCGCGTAACAGCGGCGTTCGTCCTCAGCGCCAGTCTCGTCGCGGTGCTGCTGTCGGGTTCGGTGTATGCCATCAGCACCAATTACATGGAGTCCCAACGGGTTCGGACGGTCGAACGCGCGGTAGGGGTGCACGCCGAGATCCTCCGGTTGCGGATGGAATCGCTGGCCACCGGGCAGGAGGCCCTCGAATCGTTGCGGCTGCCCGCCGGAACCATCGCGCTCCTCGACACCACCACGGGCACCGGCGTGCTCGGCGCCGACCAGGCCACCGTCGCCACGCTCGAACGGGCCGCCGAGGTGCCCTCGCCCGCCACCCGTGTGCGCATCGCGGGCGAGCCCTATCTGCGCACCGCGACCTACGTCGAAAACGGTGCCGTCCTCCAGGAATTCGCGCCGCTGCGCGAGCTGGAGGACACCCTGAAGATGCTGCGTACCATCCTCTTCGCCTGCGCGGTGCTCGCCGTCGCGGTGGCCGCCGCGCTCGGCGCCTGGGCCGCGCACCTCGCGCTGCGCCCGCTGCGCCAGGTGGCGGGCACCGCGTCGCGCATCGCCGCGGGCGACCTCGACCTGCGCTTGTCGCGGCCCGAAGATGTCGATTTGTCGCCGACCGTCGAGGCCTTCAACGCCATGGTCGACTCCCTGCAGCGGCGCATCGAACGCGAACGCAGGCTCGTCTCCGACCTCAGTCACGAGTTGCGCACCCCGCTCACCACCTTGACCACCACCGCGACCGTGCTGGCCGGGCATCGCGACGAACTGTCCGAAAGGCCGCGCGCCGCACTGGGACTGCTCGTGGAGGAGACCACCTACCTGCGCGGTCTGCTCGACGACATGCTCGCCCTCGCACGCGCCGAGGCGGGCATCCACCGCTCCGACCCGGCGCCGCTGTCGCTGGCCGAACTGCTGGCCCACCTGCTCGCGAGCCGTCGCGTCGACGCCGAGGTGCTCACGGCCACCGACCGAGGACTGGTGCGCGGGCGGCGGATGGAACTCGAACGCGCCCTGCTCAACCTGCTCGTCAACGCCGAACGCCACGGTGGCGGTGTGGCCGCGGTGCGCGTCGAGCGCGACGGCGACGACGTGCGCGTCACCGTCGACGACGAAGGCCCCGGTGTCGAGGCGGCCGACCGCGAACGCATCTTCGAACGCTTCGTCACCGCCTCGCGCCGCACGGGCGGCACCGGCATCGGCCTGGCCCTCGTCGCCGAAACCGTTGCGGGACACCAGGGCCGGATCCGCTGCTCGGAGCGGCCGGGCGGTGGTGCGCGCTTCGAGTTGACACTGCCCGCGCTGGATCGTCACGTGATCGCAAAGAAAACGTCCGAGCCGCCGCAATGAAAGTCATCCATTCTCGTCACGGTCACCGGGTCGGGTGATCGCCACGACCTCGGGCTGGAGGAGGACAAGTCGCGCTGCCACGGCACGCGGCCGATTCCCGAAGTCGTCGCGCGACACCGACACCGGTGACTTCTCGTCATCACGCGGCGGGGCCCGGCGCCACTCGGACGCCGGGCCCCGCTGGGGTTGTCAGGATCAGCCGATGCTGAAGGGCTGGCCCCACAGGGTGACGACCGAGCTCACGTTCTCGGTCTCCACCTTGACCTTCACGAAGGCACGCGCCTGGGCGTACCCGGCGCAGCCGCTCAGGCCGATGGTCGAGTCGGCCCAGGTCACCGAGCCGCTCTTGCCCTTGAACTTGTTGTTGGTGCCGTGGTCCTCGTTGCCGTAGTCGTCGGCCTTCTCGATGTCGAGAATGTAGAACGACTTGGCCTGGCCGGGGCCGAGGCTCAGTTCGGCACCGGACTCGGCGCCGACGCTCACGTCCTCGCCGTCCCAGCTGCTCTCGCCTTCGACGCCACCCTCGACGCCGCCGCCGTCGATGTTGACCTGGCAACCCACCACGTAACCGGGGTAGATCTTGCCGCCCTTGGCGTTACCGGAGACCTCGACCTGCGCGGAGCCGGACACCCACGCGTTGCGGTGCACCGGGGTCGAGCCCATCGACGGGCTGATGAGGGCCGACTCGCCGACCAGGCGAACGGTGACGGTCGAGCCGTCGGACAGGGTCTTGACGATCTCGCCGCCGGGCAGCGGAACGAAGGTGTCGGCGTTGGCGGCACCGGCGGACAGCAGGCCGAAAGTCACGGCGGCCGCGCCGACCAGACCGGCCATGCGGGCCGAATTCTTACGGTCGATCATGTGTGTCATTCCTTGCGATCGAAGTCGGATGCGCTCAGCCGATGCTGAACGGGGCACCGTAGAGGGTGGTCTTGGAGTAGTGGTCGCCGATGATCTCCACGACCGAGTAGGCGCGGGCCTGGGCGTAACCGGCGCAGCCCTGGATCTCGATCTCGACGTCCTGGTACTCGACCGAGTAGACGCCCGCCTTCAGGATGTCCTTCTTCTCGATCTGGACGAACTTCACCTCACCGGGGCCCAGGTCGAGGCCGACCGAGCCGCCGATGCTGCCGCCGGACAGGTCGATGCCGCCGGAGACGCCCGCGGAGATGGCGTCGTCACCGATGGCCACCTGGCAACCGACGATGTAGCCGGTGTTCAGCTGCGAGGCGCCGTGGGTGGAGGAGTTGTTGGAGCCGTCCTTGCCCGACGGACCGTTGTTCGGGCCGACCTCGCCCTCCGGCGTCGCGGTGACGTCGGCAGTGACGGTGCCCGAGACCCAGGCGACGCGGCCGGCGCCGTTGGCCGCCAGCGACGGCGAAACAGTGGCGCGCTCGGCGGTGCGGGTGATCGTCACGCCCGGGCCTGCCTTCTGGCCGTCGGGCAGCGGGACGAAAGCGTCGGCGCCGGCGGAACCGGCGGCGAAACCACCGAGTGCGACCGCGGCGGCCGTGGCCACGTAGAAGCGTTTGATTGTCATTCTTCCCCTCATCAGGTTCGAGCGGTATCGCCTCGACGTCGGCACCTGGCAGGGCGCGTCGAGGGCCGGATCGAAGCATTCACGCGCCCCATGGCGGGGTGAGAACCAGTCGAGGACCCGGCGATGAAGCTCACGGAACGAGAAGATTTCCGGTTCTTTGCGATGGTGTTGCGATGGGCGCAGACCGATCGTCACAAATGCGGCGTTCAGCCAATGTTGCGAAGTTCGGTATAGGGGGCGTGATTTCGATGTTCCCTGGATAGTTGCTGCGTTACGGTTTCCCACATGGACGACATCGAGTTGGATTTGCCGAGCGTCGCTTCTCCCCACAACTCCGGACGAATTCTCGACATCGGCGCGGTCGGATTGCGCAATCCACTTCCGGTCGACGGTGAACAGACCCACGCCTATGTTTCCTGCGTCGACGGCACCACCCTGCGACTGCCGGATTCTTTGCAGAACTGGGCCATGCAGACCCTCGCCGCGAACTACGACCTGCGCGCCACCGGCCTGCCGTCGCTGTTCCCGTGCCGGTTCGAGTTCGGCATCCGCGACGGGGCGGCCTACGCTGTTCCAGTCAGCGATCAGGCGCGTCAGAGGAGGCCATCATCACCACCGCAGCAGATGTCGGCGACTTCGCCAAGCGTCACGGGCTGACAGTCGCCGTAGCCGAATCCCTCACCGGCGGTAACCTCGCCGCCGCCCTCGCGGCGGCACCCGACTCCGCGCAGTGGTTCCGTGGCGGGGTCGTCGCGTACTCCGTGACGGTGAAACAGTCCGTTCTCGGCGTGCCCGACGTGCCGGTGGTGTCGGAGACGGCCGCACTGGCCATGGCCGAAGGCGTGCGTGCACTGACCGACGCCGATATCGCTGCCGCGACCACCGGCGTCGGTGGGCCGGGCGATCAGGACGGCGAACCGGCGGGGTCGGTGTGGTGCGCTGTCGCCACCCGCGACACCTCCTGGGCCGTGCACCGGAATTTCGACGGCGAACCCGAGCAGGTGCTCGAGCAGTCGGTCCGGTGCGCGCTGGAGATGTTGGGCGAGAGCGAGAAGCGCTTCACCGGCTAGACGATCGGTGGCAGGTGCACCACCTGGCCCGCGTACGCCAGACCCGCACCGAAGCCGAGCAGCAACGCGGTCTGGCCGGGTTCGGCGGCGCCGCTGCGCAGCAACTGTTCCATGGCCATGGGAATCGAGGCGGCACTGGTGTTACCGGTGTCGACGATGTCGCGCGCCACGGCGACGGTGTCGGGCAGGTCGAGGGTGCGGACCAGCGCGTCGGTGATGCGGATATTGGCCTGATGCGGCACGAAGGCGTCCAGGTCGGCGGCGGTGACACCGGCCAGCTTCAAGGCCTCCCGGCACGCCTGCTCCAGGAACGTGACGGCCCAGCGGAATACCTCGGTGCCGTTCATCCGGATGTAGGGCCGCACCGTCGTGCCACCACTGGCCTCGGCGGCCGCCACCTCGGCGAAGTACTCCTGGAAGTCCTTGTCCTGCTTGATCGCCGAGGTGCGTGACCCGTCCGAGCCCCACGCCACCGGTCCGATCCCCTCCTGCTCGGCGGCGCCGACGACCACCGCGCCCGCGCCGTCGGCGAAGATGAACGCCGTGCCGCGATCGGTGCGGTCGAGCAGGTCCGAGAGCCGTTCCACACCGATCACCAGCACGTGGCGCGCCTGACCGGAGCGGACCAGGTTGGCGGCATCGGCCAGCGCGTAGCAGAAGCCCGCGCACCCGGCGGAGATGTCGTAGGCGGCGGTGTCGTGCATGCCGAGTTCGGTCGCGACCACCGCGCCCGCCGAGGGGCCGAGGACCATCTGCGACGAGGTCGCCAGCAGCACGGCGTCGACCTGGTCGGCGGTGATGCCCGCGGCGGTGAGGGCGTCGCGGGCGGCGGCGGTGCTCATCGACACGATGGTCTCGTCGTCTTCGGCCCAGTGCCTGGCGGCGATGCCGGATCGGGTCTTGATCCATTCGTCGGAGGAGTCGATGGCCTCGACGATCTCCGAGTTGGGCACGACGCGGCGCGGCCGGTACACGCCGAGGCCGAGAATTCCCGTGTGGGTGATCGGAATCGAGGTGGCGATGGGGGTTGGCATGACATCCTCTCCATGTGAACCGATCGGTTCATCCGTCATAAGGTCTAACATGAACCGATCGGTTCAATCAAGCGTTTCGGGGAGGAGAGTCGGATGCCGGCCGGACCACGCGCCCGACTGATCGAGCACACCATCGCGACCGTGCAGGAGCACGGTGTGCACGCGGCGGCGTTGAGCGAACTGCTCAAGCGGAGCAATACCTCACGCAACTCGCTCTACCAGCATTTTCCCTCCGGCAAGAGCGAACTGGTGCAGACCGCGGCCCGCATCGTGTCGCGGCTGGTGTACTCGCACGTCAGCGCCGTGGCCGACGCCCTGCAGACCGCGCCGTCGGCGCAGCAGTGGCTGACCGATCTGTTCGCCTTCTGGCGGGTGCCGCTCGAACAGAGCGAGTTCCGGGCCGGATCGTTCATGATGGCCGCCGCGCTGGACGAAAGCGATCCGGTGGTGCAGTCGATCGCCGGACAGGCCTTCGCCGAATGGACCGCGCGCCTGGCCGACGGCATCGTCGCGGCCGGGATCGAACGGGCGACGGCGGTGTCCCTGGCCGGGTTCCTGCTCACCACCATCGAGGGCACCATCGTGCACAGCCGGGCGCTCAAGTCGGCGCATCCGTTCGATCAGGCGGTCACCCAGCTGACCATCCTGTTCAACTATCACCTGTCTCAGCGTTGAGGTGAAACATCCTGTGCGCCATCGAGATCCGCGCACAGCGTGGTGACGATGTGGCGGCGGGCCGTTGCGCCTTCGGGACTCGGGGTCAGCGGATACACGTGCACCAGACCCGGTTTCTCGATGTAGTCCAGGTCGACACCGGCCGCGCGGGCCTTGTCCCGCAGCAGACGGGCGTCGGGATTGAGGATGTCGTCGGTGCCGGTGAACAGGGTGATCGGGCCGAGGCCGGTGAGATCGCCGAACAGGGGGCTCACCATGGGGTCCTTCATCGGCAGCTCGCCGCTCCACCGGCGGCCGTAGACGAGGCCGCCGTCACGACCGAGCCACGGGTCGCGCTGCTGCACGACGTCGATCTCCGGGTTCTCGAGGGTGAGGTCGAGAGCCGGGGAGATGAGGACGGTACGCGGCAGTGTGGTGCCGAGGTCGCGGAGGTGCAGAGCGGTGGACAGGGCGATCTGGCCGCCGGCCGAATCACCGCCGAGGAAGGTGGGGCCGTGTTCGTCGGCGCTGGTGCGGACGAGGTCGGCTACGCGGGGAATCACGTCCGCGGCGGTGCCGAACGGAATGAGGGGGTAGATCGGCACCGTCACCGTGAGCCGTGCGCGGATGGCGAGCATGGCCGCCAGCCGCCAGTGCTGCACCGCGATCTCACCGACCCAGCCGCCACCGTGTGCGTACACCAGGCCGCCGCGTGGTTTTCCGGTGCGCGGGGTGAGGGTGTAGACGGGCCAGCCACGATCGCGCACCACGGCGATGTCGACTCCGCGCAGGGTGCGTGGCGGGCCGTAGGGCAGTGGGCGAAGCGCCAACTCGCGGATATGGGCCTCGGCGCGTTCGGCGTCGATGTAGTTCCGGTTGCGGCGCGCTACTCGCAGGAACCCGGGAATCACGAACCGGCTCATCACTGTGGGCACCGCAACCTCCACTCGTACAGGTGCCCGCCAAATTACCCGTTCAGGCCAACGGTTGTTCGATGATGTCGGTCCGCAGGCTGGAGCCGTTGAGATCGAGGTACACCACGCCCTCGGTGATCGACAGGCTCGCGGTATTGCGCCGATCCACCAGCCGCGCCGCCTCGTCGATGAACGCCCGGTCGAAACTGTAGAGCGGAATCGCGGCCGCGTTGTGAATCTTCTTGCCCGCGTACTGCGCGAGCACCTTCACCGGATCCCGATGCGTGTACACCGCCGCCCGCCCGGCCAGCTTGCTCCCCCGATGAATCCGCTCCGAGTCGGGCGCCCCCACCTCGATCCAGGCCGTCGTCCGCCCCGTCAGATCCCGCACCTGCACCGCGGGCTCGTCGGTAGCCGAGATCCCACCCTCACTGAACACGATCCCCTCCTCGTACTGCAGGCAGTACGCCAGAATCCGCGTCACCATGTACTCGAGCGTCTCGGAAGGATGCCGAGCCACCCGCAACTCCAACTCCTCATAGACCCCCCGATCCACATCGGCGAGCTGAATAGCGAAAGTGTGCACAGTAGCGCTGATTCCCATAAGACCCGCCACCCTAGTTGGTAGCGGACTCATGAGACTCCAGGAGGGCTCGGGGGGCGGCCTGGGTCCAGGAGTCGGTGATGATGGCGGTGAGTTCGTCGTGGTCGTCGAGGGCTGAGAGGCGGACGCGGACCCAGGCGTTGTTCGCCTCGTGGGAGGCGATCCAGAACTTGGCGGGTTCGGCCTGGACGAGTTCGTCGCGGTCGATGATCGGGCAGCGGACGGCCATCGAGGTCTCGTTCTCGGGGAGGGTGAGGAACAGGCGGCCCGAGACCTTGAAAATCGGCATGCCCCAGGCGAATTCCTCCGCCGTGCCGGGCAGGGACAAGGCGAAGGAGCGGACGTCGTCCCCGGTGACTGTCATGACCCGATCATCTCAAAACGCACCGACAGGTTCAGACGGCGAGCTTGGCCGAACGGGCCCGGCTCGCGGTGATGCGGCGGCCGATGATGCCGTGGCGCGGCGCGAACAGGTAGACCAGGGTGAAGGCGACGCCCTGGGTGACCACCACCATCCCGCCCGCGGCGGTGTCGAGGTGGTAGCTGATGTACAGACCGGTGACCGCGCACAGCACCGACACGGTCGGCGCGATCAGCAGCATCCGCGAGAAACGGTCGGTGAGCAGGTAGGCCGTGGCGCCCGGAATGATGAGCATGGCGACCACCAGCACCACACCCACCGCCTGCAACGCCACCACCGAGGTGAGGGCGAGCAGTGCGAGCAGCGCGGTGCCGAGCACGCGGGGGTTGAGACCGATGGCGTGGGCGTGGGTGGCGTCGAAGGCGTACAGGGTGAAGTCGCGACGCTTGAGCACCAACGCCACGAGCACGATCGCCGCGAGGATCATGATCTGGATCATCTCCTCGCGACTCACCCCGAGCAGATTGCCGAAAACGATGTGGTTCAAGTCTGTTTGGCTCGGTGTCACCGAAACCAGCACCAACCCGAACGCGAACAGCGTCGTGAAGACGATCCCGATGGCCGCGTCCTCCTTCACCCGGCTGGTATCGCGCACCACCCCGATCAACGCGACCGCGAGGAACCCGAAGATCACCGCGCCCACCGCGAACGGCCAGCCGACGATGTAGGCGAGCACCACCCCGGGCAGCACCGCGTGCGATACCGCGTCACCCATCAGCGACCAGCCGATCAGCACCAGCCAGCACGACAGCACCGCGCACACCACGGCCGCGGTGACGGTGGTCGCCAGCGCCCGGACCATGAATTCGTAGCGCAACGGGTCGAGGAAGAATTCTTCGAGGTTCACTGGTCTGTGTCCAATCCGAACGCCTTGGCCAGGTTCTCGGGCCGCAACACCACGTCGGGATCGCCGTGTTCGAGCACCCGGCGGTTCAAAAGCACTGCCTCGTCGGCCAATCGAGGCAGCGCGTGCAGGTCGTGGGTGGACACGAGGATCGTCGCGCCACCGGCGGCGAGCTCACGCAGCAACGCGGTGATGGTGGCCTCGGAGCGCTTGTCGACACCGGCGAACGGTTCGTCCAGCAGCAGGATGGTCGCCTCCTGCGCGATACCGCGCGCCACGAAGGTCCGCTTCTTCTGCCCGCCGGAGAGCTGCCCGATCTGCCGGTCGGCGAAGTCGGTGAGTTCGACCCGGGCCAGCGCCTCCTCCACGGCGGCCTTGTCGGCCTTGCTCGCACGCCGGGTGAAACCCATTTTCCCGTAGCGCCCGGTCATCACCACATCGCGCACCGACAGCGGGAAAGTCCAATCCACGTCCTCGGATTGGGGCACGTACCCGAGGGCGCCCGCCTTGCGCGCGGCGGCGGGTGCGCCACCGTTGACCAGCACCCGGCCGCGGTCGGGCGTCACCAGTCCCATGACGGTCTTGAACAGTGTCGACTTGCCCGACCCGTTCATCCCGATCAGCCCGCACACCCGACCCGATTTCAAGGTGAGTTCCACGTTGTCGAGGGCGAGCACATCACCGTAATGAACTGTCACGTCCTGGATTTCGACAACAGGCTCGGTCATTTCGGTGCTCCTGCCAGTGCCGCCGCGATGGTGTCGGCGTCGTGCCGGATCAGGTCGAGGTAGGTCGGCACGGGGCCGTCCGCCTCCGACAGCGAGTCGACATACAGCGTGCCGCCGAAGCGCGAACCGGTCGCCTCGACCACGCGCTGCATCGGCGCGTCCGACACCGTCGACTCGCAGAACACGGCGGGCACCCCGCGCTGGCGGACGAAGTCGATCACCGACCCGATCTGCTGCGGTGTGGCCTGCTGTTCGGCGTTGACCGGCCAGATGTACTTCTCGGTCAGTCCCGCGTCACGGGCCAGGTAGGAGAACGCTCCCTCACAGGTGACCAGGGCCTTCTGGTCGGCGGGCAGTGTGCTGACCGCGGCCACCAGCTCGTCACGGACCGCACCGAGCTGGGTCTTGTACGCCTCGCCGTTGGCGCGGTAGGCCTCGGCGTGGTCGGGGTCGAGGTCGGTGAACGCGCGAACCATGTTGTCCACGTAGATCTGTGCGTTCACCGGCGACATCCACGCGTGCGGATTCGGCTTGCCCGCGTAGGCGTCCTCGCTGATGTTCATCGGCGTCACGCCCTCGCTCACCACGGCATGCGGCACCTCGAGGTCGGCGACGAACTGGGCGAACCAGGCCTCGAGATTGAGCCCGTTGTCGAGGATGAGATCGGCCTTGGCGGCCTTCTTGATGTCCCCCGGCGTCGGCTCGTACCCGTGGATCTCGGCGCCGACCTTGGTGATCGACTCGACCCGTAGATGCTCACCGGCCACGTTGCGCGCCATATCGGCGAGCACGGTGAAGGTGGTGAGGACCACCTTCCGGTCGTCGTCGGACGCGCCGACGCCACCGCAAGCGGTGAGCGCGAACACCATGACACTCAGCACGCACGCCGCGAGCACTCGCGACGAACGGTGGAACCCAACCTTCATCCCGAAATTATATTGTTCGGGTGACCGAACTTTCAAGTTCAGTCGCCGAAACAGCGGTGGTGACCGGTCATGATGCCCAGGGCGGGACGAAGGTCGACCCGTCCGGCAACTCCGCGGCGAAGCCGGTCCGGACGGTGACCAGCAGCCGCGCGCCCGCCCCGGCTTCGTCGGTGAGCGCGATGAGCGAGCCGGCGGGTGCCACGGCGGCATCACCGGGCCGCAGGGTGGTCGCCTCGCCGTCGATGGTGAGGACGATTTCGCCCGCGAGCAGCACGAATACCTCCTCGCCGAGGATCCGGTGGGCGACTCCGGCCGTGCCGGGCGCGACGTCGGTCTGCCAGACGCACAGGTCGGCACTGCCGGTGCCGGGGCGGATCAACGAGGTGAAGCGGGCGTTGTGCACTTCGTGCACCTGGGCGTCGGCGGAACGGACTACCGGCATTGCGTCTCCTGTTGGTCAATTTACTTGTCTATATAGTCAAGTAGCTTTCCTATCACGTCAAGTGCCAGAATGACGAACGTGCCCCCTGCCGGTGACCTCCCCCTATTGCTCCTCGCGGCCGCCGCCCAGGTGACAGATGCGGTCCAGGCGGGGGTCGCCGCGGCCGGCTTCCCCGATGTACGGCCCACACACGGCTTCGCCTTCGTGCGAATGGCACCCGACGGGGCGACCGTCGGCGAGATCGCCGAGCATCTCGGCGTCACCAAGCAGGCGGCGAGCCAACTGGTCGACGAGTTGGTCACCAAGGGCTATGTCGCACGCAATCCGCACCCACGCGACGCACGCGCCCGGCTCATCACGCTCACCGACCGCGGCTGGGCGTGCACTCGCGCCGCCGACGCGGCCTTGGGCGAACTCACCGAAAACTGGTCCGAAACCCTTGGCGCAGGCGACCTCGACCAGGTCAGGGACGTATTGGCGCGGGTCGTCATCCCGGGTCGGGTCCGCCCGAGCTGGTGAGGGCGTAACCCTTCGCGGCGGACGAACGATCTGTTGTCAGGTATCCGTTAATCCGAACAACAGGATTTTCGAAACCCGCGCGCGACATCGCGACGAGCGGCATACTCGGCTGCGAGCGGTGACGCGCCACCGCAGCACCCCGGGCCGCCGGTCCGGGCCGTGCCTCGTCACGCACCGTTCCCGCTATCCCGGAGTTCGAATGTCTGCTCTAGCGACCGCCACCTCGGTCGACACCATCACCCGCCACAAGTACGAACGGCTGCAGTACACCGGTTCCGCCGGTGTCGTCGCCTCCCTCGAAGACCCGCGGCTGGTGGACCGCTGGCGCGCCGAGCACCCCACCTGGCGTGGCGAGCACTGGGCGTTCGAGGCGGGCACCACCGGCAGCCTCCGCCCGATCAACGTGGCGACCCGCCACAACTGAGCCCTCAGGCCGCGCCCGCGTCGGCGCGACGGTCGGTGATCCGGGGGAACGGGCTGGCCGCTTCCAGCTGGTAGGCCAGGTCGAGCAGGGTTCGCTCCGCGCCGCGCGGGGCGGCCAGCTGCACCGAGCCGGGCAGACCCGTCGGCAGCAGTCCGTGCGGAAGCGAGATGCCCGGTCCCCCACCGACATTGTTGAGCGGCGTGAAGCCGACATAGTCGACGAGCTTGGCGAACAGGTCGTCGAACGGCTGATCCGGCGCCAGCTCACCGATGCGCGGCGCCGGATGCGACAGCACCGGGCTGAGCATCACATCGATATCGGCGAAGTGCCGATCGTAGGCGGCGGTTCCGGCGCGTAGCCGCCATGCGGCCGCCGCGGAACCCAGTGGGTTGCGTTTGGCCATTCCGATCAGGCCGGTGGTGAACGGGTCGAGTTTGCGCGCGTCGAATCGTCCGCGATGACCGAGCCGGAACGACAGCGTCATCGCCGCGGCCATCACCGCCCAGTACTGCTTGAAGTCGTCGACGAAGCGCGGGTCGACCTCCAGCCGCTTCGCGACGATCTCGTGCCCGAGACCCGCGAAGACATGGACGGCCGAATCGAGGACGGCCCGGTTGTCGGGATGCACCGGCCTGCCGAACACGTCGGCGGTGACCACGCCGATGCGCAGTCGTCGCGCACTCGGCCCTTCCACCAGCCCCACCGGCGCCAGTTTCGGGTGGGCACCGAAACTCTCGACCGCGGCCAGGTAATGCGCCGTATCGCGCACCGACCGGGTGAGCACACCCTCGGCCACCAGGTGCACCGGCAGTTTGCGCGCGCCCGGCTGGTCGAGCAGCCGGTACCGGGTGGGTTTCAGTCCCACCAGACCCGTCGCGGCGGCGGGAATGCGAATCGAACCACCGCCGTCGTTGGCATGGGCGATCGGCACCGCCCCGGCCGCGACCAGCGCCGCCGACCCACCCGAGGACGCGCCCGCCGAGAACTCCGGATTCCACGGGTTGCGCGTCGGCGGGCGGTGGACGAACTCGGTGCTCGCGGTGAGCCCGAACTCCGGCAGCGTCGACTTGCCGAGCACGACCACACCCGAGTGCAGGAATTGCGCGGCGGGCCCGCTCGTCGCCGTCACCGGGTGCGGCGTGAACGCGGCCGACCCGTGACAGCTCGGCAGCCCGGCGACATCGGTGTTGTCCTTGACGAACGCGGGCACCCCGGCGAACACGCCGGCGGTTTCGGGTGCCGAGGCGGCCCGTTCGAAGCTGCGCACCTGCACGGCGTCGAGGCGCGGGTCGACGGCCTGGGTCCGGGCGATCGCGGCCTCGATCACCTCGGCCCGGCTCACCTCCCCGGCACGCAGTGCGGCGGCGAGGCCGACGGCGTCGTGGTCGCCGAGGGCGTCGTCGGTGAATCCGTGGACGGCAGAGCTCATGTCCGCAGCCTAATCGCGACCGTACGCGCGGGTAACGAACTTCGGCCAGACAGTGCGGCCCGCCCGGCAGTGGGCGAGCCGCACGAGGGTGTCCCTACTTGGCGGGCGCCGTGAACGGCTGGTTGATCGTGGTGACGTACTGGATCACCGCGCCGATGGCGACCGGCGCGGTGACGAAGATCTGACCCGCGAGCACACCGAGGAAACCGACAGCGGCCGCACCCGCGACACAACCTGCCAGCGGTCCCGCACCGAACAGGGTGAGCAGGGCACCGGTGAGCACGACGCCCGCGGCGGCACCGGCGAGGCAACCGAGGGCCGCGCCGCCGATGCCACCGACGAGGGTGCCGATGGTGGCGCCCATGGAGATGGTGCTCGTCATCCGGGACCAGGCGGCCTGTTCACGGTCGTATTCGGACTTCCACGGCGCCTTGTCCTCGAACGGCAGGGCGACCGGCTTGTACACGGCCTTGTCCATGCTCAGCGCAGGGGTGAGGGTCGCCGTTCGACCGTCGACCCGGGCGTCGATGGGGAACTGGAAGTCGTCGATCGCGAAGGTCAGCGGCGTCGCGCCGACGACGGTGCCCGCGGCGTCGCGCACCTGCAGCGTGCCGTTGTCGACCACCAGCGAACCGTGCTCGATCTCGATGACCGAGGTGGTGCCGTCGGTGTGCGCGGTGTATTCGACCGGCCGCGGTGCCGCGGGTTCCGCCTGGGCGCCGGCTGCGGTGACGGCCAGAGCGGACAGCGAAAGGGCCACGGGCACAGCGATTTTCTTCAAGAACATGGGTGATTCCTCATCGATTTCAGCCGATCGCGGTGACCGGCGGTGGCAATCGTAGCGATAATGGTTATCATTATCATCTCGATGAGGCTGGGAGGTCGTAGTGGGACATCTGCTGATGGTGGAGAGCTGGGTCGGCTCGATGAGCACCCTGCTGCCGCAGGGAATCAAGGACGGCGGACACCGATTCAGCTTCCTGACCAGGGATCTCGGGCATTACCTCCGCCCGGGCACACCGTCGCCGCACCCGCTGCTGGCCGCTGACAATGTGTTCACCGCCGAGACCAACGACGAGGCCGCGCTGCTGCCGTATGTGCGAAAGCTGCACGAGCTCTTCGGTTTCGACGGCGTACTCACCTCGTGCGACTACTACCTGCCGACGGTGGCCGCGATCGCCACCGATCTCGGCCTGCCCGGCCCCGGCCGGGAGGCGGTGACGGCGGCGTGCGACAAGTACCGGACCCGCGAGATCTGTCGCGCCGCCGGAGTTCCCGGACCCGACTTCGCCGTCGCCGAGACGATGGACGAGATTCTCGGCGCCGCAGCTCGATTGGGCTATCCGCTGGTGGTGAAGCCGATCGATCTGTGTGGCGGGATGTTCGTGTGCCGGGTCGACGACGATGCCGAGTTGCGCGCCGCGGTGGAGCGCATCGCCGGGTTCCCGGTGAACGCGCGTGGGCAGCGCAGGTCACCGCAGGTGCTGGTCGAAAGATGTGTGCAGGGACCCGAATTCAGTGTGGAGACGGTGACCGCCGCCGGGCGGACCACTGTCGTCGGGGTGACCGACAAGCAGCTCACCGGCGCCCCCGCCTTCATCGAGTCGGGCCATATGTTCCCGGCCGACCTGTCGGCTACCGATCGCCGGGCCGTCGCCGAGACCGCCGTAGCGGCGGTCGAGGCGCTCGGTCTCGACGCGACCGTCGCCCATACCGAGGTCAAGCTCACAGTCGACGGGCCGTGCCTGATCGAGGTGAACCCACGACCAGCGGGCAACCGGATCACCGAACTGGTCCGCCGGGTCACCGGCATCGACCTCACCAGGGTCCATGTCGAGGCCGTCTTGGGTGGGACACCCGAGCTCACCCCACGGCAGACCGATGCCGGGAGCGCCGCCGTCGCCTTCGCCGTGCCCGACCGGGCAGGCGTGGTGACCCGTGTCGCCGGTGCGGCCGGCTGGGCCGACGATCCGCGCATCGTGGAACACAAACTCCCCGAGCCCGGCGCCGAGATCCGCCCGGCCACCGACAACAACACCTACCTCGGCCACGTCCTCGTAACGTCCGAAAACACCGGCGAGGCAGGCGAACTCGCGAATTTCCTGATCGCCGAGCTGCGTGTCGAGCTCGACGGCGGTGTCGCGTGATCCAGACACACCCCGCCTCGGTGGCCGAGCTCACCATGTGGGCACGGACCGGGCGACTCGGCCCCGACCCCGACACCCTGAAGGCTTCGACCGCCTTTCTCACGACCTACGGCACCAGGCACGCGGGACGCACCCGCGCCTACCGCAACGAGGTGCTCAGCATCCGGGTCGGTGCGGCGGTCGGCTCGTGTGGGCTCGAACCCGGTTCGACTACCGGCGAGCTGATCGACGACTGTGTCGCGGCGACCGTCGGTGACCTGCTCGAACACCAGGTCGGGGCGGTGCGTGTCGCGGCGCTCGATGCCTATCTGATGCATGTTCACCCGCATCCGCAGGCCGCGGGTCTGCACGGTAGCCCCGTGGTGGTGGCGGGGCCGACCTCGTTGACGAAATCGCGGCGCCGCGCGAACACCGTCGTCGATCTGCTCCCTTCCGAGGTCACCAAGGTGCTCGTGGTCGGGGTGGTCGGTTCGCTGCTGGCCGAGTTGCGCGACCGTGGCATCGCCTACGTGCCGTGCGATCTCGCGGGTGGTGTCACCGAGTGGGACGAACCGATCTTCGAGTCCGTGACGGCGGCTCCGTCGGACTACGACGCACTGCTCGTCACCGGAATGACCCTGGGCAACGGCACATTCGACGAATTCCGCGCCATCGCGGGCGAGCGGGGACTACCCCTGGTTCTCTTCGCCCAGACGGGCAGCGCGGTGCTGCCCTGGTTCCTCGGCGCCGGAGTGCACGCGATCTCGGCCGAGCCCTATCCCTTCTTCTCTCTCGACGGTGCCGCGAGCACCCTGGTCACCTACCGGGAGCGCTCATGACCGCACCGCAGCCCGGCCTGCTGCAGCTGATCGGCAACACCCCGGTCGTCCAGGTTCCCACCGGGAACAGCTGGTACACAGCCAAACTCGAATCGGCGAGCATCGCGGGGATGAAGGCCCGTGCGGCGGTCTCGATGATGCGGGCGGCGGCCGCGCGAGGCGACCTCGCGCCGGGCGCCACGATCATCGAATCGACCAGCGGCACTCTCGGATTAGGCCTTGCTTTGGCAGGCAAGGCGCTCGGTCACCCGATCGTGCTCGTGGTCGACGACGAACTGGAACCGGACCTGCGCGGTCTCTTCTCGGCGTTCGGCATCACCCTCGAGGTGGTCACCACCCCGCACCCGACCGGCGGCTGGCAGCAGGCCCGGCTCGACCGGCTGGCCGAACTGCTGGCCGCGACACCCGGCGCGTACTGGCCCGACCAGTACGACAACCCCGACAATGCCGGTGGCTACCAGGCCATGGGCGCGGAGATCCTCGCGCAGGTCGACGACGTCGATGTGCTCGTCGCCTCGATCGGTTCCGGCGGCCACTGTGCGGGGCTCACCCGCGTCCTGCGCACCCGCTGGCCTCGGCTGCGGGTGGTCGGCGTCGACGCCGTCGGCTCCCGCATCTTCGGGCAACCGGACCGCCGCAGGCTCATGCGCGGCCTCGGCAGCAGCATCCTGCCCCGCAACGTGGCCTATGCCGACTTCGACGAGGTGCACTGGGTCGGCGCCGCCGAAGCCGTCGCGTCCTGCCGCGCACTCGCGGCCCACACCGGAATCGCGGGCGGCTGGAGCACCGGCGCCGCCGCCTTGGTCGCCGGCTGGATCGCCGACCGCGAGCCGGATTCCCGCGTACTCACCGTCTTCCCCGACGGCCCCCACCGCTACCTCCGAACCATCTACAACGACACCTGGTGCGGCGCGAACGGCCTGTTCGCCCCTCCCGCAACAGAACCCACAACCATCCCGACCCCCGACAGCGCCGAGGTCAGCGGCTGGGGGCGTTGCACAGTGGTCCGCGACCCCGCCCCCGCGCCGACCGATCCCGCCACCGCAGTGCACGACGACGCTGCCGAGGTGCTCGGGTGAGGACGACGTTTCTCGCGCTGCCCAAGGGCGTGCGGTTGCTGCTGGTCAATCATCTGGTCGGGCATATCGGTTTCTATCTGTTGATCCCGTTTCTCGCCGACTATTTGCTGCACGACCTCGCGCTGTCGGCGGCGGTGGTCGGTGTCGTGCTCGGAGTGCGCAATCTGAGTCAGCAGGGCCTGTTTCTCGTCGGGGGGTCGGCGGCGGATCGGCTGGGGGCGCGGGGCGTGATCATGGTGGGGCTGGCCGTGCGGGCGCTCGGGTTCGCGTTGTTCGCACTCGGTGGTTCACTGCCGGTGGTGCTCGCGGCGGCGATCCTCACGGGTTTCGCGGGCGCGCTGTTCAATCCGGCCGTGCGCGCGTATATCGCCACCGACAGTGGTTCGCGGTCGGCGGAGGCGTTCGCTCTGTTCAATGTGTTCGGCAACGCTGGTTCGGCGATCGGGCCGGTGCTGGGGACCGTGCTGATCGCGGCGGGCTTCCGGATATCCGCGCTGGTCGCCGCCGTGATTTTCGTAGTGCTGGCGGTGGTTCAGTGGGTACTGCTGCCCGCGCGCCCGGTGCCCGCGCACGAGAGCGGGATCGGCGCCGACTTCACGACCGTGTTCACCGATCGCCGTTTCTGGGCGTTCACCCTCGCCCTGATGCCGATGTTCGCGTTACAGAGCCAGATCTATTTTCTGCTCACGTTGCAGGCACAGGACAGCGCCGATCCCCGGTACCGCGCCGGGGCGGTGGCCGCGCTGTTCGTGGTGGAGACCATAGCCGTTGTGGCCCTGCAGGTTCGGGTCACCACGGTGCTCATCCGCCGGCCTCGGCGCGGGCCCGCGATGGCGGCGGGGATGGCGATCATGGGCGTGTCGTTCCTGATCGCACCGGCCGCCGCGGGTGTTGTCACAGGCGTGGGCAGCGGACTCGCGGGGACCGTACTGCGGGTCGTTCCCGTGGTGGCGGGCGCGGTGGTGCTGGCCATCGGGGTCACGGCAGTGCAGCCGTTCGTGAACGAGTCGATCGGCCGCTTCGCCGGAAACCGGCTCACCGGAACCTATTTCGGGGCGTTCTACCTGGCATCGGGACTGTTCACCGTGGTCGCGACATCCCTGAGCGGCGCGGTGCTCGACTGGGCGGGCGGGTCGCTCACCTGGCCGCCCGCACTGCTGTGCGCCGGGACGGGTGTGCTGTCCGCGGTCGCGATCCTCGGCTTGCATCGGCGGGCCGTGCTGCCCGATGCCGATATCGCTCACTCGGGAGACCGCACATGACTGATCCCCGCCACCCGGTGCGCGAGTGGCGCACGCCTTTTATCGAGCACCGGACACCGCCGACGGCCGACACTCCGGGTATCGGCGTCGGCCGCGCCAACGGCAGTTGCGGGGAACTGCTGCAGGGCGTGCTCGACGGGGACCGCCACTTCCTCGTCACGCTGCCCATCCAGCGCGGCTCCGTCGCCGTCTTCGAACCAGGCGGTGACGACATCACCGTCGTCCCCGGGCACAAGTCGAAGGCTCGGCGCCTGGCGAGCGCGATGGTGGCGCGCTCACGGGTGCTGCGCGGCGGACGACTCACCGTGCGCAGCGAATTGCCCGAGGGCAAAGGCTTGGCCAGCTCCACCGCCGACCTGGTGGCGACGGCTCGCGCGGTCGCCGATGCCGAAGGCCGCACGGTCGGCCTCACCGAACTCGAAGCCGACCTGCGTGCCATCGAGCCCTCCGACGGGGTGATGTATTCCGGCACGGTCGCCTACTTCCATCGGGAGGTGCGTCTGCACACCCGGCTGGGTGCGCTGCCGCCGCTGACCATCGTCACCGGCGACGAGGGCGGCGTGGTCGACACCGTCGAATTCAACCGCACCGAACCGTCTTTCGGCCCCGGGCACCAGCGCGAATACGCCGGATTGCTCGACGAACTCGGTGTCGCGATCGTGCGCGGGGACGTGACGGCGATCGGCGCGGTGGCCACCCGCAGTGCTGTGCTGAGTGCCGCGTTCCGCCACCGCCCGCATCTGGACTCGACCATCCGGGAAGCGCGCGCACTCGGCGCGGTGGGTGTCGTCGTCGCGCACAGCGGCACGACGACCGGAATCCTGCTGAGCGAGAATGACCGCGACTACCGCACCAAACTCGCTGCCGCGGAGCAGCTCTGCGCTTCGTTCGGCTGCGCGGTGAGCGTGCATCACACCCGCCGACCGGTCCGGGGACACCGGCTTCCGCACGAGCGCCTCCCGAGCAGAGAGCTACCCGCATGATCACCATCGAACAGGTCCGCTTCGGCTACGGCGGACGAATCACCTTGGACAACATCAGCTTTCGCGCCGACCCGGGCAGCACCGTCGGGTTGATCGGCCCGAACGGATCGGGCAAGTCGACGCTGTTACGCCTGCTGTACCGCGCCCTGCGCCCCGCTGGTGGGACCATCACGATCGATGCCACCCCGGTCGGCACACTGCGCGGACGTGATCTCGCCACGCGCCTGGCCGTCGTCGCCCAGGAATCACCACCGGACACACCGATCACGGTCGCCGAGACGGTTCTGCTCGGCCGGGCGCCGTGGGTCGGTGCCTTCCAAGGATATTCACGCGCCGACCGCATCACCGCGGCCGCCGCCCTCGCCCGTGTCGGCGCCCGTGACCTGGCCGACCGCCCCTTCGCGACCCTGTCCGGTGGCGAGCGGCAGCGCGTCCTCATCGCCCGCGCCCTGGCCCAACAGGCCGACCACCTGCTCCTCGACGAACCGACCAACCACCTCGACATCCGCTACCAACACGAACTGCTCGCCCTGGTCCGCGGCCTCGACAAGACGACGACCATCGTCGTCCTGCACGACCTGAACCTGGCCGCCCGCTACTGCGACCACCTGGTCCTGCTCGACAACGGCCGCGTCGCCGCCGCGGGCCGGGTCGACGAGGTCCTCACCCCCGAAACCCTCGAACCCGTCTACCACATCCCCGTCCGCCGCACCACCGCCTTCGGCGCCACCCAACTCCTCTTCGGGCCGTCGGACGATGCGGAAGAACACAACCCGGTTGTCGCGGAGGCCGCCGAAATCCACCCCACGCCGGCTGACCACACTCCCGGCGGCGCAGCAGAACTCACCGATGACGGCCCCGAGGGGTCACCGTCGATGACCGAGACCCGAGAGGCGGCGACGCGATGACCGCGACACTGGAGGTCGAGCAGATCGTCGACGACCTCGATCACGCACGGCACCGCACGCGCACCGTGCTGCTGATCGGCGGATTGCTCATCGCACTCGCCGTCACCGTGCTGGTGGCGGCCGGGCTCGGGCCGGTGGCCGTTCCGCCGGGCACCGTCGCCCGGATCATCGGCCACCACACGTTCGGCCGGCCGGTGACTCCCGATTGGACCACCGCGCAGGACTCGATCGTCTGGCTCGTCCGGGTGCCGCGCGTACTGCTCGGCGCGCTCGTCGGCGCCGCATTGGCGATCACCGGCGCCGTTCTGCAGACCATCGTGCGCAATGTGCTCGCCGATCCGCACATTCTCGGCGTCACCTCGGGCGCCTCGACCGGTGCCGCCGTCTACCTGCTGTTCGGTGTGAGTGCGGCGGCGACCTCCGCCGCACTCGCGGCGAGTGCGTTCATCGGGGCACTGATCGCCACGGTGCTGCTGTTCGCCATCTCCCGGATCAACGGGCAGCTCACCTCGCTGCGCCTGCTGCTCGGCGGGGTGACCATCGGCTACATCTTCTCGGCCGCCACGAGCTTTCTGATCTTCGCCTCCGACCGCCCCGAAGGCGCGCGGACCGTGCTGTTCTGGCTGCTCGGCTCACTCGCCCCGGCGGCCTGGTCCTCGGTGGCGACCACCGTCGCCGTGGTCGCGGGCGCCCTGCTCGCGGTGCTGCTGATGGCGCCACGCCTGGACGCGCTCGCAGCGGGTGACGATACCGCGCGCACGCTCGGCTTCGCCCCGAATCGAATCCGGTTGTGGGCATTGTTGATCGTCGCGCTCGCCGTCGGCGCGGTGGTGGCCGTCGCGGGGGCGATCGGCTTCGTCGGGCTCATCGTTCCGCACGTCGCGCGGCTGTGCGTCGGCGGAACCCACCGGCACCTGCTGGTGGTGAGTGCCCTGCTCGGCGCGCTGTTCCTGGTGATCGCCGATGTGGGCGCCCGCACCGTTTTCGCACCGCGCGAACTGCCCATCGGCATCGTCACCGCCGCCGTCGGCGCGCCCCTGCTCCTGCTGCTGATCCGCCGCTCCCGCGCCTCCTGATTTCTGCTCCATCGAAAGGAATACCGATCACCGTGTTCACAGGTGTCTCCTCCGCACGTCACCGTGCGATCCCCGCCCTCGCGCTGCTCACCGCCGTGGTCACCGGTTGCGGTGCGCCCGCACCGGCCACCAGCACGGCGGAAGACGGCTTCCCCCTGACTGTTTCGAGTTGTGGGCGTGATGTCACCTTCACCGCGCCCCCGCAGCGGGTCGTCACCGTCGGTTCCATCGCCGCGCCGACGATCGCCGCCGCCGGTGCCGCCGACCGCATCGTCACCCGCACCTTCGAAGCCGCCGCCTTCCCGGGCCAGTACGGTGATGCCCTGAAAGGCATCGAGATCACCGCGCCGACAGCCGAACTCGCTCGCGAGGAGATCATCGCCCGCTCCCCCGACCTCGTGGTGAGCGTCGAGGGACTGTCGGTGACCCCCGACGACCTGGCCCAGGTGAACATCCCGCTGATCGTCACCCGTGGCTACTGCCGCGACGCGGCGGGCACCTTCGAGGACGTCTTCGCCGACATCTCGCTCTACGGCAAGCTCTTCGGCACCGCGGACGCCGCCGATGCCGAAGTCGCCACGCTGCGGCAGCGGGTGCGAGCGGTCACCGAAAAGCACAGCGGCACAACTGCTCCTCGACGCGCCGCGGCACTGATCCTGTCGCGCGACGGGGCCCAGCTCAAGGCCTACGGCTCGCAGAGCACCGTCCACGAACAGATGCGCATCCTCGGCCTGTCCAACATCTACGGCGACATCGCCAAACGCAATTTCGAAGCCAACACCGAAACGCTCATCGCCCAGGACCCCGAGGTGATCATCCTGCTCACCCAGGGCGACCAGACCCCCGAATCGGTGCGAACCACCCTTCGCCAGCGCCCCGAGCTGGCCGGGCTGCGCGCCATCCGCGACAACCGGATCATCGTCGCACCCTTCGGCTACACCGGTCCGGGACCGGTCGCCGTCGAAGGTCTCGAAGTGCTCGACCGCGAACTGGCGGGCCTGCGATGACCGCGACCACCACCGACTATCTCGTCCGCCCGGCCGGTCCCGCCGACCTGACCGGCGCGCGCAGCGTCATGCTCGACACCTTCTACCAGGTGTTCGGCATCGGCTACCTGCCCGAACACCACCACGACGTGATCGACCTCGACGCCACGTACCTGCGTCACCCGCGCAATCGGCTGTGGGTGGCCGAGCACGAGGGAGTCGTCGTCGGCACCACCGCGATCCGCGCGAAGGGACCTGCGCACCCACCCCATCCGGCCGAGCTGGCACGCCGCTATCCCGACGACACCACCGCCCAGCTGTTCCGGGTCTACGTCCGGCCCGAACACCACCGGCGTGGGCTGGCCACCCGACTCGTCACCGCTGCCGTCGAAACCGTCCGGGCCACACCGGAATTCGACCGGCTGTACCTGCACACCGACGCACGGACTCCGGGCGCCCTGGAGTTCTGGCTCACCTTCGGCCACATCGTGCACGACGCGCGCGGTCCGCACGACGGGTTCCAGACGGTGCACCTCGAGATCCCCCTCGACCGGCCGAATCGAGAACTGGCGCGGTGACGGCACACACGGCACTATCGAACTCGTGGAACAGCAGCGAAACCGCCCGCGTTCGGGTGCCGTGTCGTGACCGTGCTCGCACCGGGAGAGAACCGGCCCGCGCCGGGCGATGAGCTGACCGTCACCGTGGCCTGTTCGGCCCCGGTCGACGTGTCGGCCCTGTTGCTCGACACCGCGGGCAAGGTGCGCTCCGACGCCGACTTCGTCTTCTTCAACCAGCCGACCGGGCCGGGTGTGGTGTACCGGCACGGCAACGGCGGACCCGACATCGTGCAGGTGAAGACCTCCGCACTGCCCGCCGACGTGGACAAGGTGGTGGTCACGGCAAGCCTCGACGGACGCGGACCCGCCACCTTCGCCACCGTCGGCAACCTCACCGCCACCATCCAGTCCGGGCCGACCGCCCTGACGTTCCCCGTCTCCGGGCTCACCACCGAGAGCGGTGTGGTGTGCGTGGAGATCTACCGGCGCGGCGCGGCGTGGAAGGTGCGCGCCATCGGCCAGGGATACGACGACGGGCTCGCGGGCATCGCGTCGGCCTACGGGGTGAACCTCGACGACGAACCGGAACCCGCCGCGCACCAAGGGAATACGACGCTTCCCGCGAACCCGCCGCAGCATCCCGGCGCCCCGATGCCTCCCGGGCAGCCCCCGGTGGGCGGGGGCCACCCCCTGCCTGGTCACGGCCTTCCCGGGCAGTTCGCACCTCCCGGACCACCTGGCGCGTACCCACCACCTGGACAGGCCCCGGCCCCCGGACAAGGCGCCTACGCCCCTGCGCCCGGACATGCACCAACCCCCGGACCGGCCGCCTACCCGCCGCCCGGGCAGTTCCCCCCGCCTGGTCAACCGGGTTCCCCACCACCCGCTCACCCTGGTGCGCAACCTTCGTACGCCTCTCAGCAAGGAGTCCCGCCCGTGCACAGCGACCTGTTCGACCCCTCGCATGCCGAGGTCAACGGCCTCGGTATCCAGAAGCAGGGCGGCAAGATGGTCAAGGTCGGGTTGAACGGGGAGGTGATGGCGCGGTCCGGGTCGATGGTGGCCTACCAGGGTGACCTGAAATTCGAAGCGCTCGGCTCCGGCGGCATCGGCCGCGCGATCCGGCAGCACCTCACCGGCGAAGGTGTGCCGTTGATGAAGGTGAGCGGGCGCGGCGACCTGTTCCTGGCCAACAGCGCCGCGGACGTGCACATCATCGACCTCGACGGCTCCGACGGTCTCACCATCAACGGCGCCAACGTCCTCGCCTTCGACTCCACCCTGCGCTACGACATCGGCCGGGTACAGGGCGCGGCCGGAATCGCCTCCAACGCCGGCCTTTTCAACTGCGTCTTCACCGGCCGCGGCCGCATCGCCATCACCACCCACGGCACCCCGGTCGTCCTCACCGTCGACCAGGCCACCTACGCCGACCCCAACGCCGCCGTAGCCTGGTCCTCCAGCCTGCAGACCGGCATCAAACGCAACGACTCCTTCGGCCTCGGCCGCCTCATCGGCCGCAGCACCGGCGAAGCGAGCACCCTGTCGTTCTCCGGCCGCGGCTTCGTCATCGTCCAGCCCTCCGAACTCCCACCCGGCGGCCTCCTCGGCGGCACCGGCGGCGGCCAGCAAGCAGGCACCGGCGGCAGCCTCTTCGGCTGACACACACGAAACCGCCCTGGTTCGCTCGGAACCAGGGCGGTTTTGCGCGTATGGAAGGAGTGCCTACGACCCCGCGCGCTCCTTGCGGGCCTGCCTCCGGGCCTCGCGCATCTCGTTGAGTTCCTGTTCCAGGCTCTCGGCGATGCGGAACTGGCCGGTGTCGTAGATGCTGGTCGGTTCGATGGCCTCGTAGCCGAAGTTGGCTTCGGCAAAGGCCTTTTCGACGCGAGCCTCGATATCGGAGATCGTGCTCTTGCGGGCGGCGGGGACCGAATCGGTGGTCTTCACCTGCTCGACCGGCTTGGGCGTTTCCTTCACCGGCTCGGCCGCGGCAACGACGGTCTTCTTCGCCGTAGCCTTGTCACCCGAGGACGGCTTGCCGATGCCGAAACGCTTGCGCTTCTCGGCCGGCCTTCCGTTGGAAACCGGCTCGGACGGGGTCCAGGCGGGTTCGCGGGTGACCGGGGCGGTCACCGACGGCGCGGGCGGCGCCGACTCGATGCGGGTGCTTCCGGTCATCGGCGGGGTGTAGGTGAGGCGCACGCCGTCGACGGCCTGGCGGTTGAGGATGCTCTCGGCGGGGTCGGGCAGGTCCCTGACCTGGCTGGTGGCCCGGGTGATCGCCAGGCCGTACCTGGCACTCACCGCGTCGTGGATGAGCAGCGCGACACCGATCATCACCGGAGCGACAGCGTGCACGGCGGCGTCGTACCAGCGGCCGTCACGCACATAGGGGTAGGTGTTGAGCGTGACGGTGAGCGAGAGCAGCGCCATCTCGGCCAGCGCCACCTGGCGCCGGTTGTCGATGACGCCCCATTCGGCCACCTTGTTGGTGCCGACCATGATGATGATCAGACACACGCTGATCATGGCCTCGAGCAGGTAACTGAACCAGAACAGCGGGTCCGTCGGGCCGCCGGGCGCGATGTTCTGCTGCACGTTCACCGCCGACCACAGCATGCCCGCGGCGACCACGCCCGCCAGCGCCTTCAGTGACCAGGACCGGTGCCGATACAGCGAGGCGAGTTTGGCGTGCGGGCTCGATTCGCGCCGCTGGGCGGCCATCGCCTTCCTGGCGAGCAGCAGATCTCGCATGTCGGCCTTCTCGATAGCTTCGGTGGTCTGCCTTGCACGGTCCGAGGCCTGCGCCATCGCCTGGGTGTGTTTCCAGCGCTGTTCGCGATCCTGTTCACGGATGCGTTCGGCGAGTTCACGTTCGGCGCGCAGTTCGTCCTCGGACAGGGCGTCGGTGAGCGCCGGGTCGAACTGGTAGGCGAGTCGTCCGCGCGCCCGTTCGACGCGCTGGGCGAGCTGGCTGACGTCGTCCTCGAGGGGCGATTCGCTGGTCATGCCAGACCACCGCCCCGGGATCGCGATGGCAGACAGGTGAGCACACGTGTGAACGGCACACGCCATTCTTAGTGCATTCACCCTCCGGCGCGAAACCGATGCTCCCACACCACTGCCCAAACGCGGCGCGCCGCGAGCGACACGCGCATTTCACACCTGCGGCCGAAACAGCCCACTTTTCACTTCACTGCGGCTCAAATGTTGTCGAACACCGTTCGCCACCCCGATCGAAGCCGCTATTGTCACTCCGCCAATATTGGTACACACTGTATCCGTAACCACCGGTCACGCCTGAGGCCGGTGCTGTGCCGAGCCGTAATAAGGAGACTCGATGGCCGCCAATCGGTCCAGCTGGATGAACGAGGATCTGGACGCCCTGCGCGACCTCGCCCGCGCCTTCCTGGCCAAGGAACTCGTCCCGAATATCGACAAGTACCGCGAGCAGCACCATGTGGATCGCGACCTGTGGAACAAGGCGGGCGAAGTCGGTCTGCTCTGTCTGTCGATCCCGGAGGAGTACGGCGGCGGTGGCGGCACCTTCGCCCACGAGGCGGTGTTGATGGAGGAGCAGGCGCGCGCCGTCGACACCTCGTGGGGCGTGAGCCTGCACAACGGCATCGTCGCCCACTACCTGCTCGCCTACGGCACCGAGGAGCAGAAGAAGCAGTGGCTGCCCAAGATGGCCTCCGGTGAGGTCGTCGGCGCCATCGCCATGACCGAGCCCGGCACCGGCTCCGACCTGCAGGCCGTGAAGGCCAAGGCGATCCGCGACGGCGACGAGTACGTCATCAACGGCTCCAAGACCTTCATCACCAACGGCGCCCAGGCCGACCTCATCATCGTGGTCGCCAAGACCGACCCCACCCAGGGCGCGTCCGGCGTCTCGCTGGTGCTGGTCGAGGCCGACCGCGAGGGCTTCCGTCGCGGCCGCGTGCTCGACAAGATCGGCCAGAAGGGCCAGGACACCTCCGAGCTGTTCTTCGAGGACGTGCGCGTGCCGGTGAGCAACCTGCTCGGCACCCAGGAGGGCCAGGGCTTCGTCCAGCTCATGCAGCAGCTGCCCCAGGAGCGCCTGATCGTGGCCCACGGTGCGGTCGCGGGCATGGAGGTCGCGCTCGAGCACACGCTGCGCTACACGAAGGAGCGCGAGGCGTTCGGCCGCCCGGTGTTCGGTTTCCAGAACACCAAGTTCAAGCTGGCCGAGGTCGCCACCGAGGCCCGCATCGCGCGCGTGTTCATCGACGACTGCATCGAGAAGCACCTGCGCGGCGAACTCGACATCCCCACCGTCGCGATGGCCAAGTGGTGGTGCACCGACAAGGCGATGCAGATCGCCGACACCTGCCTGCAGCTGTTCGGTGGCTACGGCTACATGAACGAGTACCCGATCGCGCGCATGTGGGTGGACAACCGCGTGCAGCTGATCTACGCGGGCACCAACGAGATCATGAAGGAGATCATCGCGCGCAGCCTGTAGGACCGCGGGCGCAACCGTCCGACCTATCCGTATCCGCGACCGGGACGAATGTTCTTCGGAAAGCGGTACGAACAGGACAGGACGGTGCGGCGAAACGTGGACAGGGAACCGGGACTGCCTGCCCGCACCGACATGATGCGTGCCGTGTGCGGGGTCACCGGGTCCGCCGACCCCGTGCTCGCGGCCGCGCACGAACTGGCGGCCCTGCACGAACGCCGCGAACAGCTGGTGCCCGGCGACACCAGCGACATCGATTGGGAGCGTGCCCGGTTGGTCTGCGAGATCGACCGCTGGGTGCTGCTCCGCTCGCCGAAACCACCGACCACGGCGCCGATGCACACCGAGAGCATCGGCGCCGTCGTCGATCGCATGGCCCATTTCGCCGCGCTCACCTATCGGGCGCTGGCCTGCGGCGCCGAGGCCGAGTTGCGCGCCGCCCAGCAGCGGCTGCACGAATTGGCCTGCGGCTACGACGATCTCGTCGCCGAGGTGGCCAACGGCACGCGCCGCCTGCCCGACTGCTCCGACGACGCCCCCGGCAGCGGCCGCGACCAGGCCGACCAGCATCGGCCGGGCACCGAATAGCCTTCTTCAATACATTCGCAGCGCGACCAGCCGCCAGGTGTCCTTGCCCGATTCGATCCGTCCGGCGATGGCGAGGGTGCGGTCGCCCCGTTGATACAGGGCGAACACCTCGGCTGCTCCCGGTTCGGCCGAGGTCTGCCGGACACGCGTGAGATTGGCGGCGCCCAATCCCTTTCCGGGAACCAGATCCTGGGCGAGCATGGTGGCGACCGCCGACACCACCAGCGGATCGGCGAAGGGTCGCAGATGCGTGACCGACCGCCGCCGGTCGAGGACTTCGAGCACCCACCGCAGCACCTGCTCGGCGAATCGCATTGTCTCCGTGGGCGCTTCGACCACCGGCGGCTGCGCCACACAGGCACCGCGTACCGCGCGCCTGATCCCGGCGGGCGTGCCGTGCCCGGACCGCCGCGTGCGCGCCCGGGTAACCCGATGCGGCACAACCTCTTCCGATCGCCCGCCGTACTCCAAGCGCGGCTCACAGTGCGGCGCGGGCAACAACGACGTTCCATCCATCGACCCAGACATGGGCTGTCCCCTCGAGTCCCGCCCACACACTCCCCAGTGCTGGCGCACAGCATGCCACGACCCTCCGACAAGTGTGCGCGGAACCGAGGCGGACAGGCTGGTCAGAACAGTGTCATCGGTTCCTCGGTCCCGCCCGCGGGTTGCGGTGGGAGTTCGGGAACCACCGCGGCGACCTCGGCGTGGAACCGGCGGGCCAGGTCGCGGGCGGCCGCATTGTCGGGCGTGTGCACGAAGACCGTCGGCGACCGGCCTTCCCGCATCCACTGCGCCACCGTCGCCACCCAGGGCTCCCACCCCGCCACCGTGCGCTCCTCGTCGGAACGGCCGTGATAGCGCACGATCGGATACTCGGTGAGCGCGCGGGTACGCCTTGGCACCCGAGGCTTCTTCGCCCGTGCCTCCACCTCGGCCGCGTCGGCCGACGGCCCGTCGAACAGCACCGTCGTATCGAAGGGCACCCATTCGGCGCCGATTCGCCCGAGCACCCGTTCCAGCTGCACGGCGGCGTGGTCGTCGGTGAAGAAGGCCGGGTGCCGCACCTCGACGGCGCAGCGCAGACCCGAGGGCAGCTCACGCTGGAACCGGGCGAGCGCGCCGAGATCTCCGGGACCGAACGAGGCGGGCAGCTGCAGCCACAGCGCGTGCACCCGGGAACCGAGGGGCGCCATCACGTCCAGGAAGGCGGCGAGTTCGGCGCGCGCGTCGACGAGCCTGCGTTCGTGGGTGATCGCCCTCGGCGGTTTGAGGACGAACCGGAAGTCCGGCGCCGTCTGACGCGCCCAGGATTGCACCGTCGACGCCGAGGGGGTCGCGTAGAAGGTCGTATTGCCCTCCACGGCGCCGCAGTGCGCGGCGTAGGAACGCAGCTTCTCGGCCGACGCGGGCCACTGCGGATGAGTCCACATCGCACACCCCACCCGCAGCTCACGCACTACCCGACCGTATTACAGCGAGCGCCCGTCCCTAAAATGAGACCGGTTGCCACCATTTCGCCCGTGCGCGTTTCCCCGGTGCGCGCACGACGGAAAGGGCCTGTGATGGCGATTCTCACCAGCGAGCGGCCCCGTGCTGTCCCGGCGACCCGCGCCTGGCAGGCGGTCTCGGCCGCCGTGGTGGCGATCGCCTGGGGCGGCAACGAGTTCACCCCGTTGCTGGTGATGTACAAGGGGCACGGGCTGGCCGCCACGGCCGTCGATCTGCTGCTCTTCTACTACGTGCTCGGCATCGTGCCCGCCCTGCTCATCGGCGGTCCGCTGTCGGACCGCTTCGGCAGGCGCCCGCTCATGCTGCCCGCCCCGCTGATCGCCGCGGCCGGTTCGCTGTTGCTGGCGGCGGGGGCGTCGTCGGTGCCGATGCTCGCGGCCGGGCGGATGCTGTGCGGTGTCGCGCTCGGGCTGGCGATGGCCGTCGGCGGCAGCTGGCTCAAGGAATTGTCCGGGCCGGGCGTCGGTGCTCGGCGCTCGGCGATGAGCCTGACCGCCGGTTTCGCCCTCGGCGCGGGTGTGGCGGGCGTGCTCGCGCAGTGGGGTCCGCTGCCCGATTCCACCGCGTATCTGGTCAATGTGGCGCTGTGTGTCCTGGCCACGGTCTGGCTGGTGCGAGCGCCGGAAACCGTGCGGCGACAGACACATCCGGCCCGGTTGCTCGACGATCTGAAGATCCCCGCCGCAGGTCACCGCCGCTTCCTGCGGGTCGCGGTGCCCGTGGCCCTGTGGTTGTTCACCGCCAACGCCACCGCCTACGCCGTGCTGCCCACGCTCATGCTCGGGCAGGTCGCCCAGGCCCCGATCGCGTTCTCGGCCCTGGTCACCATGGTCACGCTCGGCTGTGGTTTCACCATCCAGTCGGTCGCGCGCCGCATCGATCGGCCCGGCACCGCCCGCGCCGCGGTGCTCGCGCTCGTGCTGCTCACCGCCGGCATGCTGTTCGCGGCGTGGACCGCGTCGACCCTCACCATCGGCGCGACGCTGCTCACCGCCGTCGTTCTCGGCAGCGGTTACGGCATCGGTCTGGTCGCGGGACTGCAGCAGATCGAGCGGATCGCGGGCCCCGGTGACCTGGCCGGGCTCAACGCGGTGTTCTATTCGGTGAGTTACCTCGGTTTCGGTGTGCCCGCGATCCTGTCGGCGCTGCACGGCAGCTTCGGGTTCGGTTATCCCGCCATGTATCTGGTGACCGCGGTGATCGCCGCGGCCTGCCTCGCGCTGGTCGCGGCCAACTATCGTGAACGGGTATGAGCACCGACCCGGTCGAAACCCTGCATCGCTGGGCTGATTCGGGCGCGATCTGGCGGGTGCTCACCCGCCGCGCCGACAGCGTCACCATCGGTTTGTTCGAATGCACCGGCGGCCAGGAGGTCGACCGGTTCACCTCCGCCGACCCCGCGCTGCTGCGGTTCCTCGGCGAACGGACGAGCAGCGATAGCTGACCGATACTCTCCGCCGGGCTAGGCTGGGTTCGTTATCGCTTCACACCCCGTCGGCCGTCCCTCGGCCGGATCGTCAAGTGAGGAGAGATCATGTCGGCACCTGCCAAGGGACTGGCCGCGGGAACCTGGGTCATCGACCCCGCCCACTCCAGCCTCGAATTCTCGGTTCGTCACCTCATGGTGAGCAAGGTGCGCGGCCGGTTCACCGACTTCTCCGGCACCCTCGTCGTCCACGACGACGGCACCGCCGACACCGAAGCCGAGATCCAGGTCGCCTCACTCACCACCGACAACCCCCAGCGTGACGCCCACCTGGCCACCGCCGACTTCTTCGACGCCGCCAACTATCCGACCGCCACCTTCAAGGCCACCGGATTCAAGGCCCTGAGCAGCGAATTCAGCGTCACCGGCGATTTCACCGTGCGTGGCATCACCCACCCGGTCACCCTCGACGTGGAGTTCCTCGGCACCGGCCCCGGCATGGCCGACGCGCCGGTCGCCGGTTTCACCGCGACCGCCACCGTGAACCGCCGCGATTTCGGCCTCACCATCGACATGCCGATGGCCGACGGCGGCGCGGTGATCGGCGACAAGATCAACCTGTCCCTCGACATCGAGGTCGGCCTGCAGAGCTGAGCGGAACCGGACCGAGGGAGGGGCAGATGATCCGACAACGTTGTTCGGCCGCGCTGGCCGCCGTGCTCGTGCTGCTGCTGGTCGCGGCCTGCGGCGGCTCGACCACCGACTCCGGGTCCTCGACCGACGCTCCGCCCGAGGCCGTGGTCTCGGTGTCGCCCGAGTCGGGCGCCACCGAGATCGACCCGCTGGCCCCGGTCCGGGTCAGCACCAGCGAAGGCACGCTCACCTCGGTCACGATGACCAATGAGCAGGGCAACGAGGTCGAGGGCGTCTTCACCCCCGACCGCACCGCCTGGAAGCCGACCGAACCCCTCGGCTACGGCCGCACCTACACGATCACCGCCGCGACCGACCGCGGCACCGAACCGACCACCTCGACGTTCACCACGCTGGCCCCCAACAACCAGACCAAGGTGTATTTCCGCACCACGGGCGGCACGGCCCTGTCACCGCAGGGGACCTTCGGCGTCGGCACGGTTGTCGTCGCCCATTTCGACGAGAACGTGCCGGATCGCGCCACCGCCGAACGGCACCTGTCGGTCACCACCGACCCGCCCGTCACCGGCTCCTGGTACTGGCTCGACGACCGCAACGCCCACTGGCGCCCGCAGAACTACTACGAGCCGGGTACCCGCGTGACGCTCGCCGCCGACATCTACGGCAAGGACCTCGGCGGCGGCCTCTACGGCCAGGAGGACACCGAGACCAGCTTCACCATCGGCGCGTCCCACGTCTCGATCGTCGACGACACGACCAAACAGGTCCAGGTCTACGAGAACGGCACCCTCGTGCGCACCATGCCGACCTCGATGGGTCGCGGCGGCAGCGAGGAGGTCGCGGGCAAGACCATCTCCTTCTGGACCCAGCCCGGTGTCTATACGGTGATGGACAAGGCCAACCCGGTGGTGATGGACTCCTCCACCTACGGTCTGCCCGTGAACTCGCGCCTCGGCTACAAGGAGACCATCGGCTGGGCGACCAGGATCAGCACCGACGGTATCTACCTGCATCAACTCGACGACACCATCTGGGCGCAGGGCAACACCAACGTCTCGCACGGCTGCCTCAACCTCAGCGGGGAGAACGCGCGCTGGTTCTACGAGTTCTCCCAGCCCGGCGATGTGGTGGAGATCCGCAATACCGGCGGCGCACCGCTCGAAGTGTGGCAGAACGGTGACTGGAGCGTGCCCTGGGACCAGTGGCTGGCGGGTAGTGCCCTGAGGTGAACCGGATCGATGAACCACCGGCGCCCTGGCCGCGCCGGCAGCCGCCCAGGCGTATCGGCGCCCCACCCGTCCCCCGGTCGACCAACCATGCCCGCTTGCGCCGCATCGGCTCGATCGCCACCAGGATGTTCGTCGCCGCCGTCGCGCTCGCGGTGCTGGCGGGTACCGGCCTCGCCTGGTCGGCGAAGAACGGTTTCGATGCCGGTTTCCTGCACTCCGACGCGCTGGGCGACGACGCGCCGCGCTCGCTCGACGGCGCGGTCAACATCTTGCTGATCGGCCTGGACACCCGCAAAGACCTCGACGGCAAGGACCTGCCGAAAGCGATCCTCGATCAGCTGCACGCCGGCGACGGCAGCGAAGGCGGTTACAACGCCAATTCACTGATCCTGCTGCACATCCCGGCCGACATGAGCAAGATCGTCGCCTTCTCCATCCCCCGCGACAACTATGTGGCGGTCACCGGCATCCCCGGCTACTCGCGCATCAAGATCAAAGAGGCGTACGGCCTGAAAAAGGCTGTGGTGCAGGCGAAACTGATGGAGCAGGGCGTCGACGACCCCGTGGAACTCGAGCGCCGCAGCCGGGAGGCGGGCCGCGAATCCATCGTCACCACGGTGCGCAACCTGGTCGGGGTGCCGATCGACCGGTTCGCCGAGATCTCGCTCGCCGGGTTCTACGACCTGGCCGACGCGGTGGGCGGCGTCGATGTGTGCCTGACCAACGCCGTCGACGACAGCGAGTTCTCCGGCGCGGTGTTCCCGGCGGGCCGTCAGCATCTCGACGCGTCCCAGGCCCTCGCGTTCGTGCGTCAGCGCCACGGTCTGCCCAACGGCGACCTCGACCGCACCCACCGTCAGCAGGCCTTCCTCACCTCGGTTGCCAAGTCGCTCAAGGACTCCGGCACGCTCACCGATCTGAGCAAGCTGTCCGCCCTGATGGATGCCGCGCACCGCGACATCGTGCTGTCGCAGGGCTGGGACTTGTTCGAATTCGTCCGCGATCTCGGTGCGGCGGGCAGCATCCCGGTCGAGTTCCGCACCCTGCCGGTGCTGCGCTACGACGTGATCGACGGTCAGGACGTCAATATCGTCGACCCGGCGGCCATCAAACGCGAGGTGCGTGCGGCTTTCGGTCAGCAGGCCCCGACAACCACTGTGGCGGCGAATCCCGATGCCGTGGTTGATGTGCACAATCTCGGCTCGACGACCGGGCAGGCTGCCCTGGTGTCGAAGATGCTGACAGCGCGCGGCTACGGCCAGGGCGAGGTCGGCGGCGGTGACGGCAACGACGAGCCCTATTCGGCGGTCACCTACGGCCCCGGTGCCATCCATGACGCCCGTGCTGTCGCCGAAATCCTCGGTGGGCTACCGGTTTCCGCGTCACCCTGGGTGGAGGACGGCCATGTGCGCGTCATCCTCGGCACCGACTTCACTCCCCCGGCCGAACTCAGCCCGACCACCACCACCCGCCCCGTCACCACGACAACCAGCGTCGCCGGACAGCCCCTGCCGGACGCCGGGAAACCACTCACCACCAATATCGGCGACACGATCCCCTGCGTGAACTGAGCCGCTCTACGGCTGACGACAAACGGCTCGGCCACCGGTTTCCCGGCGGCCGAGCCGTTTTCGATGACGTCAGTCGACCGGAGCGTCCGGATAGTCCTGCTGCCGGTAACCCCCACGCAGCGTCCCGTCGAGGTAGGCCGTCCGGCACGCGCGTCGGGCGATCTTGCCGCTCGAGGTCCGCGGAATCGAACCGGCAGGCACCAGCAGCACATCACGCACCGTCACGCCGTGCCTGCGCGAGATCGCCGCACGCACGGTGTCGATGATCGGCTGCGGATCGAGTTTCGCTGCCCCCGAACCTCTTTCGGCCACCACGACGAGCTGTTCGGCGAGGTCGTCGGCGTCGGCCACCCGCACCGGCGCGGGCAGTTCTCCCGCCGGAACCGAGAACGCCGCGATGAAACCCGGCCGCAGCGCGTTGCTCGCTTCCTGCGCGGAGTACTCGAGGTCCTGCGGGTAGTGATTGCGTCCGTCGACGATGACGAGGTCCTTCACCCGGCCGGTGATGAACAGTTCCCCGTCGTAGTAGGCACCGAAGTCGCCGGTGCGCATCCAGGTCGCGTCCTCCGGCGCGCCCTCGGCCCGGCTGCCGATCGGATTGCGGGTCACCCGGTTGTGGAAGGTCTGCGCGGTCTCCTCCGGCCGCCCCCAGTACCCGATGCCCATATTGTCGCCGTGCAACCAGATCTCGCCGACCTCGCCGTCGCGCCGCTCGATGCCCGTCTCCGGATCGACGATCACAGCCCACTGCGACCTGGCGACATACCCGCACGACACCTGCGCCACCGCCTGCGCGGCGTGCTCGTCGACCTCCACCATGCGCCCGGCATTGAGTTTGCCCCGGTCCACATAGACCACCCGCGCCTCGTCCTCGCGGCGGGTCGCCGACACGAACAGCGTCGCCTCGGCCATCCCGTAGCAAGGCTTGATCGCGGTCTTGGACAGCCCGAACGGCGCGAACGCCTCGTTGAACTTGCGCATCGAGGCCACCGACACCGGTTCGCTGCCGTTGATGAGCCCGATCACGTTCGACAGGTCGAGCGTCTCGTCACCCTTGGGCAATCCGCGCACCGCCGCGTGCTCGAACGCGAAGTTCGGTGCCGCTGAGTAGATCTCGGCCCCGTCGGCCTGCGCGGCGAGTTCCTTGATCCAGCGCGACGGCCTGCGGACGAACGCGCTCGGCGACATGATGGTGATGAACTTGCCGCCGATGGTCGGCAGGATCACCGTGAGCAGACCCATGTCGTGGAACAGCGGCAGCCAGGTGACACCGCGCGCGTTCTCGGTGATGCCGATGGCGTCGATCATCTGGAGCAGATTGGTGCCGACCGAGCGGTGCGTGATCTCCACACCGGCGGGCACCCGGGTGGAGCCGGAGGTGTACTGCAGGTAGGCCACACTGTCGATCGAGATATCGGGCCTGCGCCAGCGCGACCCGACCGCATCGGGAATCGCCTCCACCGCGATGATTCTCGGCCTTCGTGTGTTCGGCTGTTCACGGAAGAAGTTGCGTACCCCCGCCGCCGAACCGGTGACGGTGAGCACCGCGGCCGGCTCGCAGTCGCCGAGCACCGCGTGCAACCGATCGCTGTGCCCCTGCTCCTCCGGATCGAACAGCGGCACCGCGACATTGCCCGCGTACACCGCCGCGAACAGCGCCACCACGTAGTCGAGCCCCTGCGGCGCCAGGACCGCAACACGGTCGCCCGGCTCGGTGACCTGCTGCAAGCGCGCCGCCACCGCCCGCAACCGCACCCCGAACTCACGCCAGGTGAGCTCCTGGTACTCGCCGTCGCGTTCGCGCGAGTAGTCGATGAACCGGTAGGCCAGCTCGTCGCCGTTGGCTTCGCTGTGCTTGTCGACGAAATCGATGAGCGTCTGGTTACCGGGAATGCGGATGGCGCCGTGCTCGTCGAGGTAGTCGTCGAGTGTCTCGCCGATCATCAGAACCGCCCGAAGGCCAGGGCCACGTTGTGCCCGCCGAAGCCGAACGAGTTGTTCACCGCGTAGTCGATGCGGCCCGGCCGCGCCTGACCCGAGACCACGTCGAGGTCGATCGCGGGGTCCTGGTTCTCCAGGTTCAGCGTGGGCGGGACGATGCTGTCGCGCACGCTGAGCACGGTGATCACCGATTCCAGCGCACCCACCGCGCCGATCGAATGCCCGAGCGCCGACTTCGGCGCGTACACCGAGGCATGCGACCCGATGGCCTTGCCGATCGCGTTGGCCTCGGCGGTGTCGCCGATAGGGGTGGCGGTGGCGTGGGCGTTGATGTGGGTGACGTCGGTGCGGCTGATGCCGCCGGTCTGCATGGCCCGCGTCATCGCCCGGGCCGCGCCGGTGCCGTCGGGGTCGGGCGCGACCAGATGGAAGCCGTCGGAGGTGACTCCCGCACCGAGCAGGCGCGCGTGGATCGTCGCCCCGCGCGCCTTGGCATGGGCCTCGGTCTCGATCACCATCATCGCCCCGGCCTCGCCGAAGACGAATCCGTCGCGGTCGACGTCGAACGGGCGCGAGGCGCCCTTGGGGTCGTCATTGCGGGTGCTCATGGCACGCATCTGGGTGAAGGCAGCGATCGGCACCGCCTGGATGCAGCCTTCCACCCCGCCGGTCACCACCATGTCGGCATCGCCCATCACGATCATCCGCCACGCGTTGGCAATGGCCTCCGAACCCGACGAACACGCCGAAACGGGCGTGGAAACGCCTGCGCGCGCACCCAATTCGACGCCGACACACGCGGCGGCGCCATTGGGCATCATGGCCGCGACGGTCTGCGGCGACACCTTGCGGTAGCCGCCGTTGGACAGCTTGTCCCGCGCGTACAGCAGGGATTCGGCGCCGCCGAGCCCGGTGCCGATGGAGACGCCGAGTCGATCCAGGTCGACCTCGGGGCTGCCCGCGTTGCGCCAGACCTCACGGCCGAGCACCACGGCCATCTGTTCGACGTAGGACAACCGGCGCGCCTCCTCGCGGGTGAGCGAGGCCGCCGGCGACACCTTCAGGTGACCACCGATCCGCACCGGAAGGTCGAAGTCGTCGATGAAGGAGTCCTCCAGGACGTCGATCCCGCTCTCGCCGTTGAGCAGACCTTTCCAGGTCGAGTCGACGTCGCCCGCGATCGACGTGGTCGCCGCAAGGCTCGTGACCACGATGTCCGTCATAATTCTTCGCTCACTCTCTCTAGCTATGCCACGACTGAACGGGAACCGCTGATGGAGCTGAACTGGTGAAGCGTAGAGAATGGCACCGCGTTTCGCCAGGTGCCTTGTGCCGGGTCTATTCTCGGCGACGACCGGCAACATTACCGACTCTTGCTTTTCCCTGCAGCGAAAGGGCACGAGCGTGGCCAGGAACCTCACCCAGCTGGAACTGCTGATCGAATTGGAAGATGTTGCGGCGCGCAATGTCGATCGTCATCTATCGATGGCCAAGGACTGGCATCCGCACGACTACGTGCCGTGGGAGCAGGGCCGCAATTTCGCATCGATGGGCGGAATCGATTGGGCGCCGGAGCAATCCGCGTTGAACGAGGTCGCCAAGGCGGCGATGATCACCAACCTGCTCACCGAGGACAACCTGCCCTCCTATCACCGCGAGATCGCCGAGAACTTCTCCCAGGACGGCGCCTGGGGCACCTGGGTCGGCCGCTGGACCGCCGAGGAGAACCGGCACGGCATCGTGATGCGTGACTATTTGGTCGTGACGCGCGGTGTGGACCCGGTGGCGCTCGAGAACGCGCGGATGATCCACATGACCAACGGCTACTCGGCCATGTCGGTGGTCGACGAGAAGGCGGGCGCCTTCGATGTGCGCGACACCTCCGGCGCCGGTTTCCTGTACTCCGTGGCGTATGTGACGTTCCAGGAACTGGCCACCCGGGTGAGCCACCGCAACACCGGCCGTGCCTGTGACGATCCGATCGCCGACCGCATGCTGGCCCGCATCGCCGCCGACGAGAACCTGCACATGATCTTCTACCGCAATCTCTGCGCGGCCGCCCTCGACCTGGCACCCGACCAGACCATGGAGGCGATCGCGACCATCGTCGCCGGTTTCCAGATGCCGGGTGCGGGCATGCCCGGGTGGCGCCGCAACGGTGTGCTGATGGCCAAGCACGGCATCTACGATCTGCGCCAGCACCTCGAGGAAGTCCTGCTGCCGGTGCTGCGCAAATGGGACATCTTCGAGCGCACCGATTTCGGTCCACGGGGCGAGCAGGCGCGCGACGATCTGGCCGCCTTCCTCGACCGGTTGCGCCAGGACGTGGTGCGCTTCGAGGAACAGCGCGATCGTTCACTCGCGCGCGCGAAGCAACGTCAGCTGGTCTGATCGAGCGCGGGCGGCGACCGGTGCACCTGTGGCCGGATCGCCGCTCGCGCATGGTGTTTGTTCCGGTACATCGCGGCGTCGGCGGCCTGGAGCAGTTCGTCGGCGGCGGCCGGTGGCTGTTCGAAGAAGGCGGTGCCGATGCTCACGCCAACGGCGAGCATGTGCCCGTCCACCTCGAGCGGCGCCGACAATGCCGCCATCAGCTCGTCGGCCAGCTCGGTCAATGCCTGTTCGCCCGAACACTTTTCGACGAGCACGAGGAATTCGTCGCCACCGATACGCGCGGGCAGCGCCGAGCGGGGACCGAGGGTGTCGCGCAGCCGGTCCCCGACCACCCGCAGCACCCGGTCACCGATGGTGTGGCCCCACAGGTCGTTGATCTCCTTGAAGCCGTCGAGGTCCAGATAGCACACGCCGACCGGCGGTTCGGCGCCCGCGAGGCGGCTGAACAGGTGCGACCGGTTCGGCAGGCCGGTGAGCGCGTCGTGGTTGGCGTCGTGCCACAGCCGGTCGGCCAGCTGCTTGCGCTCGGTGACGTCGACCGCGACGCCGACCAGGAACCGGATCGCGCCCTCGCCGTCACGAACCGCCGACATCGACAGATCGATCGAGGTGACCCGGCCGTCGTCGCGAATGTGTTCGGTCTCGGTCCGGAAGCTCTCCGACTCCCCCGCGACCATCCGCTGCAGTTCGACGAAGGCATCGTTGAGGTTCGCCGGGCCGAGGATGTCGGCGACGGTGCGCCCGACCATCGACTCGGGGGTCTGTCCGAGCATTTCGGCCAGCGTCAGGTTGCAGTTCACCACGCTGCCGGTCATGTCGACGGTGCCGATGCCGACCAGCGCACCGTCGAAAACGGCCTCGAAACGGGCCTCCGACAGGGCGCGCCGGTCCTCTGCCTCCTGCGCGGCCGAGAGCACCGCGGCCAGCGTCTGTTCCTGTTCGGCCAGTGCCGCCGCCCGCAGCGCGGCGGTGAAACCGGCTGCGAAGTCACCCGCCAAAGCAACTGCGCGGCTACGGATTTCGGGCAGCGCCGGGTCGTCGAAACCGGCGGCGGCGTGCTCGACGAGGTCGGTGCACAGCACCGGAACCGTACGGCTCACCGCGGCCGGATCGCGGTAGTTCACCGCGACCAGCATGCGCGCCGCCTGCCGGGCGACGTCGGGGTCTTCACCACCGCGCGCGGCATCGATGAGACCCGTGCACAGGGCGGCGAGCATGTCCTCGATCTGGGAGCGGGTGAGGGTGGGAGCGACCACACCGTCGAGCGCGTCAGCCCACCGCTGCGCCAGCTCCCATGACCCCACCGTTCATCCGCCCCTGTCGTCGTCTCTCGCACCGCCGTGACGACGGGCTCAGCCCTTGCGCGCGACCCCACCGAGACCGAGCGAACGCCCGGGCTTCTCGTGCTGATCTCGCTCCGACTCAGGTCGCCACGCCGGCAGTTCCACCACGCCCGGCGACTCCAGATCCCAACCATCGAACATGGCGACGATCGCGTCCTTGGGCCGGAAATGGATACCGACCCGGTTCTCGTTCGCCGCGTTGGCGCTCAGTTTACCCGCGTCCTCCGGCCGCAATTCCGAGGTCAGGTGGGAGATGGCGACGAGACTGCCCGGTGCGAGCACCTCCCGTAGCGCGCCCACTTTCCCCGCCGGATCGTCGTCGTCGGACACCAGATGCAGCACCGCGATCAGCAGCAGTCCGACCGGTTCCGCGAAGTCGATCAGCCCGGTCTCCCGGACGGCGGCCAGCAGGTCGTCGGTCTTGCGCAGGTCGGCCTCGATCGCGCCCGCCCGCTCGTTCCCGTGCAGGATCGTGCGCGAATGCATGACGGCCACCGGGTCGATGTCGACATAGAGCACGCGGGCCTGCGGGTCGAGTTCGTGCACGATCTCGTGCACATTGCCCGCGGTGGGGATGCCGGAACCGATGTCGAGGAACTGGCGGATGCCCGCGTCGAGCATGAACCGGACCGCGCGCCGTAGGAACGCACGGTTGCTCAGCGCCAGGCGCGGCAGATCCGGCACCAGCTTGGTTCCCATTTCGGCAGCCATCCGGTCGACCGCGAAATTGTGCGAGCCACCGAGTAGTGCGTCGTACATCCGAGCCGGGCTCGGTTGCTGCATATCGACACCGTCCGGTGCCCAGGCAGGCCTGTCCATCGCCGATCAACCCCTGTCTTTCCGTGCCGCGCCCCGGCGGCATTCGATGATCGTAAACTCCGGCACCGACATCGGCGCGGTTCGGTTCACTTGTCCGCACCGTAGGGCTGCGCCCACAGCGGCGCCACGTCCGGCGTCATCGTGGCGACGACCGGCACCCCGGCTGCCAGAAAGTTCTCCAACGCTCGGCGCATATGGTCGGCCGAGGTGATGAGCACCGCCTTGTGCGCGCCGAGTGCCGCCATGAGCTGCGCCGAGAATTTCGCGTTCTGCACGGTGGAACCGGCCTCGGTTTCGGCGTGCAGCCGGTGCCTGGCCACTCCGCGCACATGCAGCCAGTCGGCCATCACCTGCGCCTCGGTGACCCCGTTACGCGGATTGCCACCGGTGACGATCACCGGCGAGGCCGGTGACATGTACGCCTGAACAAGCGCGGCGTGCAGCCGGTTGCTCAGCTCGGCACGCATGGTGCCGTCGGGTTGCAGGCCGTAGCCGAGTACGACGATCGCCGTCTCGGGGCCGTAGGTTTCGGGCAGGTCGATTCCCGCTACTCCGGCAAGGGAATTCGCGGCGCCGAGCATGTCGGCGGTGACCCGGTCGGTGATGCCCGCGAGCGGGTCGGGTTTCGGTTCGGCGGCTACCGGTGCGGCGGTGAGTACTGCCCCGATGAGGGCGGCGGGAAGCACGAGCGCGGCAGCGCCGCGACGGAGAACTTGATGAGCGAGCCGGTCCATGCGACAACCTCCAGAGCGACGTCGCATCATGGTGACGGACAAGCGCTCCCACCGCTGCCGAATCCGAAACATTCGCTGGTCGGTTCTGTTTCGTGCCGAAACTACCCCAGGGACGACGAAAGCCCCCTGACCGTAGTCAGAGGGCTTTCGTG
>NZ_BDBD01000025.1 GCF_001612805.1 Nocardia coubleae NBRC 108252
TTTGCTGTTGTTCAAATGTCCGACCTCAACAACCGGGGGGTATGCGAGGCCGGAACCAATAATAATATTGGCACTGACATTCATCGACACACTATTGAGTTCTCAAAGAACACACGCACACACTTCCGACCCGACGATCAGTCGAGGTTTCCGTGAGGCAAGGGTTCGTACTGTAGTCCAAGCAACCCGCCGGACGCAAATCCGGTCAAGCCCTGAACACGCAATCAGTCAGGCGCTCAGCGTCCTACCTCGTGTCTCAGCGGGGCTGAGTCGGTGTCCGTGTCGCTCTGACTCGAACTAAGTTACGTGCCGCCAAACACGAAGTCAAATCGGCTGGTCAGAGCAGGTTTTTCAGATCTTGGTCGAACCAGCCCGGAGCCGCACCGGTGAACCGGTCGCGGTCCCACTGTCCCACCCCTGCGGGGATGGCGCCGAGCAACGGTGTTCCGGTGATCCGGGGCAGATCGTCGCGGTTGCATTCGGAAGCGAGGTCGGGTTCATCGGGCCAGGCGCCGATGACGAGCCCGGCGCAGCGCACTCCCGCGGCAGCAAGGGTTCTTGTGGTGAGTTCGCTGTGATTGAGGGTGCCGAGGCCGGCGGCAGCGACGACCAGAACGGGGGCGCCGAGTTTCTCGGCGAGGTCGAGCAGGGTGAACTCCCCCATCCGGACCAGCAGCCCGCCCGCCCCTTCGACGAGTACCAGGTCGGCGTCGGCGAGAGTTTCGATACCCGCGACCGTCTCCGCGAGTGTCAGCATGGGCATGCCTGCCCGGCGGGCGGCGGTGTCGGGGGCGAGCGGTTCGGGGTAGCGAGCCAGCTCGAGGGTGCGGGTGACGCCGGTCAGGCGGGTGACATCGGCGAGGTCGCCGGGTTCGCCGGGCGCGATGCCGGTCTGGGCTGGTTTACACACCGCGACCGTCCGGCCCTCGGCCGACGCGGCGGCGGCCACCGCGGCCGTGGCCACGGTCTTTCCGACATCGGTCGACGTGCCGCTGATCAGAAGAACACCCATCTCGCTACCTCACCAATCCTCGGTTCATCACCGATCCGTTCCCTTCCTGCCCAGCTTCGGGCCCGTCAGACGACCAGCGCGTCCCCACGTGCCTCGGCCAGGACTTCGCCGAGCACTTCGGCGATGGTGCCCAGCTCGGCGGCGGTGAGATCGGCTCGGGCGGTGAGCCGCAGGCGCGAGGTTCCCTCGGGGACCGACGGCGGACGGAAACAGCCGACTTCGAGCCCGCGCGCTTGGCACGCCTGAGCGGCGTCGAAGGCGCGTTGGGCGTCGCCGAGAACGACCGAGACAACGGCCGAGGTCGGTTCGGGCACGCCCGCGACGCGAGCGATGTCCGCCGCGCGGTCCAGCACACGGCTGGCCATGGCCGGGTCACGGCGCAGCAGCGAAAGCGCCGCGCGGGCAGCGCCGACGGCAGCCGGTGCCAGACCGGTGTCGAAGATGAACGTGCGGGCGGCATCGATGAGATGGGCACGAATCCTGTTGTCGGCGAGCACTACTCCGCCCTGGGCGGCGAACGCCTTCGACAGGGTGGCGGTGATGACGAGGTCGGGTTGACCCGCCAAGCCCACTTCGTGCACCAATCCCCTGCCGCCCGCCCCGCGAACGCCGAGTCCGTGGGCTTCGTCGACGACGAGGACCGCGCCGTTGGCCCGGGTGACCCGGTGCAGGTCGGCCAGCGGCGCCAGGTCGCCATCGGCGCTGAAGACCGAGTCGGTGAGGACGAGCGCCCGCTCCTCGACGCGTTCGGCCAGCAGCCGGTCGACGGCGGCGACATCGCGGTGCGGCGCGACGGCGATCCGGGCACGGGAGAGCCTGCACGCATCGACGAGTGAGGCGTGACTGCCCGCGTCGGAGACGATGAAGCTGTCGCGCCCGGCCAGGGCGGTCACCACACCCAGGTTGGCGGCGTAGCCGGAGGCGAAGACCAAACCCGCTTCGGCGCCGACGAATTCGGCCAGTTCGGTTTCCAGGAGCTCGTGTTCGGCGGTGGTTCCGGTGACCAGCCGCGAACCGGTGGAACCTGCGCCCCAGCGGCGGACCGCGGCGATCGCGCCCTCGATCACTTCCGGGTGACGTACCAGGCCGAGGTAGTCGTTGGAGGCGAGGTCGATGCTCGCCTGCTCGGGTTCGCGCACGCGCAGGTGCCTGCGCAGCCCGGCGGCGGTGCGCGCGGTGGCGCGTTCGTCCAGCCAGCTCAACGGATCCGTAGTCACAGCTGAGGAGGATACTTGAACACCGTTCAGGCCGGTCATCGGATCGAGGCTTTCACGGCCGCGTGCACGGCGCCGGTGATGGAGGCGATATCGGCGGAGCTGCTGATGAACGGCGGCATGGTGTAGACGAGATTGCGAAAGGGACGCAGCCAGGCACCCGCGTCGACAGCGGCGTCGGTGGCTGCGCGCATGTCGACGGGTTCGGCGAGTTCGACGACGCCGATGGCCCCGAGCACACGCACGTCGACCACCCCCGGCAGCTCGGCGATCGGCGCGAGACCTTCGCGCAGCTCGCTTTCGATCCGTGCGACCTCACCGCGCCAATCACGCGAGCGCAGCAGTTCGATCGAGGCCACCGCGACCGCGCACGCCAGTGGGTTGCCCATGAAGGTCGGCCCGTGCATCAGACCGCCGTGCGCGGCGCTGATGGTTTCGGCGATGCGGGTGGTGCACAGCGCGGCGGCGAGGGTGAGATAGCCGCCGGTCAGCGCCTTGCCCACGCACATGACGTCCGGGGCGACCCCGGCGTGGTCGGCGGCGAAGAGCGCGCCGGTGCGGCCGAAACCCGTGGCGATCTCGTCGAAGACGAGCAGCACGTCGTTGGCGTCGCAGATGCGGCGCAGCTCGGTGAGGTAGCGCGGATCGTGCCAGCGCATACCGCCCGCCCCCTGCACGACGGGCTCGACGATGACGGCGGCCACCTCGTCGCGATGGGTGTGGATCGCGTGTTCGAGTTCGGCGACGTAGTCCTGGGTGAATTCGCGAGGCGGGGCGGGCACGAAGACCTGATCGGTGAGGACATCGGTCCACAGCGCATGCATGCCGCCCTCGGGATCGCAGACGCTCATCGGCGTGAAGGTGTCGCCGTGGTAGCCGCCGCGCCAGGTCAGCAGGCGGTTCTTGGCCGGACGGCCGAGCGCCCGCCAGTACTGCAGACACATCTTCGCGGCCACTTCCACCGAGACCGAGCCGGAGTCGCAGACGAACACCTTGTCCAGGCCCGCGGGAGTGATCTCGACGAGTAGCTGTGCGAGGCGGGCGGCCGGTTCGTGGGTGAGCCCACCGAACATCACGTGACTCATCCGCTGCGACTGCGCGAAGAGAGCTTCGTCGAGCACGGGATGCCGGTAGCCGTGCACGGCCGCCCACCAGGAGCTCATTCCGTCGACGAGTTCACGGCCGTCGGCCAGGGTGAGCCGGGTGCCCGCCGCGCTCGCCACCACCAGCGGTTCGGTGGTAGCCGGGAAACCGCCGTAGGGATGCCAGACATGGTCGGCGTCCAGGGCGGTGATCTGCTCGGGGGTCAGGTCCACAGCGTGTCCTCGTCGTTGCCCGGTGCCGCCTGCGACGGCCTTGAACACTGTTCAAGTTATCACCTGTCGCCGACGGCGGACAGACTCGCGACCGCACCGGGAATCCGGGCCAGGGCCGCGCGGACATCGCCGAGCGCGTCGGCGCCCAGCTCGCCGGCGACGGCGGCCTCGATGCGCCGGATCTCCCGCGCGGCCACGGCAAGGGCATCGCGGCCTTTCGCCGTCGGCACGATCAGGCGTGCGCGTTTGTCGGCGGGATCAGCGATGCGCTCGACATAACCACAGCGTTCGAGGTGGGTGACCAGCTCCCCCATCGACTGCTGGGTCATCCCGGCCGACTCGGCCAGGGCGGTCACCCGCGAGCCGTTCGGCGCCAGATAGCGGAAGACCGCGTAGTGGGCGGGTCGCAGTTCGGTACCGAGGCTTGTGCGCAGGGCGTTGTCGAGTTCCCGTTCGTAGGCATCGGTGGCCTGGACCAGGAGTTTCAGCAGCGTAGACCTTGACATATAGGAAGGTTACCTTTATATCTTGGATATGGCACGCACCGGCACCGTCCTCACCTTCCGCAACGGGCATCGGGTCACGCTCGTCGACCGCGGCGCCGACGAGCACGGCGCCTATCTCCGGCTCGAGCACGAGCTGCCGCGCACCGGCAGGCAGGCGGGCCCGCACTGGCATCCCGAGATCAGCGAGACGTGGACGATCCGCAGCGGGCGGGTGCGCTTCCGCATCGATGGCGCCGACGTCGTCGCCGGACCGGGCGACACCGTCACCGCACCGCCGCGTGCCGTGCACGAATTTTGGAACGAGGCCGAGGGCACGGTGATGGACCACGTGATCCGGCCGCCGCTGCGGCACTGGGAGATGTTCGAGTTCTGGAGCGGGCTGGACAATGCGAACAAGACCACCGAGCAGCGATTGCCCCGCAATCCGTTGGCGCTCGCGCTGCTGTGGGAGTACCAGGACGGCTACCTGGCCGGTCCGCCCGCGCTGCTGCAACGGTGGGTTTTCGGCGGGCTCGCCGCGCTGGCCCGGCGCACGGGCTACGCGCGGCGGTTGATGGCGGGGTGACGCAGCACCCAGCGCGAGCACGCGCGGTCAGCACGCGGATTCCTCTACTGTCGTAGCATGTCGAGCCCCAACGACCGAACCGGTGAGGTGACGCCGCTGAGCGTGTGGCCGGGCACGGCCTACCCGCTCGGCGCCACCTACGACGGCGGGGGCACGAACTTCTCGGTGTTCTCCGAGGTGGCCACCCGGGTGGAGCTGTGCCTGATCGGCGAGGACGGGTCCGAGACGCGGGTGGATCTGGACGAGGTGGACGGGTACGTCTGGCACGCCTATCTCCCCTCGGTCGTTCCCGGTCAGCGCTATGGATTCCGGGTCCACGGGCCCTACGAGCCCGAGCTCGGCCTGCGCTGCGATCCGGGCAAACTGCTGCTCGACCCGTACGGCAAGGCCTTCGACGGCGAGTTCGTCAACGATCCCTCGCTCTACACCTACGGCCTGGATTCGCTGGGCCACACCATGACCGGGGTGGTCATCAACCCCTTCTTCGATTGGGGCAACGACCGGCCGCCGAATCGGCCGTACCACGAGACGGTGATCTACGAGGCGCACGTCAAGGGCATGACCATGACGCACCCCGACATCCCCGACGAACTCCGCGGCACCTATGCCGGCCTGGCGCATCCGGCGATCATCGGGCATCTGAAAGCGCTCGGTGTCACGGCGATCGAGCTGATGCCGGTGCACCAGTTCTTCCACGATCACGTGCTGACCGATCAGGGACTGCGAAACTACTGGGGCTACAACAGCATCGGGTATCTGGCCCCGCACAACGAGTACGCCTCCCGCCGCACCGGGGACGCCGCGGTCGCCGAGTTCAAGGCGATGGTGCGGGCGATGCACGCCGAGGGCATCGAGGTGATTCTCGACGTGGTCTACAACCACACCGGCGAGGGCAACCATCTGGGGCCGATCCTGAGCCTGCGCGGTATCGACAATGCCGCCTACTACCGGCTCGACGACGACAACCCCGAGCACTACAAGGATTTCACCGGTACCGGCAACAGCCTCAATGTGCGTCATCCGCACACCCTGCAGCTCATCATGGATTCGCTGCGCTACTGGATTCTCGATATGCACGTCGACGGCTTCCGCTTCGACCTCGCCGCGACGCTCGCGCGTGAATTGCACGATGTGGACAGGCTTTCCGCGTTCTTCGACCTGGTGCACCAGGATCCGGTGGTGAGTCAGGTGAAGCTCATCGCCGAGCCGTGGGACGTGGGCGAGGGTGGCTACCAGGTGGGCAACTTCCCCAGCTTGTGGACCGAATGGAACGGCAAGTACCGCGACACGGTGCGCGACTATTGGCGTGGTGAACCGGCGACACTGGGTGAGTTCGCCTCGCGGCTCACCGGGTCGTCGGATCTGTACGAGCCGACCGGTCGACGGCCCGGCGCGAGCATCAACTTCGTCACCGCGCACGACGGGTTCACCTTGCGGGACCTGGTGTCCTACAACGAGAAACACAACGAGGCCAACGGCGAGGGCAACCGCGACGGCGAAAGCCACAACCGCTCGTGGAACTGCGGTGCGGAAGGGCCGACCGACGACCCCGAGGTGGAGGCACTGCGGGCGCGTCAGCAGCGCAATCTGCTGGCCACGCTGATCCTGAGCCAGGGCACCCCGATGCTGGCCCACGGTGACGAGATGGGCCGCACCCAGCTCGGCAACAACAATGTGTACTGCCAGGACTCGCCGCTGGCGTGGATGGATTGGTCGCTGGCGCAGCAGAACGCGGACCTGCTCGAATTCACCCGCTCGGTGATCGCCTTGCGTACCGAGCATCCGATCTTCCGGCGCCGCCGCTTCCTCGCCCCCGGTCCGGCCGACGGCGAGGGGCATCGCCGCGAGATCGCCTGGTTCACGCCCGCCGGCGCGGAGATGACCACCGACGACTGGCACAGCGGATTCGGCAAGTCCCTCGCCGTGCTGCTCGACGGCGACGGCATCCCCGAGCCCGGCCCGCGCGGGGAACGGATCAGCGACGACTCGTTCCTGCTGTGCTTCAATGCGCACGACGAAGCGCTCGATTTCGTGCTGCCCGGGCCGGAGTTCGGCGCCGAATGGGCGCTCGCCCTGGATTGTTCGACCCCCACCGGTGCCGCCGAAGCCGTTCATGCGGCGGCGACGGTGCTGCCCGTGCCCAGCCGCTGCCTGCTCGTATTGCGCCGAACCGCCTAGCGAGACGATGACCGAGACCTACGTGACCGATCCCCTGACCCGGCTGCACCGCGCGCCGATCCGCCCGAGCACGGTGCGCAGCACCTACCGCCTCCAGTTGCGTCCCGACGCGCTCACCTTCGGCGATGCCCGGGCGATTGCCGAATACCTGCAGCAGCTGGGGATTTCGCATCTATACCTGTCCCCGATCCTGACCGCCGCGCACGGGTCGACGCACGGGTACGACGTCACCGATCCGACCACGGTGTCGGCCGCGCTCGGCGGGCCTGCCGGACTCAAGGCACTGTCGGACGAGGTGCGCAGTCGCGGAATGGGTTTGATCGTCGATCTGGTGCCCAACCACGTGGGAGTCGGCGATCCGCAGCAGAATCCGTGGTGGTGGGATGTGCTGCGGCTGGGCCGGAAGTCGCCGTACGCCAAGTACTTCGACATCGACTGGAGTCCGAGCAACGGTGCGGGTGGGCGGCTGGCGCTGCCGGTGCTGCAGAACGAGAACGACCCGGCCGCGCTCACCGTCGACCGGTCCGGTCCCGAACCCATGCTCGCGCTGCACGATCTGCGGTTCCCGATCGCGCCCGGCACCGACGGCGACAACGCGCTGCGCATCCACGACCGCCAGCACTACCGGCTGGTGAGCTGGAAGGCCGGGGTGTGCACCTATCGACGGTTCTTCGCGGTGAACAGCCTGGCCGCCGTCCGCCAGGAGGACCCGGAGGTGTTCGAGGCGACGCACCGGGAGCTGGCCGCCTGGTGCGAACACGACCTGATCGACGGTGTCCGGGTGGACCATCCGGACGGATTGGCCTATCCGAGTGCGTATCTCACGCGATTGCGTCGTCTGATCGGGCCCAAGCGGTTGCTGCTGGTCGAGAAGATCCTTGCCAATCGCGAACCGCTCGACGCCACTCTGCCGATCGACGGCACCACGGGTTACGACGCACTGGCCGACGTGGGCGGGGTGCTCATCGATCCGGCCGGTGAACCCGCGCTCACCGAGCTGTCACAACAGGTGGCCGGGCACGGCAGCGATCGCGCCTGGTTCGGTGAGACCGAGCACCGGATCAAACGGGCGGTCGCCGAAACCATTCTGGCCCCGGAGATCCGGCGGCTGGTCGCCGCGATCAAACGTGACGGCAACGCGGGCAGTTTCGACACCCTCGCCGTGAGCAACGCGACCATCGAGGTGCTGGCGTTCATGCCCGTGTACCGGGTGGATTACGCGCCGCTGGCCGGGATGACCGCGGCGGTGGTCGCGGAGGTGGAGAAGCGCAATGCCGAGCTCACGGCGCCGCTGTCGGTGCTGGTGACGGCGCTGGCCGTGGGCGGGGAGGCGGCGACGCGGTTCAACCAGGTGTGCGGGGCGATCACCGCGAAAGCGGTGGAGGACACCATGTTCTATCAGGGTGCACGGCTGGTGTCGCTGCAGGAGGTGGGTGGGAACCCGGCGCGCTTCGGCCACTCGGTCAACGATTTCCACCTGTCCAACAGTGAGCGCTCGCAGCGCTGGCCGGCGACCATGACCGCGCTGTCGACGCACGACACCAAGCGCGGCGAGGATGTGCGCGCCCGGATCGGTGTGCTCTCGCAGGTGGCCGAGCTCTGGTCGGAGCGGGTGCGCGGCTGGCTCGAAACCACACCGGCGCCCGACGGTGCCACAGCATTGTTCCTGTTGCAGAACATGTTCGGGGTGTGGCCTGCCGACGGCCGGCCCGCTTCGTCGGTGCCGGGGCTGCGTGACCGGTTGCATCTGTTCGCGGAGAAGTCGATCCGGGAGGCGGGGACCAAGACGTCGTGGGAGGAACCCGACGCGCAGTTCGAGTCGGCGGTGCACGCCTGGCTCGACGCGGTGATCGACGGGCCGGTCGGCACCGGGATCGGCGATCTGGCGCACGAGCTGGCACCGCATGCCTGGTCGGACGCGGTGTCGCAGAAGCTGCTCCAGCTGTGTGCGCCGGGGATTCCGGACATCTATCAGGGCACCGAGGTGTGGGAGGACTCGCTGGTCGACCCCGACAACCGGCGGCCGGTGAACTTCGCGGTGCGGGCGGGGATGCTCCAATCCCTCACCGACACACCGACTCTCGACACCACGGGGGCGGCGAAGATGTGGGTGGTCGCCTATGCGCTGTGGTTGCGGCGGGAGCGGCCGGAATGCTTCGTCGGCGGGATGTACCGGCCGTTCTACGCGGTCGGTGAGCACGCGCACCGGCTCGTCGCCTATGGGCGCGGGCCCGCCGGGGAGGCGCCCGAGGTGATCGTCGCGGCCACCCGGCATTCGGTCGGGTTGGCCGCGACGGGGTGGACCGACACCACCCTGCCCCTGCCCGAAGGCACCTGGACCGACAGGTTGACCGGCAACACCTATGCGGGCACCGTGCGGCTGGACACGTTGTTCACCCGGTTGCCGGTCGCGCTGCTGGTGCGCTGAGAAACGCGGGACCGCCTCGGCGATCCCGCGTCCGTTCAGCGTCGCAGGCCCAGGTATTGCAGGGCGGCGAAGGCGCCGACCGTCATCGCCTGCATCACGGCCCACACGGCGCCGACCGTCGTCAGATTCAGGGCGCCGGTGACGACCGCGGCGAGACTGGCGAACACCCAGGCGGCGTTGCCGATCGCGACACCGGCCGCGGCTGGCCGGTTGATCGGCGACCTGGCACCGATGACGGCGACGGCCAGGCCGTAGGCGGTGAGGAAGGCGCCGATCGCCAGGCTCGCGGTGGTGTCGAGGCCGAGCAGACGCTCGAGCGGGCCCGCGAGGGCGAGGTAGGCGATGCCGTTGGCGCCGGTGACGACGGCGTCGGTGCGCAGCGACAGGCGGAGCAGGTTCTCACCCGAGGTGAGCAGGGCGGACAGGCGGCCGGGGCGGGTGACGGTGGTCATGGCGGATCTCCTGGTGTGTGAAGGGGTTTCAGGCGGCGGCGGGAACGTGGTCGAGGAAGCCGTAGACGCGGTCGATGCGGCCGTCGACGAGGACGGCGACGTCGAAGCCGATCACCACGGCGTCACCGTCGGCGGGGCCGAGGCCCCAGGTGAAGCGGACCTGGTCGTGGTGGGCGTCGACCGGGCCGGCCAGCCGGAAGGTCCAGTCGGGGAACTGGGTCTGCACGCCGGCGATGGCGGCTTCGAGTTCGGCGTGTCCGTTCACCGCGACCATCGGGTCGACGTAGCCGACCTGCGGGGTGAACAGCCGGGCGACGGCGGAGCGGCGGGCGCCGGGCTCGCGAGTGTTCCAGGCTTCCAGGTACTGCGCGACGACGGTGTTCATCTCGACCTCCGAAATAGTCTCTGAGCTGGTGTTTCGCTCGTTGTTTCTGCGATGACACCAACGTTATGGGTCGAGTGGGGGTCGGCGAATCAGTCGCCAATAGGTACTTTCGCGACGCGGCTACTGTCATCGCCGGTACGGCGATACGGTTGAGCACATGCTGCACGGACGCGACGCCGAACAGGCCATGCTCGACGACCTGCTCGCCGGTGCGCGTGCCGGGCGCAGCGCGGCCCTCGTGATCCGCGGCGAGGCGGGAATCGGAAAGTCCGCGTTGCTGGATTACGCTGCGGCACAGGGCCTTCCGACGGCACGAAGCGCGGGTATCGAATCCGAGGCCGAATTGCCCTTCGCCGCATTACATCTGCTGGTGAAACCGGGCATGGAACTGGTCGGGCAGTTGCCACCCCGCCAACGCGACGCACTCGAGGCGGCCTTCGGCCTCGGTGAGCACGCACCGGCCGACCGGATGCTCATCGGCCTCGCGGTGCTGACGCTGTTGGCCGAGGAAGCCGCCGACGGCCCGCTGCTGTGCATCGTCGACGACGCGCACTGGCTGGACCAGGCCACCGCCGACGCGCTGCTGTTCGCCGCCCGCCGGCTCGATGCCGAGGGGGTGGTGATGTTGTTCGCCACGCGCACCGGTCCCGGCGATTTCCCGGCGCCCGGGCTGCCGGAGCTCACCCTGTCGGGTCTCGCGCCCGAGGCTGCCGCAGCACTGCTCGATGCGGGCGCGACCCGGTTGCCACCGGCCACCCGTTACCGTCTGCTCACCGAGTCGGGCGGGAATCCCCTTGCCCTGCTGGAACTTCCGTTGGTTGTCGGTGAGGGCGTCGTGGATGCGGCGAACCCGCTCCCCCTGACCCAGCGGTTGCAACTGGCCTTCCACAGCCGTATCGCCCGGCTCCCGGCCACCACGCGCACCGTTCTCCTGGTCGCCGCCGCGGCGGGCGCGGCGGAGATCGGACGAGTGCTGCGTGCCGCCACCACCCTCGGGGCGGACCTGCCGGACCTGCAACCGGCAAAGGACGCGGGCATGGTCGACCTCGACGGCGGACGGCTCAGCTGGCACCACCCGTTGCTGCGCGCGGCGGTCTACCAGGGAGCGGCGCTGTCTCAGCGGCTCGCCGCCCATCGCGCACTCGCCGACGCTTACGCATCGGCAGTCCTCGACGACAACGACGCCGACCTGCGCGCCTGGCATTCTGCCTGCGCGGCAACAGGGCCCGACGAGGAGACCGCCGCCGCGCTGGAGAACACCGCCGATCGGGCGCGTCGACGCAATGGCTTTCACGGGGCGGTCGCGGCGTACGAGCGGGCGGCGGCGCTGAGCGTCGACAGTGCGGCGCGGGTGCGACGGCTGGTGCTGGCCGCCGAGACGGCTACCGAGGCCGGGCTCACCGAGCAGGCTGCGCGCTTGGCCGAGCGCGCGGCCGCCCTTGCCGGTGGTGGCGAGTACGAGCAGCGGCTCGAGCTGGTGCGGGCGCAAGCCGAGTTCGCTTCGGGTACACCTTCTTCCGCGCATCGGCGCTTCATGTCGGCGGCCCGTGCGGCGCGCAGGGACGACCCGGGAACCGCTGCCCGCATCCTGACAAGGGCGGTGCACACCGCCTGGTATCTCGGTCCCGCCGAGCTCGACGAGGTGGCCGGGTTCCTGACGACGTTGCGGTTGGCGGAGGACGACCCGGCCACGCCGATCGCGCGCTATCTGACCGGCTCGGTGTCGGGCAGGCGCACCACCGACCTGCGTGCCGTCGTCGACGCCGCGCGCGCGGCAGGCGCCGACAGCCCCGCCGACCTGGTGCAGCTGTGCGGTAGTGGGCTCGTCGTCGGACAGGACGACCAGGTCGACGAGGTGGCCGCCGAACTCGTCGTCGAGTGCCGGGAGCAGGGGCGCATCGCCCTGCTCGCGCCGCTGCTGTTCTTCCGTGCCGAATGCCAGCTGTTCGGTGGACGGCCACGGGAGAGCCGGGTCGCCGCCGAGGAAGGGCTGGGGATCGCCCGCGATATCGGGCAGGCGCAGTGGGTCAGTCAGCTGCATGCCTTCCTCGCCTACTTGGCGGCGCTGCACGGTGACGAGCAGCGCTGCCACACCGAGGCGGAGCAGGCGGTAGCCGATCAACTCGGCGGGCCGATGGCGGTCGGGGCGTCCTGGGCCCACGCGGCTCGGGGACTGCTCGCGCTCGGCGACGGCAAGCTCGACCGGGCGCAGGCCGAACTCGAACATATGACGATCGAACCCGCGCGTCACCACGTGATCGGCCTGCGCACGCTGCCGGATCAGATCGAAGTCGCCGTCCGCCTCGGCGCCACCGACCGTGCGGACGAAGCCCTGACCAGGCTCATCGAGTGGTCGGAGCGTGCCGAGCAGCAGTGGATCGCCGCCTTGGCGGCACGTGGGCGGGCGCTGCTGGCCGAGGATCCCGAACCGCATTTCCGCACCGCCCTCGTCGGCAACCGGCCTTTCGAGGAGGCCAGGACCCGCCTCCTCTACGGCGAATGGCTCCGCCGGGACAAACGCAAGGTAGATGCGCGCTCGCAGCTCGAGCAATGTGCCGACGTCTTCGATCGGCTCGGTGCCACGCCATGGCTCGAACGAGCACGAACCGAGTTGAGCGCCCTGGGCGTGGGGACAACCGCCCGGGCCGACGACGGACCGTTGAGCCTGCTCACACCACAGGAATCACAAATCGTCCGGTTGGCCGCGCAAGGACTGTCGAATCGGGAGATCGCCGCGCGGTTGTTCCTGAGTCATCGCACGGTCGGGCATCACCTGTACAAGGCCTATCCGAAACTCGGTGTGGTGTCGCGCGGCGAACTGAGCGCGCTCGACCTCGAGTGACCGGTCAGCTGCGGGAAGGTGTGCTCGCGGCGCCGACGACCCAGCGAAGAGCCGCGACCGATGCGGCGGCGAGCACGGCGACCTGCGGCGATCCGACGACGAGCAGGAGCAGCGCGGCGACCACGAGCCCGGCGACCAGCGCCTCGAGCTTGTAGACCGGCCACGCGATGCCGGCGACGTCGACCGTCGCGGATGCTGTCGATGGGGTCACCACTGCCATGCACACAGGATAGGCGCAAACAAGAGTTCGGTCCACCGAAACCTCACCGTCGGGTGAGGTCGGGAACATCACAGGCGGAACCGTCGTTGTGCTGGTCATGCCACTGACAGGAGAGTACGCACCGAGCACTTCCGATTGGGCGCGCGAGCAGGCGGAGGCCTATGAGGCCTCCGGCGGTGCCGAGGCCACCTCGTTGCAAGGCAAACCGGTCATCCTGCTCACCACCAAGGGCGCGAAGACCGGCAAGCTGCGCAAGACACCACTGATGCGCGTCGAACACGACGGCGAGTACGCCGTGGTGGCCTCGCTGGGCGGCGCCCCGAAACACCCCGTCTGGTACTACAACATCAAGGCCGAACCGCACGTCGAACTGCGCGACGGCACAGTCAACAAGGACTACACCGCGCGCGAGGTCTTCGGCGAGGAGAAGGCGCTGTGGTGGGACCGCGCGGTGCAGGTCTGGCCCGATTACGCCGAATATCAGAAGAAGACCGACCGCGAGATTCCGGTCTTCGTGCTGACGCCCCGCTGACCGACCCGCCGACGCCGGACACCCGTGGCTGCCTCGGTAGCATTGTCGGGTGTCCTCCACCGTTGACGTCGCCGAAGTTTCCCTGACCCGTCCGCCGCTCACCGCGGACGAGATCGATGTGGCCGCGCAGCGAATTTCCGACATCATCGAGCCGACACCCCTGCAGTACAGCCCCCGCCTGTCGGCGAGCACCGGCGCGCAGGTGTACCTCAAGCGCGAAGACCTCACCGCCGTGCGCTCCTACAAGCTGCGCGGCGCCTACAACCTGATGGTGCAGCTCACCGACGCCGAACGCGCCGCCGGTGTGGTCGCGGCCAGCGCGGGCAACCACGCGCAGGGCGTGGCCTTCGCCTGCCAGGCGATGGGCGTGCGCGGACGCATCTACGTCCCGACGACCACCCCCAAGCAGAAGCGTGACCGCATCCGCGTGCACGGCGGCGAGTTCGTCGAACTGATCGCGGTCGGCGAGACCTACGACGCGGCCGCCGCGGCCGCCGCCGACGACGTGGCCCGCACGGGCGCGACCATGGTTCCCCCGTTCGACGACCCGCGCACCGCGGCGGGCCAGGGCACCATCGCCGCCGAATTCCTCGAACAACTCGGTACCGCACCGGATCTCGTCGTCGTGCCGGTCGGCGGCGGCGGCTGTCTCGCCGGCATCGGCACCTACCTGCGCGAGCGCGCACCGGGCGCCGGTCTGCTCGGTGTGGAACCGGCGGGCGCGGCCTCGATGACGGCGGCGCTGGTGGCGAGCGGTCCGGTGACCCTGCCCGAGATCGACCCGTTCGTCGACGGCGCCGCCGTGCGCCGTATCGGTGACCTGCCTTATCAAGCGGCGGCGTCGTTCGGTGGCCGGGTCGTGTCGCACGCCTCGCTCCCGCTGCTCACCACCACCGAATCCCCCACCGGCACAGCGTCTTTCCGGATGATGCAGGTCGACGAGGGCGCCATCTGCACGGCGATGCTCGACCTGTACCAGAACGAGGGCATCATCGCCGAGCCCGCGGGCGCGCTCGCGACGGCGGCGCTGGCCGAGATCGATATCGACCCGGGCTCCACCGTGGTGGCGCTGGTGTCGGGCGGGAACAACGATGTGTCGCGCTACGGCGAGATCATCGAACGGTCCCTGGTGCACCGCGGGCTCAAGCACTACTTCCTGGTGGACTTCCCACAGGAACCGGGTGCGCTGCGCCGCTTCCTCGACGACGTCCTCGGGCCCGACGACGACATCACCATGTTCGAGTACGTCAAGCGCAACAACCGCGAGACCGGGGCGGCGCTGGTCGGCATCGAGCTCGGTGCCACCGACGACCTGGCCTCGCTGCTGCACCGCATCGAGGAGTCGCCGATCCAGGCGGAACGCCTGGAGCCGGGCTCGCCCGCGTACCGCTACCTCACCTAGTGAGCCCGGTCAGGCTTTCTTCACGGCGTTGAAGATCAGCTCGCCGTAGATCCGCCACTGCTCGGGGTCGCGTTCCTGCTGGCGGAACAGACTGCCCGCGACACCACCGAGCAGTACGCGCACGTGTCTGGCCGTGACGTCCTCGCGGATCACCCCTTGCCGCTGGCCCGCGAGGATGATCGACTCCAACGATTCCTCGCCCCGCGCGGGCGACGGCTTCTCGGTCTCGGGCAGGGCTTCGGCGAGGGCCCGGTCGTTGGCGAGGCGTTCGACGGTTTCGGCGAGCAGGTCGCGCAGGATCGTCAACGGGTCACCGCCGGCGTTCAGCTGGTCCAGGGCGGCGAGGCCACGGCGGTAGAACCAGGCGCGCTGATACTGCGCCACCGCCTGCACCAGCGCGTCTTTGGTCGGAAAGCTGCGGTACACGGTCGCCTTGCCGACGCCCGCACGAGCGGCGACCTGCGGAATCGTGGCTTCGATGCCGTGTTCGGCGAACACTTCGACGGCCGCCGCCACCACGCGCTCGTGATTGCGCCTGGCATCGGATCGCTTGGTGGACCAGTCGACGTCATGGTCGGTCGTCGGGTCGCACTCGGGAGCAGTCACCCTGCGATTGTGCCGAATCGGACGTTCATGGCAGTCACAGCCTCACCCTCTTCAATAAACGGACTCCAGGGTCCAGTATAGTTCTCGATACGGACTGCAAGGTCCACTTACTGCGCGGAACCACACGGAGGCGTGAGCTCCCATGATCGATCAGACGACCCGAGAGTCCGAAGCCCCGCACGACTCGGGGGGACTCGGCACCAATCTCGTGTTCCTCGCCCTGGCCGCCGCCGCGTTCGCGCTCGCCCAGACCGCGATCGTGCCCGGCATCATGATCCTCGGCCACGAACTGCACGCGAGCACGGCAGATGTCGGATGGGTGCTCACCGCCTACCTGATCTCGGCCGCGATCCTCACCCCGGTCTTCGGCCGCCTCGGTGACATGTACGGCAAGAAGAAGCTGCTCGTCATCGCGCTCGGCCTTTTCGCGCTCGGCAGCGTGGCCGCGGCGTTGGCACCCTCGATCTGGGTGCTCGTGGCCGCGAGGGTCGTCCAGGGAGCGGGCGGCGGTATCTTTCCGCTGTGCTACGGCATCATCGGCGACACATTTCCCGCTGAGAAGCGCGGCGGCGCACTGGGTCTCATCTCGGCGCTGGCCGGGATCGGCGCGGGCGGCGGCTTGCTCATCGGCGGCCTGCTGATCGATCACCTGTCCTGGCAGTGGGTCTTCTGGTCGGGCGCCATCATGTCGGCGATCGCGCTGGTCGGCGTGCTGCGGGTGCCGGAGCGGTCGATCCCGACGCCCACGCGGATCGACTTCGCAGGCATCGCGCTGCTCAGCATCGGCCTCACCATGCCGCTGCTCGCGCTGAGCCGCGGCTCGACGTGGGGCTGGACCGATGCGCGCACCCTCGCCCTCAACCTCGGCGGCCTGGTGGTCCTGATCGGTTTCGTCGCCTTCGAGACCCGCATCAGCGAACCGCTGATCGACATGCACGTGCTGCGGCGTCCGACCGTGCTGATCACCAATATCGCCATGCTGCTGTTCGGCGCGGGCATGTTCGCGGTGTTCTCGCTCATCCCCCAGCTCGCCCAGACACCCGACACCGGCGAGTACGGCTTCGGCATGGACGCCACCGGGTCGGGTCTGCTGATGATCCCCGGTTCGATCGCCATGCTGGCGGCCGCGGTCGTCGCCGGGCGTCTCGTCGGTCGGGTTCGCGCCGCTGTGCCGCTGGTCCTCGGCGCGCTCACCGCCGCCGCGGGCTTCGCGGCGCTGGCGTTGTCGCACGGCTCCCAGGGAGCTGTCATCGGGTTCACGGTCGTGACGTTCGTCGGCATCGGCCTCGGGATGGCGGCCATGCCGAATCTGATCATGTCCGCGGTGCCCGCCGAGAAGACCGCCGAGAGCACCGGCGTCAACGCGCTGATCCGGTCGGTGGGGTCATCGATCGGGTCGCAGGTCGCGGCCACCGTGCTGGCGGGCAGTGTCGTCGCCGGGACGGCGCTGCCCGCGGATTCGGGCTTCACCACCGCGTTCTGGCTGGCCGCGGGCGCCATCGCGCTGGCGGCTGTGGTCGCGGTGTTCATCCCGCAGAGCAAGCCACCGGCCGCCATATCCGTACGCGAAGACCGTGAATCGGACCTCGCCGGCGCCCTCGCCGAGTAACCGGCAAGGGCGGCGGCGACTAGGCGGCGGCCCGGTCGATGCGCTGCCCGCGGTCGCGGGTGGCGCGCACGCCCGACATCACCAGCGGCAGCAGCCAGCCCATGGCGAACTGGTCGTAGGCCAGCAGGGCCTGGTCGAGGCGGTTGTGGACGAAGCCGACCGACAGACCCGAGCGCGGGTCGACCCAGCCGAACGACCCGCCGAGACCGATGTGACCGAAGGCCGTGTGCGCACCGGGCGCCGGCATCGAGTGGTAGCCCAGATGCCACATCATCGGCATGTAGAACAGGGCGTGGTCGAGACGGTAGGTCTGCACGCGCCGGATGAGCTTGTGCGTTTCGGGGCGCAGGAACGGCGACCCGTCGAGGGTGACGCCGTCGGCCAGGCCCGCGTAGAGCTGGGCGAGTCCGGCAGCGGTGGCGACGCCGTTGCCCGCGGGCATCTCGGTGTCGAGGATCGGCGGGTCCTCACCGTCGAGAATGCCGTTGAGGCCGGTCAGATACAGGCAGCGCGCCGCAGCGCCGAGCGCGCCGGGGATGCGGAAGCCCACGCGGTTGAGGAAGCCCGCGGCCACCGGGTGCCCGGCCAGGCGCAGGTGGGTGCCCGCGAGGCGGGCGTACTCGGTCGACGAACCCGCCACCGGACGGCCCAGGTGGAAGCCCTCGACACCGAGCGGGTCGGTGACCTCGGTGCGGATGAGGTCGCTCATGCTGCGGCCGGTGACCGAGCGCGCGATACCCGCCAGCAGCCAGCCGTAGGTGAGCGCATGGTAGGTAGGGACGCCGAGCAGCCGGTCGGGCTTGGCCATGGCCAGCCGGTCTTCCATCAGCTCGTGGTCGAGCAGTTCCTGGGCGCTGTCGGCGATCGGGGACAGCGACGACAGCCCGGAACGGTGGGTGAGCACGTCGGCCACGGTGATCGCGCCCTTGCCGTGCGCTGCGAAGCGAGGCCAGTACTCGGCGACCGGTGCCTGGTAGTCCAGGAGCCCGCGGTCGGCGAGACGGTGGATGACGGTGGCGGTGACACCCTTGGTCGCGGAGAAGACGATCGAACCGGTGTTCGCCGACCAGGGCTGATCGCCCGCGCTGCCGGTCCACAGGTGTGCCAGGGGTTCGCCGTGCCGGTAGATCGCGATGGCGCCGCCCGCGTCGCGCCGATGTCCGATCAGGGCGGCGAAAGCGCGCACCAGCGGACCGAAACCGGCCGGCGCATAACCGCCCACACCGGTCGGAAGGGCAGCACTGTCCTGCCCGTAAGCCTCGTTGCTCATTGCTCAACCGTACGACCGTTATGTCGCTTCGGCAACGACCTACCGTGCACCGTGGCCGAGCTGTGGCCGCCTGAGATCAGTCGGTGACCACGGTCCCCGTACCCTCCCCCTCTTCGAGCACGACGAAACTGTGACCCGAAACAAGAGTTCCCCCTTCGTTTTCTGTCGCCGGTGCCCACGCCAGCAGCACCCGGCCGTACACCGGGATAACCGCCTCGTCCTCGGACAGGTTGCACACCACCGAGATCCGACCGCGTCGCAGCACGAACCAGCGGGCGCTCTCGTCGTAGTCGGCCCAGACCCGTTCCAGCCAGGGATCACCGAACTCCGGCCTCGACTTGCGCAGGGCGAGCAGGGCGCGATAGCAGGCCAGTAGCCGGGCGTGCGGTTCACGGCCGCGTTCGGTCCAGTCGAGTTTCGAGCGGGTGAAGGTGGCGGGATCCTGGGGATCGGGGACGTCGTCGGTGGCCCAGCCGTGTGCGGCGAACTCCGCGCGGCGGCCGTCGGCGGTCGCGGCGCCGATGACTGGGTCGGTGTGGGAGGTGAAGAACTGGAACGGGGTGCGCGCGCCCCATTCCTCACCCATGAACAGCATCGGCGTGCTCGCGGACAGCAGCACGAGAGCCGCTTTCACCGCCAGCTGGCCGGGGGTGAGGTAGTCGCTCGGGCGGTCGCCGAGGGCGCGGTTGCCGATCTGGTCGTGGTTGCAGGTGTAGCCGAGCAGGGCGCTGCCGGGGATCAGGTCGCGGCGGATCGGGATGCCGTGGGTTCGGCCACGGAAGCTGGAATAGGTTGCGGCGTGGAAGAACCCGTGGGTGAGGGTTTGGGCCAGGCAGGCCAGTGAGCCGAAATCGGCGTAGTAGCCCTGTCTTTCGCCGGAGACGGCGGTGTGCACGGCGTGGTGGAGGTCGTCGTTCCACTGACCGGTGAGGCCGTAGCCACCTGCCGCGCGCGGGGTGATCAGGCGCGGGTCGTTGAGGTCGCTTTCGGCGATGAGGGTGAGCGGGCGGCCCAGATGCGCTGAGAGCGCGGTGGTTTCGACGACGAGTTCTTCGAGCAGGTGGGTGGCGGTGTGGTCGACGAGCGCGTGGACGGCGTCGAGACGCAGGGCATCGATGTGGAAGTCGCGCAACCAGCGCAGGGCGTTGTCGATGATGTGGCGGCGCACGGCATCGGAGCCGGGGCCGTCCAGGTTCACGCTCTGGCCCCAGGTGTTGCGGCCGGTGGTGAGGTAGGGCCCGAAGCGTGGGACGTAATTGCCGGAGGGGCCGAGATGGTTGTAGACCACGTCGAGGCAGACCGCGAGACCTCGGGCGTGGCAGGCGTCGACGAAACGTTGCAGGCCGTCGGGGCCGCCGTAGGTTTCCTGCACCGCGTACCAGAGCACACCGTCGTAACCCCAGTTGTGGGTGCCGTCGAAGGCGTTCACCGGCATGAGTTCCACGGTGGTGACGCCGAGTTCGACCAGATGGTCGAGGTGTTCGATCGCGGCGTCGAAGGTGCCGTCCGGGGTGAAGGTGCCGATGTGCAGTTCGTAGAACACCGAGCCGGCCAGTTGCCTGCCGGTCCAGGACTGATCGGTCCAGACGGAGGTGTCGAGGTCGTGGACGGCGGACAGGGCGTGGACGCCGTTGGGCTGACGCGGTGAGCGCGGGTCGGGCAGCACCGCCGGGTCGTCGTCGATGAGGAAGCCGTACTCCGCGCCCTGGTCGGCGTCGGCCCGCACCGACCACCAGCCGCCGCCGTTGCGGCGCATGGGGCGGACCACCCCCTCGAGTTGCAGTCGCATCGCGCTCGCCTCCGGCGCCCACACCCGAAACTGCCTCATGGAGTCAGCATCGCACGGCACGCGGCGGCACGCCCGGGCAACGATTGCTGATCGGTCGCGATGCCCAGCGTCGGCTTCGGCGCACCCGGCGAGTCGGATCAGAGTCGCCGCTGCGGTCGGGGCGACCACGTCGTTGTGGCCTCGGGGGGTAGCGGCATCCCGTTCGTGCCGGCCGCCGCGCAACTCGGCAAGAAATGCCTGCGCGGGGCGCCATGAATCCTGGGTAGTCGGTCAGCGCGGGAAGGCGGCGACGCCGACCGGTCCCACCCCCACACACAGCGACTGTTCAGGCTCGAGCGGCCTGACCCGCAGGGCGTCGCCGCCGCCGAGCAGCCGGACGTACACCGTGTTCAGGCCCTGTCGCACGTCGGCGACGGTTTCGGTGTCGCCTTCGAAGGACACCGCGATCCGGCCGTCACGGTCGGCGAAATAGTTGATCTGGGCGGTCCAGTCGCGGATCTGCATGGGGCCGTCCAAAGGGATCGACGTACTTCCGCGCACTCGGTGGCCGCATTGTGGTTCCGGCCCGGGGGTGATGGCGCGGTTCCACCAGACGTGCGCGTCGACGATCTCGCCGGTGTCGGTGATCATCCGCAGCCTCGGGGTGGCTGCGGCGAAGGTAGTCGGCGTCGCGATCGGAGCGAGCACGTGGTCGGTCATGTTCTGGGGGAAAGCCAACGGGTTCAAGACATTCCAGGGGACTTCTTGCGGCAGCAGCGGGGCGTCCGCCGCCGCGGGGAGGGTGGCGCGCACGCCGGTGATATAGGTGCGCGCCGGGCTCGGTTCCCACGATCGGGTGAAGGTGATCGTGGAGATGACGCTGCTCAGCAGGAATAGGACGGCAGGTATCGCGAAAAGCGTCGAGGTGGGCAGGTCTCTCGGGATGCGCGATGTCGGGCCGGTTCGCAGGCGTTCGCTCGGCTGGGATCCTCCGATCGAGCCGGTCCTGCACCGGAAACGGCTGCGCGGCAACATGCCTGCGGTGCGTGGGCGAGCGTCCGACGTGTCGGACCCGCGACGGTCGGGTGACGAACCTTCCCGCGCGGCAGCGGAACGCCGTGCCTGCAGAATCAGCGCAAGGCCGATTGTGGCGATCACGGCGAAGTCGGCGAAGTAGCGCATGGACTGGAGCAGCAGGGCGGCGGTGCCGGGCCCGTCGCGCAGCACAATCACCGGGGCTATGGTCGCGATGGCGTAGGCCGCAGCGCACAACCAGACCGCAGTCACCCGCGCCCGGGAGCGAATTGTCCACGCCGCCAACGGGATCAGCAGTAGCCAGCAGATGAGTACGGCCAGGCCTGGTGGGTCGGCCCAGGGCGTGGCCGGTTGCCACCGCTCCCATCGCCATGGACCACCGAACAAGGCGGGGACCAGTCCGTCCGACAGCGCCCGGCTGAGCAGCGCGCCGGGATCTTCGGGCCCGGTCAGCCCGCGCGGGCGCTGGATGACCAGCAGGAACACAGCGGCCCAGGCGAGCAGAACGGCACCGCCCGCCACCCAGAGCGCTCCCCCGCGACGAACCGCATCGCGCCACGGTCGCCCCGCGACATGCGCCGACAACGCGACCACCACGCACGCCACCGGAAGCACGACGACCGACTTCTCGAACGACAGCAAGGCCACGGCGAAGACGAAGGCACCCGATACCGCGTACCGGCGCCTACCCGTCCGCGCGAGCATGACGGCATCCGCGCTCACCCAGGCCAGCGCGATCTGCAACGGCAAGGCGTTCACCGCCGCCGCCCACCAGGCGAACGCGGGCACGGTCAAGGGCACGAACAGGTAGAACAGCAGCGGACCGAGCAGCCGCGCCCGCCACCCCATCAGCACGACGAGCAGCCGTAGCACCGCGAGCGAGGCGAGCAGTTGCAACCCGACGAGCACCGCCGCCGCAACGGGCCAGCTCAGCGGCGCCGCCTTCGTCACCAGCCAGGTCAACGCGATCGCCAACGGCATCACGTGCCCGTCGTGGCTGGTCAGCAGCAACTCCGCCGACCACAGGGGGTATCTGCTCACCTGTCCGATAAGGATGAAATCGTCCCAGTAAAAGAACCCGGAGAACGCCACCCAGCCCCGCAGAACCAGCTGGGCGATGATCAACGCGGCGGCCACGCCGACCACCGCACGTGCAGGCAACCGTGACCACATCTGTCGAGCGGACGATGCGGTCGACAGGGGCGAGTCGAGCAGCGTCACAGACATCACGCCTCTCGACGCTAGCTCGTCCGCCCCTGTCCGGCCATCACCCCGCCGGGGCCTGGGTGTCGGCACCAACTAGCGTCCGGAAGTTCGGTAGGTCTCCTGATCGGGCGATCAGCCGTCCTCTCAGAGGTACCGCGCACCGCGGTGAAGTGGAGCGGTTGGTCTTCATGGAGCATGTGGACCGCGTCGAGGAACTGCACTACCGCATCCGTTATGGCTGTGAGGTCGAAATCGAAGCCGGGAGCGCATGATCGACGGGTCGGCCTGTGCGGGCCCGGGCGCCGACTGCCATATCGCCGCCGCGAGCAATACACCGACAGCTCTGCTCCACCGCATTCGCGTAGTCCTTCGCCATGACCCGGTGGGGCCTCTCGTCTCCTCAGACGAGACGACGACGGCGAACGTGACGGCTTATGCGGCGGATCACATCATCGGCTCAGCCCAGGCAGCCCGGGCCGAGCAGTGCCTTCAGGTCGCCCATCAGTGCCGAGGACGGCGATACCCGCCAGGCGTCGTCGAGCTTGAGCAGGGTGGTCTTCTCTCTGGCGCCGACGTGGCGGATGTGCACGTCGGAGGTGCCGGGATGGCGGGAGAGGACCTTCTTGAGTTCCTTGACCTTCTCCGGCGTGCACATGCGGGTGGTCATCACCACCGACACCGGCTTGGCCACGCCGATTGCCGAAAGGTCTGGCACCACAAGGTCGTTGGCGATCAGGGAGATGCGGTCGTCGCGGACCGAGACGCGGGCCTTCACCAGCACCACGGCGTCCTCGACCACATCCATGCCGTACACCGAGTAGGACTGCGGGAAGAACAGCACTTCCACGCCACCGGTGAGGTCCTCGAGCTGGGCCGATGCCCAGGCCAGGCCGTTCTTGTTGATGCGGCGGTTCACCGAGGCGAGGATGCCGCCGATGGTCACTTGGGCCCCGTCCTTGACGTCGCCTTCCAGGATGGCCGGGATGGGGGTGTCCACCTGAGCGGCGAGGACGTGTTCGACACCGTTGAGCGGGTGGCCCGACACGTACAGGCCGAGCATCTCCCGCTCCAGGGCCAGTTTGTGTTTGGTTTCCCATTCGTCGTCGGGCACCTTCACGTTGAACACCGACGCCATCGACTCGTCGGCGTCGTCCATGCCGCCGAAGAGGTCGAACTGGCCGATGGCCTCGGCCTTCTTGGTCGACATCACCGCGTCGATCGCATCGGAATGCACCAGCATCAGACCCTTGCGCGGATGCCCGAGCGAGTCGAAAGCGCCTGCCTTGATGAGGGATTCGGTGACCTTCTTGGAGCAGGCCGTGGCGTCGATCTTGTTCAGGTAGTCGGAGAAGTCGGTGAACTTCGACTTCTCCTTGCGGGCGGCGATGATCGAGGACACCACGTTGGCGCCGACATTGCGCACCGCGCCGAGACCGAAGCGGATGTCCTTGCCCACCGAGGCGAAGTTCTGCTCCGACTCGTTCACATCGGGCGGCAGCACCGTGATGCCCATCTTGCGGCAGTCCGACAGGTAGACCGCAGCCTTGTCCTTGTCGTCACCGACGGAGGTGAGCAGACCGGCCATGTACTCGGCCGGATAGTTCGCCTTCAGGTAGGCCGTCCAGAAGGAGACGAGGCCGTACCCGGCGGCGTGCGACTTGTTGAACGCGTAACCGGCGAACGGGAGGATCGTGTCCCACAGCGCCTTGATGGCCGGTTCGGAGAAGTCGTTGGCGAGCATGCCCTCGCGGAAGCCGGCATAGGCCTCTTCCAGCACCGACAGCTTCTTCTTACCCATGGCGCGGCGCAGGATGTCGGCTTGACCGAGCGAGTACCCGGCCACCTTCTGCGCGATCTGCATGATCTGTTCCTGATAGACGATCAGGCCGAAGGTGTCGGCCAGGATGTCTTTCAGTGGCTCTTCGAGCTCGGGGTGGATCGGTTTGACTTCTTGCCGCCCGTTCTTGCGGTCGGCGTAGTCGTTGTGGGCGTTCATGCCCATCGGGCCGGGACGGTAGAGCGCGAGCACCGCGACGATGTCGCCGAAGCCGGTGGGCTGCATGCGGCGCAGCAGGTCGCGCATGGCACCGCCGTCGAGCTGGAACACGCCGAGAGTGTCGCCGCGGGCGAGCAATTCGTAGGTGGCCGGGTCGTCGAGCGGCAGGTTGTCCATGTCGAGATCGATGCCGCGGTTGGCCTTGATGTTCTCCAGGGCGTCACCGATGACGGTGAGGTTGCGCAGGCCCAGGAAGTCCATCTTCAGCAGGCCGATGGCCTCGCACGACGGGTAGTCCCAACCGGTGATGATCGCGCCGTCCTGGGCGCGTTTCCACACCGGGATGGCGTCGGTGAGCGGCTCCGAGGACATGATGACCGCGCAGGCGTGCACGCCCGCGTTGCGGATCAGTCCTTCCAGACCCTTCGCGGTCTCGTAGATCTTGGCGACATCGGGGTTGGTGCTGATGAGTTCGCGGACCTCGGCGGCTTCCTTGTACCGCTCGTGGTCGGGATCGGTGATGCCGGCGACCGAGATGTCCTTGGCCATGATCGGCGGCGGCAGCGCCTTGGAGATCTGGTCGGCGATGGCGAAACCGGGCTGGCCGAACAGGACTCGCGCGGAGTCCTTGATCGCGGCCTTGGTCTTGATGGTGCCGAACGTGATCACCTGGGCCACCCGGTCGCTGCCCCACTTCTCGGTGGCGTAGCGGACCATCTCACCGCGGCGGCGATCGTCGAAGTCGATATCGATATCGGGCATCGACACGCGCTCGGGGTTGAGGAATCGCTCGAACAGCAGACCGTGCGGGATGGGGTCGATATTGGTGATGCCCATCGCGTAGGCGACCAGCGAACCGGCGGCCGAACCACGGCCGGGGCCGACGCGGATACCGACTTCGAGTGCGTGCTTGATGAGGTCACCGACGACGAGGAAGTAGGCGGGGAACCCCATGTCGCAGATGACTTTGAGCTCGAAGTCGGCGCGGTCGAGGTATTCGCGTGACGGACCGTCGGGGAAGCGGCGATCCAGGCCTTCGAGGACTTCCTTGCGCAGCCAGCTGGCCTGGGTGTGGCCTTCGGGGACCGGGAAGATCGGCATCCGGTCGCGGTGTTCCCACACCTCGTCGTAGGGCTGGACTCGTTCGCCGATGAGTTCGGTGTTGTCACACGCGCCGGGGACTTCGGCGTCCCAGATCGCACGCATCTCTTCGGCGGACTTCAGGTAGTAGCCGTCACCGTCGAATTTGAAGCGGGTCGGGTCCGAGAGCGTCTTGCCGGTCTGGATGCACAGCAGCGCTTCGTGATTGGTCGACTGATCCTTGGTGACGTAATGACAGTCGTTGGTGGCCAGCGGGGGGATATCGAGCTGCTTGCTCACCATGAGCAGGCCCTCGCGCACACGGCGCTCGATCGACAGACCGTGGTCCATCACCTCGAGGAAGAAGTTCTCCTTACCGAAGATCTCCTGCCACTTCGCGGCGGCCTCGAGGGCTTCGCGCTCATGCCCGAGGCGAAGACGGGTCTGCACCTCACCGGAGGGGCAACCGGTGGTGGCGATGATGCCCTCGGCGTGCTGGGCGATGATCTCCTCGTCCATACGCGCCCACTTACCGAGCTGACCTTCGATGGAGGCAAGACTCGACAGCTTGAACAGGTTGCGCAGACCGGTCGCGTTCTCGGCGACCATCGTCATATGGGTGTAGGCACCGGAACCGGAGACGTCGTCGCTCTTCTGCGACGGATCACCCCACAGCACACGCTTGGTGTCGAACCGCGAACCCGGCGCGATATAGGCCTCGATACCGATGATCGGCTTGATGCCCGCCTTCTTCGCGGAGTTGTAGAACTCCGAAGCGCCGTACATGTTGCCGTGGTCGGTCATCCCGACCGCGGTCATCCCCAACCGCTCCGCCTCCGCGAACAACGGCGAAATCTTCGCCGCACCGTCGAGCATGGAGTACTCGGTGTGGTTGTGCAGGTGAACGAACGATCCGGACGAAGCCAAGACGGTCCTTCCTCCCATGGTGTCGACGGGGGTTGGCCTTGGCATTCTAGGCATGTGGGTACGACAGGTTTCGCCACGCCATGCTGACGCCCCGGGCGTTGCCTCGCCGATCCCGGCGTGTCATGACCAAGGTCACGGAGAGTCGCTGTCGACACGCTGCGCCGAATTCGCGACACGAGGTCCTGAGCGTGGTTTCCCGACTGTGAGCGAGCACGGGGGTGGCGCGGGAACGTTCGACGATTTTCCGTTCGCGGACCAAGTCTTGGCACGTCAGACGATCGCCGATCTCACCGATCACGAACGCTCGGCCATCGAGTCGTATGCGCTCAACGGCTATGAACCGATCAACTCCGCGCTACGGGGCCTCCATCCCGATGACGCCTCCGTTGGCGCGTCGTGTTGCCCACATCAGATCCGGCCTTCGTCGCTACCCACTCCCCCAGACTGTTCGGGTCACTCGTGAGGTCGACGCATGGGCACTCGGAGTCGACGCGAGTGACGCCCCGTCGATCGCGTCGGTCATCGGCGAGTACTTCACCGAGCTCGGCTTCCTCTCGACCTCCGGCCTCCAGTTCCCGCCTCGATCGGCGCGCCATCGGAATCCGGTGATCCTCGAACTGCTCGTTCCACAAGGCACGCCGGCACTGCGGCTCGGCGAATTGGCGGAGGTCAGGGATGAGCGCGAGATCCTCATCATCGATGTCCGGACCTATCTTGTCGCGAACGCCACCTTTGATGAGCGGCGTAGGATGTGGCGCATCGAGGCGATCGTGGTTCAGGAGGAACAGTGAGCGCACTGACTGATGAATCGATGCGGCCCGTTCGGGCGACGCCCAGCCCCGAACAGGCGGAGAAGTTGCGCAAGAGCGCCGAGAAGGTGCTCGGCAGGAAACTGCCGCCGTCCAAGGCCGAGCGCGCGAAGAAGTCTGCCTGAGCCTCGCAGAGCGCCGCCATAATCGGGGCGTGCGCGCGGACCGGAAAATCCTATGACCACCTTCGTGGTCGCTGTCGCGGTGGTGGCGGTGATGGCGTTGGTCGTGTTGCTGATCTGGCGGCGGACGCAGCGGGTGGTGACGACTCCGGCGCAGCGGGCGGTGCATCAGGCGTTGCATACGGCGTCGTTGGCGGCGGTGCCGTTGCGGCGGGGGTTGACCGAGGAGTCGGCGCGGGCGGCGGCGCCGCATCTGCGGACGTTGGCGGCGGCGGAGGGGTTGGGGGTCGCGGATGCGGAGGGGGTGTTGCTGGCGTGGGACGGTCCGCATACGGGGATGCTTGGGTCGTTCGGTGCGGCGGCGCGGCGGGCTATCGCTTCGGAGCGGCCGGTGCTGGTCGACGGTGACGAGCACACGTTGATCGCACAGCCGTTGCTGATCGATGTGGGGGCGGCGGTCGGTGCGCTCGGGATGGTGATCACCGGTAAGCCGGGGCCGGGGATGCTCGGTGCGGCGGCCGAGGTGGCACGGTACGCCTGTGGGCAGCTGGAATTGGCGGAACTGGATGCCTCGCGGGCCCGGGTCGACCGGGCGGAGGTGCGGGCGTTGCGCGCCCAGATCAGTCCACATTTCATCTACAACGCGCTCAATACGATCGCCTCGTTCGTGCGCACCGATCCCGACCGGGCGCGCGAACTGATCCTCGAATTCGCCGACTTCACCCGGTACTCGTTCCGGGCGGCGGGCGAATTCACTGTGCTCGCCGACGAATTGCGCAATATCGAACGGTATCTGGCATTGGAGCAGGCGCGTTTCGGTGACGCGCTCGACGTGGGTTACGGATCGCCCCGGAGGTGCTCGGCGTGGTGCTGCCCTTCCTCGCCCTGCAACCGCTGGTCGAGAACGCGGTCCGGCACGGACTCGGCGGCGGCAGGCACGGCGGCCAGTTGAGCATCGTCGCCAGCGACGAGGGCACCGACTGCCTCATCAGCGTCGAGGACGACGGCATCGGCATGGACCCCGACCTCCTGCGCTCCGGCGCCCTCGACGCCGTCGACACCTCCGGCCCCACCCGCACCGGCGAAGCCGCCCACGTGGGCCTGTCCAACGTCGACGACCGCCTCCGCGCCGCCTTCGGCAACGACTACGGATTGGTCGTCGAAACGGCACCGGGCGCAGGCACGAAGGTCAGCATGCGAGTCCCCAAGTTCCGCCCCGGAATCCGCGCCTGACTCATCGCGGCCGAGTCAGCGGCACTAACGCAACCTGATGGTCGGCCGGGTCACCGAGCGGCAACGCGACGAAGCAAGACCCCGCTGCAGTAACCCGCGCGAATCACGCAGGCCCGGCGGTATGTGGTCGGTGTCTGAAACCCAGCCGCTACGATGAGCTGGCTGTGACCTGGAACACTGATGACACTTCGGCTGCTCTGCGGGTGCTGGCTGTCGATGACGAGAAGCCCGCGCTCGATGAGTTGGTGTATCTGCTCAACGAGCAGGTCGGGGTGGGGGAAGTGCACGGGGCGTCCGAGGCGACGGGGGCTTTGCGGGTGTTGCGGGCGCATCCGGTCGATGCGGTGTTTCTCGATATCGACATGCCGGGGCTGACGGGGATGGAGCTGGCGGGGATTCTGTCGGAGTTCGCCGAACCGCCCGCGGTGGTGTTCGTGACCGCGCACGACGATCACGCGGTGGCCGCGTTCGATCTGGGGGCGGTCGATTACCTGCTCAAACCGTTGCGGGCGGCGCGGCTGGCCGAGGCAGTGCGGCGGATCGCAGCGGCCAGGGCGACGGTGCCGGCTTCGCCGCCGGAGCAGGCGCATCCGAGCGAGGTGATCCCGGTGGAGCTCGGTGGGGTCACCACGCTGGTGCACCGGGCCGATGTGGCCTGGGTGGAGGCCGACGGCGACTACGCGCGTCTGCACACCAGGACCGGGTCGCACCTGGTGCGCATCCCGCTCACCGCCCTCGAATCACGGTGGGAGGGTGCGGGTTTCCTGCGGGTGCACCGGTCGTACCTCGTGGCGTTGCGGCTTGTCACCGGGTTGCGCAGCACGGGAAGCGGCACAGTTGTGTGCCTACGCGCGGAAGGCGCGTCCGGTGCGGTGGAGTTGCCGGTGAGCAGGCGCCAGGTGCGTGAACTCAAGCAGCGGCTCGTGCACGGGCCACGGCAGAACTGGTCGCAGCGATGACCGGTCCACAACGGCCTCAGCGCGAGCGGGTGGTGCTCGCGCAGCGGCGCGGCGCCCGCCAGGTGCGCACTCGTACCGAGGTGGTGGAGCAGACCGATCTCGGGGCGGCGCTGATCGGCGGGCTGATCCGCGCCCAGCTCGGGCTCGCCCTTCGCCTCGGTTTCGTGGTCGTCGCCGGATTCGGCGCCCTTCCGCTGCTGTTCGGTATCGACGCCGTCGCCTCGGCGACCGTCCTCGGCATCCGCCTGCCGTGGTTGATCCTCGGCCTGCTCGCCTTCCCGCTGCTGTACGCGGTGGGCCGGGTCTATGTCCGGCTGGCGGAACGCAACGAGGACGACTTCCTGGAACTGGCCGGGGACTGAAATGAGCTCGGGTATTCCGATGCTCACCGTGGCGGCGCTGCTGCTGGCAGCGCTGGCCACGATCGGTATCGGCCTGTACGGGGTCCGCCTGTCGCGCACGACGTCGGACTTCCTGGTCGCCTCCCGCACGGTCGGCTCACGCTGGAACGCGGCCGCGATCTCCGGCGAATATCTCTCGGCCGCGTCCTTTCTCGGCGTCGCGGGACTGATCGCCAAGTACGGCGCCGACGCACTCTGGTACCCGGTGGGGTTCACGGCGGGCTACCTGGGTCTGCTGATGTTCGTCGCCGCTCCCCTTCGCCGCTCCGGCGCCTACACCGTCCCCGACTTCGCCGAGTTCCGGCTCGGCTCGATCCGGTTGCGGCGGATGGCCGCCGGGGTGGTCGTCGTGGTGTGCGCGGTGTACCTCATCCCCCAGTTCCAGGGCGCGGGCCTGACCCTGCACCTGCTACTCGGGGTGCCCGCCTGGGTGGGCGCAGTCGCGGTCGGCACCATCGTGCTCGCCAATGTGATCGGCGGCGGCATGCGCTCGGTGACGCTGGTGCAGGCGTTCCAGTACTGGCTGAAGCTGACCGCCGTCGCGATCCCCGCCGTTGTCCTCGGGCTGCACTTCCTCGCCGACGAACGCCCGGTCGGCACCCCGGCCCCGCCGACGGTCGACCGGCTCACCACGGTCGACATCACCACGGATGTGGTTGTGCACCTGGATGTTTCCCAGGTGGTCACCGTGCACGGCACCCTCGACGGGCAGGACACGGCAGGCCAGGTGACGCTGACACCGGGCGACCACACCCTGACCGAAGGCACCGAACTGCTCCTGGCACCCGGTTCAGCGGTACCGGTCGTCGCAGGCGCGCCGTCCGACGGCACGGGCTGGGTCGAACCCGGCGGCGGCTTCGGCGGGAATCATCCCCGGTACCAGGTGTTCTCGCTGATCGTCGCGACCTTCCTCGGCACCATGGGGCTACCGCACGTGCTCGTCCGCTTCTACACGAACCGGGACGGACCGTCGGCTCGACGCACGGCGCTTACCGTGATCGGCCTGGTCGGCCTGTTCTATCTGTTCCCGATCCTGCTCGGCGTCTTCGCCCGGCTGTACGTGCCGCAACTGCTCATCACCGGCGCCTCCGACGCGGCGGTCGTGCTGTTGCCCGGTGCCGTCCTCGGCGGGCTCGGCGGGCAGGTGCTCACCGCGCTGGCGGCGGCCGGCGCGATCGCGGCATTCCTGTCCACGTCGTCGGGATTGCTGGTGAGTCTGGCCGGGGTGCTCAGCACCGACGTGCTGCGCGGCCGGATCCGTGACTTCCGGGCGGCGGCGCTGGTGGCCGGGCTCGTTCCGCTCACGCTCGCGCTCACCGTCGCCTCGCTCGATCTGTCGCGCACGGTCGCGCTCGCGTTCTCGGTGGCGGCCTCGACCCTGTGCCCGCTGCTCGTGCTCGGCATTTGGTGGCGTGGACTCACCGCCACCGGCGCGGCCTGCGGGATGCTCGTCGGCGCTGTCACCGCGGGCGGGGCGACCGTTCTCGCGGTACTCGGCGGCGTACCAACGCACGTGGCGAACGGCTGGGCGACGGCGATCGTCGACTATCCGGGCGCGGTGAGCGTGCCGCTGGCCTTCGCGGTGACCATCGTGGTGAGCCTGCTCGGCAAGCGGCCGGACGGGCGGGTCGTCGCGGGCATCTTCCTGCGCATGCACGCACCGGAACGGCTCGGCATGGGCGCGGACCGCAACCCGGTCGACCGCTGACCGGCCGACCGTTCATCGCACGCCGACGACCGTTCACCGCACAGGTGAGCACCTTCACCGAGTGACCCACACCACAGAACGCCGTGCGTCCTACCGTCATCACAGAGCACGTCCCCCTTCACGCTAGGACCCCGGCATGACCGAAACCGACACCGAAGAAGCGCCCGACCGGCGCCCGCCGAGTGCCGACGAATTCCTCGCCGTGCAGGCGAGCCCGCAGTTCCAGGATCTGCGGAACCGGCTGCGCCGCTTCGTCTTCCCGATGACCGCACTGTTCCTGGTGTGGTACCTGACCTATGTGGTGCTCGGCGCGTACGCGCACGACTTCATGGCCACCCCGGTCTTCGGCAATATCAACGTCGGACTGCTGCTCGGCCTCGCGCAGTTCGTCACGACCTTCGTCATCACCGGCGCGTATGTCCGGTTCGCCAACCGTGAGCTGGATCCGCGGGCCGCGGCCATCCGGGAAGAACTCGAAGGGGACCGCGCATGAGCATTCTCGCCGCGGATACGACGGTGGGTAACCCCGTCGCCAATATCGCTATCTTCGGGCTGTTCGTGGTGGTCACCATGATCGTGGTGATCCGGGCCAGCCGCAACAACGCCAGTGCCGCGGACTATTTCACCGGTGGTCGTGGGTTCTCGGGACCGCAGAACGGCATCGCCATCGCCGGTGACTATCTGTCGGCGGCCAGCTTCCTCGGTATCGCAGGCGCCATCGCCGTCTACGGCTACGACGGGTTCCTGTACTCGATCGGGTTCCTCGTCGCCTGGCTGGTCGCGCTGCTGCTGGTGGCCGAAATGCTGCGCAACACCGGCAAATTCACGATGGCCGACGTGCTCAGCTTCCGGTTGAAGGAAGGCCCGGTTCGCACCGCGGCCGCGCTGACCACGCTCACGGTGTCGCTGTTCTACCTGCTCGCGCAGATGGCAGGCGCGGGCGGTCTGGTCGCCTTGCTGCTCGATATCTCCTCGCGTGCGGGGCAATCGGTGGTCATCGCGATCGTCGGCGTGCTGATGATCGTGTATGTGCTCGTCGGCGGGATGAAGGGCACCACCTGGGTGCAGATCATCAAGGCGGTCCTGCTGATCGCCGGTGCCGCGCTGATGACGGTGATGGTGTTCGCCAAGTTCGGCTTCAACCTGTCCGACATCCTCGGTGCCGCACAGGAATCGGTGAGCGAGTCGGCCAACAAGGCCGTCGCGAGCCGCGATGTGCTCGCCCCCGGCGCCCAGTACGGCGGCAGCGAGATGTCGAAGCTGAACTTCCTGTCGCTGGGTCTGGCACTCGTGCTCGGCACCGCCGGTCTGCCGCACGTCCTGATGCGCTTCTACACCGTGCCGACCGCGAAAGAGGCTCGGCGCTCGGTGGTGTGGGCGATCGGTCTGATCGGCGCGTTCTACCTGTTCACCCTGGTGCTCGGCTACGGCGCGGCGGCCATCGTCGGCCCGGACAAGATCCTGGCCGCGGCGGGTGGGCAGAACGCGGCGGCACCGCTGCTGGCCTTCGAACTCGGTGGTGTGATCCTGCTCGGCGTGATCTCGGCGGTGGCGTTCGCGACCATCCTCGCGGTCGTCGCCGGTCTGACGATCACCGCGTCGGCGTCGTTCGCGCACGACATCTACGCCAGCGTGATCAAGAAGGGCAACGTCGACGAGCGCAAGCAGGTGCGCGTCTCGCGGATCACCGCCGTGGTGATCGGTGTGCTGGCCATCGGGCTCGGCATCCTGGCCAACGGCCAGAACATCGCGTTCCTGGTGGCGCTGGCCTTCGCGGTGGCGGCGGCGGCGAACCTGCCGACCATCCTGTACTCGCTGTTCTGGAAGCGGTTCAACACCACCGGCGCGCTGTGGTCGATGTACGGCGGCCTGATCTCGACCATCGTGCTCATCGTGTTCTCGCCCGCCGTGTCGGGCACCAAGACCTCGATGATCACCGGCGTCGATTTCCACTGGTTCCCGCTGTCCAACCCGGGCATCGTGTCCATTCCGCTGGCGTTCCTGCTCGGCGTGCTCGGCACCTACCTCGGTGGGCGCGGCGAGAAGGTCGACCTCGGCAAGGCCGCGGAGATGGAAGTACGTGCCCTGACCGGCGTCGGTGCGGAGAAGGCGATCTCGCACTGATGTCCCCCACGCCCGTTCCGGTGGTTCGTCCCACCGGAACGGGCTGTCCCCCTGAGTGTTTCGAAGGAGAATTGTTGTGACCGGCGCAGTGACCAATCCCGCGACCAGCTTCGGACCGAGTGCGGAGTTCGCCGCCCAGGCGAACGCGACCGCCGACCTCTACGAGCGGGCCGACGCCGACCGTGACGGCTTCTGGGCCGAACAGGCGCGCCGGTTGCACTGGCACACGCCGTTCACCCAGGTCCTGGACTGGTCGGACGCACCGGTGGCGAAGTGGTTCGCCGACGGCGAGCTAAACGTGGCCTACAACTGCCTCGACCGGCATGTGCTCGACGGGCACGGTGACCAGGTCGCCGTCCTGTGGGAGGGTGAGCCGGGCGATTCGCGGGCGATCACCTATCAGGAGCTGCTCGACGAAGTGTGCCGGGCGGCCAATACTTTCAGCGCGCTCGGGCTCGTTGCCGGTGATCGGGTCGCCATCTACATGCCGATGGTGCCCGAGGCGATCGTGGCGATGCTGGCGTGTGCGCGGCTGGGGCTGACGCATTCCGTGGTGTTCGCCGGGTTCTCGCCGAGCGCGCTGCGTCAGCGGGTGGATGATGCGCAGGCGCGGCTGATCGTGACGACCGACGGGCAGTGGCGGCGGGGTAAGCCCGCGCCGTTGAAGTACGCCGTGGACGAGGCACTCGGTGACGACCCGACCAGCGTCGAGCATGTGCTGGTGGTGCGGCGGACCGGGTTGGATGTGCCGTGGACCGAGGTTCGTGATCTGTGGTGGGACGAAACGGTTTCCACCGCTTCGCCGTCGCACGAGGCGCAGGCTTTTCCCGCCGAGCATCCATTGTTCATCCTCTACACCTCCGGGACCACGGGAAAGCCCAAGGGCATCCTGCACACCAGCGGCGGATACCTCACCCAGACCGCCTACACCCACCACAACGTGTTCGATCACAAAGCGGGACAAGATGTCTACTGGTGCACCGCCGACATCGGATGGGTCACCGGACACAGCTACATCGTCTACGGGCCCCTGGCCAACCGCGCCACCCAGGTCGTCTACGAAGGCACCCCGAACTCCCCGAACGAGCACCGCCACTTCGAGATCATCGAAAAATACGGCGTCACCATCTACTACACCGCCCCGACGCTGATCCGCACGTTCATGAAGTGGGGTCGCGAGATCCCCGACGCCCATGACCTGTCGTCGCTGCGGCTGTTGGGTTCGGTCGGCGAGCCGATCAATCCCGAGGCGTGGCGCTGGTACCGGGAAGTGTTCGGCGACAACAAGACTCCGATCGTGGACACCTGGTGGCAGACCGAGACCGGCGCCATCATGATCTCGCCGCTGCCCGGCGTCACCCATGCCAAGCCCGGCGCCGCCATGCGTGCGCTGCCCGGCATTTCGGCGAATGTCGTCGACGACGACGGAGCACCGCTGGGCGCCGACGCATCGGGTCTGCTCGTGCTGGACAAGCCGTGGCCGTCCATGCTGCGCGGCATCTGGAACGACATGGACCGCTACCGCGAAACCTATTGGCAGCGTTTCGCTTCCGAAGGCTGGTACTTCGCCGGTGACGGCGCCAAACTCGACACCGACGGCGACCTCTGGGTCCTCGGCCGCGTCGACGACGTCATGAACGTCTCCGGCCACCGCATCTCCACCGCCGAAGTCGAATCCGCCCTCGTCGGCCACCCCAGCGTCGCCGAAGCCGCCGTCGTCGGCGCCACCGACCCCACCACCGGCCAAGGCATCGTCGCCTTCGTCATCCTCACCGAAGCCACCACACCCGACGACACCCTCGTCGACACCCTCAAAGCCGAAGTATCCAAACAGATCAGCCCCATCGCCAAACCCCGCGAAATCCACATCGTCCCCGAACTCCCCAAAACCCGCAGCGGCAAAATCATGCGCCGCCTCCTACGCGACGTCGCCGAAGGACGCGAACTCGGCGACACCTCCACCCTCGTCGACCCCGCCGTCTTCGAGGCGATCGCCAAGGCATGAACGCCCGGGACCAGGGCTCTGGGCTCCCCGGCGAGTCCGAACACGGACAACGTGATCGAAACGGGCATGCTGTGACCGTGGAGATTCCGATGTTCCCCCTGGGTACCGTGCTGCTGCCCGGTGAGCCGTTGTCCCTGCAGATCTTCGAGCCACGGTATGTGGCGCTGGTTCGCGACTGCCTCGACGGCAGTCGCGAACCGGAGTTCGGCGTGGTGCTGATCGAACGTGGCAGTGAGGTCGGCGGTGGCGAGGTGCGCACCGACGTGGGTGTGCTCGCCCAGATCACCGATGTGACCGAACTGCCCGGCGACCGGTTCCGGCTGCGCTGCCTGGGCACCGAACGCCTGCGGGTTCAGCAGTGGCTCCCCGACGACCCGTACCCCCGCGCCGAGACCTCGCTCTGGCCGGACGAACCCGGCGCCGACGACACCGCCCTGCTGGACGACCTGCGCGAACGCGCCACCCGCCTCCACGACCTCACCACCCGCCTCGCCCTGCGCAGCGGCATCCGCCACCCACCGCCGTCGGCCACCCTCGACCAGCTCCCCACCGACCCGACCACCCGCTCCTACACCCTCGCCGCCGCCCTCCCCATCTCCCTCACCGACCGCCAATCCGCCCTCACGGCCCCCGACCCCCACACCCGGCTCACCCACCTGTCGACAGCCCTCGACGACGCCATCGCCATGGTCGAGTTCCGCCTCCAGTAGCGGGGCGCGGACTCAGGTGCGCGGCACCGGGCGGTGCGGCGAACGGGTCGACCCCTCGGGATTCGCCAGGCACCGCTCGAGCGCACTGAAGGCCTCGAACACCTCGGGTGCCTCGAAGGCGCGATTGCGGCGCCCGACCGTGAGCCGGCGGAGGACGCCCGCCTCGACCAAGCCTGGCCCGAGTGTCGTTCGAACCGGGAGGGCATTCGTGCCGTTGTCTGAGGGAAGAGCGGAATCGGCCGCTCGGTGTTCGAGGAGGCGGCGATGAGCGGTGATGTTGTGGTGGGGCGACGGAGTGTGGTGGTGGGGGCCGGGGCGCTGGCCGCGGTGGCGGTGGTGCCTGCTTGTGGGGGTGGGGGTGGGTCGGGGTCGACGGGGGCGCCTGCCGCGCCGGGGACGGCGTTGGCCAAGACCGGGGACGTGCCGGTCGGCGGCGGGGTGATCGTCGGCGACATCGTGATCACGCAGCCGACGGCGGGGGCATTCGTCGGGCTTTCAGCGACCTGCACGCATGCGGGGTGCAAGGTGACGTCGGTGAAGGACGGGGTGATCGTGTGCCCGTGTCACGGCAGCCGGTTCGAGCTGGACGGGGCCGTGCGTGGCGGGCCCGCACGCAACCCATTGCCTACGAAACCGGTTCGGGTCGAAGGGGATTCGATCGTTTCCGGGTAGTGGTGGCGCCGGGCTCCTGACCGGAGCCCGGCGGGTGCGCTCAGCTCGCGTTCATCATTTCGGCCATGCGCCGGTCCATTTCCTCCGGCGACACGTCCTCGATGTGGGTGGCCACGGTCCAGCGGTGGCCCCACGGGTCCTCGAAGGAGCCGGTGCGGTCACCGTAGAACTGGTCGGCCATCGGGGTGATCTCCGAGGCGCCCGCTTCGAGGGCGGCAGCGAAGACGGCGTCGGAGTCGGGGACGTAGACCATCAGGTTCACCGGCGAGCCGCCGATGGACTTCGGGTCGACGAAGCCGATGTCGGGAACAGGGTCGCCGACCATCAGGACGGAATCGCCGATCAGCAGTTCGCTGTGCACGATCGTGCCGTCGGGACCTGGCATGCGCATGCGTTCGGTGGCGCCGAGGACGGAAATGTAGAAGGCGAGCGCTTCCGCGGCTCCCGCACAGGCGATACCGGGACAGATTGCCGGATAACCAGCGGGAATGGGTGACACATCGGACATCGGAAACCTCCGGGTCGACGGTGTTGCTCGGATGCCGTCGAGCCTATTCCTCTGTCGCCCGCACCGGAACCCTGGTAGAACTTGTTTCAGTTTTGACTATCCAGGAGGGCCGGGGCGTGCGGTACGGGATCGTGTTGTTCACCAGTGACCGGGGCATTACGCCCGCCGACGCGGCCTCGGCCGCCGAGCAGGCGGGATTCGACGCCTTCTACGTGCCCGAGCACACCCATATCCCGGTGGTCCGGGCCGCGGCGCACCCGCAGACCGGCGACTCCTCGCTGCCCGACGACCGCTATCTGCGCACTCTCGACCCGTGGGTCGCCCTGGCCACCGCCGCCGCGGTCACCAGCCGGATCACCCTGTCGACGGCGGTGGCGTTGCCCGCCGAGCACCACCCGATCACCCTGGCCAAGTCCATCGCCTCGCTCGATCACCTCAGCGGCGGCCGGGTGGAGCTCGGTGTCGGCTTCGGCTGGAACACCGACGAGCTCGCCCACCACGGCGTGCCCGCCAACAAGCGCCGCACGGTGCTGCGCGAACATCTCGACGCCATGCGGACGCTGTGGTCGAACGAGGAGGCCGAGTTCGACGGCGACTTCGTGAAGTTCGGGCCGAGTTGGTCGTGGCCGAAGCCGGTGCGCGCGGGAGTTCCGGTGCTGCTCGGCGCGGGCGGCACCGAGAAGTCCTTCACCTGGCTCGCCGCGCACGCCGACGGCTGGATCACCACTCCCACCGAAGACGACCTCGGCGCGAAAATCGAACTGCTGCAGCGTGTCTGGAAGGAAGCCGAGCGCGAGGGCAGCCCGCGCGTGATCGCGCTGGCGGGCAAGCACAATGCCGAACAGCTCGCCCGGTGGGCCGATCTCGGTGTCACGGAGGTTGTCTTCGGACTGCCGGACCGGGACGCTGCCGAGGTGACCGGCTACATCGCACATCTCGGCGGAAAGCTCGGCCTGCTCGGCTGACGAGCGGGCCCACTCCGGCCGCACCTGTCACACCTGCTGCCGCCGCTCCGGCCGCACCAGTAGCTCGTGCGGCCCGCTCCGGCCGCGCCAGTAGCCCGTGCGGCCCGCTCCGGCCGCCGGTTATACCTGTGCGGCTGACCAACTGCTCTGGTCACACCTGCGACGCCGACCGGCCTTCGGACGCGCCGGGGCGGAGCCCGACCGGCGGTCGCCGCTCAGCCGCGCAGCTTGCGCACCTGAGCCGCCGTGAGGTCGGCCAGTACGCCGGGATCGACTTCTTCCGGAGCGGTCACGACCACCTGGACCAGGGTGTTGCCCACCTGAACGAGTGAGGTGGCCGAAGTCAGGGTCAGGCCCTCGCTCGTGGCGGTCAGGGTGAACGCCGAACCCGCGTCGCCGACCGGCGGCTGGTCCAGCGGGGCGGTCCGGTAGTCGATGCGCACGCCCGCGTCGTCACCGGTGTAGCTGGTGCAGCGGCGTGGTCTGGATTGCAGCGAGTCGAACGCGGCGGCGAGGGCGGTGTCGGGGTAGCTCGCGGCGTCGATGTCGATGGTGGCGAAGCTCGGTCCGGCGAATTGGACCGAGGCGGCGGCGGCCGAGCCGGGCCACTGCTGGGCGATCGGTGTGAGCAGCCTGGCGCAGTCGGCGGGGTCGGTCGGCGCGTCGGCGGGCACCGCGGTGTCGTTGCCCGCGCGGCGCGGTGGGACCGCTGTGAAGTCGCCGGGCAGGTCGGTGGCCGCGAGCAGGCCGGCGCTCAGCTGCGCCTGATCGCGCACGACGGGTCCGGATCCGGGAGCCACCGCGGCGGGCGAGGGCCAGGTCGTCGCACAGGACGCGCCGCAGTCGTCGGACGTCGACGAGCACGCTGCCAGCGCGGCGCAGGCCGAAGCGACCGCGCCCGCGCGGGCCAGGGCCGATCGCATCATTCGGTCCAGGAAATGCGGGTCGATTGGGTCTGCACGAGCGTGCTGACGCTGCGCGGATCGTGATAGGTCTGCTGACCGCCCACCTCGATGGCACCCGACACGGGCAGCGGCAGACCGAGATCGACGGTGATCGTGCCCGCGCCCTGCATCACGTAGTTCTGGATGTCCAGGGCGCCCGCGTTGTTGGGCAGCGTCCACACGTTTCCGGTGGGGGTCTGGTTCACCTGTAGGTCGATGGTGAGCCGGTCGCCGTCGCGGCTCACCAGGGTCGCGGTGGTGACCTGATCGAGGGTGACGCCGCCGGTGATCTGCTGATGCACGGTCCACACCGCGCCGACTCCGACGGGCTCGTCGGGGAACGCGACGGACTGGTACACCGCCTGGTAGAACGCCTGCTCGAGCGCGGCCCGCGCCGAATTGGGCGTCTCGGGTGAGGGCGCCATCCGCAGTTCGGTGATGGCACCGAGGTCACTCATCGCGAGCCCGGCCTGGGAACCGTCGGCGTTGGTGAACGCCTTGTTCAGCGCCGGGTCGGGGGTGGTGACGGTGCCGACCGTCAGATCCACGCCGTCGACATCGGCGCGCGCGGTCATCGGGATGGTGAGCGCGGCGGGCGAGAAGTCGCGCACCGGTTGATCGTTGACCTGCTGCTGGATGCGGTAGTCGGTGCGCAACGTCACCTCCTGGGTGGCGCCGATGCTGTAGAGGGGGCGCAGCCGGCTGCGCGGCTCGTCGCCCGGGGAGACGACGGTGGCGACCGCGGCCGTGATCGGCACGGTCACTTCCTTGCCGATGCCGAGCGGCTCGAGGCCCTCGGAATCGGCGGTCGACGGCGACCGATCGGCGCACCCGGCACCGAAGGTCGCGAACCCGAGCACGAGCGCCACCAGAAACACCCCGGGGCGCGCGATGCGGGGTAAGCGAGAACTAGACAACACCGTCACAGCGATCAGGGTACGACCGCTTCCTGAGGAACTGCTGGGACTCCGGCCGGTCCGCGACGCGGCTCCGCGAACGACTAGGGAATGATGGACACGTGAGTGAAGACCGGTCAACCGACAACGCTGCAGTCCCCGCGACCGGCGACGCCGCCGACGCACCGGAAACCATCGCGGTGACCGAGACCGAAACCCCAGGTCGCCGCCGGTTGACAACGCTGCTGATCATCGCCGCCGTGCTGTTCGGCCTCGACCTGCTGACCAAGTGCCTCGCGGTCGCCTACATCGATCCCGACGACCCGGTGCCGATCATCGGCGACTTCGCGCGCCTGGACCTCGTGCGCAATCCGGGCGCGGCGTTCTCTATGGCGACCGGCATGACCTGGCTGCTCACCTTGATCGCGGCCGCCGTGGTGGTCGGCGTCATCCGCATCGGGCGCACCTTGCGGTCACTGTGGTGGGCGATCGGCCTGGGCATGGTGCTCGGCGGGGCGATGGGCAACCTGGTGGACCGGATCTTCCGCTCCCCCGGCCCGCTGCAGGGCCATGTCGTCGACTTCGTCGCGATCGGCTGGTGGCCGGTGTTCAACGTGGCCGATTCGGCCATCGTGTGCGGGGCGATTCTGCTGGTCGCGCTGACGATCTTCGGTTTCGAACCGGATGGCACCCGCAGCGGTCGCAAACACACGGAGGAGACCGCGTGAGAGAAACACGAACCATGCCCGTACCCGACGGGCTCGACGGGATGCGGGTGGACGCGGGACTCTCGCGGCTGCTCGGTCTCTCGCGCACGGCGGTCGCCGCGCTCGCCGAGGAAGGGTCGGTGCAGCTCGACGGTGTCGCCGCGGGCAAGTCCGACCGGCTCACCGCGGGCGCCTGGCTGGAAGTGATCTTCCCCGAACCCAAACGTGAACTGACCGTGGAAGCGGCCCCGGTGGAGGGGATGAAGATCCTCTACGCCGACGACGACATCGTCGCGGTGGACAAGCCGATCGGCGTCGCCGCGCACTCGGGTGTCGGCTGGACGGGCCCGACCGTGGTCGGCGGACTGGCCGCGATGGGGTACCGCATCTCGACCTCCGGCGCGCACGAACGGCAGGGGATCGTGCACCGCCTCGATGTGGGCACCTCCGGCGTGATGGTCGTTGCTCAATCCGAACACGCCTACACGATGCTCAAGCGCGCCTTCAAGGAACGCACGGTCGACAAGCAATACCATGCTCTCGTGCAGGGACACCCCGATCCGAGCAGCGGCACCATCGACGCGCCGATCGGGCGTGCGCGCGGCAACGACTGGAAGTTCGCCGTCACCGGCGACGGCAGGCCGAGCATCACCCACTACGACACCATCGAGGCGTTCCAGGCGGCGAGCCTGCTCGACGTACACCTCGAGACCGGGCGCACCCATCAGATCCGCGTGCATTTCTCCGCGATCCGTCACCCCTGCGCCGGCGACCTCACCTACGGCGCCGATCCGACGCTGGCCAAGCGGCTCGGGCTGGAACGGCAGTGGCTGCACGCGCGTCAGCTGGGTTTCCATCACCCGGCCGACGGGCGCTGGCTCGAGATCACCAGCGAGTATCCCGCCGACCTGGCGGGCGCCCTGGACGTATTACGTAATGCCTGACGACCCGCGGTCGTCCGAACCGGCGTCGACGACGGCGCCGGACGACCGCGGGGATCTCGTCGCGCCGACTGTCCCGCCCGAAGAAGTAGCGGGCGTGGACGATTCGACCGGTCTGTCGGGACGGTCGAAGGTGGTGCTCGGTGCGGCGGCGGCGCTGGCCGTGGTGCTGCTGATCGTGGCGTTCACCCGTCCGCACGCGGCGGGTCACGTGGCGACCGATCGCCTGGGTCCCGCGCAGGGCGAGCAGGTCGACGACTACCTCGCCGACGCTCGAGCCTCCCTCGACGGCACCGATGCAGATCCGCGCTGGGCGCTGGTGTCGTTCACGGAATACCAGACGCCGCAACAGCTTCCGGGCATTGCCGACGGGTTGCGGATCTCCGGGGTGATCCAGCACGTGCCGATCGATCGGGTGCAGACCCCGGTCGTCACCGTCGCTACGCCCGCGGGCGACGAACCCGCCGTACGTTCGGGCGAAGCGGCGGCTGGACTGCTCGAATCGCAGCAAGTGCGGGACGGCCGTAGCGCCGAGGTGGTGCGCGTGAGTGCTTCCCGGCTGCGCGGCGGCTGCGCGTGCACGGCCGGGATCGTCGTCCGTGGGACTCTGCCCCAACTCCGCGATCTCGCCGCCGCACCGGGAGTACGTGCGGTGCAAGCACTTCCGGCCGACGCCGTCGCCGGGCGCTTCGCGGTGAGCCCGCTGCTGCCGGAGAACACCGGGACGATCACCCCTACCCCCGACGACGGTCCCGTTCCCGCCGAGTAGGGCGCACGCAGTGTGCCCGCTCAGCACGTCACCGACCAGACCGGCGCAGAGTCGCCCCTCCCGACAGGCCCGCGATCGCCGACGGGCCGGTAGCTTGTGCTCGGCCTCAGTCCGGCAGGGTGACGACTCCGTCGAGATACCGTCTGCACCGCCCCAGGAGCAGGACCCGGTTGTCGGCCAGTTCGCCGCGCAAGGTGCCGCCGCGGCGGGACAGCTGGCGGGCGGTGAGGGTGGAGCGCCCGAGTTCGCGGGCCCACAGGGGAACCAGCTGTGCGTGGGCCGAGCCGGTGACCGGGTCTTCCGGAACGCCGACGCCGGGTCCGAAGAAGCGGGAGACGAAGTCGCTCGAACGACCGGGAGCGGTGAGGACCGCGCCGCGTGAGAGCTGCGGGAAGGCACCGAAATCAGGTGTGGCCGAACGTACTTCGTCTTCGTCGGCGACGACGACGATCTCGTCCTGGCCGGTGTAGGCGCGCACCGGGGTGACGCCGAGCGCGGCGACCAGGGCGGGATCGGGGTCGACCTGGACCGAGGCGAGGGCGGGCAGGTTCAGGACGTATTCGTCGTCGTCGGTGCGGTCGACGTGCAACCAGCCGGAACGGGTGTAGAAGCTGACGCGGTCGTGTTCGGGGTGGATGTCGGAGATGACCTGAGCGGCCGAGGCGAGGGTGGCGTGCCCGCACATGTCCACCTCGACCGCCGGGGTGAACCAGCGCAGGTGGAACGCGGGCCACTCACCGGGCGGGCCGCCCGCCTCCGAGGGTAATTGGGAGGTATAGAACGCCGTCTCGGCGAGGTTGTTCTCCTCGGCGAGCTGTTGCAGCAATGTGTCCGGCAGCCAGGTGGGCAACGGCATGACCGCGGCCGGGTTGCCCGAGAACGGCGCGTCGGCGAAAGCGTCGATCTGGTGCAGCAATACCTCCATAACCGGCAAAGGTACTCCAATACCGAAACTTCGCCCGGCACAAGGGTTCTCGAGGCGCGCCCGGCCCCGGTCAGGCTCCCTGCGCCCCGACCGGCGGGACGAGCTTGCCCGCGTTGCCGGTCAGTCGCGCCTGCACCCACCAGGCCAGTTCCACCAGCACGATGCCGATCACACCGCACACCACCGCGGCCAGGGTGAGCCTCGGATTCGACGGGTCGAGCTTGAAGAACTCGCGGGTGAACGGAATCGTGAACAGCGCGACATAGGCCAGCACCGACACCGCGATCAGCACCACCTTCCACCACACGTACGGGCGCGCGACCAGCGCGAGCACCCACACCGCGATCATGATGAGCGTGATCAGCGCGGTGGTCCCGGCCTGTACCCGCTGCGTCTCCGAGGCCTCGGGACCCGCGTACGCGATCAGGTAGGCCACGAACGTCGCGACACCGATCACCACACCCGAGGGCACCGCCAGCCGCATCACCCGGCCGACGAACCCGGTGCGGGCCCGCTCGTTGTTGGGCGCGAGCGACAGCACGAACGCCGGAATGCCGATGGTGAACCAGGCCGCGATGGTCACGTGGCGCGGCAGGAACGGATAACCGATGGGGTCGTAGCCGAAGATCTGCGAACCCACACCCGCCAGGCCGACCAGGAACGCCAGCAGCACCGAGTACACGGTCTTGGTGAGGAACAGATTCGACACCCGCTCGATATTGCCGATGACGCGCCGCCCTTCCCCCACCACATACGGCAGGGTCGCGAACTTGTTGTCCAGCAACACGATCTGGGCCACCGCGCGGGTGGCCGGGCTGCCCGCGCCCATGGCGACACCGATGTCGGCGTCCTTGAGGGCGAGCACGTCGTTGACGCCGTCACCGGTCATGGCGACGGTGTGGCCGCGCGACTGCAGGGCGCCGACCATGGCCCGTTTCTGGTCGGGGCGCACGCGGCCGAAGGTGGATTTCCCGTCGAGCACGTCGGCGAGTTCGTCGCGGTCCTCGGGCAGGGTGCGTGCGTCGACGGGATCGGATCCACCGGGCAGGTCGAGCGAGGCGGCGACCGCGCCGACCGAGACGGCGTTGTCGCCGGAGATCACCTTGATGGAGACATGCTGGCTCGCGAAGTATTCGAGGGTGTCCTTGGCGTCGGGACGCACCTTCTGTTCGAGCACGACGAGGGCGGCGGGCTCCACCCGGCCCGGCGCGTCGGGGGCGTCGACCGGGCGGTCGCCGCGCGCGAGCAACAGCACCCGCAGACCTTGGGCACCCACCTGCTCGGCGTGCGCGGCGGTCTCGGAGGTGGGATCGAGCAGCACGTCGGGTGCGCCGAGGAGCCAATCACCATGGGCGCCATAGGAAATGCCGCTCCACTTCTTGGCCGAGGAGAACGGGGCGACGGCCGTGCCGGTCCAGTCCGGGCGGTCGGGTAGCGCCTCGCCGATGGCCTGCACGCTGGCGTTGGGACGTGGATCGTCTGCCGCCAACGCGGCGAGTACCTGGCGCACGCTCGCCTCGTCGAAGGAACCGAGTGGTTCGACACGGGCCAGGCGCATCCCGTTCTCGGTGAGCGTGCCGGTCTTGTCCGCGCACACCACGTCGACGCGGGCCAGGCCCTCGATGGCGGGCAGTTCCTGCACCAGGCAGTTACGTTTGCCGAGCCGGACCACACCGACCGCGAAGGCGATGGAGGTCATCAGCACCAGGCCCTCGGGAACCATCGGCACCAGGGCCGCGACCATGCCGGTCACCGCCGGGCGCCACGACTCGCCGCTGGAGACGAGCTGGTTGTAGATGCTGAGCAGGCCGGCCGGAATCAGCAGGTAGGTGATGAATTTCAGGATCTTGTCGATACCCGAGCGCAGTTCCGAGTGCACCAGGGTGAACTTGCTGGCCTCTTCGGCCAGCTTGGCGGCGTAGGCGTCCTTGCCGACCTTCGTCGCGCGGTAGGCGCCCGAGCCCGACACCACGAAGCTGCCCGACATCACGGGGGCGCCGACACCCTTGTCGATCGGATCGGCCTCGCCGGTGAGCAGCGACTCGTCCACCTCGAGGGCGGCGGCCTCGGTCACCTCGCCGTCGACCACGATCTGGTCGCCGGGGCCGAGCTCGATCAGGTCGTCGAGCACCACCTCGGCCGGGGCGACCTCCTTGGCGACGCCGTCGCGACGCACGGTCGGCATGGCCTGGCCGACGATGGCCAGCTGGTCGAGGGTGCGTTTGGCGCGCACCTCCTGGATGATGCCGATCGCGCTGTTGGCCACGATGAGCAGCCCGAACATGCCGTCGATGATCGAACCGGTCGACAGCACGAGCAGGAAGAGCACACCGAGGATGGCGTTGATGCGGGTGAACACGTTCGCGCGAACGATCTCGCCGACCGACCGGCTCGCCCGCGCGGGCACGTCGTTGGTCTGACCGTCACGGCGCCGCTGTTCGACCTCTGTTGCGCTGAGCCCGGTGGCGGGCTCCCGCACGGATATGGACATGCTCGACAGGCTACGTCAGTCGTAACATGGGATGAATGCAGCCAAGAACGTCCCCGCCCGGTGTCGTCTTCGGGACGGGGGCTTATCTGATCTGGGGTCTGTTTCCGGCGTTCTTCGGGCTGCTGGCGTTCGCGTCGGCCGTGGAGGTGGTGGCGCAGCGGATCATCTGGACCTTGGTCGTGGTGGTGCTGGTGTTGCTGCTCAGCGGGCGACTGCGGGAGATGCGGGCAATCGACGCGCGGACCTGGCGGCTGGCGGCGGTCGCGTCGGCGGCGATCTCGATCAACTGGGGCGTCTACGTGTTCGGGGTGATCTCCGGGAATGTGGTGGAGTGCGCGCTCGGGTACTTCATCAATCCGCTGGTGACGGTGGCGTTCGGGGTGGTGTTCTTCCGGGAACGGCTCTCCCGGGCGCAGTGGGCCGCGCTCTCGCTCGGTGCGCTGGCGGTGGTCGTGCTCACCGTCGACTACGGCCGACCACCGGTGATCGCCCTGGTGCTGGCGTGTTCGTTCGCCACCTATGGCCTGGTGAAGAAGGTGATCCGGCTCGACGCGCTGCGCGGTATCGCCGCCGAGGGGATGGTCGCCGCCCCGTTCGCGCTGGCGTTCGTGATCGTCTTGCTGGCGACCGGGCGCAGTGAGTTCACCTCCAGCCCCGCCCATTTCGGGCTGATGATGGCCACCGGGCCGGTGACCCTGATCCCGCTGCTGCTGTTCGCCGTCGCCGCCCGGCGGGTGCCCCTGTCGACCATGGGCATCCTCCAGTACCTCACCCCTGCCCTCCAGATGGCCTGGGGCGTCGCGGTGATGCACGAACCGATGCCGCCCTCCCGCTGGATCGGTTTCGCCCTCATCTGGACCGCGCTGGCCGTCTTCACCACCGACGCCCTCCGCCGAGCCCACCGCAACCGCCACCCCGCTCCCCAGCCCGCCGAAAGCCTGGATGCCTGACCACCACACTTTTGTGGCGCGATTTCAGCCCAATGTCGGCTGCGGCGGCAGCGGCGGTGGCGGTGGCGGCAGCGGCAGCGGCAGCAGCAGCAGCAGCGACGGCAGCAGCAGCAGCGACGGCAGCGGCAGCAGCAGCAGCAGCAGCGACGGCAGCAGCAGCAGCGACGGCAGCAGCAGCAGCGGCAGCAGCAGCAGCAGCAGCAGCGGCAGCAGCAGCAGCGGCAGCGGCGGCAGCGGCGGCAGCGGTGGCAGCGGTGGTGGCGGCAGCGGTGGTGGCGGTGGTGGTGGATTATCAGAGCCGACCGAGCGGAGTGTGGCGGTACGGTCGGGTCGACTGGTTGTGATGAAAGGGGTGGATGCTGTGCGGGATTCGGGCTTTGCGGATCGGGTGGCCGGAGTGCTGGTGGGGACGGCTGCGGGGGATGCGCTGGGGGCGGGGTACGAGTTCACCAAGCCCGGGGCCGATGTGGTGATCGACATGATCGGCGGTGGGCCGTTCAACTGGGCGCCGGGTGAGTGGACCGACGACACGTCGATGGCGTTGGTGGTCGCCCAGGCCGCGTCGCGGGGACCGGGGATCGATCTGGACGCGGTGGCCGAGGGGTTCGTTCGCTGGTATGACACCGATCCGCCGGATATCGGCAATCAGACCAGGGCGGTACTGTCGATGAAGCCGAGCTCGGCGCTGGACATGCAGGCGGCGGCGATGTCGCTCACCGGGCGGACCGGCGGGAACGGGTCGCTGATGCGCACGGCGCCGGTGGCGCTCGCCTACCTCGACGACGCGGCCGAATGCGTGGCGGCGGCCGGGCGCGTCGGCATGCTCACCCACTACGACGAACAGGCGGTCGAAGCCTGCAAGATCTGGACGTATGCCATCCGGCATGCCGTCCTGCACGCGAACTTCGACGGCGTGCGCGAATACGTCCGCGGCTCAGCGTATTCCGAATACTGGACCGCCCGCCTCGACGAGGCCGAACACGGCACCCCCGCCGACTTCCCCAACAACGGCTGGGTCGTCCACGCCCTGCAGACCGCCTGGTGGGCCATCACCACCACCGACAGCTCGTCACCGACCCATCTCGCCCTCGCCCTCGAGGCATGCGTCCGCGCGGGCAACGACACCGACACCACCGCCGCCATCGCAGGCGGCCTCCTCGGCGCCCGCTGGGGCGCCTCCGCCGTCCCCACCCGCTGGCGCGACATCCTCCACGGCTACCCCGGCCTCAGCGCCCCCGACCTCCCCACCCTCACCCACCGCATCACCACCACCTGACACCCGCGCAGACGCAACCCCGCCCAGTCACGCAGGTTCGCACAGATGCCCTGGGCGTCGGCGGCAACCGCGCACATCGAGGCCGCCGCCACTGGACAACCGATCACCACGCAGTCGTGGCGGGCTCCGTTCGAATTCCAGCCACCACAGCATGGTCCTCGAGGCCTCGGCCGATCGGGCGAATGATCACCACGCCGTAGTGGCTGGATTTCGAGGTGAAATCCAGCCACCTGAGCGTGGTGATCAAGTCCGGGGTTACCAGGCGGTGATGACCGGGCCGGGAGTCCAGGTGCCCCACTCGGTGCGGGGGTTCACCGAGATCTCGGCGGGGGTGGCTGTGGTGTCTCGGGGGAGGTACTGCTCGAGGGAGCCCCAGTCCTTGTCCCAGTCGTTGTTCAGGTACGTGGGGAGGGTGCGGGCGGTGAAGAGGAGTTGGGTCCAGCCGAGTGGGCCGCCGCCGTCGTGGCCCTGCCAGAGGTTGGTGATGGTCGCGCCGTTGCGGTCGGGGAGGATGCGGTATTCGGGGTGGGCGGCGACGCCGTTGTGGGTGGGCAGGTGGTTCTGGCACGGGAAGTGCAGGCCTACAGCCCAATCCAGCAGCACGGGGGTGTCGCGGCCGAGCAAGGCGTTCAGGGTGGTCGTCTGCGGCATACGCGGCGGGGTCAAGGCGAGCCACTGGTCGGGGCCGAGATCCTTGTCGGCGGCGACCAGGCGGACCGCCGTGGCGTCGGCGGGGAGCTGGTCGAGCGGGACGCGCAGGTTGCGCCAGACGGGCGCGGGGCCGATGTCGATCGGCATGACCTGACCGGTGACCTGCACCGTGCCGTCGGCGGCGGCGGTGCCGTATTCGACCGTCAGGTCCTGGCCGGGGTGCACGATGCCGTCGGCGTCGACCGAACGGATCCGGCCCGCCACCGACACCGCGAGCAGCGGGCCGCGCGGGCCCTCCGGCAGGCGGAACCAGCCGGTGGTCAGGGCGGCGGGTTCCTGCGTGCCTGCCCGGTAGCTGCCGAGTACCGGGGTGGTGGCCGGGTCGAGACCGAACGGGAGCTGCAGCGAACCCTGGCGTGATTCCGAACCGGCCGACGTGGTCGCGTCGCGCAGCTCGTCGGGGTCGTCGGAGACCGAATTCGCTTGGCCGGTGGTGGATTCCACCTCGTCGGAGGTGAGCACGGGCGCCACGCCGTCGGGGCGGAAACCGGTTGATTCGCCCGTCATGGTCGTGGTCATGTCACCGGTGAGCGGGGCGAGCATCGAGGCGTTGGCGTCGGTTTCGACGAGCACCTCGTCGGCCATCCCGCAGCCACCGCCGAACGCCGCGTTCAGGTTCGAGCTCGCCACCGAGTACGCCGGGTACTGGGCGACGGCGGCCTTGGCGAAGGACGCCACCTCGAACAGCACCATCATCGCGGCGGCCACCGCGAGCACGGGCACACCGCTCAGCCGCGTCGGCTTGACCGACGGACTCGGGTGGATGTGGAACCAGGCGGCGATCAGCAGCGCGAGACCGGTCAGCCCGGCGAACACCGTTGACACGCCGAATCCGGCGACCGACGGCGGCTTGTCCCACCACGGCACACCCCACGCCGACACGTACCAGTAGCCGTTGGCGCCGACGAAGGTCACCGCGAGCGCGAAGAACACCGCGGCGGCGAACAGCGCCCGGTTACGCAAGGGCCGCAGCACGTTCGGGCTCACGGCGACCGCGGTGACCGCGGCGACGCAGGTGGCGAGGCCGGCGAACACACCGAACTGGTGTGTCCACTTGGTCGGCGAGAACATCATCAGCACCATGGCGGCGAGGGTGATGCCGAGCAGGCGCCGGGTGGGGCCCACGGCGGTGCCGGGGATGTGACCGCCGCGCCGCAGCATGGTCGCCGCGCACACGACGAGGCCGAGCAGCATGACGAACACCCCGAAGCGGCGGGTGAGCCAGCCGTCGGCGTTGATCTGCAACAGGAACTGGTAGCGCAGGAACTCGAAGAACCAGGACTCCCCCGGCCCGATCTTCTCGTGTACCGCGAACATCTCGCGCACACCGGCCAGGGTACGGTCGGCGAAGACGACGGTGAGCACGACAACGCCCGCCGCGAGGATCGGCAGCAGCTGTGACAGGTAGCCGACCGTCTTGGCCCGGCGCACGATCACCGCCGTCATGGTGCGCGCGCCGGCCACCAGCGCGCCGAGGCAGATCAGCCCCGATGGCGCACCGGTGAGGGTGAACGCGGCCACGATCACCGCCACCGCGTACGGCAGCAACCGTCGTGTGGCGATGGCCCGCTCCACGGATACCCAGGTGACCAGAACACCCAGGGCGACAACGAATTCCGCGCGCAAGCCGTTGTTGTAAGGCAGCCAGAACGCGAGGAACACCAGCGCCGCGGTCCAGGTGACGAGCTTGCTGTGCCGCAACGCGATACCCAGGCGCGGCAGCACTTCACGGCTGATCAGCCACCAGGTGAGTACACCGGCGAGCAGCGCGGGCAGGCGCACGAGCGGGCTGACGGTGGAGATGTGGGTGAGCCAGCCGATGATGTCGGTGTAGGGGGTGTAGAACGGGCCCTCGTCGACGCTGAACCAGCGGTAGTAGTTCGACATGTTGCCCGAACTGCGCGCGCCCCTTGCCATCCCGAGGATGTAGCCGTCGTCGGAGGTGTTGGCGCCGATGAAGTGCCAGACGCCGAGCACCGCGAACACCAGCCAGTCGACCGGGCGCAGCCGCCACCAGCGCTGCGGCAGGAACCGGCGCGCCGACCGGCCGTCGGCGGCGTCGAGCCGGTGCAGCGCGAACAGGGCGACGAGCGTCGCGAGCACGCACAGCGCGATCACCGCGAGCTTGGGCCAGGTGGGTGAGGTGATGTAGCGCGAATCGACGTCGACGCGCACCGCGAGGTCGGCGGGTGCGGCACCGGTGAGCTCGCTGAACACTCCGACCACCTGCGGACGGAGATCGCCGGCGAGGGTGGCGCCCTCGCCGAGTCCTGTTGTGGTGACCGTCGATCCGGTCGGCGACAGGGTGACGGTGAGCGCGCAGGACCGGTCGAGCACCTCGGCCAGCGGCGCGGTCCACACCAGCATCGAGCGCGACACCACGTCGACCCGGCCGGGGCGCTCGGGGGTATCGGCGACGACCTTGACGACGAAGCCGTATTTCTCCATGTCGGCCGATTGCCTCGGCACGGTGGACACGACCACCCCGCCGGTCGCCGCGACCGAACTCAATGCCGCGCACGGCACCGTCGCCGTCAGCGCGGCCGGGGCGTAGGCCACGAGCGGTGCCTCGACCGACGCGGGCGAGCCCTGCTGCGGCCAGGACACGCTCGCGGCGTCGACGCGGACCGGAAGGAAGGGGATGGCCGCGGCGCTGAGCACCGCGATCAGCCCGGCGACGATCGCCACGACCCGCGCCCAGCCGGGCGAACCCGGTCGCACCGGCTCCGAAGCACCCTTGGGCGGATGCCCCTGCCGCACGATCGTCTCAACCACGGGGCCTGATCCTAACCGCGCCCCCGCCCGCGCCCCAGCCGCCCCGGCGTGGAGCCGTCGGCACAGCGGAATGTCAGACGCACGCGGCCGACTGCTGACCCAGATTCGTCAGCATGGTGCAGGCCCACGCCTTCTGCACCTTCCACTTACCGGCGTCGGCGACGAAGGGCACGTCCACCACATTCGTCTGCCCGTTGACCGTGAAGTTCGCCTTGGCGTTCACGCTGTCACCGAACGACGTCACCTCGGTGACCTGCACCTGGACACCGGCGTCGCGCGCGGCGACGGCCAGGCGGTTCGGCAGTTCGGGGTCTGCCTCGCCGCCCTGCACGAAGTCCAGCTTCTGCTCGTTGGGCACCGAGGGGTCCAGCGCGGTGTTGAGCTGAGCGTTGAGCTCCTCCACCGACGGCACCGGTGGCAGCGCGTCGTCGGTGGCGGTCGTCGTGGTCGCCTTGGCACTGGTGGTGGTCTTGGCGGCGGGCTTGTCTTCGGTGCACGCGCTCAGCCCGAGTGCGGTGATCACGGCCAAACCTGCGATCGCGACACGGCCGATCCTGCGGTGGGTCAACTGCTCGTCCTTCGGTTCGAGGGGCGGGTTGCCGGGCGTGGCCGCTCAGTCGAGACTGGCGAGCGGGTCGGCGGGCGACAGTCCCGATTCGTCGGCAGGAAAGGTACGCGCCGGGCCGGGGCCTGTCGAACTGGTCTCGAAGCGCACTGTCACCACGCCGTAGCCCGCCCCCTGCACCCACCCGTGCCCGAACTCCGGATGCCGCACGTCCATACCCTGAAACCATTGCCCCACCGGCATTTCCGGTTGCTCGGCCACCGGCTCGGGCGCCTCGACGGAATCGGTGTCGATATCGGCGGGCAGCGCCTGGTCGAGTTCGGGGAACAGCGATTCCTGGCGAACCATGGTGAGCCCGCCGTAACCGACCCCGACCAGCCGGATCGGCCCGAGTTCGGTGGGGTCGATGGCCGAGCGTTGCGCGGCCGCGGCCAGCGTGCCCAGTTCAGTGGTGGCATACGGCAGCGTGAACGAGCGGGTCACGATGCTCATGTCGGATTTCTTGAGTTTGAGGACGACGGTGCGGGCGGCGCGACCGTCGCGGTCGAGTCTGCGGTGCGCGGAGGCGGCCATGGCGGTGATCGCGGTGCGCAGGTCGGCGAGAGTGACGATGTCGCGTTCGTAGGTGTTCTCGGCGCTGATCTGTTTGGCCTCGGCACGCTCGCTGACCGGCCGGTCGTCGATTCCGCGCGCCAGCCGGTGCAGCGCGGCACCGACACTGCCGCCGAGGATGGAGGCGGCCTCGACTTCCGGCAGCGCGGCGAACGCGCCGACGGTCTCGATACCGAGGCTGCGTAATCGCGATTCGGCGACCGGACCGATGCCCCACAGTTTGCGCACCGGCAACCCGGCCAGCAACGCGCCCTGCTCGGCCGGCGAAATCACCCGCATCCCATCGGGTTTCGCCAGTCCGGAGCCGATCTTGGCCAGCTGTTTCCCGGTGCCCGCCCCGATGGAGGCGGTCAGACCCGTCCGCGCACGGACCAGCGCGCGCAGCATCGCGCAGTACTCCTCTACCTGGGCCACGCTCGCCCCGGCGAGCTCGGCCGGTTCGGCGAACGCCTCGTCGAACGACAACGTCTCGAGCACCGGCACCCGGCTGCGCAGCGCGTCGAACACCCGTCCGCTCAGCACCGAATACACGGCCCCGCGCGGCGGCACGACCACCGCCGAGACACCGACCAGCCGCCGCGCCTGATGCATGGGCATGGCCGACCGCGCACCGAACACCCGCGCCTCATAGCTCGCGCCTGCCACCACCCCGCGCTGACCCACCCCACCCACGAGCACCGGCCTACCGCGCAGGGTCGGCCGGGTGAGCTGTTCGGCCGAGGCGAAGAAGGCGTCCATATCGATGTGCAGCACCCACCGACGTGCGGTGACCGCAGCATCGGGCCTGGCCGCGACCGGGACGTGGGTACTCACGAGCGCAATGTACGCGGCCCCACCGACAGATCCTCGACACCCGGCCGCCACCGAGGCACCGCACAGACACCTCGAAATGTGTGATGATCGGGTGATGAAGATCCGTAAGGCTGTTATCCCGGCCGCGGGAATCGGCTCCCGGCTGCTGCCCCTGACCAAGGCGACGCCGAAGGAGATGCTGCCGGTCGGCGACAAACCCGTCATCGAGCACACGGTGCGCGAGCTGGTCGCCTCCGGTATCACCGACATCACCATCGTGGTGACCAGTGGCAAGTCGCTGATCCAGGACCATTTCCGGCCGAACCCGGCGCTGGTCGCCCAATTGCGTGCCGACGGCAAGTCCGCCTACGCCGACGCGGTGGAGGAGGTGGGTGAGCTATCGCGCGAGGGCCACATCACCTACCTCGACCAGCACGGCCCGTACGGCAACGGCACCCCGGTGCTGAATGCCGCCCGCCATCTGGGCGACGAACCGATGCTTGTGCTCTGGCCCGACGACGTGTTCGTCGCCGAGGTACCGCGCGCCCAGCAGCTCATCAAGGCCTACGAGTCCACCGGCTGCCCGGTGCTCGCCCTGATGCCGATGGAACCGGGCGAGTCGCAGCGCTACGGCGTGCCGGTGGTGCGTGAGGACCTCGACGACGGGTTGCTGCGCATCTCCGGGCTGATGGAGAAGCCGAAGCCGGAGGACGCGCCGTCGGCGTACGCGGCCATCGGCGGGTACGTGGTGACGCCGGGCATCATCGACGAACTGCAGCTGCAGACCGACAACTGGTACACCCACCGCACCGGCGAGGTGTACCTGACCGACGCGATCAACAAGTATGCCGCCGAACACGCGGTGTACGGGCAGGTGATCCAGGGCCGCTGGTACGACACCGGTAACCCGGCCGACTACCTGGTCGCCCAATTCGCCTCGGCGCTGGCCCATCCCGAGTACGGGCCGCTGCTGCGTCAGCTGGTGGACTAGCGGTTCGCCTGCGCCGCTCCCGCGCGGCGCAGGCGAGCGGTCAACACCGTTTGTCCGCGAGAACGAGGTTCGTCGCGATCGTCGCCACGAATCCGAACAGCAGGCGCCGCAGAACTTTTCGCCGCACAGGTGGACTCCCCTCGTCCCGGCGACGGGTCGCCGACTGGTCGGTTACCGGGCGGCATCTCACGATCGCGGCACGCCGCCGGTCGATCCGGCGCCGCGACGGAGGTGCGCTCACTTCCGTCGCGGCCCCGTTTCCACAGGACACTCATCACGAACCGTCGCTGTCACCTCAGCGTGTTCCATGCGCATGTGCAGCAACTCGACCCATTGTGCCCGAAGTGGCCCGAGAAAGTCGCCATTTCAGCAACCTTCCCGCGAACTGCCCCGTCAGCCTGCGATTTTCGGCCGGAAAATATGTCCGGGGCCGGGCGAGGCCGACCCCGGACGAGCGACTCAGGCCTTGCTGAGGGCCACCTTCACACCACCGGTGATTTCCGGGGCGTCCGCGTCGACCGCACCGAATGTCAGTGTGGTCGCGAGGATTTCGCCTGCGATCAGATCGCGGTGGGTTTCGGCCCACTCGGCCCGGTCGGCCGGCACGTCGAGCACAACGGTGATCCGGTCCGAGACGTCCAGGCCCTGCGACTTGCGGGTCTCCTGCAGGTCGCGGATGAGGTCGCGGGCCCAGCCCTCGGCTTCCAGCTCCTCGGTGACCACCGAATTCAGCACAACCAGACCGGCATTGCCGGGCAGGGCGGCCGTGGATTCGGGTTCGGCGGCGACCAGGCGCTGGGTGTATTCCTCGGGCAGCAGCGTGATCCCGGCGGCGGTGACGACACCGTCAGCCGATTCCGACCACTCCCCCGCCTTCACGGCCTTGATCACCGTCTGCACCTGCTTGCCCAGGCGCGGACCGGCCGCGCGGGCGTTGACCGCCAGCTCGAAACGGCCGTGCGCGGCGACATCGGTGGTCAGGTCGACCTTCTTGACGTTGACCTCGTCGGCGATCAGCGCGGTGAACGGGGCGAGCCGTTCGGCGTCGGCCGCCGCGATGGTCACCTCGGCCAGCGGCAACCGCACCCGCAGGTTCTTGGCCTTGCGCAGGCTCAGCACCGTGGAACACACGGTGCGCACCTCATCCATGGCCGCGACCAGCTCCGAATCGTGCGGCAATTCGGACTCGGCGGGCCAGTCGGCCAGGTGCACCGAGCGTTCGCCGGTGAGCCCACGCCAGATCACCTCGCTGATCAGCGGCAACAGCGGCGCGGCCAGCCGGGTGGCCACCTCGAGCACGGTGTGCAGGGTGTCCACGGCGTCGCGGTCCTCGGACCAGAAGCGCGAACGCGACCGGCGCACATACCAATTGGTGAGCGCGTCGGCGAACGAGCGCAGTTCGTCGCAGGCACCGGCGATGTCGTAGGTCTCGAGCGCCTCCGTCATCACGTCGCGGGTCACCGCGAGCTTGGCCAGGATGTAGCGGTCGAGCACGTTCGGCGAATCCGTGCGCCACACACCGGGCTTGGAGGCGTAGAGCTGCAGGAAGGTCCACGCGTTCCACAGCGGGCGCAGCGCGTGGCTGACACCTTCGCGGATGCCGCGCTCGGTGACGATGAGGTTGCCGCCGCGCAGGATCGGCGAGCTCATCAGGAACCAGCGCATCGCGTCGGAACCGTCGCGGTCGAAGACCTCGTTGACGTCGGGGTAGTTGCCCTTGGACTTCGACATCTTCAGGCCGTCGTCGCCGAGCACGATGCCGTGCGCGGCAACGGTTTTGAACGACGGCGAGTCGAACAGCGCGGTCGAGAGCACGTGCAGGGTGTAGAACCAGCCGCGGGTCTGCCCGTTGTACTCGACGATGAAGTCGCCGGGGAAGTGGCTGTCGAACCACTCCTTGTTCTCGAACGGGTAGTGCACCTGGGCGAAGGGCATCGAACCCGACTCGAACCAGCAGTCGAGCACCTCGGGGACCCGGCGCATGGTCGACTTCCCGGTCGGGTCGTCGGGGTTGGGCCGGGTGAGGTCGTCGATGCCGGGACGGTGCAGGTCTTCCAGGCGCACGCCGAAGTCGCGCTCGAGTTCGGCGAGCGAACCGTAGACGTCCACGCGCGGGTGGGCCGGGTCGTCGGACACCCACACCGGGATCGGGCTGCCCCAGTAGCGATTACGGCTGATGTTCCAGTCGCGCGCGCCCTCGAGCCACTTGCCGAACTGTCCGTCGCGGATGTGTTCGGGCACCCAGGTGATGTGCTTGTTCAGCTCGACCATCCGGTCGCGGAACTTGGTCACCGCGACGAACCAGGACGGCACCGCCATGTAGATCAGCGGTTGACCCGAACGCCAGCTGTGCGGGTAGGAGTGCTCGATCGTCTCGTGCCGCAGCAGTTTTCCGGCGGCCTTGAGGTCCTTGATGATGACCGGGTTGGCGTCGAAGACCATCAGGCCCTCGTACGGCGGCACCATCGAGGTGAACTTGCCGGCCGGGTCGAGCGGCTGCACGATCTCGATGCCGTTGGCCGAGGCCACGTCCATGTCCTCCTCACCGAAAGCCGGTGCGAGGTGGACGATTCCGGTGCCGGAGTCGGTGGTGACGTAGTCGGCGGTGAGTACCCGGTGTGCGTTCGGATGTCCGAGGAAGAAGTCGAACGGCGGCTGGTAGGACAGCCCCGCCAGGGCGGCGCCGTCGTACTCGCCGAGCACGGCCGGTTCCTCGCCGAATTCGCGGGCGTAGTGCGAAACCCGTTCGGCGGCAAGCAGATAGCGCTTGCCGTCGGCGGCCTGGAGGTGGACGTAGCGCACGTCGGGGTGCACCGCGATCGCGAGGTTGGACGGCAGGGTCCAGGGGGTGGTCGTCCAGATCAGTGCGTTGGCGCCGTCGAGCGCGGTCAGGGGGTGCTCGGCGGGGACCGACAGCACCATGTCGACGGTGACCGCCGGGTCCTGGCGCATCTTGTACGCGTCGTCGAGGCGGGTCTCCTGGTTCGACAGCGGCGTCTGCTCGTACCAGCTGTAGGGCAGCACCCGGAAGCCCTGGTAGATCAGCCCCTTGTCGTAGAGGGACTTGAACGCCCACATCACCGACTCCATGAAGTCGAGATCGAGGGTCTTGTAGTCGTTGTCGAAGTCGACCCAACGCGCCTGGCGGGTGACGTACTCGCGCCACTCGTTGGTGTAGCGCAGCACCGAGGACTTGCAGGCGGCGTTGAACTCGGCCAGCCCCATCGCGTCGATCTGCGACTTGTCGGTGATGCCGAGCTGCTTCTCGGCCTCGATCTCGGCGGGCAGGCCGTGGGTGTCCCAGCCGAAGCGCCGGTCGACCTTCTTGCCGCGCATCGTCTGGAAGCGCGGGATCAGGTCCTTGACGTAACCGGTGAGCAGGTGGCCGTAGTGCGGCAGGCCGTTGGCGAAGGGGGGCCCGTCGTAGAAGACGAACTCACTGTTGCCGTCACGGTTGTCGATGCTGGCGCGGAAGGTGTCGTCGCGCGCCCAGTAGTCGAGCACCGTGGTTTCGAGTTCCGGGAACGTCGCGCCGGAACCGGCACCGAAATCGACCCGGGGGTACGCGCCACCGGTGGTTGTCTCGTCCGCCATTGCGGAATGCTCCTCGTGCCGCCGCGCCGCCGGCGCGGATCCGTGGCACGGGGACGATGCCGGCGCAGGTGCGCCGAAACCGCGGTACCACCCCGTTTGCCCGCGCCGGGAAAGCACGCGAGCCTCTCGTTGCGAGCTGTGACGGGCTCACCCGTTCGGTTCTACTGAGCGCGCGTGCGCCGTTCTTCCGAAGACTCCCCGGTGATGGCCGGATCAACGCCGTGTGTGAATCGATTCTAACCGGGCTCGTCCAGCCCATTTCCGCCCGGTCAGTCCTTGCGAGCATGCCGCCCCGGCGGAACCGGGTCGTTCTCGGGTCGCCCACCGGCGAGCGCGCTCACCAGGAGGGTGCCGGCGCCGATGACGCAGATCAGGATGCAGCCCCACGCCCACGCCACCGAGCCGGTGGCGAGTGCCGCCACGAGCAGTGCGAATCCGATCGCGGCCAGAACGAGCGTCAAGACGAGCATGCTGACTCCCAAGCAACCGAGCAGCCCGACGAACTGGGCGTTCCCGAATCACGCGACGCGCTGCGCCGCGCGACCCGGGTTCCAGTTTACTTGGCGCCCTTGGCGAAGGAGGAGGCCGGAGCCAAACTGTTGGACGATCCGTTGGTGTCGCCCGCGAACTCGCCGCCGTCGACCGGAACGGCCGAGCCACGGTTCTCCAGTTCCTCGAGCTGCGACTCCAGGTAGGACTTCAGGCGCACGCGGTACTCGCGCTCGAAGGTCTTGAGCTGCTCGATCCGGCTTTCCAGCACCGTGCGCTGCTGGGTGATGGTCGCCATGATCTCCGCGTGCTGACGCTCGGCGTCGGCGGTGAGGGCCTCGGCCTTGTCCTTGGCCTGGCGGATCTGGGTCTCGGAACGGTTCTGCGCGTCGGCGAGCATCGCGTCGGACTTCTGCCGCGCGTCGGCGATCATCGCCTCGGAGCGGGTGCGGGCGTCGCCCACCAGACGCTCGGAGTTTGCCCGCGCGTTCGACAGCAGGCTCTCGGCCTCGGTCTTGGCGTCGGTGGTGAGGCGGTCGGCCATCTCCTGCGCCAGGGTGAGGACCTTCGCGGCCTGCATGTTGGCGTCGGGGCCCGAGTTGTCGCGGACGGGCGCTGCCACCGGCATCGGCGCGGGCGGCGCCGCCGGGACCGGCGCCGGAATAGGTTCGGGTGCGGGCGGCGGTGCCTGTTGGACCGGGGCCTTCACGGCGGCGACCTGGGCCGCCCCGCGATTCTTCTTGGCGTCGGCTAGCTCGGTGTCGAGCTCGGCGACCCGCTGACGCAGGTCGGCGTTCTCCTCGATCAGGCGCGAAAGCTCCTGCTCGACGAGATCCAGGAAGGCATCGACCTCGTCCTCGTTGTAGCCGCGCTTACCGATCGGCGGTTTGCTGAACGCGACGTTGTGCACATCGGCGGGAGTCAGCGGCATCGAAGGATCCCTTCACGCGGTCTTTGGAGAACTAGCAAGCGGTCTTCTCGACTCATTGTGTCACACGGAGGTCACGGGCTGCCCGAGCCTACCCACGATGGACATCAGGATGAACACGACGAAGAGCAGAACCATAATCGACAGATCGAGCCGAATACCGCCCAGATTCACGGGAGGTATCAAGCGTCTCAACAGTTTCACCGGCGGATCGGTGACGGTGAAGATGAACTCCAACACGATCACCACCACGCCCCTCGGGCGCCAGTCACGCGCGAAACTGCGGATGAACTCCACGATCACCCGGCTGATCAACAACAGCCAGAAGATGAAAAGCACGAGGTACAGAACCGCGAACAGGGCCACGGGTTCACTCTGCCGCAAAATCGGCGACGTGCAAAATGGCCGCGCCGCGCAGTGCGCGGGCGGCCATCATGGCAGTTCGTGAATTGTCACTATTTCTGGTTGTAGAAGCCGTTTTCGGCGATCCGACGACGCTCTTCGGCCGATACGTCGACATCGGCCGGTGAGAGCAGGAACACCTTCGTGGCCACCTTGTCGAACGAGCCACGCAGCGCGAACGCCAGCCCGGCCGCGAAATCGACCAGCCGCTTGGCATCGGCGTTGCTCAGGTCGACCAGGTCCATGATGACCGGGTTTCCCTCGCGGAAACGCTCACCGATGATCCTGGCCTCGCTGTAATCGCGCGGACGCAGCGTGGTGATCTTGGACAAGGGACCTCCGTCCTCGAAGATCCCGGGCCGCCGCACGGGCGCGGGCTCGGGGCGCAAGCGCTCCTCCAACCTGCGCTCCTCGGCGTCGGGATCGACCGCGAGCGCGCCACGGGTCGAGCCGCGCATCCCCGGCGCGACCCCGCCCGCCCGGAACGCACGGCCCGACGAGGGCGCCGTCTCGATCCTGGTCGGGCGCCGCGGCGGATCGTAGCGATCCTCGGCGTAGGCGTCGTCGACGTAGTCGTCGCGACGCGCCTGATAAGCCGGCTTGTAGGCAGGCTGGGGGAAGTCGTCGGCTTCGTCGCCGAAACGTTCGGAGCCGTAACGATCTTCGGCGTAGCGGTCGTAGCTGCGCGGGCGAGTACGGCCGGCGCGCTCCTCGGGGCCGCGCGAGGCGTGATCGTCGACGTAGTCGTCTTCGTACTCATCGAGCGGAACCATGCCGAAGTACGCCTTGAACTTGTGCAGCGTGCTCATCCTGGACGACCTTCCTTCGGCCCCGGTGGCGGCCGGGTGTTGAAGTTCTTGCTCAGCGCCTCGTCGGCCAATCGTATGTGTCGAATGTGACTGATGAGGTTTCTTTGCTACGCCGAGGTTATCGGTCGGCCGCCCATCAAGGCGGTACCGACACGCACACACGTCGAACCGTGTTCGACCGCGATCTCCAAATCACCCGACATACCTGCAGAAAGTTCGGTGGCATCGGCGTGTTGCGCGAGCAGCGAAGTGTGCAAAGTCGCAAGCTTCGCAAAGGACGCATGAATGTCGGCGTCAAGGGGTGGAATCGCCATCAGACCGGCCAGATGCAGTCCGGGGGCCTTCGCTACCAGGTCGGCCAGGGCGGGCAGATCGGCCGGTTCGACACCCCCGCGTCCGGGGTCGGCGTCCAGGCTCACCTGCAGCAGCACACGCAGGGGCGCGGTACGCTCGCCGGCTGCCTGTGCGTCGGTCACCGCCCGGTCCAGCGCGTTTGCCAGCCGTTCGCTGTCCACCGAGTGCACGGTGTGTGCCCATCGGGCCACGGCGCGTGCCTTGTTGCGCTGCAAGCGGCCGATCATGTGCCACTCGACGTCGTCGTAGGCCAGTTCGGCGACCTTGGCCGAGGCCTCCTGCTCACGCGACTCGCCGAACTCGCGCCTGCCGAGGCGATAGAGGATGTCGACATCGGCGGCCGGGAAGAATTTGGTCACCGGCAGCAGTCGGACGGAGCCCGCCGGGCGGCCCGCGGCGGCCACGGCGGCGTCGAGCCGCGTGAACAGCCCGTCCAGGCGGGTCGAGAGTTCGCTCGCGCGATCGGTGCCGGTCGAGGTCTCCTGGGTCATGCGGCCTCCCCTCGCCGGGTGGTGTGCTGTGGGCTCATGCGGTCGGGTCCATCCAGATCACACCGGCGATGCGGCCGGTCGGGGCGCCGCGGCGGTGGCTGAACAGGGTTTTGTCCTCGATGGTGCAGCGCGGGTCGAGGGCGATGCCGCCGACGCCCGCCTCGGTGAGCTGCCTGCTGATGCCCGCGCGCAGATCCAGGCCCGGTGTCTTGCGGACCGTGGTGGTTGCGCTGCCGGGCAGGTGGGCCTCCACGTCGGCGCGCATAGCGGCGGGCACCTCGTACTGACGACCCGATGCGGCGGGCCCGAGGAAGGCGCCGATGCGCTCCACCCGGGCGCCGACCGAGACCATCGCCTCGAGTACCCGCGGCACGATGCCGATTCGGGCGCCGATGCGGCCCGCGTGCACTGCCGCGATCACGCCTGCCTCGTCGTCGGACAGCAGGATCGGCACGCAGTCGGCGGTGAGGACGACCAGGGCGAGGCCGGGCACCGTGGTGACGAGTGCGTCGGTCACCGGGACCGGTTCGGCGCGCGGCCCGTCGACGATCTCGACATTGCGGCCGTGTACCTGCTCCATCCACACCAGCCGGTCCGGGGTGAGCCCGATGCCCTCGGCCAGGCGGATCCTGTTGCGGCGCACGGCCTCCGGATCGTCACCGACGTGATCGCCCAGGTTGAACGAGTCGTACGGGGCGACGGAGAAGCCACCGGCGCGGGTGGTGGTCACCCGGCGAACGGTCACGGTGGGGGGTGCGGAAGTCATGGTTCGAGGGTAGTGCGGTCGGCGGGTCGATCGGTGCGCGTGCGGGGTGACATCGGTCAACCCGGCCGCTGGCCGCGGCGGCCCCGGAGCTGAGCCGGAGACGCGAAAGCGCCCGAACTCACCGGGGAGTTCGGGCGCTGTGGTCCGTGCCTAGCGGCGCATGAAGATCGGCACCTCGATGTCGTCGTCATCGTCGCCGTCGTCGCGCGGTTCGGGGTTGTTGACGCGGTTGAGCGCCTGCTCGGTGACCCGCTGCCGCTCCGACTCCCGATACCGCTCGGTGTCGCGGTAGTTGGGCGCCGCCGCCCGTCCGCTCGACATGCCCGCGGTGGCGGGCTCGGTGGGCCGGGCCGGTGCCTCCGTGCTTCGGCTCTGCCCGACCTCGCCCGCACGACCGGAGCCGATCGGGTTGGACGAGGACCGGCCGGTCTGCATGGTGTTCTCGACCGCGCGCCGCGAGGGGCCGCCGCCGTCGAAACCGGCGGCGATCACGGTGACGCGCACTTCGTCGCCGAGCGAATCGTCGATGACCGTACCGAAGATGATGTTGGCCTCGATGTGGGCGGCCTCCTGCACCAGCGAGGCGGCCTCGTTGATCTCGAACAGACCGAGATCGGAACCACCCGCGATCGAGAGCAGCACGCCGTGCGCACCGTCCATCGATGCCTCGAGCAGTGGCGAATTGATCGCCGTCTCGGCAGCTTTCACCGATCGGCCCTCACCGCGCGCCGAACCGATGCCCATGAGGGCCGAACCGGCCCCCGACATCACGCTCTTCACGTCGGCGAAGTCGACGTTGATCAGGCCGGGGGTGGTGATCAGGTCGGTAATACCCTGAACACCGTTGAGCAGCACTTCGTCTGCCGACCGGAAGGCATCCATCAGACTCACCGCCGCGTCGCCCAGCTGCAGCAGCCGGTCGTTCGGAATGACGATGAGGGTGTCGCACGACTCGCGAAGCAGGTTGATGCCCACTTCGGCCTGGTTCCCACGCCGTTTTCCCTCGAAGGAGAACGGCCGGGTCACGACACCTATAGTCAGCGCGCCCAGCTTGCGGGCGATGCTGGCGACGACAGGGGCGCCACCGGTTCCGGTACCACCGCCTTCGCCCGCGGTGACGAAGACCATGTCGGCGCCCTTGAGCACCTCTTCGATCTCGTCCTTGTGGTCTTCGGCCGCTTTGCGACCGACTTCCGGATCGGCACCGGCGCCAAGTCCTCGGGTGAGTTCACGGCCGACATCGAGCTTCACATCGGCGTCGCTCATCAGCAGGGCCTGTGCGTCGGTATTGACCGCGATGAACTCGACTCCCTTGAGTCCCTGTTCGATCATCCGGTTGACGGCGTTCACGCCGCCGCCGCCGATACCGACGACCTTGATCACGGCAAGGTAGTTGTGCGGGGGCGTCATGGGCTCTCGCCTTCCTTCGATCTAAAACCCTCAACCTCAACCATAGGGTTGGCGTTATGTCAAGTATCCGACTGCTGCGGAACGCTATTCGCAGCCACCGCGATCCCGGCGCAGGCGCGCCGAAGTTTCGCTCACTTTACCGTGACCAGATTCGGACTCGAAACGTCGAACACGGTGCCTTCCCGGGTGAGCAGCGGCATTACGACGGCAGCTTTGCGCTCCCCGTCGCCCGTGCCGCCCCACACTACCTTTCTTCCGTCGCGCAGGTTGAGCGAGACATCCGAAACCGACCGTGCGACAACCTCACCCACCTGCACCGACAACGCGGGCGGCAACGTGACCAGCACGGCGACGGCGGCGCGGGCCGCATCCGGTCCCGGCATCGAGCCCTCGGTGACCAATTTCGGCACACCGATCGGCGGTGCCGGTTCGATCGCGAATTCCACACTCTCGGCGTCGATCAGGTGGGCGCCGTCGGGAGCGTCGATGTACACCACCGGAGTTCGCTCCACGACCGTCACCAGCACCGTCGACGGAAACTTCCGCTGCACCCGGACCGAGCGCACCGTGGGAATCGCCGCCACGCGGCGGGCGATCTCGGTGGTGTCGATGCGCAACATCGAACGCCCGTCCGGGATTTCGAGCCGCTCGCGCACCTGTTCCTCGGGCACGGCCGTCAGGCCGTCGATCCGCACGGTCCGTACCGACAATGCCGGGGTGAACCACGCGAGCACCGCGAGCACGGTGACGACGACCAGCCCGACCGCCGTCCAGAGCCGGTAGCCGTGCCACCCGCGCGCGGCGGGCATCGGCAATCTCACCGGCCGCCCTGCTGCGGGCGGGCCCGCAAGCCGTCGAGGATCTGGTTGCCGAGCATGGTGACATCGCCGGCGCCCATGGTGATCACGACATCACCGGGCTGCGCGAGCGCCGCGACCTGACGGCCGACCTTCGACATATCGGGCTGGTAGTGCACGGGTTTGGTCACCGACTGGGCCACCAGCGCACCGTTCACGCCGGGCAGCGGTTCCTCACGCGCGCCGTAGACATCGAGCACGACCACCTCGTCGGCCAGGCTCAGCGCGGTGCCGAACTCGGCCGCGAAAGTGGCGGTGCGGCTGTAGAGATGCGGCTGGAAGACCACGATCACCCGGCCGCGTTCGAGGCGCGCTCCGTCGCGCGCCTCCTGTGCGACGAGCTGCGCGGCGGCCTCGAGCACGGCCCGTACCTCGGTGGGATGGTGGGCGTAGTCGTCGAAGACACGCACGCCGTTCTCGCGACCGGTGAACTGGAACCGGCGGTGCACGCCACCGAAACCCTCCAGGCCCTGCACGATCTCGTCTATGTCGGCACCGGTCGCCCGGGCCGCGAGCAGCGCGGCGAGGGCATTGAGGGCCATGTGCCTGCCGGGCACCGACAGGCGGACCGTGCGCGGCGTCGTCTCGCCGCCGAGCTGGAATTCGACGATGCCGCCGACATCGCGCGGCTGCCAGTCGAGCAGCCGGGCACCGACGGGCACGGGCGCGTTCGTCAGGTCGCCGGAGCCGTAGCCGAGCACCTGCACACCGCGTTCGGTGAGCCGGGGCGCGACCCGTTCGGCCAGGGCGAGCGAGCCGGGATCGTCGAGGCAGACCACCAACAGCCCGCCGGGGGCGAGCCGGTCGGCGAAGTCGTCGAAGACCTGGATGTAGGCCTCGTCGGTGCCGAAGTAGTCGAGGTGGTCGGATTCGATATTGGTGACCACGGCGACGTCGGGGTCGTATTGCAGCAGCGAACCGTCGGATTCGTCGGCCTCGGCGACGAAGATGTCACCGCTGCCGTGGTGGGCGTTGGTGCCCGCCTCGTTGAGTTCGCCACCGACCGCGAACGAGGGGTCGGCGCCGCAGTGCTGCAGCGACACGATCAGCATCGAGGTGGTCGAGGTCTTGCCGTGGGTGCCCGAGACGAGCAGGGTCTTGTGCCCGCGCATCAGGGCGGCGAGCACGGTGGGACGCATCAGCACGGGAATGCTGCGCCGATTGGCTTCGACCAGTTCGGGGTTGGTCTTCGGGATGGCGGCGTAGGTGGTGACGACGACGGTCGGGCCGCCGGGCAGCAGGTCGAGCGCGTCGGCGTCGTGCCCGATGCGCACCTGCGCGCCGCGGGCCCGCAGCGACAGCACCCCACGGCTCTCCCTGGCATCGGATCCCGACACCGCACCGCCACGCGCCAACAGGATTCGCGCGATACCGGACATGCCCGCACCGCCGATTCCGACCATGTGCACCCGCGCGAGTTCGGCGGGCAACGCCGAACCCACGGGCTCGCCCGCGGCGTTCACCGCGGTGCCCGTGCTCGGGCGGCCCGGCTGGTCACGCTCGGCTTCCGCCTCCGGCCGCTGACCGCTCATCGGGCGAGCCCGGCGACGATGCGTGCCACGGTGTCGGCGGCGTCGCGGTGACCGGCGCCTGCGGCGGCGCGGCTCATCTCGGCGAGTCGGGCGGGGTCGAGCAGCAGCGGAATCACCTCGTCCATCACGAATTTCGGGGTCAGCTCGGCGTCGGGGACAATTCTGCCACCCCCCTTGGTCACCACGGGGCGCGCGTTGAACTCCTGCTCGCCGTTGCCGTGCGGCAGGGGCACGTAGAACGCGGGCAGCCCGACCGCCGACACCTCGGCGACGGTCATGGCGCCGGAGCGGCAGACCACCGCGTCGGCGGCGGCGTAGGCCAGATCCATCCGCGACAGGTACGGCACCGCCACGTACGGTGCGGGCGCGTCGGCGGTACTCACCTCGACGCTGTTCTTGGGGCCGTGCGCGTGCAGCACCGAGATCCCGGCGGCTGCCAATTGCGGTGCGGCGCCGGAGATCGCCTCGTTGAGGCTGCGCGCGCCCTGTGAGCCGCCGAACACCAGCAGAACCGGGCCATCGGCGGGCAGACCGAAGTGCTCGCGGGCCTGCGCGCGCAGCGCGGACCGGTCGAGTTCGGTGATGGCGGCGCGCACCGGAATGCCGACGACCTCGGCGCCGGCCAGCCCGGAGTCGGGTACGGCGGCAAGCACTTTCGTGGCCAGCTTGGCGCCGACCTTGTTGGCGATGCCCGCCTTGGCGTTGGCCTCGTGCACGACGACCGGAATCCGGCGCTGCCTGCCGATACCGCGCGCGGCGAGGTAGGCGGGCAGGGCGACGTAGCCGCCGAAGCCGATGACGACATCGGCCTCCACCCGGTCGATCACCGCGCGGGTGGCGCGCACCGAGGAGAACACCCGTCCGGGCAGGCGAAGCAGGTCGGCCGACGGCTTGCGGGGCAACGGGACCGGCGGGATCAGCTCGAGCGGGTACCCACGGTCGGGCACCAGTTTCGTCTCGAGTCCGCGCTCGGTGCCGAGTGCTGTCACCCGGATCGAATCGTCGAGTCTGCGCAAGGCGTCGGCCACCGCCAGCGCGGGTTCGATGTGGCCTGCGGTTCCCCCGCCTGCGACGATCACCGACAACCCGGATCGCGGGCTACTCACTTGGATCTACCTCGTTCTCTAGCGTGTGGCATCGGATAGGTCGGTTCCCATGCTCTGGTCGACCGTAGCGAACTGGTGCCGCGGCTTTCCGGCGCGCGTCGTCTGCGCGGAGCATCGGGTTGGCGGCGTGGGGCCTGACGTGGGCGTTCGGTTCTCGCGCGCGGCGCGGGCTTGCGCGGCGCCGGGGTGTACACCTCGGGCACGGGCAGCCGCAACAGCCTGCTGAGCCTGCCGTCCTGGCCCGCTTTGAGCGCCGAGACCGCCTCGGGCTCGTGCCTGGCCGCGCTGGCGATGATGCCGAACATGAACAGCGTGATCGCCAGCGACGAACCACCGGCCGACACCAGCGGCAGCTGCAGACCGGTCACCGGCAGCAGGCCGACGACGTAGCCGATATTGATCAGGGCCTGCGCGGTGATCCAGGTGGTCGCGGTGGCGGTGAGCAGGCGAAGGAACGGGTCGACCGAGCGCAGCGCGATGCGGATGCCGGTGTAGACGAACATCGCCAGCAGGGCGAGCACCGCCATGCAGCCGAGGAAGCCGAGTTCCTCGCCGATGATGGCGAAGATGAAGTCGTTGTGCGAGTTGGGCAGGTAGCTCCACTTGGCGCGGCTCTGCCCGAGCCCGCGGCCGAGGATGCCGCCGTCGGCCAGCGAGTACTTGGCCTGGCGTGCTTGATAATTGGCGCCCTGGGGGTCGTCACCGGGATTGAAGAACGCGCGCACCCGGTCGGACCGGTACCCGGCCGACAGCGCCAGCACCGACGCGACGACCAAGCCGCTGACCATGATCCCGACGAACAACCGCACCGGCAGCCCACCGAACCACAGCAGCGCCATCAGCACGATGCCGAGCGCGATCGTGGTCGACAGGTTCGGCTCGAGCACCACGAGCAGACACACCAGCAGGCCGGCGGGCACCAACGGCACCAGGATGTCCTTGAGGTGTGCCCCGCGCCGCGACGCGAGCAGGTGCGCGCCCCACACCACCAGGGTCACCTTCACGACCTCGGACGGCTGGATCGAGATGGGTCCGATGTCGAACCAGCGCCGCGCGCCACCGTGCACCGCGCCGATGCCCGGAATGAGCACGAGCACCAGCGCGATCACCGAGATGCTGAACGCCGGGAACGACCACTGCCGCAGAACCCGCAGCGGCAACCGCAACGCGATGTAGAACGCGACGGCGCCCAGCCCGGCGAACATGGCCTGCTGGATGAACAGCGAATACGCCGATCCACCACCGGCATAGGCCTCGACGCTCGACGCCGAGAGCACCATCACCAGGCCGAGCACCGTCAGCAGGGTCGCGATGGTGACCACGAGGTGGAACGAGGCGAGCGGACGGGCCAGCCATGCGCCGAAACGCTCCCCCGCCCATCCCGGCTGCGGGGCGATCCGTTTCCGGCGCCCCCCGGTCCGGGTGGTCTGGCCCGTCGATGTCATAGCGCCCGCCCGATGTCACCGTCTTCCAGTGCCGTGACCGCGTCGACGAAGCAGCGTCCGCGGTGGGTGTAGTCGTCGTACATGTCGAGGGACGCGGCCGCGGGTGCCAGCAGCACGGTGTCTCCCGCCCGCGCCATGCCCGCCGCGGCGCGCACGGCGCGGCCCATCACCGCTTCGGCACGCTGCGATCTCGACGACTCCATGTCTGCATCGTCTCCCGCGTCCAGTGCGATGACCGGGACTTCGGGCGCGTGTCGCGCCAATGCGGCGGCGATCACCGGCGCGTCGGCCCCGAACAGGACCGCGCCCACGAGCCGGTCGGCGACCTCCTCGATGAGGTCGTCGATGGTCGCGCCCTTGAGCAGGCCGCCCGCGACCCACACCACGTGCGGGTGCGCGAGGATCGATGCGCGCGCGGCGTGCGGGTTGGTCGCCTTGGAGTCGTCGATGAAGTCGACGCCGCCCAGTTCCCGCACGAACGCGGTGCGGTGCGGGCCGACCTTGTGTTCGGCCAGGCCCTCTTTCACGAACTGGGGTGCCACGTCGATGGCCCTGGTCAGCGCCGAGGCGGCGAGCGCGTCGGCGATGCCCGCGGGCCCCTGCGGGCTGATGTCGGAGGTCTCGGCGAGGATCGCGGCCTTGGTGAAGGCGCGGTCGAGGAGTTTGCCGTCGACCACGCCGAGTTCGCCGTCGGCGGGCACGCCCACGCGGAACCCGACCGTGCGCCGCGCCTTGGACTTGCGCGCCAGCGCACCGGCGACCGGGTCGTCGAGGCCGACCACGCCGATGCGGCCGGTGAGGGCACGCGCCTTCGCGGCGGCGTAGGCGTCGAGCCCGCCGTGCCAGTCGAGGTGGTCCTCGGCGACATTGAGCACCACACCGGCCTCGGGCCGCACCGACGGCGCCCAGTGCAGCTGGAACGACGACAACTCGACCGCGAGCACCTGTGGTCCGGGATTGCGGCGCAGGGCGTCGAGGATGGGCAGGCCGATATTGCCGCAGGCCACGCTGGCGATGCCCGCGGCGCGCAGGATCGAGTGCGTCATCTGGGTGGTCGTGGTCTTGCCGTTGGTTCCGGTGACCACCAGCCACTTGCGGACCGGGCCGTAGATGCGGGCCTGATCGACCCACCAGGCGAATTCGACGTCACCCCAGACCGGGATGCCCTCGGTGACCGCCGAGACGAGCACCGGCGAATCGGGCCGCCAGCCGGGGCTGGTGATGACGAGGGCGAACCGGGTGAGATCGGCGTGCTCGAGCTCCACGGTGGTGGCGATCTCGAGCCCGAGTTCGGCGGCCTCGGCCAGGGCTTTGGCGCCGCCGTCGGTGACGACGGGGTGCGCGCCGATATCGCGCAGCGGTTCGATCAGGGAGCGTCCGGAGACGCCCCAGCCGGCGACGAGAACGTCACGGCCACGCAGGAATTCGAGCATGGGGCCCGGGGAACGCAGGGCACGGGGCGAGTGTTCTACCATTTCCGCTCTCACCCGACCTGGGACAGGTATTCGCTGTAGAACAGTCCGAGACCCACGGCGGCCGCGATGCCTGCCAGGATCCAGAACCGGATGATCACCGTAGTCTCCGCCCACTTGCTCAATTCGAAGTGGTGGTGGAACGGCGCCATCTTGAACAATCGGTTGCGGGTGGTGCGGTACACCGCCACCTGCAGCACCACCGACGCCGCCTCGGCGACGAACAGCGCGCCGATGACGACCATCAGCAGCTCGGTGCGGGTGGTGATGGACAGACCGGCCAGCATGCCGCCGAGGGCCAGCGATCCGGTGTCGCCCATGAAGATCTTGGCGGGCGCGGCGTTCCACCACAGGAAGCCGATGCAGGCGGCGGCGGCCGCCGCGCAGACCAGCGCGAGGTCGAGGGGGTCGCGCACGTTGTAGCACCCGGGTCCGGGGCTGGTGGCGCAGGCGTTGCGGTACTGCCAGAACGTGATGATGACGTAGGCGCCGAGCACCAGACTCATCGATCCGGCGGCGAGACCGTCGAGACCGTCGGTCAGGTTGACCGCGTTGGACCAGGCCACGACCAGCAGACACACCATGATCACGAACACCAGCGCGCCCATCGACACCGTCGACCAGTCACGCACGTACGAGATGTGCTTGCTGCCGGGGGTGAGCCCGTTGTCGGCACGGAACTGCAGCACCAGCACCGCGAAGATCACCGCGGCACTGATCTGGCCGATGTACTTACCGGCCGCCGACAACCCGAGGTTGCGCTGTTTGCGCAGCTTGATGAAGTCGTCGAGGAAGCCGACCACACCGAGTGCGGTGGTGAGCCCGAGTACGAGCAGGCCCGAGGCCGTCGGACCCTCGGCGTCGTAGCCGAGGCCGATCAGGTGCGAACCGAGGTATCCGGCCCACATACCGATCAGGATGGCGACGCCACCCATCGTCGGGGTGCCGCGTTTGGCCTGATGGCTGGCCGGGCCGTCGACCCGGATCTCCTGGCCGAAGCCCTGTTTGGCGAAGACCCGGATCAGAAACGGCGTCAACAGGATCGACACCGCGAGCGCGATCCCCGCCGCGAACAAAATCTGCCTCATCGAGCTGCCTCCGAGCTACCTTCCCCTGCCCTGGTCAGGTGTTCGGCGACGGCCCACAGACCGACCGCTTTCGACGCCTTGACCAGTACCACATCGCCGGCGGCGATTTCGTCGTCGAGCAGCGCGATGGCCGCCGAGATATCGGGTACGAGGATCGACTCCTCGCCCCAAGAGCCTTCCATCACCGCTCCCTGGTGCATTCCCCGGGAGGGTCGTCCGGTGCCGACCACGATCAATCGGTCGACGTCGAGGCGCACGGCGAGCCGTCCGATCGCGTCGTGTTCGATGACCGAGGTGTCGCCGAGTTCGCCCATCTCCCCGAGCACGGCCCAGCTGCGGCGCGGTTCGGGGCCCGACTTGGCGAGGGTGACCAGCGCCTTGAGCGCGGCCCGCACCGAGTCGGGGTTGGCGTTGTAGGAGTCGTTGATGACGGTGATGCCGTCGGGCGTGGTCCGCACGTCCATCCGGCGCACCGACGCGGCCCTCGCCCCGGACAGCGCCTGGGCCACGGTCGCCAGGTCGGCGCCGCATTCCAGGGCGACGGCGGCGGCCGAGAGCGCGTTGCCGACCTGGTGCTCACCGTGCACGGCCAGCTGCACCGGCACCGATTCGCCACCCGCGTGCAGGGTGAAGCGGGCGCGGGCCTGGTCGTCGGTGGTCACATCGGTGGCACGGATATCGGCGTCGCCGGACAGGCCGACCATCACCACGCGCGCTTTCGTGCGCGAGGCCATGGCGGCGACGTTCGGGTCGTCGGCGTTGAGCACGGCCAGGCCCTCGGCCGGGAGTGCTTCGACCAGTTCACCCTTGGCCTGCGCGATGGCCTCGCGGCTGCCGAACTCACCGAGGTGGGCGGTGCCGACATTGAGCACCACACCGATGCGCGGCGGCGCGATGCGGGCCAGGGCGGCGATGTGGCCGACGCCGCGCGCCGACATCTCGAGAGCGAGGAACTTGGTGTCGGCGTCGGCGCGCAGGGCCGTCCACGGGTGGCCGAGTTCGTTGTTGAACGAACCGGGCGGGGCGACCACGGGACCCAGCGGTGCGAGCACGGCGGCCAGCAGGTCCTTGGTCGAGGTCTTGCCCGACGACCCGGTGACACCGACGACGGTGAGACCGGTGCGCTCGGCCAGCCGCTCGGTGCTCACGCGTGCCAGTTCGGCCAGGGCCGCGAGCACGGCGGCACCGGAGCCGTCGCCGTCGTGGCTCAGGGCCACCGAGGTGGCGGGCACGGTGCCCGCGTCCGGCGCGACGACGATGGCGGGCACGCCGACCGGGCGTGCCGCCAGCACGGCGACAGCTCCGGCCTCGACCGCGTTGGCCGCGTAGTCGTGTCCGTCGGAGTTGGCGCCGGGTAGTGCGAGGAACAGATCACCGGGACCGATTCGGCGCGAATCGAATTCGACCGACCCGGTCACCAGTGCCTCGGGGTCGGGTACGTCGTGCAGCTCGCCGCCGACGACGTCCGCGATCTCCCGCAGTGTCATCTCGATCATGAAACCGTCAAGTCCTCCGAGTCCGTGTGCGGACTGTGTTGTGCCAGTAGAGAATCCAGCTCCGCGGCGAGGACCTCACGGTCGTCGAAGGGATGCTTGACGCCCTGGATCTCCTGACCCGCCTCGTGGCCCTTGCCCGCGATGAGCACCACGTCGCCGGAACGCGCCCAGGCGAGTGCGGCGGCGATGGCCGCCGCGCGGTCACCGATCTCGCGGATCTCGCCGCGGTCGGTGGCCGGGAGTTCGTGCGCACCGGCGACCACGGCGGCGCGGATGGCCGCCGGGTCCTCGGTGCGTGGATTGTCGTCGGTGACGATCACCAGGTCGGCACCGCGTGCCGCCGCCGCGCCCATGAGCGGGCGTTTGGCCGCGTCCCGGTCGCCGCCCGCGCCGACGACCACCGCGAGCCTGCCGCGGCCCGCGTCGGTGAGGTGCGCGCGCAGGGTGGCGACCACCGATTCGATCGCGGCGGGTTTGTGCGCGTAGTCGACGACGGCGAGGAAGTCCTGTCCGCGTTCGACGCGCTGCATGCGTCCCGGCACGTCGACGGTGGCCAGCGCGGGCGCGGCGATCGCCGGATCGACCCCGGCGGCCGCGCAGGTGGCTACCGCGAGCAGGGCGTTGGCGACGTTGTAGCGGCCCGGCAGGCGCAAGCGGACGGTCAGCTCGCCGCTCGGGCCGACCGCGGTGAACTCCTGTTCGCCGCCGGTGGTTTTCACCTCACCGACAACCTGCCAGTCCGCACCGGTCGACGCGGCGTGGGCGGGTGCCCCCGCACCTGCCTCGCCGGATGCGCCGGTGCGCCCGGGCTGCTCGGAGTCGATGCCCGCCGCGCGATCAGAGCTGCCGACCGTGCGGCTCCGGGAGGTGTTCGCGGGGTCACCGGTCGAGACCGTGATCGGGGCCGGGAGGTCCGCGGCAAGGCGTCTGCCCCACTCGTCGTCCACGCAGATCACCGAGGTGCGCGCGGCGATGGGCGAGTCCGGTTCGAACAGGCGGCGTTTCGCGGCGAAGTAGTCCTCGAAGTCCTTGTGGAAGTCGAGGTGGTCCTGGGAGAGGTTGGTGAACGCGCCGACGGCGAAGCGCACACCGTCGACCCGGCCGAGGGCCAGCGCGTGGCTCGACACCTCCATGACCACCGCCTGCACACCCTGCTCGACCATGGCCGCGAACATCGCGTGCAGCTGCGGCGCCTCGGGAGTGGTGAGCGCGCTCGGCACCCGCTGCCCGCCGATGCGGGTTTCGATGGTGCCGATCAGGCCGGTCGACAGGCCCGCCGCGACCAGACCCGCCTCCACCAGGTACGACGTGGTGGTCTTGCCGGAGGTGCCGGTGATGCCGACGATGCGCAGGCGATCGCTGGGGTGACCGTAGATCTCGGCGGACAGCTCGCCGAGCACGGCACGCGGGTCATCACGCACCAGCACGGGCACCGCCACCTCGCCGATCAGTTCGGCACCGGCCGCGTCGGTGAACACCGCGACCGCACCGCGCGCGACGGCGTCGGCGGCGAAACGGGCGCCGTGCGAGGTGGCGCCGGGCAGGCCGGTGAACAGGTCACCGGGGCGGACGGCGTTGGATCGTTGCTCGATGCCGGTGACGGTCACCTCGGCCGGTACCGGGGTGAGTGTGGTGGCGCCGGTGAGCTCCAGCAGGGCCTGCAGCGGCGTCGACGGCGGGGTGTTCGGCCGGAGCGCGTGCGGGCTGGACTGCGCGGGCACAAGGCTCCTCTCTGAGAGTGATCGAGCGCGTGGGCAAGACGACGAGTCAGGTTACCGTCAGAGCCCGGCCTCCAGCACCAGCGGCCTAGGCTCCGGCGACGGCGGCACCCGGTCGCGCTGCAACGCCCAGGAAGCAATGGTGTGGAACAGCGGCGCGGCCGACCCGCCACCGGAGCCGTCGGAGCTGCGTACCGGCGCGTCGAGCATCATGCCGATCACGTAGCGCGGGTTGTCGGCGGGCGCCATCCCGGCGAAGGTGATGTAGAACGACGAGGTCGAATAGCAGCGGCACGCCGGGTCGACCTTCTGCGCGGTGCCGGTCTTGCCCGCCACCTGGTAGCCCTCCACGGCGGCCTGCGGCCCGGTCCCCATCTGCACCCCCATCGGGTCCTTCTGCACGGTCGCCTGGAAAACCGTGCGCAAGGTGGCGGCGGTCTGCGGGCTGACCACTCGCACGGGCTCGGGCTGCAGTTCCTCGGTGCGGGTGCCGTCGGGTGCGATCCTGGCCTTCACGATGCGCGGCGGGATGCGCAGGCCGTCGTTGGCGATGGCCTGGTACATGCCGGTCATCTGCAACGTCGTCATCGAAAGGCCCTGGCCGATGGGCAGATTGGCGAAGGTGCCGCCGGACCACTGGTCGCGGGCGGGCACCTGCCCCGGGCTCTCGCCGGGCAGGCCGATGCCGGTGCGCTTGCCGAGACCGAAGCGGTCGATCATATCGGCGAAGCGGTCCTCCCCCACCCGTTGCGCGAGCATGAGGGTGCCGACATTGGACGACTTCCCGAAGATGCCCGTGGTGGTGTAGGGCGCCACGTCGTGTTGCCAGGCGTCGTTGACGGTGACGCCCGACATCCGGATCGAACCGGGCACCTGCAGTACTTCGTCGGGGTTGGTGAGCCCGTATTCGAGCGCGGCGGCGGCGGTGACGATCTTGTTCACCGAGCCGGGTTCGAAGGGCTCCGACACCGACGGGTTGCTCATGTTCGCCGAGGCCCAGTGCTGGGGTCCCAGTGCGGGATTGAAGGTGTTGTCGTTGGCCATGGCCAGCACCTGGCCGGTCTTGGCGTCGAGCACGACCGCCGAGGCGGAGGCCGCACCGGAGAGCTGTTTGGCCTGCTGCACCTGCTGCTGCACGAAGTACTGCATGTCCTCGTCGAGGGTGAGCTCCACGCCGTGCCCGTTCACCGCGGGCTGCTGGTCGCGGTAGCTGCCGGGGATCACCGCACCGTCGGAGCCACGATCGTAGGTGCGGGAACCGTCGGTGCCCGCGAGTACCGAGTCGAGTGCCGATTCGAGGCCGATCTGACCGTGCCCGTCCCAGCCGGTCGCACCGACCACATTGGCCGCCAGCGCCCCGCCGGGATATTCGCGCAGGTCCTGACGTTCGGAACCGACCTCGGGGAACTTGGTGGTGATCTCGGAGGCGATCCGGGGATCGACATTGCGGGCCAGATAGTGGAAGGGCTTGTCGCTGCGCAGCTTGTCGAGCAGCTCTTCCTCTTTCGGGCCGCTCGCGCCGAGCTTGTCGTGCACGAACTTCGCGATGTCCTTCAGGCGCTGCTCGGGGTCGGGCGCGTTCTCCTTGGTCTTCTTCGCGTCGGCGAGCTGCTGGCGCACCCGGACCGGTTGGAACGTCAGCGCTTTCGCGGTGATGGTGAAGGCCAGCGGGTTGCCGTAGCGGTCGGTGATCGGGCCGCGCACGGCGGCCTCGGTCTCCTTGGTCGTGCGCTGCGAGGCGGCCTGCGCGGAGAGTCCCGGTGCGGCGATGCTCTGGATGTAGAGCAGTTGCAGCGCGACCACGGCGAGGGTGGCCAGCATGGTGACCCGGCCGACGCCCAGGCGCAGCCGGATCGGCCGGTCCGGCGAGAGCGACCCGCTGCGCCGGGCCCTCGACGAGACCGGCCCGCGTCGCTGTCGCGACGCGGGCCCGCTCTGCCTCATCGGCCTGCCTCGGGAGCGACGATCTGCGGCGTCTCGCTCGGCGGGCCCGCGTCCGGTAACGGCGCGACATCCGGTGCCGGGGGCGGCGTGTCGGCCGGGGCCGCGGCTACCTCCACCCGATCGGGGACCAGTTGGGGTGCCGGTGCCTGAACCGGCGACTCCGACGGTGCCACGGGAGCGCCCTCGCCGGCGGGCGGGACCTGTGCCTGCGGCGAACCCGGTACATCCTGCGGTGATTCGGGCTGGGCCTGCGACGGATCAACCACGGGCGCGTTCGCCGCTCCGGCCTGGCCACCCGGTGCCGCGAGCACGGCGGGCGGAGTGTTGTTCGGAGCGGCGGGGTCGGTGGCCGGGGTGCCCGGCTGCACCGGGACCACCCGTTCGCCCTGCGCCTGGTGACCCGGCGCCGGGTTCTGTGTGGTCGTCGGCGGCCCGTTCAACGGCGGCGCGGGTGCACCCTGGGCGGGCGTCGGTGTGCCGATCACGGTCACTTCCCCGCCGGGACCGATCACCAGACGCGCCGGATCCTTGGCCGGGATCATGCCGAGTTCCCGTGCGCGCGCGGCCAGTTCGGGAGCCGAGTCGGCGGCCGCGACCTCGCGCTGCAGTGCGGCCCGCTCGTCGGCGAGCGTTCGGTTGTCCGCGCGCATGTCGCCGAGCAGGTAGCTGTCCTCGGCGGCACGGGTGGTGAGCAGCAGGGTGAGCGCGAGACCGCAACCGAGCATGCCGATGATCGCGGTGACGAACGGGATGCGCCCGGCCATGGTCGAGGACCGATCGGGCAGCGATATCCCGTCGAGCAGCTGCTGGCGGGTGCGTTTGCGCGCGTAGGCCCGCTGCGCGGCACCGGACTTCACTCGTTCGGCCGCCTGCACGCGCCGGGCGGTACGCCCCGGCACGGCAACGGTGCTCGTCCGCACGCTCATCGTGTCCCCTCCTGTGTCCTCCCTGACCTCTCCGTGATCCGTTCGGCCGCACGCATCCGCACCGGAGCGGACCTCGGGTTGGCCTCGATCTCGGACTCGGTCGCCTTTTCCGCGCCGCGGGTGAGCATCCTGAACTCCGGTCCCATGCCGGGCAGTTCGACCGGCAGGTCCATCGGGGACCGGGACACGATCCGTGGCGCGAATTCCTGCTTCACCAGCCGGTCTTCGAGCGACTGGTACGACATCACGCAGATCCGCCCGCCCACGCGCAGCGCGTCGAGCGCCGCGGGCAGCGCGGCCCGCAGCGAGTCGAGTTCTCCGTTGACCTCCACCCGCAGCGCCTGGAACGTGCGCTTGGCGGGATGCCCGCCGGTGCGCCGTGCGGCGGCCGGGATGGTGGCGTAGAGCACCTCGACCAGTTCGGCGCTGGTGCTGAACGGCTTGACGGCGCGGCGGCGCAACACCTCCGAGGCGATCTTGCCCGCGAACCGTTCGTCGCCATAGGTTTTCAGCACCCGGGCCAGGTCGCCGTGGCTGTAGGTGTTGAGTACGTCGGCGGCGGTGATGCCGGTGGTGGGGTCCATCCGCATGTCCAGCGGCGCGTCGACGGAGTAGGCGAAGCCGCGGTCGGCCTCGTCCAGCTGCATCGATGACACGCCGAGATCCATGAGAATCGCTGACACCGAACCGGTTTCGGCCAGTCCCGCCTCGGCGAGCGCCTGGGGGATGCCGTCGTAGCGGGTGTGCACCAGCGTGATCCGGTCGGCGTAGGGCGCAAGGCGCTCGCCGGCCAGTTTCAGCGCGTTGGTGTCGCGGTCGAGTCCGACCAGCCGCGCGTTCGGGTAGGTGCGCAGGAAGTGTTCGGCGTGCCCGCCGAGGCCGAGGGTCGCGTCGAGGTAGACCGCGCCCGGCTCGTCGAGTGCCGGACCGAGCAGGTCGTCGGCACGCTCGAGCAGCACTGGCACATGACGGGGGTTCTCGGTGTCATGGTTCACCTCGACCTCCCGGGATACTGCCTCGCGTCGCAGACGGGTCGCCTTGCCACACAGTGCTTTTGGAATGAGTTGCTTACTCGGATGAGTGCGAATGCGTCGAGGTCTCTGACCGGGGCGCGGCACCTGGCGTCGGGGAAGTACGTCAGGGTCCACGCCCGGGCAGAGGCCTCGCAGCACTCGCGTGCTGCGGGGTCAGAAGATCCCGCCCAGCGACTCGTCTCTGGCTTGCGCGTAGTCCTCCTCGTGCTCGGCGAGGTAGGACTCCCACGCCTGCTTGTCCCATATCTCGAGGAAGTCGACCGAACCGATCACCACGCAATCCCGGGTGAGTCCGGCATAGCGTTTGTGGTCCGGCGACAACGTGATCCGGCCCTGTGCGTCCGGACGCTGCTCGTCGGTTCCGGCCGCCAGTGCCCGGACGAAAGCCCTTGCCTGCGGGTTGCTTCGAGACGCCGCCGCGGCCCGCCGGGCGAGCGCGGTGAACTCTTCTTTCGGATACACGGCAAGGCTGTGGTCTTGACCCTTCGTGACCATCAACCCTCCCGCCAGATCGTCTCGGAACTTCGCAGGCAACGTCAGTCGCCCTTTGTCGTCCAATCGGGGGGTGTAGGTACCGAGAAACATTCCCGGCCACCTCCCTACTGGATCACCTGGCCGTACGGCCTCTCCTGTAGTGCGCGACCCACATTACCCCACTTTCCCCCACTTTCAATCGAAACCCTGGGTGATCCTGCTCCCCGCCAACACAATTCCGCAGGTCATGTCAGCTATCAATGAGATTCGGGATTATCGCGTGTTAGGACAACCCGCGCGGGTCGGCAATCCCCGGTTCCGACAACGTTCAGCAAACTTCCCAGGTGCCACCGGCGGACCCGTCGTTCGACGGCGTACGAGACTGCCCTGGTGGGGGATGGTGGGGAAGGTGGGGGAACCGCCCTGCGAGTGCGATCCGGGCCGACCCGGACGCGGGCATGCGAAAGCGGTGCCGCACCCGCGACCGGGTGCGACACCGCTTGCTATGCCGTTGTGCTCGACCTCACGGTCGGAGCAGGGCTACTCCTGCTCGAATCTGCGGCGGAATCGGTCTTCCATCCGCTCCGAGAAGCCGCCCGACTTGCGCGGCCGCGGGCCACCGCGCCCGCCCGACGGGCTCGCGCCCGCCGACGGTTCACCGGGGGCGTCTGCCGCACCCGGCCGACGCGAGCTGCCGATCATCAGGAGGACACCGGCGCCGAACATGGCGATGAAGCCCACGAGACTGATGATCGGGAACCCGCCCGGCTTGAACGGGGCGGCGATGCCGGCGACGAGCAGGAACAGGCCGACGGCGAACAACGCCGCAGCTTGGAGCCTGCGTCGACTCGACGTGGAGCGAAGTCGTCCGCCGCGGACGGACGAGGCGAACTTCGGGTCCTCAGCATAGAGAGCGCTCTCGATCTGTTCGAGCATGCGCTGCTCGTGCTCGGAGAGTGGCACGGTACCTCCCCCGGCACTAGGCGTGGCTGGTCGCCTCCGGGTAGGCGACGGGTAGCCGACCTTGGCGGCTATCTGCTCCCCATGATACGAGTTCGATCGAGGCCGTACCACCTACTCGGTGATAACTAAGCGGTCATGTCCCGGTCGCGACTCGGCTGCGGGCGTGTCTTGGCGGCGGCGACCAGCGCATCGTCGACGTCGTAGAGGAACGCGCCCACCCGCGAACAGAACTCGTCGGCTTGTGTGTCGGTGATCGTGCGGTCCAATCCGGCCTCCAGGGCGGCCCGCAGCGGCGAGTGCGCCTCGAAGTAGTCGGCCCACATCGCGAACTCCGGCGTGGCGCGTCTCAGTAATACCCAGGCGCTGCGCGAACGAGCCCGCGGCGCGCGATCGGCGCCGGTGAGCGCGATCATCGCACCGGCGCCACGCAGCGCGGCCAGATAGGCGGTGCGGAACCGCTCCCCCGGCTCGTGCTCCCAGGCCGAGTCGGTGAGCAGCGCATCGGCCTGTCGTAGCAGCCCGCCGGCGCGGCCGTCGTGGCCCGCATGCGCTCGACCATCGTTGTGACCAGGCATCTGCTGCCCCTTTCGCCCCTCGCACAGATCGAACAACCATTCGAACGTTTGAATTGAGATTGAATATAGGGACACCCACCGACAAGTTCCGACGAGAGCGATGACAGCCGTCAAGCCCAATCACCACACTCCAGCACCTGTGGTCGTCGACCTGAGCGTCGCCGCCCTGCGGGCCCGCCTGCACGACGCCCTCTCGGTGTATGTGGCCGCGATGGACTATCCGCGCGGCACCGAACATCACCGTGCCCCGATGTGGAACGAGCACACCACCCGGGCGGGCTGGCGGGCGGTGGCCGCCGTGCTGCCCGACGACGCGGGCGGGGTCGACCTGCGCACCGCCCCGCTGCTCGCCATCGCCTACGGATACAGCGGCGCGCCGCGGCAGTGGTGGCATCAGCAGGTACACACCGGGATGCGCCGGTGCGGCTGGCCGGAGGCGGCCGCGCGCGAGCTGCTCGCCGACTACTTCGAGCTCACCGAGCTGCACGTGCACCCGGCCGCACAGGGTCGCGGGATCGGGGCGACGCTGCTCGAGCGGTTGCTCGCCGACCGCCCCGAGGCGGCGGTGCTGCTGTCGACGCCGGAGGTTCCCGAGGAGGACAACCGGGCCTGGCGGTTGTACCGGCGCGCGGGATTCACCGATGTGATCCGCAATTTCGTCTTCGCGGGGGATACCCGGCCGTTCGCGATCCTCGGCCGCAGGCTGCCGATGCCACCGGCGGGCGAACGGGCGTGAGCCGGAGCGAGACAACGGTCGTCGTCGGATCGGGGCACAACGCGCTGGTCGCGGCCTGCTATCTGGCGCGGGCCGGGCAGCGGGTCCAGGTGCTCGAACGGGACACGGTGCCCGGCGGGGCGGTGTCGACGGTCGAACGGTTCCCCGGCCATCTTGTGGATCGCGGTTCCTCGGCGCACATCATGGTCCGGCACACCGGGATCATCGAGGAACTCGAGCTCGAGCGGTTCGGGTTGCGCTACCTCGACTGTGATCCGTGGGGATTCACGCCGTCCGACGGTGTACGCCCACCGATCGTATTCCGCCGTGATCTCGACGCCACCTGCGCGTCGATCGCGGCGGCGTGCGGGGCGAAAGACGCCGCGGCCTACCGGCGTTTCGTCGCGGTGTGGGGTGAGCGAAGCGCGCGGGTGATGCGGGCGTTCGGTGGTCCGCCGACGCCGGGGAGGCTGGTTCGCGCGTTCTGGGGGCTGGACGCGCGCGACGGCGGGTCGGCGCTGTCGCGGGAGTTTCTGCAGACCGGCGACGCGCTGCTGGACTACTGGTTCGACGACGAACGGCTCAAGGCGTCGCTGGCGTGGTTCGGTGCGCAGTCGGGTCCGCCGATGTCGGAACCGGGGACCGCGCCGATGGCCGGTTTCGCCGCGCTCATGCACACCTTGCCGCCGGGGCGGGCCGTGGGGGGAAGTGGGGCGCTCAGCGCGGCGCTGATCGCGCGGCTGCGCGCCGACGGCGGTGAGGTCCACACCGGTGATGCCGTCACGGAGCTGCGGCGGTCGGGGCGCGGGTGGCAGGTGCGCACGGAATCGGAGCGTGAGCTGCGCGCCGACACCGTGATAGCGGGCTCGCACATCCTCGCCACCCTCGACCTGTTGCGCGCGGGCGGTTTCGACGAAGCGGTGCTCGACGACTGGGAGCGCCGCATCCGGGTCGGTCCCGGCATCGGCATGGTGGTGCGCCTGGCCACCGACCGGCTGCCGTCCTACCCCGGTGCATCGGCGGCGGAGTCCGCACACGGTCTGCAGTTCCTCGTATCGGATCGCAGGCAGTTGCGGGCCGCGCACGGCGCGGCCTCGGCCGGTGAGCTGCCGCCGCGCCCGGTGGTGCTGGCGATGAGTTTCAGCGCGCTGGACCCGACCATCGCCCCGCCCGGCAAGCACCAGCTCTCGCTGTGGGCGCAGTGGCATCCCTACGAACTCGCCGACGGCAGCGACTGGTCGTCGCACGCCGGGCGGGAGGCCGACCGGATCATCGCCGAAGTCGACAGGTACGCACCGGGTTTCGCCGATTCGGTGGTGCAGCGGTTCGTCCAGACTCCGGTGGACCTGGAACGGGAGATGGGCCTGCGCGGCGGCAATGTCATGCACGTGGAGATGTCTCTTGACCAGATGATGCTGTGGCGACCGCTGCCGGAGCTGTCGGGTCAGCGGGTACCCGGCGCGCCCGGCCTGTACCTCACGGGCGCGTCGACCCACCCCGGCGGCGGGGTGTCCGGCGCCAGTGGACGCAGTGCGGCTCACCTCGTGCTCGGCGACCGGCGCACCCGCCGATTCCCCTTCCCGCGCAAGCGATGACCGCGCTCGATTCGGCACCGGGTGCGCCGGCCGGGTGCTCGCACATGTCGTGTGGTGCGACGACCGGTCGGCTGACGTCGTGAATACCGGCCGCGCGGTCAGCCGCATCGCCGCCACCGCCCGCAGCTGGGTCGGTGCCCATCGTCCGCGGACGATCCCGGCGGGCGCCGCGATGGTGCTCGTGCTCGCGCAGATCACCTATCCGCTCAGCGAGGGGACGCTGCGCGATCGGATCACGGTGGCCGTGGTGGTGTTGTCGGTGACGACGGCCCTGCTGCATGCGGTGACGACTCGCGGGTGGCGTTGGGCAACAGGTTTTTTCGTGATCGTCTCCGGGATCGGGCTCGCCTCCGAGATCGTGGGTACGGCGACCGGGGTGCCCTACGGCGCCTATGCCTATGCGACGGATCGGCTGGGGCCGGCACTTGCCGATGTGCCGCTGGTGGTGCCACTGGCGTGGACCGGTGGGCTGTATCCGATCTGGGTCGTCGCGGGTCTGCTCGCGGGGATCGATGCGGCAAGAACCGGTGGCCACGGCGCGGGAGGGGCCGCCTGGGTGCACTGGATCGGCGGGCGGGCCGGCGTCATACGTGCCGCACTGCTCGTTGTCGGGGCGGTGGGATGGGATCTGTTTCTCGATCCGCAGATGGTCGCCGACGGGCAGTGGACGTGGTCGGTCACCGACGCCGGTCTGCCGGGGCTGGCGCAGATCCCCTACACCAACTATCTGGGCTGGATGCTCGTCGCGTCGCTGATGGCGGTGCTGCTCACCGCACTCGACCGGCTGCTCCCCCGCGCCCACGATCCGTCGGTGGCGGTGCCGGTCGCGGTGTTCGCGTGGACCTGGCTCGGTTCGGCCCTCGCGCACGCGGTGTTCCTCGGCCTTCCCGCATCGGCGGCCTGGGGTTTCGCCGGGATGGGACTGCTCGGAATCCCGTTGGCTCGACAGGCTGCCGCACGGTGGCGAAATCCCTGATCGCGGCGGGTGGCGGGAGGTGGTTGGGCCCGTCGTGTGGGTTCTGCGGCCCGAGCCTGGCACGATGTCAACCGTGCAGCCGAGTCTCGTCGCCGACATGCCTTCCCCCTCGCGCCGTTCCGGGCCCGCCCGGCGCGTCGCGGCGGTCGCCGTTCTGCTGGCCCTGCTGGTGCCCGCGCTGACCGGATGCCTGCGGGTGCAGGTGTCGATGGGGGTGTCGTCCAACGACCGGGTATCGGGACGGATCGTCGCCGCCGTGGCCCCGCAGGGCCCCGACGACAAGGGCCCGCAGCTCAAGGCGCCCGAATCGCTGGCCGCCAAGGTGCGCGTCGACCCGTACAACCAGGACGGTTACGTCGGCACGCAGGTGTTCTTCGACGACCTGACCTTCGGTGAGGTCAGCCAGCTCGGCAGCCTGTCGGATCAGACCCAGGGCATGTTCACCCTCGAGTTCAAACGCAACGGCGACCTGGTGAGCCTCACCGGCCGCGTCGACCTCGAGTCGGTGCCGCCGCACGGGTCGGACGTGCAGTTCTCCATCGCGTTCCCGTCGCGTGTCGCCAAGACCAACGGCACCCGCGAGGGCGACAACACCGTGTCGTGGAAGCTGCCCGCCGGTGAGTCCTCGACCCTGCGTGCCGAGGTCAAATACGCCGACCCCAACACCCGTTCGTTTGCCGGCTGGGCAGGCATCATGGGCGGCATCACCCTGGCCGTGGCCGCGATGATCGCCGGTCTCGCCTACCGCGATCGCAACCCGCGCCCGCCGAACGCGCCGCGCCCCAACTTCTCGCCGTCGGAGATGTGGCGCGAGATCACCCAGCGCAGGCTAGGCCGCTGACATGGGCGCGGCGGGACGCTACCTGACCTGGGCGGGCACCGGTCTCGCCGCGATCGGCGCCGGCACCGCCGCCTACAACCTCGCCACCCTGCGCACCCTGCCCCGGCAGGTGTCGGGGGTGATCGAACCGGTCACCGTGTGCGTGCCCGCCCGTGACGAAGCCCAGCGGCTGCCCGACCTCATCGCCGACCTGCGCGCCCAGACCGGGGTGCCGCGGCTGCGAGTGCTGATCCTCGACGACGCCTCCACCGACGGCACCTACGAGGCCGCGCTCGCCGCGATCGGCGGCGACGAACGATTCACCGTGCTCCGCTCGGCCGCCCACCCGGCGCCGGGATGGACCGGGAAGGCCGCCGCCTGTGCGCGGCTGGCCGCCAGGACCGATGCGGCGGCACTGGTCTTCGTCGATGCCGATGTGCGCCTGCAACCGCAGGCGATCGCCGCCGCGGTGACCGAATTGCGCAAGCGCGGCGCGGGTCTGGTGTCGGCGTGGCCGACGCAGGATTCGGGTTCGGTCGCCGAGCAGCTGGTTCAGCCGCTGCTGGCCTGGTCGTGGGCGTCGACGCTCCCGGTGGGCCCGGCCAATCACAGCTTGCGGCCGTCGACGGCGGTGGCGTGCGGGCAGTTCCTCGCCGTCGACGCCGCGGCGTACCGGGCGGGTGGGGGTCACGCCGGTGTGGCGGCCAGTGCCACCGAGGATCTCGATCTGGCGCGGGCGCTGCGCCGGGCGGGCCATCGGACCGCGCTCGTCACCGCCGGGCCCGCCGCCCGCACCCGCATGTACACCGGCGCCGACGACCTCGCCGGCGGCTATACCCGCTGGTTGTGGTCGGCCTACGGCGGCCGGGTCGACACCGGTGCGGCCATCGGTGTCCTTGCCGCCCTTGCCTATTGGATTCCGCCGCTGGCGGTTCTCGTCGGTCGTGGCCGGGTGCGCCGGGCGGGTCTGCTCGGCTACCTCGCCGCCGTCACCGGTCGGCTCACGGCCCGAGCCGTCGAAACCCGGCGCCCACCCATCGGCGCCGACCTCGGCTCGGCACTGGCCCATCCGGTGTCCGTCGGCTACTACCTCACCCTGTGGGCCCGCTCGCACCGTCTGCGTCGCACCGGGCGGCTGCGCTGGAAGCAGCGTCCCCTCGTCGCACCGGAAGCGCCGCTCGCTCGTCACGGCTGACTCGGGCGGCCCAGGTATTCCACACCGCCCGGTGCGTCCACCGGAGGACGTGCGCTGTCGACTGTCCGCCCTCGCGGAAACCGGATCAGGCGACCTCGGTGATGCCGAGGGTCGGGAAGAAGAAGCACGAGCGACCCGCGTTGTCGGTGGTACCGAAGACGGCGGCGAGGATGGTGCCCTTCCCTGTGTCGACGGGGACCGCGCGCACACCGCCGACCGGGATCGCGGTGCGCAGGAAATCGCGGATGACGTTCTCGGCGAGCGGCCGGAGTTCGGCGGGAACCTCGGGCGGCACCATCGCCCGGACGATGTCGGCGATCGTCCCCATCGAGGCCATCCCACCGCGCCCGGTGCTGAGGTTGAGCCAGGCCACCTGCATACCGGAAGTCTTGGTGGCGGCCGTGTCCGGTTCCAGGCCGTACGGGAGGAAGGTGAACAGCGTCTGGCCTGATTTCACGGCCGTGAGATCGAGTCCCGGAATCGGGAGGGTGTTCGTCGGCCACGGGCCGGGAACCGCACCCGCGACGGCCGGGACCAGGCCGAGACCGTCACCGGAACAGTTCGCGGCGACCGTCGGGTACAGGAAGGGCTGGATACCGAGGGCCTCGAGGGTTTCGACGACCGTCTGATAGGCGGCGAGGAGATCGCCGGGGCCCGCGGTGGGTGTGGCCGGGGCGTCGCGGGTGACGGCCGGCCGCACCGGTGGATCGGCGGCGACGGGGGCGGCAAGCAGCACGGCGGCGGCGCAGGCCGTCAGCGAGGTCAGTGTGGTCAGACGACGCGCAACAGTCACGGCGAACTCCTCATCGACGCGGAGAAGGCCGAGATTACTCCGGCGAGCCGATGAATCCGCGCAGGTGAAGTGACCGAGTATTCGGCGCGTCGCGTACCGCCGCAGCGGGGGCCTGGATCGGGTCGACCGGGCCCGACGTCGGCGATTGTGCCCGCAGGCGCATCCGATTCCAACCGCTGCGCTCACGCTGATTTCTACCGTTGTGCGCCATCACAGCTGTGCCACATGCTGATCCGGCTCGACGCTTCGGCAGCGGGCGCACCATCCAGAGCGACTGAGAGACCTGGCTCTACGACGTCGCAGCAACCCGCCCGGTCTGTCCGGGTGTGGGTGCTTCTGCCGGGTTCGATGGAGGAGATCGATGAAATTCCTGCTCATGACGCTGATCACCCGGGTTCCCGATCCGGTGACCGGTGTCGTGCCGAGCACTCGCGACCGTTTCCGTGAGGTTGTCGAACAGGCCAGGCGCGCCGAGGAATTGGGCTTCGACGGGTTCGCGGTCGGCGAACGGCACGAAGACCCGTTCCTATCCGCCGCTCCCCCGGTGGTGCTCAGCCATTTGGCGGCGGTCACCTCGCGGATCACCCTGTTCACCGCGGTCACCACCTTGAGCCTGCTCGACCCGGTGCGCGCCTTCGAGGACTACGCCACACTCGACAACCTGTCCGACGGGCGGCTCGAGCTGATCATCGGCAAGGGCAACGGCACCGCCCAGGCGCAGCTCTACCACGTGACGACCGAGGATCAGTGGGACCGTAACCGCGAAGGATACGAACTGCTGCGCGCGCTGTGGGACCGCGACGAGGTGACGTGGTCGGGCCGGTTCCGGCCGCCGCTCACCGACGCACGAGCCTTGCCGCGCCCGTTGCAACCGAAGCTGCGGATCTGGCACGGCAGCGCGACGAGCCGGGAATCGGTGGAACTGGCCGCGCGCCACGGTGATCCGGTGTTCTCGGCGAACGTCACGCACCCGATCGAGCCGTACGCCGAGCTGATCCGCCATTACCGGCAGCGCTGGGTGGACTACGGGCGCGACCCCGCCGACGCCCTGGTCGGTGCGGGCACGGCCGGTCTGCACGTGGCGCGGACCTCCCAGGAGGCCGTCGAGGTGTATCGCCCGCTCTACGAGGCCCGCACCGCGTTGCAGCGGCAGGTGGGCAACCCGGTGGTCTTCGAGACCCTCGAGGATTTCCTCGCCCGTTCCTCGGCCCTGGTCGGCAGTCCGGAGCAGGTGGTCGACAAGGTCGGCCGGTATCACGAGCAGTTCGGGCACGAGGTGATCCACCTGTCCGCCGATCGTGAGGGCCGAGCCGAGTCCGACTACCTGGACAGTCTCGAACTGTTCCAGGCCGAGGTGGCGCCGGAGTTGCGCCGCCGCATCCCGAGCCGTCCCCTGGCCGCAGGCCGTGAATTCGCTGGAGTTGTTTCATGATTCGACATCGCATCGCCGCGTTCGCCGGTGTTCTCGCCGCCACCGCGACGGTGGTCGCCTGCGGCGGCGGTGACACCGTCGGCGGCGGACAAGCCGGTCCTCCACAACCCGGTGGCACCCTGCGCTACGGGCTCTCGCAGGCACCGTCGTGCTCGGATCCCGCCCAGGCGGGGAGCAATCAGACCATCTACGTGACCCGGCAGATCGTCGACTCGCTCACCGATCAGGATCCGGCGACCGGGGCGATCACCCCGTGGCTGGCACGCAGCTGGGAGGTCAGCCCCGATGCGAAGGTCTTCACCTTCACCCTCACCGACGGGGTCACCTTCAGCGACGGCACGCCGCTCACCGCCGAATCGGTGCGCGACACCTTCGACGCCGTGGTCCGGCTCGGTGGGGCCAAAGCGCCGCTCGGCGTGAGCTACCTGGCCAACTACGTCGGCACCACCGTGGTCGACAAGCTCACGGCCCGGGTCGAATTCAGCGCGCCGAACGCGCAGTTCCTGCAGGCGTCCTCGACCTCGCAGCTGGGCATCCTCGCCCCGTCGACCAACGCGAAGCCGGCGGAGGCGCGCTGCGCGGGCGACAACATCGGCAGCGGACCGTTCACCTATGCCGAGTACAAGCAGGACGTCTCGGTGACGTTGGCCAAGCGCGCCGGATACCACTGGGGCTCGCAGGTTTTCGCCCACGAGGGTGAGGCCTATCTCGACCGGATCGAGTTCACCGTCGTGCCCGAGTCGGGGGTGCGTACGGGCAGTCTGGCTTCCGGTCAGCTCGACGCGATCAGCGATGCCCTGCCGCAGGACGCGCCGCAGATCGAGGCGGTCGGCGGACGGGTGCTCTCGACGTCGAACCCGGGCCTGGTCTTCGGTTTCCACCCCAACGTGACGCGTGGGCCACTGCGTGATCCGGCGGTGCGGCAGGCATTGCTGCCCGCGCTGGATCGGCGTCAGCTGATCGACACCGTCCTTAGCCCACAGTTCCGACCCGCCACCTCGGTGCTGGCCGCGTCGACCCCGGCCTATACCGACCTCTCGGCCCGGCTCGGCTACGACCCCGCGAAGGCGAAGACGATTCTGGATCAGGCGGGCTGGCTGCCCGGCGCCGACGGTATCCGGGTGAAGGGCGGTGAGCGCCTGAGCTTCGGGGTGACCTTCAGTCAGGTATTCGCGGGCAACCAGGCGATTCTGGAACTGGTGCAGCAGCAGTTGCGACAGGTCGGCGTGGATCTGCGGCTCGACCTGGTGTCGTTCTCGGAGCAGACGGCCCGGCAGAACAGCAAGGACTACGACGCCGTCTACGGCAACTCCACTCGTGCCGACGGTGACATCCTGCGCACCACGTTCGCCCTCACCGGCCGCAATCTGTCGGTCCGCGGGCCGGTTCCGGCTCTCGACACCGCCCTCGATCAGCAGCTGGCCACCAACGATCCGGCGGCGCGGGCGGCACTCATCGCGACCGCGCAGCGGGAGATCCTCGACAACGGGCTCTACGTGCCCACGATCGAGTTGTCGCAGGCCATCGGTGCCGCCGCCCACACCCAGGACCTGAAGTTCGAGGCCTCGGCGCGACTGCAGTTCTTCGACACCTGGCTGAGCGGTCACGGCGATGACTGAGCTGATCCGGCGACCCATCGTGCGATACGTGGGTTCGCGACTATTGCAGGCGATCTGGGTGCTGTGGGCGGCGTTCACCGTGTCGTTCGTCGTGCTGTACCTGCTGCCCGCCGACCCGGTCTCGATGGCAGCCGACAGTTCCGGTTCCGGCACCCCTGTCGACAAGGCGGCGATCGCGGAGCTGCAGGCGCGCTACGGGCTGGACAAGCCGCTGTGGGAGCAGTACGTCACCGCGCTCGGCAATGCCCTCACCGGTGATCTCGGCCGTTCGGTCAACACCGGACAGCCGGTCACCGAGGCGCTCGGTGACGCACTGCCCGCCACGCTCGGCTTGGCTTCGCTCGCATTGTTTTTCGCTGTGCTCGGTGGAACGGCCTTGGCGTTCGCCGCCACCTATACGCGTCGGCCGTGGCTGCGCAACACCTTGAGTGCGCTTCCGCCGCTGGGTGTTTCGGTGCCGACCTTCTGGACCGGGCTGTTGCTGTTGCAGCTGTTCTCGTTCCAGCTGCGCTGGTTCCCGGCCTTCGGCGGCACGGGGTTGCGCGGCACGATCCTGCCCGCGCTGACCCTCGCCCTCCCGATCGGTGCGGTGATCGCGCAGGTGCTCGCCGCCGGGCTCACCCAGACGTGGCGCCAGCCGTTCACCGAGGTGGCGCTGGCCAAGGGCGCTTCGCGCTGGTGGGTGCAGCGCAGGCACGTGGCGCGGTTGGCGAGCGTGCCCGCCTTCACCATCGCCGGAGTGCTGGTTGGCACCATGCTGGCCGGTTCGGTGGTGGTGGAGTCGGTGTTCGCCCGGGCGGGCGTCGGGCGGCTCACCCAGACCTCGGTGCTCAATCAGGACATCCCCGTCGTGCAGGGGGTGGTGCTGTTGTCGGCGCTGATCTTCGTCGTCGTGAACCTGGCCGTCGACCTGCTGTACCCGCTGCTCGATCCCCGGATCACCGGCGCCGGTCGGGTCGCGAAGGCGGTGGACGCGCCACCCATCGATGAGCCGGTATCCGCGCCTGCCGCTCGCGCCCTTCCGAACGTCACCGCCACGAAGGTGGCGCGCGATGTCTGACCTCCCCGGACACGGTCGTCACGGTGCCGCGCGGCCAACCTGCGGCCTCGTACCGGCAGTTGAAAGCTCGAGCGGTTCGCCGCGATCTGTCCCGCACGGCGGGCGAAGGGAGTGACGATGTCGATACTGCAGCGCGCCGATCGACAGGGTGACGGGCCATCCGCCGGTCTACCGGCACAGCCGGTCACCCAACCGCCCGCGGGGAATGTCGGCATCGCCCGCGATGGGGACGGCGACGTCCGCCGTGGGGATGACAACGCCAACCGTGGCGCCGACATCACCCCCGCCGGCGCTGAAACCAGTCATCGTGGCGCCGAGATCGGTCGCCGTGGGGCGCAGACCGACCACTTTGGCACGCAGACCGACCCCCTTAACGGCGACGCCGACCCTCTTGGCGCGCAGTCCGATCACCCTGGCACGCAGATCGAGCCCCGTGGCGCTCAGGCCGACCGGCCTGGCGCGCGGATCGGCCGCCGTGGCGCGAAGACCGACCGCCCTGCCGCGCCGAACGGCCGTCGTGGGGCGCTGATCGGCGGGTGGGTTCGCGGGCACCTCGGACTCGTGCTCTCCGCTGTCGTGCTGGTGATCGCGGTCGGGTGGGCGGTGGTGCCGTCGGTGTTCGCGCCGGGTGATCCGTTGACCGGGGTGCCCGGCGAGAAGTTTCAGGCGCCGAGCGCGGCGCACTGGTTCGGCACCGACAATCTCGGGCGCGACCTGTACACGCGAATGGTGCACGGTGCGGGGTTGTCCCTCACCGCCACCCTCACCGCGGTCGGGATCGCGCTGGTGGTCGGTTCGCTGCTCGGGCTGCTGTCGGGGGCGGCGGGTGGGATCGTCGATACCGCGATCATGCGGGTGGTCGACGTGCTGCTGTCGATTCCGTCGCTGCTGATGGCCTTGGCGCTGGTGACGGCGTTGGGCTTCGGCACGCGCAATGTCGCGCTCGCCATGGGTATCTCGCTGATCGCGAACTTCGCCAGGGTGATGCGTTCGGAGGTGCTGCGGGTGCGGCACGCGCCCTACGTCGAGGCGGCGCACGCGTCGGGGGTGCGCTGGTACGCGGTCCTGCTACGACATGTGCTGCCCAACTCGTTCCAGCCGGTGCTGGCCTTGGCCGCCGTCGAATTCGGGATGGCGGTGCTCGCGGTCTCGTCGCTGAGTTTCCTCGGTTACGGCACCAAACCGCCTACGCCCGAATGGGGTTCGCTGATCTCGGAAGGCCGCAACTTCCTCGCCGCCGCCTGGTGGCTCACCACCCTGCCCGGCCTCGTCATCGTCGCCGTGGTGCTGGCCGCCCAGCGGGTGGGCCGATTCGCCGGAAGGAGCGATCAGCGATGAACGAGTCGGCCGTGACTCCCACGACGTCGGGTTCGGCGGCGGACATCGCGCCGTCGACAGTGCCCATCTCGGACGACGGGGCGACGCTGCTGCGGGTCGACGATCTGCGCGTCTCCTACCGCTCGGGTGCAGGTCCCGTGGCCGCGCTGCGCGGTGCGTCCATCGAGGTGGGTGCGGGTGAAGTCGTCGCGCTCGTCGGCGAATCCGGTTCGGGGAAGTCGACCTTGGCCCATGCGGTGATCGGCCTGCTCGGTGACAACGCCCGCATCGATTCCGGCCGTGTCGAATTCGCGGGCGAGCACGTGGATCCCGCCGACGAGAAGTCGCTGCGGCGGTTGCGCGGGCGACGTGTGGGCTTCGTTCCGCAGGATCCCGGCTTGTCCCTGAATCCCGTTCTGCGCGTGGGCGACCAGGTGGCAGAGGCCCTGCTCGTGCACCACCTCGCCGACAAGCGCACCGCGGGGCTGCGGACCCTGGACCTGCTGGAGGAAGTGGGGCTGGACCGGCCCGAACAACGAGCGCGTCAGTACCCGCACGAATTGTCCGGCGGGCAGCGACAGCGCGTGCTGATCGCGATCGCGCTGGCCTGCGGTCCGGACCTGATCATCGCCGACGAACCGACCAGCGCACTGGACGCCACCGTGGCCCGCCAGGTCCTCGACCGGTTGGCGGAACGAATCGCCGCACGTGGGACCGCGGTGCTGCTCATCACCCACGATCTGGCCGTGGCCGCCGAACGGGCCGACCGGCTGGTTGTATTGGAAGGTGGTGAGGTCGTCGAGTCGGGGCCGATCTCCCAGGTTCTCGCTCACCCGGCGCACCCCTATACCCGGCGTCTGCTCGCGGCCTCACCCGCGCTGGCCCCCACCCCTTTCCGGCCGGCCCGTGCCAGGGCTGCCACACCGTTGCTGTCGGTACACGCGCTGCACAAACGCTTTCACGAGGCGGGTATCACCGCGGTCGACAATGTCGAGTTCTCCCTGGACCGCGGCGAAACCCTCGCCCTGGTCGGGGAATCCGGTTCCGGCAAGTCGACCACCGCGCGTATCGCCCTACGGCTCACCGACGCGGACAGCGGAACGGTGACCTTCGACGGTCACGATCTCACCGGCGCTCGCCGGAAAGGCTTGCGCGCGTTGCGCAGACGGTTCCAGGTGGTGTACCAGAACCCGTATTCCTCCCTCGACCCGCGCTGGAACGTGGGCGACATCATCGCCGAGCCGTTGCGCGCCTTCGGCATCGGCGACCGCTCCCAGCGGGTGCGCGAGTTGCTCGATCAGGTGGCGCTGCCCACCGATTTCACCCGGCGCAGACCGGCCGAACTGTCCGGCGGACAACGGCAACGGGTCGCGATCGCCCGCGCGCTGGCCCTGCGACCCGACCTGCTCGTCCTCGACGAACCGGTCTCCGCGCTCGACGCCTCGGTGCAGGCCCAGATCCTCGACCTGCTCGACGACCTGCAATCCGAACTGGACCTCGGCTACCTGTTCATCTCCCACGACCTGGCCGTGGTGCGCCGCATCAGCGACCGGGTGGCGGTGATGCGGCACGGGCGCATCGTCGAAACCGGCCCGACCGCGTCGCTGTTCACCGCCCCGCAGCACCCCTACACGAGGGAACTGCTCGCGGCCATCCCCGCACCGGCCTTCGACATCGACGGAAAGGAGACCCGATGAGCGCGCTGTTCCTCGGCATCGAGACACCGGGCACCGGAGCCCACCCCGCGTCCTGGCGGCGTCCCGATTCCCGCGCCGAAGACCTGTTCACGGCCGACTACTGGACCGAGGTGATCACCTCAGCAGAGGCGCTCGGGTTCGACGCTGTGTTCCTGCCGGACTCGTTCGCCCTGCAGGAAGGCGGACCCGCCGTGACCCGCGGCAGGCTCGACGCGGTGGCCGTCGCCGCCCGCACCGCCCGGCTGACCCGCCACATCGGCCTGGTCCCGCAGGTACCGGTGACCCACACCGAGCCCTTCCACGTGTCCAAGGCGATCGCCGCGCTCGACTTCGCGAGTCTCGGTCGCGCGGGCTGGGAAGTCACCGTGTCCACCGGCGAGACGGAGGCAGCCGCGTTCGGCCGCAAGAAGATTCAGGACACGGCCTCGCTCTGGCACGAGGCCGACGAAGCGGTGGAGGTGGTGACGCGGCTGTGGGACAGCTGGGAGGACGACGCCGAGATCCGCGATGTGCCGACCGGCCGGTTCATCGAACGCGACCGCCTGCACTACATCGATTTCGAGGGTGACAACTTCTCGGTGAAGGGCCCGGCGATCACCCCGCGCTCACCCCAGGGTCAGCCGATCGTCACGGTGCGTGCCGACGACCCGTCCTCGACCGGGATCGCCGTCCACCGCGCCGACCTGATCCGCATCTCCGCAGCCGACCTCCCCACCGCCGCCGCACACCGCCTCGCACTGCGCGCCGCGATCGCGGGGTCGGGACGCGACCCCGATGCAGTGCGGGTTCTGCTGGATCTGCCTGTGCACCTCGCCGATTCGGTCGCGGTTGCACACGCCGACATCGACGAACTCGACCGCTGGGCGGAGTCGCCACAGCACACAGGGCCGTCATCCGCGGCCGGGGGCGAACGACACCAGCTGGACCGACCGCAGGCCACCGCCGCGTCGGATCACGCGAACCCGCCCGAAGACGCACACGGCCCAGCCGATCGGGCGAGCACGGCCGGTCGCATCCGGAACGCGCTCGGCAGGGAGACGTTCGCCGGGACGGATCGCTCGGCCCGGGATACCGAGGGAAGCGGTGGGCTGCGGCACGTGGGCACCGCCGCGACGCTCGACGATCTGCTCACCGAGATCGTGCGGTCCGGGGCTGCCGACGGTGTGGTGCTGCAACCGTTGGCTGTCCACGCCACCTTGTCGGTTCTCACCGCGCACCGCCGACCCCCCACCGGCGCGCGAACTGAGGCGGACGGCTCCCGATCGGCCGATACCACGACAGCCGACGCACCCGACGCCGTCCCCGCGGACTCCGCCTCTTCGGCACACCGCCGTGACCCCACCTTTCGCGACCGCCTCGGTCTCCCCCGACCCGTCAGCCGATACGCCGCAGGAGCAGCGCTGTGACCTCGAAACCGCGCAAGCAGATCCACCTCGCCGCGCACTTTCCCGGCGTGAACAACACCACCGTCTGGGCCGACCCGGCCTCGAAATCGCAGGTCGAGTTCGCCTCGTTCGAGCACCTGGCCCGCACCGCCGAACGCGGCCTGTTCGACTTCTTCTTCCTGGCCGAGGGGCTGCGGCTGCGTGAGCATCGCGGCCGGATCCACGACCTCGACGTGGTGGGCCGTCCCGACACGTTCACCGTGCTCAACGCCGTGGCGGCGGTCACCGAACGGCTCGGGCTGGCAGGCACCATCAACAGCACCTACAACGAACCGTTCGAGCTGGCCAAGCAGTTCGCCGCCCTGGATCACCTGTCCGGTGGCCGGGCGGCCTGGAATGTGGTCACCTCCTCCGACGCGTTCACCGGCGAGAACTTCCGGCGCGGTGGATATCTCGAGCACGGCGCCCGGTATCAGCGCGCCGCCGAAGTGGTCGAGGCGGCCCGGGCGCTGTGGGACAGCTGGCCCGCCGACACCCTGGTGGTCGACCGTGTGCGCGGTGTGTTCGCTCGCGAGATCCCCGAGACCTCGTACCGGAGCTCGCAATTCGACATCCGTGCGCCGTTCGTCGTCCCACCCGCACCGCAGGGTCACCCGGTGTTGCTGCAGGCGGGCGATTCCGACGAAGGGCGTGAGTTCGGTGCGAAGACCGCCGATGCCATCTTCACCGCGCACGGCACCCTCGAGGCGGGTCAGCGGTTCTACGCCGACATCAAGGGGCGGCTCGCGAAATACGGGCGCACACCCGATGAGCTGGTGGTCTTCCCCGCCGCGACCTTCGTCCTCGGCGACACCGCCGACGACGCGCACGAGCGGGCCCGCCACATCCGCTACCAGCAGGTGAGCCCGGCCACCGCCATCGCCTTCCTCGAACAGGTCTGGGGCCGAGAGCTTTCCGGATACGACCCGGACGGCCCGCTGCCCGACGTGGAACCCGACCCGGCCACCGAGATCACCCGTGGCCGGGTCAGGCACGCGAAAGATCCGCTGGCCGTGGTGAAAGCCTGGCGCGAACGTGCCGAGGCGGACAACCTCAGCATCCGCGAGCTCGTCATCGAGGTCACCGCCCGGCAGCAGTTCGTCGGCACCGCCGCCCAGGTGGCCGAGCAGATCGACCACTACGTGCAGTCCGACGCGGCCGACGGATTCATCCTCGTCCCCCACCTGACCCCCGGCGGACTCGACGAGTTCGTCGACTCCGTGGTGCCGGAACTGCAGAACAGAGGCAGTTTCCGCACCTCCTACACCGGCACGACCCTGCGCGACCACCTCGGTCTGCGCCATCCCCGTCACCGCACCGTCACCGAAGGAGCCCGCGCGTCATGACCGTCACCATCGACAACCTCGACACCACAACCACTTTCGCCGACGACTGGGCCCGCTGGCACCACGCCCGCGAGGACGGGCTGCGCGACCCGCTCGGCTGGCTCAGCCTCGCCGGACTGCACTGGCTCACCGATCGTCCCGAACGCCTCGACGGTGTGCCAGGCACCTGGTGGGTCACCGACGAGAAGGTGTTCGTCACCGCCCAGCCCGCCGACCGGCTCGATGTGGAGGGCGACCGGATCGCCGGAGTCCGCATCCTCGAACCCGGCGAGGGCGCGCCCGGGGTGAGCGTGTTCAACGAGGAGCGCGTCCTCGAAGTGATCAGGCGCTCCGGGCAATTCGCGGTCCGCGTGCACGATCCGGCCGCACCGACCCTGGTCGCGTTCACCGGCGTGCCCGCCTACCCGGCGGACCCGCGCTGGGTGGTGACCGGTCGCTTCACCCCGTTCGAGCAGCCACGCACCGTCACCACCGGCGCGGTGGTCGAAGGACTCGAACACCACCACCCGGCGGCGGGCGTCATCGAGTTCCGCCTCGGTGACAGCCATGAGGCGTTGCTGGCCTTCGGCACCCCGGACGATCTGAAGGTGCTGTTCACCGACGCCACCAGCGGGATCACCACCTACCCGGCGGCACGCTCGCTCGCGATCGGCGCGGTGGCCGCCGACGGCACCGTCACCCTCGACTTCAACCGGGCGGTGAACCTGCCGTGCGCCTTCACCGACTACGCCACCTGCCCGGTGGCCCCGCGGGAGAACCGGCTGCGGGCGGCGGTGGAAGCGGGAGAACAGGATCCGAGATCATGAGTGTGCCGCTCTCGATCCTGGACCTGGCACCGATCAGCGAGGGATCGAGCGCCGCGGCGGCGGTGCGCAACAGCATCGATCTGGCCAGGCACGCCGAGCAGTGGGGTTATCACCGGTTCTGGTTGGCCGAGCACCATTTCGCGTCGGTGGCCAGTTCCGCCTCGCTCACGCTGCTGGGTCTGGTCGCGGCGGCCACCGAGCGGATTCGGGTCGGCACGGGCGCGGTGCAGGTGGGTCAGCACACCTCGGCCTCGATCGTCGAGGCGTTCGGCACCGTCGACGCGCTGCACCCGGGCCGGCTCGATCTCGGCCTCGGCCGCTCCGGACATCGGCGCACCCAGTACGGCGCCGCGACCACCACCGCGAAGGGCGGCCGGCCGGTGCTCGACGCGGTCGTCGGACGCACCCAGGTGCGCGACGGGGTGGTCGTGCCACCACCGTTCGATCCGCGACGGGTCCTCGATCGGTCGAAATTCCTCGCCTCCCTCGAGGCACTGCAGCAGCCCGGCGCACGATCTCTGGACTTCGCGGACCAGGTCGCCGAGATCAGCGCCCTGCTCGACGGCACCTACACCACCTCCGACGGTGTCGCGCTGCACGCGGTTCCGGGTGAGGGCATCGATACCGAGCTGTGGATCTTCGGCAGTTCCGCCGGGGAGAGCGCGGAACTGGCAGGCCGGCTGGGGTTGCCGTTCGCGGCGGCCTACCACGTGGCACCGGGGACCGCGCTGGACGCGGTGGCGGCGTACCGGGCGGCGTTCCGGCCGTCGCGGGTGCTCGCCGCGCCGTACGTCATCGTGTCGGCCGACGTGGTCGTGGCCGCCGACGACGACACCGCCCGCAGGCACGCGAGCACCTACGGGCACTGGGTGCACAATGTGCGCAGCGGCGCGGGCGCGGGCGAGTACCTCGATCCGGCCACCGCCGCACCGCTCACCGACGACCAGTTCCGCCTGGTCGAGGACCGGTTGGCCGCACAGATCGTCGGCTCACCCGCCACCGTGGTCGAACGGCTCGACGCCCTGCGCCGGGTGAGCGGCGCCGACGAACTGCTGGTCACCACCATCACCCACGCGCACGCCGACCGGCTCGAATCCCATCGGTTGCTGGCCGGGGCGTGGGGTTTACGGGGTTCACTGGCCGCGTAGCCGGAGTGGGCGACGGCACGGCGAGCAGAGCTGTACGGGGGCGTATAACAGCGGTAGCCTCAGTTGTTATACGCCCCCGTACAGATCGAGGTCATGTCATGCGACTTCCCACCTCCGCACACTCCGCCCAGCCGTGGCGCATCCACGAGATCGCGCGCGACTTCGATACCGAAGACGTCTGGCAGTTCCGCACTCCCGGCGCGGGCCCCGACGATTTCCCCGCCTTCCTCGCGGCATTGCAGGCGGAGAAGGCGTCCGAGAGCTCGGGCATCAGCGGGGTGCTGTTCAAGATCCGCTGGAAACTGGGCGAGATCTTCGGCTGGGACGAGGAATCGGCGGGCACCGGCACCCGCGTCGGCTCCCTGCGCGACCGCCTCCCCGCCGACCTGCGCGACACCCCGACTCCCGACGACAGCGACAGCCCGCTGACCAGCCTCTACGTCCTCGACAACGAGTACGCGGCCGAAATCGCCAACGGCACCATGCACGGCGTCATGCATCTCGGCTGGGTGCCCGACGACACCGGCTACCACCTGCAGATGGCCGTTCTGGTCAAACCGAACGGCCGCCTCGGGCGCCTCTACATGGCCCTCATCAAGCCGTTCCGCTACCTCATCGTCTACCCGGCCATGACCCGCAACTGGGAACGAACCTGGCAGACCCTCGCCGCTGCGAGGCGGTGACAACGCGCCGAAAGCCGCCCGTCCAGCCGCCGGTCAGGCGCTGAGCGGGGCGGCGGTGACGCCGTAGCCGAGGTTGGTGAGGACCTCGCTGGTGGCCTTGGCGAAGTTGAGGGTGATGAAGTGCAGGCAGGGCGCGTCTTCGTCGATGAGGCGCTGGGCCATCTCGGTCGCGATCTGGATGCCTTCGGCGCGCACGGCGGCGCGGTCCTCCTCGGGGCCCGTGCCCGCGGCGCGGGTGAGGCGGGCGACGATGTCGGCGGGCACCGGGCGGCCGGACAGTTCCTCGGCGCGTGCGACGGTGCGCAGCGAGGTGATGGGCATCAGCTCGGGGACGATCGGCTTGGCGCCCTCGGCGGGGTCCATGGCGATCACGCGGTCGCGCAGGCGCAGGTAGTGCTCGACGTCGAAGAACATCTGGGTGATCGAATACTCCGCGCCCGCACGCAGTTTCGCGCACAGGTGACGGGTGTCGTGGTCCAGGTCGGGTGAGCGGTGGTGGCCCTGCGGGAACGACGCGACACCGACGTGGAAGTCGCCGAGATCGCGGACGATGCGCACGAGTTCCTCGGCGTACTCGACGCCCTCGGGATGCTTGCGCCACTCACCGAGCGGGTCGCCGGGCGGGTCGCCGCGCAGCACGAGGACGTTGCAGATGCCGGAGTCGGCGTAGGAACCGACCAGCGAGCGCAGTTCGGCGATGCTGTGGCCGACGGCGGTCAGGTGGGCGACCGGCAGCAGGGTGGTCTCCTGTGCCAGGGCGCCGGTGATGCGGACCGTGCGGTCGCGGGTGGAGCCGCCCGCGCCGTAGGTCATCGACACGAAGGCGGGGTGCATGCGTTCGAACTCGCGCACCGCGCGCCACAGCCTGGCCTCACCGGCCGCGTCGCGGGGCGGGTTGAACTCGACCGAAAACGGCACGCCCGTGCCCGAATGGGTGCGCAGACTCTGCACCACCGAGGGCGTGTTCGAGACGATCGACTGCTGCTTGGCGGGCCGATCGGGGGTCGAACGTCCCCGTCCACTGTCGAAAGTCACCGGCTCAGTCTAGTGGGACGTTCCGGGCCTACGGCGCCGACCGGGGAACTCCGATACCGGTCACGGCACGTCCCCGCCGGGCACAACCCCGCAGGCCGCAGCACCCGCCGAGGGGAAATCCCCTGTTCGGAGCGGAGAATGTCAAGCCGGATGGACACACGGACCGAGGAGCCCCGGACCCGAGGAAACGCCGGGTGTGGGATCGGTCGCAGCGGCCCTGTGCGCCCGCTGACGCTCCGCGCGGCCCGCGTATCGTCGAGACGACGCTGTGCACGCACCGCGAGGGTGCGTCATCGGATCCTGACGCTCGCCATTTGGAGGCCGCCCTGTCCGCCGGAATCGGTACCCCGCTCTCCCGGTCCGCCGCCGACGTGCTGACCTCGGTCGACCTAGTCGCGCTCACCCCCGGCACACCGGCCTTCGTCGCGGCGGTCGAACAGGTGCTCACGGAGTTCTTCGCGAGCCGCCGCGAGATCGTCGAACCCCTCGGTCCGGTGTTCGTCGACGCGGCCGAGGCGCTGGAACAGTTCGTGGTGCGCGGCGGTAAACGCACCAGGCCGGGCTTCGCCTGGACCGGCTGGCTCGGCGCCGGTGGCGACCCGTCCGCCCCCGAGGCGGCCTCGGTGCTCACCGCGTGTGCCGCACTGGAACTGGTGCAGGCCTGCGCGCTGGTGCACGACGACATCATCGACTCCTCCCGCACCCGGCGTGGCTTCCCCACGGTGCACATCGACTTCACCGATCGGCACCGCACGGCCGGTTGGTCCGGTGACGGCGAGGCATACGGGTCGGCGGTCGCCATTCTGATCGGCGATCTGGCCCTGGCCTGGGCCGACGACCTGGTGAACGCGGCCGGACTCGACACCGCGTCCTTCGCCCGGTTCGCCCCGGTATGGGCGCGCATGCGCACCGAAGTGCTCGGCGGGCAACTGCTCGACATCAACGGCGAGGCCGGCGGCGACGAGTCGGTCGAGGCCGCGCTGCGCATCAACCGCTACAAGACCGCCGCCTACACCATCGAACGGCCGCTGCACCTGGGTGCCGCACTGGCCGGCGCCGACGACGCCCTGGTCGCGGCCTTGCGCACCTATGGAACGGATGTGGGTATCGCGTTCCAGCTGCGCGACGACCTGCTCGGGGTGTTCGGCGATCCGGCTGTCACCGGCAAACCGTCGGGCGACGATCTGCGCGAGGGCAAGCGCACCGTGCTCATCGCCGAGGCGCTGCGCCGCGCCGATCCGGAGTCGGCCGCGCTGATCCGCACCGGGCTCGGCACCGACCTCGACGACGAGGCCGTCGACCGGTTGCGCGCGGTACTGATCGACCTGGGCGCCGTCGACGACGTGGAGCGCCGCATCACCGAGCTCACCGAAACGGGTCTGGCCGCGATCGCGCACAGCGCCGCCACCCCCGCCGCCAAGCATCTGTTGCACGATATGGCGTTGGCCGCCACTCGCCGTACCGCCTGAGGACGTTGTGAAAACTGTTGTGGGACAAGCGAATCATGTCGTCGTCGTGGGGGCCGGGTTGGCCGGGCTCGGCGCCGCGCTGCATCTGCGGGGTGCCGGGCTCGAGGTGACCGTGCTCGAGCGCGCCGATCACCCCGGTGGGCGGGTGGGCCGTTACCGCTTCGCCGACTACGAGATCGACAGCGGCGCAACGGTGCTCACGCTGCCCGAGACGATCGACAACGCCCTCGCGGCGGTCGGGCAGACCCGGGAGGACGTCGGGCTGCGCATCCATCGCCTGGCTCCGGCCTATCACGCGCGCTTCGCCGACGGCAGCGACATCCGGGTCTTCGACGACGCCGAACAGATGGCGGCCGAGGTGACCCGCGCGTGCGGTCCCCGCGAGGCACGTGGCTATCGGCGTCTGCGCGATTGGCTCGGCCGGATGTACGAGGCCGAGTTCGACGAATTCATGAACGCCGATTTCGATTCGCCTCTCGACATGGTCCGCACACCGGCCGCCCGGTCGGCGCTGGCCCGGGTGGTGCGCCTCGGCGGGCTCGGCAAACTCGGGCCGCGGGTGCGCTCGTACCTCCGCGACGAGCGACTGACCAGGCTTTTCACCTTCCAGGCGCTCTACGCGGGGACGGCACCGGACCAGGCCCTCGCCGTCTACGGCGCCATCCCGAACATGGACACCTGCCTCGGGGTGTACTTCCCCGAGGGCGGAATGCGGGCCGTCACCACCGCGCTGGCCGAGGCCTTCACCGCCGCCGGCGGGCGCCTCGAGCTCGGCACCGAGGTCACCGGCATCGAGTACGCGACCCGCAAGGGCACCGCGTCACCCGGTGCCCGCCACGCCGAGGCCGTCCGCACGGTCGACGGGCGAAACGTCGCCTGCGACGCGGTGGTCATCACCGCCGACCTCGGCTCGATCCGCCGCTTCGGGCTGCGCAACCGGCGTGGGCTGCGGGCCTCGCCGTCGGCCGTCGTCGCGCACGGCACCGTGCCCGCCGAGGTTGCCGCGCGGTGGCCGGTGCAGGCCCATCACACGATCGAGTTCGGGGCCGCCTGGGAGCAGACCTTCCGCGAGATCGCCGCGGGCAAGGGCCGGGGCAAACTGATGAGCGACCCGTCGCTGCTGCTCACCCGCCCCGCGCTCACCGACGCGGGCCAGTTCGTCGACCGCGCCGACGGCCGCTGGGAGCCGCTCTCGCTACTCGCGCCGTGCCCCAACCTGACCTCGGCGCCGCTGGACTGGGACCGCATCGGCCCGGCCTACCTGCGCGAACTGCTCGCGACGCTCGAGCAGCGCGGTTACAGCGGCATCGGTGAGTATTTCCGCGTCGATCACCTCGACACACCGGCGACCTGGGCGGCCCAGGGCATGATCGCGGGCACGCCGTTCTCGGTGGCGCACCTTTTCCGGCAGACCGGACCGCTGCGTCCACGCAACCTGCCAAGGGGCGTAGACAATGTCGTTCTCGCAGGTTGCGGTACTACTCCGGGGGTCGGTGTGCCCACCACGCTGCTGTCGGGCGAACTGGCGGCGGCGCGAATCACCGGCAGCCGGGCGCACACCGGTAGCGACCACCGGGTTAGTGTTCGGAACTGAAGCCGTAAACTGACGGCCGACTTATCAGCTCGCGGTTGCGACCGCCGACCATCCGGGGGGACCGACCGAAGATGCCGCCCCCCGAGACGACCGTAGGCCCCATGGACACCACGCGCACCCTCGAACCGCAGCGCCATCTGCCCGCCGGGACCGATCCCGGCGTCCGGTCGCGGCTGCGCACTGTCGGCGATTTCGCCCGGAGTCCCGAAGGTCACGCGGCCTTCATGGGATTCTTCGGCGCCATCATGATCACCTTCGGCGGTTTCGGTGCGGGCGCCGTCCGCAAACGCGATCCGCTGCTCGAGGCGCTGCACCTGTCGTGGCTGCGATTCGGCCACGGCTATGCCCTGTCGATGATCGTCATCTGGGCCGGTGTGCTGCTGATGATCACCGCGTGGGTGCGCCTTGGCCGCACGCTCATCGGCAACGGTGAACCGAAGGTCACGCTCAACGAGCTGCGGGTGATCGTCGGAATCTGGATCACCCCACTGCTTTTCGCGGCCCCGATGTTCAGCCGCGACGCCTACTCCTATCTCGCCCAGGGTGCTCTCCTTCGCGACGGTTTCGACCCCTACCAGGTGGGTCCCGTCGCCAATCCCGGTGTGCTGCTGGACAATGTGAGCCCCGTGTGGACCACAACCACCGCGCCGTACGGGCCGGTGTTCCTGCTGATGGGCCGCGCGATCACCACGCTCACCGGTGACAATGTGATCGCCGGAACCATCGCGCTGCGCTTCGTCATGCTGCCCGGCCTGGCACTGATGGTGTGGGCGGTGCCCTATCTGACCAAGCATCTCGGCGGCAAACCGACCGTGGCGCTGTGGCTGGCGGTACTCAATCCGCTGGTGCTCGTGCACCTCATCGGCGGCGTGCACAACGAGATGCTGATGGTCGGGCTGATGTGCGCGGGTATCGCGCTCGTGCTCGAGCGTCATCATGTGGCGGGCATCGTCGTGGTGGCCATCGGCGTCGCGATCAAGGCGACGGCAGGCGTGGCGTTGCCGTTCCTGGTGTGGATCTGGATCCTGCACGAGAAGGAACGGCGGGCGGCCGAACGCCGGGCCCGCGCCGACTCCGATGCCGGTCTCGCCGAGGAACTGAAGCATCCCGACGCGGCTCGGCCATCGGCCGACATGCCGCACCCACTGCTCGTGTTCACCAAGATCGCCGGCATCGGCATCGGCGTCTTCGCACTGGTCTTCGGTGCGGCCTCGGTGATCGCCGGGGTGGGCTTCGGCTGGGTGACCGCGTTGCAGGGCTCGAACAAGATCATCAACTGGCTGTCGCTGCCGACGATCCTCGCCCACATGGTCACCTGGGTGACGCCGTGGTCGCTGGATTCGGTCCTGTCCGTCACCCGCGAACTGTGCAAGGTCGCGCTGGTCGTCCTGCTCGTGGCGACCTGGTGGCGGTTCCGCCACAGCGAGCGCGAGGCCGTGATGGGCATCATCGTCGCGTTCGTGGCGATCGTGCTGCTCTCCCCCGCCGCCCTGCCCTGGTACTACTCGTGGCCGCTTGCGCTGGCCGCCGGTTTCGCGATGTCGACGGTGACCCTGCAGTGGCTGGTCGGTATCTGCACCTGGCTGATGCTGGTGTTCCAGCCGGACGGCTCGATCGGCCTCTACAACTTCTGGCACGTGGCGCTGGCGACGTTCGCCGCCGTGGTGGCCGCCGTGTCGCTGCGCCACGTCGACCCGCTGCACCTGCGTTCGGCGAGTTCCCGCGCGATAGCCAAGGAACATGCACCGCCCGTCGCGGCATGAGTGTTCCCACCGCGCTGGACGACGCCTACGCGACCTGTCGCCGCATCGCCGCCGAGCACGGACGCACCTATTTCCTCGCCACGGCGTTACTGAGCCCGGAGCGGCGCCGGGCCGTGCACGCGCTGTACGCGTTCGCGCGGATGGTGGACGACATCGTCGACCACGCCGACGACCCCGCGTGGATCCTTGACCCGGCCGACCGGCCACAAGCGCTCCCGTCCAGCGCCACCCCAGGCGCACATGGTCCTGATCGCCGCCTTGCCCACGACAGCGACGGCATCTCCCCCGCTCAGCACCTCGATCTGGTCGAGAAGCAGCTCCGGCTGGCCATCGAGCAGGGCGACCTCGACACCGCCGACCTGCGGCGCCGCCAGATCATCACCGCGACGGCCGACACCATCGCCCGCTACGGCATCGCGCACGACCACATCTGGACGTTCCTCGATGCCATGCGCATGGATGTCCCCGGCACGACCGTGCACCGCAGGCGCTACGCGAGCATGGCCGAGTTGGCCGAGTACATGCGTGGGTCGGCCGCCGCCATCGGTCTGCAGTTGCTGCCGGTGCTCGGCACCGTGGTCCCGGTGGCCGAGGCCCAACCCGCTGCCGCCGCGTTGGGCGAGGCGTTCCAGGTCACGAACTTCCTGCGTGATGTGGCCGAAGACCTCGATCGCGACCGCATCTACCTGCCCGCCGACGAACTGGCCGCGTTCGGTGTCGACGAGGCGCGACTGCGCGCGTGCCGGACGGCCGGGCGAACCGATCAGCCGACGCGACGCGCTTTGGCCCATCTGATCGCCGTCAACCGCGACATCTACCGCCGCGCGGTCCCCGGCATCGACCTGCTGGCTCCCCGGGTCCGTCCGGCGATCCGAACCGCCGCCGTGCTCTACGCCGAGATCCTCGACCAGATCGAAGCAGCCGACTACCAGGTCTTCACCACCCGTGCGACGGTTCCCAACCACCGCCGAATCGTGGTCGCCGCCAAGGGTTTCGCGACTCAGCGCCGCCACGGGCCGGGACTCCGCTCCCGCGCGAGGTAACCACCACGAAGCCGAAGCCGGGCAAGGGCGCACTGAACATCCGGTCCGCCGGGAGACAGGCTGATGTGGCGAGCCCGACGATGCGCGACTCGGCGAGCAACTCCCCGATCGGCTTGCTCAGCCGGTGCACCGATCCTGAATCGGCCGTTCATCACCGCCCGCCGCGGTCGTCAGGGCTGATTCTTTGCCCTCGACGATTCGCACCTGTCCGCCGCGCACGCTCCGCTCAGCCTGCTCACGACACGCGCCCGTCGGCGGCAGGTCCTCAGAAAGGCTCTGCGGCGGCGCGGCGGATGACCTCGCGGGCCAGCGGGCCGTGCAGGGCGTCGACCGGGCGGCCGGGCAGGGAGTCGTCTTCGGTGTAGATCCAGCGGAGGATGTCCTCGTCGCTGTACTTGCCGTCGCGCATCACCGTGATCAGGCCGGGCAGCATGCGGACGATCTCGTCGTTGTCGTCGAAGAAGCGGGACGGAATGCCGACGACACCGCCCCGGCGCACCGCGATGAGCTGGTGATCGCGCAGCATCTGGTGCACCGCGGTCACCGGGACGGCGAGTATGTCGGCGGCCTCGGGCAGGGAGACGAGGGTTTCGGTGTCGGGCAGCACGTCGTCGCTGCAGGGAAAGGCACTCACCCGCACAACGGTAGTACGTGACGCGGCGCATCCATCGGCGGGCATGCCGTCGCACCCGGTTACGATCGTGGGGGCCGCACCACCGTGGCCAGTTTGTCGTACGCCGGAGGAACCTGTGATCGGCCAGATGCTGGAAGGGCGCTATCGCATCGACGCGCCGATCGCGCGCGGCGGAATGTCGATGGTGTTCCGCGGAACCGACACCCGGCTCGACCGTCCCGTCGCCATCAAGGTGATGGACCCCAAGTTCGCGAGCGACCCACAGTTCCTGAGCCGCTTCGAGTTCGAGGCGCGCGCGGTGGCCAAACTCAAGCACCCGTCGCTCGTCGCGGTGTACGACCAGGGTGTCGACGGCGAATACCCCTTCCTCATCATGGAATTGGTCGAGGGCGGCACCCTGCGTGAGCTGCTGCGCGAACGCGGCCCGATGCCGCCGCACGCCGTGCGGGCCGTCGCCGAACCGGTGCTGCGCGCCATCGGCACCGCGCACGACGCCGGCCTGGTGCACCGCGACATCAAGCCGGAGAACGTGCTGATCTCCGACGCGGGCGAGGTGAAGATCGCCGACTTCGGCTTGGTCCGCGCCGTGGCCGCCGCCAACACCACCTCCGCCAGCGTGATCCTCGGCACCGCCGCCTACCTGTCGCCGGAGCAGGTCACCACCGGCACCGCCGACGCGCGCTCGGACGTGTACTCCTTCGGCATCCTGATCTTCGAACTGCTCACCGGCCGCGTGCCGTTCACCGGTGACAATTCGCTGTCGGTGGCGTACCAGCGCGTGGAGAACGACGTACCGGCGCCGAGTCAGTTCATCGACGGTGTGCCCGCCGAATTCGACGCCCTCGTCGCCGAGGCCACCTCCCGCGACCCCGCGAAGCGCTTCGCCGACGCCAACCAGATGGCGGCCAACCTGCAGGCCGTCGCGATGACCTTGAACCTGCCGCCGTATCGCGTTCCGGCACCCCGTGATTCGGCCGAGCATCTCAGCGAGGCCTTTCGCGCACCCGTGGCCGCGGCGAATCCTGTTGCGCCCCCGCATGAACCCGCACCGCCGCGTCCGGTCGCCCAGCCGCAGCACACCCGGGTGGTCACCGCGCAACGGCCGCGGCTCGACGAGCACGCCAACCCGCCCGCGCCCCTGCACAATCCGTTCGTCCCGGCCGAGACCCATACCCGCCGCACCGGCCTGGTGTGGGTGGGTATCGTCACCGCGCTGACGCTGCTGGTCGGCATCGGTGGCTGGTGGCTCGGCGTCGGCCGTTACACGGCCGTGCCGCCGATCGCGGGCATGGACAGCGAGCGGGCCGTCGCCGTGCTGGAACAGGCCGGATTCGAGACCGTACTGCGGCAGAAGGCGTCCGACACGATCCCGGTGGGCGGCGTGGTCGGCACCGACCCGTCGGCGGGCTCACGGGTCACCAAGAGCTCCACCATCGCCGTGCTGATCTCCAACGGCAAACCGCGCGTCCCCGAGGACATCAAGCCGGGCGACCAGATCAGTGCCGTGAACGCCGCCATCCGCGACATGGGCCTGCAACCCATCGACAGCGGCGAAGCGGCCAGCACCGCCCCCAAGGGCTCACTGGCCAGGGTCGAGCCCGCCCCCGGCACCGTGCTGCCGATGGGCGCGCAGGTGAAGGTGTACCGCAGCAAGGGCTCCCAGCCCGTGAACGTGCCCGATGTGCGCGGCAAGACCACCGAGGAAGCCACCCAGGCGCTCACCAAGGCCGGACTCACCGTCCGCGAGGTGAAGGTGCAGTTCGACAAGAGCATCGAGGCCGACAAGGCCATCGGCACCGACCCCGCCGTCGGCACCACCCTGCAGTCCGGCGACAGCGTCACCCTGCTCGTCTCCAACGCGATCAAGGTCCCCAACGTGATGGGTCAGAACGTCGGCAACGCCCGCGCCAAACTCCAGCAACTAGGCCTGCGCGTAGAGGTCAAATCCCTCACCGACTCCGACAGCTCCCTGGTGATCGGCCAGGTCCCCGGCATCAACACGAACGTGGAGGCGGGCAGCGTCGTATCGCTGACCGCCCTACCTTGAAGAGATCGCGCCCCGGAAAAAGACGAAAAGCCCGACAAGGACGACGACAAGGAAAAGCCCGGCCGCGGCGGTAACCGCTGACCGGGCTCTACCGAAACCAGCTCAGCGCAGCATCTCCGCCACCAGGAACGACAGTTCCAGCGACTGCTGAGTATTGAGCCGAGGATCGCAGGCAGTCTCGTACCGACCGCCGAGATCCAGATCGGAGATGTCCTGCGCACCACCCAGGCATTCGGTGACGTTCTCACCGGTCAGCTCGATATGCATGCCGCCAGGATGGGTGCCGAGCGCGTGGTGGACCTCGAAGAACCCCTGCACCTCGTCGACGATGCGATCGAAGTGGCGGGTCTTGAACCCGGTGGACGACTCGTGGGTGTTGCCGTGCATCGGGTCGCACTGCCAGATCACCTGGTGGCCGGTGGCCTGCACCTTCTCGATGATCGGCGGCAGCACATCGCGCACCTTGCCGTTGCCCATGCGCGCCACCAGGGTGAGCCGGCCGGGTTCGTTGTTCGGGTCGAGCCGCTCGACGTATTCCACCGCCTGGTCGGGGGTGGTGGTCGGGCCGATCTTGAGGCCGATGGGGTTGGCCAGCAACTCGGCGAAGGCGATGTGGGCACCGTCGAGCTGACGGGTGCGCTCACCGATCCACAGGAAGTGCGCCGAGAGGTCGTAGAGCAGTGGTTCGCCCGTCTCGCTCTCGCTGAGGCGGAGCATCGCGCGCTCGTAGTCGAGGACGAGCGCCTCGTGCGAGGCGTAGATGCGGGCGGTCTTGAGGCTCGGGTCGTTGACCTGACACGCCGCCATGAACCGCAGACCCTTGTCGATCTCCTCGGCAAGGGTCTCGTAGCGCGCACCCGCGGGCGACTGGGCGACGAAGTCACGGTTCCAGTCGTGCAGGCGGTGCAGGTCGGCGGTGCCCGCGCTGGTGAGGGCACGGACCAGGTTCATCGCGGCGCTCGCGTTGGCATAGGCCCGGACCAGGCGTGACGGGTCGTGGCGGCGCAGCTGCTCGTCGGCGACCAGGGAGTTGACCATGTCGCCCCGGTAGGACTTCAGGCCGAGCGCGTCGATGTCGGCCGAGCGCGGCTTGGCGTACTGACCGGCGATGCGGGCCACCTTCACCACCGGCATGCTCGCGCCGTAGGTGAGCACCACAGCCATCTGCAGCAGGGTGCGGATATTGCCCCTGATGTGGGGTTCGGTGTTGTCGGCGAAGGTTTCCGCGCAGTCACCGCCCTGCATCAGGAAGGCCTCGCCACGCGCCACCTGTGCCAGCTGCGCCTTGAGGTCCTCGACCTCGGCGGGCAGGCAGATCGGCGGCACGCTCTCGAGCACGGTGCGCATCGTGGTGGCCTCGTCGGCGTCCCAGGACGGCTGCTGCAGGGCGGGGCGAGCCAGAGCGGCGTCCAGTCGCCTGCGCAGATCGTCAGGCAGCGGCGGCAGTTCCGGCAGGCGGTCAATCGGTACGTCGACGGTCCAGGTCACCAGATCAGAATACGGACTCACCGAAGCGGGCGAATATCCGGCGTACCTGCGACGGGCCGACGGGACCCCCGGCAGCGACCCCTGCGCACCACGCGCGAAGTGCCCGCATAGGGTTTCACTCAATTCATCGTGGGTCCGCCTGCCTCGTCGCGCCGGACGGGACGGGCGCCCACCGGCACGAAGAGGCGATCTCCCTGCGATATTTCTACGATTCGGAATTCGTCGAGGACGGCGTGACGATCGATCTGATCTCGATCGGTGTCGTCTGCGAGGACGGACGCGAGTACTACGCCGTCTCCACCGAATTCGACGCCGGACGGGCCGGGCCGTGGGTGCGCCGCAATGTGCTGCCGAAGCTGCCGCCTGCCGGTTCGCCGCTGTATCGCACCCGGGCCCAGATCCGCGACGACCTGTTCAAGTTCTTCCTGCCCCGGCCCGGTGTGTATCCGGAGCTGTGGGCCTGGGTCGGCGCCTACGACCACGTGGCGCTGTGCCAGCTGTGGGGCGACATGACCGCCCTGCCCAAGAACATGCCCCGCTACACCAACGAACTGCGCCAGCACTGGGTGGCCCACGGCAGCCCCGAACTGCCGCCCATCCCCGACGACGCGCACGACGCCCTGGCCGACGCCCGCCACAACCTGGCCAAGTTCGAGGCCATCGAATCCCACCGCCGCACGCCGCGCCTCTGAAAACGACGAAGGCCCCGAGTCGAAAACGACGCGGGGCCTTCGTTGTTCGCGGTATCAGTGACCGCTGTGGTCACCATTGCCGGTGCGAGCCTGGTGCTCGGCGAGGGCGCCGAGCATCTTGTGCTCCTCGGCCTCCTCGATCTCGGCCCAAGCCTGGCCCTCGGCGCGCGGGTCGGGGCGAAGGAAGCTGCCCGTACCCGGCTTGCCCGCCGAACCGAGGCGGTTCATCTTCTTCGGCACCGGGGCACCCTGGTACTCCAGCGGGATGGCGTGGCCGTGTGCGTCGACCCCACCCAGCGGCTGGTGCACCTCGATGTACTCACCGTGCGGCAGACGCTTGATCACACCGGTCTCGATGCCGTGCTCGAGCACCGCGCGGTCGCTGCGCTGCAGGCCGATGCAGAACCGGTAGGTGATGAAGTACGCCAGCGGCGGCAGCAGCAGCAGGCCGATACGACCGATCCAGGTGGTCGCGTTCAGCGAGATATCGAACTTCAGCGCGATGATGTCGTTGACGCACGACAGCGTGAGCACCACGTAGAACGCGATGGCCATCGCACCGATCGCCGTGCGCACCGGCACGTCGCGCGGACGCTGCAGCAGGTTGTGATGCGCGGTGTGGTCGTTGGTGAGGCGCTTCTCGATCCACGGGTAGGCGATCAGCAGCGTGAACACCAGGCCCATGACCAGCGCGACCCAGAACGCCGCCGGGATCGTGTACCGGCCGAGGTAGAGCTCCCAGGCAGGCATCAGACGCGCCATACCGTCGGTCCACATCATGTAGAAGTCGGGCTGTGAACCCGCCGACACCTGCGACGGGTTGTACGGACCGAGGTTCCACACCGGGTTGATCTGCAGGACACCGCCCATGATGCCGACGATGCCGAGGGTGAAGGCGAAGAACGCGCCCTGGTCGGCGGCGAACACCGGGACGATGCGAGCACCGACCACGTTCGTTTCCGTGCGGGCCGGGCCGGGGAACTGGGTGTGCTTCTGGTACCAGACCAGCGCCACGTGGGCACCGATCAGCGCCAGGATGATGCCGGGCAGCAGCAGCACGTGCGCGATGTAGAGGCGCGGGATGATGATGTCGCCGGGGAAGTCACCGTTGAAGATCAGCCAGTGCATCCAGGTGCCGACCACCGGGATACCGATGGTGATGCCCGAGAACGCGGCACGCAGACCGGTACCGGACAACAGGTCGTCGGGCAGCGAGTAACCGAAGAAGCCTTCGAACATCGCCAGGATCAGCAGCAGCGAGCCGATCACCCAGTTCGCCTCACGCGGCTTGCGGAACGCGCCGGTGAAGAAGATGCGGAACAGGTGGATGATGATCGACGCCGCGAACAGCAGGGCCGCCCAGTGGTGGATCTGGCGGACGAACAGACCACCGCGCACCTCGAAGGAGATGTTCAGCGTCGTCTCGTAGGCCCGCGACATGCCGACACCGCGCAGCGGCTGGTAGGCACCGTCGTACACGACGTGCGCCATCGACGGGTCGAAGTACAGCGTCAGGTAGATACCCGACAGCAGCAGGATGATGAACGCGTACAGCGCGATCTCACCGAGCAGGAACGACCAGTGGGTCGGGAAGACCTTGTTGATCGACCGCTTCACGAACGCCGCGGCACGATACCGCTCGTCCATCTCGTTGGCCTGGTTAGCGGCCATATCTCCAGCACTCATGAACGACGCTCCCAGAAGGCCGGGCCGAGCGGCTCGATGAAGTCGCCCGCGGCGACCAGGAAGCCCTCGGAGTTGACGGTGATCGGCAGCTGAGGCAGCGCGCGGGCGGCCGGACCGAAGACCGGCTTACCCCACTCGGTCGCCGAGAACTGCGACTGGTGGCACGGGCACAGGATCCGGTTGGTCTGCTGCTCGAACAGCGAGGTCGGGCAGCCGAGGTGGGTGCAGATCTTCGAGTAGGCGAAGTAGTCGCCGTAGTTGAAGCTCTCCTGGCCCTTGCGCTTGATCGCCTTCTCGGCGTCCTCGGTGCGCAGACGGATCAGCATGACGGAGTTACGGATGCCGCGCAGCGACTGCAGGGTGGCGTGCGAATCGCCGCGCCACTTCTCTTTCCAGGGGAAGACGGTTTCCATCGCGCCCGCGTCGAGATCCTCCGGGCGCACCAGGACGATGTCGTCGGGGCGGCCGGTGTCGCGGCGGATGTAGACGGTCTCGCCCGGGTAGTCCGGGGTCCAGCCCGACACCCACAGCGGCGACTTTTCCTTCTTCGCCCACGGGTTCTTGATCATGCCGCCGATGAACACCATCGCGGCACCGAGGCCGAGCACACCGACACCGGCACCGGCGGTGCCGAGCATCATCTTGCGGCGACCGAGGGTCGAGGTCTCGAGCGCGTCCTGCAGCTCGGCGGCCAGGGTACGGCGCTCGACCTCGTCGGACGGGCCGTCGTGGCGCTGCTGGATGGAGATCTCGGCGGGGATGAACCGCTTGCGGATCAGCACCACGGCAATACCGATGACCAGCACCGAGATACCGAAGGTCAGACCGATGAGCGGGGTGAACAGCGAGTAGGCCTCGTGGCCCTCGTCGCCCTTGCCCTTCCACTCCCACGGCCAGAACAGGAAGACACCGATCAGCGCGGCGGCCGCGAGACCGGAGACGGCGAACCAGAACGTGACGGCCCGCTCGGCGCGCTTCTCCGCCCGGGTGCCGGCCACCGGCCAGCGCTCGCCGCGGTACACGACCTCGACGTCGTCTCGCGCGGTACCGAGTTCGACGAGCTCGTCACGCGACATCGCGTCCAGTTCGTCTTCGGTGGGTTCGCGACCCATGTCGCTTCGCTCCTGTCCACTCATGACTGTGTCCTATCCGACGCGCCGAGCGCGACCTGCCCGATCACGTGCTGTGCCCGATTGGACATGCTCGGGCGCGCTGCGTGGTTACGCTGCGCTACCGCCTCCGCACGCTGACCGATCATGTCCGGGAACCGATCCACATAGCGGCGCCGACCACAGCGGTGATGCCGATGACCCAGATGGCGAGACCTTCGGTCGCCGGACCGAAACCGCCGAGATCCCAGCCGCCGGGCGACTTCTCCTCGGCGGAGTTCTTGACGTAGGCGACGATGTCGCGCTTCTCTTCCGGCGTCAGCTGCCGGTCGGAGAACTTGGGCATGTTCTGCGGGCCGGTGAGCATGGCGTCGTAGATCTGCTGCTCGTTGGCCGGCTCGAGCGGCGGCGCGAACTTACCGCCGGACAGCGCGCCACCGCGACCGGTGAAGTTGTGGCAGGACGCGCAGTTCATGCGGAACAGTTCCGAACCGCGGCCGATGTCGTCGCCGCGCAGCGATTCCTGGGCGATCTCGCCGTTGGCGTCGCGGATCACCGAGGGGCCACCGCCGTTGGCGGCGACGTAGGCGCCGAGCGCGTCGGTCTGATGCGCGTCGAACTTCTCCGGCTTACGCATGGCCTGGGCCTCGTTGCGCACCATCGGCATACGGCCGGAGGAGACCTGGAAGTAGACGGCGGCCTCACCGACACCGATCAGGCTCGGACCACGATCGGGCACACCCTGCAGGTTCGCACCGTGGCAGGTGATGCACGAGGTCTCGTAGAGCTGCTTGCCCTCACGGATCAGCGCGGACTGGTCCTCGTTCGCGGTGGCGATCTGCGGCTCGGGGGTGAGCGCGCTCGCCAGGAAGCCGGCTCCGACGAGGCCGACCATCAGCGCGAGCGCACCCGCGATACGACGGCGGGCGCGACGCTGCTTGCGCGTCTTGGCAGCCTGACCGGCGCCTGCGGGCTCGGGGGCCGACGGGGGAGATGAACTCATCTGTAGTCCCTTTGGAGTAGACGGAACCGACTTGTGCAAAAGCTTGTGTGCCCGCGGGCTAGCTGACGAAGTAGATCGTGGCGAACAGCCCGATCCAGACGATGTCGACGAAATGCCAGTAGTAGGACACCACGATGGCGGCGGTGGCCTGAGCGGGGGTGAACTTGCTCAGCGTGGTGCGGATGAGCAGGAACACGAACGCGATCAGACCGCCGATCACGTGCAGACCGTGGAAGCCGGTGGTGATGTAGAAGACCGAGCCGTAGGAGCTGCCCGCGATGGTCGTGCCCTCGTGCGCCAGGTGGTAGTACTCGTAGCCCTGGCCGAGCACGAAGAAGGTACCCATCAGCAGGGTGATCGTGTACCAGCGGCGCAGGCCGAACACGTCGCCCTTCTCCGCGGCGAACACGCCCATCTGGCAGGTGAACGACGATGCGATCAGCACGGCCGTCACCGGGACAGCCAGCGCGAGGTTCAGCTCGGTGGGCTCCGGGGGCCAGTCGCCGTGCGCTTGCGCGCGCGCAACGAAGTACATGGCGAAGAGCCCGGCGAAGAACATCAGCTCGCTCGACAGCCAGATGATGGTTCCGACGCTGACCATGTTGGGCCGGTTCAGCGAATGCACACGCTGAGTAATGGCCGATCCTGGGGTGCCTACTGCGGTCGTCACGGGGTAAGTATGACTCTTCGTAGTACGACAGCTGTACCCGGGTACGAAAGTTTGTCGCGCGGACCGGAAAACCCACGTACAGAGGGGGTCCGAAGCAACCGTCGGCGTGTTGGCGACTCGTCGCGTGACAACTCATTGTGACAGCGTTGGATGTGGATAGGCTGAGACGAGGAGGCGACGATGGTCGTAGTGCGGATGTGGCGGCGGCTCTTCGGTGGGCAACCCGGTGGGCTCGATCCCACGCGTGAGGATCTGGTCGTCGTCGCGTCGAGCTTCGACGACACCGAGGCGTCCTCGGTGGCGCTCGACCGGGCCGTCGATCTCGATCGTGGGGCGCAGGCGGTGTTGCGGCACCATCTGCGGCTGCCCGCCGATCGCATCGACGAGGCCTGTGAGATCGCCGGATACGACGGATACGAGCGCGCGGAGGCGGTGCGCGGGGTCTCCGACGATCTCGTGCCCGTGCTGCTGCAACGGGTACAGCTGCTCGACCCGCTGACCATCTCACAGGAACGTTCGCGGATGGCGGGCCTCGCGCAACGCCACGACGGGGTCGCCGACGGGTGGGACGCGCTGCAGCCGCCACGTCCGGCCGCCTAAACTTGCCGATCGAGCGCACAGTGGTTGCGCAAGCGCAACCTCGTTGCGCCCGTCGTCGAAACGGAGATGCAGAGCAGATGAGCGTGCGCAGCTGGCCCCAGGTACTCGGGACACTCGCCGACGGGGGTGACCTCGGCTCCGACGACACCGCGTGGGTGATCGACGAGATCTTCACCGACAACGCCACCCCTGCCCAGATCGCGGCCTTCGGCGTCGCCATGAAGATCAAGGGCCCCACCCCCACCGAGCTGGCGGGCATGGTGTCGGGGATGCTCGGGCACGCGCGGCTGGTGCACGTCGACGGGGACGCGGTCGACATCGTCGGCACCGGCGGTGACCGTTCCGGGTCGGTGAACATTTCCACTATGTCCTCGGTGGTCGTCGCGTCGGCGGGGGTGCCGGTGGTCAAGCACGGCAACCGGGCCGCGTCGTCGAAGGCCGGTGGCGCCGATGTGCTCGAGGCGCTCGGTGTGAAGCTGGCGCTCGGCCCGCAGTCGGTGGCGCGGTCGGTGCGCGAGGCCGGGATCGGGTTCTGCTTCGCACCGCTGTTCCATTCGGGGCTGCGTTTCGCCGGTGCGGCGCGCAAGGAGATCGGCATTCCGACCGTGTTCAATATCCTCGGCCCGCTGACGAATCCGGCGCAGCCGCGCGCCGGGCTGATCGGCTGCGCGTTCGAGGACCTGGCGCCGGTGATCGCGGGTGTGTTCGCGCGACGCCGCTTCGCCGACGCGGTGCCGGGTGTCGCGGGGACCCCCGCCGAGTACAGCGCCAGTGCGCTGGTGGTGCGTGGGCGCGACGGGCTCGACGAGATCACCACCTCGGATCTGACCGATGTGTGGGTGGTCAGCGGTGGGCGCGTCGAGCAGACGGTGCTCGACCCGACCGCGCTCGGCATCCCCCGCGTCGATCTCGACGAGTTGCGTGGCGGCGACGCGGCCGAGAACGCGCGGATCGCGCGGGAGGTCTTCGCCGGGACACCGGGGCCGGTGCGGGACGCGGTGCTGCTGAATTCGGCCGCGGCGATCGTCGCCTACGACCTGTCACGTGGCGTGGGCGATGTCGATCTCGACCTGGATGCCGCGCTCTCGGCGGCGATGGAACGCGCCGCCGCCGCGGTGGACAGCGGCGCGTCCGCGAAGTTGCTGCAGACCTGGGCCGAACTCACCCAGGTCCTCGACGACAACTGAAAGCCCTACTCCCCCAGGGAGAATCCGGCTTCCACGTCGGCACTGGAATAGGACTTGAAGGCGATGTGGGTGGTGGTGCGGACCACCCCGTCGACCTTGTCGATGCCCTCGGTGACGACCTCGGCGATGCGCTCGTGATCGCGTACCCGCACGATCGCGATCAGGTCCACATCGCCTGCGCAGGAGTACACCTCGGCGACTCCTGCGGTATCGGCGAGCGCCTGTGCGGTCTCGGGGATGCGAGAGTTCTCGGCCTGGATCAGCACGATCGCGGTAATCATGGAATCAGCCTAGAACTTCGGGCCGCTCGGTGGCCGCTTTGAACCGTCGCATGAGGTCGTAGCTCTTTACACCCGGTGCCGTTTCCAGCGAACTCGACACGTCGACGCCGTAGGGACGGTGGCGGGCGATGACGTCGGCGACATTGTCCGGGTCGAGGCCACCGGCCAGCACTACCCGTCCCGGCTGGGCGCGCACCCAGTCGGGGAACTCCTCGAAGACGCCGCTGCCCGCGCTGGCGTCGTAGAAGAAGTATTCGCTGGTCTGCTCGGGTGCGGGCGGGGTCGAGGAGCAGAAGGCCAGGTTCGGCAGGTCGGCCCACCGGTAGAGCTGGACGACGTCGAAGGCGTCGGCCACCTCGGCGACTTCGGCGTGTTCCAGCGCGACCGCGAAGGTGGTGATGCGACCGCGCGCGTAGTCGGCGAGGGCACGGGCCTGCTCGGGCGTGCGGTACCGCTTGCTCTTGGGCGTGACCATGACGCCGATCGCCGAGTAACCCAGCTCGACCGCCCAGTCGATCTGTTCCTCGGTGGTCAACCCACACACCTTCACGAACACCGCCACCAGTCCTTTCCACCGTGAACGCCACCATCCATGATCCAGGACGGGCCAGGTGCGTCTCGGACAGGTCGGCCGAACACCACCGTTTACCCCAGCCCCTCCCCTGCTGTTCGGCGTAGAACACGCGCCTGCTGCGGTTTCCCCACGACCCGGCGGGCGATCACCGCTCCGCCAGATACTGCTCCTGCTCGGACCGTACTTCCGCCGCCTCCCGGGCCAGCTGCGCCCAGGCGACCCAGCGGGCGGCACCGTGCAGCGGTTCGCAGTACCCGTCGCTGGTCCGGACGATCCGGGCGCCGGGTTTGGCGAGCCAGCGCGCGATGACGCCGACCTCTTCCGGCGGCGCACCGAGGAGCGGGGGCACGTCGTGGGCGAACATGGCTGGCCGCTCGGCGCGCGACCCGGCAAACTCGGCGAGCGACGGAGCCATGATGGGCGACGCGGGAGGCTCAGCAGTGGGCTCGGACGGATCGGTTGTCGCCGAGACGTCGGCGATTCCGGGGATCGGCATCGCTGCTCGTGACGGTGTGCGCTCCTTGCTCGTTGCCGCGTCGCCGAGATCGGGCACGACCGTTTCCGCGGCGGCCACGATCTGGTCTACGACAGCCATGGGTGGGGTGCCGCGGCGGGCGACGCCCGCGGCGGCGAGGCGGCCGTGGCGGATGACGGAGAATTCCCAGCCACCCGCGCCGTCGGGAAGGGCGATGATCAATTCGGCGAGGCGGGCCAGGGCAGCCAGTCGTTGCGTGCGAGCCAGTTTGGTGACCACGGCGGCGGTGCGATCACGCAGGCGCGCGGCTGCCTCGAAATGCTCTGCCGTGGAATAGGTTTCGATGCGCTCGAGCATGGCGCGCAGGAGGGTGTCGGAGCGACCCGTGAGCAGATCGCGAACCGAACCGGCGGCGGGTGCGTAGGTGGCGGCATCCGAGCCGTCGTCGCGGGCGGCCGGGCATCCGCCGACGATCGCTGGTTGGCACATGTGTCTCGCGGCGCGGGTGAGCCGGGTGGCACAGGTGCGCAGACCCGCGAATTCGGCGATGGTCAGGCCGACATCTACGGCGTCGGCGCGAGAGTTGAACGGGCCGAGAGCAGTTCGGGTCGGCGTGCGAACGGCGACCAGGCGCGGGAAGGGTTCGTCGGTGAGAGTGAGCCACCAGCCACGCTTGGGGAACTTCGAGCGGCGATTGTAAGGCGGGGCGTGGGCGGCGAGCAGTCGCAGTTCGCGAACACCGGCTTCGAGTCCGTGCGCGCAGACCACGTGGTCGACCCGTTGTGCCAGCGCCACCATCTCTTTCATGCGGCCACGCGTCTCCGAACCGGTGAAGTAGTTGCGCACGCGGCGGCGCAGATTCACCGCCGTCCCTATATAGAGGGCTTCGTCGGACGGGCCGCGGAACAGATACACACCCGGCGCGGCAGGGAGATCGTTGGCGAATGTCCTTTTGGCGCGCTGTGTTCCGGTGACCCCTGGCAGATAGTCGAGCAGCTCCGTCAGGCTCTGCACACCTTGGTTACCGACGCGGGCGATCAGCGCGTGCAACACGTCGACGGTGGCGCGGGCGTCGTCGAGAGCGCGGTGCGTCGGCGTGGTCGACGCACCGAGGATCTGTGCCAGCACCCCCAGCCGCGCCGACGGCGCCTCGTCGCGAGTGAGCACCCGCCGCGCCAGCTTCACCGTGCACAGCACCTGGGGATTCGGCCACGGAATGTCCTGGCGCGCGGCAGCGGCTTTCAGGAAAGCCGTGTCGAACCGGGCATTGTGTGCCACCAGCACCGCCCCCGCCGCGAACTCGAGAAACCCCGGCAACACCGCCTCGATCCGCGGCGCGGCATACACCATGGCCGTGGTGATCCCGGTGATCTGCACGATCGCGGGCGGAATCTCGTACCCCGGATTCACCAGGGTCGCGAACTCCCCCAACACCTCTCCCCCACGCACCTTCACGGCCCCGATCTCGGTGATCGCATCACCGTCGGGACTGGTCCCGGTGGTCTCCAGGTCGACGACGACGAAAGTGGTGGCATACAACGGCGTATCGAGCTCGTCGAAGGCCAGCTGCCGCGCGGCCGGGAGTACAGGGTCGGGCACGGACAGCAGAGTAAGGAAGGGGTCCGACAGGATTGTTGGAGCGCTGGCGCGCTCGAGTCGGCGGCCCCATGCGGTCCCGACGCTGCGCGGCGATCCCTCCGCCGTGCCAGGAGGTTGCCTCGGTGAAGGGTGGCGGGTTCAGCGGGGCACGTGCTGTGGCCAGGCGGGGAGGGGTGGGGTGGGACGAGCCGTCAAGTAGCGGCTCCACTCGGGGAAGTTGGGCAACGGCTGCGGCTTGTAATTGGTGAGCGGTGGGCGCAGGGTCGTGGTGGGGCGGGTCGAGGCGTCGTCGGTGTCGACTCCCGACACAGCGCGGGCCAGTCCGACGACGAACAAGAAGACGAGTACGGCGATCACGCCTGTGCTCGATCGTCTGGCACCGCCGGCGCTCGGACCGCCGAGGTACTCGCGGCGCACCGCCGGGTCTCGCAACGACCCGGAAGGATCGGGTACCTGCCGCAGCAGTTCCCGCGCCGCGGGCCCGTGGGCCGGTTCGAGTTCGGCGGCCCGCAACAACCACCGCTCGGCATCCGCCCGCCTGCCCGACCGCGCGGCGTCCGCGCCGAGCAGATACATGGCCTCGGCATTGTCGGGTTCCAGCCGCAACGCCTGCTCGAGTGCCGCACGGAACGCCGCGGCGCGCTGGGCGTCGGCCTCGGCGCCGTGCCACAGCACGCGGGCACGCGTGATGTAGAGGAGGGGTTCCTGCGGGTCGAGTTCGATGCCGACGTCGACGGCTGCCAGCGCCGCCTCGCGGTCCCGGGGCGCCAGCACGACCGCGAGTACCCGGTGACACTCGGCCGCCCAAGGGTTCAGGTCCACGCAGGTGTACGCCGCGCGCACCGCCTCGTCCTGATGGGCGAGCGCCGCGATCCGATCGGTGTCGGTCAGCCGGTCGAACAAGCCGTGTTCACTGAGCGCGAGCAGGACCCACGCGAACAGGTGCTCGGGGTCGTGGCGCAGCGCCGTGCGTGCCGCCGCGCTCGCGGTGGCGAAATCCGCGGACCTCAGCCACGTGTGCGCGACGTGTGCGTGGGCATCGGCGTTGTCGGGCTCGACGGCCAGGAGGGCGGCCAGCTCGGCGCGGGCCGCCTCGAGCCGGTCCAACTCGACCAGTACGACGGCCCGGTCGAGTCGCGGTTCGCTCATCGGTGCCGGTTCAGCGCTTGATGCGCTTCAGGTACCGGGCGAGATCGTCATAGCTCCCGTCGCCGTTGGCGAATTCGACCACATTGCGGGCGGATTCGAACCAGGCACCGGTACTCGGCCGCACCTGGGCGAGCGCGGCCCGCACATCGGGCATGCCGACGGGACGCACCTCGCCCGTGCGCATCGAGTCCGCCATCGCCAGCTGCGTGGCCGAGGTGCAGATGTGGGCGAGGTCGGCGCCGGACAGGCCCTCGGTGTGCGTGGCGAGGGCAGTGAGGTCGATGCCGGCGATCGGGCGGTCGCGCAAGTGGTAGTGCAGGATCGACCGGCGCGCGGCCGCGTCCGGTAGACCGACGAAGATCATCCGGTCGAAGCGGCCCGGCCTGCGCAGCGCCACATCCACGTCCCACGGGTGGTTCGTCGCGCCAAGCACGAACACGCCCTCGTTGCTGTGGGTCGCCGAATCCATCTCGGTGAGCAGCTGGTTCACCACCGTGCGCATCGCCGAGGAGCCGTGCATCTGGCTGCGCTTGTGTCCGAGCGCGTCCACCTCGTCGAGGAACAGCACGCACGGGGCGTTACGGCGGGCCATCTCGAAGACGCTGTGCACATTGCGCTCACTCGACCCGGTGTAGATGTCGAGGATGTCGGCGATCTCGATCGGATAGAAGTTGGCGCCGAGTTCCCCCGCCACCGCCGAGGCGATGAAGGTCTTGCCGCAGCCGGGCGGGCCGTAGAGCAGCAGGCCGCCGCGGGCGGAGGTGCCGAACGCCTTGGCGAGTTCGGGATTGCACAGCGGACCGAGCAGGGTGAGGTCGAGTTGCCGCTTCACCTCGTCCATGCCACCCACATCGGCCAAGCCGAAGCGAGGGCGTTCGAGAGTGGCCGCGTCGTCGTCGGTGACGAACTCGGTGGGGGCATCGACGAAGGCGGGGGCGATGATGTCGCCGACCTGGCTCTCGGCGGCCGCCCAGTCGTAGCCGGTCGGCACGGCAGCGGGCGGGGCGGCGGGCGCCGGTTCCGGCGATCCACCACTCAACGCGGTACTGCACCGTGTCATCAAGGCCAGGACCTGCGCGTTCCCCGGCTCGTCTCCGAGTGCGACACCACAATGCGCCAGCGCGTCGGCATACCGTTGCCGCTCGATCAGCAGCTCGATGACGCACACGCGCAGCGCGAGCACCCCCGGACTGCGGTCAAGCATCGTCAGCATGTCGGTGAGTACCTGGTCGTCGGCCACCGCTCCCCCTTCGCACCGCGAACATTCGACCGTACCGTAACCGCCCCAACGGGTTTCGCTGAATCGGCCGAAGATCGGTCCCACCCACCGGGACCAGGTCCGCGAGCCCGGTGCCCGACCCGATGCCGATCATTCGCCGCGAATATTTCGCACCGATGCGAACAAAATGACCGCGAGCAAACCCAATTGAGACCGGCATCACAGATATCGCAGTTATGCATTACTGCCGCCGAAACGATCGGATAAGTGACGTTTCCAGATTCCGACCGCGACAGCGGGCGGCGCGCCCGGCGTGTTGACTGGATGCCAACCGGCGGGTCGCCTTGGCGCCACGCTCGCCCAACCTGGGACTTCACTGAGAATTCACGGCGTGTCGCACAGACACACCGACCCGATGCCGCGCCGGGTGGCAGTCGGCCCGCTCGAGAAATTCGACCTGGCGTTATCTTTTCGTGATTCGGTGTGACTCACGTCGCACGTTCGTTCCGGTCGAATCGACGAATTCCCTTCCAGGACGCATGTCCGACTTTACAAACCACCGTGATTGGTTCGTAACCTTTTCGAGACCTCACGGAGTCCGCCAGGCCGCAACGGCTCGGCGCGAGGAGTCCGCCCCGTCATACGGACGGGACGTCGTGGGGCAGATTGGAAGTACCGCATCATGGCGACCAACACCGTCAAGCGTCAGGCGCAGCGTGCCGTTGCCGCCGGAGCCGTCGGCGCTGCCACCATCGGCGCGTTCCTCCTGCCGGCCGCTCCCGCGTCGGCGACGCCCGTCACCGTGCCCGGCATCGGCACCTTCGAGGTGCCCAACGAGATCCCGATCCCGGCGGGCATCCCCGGCATCGAGGCCCCGGCCGCGCCGCACGTGTTCACCGCGCCCACCGCCACCGCCGCCGACATCGCCCTCGATGCCGCGCTGAGCAAGGTCGGCTCCCCCTACGTCTACGGTGCCGCGGGCCCGGACGCCTTCGACTGCTCGGGTCTGGTCCAGTGGGCCTACCGCCAGGCGGGCGTCGAGCTGCCCCGCACCAGCGGCGCCCAGCTCGGCGCGGGCACCCCGGTCGCGCTCGGCGACCTGCGCCCCGGCGACCTGGTGTCGTTCTACGGCGGCGGTCACTCGGGCCTCTACGCCGGTGACGGCAATGTCGTCCACGCCGCCACCTCGGGTTCGCCGGTGCACGTCGCCTCGCTCGACTCGATGCCGTTCGCGGGCGCTCGCCGCTTCTGATCCAGCCGGCACGGTGCGTCGTTCTCGGGGAAGGGCGCACCGTGACCCTTTCGTGCCCCACTGGACACGAACCCTCGCCGTTCCGTAATCTGATCGAGACCTTCGTGGCGGACGAGGAAGTCCGGGTTCAGGTAAGGCGCTTGCATCGTCGGATATCGAGAGAACGGGGCACGGGGCACTGTGAGATCACAACACCGGAGATTTCACGCAGCGCGTGGATTGGCCGGAGCCCTGTCCGCGACCGTCCTGGTATGCACCGCCGCCGTGGCCGGCCCCTCCTCGGCCGACCCGGTCGCCCTCCCCACCACCGCCGGTGACGCGATCGCCCGCATGGTCGACCTGTCCCGGCAGGCCGAAGCGGTCAACCAGGAATCCCTCACCGCGCAAAGCGAACTCGACGCGAAACTGGCCGTCCAGCGCGATGTCGACGCCGCGCTCGCCGCCGCGACGGCCGTAGCCGACGCCGCCCGCGCCGAGGTGCGCAAGTTCCAGCCGATGATCGACCGCGCCGCCGTGGCCGCTTACACCGGCGCGCGCACCGACCGCATGTTCGCCGTGCTGTCGAGCAACTCCCCCCAGCAACTGCTGGACAAGATGTCTACCCTCGACGTGCTGTCCCAGCAGACCGCCGACTCGGTCCGCGAATTCAAGAAGGCCGCCGACGCGGCGACCGCCGCCGAGACCACCGCCCGCACCGCCGCCGATGCCGCCCGCGCCGCGACCGCCGCCGCCGAGGCCGTGCGCGCCGATGTCGACCGCAAGCGTGCCGACCTCGCGGCCGCGACCACCCAGGTCGTCGAGGCGTGGGGCGCGCTGTCGGCCCGCGACAAGTCAACTCTCGCCGGCTCCCCCTTCCCGCCCGGCTTCGATCGCGACAGCCTGCTCGCGGGCCTCGTTCCCGGCAGCGGAACGAGCGCGCTGGCCGCCGCCCTCACCCGGGTCGGCGATCCGTACGTGTGGGGCGCCACGGGCCCCGACCAGTTCGACTGCTCCGGTCTCGTGCAGTGGGCCTTCAAGCAGGTCGGCAAGAACGTCCCGCGTACCAGTTCCGCGCAGGCCGGGTACGGCACGCCCGTCGCCAAGGAAGATCTGCAACCCGGTGACGTGGTGCTGTTCTATCCGGAGATCTCGCACGTCGGGATCTACGCGGGCAACGGAATGATGGTGCACGCCTCCACCTTCGGCGTACCCGTCGCCGTCGCACCGATCGACACCACCCCCTATCACTCGGCCCGGCGATACTGAGGCCGTGAACGTGCGCACCTGGCTGTCGGCGCGTGGCCGACTCGAATTCTGTCTCACGCTCGCGTCGGTCACCCTGCTGACCGGGGCGTGCGTCGCCCTGATCCTGGTGCCGCGCAACGCCGGACCGCTGCAGCTGGCCACCGATCAGGCCGAGGTGCTCGGCACGACCGTCGGCATCGACGATCCGCGTCTGGCCCCGGTGCGCCGCGAGGTGCAGCCGTTCGGCCCGATCCTGGTGCGTCAGGTCGAGGCCGGTGGCGCCGACACCGCGCTGGTGGTCGCTCATCCGGGCCACGAAGCCGATCTCGAGGTGCTCGAGGCCCAGCTCGCGCCCGCGATCGCCGACGTCAGCGCCGTGTGGGGCACCGAGTGGAACCGGGCACCAGTCATCGTGGTCGCGAGCAACAGCGCCGAGTTCACCGCGTTGACCCGCCGGGCGGGGGCGTCGACCACCGCCGACGTGGCCGCGGTGTCGTTGACCGGCTCCTACGTACCCGGTACCGAGCCCACCGAGCAGCGCATCGTGTTCAACCCCGATGCCCGTCGCCGCGTCGGTGACGAAGGCATGGCGACCCTGTTGCGCCACGAACTCACCCACGTCGCCACACGTGCGGTCACCGTCGACGGTGCACCGCAGTGGCTACTCGAGGGGTTCGCCGAGTACGTCGCCCAGCGCGCGAGCGGTCAGACCTTCTCGCAGATCGCCCCGACACTCACCACCCGATTACGGGCGGGCACGCTGCCTGCCGACCTGGTCACCGACGCCGAGTTCACCGGCACCGACGCCGCCTTCGCCTACGAATCGGCGTGGAGCGCGTGCGCCTACATCGCCGACCAGCACGGTCCGGCCGCGCTCACCCAGCTGTACCGGCAGCTCGCGCAGGGCTCGCAGTCGACCGCAGCACAGGACGCGGCGATCACCACCGTGCTCGGTGCCTCCCGATCCCAGCTGCTCGACGGCTGGCGCTCCTGGCTGCGCGCCCACGCTGTCTGACCACCGGCCACCTCGCCCGACCGCCGCCCCTCGTCGAGGCACCGACACATTAGGTTGTTCACTATGGCCCGAACTCTCCTGGTTACCAACGATTTCCCACCTCGGCCGGGTGGTATCCAGTCCTATCTGCAGGCACTGACCCAGCAGCTGCCCCCGGAGGACCTCGTCGTCTACGCCCCCCGCTGGCGCGGTGACAGTCACGAGAAGTTCGACGCCACCCAGAAGTTCCGCGTGGTCCGCCACCCGACCACACTCATGCTTCCCACCCCAGCCGTGATCAAGCGAGCAAGTGCGCTGTTGCGCGAAAACGATTGCGACACAGTCTGGTTCGGTGCCGCCGCGCCACTGGCCGCGATGGCGCCCGTACTGCGACGAGCGGGCGCCGAACGCATCCTGGCCAGCACCCACGGGCACGAGGTCGGCTGGTCGATGCTGCCCGGTTCGCGCCAGGTGCTGCGCACGATCGGCGAGAACACCGATGTGGTCACCTACGTCAGCAAGTACACCCGAGGCCGGTTCGCCTCGGCGTTCGGTCCGCGCGCGGCGCTGGAACATCTGCCCCCGGGCGTCGACCCGTCCGAATTCCGCCCCGACCCGGGCGCCCGCGCCGAGCTACGCGCCCGCTACGGCCTCGGCGACCGGCCGACCGTCCTGTGTCTGTCGCGACTGGTGCCACGCAAGGGCCAGGACATGCTCATCGTCGCGATGAACGAGATCAGGGAACGGGTCGACGGCGCGGTGCTGGTCATCGCGGGCGGCGGACCGTACGAGAACCGGTTGCGCGGCCTGGCCGAGGCCCTCGACCTCGGTGACAGCGTGGTGTTCACCGGCCGCGTCCCCTCCGGTGAGCTCGCCGCCCACCACACCATCGCCGATGTGTTCGCCATGCCGTGCCGCACCCGTGGCGCCGGGCTGGACGTGGAGGGCCTCGGCATCGTGTTCCTCGAGGCATCCGCGACCGGGGTGCCGGTGGTGGCAGGCGATTCCGGTGGGGCGCCGGAGACGGTGCGCGAGGGCGAGACCGGTCTGGTGGTGCACGGTCGTTCGCTGCCGCAGATCAGCGATGCCATCGTCGAGCTGCTCACCGACCGCGACAACGCCGCGCGCATGGGTGCCGCGGGCCGCGAATGGGTGCAGCGGAACTGGCATTGGGATCGCCAGGGAGCCCGTCTGCGGCAACTGCTCGGATGACACCCCGGACTGTCGCGGTGGCGCGTCCATTACTCTCAGCGAGGTGAGCAGTATCCAGGTCGCCGATCAGACCTTTCTCGCCGCGCCGCCCGCCGCGATCGCCGAGGTGCTCGGCGCACCGAACAATTGGCGCCGCTGGTGGCCCGACCTGCACCTCGACGTGCGGGAGGACCGGGGCGACAAGGGCATCCGCTGGACGGTCGCGGGCCCGCTGACCGGCACCATGGAGGTGTGGCTCGAGGCCGTCGCCGACGGCGCGATCCTGCACTACTTCCTGCACGCCGAGCCCACTGCGAGCAAGCCGCTCACGCCGCGTGCGCTGGCCGCCGCCAACCGCGCGCGGCGGGTCGCGGGCAAGGACATGTCGTTCGAACTGAAGGCACGGCTGGAAGCGGGCCGCCCCGCGGGCGTCGCCCCCGCCTCGGCGCTGTAACGAAAGGAATCCATGGCCCCCGACCGGACCAAGAGATCGATCGTCATCGAGGCGCCGTCGCAGCAGGTGATGGCCGTTATCGCCGATCTGGAGTCCTACCCGGAATGGGTGGCCGCGGCGAAATCGGTCGAGGTGCTGGGCACCGACGCGGCGGGCCGGGCCGCGACCGCGCGCTTCGTGCTCGACGCGGGCGTCGTCAAGGACGCCTACACCCTCAGCTACAGCTGGCGTGCCGACGGCAAGGCGGTGAGCTGGCACCTGCTCGAGGGCGATTTGCAGAAAGCCCAGGATGGCAGCTACGAACTGCTCGACCGTCCCGACGGCAGCACCGAGGTGACCTATGAGCTCACCGTCGACTTGAACATCCCGATGATCGGCATGTTCAAGCGCAAGGCCGAGAAGGTGATCACCGATACGGCGCTGAACGAACTGAAGAAGCGGGTCGAGGGCTGAGCGCCCCGGGCATCACCCGCGTCGAACTGTTCGTCGGCAAGGGCGGGGTCGGCAAGACGACGCTGGCCTGCGCGACGGGCATGTCCTACGCGCGCGCCGGCGAACGGGTGCTCATCGCCTCGCTCGATCAGGCGCATTCCCTCGGCGACGCGCTGGGTTTCCGTTTCCCGCACGACCCGGGCACGGTGGCCGGGGTGGCGCGGGTGGCGCCGGGTCTCGAGGTGATCGAGATCGATTCCCTCGCCCTGCTCGAGGACCGGTTCCGCGATGTGGTGCGGATGCTGGACAAGGGCAGCGGCCACGATCACGGCATCGACCTGGCCGCACTCGATCCCGCCGAGCTCACCGGGCTGCCCGGGGTGCAGGAACTGCTGATGCTGGTGGAGATCGGGCAGTTCGCCGAGGAGAACGACTGGGACGTCATCGTGGTCGACTGTCCGCCCTCGGCCGACATGCTGCGGATCGTCACCGCCCCCGACACCTTGCTCAACTACCTGGAACGGCTCTGGCCCAAGCACGCTCGCGCGATGAGCGCGATCGGCACGGACCTGCGTAAAGCGGTACTGGCTGCGGCGGTGGAGCGGGTGGTGAACGCGGTGACCCAGGTGCGTGACCTGCTCGCCGACCGCGCCCGCACCAGTGCCCGCCTGGTCACCGGACCGGAGCAGGTCGCGGTGGCCGAGGCGCGGCGGGTGCGTTCGGCCGCGGCACTGCTCGGCCTGCGGTTGGACGCGGTGGTGGTGAACAAGGTGCTCGCACCCGTCCCGCCGCCCGGTGAGAACGCGCACCCGGCGGTGCACTGGTATCTGAATCGGCGCGCCGAACAACTCGAGGTGGTCGCGCGGTTACACGAGCAGCTCACCGATGTCCCGATCGTCGTCGCCAAGCACGCCGGGGCCGAACCGGTGGGGCTGAGCGCGCTGTCCGCGTTCTCCTATTCGGTCGACACGCTGCCCCGCCCATCGCTCGGGGCTGCGGAATCGGGGGAACCGATGGTTCGATGGGAGTCGGGCTCCGGCGTCGACTCCGTGTACGCGATGCGGATGCGGCTGCCGGTGGTCGATCCCGGCACCTTGCGGCTGGGCCGAGTGGAGGACGATCTGATCGTGGGAGCTGACGGGGTGCGCACCAGGGTGCGCCTCGCGCCGGTGCTTCGCCGCTGCACGGTGGCGGGCGCCGAGCTCGACGACGGTCATCTCGTTGTCCGGTTCCGGCCCGATCCGCAGGTGTGGCCCGCCGATCCGAACTACACGAAGGCCAGGCGCACATGAGCAGTGACAGGCAGTCCGACCGCAACCACGACGGTTTCGCCGAGTTCGCCGAAGAACTGCGCCTGCTCGCCGAGGTGCTGCTCGCGCGCGTCGAACCGGTGCTGCGCCGCACCGCCGCCGACGGCGCGGCCGACCTCGGCGGCTGCGCCTGGTGCCCGGTATGCGCGGCCGCGGCCCTGGTCCGCGGCGACCACCACGACGTCGTCGCCGCCCTCGCCGAACACGGCACCTCGATGGTGACGGTCCTGCGCGAAGCCCTCGCCGGCGTCCCCGTGGAGCCGGTCCTGCCCCCGGAATGGGCCGATCACGCCGCGGGCCACCCCGGGCACGCGCGCGCGAATGCCACGGGGGCACAGCGATACCAGCCGACCGACGAAGCGCCCGGGGCGCATCCGACGAACGGTGCCGGTGCCACGCACGGCGATCATCGGAACCCGCACGCGCCGAGCGGCCCGCGTGGTGATCGACCGGCCTCGCCGCGGTCGGACGGGTCCGCTACGCCCAAGGATTCCTCTCGGGCCACCGGTCTCGGTGAACAGCCGACCCCCCGCCCACGCCGGGTCGACGAATTCAGCGCACGTACCCCGCACATCACCCCGGAACCGGCGGACGAAACCGCGTCGGGCACAGGGCAGTTCACCGCCGGTGCAGGCACACGTCCGGCCCACGGCGAGGAGCGGCCCGCGGGCGCCCGCGCGCCACGCTCGCGTTATGTCGATATTCCGGTCACGATCCGGGGATGAGCCAGGCGAGTACCCACCCACTGACCGTCGGAGTCGACGTGGGCGGCACGAATATCCGCGCCTCCGTCGTCGACGCCGACGGTGAGGTGCTCGACACCGTGCAGGCGCCGACACCGCATTCGGCCCGCGCGCTCGAGGCCGCCATCGACCGGTCCGTGCGCGAACTGGCCCGCAGGCATCCCATCGCGGCGGTGGGGCTCGCGGTGGCCGGGTTCATCTCCGCCGACCGCACCACCGTCCGGTTCGCCCCGCACCTGCCCTGGCAGGACGCGCCGGTGGCTCAGCGGCTCACCACCCGGCTGGAACTGCCGGTGATCCTCGAGCACGACGCCAACGCGGCGGGCTGGGCCGAGTACCGCTTCGGCGCGGCGGCAGGCGGGCACACCGTCGTCCTCGTGGCGATCGGCACCGGCATCGGCGCGGCCCTGCTCATCGACGGCCGGCTCTACCGCGGCAGCCACGGCGTCGCACCCGAACTCGGCCACCTGCAGGTGGTCCCGGACGGCCGCGCCTGCGCGTGCGGCAAACGCGGCTGCTGGGAGCGCTATTGCAGCGGAACCGCGCTGGCCGACACCGCGATCGAAATGCTCGCCACCGACCCCGTGCGTTCGGTGCTCGCGCGCGATGTGATCCGCGATCCCGGTTCGCTCACCGGCCGACGGGTGGCCGGTGCCGCCCAGGACGGTGACCCGCTCGCGGTGCGGGTGATGTCGGACTTCGCGCGCTGGCTCGGGCTCGGGCTCGCCTTCGTCAGCGACATCTTCGACCCCGATCTCGTGGTGATCGCCGGTGGGGTGAGCAGTTCGGCGCCGCTGTTCCTCGACGAGGCCCGCGAGCACTACGCGAGTGCAGTCACCGGCTCGGGTCATCGCCCCCTCGTGCGGTTGCGCACGACCCAGCTCGGCGAGGCGGCGGGCATGATCGGGGCCGCCGAATTGGCCCGGGCGGCGATTGGAACGCCGCTGGCGGGTACTACCGGGAGATGAGGGTCACACCCATGCCCGTCGGCTACCGTCCTGGTTGGTTGTGACCTGCGACCAGCGGTAAAGTCGTTTTCCGACGAGGCTGCACACGACCATCCCGGTCCCCGGGGAAAGGACGCCATGTTCTACTGGCTGCTCAAGTTCGTACTCGTGGGACCGTTCATGCACCTGTACAACCGACCCGTTGTGGAAGGTGTGGAGAACATCCCGACCGACGGGCCGGCCATCATGGCGGGTAACCATCTCTCCTTCGCCGACTGGTTGTTCGCGCCGCTGCTGAGCCCGCGCCGCATCAACTACCTGGCCAAGGCGGAGTACTTCACCACCCCCGGTTTCAAGGGCCGTCTGCAGAAGTTCTTCTTCTCGGGCACCGGCCAGTACCCGATCGACCGCAGCGGCGCCACCGCCGCCGAGGACGCGCTCAACGCGGCCAAGAAGCTGCTCGACGAGGGCCGCCTGGTCGGCCTGTACCCGGAGGGCACCCGCTCCCCCGACGGCCGCCTCTACAAGGGCAAGACCGGCATGGCCCGGCTCGCGCTCGAGACCGGTGTCCCGGTCATCCCGGTCGCGGTGATCGGCACCGACAAGGTGTCCCCGCCCGGACCGTTCAAGTGGCGTCGTCACCGGGTGACGCTGAAGTTCGGTGCGCCGCTGGACTTCTCGCGGTACGAGGGCATGAGCGGCAACCGTTTCGTCGAGCGCGCCGTCACCGACGAGGTGATGTACGAGCTGATGCGCCTGACCGGTCAGGAATACGTCGACGTGTACGCCCACAGCCTCAAGAAGGGTGTGAAGCCTACCGATCACCAGATCGAGGCCACCCGCATCCCCGACCGCGCCGCCAGCTGACACCGATCCCCCTGTGCCGCAGGCCGGCTCGGCACCGCGCCTGATAAGCATCTCGTAAGGGCCGTCGGCCAGACTGGTCACATGTTCAAGCAAATGCTGGCCGCGGCCGGTGTCGGCGGCGCCGAGGTCGACACCGAATTGTTCACTCCCGGTGTGCAACCGGGTGGTCTCGTCGAGGGTGTCATCCGGTTGCGCGGTGGGCGTGTCGATCAGGCGGTCGGGCAGGTGGCCGTCGAGTTCATCACCCGCGTCGAGCGCGAATACGCCGACGGTGAGGAGCGCGTCGCCGACCAGGCGTTCGGCCGCGTCGCCGTCACCGGGCCGTTCACGCTCGGTGCCGGCCGGATCACCGAATTCCGTTTCGCCGCACCTGTTCCGCTGGAAACCCCGATCACCTTCTTCGACGGCCACCACCTGCCCGGCGCGGCGGTCGCCCTGCGCACCGTGGTCGATCTGCACGGTGCGGTCGATTCCACCGACACCGATCCGATCGGCATCGGCGCGCTGCCCGCTCAGCACGTGGTGCTGGACGCGGTGCGGCGCATGGGTTTTCCGCTGCTGCGCACCGACGTGGAGGCGGGCCGGATCAACCGCACACCGCAGCGGCTGCCGTTCTACCAGGAACTCGAATTCGGCCGCTCCCCGCATTTTCCCCGGGTGAACCAGCTCGAGGTCACCTTCATCGCTACCGAAACGGGCATGGCCGTGGTCCTCGAGGCCGACATCCAGGGCGGCCTGCTGCGCGGCACCCGCGACGGAATCGGGATGTTCTGGGTCGACTACGCCCAGCTGGCCCACCGGGATTGGACCCAGGAGATCCACGGCAGCCTGCACCGACTCGGCGCCCTCGGCTGAGCCGCCTCGCGATATTCGGCTCAGCTCCGCCTGCGGTTCGGTCCGGCTGAGCCCGGGGGCACCTGGCAGCGGATCCACGCAGGCGCATCTCTGCTCGGGCAGTCGCCTGTTCGACAGGTCCTGATGTGCGGACGCCACCACGACCGGTTGGTAACGTGTGCCGCACACGCGGGCCGAGGATGTGGGTCGCGTGGCCGTCGACGGGGAGGGCGAGGTGGACATGGCCGCAGATGAATTCGACGCGGGTCGTGTCGTGCGTTTTCCCCGCCGCAAGCCCGATGGGGCGCCGCCCACCGGCCGGGTCGCCCGGGGCACCAGGCTGGCAGCGGTGCCCGTCGCCTATATGGGCAGACGCGTAGCGGGGATCGGCCGACGGGCGGCCGGACGCGACGCGGCCACTGTGGAGCGCGAGATCCGCCACCGCACCGCCGAACACCTCTTCCAGGTGCTCGGCGAACTCAAAGGCTGCGTCGCCAAACTCGGCCAGTTGCTCGGCCTGCTCGAACTCGGGCTCGCCCCCGATCTCGCCGAACCGTACAGCCGAGCCCTTGCCCGCCTGCACGACTCGGCCCCCGCCATGCTGCCCGCCGCCGTCCACACTGAACTCGCCACCCATCTGGGCCCTCGCTGGCGTTCGCTGTTCCTCGAGTTCGACGACCGCGCCGCGGCGGCCGCATCGGTGGGTCAGGTGCACCGGGCCCGCTGGCACGACGGCACACCGGTGGCGGTGAAAGTCATGTACCCCGGTGCGCGGCAAGCGGTGCTGGCGGATCTGAGCGTCCTGCGCCGCGCCACTCCCCTGTTCACCGCCTTGCTGCCGGGTGCCGAGACCCGTCCGGTGATCGAGGCGCTGTGCGAGGAGATCGGCGCCGAACTCGACTACGCCCGCGAAGCCGCCAACCTCGAGCACTTCCGCACCGCCCTGCGCCACGACCCGGACGTGGTGGTCGGCCGGGTGATCGCGCAGCGCGGTGACGTGCTGGTCACCGAGTGGCTCGACGGAATCCCGCTGTCGCGCTTGATCGCTCGTGCCGAACCTGCCGAGCTCGACCGGCTGGGCGTACTCATCCTGCGATTCCTGTTCTCCGCGCCGGCGCGCGCCTCCCTCATCTACGGCGACCCGCACCCCGGCAACTTCCTGCGCATGCCCGACGGGCGGCTCGGGGTGGTCGACTTCGGTGCGTGCACGCCCTGGACGCCCGCATTCCTCACCGTCGCCGGTGACGTGGGCGCCGCCGTCGTCGCCGAATCCGTGGCCGACCTCGAAGCCGCGCTGCGCCGCCACGGTTATGTCGCCCCCGGCGGCGACCTCGACATCGCCACCGTCGCCGAGCGTCTCCGCCCTGTTCGCGAAGCACTCATGTCCCCGACCTACCCGCTGTCGGCGGACTGGTTGCGCGAGCAGGTCCGCCTGGCCACCGACCTGAGCCTGTCGAACATCCTGCGCCAGCTCACCATGCCACCCGCCGACACACCCTTATTGCGTTCGTTCCTCGGCGGCGTCGCCATCCTGTGCCAACTCCAGACGGCAGTCCCGCTCCGCGCCGAATGCACCCGCTGGTACCCCGAAACCGCTGCCGCCGTGGGTCTTTGATCGCTGAACACTTCCTTTCGCCCAGGTGGACGTGAGTCTTTCCGTCCGGCAGCGTTCACCGGCTGTTGCCGTACACACGACCGCCCGTTCGACTCGTCCGGGCACGGTGCAGGACATGGTCGACTTCGCGATGTCCCGGCGCACGCTGCTGCGCGCCTCCGCTCTCGGTGTGCTCACCGGCCCCGCGCTGGCCGCCTGTGGTGACGGCCCCGGATTGGTACGGGCCAGGCCGACTCTCACCCACGGCATCGCGGTCGGTGACCCGCGCAGCGACGGCGCGCTGATCTGGGCCCGCTCGGATCGTCCCGCCACGCTGGTCGTCGAGACGGCGGCCACCGAGAAGTTCAGTGACGTACGACGTTTCACCGGCCCGCTGCTCACGCCCGCCTCCGACGGCACCGGCCGCGTGCGGGTGAACGGCCTGCCCGCCGGTCAACTCGTGCACTACCGGGTACGGCTCGAAGGCGAGGACGGCGCCACCTCGGAAACGCTGAGCGGCGTGTTCCGCACCGCCCCGACCGCACCCGCCGACATCTCGCTGGTGTGGTCCGGCGACGTGGCGGGTCAGGGTTTCGGCATCAATCCGGACGTCGGCGGCATGAAGGTCTTCGCGACCATGGCCGCTCGCGACCCGCACCTGTTCCTGCATTCCGGTGACGTCATCTATGCCGACAACGCGCTGAAGGAATCGGTGACGCTGCCCGACGGCCGCGTGTGGCGCAATATCACCGCCGACGCCAAGAACCAGCCCGCCGAGACCCTCGACCAGTTCCGCGGCAACTACGCCTACAACCTCACCGACGAGAACTACCGCCGCTTCAACGCCTCGGTCGCCCAGATCGTGCAGTGGGACGACCACGAGACCACCAACAACTGGTCGCCCGGCGGCACGGTCGCCGCCGACAAGGGCTACACCGAGCGCAACATGGACACCCTCGCCACCCGATCCTGGCAGGCGTTCCACGAGTGGATGCCGCTCGAGCCGCGCGAGGCCGTCGACGGGCGGCTCTACCGCAAGATCTCCTACGGCCCGCTGCTCGACGTGTTCGTCCTCGATATGCGCGCCTACAAAGACGCCAACACCGCCAACATCGGACCCCAGGGCCAGGTGCTCGGTGCGGCCCAGACGGCATGGCTCATCGATGGTTTGAAGCAGTCCACGGCCACCTGGAAGATCGTCGCCGCCGACCTGCCGATCGGCGTGGTGGTCCCCGACGGCAAGACCGCGTTCGAAGGCGTCGCCAATGCCGCGCCGGGCGCGCCGTCGGGCCGCGAATCCGAGATCGCCCTGGTGCTGTCGGCGATCAAGGCGAACAAGGTGCGCGACGTCGTCTGGCTCACCGCCGACGTGCACTACACCGCCGCACACCACTACTCGCCCGCACGCGCGAACTTCACCGATTTCGACGAGTTCTGGGAGTTCGTCTCCGGGCCGCTCAACGCGGGCGCCTTCGGTCCCAACCCGCTCGATCCGACCTTCGGACCCGAGGCCGTTTTCGTGCACGCGCCCCCGGCGCCGAACACCTCGCCGCTCGATCTCGAGTACCAGCATTTCGGCGAGGTCCGCATCGACGGCGGCACCGGGGAATTGACGGTCGACCTGTGTGACGCGACCGGAAAAGTCCTGTTCAGCAAGCAACTTCCGCCCTCGCGGAAATAGGTGGGAACTACCCGTCGCCAGAATCGCCGCGCTGTGGTTAGCTATGCGGTCATGGGCACGCCGCATACCGTCACCTCCGAAGAATATCTCCCCACCGACACTGCGGATGTCGTTCGCACCGTGCGTGATTCGCGTGATCGAGCCGAACGTCTGACGGTACGTGGCGGCGAACCGACCGAAGAGTCCTCGTTCGGGCTGGCCGATCAGCGCGGCGTGCTGTCGTTGCGCAAGATGAACTCGGTCCTCGACATCAATCTCGGCCGCCGCACGGTGCGGGTGCAGGCCGGCGCGAAGCTGTCGGAGATCGACCGGCGCCTCGGCGCGCACGGCCTCGGCCTGCCCGTGGTCGGCGACCACCGCGACATCACCGCGGGCGGTTTCGCCTCCGTCGGTGGCGTGAGCACCGCCTCGCACCGCTACGGCATGTTCATCGATCAGATCGTCGACCTCGAGTACGTCGACCCCGACGGCCGGATCGGCACTTGCGGGCGTGGCCATCACACCGAACGGTTCCAGCGCATCCTCGGTGCGGGCGGGCGCGCGGGCATCATCACCGCCCTCACCCTCGATGTGGTCGAGGTCGACAAGGACCACACCTGGCTCACCACCGACGCCGACCGCTTCCTCGACTTCGATTCCTTCGTCGAGCACGCGACCGCCGAGATCACCAACCCCGGGAGCGCGGCGCTGCAGGTGGGACGCTGGGTCGACACCGCGCCGCTGAAGGTCACCCGCCCCGTCGGCACCGGACAGGTCACCCTCGGCGCGGTCCGGTTCGGGCAGTGGTCGAGCCTGTACCCCACCGCTCCCACCCGTGGTCTGCGGGCGCGGCGCGAGGTCGGCACCCGCACCCGTAAGTCGTTGGGCGCGATCGCCTCGGCGGCGGGCGGACGCGCCGGTATGCCGGTGCGCAACGCGGCGGCGGGCGCGCTGATGTTCGCGCCGAAGGTGCTCACCATGCGCGATGCCGAGTACCTGGCCGACACCGTCATCAACTCCTCCGAGCGCGGCCCCGCCTACCGTGTGGGCGTGTTCGCACCGCTGGCCAACTACGGTTCGGTGTTCTACGGCCTGCACGACCTGTTCTCCGAGCACCGCGAACGCTCCGGTTGCTTCACCGTCATCTCCGCGATGACCTACGGTGTGCGTTCGCCGTACCTGCGGGCCGAGGCCGCCGCCCGCGGCCTGACCCCCGCCGACTACGGCCTCATCACCTTCACCTGCCGGCTGCGTCCGTCGGCCCTGCCCTCGGAGCAGCTGCGGGAGATCGTCGCGGGTATCGACGACATCTGCCGTTCGGAGCAGGCGCTGCGCTACAGCGTCTGACATCTGCACGCATACCCGCATCAGAACGCGGTTCTGGTGGTGTGCACGAAGGGTTGGCGCGCACACCGGGCGGTGAGTGTGTCGGCGCGGCGCGCGGTGCGGTACGCGGCGGGTGACACGCCGTATTCGGCCCGGAATGCACGGGAGAGCTGGTCGGCCGTGCGGAATCCGCAGGTCTCGGCGATCTCGCGGAGACTGCGTGAGCTTTCGCTGAGCGCGGTCGCTGCGGCGACCAGTCTGCGGGCGCGGATGAGTCCGGCGACGGACAGGCCCTGCAGCTCGAAGGCGCGGAACAGTGTCCTTCTGCTCACGTGCAGTCGTCGCGCCACCTCGTCGGGGTTCATTGCCGGGTCGGTGAAAGCGCGGTCGATGACGTCGATCGCGCGGCGGCGCAGCATGTCCTCGGTGGATATCTCGATCGCGGCCCCGGCCAGGTCGCGTTCCAGCAGCGCGACCACGGCCGACCGGAAGACGATCTCGTCGATCCGGGCGGCGATGCCGAGATGCGCGGGACTCGTTGCGCCACAGGCGAGGTCGCGTGCGAACAGGAGTGCCGACACCGCGGCGCCGGACAGCGCCCACACCTGACCGCCCGCCGCGGCGGGTTCCAGACCCCAAGCGGTCAGCGCACCCATCGACACATACAGGTGCAGCACGTCGACGGCGCGCGCCTCACCCCGCGAGAGCACCGACCGGAACGGCGAGTCGAGGCAGACCGCGAACGCCTGACCTGACGCCGCGACAGAGCGGGCGCCCCCTTGTTCGAGGGCGACCCGGCCATCGATCACCAAGCTCAACTGCAGGTACTGGCCGTAATGATCACGGGCGGCGCCGCCGTCGCGCTCGGCGGTGATACCCGAGGTGCGCAGCCGGGCGACCAGCACCGAGCCCGTGCTCAGGGTCCAGAGGGTGGCGGTGAAGTCCTCGTCGGCGCGCACCCGGCACCCGAATGCCAGACGGTTCAGGTCCCGGGGCCCGCGCAGGGCGATCCCCCCGCCGCCGCCTCGGCCTGCCGTGTCGAGCAGGCACGCGAATTCCCGATGCGGGGGTTCGCCCATCGATTGCCCTGAATCAGACAAACCAGACGGAAAAGGCTCCGCATCACCGGTTCGGCCGGACGAATGGCCCGCCCGGCGTCCACCGGGTGCATCTCGCCCACCGTGTTGCCGCTCATCGGTTTCGCGCACACCCGCATAGATCCGCATACCCCACCTCCGCGCCTGTCCCCGATAGCTCGACCGTGCCGACAACTCCCAAGCTGCGAAAACACAAGCATAACAGGGGAACTCGTCTCTTCCCGACCGCTTTCCGCGCATTCGGACCGCGAGCGGCCGAGCCCAATTTTCCGTGCCATCTTCACCAGAAAACCGTGCCAAACCCGATCGCCCGGCAGCGCCGTCGCGAGTTCGGCAACCCCGCTGCGGCCTGGCGATTAGGTGTCACGAGCACGTCGCGACCGGCATTCGAGGCGTTAACTGGACCATTGCACCGACTGATCGCCGCGGTCTAACTTCGAGATCTCCCGCATCCCTTGCGATTTCGCCGCGGGATTCCACAGTTCGTGTCCCTCCCTTACTGACGAGGTGGTGTCAGCAATGACTTCAGTGGTATCCGACATGCTCGACCGCAAGTTCGACGTGTGCTTCGGCCACGGCGACCAGAACGGCGACGGGGTGATGGAACGGGCGGACGTGATCGCCCTGGCGGCTCGCATCATCGCCTACCTCGACGCGCCGTTCGACTCCCCCAAGGCCCAGGCGCTGCTGGTCGCCTTCCAGAACTTCTGGGAGAACGTGTCGACCGAGTTCGATACCAACGGCGACGGCCTGATCAGCAAGACCGAATGGCGCGAAGGCCTGCGCAAGTTCGCCGCCAGTGGCGACATGTATCGCGAAGGCTTCCGTCCGCTCGCCGAGGCCCTGTTCGCGCTGTGCGACGCCGACGGCAACGGCAAGGTCTCCCCCGAGGAGTTCTTCCAGTACCAGCGTGCCTTCGGCACCTCGCCCGAGAACAGCCGCCTGGCTTTCGAGCGGCTCGACCGCGACGGCAGCGGTTCGCTGTCGGTCGAGGAACTGCTCGATGCCTGGCACGAGTACTACACCAGCTCCGATCCGCAGGCGCCCGGCAACTGGCTCTACGGCGACATCGGCCCGCTGGCCTGATCGTCGGCGGCACAGGCTCTTTCGCGCCGGCCGGGACACCATCCGGTCGGCGCCCGGCTCGGGAGGACGCATGACACGACACACACCGGTGGCGGTGATCGGCATCGGTTGCCGCTTCGCCGGGGGCATCGACTCCCCGTCGGCGTATTGGCGGCTCATCACCGGCGGCGGCACCGTCGTCGGTGAACAGCCACCGGGACGTCTGCCGGACAATCGTGACGTGCCCGCAGTTCGGCGGGCGCTGCGTCCCGGCGCCTATTTCGACGATATCGCGGGATTCGACGCTGCCTTCTTCGGTATTCCGGCGGCCGAGGCCGAGCACATGGACCCTCAGCACCGACTGGCACTCGAGGTCGCTTGGGAAGCATTGCAGCACAGTGGAATCGACCCGACCGCGTTGACGGGGACAGACACCGCGGTGTACGCCGGAATCGGTTCCGACGACTACGGCCGCAGACTGCTCGGCGACCCGTCGACCGTCACCGCCTGGACCGGTATCGGCTCCGCGCTGTGCGGTGCGGCGAACCGGATCTCGCACGCGCTCGACCTGCGCGGCCCGAGCGTGGCCGTGGATACCGCATGTTCGTCGTCGCTGGTCGCGGTACATCAGGCGATGTCGGCGCTGCGCGACGATTCCGTTCCGCTCGCGCTCGCCGGTGGGGTGATGCTGATGGGCGACGCCGCGCTGTCGGTCACGCTTGCCGAGGCCGGTGTGCTCGCGGACGACGGGGTGTCCAAGTCGTTCGACGACGCCGCGGACGGATACGGTCGCGGTGAGGGGTGTGCCTTCGTCGTCCTGGAGCGGCTCGACGACGCGCTCGCCGCCGGGCGCCGCGTGCTCGCGGTACTGCGCGGCGGCGCGATCCGTCAGGACGGGCGAACCAGCGGCATCATGACGCCGAGCGGTCCGGCCCAGCGGCATCTGGCCAGGGCCGCGTGCGCGGACGCCGGAGTATCACCGGACTCGGTCGACTATGTCGAGGCGCACGGGACGGGAACCAGGGCCGGCGATCCGGCAGAGGCGGCCGCGCTGGCCGAGGTATTCGGCACCGGGCGTTCGTCGGACAAACCGTGCCTCATCGGTTCCGTCAAACCGAACATCGGCCACCTCGAGGCCGCCGCTGGCATCGCCGGTCTGGCCAAAGTCGTTCTCGCACTGCATCATCGGACGATCCCGCCCACGCGGACCACGAGCGGACCGCGATCCGACATCGACTGGCACCGCAACGGTATCGCCCTGTCCACCGCCACCGTCGACTGGCCGTCGACCGAGCACACCGCGCGCGCGGGTGTGGCGAGTTACGGCTACGGCGGCACGCTGTGTCACCTCATCGTCGATGCCGCGCCATCTGTAGCGCCGGTGACGACTTCTCCTCGCGCCGAACACCTCTGTGCTGTCAGCGCGGCCTCGGCCGACGGGCTGCGCGATGAACTGCGGGCGCTTGCCACCGCCGTGCGATCGCATCCCGATATCGATGCGGCCGACATGTGCTTCACCCGGGCCCGGCATCGCAGTCATCTCCCGTACCGGGTGGCCGTGCACGCCCGAGATACCGCCGAACTCCTCGCAGGCCTCGACGCAGCCGTCACCGCCGAGCATCACCGCTCGGCACCACCGCACGATCCGGTGTGGGTGTTCTCCGGACACGGATCGCAGTGGACGGGAATGGGTGCCGAGCTGATCGACGCGGACCCGGCTTTCGCGGCCGCCGTAGCCGAGGTGTCACCGGTGTTCCGTAGCGAATGGGGCTGCAGCGCCGAAGATCTGCTGCGCCACGGCGACCTCGCCCACACCCCGACCGCACAGTGCGCGATCTTCCTGACCCAGCTGGGGCTTGCGGCGATGTGGCAGGCGCACGGGGTGCGACCGGCGGCGATTCTCGGTCATTCGGTCGGGGAGATCGCGGCGGCCGTCGTCGCCGGCGTGCTCGATCCGGCGGCCGGTGCGCGCCTGATCTGCGTGCGGTCCCGGTTGCTCGAACCTGCCACCGGCCGGGGCGCCATGATCATGGTGGCGCGCTCTTTCGACGAAGTGGCAGCCGAACTGGTGGGCTACGACGATGTCGGTGCGGCCGTTCGGTCGTCGTTCGGCAGCACGGTGGTCTCCGGCACCCGCCGCGCGGTCGACGCACTGGCAGCCGACTGGGTCGCACGCGGGATCCCGATCCGCCGCGTCGATTCCGACCTCGCGTTCCACAGCCCTTCGCTGACCCCGATCGCCGAGCGGCTCGCTCAGGAACTCACCGATCTCGAGCCTCGCCCGGCCCGGGTACCGCTGTACACAACCGCCCTCACCGATCCACGCGATCCACGGCCTCGCGACGCCGCGTATTGGGCGACGAATCTGGCCGCACCGGTACGCTTCGCCGACGCCGTCGCCGCTGCCGGGGCCGACGGGCACCGCACCTTCCTCGAGATCTCGGCCCACCCGGTCGTCGCCCATTCCCTCGCCGAGATCGACGAGACCTTCCGGGTCGTTCCGACCCTGCGCAGACAACGTCCCCAGCTCGCCGCCTTCCGCGCCGCGGTCGGTGAGCTGTATCGCCTCTGCGCCCGGATCGACTGGGCGGCACTGTATCCCGAAGGCATGCTGGTCGACCTGCCGACCACCCGCTGGCAACACCGGCACTTCTGGCGGCGCACGAACGAGGTGGCCACCGCGATCGTCGGCCACGACCCGTCCTCCGCGACCCTGCTCGGCGGCGAACCCACTGTCGTCAACACCACACCGCCGGTCCGCGTCTGGCACACCTACCTGGACCGCGCCGTCCGGCCCTATCCGGGTGACCACCCGGTGTGTGGCAGCGAGATCGTGCCCGCCGCGATCCTGCTGCACACATTCGCCGCGGCGGTGCCCGGCCGGCGGCTCTACGACATTGCCCTTCGGGTCCCGGTCACCGTGGAGCCGGCACGACACATCCAGGTCACCGCTTCGGCGGGCAGACTCACCCTGTCCTCCCGGACCGACGGAGGGTGGCAAACCCACACCACGGCCCACTACCGGCGCGCGACGGGCCGAACCCGCCGATCTCCCGTGCTGTGGTACCGCGGCGAGAACCTGCCCGCCGACTTCGTCGTCGACCGGCTCGCCGCGCTCGGCGTGACCTCGATGGGTCTGCACTGGCAGATCATCGAGGCCGAGCGCAACGACCAGGGCTTGTCCGCCCGCGTGAAAAGCACCGCGGCCGCGCCTGATTCGTGGGCCACGTTTCTGGATGCGGCGCTGTCGGCGGCGTCGGTGGTCTTCCCCGGGTCACCTGTGCTCCGCATGCCCGCTCACATCACCGAGTGCCGCTTCCCCTCGGGCCCGCCACCAGCGGAAGTGGTGCTCACCGTCACCGTCCGGGCGGGACTGCGGGTCGACGCCGACCTGTCCGACCCCGACGGCAGATCGCTTGCCTGCCTGACGGGTGTTCGCTACGCCGAGCCGGATACCGTCGCCGAGTCGCCTGCCGCCACTCTTGATCTGTGCTGGCAGATCGCCGAGCCGGATCCCGACACCACCGCGGCACCCGGCGTCACAGTCCGCGGGGGCGATCCGCTATTGAGACAAGCCTTTTCAGCCCGCGATGGTGACGAGATCATGGTCTGCGCGCCGAGGCCGCGAACACATGAATCCGTCGAGGAGTCGGTGCGGCGAATGGTCACCGAACTGTTCGAGACCGCACGGACCCGGCGCGGACCGTGGTGGTGCGTAACGCGCGGGGCAACTACAGCCATCACTCCCGCCGATTTGGCGCAGACCGCGCTGTGGGGCGCGGGCCGGGCTCTGCTCGCCGAATACCCGGACAGTTTCGCCGGGGTCGTCGACATCCCCGCCCGCGCGACCGCCGACGACCTGGCCGCGCTGCGCGGACACCTGCGCACACCGCCGGGTTCCGGCGAAGACGTCGCCGCCGTCATCGATGGCCACGTGCACCACCTGCGTGCGGTGCCGGTCCCGTCGAACTCCGGCACATCGGGTGTGCGCTGCGATCCGGCGGCGTCCTACGCGGTCCTCGGGGCCTCGGGTGCCCTGGGTGCGATCACCGCCCAGTGGTTGGTCCAGCGCGGCGCCCGCCGGCTGATTCTCGTGAGCAGGCGGGCGGCCCCACGGCGGGCGAACCGCTTGCAACGCTCGCTGGAAGCTCAGGGGGTCACCGTGCGAACCGTGGCCGCCGACCTGGCCGACCGGCCCGCGCTCGCCGCCGCCCTCGACACCGACGCCCACGGTCTGCCTCCGCTGCGCGGCGTGGTCCATGCGGCAGGCGCCGTGGCGAACGTGCCGGTCGCGGACCTGCGGCCCGACCTCGTCGAGCAGGGATTGGCCGCCAAGGTGGCCGGAACCCTCGCTCTCGGTGCGTTGTTCGCGCCCGGCGATCTCGACTTCCTGATCCTGTTCTCCTCGGCGGGCCAGCTGCTGCACCTGCCGGGTCAACCGGTCTACAGCGCGGCCAACGCCTTCGTCGACGGCTTCGCCCGCCACCGCCGCGCCCTCGGCGACAGCGGTTGCCGGGCCATCGCCTGGACCAGCTGGCGTGGGCTCGGCATGTCTACGTCCTCGACGGCGATCACCGCCGAACTCGCCGTCCACGGCACAGCCGACATCTCGACGGAGCAGGCGTTGCGCGCCCTCGACGGACCGATCACGGCAGGCGGCGCGAATGTCGCTGTGCTGCGCGTGGTCCCGCACCCGGCCCACCCGCCGCTGCTGGCAGACCTCGCCCCGGCCACCGCCCTCGGTCCCGGTGCCGGGTGGACAGCGCTCGACCCGGCCGATCTGCCTGCCGCGCTCGTCACCCTGCTGCGATCGTCCGTGGCGACCTTGCTCGGCGTGTCCCCCGCGGAGGTTCCGCTCGGAATCGCCCTGACCGAGCTGGGTTTCGACTCGCTGCTCTCCGCGATCCTGCGTCGCGAACTGACCGTGCTACTCGGACACCAGATTCCGGCCACGCTGCTGTGGCATCACCCCACGATCGACGCCGCCGCCGGGGCGCTCGCCGACCTGCTCTCGAGGAGCCATCGATGACCGCAACTCCCGTCACCACGACCGCCGACCTGCGCACCTTCGCCGAGGACGCCGCCACCTACTTCGACCGGTCACGCATCGCCATGCACACCATGGATCCCACCGAGCTGACCGCACTCCAACTGGACGCGCTACGCCTGCGCTTCGACGAGTTGCGGCCACGCATACCGGTTCTCGACGCACTCGCCACCGAACAGCACATCGACGGTATCGACACCGTCGACGACGCGGCACCCCTGCTGTTCCCCCACACGGTCTACAAGGCGTACCCGACACGACTGCTCGTCGAGAACCGCTTCGACCGGATGAACACGTGGATGTCGCGTCTCACCACCGTCGACCTGACCGGCCTCGACGTCTCGGGCTGCACCTCGATCGACGACTGGCTCGCCACGATGGACGAGCGAACCGAACTGCGCCTGGCACATTCGTCGGGCACTACCGGCACCATGTCGTTCATCCCGCACTCCCAGATCCAGTACGACCGGCTGTACCGCATCGTGCGCATGGACGTGCTCCCCGACGACGACCACACCGGCGTCGACGTGGTGTGGCCGAGCTTCCGGACCGGCCGCAGCGGCATCGCGCGGCACGCGACCGCCATGGCCGAGCAGATCGCGCTGACACCCGACCGCATGCACTGCCTGCACCCGGGACTGCTCTCCGCCGATGTGATGTTCCTGGCGGGCAGGCTCCGGGCAGCCGCCGCCCGCGGCGAAGCGGGCCGCGTGGAAGTGCCGCCCGCGCTCGCGCTGCGACGGGCCGAGTTCACCGAGGCCCTGCGCGCCACCGGACCGGGAATGACCGCGTTCGTGCGGCGCCTCGCCGACGAGCTGGCCGGTTCCCGGGTGGCGGCCCTGTCCACCTGGGATGTGCTGTCCGGTATGGCCGACAGCGCGACCGAACAGGGACTCACCGGTGTCTTCGCACCGGACTCGGTGATCTTCGCCGGAGGCGGCTCCAAAGCCGGTGCACTGCCGGATGATTGGGCCGAACGCACCGCCCGATTCGCGGGCGTGCCCGCCCTGCGATTCGTGTACGCCATGGTCGAGGTGATGTCGCTGAACCTGCAGTGCGGTGCCGGTGGCTATCACCTCGAACCGTGGCTGGTGCTGTACCTGCTCGACCCGGACACAGGGGCGGTCCTGCCCCGCACCGGAACCAGGACCGGCCGCGTCGCCCTCTACGACCTGACCGCCGACCTGAACTGGGGCGGCATCGTCACCGGCGACCTGGTGACAGTGGACTGGGAACCGTGCGTCTGCGGCCGGACCACCCCGCGGATCGGCGCGGCCATCAGCCGCTTCGCCGGTCCCGGTGGGGACGACAAGATCACCTGCGCCGCCACCGCGGAAGCGCTCGACGAGGCGCTGGCCTTCCTCAACGGTGAGCTCTGATGACGGGGACACCGCTGGCTCCCGCGTTCGTGCGCGGGCGAACCGTGCAGGACGACGGCCCCGAATTCGGCGCCGGGAACGCGGCCTTCCGGGCACCCGACGCACACCGCCTGCTCCCCGGCCTGGTCTGCCCCGGACCGACGAGCATGCGCGACATCCACGAACTCCCGACCACCGACATCATCGACTTTCTCGACGAGGTGGGGCAGCGGCTACACCCCGACGACAATCCCTACCTGCGGGAAGCCCTCGGCAAACTCGTCGGGTGCTCCGGACTCACCGAGCCCGTGCTGCGCTCCACCTACGCCCAGCTGGCCGGACTGTTCGCCCGCGAGACCACCCTCGACCTGGCCGAGAACACCATCGGCATCCGGTATCTCGACGGCTGGGCCGAATGGGGCTCGGCGCGGGTGCGGGCCTTCGGGGCGAGAACCGTGCATGTCATCGCGGGCAACAACCCGATCATCGCCGCGATCACCCTGGTACGCAACGCCCTCACCCGGGGCGACGCGGTGGTGAAATTGCCGGCCAACGACCCCTACACCGCCGTCGCGCTCGCGCGGACGATGGCCGAGGTCGATCCGGCGCATCCACTGGTGCGCCACCTTGCCGTCGCCTATTGGCGCGGCGGGGACGAGCGGTTCGAGAGCGCGCTCTACCGGCCGGCTCATGTCGAAAAGCTTGTCGCCTGGGGCGGATTCGCGGCCGTCCGGCACCTCACCCGCTATCAACAGCCCGGGCTGGAATTGGTCACCCTCGATCCGAAGCTCAGCGCCACGGTCATCGGGCCCGAGGCGTTCACCGACGACGACGCCCTGCACGAGACCGCGGCACTCGCCGCCGCCGATGTCGGCCTGCTCAATCAGGACGCGTGCTTCAACGCCCGGGTCGTCTACGTCTGCACCGGCACGGACACGGCGGGCATCGAACAAGCGGTGCGGTGGGGCGAACTGCTTCACGAACAGATCCAGGCACTGCCTCCGGCGGTCAGTACGGCCGGTACCCGATTCGACCCCGGACTGCGCCGCGATATCGCCGCCCTGCGCACCAGCCCGGCCTTCTTCCGCGTCTTCGGTGGAACGAACGACGAAGGCGCCGTGCTGGTCTCGCTGTCCGACGAACCGGTCGATTTCCACGCCTCGCTCAGCGGTCGGGTCGCCAATGTCGTCCCGATCGATCACCCGGAACGAGCACTGGACGCGATGAACGCCTACACCCAGACCGTCGGGGTATGGCCGGAATCGCTCAAACACACCCTGCGTGACCTGGCGCCACACGCGGGCGCGCAACGGTTGGTCTCACTCGGCTTCGCCACGCACTTCCGCTCCGACACCCCGCAGGACGGGATCGAACCGATGCGCCGTCTGGTCAAATGGGTCGTCGACGAGACCTACGACCCGCACCGCATCCACCCCTTCGCCCAGCTTGCCCCGGCCGTGGAAGCGGTGCTGCGATGACCACACTGCTTCCCGATGCCGAATTCGCCCGTCTGGCGCAGCGATTCGATCATCACGATCCAGCCTTCACTCCCGATGTGGCGATCGAAGTGCATCGGACGATCCGCGAACAGAGCCGGGTCACCTACTCCCCCGCCTACGGCGGGATGTGGTTGCTCGCCCGCTACGACGACGTGGCCGCGGCCCTCACCGACCACGAGACCTACAGCTCGGCCGCAGGGGTCTTCTTCCCGAAAGCCGAAGGCACGCCACGCTTCGCGCCGCTGGAGTACGACCCGCCGGAGCACGGCAACTACCGGTCACTGATGCGCCCACCGTTCCTGCTCGCGGCCGCACAGAAATTGCGGCCACGCATCGAGGTCGCGGTGGCCGAACTGATCCGGCCGACGGCCCGGCGCGGGTCCGCCGACCTGGTGGGTGAACTGGCGGTCCCGCTGCCACTGGCAGTGGTCGGCATGGCCGTCGGCTTCTCCCCCGACGCTCAGCGGCGCATCCGCGATCTCACCGCCAACACCTGGGACCGGATGGCAGCCGACCCCAACGCCGACGGGTTCTGGCCGCCGTTCGCCGAACTCTTGCGGCAGGAAATCGCCAGGGCCAGAGACGAACCCGGTGACGACTACCTCTCCACTCTGGTCCGTGCGGAGTTCGACGGCAGGCCCGTCACCGACGACGAACTGCATGTGATGCTGGTGGCGTTCGCCATCGCGGGCCACGAAACATCGATGAACACCCTCGCGCACCTGCTCTGGCAGCTGGCCCGGCGACCCGATCTGCAGGACCGGTTGCGGGCCGATCCCACCCTCATCCCCGCCGCGGTGGAGGAAACGTTGCGGCTGTGGGCGCCGGTCGACCACGGCACCCGGCGCACGACCACCGAGGTCGTCATCGGCGACACCGTGATTCCCGAGGGTGCGCGGGTGGTGCTGCTCACCGGTGCCGCCAACCGCGACCCACGCCGGTTCGACGACCCCGACACCTTCCGGCTCAATCGCGGTCCGATCCGGCACCTCACCTTCGGCCACGGCATCCACTTCTGCCTCGGCGCGCACGTCGCGCGGCAGGAATTCGCCTTGGTCCTAGCCGAACTCGCCAGGTATCCGAATTACCACTTGGCGGGCACACCGACCCGCTACTTCGAGAACGGCAGACATATCTGCCTGGATTCACTTCCGGTCATATTCGATCACCCGACGAAGGATGTCTGAGACATGCTGTGGGAAGCCCTGCTGTGGGTCGTGTTGATCGCCGGCCTGGCCGGTACGTGCGCGTACTACCTGCGCAGGCGCGGGAAAGGCCATGAGGGCGAATCGGTCAACGAGTCGGTGGGCCAGGTGTTCACCCTTGTCGCCGGTTTGCAGGTGGTGCTCGCCTCGTTCCTACTCATCGGCGTACTCGACACCAACTCCGCCGCCGAGAAGGCGGTCTCGGACGAGGCCGACCGGCTGCTCGCCCTGCAGTGGGCGGGCGATTCGCTGCCGGAACCCGCCCGCAGCACCATCTCGGCCTCGGTGCGGCGCTACACCGGCGAGGTGATCGAGGTGGAATGGCCGGCCATGAAGGCCGCCAAGGAGGTCGACGACACCGCCTGGACCGAGCTCAGTGAGGTGCGCACCGCCATCGCCGCCACACCGGCGGCCGACGAATGGCAACGTTCCCGCCAGATCGCGGCGGCGGACCGGCTGTGGGAGGTCTACGAGGCACGTCAGACCCGGGTGGAGGCCGCGGGCAGCACGCTGTCACCGATGATGTGGGTGGCGCTGATGCTCGGCGCGCTGCTGTCGATCGGCCTGTCGTTGATGTTCGCAGGCACCAGCGCCCGGGTGCACGTCGTGGTCGTGGCGAGTTTCGCCGCCGTGGTCACATTCATGATCTACACGATCTATCAGTTGCAGAACCCGTACGGCCGGGCGGCGAAGATCAGCCCGGACGCCTTCACCGCTGTGCTGGGTCAGCTCACGTGAGAACACCGATGCGCACGGGATTCTGCGCGATCGCAGTGGGTGCCAGCCTGTGCTTGCCGGGTGCGGTCGACGCCGCACCCGGATTTCCGTTCGTCCCCGGCGCTGAGCCGGGCGGAGGGATCCCGGGTGGCGGGATCCGGCCGGACCGACCGGTCGACGAGTACCCGGCGCCACCGACCCCGATCGATGGGCGGCCCGCAGCGCCGTCACGTCCGCAGACGCCGAACACACCGGCCCTGCCGAAGGTCTCCGCCCCGGAACCAGACGGTGACTCACAAAACCAGCCCGGCGCGAATGGTCCGTTCGCCCAGATCATCGTCCCCGGCCCCGCACCCAGGCGCGACGCACCTCCCGCACCGCCGCCCCCTCCCGCACCCGCGCCGGTCCCCGAAACTCCGAGCACGACGCCTAGCCCCGCTGCCCCCGAGCCGGGGCTACCCGGCCCCGCACCAGAGCCACCGCTGCCCCCGCCGCCGGGACACGGCGACCTGCCGGGAATCCCGATGCCACCCGAGCCACCCCACCCCGAGCCCGGAATGCCCTTGGCCCCCGTTCCTGTGCCCCCGCCCGACGTCCCACCACCGGCGGCACCCGCCCCGCCACATCTCCCACCACCAGCGGCACCCATCCCGCCTGACCTCCCCCCACCGGCTCCCGCCCCGTTCGACATACCTCCACCCGCTCCGGCCCCGTTCGACATCCCGGCCCCGGCGCTGCCCAACCCGGACCCGCCACCGGTCGCCCCCGCCCCGATACCCCCGCAACCACCGATCGTCCCCGAACCGCCGGCGCCCGCACCACCCCAGCAGGCTCCCGCACTCCCCGCACCACCGGCTCGCACCGAACAACCCCGACCCAGCGCACCGACCAGCCCACCCGCGGTTCCTTCGACGGTCCCGCCGAGGCCACCGGTGCGGATCCCGGCCTCGCGAGAACGGGAACCCGAGGTCGTCGACGCGCGCCCGGTCGTCGAGGAGCAACGACGGTGGGCGCTGGCGATCCTGCTGCTCGTGATCGGCAGCGCGGGCGCGGCCAGAGCCGCGACGCGCCGCTCCTGACCCCTGGCCTACCGAAGGTCCCCGAAACGACAATCGCCGCAATCCTGTACAGGATTGCGGCGATTGTGCGTAGTGCGTCAGTGCTTCTCGACGCCCAGGTAGTACTCGAAGACGAGGCCGGCGGCGGCGGCGAGAACCATCACCACGCCGAGGCCGATCAACCAGAACTGGAAGAACGCCAGGCCGAGCGCCGTCACCGAACCGGCGGCGGCCAGGGTGATGGGCCAGAAGCTGCCGGGCGAGAAGAAGCCCAGGTCACCCGCGCCGTCGACGATCTCGGCGTCCTCGAAGTCCTCGGGCCGCAGGTCGATGCGACGCGCGACGAACCGGAAGTAGGTGCCGATGATCAGCGACAGGCCGGCGGTCAGCACGATCGCGGTGGTACCGGCCCACTCGATGCCGGTGCGCGACTGCGCGGTGAAGAAGCCGTAGACGATGCCCACCAGGATGAAGAACGCCGTGAGCAGTTCGAAGATCCGTGCTTCGATCCTCATATCAGAATCCTCACTTGCTCTCGTTCACCGAAGCGCTCTTGATATCGCGCTTGGTGTTGAAGGGGTACGTGGAGGTGGCCACCGGGGACTCGCCGATCGCCTCGAGGGCCTGACCGTTGGTCTTGCCGTCGATGCGCGCCTGCAGGTACTGGGCGAACTTCTCCGGCGAGACCGCGCGGACCTCGAAGTTCATCATCGAGTGGTAGGTGCCGCACATCTCGGCGCAGCGCCCGACGAACGCGCCTTCCTTCTCGATCTCGGAGATCTGGAAGACGTTGTCGGACTGGTTTTCCTTCGGGTTCGGCATCACGTCGCGCTTGAACATGAACTCCGGCACCCAGAAGGCGTGGATCACGTCGGCGGCGGCGAGCTGGAACTCGATGCGCTTGCCGGTCGGCAGCACCAGGATCGGGATCTCGGTGCTGGAACCGACGGTCTCGACCTTGTCGTAGTGCAGGTACGAGAGGATGTCGTTGGCCGGCTTGCCGTGCACGGGGCCCGGCTGCTTGAGGCCGTGCTCGCCCTCGCGCTCCTCGTAGCCGCGCAGCTGCTCCTCGTTGGCCTGCTCCCGCTCGGTGTCGATGCCGTTCCAGGTGAGGCCGCCCACGTTGGCCACATCGCGGTAGCCGAACTTCCAGTTCCACTGGAAGGCGGTCACGTCGACGGTGACGTCCGGGTTGTCGGTCTTCTCGTGCACGTAGTTCTGCACGACGACGGTGAAGTAGAACAGCACCGCGATGATCACGAACGGGATCGCGGTGTAGGTCAGCTCCAGCGACACGTTGTAGCCCGTCTGGCGCGGGAACTCCGGGGAGTCCTTGCGCTTGCGATGCATGATGACGGTCCAGAAGGTCAGACCCCACACCAGCACGCCCATGGCGAGCGCGGCCAGGACCGACCAGGTCCACAGCTCCCGCATCCGGGTCGCCTGCGGCGTGATGCCCGAGGGCCAGCCGAACCGCAGCCAAACATTGTCGATCGAGCAGCCCGAGACCAGGAGAGCAGTCATCCCCAAGGACACCGCCAGCCCGGCCCGCCGAAGGATACGGCCCTGCCGACCCCGAACGGGTCGAGCCCCGATCTCTTCGCTCGCCTTGTGCGCCACGCTCACGCCTTCCTGGTCGCTACACATTCCGACACTTTGCGTCTTCGGGGCCGCGATCCGCCCGTCCGACACGTTTTCCAGCACGTTTCGGTCCGTCCCGAGTATCGCGGCTGTGACGCCGGTTCACCTGAGAAGGACCTGAGTACTACGCAGCGTAGACCAAAGCGGGTGCTGTCTTGTCGCGGGGTCGGATTCGACACTCCGCCTTGATCGGACGCGACCGCACGACCTGCGGTTCTGTCCGCGCGACCCGGCGATTCGCGCGGACGCGCGAACCGCCGCACCGGGTTTCGCGGCGCACATGCCCGCTCGCCTGGGTACCGGGCGGGTGGAGTCGGTAGAGTTCAGTGCAACCCCGGTCGACCCCGTCGCGCCGGACGTCCACGCGCCGAGCCCGCCAGGGTCGCTCATGCGCACATCGAACGAGAGAAGGTTGCCGACACGTGTGCGGACTGCTCGGATTCCTGACAGCTGATGCGGCGACGACCGAGGTGGTCGATCAGGTCTACGACGCCCTGCACTGCCAGCGCCACCGCGGCCCGGACGAGAAGGGGACCTGGCACGACGATCACATGATCTTCGGCTTCAACCGCCTCTCCATCATCGATATCGAGCAGTCGCACCAGCCGCTGCGCTGGGGCCCCGCGGACAACCCGCAGCGCTACGCGATGACCTTCAACGGCGAGATCTACAACTACCTCGAACTGCGCGAGCAACTGGCCGCCGAACACGGCGCCGAATTCCCCGAGGGCAAGATCTTCGCCACCGACGGCGACGGCGAGTCGATCGTCGCCGCCTTCCACTTCTGGGGCCCCGAGGCCGTGCGCAAGCTGCGCGGCATGTTCGCGTTCGCGATCTGGGACACCGAGAAGCAGGAGCTGTTCCTGGCCCGCGACCCCTTCGGCATCAAGCCGCTGTTCTACGCCACCGGCCCCGGCGGCACCGCGTTCGCCAGCGAGAAGAAGAGCGTGCTCGAACTGCTGAGCCCGCTCGGCCTCTCCGACGAGCTCGACCCGCGCGCCCTCGAGCACTACACGGTGCTGCAGTACGTGCCGGAGCCCGAGTCGCTGCACAAGAACATCCGCCGCCTCGAATCCGGCACCTACGCCACGGTCCGGGTGGGCGCGCAGCCGTCGGCCACCCGCTACTTCCGCCCCGACTTCCGGGTGCGCCCGTTCGCCGAGGGCGCCGCACAGGCCCGCTACGCGGAGATCTCCGCCGCGCTCGAGGACTCGGTCGCCAAGCACATGCGCGCCGATGTCACCGTCGGCTCGTTCCTGTCCGGCGGTATCGACTCCACCGCCATCGCCGCGCTCGCCATGCGCCACAACCCGAAGCTCATCACCTTCACCACGGGGTTCGAGCGCGAGGGCTACTCCGAGGTCGACGTGGCCGCCGAGAGCGCCGAGCTGATCGGCGCCCGCCACATCGTGAAGGTGGTCTCCCCCGCCGAGTTCGCCGCCGCCATCCCCGAGATCGTCTGGTACCTCGACGACCCGGTCGCCGATCCGGCGCTCGTTCCGCTGTACTTCGTGGCCAAGGAAGCCCGTAAGCACGTCAAGGTCGTGCTGTCCGGTGAGGGCGCCGACGAGCTGTTCGGCGGCTACACCATCTACCGGGAACCGTTGTCGCTCAAGCCTTTCGAATACCTGCCCGCCGGAGTACGCAAGCTCGTCGGCAAGCTCGGCGACCGCATCCCCGACGGCAAGCGCGGCAAGTCGCTGCTGCAGCGCGGCTCGCTCACCCTCGAGGACCGCTACTACGGCAATGCCCGCAGCTTCAACGACGCCCAGCTGCGTTCGGTGCTGCGTGAATTCCGCCCGGAGTGGACCCACCAGGACGTCACCGCCCCGATCTACGCCCAGTCCACCGGCTGGGACCCGATCGCGCGCATGCAGCACCTCGACCTGTTCACCTGGTTGCGCGGCGACATCCTGGTCAAGGCCGACAAGATGACCATGGCCAACTCCCTGGAACTGCGCGTGCCGTTCCTGGACAACGAGGTGATGCGCGTCGCCCAGGGTCTGCCCTACGACCAGAAGATCACCAGGGAAACCTCGAAGTACGCGCTGCGTCAGGCCCTGGACGGCATCGTCCCCGACCACGTCCTCAACCGCGCCAAGCTCGGCTTCCCGGTCCCCCTGCGCCACTGGCTGCGCGGCACCGAACTCTACGACTGGGCCGAGTCCCAGATCGCCGAGTCCCAGACCGATCACCTGCTGAACAAGCAGGCCGTCCTGCAGATGCTGCGCGACCACAAAGCAGGCGTCTCCGACCACAGCCGCCGCCTGTGGACCCTGCTGGTCTTCATGGTCTGGCACGGCATCTTCGTCGAAGACCGCATCAAGCCCGAAATCCAGGAACCGACCTACCCCGTCTCGCTCTGACAACACGAACGCCCCCGGGAAATCTCGGGGGCGTTCGTCGTTTCGAGATCAGCTAGAGGAGGACGGCCAGGTCGTCGGCGGCTTCGGGGCCGTAGGCCTTGGTGAGGCGTTCGAGGGCGTCCTCGGTGTTGAGGGTCCATTCCTGGGTGCCGGTGGTCTCCAGGATCAGGACGGCGATGAGGGAGCCGAGCTGGGCGGCGCGCTCCAGGCTCAGGCCCGCGCGGTGGGCGGTGAGGAAGCCCGCGCGGAAACCGTCGCCGACGCCGGTCGGGTCGACCTTGCTCAGCTCGGGAACCACGCCGACCCGGACCTCGGTGCCGTCGGTGTCGACCACGAGGACGCCCTCGGCGCCGAGGGTGGTGACCCGGATACCGACCTTCGCGGTGATCTCGGCTTCGCTCGAGCCGGTCTTGGACTGCAGCAGCGCCCACTCGTACTTGTTGGTGAACAGGTAGGCGGCGCCGTCGACGAGTTCGGCGGCCTGCTCGCCGTCGAGGCGGGCCAGCTGCTGCGAGGGGTCGGCCGCGTACGGAATGCCCTGCGCCTTGGCCTGACGGGTGTGGGCGATCATCGCCTCGGGGTCGTTCGCGCCGACCAGCACCAGATCCACCGCGTGCTCGGCGGCGATCGCGGCGATGTCGATCTCGCGCGCCTCGCTCATGGCGCCGGGGTAGAACGACGCGATCTGGGCCATCGTCTCGTCGGTGGTGCACACGAAACGGGCGGTGTGGGACTTGGTCGACACGTGCACGGCCGAGCAGTCGACGCCGTTGTCCTCCAACCACTTCCGGTACTCGGCGAAGTCGGCGCCGACCGCGCCGACGAGCAGCGGACGCTGCTTCAGCAGCCCCATCGCGTAGGCGATGTTGCCCGCGACGCCGCCGCGGCGGATCTGCAGATCGTCGACGAGGAAACTCAGCGACACATGGTCGAGCTGATCGGCGAGCAGCGCATCGGCGAATTTGCCGGGGAAACGCATGAGGTGGTCGGTGGCGATGGACGCGGACACGGCTACAGACACGAGGCGAAGCCCCTTCGGCGCTAGACGGAAACAAAGAAGCCCGGGATCACCCGATCCCGGACCTCAACCGTAGCAAGCGTGACCGCCGGTAGTTCACCTCTTGGTCACCTCGCCACGTCGTCGCGGCGCATGTGAGCGCGGGTTCACGGAGCCCGCAAACCCGCGGCAGCCGACCTCAGTTGAACGAATCGCCGCAGGCGCAGGAACCGGTGGCGTTCGGGTTGTCGATGGTGAAGCCCTGCTTCTCGATGGTGTCGACGAAGTCGATCGAGGCGCCCTGGATGTAGGGAGCGCTCATGCGGTCGACCGCCAGCTTCACACCGGAGAACTCGACGACGATGTCACCGTCGAGGACGCGGTCGTCGAAGAACAGCTGGTACCGCAGGCCGGCACAGCCACCCGGCTGCACGGCGATCCGCAGGGCGAGGTCGTCGCGACCTTCCTGGTCGAGCAGCGCCTTCGCCTTGGCGGCGGCAGCGTCGGTCAGCGTCGCACCGTGGGTTTCGGTGGCGGTCTCGTTCTGCACAGTCATGGACACTCCTAGTTCGGCTCAGCCCGTCAACGGACCTCAGGTGCACAGCGCACGACTGAAATCAACACATCGCACCGGCTGCGTTATTCCATTTTGCCACCCATGCCGGCGCGTGTGGACCCGCCCCGGGTGCTCGTGCCCACACTACTCGCCTACCGGCTGTGATCCAGCTCGCATCGGTTCGGCGGTGAGACCACCGGCACCGCCGGGGAGACCGAGTTTCCCCCTGCTCGACCCCATCGAATAGCCTGGTGAACGTGAAATTGTTCCGTCGCGACGAGTCCAGCACCATCGACGAGTCCGTCGACCCCTCGGTGCCCGACGTCGAGAAGACCGCCGCCGCACCCGCATCGACCACGCCCGGGAAGGGTCGCCCGACCCCGAAAAGGCGTGACGCCGAAGGCAAACGACGCGGCCCGGTGGCGCCCGCCCCGATGACGGCCAAGGAGGCGCGGGCCCGCCGCAAGGCGGCCAAGGGCAACCGCGCCGACCGCAAGGCGGCGGCCGCGGATCGTCGCGCCGCCGTGCAGGAGCGGCGCGCCAGGATGCTGGCGGGCGAGGACAAGTACCTGCTGCCTCGTGATCAGGGCCCGGTTCGCGCGTATGTGCGCGATCTGGTCGACGCGCGTCGCAACCTGGTCGGCTTGTTCATGCCGATGGCGCTGGTGCTCATCCTGTCGATGTTCGTGGCGCCGCAGCTGCAGAGCATCGTCACCCTGGCCATGCTGGTGATGATGCTGTTCATGATCATCGAGGGTTTCGTGCTCGGCAAGATCGTGAACAACCGGGTGATCGAGCGGTTCCCCGAGACCACCGATACCGGTTTCAAGCTGGGCTGGTACGCCTTCGTTCGCGCGTCCCAGATCCGCAAGATGCGTGCCCCGAAGCCGCGGGTCGGCCCCGGCGACGCGGTATAGCTTCCCCATCTGCGCGAATGCCGTTCCATCCACCCGGATGGGACGGCATTCGTTGTTTCAGAAGTGGCCCGGACGGATCTCGGTCGAGTAGCCGGCAATCGCGCGGAGTTCAGCGTCGATGCGCTGAGCGTCGCGGTCGATGACCCCGGTGGCGCCCGCGGTGCCACGTCCGGCGAGGACGGCGAGCGCGGTGATGGCGGCGAGGACGATCAGAAAAGTAAGCATGGCAGTAATTTTGCGACCATTGGTTTTCGGCCGAAAGTGGCTGTTCTGTCATTGTGCGTAAAAATTCGGCCAGTAGGATGGGATGATGCTGTCCAGGGTTGCGGTCGTCCTCAACGAGAAGCTCGCGATGTTCGAGTTCGGCGTCGTCTGCGAGGTTTTCGGGCTCGACCGCACCGCCGACGGTTTGCCCGGTTTCGAATTCCGGGTGTGCGGGGCCGAGCCCGGTAAGCCGCTGCGCTCGACGACTCCCGGCGTCACCGTCACACCCGAATACGGTCTCGACGAGCTCCTGCACGCCGATCTCGTCGCGATTCCGGCGTTCCCCTTCACCACCGAACACGCCTACCAGCCCGGCGTCGTCGAGGCGGTGCGCGCGGCCTCCGACGCGGGCGCCACCGTGCTCACCGTCTGCTCCGGAGCGTTCCTGGCAGGCGAGGCGGGCCTGCTGGACGGGCGCAAATGCACAACCCATTGGCGCTACGTCGACACCCTCGCCGCCAAGTACCCCGAGGCCACCGTCGACCCAGACGTGCTGTTCGTGGACGAAGGCAATCTGATCACCAGCGCGGGCACCGCGGCGGGCATCGACGCCTGCCTGCACCTGGTCCGCCGCGAGATCGGCACGGCCGCCGCCAACGGCATCGCCCGCCGCATGGTGGTGCCACCCCAGCGCGACGGTGGTCAGCGCCAGTTCATCGAGCAGCCCATCCCCGAATGCCACGCGGCGGGCCTGTCCGACCTCCTCGCCTGGCTCAGCGAGAACCTGGCGCATCCGCACACCGTCGACGAACTCGCCGCCCGCGCCAGCATGTCCACCCGAACTTTCGCCCGCCGCTTCGCCGCCGAAACCGGAACCACCCCGGTCAAATGGCTCACCACGCAGCGCGTGCTGTTCGCCAAACACCTACTCGAAGCCACCGAGCTGCCACTGGAACGCGTCGCCGACCAGTGCGGTTTCGGATCCGGCGCGCTGCTGCGCCACCATTTCCAGCGCCAGGTCGGCCTGGCCCCCACTGAGTACCGCAGACGCTTCGGCTCCGGAAACTGAACGACCGGTCACTATCGGGCTGTTCGCTCCGGATTCGCCTGTGAGGCCTCACAATTTGCGAACATGCGGGTTCATCGAGAAGCCTCAGCGACTTGACCTGCGATGGGGGAACCTGGTCAGCTGGAACGGTGTTTCGTAGCGGGTGGGGAAGTTTCGCGCGGTTGAGGACGGTTCTGGCGGCCGTGACTGCGGCTGTGGTGGTGTCGTCGGTCGGTTCGGTAACGGCTGCGGCCGTGCCTGCCGCGCCCGTATCGCGTACGCCCGCAGGTGGGTTCGAGGAACTGTTCGTTCCGTCGAGCATGGGGCCGATCAAGGTGCAGGTGCGGTGGGCGGCGCGGGGCGGTTCGGCCGCGCTGTATCTGCTCGACGGTTTGCGTGCACCGGCCGACCACAGCCAGTGGACCACTGACACCGATGTGCTCAACCGATTCGCCGGTGACAACGTCACTCTGGTGTTCCCCGTCGGCGGGCATTCGAGCTTCTACACCGACTGGTACCGCCCGAGCAGCACCAACGGGCAGACCACCACCTACCGGTGGGAAACGTTCCTCACCCGCGAACTACCGGACTTCCTTGCCGGATACGGTGTTTCACGCACGAACAACGCGGTGGTCGGCGCCTCCATGGGTGGCAACGCCGCGCTGACGCTGGCCGCGCACCACCGCGACCAGTTCCGGTTCGCGGGCGCGTTCTCCGGATTCCTCAACCCGACCTTCCCCGGCTGGGATCTGACGATGCGCGCCGCCATGCTCGACGAGGGCCGTTTCAATCTCGACGACATGTGGGGCCCGGTCGGCGATCCCGCCTGGCGGCGCAACGACGCGACCGTCCAGGCCGAACTGCTGCGCGGCCTGCCGCTCTACATCACCTCGGGCAACGGTGTCCCCGGCCCGCTCGACGCGAGTTCCGCCGTGGGGAACACCGTCAACGCGATGGGCATCGAATCACTGGCGGTGATCGCCGCCAGCATATTCCGGGAACGGACAACGGCCCTCGGCATCCCCGCCCGCGTCGACATCACCGCAGGCACCCACACCTGGCCCTACTGGCAGCAGTCCCTGGCCACGGCCCGCCCCATGATCCTGGAGGCACTTGGCGCGTCCTGAGGCACTGCGCCCGTTTCGGGACGGCGATGCCGAGGTGACCCGGCTTTCCGTGGCGCGGTGCCCTACGCCGAAACCACGGACAATCGGCGCCGACGAGCCGGAGGACGGGCCGATCGCGATGCGCGGCCGGTTGCTACCGTGCTGACATGCCGGTCGACCGCACACCTTCGCGCACGCTCGTTCTCGGGGGCGCCCGGTCGGGGAAGTCCGCCTTCGCCGAGGGACTGCTCACCGCAGAACGCGAGGTCCGCTACCTCGCCACCGCGGTGCTCGACCCGGCCGACCACGACTTCGCCGAGCGGATCGACCGGCATCGCGACCGGCGCCCCGACCACTGGTCGACGGTCGAGAACGCCGACCCCGCAACGGTTCTCGCCACCGAATCGCTCGCGACCCTGCTCGACGACATCGGCACCTGGCTCACCGCGCGCCTGGACGCGCGCGGGGCGTGGGAGCAACCGCGCGGCACCGTCGCCCCGGACTGCGACGCACTGGTGGCCGCCGTCGCGGCCTACCGGCGACGATTGGTGATCGTCTCGCCCGAGGTCGGCATGGGTGTCATCCCGGCGACGCGGTCGGGGCGGTTGTTCCGCGACGAGATCGGCACGCTCAACCAGCGGTTGGCCCAGGTGTGCGACGAAGCCTTCCTCGTCGTCGCCGGGCTGCCGGTCCGGTTGAAATGAACCGGGGTCGCCCGGCACCCCGTGGTCCGGGCAAGATGAGCACCGAAGAAACACTTTGTCGAAAGGCTTCCCAGTGACACACGGATTCGGCCCGGTCGCGGCCCCGGACGCGCAGGTGCGTGGCGCGGCCGAGCAGCGCCAGACGCAGCTGACGAAACCGGCCGGATCGCTGGGACGACTCGAGGAACTCGGCAACTGGATCGCCGCCTGCCAAGGTGTGTGTCCGCCGAAGCAGTTCGAACGTGCCCGCGTGGTGGTGTTCGCCGGGGACCACGGTGTCGCCGAGCATGGTGTCTCCGCGTATCCGAGCGAGGTCACCGCGCAGATGGTCGCGAATTTCCTGGCCGGTGGGGCGGCGGTGAACGCGCTGGCCGCCGTCGCGGGCGCGACCGTGCGCGTCGCCGACATCTCCGTCGACGGCGACACCGACCCGACGGTCTCCCAGCACAAGGTGCGCCGCAGCTCGGGCTCCATCGACCGTGAGGACGCGCTCACTCAGGAAGAGGTGGCCGCCGCGCTCGCCGCCGGGCGGGCGATCGCCGACGAGGAGGTCGACGCGGGCGCCGATCTGCTGGTCGCCGGGGACATGGGTATCGGCAACACCACCCCCGCCACCGTCCTCGTCGCCACCCTCACCAACACCGAACCGGTCGCCGCCGTCGGACGCGGCACCGGTGTCGACGACGCGGGCTGGATCCGCAAGGTCGCCGCCATCCGCGACGGCATGCGCCGGGCCCGCCCCGTCGCCGCCGACCCCGTCGAATTGCTGCGCGTGGCGGCGGGCGCCGATTTCGCCGCCATGGTCGGTTTCCTCGCCCAGGCCGCCACCCGCCGCACCCCTGTGCTGCTCGATGGTGTCGTCGTCACCGCCGCCGCCCTGGTCGCCGAGGACCTCGCCGCAGGCGCGAAAGCATGGTGGCTCCCCGCCCACCGTTCCACCGAGCCCGCCCACGACCTGGCCCTGAAACACCTCCGCCTGCAACCACTCCTGGACCTGAGCATGCGCCTGGGCGAGGGCTCCGGCGCACTGACGGCCCTCCCTCTCCTCCGCGCCGCGGTGGCCACGCTGTCGGAGATGTCGACCTTCGCCGACGCGGGCGTGAGCACCGCCGACGAAGCCACCGTCGACCTGGTCAAGTGACGACACGAATTAGGCTGCACCCCAGCCTGTTCGAGCCGAGTCACCGCCGACTGCACGAGCGCTGCCGACTGCGCCGGTTCGGGCAGCCACGCGATGCCGACGGAGCCACACCGCCGCTGGGCAGAAGGTGGATGTCGTGAACGCGGTGCGCTTGGCGATTTCCTGGCTCACCGTTGTCCCCGTCGGCGGCCCGGCGCAGGTGGACCGGCAGATCTCCGGGCGGGCGATCACACTCGCACCACTGGTCGGGCTATTGCTGGGCGGTGGGGTGGCCGGCGCGCTGTGGATGTTCGAGCGGGCCGGGCTCACCAGTGCGCTCGCCGGGCTGCTCGCCGTCGGACTGCTCGCCCTGTGCACGCGCGGTATGCACCTCGACGGGCTCGCCGACACCGCCGACGGGCTCGGTAGTTATGGGCCGCCCGAGCGGGCTCGGCAGATCATGAAGTCGGGGTCGGCGGGGCCGTTCGGGGTGGCGGCGTTGATCTTCGCGATCGGGATTCAGGCGTTCGCCTTCGCCGCGCTCGTGGACGAGAGGCGGTGGGCGGCGATCGTGCTCGCTGTCGTACTCGGCCGGGTCGCGGTCGTGATCGCCTGCCGACGTGGTGTTCCGGCCGCACCGGAGTCGGGTTTCGGCACCCTGGTCGCAGGCACCCAGCCGGTCGCCTCGGTGATCTTCTGGTCGGTCCTCGCGCTCGGCTGCTCGGTGTTCGTCGTCCCCGGCAACTTCTGGCTCGGCCCCGTCGTCGTTGTCGCGGCCCTGGCCGGATCGGTGCTGATCGCCCGTCACTGCGTGCGCCGCTTCGGTGGCCTCTCGGGCGACGTCCTCGGCGCCACCGTCGAGATCACGAGTTCCCTTGCGGCTCTTGGCTTCTCGTCGACTCTCTGACTCCCCACCCAAGCGCTATGTGAAACCAGCACTGTTCACAACTGGGGCGCGTGGCGGTTGTGCGCTCCCACAGACCGCCCGGTCATCGGTACTCGGGTGCATCGCCAGCACACCGGTGGCAATACAGTGGAAGACATGTCTTCCGAGCGCCTCTACTTCCGTCAGCTGCTGTCGGGCCGGGATTACGCCGTCGGCGATCCGATCGCGACACAGATGCGCAATTTCGCGTATCTCATCGGCGATCGGGAGACCGGCGAGACCCTTCTCGTCGACCCCGCCTATCAGGCCGCCGACCTCGTCGAGGTGGCCGCCGCCGACGGCATGCGCGTGAGCGGCGTGCTGGCCACCCACCACCATCCCGACCATGTCGGTGGAACCATGCTCGGCTTCACCCTCGGCGGTGTGCGCGAATTACTCGAGAAGACCAGCGTGCCCGTGCACGTGAACAAGCACGAACTGGACTGGGTCGCCAAGACCACCGGCATCGCCCCGAGCGAGCTCACCGGCCACGACAACGGCGACACCGTCTCGGTCGGCGCCTTCGACATCGAACTGCTCCACACCCCCGGCCACACCCCCGGCAGCCAGTGCTTCCTGTTCGACGGCCGCCTCATCTCCGGCGACACCCTGTTCGTCGACGGCTGCGGCCGCACCGACTTCCCCGGCGGTGACTCCGACGAGATGTTCCGTAGCCTGCGTCACCTGGCCGGGCTGAACGGCAATCCCGTCGTCTACCCGGGCCACTGGTACTCCGAGGCGCCGAGTGCCGAGCTGTCCTCGGTCCGCGACAACAACTACGTGCTGCGGCCCCAGTCCCTGCAGCAGTGGCAAGCCCTGATGCCTGGCTGACGAACGAAAGAGCGGGCCCACACTCGAGGGCCCGCTCTTTTTCGCCGATTACAGCTTGCGCATCCACCCGTGGGTGTCGGCGAACGTGCCGCGCTGGATACCGGTGAGCGTGTCGCGCAGCGCCATGGTCACCTCGCCGGGCTCGCCGCCGCCGATCGCGAATTCGCCGTCGTGGGAACGCACCCAGCCGACGGGGGTGATCACGGCGGCGGTTCCGCACGCGAAAACCTCACTGATCTCACCGGATTCGGCGCCCTTGCGCCATTCCTCCACCGAGACCTTGCGCTCCTCCACCGGGTAGCCGGAGTCGGCGGCCAGGGTGAGCAGCGAGTCGCGGGTGATGCCGGGCAGCAGCGAACCCGACAGTTCCGGGGTCACCAGCCGCGCCTGCGACCCGGTGCCGAACACGAAGAACAGGTTGTTGGTGCCCATCTCCTCGACGTAGCGACGCTCGCAGGCGTCCAGCCACACCACCTGGTCGCAACCCTTCTCGGTGGCCTGGGCCTGGGCGAGCAGGGAGGCGGCGTAGTTGCCCGCCACCTTCGCCTCACCGGTACCGCCGGGTGCGGCGCGCACGTATTCGGTGGACAACCACACCCGCACCGGCTTCACACCGCGCGGGAAGTACGCGCCCGCGGGCGAGGCGAGCAGCAGGTACTTGTAGGCGGCGGCCGGCTTCACCCCGAGACCGGCCTCGGTCGAGAACATGAACGGACGCAGGTACAGCGAGTCCTCACCACCGGCGGGGGGCACCCAGTCGGCGTCCACCTCGAGCAGCTGGCGCACCGACTCGATGAACAGCTCCTCGGGCAGCTCGGCCATCGCCATGCGGGCCGCCGAGCGGCGGAACCGCGCCGCGTTGGCGTCGATGCGGAAGGTGGCGATGCTGCCGTCGGGCTGACGGTAGGCCTTGAGGCCCTCGAAGATCGCCTGTCCATAGTGGAAGACCATGGTGGCCGGATCCATCGACAACGGACCGTACGGCTCGACCCGAGCGTTGCCCCACTGACCGTCGGTGTAGTCGATCGACACCATGTGATCGGTGAAGTACCGCCCGAAACCGGGCGCCGCCAGTACCTGTTCCCGCTGCTGCGCCGAGATGGGCGCGGGGTGCGGAATACGGGTGAACTGTGCAGCGACTGTCATGATGCGATCCTATCGGGCGGTAACTGTTACTTGGTCTTGGTGTCGACGAACGGCGGCTTGACCACCTCGCAGCGCAGCCTGCGCCCGCGCACGTCGACCTCCACCTCGTCGCCGGGCGCGAGTTTCGCGTCGGTGTCGAGCAGGGCCAGCGCGATGCCGACCTTCAGCGAGGGTGAGAACGTGCCCGAGGTGGTCTCGCCGACCGGTTCGCCGTCGCGCAGAACGGTCTGGCCCTGACGCAGCACACCTCGGTCGAGCGCTTTGAGACCGAGCAGAGTGCGGCGCGGTCCGTCGGCCTTCTCCTTCGTCAGCGCGTCCTTGCCCCAGAACTGCGGCTTCTGCCAGCCGACGGCCCACCCGGTGCGGGCCTGGTTCGGGGTGATGTCGAGGGAGAGTTCATGGCCGTGCAGCGGGTAGCCCATCTCGGTGCGCAGGGTGTCGCGGGCGCCGAGTCCGGCGGGCTGACCGCCCGCGGCGCGGACCTGTTCGACCAGAGCGCGGAACACCGGTTCGGCGTCGCCCCATTTCGGCAGCAGCTCGTAGCCGTGTTCGCCGGTGTAGCCGGTGCGGCACACGCGCACGGGCCGACCGTCCCATTCGGCGTCGGCGTAGGCCATGTACTCCATATCGGTGGGCAGGCCGAGCGCGGCGAGCACCTCCGTGGACTTGGGTCCCTGCACAGCGAACACCGCGTACTCACGGTGTTCGTCGGTGACGGTGATGCCCTCGGGTGCGGTCTTGCGCAGTTCGGCGACGACCGCGGCGGTGTTCGCGGCGTTCGGTACGAGGAACACCTCGTCGTCGCCGACGTAGTAGGCGATCAGGTCGTCGATCACGCCGCCGTCCTGCGCGCAGCACAGCGTGTACTGCGCCTTGCCCGAGCGGATGCGGCCGAGATCGTTGGTCAGCGCCGAGTTCACGAACTGCGCGGCGCCGGGTCCCGCCACCGTCGCCTTGCCCAGGTGACTCACATCGAACAGGCCGACCGTCGTCCGCACCGCGGTGTGCTCGCCGACGGTTCCCGCGTACTGCACCGGCATCTCCCAGCCACCGAACGGGGCGAAGGTCGCCCCCAGTTCGACATGAACGGCATGGATGGGGCCTTCGAGCAGGACGTTGTCGGTCATGGCAGCGAGCTTATCCGGCGCTCCCGACATCGCGGCGTGCCCCTGCATTTGGGGGCTCTCACCAGGCATCTCGGCACGCCGGAGCATGCGAGGATCACGCCATGAATCTCCGTAGACCCATCTCCGTCCTGATGCTCGCCGGCGCGTCGGTGCTGCTGACCCAGCCGGTCGCGCACGCCGAGACCGGCAGCAGCCAGATCAATGTGGGCTGCATCCTGCAGTCGCTGTCCGGCGAGAGCCCGACCGCCGACTGCAACCCGTCCCCGATCCCGATCCCCTGATCGGGAACCGTCGTGACCCGGCTTCGAGGGGTGCACGGGTCGCGACGGTCGCGAGCGAAAGATGAAGACGGGCAACGGCGGTAGTGTTCTCGGTGTGAGTGATCTGCCCCGCGCCCGGTTCGGTCATGTCGCCCGGATGGACGAGACCATGAGCCGGGCTGTGTCCCGCATTCCCGAAACCGCCATCGATCGCGGCATGCTGCGACTGACCCGCTCGGCGAACACGGGCGGGCTGTGGTTGGCCACGGCGGCGGTGCTGGCGGCCAAACCCGGTCCGCCGCGCCGGGCCGCGCTGCGCGGTGTGATCGCCCTGGCGGGCACGAGCATCGCGGTGAATCTCGTACTCAAGACGCTGATCCCCCGGCGCAGGCCACCGGCCGAGCTGATGCCGCACGGGCGCAGGCTCGTCGACGCGCCGGTGTCGTCGTCGTTCCCGTCCGGGCACAGCGCCAACGCCGCCGCGTTCGCCACGGCTGTCGCGCTGGAGAGCCCGCGCACCGCGCTCGCCGTGGCTCCCGTCGCCGCCGCCGTCGCCTACTCGCGCATCCACACCGGCGCGCACTGGCCCTCCGACGTGCTGGTCGGCGCGAGCGTCGGCACCGCCGTCGCGCTCACCACCCGCCGCTGGTGGCCGATCCGCGAATCCGACGAGGCCGAGGCACACGCCGTGCAGGACGCGCCGATCCTGGCCGACGGCAAAGGCCTTGCGCTGCTGATCAATCCGCGCTCCGGTGACTCCACCTACGACCCGACCCCCGATATCGCCGAGGCCCTGCCCGCCGCGAAACTGCTGCACACCGTGCCCGGTCGCGACGCCGCCGAGGTACTGCAGGAGGCGATCGACCCGTCGGTGCTCGCGGTCGGCGCCGCCGGTGGCGACGGCACCATCGCCGCGGCCGCCGCCGTCGCGATCCGTAACGACCTGCCGCTGGTCGTCGTCCCCGCGGGCACCCTCAACCACTTCGCGCGCGACCTCGGCGTCTACGACCTGCGCGAGGTGGCCGACGCCACCGGTGCGGGCGAGGCCGTCGAAGTCGACATCGCCGCAGTCGAATTCGACACCCCAGAGGGACCGCACACCCATCACCTCATCAACACCGCCAGCGTCGGCGCCTACCCGGAGCTGGTCCGGTTGCGGGAGAAGTGGGAGGACCGCTGGGGCAAGTGGCCCGCGTTCGCCGCGGCCCTCGTCGTCACCCTGCGCCGGGCCGAACCGATCCACATCCGCATCGACGACCGCTGGCACGACATGTGGTTCCTGTTCATCGGCAACGGCCCCTATCACCCGCACGGCGCGGTGCCCGCGTTCCGGTCCCGCCTCGACGAGGGGCTGCTCGATGTGCGCTGGCTGCGCGCCGACGTGCGGTTCTCCCGGACCCGCGCGGTGATCGCGTTGATGCTGGCCGCGATCGGGCACAGCCGGGTGTACGGCGAACGCCAGACCCACGAACTCACCATCACCTCGAAGTCCCCCATCGCGGTGGCCGCCGACGGTGAGGTGGTCGGCACGGCGAGCACCCTGCGGTTCTCGGTGGCGGGCCGGGTGACGGTGTACCGCCGCGACGAGGAGAACCCGCGCTGGGAGAACCGGGCCCGTCCGCATCACCGTCGTCCGCTGGCCTGGCTCACCGACCGGCGCCGCTGAACCGGGTTTCTCACGAACCCGTCTCACCTCGATCACCATCGCCCACAACAACCTTGCGCCACCGCGCCGGGCTGTGCACATGATGGATCATGAGCTTTCCGGACGGTGGACGTCCGATCACCGCGTTCGAAGCAGACCGCCGCTGGGACCCCTGGACTCCGAGCGTGGTCGCCGCCCGTCTCGCCGATTGCACGGCGCCGTGGGCGGTGGCAGGCGGGTGGGCGCTCGACCTGTTCGCCGGGAGCATCTCCCGGGCCCACGCCGACATCGAAATCGCTGTTCCGCGAGCGGCTTTCCCGACGATCGCGGCGGCTTTTCCCGAGTACGAGTGGGATGTCGTCGGTGAGGGCACGCTGTGGTCGTTCGCGGCCGCCGCCGAGAACGCCGACCTGCACCAGACCTGGTTGCGTGATCCGTTCACCGGCGCCTACCACCTGGACGTGTTCCGCGAACCGCACGACGGCGACACCTGGATCTGCCGACGCGACCCCACCATCACGCTCCCCTACCGCGACCTGATCCGCACCACCCCCACCGGTATCCCCTATCTGATCCCCGAGGCGGTCCTGCTGTTCAAGGCGAAGGCCGACCGCCCCAAGGATTCCGCCGATTTCCACCACGTACTGCCACTGCTCACCCCGGAACGCTCGAACCGGCTGCACAACTGGCTGACCCGAGTACACCCCGGCCACCGCTGGCTCGCCGAACTACCGGCCCCTTCGGCTACGCAGTGACGCACCACCCCTGCCGGTAATCGGCCCAATCCTGGGGCGTGGCAGCGAAATCCACGTACAACGCCACCCCGAAGTTCGCGCGACCCACATCGGTGCGCGTCTGCCCTAATCGGATCCCACGCACCGCCGCCGCCACGGTCTCCGCCGCCCCGTGATGGCCGGGATCGTCGGCCCAGAACGCCGGTGCGCCCATCAGCAGATCGACCTCCGCCGGCGTCACCTCCAGCGCCAGCTCCGTCTGCTGCGCGACATAGCCGCTGTAGAGCGCGCGCGTCGGCATCGCGGTGTCGTAGGACATCACCGCCACCTGGTCGACCCGCCGCGCCACCTCCGCGAAATACGCCTGGCTCCACCACTTCCCGTGATCGGCCACCGCGATCCCCACCGCGTGCAATCCGGGCAGCGGATCGATCACCGGCGCCGACACCGACAAGGTAACCCCGGCGGCCGCGGTCATCACGCGGGTCTGCTCGAGCAGGGCCAGGTATCCCGGCGACCCCGATCGGATGGGTTCAAGGTCGTAGTGCACGCCGTCGAACCCGTAGTCGAGCACCCGCCGCGCCGAGGTGACCACCCATTCCCGCGACGCCGCCGATTCCACGTCGAGACCGTCGAATTCGGGCTGCACGATGTCGCCGAGCCACGACTGCACCCGGATACCGGGCAACTTCGTGTGTACCGCGTCGACGAACCAGCGCGCCCTGGGGGCCAGGTCGTCGCGCAGCGACCCGTCGTGCTCCAGCGGACCCGTGTGGACGTACAGATCACGAATGCCGGTGCCCGCCAGCAACTTCGCGAGCCCGTCGATATCGGCGTCGGTGCGGCGCCCGTCGACCCAGGCGTGGCCGAGCCAGAACGCGTCCTTACCCCGGCTGCGCGCCTGCTCGGATTGCTCGCCGACGTTGTACACCAGCAGCGCGGTGAGTATGCCCGCGACCGGCACCGATACCACCGCCACCAGCGCGAGCCCGACGACGACGCCACGCATCCACCACGACCACGCCCGCCACTTCCCCCGCATTGTTCCTCCCCCGATCGACGACGTCCCGATACTACCGGCAGGTACCGACAGGGAAATTTCCGGCAAATCGCCCACGCGTGAAACACTGTGCGCCGCTGTACAACTGAACGGAGCACCACATGAAATTCGCCGTCACCCTCGGGTCCGCCGCCGTCGCGGCCTTCGCCTTCGCGATCGCGACCCCGGCCGTGGCCAGCGCCCAGCAGTCCTCGGACTGCCACGGCTCGTACTCCCCCTGCCTACCCATCGTCAGCGACGTCGACTGCGAGGGTGGCAGCGGCAACGGACCCGTCTACACCGGCAAGGTGAAGGTCATCGGCCCCGACGATTACGGCCTCGATCGCGACGGCGACGGATACGGCTGCGAGTAGACAGCACGAGGGGCGTGCGATGACGGATCATCGCACGCCCCTCGGCGTAGCTCAGCGGTTCTCGGGCCTGCCCCAACCCTCGTCGTCGGGCTTACCGAGATCGGGCCCCGAGCCTGGGCCGCCGTGGCCGCCGCCACCGGTCCCCGGGCCGCCGTAACCCTGGTCACCGGCACCGGGCCCACCGTATCCGGGCTGTTGCCCACCGAAACCGGGCTGACCATAACCGGGACCACCAGGTTGCTGACCGCCGTATCCGGGCTGCTGACCGAAGCCTGGCTGACCATAACCGGGCCCGCCGGGCTGTTGCCCACCGAAGCCGGGCTCACCGTAACCACCCGCACCCGGAGCGCCGTATCCCGGCTGCTCACCGAATCCACCGGCAGAACCGCCGTACGGCGGGTAACCCGGATCCGCGACGCTCTGACCACCGACCACCGGCCCACCGGTGATCACCCGGTAGGCGTAGGCCGTCGCCAGCACCGACAGCGGGATCGACACCAACAGACCGAGGCCACACAGCAACGCGCCGACGATATTGATGCCGAACAGCGCGAGTGCCAGCAACAGCAGCGGCCCCGCATTGGCGGAGATCGCGGAAAAACTCGACTTGATCGCGGTGATCGCGTCCTGGTTCCGGTCGAGTACGAAGTAGAGCGTGAACCAGGTGAAGAAGGCGATCACGATGCCGGGCAGGATGCACAGCACGAAGCCGATACCGGTGGCGATACCGACAAGCAGCGAGGCCACGATGACCGCGCCGACATTGGTGAACTTGAAGAATTCACCGAATCCCGGTTTGCGCCCGTCGGTTTCGTCCAGCGCGCCACGCACCATCGCCGCCGAGATCAGATAGCCGACGACGGTGCTCACCACACTGCCGATGAACTGCCAGACACCGAATCCGATGCTGAAGTTGCCGCTGTAATCGGTGTCGGCGGAATTGCCGAGCCCGAAGATGAAGTTGAGCGCCACCTGGATCACGGCGAAGATCAGGACGATACCGATCCAGACGACGACGTTGTTCTTGTATTTCTCCCAGGCGTACCCGAGAGCGGCGCCTACGCTGAGATCCGGTCTCGCCGGAGGATATCCGGGTTGCTGTTGTCCATACGTCATCCGAACCGCATCTCCTCATCGTCTGCGGCGACCGCGGCCGCCGTCATGAGTCATACCGATCCGGCGTCATCGCGCTCACGCCGACATCGCCGATCATGGCATATGTCGGCGTCGCTATCAGCTCACATTCTCGCGTTTGGGCAATTTCCATCCCGGACGCGGGAAATGGCAGGTGTAGCCGTCGGGATAACGCTCCAGATAGTCCTGGTGCTCGGGCTCGGCCTCCCAGAATTCCCCCGCCGGGGTGACCTCGGTGACCACTTTGCCCGGCCACAGCCCGGAGGCGTCCACGTCGGCGATGGTGTCCAGCGCGATGCGCCGTTGCTCGTCGTCGAGATAGAAGATCGCCGATCGGTAGCTCGAGCCGATGTCGTTGCCCTGCCGGTCCTTGGTGGTCGGGTCGTGGATCTGGAAGAGGAATTCGAGCAACGCGCGGTAATCGGTCCGCTCGGGGTCGTAGACGATCTCGACGGCCTCGGCGTGACCGGGGTGGTTGCGGTAGGTCGGGTGCTCGTTCTCGCCACCGGTGTAACCGACGCGAGTCGACACAACCCCCGGTTGACGGCGGATCAGGTCCTGCATACCCCAGAAGCAGCCACCGGCCAGAATCGCCTTGCGGGTCTCGCTCACAGATCCTCCTCGATGAGAGCTCGTTGTCGCACGTGTAGCGCACAACCGTGGGAGTAGAACGCCGGATTCATCCCCGGAATTCCGCTCAGTACAGTCTCGCCCCGAGAGTTCACGCAACACCAACCCCAGTGTTACCCACATTCGAGGAGGAATACGGCGCAATGCCACGGTTCGGGGTTTCACAGTGTTCGGCGATCGCAGTGATCGCGACAGCTCTTCTCACGGGCACGGCGGGCGGTGCCCTCGCCCATCCGGGCGGTCCCGACGACACCATCGGCCAGACCACGACCAGCTGCGAGCAGGGCGGTGAAACGCTGTACGACGACCGGTACACCCGCGCGGCGGTCGGCCAGATCGATGCCGTGCTGGTCACGGCGGACACGCGCGCACCGATCGCGGGCGGCAAGGTGGTGCTGATCGGCGTCGACGCCTGTGGCGATTCGATCCACCGCCACCTGTTCACCGGCAATTCCGGCCAGGCCAGTTTCCGCGGCCTACAGCCCGGCCGCTACCAGCTCACCGCCTACACCAGCGACTCCGACGTACAGCCGATCACCTCCACCGAGGTCGCTCTCGACACCCCGAGCACCAAGACGGTCCGCTTCGTCGCAGGCTGACGGTTCGGGCCGGGCATCCGTCCGGCCCGAAAACCGTTGACGCCCAGCGCGTTCACCCTGTCCGTGATAGACATCACCCGAAGTGGAAAAGGGGTGGTTTCCTCATGGAACCGACGGCCGCACAGCGCGCGACGCTCGCCGCGATCTGCAACACGTTCATACCGGGCGACGAGACCGGACTACCCAGCGCCGCCGACCTCGGCGCGGTGGAAACCATTCTCGCGATCCTCGGCCGTAACCCGCGCGAGGCCGACCGCAAGCAGTTCGCCACCCTGCTCGACCTGTGGGACACCCGCGCGTTCGGCGCGCTCACCGGTACCGGTTTCCGGCGGTTCTCCACCCTGTCGCAGGCGCAGCGCGAGGCGGCCCTGCTGCGGCTCGCGGATTCCCGGCTCGCCCCGCTCCGCGCGGTCTTCCAGGCCCTGAAACAGGCCTCCCTGCTGGCGTACAACGTCACCCCCGGCCCGACCGGCACGAATCCGCTGTGGGAGCGGATCGGCTACCCGGCACCGACCGGCCCCGCGCCCGACGCCGCCACACCGGAGCTGAAGCCGCAGCGGTTCACCCGGCCGACCACGCTCGACTGCGATGTGGTCGTCGTCGGATCCGGCGCCGGTGGTGGCACCGCAGCCGCCGTGCTCGCGCGGGCCGGGCTCGACGTGGTCGTGCTCGAGCGCGGAAACTACTACGACGACAAGGACTTCGGCGACGGCGAACTCGCCGCGCTGACCACCCTCTACGCGGCCGGTCCCGCAACGACGGCGGAGGGCCAGCTCACGCTGGTCGCGGGGAGCTGCCTCGGCGGCGGAACCGTCGTCAACTGGAGTACCTCGCTGCCGGTTCCCGACCGTGTGCGCGCGGAATGGGCCGACCTCGGGGTCCCCCAGTTCGCCGGTGACGAGTTCGGCACAGCGCTCGATGTGGTGAGTGAGCGGATCGGCGTCACCCGCGCCAAATCGCCGATCTCGGCCCGCGACGGCATTCTCGAACGCGGCGCGCGAGCGCTCGGCTGGGACGTCGACACCCTGCCGCGCAATGTCGGCGACGCCTGCGACGCGGCGATCGAATGCGGTCGCTGCGGCTACGGCTGCCGCCTAGGCGCCAAGCAGTCGGCGACCAAGACCTGGTTGCGCGACGCCGCCGAGCACGGCGCCCGGCTGGTCGTCGACGCCGACGTCCGCACCGTCACGGTGAAAGCCGGTCGGGCGGAGTCGGTATCGGCTCGCACCTCCGACGGCGTCGAGATCACGGTGCGCGCCCGCGCCGTCGTCGTCGCCGCGGGTGCCGTGCAGACGCCCGCGCTGCTGCGCCGATCGGGTCTGCGCAACCCGAACATCGGCCGCCACCTGCGCCTGCATCCCGCCGCCGCCGTGTTCGGGGTGTTCGAGGACGAGATCCGGCCCTGGGAGGGCGCGCTGCAGGCGCGGATCAGCAGGCACCACGCCGACCTGGACGGCAACGGCTTCGGCGTCATCTACGAGACCGGCCCGGTGCACCCGGGCCTGGCCACCGGATTCATGAACTGGCGGGGCGCACGGCAGCATCGCGACGCCATGCTCGAATTCGCCCGCACCACCTCCATCGGCGTCATCACTCGCGACCGGGATTCGGGGACCGTGACGGTGGATCGCAGCGGCGAACCGGTAGTGAGATACCGGCTCTCCGACTACGACGCCGGACACCTGCACACGGGCATCGTCGGTGCGGCGACCATGCTCGAAGCCGCGGGCGCGCAACGCATCTACTCCGGCCACCAGGCGGGCATCTCCTTCACACCGGGCGCCGACGGCTCGCTCGCACAGTTCGAGGCCGCCTGCGAACGGGCCGGATACGGCCCGGGACGCTGCTCGATGGGCGCGCTGCACATCATGGGCTCGGCCCGGATGGGCGGCACGGCCGAGCAGTCCGCGACCAACCCGGACGGCGCCACCTGGGACGTCGGCAACATCGTCGTCGCCGACGGCTCCTGCTTCCCCACCGCACCCGGCGTGAACCCGATGGTGACCATCGAGGCGATCGGGTACATGAACGCGACGCGGCTCGCGGCCGAGCTCACCTAGCTGTGCGCCCCCGAGCGCCGACCACATAATCTGGGTCGATGACCGCTGTTGCAGATCGTTCACTCGGACCGGAACTGGCACGCATCGAATCCCTCACCGCGGATACCGATGTGCTGGTGATCGGCTTGACCTCCTCGGAGAACGGACCGGCCATCGCCCCGGCCGACCTGTTCGGCGACGTGCTCACCTCCGAGGTCCGCGCGGAGCTGCTCGACGCACTCGGCGCGGTCGGTGCCAAGGGCAAGCCCGAGGAACTCACCCGGGTACCGGCGCCCGCGGCGCTGGACAACGTCACCAGCGTGCTCGCCGTGGGTCTCGGCGCGGCCGAGAAGGTCGACGCCGAGCAGGTCCGCCGCAGCGCCGGCGTCGCGGCCCGCGCGCTGTCGGGCACCGAACTCGTCGCCACCACCCTGTCCGGCATCGATCTCGGCGCCGCCGCCGAGGGCTTCTACCTGGGCGCCTACACCTTCTCCGCGTTCAAGTCGGCCAAGAGCGCGCCCAAGCCCGACGAACAGCCGGTGCTCCGCGTCGAACTGCTGGTTCCGGAACCGGAATTCGGGGTGCTGGAACTGCTGCGCGCCCAGCTGGTCGCCGAAGCCGTCGCCACCGCACGCGATTTCGTGAACACCCCGCCGAGTGCGCTGTACCCCGCCGAATTCGCCGACCGGGCCCGTGTGCTCGCCGAAGCCGCCGGGCTCGAGGTGGAGGTGCTCGACGAGAACGCCTTGGCGGCAGCCGGTTACGGCGGCATCATCGGCGTCGGCCAGGGTTCCTCCCGCCCGCCGCGGCTGGTGCGCATCACCTATGCAGGCGGGCCGAAGAAGGTCGCGCTGGTCGGCAAGGGCATCACCTTCGACACCGGCGGTATCTCGATCAAGCCCGCCGCGAACATGGAGAACATGACCTCCGACATGGCCGGTGCGGCGGCGGTCATCGCGACCGTGCTGCTCGCCGCGCGCCTCGGTCTTCCGGTCACCGTCACCGCCACCGTCCCGATGGCCGAGAACATGCCGTCGGCCACCGCGCAGCGCCCCGGCGACGTGCTCACCCAATACGGCGGCACCACGGTCGAAGTCATCAACACCGATGCCGAGGGCAGGCTCATCCTCGCCGACGCCATCGTGCGCGCCATCGAGGACGAACCCGATTACCTCATCGATGTCGCCACCCTCACCGGCGCGCAGATGGTCGCGCTCGGCACCCGCACCCCGGGTGTGATGGGCACCGACGAGTTCCGCGATCGCGTCGCCGAGATCTCGCGCGCGGTCGGCGAGAACGGCTGGGCCATGCCGCTGCCGAGCGAACTGCGCGCGGACCTGAACTCCAAGGTCGCCGACCTGGCCAATGTCACGCCGCACCGGTGGGGCGGCATGCTCGCGGCGGCGCTGTTCCTCAAGGAATTCGTGCCCGAGGGCGTGCAGTGGGCCCACCTGGACGTGGCCGGTCCGGCCTACAACACCGGCGGACCGTTCGGCTATATCGGCAAGGGCGGCACCGGTGTCCCGGTGCGCACGCTCATCGCGGTGATCGAACAGATCGGCGCGGAGTAGTCACTCATCCAGCTCGGCTTCCCTGGCCCGCCGCTGCTCGATGCGGCGGCGGGCATCGAAGTCGCGCATCCGCTGGGGGTAGCCCGTCTTGGTCACGTCGTACACCGGCACGCGCAAGGTGTCGGCCAGACGACGCGCGCCGTGCTCGCCGACGATCCGGCGCGTCCATTCGCCGTCCGCCGCCACCAGGACCGCTGTGACATCGGTCACAGTAGTCTTGGGCTCGACGAACGCCTCGACTCCGTGCCGCGCCCGCGCCCACTGCGCGAGCGCGCGCACCTCCGAGGCGTTCTCACGCGCGACTGACCTGCTCCGGCGCCGCACCCCGCGGAAACGATCCAGCAAACCCACCGGCTCAGCCCTTCTGCTTTCCGACGGAATTCTGCTCACCGCCGTACATTCCATGGTGCCAGCTCCGCACGGATTGCCGCCCAGCGCCACAGACGCGGCGGGCGAGTGCAAGGATGGTTGCCGGAACAAGAACCAACGATTCCCGGGAGTCCCGCCACACGGTCGGGGTGGACACACGCCGCGACCCGCGACGTAATGCCCACCGGGGTCGAAGCACTGTTGTATTACCCGTCGAACAGTCAGAGGAGTCAGAGGACATGGCCTTCTCCGTCCAGATGCCGGCTCTTGGTGAGAGCGTCACCGAGGGAACGGTGACCAGGTGGCTGAAGCAGGAAGGAGACACGGTCGAGGTCGACGAACCGCTGCTCGAAGTCTCCACCGACAAAGTCGACACCGAGATCCCGTCGCCCACCGCCGGTGTGCTGTCGAAGATCGTCGCCCAGGAAGACGATGTCGTCGAGGTCGGCGGTGAGCTCGGCGTGATCAGCGACGCCGGCGAAGCCCCCGCTTCCACCCCCGCGCCCGCCGAGGAATCCGTGGCCGCAGAACCCGAACCCGAGCCGGAACCCGAGCCCGCCGCGCAGGCACCGGCCCCCGAGCCCGCCGCCGCGCCCGCTCAGGCCGACGCGTCGTCCGGCACCCCCGTGAAGATGCCCGAGCTGGGCGAGTCCGTCACCGAGGGCACCGTCACCCGCTGGCTCAAGGCCGTCGGTGACGAGGTCGCCGTCGACGAGCCGCTGCTCGAGGTCTCCACCGACAAGGTCGACACCGAGATCCCCTCGCCGGTCGCGGGCACGCTGCTCGAGATCTCGGCGCAGGAGGACGACGTCGTCGCCGTCGGCGGTCAGCTCGGTGTGATCGGCAGCGGCAAGCCCGCCGCCGCCCCCGCGCCGGAACCGAAGCCCGAGCCCAAGCCCGCCCCCGCGCCGGCACCGACGCCCGAGCCGAAGCAGGAAGCGGCACCGGCTCCGAAGCCTGAGCCCGCCCCCGCGCCGAAGCCCGCACCCGCCGCCAAGCCCGCGCCCGCGCAGGCCGCGTCGGCAGGTAACGGCAGCACCCCGTACGTGACTCCGCTGGTGCGCAAGCTGGCCGAGGAGAACGGCGTCGACCTGTCGAGCCTCACCGGTTCCGGTGTGGGCGGACGCATCCGCAAGCAGGACGTGCTCGCCGCCGCCGAAGCCAAGAAGGCACCGGAGCCCGCGCCCGCCGCCGCCCCGGCCCCCGCCGCGGCTCCGGCCAAGCAGACGGCGGCTCCGAAGCTGGCCGGACTCGTCGGTTCCACCCAGAAGGCGAGCCGCATCCGGCAGATCACCGCGACCAAGACGCGCGAATCGCTGCAGACCACCGCGCAGCTGACCCAGGTCCACGAGGCCGACGTCACCAAGATCGCGCATCTGCGGCAGCTCGCGAAGGCCTCGTTCAAGAACCGCGAGGGCGTCAACCTGACGTACCTGCCGTTCTTCGCCAAGGCCGTCGTCGAGGCCCTCGGTGTGCACCCGAACGTGAACGCCTCCTACAACGAGGACACCAAGGAGATCACCTACCACGCGTCGGTGCACCTGGGTATCGCGGTCGACACCGAGCAGGGTCTGCTCTCGCCGGTCATCCACAACGCCAGCGACCTGTCGCTGGCCGGGCTGGCCCGTGCGATCGCCGACATCGCCAACCGCGCCCGCAACGGTGGGCTCAAGCCCGACGAGCTGTCGGGTGGCACCTTCACCATCACCAACATCGGTTCCGAGGGCGCGCTGTTCGACACCCCGATCCTGGTCCCGCCGCAGGCGGCCATGCTCGGTACCGGCGCGATCGTGAAGCGTCCGGTGGTCGTCACCGACGAGACCGGTGGCGAGTCCATCGGTGTGCGTTCGATGGTGTACCTGCCGCTCACCTACGATCACCGGCTCATCGACGGCGCCGACGCGGGCCGCTTCCTCACCACCATCAAGCACCGGTTGGAAGAGGCGGCGTTCGAGGCCGATCTCGGGCTGTAGCAGGTCATTTCGATGAAGGTGGTCATCGCCGGTTCGTCCGGGCTGATCGGGACGGCGCTCGTCGCGGCTCTGCGCCGCGACGGGCACGACGTGTCCCGGCTGGTGCGCCGCGCTCCCGCGGCACCGGACGAATTCGCGTGGGATCCCGCGCGCGCCCAGCTCGACGAGCGGGCGTTGCGCGGGGCCGACGCGGTGGTGAATCTGTGCGGCGCGAGTATCGGTGCGCGCCGCTGGAACGGCAGTTACAAGCAATTGCTGCGTGACAGCCGGATCACCCCCACCGATGTCCTCGCCACGGCGGTCGCCGCCGCGGGCGTGCCGACGCTGGTGAACGCCAGCGGCGCGCAGTACTACGGCGGCACGACCGGCGACTCGATCGTCGACGAAACCGCCTCGAGCGGAACAGGTTTCCTCGCGACACTGTGTCGCGACTGGGAAGCGGCCACCGCGCCCGCCACCGATGCGGGAGTGCGCACGGTACTGGTGCGCAGTGCGGTGGTGCTCGCCCGCAACGGCGGGATGCTGAGCATGTTGCATCCGCTGTACTGGCTCGGCCTCGGTGGCCGTTTGGGCAGCGGGCGCCAGTACACGCCGTGGATCTCCCTGGACGACGAGGTGGGCGCGATCGTCTTCGCGCTCACCCGACCCGACCTCTCCGGGCCGATCAACGCCGTCGGCCCGGCTCCGGTCACCAATGCCGAGTTCACCCGCGCGCTGGGTCGCGCCCTGCATCGCCCCGCCCCACTCATCGTGCCCGCGTTCGCGTTGCGGACCGCGGTCGGTGAGCTGGCGGACGAGGCGCTGCTCACCGGCCCACGGGCCATTCCCGCCGCACTGGAAAAGGCGGGCTACACCTTCCAGCATCCGACCATCGGTGCCGCGCTCGCCGCGACCGTCGGCCGATCATGAGGGCGCCCATGCTGATTCGCGACGCCGACAAAGCCGACCTGCCGACCGTGCTGGAGATCCACAACGCCAACATCGCCGAGTCGACCGCGATCTGGGACACCGATCAGGTGGATCTCGACGACCGGCTCACCTGGTTCGCCGACCGCACCGCGGCGGGGATGCCGGTGCTGGTCGCCGAGATCGACGGTGAGGTGGCCGGTTACGCGTCCTACGGGCAGTGGCGGCCCAAAACCGGCTACCGGTATTCCGTCGAGAACTCCGTCTATGTCGGTGAGCGTTTCCAGCGTCGCGGTGTCGCTACCGCCCTGCTCACCGAATTGATCGCTCGCGCAACTGATTCCGGACGCGTGCACGCGATGATCGCCGCCATCGAGTCCGGCAACGCCGCGTCGATCGTCCTCCACGAACGGTTCGGGTTCCGGGTCGTCGGCGAATTGCCCGAGGTGGGTCATAAATTCGGTCGCTGGATGGATCTCACCCTCATGCAGAGGTTGTTCCCCCTCGAACCGCGCTGACCTTCCGCAGCCTTTCACCGGCGGGCCCGGAATTCTGGCAGGCCCGGAGTCGCGAAACGATGCTTGAACGCTTCATCGTCTTTCCGAGGCGGGCTACAGTCGGGTCATGGGCATCGACTGTTCGAGCGTTGTCACAGCACCCCGCGCCGAGGTGTTCCGCTGGTTCGAGCGACCCGGCGCGTTCACCCGATTGGCGCCGCCGTGGCAGCCGGTGCGGTTGCTCGCGGAATCCTCCGACCTGGCCCGTGGCGCCGCGGTTCTCAGTCTTCCCGGCGGCCTGCGCTGGATCGCCCGGCACGACCCCGCGGCCTACGATCCGCCCGCGTCTTTCGCCGACGAGGTCGCCGTCGACGGTCTTGCCTCAGCGCCCCTCGGCCGTCTGCTGCCGTGGCGACATACCCACGAGTTCGCCGAGGTCGACCCCGAGCACACCGCGGTGATCGACCGCGTCGACACCCCGATTCCCACCCGCCTGCTCCAGCCGATGTTCGACTATCGCTATCGCCAGCTCGCCGGTGATCTCGCGGCTCACCAGCGTGCCGCCGCAACAGGCTTCGCCGCCCGGACCATCGCGGTGACCGGAGCGTCCGGGCTGGTCGGCACCGCCTTGTGCGCGTTCCTGTCCACGGGTGGGCACCGGGTGATCCGCCTGGTCCGCCGCCCGACCAACGACCCCGCCGAACGCCACTGGAACCCTGACGATCCCGCACCGGAGCTGCTGAAGGGCGTCGACGCCGTCGTCCACTTGGCGGGCGCCGGAATCGCTGGCCGCTTCACCGACGAACACCGCCACGCGATCGCCGACAGCCGCATCGGCCCCACCCGCGCCCTCGCCGAAACCGCCGCCCGCTGCGGTGTCCCCACCTTCGTCTCCGCCTCCGCCATCGGCTATTACGGCTACGACCGCGGCGACGAGATCCTCACCGAGAACTCCACGCGCGGAGACGGTTTCCTCGCCGACGTGGTCGCTGCCTGGGAGGCGGCAACCGAACCCGCCGCACACGCGGGCGTCCGCGTGGTCCGCATCCGCACCGGCATCGTCCAATCCCCCGCAGGCGGCACCCTGCGCCTACTGCGCCCCCTCTTCACCGCCGGCCTCGGCGGCCGCATCGGCCCCGGAACCCAGTGGCAGTCCTGGATCGGCATCGACGACCTCCTCGACATCTACCACCGCGCACTCTGGGACACCGCACTCGTCGGACCGGTCAACGCGGTCGCCCCGAACCCCGTCCGCAACACCGACTACACCCACACCCTGGCCAACGTCCTCCACCGCCCCGCCCTGCTCCCCGTCCCCTCCTTCGGCCCCGCCCTACTCCTCGGCCGCCAGGGCGCCCGCGAACTCGCCGAAGCCGGCCAACGAGTCACCCCCACCCGCCTCACCGCCTCCACCCACCCCTTCCGAACCCCTGACCTCGAACAAACCCTCCGCCACCTCCTCGGCCGCTGACCCAGACCAGCCGTGCGGTCGCGCGGCTGCAGCGGGGATGCCGCTGAGCGATTACGCGCGTCGGGAGCTGATCGCGCTGGGGCGACGCAGCACGGTCGATGACGCGATGCTCGAATTTCGTGAAGCCATGGAATGGGACCCGGGTCTGGTCATCGACATGGAGGCAGTGGCCGCGTCCGTCCGTTATGCGCGGGGTCTGTAGATAGCCGACCGGGCGTCACTGTCGTTGATTCGCAGCGGCTTCGGTGTCGGCGAGTCGAGAGGAGTCGGGGCCGAGCACGGCGACCGCTTCGGCCAGTCCGTCGACGCGCTGCACCTCGGTGGGCAGCAGCACCTCCTGCCAGCCCGGGCCGCCGACGAACACCTGCGCCCCGGCGGCCAGGCCGGCGACCACCGCTGAGGTCAACGCGGTGGATTCTCTGTGTGACCAGAGCAGGACCGAGGTCGGTCCGCTCGGCCGGGCCAGTGCGTCGGCGAGGGCGACGGTCGGCACATCCGCGCCGAGCATGCGCGCGCCTACGCCCTGCTCCGCCAAGGCGGCGCGCAGCACTTCGAGAGGGAGTGAATGGGTTTCGCCACCCGTGCAGGCCAGCAGGATGGTGTGGTCGGTGTGGGCGTGCGGGGTATGAGTGCGCTGCATGACCGATGTGATGCACCACGACAGCAGGTGTTCGACGTCGATACAGCCCTCGCCACTGCTCTGACGCGCCACGACATCGGCGAAGGCGGGTCTGCACAATCCGTCCCAGGTTTCCACGATGCCGACCGCGCGGACGTGTGCCTCGAGCAGTGCGATCACCCGGCCCGAGTCGAGAGCGAAGGCCGCATCGAGCAGCGGCAAGCGATCGCCGGGCAGCACGGCGATGCCGCGCACGGTGGCGGCGGCACCGGCCGGGCTCGCGCCGTCACGAATCAGCGCGAGCATGCGTTCGAGCGCGGCGATGTCGGCCTCGGTGTAGAGGCGGTGCTTGCCCGGGCGATCCTGTGCGGGACCGATGTCGTAGCGCCGGTTCCAGCTACGCAGAGTGGCAGTCGGAATCCCGAGCCGGTCCGCCACGGCGCGCACCGTGTAACCGGCCGCATCGGAGACAGGGGCTGAACCGGCGGACATCGCTCCATTCTTGCCGATAACCCGATCATCCCGCCTTACCGACGTGCCTCGACGCCGTCCTGCGAACCGCTCGCTCACCGAACGCGCGCCCTCTTCACTGCCGGCAGATCTCTCCCACGCACCCAGAAGCGTCATCGCCGATACGGCCGAAGTCGTCCGACCGCCGACGCACCCTCCCGCTCGATGAATCATTTGTGCATCATTCCTTGGTACGCTATCGTTACCGACAATTTCGAGGAGCCCTTGTGCGTATCGCCCTACCATCCGCGTTCCGCCGTTCGGCGGCGACCGCCCTCGTCGCCCTTGCGATCACCGCCTTGTCCTCGGCCACGGCAGCCGCGGCGCCCCCGGCTCCCGTTCCTTCCCTCGATCTGGACCGGTATCTCGGCGTCTGGCACCAGCTGGCCGCGGTACCCCAACCGTTCAACCTCGCATGCGCGCGCGACACCACCGCCACCTACTCGCTCGACGAGCGAGGCGATGTCGCCGTGCACAACCGCTGCCACACCTGGTCGGGCGGCATCGACGAGATCCGTGGCACCGCCACCGTCACCGACCCCGCCACGAACGCCCAGCTGAACGTCTCCTTCCCCGGCATACCCGGTCAGGACGGAGAAACCGACTACATCGTCACCGCGCTCGGCCCGGAGTACTCGTGGGCGCTGATCACTTCGCCGAGCCGCCTGTCCGGTTTCGTCCTGTCCCGCACACCCACCCTCGACGCCGCCGCGTGGGACGACATCCACACCGCGATCGAAACGGCAGGCCAGAACACCTGCCTGTACCTGACCACGCCGACCACCGGCGGGCGCACCGGCATCGCCCCGCTCTGCGCCCGATGACCGTCTCGATCGCCCTGTTCACGCGCGACCTGCGCCTGGCCGACAACCCCGTCCTCGACGCCGCCCGCCGGTCCGCCGACACGGTCGTGCCGCTGTTCGTCGTCGACGACGAAATCGTGCCCGACCGCTGCCCACCCAACCGGGCGGCTTTCCTCGCGAGCGCCCTGACCGAACTCGACGCGGGTTTGCGTGACATAGGCGGGCGCCTCGTCGTGCGTCGTGGTCACGTCGCCACCGAGGTCGCGCGGGTGGTCGCGGAAACCGGGGCGCAGTCGGTACACGTCGCCCAGGACGTCAGCGCCTTCGCCACCCGACGTGAGAACGCCCTGCGCGCAGCACTGTCGACCGATGCTCCCCCACCGCGAGCCACGCGCGTGGTGACGACTGCCAGACGTCCGGACTGCACCGTTCACCCACACTCGGCCGTGATCACCGCCGTCGACCCATCGGCCCTGGCACCAGCCACCGGCCGCGATTACTACGCCGTGTTCACCCCGTACTTCCGCCGCTGGGTAGACACCCATCGACGCCGTCCACTGGACAGCCTCCGCGCGCTCGCCGTACCCGACATCCCCAGTGCGGCAATACCTTCCGTCGCCGAGCTGTCGCCCGGGCAACCCTCCCCGAACTGCCCGACCGGCGGCGAGATCACCGGCCGCGCACTCCTGAGCAAGTGGCTGACGGGCCCGATCGATGACTACGCCGACCGCAACGACGACCTCGCCGCCGATGCCACCTCGCACCTGTCGCCGTACCTGCACTTCGGCTGCCTGTCCCCGGTCGAGGTCGTGCACCGCACGGACCTGTCCACCGACGGCGGTCATGCCTTCGCCCGCCAGCTCGCATGGCGCGACTTCCACCATCAGCTGCTCGCCGCCCGTCCCGACACCGCGTCCACCAGCCTGCGCCCCGGCCCGTTCCCGGTGCGCCGAGATCCCCAGGCCGTCGCCGCGTGGAAGGAGGGCCGCACCGGCTACCCGATCATCGATGCGGCGATGCGTCAGCTCGTCACCGACGGCTGGATGCCCGGCCGCGCACGCCTCATCACCGCGTCGTTCTTCACGAAGACCCTGCGCCTGGACTGGCGGATCGGCGCCGCCCATTTCCTGCACTGGCTCGTCGACGCCGATCTGGCCAACAACCAGCTCAACTGGCAGTGGGCCGCGGGCACCGGAACCGACACGCGCCCCAACCGCGTGCTCAATCCCCTCCGCCAGGCCGACCGTCACGACCCCGACGGCACCTACGTCCGCCGCCACCTCCCCGAACTCGCCCACCTGCCGGGCGGCGCCATCCACCGCCCGTGGCGCGCGGACCTGGCCGGCTCCGACTATCCCGCCCCGCTGGTCGACGTCGCGGGCATGTGACCCCGCGTCCTCGCGGCAACCGTGCGACACGGCGGCCCGACCATCCGTTGGCGTCGTCGGTCGCCGGGCGTAACGTCAGGATCGTGAACGACACGCGCCCCTCCGCGTCCGCCCGATTCGATACGACCCCGATCGTGGTCGAGGATCTCGGACTCATCGACTACCACGCCGCCTGGGAGCTGCAACGGCAGATCGCCGACGAACGCGCCGCAGGCGAGGGCACCGACCGGCTGCTACTGCTGGAGCACCCGTCGGTCTACACCGCGGGCCGCCGCACCGAGGCCGACGATCTGCCCATCGACGGCAGCCCGGTGGTGCAGGTCGACCGTGGCGGCAAGATCACCTGGCACGGGCCGGGGCAGCTCGTCGGCTACCCGATCATCCGGCTGGCCGAACCGGTCGATGTGGTGCAGTACGTGCGTCGTCTCGAGGAAGCGCTGATCGACGTGATCTCGGGTCTCGGCATCACCTGCGGACGGGTCGAGGGCCGGTCGGGAGTGTGGTTGCCCGCCACCGACTACTTCGCCGAACGCAAGATCGCCGCGATCGGGGTGCGCGTGCAACGCGGCGTCGCCCTACACGGCATCTCACTCAACTGCAACTCCGCCCTCGACGGTTTCCAGGCCATCGTGCCCTGCGGCATCAAGGACGCGGGTGTCACCACCCTGACCCGTGAGCTGGGTCGCGAGGTCACCGTCGCCGAGATCAAGCCGCTCGTCGCCACCGCGATCGTTGCCGCGCTCGACGGAGAAATTCCCGTCCGCCCGCATGACATCGATCGCACCACCGGCCCCGCGCCCGAGCGGGCCCCGAGCGTAGAGTCGGTGCAGTGAGCTCCGTAGACGCCTCTGCCCCCGCCGGACGCAAGCTGCTGCGCATCGAGGCGCGCAACGCGGAAACGCCGATCGAACGCAAACCCAAGTGGATTCGCACCCGCGCCACCATGGGCCCCGAGTACAGCGAGCTCAAGGGCCTGGTGAAACGCGAAGGCCTGCATACCGTCTGCGAGGAAGCGGGCTGCCCCAACATCTTCGAATGCTGGGAAGACCGTGAGGCCACCTTCCTCATCGGCGGCGAACAGTGCACCCGCCGCTGCGACTTCTGCCAGATCGACACCGGCAAGCCCGCCGCCCTCGACCGCGACGAACCCCGCCGCGTCGCCGAAAGCGTGCAGGCCATGGGTCTGCGCTACTCCACCATCACCGGTGTAGCCCGCGACGATCTCGACGACGGCGGCGCCTGGCTCTACGCCGAAACCGTGCGCGCCATCAAGGCCCTCAACCCCGGCACCGGTGTCGAGCTGCTCATCCCCGACTTCAACGCCGACCCCGACCAGCTCGCCGAGGTGTTCTCCACCCGCCCCGAGGTGCTCGCCCACAACCTGGAAACGGTGCCGCGCATCTTCAAGCGCATCCGCCCCGCGTTCCGCTACGAGCGTTCCCTCGCGGTGATCACCGCGGCCCGCGAGGCAGGCCTGGTCACCAAGTCCAACCTCATCCTCGGCATGGGCGAAACCCCCGAAGAGGTCACCGAAGCGATGCGCGACCTGCACGAAGCCGGCTGCGACATCCTCACCATCACCCAGTACCTTCGCCCGTCGCCGCGCCACCACCCCGTGGACCGTTGGGTGAAGCCCGAGGAATTCGTCGAACACTCCAAGGTCGCCGAACAACTCGGCTTCGCAGGCGTCATGGCAGGCCCCCTCGTCCGCTCCTCCTACCGAGCCGGCCGCCTCTACGCCCAGGCCATGACCCACCACGGCCGCGAAATCCCCGAAGCCATGGCCCACCTGGCCCAGGAAGGCACCGCCTCCCAGGAAGCCAGCTCGGTCCTGGCCCGCTACGGCAGCTGACACCACGGCACGTCCCGTTAAGCTGGAATCAGCAGCCTGACCTTGCGTCCCCGGAGGAGACGAGATGGCGATCGATTTCGAGGCACTCATGCCGCAGCTGCGGGCGCTGTGCGAGAAGTACGACGTTGTCGAGCTGTCGGTCTTCGGGTCTGTAGCCCGCGGATCCGACAGACCGGACAGCGACATCGACCTGCTCTACTCCCTGAAGCCGGACACCGATATCGGGCTGGAATTCTTCGGATTCCAAGAAGAGCTGGAGAAGCTTCTCGGTCGAAGGGTCGATGTCGTTCCGAAGAAGTACCTGCACTGGTTCATTCGTGATGCCGTCTTGGCTGAGGCGAAGGATCTGCATGTCGCGGCGTGAAGATCTGTATCTTGCCGACATCGTCACTGCCCATTACAGAATCGCTTCCTACCTCGAGGGCCTCGACTTCTCGGGTTTCCAGAAAGACGACCTCCGCCAAGACGGCGTGATCCGGCAGCTGTCGATTATCGGCGAAGCGGCCTCCTCATTGACGCAGGAGACCCGGGATGCACAACCGGAGATCCCTGGGAAGTTGGTGCGAGGCATGCGAAACATGCTGGTGCACCAGTATTTGATGCCGATCTGATCATCGTCTTCAATGCCGCCACGAAAAGTGTGCCGGAGGTGGCCGCTCGCATTCTGGCGCTGTTGGCACAACGCGATCCCACCGAGGCCGCGCGCGTCCTTGCGCACAAACCCTCTTGGCTAGACTGAGCCTCCCCTAAGTTTCTGGAAGGACCCATGTCGAAGTTCGAGAATGTCTCCGTCAGCAAGAAGGCCAATGTGTACTTCGACGGCAAATGTGTCAGCTACAGCCTCGAGCTGCCCGACGGCACCTCGAAGTCGGTGGGTGTCATCCAGCCGTCCAGCCTGACCTTCACCACCAGCGCCCCGGAGATCATGGAACTGGTCGCGGGCGAGGCGAAGGTGACCCTGGCCGGCGACTCCACCCCGATCACCTACCGCGCGGGCGAGTCGTTCAAGATCCCCGGCGACAGCTCGTTCGACATCGAGGTCGTCGACACCATGCACTACATCTGCCACTACGGCTGATCCACCGGGGTGCCGTCTCCACGACGGCACCCCGGCTTTCAGGTCAGAAGCTCTTGTGCGGCACCCCGACGGTGAGTCCGCCGTCGACCACGAACTCCGCGCCTGTTGAATACGAGGACTCGTCGGAGGCCAGGAAGGCGACCAGCGCCGACACCTCGTCGGGCTGGGCCGCTCGAGCCAGCGGAATCTGCAGGAAGTCGGCCGGGATTCCCTCGGTCATCGGGGTGCTGATGAGGCCCGGATGCACTGAGTTGACGCGGATCCCCTGCGACGCCAGTTCCAGCGCCGCCGACTTGGTGAGCCCGCGGACAGCGAACTTCGTCGCCGTGTACCCGTGCAGCCCAGGGCTTCCCCGCATCCCCTCCACCGAGGAGATGTTGACGATCGACCCACCGCTGGTCATGGCGGGGACCGCCGCCTGCATCCCGAGGAAGGTGCCGGTGAGGTTGATGTCGATGATGCGCTGCCATTCCTCGAGCGCGAAGTCGACGAGCAGGTTGCCGTTGACGATCCCGGCGTTGTTCACCAGCACATGCAGCCCGCCGAACTCCTCGACCGCCGTGCGCACCACCGCCTGCCACTGCTCGGGCTCGCGGACATCGAGGTGCTGGTATCGCACACCGAGTTCGCTTGCGAGAGCGGCACCTTCGTCGTCGAGCACGTCGCCGATCACCACCGACGCGCCTTCGTCGACGAATCGGCGCGCGTGCGCGGCACCCATGCCCCGCGCACCGCCGCTGATCACCGCGACCTTGCCTGTCAACCGTCCCATGCCACGAATCCTTCTGCCGGCCCCTGCCGTTTACACCGTACGAGCGCAGGGGCGATTCGGGGCTATTTCACGAGGAACTCGTCCTTGTACAGCCGGTTCGGCCGGGGCGCCGTCGCTTCGCTGAGCTCGACCTGGTAGTCGCTCTGGCGCACCGTCTTCGGCCGGTAGCTGCCGCCGAAGGTCACCATCACCGACCCGCCGACCCCGTTCACGCCTCGCTCGGATGTCGCTTCACGGCCCGCGTTGAACACCGTCGCCACATCGCGTCCGTCGTTGCCGACCGCGATGGTCCCGTCGTGAAAGAACTGTACGAACGTCCCGTTGTCTGCCGCCACGGTCGCGGCGACCGTGTGCCCGAGCTCGGGTGTCAGAGCGAATTCGGCATCACAGGTCTGGCGCCGGTCCCCCGGTCCCGGTACGTCGAGTGTGCGCCCGATCCCGAGCAGTACCGTCTCGCCCAGCGCGTTGTGCCGTTCGCGGCCCATTTCGGACCAGAGATGAGTGGTCGACCAGACCTTCACACGCCCGTCGTCGAAAAGCGACACCCGGTCGTCGGTGCCGTTGCTGAACAAGAATTTCGCGCTGTTGGGGGCCATCTATCGATCATGGTCGATCCAGCACGCCCCTGTCGCCCGGTTCGGCCGATACGGCACGATTCCACGGCGACGGAATTCCGCGAAACGGCTGGTAGCAACCGATTTCAGCAGGAAATATTCGTCGCACCCGAAGATTCGAACGAGATGTGCACGTGGTCATAGTGATTCTGGGTGGGGCTGCCACGGTCTTCCATGAACGACCAACCGCCGCCGTCGTTGTAGCGCTGCTTCCAGATCACATAGGTGACGCCGAAGCGCTCTTTGTTGGCCAGCACGAATTCGGCGATCGCGTCGCCGACGCCGCCGCTGGTCATCACGTCGAGCGCGAGCCCGGCGCCGTGGTCACCGTCGTAGCGGCCGTGTGCCCCGCCGATATCGCTGATGCCGAACATCTTCTGCAGCAGGTGGCTCACCTGCGCCACGTGCGGCCGCACGCCCTTCCACTCGGTGTCACACGGGGTGGTGGCATGCATCAGCGACAGCGTCGCCGATTCGTCGAGGGCGGAAACCGGCGCCGGCTCGGGTTCCACGAACGCGGCCGCGGCGGCGATTGGATCGGGGTCGACTGTCGAGGTGGTCTGCGGTTCGACCGCGGCCGCCTCCTGGACCGCAGGCCCCGGCCGGATCGTCATCCACAGCATGGCCGGGACTGTCGCAGCGACACTCCACACGGCAAGCTGAGCGCGCCCACGCGGCGGCGCCGGTTTGCGATGTTGACCACGCACGATGTCGATCACCAGCTACTCGTAGAGGACAAGGTCACCGCTACATTACGAAATGGTCGCGGAAATGTCACGCCGCACGTATGACGTGCGGTCGGAAAAGCATCCCGCATGCCGGACGATCGCGCAACCAGCACGCTGTGATCTCGATCGGAGGACTTTGTCGGCACCTCACCGTTGCACCTCTTTCGTGCCGCGACGAAATCAGGAGACCCCGGCCAATCCCCGCCCAGCCTTGCCGACCGCCTGGGTCCGCATCAGCTCGACCCGCACCCTTTGCGCCCGGCGCAACAGGCCTTTCATTCCGCCGGAGCCGTCCGCCTCTTCCAGCCATGGACGATCGAATTTCACACTGCGCGAATCATTTTCGAAACTTTCACAAATGCCGATCTGTTCCGCTACCCAGTATCGTCACCCGCACCGACATCCGTACCGCATCGAATGGAGACGGCCTGTGCCGGACGCCCTGCACCAGCTCACGACCACGCTCGGCACCCCGCCCCCACCCGAGTTCGCCACCCTCACGCCCGACGAGCTCGCCACCCTGAACACCTATGTCCAGGCCGCCCTCGACCAGCGCAAAGCCGCCCTCGACGACGCACTCGACTCCGGCATGCGCCTCATCCCCCGCCTCGCCCGCCCCGCCGTGAAGAAGGTGCTCGGACTATGACCGCGTCCCACCACACCGCCGCCGAGATCGCCCGCCTGTCCGCCGCACTCGACCGCCCCGCCGCCGACCTCGAGTTCCTCGCCGCGCTCCCCCCGTCCGCCCTGCGCGCCTTCCGCGAACGGATCAGTGACCAGGTCTCGGCCCGCGAGGCCCGTCGCATGCAAAAGACGGCCGCCGCAGCCAAATTGGTGCCGCCGACCCTCGCCGCCAAGATCACCGAAGCCGCGTTCGGCCCGGTCCTGGCCGCCGCCATCGCCGGTTCCGTCGATCCGGCCCGCGCCGTCGCCATCGCCAGCGCCCTCTCGCCCACATTCCTCGCCGACGTCGCCGTCACGCTCGACCCCCGCCGCGCCGCCGAGGTGATCGCCGAGATCCCCGACCGCATGGCCGCCGACGTCGCCCGCGAATTGCTCAGCCGCCGTGACTATCTCACCATGGGCCGCCTGGCCACCTCGGTCCCCGACGAAGTCCTGCGCGTAGCCCTCCCCCACGCCGCCGACATCGATCTCCTCCATGTCGGCTACCACCTCGAAGACCCCAGCGCCGCCGACCGCCTCCTGTCGCTCATCACCGACCGCCTCCCCGGCCTCATCCACGCCACCAACGCCGAGGACCACTGGCCCGAGGCCATCGCCCTGCTCGACACCCTCGGCCCCACCCAACGCTCGCACCTGGCCGACGAAGTCGCCGCTCAGGACGTCGAAATCCTCGACGGCCTCCTCGACGCCGTCACCGCCCTGGATGCCTGGGACACCCTCCTCCCCGTCGCCGCGGGTATGAAAGCCGCAGGCCTGCGACGCTTGGCCGCCCGCCCGCTCATGCAGGACCCCGCCGTTCTCACGAAGATCGCGGACCTCGCCCTCACCCACGACCTCTGGCGCGACCTGCTCCCCCTGGCCGAACATCTCACCCCCGCCCAGCTGCACACCGTCGCCGCCCGCATCTCCACCGAACCCGACGACGTCCTCACCACCCTCGTCGAGCAGGCCCGCGACCACTGGGAAACCCTCTTCCCCGTAGCCCTCGCCCTCGACCCCGAGGCCCGCCACCGCTTCGCCGCCCTCCCCGCCGTCCACCGCCCCGACACCCTCACCACCGCCGTCACCGCGGCCGCGACCCACAACCTCTGGCCCGAAGCCCTCCCCCTGCTCGACATCCTCCCCGAATCCACCCACCCCCTCCTCGCCACCGCGATCAGCGACCTCTCCGACGCCACCTTCCTCGCCGCCGTCCAAGCCGCCCCCGCCGCGGGCTGCTCCACGACAATGGTGAAAATCGCCCTCCGCCAGGACGCTTCGTCCCGCTCACGTTCCTTCGCCCTGCTCGAAAAGGCCGACAACCTCGACGCCCTCGTCGAAACTTTCACCCCGACGGATTCCGCCGTATGGGACGACCTGAACACAATCCGCACCGAACTCCCGCTCCGCCTCCGCGAATTGCTCGCGGTACAAGCGAAACGATGCGGGCACAACGCCTTTGCCGAGGACCTACCCGACGTTCCGTGATCGGCCCCGGTATATGGTGGCTGCGATCGCACGCAGGCCGGGGAGGGCATCGTGGGGGACATCGAGGCAACAGAACGATCCGGCACAGCAGTGGACGACGATACGTCTACTCCGCTGCCGACACTGCTCCGCAAACTCGGCCGTACGGCCCGATTCAAGGCGCTGATGGCCGCATTCGGCACGGGTCTCCTGACCGGCGGTGTCGCACTCGCCCTTTACAGCTTGTTCGGCACGGCACCGGTCACGGTCCGCACCACGTACGCGCAGGCCGGCGACTTCGCGGCACTCGCCAGCATCCTCGGTGGGGCAGTCCTGGCGATCACCGTCGCGGCATGGCTAGCCGGCCGCGCACGGGAGGCCGACCTGTGGACCACCCACCACCGCTGGGAAGTGTGCGCAACCGGCGCCGTCGCGCTTGTCCTCGTCTTCGTCGTCGTGAGATCGTGGAGCGAGCACCTCCCCAGCAGCTACACCGCCATCCGCGCCGAGTCGCCGTACTTCGCGCAACTTCCCACGGCGGTCGGCGCGACGGTGCTGGTGGCCTTCGGCTCGATCCTGGTGCTGCCCTTGGCTTTTCATATGGGGACTGCCAGAACAGTCGGCCGGGGCCACGCCGCTTCGGCAACCGCAGCGGGCCTGGTCGTCGCGGCGGTGCTCGGCGTGTTCGCCGTGCGTGCCGGTGACGACAGCGTCAACGTCGACCACCGCACCGCAGCCGCAGCGGAGATCCCTTCCACACCACAGTCGTTCGCCACCGAAGCCTTCCGCCTTCAGCTTCCGCCACTGAACAACCGACCGGAGGCAACCGGCCGCGAAGTCCTCGCGGCCGGTACAGGCTTCCTCGTAATCGGTGTCGACGGCCTCCGAGCCTATGACGGCGCGACCGGCGAACCCCGCTGGCACTACCTGCGCCGACCCCAATCGGGAAACCGCGCAATGACATACGAGCGCGGCTCAGCCGTTGTCACCGGCGACCGCTCCATAGTCACCACCCTTTGGAGGAACGGCGACGATTACCACCGCATCACCTTCGATACCATCACCGGCGACGTCCTATGGACCTCGGACGACACCAACGATTTCAACAGGATCTCCGCAGTCGGCCTCGTCGCCGTGTCATCGACCACTTTGATCATGGAATCCGACAGCGCCCTCCTCGGGTACGACGCCCGCACCGGCGCGCACCGCTGGACCGCGCCGGTCGACAACAACTGCCGATCCACCCGATCCATCCCCGTTGTCACCGCGAACGCGGTGTACCGCGTCCTCCGCTGCGGCGGCTCGACCTGGCGAATCACCGCGGTCGACTCCGGCACCGGCCGGGTCGCCGGCCACCGCGACTCGCCCGGCCCCAGCTCGGCCGAGCCCATGCTGACCCTGCAGGACGACACCGTCCTCGCCCACTTCCGCAACTCCCGATACCTACAGGTCAGCGATCCATCCGAACTCTCAACCACCCCGATCCACCCCTCCGACAAACCCTTCGCGACAACCCCCACCCCAACCGTCGACAGCACCTGCAAACCCCGCGCGACCCGCCAAATCCTTCCGGTACCGTCGTCAGTCCTGGTGGTCTGTCAGAACGACGAATCGATCGGAAACGCCACCCTCGACATCACCGGATTCCGCTGACCCCGCGCACACCGCCAATGTCCATGTGGCCCAGCTGAAATCACCCGGTCTGCCCCACGATCCCAGCTAAGATCGGTCATCCGGGAGTCATTCTCCGGGGGATACACCAAAGTAGGGGTAGAGAATGAAATCGACGCTCATCGTCGCCATCGCGGCCTTGTCCGCCCTCGCACTCACCGGATGCTCATCGGACGCCGACGTCGTCTCCGAGAACCTATCCAAGGAATCCGACCAATTCAAGATCAACCGCCGCGTGGTCTTCTTCAACGGCATCACCGACAAATACCTGCTGTCGGTGGAAGGCAAGTGCTCGATCAAGGACGAGAACAACCAACTCGAGGTCACCTGCAAAACCGGCGACGACGAATACAAGAAGCACTTCCTCGGCCTGTCCGACAACGTCAGCTACTTCGTAGAACAGCTCGAGCCCGCCGAGGTAGACCGCTACCACTACAAGGTGATCTTCAAACCCGAGGTCATCCTCCCCGACGTCGACCGCCCCTGACCACTCACGAACCCCGGCCACTCCGGACCACCGCACCGAGATCGGTTGCGAACTGCAGCATTTGGGCCCCAGCCTCGAGCACCACGGTGGTCGAGGCGGTCCAAGCATCATCCGCCTGTCGCCACGGCCGCAGCGTCCACGTCAGCCCCACATACCCTCGCGAACCGAAGACCGCCTCGATCCGCAGGTCACGATCAACGCTCTCCCACACCCGCACACCGTCGCACCCGGCGAAGTCGGCGCCGAGACTCTCGAAGAACGAGACCAGCTCACGGTCACCCAGCAGAGACACCGTCACCTGGTGCAGCTCGGCGGCCAGCCCCCGGCGCACCGACTTGGACACAAACCCGTGCCGAGTCGTCTCCCCAGGGATCCACGCGATTCCACAGCCGAACCCATGTCCCGTAACCGACTTCGCCCAGGGAGACTCTGTGTTCCGAAGCCCGGTCACAGTCACACTCCATCGTCGCATGCTATCCACGAGCCGCAACTAGTGCCGTTGGCGGGAACAATAGCGGGGACTCACCCCAACGATTACTGGTAAATACTGGACATCACTGGAACTTCCCCATACTCTCGCCCCATGTCAGAAGCTGCGGAGCTGCTGGAAACCCGCATCAACGAACTGCGCGCGGCCGTCCGACGCGCCATCGCCGCCGGTGACCGCCTGGCTGCACGCCAGTTCCGCAACGAACTACGCACGGTCGAAACCGAATGGGACGAAGCAGTTCTCGGCCCCGACAACACACCCATCCCGGACCCGAATGTTCCAGTCCGCGAGCACGTTCACCGCGCCCTTACCCTGCTCGGCGCCCCATCGGCCCCGAAACTGGTGATGCAGGTCCACACCGCCTTCTTCTCCGGCGACCTGGCCCCCGCCCGCCTGACAAGCCTGCGCCGCGACGAGGAACGCTCCTTCCGCGCAGCACCTTTCGCGCGCCCCTATTACATCTCCGCCGCCCTCACCACCGACCTCCTCGCTCCCGCACGCGGACTCCTCGCCCTGAGCAGCTGGACCCTCCCCCACCGCATGATCGGCCCCCTGAGCCTGCGCGTGAACCTGCTGACCTCCGCGATCCGCCTGGCCGGCCACATCAGGGGCCAACCGGACATCACCCCGGACGGCATCCGCCTGATGTGGCGCCTGGCCAATTCCATCCCCGGCGTAACAGGCACCCCCGACTCGATCGATCCCGAAGACGTGAAGACCGCCGCCCAGCGCGAACTGGCGGTCCATGAAGAGAACGACGCATTGCAGCGGCAGCAGGCCGCGACCAGGGCGGCACAGCAGCTCGATCAGCCCGCCCAACTGTTCGGCACCCGGCTGAGCCTGGCCGCCTCACGAAAAGAGATGGGATGAAAGAACTTTCGGCCCGCCTGCAGGAGCTGCGCGGTGGTGCCCCGTCGATCCGTCACAATGCCCGTACCATCGCCACGCTCACGGCGAACCCCGGTTGCGCCCGCCGCGCGCTGCTCGACGCCGCCGCCGTCGACAAGGCCGTTGTCGCTCGGGAACTCGGCTATCCGCCGCAGTACGGCCAGTCGTCGTTCGCCATCACGCGCGGCAATGCTTTCGAGTCGATGGTCAAGGCGAACGGTTGCGCCGACCTGCTCGCGCTCCTGCGCGAGGTCCTCGATCTGACCATCCCCGAGGTGGCCTATCACAACCTCGAGGCGGTCGGCGAGAACGCCGGAAACGCAGTGCGCTATCAGCGAACCCGCCAACTGCTCGGACAGGCGCTCGACACCGGCGAAGGCACCCTGTTCGACCACCCGATGCTGCGCCTGGACATCGCGGGCGCACTCGCCTACCTCGAGCCGGATCTGGTCGCCCTCCAGATCGAGGGCAAGTTCCACATCGTCGAGATCAAGTCGTTCCCCATGATCGACGGTCAGGCCGACCCCGCCCAGGTCGCGGCCGCGGCCCGCCAGTCCGCAGTCTACGTGATCGCGTTGCGGCGCCTGCTCGAGGAATTGGGTGCCGACCCTGAAAAGCTCTTGTCGCACAACGCGATCCTGGTGTGCACGAAGGACTTCTCGAACCGACCCACCGCGACGTTCGTCGATCTGCGCAATCAGATCGCTGTCGTCTCACGCCAGCTGTCCCGCCTGACCTCGATCGAGTCCCTGCTCGAATTGGTCCCGCCCGGAGCGACTTTCGAGCCCGGGCCGCAATTGGACCAGGTGATCTCCGCACTCCCGGCCCGCTTCGCCCCCGAGTGCATTTCGACGTGCGAACTCGGCTTCGTCTGCCGCTCCGAAGCCCGTGCGTGCGGCTCTGTCGACGCCCTCGGCCGCGGCGTCCGCGACGAGCTCGGCGGATTGCACAACATCGACGACGTCCTCGCCCTCGCCCGTGGTTCGCGCCCGCCGACCGAGGACCAGGCCGACATCGCCGATCTGCTCCGCACCGCCCACCGCCTGCGTCAGGAGATCGCGTGAGCGTGCTGTCGGCCCTCGCCAAGGTGGAGGCGGTCGACGCGGGCCGCGCTGTCCGAACCGCGACCGTCCGGCACTGTCACCTCGCCGAACAGCCGCTTGTCCTCATCCCGCTGCACCTCGCGGGCGAGGCGGCGGCCCCGCTGGCAGTGCTCATCGGTACCGGCCCCGACAATCCGCGGCTCCTCGTGGTCCCGCAGCCACGCGACCGCGTCCTGCGCCTGCGATTCGCCGAGGAACTGGCGGAAATCCTGCTCCCCCACATCGGCCGATATGCCGACGACACCGAACCCGTGGTGATCGACAAGAAGACCAACGAGACCATCGACCGCTGCGTCGACGCCCCGCAGATCTGGGTTCCCAACCAGGCTGCCGTCACCTTCTTGAAGCTCCTCGGACGATCCCTGCGTTTCCGACGCACCGAAGGCGAAGACGCTGTCTCCCCGACGATCCCGCTCGTCGGCCGGTGGCTCACCTGGTACTGCGACCGCGCCGAACATCCCGGTTCCACCGCGCTGGCACCCCTCACCGCACACCTGTCCACGCACTGGACCACCGGCCAATCCGCCCTGGAAGACGCCAACCTCACCGCCCTCCTCGGCTGGATCGCACCGCCCGACAACCTGACCGGCCCCCAAGCCGCGGCCCGCGCAGAGGACCCGACCATCTGTCCCCCGGCCGGCCCCGCCACCGACCCCGGCTTCGACAACGTCGTCCTCGCCCCGCTGATCAACGCCTACGACACCGCTTCCGACGACATCGCCCGCACCCGTGCGGTCCAGCGACTCGAACAGGCGCTGCGAACCCAGCTGGAGCCCACGTGGAAGCTGATGTGGCAGGGCATTTCGCTCCTGCGCGCCCTCCCCGAGAGCTCGAGCGTGGCCACCCGCTGGGCAGAGGATGTGCGTTCCTTCTCCTACTACGCCGAGATCGCCGAAACCCAAGCCCAGTCACGCCGCGATTCCCCCACCTCCGCGGTCCGCCGCCTGCTCGCCCGCGAACAGGCACTCGAACGCCTCACCGCCGCAATGGCTTACGACGACCCCTACGTCATGCTCGAACGCCGACTGGGAGGCGAGGCGTGCCTCGCCACCGTCATCGACTCCGAACCCACACGAACAACGTTGAGCGACAAGGGAAAAAGCATCCTGCGCCCCTTGCTCCGCGTGACAACGACAGACCCGTTCACCCCGATCCCCGGCGAATCACTGCACAACGCTGCGGTCAAGAACCAGCAAGCCAAGGTCCTCGAGGTCGACGACGACGTCATCGTGCTCGAACTCAGCGGCGGAATGGGCCGCAGCACAAAGGTTCCCGCCGACGGAACGGTGAACCTCGCAGGCGACCGCATCGTCCTGGCCCGCTTCGGCCCCAACGGCAACTTCCGCGCCGCCACCCTCCCGCCCCCGGAGGAAACTCCCTGGACCCACGGCGGCCCACCGGAAACCGACGAGGAGAACTGATGTCCGCCGCCCACGCCGCTGATACCACCGTCACCAACATCCTCACCGACCTGGCCGACACCTCCCACAAGGCGATCGTCGTCGACTCACCGCCCGGCGCAGGCAAATCCACCCTAGTCGTGAAGGCCGCGGGTCAGCTCGCCCAAGACGGCACCCAGCGCATGATCGTCGCCCAAACCAACGAACAGGTCGACGACCTCATCGCCCGCTTGGCCGCCGCCCACCCCGACCTCCCCATCGGCCGCCTCTCCGCCCAGGACTACCGCCCCAGCGACCGCATCGCCCTCCCGAACGTCCGCGCCGCCGCCAAAGTCGACGACCTCGCCGACCGCACCATCCTCATCGGCACCGCCGCCAAATGGGCCACCCTCACCGAGGGCACCTGGGAACACGCCATCGTCGACGAGGCCTACCAGATGCGCTCCGAAATGCTCCTCCGCATCGCAGGCCGCTTCGACCGCGGCCTCTTCGTCGGCGACCCCGGCCAACTCGACCCCTTCGCCACCGTCGAATCCGACCGCTGGGCAGGCCTGGACTGGGACCCCACCCGCAGCGCCGTCCCCGTCATGCTCGCCAACAACCGCGACCGCCACATCCCCATCCACCGCCTCCCCGTCTCCTGGCGCCTCCCCACCAGCGCCGCCGACGTCATCTCCGCCGCCTTCTACCCCTTCACCCCCTTCACCGCAGGCACCGCCCCCGGCACCCGCCAACTCACCTACGTTACCCACGGCCTGCGCACTCCCCTGGACCGCTGCCTCGACGAAGCCGCCGACCACGGCTGGGCCCTCTACGAACTCCCCGCCCGCAACACCCTGCGCACCGACCGAGAAGCAGTGTCCGCCATCGCTTCTCTAGCCGTCCGCATCCTCGAACGCGGCGCCACCGCGACCTCCGAACAGGGCACCCACCCCGTCACCGCCGACCGCCTGGCGATCGGTACCGCCCACCGCGACCAAGCCGAAGCCATCCGCCTGGCCCTGCGCGGCACCCTCGCTGAGACGGTCACCGTCGACACCGCCAACCGCCTCCAGGGCCGCGAATACGACATCACCATCGTCTTGCACCCGTTGTCGGGCCGCCGCGACGCCAGCTCCTTCCACCTGGAGGCCGGCCGGTTGTGTGTGCTGGCCTCCCGCCACCGCCACGCCTGCATCGTGGTCGCCCGAGCAGGCATCGCCGACCTCCTCGACGCTTACCCCTCCACGGAACCTGTTCACTTGGGTGTCCCGGTCAAGTTCCCCGATGGCTGGGAAGCCAACCAATCCATCCTGAGTCACCTTGCTTCCCACCGCATTTCCACCTGAGATTTCGGGAGTGCGTCGGAACACGGCAGACGTCGATCAGCAGTATGGCTATCGGAGCGAACTCCCTAGCGGATCAGTGGACCTGCTCATTCATGAAGCTGCACCCCCCGCTGCCCTCGAGAATGACACCGGCCGCCACCATGTTGTCGACATCGAGATTCAACGTCCGGCGGATGTCGGGTCCCTGCCGGGTCCACCCGAAGACGCGGGCAACCTCGCGGATCAGTTCGTCGCGAGTTACGCCTACCGAACCGCGCAGTGTATGGGTGATAGCCAGCTTCCGTTCGACTGCGGGGATTAGTCCGATCTGCCGCGCACAGATTATGCTGGGTGTCCGTACGAGGTCCAATTCGATCCCCGGAATCACGAACGCCCCGTCTTCACGAGCCAATACCCCGCGCGCGACCTGTCTCGTCAGTACCGTCGCGATCTGACGTCGCACGACCGCCCCGGCCTTCGCGAGTCCCCAAGCACAGCGAACACGCGTCACCAGCAATTCCAGTTCTATCGGCCCCTCCCGCTCGACAACCGCCCGACAGATCTCACCGATCAGGTCGACGGCGTCTGGATCTTGCAGCGGAACAGTCCATTTGCGGTGTTTGTCCGCGAGTGCCGTATGGAGATTGTGTAGCTCTTGATCGGTGTATCCGTCGTACTCTTCGGTCCAGGGCAATCGGCTGACCGCGAACTGGAAATCCGTACTCGGTGCGTCCGGGATAAGGTCCGTAGCCGAATCTGGCGGCAGTTCCGGGGCAGCGGCGGTTGTTTCGCGCGTCTGATGAGGGTCGCGGGCAATTGCGGCTTCCACGGCGGAGCGAAGCCGCTCCAGCGCGCCACTGCGATCGCGATACCAATCGGTCGCCCACACGCGGTAGACGGTCCAGCCCAGGTTTCGCATCACTTCTTCGCGCAGCCGGTCACGGTCGCGGGCCGCTCGGGTCGAGTGATACATAGCGCCATCACATTCGATGCCCAAGGCGAAGACGCCTGGATGGTCCGGGTGCCGAACCGCCACATCGATGCGATATCCGGCCACTCCCACCTGCGGTACCACATCGTAGCCCCACCCGCTGAGCACCTTTGCGACGTCCTGTTCGAACGGACCGTCGAGTCGGCGGCTCGGCCCAGCCCCGGTCGCCGTCAGCATCTGCGACCCGGCTTCAGCGAATTGCAGGTAGCGCTTGAGGTGCCGGATACCCTTTTTCGTCGTGTCCTGGAGATCCCCACCGTAGAACGACGCCACGAGTTCGACTCGCTGACGCGCACGGGTGACCGCCACATTGAGCCTTCGCCAGCCGGCGTCGTTGTTGATCGGGCCGAAGTTCGCGTGGAGTTTTCCTGCGGAATCCGGGCCGTAGCCGATCGACAGGATTATGACGTCGCGCTCGTCACCCTGCACCGATTCGAGGTTCTTCACGAAGAATCCGTCCAGGCGGTCATCGTTGAAGAACGCTTCGAGATCGGGCCGACCGGCGCGCGCAGCGGCGACGGCTGTTTCGATTGCTTCAGCCTGTGCTTTTGACAACGCCACGACACCCAAGGTCAGCTGCGGTCTAGTTTGGACGTGGTGGATCACCCGTTCGGCGACAAGGGCCGCTTCCCCTGGATTGTCTCGACGGCCGCCGCGGTCGTACACCCCGTCGGATTTGAAGAATTGGACCCCGATGTCCGGGCCGCTTTCATAAACACCGGGAAAAGTCACCATGCTGTTGTCGTAGAAGTCGTGGTTGCTGAACGCGATCAGGTTTTCGTGCCGACTGCGATAGTGCCAGCGCAAGGGCAGACCCCGCAGCACGCCACTGCCTTTACACAGGTCGAGCACCGACTCGAATTTGTCGACACCCCCTTCGGCCCATTCATCGTCCCCTGCTTCCCCGGTGACACTGAAGAACGAAGTGGGTGGTAGCTGCTTCTGGTCACCGGCAACAATCAGCGAACCAGCGCGGTACAAGGAGTTGGCCGCATCTTCCGGAAGGACCTGCGATGCCTCATCGAAGATGACGACGTCGAACCGGAAGCCTGGCGGCAGGAACTGGCTGACCGTCAGCGGACTCATCATGAAGCACGGCTTGATCAGCCGAACCACCTCGCCACATTCATCGAGCACCTGCCGGACCGGCTTGTGCCGGGACTTCTTTTCCGCTTCACGGACAATGGTGCCGGCCTGCCCCATCGTGATATTGGTTGGCCTGGCCTTGTTGACCTGATCGATGATCTTGCCGGGCGCGTTTCGAATCAGTGCGCGGTCACCGTCGCGAAATCGATCGACCAAGCGGTGGCGCTCGTCGGCTCGTGTCGGCGAGAGCCGCTGGTCACGTTCGAGATGCAGGTTCACCCACGCGGTGAGGACTGCCTTCTCCAGGATCAGGGGAAGCTCGGCAACCGGCATTCCCTCTTGTGCCACCGATTCGGGGACGTCACCGAGACCGGCCGTCGCCAGGGCGGCGGCGGCTTCTGCGTAGCGCCGCCACGCTCCCGGACCGTCAGCGTTGTCGGCGAGTTCATGCAGCGTCTGCGCCGCACCGGAAAGCGAGGTACCCAGACGTTGTTCGACCTGCCCACAGTGCCGATCGTCGAAACAGGCAGCAAAGGATTCCCGCAGCCGTGTCCACTCTGCTCGGTCGTCGAAGAAAGTGGTCTCCGGCGCAAGAGTGCGTATCGCTTCGGCCACAGCGGCCGAAACAGGAGGCAACCCTTCCGTGGACGTGCTCGTGTGCCCCCGCCCGTAGTGCCGGACATCTGCGGCGCGCCGGACGCTACGAGTCCACCCGACCGCATTCTCAATGCTGTCGGAATCAGTCGTGACGCCGGTGAAGAGGTCACCGAGCAACTCCCGCCACCGCTCGCTTTCGACGACCAGGCTCTCCTGGGCCGCGCGGGCCTTGCCGACGATGTCGGCGATGCGCCGAGCCTGCGCCAGGTTGATCTTGATTTCGGTGCCGATGACGCGCGACACGGTCGAGGTGAAAGCGATGGCCTGGCGGAACGGTTCGGTATGAGCATGCAGCCAGTCGATCGCGGAGGTGAACGGCAGCGCCTGCAGTGGTGTGGTGGCACCGTGCTCGGCGGTGCGCTCGACCCACGTGTCCAGCGACATCGAGATACGTTCAGCCTTGGACACCAGATCGGGCCGCGACGGAGTCCCGTCAGCGAGGACTGCGCACAATCTTGCCAGCCGTGCGGGGTCGGCGACAGCGTCGGGCGCACCGCGAACGATGACCTCGGCCGTAGTCAGTGCGTCGGTCAGCGCCCGGGTTCCGCATTCCTCGATCGAGGCATACCGTCCGAGAATTCGATTCTGCTCGACAGAAGCAGTTGCGGTAGGCGACGATTCGGCCTTCTTCAGCAACTCCCACATGGCTTCGAGTCCAAGACCCGGTTCCGGCACGGTGGCGGACAGCCGTCCGCAATCGGTGTCAAGTCCCCGGTACCACGGTCCCAGCAGGCGCCGGTCGAAGGTTTGCCTGCTCTCGAATTCGACGGTGGCGCGCTGCGCATCGTGCGCGCAGCGAACCATCTCGCGCGCGCCGGACAGGGTCAGATTGGCAACGTCGCCTTCGCCGTCTGCCGGCACCGCACTGACAGTCTCGATCAACGCTTCCGCGCGTTCGAATGGATCCACATGTGCCCGAAGCCATCTCGCGACCTCGCCAGCCGTCTGACCCGAGAGCTCGACGGCCACCGCTGCCAGCGGAGCACGAGCCGACTCGGCCTCCCAGGCTTGCAACCCGGCCACGATTTCGGCGCGCCGCTCGACCAGATCAGGGTCGGTGGCTACACCATCGGCAACGGTAGCCGACAGCAGTTTCCGTGCACGGTCGTCGTCGGCACCGATCCCCGCGAGCTCCAGCACTCGCTGTCCCTGGGTCAGCGCTGCTTGCGCGGCGGGAACGTCCGGTCGGCCACCGGCGACGTATCGGCCGAGTAGTTCTTCGTGCCCGGCAGCGATCGAGTGGTACCTCGTATGCGCGTTGTGCCACTGCAACGCGGCCGCCAAGTGTTCATGCACGTCCTTACGCCACTTCCCTGCCGGGGTGAAAGCGCCGATCAGCTTGCGATCTGCGCGAACCTGCTTGGAGAACGCACCACCGAGGCCGGGCGGGGCCTTCTGCAGGCGTTCTATAGCGGCAACCGTCTCGGGCGAGGCGAGAAGATCTTCGGTGAAGTGTTCTGCCCCCACGGTCCGAGCTGCCGTCAGTTCCGACAGCGCAGCACTCAGTTCGTCGACAGCCTTCTGTACTTTCTGGATCGCGCCGCGCTGAAACCAGGTGGGCAGAGCACGATTCGCGACCTGCGCGAGATCGGCGAGCTCCACCAGCCGCCCGAGCTCACACACCGGGACCGACGCGTCGATGCCGAACTGCATTGCCACGGCTTCGGCTTGGCGGGCCACCGAATCGAGGCGTTGACTCAGCAGCTCGAATCGTCGGCGATGTTCGGCCGACCGCGCGGCAGTGAACCCTGAAAGGACGATTCCGGTCGGTGTGAGCACCGCGAGTTGTTGCTCACTGATAGGCGCCGCCTCCGACAACGTTGCAGGCAGCGCGACCCAACGGGAACCTAGCCCGGCTGCGGCCCGTTGCTGAGCGAAACGGACGTCTGCGCATTGCGTCGAAAAAAGCTGCAAGGCAACAGCAACCGTCGACACAGCCGCGGCCTCGGCACGAGCGAGTCCACCTGGCTCCAGCATCGCGGCGGGTGGCGCATTTTCGGTGACGGCGAATCCGGCGAGTTCGCCGGCGGTCCGTGCCTGCGCCACCGTTGTCGGCGCGGTGATCCCCATCGTTTCGGCCAGCCCGGTCAATGCCTCGACCAACGACTCGAGATCATCGGTCCAGGTCTGGAACTTTGCCTGCAGTTCTTTGAGATATGGGACAGCAAGATCGGCGGGTTCGATACCGGCCGGTGTCAGCGCCGTCAGTGCGCGCTCCCCCGCGGGCTTCTCGGGGTCCAGGGACACCGGAAGTTCTTCCCATTGAGAACCACCGACTTGGTGCGCCTTCGTCCGTGCGGTTTGCACCTCGTGGAGAAGCCCGCGGAACTCGGCCACTGGCTGTTCGACCGCATGGTCGAATCCGCTTGCTGTCAACCAGAATTCGGGCACACGAGGCCGGTCGGCCAGCAGGTTGATCAGCTTACCCAATCGGTCCAATCCGGCATCGTCGTCGATAGGGCCGGTTTCCGGAGCCATCGCGCCGAACACAGCGACAACTGCCCGCAAACGATCAAGCGCCGCCGCAGCCTGCCGACGGACGACATCGGCACCCTCGGGTATCTGTCTGACGCCCTTCCATGGATAGCCGGGATCGTGTACCACCGCGTGCGTCTGCGCGATCGCCGCCGCGTGGTCCAGAATCTCGGTGAGCACCCGACGATCGAGCAGATCCAGCGGGAACGGCCGCCCGCTACCCCGCTGGACAGCAGCGGTGACGAGATGGTCCGCCTCGGGTACCTCCGTCAATTCGCCGATCCGCCCGATCACATCGTGGATCGAAGACTCGAACGGCATGCGGGCCGCGTTCATCGCCTCGGCGTAGGCACTCAGCGAAAATCTGTTGGTACGCAGTTCATCCAGAGCTTCTAGCGCCAATTTCTTCGCGGCGGGCGCTTCGAGCAGGGTTCGTCCCAGCTCCTGCGCGACCGCCTTGCGTGAGGTGTTGTTGCTGTGCAGAGCAAGCACATATGAGTCGAGGCCTACACCCCGAAGGCGATTGAGCACTACGTCGAGTGCGGCTGCCTTCTCCGACACGAACAGCACCGAACTACCCGAATGCAACAGGGCCGCGATGATGTTGGCGATGGTCTGGCTTTTTCCGGTACCCGGCGGACCGTCGAGGACGAAGGAATTGCCGCCCACCGCCGCAGCGACAGCTTGCCGCTGCGACGCGTCGGCGTCGAGGACCAGCGGGACGTCTTCAGGTGGGAAGGCTTCGTCGATCTGGTCGAGCTCGACCGGGTCGAAACTGAACCGGTCCTCGGGTATCCGCGCATCGGGTCCCAGCGCCACGGCTCCGAACAAATCGCTGGCGATGACCTGTGCCTCGTTGTCGAGCAGGTCCTGATACATCGCTTCCTTGTGCGAGGCGAAGATGCCGAGCACCATTCTCGGCGAGACGGTCCACAGCGGCTTGTGGCGCACCAGGCTCTGGGTCGCTGAGAGGACGCCGGGTACATCGGTTGGCTCGTGCGTGCCGGCCACTGCCCACTCGAGGTGCATCTGTCCGAGCTTGATTCGCAGTGCCGGGTTGAACCGAGGTTCGTCATCGGTGTTGAGTTCGAGCAGGTATTCACCACGTTTGTCACGTCGGATCCGCACCGGGATCAGGATCAACGGTGCGTCGGTTCCACTCGTGGCGTTGTCTTCGCGCCAGTCAAGCATGCCGACCCCCAGCTGCAACGTCCACAAGCCGTAGTCGTTGAAAATCTGGGTTGCCTTGCGGTTCAGCGCCTTCAGAGTGGAATGCAACGCCTTGGTCGTAGTCTTCTCGGTGATGATCTCCGAGCCCGTGAGCGTTCGCTGACGCCGGCCGGTGCGAACGGTATCGTCGGTCACCTCGTCTTCGTCGGCGTCGGGCAACGGCGCGAACCGGATACCCCGCTCGAGCGCAGCGATGATCGTGTCCGCGGCAGGTGCGGACAGTTCCAGGGAGGACGTTCGCGTGGGCTTGTAGTTCAGGAGCCGATTACGGCTGCTGAGGTCGATCAGCGACTCTCGCCACTCCTTCAGCACTGCGGTCAGTGCACGCCGGTACTCACCGTCATCCGTAAACCCCGAAGTACCCACATCCACCTTCGTTCCACCGCAGCCGTCACTTCCAAGCCGAAACAGTGTGACAGACCGGAAAGCTCGAGACGGTTCAAGTAGCGCGAATGTGGGTAATCTGAGCGCCGATATCGATCACCCGCTTGTCGTCGGCACCGTAGCGCGCCAGCATCTGTCCGTGTAGCCGTCCGAGTTCGGCAAGGGCGTCACGAACCTGCCCCAAATGAACTTTGCAGCCGGCAAGTTGACGGCGGCAGTACATGGCCTGTTCATCGTAGGGTCCTCGCTCGGCCGTGAGATCGTCTACGAGACCGAGGAACAACCCGGCTGCGACCGGGTAGTTCCCACTCTCGAATCGTAGATCCGCCAACTCGATTCTGGCGTCGAACACATCGACATCGCGCGAGCCGAGCGCGAGTTGCGCAGCCTCGAGGACGTGGCTCAGCTCCTGGATGGCCTGCTGGTAACGCGATTGGTCGGCGAATTCGCGAGCACTTCGCATGGCGGCCCGGATCTCACCGCGACTGAAGGACTTGGTGGTTTCGGGCGCCGACACAGACGGTGCGAAAGTGGACTGGGCGTCGGCAACCATAGTGGGTGCAGTACGGGATGCAGCGGGCGCGCTCACCGCCCGGGCATACATGTGGACCGGGCTGTGCCGGTCGCCGACTTCCGGTAGTACTGCGATCTGGGTCGCGTGCCGGAGCAGCACGTTGTGTACTGTCGCCGCGTCTTCCGGCCGATGGCTGGGCATCTTCTCGACCATCGACATGATCAACGACGCCATCTCGAGTGGTGTGTCTCCCCGATCGAGGCGAATGTCGGGAGCTGGAGTATGGACTTGGTCTCGCCACACCACATACGGATTCGATCCTGTCATCACCCGACGCCCGGTCAATAGCTCGTGCAGAACCAGCCCCAGCGCGTAAAGATCTGTCTGAGGGACGATTTCATCGCCCTCGATCTGTTCGGGCGCCATGAAGGCCGGCGTCCCAAGCGTCTGACCGGTGTTGCTGTATCGGGTGAAGTCGCCGTCCAGTGCTACCGCCAGACCGAAGTCGAGCACCTTGACCGTGCCGTTGTCACACATCATCAGGTTGGCGGGCTTGAGGTCTCGGTGATAGACCCGGTGCCGGTGCGTCGCAGCGAGCACCGCCGCGGCCTGCGCACCCAGCGACGCGACGACGCCGATCGGGAGCGGTCCCCGGTGAGCGAGCAGTTGTTCCCAGGTCCGTCCCTCGACGAATTCCATCACCAAGAACGGCCGATCCGGATGACCAGGGTGAATCCCCGCATCATGAATCGTCGGCATGCCAGGATGGCTGACCCCGGCCATCAGTTCTGCCTCCCGATAGAACCGTTTGGTCCACTCCGGGCCCGCATCGAGATTCGCACTGGTCAGTTTGAGCGCGATTCGTCGTTTGAGGTTGCGATCGAATCCCTCGAAGACCTGGCCCATCCCGCCGGCCCCAACTGATCGAACCAGTTCATACCGGCCAGCCACTACCTGCGGTTGCACCGCCGCTCCTTCAGTCGCCCGGTCGAGTTCACCCGTCTCGGCTATCGATTCCCAGCTCGGATCTGAGCGATCATCTCAGCCAACTGCCCCACCCTCGGATCATCCTCCCCGTGCCAAGCAGCCAACTGCTCGTGCAGCCGCCGTAATCGAGTCAACGCCGCACGCACCTGCCCGTTGTGCACCTGGCAGTTCGCCATTTGCCGCTGACAGAACATCACTTGGTCGTCGTAGGGTCCCCGTTCGGCGGTGAGGTCGTCTATCAGTTCGCTGTAGTGAGCGATGGCCTGCTTGTAATCCCCTGCCTCCATGCACAGATCAGCCAACCGCACCCGAGCGTCGACAACGTCGGCATCCCGCGCACCGAGTTGCGGCACTGCAACTTCGAGCACAGTGTTCAGCTGACCGATGGCCGGCACATACCGTGATTCGTCGGCGAGATCGCGCGCCTGCCGAACGGCCCGCTCGAGGTCGCCACGAGTGAAGTCCGACTCTGCCGGGGACTTCGGGGCACGACGATGGTGGGTAGCTGCCGTCCTCGTCGCTGCCGAAGCGCCGACCGCTGTCGCGTACAACCGAGTAGGACTGGTCGGATCGGGGTTTTCATGCAGCCCGTCCAAGGCGCCCACATAACGCATCACCACCGAGTACACGGCGGTCGCATCGGCCGGACGGTGCGTGTGATCTTTGGCGAGCATGCTCGTGATCAGCACGCTCAGCTCCTCGGGTACGTCACCGCGCGCGTGGTGGACCACCGGCGGGTCCGCATTGATCTGGTTGATCATGGTGTCGATCTCCGAAGCACCGAGCATGGCTCGCACCCCGGTGAGCAGCTCGTACATGACCAGCCCGAGCGAATACAGATCAGTCTGCGGCACAACGGTTTTCCCTCGCACCTGCTCGGGCGCCATGTACTCGGGCGTCCCGATCCCCGATCCGGTTCTGGTCAGCCGGGTCTGGTTCGCGTCCATCGCGACGGCGATTCCGAAGTCCAGCACCTTCACCGTCCCATCGGGACAGAGCATCAGATTCGACGGCTTGAGATCGCGATGGAAGATGCTGTGGCTGTGAGCTTCCGCAAGCACCGCGGCGGTTTGCGCGGCAATCGATGCGACCGCCCCGGTGGACAGGCTCCCCCGCTTGGCCAGAACGCTGTCGAGCGTAATCCCGTCGATGTATTCCATGATCAGGAACGGCTGTTCGGGGGGACCGGCGTCGATGCCCGCGTCGAAGACGGTTGGCATCCCGGGATGGCTCATTCGCGCCATCAGTTCGGCTTCCCTGACGAAGCGCCGCTCCCACTCTTCGCTGTCGGCCAGACCGGGATGGATGAACTTCACCGCGATCCGTCGTTTGAGCTGCCGGTCGAATCCTCGATAGACCTGCCCCATCCCACCTCGACCGATGATTTCGATCAGTTCGTATCGCCCAGCGACGATGCGCGGCGTCATGTTGTCGGCCCCGGTGACAGCCGGCCTCCAGCGAGCCCGGCGATTCCCTCGCGAACCAGCCGCTCGACCGCGGACCGCTGACGCCGCCACGCGTCGTCGAGCGCCATCAGCTCAACAACACTGTCGCCTGTCAGGCGTTGCTCGGCGAGCGGCATGCGGGGAAAGCCCACGGCGAACAGATCCGACAGCTTGCCGTCTTCATTGTCCGCCGCGGCTTGTAGTACACCGGCGAGGAATCGGTGGTCGACCACTCCCGGGTTGGCCCGCACGAGCGCCACTCGCGGCGCAAGCAGGGCTGAAACCGCGCATACCCGAACGATTGTCGGGCCACTGCCGGTGACCACGAGGACGTCGCCGGGTCGGGTGGTGACCGCACCGGGAACGCTGGGGTCGCCCGATGTGGACGGCGACCTGTCGACCCGAATATCCTTGGCGCTCAACATCGGACTTCCGGTGTCGACGGGGAGGAGTGTGGGCGGTGATTCGAGTACCTCTACTGCGCCCGCCCCGACGAGCTCACCGATCGTCACTGCCGGCAGCACACGAGGGCGGATCTCTAGCTCGGGTACCGATGGCAGGGAGAACGCAACAACATCGGCGCGGCGAGCGACATAGGAGTTGTCGCCCGGCTCGGTCGGCGCGCTGGCCGAGTCTCTAACCACCGATCGCTCACCTTCCTCTGGACGCATAACGGTAGCAGCGCCAGGTGCGGCTGGCGGGCGACGACCTCATCGGGTGAATGCGAATACTTTGCCACGTTTGCGATTGACATAGTTTTCACTTCCACGTAGCGTGGCCGTCGGCGAACCTTCCACCAGCCAGATCCCACACAACGCGAACCTAAACATGCAGAACGGCGAATTACTCCCGAATGGGTACTAAATTGGACCGTTCTACCGTCGACCAACCAGGAGTACCCCTGATGACCAACGCCGTCGAGCCGCGCCCGCTCAACGTCGCCCCCGGCTCGATCGTCGTGGTCCGTGACGAGGAGTGGCTGGTCACCTCAGCGGAACAGGGCTCCGACGGTTGGCTGCTGCGCGTGCGCGGCCTGTCCGAACTCGTCGCCGACACCACGGCGACGTTCTACGACAGCCTCGACGAGATCGAAGTTCTCGATCCAGCCCAAGCACGAGTGATCGCCGACGGGTCCTCGGGATACCGGGATTCCCGCCTCTGGCTCGAAGCGCTGCTGCGCAAGACCCCCTTCCCTTACGGCGACCAAACCCTGACGGTCTCGACGCGCATGCTCGCCGATTCCCTGGGCTACCAGCGCGCCGCGGTAGCCAAAGCCCTTGACCCCCAACATATTCGGCCACGTATCCTGCTCGCCGACGCGGTCGGTCTCGGCAAGACCCTCGAGATCGGCATGATCCTGTCCGAGCTCGTGCGCCGCGGCCGTGGTGAGCGCATCCTGATCGTCACTCCCAAGCACGTACTCGAGCAGATGCAGCACGAACTGTGGTGCCGATTCGCCCTGCCGTTCGTGCGCCTCGATTCGACGGGCATCCAGAAGGTCCGCCAGAAGCTGCCCGCCACCCGCAACCCGTTCACCTATTACAAGCGGGCGATCATCTCGATCGACACCCTCAAGAGCCCCCGCTACAAGGCCCACCTGGCTCGCCAGCACTGGGACGCGGTGGTGATCGACGAGTCGCACAACCTCACCAATGTCGGCACCCAGAACAACGAGCTGGCTCGCGTGCTCGCCCCCAATACCGAGGCACTCATCCTCGCCTCGGCGACCCCGCACAACGGTCGCGAGGAGTCCTTCGCCGAACTGCTTCGCCTGCTCGACCCCACCGCCGTGGCCGCCGATGGTTCGTTCACCAAAGACGATGTGCAGAACCTGCTGATCCGCCGCCACCGTCACCACGACGAGGTCGCCGCCGAGGTCGGTAGCGACTGGGCCGAACGCGCGGAACCGGTCCACAAACTCGTCACCCCCTCGCCCGCCGAAGACGCTGTCGCCCGCGACCTTTCGCAGGTCTGGTTGCACCCCGAGAACACGAGCCCGTACTCCGGTGAGACCAAGGGCCTGTTCCCGTGGACGCTGGCCAAAGCCTTCCTGTCCTCCCCCGCCGCCCTGCGCGAGTCGATCGACCAGCGCCGCGCCAAACTGCGCGACGGCACCCCGGAGCAGCGCATCGAATTGGAAGCGCTGAACACCCTCGCCGACCTCAACGACAAGGCATTCACTGAATCAGCAGGCAAGCAAGCGGCCTTGGTGGATCGGCTGCGTGAGATCGGCGTCGGCCCGAAGTCCGCGATGCGGGCGGTAGTGTTCGCCGAGCGTGTCGCCACGCTGAAATGGCTCACCGAATCCCTGCCCGCCGCATTGGGTTTGAAGCCCGAGAACATCGCGATGCTGCACGGCGGCCTGTCCGATGTGGAGCAGCAGGAGATCGTCGAGAGCTTCAAACTCGAGACCTCCCCGATCCGCGTGCTGGTCACCGGCGATGTTGCTTCCGAGGGCGTGAACCTGCATGCCCAGTGCCATCACCTGATCCACTACGACATCCCGTGGTCACTGATCCGCATCGAACAGCGCAACGGCCGTGTCGACCGCTACGGCCAGAAGTTCCCGCCGGTGATCTCCTCGCTCATCCTCGAACCGTCGGACCCGGAGTTCTCCGGCGACCTGCGGGTGCTGTCACGCCTGCTGGAACGCGAGAACCAGGCCCACACCACCCTCGGCGACGTGGCCTCGCTGATGGGCAAACACAGTGTGACCGAGGAGGAATCGGCGATCCGGGACGTCCTCGCGGGCAAGGCCGAACTCGACGCGCAGGTCCGAACCATCGACGACGTCCTCGACGGCGATGATTTCGATTCCTTCTTCGCCCAGCTCGACACCGACTTCACCCCGACCCTCCCCGAGCTCCCCCGCCAGAGCCTCTACCCCGACGACGTGAGCTACCTCGACGAGGCACTGCGCGCCGCGTTCGACGATGTCCCCCAGGCCGAACCCGGCAAGGGCGGCGTCGGCTGGACCGTGCACGCCAATCACGGCATCGCCGAACTGATTCCCCCCAAGGACCTTCGCCAGCGTCTGTCGCAGCTCCCGCAGAACTACCGCGAGAAGGGCCAGATCGACAAGCGCCTCAAGCTCGCCACCTCCACCCAGGTCGGCGACGCCCAACTGCGCGCCGCCCGCCAGGGTAAAGGCATCAACGACACCACCTGGCCGGAGGCTCACTACCTCGGCCCGCTGCACCCCGTGCTCGACTGGGCAAGCGACCGCGCCCTATCGGCCCTCGGCCGCAATCAGATCTTCGCCATCCGCGGCAAGGTCGACGCCGTCACCGTCGTGCTCATGGGCACTCTGATGAACCGCCGCGGCCAGCTCGTGTCCCGTGTGTTCTCCACCGTCGAGTTCCCCGACCCGGCCCGACCGAACTTCGCGATCGCCAGCCCGCTGGAGAGCCTCGACTTCTTGCTCACCGAGACCGGTTTGAAGCCGAACACCGCCAACCCCGGCCCGAATCCCGAGCCGGACCGCTTCCAGCACCTGATCCCGGTCGCCGTCGACAAGGCCACCCAGTCGATGAAACTCGTCCTCGACCAGCAGGAACGCTCCGCCAACGAGCGTCTGGCCCAATGGCGCCAACGCGCCGACCGCTGGTATTCCGGCGCCGAACAACTCGAACTGTTCGGCAGCCAGAAAAAGAAGGTCGACACCTACGCCCGCCGAATCGCCGAGGAACAGCGCCTCGCCGAATCGCTCGCCCCCACCCAGCAGCTGGTGCGCCCGCTGTTGGTGATCGTCGCAGACAAGGACCAGTGATCATGGCCTCTTTCGATTCCATCGTCGTCGGCGAAGATTGGATCAGCGAACACTACTTCACCACCGATTCGGTGAAGGAGTCGTTCCACGGCAAGGTGATGGAGCTGCGCAAAGGGTGGGACGCCGAGGCCAAAGAGGGCCGCAAGACAGTCCGCAGCTCCCTGCTGTCCAGCGCCGGTGACCTGCATACCGCACTCGGTGCTCTGGCCGAGAACCCCGAAGCCGCCCCGAAGGCGCATGCCCAGGTCCGCGCTGCCTTCGGCTTCGACGGCGAACTCACCCCTTTCACAGCCGAACGCGCCGGTTCCGAACTGCTGATCCCCGACGCCCAACTCGCAGGCACCCCCAATGTGCTTTTCTTGCAAGCAAACCCCGTCGAATCGATCGAAGACTTCCTCGGCACCGGCACCCTGATCACCACCGCCACCGAAGACGGAAAACCCCTCGAATCGGCCCCCAAGACAGTGTCGGCCGCCTTCCGCTCCGACACCCCGCCCGCCTTCATCGTCGTCCAGGCCGGCCGCTGGCTCCTGCTCGCCGAAGCCGAACGCTGGGCCGAAGGCCGCTACCTCGCCATGGACCTGCTGGTCGTCGCCGAACGCCGCCACGATGCCCGCGGCGGCGAAATCGACCGCGCCGCAGCCATCTTCGGCCACCAATCCCTTCGCCCCGACGCCGACGGCAACATCTGGTGGATCGGCGTCCTCGAAGACTCGGTGAAACACACCGTCGGTGTCTCCAAGGATCTGCGCGAAGGCATCCGCCTGTCCATCGAAATCATCGCCAACGAGGTCGTGCGCCGCCGCCGCGCTCGCGATCTCCCGATGGACAGCATCGACGGCAACGACCTCGCCAAACACTCCCTGCGCTTCCTGTACCGCATCCTGTTCCTGCTCTACGCCGAGGCGTCACCGGAAATGCAGGTGCTGCCTACCGGCGCCGCCGAGTACGAGGAGGGCTACGGCCTGGACCGCCTCCGCGAACTCACCCTCACCGAACTGGTCTCCCACCACGCCCGCACCGGCACACATCTGTACGACTCGTTGAAGAAGCTCTTCGACCTCGTCGACCAGGGCCACAAGCCCGAGGTACGGGAGAACGTCACAGACGACCCAGCTCCCGGCCTCGAGTTCAACCCGCTGCGTGCAGACCTGTTCTCCCCCAAGGCAACTGCTCTGATCGATGAGGTCGGCCTCGGCAACGAAGCGACCCAGCAGGTCTTGGCGCACCTCCTTCTCACCAAGGAGAGCAAGACCCGCAAGGGCGGAGACCGCGGCTTCATCAGCTACGCCGAGCTCGGCATCAACCAGCTCGGCGCGGTCTACGAGGGCCTGATGTCCTACACCGGCTTCTTCGCCGAGGAAGACCTCTATGAGGTGGCCAAGGACGGCAATCCCGAAAAGGGCTCCTGGGTCGTCCCCGTCGACCGCGCCGACCACCTCTCCGAATCCGACTTCGTCCGCACCGAAGACCCCATCACCGGCGAACTCAAGCCCGTCCTCCACCCCAAGGGCACCTTCGTCTTCCGCCTCGCCGGCCGCGAACGCCAACAGTCCGCCTCGTACTACACCCCCGAAGTCCTGACGAAATTCGTCGTCTCCCAGGCCCTCGAGGAACTCCTCGACCAAGACGGCCACCGCACCACCCCCGAAGAAATCCTCTCCCTCACCATCTGCGAACCAGCCCTCGGCTCCGGCGCCTTCGCCATCGAAGCAGTCCGCCAACTCGCCGCCGAGTACTTGAAGCGCAAGCAAGAAGACCTGGGCGAACTGATCGACGCCGACCAGTACACGATCGAACTCCAAAAGGTGAAGGCCCACATCGCCATTCACCAGGTCTACGGCGTCGACCTCAACGCAACAGCCGTCGAACTAGCCGAAATCTCCCTCTGGCTCGACACAATGGTCGCAGGCCTACAAGCCCCCTGGTTCGGCCTCCACCTCCGCCGAGGCAACTCCCTGATCGGCGCCCGCCGAGCGGTCTACACGCCCACCGACCTCACCAAAAGAGCCTGGCTCAAAATCATCCCCAAGGACGTCCCCCTCGGCACCGAAATCGGCACAGGCATCCACCATTTCCTCCTCCCCGCCGAAGGTTGGGGCGCGATAGTCGACACCGCCGAAGCCAAAACCTACGCCCCCGACCAGCGCGAAGAACTCCGCCTGTGGCGCAACGAAATCCGCAAGTCCCCCTCCAAAGACATCACCAAACGCCTGGCCTCCCTCGCCCAACGCGTAGAGACCCTATGGGAGTTCACCCTCCGCCGCCTGACCATCGCCGAATCCGAAATCCGCCGTGACCTGCACCTATGGCGCAGCGAACCCATCGACCATGTTCCTGCGGTCACCCGGGAACAGATCGAAGCGGTACTGAACGACGAGAACGGCTCCTACCAGCGGTTGCGTCGCGCGATGGACGCCTGGTGTGCCCTCTGGTCGTGGCCGGTCACCGGCGACATCGCGGCACCGGACTGGGACCAGTGGGTCGGGGGCCTCGAAGCGGTCCTCGGCACCACCGCCAAGGCTGGCAAGTTCGAGAAGTACGGCCAAACCAGCTTCGCTTCCGACTTGGACTGGTCCGAACTCGACATCGCCGAGGACAACGATCGTGTCTTCGCCCAAGCCAAGTCCGCCGAAGCCGCGGCCGCTGAATTCCCTTGGCTGAACATCGCTTCCGGGATCGCCCACACACAAGGGTTCCACCATTGGGAGCTCGATTTCGCACCGCTGTTCGCGCGTGGCGGGGTCGACTTGCAGGTGGGTAATCCCCCCTGGGTACGACCCGACTGGGATGAAGCGGGCGTACTGGCTGAGTTCGACCCGTGGTGGCAGTTGGCCCACAAACCCTCGGAAGCCGAGAAGAATGCCAAAGCCGCACGTGCGCTTGCCATTCCCGAGGTTCGTTCGAAACTGCTCGATGAACGAGCAGCACAAGCAGGCCAAAACCAGCACGTCGGATCAGGCATCGACCGCCCCGTCCTCTCCGGCCTCCAGCCCGACCTGTACCGCTGCTTCATGGAACGAACCTGGCGATCCTCCTCCGCCCGGGGCATCACATCCTTGATCCACCCGGAAAGCCACTTCACCGAAGCCAGGGCCCAAGGACTTCGACGAGCCTGCTACCGAAGGCTCAAGCGACACTGGCAATTCCGCAACGAACACAAGCTCTTCTCCGAGATCAACAACACCCGCCAGTACGGGGTCCACGTCTACGGCGCCGACTCCGACGTCAACTTCCTACAGGGCGCAGCGCTCTATCACCCCGACGTCCCCGCCCGCTCACTCCAGGCCCGCCGCTCCAGCAACAACAGCTCCACCATCGTCCCTGGCGTGAAAGACCCTGACGGCAAATGGGACGTCCGCCCCCACCCTGAACGCATCATCGACATCACCGAAGCTGACCTTGCAGGCTGGGCCACGCTTATCGACGAACCCGGCACCCCCGCCGCCGAAGCCCGCATGCTGTACCCGGTGAACCGCGCGAGCGCGGCCGTCCTCGACAAGATCGCGGCCGCACCACGCCTCGGCGACTTCGAGTTTCAATGGACCGCAGGCTGGCACGAATCAGCCGACCGCAAACTCGGCTACTTCGAATCCCGCTCCGCCGTCCCCGCCACTCTGGACGAAACCATCCTCCAAGGCCCCCACCTCACCGTCGCCTGCCCGATCTACCAACAGGGCAACCCGACAATGCGAAGCAACGTCGACTACACCCCCATCGACCTCACCTCGATCTCCGACAACTTCATCCCACGAACCAACTACCAGATCGCCCGCCCCCTCCCCGAATACCAAGCCGCCTACCCGAAGTGGAACGACGAGCCGACCTCATCCCTCTTCCGCCTCGCCTGGCGCGAAATGTGCGACATCGCAACTGTCCGCACACTACAGTCCGCCCTGCTACCTCCAGGCCCGACCCATGTCCACGCCGTTCACACCCTGAACCTCCGCGAAAACAATCACGGGCTGGTCCTTCTCGCAGGCATCAGCCATTCGATCGTTGCCGACTTCATGATCAAGGCCATCGGCAACGCCCATATCAAAGCATCAACCTGGCTCCAGCTTCCCTTCCCTGTCGACCATCCCCTCACCAGCCACCTGATTCACCGCACTCTTCGACTTAACGCCCTGGTCTCGGCATACGGACCGCTCTGGACCGAGCTGTACGACGCTGAGTGGTCGACAGATGACTGGACCCCAGGTATCGAGCCCGGCTATCCACGCGTCAGCAACAGTCTTGGTGCCAGCACACCCGACTGGACCTGGCACACCCCCCTACGCACTGACGCCGACCGCCGCCAAGCCCTAATCGAAATCGACGCCATCGTAGCCGTAATGCTCAACATCACCGCCGAAGAACTCCTAACCATCTACCGCACCCAATTCCCCGTCCTCCAAAAATACGAACGCGAAGCACTCTACGACGCCACCGGCCGCCAACTCCCCACCAAACTAGCCTCCGAATACCGCAAAAAGGGGAAGCTTTCCTCCACCGATCTCACCGTCGACGGCATCACCTACACCGAGCCTTTCACCCCGGTAGACCGCGAACAAGACATGCGCCAAGCTCACATCCATTTCACCCAATTGGCGGAGGGACTCGCATGACCCCCCAGCTTGCACCCAAGGTCAAAGAGAAAACCGCCGCCCAGTGGATGGAAGCTTTGCCGCCCTACCTATATCCAGGCGAGCTAGTCTGGGCGCTGGCACGACTCAATGGGCTCAAGCCGATCATGGACGGCTTAGCCATCACCAACGCCAGGGTGATCGGATTCGCCAAACACGAACTCCGCGCGGGTGGTGACCCAGCGTTCCAAGTCGACGCCGACACGATCGCCGCGTTCGGGATCGAGAAGAAGTTCACCGGCTCGGTGCTGACAGTGACGAAGCGCGACCGGCAGGTGGTGAAGTTCCCGCTGCTCGGAAACGAGGAGGACAACAAGTTCGTGGCGTACTTCGTCGACTGTCTACAGAAGGCCGGCTTTCCCCCCGCGATCCGCGAGGCCATCACCAACGCGGCCAGTGACAACCCGGGTAACGCCCCACGCGGCGGCTGGATGCACAGCCACCAACGACAGGTCAAAGAGTCTCGCCGCAACGAGATAGTCGTGATCGGTGCGGCTCTCAAAGACGTGCACTGGCGCGCCATCGACGACCACAGCGGACCCGACGAGGTCCCCTGGTTCATCCTCAGCTGCGACGCGGACGGCCTACTCGCCGCTTTTGAGGACCGACTGATCATCGCAAAGGTCGGATTCAACGCCAGCATGATGGCCGGTTCCCTCGGCGGAGGCCGAATCACAACCTTCCCCTACCCCGGAATCACCAACATCGAATACAACAGCGGACTGCTGATGGGTGTTCTAGAGGTGCTCACCCCGAGCTATCAAGGCTCCCGGAACCACGACTACTGGAGATCCTTCCTCAAGAACCCCAACAACACAGACAACAACCCACGCGCGCTCTCGAACACTATTCCCGTACCAAGGCCGCTCTACGACCAAGCACTACCCCAGCTCAACACCCTCCAATCGAAGATCTCCGCGTCGAAGAGGCCGCCAGCCTCCCAATCCCCCTCCCCGCCAGCCTCTCTCCTTGCGGAGGAGATCCAGCGACTCGCCAACCTCCATGCTCAGGGACTACTAACCGACGTAGAGTTCACCGCAGCAAAACAAGCGGCCATCAGAACACACCGTTAACGAAAAGCATGACGTGACCGAGCCTTACCGCAGCCTCGACGGAGGCGTCGTGAAACCGCCGCCGAAGTTACCAGGGCGAACGGCAGGCCATGCTCGATGTTCCACGATCGGCGATCCAAGATGAAGCCTTTCGCTCTCGGCTACCTGCGTTCAGACCTCGCCGGCCCGAGCCAGCACTGGCACGAGATCCGAATCCGCTCGCTGGCAAAGCGATACGGCTACGACTTGGCCAAGACCATCGTGTTCTCGGACCGAACCAAGGATCCGATCCACCAACTGATCTCGAGTGTCCGGAACGCCAGGGCGGAAGCAATCTTCACGCCGCATGTGGGGCACCTGGGTGCGGACATTCCGTCCGACCTGGTCAGCGTCTGCGACATCATCACGGTAGACGACGAAAGTACCTACGCAAGAGCGTATTTCCGCGTCCCTCGCGATTCTGCCGTACTGCGTGGTCCCAACCCGATCCTCTGCCATCCAGACCAGGCGGGCTTGGTCGGCAGAAGCTAGCTCGAGTCGCCGACAAAGTGCTACGTCACTGCGGCCGCGGGTTCGAATCGACAACATGAACCGTCGCGCCGAGATGTCCAGCGGTAGTTGGTGTAACAAGCACTGGCCCAGGTCGTCGCAGCTCAGTAGTATCGAAGATCATCCGACAGACGAGCCGAGGGGGGCCGATGGAGCTGGCGTCTGCGAACTGGCGCGAGTGGTACCGGTGCCGTCACCAGCAGGAGTGCTTCAAGTCCGGCACACCGTACGAGGAGTACGTATCCACGGTCCTCTCCCGATTCCACAGCGACTTCATGAATCCCGCGCCGACCGGTACCTACGGCGATGGCGGCTGCGACGGGATCGCCGAAGCCGGCACTATCGCGTACGCGTGCTACGGACAACGGCCAGGCCGTAAGGCCGAGGACGAACTTGCGGAGAAGATCGGCAAAGACTTCAAGCGCGCGTTCCAGGAGTGGCCCGTGTTCCACACCTGGCGCTTTGTCACCAACGCGCCGTTCGGGCCGAAAGCAACCAAGGTCATGGTCGGTCTACAACAGACACATCATGCGGACCCGGTGCGCCCGTTGAAGATTGTGCACTTCAACACCGATCGACTCTGGTCCGACATCGTCGGCAAGCTCTCCGCCGACACACTCGATGAGCTGTTCCCGGGCGTGCCAGGCGCTGCCAACGTGGAACTCCACGACTTGATCCCACTACTCGATTCGCTGGGCTCCACGGCAGTGACCCCAAACCTCGGCGACTCCATCCGTCCGGTGCCACCCAACAAGATGAGTTTCAACAACCTGCCGGAGAGCAGTCGTCTCGAGTTCAACAGCGGTCGCCTACTCGCGCCGAGAATCGACGCTTGGTACGCCAGTGCCTCGGATCCAGGCCTCTACGACACCCACGGTGCCCGCTTCCGCGCGTTGTACCAGGGCGTCCTGGCAGTGACCACAGACCCTGGTGAGGTCTTGGAACGGCTCTATGTCGCGTTGGCCGGAGCCAACCCACGCATGGACCGTACGCGGGCGAACGCGACGTACGCAGTAGTGTCGTACTTCTTCGACTCATGCCATATCTTCGAAGAGCCACCCGGTGCGACCCCGTCCGGTGAGGAGGTAACCCGTGCTCTTGCCAACTAAGGGCGTGTCCGTCGATCGCGCACTCATCACGATCGGGGCGGACCTGCTCGACGAACTTCGAGACCCGATGTCGGTGTCTGCGCTCTGGGATCGATACAGCCGACACCAGCAGGCTACGAAGAATGCCGCTCGAGTCACGTTCGACTGGTTCTCGCTCTCTCTCGCCGCCTTGTATGCGATGGGGCTCATCGACACTTCACCGAACGGCTATCTTCGGCGGGCACATGTTCCTCGGTAGGCTCTCGTGCTCGGATCCGAGGTTCAAAACCCTCACTTTTCACGAAGGGCTCAACATCCTCGTCGCGGACCGCACCGAGGTATCCGAGCAAGGCGAGAGCCGAAACAGCAGTGGCAAGACAAGTTTCGTGAAGATCCTCCGGTACCTCGTCGGAGGCGATCTACCCCCGGAGTTCAGGTCACACCACCTGGATAACCACGTGTTTTCGGCTGAGCTCGCACTTCCTCAATCCCATAGCGGAGACTCGTCATTCGCAACCGTCACGCGCGGAATCCGCCCCTCGAACCGGGTTCGTTTCGTCGGCGGAACAGCGCTTGGCGATCCAGAATATCGGCTCGATGAGTGGAAGACATGGCAAGCCAGGCAGTTGTTCCACATCCCGGAGGGCGCCGAGCGCCCGACGACCGGCCAGCTGTGGGCACAACTGGTACGCACCTGGTTCGGCAGTCCGGTGAAAGGGTTCTCCGCCGAATCCGACTGGGAGTCGGGGGTGCGGTTGGGTTTCATGCTCGGCCTCTCGCCCGAAATTTTGGGCAGAGCGGGCGAGCTCGATCGCCTCGAAAAGCAGGGCAAAGCGATCCGCAAAGCAGTGCGCGACGGTGCTCTCACCCACTTGAATCTCGACGAGTCCGATCTACGGGCCGAACTCGTCAAAGCCCGTCGCCACCGCGACCATATGCAGGAACAGCTGCACAGCTTCCGGGTCGACGAGCAATACAGCGAACATCAGCACGAAGCCGACAACCTGACTCGCGAGATCGAGAGACTCAACAACGAAGGGCTCTCGCTTCAGCGTCGAGTACGTGAACTCCGGCAGACCCTGTTGAACGAAGTCACCGTCACCTCAAGTCAAGAGCTGACCGACAAGGTCGAGCGTGTGTATGCCGAAATCGGTGTGACGCTTCCGGATTTGATCCTCCGTCGTTACACCGACGTCGCCGCATTCCACGAATCCGTTGTCCGGAATCGTCGAATGTTTCTGCAACAGGAACTCGATGCGGCTGAGGCTCGACTCACAGCTATCGACCGGGAGCGCACCATATTGGACCAGCGGCGTTCGCGGGTGCTCGTTCTCCTTCGCGAAACCGTCGCGTTGGATACTTTCCTCAGCGGGCAGCGAGACCTCGCCGCCCGCGAAGCTGTTGTGGCCGACATCGAACGTCGACTTGCCGATGCCCAAACCATCAGCTCGATCAGCGACACGATGAAAATCAAGACCGCAGAGCTGGTCGCTGCGGTGCGTACCGAGACCCAGGATCGCGGAGAACAGCTGGAAGAGTCGATTTCGCTCTTCAATGAACTCGGCGCGGAGATCTACTCCGATCGTGACGCGACTCTCTTGATACGCGCATCCGCCAAAGGCGTTCTCAAAGTTGAACCACGTATCTCCGGCGATGCGAGTACCGGTGTCAAGAGCGTTGAGACCTTTATGCTCGATCTCGTCTGCACCATCGCTGCCATCAAGGCTGGCCGAGCACCCCGCATCCTCGTCCATGACAGCCCACTGTTCGACCCGATCGATAGTCGCCAGGTCGCTTCCTGTCTGAATATCGGCGCCCGCCTGGCCGATCAATACGGATTCCAGTACATCGTCGCGCTCAACTCGGACTTCCTCGACAGCGTCCAGTCACAGAGCGACGGAGCCTTCGACGCCACACCGTATGTTCTCGATCGACGGCTCACAGATGAGTCCGATACCGGCGGGTTGTTCGGCTTCCGATTCGACTGATCGCCACGGCGTGCGGCTATGCTCACAATGTGTGGCCGGTGGCGACGGAAATGACGTAGCTTCCGGCGGGATCTGTGGCAGCACTGCAAGTCCCAGAAATCGAGTCCACCCAGTCGTCATAGAGCCCGGTTTGTGTTCGATCCTTTCAGTTGATACCGCAGGCCGCCGAATGACGGCGGTGGGTGCGGCAGCCTGCGTACTCGGCCTGGGTCAGATAATCCAGAGCCGAGTGCCGAGGCCGTAGGTTGTGGTCGGATTTGAAGTCGCCGATCACGACCCGTGTTTCGAGCAAACTCGTCCAGTGATTGCGGTTGACGCATTCTGTCCGCAACCGATGGTTGAACGATTCAATATGGCCGTTGTTCTAGGGCGTACCCGGGCGGGATGTAGACCAGCCCGACTCGTCCGTCGCAGAACTGTTGCAGTGCAACGTAATAAACGTCGATCCGTTGTCCATCCACACCTTCGGCGACCCGCCGACTACGTCGAAGACCTTGTCGATCTCGGTGACCAGACATCTTCGGTGCATCGGGCGTCGACCTGCAGGACCGAGGAGATCCCGGGCTGTTTTCGTGGGCAATGTGCCCGAATCTGTAGGCCTTCTTCACGCCAGAGCCGGTGGACCTTCTTCTTGTTCACCTCCCCGCCCTCGTCGTAGCGCAGCGTTGCCCACGCGCGGTGGAACCCGTGGCCTGGGTGTTGGTGGCGCATCCGCGTAACCAAGCCCGCAGATCGGCATCGGGATCACCCCGGGTATGCGCCAACAGCACGTGCCCGTAAGTCGAGCAAGCCCAACAGCCTTGCACGCCAACCATTCCCACATCCTCAACGTGTCCTTGAGCATGTCCACGCCGCGGCGCATAGCTGCTGGGTTCAGAGTTTCCTTCGCAACCTCGCGCAAGGCGTCTTTCCAGCTCGGCATCGGCGAGCAACGGCGTAGTAGCCCGTCCAGCCGGACGCACCACTATCGCGATGTGCGCCCGGCCGCTCGGTCACATACGTTGCGGTGCTGCGATCCCCAGTTGCTCCAAACCGAGTTCGAGCGTCCGAGCAGTCAACTGGCACAGCGCGATTCGGTTGGTGCGAATCGGCTCCTGCGCGGCGACGACCGGGCACGCGTCGTAGAACGCGGTGTAGCTGCGCGCCAGTTCGTACAGGTATCCCGCCAGCCGGTGCGGCTCGAGGGAGTCAGCGACTTCTGCGAGAAGATCGGCGTATCCGTCGAGCATCAGAGAAAGCTCGCGCTCGGCCGGTTCCAGCGCGACGCCGGTATCAATCTGCGGAGGGGTTGTCGAACCGACTTTGCGCAGAATCGAACGCACACGCGCGTGGGCGTACTGCAGGTAGACACCGGTGTTCCCGTTGAGCGAGGTCATCCGCACGGGGTCGAAGGTGTAGTCCTTAACTCGCGAAGTCGACAGATCCGCGTACTTCACCGCTCCGATGCCGGCTTGTTCGGCGATGGTGTCGAGTTCTGCCGACGGCAAATCCGGGTTCTTCTCCGCGACCACCGCGCGCACGCGGGCAACGGCCTCGTCCAACAGGTCCATCAGCCGAACTGTCCCACCCGCACGGGTTTTGAACGGCCGACCGTCCGGCCCGAGGATCGTGCCGTAGGCAACGTGGTCGACCTGGATCGTCTCGGTAAGCCAACCGACCCGACGTGCGACCTCGAATATCAGCTGAAAGTGCAGTGCTTGGCGGGAGTCCGTGACGTACAGCAGACGATCCGCATGGAGCGTGGAAATCCGGTATCGGATCGTGGCCAGGTCTGTGCTGTCGTAACCGTAGCCACCGTCCCTTTTGCGGGCCATCAGGACGGTCGGCTTGCCGTCAGGGCCGTTGGCCTGCTCGGACAAGACGACGACCGCGCCGTCACTGTCGATCGCCACTCCTTTGTCGACCAGTTCGGTCACCGTGTCGGCCAACTGATCGTTGTAGAACGACTCGCCGACGTAGTCGTCAGGAGTGAGTAGGACCCCGAGTCGGTTGTAGATCGCGCCGAACGCCTTCTCCGATTCGGCCACGATCTCGCGCCACCGTGCAACGGTTGCTGGATCGCCCGCCTGAAGCGCAACCACCCTGGTCCGTGCCCGGTCCGCGAATTCCTCGTCGGCATCGAATTGCGCGCGTGCGGCCTTGTACAGGCTGTCCAGCGCCGACACCGAGCTAGTGTTGGGATCGAGTTCATCTGTGTGCCAGGGTGATTTGGGGTGCTCATCTATGTACTGGATGAGCATCCCGAACTGGGTTCCCCAGTCGCCGAGGTGGTTGGCGCGCACTACGTCGGCACCGAGGAACCCGATGACCCGGGCCAGGCTGTCCCCGATGATGGTGGTGCGCAGGTGTCCCACGTGCATTTCCTTGGCCACGTTCGGCGCCGAGTAGTCGATGACCACTCGACGCCCTTCCTCTGTGGCCGGTACGCCGAGCCGATCGTCGGCCAGCCGCGCAGCAACCGATTCCCAGATCGCCGAGTCAGTCAGCGTGATGTTCAGAAATCCGGGACCTGAGACCTGCACGTCGGCGATCGCGTTGTCGGACCGCTCGACATCGGCAGCGATCTCACTACCGAGCTGAGCTGGTGCCATACCGAACCTTTTGGCCAGCGGTAACGCGGCATTGGACTGAAAATCAGCGCGGTCGGATCGTCGCACTACCGGGTCCGCATCCGTCACTTCAGGACGGACTCGCACGATCGCCTCCGACACAGCGGCAGCCACCCGTCCGAGCAGCGGTACAACACCGGCAGAGCTCACCTTGGTTCCTTTCGAATGAGGGACTGTGCGGCCATTGTCGCAGTGCCCGACGCCTTTCGACACCACGACCGCCAGTCGGTTCGGGTGCACGACGCAGTCCAGCCTCCCCTGCGGCAGCCGTGTCATGGAATACCCTGTCGGTGTGGTCTTTGTCGTAACACTCAGTGACAGAGCGCTTTTGGCCGAGCAGTCGCAGTTGCGGACGACGCAGCGGCTGACAAGGCCTTCGCGAAAAACACGGCCGAATCCCGGCACTACTCGCGCCTGGCCATGATTCTCCGCGAAGACGACAACGGCAACCGTCACCTGGCCTGGCTCGGGGTGGTCGCCCAGCAAGGAGCATCAGGACGATTCGACAGAACGATCACCATCGACCCGCTACGCGAGGTCTTCGATGAGATTCCTGTCAGTGGTCATGCCGGCATTCTGAAAGACGCGGCTCCAGCGCTGCAGCGAGAGTTTCAGTCTGCCTGCAGGATCGGTGGTGTAGGCGTGATCGGCAATGACACGTGGGCTGCCGTACGTGCAGAAGTAACACGTCGAAGCGCAGGACTCGAGGTCCTCGTGGGCTGGTTGATGGCGGTCGCAAACCCTGTGATTCTGGACAGCCGCAATGAAGCTGATGCTCGGTGGCAGGAAGAACGTGATGCACTCGGTATGACGGCGCGCATTGCCGGCATCCAGCCGACCGAACTCGCGGGGTGGCAACGTCCTGCGTCGAACGATGAGCCCTATCTCGCCGGCCTGATTCCAGCCCCTGTCGAGCACAGCTTGATCGACCATGATTCCCGAGTGTTTTTCGGCAATACCGTTTTTCATGACTGGACCCAATCATCTTCGACACGCTGCGACATCCACGTATTCGCCGATGCATCGGGCCGACGGGTAGAGATCGCCAATGTCAATGCGACCCCTGTAGAAGCCCGCCTCGGCACCGACCTCATCTACTATCACGAGCAAACCGCGAGCTTCGTTCTCGTGCAATACAAGCGTCTCGACCCCGACCGTTCTCTTTCGGTGGACGACCGTCTCATGGAGCAGTTGACGCGGCTCGAACAGGTGCGCACTCTCAGTCGGACCGCTCAGGAGCCCGACGACTGGCGCCTGAGCCACGACCCGTGCTTCGTGAAGCTGGCGCATTGGCCTATCGGGCCATCACCATGCCCCGCAGACGAACTCGTCCCAGGAATGTATCTCCCGGTCTCGTATGTTCGTTTGCTGCTATCGCATGAGTCGACCCTCAGCGGTCGCACCCACCAGGATGGTATAGCCGGCCGGTTGCTCGGCTACAAACAAGTTGATCGATACCTGAACAACACTCAATTTATAGAACTCGTCAAGAACGGTCTGACCGGCACAGTGGGAGTTACCGCAGAACAGTTGCGGGAGCTGGTGAGGAGTCGACTCGAAGCCGGAAACGGCGCCGTCGTCGCTGTCGAGCGGGGGAACGAGACAACGCGTGAGCGCCAGACCAGGATCAGACAGCGTTCGAGCAGTTCTGGCAGGCGTAACCGGTTGCACCACATGGAGAGTCCAATGAGCGACTGAATCACCCAGCTGGTCAGAAAACCTAATCGCCTCAGTCTCAGCGACTGATCGTCGACCAGAGCCCGGACGCCGATCTCCAGATCGCTAATAGCTGACGAAGACTGAGCCTACCGGCGACCGCCGTCAGTCAGTGGAGGGCAAAGCCCACCATTCCCAGGAAGTCGGGACATAGTCGTCCTGCGGCCAGGATGCCCAGGCGGCATCGGACTCGTCCGCCGGATCGCCCCACGCGGCGATTGAGTCCATGGGCTCCGAATCGGCAGTGTCACGATCGGCCTGGCCTACGTCACTCATCTGCGCGGCAATGACCCGATCGACTTCCGGTGAAGTCCGATCCGCGACGTCAGCGAATTCCGAATCGACGAGCGGGCTTCGCTCGGTGCCACTAACGTGCGGTTCGGGGTTCTTCACATGACGACTCGCCGTCGGAAGGAATGTGACCGGGTCGAGCGGGGAAACCGAGCTCGTCCAGGTGCCAGTGCGACTTGGTAGCCGCGATTCCGGTGCGGTGCGAGATGCCGAGGGGGACGGTGGTCGTACCAGCCCGGGCCCGCCTTTGCGATCGCGGTCAAAGCCTCTGTCCTGCGTCGGCCCGGGCAGGGAGACCCGCCGCGGTGACGCAGACCTGGTGTTCTCCGCCGCCCAATCGTTCGGTGGAACAGCCGGTGCGGAGGGCGCTGCATGGCTGGAACCTTCATTCGGCGATGGTGGCCGGGCCAGCTGATCGACAATCTCTTGACGGTCTTCCCGCAAACGGGGGTCGCTACTCAGCGAAGCAACAGCGTCGCGTACCGATGCCGACGCGTCGACAGTGGCTTGTCGATGTAGTTCGACGATTGTCTCGACCAACCGCCGCGGTTCGAGATCCTCTCCGCCAACGCCCAATTCGATACGGTGCAGCGTACCGTTCGCGCCGACTTCCACCCGCACTGTTCCGTCGGCACTGGTCGCAGTACCGCGGGCATCGGTGAGGGCGCGTTGAAGCCTTTCGATCTGCCCCGAGACCGGGTCGACATCCCCCATACAGCAACCTTCTCTAGCTACTCCACCGCTGAGCCTACCGCTTCCGCACCGACGCGTGGCGGGCTGAGATGATCACCACGAGTTGAGTGTTCGTGTTTGTCGGCCTGATCCGTCAACTGTTGCAACGGCGTTGAGCAGCCGATAGCGTAGCCGCCGACCGGGGAACGTGCGAAGGGGGAATCGTGTCTGATTCAAAAGGTCTGGATCTCGATCCGGTACGAACACGGGAGCTCGCGACAACTCTTGCCAAGGCCGAGTCCGAGGTGACGGCGGTGTTCGCCGGGGAGACCGAGAATACTGCGCTGACGTTTCCCGGCACAAAGATCCCAGATGCGGCGACCACAGCGCTCGGCAAAATCGCACAGGCAGCGCAGTCGTTGGTCATTGAGTACGCGGCGTTGTCGACAGCTACCTCGAAAGCAGTCACGGAGTTCCAGAGCAAGGACACCCAGAACGCCGGCAACATTGCAGCAGCACAGTCGGCGCTGTCGTGACGACACTTGGCACCACCGAGCAGCAGGCAGTCGCCGAGGCCACCGGGTTGACGGTTGCGCAGGTGCTCGCGTGGGACACCGCAACTTTGACCACGCGGGCCGATGCCTGGTCCGCCCAGGCGACGAAGCTGCTCACCTTCGACGACAACCAAGATCGCGCTGTCGATGCGGGACGAGATTTCTGGACCGGAACCGCGGCAGAAGCAATGCGAGCCAAGCACGATCAGATCCGCACATCAGCCAGGACCTTCATAGCGGCCCTACAGGACGGCGCGGCGGCGGCCCAGTCGGGTGCGAGCAGCTTGGAGTCGGCCAAATCTGCCGTCGTGAACGCGGTGAAAACCGCAGAGGCAAACGGCTATGAGGTCGCTGACGACGGCACAGTGACGATCTCGGCCAGTACACACCAGACGTTGCTGTCGCAGCTGCCGGACGCGGCGTCGTACTCGACCGCAGCCGGAGCACTCCAGATGGACGCGGATGCGTCGACAGTCACGGTGAAACAAGCACTGACACAAGCACACTCGGCTGCGGCAGCTGTCGCCGAGGCGATCACCACAGCGTTCACGAATCTTCCCGACGCGTCGCCGATCATTGCTACCGGCGCACCGCAGTCGATAAACCGGGACATCTGGGATACCACGTCCGACGAGCAAGGCCGCGCGATCCTGGCGCGATACCTGACCGGCGGCGGGGATTGGTACATCAACAGCGACCCCAAGTGGTCGGAATACATGATGAACAACCAACTGCTCCGCAACCAGCTCGAAGAACCGGTCACGACAGCAGCAGCGGCAGCAGTGCAAGGGTATTTGCAGAACGGCAACGCATCCCAGGCCGGCACACCACAACGACTCCAAATGGAGATCGAGAATGGTGAGCAGATCATCGGATACCAGTACCTCCATGGCACCAACGACGACGTCGGCGGCTTCACAGTCGTTCCGAATTCCACCGTCCGCGACAGAGGCGACGGCACGTATGAAGTGACGATGTTCAACAGCTACACCTGGAACGACACGATCGATGCCAACAAGCAGTACGAGTCCGACCAGGACAAGAACAGAGTTGCAGAAGCGATCAGCCTCGGACAGGCGGATCCGTACGACATTCACATCAATTGGAATGCCAACACGACCCTGATCATGGACGCTTCGGGACGGGTAATCAGCCAGACCGGGTACCCGAAATGAGTAGATTTCGACTGGTCGCCTCCTTGCTGGCGCTCGCCACAGTGAGTGCGACAGCGTGTGCAGGCCCGGATCATTCGCGGGCCAATGGTGTTGAGACGACGACAGAGGCGCCTCTGCACAGCATTTTTGCGCAGCCAGGCAAACCCGCGGTGTCGCCGAGTGGGCGGTTCCAGGCTGAGGTGAACCCGAGCGAGCCCCTTTCGATGTTCGTGTCCATCACCGACACTGGAACCGGTCAGATCGTCTTCCGTGACACCGACCAGTACAGCACCAGTCGGCATCACCGTTATGTCGTCGGCTGGATTTCGAGCGAGCCCGAGCAGCTATGGGTCTATTCAGGAGACGTGGGGACCTCCCGATTCGATCGTCAGGCCGATGGCAACTGGCTCAAGGTCCGTAGTCCACAGCATATTCCGGCTGAGATCGACAGCTGGTAGCACGTGATACCCAGGTGTAGGCCACAAGGTGCCTACGCTCTCGATCAGCGCCACCCACGACGGTTTTGCTCCTCGAAGTAACGATCCTCGTCTTCCTCGGTCCACGTTGGTTCAGGACTTTTCGAGTTCGCGCGCACAAATGCCGAGACCGATTCGAATTGGGGGTCAGCCGTGATCTCGCGGGTCGCTTCTGCGATCCTCGGTTGCTGGTCCGCGACGGCTGCGCCGTACGCAGCAATGATCGCATCGGTGGTGTCCAGATCAAGCCCTGGAACGAACACGTCGAGAAGTTTGTTGTTTGCGTCGACAACAACTCGAACCTTCCCAGAGGTGCCCACGCCGCGAATCGCGGCCAACGCCTCTTGGGCTCGGCGAACCTTTAATCCGAGTTGGTCCTCGCTCCCTGGCACACTCATTGCTCCTCCTTCAGTCCACTGTGTCGATGAGGAGCGTCTGCCCATCAGCTTGTAAGTACACGCTGGACTTCCATCCATTCACACTGAATGCAGAATTTATTTCAGGGCCGGACACATAACTCACCGATGGCACGCTCGGTTCCAGCGCGGGCTCGAACGGCTTCGGTTGCGAGGAGGAGAGGTTGAACTTCGATCGCATCTCGTCGGCAATCTCGGGTCGCAACTCTACGACAGCTTGGATCCAGTAGGTAGTCGGGCCAGGCACACGACCCTCCTCGTTGTTCCAAGTGATCCAGCTGACCGATACGGGTTCATCTATCAACGGGAACCGCTTCGTCAGCGGCTCTTGGTCATGACGAACCTCGGCGGAGGGCTCAGATGATTCCGAGGCCGGTGAGCTACAACCCATTGCAGCCAAGAGCATCGCCGCCAGAAGCGGAATGAGGTATCGTGCAGTCATTTTCGCGGCCTTCCCGATTCGTCGTTGTTCTCGACCGGCGTTCGGGGTCCACTAGAGTCACGGTTGTCTACTCGATCTTCTCGCCCCGGATTACGCTCTGTCGCGGATGTTTCCGACACGGTCGCAGTCGACGGAGGTTGACCAAGCTCCCATGACACGGTCCTCGTCACCTTGCCATTGGTCTCGAAATCGTGAGCCCATCCCAGCTCTGCAAATCTACCATTCTCATTATCGGATGCTCCGGTCGCCAGGTCCTCAGCACCTTGATTGAAATTGTAGTAGTCCATCGCTTCGACCGTTACATCCATTACCACACGGTCGCCTTCCACCCGCACATTGGAATGACTCCATTGCTGATAGGCCCCGATCGTCTTCTGCCAATTCTCAGTGGCCGGATAGTCTCCCCCAGCGCCCCCGATGTCTGCCGCAGTGCCGGTCATTTGAAAGTTGGTGTTTCCCTCGCGCGCAAGAGCATCAGCTGCCATCGCAGCACGAGTGATCTCGCTGTCTACCGCCGCTTTGATGTTCGGGTCCTCACGGTATGCCTCCTCGTAGTCGAATTCGAACGGTGTGCCGCCACCTTCCCAGTAGTGGCGGTAAGCTGCAGTAGAGTCATCCAAGTCCGAGCGGCCCAACTCCCCACCATTCAACATCGCTTTCCATTTGGCCGCTGAAATATAGTCGCCGATCCCAGGCGTTGCCGAGCCAGGAACGAACCCTTGGTCGGTCGATAGATGTGGCGTCTCAGGCAGCCCAATCTTGTACGTCTGACCATCCACTACTACCGTAGGTGGTTCAGGGATAGGGGCTGCGGGTGACTTTGCCAACACTTGCAGAGCGCTCACCTCAATTTGGATCGCCTGTACGGCACCCAACTCTGCCAGGCCAAAGTCGTGAAGTAGTTCCTTTATGCGCGTCTGATATCCTGCGGCTTGGCCATCAAGTCGCATCTGCAGGATTAACGTCGTGGTATCTGCGGCACTGCCCGGTACCGTCGGAGCAGTGACAGTGCCGTCGTCGGAAACGGTCATGCCCGCCTGCGGAACCTCATCGTCGACGATCCGGAGCAACGCGGCCCGAATGCCTTCCATATTGCCGCCGAAGCTTTTGTAATGGCCGACCAGCCGCGTGGTTACCTCATCGATGTTAGTGGCAGACAGCTTGTCTGCTACAGCACGTCCAGACGCCGCGGCAGCGGCGTCACCTTGCCATCCGTCCATCGCCGAGTCGACATCTCGCTCAACCTGCTCAGCAACCTGTGCGAAGAAAGTGTTCTGCGCAGCCAGGTGTGAGCCATAGGTCACCATACTGAGAGGCTGGCAGGCGCGAACATGACTGATCGTCGCCATCACTGTCCGCTCTCGAGAGCACGGACTTGATCAGCAAACCACCCATCGACATTCTCATATGAATTAGCGGCGACATGCGTGACCTCAGCCATATGCCTGATATTCGACGATAGCGCACGGTATGCACCAAGAACCGCCTGCTTGGCGGCAACCTCGACCTGAACAATAGGAGACCCCGGCATGATCAATTCGAGTGAAATGCCTATTCCATCGATCGCGGTCGCATGCGCCTCGAGCGCTGCGCTCATCGTACTCAGCGCGGTGATATCCGCCTGCAACATCTCTGTCAATTCGCCCCCAAGAGACAGTTGTACTTGGCCGACACGATAGCAGCCGGTTGCCCGGAGGACACTCGCGCCGAGGACGGCGAACACCAGCTCTGGTGAACAGCGGTATGACTACCGCAATGTCGACGCCGAGGCTCAGGCCACCTGTGTGGTGACGCAGCGCCGCTGTGCCCCGCAACCCCGGTGTACGCCGTTCGTCCATCTCCTTGCGCTCAGCTAGAGTCGCTGTCCGACAGCACCTTTCGACGCCCCGAGGGACGGCAGAGGAAGCGATCGATCAACGTCGACGGCGATCGCGGTATCATCCTCAGGGGTCGGGGCGCGGCTGCGTCCAGGTGACGAGCTGGGGGTGGTTCGGGTGATGAACGCAGGCAACCGGTTTCGCAGCGAGATCCGGCATGGGACCATTCAGGAGCTCGCGGGCAAGGTGGCCAAGGAGAGCTACGGGCAGTATCTCCGCAAGCTCACGCTCGCCAAGGTCCGCGGCTTCAGCAATATCGAGGTGAGTTTCGACTTCCCGGTTACCGCGGTTGTCGGGCCCAACGGTGGCGGCAAGTCGACCATCCTCGGCGCTGCCGGCCTTCCCTACAGCTCGGTGCCGCCGAGCCGGTTCTTCGCCAAGAGCGGCAAGTACGACGACAGCATGCAGAACTGGTCGATCGAGTACCAGCTCATCGAGAAGGGGCTGAATCGGAAGCTTCCGGTCCTGCGAACGGCGAGTTTCAAACGCCTCAAGTGGAATCGGACCGCGGTCGACCGGAGAGTCCTCATCTTCGGGGTGGAGCGGACGGTCCCGGCCAGTGAACGGCAGAACCTACGGCGAGCCGTTGGCAGTGCCTTCGAAGCCGTTCGTGAGACCTGCCTTCCTGATCACGTCATCGATCAAGCCGAGAAAGTACTCGCCAAACCGTTGGCCGGCTTCCGGCAACTCTTCCTCGATGACATCGATCGGCTGAGCATCTTCTCCGGCGTCACCGCGCTGGGCGACGGCTATTCCGAGTTCCACTTCGGCGCCGGCGAGGCCAGCGTCATCAGAATCATCGCGGAAGTCGAAGCCGCAGAGGAGAACAGCCTCATCCTGATCGAAGAGATCGAGAACGGGCTGCATCCCGTGGCGACACAACGGATGGTCGAATACCTCATCGACGTCGCCCACCGCCGCAAGTGCCAAGTGGTGTTCACCACCCACTCCAACGATGCCTTGGCTCCGCTGCCGCCGGAGGCCATCTGGGCCGCGCTCGGTGATCGGGTGATCCAAGGCAAGCTCGATGTGCGATCGCTTCGTGCCATTACCGGGCAGGTCGAAGCGGACGTGGTGGTCTTCGTCGAGGACCAGTTCGCCCGGGACCTGGTGGCGACCGCGTTGCGCAGGGACGGCGGCGTGGAACTGGACATGATCGAGATCCATGCGATGAGCGGCGCCGCGGTAGCGAAGAACGCTACCCTGCACCACAATTCGATTCCCACGACGTGGCAGCCCGCGCTCTGCTTTCTGGACGGCGACCAAGGCGAGCTGGCCGACGAGGACAAACAGATTCATCTCCTGCCGGGAAATTCGGACCCGGAACGCACCGTTCTCGACGACATCTGTTCCAACCTGGATGAGCTCGCGGCCAAACTGACACTGTCGCTGCGACTGCCGTTGGATCGACAGCAGCAGGTCGTCTCCGTGATTCGTACCCGCAGGACCACGAACCGCGACGTCCACCTGATCTTTCAGCAGATCGGTGAAGACCTCGGATTCTTGTCGGCGCACGACGTCGCGCACGCCTTCCTTGCCTTGTGGGCGAACGAGTTTCCCGAGCCGACCAAGATGATCGTCGATCTCATCCGCCAGGCACAGCAGCGCGGGCGACCGACTCCGGCATCGGCGTGACCGGGCGGGTGCGATAGTGGCGAGGATCGTCCTCACCTCCACCGCTGCGGCACAATCACACGCCCCGGCACTCAGACGACGGGTGTTCGACCTGCTGTCGCTGTTCCAGGGCGATCTACACGACGAACCATGGACCGAGCGGGTGCCGGGCGCGAAGGATTCGCGGGTGCGCACTGCGTACGTGGACGGCACGCATCGCGCTGTGGTTTTCCGCGTCGACCCAGAGCGTGGTGAGACCACCTACATCTATATGGGCACGTGGGCAGCGAACGAAGCCCGCCGACAGGCGACCAGAGCGACCTTGCGGGTGAATCCGGTGTCCGGCGCCCTGGAGGGTACGGTCGGCCAACTGCCGCTCGTGAGCGACCGACCAAGAACCCCCGCTCACCCTCTACTCGAACGTGCCGGGCACTCGCCGGCCGAACTCGCCGCCGATCTGGGACTCGATCGCACAGTCACCGAACGCGCCTACCTCATCACCGATCGCACCGAATTCTTTCGGTTCGCCGGGGAGGTCACCGCGAAGCTGGGGTGGCAAGGCCAAGCGTTGCTGCAGCTCCTCGACGGGGCGTCGCCGGAACTGATCCGCGAGCAGCTGGAACTGCACACGCCGCCCGAGACAGCCGCGGACGAGGACGACCGGATCATCGCGGCCCTCGACCGCCCCGCTTCCCGCCTGCTGTTCACCTATGCCGACGATTCAGCCGAGTTGCGCCGTGTGATCGACAGCGGCGATGCCAACGCGTGGCGGACGTTCTTGCATCCGGAACAACGACGCTATGCCGAGCAGAGCTATCCCGGCTCGTTCCGCGTCTCGGGTGGGTCCGGCACCGGCAAGTCGGTGATTCTGGTCCATCGGGCACGTAATCTCATCCGTCGCAACCCGGATGCGCGCGTGGTGCTGACGACTTTCACCAAGGAACTGGCGACTATTCTCGAACAGAACCTGCGCGTCCTCGACCCGGATGTCGCCTTCGCAACGAAGCTCGGGCAACCGGGAATCTATGTCGGCGGCATCGACAGCCTCGCCGTCCAGGTCTTGCAACAAAGCTCAGCAGAAGTCGAAGTGGCGTCACAGGATGTTCTGGGCCACCGGAAGTTCCAATGGCGAGGGCATCGACCGGACCGTTACGTCTGGCCACGGATCGCCGCCGAGGTCGACCATCGCCTGCCGCCGCATCTGACCACACCGTGGTTCTTGGAGAACGAATACGTCGCGGTAGTACTTGCACGACGCATCCGAACGGTCCGCGAATACGCCACGGTGGAACGGCGCGGACGCCGGATCCGGCTGGACAGAGCAATGAGGGTTGCGCTCTGGAAAATCTTCGACTCTTACCGGACGTTCTGCGCCAGGTTCAACTGGTACAGCTATCAAGAGGTCGCGGCCGTGGCTGGGCGTCACCTCATGCATGCTGCCGCTGCAGGTGAGACCGCACTCGCGGACCACGTGCTGGTGGATGAGGGCCAAGACCTGCACGCGGTCCATTGGCGATTCGTCCGCGCGCTCGTCGACGAAGGTTCCGATGACATCTTCATCGCCGACGACCCCCACCAGCGCATCTTCAACGAACGAATTGCGCTGTCGGATCACAATATTGCGCTCAGCGGGCGATCACGTCGACTGACGTTGAACTACCGGACCACAGCAGAGAACCTCGATTTCGCCCTCGGCTTCCTGCTGGGCACCGAGTTCCGGGACCTCGAAGACCGGATCGAGCCGGGGTCCGGCTACCGATCTGCCCGTCTCGGCCCCGAACCGAGCCTCGTGCCGTGCACCAACGAGAAGACGATGCTGAAATGCGTCGTCGACACGGTGCGCGAATGGCAGCGGTCGGGCACATCGGTGACCACAATCGCGGTACTCACCTTCGACAACGGTACGGCTAGCACGATCCGGTCCCGCCTCAGGGCTGCGGATTGCCCGGTCGACGATGACCAGTGCGGCGATTCGCGGATGCCGGTTGCAGTCCGGACGATGTCCGGCGCCAAAGGTCTCGAGTACACGAACGTGATCGTCGCCGGCGTCGACCCGAGCCGGCCGCCCATAGCCGCACTCGACCAGCAAGGCTCCCCCTACGAAACCGCGGACGCGAAGCAGCGTGCCAAGGCGCTTGCCTACGTCGCGGCCACGCGCGCACGGGATCGGCTTGCATTCATCTGGCATTGAGAGCCGTTAACGCGATGGCAAGGTTTCACGACATCATCCGATTGACATAGCTTTCAGTCTGCCGTAGCTTGGACGACAACATCACAAGGTAGCTACTGGATCAGCCAGAACCCCAGAGCTCCAACACTTTCCGTCGCCACCTCGGCGCCGCCCCATCGCCTTACCAGAGGGAACCCATGCGTCACTCACGTGTCATCTCCGCCCTGCTCGCTGCGGGCACCGTCACCGCCTTCACCGCACTCGCCCCGCAAGTCGGGGCGAAGCCGGCGAGCGGCTCGTCCAGCGGCTCGTCGGAAACCTGCGCAGCCCGCAGCAACGCGGATCGAATGTTCCTGCGGCGTGCCGATTTCGCCGACGAACCGTGCCGAACCCAAGACGCCGCAATCCGGCTGGCGTTGTCCAACTGCCAGTGGCTGGCTACTCATGGGCACAGCGCGTCCAAGCACATCGAATTGGCGGAGATCAACCGCGCCTCAGTGCGCTACCCGTACACCTTCCTCGACGCCGCGGTCACCAGCTACTGTCCGCAATACGACATCTGATCCACTCGACCCAAGGCCCGCCCCGGCGGTGGCCGCATCACGGAACCGCCTCGAACACAAGACATTTCAGCCTTCTGCTGCCACACTGTTCGCCGTGCCGGCAGCTCCGATTCGCTGTCAGTTCGAGACGATCCCGCTTGTCGTCGCTACGCCGTTCACTCGGTCCACACCTCGCCTCTTCCGAATGAAGAAGGCCACATCACTTGAACTCGCCATCGTTGCCCCTTCCTCCACGCCGCAGGAACCTTCAGATGCTGAAGACCGCCATGTCGGCGCTGACTCCCGGCAAACCTGCCGCCGCGACGTTCCGGTCCGAGCTCTACGGAACTTTCAGCGTGCACGGCCCGGTGGTTCGTTCCGGCGCGAACGGCGGCCTGCTGATCGGTGGGCATGCCCTCGATATGGCCTCGTCGACGCTCAACCCGGTGCCGGATCTGCTGGAGCTGATCGCCGACGCCTCAGACGTCGCTGATCCACCTACAGGATTGGCGTCCGCATTGGCCGAGCTGACCCACGGGGATCCGGTGGTCGGGTATTTCCAGGAACCTGCCTACGGCGTGTACACGGTGACAGGCTTCGCGGTAGATGCGCCGGTACACGGCGGTCTTCTGGTGGGCGCACGGATTCTGACATCCCGCGCCGGCCGGATGCCCGGTGCGTATCTCGTTGCACTCCAACGGTTTACGGATACGAACGCCGGCCCCGGTCCGGCCCGGATCACACGCTGGCCCGACACCGTCAACGATTGACCCGAAAGCTGTAGCAAGGAGAATGATGTTGGGTTTCGCCGTAGTCGATCGGCATCCGCCGTACGAGTTCACCGCGATATGGCTGACCGATCGCACTACCGACGATTTCGTGCGCAACACCAACGCTGTCGTCATTCCGCACGATGATCCCGACCACGACAAGAAGGTCCGCTCACTCACGTGGGGTCGTGCGGTGGTTCTCACCGAAGGTACCGACCCACCGCTGGCATTCTCGCACGCGCTCCGAATCGAAGCGTTCGACGATTTGATCCGACAGACCGCTGACCAGCAGGAGCGGATCTGCGCGGCGATCACGGACTATTCTCGACGCAAACGCACCAAACTGGTCGTTCCCAGTTTTCTCCCGGTGCCCGAGATCGGTACACCTGAGCGCGACGAACCACACTATCGCGCGCTGTGGGTCGCCGATTACATCGGCGCAGTGTGGTCGGCTTGGCTGTTCACCGAGGAGCAGCGTGTGCGCCGAACGACTTCTCCGAAAAGCCGGGAAACACCATGGATCATGCCGGCGGACCTGAACAGCCCGACTATCGCCGACTTTCCCGTGGACTTCGCCGAGCGAGTGAAACCCGAGACCGTGCCATGAGTAATCAGCCGACCGTGGCGTCGCTCACCATCACGCCGGAGTTCGCCGAAGGACTTCACCGCTTGGAAAGTGGGGAAAACCTGTTCCTCACCGGTCGTGCGGGAACCGGCAAATCGACGCTGATCCGCGAGTTCCTCGCCACGACGAACCGTAATGTCGTGGTCGCGGCCCCAACGGGAATCGCCGCGCTCAATGTCGGTGGCTACACCATCCACCGGTTGTTCTCGTTCTGGGCGGGCATCACCGTCGACGATGTCCGTTCGAGCGACTACTTCCCTGGCCGCTTCGCGAAAACCCTGGCCAGACTCGACACACTGATTCTCGACGAAGCATCAATGATCCGGGCCGACCTGTTCGACTGCCTCGCCGTTGCGCTCGAACGATTCGGGCCCAAGCGGGGCAGGCCCTTCGGCGGTGTGCAATTGGTGTTGGTAGGCGATCTGTTCCAGCTTTCGCCTGTGGTCAGCGAAGGCGAGAAGGACTACTTCACGCAGCGCTACACCTCGCCGTACTTCTTCTCAGCCGACCACTACGTTCACGAGCAGTTCCCAGTCGTCGAACTGAGAACCGTCTTCCGGCAGATCGGGGACACACGTTTGGTCGAAATCCTCAACGAGGTCCGAGATGGCGCCCTGTCGGGAACTTCTCGAGCAGAGCTGAACAATCGAACCAATCCAGATTTCGAACCGCCGGTGGACGAATACTGGCTGACTCTGGCCACGACCAACCGGATCGCCGAGACGCGCAACCGGGCGATGCTCGCACGTGTTCCCGGTCGAGAACTCACCCATCGCGCCACCACATCCGGCGACATCGATGGCTTCGACCGACCCGCCGCGGAGGTGATCACCTACAAGGTCGGCGCTCAGATCATGCTGCTGACCAATGATCCAGCCGATCGCTGGGTGAACGGGACCATCGGGCGGATCACCGGTTATCGCACCGAGCACGGCTCCCCGGTCGTGACCATCGACCTGCCCGACGGCAGTCGGGTCGATACACGACCGCACCTGTGGGAAATCACGCGACCAGAAGTCGTCGACGGCGCCCTCCGGCATCAGGTCGTCGGCACATATAAGCAGCTGCCGTTCCAGCTGGCCTGGTCGATCACGATCCACAAGAGTCAAGGACAAACCCTGGACCGGCTCGTCGTCGATCTCAGCGGCGGCACCTTCGCCGATGGTCAGCTCTATGTCGCACTCAGCCGGTGCACGTCGATAGAGGGGCTGGTCCTCAAACGCGATGTCCTGCCCAAGGATTTGAAAACCGATATCCGTATCCGCCGTTTCCTCGCCGCCAGCAGCGCGACGTCCACTTCACGCGGAAATGTCTATCTCGGGATCTGCACTGTCGGCGACGAAGGGCGGATGTGGCGGCCGCGCCCGATCGAGATCGCGTTGGTCACGGAGGACGGAATCGAACTCAGCACCCTGGTCAATCCCCTCCGCGACCTCGGTGACGCCCGCCTCACATATGGAATCACCGCCGGCGACGTCGCACTGGCACCCACCCTCGACCAAGCCTGGGCAGCACTGGCTCCGGATCTGGCCGGCCGATGCCCGGTCGGACTCGACATCGACAATCAGCTACGCAACCTCGACTACGAGCTCAAGCGCCTGGGCGTGGTTGTGCCGATGCCGCTGGGCATATCTCTCGATGTGGCCGACTTGTCGGAGTCCGAGATCGCCGGCCTCCAAGCTCCGAGCGCAGTCGCCCGTGCACGGGCCACACGAGCGCTCGTCACTCGCGTAGCGTCAGCGATTCGCACCGAGGGCGAGGTTTTCACCACCCCGAATGATGGATTCGGGTACACGCTCGAACGGGGAGGAACGCCCGACTGCTTCCAGCCGGGTGGCATGACGCCCGCCGCGTCGACGCCCGAAGCGGCACTCGCCGAATTGCTCCGCCACAACCTTCCCCGCATTCAGCTCGACGAGCAGACATACGCTCGACTGGCCGACCTCGGTCAGGCTCTCGGTCACCCCATTCTCGACGACGAATCCCGCTGTCACAGCGTGTCGATAGCCGACATCCTCACGGCCGGTGCGCGAATTTGCTTCACCGGTTCGGTGATCGATGACGCCGGTACCCAGTGGAGTCGCACCGACATGGAACAACTGGCGGCCAGGTGCGGTCTCGTCCCGGTGCCGAGCGTGACGAAGAAGCGATGCGACGCGCTGATCGCGGCCGAAGCCGGGACAACGTCCGGCAAAGGCCGCAAGGCCACCGAATTCGGCAAACCGATTTTCACTGCGGATCAGTTCCTTGCCTGGACCACGGCTGCCACGACTTCCTGACCAATGGAGTCTTCCGATCCCACGCCCCGGGCCGGCCTTCGGACACTGAGGCCGCGACCACGAAACCCGCTGTCAGTCAGGGAGATAGCGGATCGGGACCGGGATGGGGATGTCGGCAGCTCGGAGCTCGTCGAGTGTGAAGGTTCGGTCGAGATTCTCACCGTAGAGGCCGCGCAGGAGGACGGCGATCAGGTTGTGGTGTTCTCGCTCCGAGTCCTGGGCCAACCGACTGATCTCGCGGCTGATGGACATGGCCGACTCAGTGATGCCCGCGCTGTCGAACTGCCGGATGATGAGTCCGCCCTCGAGGATCCCGCTCCACGGTGTGGTGATCGAATGGAAAGAGTCGACCGCCCTGAACAGCATGTAGCGCAGCATATTTCGGCTCTCCATGCCCGGCCGCTCCACTGGAAGGTCCACCTCGAACAACCGCTGCAGTCCTTCGAAATGAGCGCGGCGATCATCCTTGCCGGGGAGGTTCTTGCGGCGTAAGTCGAGGATTGCGTCCAAGTACGATTCGATGAGCTGTCGCTGACCGAAGACTGCCGGTGGGGGTGGGGCGAAATCGTAGTGGTCGAACGACATTCGGCAGATCCCTTCGAGGCGCACAGGCTCCGATCCGGAGACCCGCGGTGCAGATACGACGAAACCGTAAGCCGAAGGGAAAACATTGTCAACCTACAAATAGTTGGTGTACGTTTACCGGCAACGGGCGTTCGAGATCATCATCCGCAGTCAGCGAGCCGGCCGACCGCGATCGAGAAATCCCGAATCCCGTAATCAACTAGCATCCGAACCCGATAGTTCCAGATGAACACAGGTCGACACCCGACCGAACCGCATGCCGGTCACGCACGATGAGGAGCACACACGTGGGGGCGCTGCTTCCGACACTGCAGGCCGAACGGCTGAGGGAAGGGTTGACCGACTACCTGACCACCACCTTCGCGCTGACCGATCCGGACACCCAGGGTGCGCTGACCGACTTCATCGGTGATCCCGCGGACGGACTTTTCAAGGGTCCGTATGTGCGCTTGCGGCTGCCTTTCGCCCCGGCGCGCGGCAACTGGGGCATGCACCTGGACTGGTGGCCGAAGTATTTCGAACCATACGGTCATCAGGCCGCCGCGTTCGAACGGCTGTCGACGAAGTTTCAACGCCGGCCGCTGCCCACTCTGGTCACCACGGGCACCGGGTCCGGTAAGACCGAGTCGTTCCTCATTCCCATCCTCGACCATGTGCTGCGGGCCAAGAAGGCAGGCGTGGTCGGGATGAAGGCTTTGATCATCTATCCGATGAATGCCCTGGCCAACGACCAGGAGCAACGACTGGCGAAGATGATCACCGAGCATTCCGAGCTGTCCGGCATCACGGCGGGTCTGTACACGGGTGAGCAGTCCTCCGGCGGCCGCACGATGGTGTCGGAGGCGGGGCTGATCACCGATCGCCGGCTGATGCACGATTCGCCGCCCGACATCCTGCTCACCAACTACAAGATGCTCGACCACATGCTGCTGCGGCCGGACCGGGCGGCGATATGGCGGCAGTCGGCGGACTCGCTGCAGTACGTGGTGCTCGACGAGTTCCACACCTATGACGGTGCGCAGGGCACGGATGTGGCGATGCTGCTGCGACGGCTCGGTCTGACCGTCAAATCACACTGGAACGCCGGTTCCCCTGTCACAGAAGCAGATCGGGCGCGGCCCCTCGGGAAGATCACGCCGGTTGCCACCTCCGCGACGCTGGGGTCCAAAGGATCGCCGACGTCTATGCTCGACTTCGCGAAAACCGTTTTCGGCGAGACGTTCACACCCGAGACCCTGATCGGCGAAACGCGGCTCGATACCGAGGACTGGCTCGCGCAGCGCCGTCGCGACCTGGATCGCACATTCTCACCAGTCGAGCCGGTGATCGATCAGGCCCTTGCCGAACTCGACCGCACCACAGCACAAACCGTGACGAACAAGCGACTCACGGCGGCGGTACTCGCCACGCTGTTCCGGCACACCTCCGACGTCGACGACACCCACGAGCGGATCACCGCGAGCCTGCACAAGCTCGACGAATCCGAGATGCTCGATCTGATCAAACGGCACGGAACCTTCGCGCGGGTCCTGCGTAGTGCGATCGACGCCATCTCGACCGCGACATTGGCCGCCACCGTTCTGCCCGCCCAGACCGGCGAACGCGACCTCACCCGTGGCCTCGCGAACCGCGAGCGCTACGTCGGCTATCTCCTCGCCGCGCTCTCGCACGTGCGCGCCGAGGTCGGACGGTCGGCACTGAATGTCGATGTGCACCTGTGGCTTCGGGAGCTGTCCCGGATCGATCGTGCGGCCGCGGTGACCCCGCAGTTCCGCTGGCCGGACGACGGAAAACTCGACGGAACCACCGTCGACTACTACCCCTCGCTCTACTGCCGGCATTGCGGTCGGTCGGGCTGGGGTGTTCGGCTGGGACCGACCGGCCACACCTTGGATGCCGGTGACGAAGACGTGCGCAGCTACCACGCGACCGGTGGTCCACGGTTCCGAGCGCTGATCTCCGCGCCCGCCGAGGCCGAAATCGACACTCCGGTCGAGGGATTGCGCTGGTTCCGCGTCGACGACCGGGAGATCGTCGACGAACGACCCGATGCCGACAGCGATGAGGTACTCGACGGGCGGGTGCTGCCGGTCTTATTCCTGAAAGGCCCTGAGGCGGACGAGAATTCGCGTAGGGACGTGTGCCCGGCGTGTGGTGCCGACGACGGCATCCGCTTCCTCGGCAGCGCGATCGCCACCCAGTTGTCGGTGGCGCTGTCGAACCTGTTCGGTGACGCGAAACTGGCCGACGGCGAAAAGAAGGCCCTCGTCTTCACCGACAGCGTCCAAGACGCCGCCCACCGTGCCGGTTTCGTCCAGGCCAGGTCGCACACCCTCAGCCTCCGCTCGACCCTGCGGAATGCCCTGGGCGACAAGGTGAGTGGCGAGCAGATGCTCACCCTCGCCGAGCTCTGCGATGCGGTACTCGACCGGGCAGGTGAAGACGCGCGACGGCGCTATCACCTCCTCGCGCCCGACATCGTCGAGCGTGACGAGTTCGCTCCGTTCTGGGACCCCGACAGCACCGCCCAGGCTCGACGGAAGGCGGCCAGGACTGTTGCCCGGCGCCTGCAATTCGATATCGACCTCGAGTTCGGCCTGCAGTCTCGCCTCGGTCGTACGCTCGAGCTCACCGGCAGTGTGGTTTCGGAGGTGGATCTCGGCTCTCCCCGGCGCGTCGCGCAGCTGGGCGCCGACGCGCTGAAGCGAACAGAACATCAACTCGCCTTTTCCGAGCCCGACGAGGCCGCGGTGACCCAGTGGGTTCGTGGTGTCGCCGAACGCATGCGCACCCGTGGCGCGATCGCCCACGATTGGTTGACGAAATACGTTCAGCGCGACGCGAACCGACGCTGGGTGTGGGGTGGCCGCCCCAAGGGCCAGGGCATGCCCGCCTTCCCCAAGGGACGCCCCGCACCGGCCTTCCCGGCGCTCGGCGGCCGGACCATCCCTGACGGCTTCGACCCGATCACCGTCTCCGCCTCGTGGTACGCCCGTTGGGCTTCGCGCTGCCTGAACGTCTCGCCCATCGAGGGTGGATCACTGGCACGCGCGCTGTTCGAAGTGTTCGCCGAAGAACGCGTGGTGATCACCGAGAACACCGAGAAGTCGCTGACTGCTTATCTTTTGACGCACGACTCGGTCCTGGTGGGTATCCCCGACCCGGCCGGGCTCACCGGGATGCGGTACCTGCTCGTCTGCGATGTCTGCCAGACGCCCACGCCGGGCAGCGCGGCCGTCGTCGACCAGCTCGACGGTGCTCCCTGCCTGTTGACCCGATGCCCGGGCAGGCTGGCACGGGCCGCCAAACACAACAACTTCTACCGCGACCTCTACGACAACTCGGAGATGAAGCGGGTGGTCGCGCGTGAACACACCTCCTTGCTTCCCACCGCGACACGGCTCGAGTACGAGAACAAATTCAAGGCCACGGCCAGCGATCCCACCGCACCGAACGTGCTGGTCGCGACGCCGACTTTGGAGATGGGTATCGACATCGGCGACCTGTCGACGGTGATGCTGGGCTCCATGCCGCGAACGGTGTCGTCGTATCTCCAGCGAGTCGGCCGCGCAGGACGCCTCACGGGCAACTCACTCGCGCTCGCCTTCGTCCGCGGACGCGGCGAGCACCTGCCGAAACTCGGTGACCCGACGTCGGTGATCCAAGGGGAGGTGCGTCCCCCGGCAACCTTCCTCACCGCGGAGGAAATCCTGCAGCGCCAGTACATCGCGCACATCATCGACCGGCTCGCGCGGCGTGCGGGAGCCGAAGATCCCGGCAACGCGACCAACGTGCTGTCGAGTTTCGACTCCGGTACCTGGATGGGCACCCTCATCGAGACCGCTGACGACGACGCCGACCTGTTGGTCGACGAATTCCTCGGGCAGTTCGGCGATCTGCTCCGGACGGAAACCGCAGCGAACCTCCGCGACTGGGCGACCCCGCCCGGGCTCGGCGAGCACAGCGGCCTCGGTGCATTGCTGCGCGACGCCGTGCATCGCTGGAATCGAGACGTGAACGAGTTGCGGCACCGGCGAACGGCAGTGGACGCGGCCATTCCCGACTTCGAACAGCGTGCCAACTCCCCTGCCGCCACCGACGACGACAAGCGTGATTTGCGCACGGCCCGAGGCACGTTGCGTCTGTTGTCGAAGTCGATCAGCGCGCTGACAACTGAACATTGGGTCGGCGTTCTCGAACGGTACGGCGTGCTGCCCAACTACACGCTGCTCGACGACGCGGTGCTGCTGGATGTCGGCATCACCTGGATCGATCCCGACACCAATCAATACGCCGAGGACACAGCGAGTTACCAGCGCGGCTCTCGGGTCGCACTCACCGAGCTGGCTCCTGGCGCGACCTTCTACGCGCAGGGGCTGGCCGTGGAAATCGACGCGATCGATCTCGGCGCGGGCGAATCCGCGATTCAGATCTGGCGGCTGTGCCCGTCCTGCGGCTGGGCAGGCATCACCCACACCGCAGACCCGACACCCCCACCGAATCAGTGCCCTCGATGCCACACCAGCGCAATCGCGGACGTGAGCCAACAGCTTCAAGTGGTAGAGATGGCCAAGGTATCCGCCGAGGTGCGACGCGACGAGGCGGCGATCAACGACATCCGTGACGAACGGCGCAAGGAATCGTTCACGGTCTTGGCCGCAGCCGATATCGACCCCGACAACGTCACCAAACGGTGGTTCGTCGCCGAGCAGGACTTCGGCGCGGAGTACTTGCGGCGCATGGACATTCGCTGGCTGAACATGGGCAGGCGAAACTCGCAGGGCGGCAAGCGAACCATTGCGGGCAACACGACCACGGGTTCGCTGTTCCGCGTGTGTTCCGGTTGCGGGCAGCTCGACAAGGTGGCGGGCAGGAACGAGCCACATGAGCACCGCAGCTGGTGCCGGTATCGCAAAGCCGATGACGAGAAGCACGTTCGCGAGATCGCGCTGGCTCGGACACTACGCACCCAGGCTGTGCTGCTGCACCTGCCGAGCTGGCTCGAATACGACTCGTTCGCCCATCCGAGCCTCAGCGCTGCGATCCTGCTCGGCCTGCGACAGGTGATCGGTGGCTCCCCGGAACATCTCGATGTCGCCGCAATCACCGACGCCCTCCACAACCCGAACCAGCGGGCCCTGCTCATCCACGACACCGTGCCCGGTGGCACCGGCTATCTGGCCGACTTCGCCAACCCACGTCAAGTGTGGGAGGTACTTGCGGCGGCCCGCACAGTGGTCAAGAACTGCTACTGCACCGACCGGCTCGCCTGCCACAAATGCCTGCTGCCGTTCGCACCGCCACGGGAACTCGACAAGGTTTCCCGGATCACGGCTGCCAAGGTGCTCGATGATCTGCTCGCATGCCGCGACGGCGAGCCGGACGCGAAAAGCTGGCTGGACTCGGTCACCGAAGAAACCGCGGTACCGAAAGGCAGCGCCGAGTCGCCGTTGGAACGCGAGTTCTACCGCGCGTTCACCGAGCGGCTCACCACCATGGGCGCCACGGTCACCGAAAAACCGGGCACCTACGGCCCGACCGCAACGATCAAACTGCCCGGCACCAAGATCCGGACCTGGCAGCTCGAGCCACAAGTGCTGATGGGCAACAGCCAACCCGACTTCCAGCTGCGCACCAGCGATCCCGATATCCCCCTCATCGCCGTGTTCGCCGACGGTCGCCGCTACCACGCGACACCCGAGCACAACCGAGTGGCCGACGACGCCCACAAACGTGAGATCCTGCGCTCCGGCGGCGTGGTGGTCTGGTCGTTCTCCCACGATGATCTCGAGCGCTTTCGAGCCGCGCGGACGGAAAAGCCGACCTGGTTCACCGAAAAGCTGGAAGGCCCGACCCGCAAACACGGCAACTTGAAGCCGAAACTGTTCAAGTTGCTGCATGCCGACCCGATCACCCAGCTGATCGAGTACATGCTCGAGCCTGAACGCGAGCCATGGGAAGCAGTGGGGCGATGGCTTCCGCTGATGTTCCTCCTCAACGGCCGCCACCAGGGCGACGCCGACGCCATCGCGAGCTGGGCGCTCGACCTCCTCGACGGGACCGCTTCGACTCCGGCGGACGGCGAGTACAACTGCTGGTCCTACAGCGACGGCCCGTTGACCATCACCGCCGCCACGAACAAGGGCATGAAGACGCTGGACGCGGTGCTCGCGCTCGATGACCGGGACGAGAAGCTCGAACTCGACGGCGGTCGCGCGTGGAAGGAGTGGTTGCGCTTGTCCAACTGGTTCGGACTGGCCGACCACGTGATCACCACCCGAACCCTGCTCCAGGCGAACTCCACCGTGCCGGAGCGGGGACCGGACGCAGGCAGCGCCGAGCTCACGCCCGACTGGCAGGTGCTCTACGACGACACCGTTTCCGATGCCGAACGCGAACTCGTCCTCGCTCTGGCCGCGGCAGGCGTCCCGGTGCCGGTGCTCGGTGTGGAGACCGACCGTGGTGACGTGATCGACATGGGCTGGCCCGACGTCCGTCTCGGAGTTCTCCTCGCGGAGCCCGAGGCGGCCAATACGATGACCGAACAAGGCTGGAAGATCTGCCCAGCCGATCCGGCGGAACTCGTCCGAGCACTGCAAACGAACGGGGTGATGTGATGGCGCACGTCATCATGACCAAGACCAGCGGGTCCGCGGACGAGCTCGAAGGTGCGATCAAACGGCGCGCGCACGATTTCCTCTACAGCGTGCAGGATGACGAACCTGCCGCGTCCACACTCATCGAGGAAGTTCCCGGAGCCACGGACGAGCGCGTGCGGCTCGGACGAATCGGCCTGGGGCACAGTGCGATTCTGTTCTACGTAGCGCCCGCGGGTGGGGAGGGATCCTACGTCTACATGGGTGCGTGGCCGGACGCTACCGCCGCCGAGCTCGCACCCCGGGCGGGACTGAAGGTGAACCCGGTCAACGGCGTCCTCGAGCTCATCATCGCCGACACCGAAGAACCTGCGCCGACCCAGCAGCCGAAACCGGCCGTGAAGCCCGGGTACCTCGCCGACCTCGGCTTCACCACCACCCAGCTCACCGACGACCTCGGCTTGGACGCGAAACTCGCCGAACGAGTGCTTGCGGCTTCCGACGACCATGTGATCAACGAGATCGCCGCGGAGATCGATGGGTGGCAGGGGGACGCGGTCCTCGAATTGGCCTGTGGCACAAGCATCGATGAGATTCGCGCCAAGCTCCGACTCACGGAGAATCCGGTCGACCCGACTCTCGGCGAGGACGAGCAGATCCTGCAGGCGCTCGAGCACCCGGCGTCGAAGATCCGGTTCGCCTACATCGGTGACAACACCGAGGAACTGCGTCGCGTGATCGAGGGCGGCAGTTTCGCCGCATGGCGCACCTTCCTGCATCCCGAACAACGTGCGTACGCGGAAAAGCGGTACAACGGCGCCTTCCGGCTGTCGGGCGGTGCGGGAACCGGCAAGACCGTGGTGGCGTTGCACCGCGCGCGCAATCTCTGGCGGCGCAACCCGAATGCCCGCGTCGTCCTCACCACCTTCAACCGGACGCTCGCGCGCCAGCTACAGGCCGATCTCGAGGCACTGGATCCGGGCGTGCAGATCGCGAGCAAGCCCGGCGAGGTCGGCATCTACATCGATGGTGTCGACAAGCTGGCCAGCGATGTACTGGCACGGGCAGGCGATCTCGCTCCGATCTTCGCGACGGTTCTCGGGAGCGCGACGTCGCTGCCGCCTCGTCGCACCGATACCGGCAAGGTCTGGCGCGAGATCACCAGAACTGTTGAGACAGATCTGGATTCACGCCTGGTAACGCCCGGTTTCCTGGAGAGCGAGTACACCGCGGTGGTACTCGCCAACAAAGTGACCACCGTCGCCGAGTACGCGAAGGTCGCGCGCGCCGGGCGTGGTGTACGGCTCAACCGTGCGCAGCGCATCGCCGTCTGGAAACTGATGGAGGCGTTCCGCCGCCGCAGCCGGATGGATGGAACCGTCAGCTTTCCCGAAGTGCTCGCGTTGGCGGCCGAATACCTGCGGCAGCGCAGCGCCGCAGGTGAATTCATTGCCGACCACGTCATCATCGACGAAGCCCAAGACCTGCACGCCACCCACTGGGCGATGCTGCGCGCTCTTGTCGCGGAGGGGCCGGACGACCTTTTCATCGCCGAGGACTCCCATCAGCGGATCTTCGGGCAACCGGTGGTGCTCGGTCGGCTCGGGGTGAAAATTGTCGGCCGCTCACGGCGGCTCACGTTGAATTACCGTACGACGGCACAGAATTTGCGGTTCGCCATCGACATCCTCTCCGGCGGCGAGTATCACGACCTCGAAGAGGCCGAGGAGTCCACGCACGGATATCGCAGTGCTCGAACCGGGCCCGAACCGATGCTGCTGGCCTGTGATTCGCTGGCAGCTGAGCTCGAGCAGGTCGCCGGGCGGGTTCGGCAGTGGCTCGACGGGGGCGAGGAGCCCTCGAACATCGCTCTGCTCACCCGGGGAAAGAACGACCGGAGCCAGTTCGTGCGCGCCCTCGGGGAACGCGGCATCGAAGCCCGGGTGCTCGACGACAACCCCGCCGGACCTGGGCATGTGCAGGTGCTGACCATGCACCGGTCCAAGGGTATGGAGTTCGCCAAGGTGATCCTGGCCGGAGTCGACGACGCGCACGTGCCCGCGAAATCTGTGCTGAACGAAGCACCGGAAGAGGAACGGGGCGAGGCCGAGCTACGGGAGCGGTCCCTGCTGTATGTGGCGGCTAGCCGCGCGCGCGACCAGCTGGTGGTGACATGGAACGGGCGCCGTTCGGAACTGCTGGCGAACACCTGAATCGTCGAATACCACCTGCACACCCGGAGCAACAGATGAATCCCCCAGCGGCACCTCGCCAGCCCTACTCACTGTGGACGACCAGTCGTGGCTGGGCCGCGCAGGACGTCGTCGGCACCCAGTCGTATCTGCCGAACTTCCTCGGAATGCTCGGCGACGACTTCGATCCGCGCGGAACCGAAACCCGCCGCACGGTCGAGCTCGTACCGGAACCGGACAACCCGTACGACCGCAACGCTGTCGCGGTTCGCTTCGCGAATCAGACGATCGGCTACCTCCCGCGCGAGGACGCCATCCGCTACCACCGTCCGTTGCTCGAGTTGATGAACCGCGGGTACATCCCCGTCGCGCAGGGCCGGATATGGGCACGTGAGTACTCCGAGTGGGACGATCACGGGCGCGAGCAACGACGGCTCAGCACCGATGTCCATCTCTACGTGGCGAGCCCGGAAACGATGTTTCCGCTCAACGACCCACCGGTCGTGCCGTACACAATGCTGCCCGAGGGCAGCGCGGTACAGGTACTCAGGACCAGCGAGCACACCGATGTCCTGACCCGCTTCCACACCGATGGTGGCGAACGGCCTGTCATCGTCAGCCTGGTCGCCGTGGATCAAGCGAGCGCGCGTTCGACGAAACGTGTGGTCGAGGTGCGCATCGACAGTGACCGTGTCGGGCAGCTCTCCCCTGCCATGAGCGAGAAGTACCTCCCCGCGATCGACCATTTCGGCGCACGCGGATGGGTCACCGCCGCCCGGGCGATGCTCACTGCGTCGGCTGTTTCGGCCACGCTGTCCTTGCGCGCGCAAAAGGCTCACGAACTCTCCGGCGATGCGCTCACCGGGCCACCAGCCGTCGTGCCGCCACGTGGAGTGTCAGGGCCGGTTGCTCCGAGCACGCGGTCGGCTTCGGCGGTCGAAGTGCAGTCCGGTGTCACCGGCAACGGCAGCAAGATCACCGTGCGTGAGTCGGGCGCCCAATCGCTGATCACCGTCACCATCGAATTCGCCAGGCCCCTCACCGCCTGGCAATCCAAAGTCGCGCGAAAGGTTCAGGCAACTGCTCAGCAGTTACTCGCGCGCGAGCAGCTCACCGCTCCGCCGGTCACCTTGACCAACCAGACGTTCGCAGCATCGGCGCCGCTGGCCATCGGGCAGGAATTCGTCGACGCGCTCATCGGCATCGACGACTCCGATTTCGCTGCGGCTCAGGAGTTCAACCAGCTGACCGAAGGGGCGCTGTAATGGCCAATGTTGTGCTGGCTCAGAACACGAAGTCGATGCCGAAGCTCGACGGATCGATCAAAGCCAAGGTCTACGACTACTTCAAGAAGGTCTGCGCGGACGACACCGCACCCGGCCTGCACATCGAGCCGTTGAAGGGCGCGGTCGACCCGCGGGTACGCACCGGACGGGTCGACCTCAACTACCGCGCCATCATGTTCCGCATCGACGACCGGTTCGGTGAGGCGACCTACATCTACCTCGGCACGTGGAAACACGACGTGGCGAACAAGCTCGCCGAGAAGTCCACACTGCGGGTGAATCCGATCAACGGCGTTCTCGAGGGGATCGTCGGTCAGCTCGACGGTAACGCCGACCGTAAGAAGCGGACTGTGATCCCCGACCCGGGCGGGGTGCTGGCGGCAGCGCTCGCGGCCGAACCAACGGCTGGATACCTCGCCAACGCCGGCTACACCCTCACCGAACTCACCGACCGCCTCGGCCTGGAGGCCGAACTCGCCGCCCAGGTGCTGGCCGCCCCGGATCAGGACGCGGTCTTCTCGGTCGCGCAGAGCACCGAGGTCGCCTGGCAGCAGAATGCCGTGCTCGAATTGGCTGTGGGCCGGGCCGTCGACGACATCCGTGACGCCCTCGGTTTCACCGAGCAGCCGGTCGACCACTCTCTCGACGAGAACGAGCAGATCCTCGCCGCGCTGGAACATCCCGCGACCAAGATGCAATTCACTCTCGTCGACGACAACGACGAACTGCGCCGTGTCATCGAAGAGGGCGATTTCAAGGCCTGGCGTACCTTCCTGCATCCCAATCAGCGCCGGTTCGTCGAGAAGGACCACCGCGGTGCGTTCCGGCTCTCGGGCGGGGCCGGTACTGGGAAAACGGTGGTCGCGCTGCATCGTGCGCGGCATCTCGCGGCCCAGAATCCCGCTGCCCGGATCATTGTCACCACCTACAACAAGACACTGGCCAAGGCCATGCAGGACGACCTGCTGGCCCTGGACCCGAATATCACCATCGCGGCAAAGCCAGGAGATCCGGGCGTCTACGTGGCAGGCATCGACAGTCTCGCGTCGGCGATCCTCAGCCGTCGCAAAGACCTCGACGCGGCATTCGCCGCAGTATTCGGTCCTGGAACTCCAACCCGGATCGGGGTGCGTGCCAACCCGGATATCGGTTGGTCCGATGCCGTCGCGGGCAGTTCGCTGGATCCCCGGCTGCTGCACGCGGGCTTTCTATCCACCGAATACATCAGTGTGGTGCTCGGCAATCGAGTGACCGCGCTCGAGGAGTACCTCAAGGTTCCCCGCGCCGGTCGCGGTGTGCGATTGACTCGACCGCAGCGCGTCGCGGTGTGGAAAATCGTCGAACAGTTCAGGAAACAGGGCAGGGCGAGCGGGCGGATCAGCTTCCCTGAGATCCTCGCCGTCGCCGCCGCCTATTTGCAGTGGCGCGCACAGACAACCGGTGAAACGTTGGCCGACCACGTCATCGTCGACGAAGCACAGGATCTCCATGCAACACATTGGGCGCTGCTGCGTGCGCTGGTCGCCGAAGGGCCCAACGACCTGTTCATCGCCGAGGATTCTCATCAGCGCATCTACGGGCAGCCGGTGGTGCTGAACCGGCTCGGCATCAATATCCGCGGTGGTCGGTCGAGCAAGCTCACGCTCAATTATCGAACCACCGCGCAGAACCTGCATTTCGCGGTGAGCATTCTCGCCGGAGCCGACTACCGCGATCTCGAAGAAGGCCAGGAGTCGACCGCCGGATACACCAGTGCACGGCTCGGCCCGAACCCGGAGCTGATCGAGTGCGGTTCGTTGATGGAGGAGTTGCAGACGATCGCGGACCGGATCAAACACTGGATCGCCGACGATATACCGCCGTCAAGCATCGCGGTCCTCGCCCGCGGTCAGAGCGAACGGAACCTGATCGTGCGTGCACTGGTCGAGCGCGGCGTCGACGCCACCGTGCTCGATGCCGAGCCCGCCGGGGGCGAGCACGTTCAGGTACTCACGATGCACCGTTCCAAGGGCATGGAATTTCGTTGCGTCATTCTCGCGGGGGTCGATCGTGAGCACGTGCCGTCGCAGGCACAGCTGCGCGGAATCCCCGAGGAGGAACAGGCCGAGGCACAGCAGCGGGAACGTTCGCTGCTGTATGTGGCGGCCAGTCGTGCGCGTGACGAGCTGGTCGTCACCTGGAGCGGACAGCAATCGGAACTGCTCAATCGCTAGCCGGTCCGGGGGCAGCGTAAACCGCTGCCCCCGTGGCGTTCACGTGCCCACCAGGATTGTCGCCAGCTCGTCGACATCGGCTTCTTCCACCCGCACGACCCGGAAACCGTCGGCCGCCAAGCCGGAATCGCGGTCTTCGTCCACGCCCTCGACGACAACCACCTTCTCCGTCGGCCAGACGATGTCGACCATCCAGTAGGCCCGCCCGGCCTCGATCCCGACCTCGGGCTTGGGAACACCGGCCTGCTGCAGCTCCGCGAGGAGGTCCCGGACGGCCTGAGAGGAATACAGCGGGTCCTCGTCCCAGGATTCCGGAGCCTTGTCGACCGACAGATCGGTGACTTCGGGTGCCAGTCCGAGCTGGTGGAACACTTCCAGCGCGCCCGCTCTGGTCAGCTGATCATGGAACCTGGCGTTGCGGTAGGACCGCAGGCAGCCATAGCACGAGGTCTCGATACCGCAGTCACACGTGGCGACCCGTTGCGCGGCGACCCGCAACACTCGATCTAGTTCCGCGGCAATCTGTTTCGACGCTCCCGCGCCGGCAGGCACGGTGTCGAACAACACGATGCTTCGACGGTGGTCGGCACTCCAGGACAGCGTTCCGTCGATGTCGTCGCGGCTGATCTCCAACGCCTCCGAAGCACCTTCGAGCAGGGCGTACAGCACCGACAACCACTTGTCTTCCGACTCTGTGTAATGGAAGTCCGCAAAAGTGAACTCCGCGACGTCGGTTTCGTAACGATGGGCCAGGTTGACCTGATCGAGCGGTCCACCACACGGACTACCGGTCGCCGGACGCTCATGTGTTTTGCTCGGCGCGCGATCGAACCTGATCGGCTCGGCCCAGCCGCACCAAGCACACAGCCGGAATCCGTTGCCCGCTCCTTCGCCGATCACAGCGAGTTTGGCGCGCGTACCCGACCGCGCCCACACTTGCATATCGTCTTTCGATGGCCAGACAACCGGTTCCGAACCCTCGCCGACCGTCTCCACAAAGCTGGCGCCCGACCATGCTCGTTGGGGCGCTTCAGCTTTCACATCCTCGGGCTTTCGATCGGCGACGAAGCCGAACTCCGGCAGAACACAGGTTTTCGTCGCGTCGAATTCTGCCCGGCAGTTCGGACAGGTCGACAACGGGTCGAGCACATGCCCTGACTCGAAGTGATTGCATTCCTTGCATACGCGGTACTGCAGCGTTTCCAGCTCCCGTTTCGGCAGTTTGTGCAGACCGCGCGAAGTCCACAACTTGCCGCCCGCGACCACCTGGTTACCCGGTGCGTAGTCGTAGATCGCCTGCCCGAGGTCACGGGCGAGTTCGAGCTTGGCGCCGACGGTACCTTCGCAATGGGTAGTGCGCAGTTCCACGGTGTCGACGGGAAATCCGTACTTCGGCAGGACGTTCTTGTTGGCGAGATATCCGAGCAGCTGGCGACCTTGGACAGTGTGCAGGGTCTTCTGCAGACGACTGCCGAGCGCCAGGTTCTTCGCGTCGATGGCCTGTTGGATCAGGTCTTCGAAAGTCGCGATGTCCGTGCGGATGTCGTGTTCCGCATCGGCGAGTTGGGCACACAGATGTTCGACCCAGGCGTCGGTTTCCACCCCGATCTCACGCTGCACGTGGGCAGGCAATGCAGCCCGTAGGGAGCTTCGAACAGCATCGGGGACAGGAGTCAGAAAATGGCGTACTCGAGCGGCCGCCGACTCGGTCTCATCATTCTCCGGCGTGAAGAACTCACCGGCCGTGGCCCACTCGCGGCCCTCCTTGTCATAGCAGTCACGAAAATAGGCGGCCAACGCGACAGAATGGGCGTGTCTACGGCCGATTCGGTCGTTGTCGATGGGAATCCACGGAATTCGCATCTTTCCGGCGATCATCGACTCCGGCTTCTGGAACTTCGACAGATCGTGTGAACTGCGCTTGGCGTAGGTGACCACGAGTGCGGCCGACGTGGCGCGACGCCCGGCCCGACCTGCCCGCTGCACGTAGTTCGCCGTTTTCGGCGGCATGTTGCGCAACATCACCGATTGCAGATCGCCGACATCGACCCCGAGCTCGAATGTCGTGGAGCACGACAGGACATTCACTTCGCCGGAGATGAATCGTCGTTGGATGTCGGCGGCCGCGGTGGCCTCCCATTGCGCGGTGTGCTCACGCGCCGACAGCGGCAACATGGCCAACGACCGGTACGCGGTCCGATAGTGATTGATGTCCTCGTCGCGGTCCGGAATCGCGTGGGGCGCGAGCCGCCCGTCACAATTGCCCTGGGGGCACAGATCGCGCACATTGTGGACGGTGATCCGGCGGCATGCCCCGCACTGGAACCATTCACAGTCGGCACCACGACGGATCCGCAGCTGGTCTTGGTCCAGCTGGTACAGCACACCGGCAACGCGGTCGCTCTCTTCGAGAAAATACTTGTTCTGCAGTAGAAAGTTCCAGCATGCGTCGAGCACCTTTTCGGCCGGTTCCGACCTGCCCAATTCGGCAAGGACCTTGCGCAGGAACAAGATACGGTTGTTCGCAGTGCCCGGCCTGCCGCCAGGAAGCCAGCTGATGATACGACGATCCCGATCCGAATCCCGGGAACGGATGCGGATCCGGCTGGCACGAGGCTCGAAGATCGGCAGTGTGATGTCGACTTCGGGAAGCAGACTCATCGCGCCCTGCAGCCGGATGGACTTCACGAGCTCGTTCAGCAAGGCCCATACTTCGTCATCGCTGAGCCCCAGGTTGCGGAATCCCTTCGGGATCTCGGCATTTCGGGACCGGAACAATGAAACCGCCATGAGCCCGAGGCCTTCCAGCGACTGACGCTGGTCCATCGCCATCAGCTCTGCCATCACCCAGGGGTTGACCGCGCGCATGATCGTGGCGCGGGTGGCGCGTTCCTCGAAGTGCTGCGCGCGCACCGCCATGGCTTTCGCATCAGCAGCCAAGTCATCAGGTGACAGGGCCTCACCGGCATTCTTCGGTTGGCCAAGCGCCTCGGTGAGGTAGCGCCGTTCCAGCATCCGGCCATAAGTCTGCTCGAGATAGGGAGCGGCGAAGGCCGCTGCCTGCCTCGAGTCGGAGAACATCAACAGTTTCCGCCCGCCGCCGACGAAATCCGCCGTACCGTCCGCAGCTTCCGGAAGATGCTGGTAGAGCGCGGTCGTGATGACCGCAGGCGCGGCATTCGTGTCGGTCCGCAGCCGCCGGATCACCTGCCGTGACCGCGCACCGCACTCGGTGCACTTGCTCATCACCCGTGCGGCGGCACGATGCTCCCGGACCCGCAATACCCGGCCGCCTGGGCACTTCGGCGCGCAACTCCCGCGCGCACCACATCCGGTGCACAGCGTGCCGGTGCCGGTGCCTGCGGCGCTGCTCTGCTGCTCGTCGAGAGTTTCGTCATCCTCGTCGATGAGGTCGCCGGTGTCGCTGTCGGTCACCACCAACCAGCTCACCTTGCTCTCCCCCTTGGCTGGGCGGAAGTACTCGCGGCCGTCGACCAGCTCCCGCTGCCCGGCGAGATGCACAGCACCGCACCGCTGACAGGTACCGAATTCGAAAACCGCGCGTCCGGTATTCGGATCAACCTCGTGACGGCCGAGCAAGACAGTGGGGCCGTTGTCGTCGAAACTGACGAAGGCGCCCTCCGTCGCCCGGACGAACAGGTGGTAGCGCGCAGACAACACCGGCTTCTTCGTCTCGTCGGTAATTTTCGAACCCAGTGCGACGAGGGCTTCGAGCTTCTGTGGGGCCTGGGCGTCGTCCGGCCACAACTTCGCGGCGAGCTCACGGACGCTTTGGGGTCCGGCCGCCGCGTAACTTTCGAGGTCGGCGATCCGGCGTTCGCTGTGCAGTGCGTCCACGATGTCACCGGAGGGCACCTTCGTACCGATCCAGGTCAGGTCGGCACCCGGCGCGGCCAGGGTCAGCAGCTTGTCGTCGTCGATCTTCCAGGTCGCCGGTGGACGGCTGGGCATCCGGGTGGCGGTCACCAGATCCTGACGACTCGGGTCGTCGGCCACGAACTCGAACGGGACGTCGAACAACTTCTGCGCAAACGCCGTCGCCTCGATCCCCTGGGCTTCGGGCGTGGTTCCGGACAACGACGCCGACGTGGCGATGCACTGTAGCGACCGCCCGCCGGCAACCCGATCCCGGAGTCTGCGCAGCAGTAGCGCGACTTCACATCCCTGCGCGCCGTCGTAGACGTGAGCCTCGTCGAGCGCTATGAATCGCCAAGTGTCCTGGTGCTTTCCATCGAAAAGCTCCAAGTCACGCGGGCGCAGCAGCAGATACTCCAGCATCGCGTAATTGGTGAGCAGGATGTGTGGCGGGCTGTCGCGCATCTCCTCTCGGCTGAGCAACTCGTTCGGCAGGCGCTCGGCACCGGAAAACATCGCGTGGTAGCCGGCCTCGGCGGCGGCGCGGTGCCGTTTGGTTTCGCCCGTATAGCGTCCGAAAGTGATCTCCGGGGTTGCTGCGAGCAGTCCCCGCAAGCGTTTGAGCTGGTCATTGGCCAGCGCGTTCATTGGATACAGCAGCAAGGCGCGAACACCTGGCCCGAGTGTGCCCGCATACTTCTCGGCGATGAGAGAGTTCAGGATCGGAAGCAGGAAGCTCTCCGTCTTACCCGAACCAGTGCCGGTGCTCACGACCAGGTTGCGGCCACTCGCCACCTTGCGAACGGCTGTCTCCTGGTGCGCATACAGCGCCCGGTCCAGCTCGATGGTTGCGCCGAACTCTGCGAAGCCGGGGTGCAATACGCCCTCGGAGATCAGTGACCGCAGCGACGCACCCGGTGCGTACGGGGGCGTCAGCTCGAGCATCGGCCCCTTCGTGAGCAGCGATGTCTCGTCCACCGCCTGGTCGAACGCGCTCGCCAGCGCCGGATCACGCGGCGCCAGCAACGTTTTCAGATAGCGTTTGTAGCCTGCTTCGATGTCGGCACTGGCGGCAAGGGGATCCAGCCTGTCGGTCACCGATGGTCTCCGATCTTGTTGATGACATCGTGGTGCAAAACGTAGGACGCGAGCGCATCGGCGATCAGCAGGTCGGCAGCGACCAGTCCTGGACATAATTCGGCCAGCCTGGCCCAGCACTGCCGCATGGGCGCGGTGAACACCGGATGCGACATCAGCGAGCGAGCCCGCAACCGGGCGACGACAGCGAACAGCAGCGACTGCATCGACATCAGCATCCAGGGGAATTCGCTGGTGTCTACCCCTGTCAGCGCATCACTGCGTGCTTTGACCACGTCGTATACCCACGGCGAGGCCCGTCGCAAGGGGGTCGTCAACGCAGCCGAGTGGGTGGTCATGGCATGCGAGGCCGGATCGGACTGCCAGTCGAGCCGCCGGGCGAACGCCTCGAACATCGCAGCCCTTCGGGTATCCGGATCAAGCAACGCCCCGGGCACGATCTCACACGCGTCCCTGAGCGCGGCGATCTGCTCCGGCGCCATGCGGTGCATCCCGATGGTGTTTCGCTCGAAGTAGCCGGTGTAGACCTCCCGCAATTTCCCCGACAGCAGCTCGACCAGGGCTGGACCGCCGTGCGTGGCCAGGTCGGCACGAAGCGCTTCGGCACTCTCCTCGGCCGACTGCAACACGACATTCGGAAGGTCGGCGATATCGATCAGACAGCCGAGCCACGGATTGGCGTGCTTACCCAGGCGGAAGTACGAACTGAAATCCTTGTCCACCAGCCCGGTACGGATCAGCAGTGCTGGAAGCTGGGCCTGCGGAAGAGCGCTGCGTTCCAACGCCTCGAGTGAGCTTCGAGGATCGGCCCCGAGAACTCGCAGCAGTCCACCGCGAACCAGCGGGCTCAGCGAGCTGTCGGAGTAACAGTTCGCGTAAGCGGACCACACCTCGGCGAGCGCACTGCCCGAGACGGGCGGATTCCCCGCACCGGCCAGGAATTTCGCCAGCTCTGTGCGTGCCGGGTCCGAATCCTGCAGCCAGCCGTGCTGCGGAACGTGGTACGCCGTATCGTCAGGGCGGCTCGGGGCGGTGATCACCGCCCATGGATCATCGACGAAAACCTGCACGGTCAGCGGTCCAGCATCGGCGAATTCGGCGGGCAGGCGCGCCTTTCCCTCGACGATCTCGACCTGTGTCGGTGGCCGCCACGGCGCGGTCTCCGGCCAGACGAACGCGGCGAGGTCGTCGCTGTCGGTGCCCTCGAACACCAGCACACCGCCGTCCAACCGGATTCCTGAGCACAGCAGGCGCGGCTGCACACGGGCCACGGTGACCTGAGTGGTCCGACCGTCCGGGGTATCTATCCGGGCCAGCAGTGTCGCGGTGCGCAGCGAGCGCGCGGTGTCGGCAAAGGTCCGGCTCGACACCTGGAAGAGATTGTCGCGGTTGACCTGTGGCTCCTCGGTCTGCCGAATCCGGCCCACTGAATCCGACAGTGCGATGTCGACTTCGACATCGCCGGGGACCCGAACCGCCACGATCAGGTGCTCGGTGAGATCGTCGACGGTCAGCACCGGCGCGACCGTGCGCCAGCGGGCGGCGGCGCCGATGTCGTCGACCCGGAACTCGATATGTGGCGGACGAAGGACCAGGCGTTCGACCGTCTGCCCTGCTGATACCCGAAACTCCGAATCACGCTGCGCACTGGGAAACTCGACGAACGCACGGTCGAGGGCCAACGGCGGCGCGATCTCGAGCGCGGTCGCCGCCGGGGACAATCCGTCCGGGGTCGGTATGCGGAAGATGCTGTCGTGCTCGACCGAGAGCCCTTCCACCATGAACATGCTGTGTCGAATGTCTTGTCCCAGTGGCCCACTGATGACGATGTCGAACATGCCGAGCAGGCCCGGCGCGAGACCGTCGAACGGGTCGAGCTCGGTGAGTTCGGTATCCGATTCCCATTCGTCGTCGGCCAGCCAGTCGGTGGTCCCCGACCGGCGCACCCGCACGCGCCAGGCAACCGGCTCGGCACCTGTGACGGGCAGCGTTACGGCGGGGCGTTCGCTGTACACCAGCAAGCCCGATCTGGTGAAGACCCCTTCGACCGGGTCGGCTAGATCGAGTCGGGCGGCACCGACCCGGCGAACCTGCTGCACCGGGCCGAGAAGGTGATCTCGACGCAACCGCACCGAGTCGACCGCCGCCAGGTCGTAGACCCGTGCTCGCCAGTCGCGCCAGCCCGCGGGGACAGCTTCGGCCGTGAACGACACCGGCGCCCCACTGTGCCCGTCGACCAGCGACGCGGTCGCCGGATGGACACCGATCACCTCGCCACGCGGCAGGGCGAGATGCCGGGAGATCGGTTTGCCGTTGTGATCGAACAGCAAGAGCGGATTGTCCTTGTCCACCAAGGAAATCCGATGATGCGCTTCGGAGGCGTCATGGCGCAGGACCACTTCGCGCACTCGATGTGGGACCCGAACCCGAGTCGGCGGGTGCACCTCGCCTTCACTCAGGCCCCAACCTCGTTCGGCGTACACCTCGGTGCTGTCGCCGTCGAAAGAAACCAACCACGGAAATTCGGAGCCCCGGTCCGGAAACGGAACCTCGACGACGACTTGGTCATCGGATCGCGAATAGGCGATCACCGGTCGGCGTGATCGACCGACCCGACCGGACTCGGCAGTGCTCGACCCGAACGGCCGCTCCTCGAACCGGTCGATCAACGCTTCGAGCATGACACTCGGCAGCCCGGTGGTCGAGGTATCGAGATCGAGGTCGTTGGCGACCTCCGGATGCTCGCGGGCGTATTCGGCGAACTCGATGATCCGGTCGACGATGTCGACAGCGGCCTCACCACCGAACTGCAGGAAGTTGCGGACGGGAACATCGAGGTGGTTCATCCGGTACTCGAGACCAGGCTGGGTGAGCCACTCGAACACGGCAGCACCACTCGGTTCACGTCCGAGCGAAATGTGCTGTTCGATAACGTCGACCAGGTCGTTGAGGCAGTGCACCGGGACTCCGGCATGCACCGCCATGGTCTGCACGTACTGCTGGTTGCTGATCTCCGGGAATTCGCACAGCTTGAACTTGCGCAGCAGCGAGGTGAGCTTGGTCCGCAGCAGGTTCTCGAACTCCTGCTCGCGCTCCATCGCCAGTTCCGCCCAGAAACTCTCCCAGTATTTCCCCTGCTCATAGGACAGACCCGCATGCCCGATCAGGGTGGTCAGGGTGAGCGCGGGAAACCGGTCGATCAACCGGGCAAGACCGTGGGTGCGTCGGTGATCCCGGATGAGCTGGCCGAACAGGTCGCGGGTCCGGACGATTTCGTCGTGGTCCAAGTTGAGCTCGACGAACAGCGACACCCGCTCCAACTGCCTGGCGCGAGCAAATTCTTCGTCGCCGGCCTGGACCCACACGAACGACTCGGCCATTCGAGCCACACCCCCTCCACACCGCGCCTGCTACCCATTTCGGGCGCCTGGCAAACCTCCATCAACCGATTCTCATCATCTCACCGATCGGAAGTTTCCGGGCGCAGACCGAAGCTGCTGATTTCGAGCCGCTACCCTCGTCAGCGGAGGCCCCGTTCGGGCCTGGCGAGGAGGGTGTGAGGGTGCTGCGCCCGTGGCAACAGGCTGCCTACGACGAGTGGAACCGTAAGGGCCGCAGAGGCATCGTCGAGGCCGTGGCGGGTACGGGCAAGACCGTGCTCGGTGTGCGAGCCGCGGCGGAAGCGGTCGAGGCGGGCAGCCCGGTCGTTGCCGTAGTCCCCGACGACGCCGCCCGTGAACGCTGGCTCGCAACGATGGAAGAGACGATGCCGTCGTGTCGGATCGGCAGCCTCGCTATGCCGAGCCGAACCCGGCACGTAGCCGTGCTCACCGCCAACACAGTGGCGCGCCTGCGCACCGCCGACCTCGATCACCACAGGGCCCTGCTGATCGTCGATGACCTGCATCGATACGGCGCGGGGTTTTGGCCGACGGCATTGACGGAGCGCTTCCCACACCGGCTCGGCTTCACCGATGCCCTCCCGCCCGGGGATCGCACCGTCGACTCGGTGCTTCTCCCCTACTTCGGCTCCGTGATCGCCGGCTGTGATTACCCGCGTGCCCGCGCGGACGGCCATCTCGCGCCGGTCACGGTCGTGCAGGTCGGTGTCGAGCTGACGCCCAAAGAACGTGCCCGCCTCAATCAGGCACAATCACTGGTCGAGCGCGAGATCGACACATTGACCGGCAGCTACGGCGCACCGGATCGCTCCGAGGAATTCCACGTCTTCGTCGAACAGCTCCGGCAAGGCCGTGGCTCCGGGGCCCACCATGCCAACCGCTATGTGCAAGCGCTCGGCGATCGGGCGACATTGCTGGCGGAATGCCGGGCGAAGATGGACCTCGTCCGCTCGCTGCCGATCGACGTACTCCGCGATACCCAGACCGTGGTTTTCGCCGGCCGAGCGGTGGCGGCGGGGACAGTGGTACAGATTCTGAGTTCCGCCGGAGTTACCGCCGCCATCTCGGGCCCCGCGCTGCGGCCCGAGCAGCGATCGGCGCTGTCGGCCGGCCTGCGTGAACGGTCGGTGCGGGTGCTCGTCGAACAACGCGTGCCCGACGAAACGGTGCTCGTGCCGCACGCCGAACTCGGGTTGTTCCTCGCCCGCAGCCACGACCGCACCGAGATGATCCGGCGGCTGGGTCGCGTCGTGACTTCTGCCCATGCTGGCCGGCCCCACGTCATCGTCATCGCCTACGTGGTCGGATCCATCGAAGATCCGGCCGCCGGCGTCGATGGTTCCTTCCTGTCGGTTGCCCATCGACTGGCAGACAACACTGTGCGCACGGATGTCGCCGGATTGACGCAGTTCCTGACCGAATGGGCCGGTCAGGCAGCTGCCGTCGCGGCGGAAGACCATGCGGTCGGAGCGGCCGCGCCATCCGGGGTTCATCTGGTGGCGCACGACGACGCAGACAGCGAAGGTGCCGACACGCACGATCCCGACGACGATGACTCTGTCGAGTACATGGCCGAGGCGGTGCCCGAGTACGCCGACCTGCTGGACCAGTTGACCAAACTCGAATTCGTTGCCACCGGAGACGAAGTGGGCGACCTGATCGGGGTCACCGATCCTCGTGAGCTGCTCGACGAAGTCCAAGCCGCGGCCGACGCCGGGCTGCTGACCTACCGCTCACTCGGCGAACCCACTGAGGACCTGCTGCTCGTGTCGGCAGCCGTGGGCGGCACGAGGGCGACACGTGAGCAGGCCGCAGCAGCGATCGCACAATGGGCGGCCGGATCCGATGATCCGGTGGGCGAATTGCGGTCAGTGATGTCGCGGGTCGGTACGCTCACCGTGCCGCCGCACCGGCTCATCCAGATCGCCGCGTTCCTCCGCGGGCGAACACCCTCGGGCCTGCTCTGATCTCACCTCATCCGGCGGGCGCCGTACGCGCGCTCGAAAGCACCAGGGCGAACATCGAGATGGCCCGATCGGTCAACTGCGCCTGACCCAGCTCGCTCGCGGCTGTCTGCATCAGTCCACGCCGGTCGCCCCAACCGGTCGTCTCGGCAGCGTCGGCCAGGATTCGGGCGAGTTCGCGCGGCGGCACCTCCTCGATGGAACGGGCTCCCAGCGTCCGCCGTCGCACCTCCGGTTGGCTCGGTGATCGGTAGGTGAACCATTGCGGCTGAGGCAGTTCCAGAAAGTCGTCCACGATCAGCTCGCCACGCTCGACAGCCACCGACAGTGCACGGTCCAACGCTGCCCTGCCACCTCGCTCGTCGTCGTCCGCCACGTTGCGAAAGAACACTGAACGCAGACGACCGGCGGTCACGGGGCCCTCCACCTTGACAACGCGCAGCAGATCACTCACGACCGTCTCGATCGGCGACGCGGCAGACAGCGGTGACACCAATCCATTGAACGCCGAATATTCTTGCTCACCAGCTTCTTCCGTGACAACAGAGGGTGCGGGGGCGGCGTTCGGAGGCTCGATCGGGACGTCGATGTCGACGTTCTCCTCGACTGGACAGACTTGCTCGTTTTCGCCAGCCCCGGTATCGGGTTCCGGTTTGCGCCAATCGAAGTCGGCCAGCGGATCCACGACAGGCTGCTGTATCACCGGCTCAGCGGTTCCGACACTCGTCGCCGACGCGATCGGTGCCGCATCGGCTTGCACCAGGTCCTCGGCCGACACCGGCGTCAGGCCGACCTCGTCGAGCAGTTGCCACAGTGGCTCGAGGCTCGACTCCGGATCGGACACGAAGCGCGACTGCCGAATTCGGAAGAACGGCCAACCACACCGTTGCAGATCACGCTGCCACGCCATCGACCGCTGGTATTCGATCGGCCCCGCCCACCTGTCGCCGTCACACTGCACAGCGACCCGGATATGGCCTCCGACAATCACCATGTCGAGCGCGTGTCCGCCGACGTCGTACTGTGCGACCACCCGGTAACCGCGACCGACGATCCGGTTGAAAACGCATTGCTCGAACAACGAACGGAAAGGTGCCACCGGCCTGTTCTCGGGGACTGGCTCCGAAACCCCGGTGGTGATCTCCGGCGGCGTGGTCTCGATCGATCGGCAGTAGTCGAGCAGTTGGTAGCGCAGGTCGGCCGGATTCTTCAGTTGCTCGGCGGTGACCGAGTGGAACAACCACAGCTGATCGGCCGCACGCGACACCGCGACGTTGTACCGCTGGGTCGCCGATTCGTCGGCTCGGGCCACCAGCCTGGTCTCTGGTCCGGCCGACTTCACCATCGACAGGAACATCACATCCCGTTCGGCGCCCTGGAAGTCGGCCGCGTCGCCACAGCGCAGCCGACGCCGGTCGATCTCCTCCGGAGACACCTTGACCAGCATCTTCTTCCAGATGACTTCCGCCTGCGCGGTGCCGAGCAGGGAGATCACCCCGAAGGTCTTCCCGTCGTATCGCGAATCGGCCAAGCACTCCAGGATGCGGGCGACGATCCGATCGGCTTCGATCTCGTTCACATTGCCCGGCGTGCTGACGCCGTCGGGGACGTATTCGGTCCGGATCGGCGGTAACCGATCGACACCGTACAACCGCACGGGCACCAAACGCACATCGTCTTTTTCGTAGGCGATCTTGTTCGAGAAGCCGATGATCTCGGGCACACAGCGGCGGTGTTCGAGCAGGGTGAGCCGCGACGGGAAGCGCATCGCGGCCTCGTCGAACAGGCTCCGCTTGGGGTCGGTCCATGTGGCCCGGTGCAGGTTGTCGGCCAGAAATTGCTCGCCGAGCCCGTTCACGGTGTCGATCTTCACGCCCACACCGGACGGCGAAACCTGACGGTTGTCGCCGATCACCACGATCCGTGGTGCGAGGTACTGCAGAAACACCGCCTCCACACCCGCCTGTGAGGCCTCGTCGACAACGACGACGTCGAACATGTCCTGTTCGATGTCGAGCTGCTCGACCACCCGGTAGATCGGCATGATCCATACCGGTACTGCGGAGCGGCAGCGAGCCAGGGTCTCCCGGATCTCGGCACGACGGCGATCCGCGTGCGCGCCGGTGCCCTTGCCGAGGCGCCGGACCAGCTGGGCGTACTGACGCAGATCCACCCTGGTGTTCGCGGTGAGCCGCTCGGGTCCGACCGCGTAGTCCCAGGCCTTGGTCACCGCGAGCTCGGATGCCTCGTTGCGCAAGGACGCCTCGATGTCATCGAGCCTGCCGAACAGTTCGTTGACGGTGTCGTCTTCGTGCGCCGCGAGCCATCGGCCCAAACCGGCCCATTCCCAGGCATTTTCGAGCTCGACGAGGCGGTTGTCCCACGCGGGATCGGAAGCCGTTGCCGCGATCGCGTCCCGCAGGCGCGGCAACGATGCCATTCGTGCTCCGAGCTCGTGCCGATGAACGAACCTGCGCCGCACCGTGTTCAGTTCACCGAGGCGCTGATAGGCGCGACGGTAGGCTTCGACATCGCCGCGTTCTATCGCGGCATGCAGCTCTTGCAGATTCGCCGTCGCGTGCGGCTGGAATCGCACTGCGTTCAGCTTGACCGACACCGTATCGAAAAGATGTTGTACTGCTCTTCTTTCGTCGATCGCGGTGACGGCCTCGAACGACGCGAAGATCGGCTTGCGCGCGTTCGCGTCGGCCCAGTCCGGTTCAGGGAGGCCGAAGGTGCGCAGTTGCCTGCCTGCCTCGGCCAGCTCGGCGCCACAGCTCAGCAACCGCCTCAACTGTTCGGCATGTTCGCGATGCCACGTCAGCCGGATCGTCGGACTCCCGGTGACAGGCATGGCCGGAGTTCCCACCCACACCTCGTCGAGCTGCCCGAGCAGTCGTTCGATCTCCTCGAAACGCAGGAATACATCGAGTTGCTCGGCCGTGGTCGGGATCCGCCCGTCGACCCGGACGTGCTCGAACAACGGCGCCGCGTCCTTGAGCACCCGGCTCTTACCGAACGCGAAACCGGCCTTCGGCATTCCGTCCGCGCCGACCTTGAGCGGACCAGCCGTCTCGATATGCGCGCGAACAGCTTCGGCGAGCGACACCAGGGCAGCGGTATCGCCACCGTTCACGCGCACTTGCGATATTCCGACCTGTGCGACCAACTGCTGCGCCGGCTGGGTGAGACCGGCCAGGCGCATCGCCCGATCCTGCCACAGGGCGGCGCGCCCAAGACTAATGTCGGCCAAGGCTTCTCGAACCCAGGCGTCTCGACTCGCCGCGAGGTCACCCAACTCCCGGTCCAGCCGCCGTACCATCGCCAGCAAGTCCGCACGCGTCGGCGGATTCAACGCGGCAATGCGCTCTGTCCACTGTGGCGCACCCTGTTCCGAGCAGGACCTGACGCGCGCCTCGGCCTGCAGCAGTCGTTCGGACCACAGCGCAATCTGATCGACCGGCGGGACATCATGAGTGGTAATCAGGTCCGGTGCCCGCGATTCGGGGTCATCGAGCGCGGAATCCAGGAGCAACGACCGCCACTGCGCGACGTCCGCCGCCGACACCGGCAGCGCGGCGCCGGGTTCGACTGGATCCAGAGCGCTGATCCAGTCGAACCGCGAGGCTTCGTCGCGATGGCGCGTCACCAGTTCGGTGAGCGTCCCCCGATATCTACCGCACTGGTGCTGCACAACCTCGACTTCGCGTAGCCGCAGCAGTTGTTTCCGGATATCCGCCCGCTCAGCGCGCAGGTCGGCAACGCGGGCCTGCGCGGCTTTCACCGTTGTCTGGGCACGATGCGGGTTGTGGCGGTCGGCTTCCTGCGCGATGCGCTCCATGGCACGTTTCAGGTCGTCGAAATTGTCGCGTGACGCACCGGCCACCGAGACGCACAGCCCACGCATCTCTTCGCGCAACTTGCCGCGAACTTCTTCCAGCGCACGATCGGTGTGGGCGGTGACAAGCACGCGTTTGCCCTGGGCGAGCAGGTGGGTGATCAGCGCGGCGGCGGTGTGCGTCTTGCCCGTGCCGGGCGGTCCCTGCACAATCGTGTGCGCATGCGAATCGACGTGCTCGAGGATCTGGAGCTGCACGCTGTTCAACGGCAGCGGCAAGAAGCAATCGTCCCCGTCACGAACGATCGCGCCGCTCTCCTCGGACCTGACCATGGTCGGCGCATAGGCGGGGTCGACCAGATTTCGAATCCCGCTCGGCACCTCCCGCTGGTCCTGGATCCGGTCGGAAATCGAATCCAGAACCCTGGTCAGGCCCCGCTTGCCGCGCGACCGCATGATCAGCGCGGGGGCATAGAAGCCGACCGGCTCGTCAGTGGCCGTGGCGGGCACGTCCTCGTCTCGATAGCTCGACGAAGGACCGAGGCTGTGTAGCAGGCGCCGCATCAGTCCGGCGATCGTCGCTCGATCGAACGGTTCGAGTCCTTCGTCGACGAGCTCACGTTCGGCCGTTCGGAGCAGACCCGGATCAGCGATCTCGGACGGATCCAGGAAATCGGAGAGTTCCACCGCGGCCCGGCCGCCATCACGGTCCACCCGTACCGTCAACCGACCCGAATCGGTGTCGAAATCCAGCTTGACCGGCAAGGTCAGCACATGACGGCGGGCAGTTCCCCATCCTGGCCTGCGCCAGACCAGGCAGCCGAGCGCGAGCACCGCTTCCTTGGATTCCGCCGAGGCATTCACGTCCGAATACATCTGGTAGACGGCGCGGTACAGGCGCAGCGCGGCTTCCTCGATGCGCGCCCCAGCCGCCCATTCCCGCCATCGAGCAAGCCAGGCGTCGAACTCCTCCACAACGTTCGGATGGTCGCTCAACAGCAACGTCCGAGTACCTGTACCGTCCAGTCGACGCTGAAGCAAGGACGGCTCGTCATCGGGGTCGTCCAATCGGCCAGGTGCCAACCAAGCCCGGACTGCTACCTCAGGTGCGTCGACAGCCGGAGTTCGACGCACCTTGTCCAGCAAGAGAAATGGGGCGTCGGCGTTGTTCGGCGTGAACCGGACAGAGGGATGGTCCGGTATTGCACCGAGCCACTCGATCACGCCGAGGTCGGCAGCATCTTGGACCCTCGTCACCCCCACGCCCTGCACTCGAGCGAGGAACCTGAACAACCGCGCCGCGCGATCTACGAGATCCGCATCGTCGACCACGCCCCGCACCGCCACTCCTCGCCCTGACCATCAGCCCTTGAAACGCTATCGTCTGGAAGGTCCTCGGCGCTACAAATCGACAGGCTGAGCCGGTGGCGATCTCGGCAGGTCATGGGCGATCCGAGGTCGGGAGCATTGAGGGCGGGACCGCGGCTGTCCTGCGGTCATCGAACCCACCCGTCGTGCAAGGATTGTTCGGTGCCAGACACTGTGACGATCACGCCCGTGGAGAGTGGATGGGTCGTCCGCGTCCCCAGCGGTGCCGAGGCGGTGGTCGACGACCTCCGTTCCGCTGCATTCGACGCTGCCCGGCTGATGGACCCCGATCGCTGGTACGAGATCGGCCAAGAACTCGTCCTCGTAGATGCGGGCGGCGCGAGAGTGCACGCATTCACGCTGTTCTTCGACTGGAGCAACGATGAAGCGCAGGTGCGCGCGATCTCCGAGAATCCGCCACCGGGATGCCGGTGGTACGCCGAAGGATCAGGCCTGCACTGCTTGCGGACGGGCTCGACGAGGTTCGACGCGATCGCCGACATCGCCGGCGAACTTCGCCGAAAGCATAGGCTCGCAGTCGACTTCGGCTACGAGAAAGATGAGTGGGACAACGATCCGGACCGGATCGCGCATCTGCTGCTGAACGCGGTCAACCGGGCGGGATCCAGCGGGATCGATGAGCACCAGCTACTGCGCTTCATCACGCTGACGCTGGGCGGGGCTGTCGGTACGATGATGGAGACCGGTGAGGCATTCACGAGTTACCGGCTGCCCGTCTGACGAAAGGCCGCCGTCGAATATGCGGCCCGTCGAATTTCACCCTATTGCAAGGTGCATGATGCCAATCCACACTCCGGGCCTGCCCGGGAACATTCCGCCAGCTGATGTGTTGTGGGCTCGGTGGGCATTACTGGCCGCGATCGACGCAACCACCGAGGCCGAGGCAAGCACCTATCGCACTGGCATGTGGGTCGATCACGATGGCCTTCACTACGAAGACGGTGGTTGCACCTGGTGGGCCATGTCGCGGGTCGGCGAAGGGCGGTTCGTGCTCTATGGAGAGGACGAATCGAGCGGGGTGAAGTGGCACAAGCCGCCGATCGACATGCTGGCGGGTGGGCCGGACTGGCTTCCGTTCGATGAACTGCGCGAGCGGGCCGCCGGGTACGAGTTGGGTTGCGTCTACTGGTTCGAGGATGGTGCCTGGTCCCGTGCGCCCTATCCCGAGGATCTCCGAGACGACGGTCTGAGCTGCGGGATGAGCATGTTCATCGAGAGGGAGCAAGTGCTCGACGCGCTGTCTGCGCGTCTGCTGGAGTCGGCGGGCAGGCTCGACGCGGAAGGCATTCTGTCCGATGCTGAGACACGGTCCCTGACCCCTGATCGGCTGGTCGACGTGCTGCGCCCGGAGACTCCGGGCGACGAACCGCCGGACCGGCCTGCCATTGTCCGTGCCCTTCTTCTCGCGGGGATCGCGGTCCCAACAGCCCAGTGAACGACACTGACAGCCGCACTGGTTCATCAAGGAGCCGCGGTCGAATCAGCATCGACGGACAGTGTCGAACAGCATCCGAGATTGAGCCCTCCCAGGTGGCTGGATAGCCTGCGACGTCACTAGGCTGGGCGGCATGACAGAGTCCGTTCAGGTGAAGATCTGTGGCATCAGGTCAGCAGGCGATCTGCGCCGGGCTCTACGCGCCAAGCCTGATGCCGTGGGCTTCATCTGCGGGGTTACCGCCTTCAGCGAGGACGAGGTCAGCGCGGAGGAGGCTGGGGAGCTGTCCGCGCTGGTGGCCGAGCTCGCGGTGCCGGTGAAGCGCGTGCTGGTGACTCATCTCGAGGACGCCGATGACATCCTCGCTCTCGCCGACCGCATAGGCGTCGACGCGATTCAGGTTCACGGTTTGGTGAGCACGGACAATCTGCGAAAGGTGTATGCGCGCACCGACGGATGCCGCGAGATCATTCGGGCGGTGCATGTTCTCGATGAAGGCGCGTTTGCCGATGTGGAGGCAGTCGCGGATTACTGCGACGTGATCCTGCTCGATTCGCGGACACCGGACCGCCTCGGCGGCACAGGACAAACCCATGATTGGCGCATCAGCAACAAAATCGTCGAGTCGCAAAAGGATCGGGGCAAGCGGGTAGTCCTGGCCGGTGGGCTCGATCCGGACAATGTTCGTGCGGCGATCGACGCGGTCAAACCTTTCGGTGTCGACGTCAATTCCGGAGTCGACGACGCCGAAGGCGACAAATCCGAGGCTGCCTGCGTCGCGTTCGTCGAGGCCGCTAGGGAAGCTGCCTCGACTTATCGTCCAGCACAACAGCACTGAGGACGAGCACGCCGCCGACCACCGCGCCGAGAGTGATCGGTGTATCGGTGAAGATCGCGCTCACCACTGCGGCGAAGACTGCTTCGTTGAGGCCGATGATACTGGCCTTCGTCGCGTCGAGTCCGCGCAGACCCCGCCAATACAGCACAAATCCCGGGGCTAGCAGCAGCGCGCCGACGAGTACGAGCGAGCCGGCTGTGCGCGGGTCGGGCGGATCGGTGAATATCAGTGCGGCACCGAGGAACCCGGCTACGACCAGTTGCCAACCCGCTGATGCGATCGTTGGCCGTTGCGCCGATTCGCGGGCGATGAGGCTGACGAGCATCGCGACGCACACGGCGCTGCCGACCGCCAACACGCAACCCAAGAGCGCTCTGTCCATCCGGATTTCAGCTGAACTACTCGGCACTGCAACCGCCACCGCAGCACCGACCAATAGAAACTCGAGCGCTACCAGCGGCGTGAGCAGGCGTCTCCCCCGCACGATCTCGGTGGCGAGTAAAAGCAACGGCGCAATCAGATGCAGCGCAACGACAACGGGCAGCGGGCCACATTTCAGAGCGGCGACGAAGAGCATGAGGTTGGCCGCTTCGAGTGCGCCGAGCCGCAGGTAGAGAGCCGGCGATTCCATCAGGATTCGCAGCGGACCTTGACGACGAACTCCCGCGATGAGCAGTAACGTCGCGCCACCGCCCGCGGCAACCAGCGCCGAGGAGGCCAGGGCACCTTCAACGGCTGCCAACGCGGCGCTCGAGGCACCCCACACCAGCGTCGCCGTGAGCATGATCCACGGCGACGCTCGGGTGTAGGAGGACCGGGCTACGGTCAAATCGCATAGGTCACGATGGGCAGCACCACAGCAGTGAACCCGCCGAAGACGGCCGCCGCAACCACCCGCGACGACGACGCGGGAAAACGGCTGGTGAGCCAGGTGAGCGTGCCGAACGCGATCACCGTCGTCCCCCAGATCACGAGCGCCCTTGCTGCCAGTTTTACCGGCCAGTCCGGGTTTTCGTACCTTGCATTCAGCTCCGCACCATGGGCCACAATGGTCAGTCCTGCTGTCATGGCCAAGAGGAAGACCGCGAAGCCGGCAAAGCTGTTCATGATCAACCGCTGCCGTCCCCATTTCGCCAGCACCTGTCCGTCGCTGTGATGCGCGCCGTCCGCTCGGCAGATCAGGTCGAAAATCTTTCCAGGATTGGCTGTTTCGCCGACAGCGGCCCGGGCGTGCACCATCGCCTCGAACGCCGAGGTCGTCGAGTAGGCGGTGACGAAACCCTCGCTCGACGTCCTGAACCCACCACGGCTCGGGAGCCGCACCGACATCTCCTGCAATTCGAACAGTGAAGTCAGTGCGGCACGAACCGCCGGATGAAAGATCAACTTGCCGTCCGCGCCGAGCAGGGCCCCTACCGCCGAGTGCAGGCCGAGATGACGCCATGTATGTGCGATGTCGCCGCGCAGAAAGTATTCGTCCCCATTGCAATTCACGCCGTCGGCCAGGGAGTCGAGGATCCGTTCGATCGCCAGTTCCGATGCTCGCCTCGCCCGTTTGCCGCCGACCGACGCGAATTCCGAGCGGGCCAGGACGGACACGATGTGCGCAGCGGTATACAGCGGTTCGGCGCGGACGTCGTCGGACAGCATCGTCAACGCCAGAAACGTGACACCGCGCAGCGTGACCCTGGCGACCTCTTCGTTCGCCGCCGCATAGGGCGCGAGGGCGTGCATCGCGGCGGACGTCGCGGTGAGCGACACCGGACCGATCGACCCCGACATCCGGTACCCGCCCGACTCCGCGTCCTGTTCCTCGATGAGCCGCCGAATACATTCGGCCACATCGGGATCCGTGTCCGGCACTCCGAGACAATGCATCGCCCGCAACTGCCACGCGATGTCGATCGGCCCGGTGAATTCACCCGCGCCTGCCGTGGGCGGCACGATGCGTTGCCTGCGCACCAGGTGCAGCACTTCGTCGGCCTGCGGCACCGGGATCCCCGCCGCAGCCAATGCGCACACAACCTCGGCCGTGTTCTGCGGATTCGGTGGCACGTCGTGAATCCAGCCCCACCCGGCCCCACCTGCCCCATCGGAGAATTGGTAACGCTCGAACCATTCGACCGCCAGCCTCATCCGTTCATCGAGATTGGACATGTCTTTCCCCTTACCGATCTGCACCGAAGCCGCTTCGCCCCAGGTCCTTTCACTTATACAGACGCAAAACAGACCGCTTCCGGATCGGACGAAGCTCCTGACACGATGATCCGGTGATGCGATGGAGATGGCGGTCGAGCACTTCTGATGATCGTGTGGGACCAATGCTCGCTTCGCTCGACGGACTCTCGGTCGGCGATGCGCTGGGGGCCCAGTTCTTCATCATTGGCAGGTCGTTTCCGGACCTTCGGTCGGGTAGGCCGCCACAGGCTCCGTGGGACTGGACCGACGACACCGAGATGGCGTGCGTGCTGGTCGCCGAACTGCGACGTCACCAGCACGTCGACCGGGATCGACTGGCCGCGGAGTTCGCGCGCCGGTTCTCCCCGGAACGCGACTACGGGCACGCGACGGCCACGACGCTTCGTCGGATCCGCAACGGAGCGCCCTGGCGCGAGACGTCCGCAGCCACCTTCGAAGGTCGTGGTTCCTGCGGCAACGGCGCGGCTATGCGGGTCGCGCCCCTCGGCGCCTACTACTGGGACGATCCGCAACGAGCTGTTACCGAAGCAGTACGGTCCGCCCAGGTGACGCACATGCACCCCGACGGCGTGGTCGGGGCGGTCGCCGTGGCCGTCGCGGCCGGGCAGGCCGCTTATGCCCGCCACATCCAAGCTCAGCCCACCGCCACAGGATTCCTCACCGCCGTCCTGGAACGTCTTGAACCGGGCGAGACGACGCATGGCATCTACCGGGCGCGTGAGCTGCTCGGCGCCACTGTTGCCGAAGCCGCACACGAACTGGGCAACGGATCGCGAGTGATGGCACAGGACACCGTGCCCTTCGCCTTGTGGTCCGCCGCAACATATTTGGACGACTACCCGGCTGCTGTCGCCGCGTGCATCGAAGCGGACGGCGACATCGACACAACCTGCGCGATCACCGGAGGGATCGTCGCCGCGTATACCGGAACCGGCACGGCGAACGGAGTACCCCAGGCTTGGCTCGCCGCCCGCGAACCGCTGCCGTCCTGGCTCACCTCGATCAGGGTTTGACGAGCGGGCCGATCAGCGCGGTGGGGTCGACGGTTGAGGGCAGGTCGCTGACCTGGGCGTCGCCGACTTCGATCACCCGCCATACCCCGTCGACGCGACGAGCGACGTCGGTGGTGATGAAGCGGCAACCGAGGCGGGAGACCGCCGGCGCTATTGCGGTCAGGTCCGGTTCGACGTGGGCTGCCGGGTTGTCGGGATGTGGGCCGATGAGGATGGGTTCGCCGTCGAGCCACCAGACTCGGGCCTCCGATGCGGGGGTGTCTGCCGTATCGGTGAAGTCTTCGAATTGCCGCAGCACGAGACCCCCTGCCAAGAACTCGCCCTGTAGTTCGACGAAATTTTCGACCACCCGTCTCAGGTTGGCGGTATCGCGCAGATCGGGGATGTAGCAGGCGGTGTCCCACTCGTGTTTTCGGGATTTCACGTAGTCCTTGACGATTCCCGGACCGTCACCGAGTGGCGTGACCAACTGTGCGAGCGCCGATTCATCGGGGATCTCGCCAGGCCCTGACGGCGACCACACAGTTCGCGGCGTCAATTCCTCGAACGAGGGATACCAGCCAGGCAATTCGTGAGCTGAGGCGTACTGGTCCGGCGCGACCGCCAGGCTGCAGCCGCGCGATGAAAGCGCTTGGGCCAGCTCGCGATATCGCTGCGACGGAATCATCCAGCACCGGTACCACAGCTCTCCGCTGTCGCGGGCCACGCGGCTGACGGCTGCGGCGGTGTGCCCGGCCAGCAGCGCATCATGGTCCAGCAGCGCGACGATCGCACCGATGGCTCGTGCGATGGCCGCTTGTTCGGCGAAATGGTCGTCGACCTTTCGCGGGCTCAGTGGGTCACAGCAGAACAGCAGAGTGGTGGGCACTCTCGCCACATTATTCCGTCAGATATAGGCGCGCTGGACCTCGGCCGGGCCGGATTCTTCCGCCGCAGGACGGACGCTGAACGGGCACTGCCAGTCGAGGGGCTTGGGGCGGCCGGAGTAGCGGCGGGCCTCGGAAAGCGTTTCGTACTCCATCAGGTTCGGGTTGATGTCGCCTTGGAGCATGATGTCCTGTTTGCGGATCTTGTCGGCGAGGCGGTCCCACATGCCGTCGGCTTTGATGCGGGCGAACTGGTCGTGGGAGTTGAAGGCGAGCATCGGGAAGGGTGGGCGGCGGCCGAGGCGGCGGTGGGTTTCGTGGAGGCCGATCACGAAGAATTTGTGGCCGGCGACGCTGTATTTGAATTCTTCGGACTGGGGGTCGGCGGAACAACCTTCCGCCCAGGCGAAGCGGTCCGCGTCGGCCTCGTGAAGGAGCTGTAGGTGCTGCCACAGGAGCTCTTCGAAGCGGAGCTCGTCCACGCCGCGAGGCTGCTCGAAGGTGGCGATGAAGCTTGTGAACTTGCGTGAGCTCCAGTCGGCGGCGCCGACGAACTCCGCCAGATCAGCGGCCATCAGACGAGCTGCTTCTGCGCCGCCGAGCACGTCGTAGTGGCAATGGGTGATTCCGCCCTGACGCCAGGCGGAGCGACCCGCCAGACAGGCGAATCGGTCGCCGAGCAGGAAATTCGCCAGCTCAGCTCGCGCGTCCGTCGTCAACCCCTGTGTTCCTTTCCGTGCGTACGCGCGTGATCCTGTCAGGTGACCAGCGCAGTGCGCGAATCGGGGGAATTGTCACCGATGCCGGTTTCCCCCGCTCGAAGGCCGGATCCGTGAAATGTCCATGTCCGAAATCACACCCGGCCGCTCGGTGCCGTGAAACTCAGTGCGCTGTTCGCTCAGGTCAGGTCGCGGCTCAGCCAGAAAGTCGTGCAGCCTTCACCTGTCACTGTTCCGGTCAGGATTGTGGTGCTGTCCGTGCGGTCGGCTATCAGGTCGACCATCCGGTAGGAACCCGGTCTGTCGATCCACGACGTTTGGCGGAAGACGAAACGGGTCGGCTCGGTGTGCCACTGCATGGCGAAGCGGCCGTTCGGGACCGTGGGGTTTTCCGGCAGCGGATAGAATTCGAACTCCGCGCGGTCAGGCGATCGCACGGTCAGGGTGAGGCCGGTGGCGCCCTGCGCGCAGGTGTAGGAACCGGTCCAGGTCCCCTCGAGCGTCTTTGCATTTGTGGCGTCGGGGTCTGTTGCTGTCGCAGTTCCCTCGATCGAGCGCCCGCATCCCAGCATTGTCGCCACCGCGAATAACCCTGCGGCATAGACGAACTCGCGCATTCTCATACTCCCCTCCGCTGAGTCGAGATCAGGACCCGGAGATATTATGCAGAACCTCGCCATCCCCCGCTTCCACCCGAATGACATTCCGATTGTCGGTGGTCCGGAGTAGCGTGACGGACGTCGGCGTTGCGGTTACCACTGGAGGTCTGCGATGGACGTGTTGCTCGGGATAGGGACTCGTAAGGGGCTGTTTCTGGCACGGAGCCGGGACGGGCGCAAGACCTGGGAGGTGTCGCCGCCGCAGTTTCCGGTTGCCGATGTGAAGGCGTTGGCGATCGACACGCGATCGGAAACTCCGCGAGTGTTGGCGGGGGTGTTGAACAGTCACTTCGGTCCGACGATGGTGGTCAGCGACGATCTCGGACAGACGTGGAGTGAGCCGGACGATGCGCCGCTGGCGTTTCCGGACAACACAGATGCTGCGCTGCAAGGGGTTTGGCAGATCAAGCCGGCGACCGAGGCGGAGCCGGATGTGGTGTATGCGGGAGTCGAGCCGTCGGCGTTGTTCCGTTCCGAGGACGGCGGGCGCAGTTTCGAGTTGGTGCGGGGACTGTGGGACCATCCGCATCGGACGCAGTGGCAGCCGGGCGGTGGCGGGCTCGCACTGCATACGATCCTTCCGCATCCTGCGGACACCCGGCGGATGGCTGTCGCGATGTCGACCGGTGGGGTGTATCAGACCACCGATGGTGGGCAATCGTGGCGACCCACGAACAAAGGGGTCACGGCGGACTTCATGCCTGGTGAGTTGCCGGAATGGGGGCAGTGCGTGCACAAGGTGGCGCTCGATGCCGCGGATCCCGACACGATGTACCTGCAGAACCACGGTGGGGTGTTCCGTAGTACCGATGCCGGAGAGCGCTGGCAGTCGATCGATGGTGGGCTGCCGCCGTCGAATTTCGGATTCCCGATCGTCGCGCATCCTCGGCGGCCCGGCGTGATCTACACGTTCCCACTGGTCGCGGACATGGACCGCTTTCGATTTCCGCCAGACGCCAAGTGCGCCGTGTACCGCAGCGAGGACGGCGGGCAGACCTGGTCGGCGCTCAGCGAAGGACTGCCGGAGGTGCCGTTCTGGGCGGCCGTGATGCGTGATGCCATGTGCGCTGATGATGCCGACCCGACCGGCATCTATTTCGGCACCCGCAACGGCGAGGTGTACTGCAGTGCGGACGAAGGCGACCACTGGCAGCTGGTGGCCGACAAGCTGCCGGACGTGCTCTGTGTGCGCGCCGCGGTGATCGGATAAGGGCCGTGGCGCGCGTCTGTCTGCCGTCGGTGCTTCGCACATACGTCGACGGCGCAAGGGAACTCGATATCGACGGGGCTGATCTGCGCCAGGTGCTCGATGTGCTGCGCGAGCAGTATCCGGGGCTGGAACGGCGCTTGCGCGATGAACGCGGAGTATTGCGCCGTTATGTGAACTTCTATGTCGACGGTGACGAATGCCGGACTCTCGACGGCCAGGAGACTGCGGTGCAGAAAGGGACCGAGGTGATGATTATTCCGGCCGTTGCCGGCGGGTGAATTGGTCTAGAAACGACGAAAGCCCCCTGACCGTAGTCAGGGGG
>NZ_BDBD01000026.1 GCF_001612805.1 Nocardia coubleae NBRC 108252
GGCCCTCTCGGGGCCGCGCTCGAGCGCGCCAGCGCTCCAAAAATACAGTCCAATACCTTTGTGGTGCACAAAACACCGAGGTAGTTCGGTGTGGCTGGAAATGCGGTAGGTGGCTTACCTGAGTGGTGCCGGGTGGCTGGGAGTGCGGTGTGTGGCGGGCTCCGAGGAGTTCCGGCCCGGGGTTCAAATCAAGCGATGGCTGGTGCCATCGGGTCGTCGGCGAACTGGGTGCGGTACAGCTCGGCGTAGCGGCCGTCGGCGTTGAGGAGGTCGGCGTGGGTGCCGCGTTCGATGATGCGGCCGTCTTCCAGGACGAGGATCTGGTCGGCGGCGCGGATGGTCGAGAGGCGGTGGGCGATCACCAGGGCGGTGCGGCCGGTGAGGGCCTCGGTGAGGGCTTCCTGGACGGCGGCTTCGGAGGTGGAGTCCAGGGAGGCGGTCGCCTCGTCGAGGATCACCACGCGCGGCTGCTTGAGCAGCAGGCGGGCGATGGTGAGGCGTTGGCGTTCGCCGCCGGAGAGGCGGTAGCCGCGTTCGCCGACGACGGTGTCGAGGCCGTCGGTGAGCGAGTCGGCCAGGTCGCCGAGGCGGGCGCGGTGCAGGGCGTCCCAGAGTTCGTCTTCGGTGGCTTCGGGGCGGGCGAGCAGCAGGTTGGCGCGGATGGTGTCGTGGAACAGGTGCCCGTCCTGGGTGACCAGGCCGACGGCGCGCTGGATCGACTCGGTGGTGAGCTCACGCACGTCGGTGCCGTTGAGCCGGACCGCGCCGGAGTCGACATCGTAGAGCCGCGAAACCAGTTGGGCGATGGTCGATTTGCCCGCACCGGAGGAACCGACGAGCGCGACCAGCTGGCCTGGCTCGGCGCGCAGCGACACATCGTGGAGCACCTCCACCCCGCCGCGGGTGTCGAGCGTGGCGACGTCTTCTAGCGAGGCGAGCGACACCTTGTCGGCCGACGGGTACCCGAAGTGCACGCCGTCCAGTTCCACCGAGACCGGGCCGTCGGGCACCGCGACGGCGCCGGGCGCGTCCTCGATCAGCGGCTTCAGATCCAGCACCTCGAACACCCGCTCGAAGCTCACCAGCGCCGACATGATCTCGAGCCGGGCACTCGCCAGCGCGGTGAGCGGGGTGTAGAGCCTGGTCAGCAGCAGCGACAGCGCGACGACCGACCCCGCGTCGAGGCTGCCTGCCAGCGCGTACCAACCGCCGAGACCGTAGACCAGGGCCAGCGCCAGAGCCGACACCAGCGTGAGCGAGGTGACGAACGTGGTCTGCAACATCGCCGTACGCACCCCGATATCGCGCACCCGGGTGGCCCGGACCGCGAATTCCGCCGACTCCTGCTGCGGCCTGCCGAACAGCTTCACCAGGGTGGCGCCGGGCGCGGAGAACCGCTCGGTCATCTGCGTGCTCATGGCCGCGTTGAGCTGGGCGGCCTCGCGCTGCATCTCCGCGAGCCGATTACCCGCGCGCCGGGCCGGGATGACGAACACCGGAAGCAGCACGAGTGCCAGCAGCGTGATCTGCCAGGAGATGCTGAGCATCACCGCGAGGGTGAGCAGCAGCGTCACCAGGTTGGTGATCACGCCGGACAAGGTGTCGCTGAACGCGCGCTGCGCCCCGATCACATCGGAGTTCAGCCTGCTCACCAGCGCACCGGTCCTGGTCCGGGTGAAGAACGCCACCGGCATCTTCTGCACATGGTCGAACACGGCGGTCCGCAGGTCGAGGATCAGTCCTTCACCGATCCGCGCCGACAACCACCGGATCACCAGCCCGAGGCCCGCGTCGACGATCGCCAACCCCGCGATGGCGAGCGCCAGAATCACCACCGTGCGCGGCGCCGACCCATTGACGATGTCGTTGACCACCTTGCCCGCCAGCACCGGCGTCGCGACACCGAGCACGGCGGCAACCACGCTGAGCAGCAGGAACGCCGAAATCCGGCGCCGATGCGCCTGCGCGAACCGCAGGATCCGGCGCGCGGTGGCCATGCTGAACGGCCGCTCCTCCTCCGGCGCGTTCATCCGCCGATACATCTGGCTGTAGGCCACGGACTCGATACTCATGTGTGCTCTCCCTCGGCTCCCCGCCCAGTCAACTCCTGCCCACCGACAGTAGAACCTCAAGTTAGGTTGAGAGCAAGCCGAAATTCGGCGCCACACACCTGGACCGGGAGGTGGCAGCAACTGCATGGTGCGGGTGACGGGGCTGCGGTGGGTGACCCGCTGCGCCTTCTGCAGGCTGACCGGCCGGTCCTTGCTGAGGCCGGCCTCCCCGGTCGGCTGCGGCGGCGCGGCCGGAGGTGGTCGACCCGAGCAGTGCCGAATGGCCCGGCGTGCGTGGGGGTGGGCGCCCGGGCCGAGGCAACTACCGGGAATAGGCTGGACGGGTGACGAGGCGCGTGGATGCGGAGCGGGCGGCCGATGCCTTGCGAGCGCGGGTCGGCTGTGTGGTCGATGTGTCTTCGCGCAGACTGGCCGAGTACTCCTCCGACGCCTCCAACTATCGCGTCCGGCCCACCATGGTCGTTTTCCCCCGCGGCGACGACGATGTGGCGGCCACGCTCGAATTCGCGCGCGAGAACGACCTGTCCGTGACCCCGCGTGGCGCGGGCACTTCCGTCGCCGGAAACGCGATCGGCCCCGGGATCGTCGTCGATTTCAGCCGCCATATGAATGCTGTCCGCGCGGTCGACGTGGAGTCCGCAACCGCTCGGGTTCAACCGGGTCTCGTACTCTCCGACCTCCAAGCCCACCTGCGCCCGCACGGCCTGCGCTTCGGTCCCGACCCCTCCACCCAGGACCGCTGCACCCTCGGCGGCATGATCGGCAACAACGCCTGCGGTCCCCACGCCCTGGCCTGGGGCCGAACCTCCGACACGGTCCGTGAACTGCGCATTCTCGACGGAACGGCCACCGAGCGGCGCTTCGGCACCGGCTCTTCCACGCCTGCGCGGTCGCACGCCGACGGCCGATTGCCGGACAGCGGCCTCCGAACATCCGGGCTTTCCGCGATACCGGGCCTGGCCGAATTCACCCGCGACAACCTCGCGGTGCTGCGGACAGAACTCGGCCGGTTCGACAGGCAAGCCTCGGGATACAGCCTGGAACACCTCTTGCCGGAGCGAGGTTCGTCGATAGCGAAGGCTTTCGTAGGCTCGGAAGGCACGTGCGGCGTGCTGCTCGAGGCCGAAGTCGAGCTTGCTCCCCTGCCGGACGCGACAGTCCTCACCGTTCTCGGCTACCCCGATATCGCCTCGGCCGCAGACGATATCGCAGCCGTCATGCAGTGCGCACCGATCGCGGTGGAGGGAATTGATGCCGGTCTGGTCGACGTCGTGCGCACCCACCGCGGCAAGGTCCCCGACCTCCCACGCGGCCGCGGCTGGCTGTTCGTAGAAACCGCAGGCGCCACACCCGCCGAAGCCTTGGCGCTAGCCCGGCAACTCGTCAGGGAAGCTCACGCCGACGACCACCGCATAGTCACGGATGCCGCTGAGACGAAAGCACTCTGGCGTATCCGGGCCGACGGTGCGGGCCTCGCCGGCCGCTCCCCCGACGGCAAGCCGGCCTGGCCTGGTTGGGAGGACGCCGCAGTCCCGCCGGAAAATCTCGGCACCTACCTGCGCGAATTCGCCTCGCTCACCGAGGAATACGACGTATCCGGGCTCCTCTACGGCCACCTCGGTGACGGCTGCATCCACGTCCGCCTCGATTTCCCCATCGCCGATGCACCACAGCGCTTCCGCTCGTTCCTCTTCGACGCGGCGCATCTGGTTGTGCGCCACGGTGGTTCACTGTCCGGCGAACACGGTGACGGTCGCGCCCGCTCCGAACTGCTGGAGGTCATGTACTCGCCGGCCGCACGCAGAGCCTTCGCCGGCTTCAAATCCCTGTTCGACCCGGACGGCATCCTGAACCCGGGCGTGCTGGTCGCCCCGCGCCCCGTCGACACCGACCTGCGCGTAGCCGGTCTGAGCCCGGTCCGGGCCCATGGCTTCGCCCTCCACAACGACAACGGCGATTTATCCACAGCTGTGCACAGATGTGTAGGAATCGGAAAGTGCCGAGCCGACACCGGTGCGTCGGGTGGCTTCATGTGCCCGTCGTACCTGGCGACCGGCGACGAAAAGGACACCACACGTGGTCGCGCGCGGGTCCTCCAAGAAGTGGTCCGTGGGGAACTGGACTGGCGCGCAAAGGAAGTCGAGGAATCCCTCGACCTGTGCCTGTCGTGCAAGGCCTGTTCCTCGGATTGCCCGGCAGGCGTCGACATGGCCACCTACAAATCCGAAACCCTCTACCGCCGCTACCGCCGTCGCCCCCGCCCCGTGGATCACTATGTACTCGGCCAACTCCCCCGCTGGCTCGCCCTGGCGCAACGTGCCCCACGCCTGGTCAACAGGCTCGCCGGCGCAACCTTCCTGCGTCGAATCGGAATGCGCCTGTCTCGCATAGACACTCGCCGCGAGATGCCGACGCTGGCGCCGAAGTCATTCCGTCGAATGTGGTCGGCGCTCGGCGCAAACCAGCGCACCGAGCCGCTATCGAGTGCGCACCCTCCCTTCGCACAGCTCGCGATCGACCGTGAACATGCCACTCAGCCGGGTGAACGCGGCACCGTCATGCTCTGGATCGACACCTTCACCGACACCTTCGACCCTGAAAACGCGCTCGCCGCAACAGAACTCCTCGAACGACTCGGCTACCGGGTCGTCATCCCCACCACCCGCGTCTGCTGTGGCCTCACCTGGATCAGCACCGGCCAGCTCGACGGCGCACGCAGCCGCCTGCGCGCCACCGTCGAGGCGCTGGCCCCCCACGTGGCCGAGGGCGGCAAGGTGGTCGGGCTGGAACCGTCCTGCACCGCCACCCTGCGCGCCGACCTCCCCGAACTGCTCCCCGACGACCCACGCGCCGCCCGGGTGGCCGCATCGGTCCGCACGCTCGCCGAATTCCTCCTCGAGCACCCCGACTGGCGACCACCGGCCCGCGCGGACACGGTGGTCGTCCAGCCGCACTGCCACCAGCACGCCGTCGGCGGCCTCACCGCCGAACGAACCATCCTCGCGGCGATGGGCGTGACGGTCCGGGAACTGGCCGGTTGCTGCGGGCTCGCCGGAAACTTCGGCATGCAGCAAGGCCACTACGACATCTCCGTAGCGGTCGCGAACAATGCTCTGCTCCCGGCGCTGGAAACGCTGGCACCGGACGCGGTCTTCCTGGCCGACGGCTTCTCCTGCCGCACCCAGGCCGCCCAGCTGGCCCGCAGACCCGGCCTGCATCTGGCCAGGTACCTGCTGGAACGGTGACCGGGCTCAGCTGCCGAAGGGCAGGGTGCCCGGCGGGATCTGATACCCGGAGCTGCCTGCGAAGATATTGCCCCATGCGGCGAGCAGCCAGTTGAGCGCGTCCGTGATCATCCGTTGCCTCCTGTGACGAGGGGATGCCGACTGTTTGCCGACGAGGGTTTCATCGTCGCGAATGTGGTCGGTATTACGAAATGGCGTCGTCGGGGGAGAAGGGCGCACAATGGGTCGGTGCGTGACCAGACCCTGAACCCGGACCTGGCCGGGCTGTCGCGGACGGTCCGGTCGAGCAGGCCCTTCGACGTGGGGCTCACGGTGGCGCCCCTGCGCCGGGGAATGGGCGATCCCTGCCATCGCACCGACCCGGACGGCTCGCACTGGCATGCCTCGCGCCTGCCGAGCGGCCCGGTCACCTACCGGCTCACCCAGGACGGCCGTGACGGCGTGCACGCGCGCGCCTGGGGTCCCGGTGCCGAGGAGTTCCTCAGCGGCCTGGACCGCATGCTGTGCCTCGAGGAGAACGTCGAGGATTTCGCCCCCGAGCATCCCAAGCTGGTCGAGGCGCACCGCCGTGTTCCCGGCCTGCGGATGCTGCGCACCGGCCTGGTGCTCGAATCGCTGATCCCGGCCATTCTCGAGCAGAAGGTGCACACCAAGTCCTCCTTCGCGGCGTACCGCACGCTGGTGCGCGAGTTCGGCACCAAGGCCCCCGGTCCGGGCGACCTGATGATCGCGCCGGACGCCGACACCTGGCGGCGGATACCGTCGTGGAAATTCCACCGGGCCAATGTGGGCCCACAGCGCGCGCAGACGATCGTGCGCGCCGCCCGCGTGGCCGACGCCATCGAACGCACCGCCCGCCTCGACCCGCGGGAAGCGGCGACCCGGCTGCGCAGCATCCCCGGCATCGGCGTGTGGACCGTCGCCGAGACCGCACAGCGCGCGTTCGGTGACGCCGACGCCCTCTCCGTCGGCGACTTCCACCTGGCCGCCACCGTCGGCTGGAGCCTGCTCGGGCGCCCCATCGACGACGACGCCATGGTCGCCTACCTGGAACCTCTTCGCCCACACCGGTATCGGGCCGTGCGTCTGCTCATGCTCAGCGGCCAGGCCCACAAACCGAAATTCGGCCCGCGCACACCGATCACCGATCACCGCGACCGCTGATCGATCGGCCCCAATTCACTGCACGGAACCCAAGGGAGAGTGCAGGATTCCCCACAGCGCGAATCGAAGGAGCACGGCTGTGGCCACTGCATCTAACCGAACTCCGGCGGCGTCTACGCTGCCGCGCCGTCAACTCGGCCGCCATCTGCGTGAATGGCGGACCAAGGCGGGCCTGACCATCGCCGAGGCGGCCAAACGCATGGAATGGGGCGCGAGCACCCTGCAACGCCTGGAAAAGGGCCACGCCGACCGCATCCGCACCATCGATATCAATGAACTCTGCCGCATCTACGGCGTCCCACGCGAGGTCACCGACGGATTGGCCGGTCTGGCTCAGCAGGCCGCCGTCAAGAGCTGGTGGCACGCGTACGGCGACCTCATTCCAGAGAACTTCGACATCTACATCGGATTGGAGGCCTCCGCCCGCACCCTGCGCACCTATCAATCCGAGCTCGTCCCCGGTCTGCTGCAGACCGCGGACTATGTGCGCACACTGAATCGACTTGCCTGCCCGAAGGATTCACCCGCCGAACTCGAACGGCGCGTATCGCTGCGCATGCAACGCCAGACCCTGATCGGGCGCGAACACGAACCGGCCGAACTCGATGTCGTTGTGCACGAGTCGGTCTTGCATCGCGTCGTCGGTAATGCCAAGGTGATGGCTGCGCAGTTGCGCCATCTTGCCGATTTCGGTACCCGGGGCAATGTCGCACTGCGTATTCTGCCGTTTGCCGCCGGTGTTCCACTCGGAGTCTCCACCGGACCTTTCACGGTTCTCGAGTTCGGCACCGATGGCAGCGGTAAACCGGTCGAACCACCGGTGGTGTACGCCGAAGGCTTTACCGGCGACCTCTACCTGGAACGACGCACGGATGTCACACGGTACGACCGGGCTCACGAGTGCCTCCGGCGCCATGCGCTGGACTGTCAACCGAGTAGAGACCTGCTCCGGCGGGTCGCGAAGGAGTATGTGGCATGAGTTTCGATCTCGTCGACGCACACTGGTTCAAGAGCACCCGCAGCAGCGCGAACAAAGATTGCGTGGAAGTTGCCTTTCTGTTCGGCGGGCACGTCGGCGTGCGTGACAGCAAGAATCCGGCCGGGCCGGCGCTGGTCTTCGACGGACCGAGCTGGGACGCCTTCACCCGCAGCATCGACACCGGGGTACTGGCGTGAACACCAAACGCGATATCGACCTCACCGGGGCCACCTGGCAGCGCGCAGGCGACGGTGACGACGCGAGCGTCGAGGTGGCAATGCTCGACGAGGGCAACGTAGCCCTGCGTGACGGCAAGAACCCGGACGGCCCGGTGCTCATCTTCACCCCGAGCGAATGGGCGGCGTTCACGGCGGGCGTACACGACGGTGAGTTCGACCGCCCGTAACGTTTGCCGAATGCCCCCGGTGGGTAATCCTTCGCCATGGACCGAGGGTTGAAGAAAACTGCACCCCGGTACCGGAGGCTGGCGCCTGAGGACGGGGTGGAACGCCTGATCGTGATCCTGCTTTTCGCGGTATCGGCGATCGGAATCTACACACTCACCGGATCGTTGCTCGCGGCGCTGTTCATCGGATTACTGGTCGGATCGGTAGCGGTAGGGACCGTGGCTGTCTTGTAGCGGACAGCCACGGTCTCACCGCCGGAACAATTTATTGCCGAGCCAGACAATCGGATCGTATTTACGGTCGACCACCCGCTCCTTGAGCGGAATCAACGCATTGTCGGTGATCTTGATGTGTTCCGGGCACACCTCGGTGCAGCATTTGGTGATATTGCAATAGCCGAGACCCGCGTCCTCCTGGGCGAGTTCGCGCCGGTCGGCGGTGTCGAGCGGGTGCATCTCCAGCTCCGCGATGCGCATCAGGTAGCGCGGCCCGGCGAATTCCTGCTTGTTCTCCTCGTGATCGCGCACCACGTGACAGGTGTTCTGGCACAGGAAACACTCGATGCACTTGCGGAACTCCTGCGAGCGCTCCACATCGATCTGCTTCATCCGGTACTCGCCCGGCGCCAGCTCCGGCGGCACGAAAGACGGTATCTCCCTGGCCTTCTCGTAGTTGAACGACACGTCGGTGACGAGATCCTTGACCACCGGGAAGGTGCGCATCGGGGTCACCGTGATGACCTCGTCGGGAGCGAACGTCGACATGCGGGTCATGCACAGCAACCGTGGCCGCCCGTTCACCTCGGCCGAACACGAACCGCACTTGCCCGCCTTGCAATTCCAGCGCACCGCCAGGTCGGGGGTCTGGGTGGCCTGCAGGCGGTGGATGATGTCGAGCACCACCTCGCCCTCGTTCACCGCGACGGTGTAGTCCTGCAGGTCGCCGCCGTCGATGTCACCGCGCCAGACCCGGAAACGAGCGTCGTATCCCATGGTCACGCCTTTCCTTCGGCCGCCGGGTGGGCTGCCAATTCTTGCTCGGTGTAGTACTTTTCGAGCTCGGAGAATTCGAACAGGGCCAGCAGGTCCTCGCGCATGGGAGTCTGTTCCTTGCGGGTGACGGTGACGCCGGGAACCAGTCCGTCCGAGCGCGCCGGATCGAGCGCACAGACCAGCAGCGAATTGCGCCAGGTCGGGTCCATGCCCGGGTGGTCGTCGCGGGTGTGTCCACCTCGGCTCTCGGTGCGCAACAGCGCCGCCTGGGCAACGCATTCGCTGACCAGCAGCATGTTGGCCAGGTCGAGCGCCAGGTGCCAGCCGGGGTTGAAGTGCCGGTTGCCGACCACGGTGACCCGTGCGTACCGGGCGCGCAGGTCGGCCAGTTTGTCGATGGCCTCGCGCACCTCGTGCTCCTTGCGGATGATGCCGACGAGGTCGTTCATCGCCTCCTGCAGCTCGGCGTGCAGGGTGTACGGGTTCTCGCCTGCGCCGTCCGTCGGCGGATCGAACGGTGCGAGAGCCGTTTTCGCCGCCGACTCGATATCGGCGTCGGTGGGTGCGGGACGCTCGGTCAGCCCGCCGACGTAGGCTGCGGCGCCGAGACCGGCCCTTCTGCCGAACACCAGCAGGTCCGACAGCGAATTCCCGCCCAGTCGATTGGAACCGTGCATGCCGCCGGAACACTCACCGGCAGCGAACAATCCGGGAACCACGGCCGCACCGGTGTCGGGATCGACCTCGATACCACCCATCACGTAGTGGCAGGTCGGGCCGACCTCCATCGGTTCGGCGGTGATGTCCACATCGGCCAGCTCCTTGAACTGGTGATGCATCGACGGCAACCGCCGCACGATCTCCTCGGCGGGCATCCGGGACGCGATATCCAGGTACACCCCACCGTGTTCGGTGCCGCGGCCCGCCTTCACCTCTTCGTTGATCGCGCGTGCCACTTCGTCGCGGGGGAGCAGGTCGGGGGTGCGGCGCGCGGAGTCGTTGTCGCGCAACCACTGATCGGCCTCGTCCTCGGTCTCGGCGTATTGGCCTTTGAACACCGGCGGGATGTAGTCGAACATGAACCGCTTGCCCTCGGAGTTCTTCAGCACGCCACCGTCGCCGCGCACACCCTCGGTGACGAGGATCCCCTTCACACTCGGCGGCCACACCATGCCCGTCGGATGGAATTGCAGGAACTCCATATTGATCAGGGTGGCGCCTGCGCGCAGCGCGAGGGCGTGTCCGTCGCCGGTGTACTCCCACGAGTTCGAGGTGACCTTGTAGGACTTGCCGATACCGCCGGTCGCGAGCACCACCGCGGGCGCCCGGAACAGCACGAATTGCCCCGATTCGCGGTAGTACCCGAACGCACCGGCGATCTTTCCGCCCTCGGTGAGCAGCTCGGTGATCGTGCACTCGGCGAAGACCTTGATCCGCGCCTCGTAATCGCCGGTCGCCGCGTAGTCCTCCTGCTGCAGCGACACGATCTTCTGCTGCATGGTCCGGATCAGTTCCAGCCCCGTCCGGTCACCCACATGCGCCAGGCGCGGGTAGGTGTGGCCGCCGAAATTGCGCTGGGAGATGCGTCCGTCAGGCGTCCGATCGAATAGTGCCCCATAGGTTTCCAGCTCCCACACCCGGTCGGCTGCCTCGCGGGCGTGCAGCTCGGCCATCCGCCAGTTGTTGAGGAACTTGCCGCCGCGCATCGTGTCCTTGAAGTGGGTCTGCCAGTTGTCCTTCTCGTTGGCATTGCCCATCGAGGCCGCGCACCCGCCCTCGGCCATCACGGTGTGTGCCTTGCCGAACAGCGACTTACACACCACCGCCACCGAAAAGCCTTGCTCGCGTGCCTCGATCACGGCTCGCAGACCTGCGCCGCCCGCCCCGATCACCACGACGTCGTAGTCGTGCCGTTCCACCTCTGGCATCGAAATGAAGCTCCTCGCGTTGTCGCGGTTCAGTTCACGAACCGCAGATCCGAAATGGTCTGGCTCGCCACCAACATCACGTAGAAGTCGGTGAGGACGAGGGTGCCGAGCGTGGTCCAGGCCAGTGCCATGTGGCGGGTGTTGAGTTTGGACACCTGCGTCCAGAACCAGTACCGCACCGGGTGAGCCGAGAAATGCTTGAGCCTGCCGCCCGCGATATGCCTGCACGAATGGCACGACAGCGTGTACGCCCACAGCAGGACGACGTTCACCAGCAACACCACATTGCCCAGGCCGAAGCCGAAACCGCCGCCGCTGCCGTGGAACGCCGACAGTGCGTCGTAGGTGTTGATCAGTGAAACGACCAGCGCCACATAGAAGAAGTAGCGGTGCGCGTTCTGGATGATGAGCGGCAACCGTGTCTCGCCGCTGTAGCGCGCGTGCGGTTCGGCCACCGCACACGCCGGCGGCGACATCCACATCGACCGGTAGTAGGCCTTGCGGTAGTAGTAGCAGGTGAGCCGGAACCCGAGCAGGAACGGCAGCACCACGAACCCGAGCGGAATCCACATCGGCAGCTCGGGAAACGGCGTACCGAAATGGCTCGAACCCGGCACACACGAATCGCTGAGGCAGGGGGAGTAGAACGGCGTCAGATAGTGGTACTCCGGCACCCAATAGGCCGTGCGCACAAATGATCTGACCGTCGCGTAGGCGACGAAGGCGATCAGGCCGAGGGTGGTGAGCAGCGGTGGCAGCCACCAGCGGTCGGTGCGCAATGTGCGCGCGGCGATACGGGCCCTTGTTCGGCTGAAGACGCCGGTCCCCGCGGCGGGGGTGGTGGTCGGTGCGGCACTCACGGTCGATGCCTCGCTGCTCTGCAGGTGTGCGGCGGCAATCATTCCCCACCGCTGTGGACTGTGATGTGGAGCACCATACGCCTGTGTTCCGGCCGCTCGAGTCGGGTCGCACGCACTCACCTGCCTCGTATGGCGGTGATCTCCATCACAGCGTTGCGCCTGTGAAGGCGCGTCATGCCGGTGCAACAAACGTGTGGTGCCCTATGGCCATGAGAAGAGCCGCGATCGTGGCGCCGGTCCGCACCCCGAGCGGGGTGGAGGGCGGGGCGCTGTCGGGAATGCCCGCCGAGTGGCTGGCGACGACGGTCCTTTCGGCGGTGATCGAACGCTCCGGCATCGACCCGCTACGCATCGAAGACGTCGCCATGGCCTGCGTCGACGGTGGCCTGGCGAACGTGCCTGCCGTCGGTGCGCTGGCCGCCCGGGGCGCCGGGCTGCCGTTCGCGGTGCCCGGCTTTCTCACCGACCGGCACGGCGGCAGCGGGCTGCAGGCCGTGATCACCGCGGCCATGATGGTGCAGACCGGCGCCGCCGACGTGGTGGTCGCCGGGGGAGTGGAATGCGTGACCACCCCGGCCGGACTACCCGGCGGCGTCGAGGGTCTGCACAATGCCGAAGGGCTGGCGGGCTACTACGGGATCGACCGCGCCGCGGCCGACGAATTCGCCGTGGCCAGTCATCGCAAAGCCGCGCGGGCCTGGCGCCAGGGCGCGTTCGGCGCGGAAGTGGTTCCGGTGGATGTCGGCCCGGGACACGGTGGTCACCAGATCGGCCGTGACGAAGGCGTGCGCGACGACCTGTCCACACACACCCTGGCCGGGCTGCGGCCCCTGCTGCCCGACGGCGTGGTGACGGTGGGGAACATGAGCAGCCACCGGCTCGGTGCGTCGGCCTGCCTGGTCGTCGCCGAGGACCGGCTGACCTCGCTCGGCCTGACCCCGATGGCCTTCCTCGCGGGCTGGGCCGCCGCGGGCTGTGACACCTCGGGGCCCGCGCTCGGCGCCGCACCGGCGGTCGCCAAACTGCTCGGCCGCACCGGTCACACGCTCGACGACGTCGACCTGCTCGAGATCAACGAGGGCTACGCGGTGGAGGTGCTGGCCCTGGCCACCGCCTGGGAACTCGACCCGCTCGACCGCCTCAATGTGAACGGTTCCGACATCGCGCTCGGTCACCCGGTCGGTGCGACCGGCCTGCGGATCATGACCACGATGCTGCACGAACTCGGCCGCACCGGTGGGCGATTCGGGTTGGAAGCCATCGCCCTCGGCCACGACCACGGCATCGCCGCGCTGTTCGAATCCGCCGAATCCGACGAGCCGGTCGAGACCCCACGCGGCGCCCGATTCCACGGGGTACGCAGCAGTCGGCGATTGGGTAGACACCGCGCCTGACCGGTCGGCGGCACCGTGGGCCTGCGGCAGTGTGTCAGGCTCGCGCGCCGCTGACAGGGGTCGGCGCGGCAACCCGGAGGCTGCCGCGCCGAGGTCGTGCTTCTACTTGGTCCTCGGCCGCGAGTGGAAGCCGAGGCCCTCGTCCTGCGCACCCATCCAGGCCGCCTCGTCGGACTTGCTGTCGGGAACATAGATCGGTTCCGCCCGGCGCGGCACGGCCAGTTCCGGCGGGGGCGCCTGCTCGAAGTCCTCGGCGTCGATGACGAGCCGCTCGAGGTCGTTCTCCAACCGGCGCACGGTGGCCGCGTCGCCGTAGTTGGAGCGCAGTGCGCCGATCGATTGCCGGAGTTGGCCGACCGCGTAGCGCAGTTCCGCGATATCGCTGCGTGTCATCGTTACCTCCTGGGTATATGGCGGGCATACCGACTCGCCGGATCACGGGCACGCCCGAAAAGCTCCCGGGCCGCGCTGCACCGAGCTGTGTGACTCACCACACAACGTGATCTCCACCACAGTAACTGATCTTTTCGGTTTACGCCCGAAGTTGCTGGGGATTCGGCGGTTGCCGTCGGATAACTGTTGGATGTCAGCCCGCGATGGCGTAGCGGTTGTGAACGCTCACACCGGCTCGCTCCACCAGCGCCGCGATGGCCTGTGCCACCTCTTCGGCATGTTCGAGAATCACGCTGTGACCGGCGCCCTCGATCCGCACCAGCTCGGCACCGGCCAGCTCCGAGGCCAGCGCGATCGAATGGGTGAACGGCACCATCAGGTCGGCCGACCCGGCGAGCACCAGCGCGGGCAGGTCGCCGAAGCGGCGCAGGGTGTGCGCCTCGTCGAAAGTCAGCAGCGAGTTCAGGAAGCCCGCCATGGTGAGCAGCGCGGTCTCGTTGAGGATCGCCGTGGCGATCGCCGTCGTCCTGGTGCGCTCGCGGCCCTCGCGGATCAGAGGCCCGAACACCCAGCGTGACAGGCGCTTCGAGGCCTGCATCACCCGCGGCGCGTGGACCACCGCGCGCTGCAGGGAGGCGACGGCGTGCCGGTTGAGCAGCCTGCCGAGACCCAGCTCGGTGAGCCCACCCGCCGCGCCCGCGATGAGGCCGACGCCGGTGACCCGCGTGCCGATGGTCTCGGGGTAGAGCCGGGCGTAGGCGAGCAGCACCATGGCGCCCATCGAGTGCCCGACCAGCACCACCGGACCGGCCGGTGCGATCGTGCGCAGCACCGCGTCGAGGTCGGTGGCGAGCTGGTCGATGGTGTAGGTGTCGTGGTGGGCGTGGCCGGATTCGCCGTGGCCGCGGTGGTCGTAGAAGACCATCTTGGTGTCCGAACTCCACCGGTTGCGCAGCTGTTCGCGCAGGTGGGCCCACGATTCGGTGTGCAGGCAGTGGCCGTGCACGAAGACGACGGTCATCGGGGCGTCGGGGGAGCCGTAGGTGCGGGTGGCGATCGGCGTGCCGTCGTCGGCGACGACGGTGCAGCGGCGGGCCTCGGCCGTTGTGGTGTCCATGGGCTGGGCCTCCTGGTCGACTGGGTTCGCGGGCTGTGGTGGTGTTTCGACCTAGGTAGCCCTGGCGTTAACCGGGCATGTCCCGCGTTATTCAGCCGATGCGCAAAAGACTCCGGCGTGGCGGTTCCCGTGATCACAGGAATCTCTAAAGGAATCTAGGGTTTCATCTAGAACTACGAAGAGGAGTGTCGAGAGGGCGTTCCTCAGCCATCTATATCGATGTCTAGTGAAACAGCTATAGAGCCAGATATTTCTATACGCTGCGTAGATAGCGCCCGAAATGCGGAACCGTGAAGCCGATAGTCCCGCGCTCGGCGGAGTAGATCAGGCCCTTCTTGATGAGCCCGTCGCGGGCAGGGGAGACCGAGGCGGGCTTACGGCCCAGCTCGGCGGCGACCGCGGCCGTGGCGACCGGGCCGTCGTCCCCGGCCAGGTCGGCCATCGCCCGCATGTACTCGCGCTCCGCGGGAGTCGCGCGTTCGTAGCGCGAACCGAAGAAGCCGACGGCGAGTTCCTCCTCGGCCGCGGGGGAGGCCACGGCCACGTCCTCGGCCGTGATCGGGCTCTCGGGCGCCTGATCCCAGGCCGCCTTCCCGTACGCCTGCACGAAATACGGGTAACCGTCGGCCCTTTGGTACAGCGAATCGAGCGCCTCGGAGGTGAACTTCACCTCCTCACGCTCGGCGGGCGCGATCAGCGCCTGATCCGCCGACTCCCGATCGAGCCGGTCGATGCGGTGATAGCTGAACAGACGCTCGGAATAGCTTTTCGACGCCGACAGCACCGCGGGCAGGTGCGGCAGGCCGGCGCCGACCACGATCAGCGGCGCGGCATCCTGGCTCAATTCGTGGCAGGCGCCGCAGATCGCCGACACATCGGCGGGCCCGAGATCTTGCATCTCGTCGATGAATATGCCGATGCCCACCCCGATCGCGGCGGCCAGCGCCGCGGCCTCCTTGAACAACTCGATCAGATCGATCTCGATATCGCCGGAATCGGCCCGGCCGGTCACCGCGGGCACATCGATACCCGGCTGCCAGCGTTCGCGCATGCCTTTGTCGGCGGTGGCGCGCAACGCGAAAGCCTTGAGGATGCCGAGGAAATCGTCGACCTGTTCCGGATTGCGATGCGCCATCGCGACCGCGCGCACCGCCATGTGCAGCGCCGAGGACAGCGGTCTGCGCAGATCCTGATCGGGCCGTGCCTCGATCTTGCCGGTACCCCAGCCGCGCGACACCGCGGCCGACCGAAGCTGATTGAGCAGCACGGTCTTTCCCACTCCGCGCAACCCGGTGAGCATCACGCTGCGCTCCGGCCGCCCGCGTGCCACCCGTTCCAGGACGATGTCGAAGGCGGCGAGTTGCTTGTCGCGCCCGGCCAATTCGGGCGGACGCTGACCGGCGCCGGGAGCATAGGGATTGCGCACGGGGTCCATGCCTGGCAACCGTAGCGCGTGTGCACGGCAGAATCTCGGTAACTCTGTGCCGTGTCCTAGATACTGCTAGCGAACCCGAGAAAGAAACGGAGCCCGATGTTCGAGGAGCCAAGCTCGGAGCAACCATCGCGAGACGAGGACGCCACGTCACCGATCTACCTGACGCCCGCCCAGGTCGTCGCCGGCTGGCGGGTGCCGCCCGGCGCGCACCGGGCCGACACCATCAAGCGTGGCGTGCTGGCCGCCCTCGCGGCGGGAACCGGCGACATGAACCCCGTGGAGGCCGTCGCCCACATCGCCATCGGTCCGGTCGTTGCGGCGCTGGGCCGCCTCGAGGCCGACCTCGCCGATGCCCGCAGCCGCATCGCCGAACTCGAACAGGCGCTGCGCGACCGCGACGGACAGTGACATCGGGAGACCGGACCGTTATCCCTCTCGACACGCCGTGGCAGCGCGCTGAACAGGGCTTTGGCGGCAACGGGAAAACAACTTGCGGGCACCGCTGGACACCGTGGATCACAGGCCGTAATCTTCTCGTGACTTAGTGGAGTCTGTCGCTTCGTCAGAGAAGCGGCGCCACGGGTCACCGCCGAATAATCGTGTTTCCCAAGCGAACACGACAGCGCGGCGGGTGAGCAGCAAGATCGGAGACTCGTCTCGGTGGGTAAACACAGCTTGCAGCGGGATTCTCGTCTGCCGAATTCCGTCAAGGGTGCACTCGTCATGGGTGCGGTGGCCGCCACAACCGGTGCGATGCCAGCGATTTCGCAGGCCGCCACGATCAACATTCCGGGCCTCGGCAATTTCGATCTGCCGCCCGAACTCGAGCAGCCCGCCCAGCAGGTGGAAAAGCAGCTGCAGTCCATGGTCGCTCCGCAGGGCCAGGCCGCGCCGCAGCTGCCGAGCGTGCAGTTCGACAACCCCTTCGAGCAGCAGCAGCAGTCGGCGGGCAACATCGCCCTCGACGCCGCGCGCAGCAAGCTCGGTGCCTCCTACAACTGGGGTGCCGCGGGCCCGTCGAGCTTCGACTGCTCCGGTCTCGTGCAGTGGGCCTACCGCCAGGCCGGTGTCGAGCTGCCCCGCACCAGCTTCGAGCAGTCCCACGTGGGTGCGCCCGTGTCCTTCGACAACCTGCAGGCCGGTGACATCGTCATCACCAACGGTGGCGGCCACGTCGGCATCTACGCCGGCAACGGTCAGCTGCTGAACGCCGTGCAGTCGGGCACCCCGGTGTCCTACACCCAGCTCTCCGCCGACGACGTCGTAACGGCACGCCGTATCGTCTAAGGGGTGTCCCCAGCGGAACAACGATCACCCGACCAGGCCCGCGTCGACGCGTGGACCTGGTCGGTTCGTCTGTTCAAGACCCGGTCGGCGGCGGCCGATGCCTGCCGCGCCGGGCACGTGCGCGTCAACGGGGTGACGGTGAAACCCGCCCAGCCGGTGCGTCGCGGTGACGAGATCAGGATCCGGCACGCCGGGACGGAACGCATCGTCGTGGTCGAGCAGATCATCCACAAGCGCGTCGGCCCGCCCGTGGCCGCCCAGTGCCTGATCGACCGCAGTCCACCGCCCCCACCGAAGGAAGTCCTCGCCACCTTGCCACGCCGCGATCGCGGTGCGGGCAGGCCGACGAAACGCGAACGCCGCGAGACGGACCGGCTGATGGGACGCACCGACTGATAGCCCGGTATTCGCTGGATGTGGATGCGGAATCATTGCGGTGGTCGGTCGTCGCCGCCATCGCCTACGGTGGCACTCATGGGTGAGCACAGAGCTATGTTGACGACGCTTCTCACCTGTGGTGTCGCCGCGATCTCCTCGGGCCCACGGCTGCTGTGGCCGCGCGGCGCCGACACCCGCTTCCTCGCCGCCCTCGAGCAGGCGCCACTGCCACCGGCGCGCCACACCGTCTCGCTCGCCGCGCTCACCCAGGCCGAGTTGTCGGCACCGACGGCGGCGGTCGTCGAGGGCACGCGGACGTTGCGCTGCACGCCGCTCACCATGTCGGCCTTCCTGATCCGCCACCCCGAGGCCACCTTCCTGGTCGATCCCGCCCTCTGTGCGGGCGTGCACCAGCGGGTGCTGCCCGAACTCCCCTTCCCCATCGCGCGCGTGGTCGCCCTCGACGACCCCGTGCGCGGGCTGAGCGAGGCACTCGCCGACCACGAACTCACCGGCGCCGACATCGACTTCGTGCTGCCCACCCACCTGCACTGGGATCACGTCTCCGGGCTCTACGAGTTGCCCGGCTGGGTTCCTATCCGCGTGCCGGGGGCCGAATACCGCTGGGCCATGGGCGATTCCGGTGCGCCGTTCGCCGTGGCGCGCGGCCCGCTGCGTGGACGGGTGTTCGACCTGTACGACCTCGACGGCCCACCGGTACTCACCTTCCGTCGCAGCCACGACCTGTTCGGCGACGGCTCGGTCCTGATCGTCGACCTGGTGGGCCACACGCCGGGCAGCGTCGGCGTGCTCCTTGCCGTGGACGACGGCAGCCGCGTGCTGCTGGCGGGCGACGCGGTGTGGAGCAGGCGGCAGATCGAACTGATCCGCGAAAAGGCACCGATCCCCGGCGATTTCGTCGACCACGACCGCACCGCCGCGTTCGAGACCATCCACCGCCTGCACGCCCTGCCACCGGAGATCGAAGTGATCCCCGCCCACGACCGCGCCGCCGTCAACGCCCGCGTCACCGCATCCTGACCCGGCGAGCAGCTCAACCGGCCGCGAGTCCGTCGGCGACGCTGGAATACCTGGGCTGCCAACCCAATTCCGCGTGCGCGAGTTCGCTGGAGATCCGCATCGACGTATCACCCATCAGCGCGGCGATATAGGGCACACCGAGCCGAACCAGCCACAGTGGCAATCGGATCGGCCGCGGCGCCTGCTTGCTGTGCCGCACCAGACGGAAGAACTCACCCCAGGTGATCGGGGTGTCGTCGGCGAGGTTGTAGGCGCGACCGGCGACCCCACGTTCCAGCGCCGCCACCGTCGCGGCGGCGGCGTCTTCCACATGCAGCCAACTGTTCACCCCGCCCTCTCCGCGCGGGCCCACCGGCTGACGCTTGCGCATCATGTCGCCGAAGAGGTCGCTGAACGCGCCCGGACCGTAGAACAGCCCGTAGCGCAACGCGATCGCCTCGAGTCCGGCCGCCGCGAACGCCTGCTCCTCCGCCGACACGCACGCCCGCACGACTTCGTCGGCCACGCCGCCGTCGTACACGCCGAACGTGTCGCGCTCGGTGAGCGGAACCGTGCCGTGGTCGCGGTAGCCGTAGCCGAGGATCAGCGACTGGGTGAGAAAGCGCCGGGCGCCGACCAGCTCTGCCGCCTCGAGCAGATGGGCGGAGCCGACCGTGCGCAACAGGCCGGTCGGATCGTCGGCGGGGATGCGGCGCTGAGGCTTGGCATCGCGCAGCGCGGTGGCCTGATGGATCACCGCATCGGCGCGCACGCCGTCCAGTGCGCGCAGCAGCCCCTCGCGATCGAGGACATCGGCGGTGACGGGTTCGGCACCGAGTTCGCGAACCAGCCCGTGGTTGGCCGGGTTGCGCACGATGGCGGTGACAGCGTGCCCGTGGGCGGTGAGTGCGCGGATCAGAGGGCGCCCGATGGCACCGGTCGCCCCGGCGAGCAGAACCTGCATGATCGTTCCTTCCGGTGAGGTGGTTCCTTGCTTCCTGGACGGGACGCGGCGTCGTGATGTGATGGTCTGTGACCCGGTTCACGCTGGTCAAAGGCGACTACGAGATTGGGTGATGTCACGGCGGTTCCACGGCGTGTCGGTGTGTATCGTGCGGCTCATGCGAGTCGACGGGCGGGAGATCCCGGTCACGGGGAGTCTCCTGCAGCCGAGGATCAGGCGGACGAGTGACATCGTCCGGGTGGTCGCGGCGTCGTTGGGCGTCGGCGTCGTGGTGGCGGGTTCGCTCATCACGCGGCCCGAATGGCTGGCGCTGGAACGGTCCGTCGCCAAGATCGTCGACTTCCTCAGTCCCGAGCAGTCGACGCTGGTCTACCTGATCTACGGGATGCTCATCCTGGCGTTGCCGTTCGCCATCTTCATCGAACTCGTGGTGCGCCGACAGTGGAAACTGCTCTTCGGCTACGGCGCGGCGGGACTGCTCGCGGTGCTGGCCCTGTCGATCACCGGGGCGGGCATCTCCACGCCCAAATGGCATCTGCCGGTGCCAGACCGGTTCGACACGTTCCTTTCCCAGTTCCTCGACGATCCACGCTGGATCGCCATGCTCGCCGCCATGCTCACCGTGTCGAGCCCGTGGTTGCCGGTGCGGCCGAGGCGCTGGATGTGGTTTCTGCTGCTGATGTTCGCGCCGATCCACCTGGTGGTGAGTTCGGTGGTGCCCGCGCGGGCGATGCTCGGTCTGGTCGTCGGCTGGCTGGTCGGAGCGGTGATCGTCTGGCTGGTCGGCACACCCGCGCTCGAGGTGCCTCTCGACGCTGCCGTGCGCGTGCTGGCCGAACGCGGGTACACGGTGAACTCGTTCCGGGTGGTCCGCCCCGCCGGTCGCGGGCCGCTGCTGCTCGCCACCGCCGTCGACGGGCCCGAATCCGAACTCATCGTCGAGCTGTACGGCAAGAACCAGCGCAGTTTCGGCGCCATCCGCCAGCTGTGGCGCTGGATCACCTTCCGCTCCAGCGAGACCGCGCCACTGCACGGCTCGCTGCACCGGGCGGTGGAACATCGCGCGCTGCTCGGTATCGCCATCGGTGATCTCGGTATGGCCTCGGCGCATCAGGTCGCGGTGGCGAGCCTGAACCGTGGCTGGATGCTGTACGCGCACACCGTCCCTCGCGGCACACCCCTGCGCAAGCTCTCCGCGCAGGTGCTGCCCGGCGTGTGGCGCTCGCTGGTCCGCCTGCACGACAACCAGATCAGCCACGGCGACCTGCGCCCCGACCATGTGCGGATGTGCCAGGGCGACACCCTGTTCAACGGTTTCGCCGCCGCCGAATTCGGGGCGTCGGACTCCCAGCGCCAAACCGACATCGCGCAGCTGCTGGTGTCGACCACCGCGCTGTTCGGCAAGCACGAGGCCGTGTCGGCGGCCGTCGGCGTACTCGGCGAGAGCGCCGTCGTCACCGCCGCGAGCAGGCTCACCAAATCGGCCATGCCCGCGGGCATCCGCAAGACGGTGCCGAAGTGGGCCAAGGTGATGGCCACCGCGCGAGAAGAGGTGCGGGAGCAGACCGGTCACGACCGCATCGGTTCCGAACAGCTCACCCGGTTCACCCGCAATCAGGTGATCCAGCTGGTGCTGCTCGTCGCGCTCGTCTACGTGGCCTACCCGTTCTTCAGCCAGGTGCCCACGTTCTTCAGCCAACTGCGCACCCTGAATTGGTGGTGGGCGCTGCTCGGCCTGGTCATCACCGCATTCACCTATGTCGGTGCGGCGGCCGCGCTCGGCGCCTGTGCCGACGGGTTGGTCCGGGTCCGCGACCTGTTCCTCGAACAGTTTGCCAACACCTTCGTCGCCACCACCACCCCGGCCGGTGTCGGCGGACTGGCCCTGAGCGTGCGGTTCCTCGTGCAGGCGGGCATGTCGACCGCGCGCGCCACCGGAGCCGTCGCCTTGCAGCAGTCCATGCAGGTGCTCACCCACCTGGTGCTGCTCGTGGTGTTCAGCGTGGTCGCGGGCACCTCGACCAATCTCGCCCACATCGTGCCCGACGCCACCGTGCTGTACCTGGCCGCCGGGGTGGGCGTCGGATTGATCGGCGCGTTCATGTTCGTGCCGAAACTGCGCCGCTGGGTGAACCATTCGGTGTGGCCGCAGATCCGGGAGGTGGTGGGCGAGGTCGTCGCGCTCGCCCGCAACCCGGTGCGGTTCTCCGTGATCGTCGGTGGGTCGGCGGTGATCACGCTCGGCAAGGCGTTCGTGCTGTGGGTGAGCGTCGAGGCCTTCGGTGGCGGAACCGATTTCGTCGCCGTCACGATCGTCACCATGATCGGCGGCACCCTCGCCTCGGCCGCGCCGACCCCCGGCGGTGTCGGTGCGGTGGAAGCGGCCCTGATCGGTGGTCTTGCCGCCTTCGGGGTGCCCGCAGAGATCGCGGTGCCCGCCGTGCTGCTCTATCGCGTGCTCACCTGCTGGATCCCGGTGGCGCTCGGCTGGCCGATCATGCGCTGGATGGGCGAGAAGAACATGATCTAGTTCGCCCGCAGCGCGATGGTGAGCCCGTCCTTCTCGCAGATCGACGGGACGGCCGGATCGGGCTGGGCGTGGCAGTCCCAGCCGTCGACGTCGAGTTCGTCGGACGGCTGGATCGTCGTCACGTAGGTGGAGGCGACATTGATCGCCTCGGTGCAGCCGGGTCGGCCCTCCGGCGAGCCGACGGCGATCACCGTGCGGGTGCCGCCGACGGCGTCGGTGACCGGCCCGCAGTCCACGTCCTCGACGGGCTCGTCGGGGGCCGCGCTCGTGGTCCTCGACGCGGTGGAAGTCGCCCTAGTCGTGCTCGATGCCGCCGCGCGGGTCGACTCGACGATCTCACTCGGCGGGGCGACCACCTGGGCCGATGTGGTCGGCGCGACGGTGCTGCTCGGATGTGCGGACTGGTTGCCGGAGTCCTCACCACAGCCGGAGGCTCCGGCGATCACGGTGAGCGCGGCGACCGCGCACACGACGAAATGAATCTGCTTCAACGCATCCTCCAGAGTCTGGGGTCCCGCCGATACGTGCGCATTCAATCACGATGCGGCGCAACGCTGTCTGATCCGCGCGCAGCCGAATCGGGAATTCTCGCTGCCCGAATCGCCGGTTGCCTGCCGGTCGCTGAACATGCCGGTCGGTCGGATCGGTTTGCTGATCGGCCGGGGTGGGGAATCACCGCGAGGATTGCCGACCGTGCCAAGCGTCGTGTCCAGCGCCTAAGCTGTCTGGGACGTAGCCGGATCATGACCGAGAGGTGTTTCTTCGATGGGATCCCGGACGGTGGTCGCCGACGTCGCCGACGAGCTGGCCCGCCGTGTCGCCACCGGCGAGTACCGGCCGGGCGAGCTGATGCCCTCGGTGCGCCAGGTCGCGGACGAATTCGGGATGAACCGGGCCACCGCCCAGCTCACCCTCGGCAGGCTCGAGTCCTACGGCTTCGTCGAGGCGCGCCGTGGCAAGGGCTTCACCATTCGCGATGTGCGCTCCGAAGGCGGGATGGACGCCTACCGGCACCTGTTCCGCTTCTCCCTGTCGGCGCCCGAGATCGCGGCGGAGATGTTCGCCGACATCGTCGAGGTGGAACGCGGCATCGTCCTCGAGGCGCTGCTCACCTACACCGGCGCGGCGAAAACGCTCGACCACCGCGAACTCGCCGCAACCGTCGACGAGCTCGAGGCGCTCGCCCGCCACACCGTGCCCGACTATCCGCGCATCATCGCCACCGAGATCGCCCTGATCCGGCGGGTGCTGGGTGCGCTCGGGATGAGCATGCAACGCGCGGTGCTCAATACGATCGGTGACATGGTCGCCGAGGTGCCCGAGGCGGTCACCGCCTACTTCGCCGTCGCCGCCGACCTGCACGTGCTCGTCTGGCGTGCGCTGCTCGCGGTGTGGGAGTCGGGCTCCGAGCCGACAGAGGCGCAATCGGCCCTGTTCGTCGACCTTTTCGCCCTGTACCACGAGAAGGTGATCGCCCGGTTCGACGATCTGCTCGGCATCACCGGCCCCGCGGCCGAGGCCGAATCAGCCTGAGCTGTCTGGGTCGCCGTGGCGGCGGGCCTCGGCGGCGTGCCGCGCGTCGGCCGTGTGATGCCACGGCAGGTGCGCTCTGGGCACGATCGAATCGAGGATCGGTCCGACGTGCGGCGGGTAGGTCGCCCGCAGGCCCGAACCGACCATCACGCCCAGCGCGATCGACATCACCGACAGCAATGCCGAGGCAATCACTTCCAGACCGCCGCTCGCGGCTCCACCGTGGGTGCGCATCACCAGCTCCGAGATGCCCGTGAGGCTGATGCCGCCGGGCACGAGCATCCAGAACGCGGGCAGGAACGCCACCTGCGTCGGCGGTGCGTTCTTGCGGTTCCGGATCAGGTAGGCCGCGGGCACGGCGACGAGTCCGCCGAGAAACGTGCCGGTCAGCGGTCCCGACAGCGCCTTTCCGGCGAACTGCGCGAGATAGGTGATGTAGAGGACGAGTAGCAGCCAGCCCACCGAATTCTGCGGCGCGCTCGACCGCCACGAATGCCCGTACCCGATCAGCAGTACGCCGAGCAGCGGTGCCCACCAACCCAATTGGGCCGAACTCACCGGAACCGTCTGCAACTGCCCGAGCAGACTGATGCCCACGAACAGCCCGAAGGCCAGCAGGAACAGCATGTTGATGCCATAGACGAGCCGACTGGCCCCCGCGACCATCGACCCGGTCGACAGCTCGATCGTGCCGTTGGTGAGCATCGCCCCGGGCAGCAGCGTCGCAACGGCGGGGATCAGCAACTGCTGCGGCTGACCACCGGCCAGCGCCCCGGGGAACCCGAACGACAGCATCGCGACCACGGCCGCCGCGACCACCGGCAGCGACGACTTCAGCAGCCGGAACCGGTCGGCCAGCTGAGTGAGCAACCCGACGATCAGCCCGAGCACCACGTACCCGACCAGTGCCCGCGCCCCGGGATTGAGCATCATGCCGATCCCGACCGTCAGCACCACATGACCGAGCAGGATCACCAACGGCGGACTGCCCGGTTTCGCCGACAGGATCTTGTCGAGGTCGGCCGATGCCTCGGCGGGTGGCGGCGCGTCCTGCTCGATCTTGTCGATGAGTTTGTAGAGCCCGGCGATCTGGTCGAGTGGCAGGGTGCCCACCCGCGCGTCGAGCATGTCGACCGCGGATCCCTCGTGCGTGCGAACGCGCACGAACACCGCCGTGGGCAGCACCATGAAATGGATGTTGTCGGTGGCGTATCGCTTGGACAGCCGGTCGAGGATCTGTTGCACGCCCTGGGAGGTCTCGCCCGAGCCGACCAGCGCCACGCCGAGGCGGCACAGCAGGTTCAGCAGATCGGCCGGTACCGGTGGGTCGTCCACCGGCGCCGGCCGGCCGGGGTACTGCGCGCGGGTGGTCGCCACGGCCTCGGCGACCCGCTTGCGCGCCGCCGCCCACGTGCTGATCCTGTGTTCGGAAGCCATGTCACCGCCGTCCGCAACCGTTGGGCACTGTGCACCTGGGTGAGATACCGCGAGTCTAGGCGAGCAGTGCCATTGCGACGGTGTGGCGCCGGCAACCTACCGGCATCCGGACGGTCAGGAGTTCAGGGTGCTGAGCCGATCGCACGCGGTGACGTATTCGTTCACCAGTCGCTCGATCACGTCGGCACTGCGCTCCACCTTGTTCATCATGCCGACCACCTGGCCCACCGGATTGAAGTTCACGTCCTTGGCGGCCTCGGGGTAGCGGTGTCCGCGCTTGACGCCGTCGAGGGCAACCATCATCTGCAGCGGCATCGGCAGCGGGTCGGGAGTGTCGGTGGACTCCCAGGCGTCGGTCCAGTCGTTGCGCAGCATGCGGCACGGCTTGCCCGTCCACGACCGCGAGCGGATGGTGGAGTGGCTGTCGGCCTCGAGGTAGGTCTCCATCTGCGCGGGCGGCACATTGGCCTCCTCGACGGTGAGCCACAGCGAGCCCGTCCACGCGCCCGCCGCGCCCATCGCCAGCGCCGCCGCTACCTGCGCGCCGTTGCCGATACCACCGGCGGCCAGCACCGGCGTGTCACCGATCGCCTCGATCACCTGCGGCCACAGCACCAGCGAGGACACCTCGCCGCAGTGCCCGCCACCCTCGGTGCCCTGACACACCACGAAGTCCAGGCCCGCGGCCTTGTGGTTCATCGCGTGCTTCACCGAACCGCACAGCGCGCCGATCACCCGGCCGGAGTCCTGGATGCGCTTGATGACATCGTCGGGCGGGGTGCCGAGTGCGTTGGCGACGAGCTTGGCCTTGGGATGGTTCAGGATGACGTCGACCTGCGGGCCCGCGGTGGTCGCGGTCCAGCCGAGCAGCTCGTTGTGGTGTTCGCCGTCGGGCAGCGGCGGCACGTTGTGGTCGGAGAGGATCTGCTGGGCGAAGTCGCGATGGCCCTGCGGAACCATCTGCGCCAGTTGCTTCTCCAGCTGTTCGGGGGTCAGGCCGTCGACACCCTTGCCCTCGTACTTCGAGGGGATCACCAGGTCGACGCCGTAGATGCCGTTGACGTGTTCATCGAGCCAAGCCAGCTCCACCTCGAGCTGTTCGGCGGTGAAGCCGACCGCGCCGAGCACCCCGAGTCCGCCCGCATTGCTCACCGCCGCCACGACGTCGCGGCAGTGGGTGAAGGCGAAGATCGGGAATTCGATGCCGAGCTGTTCGCAGAATTCGGTACGCATACCGAACTGTAACACGTTCTAGTTTGGTGGAGAATGCCCAATTTCTAGAGTGCCGCGTCCTCCAGCGCCGACAGCGATTCCTCCAGGTGGTCGAGCAATCGATGCAGGTCGGGCAGGGTGCGGCGGCACCCGACCAGGCCGAAATCGAGGTTGTCGGCATTGGAGGTGAGGGTGATGTTCACGGCCTGGCTGTCCAGTGGGATGGAGAGCGGGAAGACCGCGTCCAGGCGCGCGCCGTTCCAGTACATCGATTCGCGCGGACCGGGCACATTGGAGATGACGATGTTGAACGGCGGCGCCGTCATCGACGCGAACCCCGGGAGCAGCATCGCCGCCATCGGGCTCACCACCGCACCCGACACGGCGAGCGTCTGCAGCGGACCGAGGCCGTGATACACCTGCTTGTTGCGCCGCATCGAATCACTCACCACCCGAAGGCGTTCCGCCGGGTCCTCGATATCGGTACCGAGATTGCACAGCAGCGCAGCCACTTTCACGCCCTGTGTGTCGAGGTCGTCCTCGTCGCGCAACGACACCGGGACCATCGCGATCAGCGGCTTGTCCGGTAAGGCGTTGTGCTCCAGCAGGTACGCGCGCAGCGCGCCCGCCGACATCGCGAGCACCACATCGTTGAGGGTGGTGCCGGTCGCCTTCTTCACCTGCTTGAGCCGGTCCATCGACCAGCTGCGCACCGCGCACTTGCGAGCGCCCCCGATCGGCACGTTGAGCATGGTGCGCGGCGCCTCGAACGGGAGGGTGAGCTGCTGCTCGAGCAGCCCGGTCCTGGTGGCTTTCAGCAGCGCGGCCGCCGATGAACTCGCCGACGACAGCGCGCCGAGCAGTCCCGTCTTCGGCTGCGCGGTCCGCGGTGTGCGCTCCTTGCGCGGCAGGTTCCACGGAACCGTCACCTCGGTGGCGAACGGATCGGTGGTGAGGGTGCGCTGCATGATCCGCTGGGCGGAAACGCCGTCGATCAGCGCGTGGTGCATCTTCGCGTACAAGGCGAAGCGGCTGTCGGCCAGACCCTCGATGAAATGCATCTCCCACATCGGGCGGTGCCGGTCGAGCAGCGCGCTGTGCAGGGTCGAGACGTGGTCGAGCAGCTGGTCCATCCCGCCGGGCGCGGGCAGTGCGCTGTGCTGCACGTGATAGTCCAGGTCGACCTCGTCGTCCTCGGTCCACGCCAGCTGCGGAGCGCCCAGCCAGGTGGCGGGCCGCCTGCTGAAGGTGGGCCGAACGGTGTTGTCGGCCAGTAAGGTTTCGCGGAGTTCGCGAAGGTAGTCGGGCCCGGCATCCTCGGGCGGTTCGAACAGTTGCAGTGACCCGACGTGCATCGGGTGTTCCCGAGATTCCGCGAGCAAGAACAGCGCATCCAGCGGCGCTATGAGATCCATGCGAGATCGCCCCCTGACGACAGGTGATGGCAAAGATTTCAGATGATCGACCACGCTGTCGGCTACGGCACCCCTGCGTGCCGTATGTATCCACGCTACCCGGTGGTGTGGAGGACGTCAGCCGAACGTCGCGACCCTGCCGAACTCCACAGCGCACCACAGCCTCACCTCGTACCGGGAAACAGCGGTCCGGACGAGCAGGCGTTGTTCCACCGAGCCGCGGATCAGTGCATCCGTCGGTCTCGCATGCGAGAGCGGATCAGGCCCTGACCGTTTCCGCTTCGCGTGGGTCGGCAGCGTCGCGCGGATCATCGGCCAGTGCTTCGGTCGGGTGCTCTGATTCCGCGATCGGCTGAGTCTCGGTGGCCTGTTCGGGTTCGGCCTTGATGTCAGCGGATCGCTCTGGCACGGACTGCGGTTGCTCCGTCACCTGCTCCGACTCGGGCTCGTCGGAATGTGCTGTCGGCGACGGGGTTTCGGCAACCGGCCGGACCGGTACCGGAGCCGGTTCCGCGCCTACGGTTTTCGAGGCGATCTCGATCCCGAGTTCGATCCGGGTGGTCTCCACCAGCGCCCGCTCCTGCTCGGCCGCATGACGCATCGCCTTCTGCCACAGCGACGCCATCTCCTCGAGCTCCTCCACCGTCGCCTCCACATCGATGTGGAGCTTCAGGCGCTGCATGGTGATGTGCTGAGCGGCGGTGAGCGTGCGCAGCAGGTCCTCGCACTTGTTCGGGATGCGGCGATGGGCCACCACCCGCAACCGGGTGAGCATGCCGCTCGGGCGATCCCAGATCACCTTGTGGATCTGCGCGCCCACATTGTCGATCTCGTCGACGGTGAGCAGTTCCCAATCGCCACAGCTGGCCAGATCGGCCCGCACCGACGCCGAGGTCTCCAGGATCGAAGCGACCGCGGCGAGCACGGCCTCGCGCCGCCACGCCTCGTGATCACGTTGGTCGCCGACCATGTTCGACAGCTCGACATGGCGTTGCGCGGCGTCGAGCGCCTGCCTGCCACGCTCGTCGGCCGCCGCGAGTGCATCGCGGTGGGTTCGGTTGTTGGCGAGCACGCCGACCAGAACTGCGCCGGCGACGGGGAGCGAGCCGAGGAGTGGGAGCCACTGAGTCACCCGCCGATCATTGCACCGAGGCCCGTCACAGTCACCATGATCGGCGCGTCGGACCGCGATGTCGGTGCGTTCCCGGCGGGCGCGGACACGAAAAACCCGGTGCGACACGAGGTCACACCGGGTTCTTCGGCGTCGATCAGTTCGTCGCGGTGGTGGACGGTTCGACAGTGGTGCTCGGCGCGACCGTTGTGGTCGGAGCCACTGTTGTGCTCGGCGCGGGCGCCTGGGTGGTGGTTTCCGGGGCGGCGGCCTGGTTGGTCGCCGGTTCTTCGGTCGTGGTCGGCGGGGCCGTCGTGGTGGACGGCGCGACGGTCGACGATTCGACGGTGGTCGTCGGCTTCGACGTGCTGGTCGCCGCCTTCGACGTGCTCGACGTAGGCGCGGCCACCTTGGACGTGCTCGGCGCCGCCGAGGTGGTCGTGGTCGCCGGCTTGGTCGGCGCGGCGAGCGCAGCCGTCACATCGGCGTCCTCCGGAGCCGACTTCGCGTCGACCGTCTCGCCCGCCTGCGCCTGCTTGGCCAGGTGTGTCAGCCAGGCAGCGGCGTACTCCGCCGAGGTCAGCGGCTTACCGTTGGCCGCATCGGAATCGCGCCAGTAGTCGAAGTGATGACCGGTGCCGTTGGGGCCGAGGGTGAGCTGGTACGGATCGCTCAGCGCGACCGGGATGGTGTTCTGGTTCGTGACGATCAGCCCGACGATCTCGTTGAACACCTTCTGCGGCAGGTACGCCAGCGGCGAGATCTTCTCGGCCGCAATCGTGTCCGCCTTCGCGGGCGCCTTCGTCTCACCCGGCTTGTAATCCGGGTCCGAAACCTTCAGCAGCACATCGAGGAAGGTTTCGTCGCTGGCCATCCAATTGGGGTTGGCGGCGATATCGGAAAAGGCGGCCATCGCGATCCGGCCGAGGGTGAACGCCATGTCCTGGCCCGTCGCCGGGGTGAGACCGTCGCGCTGCAGATCATCGACATTGATCTGCCTGCCCACATTGGCGGCCAGTTGCAGCAGCGAAATGTTCTCCGGCGCGGCACAAGTCAGGTCGCCCTCGGAGCAGAACGAGGCGATCTTGCCGTTGAGGGCGCCGAAGTCGCCGCCCGTGGTCACGCCCTTGCCCGAGATCGGCTTCGTGCCGTCCTGGTACTTCTGGTCGAAACCGTCCGGGTTGGCGAACGGGTCCTCGGCGCCGATGAACGGGCCCTCGCCGGCACCGCGACCGGCATCGGCGAACATCACCACACCGAGCACGTCGTCGGGGTCGACCACTCCGTAGCCGTCCGCCGGATCGTCGTTGCCGATGCCCTCGGCGACGCGGCGGACCACGTCGGCGCCCTCGCTGTAGCCGACGATGGAGAACTTGGTGTCCGGGCACGCCGCGGAGATCTCCCGCATCACGCGCTGGGTGTTGGCGACACCCGCGTTCACCGCGTCCTCGTAGGTCGACATGTCCGCCGGATAGGCGATGTACACCGCCGCGTACTGGCCTTCGGCCAGATCGTCACGTGGCGCGTTCACCACCGGGTCGACCCACACACTGCTGTGGTCGCCCGACAGCGCGGCGGGCAGCGGGTTGCCGTTGGCGTCGAGCAGCATGGCGGTGGTGCCCTCGACCGGGGTGTCGTTGCGTCCGGCCACCGAGATGGTCACCATCTCGCGGCACTCGGTCACCGATGTGGTGAGGGTGTATTCGGGGGAAGCGGGCTTCGATGTCACCGCGAACGACGCGGCGACGATGGCCGCGACCCCCAACGCCGCAGGCGCGGCAACAGCAGAAGCGATGCGATGTTTCGCGAGAAACGCACGCAGATTCATATGTTGATCCCGTTCGAACGACCTACAGGTGGGCAGGCCCCCCGACGGGCCGCATGTCACGAACCATGTCGCCCCCACCTGCAAGATCGTTACTGCGGCGTACGGGACCGTATGCCCCCATTTCCGTGGTCATGTGGGCTCGCTATCGCCGTGAGGGTGATGGCGCGGGCCGGGTGATAGCGTCCGAATGGAACAATGACGACGTGAACCGACCCGTCATCCCCAGGTAGGACTATGACCTCGCACCTCCCGGCCGACACCGTGCACCTCGCGCTGCTGCCCGGCTTCCTCGACCCGGTGAACCTGCTCAACTCCTTCGGCACCTGGATGCTCGCCGGGCTGCTGCTTGTGGTGTTCATCGAGTCCGGATTGCTGTTCCCCCTGCTGCCCGGCGATTCCCTGCTGTTCACCGCCGGACTGATCGCGGCGTCTAAGTCGACCGAGATCGAACCGTTCGCGCCGATCGGGGTGCTGCTCGTGCTGATCCCCGTCGCCGCGATCCTCGGCGATCAGGTCGGGTACGTGATCGGTGCGCGCGGTGGGACCGCGTTGTTCAAGAGCAACGACGCCCGGTTCTTCAAGAAGCGCTACATCGACGAATCCCACGAATTCTTCGAAAAGCACGGACCGATCACCATCGTGCTCGCCCGCTTCGTCCCCATCGTGCGTACCTTCGCGCCCGTGGTGGCGGGCGCGTCCGGCATGCGGTACCGGACGTTCCTCGTCTACAACGTGGTCGGCGGTATCGCCTGGGGTTCCGGTGTCACCTATCTCGGCTTCCTGCTCGGTCAGATCGCCATCGTCCGCGACAATGTCGACCTGATCTTCCTGCTCATCGTCGCCGTCTCCGTGCTGCCGATCGTCGTCGAGGTCGTCAAGCGGATGCGTCGCAAGGGTTCTCCCGACGAAGACCCCACCGAGCGCGTCAACTCCTGACCGGCCCGGCCGGGAAGTTCGACGCTTCCCGGCTCCGTCGGCCTCATCCGGCGATTTCGCGCACCGAATCCGCGATCGCCCGGAAATCCTTCCGCAGGATCGCACCGTGATTGCTCGGTACCTTCGCCGCGAGCTCGATGTTCTCGTTGCGGGCGACAGCCGAATCCAGTCCCTTGCGGATCTTCTCCTGCTCGTCCTTCTTGCTGCCGAACGACGTCCCCGAAGCGATCACATACCGCACCGGAACTGTGATCGCGTCCAACACCGGACCCAGCGCACTCTCCCGCGAGAGTTTCCCGAGCTCGATATTGCTCTCGGCCTGCTCGGCCGCTGACAACCGCGGCGTCAACCCCGTCGGCCGCAGCAACGGCATCACCCAGTTCAACCGCTTGAACAGTTTCCGGATCCGCTGCTCCATCGCGTCGTCGAGCCAGTCGTACGGAAACGCGCCGTCCACGAGCACCGCCCCGATGGTCCGCTCCGGATTCCGTTGCGCCCAATGCGCTCCCACGACCGCGCCATAGGACCACGCCACGACGATGGCCCGCTCCACACCCCTGGCCGCGAGCACGGCATCCACATCCCGCACCGCCGCCTCGAACGAGTAGTCCTTGGAAGTCTTGGACTTCCGCCCACGCCCCCGCTCGTCGAAGGTGATGTGCCGGAAGCCGTCACCCAGTTCGGCAATGGTCTTTTTCCAGTAACCCTGGGTAGCGAACTGCCCGTTCAGGTAGATCACCGGAATCCCGTCGCCACCAGTGTCGGTCACCGCCAGCGCGGTGTCGTCCACCTCGACCATGCCGCTCCACGCATTACCCCGAGTAGTTCCCTGAGCAGTCATCACTCTTGCCTTTCAGTCGTTCTCGCCGTTACGAGAACCACTGTCACGCCGTCCCCTGATACCGCCCTGACACCCCACCTACACGCCCGCTGACACGCACGGCCCGTGACTAGGTCACCACAGCTGTCCAAGTCGGCTCCTAGTGCCTTCCAAACCTCGGGGAGCATCCTCGGAACACACGGGAAGTCTCAGGAAGGAAGCCGAAATGCTTGTTACCACCGGCCAGGTCATTGCCACCGTCGCCGTCCTCGCCAATGCCGTCGTCTACGGCACCGATGTCTGCGGGGCGGTGATCATGCGCTCGGTGTACCGGAAGCTCGACGACGCGACGGTGACGGTGAGTGCGGGATGGGGTCACTACTACGGCGACAAGCGCATGCCGGTCATCGGCGCCGGAGGCATAGTGACCGCGGTGCTCACCTTGCTGATCGCGCTGCTGGCCGGCCAGCTGGGCGCCGCCGTCGCCGCGGCAATCACGGTGGCGGCTCTATTCACCTGGCTCGCCCTCTACGTGCGCATCGCCAAGCCGATCAATTCCCAGCAGACCGCCGCCGCTCTGTCGGGCATCATTCCGCCGAATGCCCGGGCGCTGCAAAACAAGTGGGACAGCATCCTGAAGTATCGAGTCACCCTGCAGTTCACCGCCATCGCAGGCTTGTGCACCGCACTGATCCTGTTCTGATCCGTCAGCGAGGCGAAGGCCGCGAAGGTATCGCTCCGAAACCGATCAGCCGCGCGCCATATCCACGAACCGGCTCAAATGCAGTTGGTGCGCGACGGTGATCGTGGCCGTCGGACCGTTACGGTGCTTGCCGACGATGAGGTCGGCTTCACCGCCGCGCGGGTCGTCGCGCTCGAACGCGTCCGGGCGGTGCAGCAGGATGACCATGTCGGCGTCCTGCTCGAGCGAGCCGGACTCGCGGAGGTCGGACACCATGGGGCGCTTGTCGGTTCGCTGTTCCGGACCACGGTTCAGCTGGGAAATCGCGATCACGGGAACTTCGAGTTCCTTGGCCAGCAGCTTGAGGTGACGCGAGAATTCCGAGACTTCCTGCTGCCGCGACTCGACCTTCTTACCCGAGCTCATCAGCTGCAGGTAGTCCACCACAACGAGTTTCAGATCATGACGCTGCTTGAGCCGCCGCGCCTTGGCCCGAATCTCCATCATGGTCAGGTTCGGCGAATCATCCACGAACAGCGGCGCCTCACTGATCTCACTCATCCGCCGCGCGAGCTTCGTCCAGTCGTCATCACTCATCCGCCCGGACCGCATATCACCCAGCTTGATCTTCGCCTCGGCCGAAAGCAGACGCATCACAATCTCGGTCCGGCTCATTTCGAGCGAGAAAATAACACTGGCCATGCCGTGCTTGATCGAGCAACTGCGCATGAAATCCATTCCAAGGGTCGATTTACCGACACCAGGCCTCGCGGCGACGATGATCATCTGACCCGGGTGCAGACCGTTGGTGAGCTCGTCCAGTTCGGTGAAGCCCGTGGGGACGCCGAGGGAGATTCCGCCTCGGGAGGCGATGGAGTCGATTTCGTCCATCGTCGGCTGGAGGAGTTCTTCGAGGGGGGTGAAGTCCTCGGTGGTGCGGCGTTCGGTGACCTCGTAGATCTCGGCCTGGGCGCGGTCGACGACCTCGGCGACGTCCTGGCCGTCGGCGCCCGCGTAGCCGAACTGGACGATGCGGGTGCCGGCTTCGACGAGGCGGCGCAGGATGGCCTTCTCGGCGACGATCTCGGCGTAGAAGCCGGCGTTCGCGGCGGTGGGGACGGTCTGGGTGAGCGTCACCAGGTAGGCGGGGCCGCCGATGCGCTTCAGCTCGCCACGGCGGTCGAGGCCGGCGGCGACGGTGACGGGGTCGGCGGGTTCGCCGCGGCCGTACAGGTCGAGGATGGTGTCGTAGACGGCCTGGTGGGCGGGGCGGTAGAAGTCGCCGGGCCGCAGCACCTCCACCACGTCGGCGATGGCGTCCTTGCTCAGCAGCATGCCGCCGAGGACGGACTGTTCGGCAGCCATGTCGTGCGGGGGCTGACGGCCGAAGTCCTCGCCGGGGGGCTCGGGTGGAAACTCGGTATGCGCGCGGTCACCGGTGGTAGTCACCAGAATCGACCCTCCTCTCTGCCCGCAGAACCGGGGGTTTCACATCGATGTACTCGTTGTACTCCCGGGCACCGACACGAGTGCCAGCAATCGGTTCCCTGCACGATTCCCGGGGTCACGTGCGAGGCGATGCGATGAACCTAGGCGACGTTTTCGAGCCACGCCAAACCGACATGTGCACACAACTGTGGATAACTTGGGGGTAGTTCACCTGTTGTTGTGCAGCCCCTGTGGAAAACGTGGGGAAAACCCAGGTCAGTGCGGTAGAACGCCCTGATAGATAGCCCTTTACCAGACTTCGACCCTGTGGATTAAAGAAGTCGCGGCGTGTCGGCGAACGTGAACAACCGGGCGTGTTGGGTAAACAGCGGGCGTTCACGTTATGACTGGAGTCACAATTCTGCCGGTCGGTTTCCTCGGTAATCCACAGGCTGAATAACAGGAGGTCAGGCAGTTGCCGACTGTGGGCCGGGTTACTCGACCACAACGAACCCGAATCTCGGCTACTCGCCAGCTATCGGAGAAGATCCCTCGACAAGGGCAGCAGAAACCACCCCCGTGACAACACGGGGGTGGTTTCCGGCGAAACTAGTTCGCAGTGACCTCGAGGTCGAACTTGGCAACCACATCGGGGTGCAGGTGCACCACGATGCCGTGCTTGCCGGTCGCCTTGATGTGCGACTTCGGCAGCTCGATGCTGCGCTTGTCGACCACGGGGCCACCGGCTGCCTTGATGGCCGAGGCCACGTCGGCGGTGGTGACCGAACCGAACAGCTTGCCGCTGTCGGCGGTCTTCACGGCCAGCGAGACACCGGTCAGGCCCTCGATGGCCTGCTTCAGCTCGTTGGCGTGATCCAGGTCGCGCACCTTGCGGGCGTCCTGGGCGCGGCGGATGCCGTCGACCTGCTTCTGGGCGCCACGGGTGGCCTGGATGGCCAGACCGCGGGGCAGCAGGAAGTTGCGGCCGTAGCCGTCCTTGACCTCGACAAGGTCGCCGGGGGCGCCGAGATTGTCGACATCAGCAGTGAGGATGAGCTTCATCTGTCCGACTCCCTTTCTCAGCGAGCAGTCGACACGTAAGGCAGCAGAGCCACCTCACGCGAGTTCTTGACGGCAACGGCGATGTCACGCTGGTGCTGCACGCAGTTGCCGGTGACGCGGCGGGCGCGGATCTTGCCGCGATCGCTGACGTACTTACGCAGCAGCGTGGTGTCCTTGTAATCGATATTGACGATTCCGGACTTGCTTTCCTTGCAGAAAGCGCAGGCCTTCTTCTTCAGTACCTTTTCGCGCGCGGGCGCTTTAGGCATGGTTTTCTCTCCGTACTATGAGTGCCGTTCGATCAGAACGGCGGTTCGTCATCCATGCGGCCGCCGCCCCCGAAGGAGCCGGCCGCGGGCGCGCTACCCCACGGGTCGTCGTCGCCGGCATTACCTGCCGGGCGTCCGCCACCACTGTTGGCGTTGTAGCCGCCTGCGCTTGCACCACCACCGGCATTACCGGAACCACCACCGAAGCCACCGCCTCCGCCACCACGACCGGCCTTGGAGACCTTCGCGGTCGCGTACCGCAGCGACGGGCCGACTTCGTCGACCTCGAGCTCGACGACCGTGCGCTTCTCACCCTCGCGGGTTTCGTAGGAGCGCTGCTTGAGCCGTCCGCTCACGATCACGCGAGCGCCTCGGGTCAGGCTTTCGGCGACGTTCTCCGCTGCTTCGCGCCAGATGTTGCAGCGCAGAAACAGTGCCTCGCCGTCTTTCCATTCGTTCGAATTGCGATCGAACACACGGGGAGTCGAAGCGACGGTGAAATTCGCCACCGCTGCGCCCGCGGGCGTGAAACGAAGCTCGGGGTCTGCCGTCAAGTTTCCGATGACGGTGATGACCGTGTCGCCTGCCATGGGGTTCCTCCTGCTCGGGGGTGCAGTCCACATCCTGGATTTGCGCTGAGCCTAAAGCCAGGCTCCGACACAAAGGAGGTGAACTACTTGTCGTTGCGCAGAACCTTGGTGCGCAGCACCGTCTCGTTCAGGCCCAGCTGGCGGTCGAGCTCGCTCACGGTGGCCGGGGTCGCGGTCAGGTTGACGATCGCGTAGATGCCTTCGGCCTGCTTGGCGATTTCGTAGGCGAGCCGGCGGCGGCCCCAGATGTCGACCTTGTCGAGCTTGCCGCCCTCGGTCTTCACGACCGAGAACAGATTATCCAGGGACTGCCCGACGATGCGCTCGTCCAGGCTGGGGTCGAGGATGACCATCACTTCATATTGACGCACGGACCAATCACCTCCTGTGGACTGGTAAACGGCCACGGACTTTCCGTGGCAGGAGGGTTCGTTGCGTCAGCAACCCGCCAAGGCTACATGAGCAGGTAGTTGCCGACGAAATCGATCTTCGCGGCGGGTATGCGCCGGGCGCCGAGGCTACAGCCGCTTAATGTGGTCGACATGACCACGGCCGTACCGCAGCAGCATTCGGCACGCCGTGCGGCGACAGCCACGGCGTTGACCTTCCTGATCGTGCTGTTGTGCGGGCTCACCCTCGCCCTGGCGTATGCGAACAAGGCGCGGTGCGCGGGCGGCGCGATCGACGAATCGGGCCGCAGCCTGGTCTTCGAGGAGCGCAAGGACACCGCCGTCTGTTATTCGGATATCCAGTTCCTCTGGCTTGGCCGCGATATCGACAATCACGTTTTCCCGTACGTCGGCGGCGCCATCACCGACGACGGCGCGCTCACCGGCGGCGCCGTCGAATACCCCGTGCTGAGCGGCCTGCTGATGTGGGCGGGCGCGATCGGCGCGACCAACGACGCCGACTTCCTGTGGCATTCGGCGTTGCTGCTCACCCCGTTCGCCCTGCTCACCGCCTGGATGCTGGCGCGAATGGCCGGTCCGGCCGCACTGCTGTGGGCGATCGGCCCGCCGCTGGTGCTCTACGCCTTCCACAACTGGGAGCTGCCGGTGGTGTGCACGGCGGTGGCGGCGGTCTATGTGATGACGATGCTGACCGGTCTGTCCGTGCGGGCCAGGGGCATCATCGCCGGGGTACTGCTCGCGCTCGGTTTCTGCCTCAAGATCTATCCCGGAATCTTCGTGCTGCCCTTGGCCTTCTACGTCCTCACCGAGGGTGCGCCGCGCGACGGGCGCCGCTTGCGCGAACTCGATGTGGCAGGTGCGTCGCAGACGTTGCTCGCGGCGATGGCGACGGTGGTCGCGGTGAATCTGCCGTTCGTTCTGGCGGGGATCGAGGGCTGGCGGGCCTCGATCACCTTCCAGCAGATGCGGCAGGCCGACATCACCACCAATTCGATCTGGTACTGGGGTCATCAAGCCCTGTTCGGCCGGACCGCCGAAACGTCGGCAAGCTGGCACACCATGGTCTCGGTGGTCTCACCGCTGCTGATCTTCGCGTCGTTCGCCCTTGCCCTGTGGCTCGGTTACCGACGCTGGACCCCGGCCTCGGCGTTCCCCTGGGTCGGCGTGAGCGGTGCGATGCTGGCCGGTTTCCTGCTTTTCCACAAGGTGCACTCACCCCAATACACCCTGTGGATAATTCCGTTCCTCGTGCTGCTCGAGGTGCCGTGGACACTCGTCGCGGGCTATCTGCTCGCGGATATCGCGGTCGGCGTCGGCGTTTTCCGCTACTTCGCGGCACTGGGCGCCGGGGAGAACGTGCATCTCATGGAGGGCATCGTGCAGTTCGGCGTGTGGCTGCGCAGCGCCCTGTTGCTGGTGCTGTTCTTCCTGTTCGTGTGGACGCGGTCACGCACGCTCGGGCGCGCACAGCACGAGATTCGCGCACTGCAACCGGCCTAGCAAACGACAACGGCGGCGAATCCCACAGGGGAAACGCCGCCGTCGAGGCAGAACCGATCAGCCGACCGGGGCCGCATCCTTGGTGAGATCCACGTTGTCGGGATCGCCGCCCTTGCGGTTGCGGATGATCGAGCTGATCAGCGCCGCGCCGATGAACGCCACACCGATCAGGCCGGTGATCAGCTCGTCGACGTGCACACCGATCGAGACCAGCAGGATCGTGGCCAGCGCACCGATCGCCCAGTGGGCGCCGTGCTCGAGGTACACGTAGTCCGCCAGCGTGCCCTGGCGGACCAGGTACACCGTGATGGACCGGACGAACATCGCGCCGATCAGGCCGAGGCCGAGCGCGATGATGATCGGGTCGGAGGTGATGGCGAACGCGCCGATCACACCGTCGAAGGAGAACGAGGCATCGAGCACCTCGAGGTAGAGGAACAGGAAGAACGCGGCCTTACCGGTGGCCTTGACCAGTGTGGACGGGCCGCCCTGCGGACCTTCCTCGAGCTCCTCGGTGTGGAACATCGAGCCGAGGCCGTCGACGAGGATGTAGGTGATCATGCCGAGCAGGCCGGCGATGAGCACGGTCGAACGCTTGTCGTCGGCGGCGAGGAACTCCGCGACCAGCACCAGGCCGGTGCCCGCGACGACGACGGAGAGCATGTCGAGCTTGCCCGCCTTCGCCAGCGGCTTCTCCAGCCAGCTCAGCCAGGTGATCTCGCGCTCTTCGAAGATGAAGTTCAGGAACAGCAGTGCGAGGAACATGCCGCCGAAGGCCGCGATCTGCGGATGCGCGTCGGTGAGCAGCTTCTCGTAGCTGGGGCTGCCATCGGGGAACTCGAGGGCATCGTTGGCCGGCGGGTTCAGTGCCAGGTCGAAGGCCTCGACCGGGTTCAGTCCGGCGGTTGCCCACACGATGGCGAGCGGGAACACCAGACGCATACCGAACACGGCGATGAGGATGCCGACGGTCAGGAAGATCCGCTGCCAGAATTCGCTCATCCGTTCCAGCACGGTGGCGTTGATGACGGCGTTGTCGAACGACAGCGACACCTCGAGGATGCCGAGGATCGCACACAGTGCGAGGGCGGTCAGACCACCGTAGAGGTAGGCCACGACCAGCGACAGCACCGTGATGACGATGGACAGGCCGAAGATGCGCGTTATCACGCGGAGGGACCTTTCTGTGTCACACGAGCAGGGGGCCCGCAGTGACAAGCCCCCTGCTCATGATGATGACTAGACGTTGACGCCGTAGTCGCGGGCGATACCGGCCAGACCGGAGGCGTAGCCCTGACCGATGGCGCGGAACTTCCATTCGGCACCGTTACGGTACAGCTCACCGAAGACCATAGCCGTCTCGGTGGAAGCGTCCTCGGACAGGTCGTAGCGGGCCAGCTCGGTGCCGTTGGCGCGGTCGACAACGCGGATGTAGGCGTTGCGCACCTGGCCGAACGACTGCTGACGGGTCTCCGCGTCGTAGATCGAGACCGGGAAGAAGATGCTCTCGATGGTCGGCGGGGTGTTGGCCAGGTCGACGTTGATGACCTCGTCGTCGCCCTCGCCCTCACCGGTGGTGTTATCGCCGGCGTGCTCGATGGCACCCTCGGGGGACTTCAGGTTGTTGAAGAACACGAAGTGCTTGTCGGACACGACCTTCTTGTCGGCGCCGGTCGCGATGGCGCTGGCGTCGAGGTCGAAGTCGGTGCCGGTGGTGGTGCGCACGTCCCAGCCGAGGCCGACCGCGACCGCGGTCAGGTTCGGGGCCTCTTTGGTCAGCGAGACATTGCCGCCCTTGGACAGACTGACACCCATGCGGGAATCCCTTCGGTTAGTCCGGTGTGTCGTTTCCCAGCATGTCCGAATCGCCGGGTACCGCTACGACAGTAATAGGTTTCGGCGAACTTGCGTAGGAACAACCGAGAGCCCTGGTAGCGAGGGGGAATCTCCTACGATCGGGTCAGCGGGCGGGTGACCGCTGCGTGGTTCGGAAAGGGGATACGCCGGTGACACCTCGCAGACGCGGATGGTTCAGGTCGGGGCCGGACAATGCCTGGATCAGTGGGGCGCGGGCCGCGACGGCCGCCGCCTTTCTCGATATGGATCGCAGGCAGACGGCAGCGGAGGCGGGTGTGGCGGCGAGCGAGCAGGTGTTCCCCGAGCGCCACATCGGCGCCGTATGGGAACCGGTGCGCGCGCGGTGCTATGCCGCGTCGGGCGCCTATCTGAGCTTCACCGACGAACTCGACAGCGCCGAGGCCGCGGGGACGGCGATCGCCGACGGCCCGGCCAGGGCCGACGCGCTGGTTCGCGAGCTCGCCGCCGCCGCGCGCGGGGTCGACGAGTTCTATCACGCGCATCGGGCCGGCCTCGAGCACGCGGTGAGTGTGCGGGCGTCGGTGCCGCAGTTGCTCGCGCAGGTGCGGGCCGAGGCGGAGCGGGAACTCGCCGCGGCCGAGTCGTCGGAGTATGTCTCCTACCCTTCGGTGGCCGCGGGCGTGCGGAAATTGAGTGAGGCACTGGTCACAGCCTCCGGGGTCGATCCGGGTACCGCCGTCGCGGCTGCGCGGGAGGTCGCGACCGAGGTCCGCCAGGCGTGTGTGGAATTGCGGGAAGTGTTGGCGCAGGCACCATCTCGTGCCAACGCCGCGTCCAACGCGATCGCCTCGGTGACCACCCGGCTGGCGGCCGTGCGCAATCGGGCCGACGCGCTCGGCCCCGCGTACTCGGCGTTGTTGCGCGAGTTCAACGCTGCGAGTTCGGCGGATCTGACGAACAATGAACGCGAAAGCCGGCGCGGTATCGAGGCCGCGGACGCGGCGCTGGTACGCGCGCGTGTCGCGGCTGCCGATCGCGACCCGGAGACCGCCCTTGACCTGACAGCGACCGCGCGCGAACACCTCGCCGAGTCCGAACAGCTCGTCGACGCCGTCACCCGGCGGCTCGAACTGTTGCGCGAGGTACGTGCGGACCCCGAAGCGCAGCTACGCACCGTACGATTCCGGCTGCGGGACGCGCAGATGCTCGCCGTCGATCGAGGGCTGGTCGGCGAGTGGGGTTCGGTGCTCGACGCGCAAGCCGAACGCCTCGATCGCATAACGGCCGGACTGACCGGTCGTCATCCAGACTATTGGGCGTATGTTTCTGAACTGCGAACCGTCGCGGAGTTCATCGCCGGAGTGGTCGATCGCATGCGAAAAACCGTAGGAACCGACAGCACTTAGGACCGCACACGACATGACACGGGTCGACGAATGAGGTGGGGGGAATGACCGCAGGCTACGCCATCGCACCGGAGGTGAACCTGCGAAAGCAGGTGCCGCTGCGCCACTTCCACAATTTGCAGGGCCCGCGCAGCCGTGAGTTGTTCCTGGTGGAGCCGGAACCGATTCCGGGAACCGCCGACCGCGAACTGCTCGCCACCGCCCTCGGCGCCACCCTGTACGTGCCCGCGACCCGCCCCGATCTGGCCGCGACCATTTTGCGTCGCGCCGCGCGCGGAGTGTGCTCGATGGTGATCGACCTCGAGGACGCCGTGGCCGACCATCAGGTCGACGCCGCGAAGGAACACGCGGTCGCCACCCTCGACCTGCTCGCCGGAGTCGCCGACCCGGTGCCGATGCTGTTCGTCCGGGTGCGCGACGTGCAGACCGTCACCGAATTGGCCGACCGGCTCGGCCCGGGCGCCGACATGCTCACCGGTTTCGTCTTCCCCAAGTTCGACGCCGTCACCGGGCCCGCCTACCTGGCCGCGCTCGACGCGGCCGGCGACCGCCTCGGCCGCCCCGTCTACGGCATGCCGGTGCTGGAATCGGCGAACCTCGTGCATCGCCAGACCCGCGACGAACAGCTCTCGCGCATCGCCGAGCTGCTCGCCGAGCATCGGGACCGGTTGCTCGCGGTGCGGATCGGCGCCACCGACATGTGCTCGACCTTCGGCATCCGCCGCGACCGCGACCTCACCATCTACGACGTGCGGGTGATCGCCGACGTGATCGCCGACATCGTCAACTACCTCGGCCGCGCCGACGGCACCGGTTTCATCATCACCGGCCCGGTGTGGGAGTACTTCGCCGACCACGAACGTATGTTCCGCCCGCTGCTGCGCACCGCCCCGTTCGAGGAATCCGACGCGGTGCCGTTCCGGCAGTACCTGGTGAGCCGCGATCTCGACGGGCTGCTGCGCGAGATCACCCTCGACCGCGCCAACGGCATCCAGGGCAAAACGGTGATCCACCCGTCGCACGTGGCCGCCGTGCACGCGCTGTCGGTGGTGACGCACGAGGAATACGCCGACGCGCTGCACATCATGGAGGCCGATGTCGGCGGGGTCGCCGCCTCCGAGTACCGCAACAAGATGAACGAGATGCGCCCCCACCGCAGTTGGGCCCGCCAGACGCTGGTCCGGGCTCGTGCGTTCGGGGTGGCGAACAAGGGAGTGTCCTTCGTGGATCTGCTGACAGCGATGATCGCGGAATGAATGCCGTGAGCACGATCGACATGCCGTGGGCCACCGTGCATCTGGGGATTCGCCTGCACCACGGGCAGGCTTTCACCGCCTGCGGCGTCTCGGACGGTTCGTCGGCGGTGACCGCGATCGACCCCGCGCCGCAGAGCCGAGCAGTCTCGGCCGAATCCTGGGGCGCGGGGCTCGCGCCTGTCGAGCCGGGCGGCGAATTGCCCGATGCGCTGTCGATCGGTGAACTGGTGCGTCCGGGCTTGCGCCGGAATCCGCGCCGCGCTCATCTGCTGGTTTCCACGGTGCTCGGCAAGCATCTGCCCACGGACCCGCGTGTGGTGATCGGCGCCGGTAACCGCCTGGCCGACCTGGTGCGCGACAAGCTCGGCGACCGAGAGGCGGTTGTTCTCGGATTCGCCGAGACCGCAACCGGTTTGGGCCACTGTGTGGCGGCGCGGCTCGAGGCCGGCTGCTACCTGCACTCCACCCGGAGGAGCGAGCCGAGGGCCACCACGCTCACCGGTTTCGAGGAGGGGCACTCGCACGCCACCTCCCACCAGTTGCAGCCCGCGCCCGCCGAGATCTTCGCCAACGATCTGCCGCTGGTGCTTGTCGACGACGAGATCTCCACCGGCGATACGGCCATCGACGCTGTGCGCGCCCTGCACGAATTCGCGCCGCGTTCGCAGTACGTGCTGGCCTCGCTGGTCGACTTGCGGACCGCCGCCGACCGGGACAAGTTCGAGAAGTTCGCGGCCGAACTCGGGTCACGCATCGACACCGTTTGTCTGGCAACAGGTCTGGTCGACCTACCCGCCGGGCTCGTCGACGCGGTGGCGGCTTTGCCCGAGCCGCGACTCAATCCCCGATCGGTTCAGCCGGGTTCGTACAGCCACATCGAATTGCCTTGGCCGGGCGCTGTTCCCGAGGGTGGCCGGCACGGTGTTCTACGCACCGACGCCGCGGCTTTCGACGACGCCCTGGACGTTGTCGTCGACGAAGTGCGCGCACGTTTGGACGCCGAGTTCGCCGGTCGGCCGGTCATCGTGCTCGGCCACGAGGAACTCATGTACCTGCCAGTGCGCCTGGCCGCCGGGCTGGCCGACGCGGGGTTCCCTGCCCGCTTCCAAACCACCACCCGCTCACCGGCTTACGTCCTCGACGAGCCGGGCTATCCGCTGCGCCGAGGTTTCCGCTTCACCGCCCCCGAACCCGACCCGACCGCCCAGCGCTACCTCTACAACGCTCAGTGGGAGGGTGAGAACCCGGTCCTCCTGGTCGTCATCGACCCGCCCGCCGACACGCCCGAACTCGTCGCCCCCGGCGGTCTGGTCGATGTGCTCACCGCGTCGGGTGCCGATGTTCTGGTCGCCGTCGTCCCGGGCGCCGATCCCCGCGAGCTGCACGCCTCTCGCCGTGCGCAAGCGTCGGACGAGGGGGCGCCGCGCAATGCCCGGGGCCGGGAAGAGCTGGTGACTGATAATCACTGGGTCGGAGAGTCGCGTGGTGCCGTTGAGCTCGCTGTCGGGCCGAACGACTTCCCTGCTCCGCTGCACGGCCCGGACTTCGGCTCGTACGCGCGCGAGGATGTCTCGTGGCTGCTCAAGGACCTGTCCGATGTCGACCTGGAAGCCGATGTGGCCGAACGGGAACGGCGCATTCAGGCAGGTAAAGCCCATTACGCCGAATCGCTGCCGGTGGAGTACCAGCCAGACGCCGCCTACCGCGAACTGTTCGACCGCGTGCTCGCCGAGAGTGCCGAGCGGCTCGCCCTGGCCGTGGCGACGGTTGCCGAACTGGTCGTCGCCGAACGCGGCGAGAACATCGTGCTGGTGTCGTTGGCCCGCGCCGGTACACCGATCGGTGTGCTGATGCGACGCTGGTTGGCCAGCGGTATCGGGCGCCCGGCTTTGGACGCGCCGCACTACGCCGTATCCATCGTCCGCGACCGCGGCATCGACTCGGTCGCCCTGGATTACCTTGCCCACCATCACGATCCGTCCACAATCGTGTTCGTCGACGGCTGGACCGGCAAGGGCGCCATCACCCACGAACTCACCGCTGCCCTGGATGCCTATCACGCGGCGGGCGGCGCCAGGTTCGACGACGAACTCGTCGTGCTGGCCGACCCGGCCAATTGTGTGCGAACCTTCGGCACCCGTGACGATTTCCTCATCGCCTCGGCCTGCCTGAATTCGACTGTCTCCGGCCTGGTTTCACGCACGGTCCTGAACGAGAAGCTGATCGGTCCGCGTGACTTCCACGGCGCCAAGTTCTATCGCGACCTGGCCGCCGACGACGTGTCGAACAAACTGATCGACACCGTCACCGCCGCCTTCGAATCCATTCGTGACAAGGTGCCCGCCGCCGTCGCCGCGATCCGGGATTCCGACCGAACACCCGACTGGTCGGGCTGGGCGTCGGTGGAGAAGGTGCGTGCCGAATACGGCATCAGCACAGTGAATTACGTGAAGCCCGGCGTCGGCGAGACCACCCGGGTGCTGCTGCGTCGCGTACCGTGGCGGGTGCTGGTGCGGGAAGCCGACGCACCCGAGCATGCCCACATCCGCCTGCTCGCCGCCGCACGCAATGTCCCGGTGGAGGTGGTGCCGGATCTGGCCTACTCCTGCATGGGCCTGATCAAGGAGCTATCGCAGTGACCGCCCTGTTCGCCACCGACCTGGATCGCACGATGATCTTCTCGCGCAACGCCTTCCACGGCGCCGAAAGCGTCGAGAAGGAATGCGTCGAGTACTACGAGGGCGAACCCCTGTCCTACATGACCACCACCGCGATCGCCCGTTTGCGTGAGCTGGCCGCGAACGCGCCGGTGATACCGACCACCACCCGCACCATCGAACAGTTCCAGCGCATCGAATTACCCGGTGCGCCGTGGCGCTTCGCCATCACGAGCAACGGCGGCAATATCCTCGTCGACGGCATTCCCGACCCGGCGTGGCGGTTGTCCATCGACGATCAGGTCAACGCGACCGGCGCGACCTTGGCTTCGGTCGGCGCCGAGTTGCGTTCGCGGATCAGCGATTCCTGGGTCACCAAGTATCGCGAGGCCGACGAATTGTTCTGCTACCTGGTCGTCCGCCCCGAGGCGGTCCCGGCGGGCTTCCTCGCCGAATGGGACAACTGGTGCCGCGCCAACGGCTGGTCGGCCTCCCAGCAGGGCCGCAAGATCTACACCATGCCCGACGCGGTCTGCAAAAGCCTCGCCGTCGCCGAAGTCCGCCGCCGCCTCACCGAATCCGGTGAATTACCCGACGGCGCGCGACTGTTCGCCGCGGGCGACGGCGCCCTCGACGCGAAAATGCTCGAATCCGCCGACGCCGCCATCCGCCCCCGCCACGGCGAACTCGAAGAACTCGCCTACACCGCCCCCAACCTCACCGTCACCACCGCCGCCGGCATCCTGGCCGGCGCGGAAATCCTCGACTGGTTCCACGCCGCCCTCCCCGTCGCGGATCCGGTCTAGTACTGCTGCTGACCGGCGAGCTTTTGGGTGACGACGGCCTGGATGCGTTGCAGGCCGCCCACGCTCACGCCGCTCTGCAACTGACCTTCGATGGTGCGGACCAGGGCGTTGTCGCTCATCACCTTCTCGGAGGACTGGATGAGGACGGTGCCCGCGCCGGTGAAGTCGAACTGGCGTTCCTCGCCGGAGGTGGCGCCCATCGCGGCCGCGCCCGCCGAGAGGAAACCGGTGATCCAGCCCTGGTCGTAGTGGTGGCTCGGGGACGGGCAGTCGGCCCAGCCGACGAGCGCCTCGGGGTCCACCCGCAGTGGGGGTTCGGCGAACATCACCGGTCCGTTGGACGAGGCGAGGAATTTGCCGGTGCCGATGAGGGTGAGGAAACCGGGCACGATCGACTGTTTCAGCGCGAGGCCCGGCTCGAAGGCGAGCAGGTTGGCGCCGCGGATCGTGAGGTTGCCGTCCTCGAGATCGTAGGAATTGATGTCGTAGCCGCGGTCGCCGATGATGAGCTTGCCGTGGCCCTCGGCCACCACGTACTCACCGGCGAACAGCGGCGCCGAGAACTGGCTGCTCACCATTTGGGTGAGATGGCCCTGCAGACCGTGCGTGAGCAGCTGGAAATTGATCTGCCCGTAGTAGGCGATCATGGCGCCCTTGCGCATGAACCACGGCCCGGTCAGGTCGATGCAATAGGCGTAGCTGTTACCCGGAATATTGTCGCTGGCACCGAGATTCATGGGGGACAGGATTTCGCTCATGACTCACAACTTCTCTTCGGAGGCCTGCACATACACGACACCCTGACCGTGGCAATGCAATTGCATCGCCTCGCCCGATCCGCGACCCACCGCGTCGCGCCAGCTCATCGCCGCCTTCAATTCGGTCTGCACGTTTCCGTACGCCGCGACGAATGCCTGCGGGTCGACGACCACCGGATTCGGTCCGCCCACTTGCAATTCCAGGAATCCGCCGTGCGCCAGCAGCACCGCCGAACCCTGACCGCTCAGTTGCGTGGTGAACATGCCCTGCCCGGTCGCCACACCCGCGGCGGCCCCGCGCAGCGCACCCATCAGACCGCCACCGCCACCACCACCGGAACTGGCCACCGACACCACCGAGGCCTGCAACCCGGCGGTGTTCGCCAGCAGCCGCGAGGCTTCCACCCGCAGCACCGCACCGGGCTGCATCTGCACCACGTGCACCTCGAGCCCGGCGAATCCGTAATGGACGGAGCCATTTCCACGCGCGAGCATGGTCCGCTCGTGTTCGCCCGCCATCATGGCGCCCGCCATGCGCATCAGCCCACCACCACCGCCCATGCCGCCACCCGCGCCGGGAATCTGGTGTGGGGAGAACTGCACCTGGCCGGTGTAGAACAGCATCGCGCCGGTGCGCCCGACCACCCCGCCCGCCTGGGCGACGTCGACCTTGACGACCTTGCTGTTGACCTTCTCGAACATCGTCGCTTCCCTTACCGTTCCGCGGGCTGGATCAGCACAACGCCCTGGCCGTCCCACCGCAGCGAGAACGCCTCGCCCGCGTCCTGGCCGACCATCGTGCGCCAGGAGACATCGGTGACGAACGACTGGTTGAGATTGCCGCGCGCCGCGACGAACGCATCGGGGTCCACGATCAGCGGGTACTGCGGCGACACCTCGAGGTGGATCAGCGGCCCACCGGCCGACAGCAGCGCAACCTGGCCCTGACCGCTCACCGTTGTGGTGAAAAGGCCGCTGCCCGAAGACATTCCACCCACACCGGCGAACCGCACGTCGGTGCGCAGATTGCCCGCGAAGGCCAGCAACTGCTGCGACTCGACCTGCAACGTGTCGTTGTTCAGGTTCACCACGGTGACGTTCTGGCCGTTGACCGCGAAGAACACCCGACCGTTGCCGGTGCACTCCATCAGCGACAGCTTCTCGCCGGTGGCGCGGCGCTTGAGACCGTTGAGCACGCCCTCGCCGCCGCCGAAGCCGGCCGATTTGAACTGCACATTGCCCTCGTAGGCAACCATCGAGCCGGCGATCGCGCGGATACTGGTCCCCGCGAGATGTGCCTCGATCACTTTCTTCGATTGTTCGAACAACTGCGCCATTCCTGGCCCCTTTGTAAGGCGGGTGCGACGCCCCGTTCCGACAGCGACGTCACCCTAACCGATCGGGAGGCTGAACGCCCGGGCCCGGTTTCTCGTACAGTGACAACAAGACCGCACCGACAAGCGAAGGGTCGAACTTGTCTGCAACACTCGCCAAAGGCCAGAACGGTCCACTGGCCGTCAGTGACGTGGTGATCTCACTCCAGCTCACGGCGCCGGCCGATCTGTCCGCGCTGCTCGTCACCGAGCAGGGCAAGGTCCGCACCGACGCCGATTTCGTGTTCTACAACCAGCCGAGCGGTCCGGGTGTGGACCTGCGACCCGGTCCGGCCGGGCAGCCCGCCTCGCTCGCGGTGTCGCTGCCCGCCGTGCCCGCCGAGATCGACCAGATCCGCGCGGTCATCACCCTCGACGACGCGACCAGCAATTTCGGTCGTTTCGCCCCGCCGACCGCGATCATCTCCGACGCCGCGGGCAACCAGCTGTACTCGTACCTCATCGAGGGTCTCAACGCCGAGTCGATTGTGATCGCGTTGGAGCTGTACCGCCGTCAAGGTGGCTGGAAGGTGCGGGCCGTCGGCCAGGGGTACGCCGGTGGGTTCGCCGCGCTGGTCACCGATCACGGTGTGCAGGTGGATGATTCGCCCGCACAGCCCGCCGCCGCACCGCAGCAGGCCGCCCCGCCGCCCCCGGCGCCGAGTTACCAGCAGCCCGCGCCCGCCTACGCGCCGCCCGGTGGGGGTTACCCGCCGCCCGCACCGCCGCAGCAGCCCCCCGTGGGCGGTGGCTATCCGCCGCCGCAGCAGGGTGGTTACCCGCCGCCGCCCGGTGGGGGCTACCCGCCCGCCGCCTCGCCTGCCGCGCCGCCGCAGCCGACCGGGGAGATCAGCCTGAGCAAGGACCGGCCGGTCAGCCTGCAGAAGGGTCAGCGGGTCACCCTGCGCAAGGAAGGCGCCGCGCTCACCTTCGTGAAGATGGGTCTGGGCTGGGACCCGGTGCGCACCCGTGGCATGTTCGGCAACCGCACCGTCGATATCGACCTCGACGCCTCGGTGTGCCTGTTCGCCGACCAGAACCTGGTCGACGTGGCCTACTACGGTCAGCTCTCGTCCAAGGACGGATCGGTCCGCCACCAGGGCGACAACCTCACCGGTGAGGGCGAAGGCGACGACGAGATGATCCTCGTCGACCTCACCCGCATCCCCGCCCACATCTCCACGCTGCTGTTCATCGTCACCTCCTACAAGGGGCACACCTTCGAACAGGTGCAGAACGCCTTCTGCCGCCTGATCGACGGCACGACCAACGGCGAACTCGCCCGCTACACCCTCGCGGGCGGCATGCCGTTCACCGCGATGGCGATGGCGAAGGTGTACCGCTCCGGTGGTGACTGGAAGATGCAGGCGCTCGGCGAGGGATTCCAGGCCAAGCATCCCGGCGAGGCCGTCCCGCAGCTCGGCCGTTTCCTCGGCCGCGACTGACCTTCCGCACCACACAGCAAGGCAGACACCGTGATTCACCTGAAGGCTGGGCAGAACACCGCACTGACCGCCGACTCCGTGCGTTTCACCGCGCAGACCACGGGCACCGTCGAACTCGGCGCGCTCGTGGTCGGCGAGGATCTGCGGGTGCGCGACGAACACGACCATGTGTGCGCGTCGCGACCCGCGGCTCCCGGTGTGCGGTTCGGCGGCAGTTCGGTGGAACTGACCCTGCCCCAGGTGCGTTCGGACGCGCATGCCGTGCTGCTGTTCGTCGCCGCCGGGCACGTGCTCGGGCCGGTGACCGCGTTGTTTGCCGAGAACGGTGTTCCGGCAGCGGAATTCGTCATCTCGCCGACGGCGGGTGAGAGTTCGCTGATCTGTCTCGAGGTGTATCGGCGGGGGCCGGGCTGGAAGTTGCGTGCGCTCGGCCAGGGTTATGCCGGTGGTGTGGCTCAGTTGCTGAGCACGCATGGAGTTCCCGGCCAAAGTGCCTCGGGCGCCGCCGCTTTCGGGCACAACGCGGCAAATGGCGTGCCGTCGGCGACCGGTGGTTTCGGGTCGGGCGCGCAGGGCGATTCGTTCCGCGGTAGTGCCCACGGTGGCGTACCTGGCGGTGCTGCCTTCGGCGGTGCGCCTGGCGGTGCTGCGCAGGGCGGTGTGCCTGGTGGTGGCGCGCAGGGCGGTGTGCCCGGTGGTAGTGCGCAGGGCGGTGTGCCCGGTGGTGGCGCGCAGGGCGGTGTGCCCGGCGGTGGCGCACAGGGCGGCATGCCCGGTAGTGCGCCCGGCGGAGTGCCTGGCGGTGCTGCGCAGCGCGGTCACGTTCCGGATGGGACGGTGCCGGTGGCGCCGGTTCATGGAGCAGCCGCGTCGGCGGGACCGGCTTCGGGCCATGCCGCTGCCTCGACCGAATCGCTCGCCCAACCGACGCCCGCCCCCGGCCTCCCCCTCGAAGTCGACCACGGCCTACAGCGCATGTGGATGATCTTCGAGGACGCCGCACGCTCCGCCGCAGCCCTCGTCTCGGCGCGCGACTACGCCGCCAAACGCTTGGATCAGGAACTGTCGGAAGCGGTTTCGAATCCCGCAACCCGCAACACCCCTGCCGCCGACGCCGCCCGTCACGCCGCGCAACGCCGTCACGACGAGCTGGTCGGCCGCGCCGATGCCGACCACCGCCGCGACAGCGACATGCTCGCCCGCGAGATCGCCGAAGCCGACTCGGTGATGCCCGCGGCCCTGGCCTCCTGGCTCGCGCCCGCCTGGACCACCCGCGCCGCCGCCAGCGACGGCATCCGCCTCGGCGAGCTCTACGCACCCGACCGCGGCGACCTCCGCGTCCCGTATTGCGTTCCGGTGCCGCTGAATCGGCCGCTGTGGGTCGACACGGAGTCCAGCGCGGCCGCCTCCCGCGTGGTCGGCGCCCTGCTGGCCCGCCTCGTCGCCGCCATCCCCGACCGGCCGACCCGCATCGACCTGATCGACCTCACCGGTGGCCTACGCGGCCTCGCCACGCCCCTGTCCCCGCTGCTCGCGGGCCCGGTGATCGCCGACCACCTCGACATCTCCCCGCGCCTGGCCGAATTGGCCAACGCCGCCGAACTGGCCGAGATCGCTTACCACGCAGGCGAAGTGGCGCCCCCGAAAGAACACCGCATCCTGGTAGCGGCCGACTTCCCCCACGGCTACCAAGCCGCCGACGTAGTCCGCCTCGGCCAGCTCATGGTCCGCGGCGACCTCATCGGCCTCTCCCTCCTCATCGTCGGCACCGCCACCCCCGACGCGGCCGACGCCCCCGCCACCCTCCTCTCCCAATCCTGCCGCCACCTCCCCACCCTCCCCGGCACCCCCCTCTTCGACCCCTGGACCGGCAACGCCTGGGAACTAGACCTCGACATGCTCCCCCTCGAACCCGAACTCCAGGCCCGCTACCTGCGGATGTAGGACCGCTCAGTAGACGCGGGACGGCCCCGCGTCTACTCGGACGGCGTCCGGGTGCGCGGGGTCGGTCCAACGCCTCCGTGGTTGAAGGAAGTGGGGGAGCCAGGGGAGGAGTGGGTCCGGGGAGCGGTCGAGGATGCCGCCTGCGGGGTCGTCTACGTGGTCGCGGCGGACCAGGTCGGTTTCTGGGCGCAGGATTTGGTAGATGATCATGGCGCACAGGCCGATGACAGCCAGGTCACGCAGCACCACCGTGGCGGTGAACCACTGTTCGGGGAGGCCCTTGTTGTCCTCGCCGAGGTAATAGAACATGCGTGGCACCCAGACCAGGGCGTCGATTGTCATCCAGGCCAACAGGATTCGGCGGTGGGGGAGGGCCAGGACGGCGAGGGGTACCAACCACAGGGAGTACTGCGGGCTCCACACCTTGTTGGTGAGCAGGAACGCGGCGACTACCAGGAAGCACAGCTGGGCGAGGCGGGGGCGGCGGTTGGCGGTGAGTGCCAGGTAGGCGATGCCCGCGCAGGCCAGGACGAACAACAGGAGCGAGACCGTGTTCAGGATGGCCGGGGGCTCACCGTGCGACAGCGGACCGTCGAAGCCCTCCCAACCGGTGAACGAGGAGATCACGTTGTAGATCGAGTCGGGGTCGGCGTGACGGGTGGTGTTGAGGCGGAAGAACTCTCGCCACCCGTTCGGGAACAGCACCGCGATCGGCAGGTTCACCGCACCCCACGTACCGAGGGCCGCCGCCACAGCGAGCGTTGCCGAACCGAGCGGACGCTGCGCGAAAATCTGTGTGCGCGTCGGTGTTGCACGCAGCCAGGCGCGAACCGCGGCGAGGCTGTCGATATCGCGTAATCGCAGACCGGCCTGAGCGGCGGGCACACGTTGCATCGGATCGGTACGCAGACACAACACGATGATCGGCCCGAGCAACAGCAGCGGATACAACTTCGCCGCACCGCCCAGACCGAGCAGCACCCCGGCGAGCACCGGCCGCCGCCGCGCCCACGCCAGCAGTCCGGTGGCCGCGAAAGCCGTTGCGAGGGCGTCGAAATTGGTGAAGATGTGCACGATCACCAGTGGCGACACCGCGATCAACGCGGCATCCCAGACCCGGCGCCCGGCTAGTCGCGACGATGCCCACACCGTGATCAACCACCCCACGGCCAACCCGAGCGCGACCACATTGAAGTACACGACAACCGACAGCGCACCGGGCAGCGGCAGGTGATCCCACACATTGCCGATCTGCATGGCCGCGTACTGGTAGAGCCCCGAAAGCACCGGGTACTCCATGTATCTGACCTCGGTGCCACCGTCGGGTGTCGACTCGAGCCAGTACTTCTTGTAGGGGAACGCGCCCTCGTTGAGCCGCTCGGCGCCGTAGAGCGGCACCGTGTCGGAGTAGCACATGGCCACGTATTGGCGGCCGTTGTTCCAGTCGAGCATCAGCCCGCCCGCGCCGTCGTCGGTCTGCTGGATGCAGCCCGCCTTCGTCGCCCAACCGAGCGCGAGGAAGACGACGGTGAAGGCGAACAGCACCCGCAGCGGCGTCCAGAACCGGACCCGGCCGATCAGCGCGTGCGCGCCGACCGGGCCGCCGATCACCGTCGACAGTTGCGAGGTGAGGGAATCGTTGCGGCTCGGGCGGTCTCGCGCGTCGATCGAACGCAGGTCCGGTGCCAGTGGGGCGGGCGACACGTACCGCGGCTCGCGGCCGGGCCAGGTGTCGTTCGGCGCCGGCTGGTCCGCGAGTTGCTGATCGGTCACGACATCCGAGGCTACCGGTGGCTATCGGGAACGCGTCGGTGTGGCTCCCGCGCCGCCGGTCTCCTCGTCGTCGTTGCCGCCACCACCAGGCCTGCCGTTGCCGTTGCCGGGTGACTCGCCCGGCGTCGCGGTCGGCTGACCGGGCAGCGGGCCGGTGGTCGGCTCCGCCTGCTGCGGCGCCTGCACGGCGGGCTGCTGCACACCGGGCACGGGGATGCGGATACCGGGCAGGATCTCCACCTGCGACGGCACGATCACCGGCGGCGCGATGGTCGGCGCGGTGGTCTCCGGCGCCGTGTAGGGCGCCGACCATTCCGGCACACCGGCCTGGCCCTTGATCGCGGCGGGCTTGGGGAACGTCTCGGTGGGGGTGCCCGCCAGGGCGCCGTCCATCGTGGCCTTCCAGATGTCGGACGGCAGGCCGGAACCGTAGATGTGCGCGCCGCCGTAGTTCTTCAGCGGGTCACCCTGTTCGGTACCGACCCACACCGCGGTCGACAGCGACGGCGTGTAGCCGACCATCCAGGCGTCGCGGTTGTTGCCGGTGTCGCCGAGTTGGTGGGTACCGGTCTTGGCGGCCGATTCCCGGCCACCGGCCAGGTTGTGGTTGTTGGAGTAGGCAGCGATCGGCTTCATCGCCGCGGTGACATTGTCGGCGACGGCCGCGCTCACCCGCTGCTCACCGGCCGGTTCGCCGCGATCGAGCAGCACCTGTCCGTCGGCGGTGACGACGCGCTGCACGAAGTGCGGTGCGTGGTACATGCCGGAGGCGGCCAGCGTGGCGTAGGCCGAGGCCATGTCGAGCGGACGCGACTGGTACTGGCCGAGGATGATGCCGTTGTTGGGGCCCGCGCCGTCGGGTTCGGTGAGCGTGGGGCCCACGCCCGGCAGTTCCTTGGCGATGCCGAGCTTGTGACCCATGTCGGCGATCTTCTGCGGACCGTTCTGCATGTCGAGCTGCATCCGGTAGAAGCTGGTGTTCAGCGAACGCTTCAGCGACTCGGCGATCGTGCACATACCGCACGACTGGCCTTCGACGTTGTTGATCTCGATGCCGTTGACCTTGAGCGGCGAGCTGTCGTACATCTGCGACAGCGGAATGCCCTGCTCGAGGTTGGCGGCGAGACCGATCACCTTGAACGACGAACCGGTCGGCAGACCCGCGTTGGCGAAGTCGTAGCCCTGGCCGTCCTCACCGCCGTAGTAGGCGCGGACAGCACCGGTGCGCGGGTCGATGGAGACCACCGCGGTGCGCAGGTTCTCGGGTTCGCCGTCGAGCTTGTTGCGCGCGGCGTTCACCGCGGCTTCCTGCGCCTTCGGGTCGATGGTCGTGGTGATCTGCAGGCCCTCGGTGTTCAGCTGCTGCTCGCTGATGCCCGCGGCGGACAGTTCCTCGAGCACCCGGTTCTTCACGTGCCCCTCGGGCCCGGAGTCCAGGCTGTTCTCGCCGAGCGACGCGATGGGCACCACAGCCGGATACTGCATCGACTGACGTTCGGCCGCCGACAGGTTGCCGCCGGAGACCATGCCGTCGAGCACGTAGTTCCAGCGCGACTTCGCGCCGGTGGGGTTCTTCTCCGGGTCGAGCAGCGAGGGCAGCTGAATGGTCGCGGCGAGGACGGCGCCCTCGGGCACGGTCAGCTCCTGCACCGGCTTGCCGAAGTAGGCCTTGGCGGCGGCGTCGATGCCGTACGCGCCACGACCGAAGTAGATCGTGTTCAGGTAGGCGGCAAGGATTTCCTCCTTGCTCCACTGGCGGGCCATCTTGGCCGAGATCACCAGCTCGTGCATCTTTCGGGTCATCGAGCGCTCGTCACCGACCAGCGCGTTCTTCACGTACTGCTGGGTGATGGTCGAACCACCACCGGCGCTTTCCTTGCCGAGGATGTTGTCGCGGGCGGCACGGGCGAAGCCCGACACCGAGAAGCCCGGATTGGTGTAGAAGTCGCGGTCCTCGGCGGCGATCACGGCATTGCGCACATGCGGCGGGATCTGGTCGATGGAGACCTCGGTGCGGTTGCCCTGCGGCGGAACCACCTTGCTGATCACGCTCGTGCCGTCGGAGGCGTAGATCATGGCGACCTGATTGGTCTCCAGATCCTCCGGCTTGGGTACGGAGACGGCGGTGTAGGCGACGAGGAAAACGGCACTCGGCACGACGATGGCCAAGGCCATCAGGACATACATTGTCCGGCGCACGGCACGCCACGGCGATTTCTTGGTCACCGAACCATCCCTACCCGAGCCGTCGTCGCCCCCGCCACCATCGCGGCGATTGCGTGGCCCGACCGGCGGGGGTGTGCCGCCGGTTCCGGTGGCGCGGCGTTCACCGGTGGTCGGTCCGCCCGGACGACGACCCGCGCCGGGTCGCGCGGCGACGGGCGTGCCACCGGTACGCGGACGACCCGCCTCCTCGCGCACGGTCCGCGGCGGATGACTCGCCCGCACCGTCGACTCGTCGACACCGGGACGGGGAAGTTTCTGAGTGGCGCCGGCAGCTCCTGCGGCGGGCGCGGCCGGGCGACCCGGCACGGGCCTGCCCTGCGGTGCACCGGGACGGTCCTGCGGTGCACCGGGTCGCTGCGGCGGCTGACCGGGCCGACGCGGCGGCATCCCGCCCGGCGGCGGCGCGGGCTGACGGTTCTGCGGCTGCGGACCACGTGCGCCGGGCGCGGGCCCACGCCCGGTCGGTGCGGGCGGACGCCCACCCGGTCCACCCTGCGGGCGCGGCGGTCCGGCGGGCGGCGTCGGCCGACGCGGCGGCCCGACAGGACGATCACCGGACTGCGGACCTGGTTGTGCACCCCGCGACGGGCGGCCGCCGCGCGGATCGTCACCGTAAGGGGAGGGCTCGTAGGGCGAACTCACTGACCAGATCTCCATAACTCGTAAGGTTCGACCGGCACACAACATCCGCGCCGGAGGACCGGCGCGGATATTTTGCACCCCGAACTGCGGCGCGTCACGCGGCCGCTGTCATTCGGCCGCAGAGCGACGTCCCGCTCTCGGTCCCGCCCGGCGACGGGCGGGCGCGGGCGCCGACCCGAGCACGTACGACTGCACCAGGTGGTTCCAGCTGCACGAGCGGCACACCTCGACGACATGCACCGAGAATTCCTCGTTCGACTCTGCCATCCGCGTCAACTCGTCGGGTGTGCGCGCCGACCCGGCCGCCTGGCCGAGCCCGTCGCCGAACACCCACGACACCAACGTCAGCTGCTCTTTCCGGCAGATCGGGCAGGTCACCTCGCTGCCGCGACCGTGGAACTTCGCGGCTCGCAGCAGGTAGGGATTGGCATCGCACACCTCGGCGACACCGACCCGCCCCGCGTAGACATCGGCGAGCAGCGACCTGCGCCGGAGCGCATAGTCCACCACCTGCCGCTGAATTCGCACGATCACCAGAGTAGCCGGGATTGATTTCCACCGCCGGTGCCACCGCTTGTTGCCCCCGGCGGCCTTAGACTCCCGATACCGGGTACTTTCCGGGTCTTTTCGCAGGTGAGGCATGGCAAGTAGATGGCAGATTCTCCACAGGCGCGCTCCGTCGCCGATCCCCGGACAAGGGCGCGTGATATCGATCGCGCCGAGGTGTCGACCGTGCTTGACGCGGCCTACGCGGAGGGCCAGCTCGGTGCACAGGAGTACCACGACCGGGTGAAACGGGCCGGTTCGGCGCGCACACTCGGTGAATTGCGTGGTCTCACCGCCGATCTGCAGTCTCCCGCGGTGTTCGGTCCGACCACCGAACGGAAGCGCTTCGGCCGCAAGCATTCCGGCGAGTACCCGGCCAGGACCAAGGCGCGCGACGACGACCGGGCACGCACGATCGCCGCCCTCGACACCGCCCGCGCCGACGGTCAGCTCGATGCCGAGGAGCACACGGCGATGACCGAGCTGGCCGCCGAAGCGCGCACGCTCGGTGAGCTGGCCACCCTCGTCGCCGAGCTCCAGCAGCGCCCGGCGCCACCGGTGAAACCCAAGGCGCGCAACACCTTCCGCATCGTGACGATCGCGGCCGTCGGGCTCGCGGCGGTCGGCGGCTTCGCCTGGACGATCCGGGCCGACGAACCGGCCGCGAAGGAAACCGCCGCGTCGGTCGACTACGACGCGGCCCCGCCGCTGGTGATCCCCACCCCGAACCTCAACACCATCGCCGGATTCGTACAGTTCCGCGACGACTACCGCACCAAGTTCGGCGACGCCGTGGTCGACGAGGCAGTGCTGCACGACGAGCACGCCTCAGCGGTCCGCCGCGCACCCGACAACGGCGACTGGACCGTGAGCTACACCTATCGCGGCGGATTCGAACGCTCGAATTCGCAGGTCACCACCCGTGACCGCAAGGCGGTCGACATCGACCTGGCCCAGGTGAACACCGACGCCCTCGCCGCGGTGCTGAACGCCGCCGCCACCACCCTCGGTGTACCCGGCGGCGTGGTCTCCCACTACCGGATCGCCAACGACACCTGGGTCGGCAGGCCCTCGATCACCGTCTACGTGCGCAACGAGGTCTCCCAGTCCGCGCATCTCGTCCTCGCGCTCTCGGGCGAAGTGCTGAAGACCTACCCGTACGAAAGATGACGCGATGAAGACCACCTCCCCGGCGAAGAACCTGCGGGCCCGTGACGCCGACCGCGCCGACGTGTGCGCCCTGCTCGACGCCGCCCTGGCCGACGGCCAGCTCACCGAAGCCGAGCACGGCAAGCGCACCGCCACCGCCATGCGCGCCGAGACCTTCGGCGACCTCGACCGCCTCGTCGACGACCTGCAGATCCCCGACGGGCTGGCCGCCACCCCGGCCGCGCGGGGTGTACCCCGCGCCCCGCGACGCTGGTGGATCCCGGTGGGCGCGGTGGTCCTCGCGGGCCTCGTCGGCGCGGGTGCCGGTCTGCTCGGGCGCAGCACCGTCCTCGCGCCGCCGCTGCCCGATCTCACCACCGGCAACGGCTTCGCCCATTTTCTCGCCGACTACCGCGCCGAATACGGAAGCGCGCTCGCCGACGAGTTGACGCTCTATCCGGAGTACGCGCTGGTAGAGCGCGATTCCGGGAAGCCGGGCAAGCAGGACGAGCTGCAATATCGCGGCGATTTCGACCGGTGGGGTTCACCCGGTTCGCGCCCGCCGGGCACGCACTCGTTCGACCTGGCCACGGTCGACCTGGCGAAGTACGCGCGCCTGATGTCAGGCGCCCCGCAGACCACCCGCGTGCCCGGTGGCTGGGTGTCGCACGTGCTCGTCCGGTTTCCACCGGGTGGCGCCAAAGATGCCGAGCCGGAAATCAGCATCTACGTCAAGAACGAGGCCGAGCAGAGCGGCTATCTGAAGATCCGGCTCAGCGGCGAACCTATTGCGGTGTACCCGGCAGACTCCTGACCTGCTGATTCGCTCGGCCCCGACGGTCGGTTCCTCACTCGTGTGAGGGATACGACTACGCCCTGATGTATCGCTCCGATATAGTGGGAAGTCGCATCCATCGGTTAGGTCCGTTCGGCCTGTCAGGCCGTCATAGTCAGGGAGTGAGGTCGGCATGCTCGAGTTGGCGATTCTCGGCCTGCTCCTCGACGCGCCCATGCACGGTTACGAGCTGCGCAAGCGGTTGACGGGCCTGCTCGGGGCGTTCCGGGCCTTCTCCTACGGTTCGCTCTACCCGACGCTGCGCCGGATGCAGGCCGACGGGTTGATCGCCGAGGAGATACCGGAGGGCGCGACCGCGCGCCGTGCGCGCCGCGTCTACCGGCTCACGCCGGTCGGGCGGGAACGGTTCAAAGAACTCCTCGCCGATACCGGTCCGCAGAACTACACCGATGACGGCTTCGGTGTTCATCTGGCCTTTTTCAGCCGCACCCCCGCCGAGGCGAGGATGCGGATCCTGGAGGGCAGGCGACGCCAGGTCGAGGAGCGCCGAGAGGGTCTGCGGGAAGCGATCAAGAAGGCCAGTGGCTCGCTGGATCGCTACACCCGCCAGCTCCACCAGCTCGGATTGGAATCAAGCGAGCGCGAAGTGCGCTGGCTCAACGAGTTGATTGCGGCGGAGCAATCGACGAAGGCGGCACCACAGAAAGAGGGAAAGAGCGGCCATGAGTGATGTCAACAAGGTTGGATCCGGCGAAGTACGCGTCGCGATCGTCGGTGTCGGCAACTGCGCATCGTCGCTGGTGCAGGGCGTGCAGTACTACAAGGACGCCGATGAGAACGCGGTCGTTCCGGGTCTGATGCACGTCCGGTTCGGTCCCTATCACGTCAAGGACGTGAAGTTCGTCGCCGCGTTCGACGTCGACGCCAAGAAGGTCGGCTTCGACCTGGCCGAGGCCATCTTCGCCAGCGAGAACAACACCATCAAGATCTCCGACGTGCCGCCCACCGACGTGACGGTCCTGCGTGGCCCGACCCTCGACGGCATCGGCAAGTACTACGCCGAGACCATCGAGCAGTCCGAGGCTCCGGCGGTCGACGTGGTCAAGGCCCTGAAGGATGCCAAGGTCGACGTCCTGGTCTCCTACCTGCCGGTCGGCTCCGAAGAGGCCGACAAGTTCTACGCCCAGTGCGCCATCGACGCGGGTGTCGCGTTCGTCAACGCGCTGCCGGTGTTCATCGCCTCCGACCCGGTGTGGGCCAAGAAGTTCACCGACGCCGGTGTGCCGATCGTCGGCGACGACATCAAGTCGCAGGTCGGCGCGACCATCACCCACCGCGTGATGGCCAAGCTGTTCGAGGATCGCGGCGTGGTGCTCGACCGCACCTACCAGCTCAACGTCGGCGGCAACATGGACTTCAAGAACATGCTCGAGCGTGATCGCCTGGAGTCGAAGAAGGTCTCCAAGACCCAGGCCGTCACCTCGAACCTCACCGGTTCGCTGGCGGGCAAGGTGCACGACCGCAACGTCCACATCGGTCCCTCCGACTACGTGGAGTGGCTCGACGATCGCAAGTGGGCCTACGTCCGCCTCGAGGGCCGTGCCTTCGGTGACGCCCCGCTGAACCTGGAGTACAAGCTCGAGGTGTGGGACTCGCCGAACTCGGCGGGCATCATCATCGACGCCGTCCGCGCGGCCAAGATCGCCAAGGACCGCGGCATCGGTGGACCCGTCATCCCGGCCTCGGCCTACCTGATGAAGTCCCCGCCGGAGCAGATCGCCGACGACGTCGCGCGCACTCAGCTCGAAGCGTTCATCATCGGTGCCGACTAGTCACTGAACGAAAAGGCCGGGCACACAATGGTGTGCCCGGCCTTTTTCGTGGGACTCAATCCAGGGAGACGTACACCTCGACCGAGGTGGGCCCGGTGTAGCGCTCCAGTTCCGCGGTGTGGGAGCGGGTGATGGTTCCGGCGTTCTCGGCCTTGATCACCTGGGCCCAGGCGGTGCGCAGCAGGTCGTAGGGCTTGTCGGAGACGACGAATTTGGCGTAGCGGCCCGCGGGGATGCGGGTCAGGACGTCGCCTTCGTCCACGTCGTCGAGGCCGGCGACCTCGTAGCCGAGGACGGCCACGGCGTGGTCGTTCTGGCCGATGTAGGCAGCGGCCCGGGTGACCGGCTTCTCGCGGGACAGGTAGCGGTCCCAGGTGAAGTTCACCAGGTCGAGATCGCGGGCGGTGACCTCGCGACCGGCCAGCGGCACGGTGAGTCCGGCGATCAGGCTGTTGTCCAGGGTGACGATCTCGAAGTCGGCGGTCATCGGCTATTCCCCGCTCTGCGCGTCGTCGGTCAAGGAAACGAAGATCTCGACGGTGCGTTCGTCGGGGTACTGCTCGCAGTCGCCGGTGTAGGCGCGCACGAACTCGCCCGCGGCCTCGGCGTCCCAGACCTGCCGCCACAGGGCGACGATGGTGTCGCCGATCTCGTCACCGTGCGCCACGAACCGCGCGTAGCGACCCGCCGGAATCCGCGCGAGCACATCGCCTACCCGCAGGTCGGCGAGGGTTTTGCATTCGTAGCCGACGATATGGGTGAGGTAGGAGTTGATCTCGGGCGCGAAGTCGACATAGCCCGTCGCGAACGGTCCGGGTAAGTCCTGTCGTGCCCGTAGCCGCTGCCACGCTTCCACCACTTTGGCGCGTCGTGGCCCCTCCACAGCGAGCGCCGGACTGCGCAGCACTGTGCCCGCGATCAGCATCTCGGGACGGTCAACGACATTGAAATCCACCTGCGTAGCCCCTATGTCTAGTCTCGTCGTCGCTCGAGCGCACATCTTCCCGCATGGATACGACAGGTTCCGCGCCGGGATTCCGCCGGCGCCCGATCTCCGGATGCGCACTGGCCAACGATGTTGCCATGTTCGTGCAGATGTGTGGTCACGCCTGTCCAATCCGTGATCTAGCGCGGCGCCTCACCACCCAGTCCGGGGAACCATTCGCCGGGTGTACTCGGGCTTGGCGCGGGCGGGATGATGATGATCGGTGCCGGATTGCGTGGTGTGTCGCTCGGTGGGTTGAGGATGTCGAAGCCACCACCGCCACCGCCGCCACCGCCACCGGATGAGGGCGGCGGGGCAGGTACCAGTGACCCGCTGCCGCCCAGCGGCGGAGTCGGGAATTCCTCCACGGGCGAACCGGCGAGCGCGGTGTCCATCGTCTGCTTCCAGATGTCGGCGGGCAGCCCCGAACCCCAGATCGGGTTGCCGCGTCCATCGCGCAGCGGCTGCGGATGCTCGGTACCCACCCACACCGCCGTCGACAGCGACGGCGTGTACCCGACCATCCAGGCGTCCTTGTTGGCCCCGGTCTCACCCAACTGGGTCGTCCCCGTCTTGCTCGCCGACGGCCTGCCCCCGGCCAGGCCGTGCCCGTTGGAGTAATTGGCGATCGGCTCCATCGCCCGCGTGGTCGCGTCGGCGATGGCCGGGCTGATGCGCTGCTCCGGCTCCGGAAGTTGTTTGCCCCTGCGGGTTTCCGGCGGACCACGATCGAGCAGCACCTGACCGTTGCCGGTGGTCACCCGCTGCACGAAGTACGGCTGCCGGTACACCCCCGACGCGGCGAGCGTGGCATACGCCGACGCCATATCGATCGGTCGAACCAGGTACTGCCCCAACACGATTCCGTTGAGCGGTGGCTCGCCGTTCTCGGTGAGCGTCTCGCCCTCGACACCCGGGATGTGCTCGGGGATGCCCGCGAGATGCGCGGCCTGGGCCACCGAGCGTGGACCGTCGGCCATCGTCATGGTGAGCCGGTAGAAACTGGTGTTGAGGGACCGTTTCAGCGCCTCGGCCAGCGAACACCGTCCACACGAGTCGCCGTCCACATTCTTGATGGTCGTACCACGATCGGTGATAGGCGAACTGTCGATCGCCCGCGTCACCGGGATGCCCTGCATCTGGGCGGCGACGAGCGCGAAAACCTTGAAGGCCGAACCGGTTTGCAGCGGCGCCTGGGCGAAGTCGAATCCGGTGCCGTCCTCGCCGCCGTAGTAGGCGCGCACCGCACCGCTTCGCGGGTCGATCGACACTACGGCCGCCCGCAATTCCGGTGGCTGCCAGGAGGATCGGGCGCGCACGCTGTCGACGGCGCCCGCCTGCGCGACCGGATCGATGGTCGTGGTGATCTGCAGGGCGCCGGTATTGATGTCGGCGTCGGTGAGTCCGGCGGCGCGCAGTTCTCGCAGCACCATGGTGCGGATGTGGCCCTCGGGCCCCGATGCCTCGGGTTCGGTCGCCACGTCGTCGAGGGCGAGGATCGGCGGGAACACCGTCGCGTCACGGTCGCCCGGAGCGAGTACGCGCATCTCGACCATCCCGTCGAGCACGTACTGCCAGCGGGCGCGCAACTGGTCGAAGTGGGTTTCCGGGTCGAGCACCGAGGGGGAACGGATCACCGCGGCCAGCACCGCGCCTTCGGCCAGAGTCAGTTCCGGCACCGGCTTACCGAAGTACGCCTTGGCCGCCGCCGCGATGCCGTAGGCGCCGCGACCGTAGTAGATGGTGTTCAGGTACGCGGCGAGGATCTCGTCCTTGCTCCACTGCCTCGACATCTTCGCCGCGATGATGAGCTCGCGCATCTTGCGGGTGACGGTGCGTTCGGAACTCAGGAAGGCGTTCTTCACGTACTGCTGGGTGATCGTCGACCCGCCACCGGCGTTGTCGTGCCCGGCCAGGTTGTCCCGTGCCGCGCGCAGGAACCCGCTCGTGGAGTATCCGGCGTTGGTGTAGAAGGTGCGGTCCTCGGCCGCGAGCACCGCCTCCCGCACGTGCATGGGCACCTCGGTCAGCGGGATGGGAATCCGGTTGCCTTGCGGCGGAATGATTTTCGCCAGCACCGTTGTGCCGTCGGCGGCCAACACCGTCGCCGGTTGCTCGACGGCCACCTCGCCCGGTTCAGGGATCTCCGAGCTCCAGTACACCGCGAAGAACAGCAGCGCGGGCACACACACGAAGATCACGAACAGCGCGAAGACCAGCCGCCGGATCCGCTGCGCCCTGGTGCGTGGCGGGCGGGGTTCCGGGTCGTCGTCGCCCGCCAACCGGGCAGCCTGGGCCCGCCGGGCCGCACCCTTGCGCGGCTGCTGCTCGCGCAGAGGATCCCGGAAGCCTGCGATCGACGTATACGGCACGTCCTCGTCGGAACGCCCGCGCCTGCCGGCCACGACCATCTCCTCCCGTCGGTGCAGGCGACTTTACCCGCCTGCACCGGCATAACCCGGGAGGAGCACGCCCGTCAGCTCTTCACGCCGCCCGCGGTGAGGCCGGAGATGATGCGGCGCTGGAAGATCAGCACCATGATCACCAGCGGCACGGTGACGATCACACCGGCCGCCATGATCGCCGCGTACGGCTGGACCAGCGGGTCGTTGCCGGAGAAGCTCGCGATGGCGACCGTCACCGGCTTGGTCTGCTCACCGGAGAGCAATCGGGCGAGCAGATATTCGTTGACCGAGGCGATGAACGCCAGGATCGCGGTGGTGAACACCGCGGGCGCCGCAAGCGGCAGCATGACCAACCGGAACGCCTGCAGCTTGCTCGCACCGTCGATGCGCGCGGCTTCTTCGAGCTCCCACGGCAATTCGGCGAAGAACGACGCCAGGATGTACACCGTCATCGGCAGTACGAACGAGATGTTCGGGATGATCATCGCCTGGTACTGGCCGATCCAGCCGAGGTCGGTGAACAGCTGGAACAGCGGCGTCACCAGCACGACGGCAGGGAACATCGACGCCGAAAGGATCAGCCCCGAAACCAGGTACTTGCCCGCGAAGGTCATCCGGGCGAGCGCGTACGCGGCGAGCACGCCGAGCAACAACGCGACCACCGTCGTCACCGAGCCGATGATCACGCTGTTGAGCAGCGCCTTGCCGAAGTCGTTGCCGCGGCTGGTGTCGAAGGCGTTGCGGAAGTTCTCCAGCGTCATGTGGGTCGGCCACGGAGTGCTGTCGAAGGTGTGGGCCGGGTCGCGGAACGCGACAACGGCCATCCAGTAGAACGGTCCGAGCCCCCATACGAGCACGATCGCCACACCGAGGTACAGGCGAACGGTTCCGAGCCGTCTGCGCCACGAATCCGACTGTGTCGCAACAGGTTCGCGTTCGGCGGTGGGCTCTTTGGTCATCGAGATGCTCATCAGTTCGCCTTCCGCTGCTCTTCCTGCGTGCGAACGGCGTTGGCGCCCAACACCTTCACCAGCAGGAACGCGATCGCGAACACCAGCACGAAGGTGATCGTCGACAGGGCGGCCGCGCTGTTGGGACCTTGGCGCACCTGGTCGACCACCAGGATCGACAGGGTGCTGGTGGCCGGGTTCGCGCCGGTCATGATCGCGGGCAGGTCGTACATGCGCAGCGCGTCCATGGTGCGGAACAGCACCGCGACCAGCAGTGCGGGCTTGAGCAGCGGCAGCGTGATGTGCACGAACCGCTGCCAGGCCGAGGCGCCGTCGACCTTGGCCGCCTCGTACACGTCGTTCGGGATCACCTGCAGCCCGGCCAGGATCAGCAGCGCCATGAACGGGGTGGTCTTCCACACGTCGGCCACGATCACCGCGAACCTAGAAGCCCACACATCCGAGGTCCACAGGATCTCGGTGCCGAGCACCCGGTTCACCACGCCGTCGTACTGGAACATGAACTCCCACAGCCGCGCGGTGACAGCGGTGGGGATGGCCCACGGGATCAGCACCGCGGCCCGCAACAGCGCCCGGCCACGGAAGGTCTTGCCCATCACGATGGCCATGCCGAGGCCGAGGGTCGCCTCGATCGTCACGGTCACCACCGTGAAGAACAGGGTGACCCCGACCGCCGCCCAGAACTGCGACCCGAGCGTGCCGGTCGGGCACGACACCGTACCCATCAGCGAATTGCATTGCTGCAGTAGCCAATGGGTGTAGTTGTCGAAACCCGCGCTGCCGCCCTCGACGAACATTCCGGTGGCGGGGTCGATGCCTGCGTCCTTGCGGAACGACATCCACAGCGCCTGGAACACCGGATAACCGATGACCACGGCCAGCGCCACCATCACCGGCGTCACGAACAGCCACGCCCGCCGTGATTGCCTCAGTTGCAGCGCTAGCCCGCGCTGCTTGGCTCCCGAAGGATCCGACACCGTTTCTACTCTCCTACGGTCTGGTCGGGTCCGCTGCGCGTACCGCTACGAACCAGCGGTCTCGATGCCCTTTTGCATGCCTGCGACTGCGTCGTCGACGGACTTCGTGCCGTTCAGGGCAGCATATGCGTTGTCCTGGATGGCCTTTGACACCGCCTCGTAGAACGGCGAGACCGGTCGCGGCACCGCGTTGGCGATCGACTCCTTCAGCGCGGGCAGGTACGGCATCTTCGCGATCAGGGCCGGGTCGTCGTAGAGCGAGGTACGCACCGGCGGGAAGGCGCCCTGGGCGACGATCTGCTGTGCCTCTTCGCTGACCATGAAGCGAACGAAGTCGGCGGCGGTGGCCTTGTTCTTGGAGAACGCGCTGATCGCGACGTTGTAGCCGCCGAGGGTCGAGGCGCCGACATCGGTCTTGCCGGGCAGCGGTGCCACGCCGAAGCGGTCCTTCACCATCGAACCCTCGCCGTTGGCCTGGCCGTACAGATACGGCCAGGTGCGCAGGAACAGCAGCTTGCCCGACTCGAACGCGTTCGCGCTCTCGCCTTCCTTGAAGCTGATGGCCTCTTTGGGGATGTCGCCGCGCTGGTAGGCGTCGACCAGAACCTTCAGGCCCTCTTTGGATTCGGGACTGTTCACGGTGGGGGTCTTGCCGTCGGCGCCGACGAAGCTACCGCCGTAGGCGTTGATGACCTCGGAGGTGTTCACGGTCAGGCCCTCGTAGGGGAACAGCTGACCGGCGTAGCAGCCGATGTTGTTGTCGCGCGCGATCTGGCACTGGCCGAGCATCTCCGACCAGGTGCGCGGCGGGTTGGGCACCAGGTCCTTGCGGTAGTACAGCAGGCCGCCGTTGGTGTTGCGCGGTGCCGCGTACAGCTTGCCGTTGTAGGTGGCGCTGGCAACGGTCGGCGCGAGCAGCGGCGCGGTGTCGATGGCGAAGCTGCCTTCGAGCGGCTGGATCCAGCCCTTGGCGGCGAACTCCGCGGTGTAGGGCACGTCGAGGGCGACCACGTCGTAGCCGTCCTGCTTCGAGCGGAAGTGCTCGGCCATGTCGTCGCGCTGCTGGTCGGCGTCGGCCGACTGCTCCTTGAACGTCACCTGCTCGTTCGGGTGCGCGGCGTTCCAGCGGTCGATGAGCTGCTTGACCATCCCGGTCTCGGAGACGTCCTTACCCTCGACGTAGGTGATCGGTCCACGCCCGGTCAGGTTCTGGTCGAGGGCGTTGCCGCCGTTGTCACTCGAGCAGGCGCTGGCGAACGATGCGGTAAGCAACGCAATCGAGGCAGCAGCCATCGTCGCTCTGGGGACAAACTTCAAGGCCATCGCAGACACTCCAGGGTCGAGACAGTGAGCAGCAGCACAGTGCGTCGGTGCAGGGGCAAACATACAGGATTTGTGGCGGCGCGGGCGCCGCGTGTTCGCGGCCCCGCCGGTCCCGACGATCAGGTACCGTGGCTTGCTCCTTCGTCGCCTACGCCACGGCACCTGATCGTCGGGACGGCCGCGAACCGCCGCTGCGCGGCGATCCCTCCTCGAGGTCGGGATGTGGTGGCGGGTAGTGCGGTTATGCGTGCTGAAGTGTGTCGGTGTGGTGGCCTACCCTCGATCGAGTGACCATTGCATCGTCGGCGGGGCCGGACCGGATGCTCTCCCGGATCGGTGGTTTGCTGCGCAAGGCCGAGGCCACCGACAACGAGCACGAGGCCGAGGCGTTTCTCGCGGCCGCGCAACGGCTGGCGACGAAGTCGTCGATCGATCTGGCGGTGGCGCGCTCGCATGTGGCGCGGCGCGAGCGCAGGTCCACCCCGGTGCAGCGGATCATCCCGATCGGGGAGCCGGGGCGGAAGGGGCTGCGTACCTACGTGCAGCTGTTCGTCGCCATCGCCACGGCCAACGACGTGCGCTGCGATGTCGCGCGCACCTCCTCGCAGGTCTACGCCTACGGTTTCGACGCCGATATCGACGCCTGCGAGGCGCTGTACGCGAGTCTGCTTGTGCAGATGGTGCGGGCCTCGGATCATTACATCAAGTCGGGTGCGTATCGCGAGGCCACGGTGGTGAAGGTGGTCACCGAGAAGCGGTTCGGCCGCACGGTGCGCCGCAAGGTGCAGGCCCCGGTCGCCGGTGTGACGGCGCGACTGAATTTCCAGATGGCGTTCGCGGCGCGGATCGGCGCGCGACTGGCCGAGGTGAAGGCCGAGGTGGTCGCCGAGGAATCGGCGGTCGAGTCGACCGGAACCGCACTCGCCCTGCGCGACAAGGAACTCGCCCTCACCGACTTCTACACCGCCACCTCGGAAGCGCGCGGCACCTGGCGCGGACCGCAGACCTCCACCGGCCATTCGGCCGCGGCCCGGCAGGCGGGCGACCGGGCGGGCCGCAACGCCCGCCTCGGCCCCTCCACCGAACTACCCGCCGCACGCGGCGAACTCACGGGATGAACCGCGAGCCCGACGATGTCTCCGGTCCGGCTCCACGACGCGACACCCAGCGGGCGCGGGTGTACGACGCCGAGCAGTTGGTGCGCGGTGTCTTCGACCGCGCCGAGGAATTCGGGCATCGCACTGTCGATATCTACGGTTCGCAGGTGACCTTGCCCGTCGAGCGGCGATTCGCGTCGGTGGAATCGGTGCAGAGTTATGTCGACAAGGTGCTCGCACTGAATTGGGTTCGAGCCCAATGGGATCGGGCGGCGATTTCCGTGCGGGTCCGTGCGCGGGCGGGCACGGCTGCGGCACACTACGAACGTGCCGCTGCCGTGCTGGCCGTCCCACTCCATACCGGCGCCACCGCGTGGGCGCTGCGCGAACTGGTTGTTCTGCACGAACTCGCCCATCATTTGGCGCCGACCCCCGACGAAGTGTCGCACGGACCCGAATTCTGCACTCGCTATGCGGAATTGGCCGACGGCGTGATCGGTCCCGAAGCGGCTCTGCTGATCCGGGCGACATTCGCCGGTTGCGGAGTCCGCTTCGGGTGAGCCGCCTATCGGTTTCCGGTGCTGCCCGGGGCGCTACCGCGTCCGCCCGACCCCTGTCCGCCCGGGGCGGGAGAGGTGCAGGATTTGCTGTCTGTGCAGGGAGAACTGCTCGTCGAACCGCCACGCCCGCCCCCGCTCTGCGAGCCGTGAGCCGCGGCGTAACTCGTCTGCTCGAATGTCGCCGCGGCGGCCGCACCGGCCCCCATCAGGCTGAACGCGGCGATCATCGTGGCGGCAATTGCTGTCTTCATTGTTTCCCCTTTGTTCTCGGCTACGAGTTGATCGTGCGGGAAGGGGACTAATGAATTCTCAACGGCCGCTTGTAGATAAGGCTCGAGGCTCCCGGCGCATGAGCACCGGGACCTCGATTCGACGGGGTGTTGCCGATCAGTCGTCGGCGACCTGGACGGCGACGTCGATATTGCCGCGGGTGGCGTTGGAGTAGGGGCACACCTGGTGCGCCTGGTCGGCCAGCTGCTGTGCTTCCTCGCGGGTGAGGTGGGGGAGGGTGACCTCGAGGGTGACGGCGAGCTGGAAGCCGCCCTTGTCGTTCGGGCCGATCGAAACCTGCGCGCCCACCGCCGAATCGGCGATATTCGCGCCTGCCTTCTTGCCGACCAGGCGCAGCGCGGAGTGGAAGCACGCGGCGTAACCGGCCGCGAACAGCTGCTCGGGGTTGGTGCCCGCGCCGTCGCCGCCCATTTCCTTCGGCGGGGCGAGCACCACGTCGAGCTTGCCGTCGGTGGTGCGGGCGGAGCCGGTGCGGCCTTCGCCGGTGGCAAGGGCTTCGGCGGTGTAGAGAACCTGCATGGGGAGTCTCATTTCTCGATGAGGGAATCGGTCAGTTTGCGGAGCAGAGTGCGGAGGGCGGCGGCTTCGTCGCCGGTCAGGCCCGCTGCTCGAGCCATTTCCGTGGGGATGGCGCAAGCTCGGGCGCGGACGGCCCGACCGTGCTCGGTGAGCACGATGTCGACGCGGCGTTCGTCGTCGGCCGCGCGTCTGCGCTGCACGAACCCGGTTGCTTCCAGTCGCTTGAGCAGTGGTGACAGGGTGCCGGAGTCGAGCTCGAGCGCCCTGCCGAGTTCGCCGACGCTGCGGCCGTCGCGTTCCCACAGCGCCAGCATCACCAGGTATTGCGGGTAGGTGAGTCCTAGTTGTTCCAGTTTCGGACGGTAGACCGCCGTCATCGCTCGCGAGGCCGCGTAGAGCGGGAAGCACAGCTGCTCGTCGAGGGTGAGTCCGTCGGTCATGTTGGCAACTGTAGCGCACAATTAAGTTGTGCACAACTGAATAGTCGAGTGCTCTCCGGTCGGTGGTCGTACCGGTGTGGTCGGCGTCTACGAAACGGAGCCGGACGTCTGCGTGTCCTCTAGCAACGCGCGCACCCGCTCGTACCGTCGCAGCCACCACCGCACCCGCTCGGCATCCGGATGCCGGTATCGATCCATCGCCGCCGGCTCGGGCTCCGGCGCACTGGTCGGCACCGTCAACCACCCGTCGACCGGGCGCAGCGAGTCCGCGACCAGATCACCTTCGAACAGCGCGAGAGTGCCCAGACCACAGGCGAATTCGAGATCCGGCAGCGTTCCGGCCAGAGCGATCTGGGCTGCCAGCCCCACACTCGTCTCCAGTGCTGACGACACCACCGTTGGCAGCCCCGCGGCCTCGGCAACCGCGAGCGCCCGCCGCACCCCACCGAGCGGCGTGCATTTGAGCACCGCCACATCCGCCGCCCCCGCCACCGCGACGCGCAGCGGATCCTCCGCCCGCCGAATCGACTCGTCGGCCGCGATCGGCACCGAAACCCGCGCCCGCACCTCCGCGAGTTCCTCGATACTCCGGCACGGCTGCTCGACGTACTCCAATCCGCCCGCCGCCGAATCTATTTCCCGAATTCGCCGCACCGCCGTCTCGACATCCCACACCGCATTGGCATCGATCCGGACGGCGCCGGAATCCCCGAGCGCCGCCCGCACCGCCGCCACCCGCGCCAGGTCCTCGGCTAGCGAATCAGGATGATCGGCGACCTTCACCTTCGCTGTCGCACATCCGGATTCACGGACGATTCGTGCCGCACGCTCGGGATCTACGGCAGGCACGATGCAATTCACCGGTACCCGCTCCCGCACTGGCGCGGGCCACCCGATCGTCGCCTGCTCGACCGCGGTAGCCAACCACCCCGCCGCCTCCCGATCGTCGTACTCGGGAAACGCGCAGAACTCCCCCCACCCGTTTTCCCCCCGAATCAACATCCCCTCGCGCACGGTGATCCCCCGAAACCGCGTACGCAGCGGAATCGCATAAACGAAGGTCTCGAAGTCCACGCCATCACCCTAAGCGTTGCGCAGAATCGGACAGGGTGACCTGCGCTGCCTACTTGTCCGCCGGACCGTAGAAGTCAGGGCGCAGGCCAGACCACAGAAACGAGCGCGGTCGATACGTCGCGCCGGTGACGGGTCTCGACCGTAGCCGAGGACGACCGTCGGCGGCGGCATCCGCGTGGACACCGCCGCCGACCGCACTCACAATCTTTCGATGATGGTCGCGTTGGCGAGCCCGCCCGCTTCGCACATGGTCTGCAAGCCGTAACGCGCGCCACGCTGGTGGAGGGCATGGACCAGCGTTGTCATCAGCCGTGCCCCGGAGGCACCCAGCGGGTGGCCGATGGCGATGGCACCGCCGTTGACATTCACCTTGCTCAGGTCGGCGCCGGTTTCCTGCGCCCAGGCCAGGACGACGGGCGAGAACGCCTCGTTGATCTCGATCAGATCGATGTCGGCCAGGTCGAGGCCCGCCCGGCGCAGCACTTTCTCGGTCGCGGGGATCACCGCGGTGAGCATGAGCAACGGGTCGTCGCCCGCGACGGCGAAGCTGTGCAGCCGGGCGAGTGGGCGCAGGCCGAGCTGCGCGGCCCGCTCGCCCGACATGATGAGCACGGCCGAACTGCCATCGCTGACCTGGCTGGCGGAGGCGGCGGTGATCTCCCAGCCGATCTGCGGGAAGCGCGCCGCCATGGCCGGGTCGTAGTAGGCGGGCTTGAGCTTCGCCAGCGTTTCGAGTGTGGAGCCGACGCGAATGCCCTCGTCGGCGGACAGCCCGTTCAGCGGGGCGAGTTCGGCGGCGAAGAGCCCGTCTTTGGTTGCACGCGCGGCCTTTTCGTGGCTGCTCAACGCGAACTCGTCGAGCTGGGTGCGGCTCAGCCCCCACTTGGCGGCGATCAGCTCGGCGCTGATGCCCTGCGGGACCAGGTCCTCCGGATACCGTTGCGCGAAGGCGACCCCGGACAGGTCGGCGGCCCCGAGCGCACTGGAACCCATCGGAACTCGCCCCATGGACTCGACGCCCGCCGCGACGACGATGTCGTACGCGCCCGCGATCACGCCCTGCGCGGCGAAATGGATGGCCTGCTGGCTGCTTCCGCACTGCCGGTCGACGGTGGTCGCCGGCACCGACTCGGGGTATCCGGCGGCCAGTGCGGCCCGCCGGGTCATGTTCACGCCCTGCTCGCCGACCTGGGTGACGATGCCGCCGATCACGTCGTCGACCAGTGCCGGGTCGATGCCGCTGCGCTCGATCACCGCGCGCAGGCTGTGCGCGAGCAGGTCGACGGGATGGACGTCGTGGAGTGCGCCGTCGGGTTTGCCCCGCCCGATGGGGGTGCGTACCGCTTCGACGATGACCGCGTCTCGCATGGGAGTCCTCTTCCCTCTGGCTATATCAGACAATAGCCAGACTAGACGCTAACTATCATCTGCTCAAGTCAGGGAGGCGTATGATGTCGGCTATGGCAGCGGTGATGGAAGGACCCTTGGCCGATCTGAGCAGGTGGGAGACCGAAGGCTGTTCGATCGCCAGAGCCATGGAGCTCATCGGCACCCGCTCGGCCGTCCTCATCCTGCGCGAGGCCTACTACGGCACCACCCGCTTCGACGGCTTCGCCCGCCGCGTCGGCATCACCGACGCGGCGGCCGCGAGCCAACTCCGCAAACTCACCGCGGCGGGAATCCTGGAAAAGCGCCCCTACCAGGAGGAAGGCAAGCGCACCCGGCACGAGTACGTCCTCACCCAGATGGGCAGGGACCTACTCCCGGTGGTCGTGGCGCTGTGGCAGTGGGGCGACACCTACCTCCAGCCGGGCCCGGCGCCACTGCTGCGCGTCGACACCGAAACCGGCGAGCCGGTGCGGGCTCGGCTCACCACCCCCGCCGGCACTCCGGTCGAACTCGAACAGCTCACGGTCCGCGTCAACCCGGACTACCTGCGTGCCCGCAAGAAGGCAGGCCGACCGCCGAACGACACCGGTGCCTGATACGACGACAGCCGACCGCACCGATGATGCGGTCGGCATGTCAGGTCGTCGAGCGGCGGATCAGCGCAGCCGCCGACCGTTCTCGGCGCTGAAGAAGTAGAGGTTCGCCGGATCGGTGGTGAGCGAAAGCCGCTCGCCCTTGGCCGGTGGGTTACGCCAATCCACCCGCGCCACAAGGGTTTCCCCGGACGTGCCGCCGGCCCCGGTGGACAGTGCCCGGCCGTAGACGTAGGCGTCGGAACCCAGTTCCTCCACCACGTCCACTTCCATCTGCATCCCCTGACCGCCGACCTCGAGATGCTCGGGGCGGATGCCGAGCACCACCGAACCCGCACCCGCGTCGACCACCGCGCGCGGCACCTGCACCGGGTAGCCGCCGATGGTGACGGTGCCGTCGGTGACCGGCAGCGTGAACAGATTCATCGCCGGCGAGCCCATGAACCCGGCGACGAACACATTCGCCGGGTCGCGGTACAGGTCGCGCGGCGACGCGCACTGCTGCAACAGGCCGTCCTTGAGCACGGCGACGCGGTCGCCCATGGTCATGGCCTCGACCTGGTCGTGGGTGACGTACACCGTCGTCGTCCCGAGCCGCCGCTGCAACTGGGCGATCTGGGTGCGGGTCTGCACGCGCAGCTTGGCGTCGAGGTTCGACAGCGGCTCGTCCATCAGGAACACCTGCGGCTGCCGCACGATCGCGCGCCCCATCGCCACGCGCTGGCGCTGACCGCCCGAGAGGGCCTTGGGCTTGCGGTCCAGGTACTCGGTGAGGTCGAGCAATTCCGCTGCCGCGCGCACCCTTTCGTCACGTTCGGCCTTGGACACCTTGGCCAGCTTGAGCGCGAAACCCATGTTCTCCGCGACCGACATGTGCGGGTACAGCGCGTAGTTCTGGAACACCATCGCGATGTCGCGATCCTTGGGTTCCGCGTGGGTCACATCGTTGTCGCCGATCAGGATGCGCCCGCCGTTGACCTCCTCGAGGCCGGCGAGCATGCGCAGCGAGGTCGACTTGCCACAGCCGGAGGGTCCGACGAGAACGAGGAATTCGCCGTCGGCGATTTCGAGGTCGAGGGCGTCGACAGCGGGTTTGCCCGCGCCGGGGTAGAGCCGGGTGGCGCCTTCGAAAGTCACGGTAGCCATGCGTAGATCATTCTTCCCATCCCGGCAGGAACGTGCCGGACGATCCGAGAACAGGGTCGGCTCGGATCGTAGCGGCCCGGTGCTCCGGACGTGCTGCGGTAGCCTCGGTCCCGGAGCCCACCGAGTACCGAGGAGCGCGGGATGAGTCGTCCAGTTCGTATCGGAGTCCAGCTTCAGCCTCAGCACGCACCGGATTACGGGCTGATTCGTGATGCGGTGTTGCGGGCCGAGGACGCCGGGGTGGACATCGTCTTCAACTGGGACCATTTCTATCCGCTCACCGGTGATCCGGCGGGCGCGCATTTCGAATGCTGGACCATGCTCGGCGCGTGGGCCGAGCAGACCGAGCGGGTCGAGTTCGGTGCGCTGGTCACCGGCGGCGGCTATCGCAATCCCGATCTGCTCGCCGATATGGCGCGCACGGTCGACCGGATCAGCGGCGGCCGGTTGATCCTCGGCATCGGTGCGGGCTGGTTCCAGCGCGACTACACCGAATACGGGTACGAATTCGGTACGGCCGGTAGCAGGCTGAACCTGTTGAAGGACAACATGTCCCGGCTCACCGCCCGCCTGCGCGTGCTCAGCCCGCCGCCGGTGCGTGATATCCCGATCCTCATCGGTGGCGGCGGGGAGCGCAAAACGCTGCGCCTGGTCGCCGAGTACGCCGACATCTGGCATTCCTTCGTCGATGTGGACACGCTGGCGCACAAGAACAAGATCCTGGCCGAGCACGCGGCCGCCGTCGGCACCGACGAGAGCCGGATCGAACGGTCGGTGCAGTGGCAGGGCCGGGCACAGGCCGAACAGTTGCGCGCGGCAGGTGTGAGCCTGTTCACCATCGGCGTCTCCGGACCCGACTACGACCTCGCCGAGGTGCGCCGCGCGATCGAGTGGCGCGACGAAGTGAACCCGGAATTACTGGAAGGCCTGGCGTAAAATCTTTGACCTGCCCGGATGCACCACACCAGGCGCGGGTGGCGAGTGGGGACACGGGCGGGCATTAGGGTCTATCGGCATGGCAGGTGTGCGTGCTGTGCGAACCCGGGCGCGGATTGCCGCGCTGTTGCTCCTCGTCGGCGTGGCCGCGACCGGATGTGGTGGCTCCGGTGGCGAGACGTCGACGGGTGACCTGTGCTCGCCTCCCGGCCAGAGCGCGGCGGCCGCGGCGCCGACCAACCTCGCCTCCTCCGAGACGGCGGGCACCGACCGCTACACGACCCCGACCACGGTGCCGCTCGAGTCGATCGATACCAGCAAGCTCGGCCTGCTCAGTCCGGGCAAGCTCAGCGTCGGTACCCTCTCGGACGCGCCGCCGAGCATCTGCGTGAACGGCCAGGGCACCTTCACCGGCTTCGACAACGAACTGCTGCGCGAGATCGGCGCGAAACTCGGTCTGCAGGTGGAGTTCTCGGGCACCGAGTTCGCCGGGCTGCTCGCCCAGGTGGCGGGCAAGCGCTTCGATGTCGGTTCGTCCAACATCACCACCACCGATGCCAGGCGCGAACTCGTCGGCTTCACCAACGGCTACGACTTCGGCTATTTCTCGCTGGTCGTGCCGCAGGGTTCGGCGATCAAGGGGTTCGGTGACCTGAACGCCGGTTCGCGGATCGCCGTGGTGCAGGGCACCGTGCAGGACGAGTTCGTGGTGAACCAGCTGCGCCTGGACCCGGTGAAGTTCCCCGACTACAACACCGCGTACGCGAATCTCAAATCCGGCCAGGTCGACGCCTGGGTCGCCCCGTCGGCGCAGGCCGAGGGCGCGATCAAACCGGGCGACGGAATCGTGGTGTCGGAGAACACCTTCAGCCTCGACAACTTCGTCGGCTATGCGGTGGCCAAGAACAACCAGCCGCTCATCGACGCCCTCAACGCGGGCTTGGACGCGGTGATCGCCGACGGCACCTACGCGCGCCTGTACGCCGACTGGGTACCACGCGAGCTACCACCGGGCTGGAAGCCGGGCTCCAAAGCCGCACCGGCGCCGGAGCTTCCGGACTTCGCCGCCATCGCCGCGAGCAAGCAGCCCGGCGAAGCCGAAGTGGCACAGCAGAAATCGACCATCCAGCAGTTGAAGGACACCTTCTTCGACTGGTCGCTGTACACCAAGGCCTTCCCCGACCTCATCAAGACGGGTCTGCCGAATACGCTGATCCTGGCCGTGGTTTCGGGTGTCCTCGGCACCGTGCTGGGCATGCTGCTCGCGGTGATGGGTATCTCGCGCACCCGCTGGTTGCGCTGGCCCGCACGCGTGTACACCGACATCTTCCGCGGTCTGCCCGCCGTGGTCATCATCCTGCTGATCGGGCTCGGAATCGGCCCGGTGGTTCGCAATGTCACCGGCGGCAACCCGTACTGGCTCGGCGCGGTGGCGTTGGCGCTGTTGGCGGCGGCGTACATCGGTGAGATCTTCCGGTCCGGTATCCAGTCGGTGGAGCCGGGTCAGCTCGAGGCGGCCCGCGCGATCGGGTTCGGGTACCGCCAGGCGATGACCCTTGTCGTGATCCCGCAGGGCGTGCGCCGGGTGCTGCCCGCGCTGATGAACCAGTTCATCGCCCTCATCAAGGACTCCTCGCTCATCTACTTCCTCGGGTTGCTCGCCTCCCAGCGTGAGCTGTTCGCGGTCGGCCGCGACCTCAACGCCCAGACCGGCAACCTGTCCCCGCTGGTCGCGGCGGGTCTGATGTACCTGGTGCTGACCATCCCGCTCACCCACCTGGTGAACTACATCGACCGCCGGATGCGCACCGGAAAACCGGTTCCCCCGGTCGATCCGCTCGAACAGGCCGTCATCACGGAAGGCCGGGGCGCATGACCGCCCGCGCTTGCGAAGGAGTTACAGCTCGATGAGTGCATCCCTGACCGGTACCGGCCTGCATCTGACGCTTGGCAACAACCACATCCTGCGCGGCGTCGACATCCACGTCGACGCGGGCCGGACCACCACCGTCATCGGGCCGTCCGGTTCCGGTAAGTCGACTCTGCTGCGGGTGCTCAACCGCCTGCACGAACCCGATTCCGGCGACATCCTGCTCGACGGCGAATCGGTGCTGCGCGAGAACCCCGACCGGTTGCGTCAGCGCATCGGCATGGTGTTCCAGCAGTTCAACCTGTTCCCGCACAAAACGGTCGCCGACAATATCGCCCTCGGGCCGCGCAAACTGCGCGGACTCTCGGTCGAGCAGGCGCGGGCACTCGCGGTGGAGCAGCTCGAGATCGTCGGCCTGGCCGACAAGGCCGACGCGCGACCCGGGTCGCTGTCGGGTGGACAGCAGCAGCGCGTCGCCATCGCTCGCGCCCTCGCCATGAAACCGGAACTGATGTTCTTCGACGAGGCCACCTCCGCGCTCGATCCCGAGCTGGTGAAGGGCGTGCTCGCGCTCATGGCCGACCTCGCCGCCGGCGGCATGTCGATGATCGTGGTGACCCACGAGATGGGGTTCGCGCGCAGCGTCTCCGACAGCGTGGTGTTCATGGACCAGGGCCAGGTCGTGGAGACCGGTGCGCCCGCCGAACTGTTCGACGACGCCAAAACGCCGCGTCTGCGCCGCTTCCTCGATCAGGTCCTCTGACCAGCTAGGAAGGGCTCGCAGCAACGCATGCGCAACTGCTAATGTCGGAAGAGTTGCAAGCTCGATTCGATCCGGAGGAGAGCAGATGACCACCGCGCACGCCGAACATCCGCAGCACACCCACGTCCACGGCCCCACCTGCGGGCACGTCGCCGTCCCCCACCAGGACCACGTCGACTACGTCCACGACGGGCACTTACACCGCGAGCACGAGGGCCACTTCGACGAGTGTGAACCCTCGTCCCACGTCGCCTGCTCCAACCACGACCACGTCCACGGCCCCGGCTGCGGGCACGTCGCCGTCCCGCACAACGACCACGTCGACTACATCCACGACGGCCACCGCCACGCACCCCACGACGGGCACTACGACGACCACTGACCGCTCACGCCCCCGGCCCTTGGCAGGCGGTCGTGTCGCTGGAACTGGTGACCAGGCAGAAGCCGAGGACGAAGGGCAGCAGGAGCCACTGCGGGTCTTCGAGGATGTCGCTGAAAGCGAGGGCGGCTGAGCCGAGGACATCGCCGTCGAGGCCCGTCGCGGCCTGTGCAGGCTCGTCAATCGGTGACAGTGGCGAAGGCTGACCACAGGAGCGGGGAGTTCTCGGGGGACGGGGTGGTTTGCCATGCTGCGAGCTGGGTTCGTTGCCAGTCCAGGATCGTCGTCACCGGGGTGGGGGAGTCGTGGGCGGTGTCGACGGCTCGGATGGCGGATTGGAGTGGGTGGCCGGTTGTCGCTGTGAGGGTGTGGAAGGCGTGGTCGGTGGGGAGTGGCCAGCGGGTGGCGGTGACGAGTTCGGCGCCTGCCGACAGGGCTGCGGTTGTCAGGCCGAGGGCCTCGGTGAAGCGCAGGTCGCCACCGCTTTCGCAGGCGATGAGCGCTACCCGGCTCGGCATCGGCCACAGGTCGCGGCCGGGGACCGGTGCGGGGTCGAGGGTGTAGGTGCCGAGCAGCAGGTCCTTGGCCGACAGCGGGCGGTGTGAGCGGGTCGGCGCCGCGAAACCGCGGGTGTCGGTGGTGCACGTCAGGTGCAGTTGCGCGTGCTCGCTTTCCCCGGACTCCGGTGCGGGCGCGGTGACATGCCCGACGTAGATCAGGCGGCTCGCGCCCGCGCGGAGTGCGTCGGACAGCCAGTCGCGGTCCAGATCGGTGCGCCGGAACAGTTCCACCGGATCGGCGACCGTGGGCACGATGCGGTCACCGTAGGTACTGAAGTGTTGCGCCACAATGGAATCCGCACTCGGGCGGCCGAGCACGGACCCGAGCTCGGAGTCCGCGCGGAAACCGGGAACTCGCGGATCCAGCACCGCCACCACCGGCAGGTCCCGAGTCTCGCTCCAGCGCCGCACCATTCGATCTGGCGCCCTAACCGCCGACACCGGCGCCAGCAGGCTCACATCGGCGATATCGAGCAGCCGGATCGCCGGATCGGGCGCGATGATCTCCCACGGAACCTGGGCGAGCCGAGGCGACGGCTGAATCCGCAGATGCGGCCGGATGCCCCGCTGCGACAGTTCGTACAGTTGCACTGCCAGCCCGTATGGGAGCAGTGCCCGCGACAATGCCTGCGCCAGTGCGTTTTCCGCCTCGGGATCGACCAGTGCGCCCTCGGTCATCACCCGGCTCAACTCGTCCGGGCGGCTGGGATCAGGCACAGCGGCGGCCAGCTGTCGCAACACCGCACGCACATCATCACGAGGCAGCATGGCCACCCCGCGCGCCGAGGTGTCGTCGACCCACCGCCAGGACACATACACGTCGCCCGCGTCGGCCATCCGGATCAGCGCGGTCGGTTGTTCCGTCACAGCGCGATCACCCGGTGGTCGCGGATCAGGCGCCCATACCGCTGCTCGGCGTGGGAAATGTAGTCCGACAGCAGGATTCGACCGCGATCAGAGAGGCGTGGTGGTGGGGCGATGCGGATTCCCGCTGCGGCGGCTACGTCGGCGAGGGCCGTACCCAGGTGTAGAGCGGGGGCCGAGTCGTCGGAGGCCGGTGGGTCGAGCAGCTCGAATTCGAGGGTGGCCGAGCGTGGTTCGATCACCGACTCGACATCGAGGGCTGTTCCCGCACAACGGCTGTCGATAAGGTCCGCGACCAACTGCCCGTCGCCGGTGCGGGCCGCGCACTGAAAGGCCAGGCGCATGGCGGGTTCGGCGACCGTGCGGTGCCAGTGTTCGCGCTGGTTCCCGTTGGGCAGAGTGTGGCGAACCGCATCGATAGCCAGCGCGGCGGGGACCGCGAGGGTGAGCGCGCGCGACAATGTGGCCGGATCGGGATGAGCGTCGGCCGCGATCGTCCGGTGCAGCAATTCGGCGTGCCAGTAGTCGAGCTGGGCGCAGTGCATTCCGAGACCGTGTTCGGCGTAGACCTCGAACGACATCGCGAGCAGTTCCTCCGCGAGGGCGAGGTCGTCCTCGGCGGCGGCGACCGTTGCCAGCCGCAACCGCACATCCGCCGCGTCGAGGACCGCACCGGCCTTGTCGAAACGGTCGAGCGCATGCCGATATCGGGTCCGCGCGGTGTCGAAGTCGCCCCTGCTTTCGGCCAGGTAGCCGTAGGTTTTCGCGCCGATACCCGCGCGATGCTCCAGCTCGGCTCCCTCGAAGAATCCCTGGCTGGCCCCCAACGGTTCCTCGGCATCGTCGTAGCGGCCCGACCGCACGAACATGATGGCCAGGTTCTGCTGGGTTTCGGCCACGGCCGCGGCATCGCCCGCCGCCTCGAATGCGGCCAGCGCCTGCCTCGCGAAATCGACGGCCAGTTCACGTCGGCCGATCTCGAACGACGCGGCCGCCAGATTCATCAACGGATGACCGATCAGCTCGGGCGCCAACCGGCGGGTCACGTCGAGCGACTCGGCGGCGAGCTCATGGGCCCGCGCCCACTGCTGGCGGTGCAGTGCGACCGCCGTCAGCGAGAGCAGGCAGGCCACCGGCAACAGGCCTTGGTCGGTGCCGTCGGCGAGCAGCGACCGGGCCTCTTCCAGCGTTTCCTGGGCGGAATCGAGCTCACCCAGATGCTGGTAGGCCTGCGAAAGATTGACCAGCGCGGCCGGTCGTTGACGAGCCGCGTCGGCGGGCAGCACGGCAAGCGCGGTCCGCATCAGGCCCACCGACCGCCGATGTTCACCCAGCTCGTCGGCCATGCTCGCCGCATTGATCAGCGCCGCGCTGCGCAGTCGGGGCGGCGCGTCCTGCGCGGCGCGCTCGAAGATCTCCAGTGCTCCGAGCACGTCACCACGCTGGTAGGCCGCGTAGCCCGCGGCGAGCTGGTCGTCGTCGCCGTCCGATGTTCTACCGGTCGCTGCCATCGCATCGGCTCCTTGTCGTCCGGGCGCGCTCGGTGATCCGTGCGCGCATCAGAAGTCGTCATCGGATTCGGCGGCTGCGGATTCGGCGGCCAACAGCTGGTCACCCGCCTGTCCGGTGAGTCGGCTGCGGGCGAAGTCGCGGATGCGCGCACGCATGGCCGACTCGTCGGGATATGTGATGGCAGGGCCGACACCGGGGACGAAAACCGAGAGAGTGGTGAAGGTTTCGACGCTCTCGGCCAGCTGTATCTCCGCCGACCAGCTGTCCGTCCGCAGCTGCAGCTCGGCGGTGGCGGCGGCCTCGGTTCCGTTGTCCACATCGAGGCGGACATGGGGGCGAAGGTGCTCGGGCACGTGGAGTGGGCAGTCCGGCGCAGCAACGACGGTGACCCGTGCCGTCGACATTCCCGAGGACCGGGAGACCGTCCAGGACAGCGCATCGGCGCCCGCGTCGAGAATCCCGGGTGGGCATCGCCGCCAGTCCCAGTCACCGCTCCCATGTGCGACGATCAACCCGTCGCCGGGCTGTTTCCCGCCTGCTGCCAACGCGTAATCATCGGCGCGAGCGGAGGATTCGACAACAGGGCGACCTCGGAGGGAGCTCGACTCGAGGCCTGCGGTTCGACGAGAACTCAGCTCAGAGATCAACCCCTCGGCATCACCTGGAGTGAACTCGGGCAACTCCGAATCTGCGAGCGCCATTTCGCACATCTCACTGAGCTGCCCGATTTCCTCGTCCAGTGAGAGATGATCGAGAGCTGGAATACCGTCGACAGTTGACGCAGGCCACCATCGAGAAGCCCAGTGTGCGTACGCAAGTCGCCGCAAGGCGGCAGCCAGCTCAGGCCGAACCGATTCAGCGGCGATTTCGCCGTCCACCCCGTCTGCCACTGCGAGCGCGACATTCTCCCCATAGACCGCCCACAGCCACTCCTGCGCGGCTTCGCGATCGTCGATCACAGCAGCAGGCAGCTGCCGATCATCGAGCACGCTCCAGCTGAGGTGCCCACCAACGACTTCGAGGACCATCGCGTCCAAGGGAGCCAGGGTGTCGGTGACCAGCGGAGTTTCATCAGGAGCGATGGTCAGCAGACCATCGGAGCTGAGCCGAATCATCAACTGGCCCTCGCTTCCTCGACGTCGTCCATGGCCACGGTGAGCGCCTGCTTCACTCGCGTCCGATGGTCGAGCATCACCGACCGCGCGACCCCGTCGAGCAGATCCCACAGCTCGACCGGATCGAACACCGCCAGCTCCCGAACGTCACGTCCGTGCAACCGAACCCACAGTCTGCGCAGGTAGGGCCGCCACGGTGTCCGCAGCTCAGCGGCGACCACCGCCAGCGGTCCGCTCACCGCCTCACCGAGGTGCACCGAGTAGCGCCGCGCTTGCAGGACGTACGCTTCCCGCCGCCATCGCGCGTTCACCACCGCGTGCGCCCGCGACCCGAGGCCGGGCTCACCGGCGTCCGCCCGCTGTCCTCTCGAGTCGCACTGCGCAGCGCCGACAGGAACCCGCACCCCCACGCCGCTCTTCGCCGAAGGTGTAGTGCCGGTATGTAGTCCCGCTTCCGGCCCATCCTGCTCCGATTCCGCAGATCGTTCGCTGCGGTCTCCACGAGCGCCGGACAACTCCGTCGCGACCAGGTCCCGCGCCGGAGGTACCGCATCCAACGGTGAAAGCCCCAGGGCCAGTTCGCAACCAGCCGCCGCAGTCACGCGAAGAGACTCGTCGAGCAACCCCCACGGCGAACAACTCCGGTTCACCTCGGTGCTCACCAACGTCGGCAGGTCGGGCAGATCGGTCCGGTCGATGCTGCCCTGCAGAACGGTGAAGACACGTTCGTAGATGCTCCGGTCGAACGGGAGCGCGAGGGTGGCGGTCGAGGCGGCGGCGCCGACGGCGGGGCGTGGCGGGCACTCGTGCACGGTCAGGCCCAGGTCGTCGGCTCCGTACCTTGGATGCGCGCGCCACAGTGCGATGCCCCGGTGGGTGCCCACCTTGTCCTCGATCAACTCGTCGAGCAGCGGCCCGGCGTCGGCGGGGTCGCCCTCGCGGGCCAAAGTGCTCGCGTCGAGTAGTTCAGTCAGCTCGGAGGCGAGGTCGCGCGCACCGGAGTTCGCCAATGGCCGTGTGCGCCAAGCGGAATCGATGAGCGTTGTCAGCTCGGCAAGCCGGTTCGGTTCGGTCACCAGGTTTTTCAGCGCCGTCGTGGTGCGCCCGCCCGTTCCCTCGTGTACCTCGCGCAGCACCGCGGCGGCACGCTCGCGGGCATCCGCTCCCGGTTCGCCGTGCAGAGTCGCCAGCTCGAAGCATCGCTGGAAGTACAGATCCTGCGCGTTGCCCTCGGTGATCCGTAAGGCGCGCCGCGCCTGTTTGAGGACGGTGAACCAGCTCGCGCACGCCCGCAGCGCATCGGAACGCGCGAGTACCAGGGAGGTCAGCAAGGTGACGCCGTCGGCGTCGAGAACGCTGCCCGCGCACAGCGGATGCTGCACCGGCCGGATCACCAGCGGATCGAGGATCAGCTTCACGGTGCGCCGCAACGGCGCACCCTGTGGTCCGCTCAAGGCGTCGACACCGTCGAGCCCGCGCCACACCTCGTCGAGCACCATGGCGCGGGGTCTTCGCATTCGACCAGGGTAACCGCAGGTCAGCCGACTGTCCGAGGGAAAACTTGGGATCGGTAGGCGGCGCACGATTTCTACCTTTCTCTCAACGGGTTCACCGACCCGCTCACACCGAGAGAGAACGGAAACACCATGAACACCAAGCTGATCGCCACCCTCGCCGCCGCCTCCGCCGCGACCGCCCTGTTCGTCACCGGCTGCAGCGACACCGGCAGCTCCACCAGCACCCCGTCGAGCACCGCCGCCCCCGTGCCGGCCGCGGGCAAGTCCACCGCCAGCGTCGACGGCAAGGAACTGACCGCGAAGTTCGACACCACCTGCGCCAAGCAGGCCGGAACCCTGGCACTGGCCCTCACCGACACGGCCAACGCCACCTACGGCAGCCTCTCGGTGAGCGCGACGCTGGCAGGCGAAACGGTGCAGGCCGTCGCCATCGCGGGCAGCCAGGGCGGATCGAGCGGCATGCCGTACGCCGTGGGCTACGGCAACGGCCAGCCCGGCGGCTCGGCCACCCTCGCCAAGGACGGCAACACCTTCCGCGTCACCGGCGAGGGCGTCGGCGCCCCCGACATGACCAACCCGCTGGCCGGCCCGTCGACGGTGAAGTTCGACATCACCTTCGCCTGCTCCACCATCGTCGGCTGACCTGACCCCCTGATCGCGATCCGGTCGCATCCATCCCGAGGAGAATCATGAAATCCAAGCTGCGTGCGGCCGCGGTCGCCTTCGGAATCCTGGCCATCGGCTACTACCTCTACTACGGCCTCACCTACACGCCCGACGAATTCACCGGCACCATGCTCGGCTGGGTCGGCCCGCAGATGGCGTTGCCCATCATCGCGCTGACGATCGTGCCGATGGTCTTCGCCTTCACCGGCGACGGCATCTTCGAGGCCTTCACCGGTCACAACAGCTCGGAGTTCCGCAGCGGTGAGATCGGTATCGGCACCATCACCTCGTTCCGCCAGACCGGGGTGTCGGTCAACGACCAGCCGCAGGTGCGGATCGAATTCCGCGTCGAAGGCGCCGACGGCAAGACCTTCGACTCCCACGCGAAGATGATCGTGCCGCTCACCGAACTGGCCCTGCTGCGCCCCGGCGTGGTCCTGCCGGTGCGATACCTGCCCGGCCGCACCGACAAGGTGGAGGTCGACCGCTCCGGCGACGCAGGCGCCGCCCAGCGCGCCATGAACGAATCGCTCATCCGCAAGGGCATCACCACCCGCGACAAGCTCGACATCGCCGAACGCGGCATCGCCGCCCAGGCGGTGGTCCGCAGCCTCGATGTGCCCGGTCGCATCCGCGGCGGCTACACCGAGGTGGTGCTCGGGCTGGTCGTCACCCGCCCCGACGGCAGCACCTTCCAGACCGGCGCCGAGAAGTACCTGCCACCGACCGCGATCGGATCGGTGCAGGTGGGACGCATCATCGGCGTCCACTACCTGCCCGGCGACGAACAGGAGGTGGTGATCTCACTGCCCATCAACGCCTGACCCACCACCCACTCGGCGCGTGCTGCCCACGCGCCGAGTTTTGGTCGTGCGTTCACCTTCACGTTCCCGACGCCTCGCCTGCGCTGCCTACCGTGCCGGAAACCGCACTAATCAGGAGTAATCGTGAGTCTGAAACCGCTCGCCCTTTTCGTCACCCACGACGGTCAGTCGTCACGCTCGGCCATCACCTGCGAATACAAGTGTGGCAACGCCTGCTTCCACGAGGTCCCCAACACCTCCGACGGCGAGTACTTCGGTGACATCGTCGCCCGCCTGAACCGTCGCGGACTCATCAAGGGCGGTGCCGCGGCGGTGCTCGCCGTCGGCGCCGCGAGCATGCTCGCCGCCTGTGGCGACGACAGCTCCGACACCGGTTCGACTGGTTCGCCCGGCACCGGCACCGGCTTCACGCCCGTCGCGCCGAACAAGGAAGACGCCGTCGTCGTCCCCGAGGGCTACGAGCAGTCGGTGCTGATCCGCTGGGGTGACGCGGTGATCGAGGGCGCGCCCGCCTTCGACTTCGAGAAGCAGACCCCGGCCGCCGCCGCTCAGCAGTTCGGCTACAACTGCGACTTCGCCGGTCTGCTGCCCATCGAGGGTGAGGCCGACAAGTACGTGCTGGTCGTGAGCCACGAGTACAGCACCGAGCCGATGATGTTCCGCGGCTACAACAAGGACGCGCCGACCCGCGAGCAGTTCGAGATCGCCCTCGCCTCGCACGGCCTGAGCGTTGTCGAGGTGCACGGGCAGGCCGGATCGGGTCAGCTGAAGCCGGTGTTCGGCAAGTACAACCGCCGCATCACCGCGACCACCGAGTTCGAGGTGCGTGGTCCGGCCGCCGGTAGCGCGCTGCTGAAGACCAAGGCCGACCCGACCGGTACCAAGGTGCTCGGCACGTTGAACAACTGTTCCGGTGGTGTAACCCCTTGGGGCACGGTGCTTTCCGGTGAAGAGAACTTCAACCAGTACTTCGGCAACGCCGAGAAGGTGACCGACGCCGACGTTGCCAAGAAGCTGAAGCGCTACGGCATCGAGGGCGGCGCGTCGGAGCGTCGCTGGGAGAACTTCGACCCGCGCTTCGACCTCACCCAGGAACTCAACGAGGTCAACCGCTTCGGTTACGTCGTCGAGGTGAACCCGTGGGATGCGTCCTCGGCGCCGGTGAAGCACACCGCGCTCGGCCGCTTCAAGCACGAGGCCGCCACCATCCACGTCACCGCCGACGGCAGCGTCGTCGCCTACAGCGGTGACGACGAGCGCTTCGACTACATGTACAAGTTCGTCTCCGCCAAGAAGGTGCAGCCGGGCGTCGGCGCGTCGAGCATGCGCCACAACATGACCATCCTCGACGAGGGCACCCTCTACGTCGCCAAGCTCACCGGCGACCACGCCGCCGAGATCGACGGTTCCGGCAAGGTCCCCAACGGCGGTTTCACCGGTAAGGGCGAGTGGATCCGCCTGCTCGAGACCGGCGCCGACGGCAAGGGCAAGTCGTTCGTCGACGGCATGTCGGCCGAAGAGGTCGCCGTGTTCACCCGCCTGGCCGGCGACAAGGTCGGCGCGACCAAGATGGACCGCCCCGAGGACTTCGAGACCAACCCGAAGACCGGCAAGGTGTACGTGGCGCTGACCAACAACACCAAGCGCGGCGAGGAAGGCAAGCCGGGCCCCGACGAGGCCAACCCGCGCAAGCTGAACAAGAACGGCCAGGTCCTCGAGCTCACCGACAACCACACCGGCACCGAGTTCACCTGGACCCTGCTGCTGGTCTGCGGTGACCCCGCCGCCGCCGACACCTACTTCAGCGGCTTCGACAAGTCCAAGGTCAGCCCCATCTCCTGCCCCGACAACCTGGCCTTCGACCCCTACGGCAACCTGTGGATCTCCACCGACGGCAACGCCCTGAAGTCCAACGACGGCCTGTTCGCCGTGGTCCTCGACGGCCCCAACCGCGGTGAGACCAAACAGTTCCTCACCGTCCCCCGCGGCGGCGAGACCTGCGGCCCGATCATCACCGAGAAGCAGGTCATCGTCTCCGTCCAGCACCCCGGCGAGTCCGACGACGCCACCGTCGACAAGCCCCTGTCGAACTGGCCCGACTGCGGCACCACCCAACCCCGCCCGTCGGTCGCGGTGGTCTGGAAGAAGAACGGCGGTCGCATCGGCGTCTGACCTCCGCCGACACCCGATCTGCTGACGAAGCCGCTACCCGACTGGGCGGGTAGCGGCTTTGTCATGTCATCGGCGCCGGATCAGGATTCGTCGGTGGGTGGACGTATGTTGGGGCGCACGGCGGCGATGGGAGTGGTGTGAAGGTGGGTAGGCGGGTGCGGTTCGAGCCAGGGGTGGCGGTGCTCGGGGAATTGCGACCTGCGGTTTCGCCCGATGATGATCCGGTCGGGGAACGCGAGGTGTCCGGGGTCGAGTATCGGGACATCGATTTCGCCGATGCGCAAGTGTACGGGTTCGGTGCCGAGGGGTGCCGGTTCGTGAGTGTGCGGTTTCCGACTTTGTTGCGGCAGACCACTATTGCGGAATCGGAATTGCAGGTGTGCGATCTGGCGAATGTGCAGGCCGACGATTCCTCGATGTTCGAAAGTGTGGTCGGCAACGGCCGGATCACCGGGTTGTCCTGGACCGCAGGGGTTTTGCGTGACGTGCTCGTGGAGTCGACGCGAGCCGACATGGCGTCGTTCGCCGAATCCCGTTTGAGCAAGGTTGTTTTCCGGGACTGCGATCTGCGCCAGGCCGATTTCCAGCGCACCGACTTCCGCAATGTGCGCTTCGAACGCTGCAATCTCGCGGGTGCCCGGTTCACCGGAGCCCGCATCCAGCAGAACCTTCGTTTCGAAGACTGCGATCTCACCGGCATCTACGGGGTCACGGCATTGCGCGGGGCGACGATCCAGGGCGGTGACCTCGAAACACTGGCCGCCACACTGGCCCGTGAACTGGGCATCACGGTGGAGCTCGGAAGTTAGCCCAGCCTGTCGCCGACAATGGGCCTTCGACCTGTACGGTCGCCTGCGGCGCGAGGCGGGTATGCCGGAATACTTGCGGCATGTCTGAGGTGACAACGCTCGAGGTTCCCAAGGCGGTCCATGACCGGTTGTGGGCGTTCGCAGTCGCTCGCGGCCTCACGGCGGCACAGGCGATCGACGTGTTGATCGATGCGGCGGACGCCCGGCCGAAACCAACGATCGGGGGATATCGCAGTAACGATCCCTTGTCCGCTGAGGAGATCGATAAGGAACTCGGCGTTTGACGGCGATTCACTTCATGTTCGGTAGATGTCGCGTGACAATCTCGCCGCGCGCCAGCTCCGCATCGGAGGCAATCAAGCGCCCGACCGTTTCCGGGTCGGACAGAATCTCGATCGTTTCCTCCATCGACGCGAGGTCGTCGACGGCCATCAACACTGCTGCAGGCTCGCCGTGCACAGTGATCGTCACCCGTTCGTGCTGGCCGCGAACCCGAGCGACCAGCTCCGAGAGCGTTGCTTTCGCTTCAGCCAGCTTCATAGTCGCAAGTCCATAATCCGCGTCGATGCAAGCTAGCCCAACCAGTCGAGGACCGAGGCGGCCGTCCAGGACTGTTGCATGCTGCCGAGCGGGGCGCCGGTGAAGGGCTCGTAGTACTCGGCGAAGCTGCCGTCGGCGGCTTGGCGGAGGCCTTCGGCGCGCAGGAGGTAGGCGCGTTCGGCCCAGCCTCGGCGGGCGAACGCCCAGGAGAACAGCCAGCTCATGACCGGCCAGACGGGGCCGCGCCAGTATTCGCGGGGGCGGAAGTCCTTGGCGACGGGGGAAGTCGACGGTGGCAGGGCGTAGCGCAGGTCGGGGTGGCCGCAGAAGCGTGGGCCCTCGAAGGTGTTGAGCAGGGCGCGTTCGGCGGGCCGGGACAGGCCGCCCGAGATCAGCGGCGCGAACATGGCCAGCGTCTCGGTGTTGATCCACCGGCCCAACCGCACGTCGTAATCCTTTGCGGCACCGGTCCGTTCGTCGGCCGTGGCCGCCACGCCCTTGCGGAAGCGTGCCGCCCAGCCGTGCAGTTCACGCACATCGGAATGCGGTTGCTTGTACTCCTCGCCGATATCGGCGAGCACTTCGCAGGCCAGCGCGAAGATCGCGGAGACGAACACGTCCTCCACGGCGAAACTCATCACCGAGGTGAGCTGGAAGTCGTCGTAGTTGGCGCGCCGCATCTGTTCGACCAGCCACAGGTACCGGTCGTACTCCCGGTCGCTCGGTCGTTGGGTCGGGTCGGAGATGATGGCCGTGTCGGCTCGGCGATACGGCGGAAGATCAACGCCGGGAACGACATTGGCGTAGGCGCGGTCCCAGCGTGGCGAGTTGTCCATGCCGGATTCCCACCCGTGGTACAGCGTGATCCGGCCGTTCTCCTTGGGGTCGCGCGCATGGGCGAGCCACCGGTGCCAGCGCACCAGATCCGGCCACCGCCGATTCAGGAACTCCTGCGCCACCGCCCGCGTGGAACGCCCGTGCCTGCGCGAATGGTCGAGAATGCGCTGCACGGCGATGGCATGGACGGGCGGCTGGGTGATGCCGGAGGTGTCGGGTCCCTCGGGGGCGTTGGCGGCCAGCCTGCGGCACTCCCAACGCGCGGGCCCGGGGAAATACCCGTCGACACCGTTGGCGAACACGATGTGCGGGATCATCCCGTTCTTCCACTGCGCCGACAGCAGCGTGTCGAGTTCGACGACCGCCCGCTCCACGCTCAACGGCGCGAGCCCGACCGCGACGAACGCCGCGTCCCAGCTCCACATGTGCGGATACAGGCGCGGCGCGGCACTGGTCATGGTGCCCAGGTCGTTGCCGCGCAGGAGGTAGGCGGCGCGTGCCGCGAGCTGCGTGGGGGTGAAACCCGGGTCGGTCATCTCCCTATTCTGCGGCGGAGCAGCACCGATGGCATCCCGACATGACTGTGACGATCAGTACCCGGTCTCGCGGGTGACATTCTGCGACGCCGTGCCGACCGAGCTGAGCATGGTGGTGATGCACAACCCGAGCACCAGGTTGATGACCGCCGTCGCGATCTTGGCCTCGATATCGGCGACGAAGGTGAACGGCAGGATCACCGCCACGGCCGTGAGCAACAGGCAGATCCAGGTGAAGAACGTCATCGGACTAGGCATCGCCAGCAGCAGCACCATCAGCAGCGCGGTGGCCAGCAGGGCGGCACCCGCGGCGGCGACGGCATACGACGTGGTGGAAACGGTGCCGTAGGCGCCCGCACCTTCCGGGGAGAGGATCGCGATGCCGAGCACACCGCGCACGAGCATGATCGCGACGACCGCGAGCAGCGCGGCGACGACGGCCGTCCCGATGCCGCCCGCCCACAGCTTGCCCACATTCACCTTGGGCTCCTGGGGTTCGCCCGGCTGCGGGGCGTACTGGCCCTGGCCGTAGTGCGGCTGGCCCTGCTGCTGCGGATACTGCGGGTCCGAGGGTCCGTAGTTGTACCGGGGATCGGTCATAGTGCGACGGTACTAGTGCACGCCGACATCCGCCCGAGGAACGCACAGGTGTCGGCATCCGTACGCCGGATTAGCGTGGGGACCTATGACGGTGACAAGTACTCCCGCCCCGATTGCCCTCATCACCGGCGCGAGCCGCGGCCTCGGCGCCGCCATCGCGCGCGACCTCGCCCCGACCTACGATCTGCTGCTCGGCGCCCGCTCCGCCGACTCGCTCATCCCGATCCTGGACGAGCTGCCGGGTGCGACCGGTTGGCCGGTGCCGCTCACCGACTATCCGGCTGTCGCCGAGGCCGCCGCACGCATCGAGCGGCTCGATGTGCTCGTACACAACGCGGGCATCGCCGACCTCGGCACCGTCGCCGAATCCTCGCTCGACCAGTGGCGCAACACCCTCGAGGTGAATCTGATCGCCGTCGCCGAGCTCACCAGGCTGCTGCTTCCCGCGCTGCGCGCCGCGAACGGGCATGTGGTGCTGATCAATTCGGGCGCGGGGCTGCGGGCCAACGCGGGCTGGGGTTCGTACGCGGCGAGCAAGTTCGGGTTGCGGGCCTTCGCGGACGCGTTGCGGCTGGAGGAGCCGCAGTTGCGCGTCACCTCGATATTCCCCGGTCGCATCGATACGGATATGCAGCAGGCGATAGTGGCCGAGGAGGGGCGTGAGTATCGGCCCGAGGAATTTCTCACCGCCGAAACGGTGGCGCGAGCGGTGCGAAACGCCGTCGACACTCCGCGCGACGCGCATCCGACGGAGATCGTTCTTCGCCCGCGCTGACGGTGACATAGCGGCTGGCGCCGCGGTTCTCGGCGCTTGACTCCGCCTCTTCCCTCCCTCCGGGCGCCCCTTCGTCGCATCTTCCGGTCAGTCCAGAGTCGGAGGCGCGCCGAGAACACGACAGGGTTCGCGTAGGTGTTCGTCCCAAAGTAGTTCCTGGTTCTTCTCTTCGAGGGAATCTCGGGCTACCGTCCCGCTGAGCTGTGCCGATCGCATCCGGTCATGAGGAGGAGTGGAGTGGACAGACGTCGAATGCTGACCTTGCTCGCCGCGGGGACGGTCGGGGCACTGGCCGGTTGTGCCAGCGCGGGTGGCGAGACCGCGCCCGTCGGTGAGGCGGTCGTGCCGGTCCCACCGCCGCCCGCACCGACGCCGAAGCAACCGGTGCTGCCCCCGCCGCCGGGTGGTCCGAAGTCGATCATCGGCGCCGAGACGATCACCGCCCTGCCCGGTCAGGGCTCGAGCATGGCCCTCACCGTCGACGACGGCGCGAGCCCGGAGGTGGTCGGCGCCTACATCAAATGGGCCCAGGACACCGGCGCCCGCTTCACCTTCTTCGTCACCGGTTCGTTCGAGGCCTGGACCATCCACCGCGATGCCCTACGCCCGCTGGTCGACTCGGGCCAGATCCAGCTGGGCAATCACACCTGGAGCCACGAGGCACTCACCAAGATCGGCACCGACGGGGTCGTCGACCAGCTGAGCCGCACGAAAACCTTCCTGCGCAACAACTTCGGTGTCGACGGCACCCCGTACTACCGTCCGCCCTTCGGCTACCACAACGCCACGGTCGACAAGATCGCCGCCGACCTCGGTTACACCGTGCCGACCATGTGGTACGGCTCCCTGTCCGACTCCGGTCTCATCACCGAGGAGTACCTGATGGAATGCGCCCGAAAGTATTTCGCCGCGCAGACCATCATCATCGGCCACGCCAACTTCCCGCCGGTCACCCACTGCTACGGACAACTCGTCGACATCATCCGCGAGCGCAACCTGTCGCTGGTCACGCTGAACGACGTCCTGGAAGTCCGCAGCTGATGGGCGTGTTCCGGTGGACCTGGTTTCGCACGAACATGGGTAACTCGCCGGGAACGGGCTAACCCGCCACTGCACAAAAGCTTGCCGCGTCCCCGACTCTCCCCGGGCCTGAGTCTGGCCAAAAACCCGGGGAGGCGGTCACAGTACGATGTTGACCATCTTGCCGGGCACGACGATCACCTTGCGAGGAGCCGCGCCCTCGAGCAGCGCCACGACCTTCTCGTCGGCCAGCGCTGCCGCCTCGATCGCGGCCGGGTCGGCGTCGGCGGGCACCTGGATCCGGCTGCGCACCTTGCCCTTCACCTGAATCGGGTACTCCACCGAATCAGCCACGAGCAGCGCCGGATCGGCGGTCGGGAACGGGCCGTGGGCTAGGGAAGTGTTGTGGCCCAGCCGCTCCCACAGTTCCTCGGCGATGTGAGGAGCCAGCGGAGCGAGCATCAAGACCAGGGGTTCCACGGCCGCGCGCGGTGCGCCGTCGGGGTAGTTCTTGGTCAGGTGGTTGGTCAGCTCGATCAGCTTCGCGCCCGCCGTGTTGTCGCGCAGGGCGGCCAGATCCTCGTCGACACCGGCGATGGTCCGGTGCACCAGCCGCAGCGTCTCGTCGGACGGTGCGGCATCGGTGGCCTTCACCGCGCCGGTTTCCTCGTCGACCACCAGTCGCCACACCCGCTGCAGGAAGCGGTGCGCGCCGACGACGTCCTTGGTCGCCCACGGACGTGAGGTGTCCAGCGGTCCCATCGACATCTCGTAGAACCGGAAGGTGTCGGCGCCGTACAGGTCGCACATCTCGTCGGGGGAGATGGCGTTCTTCAGCGACTTGCCGATCTTGCCGTATTCCTGGGTGACCTCGATCTCGGCACCGTCGGGACCGGTCCAGAAGAACTTCGAGTCACGCTCCACCACCTCGGCGGCGGGCACGTACGCACCACGCTCGTCGGTGTAGGCGTAGCCCTGCACGTAACCCTGGTTGTAAAGGCGGCGGTAGGGCTCGCTGCTCGACACATCGCCCAGGTCGAACAGCACTTTCTGCCAGAACCGCGCGTAGAGCAGGTGCAGCACCGCGTGCTCCACACCGCCGACGTACAGGTCGACACCACCCGGGTCGTTCGGGCCGTGCTTGTCGGTGCGCGGGCCGAGCCAGTACTTCTCGTTCTCCTCGGCGCAGAACGTCTCGGTATTGGTCGGGTCGGCATAGCGCAGCTGGTACCAGGAGCTACCCGCCCAGTTGGGCATGACATTGGTGTCGCGGCGGTACTGCTTGGGGCCGTCGCCCAGGTCGAGTTCCACGTTCACCCAGTCGGTGGCCTTGGCCAGCGGCGGGGACGGCTCGGAGTTCGCGTCGTCGGGATCGAAGGTGACCGGCGCGAAGTCCTCCATCTCCGGAAGTTCCACGGGCAGCATGGATTCCGGCAGGGCGTGTGCGACACCGTCGGCGTCGTAGACGATGGGGAACGGCTCACCCCAGTACCGCTGACGGGCGAACAGCCAGTCGCGCAGCTTGTACTGGATCTTCCCGGTGCCGTGGCCCTCGGCCTCCAGGCGACCGATCATGGCCGCCTTCGCCTCGTCGACCGAAAGTCCGTTCAGGAAGCCGGAATTCACCAGCTCGCCCTCACCCGACCAGGCCGCCTCGGTGATGTCGCCGCCGGAGATCACCTCGACGATCGGCAGGCCGAGGGTGGAGGCGAAGTCCCAGTCGCGCTGGTCGTGGCCGGGCACCGCCATGATGGCGCCGGTGCCGTAGCCGCTCAGCACGTAGTCGGCGATGAAGATCGGCACCTGGCTGCCGTCGGCGGGGTTGGTGGCGTAGGAGCCGAGGAAGACGCCGGTCTTCTCCTTGTTCTCCTGCCGCTCCAGATCCGACTTGGCCGCGATCGACTTCCGGTACGCCGCAACGGCTTCCGCCGGGGTGGCGCTGTCGTTGGTCCAGCGGGCGTCGGTGTCGGCGGGCCAGGCGGCGGCGGTCAGCTTGTCGACCAGCTCGTGCTCCGGCGCGAGCACCACGTAGGTGGCGCCGAACAGGGTGTCGGGCCGGGTCGTGAACACCTCGATCGTCTCGCCCTCGGGGGCGTCGAAACGCACCTGCGCACCGCGCGAACGCCCGATCCAGTTGCGCTGCATGGACTTCACGTTGTCGGGCCAGTCCAGCTCGTCCAGGTCGTCGACGAGGCGGTCGGCGTAGGCGGTGATCCGCATCATCCACTGCCACATGCGCTTACGGAACACGGGGAAGTTGCCGCGTTCGCTTCGCCCCTCGGCGGTGACCTCTTCGTTGGACAGCACCGTGCCGAGGCCGGGGCACCAGTTGACGATCGAATCCGACTGGTAGACCAGGCGATACGAGTCCAGCAGGGCCGCACGCTCGGTGGCGCTCAGCGATGCCCAGTCGCCCTCGGGCACCGGACGCGCACCGCCGGCGAACTGCTCTTCCAGCTCGGCGATCGGCCGGGCGCGACCGGCCTCCTGGTCGTACCAGGCGTTGTAGATGCGCAGGAAGATCCACTGCGTCCACCGGTAGTACTCGGGATCGGTGGTGGCGAAGGAGCGACGCGGGTCGTGGCCGAGGCCGAGCCGGTCCAGCTGACGCTGCATCGTCGCGATGTTCGACTCGGTGGTGACGCGCGGGTGCGCACCGGTCTGCACGGCGTACTGCTCGGCGGGCAGGCCGAAGGCGTCGTAGCCGAGCGCGTGCAGCACATTGCGCCCGCGCATGCGGTGGTAGCGGCCGAACACGTCGGTGGCGATGTAGCCGAGCGGGTGGCCCACGTGCAGGCCCGCGCCCGACGGGAACGGGAACATGTCCTGGATGAACAGCTTGTCGTCGGGGGTGTCGCCCGCGAGCGGCCCGACCGGGTTGGGCGCGTTGAAGGTGCCGCGTTCGGCCCAGGTGCGCTGCCAGCGCTGTTCGATACGCCCCGCCAGCTCGGCGTTGTACCGGTGCTGAGGTACGTCACTCTCGGTCGCACGAGTGTCCTGCACGGTCCCGCCTTCTTGTTCTCGCCGATCAGGGGTAAACATCGTCTAACAGGGTAGAACGTCGTAGCGAATTCATTTCCGAAGGGCTGCGCAGCGAGGCGCGCTGTGCGGCGGGTCACCTCGGCGGGGAGCACCGGATCGGTACTCGACAAGGGTGCGCTAGCCTGCATGAATGGTCGTCGTCGCTCTTCTGCTCTTCGCGCTGGCCGCGGTCGCCATCACGACCGGTGTGCTCGGGCTGCTCGGCAAGTTGCCCCGCAATCGTTTCCTCGGTGTCACCACCGAGGCGGCCCTGCACAGCGACGACAATTTCCGCATCGCCAACCGCATCGCCGCCCCCACCTCCGTCGGCGCCGGCGCCCTGCTGTTCGCCGGCGGCCTCGTGGTCCTGGTGGCGGGCGGTTTCGCCGCCCTCGGCGTAGCTGCCGCCGTCGCCGTGATCGCCATCTTCACCCTCGGCGCAGGCGCGAACGCCGCCGCCCGCACGGTAGAACCACTCCTGCCCCCCGCCCCGGTCGGCGGCTGTGGCTCCTCCTGCGGCAGCTGCTCCCTCCGCGACACCTGCGCCCCCGCCAACTGATTCCTGGTCCCGCCGCCGCCCTTCCGGTACAACGGAAGTAGGTACTTACCGGGGGGTTCATGATGATTTTCGGAGTGGTGGTTCTCGTAGCGTTCGGTGGCGTGGTCGCCGTCAGCTTCATTCCTTGGCTCGGCATCGCCTTGTTCGTGCTCGCGGGGGTGCTGTTCGTCGTCGGCATCGTGCAGAGCAGGCGTGAGCGGGTCCTGTTGACGAAGCCGCAGGCTCGTCGTGCCGGCGCGGCGGGTGCCACTGGTGGCGGTTGGTCGGCGGCGGGATTCTTCGACTGGGGCGGTGGCGGCGGTGGTCACTCCGGAGATGGCGGCGGCGGTGGTGGCGGCTGCGGCGGCGGTGGTGGCTGCGGCGGCGGCAGCTGACCGGGTGGCGCTGCTAGTTCGCGGTAAGTGAATCGCAAGGTGGCGCACCTAGATTCGGGATCGAGAGGCAGATCCCGAATCAGGAGGAGCCATGAGTTTTGTCGATCTCGTCGGCACGGTTCTCAGTGTTGGCGTCGCCGTACTGGTTGTGGCGATGGTGGTGTTCGTTCCGCTGGCCATTCTCGCCGCGATCCTGCAGGCGGCGCTCGATTCGGGATCTCGGCAGTCTCCGCAGTACCGGCCGGGCCCGCGTCAGCGCCGGAATCGGAACGACCGCTGGTCCAGTGGTAGCGACTGGACCTACAACGGCGGTTATGCGGGTGGCTCGTCCAGCAGCTGGTCGGACGGCGGCGGTTCGTCGAGCAGCTGTGACTCCGGTTCGAGCTCGTCGAGCAGCTGCGGCGGGGGCAGCAGTAGCAGTTGCGGTGGGGGCGGCAGCTGCTGAAATCAGCCGCCCGACGGCGGTGGCACCTGACGCGACAGCGGCGCACCCGCCGGGTTCACGTAGAGCACGAGGATGCGGACCTCGGTGGTCCCGTTGTTGCGGGCGACGTGGGCGTTGTCCGGCCCGCTCGGCTCGCGGAACAGCCGGAACCGGCGATATTCGGCGGGTCCGCGAGCAAGGTAGGGATGGTCGAGCACACCGCGGGTGACCAGCACGAACAATGTTCCGTCGTGGAAATGCCAGCCGCTGGTGCCGCCGGGAACGATACGGGTGCGGCGGACGACGATGTCGCGGCCCGCCAGCCGCAGGCGCAGCAGCGTACGGCTGGCGGTGCCGACCGCCGGAGCCGGGTTGGCGACGAACTCTCGGGTGCACCTGCGGATCATGTCGTCATGAAACCACCTCCGCGCAGCCAGGCGAGGGCAGCGTGCACGGCGCGTCCCGCGGCCGGATCGCCTACCGCGATGCGGGCGCTGCCGTCGGGATAGGCCTTGGCTTTGATCCCGGCCCGGCGCAGCGCCGTCGCCACGCCGGGGCCCGGCAGGTACAGGAAGTTCGCGTGACTTTCCGGAATGTCGAAACCGCATGCCCGCAACGACAAGCGCAACACATCGCGTTCCCGATTGATGCGCTCCACCCGCTCGCGCAATTCCTCGCCTGCCGCGTAGGCGGCCCGCACGGCGGCGACCGAGGCGGTGGCGACCCCGAACGGCAACTGCTGCGCGCGGACCCGCTCGATGAGCGCACCGCGCCCGACGCAGTAGCCGATACGCAGCCCCGCCAGCCCGTACGCCTTGGAGAACGTGCGAAGGACGAGCACGTTCGGATGCCGGGCCAGCAGAGCATGCAGATCGAGCCGATCGCCCGCCGCGAGGAATTCGACGTAGGCCTCGTCGAGCAGCACCGGCACCCGCTGCGGCACCGCCGCGACGAACTTGCGAACGGCGCCCGCGTCGAGCACCGTCCCGGTCGGATTGTGCGGCCTGCACAGCACTACGAGCGCCGTCCGCCGGTTCACCGCGCGTCGCATGGCGGTGAGGTCCTGGTTGCCGGACAGATCGAGTGGCACCGGGACGACCGTCATCCCGGCCATCTCCGCCATGATCGGATACCCGTCGAATGTCGGTGTGCCCGTGACGAGTTCACCGCCACCCAGGGCGCGCATCACCTGCATCGCGACCCCGGTGGCCCCGGCGCCGACCACCACGTCCGCGGAGGAGACACCGAGGTGCGTGGCGATGATTCGGGGCAGTTCCTGCGGCAGAAACTCGGGGTACCGATTGGCTTGGGCGAGAGTCTCTTTCACTGCGGCGAGAACAGAGGGTAAAGGCGGAAAAGGGTTCTCGCTGAGGCCGAGGTCGAACGCGGTCGGTGCCGGTGCGCTGCCGAACCGCTGCGACGGGATGGTCGGCTCGACCAACCGCACACTCATCGCGCCGCGCCCCAGCGCACGGCCGCGGCACCGGCGAAGTCACCCGCGTGCGCGAATGCCGACAGCAGCACAACCGAACCGTTGCGCAATCGTCCGGCCTGGTTCTCCACGTCGAGCGTTACGGGAATGCCTGCGGCGAAGAGGTTTCCGCACCGGTCGAAGGTGTCCGGATGACGGTCGGCGGGCAATTCCAGCGCGTCGTGCCAATTGCGCAGGAACAGCCGATTGGGCTGATTGGTGACGAAGGTATCGATATCGCGGCTCTTCACCCCGATCCGATCACACACCGCGAGCGCCACTTCCGGAACGAGCCGGTTGCCACGCGCGAACACCTTGGTGATCTTCGATTCGGAGAAACTCACGCACCCCTGGCCCTCACCCGGTTCCCAGTACTTGCGGGTGCCGTTGGTGGTGAAGTCCATATCGCCCGCGAATTCGGGGTAGGTGCGGCATTCGATATCCAGAATCGGCGCCGAATCATCCTTGCGCAGCAGACCGATTCCGCAACCGTCGCCGGGCACCGGGGCCTGGGCGAGTTTGCGGATGTCGGGCTGGGTGAACACCGGGCCCGCGCAATTCTGGGCCGCGACGATCAGCGCCGTCTTCGCGTCGCTCGTCGCCATCATCATGCGCGCCATCGCCATCATGTGCACGAAGGCCGCGCAGCCGCTGTTGTGTACGTCGAGCACCTGCGAGGGGCGCGCACCGAGCCTGCGGGCCAGCTCGGGTGCGGCGCCGAGCACCGGATTGTCGGGCAGCTGGGTGTGGGTGATGATGATGTCGATCTCGGCGGCGAGGTCGGCGCCGTGGCGTTCGCGCAGCACGTCGAAGGCGCGTTCGGCCATGTCGACGGCGGTTTCGTCGCGCCCCACATGGTGGCGCCCGGTGGGCGAACGGAACATCACGTTCTTGGCCATCCGCTCCGAGCGGGAGAACTGGGTGAAGTATTCGGTCGGCACCGGGTCACCGGGCAGGTAACTCGCGACATCGACCAGACTCACTGACGGCATACTCACTGCATCCACTCCGGCTTGATCGGCAGCCCGTTGGCCGCGCGGTATTCACAAATGGCCTTGAGGTTGTCCAGCTCCAGCTGGTGACCGGCGGAGAACATGTCCCAGAAATCGCCGACCCACACCGGCCGCTTCGGCGGCGCGGTCTCGGGATAACCGTTCTCGTCGTAGAAAGGGTGTTTGCAGTTCACCCACAGCACCACCGAACCGGGCTTGTGGAACACCACTTGCGCGTCGACCACCCGCATCAGGTAGATCATCCACAGGTGTTCGGACTGGTCCCAGGCACAGTGATAGTCGACGGTCATCGCGTCGGAATGGGCGACGGTGCGGGTGAAACACTTGGTCTCGTCACCGAGCCGGTCGTAGGAAAGCCACAGCCCCGGTTCGTCGGTTTCGGTGAATCCGCGCAGGCTGTAGGTCCATTCCTCGAGCGAACGGGTGTCGGCGAGATATTCGAAGACCTCGCGGGGCGGTGCGTCGATATAGGTCTGGACCGGGCAGTAGTCACCGAAGATCTGGTCGTGCGGGTACACCGAACGCAGCATGTCCATGATGATCGGGGTCGTCGCCTCCCGGTCCGAGTTCTCGATGCGCAGCACGCCGGGCACCGTCTGGCCGGGAATGTCGCTGAGTGCGGGCAGGGCACTAGTTGTCACGGTGTTCTCCTCGTTGGTCAGGAAAGGAAGGGCAGAAACGGCGGGATTTCGTCGGGGTCGCAAAGGATTTCGACGAAGGACGGACCGTCGGTGGTGAGGCAGCGGCGCAGGGTCGCGTCGAGTTCGGTGGGGTCGTCGACGGTGTGGGCGGGTAATCCGGGGAACATGGCGGCGATGCCCGCCCCGAGACGTGTGGTGCGGAAACGGTTGAAGCTGTATCGATCTCGGTAATAGATCTGTTCACGGGTGACGCACATGGCGTGCGCGTTGTTGTTGAACACCACGAAGGTGATCGGCAGGTCGTATTCGACGGCGGTGTGGATCTCCATGCCGTGCATGAAGAACGACCCGTCGCCGGCGATCACGACGGTGCGGTGGGCGGCACCGCGGGCGAACGCCGAACCGATTCCGGCGCCGAACGCGTAACCCATGCCACCCATGCCGAGCGCGACGACGAATCGTCCACCCTCGGGCACCCGTAGGTAATGCACCACCGAGGCGCCGGTGTTACCCGCGTCGGCGAAAATGTCGGCGCCCTCGGGCAGTTCGCGCTGAACCGCCTCTACGACTGTGCGGTAGCGCAGGCCGGGGCCGTCGGCGGCCGGAACGGACATGAGGGTGAGGTCGGTGTTGTGCGGTTCGGTGCGTGTGGTTACGGCTGAGTCGTGGTCGACCACGGGGTGGTGTCGCTCGGGATGCAGGACGGTCAGCGCCGTCGCGAGGTCGGTGCTGGTCGCGTGCGTGGCGGGCAGGTAGGGGGTCAGCGCTCCGACGCTGAGCAGGGGTAGCCCGGCGAGGGCGTCGTCGAGGCCCGCGCGGGCGGTGACCGGGAGGCGGGTGCCGACCAGCAGGCAGGCACTCGCCGATTCGAGCGCATCGAGCAGGTCGGCGTGACCCATGCTGCCCGCGACACCGCAGAAGCTGGGGCCGGTGTTGGAATACACGTCCTTCGCGTCCGGTGCCACACCGATCGAGGCATCGAGTGCCTCGACCAGTTCAGCGAGTTCGGTCCGGGCATCATCGCGGGCGACCTGATCGCCCGCGATGACCACGACCTTTCCCAACCTGCGGGCGGCGGCGAGCTGAGTGGCGACCTCGGCAAGGGTGCTGTCGATCGAGACGAGCTCGGCCAGTGCGTTGTGCTCGTACTCGGCGCCGACCGAGGTGACGGACTCGGCAAGCGCGCCCGGCTCGTCTATGGCGGCGACCTCGGCAAGGGCGCTGTGCTGGTGGATGGCCGAGGTGGTCGGTCCGGTGACTGCCCGGCCGCCGGTCGCGGGCCGTTGACCATTGCTGCGTGCCGCGATCAGATCCGGCATCATCTGCTGCTGAATATCCTTGGGTAGCAACAACACCGCAGGGCCACCGGACTCGGCTGCCGCGATTGCCTCGGCGAGTTGCCCGGGCACCTGCGCCGGTTCGGTGACCCGCGCGCAGTATCGGCTCACGGTCGCGAACAACGCTGCCGCGTCGAGAGATTCGGCCAGTCCGCTGGAATCCTGGAACGCGCCGCGGCCTTCCAGGCTCGTCGGCGGCTGACCGACCAGCGCGAGTACCGGCACCCGCGATGCGAACGACTCCGCCAGCCCGGCAACCAGATTCACCGCGCCACCACCGGACGTGGCTGCGACGACCCCGAGCCCGCCGGTGGTGCGCGCGTACCCGTCGGCCATGGTCGCCGCCGAGAACTCGTGTTTGGCGATGATCCCGGCCGGGTGGCCGCCCGCGTCGAAGATCGCGTCGTAGAGGTCTTCGATATTGGCGCCGTCGACGCCGAAGATCTGGCCGATGCCCCGGTCGGCCACCGCTCGCACCAGGTAGTCCACCACTCGGTCCGGCATCGGCACTCCTTCTCCGCCATGCGAAACGCGGCGGTGACCACCGCCGTCACCTCGGATTACGTGGCACGCCGACGCCGAGTTCAGAGGGTGGGCGAATACCAACCCTTGTGTGTACGTATACATCTATGTATATTGAGTTCATGCCCAACAAGACGATCTACGTATCCGACGACGATCTGCCGGTGTTCCAGCGGGCACAGGAGCTCGTCGGCGGGAACCTATCCAGCACGGTGGTCAGCGCGCTGCGCAAGCTCATCGAGTCGGAGGAGGGTCGTGCGGCCGGGTTCGACGAGGTCGTCCTGAGGGTCGGTCGCGACGGCGTGCGACAGGTGCGGTTCCAGGGCGTTCTACTGGGCGAGTGGCGCGATATGACCGACAAGCGGACGCTGCACCAGCAGGTGTATCGCAGCCGCAAGGGCAAGTTCGTGCTCGCCACTCACACCGCGAAGTGGAAGGACTACCCGTCCGACGACCTCGGTGACCTGAAGGACTGGAAGAACTGGCGGCGCCTGCTCGGCATCGGCGAGCAGGCCACTGACTGGGGCGACTACGAGTACGAGATCCTCGACGATCTGAAAGACCTGAAGGACCGCATCCCCGACAACCTGTACCGCAAGGTCGAAGAGGTCACCGCGCACCCGCGCATCGAAGACCTCGACATCTAGCGCACCACAACAACTCTCACCGACACCGCGGCCCCGAGGGGGGCGGTGTGGCTAAAACATGCACCTATTCGCACCAATGAATGCAATCTTCTGGAAAGGGACGACCATGGTTCACCCGGCCATCACCGCCCGCGGCCTGCGTAAGGCGTACGGCGAGCACACAGTTCTCGACGGCATCGACCTCACCGTCGCCGAGGGCACGATCTTCTCCCTGCTCGGCCCCAACGGCGCGGGCAAGACCACCACCGTGCAGATCCTCACCACCCTGATCGGCGCCGACGACGGCGAGATCCGGGTCGGTGGCCACGACGTTCGCACCTCGGTCGACGACGTGCGGGAACTCATCGGCGTGACGGGCCAGTTCGCCGCCGTCGACGAGTTGCTCACCGGCCGCGAGAATCTCGAACTCATGGGCGCCCTGAACCACCTCCCGAAGCGGGAGATCCGCAGTCTTGCCACCGAACTGCTGGAACGGTTCGACCTCGTCGAGGCCGCCGACAAGCCGGCGAGCACCTACTCCGGCGGGATGACCCGCAGGCTCGACCTGGCCATGACCCTCGTCGGCGACCCGCGCATCATCTTCCTCGACGAACCGACCACCGGCCTCGACCCGCGCAGCCGCCGGTCCATCTGGGACATCATCCGCACGCTCGTCGACGACCTCGGCGTCACCGTCTTCCTCACCACCCAGTACCTGGAGGAAGCCGACCAGCTGGCCGACCGCATCGCGGTGCTCGATCAGGGCCGCATCGTCGCCGAAGGCACCGCGGCCGAACTCAAACGACTCATTCCCGGCGGACACATCCGCATCGACTTCGCCGACCGTGCCCGCCTCGACGCGGCGCGCTTCGCCCTCGGTTCCTCGGCGCAGGTGCTCGAAGGCAGCGACGGCCTCACGCTCGCCGTGCCGGGCGACGGCGGCGTGCGTTCGCTGCGCGCGGTGCTCGATGTGCTCGACGCCAATCGGATCGAGGCGGGCGGCATCTCGGTGCACACTCCGAACCTCGACGACGTATTCCTCACCCTCACCGGCAAGCCGACCACTCAGGAGACCGTGCGATGACCACCCAGACCGTCCGGCGCGATCACACGTTCGCCGACACGATGACGATGTTGCGCCGCAACATCACCCACGCCAAGCGCTATCCGAGCATGACGTTCAGCATCATCATCATGCCGATCGTGCTGCTGCTCGTATTCAACTACGTGTTCGGCGGTGCGCTCGAAAAGTCGTCCGGCGGTGAGTACATCGACTATCTGGCACCGGGCATGCTCTTGCTGCTACCCGCCTACATGACGGTGTCGGTGGCGGTCTCGATCGCCACCGACGCCAGCAAGGGCATCGTGAACCGCTTTCGGGTGATGGCGATTTCGCAATCCTCGATGCTCACCGGCCATGTGCTCGGCGCACTCATCCAAGCGATGGCGGGTATCACGGTGATGACCGCTGTGGCGCTGCTCATCGGGTTCCGGCCCAACGCCAACGCTTTGGAATGGGTGGCGGCCTTCGGGTTGCTCGCGCTGGTGACCTTCGCCTTCGTCTGGCTCGCCATCGCACTCGGCCTGCTGTCGCCGAACGCCGAAAGCGCCAGCAACGCACCGTTTCCCATCGTGATGATGCCGTTCCTCGGCAGCGGCCTGGTCGCCACCGACACCATGCCGGTCGGCCTGCGTCAGTTCGCCGAGTACCAGCCTTTCACCCCCATCACCGAAACCCTGCGCGGACTGCTGATGGGCACCGAGATCGGGGTGAACGGCTGGGTGTCGCTGGCCTGGTGCGCGGTGATCGCCGGTGGCGGGTTCCTCTGGTCGAAGTCGATCTTCCGCAAGCAAACCCGCTGAGAGACAGCAAGATCCGGCCACCTCGCCAGGGGTGGCCGGATTTTCAGTTGCGTTCCAGTTCGATCGGGTGTGTGGCCAGCAGCGACAGCGGCAGCGGCTGACGCCGCAACACTCCTGCCCACAGGTCGTGGCGATCGGTCGCGACCGGGTCCGACGGCAATGCCGACACCACCACCCAGTCGTCGTTGTCGAGTTCACCCTCGAGCTGACCCATCGACCAGCCCGCGTACCCGGCGAACACGCGAATGCCCTCCACCAGCGGGGCGATCTCGTCGGGATCGGCGTCCAGGTCCACGAGCACCACGCGACCGTCCACCCGGCGCAGCCCGCGCACCTCGCCGATCTCGGCGCCGACCCGGAGCACGCCGAGGCACAGCGCGGCGTCGCGTTTCACCGGTCCACCGATGTAGAGCTCGGCCGGCTCGGCCACCAGGTCGGCCCACAGCGGCAGCACATCGCGCACCGGGGTCTCGCTCGGGCGGTTGAGCACCACGCCGAGACTGCCCGCGTCGTTGTGCTCGATGACGTACACGACTGTCCGCCGAAAAGTAGGTTCTACCAGGTCGATCGCGGACACCAGCAGGTTACCGGCACGGATGCGGGCACCGAGCTGTCCGCGCCGTCGGTCGTCGCCGTGCCCGTCGCGAGTCCGGCGTTCGTCCGGGTCGTCTCCGCGTGCCACCGGCCCATCATCGCATTGGATCGGGGTCCCGCGCTTCCCTCGACCCGGGGAGAGCCGGAAATATCTCGCCCCGACCGGCCCGGCGCTGCCCGGTAGGGTCGCGGCATGCACACGCCCGAAGTCCTGCTCGACGACAGCGACGCCGTGTACGACTACTACCTGCGACATCGGCAGAACCGCTGGAAGGCGCTGGCCTCTTACGCGGTGCTCGCCCGGCGATTCCGGCCGAGGATCAGCTACGCCGAGGGCGCCAAGGCGCAGGTCGCCGCGCTGGTGCGCGGCAAGCGGCCGATCATCTACGCCATCAACCACCTGTCGACGAGTGATCCGTACACCGTCGCCGCCGCGGCCTGGCGGTCCCCGCTGCGCGCCAAGATCGGCCGGGTACGTGTGCTGGCCAAGGACGAACTGTTCGCCGATCCCGAACAGCGCCGCAAGGTCGACATGATGGGCGGGATCCCGGTGTTCCGGGGCAAGGACCACGGCATTCGCGCGGTGAACGCGGCAGGTCAGCGCATGATGGACGTGTGCGCCCAGCGCCTCGCCGACGGCGATCACCTCGCGGTCTTCCCCGAGGGCACGTGCAACCTCGTCGACCACAAAACGGTGCAGCCGGTCGGCAGCGGCATCGGGCACATCGCCTTCCGCGCCGCCAAACTCGGGGCCCCGCCCGCCCTCGTCGCCATCGGCCTGAGTTACGGGCCACGCCCCGCCGACGCGATCGAACCCGGCGCCGACGAGGTGGTGTCGTCGAGCTTCTACTTCCGAACGCCCGTGCTGGAGCTACCCGCGCGACCTGGCGATATCGCCCGCCTTGTCAAGGACGAACTGCAAGCCGCCGTCGACGGCGCCGTCGCCAACTACTGAGGCAGCCCGAACATCTCCCTGGCCCCCTGTGGGACCAGGGAGATGTAGCGAGGGTTTTCGGTGATGAAGTGCAGCACCATCGAACACATCGGCAGGATCTCGAACCCTTCCTTGCGGCTGGTCGTCAGCGCGGACTCGACCAGCGTGTTCCCCAACCCGCGACCCTGGAATTCCGGGTAGATCTCGGTGTGGACGAGGGCGCGTTCGGCACCGGTGTCCTGGTATTCGATATAGCCGGCGGGGGTACCGTCGGAGATGAGTTCGAACCGCTCCAGCGCGGTATTTTCGCGGACCTCGGTCGCCATGGGTAGAAGCTACAGTGTTTGTTGGAGCGCTGGCGCGCTCGAGTTCGCGGCCGCGAACCGCCGCTTCGCGGCGTCCCCTCCTCGAGGTCGGGGAGTGCGGGGCCGGGAAGGCGGGGTGGTGCGTTCTCGCGCAGTGGGGTTGTCGAAGACGGTGGCGGGTTCGCAGGTTTGCCCGGAGAATGTCGGGATGAATGGTCCTCGAGTGGTGCTTGCCCCTGACAAGTTCAAGGGTTCGCTGACCGCGCCCGAGGTGGCGGCCGCGTTGGGGGTGGGGATCAGGCGCCGGGCGCCAGGGGCCGATGTGCGGGCGGTGCCGGTGGCCGACGGTGGGGACGGGATGGTCGAGGCCTTCGCGGCGGCCGGGTGGCAGCGGGTCGAGATCGACGCGCCGGGGCCGACGGGTGAGCCTTCGCGGGCGGTGTACGCGATGCGCGACGAGACCGCGGTGGTGGAGCTGGCCGCGGCGGTCGGGTTGGTGAAACTGCCCGGTGGCAGGCTCGCGCCGTTGCGCGCCGACACCTTCGGTCTCGGCGTCGTGGTGGCGCACGCGCTGGACGCGGGGGCGCGCGAGATCGTGCTCGGGCTCGGTGGAAGTGCCTCGACCGATGGTGGATCGGGTCTGCTGCGGGCACTCGGCCTGCGCCTGCTCGACGAGAACAACGACGAGCTGGACGGCACCGCGATGGATGTCGTCACCCTGCTGAGCCGGGTGGCGGCCGTCGACCGGGCCGGCCTGCATCCCGCTGTCGCGCGGGCACGGTTCACCCTCGCCTGCGATGTCGACAACCCGCTGCTCGGCCCGGCCGGTGCGGTGGCGGTGTACTCGCCGCAGAAGGGCGCCGACCGGCACATGATGGTGAAACTCGAAGCGGCACTCACCCATTGGGCTGCCATCCTGGGCACCGGCTATGCCGAGATCGGGGGCGCGGGCGCGGCGGGCGGCACCGGTTTCGGGGCGCTGGCCGTCCTCGGCGCCGAGGTGCGCAGCGGCATCGACGTGTTGCTCGAGCTGCTCGAGTTCACCGCGCTGGTCGAGGGGGCGACGCTGGTGGTGACGGGTGAAGGGTCGCTCGATCACCAGAGCATGCACGGCAAGGCGCCAGTGGGTGTCGCGGCGGCGGCCAACGCGGCGCGGGTGCCGGTGGTGGCGGCGGTGGGTCGAACGATGCTGTCGCCGGGCGAGATTCGCGCCGCCGGGTTCGCCGCCTGCTATCCGCTCAGCGAACTGGAACCCGACGCGGCGCGGTCGATGCTGACCGCCGGGAAACTACTCGAGCGCATCGGCGAGCGCATCGCCCGCGAACACCTGTAGCCCTGTCACACCAGCACGGCGCGATGCCGGTCGCCCCACGCCTCGAGTGGGGCGAGCGCGTCGCGCAACGTTTCGCCGAGCGGGGTCAGCGAGTATTCGACGCGCGGCGGGATCTCCGGGAAGATCTCGCGACGCACCACCCCGGCCGCCTCGAGATGGCGCAAGTTCTCGGTGAGCACCTTCTCGCTCACCCCGTCGAGCAGCCGCCGGATGTTCCCGAATCGCTGCGGCCCTTCGCCGAGCACCCACATCAGGTGCAGTTTCCATTTGCCACCGACCACGTCGATAGCCAGGCTCATGCCACACACCTGGTGATCTGCGTCACTGCTCATCGTCTGCGCACCCTTCTGACCGTATTTCGAACCTATAGGTAAGCAACCGCACTGCGACGTGCGGTCTTCCCGCGCGCTGCCGACGCCGACACCATGGAAACCGGCGCCGAACCAATCCGTATCGAAAAAGCGAAGGGCTACACCATGAGTACCCGATCAGTTTCCGTTCTCGGCCTGGGCCCGATGGGTCAGTCCATGGTCAAGGCCTTCCTCGAGGCGGGCGTCGAGGTGACCGTGTGGAACCGCAGCACCGCCAAGGTCGACGCCATGGTCGCCCTCGGCGCCAAGCGGGCCGAGACCGTCGCCGAGGCGCTCGACGCCAACGAGGTGTCGGTGCTCAGCCTCACCCATTACGACGCCATGTACGACGTGCTCGGCCAGGCGGTCGACCACCTGCCCGGCAAGGTGATCGCCAACCTGTCCTCCGATTCGCCGGAGAAGGCGCGGGCGGGTGCCAAGTGGGTGCGTGAGCGCGGCGCCGAGTTCTTCTCGGGTGGGGTGATGTCGGCGGGCGACAATATCGCCCATCCCGCGTCCTACATCTTCTACAGCGGCCCCAAGGCGGTGTTCGACGCGCACGCCGACCTGCTGCGCCCGCTGAGCCCGCAGGAGTACCTCGGCGCCGACGACGGCCTGGCGCAGGTCTTCTACCAGGCGTTGCTGGTGATCTTCCACCCCTGGCTGCTCGCCTTCGACCAGGCCACCGCCGTGATCTCGAAGTCCGGTCACAACATCGCCCAGTTCGTTCCGTTCGCGGTCCGCGCCAGCGAGGCGTTCCCGTACTTCATGGAGCAGTTCTCGGTGGCGAACCAGAACGGCGGCTGGGCCGACCTGGCCAGTCTGAAGATGATGGACGCCGGCGCGCAGCACATCATCGACGCCAGCGAGGAAGTCGGTGTCGACGCCGCGTTCTCGCACCTGGCGCAGTCGTTCTGGCGCAAGGCCATCGCGGCCACCGAGGCAGCGGGCAAGCCTGTGTCGACCTATGAGCTGATGCGCGGCGAGAACTCCTGAGGCAGCGGCGAAACCGTCCGACGTGGGGTCGGACGGTTCGCTCGTTCTAGGCCGTTCCGGTGCCGAGCCGGGGGAAGGGCTCGGTGGAGAACACCACCTCCACGGCTACCTCGAAATAGGCCGCGATGCGCAGCGCCAGGTGCAGGCTCGGGCTGTATTCGCCGCGTTCGAGGTAGCCGATGGTCTGGTAGTGCACGCCGAGTGCTTCGGCGAGGTCCCGCCGGGAGATGCCACGCTCGGCGCGCAACATCGCGATGCGGTTGTAGATGACCTCAGAAGGCACGCTGCATCGCCTTTTCCCGTCGCGTCGCCATGGTGGCACCCGATTCGTGCTGGGCCATCCGCCGCAGCACGAGGGGTGCGAGGGCCAGGCCGACGACAGCCCAGATACCGAGTACCGCAACTGTTTCCAGATGCCGCCAGGACTGGTCTAGTTCGATGCCGACGGCCTCAGCCGGCAGAAGCGCCGAGCGCATGCCGAGGGCGAGCCAGTACATCGGGAACAGCTGGCCGAGCACCTGCAACCAGCCGGGCAGTGCGGTGATCGGGTAGAAGACGCCGGAGATCGCGATCAGGCCCATCAGCGGGATGGTCAACAGGAAGGCCGTCCTCGTGTCGAGCACGCTGCCGAGGATGGCGCCGATCGGCAGCACGGCCAGCAGGCCGAGCGCGAGCACCCACGCGAAGGTCGCCACCGCGCCGGGTCCGCTCAGCGACGAGCCGCCGATGATCGCCATTCCCACACCGAGCACGATAACCACCTGCGCCACCACCGCCCCCGTGGTGCTCACGATTTTGCCGACGAAGTAGCCGACCATGCCCTTGGGCACCGCCTTGGCCCGCAGCAGCGTGCCGTCCTCGCGGTCGAGCACCAGCACATTGAGGATGGCGTACATCCCGTTGAAGGCGATGATGCTGCCGAGCAGGCCGGGTACTGCCAGTTCGGCGATACCGAGCCCGGTGTCGTCGTATGTGCGGTCGCGGAGCAGGAACAGCACTCCGAGAGTGATTGCCGGGGTGAGGAATGACCGATCAGATCGGGTGCGTTGGTGTAGACCTGTCGCAGTTCGATCAGGCCGCGGGCGAAACCGGCGCGCAGAGCGGTGTTCATCGGGTCACCTCCGTGAGGGCGTGGACGGTCTCGCCGGACTCGGCGCGCCGGACCAAGGCCATATAGGTGTCTTCCAGCGAGGCGCGGCGCACCTCGAGGTCGGCGATGTCGGCACCGTGCTGGGTGAACAGCTCGTGCACGAACTTGGTGGACTCGGTGGTGGTGTGCACGAACCGTTGATCGTCGACGGTCCAGCTCACCTGCGCTTCCCCCGCGATCGAGCGGGCGAGCGCGTCGGGTGACCCGTCGGCGATCACCCGCCCACCGGCCAGGATCAGGATGCGGTCGGCCAGCTTCTCCGCCTCGTCCAGATCGTGGGTGGTGAGCAGCACCGTGGTGTTCTCCAGATCGGCGAGCCGGTGCACCAGGTCGTGGAAATCGCGCCGAGCGGCCGGGTCGAAACCGGCCGTCGGTTCGTCCATGAACAGCAGTTCCGGCCTGCCGACGATGGCGATCGCGACATCGAGCCTGCGCCGCTGCCCACCCGAGAGGGTGGCGATCTTGGCGTCGGCCTGCTCGGTGAGCCCAACCAGATCGATGAGCTCGTCTGTGTCCCAAGGCCGTTGGACCGTGGCCGTGGCGTAGGGGCGATAGTAGGTTCCGAGGTGTCGAAGTAGTTCGCGCACATGCCATTTCGCGTGGTCGCGCCAGGACTGCAACACCACCCCCACCCTGGCGCGCCAGTGTTCGTCACCGTGTTCGGGATCGGCCCCCAGCACATCGACCCGACCGGCCGACCTCCTGCGGAACCCCTCGAGGATCTCGATCGTGGTGGTTTTGCCCGCGCCGTTCGGCCCGAGCATGACGAGCACCTCCCCGCGCGTGGCCTGAAATGTCACATCGTGCAGCACATCCGCCTCGTCGTAGCGCATCCGCAACCGCTGGACGTCGAGAACGACGCCGTTACTCGAAGCCATGATTCCTCCCAGTCATCGACCTTCGATGAGATGTAGCATAGGTACTACATTCCATCGTGGCAATGCTTTCGCGAAATCGGGCAAATCGGATCTCGATGCTCGCTCCTGATCGATGGCTGACATGCTTGGGGCATGGAGAACGCGAGTCGCTACCTGGCTCCCTCGGGTATCGAGGCGACACTGCTCGGAGTCGTCAATTGGCTGCCGAGACTTGGCATCAGCATGATGGGTTCACGGCTGCTCGCCGTGCGCGGCCGCACCAGCGGCGAATGGCGCACCACCATGGTGAACGTGCTCACCGATGCCGACGGCACGCGTTACCTGGTCGCGCCGCGCGGCCACACCCAGTGGGTGCGCAATCTGCGCGTCGCGGGTGGGGGCGAACTGCGACTCGGCCGCAAGGCCGAAACCTTCTCGGCCACCGAGGTTCCCGATGCGGACAAGGTGCCGGTACTGCGCCTCTACCTGAAGAAATTCGGCTGGGAGGTCGGCGCCTTCTTCGAGGGCGTCGGCAAGGATTCGACCGACGAGGAACTCGCCGCGATCGCGCCGGGATTCCCCGTCTTCCGCCTGGCCTAGACCCGCGTACTCAGGAACTCGATCGCCGCCGCGTAACCCTGGATGCCGAGTCCGGCGATGACGGCGGTGGCGATGGGGGAGACGAAGGAGTGGTGCCGGAATTCCTCGCGGGCATGCACATTGCTGATGTGCACCTCGACGATCGGGACCTCCGGGATCACCAGGGCATCGCGCAGGGCGACCGAAGTATGGGTGAGGCCACCGGGATTCACGACGATGGCCGACTCGACGCCGCGCGCCTGATGGATCCGATCGATCAGGGCGCCTTCGTGATTGGACTGGAAGGCCACCACCTCGCGCCCGAAGCGGGCCGCCGTGCGCTCGCAAAGGGCGACCACGTCGTCGAGGGTGTCCGAACCGTAGATCTGTGGTTGACGGGTGCCGAGCATGTTCAGGTTCGGCCCGTTCAGCACGAGAATCGGACCGGTGGCCTGCACGGACGTCTCCATGCGTCGAGCCTAACCCGTGGCCCCGGCCTCGGGTCGTCGCACCGTCGTCGGGTCGAACGTTCCGTGTGCCGGGGCCGCCGAACTCAGAGGCCGGTAGGGCCTTCCGCGCGTAGGTCGTCCACTTTGCGCATGGCTTCGCGCAATTCGGCCAACCAGCTCTCGGCGTGCTTGCCCGCCAGCTTCACCGTCCAGGCCAGCGCGTCGGCGCGGGAACGGGCGACGCCCGCGTCGATCAGGGTGTCGAGCACCTGGCGTTCGGGCTGGCGCAGGCGCGTCATCACGGGAACGGCCAAGTGCGTGAACAGGATTCGTTCACCGTTCACCCGCACGCCCCAGGCGACACTCCGCCCGTAGCGGCGCTGAGCCTCGTCGGCGATGCGCATGCGCGCCGGGCGGGTCGACTCGCGGAAGCGGGCGAGCGCGCCCTCGCGGGTCGCCGCCGAGGCGGGTGCGTCCGCGTCGCCGGGATCGGGGAGTTCGCCGACGACGACGATCTCGTCGCGGTCGATCTCGAGTTCGGGCGGGCCGGTGAACCAGTCGGCGGGCAATCGCCCGGCGAACCAGTCGGCGGCGTCGGCCGCGTCGGGGAGGTCGGCCTGTTGCCAGCCGCCGGGACGGCCGAATCCGCGTTCGCGATGGGCGTTGCGCATGATGATCACCTGCTGTCGGAGAGTGCATGTGTTGCAGTGATTACAAGATTACGCCGAAATTCGGGTGCGCGATTGTGCCGTGGGTGAACGCGAAATCGGACGGCCGGTGGCGCGCGATTGGTTGTCGGTGCCGATGGGTACCCTCGCTGTGAATCGCCAGACGATGCGAGATACTCACAAGTGCGTGGGCCTGCCGGTACGGTAAGCGCGCCAGTTGTTGCCACTGGCAGGGCGAGGTTCGAAATCACCCCCTCACGGGGTCGGAGTTCGGGCACAATCGATGTGCTGAGGTCGGATAGCGTCCCGTTTACCGGGGCATCGGAGACGGGTCAACTTCCGGTACGGTTGTTTTGTTACCGGAGTGGCAAGAGTGAAGAGTGGGCGATATGGATGTGTGGGGATCCCGCCGCTTTCGCGTCCGGGGCGCAATGGCGATCGCGGGGGTTGCGACCCTCGCCATGGCACTGTGCTCGTGCGGCGTGGGTGGGAAGACGAGTGAGTCCGAGACCGTGGTCCAGCGGTTCACCGAGCTGCTCGACAAACAGGACTACACCAAAGCCGCCGACCTGACCTCCTACCCGGCCGCCGCTTCGGCAACCATCAAGCAAATGTTCGAGGGGCTGCAGTCGGGCACCGTCGACTACGAGAAGACCCAGGTCATCGACCTCGACGCGCAGTCGGCCATTTTCAGCATGGACGTGGCCTGGAACTTCGGCGAGAACAAGGACTGGAGCTACACGCTGCAGGGCACCGTCCGCAAGCTCGCCATCGGCTGGCGGATCACCTGGGACCCCGCCGTGGTGATGCCGCAGCTGGCGAACAACCGCACCGTGAAGCTGGTGCGAACCACGGCCAAGCCGCCGCCGCGCGTGATCGACCTGGCGGGCGAGCCGCTGATGACCGAACAGATCATCAATGTCATCAAGATCGACCCCGCCCGCACCGGCGACCTCGTCGCCTCAACCAACGCACTGGCCGAGGCCATCGAACCCGTCGCCCCGCTCATCACCGGGCCCTACCTGATGGAGCAGCTCGCTGCCTCGCAGGGCAAGCCGGTGGTCGCGGTGAATCTGCGCGAGGGCGATTTCGCCATTCTCGAGCCGAGGATGGCCAAGGTGCCCGGCGTGGTGATGGAAAAGCAGCCCAAGCTGATCTCCGCCGACCGCCGCACCTGGTCGCCGATGCTCGACTCGCTGCGCGAGGTGTGGAAGGCCAGCCTGGAGGCCACGGCCGGCTGGGGCGTGCAGATCTTCGAGGCCGACGGACGGTTCGTCAACCAGGTGGCCGGGTACCAGGGCCCCGCCGGTCCCGACATCGCCGCGACCATGGACCAGCGCCTGCAGCGGGCCGCCGAGGACGCGGTGGTCAGCGTCGGCACGCCCGCCTCGGTGGTGGCGATCCAGCCGTCGACCGGTGCGGTCGTCGCGGTGGCGCAGAACAGTTACGCCACCGAGAAGGGGCCCATCGCGTTCACCGGGCTGTTCCCGGCGGGCGGCACCATGGAACTGTTCCGCGCGGTCGCCGCCGCGACGAAGAACAAAGCCCCGCAGGATGTTTCGGTGCAGGAAGCCGCGGAGGCCGCGGCCGCGCTCGGCGTGGGTGTCGACTTCAAGGTGGCCGGGCTCGACGAGGTCACGGGTCGGATCGCCGCGCCCGGGCGCAGCACCGAACAGGTGCGTCAGGGCGCCGGATCCGATGCGGTGCTGGCCAGCCCGTTCGGCATGGCGCTCGCCGCCGCCGCCATCGCACGTGGCGAGGTGGCCGCGCCGATGATCGAGGCGGGCAAGCCGGGCAAGGTCGACAACCCGATCCCGGCCCTGCCCCAACCCGCCGTCGACCGGTTGCGCGCGATGATGCACGAGGGCATCAACAAGCCGGAAACCGCCGCGCTGCGTGGGTTCCGCGACGTCACCGCGTTCGCCGCGACCGGCGGATCCGACGGCTGGCTGCTCGCCACGATGGGCGACCTGGCGTTCGCGGTCCACATCGCCGACGTCGACAGCGGCGACGCCACCTCCCGCCTGGCGTCCGTCCTCCTGAAGTCCCTGGCCACCCCTGACGCTTGAGAAGCGCACAACTAGTCTGCTGAGTGTGAAGAGATTCGCGCCTGCTGCTGTCGACTTGCTGCTCGTGATCGTTTTTTGTGCGATCGGGCGGCGTAGTCATGACGAGGATGTGCTTGCCGGGCTGGTGAAGACGGTGTGGCCGTTCGCGGTCGGGCTTCTCGTCGGGTGGGGGATCGCCTGGGCCGTCGCACGGGGGAGGCGGTTCGATCCGGCGGCGCTGTGGCCGAGTGGGGTGGTGATCTGGGGGTCGACGCTGGTCGGTGGGATGGTGTTGCGGGCCGTGAGTGGGCAGGGGACCGCGGTGAGCTTCATGATCGTGGCGGCCTCGGTGCTCGCGCTGTTCCTGCTCGGGTGGCGGGCGGCTGTGCGCGCGCTGCGCTAGATCCGGCGCTGTTTGAACTCGGCTTCGTATTCCTCGTCGTCGGCCTGCTTGGTGCGGAACAGGAACGCGAAGACGATCCAGCCGACGATCGCGACCAGGATGAAACTCACGAACCGGTACACGAACGCGGCGGCGACCGCCTGCGCGGCCGGCAGGCCCGCACCGGCGGTGAGACCGTAGATCAAGGTGGCGTCCACGTAGACGATGCCGCCGGGCGCGAACGGAATCGAACCCACCGCCTTGCCCGCGGCGAACGCGATGAGCAGACCCGACAGCTTGGGATCGGCACCCACCGCGTAACACGCCGCACCGAGACAGGCCACGTCGGCGAACCGGTGCACCAGCGCCCACACCCCGACCAGCGCGCCGTCACGTTTGCCCAGGTCGACCGATTCCAGTTGCGCCCGGATCTCGGCCAGCTTGGGGATGCCGTGGTCGGCGGGCTTCTTCCGTAATCGGTTCACCAGCGCGAGCACCTTGCGCAGCATCGCCTCGAGCGTGCCCGGATGCCTGGCCAGATAGGAGCCCGCCACCAGCACCGCACCCAGCAGCACCAGGGTGGCAATGAGTTTCACGCCGATGCCCTGGCCGACGAGGGCAGCGCCGGCGATACCGAGCAGCGCGAGCCCGGCGGCGGCGACCACACCGGAGAACACCAGCTGCCACGACGCCACGATCGGGCTCGCACCCCAGCGCCGGGTCTGGCGGTAGGTGAAGGCGGTGGAGAACACCTGGCCCGCGGGCAGGGTCAGCGACATGGCGGTGGCGCCGTACACCACCGACACCGACTTGCCCTGGCTCACGTCGACCCCGCCCGCGTACAGCAGCTGCTTCTGCACCCGCCCGAACCCGCTCATGGATACGGCCTGGGCGAACACGCACAGCAGCACCCAGCCCCAGTGGATCTCGGTGAGCGTGCGCCACGATTCGTGCAGCCGGGGCCACAGGTACACGCCCTCGCCGACCAGCAGCGCGAGCAGGATCGCGCCGAGTACCCATTTCACCCAGCGAAAACGGTTCTCTCGGCGCGCGACGGGATGCGCGGCGGGATCGCCTGCTAGGTCGCCGTCGGCCGTCACCATGTCAGCCTAGCGAACGCGACTGTTCTCCCTGGTCCACGCCGGGCGTGGCCGCCACCGGTTTCGGCCAGGCCAGGCGGGTTTTTCTGCGTCTGCCACGCAGCTGGACCTCGTCGCCGGTCTCCCAATGGTCTTGCTCGCTTTCCGAGGCGAAGTACAGCGCGCTACCCGAAGCGAGAACGCGGCCGTGGTGCTCTTTGGCCAGTTCGGTGAGTCGCGACGCCTCGTTGACGGGGTCGCCGATCACGGTGTATTCGAAACGATTCGCCGCGCCGATATTGCCCGCGACCGCCAGTCCCGCCGACACGCCGATGCCGACGTCGAGAGTGGTCACTTCCCGCAGCGCTTCACGCAGCTCACGGGCAGCGGCCAGGGCGGCGGTCGGCGCGTCGGGGCGGTCGAGCGGTGCGCCGAAGATGGCGAGGGCGGCGTCGCCGACGAACTTGTTGACGAAGCCGTGGTGGCGGTCGATCACGTCGACGACCACCCGGAAGAACTCGTTGAGCAGGCTCACCACCTCGGTGGGCGGACGTTCGGCCGCGGCCGCGGTCGACCCGACCATGTCGACGAAAAGCACCGCGACGAAGCGGGTCTCACCGCCGAGTTCGGTCCCGTAGTCCAGCGCGCGCTGCGCGACTTCCTCACCGACGTGCTGACCGAACAGTTCCTGCAGCTTGCGGCGTTTGGCCGCCTCTTCCATCATCCGGTTGAAACCGACCTGCAGCAGGCCGATCTCGCTACCGTCGTAGACCTCCACCTGCACGTCACGCGCGCCCGCCTGCACCCTGTTGATGGCTTGGGACAGCTGGCGAACAGGGTCGGAGATGGACGATCCGGTGAGCATCGACAGCGCGAGCGCCTGCAGGATCACCACGCCGCACAGCAGCAGGATGGAGATGGCGAGCGACTTCGCCGAGAACTTCACATCCGAGGAGATCTGGGTGACGCACAGCAGCACGATCGCGATGGTCGGCGCGAAGGTGCCCATTCCCCAGGTCATCGCCATGCGCGTACCGACACCGGGGGTGAGGGTGTGGTCGAAGGTGCCCTCGGTGAGCGCCTCGGCCGCGACCGGGCGCAGAATGCGTTCGCCGAGCATGTAGGTGAAGCCGAACACGATGGTGGCGGCCATACATTCGGTGACGATCACCGCGCCGGCCAGCTCCGGCGATTCGGCGATGATGAGCGCGGCGAGGATGGCGCCGCCGATGATCCACAGGACCAGGTGCACGATCGACTGCCGCAACGGCACGTGCAGCGCCGCCATCTGTTCCCGCCTGCTCGGCGGACCACCTCGCATCTGCCAGCGCATCACCGGGCGCAACATGATGGCGGCGGCGATGATGCTGAGCACCGCGGCGGCACCGAACACGACGAGCGGGGCGAGCAGACCCGCTTCGCGCACGCCACCCTGATGACCCTCGGGAACCGGCAGGCCGTACTGGATGAACGCCCAGACCAGCACCGCGCCGAAGGCATTGGCCAGCAGTACCGAGGTCAGATACAGCGGCCAGCGCGTTCGCATGGTCTGTTTGACCGCTTCCAGAGGCGCCGACACGACAACCAATCTAGCGTTGCGACCGATAGGCTCTCTCGGGTGACCGTCCAGAAGCCGGATTCCGGGCCCGCGTCCACGCCGTGGCGTTCCGACGCAGAGGCAGTACATCCGCTGGTCCGTAAAACGGCCGCGTGGTGCTGGCGGTTGCTGATCATCTTCGCGGCGCTGATCGCGCTGGGGATGATCGTGCAGAAGTTCGCGACGGTCGTTATCCCGCTGGCCATCGCGCTGCTCGCGGCCGCGCTGCTCGCGCCGCTGGTCGACTGGATGCAGCGGGTCGGGATTCCGCGCGCGATCGGCGTGTCGGTGGCGCTGATCGGGTCGATCGGGTTGCTCGCCGGAATCATGACCTTCGTCGTCGAACAGTTCGTCGACGGTGTGCCCGCGTTGTCCAACGAGGTCACCAACAGCGTGCACAAGGTGCAGGACTGGCTCATCAACGGGCCGGCGCACCTGAGCGACCAGCAGATCCGCAGCGCGGGCGACACCATCGTGCGCACCATCCAGGACAATCGCGAAAGCCTCACCAGCGGCGCGCTCACCACCGCAACGACCATCGGTCACATCCTCACCGGTGCGTTCCTGATCCTGTTCATCCTGATCTTCTTCCTCTACGGCGGCGATCAGATCTGGAACTTCATCACCCGGGTGGTACCCACCGCGCATCGCGAAAAGGTCCGCACCGCAGGCGAACTCGGCTTCGGCACACTCGTCGGTTTCGTGCGGGCCACCGTGGTCGTTGCCGGTGTCGACGCGATCGGCATCGGGGCGGGGCTGGCGATTCTGCACGTTCCGCTGGCGCTGCCGTTGGCGTCACTGGTGTTCATCAGCGCGTTCATCCCGATCATCGGCGCGGTCGTGGCCGGGTTCGTCGCGGTGTTCATCGCGCTGGTCACCAAGGGTTTCGTCACCGCGTTGATCGTGCTCGGCATCATCATCGCGGTGATGCAGCTGGAAGGGCATGTGCTGCAACCGTTGCTGCTCGGGCGCGCCGTGAGCATCCATCCGCTGGCGGTGGTGCTGGCGATCACCGCGGGCCTTGTCGTCGGCGGGATCGCGGGCGCGCTGCTGGCCGTGCCGCTGATCGCGGTGGGCAACACCGCGATTCGCTATCTGCTGGCGGACACTCCCGACGAGGCGTACGGCGAGCTCGCCGGTGCCAGGGACGGCGGCCTGTTCGACGCCGAACCCGACAAACCCGAGCCGGGCCGATTCGACGTGACCGCGCGGTTGCGCAAGGCGACAGACGAGTCCGGCGATGCGGACCCACACAGCTGAGCTGAGCTCGGCCGACGCGGCGACCGCGCCCCTGTGGCGGGCCGCCCAGGCATTCCGGCTGGTCACGTTGCTGTACGCGATCGGCCAGCAGATCGCGTCGGTGCCCTACTACCAGCATCCACGGCTGAGCTGGGTGCTGATCGCGCTGATGGCGATCTGGTCGGGTACCTCGGCCTTGTTGTTGTCGCAGTGGTATTTCCCGGAGGCGACCAGCCGGATTCGCGGGTGGGTCGTCGTCGGCGACCAGGTGGTGACGGTGCTGCTGATCGCCTCCACCCGGCTCGTCGCCGACTACGACTGGTATCACGGGCATCAGACCCTGCCGACCACGCTGTGGATCGCCAACTCGGTGATCTCGATGGCGATTCTGCGTGGACCCGTCGCGGGAGTCGTTGCCGGGCTCGTGATGTCGGCCGTTGTGGTGACCGTGCGTGACCAGTGGGGTCAGGACGTGTGGGGTGATGCGACCGCGCCCGTGCTGGTGTCGGTGGGGTTGGCGCTCGGATTGGCGGCCAATACGGCGCGGCGTGCGCAGGGGCAGCTCGAACGGGCGCTGCGGATCACCGCCGCCGCGCAGGAACGCGAGCGCTTGGCGCGTGAAGTGCACGACGGAGTGCTGCAGGTGCTCGCCTACATCAAACGGCGCGGCGGCGAGATAGGCGGGGCGGCAAGCGAACTCGCGCAGCGGGCGGGCGAGCAGGAGGTGGCGCTCCGGGTGTTGCTCTCCGAGCAGGGTGACCGGGCCGATTCCGGCGCGGCCGAGGTCGACCTGCGGCCGTTGCTCACCGCACACGCCACACCGAAGGTTTCGGTGGCCACACCCGGCGACCCGGTGCTCGTCGGAAGGATTGTCGCCCAGGAGATCTCGGCTGCGGTGGCGACGGCGCTGTCGAATGTCGAGTTGCATGCCGGCGCGGCGGCGAAAGCCTATGTGCTGCTGGAGGACACCGGTGACATGCTGGTGGTGAGCGTGCGTGACGACGGTGTCGGCATCGCACCGGGCAGGCTGGCCGAAGCCGCTGCCGAAGGGCGGATGGGTGTTTCGCGCTCGATCGTCGGGCGCATCTCGGCGCTCGGCGGCACCGCCGAACTGCTGAGCGAGGACTTCGGCACCGAATGGGAATTCCGGATCCCGCGCCACACGGCGCACCGAGCGAGCTAGGAGCAGCGATGGGCGACATCAGCGTGATGGTGGTCGACGACCATCCGATGTGGCGCGAGGGCGTGTCGCGCGACCTCACCGAAGCCGGGTTCACCGTGGCCGCCACCGCCGACGGGGTCGGCACCGCCACCCGCCGCGCCGCCGCCGTGCAACCCGACGTGGTGCTGATGGACATGCAGCTCACCGACGGCAACGGGGCGACCGCCACCGCCGAAGTGCTGCGCGTATCGCCGCACAGCCGGGTGCTGGTGCTCTCCGCATCGGACGAACGCGACGACGTGCTCGAGGCGATCAAAGCCGGGGCCAGCGGGTATCTGGTGAAGAGCGCGTCGGCCGCCGAACTCATCGACGCGGTGCGCGCTACCGCCGCCGGTCAGCCGGTGTTCACGCCCGGCCTGGCCGGGGTGGTGCTCGGCGAGTACCGGCGCATGGCCACCGCACCCGCCGAACCCGATCAACCACACCGGCCGTCGCTGACCGAACGCGAGACCGAGGTGCTGCGGATGGTCGCCAAAGGGCTGTCCGCCAAGCAGATCGCCGCGCGGCTCAACCTTTCGCACCGCACCGTCGAGAACCATGTGCAGGCCACGCTGCGCAAACTTCAGCTCGCCAACCGGGTGGAACTCACCCGGTACGCCATCGAACAGGGCCTCGAGTAGGACACGGAATTGGGGGTTTGCCCTGATGCGCTGGTCGGTGTTCCTGGCTAGCCTCGAAACATGGGTGGTCCCGATTCCCTCTTCGCTCCCAGCGCCTTCGTCCCCGGCACGCCGACGGCCGGCCCGGTCGGCGACCGCGACCTGCGCGTCTCCGATTCCGAACGCGAACACGTCGGCCAGCTGCTACAGCGCGCCGTCGGCCTCGGCATGCTGTCGCTGGGCGAGTTCACCGAGCGGATGGACACCGCGCTCGCCGCCAAGACGCGCGGCGAACTGAACGCCGTCCTCGTCGACCTGCCCGGCATGCGAGTCGCGGGCGCGCCCCAACCGGCCGCCATGCCCAAACCCCGCCACACCCCGGTACCGGGCGGCACCAACCCGGCCGTCATCCGCAGCAGGCTGTCCAGCGTGCAGCGGCGCGGGCCGTGGCAGGTGCCGCCGAGACTGCACCTCAACGGCCTGATGTCCGGGGTGACCCTCGACTTCACCTCGGCCGTGATGCAGACCCAGGTCGTCGAAATCCAGGTCGACGACTACTGCACGAGCCTCACCCTGCTCGTCCCCGCCGCCGCGACCGTCGACCTCAACGGCCTCACCCTCATCGGCTCCAGCGCCAACAACCGCGTCCGCACCGGCCCACCCATCGGCCCACTGCACCTGGTGGTCCACGGCCGCGTCCGCTTCGGCTCCGTCACCGCCAAGTACCCCTTGATGGTGCAATGGCGCCGCTTCCTCGGCCAATGATCAGGTAGGAAGAACCACCCCACCCGGGTGGTTCTACTCATGCCCGGCGGCCGGGGTACGCGGACGATGGGTTCATGAACGCCATCGATCCTGTGCTGGTCGCACGCCTGTCTGACGAACTGACGACCCTCGGGGTGCGGTTGGGCCGTGTCGGGGCGGATCTGGGTGTTCTGCGTGAACAGTTGACCCTGCCTGGGCAGTCGCCGACTTGTGCCGGGCGATCGACTGGTACGCAGGCCGGCGTGGCGTCGGGTGGACGGGAATCCGCCGGGTGGTTGCTCGCGCAGGCTCGTTTGACGGCGGCTCGTGGTGGGCCGTCGAGGGAGAGCGAGGTTCGGCCGGGTTCTGGTACCGGCGATGGTGCCGATCGGGCTGGGTGGGGCGCGGTAGGCCATCCGGCCGGGCAAGGGCACGGAGGGTGGGAGAACGCCGCCGGAGGTCTGCCGGCGCAAGATCCGTCGAGCCCCGGTGGGTCCGCCGTCGGATCCAGCCCGCCTGAATCGGGGGCCGGTGCGATCGTGTCTGCGTCGGCTGGTTCGGCGTCATCCGGATCTGCAGGACAGGGCGCGGGGATACCCGGGTTTGCCGTGCAGGGCAATGTGGCGTCCGGGTCTGCGGTGCCGGGGCATGGGGTGGCTGGTTCCCCGTCGCCCTGGGATTCGGTGGCGAGCGGGGCCGAGGCGGCTGGATTTCCAGCGCCAGGGCTTGCTGTGCGAGGGTCGGCGACGGGTTATGTACCTGGGACGGGGACGCACATCCAGTCGCCGCACGGTGCTTGGACAGGTTGGGGGCCGGGCTTCGGGCAGCGTGGGCCGGTGGGGGCAGGGCGGGCGCCGGCAGAACCTCAGGTTGCGTGGTGGCAGCGGGAAGGGGTGATTGCTCGGGTGTTGGCGGTGGCTGGGGCCGGGGTCACCTTGATCGGGGTGTTGATGTTGTTGGTGCTGGCGGCTCAGGCGGGGTTCTTCGGGCCGGTGGCGAGAGTTGTTGCGGGTGGGGTGTTTTCGGTGGCGCTGGTCGGTGTGGGCTGCCGGGTGATGGGCCGAGCCGGTGGGCGGGTCGGTGGATTGGCATTGGTTTCCACCGGTATCGCGGGGCTGTATCTGGATGTTGTTGCGGTGACCGGCTTTTACCGCTGGGTGCCGGGTGGGGTCGGGCTCGCGGTGGCGTTGATCGTGGCGCTGGTGGGGCTCGGGTTGGCGATGCGGTGGCAGTCGCAGCCGTTGGCGGTGGGGGTTGTGGTCGGGGCGGCGGTGTTGTCGCCCGCGGTGGCGAGTGAGTTGATGCTGCTCGCGTTTCTCGTGGTGTTGCAGGCGGCCGGGGTGCCGGTGCAGTTGCGGCGGGACTGGCCGGTGCTGCATGTGGCACGCACCCTGCCGGTGGTACTGGCCGCGCTCGGGTTGATCGCCGTGAGCGGCTTCGACGCGGGAATTGCAGGGGAGGAGGCAGCGCAGCGGCAAGGGCTGCTGATGGCGGCGATCGCGGGTGCGGTGGTCGGAATCGTCGGTGCTCTGCTGACGGTGCGGCGTCGCGCCGGGGACATCACCGCCAGTGTGACCATCGCCCTCACCGCACTGCCGGTGCTCGCCGCTGCGCCGCTGTTCGACCGAGCGGTTTCCGCGTCCATCACCGGCGTGCTGGCCTGCGTGCTCCTCGCGGTGGCCGCGACCGGATTGCGACCGGAAATGACTGTGCGGCTGAATATCCCACGTCACACGGCTCTGGTGTCGGCGCTCACCGGTGCGGTTGCGCTGCTGCAGACCTGCATCACGGCGACGGGTGACAATCCGCATTTCCTGCCGACCGCGCTGTTCACGGTCGCGCTCGCGTTCCTCGGTGTCGCCGTAGTCGGCCGAAACCGGGTTTGCGCAGTTCTCGGTGTTGCCTTCGCCCTGCTCGGCGGACTGGTGCTCTTCGCGATCGCCGACCCGGAAACCCTTGCGGCACAAAGCCTCGCGATCCGGCATCTCGACGGTGCAACGGTGCTCGCCGCACTGCTCGGCCTCGGCACCGCCGCGATGGTCGCCTGGGCCGTGCGGCGACTGCCCGGCGGAAACGACGCGCTCATCACCGGAACGTGGGTCGCCGTCAGCCTCACCAGTCTCTACTTCGTCCTGGTCGCGACGGTTTCGACGGGTGTAGCCCTCAGCGGCACACAGGGTTTCCTCATCGGCCACAGCATCGCGACCATCATCTGGATGGCAGCCGCGACCACTGCCCTCTTCGTCGGCCTGCGCAACCTCCGCACCGCCCCCGCCGTCGCCAAAGTGTGCCTGGCGTCCGGCCTCCTGGTGGTCGCGGCGGCCCTCGCCAAACTCTTCCTCTTCGACCTGGCCACCCTCTCCGGCCTCATCCGCGTCGCGGCCTTCCTCGCAGTCGGCACCCTCCTACTCCTCACCGGCACCCGCTACGCCCAAGCCTTCGCCACCCCCGACCACACCGATTCGAAGCCCTGACCCCGTCGAACCCACCCCTACCGCGCTCCCAACCACGCGAGATCATCCAGCGAGCCAGTCGGCGTCGGACCATGAGGATGTGCTGAGGAGACGACTCCGGCCACGGTGATCCCCGGAGGGGCCGTGGCCGGAGTTCTTGTCGGAGGGGCTTACGGAGTCTCGTCGTTGCGGCGGCGGAGCAGTTCGTTGACGCTCACCGTGCGGCCGTCGTCGCCGTGGTGGCGGCCCTCGTCGACCGGAGTGCTGCCGCGGCGGGAGGAACGCAGTTGCGCCATCCAGTTCTCGATCTCCGTGCGGGTGTCCGCCTGGGGGTCGTCCTCGGGCGTTGCCGTCGAGCCGTTTTCCGAGGAGGCGGCGCCGTTCGTATCCGGGGCGGGCGGTGAAGACGGCTCTGCCGCATCGGAATTCGGGATCGGCGTGAATCCGGGCGGCGCTTGCCATCCGCCTGCCGTCCGCGGGCTTTCGCCGGTCGCGTGACCACCGGTGGCACCCTGATCGCCTGCCTCGTCGGCTGCGGTGAAGGGTGCGGTTTCGGGGTCGTCGTCGGCGGGGGACACCGGGTCGGCCGGACGGGATTCCGGCGACGTGGTCTCCGGGGCAGACACCGGAGTGAATCCGGGCGGTGCGACTTGAGGACGCAGAACGTTCGGCGTGCGGCTCGTATCCGATTGCACGGCAGTCTGTTCGCGGGCGGCAGGGTCCTGCGGCGTGCGGCTCTCGGTCGATTGTGCGTTGTCCGGGGAACCTATTTGCGCGGACCGCCGCGCATTGTCGATCGACGCCCACATCGACGAGGCACCGGCCGACATCGGCGGTTCCGCTCCCTCGGCGGTCGGCGCATCACCCGGGACACCGTCGGTCCACGGGAGTTGCTGTGGGTCGACGGGAACTGGAGTGCCGAAGACATTCTGGGCAACCGGGGTCTGCGGTTGCGCGTCGCGCTCCTCTGGTGCGGGGCAGCGCATCGGAAGATCCGGGAATTCCGGGAGATCGGACGCCGGCTCGGCGGCCTGCTGCGCATCCGCGCGGTGGGCACCGGGAGTCGCGGTCAGGTCGGGTTGGGGCGGAACGAAACCTTGCGGACGTGAGTCCGGTTCGCGCGCAGCATCTTCCGTAGCGGTTGGGCTGATCCGGTCAGCGGCGGGTGCCTGCGGTTCCGGTGCATCCTGCGATGCGCGACCCGACTCCTCCTCGCCGGTTCGCGGGAGCGGAGTGAACCCGTTGAAGGTTCCACCCGCCGGGAAGTCGGAAGGACGCGACACCGGACGCGGCGTCGGTGGGTGCACGATGCTGGGCGGTGGCGTCACCGGAGGCGGCGTGTTCACGATGCCCGATGGCGGTGTCACCGGAGGCGGCGTGTTCACAATGCTCGGCGACGGCGTCACCGGGCGCGGCGTATCGGTGCTCGGCCGAGCGGGCGCGACGATGCTCGGTCGGGATTCCGGTGTGTCCCCGGGGAATTCACCACCGACAGGCGTGCCGGGCGTCGAGATGCGGGGCGTCGTCGGGCTGTATCCCGCAGGCGGCTTGACCCGCTCCGAACCGCGCGGCGCGGACTCGTTGCCCCGGGAATCGGGCAGGTCGAGACCGCCGATCACACCATCGACGGGGCCTGCCACATCGGCCGGTCCGGAACCGCCGATTACACCGTCGACACCGAATTCCGCACGGCCCGAATGGTTCTCCGCGGCTGAATCGACGGGTGTCGAGCTCGGGTACCTCTGATCATCTCCGGCATTCGAGCCGGGGGCAGGGGTTCCGGAATTTGCGCCGAAAACCTGGTGGTCGGAACGGTTTCCAGCTGCCGGATCCCCGGGCGCGACCGCACCATGATCCGGCCGGATCGCAGTCGACTTCCCGGAAGCGCCTGTATCCCCACGTCCCGATCGGAACGCGGTCGGGTCCCCAGTGGCGCCTGTTTCCCCATGTTCCGATCGGAACGCGGCCGGGTCCCCAGTAGCGCCTGTTTCCTCACGTCCCGATCGGAACGCGGTCGGCTCCCCGGGGGCGGCCGTATCCCCATGGTTCGATCCGTCTTTGGGCGATCCCATAGGCATGCCCGAATCCCCACGGCCAGAGCGATTTTCATTGCCCGGCTCAGGGGCGGGGGAATCCGGCTGCACAGCAGGCAGCATCTGCGTCGGCTCGTCATCGGCGCCGACAGGCTTCGCCGAACCGGGCTGCACAACCGGCAGCACCCGCGTCGGCTCACCCGACAGCATCGACGCGCGCGGCCGCGTGGGATCCGGCGACATCGGCTTGCGCGGCCGGGCCGGTTCGGCGGACTCGGTGATCTTGTCGATGCGCTGAGTGGGCGCCTCGGCCTCGATCTCGGCCACCGTGCGCGGACGACGCGGTGTCTTGGCCAGTTTGGCGTCGGGGACGGAGACCATCTGCATGGTCGGCGGGTCGGTGATCGGGGTGGTCTTCACCAGGTCGACGACGGTGCCCTTCTGCGGACGCTCGTCATCGAGGATGGGTTCGCCCAGGCCGATCTTCTCCTGGATCCGCTTCATCCACTTCGGCGCCCACCAGCAGTCGTCGCCGAGCAGTTTCATGATCGCCGGGACGAGCAGCATGCGCAGAACGGTGGCGTCGAGGAACAGCGCGGCGATCATTCCGTAGGCGATGTACTGCATCATCACCATGTCGGAGAAGGCGAACGCGCCGGTCACCACGAGGAGAATCAGCGCGGCGGCGGTGATGATCCGGCCGGTCTGCGCGGTTCCGATCCGCACGGCCTCCGTGGTGGACGCCCCCTGCGCACGCGCCTCCACCATGCGCGACAGCAGGAAGACCTCGTAGTCGGTCGACAGGCCGTAGATGATCGCGATGATCAGCATCAAGACCGGCGCGCTGATCGGCTGAGGCGTGAAGTTCAGCAGGCCCGCGCCGTGACCGTCGACAAAGATCCAGGTCAGGATGCCGAGCGTTGATCCGAGACCGAGCGCGCTCATCAAGGCGGCCTTCAACGGCAGCACCAGTGAGCCGAACGTCAGGAACATCAGTACGGTCGTGGCGACCAGCACGAGCAAGATCATCCACGGCATCAGGTCCAGCAGTGTGTCGATGCTGTCGGCCATCAGCGCGGGCTGACCCGTGACATACATCGTGACGCCGTCCGGCACCTCGATCGCGCGGATGTAGTCGATAGTCTGCTCGGCGCTGCCCGTGGGATCGACGAGAGTGGCGGAGGTGCGGAAAACCGTTGCGTCAGTGGGTGATTTGACCGGGACCTCGAACGGGCCGACCAGTCCGGGCGCTTGGTTGGCTTCCTTCCACACCTTGCCGATCGCGGTGGTGTTGTCCGAGACGAAGACCAGCTGAATCGGGTCGGTCTTCTTCTGCGGGAAGACCTCGTAGAAGTGCTCTAGCGCGAGACGGGTCGAGTTGTCCGGCGGAAGGTACTTCTCGTTGATGCCGCCGAATGCCAGGTCTTTGACCGGGATGATCAGCAGCAGCAGGCCGATGGTGATCGGAATGGCGATCTTGAGCGGGTGCCGCATGACCCAGCGGGTGGTGTTGCCCCAGAAACCATTCTCGATCTGGTCGGCGGTCTTGGTCTTGCGGAATCGCTTGAGCCCGAGCATGTCCACGCGAGGACCGAGAATGCCGAGCATCGCGGGCAGGATCGTGATCGCGGTGAGCGCGGCCAGCGAGACGGCGGCGATCGTGCCGTACGCGACCGACCGTAGGAAGCCCTGCGGGAAGATCAGGATGCCGCCGAGGCTGGCGATGATCATGGTCGCGGAGAAGACAACGGTTCGACCGGCGGTCATCACCGATCTTCGGACGGCGGCAGCCGTGTCGTACCCCTCGGCCAGCTCTTCTCGGAATCGGCTGACTATGAAGAGTCCGTAGTCGATCGCCAGACCGAGACCGATCATCGATACGACGCCACCGACGAAGATGTTGACCTCGGTGAAGTTGGTCAGCCCCATGACGAGGCCGTTTGCGCCGATGATCGTCAGACCACCGATGATCAGGGGCAGGGCGGCGGCGACGATGCCGCCGAAGACGAAGAACAGCAGCACCGCCACAGCCGGAAAGGCCAGCAGCTCCATGCGTTTGGAGTCGTGGTCGAGAGTGTCGGTCAGGGTGACGCCGAGTGGCTGCAAACCCGAGACTTCGACATCGACGCCGGGGATGTCGAAGGCGCCCTGAACAGCGCGATAGTTGGCCATGACGGTGGTGTCGTTGTCACCGATGATGGCTATCGAGGCGAATGCGTGCTTCTTGTCCTTGGACCCGAATGCCGACGGCACCGCGGGCGCATCGCCCACCTTCCAATAGGTGCCGTTGATCTTGTCGATGTGGTCGGGGTGATCGGCGACAGCCTTGCTGAGGCTGTCGACGGCCTTCTGCCGGAACTCCGGGTCGTCGATCGTTTTGCCCTCGGGGGCGTTGTACATGACGATGACATCCGCCATGTGGTCGCGGCCGAAGGACTGGTCGGCGATCTCCGCGCCTTGCACCGACTCCGAGCCGGGGTCGAACCAGCCGCTCTGCGTCAGGCGCGGGCCGAGGCCCATGCCGTAGGCGCCCAGCGCCAACAACGCGGCCCCGACCACCGCGATGACGGCGAATCGGAACCGATAGACCAGATCGCCCCAGCGGGTGAACACTTAAGCGACTCCTTGACCAGGGCGAGATGTGAGTAGCGCAGAAAGCGGCCGGAAGGGCTGCAACCATGCGCCCTCGTCGGGCAGCGAATCGAGGCTCACCCGCGGTAGCGGTTCCCGGAATACTCCCGGGATGTCCTCGAGGTCGACGAACTCGAGAGTATCGGAAGTGACAGCCCAACTCGCGTGCTCACGGAATCCGAGTACCTGAGCTGGGGTTCCCTTGGCGGCGATGGCTTCCAGTGGTTCGCGGAAGGCTTGACCGTCGGCGGAGGCGACCATGATTCCGGCCAGTCCGCCGTGCCGGGCCCGCATGGCGATGTGGGCGAGCATGTCGGCGTCGACGTCGGAGTCCTCGTCGATCTTCGGCTTGGCGAAGACCGCGAAACCCACATTGCGTAATGCCTCGACCCAGGGGCGGACCACGTCGGCGGTGCCGGGGGCGATATTGGTGAAAACGGTTGCTTCGGCTTCGATGCGGGTTTTGGAACCCACCGACAGCTCGGCGGTCCTGGCGAGCAGCCAGCGGCCGAGCGCGTCGAAGCGGGGACGATAAGCGGCCGTGGGACGTCCACCGAGGATGGCGCCGAGTCCCATGTCGAGGTTCGGCGCGTCCCAGACGAGCAGGACGCGCCGGACATCGGGCCCGGAACCGCTCAACGCCTCGGCGCCGGCACCTGACTGGTCGAGTTCCGGCATCTCGGGGGCGATCTCACTCACGCTCATCTCTCGATCTTCCCCCATATGAACTCGTTGATGACGCTTCCGGCACGCAGGCCTTTGCCCTCGAACTTGGTGACCGGCCGGTCGAAACCGATCGGCGCGGTGTCGCGGTTGGCCGCGCTGTCGCCACCTGTGGTGTCGTTCAGGCCGGTGAGCAGCGGTTCCTGTGAGCCTACTTCGAGAATGTGTTCGGCGTAGTCGGCGTGGTCGGTCGCCACGTGCAGCACACCGCCGGGCTTCAGCCTGCTCGCGATCAGCGCGAAGGTCGGCGCCTGCAGCAGCCGGCGCTTGTGGTGGCGGGCCTTGGGCCACGGGTCGGGGAAGAACACGCGCACACCGGTCAGCGACTCCGGGGCAACCATGTTCTCCAGCACGTCGACGGCGTCACCGCGCAGCAACCGGATATTGCCGATCTCCTCGCGTTCCACCTGCTGCACCAGCTGGGCAAGGCCCGGTTTGTAGACCTCGATGCCGATGAGGTTCAGGTGTGGCTCGGCCTTGGCCATCGCGGCCGTGGCGGTGCCGGTTCCGCAACCGATCTCGATGACCAGCGGCGCGCTGCGCCCGAACCAGGCGTCGGCGTCGATGGGCTCGTTGGACACGTCCCGGCCGATCACCGGCCAGGTGCGTTCCCAGGAGGCCTGCTGGTTGGGCGTCAATGCCCCTCGGCGCGAGCGGAAGCTCGTCACGCGGGGGTAGAGCCGGGAGCCGGTGGTCGAGCGGCGGCCCGCTTCGTTCGGCATCTCCGAGAGCTTCAGGTGCTCCGGGGCAGTGGACGGCGGCCCGGGAACCGACTCGACAGGGTGGTTGGCGGCGTCGTTCACGTCGTCCATTGTCCAGCATGCGCCGAGTTACGTCGCAGCCGCCTCACGCCGGATCTGACAGAATGCCCTCCGAAAAGGGGGTGCGCGCAAATGCCGACAGGGACCATGACCGCACAGACACGGCCATCCGACCAGCTCGATCAGCTGATCTCGGACCTCGGCGCAGGTGGGGGAACCGACCCGGTGATCGCCGAGCGGCTCGTGGAGGCAGTACACCGCAGACGCAGGCCGTTGCGGATCCAGGTTGCGGGGCGTGCGCTCAGCGGGCGGACCACCGTCCTCGCGGCGCTGGCACTGCTGTCCGCGCAGGAGACCGACCCGGTCGACCAACCCGAGCTGCCCGATCCCGTGCTCGACGGTGATCTGGTGGTGTACGTGCTGGCCGGCGCGCCGCAGGCGGCCGATCTGCGAGTACTGGAAACGCTGCCGAGGGACCGCAGCATCGTGGTGCTGAACAAGGCCGACGCGATGGGTTCGCGCTGGGGTGACGCGGTGGCCGCCGCCGAACGGTTCGCCCGTGAGCTGCGCTTGCCGGTGGTTCCGGTGGTCGCCTCGCTGGCGGCGCGCACCCGGGCGGGCAGCGTCGACGCGGCCGATCTGAGCGATCTGCGCAGGCTCGCGGTCGGCCCGGACGTGCCGTCGGTGCTGGCCGCTGACCTGTTCATCGGTGCCGGTTCCGATCAGGACGCCCGCAGGCGCCTCATCGAGAACTGGGACCTCTACGGCGTGGACTGCGCGCTCACCGCGCTGCGCGCCGACCCGGATCTCACCTCCGCCGCGCTGATCCAGATCCTGCACTCCGCGGGCGGCATCGACCCGCTGCACCGGCTGGTCCACCGCCGCTACGAGCAGGTCGAAGCCGTGCGCGGGGGCGAGTTGCTCGACGAGTTGGTCCGGCTGGCAGCACGTGCCGTCCCCGGTGACGGCGGCCGCGCCCGCGCGCTGATCGAGCAGTATCTGGCCGGTGACGAGGCCTTGTGGATCGGTCTGTGCGCCGGTCTGGCCTGCCCGCAGGTCGCCCACCTGGCCGCCGGATATCCCTCGCCCGCGCCCGGCGACGCCGACGAGGCGCTCTCGCGCGCCACCCGCTGGCGAGCCGTGGTGTCGAGCGACATGCCGCCCGCCGCCCGCCGCGCCGCGCTGCGCGTGCACAACGGGTACATCAGAGCCTGGGAGCGGATGAGCAGTGCCGGACTCTGACGAGGCCGCACTGCCCGCCGACGTCGACGCCGTCATCGAACGATGGAATCCGCAGGGTAAGGCGCTGCTGCGGGCGATGGCCGGTTCCGGCGCCGTCGCGAGCGTGCTGTTCTACGCCCCCGACGACGCCAACACCACCCTGCTGCGTACCGAACTGGCCCGCTTCGAACCGCGCATCGACCTGATCGACCCGGCCACCCCGACCACCGAACCCGCCCCGGCCCTGATCCTGTTCGACGCGGGCAGCGTGATCGGTGCCGACCTGCTCGCCCTCATCGACCGCCTGCGCGGCGCGGGCGCCCCGATCCTGCTCGCCATGAACGGCTTCCACGCCTACCAGGACTGGCGTGCGATGCGCGAACGCAGCCTTGCCCTGCTCGCCGCCCGCGGCAGCGACGACCTCGACATTCTCGCCGTCTCGGCCCGGCTGGCCGCCGCCGCCCGCGCCGCCGACGACTCCGCCCTGCTCGACCGCTCCGGTCTCGGCGCCCTGCACGCCGCCCTCGCCGCGGCCACCGCGCAGACCCCGGTCGACGGTGCCCGACGCCGTGCGGCCGTGCTCGCCCGCGTGCTCGCCGACACCAGGGCCCGCATCGCCGAGCAGATCGCCGCACTGCGTGCGGGCACCGAGACCGCGCGTATCCGGGAGGAGCGGGTCGCTCTGCTCGCCGAGCGCGACGGCGGCAGGCAGACCGGTCTCGCGGCGGTGCGCAGCCAGGTGCAGCTGGCTCGCGTCGACCTGTCGACCGAGGTGGGGGCCATGGTCCGGGCCCTGCACATGCGCTCACGCGCCGAACTCGACCGCTGCGACCGCACCGAACTGCGCGCCTACCCCGAGCGCTTGCAGCAGGCCGCCGGTGAGTTGTCGGCCGCGGTCGACGCCGTCATCGACGAGCGTGTGCTCGAGACCGCGCGGCGTGTCGGCACCGCCGCACCCGCCCAGCGCCGCTACGACGCGGCGCCCCGAGTAGGTCCGGAACCCACGCCGAGGCACCGTGGTGTCGAAGATCACCTGGTGATCGCGCTCGGCGCGTCGGCCGGTGTCGGTCTAGGCCGGTTGATCGTCGCGCCGCTGTCGCTGGTGCCGACGCTCGATGTGGCGAGCGTGCCGGTGGCGTTGCTGCTCGGCGCCGGTGCGGCGGCATGGGTGGTGCGTGCGCGCGGGCAACTGGCCGAACGCAGTCACATGTCACAGTGGGTGTCGGAGGCGCTGGTGAATGTGAAAGCCCAGCTCGAGCAGCGTGTCGCGGCTGTACTGGTGGATGTGGAGGCGGAGCTGGCCGAACATGTAGTCCGCGAATCCACGGCCCGCGCGGTGGCGGTGGACCGGCGCATCGCCGAGCTCGACACGCTCGTCCGGCGCCTCGCCGCCGAGCGGCCCGCACAACTTTCCGCCTGCGAACGCGATATCGAGACACTCGACAAGGTGTGACGAGAACGATTGGTCCACCCGCCGATGGGTACTAGGTTGGGCGAACCCGATTCCTTATCGATCGTCATATCGCGTTAACCTTTAAGCAGGAACCTGGGCGTCCTGCTCCGTGCCAGTCGATGCGCGGCTCCGTCCGTGTGCGGCCCTGTACGCCGTCCATTGGGGTTGTGCGGTGGCTGGTTCGCTGCCGGACGTCTTCCCGCCACGGTGGCGCCCCCGCCCATCTCAGGAGAGTTTTCATGACCTCAGCGACCATTCCTGGTCTTCGTGGATCCGACGGCACCGCGCCGACCGAGCACAGTGAACTGCTCGCCTGGGTACAGGAAGTCGCAGAGCTCACTCAGCCTGACCGCGTTGTCTGGGCCGACGGCTCCGACGCGGAATGGGATCGCCTGACCACGCAGCTGGTCGAAGCGGGCACCTTCAAGAAGCTCGACGAGAAGAAGAAACCGAACTCCTTCCTCGCCCTGTCCGACCCCTCCGATGTGGCCCGCGTGGAATCGCGCACCTACATCTGCTCCAAGACCGAGGCCGACGCAGGCCCGACCAACAACTGGGTCGACCCCGCCGAGATGCGCGCCACCATGACCGAGCTGTACCGCGGCTCGATGAAGGGCCGCACCATGTACGTGGTGCCGTTCTGCATGGGCCCGCTCGGCGCCGAGGACCCCAAGCTGGGCGTGGAGATCACCGACTCCGAGTACGTGGTCGTGTCGATGCGCGTGATGACCCGCATGGGCCAGGCGGCGCTGGACAAGCTCGGCACCGATCGTCCGTTCGTGAAGGCGCTGCATTCCGTCGGCGCTCCGCTGGCCGAGGGCCAGGCCGACGTGCCGTGGCCGTGCAGCGACACCAAGTACATCACCCACTTCCCCGAGGACCGCGAGATCTGGTCCTACGGCTCGGGCTACGGCGGCAACGCGCTGCTCGGCAAGAAGTGCTACTCGCTGCGCATCGCCTCGGCGATGGCCCACGACGAGGGCTGGCTGGCCGAGCACATGCTGATCCTCAAGCTGATCTCGCCCGAGAACAAGGCGTACTACATCGCCGCCGCCTTCCCCAGCGCCTGCGGTAAGACCAACCTGGCGATGATCCAGCCGACCATCCCCGGCTGGCGCGCGGAGACCCTGGGCGACGACATCGCCTGGATGCGTTTCGGCAAGGACGGCCGCCTCTACGCCGTGAACCCGGAGTTCGGTTTCTTCGGCGTGGCGCCGGGCACCAACCACAGCTCCAACCCCAACGCGATGGCCACCATCGACGCGGGCAACACCGTCTACACCAACGTCGCCCAGACCGACGACAACGATGTGTGGTGGGAGGGCCTGGAAGGCGACCCGCAGCACCTCATCGATTGGAAGGGCAACGACTGGACCCCCGAGTCCGGCACGCACGCCGCGCACCCGAACTCGCGCTACTGCACCCCGATGTCGCAGTGCCCGATCCTGGCCCCCGAGTGGGACGACCCGCAGGGCGTGCCGATCTCGGCCATCCTGTTCGGTGGTCGCCGCAAGACCACCGTCCCTCTGGTGACCGAGTCGTTCGGCTGGGAGCACGGCGTGTTCATGGGCGCGACCATGGGCTCGGAGCAGACCGCCGCCGCCGAGGGCCAGGTGGGCACCGTCCGTCGCGACCCGATGGCGATGCTGCCGTTCCTCGGCTACCACGTGGGCGACTACCTCGACCACTGGATCGAGCTGGGCAAGAACGCCGACTCGACCAAGCTGCCGAAGATCTTCTACGTCAACTGGTTCCGTCGTGGCGCCGACGGCCGCTTCCTGTGGCCCGGATTCGGTGAGAACTCCCGCGTGCTGGAGTGGATCGTCGGCCGCATCGAGGGTTCCACCGGCGCGTCGTCCACCCCCGTCGGCCACGTCCCCACGGCCGCCGACCTCGACCTGGACGGCCTCGATGTCGACCCGGCCGACGTCGACGAGGCCCTCGCGGTGAACGCCGACGAGTGGCGCCAGGAGATCCCGTCGATCGAGGAGTGGTTCGAGTTCATCGGCGACCGCCTGCCCTCGGGCGTCCGCGACGAGTTCGAGGCTCTCAAGCAGCGCCTCGGCTGATCCCCCGAACAACGAACCGCCCGCGCCGATTTCCGGTGCGGGCGGTTTCGTTCTATTCGGGGAAGGGCGCGAACTTGACGAGCTGGGTGAATCCGGTGGACGTCAGCCAGGCCACCCGCCCTTCGGGGACCGCGGCGGCCTCGGCGGCGAACACCGCGGCGAGGTGCTTCTTCAGCTGGTGACGAGGGTGCCGGGCGAGCAGTTCGTCGACCCATCGGGGATCGAGGTCGGCCAGCCGGTCGCCGAGCACGTCCACCGACGCGCCCGCGGAGACGAAACCACCCGGGTCGCCGAGGTCCGCCGCGACGCCGGGGGTGAGATGGGCGGCGATGGCCGCACCGATGATCGCGGCCCGTTCGGCGGAGGCGCCGTGCCGCCGGGCGAGGCCGACCGCGCTCTCCCCGCCGACCACCGCGAAACACCTTCCAGGCGTAGGTGTTTCGAGGGCTATGTCGTGCAATAGGCACGAGACGTAGGCGATTTCGTCGTCGTACTCGGCGCCGTCGAGGTCGGCGAGGGCGCGTCCGAAGAAGTAGGTGCGGAAGGAATGCGCCAGCAGCGCGTCCGAAAGTTCCTCGCGCGCATGTAGTTCCGCCTCTCTGGCCAGCCGGGTGTCCGGGAGACGCACGTCCTCGACGCGTCCGGTGCCGCGCCGGCCGAGTGCCAAGCGCAGCCGTCCCGGCGCGAATCTCGGTACGGTGCGCCCGAGTGCCGCCAACAGCCGACGGCGCTGCGCCGCGGTGAGGTTCCCGCCGGTGCGCTGTGCCCAGGTCCAGTCGAGGCCTGCCGGATTCGTCATCAGATCTCCCTTGTCGTGCCTGTGTCAAGCAAAGCCGGACCGGGGCGAGGAGAACGAGTGGCAGACATGCCAGCAGTGCCCGGATTCGTGCCAAACTCGAGGAGTGATCTCGGTGGCCGCGCTCGCCCTCGACGGCGTGATGACCTACGACCTCGCGTGTGTGGTGCAGATCTTCCGCCACGGACCGGGCCGGACCGGCGAGCCCGCCGGCTTCGACATGCGAACCTGCGCTGTACGTCCCGGCCCGGTGTGGACGCCGAACGGCTTCGAGCTGCGGGTGGAGCACGGACTCGAGCTGCTCGCCGACGCCGATCTGATCGTGGTCCCCGGCATCGGCCTCCCGACTCTGCCCACCCCACCCCCGGCGCTCGACGCGCTGCGTGCGGCCGCCGCCCGAGGCGCAACCATCGCCAGTATCTGCATCGGCGCCTTCGTCCTCGCCGAGGCCGGGCTGCTCGACGGCCGCCCGGCCACCACCCACTGGGGTTACTGCGAAGAATTCGCCCAGCTCTACCCGGCCGTGAAGCTCGATCCCACCGCCCTCTACGTCGACGACGGCGACATCCTGACCTCGGCGGGCCTGTCCGCCGGACTGGACCTGTGCCTGCACATCGTCCGCCGCGAACTCGGTGCCGCGGCCGCCGCCGACCTCGCCCGCTGGAATGTGGTGCCGCCGCACCGCGAAGGTGGTCAGGCGCAATACATTCCGCGGCCGATGGCGCGCGTCGCGGCGCACGGTGGCCTGGCGGCCACGCTCGATTGGGCAGCGGCCAATCCCGTTGACGCCGTGGATGTCTCAGCGCTTGCCGCGCACGCGTTGATGAGCGAGCGGACTTTCATCCGCCGCTTCAAGGCCGAGGTCGGCACCACGCCGCGCGCCTGGCTCGACGCGCAACGGCTCGGACGGGCAAGGGAACTGCTCGAGCGAACGACGTTCACCGTGGAGACGGTTGCCCAGCGATCGGGCTTCGGCAGTGTGACGGCCCTACGCGAACACTTACGTGCGGCGACCGGGCTTACACCGTCCGCATATCGACGCTCATTGCGTCATTGACCCACTTTCCCGACGCGAAGTTTCCTTTCGGGCACAAAAGAAGACGATTCCCCCGTGTGAATTTCGGGTACCTATTTCGATGACAGAGAGTCGCTGGGGCAAGGGAATCGCCGTCACCTATATTCCCAGTCAGGTTTCTGTGAACGTCGCACCATCCCCGAGCAAACTCCGTTGAGATCGACGCTGAGAGGTGGTTGACGCATGACCGATCTGGTGACCCGCCCGGAGGACGACACCTGCTCGAGCACGCCACTGCACCGGGTGGCAGGCCGCCTGCAGCGCGTCCTGCCACCCGGATGGCGCGTCGACGTGGTCGACCTGCCCGCCAACGGTGAGGTAGGTGCCCAGCCGGTGCTGCGGGTAGTGATGCCGGAGGACTAGCCGGTCCAGCCCATCGGCATCAGCACCGACTTCTGCTCACAGAAGGCGTCCAGGCCCTCGGGCCCGTTCTCGCGGCCGATGCCGGAACTCTTGTACCCACCGAACGGCGCGGTGGGGTCGAAGGCGTACCAGTTGATCGCGTAGGTGCCCGTGCGCACCCGTGCGGCGATCTTCGCGCCGCGTTCGATGTCGGTGGTCCAGACCGAGCCCGCCAGGCCGTACACGGAGTCGTTGGCGATGGCGACGGCCTCGTCCTCGGTGTCGTAGGGGATCACCGACAAGACCGGCCCGAAGATCTCCTCCTGGGCGATGGTGCTGGAGTTGTCCACGTCGGCGAAGATCGTCGGCTCGACGAACCAGCCGCGCTCCACCCCGTCGGGCCTGCCGCCGCCGAGGACCAGCCGCGCCCCCTCGGCCTTGCCCTTGGCGATATAGCCCTCCACGCGCTCGCGCTGCCGCTCGCTGATGAGCGGGCCGAACTGCACCGACGGGTCGGTGGGGTCACCGGTCTTCAGTGTGCTCACGTGGGCGACGAGCGCGTCGAGGATCTCTTCGTAGCGGCTGCGCGGTGCGAGGATGCGGGTCTGCGCGACGCAGCCCTGCCCGCTGTTCATCAGGCCGGAGAACGCGAGAACGGGAATGCTCGCCGCCAGGTCGACGTCGTCGAGAATGATCGCGGCCGACTTACCGCCCAATTCGAGGGAGACGGTCTTGAGTTGTTCGCCGGCGATAGCGGCGAGTTTCCGGCCGACGGCGGTGCTTCCGGTGAAGGTCACCTTGTCGACGCCGGGATGCCCGGCCAGGTATTCGCTTGCCTCGGCCTCGGCGGGCAGCACGGAGATCACCCCGTCCGGCACGCCTGCCTCGGTGAAGATATCGGCGAGGATATTCGCACTGAGCGGGGTGAGTGGCGACGGTTTGAGCACGATCGTGCACCCGGCGAGCAATGCGGGCGCGAGTTTGTTCACCGCGAGGAACATCGGAACATTCCATGCGGTAATAGCGGCGACGACACCGCGCGGTTCCCGTGACACACGGGTAGTTCCGAACGGGCCGACCCGAGTCTCGTTCCAGGGGAAGGTCTTAGCGAGCGAGACTAACGCGTCGAGCGCCGCGACGGCGGGAATTTGGTTGAATGTCAAGGCGCCTACCGTTGTTGCGCCCATCTCGGCCGTGAGTGCGGCGAGCAATTCCGGGGAACGCTGCTCGATGAGGCGCGCGGCCTTGCCGAGCACCTCGGCTCGTTCCAGTGGATCCTTCTTCGGCCACGGTCCGCTGTCGAAGGCGTCGCGCGCCGCGGCGACCGCGGCGTCGACATCGTCCTTCGTTACCGCGGGCACGCTGCCCACGGTCTCCTCGGTGGCCGGTGAGACCACGGGAATGCGGTCACTACCGGCCGGGGTGGTCCACTTGCCGCCGATGAACAGACTGTCGTAGTGCATGAGAACACGTTACAGTTTCGCGGCCGGATTGTCTGCAACACGTTCTACTTTGCCTGGTCGCGGGCACTCTGAAGTGCACGAATTCCAACCCGTCGGTTCGCTTTTCGGGAAAACGCACTATTGCGTTCTCGTGGTGAAAAGGGGATGCTTTAGCTACTGATCAGCTCGCTCGATTCATCGGACCTTTACAGCGAATTGGGGAGACCGACTCATGGCTGTGCAAGTGATCGGCCGATCGTTGATGACCAGCGACCAGACCGACCATCAAGCGAAGAGTGTGGGCAGTGGAGGATGGGTTGTGTCATTCCTTCCGGGCCGCACACTGACGATCGAGCAGGCGACTGCCGCCATTCAGGCCGCTGAGGCGGTCGCGATGGTCGGGGCGCTCGCCGATCAGGTCGGCCTGACCACGTTGGAGACCGTCGGCCTCGCGATTCAGGAATCCCCCTGGGCCAGTGCGTTACCCGAGCCGGTGCGCCGGACGCGGCGATTGAGCTGGCTGGCCTGAATCACCGTTTCGTCGCCACCACAACGAGATTGCTCACGAGTAGCTCGCGAATCACCGGAATCCGAACCAGCCACCACGCCCAGCGCGGGTGATAACGAGGAAAAACGGTTCGCACGTCCGCCGGTGTCGTTGCCGCCCAGCGCAAACCGTCGGCGGCGGTGACAGCGAACAGTGACCTGCCGAATCTGTTCTTGGGTTCACGACCGTGCTTACGGAAGTACCTTCGCGCCGCGTACTCGCCGCCGAGGTAATGCCACAGCCCGGTCTCGTGCCCACCGAACGGCCCGTGCCACACCGTGTACGAGTAGACGATGAGCCCGCCGGGCTTGGTCACGCGGACCATCTCGTCGGCCATCGCCCACGGCTCGGGGACGTGTTCGGCGACGTTGGAGGAGAAGCACACGTCGAAGGCGTTGTCGCGGAACGGGAGCGCCATGCCCGAGCCGCGCACCGAACCGGCCACCCGCAGGCCTGCGGCGTGCATCTCCGACGGGTCGGGTTCCACCGAGATATAGCGCGCACCGCGTGCGGTGAACTCGTCGGCGAAGTAGCCGGGCCCGCCACCCACGTCGAGCACCACGGTTCCGGCGAGGTCGCGGCCGGTGATGTCGGCGTAGAAGTCGTCGATCAGCTCGGCGCTGTCGGTGGCGATGCCACCGTAGAACCTGGCCGGGTCGGACTGCTCGAACCGGAAGCTCGTCAGCAGGCGCACGGAGCGGCGCAGCGTGGCGCGACGGGCGAAGCGGGGGGCTCGGCCCGGCTGGTCGGTTCTCGGCGGGGATGCGGTCGGCACGGCAGGAGTTTAGGGGCTCGGCGGCGGCGCATCGCGGCCGTGTGCGGGTTCGGTGGTGATATTGCCGTGTCGCGTGGGCCACACCCGCTAGGGTGGTGGCCGACGTTTGTCCGAAGCCGATCCGATTGCGAGCCCGACCGTGCGTGAAGTCCTCCTGTTGTGCTGGCGTGACACGGGGCACCCACAGGGCGGCGGCAGTGAGCGGTACCTGGAGCAGGTGGGTGCGCAGCTGGCGGCCCGAGGGGTCAAGGTCACCCTGCGTACGGCCGGGTACCCCGGTGCGCCGCGCCGCGAGCGGATCGACGGTATCGACATCAGCCGCGCCGGTGGCCGCTTCACCGTGTACCCGCGCGCGCTGGCCGCCATCCTCGCCGGTCGGCTCGGTGTCGGCCCGCTGCGCGGTGTGCGGCCCGACGTGGTGATCGACACTCAGAACGGCATCCCGTTCTTCGCGGCGGTCACCGGTGTGCCCTCGGTGGTGCTCGTGCACCACGGGCATCGTGAGCAGTGGCCGGTCGCCGGGCGGCTGGTCGGGCGGATCGGCTGGTGGATCGAGTCCAAGCTGTCGCCGCGCGTGCACCGCGACAACCAGTACCTCACGGTGTCGCTGCCCTCGGCCGAGGAGCTGTCGGTGCTCGGGGTCGATCGCGAACGCATCGCCGTCGTCCGCAACGGTGCCGAGCCGGTGCCCGCCGAGGTCGTCCCCGGCGGCGCGAGCACCCGCGCCACCCACCCACGCATCGCCGTGCTGTCCCGTCTCGTCCCGCACAAGCAGATCGAGGACGCCCTCACCGCCGTCGCCACGCTGCGCGAACGCTTCCCCGACGTGCACCTGGACGTGATCGGCGACGGTTGGTGGGCGCCCAACCTGCGCGCGTGCGCCGACGACCTCGGCATCACCGACGCCGTCACCTTCCATGGCCACGTCGACGAACGCCGCAAGCACGAGATCCTGTCCACCGCGTGGGTGCACGTGATGCCCTCCCGCAAGGAAGGCTGGGGCCTGGCCGTCATCGAGGCCGCCCAGCACGGCGTACCGACCATCGGCTACCGCAGCTCCCGGGGCCTCACCGACTCCATCGTCGACGGTGTCACCGGCCTGCTGGTAGACGACGCCCCCGCCCTGGCCCGAGCCGCCGCCGACCTCCTCGCCGACCCGGAAACCCGCTCCATGATGGGCGAGAAGGCCCGCGCCCGCGCCCACGAATTCTCCTGGGAACAAACAGGTTCCGGCGTCTACGAAGTCCTCGCCGCCGCAGCCCGAGGCACCTACACCACCGGCCTCGTGGCCCCGTCAGCTCTCAATCACTGAACACATCGTCGACGGTCTGCGCCCCGATCGCCCGATCGAGCCATTCACCGAGCTGCGCGCGGTCGTGACACGACACGATCTTGCTTTCCGCCGCAGCGGAAACAGCGATTCCACGCCGCCGCAGAATTCGAATGATGCTCTCTGAGACGCCTTCTTCGCGCCCCTCTTCGCGAATCCGCTGTGACGTCTCGGAGCGGAAGAACGACAGGTCTACCGACATCAACTTCCTCCAGATTCGGGCGCCTCGCGTACGGCCGAGGCCCAGTTCGACTAGTTCGGCATAGATCTGTGCATCGTCCCGGTCACCTGCGAGCCGCAGCGCAGCAGCCAGCGCTTCCAGTATCGCACCGATCTCAGGACTCGTGGCGTGGGTTATCGCTGACAGGGCCGCCAGAGGTAGGTCTTCAGCAGCTGCTTCGGCCGTCATGACGGCGGGAACATTGTGTGGGCCGAGCACCAGCGGGCGCAGCACCACACAGGGCATGTCGCGTGGCCGAGGCTGTGTGGACCCTGGGCCCACTGTGCAGTGGCCTCGCTGCGGCACACGATGACAAGCACGGCGGGGATCTGGTACTTCGCTTCGAGGTAGGCCAGGTAATAGGTCCACGCACGTGGGCGGGTCAGTTCCTTCTTGCTTTGCGCCTCTACAACGAGCAGGAAGCTGGAGTCTGCCGTGACGATCCGCAGAATCGTGTCTGCTCGGCGTTCGATGGGCTCTATCTCGGTGAGGTCGACCGAGATGTGTTCGACCTCGATCGGGTCGGGAAAGGGGAGGTCGAGTGCGTGGAAGGCGCGGGCGAAGGTGCGCGCGTCGTGCCGGAAGATCCGGTGCATAGCCTCGTGCTGTGAGGTGACCATAGCGAGCGAACATAGGTCGTCGATGGCTCGCGGCGGTATTGGTGCGGTGTGTTGTGCGACGCGCGAGGAATCGCCGGATGACACTCCATCAGTTGGGGTTTGGGCGGAGTGCGGCAGCGAGGAGCGCTCCGAGGAGGAGGGTGGCCCAGAGGAGGTGGGCGGTGGCGGAGATTCGGCGTTGGGTGGGGGTTGCGGTGTCGGTGGGGGTTGGGTTGGGGACTCGGTAGAGGGCTAGGTCGGGGTCTTCGTAGGTGAGTTGGGTTGTGGTCAGGGTGGATTGGGAGGCGCCGAGGGGGCCGGGGGTGGTGCGTTCTATGAGGATCCAGCCGACGCCGAGGGCGGCTAGGTCGGTGGCGGGGGCGCCTTCGAGCAGTGCCGTTTCGACTGTGCGGGCGCGGTTTCCTTCGCCCGCTACGGCGTAGCCACGGACGCGGAGTTCACCTGTTTGGAGGACGTCGTCGGGGAGGATTCGGGGAGCGGGGTCGAGGACGGGAGCTGTTCCGCTGTAAGGGAATCGGCGGAACATGCCTGCGGGGAGGACGGCCACGTCGCCCGGTGCGTCGATGTGTTCGACGACCTTTTCCCAGCCTGCGGGGTAGTGGACGGGGCGCATCTCGCCGCCGACGCCCCAAACCAGATCAGGGAGAGGGAGAATCAGCATTCCGATGAAAAGTGTTGCGACAGCGGCTGTTCCGGTTCGTACGCCGTCATGGATCGTCGGCGCGAACCTGCGGGCGAAGGTGAGCACGGTGGTGCAGGCGGCCGCCGCACACAACACATACGCCGGCATCGCGAGCGCCACGTATTTCTGGCTGTCACGCAACAACCCCGCACCGGGCACGTGCGCGACCAACCATTCGCCGACCGCGATCCCCCCGCTGGTCGCCCCGAGCGCGGGCACGACCACGGCCACCACCGCGATGACCAGCAACGCCCGGTGCCCCCGCGCCCACACCGCCCGCACTCCGAGCGCGACTATCCCGAGCAACAACATCGTGGCGACGAACGCCACCGGCGTTGTCCGGCTGCCCGGAACCGCTTCCGCGTTCCAGATCCCCCCGAGCCCGGCCAGGCTCCCCAACGTCCCCAACCACGGCTCCGCTCGCGCCGCGAACGCCGAAACCCCTTCGGGATCCGACGGCTCGGCCCCGGCCCCCAATGCGGTCGCCGTCAACCAGGGCGCACACGTGAGCACCCACAGAACGGCAGCGGGCAGCATCTTCCGCCACCCGATCGTCGCCAGTCCGATGACGGCTGCCAGCAACGACCCGGTCGGCGTCAACCCGGCTGCCGCGAACGCCGCGACCAGCGCAGCCCACGCACCGACACGTGCTCCAGCGCGGGAACGGCGGGCCTGAACACTGCTCCATGCGCGTCCGACAATCGACCCGGACGCACGTGCCGAGTCGACCTCGCTGAGGCTGCCCGGTGATCCTCTGCCGCCACCGGTCTCGGCGGCCGAGTCTGTACCCGACCCGGCTCCAGAGGCGAGGCTCGCCTCGGCGTGGCCGCGCCCCGAGCGCACGTCGACTGACGAATCGACCTCCGGCTCGCGCAGACGCGTTGCCGCCAACGCCACCCAGGGCAAAGCCGCATACCCCGCGAGCAGACTCCAATGCCCTTGGAGAAGACGTTCGGCGACGAAGGGGTTCCAGAGAGCCAGAGTCGCGGCGACGAGTTGGGGGCCGGTGGTCGCGCTGACGAAGCGGCGGGCGAGGACGGCGGCGCCGTACCCTGCCGACCACAGGGAAACGATCAGGATCGCTTTGACGAGGATGCCGCCGTCGACGACGGGGGAGAGCACGGCGAGCAGCGCATCCTGGGGCACCGCGCGGGGTGCGGCGGCGCCGAGACCGAGCGCGGAGTCCGTCAGGTAGGAGCGCGGGGTACTCACCGCGTCGCGCAGCAGCAGGTACCCGGAGCCTGCGAGCGGGCCGACGATCACAGCCGTGAGGAGCGCGCAGTACGCGGCAACCCAGAGCCTCGCGCTACCTGTCACATCAGAGCACCCTAGATGCTTGCGGGCGCGCAGCGGGGCCCGCCCTGATCTGGACCGACCGGAGGGTGCGACAACGCGAAGGGCCCCGCCTCGAGCACCTAAGCGCTCCGGAAGCGAACCCTCAGGGTGAGTCCGCTCGGACTCACATTTCGGGGTACCGCCCACCGCATGGGCGATGAGGTGCGACGATGGGGCGTGTCTTCGGTCCGCCGCCCCCCTGTTGTTGCCGATCTGACGTGGGTCACGGCCGGCGCGATGACCGCCAATGTCGCCGGTTACCTGCTGCAGATGTTGGCCGGTCGCTGGCTGGGTGTGGCCGGCTTCAGCGAGTTCGCGAGTCTGCTCGCGGTCCAGTTGTTGTGCGCGGTGCCCGCCTTGGCGATGCAGAACGTGGTGGCGCGCGAAGTGGTGCGCGGCGCCGGTCTGCGCGCGGTGCGGGCGATGCAGTGGCGGTGTGCGGCGCTGGTCGCGGCGGTCGCGGTGGTGCTGATCCCGGTCGTCGCGACGGTGCTGCATGTCGGTGTGCCGGCCGCGGCCGCTGCCCTCGGCGCCGCTCCCGCTCTGGTGATCCTGTCCGGTGAACAGGGAATCCTCCAGGGCGCCAACCAGTTCCGTGCCCTGGCGACGGTGCTGGCCCTGGCGGGAACCGCTCGCGTCGCACCCGCACTGATCGCGCTCGCGCTCGGCGGCGGTTCGGCGGGCGCCCTGCTCGCCGCGGCAGGCGGACTCGTCGCCGCCGCCTTCCTCGCGGGCCGCATCGTCCGATCGGCGACCGCGAGCGATTCAGCAGACCTGTTGCTCGATGGGCGGACCGCTACCGTCGAAACGCGCGAGCGGGCGATCGGCGTCCTCCCGGTCTTGCGTGCCGTCCAAGTGCAGGCCGCGCTGATGGCCCTGTCCTCGGCCGACCTGATCGTCGTGCGCATCGTCCTCGACGACGCCGACGCCAGCCGCTACTCCCTCGGCACCATCGCCACCAAGATCGCCTTCTGGCTCCCGCAGGCGGTGGGCGTTGTGCTGTACCCGCGCATGGCCCAGCCGACGCATTCGGCCCGCGCCATCCGCGACGCCCTGTCGGTGCTGTCGCTGATCGGCGTCGTCGCGGTCGTCGGCGCCGCCCTGGCCGCCCCGCTCGCGCCCCTGTTCGCGGGTCAGGACTACGCGCCCATCCAGGGCATGCTGTGGATTTTCGCGCTGCACGGCGCCATGCTCGCCGTGCTGCAGGGCGCGTTGCTGTCGGCGATCGCGGTGGAACGCACCGGCTTGGCGATGGTCACCTGGGTGGGTCTGGCCGTCGAGGTCGCGTTGATGCTCGCCTTCGCCGACAGCATCGGTTCGCTCATCGGCATCGCCGTCTGCGTCGCCGCCGTCACCACGACGATCGTCGCCTTGGTCGTATTGCGCACCGCGCGAAACGACGACGGCCCCGGTCGGTGACCGGGGCCGTCGTGAACCGCTTGCCTCAGGGGCGTTTGTTCGTGTCGATCTGTTCGGTCGGCGAATCGTAGTCACCGCGCGGGAACTGGGTGGTCGGCGCTTCGTCGCCGTCCCAGCGGGTGGCGCCGGTGTCGGCGGCGGTCGGTGCGGGCGTGGGCCGGGTGCCACGCGGCGAGGCGTGGGCCGGGGCGCTACCGCCGCGCAGACCGAGGAACAGGCCGGCCAGCAGCGCGATCACGCCGAGGATGCCGAGCACGATCGGCACGATGCGGCCGAACAGCGACAGCTTGTCGGTGTTCTCCTTGGCGATGGCCAGCTGCGACTCCACGGTCGACTCGTCGAAGACGATGTGCGACTTGAGCGCGGTCACCTCGGGCTTGTCGGCCGTGCGCGCGTAGAACAGGTGGATCGATTCGCCACCCTTGACGACCGTGCCGGTCTGCGGCTCGACCCACAGGTCACGCACGTTGGTGTAGTAGCGGGTCATGGTGACCGGCGCGTCGGCCGGCACGTCGGTGACGCCCCACTTGGCGGCGGGCAGGGTGAGCCGGTTGGTCGGCGACTGCACCACGTCCCAGGTGCTGGTGACGGGCGCGATCATCTGGAACCGGTACACCTTGGTGCTGTTGATCTCGGTCTCTTCGATGAAGTTGGCGTCGAAGGACTTGCGCACGTTGATGTCGAAGTACGGGTACGTCTTCTTCTCGGTGCCGATCGGGAAGCGGTAGCCGATGCCGGTGTGCTGCACCGGTTCCATCACGCTGCCGTCCTTGTTGACGGTGACCGCGATGGAGCCGTTGGGCTCCTCGTCGACCGGCATGCCGGTGGTGCGCGAGATGGTGACGCGGTCGATGGCCGCGGTGAGCAGGCCCGTGTCACCCTGCACATCGGTGCGGCGCAGCGTCTGACCCGCCTGCAGCGTCATCTTGTCGGCGTCGGAGGGCTCCTCGACGGTGACGAAACGTTGCGAGATCAGCGGCACGTTCTTGTTGACAACGGCCGGACCGTCACCGGAGGTCAGCGACTTGGAGTCGAGGACGAGACTGTCCTCACCAGGCTGGTTCTCCGCGATGGTGGTGATCTCGAGGTCGAGCGGAGTCTTGGCCACCTTGCTCACGGTGTAGGTGGGGATCATGAGCGCGGCAACAAGCAATGCCGCGCCCAGACCCACGAGCACGCAGGCGACCGTCCTTCTGGTACCGGCACTCAGTGCCATGCAAACTCTCCTCGTCGTTCGAACACGGATTGAGCCGACACTAACAGCCCATGACGACGGAAGGCGGCGCTGTGCCCGCTAAATCGCCGACACGGCAGACTGGACCCCGATGACGAGCCCGCACGCCCCCGTTCCGCCGCCGCGCACCTTCATCCCCGCCCTGGAAGGAATGCGTGGGATGGCGGCGCTCGGCGTGCTCGTCACCCACGTCGCCTTCCAGACCGCGGCATCCGGAACACCGGTGCTCGGGCCGATTCTGGAACGCTTCGACATGGCGGTCGCGGTGTTCTTCGCGCTGTCGGGTTTCCTGCTGTGGCGGCCGCACGCGGCGGCCGCGCACGGGGTGGGTGCGGCGCCGTCGACGGGGCGGTACCTGCTGCACCGTTTCGCCAGGATCATGCCCGCCTATTGGGCCGTCGTGGTGTTCGTGCTCGTGTTGCTGCCCGGCGCCGCACAGACGGCGAACCTGCGGGTGTGGGTGTCGAATCTGTTCCTGCTGCAGGTGTTCGTCCCCTTGACACTCACCGACGGCCTCACCCAGATGTGGAGCCTGTCGGTGGAGGTGGCCTTCTACCTGGTGCTTCCGGTGTTGGCGTTGGCGTTCGTCCGGCTGCGTGGTCCGTCGGCGCGGTGGCGGGTGCCCGTGCTGTGCGTGCTGGCCGCGGTGAGCCTCACGTGGAACCTGTGGCCGGTGCCGACACCCGACGCCATCCACGCCGACAACTGGCTGCCCGCCTACATCCCGTGGTTCGCGGCGGGCATGCTGCTCGCCGAACTGATCTACCGCCTGCGCACCGATGCGCGCTGGCCGAAGCTGCTGGCGAATCAGCCGCTGATGTGGGGCTTCGCGCTGGTCGCGTTTCTGATCTCGGCGACGGAGTTCGGCGGGCCGGCCGGTCTGGAACGTGCCGAGCCGTGGCAGTACGCGGTGAAAATGCTGCTCGGGGCGATCATCGGCTTCGGCCTGCTGGCACCGCTGGTGCTGCGCCCGGCCGACGCGCCACCGCATCGCTGGCTGGAATCGCGCACGGCGGCGGTGCTCGGCCGGTGGTCCTACGGGGTGTTCCTGTGGCACCTGGTGGTGCTGTCCATGGTGTTCCCGGTGTTCAGCCTGTTGCCGTTCAGCGGCAGCTTCCTGTACGTCCTCGTGCTCACCACCGCGCTGACCTTGCCGCTGGCCGCCGCGAGCTACGCGCTGATCGAGGAACCCGCGCGTCGGCTGGCCCGGCGCTGGGACAAGCGGAGGGCTGTGAAAGAAACCGCCCGCGTCTGAGCCGGTGAGGCGGCATTGTCGGGCGACATCCCGTCCGTCCGGCCCGATGGCGCCGCCCGGCCACAGGTCAGCGCCGGCGTGGAAGTGCGGCGACTCCCACCGCGACAACAGCGATGACCGCGGGTGCCTGCGCCCAGATCGAGCCACCCATATAGGTGGTGCCCGACCGCCATGTGCCGGTCGACAACGCCGCCACCGAGACCAACGTCCCGACACCGGCGACCCAGGGCAGTACCCGACTCGTCACAGCGGGCCGGAAGTGACTGCACGCCACCGCGACAACGGTGCACACCACACCGAACGGACCGGAGACCACCGCCACCGCACCGGTGAGCCCGAGCGCGGCGAGTGGGCGGGTACCCCATGTGGTCGGTGCCGGGCCGACGTCGGGGACCGGTCGCCGACGCGGAATGGCAAGCAGCACAAGCGGAATCAGCAGCAGTAGACCACCGAAGATCGCCAGCCGGTACCACCGGTCGTCCGGGAACGATACGGTGATCTCCCCGCTCGCCCCCGCCGGAACGAGCCAAGCCTGCTGCCAACCGTCGACCACGACGGGCTTCAACAGCTGCCCGTCGGAGGTGTGTGCTTCCCAGCCGACGTTGGTGCTCAACGGCAGTACCAGCAATCGTGCCTTCGTCGAATCGGCTGCCGGCGCAGAGGGGCCTTCGTGGGTCGCATCGCGGGCGGGGGCTGAACTCCGAGCGCCTGATTCGCTGGTTGAGCTGTCGACGTCGGTCGGGCTCGCGGGCGCGTCAGCCGCACTGTTCTCGTCGATTGGCTCGCTGGGCCCGCCGGCAGTGCTGTTCTCTTCGGCCGGGCCGGCGGGATCGCCCCCACTGCTGTTCTCGCCGCCAGCGCTCGATTCGGAAGAATCGCTTGTCCCGCCAAGGATCGGGGCGGTTGCGAGATCGGTGCGGGGCAGCCGAATCCGGTCGACCGTGAACAGTTCCGTCGGCACGACGGTGAGGTCGGGCTTGCCGGGCAGCAATTCGATATCGGCCGCGTCCAATTCGCAGGGGCGTGCGGAAACCGGTGCACCCGATCGGAGTTCGTCGGCGGTCGCGGTGACGGTCGTGTGTACTGCGCGCCCGCCGATGGCGATCACCGGCCCGGCCTCGCAGCCGATGGTCACGAGTCGGTCGCCGGGGGCGTGGGCGGGGTAGTCGGGGCCGAGTACTTCCACTTCGGCGAGCCCGGCCGGCTGGGTGAGGACGAAGCCGAGTGCGGTGCGGTCGAGCACCTCGTTCCACTGCTGAATGCTCACCTCGACCCGATCGGTAACGGTGGGGTGCAGCGAGATTCGTGCGGGTTCGCCGTGTTCGCGTTCGGGCAGTTCGCGCATCTGCGGACCGTTGCCGAGGTTCACCACCACGGAGGTGGCGGTGGCGGGCAGACCGCCGAGCGCCGTGGTGATGTCGAGCCCGGTCACCAGCGCGGGTTCCGGAAGTTCCAGCACCAGTGTTGGTTTAGCACCCGCGAGCCCACGGACGGTGGCTTCCGGGGCGGTCCAGGTGGTTCGGGGGTCGCCGTCGGTGGCGGCGAAGGCGGCGCCGCGCAGGTCGGCGACATCGGCCTTGCCGCGCGCGATCGGTCTGGCCGGGTCGGTGAGCAGCGCTTCGAGCGCCGGTCCGGGGCGGGTGCGCACGGTCAGGTCGGTGCTCACCCGCATCGGTTCGGGCACCGAAAGCGTCCGCCCGAAGACGCCGGGTTCCTCGGCGGGCAGACCGAGTCCCTTGCTGCAGTGCACCCGCAACGGCCCGTCGAAACACGCTGTGCGACCAGGGAATTCCTGCCCGAGGTCCCAGCCGGTCACCGTGGTGCCCGCCGGAGCATCGGGGAGCACGACTCGATGCCGGATATCGACGCGTACCGGCGCCTCCCGTACCGAATAGTCGTCGAGGGTGAGTTCGCTGATCCCGAATTGCCCACCACGGGTGCCGGTTTCGGTGCGCGCGGCGGTGATCATCACCCACTCGGTGCGGCCCGCGGGCAGGGCGACGGTGACCGGCGCACCGGGTTCGGTGATCCGGGCCGACACCGTTCCGCGCGACGTGCGCACCTCCACCCACTTCACCGGATCGCCGAGCGCGGCCGCGGTCGTGGTGAACTGCAGCGAACCGCTGGTGATCGGCTTGTCCAGATCCAGCCGGAGCCACTGGCCGAGTGCGGATTCCGCGCCGTTGCTGATCCATGCGGTGCTCGGATCGCCGTCCACGGCGGCGGCGGTGGAACTGCCGGGTGCCGCGCCGCCGATCTGGGTGGCGTCGGCCGCCGAACTGGAGGTGGTCACCTTCGCACCGGACCACTGGGCTCGGACGAGTTCGGTGCCGTCGACGGGATAGTCGGGGACGAGGTTGTGGGTTCGGCGGGCGTCGTCCGGAGCGCGGACGGCGGAGTTGTGGTTGTCCACCCGCCCGAAATCTGATTCCCGGTCCATCGGTGTGTCGGTCAGCAGCACCGGTTCGGTCGGGAGTCCGGCGCGTGCGGCGTCGGCTTCGAGAAGCACTGGGCCGCTTGCTCCGTCACGACGAACACGCTCGAGCACCTCGGGTCCGCCGCGCACGACGGGCACCGAGTCGAGCCCCACCGTGTAGGCGCCGGGGACCGAGTCGGGGGCGCCGGTGCCGCTGCGCACCTGCGTCGGCGTGCCAGGCGTCGCGTGGTCCACCCGGTAGATCTCGATGGCCGGGTACGACGGCAGCAGGTCGTTGTCGACGACCAGGCCCGCGTCGTCGGCGCGCGGTCCGATGGGCGTGCCGAATTCGGCGACCTTGGTGAGCCCCGGTGAGCCCTCGATGGCCTGGTGCGCCAGCATCGGCCGGGTGGAGCGGGAGGTCTCCGGGTCGAGGTCGTTGCGCAGCACCACGATTCCGATGCCTTGGTTCGCCAGGGTGGTGGCCAGTCCGGTCGACGGTCGTCCGTCGGCGATGAGCCGCTGCACCGAGTCCATGGCGCGGATGGTGCCCGGCGGATTCAGCGGCACCGAATCGCGCACGGCCCATGGGGTACTCGCCACCGCCTGCAGTGGTTCGTCGCGGGTGAGTCCCCAGATCTGGCTGCCGAAGGGCGCCCCGGGGACGACCAACGCGCGAGTGTCGGCGGCATTGTCGGCGAGCCATCGCGCGGTGTCGGTCCAGTAGGCAGGCACCCGGTCGTAGGCGCCGCGCGGGGCGAGTCGACCGGTCCACGCCAGCGAGGTCGCGAGGGTGAGCGCGGCGAGAACCAGGGCCGCCACGGCCACGACACGATCGCGTTCCGGATGGGCGAAGGCATTGCGCCACACCGGCATCGGCACCGACGCGGGCAGTGGCACCCGGCCGAGCAGGTGCGCGAGCCCGACCACCAGCGGCAACCGGATCAGCGGCTCCAGCTTGTGCACATTGCGCAGCGGCGCACCACCGGAGTCGAGGAAGATCCGCACCGATTCCGCGAACGGCCCGCCGAGCGTGCCGACATACCCGGCGCAGATCCCCGCCAACCCCACACACAGGATCAGCACGAACCGCCCGCGATACGGCATCGACGACCGCGCGAGCCCCGCCATGCCCGCCGCCGCGAGCAGCCCGGTGGCGAGCACCGCGGCGGGCTGGGTCACCAGCACGGCCCCCGCGATCCGCTCGGGCGACACGAACGGCGTCCAACTGTCGGTACCGCGCAACACCTCACTCAGTGCCGCCCACTGCGTGGTCACGCCCGACGACTCGATGTAGTCGAGGAACGGCGGACTCACCTTCCCGAGCAGCAGCAGCGGCACCACCCACCAGAACGTGGCGAGCACGAGCAACGGGATCCACGCCCGCGTGAACCGCCACCACCGCCGGTTCGGTCGGTAGGAGGCCCACCACAGCGCGGCGGGCAGGAACGCGGCCACTGTCGCGACTGCATTCACCGACCCCATCAAAGCGAGCGCGAGCGCACTACCAGCGGGCGAGAGGATTCCGCCGCGCGTGGGTCCAGGCGCAACCGACTCGCCGGCACTCGAGCCGCGACCGGCCCGCACTACTCGGCCACGCAGGCGGCCGACTTCGCCGGACTCGGCGTTCCCGACCGCGCTCCCCGCAGTGCCGGTGGTGACAGGATTGACCACACTGTCGTCCGGCGCGTTGTCGCCTGGACTGTCGGGCCGCGGACTTTCCGGCGCCGTGTCGACCCCCGTGGACTTACCGCGCAGTGCGACGCCGAGCGCGGCCGGCGCGAGCAGCACCCACGGCGCCAGCATCATCGGCAGCGTCTCCGAGGAGATCGACCCGAGCGTGGTGAGCACCCGTGGCGACAATGCGAACGCGATACCCGCGATCACCCGCGACCCACGCGCCCCGATACCGAGGGTTTCGCACAGCTTGACGATGCCCCAGAACCCGGCAAGCAGCAGCAGCGCCCACCACACGCGCTGGGTAACCCAGGCGGGCACATGCAGGAGGTGACCCGCGGAGAAGAACGCGCCGTGCGGGAAGAAGTAGCCGTAGGCCTGGTTCTGCACCTGACCCATGGGCGCCTGGCTGCTCCACAGGTGCGCGGCGCGCGCGAGGAAGCCGAGGGGGTTCTGGGCGAGGTCGTATTTGGTGTCGGCGACGGTGAGGCCGGGCGCCTGCGCGAAGGTCAGGACGAAGGCGGCTACGACCGAGCCGACGAACCAGCGCCAGCCCAGTGGCGCCTTGTTCAGGTGCCCCGAGGGGCGCGACGCACGGGCCTGCGCGTCAGCGGCTGCCGTATTCAGGAGCGTTGAGCAGCGAGGAGTCCTTGTCACCGCTGCGGTCGATCGAGGGAGCCGTGTTCTGCTGCACCGCTGCCGTGATGGCGAAGACGGCGATCGCGCTCAGCAGGGCGCCGCCGACCGCGCTGGCAACAGCCGGAACAGCAAACTTCATCGCGCACTCCAATACGTCGACGTCGGGGCCTGTCTGGTGGCCAACCTAGCAGGTGTGCGCCGGTAGGTCAGCGTTCGGGCAGTTCGCAACGCAGGGCGGCGAGCAGAGTGCGGAATTTGGCGGTGGTCTCGGCCAGTTCCTCGGCCGGATCGGAGTCGGCGACGATTCCGCCGCCCGCGCTCGCCCGCAGGACGCGCCGGTCGGCCGACAGTTCCCCGCCCCGGATGGCGACCACCCATTCACCGTCGCCGTTGCTGTCGCACCAGCCCACCGCCCCGCCGTAGAAACCGCGCCGTTCGTCGGCGGTGACGGCGTCGAGCGCCGCGGCGAAGGGGGTGCCGTTCACAGCGGGCGTCGGATGCAGCAGCAGCGCCAGGTCGAGCGCGGTAGTCGACGGGTCACGCAACACCCCGCTGATGGGGGTGGCGAGGTGCCAGACCTGTTCGGTGCTCAGCAGTTCGGGCCGCTCGGGGATGTGCAGTTCCGCGCACACGGGCCCGAGCTGCTGCCGGATCCACTCGATGACGAATCCGTGTTCGTCGTTGTTCTTACTGCTGGACAACAATTTACGGGCCTGCGCCGCATCGGCCTCCGCGTCGGGCAGTCGCGGCAACGTGCCCGCGAGTGGATGCAGACTCACGCGATCGCCGTGGCGCGTCACCAGTACCTCGGGCGTGGCGCCGAGCAGTGTCTGCCCCGCTCGGCCCGCCGCCGACAGGTCGACCGCGTACACGTTGGCGGTGGGATGCCTGGTCAGCAGATACCCCGCGAGCGCCTCGGGATCGAGCTGATCGGCGGCTTCGACGACGACGCTGCGCGCGGCGACCACCTTGCGCAACTCGTCGGCCGGATCGGCGAGCCGTTCGACCAGCTTCTGGACCCGTATCACATGTTCTGCCGCACTGGGTGATTCGGCCACAACGCGCATCTGCGGCAACGGTGGCAGCGCAGCCGGACGCCACGCTCCGGCCGTGTGCACAGCCTTCTCGGGCCGCCAGAGCGCGGCGGGTTCGCGGGGATCGAACGGCAATGCACCGACCACCAACTCGGGCGCCTCGTCGGGCTGTCCGCTCGGGTCGAGCTCGTCGCCCGTACTGAGTTCTTCGCCCGTACCGGGCTGTGCGGGCAAGCCGACCACCGACTCGGATCGTTCACCCGCACCCACACCCGCGCGCCACGCGCGCAGCGCCGCGACCGCCGCCGTGGGGTCCGCGAAGTTCGTGCGCACCCCGTCGGCGCGCAACACCGAGTCGGGTCGGGCCAACAGAAATCCGCTCATAGTGGTTCGACCATAACGCTGCGTACCCACCGCCGAACCGCGAGAGCGACGCAACTCTCAGTGCTCGGGCGGCACCAGGAACACCGGTCGGTGCCCGTGCTTGAGCACCGCCTCGGCCACACTGCTGTGCAACAGCGCACGCAACCCGGTATTACCCCGTGTACCAGCGACGATGATGTCCACATCGAGCTCGTCGGCACAGTCCACGATGGCGTTCCAGATGGTTGTCGTGCACTCGACGGTTCGGGCCTCGGCATCGATACCGGCCTGCTTGGCCAGCTGCACACCTTCGGCATTGATCTTGCGGGCATCGGTGTAGGCGATGTCCTCGATCTCCTCGTCGGGCACCCATTCCGGTTGCATCACCCCGGCGAGCCCGGAGATGCGGGCGGCCTGGCGGACCATCGGTTCCCAGGCGGTGAGCAGAATGGCGCGTTCGGCGGAGAGGAACCGGCCCGCGTACTGCACGGCGCGCTTGGCATGTTCGGAACCGTCGTAGGCGATGAGCATCCGATCGCACGGCATGACGACCTCCTGCGCAGGGTCTTTCCCCCAGGTTACCCGGCCATTTGCCGCTTGAACCCAACCTGACGACGGCACCGGTTCCGGTCCGGGTCTACCGTGGAGTGCATGCGGAAATCGCCTGTGGTCGTGTTCGCAGTTGTCGCCGCCGTCGCCACCGCGTGTTCGGGAGGGTCGTCGACCGAGACGACCACCGCCGCGAGCAGCAGCGGAACGGCGCCGTCGTCGGAGAGCGGCGCGCCTGCCGCCACCACCGGAGCCCAAAAACCTTGCGGCGCCGATTATCTCGGCACCTTCTCGCAGCGCGAGAAGCTCGCCCAGCTGCTCACCGTCGGCATCACCGGCGCCGACGACGCCACGAATGTGGTGACCACCGAGCAGGTCGGCGGCATCTTCGTCGGTAGCTGGACCGATCCGGGACTGCTCGATCGCGCTCAGCTCGACGCGGTGAAGGCTCTCGCGAAGGCGCCGTTGATGGTGACGATCGACGAGGAAGGCGGGCGTGTCTCGCGCGCGTCGGCCGTGATCGGTGAGGCGCCCTCGGCCCGGGTGGTCGCCCAGACCCAGACGCCCGAACAGCACTACCAGAACACTCTCACCCGGTCGAAGGCGTTGAAGGACCTCGGCATCACGGTCGATTTCGCACCCGACACCGATGTGAGCGCCCAGCCCGACAACAGCGTCATCGGCGACCGCTCCTACAGCGACGACCCGCAGGTGGTCACCGAATACGCCGACGCCTACATCCGCGCCTCCAACGAGGTCGGCCTCGGTTCGGTCATCAAGCATTTCCCCGGTCACGGCTCCGGTTCCGGTGATTCGCACACGGGCGCGGTGCGCACGCCCCCGTTCGACGAGCTGAAGACCAAGGACCTGGTCCCGTTCCGCGATCTGGTGAACTCCGGCGCCGCCGTGATGGTCGGCCACCTCGACGTGCCCGGCCTCACCGAACCCGACACCCCGGCCAGCATCAGCCCGGCCGTGATGTCGCTGCTGCGCCAGGGCACCGGCTACGGCGCCGCGCCGTTCAACGGCCCGATCTTCACCGACGATCTGGGTGGCATGGCCGCCATCACCGACCGCATGACGATCGCCGAAGCCGTCGAGGCCGCGCTCGTCGCCGGGGCCGACAACGCGCTCTGGATCACCACCGATGCGGTGCCGCAGGTACTCGACCGCTTGGAGCTGTCGGTGTCGAGTGGCAAACTGCCCGCTGATCGAGTCGATGCGTCGGTGCTGCGGATGGCCCGCTACAAGGGTGTCGCACTGGGCTGCTGAGCGGCGTGGCGACTGAGCGGCAAATGGGCACGGGTGGAACTTACCTTGCAGTAAGATGGGGTCTCACCCTGCGGTAGGAGAGTGGATGGCAGGCGGGACGAAGCGGCTTCCCCGGGCGGTTCGCGAGCAGCAGATGCTCGATGCCGCCGTCGAGGTATTCGCGCGCAAAGGCTTCCACGACACATCGATGGATGCGATCGCCGCCGAGGCGAAGATCTCCAAACCCATGCTCTACCTGTATTACGGCTCCAAGGACGAGCTTTTCCGCGCATGCATCCAGCGCGAGGGGCTTCGCCTGATCGAGGCCGTCGCGCCCGCGGGCAACCCCAAACTCAAGCCGCACGAGCAGGTGCGAACGGCACTCGAGGGCTTCCTCGATTTCGTCGACCGCAACCGGCAGTCCTGGCAGGTTCTCTACCGGCAGGCAATCGGTCAGCAAGCATTCGCCGCCGAGATCGAGAACGCCCGCGAGCGGGTCATCGAACTCACCGCCAAGCTGCTGGAATCCAGCGCCAGACACGCCGAGCCCGGCACCAATTTCGAGGTCGTCGCCGCCGCCGTGATCGGGGCGGGGGAGGCCATCGCCGACCGCGTCGCCGGTGGCCGCATCGAGGTGGCCGAGGCGGTCGACCTGCTCGACGATCTGGCCTGGCGCGGTCTGGCGGGTCGCAAACCCGAGTAGCGGTTGCCCCGGCCGCCGCGACCTGCGATCGTGCTTGTCTGGTAGTTCAGACCGACGGGGTGGCAGTGTTCGGAGTGTTGAAGCCGTGTGCGCACGGTGCGGCGAAGTACGGCATCGATCCGGACCGATGGCAGGCGCACATGTGCGGGCTGTGTCTCGGCCTGCGCGACGGTCACGGCCAGCTGGCCCGCGCGGCGACCAATACCGACGCGATCGTGCTCAGCGTCCTCACCGAGGCGCAGGCAGGCGCGAGTTCCCGGACGAACGCCGCGCCCTGCCCGTTGCGCGGCATGCGCCGGGCGTCGGTGGTCGCGGCCGACGCACCGGGTGTGCAGCTGGCCGCCACGGCATCACTTCTGTTGGGCGCCGCCAAGATTCGCGATCACGTCGACGACGGTGATGCGGGAGCGTTCGCGCGCCGCCCGATGCGCAAGATCTCCGATTCGTGGGCGACCCGCGCGCGACGCCAGGCCGACGCCATCGGCCTCGACGTAGCCCCGCTGCTGACCGCGATCGCCGCACAACCGGGACTCGAAGCGCGTGCGGCGGAAGGGTGCCTCGAAGACCTCACCGGCCCCACCCAGCTGTGCGCGGCCACCCTGTTCGGCCACACCGCCACCCTGGCTGGCCGCCCGGAAAACGTTGCCGCCCTGGAGGAAATCGGCCGCCACGTCGGCCGCATCGCCCACCTCGCGGACGCGATCGAAGACCTCGAACGCGACCGCGCCCGCGGCCGCTTCAATCCCCTCGACGCCACCGGCACCGACATGCCGCGCGCTTACGAACTGGTCCGCGAGAGCGAGGCGAGTATCCGCCGGGCGGCAGCCGAGGCCGAACTCGACCAGGTGCCGACGGTGCGCTGGGCGCTGCTCGACCCGCTGGCGGCGCTCCTGCGCAACCTCGGCCGCGGACTCGGGCTCATCACCGGGCACACCTGTCGCGCCTCGGCGAACCACGAGCCCTACCAGTTCCCTTCCGCACCGGAGCAGAAATCGTCCGGACCCGGCCCGCTGAAGGCGATCGGCCAGATCTGCGGCGTCTACTGCACCGGTGCGGCGTGCTGCGTCGACCACAACAGTCCTTGCGACGGCAGGCGAAAGAAGGCCTGGCGCAAGAAGTGCAAGGACTGCTGCGACGCGTGCGAGTGCTGCGGCAACTGCGGCGAGTGCGGCAAATGCTGCGGCGACGGTTGCTGCTGCGACTGCAACTGCTAGGAAAACCTCACTCGCACTTCACGATCGGAATCGGGTCGTACTTCACGGTGCGCGTGTGCCGCGAGATCTGCTGCCCCGTCTTGCGATCGGTGATCACCCGGGTATCGGAGATGGTGAATCCGGGCGCGCCCTCAGAGGCGATGCAGTCCTTGCCCTTGGGCAGGGTGATCTCGGTCGGTTCCGTCGGCTTGGTCTTCTCGCCCGTGATCGACTCCACGTCGACGGTTTTCGTCCCCCACAGCCGCACCGTGATGTCGGACCCGGTGGCGATGGCCTGGATGAACACACCGTGTTCGGAGTTGTTGCGGAAGGCGAGGTCGATCGCGCCGTCGAACACCGTCGCCTCGCGCGCGGCGGGGTAGCGCGAGATGTAGTAGCTGTGCTCGGTGTGCCCGGCGTCTTCCATGCCCGCGAAGTAGGCGGCGTTGTACAGCGTGGTGGCGAACTGGCTGATGCCGCCGCCGACCGCCGTGCTCGGCCTGCCCTTGTCGATGATCCCGGACTCGACATACCCTTCCGCAGCGGTACGCGGACCGGTGAAACCGTTGAGCGAGAACGTATCTCCCGGCTTCACGACGGCACCGTTCACCTTGGCGGCCACGGTCCGGATGTTCACCCCGGAGGGTCCGCTGAACCCACCGGTGGTGAATTCACCGATGGTTTCGTTGATGCCGAGCTTCTCGGCGGCCTCGGTGGTGAGCTTCGGTTCGATGCGCTGGTAGACGGCCTCGAATGCCCGCTCACCCGGCTGGGTGAGCAGCGCGGGCAGCTTTTCCAGCGTCTTGGCCCAGTCGATCTTTTCGCCGACCACGGCCGGTACGACCGTCGGCTTTCCGGCGCCGACGGTGAACGTGGCGTCCTTGGGCTCGATCTCGGTGGTCACCACTTGCGGACCGAGCAGCCCGATCACGGCGTCGTTGTCGATCTGCGGGGCGAGCCCGCCGTTGCCGTCGGGTACGAAACTCAGCACGCTCGCGATCTGTTCGGGTGTCAGGGCCACCCGGGTGTCCTTGGCCGCCAACGTGATCGGCGAGGCGACAGCGGGTGTGGCGATATCGCGCAACGCCGCCTGCACCGCTTCGGTTCGCACCTCGACCGGTGCCGCGACGACGGGCAGGTCGAGCAGGCTCACCTCGGCCCAGCGCTCGGTGATGGTGCTGCGCGCGCCGTCGATGTCGAGCACCCGGCCCGGGACCGGCGGCACCGCGACGGGTGCGCCGTTCTCGAAGCGAACGGTCCCTTCCACGGTGGGGTTGTCGTGGGTGCGGAACGTGCTCAGCTGCTGATCGAGCGCCGCGTTGTCAACGGTGCTGGACACGGGGACGTCGCGCGTCCCGAACAGTGAGACCAATCGGCCGACCGGGTTCAGCGGCTGACCGCCGACGGCATCCCAGGTGGCGTCCCAGTCGATGCCGAGCCCGGCCGCCGAGGGCACCATGCTGGCCTGCACATCGCCGATGCGCACGGGCAGCGGTTGGTCGGCGCGCGGGCCGAGGACGCTGCGCAGCTTGGCGTCGGCCTCGCCCTGGTCCATCCCGCCGACCTCAACGCCGGCGACGACGACGCCGCGCGGCACCTCGCCCACGTTCAGCGCTAAGTCGGCCAGGTAGGCGGCGGTGCCGACCGCGAACACGGCACCGACGGCGATCCCGATCCGCTTGACCAGCTGCTGGTCGCCCGGCGGGGTCGGCTGAGGCGCCTGTGGGCGGTGGTCACGGGCGATGGTGCTGATGGGCTGGGTGGGCAGGGCGGTGGTGTCGGCATCGAAAGTGCGATTTGCTTCGAGCAGCTTGCGTAGTCCGACCTCGCCCCGCCCTCGGTCCGCCGGTCGTCCGGCGGTCGACTCGCTGGGCACGGAGGTCCTTCCGTTTCATGGGCCCCGTTGGGTTTACCGGGTGCCCGCCAAGGGTAACGGCCCGGCGCGCACTCGGCAGCCCGGCGAAGTGGGGCAGACAGCAGGAAGGCCCCGTGTAGTTGCCGGGTCGGGGGTCTGGCAACTACACGGAGCCGATCTGTTTATCGCGGCCCTCACCGGGGCGTTACAGCCGATTTTCGGTCGATTTCGACCGGGCGCGCGATGCCGCCGGGCAGCTGGGCTCGGTCGCACGCGACAATCAGGGGTGAGACTCGCCACCAGGGACCGGACAACGAGGGAGAACTGATGCAGTTGGGAATGATCGGCCTCGGCCGGATGGGCGCCAATATCGTGCGCCGCATCGTGCGTGACGGGCACAGCGCCGTCGGGCACGAGCGCCACCAGGGCCACATCGACGAGCTGGCCGCCGAGCTCGGCGACAGCTTCCGGGGCAGCACCGACCTGAAGGAATTCGTCGGGATGCTCGACGCGCCACGGGTGGTGTGGGTGATGATTCCCGCCGGTGCCACCGGCGCCGCGATCGACGAGCTCGCCGACCTGCTCGAGCCGGGCGACACCATCATCGACGGTGGCAACAGCCGCTACCACGAGGACATCAAGCGCTCGAAGGCGCTGGCCCCCAAGGGGATCCACTACCTCGACGTCGGTACCTCGGGCGGCGTCTTCGGTCTGGAACGCGGCTTCTGCCTGATGATCGGCGGCGAGGACGAACAGGTGCGCAGGCTCGAGCCGCTGTTCAAGTCGATCGCGCCCGGTGTCGACGCCGCGCCGCGCACCCCCGGCCGCACCGGTGAGCCGACCCCGTCCGAGCAGGGCTGGCTGCACTGCGGCCCGGCGGGCGCGGGGCATTTCGTGAAGATGGTGCACAACGGCATCGAGTACGGCGCGATGAGCGCCTACGCCGAGGGTCTGAACATCCTCAAGCACGCCGATATGGGCGCCGATCACGGCGGCGAGCACTCGGCCGAGGAAACCCCGCTCGAGCGCCCGGAGTACTACCAGTACAAGCTCGACATCCCGGAGATCACCGAGGTGTGGCGGCGTGGCTCGGTGGTGGCCTCCTGGCTGCTCGACCTCACCGCGGGCGCGCTGTTCGCCGACCCGAACCTCGATTCCTTCAGCGGCCGGGTGTCCGATTCCGGCGAGGGCCGCTGGACCATCGACGCCGCCATCGACACCGCCGTCCCGGTTCCGGTGCTGTCGGCCGCGCTGTTCCAGCGCTTCTCCTCGCGCGGGGAGGCCGAATACGCCGACAAGATGCTCTCGGCCATGCGCAAGGCGTTCGGCGGCCACATCGAGCTGCCGAAGTAGACGTCCGCACCCGGCCGCCCGTCATCACGGGCGGCCGGGCCCGCGTGGGGGCACAAACTTGCGCAGATTACCTGGTCACACGCGTCTTGGAGAGTAAAACGAGGATGTTCCACAAATATTGGAACGCGTTCTTGTTTTCCAGGACAACTGTCCAGTTCCACCGTTACCTTGTCGCCAGAGGGGGAGCACCACTCGATGAGGATCGCCCCACCCGTCCAGGGTGCGGCTTTGGAGGAAATCATGATCCGGACTTCGCGCACCGCCGCGGGAATCGCCACGACCGCGCTGGTCATCGCCTGCGCGGGCGTAGCCCTCGGCTCTGGCGTCGCCGCCGCCGACAGCACCTGCTCGGTTCGTAGTCACGCCGAGAAGCGCGACGCGAGCACCGTCGGCGTCACCCACGTCTACGACAAGATCGCGAGCGCCGAGGAGATCGGCGTGGGCACCACGGTCACCTACAAGGTGGTCGTCGGGACCACCGGCATCGGCAACCCCTACGTCAACACCATCACCGACTTCCCGCCCAGCGGCTTCGGTGCCCCCGTCAAGACCACGGTCACCGCCTATCACGCCATCGGCGGCCAGGTCACCGAGGATGTGACGCCCGAACCGAACGCCGGCGGCTGGAAGGTCACCAGCACCGGCTGGTTCGTGAACTCGGGCAACCCCGTGACCCTCACCATCACCTACCCTGTCCCGTCCTCGTTGCAGCCAGGTCAGCAGGTGACCAGCGGCGGTGTCGGCGTCGCGGGCACGGTGGGCGTGAGCAATGAAATGCCCAACCTCACCGCGTGTTTCACCGCGCGTGGCGCCAATGCGGGCGAGACGGTGATCGGCAGTCTCGGCGAAAACGGCCTCGGGTCCTCCGACGGTCAGCTGAGTTCCACCGGTTCGGCCACCGACATCCTCTCCGACGTGCTGCGCAACCTGATCGGCAGCTGATGTTCGCCCGGCTGTGTTCGATCGTGGCAGCGATCTCGGCGTCGATCGTGCTCACGGTCGGCACGGCCGGGGCCGACGTCTCCCGCCTCGACAGCGTCGAGCGGCCCGGTCAACGGCAGCAGACGCTGCACGTGTACTCCGCGTCGATGGACCGGGTGATCCCACTGCGGGTCATCACACCCTTCGACACCAGCGAACCTCGCCCCACCCTGTATCTGCTGAACGGTGCGGGCGGGGGCGAGGACGTGGCGAACTGGTACGACCAGACCGACATCGTCGAATTCTTCGCCGACAAGAACGTCAACGTCGTCACCCCCGCCGAGGGCGCGTTCTCCTACTACACCGACTGGCAGCGCGACGACCCGAAGCTCGGCCGCAACAAATGGCAGACCTTCCTCACCGAGGAACTACCACCGATCATCGATGCCACCCTCGACACCACCGGCGTGAATGCCATTGCGGGCCTGTCTATGTCGGCCACGGCCGCCTTGAACCTGGCCATCGCCGCGCCCGAGCGCTACCGTGCAGTCGGCGCTTTCAGCGGATGCGCCACGGTCGAAGATCCGATGAGCCGCGCGTTCATCGACCTCGTTCTGGCCCGCGCCGGCGCCGATCCGGTGAACATGTGGGGCCCGCCCGACGACCCCGCCTGGCGGGCCAACGACGCCTACCTCAACGCGGATCGACTGCGCGGCAAGACGATCTACCTGTCCAGCGCCTCCGGGCTCCCCGGACCCGCCGAAACCCTTCCGCCCGGGGCGACTCCCGGCAAAGCCCTCGGCATGGCCAACCAGATCATGCTCGGCGGCGCCATCGAAGCGGCGGCCAACTTCTGTACTCAGCGGCTGGCTGCACGCCTGAACGAGTTGAACATCTCCGCGCACACCGTCTTCCGGCCTGCGGGCGCGCACACCTGGCACTACTGGGAGCAAGATCTGCATGCCTCCTGGCCGTTGCTCGCCGCCGCCATCGGTACGGAATAGCCAGTTACACAATCAGTTTCGGCGAGTCAAGCCCCCACAAGTTTCGGAAACGCTCTCGTTGAAACCCCCGATGTGACAGTTAGCTCTGCTCAGTTACCCGAGAGGTCCCCCCCATGCACCGTCGAATGATCCGAGTCCTCGTCACCACCGCTGCTGTCGCGGGCATCGCCGCGGGCGCCACCTCCCCGGCCCTCGCCGCCCCCGCGCAGCCCGCGGTCATCGCCGAATCCGGCTCGTCAGGCACCGGTTCCGCCCTCGTCGACTTCCCCCTCGGTTTCATGATGATCCTCATCTGCGGCCCCTGGGCCTCCCCCGAACCCCACCCCAACCCGATCTGCCGCTGATCCGGACACACGAACGGCGGGCAGCTTCCTCGGAAGCCGCCCGCCGTCGTCGTGCGTGCTAGCGCTCGATGATCGCGACGACGCCCTGGCCGCCCGCGGCGCAGATGGAGACCAGCGCGCGGCCGGAACCCTTCTCCGCCAGCATCTTCGCGGTCGAGGCGACGATGCGCCCGCCGGTCGCCGCGAACGGGTGGCCCGCGGCGAGCGAGGAACCGTTCACGTTGAGCTTGCTGCGGTCGATCGAGCCGAGCGCACCGTCGAGGCCGAGGCGCTCCTTGCAGTAGGCGTCGGACTCCCACGCGGCGAGCGTGCACAGCACCACGGAGGCGAAGGCCTCGTGGATCTCGTAGTAGTCGAAGTCCTGCAGCGTCAGGCCGTTGCGGGCAAGCAGACGCGGCACCGCGTAGGTGGGCGCCATCAGCAGGCCGTCGGGGCCGTGGATGTAGTCCACCGAGGCCACCTCGGAGTCCACCAGGTGCGCGAGCACCGGCAGCTTGCGCTCGGCGGCCCACTCGTCGGTCGACAGCAGCACCGCCGACGCGCCGTCGGTGAGCGGGGTGGAGTTGCCCGCGGTCATGGTGGCGTCGCCCAGCTTGGTGCCGAACACCGGCTTCAGCGTGGCCAGCTTCTCGACGGTCGAACCGGGACGCAGGTTGTCGTCGCGGGTCAGCCCGAGGAACGGGGTGATGAGGTCGTCGAAGAAGCCACGGTCGTAGGCGGCGGCCATGTTCTTGTGCGAGAGGTAGGCCAGCTCGTCCTGGGCCTCGCGGGAGACGCCGAATTCCTTGGCGGTGATGGCGGCGTGCTCACCCATCGACAGCCCGGTGCGCGGCTCGGCGTTGCGCGGGATCTCGATGCCGAGCATCGAGGGCCGCAGCTGTCCGACCAGCTTGAGCCGGTCCTTGTTGGTCTTGGCGCGGTTGGCGTTGAGCATCCACTCGCGCATGTCCTCGCTCACGCCGATCGGCGCGTCGGAGGTGGTGTCGGTACCGCCGCCGATACCCGCTTCGATGCGGCCCATCGCGATCGCGTCGCCGACGGTCGCCACGGCCTGCAGGCCGGTGCCACAGGCGAGCTGCAGGTCGTGTGCGGGGGTGTAGGGCGAGAGCTTGGAGCCGAGCACGCTCTCACGGATCAGGCTGTGCTCGCCGACGCGCTTGAGCACGGCGCCGCCGACGACCATGCCGAGGCGTTCGCCCTGCAGGCCGAAGCGGCTGACCAGCCCGTCGAGGGTGGCGGTGAACATGTCCTGGTTGGACGCGTGCGCGTAGGCCTTGTCGGAGCGCGCGAACGGAATTCGGTTACCGCCAACGATCGCGACCGGGCGCTGCGTCTTCGCGGTTTTGGCGGTACCTGCCTTGGCCGCCGTCGAGCGGGCTTTGCTTGTCACTCGAGTTCTCCATGGTCTCGTCGGGTGATCGGTTGTCATCCAACTTACTCTGGAGTAAGTTCGTTGTCGACACCGTACCCGCGAATGTGAAGGTAGGAACAGTGGCAGCCAAGAGCAAGGGCGCACCCAACCTCTACGGATCCTTCATCCACTCCGCCCCCGGCGCGTTCCTCGCGAGCAAGCTGGGCCTGCCCCAGCCCGCGGAGCTGCGCCGCTACAAGGCAGGCGAGCCCGCGCTTCCGGGCCCGGTGCTGCTCGGCGGCAAGGGTCGCCTCGCCGAGCCGATCCGTGCCCTGCTCACCGATTACACCATCGCCGACTCGCTCGAGGCCGGAACCAAGTACGGCGCGCTGGTGTTCGATGCCACCGGCATCGACTCCATCGAGAAGCTCGAGCAGCTGTTCGAGTTCTTCCAGCCCGCCATGCGCAACATCGCGCCGTCGGGCCGCGTCGTGGTGCTCGGCAGCACGCCGGAGCTGGTCGGCTCGGTCGACGAGCAGATCGCCCAGCGCGCGCTCGAGGGCTTCACCCGGTCCGTGGCCAAGGAGCTGCTGCGCGGCGCCACCGCTCAGCTCGTCTACGTGCACCCCGAGGCCGGCTCCTCGGCCACGGGTGTCGAGTCGACCCTGCGCTTCCTGCTGTCGGCCAAGTCGGCCTTCGTCGACGGTCAGGTCATCCGCGTCGGCAAGGCCGAGTCGGTCGCACCCGCCAGCTGGGACAAGCCCCTCGCGGGCAAGGTCGCCGTGGTCACCGGTGCCGCGCGCGGTATCGGCGCAACCATCGCCGAGGTGTTCGCCCGTGACGGCGCCACCGTGATCGTCGCCGACATCCCCGCCGCCGGTGAGGCCCTGTCCGAGACCGCCAACAAGGTCGGCGCCACCGCCCTGGCGCTCGACGTCACCGCGCCCGACGCCGCCGAGCGACTCGCCGAGTTCGCCACCGAGCGCTTCGGTGGCATCGACATCGTCGTCCACAACGCGGGCATCACCCGCGACAAGCTGCTCGCCAACATGGACGAGGGCCGCTGGAACTCGGTCATCAACGTCAACCTCGCCGCGCCGCACCGCATCACCTCCGGCCTCGTCGCCAAGGGTGTGCTCAAGGAAGGTGGCCGCGTGATCGACGTGTCCTCCATCGCGGGCATCGCGGGTAACCGCGGCCAGACCAACTACGGCGCGTCCAAGGCGGGCGTCATCGGCATGGTCGACGCCGAGGCGCCGCTGCTGTCGGAGAAGGGCATCACCATCAACGCGGTGGCCCCCGGCTTCATCGAAACCGCCATGACCGCCGCCATCCCCGTCGGCACCCGCGAGGCGGGCCGCCTGATGAGCTCGCTGCTGCAGGGCGGTCAGACCGTCGACGTCGCCGAGACCATCGCCTACTTCGCCAGCCCGGCGTCGAACGCGGTGAGCGGCAACGTTGTTCGCGTCTGCGGGCAGAGCCTGATCGGCGCCTGATGACCCAGACCATCACGCTCACCGAGATCCCGGGCAACGGCGCGCTGTACGCGAAGGCGGCCATCGGCGCCGTCCCGCTGCCCGCGCCGCTCTCGGGCCGCAAGCCCGTCCTGCCCGACCGCCGGGTCGCCATCGAGGGTGTGCGGGTCGACCCCGACCACCTCGCTGCCTACTGCCACGCCACCGGCCTGCGCTTCGGCGACACCCTGCCGCTCACCTATCCGTTCGTCCTGGCGTTCCCGCTGATGATGGAACTGCTCGTGGCGCGGGACTTCCCGTTCACCGCGGTGGGTTCGGTGCACTTCTCCAACGTCATCGAACGCACCCGTGAGATCTCGGCGGCCGAGCCGTTGGACTTCACCGTGCACACCGAGAACCTGCGCGAGCACCCGAAAGGCCTGCTGGTAGACGCGGTGACAGAGATCCGCGTCGGCCGGGAACTGGTGTGGCGTCAGGTGGCGACCATGCTGCACCAGCAGCGCACCTCGCTGTCCGGCGGTCCGAAGTCCGCACCCCCGCCGGAGGAGGTCCCCCCGCCGCCGCTGCGCGTGCAGCGTGTCGATCAGAAGATCATCAACCGCTACGCCGCCGCCTCGGGCGACCGCAACCCGATCCACGTCTCCGGAATCGGCGCCAAGGCAATGGGTTTCCCCACCACCATCGCCCACGGCATGTGGTCGGCGGCGACAATCCTCGGCACCATCGAGGGCCGTGTCCCCGAAAAGGCCACCTATACGGTCAAATTCGGTAAGCCGATCCTCCTGCCTGCCTCGGTGAACATCTACGCCGAGAAGGCCGACACCGGCTGGGATCTGTCGATGCTGCACCCCAAGAAGGGTTTCCCCCACCTCACCGCCACCGTGCGCTGAGTTCTTCGTTGCCGGAAGGCCGCGTATCCCATTCGGGATATGCGGCCTTTTCCGTTGCGCACGTGGTTATATGACGGGCAACCAGTAGCTATACAGTGTCAATCAAACCGGTTGCGCGACAATCGTTCTGGCTGATCGTTCCGTTACCGGTCCTGCGTGTGACATCAATCATGGTGTACGCCAGGTATTAGCTGGGTAACAAGATAAGTTCGACACCGTGCCGAAAGATCGCGAGTACCTCGGGCTTCGGTTCGAATCCGCCTCGGAGCCGCAACCGACCGCTTGTACTGCAGTGTTCAACTTTTCCAGCTGGCATCGAGTTGTGGATTCCGAACGATCGTTCTGAAAACCTCGCACCGCTCTCCGATTATCTCTCGCTTGACGGCAAATGTTCAGCATTGCCCTGGCAAGTGCCCCGAAAACAAGTGTCTGCGGAACTGTCCGCCCCCCGTGTTAGAAACTTTCCAGTCGGCAACGCAGTCGGCAATCATGCTTAATACCAAGGGGTTTCACTTCATGAAGAAGATCCGCACGCTCGGTTTCGGCATCGCCCTCGCGGCCGGTATCGCCATGTTCGGCACCGGCGTGGCCTCCGCCGCCGAAGAGCCCGCAACCGGCTCCTCCGAAAGCCTGGCCGCCATCGTCGAGGCCCTGTCGTCCGGTTCGGCTGCTGCGGAGGACCCGGCCGATCCGGGTACCGGTGGTGGCACCACCCCTGACGCCGCGCAGATCGCGGAGGAGCCGGAGACCGGTTCGTCCGACAGCCTGGCCGCGATCCTCGAGGCTCTGTCGTCCGGTTCGGCTGCTGCGGAGGACCCGACCGATCCGGGTACCGGTGGTGGCACCACCCCTGATGCCGCGCAGATCGCGGAGGAGCCGGAGACCGGTTCGTCCGACAGCCTGGCCGCGATCCTCGAGGCCCTGTCCTCCGGTTCGGCTGCTGCCGAAGACCCGACCGACCCGGGCACCGGCACCACCCCGACCCCGTAATTGCTCCGCAGCTGCCGGACTCTCACAAACCGCTACGGCTGTCGTTGAACAACGAATGCCCCGCCGATCTCGGCGGGGCATTCGTCGTATACGCGGCACGAGGTCGCGACGCTCACAGATTGCGAGCGGCCCGAAAACCGTTGACGTACACGGCGATCTGACGGAGGTCCTGTTCGGACAGGCCGGCAAGATTGACGATCGCTTCGGCATCGCCGACTCCGGTGGCCGGTTCGGTCGGCTCGAGGCCGGCTTGCTCGAGGAGCGGTGCCGGGTCGAGGCCGACTGCTTCGGCCATGGCTTGCAGGGTCTCCGCTGTGGTGCTGGCTGGGACCTTCGCACCACGTTTGTACTGGACGCCGCTTTCCACCTGCGTCCACAGGCTCGCGCTGATACGCGCTGCTTTTGCCGCGCGGTCCATCGTCATGTCACGTGCCTTGCGAGCTTGCCGCAGTGTTGCACTGACCTCTGAGGGGACCACCGCACTCCGATGCCTCACCATGCATCCAATGTAGCAGGCGGAAAGCATCACTGCGTACAACGACGTCTGTGATTGTTGGTGGTTACGGCTGAGTTTGCCAAGAAATCACCACACCGTTGTAACTCTGCCTGAACCGGCCTGGTCCCCTGCTGTGCTGCGGTCCAGGTGCGATGCTTCGACTTGCTTTGCAATCTTTGTTGTAGTTGCATGCGACAAGTGCAGAGTTGCAGTTGTGCGCCCTTCAAGGTTCACGCGACTCGGCCGCGACCAGCCGGGGCAGTATCGGAGCCTGAAGGAGTAAGTGATGGGTGCAGAGAATGGGGCGACCGTTTCGTCGCGCGTGCGGGAGGACACCTGCGGGGTGACGCAGCTCGATCTCGCGTTCGACGATGGCCACCTGTATCTGGACCGGGAGACCGCCAGGGCGCTGTTTCGCCTGTTGGGAGAGGTTCCCGAGCTGGCCGACGATCTCGCGGACAGCAGGACGAGACAAACCCGATTCGGGCAGCCCGACATCCGTGTCCACGGCGGATCGACCGTGCCGAAGCTGCCGTTCAACCCTGCGGCCGCGCGTGCCGATGATCATCTTCGCGCCGTTCTTGTCTCCTGGGTCCGGTTGGTCTGTGAGCAGCGCGCCGTGGATTACGACGGTGCGGCAAGTACAGCGGGTATGGCTCGGTGGTTGCAACGAAATATCGTTGCACTTGCAATGACTGAAGGTGTTGAAGAGGCGCTCCCGGAAATTTCCGCGGCTGTCGAAGCGGCCGTCGTCGTTGTGTGCCCGCCGGCGGAGGGTGGCGGCGTGGTGGACGCCGAACTGCTCGCCCGGGCACGTGCGGTTCGGCTCAACGCGGCGGGCATCCAGAAGCTCGCCTCCCAACTCGGCGGTGTCTTCGCGAACTTGACCGCGCGGCGTCTCCGTACCTTGCGTGAGGCCGGGCTGGTCGAGCCGGTCCCCGGTCCATGGTCCGTCGACTGGCCCGAGCTCTTTCTCGTCGGCCCCGTCCTGGACGCACATCTGGCGCTCCCCGCACGGCAGCGCAAACGCAACAACTGAGTAGAGAGACTTCGCACGGGGCGCCGACTGATACCAGTCGGCGCCCCGACGTCGTTCCGGAGCGCGGAACGGCTTACGCCACTGCTGATTTCACCCCGGCGTCAGCGGCTGCCGAGCCGAAACCTGCTCTCTGACCAGCGATTTCGGACGAAGTTGCCCCGAACTGTTGACACGATCCACGCGCTCGGTCATGATTACTGCAGCGGGCGGACGCATGCCCTAAAGGCGTTATAACACAATCACTTTCTCGCCCCTCTCCTCGCCTCTCCTGTGGGCAGTTGATCTTGGTCAACCGTTTCGGAGGTTTGACTCCCCGTTAGGATGGGTAAGCGAGCCCCAACCTTTGGGGGGGAACTGTCGTGATCATGGTTAGGGTGCAGGTGTCCGCTGAGTTCGATGCTTTTCCGTCTGACGACCCCGACGCCCGGACCGACAGTGAGCTGCCGGAAGCCTGGACGTCGGCTACCGCCAACTCGGGCTATGAACGACCGCCCGCCTACCTGGACCCGGCAGACCTCTGTATGGAAGACCTCCAGACCGTCGCTCACGTCATCAGCCGATGGCGATCGTTACGAGATCCGGTCGGCTGAGGGAGTACGGGTGGGTTCGCAAGACATCCCCATGCAACGCAACGCCTACAACGCGCAGGAGGCAGCGTTCAACCTCGGCATCAGGATCGATCTGGTTCGAACGGTTGAAATGGCCTGGCAGTGGTCGCCACTCGATCGGGCGATGATGATCTCGGTCGACCTGCCGAGACATGTTGTCAACGAGGCCATCGCCCATTGCATCTGCCACGTCGAACTGGCATCGACAGCGAAGGGTACTGCCGCGCTCAACGGTCAATGGTGGCGCGCGCGGCTCGAAATGGACATCCACACGATCGTCGCGGAACGCCTGATCAGTGTGGAGGCCCTCGCCGACGCGATCTCCATCACCGACAACATCGCCGACGTAGCCGCCTGCCTGGGGACCACTGAGTTCATGCTGAGCTGGCGTCTGCAGAACCTGACCGACGCTCAGATCAACGAACTCCCCATTTTCGCGCTGAACCGCCTGCGCTGGGGACCCGGGCACGACCCGGACGCACCCGCGCGGTGCGGGTGGCCGGTCCCTGGCACCGGCGAGGTGTACAGAGAAACGAATATCGGAAGACATCGGCGATAAGCCAACGATCAGTCGAACCCTCGGTCCACACGGACCGGGGGTTCTTGCATTCGTGCGGCTTTCGCCATGACCCATGCGGGGGTGAGAACCCGCCGCATGCCCGCCCCTGACGCGCCCGTCTCCCGCGCCAACTCGCGGTCGCAGGCGCCGACGCAGCGCAGGGGCGAATTGGTCCCGCTCCGGACGTTTGCCGTCCGGAGCGGGACCCATCCACTTCAGGAAGGAAGACCAATGTCGTTGTGGTCGCCGAAAGGCCAGCCCCGCAGGATCGACGTACTCGTGGTCGGAGGCACTTGGAACCCCGCCGGTGACGGTGTGACCGGTGCGTTCATCGAGGCGCTCAACAAAGCGATGTTCACCGCGCGCATGGTTCCCTATCCTGCGGACTACGGGTCGAAGCTGAGCTACACCGCCAGCGTGGCGGAGGGCAAACGTGCTCTGCTGGCCGCAATCGATCGATCGCCGAATCCTGTTGTCCTGGCGGGCTACTCACAGGGTGCGGCAGTAGCAGGTGATCTCGCGGCCGAGATCGGACGAGGCGAGCACCCGGGCCGCGAAGTGGTCGCCTGTGCGTTGATCGCCGATCCTCGCCGGCCGGCGGGCCGCTATCTCGGCGACATCGACCCCGGCGGCCACGGTGTTGTCGGCGAACGTGAGATCGACGGGATCCCTACCTATTGGGCTGCCGCACCCGGCGATCCGATCACCGCGCTGCCCGCCGGGAACCCGCTGCGCACCATCGCCGACCTCAGCGCCTTCTTCAGCTTCTCCGGTGCCGACGCCGCCCTCACCTGGGGGCAGCAGATGCTGCACACCGCGACGCGAAACCAATTGCAGCGCTGGTGGTCACCCGCGAACTGGCGGCAGTGGGGCGGCGCGATCGCCTATGCCCGCGGCTATCTCTTCGACGGTCGCCACACCGACGACTACGTCCGCTGCGGTCATGCTCGCGCCCTGGCGCAGGCACTGAATCTCGATGTCGCCGAAGGGCGCATCTGAACACCTGTGGAAAGGAACCCAACATGCGAATCAGCAAGGCCCCAGAGCCTGCGCTGGTCCGGTCCGTCCTCGTCGCCGGTACAGGTGTGATCGCGTATCTCATCGGTCGGGAGGTCGACGCCGCCTGGGTGGAAACCCTGCTCACTCTGTACGGCCTGGCCACACCGGTGATCGCCGGGGCGGTGATCAGGCCCGCGGTGACCCCGGTGTCGGGATCGGCGGGTGATTCACATGGCGTCGTGGCTGAGTCCTGAATTCGTGCAGGCGACGGGTGTCGCCGTGGCGACCGTCATCGGCGCGGTCACCGCGTGGCAGGCCCGCGAGGTGGCGAAACTGCGCGAACGTGTTGTCGCCCTGGAGGAACAGGCCGTCGACGACCAGCAGCGATTCCGCGATGCCATCCGCTTGATCCGCGCGCTGCAACGTCACATCGACGAACTCCTCGGCTTCCTGCGCCTGCACGTCCCCGGCCAGGAACCACCCGTGGCGCGATACACCATCCCGCCCACCCTTCAAGAAGAGATCTGACGGCAGTACTGCCGTTCCCGAACTGCATGCGGTCGGCCCCCGGAGAACACTCGATACGGTGCGGGTTTCGAGCCCGCCGCATGCCGCGCCCCTGATGCGCCCGTCTCCCGCAGGTGGAACGCGGTAGAGACGCCGTCGCTGCGTCAGGCGCGCAGGTCCCGCCCTCGACACTTCCCTCACCCCAGAGGGCGGGACCACCGAACTTCCACTCACGCAAGGAGATAGCCCATGAGCTGGACAGGAGACCCGGTATGGCTTGCCGATGTGCTGCGCGCCGCCGGGCTCACCGTGATCGAACACGAAGGCTGGCGCGACCGCGGCCACGGCGACTTCCGTGACCTGCGCGGCGTGCTGTGCCATCACACCGCCGGTGGCGGCAAGAACGACTGGCGCATCGTCCAGGACGGCCGCGCCGACCTCCCCGGTCCGCTCGCCCAGCTGGTCCTCGAACGCGACGGCACCTTCCGCGTGATCGCCGCAGGCGTCTGCTGGCACGCCGGCCGCGGCTCCTGGCCCGGCTGGCCCACGAACAACGCCAACTACCACGTGATCGGCATCGAAGCCGTCTCCCGCGGCGACGGAACCGACTGGACCCCAGCACAACTCGACGCCTACAAGCGCGGCTGCGCGGCCATCCTGGCCCGCATCGGCCGCGACGCCGAGGACTGCGTGGCCCACCGCGAGTACTCGCACGAAGGAAAAATCGACCCCGCCGGTATCGACATGGACGAATTCCGCCGTGACGTACAGGCTTTCATCGACGGAGAGGACGCTCCGATGAGCGCAGCCGAAGTCAACCGAATCCAGGATTTCATCACCGCCTTCTGCGGCCCGATCGGCTCCGATGTCAAAGACATCCGCGAACAGCTGTGCGGTAGCCAGCAGCGCGACGCGGGCATGTTCGGCGGCTGGGAACAGCTCGACGGCATGACCGTCGTCGACGCCCTGGCCGACGTTCTCGAGCGCCTGAAAGCCCTCGAGACACCCCCTGCCTGACGCGCCAGACCATCACGTCGATGGGAGGAGGTGATTCCCATGCTTCCTGTCGTACTCGAACTGCTCGAGCTCGCACTACTCCTCGCCCCGGTAGTCCTGCCGCTGCTCGGCCTCTAACTGAAACACCACCCACACCACCCAAGCCCGGCCCGTCGGCCCGGGCTTTTCTCATGCCCAAGCTCGGGAGGCACACCACATGTCCGGCAAGGAAATCATCGGCTCGGTCGACTTCAGCACCACCGAAACGTCGTCCCCCGAATACGTACAAACCGAGTCCGGTCAACTGGTCACTCCCGAGTTCTTGGCGCTGCTGCAGCAAACCCTGTCCGGCAAGCTCGCGGAGCCGGACCACACCGACGAACTCGACCCGCAGGTCCGCCTGCTGGCAGAGGAACTCTCGGTCATTCACCTCCCTGAATGGAAGAGCGCGGTCGGCCGCAAACTCGCCGAACCCACCGTCACCTCGATCAAACAGGCCACCCGGGTCGCCGAGTACCTGGTCAAACGCGGCGTGCGCATGCACCCCGAACTCGAGGAGATCCGGTGGGTCCCCACCCCCGCCGGCGTCCCCGGCGCCTTCGACACCGGTACCCACATCACCCCCGACGCCGAAGGCAATTGGCCGACTCCTGACGTCGAAGAGTTCTACGATTTCGACCAGATCTCGGTGAAGCAGATCGAGGGAAGCGCTTGGCACGCCACGCATCCCCGCGGGATCGCGGTCGAGGGGAAGACGAAGTCGGAGGCGTATGCGGCGATGGTCGCCGAGCTGCGCCGCCGCATCGATGATGCGTCGGCGGGGTCGCGGTGAGCGTCGCGTCCGATTGGGGAAGTGCTGGTGCGGCGTGGCGCGCATCACTCACACCAGTCGGTGCCGAATCAGCAGGAGCGCAGGGCGATCAGTCTCGGGTCCTCAACTTTGAAGGTATGACCCCAGCTGGAGCCGCGCGGGCATACAACCGGGTCCTTGCGCAGCGTCAACTGGAAGCACAAGCAGTCAACGACACAGTGAACCTTCGGTTCGTCAACGACAACGTGCCTAGACAGCCCGGCGTGCATGCAAACCCGCCTCCCCCCACTGACAAGAAGGTGCCTGAGCAGCCGGGCGTGACTACGCCGCCGACTGACACGAAAGCACCTGAGCAGCAGGGTGCAACCCCGTCCCGGGGGCAACCAGGCGTGGTCCCGCCGGAACCTGAGACCGCGATGCCCGAGCAACCGGGTGTCACGTCGCCTCCGTCGCGGGGCCAGCCGGGTGTGGTCCCGCCGCCAACTCCATCACCGGTCCCGTCGATGGGTGCCCCGTCCCCTGCTCAAGCTGACCCATCGGAAACAGGCAAGCCCAACGAACAAGCCGAGCCCGATCTCACGACGCGCTTGCCGATGCTCGACCCAATGGTCATGGGCGGGCGACCGCTTGCGGCTGTACTCGACAACCAGACCGGGCAACCGGGAGGCGCCCTCGATCCGACGATGGCCACGATCCTATTTCCCGGCAGCACCATCGAACAACGACCGACTCTGGCTGACGGAGTCCCCGCGATGCAGACGCGCCTCCAAACGCCGGGGCTGCCAGACACGACGGTGACCAAATCGTTGATCGGCTCGGCAACCCTGACTACCGCGCTGACGTCGGTACCGGAATCCTCATCCGGCCCCGAGGGGGCGACGGGTGGATACGACGGGATGCCCTCAGGTACAGGGATCCTCGCGAGCGGCCCAGAGAACCTTGCGCTCAGGCAGGGCCCGCCATTGAGTACGACCGGCGCATTGGTCACGGGCGCCACAGCGGTTGGCACTGGTGCTGCGCTCAGCACGCTGGCATTCACGGAAACCGGCCTCCTTATCACTGCCGGAACATTTGCCGCAGTAATTTCGTGGCCGGTGGTGCTCGCCGTCGGCGTCGGCGCGGCAGCCACGGCCGGGACGATCTGGCTACTTTCGCAGGATCCGCCTGAAGGAGAGGAACCGTCAAAAGGAGCGCAGCCAGGCTCAGTCCCTACGCCCCCACCGGCGCCGCCGCTTCCCGCGTCGACTCCAGCACCGCATCTTCCTCCGGTCATCCCCGAGATAACCGCTATCCCCGTGCCTTCGGAAGAGGCCATCCTGGGGCCGCCCTTCCCATCTACCGAACTCCCGGAAATAACCGGTCCCGTGGTAGACCCCACCGAGAGGGTCACCCCCTGGGAGCCGCATGTGCCGCCTGCTCTCGATCCTTTTGATACTGAATCCGATGGTGTCGACGACCCAACGGCACTACCCGATCCGACGCAGACCAGTCCAAAACCACTACAGCCTGAACCGGTCGCACCTGCCACACAAATACCTGCCTCTGCGGCGGATCAAACGACGGCGGGTCCCGTTACTGAAAGCCCTACGGCCCAAGATCCTGGGCTTGATAGCGCCAAGGTAGATGAGGAGGTGGAGCCAGAAGACGCGCCCGATTGGCGATGGATCATCGATAGCGAGGGAACTGTGTCGCAAGAGCGGTATGCTCCTGCCGGCCGCGAATTACCGTTAACTGGCCGCTTTGGCGACGGATCCGAGCGTTACCCAGTGCGCGACTTCGACAAAGAGGGCGACGTCATTGTTCAGACTACTGGACTTGTCGATCATAGACGCGCCTGGGAGCTGTTTCATGCCCTATTCCCCTACACGTCGATATTCGTCCCAGCGCCAGACATGAAAAGCAACTATGTAAAGATCGATGAATACATCGCTGAATTGTTCGCATTCGTCGACTTCAAGGCATTTTGGAAGATTGAACCTGATGCGGTCACCGGTGGGCCAAAGGATGAGTTTAAGAAGCGGTTCATCCTCGACGCGGATGCTAAAGGTTTCAGGAAAAAGTTCGATTTGACCATGGATGTGATGGGTCCAGGGTACAGCGCGATCATTGTGACCGAGAATGAGTTGGTTAGGCAAGCCTATGAGGAGGAGTTCTATTTTGAAATATCTAATGGGCAGTTTGCCATAATGTCTGCGGCCGAATATAAGGCTGCTCTAGAAAGTGTCGGGGTCCAGCATCCGAATCATGATGCAACATTCGGAGAGTTCCTAGAACGGAATGGCTGGGTGTAGGATCGGAGGCAGGATAACGACGAAAGAAAGATTGATGGCTGATGAATCTCATCTGTGCAGCGACGCTTCCCGCTTCCATTGCCTCGGCGCCAAGAATGCGTGTCGTTGAAGACTTTGTGGAAATGTGGAAGCGGTTATCACTCATATTGGGTGTTTTCAATTGCGAATGGGAAGATTTTGCTACGTGGGTTGAATTTGACGGATCCGAGAGCTCGGTACCCCTGCGGGGTACCGACTTCGTCGATGCTAAAGCGATGTTCGAACGCAGAACCAAGGCAGGGGTGACCGATGTTACAGTAGTGAACTGCTCAGCCGATCCTGCCTGGAAGCTTTCAGTACGGATCGATTCGAGGATCGGGCGTAGTTCGGGGGTGCTAATACGCCCCGGTGGTTCTGGTGCTTTCGAAGATCATGAGCCACCTTCCGATCTGATTCGCCAGGATCAGATGTCGGATATTACCAAGGTACTGGTTGACGTTTGGAGACCGATCTCCTGTGCGTGGATCAACCCACAACATAATACGAGTCAGAAGCCGAGTCTCAAATTTGGTCCGAACCCCTGGCGGTCCCGTATGGAATGGACCACATCGCTCGGGTGGTGCACCTATTTGGACACCGCGGTTGTGCCTGTCTCTGCGTCAGTCGAATGGCCCGAGGGTGTCGTGGCTGAAAAGTATTCAAGCGGAATTATGATTCGGATAGGAGACAGCCCGAGTGATGTGAACTTGGCTCAGATCACGGCTGTGCGCAAGGCTTTAGGTTGGCCGCATGTATCATCGGATGGCCTCGGGCAAAGGATCTGATGACCTGATCCATAAGTATGTAGCCTTTAATGTCACTTCTGTGAGAGCTGATTGGGCCGCTTATGGGCCTGGCTGCATAAGTCGCATCGGGGATGATAACATCGATATTATGCCCCCTCATTCATTCGCATCGTCGGAGTGGCGCGAAGGGCCGAAGTGCCCGAGTCGATATCGAGGATCAAGTTTGTTGCCGTGGTGTTGAGATGATCGTCGGCCCCTCGCATTGCTCTTGATGAACTGATCACGGCGTATCGTCGTGATCGGCATAGAATGTAGAGCGATCAGCATCGGGCAAATGTAAACGTGATTGCAATAGACGCTTCTCCTCGGGGTGACCTGCTGTTGTTCTTCCGAATTACGCGCAAAAATTTCGTGCTGAGTGTCGATTGCAATACTGTTGTGTTGCCCGTCTATTTACCGCCCCGAGTGTGATGGTAGGCGCTCCTGATCGCGGCATTTCTTGCGTGATAAATGACTGTCCCGATCGTCGATTGGTCGGGGCGTTCGTACCCAAATTCTGCTCTCGATTAATCTCTGCTCAAGGACATGTCATGAATGAAAGAGTAACATTTCCTGATATCGAACAAACTTTGGTCGCGTATCTTGCGACAGAACTTGCCGCGATGTCTGATACGGCGACTGTGGTCAGTCGGGTGCAGGATCCGCATCCGACCCGCATGGTCCGAGTAACCAGAAACGACCGAAAAGCCCGAGTCGACGTCGAAGATCGGGAGGGTCGCCGAAGCGCCCACCTGATCCTCGACCGTCCTCGCGTCGTTCTCGAATGCACCGACGACGCAGGCGGAGCGGCAACCCTTGCCGCCCTGGTGCGTTCGATCTTGAGTGCGGCCGCCCCCGGCTACCTGGGCACCGTCTGGTGCGATCAGGTAGAGGACGCCGGCATGGAGAACGACACCGATCCGGCGACCGCCGCTCCGCGGTACACACTTGTCGCCGACCTGATTGTGCGAGGCACCGTCCTCGCCTGACTCCCTACGGAGTCGAACAACTGAAGTACCAATCCCGAGGGCCTGCGCAACAATCCCAAGGGAGTAAACACAATGGCTCTGCCTTCCAGCAACTACATCGGCGCCGGTACCCCGAACCTGGCCGTTTCCGGCGGTGTCCTGGTGGCGCCGCTCAACACCACCCTGCCGACCACCGCGGCCGGCACCATCGCTCCCGCCTTCAAGGCGCTGGGCTACGTTTCCGAGGACGGCATCGAGTCGCTCGGCGAGCGCAAGGTGGAGACGGTCAAGGACTGGAACGCCGATATCATCGCCCAGCTGCAGACCGAGCACTCGGTTCGCTTCGGCCTCACCCTGTACGCGGTGTGGGACCAGGACGTGCTCGGCGAGATCTTCGGTGAGAACAACGTGACCGCCACCGCGGCCACCACCACCTCCGGCAAGCTGATCAACGTCAAGGAAACCGGCATGGTGCTGCCGCGTCGCTCGTGGATCTTCGATATGAAGACCGAGGACAAGAAGCTGCGCATCGTGCTGCCGAACGCCAAGATCTCCTCGATCACCGAGAAGAAGTTCGTGTCCAACGAGCTGGCCGGTTTCACCATCAACGTCGAGGCCTTCAAGGACGACTCCGGCGTCAAGGCCTACCGCTACCTGGACGACGGCATCAAGACTGCCTGATCCCCTCTAGACCCCCAACGGCGGCGGGTCAATACACCTATGCGCAGGCCCGCCCGCCGCCGCTGGGCCCCTTCTTCAAACACCTGTCGAAACTCTGCAACAACGAAAGGGTCTGCTACCCATGACTTCTCCTGCTGCCCCCATCAAGATTGCTCAGCCGAGCACCGTGAAGGACGACTTCACCTACGTCGTCGACGGCGCCGAGATCGTGCTGCCGTCGCTTTCCTACCTGAAGCCGGGCCTCGTGCGCCGGATCCGCCGGCTCGGTGACGTCGACGCGATGTACACCCTGCTCGAGTTGAGCTTGACCCCGGAAGCGCTCGCGGTGCTCGATGAGATGGATCCCGATGCATACCACCAGCTGCTCGAAGCCTGGCGCGCGCACTCGGGGCTGAGCCTGGGGGAATCCTAAGCCTCGATGCTCTTCTCGAAGAGCACAGCGAGGCAATCGAATACGACCTGATCGCGCTCGGCTTGCGGCTGCGGATGCTCGGTACGGACGTTCTCGGGTGGGCTGATCTGCGGGCCATCGTGAAGCACCTGCCGATCGAGTCCGCACTGCTGCGGACGATGTATCCGGAATCGAGCCGATGGCAAGTCGCCGAACACCTGCTGGCCGACGTGTCCGACAGCCTTCGGTGGCTGGTATGGGCGCGCACCGACGACGGCAGGCGCGGACGCAACCGCCCGGAGCCGATTCAGCGGCCCGGTGTGAAGTCGGATCGTGAACGTCTCGGCACGGCAACACAACTCGAGCAGATGAACGAGTTCCTCGGCTGGACCGAGTAGGTGGCCGCAGCGCCGGAGCGGTCGAACGCAGAAAGTGGATACCAATTGTGAAGAAGAAACGCCCAACGGCGATGACATTGCCGGACGTTCTTGCGATGACCACGAGCGGCCAACCGGCTCCGGGAAAGCGGATCACTCTGCCGAGCGGAGCCGTCTGGGAAGGCGGCTCCGGCTCGGGAACTGCGACGATCACCCTGCCCGACGAAGATCCGATCACCCTTGATTCGGATGGCCGAATCCCACCGAACGCTCTGATCGGCTCCGGTCTGTTCGGAGTTCTCGACAGCGTCCTCTCCGACGTTCTCGGCACCCAGCCGGGCGCTATCGCCGAACGGGTCGCGGGGCAGGCGATGGATCTGCTCCGCCCCGGCGGTGACGATGCCGAGACCAAGACTCGGCTGATCAAGTTCTCCTCCAAGACGACACTGCTGAATCCGGCGAAGGCCGAGTCGGGTGTCGACGATGTCGTAGAAGTGCCTGCCGGCTACGCCGGCGGTGGCACTGTGCGCGGACCCGGCACCGGCACAAGCGACTCCATTCTCGCGCGGTTGTCGAACGGTGAATTCGTGGTCAATGCGGCCGCGACTTCCAATGCGCTGCCGTTGCTGGAAGCGATCAATGCGGGTTGGGTTCCGTCCGCCGGTTACCTGGCCGGAATGCTTCCGGGCTTCGCTGACGGCGGTGTCGTCGGCAGCTCTCCGATGGGTGACCCGAACCGCTGGCGTGATCTACTCGGAACAGGTCTGATCGCGGATGTCCTCGGCGGTGTCGGCGGTGCTGCGATCGACGCAGCTGGTGCTGTCGGTGCTGCGCTGGGTGGCGCTCTCGCCCCGGTTTTCGGAGGGAGTGGGCCGCTCACCCGCCGCACCAACGACCCGGTGAAAGTCGATCTGGGCCAGCAGTATTCACCAGGTCTGAATGATGCGCCGCCCCTGTCGGCCGAGCTGAACGTTCAGCCGCAGGGCGTCATGAATATCGCGCCTGCATTCGCAGAGCCGTCGACCGCCGCAGCTACCGGATCGGTGGCGCCGTTGGCTTCGCTGTCCGAGGCTCTGACGGCGGGGATCATGTCCTCGGCGACAGAAGCCGGCGGCCAAGTGGGCTTGGCACTCGGTCGCGCTATCGCCCCCGCATTGGGCCCGGCCGGTGAGCTGGCGCCGGATATCGGTAAGTCGCTCGGCGAGTCGATCGGGTCGCGTTTCGGAGGCGGGTTCGCCGCCTCGATGTCGTTGAAGACCCAGATCGACCCCATGCCGACGGAGATGCCGCTCGACGGTGGGGCGGGCGGAGTGGTGGCACCAGGCGGCGCCTCTCCGGCGACGGTGACCATCCCGAGCGGTGACGGCGGATCGACCGGTGGTGGCAACAGCATCGTCGTGAGTGGCAACGGCTCGAATGGCGTGACCGTTCTGGGCGGCACCGGGGGCACCACCGCGAGTGGGGCATCCACCACACCTCGAACCCCGAGCCTCAGCGAGGGCCTCCGGGGGACCAGCTTGGCCGAACCCGTGCACAAGAGCACTTTCGGCGGCGCCGACTACATTGATCGTGGTTCGATCGTCGGCGGCGAGCTGGCGAGCAACTTCGGTAAGTCACTCGGCCTCAGCGACACGGCTGCTCTGCGTGATGCCGGATCTACGGTCGGAGCTTTGGTCGGGGCCCTCGGCATTCCGTCCGTCTCGGAGGCCCTCGCGGCCGAAGGCGAGCTCGCCAAGCAGCTCGGTATCAACCCTGAAGACGAATTCATCCTGCCGTTCGAGCAGCAAAAGGCCTTCGACTTCAGCGAAGGTGACAGCCTGACCGCAGGCATTTCCGGGTTTCTGTCCGGTTCCTCGTCGGGTGGCTTGGTCAAGGGCGTCACCGGCGCAGCCAAGAGTCTTGCCCAAGACGCGGCGGGGCAGGTCGGCAGCTTCCTCGGTGCGGGTCTGGGTACGGCGATCGCCGGTCCGGCCGGCGCCGCGATCGGGTCGGTGCTCGGTTCGCTCGCCGGGTCGGTCGTTGCGGGCAAGGCAGTCGACCTTGTCGCCAAGCCTGTCGAATGGATGGCGAGTACGGCCAAGGAACTTGTCGGTACCGGTTTCGGTCTGACGGACCTTGCCGACGGGCCTGGCGGCCACACCGCCCGCGGCGACATCTACAACTTCAATGGCATGGACCCCAAGAGCGTCGCGATCTCCATCGCCCGCGTCCAGCGCCGTCTTACGTTCGTGCAGCAGCGCGGAGGAGGGATCGGGCGATGACTCACCAATTGCTCAACAGCCAAGACACCAAGATCGTGGTGTGGGATGTCAACGGGCGGGTCTGGCACCTGGCCGGCCCAAACGCGGGGCGCGAAGGCGTAAGACTTTCCGCGCAAACCGGATTCATGTTCGCCCCGGTCCAATTGCTCACGACAGAAGGCGCCCGTCAGGACGGTGCCACCTTCGCCCGCTCGGTGCGCTGGAAGAAGGAATGGGACTTCCTCGCGATCATCTCGACCGCAGTAGGCGCTCGCGAATCGAATCCCGTCCGCGAATTCCTCGCGGTCCACGATGCCTGGTTCCGTGGCTGGTCGACAGACAAGCCGGTCACCGTCGGCTACTTCACGCGGCACCAGGGCTGGCGCTTCCAGCAGTTCCAGCTCGATGGCGCGCCCGAACCTTCGGGCGACATCGACCCGGCACGCAATGGCTTCGCCATGTACAAGATTTCGGCCACGGCGATGGATCCGCTCGAGCGGCACTTCGACGAGACCGCGGTGTGGACCAACGCGTCCGGCCTGGGCGAGGGCATCCTGCGAATTCGCAACGCCGCTGATCAGCCAGCCTGGCCGCGGTACACGATGAACGGCCCAGGTCGTTGGTCGATTCTGGACCCGGTCGGCGGAGATCAGCCCCGAATGGTGCAGACCCCGCGCTTGGTCGAGGGGCAGACGCTTCGAATCGATACGCACCCCCGACACCGCACAGCCCGGTTGTACTCCGGGAGCGACTCCGTCGGCGTCAACGTGTGGGGTCAGCTGGCCGGCCGACGTTGGCTGGCATCACTGGATCCGTGGACCAGTACGGACATCGTGGTGAAGGTCGACGGAGGAAATACGGAGTCGAGCGTCATCGGGGTCGTGACGCCGAGGTCGTCCCGGCCGTTCTGATCCGTACCGAAAACTGAAACTACTGCAAGAGAGCCTGATCCGCCAACCGGATTGGGCTCTCTTGCGTGCGAGGGAGGTACCGCGATGGCGATTCCAACGCCACCAGGGGCGATTGATTCGTCGGCTGTTCAAAAGTGGCGGGCGTCGTTGACTCCGTGGGACTTATCAACCCGCGATCCACTCGTATACAGCCAGAACGGCTTGACGGTGGCGTCGGCGGCGAGAGCGTACGACCGCATACTTCGGTTGCGAAAGTTGGAAGCCGATATAAGCGCACATATTTCGACTGCTCAGGAGATCAGCGATCCGCTCAAAGACCCCAGTCTTCCCGCGATTCCTGGACTGACAGGAAATTACCCTGAGATCTCCCCAGGTACAGGTACACCACTGGACCTCCTGGACGAACCGGTACCGTCCGGAGCGGCCACACCGCAACCGGTGCCTTCAACGCCCGCCAACATTCCGCCCAGTCCAGGCGCGGTGCCCACACCACAGGAGCCCGCGGGCTCCTCACCATCAACGTCACCTGTTCCGCCAACCGCACCTGCTGCGCTGATTTCGCCTGTTTCCGACCCCTTCGGAATGCCTGACACTACCGGAAGAGTGGAGGGCGATACCTGGACAGTGCCCATGGAGGGTGGCGGCACCAGGACTTATACCATCCCCATAGGTAATGGCAACCAATCAGTTGATGTCGTCGAAGATCGGGGGGATGGCACCAAAAGTTCGGCTAGAATCGTCGCAAACGGACAAGGCGGATATCAGAAATGGGGCCGAAACGAATTCGGCGGCGAATATTACGTCAACAAACCATCCGCTGAAGCAAACGCTTATGGGCAGAATTTTCTCCCTGGTAGCGACACGTCGGCAGCTCCTCATTCGGAGTTCGGTGCGACGGCCGACTGGAAGCACGTTGGAACACCAAGCTACGACGCTGAGGGCAACCGGGTGGGAACGGACTACGCCTCGCTGAACGAAAAGGGAACTTACGACAATACTCACGTCGACAACTACGGCAACAAGACATTCAGCATAACCACGTCGAAATCCGGTGGCGGAGTAGAGAGCACCTTCTCCGGCCAGATAGATAATAGTGGTCGAGGTTGGAAGTATGACAATCAGAAGCGGTTGTGGAACTATAACATCGATGACAACAACAAACCGGTCGTAAGCCACCATGAAGAGAAGACCAGCAAGCGCACTTTCTTGATGCCAGACGGCCCTAATACGAAAATCGAAACTATCGACGGGTCCGGCCATCTGGTGGCGCGCTTGACCCTCGACCCGAAGGGCATGTTGCTGACGGGTTGGGCGGCGGGCGATGGCAATCCGGTGACGGTGACAACAATGTCCAAGGGCATGGCCGCACAGCTCTCCTCTGTGGACGCCACCCGAGCCTATAGCGCTGCGATAGCGAAGACAGGCGGCACCTCTAGTACGGAATTCATGACTGACCCGTCCCGGGTGGCCACCGAAAAGCTGACGAGAATGATAAGTCAGTTGCCGGGCGGTGATGAGACGCGTATCGCACTAGTAAAAGACCGCGACGGCAACGTCGTGTCAGTCAGTTCTATCGGAGTGGACGGTGTGCAGCACACCGTCCAAGCTACTGACATTCCCGATCCGACCGGACCCGACCTGGGTTGGCTCGACAAGCTCAGCGTCGGCGGCACACTCCGTGTTTTCAAGGATATCGGTGTGGGATTTTTTGCCATGACTGATCTCGGGTCCGTTATCAATAGTGTAGGCGGGATGTTCGGTAAGGAACCGAATCTACCGACAAGCGACAACATCGGACAAGCCGTTGCCGATCAGGTGAAGGCGGCGAAGCGGGAGTACGACAACGATAACTATCTTGGCACCCTCAATCATGCCGGTCAGGTGGTCGGTCTTCCGGACTGGCGCGACCCGAACTCTGTTTTGGCTATCGGAGCCACCTGGTTCGGTGCGCGTGCACTAGGACGTTCTGCTGCCGGCTCCGGCGAGACACCGCGCAATGGTGCCGTGGAGGTACCCGAGATCCTCAAGGGTAGGGCGCCCGCAGATCTACCCGACGGACTGACTTTGGTCGACATGCCAGATGTCGTCGCTCACCTTCCTACGCGGGGCATCCGACTTCCGAACCCTGGTGGCGAGGGTACACCTTGGGGCGCGCCGCTCGAAGGCGAATACGTCCGACTCGGAGAATCGCCCGAATTTCCCACTCTCTCTGCCAAGGAGCTTAAGAACTCTAAGAAGGCTGATGAGCTTCTCAGGACTTACCGAATAGATGGTAGGCAAGTTTTCGGGAATACAGCTTTGAACGACCCTGCGCGCATTCGCGCCTTTAGTGTCCTCGCAAATACTAGCTTCCCCAGTAAGGCGGCAGCCCTCATTCCAGTCACTATGAGATTCGCGCTGGACCATGCGGGTTCTTCGAATCCCCGAAGCTTCGCAAATCACTATGAGTACGTGAAAGCAATGTTCGATGAGCACAGCAAGACAGTAGACTACTCGCGTAAGAGGCCCGGTGAGTCCAATCCTGCGTACGCCGCCAGAGTATTCGATTTTAATTCGGTCTCGCTTGCTCTCGTAAATGATGTTAGATGGGTAGAATCCAGTGGGTGGCAAGCTAGATCAGTTGACCCGGGTCTCGAACGCGCGCCCTTGATAGCGGCGGTACAGTCACTCGATCGTCTCGGCTTCGGAGATTCGGTCGGAGCGGCATATCATGCGATTAAGCACCAACGTGAACTACCCGCCCCGGAAAGCTCAGGGCTATCCACGCTCGCAGGGTATCATGCGAGCGCCGCAGAGACGGTGAAGAACGGCTACAGTGTAAAGGAAAGGCGTGACCCGGGCGGGGTAAAAACCATTGTGTTCCATCGCACGGTCGTCTGGGAAGGTGGTGCGAAGACGTTGGAGGCTATTGTGAAGGTCATGCCGGACGGAAAAGTAGTGATCGCAAGCTATGGTGATCCAAAAGTCGTCGTACCGAAGGCGGTAGAGAAGTGAGCCGAGACGCGCCGCTCCCAGATAGTACGAGTGCAGTCGTTTCCGATTTGGAGTCCGCTCTCGAGATGGATCGAAGTGGCTCGAAGGATCATGATTCTCGGGTCGATTATTTCGAGAAGGCCATGGACGGCCTCGTGCAGTGGGAGTGCATTATTCGGAGCCGTGGATGCGAGTTGTCCGATTCGGTAGCCGACTGGAGGAGCAACATTTCCTCTCTTGTGAATTCGAACAGTCGAACAATGGCGTACTATCTGATGAACTGCCATTATCGGGCGACGTCGGTGGTGATTGATGGGTGGCGTGATGTGAGCGTCCGTAGGTCCGCGATACAATTCCTACTCGATAATTATCCGCAAACGCGTGATTCTATGGATGAGGGTGACATCGAATTGGTCGCCGAGATCGATGATGTGCTGCGCGATCACGCGGACGAGGTTGCGCCGCTCCCGAAGAGTGCTATTCCGATCGGTATCCCTGAGTCGCATTGGTGGTGGTGGGCTCCGTCGGCGAGCGCTGCCTACGCAGAGCATGTGCGGCAGATATTGGAATAGTGCAGGCGGCGAGCTGAGACCCAACCCGATTCGGGTTGGGTTTTTTTATGCCCAAAATCAAGGAAAGGTGGTGGAGGATGGGTGTTTGGGACCCGCATGCGGAATCGCGGCGGATGGATGAGATGTTTCGGGTCGAGCAGGAAGATGCTCGGGATCAAGAGGTTCTGGTCCGGTACTGGGACAAGGACATGCAGGAGGTGGGGGAGGAGCGGAGCTACCTGTCGTTGCAGGTGAGTTTTCCGCGGAACGCCGCCGGCGGGTTGAAGATGATCTGTCCGCGCGACATGGTGCACTTCGACCACCTGTTCGGCAATCATGCCGACACCACTTTGCCGATCACCGTGAACACCAGGGGTTTTCGGTGGGACGGGTACATCACCAAGGCCTCGGTGGTCCGGGATGAGAACGGTGTCGAGACGGTGGACATCGAGGCGATTCATGCCTGGAACCATGTCTCGACCATCTGCTGCTGGGCGAGTCCGTTCGCGCCGGTGCTGGCCCAGTTCCCCCGCCACCACATCCTGTTCGGCCCGGTGCGAACCCTGGTCACAACGTACCTGATGATGAATCTGATGCGGCTGCAGGGAAATACGACTTTTCCTATCGCGGTCGTACCTGTCGATCCCCGCACCGACACCAGTCGGTGGAGCGCGGCCTCGGCGCGATTCGACATGGCCGACAAGCTGTTCCAGCCGATGCTCGAGGATTCGGGTGTCATGCTTACTGCCCGATTCTTCCTGCCGGGCGAGGACGAACAGCCGGCACCAGAGTGGTTCTTCCTCGACAAACCGACTGTTGTCCTCGAGACCGTCGACAAGTCGGGCGTGACCGGCCCGACCGGCTCGTTGCTCGACGGCATCATCTCGTGGTTCGAGGAATTCGCCGACGACGGCACCACGCCGATGCGGTACCCGAAGTTCGACTCGACCACGGAGTACGAGGCGGTCTACGGGACGCCGGGCAAGTTCGGCACCATGCGGAATCTGCCGTGGGTGTGGTACTTCGAAGGTGAATACTCCGGAATCGGTGCGTCTGAAGTTGCGCTGCACAAGCCCACTGCCACCGACATCATCGTCGGTGGCCGTTCGCCCGGCTGGGTCAACGCGGGCATCGAGATGGCGATCAAGGCGCTGCTGTCGCTGATCGGCATGGACTGGCTGTATCGCGGCCAGCTCGATGATGTGTTCCTGGCGTGGATGGTCTACCGCGACATGGAGCGGGTGAGCAAGGCCGGTCCGTATGCCTTCCGCGAGGTGTACATCACCGGCAGCGACAAGGCCTTCACGCTCGACGGCTTCGTCGCCGCGCGACAGGGTCTGCATCTGTCCAGGGGCTACACCAGCCACAAGGTGACGATTCAGGACAACGCGCCCTACTTGATCGGACGCGATTTCGGACTCGGTGACCAGATCGGTTTTGCCATGGGCCAGAAGATCTTCACCGACTTCGTCACCGAACTCACCTTCACCGACGACCGGGAAACAGCCGCTACGTGGCAGATCACCGTGGGTGACGGCTCCGACGAAGAGGACTCGGTCGTAAAGGCCTGGCAGCGCCTCGGTCGAGTCGCGTCCGCCATCAAGGATCTGTCCACCGACGTCGGTGCCGACCTGGACCTGCTCATCATCTGACATCCCTCACCCAGAGGAGGAAACAACTATGGCGGACATCAGTTTTCCCGCCCATATCACCGCCGAACGATCTCCCGATATCGACGGGCTCCCGATCCTCGAAGCTCAGGTCCAGGTCCCCGACGATGTCTACGGCCTGCCACTACCTGCGGGACCGGCCGGTCCGGAGGGTCCGCGTGGTAAGCCACGCAGCACCTTTCGAAAGATGGGGACCATCGCAGATGCCGCCGCGCGTCCGACCGGACTGGGTCCGGAAGACCGCGGAAAGTGGTGGCATCGACTGGACGACAACGGTATGGATGTGTGGACCGAAGCGGGCTGGCGGCATTCGGTGGATGCGGTCGGTCCAACCGGTATGCCCGCTCCGGCGAACACCATTTCCGTGGTCGAAACCCTCCACCGCGAGGAACTGATTGTTCCCGCGGTCGAGTTCATCGGAACCGGTGCCGACCAGGAGCTGCGAGTTACCGCCGCCGCGGGATTTCCAGGTGAGGTAGGTCCTCCCGGAGAATCCGGGCCGATTACCGGTTCCCCGGACTACGAGACGACAAGCGGGCCGAGCCACGGCGGGGTGTTCGCTTATGACCGGGCCAGTCGTCGCTTCCGCTCCGCATCCGCACCGCTGGGTACCGGTCCGTGGGGCTGGTATCAAGACGACTTTCTGGCCGAAACGGTCGAGGCGACCAGCCGGATCGACGTAGCGAGCTTCGTCATTCCGGCGCAGCCCTTCGCCTGGCGGCCACGGGTCTATGGCCAGGCCTATGTCTACTCGGTCAACAACGGCTCTCAGACAGCGGAATTCACCGTGCGACTGAGTAACTCGCAGGGCGCGTTGGTCGCATGCACGGCGGCGGGTAGCGGTGGCTGGATGTATCTGCCCGCGGCTCCCTGTTATCGAGATGGAACGACCACCCGCTCGCTGTCGCCGTCGTCGGACTACGCCACTGTGCCGGCCGGGCAGCCGGCCACCCTCGTCGCGGCGGTGGAGCGTATCGGAACCGGCACCGGCAACATCGGATTTTCACCGGGTCGCTGTTCGCTCGTCGTCTACGCAGAACCCACAGAGTGAGTGGAAATGACAACTGTAGGAGAATATTTCGGTTCCGCTGTGATCCGCGGAATCGACGAAGGTATCGGGCAGCCCGGTGTCGTCCAAGCGATGCAGGGCAGCCCCCGCGGTGGCGCGCTGGAGTTGATGACAGGCGTGCCAGGCCCGAGCGGGCCGGCTGGTGAAGCGGCTCGATCGTTCCGCTGGGAAGGCGATATCGCTGATCAGGCCGCGCTGACCGCGCTGGCCACCAAGCTCGGGACTGCTCAGGCAGGCAAGGCTTGGCGGGTGTTGTCCACCGGTGCTCTCGCGTATTGGAACGGCACCGGTTTCGACACCTTCGCCGATGCTTTCGGGGCTCTCGGGCCTGATGGAGAACCTTGCTCGGTTTCCATCGGCTCTGTCACCACCGGCCCGGCGAACTCCGGCCTGGAGGTGACGGTCGCGGGTACGCCGCCGAATCTGATCCTTCACCTTGTGGTGCCGAGAGGCATGCAAGGAAAGAAGGGGCCGCAGGGTGGTCCCGGCCCGGTTCGTCAAGCACCGGACTACCTGGATGGCGAGCATCCGGACGGTGCGGTCCCAGTGTGGGATGCGGTTCTCGAGAAGTGGAAACCTGCGTCTTACCCAGGGTTGCGTGGTCCGTGGTCGATCGTCAACGACCGCGCCTGGGACGGCGGCGCGGGCTTCGCGCCATCGCAGAGCGGGATCACGGCGGCTACGAAAACTGTCGCTCAGCTGAATATTCCCGCCCAGGACACCGCTTGGCGCCCGATGATCAGCGGTGGCGTTCTGGTTCGATCGGTCGAGAACAGCGACCAGTTCACGACCAGGATCGACGTGGAGGTGCGGATCGGCTCGGCCACAGGGCAGCGCGTGGCAGTCGGTTCAGGCCACGTGACAGGCGCCACGACCCGTGCACGGCTGCAGCCCTTCTTCGGGGTGCGAAGTATGACCCCCGACAATCCGATCGGCGTTGTGCCCGCTGGGCAGGGCGTCACCCTGTACGTGGTGCTGAGCCGCAATGCCGGCACCGCCAATTACGACTACACCATGGCCGGCTCGCAGATCGTGTGCATGGCCCGACCCGTGGGGGCAGTGTGAGCAACGGCGACAATACCTACGTCTACGACGAAGACGTCATGATCACCATGCGCGGCGTCGCGGATTCGGTCGGACTGCCCTACACCGTGAATCCGGTCGAATTGGTGGACCGCGAGGTTCTGATCGAGCTGCGTGAAGGTCCCGCTGGTCCCGCCGGACCCGAGGGCGAGGCAGCGTGGCCGTGGCATTGGCAGGGCGATGTAGCCGACAGCGCAGCACTCGAGGCGATGGGCCTCGGCACCGAAGATGCGCGCAAGGCTTGGCGAGTGATCGCGGAGAACGCGGTCTACTACTGGACCGGAATGGAATTCATCGCGTTCGACGATGCGTTCCGGGCCAGGGGCCGCCGCGGTCGCCCGAATGCCCTGTCCGGCAGAGCTGTTGCCGGAGCGGAAGGCTCGGCCGCCGCAGCGCAGATCATCGGCTCGGCTCCCGATCAGCAGCTCGAGATCACCTTCCCGCGTGGTGCCAGGGGTGCACAGGGTGATCCGGGTGCGGCCGGACGTATTCAGGACGCTGCCGACGTACTGATCGACGACGACCGGCCGCTCAACCAGAATCACGTGCTCGCATGGGATGCGGGTGTGCAGAAGTTTCGCCCGGCTCCGACTCCGGCTCCGCAGGGTCCCTGGGTGATCGGGGAGAAACAGTTCTTCAGCGGGAAGAATCTGAAGGAGCAGAAGAAGGTTCTGGCAACGATCACCGTGCCCGCCCAGCCGATGGCGTGGCGGCCGCAGGTGGAAGGTGCTGTCGTATTGCAATCCGCTTCCCCGAACCGTTGTGACGTGACCGTTCGTATCGGTTCCTGGGAAGGCGACGTCGTGGGTATGGGATGGGGACACTGGGTCACCCGCCTTGCCTACGTGCCGGTGTCACCGGGTTTCGACTACCCGATGCACCCTGGCGCCACTTTCGGAATCGTCCCTGCGAATCAGACGGTCACCCTCTACGTCGTTGTCGAACGTGTCGCCGGCGACGGCAGCTACACCGTCTACAGCAACTACTCCCACCTGCAGGTCCGCGCCGTGCCGATCGCCGCGTGACCCACTTCTCTCGAAAGGCATTGATCCATGGCTGATCTGCCCCCACTCGAATACGGAAAAGTTGTCGGGCGATTCCTCGCCAACGTCATCGACGGGCCCGACCTGGGCGACCTCCCCGAATTTCCACCCCTGACCGGAACGATCACCTTTACCGCCGACGCCCCCAAGGTGCTCGTCGCCGGTGCGCAGGCCGGTCCCGCGACCTATGTTCAGCTGCCCAAGCACTACGAATGCCAGCTCGACGAATTCGGCTATCTCACCTGGCGCGGCAAGCGCGGGGTGCGGCTCGTCGCGCCCGGCTCGGCGACCAATCCTTCGGACTGGACGTGGCGCGTCTCGTTCGACCTCGCCTACGACGGTGAGCGAATTTCGCTGGAACCCTTCAGCTTCCACGTGCCGAAGTATGTTTCCGGGGCGGACCCGGAGAACCCGGACGTCGGCTCCACCGGTCTGGTGGACCTCACACTCGTCTCGCCGGTTCCTGCCTCGGCCGGCAACGCCGTGATCATGGGTCCCCGCGGCGCGGGAATCCAGATCGACGGCCAGGTGAACACCTATGCCGAGCTGCCGACAACTGTCGCCGACGGTAGCCAGTTCGTTGTCAAAGCCGACGGTTTGCTCTACATCTACGACGAGGTGAGCGGTTGGACGCCGAACGGCCAGGGTGTCACGGTTCGTGGTCCTGCGGGCACGACGCAGTGGTCCGGGATCACGGGCAAGCCCGCCACGTTCCCGCCCACCATCGGTGACACCGCGACCACCGCCGTCGCCGGTGACGACCCGCGTCTGCACAACGCACGCACGCCGACCGCGCACACGCACCACGTCACCGACATCACCGGTCTGACCCCGATCTGTGATGCGTTCCTCGGCGCGAACACCGAGGAAGAAGCGCGTGCCGTCATCGCCGCCGTCGGGACTACCGATCCTCGCCTTTCGAATGCTCGCCCCCCGACGGCGGCCGGTCAGGCTTATGACATCGCCTTCAAATCCCACACCGGCGTCCGTGCCGCAGGTGCGGGCACCACCGTGCCTGAAGGGGTGCGAATCGAGCGGCCGATCACCGTCTCCAAGATCACCTACCGCGGTGAAACGGCGGGTACCGGCAACCTGGTTGTCGAGCTTCGCAAGAACGGGACGACGGTGACCGGCACCGCCGCGACGATCACCGCAGCGAATCACGCACTGGACACGACGGTTTCGGGTGCCTGGAACTTCGTCGCAGGTGACCGGCTGACGGTCTTCGTGACGACAGCGGACAGCCCGGCCGGCCGCGGTCTGCAAGCGAGCCTTCAGGGTGTGACGATCTGATGCCTGTACTGCAGATCGGTGGCCCGGTGATGACCTGGGAAGCGACCCCTGTTCAGCAGGAAGTTCCCGAGGGCGGGACACCGGAATGGGCATTGCCCGAGGCGGGGTACCCCGGGGCTGCGCGTGATGTCGAGGGAGATCCTGAGCCCCAGCCGGAGCCGGAGCCGGAGCCAGGGCCTCAGCCTGAGCCTCAGCCGGAGCCCGCGCCTGAGGGAGGTTCTGATTCGGGGACGACACCCGAGCCTGAGGCGGTGCATCCGGAACCGCCTGCGGCCCCGGCGAACGAGGAGAACAGCTGATGCCGCACATGTTCGTCGGCGGTGACGTGTTCGCCCCCGTCGCGATGACCAAGAACGGCAGTTCCGCGATGGGGTCGTACAACCAGTGGACGACGGTGCCCGCATGGACTGCCGACACCGTCGGTTATCCGTCCTCGGTCGTCTCCGGCAACGCGCTGCAGGTGCAGAGCGCGACTGCTTCCGCCCAGTTGTCGGCCGCCGTCGTCGTGGCAGGCGCGGGTACGACCGCGTCATTCCAAGCGCGGTTGTTGGTCAACGGCACTGTGGTGGCGACCGGTGCCGCAGTCTCCGGCACCGGTGGCACCCTGCTGGTCAGCGCATCGGTGGCGCTACAGGTTGGAGACTTGGTCACCGTGGAAACTCTCCACACCGTCCAGCTCACCTCGTGGCAGGCGACGATCAGTGGCGGGACAAGCACTTTCGTGCGGGTCACCTGAACTGCTCTCGCACAGCGCTCGAACGGAGTGTGCCCGCGTATAGCCCGAGAGCGGAGCCGAATTCGGCTTCATGTGGCGTGCATCGGCTGAGAATCCACGCTCGACAGAACAGAAGAGGCCCAACCCCTTGTGGGTTGGGCCTCTTCTGCGTTGGGCGACCGTCTGTTGGCGGCTTCAATCCGGCCTCGAGCAGGAGTGATGGGCCGACTTGCCCACTGTCACAGAAGCTTTCAAGTAGAGGTTTAGTTTTCGAATGGTAGGGTACCGCCGGGGCGGAGTCCGTTAGGTGGCCGTGTGTGCACCGCCCTGTGTGCGCGGCGTCAGGGCAGGTTAGAGGGTTATGCGTCCGGCGGATGCGGGTTCCATGAGCGGGTTTGTCGGCGGCGAGGCGGGAGCGGGGCGGCGGCAGCGGCCTGCGCGAGCTCGGCGGGCAGGAGCCTTCACATTGCCGCGGCTCATGTCGGCGGCAGTCGAGCAGAACCCGGATGGGGTGGCGCTTGTTTTCGCCGATGGCACGGGCACGCTCGGATCGCTGAGCTACCGCGAGCTCGATCAGCGTTCCACCCGGATCGCCAGGTACCTGATAGATCTCGGTGTCGGCCCCGAGAGCCTGGTCGCGATGGGAATCACCCGATCGATCGAATCGGTTCTCGCGGTGTGGGCGATCGCCAAGACCGGTGCCGGGTTCGTCCCGATCGATCCGAGGTACCCGGCTGATCGCATCACGCACATGGTCTCGGATTCCGGTGTGGCGCTGGGTATTACGGTCACTCGCGAGCACGGGAAGTTGCCCGGCGGTGTGGAGTGGCTCGACCTGGGAGCGCTGGAGGATGCGGCGGAGGTCAGGGGCTACTCCGTTGAGCCCATCATCAATGCGGACCGAGTGCTACCACTGCGGGCAGAACATATCGCCTACGTCATCTACACCTCCGGGTCGACAGGTGTGCCCAAAGGCGTGGTGGTGAGCCAAGCCGGACTCGAGCCGTTCTGCGAGGAGCAACGGCGACAGTTCGACGTAGATGCCGACGCGCGCACGCTGCATTTCGCGTCGCCGTCGTTCGATGCCTCCGTCCTCGAGCTACTGCTCGCGCTGGGGTCCGGGGCGACCATGGTGATCGTGGCGCCGGATGTGCTCGGTGGCGACGAGCTGGCCGCTGTGCTGCGTCGGGAACGGGTCACGCACGGCTTCATCACTCCTGCCGCACTGGCCTCCATTGATCCCGAGGGGCTCGACAGTCTGCGACTTCTCGCCGCCGGCGGCGAAGCCTGCCCGCCGGAGCTGGTCCATCGCTGGGCCCAGGGCGGACGGCGGTTCCTCAATGTCTACGGTCCGACCGAAACAACCATTCTCACCAACATCAGCGCCCCGCTGGTCGTCGGTGGGCCGATTGCGATCGGCGCACCGATGGCCGGGGTCGCCGAATACGTCCTGGACGACCGAATGTCGGCGATGCCCGACCGGTCACTCGGTGAGCTGTACATCGCAGGCGAACAGGTCGCGCGCGGCTACCATGGCCGACCGGGACTGACAGCGACGCGATTCGTCGCGAACCCCTTCGGCGGCAACGGCTCTCGGATGTACCGCACCGGTGACCTGGTGCGCATGACCGCCGGTGGCGAGGTCGGGTACGCCGGCCGTAACGATCACCAGGTGAAGGTCCGCGGCTTCCGCATCGAACTCGGGGAGATCGACGCGGTGCTCGCCGCCGCCGATGCCGTCGATTTCGCTGTCACCGTCGGTCACACGCTCGACAACGGCGCGACGATTCTCGCGGCCTACGTGCATCCCGCCCCGGGTGCGCAGATCGATCTCACCGCGCTGACTGCGGCGGCCGAGCGCAGTCTTCCCGCGCATATGGTTCCGACCTCGATCACCGTTCTCGACGAGATTCCGCTGACCCCGGTAGGTAAGTTGGATCGCCGTGCCTTGCCGGCACCGCAGCTGCGTAAGCGCGAATACCGCGCTCCTGCGGGACGCTTCGAGGAACTCGTCGCCGAGGTGTTCACCGAACTGCTCGAACCGGCGGCCCTTGTCGGCGCCGACGACAACTTCTTCGACCTCGGCGGCAACTCCCTGATCGCCACGCGCGTCGTCGCGCGCCTAGGCGCGGCGATCGGCGCCCGGGCGCCTGCCTCCTTGGTGTTCACAGCCGCCACCGTGGCCGAATTGGCCGGAGGGCTGGAGCCGCTGGCCGATCAGGACGTCCGCACCGCACTGATCGCGCAGCCTCGCCCGGACCGCATTCCGCTGTCGCTGGCACAGCAGCGCATGTGGTTCCTGAGTCAGTTCGACGCCACCTCGGCCGCGAACAACATCGCCTTCGCACTCCGGCTGACCGGCCCGCTCGACGTGCCGGTGTTGCGTGCGGCGTTCGGTGACCTGGCCGAACGGCACGAGACACTGCGCACGGTGTACCCGGCGGTGGACGGTACCGGCTACCAGGTGGTTCTCCCGATCGAGCAGGCCCGGCCTGCGCTGCCGGTGCGGTCCCTGCGCGAGAGCGAAGTCCCCGGGTGGCTGACCGGACTCGTCTCCGTCGGGTTCGATGTCGCCGCCGAAGTGCCGTTGCGCATCGAACTCGCCGAGCTCGGGCCCGAGAGCCATGTCGTCGCCGTCGTCGTCCATCACATCGCGGCCGACGGCACATCGATCGGGCCGTTCGTCCGTGATCTGCTGACCGCGTTCGTGGCACGCCGCGAGGGAAATGCGCCTCGGTTCGCGCCGTTGCCGGTGCAGTACGCCGACTACGCGTTATGGCAGCGGTCGGTGCTCGGGAACGAACAGGACCCGACGTCGATCGCCTTCGCCCAGTTGGAGTTCTGGCGTGCGGCCCTGGGGGGCGCGCCGAGCCTGCTCGAGCTCCCCTCGGATCGGCCGCGTCCCGCCGTCGCTTCCGGTCGGGGAGCGCAATTCGCGTTCGATATCAGCCCGGAAGTCAACGCCCGCATCGAGGAACTCGCACAGTCGAGCAACGCCTCGCCCTTCATGGTGGTCCACAGTGTGTTCGCCGCGTTGCTGGCGCGGTTGAGCGGAACCGACGACATCGTGATCGGTACGCCGGTCGCCGGTCGCGGCGAACGCGAACTCGATGACCTGGTCGGGATGTTCGTCAACACCCTTGCGCTTCGCACGACGGTGAACTCGGCAGCGACGTTCATCGACCTGTTGGAAACAGTGAGAGCGGCTGACCTGGCGGCCTTCTCACACAGTGAAATGCCCTTCGAGCGGCTGGTCGAAGTTCTCGACCCGGTGCGGACCCAGGCCCATCACCCGTTGTTCCAGGTCGCGCTGTTCTTCAACAACTTCGAGACGCCACAGGTCGAATTGCCTGGGCTGAACGTCGACGCTGTGGAACTCGATGGGGCGACAGCCAAGTTCGATCTGCAGCTGTCCGTCGTGCCGATGGGCAGCGGCGGAGCGACCGCCACCTTCACCTACGCGACAGATCTCTTCGACGAGGGAACCGTGGCCTCGATGGCCGAGCGGTTCGTCCGTCTGCTCGACGCCGTGTCGGCGGCGCCCACCACCGAGATCGGTGCCGTGGACCTGCTGGGTGAGGACGAGCGCCGGGAAATCCTGCACGAATGGAACGACACCCGCCACCAGGTGGCGCCGGAGTTGTTGCTGGACGGCTATCGCCGTGCCGTGGCCGAATTCCCTGACCGCGTGGCGGTGCACTTCGAGGGTCAGGAGCTGACCTACCGGGAGTTCGATGCTCGGGTCAATCAGCTGGCGCGGTTGCTGATCGACCACGGTGTCGGCGCGGAGTCGCTGGTCGGTCTGGCAGTGCGACGCTCGCTGGAACTAGTGGTCGGGATGTACGCCATCGTCACGGCGGGTGGCGCGTATGTGCCGCTCGATCCGGACCATCCGGCCGAACGGATCGGCCACATCCTCGACACCGCGCGCCCGCGGTGCGTAGTGACGACCACGGCCGATGCGATTGTGGCCCCCGCCGGGACCGATCTCGTTCACCTGGACATCGCCGACATGGGCAGGTACCCACATACGCCGCTGGATGCGGGGGAACTACTCCGGCCGGTGCGTCCGGAGAACCCCGCGTACGTCATTTTCACCTCCGGCTCCACCGGAAGGCCCAAGGGCGTCGCGGTTTCGCACGCGGCGATCAACAACCAGACGGAGTGGATGCTCTCGGAGTACCCACTCAGCCCGCACGATGTGTATTTCCAGAAGACCGCCACCACCTTCGACGTGTCGCTCTGGGGATACTTCATGCCGCTGCGGCGCGGCGCGCAACTGGTCGTAGCCACCCACGACGGACACCGTGACCCGGCCTATGTCGCCGAAAGCATTGCGCGACACGGTGTTACTGTCACCGACTTCGTGCCCTCCATGCTCACGGTGTTCGCCGCCCATACTTCCGCGGAACTGCTCGGAAGTCTTCGCGAGGTCTTCGTCATCGGTGAGGCGCTGCCGCCGGAAACTGTTGCAGCCTTCGCGCTCGTATCGAGCGCACGGGTACACAATCTCTACGGGCCAACCGAAGCGGCTGTATCCGTAACGTATTGGCAGGCAGAAGAAGACGACCGCCTCTCCGTGCCCATCGGCTTGCCGCAATGGAATGTCGGTGTGTACGTGCTGGATTCACGACTCCAGCCGGTTCCCCCCGGTGTGCCGGGTGAGTTGTATCTCGCCGGAGACCAGCTCGCACGCGGCTATGTGCGCCGCCCTGACCTGACGGCGGATCGATTCGTCGCCGACCCCTTCGGGGCCGGTTCCCGGATGTATCGGACTGGCGATCTGGTGTTGTGGCGCCGCGGCGTCGGTGACCGTCCCGCACATCTGGACTACCTGGGCCGCACCGACTTCCAGGTGAAGTTCCGTGGCCAGCGAATCGAACTCGGCGAGATCGAAACCGCCTTGCTCGCGCAGCCGTCGGTGAGTCAGGCCGTGGCGGTGGTCGTCGGTTCCGAACTGGGTGACCAGCTGGTTGCCTACGCCGTGCCGTCCCCGGGCAGCACCATCGAACCCGATGCCGTCCGTCTCGCTCTTGCCGAGACGCTTCCGGCTTATATGACCCCGTCGGTCGTCGTGCCGCTGGCAGCGTTCCCGCTGAACACGAGTGGAAAGCTCGACCGTAGAGCACTGCCGGAACCTGTCTTCACCGCCGGGGAGTTCCGCGCGCCCACGTCGCCCATCGAGCAGATCGTGGCCGGCATCTTCGGTGAGGTGCTCGGTATCGAACGGATCGGCGCGGATGACGACTTCTTCGCACTCGGCGGCAATTCGCTGATCGCCACTCGTCTGGTCGCCCGGCTCGGTACCGCGCTGGGCGAGCGTGTGTCGGTGCGGATGCTGTTCGAGGCGCCGACGGTGAGCGCACTGGCTCATGCTGTCGAGTCGCTGTCACGCGGGGGAGACGGGATCGAGCTGGGTGCGATCGCCAGGCCGGACCGGTTGCCGCTGTCACTCGCCCAGCAGCGGATGTGGTTCCTCAACCGGTTCGAGGACCTCGGCGACGGTGCGGTGAGTGCTGGTGCGGCGGCGTATAACCTGCCGTTCGCGCTGCGGTTGACAGGTGCACTCGATGTGTCGGCGCTGAGTACCGCCTTCGATGATGTGGTTGCTCGCCACGAGGTGTTGCGGACTGTGTATCCCGACACCGCCGACGGTCCGATCCAGGTCGTGCTGCCGCTCGTACGGGTCGGGTTGGCTCCGATCCGTGTGGACGGCGCCGACATCGCTGCTGTAGTACACGAACTCGCGATGACACCCTTTGATGTCACCCGCGATGTCCCGATCCGGGTTCGGCTGCTCGAAGTGGCCGGTACGCAGCCGCAAGAGCACGTTCTCGCGGTTGTCGCGCACCATATCGCCGCCGACGGTTCGTCCATGGGGCCCCTGGTTCGCGACATCATGACGGCATATGCCGCCCGAGCGACCGGCGGCGAGCCGGGGTGGTCGCCCCTACGAGTGCAGTATGCGGACTACGCGCTGTGGCAGCGTGCGGTTCTCGGTGATGAAGCGGATCCGCAATCGCTCGCCGCCCGCCAGGTCGAGTACTGGCGCGGCGAGTTGGCGGGACTGCCGGATCTCATCGAGCTTCCCACCGATCGGCCGCGTCCGGCGGTCGCCTCCTTGGCGGGCGCGCGGGTGAACGTCGACATCGGGGCCGATATCCACGCCGGGCTGCTGCGGCTGGCCCGGGAACACAACGCCACGATGTTCATGGTTGTGCACACCGCGTTCGCGGTTCTGCTCGCCAGATTGTCCGGGTCGAACGACATCGCCGTCGGCACGCCGGTCGCCGGCCGCGGCGAGCGTGAACTCGACGACCTGATCGGCATGTTCGTCAACACCGTCGTGTTCCGCACCCGCGTCGACGGCGGCGAGCCGTTCGCGGATCTACTGGCCCGGCAGCGGGAAACGGATCTTGCGGCGTTCTCCCACGCCGACATTCCCTTCGAGCGATTGGTCGAGGTCCTCAGTCCACCGCGTACGACAGCACATCACCCGCTGTTCCAGGTCGGACTCTCCTTCCAGAACATGGCGCGTAACGCGCTCGAGCTGCCCGGCCTCAGCGTGGCGGGCGTCGCGTCCGACATCGACGTGTCGCAGTTCGATCTGCATCTCATCGTGTCCGACGCCTACGACGAGGACGGCGCTCCGACGGGGATCGGTGGGTTCATCACCTACGCCACCGATCTGTTCGACGAAAGCACGGTCACCGGATTCATCGCCCGATTCGAGCGGTTCCTCGCCGCAGTGGCGAAGGACGCTACGACTCCGGTGGGTGACATCGGGTTGCTCGCCGCAGCGGAACACGAACACATCGTCGAGGTGCGCAACGCGACCGCCCACCCCGTGCAGGCGACGACCCTGCCCGCGCTGCTGTCGGCCGCGGCAGTCGCGAACCCCACTGCGGTGGCCGTCGTCGGTCAGGGCCGCACACTGACCTACGGTGAGCTCGCCGATCAAGTCGACCGATGGGCTCGCTATCTGATCGGAATGGGGGTCGGCCCTGAGCAGCGGGTCGGCCTTGCCATGCGCCGATCGGTAGACCTGGTTGTGGCGATGTACGCGGTGTCGATGGCAGGCGGTGTGTACGTTCCTGTCGATCCGGACCAGCCCACGGAACGAACCGAGTACATCCTGTCCGCAGCCGCTCCGATCTGCGTCGTCGCCGAGTCCGGTTTCGACACAACCATCGCGCCGACCGTCCGCTTGTCCGAGTTGGCGTCGGCCGCCGCCTCGCCCGCACCGCTGATCGACGCGGATCGCCTGGCCCCGCTGCGTCCGGACAATGCCGCCTACGTGATCTTCACCTCCGGCTCGACCGGTCGCCCGAAGGGTGTGACGGTTACCCATACCGCCATCACGAACCAATTGATCTGGAAGACAGCGCAATTCGGCATCGCAGCCGACGACGCGGTGTTGCTGAAAACCGCATCGACCTTCGACCTGTCCGTCTGGGAATTCTGGTCGGCGGCCGTAGTGGGAGCGCGCCTTGTCGTCGCTGATCCGGACGGACATCGGGATCCTGCCTACCTCGGCGAGTTGATGGCCGGCGAACGGGTCACCACGCTGCACGCGGTGCCATCGATGGTGGACGCGCTGCTCGCGTCGCCACGCGCCCTGCCGGGGCTCGTCGGCCTGCGTCGCGTGTTGGCGATCGGAGAGGCGCTACCTGCCGCACTCGCGCAGCGGCTGCGTGAAAGGCTGCCCGACGTAGGGCTGTACAACCTGTACGGACCCACAGAAGCGGCTGTTTCCATCACCGCGCACACGGTGACCGAGGACGACATCGACACCGTGCCGATCGGCACACCCGAATGGAACAGCGGTGTCTATGTGCTGGACTCGCGTCTGCACCTCGTTCCCGACGGTGTGGCGGGCGAGCTGTATCTCACCGGCGCCCAGCTCGCGCGCGGTTACCTCGGCCGCCCGGATCTCACCGCCGACAGGTTCGTGGCCGATCCCTATGGTCCGGCGGGCTCGCGCATGTATCGCACCGGTGACCTGGCGGCGTGGACCGACACCGGCGTACTCGAATACCTCGGGCGCACCGACTTCCAGGTGAAGATCCGCGGCTTCCGTATCGAGCTGGGTGAGATCGAGGCGGCGCTGCTCGCGATTCCGGGAATCACCGGCGCCGCCGTGGTAGCCAAGAGTGATCCGCGCGTAGGCGATCGGCTGGTGGCGTACTTGACCGGCTCGAATATCACTGTGCCGGAGATCAAAGCGCAGCTCGGCGCGAGTCTGCCGTCCTACATGGTTCCCGCCGCGTTCGTCGAGTTGGACACACTTCCGCGTAACGCCAACGGCAAGCTCGATCGGAAAGCGCTGCCGGAACCGGTTTTCGAAGCCGCCTCACATCAGATGCCCTCGACGCCGATCGAGGAAATCGTGGCGAGTGTGTTCGCCGAAGTTCTCGGCGTTCACCGGGTCGGAGCTCGCGACGACTTCTTCGACCTCGGTGGAAACTCGCTGATGGCCACCCAGGTGGCGGCTCGGCTCGGCACTGCCTTCGACACCAGAGTGCCCGTCCGCATGCTGTTCGAGGCCAGTACCGTCTCCGGGCTTGCTACCAGACTCGAACATCGGCCGATGACGACGGCGCGCGCCGCGCTGAAACCTTATCCCCGGTCGTCTTCGATTCCGTTGTCGCTCGCCCAGCAGCGAATGTGGTTCATGAACCAGTTCGACACTGCGTCGGCGGCGTACAACATCCCGGTCGCCGTACGACTGTCCGGCGAGCTCGATATCGATGCGCTGCAGCGTGCGGTGGCTGATCTGGTCGCCCGCCACGAGATCCTGCGCACCGTCTACCCTCGGGTCGACGAAGGCCCTGTCCAGCTGATTCTCGCTGCGGACCAGGCTGTTCCGGACCTGGCGCCGCAATCGGTAGCCGGCGATGATCTCCTGGAACGCGTCACGGAATTCTTCTCCGGTGGATTCGATGTGACGGCCGAACTACCACTGCGGGCACGCTTGTTCCGTGTCTTCGACGCCGAAACTCCTGAATACGTCGTGTGTTTCGTTGCCCACCACATCAGTGCTGACGGCTGGTCGATGGGCCCACTCACCCGCGATGTCATGACCGCTTACGCCGCCCGCGTCGCCGGCGCCGAGCCGGGCTGGGCAGCGTTGGACGTGCAATACGCCGACTTCAGTTTGTGGCAGCGCGAGGTGCTCGGTGACGAACACGATCCGGACAGTGTTCTCACGACTCAGACGGGCTTCTGGCAGCAGGCGTTGGCGGGCTTGCCCGACGAGCTCAATCTGCCGAGCGACCGCCCGCGACCGCCCGTGCAATCCGGTGCCGGTGGACAGGTGCGGTTCCGCATCGACGCCGAAACAACGGACGCCGCAAGAGGACTCGCCCGGGCGCACAATGTCACGTTGTTCATGGTCATGCAGGCAACCTTGACCGTCCTGTTGGCGCGGTTGTCGGGTACCGACGACATCGCGGTCGGCACCCCGGTTGCCGGGCGCGGTGAGGCAGAGCTCGACGACGCCATCGGGATGTTCGTGAACACGCTGGTGCTGCGCACCCGGGTCGATATGGGCGACAGTTTCACCGACCTGCTCACGCAGACCAGGGACGTGGATCTTCAGGCATTCGCCCATGCTGACCTTCCGTTCGAGCGGCTGGTCGAGGCGCTGAACCCGCAACGATCGACGGCCCGGCACCCCCTGTTCCAGGTCATGTTGTCGTTCCGCAATCTGCCGGAGGCGTCCTTCGAGCTGCCGGGACTGCGGGTCGAGCCGGTCGAGTTCGACGTGGTGACAGAACAGTTCGACTTGTCGGTGACGATCAGTGAAACCGGTGATGCCGGGATGTTCGTCGAATTCTCCTATTCGCGCGACCTTTTCGACGAGCCGACGGTCAGCGGATTCGCCGACCGATTCGCGCGGCTCCTCACCGACGCGGTTGCCCGGCCGCAGGCACCGGTCGGCGATCTCGTCCTGCTCGACGAGGCCGAACTTCGGCTCCTCACTCGACCAGCCGTCGGCGTCGCAGCCGGGAACCTGCTGCCTGATCTACTGGCCCGTAGTGCCCGCCTCGGCGCTGACCGGATCGCGCTGCGCTATCGGGGGCGGTCCATCAACTATGACGAGCTGGCGGCGTCGTCGGCGCGTCTGGCGCGTGTTCTGATCGATCGTGGGGCAGGGCCAGGGGCACTGGTGGCCGTTGCGCTACCGAGATCGGCATGGAGCATTCTGGCTGTCTGGGCGGTCACCCAGACCGGCGCGGCTTTCGTCCCGGTCGATCCCGCCTACCCTGTCGACCGCGTGCGCTACATGCTCGACGATGCCGGCGTCACCCTCGGCATCACCACGTCGGACTTCGTGGAGGTACTTCCAGGTGACGTTCCGTGGCTGGTACTCGATGACGTGGACATCGAACAGCAGTGCGCAAGCAAATCCACACAGATGGTCACCGACACCGCACGGACCAGGCGCCTGCTGCCCCAGGATCTGGCGTATCTGATCTATACGTCGGGATCGACGGGCGCACCCAAGGGGGTAGCGGTAACCCACACGGGTATCGCCGCGCTGGCAGACCACAACGTGGCGTTGTTCGGCATCGGCCCGCACGACCGCATGCTGCACATCTGCTCACCGAGTTTCGACCAATCGATCGAAGAGTGGTTGACCGCCTTCCACGGCGGAGCGACTCTGGTGATCGCGCCGCGTGAAACGATCGGCGGCGCGGAACTGTACGACCTGCTCCGCGACGAGGCGATCACCCACACCATCATCACCCCCGCGCAGCTCGGCACCGTGGACCCGGCCGGACTAGAGCACCTCGCGGTGGTGTCGACCGGTGGCGAGGCCGCCTCCGCCGAACTGGTTGCCAAATGGCAGCCGGGGCGGCGGTACCTCAACGGGTACGGGCCGACCGAAGTCACGATCTCCACCAATTACGCGACACTGACAGCGGGCAGCCCGGTTGTCATCGGCGCGCCGATACCGGGAGTGTCGGCCCACGTGCTCGACGGGCGGCTCAACCCGGTACCGGACGGGGTAGCGGGCGAGCTGTACCTCGCCGGCGCGGCGCTGGCTCGCGGCTATCACGATCGGCCGGCGCTTAGTGCACAGAGATTCGTCGCTGCACCATGGGGAGTCCCGGGCACCCGGATGTATCGAACCGGAGATGTCGTGCGCTGGCGCTGTGACGGAGCGACCAGAGAACTCGAATACGTGGGCCGGTCGGACTTCCAGGTGAAGATCCGCGGCTTCCGTATCGAACTCGGCGAGATCGACGCAGTGCTGGCAGGCCACGACGACATCGACTTCGCTGTCACGGTCGGACATTCCGGGAACGGTGGAAACACCCTCCTCGTTTCGTATGTACTGCCCGCTCCCGGTCGGTTGCCCGATGTCGACCACCTGCTGAACTCCCTGGCCGACAGGCTGCCGTCGTACATGGTGCCGTCCTCGATCACCATCCTGGACGAGGTTCCGATCACCCCGGTCGGGAAGCTCGATCGGGCTGCGCTGCCGGCACCGGTGCTGCGGTCTCGGATCAGCCGCGCGGTCTCGACACCGACCGAGACAGTCGTGGCGAACGTCTTCGAGGAAACACTCGGGGTGAGCGAGATCGGCGCGGACGACGACTTCTTCGCACTCGGCGGGAATTCGCTCCTGGCTACTCAAGTGGTGAGTCTGCTACGCGACAAGACACAGGTACCGCTGACAGTCGCCGACTTCTTCGGCGAGGCCACCGTGAGCGGCATCGCTCGACGCATCGAATCACTTCCTGCCGAGGGTGATTCACCGGCCGATACCCTGCGTGTCATCTTGCCGATCAAGAGCACGGGAAGCCGTGTGCCGTTGTTCTGTATTCATCCGCTGGCGGGCCTGGCCTGGTGCTATGCGGGCCTCGCCCGTGAATTGCCGCAGGATCAGCCCGTTTACGGTGTGCAATCACCCGCTCTCACCGAAGCTGGGTTCCTTCCCGCGACCTTCTCCGAGCTGGCACAGCGATACGTCGACGAATTGCGCACCGTGCGGCCGACGGGGCCCTATCGGCTTCTCGGGTGGTCACTCGGTGGCAAGCTGGCCCACGCGATGGCGGCGATCCTGCAATCCGAAGGGGAGTCGGTGGAGCTCCTGGCGATCCTCGACGGCTATCCGAGCGCGGATGAAGACGAACTGTCGGCCTCGGTCCGCGCCGCATTCGTCAGCCTCGGTATCCCTGAGGACGCACTTCCCACATCTGACGAGCCCTTCGAGCTCTCCGAGCAGGCTCTGCTGACACTGCACGCCGCGCTATCCACTGAAGTCGACGGCCTGTCCATCGAGCTGGTGAACCGGATGTTCTCGACGGCCATGCGGACCGCCGCGCTGGAAGTCGACTACACGCCGGGAACCTTCCGAGGGACGATGCAGTTCTTCCACGCAGCGGCAGACCACCGGAATCAGGCAGCCGGACGGACCGCGGAGGCATGGAAGCCGTACATCGATGGGCGAATCGAAAACACCAGTCTCCCGGTCGGACACGACGACATCCTTACCGGGAAGGTGCTGGCCGCGATCGGTGATGTCCTGACTCGATGACCCCTTGTGTGGCTGCGTAACCACTGGTCCTCGCTGTCGATGGACCCCTCGAAGCGAGGTGGGCCCGTCAGCGGGGGTCGGTGGCTACCGCGGTGAGGCGGCACGTGTTCTGTGCCGTCTCCCTGTCGCGTGCCCATGTCGTTGTAACGCGTAAGTAGTTGTCCGCCAATCGATCCCAACACCACATTCGTTACTCCGCAATGATGTGATAACGATCATGGCCTATTCTTCTGTTCGCTGGGTATTAGCAGAGGTTCGGCGCATGTTCGTGTGGGCGGCCGGTGATCGGTGCGCGGGGTGCCGGATCGAAACGGGTCGTTGCTTGTCGACTGGTCAGCGGTTATTCGGATGCGATCTGGTGATTCGGCACCGTCGGGGGTGACTGATCGATGCATCGATATGAAAAGCCCGCAGAAGAGCGGTGGCGGTGGTTACCAACCGGCGAACGGGCGCGGCTTATCTCCAGTTACTTCCGGTTCAGCCATGTCGTGGCGTCGTGTTAGAAACAGTGCACCGGCAGCGTGGCCGGGAGATTACTTATCCAACAAGGGGTTTCACTAGATGAGGCAGTTCCGCAAGGTCGCGTTCGGGATGGTCGACGCGGCCGGTCAGGTGACGTGGGGCTCGGGTGTGGCAACCACACGAGACGGCACCATCTCGCCCGTCGGCGCTCACGGCTCCTGAGGTTGAATTGAACGGCGGCACACCACACGGTGTGCGGCCTATGTGCCGTCGCGTAGGTCCGGCAGATCCCGAGCGGGTGAAATGACCTTCCAAATTCTCGACTTGGTTCCCACCTCAATTGATTTCCAGCCCGAGATCAGTTCACAGGCACACCAGGTCATGGCTCGAAAGTTCTACTACGGGGGAACAAAACAATGGCCGACAAGCATGCTGTGCGGTGGGCTTGGTCAGAGTTGGCCGAAGCCGCGACCGCACGATTGGGTAGGCATGCCTGGGAGACCGAATATCGGCTCCGACTCGTAATTTCCGACTCACTGGTAATTTTCAGCGCTGTGCTGATGGCACGGTTCGCGCGTTTCGGTGGGGTCAGCGATACGAATCAGCCCGAATGGGTGCAAACTCTCGGTGGTTACACGGTGGTGGCGCTTTTGCTCGCCACGGCGTGGGTGGGTGCGCTCGTGTGGGGCGATGCCTGGTCCACCAGATTGATCGGACACGGCTGGGCGGAATACGAACGGCTGGCGCTGATCGCCTTCCGGTTGTTCGGCGGTATCGCGATTCTGTCCCTGCTGCTGCGGATCGATTTCGCCCGCGGGTTTCTCGGTGTCGCGCTACCGGTGGGACTGGTCGGCCTGATGATCAACCGCAGGGTGTGGCGGGCGATCGCCGCGCGCGAGCGCAGCGTCGGCCGGTATCTCACGAATGTGCTGGTGGTGGGCGACCCGCGCTCGGCACGGGACATGATGCAGGCGTTCGGCCGGGATCCCCAGGCCGGCTACCGCATCGTCGGCATGTATCTGCCGGGCAACCAGGAGAATTCGGGTGAGTACGGTGACCTGGGCGTACCGGTGTTCCTGGGGCGGTCGCCGATCGGTGAGGTGATCACCGACTGCGGCGCGGATACGGTGGCCGTCGCCGCGGTCGAGCAGCTGGGATCGCAGGGAATCCGGGAACTGGCGTGGGAGCTGCTGCCCTTGGGGGTGCAGCTCGTGATCATGCCCGGCATCGCCGATGTGGCCGATCAGCGTACGCAGTTGCGCCCCATCGGGAACCTGCCGCTGGTGCACATCGACCAGCCGAACTTCGACCAGGCAACCACCTTCGGCAAGATCGCCTTCGACTGGATCTTCGCCGCGTTGTGCCTGCTCATCGTCGCGCCGGTCATGCTGGTCATCGCGCTGGCGATCAAATTCGACGGCGGTCCGGTGTTCTACCGTGCCGAGCGAATCGGTCTGCACGGCAAGCCGTTCAAGATGATCAAGTTCCGGACCATGGTCACCGGCGCGGATCGGATGAAGGTCGAGCTGGCCGCAGAGAACGAGGGTGCGGGGCCGCTGTTCAAGATGCGCAACGACCCACGGATCACCCGGGTCGGGCGGTTCCTGCGCCGCTACAGCCTGGATGAGCTGCCGCAGTTCCTGAATGTGCTGCGCGGCGAGATGAGTGTGGTCGGGCCTCGGCCACCACTGGCCGAAGAGGTCGAGCGCTACGACGTCGGACTGCAGCGAAAGTTGCTGGTCCGGCCGGGTGTCACGGGCTTGTGGCAGGTGAGTGGCCGCTCGGACCTGCCGTGGGCCGAGGCGGTGCGGTTGGACATGTACTACGTCGAGAACTGGTCGATGGTGGCTGATCTCATCATCATCGCCAGGACGATCTCCGCCGTCAGCGCGGCCGACGGGGCCTACTGAGACTCATCGCTGCTCGGGCCGTCGGGCCGAATCGTAGACGGGCAGCCGGGTCGTCGCCGGGTCGAACTCGGGCCCGGGTGCACTGGTCGCTCCGAAGACCGGAAGTTTTGTGGTCGGGGAGTCGAAGAGTGAAGTGCCGCCTGTCAGCTGGAAACCACCGGCGAGCTGGTATTCGAAGAACCGTGGAATCGGCTGCGTGAGCTCGGGATCGACACCCGGCGGGAGCGTGGCAACCGGAACTGCGCCGGTGTCCGACGGTGAGTCGCGTGAGATGAGTCCGCGCATCGCCCAGACCATGAGCGTCACGGCCGTGGCGCAGGCCGAGATCGCCATGCCGAGTGCGACAGCGAGCGCCGAGCCGACCAGCAGGGCGGTGCCGAGGCACACCGAAATGGCGATGCCGGTCTGGATGACGCGAGCGCGCAGCAGTTGCCCCGACGCACGGTGGTAACGAAAAAGGTTGTGCACCACAGCGACCCAGATGAGGGCGGCGTACTCGATGCCGATCAGGGGCAGGACCTGCGCGGCAGGCACCCAGCTCTCGCCGAGGACGAGAGCGCCGAGTGAGTGCGGAACGAACGGTGCCACCGCACCGATGGCGATCGCTGCCAGGGAAACCGGGAGGGCGACCTTGCGCAGTCCACGCCACAGCTGTGGAGTCGTGAGCTGTGCCCGTCCGGCCTCGGGCAGGATGATCAGGTTGAGCGCGGTGGCCAGGATGGCGAACGGGCCGAGGATGGTGACCGCGCCGCGCAGCGCGGCCGCGGCGTCCGGGCCGACCATCGTTGCCGAGAGCACCACCACCAGGATCACGCTGAGCTGGTCGATGCTGCTTTCCAGGCCGAAGTTCAGCCTGGTCGGGCGCTCCTTGCGTGACCACCAGGCCAGGCCCCGCCACGTCGGGAGCACCCGCAGCCACACCAGCAGGACCAGCAACGCGGCCCCGGCCGAGGCGGCCCAGGTGAAGACCACGGCTTCCACCGGGAGCAGAGTCCGATCGAGCAGCGCGGTGGCGAGCAGCGCCGCCGAGGCCAGTGCCCACACCAGGTCGGACCAGAACGCCGCCTCCGTCCGGCCGAGGGCGATGGCCGAGAAGCGCAGCGAATCCTGGGTCAGCAGGAACGGGATCGCGACCGCGAACCCGAATCCGATGGCAGGGTTCGGCAGCAGTAGCGAGCCCGCAGCCATGATCAGGCCCATGACCAGGCCGAACAGCAGGGCAGCTCCCGCCGAGGTTCGGGTATGCCGCAGGACATAGCTGGCATGCCTGCCTGCCAGCAGCAGGACCGGGGTGCCGATGGCGGCGCGGGTGATGGCGAGGGTGGCGGTGGTGACGGCGAACAGCACACCGGCCATCCCGAAGTCGGCCACACTGCCGGTGCGGGCCACGGCGAACACGATCAGGGCATTGCTGACACTCGACAGGATCTGGTCGGCGGTGCCCGCCAACATCCGTAAGGCCGGGCGTTTCACGCGGCCGCCTCGACGTCAGAGCGCGTCGAACGGGACGACATCGGTGTGGATGCTGGTGCGGTCGAACCATTCGCCCTGGATCGGCTTGATGAACCGAGCGGGCGAGCCTCCCCAAAGCCCCTGTTCGAGCACGGTATCCGGCTTCTGCCTGGCCATGGTCGATCCGGCTGCGAGCACCGAGCGGTCGGGCAGCGACGTGCCGCGCAGCATGAGGCAGCCGGTGGCGACGAGCGCACGATCGCCGATACGCACCTGGCCAACCGTCGTTTCGTTCGTCACCACGTCGAGTTCGTGGGTTTGCAGGGTGGACCGCTGCCCGGCGATCGCGCTCCACTCGCCGATCTCGATCGTGCCGGAGCAGTCGAGGTAGTGGCGAGAGGTGATGAAGGTGCCGTCACCCACGATCAGCCGACCCGCGCGGTCGCTGTAGCCCTGGTAGCCAGGATGCGCGCTGACCCAGTTCCAGGACCCGATCATCACGTCGCGACCGAGCCGGACCTCGTTCATGCCCCGGAAGACGTTGCCTGCGCCGACGGTCACCCCGTCGGCGATCGCGAACCGTCGGCAGTTCAGCACCAGCGCCGGGCCGAATCGGACATCGCTGCCGATGTGGTGGCCGAACCGCCGCAGCAGTGCATTCTTCGCGCTGCCTGCGGGAAGCAGCCACAGCACCGCCTGTGCGAGAACGGAAGGTTTAGGCACGGGTAATACCCCCACAATTGCGATCGAACATTTTCCGGCAACCCGTTTCCCCAGGAATCGCGTCGCCCGAGCCTACCTTGCGATGACGGATCGCCGGGAATGTCAGATTCATTGTGAAATAATCGATTTGAGAGTCGGCAAGGCGACTTTGATTCGGCCGCAGTCGTTTTGGCGGCAAATCACGCTTGGGCTACGCTCGCTGCTGAGTTGAGTTTTGTCAGTGGCGGGAGAGCAGTAGACATGTCGCCGAGTACGGCATGGCCCGCCTATGGCTTCAAGAATGATTTCCGGGGCAGGGTGGTTACTGCCCGAACTGATTGGTGGTCCGGCCTCGGTGCTGTGTGGACCGCAGTCGCGATGATCGTGATCGTGCCCGCTTTGCTGATCCGGGTAACACCGGCACCACGTGAATCGGTCTGGGTGTGGGCGTTGTCGGTGACCACGGTCGCCGGACTGCGTTACGCCCTGCTCATCGCGTCCGGACGGCGGCGCCTGGTCGAGATGTCGTTCTGGGTGTTCACCTACGTGTTCCTGGGTTTGGCACCGCTGGTTCAGATGCGGACCGAGCAGGTGCCCGACACCACCAAGGGCGCCGACCCGACGCTCAATGCCACGGCGATGACGATCGTCGCGGTCGGGATCGTCGCTTTCCTCGCCGGTCTGGTTGTGGTGGGACGGCGCGATACCGCGGACGCGGCCGCGCCCGTCGCACGCGAAGTCGATCGGCGCCGGGCATTGCTGCTCGGCGGTGCCGGACTGCTGAGCGCCACCTATTACGTTGCCGCAGTAGGGCTTCCGACGCTGTTCTCCAGCCGGGACGACCTGGTGCAGGCGGTCGCGGCACGCTGGCAGGAACCGATCGCCGCGGTGATGGTCGCCGGCGCGCAGATGCCGGTACTGGTGGCCTTCGTCGCCCTGGTCAAGGTCTACCAGCGCGCACCGGACAGGTTCGTGCTCGGTGTCCTGATCCTCGACGGCATCGTCCTCGCCGTGGTGCTCAATCCGATCGCGAACGCGCGCTATACCGCGGGCACGGCAGCGCTTGCCGTGGCTGCACTGTTCGGGTTGTTCGCGACGCCCACGCGATTTCGGCTGGTAGCGGTGTCGGCCGTGGCTGCCCTCGTGGTGCTGTTCCCGATGCTCGACCTGTTCCGGTACAGCGCGAGCGGTGAGCTGAAGACCGCAGGCCCACTCGACTCGCTGGTTTCCCCCGACTACGACTCGTTCGCCCAGATCAACAACACCGCGCTGTACGTGCAGCGTGAGGGCTCGACCTACGGGCAGCAGGCCGCGGGCGTCGTGCTGTTCTGGGTGCCGCGAAAGTTGTGGGCGGACAAGCCGACCGACACCGGCATCCTGCTGGCCGACTTCCGCGGGTACACGTTCAAGAATCTCTCCGCCCCGCTGTGGGGTGAGCTCTACATCAACGGCACCTGGCCCGCGCTGGTTCTCGGGATGGGGGCGCTGGGTGCGCTGGCCCGGCGTGCCGACGCGCGTATCGACGCGACGCTGCGGCGCACCCGCTCACCCGGCGTGCTGGCCTGCATCCTGCCCTTCTACCTGATCATCCTGCTGCGCGGCTCGCTACTGCAGGCGATGTCGAGCCTGCTGGTCATCCTCGTGTGCAGCGTGTTCGTCCTCGACTGGCGGAAGGAGCGCGCGGATGCGTTCGTCGGCTAGCCGAATGGTTCTCGGGCTCGCCATCGCTGCTGTGCTGGCCGGCGGGTTCCTCCTCGAACGGCACATGTCGGTGCCGGTCGGTGTGATCGCCGCGCCGACACTGCAGCCCTCAGCACCTGGTGTGCAGCAACGGCTTTCGGCGTTGTTCGTCGGCGACAGCTTCACCGCTGGTGCGGGCGTCGGCGGCGGTACGAACAGCTATGCCTGCATCCTGGCGCGCACACAGGGCTGGGCTTGCAACGTCGACGCGTTCGGCGCGACCGGCTATCTCAACGACGGCGCGAAGTTCTATCCGGCTCCGCCGCCGGGGCGGCTGGTGGACAGGCTGCCTGCCGATGCCCGGATCTTCACCGTCGACGTGGTCTTCCTCGATGCCGGCCGCAACGACCTGGGCTACGAGCCGAGATCCGTGCTCGAAGCGTTGACCGATGCCTTGTCCGAGGTCGGGCGGTTGTGGCCGACCGCGCAGGTGGTGGTGATCATGCCCGCCTACATGTCGGCAACACCGTACGCGAACTACACGACACTGCGGGCAGGCTTCGCCGATGCCTGCGAGGCCGCCGACGCCACCCTGTTGGACCCGGTGGCCGAGGGGTGGTACTCCGGCGCCGACATCGACATCGCGGCGATGCAGATCGAGGACAAAGTGCACCCGAACCCGCTCGGCCATCAGTTCCTGGCGGGCCGAGTCGCGAAGTCGCTGGTTCGCAACGGTCTCGGCGAGATCGTCACCGCCCGGGAGCCCGCATGAATCCGTCGTTCTTCACGCTGCTGCGAATGCGGTGGCAGCTGGTGACCACGTTGTTGCTGCTGGCCATCCTGATGGGCGTCGGCGTGACATTGCAGACCACACCTCGGTTCGTCTCCACCGCTCGCATCTTCCTGGCGACGCCGAGCTGGAACGGCGCTACGCGCAACAGTGCCGAAGCCAGCCCGTTTCGAGGTGACGACTTCGCGCGTTCACGGGCCCGCAGCTATGTGCGCATGGCCGGTGATGTCGATCTGGCTCGCCGGGTCGTTACGAAGCTGGGCGCGGACCGGTCCCCCGAAGCGCTGGCCGGGGCGGTCACCGCGCATCTGATCCCCGACACGGTGCTGATCGATGTGTCGGTGGCCGATGTGTCGGCCCCGGAAGCGCAACGACTCGCCGATGGTGTCGCCGCCGAGCTCGCCGCGCAGATCCTGGCGCTGGAAACCCCGAGCGGGTCGCGGATTCCCACGGTGGAGCCGGTGATCACGCAGACCGCAGACCTACCGGAGCATCCGTCCGAACCCGATGTGTGGAACAACCTGGCGCTCGCGGCCGGCCTGGGGCTGCTGGCCGGGGTCACCGGCGCAGTGCTCGTTCCGCAGCGGCCGGGCAGTGCGCGAAGCGACCGCGGCCCGGGAAAAACGGTGAGAGAGAGGTCGTTTCGGTGACGCTTCTACGATGGTGGCCCAGCGTGGCCGGGGTGGTGCTCGGGTGCACGGCCGCAGTGGGGATGCTGGTTTCCAGCCCAACGGTCTTCACCGCGACGACGACGCTGTTCATCGGATCGCCGGTGAGTGCCGACTCCGCGGGTGCGTACGCCGGAGACCTGTTCGGCCAGCAGCGCGCAGTCAGTTACGCGCACCTGTTCACCAGCGATGATCTCGCGACCAAGGTGATCGACGACCTGTCGCTGGAGCTGACGCCTGCCGAACTCATCGCCCAGGTGTCGGCCCGGCAGCTGCCCAAGACCGTGCTGCTCGAGGTGAACGCGACCGATCCCGCGGCGCAGCGTGCCGCCGATATCGCGAACGCGTACGCGGCCAACTTCGCCGCCTACGTCGCCAGGCTCGAGACGCCGGCGGTGGGCAATCAGTCGGTGGCCAAGATCAGCGTGGTTCGCACCGCTACCGCACCTGTGGCACCGTCGAGTCCTGGTGCGCCGATGTACCTCGGCGGTGGGCTGGTGCTCGGCGCGATGCTGGGTGGACTCGCGCAATGGGCGCTGAGCAGACACGCTCGTCGGGCAGCCCCAGCAACCGACGTGCCCGAGCCCGCACCCCGACGGACCGAACCGCCGCGCGAGGCAGGCACCGGTAGCCATCGAGCGGCGCCCGCTGTGCGCCGGACCGAACCCCGCAACTTTCACATCGATGCCGAGGGGCCGGAGTTCGCGACCCAGCAGCTACCGCGAGCCGGAGGGCGCACTCATGGCTGACTCCGTCCGGCGGCACGTGCTTGCGGCGTCGCTCGGTCGCCGCGTTCGATCGACGGTGATCGCGTTCTGCTCGGCCGGGGCCGTCGTTGGCTTACTGGTGGCATGCACCGCCGCCCCGACAGCCCCGGCGAATCCGCTCGGAGACCAGGGGCCCGACGCCAAACTCGTTTTCGCCCACTACTTTCCGCCCTACCCCATCTCGATCGACAACCTGCCCGCCGAGCGCGACTACTACTCCACGGAATACTTGAACCCCGGCGGCAGTGGTGGTGCCAATGCCGCCTACGGCGGTCTGCTGCGCGACCGGCCCGTGCCGCGCCCGGTGTCGGACCACGCGGACTGGCGCTCGGCTGATCTGGAAACCGAAGTCCGACAGGCCATTGCGGCCGGCATCGACGGGTTCACGGTGAACCTGCTGACCTCGGCCGCTGACGGCGGCCTCTGGCATGCCGATGTGCCCACCCGGTTGCTGCGGGCGGCGCATGCGGTGGACCCGAAGTTCAAGATCATGCTGATGCCCGACATGTCCGGGACGCCGGGCACCTGGAGCGTGGCGCAGCTGGCTGCCGAGCTCGCCGGCTGGGCGGCCGAGCCCGCCGCCTACCGGCTCTCGACGGGGCCGCTGGTGGTGTCGCCGTACATGGCCGAGAAACGCCCGGCCGCTTGGTGGTCGGAGCTCGTCGCGGTCATGTCGAGCGCGCACGGCATCGAGGTCGCGCTGGCGCCGGTGTTCACCGTGTACGACACCTACGCCGCCGACTATGCCCCGATCAGCTACGCGATGTCGATCTGGGGCGGCCGGAATCCGGCGTTCAATCCCGTGTCGGGGTTCCCGCTGGACACCATCGCCGACGCGCACAGCCGTGGCGCCCGGTGGATGCAGCCGGTGTCGATGCAGGACTACCGTCCGCGCAACGGCATTTTCGACGAGGCAGGCAATACCGAGAACCTGCGCAATACGTGGACCATCGCGATCGCGGGCGGCGCGGACTGGGTGCAGCTGGTCACCTGGAACGACCACAGCGAAGGCACATCGTTCGCGCCATCGATGTACCACGGCGGCGCGCTGCTCGGGCTGTCGTCGTACTTCCTGCGCTGGTTCAAGTCCGGCCGTCCGCCCGCGATCGAGCGCGACGAGCTGTACCTGACCCATCGACAGCAACTGGTCGCGACGCGGCCGACGTACCCGCAGACCGTGCTGATGACCCTCCGGCCGGGCAGCACCCCGGCGCGGGACGAAGCCGAAGCGCTCGTCCTGCTGCGCGAGCCGGGCACGGTTGCCGTGCGCGCGGGCAGCCAGGTCGCCCGCTGCACGCTGCCCGCCGGTCTCGGCATCTGCGCGGTGTCGTTGCCCGGCGGCGAGTCCGACGTCACCGTCAGCGCCTACCTGGAGCGCGCGGGTGACGTCGTACTGGTGGCGAGCTCACCGTGGCCGGTGCGGGCACATCCACCGGTTCAGGACCTGCAGTACACCGCCACGATGGGAGTCGCCCCGTGACCAGTCCGCTCTCGATCGTGATCGCCGGTCTGAACTATGCGCCGGAGAGCACCGGAATCGCGCCCTACACCACCGGCGTCGCCGCAGGCTTGCGTGCGCGCGGACACCGGGTTCGGGTGTTGACCGGGCTGCCGCACTATCCGCAGTGGCGACTGCAGCCGGGTTTCGACGATCCGGCGGCGTTGCGCACCGAAATCGATGGTGTTGCGGTGCGACGGCTTCGGCACTTCGTACCGGATCCGCCCAGCGGGTTGGGGCGGGTTCGGATGGAGGCGAGCTTCGGTGCGAGGCAAGCCGCCGCCTTGCCGTCCGACGATGTCGATGCCGTTGTGTTCGTCAGCCCGGCGATGTTGTCGACCGCTGCGGGGCTCCTCCGTCTTCGATTGGGTCGCAGTAACTCTTGCCCCGCAGTCGGTGTCTGGGTGCAGGATCTCTACAGCCGGGGCGTGGTGGAGACGGGTGCGATGAGTGGCAGGCCCGCCCAGCTGGCCGCCGCATTCGAATCGGGCTTGTTGCGGGCCGCCGACGGTGTCGTGGCCATCCACGACCGCTTCAAATCCACCATGACGTCGGAGCTTCGGGTTCCGGCGGAGCGGATCACGGTGATACGCAACTGGACTCACCTACGTCCGGCGCCGGTGATCGATCGTGCGGCGGCGCGACGCAAGCTGGGCTGGGACGACGAGACGGTGATCGTGCTGCACACCGGAAACATGGGCGCCAAACAAGGTTTGGAGCATGTGATCGCGGCCGCCGGTCATGCGCAGCGACACGGAGAACCGGTGCGATTCGTCCTGGTCGGCGGCGGTAACCAGCGTCCCCAGTTGGAGGCCGCGGGCCGCGGGATCGACACCCTGCGGTTTCTCGACTCGCTGCCCGACGGTGACTACCAGCAGGCGCTGGCCGCCGCGGATGTGCTGCTGGTGAACGAGCGCCCCGGCGTCGGTGAGATGGCCGTGCCGAGCAAGCTCACCTCGTACTTCACCACCGGTAACCCCGTCATCGCGGCAACCGACGCCGACAGCATCACCGCCGCGGAGATCCGCGCGTCCGGCGGCGGTCTCGTTGTCGCACCGGATGATCCGGCACAGCTGGTGCGCACAGCCCTCGAACTGGGCCGCGATCGTGAACGGGCCGCCGCGCTCGGCGCCGCGGGCAGGCAGTTCTGTGCACGCACGCTGTCGCAAACACATGCCATTGATCAGTTCGAACAGTGGCTCACCGACCTGGTCGAGACCAAGGCCAGGCACAGCAAGGGTAGGAGGGGCAGCCACCGTGACGCAGTCCGGTAAGCGAGCACTGATAACAGGCATCACCGGTCAGGACGGTTCGTATCTGGCGGAGCTGCTGCTCAGCAAGGGTTACGAGGTGCACGGCTTGATCCGGCGCGCCTCCACGTTCAACACCGCGCGCATCGATCATCTGTACCAGGACCCGCACGACCCGCAGGCCCGGCTGTTCCTGCACTACGGCGATCTGTCCGACGGTGCACGCCTGGTGACGCTCTTGCGCCAGATCCAGCCCGACGAGGTGTACAACCTGGCGGCGCAATCGCACGTGCGCGTCAGCTTCGACGAGCCCGAACACACCGGCAACACCACCGGACTCGGCACTGTGCGGTTGCTCGAGGCGGTCCGGATGGTCGGTGCGGACTGCCGCTACTACCAGGCGTCCACCTCGGAGTTGTTCGGCGCGACACCACCACCGCAGAACGAGGAGACCCCGTTCTATCCGCGTTCCCCGTATGGCGCGGCGAAGATCTACTCCTACTGGATCGCCCGCAACTACCGCGAGGCGTACGGCATGTACGTGGTCAACGGCATCCTGTTCAACCACGAGTCGCCGCGTCGCGGGGAGACCTTCGTGACACGCAAGATCACGCGTGCGGTCGCCCGGATCGCCGCCGGCCTGGAACAGCATGTGTACCTGGGCAATCTGGATTCCATCCGGGACTGGGGGTACGCCCCCGAGTACGTCGAGGGTATGTGGCGGATGCTGCAAGCCGATGAGCCGGACGACTACGTACTGGCCACCGGCGGCTCGTACACGGTGCGCGATTTCGTGGTCGCGGCCTTCGAACGTGCCGGGCTCGACTGGACCGAGCACGTCCGGTTCGACGAGCGCTACCTACGCCCGACCGAGGTCGATGCGCTGGTCGGCGACGCGAGCAAGGCGGAGCGGTTGCTCGGCTGGAAGGCCGGGGTGCACACCCCGGAGCTCGCGGCGATCATGGTCGACGCCGACATCGCGGCGCTCGAACATGCGGGCAAGCCCTGGATCGATCGGCCCGCCCTCGCGGAGTGGAGCACCGCCCGATGAGCGTGGATGCCGGTGCGGTCCAGCCCCTGGACCGCGATGCGACGGTCTACATCGCAGGCCATCGCGGGCTGGTCGGCTCCGCGGTGTGGCGGGCGTTCGAGCGTGCCGGGTTCGGCAACCTGATCGGCCGGAGCTCCGCGGAGCTCGACCTGCGTGATCGTGGCGCGGTGTTCGAGTTCGTCGGCGCTACCCGGCCCGATGTCGTTGTGCTGGCCGCGGCGCGGGTGGGTGGTATCCAGGCCAACAACACCTATCCGGTGGACTTCCTGTCCGACAACCTGCAGATCCAGGTCAATGTGCTCGATGCCGCTGTGTCGGTGCGGGTTCCGCGGCTGCTGTTCCTCGGCTCGTCGTGCATCTACCCGAAGCACGCGCCGCAGCCGATCAAAGAGGAATACCTGCTCACCGGGCATCTGGAGCCGACCAACGATGCCTACGCCATCGCCAAGATCGCGGGAATTCTCCAGGTTCAGGCAGTGCGCAGGCAGTACGGACTGCCCTGGATCTCGGCGATGCCGACCAACCTCTACGGTGTCGGCGACAACTTCTCCGCCCAGTCCTCGCACGTGCTGCCCGCGCTGATCCGCCGCTACAACGAGGCCGCACGCGATGGCATTGCAGAGGTGACGAACTGGGGTAGTGGCCGACCGCTGCGTGAATTCCTCCACGTGGACGACATGGCTCGCGCGTGTCTGCACCTGCTCGACCACTACGACGGTGCCGAACACGTCAATGTCGGTACCGGCAGCGATGTTTCGATCGCCGAGGTCGCCGGGCTCGTCGCCGACGCCGTGGGCTTCACCGGGCGAACCCACTGGGACACCACCAAACCGGACGGCACTCCGCGCAAACTGCTCGACGTCTCGAAGCTGCGCGCGCTCGGTTGGGAACCGCAGGTCGAGTTGGCCGCGGGCATCGCGGACACGGTCGCGTGGTACCGGGAACACGAGGAGACCGCGCGGGGGTTGGTGTGACGCGTTCGCTGGCCGGGTTCACCGGTGCGGGATACGACAAGGGCCGCCCTGTTGCCGTCCAGATCGCGTGGCTCGCGGTGGCCGGTGTGCTCGCCAAGTGGTGGTGCCCGAACCGGTTGCGTGTGGCTGTCCTTCGTGCCTTCGGGGCGAGTATCGAACCAGGGGTGCTCATCCGGCATCGGGTGCGGATCCACTGGCCGTGGAAGCTGTCGGTCGGCGCGGACAGCTGGATCGGCGAGGACGTCTGGATCCTCAACCTGGAGCCGGTGACGATCGGCGCGAATGTCTGTGTGTCGCAGGGTGTCCTGCTGTGTACCGGCAGTCACGACCGGCACTCGTCGACCTTCGAGTTCGACAACGCGCCGATTGCTGTGCACGACGGTGCTTGGCTCGGTACCCGGGCGACGGTGCTGCGCGGCGTCACGATCGGCGCGCGGGCCACCGTGGGGGCGACCGCCTTGGTCACCTCTGATGTCGCGGCCGACGCCACGATGCTCGCGCCGCGTGCGATGGCGGTGTGAGATGCGGGTTCTGCATGTCGTGACGCTGTTCTCGCCCGACGGCGCGTACGGCGGCCCGGTGCGGGTGGCCTGCAACCAGGCGCGGGTACTGACGGACCGTGGTCATCGAGTGGAGTTGACGGCGGCGGTATCCGGAGCCGATGCGGTGCCCGGCGGTCTGGAGGTGCACGGTTTTCCCGCCGGCACCGCTATCCCGGGAGCCGGGTTCGCGGGGCTCCGGGCCCGCGGGATGATTTCCTGGCTGCGCCGGAACGTGCGTGAGTTCGATGTGGTGCACGTGCATCTGGCGCGTGATCTCGTCACCCTGCCCGCCGCGCGCATCGTGCTCGCGGCGGGCGTGCCGCTGGTCCTGCAGACACACGGCATGATCGACCCGAGCGACAAGCTGCTCGCTCGACCGCTCGACCGCTTCTGGACGGTCCCGACCCTGCGTGCTGCCGCGGCGGTGCTGCACCTGACCGCCCGAGAGGCAGCGGACTTGACGGCGGTGGCCGGGCGGCAGCTTCCGTTGCGGGAACTGCACAACGGTGTCCCGATTCCCTCGGTGGAACGGCCCGATGCCGGACCCGACGACGTACCCGAGGTGCTCTACCTGGCGCGGTTGCAGGCGCGGAAGCGGCCGGAACTGTTCGTGCGCATGGCCGCACGTCTGCGCGACGAAGGCATCCCGGCCCGGTTTCGGATGGTTGGTCCCGACGAGGGCTCGGCCGTCGCGATCGAGAAGCTGATCGACGACCTGGGGGCACCGGTGCGCGGGGAGGGCGCGCTGGCACCGCAGCATACGGCCGGGCGCATGGCGCGGGCCGGCGTGTATGTGCTGCCATCGGTCGACGAGCCGTACCCGATGAGCGTGCTGGAGGCGATGGCGCTCGGCTTGCCGGTTGTCGTCACCGACACCTGCGGGCTCGCGCCGCTGATCGAAGACAACGGATGCGGCATCGTGGTGCGTTCGGACGATCTGGAAGCGCTCACCACGGCGACGCGGAAGTTGCTGCAGCAGCCGCGGCTTCGACGTGAAATGGGCGAGGCTGGTGCTCGTTTGGCCCGCACGCAGCTGTCGATGGCCGGTGTGGCCGAACGGCTCGAGCAGGTCTATCGCGGAGTCTGCGCGGTGCGACCCGATCAGGTGGAAACTCGGTGAGGAAACGGATTCTGGCTGCCGTTGTCGTGTGCACAGCCGCGGTGCTGCAAGCCGGATGCACCCTGACAGCCGCCACCGACAACCCGGCGACGGAGTTCGTGGACGCTCCGGCTCCACAGCTCTCCGGTGAAGTATTGCGTGAGCGCGGCGGCATCGTCACCGCAACCCCGATCCGTGAGTGGAGCGCGGCACTCGACGCCGACGCCGATCGCGGCTGGACTGTCACCTACCGCAGTGTGTCCGGAGTGGATGGCTCCTTACGGGACGTCTCGGGCGTCGTGTTCGTCCCGACCGGTGAAGCCCCCGCGGGTGGCTGGCCGGTACTGAGTTATGGGCACGGCGCAACCGGGCTCGATCCGAGCTGCGGTACCTCCGGACACACGGATCTGCTCGGCTACGACCTGGCCGTTGCCTCGCTGCTGCAACTGGGATTCGTGGTGGCGATGACCGACTTCCAGGGGTGGGGCGCGGGCGGCGGCGCCAACGCGTATCTCGAACCGAAAACCGCCGCTTACAACATGATCGACGCCGTGCGTGCGGCCAGAGCATTGGTACACGAAGCCTCCGCCACCTGGTATGCGGTCGGCGCATCCGAAGGTGGCCACGCGGCCTGGGCGGCGAACGAGTACGCCGCGACATACGGCGACGGGCTGGACTTCCGTGGCTCGGCATCGAGTGCGCCGATGGCCGACCTCAGTGGCATCGTCGCGCTGGCGCAGTCGGGTTGGTTGTCGCACGAACAGCAGATGTGGTTGCCGATGGTGTTGGCGGGCCTGTCCAATCACCGGCCGGAACTGAACGCCGGTGACTATCTCCACGGGCCGCTAGAGCACGGCGAATCGATGTGGTCGGCGTGTACCGGACCGCACGCCGACCAACGTGAGCAGGTGCTCGAGTCGCTCACAGCACGTGACACCGAACCGGTATCGGATGCGGCCGCGGCTCGGTTGAAGCAGGCCTTCGCATCGATCGCACTGCCACAGCGCCGGGCATCCGGGCCCATGTTGGTCATTACCGGTGCGGCTGATCAGAAGGTGAATGTCTCATGGGTACGTCAGGCAGTTCGGACCGCATGCCGCAACGGCGGCACAATCGAATTCATCGTCCGCCCGGACGAGGGGCACGGCACTCTCGTGGCAGGCCCGCAGATCGGGGCGTGGTTGCTGGAACGACTGACCGGGAAACCCGCACGCAATACGTGCTGATCCGCGTAACGCTCGCCCTCGCGGCCGCGTCGACGGTGGTGGCCGTGATCTTCGGTGTGCAGGCCACCGACCGCAGGATCGCCGCGGGCGTCCAGCCCGCTACCGACGGCGGCCAGTCCCGGGGACTCGGCCCGGTGCCGAGCGATCACGGCGCGCCGCTGACGGTCGACTTCGCCGTACTTCCCGACGGCCCGCTGCCCACGGAGATCGGTGGGCGCACGTTTCGTGCGGCCGCCATCACCAAGGGCGCCATGCCGGTCGTCGAAGCCGGCCAGCTGGTACACGAGCGCGCCACGGCCGACAACTCCGCCGGCTACGTGGAATCGATCCTGGACGCGCCCGTCCAGCGGCTCGGTGCCACCGTGCGATTCGTCGAGGGCGGGGGATCGGTCGCCCTGACGATGTGGCAGGACTCGCTGGTCGACTCGTTGGTCGATCGACGGGGCATGCCCAATGCCGGTGTCCAATTCATCATCGACAGCACCCATTGGCAACTCGCGGTGTGGGACGCGGCCGCAGGCCACAGCGTCGTCCTCGCCACCGAGCCCCATTCCGGCGCCTCCGTCGGGACCCCGCTCTCCTTCGAAGTCCGCCGCGACGGTGACACCGCCACCGTCGCCCTGTCCGACGGTGGTCGGCGCATGATCACCGACCCCCGCATCGCAGCCTGGTCGGGCACCTCGGCGTGCTGGCAGCTCTACGAGTTCGAATCTGGTCGAGAACCGGCCGCGCTCACCGCGATCTGGGCGGCGTAACGACCTGACGCGGCGCCCTAGAATGTCGGTGCGAAGGTGTGTGGGATTGGGTGACAAGGGGTTTCGGTGACGAGCTTGGGCGGTCTGGAGTGGCCTACGTGGGTGCTGGCGAAATTGCTGACCGGTTCGAGCACATTGCTGCAGGTGTTGATCGCCGGCTCCGCTTCTTGACCGCTCACCACTGCTCCACCAGTCGTCTGGTCGCGCCTCGGTGCGATCCATATGACCCTGGCCCGGCGATATATCATCCGATATCATCGAGGCATGGAAACTGTGCGTGACCTGCGCCGTGCCGCCGGCTTGACCCAGGCTGAGCTGGCGCAGCGGTCGGGTGTCGCTCAATCCAACATCGCTGCTTATGAGAGCGGGAAGCGGCGCCCTTCGGCGACGATGTTGAGCCGGCTGCGGGAGGCGGCCAAACCCCGCCCGTCCGGAGTCATCGCTCAGCACCGGGATCAGATCATCGCACTGGCTTTGGGGCACAAGGCAAATCGTGTGCGCGTGTTCGGTTCGGTGTCGCGGGGTGAGGATGTTTCGGGTAGTGACATCGATCTGTTGGTGCGGTTCGATGCCGACGCGGATCTGGTCGATATGGCCGAGCTGATGCTCGACTTGGAGGAGCTGACCGGCCTGCATGTCGATCTGGTATCCGAAGGTGGGCTGCCGCCAGGTCCGCACCCGATCCGGGACGAGGCCAAGCCGCTGTGAGCGGCCACCGTGCCGAACGAACAGCCAAGAGCCTTCGAGACTTCCTCACCTTCAGTGAGATGGCGGCCAGAATCGTCAGCGGCGGCAAATCCGCTTACGATTCCGACGAGATCACCAGGCTGGCGGCCGAGGCAGTTCTGCACCGATTAGGCGAGTCGGTGGCGCGGCTGCCGGAAGAATTCATGGCCCAGCATCCGGAGGTCGCCTGGCGCGGGGTCAAGGCTACGAGGAATCTGGTCGCGCACAACTATGACGCTGTCGACCACAACATCCTCTGGAACCTCCTCGCGAACCGCCTGCCGAGGGAAGCCGCAGCGGTCCGCCAGATACTGGCTCAGCTCGAACCTGCCGAGGGCTGAGATCCCAAGATCTCGTGATCATTACCGGAAGGGCCAGCGGTGAGCCGCATGCTGCTTCAACAAGCCCTGACTGATCCTGGGCCCAGACCGCTGCCCACGCGAGTGGAAGATCTCCTGCGAAATCTCGCGGCACCACCTCGTCTGGCCGCTCACCTGCGAGCAGTTCACGAGGTGGCGTGGGAGCTGGCCGACTGGGTCGACAGCCACTACCGAGGCCTGTTGTTCGACCGCGATGCTGTGCTGTTCGGCGCGGCAACACATGACATCGGCAAGATTCTCCATCCCGAGGAACTGTCGGGGCCGGGCTCGGCCCACGAGCAGGCCGGGTACGAACTGCTTGTGGCGCACGGGTTTGCCGAGGAATCGGCGCGCTTCGCGTGGACCCACAGCTCGTGGACCGCGCCCGAGGTGCGGATGGAGGACCTGCTCGTCAGCGCATGACCTCGCGTCGCGCGATCTGGCGGGTTATCCGACGGTGAGGTCGGCCGGGGTCGGGACTACCACTCCGTAGATGTCGCCGATGGTGGCGAGGGCGGCGGCGTGGAGTTGGGGGGCGGTGACTTCGGCGAGGGGGCGGGTGGCGCAGGCGTTGGCTACGACGGTGGGTTTGTTGCCGCGGAGGAAGGCGCCTTCGGTGGTGAAGGTGACGCACATGTGGGTCATGAAGCCGGCGATGACGACGGATTCGTTGCCCGCGGCGTCGACCAGGTCGCCGAGTTCGGTGTCGACGAAGGAGTTGGGGAAGGACTTCACCACGACGGCTTCGTCGGCGGTGGGGGTGAGCTTGGGGTGGATCCGGCCGATGTCGGTGGTGATGTCGTAGGGGCTGCCCTCGCCGCCGTTGTGCATCACGTGGATGACGGTGGTGCCTGCTTGCCGGGCCTGCTCGAGCAGCTCGGCGGCGGCGTCGATGGCCTGCTCCCAGCCGGTCAGTTCCATGACACCGCGGGTGTAGGTGTTCTGGTAGTCGACCAGGATCAGGGTCGAGGTGGCGAGGGCGGCGGGGGTTTCGTCGAGGCCGCTGAGCTGGCGCAGGGTTGTGGAGGTCATGGGCTCCACGCTATGGCCGGGCGGTGATGTCTGCAATGTCATGTAACCTGCAGATTCGGACATCGGCAGGAGGTGGATGGTGGGACGGCTTATTGTGGTGGTGCTGTTCGATGGGGTCGACCTGCTCGACGTGACGGGGCCGCCCGAGGTGTTCTCGCTGCTGCAGCGGGAGATGGACGAGCCGACCGGCTACGAAGTGGTGCTGGCCGCCGAGACGTTGGATCCGGTCACGACCTCGGCGGGGGTCCGGGTGCTGCCCGACGTGACGTTCGACGGGTTGGCCGGGCGGCGGATCGACACGATCGTCGTGCCGGGCGCGGTCGAGACCGATGAACGGCGACAAGTTCGCGCGATCGTGGAACCCGTTGTGGTAGAGGCTGTTTCGACGATGGCGACCGGTGCTCGCCGGGTGGCTTCGGTGTGTGTCGGGGCGCATGTGCTCGCGGCAGCGGGGTTGCTCGACGGCAAGCGCGCCACCACGCACTGGTCGACCGCGCACCAACTCGCCGCCGAGCATCCGGCGGTGCTGGTCGATGCCGATCCGATCTATATCCGCGACGACAATGTGTGGACCGGTGCGGGGCTCACCGCCTGCCTCGATCTCACGCTGGCCCTGGTCGCCGACGACTTCGGTGAGGAACTCGCGCTGCGCGTCGCCCGTCAGCTGGTGATGTTTCTGAAGCGGCCGAGCGGCCAGAGCCAGTTCAGTGTTTCGCTCGAGCCGGTCTCCACCACTCGCCGCATCGACGAGCTGCGGCACTACATCGCGGGCAATATCGCGCGTCCGCTCACGGTGACCGAGCTGGCCGAACAAGCGCATGTGAGCGAGCGCCAGCTCACCCGGATTTTTCGGACCGAGCTGGGGATGACGCCGGCCGCCTACATCGAAGCGGCGCGGGTGGAGGTCGCGCGGCATCGGCTCGAGACGACCGACGAAACGTTGCAGCGCATCGCAGCCGGCTGTGGGTTCAACACCGTCGATACGCTGGCCCGCGCCTTTCGCCGACGGCTCGACACCACCCCTGCGGAGTACCGGAATCGGTTCCGCATCGGGTGATCACTAAGCTGTCGACTTTACGGTGAATTGCTGAGTAACAAGGGGTTTCGGGTGTTCGGTATCGCGGAAGAATGGCCGACGTGGCCGGTTACGACAATGCTATGGGCGATGACGGGTCTGATACGCCTGCTGACCAGCGGTTCGGGCGCCTGAGCAAACCCTCGGCTGCTGTCTTGCCCCCCTTTCAGACGTCTGCCGAGCGGTCTGGCGCGGTGTTAGACATCTTGTGCGGCGGAAATTCGCCGCAAATCTGAAAGATGAGGGGTTCACAATGGCAAAGATTCGTGCATTCGGTGTGGCGATGGTCGCGGCCGCTGGCATGTCGATGATGGGCATGGGGGTCGCGGCCGCCGAGGAACCGTCCACCGGGTCGTCGGAACTGCTGAGCGGGCTCACCTCGGGCACCGCGGAGACCGAGCCGGTCGCGGAGGAGCCGACCGGCTCGCTCGAGGGCCTGGATCTTGCGGCCCTGCTCGCCCTGCTGAGCAGCGGCTCGGGCGAGGCCGAGACCGTGGCGGAGGAGCCCGCCACCGGTTCTGCCGAAGGCCTGGATCTGGCCGCGCTGCTCGCGCTGCTGAGCAGCGGCACCGCCGAGACGCCTGCCGAGTAACAGCCCCTGGACCGGGTGCGAACGCACCGACGGGACCGGCCGTCGGTGCAGATGAGTTCTTCTCACGTTCATCCGAATTATGTGCTGCGTAATTCGGCGCTGATAAGAAGTGACTATTCGTCTAGAAGGAGAAGCATGTTCGACACCCTGGTCCAGATCTTGCCCCTGCTCGCCGCCTTCGCCTCCGGGTCGGCCGGCTGAGCATCGAGGCAGTGCAACGCGGCGCCCGTCGGATTTCGACGGGCGCCGTTTTGTGTGTTTACCGCGACGGGATCATCCGGTACAGCCACCACGGACGGGTGGGGAAAGCCGGGTCGTAGATGCGCAGCAGGTAGCGGCGTTCGACGCCGGTGGTGCGGTCGCGAACCCGCACATGCCGCCGGGCGACATCTTGCGGCCGGATTTCACTGGCCCACACCGCATCCCAATCAGGTGAGACGGCACAGGCGGTCGTGATCGCGGTGACACGCTGGGTGGGAGCCAACGGCGACAGCATGCGGAAGGCGTGCACGAGCACCTGAGCTTCGGTGGTCCAGTCGAGTAGGGCCTTCTTGGCGGCCGGGTTCAGGAACATCCATTCCAGCAGATTCACCCCGGCGCCGGTGCCGGGGAAGATGCGCTGGTACTCGGCGTTCGCGGCGAGCAGGTCCATGGTGGGGAAGCGCTGGTAGCAGGCCGGATGGGTGAGACTGCCGAGGTCGGCGAGGTCCTCGGTCGACGGTGCCGTCGGCGCGGCGCCGGTATCGACCGACGGCAGACCGAGCACGAGAATGTGCTTCCGGTACCACGGCGGCACATCGAGACTGTCGAAAAGCCGTTGCAGCATCGCGGTATTGGGCACCAGCGCCCCGGTCTCGATCTGCGTGACCAGCAGTGGCGCCATCTGCGCACGAGCCGCCAGCTCAGCCCGCGCCAACCCCGCCGCCAACCGCCGCTCGCGCAAATACACACTGAGCGCAGAACTTTCAGCCATCCCAACCCCCGAGCCTCACCCCGACGACGGTAAAACCAAGAGTACGCCGCAAAGATCACCCGGAAACAACGAAACGGTCCGGAGCTCGATGGCTCCGGACCGTCCGGGAGAGACGAACCTAGAGGGTGTTCAGGTCGATTGCGGCGGCCATCGCTCGGTAGCCTGCGGCGTTCGGGTGCTTGTGGTCGCCGGAGTCGAAGGCGGGGTCGAGGCGTTCCGGGTCGGCCGGGTCGGCGACGGCGGTGTTGAAGTCGGCGACGGCGTCGAATTCGCCGCTGGTACGGATCCATTCGTTCAGCGCGCGCAGTTTCGCGGCGGAGGTGGGGGTGTAGTACTCGGCTCCCTTCATCGGCAGGAGGGTTCCGCCGATCACGCGCAGCCCGGCTCGGTGGGCGCGGGCGATCATGTCGCGGTAGCCCGCGATCAGCTGTTCGACGGTGACGACCGGATTGGGCTTGTAGGTCGGCAGATCGACTTCCGAGAAGCCGATATCGTTCAGTCCGCCGAGCATGACGACCGTGCGGGCACCGTCCTGGGTGAGGACGTCGCGATCGAAGCGGCGCAATGCGCTCTCGCCGTACCAGGGTGAATCGCTGATGATGGTGTTGCCGCCGATGCCCGCGTTGAGGACGGGGCGGGGGGTGCCGGCGGCGGCGAGGCGGTCGGCCAGGGCGTCGGGGTAGCGGTTGTTGCCGTCGTTGTCGGAGCCGAAACCGTCGGTGATCGAGTCACCGAACGCGACGATCGCCTCCGCGGCGGCGTCGCCGCTCATCCGCACGCTCGACAGGTAGTACCAGGAGTGTGTTGTCTCGGTGAAGGCGGTCGCGTCGGCGTCGGAGGCGTGGTTGCCCGCCGCGCGGTACGACGTCGCATAGCCCTGGGCGTGGAAGGTAGCGGGCCCGGTGGGTTCGTCCAGATACAAAGTGACCGTGGCGAATTCGAGAGGAGCTAGATGCAGCTCGGCGGGGTCGCTGGTCAGGTCGGTGCCCGGGGCGATGGTGGCGGTGTCGTTGCCGTGGAAGCGAAGGGGGCGCAGCGTGTCCTGATGTACGCGAGCCCCGGAATCCGTGCGGGCGATCGTAGCCGAGGCGATGCGGAGATCGGTGCGGCCGAAGCGGTTGGAGAGGGTGATCCGGGCGGAATCACCGCCGGTGGTGACCCGGACAACCTGCCGGAGTGTGTGCTGGGCAAATCCGTCGAGCGACCAGTTCGGCTCGAAACCGGTGCTCGGCTGCTGCATCGGCACCGACCAGGCGGTGCTCGCGGTGTCGGCGGCGGCGGCCTGGGTGTTGGTGCAGGCCGCGGTGAGGGTGGCGGTGATCGCGATGGCGGCGGTCATCATCTTCTTCCAGACGTGCATGGGTTCGTCGATTCTCGGTAGTCGGTCTAGCCGCGGCGCTCGAGCGCGCGGGCGAACAGGGTGGTGAGCAGGGCGGCGGCGGCCAGAGCCGCGCCGATCCAGGCGGGCGCGGTTAGGCCGAACCCGGCGTCGATGGCGGCGGCGCCGAGCCAGGAGGCGACCGCGATGCCGATATTGAAGGCGGAGATGTTGGCGGCCGAGCCGAGCGCCGATTCGCCGCCCGCGGTGTCGAGTACGCGCATCTGGACAGCGGGCACGATGGCGAAACCGGTCGCGCCGAGCGCGAGGATGCCGACGGCCGCGCCGACCGGATGCCCGGCGACTACCGCGAAGATCATCAGCACCACGGTCAGTGCGGCGAGCGCGCCGATCAGCGTAGGCAGCAGGGCGCGGTCGGCCAGCCTGCCGCCGACGATATTGCCCGCGAACAGGCCGACGCCGAAAACGACGAGCAGCCACGGGACGGCACCGTCGGGCAGGCCGGTCACCTCGGTCAGGATCGGTTCGAAGAAGGTGAACGCCGCGAAAACGGCACCGAATCCGAGCGCGGTGATCGACAGCGCCAGCCACACCTGCGGGCGAGCGAACACAGCCAATTGCTCTGTCAGAGAGATGGATTCGCCGCGTGGCTGATGCGGGACCAGCATGAGGACGGCGAGCAGCGCGGCCACCCCGACGGCGGTCACAGCCCAGAAGGTCGACCGCCAGCCGAATGCCTGGCCGAGCGCCGTGCCCAGCGGCACGCCGGCGACATTGGCCAGGGTGAGCCCGGTGAACATCGTGGCGATGGCGGCGGCCCGGCGGTCGGGTGCCACCAGGCTCGCCGCCACCACCGAACCGATGCCGAAGAACGCGCCGTGGGTGAGCGCGGCGACGATCCGGCCGGTAAGCAGCAGTTCATAGGTCGGGGCCAGGGCCGACAGCAGGTTGCCCGCGATGAAGAGGCCCATGAGTGTCGCGAGCATGGTCTTGCGAGGGACCCGCGAACCCAGCGCGGTCATCAGCGGCGCGCCGACCGCGACGCCTGCGGCATAACCGGAGACCAGCAGGCCTGCGGTCGGGACGGAGATGGACAGGTCGTCGCCGATCACGCCCAGCAGGCCGACGATGACGAATTCGGTGAGGCCGATTCCGAAGGCGCCCAGCGCAAGCGCGCCCAGGGCGAGGGTCGGCCGGTCGGTCCCCGCCCGGGGTGGGGCGGTCAGTGTCGTTGTCATGTGAGTGTGCAACTCCCTTAGTGGGAAAATTGTTCCGTTAAGGCCATTCGTGTCGGTACCCGGACGTACGGTTTCGAATGGAGTGATTTCAGACTGCCGGTCGCGTTCACGTGCATCAACGGCCGTCGCCGACACGGTCGATTAGCGGGAGTTATGGAACGGCAGGAGATCGAGATCTTCCTGGCTCTATGCGAGGAACTGCACTTCGGACGGGCCGCCGAACGTCTGTATCTGACGCAGGCGCGGGTCAGCCAAACGATCAAGAAGCTCGAACGACACTTCGGCGCACAGCTTTTCGAACGCACCAGCCGCCAGGTGCGGCTCACGCCGGTCGGCCGGATGCTGCGCGACGACCTGATTCCGATCCGCACGCAGCTGAACAGGGCCATCGAACGCGCACAGGCGGCGGCACGCAGCGTGGAAGGGACGCTGCGCGTGGGCTACCTCGGCGGTTTGGCGGCGAGCCTGCTGGTCGACACCGTCCTGGAGTTCCGCAACCGCCATCCCGAATGCGAGGTACACGCCCGCGAGGTCCACCTGGGCGATGTCTTCGGCCCGCTACGCCGCGACGAACTCGACCTGGTCATCAGCCACTCCCCGGTCGGCGAAAACGACGTGGTCGCCGGGCCGGTCCTGCTCACCGAGCCCACGGGCCTGGTGGTTCCGCGCGATCACGCCCTCGCCCGCAGAAGTTCGATCGACAGCACCGCCGCGGGTCTCGAGGTGATCGCCATCGGCGGACCCGCAAGCGCGTACTGGCACCGCTACCTCGACGAAACCTGGCACATCAGCCCGGCAGGCCCGAACGGTGCGCAAACCTTCGAAGACGTACTGACCGCCGTCGCTTTCGGCGCCGGGGTCCACCCGGCCGGTGCGCATGCCGAGCGGCATTACCCCCGTCGCGGAACGGTCTACGTGCCGTTCAGCGACGGACAAGGCCACGTGTGGCGCCCAGTATGGCTGCCCGGCGCGGAAACGGCGCGCTTACGAGCCTTCGTGCAGATGCTCCTCGAGACGGTCGAGCAGCGCGGCGCCGAACACTACTTCGCACCGGGCCACACCGAATAGAAAAACGGCCCGGAGCAAAAGCTCCGGGCCGTTCAACAGATCTCGCAAGCACATGGGTAACTCACCGGGCACCGGCTAACTCACCCACGACCTCCGTCTGGCCGCCAACGCATCTCGCCCAGCACCTGAGTCCGGCCAAAATACGCGGGGAGGCGGACTAGAAGGCGGCTTCGTCCAGTTCCATGATGTCGTTGTCCAGCGTGGTGAGGATCTGACGGGTGGCGGTCAGCTCCGGCAGGACGTTGCGGGCGAAGAACTGGGCCGAGGCGACCTTGCCGGTGTAGAACGGCACGTCGGAACCGGTGGCGCCGTTGTCGAGGGCGGCCAGGGCGATCTCGGCCTGGTTCAGCAGCATCCAGCCGATGAACAGGTCGCCGACGGCCATCAGGAAGCGGACCGAACCCAGGCCGACCTTGTACAGCTCGGACGGCTGCTCCTGGGCACCCATCAGGTGGCCGGTCAGGGTGGCGGCCATGGCCTGCACGTCCTCGAGCGCGGTGGCGAGCAGCTTGCGCTCACCCTTGAGGCGCTCGTTGGCGTTGTCGGCGTCCAGGAACTTCTGGATCTGGCCCGCCACGTGGGCCAGGGCCACACCGCGGTCGCGGGCGATCTTGCGGAAGAAGAAGTCCTGCGCCTGGATGGCGGTGGTGCCCTCGTACAGCGAGTCGATCTTCGCGTCGCGGATGTACTGCTCGATCGGGTAGTCCTGCAGGAAGCCCGAGCCTCCGAAGGTCTGCAGCGAATCGGTCAGGTACTGGTAGGCGCGCTCGGAACCGACACCCTTGACGATCGGGAGCAGCAGGTCGTTCACGCGGAACGCGACGTCCTTGTCGGCACCCGAGACGGCCTCGGCGATCTCCGGGTTCTGGTGCGCGGCGGTGTAGAGGTAGATGGCACGCAGGCCCTCGGCGTAGGCCTTCTGCATGGCCAGCGCGCGACGCACGTCCGGGTGGTGGGTGATGGTCACACGCGGCGCGGTCTTGTCGGTCATCTGGGTGAGGTCGGCACCCTGCACGCGGGTCTTGGCGTACTCGAGCGCGTTCAGGTAACCGGTCGACAGGGTCGCGATGGCCTTGGTGCCCACCATCATTCGCGCGTTCTCGATGACGTCGAACATCTGGGCGATGCCGTTGTGCACCTCGCCGACCAGCCAGCCCTTGGCGGGCACGCCGTGGCCACCGAAGGTCAGCTCGCAGGTGGCCGAGGCCTTGATGCCCATCTTGTGCTCGACGTTGGTGACGAACACACCGTTGCGGTCGCCGAAGGTCTCGGTCTCGAAGTCGAAGTGGGTCTTCGGGACGTAGAACAGCGACAGGCCCTTGGTGCCCGGTCCGGCGCCCTCGGGGCGGGCCAGCACCAGGTGCATGATGTTCTCGAACATGTCGTCGGAGTCGGCCGAGGTGATGAAGCGCTTCACACCTTCGATGTGCCAGGAGCCGTCCTCCTGCTTGATCGCCTTGGTGCGGCCGGCGCCGACGTCGGAGCCCGCGTCGGGCTCGGTCAGCACCATGGTGGCGCCCCAGTTGCGGTCGGCGATCTTCTTCGCCCATTCCTTCTGCTCATCGGTGCCGTTGTTGTAGAACACCTGAGCGAAGCCCGCGCCTGCGGCGTACATCTGGATGGGCGGGTTGGCGCCGAGCACCATCTCGGCCAGCGCCCAGCCGATGACCGACGGGGCACCGAGGCCACCGAGCTCCTCGCGCAGCGGAACCTTGACCCACTCGCCGTCCTCGAGCGCCTTGTAGGACTTCTTGAAGGACTCGGGGATGGTGACGGTGTGGGTGTTCGGGTCGAAGACCGGCGGGTTGCGGTCGGCGTCGGCGAACGACTCGGCCAGCGGGCCCTCGGCCAGGCGGCGGACCTCGGAGAGCATTTCCTTGACGGTGTCGGTGTCGAGGTCGCCGAAGGCGCCCGCGTCGAGCACCTTGCCGACGCCGAGAACCTCGAAGAGGTTGAACTCGAGGTCGCGAACGTTTGCCTTGTAGTGGCCCATGTGAGTACTCACTCTCCGTTGAGTTCTGGTGCGGTCGGTTGTGTGCCGTTCCCGCCCGTCAGGTCGTCCACCGGGTAGCTGACCGGTTTTCCGCATGCTACTCGCGGGTAACTTATTGACCATATTACCGATGGGTAAGGCTCTCGGCAAAGGGGTTCGCACGCAATGTGACGTGAAAAACACGCGCGCGTGCCGAGACGTTGCTCGCGGCGACCGCGGGGCTACCGTGAGGTGTGCGCATCGAGACGTCAGCCGGACCGGCCGAGATCGAGCTCGACGAGGTGGCCGACCTGGCATTCCTGCTGGTGATGACCCATGGGGCGGGCGGCGGCGTCGATGCGAAAGACATTCTCACCGTGCGTGATTCGGCCCTCGCCGCCGGTGCCGCGGTAGCCCGTGTGGTGCAGCCGTACCGGGTTGCCGGGCGGCGGGCGCCGGGCAATGCGGTGGCCCAGGACCAGGCATGGGTCGAGATCGTCACGGCGTTGCGCGATCGATTCCCCGGTGTGTCGCTCGTGCAGGGCGGCCGGAGCAATGGTGCGCGGGTGGCGTGCCGGACCGCCGTCGAACTGGGCGCGCGCGGGGTGATCGCCCTGTCTTTCCCGTTGCACCCGCCCGGAAAGCCCGAGAAGTCACGGCGCGACGAGCTGGTGTCGGTGGGTGACGCGCAGGTGGTCGTCATCAACGGTGGCAGCGACCCGTTCGGGATCCCCGACCCGGCCGATGCCGCCGAGGTGCGCGTCATTCCCAAGCAACCCCACTCCTTCCGCACCGGATTCGACGTGATCGCGGCGACAGTGCAACCGTGGTTCGGCCGGTGGAGTTAGGCTTTCGGCACATCGGACCAGGTAGGGGGAGCCAATGAAAGCGCTCATCGTGTGCACGTCCAAGGCGCTCGGCAATACCAGGAAGGTCGCCGACGCCATCGGCACGGTGCTCGACGCGCGGGTGGTGGATCCGGCCGAGATCAGCGCCGCCGAGCTGGGCGACTACGACCTGATCGGTTTCGGGTCGGGGGTGTACTGGATGTCGCTCGACGCCCGGCTGCGCGCCTTCGTCGACGCGCTGCCCGCCGGCCAGAACCGCGACGCGTTCATCTTCGCGACCAGTGGGCTGCCCGAGCTGCGTGTGCGTCCGTACCTGCGCAATCTCGGTGATCAGCTCGAAGACAAAGGATTCGAGCTGGTGGGCGGGTTCTCCTGCCGTGGGCTCGACACCATGGGACCGCTCGCGCTGATGGGCGGGCTCAACAAGGGTCGGCCGAGCGCGGACGATCTGGCCTCGGCCAGGGCTTTCGCCGAGCAGCTACGCGGTCGGTTCGACTGACTCGGCCACGACAAGGGCATCGATGGCATCGGCGCCCTCGGTGGGCCGGAATACCTCGCGGGCGGTGGTGACGGTGACGCCGGTGCCGTCGAGATCGGCGCGGATGTCGTCGGGAGCGAACAGGATCGTCGGATCCTGGGGGCCGCCGTAACCGTCGGTGATGTTGCGGGTGGCGTGCCCCAGGACCAGCAGCATGCCGCCGGGGGCGAGCATCGACGCGAGTTGGTGAAGGAGTTGGCGGCGCTCCTGCGGTGGCAGGTGGACGAAGACCATCAGGATCAGTTCGAACGGACCGCTGACGCCCGCCGCGTCGAGGTCGGTGATGTCGGCGCAGGTCCACTCGACGCGCGAACGTACCGAACGCGACAGGCGCGCGGCGACCGTTCGCCCCTTGTCGATACCCACCTGGGCGAAGTCGACGGCCTGCACCTGCCAGCCGTGCGTGGCCAGCCACAGTGCGTGACGGCCTTCACCGCAGGCCAGGTCGAGGGCGCGCATCGGGGCGGCGGTGCCGTCGGCTTGCAGCGGGAGCCTGCGGTCGAGGCCGTGGACGTATTCGACGACCGTGCTGTTGGGCGGTGCGCCCCAGACCAATTCGCTGCGGGCATAGCGTGCGTCCCACTCCGCCGCGTCCATGCTGTTCCGCCTCCCCGCGAATTTCGGCCAGACTCAGGTGCGTTCTCGGTTGCGACGCGGCTGGCGGGATGTCGCTGTCATGGTAGCCCGTGATCGAACTGTCAGAGGGATGTGCGCATGAGGATGACGTTGTACTGGGTGTGGACGGTGGTGAGGAAATAGAGGTCGCGGCCGGTCTGGTACGGGAAGATCTGCGGGGCGTAGGCGGTGGGCAGTTCGCGGGCATCGATGAGGACTTCGGGCGGGCTCCACGGGCCTTCCGGTGACGGTGCGCGGCGCAGCACCACCGAATTGGCGGGGTCGGTGGTGAGGGAGACGAACTGGCCGAGGTGCTCGTTGTACATCACCGACAGTTCGGCTGCCCCGGCCATGATGGGGGCCGCGGCGTTCGCGTCGCCGCGCTTCCAGCCGCCGCCGTCCCAGTACTCGTAGGCGTCCAGATTCTCGATCTCGCCCTCGGGCACGCGGGCGAGGAAGGCTTCGTTGTCGCGGCCCGGCGGGGTGCCGAATTCGTAGACGAAGCCGCCGTCCTTCAGGAAGGCATTCATCTGGAACTTGTGGTGGCCGTTGTCGTTGGGCCTCCGGGTGTGGGCAAGGTCCGTCCATGTCTCGCCGTTGTCCGACGACACAGCCAATCCCGAATAGTTCGTGGTCCACTCGCCGGGCGCGTCCCAGCTGCGCACCGACATCAACGACATGTACTGCACGCCGCCGACCGACACGCCAGCCGTGGGGATCCGGCTGATCTCCTCGCCGTCCTTCGGGCTGAAGACGAGTTCGCGGGCCTGGCCGATACCGTCGCGCACCACACTGTGGAAATGGATGCCCTCGGCCGGGTTGCGGCTGAAACTGCGGGCCAGGAAGTTCGAACGCCAAGCCCATTTGCTGTCGCGCAACAGGTTCGGGAGACCGACGCCCGCGGTGTCACCGAACGCGGTGAGCATCTCGCCGTGCCCGTTGTCCCACATGATCCCCAGGTCGGTGCCGAGGACGTTGTAGGTGTGGGTGGCGTTCGGGCTCGCCATGCCGGTCACCTGGAACACGGCCTGCGCCCGGCCGTGCAGGACCGGCAGGCCGTAGGTGCCGTTGAGGACCGGGATCGGGTTGATGGCGTTCGGGTCGGCCGCGGCGGGCGCCGTCCCGACGAGCAGTACCGCCGCGGCCCCCGCCAATACGGTCATGGCGAGCGAGCCGGATTCGTTCACGTCAGCCTCCGGGCACACGGGAATAAGCGCACCTGTTTGATTCGGTGCACTTTTTCCGTCGGATTGGTGAACTGAAACTAACAGCCGGACGCGGGCCGAAGTACTGTGAGGCGACCTAGTGTTGGGGCGGCGTCTACTTGTCTCCGTCAGCGAATAATTGCCTTACGGAGCAGCAGCGGAATTTGCGCGGCACGCTCGGCGGCGAAACTGCCGCGTGCGGGCCGGTGCCAGGACCGGTCGAACAGGCGCTTGGCGGCGGCGACCGCGCGGGGATCGCGGGCCGCGATCCGGTCGGCCAGGGACTCGGCGGCGGCCACCGGACTGTCGGCGATATCGGTGACCAGACCGATCCTTCTGGCGTGATCGGCGTCGACGCGTTCGGCGGTCATGGTGAGCAGCAGGGCCTGATCGATGCCGATGAGCTGCGACAACGATGCGGTGCCCGACATGTCGGGAATGAGGCCGTGCGCGGCTTCCATCACCGAGAACTCGGCGTCCGGAGCGGCGATGCGGAAGTCGGCGGCTAGGGCGAGTTGCAGCCCGCCGCCGAAGCAGCGGCCGTGCACCGCGGCGATCACCGGGACGTCGAGGCGACGCCATGCCCAGCAGGCTTCCTGGAAAGTATTGGTGCCCCGCCACGGTCGCGGCAGGAATTCCCGCACAATGGCGATCGGGTCGCGGGTCGCGGCGGCTATATCGAGTCCGCTACTGAAACTCGGGCCGTTACCTGTCACGATGACCGCGCGAATTTCCTTGTGCCCGGACACCGCATCGGCCGCCGTGACTAGGTCACGCAACATTTCCAGCGTCAGTCCATTGTGTTTCGCCGGACGATTCAGCGTGACATAAGCGCGTGCGTTCTCGAACCGCAGATCGATGTGCTCTCCCATGACCCGATCTTACTCGTGAGTCAGTTCGAGGGTGTGGCCCATCCGCCGCCGTTCGGGCATGATCCAACTCGGCCACGCATCGGCCGATGCGTGTCGACCGGGAGGACACACAGAGTGCGGATCTGTCTGATCGCCGCAGCGCTCATCGCGCTGCCGGCACTGTCGGCCTGCGGCAGCGACGAGCCTGCGGTAACCCAGGCGGAACTGTCGAAATCCCTGCAGGACAAGGGTTTGAAGGACGTGTCGCTCGCCGACTGCGCCGCCCAGGTCTTCCTCGACTCGGGCATGTCCCAAGACGGCCTGCGCGTGATGGTCGCCAACGGCCAGGCCGGCGACCAGGCCAAGGAGCTCAACGAGGAAGACGCGGCCAAAGTGGGTGCGGCTCAGGCGAAGATCGCCGCCGAGTGCGTGAAGCTGGGCGGCTGACGCCGGGACGGTCCTGCGTTCGGAGCGTTGTCGGTGGTAGCTGATTCGATGTGCTCATGAGCGAGCCCGATCTGTACACCTTGATCCGCGAACACATCCCGGAGCGATACCAGGATGATTATCGGCTCGCCGTGCGCTACGCGATCCGTCTCCAGCATGCGAAGGACGGCGACGAGATCGTCGGATGGCTCGGTGGCGCACCGGTGTTGCCGGAGGGCTTCGACTGGCCGAGAACCGAGGGGCACTACTACGAGCACGTCGCCACCATCGATCTGGGCAAGCTACCCGCGATAGATCTGAATTTGCCTGATGCCGGTACCATTTCGCTGTTTCATGACGGCGGTGGGATCGTCTGCTGGTTCCCCGCCGGGGTGGCGACCACCGAAGCAGATGTCCCGTCTCGACTGGTCGACCAGCGCAGGGCGTACCCGCGCATACCGTTGACCTGCCGGATCATCCCCACGCTGCCCACTTGCTATGAGATGCCGCTGCCTGCCCTCGACGATTGGGAAGACGAGTTCGACGAGTTGCTGTTCGAGGCGGCGGAGAAATTCGACGCGGCACGGTCGGCCGTTACTGAGCCCTGGCATCAGATCGGCGGCTGGTCGTACCAGATTCAGGGTGAGAACGACCGCGGAGTTCTGCCCGGTAGCGCGGCGGAACAGCGCTTCTACTCGCACCGGGATCTGCCGGAGGGGCAGCTGTTGCTTGCCCAGATCGACCACGACGGTGGCAATGGCATCGGGTTCGGTGACATGGGGATGTTTTACTGCTTCATCGCACCGGCGGACCTGGCGGCAGGGAATCTCGGCGCGGCAGTGGCGTATTCGGAAAGCCACTGACGCGGAATGGTCGGGGACAGAGGGGATATGGCTTCGATCACAGGGGTTGACCTGAATTTAAGTTGAGGTTGGAGGCTGTGGGCAGCGCCAATGCTGGTGCGATCGTCCAGAGGAGGGCCTCAATGAGCAAATGGCATGTCGATTCCGAAGGGTCGCGAGGCGGTGTGGGTGCGGCTCCGCTGCGCGTCGCGGTGGTTGTCGGCAGCACCCGGGAGGGTCGGTTCGGTACGACCGTAGCGGACTGGTTCGTCGGTGAGCTCCGGCGCCACGGCACCCTCGAAGTGGAGATCGTCGATACCCGACAGGTCGCGCTGTCGCACGCCTTCGGTGCGGTCATCGATCACCCGTCGCGGGCAGAGGCCACCGAAAAGCTCTCCCGTGCCGACGCTTTCGTGGTGGTGACGCCCGAGTACAACCACAGCTACCCGGGTGCGCTGAAGAATCTGATCGACGAGCATCACGTCGAATGGCAGGCCAAGCCGGTGGGTTTCGTCTCCTACGGTGGGATCTCCGGTGGTCTGCGCGCGGTGGAACATCTGCGGCCGGTCTTCGCCGAACTGCATGCGGTCACCATCCGTGACACGGTCAGCTTCGCGAATCCGTGGCGCCGATTCGATGACGCGGGTGAGCTGGCCGATCCGTCCGACGCGGTCACCGCCACCAAGACCATGCTGAAGCAATTGACTTGGTGGGGTGAGGCATTGCGTTCCGCCCGTGCCGTGAACCCGTACGGGGCGTGAGGGTCGTGACTACTACCGCGAAGGCTGCCGCGTCGCCCGTCGCCGCCCGCAACCCCATGACGATCGCCCTGGTGCTGGTGCTCGGCACGATCATGGCCACGCTGGACCAGACCATCGTCAATGTCTCGATCAACACGTTGTCCGCGGAATTCGACGCGGGTCTGAACACCATCCAGTGGGTGGCGACCGGTTACTCGCTCGCGCTCGGCGCCGTGGTTCCTGCCTCGGCGTGGCTGGTCGGCCGGTTCGGCGCCAAACGGCTGTACCTGACCGCGGTCGCCGCGTTCGCGATCGGTTCCGTGCTGGCCGGGCTGGCCTGGAACATGGAGTCGCTCATCGCTTTCCGGGTCGTGCAGGGCGCCAGTGGTGGGCTGCTCATGCCGGTCGCGATGACGATCCTGCTGCGCGCGGCCGGGCCGGACGGGCTCGGGCGGTTGATGAGTACCCTTGGCCTGGCCATTCTGGTCGGCCCCTTGCTCGGGCCCGTGATCGGCGGATACCTGATCGACGAGGTGTCGTGGAGGTGGATGTTCTTCATCAACCTGCCGATGGGTGTGCTGGTGCTGGTGCTGGCCGCACGGATCGTGCCCGACGATCTGCCGGAACCGCGGCACGCACTAGACGTACCCGGACTCCTGTTGATGTCGCCAGGTCTGGCCCTGCTGATATACGGGGTGACCGCGGCCGGTGAGCAGGCCGGCTTCGCCACGCCCGCCGTGCTTGTCCCGCTGGTGGCCGGGGCCGTGCTCATCGCCGCCTTCGTGCGCCGGTCCCTGACCATCGAGGATCCGCTGCTGAACCTGCGGGTCCTCGGCAACCGGATCAGCGGCCCCGCCGCGCTGCTGCTTGCCCTGTTCGCCGGCGGCTACTTCGGGTCGATGCTGTTGCTGCCCTTGTATTTCCAAGTCGTCCGTGGCGAATCCGCACTGGTGGCAGGCGCGCTGGGCATCCCGTTCGCGCTGGCCTCCGGCCTCACCATGCAGGTGGCGGGCCGATTGATCGATCGGATTCCACCCGGCCGCTACCTGCCGCTATCGATCACGGTGGCACTCACCGGTTTCGTACTGTTCATCGTCCAGCTGGACGCGGACGCGTCGTACTGGGCACTCGCCGCGAGCATGCTGCTGATGGGCGCCGGTGGCGGCGGCACCATGATGCCGGTCATGACCACCGCCACCCGGTCCCTGAACCGCGCGGATCAGCCGGCGGGCTCGACGGTGCTGAACATGATCAGCACCACCGCCCTGGCGGTCGGCACCGCGGTCTCCTCGGTCACCCTCGGCGCACTGCTCCCGGTAACCGGCGGGCTGCAAGCCCTACACGACATGGCTCCGACCCAGCGCGCCGAACTCGCTCCCGCCCTGGCCGAAGCGTTCCAGCACACCTATTTGATCGCTCCGATCATGATCGCCCTCGCGTTGATCCCGGCCTTGCTGCTACCACGCCGGTGATCATCGCCGGTGTCGAGCATCCCGCCGCGGCCTGCGCGATTCCCGCAGGTCGCGGCAGCAGCGGACGGACCTACTCACCTGAGTGCTCGATCATGAGAATCCCTGCACTTCCAGGTACCAGATTGTTTGTTCGCCGCCAATCCCCTTGGTCACAGCCGACTTCGGACTCACGAGGGAGTCCGGAGTGGCGTAGGTCAGCCTCTTGACAATCGGGCCCCGTTCCCTGTCGTCGTAGGCAAGGACCACTTTGCCGGCATGTACGAACACCTGCGTCGTAGATTCGGAGTGGGTGTGCAACCCGGTCCATTTCGCTCCGTCGGTCCCCAACGCCCGATTGAGTTCGTCGCTGGTGTTGGGGGAGCTGAAGCTGTACATGCGGTCCCACGGACCGATCTGAGCGCCGGATGACGCGACGATATCGCCCAATCGTGCGCTTCGCTTTTCTTCCAAGAGCCGAGCGAAAGCTGCTGTCAATGCGGGACTTCCGTCCTGGACGGCGATTTGTTCACCGCCCGAGGAACTACATCCGGCGACCGGGGTGATGGCTACCAACGCCAGCAACAGGCAACTCATCCGTTTACGAGCACGCACCGATACTCCTTCGAGGTTTCGACCCCAGCCGAGCCCGAGCCGTTCGGGAGACGGCTCGTCGGCTGCGGAGACGTGGTGGTCGAGTCGGGCGGAGGGCATCCGCCTGGAGAACCAATTTGACTACCATGCCAGTCATGTCGTCATCGAGCCTCTGGGCGCGCGTCTTCTCCGGGCTCGGGGCCTCTGTCGCCGCTGTTCTGGTTTTGGTCTACTCGTTCCTGCTGCTGGTCGAAGGTATGCCTGACGAGGAGGTTTCGGCGGGTAGTCACGCTCTGCTCGTCACCAAGCTGGTCGTCGCGGGTCTCGCGGGGGTGGCGTTGCTCGTTGGTGCGGTGAGTGGGTGGAGGTGGGCGGTTCTCGGCGGTTGCTTGTTGTTCGCCGCCGATTTCGCGCTCTGGCTTGTGTGGTATTCGGGAGTTTTCAGGCTGCCGAGCTACGAGCACCCCGAGCCCGGCCCGGTCGCGCAACCACCGGTGTTCTGGCTCGTGCTGGTCACCGTCTGGGGTGTGTTCCCTGGTCTGCTCGCGGCGCTCGCGTGGCGAGGACCGCACAAAAAAGCCTCCCCGGATCTAGGTCTGACCTAGCTCGCGGGGAGGCAGAAGAGCCGATGACGGGAATCGAACCCGCGCTACCTGCTTGGGAAGCAGGAGTTCTACCATTGAACTACATCGGCAGTTGTGCGATCGCGACTCTATCAGAACTGGCGTGCGGGGATGCAAGTCTTCGGGGGCTCGGTCGGGTGGCGGGGGCGTCACCTGCTTAAACTGGGCCGGTGCTGCTCTCCGATCGTGACATTCGCGCCGAGATCGCCGCTGGGCGGCTCGGGGTCGAGCCGATGCTCGAGTCGATGGTTCAGCCGTCGAGTATCGATGTTCGGCTCGACGGGCTGTTCCGGGTGTTCGACAACAGCCGGTACACCCATATCGATCCGGCCCAGCAGCAGGACGAGCTGACCAGCCTGGTCGAGCCGAAGCCGGGGGAGCCGTTCGTGCTGCATCCGGGGGAGTTCGTGCTGGGGTCGACGCTGGAGATGTGCACCTTGCCCGACGACCTGGCGGGGCGGTTGGAGGGCAAGTCGAGTCTGGGCAGGCTCGGATTGCTCACGCATTCGACGGCGGGGTTCATCGACCCCGGGTTCAGTGGGCACATCACGCTCGAGCTGTCGAATGTGGCGAACCTGCCGATCACGCTGTGGCCGGGGATGAAGATCGGGCAGTTGTGCCTGATCCGGTTGACGAGCCCGGCCGAGCATCCGTACGGGAGTGCGGCGGCCGGGTCGAAGTATCAGGGCCAGCGGGGGCCGACGCCGTCGCGGTCGTACCTGAATTTTCCCCTGTCGCCCGATTCGCTCAACGCGGTCGAGACGCGCTGAGGACCGACTTCCAGCGCGATCCGCAGCACGTTCGTGAGCGGCGGGAACACGTCGCCGGGGCACGGCGGGCGCACCCAGTGGCAGCCCTCGCGGCTCCAGCGGCCGAGGCTGGTCGGGAGCATCACGGCGCTGCCGATGCCGGGGACGTCGATATCGAGGCCCGACAGTTCGGCGGCGAGATCGTCGGTGGGTCTGGCATCGGGTGTGGCGAGCACGCTCCAGCGGATCTGACGGGCGAGCACGGGACCTTCCGTCCGTTGCTCGTGTAACCGCGCGAACACCTTCTCGGCGCGTGCGGTCGGCAGATGGACCACACACAGCCGATCGGTGATCGGCAACATCACGAAGCCACCACGCTCGCGCACGGGCAGCCCGAATTCGCGCTGGTAGCAACGCACCCAGTCATCGACAGTCCTGGCTTCCACCCCTTCAGGATCACCCCGCACGACGGTCGGTGACCACTGCCCCGCACCGCCCTTTCGCTGCCTCAGACAACCGATTCGGCGAACATGTGGTGTGTCTCACTGTCGCGCTCGTACTCTGGAAGATGTTGTCCATCGGATGAGGTGACGTCGTGGTCGGGGAGTGGACGGGTAGAGAGGCCAGAGCTCTTCGCGATGCCAAACGAATGAGCATCCGGGAGTTCGCGGCTCATCTGGGCGTGCACGAACGGCTGGTGTCGAAATGGGAAGCCGGTGGGTCGCGGGTGAAGCCGCGGCCGGTGAACCAGGCGGCACTCGATACGTCGCTGGCCCGCTCCGACGAGGTGGTCCGCGCCAGATTCACGGCGCTGCTCGCCCCGGCGGGCGAGACCGACCTGCTCGCCTTCGTCGACGCGGGGGTAAGCAAAAGCGCTGTGCCCGAGTTGATGTCGGAGAGGGAGTTGATCATGGCGGCTGCGCACGAGGCCAGCGAACACGCGGCCGCCGCGGAGAGCACCAATGTCGGACCGACAACGTTGGCCCAGCTCGATGCCGACGTGCGACGGATCGCCACCGAATACGTCTATGCCGCACCGGCTCCCATGATGGTGGAGATGCTGCGGGTGCGGCGGCGGGTGTACCGGCTGCTCGACGGACAGCAGAAACCGGTCGACACCTCGCACCTGTATTTACTGGCGGGCACCCTGTCCGGGTTGCTCGCCAACGCGAGCACCGACCTCGGCTATCTCGATGCCGCGGGCGAACAGATCAGGGCCGCTTGGGCTTACGCCGAACTCAGCGGGCACAACGGGTTGCGGGCATGGACGCGCGGCATGCACGCGTTGATCGAGAACTGGTCGGATCGCCCGCGCAATGCCGTCCAATTAGCCCGTGGCGGGCAGGAATTCGCCCCGGGCGGGTTGGCACGCGTGCGGTTGCTCAATATCGAGGCGCGGGTGTGGGCGCGGCTGGGGAACGACTCCGAGACCGACCGATGCCTACGCACGGCCGAGTCGGTCGATCCGGACCGGCGCGAGGAACTGCACGACGAGATCGGCGGGGTGTTCGGCTTCCCGACGGCCAAGGCCGCTTACTACGCGGGCGCCACCTGCATCCAGCTCGGCCGTGCCGAACAGGCGCTCGCGGCCACCGAACGCGCGATCGCGCTGTACTCGAGCGGACCACCGCTGCAGCGTTCCTACGGTGCCGAGTCGCTGGCGCGCGTCGACAACGCGGCCGCGCACCTCATCAACGGAAGTATCGACGGCGCGGCCGACGCGCTGCGTCCGGTGCTCGGCCTGCCGGAGGACCGGCGCATCGCTCAGCTGGGCGAACGGCTGGTCGGTCTGCGCCGCCGGATCGCCGCCCCGAACTACCGCAATGCGGTCGAAGCGCGTGGGCTCGACGAGCGTATCGAGGAGTTCTGCCTGGAAACGGCGGCTCAGGCGGGCAAACCCCGGCTGTGAATGTTGTCGGCAACCATCCCTAACATGGGGTGGGTGAGTCCACAGCATCCGCATGTCGCCCCGCGCGTCCTCGAGCAGTCGAAGAAACTGCAGGACGTGGTCTACGAGATCCGTGGGCCGGTACACGCGCAGGCAGCACGCCTGGAGGCCGAGGGCCATCGCATCCTCAAGCTCAACATCGGCAACCCGGCCCCGTTCGGGTTCGAAGCGCCCGACGTGATCATGCGCGACATGATCGCGGCGCTGCCGTACGCGCAGGGGTACTCCGAGTCCAAGGGCATCCTGTCGGCGCGGCGCGCGATCGTCACCCGCTACGAGCTGGTGCCGGGCTTCCCCGAACTCGACGTGGACGACGTCTACCTGGGCAACGGCGTGTCGGAGCTCATCACCGTCACCATGCAGGCGCTGCTCGACAACGGCGACGAGGTACTCATCCCGGCGCCGGACTACCCGCTGTGGACGGCCATGACCAGCCTCGCCGGCGGCACCCCGGTGCACTACCTGTGCGACGAGGAGAACGGCTGGCAGCCCGATATCGCCGATATCGAATCGAAGATCACCGACCGCACCAAGGCGCTGCTGGTGATCAACCCGAACAACCCGACCGGCGCGGTGTACTCGGCGGAGGTGCTGCAGCAGATCGTCGACCTGGCGCGTAAGCATCGGTTGCTGCTGCTCGCCGACGAGATCTACGACAAGATCCTCTACGACGACGCCAAGCACATCTCGCTGGCCTCGCTGGCTCCCGACCTGCTGTGCCTGACGTTCAACGGCTTGTCCAAAGCCTACCGGGTGGCCGGGTACCGCTCGGGCTGGCTGGCGATCACCGGGCCCAAGGACCACGCTGCCGGATTCCTCGAGGGGATCGATCTGCTCGCCTCGTCCCGGTTGTGCCCGAATGTGCCCGCTCAGCACGCCATCCAGGTGGCGCTGGGCGGCCATCAGAGCATCGAGGACCTGATCCTGCCCGGCGGACGGTTGCTCGAGCAGCGCGATGTGGCGTGGGAGCGGCTGAACATGATCCCCGGTGTGTCGTGCGTGAAGCCGCGCGGCGCGCTGTACGCCTTCCCCCGTCTGGATCCGAATGTGCACGAGATCCACGACGACGGGAAGCTTGTGCTCGATCTGTTGTTACAAGAGAAGATCCTCATGGTGCAGGGCACGGGCTTCAACTGGCCCGCCACCGACCACCTGCGGATCGTGACGCTGCCGTGGGCACGGGACCTCGCGGTGGCGATCGAAAGGTTCGGTAACTTCCTGTCCAGTTACCGACAGTGAGTGTCACTGTGTCAGGGGCCTTGACGGGGAGGGCATAGGGTTAGACCGGCTGAAACCAACTCGGGGTTGGGAAATCTGGGGATTTTGAAGATGCACTAGCGCAAAAGTCCAACTTTTGTGTACAGTGGGCATCGGCGCTTCGGCGCCCCGGCCCGGTCGTCTACCCCCCCTGGACGACCGAGAGCCCTAGGTACGCGCGCCTACCCCCCTGGGCGCCTGCCTGAGGGCGGCGGAGACAACCCCCTGCTCTCCGCCGCCCTGTACCGGGGGTGAGTACATGGGTAACTCATCGGGAACGGGCTGACGTACCGACCGCCATGGTCTGGCCGCCCGGATAAATCTCCCCGCATCTAGATCTGGCAAGAAGTTCTCGGAGTGGCGGGTCAGCAAGTCGTTCTTGAAAACGGATTCCCTTAAGCTCTCTCGGGTGAGCGATCATCATCACCACCATCACCACGATCATTCGGGGCCCATCGCTATCGGGGCTACCGCGGCCAAGGTTGTTGTCGGGCTGTTGGCGGTTATCGGGGTGGCAGTGTTGATTGCTACCGCGCTGTTGTGGCCGAGTAAGCCCGAGATCGATATTCCCGCGCCGATGGGGACCGTCAGTGGTGGGGCGGTGCAGACTGAGGCCGGGACCGTCGTCATGCAGGAAGTCGGGCTGTGCGGTAGTCCCTCGCACGGGAAGGCGTTTCCCGACAAGCCGGTGCAGCCGCAGGTGGGGTACTCGTGTCAGCGCAGCATCATCGACATCCGGTCGGGGCCCGACGAGGGTAAGAAGACGCTGTTCGAAATCGCGCCGGGGCCGGGACAACCCGATCTGCGGGTGGGCGACGAGATCCGGATCGTGCGCGCGGCCGACCCGAGCGGCGGGACCATCTACGGGTTCGAGGACTACTCGCGCGGGTTGCCGCTGACATTGATCGTAATCGCGTTCGTCGCGGTGATCTGCATCGTCGCGCGGTGGCGCGGGTTCCGGGCGCTCGTCGGGCTGTGTTTCGCCTTCGGCGTCGTGGTGATCTTCCTGCTGCCGGCGCTGCTCGACGGGAAACCGGCGATCCCGGTCGCGCTCGTATCGGGAGCGCTGATCCTCTACGTGGTGCTCTATCTGGCGCACGGACTGAATCTGCGGACCAGTTCGGCCCTGCTCGGCACGCTGGCATCGATGCTCGTGGCGGCGGCATTGTCGTGGCTGACGTTGAAAGTCACCCACCTCACCGGGCTGTCCGAAGAACAGAACACCAACGTGGCCACCTACATTCAGCACGTCAGCATCACCGGGCTGCTGCTCGCGGGGTTCATCATCGGCTCGCTCGGCGTGCTCAACGACGTCACCATCACCCAGGCCTCGGCCGCCTTCGAACTCGCCGCACTCGACGAAGGGGCTTCGCGGCGCGAGATCTTCACCGCAGCCATGCGCGTCGGCCGCGACCACATCGCCAGCACCGTCTACACCCTCGTGCTCGCCTACGCCGGTGGCGCGCTACCGCTGCTGCTGCTGTTCAGCGTCGCCGGACGATCCATCACCGACGTGCTCACCGGTGATGCCGTCGCCATCGAGATCACCCGATCCGCGGTCGGCGGTATCGCCCTCGCCCTGTCGGTGCCGTTGACCACCGGCATCGCGGTGCTGCTCGCCCGGCCCTTCGGGGCGCAGAAGGCGACCGTCGCGCCGCCACGCGCCCGGCACGCCAGGAACTGAACTACCGCCCGGGCGGCGGCATACCGGGCAGCACCACCGGCGGCAACGTCGGCACGACGATCGGCGGCAGGCCCGGCACCACGGTGAAGGTGTTGGGGCCCTGCGTCGGCGCCGGTTCCTCCGTCGGGGTGTTCGGCGGAAGCTGGACGGGCGGAGCTGCCACTGTGCCGTGCACCGCTTCGGTGGTCGACGGCGGCGCCGTGGTCGGTACGGTCGAGCGCGGCGTCGAACTGGCCGGTACCGCCTGCGAACCGTCGCTGGAATTACCGCTCTCGAGCACCTCGGTGCCGTAGCCGAGGCCGATACCGATCGCCGCGACCACCGCGAGCGAACTCACCGTGAGCAACGCGCCGTTCAACTCCCGGCGACTGTGGCCGCGACCGGTCAGCGCGGCGAGCGGACGCCTGCCACGGGTCGGGGCGGTGAGCCAGGCGGGCGTCACATCGTCGAGCTGCTCGATGGGTGCGATCGGCGGCGCGACCGGCGCCTGCGCCACCTGTGCGGGCCTGGCGAGCAATGCGGCACCGCGCGCCAACGCCGTCTCCGGTTCGACCGGAACGATCACCGGAACGCCGATCGTGCGCTCGAGCACCCGTGCGATCAGCGGAATCCGGGCGCCGCCACCGATCACCAGCACCGCCTGTACCGGATGCTGGGCCCGGATGATGACATCGCGGGTCATCCGCGCCGACGACTCGATCGCCAGCATCATCAGCGCTTCGAAGTTCTCCTGGGTGAGCAGCACCAGCCCCTGCTCACTGGGCAGCGCTACCGCGTTGCTGCTCGACAGCTGCTCCTTGGCCGCCCGGCACAACGCGTCGAGCGCGGCCAGGCCGGCCGGATCGGCGGGGTGGGCGATCCGGCCCGACGCGATCTGCTGCTCGCGGATCAGCGAATCGAGGTAGTCGCCGCTGATGTCGCTGATGCGTTCACACTGGTGCACATCGCTGGTTCGCGCGTCGACCACGCTCACCGTGAGACCGGAACTGCCCAGGTCGTAGACGGCCAGCGTGGACACTTCACGCAGGTCGGCGGTGGCGTGCGCGAAATGCACGGCGGCAACGGCTTCGGGAATCAGCTGATAGTTGGTGAGCTGCCTGCGGGCCATGGCGGCGCGGATGGCACGAGCCTGCGGTTCGCTGCGGAAGGTGACGGTGGTCGCCGCGACCTCGGGGCCCGCGGCGAGGGTGGCCGCGATCGCGTCGGCCGCCGATTCTTCCGCGTGTTGTTCGGGGACGGGAAGGGTATGCACCTGAAAGGAATTCGGTGCACCCCCGGGCTGCGGGCGCGCCAGGCGCACCGTCGCCGCTCCGACGGAAACTCCCAAAACCGCACTCATCAGCTGCCCATCTCGTTGCACGACATGCGGAGCCTGCACAACCTGCCAGCCCCCGCCCGCCGTAACTCTACGGGGTGCCGAGTCCGGCGTACACCCACCCGGCATCACGCCAGGCGTGACGATCCAGACAATTGCGACCGTCGATGATCGAACGGGAACGTACCACCGGTTCCAGGTCGGCCGGCGTCAAATCCGTGAATTCATTCCATTCGGTAAGGACCAGAACCACATCGGCGCGATCACACGCCTCGGCGACGGATGTCGCGTAGTTCAGTGTGGGGAAGACGCGACGCGAATTCTCCACCGCTTTCGGGTCGTACACGGTGACCACGGCGCCGTGCAGCTGGATCATCCCGGCCACGTTGAGCGCGGGCGAATCGCGCACGTCATCGGACTCCGGCTTGAACGCCGCGCCGAGGACGGCGACGTTCGCGCCGAGCAGGGAGCCACCGCAGGCGCGGGCGGCCATGTCGACCACTTTGGTGCGGCGGCGCATATTGATGTTGTCGACCTCGCGCAAGAATGCGACCGCATGATCGGCGCCGAGTTCGCCCGAGCGGGCCATGAAAGCGCGAATGTCCTTCGGTAAGCAGCCGCCGCCGAAACCCAGTCCGGCATTGAGGAATCGGCGGCCGATGCGCGCGTCGTAACCGAGCGCGTCGGCGAGCATCGTGACATCGGCGCCCGTTGCCTCACAGACTTCGGAAACGGCGTTGATGAACGAAATCTTTGTGGCCAGAAAGGCATTCGCCGAAACTTTCACCAATTCGGCGGTGGCCAAATCGGTGAGCAGGAAAGGAATTTCGGCATCGATGAGATCGGCATAGATGTCGCGAATGTGTTGTTCGACCCAATCGGCGCGCTCACGGGTGCGGTCGAGGCCGAGGACGAGGCGGTCGGGGCGCAGGGTGTCCTGCACCGCGAAGCCCTCGCGCAGGAACTCGGGGTTCCAGGCCACCTCCACGTCGACGTCGGTGAGTGCGCGGGCCCGGGCACCGAGGGCGGCGGCGGTTCCCACCGGGACGGTCGACTTGCCGACGATCATCGCCGGACGTTCCAGCATCGGGACAAGGGTGTCGACCACGGCGTGCACGTACTTCAGGTCGGCGCCGTACTCACCCTTCTTCTGCGGTGTGCCGACACCGAGGAAGTGGACATCGGCGTGCGCGGCCGCGTCCTCGTAGTCGGTGGTGAACCGCAGCCTGCCCGCCGCGAGGTTGCGTTGCAGCACCTCGTCCAGCCCCGGTTCGTAGAACGGCACCACCCCGTCGGCCAGTTTGGCCACCTTGCCGGGATCGACATCGACCCCGACCACATCGTGCCCCAGCTCGGCCATACACGCTGCGTGCGTGGCCCCCAGGTACCCCGTTCCGAAGACTGTGCATCGCATACTCTCGTTGGTAAGCGGCGCGCGTGGCTACGCCGCGTCAGCGAGGCAAGAGCGGGCGCAACATCTGGTGTACAGGGGGGAACGTGAGTTCGCTCTCCCGCTTCACGGGGCTTCTACCTGCGGTGACTGGTCGGTGGACTGTGCATGCTTCGGTTCGCGGGTGTGCATTGATGTCATGGTCGACGCGGGCACCTGAGCCTCGACCCGGGTTGTCCAGGCGGAACGGAGGTTCGCCGTACCATCGGCGGATGCGCCGGAAGCTGGTGGTGGGTGGGCTGGTTGCCGTGATGCTGGTTGTAGTGGTGTTGTGGCCGGTGTATGTGCGTCCTCGGGTGGACGAACCTAGGGGGGCCGATGCGATTCTTGTGCTCGGTGGGGCGCATGACGGGCGGGAAGAGCTCGGGTTGCGGTTGGCCGCAGAGGGATTCGCGCCGCGGGTGTTGATATCGGATCCGTATGAGCGCAGTGCGATGGTGAATCGGATCTGCCACGGGGGTTATTCGTTCGAGGTGATCTGTTTCGATCCGAGTCCGCGGACCACACTCGGGGAAGGCCGCGCCCTCGCCCGTCTCGGTGCCGACTGGGATCGCGTCATCGTCGTCACCTTCACACCCCACATCTCCCGCGCACGCTACATCCTCGGCAAATGCTGGCCCGGCGAACTCCTCTTCGTCGACCCACGCCCCCACCTGTCACCCGCCCGCTGGGCCTGGGACTACGTCTACCAATCCGCGGGCTACGTCAAGGCCTGGTTCGCCGACTGCTGAATCAACTGGTCGACAGCCGGTGATGCGGCTGATCTGTTACCTCGGCGATCGTCTGATAGTTGTTGTCCACATGCATCACGGTCGCTCCGTGGACCTCCGCTGTCGCTGCGATGATCAAGTCCGGGATAGGAATTCGATGGGCACCACGTTCGGCCAGCAGACCCTGCACGGCAAGTGCGCGATCCATTACTTCCTCGGTGACCGGCAGCCATACCAGCGACTTCTGCAGGCCGATCCGTTCGTTGTAATCGGACAGCGTTCGCGCCGAATACCCGATCTCGAGGGCGGTGAGATGGCATGCGGCGACAAGTGCTCCCGGCGTGCTTGTGACAGCGTGGAAATCCGCTGCGGCTGCGGGGTCCCGGAGGACCCACTCGAAGGCGGACTTGTCCGCCAACATGAACGTCGTCCTCAGCGCCAGGCCGCCTGCATTCCCTCCGGTGACAAGTCGGTGCCGGTATCGCGCAGATGCTGGAGCATCTTCGCCACGGCACGTCGGTTCGCGACCTCGCGTAGTGCGGCGTTGACCGTCGCCACCTTGGTTTTCGTCCCCAACTCTTCTGCGGCCAGGCTCAAGGCATGGTCGTCGATGTCGATCAAGGTTCGGGACATACAGCAACCTCCAGATATCAAAACTCTGACTTCGATGATATCAGGGCCTGGCAGTGCCCCGTAAACAGCAGTGAGGCGCGGATTCTTGGAATCCGCGCCTCACTGGGTGTTCAGTTGTCAGTTCTTGCGGCCGGGGGCCTTTGCTCCGGACTTGAAGCCGAGGCCGCCGGGCTTGGCGGTCGGCGGGGCCACCGGTGGGGTGCCGTTGCCGTTGGAAGGTGTGGGCTCGGGGGCCGTGTCTTCCTGGGCGTTGGGCTCAGCCGGGGCTTCCGGTTCGGCGGGGGCCGCTGCCGGTTCCGCCGGCTTGGGGGTGCCGGGGGCCTTCGGGCCGGGGCGCTTGAAGCCCGACTTCATGGCGAGTCCCTTGGCGGCGACGGTCGGCTTGGTTTCGGTGGGGGCCGAAACCGATTCGGCGGCAGGGGCTTCGGGGGCCGCTGCGGACTCGGTCGCGGGCTCCGCGGCCGGGGCGGCGGGGGCCTGTGCCGATTCCGCGGGCTTCGGGGCGCCCGGAGCCTTGGGGCCGGGGCGCTTGAAGCCGGACTTCATCGCGAGTCCCTTGGCGGCGACCGTGGGCTTGGTCTCCGTGGCAGCAGCTTCGGCGGGCGCTTCTGCAGCCGGAGCCGCATCAGCAGCCGGAGCCGCATCGGCGGCCGGAGCGGCAGGAGCCTTGGCACCGGGCGCCTTCGCGCCGCCCTTCATGCCGAGTCCGCCACCGGGTGCCTTGGCGCCACCCTTCATGCCGAGGCCCTTGACCGGGGGAGCGGTGGTCTCGGGGGCCGATTCGGCAGCCGGAGCATCGGTAGCGGGCGCCTTCGCACCCGGAGCCTTGGCGCCGCCCTTCATGCCGAGTCCGCCACCGGGAGCCTTCGCCCCGCCCTTCATGCCGAGACCCTTGGCGGGCGCGGCCGGGGCCGACTCCGCTTCGGCGGCAGGGGCCTTCGCACCGGGCGCCTTGGCGGCACCCTTCATGCCGAGACCGCCACCGGGAGCCTTGGCGGCACCCTTCATGCCGAGTCCACCACCGGGAGCCTTGGCAGCACCCTTCATGCCGAGTCCGCCACCGGCCGGCGCGGCCTTGGGGGCAGCTTCGGCGGGGGCTTCGGCGACCGGCTCCGGCTCGGGTTCGGGCTCCGGCTCGGGTTCGGCCTTCGGCTCCTGGACGACGAGCAGGTTCGCCGACAGCTCGGCGGCGTCGATGCGGGTGATCGAGTCGAGCATCAGCTGCGACACGTCGACGACCTCGACGCCCTCGCCTTGGCCCTGCTCCTGCCGCGCGGTGACGCCGTCGTTGAGCATGACGCGGCAGAACGGGCAACCCGTGGCGATCTTGGTCGGGTTGGTGGACAGCGCCTCGTCGACACGGTCGACGTTGATGCGCTTGCCGAGCTGCTCCTCCATCCACATGCGGGCGCCACCGGCACCACAGCACATGGAACGTTCGCCGTGGCGCGGCATTTCGACCAGGGTCGAACCGGAGGCTTCCATCAGCTCACGCGGCGCGTTGTAGATCTTGTTGTGGCGACCGAGGTAGCAGGGGTCGTGGTAGGTGATGTTCTGCGACACCGTGGCCACCGGGACCAGCTTCTTCTGCCGCACCAGGCGGTTCAGCAGCTGGGTGTGGTGCACGACCTCGTAGGTGCCACCGACCTGCGGGTACTCGTTGTTGAGCGCGTTGAAGCAGTGCGCACAGGTGACGACGATCTTCTTCTTCGACTGCTCGACACCCTCGAACACCGAGTTGATGACCTCGATGTTCTGCATCGCCAGCTGCTGGAACAGGAACTCGTTGCCCGCGCGTCGAGCCGAGTCACCGGTGCAGGTCTCCTCGGCGCCGAGCACCATGAACTTGGTGCCCGCGGTGGCGAGGAGTTCGGCGACGGCCTTGGTGGTCTTCTTGGCGCGGTCCTCGTAGGCGCCGGCGCAACCGACCCAGAACAGGTATTCGTAGCCGTCGAAGCTGTCGGCGTCCTTACCGAAGACCGGGATGTCGAAGTCGACTTCCTTGATCCAGTTCAGGCGGTCCTTGGAGTTCTGACCCCACGGGTTGCCCTTGTTCTCCAGGTTCTTGAACAGACCGGCGAGCTCGGAGGGGAACTCCGACTCGATCAGCACCTGGTAGCGGCGCATGTCGATGATGTGGTCGACGTGCTCGATGTCGACGGGGCACTGCTCCACGCAGGCACCACAGGTGGTGCAGCTCCACAGCACCTCGGGGTCGATCACACCGTGCACGTCCTCGCCGCCGACGAGCGGGCGCTCGGCCTCGGCGCGGGCTTCCTCGGTGATCTCGGCCAGCTTGGCCTCGTCGGGCTTGCCGTCGGCGTCGACCAGGCCGATCTCGTCGCCGCCCATGTCCTTGCGGCCGCCGGCCAGCAGGTAGGGCGCCTTGGCGTAGCCGTGGTCGCGCAGCGACATGATGAGCAGCTTGGGCGAGAGCGGCTTACCGGTGTTCCAGGCGGGGCACTGCGACTGGCAGCGACCACACTCGGTGCAGGTGGTGAAGTCCAGCCAGCCCTTCCAGGAGAAGTCCTCCATCTTGCCCGCGCCGAGGGTGTCGGTGTCGGGGTCGACGTTCTCGATGGTGAGGACCTTGCCGTCCGACATCATCGGCTTGGCGGCGCCGAGGGCGACGCCGCCGTCGGCCTCACGCTTGAAGTAGATGTTGGGGAACGCGGCGAAACGGTGCCAGGCGACGCCCCAGTTGACGTTGCGGCTGACCACGACGACCCAGACCAGCGCGGCCATCAGCTTGAAGAAGGCGAACACCGACACCGCTTCCGCGCTGGCGGGCAGCACCGAGGCGATGTGCATGCTGACGAAGTCGCTGCTGGCGTGGGATTCGCCGGTGTAGGCCAGGACGAGGGACTTCGCGCCGAGCATGCTGATGCCCTCGACGAGCACGATGAGCTCGACGAAGTAGGCGGCGAAGAAGTTGGAGCCGGAGAAGCGCGACTGCCGGGCGGGGACGCGGGGGTGGTTCAGCTGACGGATGACGATCAGCACGATCGCACCGATGATGGTGCCGAGGGCGAGCAGTTCGTCGAGCAGGTGGTAGACGAAGGTGTTACCGACCAGCGGCCAGGTGAACGTGGGGCTGAAGATCTGCCCCTGCGCCTGGAAGACCGTGACGAAGCCGAGCATGAAGCCGACCATGACGAGCCAGTGCGCCCAGCCGACGGTCCGGAATTTCACCATGCGCGTGTGCGCGGCGAACTCCTTGATCATGGTGGCGAACCGCGGCACGAACGGAGTGAACCGGTCGGGGGCGGGCTGCCCGAGCATGATCGTCCGAGCCATCTTCCGGATGGCGAGGCCGAACCCGATCCACGCGGGGACACCGACCAGAATGGAGATGATGCCCAACGTCAAAGATATGGGGCTCATGCTGTGGCCTTTCGTTCACGAAGCGACGCGGTGCCGCTCGTCCCAGGTCGCATCATAGTACGGTCCAAGTTACCCGCCAGTAGGGGTATGGATTCTATGTTACCGGTGGGTAGCTTCGATGTCTTCCCGGAGCTGAGGATCATCCTAACGTTGCAGTTCAGGGGTTGATTTGGCGCATGCCTGTTACGGCCCGTTCCGGGATCGACGCGAAACGGCCCGCGTGTCGATGGGGCTTGCATGGCGACGGGCGCGACGGCCGGGGTTCGTGGGCGGGGGTCTGCGCTCGGCCGCGATGTGAAACAAGATGGAATTAATCTATCGTCCAGTTTGTTCGGTCTGCGGAAATAATTTCCCGGCGAATTCGCATTCTCACCTGAGGGTGCTCACGGCTGTGAGTTGCATAGACCATTCTATTCTCGGCGCGCCAGCCGGACGGATCGTGACATCGAGGCACGAAGGGGCTTGTCCAACTGTGGGTTTCACCAGTTGGACACCGTCAGGTCGGTTGGTTACCGGTCGGTCGGGCGGAGCGCCGCGGGGCCCTGACCGGCGCGTCGACCGTGGGCGAGGGTCTCGGATCGAACACTTGCCCGAATTGACTCACTGCGATATTTTTTTACGCGGCTCTTGATCTTGATATCGATGCACAGCTTGAAAGACTGGGGGGCTTGATAGGTGAATCGCCCGCTGAAATCCAACCGGGTAAAACAGTCTGTGGAAATCGCCTCGCTCGTCATGGCGGGCTCCCCCCGATTCGAAGGGGAGGACCCCGCTCATATCGAGCGGCTGGTCGAGGCAGAATGGCCTTTGCCGCCCATTCTCGTCCATCGTCCGACGAATCGGATCATCGACGGATTTCACCGGACGAATGCGGCGCTACGTAAAGGCCTCACGCACATCGACGCGTATATGGTCGATGGTTCCGAAGAATTGGCGTTCATTCTCGGCGTGCAGGAGAATGTGCGGCACGGCCTGCCCCTGTCGCTGGCCGATCGCCGGGCCGCGGCGGAACGCATCATCCGTTCCCATCCGCACTGGTCGAATCGGTCGATCGCCACCGCTGCGGGGCTCTCCGCGAAAACTGTGGCGTCGATCAGAAGCGGTACCGGTGATACGTCGCAAGCGAGTCATCGGCTCGGCAGTGACGGCAGGCTCCGGCCGGTCGACACGAATTCGGCGCGCAAAACGGCCGCCGAACTCCTGCTGGCCCGCCCCGATGCCTCGCTGCGTTCCATCGCCCGCGAAGTGGGCCTCTCACCGTCGACCGTTCGCGATGTCCGGGCCCGGCTGGAAAGCGGCATGGGCCCGCTCGTCCAACCCGACGACACCAGGGCTCCGGTGCCCGGTGGACCGCCGGACAACGACCGGCTCGCGCCGACACCGCACAAGAAGCAGGTGGACCTCGACGCCCTGCTCGCCGTGCTCTCGCGCGACCCGGCGCTGCGGATGAGCGTCGGCGGGCGCGAATTGCTGCGGTGGCTGCATCAGCACGCGGTGAACGCGGGCGACGCCGAGAAGATCGTCGAATTCGTGCGACCCCATTCCTCCTACCATGTGATCGAACTCGCCAATCAATGCGCGGCCAATTGGGCGAATATCGCCCAGGCCCTGCAAGCCGCTTCCGATAATGCGTACGGTAATTCGCCGGGCGCCCGTTCGGCCTGAATTTCCGAACTGTTTCCCATTCTTACGGACCTAAGGATCGGCATGTCCAAAATCGCCGTTGTCACCAGTGGATTGCAATACGACATCGTCGGGAAGAATCCCGAGCGGGAAGCCGCTATCGCGGCTGCGACGCCGCGGGTGAACGAATTCCTGACCGAGATGCGCAAGCGGGGCTGCACGGTTTATCACCTGCAACTTTTGAATCAGCCCGACGACCCGCTGGCCGAGCGTTACGACGGCCGCGTACCGGCACTGCGCGGAACTCCCGGCGCCGAGGTGATCCGCGAATTCGTCGACCCCGACGACGTGATCCAGGAACGCAGCAAGGACAGCGGCTTCTACGAAACCGACCTGCACGACCGGCTCCAAGCCGAGGGCGTGGAAGCGCTGGTGCTGATCGGTCTGCAGACCCAGATCTGTATCCAGACCACCGCCGCCGACGCCTTCTTCCGCGGCTACATCGTCGCGGTGCCCGGCGACTGCGTGTTCTCGGCGCAGGAGGCCGACCGGGCGCGGGCGCTGGACTGGCTGGAGAGCTACTGCGCCACCGTCGCCGACTCCGCCGAGATCCTGCGGCTCATCGACACCACCGGCGGCATCCCGCGCAAGGAGACCAAGACACCATGACCGTGGCCACGCAGCACATCCAGCTCGACCACGGCACCGGCGCGGTGCTGTCGGGCGAGCTGGTCGACTTCATCGCCCGCACCCTCGGCGATGTGTACGTGGGGGAGATGGAGGACAGCGCGGTCCTGCCCGTGGAGGGCGACCGGATCGCGATGACCACCGACAGTTTCGTGGTCGACCCGCCGTTCTTCGGCAACGGCGACATCGGCAAGATCGCGGTCTGCGGCACGGTCAACGACCTGGCCGTCTCGGGTGCGGTGCCGCGCTATCTCACCCTCGGGCTCATTCTCGAGGCCGGATTGTCCTTCGACCAGCTCGAGCGCGTGCTCACGTCGGTGCGCGAGACCGCGCGCGAGGCGAGGGTGCAGATCGTGTGCGGTGACACGAAGGTGGTGCGGGCGGGCGAGGCCGATCAGCTGTACCTCAACACCAGTGGTGTCGGGTTCTTCCTGCGCGAACCGCTGCGGATGGACGCGGTCCGCCCCGGCGACGCGGTGATCCTGTCGGGCCCGATCGGCAACCACACGGTGCACCTGCTCTCCATCCGGGAGGGGCTCGGCTTCGAGAGCCGGGTGCTCAGCGACTGCGCGCCGCTCAACCTGATGATCGACAGCGTCTTCGCGGCGGTGCCGCGTGAGGCGGTGCGGTCGATGCGTGACGTGACGCGCGGTGGCCTCTCGGCGGTGCTGCACGAATACGCGGGCCGCATGGGCAAGGCCATCACCATCCATGAGCAGTCGCTGCCCATCCAGCACGAGACCGCGATGGCGGCGGACATGCTCGGCATCAACCCGCTGAACTGCGCCAACGAGGGCTGCCTGGCGATCTTCGCCGACCCGGCCGCCGCCCCCGACATCGTGGCCGCACTGCGCGGGCACGAGTACGGCAGGCACGCCACGGTGATCGGCGAGGTGACCGGCCGGGACGGCGCCGCGGTCGTGTTGCGCGACGCCGACGGACGCGAATCGACACTGCAACCGCTGCGGGGCGCCGAGCTGCCCCGCCTGTGCTGACCGGGTTGCCATGACCGCCACCTGGCAGATCAGGGTCACCGGGGTCGTGCAGGGCGTGGGCTACCGCCCGTTCGTCTACAAACTCGCCCGCGAACGGCAGCTCTCGGGCTGGGTGCGCAACGATCCCGAGGGCGTGCTCGTCGAGGCGAGCGGCGCCGAGGTCGCGCTGGAATTGTTCTGCGCCGAGCTGGCCGACCGGGCGCCCGAGCTGGCTCGGGTGGACCGGGTGCTGACGCTGAGCCGGGTGGCGGGCGGGTCGGACGCGTCGAGTTTCGAGATCGTGCACAGCGAGCACACGGGGCAGAAGGTGGCGCTCGTCCCCGCCGACACCCACGTGTGTGCGGACTGTCTGGCCGAGCTGCGCGACCCGGCCGATCGGCGCTATCGCTACCCGTTCATCAACTGCACCAACTGCGGACCACGGTATTCGATCATCCGGGCGTTGCCCTACGACCGATCGCAGACCACCATGCACGCGTTCACGATGTGCGCGAATTGCGATGCGGAATACCGGAATCCGATGAGCAGGCGGTTCCACGCACAGCCGAACGCCTGCGCGGACTGTGGGCCGAGGCTGTTGCTCGCCTACCCCGACGGGACGGTGCACGAGGACGCGTTGAGCCGGAGTGTGCGTGAGCTGTCGGACGGTCGGATCGTCGCGGTGAAGAGTGTCGGCGGTTTCCATCTGGCCGTCGATGCGATGAATGCCGCGTCGGTGGCGCTGCTGCGCAAGCGCAAGCGGCGCGATTCGAAACCGTTCGCGGTGATGGTGCGGGATCTGGACACGGCGCACCGGATCGTCGAACTGTCGCCTGCGGAGGAGCAGGTGCTGCGTTCGCCTGCTCGGCCGATCCTGTTGGCACGCAAGCGTACTGGTGCGGTACCGGAGAGTGTCGCGCCACGGAATCCGAACCTGGGGGTGATGCTGCCCTCGGCATCGCATCACCACCTGCTGCTCGACGAGGCCGACACCGACGTGCTCGTGATGACCAGCGGCAATGTGTCGGGATACCCCATCGTGCACCGCAATGAGGACGCGCTGGCGCACCTGTTCGAGATCGCGGACGCGATTCTGTACCACGACCGCGACATCGAGTCCAGGGTGGACGATTCCGTGGTCCGGGTATCGATCCACCCGGATCTGGACGGGCCACTGCTGACCTTCCTGCGCCGAGCGCGCGGGTACGCGCCGTACCCGGTGGAGGTGGGTCGTCCGCTGCGGCCGCTGGTCGCCTATGGCGCCGAACTCAAGACGACGGTCGCGCTGTCGGCCGGCCCGCGGGTGTATCTGAGCCAGCACATCGGTGATCTGAAGAACGACGAGACGTTCGAATCGCACCGCCGCACCGCTGCTCACCTGGCCTCGCTGTACGACCTGCGACCCGAGGCCGGGGTGTACGACATGCACCCGGACTTCCGGATCAATATGGGCCACAGCGGTATCGGTGAGACAGGTGAACCGATCGCGGTGCAGCACCATCATGCGCACATGGCGGCCTGCATGGCGGAGAACAAGCTCGACGGACCCGCGATCGGTGTGGTGTTCGACGGCGCCGGGTACGGCACGGACGGCACCATCTGGGGTGGTGAGTTCCTGGTCGGTGACTACGGCAAGGTCGAACGGGCAGCGCGTCTGCGGCGGGTGGCCCTGATCGGTGGCGATCAGGCTGTGCGCGAACCGATCCGGACGGGCGTCGCTGTCGCTGTCGACGCGTTCGGGTCCATCGATGCTGCGGTGCAGGCCTTTTCGGTGCTCGCAACGCTCGATGACGACCGCAGACATGTCTACGCGACCATGTGCGCCCGTGGCATCAACTCGCCCGAGGTGACGAGTATGGGTCGGTTGTTCGACGCGGTAGCGGCTCTGCTCGGCGTGTGTTCGCGCGCCGAATACGAGGCGCAGGGCCCGATCGAACTCGAGGGTCTGCTCGATCGCGACCTCACGCTCGTCGACGGATACGAATTCGGCTATACCGCAGGAGAAGTCGACCACCGGCCGGTCATCCGTGCGATCGCGGCCGACCTGGCCGTGGGGGCCCCGCTCGAACAGATCAGCAGGCGGTTCCACAGCGGAGTCGTCGCCATGGTCGTCCGGCAGTGCCGGAACCTGGCCGACACCAACGGTATTCGGCAGGTGGTGCTCTCCGGCGGCGTGTTCCTCAATGAGTTCCTGCTGGTCAACTGCATGGTGATGCTCGAACGCGCCGGACTGGCGGTGTACAGCCATCGGCAGGTTCCGCCGAACGACGGTGGGATCGCCCTCGGGCAGTTGCTGGTGGCCGACCGGGCGAAACAGGAGTGATGATGGGTTCTTCGCAATTCGCGGTGGTGCTGCCGATCGCGCTCGTGGTGGTGATGCTCGGCCTCGGACTCACCCTGACACCGGACGACTTCCGGCGGGTGGTCCGCCATCCGAAAGCGGCGGCCGTCGCCCTCGTCTGCCAGCTCGTGGTGCTGCCGCTGATCTGTGTGCTGCTCGTGCTCGCCTTCGGGCTCACCGGAGTGCTCGCGGTCGGCATGATGCTGCTCGTCGCCTCGCCGGGCGGCACCTCGGCCAACCTGTTCAGCCACCTCGCCGGTGGCGATGTGGCGCTCAACATCATGCTCACCGCGATCAACTCGGTGATCGCGGCGTTCACCATGCCGATCGTGATCACCCTGTCGGTGGCGGCGTTCATGGACGGTGACGCCTCGGTCGGGCTGCAACCGGCCAAGCTGGTACAGGTGATCGTCATCGTGCTGGTGCCGGTGGCCGTCGGGATGTGGATCAGGCACGCACGGCCCGCGTTCGCCGACCGGATGGGTAAACCGGTGAAACTCGGTTCCATGGTGGTGCTGGTCATGGCGGTGGGCGTGGCCGTCGGGTCCGAATTCGACACGCTGCGTGCGAACTTCGGCAAGCTCGGCGCGATCACCGTGCTGCTGTCGGTGCTGAGCCTGGCAGTCGGCTATTACGTGCCCCGCTGGTTCGGGGTCGATATCCGGCAGGCCATCGCCTCGTCCATGGAGATCGGCATCCACAACGCGACGCTGGCCATCGCGGTCGCGGTGTCGGCGCTCGGCAGCGAGGCGATGGCGGTGCCCGCCGCCACCTACGGGATCGTGATGGGCGGGCCGGCGGCGGTCGCGGCGTTCCTGCTGGCGCGGCGATCCCGCGCGGTATCGGATGCGCCCGCGCCGGTCGCCGCGACCGCACTGCCCTAGGGGAACCGTTTGGCGATGGCTTCGGCGATCTCGACGGGCGCGTGTTCCTGGATGAACTGGCGGGCCTGCGGCAGCTCGACGACCTCCACGTCGGTGAAGGTCGACACCATGCGGGGGATGTGGGCCTTGGGTCGGTACACCATGTCGCGCATGCCCCAGACCAGCAGCGTCGGCTTGTCGGCGAGGACCGCCGGCACGTCGCGGGCGAGTTGAGTCATCAGTGGTCGGGCGTCGACGATCTGCTTGGCGATCACCGCGAGACCCTTGCGGGCCTGCGGCGACGGCTGCACCAACCGGTAGTGGTCGATCTCGGCCGGGGTCAACGTCTTACCGAGCTCCGACAGCAACACGCGCTCGACGAGGAAGTTCTGCTCGAGTACCCGCCGCTGCATCGGTCCGGTGCGGATGGCCTGGGCGAAGAGGCGGTTCGCCATCGCCTCGATGGGCCAGAAGATGGTGTTGCCCAGCACGATTCCGCGTAGGCGGTCCGCTCGGGGGATGCTGGCGCCCAAGCCGATCGGGCCACCCCAGTCGTGCCCCATCAGCACGTAGTCGTCGAGGCCGAGGTGGTCGATGAGCTCGCCGAGGATGCCGGTGTGCTCGGCGACGGTGTAGCCGAAACCCTCGGGCCGCTCGGACAAGCCGAAGCCGAGATAGTCGACGGCGACGCACCGGTACCTGGTGCGCAGCTCGGCGATGACGTGGCGGTAGAGGAAGCTCCAGGCGGGGACGCCGTGGCAGAACAGAATTGTCGGCCCCGATCCCTCATCGATGTAGTGGACACGGCCTGCGGACGAGTCGAACCAGCGTGACTCGAAGGGATAGAGGTTCTTGTCGGGCACGAAGTCGATCAGCATAGGGAAACCTATACCCCATTTGTGAAACGACCGGTGTGTGCAACCGGAGAAAGCGCCGGTTGCACACACTGCCGCTCTTTTCCGAACTCGGGTATGGTCGCCCCAGCCGCCTCTTCCGCGGCCGGGCCGCAAACGGGTGACGAGTGGGCTTTGATTGTGACTGGAACAATTCCTGAACCGACGCTTGACGAATTCCTGCATAAATCGGCGGAGAAAAGAATCGACTGGGTGAACTCGTCCGACGGGTTCACCACGGGCACGGTGGAACGGGTCGGCCTGTTTCTCTCGTTCGCGCGGCCGCGCACCTGTCTGCCCGGCATGCTCGCGTTTTATCTGGGTTGTGTACTGCTGAACGTGCCGATGGGTATCGACGTTCTGCTCGGCTTCTTCGTCACATTCCTCTACAGCGCCGTGGCGAATCTGTTCAATGCCTATTCCGATATCGCGGAGGACAACCAGAACATCCCGGCCCGGCTGTACCTGCTCGGCCTGTACGGTCGCCGGCGACTGCTGCGGAGCAGCTACGCCGCCGGTGCGGTGATGCTGGTGGCAGCAGCCGTGGTGAGCCCGGCATTCCTGCTGCTCACGGCCCTGTGCCTGCTCATCGCCCACCAGTACTCGTTGCCGCCGCTGCGGATGAAGGCGCGGCCGATGGGTTCGCTCGTCTTCTTCGCGCTCGATGTGGCATTGCCGTTCCTGATGGCGCCCGCCGTCGTGGAGAACGGTCCGGCGATCTCGGGAAATTGGCCCTTCCTCAGCATGGCCGCGTATTTGTTGCTCTGGTTCGTCGCCAAGGGATTCGTAAAGAACCTGCCGGATTTCGAGGGTGACCGCGAAGCCGGATTGTCGACCTCCGCCACCATATTCGCGACACGGCAGCAGGCGGCTGTCGCTGCTGCCGTCGCCACAGTTCTCGTTTATCTCGGTCCGCTTTTCCTGGTGGTCGCCGGGCAATTCGAAGCGAAGTATTTGTTCGCGCTGGCCTGGTTCCCTGTGGCATGTGCGCAGGGCGCACGGATGATCCTGCGCGACGACAATCAATCGGCGAACAACATGCTTCGATTCGACATGATCGTATCGACAGCATATCTGTCTACCTGGGTTTTGCTTGCGGATCCATCTATTACTTCACTGCTTGTCGTAGCCGGATCTTTGGTGGTTATTTTCGCTATGGACGCGCTGAAACTCGATACCCGGAAAAAGGAAGACATCGGGTGACGGCGGAAAGGACGACAGCGGTGCGCGAAACGGTGTTGCTGAACGAATATCGATCCGGTGAGGAGGCCGATACCTCGGCGGCCGCGCTCGACCTGTCCAACAACGCGCTGCCGTTCGCGCCCCTGCCGAGCGTGCGCACCGCGATCGCCGACGAGGTCGAACACGCGGCCGCCTACCCTGCCGCCGCGTACGGCGATTTGCGCAGCGCCATCGCCGAATTCGCCAGCTGCACACCGGATCAAGTCGTGGTCGGGCCGGGCAGTGTCGGTGTGCTCGCCTATCTGCTGCGCTGGGTCGCCGGACACGGTGGGCGGGTCGTCTACGCGGTGCCCGCCTTCGACGCCTACGAACGGGTGGTCCTCGGTGCGGGCGGTATCGCGGTGCCGGTGATCGGGACACCGAACCGATGGCAGCCCTTGACGCAGATGGTCGCCGCGGCGGGCGACGACGCGGCCGCGCTCCTGATCTGCTCACCGCACAACCCGACCGGTGAACAGGTGACGCCCGAGGAGATCGAGCAGGTACTGGCACGAGTGCCGGACCACACGGTCGTCGTGGTGGATGAGGCGTATATCGAATTCGACCGGGACAACGACCGGTCGGCGGCCCTGCGAATGGCCGAGGAGCACCCCAATCTGGTTGTGCTTCGCACGTTTTCGAAGGCGTACGGGCTGGCAGGGCTGCGGGTCGGTTACGCGGTCGGGCACGGTGACCTGATCGGCGCCTGCCGGTCGATGGCCATGCCGTTCGGGGTGAACCGGCTCGCGGTGGCCGCGGCTGTCGCCTCGCTCGGCGTGGTGAACGAGCTGGAGGCACAGGTCGATTCGGTGATCGCGGTGCGGACGGACTTCGTCGCGGCCATCCGTGGACACGGCATCGACGTGCCCGATTCGTCCGGCAACTTCGTCTGGGTGCCGACGCCGAACCCGGCGGCACTCGTGGCGCACCTCGCCGAGTCGGGCATCGCGGTGCGCTGCTACCCGGACGCGGGCGTCCGAATCACGGTTCCTGCCAGGGGGCACCTCGCCGACGTCGTCGACGTACTCGCGCGGGGATACAGACGAGTGGAGGCACTGACATGCAGATGAACACCAATCTGGGCGCCGACGTGCTCGGGCGGCCACGGTTCGCCGACGCCCTGGTCGACCGGCTGATCGGCCACGATGTGCGCTACCTGTTCGGCATGCCTGCCGAATCGGTGAACTGCCTGGTCGACGCGGTAGGACGGCGGTCGGAGATCGAGCTGATCGCGGTGCGGCACGAGAGTGCGGCCGCCTGGATGGCGGTCGGTTACGCGCAGGGGTCGGGCACCGTCGGGGTGTGCTTCGGCACCGCCGGACCGGGTGCCACGCACCTGTTGCCCGGCGTGTACGGCGGGCTCTACGACCGGGTGCCGGTGCTGGCGATCTCCGGCCAGGTGGCGCGCGCCGAGATCGGCACGAAATCGTTCCAGGAGATCGACTCGGCGCGACTGTTCCGTGACGGAACGTGGCGGTCCACCGACATCGTCTCGCCCGATCAGCTCGCCGTCTTCGATCAGACAGTGCTGTCGGTGCGGCTCGAACAGACCTCAGCGCACCTGGCCGTGCCGTCCGACGTGCTCAACTCGCCCCTCGAGGGGCTCGAGCAACAGAGCCCGTACCGGTTCGGCGCACGGACAACGCCCGACGTGGACAAGAAGCGCGTCGAAGACCTGGCCGAATACCTGTGCTCCACACCGGGTGTCATCGTGCTCGGCGCGGGCGGCCGGGTGGTCGCGGACTGTGCGTTGCTGCTCGCGGACGCGCTGGATGTGCCGATCGTCGCCCTGCCCGAAGCGGGGATTCCGGACTGGTCGGTGCCGCCGGTCGAGGAGTCCGACGCCCGGCAGGTGCTGTTGATCGGCAGGCCGACCGCCGGTGTGGCACGGCACTTTCCGTCGCTCGAGCTGCTGCTCGAGATCACCGATGTGGCCACGTCGGGGTTCGACGAGGAGAGTCGGCGGATCGGGATCGCGGGGGAGGTTCCGCAGATCTTGCACGCGCTGGTGTCGGCCGTGTGGAGCAGGCGCGGTACCCCGGCCGCGGCGAGCGCCCCTGTCGCGCCGACAGATCCGAGCGCGCCCGAGGGCTGGGATGTGCTCGCCGACGCGCTCGCCGGTGCGTCGGTGGCGGTCGACCCCGGGGCGACGAGGGAACTCGCCCGCCGCTATCTCGGCGAACGCGCGCACCTGCACAGTTCCTGGAATTTCGAGGCTGAGGGTTCGGCGCTGCCGCTGGCCATCGGTCTGGCCCTCGCGAACGGCGCTCGCTCCTACGCGCTCACCGACCTGGACTCGCTCGACCAGTACATCTCCGAATTCTCCACTGCCGCACGGTACGACGTGCCGGTGACCGTGGTGTGCCGGGCCGAGCCCGGTGTGCCGGTGAGCGACCTGGCCAAGGCGTTCGGTATCGGGGTGTTCTGGGCCGGCGACGCCACCGAACTGCGGTCGTGCCTGAGCGAGGACCGGCACGGTCCGGCCCTCGTCCTCACCTCGGCGCTCACGGACGACCGACCCGCTCCGGCGCCGGATGTGGATGTCGTCGACTACGTCACCGATCTCTTCGCGGCACTCGCGCGCCGGGGTATCGGCTCCGCGTACCTGTCGAAGAACAGCCGTGCGCGGCTCGGTGCCACCGCTGAGCTGGACCTGCATGTCGTCGCCGATGTCCAGGCCGCGGCTATGCGGGCGACTGCGGCGTACAAGGCCGACGGAACGACCTCCTGCGCTGTGGTGACCTCACCGGCCGAACTCCTCGGCCAGCTCAACGGGCTCTACGACGCCGCCTTCGACGACGCCTCCGTGGTGCTGGTCTCCGTCGAGACCACACCCTGGTTGCTCGATCCCGTCGACGTGCTCGCCGATATCGCCGCCGTCTCGGTGGTTCTCGACGGTGGTGCGCAGGACGCGGTCCGGCTGCGCGACGCCTTCACGACCATCGCCGGTGGTGGCCGCGGCGTCACCCACATCCACGTGACACGAACCGCGATCGCCGCCCGCACCAGCGCCGCCCTCGTGGACAGCGCGCGGTCGTTCGCGATCCCGCCGTCGTTGATCGGGCTGCCCGGCCGCGCGACCGCCGCACCCGAGGACATCGTGCGGGCCGCCGAACTCATCGCCGCCGCCGAGGACATCTCCATCATCGTCGGGCGCGGGGCGGCGGGCGCGCGACGCGAACTCGTCGAATTAGCCGCTCGCACAGGCAGTCCGCTTTACTGCACGATGGGTGCGCTGGCGGCCGACGTGGTCGGCGAACACTGCGCCGGACTGGTCGGCACCTCCGGGACCGACGACGCCATGCAGCGGGTCCGGCGTAGCGGGCTGGTCATCGTTGTCGGAGTGTCTTGGCGCGGTTCGGCTTTCGAGATGGTCGGGCACAATCCGGTGATCTCGGTGAACACCGATCCGCTCACCTTCCTTCGTCTGCCGTCGGATTCGGTCGGGCTGCTCGGTGACGCGCGGGAAACCATCGAAGCTCTGGTCGGCCTGCTCGGCGAGGAACGCGACGCACCCGAGGTCGCCGAACGGCCGCGCCGCAAGCCGAGAGAGAGTGCACGCAAACTCCGCGCCGCCACGGTGGCCCAGATCATCGACAACGAACTGGCGGGCCTCGACAAGCCGTCCACCTTGAGCGTCGACGTCGGCATCAACACGCTCTGGGCCTACCGCTACGTGCGCTCGGCCCACCGCTACCTGTGGACGGCCTCGTTCGCGACCATGGGATTCGCGGTGCCCGCCGCCGTCGACGTGGCCGTGCGCCACCCCGACGAGGTGTCCGTGGCGATCGTCGGCGACGGCGGCATCGGCATCACCCTGGCCGAACTGCGCAACGCCGCCGACGTACGTTCGCCGCTGGTGATCGTGGTGTTCAACAACAACGCCCTGGCCGCGATCAAATTCGAGAGCTGGATCATGGGCTGGCCCGACCGTGCGTCGGGCTTCCACGAAATCGACTTCGCCGGGTTCGCCAGGCACTGCGGCGTGCGCGCGACAACCGTGCGCAGCGCCAAGGAGTTCGGCAACGCCTTCCGCACCGCACTCGCAGGCGACGGACCGACGCTGATCGACGCCAGAATCCCCGCCGCCGAAGCGCCCGTACTCGCCGGACGCGCGCACATCCGCCAATTCGCCGGCCTGCTCACCGGGTGGGCCCGCGACGGCAAGAACGCCCGCACCGGCGCCCTGTCCACCCTGCTGGCCTTCGGCGCGGAGAAGGCGGTGCGCGTCGCGCGCCGCGCCGACCCGCGCCGGTGAAACCCGAGGAGATCGCGATGGCCGGAACACGCCCTGCCACCCCGCAGGCCATGTTCACCCGAATCGCACCGCGCTACGACGCGGTGAACTCGCTGCTCACCCTCGGCGGCGACAAACGGTTGCGCCGCCGCGCCGTCCGCGCGCTCGACCTGCGGCCGGGTGCGGAAGTGCTCGATATCGCCGCCGGGACGGCCGAGATCGGCGCTGCCCTGGCGGCGGTGTACCCGCTGCGCCTGTCGTATGTGGCCGTCGACCTCAACGAGCAGATGCTCGCCGTCGCCGAGCGGAAATTCGCCCGGCTGCGCCGCAAGCGGCCGAGCAACGACTGGCAGCTCGCCCTCGGCAGCGCGGAATCGCTCGACTTCCCGTCGTCGAGTTTCGACGCCGCAGTGATGTGTTTCGCGCTCGACGACATGGACGACCCCGCCGCCGCCCTCGCCGAAACGGTCCGCGTGCTGCGCGCCGACGGGCGCTTCCTGCTGATCGAACTCGCCATGCCCGACAGCCCGCTGCTGCGCAACCTGCTGAAGCTGCGGCTGCGACTCATCCGCGGTGTCGCCGCCATCGCGGGCATGGATTCCGTTGCCCACATGACCAGGGAAGTCGAACTCGATCGCGGCGTCGAACACACCCTCGCGCGCTGCGAGAACGCCGGCCTGGAACTGGAATCCACGGCCCGGCACCTCGGCGGGCTGGTCCGTGCCCACGTCTTCCGTAAGAGGAAAGGTTTGTGATGACCGAAAAATGTCCCCACGCCACGGCGGAGAAGGTGCCATCCGTCACCGGAATCACCAGTCGCAGGCTCTCCAACCGGCACCTGCCCGGCCCGCCCGGCCACCGGATCATGGGCTCCTATCCGGAATACGCCAAGGACCGCAACAAATTCCTGCGGGACGCGGTGCGCCGGTACGGGGATGTCGTACGGATCAAATTGCCGCTGCGCGACCTGGTGGTGATCGCCAATCCCGAAGACGCACACGCGGCGATGGGCGACACCTCCGGCGACTACAGCAAATTCGGCAACTACCATCCCGCGATCGCCAAGCGGCAGAACGGATTGTCCTTCATCGAGGGCGAATTGTTCCGCGAGCGCCGCCGCATCGTCAGCCCGCTGGTGACCCGCGACGGTCTCAAGAGCACCTTCCACGCCAATGCCGATGCCTACCTGGCAAGCCTCGAGTCGAATATCGCGGCCGCGACCGACGCCGACGGGGTGACCGACCTGCAGGAGGCGATCTTCCAGACGCTGCTGCGCGGCGTGCTGGCCCAGACCTTCACGGAACCGTTCACGCCCAAGGAAATTCACGATCTGCACGACGGTCTGTCGACGTTCACGAAGTTCCTCGGTTCCACGCTGAAGATCGCGGATCCGCCGAATCTGGTTCGCCCCTGGGGGCGGTACAAGATCCGGCCGTGGGCGGTGTACTCGGCGGGCAAGATCGTGCGCGACCGGGTGGTCGAACGGCAGAACTCGCCGTCGCTCGGCACCTACAACGACGTGCTCGACGGCATGCTCGCCGGCTACAAGAAACTCAAGACCCCGATGACGTTCTGGGACTTGTGCTTCGACGTGGCGACCATGACCAGCGCCTCCTACGGCACGACGGCGGGCGCCATCACCCAGACCGTCGTGCGCACCTGCCTGGCCGAGGAAGCCAAGAACCGGCTGGTCGAAGAGGCGAGTTCGGTCGACCTGTCCAAGCCGACCATCGAATCGGTGCGCGGCATGCACTGGGTGAAGGCGTGCTTCGAGGAAGGCATGCGCATGCAGGGCCTTCCGCTGCTGCTGCGATTCACCGCCAGGGGCGCGAACTACCAGGGCTACGACATCGCGCCCAACACCATGCTCGGCGTGCCGATCTCGACGATCCACCGCGACCCACGCTGGTGGACCGACCCCGATGTGTTCGACCCGGAACGCTTCTACGACCAGAGCAAGCGGGTCGACCAGCCGCGCGTCCTGCACTACCTGGCCTGGGGCGCGGGCCCGCACCGCTGCACCGGCGCACAGCTCGGTTACCTCATCGCGCCGTACCTGGTCGCGCTCATCTTCAGCCGCTACAAAATCGAGCTCCCGCCGAACTGGCAGCTCGTGGAAGACCCCGGCCTCGCGCCGATGATCAAGGGCGGCTTCAACGTCCGGCTCACCCCCCGATAACCCACCGACGAGAGATCTGAGAGATTCGCATGAAATTCGCAGAGCGGTACGACATCGCGGCCCCCATCTACGACCGGACGGCGTGGTTCCTGTCCCTCGGTGGCATCGACAAACTGCATCCGGGCCTGGTCGAAGGACTCGACCTCACCGGTAAGAAGGTGGCCGACCTCGGGTGCGGCACCGGTCTCGCCTTCCCCGCGCTGCTCTCCGCCGTCGGGCCGACCGGGCACGTGATCGGGGTGGACAACAACGCCGCCATCCTGGCCAAGGCGCAGAAGCGGGTCGAGGAGAACCACTGGCCCAACGTCACTCTGCTCACCGAGGACATCGCCGAGCTGCCCGTGAACCAGGACGTGGACGTCCTGTTCAGCTGCATCGCGTTCAGCTGTGTGCCGCACCCGTCGGACAAGCTGGCCGAACTGCTCGGCAACCTCACGCCGGGCACCCAGGTGCGCATCATCGACGCGCTGCCGCGCACGTCGGGGCTGAGCCGGTACCCGATCAACGGCTACAACTTCGTGAAGTCGGGCATAGTCGGATCGCATTTCCGGGAGCTGCACCCGTTCGAGCAGGTCTTCCGTGACCGGCTGACCGATGTGGTCGTCGACTACCTGCACGGCGGCATGTACACCCGCCTGACCGGCGTCAAAGGCGCGTAGGCACTCCGCGCGCACCGGCGTCGACGTCGGTGCGCGCGGCCCTTGGTGACACTTTTCTCGAGAGACGGCCGAATTGAGTATCTGGGAACTGAAAGTCGACGGCGGTGGCAAGACATTCGGCGAAAGCACCGTGCTCGACGACGTGGACTTCCACGTGGACCGCGGTGAATTCCTCGCCGTGCTCGGCCCGAGCGGCAGCGGCAAATCGACGCTGCTGCGCGTGCTGGCCGGACTCGAACAGCTGACTACCGGAACCATCAGCTGGAGCACCGACGGTGCCCGGCCGCGCACCGGGGTGGTTTTCCAGCAGGCGCTGCTGCTGCCCTGGCTCACCGTCATCGACAACATCTCGCTCGCCGGCCGGTTCGCCGCGCACCGGCGCGAGTTCGACAAGGACTACCCCGAAATCCTGCTCGCCCGTTTCGGTTTGGGGTCGCTGGCGCAGCGGTACCCCGGTGAGCTGTCGGGCGGGCAGGCGCAGCGCGTCGCCGTGCTGCGTGCGGCCGCCACCCGGCCCCGGCTGCTGCTGCTCGACGAACCGTTCAGCGCCCTCGACCCAGCAACCCGCCTGGACCTGCGGAAATGGCTGGCCGAACTCGTCACCGAGATCGAGGCGACGGTCGTGCTCATCACCCACGACGTGGACGAGGCGATGGATCTGGCCGACCGCATCGTGCTGCTCGACAAGGGCCGCATCCGGCGCGAATGGACCGAGGTGCGCGACGGCGGCGACGCGTTGCGCGCCGATATCCTCGGGCAGTACCACCCGGACGAAGTAGTGGTGTCGTGAGCGGGCTTTCACGACGGCACCTGCTCGCCGGGGCGGCCGGGCTCACCGCGGCCGCCGGGCTCTACGGCTCGGCCGACCTGGTCCGCAGCGCGGCAGGCGCCGGGCAACGGCGCGAACAGGCGCTGCGCATCGGGTACCTGCCGATCACCGACGCGGCACCGCTGCTGATCGCGCACTCGGCACACCTCTACCCCGCGGGGTCGGTGAGCAGCGCCAAACCGGTGATGTTCCGCAGCTGGTCGGGGCTGGCGGAAGCGTTCGTCTCCCGTCAGGTGGATGTGGCGCACCTGTTGATGCCCATGGCGATTCAGCTGCGGCAGGTGCTCGGGGCGAACGTGCGGGTGCTCGGGTGGAACCACACCAACGGGTCGGCGCTCACCGTCGCACCCGACATCACCGAGCTGGAACAGCTGATCGGCACCCAGGTGGCCATTCCGTTCTGGTGGTCGATCCACAACATCGTGCTGCAGAAACTCCTGCGCGCCCACGACATCACACCTGTGGTGCGCCGGACAGCGTCGCGTGCAAAACGGACCGTCGAGCTCATCGTGATGAGTCCGTCGGACATGGTTCCCGCCCTCGCCAACAGGTCCATCTCCGGCTATGTGGTCGCCGACCCGTTCAACGCCATCGCCCAGATCAAGAAGATCGGGCGCATCCACGTGTTCCTCGGTGACGTGTGGCGTGAACACGCCTGCTGCGTGCTGGTGACCCGCGACGACGTGATCGCCGAACGACCGCACGCCGTCCAGGCCGTGACCGACGCGGTGGTCGCGGCGCAGCTGCGCATCGGCACCGACCGGCCGCGCGCCGCCGAAGCGCTCACCACCGGCAGCTACCTGCCGCAACCCTTGCCCGCGGTGCGGACCGCGCTCGCCTACCCCAACCCGCCCTACCAGTTCCAGCGGCCCGACTGGTCGCCGCAGCTGGTGGGATTCCAGCCCTACCCGTACCCGAGCTTCACCCGGCGGCTGGTCGAGGAGATGCACGAGACCGTCGTCGACGGCGACCGCGGCTTCCTCGACACCCTCGACCCGGCCCGCGCGCACAGCGAGCTCGTCGACGACACCTTCGTGCTGAATTCCCTTGCCGCACAGGGTGGACGACAAGCGTTCGGGCTGACCGGCCTCGACCGAACTGAACAGGTGCACATGCTGTGACTACAACGACCCAAGCCCCACCGAAAACCGGCTCGACCGTCTCGCGCACGGTCCTGGCCAGGGTGTGGCCGCCGGTGCTCGCCGTGCTCGTCACCGTCGGGCTGTGGTGGACGGCGACCACGGTGCTCTCGCCGGAACACTCGCTGCTGCGCCGCACCGCGCCCCAGCACGTGCTGCCCGCCATCGCCGATCTGCACGAACGTGGTGTGCTCGTCTCCGACGCGGGAATCAGCCTGTGGCGATTGCTGATCGGGCTCGCGATCGCCACCGTGCTCGGTGTGCCGATCGGGTTGCTGATCGGGCTCAGCACGCGGATCGAACAGGCCGCCTCGCCGGTGGTGCAGTTCCTGCGGATGATCTCGCCGCTGTCGTGGACCCCGATCGCCATCGCCGTGTTCGGCATCGGCAACCAGCCGGTGTACTTCCTCGTCGCCGCGGCGGCCGTGTGGCCGATCATGCTGAACACGGTAGCGGGGGTGCACGCCATCGACCGCGGCTTCCTCGACGTGGCGCGCTCGTTCCACGCGACCCGGGCCGAGCAGCTGCGCGTTGTCATCATTCCGGCGGTGCGCGACCACATCCGCACCGGGCTGCGGCTCGGGCTCGGCACGGCCTGGATCGTGCTCGTGCCCGCCGAGATGCTCGGTGTGCGATCGGGACTCGGGTACCAGATCCTCAATGCCCGTGACCAGCTCGCCTACGATCAGGTGGTCGCCATCATCCTGGTGATCGGCGTGCTCGGATTCGCCGTCGATTTCCTTGCGGGCAGGTTGCCGGGGCGGTCCCTGAACGGCCGTACGTACCGATGATTATGTGATGTATGTCACTGACATGTTTGCCCCGGTTGGGTCGTGTTTGTGATTGAGCATGGGAAACCTCGTCTGTCGGCGGCATGGGTTAGGGCAGCCTCACCCATGCCCCTGGAAACTGTGCTGGCATCAGGGGTTTCGGTCTACTAGGCTCCAGACGTTCTGTCTGCTGTGCCGGTCTTCACACTGCTCGGGGAGAAGTTGGGAGCATCTCACAAGGGTGCGTCCGCTTGACGAGTCTCGCGTGTCGCTTGATCGCACGCCGCACCACACCTGATGGATAGGAACTTCAATGAACATCCGTAAAACCGTTGCGGGTGCCGCCTTGGTTATCGGGGCCATGACGGTGGCCGCTGGGACGTCGCATGCTGAGCCCGTGGCGCCCGAGGGCATCAAGTACTCGGTGAAGCTGGTCGACAAGACCGTGGTCGCCACCGTGAAGAACGGGACCTTCTCGCTGGTGGAGCAGGAGGGGGAGACTCCCGAAGCGCCGAAGACCCAGGTTGCCGAGATCAAGGACAGCACCGGCGCTGTCGTGATGGCCATGCCGATCGCCTTCTCGATCTCCGGCACGGAGATCCCGACCAAGGCTGAGGTCGTCAAGGACTCCACGGTGCTCGAACTGACGCCGGAGCGTCCCCAGGGCGTCGAAATCGCGGCCCAGCCGGTCGCGGTCAAGCCGGTCCTGCAGGGCCAGGAGATCGCCTCCGCCCAGGAGAACCAGAAGGCGATCAACGACTTCTCCTCGAAGTTCAGCATCGGCACCGCCATCGGCACCTTCGTCGGCACCGCCATCGGCGCCGTTATCGGTTGCGTCGTCACCATTCCGCTCGGCTGCCTGCCCGGCCTGACGGTCGGCGCGGCAGCGGGCGGCATCATCGGCATGATCGCCATCGGCGGGCCGGTGATGGCTGTGACCGGCCTGGAGCTGCTGCAGGTGCTGCAGGCGCCGGACGGCACTACTGTTTGGGCTGACAAGCCGAAGTAGAGGCTCGCTGTAGAAGCCCCGCTCCTGTTAGGGAGCGGGGTTTTTCGTGTGTTTGGGGCGGGGTTCGTTAGGTGGTGGGCTCCCAGCCGTAAGGAACCACCTCGGTGTTTTGAGCGCCAGGGAGGTATGGAACCACCTTGGTGGTTTGTGCACCAGGGAGGAATGGAACCACCTTGGTGTTTTGTGCACCAGAAAGGTATTGGG
>NZ_BDBD01000027.1 GCF_001612805.1 Nocardia coubleae NBRC 108252
CCCAATACCTCCATGGTGCACAAAACACCAAGGCAGTGCCGCGTCCCAACTAGCGCCCCCCGATCTCAGAACTCCCCTGCGACCCCGATCACCGTGCGACCGGAGTGCGTACCCTCCTTGATCGACTGCAGGACGTTACCCACTTCGCTGATCGGAGCAAACGACTCCAGCGATGAAAGATGCTGAGGCCGAAGCTCTTTACCGAGCGCTGCCCAAAGAGCCCGCCGCTTCTCGATAGGCAGGAACACCGAGTCGATACCCAGCAGACTCACCCCACGCAGGATGAACGGCAGCACCGTGGCGGGCAGGTCCGAGCCACCGGTGAGACCACTGGCCGCGACCGCGCCGCCATAACCGATGGAGCTCAGGACGAACGCGAGGGACTTGCCACCGACGCTGTCGACCGCACCTGCCCAGTTCGCCTTGTTCAGCGGCCGCGGCTTGGCCTCAGGATCGAGGGGAAGACGACCGATCACCTCGTTGGCGCCGAGTTCGGCAAGCAGATCGCCCGCATCGGTCTTGCCGGTGGAGGCGATCACCTCGAAGCCGAGGCCGGACAGAATGTCGATGGCGACGGTGCCGACGCCACCGGTGGCGCCGGTGACGAGCACCGCGCCGTCGTCCGGGGTGAGGCCGTGGTCGAGCAGGGCCTGCACGCTCATCGCGGCGGTGAAGCCCGCGGTGCCGATGGTCGCGGCGTCGCGGGTGTCGAGGCCGTCGAGCTTCACCACCCATTCGGCGGGCACCCTGGTGTATTCGGCGAAGCCGCCGTTGCGGGAGACGCCGAGGTCGTAGCCGTGCGCGATCACCTGGTCACCGACGGTGAAGTCCTCGGACTCCGAGGCGGTCACCTCGCCGGTGAGGTCGATGCCGGGGACGATCGGGTAGTTGCGGACGACCCCACCGCGCGGCGTGATCGCCAGCAGGTCTTTGTAGTTCGCACTCGAGTAGTGGATCTTGATCGTCACATCGCCGGTGCCGAGGAAGTCGTCCCCTACCTCCTCCCGACCGAGCACGATCCCACCATCCGACTCACGGGCCACCATCGCGGAGAAGTTCATGAGCCGAGCATACGAGTCACCGAGCCGCTCAGCGACGAATCGAATCCTCCGGCATGTGCTCACCCATCCCGACCTGGACGCGTGATCACCACGCGCTGGTGGCGTGAGCTTCTCGGCCGTTGCCGCCGGGAGAGCGTGGTGATCACTCGTCCAGTGGGAGGAGTTCCAGGCGGACGCCGAGGAGGCGGACGGGGCGGTCGAGCTCGAAGCGGTCGATGATCGCCAGGGCGGTGTCGGTGATGGTGGTGATGTCGTCGGTGGGGGAGGGGAGTTTCTGCTGCTTGCTGCGGGTGTAGAAGGTTTTGGTGCGGACGGTGACCGATACCCGCCTGCTGATCCGGCGGTATTCGCGCATTTCCTCGGCGACCTCGGTGGCGATGCGTGCGACCTCGCGCCGGATCTCGTCGGGGTCGGTGAGGTCGTGCGGGAAGGTCTCGGACTTACTGCGGCCGACCGGGATTCGCGGGGTGGTGGTCAGTTCGGTGTCGCCCTTGCCGTGGCCGAGGACCCACAGGTACGGGCCGGTGTTGGGGCCGAACTCGGCGGCGAGGCGTTGGCGGTCGGCGGCCATGAGGTCGGCGACGGTGGCGATGTCGAGTTCGGCCAGGCGTTTGGCGATGCGCGCCCCGACACCCCAGAGCGCATCGGTGGGGCGGTGGCCCATGAGTTCGGCCCAGTTGGCGGCGGTGAGCTGGAAAATACCCCCGGCGGCACCTGGGTCGTGTTCGGGTTCGGCGGACGTCTTGCCGGTGGATTTGGCGAAGCCGGTGGCCAATTTGGCGGTGAGCTTGTTGTCCCCGATGCCGACAGAGCAGGTCAGGTCTAGTTCGGTGACAGCACTCCGGATTTCGGCGGCGAGCTGCCAGGGGTCACCGTCGGTGGCGACGAAGGCCTCGTCCATGCCCCACACCTCCACCGCACCGGCCACCCGGGCGAGCGTGGCCATGATCTCCTCGGAGGCGGCCTCGTAGGTCGCCATGTCCAGCGGCAGGAACACGCCTTCGGGACATTTGCGCTGCGCGGCTTTCAGCGGCATCCCCGCGCGCACGCCGAAGGCCCTGGCCGGATAGGAAGCGCAGGTCACGACCTTGCGGGGCTGGGAAGGGTCGCCCTCACCGCCCACGATGACGGGCTGTCCGCGCAGCTCGGGACGGCGCCGGAATTCCACCGCCGCCTGGAACTGGTCGAGATCGACATGCAGGAGCCACTGGGGCACTGTTCCGTTCTATCGCATCACCGCCGCGAGGGAGCCCACCTCTTGCGCACGGCGCAAAACAGAACTAAATTCTGGTCATGAAGATCCGAGATCGGTTGCTGCTCGCCGCGGAGCGGCAGTTCGCCGAACACGGTGTCCTCGATGCCACGCTCAACGACATCCGCGCCGCCGCCGAAGCCAGCGTCGGCGCGCTCTACCACCACTTCCCCGACAAGGCCGACCTGTACCGGCAGGTTTGGGTCAACGCGCTCACCGACTATCAACAGCACTTCTACGACGCCGTCGCCGACTGTGCCGACGCCGGGACCGGCGTCGTCGCGGGCGTGCACGCGCATCTGCGCTGGGTGCAGGAAAACCAGTACCGCGCAACCGTTCTCACCGCCGCACGCCCCCCGGGTGTGCGCGAGAGCGAGCGCAATCTGGAGTTCTTCACCTCGGTCCGCCGCTGGTGGCGGACCCATGTCGCGTACGGCACGGTGCGCGACCTCGAACTCGACCTCGTCTACGCCCTGTGGCTCGGGGCGGCACAGGAATACAGCCGCCAATGGCTTGGTGGCAATATCCGTACCGCGCCAACCGATGTCGCTCCCGAACTCGCCGCAGCCGCCTGGGCGACCCTGCGGGTCGAGGGCGCCGAATAGTCACCGAGCACCGCCACTCGAAGAACGGAACACCCGATGCCGACCGAAGCCACCTCCCTCGACCTCGACCTGGCCCGGCAGGTACTCGCCGCGCAACCCTTCGCTCGTCTCGTCGGTACCGAACTGACCGAATTCGGCGACGGCGCAGCCACATTGGTGATCGAGATCCAGCCCGAGCACGGCCAGCAGTTCGGCTTCGTGCACGGTGGGGTGCTCGCCTACGCCGCCGACAACGCACTCACCTTCGCCGCCGGAACCGTACTCGGCCCCAATGTCCTCACCGGCGGCTTCACCATCACCTACCTGCGCCCGGCCAAGGGGGAGCGCCTGCGCGTGCACGCCACCGTGCTCGGCGCCACCCGCCGCCAGGCCGTCACGCACTGCGACGTCTACGCCGAGACCGAGGGCGAGGAGCCGATCCACTGCGCCGTGGCCCAGGGCACGACCCGCCGCGTCGAGAAGGACCTGACCCCCACGGCCGAAACGGACGAGGACACCGAATTCGAGGACGACGAGGACGAGTACGAGACCGACCAGCTCACCGTCGTCACCGCCGACATGGCCGAGCTACCGCCGACCGTCAGCCGGTAGCCCGGCGCACGAAAAGGGGGCCGTGCACGAATGCAGGGCCCCCTTTTTCGATCAGGCGCTGACGGCGAACGTACCGTCGGCGGCCGGTTCGGCGATGGGCTCGATGGCGTAGGCCAGGATGTCGGCCACGTCGGCGACGGGGCGCACGTCCAGGGCCTCGAGCACCTCGGCGGGCACCTCGTCCAGGTCCGGTTCGTTGCGAGCCGGGATGAAGACCGTCTTCAGGCCGGCTCGCTGCGCGGCGAGCAGCTTCTGCTTCACGCCGCCGATCGGCAGGACCCGGCCGTTGAGGGTGACCTCGCCGGTCATACCCACATCGGCACGCACCTGACGATCCAGCGCCAACGACACCAGGGCGGTGACCATGGTGACACCCGCCGACGGACCGTCCTTGGGGACCGCGCCCGCCGGGAAGTGGATGTGGATGTTGCGGTCGAGCACCTTCGGCTCGATCCCGATCTCCTCCAGGTGCGAACGCACGTAGGTGAGGGCGATCTGCGCCGACTCCTTCATCACGTCACCCAGCTGGCCGGTGAGGGTGAGCGAACGCTCGCCCTCGGCGGCATTGGCCTCGATGTAGAGGACATCGCCACCGGCGCCGGTCACCGCGAGGCCCGTCGCCACACCGGGGACGGCGGTGCGTTCCACCGAGTCCGGGGTGAAGCGGGGGCGGCCGAGGTAGTCGGTCAAGTTGTCCACATCGATCACCAGGCTCTGCACCTGGCCTGCCGGCTGCGGACCGGTGCTGATGTCGATGACATTGTCGTAGCCGAGTTCGGGGTCGTACCCGAGCGTCGCCTCGCCGCCCGTCGCAGCGCTGACCTGCGCCTTGTCCGTGGACGCTCCACTACTCGGCTCCGCATCACCGGTCACCAGGCGAGTTGCCGCCTTGCGCAAGGCTTTCGCGACCAAACGCTCCATCTGGCGAACCCCGGCCTCCCGGGTGTAGTTCGCCGCGACCTCCCGCAGCGCCGCTTCGGTGATCGAGACCTCCTGCGCCGTCAGCGCGTTGCGCTCCAACTGCCTCGGGACGAGGAAGTCGCGCGCGATGGCCACCTTGTCGGCCTCGGTGTAGCCGTCGACCGTGATGAGTTCCATGCGGTCGAGCAGCGGGCCGGGGATGGTGTCCATGACGTTGGCGGTCGCGATGAACAGCACGTTGGACAGGTCCAGGTCCAGGTCGAGGTAGTGATCGCGGAAGGTGTGGTTCTGCGCGGGGTCGAGCACCTCGAGCAGCGCCGCCGCCGGATCACCGCGGAAGTCGGAACCGACCTTGTCGATCTCGTCCAGCAGGACAACGGGATTCATCGACCCCGCCTCCTTCACCGCGCGCACGATGCGGCCCGGCATGGCACCGACGTAGGTGCGCCGGTGGCCACGGATCTCGGCCTCGTCGCGCACACCACCGAGAGCGACGCGAACGAACTTGCGGCCCAACGCCTTCGCGACCGACTCACCCAGCGAGGTCTTACCGACACCGGGCGGGCCGACAAGCACCATCACCGCACCCGAGCCGCGGCCGCCGACCACCTCGAGCCCACGCGACGCGCGACGCGAACGCACCGCGAGGTACTCGACCATGCGGTCCTTCACCTCGTCGAGCCCGTGGTGATCGGCGTCGAGGATGGCGCGGGCACCCGAAACATCGGTGTTGTCTTCCGTTTTCACCGTCCACGGGAGGTCGAGGACGGTGTCGAGCCAGGTGCGGATCCAGCCCGACTCGGGGCTCTGGTCGCTGGCGCGTTCCAGCCTGCCGACCTCGCGCAGCGCCTCGGCGCGCACGTTCTCGGGCAGGTCGGCGTTCTCCACGCGGGTGCGGTAGTCGTCGGCGCCGTCGGGTTCGTCCTCGCCGAGTTCCTTGCGAATGGCGTTGAGCTGCTGGCGAAGCAGGAATTCGCGCTGGCTCTTCTCCATTCCGTCGCGCACTTCTTCGCTGATCTTCTCGGTGACCTCGACCTCGGCGATATGCGCCTTGATCCACTCGATCTGCTTGGTCAGCCGCTGCGCGACATCGGGGGTCTCGAGCAGTTCGCGCTTCTGCTCGTTGGACAGGTAGGGCGCGTAACCGGCTGTGTCGGAGATGGTTTCGGGGTTGTCGAGCTGGTTGACGATGTCGATGATCTGCCAGGCCTCACGGCGCTGCAGGACGGCGATCACCAGCTTGCGGTACTCGGCGGCGAGTTCGGTGGTCCGCTCGTCGGGCGCGGGCGCCTCGACGGGTTCGGCCTCGACCCACAGCGCAGCACCCGGCCCGGTGACCCCGTGCCCGATCCGCGCCCGGCGCTCGGCCTTGAGCACGGCCGCGGGCGCGCCACCGCGCATCCGGCCGATCTGTTCGATGGTGGCGACCACGCCGTAAGAGGCGTAGCCCTCGTCCAGGCGCGGCGCCACGAGCACGGCGCCGGTCTTGCCTGCCTGCGCGGCGTCGATGGCGGCCTGCGCGGACTCGTCCAGTTCGATGGGCACGACCATGCCCGGCAGCACGATCGGATCGGTCAGGAACAGCACCGGCAGGTTCTGAGCTGTAGTCATATCGACCCTTCCAAAAGTTGAGCTTTGCTGACTCAACTACAGAAGATCGCACTTTGTTCCGACCCCGGCAACCGTTCACTCACGGCGAACGAAACGCCGAACGCCCCCGGCTCCCGAGGGGTAGGTGGGAGCCGAGGGCGTTCGTGCGTTGATGGTGTTTCGAGGGTTCTAGAGGTTGCGCCGGAGCCTTTCGGTCGGAGGATCAATGGTGCGGCCACGGCTGCTCAGCACACCGAGGACGATGCCCGCGATCACGAAGATCGCGCCGAGGATGCCGAGGATCACCGGCAGGGTCTTGCCGAAGAGGTCGAGCTTGTCGAGGCTCTCCTGGGTGACGGCGAGCTGGGCGTCGATGGTCTCCTCGTCGAAGACCAGGTGCGACTTCAGCACGGTGACGTCGACCTTGTCCGCGCTGCGGCCGTAGAACATGTGGATGCTCTCACCGCCCTTGAGAACGGCGCCGGTCCTCGGCTCCACCCACACGTCGCGGGTGTTGGTGTAGTAGCGGGTCATGGTGACCGGCTCGGTGCCCTCGAGGCCCCACTTGGCGGCGGGCAGGGCAAGCTGATACGAGGGGTGCTTGACGACGTCCCACATGTTCGTCACCGGGATGGTCTGCCGGAAGTGGTAAACCGGCACGCCCTTGATCTCCGACTCCTCGACGAAATCGATGTCGTAGGTGGCGCGGGCGTTGAGGTCGAAGTACGGGTACGACTTCTTCTCGGTGCCGATCGGGAAGCGGTACTGCAGGCCACGACGCTGCAACTCGGTGGGAATGTCGCCGCCCGACTTGGGGTCCTGAGCCACGGCGATCGACCCGTTGGGCGAGGCGTCGATCGGCTCGCCGGTGACGCGGTCGATGGTGACGCGGTCGACCGAGGCGGTGAGCAGGCCGGCTTGCGGATCGAGGTCGTCGCGACGCAGCGTCTGACCGGCCTGGACGGTCATCTGGTCGGCGTCCGAGGGCTCCTCGACCGTCAGGAAGCGCTGCGAGAAGAGCGGCACATTGGTGTGCACCGTCGCCGCACCCTCGGGCGAGGTGAGCGACTTCGCGTCGAGCACGAGGCTTTCCTCGCCGGGAACGCTCTTGGCGATGGTGGTGATCCGCAGGTCCAGTGGCGTCTTGGCCACCTTGCCGACGGTGTAGGTGGGAATCATGGCGGCGCACGCGAGCAGCAGCGCACCGAGACCGACGAGGATGCAGGCGATGATCCTGCGCACGTTGCTCATCGGCTGCCGTACGTGACGTTGCCGAGCAGCGACGAACCCGGGTCACCGGTCGTCTCCGGCTCGGGAATCGAATTCTGTTGCGCGCCAGCGGTGATGCCCAATACGGCAATCACCCCGAGGATCGCGCCGGCCAGCCCGCTGATCAGGCCGGGGACGGCAAACTTCATAGATCGAACTCCAATTGCGTTGTGCCGGTTCAGGCGACGGAGAAGAACCCGATGGTCGGGGCGAACGAGCAGGTCCGGTTACCGTCGGCGGTTTCGGTGGTGAGCGAGCCGGTGACGACCGCGACGACCCGTCCCGCGCCGGTGTCGGCGATGGCCGAGAGGGTGGCGGGGCCGTCGGGGTTGATGCCCGCCGCGTTGGTGAGCACCTGGGTGCCGGTGCGGCGGTTGTCCAGGTTGACCCACTGCACGGTCATCGGCGGGTTCTGCTCGACCGTGGGCGTTTTGGTGCCGAGCGCGGTGAACACGAAGCCGGTCTGGCCCGCACCCGGTCCGGGCGGGGGCAGTTCGGCCGGGCCCGGGACCGCGAGCGCGGTACCGACCGAGTCGGAGGTGGGGCCGATGCAGCCCTTGCCGATGGTCGGGTACAGGAACTGTGCGATGCGCGGGCCGTCCGCGGGCGGCAGCTCGGGGCCGCCACCGCCGCTGCCGTCGAGGAACTTGATGATCCGCTCGAGGGTCGACTTGACCTGCGCGGGGATGCCGGGGGTCGCCAGCAGCAGGCGCGCCTGGGCCAGGATCGCGGCCTGTCCGCCGTCGGCGATGAGGCCGGGGCCGGAGATGGCGCCTACGATCGTCGGTGCCAGCGCTGCCAGCGTCTCGGAGGGCACGTTCTCCGCGATGGCGGGAACGCTCTGCTGCGCCGCGTGCTGCGGTGCGGCCAGGGTTGGCGTGGGCGCCACGAGTACAGCACTCGCCGCTAGTACGAAAGCAGACACTGCGGTCCGCGATCCTCGGGTGCTCAGCACTGGTCGGCCGTCCTTCGTTCGGTGGATAAATGGAGCGACCCGGAATTCACAGGAATGTCTGTGTTATCCGGAGTTTCAGATACTTTGGAGAGGTGACTACAGCGGACAGACGGTATGGGGGTCGTACGGTCGTCGCGCGTAAAGCCGAGCGCCGACAGCGATTCCTGGAAGCAGCGACGCGAATCTTCGCCGAACGCGGGTACGCCACGTGCTCGCTTGCCGAGGTGTGCGCGGCCGCCGGGCTGTCCAAGCGGCAGTTCTACGAGGAGTTCGAGACCCGCGAAGACGTGCTGGTCGCGGCCTACGACCGCATCCAGGACGACGCCGCCGCGGCCGTCGCCGCCGCGCTCGCCGAACTCACCACGCCCACCGACCCCGAGCTCGCGCTGCACGCGGGGTTCCGCGCGTACCTCGAATCGCTCGGCTCGGACCCGTACCGGGCCCAGGTCGCGCTCATCGAGGTGGTCGGGGTGAGTGACCGGATGGAGAATCACCGCCGCTCGCGCAGGCACGCGTGGTCGGTGCTGATCGGTTCGGCACTGGTGGACATCGGCGTGCGCCTGCGTGGCGACGCCGAACTCACCACCGCCCTGCTCACGGGTGCGGTGACGGGAGTCGCGCACGAGTGGCTGTTGCGTGAGTCCCGGCCGCCGGTCAGCGAACTGGTGGATCTGCTGACCGGTGCCGCCTTGGCACTTGTCGATTTCGATTGATTCGCGCGCAGCCGACGAGAGGGTGGCAAATACGTGCGCCTGCCGCCTACTCAATCAACTCCCTTTCCGGACATTGTGAGACCGAACGGCTTCACAGTGTGGGACGAGAGTCTGGCACAGGAGTGACTCAGGTCGCAACGGCAGAATTTCTGAGACGGGTATCACCTGTGCGTTTGTAGATTGTCACTATCGCGAAATCGGCCATTCGAGGACGTCCGACAGGGCCTCAGGTTACTGGTCAGTCGCCCGATTAGGGGCGCGTTCGGCGGAGTTCGGGCAATTGAACAGCAACCTGTTCTACCTACTTCTTGTGCAGGGTGCCCGCGATGGAACCGCCGAACACTCCCGGCGTGCTGTATCGGAGGGTGCCGTCCGACTGGCGGGTGACGGTGGAGGTGTTGCCCTCGTCGACGCAGTCGCCGTGGGTATCGCCCGTGAGGCGGGCGCGGAAGACGAGGCGGTCGGCGGTCGCCTGGGTGAGCGTCTCGGCCCGTTCGCAGCGCGTCTGCGAGATCTGGCCGGTATTGGACGCCGTGGCCAGCTCCTGGCCGACCTCGCCCGGACCGATGGTCAGCACGATGTCGAAGGTGACGAGGCCGTCGGCGGCCTGGCCGGTCCAGGTGCCGATGAAGGAATCCGGGACGGTCGATACCGATTGGGTGCTGGTCTCGGTGCCGGTCGGGGGCATGCCCGGCGGAATCGTCAGCGTGGCGGTGCCCGATTGGTCGCCGAGCCGGATGCCGATCAGCGAGGCCATGACGGCGGCGACGACCGCTGTCACGGAGACGGCCGCGATCAGAAGAGTGCGGGTTCGGGCGCGATGAGGGGCGTTCCTCGGTGACGGGGCATGCCCATGCGGCGCCGAGGTGTGCCCGCCTGGTGGTCTGGTATGGCCGCCCGGTGGCGAGGTATGGCCGCCCGGTGGGAAGGTGTGCCCGCCCGGGGGCTGGGCGTGGACACCTGAGGGCGAGCCGTGGCCGCCCGGCGGCTGGGTGGGGCCGCCTTGTGTCGTTGTCCGCGCGACCGGGGGCGGGTACGACATGGTGTGCGGGCGGCCGGGCGGGGTGATGCCCGCGAGGGCAGTCGGGTCCGTGCGGTGGCTCGGGGGGACGGCCGTCGGGCGAGTGCCCGGGTCGGTGTCGAGGTCGAGCAGTCGCACCGCGCGCATACTCACGTCCTGCATGACCAGCGGTGGGAGCCAGCCTGCGCCGTCGGGGGTGCCGATCTTCCTCAACTCGGCAAGCGCCTGTTGTGGAGTCGGGCGGTCGGCGGGGTTCTTGGCCAGGCACGCCTCGATCAGCGGCCGGAAGTTCGGTGGCACGGCGTCGAGGCTCGGCTGCTCGTAGACGATGCGGTAGAGCAGTTGCACCATGTCGGCCGTGCCGAACGGGCCGTGCCCGCAGGCGGCGAAGGTCAGGACGCCGCCGAGGGCGAAGACGTCGCAGGCGGGACCGAGCGGTTCGCCGGTGATCTGTTCGGGACACATGAAACCCGGTGAGCCGATGACTCTTCCGGTGGTGGTGAGCGCCGTGTCCTCCGTGGCGCGGGCGATACCGAAGTCGATCACCTTGGGGCCGTCGACGGCGAGCAGCACGTTCGACGGTTTCAGGTCGCGATGCACGATGCCGACCGAATGCACCGCGACCAGCGCCTCGGCCAGGCCGTGCGCGAGGGCGAGCAGGGATCGCTCGGGGAAAGGGCCGTACTCGGTGACGGCGTCCGACAGGGAGATACCGGCCACGTAACCGGTTGCCAGCCACGGCGGGTGAGCGTCGACTTCGGCGTCGAGGACGGGTGCGGTGAAAGCGCCTGCCACGCGGCGGGCGGCCGCGACCTCCCGGCGGAACCTCGCGCGCAGTTCCGGATCGCCGAGCAGATCCGGCCGGATCACCTTCACCGCCACCGTGCGACCACCGGAATTACGGCCCAGATACACCTTGCCCATACCGCCCGCGCCGAGGACACCGAGTAGCCGGTAGTCCCCGATCCGGCGCGGGTCGTCGGCGTTCAACGGCTGCATCGCGTGAGGTCCCCTTCGAACGAACTACCTCGCGAGGTTATCCGGAATGCGGGCGCTCGGCGGGGCGGCGAGGGATCTCGGTGCGGGTGGTGATGCCGAGTTTGGCGAGGATATGTCGGACGTGCGTTTCGACGGTCCGCTCGGAAAGCACCAGGCGATGGGCGATCTCGCGGTTGGTCGCGCCCGCCGCGACGAGGTCGTGTACCTCCCGTTCGCGGGCGGTCAGGGGGTCGGCGGTGCGGGTAGCGGTGGTGATCGCGGCGAGCAGTTCGTCGGCTTGCCGCAGGCGGTGGGGCATGTGGAGACGGCGGAATGCGGTGGCGGCCTGTTCGGCGGCGGCGCGACCCGAGGAGAGGTCGGTGATGCGGTCCGCGCCGGGGCTGGTGTGGGCGGCACGCGGGCCGGCGGTCCGGCCACCACCGTTCAGGTCGGCGGAGGAGGCGGCGGTGGGATCGGCACGCAGGCCGGTGGCGCACCCGGCATGAGGGTCGGCGTCGTCGGGAACACTGGTGGCGGTGCGGGTGGCGCGGGCCAGGTGGGTGCGGGCCAGGCCGAGGTGGCCGAGGGCGATGAAGGGGTGGGCGCCGATTTCGGTGTCCATGGTGAGGCCGAGGCGGTAGAGGTCGATGGCGGCGTTCAGGTGGCCTGCCACTCTGGCGTTGTCGGCACGGACGCGGGCCAGGGAGCCGACGCAGATCAGGGCGCCCGTGCCGTCGGCGGCGTAGTTGTGCTCGCGGCCTGCCAGGACACGGTAGACCCGGTCGGCGGTGTCGGCGTCGCCGAGCAGTTCGGCTACCAGGCCGACCGAGTACACCGTTCCGTTCCAGCGTGGACCGATCTCGAGGGTGTCGGGGAGCGAGCGGAACGGTTCGAACAGGGCGCGTGCCTCGTCGAGGTCGCCTGCCAGGGCGTGCATCATCGGGGAGAACAGTTGTGCGATGGGTATTTTCGGGGCGAAGGCCAGCGCGGCGACGGCTTCGTTCATGGCGGTGCGGTCGACGTGGCCGACGATCACCGCGTGCATTCCCCGGAAGGCGTGGTGCAGCCCGGCGAGGGAATAGTCGCCGATGCCGAGGGCCAATTCATAGGCGGCGGCGTCGAATTCGAGCGCCGCGTCGAGTTCGCCGACCAGGGCCGCGCGGGTGGCGCGCAAGCGCAGCAGGTGCCAGCGGGCCACCGGTAGTTTGCGGCGGTCGGCCAGGAGTTCGATGTGGTCGAGGGCATTGTCGAAGGCGGGGAGGTCACCGCGTTGCAGGGCGGCGTCGGCTGTCCACACATATCCCCAGAGTTGTGCCAGTGGTTGTTCGGCATCGACGGCGATCTCGATCGCGCGCGCGGCCAGTGCCGTTCTCTCGTCGAGGTATTCGGTGGTGGCCAGCGAGAGGTGGCGAGCATGGATGACATCGAGCGCGACATCGGGATCGGTGGAACCCTCGGCGGCGCGCATCGCCTGCTCCGACAGACGTCTGGCCTCGGCACCCGCACCGCGATCGGCTGCCGACAGGGCCCGTTGGGCAAGAATCCGGGCGATCAGGTCGGCGTGCTCGGCGGGATCCAACTGCTGTAAAGCTCTGCTACACAGGTGATCCAGCTGTGTCATGACGGTCGGCGTCGTGACGCCGTGGACGACGAGACCCGCTTCGGCGAGCAGATCGGGGCGGCCCACCTGCTCGGCCAGGTCGCTCGCCCGCACGCAATGCTCGAGGCTGTCGGCAATCCGTCCGTCCGCGAACTCATCGCGCGCGAGGTCGATCAGCAACTCGGCCCGCTCCTCGGCAGCCGACCCCGCCGCGTCGATGGCCCACTGCCCGAACCGAATCGCCTCCGCATATGCTGCCGCCGCACGAGCGGACCGCGCCGCCACCCGCGACCAGTACAGGCACGACGAAGACTCCCCGCACCCACTCGCCTGCCGCCAATGCGTCGCGATCAGTCCCGCAAGCCCGTCCCCGCAGCTCTCGGCCAAGGTGACCGCCGCCGCCCGATGCAGCACCGCCCGGCGCGACGGCGTCAGATCGGCATACACCGCATCCCGGATCAACGCGTGCGCGAACCCGTTCGCCCCCTCGGCGAAACGGCGCACGATTCCCGCCGCCGTCGCCGCGTCGAGCGCCCGAAGCACCCGCTCCCGCGCGCCCTCCACCTCCGGTTGGTTTCGACCACCAGCAGCACCGCGATTCGTGCGCAGGCCGGCAGACAGGGCGTCCTGTTCGACGCTCGTGCCCTGATCCAGCCGGTCTCGCGGTGCCGACTGCGTGCAAATCGACTCGTACACGCGGACAAGGAGCTCCACGTCTATCCGTTCACCGAGGACGGCCGCGGTGCCGAGGATGTCGATCTGTTCGGGGGAGAGGTGGTCGAGGCGGGTGAGGACGAGGCGGCGGAAGCCGGGGACCTCGATCAAGGGGTCGCCGGAGCGGGCGGGGTCGGAGTCGATGACCAGGCGGACCAGGAGAGGGTTTCCGTCGGTGCGGGCGTGGACGCGGGGTGCGTATTCCGCAGGGAGGTGGTGGCATTCGAGCCAGTAGCGGACCTCGGGCTCGGAAAGGGCTGGGACGGGGAGGAAGTGGGCGTGCGGGAGGCGTAGCCAGTCGGGCTGGACGGCGAGGAGGTTGTCGCCCGCGGGTTCGCGGGCGGTGGCGACGATGAGCAGTCCGGTGCGCTCGGTCTGGGCGGCGACGTGGCCGAGCAGGGCGAGCGAGGTGGGGTCGGCCCAGTGCAGGTCCTCGAGGATCAGCAGCCGACCGGGGCCCGAGGACGCGGCGGTGAGGACGTCGGCGACCTCGGCGAACATCCGGAACCGGCGTTCGGCCGCGGCGCCCGGCTCGGCGACCGTGTCCAGCGCGGCGGCCAGACCGGGCACGGAACGGGCCGCGCGCCGCCACAACCACAACGGCGGCATACCCGCGTCGTCGACGGCATTGCCGCGCGCCACCGGCATATCCACTTCCGCGGCGAGCTCGGCCGCCCGGTCGGCCAGCCACGATTTGCCGATCCCGGCGGGCCCGCTCACCAGCACGAAACGACCCGAACCCGACTGCGCGGCCAGCACCGCGGCCCGCAACCGGGCGAGCTCCTCGTGCCGCCCGACGACCGGAGTCTGCATCGTCCCAGTATCCGCGCATCGGGCGAAGTTCAGTACCGCGAATACGTACCGGCACTGATCCGCGCGAGCCCGCCCGCGGCGATCCTGAGATCACCACGTCATCGCAGGTCAGGAGCACATCATGTACGCACACCTCGTCTGGTTCGACCGCCCGCGCGGCGCCGCCGAACTGGCGGCCGCCGACTTCGCCGCCACCCACCGCATCCAGCCCGCCGTCGCCACCGTGCCCGGCCTGCTCGACTTCTACGAATTGCGCCGCGACGACGGATCGGGGCTGGTGATCGGCATCGCCGAAACCGAGGCCGCCATCCACGCCGTGCGCGCGGCCATCCTCGCCACCGACCTGCTGCCGGGTGAGGATCCGGCCCTGCTGCCCGGCCCCGACCGGGTGGAGATCTACCCGGTCCACGTGCACCGCGACCGGGCGACCATCTACGCCGAAGGAGCACGGTCATGAACCCGATCATGACGGCCACCGACTGGGTGGCCGATACCGAACACAGCACCGCCGCCTTCCAAGTGGGCCATTTCGGCCGCCACGTCCGTGGCGAGGCGCCGGTGATGGCAGGCCTGCTCACGCTGGCGCCGGACGGCCGACCGGTCAGCGCCACCGGCGTGATCGACCTCGCCGCGATCGACACCGGCCACGCCCGGCGCGACCGCGACCTGCGCAAACCACGCCTGCTCGACCTGGACCGTCATCCACGGATGACATTCACCGCCGAGGACATCACCGCCGAGGACGGCCGGTGGCGCGTCGCCGGGGTCGCCTCGGCGCGCGGACGGACCGTGCCGCTGATCTTCACCGTCGACGCCTTCGACGTCACCGACACGACTGTCACCGTCACCGCCTCGACGGTCCTCGACCGCACCCAGCTCGGTCTGCGCGCACCGTCGCTGCTGATCGGGCGGTGGATCGACATCACCGTCCGGGTGGTGTTGCGCCCCGCGCTACAGGTCGGCTAGGGCGAGACCGGTGAGCGGGTTACCGATACGGACCAGTTCGGTGTCGGTGCCCGCGCTCAGGTCGACCAGGCGGATCGAGCCGCCGAGGTCGCTCACATAGAAGTGGGCGTCGAACCCGGCCAACCCGATGGCCTCGCGATACCCGCGCGACAAGATCTTCGGCCGGCCCACGTCGGGTTGGACGGCAGCCTCGTTGAGCGAGTTGCCGTCGGGTTCGGCGCCGCGATCGGTCCACATCAGCGTGTGGGTGCCGCGCAGTTCCAGATCGATCGGCTCCGGCAATCCCGCCCACAGCATCTCGATATCGGTGCGGGCGGCCGGGTCCATGCCGGCGGGCAGGTCGATCGGGGCGCGAAAGATCCGGCCCTCGCCCGCGTCGGGAGAGCCTTTCTGCGACCAGTAGACGAGGCGGCGATCGGTGTCGAGACAAATACCTACGCACCAATTGGTCTGCAGCTGTGCGTCATTGCCCGCGACGACGAGTGGTCGCAGGTCGTCACCGTTCAGGTCGCAGGTGAGTACCGACATGCCTTCGCGGTCACACCAATACAACCGGCCCGCTTCGAAATCGGCGGTGAGCTGTTTGCCCGTGGTGAACGACCCGGGCGCGAGGACGGTCGTGCGATTGCCGCCGTCGAGGTCGACCCGTTCGAGAGAACCGTTGCGGGAGAAGAACTCCGGTTCGATCCCCGGCCGACCGCCGGGATCGGGGCGGCCCATGTTGGTCCAGTAGATGTGGCCGCGCAGCTGGTCGACGACGATGCCGTCCGGTGTCTGATCGAGCCCGCTTACCAGCGTGCGGACCTCGCTGCCGTCGAGTGAGACGGCGAGGATCGCACCGGCGGCGAGATCGAGGGCCAGCAACTCGGTCACCGCTCAGCCCTGCTTCGGGTAGTCGTCGTAGAAACCCGCCCCGGATTTCACGCCGAGCTTGCCCGCGTCGACATACTTGCGCAGCACCGTGATCGGGCCCTCGGGCAGATTCGGGTTCTCCTTCTGATAATGCTCCTCGATATCGAGCACCACATCGAGTCCGACCTGATCCATCATCCGGAACGGTCCCGCCTTGGTCCCGAAATTCAGGACGAACATCTGATCGATGTCCTCGGGCACCGAGACGCCCTCGGCGACCACCTCGAGTGCTTCGCGTTTGATCGCGGCCCAGATGCGATTGAAGATGAAACCGGTGCTCTCCTTGCGGCACAGGAACGGGTGCAGACCGTATTCGGGGAAAGTGCGCAGCACGAAATCGAGCACCTCTTGCGAGGTGTGCCCGTTCGACATCACATCGAGCGCCGTGGACGCGGGCGGCATGTAGAAGTGCGTGTTCAGCATGCGGTCGCGGGTCTCGCAGTCCTCGGTGAACAACCGGCTGGCGTACGACGACGAGTTCGAGGCGACGATCGCGTCGGCGTCGGCCTGCGTGTCGAGCTGGGCGAACACCTTCTTCTTCAGGTCGAGGATCTCGGGCACGGCCTCGACGACCAGCCAGGCGCCGCGCACCGCACTCGCCTGGTCCTGGATGAACTCCACCGAACCCGGCGACCCGCTCGGCACCGACGCGGCGACGGTGGGCAATTGTTCGCGCACGTAATCCACCGCCTCGGCACCGGCCTGCGCGGTCGGGTCGACGATGTGGACCTTGCCGCCCCGGGTGGCGAACATCAGGGCGATCCGCCTGCCGAGCGTGCCCGCGCCGATCACGGCGACCGGACGATTCAGATGATCCTGCGGAACACTCACGGTGACTCCCTCTACACAGGTGGTGGTGGGAACAACTCGTCGTCAAGCGCGGATCAAGCCTATCGCCAACCGGCTGCCGAATGGTTGCTGCGCCGCTGACGGGGGGTGTTCAGTTCGTTGACACCCCGTCATGACCGGTCAGAATGTGGTTGCCTTATCCTCACGTTCTTCACGAAATTCGCGCGTCAGCTCTAGGGGGCTCCTCGATGACCACACTGGCCTCCGGACTCTTCATCGATTGGGAAGAGCTCACCGGCCAGTCGAAATTCGTCGTCGATCTCGTGAGCTTCCCGATCTTCAGCGCCCTGGCCGGCTGGCTCACCAACTGGACCGGCGTGCTGATGCTGTTCTGGCCCTTGCATTTCAAGGGTTTCCGGGTGCCGATGCTGCACATCCTCTACCCGTACCTGCCCCGCCGGGTGCAGGTGCTTCCGACGTTCTCCGGCGATGGGCGGATGCTCGGTTTCCAGGGCTTCATTCCCGCACGCGCCGAGAAGATGGCGAGCATCTGCGTGGACAAGGCGCTGATGCGCATCGGCAGCCCGCGCGACTTCATCCACGAACTCGACCTCGACGGCATCGGGGACTACCTGGCCGAACATGCCCGTCCGCAGGTGCAGTCGATCGTCGACGAGATCATGTACCGGGAGAATCCCGACCTGTGGCGCTCGCTGCCCCGGCAGATGAAGCAGGCGGTCTACCAGCGGGTGGACCGGCAGCTGCCGACCTTGTCGCGGCGCGCGTTCGAGAGCCTCGGCGACAATATCGATCAGTTGCTGGACGTGAAGAACTTCGTGATCCGGTACCTGGAGAAGAACCCGCAGATCCTCAAGGACCTCACCACGACCATCGCCGCGCCCGAACTGAAGTTCATGGCACGCATCGGTCTGCTCGGTGCGCCCTTCGGCCTGATCCTGGCGCTGTACCTGCACGTGCACTCGCAGATCCCGTATTGGGGCGCCATTCCGGCCTGGGTGATCGTGCTGTTCGCCTCGGCGATGATCGGCGTGACGGTGAACGTCATCGCCATCAAGATGGTGTTCGAGCCGGGCGACCCGCAGCCTCGCTACAAGTACCTGTGGCGCCAGGCGTTGCTGGCCAAGCGCCAGCCGCAGGCCGCGACCGACCTGGCCCACATCCTGGCCTATCAGGTGCTCACGGTGGAAAACCTGTCCAACGAGTTGCTCGAGGGACCCAACGGGGACAAGACGCGCCAGCTCATCGAGCGGGTGGTGTCGGAGGAGATCCACCGTCAGCTGGGGCCGACCGCGTTCATGGTGCGCGCGGCGATGGGTAAGAAGCAGTTCGAGAACCTCGCCGTCTCGGGTGCGGGGGCCGGGCTGAGTATGGCGCCGGGCATGGTCGAGGACGAGCAGTTCGTGCGCGAGCAGGCCAAGAAGATCGACGACTTCGCGGCCCGCAAGTTGCGCACGCTCACGCCCGGCGAGTTCATGGAGATGTTCTACGCGTCGGTGGAGCAGGACGCCTGGTTGCTGTACCTGCACGGTGGGGCGCTCGGGATCGCCGTCGGCGCGATTCACCTGCTCATCTTCGGCTGGTAGGCAATAACAAGCACGCGTGCTTGCATTTTCCGGGTGGCGCTGCGATTCTGGTGACGACGGCGCACCCGACCGGTGGCGCGACGCTTCGCCCCAAGGAACCACATGGCTGACCTCGCAGCGCTGCTCGACGATTTCGCCGCCGAATGCGCGGACCTGGAGAAACTCGTCGCCCCACTCGCCCCCGAACAGTGGCAGACCCCCACACCGGCTCCCGGCTGGGACATCGCCACCCAGATCGCCCACCTGACCTGGACCGACGAGGTTTCCGTCCTGGCCGCCACCGACAACGCGGCGTTCACCGAGCTGCTCACCGAGGCCGCCGCGAAGATGTTCACCTTCGTCGACGAGGCCGCCGAGGAACTGGCGAAGACTCCGCCCGCCGACCTGTTGCCCCGCTGGCGAGCGGGCCGCGAACAGCTCATCGCCGCCCTGGCCGCCGTCCCGCCCGGCACCAAACTGCCCTGGTTCGGCCCGCCCATGAGCGCCGCCTCGATGATCTCGGCCCGCATCATGGAAACCTGGGCCCACGGTCAGGATGTGGCCGACGCACTCGGCGTCACCCGAAACCCCACCGACCGCCTGCGCACCGTCGCCCATATCAGCGTGCGAGCCAGGAACTACGCCTACACCGTCCACGGCGAATCCGGCCCGGCCGAAGAATTCCGCGTAGAACTCACCGCCCCCGACGGCACCCTCTGGACCTGGGGCCCCGAAGACGCGAAACAAAAAGTATCGGGCCCAGCCCTCGACTTCTGCCTGGTAGCCACCCAGCGCCGCCACCGCGAAGACACCGCCCTCACCACCGAGGGTCCCGACGCCGACCACTGGCTCACCATCGCCCAGGCCTTCGCGGGTCCTCCTGGCCCGGGCCGGGAACCCAATCAGTTCAGCTGAGGCGGGTACAGGCGAGCGTCGTCCGTGAGCGCCATTCCTGACTGCCCCGGACGACGTTGGCCGGGGTAGGCCCGTGGCAGTCGTGAATGACGCTCGCCTGCACTCTCGGGATACCCCGTGGGGCGTGAGGAAAACAACCACGCCGTCGACACGCGCGCCGACCAGGTGCGATACACGCATGTTTCAGATGTGACCCTGATCTCAGCGTCAGGGGTGCTAACTCCAGCTAGCACCGGCGTAACGTGGGGATCAGCGCGTGGCTTTCAACGATGCGAGCACAGCGCTCGGGTAGATCCACACCCACCGGGAGGACTGCATCGTGACCGCACATCGACCTGCACAGATCGCGCGGCTGTCCGCGACGGTGGCCGCCGGGGCCGCCAGCCTCTGCCTCACCGTGGCCGCGGGTGCATACATCGTCAACAACATGCCCCAGCTCGTGCCGCCGCACGACAACCCGACCCCCGCCGACATCGCCGACCCGGGGCAACACCACCGGGCCGACGACTCCGTCCGCGCCGTCGCCGACGACGTGGTCGAACTGGCCTGGACCACCGAACGCTTCGTCCCCGAGGCAGGCCGGGCACCGGCCGTCAAGCACCAGACCGCCACTGCCGCGATACCGCAGAGCAACCAGGCACTGGACGGCAGGGCGCTCGAGGGCAGACTCCGCATCGGCACCACCTATGTCGGCGCCCAGGCCGCGACGCCGCGCACCGACATCGTCAGCTTCACCGTCGATACGAACGCGCTGAACAAGGCGGGCAAGTATCTCGGCATCACCACCGAGCCGGTGGGGGTCACCTCGCTGCACACCGAGGTCGACACCCGCAAGGGCGCGGTGGAATTCGTGCTCTCGGACCCCACGCTCGGCCAGCACACCGTGCGCATCGAAGCCCCCGGCGACCAGCCCGGATCCGAGACCGTCGAAGAGCCGACTACCGTCGGCGTGTGATTTCCGGCGGTACCCATGACGGGGTGTACGACTTCTGCGTGATCGGTGGCGGCATCGTCGGTGTCGCCACCGCGCATCGCCTGCTGAGCGCCTACCCCGGCGCGAGCCTGGTGCTGATCGAGAAGGAACACTCGCTCGGCGCCCATCAGACCGGGCACAACAGCGGCGTGATCCACTCCGGCATCTACTACCCGCCCGACAGCCTCAAGGCCCGGTTGTGCCGCGCGGGCGCGCAGTGGACCAAGGAGTTCGCCGCCGCCAACGACATTCCGTTCGAGGTGTGCGGAAAGCTGCTGGTGGCAACCGATTCCACCGAACACGCCCGGATGCTCGACCTCTACGAGCGCTCCATCGCCAACGGTGTGGAAGTGGAGGCCATCGATGCCGCGGAACTGTCCCGCCGCGAACCCGGAATTCGTGGTGTCGGAGCGCTTTTCGTGCCCGCAACCGGCATCATCGACTACGCGAAAGTCACCGCCGCGCTGGCCGCGCAGGTACAGGACATGGGTGGCCGGATCATGCTCGGCACGATCGTCGAGTCGATCGTCGAAACGGACTCGGCTGTCACGGTTTCCGGCCCTGGTGGTGCGGTCGTCGCGAAGACTCTCGTGGTCTGCGCCGGTCTACAGGCCGACCGCCTGGCCCGAATGGCGGGGATCCGCAACGACTTCCGCATCGTGCCGTTCCGGGGCGAGTACTACCGCCTGCCCGCCGAACGCGCCGGACTGGTGCGGACGCTGATCTATCCGGTGCCCGATCCGGCCCTGCCGTTCCTCGGCGTGCACCTGAGCCCGACCATCGACGGCGACCTGACCGTCGGCCCCAACGCGGTACTCGGGCTGGCCAGGGAGGGCTACCGCAAGGGCAGCGTGAACGGGCGCGACGCCCTCGACGTGCTGCGCTTCCCCGGCGTGCACCGGGTGGCCCGCACCCACCTGCGCACCGGCGTGCGCGAGTTGCGCAACTCGCTTTTCAAACGCGGTTACCTGGCCGAATGCCGCCGGTACTGCCCGGAACTCGGCACCGCCGACCTGCTGCCCCATCGCGCGGGCATCCGGGCCCAGGCCGTCCTGCGCGACGGCACCCTCGTGCACGATTTCCTGATCGAGCGCACACCACGGTCCATCCACGTGCTCAACGCGCCCTCACCCGCCGCCACCTCGGCCATGCCGATCGCCCGATACCTGGTGGATCAGATCCAGCTTCCAGCAAATAAATAGGATTCTTGTAGTATTTTTGGCCTGTGGGCCACATCAGGTACGCGAGCGACGTCGGCGCGCCCACCGACGCGGCCTTCGCCTATACGGAGAACTTCCAGCATCTCGCACACTGGATGGCAGGCGTCACCTCCGTCACCGCACAGGGCGCGGCACCGGCACAGGGACTCGGTGCGAGCTGTTCGCTGAAAGTTCGCCTGGGCGGGGTGATCCCGATGACACTCACCTGCGAGATCACCGAATACCGGCGCGGCGCGGTGATCGGGTATACCCTGCGGGGGCGGGTATACGGAACCGTGACACTGCGGTTCGACCCACTCGGCTACGAACGGTCGGTACTGACCGCCGAAGCCGGCTATCCACCACCACGCGGTGCGTTCGGCCGCATGTGCCAGGGCCTCGTCGACGCGGCCGCGAGATCGGCACTGCGCCGCACAGAATCGCGGTTGCGAAGGGAGATAGAGGCATTCCACGGTACCGATCTTGTCGGCCGCATCGCCTAGGGTGGCGGTCATGATCATCGTGAGCACCGACGGGTCCTGCCTGCGCAATCCCGGTGGTGCCATCGGCTGGGCCTGGGTGAATCATCAAGGACCGGTGGCCAGCGGGGGAGCGGCCAGCGGAACAAACCAGATCGCGGAACTACGCGCGGTCCTCGAAGCCATCCTCGCCCACCCCGGCACCGAACCGATGCTCATCGAGAGCGACTCCCAATACGCCATCAAATGCGCCTCGGAATGGATCGGCAGCTGGCGGCGCAACGGCTGGCGCACCTCCACCGGCGGCGCGGTGAAGAACGTCGAGATCATCAAGCAGATCGACCGCGCCATCACCACCCGCGAAGGGCCCGTGCGATTCCGCTGGGTCCGCGGGCACGTGGGTAACTACTTCAACGAGCAAGCCGACAAACTGGCGGGCATCGCCGCACGCGACGCCGCGGCACACGGCCACGAACACGCCGCCACACCCGTTGCCACCCGAACCACCCAGCCGCGGACCACGGGGAAGCCGGTCGCGCCGACAGCGTCGGGAACACTCACCCTGTTCTGACGCGGCGCGACCGGAGTGTGTCCGCAACCGACAGTGCCTCCGGCGGAATCGCTTCCGCCGGAGGCACTGTCGTACTACCGGATCAGTTGCCGGGCGCGGGAGCAGGCGTCTCCGGTGCGGGCTGCTGCGGAGCCCCACCCGGTACGCCACCCATCAGGCCGCCGCCGTTCTTGAGCACCGGCGACTCCATCTTGCTCACCAGCCACTTGTCACCCTCGCGATCGAGGGTCATCTCGATGGCGATGTTCATCGGCTCGCTCTCGGGAGCGGCCGCATTGGAGGTGTACTGCGCCAGCGTCACCATGGCCTTGGCCTGGTTTTCGCCGCCGCTGAGGTACGCGCACTGGATGTCCTCGCCGCGCGACTTCACCTGACGCTCGACCATCAGGCCCTTGAGCATGTCACCGGCCTGGGTGAACTGCTCGTTGATGTCGCCGGTGGCACCCGAGCGCATGTCCTCGAAGTACTTGTCGATGTTGTTCGAGTAGTCGTAGTTGGTGGCCACCCGGCCGTAGGCGCAGGCCGCCTTGGTCGACTCCTCGATGGCGTCGAGCTTGTCGCCCCGGTCGCTGCTCTGCAGGAAGAACACCACCGCGGCGGTGATCGCGCCGACAGCGACAACACCCGTACCCGCCGCGACCAGCCAGCCGACCGGGCGTTCGGCCCCGGACGACGCGGCGGGCTCCGCGGGGGCCGCTGCCGCCGTGGCGGCGGGCTCGGCCGCCTTCGGCGTCTCGGACTCGGCCTTGTCGAGCTTCACCGTCTCGTCGGCGGTGGTCTCGGTAGCGGCCGATTCGGGCTTTTCCGCCGGGGTAGCGTCCTTCTTGCTCTCGGCGTCGTCGCTGGTCATCTAGATCAATCCTGCTCTTTCCCGGCACACACTCGCACCGACTTCGTTCGTTGGCCCGTGAGGCGGGCCACAGCGTCCCCCGCCGAGTATGCCCGGTCCTACGCCGGAGCGTAGGACCGGGCATGGTCTCACTTGGCCGGAATCGGGGTCCGTTCGTTCGGATCCACACCCGGGGGCATCTGCGCACCGTTGTTGGGCACATTCGGGCGCGGTGCATTGGCCGAACCACGGATCTGCAGGTCAGCGGGCGGGTTGATGCAGTAGTTCCACTTCGGGATCGACCCGTCCTGCACCTCTTCGTTGCGCCTGTACTCGGTGTTGTAGTTACACGTCGGGCGCGGCCAGATATCGATGATGGTGTGGAACTCACCGTCGTGGGCGGGAACCGCGATGGACCCGAGGCCCTGCGCAAGCGAGGGGAACAGCATCCGGAGGGCCGGCTGACGCAACTGTGCCGCCCGGGTGATCGCGACGAAGTTCGCCGCGAGCCCGCTGATCGGATCGGCGGTCTTGTCCAGCACCGCGCCGAGCGCCTCGAACTGTGCCGGCGCGTTGTCGAGCACCGCCTGCAGCTCGGCATTGGCGTTGTTGAACTGCGTCAGCAACGAGCCCGAGTTGCGGGTCAGGGTCTGCAGATCCGGCTGGGCGTTGGAGGTGGTGTCGGCGATCACCCGCAGGTTGGCGATGAGATTCACCGTCTGTGGCAGCAGGTTGTGCAGACCCGCCACCGCGAGACTCGTGCCGTTGATCAGGCCGCGCAGCCGATCCGGGCCCGCGCCGAGCGCGATGTCGAGTTCGGCGAGGATGGTCTTGAACTGCTGCGGATTCACCGAGCCGATCAGCGCGCTCGTATCGTCGAGCACCGCCCACACGGGGACGGGCGTCTTGATCTGCTCCGGGTTGTACTCGATCACCGCGCCGTCGCGCAGGAACGGGCCCGCGTCGCTGTTGGGCCGGAAGTCGATGTACTGCTCACCGGCCGCCGACAGCGCCGCCACCTGGATCATGGTGTCGACGGGGATCTTGTAGCTCTTGTCGATCACGGCCTTGACCGCGATGGCCTGGCCCTCGTCGATCAGGTCCACCGTGTCGATCTTGCCGATCCGGTGTCCGCGCAGCGTCACGTCGTTGCCCGGCTGTAGGCCACCGGAGCGGTCGAGCGTCACAGTGACGTCGTACTCCGACCGCAGCGGGTTCACCCGCATCACATTGACCAGCAGGTAGCTGGCACCGATGATCAGCACCACGACCAGCGCGGAGTTCGCGAGCACGATCTTGCTGCTGAAGAACTTCTTGACCCTGTTCATCGGTGGCCTCCCACTCGGCCCTGAACGATCTGCAGCACCTGGATGAAGCTGCCGACGAAGTCGTTCACGTCCTTCATATCGGGGAACTTGCTGTTGGCCGGGTCGGTCAGCAGGCCGACATCGAGGTTCGTCAGCGTCGCGTACGGTGCGAGCGACTTGCCGAGGAAGGTCTGGGTGACCTTCGGCTTGATGTCGATCAGCTGATCCATGACGTAACCGAAGCTGTCGCCGGAGGCCGCGAGGGCGTTCATCAGGTTGTCGAGGTTGGTGAGCAGCTCGGAGAGCTGGTCACCGGTGGTGTTGGCGTAGTCGCCGATCGCGGCGCTTGCCGTGGACACCTTGGTGAGCAGGTCACCGATGGCCCGGTTGTTCTCGGCGATCGCGCCGATGGCCTGCGGCAGGGTGTCGGCCACCTGACCGAGCTGGGCCTTGTTGGCCTCGATGGTGTTGGCGAGGGTGTTGAACTCTGAGAGCACCGAGTCGACCCGGGCGCTGTTGTTGTTCAATTCGCCGATCACACCGGTCATCTGGGTGATGAGGTGCGCCAGGTTGCCGCCCTGGCCGTTGAGGATGGACCCGAGTTCGGTGCCGAGCCGGCTGAGGCTGGCCACACCGCCGCCGTTGAACAGCATCGACACCGAGATCAGCAGTTCCTCGACGGTGGCGCCCGCGGAGGTGAACTCCTGGGTGAGGGTGTCGCCCTCGGCCAGGTTGCCGCCGGTGCCGGTGTTGTTCTTCGGCCGGTTCAGGGCGATGAACACGTCACCGAGAGGCGTCGCCTGACGCAGCTCGGCGGTGCTGCCCTTGGGCAGGTCGATGTCGGAGCGGATCTGCAGGTCCACCACGGCCGTGAAGTTCTTGGTCTTGATCGAGGACACCACCCCGACATCGGAACCACCGATCTTCACCTTGGCCTGGTCGGGCAGGTTCAGCGCGTTGTCGAACTCGGCGTGGATGGTGTAGGTGTCGCCTTCGGCGCCCGGCTTGGGCAGCGGCAGGTCTTCCACGGTGAAACCGCAACCGGTGGTGATGGTCACGGTGGCAAGCGCGGTGGCCGCGAGCAGGGTGCGGCGGAGCTTGTTCGTCATGGGTCCGGTCATTCTGTGAGTCCAAGCAGTGCGGCGGTGAACCCGTAGTCGGGACCGAAATCCTCGACCTTGCCGGTGCGGCAGCCGTCCGAGCGCATCTGGATGCGCTCGCAGAACAGGCTGACGATCTCACCGGACAGGGTCGTACCGATCAGGCCGTGCAGCCGGACGAAACCCTTCTCCTTGTTCATCGCGCCGTCGATGTTCTGCATCAGCAGCGGAACGACGTCGACGATTTCCACCATGTCGCGGGAGTTGGCCCGCAACTGGTTGGTGACGGTGGTGAGGCCGGTCAGCGAGGCCGACAGTTCGTCGGCGTGCTCGCCGAAGGTGCTCGAGGTGTTGGCCAGGAACCCGTTGAGCTGGTCGAGGGTGGCCTGCAGGCCGGGGGCCTGTTCGGCGAGCAGCCCCGACATCTGGGTGACCTGGTTGCTGAAGTCGCGCACCGACTGGTCGTTGTCGGCCAGCATGGTGGTGAGCTCGTTGAGCTTGATGATGATGTTGGAGATCGCGTCCTTGTTGTCGACACCGATCTTCAGCGCCGACGACAGGGCGTCGAGGGTTTCGCGGATCTTCTGGCCGTTGCCGTTGAGCACCGGGTACAGCACCCGGCCCGAGAGCGGGCCGAGCCCTTCCTGGCCCTCTTCGGGCTTGAGCGCGGCGGCGAACTGGTCGATGGTCTTGATCATCGTGTCCAGCTCGACCGGAGTCCTGGTGCGTGCCTTGGGCAGATGGTCACCGGACTCGAGGGCCTCCCCGCCGGTGTAGGGCGGGGTGATCTCGATGTGGCGGTCGGTGACGATCGAGGGGGAGATGATCGCGGCGATCGCCTCCTTGGGGATCTTCACCCCCGACTCGATGGTCATGTGGACCTCGACATAGGTCCCCTTGGGCACGATCTTGTCGACCTTGCCCACCGGCAAGCCGAGGACCATGATCTGGTTGCCCTCGTACATACCCGCGATGTTCTCGAAGTCCGCGGTGATCTTGGTCGAGCGGCCGAGGGCGTCGTCCACCTGATTCGGCAGCAGCGAGCAACTGCCGATGGTCAGTGCGGTCGCGCCGATCAGCAACGCGCGACCGAGCTCCTTACCGCGTCGGAAATTCAGTTTCATCCTGCGCACCCTTGGATCACCTGTGCGAAGCACAGCCAGTTGTCGGGGAGAATCCACGGCAGCGCGACCGAGCCGTAGTTACCGTTGCCGAGCGCGTTGTTGAAGTAGCGCGCGGTCGGCGCACCGATCTGCAACAGCTTGTCGAGGTTGTCCTTGTTCTTTTGCAGACCCTGGGCCATGGTGTTGAGCTGGCCGATGGTGCCCGCGAACTGGTTGCCGTTCTCCCCGCCGATCTGTTCGAGCTGACGGGTGAGGGTGGCGATGTTGTCGAGCAGCTGACGCAGCAGGTTCTGCCGTTCCATCACCCGGCTGGCGATGGCCTCACCCTGGGTGATGACGAGCAGCACGCTGTTGCGGTTGTCGGCGAGCAGCTGGGTGACGCGGTCCAGATCCTTGAGCAGGCTGTCGACCTCACCCTTGCGCTTGTCGACGACCTTGGCCAGCGCGCCGACGCTGTCGAGCGCCTGCGCGACCAGCGCGGGCGAATCGCCGAGCTCGCCGTTGATGGTGTTGAGCGAGGCGGCCAGCTTCTTGGTGTCCAGGGCCTCGAACTTCGGCGTACCGACCTGCACCACATCGGCGATGTCGTAGGGGACATCGGTGTTGGAGCGCGGGATGGTGTCGTTCTTCAGGCCCGTGCCGTCGCCCGGCTTCAGGTCGACGTAGCGGGCACCGAGCAGGGTCGCCATCTTGATCGAGGCGTGCGCGTCGGGTCCGAACTTGATGCTCGAATCCACGTCGAGGGTGATGACCACGTGGTCGCCCTCGATCTTGGCGCCCGACACCGTGCCGACCTGAACACCGGACACGGCGACCTTGTCGCCGGTGCTGATGCCCGCGGCCTGCACGAACTCGGCTTCGATGCTCTGCTTACCGATCCCGATGAACTGCAGGATGCTCGAGCCGACCAGCAACAGCACGACAACCAGCGAACCGATGACGCCGAGCCAGAAGTTGCGGTTGCCGAGGAATGTTTTCTTGAGCTTGCTCATCGGCACACCTCCGAGTGCGACGTGCCACCGATCTGGCTGAACAGGCCGCGCGGGAAGAGCACCCCGTACAGCGAGACATCGAGGCCACACAGGTAGGCGTTGGCGTGCGTGCCTTCAGACGTCATGCGGCCCAGGTCGGCGAGCATCGACGGCATGTCGATGGCCACCTGGTCGAGCTTGGCGCCGTTGGCGAGCAACAGGTTCAGCGCCGCGGTGGTGGAGTTCTGTGTAGCGGCCAGCTGCGGCTGGATCTTGCTCATCATCGCCACCAGCGAGGTAGTGGCGTCGGCCAGCGTCGCCGTCGAGTTCTGCAGCGACTGGCCCTGGTCGTAGAGCCCGCCGATCAGCGCACGGGTCTGGGTCACCAGGGTCTCCAGTTCGTCACCGCGCTTGGCCAGACCGGCCATCACCGCCGACAGGTTGGTGATGACATCGCTCAGGATGGCGTCGCGGCGCTGGAAGTCGGTGGCCATCTGCGCCGCCTGGATGATGAAGGAGGACAACGAGACTCCGTCACCCTGCAACGCCTGAATCAGCGTCTCCGACATCGCGTTCACCTGGGCCGGCTCCAGCGCCTGGAACAGCGGCTGGAAACCGTTGAGCAGCGCGGAGATATCGAACGAGGGCTCGGTGCGCTCGAGCGGGATCACCGAACCGCTGGCCAGCACCTGCGGGCTCGGCGACTTGCCCGGGGTGAGCGCCACATAGCGCTGGCCGATCAGGTTCTGGTAGCGGACAAGGGCTTTGGTGTCGTCGAAGACGTCCTGGTCGCTCTGCACGATGAACGACACCTTGGCGTCGTTCTTGCCGTCGAGCTCGATCTTCTCGACCTTCCCCACCCGCACACCGGCCATCCGGACGTCGTCGCCGGGACGCAGCCCGAGGACGTCGGTGAAGATGGCGGTGTACTTGCGGGTGTCACCGTCTACCGAACGGGCGAGCGTATTCCACACGACCACGATGACGAGCATCGAGACGATCGCGAAGATGCCGAATCCGATCAGTGGCTTGCGGATACTCATGCGCCACCCTCGTTGTCGTACACGGTCAGAGTTCCGCCCTTCATGATCGGACCGAGCAGCAGCAGCTCGGAGACCGTCGGTTTGCGGCCGAGGAGTTCGACGATGGCGTCGTTGCCCTGGTAGGAGATGGGCGTACCCGACGGCACCGCGGGTGCCTGCTCGGGCGCGGGCGCAGGCGCGGGTGCGGCGGCGGGCGCCGCACCGGGCAGGCCCGGGATCTGGAACGACGGGACGAGCCCCTCGAGCGGAGTACCGGCGAACGGCGTGATCTCGGTTCCGGCCGCCGCCTGCAGCGGTGCGGCCGGGATGGTGAGGCCCGGAATCTGCGGCAGCCCGGGGAAGTTCACCAGCGGCGGCAGACCCGCGGCGGAGTCGAGCGCCCGGGGACGCAGCTTCTCCGGGAGCGGCGGCAGGCTCACCTCGGCGGGCGCGGTGAAGCAGCTCGGACCGAGCAGATCGCCGTAGCGCGGGCAGTCCGCGACGGTGTTGGGCTGGTACGGGGTGAACGTGAGACCCGCGTTCCAGACCATCTGCTTACCGCTGGGACCACCGTGGAAGGTGGTGTTCAGCGCGGCGAGTCCGGGTCCGAACACCTGGAAGGTCTTGGTGATCGAGCTCGGTTCGTGGGCGACGGCACCGAGGGTGGCGTTCAGGCCGACGGTGACTTCTTTACCCACATCGGGGTTGGCGGCGAACAGGTCGTTGACCCGGTCGGTGGTCGCGCTCGATCCCATCAGCAGGGCGACGAGCTGGTCGCGCTTGCTCGCGATGGTGTTGGCGGTCTGCACCGAGCTGCCGAGCACGTCGAGCAGTTCCGGCGCCGACTGGTTCAGCGCGTTGGCCGAGGCCGAGAAGTCGTCGAGCATGCCTGCCAGGTTCGGGCCCGCGTCGGAGACGGTGGTGATCCACTCGTCCAGGCGCTGGATGGTCGAACCGGGCACGCGGCCGCTGCCGTCGAGGGCCTGGGTGAGGGTGCCGAGCACGCGGCCCAGCTGCACCGGGTCGACCTCGTTGAGGATATCGCGCACCGTGGTGAGCGTGTCCTGCAGCGCGATGGTGCCCTCGCTGCGGTCCTCCTGGATGACCGAACCCTCTTCGAGGTAGTCGTTGGAGGCACCGTTGAAGACCAGTTCCACCGAGGTGACCGCGAACAGGTTGCTCGGCACGATGCGGGCGGTGACATTGCTCGGGACGCCCTTGGCGAACTCGGGCTTGAGCTCGATGTTCACCTTCTGCACGGCGCCCTGGTCGACGATGTCGACGTCCTTCACGGTGCCGACGAGCACACCGCGGAACTTCACGTCGGCGTTGGACGGGAGCCCGTCACCGGTGGTCGACAGGTTCGCGGCCACGTTCACCTTGGGTACGAAGTAGCCCTGGTACCTGGCCATGAGGAAAGCGAGAATCACAGCGAAGACGACCAGGCCGCACAGGCCCGCGACGTACAGCTGTTTCATGGTGGGACCGCGCCCACTGGGATCGATGATCATCTGGCCCTACCCCGAGATCCTGATGCCGGGGTCGACGCCCCAGATCGCCAATGTCATGAACAGGTCGGCGAACACGACCAGGATGATGCACATCTTGATCGCCCGGCCCGCGGCCACGCCGACGCCCTCGGGACCACCCGAGGCGAAGAAGCCGTAGTAGCACTGGATGAACGTGGTGATCATGACGAAGATGACCGCCTTGAGCAGCGAGTACAGCACGTCCGTCGGTACCAGGAATTGGTAGAAGTAGTGCGAGTACGTGCCCGCCGCGGTGCCACCGATGAGCTGCACGGTGACCGAGCAGGACAGATAGGCCATCACCAGGCCGATGCAGTACAGCGGAACGATCGCGATGACCGCGGCCATCATCCGGGTGCTGACCAGGTAGGGCAGCGGGCGGATGGCGATGGAGTCGAGCGCGTCGATCTCCTCGGAGATGCGCATGGCGCCCAATTGCGCGGTGAACCGGCAGCCCGCCTGGGCCGCGAACGCCAGCGCCGCGAGCAGCGGGCCGAGTTCACGGGTGGTGGCGAAGGCCGAGATGGCACCGGTGATCGGGCTCAGGCCGAGCAGGTCGAGCGAGGTGTGGCCCTGGATGGCGACGGTCATGCCGCCGAAGGCGCTGATGATGAGGATGACGCCGATGGTTCCACCACCGACGACGATGTTGCCGTTTCCCCACGTGACGTCGGAGAGCAGGCGCCAGATCTCCTTCGGATACTGCTTGAACGCCAGCGGAATGGAGCCGACGGACCGCAGGAAGAAGAAGACCTGGTGGCCGAGGCGGGCGAGCGCGTCGACGGGCGCTTTGCCCGCCGCCTTGAGCTGGCGTATCGGCCGCAGCAGCGGAGGTACATAAGTCGATGACATGGTCAGACCACCTGTGGGGGGAAGACAGCGGCGTAGATCTGCGTGATCGCGACGTTGACGCCGAGCAGCATGACCATGGAACTCACGACCGCCGAGTTCACCGCGTTGGCGACACCGCCGGGGCCGCCACGGGCGTTGAGGCCCGAGTCGCAGGCGATGATCGCGGCGATGATGCCGAAGATGACCGACTTGAGCAGCGCCACCGCGAGGTCACGGGTGACCGCGAACGAGGCGAAGGTGCTCATGTAGGAACCGGGCGTGCCCGCCTGGGCGAAGATGTTGAACATGTAGCCGGTGATGAAGCCGACGAACACGACGAAACCGCAGAGCAGGAAGCTCACCAGCATGGCGGCGCCGAGCCGGGGGGCGACGAGCCTGCGCAGCGGGTCGACACCCATCACCTTCATGGCGTCGATCTCTTCGCGGATGGTTCGTGAGCCGAGGTCGGCGCACACCGCGGAGCCGACGGCGCCGGCGATCATGATCGAGGTGACCAGTGGCGCGCCCTGCTGGATGATGCCGAGGCCGTTGGCGGCGCCGATGAACGAGGTCGCGCCGACCTGACCGGCGACCGCGCCGACCTGGATGGACACGATGACCGCGATCGGGATGGCGACCAGCAGCGTCGGAGCGGCGGCGACGCTTGCCATGAACGCGCACTGACGCACGAATTCGTCGAAGGGGAAGCGTTTACGGAAGATCGCGACGACCAGCTCCGTGATGGCTTCGATACCCATCGTGATCTGTCGACCGAAGGTTTCGAGGGACTTCTTCGGATGGTCTTCCCAAAGGCCCTTGGTCCAGTCCACAGCTTCACTGACCCGTGAACGTTCGGGCGGACTCTTGGTCGACTGCACTGCTATTACCCCTCTCGACGCCAGGCCATCAACACCCCGACGACTTGTTTGCTTGACGCACCTTACTACGGAGTAGTGCAGAACACACCACCGACATGTGAGCGCTGTCATAGATGGATATCACTGTCGGCGGCCCTTATGACCACTGCCATGACGGACCATACAGCCCTGAATTGTCCGGCTTCGGAGTTTGCGCCGGATGTCGTTTCCGGGCGCGGACTCCCAGCGTCTGCGGCTGCCGGAAAGAATATTGCGGAAAACTGTCATACATAACGAATGACGCGTCCGATTTCCCGCACAGATCACGGGTATAACTCGCCAGGCCCGGCTTCATCACGATTTCGATAGAGAATCGCTATCACCGCGCGGGGTGTCGCGGCGCCTGGTAAGCAGCAATCCGAGGGCTTCGCTCTGGCGCGCCCGGGATCGAATACCGCGGCTATAGACAGACCGTATTGATATCGTGCGAACTTCCGACATCTGGAGGGACATGTTCAGCAAACTCGCGCGTGTGGCCACGGCCGCCTTCGCGCTCACCCTCGGTGCGGCTCTACTCGGCACCGGCGCGGGCACCTCGCAGGCACAACCCGGTCCACCGGTGATCGGCGGCGGATCCGGGATCGTCATCGACAACACCTTCGAATGCACCCTCACCACGGTCGGCCACGACGGCGCGGGCAGGCTCGTCGGCCTCACCGCCGGGCACTGCGGTGACGCGGGCGCACCGGTGGCCGCCGAGGTCGATCGCGGATACGGCGAGATCGGCAGGTTCGTCTACAGCAATACCGAACTCGACTACGCCGTCATCGAATTCACCCCCGGCCGGATCACCCCGGTGAACCGGATCGGCAATGTCACCATCACCGGTGTCGGCGGGCCCGCCCAGTTCCCCACCATCGTGTGCAAGGAGGGCCGGACCACCGGCAACACCTGCGGCATCACCTGGGGCGACGTGTTCGCGACCAATGTGGAGACGTGGTCGCAGATGTGCGTCGTGGAAGGCGATTCCGGTGCGCCGGTGGTGGTCGGGTCGACGCTGGTCGGGATGGTGAACGCCTATCTCGCGGTGGCCTGCTTCGGCCCCGAGGTCGGCACGAACATGTCCGCGATCATGCACGACATGAACGCGCGCGGCGGTCACGGATCCGGGTTCCACCCGATCTGATCGGCGAGTGAACAGACAACGGGCCGCGCGGTCACACCGTGCGGCCCGTCTCGTCGTCGGTGGCTACAGCGTCTGCGCGCAGACGACGAAGCGGCGGGTGTCGTAGACATAGCCCACGTCGGCGTCGTCGGGGCAGTCGTTGGCGCTGGTCGCGTCGCTCTTGATGGTGACGACCCGGACCGGCTCGTTGCCCGAGGCGTTGCAGTCGATCCGGCGCGCGACGAGTTGTTCGGCGGCCACATCCATGCAGCCACCCACCACCCAGTCGATGTCGAGGCACAGGGCGCCGGTCTCGACGCCGTCGAGGGTTTCGAAGTAGTTCTGGTCGCTGTCGGCGATACAGCCGTCGCGGTTGGGCGCCTTGCCGATCACCTTGTAGTTGGCCGAGCGGCTGCCGCACGAGGCCTTCTCGATGGTGGCGTCCTCGGCGGTGCCGCCGAGATTCACACAGTCACCGACACTGGCCTGGAAGTCGGTGGTTCCACCCTTCTTGGTGGTGGGTGCCGGTTTGCTCGTCGTCGACTTGCCCGGTTTCTTGGTGGTCGGTGCGGCGCTGCTGGTGGCGGGGACCACGTCGATCGCCGGCTGCGCGTAGCCGTCGATGGTGCCGCCGCACGCGCTCGAACCGAACGCGACCGCCGTGATGGCGAGCGCGCCGGCCAACCGGCGGATGGACAGATCTGCAAACACCTACTGTGAATACACCACCGAAGCCACCGGCGTCGACCCGATCCGGTCGGCGGATCGCTACGCAGCATCAGGAGGTTGGGCCGATGGTGTCAGCAACGGCGGGCGAGCCGGGCGCGGGTACGCCGACCGCGCCACGGCAGATGCGCATCGATCCGAGGTTCATCCGGCTGGCCGACCACTTCTTCGGGATGTTCCAGCAGCCGAGCCGCGGGGGCGGTGCGCTGGCGGTCTACCTCGACGGGCGCCCGGTCGTCGATGTCTGGGCCGGGTGGGCGGCCAAGGATCAGCGGTGGAACGGCGGGCATGTGGCGCTCACCTTCTCCACCGGCAAGGGTGTGGCCGCCACCGTGCTGCACCGGGTCGCGGAGCGGGGGCTGATCGACTACGAGGCGCCGGTCGCCGAGTACTGGCCCGAGTTCGCCGCGCACGGCAAGCACGACATCACCGTGCGCGATGTGCTGTCGCACCGGGCCGGGTTGCATCGGGTACGCGGGCTGGTTCCGGGCCGCGAGGGGATTCTCGACTACGGCGCGGTGGTGACCGCCCTGGCCGAGAGCCCGGCCGACCCGCGCCGCATCCGCACCTCCGGGTACCACGCGATCACCTTCGGCTGGCTCGTCTCGGAGATCCTGCAGCGCGCGACCGGCGAATCCTTCACCGAGCTGTTGCGCCGGGAAGTGGCCCAGCCCTTGGGAACCGACGAGTTCTGGTTCCAGGTGCCCGTCGCGCAGCGCCGCCGGATCGCGAAGATCTTCCCGCATCTCGCACCGCCGGGTATTCGCTGGAACACCGCGTCGTCGGTGTTGTCGTGGGTGCGGCCCGTGCGTGGGCTCGCGGAGGCCGGGATGCCGGAGAGTTTCGACGAACTGGTGCGCGATCCGCGCGTGCACGACGCGGTGATGCCCGGCTGGAACGGGGTGTTCTCGGCGCGGGCGCTGGCACGGATGTACGGCGCGTTGGCCAACGGAGGCGTCGTCTATACGGGTGACGCGGAAAACGCTACGGGCGAACGTGATTCACCGGTGCAGTTCCTGCGGCCGGAGACGATCGAGCAGATCAACCGCACACAGCAGACCGAAAGCCGTGACTATGTACTCGGATTGCCGTTGCGGTTCACCCTCGGCTACCACCGGCCCGTGTTGATGACCAAGCAGCAACCGCGACATGCCTTCGGGCACTACGGAGTCGGCGGCTCGGGCGCCTACGCCGACCCCGATCTGGGAATGTCGATCGCGTTCGTCACCAACCGGCTCGGCAATGCGGTGACCGCGCTCGGGGACGCGCGGCTGGCCAAGCTCGCGGCCATCGCCCAGGGCACCGTGCGGCGCACCCGCGCCGAGCGGTAGTCGAACCAGGCGCGGGCGCACGCCGTAGTACCTGGCATGAGAGGTCAGTGCCCGCCACGCCCCGCCCTGCTGCACGGCCTGGTCGCGGGCCTCGATTTCGAGGGTTACCTGCGTCGACGTGCCGCGAGCGGTGACCCGTTCGCGGTCGGGTTTCCTGGGTTTCCGCCGGTGTTGTTCACCGGGACCGCCGAGGGTGCGCGTGAACTGTTCCGGGCGCCGGTCGAGCTCGTCGACCCGCCGCGGCCGAATCCGATCGAGCCGATGGTCGGCACGGCGTCGCTGATCCTCACCTCGGGGCCGCGTCATCGCACGGATCGGGCGATGCTCGCGCCCGCATTCCACCGCGCGAAGGTGCGGGCGCTGGGCGAGGTGATCCGGGAATCGACGCTGCGCGAACTCGAATCCGACAGTGGTACAGGCGCTCCCTGGCCGGTCGGCAGCCGGGTCGACGTGCTGACGAAGGCACGATCCATCACCCTGCGCACCATCCTCGCGGCGGTGTTCGGCGCGGGTGCCGACAGTGAATACGGCGACGCGGTCGACGACTTCCTCTCGACGTTCACCACGCCCCTGCTCGTAGCGCCCGTTTTGCGCCGTGCCACCGGCGGTTTCGGGCCGTGGGACCGCTTCGTCGCGGCCAGGGACCTTCTCGATCGGCGGCTGCTCGCGGGCATCGCGCGCCGTCGCGCCGAGGGCCCGGCCGCGGGCGATCTGCTCGATCTGCTGCTCGCCACCCGTTACGAGGACGGCTCCGCGCTGACCGATGCCGAACTGTGCGAACAGTTGCGCACCCTGCTCGTCGCCGGGCACGAGACCACCGCGACCTCACTCACCTGGGCGTTGTATCACCTGCACCGTGAACCCGGTCTGCTTGCCAGGCTCACCGACGAGCTGGCCCAGGCGGGGGACGACCCTGCCGAACAGGCCACCGCGCCGCTGCTCAACGCTGTCTGCCAGGAGACGCTTCGCCTGCACCCTGCCGTACCCATCGTGCTGCGGCAGCTGCGCGAACCGTGGCGGTGGCGTGGGGTCGACGTGGCCGCCGGGCAGACGATCGGGTTGGCCGTCGGTGTGCTGCACAGCCAACCCTCGACCTGGCCCGCACCCCGGCTGTTCCACCCCGACCGGTTCCTCGGCCGCAAATACACACCGTTCCAGTACGCGCCCTTCGGCGGCGGTCATCGCCGGTGTATCGGCGCCACGCTGGCCGAATACGAGTTGCGCGTCGTGCTCGCCACCCTGCTCACGAGCGCCCGGCTGCGCCTGGACCCCGCGCTGGCCCTCGGCCGTCGGCCGCGCACGGTGCCGCACAATCTCGCGACCGCGCCGAACCGGGCGATCCACTTCACACGCACGGCGTGATCTCCCTCACTCCAGGTTTGAGACTCACATGCGTGTGCTTCCGGACCGTGGTGCCGACGCCTTTCCGACTCGCCGCCCTGAGCGTGGCGTTTGACGAAAGCCACTGAGTCACAGGTTGTTATGTGACACAGCGCACACCGTTGCCGTTCCGTGATCGCGATGCAACGGAGCTGGCACGTTGTCACTCCGGACGGGTAGGAATGAGCGGTCAGGGTCGGGGCGTCGTTACCCCGTGGAGACCCCATGCGGACTCCGCGTCATTCGAAGATATAGACGAGGAAACCTAATGCACTACGAGGCAAACCGGCAGCAATCCCATCGGCTTCGCCGTGGTCTGCTGCTGACGGCGGCGATCGCCGCCACCGGCGCGCTCATCGCTGTTCCCGCGCAGGCTCAGCCCGCGCTTCCCGGCGCGGGTTCCAGCAACCCCGTGGTCGAGCAGCCCGCGCCGCAGGCGACGTTCGCGCCGCCGAACATCAACATCGCCGACGGCGAGACGGTCGGTGTCGCACAGCCGATCATCATCACCTTCAAGGAGCCGATCGAGGATCGTGCGGCCGCCGAGCGGGCCATCAAGGTCACCTCGAGCGCCAACGTGCCCGGCAACTTCTACTGGACCGGCGACAAGCAGGTGCGCTGGAAGCCCACCGAGTTCTGGCCCGCCAACACCGACGTGACCGTTGTCGCCGGCGGCACCACCAGCTCGTTCCACATCGGTGACGCCTTCGTCGCCACCGTGGACGACGCCACCAAGGTCATCACCGTCACCCGCAACGGTGAAGTGGTGCGCGAGATGCCGACCTCGCTCGGCAAGCCCGGCTACGAGACCCCCAACGGCACCTACATCGTCGGCGAGCGGCTCGAGAAGATGACGATGGACTCGTCCACCTACGGTGTGCCGGTCACCGACCCCGAGGGCTACAAGCTCGAGGTCGAGTACGCCACCCGCCTGTCCAACAGCGGCATCTTCATCCACGCCGCGCCGTGGTCGGTGGGTCAGCAGGGCTACTCCAACGCCAGCCACGGCTGCCTGAACGTGAGCACCGAGGATGCCAAGTGGTTCCTGGAGAACTCGCGTCGCGGTGATGCCGTGATCGTCACCGGCACCCAGGGCCCCACCCTGAGCGCGGGCGACGGCCTGGGCGACTGGAACTGATCCGCCTCTCCGCGAATTCTGGCCAGACTCTGGCGCGTACGGAATTCCTGACGCGGCAAGCCATCCGGGCGTGGTTCGGTCAGCCCGTACCCGGTGAGTTACCCATGTACTTCTGACCTCAGCCGAACAATACGATCAATCCAGGTCGTATTGTTCGGCTTCTTGCTGTACTAGACCTGTGCGCCCGATGTTCAGGAAATCGGCGGGCAGGGTTAACCAGCGGTTCGCCATGCACCGTAAAGCTGCCGCGGTGCGTAGCAGTCCGGAGCGGGTTCTTCCCGTGCAGCGAGGTCGTGGCCTGAGAAATCGGCCGTGGCAGGACTACGCGTTGTTCGTGTTACTCGTAGTCCCGAACTTGGTTCTGCTCGGGATGTTCGTCTACCGGCCGCTGGCCGACAACATCCGGCTCTCGTTCACCGACTGGAACATCGCCGATCCCGTCGCTACGCCCATCGGTTTCGCCAACTATGTGGAGTGGTGGCAGCGCGACGACTCCTGGAAGGTCGTCGGCAACACGGTGATCTTCACCGTCGCGGCGGTGCTGGTGAGCATGGCGCTCGGGCTGGCGCTGGCGATGTTGCTCGACCGGAAGTTGTTCGGGCGCAATGTGGTTCGGTCCGCCATCTTCGCGCCGTTCGTGATCTCCGGTGCGGCGATCGGGGTGGCATTCCAATTCATCTTCGACCCCAGTTTCGGGCTCGTGCAAGATGTGCTGCTCCGCCTCGGCGTGACGAATGTGCCGGATTTCTACCAGGATCCGCAGTGGGCGTTGTTCATGGTAACGATCACCTATATCTGGAAGAATCTCGGATACACCTTCGTCATCTATCTGGCGGCACTGCAGGGCGTGCGGAGCGAACTGCTGGAAGCCGCCGAAATGGACGGCGCCAGCCGGTGGACGACATTCACCAAAGTGCTTCTGCCGCAACTTCGTCCGACAACGTTCTTTCTTTCGATCACGGTATTGCTGAACTCGCTTCAGGTATTCGACATCATCAATGTGATGACACGTGGCGGGCCGCTCGGCAACGGCACGACGACCATGGTGTTCCAGGTGTACGAGGAGTCGTTCCGCAATTTCCGCGCGGGCTACGGCGCGACTGTCGCCACGATCATGTTCGCCGTGCTGCTCGTGGTGACCCTGATCCAGGTGCGCGTGATGGATCGAGGTGAACGATGAAACACGTCGGTCCCGAAACCGTTTCGTATCGCAGGCGGGAACGCGCGATCACCCTGCTCGGCTACGCGGCGATGCTGTGTGTGCTCGTCATGGTCGGGGTTCCGCTGTTCTGGATCCTCATCACCTCGTTCAAGGACCGCGCCGACATCTACACCCAGCCCGCGGTGTACTGGCCGCACAGCTGGCACCCGGAGAACTACGGGCACGCCACGACCACCGTCCCGTTCTGGACGTTCCTGCGCAACTCGCTGATCGTCACCGGGGTGGTGTCGGCGGTGAAGTTCACGCTCGGGGTGTTCAGCGCCTACGGCCTGGTGTTCCTGCGCTTCCCCGGCAAGAACATCGTGTTCCTCGCGATCATCGCCGCGCTGATGGTGCCCAACCAGATCACCGTCATCTCCAACTACGCGCTCATCGCGCAGCTCGGGTGGCGCAACACCTTCCAGGGCATCATCATCCCGCTCTGCGGCGTGGCCTTCGGCACCTTCCTCATGCGCAACCACTTCCTGTCGCTGCCCGGTGAGGTAATCGAGGCCGCCCGGATGGACGGCGCCAACTGGTGGCGGCTGCTCACCCGTGTGGTGCTGCCGATGTCGGGGCCGACGATGGTGGCATTCGCGGTGGTCACGCTGGTGAACGAGTGGAACGAATACCTCTGGCCGTTCCTGATGGCCGACTCCGCCGACGTCGCCACCCTGCCGGTAGGGCTCACGCTGCTGCAGAACACCGAGAACCCGAGCGTCACCAACTGGGGTCCGGTGATGGCGGGCACCGTGCTCACCATGCTGCCGATTCTCGTGGTGTTCCTCGCGCTGCAACGTCACATGATCAAAGGCCTCACCTCCGGTGCGGTCAAGGGTTGATTCTCGAACAGGAGATCCACGTGTCCACTTCACGATTTCCGGCGCTGAGCCGTCGCGGCTTCCTCGGCCTGTCCGGCGGTGTCGCCGCCGGTCTCGCGCTCACCGCTTGCGCGGGCACCGGCGGCGGGTCCGGTGGTGGCGGCGACGCGAACACGATCACCTTCTGGTCCAACCACCCCGGCACCTCCAAGGAACTCGAGCTCGAGCTCATCAACCGGTTCCAGGCGCAGCACCCCGAGCTGAAGGTGAACCTCGTCGACGCGGGCAAGAACTACGAGGAGGTGGCGCAGAAGTTCAACGCCGCGCTCACCGGTGGTGACCTGCCCGATGTTGTTGTGCTGTCGGATGTCTGGTGGTTCAACTACGCGCTGACCGGTGCCATCGAACCGCTCGACGGGCTGTTCGGTGAGGCCGGGGTGAAGCTCGACGACTATGTCGACTCGCTGGCCGCGGACTACCTGTTCGACGGTAAGCACTACGCGCTGCCGTACGCGCGCTCGACGCCGCTGTTCTATTACAACAAGGATGTGTGGGCCAAGGCCGGGCTGCCGGATCGTGGGCCGAACTCGTGGCAGGAGTTCGACGAGTGGGGGCCGAAGATCCAGTCGGTGGTCGGCGGTGACAAGTTCGCGCACGCCTGGGGTGATGCCAAGAACTACCTCGGCTGGACCTTCCAGGGCCCGAACTGGACCTTCGGCGGCGCCTACTCCGACAAGTGGGCGCTGAAGTTCACCGATCCCGGTTCGATCGCGGCCGCCACCTACCTGCGCGAATCGATCAATGTGAAGAAGTACGCGGCGATCCGTCCGCAGATCGCCGTCGACTTCGGGACCGGGGTCGCCGCCTCGACGATCGCTTCCACCGGTGACCTGAAGGGCATCCAGAAGAACGCGACCGGCAAGTTCGAGCTCGGCACGGCGTTCCTGCCGCATCCCAGCGGGCCCGGCGTCACCACCGGTGGTGCGGGTCTTGCGGTGCCGTCACGCATCTCCGCCGAGCGGAAGGTGAACGCGCTCAAGTTCATCGAGTTCGCGACCAATGCGGCGAACACGGCGTACTTCTCGCAGAACACGGGTTACATGCCGGTGCGCAAGTCGGCGGTGAGCGATCCGACCGAGGTCGACTTCCTCGCCAAGAACCCGCACTCCAAGACCGCCATCGACCAGCTCGCGGTGACCAAGTCACAGGACTACGCGCGGGTGTTCGTGCCCGGCGCCGACCAGATCATCGGCACCGGATACGAGCAGATCGGTCTGCAGAACGCGGATCCCGCAACGGTTCTCGCGAAGGTCGCCGCTGATATCCAGGCGATCATCGACCGGCAGATCACCCCCAAGCTGCCGAAGTAGTCCCCGTTGGCCCGCGGTCTCCGCCGCGGGCCCGCTCGTCCGTTTTCGAGGAGAAGTCCATGGCGACAGTGCAGTTCGACGGTGTCACGCACCGCTACCCCGGCAGCGAGACCGCCGCGGTCGACGCACTCGATCTCGACATCGCCGACGGCGAATTCCTCGTGCTGGTCGGGCCGTCCGGGTGCGGGAAGTCGACCAGCCTGCGCATGCTCGCCGGACTGGAATCGGTGGAGGACGGCACGATTCGCATCGGCGATCGTGATGTGACCGGACTGCCGCCCCGGGCGCGCGATGTGGCGATGGTGTTCCAGAGTTACGCGCTCTACCCGAACATGACCGTCGCGCAGAACATGGGCTTCGCCCTGCGCAACGCGGGAATGTCGAAGTCCGACACCTTGGTTCGGGTCCGCGAGGCAGCCGCCATGCTGGAACTCGAACCGCTGCTCGACCGCAAACCGGCGAAACTGTCGGGCGGGCAACGGCAACGGGTGGCGATGGGCCGCGCGATCGTGCGCCGCCCGCAGGTGTTCTGCATGGACGAACCGCTGTCCAACCTGGACGCGAAACTGCGGGTGAGCACCCGCTCGCAGATCGCCGCCCTGCAGCAGCGCCTCGGCACCACAACGGTGTACGTCACCCACGACCAGGTGGAGGCCATGACCATGGGCCACCGCGTCGCCGTGCTGCGCGAAGGCACCCTGCAGCAGATCGCCGCACCGCGCGAACTCTACGACGACCCCGTGAACACCTTCGTCGCCGGTTTCATCGGTTCACCCGGCATGAACCTGCTCGAAGCGCCAGTGTCGGACGGTCACGCCGTCCTCGACGGTCTGCGAATCCCACTGCCCCGCAGCGTTTCCGGTCAGCGCGTGATCCTCGGCATCCGCCCCGAATCCTGGGAAGTCACCACCGACCCCAACGGCATCACCGTCGTCGCCGAACTCCTCGAGGAACTCGGCGCCGAATCCTTCGTCTACACCCACGGCGCAGGCACCGACTGGTCGACCCGCGCAGGCAAAATCGTCGTCCGCGTAGACCGCCGCTTCCACACCACCCTCGGCGAAACCCTCCACCTCCGCCCCAAACCCGAAGAAATCTTCTACTTCGACGCCGAAACCGAACTCCGCCTCCGCTGACCTATTTCAGCCCGGCGGCGGTCCGCTTTCCGATCGTTGCCGAGAGGGCGTCGAGTTCGGCCAGAATGTCGGTTGCCGCCCATACTCGACCCCGCTTCGCTGCCGAAAGCACTTCGAGCACGCCCGCCTCGACCAGGCGATCCAGCGCTCGATAGGTGGCGGAGTCGGTCGTTCCGGCGATTCGCTGTGCCGTGTCGATATTGAGGATCGGGTGGTCGAGCAGTCCGGCGATCAGCGCCTCGTCCGAAGATCCGGCCCTCGGCCGGGCCGAGGCGCGCCACTGCGCGGGCAAGTCCGCCAACGTCCGGGCGGATTCGATTGCAGCGTCGCTGGCGTGGACGGCCGCGAGCGCCACGTACTCGACGAATTCGTCGACGCGACCCGCGCGGTAGGCCATGAGTTGATCGAAGTAGCGTGCGGTGTTCGCCAGCATGACCGACGCCAACGGAACGGTGACCCGGCTGGTCAGGCCACGCCTGCGGAATATCGCGCTGATCAGCGCGCGCCCGATCCGTCCGTTGCCGTCGACGAACGGATGGATGGACTCGAACTGCGCGTGCGCGATCGCCGCCTGCGCCATGATCGGCAGGTCGGTTCGGGCGGTGAAAGTCAGCAGGTCGTCCATCAGCTCACCGACGAGCTCGGGCGGCGGCGGGACGAACAACGCGTGCAGTGGGGTGTAGTCGCTACCACCGATCCAGTTCTGCGCATCGCGGAACCGGCCGGCCTCACGAGCGGCGTAATAGTCCGGAGCCATGAGCAGCCGATGTGCCGCAAGCAGATCCGAGGTCGTGACCGGGCCGCTGCTTGCCGCATCCACCATCGTGGCGAGTGCCTGGACGGCGGCGAGCTGCGATTTCGCTTCATCGCTCGCCTTCGCGCCGCCGACGGCCTTTCCGAAGGCCCGCCAGCCGGCGTCGATGTGTTCGATGTTCGATGACGCTACCGACTCACTGCGCAGCAGGAAGTCGGCGAGCGGAGCCATGTACTGGCCGAATCCCGCTTCGAGCCGCGCCACCGCGATCACGGCCGTTTCGCCCGCGGTCACCACCTGCGATGGCGGCACATAGTCCAGATCGGCGATGCGCGGGGGAACAGAGACCGTAATGCGTTCCAACAGGCGGTCGTCACGCGAACCCTGGCGTTGCCGCGGCGACCACGCGCGTTCTTCGAGGCGATGCGGTGGCCAGGTCATCGGCAGCTGCGATCAGAAAGTACAGCAGGCATTTGCTTACTATACTTTAGTTGCCATAAACGCGACTATCTCCGACCTTACTCGCGTTGGATGCACTGAAAACGAGCATCTGCCGCAAGTTCATCGGAGGAGGGTGGTGGCGTGTTCGCGGGCTCGGATTACGGCTTCGGTGATGCCCTTGCAGAAGGGGAGGCCGTGGCCGGGGAGGACGAGGGGGGCGTCGAGGGGTTCGAGGGTGGTGAGGGCGGTCAGGGTTTGGTCGGTGTTGTGGTGGAAGAACTTGGGGAGTAGTTGGGGGCCCTGGTGGGGGGAGGTGGGGTGGGCGGTGATGAGGGCGTCGCCGGTGGCTATGGCGCCCTGGGTGGGGAGGTGGAAGGCGGTGTGGCCGGAGGTGTGGCCGGGGGAGGAGATGGGGACGGGGTGGCCCGGGAGGTCCAGGGGGCCCGCGGTGGGGAAGGGCTGGATGTGGGGGACAGGGTTCTTGCGGAGACCGCCCGCTGCCGTAATGCGCAGTGCCCAGGCCGCGGTGCCCGGGTTGGTGAGGCGTTTGATCACGTCGAGGGGAGTGGCTGACTCGTGGACCTCGCCGCGGGCGTGCGCTACCTCGGTGGGGCTGGTGTAGGCAGGGGTGCCGTAGTGGCGGTGCAGGTGGTTCAGGGCGCCGACGTGGTCGAGGTGGGCGTGGGTGAGCAGGACGGCGACGATGTCTTCGGGGCGGTGGCCGAGGGCACGGAGCGCCGATTCGATGATTTTCGCGTCGCCGTACCAGCCGGCGTCGATGAGGGTGAGGTCGCGGCCCTCGCGCAGCAGGACCATGTTCACGTCCGTGCCTCGGATGGTGAACACGTCGTCGGCTACTTGACGATGTCGCATGAAAACCTCTCCCTGACAGTGGGTTTCGACCCTACCGGCTCAGCGGTAGGGTCGCGCCCGATCACCAGATGGTGACCCGCTCCTCCGGTGCCAGGTACAGCTTGTCCTCGGGAGTCACCTCGAAGGCCTCGTAGAAGCTGTCGATATTGCGCACCACCGCGTTGCAGCGGAACTCCGGCGGCGAATGCGGGTCGACGGCGAGGCGGCGGATCGCCTCCTCCTGCCGCGCCTTGGTCCGCCACACCTGCGCCCAGCCGTAGAACACCCGCTGCAGACCGGTGAGGCCGTCGATGACCGGCGGCTCTTTCCCGTCAAGCGAGATCTTGTACGCGGCAAGGGCAATCGACAGACCACCGAGATCGCCGATGTTCTCGCCGATGGTGAACTCGCCGTTCACGGTGTGCTCGTCGGACAGGTCAGCGGGCGAGAGCACGTTGTACTGGTCGATCAGCGCCTTGGTCCGCTTGCCGAATTCGGCGCGGTCGTCGTCGGTCCACCAGTCCTGCATATTGCCGTCGCCGTCGTACTTCGCGCCCTGGTCGTCGAAGCCGTGCCCGATCTCGTGGCCGATCACCGCGCCGATCCCGCCGTAGTTGGCGGCGTCGTCGGCGTTCATGTCGAAGAACGGCGGCTGCAGGATGGCCGCCGGGAAGACGATCTCGTTCATGCCGGGGTTGTAGTAGGCGTTCACCGTCTGCGGAGTCATGAACCATTCGCCGCGATCCACGGGGCCACCGAGTTTGCCCAGATCACGGTCGTGGTCGGCGGCGTAGCCACGGCGGTAGTTGCCGACGAGGTCGGCGGCGTCGATCTCGACCGCCGAGTAGTCGCGCCAGGTGTCGGGGTAGCCGATCTTGGGGGTGAACTTCTCCAGCTTGGTCAGTGCCGCGGCGCGGGTGTCGGGGCCCATCCACTCGAGTTCGGCGATATTGCGGCGGTAGGCCTCCTGCAGATTGGCGACCAGCTCCACCATCCGCGCCTTGGCCTCGGGCGGAAAGTGCCTGGCCACATACAGTTTGCCGACGGCCTCACCGAGCAGTTCCTGGACCAGGCCGACGCCACGCTTCCAGCGTTCCCGGATCTCCTGCGCGCCGGTGAGAGTGCGGCCGTAGAAGTCGAAGTTCGCGGCGACGATCTCGTCGGTGAGGTACGGGGCGCGCGCGTGCAGCACCTGCCACGCGGCCCACGCCTGCCAATCCGCTTGCGGCACATCCGACCACGCGCGCGCGAAGGCACCGACGTAACCGGGCTGGCGGATCACGAGTTCGGCGAACAGCTCGGCGCCCGCACGGTCGACACCCTCGGCGACGGCGTCGGCCCAAGCAGCCCAGTCGAATTCGGGGTGGGCGGTGGCGAGCTCGTCGAAAGTGGTGAGGTTGTAGCTCTTTTCGGCATCGCGGCGGCGCACCACGTCCCAGTGGCCTGCCGCCAGGGTGCGTTCCAGCTCGAACACCCGGTTCGCGGCGTCGGCCGGATCGGTCGGCACGAGGCCGGCCAAGGCCGGGTCGGACGCGGCGAGGGTGAACATCTTGGTGATGTGGGCGCGGTAGGCGTCGCGGATCTCGGCGAACTCGTCGGACCGGTAGTACGACTCGTCGGGCAGGCCGATGCCCGACTGGGTGGCGTGCAGCAGGTAGCGGGTGGAGTCCTTGTCGTCGGTGTCGACGTAATAGGCGAGCGCGCCGCGCACGCCGGTGCGCTGCAAGCGGCCGAGCAGCGCGGCGAACGCGCTCGCGTCGGTGACGGTGGCGACGGCGCGCAGTTCGTCGGCCACCGGGGTGAGCCCGGCGGCGGCGACCAGCTCGGTGTTCATGAAGCTCGAGTACAGGTCACCGATCTTGCGGGCGTCCGCGCTGTCGGCCGCGCCATCGGCACACTCGGTGATGATGGTCTGCACATCGATCTCGGCCTGGTCGTACAACGTCTGGAACGCACCGTCCACCGCCCGGTCGGCCGGAATCTCGTAGTCGGCCAACCACCGCCCGTTGACGTGCGCGAACAGATCGTCCTGCACCCGCACATCCTGATCACGGAAGGACAGGTCGATACCGGAGGGGCTGCTCAGATCCGAAGTCACGCGCTCCAGTATGCCGAAACATCCCTGCGAACCGGGGGCGTGCCGGACGGCGCCGCACTGATCGGCCGACCGCTCACAGATCGCGCGCCGATCAGCTTTTCGCTCCGTGGCCGTCTGTACCTGGGAGATCGACTCACAGGAGGCAGACGACATGCGGAAATTGATCTTCGGGATGAATGTGACTCTGGACGGCTACATCGCCGCCCCCGGGGACGACCACGGCTGGAGCGGGGGTGAGGGGCCGGATTCCTCATCGAGTGACGAACTGTTCCAGTGGTGGTCCGACCGGGTGGCGGCGACGGAGCTGTCGCTGTACGGGCGCAAGTTGTGGGAGGCGATGAGTTCACATTGGCCCACCGCCGACGAGCAGCCGGGCGCCACGCCGGCGGAGGTCGAGTTCGCCCGCCGCTGGCGGGACATGCCGAAGGTGGTGTTCTCCTCGACCATCGGTGCGGTCGACTGGAACACGCGCCTGGTCAGCGGCGATGCGGTCGGTGAGATCGGCCGGCTCAAGGGTGAGGAGGGCGGTCCGATGGATATCGGCGGTGCGACGCTCGCCGCGGCCGCCATGCGAGCCGGGCTGATCGATGAATACCTGCTGGTCACCCATCCGGTGCTGGTGGGCGGCGGTACACCGTTCTTCACCGCGCTGGACAGCTGGGTGAACCTGAAGTTCCTCGAAACGCGGACGTTTCCCGGCGGCGTGGTGCTGACCCGGTACGAGACGAGGCGGTGAGCATCGATCGGTTCAAGCCTCTGCCCCGGTGCCCTGGACCCAGGCCTCGTCGACCGGCAGTGTCGTCGGCAGGCCCAGCCAGGGCTTGCCGGTGGCGTCGAAACCGGTGAGCTCGGCGATCTTCCCGTCGACGATGCGCAGGGCAGCGACGGCGAACAATCGGTACTCGGGGGCATCGGGGGTGCGTAGGTACAGCGCGGCGGCAGGCATGCGGTTGACCGTCGTGGCGATCCCGCGCCAATCGTCGTGGCCGGGCTGGAAGAGCCCGCCTGCGACCCAACCGTCCACCGCGTCCTTCGCTGTCCTGGTGACGACGCCCGAGTCCGGCAGCATCACGAAACGCAGGTCATCGCGCAGCAAGGCGATCAGTCCGTCGAGGTCGTTGCGCTGGTGGGCGTCGATGTAGGACCGCACCACACCGCGCTCGTCGTTCGACAGTTCGTGGCGTGCGGGGAGCTGCCAGTCGAGGCGGCGGTCGGGTAACTGCTCGCGTATCGTCGCGCGCGCTCGCTGCAGGCCACTGGTCACCGCGGCGACGGTGATCTCGAGGGCCTCGGCCACCTTCGACGCGGGCCAGCCGAGAACGTCGCGCAGGATGAACACCGCCCGCTGCCGCGGCGGCAGATACTGGACGGCGACTATGAACGCCAGCTCGATCGTCTCCCGCGCGACCGCCGATTCCTGCGGGTCCTCGGGCAGCATCCGGTCGGGGTAGGGCTGCAGGTGCGCCGTCTCGGAACCGGGCAGCTCCGAGGGTATGGGCGTGCGCTTGTCCAGGAAGTCGAGACAGGCGTTGGTCGCGATCCGGTACAACCAGGTGCGCAGAGCGGCGTTGCCCTTGAACGACTCCCGCTTGTGCCAGGCACGCAGGAATGTCTCCTGCGTCATGTCCTGCGCGTCGTCGTAGTTCGCGAGCATCCGATAGCAGTGCACCTGCAGCTCACGCCGGTGGCGCTCGGTGAGGACCGCGAACCGCGCCGGATCGCCTGAGCGGACCACGTCGAGGAACGTGGCCTCGTCGGCGCTCAGCGGTCCGGCGTCGGTCATATCGGCATTCCTTCCACCGGTGCGAGGGACATCAGAACTGACGACGCGGCGAAGGATTTCTGATCGGTGGCGGCCGGATCCGCCCTAGACGCAGGCGAATTCGTCGTCGCGGACGCCGGCGACGAAGGCGTCCCATTCGGCGGGGGTGAAGTGCAGGGCGGTTGATCCGTGGCGCAGGGTCGTGGCGCCGTCGGCTGCGTGCTGGGTGGTAAGGGAGGGGTGCGGGCGCTGGGCGAGCAGGCAGTCGAGGAAGGCGTTCCACACGGAGGCGGGGACGGTGATGATCGGCTCGTCGAGGCCACGGTTCATCGGGTTGCGCCGGAATTTGCTGTCTCGTATCTGGACGGCGTCACCTTCGAAGCGAACCTCGACACATTGGTTACCGTTGTTGGAGCGCGACGAGGTGAACCAGCCGTGATCGGCCGGGCGGCGGCGAGCTGTGATCGACATAACACGAATCTTACACTCTCGCATAGTCGCTGATCAGGGCAAGGGATTCGGATCTCGGCATGGCCTGTTCCCTGGCCCGCAGGAAGGCGTAGCCGAGATCGCGGACCTGTTCGGCGTCGTCGACGTGACCACCGAAAACAGCGCTCTCGGCCCACGCGAAGGTCGGTAGCTGATCGCTTGCGAAGTCGAGCAGATGGAAGCTGGAACCGCCGAGCACCGCACCCTCGGGAGCACTGAACGGGATCACCCGGACGTCGACGGTGTCGAGTTCGCGCATCAGCTCCACCAGGTGACACAACTGCCCGCGCAACACTTCGGGGCCCCCGGTCTGCTGACGCAGCGTCGCCTCACCGAGTACGGCCGTGAGTTCCAGCGGTTCCGGTTCCCGCAGCCGCCGCTGGCGACGCAACCGTATTGCAACTAATTGGTCTACCTGTACCGGGCGGATCATCACGTCGGCACTGATGAGCGCCCGCGCGTACGCCTCCGTCTGCAGCAGGCCGGGCACGATCAGGCTGTCGTAGCTGCGGATACTCTGCGCCCCCGCCTCCATGCCGTACAAACGCTGCAGTTCGGGGCCGATCAGCGCGGCCGAAGTGGACCACCAGCCGCGCTGTTTGCTGGCCTCGAGCAGCGCGAGCAATTCCCGGCGTTCGTCGGCGGGCACATCGAGAACATCGAGCACCGGTTCGATAGTCGTGCGTGTGAGGACCCGTCGGCCTTTTTCAACATGGGACCAGTTAGCGGGGGTGAAACCGACCCGCTTGGCAAAACCCGCGGAGTCGAAACCCCGCTGTTCGCGCAGGTCACGCAGGCGCAGGACCAGCTCCCAGCGCGCGGCGGTAGGCGAAACGGGTGCCATGGGCGCTGATCGTACTCCGGGTGAACACACCTGCTACTGACTATTGTCAGCGTCGTTGTGTCGCATTAGGCTGTAGATAGCGGCAAATATCTAGCGAATGCAAGCTCCACACCGTCGACGGAGACGAGGTAGTGATGAGCCAGCGCACTGACAGCAAGGGCGGCTATGCCGCCGCCGAGGAATACTCGGAAACCCAGGACGCGCTCGCGCGCTGTCGTCACTATCGCAAGCACAACGGTCTCTATGCCGTGGTCGAAGCCACCTTCGGGCGCATCGTGCTCGAAATCGGGGCCGTCGGAGCCGTGGTGATGCCCTCCACGCTGGGCGAACGAGTGCGCGGACAGCTGCTCAGCCGTGGTCAACGCTGCGGGCCGATCATCGGGCACCCCCGGTCCGGCCGCTGGACCTTCCTCACCGGGCCCACCGACAATTCCTACCTCGACACCGAACTGTTCGCCGAGATGTTCCGGGTGTGCGCATCGGTCGCCCTGCCCGGCAGCGACGTGGTGCTGCCCTCCCCGGCCGACGAACGCAGCGGCTACCGCATCTGGCTGCAATCGCCCGACGGCGACTACCGTCCCGACTTCGCGCAGATCGTCGCCGCCACCCGCGCCAACGCCAGAACCACCGCCCTGATGCGCGAACCCGGTTCGGCCTAACCGCCCAGCCGGGCGTGCATCTCCCAGACCAGCACTTCGGCGTCGCCGTGCGGACGAATCAGCTGACCACCCGAGCGGGTGAGCCGCACGGCGTCGCCCTGGGCCAGGGTGCCGACACCTTCCATGTCCACCTCGCCGCGTGCGACGAAAACATGCAGGTAGGGGGCGTCGGGCAGGGTCACGGGGGCGCTGTCGGCGGTCAGCCGGGCCACGTGCATCGCCGCGTGCGAGGAATTGATCGAGATGGCGGTGCGGTCGCGGTAGCGCGGTAGGCCCGAGGCCACCGTCACCAGATCGCCGCGGGCGAGTTCGTCATCGATCTCGAGCTGCTGATAGCCCGGATCGACACCGGGTTCGTCGGGCACCACCCACATCTGCACGAAATGCACCGGCTCGTCGTGCTCGGGCAGCTTGCCGTCCAGGCGCCAGGAGTCGTTCTTCTCCGAGTGCAGGATGCCCGTGCCCGCGCTCATCCGCTGAGCCAGACCGGGATAGATCACCCCGTTGTGGCCGAGCGAATCCTGGTGCACCAGGCTGCCGCCGAGCACCCAGGTGACGATCTCCATGTCGCGGTGCGGGTGGGTGTCGAAACCCTCGCCGGGCAGCACCACGTCCTCGTTGTTCACCAGCAGCAGGCCGTGATGGGTGTTGTCGGGGTCGTAGTGCTCGCCGAACGAGAACGAATGCTTGGAGTCGAGCCAGGAGATCCTGGTCTTCATCCGGTCACCGGCCCGATGCACCTCGATGCGCGGTGTCGTCGATGTGGACATGACCCTCCTCCTGCGCTGCACCCGTACCGCCACCTCAATTCTGGCACCACTATCCTCACGACGTGTCGACCCATCGCGCTGACGGCTCGAATCCGGCGGATGAGCGGCCGATCTCGCTGCGACATCTGCTGCGCGAAAGCCGCGGTGTGGTGCGGCGCAATCCACGGATGCCACGGTTGGCGCTGCTGCGCCTGGCCGCCCAATTCGGTGACGGCATGTTCCAGGCGGCGCTGTCGGGCGCCATCCTGTTCAACCCCGAACGCGAAACCGACCCCCTGGCCATCGCCGCCGGTTTCGCGGTGCTGCTGCTGCCGTATTCGGTGCTCGGTCCCTACGCGGGCGCCCTGCTCGATCGGTGGGATCGACGCAATGTGCTGCTGGTGGCGAGCATCGCGCGGGCGACGCTCATCGCGGCCGCCGCGCTGGCGCTGTTCGCCGGGGCGGGGGAGAGCGTGCTCCTGGTGCTCGCGCTGGCGACCGTCGGAATCAGCCGGTTCGTGCTTGCCGGGGTGTCGGCCGCGCTGCCGAGGGTGCTCGAACAGCGCTGGCTGGTTCCGATGAACTCGGTGCTGGCCACGGTGGCCTCGGCGTGCGCGGGGGTCGGCGCGGCGGCGTCGGTGGCGGTGATCGCGGTGCTGGGGGCTGGGGATTCGGCCTCGGCCGTGGCGGTCGCGCTCAGCGGGGTCGGGTCGGTGGTCGGCGCGCTGCTCGCCGCCGGTTTCGCACCGCGCATCCTCGGGCCCGAAAAGGGTTCGGCGGGAGCGGAAAGCGCTGTGCGTGCGATCGCGACTGGGTTGGTCACCGGTGCGCGCGCGGTCTGGCGATCGACGCAGGTGACGACCGCGATGATCGGCATCGGAGCGCATCGCATCGTGTTCGGGATGAACACGCTCATCATGGTGCTCGTGCTGCGTCAGCCCGAGGGGCAGAGCGAAATGAGCGGCGGGCTGGTCGGATTCGGGGTCGCGATCGGTGCGGCCGCGGCGGGCATGCTGCTCGCCGCGATCCTCGCGCCCGTGCTGATTCCCCGGCTCGGCAGGCCGCGGACCGTGCTCGTCGGGCTGGCGACGGCCGTCATCGTGCAGCTCACCCTGGTGACACCGACCGCGCTCGCCTCCTCGGAAGCGGCCACCGACCACGCCCACCGGCTGCTGCTGATCGGCGCGTTCGGGCTCGGGCTCGCCGGCCAGACGATCAAACTCACCGGCGACGCCAGCATGCAGATCGACATCGACGACGACCGGCGCGGCCAGGTGTTCGCCCTCCAGGACACGGTCTTCAACATGACCTTCGTGCTGGCCATCGCCGCGACCGCCCTGGTGATTCCGGCCGACGGGCGTTCACTGCCGGTGGTGCTGGTCGGCGCCGGGGTGTACGCGCTCGGCATCGTCGCGATCGCGCTGAATTCGCGGCGGGCACGCTGATCCGTCGAAGAGCGTCCGCGCGCGGTCAGTCGTCGGGTTCGAAGCGCAGGCGTTCACCCGGACGGAGTTGGGCGACGCGGTCGACGTCGGCGTCGAGCACGACCGCGATCACCGGGTAGCCGCCGGTGATCGGATGGTCGGCGAGGAAGACGACCGGTTGACCGCTCGGCGGCACCTGCACCGAGCCGAGGGCGACACCTTCGGCGGGCAGTTCGCGAGTGATCGAGCGGGTGAGCGGCGGCCCGGCGACGCGGTCGAGGCGGGCGCCCACGCGGTCGGTCTCACTGCTCACCTGCCACGAGCCCCGGAACAGGGCGGTGGGGTCGGTGAACCAGTCTTCGCGCGGGCCGGGACGAGCGCGGACGACGAGCACCTCCGGCGGCACGGGAACCGGCGCGAACTCGACGGTCGGGAAGGTGCGCGGCGGGGGACCGACGGGTAGCTGCATGCCCGGTCGCAGCGGGTCTGGGCCGATGCCGGAGAGGGTGTCGCGGCTGCGGGAACCGAGGACCTTCGGCACGTCGATGCCGCCACGTACACCGATGTAGGTGCGTAAACCGGTGCCTGCCATGCCGAGGCGAAGGGTCTGGCCCGCCTCGAGTTCGAGAACGCTCGCATGGCCGACGGGTGTGCTGTCCACCGTGGCCGTCGCCGGTGCGCCGGTGACCGCGACGGTGACGTGCGCATCGGTGCGCACTACGAGCCCGCCGAGCAATACCTCGATGCCCGCGTGGTCCTCCGGATTGCCGACCAGCCGGTTCGCCAGCCGCAACGAGGCGCGGTCGGCGGCGCCGGCCGGACCCACGCCGGAATCGAACCAGCCGGGTCTGCCCAGGTCCTGGATCGTCGCGAGCGGCCCCACCCGCTCGATGAAGATCACCATGCGATCTCTCCCCGATTATCTGTCGAGGCGGCGCACCATTGAGCAGCCCTTGCCTATTGCGCGATGTCGACGAACCGCACCGCCGTTCCCGCCCGGATCAGTGCGGGTGGGTCGCGATCGACCGCCCACATGCGTAGATCGGTACTTCCGATCAGTTGCCATCCGCCCGGTGTGCCACGCGGATATACCGCCGAGTACCCACCGGCCAGTGCCACCGCACCCGGTGGGATGGCGGTGCGGGCCTGGGCCCGGCGCGGCACGGTGAGCCTGCCGTCGGGCGAGACGAGATATCCGAAACCGGGTGCGAAACCCACGAAGGCGCACTGCCAGACGGTACCGGTATGGGCCGCGATCACCTCCGCGACAGACAGGTCGAGCAGCCGGGCGACCTCGGGCAGGTCGACCCCGTCGTAGCGCACCGGCACCTCGACCACCTCGTCGGGGCAGTCCGGGTCGGACAGTGTTCCACGGGAAACATCGAGCGAATCCGGCTGTGCGGATTCGGAATCCAGGCGGTCGAGCAGCGCGAGCAATTCCCGGCGCACCTGTGTGCCGTAGTTCACCGAATGCAGGGTGACCAGCACGGTCTCCGCCGCGGGCAGCACGTCCTGGACACCGGCGATGGCATGCACCCGCAGCGCCGACGCCAGGCGCTGCACCGGCCGTGGATCGTCGAGGGTGATGAGCATGGCGCGGTCACCCGCGGGCCTGATCCGTGTGCTCCAGTCGGTCACCATCGCGCCTCCCACCCTCAACCGAATGGTTCGACAGGTACGCCTGCCTCGTCCAACGCCCCCCTGATGCGGCGTGCCATCTCCACGGCCGCGGGCGAGTCACCATGGACACACACACTGGCCACGGACACAGCGACCGCACCCGGACCGTCAACGGTACGCGCGGTCCCCGACAACGCAAGGGATACCGCCTGGGCGACGGCGTCGTCGGGCGTCAGCACCGCACCGGCAACCCCGCGCGGCGCCAACGTGCCGGTGGCGGTGTAGGCACGGTCGGCGAAACCCTCGCCGACGAAACGCACTTTCGCTCGGTTCGCGGCGTGTTCGAGTTCGGTTCCGGCGGGGCCGAGCAGGGCGAGACCGGTTTCGGCCTCGGCGACGGCGGTCGCGACCGCGTCGGCGAGCAGACGATCGCGAGCGGCCGCGTGATAGAGGGCGCCGTGCGGCTTCACGTACCGCACCCGGTCGCCCGCCGCGCGCGCGAACGCCGCGAGGGCGCCGATCTGGTACAGCACCTCGTCGCGCAGTTCGGCGGGCGCGATGGCGATATCGCGGCGGCCGAAGCCGACCAGATCGCGGTAGCCGACATGGGCGCCGATCCGCACACCCTTGGCCACGGCCAGTTCGCAGGTGCGGCGCATGATCGTCGGGTCGCCCGCATGGAAACCGCACGCGATGTTGGCGCTGGTGACGATGTCGAGCATGGCGGCGTCCTCACCCATCCGCCACGGGCCGAAACCCTCGCCCAGATCACTGTTCAGGTCCAGCGGCATGCTGCCCTCCGGTTTGCGCGCGTGCATGAACGCCCTCATTGTGCGCCGTGCACCGTGGCCACGTTTCAGCAGGCGTACACCCGCACCTCCGTGGCCTTGACCGCGAAATACGCCCGCGCGCCGACGGTGAGGCCGAGCTGGGCCACGGCGGCCGGGGTGAGATCGGCGCACAGGCCGGGCGCGTTCGGTGCGTCACCGCGCACCCGCACGATGCCGCCCCGATCGGTGATCTCGGTGATGCCGACGGTGAAGACGTTGCGTGGGCTGCCGCCGGGAGGTCGGGTGAAAACCGAGACCGCGGCGGGTGAAAAGACAGCCGCCGCACGGGTGCCTGCGGTGAAATCGCCGACAACGCAACCATCGACCGCCGATTCGCCATCGGGTGCTGCCGAGTGCCGGGCGCCGCCGGCCGAACTCGACCCCGATCCACCATCGGCGACGCTGGTTATCGGCCGTTCTGTGGAGCCGAGCGAGGCACTGGTAGTGGCGCTGTCCGCCGGTCGATCGGCGGGGTGTGCTGCTGGTCGGTGCCGGGCTGCGCTGTCACCTGGCGGGATCGGTTCGCTGTGTCGGCCGGGTCCGACCAACACTGCCGCGAAGGCCGGGTCGGACCCGTGCGGCGCGGTGGCGGTGCCGTGCAGGAGGTTCAGGCCCGCGATGCGGGCGGCGAAGGGGCTGCGTGGGTGCGACATCACGTCGGTGACCTGGCCGGATTCGACGATGCGGCCGGATTCGACGATGACGAGGCGGTCGGCGAGGGTGATGGCGTCGATGATGTCGTGGGTGACCAGGACCGCGCTGCGCGGGTGGGCGGGGTCGCGCAGGACGCGGCGTAGCAGCGAGCGCATGGCGGGGGCGGCATCGACGTCGAGGGCCGACATGGGTTCGTCGAGCAGGAGCAGGTGCGGGTCGACGGCGAGGGCACGGGCCAGGGCGACGCGTTGGGCCTGGCCGCCGGAGAGGGCGGCGGGGTAGCGGTCGGCCAGGTGCGTGGCATCGACGGCCTCGAGCCATTCGGCGGCGACGGTTTTCGCGTCGCGGTTACCACGGCTGCGTGGGCCGAAAGCGACATTCTCGGCGACGGTGAGGTGCGGGAAGAGCAACGGCTCCTGGGCGAGCAACGAGATGCCGCGTCGATGTGGCAGGAGCGCAACACGTTTCGCGGTTTCGGTGAGGATATCGGCGCCCAGGCGCACGTGGCCCGCATCGGGGACGAGCAGGCCCGCGATCACCTGCAACAGGCTGGACTTACCCGCACCATTCGGGCCGAGGACGGCGAGGACTTCGCCCGGTGCGACCTCGAGCGCCAGGTCCAGATCGCGATCCGCAATGCGTGCGGCCACCGAAAGGCCCGCCGGATGCGACGACCTCCCTGACGATTCGTCGGGTGCGCTCGCGGAGAACCCCGCCGGACCGGACGACGGCTCGCTTCGCACAGATTCGTGGTGTGCGCTAGCCGGATCGAAGCCCGACGGCACGCTTCGCGGCTCGTCGTGTGGGCTCATTCAGCTCTCCCTCCGGTGCGGGCGCTGCCGAGCTGGGTGCCTGGGATCGGGCTGGTACGCCGGTAGGCCAGCAGCACGATCAGGATCGCGACGATGATGAGCACCACCGAAAGCGCGACGGCCGCATCGGGATCGGCTTCCCGCTGGAGGTAGATCTCCAGGGGCAGGGTTCGGGTTCGGCCCTGGAGGCTGCCCGCGAAGGTGAGGGTGGCGCCGAATTCACCGAGCGCGCGGGCGAAGGCGAGCACCGCACCGGAGATGAGCGCGGGGCGCATCAGCGGCAGGGTGATCCGCCACCACACCGTGCTCGGCCCGGCCCCGAGGGTGGCCGCGATCTGCTCGTAGCGGTGACCCGCCGTCCGCAACGCACCCTCGAGCGTGAGGACCAGAAACGGCAGCGCCACAAAGGTCTGCGCCAACACCACCGCCGTCGTGCTGAACGCGATCTGCACGCCGAGGGCTTCGAGGTGGTTGCCCAACAGCCCACGCCGCCCGAAGGTGTACAGCAGAGCGATACCGCCGACAACGGGTGGTAGTACCAACGGCAGCAACACAAGTGCGCGCAACACCGGCAACCCACGCCATCGGGCCCTGGCCAGGACGACAGCCATCGGCACACCGAGCAGCACACACAGCAGCGTGCTGCCCGCCGCCGTCCGCAGGCTCAACCACAGTGCGTCGCGCGAGGCCTCGGTGGTCACCAGCGCACCGAACCGACCCCATTCCACGCCCCAGGCCAAGGCGCCGAGCGGCACGACCACCAGGGCGAATCCGATCAGCGCGGGCAGCAACAACCAGCGGGGGAACCCTGCGGCGCCGGTTTTCACGGCACACCGAACCCGGCTTCGGTCAGCATCCGCCGGCCCGTCGGGCCGGTCACCAGGTCGATGAACTTCCCCGCACCGGCGGAATCCCCGACCGCGCCGATGGGATAGGTGTTCACCGCCGCCGACGCCTCGGGGATCGCAACCGTACTCACCTTCGCGCCGGCACCCGCCGCATCGGTGACGTACACCAGGCCCGCATCCGCCTGTCCGGAGGTCACTTTGGTGAGCACGTCGGCCACCGACGATTCCTCACTCACCGGCTGCACTGTCACCTGAGCCGCTCCTGCGACCTTCTGTGTCGCCCGGCCGCACGGCACCTGCGGCGCACACACCACCACGGATAACCCGTCCTTGGTCAGGTCGCGGAAACTGTTGATCCCCTTCGGGTTACCGGGCGCGGTGACGATCGTGAGGACATTCGTCGCGAAGGGGCGCGCAGTGGTGATGCGTCCGTCGGCGATCACCTTGTCCATCGTCGGCTGGTCGGCCGAGGCGAAGACGTCGGCGGGCGCGCCGGCCTGCAACTGGGCGGCCAGATCCGACGATCCGGCGAACGAGAACTGCACGTCCACACCGGGGTTCGCGGCTTCGAAGTCGTCCTCGAGGTCGGTGAAGACCTTCTTCAACGAGGCTGCGGCGAATACCGTGAGCGTTGAATCGCTTGTCGCCGAATCTGTTTCGGAACCGCAGGCGGTGAGCACGGTCAGTGTGGCCGCCAGGGCGAGTGCGCGCTTCATCCGGCGGCCCGTTCGACGACGACCGTCGTGGCCTTCACACTCGCCAACGCCACACTCCCGGGCTCTAGCCCGAGCTCGCGCACCGCTTCGCTGCTCATCAACGAGACCACCGTGAACGGACCACATTGCATCTCGACCTGTGCCATCACCTTGTCGCTCACGACGCGAGTGACCAAGCCGGGGAACCGATTCCGGGCCGAACTGGCACTGCCGACCTCGGTGTGCGGCGTGCGCGCCTGCTCGACGGCGAGAGCCGCCAGCTCACGACCCTCGATGACCAACCGGCCCGCGCTGTCCTTGCTCGCCGACAGCGCGCCGGAGTCGATCCACCGGCGCACGGTGTCGTCGCTGACGCCGAGCAGATCGGCGGCTTCCTTGATTCGCAGTAGTGCCACCCGACCAGGATAGTTCCGCAGATACGGCGATACATAGATAAATCTTCCGCACATGCGGAAACATCCGGCTGTGATGTCGGCTCAACACACCGCCGAGCATGGCCGCCGACGCTGCGGGCAAGTACTCTCGGACCATCATGGCCACGTATTTCGATCCGAAGTCCTGGTCACTGGCGGGCGCTGTCGACCTGGGCAAACGTCTGCTCGACCCCTCGTGGATCGACCAGTGGCTCGGCTTCACCACGTCCTGGGCCGACCCGGTGGCCGACCTGGGCTCGGGCACGGTCACCGCGCTGATGCCCGACGTCCTGATGACCGTGCTCAGCGAGGGCATCTTCAGCCGCTTCGGCGGGCGGGAAGTGTCGGCCACCCTGCTCGGCCACGACCTCACCGCCACCCTCGACACGTTCAAGGTGCGCAGGCGCGGTGCCCACTTCCAGAGCAAGACGGTGCTGTCGGACCTGGTCTGGGACACGCACCCCTTCGATACCGTCACCGTGATCGCGCACGGCGTTCGCCTCATTCCCGGTGTGCCCACCAAGATTCGCGTGCAGCAACTCGACATCGAGGGCAGCATCGGCATCGGTGCCCTCATCGACTGGGTGGACGAGCAGAACCTGGACTGGAAGCTCCGGCTCGACGAGCAGGGCCGGATCGTCGCCACCCATCGCACCCGCAAGATGAGCGCCGTCGTCGACGCGCAGGTCTACGACAACCTGCTCACCATCGATATCCGCCGCGCCAGCTGGTACCGCATCCGCTTGCCGCGCCGGGTGGTCCAAGCGCCCGCGCTGCTGCTCGACGACCTGCCCAACCGGGCGAGCATCTCCTACGCGCACCGCCGCGGCGACGTGGTGAAATTCCGCATCGAACTGCCCGAGACCACCGGTTCGTTCGACCTCACCCAGATCCGCGACGCCATCATCGCCGGGACAACACTGATCGTCTTCTAGGACTGCTGGGTCGCCCACCACTCGCGCAGGGCTGCCTCGGCTTCGTCGCGGGTCATGGGGCCACGGTCCAGGCGCAGGTCCTTGAGGTATTTCCACGCCTTGCCCACCTGCGGGCCCGGCTCGAGACCGAGTAGCTCCATGATCGCGTTGCCGTCCAGATCCGGGCGCACCCGCGCGAGATCTTCCTGCTCACGCAGGGCCGCGATGCGCTGCTCCAGCTCGTCGTAGGTGGCGCGCAACGCCGCCGCCCGCCGCTTGTTGCGGGTGGTGCAGTCGGCCTTGACCAGCTTGTGCAAGCGATCGAGCAGGTCGTCGGCGTCGGTGACGTAGCGGCGCACGGCCGAATCGGTCCACTGACCCTTGCCGTAGCCGTGGAACCGCAGGTGCAGGAACACCAGGCGCGCAACGTCTTCGGTGAACGCCTTCGGATACTTCAGCGCCCGCATGCGCTTACGCACCATCTTCGCGCCGACCACCTCGTGATGGTGGAAGCTCACGCCGCCGCCCGGCTCGTTGCGCTTGGTGTCGGGCTTGCCGATGTCGTGCAGCAGCGCCGCCCAGCGCAACACCAGGTCGGGGTCGCCCTCCTCCTGGTCGATCGCCTGCGACAGCACCGTCAGTGAATGCTGGTAGACATCCTTGTGCTGGTGGTGCTCGTCGATCTCGAGCTTCATCGCGGGCACCTCCGGCAGCACCCGCTGGGCGAGACCGGTATCGCACATGAGGTTGATGCCGTCGATCGGATGCTCCGCACCGATCAGCTTGTCGAGTTCGGTGCGCACCCGTTCGGCGGTGATGCGGTCGATCTGCTCGGCCATCTCCACGATCGCCGTGCGCACCCGAGGCGCCACCTCGAAACCGAGCTGCGCGACGAAGCGGGCCGCGCGCAGCATGCGCAACGGGTCGTCGTCGAACGAATCCTGCGGTGCCGCAGGCGTATCGAGCACGCCTTCGAGCAGGGCATCCAGTCCGTTGAGCGGGTCGACGAATTCCAGCGATCCGTCCTCGGCGATCTTCACCGCCATCGCGTTCACGGTGAAATCGCGCCGGACCAGGTCGCCCTCGAGCGTGTCACCGAAGGTCACCTCCGGATTGCGGGACACTCGGTCGTACGTATCGGCCCGGAACGTGGTGATCTCGAGCTGGTGATCCCCCTTGGCCGCACTCACCGTTCCGAACGCGAGCCCACCGGTGTCCCACAACTGATCGGCCCACCCCCGCATCAGCTCCTGCACAACCTCCGGCCGCGCATCGGTGGTGAAATCCAGATCATTGCCCAACCGCCCGAGCACCGCGTCGCGCACGCTGCCCCCCACCAGATACAGCGAATGCCCCCGCGCGGCGAACATGCCCCCCAACGGCACCAGCACCTCGGACAGCTGCCCCAACGTCACCGCCGCACCAGCAAGCAGCCGAGCACGACGATCCGCGACAACATCAGAGGAAACCACGAGTACAGAGCTTACTGTTCCGCCTCCCCGCGACTCTGGCCAGACTCAGGTGCGTGCGGACTTGCGGACGCGGCAAGCTACTTGTGATGGCCTGGTCAGCCCGTCCCCGGTGAGTTACCCATGTTCGCGCGTGATCGGTGGGTTGCGGCGACAACAGCGCTCCAGCAACACAGCTAAGCTGGCGGAGTGTCTCCTCCGGCCGATCGCGCGAACAGTCGACGCCGCCAGCCGCGGCGGCGCGGCGGGGCGGGTAACGGCGGTAAGCCGCGTATGCGCACGGTGCGCGAAACGTCCGCGGGCGGCCTCGTTGTCGACGGGTTGGACGGGCCGAGGGAGCTGCGGTGCGCCGCGCTGATCGGGCGGACCGATCGGCGCGGGCGGTTGCTGTGGTCGCTGCCCAAAGGCCATATCGAGGAGGGCGAGACCTCCGAGCAGACCGCCATGCGTGAGGTCGCCGAGGAGACCGGCATCATCGGCGAGGTGGTCGCCGAGCTGGGCAATATCGATTATTGGTTCGTCACCGAGGGCAGACGGGTACACAAGACCGTGCACCACTACCTGCTGCGGTGTCTCGGCGGTGAGTTGTCCGATGCCGACGTGGAAGTCACCCAGGTTGCGTGGGTTCCGTTGAGCGAGTTGGATTCCCGGTTGGCCTACGCCGACGAACGGCGCCTGGCCGAGGTGGCTAATCGGATGATCGACCGGATGGAGACCGGCAAGCGATGACGGGTGGACTGTTCCGGCTGATCACGGCGGTCCTGACCATCTTGGGTTCGGTGGCGCTGCTGCCCGCGGTGGCGCAGGCGCAACCGGACGACACGTCGGCGCCGAAGTTCCTCAAACTCACCCTGGACGCGGTGGCGCCGGGCACGGTGACCACGAGCAGCGATCCGGTGCTCACGGTGTCGGGGACGGTCACCAATATCGGTGACCGGGTGGTCGACGATGTGAGCGTGCGCATCCAGCGCGCCGCGCCGGTGCTGTCGCCGAGCGGGTTGCGCAGTTCGCTGCGGCTCGATCAGGTGAACTACGACGTGACCGGGCCGTTCGAGGACGTGACGCCGCAGCTGAGTCCTGGCCAGCGCAAACAGTTCTCGGTGCGGATCGCGCTGCGCGGCGGCGACGGCGCGTCGCTCGGCATCACCGATCCCGGCGTGTATCCGCTGCTGCTGAATGTGAACGGTGAGCCGGCCTACGGCTCGCAGGCCCGGCTCGACGACGCCCGCTTCCTGCTTCCGGTGCTCGGGCTGCCACCGGCCGACGGTGACCCGGCGCCGGTCGCCGCGCCGCCGGAGGCCACGCCGGTGGCGACGACGGTGATCTGGCCGCTGGCCGACCGCCCGCGCATGGTGGCGGGCAAGCCGGGGTCGGTGAACGGGCAGGTGGAACTGCTCGACGACGAGCTCGCCGCCTCGCTCGGGAAGGGCGGGCGGCTCGAGCAGCTGGTCGCCGCGCTGGAAGCGGTCGCACCCGCACCGGGCAAGGACAACGCGGTCGCCGGGTCGGTATGCATCGCCATCGATCCCGACCTGGTGTCGACCGCGCAGACGATGACGCGCGGTTACCGGGTGCTGGCGAGTCCCTCGGATCCGGAGGGCGCGACGCGGGAGGGGACCGGCGCCGCGAACGCGCAGGCCTGGCTCGACCGGTTGCGCGCGCTCGCCGGGTCGATGTGCACGGTGGCGTTGCCGTACGCGCAGGTCGATGTGACGGCGTTGGCGGCGGTGAACGAGCCGGGTCTGTCGGCACGGGCCTTGCACGCACCGGCCGATGTGGTGGACGCGATCCTCGGCACCAGGTCGCTGCGCGGGGTGAGCCTGCCCGATTCCGGCAGCATCGACCACGCGGCGGGGCAGCTGCTGCGTGAGTACGGGTACGGCACGGCGGTGCTCGCCGGGTCGGCGGTATCGGGTGAGGGTTCGGTGACGGATCCGGAGACCGCGCTCACCTCCACGCCGTCGACGTTCGTGCCCGGCACGGTCGTCGGCGGGGAGCAGGCCGCGCCGGACGTGGTGCGGGTGCCGGATGTGAGCGTCGAGGCGGGGCCGAACACCGATCCGGCGCTGCGGGTGACGACCTTCGACATCTGGTCGGCGACCGCGCTGGCCGCCGTGGGTTCCAACCCGCCGACGCCCTCGTTCACGCCGTCGAAGGTGCGCTTCGACGTCACCAACGACTCACGGGCCGCCCGGTTGCAGGACGCACTCGGTGCGATGGCGTGGACCGCGCTGAATCCGGCGCCGGACCGGCCGCGTTCGCAGCTGTTGATGCCGCCGCAGCAGTGGGGCGCCAGCCGTGAGGAGGGTGTGGCGCTGCTCAAACAGGTGGAACTGCTCGCCCGCAACCAGCTGGCCCAGCCGCGGCCGTTCGCGGAGCTCGTCGCGCAGGAGCCGGATCCGCGCCCGTTCACCCTCGAATACCTGCCGTCGGCCGCTCAGGACGCGGCGCCCGAACATCTCGTCGTGCCCGTGCGCGACCAGGGTGCGCGGATCACCGAGATGATGCGGGCGCTCGTCGAACTGCCCGAGGCCGAACTGACACCGCTGGCCTTCCTCACGCCCGCGCGCGAGGATCTGCTGCGGGCGTTGAGCCTGTCGGACCGGCGTGGCGAGGACGACACTCTCGCCGACCTGCATGCCGACCGGCGTGTCGATCAGGTGACCCGGGAAATCGACACCGTCTTCGCGTCGGTATCGGTGTTGCCCCCTGGCGGTGTGTACACGCTCGCGTCCGAGCAGAGCCCGTTGCTACTGGTGGCCCGCAACGATCTGCCGGTGGCGATCCGGGTGAACTTCCGGATCTCCGCGCCTTCCGAGACGAACATCACCGATATCGGCGAACAGCTCCTTCCGCCGAATGGAACCCGGTCATTTCAGATACCGACCGAGGTGAGCGACAGCCGTAAGCTGGTCATTCCCATCGCCCTTACCACCCCCGACGGAATCACGCTAGGGGAGCCGACGTCGGTCTCGGTGCGCTCGAACGCCTACGGTCAGGCCTTGGCCATAATTACGGCATGTGCCGCGATACTGCTGTTGCTGTTGGCCGGGCGCCGGCTGTGGCGGCGCTTCCGCGGCCGACCCGACCCCGCCGACGAGGGCTTCGCCCCCGAAACGGTGGAACGGGCCGGACGGCTGCGACGCGCCCGGCAACGACTGCGTCGGCAGTGAACACCCACGCCTGACCGGCGCGCGGGGGACCATGACAGGCAAGAACGAGGCGGGATTCGCGGGTTGCGCCGGGTACAGGAGGCATGATGGGCGACGATGATTCCGCTCATCGGCACAACCACGACGAACGCGACGAGCCGACCCACCGCTGGGGTCCCGCCGCGCCATGGGAGCGTGGAATGAGCGGCCGCGACACCGACGAGCCGCACGTGCCCGCCCGTCCCGGCGATCGCCCGGTCCCGCCGCGCCTCGGTCCCGTCGACCCGGCCCGGCCGCACCCCGCTGATCCCGGCCCGCAGCAGGGTGCCCGACCCGCCCAACCGACAGGACGACCCGTTCCCGGCAGCTCGGGCGAAATCCCGCGCGTCCAGCCCCCTCGCCAGCCGCCCCACGGGCCCGGCCGTACCGGCGAGCCGCCGTACCCGCAAGCCTTCCGGCCCGGCGAACCCCCACGCACACCTCATCCCGGCGAGTCGAACTACACCCAGGCACCCGGTGTTCCGCATCGGCCGCTGCACGGGCAGCCACCGCACCCGGGCGGCCCTGGTCCGCAGCGACCCCAGCCGTATCCGGCCGGCGGGCGTTCCGGGGAGTTCCCTCGGCAGCAGCGACCGGGTGGTCCACAGTCTCCTCAGGCCTATCCGGCGGACGGGCGTTCGGGGGAGTTCCCCCGCCAGCAGCGACCGGGTGGCCCCGGGCCGCAGCGACCCGCACCGCCCGATCCTCGATCGGCCGCTCCTTACGGCGAGTCGTCGCAACCACCGCCGATTGATCCGCGAGTCCCCGGCGCCGGTGCGCCGCGACGCCCCGAACCGGGTCGCCCCGGCGAGTTCCGACCGCAGGGCCCGGGCCTCGAGGGACGCCCGGGTGGTTTCGGCTCGGCGCCCGGCGGTCAGCCCGGCGCCGTCGGGCAACCGCGCGGTCGTCGGGCTGGCGATGATGCACCCCAAGGTCCTGCCCAGCGGCCGAGTGGTCCACAGCGGCCGGCCCCCAGGTCGGGGGAGTTTCCGCAGCAGCGGGCCGCGGGGGCATCCGGGGCGATTCCTCGGCAGGCACGTCCCGAGGTCGATCCTGGGCGGCGTCCGCAGGCCGGGCCGCCGCCGCGTGGGTACGAGGCAGCTCGACCGGGGCCTGGGCGTGACAGCTTTCCCGGGATGCCCGCGGCGTCGAGTCGGCCCGCTGGTGACGCGATGCGGGCGGCCGAGCAGACGCAGGTGATCGCGCGCCCCGAGCGGATTCGCACCGAGAAGCCCGCGCCGCGTGACACGAATCCACAGTCGGCCAACGAGAAGCTGCTCAAGGATTCCGGGTCGATCGCCGTGGCGACGCTCGTCAGCCGGATCACCGGCTTCGCGAAGCAGCTGTTGCTGCTCACCGTGCTCGGTCCGGCGATCGCCAGTGCGTTCATCTCGGCGAACCTGATTCCGAACATGGTGGCCGAGTTGGTCCTCGGCGCGGTGCTCACGGCGATCGTCGTGCCGACGCTGGTGCGCGCCGAACAGGAGGACGCCGACAACGGCGCCGAATTCATCCGAAGATTGGTGACCGCCGCCTTCGCCGTGCTTTTCGTGGCGACTGTCCTGACGCTCGCCGCGACGCCCATCCTGGCCAGCCACGTGCTCGTCGACTCCGACGGCAAGGTCAACACGTCGCTGACCACCGCGCTCACCTACCTGCTCGCACCGGCGATCCTGTTCTACGGCATGTCGGCGCTGTTCACGGCCATCCTCAACACCAGGCAGGCGTTCAAACCGGGCGCGTGGGCACCGGTGATGAACAACATCGTCGCGCTCGTGGTGCTGGCGGTGTACGCGCTCACGCCCGGTGAGATCACCCTCGACCCGGTGCGGATGAGCGACCCGAAACTGCTGGTCCTCGGCCTCGGCATCACCGCCGGTGTGGCCACCCAGGCGCTGAGCCTGCTGCCTGCCATCCGCAGGCACGGGATCAATCTGCGCCCGCTGTGGGGCATCGACGCTCGCCTCAAGCAGTTCGGCAGGATGGCCGCCGCGATCATCCTGTACGTGCTGATCAGCCAGGTCGGCCTGGTGGTGGCGAACAACATCGCCTCCGCGGCCGACGAGGCGGGTCCGGCGATCTTCGCCAATGCCTGGGCGTTGCTGCAGCTGCCCTACGGCGTCATCGGCGTCACGCTGCTCACCGCGATCATGCCGAGGCTGAGCCGCAACGCCGCCGCCGACGACACGCCCGCCGTGGTCGACGATCTGTCCGCGGCCACCCGGCTCACCATGATCGCGCTGATCCCGATCGTGGCCTTCATGACCCTGGCCGGCCCGGCGATCGGCGAGGCGCTCTACGGCTACGCCCGGTTCTCCGGTGACGCCGCCCGTCTCGGCAGCGCGGTGAGCTGGTCGGCCTTCACGCTGATCCCGTATTCGCTGGTGCTGATCCATCTGCGCGTCTTCTACGCCCGTGAACAGGCGTGGACGCCGACCTGGATCATCCTCGGCATCACCACCGTGAAGATCGCCTGCTCGGCGCTCGCCCCGGTGCTCGCTCGCGACAGCGACGACGTGGTCATCATCCTCGGCGTCGCCACCGGTCTCAGCTTCACCGCGGGCGCGGTGATCGGCGGGATCCTGCTGCACCGCAGCCTCGGTGATCTGCGCATGTCCAATGTCGGCCGCACGATCACCCGGGTGGTGCTCGCCTCGATCGCGGGCGGCGCGGTGATGCTCATCGTCGACACCGTGACCGGCCTCGCGAACGTCACCGGCGGCCCGGCCTCGCTGTTGCGGGTCACCGTCGACGCGCTCGTCCTGTTCTCGGTTGCGTTCGGGCTGATGCGTCTGGTCGGCATCCCCGAGGTGGTGGCGATCACCGTCGCGGTCTCGCGCAAGCTCGGCATCACCCCGCCCGCGCCGGACTCCGCGCTCGACGAGGACGCCTCGGCCGAGGACATCTACGCGACCACCGTGTTGCGCAGGCCCGACACCTACGCCTTCCCGGCGTACGGGCAGTCGATGGATACCCAGACCATGGTGTTGCCGGTGATCCGGCCCGGTGCTGTTGACATCACCGGTCAAGCACAGTTCCCGTACGCTGTTCGGCAGACCGATACGGGAGATCAGGCCGAAGGAGGACCGAGGGTGAGCGATGACGCGGTGGGCGGCGTCCCAGCCGCTGATTCTGCGGCGCGCGCCGCAGGAGGAAGGTCCACCGATGTCCGGCCCGACGGGGCAGACACCGCGGGATCCGAACACGCCGACGCGCCCGACGACAGCAAGAACCCGCAGGCAGACGGGTCGCCGGAGAAGAACGAACCGACCGAGGACCGTCGCGCGGCCGCGCCGCCGCACGATCCGACCCACGACACCGGCATGCTGCCGATCCCCGTACCGCCGCAGGACGTGCAGCGTCCGCAGCGCGGACCGAAGCTGATCCCCGGCGCGTCCGTCGCGGGCGGCCGGTATCGCCTGCTCGCCAGCCACGGCGGCGCGCGCGGGCTCAAGTTCTGGCAGGCCCTCGACATCAAACTCGACCGCGAGGTCGCGCTGACCTTCGTCGATGCCGATCAGAAGTCGGGTGAGAACGCGGGCCACGACGGTCCGCAGGCGATTCTGTCGCGCACGCTGCGCCTCGGCCGCATCAACTCGCCCGGCCTGGCAAGGGTCCTGGACGTGGTGCGCGGTAGTTCCGGCGGCATCGTGGTCGCGGAGTGGACACCCGGCCGGTCGCTGCGGGAGATGGCCGAGACGGTGCCGTCGCCGATCGGTGCGGCCCGGGCCATCCGGGTGCTCGCCTCGGCGGCCGAACTGGCCCATCGCGGCGGTGGCTCGCTCTCGATCGACCATCCCGACCGGATCCGGATCAGTGCCTCGGGCGACGCCGTGCTCGCCTTCCCCGGCACGCTCGGCGATTCCGACGCGCAGTCCGATGTGCGTGGCCTCGGCGCCATGCTCTACGCGCTCATCACCGCGCGCTGGCCGATTCGCGTAGGCGGTGTCACCGGCACGGCCGCGACGATCGGCGGGCTTCGTCTGGCCGACTTCGGGCCCGACGGAACTCCGGTGGAGCCGCGCCAGATCCGGCCCGAGGTGCCGTTCGAGATCTCGGCCGTCGCCGTGCGGTCGCTGGAGTCGAACAAGGGTGTGCGCACCGCCGCCACCGTGCAGCACGTGCTCGAGCAGGCCTCGGTCGTCGACCAGAAGACCGATTTCATCCCCGTGCTTCGGCTGGGTCAGCGGGCGGTCGCGGCCGGTCCCGATTCGCTCGCCGACCCGGAACTGCTCGCGGCCGAACGCGAACGCTCCAAGCGGATGATGTGGATCATGGTCGGGCTCGGCGTGCTCGCCGCGCTGGTGGTCGGCATCTTGATCTGGTGGATGGTGAGCATCTTCGCGCCCGGCGCGTCGGACAAGCCGCTGGATCAGCAGGTCAACATCGGGCTCACGTCGAGTGTGGCGCCGCCGAGCGCGGCCGCCGCACCGACGGCCGACCAGCCCGCGCAGCCGTCGAGTGTGCCGGTGGCCGTCACCGGTGCCAGGGTGTTCTCCCCGGAGGGCACCCCCGACGGCGCCGCCACGTCGAGTGCGGTGCTCGACCAGAACCCGGAAACGGTGTGGCGCACCGACCAGTACTTCCAGCAGTTCCCCGCCCTCAAGAAGGGCGTGGGGCTGCTGGCCACGCTGCCCGCGCCCGCCAAGCTCACCAATGTCTCGATCACCTCGCCCAGCGCGGGCAGCACCGTCGAGATCCGGACCTCGCCCACCGAGACGCCCACGCTCGACCAGACTCAGCTGATCGGCTCGGCCCGCCTCGGCGACGGTGTCACCGAGGTCCCTGTGCAGACTGATCAGGCTGCTCGCTTTGTGCTCGTATGGATCACCGGACTGGCGAATTCGGGCGGACAGTTCCAGACCGCCGTCGCCGACGTCCGCTTCGACGCCGCGCCGTAAACCCGCGCCGCAGTCCTTCCCACCTGCTATCTGCGCAGGTGGATGCCTATTTCGCGCTAGAACATCAGTGTTCATCGAACCGCGGTCCGGTTGGTGCGCAATTGTTATCAGCGATATGATCACCCCGCGCTCTCGGCAGGGAGCTACCCAGGATCTGTCGACGTCGGTCCTGGACGCCGCGTTGTAGTCAGGTGATGGATCGGCCTCGTTCGCCGACGTGAAGTCGCCGTAATGAGCGCTGTCCAAGGGGTCAGGTGTTGTCGCCGGAAGTCAACGAGCAAGTACGCGGGGGGACAACGCGCCAGGCGGCGTTCCGCGATCGCTCGTTCCTGGAGAACGGCAGCGACAAGGAACTCCTCGCCGCGCACGTACGCGGTGAACCGCACGCCTTCTCCGAACTGCTGCGCAGGCACAAGGATCACCTCTGGCAGACCGCGCTGCGCACGTCCTACAGCCGTGAGGATGCCGCCGACTGCCTGCAGGACGCCTTGTTCTCCGCCCATCGCACCGCCGAGACGTTCCGCGCCGAGTCCGAGGTGCGCAGCTGGCTGCACGCCATCGTCGTGAACGCCTGCCTCGACCGGATCCGGCGCAACAAGACCCGCCGCGCCATCTCCGTCACCCCCGACACCATGCCCGAGGCGGTCGAGCCACGCGATGCCTACGCCGACTACGAGCTGAACCTCGTGGTGAGCGAGGCGCTGTTCAGCCTCCCTGACGAACAGCGGCTCGCCCTGGTGATGACCGAGATGGAGGGGCGGAGTGTGGCCGAAACCGCCTTGGCACTCGGCGTGGCGGAAGGCACGATCAAGAGCAGATGCGCCCGAGCGCGCGTACGTTTGCAAGAACGTTTGGAATTTTTCCGGGATCCAGGGAACCGGAGCTAGCCCGGATGCGTCATTAACAGTGACGAACAAGTCAGCGATGTACATGCTGCGATCCGAAAATCGACAGAACAGGGGAGGTGCGAGGTGGCTCGATCCGTGCCGCAGCCTCCGTTCCCGTCGGAACTGCTGGCCGATCTGCACGCCGACAATCTCGCACCGGAACTCCGCGAGCAACTGTGGCCCAAGGTCCGCACCGACCCGGACGCGCTGCGCTACCTGAACGATCTCGACGAGGTGAACACCCGCCTCCGCACGCTGGCCGACAACGACGTGGTCATGCACCGCATGCCCGACGATGTGGCCGACCGCATGTTCCGATTCGTCGCCGAACTCGACGCGGGCGAGGGCCCGACCGAACGCATCACCTCCGTACCTGCCGTCGCCGAACCCGACGCGGGCGACGGCCCGACCGAACGAATCACGTCGGTCCCGACCATCGCCACCCCCGCTGCGGCACCGTCCACGCCGATCTCGTTGGCGCAGTACAAGTCCCGGCGCCGGATGGGCTTCTTGGTTGCGGCAGCGGCCACGATCGCCGTCCTCGCGGGTGCGGGCGCCGTCGTCGGCACCCTCGACAACACCGACGGCACACCGACGGCCGCCCCACCCACCGAACCGGCCATCCCCGGTGACGACCTCACCGCGGCCGCCGCCCTCACCGCCCTCGGCAAACGCGACGTCCACGGCCCCCTCGCCGACGAGGCCGCCCTCACCCGCTGCGTGCAGGCCAACGGCATCGACCGCGCCGTCCTCGGTGCGTCGAGCATCACCTTCCGCGGCGACGACGCCGTACTCGTCCTCGTCAAAGGACCCCAAACCCCGACCATCACCGCTTTGGTCGTGGGCACCGGATGCACCACCGGCGCCCCCAGCCGATTAGCCGTCCGCGACATCGGCTGACCTGCCCTTCCAGCCCCACACTCACCCGTTCTCGGCGCGTCCCCGCCTCTGGACTGACCGGAGGGTGCGACGAAGGAGTGCCCGCAGGGAGGGAAGAGGCGGGGTTCAGCGCCGAGAACCGCGGCGCCAGCCGCCAAATAAACACAGGGAACAACACCGTTTAGGCTGTTGTTGACTCACACGTCCCAGCATTGCTTTTCGGAAGGGCCCCATGAGCACGCCAGTTCGCGACCTGATCATCGTCGGCTCAGGACCCGCCGGCTACACGGCGGCCGTCTATGCCGCCCGCGCCGAGTTGGCGCCCTTGGTTTTCGAGGGCACCCAGTTCGGCGGTGCCCTGATGACCACCACCGAGGTGGAGAACTTCCCCGGTTTCCGCGAGGGCATCATGGGCCCGGACCTGATGGAGCAGATGCGCGAGCAGGCCAAGCGTTTCGGCGCCGACCTGCGCACCGAGGACGTCGACGCGATCGACCTGTCCGGCCCGGTGAAGAAGGTCACTGTCGGTGAGGAGACCTTCGAGGCCTACGCCGTCATCCTCGCCATGGGTTCGGCCGCCCGCTACCTGCACGTCCCCGGTGAGCAGGAACTGCTCGGCCGCGGCGTGAGCGCGTGCGCCACCTGCGACGGCTTCTTCTTCAAGGGCCAGGACATCGTGGTCGTCGGCGGCGGCGACTCGGCGATGGAGGAAGCGACCTTCCTCACCAAGTTCGCCGCGAGCGTCACCATCGTGCACCGCCGCGAGGAGTTCCGTGCCTCCCGCATCATGCTCGAGCGCGCCAAGGCCAACGAGAAGATCAACTTCCGGCTCAACGCCGAGGTCGTGAAGGTCAACGGCGACAAGAGCGTCACCAGCCTGACCCTGCGCGACACCAGGACCGGTGAGGAATCCGAGCTGGCCGCCACCGGCCTGTTCGTCGCCATCGGCCACGATCCGCGCAGCGAACTGGTCAAGGGTCAGGTCGCGCTCGACGGGGAAGGCTATGTGCAGGTGACCGATCCGGGCACCGCCACCGATGTGGCAGGCGTGTTCGCGGCGGGCGACCTCGTCGACCACACCTACCGCCAGGCGATCACCGCCGCGGGCACCGGTTGCCGCGCCGCCATCGATGCCGAGCGCTGGCTCGCCGAGCAGGGCGACATCACCGCCAACACACTCGAAAACGCCGACGGCCCGGCCGCGGTGTCCGCCAACTGATTTCGCGTTCCACTCAGGCAGGAGAACACCCATGGCCGACAGTGCCAACACCATCACCGTGACCGACCAGTCCTTCGCCGACGACGTGCTGCTCAGCGAGAAGCCCGTGCTCGTCGACTTCTGGGCCGACTGGTGCGGCCCGTGCAAGATGGTCGCCCCCGTGCTGGAGGAGATCGCGGGCACCCATGCCGACAAGCTCACCATCGCCAAGCTCGACACCGAGGCCAACCCCGGCGCAGCCCGCGACTACCAGATCCTGTCGCTGCCGACCATGATCCTGTTCCAGGGCGGCAAGCCGGTGAAGCAGATCGTCGGCGCCAAGGGCAAGGCGGCGCTGCTGCGCGAGCTCGAAGGGCTCATCTGAGCCGCGATCGATCCGACAAAGACACCTCCCACCGGCCGACGCGCCGTAGGATGCCTGGACCCGGGATTCCCGTAATACCGCCCGGGTCTGAGACAATCGACGGACGCTCCGGCCGAAGGAAAGGGCTCTTACGCATGCACCGACTTCGTCACGGCGATTCAGGACCGGCCGTCGCAGAGGTTCGGAGCACCCTCGCAAGCCTCGGTTTCCTGCATCGCCAGCACGATTGGCAGGACACCGATGTGGTCTTCGACCGCTCGCTCGACTCGGCGGTTCGCGCGTTCCAGCAGCAGCGTGGTCTGCTCGTCGACGGGATCGTCGGCCCGGCCACGTATCGCGCGCTGAAGGAAGCCTCCTACCGCCTGGGTGCCCGCACACTGATCTACCAGCTGTCCGCCCCGCTGTACGGCGACGACGTGGCCACCTTGCAGCGCAAGCTGCAGGACCTCGGCTTCTACGTGCACCGGGTCGACGGCTACTTCGGTCCACACACCCACGAGGGACTCAGCGCCTTCCAGCGCGAGATCGGTCTCTCGGCCGACGGCATCTGTGGTCCCGACACACTGCGCTCGCTCGATCTGCTCGGCGCGCGCGTCACCGGCGGCAACCCGCATCGCATCGCCGAGGAAGAGGTGGTGCACCGGGCGGGACCGCAGCTCACCGGCAAGCGCATCGTCATCGACCCCGGATTCGGCGGTCCCGACAAGGGATTCGCCGTGCCGACGGAGTTCGGTGACGTGTACGAGTCGGAGATCCTGTGGGATCTGGCCTCGCGGCTCGAGGGCCGGATGGCCGCCACCGGCATGGAGACGTTCCTGTCGCGGCCGTGGGGCGCCAACCCGACCGATGCCGAACGCGCCGAGACCTCCAACGCTTTCGACGCCGATCTGATGATCTCGTTGCGCTGTGCGATGAGTGACAATCCGTCGGCGCAGGGCGTCGCCGGGTTCTACTTCGGTAATTCGCACGGTTCGGTGTCGATGATCGGGCAGGTGCTCGCCGGATTCATCCAGCGCGAAGTGGTTGCCCGCACGTCCCTGCAGGACTGCCGCACCCATCAGCGCACCTGGGATCTGCTGCGCCTCACCAAGATGCCGACGGTCCAGGTGGACCTGGGCTACCTCACCAACGAATACGACGCCTCCATTCTCACGAACCCGCGCATGCGGGACGTGATCGCCGAGGCCATCCTCATCTCGGTGAAGCGGCTGTACCTGCTCGGCCAGGACGACCAGCCCACCGGCACCTACACCTTCGCCGAACTGCTCGCCGAGGAACTGGCGGCCCAGGATCGGCTGCCGGAGAACTCCGGTCTGGTGTAATCATCGCAACGAAAGCGGCCCCGCAGATTATCTGCGGGGCCGCTTTCGTCTCTGTCGTCAGCGCACGCCGATGCGGGCGGGGGGCGCCATTTCCGCAGCTGCCAGAAGCTGGTCGAGAGCGCGTTCGACGTCTTCCTTCCAGCCGTGATCGGAGTCGAGCTCGAGGCGCAGGCGTGGGAAGCGGTGATGCTGCGCCACCACTTCGAAGCCGACGTCCTCGAGGAAATCCGCGTCGATCATGCAGGTTTCCGGGGTGCACTGGGTGGCCGAGGCCGGATCGCGCAGGGGAGCGGCGATCCGTTCCATCAGCCGCATCGACGAGCCGAGTCCGCGATCGGCCACCGAACTGGACGGCGGCCCGTTGCGGATGCCGAATGCCTCGAGCGCCCGCACACCGCGACGCACCAGATCGGCCACCACGGCCTGCACCAGCCGGTGGGCTACATCGGATTCGTCATAGGGGAATTCGGCCTGCAGCGTGGTCAGCAGGATGGCATCCGGGCTCACGGGGGAGGTGGGGAACAGGGTCGAGCGCGGCACCGAACTCGGCGGCGAATACAGCGCGCAGCCGGCGATGTTGTTGTCGACCTGTGCTACCTGCCCGCACGATCCCCATTCGAGCATGACCGTCGAGAGCCATGCCTCCTTCTCGAAAACCGGATCGCTGAAGGACTGGGAGTCGGCGGCCACGGCCGGATCGAGCTCCCAGAAAACACACCGCCGGGTATGCGCCGGAAGTCGATCGAGTCCGTCGAGGGTCAATGCTGTGACGCTGGTCGACACTGCTCTGTTCAGCCTCCAGCTGTCCGATTCATCCACGCTCACGCCACATCACTATCCACAGTAATGCCGCCTCTTTCCGAGATGTAGAAAGGCTGGGAAGTCCCTGTCACAGTGACGTTTCAGGGCTGGCTTGCTCCATCAGCGCCACAATGCGCTCGAGATCTTCGACGGAACCGAACTCGACAACGATCTTGCCCTTGCGCTTGCCGAGGCTCACCGTCACCCGGGTGTCATAGGAACCCGATAGGCGTTCGGCGACTTCCTGTAGACCCGGCATGTGGATCGGCTTGCGCTTCGGCGCCGGGGGAGCGACCTCCGACGGATTGCGGTTGGCCAGCGTCACCGCTTCCTCGGTGGAGCGCACCGACAAACCTTCGGCGACAATCCGTTCCGCCAGCGCCTCCTGCGCCTCGGCGCCCGCGTCCAACCCGAGCAGCGCGCGGGCATGGCCGGCCGACAGCACACCGGCGGCCACCCGACGCTGCACCGGAATCGGCAGCTTCAGCAGCCGGATCATGTTCGTCACCACCGGACGCGAGCGGCCGATACGCGAGGCCAGTTCCTCGTGGGTGACGTCGAACTCTTCGAGCAGCTGCTGATACGCCGCCGCCTCTTCGAGGGGGTTCAGCTGCACGCGATGGATGTTCTCCAGCAGCGCGTCGCGCAGCATCGAGCTGTCGGCGGTATCGCGAATGATGGCAGGGATGGTGGCCAGGCCCGCTTCTTGGCACGCGCGCCAGCGGCGCTCGCCCATGACCAACTGGAACTTGTCGACACCCGGCTCGAGCCGCCGCACCACGATCGGCTGCATCAACCCGAATTCGCGGATCGAGTGCACCAGCTCGGCCAGTGCCTCTTCCTCGAACACCGAGCGCGGTTGCTTCGGGTTCGGTTCGATCTGATCCGCGGGGATCTCGCGGTACACCGCGTCGCCGGGGGAGACCAAATCTTCCTCAGGTTCCGCGGGTTCGGCATCGGGAACGCGGTGCAGGAACGCCTCGGCCGGTTGCGGGCCGATCGGGTTGATACCGATCACGCTCGCCGCGGAACTGCTGAGCCCCGGCGCCACGGCGGGCCCCGTCGGGATCAACGCCGCCAACCCGCGACCGAGACCGCCCTTTTTCGCCTGACTCATCGGCTACCGATCCCTTCCTCGTTCCAACACACCAGCACTACGACGCGCCCTGGACAACCTGGGCGCGCCCGGCGAGCTCACGCCCGGCGTCCATGTAGCTCATCGCGCCACGGGAGCCTGGATCATAATCGAGCACGGTCATCCCGTAGCCCGGCGCCTCCGAGACCTTCACGCTGCGCGGGATCATCGACTTGAGCACCACGTCGCCGAAGTGATTGCGCACTTCCTCCGCGACCTGGTCGGCCAGCTTCGTGCGGCCGTCGTACATGGTGAGCAGAACCGTCGACACGTGCAGTTCCGGGTTGAGATGCGACTGCACCAGCCCGATATTGCGCAGCAACTGACCGACGCCCTCCAGCGCGTAGTACTCGCACTGGATCGGGATCAACACCTCTTTGGCCGCGACGAGCGCGTTGACGGTGAGCAGACCGAGCGAGGGCGGGCAGTCGATCAGCACGTAGTCGATGTCGTATCCGGCGACGGCGGCATCGCGAATCGCTGTCTTCAACCGCCCCTCGCGCGCGACCATCGAGACCAACTCGATCTCCGCGCCGGCGAGGTCGATCGTGGCGGGAACGCACAACAGACGTTCGCTGTGCGGGCTCTGCTGGATGGCGTCGGTCACCGACACCTCACCGATCAGCAGCTCGTAACTGGACGGCACACCGGAGTGGTGGGCGACGCCCAGCGCCGTACTCGCGTTGCCCTGCGGGTCTAGATCGACGACGAGGACGGTCATCCCCTGATGCGCCAGTGCGGCGGCAAGATTCACCGTCGTTGTCGTTTTGCCTACGCCACCCTTCTGGTTGGCGATGGTGATGATCCGTTGCTCGCGGGGTTTCGGCACAGTGACCTTTCCTGGATGCAGAATCTGGCTGGCGCGTTGCGCTTCCGCCGCGATCGGGGTCTCGGCGGGGGAGATGTGCCCGAAAGGAGTATTCCCGAACGTCTCCGCGTCGAAGCTGCTGGAGTCCAGCATCCCCGGGACCCGCGACGTTGTTTCCCGTGAAACATTCGCCGGACCGCTCGACATAGATTGCTCCTAACCCGAGAACTTCAGATCACGTATCCCCGACGAACGTCGGCGCCGTGTCATCACAAACAAACTGCGTCGGTGGAGAACTCGAAATTCGAGGAGATGGACTCACTCGCGCCGACCCTCAATAGCTTGCCAGCACCGGGACCGTTAGGAAAGCTGAATCGCGGCACGCCGCACGGGACACGCACAACGCGGCACAGAATTCACTTCACCGACGCTTGTTTCACGGGAAACAACGTGTGATTACGTTCCACGTGAAACACCGCAGGAGCCAGTCGCAGTCGCCCCCACCACATTCCGCATTCAGAAGTCCTCGACAGAGCGTCGTTCACGAACCGGTTCCGTCGACGATCATCCACCGCGGCCGTCAAGGCATGGGCGTTGGCCGCACTCCTGCGCCCACCTCTTGCCATCCCAGTTGATACGGCGAAATTCAAGCCGAATCAGGTGCACCCAACCACCCTCGGCCCATTTCGTCACGGTACGAAACTCATTGAGCCGCATCCGAAAGCGAGCGAGGGTAATTCAGGAGTTGTTGCGCTTTCTCGTCTTCTTTTCCGCGCCAGCGGCTTTACGTCCACCCCGACGGTTCGGGCGTTCGGCACGGGGGAGGAGTTCGGCGCTGATGACAAGGGTCGGGATCTCGACGATGCCCGCGCCGCACCCGACGACGCGAAGATCGGTCGCGCCGTCCCGGATCAGCTCGGCACCGTCGCGTTCGAGTTCCTCGGCGGCGCTGGTTCCTTTGAGCGCGAGCATGCGCCCGTGGTCGCGGAGGAGGGGGAGCGACCAGTGCGCGAGTTTGGCGAGCGGGGCGACCGCGCGCGAGGTGACGACATCCGCGCCGCCCGCTTCCTTGATGACGCCCGACTGTTCGGCGCGCCCGCGCACGACGGTGACCTCGAGTCCGGCGTCCTCGATGAACTCGCTCAAGAACACCGTCCGACGCAGCAGCGGCTCCACGAGCGTGATGCGAAGGTCCGGCCGCGCGATGGCCAACGGGATGCCCGGCAGTCCGGCGCCGCTGCCGACATCGACCACGGACGCGCCTTCATCGATCAGCTCACCGACCACCGCGCAGTTGAGGATGTGCCGCTCCCAGAGCCGGGGGACTTCGCGCGGACCGATGAGCCCGCGCTCCACGCCTGCGGTGGCGAGCGCCGCGCAGTAGCGGCGGGCGAGGTCCAGGCGGTCACCGAACAGCCGGGCTGCGGCAGCGGGCGGTTCCAGTTCGGCGGACAGCGCACCCAGTTCTCGTTCCACGTGAAACATCCTTCTCCAGTGGTGGTGATCGGGGCATGAATAAGGCCCCCGGTCCGGGACCGGAGGCCTTATTACTTCCTGCGTGGTCGCGGCGGTGTGAGCCTACTCCGGCACAACCACCACATGACGATTCGGCTCGACACCTTCGCTCTCGCTCGCCACGCCGTCGATCTCGGCAACGGCGTCGTGCACGATCTTGCGTTCGAACGGCGTCATGGCCGACAGCGCCTCGGGCTTGCCCGACTCGAGCACCCGCTTGGCGGCGGCCACACCCAGCTCGCTCAGATCGGCACGGCGCTGGGCGCGCCAGCCGGCCACGTCGAGCATCAGGCGGCTACGGACGCCGGTCGCCTGCTGCACGGCCAGGCGGGTGAGTTCCTGGAGCGCGTCGAGAACTTCACCATTACGGCCGACGAGCTTGGTCAGGTCGCGGCCGCCGTCGATGCTCACGACCGCGCGGTCGCCCTCCACGTCGAGGTCGATGTCGCCGTCGAAGTCGAGCACGTCCAGCAGCTGCTCGAGGTAGTCGCCCGCGATCTCGCCCTCTTCGATCAACGCCTCCTCGGCGTCGTTCACGACGTCCACAGTCGTCGACACGGTGGCGTCCCCTCCGTCGGTCTGGGTCTCAACAGTCATTGGATTTCCCTCTATCCGGTCGCGTCTCAGCGCTTACGCTTCTGGTTCGCGCGGCCACGGTTACCCGGCCGCTGCTGCCCGCCGGGCTTGCGCTTTCCGCCGCCCTGCTTGGCCGACTGCTTCGGGGTGCCGTTGCTCGCCGAGGTTCCGTTCGCCGAGGGCGACTCGTCGGCAGGTGCGTCCTGCTTCTTGCGGACGTCGACCGGCTTGGCACCGGGCTTGGGCGCGTTCTGCGCCCGCAGCTCGAGCTTCTTCTGCTTCTTGGCCTCTTCTTCCTTCTCCATCCGGCCGAACACCAGGTGCTGCTGTCCGTAGGTCCAGATGTTGTTGGCCACCCAGTAGAGCAGGATGCCGATCATCAGGAAGGGGCCACCGACCATCACGCCGAGGGGGAAGACCCACAGCGACAGCTTGTTCATGATGGCGGCCTGCGGGTTGGCCGCGGCCTCGGGGGTCTGGCGGGCGACGGAAGCGCGAGCGTTGAAGTGGGTCGCCACACCGGCGATCACCATCAGTGGGATCGCGACGAGGGCGATGCTTGTCCGGCTCGGCGTGCCACCCCAGTCGGCGAACGCCTGCAGCTCACTCACCGGCGCGGTGATGAACGCCGCGATCGGGGCACCGAAGATCCGCGCGCTCAGGAACGACTGGACGTCGGTGGCGCTGAAGATGTAGTTGCCGATGTTGGCGTTTTCCTCGGCGGACAAACCGAGCTGACCCCAGCCGTGACCGGTCCGGTTGAACGAGCGGAGCACATGGAACAGACCGAGGAACACCGGTACCTGCACCAGCACCGGCAGACAGCCCATCAGCGGGTTGAAGCCGTGTTCCTTCTGCAGCTTCTGCATCTCCCGCGCCATGGTCTCGCGGTCGTTCTTGTACTTCTTCTGCAGCTCCTTGATCTGGGGCTGCAGCTCCTGCATCTGCCGCGTGGTGCGGACCTGCTTCACGAACGGCTTGTACAGCACCAGCCGCAGGGTGAAGACCAGGAACACCACGGCGAGGCTCCAGGTGAGCCCGCTGTCGGGGCCGAACACGAAGCCGAAGGCTTTGTGCCAGAACCATAGGATGGCGGATACCGGCCAGTAGATGATGTCGAGCACGGCTCTAGGTACTCCCGTCGTTCGTATCGCCGATCAGCGCGGGCGATGACTTGGTGAAAGCATTCGACCCGCGCTCCGGCACGGGATCCCACCCCCCAGGGTGCCAGGGCGCGCATTTGGCCAGGCGAACGACCGTCAGTACCGATCCGACGACCAGCCCGCGGGTCCGCAGGGCGGTCACCGCGTACTCGCTGCACGTGGGGGTGAAGCGGCAGATCGGCATCCGGGTGGGGGAGACATAAGTGCGGTAGAGCTCGATCAGGAAGATCAGCGCGTTCGCGGGTAACCGAGCGAGCGTGCGCATCACCGTTCACCGGCCGGGGCGCGACCGAGCGCGGCCGCCGGGACCCGCTGCAAGCCGAGCTTGCGGAGGCCGGCGCGCAGCTGGCGCAGCAACTCGACGGAGTCGGCGGTGGCCGCACCGGGCAGGGCCCGGATCACGACATCGGTATCGGCGGGCAGTTCATCGATCACCTGGGCGCACATATGACGCAGGCGGCGGGCCACCCGGTGGCGAACCACCGCGTTACCCACCGCCTTGCTGACAATCAGCCCGAACCGAGGACCGCCTACGCGGACCAGGGAATCGCCGTCGGCGACATCGTCGTACGTGTGCGTGAACGCGTGTACGACGAGATCTCGCCTCCCGATTCGCTGACCGCGGCGCACCGTGCGGGAGAAATCAGCACGGTGGTGCAACCGATACGGCTCAGGCAACACCCGAGCGTCCGACTACGCGCGATCAGGCAGTCAGTTCGGAGCGGCCCTTACGGCGACGCGCCGAAACGATGGCGCGGCCCGCACGGGTCCGCATCCGGAGGCGGAAGCCGTGCACGCGCGCCCGACGACGGTTGTTCGGCTGGAACGTCCGCTTGCCCTTGGCCACGGTCAACACTCCTCGAGTTGGTGGGCACCGGTGAGGTACCCGAAGTTTTCGGTGATTCGGATTCTGCGCTGCGGACCGCGGTCTACGCACAGAGTGCCTTGGCGATCAGCGTGCAGCGCACAGCCGCCACCGCGCCAAGGGGTGACTGTATGAGGGTACTGATCGCCCCATACAGGGTCAAATTCGGCCCACATGGGGCGAAACGGTCGGCGAACGTCCGGCCCGGATGGGGTCGGTACGAGTACCTAGGTCCAGATTACCTGTTGGCCGTGTCCGGCCGTCGGCGAGCCGACCTGCGGCGACACGCCCGGGCGTCACTGACGCGGACAGCAACTTTTCGTGAGTTCCTCCACACCTCTGGCGTCGCGGGCGCCTTGCGGCTAACCTCTGTAGCCGGGGGATTGCTGAAGAACCGCAGGTCCAGCTTCTTTCACTGCCACACGCTGGCAGAATTCCTCTATCCCCAGGTTTGTCCACATCTGTGGATAATTGTGTGGAAAGACGGCCGGAGTGGCATATTCGTAGGGCCGACGGTGCCCTCGCCAAGTCCGATCCCGGGACCGCACGGCGTTCGAACCGGCTTCGGTTGTTCGCTTCGATCACGCCGATCGCACCTGGTCACAGGTGCTGCGCTGGCGTGCTCGGCGGCCGTTGGCCCAACAAACCGGTCCGGGGAGGACGCTGCATGGACGACGAGCAGAACGTGCTGGCCACAGTGTGGCCGGAGGTGGTCGCCGAACTCACCACCGGCTCGGCCGACGGCGCCATTCCCGCGGTGAGCCGAGCTCAGCAGGCGTGGTTGAAGCTGGTGAAACCGCTCACCGTCGCCCAGGGTTTCGCGTTGCTGTCCGTTCCGTCGTCGCTGGCACAGGAGGCGATCGAGCGCGATCTGCGCGAACCGATCCTGCGTTCGCTCGGCCGCCGACTCGGGCCGCAGGTGGAAGGACTCGGTGTGCGCATCGCCGCGCCGAGCCCGGCCGCGGGGGAGCGCACGGGCAGTTCGCCCCGGCACGCCAGGATGACGAGCCGCCCGGAGCGTCCGCGTGAGCAGGTCCGCCCGCCCGCCGGCTACCCCGGCCCCGATTTCAGCGTGCCCGACTATCCCCAGCGCGGTGACTACGGCAGGCCGCGCTACGGCGCCGACGACTACAACGGCAACTCCGGCGAGTACGGCAACGACTACCAGCAGGCTCCCGAGTATCAGCAGGCCCCCGACTACCAGCGCGACGGCGAGTACGGCAGCAGCTTCGGTGGCCGCGAGTTCCCGGCGCAGACCGGTGAGTACGGCGAGCGCGCCGAATACGCGGGACCGCGCGAGTACCCGGCCGAGCCGGAGTACCAGCAGCAGGGCGACTACCAGCAGCAACCGGAGTACCAGCAGGCTCCCGAGTACGCCAAGCCCCAGGAGTACAAGGCCGGCGAGTACAGCGGTGAGGATTTCCCCGGCGCCGATTTCGAGCCGACGGCTGTCTACCCCGTTCCCGATTTCAACGGCGAGTTCGCCGGCCGCCCGGACTTCCGCGGTGCCCGCCCCGAACAGCGCGCCCCCGAACCGACCCAGGGCAGGCGCGAGCAGGGATCCTCGCGGCGCGATCATTCCGGGCAGGAAACCCTGTTCGGCACCGATCCGCCCGCACGCGCACCGCGACGGCCGCAACCGCAGGAGGAGCCTGTCGCCGCGCGTGTCGAGGAGACACCGGCCGATACCGCGCCCGAGCCACCGCGCCCCGGGACGCCGGGCGCTCAACCGGTCGACGACGAGCCGGTGGTCGACGCGCGCAACAACTGGCCGACGTATTTCAGCAAGTCGCCCGAGGCGCCGCCGCAGTCGTCGTCCTCGGCCAGCCTGAACGCCAAATACACCTTCGAGACGTTTGTGATCGGCGCGTCGAACCGGTTCGCCCACGCCGCCGCGGTGGCCATCGCGGAGGCACCTGCCCGGGCCTACAACCCGCTGTTCGTCTGGGGCGCTTCGGGTTTGGGCAAGACGCACCTGTTGCACGCGGCCGGTCACTACGCGCAGCGGCTGTTCCCCGGGATGCGGGTGAAGTACGTGTCGACCGAGGAATTCACCAACGACTTCATCAACAGCCTGCGCGACGACCGCAAGGTGGCCTTCAAGCGCCGCTACCGCGAGACCGACATCCTGCTGGTCGACGACATCCAGTTCATCGAAGGTAAGGAAGGCATCCAGGAGGAGTTCTTCCACACCTTCAACACCCTGCACAACGCGAACAAGCAGATCGTGGTGTCCTCGGATCGTCCGCCCAAGCAGCTGGCCACCCTCGAGGAGCGGCTGCGGACCAGGTTCGAGTGGGGCCTGATCACCGATGTGCAGCCGCCCGAACTCGAGACGCGCATCGCGATCCTGCGCAAGAAGGCCAGGATGGACCGGCTCGACGTGCCCCACGACGTGCTGGAACTCATCGCGAGCCGGGTGGAACGCAATATCCGCGAACTGGAGGGCGCGCTGATCCGGGTGACGGCCTTCGCCTCGCTCAACGGGCAGCCGCTCGACCTGTCGCTGGCCGAGGTGGTGCTGCGGGACCTGATGCCCGACACCGCCGCGCTCGAGATCAACGCGGCCACGATCATGGCGGTCACCGCCGAGTACTTCAACACGACGTTGGAGGAGCTCACCGGGCCGGGTAAGGCACGTCCGCTGGCGCAGGCGCGTCAGATCGCCATGTACCTGTGCCGTGAGCTGACCGATCTGTCGCTGCCCAAGATCGGGCAGGCGTTCGGCCGCGACCACACGACGGTCATGTACGCGGAGAAGAAGGTGCGCAAGGAGATGACCGAGCGCCGCCGCGTCTACGACCAGGTCCAAGAACTCACAGCCCGAATTAAACAGCGCTCTCGCTGATTCCATCCACACCCTCGAACACCGCCCTGAGCTGGGGCGGTGTTCTTTTTTGCCCTGTGGAATCCCTGTGGAGTCCTCGAGGAATCCACCGGTTGTGCACCGGTTCACACACAGGCCTGGGGAGGGATCTGGGGAGCATCTACCCACAGGCAGTTGTGCACATCGTCCACAGGTTCCTCCACCAACAGCCTGTGAGTGCCACTGACCTGCGGCGGCGCCGGATCCGGCCTGTGGATTCCTCGAGGACTTCTTGTGGACTCCTCGAGGAATCCACCGGTTCGTCACCACCCTTGATCAGGGTGTGAACAAGTGGGTGAAATCGGTGGAACAACTCGAGGACTACTCGAGGATGGATCTGGGACAACTTCGGGTGTCCACAGACACCGCCGATTCATCCTCGAGTCACTCCACGGCCATCCCCATGCCACCAAGCCCTCTGAGCTGGGAAAACGACGGAAGTCCACAGATTCCACAGTGCCTACTACTACTTCAGTTCTCATTCATAGAGAGATCTCTTTAAAACAGGGTGTGTGGAAACTCGGTCGGGAAGGCTCGGCTCGGTCGGTGGTTCACTCACAAGCAGGCAAGGACAAGAGGGGATGGTTCAGGACGCGCGGAACTCCAAGAGGGTCGATGCGGAGATCGCGCGTTGTCCGGGTACCGTTTGGTTGTCGGCAGGTTGTGCGAGACTCAGTGCGCGGCCGACGCAGCACCTCAACTCCGCTGAACACACCCGCATACGGATTCGAAACTCGGAGAGGACAAATCGGGCGATGGAGCTTGCGAGCATGAAGTTTCGGGTCGCCCGAGAGGATTTCGCCGAGTCGGTGGCCTGGGTGGCCCGTAGCCTCCCGTCCCGGCCTCCTGTGCCGGTTCTCGGTGGCGTCCTGCTGGTGGCCGACGAGAACGGCCTGACGGTCTCCGGATTCGACTACGAGGTCTCCGCGCAGATGCGCGTCGCGGCCGAGGTCGCCGGTCCGGGTCAGGTCCTGGTCTCGGGCCGTCTGCTGGCCGACATCACCAAGGCACTGTCGAACAAGCCGGTCGACGTGTCCGTCGACGGCACCCGTGTCCTCATCGCCTGTGGCAGCGCCAAGTTCTCCCTGCCGACCATGCCGGTCGAGGACTATCCCCAGCTGCCCGAGGTGCCCCAGCAGACCGGTGAACTCACCGTCGACGTCTTCGCCGAGGCCGTCGGTCAGGTCGCCGTCGCCGCCGGCCGTGACGACACGCTGCCCATGCTCACCGGTATCCGGGTGGAGATCGAGGGCAACGACGTGGTGCTCGCCGCCACCGACCGCTTCCGCCTCGCCGTGCGCCACCTGCAGTGGCAGCCCACCCGCCCCGACATCGAGACCGCGGTGCTCATCCCCGCGCGCACGCTGTCCGAGGCCGCCAAGACGCTCGGTGCCGCCTCCGCGCCCGTGCAGCTCTCACTCGGCAACGGCAACGGTGCCGACGGCCTGCTCGGCATCGTCAACGCGGGCAGGCGGACCACCACCCGCCTGCTCGACGCGGAATTCCCCAAGTTCCGCCAGTTGCTCCCCAAGGAGCACACCTCCATCGCCACGCTGCCGGTGTCGGCGCTGTCGGAGGCGATCAAGCGTGTGGCGCTGGTGGCCGAGCGCGGCGCACAGGTGCGCCTCGAGTTCTCCACAGACGGTGTACTGCTGTCGGCCGGTGGCGACGACGCGGGCCGCGCCGAGGAATGGCTCGAGGCCGATTTCCGTGGTGAGCCGCTGACCATCGCGTTCAACCCCGGATACCTCACCGAGGGTCTGTCGGCGCTGCACGCCGATCGGGTCACCTTCGGCTTCACCACGCCGAGCCGTCCCGCCGTGCTGCTGCCCGCCTCCGACGAGGAGCCCAAGGTGCTCGAGTCCGGTGCGTTCGCGGCGCTGGAGAGCCAGTACATCTACCTGTTGATGCCGGTCCGGCTGCCCGGCTGAGCGGGGCCGCGCCGCACATGTTCATCCGTGCGCTGTCGGTTCGTGATTTCCGCTCGTGGGAACACGCCGAGCTGGAGTTGTCCCCAGGGCGCACCGTCCTGCTGGGCGCGAACGGCAACGGGAAGACCAATCTGCTCGAGGCGGTCGGCTATCTGGCGACGCTCGGCTCGCACCGGGTGTCCGCCGACGCGCCGCTGATCCGGATGGGCGCCACCCAGGCCGCCATCGGGGCGACCGTGGTGAACGCCGGCCGCGAGCTGCGGGTGGATGTGGAACTCAAGCAGGGTGCCGCCAACCGCGCGCAGGTCAATCGTTCGCCGGTGCGCCGATCGCGCGAGATCCTCGGCATCCTGCAGACCGTGTTGTTCGCGCCGGAGGATCTGGCGCTGGTGCGTGGCGACCCGGGGGAGCGGCGCCGGTTCCTCGACGAGTTGTGCACAGCCCGCCTGCCCAGGCTGGCCGGTGTGCGCGCCGATTACGACAAGGTGTTGCGCCAGCGGTCGGCGCTGTTGAAAACCGCTGGGCGCCAGGTGCGTTCGCGCTCGGATCTGAGCACCCTCGACGTGTGGGACGGGCACCTGGCCGAGCACGCCTCGGTGTTGCTCACCCAGCGACTGCGCCTGGTGCACGACCTGTATCCCTATCTCGCAGAGGCATATCGGTCGATTGCACCCGAATCACGCCCTGCCGCAATCGCTTACCGCTCCGGGTATCTTCCGCCGGACCTGCTCGATCCCGCGCGGGCACCCGAACCCGACGACGTGGACCAGGTGCGCGAGATCGTGCTGCGTGAACTGGCCGCCGCGCGCGGCCGCGAACTCGACCGCGGAGTGTGCCTGGTCGGCCCACATCGTGACGATCTCGAGCTGCTGCTCGGCAGCGCGCCGGCGAAGGGGTTCGCCAGTCACGGCGAGTCGTGGTCGTTCGCGCTGGCGTTGCGGCTGGCCTCGTTCGAGCTGTTGCGCAACACCGGCGCCGAACCGGTGCTGCTGCTCGACGATGTGTTCGCCGAACTGGACCGGCGCCGCCGGACCGCGCTCGCGGAGGTGGCGGCCGGTGCAGAACAGGTACTCATCACCGCCGCGGTCGCCGAGGACGTACCCGCCGAACTGGCCGCCGCGCCGCTGCGGGTGCAGACCGAGGGCGACGCGGACCGGCGCACCTCACGGATCGTGGCCGAAGATATGCACAGCCAGCCATAGTTATCAACAGGCCCTGTGGAAAACCGTGGACATGCTGGACATATGCCGCATCGGTGCGCGACGGCGCTGTCGGGCACCCGGCGTAGACTCCCGAACCGACCGATGAGCCTCGAGACCGGAAGGTGGGACCGCGTGCAGGACGAGCCGGAAGCGGAACTGCGCGGGATCGATCTGGCCCGCCGCGCCCTCGAGGAAGCACGGGCGGCGGCCAAGGCCAGCGGTAAGTCGGTCGGGCAGGGCCGGGCGTCGCCGGTGCGCAAGCTGCGCGCGGGCGGACGTCGCCGCAGCGGCTGGTCCGGTGCGGGCCCCGACGCCCGCGATCCCCAGCTGTTGTCCGCGCTCGCGGGCTCGATCGCGAAGAATCGTGGCTGGTCAGGCAAGGTTGCCGAGGGAATGGTCTTCGGCCGCTGGCCGAGCGTGGTCGGTGAGGACATCGCCGCACACGCCACCCCCGTGACCCTCGAGAACGGCGTGCTCAAGATCGCCGCCGAGTCCACGGCTTGGGCCACCCAGCTGCGGATGCTGCAGAGCCAGATCCTCGCCAAGATCAACGCGGCGGTCGGGCAGGGCGTGGTCACCTCCCTGCGGATCACCGGTCCGGCGGCGCCGAGCTGGCGCAAGGGCGAACGCCACATCAAGGGCCGCGGCCCGCGCGACACCTACGGGTAGCCGGGCGGTCACCGGTGCGAGTTCCGTTGCGGCACCGCCGCTTCGATCCCCAGATTCGCAGCCTGTGGACAAAGCCTGTGGATAACTTCGGGTCGGGTGTGGAAGACCCCGGGAAAGCACGCATCGGCGCGACCCCGGCGGAGGCGAACCCTAGCGGCCCCTACGACCGGCAAAACATGTGGCGAGGCGGAAGCCACTCGCGCTTGTCCGAGTTCTCGCATTCACGGCGACGTCAGGGGTGTCGTAGGTGCACTGTAAGTTGGCCTTACCAGTAGGATGGTGACGTAACCAGCGGCGAACCCTCGACGCGCGTGTTGTGCAGCCGCTTGCGAGCTGTCCGCGCCAGGGATCAGCAAGTAAGGAGAGCTACCGACAAGTGGCTGCCAACGACTCCAACGCATCGGGCAACAATTCGGGCTACGGTGCCTCGTCCATCACGGTCCTCGAAGGCCTCGAGGCGGTGCGCAAGCGCCCTGGCATGTACATCGGTTCCACCGGTGAACGCGGTCTGCACCACCTGATCTGGGAGGTTGTGGACAACTCGGTCGACGAGGCGATGGCGGGCCACGCGACCAGGGTGGACGTGACGCTGCTGGCCGACGGTGGTGTCGAGGTCGTCGACGACGGCCGAGGTATCCCCACCGCCATGCACGCGCAGGGCATTCCGACCGTCGAGGTCGTCATGACCCAGCTGCACGCCGGCGGCAAGTTCGACTCCGACGCCTACGCGGTGTCCGGTGGTCTGCACGGTGTCGGTATCTCCGTGGTGAACGCCCTGTCGAGCAAGCTGGAAGCCGAGATCGACAACGACGGCTACCACTGGACCCAGGTCTACAAGGATTCCAAGCCCGGCAAGCTGGTCAAGGGCGAGCCGACCGATCGCACCGGCACCACCATCCGGTTCTGGGCCGATCCGGAGATCTTCGAGACCACCACCTACAACTTCGAGACGGTCGCGCGCCGTCTGCAGGAGATGGCGTTCCTCAACAAGGGCCTGACCATCACCCTGACCGACGAGCGGGTGAGTGATTCCGAGGTCACCGACGAGGTGGTCAGCGAGACGGCCGAGGCGCCCAAGCACGCCGACGAGGTCGCCGCCCAGGCGGTCGAGCACAAGGTGAAGACCCGCACCTACCACTACCCGGGCGGTCTGGTGGATTTCGTCCGCCACATCAACCGCACCAAGTCGGCCATCCACAACTCGGTCGTCGGCTTCACCGGCAAGGGCACCGGGCACGAGCTCGAGGTCGCGATGCAGTGGAACTCGGGTTACTCCGAGTCTGTCCACACCTTCGCGAACACGATCAACACCCATGAGGGCGGCACCCACGAAGAGGGTTTCCGCGCGGCGCTCACCACGGTGGTCAACAAGTACGCCAAGGAGAAGAAGCTCCTCAAGGAGAAGGACGGCAACCTCACCGGCGACGACATCCGCGAGGGCCTGGCCGCCATCGTGAGCGTGAAGGTCGGCGAGCCGCAGTTCGAGGGCCAGACCAAGACCAAGCTCGGCAACACCGAGGTGAAGTCGTTCGTGCAGCGCGCCTGCAACGAGCACCTCACGCACTGGTTCGAGGCCAACCCGGCCGACGCGAAGACCATCGTGCAGAAGGCCGTGTCCTCGGCGCAGGCCCGGATGGCCGCCCGCAAGGCCCGTGAGCTGGTACGCCGCAAGTCGGCGACCGACCTGGGTGGGCTGCCCGGCAAGCTGGCCGACTGCCGCTCCAAGGATCCGGGCAAGTGCGAGATCTACATCGTCGAGGGTGACTCCGCCGGTGGCTCGGCCAAGTCCGGCCGCGACTCGATGTACCAGGCGATTCTTCCGCTGCGCGGCAAGATCATCAATGTCGAGAAGGCCCGTATCGACCGCGTCCTCAAGAACAACGAGGTCCAGTCGATCATCACCGCGTTCGGCACCGGTATCCACGACGAGTTCGATATCGCGAAGCTGCGCTACAACAAGATCATCCTGATGGCCGACGCCGACGTCGACGGTCAGCACATCGCCACGCTGCTGCTCACGCTGCTGTTCCGCTTCATGCGGCCGCTGGTGGAGCAGGGCCACGTGTTCCTGGCCCAGCCGCCGCTGTACAAGCTCAAGTGGATGCGTGCGGACCCGGAGTTCGCCTACTCCGACCGCGAGCGCGACGCGCTGGTCGAGGCCGGTCTGGCCGCGGGCAAGAAGATCAACAAGGACGACGGCATCCAGCGCTACAAGGGTCTGGGTGAGATGAACGCCAAGGAGCTGTGGGAAACCACCATGGATCCGTCGGTGCGGGTGCTTCGTCAGGTGACGCTCGACGACGCCGCCGCGGCCGACGAGCTGTTCTCCGTGCTGATGGGCGAGGACGTGGAAGCACGTCGCAGCTTCATCACCCGTAACGCCAAGGACGTTCGCTTCCTCGATGTGTGAGCGGTGCTGCGCCATCGCGCGCCCGCGAACACATCAGCCCTCTAAGGAGATTCGATGACTGAGACCACGCTGCCACCGTCCGGCGGTGCGGGCGACCGGATCGAACCGGTCGACATCCAGAACGAAATGCAGAGCAGCTACATCGATTACGCGATGAGCGTGATCGTCGGCCGCGCGCTGCCCGATGTGCGCGACGGCCTCAAGCCGGTGCACCGGCGCGTGCTCTACGCCATGTACGACAACGGCTACCGCCCCGATCGCGGTTACGTGAAGTCGGCGCGTCCGGTCGCCGAGACCATGGGTAACTACCACCCGCACGGCGACTCGTCGATCTACGACACCCTCGTGCGCATGGCCCAGCCGTGGTCGCTGCGGTACCCGCTGGTCGACGGCCAGGGCAACTTCGGTTCTCGCGGCAACGACGGCGCGGCCGCCATGCGTTACACCGAGTGCCGTCTCACGCCGCTGGCGATGGAGATGCTGCGCGATATCGACAGCGAGACCGTCGATTTCGTACCCAATTACGACGGTCGCTCGATGGAGCCGACCGTGCTGCCCGCGCGCGTGCCCGCGCTGTTGATGAACGGCAGCAACGGCATCGCCGTCGGTATGGCGACCAACATCCCGCCGCACAACCTGAACGAGCTGGCCGAGGCCATCTACTGGTCGCTGGAGAACTACGACGCCGACGAGGAATCCACCCTCGCCGCGTGCATGGAACGCGTCAAGGGCCCCGACTTCCCGACCCACGGCCTGATCGTCGGCAGCCAGGGCATCCACGACGCCTACACCACCGGTCGCGGTTCCATCCGCATGCGCGGTGTGGTCGAGATCGAGGAAGACGCGCGTGGCCGCACCACGATCGTCATCACCGAGCTGCCGTACCAGGTGAACACCGACAACTTCGTCAACTCGATCGCCGAGCAGGTCAAGGACGGCAAGATCGCGGGTATCTCCGATATCCACGACGAGTCCTCCGACCGTGTCGGCATGCGCATCGTGGTGACGGTCAAGCGCGACGCGGTCGCCAAGGTGGTGCTGAACAACCTCTACAAGCACACCCAGCTGCAGACCAGCTTCGGCGCGAACATGCTCTCGATCGTCGACGGTGTGCCGCGCACGCTGCGCCTGGATCAGATGATCCGGCACTACGTGAACCACCAGCTCGAGGTCATCGTCCGGCGCACCCGCTACTTGCTGCGCAAGGCCGAGGAGCGGGCTCACATCCTGCGCGGCCTGGTGAAGGCGCTCGACCTGCTCGACGAGGTCATCGCGCTGATCCGTGGGTCGGCCAACACCGACACCGCGCGCACCGGCCTGATGCAGCTGCTCGACATCGACGAGATCCAGTCGACCGCGATCCTCGACATGCAGCTGCGGCGCCTCTCGGCGCTGGAGCGTCAGAAGATCATCGACGATCTGGCCAAGATCGAGCTCGAGATCGCCGACTACAAGGACATTCTCGAGAAGCCGGAACGTCAGCGCGCGATCGTGCGTGACGAGCTGGCCGAGATCGTCGAGAAGTACGGCGACGACCGCCGGACCAGGATCATCGCCGCCGACGGCGACGTGGCCGACGAGGACCTGATCGCCCGCGAGGACGTGGTCGTCACGATCACCGAGACCGGTTACGCCAAGCGGACCAAGACCGACCTGTACCGCTCGCAGAAGCGCGGCGGCAAGGGCGTGATGGGTGCCGGCCTCAAGCAGGACGACATCGTCAAGCACTTCTTCATCTCCTCCACCCACGACTGGCTGCTGTTCTTCACGAACAAGGGCCGGGTGTACCGGGCCAAGGCCTACGAGCTGCCCGAGGCCAACCGCACCGCGCGTGGTCAGCACGTGGCCAACCTGCTGGCGTTCCAGCCGGACGAGAAGATCGCCCAGATCATCCAGCTCAAGACCTACGAGGACGCCCCGTACCTGGTGCTGGCGACCCGCGCGGGCCTGGTGAAGAAGTCCAAGCTCACCGATTTCGACTCCAACCGGTCCGGTGGCATCGTCGCGGTGAACCTGCGCGACGACGACGAGCTGGTCGGCGCGGTGCTGTGCTCCTCCGACGACGACCTGCTGCTGGTGTCGGCGCACGGCCAGTCGATCCGCTTCTCCGCGACCGACGAGGCGCTGCGCCCGATGGGCCGCGCCACCAGCGGCGTACAGGGCATGCGGTTCAACACCGACGACGAATTGCTCTCGCTCAATGTGGTCCGCCCGGACACCTATTTGTTGGTCGCGACCGCCGGTGGGTATGCCAAGCGTACGGCGATCGAGGAGTACACCGCGCAGGGTCGCGGCGGAAAAGGCGTATTGACAATCCAATACGATCCGAAGCGTGGCAGCCTGGTGGGTGCGCTCATCGTCGACGACGAGGACGAGTTGTACGCGATCACTTCCAGTGGTGGCGTCATCCGCACCGCGGCCAAGCAGGTCCGCAAAGCCGGACGCCAGACCAAGGGCGTGCGATTGATGAACCTCGCGGATGGCGATACCTTGCTAGCGATCGCGCGCAACGCCGACGAGCCCGATCCCGATCAGCTCATCGGCGACGCGGCCTCGGAGCAATAACCCAACCAGCGGCGGCAACGAACGGATCTGAGGATTCCATTGACCACACCGAATCAGTCGAACGACGATCGGAACCAGACCAACGGCGTCACCGAGCGGGTCGCCTCGTCTCCGATCCAGCCGCGGCCGATCCCACGTCAGGGTGCGGCCGAGGGCGCCAAGGCGCCGGAATCCGGTGGCGCCGGGGACGAATCGTTCGACCAGGCCACCGTGCGGATGGGTACCGAGTCGAACGGGCCCGCCAACGGCTCGGGCAACGGCAAGGGTAAATCGCCCTACCAGGACGGCTGGGCGCAGTTGCCGCAGCGGGAACCGCAGTCCAACCTGTACCGCCCGGGTGAGGCGCCGAGCCAGGGTCGCCCGTCCTCGGGTGGTCAGGGTGGCGGTGGCCTCAAGGGCAGCGGTCCGTCCAACGCGCGCACCACCGCCGACCTGGCGGCCAAGGCGGCGCGCAAGGAAGCCGCGATGGTGAAGTCCGTCGGTATCGACGGGCCGACCCGAAGCATCGCGCGTCCCGAGCTGGTCAAGGACATGCCCGATCTATCGGATGTGCGTCATCCGGGGTCGGACCTGCCGATGGCCAACACCGGGCTGCCGATGGCGCCCCAGCAGCCGCAGAGCGGACCGTCGGCGCGGGCCGCGGCCGCCTCGGGCCCGGTCTCGCCCGCCGTTCCGGTGGCCATCGCGGCCGCCGCGTCGGGTGAGCCGCTGCGCGCGACGGTGCAGATCCGCCGCATCGATCCGTGGTCGACGCTGAAGATCACGCTGGTCATCAGTGTGGCGCTGTTCTTCGTGTGGATGGTCGCCGTCGGCCTGCTCTACATCGTGCTCGCGGGCATGGGTGTGTGGGACAACCTGGACAACTCGCTGGGCGAGATGTTCAACCAGGAGGGCAGCTCGGGCGGCCTGATCGACGCGGGCACGATCTTCGGGTACGCGGGCGTCATCGGCCTCATCAACGTGGTGCTGTTCACCGCGCTGGCGACGGTCGGTGTGTTCATCTACAACCAGTGCTGCGATCTGGTCGGTGGCATCCAGGTGACCCTGGCCGATCCGGACTAGGAACACGCGCTTTCCGGCACGGCCGGTCGGACCAGGAAACTGGCTCTGACCGGCCGTTTTGGTTATCGGCGGGAGGGTAAGGTAACCTCGTGTCTCGTTGCGGTTCACTGCTCCGGCAGAGGATCGGAATCGAGTTCGGGCCTATAGCTCAGGCGGTTAGAGCGCTTCGCTGATAACGAAGAGGTCGGAGGTTCAAGTCCTCCTAGGCCCACTCCCGAACATCACAGTAGGGTGGGAATCATGAAGATTGTCCTCACGGTCGGTGTTGTGATCGCGGTTCTCATCGGTATCACCAAATTCCGCAAGCGCGACGAAGCCGATCTCTGGCGTGAGGTCACCACCCGCTGATTCGGGTTGCCAGCCGGTACACCACCGGTAAGGGGCCTTAGCTCAATTGGCAGAGCACTGCCTTTGCAAGGCAGGGGTTAGGGGTTCGATTCCCCTAGGCTCCACTTCTGTGAATTCCTCGGTTTTCGATTTCCTGCTCACCGCCACCCCCGGTGCCGCCGATTCGGTGGATTTCGCGGTGGACTGGGCACGTCACCGCGCTCGCTGCGCGGATCTCACCAATTCTGTCGACCGCGCCGCTGTCGCCGGATTCGACAGTGTCGCATTGGGTTCCGCGTTCCTCGGTGGGTATCAGGAAGCGCTGCACGCGCTGGTGCCCACGCTGGCCCCGGACGAGCTGAGTTCGATGTGCGCGACCGAAGCCACCGGAGCACGACCCTCGGCCATGACGACGACCGTCACCGGCGACGGGGCGGTGACCGGCACCAAATCGTTCGCCACGCTAGGCACCTTCGCCACCCGATTTCTCGTGATCGCCCGCGCGGGCGCACATTCCGACGGCAAGCCGAGCCTGCGTGCCGTGCTCGTCGCGGCCGGACCGCAGGCGGCGGTGACCCCGCTGCCGCCGTTGCCGTTCGCACCGGAGATCCCGCACGCCACCGTCACTTTCACGGACGCGCCGGGAGAAACCCTGCCCGGTGACGGGTACGCCGACTACCTGAAGCCGTTCCGCACCGTCGAAGACCTGCACGTGCTCGCCGCTGTGCTCGGTCAGCTAGTGCGGGTGGCCCGACAGGCACAATGGCCCGCCGACGCGCTCACGGCCCTGCTGGCGCTGTTTGCGGCCGTGCGTGGCCTCAGCACCGAACCAGCCGCGTCGGCGGGCGTGCACATCGCGCTCGCCGGCGTCTTCGATCGCTGCACCGCACTGCTCACCGAACTCCAACCGCACTGGGACCGGGTGGATCAGGAGATCCGGCAGCGCTGGGAGCGGGACGCGCCACTGCTCGGGGTCGCCGGGAAGGTCCGTGCGGCCCGGCTGGCTACCGCCTGGCGCACAGTGGCCGAACAGGGGGCCGACGCGCCTGTGGGCCACGAGGATCACTAGCTGTTCTCGTGGCCGCGTCGCGTGGCCTGAACCCGGCTGTCGGGCGATGGAACTGCACCTTGCCGGAAAATGGGGAGCGGGCCTCGGCGAAGGGGGGGAGTTAGCCGAGGCCCGCGTAGGGTCGGCCCGGGGGGGAGGGGCCGACGTGAACGATCCTACGCGATCCACGCGGAAATCGTGTACGCGCAACGGATCAGTTTCCGAGAATTTTTCGTGTCGCGGCCCGTCATGGGGCCGTCGGCCGCAGCCGCGGAGCGGTCGCCACGGTGTTGTGAGACATCACAAACCTCTTACGAACACCCGAAGCCGCTGGTACGCAAGGTTTTACGGCTCGCGCGAGCTGAACATGTTCTCGTCGGGGTCGCCGTGCGGCCACCCGCAATCCGGGCCGGAGCGCAGCCGCATCGCCGAAAAATCAGTCCGATTCGCCGCGTGTCGCATGCACTCGGCATGTCGAACAAATTTGTACATCTGACATCGCGAACCACCCGAAATGAGGATGCGACTTGTCGGTGGGTGGGGCAATACTGAGGCCATCAAGGGTTCGCGAACTACGACATCATCAGGAGAATCATGCCCGACGCAATCGTCGCCGAGGGTCTGGTCAAACGGTACGGACAGCTCACCGCACTGGACGGGCTGGATCTCTCCGTCCCCGAAGGCACCGTCACCGCACTTCTCGGCCCGAACGGCGCGGGAAAGACCACGACTGTCCGTGTACTCACCACTCTGCTCGTTCCCGACGAAGGCCGCGCCACCGTCGCCGGGGTCGATGTCATCAACAATCCGCAGGCACTGCGCTCGCGCATCGGCGCGTCGGGCCAGTACGCCGCTGTCGACGAGTATCTGACCGGCTTCGAGAACCTCGAAATGGTCGGCAGGCTCTATCACCTCGGCACGCAGCGCAGTAAGGAGCGGGCCCGCGAGCTGCTCGAGCGCTTCCGGCTCACCGACGCCGCCGACCGCCCGGTGAAGGGCTACTCCGGCGGCATGCGCAGGCGCCTGGACCTCGCGGGCGCGCTGGTCGCCAACCCGCCGGTGCTGTTCCTCGACGAGCCGACCACCGGCCTCGACCCACGCGCCCGCCTGGATCTGTGGGACGTGATCGAGGAACTCGTCTCCGGCGGCACCACCCTGCTGCTCACCACCCAGTACATGGAGGAGGCCGACCGACTGGCCGACTCCATCGCGGTGATCGACCGCGGCACCGTCATCGCCCGCGGTACCGCCGACGAACTCAAGGCACTCGTCGGTGGCGACCGCATCGAACTCACCGTCGCCACCGCCGACCAGCTCACCGACGCCAAACAGGTGCTCAGCGGCCTGGCCGACGGCGAAATCCACCTCGAACCGGGTCTGCGCAAGATCACCGTGCCCGTGGCCGACGGTTCCCAGGACCTGGTCACCGCCATCGGCAGGCTCACCGAGCACAAGGTCGAGATCAACGACGTCGCCCTGCGCAGGCCTTCGCTCGACGACGTATTCCTCACCCTCACCGGGCACGAGGCCGAAGAACTCGTCGCCGGGGATGCCGAGAAGGCAGGCGCCAAGGAAGGACAGAGCCGATGAGCGTCTCGATCGACAAGACACCACCGGTGACCGAGCCGAGCCTGGAAGAACGGCTGGCGATGGTGGTCAGCGACAGCCTCACGATCGCCAAGCGCAATGTCATCAAGATCAAGCGCGTGCCCGACGTGCTGATCTTCACGACCATGTCGCCGATCATGTTCGTGCTGATGTTCGCCTACGTGTTCGGCTCGGCGATCAAGGTGCCCGGGCTGGAAGGCGGCTACCGCGAATTCCTGATCGCGGGCATCTTCGTCCAGACCGTGGTGTTCGGTGCCTCGTTCACCGGCGCCGGCCTGGCCGAGGACATGCAGAAGGGCATCATCGACCGGTTCCGGTCGCTGCCGATGGCGCCCTCGGCGGTGCTGTTCGGGCGCACGATCAGCGATGTGGTGATCAACCTGGTCAGCCTCGTTGTCATGTCGCTGACCGGGTTGATCGTCGGCTGGCGTATTCGTGGGTCGATTCTCGACGCGGTGCTCGCGTACCTGCTGATGCTGCTGTTCGCCTACGCGCTGTCGTGGATGATGGCCGTGGTCGGGTTGCTCGTGCGGGCGCCGGAGGTGTTCAACAACGCCAGCTTCATGGTGATCTTCCCGCTGACGTTCCTGTCCAACGCCTTCGTGCCGATCAACGACCTGCCCGGGCCGCTGAAGGTGTTCGCCGAGTGGAACCCGATGTCGGCGGTCACCGAGTCGGTGCGTCAGCTGTTCGGCAACACCAGTCCATTGGCCCCGCCCTCGGACGCGTGGTCGATGCAGCACCCGGTGGCCACGTCGCTGATCTGGATCGTGCTGATCCTGCTGATCTTCGTGCCGCTGGCTCAGGTGCAGTACAAGAAGTCCGTGAGCCGCTGAGGGTTCAGCTCGCGCCGGTCTCCGCGACGGGGGCCGGCGCGGAGCCGTTGCGGGAGTAGCCGAGACGCGGCGGTTCGGCGGCGGGTTCGGGCAGCTGGGGGCGCTTGCTGCGGGCGATCCAGGCCAGCGCGCCCGCACCGGCGATCGCGAGGGAGGCGATGAGCGGGTTACGAAGCTTCATGCGACCACTGTGGCATAGAACGCCGCCGACGGCACAAACACGAAAACCACGCTCCACCAGGTGCCCGGCAGCGCGGTGACCGCGTGGCACCATTGCTGCGTGACCTCACCCCATCAGACGGCCGTGGCGACGCTGCACACCAACCACGGCGATATCAAGATCGCGCTTTTCGGTAACCACGCGCCCAATACGGTGCGCAATTTCGTCGGCCTCGCCGACGGTAGCGCCCCGTACACCACCCCGAACGCGGGTGGCACGGAAGCTGGCCCGTTCTACGACGGCGCCGTCTTCCACCGGGTGATGCGGGGATTCATGATCCAGGGCGGTGACCCGACCGGTACCGGCCGCGGCGGTCCGGGCTATGAATTCGGCGACGAGTTCCATCCAGAGCTGCGTTTCGATCGCGGATACCTGCTGGCCATGGCCAATGCGGGACCGGGCACCAACGGGTCGCAGTTCTTCATCACCGTCGGCCCGCAACCGCATCTGAACCGCAAGCACACGATTTTCGGCGAGGTGGTCGACCCGGATTCACGCAAGGTGGTCGACGCGATCGCGGCGGTGGAGACCGACCGCAACGATCGTCCGACCGAACCGGTCGTCATCTCCTCGGTCAAAATCGACTGAATCCGGAAAACAGAACTCCCCGCCGCGATCGTCGCGGCGGGGAGTTCTTTGCTTCACGTGAAACAACGTCAGTCGGTGGCGACCTTCGCGAAGCCGTTGACGACGAGGGCGTCGAAGACGTCGGCGGGGTTGGCGCCCAGGTCCCAGCGGCCGAAGATCAGCAGGCGCTCGGCGTCGTTGTGGCGGACGTCGACCTCGAGCATGGTGTTCTTCCGGCCGATGCGCCGGTAGGAGGTCACACGGATCCGGTCGATGTGGTCGAGGGGGTACTCGTCGCGGCCGGTGAGAGTGCCGACGATCAGGCGCGGCGGGGAACCGGGAACCATGGTGAGCCGGGGGCGCTGACGCAGCGCGAGCACGGCCATGGCCAGCACCGCGACGGCGGCGACGCCGAGAAAGAGCCGCGAGGGACCGTCCTGGGCGAGAACGGCCGCTACGGTCAGCAGGAGGCCACCGCCGGTCACCGCGACCAGGGCGGCGGTCGGCGTGGTCCAGGACAAGCTGGCGGCGGGTCGACCTGCGTTCACGCGGCTTGTTCCCCCATTGATCCTCGAGTTGTCCACAGCTTCATCCACAGGTGTGCATGAATGACAACGGTGTAGTTCAGCGCCACCGCATGGTCATGATGAGCCCGATGACCATCAGGCCGAAACCGATCAGGAAGTTCCAGGCGTTCAGGTCGTTCATCCAGCTGATCTTCTCGGCAGCCAGGTAGTACACGAGCAGCCAGAGCAGGCCGGCCAGCATGAAGCCGAGCATGATCGCGACGTACCAGACAGGCGACGGACCCGCCTTGACCTTCACCGGGGTACGGCTGGCAGGGCTCGGGGTGTAATCGGCCTTCTTACGGACCTTGGACTTGGGCATGACGTCCTCGTATTCTCCGGTACTGGTCGTCTCCTAGGCTATCCCACCAGGTAATGGATGCGACGACCTACCGGCCGGGCACGTACCCTCGTTGCATGCGTGTTCTGGTCGTCGACAACTACGACAGCTTCGTGTTCAACCTGGTGCAATACCTCGGCCAGCTGGGTGCCGACGCCGTCGTATGGCGAAACGACGACCCGCGCCTGGCCGACCTCGACACCCTGCTCGCCCGTGGCGACGAAGGCGGCGCTTTCGACGGCGTGCTGGTGAGCCCCGGGCCGGGCAGCCCCGACCGGGCGGGTGCGAGCATTCCGCTGGTGCATGCCGCCGCCAAATACGAGAAGCCGTTGCTCGGCGTGTGTCTCGGACACCAGGCCATCGGCGAGGCGTTCGGCGGCACCGTCGACCGGGCGCCGGAACTGCTGCACGGCAAGACCAGTTCGGTGTACCACCTCGGCTCGGGCGTGTTGGCCGGTCTGCCCGACCCCTTCACCGCCACCCGCTACCACTCGCTCACCGTGCTCCCGGAGACCATGCCCGCGGAGCTGGAAGTGGTCGGCCACACCGAGAGCGGCATCGTGATGGCCATGCGCCACCGCAGCCTGCCGATCCACGGCGTGCAGTTCCACCCGGAGTCGGTGCTCACCCAGGGCGGGCACCGGATGCTGGCCAACTGGCTCGAGGTCTGCGGCGAACGCCCGGCCGAGGCGCTGGTGTCGGCGCTCGAGGCGGAGGTCGCCGCGCTGGTGACTCCGTGAGCGAGGTGCCTGCGGCATCCGGCGGTGGCGACGGGAGCGCCGCCCCGCCGAGACGCCCGCGAGTGCTCTTGTCTGTGGCGACCAGTCTCGATGGCTACATCGATGACGCGAGCGCGCAGCGGCTGCTGCTGTCCAACAGCGCCGACTTCGACGAGGTCGACCGGCTGCGCGCCGAGTCCGACGCGGTCCTCATCGGTGCGGGTACCTTGCGGATCGACAATCCCCGCCTGTTGGTGAACAGCGCCGAGCGGCGGGCGACGCGGGTGTCGTCGGGCCGCCCGGAGTATCCGGTGAAGATCACCGTCACCGCGTCCGGCGAGCTGGATCCGCAGCTGCGCTTCTGGCACACCGGTGGCGCGAAAATCGTCTACACCACCACGGCAGGAGCGGTCCGGCTCGGCGACCGGCTCGTCGACACCGCCGAGATCGTGTGCCTCGGTGACCGGCTCGACCTGACCACCCTGCTCGACGACCTCGCCGCGCGCGGTATCCACAGGCTGATGGTCGAAGGCGGCACCCGGATGCACACAGGTTTCCTCGCCGCCGACCTGGTCGACGAGATCCGCTTGGCGATCGCGCCGATCCTGGTCGGTGACGCGGCCGCGCCCCGCTTCGTCGGCCCGGCCCTGTTCCCCGGCGGACCACAGCGTCGACTCCACTTGACGGGTGTGGAACAACTTGGGGATGTCGCTGTCATGAACTACCTGGTCGGCGCACCGACAGACCCGGTTCATCCACCGGACCTGTGATCGGATTCCGGCTGCCGACCTGGGGAAATACCGCTGTTCACAGTTCATCCACCGGCGTACTGCACAACCTGAACATGACCGACTCCACAACTGCCACAGGCTGTGGATAACTTTCGAACCCAGGGGAAGACGTGCACACAGACAGCCTCGATCACCGCTTCATGCACAGGGCCATCGAACTGGCCCGGCAGTGTCCGCCCAGTTCGACGGCCTACTCGGTGGGCGCCGTCATCGTCGTCGACGGTGTGGAAATCTCTACCGGCTACTCACGCGAGACCGACGAAAAGGTGCACGCCGAGGAATCGGCGCTGAACAAACTCGACGCCGACGACCCCCGCCTGGCCCGCGCGACGATCTACAGCACGCTCGAACCCTGCTCGACGCGCGCCACCGCGACCCGGCTGCCGTGCACCGACCGCATCCTGGCGGCGGGTATCCCCAGGGTGGTCATCGCCTGGCGCGAACCGAGCCTGTTCGTCGCGGCCTGCGAGGGTGTGGACAAACTCCGTACCAACGGTGTGGAGGTCGTCGAACTCACCGACCTGGCCGAGGCGGCCAGGTCGATGAACGATCACCTCGACCTGAGCTGACGGGAGTCAGGGCCGCCCGTAGATGGCGGTGACGAACTCGCCGAGCTGATTGTCGTCCAGGTGGCGAGCCAGATCGGCCTCGCTGATCATGCCGACCAGCCGCTTGTTCTCGATCACCGGCATCCGCTTCACGCGATGGTCTTCCATCTGGTCGAGCACGTCTTCCACATCGGCGTCCGCGCTGATCCAGCGCGGCGTCGCCTCGCACAGTTCGGCCGCGGTCGTCAGTTCGGGTGACAGGCCGCGCGCGATGCACTTCACGACGATGTCGCGGTCGGTGATGATGCCGCACATGCGTTCGTTGTCGTCGGCGACGACGAGCGAGCCGACACCGAGATCGGCCATCGCCGCCGCGGCCGTGGCCACGGTGTCGTCGCGGGTGATCCACTGAGCGCCGGGCTTCATGATGTCCCTGGCTGTGGTCATGGGCTACCTCCTCGTTCAGCAGTGCTGGGTGGGATGGAGCTAGCCCAAGTCTAGGCCCGTGGGCCTCACCGTGGAATGGGTGAGGCGCCTACCTGCAGGATCACGTTTCCGCTCATCGTAACCGAGGTGCCCGCAGGCGGGTTCTGCCCCACGACCTTGCCCGAGGCACTGCCGTCGAGGGTGATGACCGTCGTCTGGCTGAGCTGACCGGTCCAGCCCTGCGCACGCAACTTCTCCTGGGCCTGGGTGGGGGTGAGCCCGGTCAGGTCAGGAACGGTGATGCGGTCGCCGAGGGACACCTGCACGGTGATGGTCGAGCCCTTCTCCGCGTTGCTGCCGCCCGCCGGGCTGGTGGAGAGCACCTGGCCCTTCGGTTGGGGCGAGAGCACCTCCTTGACCTCCACCTTGAATCCGGCACTCACGGTGAGGTTCGGTTCGGCGACGGAGATGTCCTGGCCAACCACGTCGGGTACCCGGACCTGTTCGGGCCCGCTGCCGATGACGATGACGATCGGCTGCTCGATGTCGATGCGCACGCCCGCGGTCGGTTCTTGCCCGATCACCCGGTCGGTGTCGGCGACGCTGGAGGCGCGCCGCTGCACATTCGGATCCATCTGCAGCCCGGTCGAATTCAGCGCCTGCTCGGCCTCGGCCTGGGTCATCCCGAGGATGCGCGGCACCGCGACCTGCGCGGGTCCGGTCGACACCTGCAGGGTGACGGTACTGCCCTCGTCGATGCGCGACCCGCCGAGCGGCTGGGTGGCGATCACATTGCCCGGCGCGACCTTGCCGTCCGGTTTCTGCTGCACGGCCACGCTGAAACCGGCCTTGACGAGCTCGGATTCGGCCTGCTGCGCGGTCTTGCCGGACAAGTCGGGTACCGCGACCTGGTCGGGCTTGCTGCCCGGACCGATCAGCACCCAGAACATGCCGAACGCGACGGCGAGCGCCGCGGCGACGCCGAGCGCGATCAAACCGGTGCGATTGCCCTGCTCGGCGGGCGGGCCGACGGCGGGGTGTTCGGAGGTGTCGTCGCGGTCGTGGAACCGGCGCGGCGCCGGCTCGTCGTAGCCGGCGTAGTCCTCGTCGTTCATCACCATCGGCGCGCTCGGCTTCTGCCCGCCGAGCACCCGGATCAGATCGGCGCGCATCTCCGCGGCGGTCTGGTAGCGGTTGGCCGGGTTCTTGGCCATCGCCTTGAGGATCACCGAATCGAGCTCGCGCGGGACCGCCGGGTTCACCGACGACGGCAGCGGCGGGTCTTCCTTCACATGCTGGTAGGCCACCGCGACCGGTGAATCACCGGTGAAAGGTGGCTGGCCGGTGAGGATTTCGAACAGCACACAGCCGACCGAGTACACGTCCGAGCGCGCGTCGACGGTCTCGCCGCGCGCCTGCTCGGGTGAAAGGTATTGCGCCGTACCGATCACGGCGGCGGTCTGGGTCATCGGGTTGGAGCTGTCGGCGATCGCGCGCGCGATGCCGAAGTCCATCACCTTCACCGCGCCCGCGCGGTTGATCATGATGTTGGCGGGCTTCATGTCCCGGTGGACGATGCCCGCCTTGTGGCTGAAGTCGAGTGCGGCGCAGACATCGGCGACGATCTCCATCGCCTTGCGCGGCGCCAGCGGACCCTTGCCGCGCACGATGTCGCGCAGGGTGTCGCCCTCGACATACTCCATGACGATGTAGGGCAGCGGCCCGTCGTCGACGGTGGCCTCGCCGGTGTCGTAGACCGCGACGATGGCCGGGTGGTTCAGCGCGGCCGCGTTCTGCGCCTCGCGCTTGAAGCGCAGGTAGAACGTTGGGTCGCGGGCCAGGTCGGCGCGCAGCACCTTGATCGCGACGTCGCGCGAGAGGCGCACGTCGCGGGCCTTGTGCACCTCCGACATGCCGCCGAACCCGATGATCTCGCCCAGCTCGTACCGCGAGGAGAGATTCTTCGGGGTGGTCATTGCTGTCCTATGTTCGGGCCTACGGCGTTGTTGTCCTCATTCGGAAATGGTAGATCGAAGGTGGGGATACGCGGCTTGTCCCGGGTGGTGGTCGCCGCCGCCGGTTTCGTGGTGGTCGGTTCCGGTTTGGTCGTCTTGGGGACGGTGGTCGTCGGTTCCGGTTTGGTCGTGGTCGGTTCCGGCGTGGTGGTCGGCGGTTCCGTGGTCGTCGTCGGTTCCGGCGTTGTCGTCGTCGGGCGGTCGGGTTGCGTCGGCGCGGGTTCCTCGGAGGTGACCGGCGGCGGCAGCGGACGGGTGGTCGTCACCGGCGGGGCAACCGGCGCGGTGGTCTGCACGGTGGTTGTGGTCGGGCCGGTGTCGCGGTTGGGTTCGCCGCCGAACAGCAGCCAGATCACGCCACCGCCGAGCAGCAGCGCACCCACACCGAGCGAGATCAGCCATTTCTGGTTGTTCTTGGCATCGTTGGTCGCGGCGACGGCGGCGGGCGCGGCGGCCTGCGTGGCCGGGCCCGCGTATCCGCCGGTCGGCGGCTGATTGCCGAAACGCATGGTCGCGCCGTCGTAGTCGGCGGCCGGGATCACGGTGGTGGGGCCGGGCGGCAGCACGCGGGTCGCCCCGGTCATCGACGCGGCGGCACCACCGGGTACGGGCGGCATGTGCCCGGCGCGCACGGCGGCCACGGCGTCGGCGAACTCGCCACCGCTGCGGTAGCGCTGCGCCGGATCCTTGGCCATGGTGATCGCGATCAGCTCGTGCACATTGGCGGGCAGATCGGCGGGCAGCGGCGGCGGCGCGTCGCGCACGTGCTTCATGGCGACGGTGATCGCGCCCTCACCGGTGAACGGGCGCACGCCTGCCAGCGCCTCGTACCCGACCACACCGAGGGAGTACACATCGGAGGCGGCGGTGGCGTCCTCGCCGACGGCCTGTTCGGGGGCGATGTACTGGGCGGTGCCCATCACCATGCCGGTCTTGGTCACCGGGGAGGCGTCGACGGCCTTGGCGATGCCGAAGTCGGTGATCTTCACCTGACCGGTCGGCGTCACCAGGATGTTGCCCGGCTTCACGTCGCGGTGCACCACACCCGCGGCGTGGGCCACCTCGAGCGCGCGTCCGGTCTGCTCGAGCATGTCGAGGCCCTGGATCACCGAGAGTCTGCCCATGCGGTTGAGCACGGCGTTGAGGGGTTCGCCCTGCACCAGCTCCATCACCAGGTAGGCGGTTTCGCCGCCGGACGGGTCGGTGGTCTCGCCGTAGTCGTAGATGCCCGCGATCCCCGGCGCGTTGAGCTGCGCGGTGGTGCGTGCTTCGACCCGGAACCGCTGACGGAACGTCGGGTCGGCGGAGAACTCGGTCTTGAGGACCTTGACCGCCACCCGGCGGTCGAGCCGGGTGTCCATCGCTTCCCACACCTGACCCATACCGCCGGTGGCGATGAGCCGCTGCAGGCGGTAGCGGTCGGCGATCATGGCGCCGTTGTTCAGCATCGGGGCCCCCGTGTTGTCACTCGCACACTCATTTCGTTCAGCCCCCTGCCAGGCCTGCGTCCAGTACCGACCTGGCGATCGGTGCGGCCACCGAGCCGCCGGTCGCCGCCAGCGCCCGGTCGCCGCCGTTCTCGACGATCACCGCGATGGCGATCTTCGGGTTCTGCGCGGGCGCGAAGGCCATATACCAGGCATGCGGCGGGGTGTTACGGGGATTGCTGCCGTGTTCGGCCGTGCCGGTCTTGGACGCGATCTGGTACGGCGACCGGCCGCCGCCCGCGGTGTTGGCTTCGGAGGCGATCATCAGGTTCACCAGGCTCGACGCTACCTGTGGACTCACGGCCTGGCCCACCGAGAAGGGCTCGGTCACACTCAGCTCCGACAGGTCGGGAGCCTGCGTCTGGTCCACCAGGTACGGCTGCATCCGGGAGCCGCCGTTGGCGATGGTCGCGGCGATCACGGCGACGTCGAGCGGGGTCACCGCGACATCGCGCTGACCGATGCTGCTCTGGCCGAGAGCCGCGTTGTCGGGGATCGGCCCGACCGTCGACTCGGCGACCGGGATCGGGACACCGCGGTGCGGGCCGATCCCGAAGGCCGCGGCCTGGTCCTTCAGTTCGGCGGCGCCGACCTTCATCCCCAGCTCGACGAACGCGGTGTTGCAGGACCGCCGGAAGGCCTCGGTGAGCGAGGCGGTCGGCTGGTCACCGCAGGTGGCGCCGTTGTAGTTCTCCAGCGTGGTCCTGGTGCCGGGCAGGGTGATGTTGGGGGCGGCGGTGAACTGGTCGTCCACGCTCACACCGTTGGCCAGCGCGGCGGCGGTGACCACGGCCTTGAAGGTGGAACCGGGCGGATAGGTCTGGGAGACCGCGCGATTGAGCATCGGCTGGGACGGGTCGTTCTTGAGCCGGTCCCACGCCGCCCGCCCGGCCGCACCGTCGTGGCCCGACAGTTCGTTGGGGTCGTAACTCGGGGTGGAGACCATCGTCAGGATCTTGCCGGTGCTCGGCTCGATCGCCACCACCGAACCGGTGTAGCCCTTGGCCGTCATCTCGTCGTAGGCCACCTGCTGCATCACCGGGTTCAAGGTGGTGATCACATTGGCGCCGCGCGGGTCGCGACCGGAGAACATGTCGACGAGCCTCCGCCCGAACAGGCTCGAGTCGTTGCCCGAGAGCAACGGGTCCTCGGCCAGCTCGATCCCGGTCTTGCCGTACTGCATCGAGTAGAACCCGGTGACGGGCGCGTAAGCCGGTGGGCTGCTCGGGTATTGGCGCAGGTACTTGTACCGGTCGTCGGTGGCCACCGACCCCGCGAGCACGGTGCCGCCTGCGGAGATCTGTCCGCGCTGGCGCGAGTACTCGTCGAGCAGCACGCGCACGTTGCGCGGGTCGGCGCGCAGGTCGTCGGCCTTGACCACCTGCAGATAGGTGGCGTTCACCAGGAGCGCGACGACCATCACCATCACGGCGACGGCGACCCGGCGTAGTGGAGTGTTCATGCGCTCGCCCTGCCTTCCGACCTGCGCAACAACTCGGTCGACGCCTCGGCGATCGGCGCCGGTGCGCGTTTGCGGGTCGGCGCGGGCGCGCGGGCGGCGTCGGAGATCTTGATCAGCAACCCGAGCAGCGCGTAGTTGGCCAGCAGCGAGGAACCACCGTAGGAGATGAACGGTGTGGTCAGACCCGTCAGCGGGATCAGCTTGGTGACGCCGCCGACCACCACGAAGATCTGGATGGCGATGGTGAACGACAGGCCCGCCGCGAGCAGCTTGCCGAAACTGTCGCGCACGGCGAGCGCGGTGCGCAGCCCACGCACGATGAAGATCAGGAACAGCATCAGCACGGCGGCCAGGCCGATCAGGCCGAGTTCCTCACCGATGGTGGTGACGATGAAGTCGGTCTTGGCGAACGGCACCTGCTGCGGACGCCCGCTGCCCAGACCCGTGCCCGCCAGGCCGCCGGTGGCGAAACCGAACAGCGACTGCGAGATCTGGTAGCCGGTGTTGTGGTAGTCGTCGAACGGGTGCAGCCAGGTATCCACGCGCACGCGCACATGCCCGAACAGTTGGTAGGCGAACACGAAGCCGAGCGCGAGCAGGCCGCCGCCGATGAGCAACCAGCCCACCCGTTCGGTCGCGATGTAGAGCATCACCAGCACCGTGCCGAAGATCAGCAGCGAGGTGCCGAGATCCTTTTCGAGCACGAGCACACCGATGCACACGACCCACACGATCAGCACCGGACCGAGGTCGCGCGGACGCGGGAACTCCATGCCGAGGAAATGCTTGCCCGCGGCGGTGAACAGGTCACGCTGGGCGACGAGCACACCCGCGAAGAAGATGATGAGCAGGATCTTGGCGAATTCGCCCGGCTGCACACTGAATCCGGGGAGCTTGATCCAGATCTTGGCGCCGTTGACTTCGGAGAACCGGCTCGGCAACAGTGCCGGAATCGCCAACGCGATCAGCCCGACCAGGCCTAGTGTGTAGGTGTAGCGCGCCAGCGTGCGGTAGTCACGCAACACGATGAGCAGGCTGATGAACACGACGATGCCCAGGCCGGTCCACATGATCTGCTGGTTGGCGTCCGGGGACGGGATGGGGCTCGAGTCGTATGCCGCCTGCTGCGCGTCGGCGAGGTCGAGGCGGTGGATCAGGACGAGACCGAGACCGTTGAGCAGCGCCACGATCGGTAGCAGTAGTGGGTCGGCGAACGGCGCGAACCGGCGAACCGCCAGATGCGCCACTCCGAACAGCGCGAGGAACGCCACACCGTACTTGGCGATGTCCCAGGTGATCGACTGTTCCTGGCTCGCCTCGACGATGAACAACGACACCGTCGTGATACCCGCCGCGCCCGCCAGCAGCAACAGCTCCTGATTCCGCCGCGTCGAGGGCGGCGGTGCGGGCGCGAATCCGCCTGGGGGACTCGGGAAAGCCCCCGCCGACGGTGGTGCCGGTGCGGACATCAGTCCGTCACCCGGCAGTTCTCCCCTGAGATCTGCGGGGAAGGTGTCGGGGCGGGCGTAGTGGTCGGTGCGGGCGTCGGTGTCGCCGTGGCGGGCTGGTCACCGGGGCCGGGCGCGGGCGCCGGGGTGGCAGGGGGAACCTCGGTGGGCAGCACACCCGGCTGCGGCACCGATTCCTTCTTGGGGCACGGGTCGAGGACCTCGCCGGTGAGCCGGCGCATGCTCTCGCGGGCCTGGGCCAGCGAATCCGGCGGCAGGCTGCGTTCCACCTGGTCGCGGCCGGTCTGCTTGAGATCGCTGACCATCAGCTTCTTGCAGCCGTTGGGGGCGGTGGCGCCGACTTCGAGGAGGGTGATCTCGTTCTTGCTGTTCACGCAGGCGGTGAGCTCCACGTCGTGGATGGCGTAGCCGAGGATCGAACCGGGCAGGCCGCGCATCACGACCACCTGATCGTTGTCGGCGCCCACGTAGTAGTTGCTGCGAATCATCTTGTAGCCCACCACGAGTCCTACCGCGACGGCCACGATCAAGGCGACCGACAGCAGCAGCCAGCGCAGCTTGTGCGACTTGGTCTCGGGCGGCGGGGGAGCGGCGGCGGCCCGGCGCGGCTGGGCGCGCGGCGGACGCATGGCGGCGGCACGGCCGGCCGCGGTGTTCGGCGGCGGCGCGTCTTCCTCCTCCTCGGTGGAGGCGGCACCGGCGACGATCGGATGACTCTGCCCGTAGTCGAGGTCGATCACATCGGCGACGACGACGGTGACGTTGTCGGGACCACCTGAGCGCAAAGCCAATTCGATGAGCCGGTCGGCGCACTCGTCGGTATTGCCTTCGCGCATGGTGTTGCCGATGGTCTCGTCGCTCACCACGTCGGAGAGTCCGTCGGAGCACAACAGATACCGGTCACCGGCGCGGGCTTCGCGCATGATGAGCGTCGGCTCGATCTCATTGCCGGTGAGGGCACGCATGATGAGCGAACGCTGCGGATGGGTGTGCGCCTGCTCGGGCGTGATGCGACCCTCGTCGACCAGCGACTGCACGAAGGTGTCGTCGCGGGTGATCTGGGTGAGTTCGCCGTCGCGCAGCATGTAGGCGCGCGAGTCGCCGATGTGCACCATGCCGAGCTTGCGGCCCGCGAACAGGATGGCGGTGAGCGTGGTGCCCATGCCGTCGAGTTCGGGTTCGGCCTCGACGTGGTCGGCGATGGCGGCGTTGCCGGAACGGGTGGCGCGGTCGAGCTTGCCGAGGATGTCCTCGCCGGGTTCGTCGTCGTCGAGATGCGCCAGCGCGGCGATCATCAACTGGGAGGCGACTTCACCGGCGGCGTGTCCACCCATACCGTCGGCGAGGGCCAGCAGGCGAGCGCCCGCGTAGACCGAATCCTCGTTGTTGCCCCGGACGAGTCCGCGGTCGCTTCGCGCGGTGTAGCGCAGAACAAGTGTCACGATCGCAGCTCGATCACTGTTTTGCCGACCCGGACAGGAGTGCCGAGCGGAACACGGACGGCGGTGGTGACTTTCGCGCGGTCGAGATACGTGCCGTTGGTGGAACCGAGGTCTTCCACGTACCAGTCGTCACCACGCTGAGACAGTCGCGCGTGCCTGGTCGAGGCGTAGTCGTCGGTGAGTACCAGCGTCGAATCGTCGGCGCGGCCGATGAGGACCGGCTGCGTGCCGAGTGTGATCCGAGTGCCGGCTAGTGAACCATGAGTCACCACTAGATACTTGGCGCCCTTCTGGCCTCGGCTCAGGGATGGCAGACCGATGGAACCACGCGCTCCGCGTGCGGCCCTCGGCTGTATCCGGATGCCGGATGCCGCGTAGATATCGCTGCGCAAGGTCCGCAGAACGGCCCAGACGAACAACCAGAGCAGCAGCAGGAACCCCGCGCGGGTCAATTGCAGGATCAGTCCCTGCACGGCGTTCCACCTCCTGTTCGCCCGGGTACGTCGGTGCGGCAGGGGACGAAGTGACCCCCACCAGCGTGCTGGCTTGCGGGCCCCGAGGTCGGGGCCGTGCGTGTGATGGCAGCATCATAGGGCCGACGGCGTCGACACGTGACCTGCACCGCGCAGCTTACGGGATCAGACGATCCTGATCAGGATCTCGGAATGTCCGGCCCGGATGACGTCACCGTCGGCGAGCTGCCAGTCCTGTACCGGCGAGCCGTTGACCAGCGTGCCGTTGGTGGAACCCAGGTCGGAGAGCATGGCGGTCTGGCCGTCCCAGCGGACCTCGATGTGGCGGCGCGACACACCGGTGTCGGGCAGCCGGAAGTGCGCGTCCTGGCCGCGGCCGATGATGTTGGAACCCTCACGCAGCTGGTAGGTGCGGCCGCTGCCGTCGTCGAGCTGCAGCGTGGCCGAGTAGCTGGACTGGGCCGGGGCACCGTAACCACCCGCGGGCTGGCCGTAACCGGCTTGCGGCTGGGCGTACCCACCCTGCTGGCCGTAACCGGCGGGCTCCTCGTAAGCGGGTTCGGCGTAACCGGCCGCCTGGGCGCCGTAACCGGAGGACTGACCGTAGCCGGGCTCGGCGTAACCGTTCTGGCCGTAGCCGCCCTGCTGGTCGTATCCGGGTTCGGCGTAACCCTGCTGGCCGTACCCGGGCTGCTGGCCGTAGGCCTGCTGCGGATCGGCGTAACCCTGCTGGCCGTACCCACCCTGCTGGTCGTAGCCCGGCTCGGCGTACCCGGGCTGACCGTAACCACCCTGCTGGCTGTAGGCCTGCTGGCCGTACCCGCCCTGCTGGTCGTATCCGGGTTCGGCATAGCCCTGCTGGCCGTACCCGGGCTGACCGTAGCCCGGCTGCGGGGCCTGGTCGTACCCGTTGTGGTACTCGCCGCCCTGCTGGCCGTAGGCGGGGTCGTAGCCGGGCTGGCCCTCGGGCGCGCCGTAGCCACCGCGGCCGTAGTCGTCGGCAGGCGGATAGGGAGCCCCAGGCGCGGCGGGCGGCGGTGCGTACCCGCGGTTGCGTGGATCGGACTCCGCGGGCTCTCGGCTTGGCTCGTAGCCTGAGTTGTGCGTCATGGGGCCAGCTCCTGGTTGCGGGTGTGCGGGTCGTTGTGGCGGTCCGGGGCGAGGTGGGACGGTCCCGCGACCGGCGTCGGGGTCGACGCGGCCGCTCGCTCTGAACATTCCGGTGTGCAGCGTAGGTGATGCCTCGAACGCCACGTGCACTTCGCCGTAGGTCTGCCAGCCCTGCTCGCGGATGTAATCCTGCAGATGTTTGGCGAACGCCTTGGTCGTCAGGTCGTGATCTGCGTCGAGTTTCCCGAAATCTGATTCGTTGATCGTGATCACATAACTGTTGGGTGCGAGCTGATGCCCGCCCTCCAGTTCCTGGATCCGATCTGCGGCTTCGCGCTGCAGCGCGGCCTCTACCTCCTGGGGAACGACGCTGCCGCCGAACACCCTCGCGAACACGTCACCGACGGCGCTCTGTAAGCGACGTTCGAATCTCGACACGATGCCCATCACAGCCCTCCCTTCGGTGCGCGTGTCCGTCCTGTCGGAGTGCCCTTTACGGCGTGTCCGAACCCGACCACGTTCCTTGCATGATATCCACGATCCTCCTACCAGGTAACTCCCGGCGCGGCGCCCCGGTTCCCGAGCCGAACGGGTCCGCATCACCGCAGGTCAGGGACCCGATTTTATTTTCAGCCGGAGGGCATGTTAGATTTTTCGAGTCGCTCGGGCGAGTGGCGGAATGGCAGACGCGCTGGCTTCAGGTGCCAGTGTCCGTAAGGACGTGGGGGTTCAAGTCCCCCTTCGCCCACAGAGAGCAAAAGGCTCGATCCCACGGGATCGGGCCTTTTGTCGTTTCCGGCGACGCTCACTCCTTGCGCGCGAAGAGTAGATGGAAGGGGAACGGCGGGCCGGGCAGGGTGCGCTGTTCGACAGTGAAACCGGCACCGGTGAGCGCGCCCGTCACCTCGGCCACCGGGCGCAGCGTGAATCCATAAGGGGTGAAAGGCATCCGGGCCATACCGTCCGGATCGCCGATACCGATCACGGCCGTGCCGCCGGACCGGAGCACGCGGTCGAGTTCGGCACACGCGGCGGGCAGGTCGTCGAGGAAGTAGATGGTGTTCACTGTGATCGCCGCGTCCAGGCTCGCATCGGCCAGCGGCAGGGCGGCGAGAGTGCCCTCGGTGAGCACGAGCCGGTCCTCGGCCACCTCCATGGCATAGGTGCCACGGGCGCGGGCGAGCATGTCTGGCGAGGGTTCGATGCCGTGCACCACGCCGTCCGGGCCCACTCGCTCCAGCAGCATCGCCAAGCCGGCGCCGCCGCCGAAACCGATATCGGCCACATCCGCGCCCGCGGCGGGGGCGGCGCCGTCGACGGCACCCGCGATGGCGCGTTTGTTCCCCCGATTGAGGAGCAAGGCCACCACCTTGCCGAGTGGTCCGTGCGGATTACCGAGCTGGCCGGCAACGATGGTGAACAAACGGTCCTTGACCCCGGTCATCTCGTCATCGTAGGGCTTCGGCATTCCGGGGCGGTGAGGCGAAGATCACAGCGCGGTAATCCGGCCGTCTTCCAGCTGTTTCACTGCCCGTCTCGCGCCGTTCGGGAGGGTCTGCGCAACTTGTCAGCCGCGCAGTAAGTAGCTGTATGGCAGGTGATTCGACCTGATTGCTAGTTGTTGATCATGTTTGCAGCCTTGTAAACAAACTTAAGGTTTCTTTTAAGGCCCCGAGTATCGCGCAAACCGAAATCCGGTTGCCGTTGTCGCAGGTTATCGGCTATGCGCGGGGGGTGGTCGGGGGTGTGGGCAATGGGCAGCAATATTCCCTGGACCGCCCCTTCGAACGCATGGGACCGATGGTCCCAGGTTTGCCGAAGGTGAATTCCCGGTGTGTGCAATTGCCGTCCCGATGACGCGCCAGGAGTTAGCTGTAGTTGTGGAGAGCGTGCGCTTCACACGTCTTCGCAGACCCGCACTCGATACCCCTAACCTGCGCGTTGGGGGTTGCATGGGCATAACGATTGTGTACAGTTAACGGCAACGCTGGCCGCAGCTCGAGCTCGACTCGCTGCGGCCAGCGGAACTCAAATCGGGGGAGTTCACCAACTCGTAACCTCACGTAGCTGTCGATTGCCCAGTGGGCTCACAGCCGAGGTGTGCTCGGAGTTGCCTGCCGCACAAATGCACGTGCAGATGCGTGATCACACCCGCGTGGGAACCTTCGGCAGCCATCGCAGGGCCGGATCGGGCATGGCCTCGGGCAGCGCGGAAGCGGCGTCCTGTTCTTCGGCGACCCGGCGGCCCACCACGAACACATAGGTGAGGAACAATCCTTCGGCCAGGAAGCCGAGAGCGATGCGCACGGGCGCGGGCAGGCCGCTCGGCGTCACGAAGCCCTCTAGCAATCCACACACCAGCAGCACCGCGACCAGCCCGAGCGCGACAGTGGCAGTCGCCCGGCCCTGCCGGGCCATCGCGGCGGCCCGGCTCGACCGACCGGGATCGACCAGCGTCCAGCCGAGCTTCAAGCCGACACCACCCGCCACGAACAGCGCCGTGAGCTCGAGCGTTCCGTGCGGAAGGATGAAACCGAAGAACGAGTCGAGCCGGCCGGCGTCGGTCATCAATCCACCGGTTATCCCCAGATTCAGCGCGTTCATGAACAGGGCATACACAGCCGGGAGGATCAGCACGCCGGTGAACAAGGCGATGGCCGAGACCCAGGAATTGTGGGTCCACACCTTGGCGGCAAAGGCGTCGTTGGGGTGTTCGGAATAGTAGGTCTCGAACGAACCCCCAGGTCCGGTGATGATCGAGTGATCGCCCTCGGGAATCCCCAGGGCATCGCGGGCGCCCGCCGAGTTGTCCACAAGCACCGCGATCACCGTGCTGACGAGCAGGAAGATCGCGGTTGTCCCCAACCACCACGGCCATGCTCTGTACACAGCCGCCGGAAAGCCCCTGGTGAAGAATCTGCCCATCTCGCGCCACGGCTGTGCGCGCGCCGCGAGCACGCGCCCACGCGCGCGGGCGAGCAGCGCGCTGAGCCCGGCGAGCACCTCGGGATCGGCCCGATGGCCCTGCAGCTTGGCCAGCTGCTGGGACGCCGAGCGGTACAGGGCGATCAGTTCGTCGGCCTCGGCCCCGGTGAGCCTGCGCTGACGGACCAGCTGATCCAGCCGATACCACGACCGTTGACGCGCCCAGCTGTAGGCATCGGTGTCCATATCGGGAATGCTAGCCACATGGCCGAATTCACCACCGGCGAAGCGGTGGCGCTCGAACTTCCCATCGCGCGTATCCCCAGCCGTGCGGGCGCTTTCCTGCTCGACCTGATGCTGCAGCTGACGCTGGCCTTCGGCCTGTTCTACGCCGGGATGCTGATGCTGTTGTGGAGCGCCGCCGACGAGGCGTGGATGTCGGTGCTCGCGGTGGTCACCATCGTGACCGTGCTGGTCGGCTATCCGGTGTGCAGCGAAACCCTCACCCGCGGACGGTCCCTGGGGAAGATGGCGTTCGGGCTGCGGGTCGTTCGCGCCGATGCGGGCCCGACGGATTTCCGGCACGCTCTCACCCGTGGGCTGGCGGGGGCGATCGTCGACTTCTGGATGCTCGGTGGCTTCGGCGCGGTCGCGGTGATCACCTCGCTGTGCTCGCGCAAGGGCAGGCGCGTGGGTGACGTGCTCGCGGGCACGGTGGTTGTGCACACCCGTCAGCAGCTTCCCCGGCCCGCGCTGGCGGCCGCACCACCGTGGCTCACCGGCTGGGCGGCGCAGCTCGACCCGACCGACCTGTCCGACGACCTCGCGACGGCCGCACGGCAGTACCTCACCAGGCTGCGCACCCTCACCCCGGCCGCTCAGCACCACCTGGGGACGAAGCTGGCCGAGTCGATGTGCGCGGCGGTCCGCACGCAGGTGCCCGCCGGTTATCCCCCGTATCACGTGATCGGCGCGATTCTGTCTCGGCGCCAGCAGCTTTCGCTGCACTGAGAAGTTGTACACAGGCTCGCCCTGTGGACAACCTGTTGGTGAATCGGTGCATGAACTGTGAGTGCCGGTGGAAACTCCGGCTGTCCACAACTCAGAGCGAACCAGACCGCTTGAGCTCCAGATACTCGTCGGCCAGCGCCTCCGGCAGCTGATCCGGCGCCGCGGTGACCACCGCGACCCCGCGCCTGCGCAGGGATTCCCGCACCACCGCCCGCTCGGCCAGCACGGTCTCGGCGGCGGCCGAGGTGTAGACGGCATCGGCGGTTTCCCGGTCGCGAGCGGCGGCGGCGATGTCGGGGTCGGTCACCGAGACGATGAGTACCCGGTGCCGTCGGGTGAGCGTCGGCAGCGCGGGCAGCAGGTGTTCGGTGACCGTCGGACCGTCCAGACTGGTGAACCACACGATCAGCGCGCGCCTGCGCACCCGGGCGAGCACGGTGCGGACCAAGCCGTCGGTGTCGGTATCCACAAGCTGCGGCGTGACCCCGGCAAGGGTGTGCATAAGTTTCATCGGCAGGCCCGCACCACCGGCGCCGGTCACCTCCGCGCGCACCGTGCGGTCGTAGGCCAGCAGGTCGACGGTGTCGCCCGCCGCGCCGGCCAGTCCGCCGAGCAGCAGGGCGGCTTCGATCGCGCAGTCCAGCCTGGTGCCGTCGCCCACCCGGCCCGCGCTGACTCGGCCGGTGTCGAGCACCATCAGCATGTGCCGGTTGCGTTCGGGCCGCCAGGTGCGTACGAGCACATCGGTGGCGCGCGCGGTGGCCCGCCAGTCGATGCTTCGCACGTCGTCGCCTGCCACGTACTCCCGGAACGAATCGAATTCGGTGCCCTGACCACGGGTATTGGCGACATTGCGGCCCTCGAGGTGGTGCAGCCGCTTCACCTTCGACCGCAGCAGGCGCTCGCTGCGGAAGGCGGGCAGCGCGCGGACGCGGGCGGGTGCGTCGACGCGAGTCTGCCGCCCGGCCATGCCGAGTGGTCCGAGCAGGCGCAGTGTCACCGGACCCGCCACCCGGTCACCGCGATATACCGGATTCAGCCTGGTGCGGAACCGGATCCGGGTGTTCGGTGCCAAAGCCAGTCGGCGCGTGCGGTATTCGGCGCGCGCACTCTCGGGCCACGCATCCCAGAGCAGCCCACGAACCGCGGTGGTGCCCGTATTGGTCACGGCCAGTTCCACTTCCGTCTCCCGGCCCAGCCGGACGACGGTCAACGGTTCGCGCGTCACGGTGAGTGCGTTCGGGCGTGCGACCAGCGCCACATCGATCAGCAGGACGACGAGCAGCAGCGAACTCGCGCCGAGCACACCACCGAACGACGGAACGGCGAACATCACCAGCGCGCCCGCCATCGTGGCGAGCAGCGCGAACCGGCCTGTGACGACCACCGTTACACCGGAACCGGCACCGAGCCGAGCAACGACGCGAGCACACCCTCGGCGCTCACCCCGTCCAGCTCGGCCTCCGGACGCAACTGCAGACGGTGCCGAAGCACCGGAACCGCAACGGTTTTCACATCGTCAGGGGTCACGTACCCACGCCCGTTCAGCCAGGCGAAGGCGCGGGCCGCCGCGAGCAGCGCGGTGGCGCCACGGGTCGACGCACCGTGCGCGACGGCGGGCGAGGACCGGGTGGCCCGGCACAGGTCGACGATGTAGGCGAGCACCTCGGGACTCACCGTCACCTGGCCCACCGCGGCCCGCGCGGCCGCGATGTGCGCCGGCCCGGCGACCGGCCGCAGCCCGGCCGCACCGAGGTCGCGCGGGTCGAAGCCGTTGGCGTGGCGCTGCAGGATGCGGAACTCGTCGTCGCGTTCGGGCAGGCGGATGTCGACCTTGAACAGGAACCGGTCGAGCTGCGCTTCGGGCAGCGGATAGGTGCCCTCCTGCTCGATCGGGTTCTGGGTGGCGATCACCACGAACGGGTCGGGCAGCGGCCGGGGCTGCCCGTCCACCGAAACCTGACGCTCCTCCATCGATTCCAGCAGCGAGGACTGGGTTTTCGGCGGGGTGCGGTTGATCTCGTCGGCCAGCAGCAGGTTGGTGAACACGGGCCCCTGCCGGAAGGTGAACTCGGCCGAATGCGGGTCGTAGATCTGCGAACCGGTGACATCACCCGGCATCAGATCGGGGGTGAACTGCACCCGCGCGTGCTCGAGATCGAGCGAGGTGGCCAGCGCACGCACCAGCAGCGTCTTCGCCACGCCCGGCACACCTTCCAGCAGCACGTGCCCCCGGCACAGCAGCGCGAGCACCAGGTACAGCACGGCCTGATCGTTCCCGACCACCGCCTTACCGATCTCGGTACGCAAGGCGGCCAACGCCGCCCCGGCCTCGGCCGCGGTCGGCGTCTTCTGCAGGACAGTGTTGTCGGTCATCCGAGCTCCGTCTCGATCCATTCGAGGTGTGCGGCAACGTGGTAGAGGGTCGGTTCGTCGGGCACCGGGCCGAACAGTACGGTGCCGATCTGGGCGGCGGGGGTGCCGAGGCGGGTGGCGATGGTCGCGACGAGTTGGTCGTCGGTTCGGGCGCCGAGGCGTGGCCGGATCCGGCGCAGGGTCGCCGAGCGCAGGATGTGGGCGACGTGGGCCACGTCGCCAGAGCGGCGGTACAGCCCGGCTTGGCCCGCGAGCAGTTCGTTGGCGGCCACTTCCACCGGGCGCGGTTCGCCGACCAGTGCGCCGCGTCTGCGGGCCCGCCACCACACCACGACGGCGAAGGCGATGAGCAGTTGCAGGCCGCCGTAGGCCAGCCAGCCGGGCAGGGTGCTGAAGATCGAGTCGCCGCCGACGGGGTCGGGGAGGTCGTCGGGCCGGTCCGGTGGGCTGTCGATGTTCGGTGGCGGGTCGGGCGGGGTGGGTGCGTTGGGCGCGCCGCAGGATTGCAGGCCCGCGTACAGGAGCACGCCGAGGAACAGGATGCCCGCGAGGACGGCCCAGAACCGTGGGTTGCGCAGGATCGCCGGGAGCGGCGGAAGTTGTCGGCGCGGTGCGGGTTCGGTGTCGACGATCTCGATGTCGACCGGCTCGGCGACCGGTGGTGGCGCGTGCTGGGAGTAGCGGTCGGCGTATTCGAGGTGGCGGTATTCGTCCTCGGTGGCGCGGCGGCCACCGTATACGACCTCGTCGAAAGTGCTTGCCGCCGGATGTAATTCGGCGGACTGTTCGGGTGGGAGGGCGAGGGTCGCGTCGTCGGCGGTTTCCTGCGCGGTGCGTGAGCGGCGCACCGGCAGGCTGCCGTTCTGTTCCAGTCCGCGCAGGACCGCACGGAAGCGCTCACGTACGGCACGGTCGAAATCGCGGCGGCCCGCGGCGTTCTCGGCTTCGGCGCGATGGTCGGCGGCCGGGCCGAGCTGGGGCGGTGGCGGGGGACCGAACTGGTTGTCGTTCATCGGTTCTCACCCGGGATGCGGATGTCGAGCCCTTCGCGGACACAGCGGCGGTCGATGTAGCAGAGCACCCGGCTGGTGGCTTCCACGATCTCGGCGACCGTCACCACCAGCAGCAGACCACCGACCACCAGCGTGATGAAGGCCCATCGGTGGGTGCCGGAGAAGTCCGACAGGAAGAAGGGGATACCGAAGGCGGGCACCGCGAGCACGGCGAACAGCACTCGCTGGGTGAGCCAGAGTCCGCCGATGCTCCAGTTCGCGCCTTCCACCAGGTCTTTCGAGCGGGCAACGGCCTGCCGGTAGCCGGCGTTCTCGCCGATGATCGCGGGTTCGGTGACGAACCGGCGGGCCCGCAGATTCGACAGCCAGATCAGGGCGAGCGGATAGGTGATGACGAGCAGGCTGCCGACCGCCAGCACACCGATTCCGATGAGCGAGAACATGATCTGCGCGAGCACGAGCGGCCCGCCGTGGTGTGCGGCGGTCCGGATGCCCGCCCGCAAACCGATGCGCGCGCCGGCGAAGTCGGCCAGCGCCAGCGCGACGGTTGAGCCACGCAACACCAACCGCGACAACCACCCGAACGCGGCCGTCGCCAGCACCACCGCCCACGCGGTACCCGCATCGGAGCCGTCGGTGAGGTGTGAGACCAGGCCGGTGATGCCGAGAACACCGAGTACGGCCAGGGTGAGCGTTGCCCCCGCGAGCCCGGCCAGCGGCCGGATATGGGCCTGGATCAGGGCGAACGGCTCGTCGAGCAGCTCGCGAAATCGCAGGGGGCGGATCGGGACCGTCGGCGATTGTGCCGGATCGATGCCCGCCCCGACGGCGCCGACCGTGGTCACGACGGGGCGCACGGCCCGAGTCTAGCGGGGCCCGGCCGGGGGAGTGGGTTCACGGAGTGTGCGGGAGGGCGAGATGGGTGGGTTGCAGGCGGCCACGCAGTGTGACCTGCTCGCCCAGGGTCCAGTGGTTCGCTTCGGTCGGCGCGGACTTGGTGAGGGTGGTGGCGGAGGTGAGCAGGCGTTGTTCGTACTGCTTGGACAGTTCGCACAGGCGGGCCGCCTCGTTGACCGCATCGCCGATGACGGTGAACTCGTAGCGGTTGTGGGTGCCCACATTGCCCGCGACCACGCGCCCGGCGGCGACGCCGATGCCCGCCTCCAGGTCGGAGGTGTCGCGCAGGCGGCGCTGGATGGCGCGGGCACACGAAAGGGCCTGCCCCGCCGCGTCTTCCAGCGGTGCGGGAGTGCCGAAGATGGCGAGGGCCGCGTCGCCTTCGAACTTGTTGAGCAGACCGCCGTGGCGTTCCACCTCGTCGACGACGATGTCGAAGAAGCGGTTGAGGATGCCGACGATCTCGGGCGCGGGGAGGGTGGCGGCCATGGTCGTGGAGCCGATGATGTCGATGAACAGGGCGGCGGCCTCGGTTTCGGTCCCGCCGAGGACGGGGCGCGAGGCGATGGCGGCCATGGCGACATCGTGGCCGACGTGTTTTCCGAACAGGTCCTCGATCATGGCGCGTTCACGCAGGCCGTGCACCATGTGGTTGAAACCGCTCTGCAGCTCACCGAGTTCGGTGCCGTCGTAGAGCGCGATCTCGGCGTCGAGGTCGCCGTTCTCCACCCGGCGCAACGCCTGGCGCACGCCACGGATCGGCGCCACCGTCGCGGCGACGACCTGCGCCATGAGCACCATGCCGAACAGCAACGCCGACCCGCCGAGACTGAGCACGCACACGGCCAGGCGCGCCTTGCTCACCTGGGGATCGGCCAGCGCCCAGATGGCGACGACCATCGCCAGCGCCACCGGCACACCGACACCGACCAGCCACGACAGCATGGTGCGGCCGAACACGCCGATGCCGCGACGGCGTTGCGGATCGGCTTGCAGCACCCGCGCGGTGACGGGCCGCAGCGCGAATTCGACGATCAGATAGCTGTTGGCGCACACCACGATCGCGGCCGACCCGATGGCGAGGATGAGCTTGGGGATGAGCCCCGGCTCGATCACGCCGTACACAACGGTGAGCACGATGAGCGCCAAAGTCCACAACATCGCCTGCTGCAGCACCATCCAGCGCGGCGCCGAGACGGTGACGCGCTGTTCGGCCGGTGTCGGTACATGGTCGGGGTCGGTGGCCCAGCGCATGGTTCGCAGCCCGGCGACGGTCCCCCACACCGTGCCGACCGCGAGCGCGGCCACCGCGCACAGCGGCGTGAACACGGCATTCACCAGCAGCAGTCGCCCGGTGAACATGCTCGGCCCGGGCAGTACGAACCCCGCGAGCACGATGGTCATCGCGATGCCGATGAGGTTGGCGATGAGCAGGGGAGCGGTGAGCAGCAGCTGCACCCGCACCCGACGGATGGCCGCCTTCTCCTCGGCGGGTCCGAGCAGGGGCGAACCCCAGGGCGAAGACGTCCCGGAGCGTACGTCGCTGATCACCTTCGAACTGTAAACCGAAACAACCTGTACAGGCGAACCTGTTAGCTAGGTCACGGGCGAATCAGGTACGTATAACAACTGCTGACCGAGCGTTTTGTCGTTCGCAACCGGAGCTGATCGGTGCGATCGATCACCGTTAGCGGCCCAGTGAACAGATGTCCACTGAACTATCGAGCAGGCGGCAGCTGACGCTGCTGACCACCCGGCAGCTCCTGCGTATCCGACCCGGCCAGCTCACCCTGCCCGGCGGCCGGCAGCGCCGTGCCCTGTCCGGCGGGCAACGCGGAGTAGCTCGGCTGCCCAGGGTACTGACGCGGATCCGGGTGGTAGTTCCGGCCGGGCGCGTCCACCACATTCGACGCGATCTGCTGCGCGTACGGGTTGTACTGCGGCTGTGGATAACCCGCGGGCAGGTAACCCAGCCCGGGCGCCAGCTGCTGCGGCGCCTGCTGGAACTGCTGCTGCGAGTCCTGGGTATCGACGGTCACCTTCCGGCTGCGGCGCAGCGTGAAGGTGACCTCCTCGACCTCTTCGAACGCCTGTCGCGCCGTCCGCAGCGGATGCGTGGCCGAGTCGATGGCATTGGCGACGAACGACGGTACGAGCGGCCGGATCCAGCGCGCGGCGGTGTCGGTGAACGGCACGGTCCCGATGATCGGCAGCTCCAGCCCGCCCCCGGTCGGCGCCTGCGGCGGTGCCTGCTCGGCGGGTACCAGCGCACCGGCCTGGCCGTGCGGCAGGGCGTGCGGGAGGTATCCGGCGGGCAGCTGCTGCTGCGAAGTCGGCTCCAGAGCCACGGACTCGTCCTTTCGATGCGGCTCGGTGTACCCGAGCTCGAAACCGCCGATCGCGGCGATGATCCTGGTTCGCTGACGTTCTCGATCGATCACGCCGTCGGCCTCGATGGCCAATCGTTGCGAGTCGAGTTCCTGCTCGGCCCGCAGCACCGCCGTCTCGGTGCGCACCTCGGCCTGTTTCACCGCGATGGCGGCGTCGGCGGCACGTTCGGCCCGGTCGGCGATCTCGTCGGCGGCGACCTTGCGGTCGAGCGCGGTCTCCCCGCGCCACCAGCGCAGCAGCAGCGGTGACAACGCCAGCGCGATTCCCGCGACCAGCATCAGCAGGCGAAGCGCGGCGCCGCCGAGGTGATCGGCGGTGTAGCCGTTCATGGCCAGCCAGCGGGCGCCGATCCCGCGATCGCCCTCGGCGAAGGCGTCGGCGCGAGCCGCGGCCAGCTCGGCCGTTTCGGCGCGCACGCGCTGGTCGAGGCTGTCGGTGCGGGCCTGTGCGGCGGCGAGCTGCTTGCGGGCGTCGTCGAGCATCTCGTTGGCGGTCTGGGCCTCGGGCCCACGACCGGGAACACCGGTGATGCGGGTCTGCGGGCACTCCGGGGTCGGATTGAACTCGCAGCGCGCGATGACGAGGTTGCGGTCGATGTCGGCCTGCGCGGTCGCGATGGACGCGTCGAGCGCGGCGCGGTCGGCGACGGCGAGGTCGTACTCGGCGCGCGCGGTGACGACGGCAGGCGCGCGTTCGGCATCGGCGTGGGCGCGCACGTCCAGCTCGCGGTCGACGGTCCCGCCGAGCAGCACGGTGGTGGCCAGCTCGGCCACGAACACCCCGGCCAGCACGCCGATTCCGACGCGCGCGGCGGTACCGCGCCGGTCGTCGGTGGTGTTCCTGGTGGCGAGCGCCCGTCCGATCGCACCGGCCGCCACGGCGGCGAGCAGCGCGAGCACGGCGACGAAGAAGAACCCGATCCCGTCGGCGGCGGCGAGCGCGACGGCGGTGACCAGTCCCGCGACCACGGCGAACAGCGCCACCGCGGCGCCGGTGACGACATATCCGGCGTGGTCGGGCCCGATGTCGTCGCGCGAAGGCGTGACGAGGCCGCCGCCGAGCCAGGCGAGTGTGCCGGTCATACCTTCTCCCCGGTTCTTTCGCGTGGCGAAACTGTCATGGATTCGTGGTGTCAGCGTGACAGGCGCGGCGCCGCCACACCGAGCGGCGAAGCGGTATTTGTGGTCAGCCTCACAGATCCGAACTCCCGGCATCGCGCCGGCAGTCGGCGTGGCCCGCCGACCTCGGCGTGTCGGTCTCGCCGAGCCGCACCGGCGCCCGTTCCGGGGGCCTCGTGTGGCGAACGACACTGCCGCGCGTTAGCTGGATATGTGCTGTGAAGAGCGTCTCACTCGCAGACCGTACGGTCGGCTGGCTACCAGGGCATGTCGGGGCGCTGTCGGGAATATCTCACCGCCGACGGCCCTGGTTAGCGGGAAACCATAGGTTTGACCTGCACTTTGCTGGGGAATCCTGCTGCGATGCAGGTGAGTTCGGTCGAAGGTCACACGCCTCCGGCCGGTTCCGGCTCGCCCGTCGACGATGTTCGCGCAGGTCGGCGCCGGTTCTGCGGGATCGATCCGGCCTCGTGCCTGCTTTACACTGGACGACGCGCGTGACGATACGGGCTGCCGTTACAAACCCCAGCTAGACAGGGTTACTAAGCCCAACCTTAGTTGGTTGGGTCTGCGGTCTGACTTATCGTTTGCTCTTACGCCGAACGCACCCTTGTTCGGCACAACCACCTGTTCGGGGTCCGGTGAAACCGGGCCAAGAGTAGCGGGTGAAACCCCGCGCGGAGGTAAGGGACATGTAAGCGTCCCGTTACCTCCGAGCACCCCCACTACGTCAACGAAGCGGGTGGACAACTGGAGACGTGACTGCACGCCGCAAACCATCATCGCCGCTGGTTTCGGATCGTACGGACGCAGTCTTGACGGAGGCGAAACGACGAAGGGTCCACGCTCAGCTTGCTGGGTGGCCGATCATCGACAGCCGACTTTCTTGAAGGCAGAGGCATGACGCAACTTCCTGGCCACAGGTCACCCGGTGTCACCGGGCTCTACGATCCGGCATACGAGCACGACGCCTGCGGCGTCGCATTCGTCGCCGACATGCACGGACGACGCAGTCGAGACATCGTCGACAAGGCCATCACGGCACTGCTGAACCTGGAGCACCGAGGTGCCGCCGGCGCGGAGCCGAACTCCGGCGACGGCGCGGGCATCCTGATCCAGCTCCCGGACAAGTTCTTCCGCGCGGTTGTGGACTTCGAGTTGCCCGAGGCGGGTTCCTACGCCACCGGCATCGCCTTCCTCCCGCAGGCCCGCCGCGAAGCCGCGCGCGCCGCCTACGGCGTCGAGAAGATCGTCGCCGAAGAGGGCATGGCCGTGCTCGGCTGGCGTGCGGTGCCGATCGACGAGTCCTCGCTCGGCGCGCTGGCCCGCGATGCCATGCCGACCTTCCGTCAGCTGTTCATCGGCTCGCCCAAGAACTCGGCCGAGCAGCTCTCGGGCATGGACCTGGAGCGTCGCGCCTACGTGATCCGCAAGCGCATCGAGCACGAGCTCGGCAACGCGGGTCCCGGCGAGGGCGCCGTCGGCAAGGAGTCGGTGTACTTCCCGAGCCTGTCCGGCGAGACCTTCATCTACAAGGGCATGTTCACCACGCCGCAGCTACGCGCGTTCTACCTGGACTTACAGGACGAGCGCGTCGAGTCGGCCATCGGCATCGTGCACTCGCGCTTCTCCACCAACACCTTCCCCTCGTGGCCGCTGGCGCACCCGTTCCGCCGGGTCGCCCACAACGGTGAGATCAACACCGTCACCGGTAACGAGAACTGGATGCGCGCGCGTGAGGCGCTGCTGCGTTCGGACGTGTTCGGCAAGGACGAGGCGGGCAACAACCGCCTGAACAAGATCTTCCCCGTCTGTACCCCCGGCGCGAGCGACACCGCGCGCTTCGACGAGGTGCTCGAACTGCTGCACCTGGGCGGGCGCGACCTGCACCACGCGATCATGATGATGATCCCCGAGGCGTGGGAGCGCAACGAGAACATGGACCCCGCGCTGCGGGCGTTCTACGAGTACCACTCGATGCTGATGGAGCCGTGGGACGGCCCGGCTTCGGTCTGCTTCTCCGACGGCAAGAAGATCGGCGCCGTGCTCGACCGCAACGGTCTGCGCCCGGGCCGCATCTGGGTCACCGAGGACGGCCTGGTCGTGCTGGCGTCCGAGGTCGGCGTACTCGACATCGACCCGTCGACCGTCGTCCAGAAGATCCGCCTGCAGCCGGGCAAGATGTTCCTGGTCGACACCGAGCAGGGCCGCATCGTCACCGACGCCGAGATCAAGTCGGAACTGGCCGCCGCCGAGCCGTACCAGGAATGGCTGGACGCGGGCGTGAGCCGCCTGGCCGACCTGCCCGACCGCCCGCACGTGCACATGTCGCACGACCGCGTGCTGATCCGTCAGCAGATCTTCGGCTACACCACCGAGGACCTGAGCCTGCTCATCACCCCGATGGCCAAGACCGGTGGTGAGGCGCTCGGCTCGATGGGCACCGACACCCCCATCGCGGTGCTGTCGAACCGGTCGCGCCTGCTGTTCGACTACTTCTCGCAGCTGTTCGCGCAGGTCACCAACCCGCCGCTGGACGCCATCCGCGAGAAGGTCGTCACCAGCCTCAAGCGCAACATCGGCCCCGAGGCCGACCTGCTGCACCCCGGCCCGGAGTCCTGCAAGCAGATCGCGCTCGAGCAGCCGATTCTCGACAACGACGAGCTGGCCAAGCTGGTCCACATCAACGACGACGGCAGCCACCCCGAGCTGCGTTCGGTCGTGGTCCGTGGTCTGTACCCGGTCGCCGAGGGCGGCGAGGGTCTGCGCAGGTCCCTGGCGGCCATCAACATCCAGGTCTCGGCCGCGATCGACGGCGGCGCGCGCATCATCGTGCTGTCGGACCGCGAGTCCAACGAGAAGCTGGCGCCGATCCCGTCGCTGCTGCTCACCTCCTCGGTGCACCACCACCTGGTGCGCGAACGCACCCGCACCATGGTCGGCCTGGTCGTGGAGGCCGGTGACGCCCGCGAGGTGCACCACATGGCCGCCCTCGTCGGCTTCGGCGCCGCCGCGATCAACCCGTACATGGCCTTCGAGTCCATCGAGGACATGCTCGAGCGCGGCTCGCTCTCGCTGCCCGCCAGCACCGGCGACCTGGCCGCCGACTACCGCAAGGCCGTCGCGAACTACTGCACCGCGGCCAGCAACGGCGTGCTCAAGGTGATGTCGAAGATGGGCATCTCCACCCTCGCCTCCTACAACGGCGCCCAGCTGTTCCAGGTCATCGGCCTGGCCCAGGACCTGGTCGACGAGTACTTCACCGGTCTGCGCTCGCCGCTGGGCGGTATCGGTCTCGACGAGATCGCCGAAGAGGTGGCCATTCGCCACCGCACCGCGTTCCTGGAGAACCGCAACGAGCGCGCGCACCGCGAGCTCGAGGTGGGCGGTGAGTACCAGTGGCGTCGCGAGGGCGAGTACCACCTGTTCAACCCGGACACGGTGTTCAAGCTGCAGCACGCCACCCGCACCGGTCAGTACTCGATCTTCAAGGAGTACACCAAGCTGGTCGACGACCAGTCCGAGCGTCTGGCCGCGCTGCGCGGTCTGTTCAAGTTCAAGAAGGGCCTGCGCGCGCCGATCTCCATCGACGAGGTCGAGCCCGCGTCCGAGCTCGTGAAGCGGTTCTCGACCGGCGCGATGAGCTACGGCTCCATCTCGGCCGAGTCACACGAGACCCTCGCGATCGCGATGAACCGTCTCGGTGCCCGCTCCAACTCCGGTGAGGGCGGCGAGAGCCCCGCTCGCTTCGAGGTGGAGGAGAACGGCGACTGGCGCCGGTCGGCGATCAAGCAGGTCGCGTCGGGTCGCTTCGGTGTCACCGCGCACTACCTGACCAACGCCACCGACATCCAGATCAAGATGGCCCAGGGTGCCAAGCCGGGTGAGGGCGGTCAGCTGCCCGCGCACAAGGTGTACCCGTGGGTCGCCGAGGTGCGGCACTCCACGCCGGGCGTCGGCCTGATCTCGCCGCCGCCGCACCACGACATCTACTCGATCGAGGATCTGGCGCAGCTGATCCACGACCTGAAGAACGCGAACCCGCAGGCTCGGATTCACGTGAAACTTGTCGCGGAACCGGGTGTCGGCACCGTCGCCACCGGTGTGTCCAAGGCGCACGCCGACGTCGTGCTCATCTCGGGCCACGACGGCGGTACCGGTGCTTCGCCGCTCACCTCGCTCAAGCACGCGGGTGGACCCTGGGAGCTCGGCCTGGCCGAGACCCAGCAGACCCTGCTGCTCAACGGCCTGCGCGACCGCATCGTGGTCCAGGTCGACGGTCAGATGAAGACCGGCCGCGACGTGATGATCGCCGCGCTGCTGGGCGCCGAGGAGTTCGGTTTCGCGACCGCTCCGCTGGTCGTCTCGGGCTGCGTGATGATGCGCGTGTGCCACCTCGACACCTGCCCGGTGGGTATCGCCACCCAGAACCCGGTGCTGCGCGAGCGTTTCACCGGCAAGCCGGAGTTCGTCGAGAACTTCATGCTCTTCATCGCCGAGGAGGTGCGTGAGCTGCTCGCCGAGCTGGGCTTCCGCACGCTCGACGAGGCCATCGGCCGGGTCGACCTGCTCGACACCGCCAAGGCCAAGGAGCACTTCAAGGCCGCCAAGCTCGACCTGTCCCCGATCCTGGACATGCCGGAGACGGCGTTCATGAACCAGGACACCCACTGCACCGGCACCCAGGACCACGGTCTGGACAAGGCGCTGGACAACGAGCTGATCGCCCAGGCCGCGCCCGCGCTCGAGCGTGGCAAGGCCGTGAAGATCGAAACCAAGATCACCAACGTGAACCGCACGGTCGGCACCATGCTCGGCCACGAGGTGACCAAGCTCTACGGTGGCGCGGGCCTGCCCGACGACACCATCGACATCACCTTCAACGGTTCGGCGGGCAACAGCTTCGGCGCGTTCGTCCCGGCCGGTATCACGCTGCGCGTGCAGGGTGACGCCAACGACTATGTCGGCAAGGGCCTTTCGGGCGGCCACATCGTGGTCCGCCCGTCGCTCAACGCGCCCGCCGGCTTCGTCGCCGAGGACAACATCATCGCGGGCAACGTGATCATGTTCGGCGCAACCAGCGGCCGCATCCTGATCAACGGTGTCGCGGGCGAGCGCTTCGGCGTGCGTAACTCCGGCGCCACCGCGGTCGTCGAGGGTGTGGGCGACCACGCGCTCGAGTACATGACCGGTGGCCGCGTGGTCATCCTCGGTGGCACCGGCCGCAACCTCGGTGCCGGTATGTCCGGTGGTGTGGCGTTCGTCTACGACCCGGAGGGCACGCTCGCCGAGCGCGTCAACCCGGATCAGGCCGATGCCATCGAGCAGCTCTCCGGTGACGACTTCACCTGGCTGCGCGACATCATCAGCACCCACCGCGACGAGACGGGTTCGGCTGTGGCCGAACGCATCCTGAGCGACTGGTCCCAGCAGGTGAACCACTTCGTGAAGGTCATGCCCCGCGAATACAAGAAGGTTCTGCTCGCCATCTCCGAAGCCGAGAAGAGCGGCAAGGACGTTGACGAGGCGATTATGGAGGCGGCTCGTGGCTGACCCACAAGGATTTCTGAAGCACACCTCGCGGGAACTCCCGGCGCGTCGACCGGTCGAGCTGCGTCTGCTCGACTGGAAAGAGGTCTACGAGGACAAGTTCTCCCACGAGACCCTGCAGAAGCAGGCCAGCCGCTGCATGGACTGCGGTATCCCCTTCTGCCACAACGGTTGTCCGCTCGGGAACCTGATCCCCGAGTGGAACGACCTGGTGTACAAGGACTCGTGGCGCGAGGGCATCGACCGGCTGCACGCCACCAACAACTTCCCGGAGTTCACCGGGCGGCTGTGCCCGGCGCCGTGTGAGGCGTCGTGCGTGCTCGGCATCAACCAGCAGCCGGTGACCATCAAGCAGGTCGAGGTCGAACTCATCGAGAATGCCTTCGACGAGGGCTGGGTCACCCCGGTGTACCCGACCCGCCTGACCGGCAAGAAGATCGCCGTCGTCGGTTCGGGCCCGGCCGGTCTGGCCGCCGCCCAGCAGCTCACGCGTGCCGGTCACACCGTCACCGTGTTCGAGCGCGACGACCGCATCGGCGGCCTGATGCGCTACGGCATCCCGGAATTCAAGATGGAGAAGTCGGTCATCGACCGCCGTCTGGCGCAGATGGAGGCCGAAGGCACCATCTTCAAGACCGGTGTGAACGTTGGCGTCGACATCACCGCCGAGCAGCTGCGTGAGCGTTTCGACGCGATCGTGCTCGCCGGTGGCGCCACCATCGCCCGCGACCTGCCGATCCCGGGCCGCGAGCTCGACGGCATCCACCAGGCGATGGAGTTCCTGCCGCTGGCCAACCGCGTGCAGCTCGGCGACGACATCACCGACGAAGAAGGCCTGCCGCCCATCCACGCGAAGGGCAAGAAGGTCGTCATCATCGGTGGCGGCGACACCGGCGCCGACTGCCTCGGCACCTCGCACCGTCACGGTGCCGAGTCGGTGCACCAGTTCGAGATCATGCCCCGGCCGCCGGAGGAGCGCGCAGGCTCCACCCCGTGGCCGACCTACCCCCTCATGTACCGGGTCTCCTCGGCGCACGAGGAGGGCGGCGAGCGCGTGTTCTCCGTGAACACCGAGCGTTTCGTCGGCAAGGACGGCAAGGTCACCGGCCTCGAGGCCCATGAGGTCAAGATGGTCAACGGCCGTTTCGAGAAGGTCGAAGGCACCGACTTCACCCTCGAAGCCGACCTGGTGCTGCTGGCCATGGGCTTCGTCGGCCCCCAGAAGCCGGGCCTGCTGACCGACCTCGGCGTCGGCTACGACGGCCGCGGCAACGTCCAGCGCGACAAGAACTGGGCCACGAACATCCCCGGCGTCTTCGTCGCCGGTGACATGGGCCGCGGCCAGTCCCTCATCGTCTGGGCCATCGCCGAAGGCCGCGCCGCCGCGGCCGCCGTCGACAAGTACCTCGAGGGCGAAACCGCGCTCCCCGCGCCGATCCCCCCGACCGCTGTCGCCCAGCGGTAATCAGTTCGACCCGAGGCGCCCACGGACCAGCCGGTCCGTGGGCGCCTTTGTCGTCGCACCGCAGGTGACGCCGGAGTTTGCCAGGGATATGCGTCGGGTATGAATCCTTATGGCGCTCAAAGGCTTAGGGGTGCCGATAATGGACGTGGCCGATCTTCCTTGCAGCACATAGACTTTCCGTGACGAGGTGTACGGGAGATCCGAGGGGGAGCTGTGCCGTTGCCGCCGGGAACGTTGGCGTATCTGCGCCGCGCAGCAGAGCGCGGTGACGGTACCGCTATGCACAACCTTGCCCACTTCTACCACGATCACAGCGATTACGAGGGTGCGGAGTACTGGTTCCGGCGGGCGGCGGCGGCGGGGCATACGCGCTCGATGAACAATCTCGCGGTGTTGCTCGATCAGTTCGGGGAGCTGGCCGAGGCCGAGATCTGGTATCGGCGGGCGGCGGCGGGCGGCAACGCCAACGCCATGTACAACCTGGCCACCATGCTGTATCAGAGCGGCGATATCGCCGAGGCCGAGACCTGGTACCACCACGCGGCGCTCGCGGGGCACGTGGACGCGATGTACAACCTCGCGCGGTTGCTCGAGGACGACAACCGGCTCGACGACGCCGAAGCGTGGTACGACGAGGCAGCCGCGGCGGGCGACATCGACTCGATCAACAATCTCGGTCTGCTGCTGCGTCGTCGGGGCGCGATCACGGCGGCCCGGCGCTGCTTCCGGCGCGCCGCCGATCTGGGTCATCCGAAGGCGATGGCCAATCTCGCCGCGCTGCTCGAATCCGAAGGGGCGCACCGGGAAGCCGAATCCTGGTATCGCCGCGCCGCCGGCTGATCCAGCCTGCCTCGAACGCGACTCGGTTCCGACCTGTCATCGACTACCACCGAAGTGGGGGCACCCGCTGAGTGGCGCCGACGTGCATTCGCACTATGGCGAGTTCTGCGAAGACTATTAAAACGGAAGTTCGCCACCGGGTCGCTGAACGATGGAAACCGGTATTGACCATGGGCTTCGAGCGGTACCGGCGAACCGACCCGTTGGTTACCGAAAAGTATTGATACCGAGCGGTTTTCCAGCAACCACCAGCTAACTTCGGGGGCGCAGTAATTTTCCCGCGTTCAGGATGCGGAAATTTGCGGGCGGGTATAGCGTCTCGTGCTGTCGAACATTTTCGAGGACAGACCGGGGGTGCGGGTGAATTCTCTCGACGGCTGCCTGAAACGCATCATGGAGATCCCCGGTGCGTGCGGCGTGACGCTGGTGGACGGTGCCAGCGGGCTGGCGGTGGCCGCCGTCGGTGCGCACGACCTCGTCGACGAGCACGAGGACGCCGCGGGGACCACCGACGTCATGCGGACGGTCCTCGCGTGCACCGCGCTCTCGAGCACCGCCGCCGACGACGATGTCCGTGAGCTGATCGTCTGCCGCGACAAGGGCTTTCACCTGCTGCACCTGCTCGACGGCGATTTCGAGGGAAGGCTTTTCGTCCACGCGGTATTCGACGGCGCCGCCGCCAATCTGGGAATGGCGCGCTATCAGCTCAAGGCCGCGCTGGAAGAAATGGCGCGCCGATGAGCGCGGCCCTCGCCGAAGAACTCCAGCGGCTCGAAGAACAGGGCTCCACCGGGATATTGCGGGCGGGCGACGGCGAATTCCATTTGGCCCGCGGCGCTGTCGCCTCCGTCGGTTGCCGGCGCACCATCGGTCTCGACCGGCTGGCCGTCGAGGCCGGTGTCGCGACCGACGAGGACCTGCGCCGTGCCCGCGCGGGCGAGCCGGGTGCGCTGCTGCGCCGCCCACGCCTGGAGACCCTCGCCAGGCTCTCGGCCTACGACGCCGCCTACTTTCTGCTCGAAACCGAAGCCGAAGCGGAATTCATTCCGACGGAAGAGCACTGGCTCGCTCCGGTGTGCCGGATCGCGCCGCACGCACTGGTGAGCGAATGCGCGCGGCGCCGACGCCCCGACGCCGGTCCGTGGACCGCCGACATGGTGTCGACGGTCCCCGTCTCGCCCACACATCGAGCACGTCGCAAACGCACGGTCCTCACCGTCGGCCAGGCCGAAGTGCTCGCCGCCGCCGACAACCATCGCACCATCGCCGACATCGCCCGCGAGCTCGGCCGCACCACCTACGGCTGCCTCGTCGCCGTCCGCGACCTGACCAGAGCCGGGCTGATCGAGGCGCCGGAGTCGGTCGACGCCAAGGAGCGTCGCACCCGCCACCTCGCCGCGGCGCCGCCGCCCGAGCAGGGTCGCCACGCGGCGCGCGCCGGTTACGCCGCTGCACAGCAGAATTCAGGCACCGGACCGCCGCTTCCGCGCCGCGTCCCCGCACCGGTCGCCCCACCGACTTCGGGCAGGCACGCGCTCGTCGAGGAAGCGAGCGCGGCCGCCCGGACCCCCGACGCGACAACTCCGACTCCGGGCACGACCGCCCGGACGGCGGATCGGAACTCCCGCGGCGCGGACACCTACTCCTGGACACCCCCGGTAGACCAACCCTGGCAGCAGGTGGATCGTGCGCTCCTGATCCGCATCAGAACGGCGTTGGCGGAGCTGGCATGACCGGGCGCAGGAAGCTGCTCGGCGAGTGGAGGGGAAGGTTGACCAAAATGCCGCTGCCCGAACGTGAGCCGACCGGTTCGGAGCTCACGGGTCCGACCCCGTACGGCCGGGACCAGACCACACGACCGTTGCCGCAGAGCTACCCGGCCGTTCAGGCCGAGCTCACCGCCCTGCGCGAGCGCGTCCCCCACCTCACCGGCACGGTCGTCGCCTCCAGCGACGGCCTGCTCATCGAACACGACCTACCCGCCCATATCGAACCGGCCGGGATGGCGGCGCTGGCCGCCGCACAGCTGTCGCTGTCGTACCGGTTGGCGAGCACCGCGCACGGCGGTGGTTTCAACGAGGTCGTCGTGCACGGCAGCGACGGGCAGGTGGTGATCTACGCCGCCGGGTACACCGCGCTCACCGTGCTCGCGGGCCCGGATGTGAACGTCGGCCGGCTCCACCTGGAGTCGCGTCCGGTAGCTCGCGCCATCGCCGCTCATCTGGCGGCGGCGCACGATTGAAAGGTACGACATGTCGAATATGGATCTGGCGCTCAAGGACATGATGGTGATCGACGGCGCGATCGGCGCCGCGGTCGTCGACTACAGCAGTGGCATGGCCCTCGGAATGCTCAGCAGCAGCAAGTCCTTGGATCTGCAGATCGCCGCGGCCGGGAACACCGAAGTGGTGCGCGCGAAGCTGCGGACCATCGAGCAGCTCGGCCTCAACGAAGAGATCGAGGACATGCTCATCACCCTCGGGAGCCAGTACCACATCATCCGCCCGATGACCGGCCGCAAGTCCAAGGGGCTGTTCCTGTATCTGGCGCTCGACCGCTCCCGCGCCAACCTCGCCCTGGCCCGCCACCGGCTCAAGGGCATCGAGGAGGACCTCGAGGTCTAGGCCGCGCGGGCCGGGTGAGCGCGGGGCTCACTCGGCCGAAATGAATTCTGTCACAACGATCGGACAAGCTCGTCATACTCATGTGGCACAGGCGTGGCGGTACCTCTATTGTGATTCGCGGCGAGGTCTGGGAGCCACACGTAAAACGGGGTTTGCTCTCCAGCGGCGAGCAAGGTGGAACTGGAGCGGTATGCAGGTGAAGAAGATTGTCGCGGCGCTCGGTGCGTCCGCGGCGATGTTGTCCGGAATCGTTGTCGGCAGCGGGAGTGCCAGCGCGGCGCCTGCCTGCCCGAGTCTCTACGTCGTCGCCATTCCCGGCACCTGGGAGACCGGCATCGACAAGCCGCCGGGGCCCGGCATGCTGTCCGGCGTCACCAACGGGCTGCCGCGCAATGTCGACGTCGACTATGTGACCTACGCGGCGACCGCCTTCCCGTGGGAGGGCGATGTCTACGGCAATTCCAAGAAGCAGGCGGTGAATTCGGCGCGCGGCCTCATCTCGGCCAAGCTCGCGCAGTGCGGCGACACCAAGGCCGCCCTCGTCGGCTACAGCCAGGGCGCCGACGCCGCGGGTGATCTCGCGGCCGAGATCGGCACCGGGCTCAGCACCATTCCGGCCGATCGGGTGGCCGCGGTCGGCCTGATCTCCGATCCGCGTCGCGCACCGGGCGACGTGCAGGTCGGCCCGCATGCCCAGGGCGCGGGCGCCGGTGGCGCGCGGCCCGGCGGCTTCGGCTGGCTCAGCGACCGCACCCGCACCATCTGCGCGGTCGACGACCTGTACTGCGCCACCGCGACCGACGATTTCGTCACCCGGTTCGCCGGCTTCCTGGCGCAGAGCTCGGACGCCAACCCGGCGAACATGTGGCGCTACCAGATCGAGGCGGGCGCGATCATGCAGGATCTGATGGCCCACGGCGGTGTGCCGGTGCTGCAGGCGCAGCTCTCGGACGCGGCGAACCAGAAGCGGGCCAAGGATCTCGAGCAGTTCTACAAGTCGCAGGCACACCACCTGTACGGCAGCTACTCGGTGGGTGGCGGACATACCGCCATCACCTGGATGCGCGACTGGATCGCCTCGCACGCCTGAGTTTTCGCAGGTGAAGCCGGGTGCGGAAGTTTCTCGCACCCGGCTTTTCTATGTGGTGCGGGTGAGGTTGCGCGGCAGCAGATCCCACACGTGGCCGGACTCGTTGATCGTCGCCGCCGTTCGGGCGCCGCTGCGCGAGTAGAGGATCCGGGTGATCGAGCAGTAGTCGACGGGGAAGGTGAGCGGACGGGCCAGGCCGAGGATGTCGGCGAGCAGCACGTTGACGACCCCGCCGTGGGCGAAGGCGACGACCGTCTCGGTGTGCGGGGTGGCGGCCACGAGTTGTTCCACGGCGTTCAGCACGCGGCGGGTGAAGGCGGGTCCGTCGATCTGCTCGGGCAGCAGACCGGCCTTGATCCGGGTGTAGGCGTCGGCGAATTCGGTCTTGGCGTCTTCGATCGGGATGTAGGCGGGCAGATCGCGGTCGTATTCGGCGAGATCGTCGATGATGTCGACGGGCAGGTCGCGGGCGAGCGCGGTCGGTGCGGCGGTATCGCGGGCGCGGCGCTGGGGGCTCGACACGATGCGGGTGATCTCGTGGGCGGCCAGCGCGGCAGGGACCCGCTCGGCCTGACGGCGACCGATATCGGTGAGACCGGGATCGGCGGCGGTGGTACTTGCGACGACCTTGTCGGGCTGGGCATGACGCACGAGAATCAGCTGCACGTCACCCACTGTGCCCCATGACGGGGCGTCTTGTCCGTCCAGGGCGGCAGAGTGCGGACCCGCGGCGCGCGTGTGCGCTGCCGCGAGCCCGGCGACATCAGATCATGGCTGGCCGTACGGCGGCTGACCGTAAGGCGGCTGACCACCCTGACCCGGGCCGCCGCCGTAGGGCGGCTGGTTCGGCGGCTGGTCGTTCTTCTTCTTGTTCTTGAGCATGAAGACGAGGCCGACGATGGCGAGGACGACCAGCAGGCAGCACACGCCGCCGATGATGAGACCCTTGCTGCTCTTCTTGCCCTTCTTCTTCGCGGCCAGTTCGGTGACCAGGTCCGAGCCGGCGAGCGTGTCGATGCTGCCCGCGAGCACCTGTGGGTCGACCAGTGCGGCCGATGTCAGCAGGTCAAGGTACATATTCTTCCCCATCCGATGGTGTGTTGTCCCGGCATCCTCCCGGTGCCGGAACATCCGAGAGTACTGCTGTCGCTGCGAGTTTCGTTCGGAAAACCGCAGGACGCAGTGGTTCATCGCTGTGTCGCGCAAGATCGTTTACAGCCGAGATCCGTGTACCCGATTTCAGCGCGGTTTCACCAACGGAAACGGCAGAGTCTCGCGGATGCCGCGTCCGGTGATGAACATGACCACCCGGTCGACCCCGATACCGAGGCCGCCGGTCGGCGGCATGGCGTGTTCGAGGGCCTGCAAGAAGTCCTCGTCGAGCTCCATCGCCTCGGGGTCGCCACCGGCGGCGAGCATGGACTGTTCGGTGAGGCGGCGTCGCTGTTCGACGGGGTCGGTGAGCTCGCTGTAGGCGGTGCCGAGCTCGACTCCCCAGGCCACCAGATCCCAGCGTTCGGTCACGCCCGCGGTGCTGCGGTGGGACCGGGTCAGGGGTGAGACCGAGGTGGGAAAATCCAGGTAAAACGTCGGCTCGGTGGTTTTCGCCTCCACCAGGTGCTCGTACATCTCCAGCACCACCTGGCCTGCGTCCCAGCCGCGCTGATAGGTGACACCGGCCGTGTCGCACAGCTCCCGCAGACGGGTGAGGTCGGTCGCGGCGGTCACCTCGGTGCCGAGGGCCTCCGACAGCGCGCCGTGCACCGTGCGCACCCGCCATTCGCCGGAGATGTCGACCTCGGTGCCGTCGGGGCGCAGCACCACCTCGGCGCCGTTGGCCGCGACCGCCGCGTCCTGGATCAGACGGCGGCACAGCTGCATCATCCGCAGATAGTCGCTGTGCGCCTCGTACGCCTCGAGCATGGTGAATTCCGGGTTGTGGCTGTAGTCGACGCCTTCGTTGCGGAAGGTCCGCCCGATCTCGAACACCTTCTCGATCCCGCCGACGCACAGCCGTTTGAGATACAGCTCGGGCGCGATGCGCAGGTACAGGTCCAGGTCGTAGGCGTTGATGTGGGTGCGGAACGGGGTGGCGTTGGCGCCGCCGTGAACCTGCTGCAGGATCGGTGTCTCCACCTCGAGGAAACCCCAGTCGTGCAGTGACTCGCGCAGCGAGTGCAGGACGGCGCTGCGTTTGGCGAGCAGTTCGCGGCTGTCGGCGTTGATCGCCATGTCGACGTAGCGGCGCCGGACCTTGGCCTCCGGATCGGTGAGGCCACGCCATTTGTCGGGAAGCGGGTGCAGGCACTTGCCGTTCATCCGCCAGTCCTGGGCCAGCAGCGACAGTTCGCCGCGTCTGCTCGTGCCGATCCGGCCGCTCACCTCGATGAGGTCACCGAGGTCGAAGTCGGCGCTGAATTCGCCCGCGCGTGCACCGACCCGTTCGCGGTCGATGAGCAGCTGGATATCACCGGTCCAGTCGCGGACCACCGCGAAGATCACCCCGCCGTAGTCGCGGATGCGGGTGATCCGACCGGCCACGCGCACGGTTGTCCCGTGCGGGCAGCGGCGTGCGTCGGCGATGGTGTGGGTGGGTGGATAGGCGGCGGGGTAGGGGTCGACGCCGCTCGCGGCGAGGCGGTCGAGGGTGGTCATCCGCACGCGGACCTGTTCGGGACGGCGGGGGCCGGACTCCTCGCCGGCGTCGATGTCGTCGGGAGCGCTGCCGTCGGCGTGCAGGCCGGTGACCGTCGCCGGAACGGCGGGCGTTGTCCCGGTGTGGACAGCCGGGTCGGGTTGTGGGCCCAGGCGCGGCAGGAACCCTTCGGCCAGTCCGCTCGCCATCGCGACCCGTGGCAGTTGCCTGCGGTCCTCGTACAGGAAGAACCGTGGCACCCAGCGCGGGTGGTACTTCACGTTCGAGCGGTACAGCGCCTCGAGCTGCCACCAGCGCGAGAAGAACAGCAGCACACCGCGCCACGCGCGCAGCACCGGTCCGGCACCGATGCGGCCGCCCTCGGCGAACACCGAGCGGAAAACCGCGAAATTCAGCGAGATCCTGGTGATGCCGTACTGATCGGCATCGAGGGCGAGCTGCGAGATCATCAGCTCCATCACGCCGTTGGGGCTCGCGGGATCACGGCGCATCAGTTCCAGTGACACCCCCGTGCGTCCCCACGGCACGAACGAGAGCATCGCGTGGACCCGTTCGTCGTGGTCGATGGCCTCGACCAGCAGGCAGTCGCCGTCGAGTGGGTCGCCGAGGCGGCCGAGCGCCATCGAGAAACCGCGTTCGGTCTCGGTGTCGCGCCAGGCGTCGGCGCGCGCGATCACCTCGGCGAATTCGGCAGGCGATATCTCGCTCGCCCGGCGCACCCTGATTCCGAAGCCGTTCTTGCGCAATCTGTTCGCGGCTTGGCGCACGGGCTTCATGGCGGGGCCAGCCAGCGAAAATGTGCGGGTGTCGAGCACGGCTTCGTCGCCGAGGCGCAGCGCCGACAGACCCGCCTGCTGATACGTCAGCGCGCCCTGCTCGCTGGCACCCATCACCGCCGGTGCCCAGCCGAAGCGGTCGGCCTGCTCGAGCCAGGCCCGGACAGCTTGCGGCCAGCCCTGTTTCGGCCCGATCGGATCACCGGCCGCCAGGCAGACGCCCAGCTCCACGCGATAGGTGATAGCCGCCTTGCCGTTCGGGGCGAAGACGACCGCGCGGTCGCGGCGGGTGGCGAAGTAGCCGAGCGAGTCGTCCACGTCGCCGGTCGCGAGGAGGCCGCGCAGCGCGGACTCGTCGAGCGCGGTCATGGCGTTGTCCGCCCGTTGCGACCGCAGCAGCACGATCACGGCGGCGATCAGCGCGAGGGCGCCGAGCAGGCCGAGCACGAAATCCACCCAGCCCGGCGGGCGCCCGTCGAAGTGTTCGTTGTCGACCAGGACGGCCGCGGTCACCCGCGACACCGCCCACAGCGGTCGCTGCGCACCACGCGGCAGCGAACCGGGGAACAGCTCGACCAGACCCCAACCCAGCAGGCACCCGAACGCACAGCCGCCGACCAGCACCGCGAGCGCCTTGCGCACCGCACCCGGCCGCACCCGGGTGTAGAACTCCGCGCGGGCGGCGATCAGGATCGCCAGCACCACACCGTGCACGACGAACGCCACCAGCGGATCCAGCTCCCGCGTGCTCGCGTAGTCGACGATGTTGGTGATCGCGTACAGCGTCAGATAGATGACGAGCAACCACCACGCCACCCGTTTGCGGCTCGCCGCCGCACCGGCCAGCAACCCGACGACCAGCGCCCACACCAGGCTCGTGTCGGGCGCGTCGAAATAGTGGGTGTCCACATAATCGCGCGGCACCTCGGTGAGCTGCCGCAACCCCGGTGACAGGCTCCAGAGCGCGCACAGCACCGCGAACACGCCGAGCACCAGCCCGGTGATGTGCGGTACCTCGGAGAACCTGCCGTGCGCGCGATGGGGCACCCGGTCGACAGAGCTGCTGGGGTGTTGCTCGGCCCGCGTGGAAGTCACCGATCCAGTGTGCGTGCCCGCGGGTGCGAACCGCAGGGGGTCGCCGACGGCGTGTTCGTCACCGTGGGGCCCGGTGGACTACCGGATTTCCCGACGGGGTAAGTATTAGCGCATGTCGGAACCAGTGGACGTGCCGATCGATGACGAGGTCATCCGGCTCGGGCAATTCCTCAAACTGGCCAACCTGATCGATTCCGGTTCGGAGGCCAAGTCGGTGATCGCCCAGGGTCTGGTCCGGGTCAACGACGAGGTGGAACTGCGCCGCGGCAGGCAACTGCAGGTCGGCGACGTGGTTGTCCTAGCCGGACACAAAGTGCGGGTCAGCGAGGGCTGACCCGCACCCTGTGCGAGTTCTCAGTCCTCCGCGCGGACGACGACGCCGTCGTGGTCGCTGTAGAGCATCTCGCCCGGCACGAAGGTGATGCCGCCGAACTCCACCGGCACGTCGCGTTCGCCGCTGCCGGTCTGGGTGCTCTTGCGCGGGTTGGTGCCCAGCGCCTTCACCCCGATGTCGAGGGTGCGCAGGATGGCCGAGTCGCGCACGGCGCCGTTGACGACGACGCCCGCCCAGCCGTTGTCCACGCCGCGGCCCGCGATGATGTCGCCGACCAGCGCGGTGTGCACGCTCGCCCCGCCGTCGACGACCAGCACCTTGCCCTCGCCCGGCTCGCCGAGGGTCTGCTTGACCAGCAGGTTGTCCTGGAAGCAACGGATCGTGGTGATCCGCCCGGCGAACGCTTGACGGCCACCGAACTGGATGAACTGGGTATCGCAGCTGCGGATCTCGGGGCCGATCTCATCGGCCAGATCGGCGGTTGCCACTACATTCGCTGATTCGGTCATGACGCCGATTGTGTCAGGTGGTCGGGCGGTGGGCCTTCTCGATCTCGCTGATGAGGGCCTCGGTGGTGTGTTTCACGGCGATCTTGATGAACGGTTCGATGGTCCGGCCGAGCATCTTGCCCGCGATACCGCCGGGAACGAAGTACTGGATGTGCGCGTCGATGGTGCTGGTGTCGGCGCCCTTGGGCGTGAAGACGAATGTCGAGAGGATCTCGAATCCCTTGATCGACTTGGTGCCGATCACCGAGCCCTCCTCCCAGCGCACCACTTCGATGCGGGAGGTGAGCGAGGCGGGGCCGAGCTTCATCTTCCCGTCGAACTTCGCGCCCACACCTTCGGTCTGTTCGGTGACCGGGGTGAAGGACTCGATGCCGTACCAGAATTTCGGCAGGTTGCGATAGTCGTTGACAAAGGCGAATGCCGTCTCGGCCGGCGCTGCGCAGTCTTCGACAATCCTCACGTCGCTCATACCGGCAACTGTAATGCGTTTGTATGGCGTCTAAGCGGTCACGGCCAGCGTGGCGGCCAAGCCGAGCGCCACCGCCATGAGCGTCACCTCGATCGCCGCGTTGCGGACCGACACGTCGGCGGTGACGCGGTGCTCGGCGGCCCGGCCCACCCAGGTGCGCCGCCACCACCAGCCGAGCCCGGCGAGCATCGCGAGCACGACCACCTTGGCCAGCATGATCCGTCCGTAGCCGGTGGTCACCAGGGCCGGCACCGAGCCGAGGCGGACGAGGCCGTCGATGAGCCCGGTCACCGCGATCACCGCGACCAGCGGCGCGGCGGCGGTCGAGTAGCGGGGCAGCGCGTTCGCCCAGCCGCCGCGCGTGCGCACCACGAGTGCCAGCGCGAGCAGCAGCCCGAACCACGCCGCCGCGGCCAGGGCGTGCACTGCGACGAGCACCGATCCGAGCACCTGCTGCGACATGTGCCCGGTGATGGGTCGCAGGGCGAGCGCGACCGCCGCGAACACCAGGACCAGGTCGGCCGAGGCGTCGTCGGGCCTGCGGAACGCCCACGCGGCGTAGCAGGCGACGGCGGCGGTGCAGAACAGGATGGCGATCCCGATCTGCCCGCCGCTGAGCCTGCCGAGGAACGTGCCGAATTCGCCCGCGGCGAGTTCGTGCACCGGCACGCCGACGATGTCCGCCGCCTCGCACACGAGCAGGGTGAACTCGGCGCCCAGCCAGATCGTGGCCAGCACCGCGACCGGCCGCCACGCCACCGCGAGCCGGTGGTCGAGCCGGGGCAGCGCGGTCAACCCGAGCACCGTCGCGCCCGCGCCGTCGGCGATTACCCGCGCACCCGCCGCCGCCGGGAAACCGCCGGTCCGGCGCAGTATCCAGGCGAGCACCACCCCGGCGAGCGCGGCGACGACGACCGGACCGAGCACTCGCCACCGGCCTCCGGTCGTCATCCGCGGCTACTTCTTGCGGCCGGTACCGAGCAGCGCCACCGCGAGACCGACGCCGAACAGCACGACACCACCGGCGACGAACACCCACACGGGCACGCCACCGGACTCCTCGCCGTCGGAGCCCTCGTCCTCGCCCGGCTTGGCGCCCGGTGTCCCGGTGCCTTCCTTGGTAAGGGTGAAGGTCCGCGTCCCGCTGACGGGATGACCGTCGGCGGAGGTCACCCGGAACGCCATGGTGTATTCGCCGACCGGCCCGAGTTCACCCACTTCCACGCTCACCGTGCGACCTTCGACCACCGGCTTGCCCTTGGACCACAGGCGCCCGTCCGGACCGACCACCGTCAGCGACGGAAACGTCTGCTGCAGTTCCTCGTTGAAGGTGATGCTCGCGCGTGCGGGGCCTGCCTCGATCGACGAACCGTCCTCGGGAACACTGCTCACGGCACCGGAGTGCGCGTTCGCGATGCCGGTCGCGCCGAAGATCAGGGCGAACAGGCCGGCGACCAGGGTGACGGCGAACCGCCGCGCCAGGCGCCGCCGTGCCGATCGATTGATCTCGGCCACAACCTCGTTCGGCACGACGACCTGGGGCGAGGTCTGTCGCGAGCGCCCGGACACCGCAGGAGTCTGACAGCGTTCCATCACGACTTCCTCGACCGCGCGACGAGCCCGAGACCGAGCGCGGCGGCGAACAGGCCGAGCGCCAGGCCGATACCGCCGGTCCAGCGAGCCACCGAGTCGGACTCCGCTTCGGCGGGCTCGTCGGTGGCGACGTGGTGGTCACCGCCGTCGGAACCACCCGATTCGCTGAGTGCCAGGGTGGGCGCGGGGTATTCGGGCTCGGCGCCGCCCGTGCTCGGCTGATCCCAGGCGACGACCTTGCCGTCGCTGTAGGTCTGCCGCGCGGGGAAGGTCACCTCGTCCTGGGTGGGCAGCGGTCCGAGCGAGAGCACGAAACGCTGGAACTGGCCCGGTCCGACACCGGGGTTGCCCGGCTCGGCGGTCCAGGCGACGGCCACCGCCTCGCCCTTGTCGTTGCGTTCGATGCGCGAGGACCAGCCCGGCATCGGTTCGGTGCGAACGCTTTTCAGGTTCGGCACGGTGACGCTCACCGAGGTGGTGGAGGCGGTGTCGGATTCGTTGGGCACCTTGAAGGTGGCAACGGTGTACTTGCCCTTGGCGGCGCCTGGCGCGTCGACGGTGACGTGCGCCGCCGCCGAACCGCAGGCGGCGAGCACGAGTGCGGCCGCGAGACCGGCCGTTGCCGTCCCACGGGTGATGAAGTTGTGCATGGAATGCCTTCTGTCCGAAGAGTTCTGATGTCGAGTGAGATCAGGCGGACAGCGGCGGTGCGCGCGGACATCGCACACCTTCCAGGCGGGTGCCGAGGACGATGTCGACGGTTTCCGTCCAGCGCGCGGCACGGTGCGTGACGTCGAGTCGTGGAACGGTGAGTACCGCCCGGATCACGCCCGACGCAACGAGATACAGCCGTTCGGCGACGAGAATCAGTGCCGCACAGACGAACGCGGCCAGCAGGTGCGCCACGACCATCGGAGCACTCGGCAGGTGCAGCACATCGAGAACGCCGCCGTGATGATCGAGCGTTCCGGTCAGCGCGTAGTGCCCGGCCCATTGACCGCCGAGGAGTGCTCCCGCTGCCCGCAACCACCCGGTATCGGCACGACGCGCGAAGGTGGGGAGAGCCCGGCGCCCGGCGAACGCGCCCGTCGCGAGCGAAACCAGCAGCAACAGCGCGATTTCTGCCGAGCGCGGCACCCCACCACCGGCCATACCGTGCGCGGCGACGGCGAGCGCGCCGACGAGTACGCCGCAGCCACCACCGCGCAGGCGGGAGGTGAGCTGCGGCGTCGTCACAGGTTCAGCGGACGCCGAGGCGGGCCAGCGCGTCGTTCTCCAGCACCGACAGTTCGGTGGAGATGGAGGTGTGCACGGCCTTGCGGCGCGCCGCGGGCATCTGCTCGGCGGTGCGCACGGCGACGGTGAGGTCGGTCAGCCGCGAACGGGCCGCCTCGACGAACTTCTTGGTCTCGCCGTCGGGGGAGTCGGCCGCGATCTTGTCCAGCGCGTTCTCGGTGTTGGTGATGCGGGCCTGCAGGCGGGCGCCGTGGCCGCTGAACTCGCCGAGCTGGTCCAGGCCGATGCCGAGCTGCTGTGCCTTGCGCGCGTCGAGCTGCCCGCGCACCAGGGTGGCGCCACGGTAGGCCAGCGGCGCGAGCACCGGGATCAGCACCCGCGCCACCCCGATGTACTTGCGGATCTGGGCCGCGCTGAACAGTTCGCGGTCGGCCTTGGCGGCCAGCTTCTGTGCCGCTTTCTCCTCGGCCTGCAGCGCGGCGATCTGCGCCTTGGCCACCTTGGCCTCGGTGCGGGTCTGCGCCTTCAGCGCGCGGCGGGTGGTCCGCTCGCCCGCCTTGGCCGCCTTGCGCTCGTTCTTGGCGCTGAGTTTCGCCTCGACGGCGGCTTTGTGCTTGAGCGCCTTCGCCTCCGCGCGACGACTTGGCCGCCGCTTACGCTTGCTGAACAACCCCATGAGATCAGGCCCTCCGTCATGCTCGCCAAGTCACGAGGCAGCGCCGTCCGGACCGGCCTGCCGTACTTCGTAGCGTAGTGGGATCAGGGTAGCGATTGGGCAATGTGTCGGGGGTAAGGACCATACTGCTGGTGTGCGTGCAGCCGAGGAGAACTTCGACAGCGGGCCGGTGACGATCCCGGCCCCGGCTTCCGCCGCGCTCGAAACCGAGCCGACAACGGCCACTTCGGCTGCTCGCGGCGGCTCCCCGGCGGCCTTCCTCGACGCGCGCTCGCTCATCGGCTGCCGCCACCGGCTGCGCCTGGACGCCGCCAACCCCGGCATGCTCGCCGAGGTCAGGGAAGACCCGGGCGTGCAGCAGCGGCGCGAGGCGGCCACCGCGTATCGCACCAAGGTCCGCGACGAACTGGTCGGCGCCGCCCCGGACGACTGGGTCGTGATCGATCCGGCGCTGCGTGCCGGTGCGCGCGCCGACGCGACCATGGCCGCGATGCGGGCGGGCGCGTCGCGTATCTGGGGTGGCCTGCTGCCCCAGGAACCCGACACCGGCCGCCGTGGTGGCGCCGAGTTCCTGCTGCGCGACGCCGATCGCGGCGGATATATCCCGATCATCGTCGTCAACCACAAGGTCACCGACCCGCGCCGCCCCGACCCGGCCGATTTCCACCCGCTCACCTCGGACCTGTTCCGCTGGGAGCCGCGCCGCGACAAGCACGTGAAGCTGCGACCCCAGCCGCGCGACCAGCAGCGCCTCGCCCACCTCTACCGGATGTTGCAGCGCCACGGGCTGGCCAGTCCCGCGCTGGTCGGGGGCGCCATCGGTCTCGCGTTCGACCGCATCCTCGTGCACGACCTCACCGGTGTGCTCGCCGACTACGACCTGCGCTACGCCGACCGCATCGCGGTGGTGCGCGGCGAACTGCCCACCCAGCCGTCGAAGGTGCCCGAGTGCAGGCAATGCCCCTGGTGGGTGCGTGGCCCCGATCCGGCGCAGCGACCGGCGGGCCCGGAGGAGGTAGCGGAGCGTGACCACGCAGGGCCCTCGGGAGCGCAGCAGGCAGGCACTGCCGAGCCCGGGTGCGAGGGCGTGTTGGCGGCGATGCGGGACGTGAGTCTGGTCGCGCCCGGTTCGCGGGCCGAGGTGCTGCGCGTGCACGGCGTGCAGACCATCGACGAACTGGCCGCCTGGGTCGGCGAGGAACCCGACGACTGGCAGCACGGCCCGTTCACCGAGACCGTCGTCACCGCGCGCGCCTGGATCGCCGGCGCGCCGCTGGTCCGGCGCTTCGACACCGTCAGCGTGCGCCGCGCCGACGTGGAGATCGACGTCGATCTGGAGAGTTACCAGGAAGACGGCGCCTACCTCTGGGGCACCCTGCTCGACGACGTGTACCGCCCCTTCGTCACCTGGGACCCGCTGCCCACCGACGACGAGGGCCGCTCCTTCGGCGAGTTCTGGACCTGGCTGATGGCGCAGCGCGCGCAGGCCCACGCGGCGGGCAAGACCTTTGCCGCCTATTGCTATTCGCGTACCGCCGAGGACAAGTGGCTCTACGAGTCGGCGCGGCGCTTCGCGGGCAGACCCGGAATCCCCACCCACGAGGAGGTGCGCGCCTTCGTCGACTCACCCGAGTGGGTCGACATGTTCCAGGCCGTCACCGACCAGTTCATCTGCCCGAACGGCAAGGGCCTCAAGAAGATCGCCCCGGTGGCCGGATTCGGCTGGCGCGATCCCGAAGCCGGTGGTGAGGCGTCGATGGGCTGGTACCGCCGCGCGGTCGGCTACGACGCCGACAGCGACATGTCCCAGCGCACCCGGCTGCTCGAATACAACGAAGACGACGTGCGTGCCACCCAGGTGCTGCGCGAATGGATGACCACTAGAGCTGTAGTTGAGGTTCCCTCGCTCAAGGACTTCGCCCGGTAATAACATTGTCGGCGTGACAGAAGCAGTCGAAACACTCGAGTTCCAGGCCGAGACCCACCAGCTCCTCGAGCTGATGATCCACTCGGTGTACTCCAACAAAGACACGTTCCTGCGGGAGCTGATCTCGAACGCTTCCGACGCACTGGACAAGCTCAAGCTGGCCACGTTCCAGGACAAGGACCTCGTCGCCGACACCGCCGATCTGCACATCGAGCTGGAGGTCGACCGCGACGAGCGCGTCCTGACCGTGCGCGACAACGGCATCGGCATGTCCCGTGCCGAGGTGATCGATCTGATCGGCACCCTCGCCAAGTCCGGCACCGCCGAGCTGCGCCGCAAACTCACCGAAGCCAAGTCCGACGCCGCGGCCGAGGAGCTGATCGGCCAGTTCGGTATCGGCTTCTACTCGACCTTCATGGTCGCCGACAAGGTCACCCTCACCACCCGCAAGGCGGGCGAGACCGAGGGCACCCGCTGGGAAGCCGCCGCGGGCAGCTCCACCTACACGATCGACACCGTCACCGACGCACCGCAGGGCACCTCGGTGACGCTGGCGCTGAAGAAGCCCGACGAGGACGATCACCTCTTCGATTACACGCAGGAATGGAAGCTGCGCGAGATCGTCCGCAAGTACTCCGACTTCATCGCCTGGCCGATCCGCATGCAGGTCGAGCGGACCGTGATGGAGGGCGAGGGCGAGGACAAGGTCGAGAAGACCGTCGTCGAGGACCAGACGCTGAACTCGCAGAAGGCGCTGTGGACGCGCCCGCGCAGCGAGGTCACCGACGAGGAGTACAAGGAGTTCTACCACCACGTCAGCCACGCCTGGGACGATCCGCTCGAGATCATCCCGATGAAGGCGGAGGGCACCTTCGAGTACCAGGCGCTGCTGTTCCTGCCCTCGACCGCGCCGTTCGACCTGTTCACCCGTGAGCACAAGCGCGGCGTGCAGCTCTACGTGCGTCGGGTGTTCATCATGGACAACTGCGAAGAGCTGATGCCGGAGTACCTGCGCTTCGTCAAGGGTGTGGTCGACGCGCAGGACCTCTCGCTGAACGTGTCGCGCGAGATCCTGCAGCAGGACCGCCAGATCCAGATGATCCGCAAGCGCCTGGTGAAGAAGGTGCTCTCGACGGTCAAGGATCTGCAGTCGGCCGAGGATCAGACCAAGTACCAGACCTTCTGGACCCAGTTCGGCCGGGTTCTCAAGGAGGGCTTGCTCTCCGACACCGACAACCGCGAAACCCTGCTCACCGTCTCCTCTTTCGCCTCCACCGCCTCCGAGTCCGAGCTCACCACGCTCGCCCAGTACGTGGAGCGGATGAAGGACGGCCAGGACGCGATCTACTACATGACCGGCGAAAGCCGTGCGCAGGTGGAGAATTCGCCGCACCTGGAGGCCTTCAAGGCCAAGGGGCTCGAGGTACTGGTGCTCACCGACCCGGTCGACGAGATGTGGGTCGGCTCGGTGCCGGAGTTCGACGGCAAGAAGTTCCAGTCCATCGCCAAGGGCGAGGTCGACCTGGAAACCGAGGAGGAGAAGAAGGAGACCGAGGCCCTGCGCGAACAGCAGGACAAGGACTTCGCCGACCTGCTCGCCTGGCTTGGCAAGACCCTCTCCGAGGTCGCCAAGGAGGTGCGCCTGACCAACCGGCTCACCACCTCACCGGCCTGCCTGGTCGGCGACGTCTTCGACTTCACCCCGATGCTCGAGCGCATGTACCGCGCGTCGGGCCAGGCGCTGCCGGAGTCCAAGCGCATCCTCGAGCTCAACCCGACCCACCCGCTGGTCACCGGTCTGCGCGACGCCTACGACGCGCGCAAGTCCGACGCCGACGAGGGCAAGGTCCCCGAGCTCACCGAGACGGCCGAATTGCTGTACGGCACGGCCGTTCTCGCCGAGGGCGGCGAACTCAAGGACCCGGCCCGCTTCGCCCACCTGCTGACCGAGCGTCTCACCCGCACCGTGTGACACGATGCCGCCCTCGGCGTGACTGCTTGTGCCGCGGCACAGCAGCTCTCGTCGGGGCGGCTCCTCGCCTGGGGTGCGGCAGCAGCTCCCGCCGGCGGCTGAGGCCGTGGTCTCACGGCTGGATGGTCGCCTGCGGCAGGCGCCTCCGTGCTTCGGCGGTGTTGTGACAGTTCCCAGTCGTGCGTGCGCCGATATATGGCCTCGGGCAAGGACAGTCGAGCCGGATTACGGTTCGGCGCCCGGCTCGTAGGCTCGCGACAATGGTGGACGTGAACACCCATTACGACGTGCTGATCGTCGGATCGGGTTTCGGCGGCAGCGTCACGGCGCTGCGGCTGGTGGAGAAGGGATACCGGGTCGGCGTGCTCGAGGCGGGCCGCCGGTTCGCCGACGCCGATTTCGCCGCGACCAACTGGGACCTGCGCCGCTACCTGTGGGCGCCACGACTCGGTTGCTACGGCATTCAGCGCGTCCATCGCCTGCGCGACTGTTTCATCCTGGCCGGAGCCGGTGTCGGCGGCGGGTCGCTCAACTACGCCAACACGCTGTACAAGCCGGGGGAGGCGTTCTTCGGTGACAAGCAGTGGGCGGGTATCACCGACTGGGAAGCCGAACTGTCCCCGCACTACGAACAGGCCACCCGCATGCTCGGGGTGGTCCGAAACCCATTGCACACCCCGGCCGACACCGTCATCAAGGCGGTGGCCGAGGAGATGGGCGTCGGGCACACCTTCGTGCCGACTCCCGTCGCGGTCTACTTCGGCGAGCCGGGCCGCACCGACGCCGACCCGTACTTCGGCGGTGTCGGCCCCGCCCGCACCGGCTGCGTGAAGTGCGGCGAATGTATGACCGGCTGCCGGCACGGCGCCAAGAACACGCTGGTCAAGAACTATCTCGGGCTGGCCGAGCAGGCCGGGGCCACGGTGCTGCCGATGACCACCGTGACGGCCCTGCGTCCGCAAACCGACGGCACCTGGCTCGTCGACACCGAGCGCACCGGCAGCTGGATCCGCAAGCAGCGCACCACGTTCACCGCCGACCGCGTGGTGCTCGCCGCGGGCACCTGGGGCACCCAGCGACTGCTGTTCCGCATGCGCGACCGCGCCGTCCTGCCCGCGCTGTCGCCGCGCCTCGGTGTGCTCACCCGCACCAACTCCGAGGCCATCCTCGGCGCGGGCCGCACCACGGTGAATCCCGACATCGAGGTCACCACCGGGGTGGCGATCACCTCCTCGTTCCACCCGACGCCCGACACCCACGTGGAACCGGTGCGCTACGGCCGGGGTTCCAACGCGATGGGCCTGCTGAACACCTACCTCGTCGACGGCGACCAGCGCACACCGCGCTGGCTGCGGGTGCTCGGCATCGCGGGCCGTCACCCGATCCGCACCGTGCGCCTGCTGCGCACCACACGCTGGAGCGAGCGGACCTTGATCCTGCTGGTGATGCAGAGCCTGGACAACTCCATCACCACCTACACCAAGCGTGGGCTGTTCGGCCGCCGCTACACCAGCAAGCAGGGGTACGGCCACCCCAATCCGTCCTGGATTCCGGCCGGGCACGAGGTGACCCGAAGGGTCGCCGAGAAATTCGGCGCCACCGCGGGCACCACCTGGCCCGATGTCTTCGGTGTTCCGATGACCGCGCACTTCATCGGCGGCTGCGCCATCGGCGCCGATCCGGCCACCGGCGTGATCGACCCCTACCACCGGGTGCACGGCTATCCGGGACTGAGCATCGTGGACGGCTCGGCCATTTCGGCGAACCTGGGCGTCAACCCGTCACTCACCATCGCCGCGCAGGCCGAACGCGCGGCCGCGCTGTGGCCGAACCGGGGCGAGGCCGATCCGCGGCCGCCGATGGGGGAGCCGTACCGCCGGATCGCGCCGGTCCCACCGCGTGCTCCCGTTGTGCCCGCCGGTGCCCCCGCGGCCCTGCGGCTGCCCATCGAACCGGTGGACCGGTCGGCCGTCGGCGCGTGAACCGGATCGAACACCGTGCCGAATAAGCGATTTCGGTCCACCATGGACGTATGGGTGGGCACGAGATCCGGCGAGCACGTCCCGAGGACTACGACGAACTGATCGGGGTGGTCGACGACTGGTGGGGGCGGGCCGTGACGCACAACCTGCCGCGCATGTTCCTCGACCACTTCCATCGCACCAGCCTGATCGCCACCGACGACGCCGGAATCTCCGGATTCCTCATCGGTTTCGGCTCACCCGCACACGCCGACGCCGCCTACATCCACTTCGTCGCCGTGCGCCCCGACGCCCGCAAATCCGGCCTCGGCCGCACCCTCTACGACGAGTTCTTCACGATCGTGCGCGCCGACGGCCGAAAACTGGTGTCGGCCATCACCTCACCGTCGAACTACACCTCGATCGACTTCCACCGCAGCCTCGGCTTCACGGTGACCGGACCGGTCGCGAACTACAACGGACCTGGCCGCGCCCTCATCACCTTCGAGCGCGTCCTGTAGAAACGCCGAACGGCGCCTCCCGAAAAGGGAGGGCGCCGTTCGGTATTCGAACTGCTTACCTGGGCGCCATGCGCAGGGCGCCGTCCATGCGGATGGTCTCGCCGTTGAGGTAGTCGTGGCGGGCGATGTACTCCACCAGCTGGGCGTACTCGTCGGGGCGGCCCAGCCGCGACGGGAACGGGACGCCCGCCTCGAGGTTCTTGCGGTAGTCCTCGGTGACGCCGGCGAGCATCGGGGTATCGATGATGCCGGGGGCGATGGTGTTCACCCGGATACCGAACTGCGCCAGGTCACGCGCGGCGGGCACGGTCATGCCGTGCACGCCACCCTTGGACGCCGAGTACGCGATCTGACCGATCTGGCCCTCGAAGGCCGCCACCGACGCGGTGTTCACGACCACGCCGCGCTGACCGTACTCGTCCACCGGCTCGGTCTTGGCGATAGCGTCGGCCGCCAGCCGCATCACATTGAAGGTGCCGAGCAGGTTCACGGTGATGACGGTGCGGAACAGCTCGAGATCGTGCGGGCCGTTCTTGGACAGGATGCGACCCGCCCAGCCGACACCGGCACAGTTCACCACGATGCGCAGCGGCGCCGGGCCCTCGGTCACCCGGGCGACGGCAGCGGCGACCTCGTCGTTGCTCGTCACGTCGGCGGCGATCAGGGTGACACCGTCGGGCACGCTGTCGCCCGCGCGCTCGATGGACTGCGGGATGTCGAGACCGAACACGGTGGCACCCGCCTCGGCCAGGCGCTTGGCGGTAGCGGCGCCGAGACCGGACGCGCCTCCGGTGACGATTGCGGCGGAACCAGAAATCTCCACAAAATCTCCTGTGTTATTGGCGGCTGGCGCCGCGGTTCGCGGCGCTAAACCCCGCCTCTTCCCTCCCTACGGGCACTCCTTCGTCGCACCCTTCGGTCAGTCCAGAGGCGGGGACGCGCCGCGAACTTGGTGGTTTTGCGGCCTTATCGGCCTTCTGCCAATAATGCACCATAGCGTTCGGGGGTGTGGTGTGGCGCACCCCTACTTCGGTGTAGCCGAAATCGTCGCGAACAGCGGTGTTTGCCGGTGGTAGCGTGCCGTCATGAGATCGTTCGCCGGTCCGAGCGTGGCCGGGCGCAGGGTCCTGATCACGGGTGCCGCGCGCGGGATCGGTGCTGCGCTGGCGCGGCGGCTGGCGGCGAAGGGGGCGCGGGTCGCGCTGCTCGGGATCGAGCCGGAACTGCTCGCCGAGGTGGCCGCGGAATGCGGTGATGTGCCGTGGCGCTACTGCGATGTGGCCGACCCGGCCCAGGTGGGGCGGGTGATTCCGGTGCTGGTCGCCGAACTCGGCGGGCTGGATGTGCTGGTGGCCAACGCGGGGATCGCCAAGCAGATGGCGATGGTCGGTGGCGACGCCTCGGTGCTCGAGGAGACGTTGGCGGTGAACGTGCTCGGTGTCGCGTACGCGGTGCAGGCGGCGGGTCCGTATATCGCGCACGCGGATGGGTACGTCCTGATGATGTCGTCCATCTCGAGTGCCGTGCAGCTGCCGCTCGGCGGCGCCTACAGTGCGTCGGCGGCCGCGGTGGCCGCGCTCGCGGAAACGCTGCGCTTCGAATTGTCTTCCACGGGAGCCAAAGTGGGCGTCACCTACTTCGCGGGGATCGACACCGACATGACCGTGCGCGGCTTCGACACCGCCGCCGCGCACACCATCCTCGGCGGCACCAGCCTGGCGGGGATCTCGCCGATCGGCCCGGCGGTCGACGCCATGGAACGGGCTGTGGCCCGCCGCAAGGCCACGGTGTACGCGCCGTGGTGGGTGGCGATGGCCCGGCCGCTTCGCCCCTTCGCCCAGCTGGTCGTGCAACGACTACACGGCAACAGGGTGGCGCGCGCCGTCGAGATCGCCCGCAACGAGGACGCACCGTTCACCACCGACCAACCGGCCCGGCCGCGCAGAATGGAACGGCAATGAGTGAGGAACCCGGATCGACCCTGCGTCAGCTGCCACGCGGGCGCCACCGCCTCTCGCGCGAGGAAGTGGTCGCGTCCCAGCGCGAACGTATCCTCGTCGCGATGGGGGAGGCGATGTGCGAGAGCGGCTATGTCGGCACGCCGGTCGCGGCGGTGCTCAAACGCGCCGGGGTGTCACGCGAGACGTTCTACGAGCAGTTCCGCTCCAAGGAGGACTGCTTCCGCGCCGCCTTCGACCGCGCCTCCAAGCTGCTCTCGGACCGGTTGCAGGACACCATCGCCGAACTCGCCGACGCCGACGCGCCGACCCGGATGGATCGCATCCTCACCGCCTACTTCCAGCACCTGATCGACGATCCCGCCTCCGCGCGACTGTTCCTCGTCGAGGTGTACGCGGCGGGACCGGCAGCGATCGCGGCCCGGATGGACCTACAGCACCGGTTCGTCACGGTGGTCGCGGCGATGCTCGGCGCCGAAACCGACGAGCAGCGCTTCGCCTGCGCCACCTTGGCGGCGGCGATCGGCGCGATGGTCACCGGCAAGATCGCCGGGGGCGACCTCGACAGCCTGTGGGAGCTGAAGGATCAACTCATCGCGTTGGCGCAGCGCTCGGGCACGGTTTACGGCAACGCCTTCGCCGGCTGATCCACCGGCTCGCGCTCACGCCGGGAGAACCGCCAGGCCAGCACCCCGGCGCCGGTGAGTGCGGGGGCGAGCAGCGCGAGCGCGAGGGATGCGACGCCGTCGACGCCGGGGACGAAGGCGTCGAGCAGGGTTTTCCCGGCGAAGAACAGGAACAGCAGACCGGAGGCGATGGCGATCCCGCGCTCGGGCAGGTGCTTACCCGCGAACTTGCCGACCAGAATCGCCAGCCCACCCGCGGCGACCATGCCTGCCACCGAGCCGATCCACACCGCGAGCCAGCTGTTGTTCGAGGCGAGCGCGGCCGCGGCGAACATGGTCCGGTCGCCGAGTTCGGCGAGCATGAAAGCGGAGATGACCACGAGGAACGCATTGCGGGTGCTGGGTGGTTCGGGGGCGGTCTCGGTGTCGTCGGCCGAGGCGAGCGCGTCACGCAGGGTCCACACGCCGACGGCCAGCAGGGTGAGCGCGGTCACCACCGCGATGGCACCGGCGGGCAACGCCGTGCCGAGAAAGTGGCCCACACCCGCGGCGATGAGGTTCACGGCGACACTGGCGACGCTGATTCCGGCCAGGACGACCCACCAGCGGTAGCGCAGCGAGAACGTCAGCGCCATCAGCTGCGATTTGTCGCCCAGCTCGGCCAGGAAGATCACGCCGAAGCTCAGCAGGATCGTGGCGATCAATGAATTCAGCTCCCAGGTAACAACTTCCGGCCTGCGGCTGAGACGGGGATGCCTTCAGCCACACCGGTCGAATGATCGGTTTCGTGGCCGAAGGTCTCGCCCACCGGTGACTACCGGTTCGCGCAGCCGGACCGCGCCGGTGGTGGCGGCGATCAGTATGTCGACTGGGCGATTGCGGGCTACTCCCCTTCGCTGTCGTCCACCCTAGCGCGGTTGCTCCCCGAATGCCAACATCGCGTCACCGAAAGGGCAACGGACACAATAAGTTTGGCTGAGCGGCCGGGATAGTTCGGTTCCCCTGAATTCCGGATCGGGAATCCCTGTTGCCAGTGGTTCGCCAGGCCGGTATCGCGAAAGGCTCAGGCAGCCAACAGCATTGCCAGCACGGCGGTATCCGGGTCGCTGATGAGGTCCATGCCGACCCGGCTCACCAGGGAGGTGACCGTGCCGTCGAGTTCGGCCTCGGCCCAGGCGGCGCGGTGTTCCAGACCCAGATGCGGCACGCCGGGCAGCAACACGCACCCGGACGCGGCGCCCACGCACTCGGGCAGCGACGGTCGGGTCTGCGACGGCGGATGCAGCATCAGCAGGGCGGGCGGCACGTGCTCGGCGAAACGCCCCGGCTCGATCGCCTGATCACCGACCACCGGGCCCTCCGCGAGGACGAGACCGACGGTGTCGGGTTCCGGATCGTCGGGCAACTCCTCACGCACCCCGAACACGGTGCTGGTGAGCAGCAGGCCCGGCAGCGACGCCACCCGCACGGCGAGCACGAGCACCTGCGCCCACTCCTTGGTGGTATCCGGCCACCGCCCCGACACCACGAATCCCCGCAAACGACCATCCGCCTGAAACGGCGTGAACCCGATCGGCCCCTGAACAGTCATGACGACCTCCCGACTTACGGATAAGTCAGGAATAGCCCCGAACCCTATTGGCACACAAGTACCACTGAGTGCTAGCCCGCCTCCCCGCGACTTTTGCCGACCAGCGAGAGCGCACCACCTGAGAACCGGGCCTGCGGTCGCACCACAGGCAAGTTCTGGGCGTCCCCGACGAGTTACCCATGTAGGTACGAAACCAGGCGGCACGAAAAAGTCCCCCGACGGCGAACCATCGAGGGACTCTTTACTATTCGCTAGCTCAGCCGAAGATGAGGCCCTTGCCCTGGTTGACGGCGCGGGCGAAGCGGTCCTGCACGTCGGCCCAGTTGACGACGTTCCAGAACGCGGTCACGTAGTCGGCCTTGACGTTCTTGTACTGCAGGTAGAAGGCGTGCTCCCACATGTCGACCTGCAGCAGCGGGATGATGCCGAGCGGCACGTTCGCCTGCTGGTCGTACAGCTGGAAGGTCAGCAGCTTCTGGCCGAGGGTGTCGTAACCCAGGACGGCCCAGCCCGAACCCTGCAGGCCGTTGGCCGCGGCGGTGAACTGCGCGCGGAACTTGTCGAACGAACCGAACTGGTCGTCGATGGCGGCGGCCAGGTCGCCCTCCGGCTTGTCACCACCGTTGGGGGAGAGGTTCTTCCACCAGATGGAGTGGTTGGCGTGACCACCCAGGTGGAAGGCCAGGTTCTTCTCGTGCAGGAAGATGGCGCTGTGATCGCCCGCTTCGCGCGCGGCTTCCAGCTTCTCCAGCGCGGTGTTCGCGCCGGCGACGTAGGCGGCATGGTGCTTGGAGTGGTGGATCTCGTTGATCTGCCCCGAGATGTGGGGCTCCAGTGCGCTGTAGTCGTAATCCAGATCCGGCAGCGTGTACTCGGCCACGTTGTCCCTTTCCTGTGTCGGGCTGTGTGCGCCCATCCGATCGAGCACACCAACCATCATTCGTACACCCGATCGGTGCAACTGCACACACTCGGCTCTGCATTCCCCCTAGTTCTCGGCCCGCCCGCCTCTGGACTGACCGGAGGGTGCGACGAAGGAGTGCCCGGAGGGAGGGAAGAGGCGGGGAACAGGGCCGAGAACCGCGGCGCCAGCCGCAATGTCACAGCGGGGGCGCGACGTCTGCTTTGCTTGCGCGGGCGTCGCCCGAGTCGTGGGCGGCCCACCAGCGGCGACCGCCCTCGACGAACTCGGCCATCGGGATCTCGCGGCCGTCCAGGTCGGTAATTGTGATCTTGTCGAACCATACTCGGACGTCGAGTTCGCGCGGATCGATGCCCTCCTCCTGGGAGAACTCGATGACATGCGCGGCGATGCGCTGGTCGAGCGCCGTGTCGAAGCTGAGCAGCTCGCTCCACAGCGTCCAGCCGCTGTCGTCGACGTCGATGAACTCCCAGCCGTGCAGGCCGCCGCCGCCGAAGCTCTCGATGGCCTCGTCGAGCTGGTCGATGGTGAGGGGAAGGACGCGGGCGTCGATGTCGTCCCAGCGCTGGATGCGCAGCGACGCGGCGACGCGGGTGACACCGGTGAAGGTGAGCAGCACTTTGCGCTCACCGGGTTCGGCGCCGTCGGCGGGCTGGGTGAGCACCGCCAGGCACAGCTGCAGCTTGCCCGCGTCGGCGTCCACCTCCACACCGAGACAGGTCGATTCGGACAAAGCGGTATTCAGGCCGTTGCGGTCGAAACTGTCGAGTAGCCCCCTGCTCTGGTTCATGCGCTCAGGCTACCGATCCGCCCGCCCAGATCCCACGAAATGGGATTTTCACTAGTGATGTCGTTTTTATGGAACCGAAACGGTCCGGCGTGCGTCCAAGTAGATGTCGGGATCATTGCGGACGCGAAATCCCGACGTCAGCGGCGAACGACCGCTCCGGGATGTCAGGAGGGGAGTCCCGGATCGGTCGTTCCCATGCCGCGCGAACCAGCTCGAATCCCCCTCGACGGGCGACTCGCCCCGATGGTGTGCTGATCGATTGCTGAGACCTGTGGATCGAGCTGTGGATTCTGTGGATAACCGAGATCGGTCCACAGACCACGCACACGGCGCCCGGCACCGCTTCGGGCATGGCAGGATCGAGGCGTGACGAGCTCCGATGTCCCCACGGTGCCGGTGGGCGAGGTACCGGCCGGGTTCGACCGCGCGGAACCGGTCCCCGGCGCCCAGCTGCTCGACGTGCGCGAACCCGACGAATGGGAGCTCGGGCACGCACCGGGCGCCATCCACATCCCGATGGTCGACGTCCCCGCCCGCCTCGACGACATCGACATCGACGCCGAGGTCTACGTGGTGTGCAGACAGGGCGGGCGCTCGATCGAGGTGGTCAAGTACCTGACCCACATCGGGTACGAGGCCTGTCATGTGGCCGGAGGCATGGTCGCATGGCAGCAGACCGGCCGTCCGGTGGTCGCCGACGGCGACCACGAAGCCAAGATCTACTAGTCCGGAACGGGGTGCGCGGGTGAGTTCGGTGGTGCAACCATGTGCACGCTGTGGCGCGCGGTGGGCCGTGCAGGGCGCGCCGATGCACTGGTGCCCGCGCTGCCGTGGCGTGCTGCTGTCCCCGGGCAAGGTCGACGCGCCGCCGGAGAAGCGCAACTACCGCTGGGTCGCCCGCAGGCCCGATCATCGCGACCGCCGCGTCAGCGCACGCACCGTGCGCGCCGACCCCGGTCCGACTCCCCGCTACACCGAGGTGCCGCGCTGGGGTCTGCTCGATCCGCCGCCCGCTCAGCCGCGCGCACCGCGCAGGCCGTTGCGCGGCATCGCCGACCGGCGTGACCGGCTGCTCGTCATGACCGCGACGGCGTTCGTGCTCGCCGGCCTCGCCGAATACGGCCGCTACCTGATCCTGCTGCAGAACCGCACCCGCCTGATCCCGAGCTGGCTGCTCTGGATCTCCGATGCCACCGTGTGGTTGTTCGGGACGCTCGCGCCGATCCTCGCGCTGCTGACGGCGCTGTCGCTGGTCGCGTGGCTGATCGAGGCCCGCCGTGCCGCCTACGCGGCGCACGGCAGTCGCGACCCGCGCCGATCGTGGACACTGATCGCCGGTTGCGTGATCCCGGGTGTGAACCTCGTCTGGCCCGGTGTCTTCCTCACCGAACTCGCCGCGGCACATCCCGATCCACGCGCACTGCGCGCGGTGCGGATCTGGTGGGCCGCCTGGGCGACGAGCGGGGTGCTGTTCGTCGCCGCGACGCTGTGGCGCAATGCCTCTACCCTGCAAGCCGAGGCCGACGGCGTCTCGTTCACCGGGTTCACCGACCTGTGCGCGGCCGGCTTCGCGGTGCTCACGCTGTGGACGGTTCGCCTGCTCGAGGGACGTGACCTGCGCGGGAATCCCCGTTCGGCGCACCGCCTGCTGATCGCCGCCGACCCGGCGCAGGAGGTCATCGCCCCGGTGGAACCGGGCGGTGCGAGTACGGCCGAGGAGACAGAACGTTCGGAATCCGCCGAGCCGGGCGAGAATCCGCACAAGGAGGTTGTGGCCAAGTGAGTCAGGGCAATCGCGCGCCGTTCGTCGTCGCGCACCGTGGTGCGTCGGGGGAGCTTCCCGAGCACACTCTCGCCGCCTACGAACTCGCCCTGACCGAGGGCGCCGACGGGGTGGAATGCGATGTCCGGCTCACGCGCGACGGCCACCTCGTGTGCGTGCACGACCGCACCGTCGACCGCACCGCCGACGCGACGGGCCTGGTCAGCGAGCTGACCCTGGACGAGTTGCGCGACATGAACTTCGGCACCGAGGACGCACCGGCGGGCGTGCTCGCCCTGAGCGACCTCATCGGCCTCGTCCTCGACTGGCGCAGCCGCCCGACCAAACTCTTCATCGAGACCAAACACCCCGTGCGCTACGGCGCCCTGGTGGAGAACAAGGTGCTCGCCGAACTCCAGCGCTTCGGCATCGCCACCCCCGCCTCGGCGGATCATTCACGCGCGGTGGTGATGTCGTTCGCCGCCACCGCCGTCTGGCGCATCCGGCGCGCGGCACCGCTGCTGCCGACGGTGCTGCTCGGCGAATCCTCGCGCTTCCTCGGCGGCGGCGCGGCGACGACGGTCGGCGCGACGGCGGTCGGTCCGTCGGTGAAAACCCTTCGTGAGCACCCGGAACTCGTCGACAAGGCCGCCGCGGCGGGCCGGGCAACCTACTGCTGGACCGTCGACGATCCAGAGGATGTGCAGCTGTGTGCCGACCTCGGTGTCAGCTGGGTGGCGACCAACCACCCGGGCCGCACCAAAGCGCTGCTCGCCACGCTCTGACATCGGCGGCCGGGGCTGCGGTTCTCGGCGCTTGACTCCGCCTCTTCCCTCCCTCCGGGCACTCCTTCGTCGCACCCTCCGGTCAGTCCAGAGTCGGAGGCGCGCCGAGAACGGGGGCGCGGGGCCGCGACGTGATCGGCGGCCATAAACTCCGTGCCGTGGGTAAAAGCAAGCGGAACAGTCCTAAGCCCGACAGTAATCGGGCTCAGCGTCTCGCCGAGCGGCGTGCGGCGCAGGAGCAGGCATCGGCGGTCGTGACGCGACCGTTCGAAGGTCTTGCTGCCGAATGTGATCTGGTGGCGCTGCGGGAGTTCGTGCCGTCGGCGACCGCGACCTTGAAGCTGGCGCCCGGCGTGGCCGCGCAGCGCGAGGTCACCCTGGCGACGGTGCTGCCCGGCGCGGTCGCCGCCCTGGTGCGCGCCGGTGACGAGCCGGTCGGCTTCGTCGGCACGCAGATGCAGTTCCGTGGCGCCGATCCGTCGGCCGATATCGCCGCCGCGATCCTGTGGACGCAGTCGGCCGAACCGGGCGAGTCGCTCACGGCCCCGGAGGCCGTCGAGGGCGGGCCGCGCCTGGCGGACGTCATCGATCCCGGTGCCGACCTGGAGCTCACCGTGCACCAGGACTTCGACTGGTGGGTGCCCGAGGGCGTGACCCCCGACCCGCAGGTCGCCGCGACCATCGAGCAGGCCAAGCAGGCGATCATGCCCTCGGCCCGCCTGGATCTGGGTGCCGACGGTGTCGGCGCGGCGTGGTGGGTCGACGCGGGCGAGAAGGCGCACGTGCGATGGGTGCGTCCGGAAGACGAGGACGCCCTGATGCTCGCGCTGGCGCGGGTGCACGCGGGCGGCGGCCTGCACATGGGCGAGGGTTCGCGGTTCGCCGGTTCCTTCCGTACCCACGGTGTGCTCGTTCCGGTTTTCGACCTCGATCCGGAGCGCCACCCCACCGAATGGGAGGCGCCCGCACGCGAATTCGGTGCGCGCCTGGCCGAGGCGCTGGCCTCGGACGCCCCGATGACGAGCGAGGAGCGGCGTTCGCGCGACGGTCTGCGTTCGCGTCAGGTCACCCTGCGCTGAACATTTCCGTGCGGATGAAATTAATGAAACATTCCACTTTCACACTGTTCGGTCGGTTAGGTTGACCCCAACGCCGACGCTCGGCGTCAGTGAAAGTCGGAGGACATCATGGAATTTCTCGGCTCTGTTGCCGGTCTCGCACAGATGGTGATCGGCACCATCCTCGCCAACACCGGCTCGGGCGGTTCCGGCTCCGGCTGGTGAGACGACGAAGGGATCGGCCCGGTACACCCGGGTCGATCCCTTCACCACTTGCGGGTCAGACGCTGCCGCCGGCGACCGACGGCGCGCCCGAGGCGTCCTTCGGGGTGCTCAGCTCACGCCACATGAAGGCCTCCAGATCGAACAGGTTCGACCCGGCGCGCTCGGCGATATTGAGCAGCGTCGTCATGGCGGCGACCTCTTCGACCTGTTCCTTCAGGAACCACTGCATGAACTGCTCGCCGAGGTAATCGCCCTCTTCGCGGGCGGTACTCGCCAGCCGCACGATCTGATCGGTGACCGTCTTCTCCTGGGCCAGCGCCAGCTCGATCGGCTCACGGGCGTTCTCGAAGCTCGACTTCGCCGCGTCGATGCCCGCGATCTCGACGCTGATATCGCGGTCGAGGAAATACTGCACGATCATCATCGCGTGATTGCGTTCTTCGACCGACTGCGCGTAGAACCGCTTGGCCAGCTGCGGCAAGTCGTTGTTGTCGAACCACACCGCAATGGCGATGTACTGATGTTCGGCGTTGAACTCATGCCGGATCTGGTCTTGGAGCAGGCTGTGGAATTTGCTGCGGGGGGGTTCCGGATGAATCGACATGTCGGCCACATTAGCGCTGGTCAGAAGGCTTGTCATCCAAGTGCAGCCTTATTGAGGACAGTATTTCCTAAGCAAGTATTTCCTAACTAAGCCCGGCCTTCGCCCGCCATTTTCGGGGCCGTCGCATACGTTTTCGCAGTTCCCGGCAGTTCGCGCCGAACAAATTCTTCCACATCGAACAAATTGCCGTCGCGGTCGAGCACCGCGAGCAAGGTGGTGAGCGCGGCGACCTCGTCGACCTGTTCCCGCAGGAACCATTGCGTGAACTGCTCGCCGAGATAGTCACCGGCCGCGCGAGCAGTCGCCGCGAGCGCGCTGATCTGGGTGGTGATCGTCTCCTCGCGTGCGAGCAGGAACGCGATCGCCTCGCGCGGGGCATCGAAATCGGGACGAACCTCGTCGAGCCCGCCGACCCGCACCGCCACGTCCCGGTCCAGCAGGTACTGCACCATGCGCAGCGCGTGGCCGCGATGTCGCGCCGCGTGGGCATAGGTCTGGTCGGCGAGCTGCGGCAATCGCTGCGCGTCGAAGTAGACGGCCGCGGCCAGGTACTGCTGGGCCGCGGTGAGTCCGTGGCGGATCTGGTCACGCAGGAGTTCGGTGAAGTCGGCCATGAGTCGACGTTACCGGGTGATCAGATCCTCCGGAATCTGCTGATCCTTGGCGAGCGCGTCGAAGAAGCCGGGCGCCTTGGCCTTGTCCCAGAGCAGCACATTGCCCACATCGGTATCGGTGAAGCCGCCGATCGGCACGCTGGTCGTCACCGTGTCACCGCGCATCGCCCAGCCGAGAGCCGCGAGGTTCCAGATGTGGTCACCGTCGTCGACCTTCAGCGAGCCTGCCACGCCCGTCGCCATCGGCCACAGCGCGAACGGATTGGCGAGCGTGCCCATGCTCGTCGCCTTTTTCAGCAGCGCCGACATGAACATGCGCTGATGATTCATCCGGTCCACATCGGCGTTCGGGGTCGCGCGGGTGCGCACGAAACCCAGTGCCTGCGGGCCGCTGAGTTCCTGGCAGCCCGCGGGCAGGTCGAGACCGGCCAGCGGGTCGACGATCGGCTGGTCCAAACACATTTCGATACCGCCGAGCGCGTCGACGACACTGGCGAAACCACCGAAACCGATCTGGGCGTAATGGTCGATGCGCACGCCGGTGGCCACCTCGACGGTCTGTACGAGCAGCGGTGCGCCACCGAGCGCGAAGGAGGCGTTGAGCTTGTCCTTGCCGTGGCCGGGGATGCTCACATACGAGTCGCGCGGCAGGCTGACCATGGTGGTCGGGCCCGACGACGGGATGTGCACCAGCATGATCGTGTCGGTGCGTTCGGGCCCGGTGTCACCGCCGGTGGCCAGTTCGGCTTCCTGGTCCTCGGACAGGTCACCGCGCCCGTCGGAACCGACGAGCAGCCAGTTCGTGCCGGGGGTGTCGCCCACCCGGTCGCTGTAGGAGGCGAGGGCGGGGATGCGGGTCAGCGAGTTGTCCAGGTAGATGACACCGGCGATCATGCCCACGATCAGCGCGACGATCAGCACCGTGAACCAGCGGAACGGGTGGCGCCTGCGGCGGGGACGTGGTGGACGTGGTGCGCGGCCCCCGACCACGGGCGGTGGGGTGCGTCTGCGTGGCGGGACCGCGTCGTGATGGGGGACCGGTCGCTGCGTCGGGGCGTGCTGCACCGGTTCGCGTCTGCGCGGCTTCGTCTCGCGCGGAGCCGGGGGCGCCTGTGCGGGCTGTGGCGCCTGTGAGTAGGCGAGGGGTTGGTTGTCGCGGCCGTCGCGGTGCAGGACCTGGGTGGGTTCGATGTGCGAGGCGGGGCGACGGTCGTGCGGGGTGTGGCGGACGGTCGGGCCGTCGGGTGCCGGGTAGCCGGGTCGGCCCGCCCCGGGCGGGGGCGGCACGGGACGCCGCGCGTCGGGCGCGGGGCCGGGGCGGCCGGGAACGGGCGGGGGTCGCCGGGCGTCGGGCGCGGGTCCGCCCGGGACAGGCGGAGGTCGCCGGGCATCGGGCGGCGGGCCGGGGCGGCCGGTCGGCGGCGGCACCCGGCGCCTGCGTGGATCATCGCGTGGGTTGTCGCCGTTCATCACTGTCGAACTCTACTGATCGTGGGGTGCGCGGGCTGGGTTTGCGTGCGCGGTCACTACTGCATACCCATGGTCGACCCGACCGTTAGCGCGCCGCGCGGTGACACGCCGTCACGGTAGCCAACCGACGCGTCCGCGCAGCACGTTGTAGCCGAGATAGGCGACGGCATCGATGAGGGCGTGCGCCAGGATCAGCGGCCACAACCGGTTCGTCCGCTGCCAGTATCGGCCGAAGACGAGACCCATCACGATATTGCCCAGCCCACCACCGAGGCCCTGATACAGGTGGTAACTGCCGCGAAGCAGCGCCGAGGCCAGCAGCGATTTGTTGTCCGACCAGCCGAGTTTGCGCAGCCTGCTGATGAGGTAGGCGACAACGATCACCTCCTCGGCGACCGAATTCGCACAGGCCGACGCGATGAGCACCGGCAGCCGCCACCAGTGTTCGTCGATCGAGTTCGGCACGATGGTCACGCTCACCCCGAGCGCATGGGCGAGCAGATACAGGCCGAGCCCCGGTACCCCGATCACCGCCGCGAGCACCACACCGGCGATCGCGTCGGTGCGGCCGAACCGCGCCAACCCGACCAGGCGCGGCCCGATTCCGCTGCGCCACAACAGGTAGAGGCCGAGCGCGGCCCACGCCAACAGCCGCGTGATGCCGACGAGTTGGAACAACAGGTCGATGACCGAATTGTTCGAGCGCGACGCGTTCAGCGCGACCGTCCGCCCGCCGACCCCACCCGGTGACAGCGCGGAATCGAGCAGTGAAAGCCCCGCACTGATCCCGCTGAGCCCGAATGTCACCAGCAGTACGACGCCGATCTCGACCCGGATCCCGAACCGCTCGCGTTCGCTCAGCTGGGTCTCGGGAGGTTCCACGCGCATGCCGCGCAGTGTAGGCAGGGAATGTCGTCCTGCTGCCGTTCAGCCTTGATGTCTGGGTGGTTATCTGCGGCGCAAGCCGTTCAGGAAGGGGCAGCCGGCGAGGAGGCGGACGGCCTTGCTGAGCGACTCGACGTCGTCGGCGGGGGCCGAGAAGGGCAGGCGCACATCGTGATCGGCGTCGATGCTCTCTACGCGCAGCGTCATGCCGTAGCGGTCGATCGACAGCGGGTGGACCCGGCCGCCCTGCAGGCGGGCGGGCAGGTGGCGCGCGAGTTGGGCGATGAGGTCGGCGTGGTCCTCGGCCATGTGGGCCAGCCAGGCACCTTCCATCTCGCAGAACGGGTCGGCGGTGGCCGCCCGCAGGTCGGCGTGGTCGACGGATTCGGCGCCGGAGGTGTCGGCGAGCACCGCCGAGTTCACCACCACCCGGAGCAGGGTCGCGCCGTGGCCCACGTCGAGCAGGCCGGGATGCGGGAAGTCCTTGGCGATTTCGAGGGCGAGCGCGCGCTGGGCGTGTGGCGGCACCTGACGCACCCAGCCGCGCAACCACACCAGCGCGCGCACCGGTTCGCGCAGCGGCAGGGGTGCGTGGTCGGTGAGCTCGAGCACCGCGGAGGTCTCGTTGGCGGTGGCGGCGAGGGCGGCGGCGAGCGAGTCGGCGGGTACGGCGATCACCGCGTCACCACAGCGGCGCAGGTGATGCAGGGTGGTCGGCACGGGGTCGATGCCGGGCAGTGCGAGCACCGCGGTCTCCGCGCGCAGACACGCACTGCGCACGCGCTCGGCAGTGGTGGGCGCGAGAATCGTGGTGGGGCTCGACATGTCAACCTCCGCGACGGTGAATAAGGTAACCCTAAGCTAAGTTACGCGGCGGGTTCGCGCAAGAGGTCCGCCGCCGACACGCCGAAAGCGTGCCTCTACCGTGGTCGAATGGCGCACGACGACACCACCTCTCCCGGCGAACCCGTGCTGGTCAGCCTGTCGGCCCCTCGCCGCAGCCTCGTCGCGGGCTTGGTCCGCCCGCTCGGCAGTACTCCCGACGGCACACGCGTCGTCGACGTCGACATCCCCGACCCCGAACTGGCCGCGGCCCTGGTCGAGGCGGCCCACGCCGACAGCGGCTTCGTCGCCCGCACCGAGAGCGGCCCCCGCGCGCTCGCGGTCATCGCGGGCACGGTCGCCGCGCTCTGCGGCGAGGACATCCCCACCGCACTCGCCGCACCCGATCTCCCGTTCCTCGCCGCGCTGAAATCCGCCGCTATCGAGGCGACCCGAACCGTGCTGCTCGCCATCGAAACCGGCGATGAGCAGTCGGTTCGCGCGGCGGTGTCGGTCCTCGAATCCTGACGCGGGGCGCGCGGACCGCCGGTCCAGCTAATCTTTCTGTGTGCCGCGTATCGCGTATTTCGGGCCATCCGGAACCTTCACCGAGATGGCGCTGGTGCAGTTCGAGAAATCGGGGGCGTTCGACGAACCCGTCGAGCGCATCGCCGCGCCCAGTCAGGGTGCGGCACTCGACCTGATCCGCTCCGGTGAGGTGACGGGCGCCGTCGTCCCGATCGAGAGCTCGGTCGAAGGCTCCATCCCCGCCACCCTCGACTCGCTGGCCGTCGGTCCGCGCCTGCAGATCGTCGCCGAGACCGAACTCGAGGTCACCTTCACGATCCTCGCCCGGCCCGGCACCACCCTCGCCGACGTGCGCACCCTCGCGGCCTACCCGGTAGCGGCCGCGCAGGTGCGCGAGTGGGTGGCCAGGAATATGCCCGAGGCGAAGCCGTTCATCTCGGCCTCCAACGCCGCCGCCGCCGAGGACGTGGTCGCGGGCACCGCCGACGCGGCCGTCTCCACCGCCCTCGCCGGTGAACGGCTCGGCCTCGTCGCCCTCGCGCAAGGTGTGGCCGACCACGAGCAGGCCATCACCCGTTTCGTGCTGGTGCGCAGGCCCGGCGTTGCCCCGCAGGCGACCGGTGCCGACCGCACCTCCGTCGTCCTCGAACTGCCCAACGAACCGGGCTCGCTCATGCGGGCGTTCGCCGAATTCGCCACGCGCGGTGTCGATCTCACCCGCATCGAATCGCGGCCCACCCGCACCGGCATGGGCACCTACCGGTTCTACCTCGACTGCGTCGGCCATATCGACGACCCGGCCGTCGCAGAGACCCTGAAGGCGCTGCACCGCACCGCCCGGATCCGTTTCCTCGGTTCGTGGCCCGCCTGTTCGGCGGTCGGCACCCCGCCGCCGTCGGACGAACCCGCCGCGGAGTGGTTGACGCAATTGCGAAAGGGGGCCGCGGACCTATGACAAACCGCGCGAAGCTCATCCTGGTCCGCCACGGCGAGACGGAGGGCAATGTGGCCCGCATCCTCGACACGCAGGTCCCCGGCCTGCCACTCACCGAACGCGGTGTGGCACAGGCGAAAGCATTCGGCGACACGCTGATTCGCCCGCCCCGGGTGCTGGTGGCCTCGGAGGCCCTGCGCGCCCGCCAGACCGCGGGCTACATCGAGGCCGCCACCGGCACCACCGCCCAGGTCCTGCCCGACCTCTACGAAGTGCAGGTCGGCGAACTCCACGGCCGCTCCGACCGCGACTCCCACGAACTGTTCCAGCGGATCTACCGCGGCTGGCATCACGGCGAACTCGACACGCGAACCCCCGGCGGCGAATCCGGCCGTGAGGTGCTCGACCGCATCCTCCCGGTCCTGGCCCAGCTCCGCGCGCAGTACCTGGAGGGCGACGAGGACGGCGACGTGGTCGTCGTGAACCACGGCGCCGCAATGCGTTTGGTCGGCAAGGAACTGGCAGGCGTCGCACCGCCGTTCACCACCAACAACCACCTCGACAACACCGAGACGATCGAACTCCTCCCCACCGAGGACGGCGGCTGGGAATGCCTGCGCTGGGGCCGATTCACCCCACCGTTCACCGTGAAGGCCGACCCAACCCCGGACGACCCGATGGGCTAAGCGCCCTGGACGGTGGCCTTGAATTCCTCTCGGAGCGGGAGGGATTCGATGAGGTCGGCTACCGCTGTGCGGAGGCGGGCGTTGGTTCCGGTGGCGATGGACGACCACTTCACGCCGTCGTCGGCGACGCTGGCGGTGATGATGAAACGTCCTGCGCGCGTGTTGAACACGGCGATGTGGTTGTCCTGCACATCGCGGGTGCCGTCGCCGTAGGCCACGCCGACGATCTCGGCGTAGGAGTGGATCTCGACCAGCGCCGAGGCGAGCGTCTTCGCGTCGGTGGCGGGCTTGCCCACCTCGCTGAGCCGCCCAGCGGTGGCGGCCGCGTCACCGGTGTCGCCGAAGATCGGGGCGAGCTGCTCGGTCGGCGCGTTCATGCCGTACAGCTCGAGCGCCTCGGTGGTGCCGAGAGCTTGCAGCACCGCACCGGGCAGGTCGAGACCCGCGTCGTCGATGACATAGGAGTCCGGCCCGCGCAGGGCGACGACCGCGCGGTCGTCGCCCTGCGCCAGACAGAACCGGTTCACCTGGCCGGCGACCACCCACCGCAGCGCGATGATCCACTGCGGCCGGTAGAGCACCCGCAAGCGCTCGGCGAGTTCGGGTACCACCACGTCGCCGAACAGCAATTCCCGTTCGGTGAGCAGCTTTTCGGCTGCCTCCATGGCCGCGTCGTGCGCGGAAACATGGTCGTAGCGGCCCATGGCGTCGAGCACCACGGGCATCTCGTCGAACTGCAGCTTCTCGAGCAGGAACTGCATCTCGTCGAGCGAGAGCACCACCGCCTCGAGCAGCGATCCGCCGCCGCCCCCGCCGAGCACCGTCACTTGGCCGATCCGGTGAGATCGGCGCCGATCACTCCCTCGGCGACATAGCGGCCATCGGTGAACGCCTCGTCGGAGCGCCCGTAGTCGTTCGCGTCGTGTTCCTCGTCGTCCTCGCCCTTGGCGCGGTTGCCGAGCAGCGGGTTGGCGGCCGGCGCGGTGGTGCGCGCGGGCGCGGTCTCCGAGCGGGCGACAACGGTCTCACCGACCGGCGCGGCCGCGGGAGCGCTCGCCGACGGTGCACCCCAGCCTTCGGGCAGCTTCAGCCCGCTGCCGCCGAGCGACACCCCACCGAGGCTCGCCGACGCGGTGGACATGCCACCCATCGCGGCGGCTCCGGCTCCGGCACCGGCGGCCATCGCGGGCGCGACACCGGCGGCGGCGGGAACGGTCGAGGTGGCTGCCGACAGCGCGGTCGCACCGATATTGCCGACCGTGCCGACACCACCGGACACGACGCTGCCCGCCACGTTCGCGGCCTGGGTGGCCGCGCTGACCACGCCGGGGTTGGACACGAACGCCTGCGCGGCGGCCACGGCGGTCTGCAGCGGATCGCCGCCGCCGAACTCGCCCTGGGCGGCCGAACCGGCGCCGCTGGCGATGGCGGGCGGCATGGCGAACTCACCGGGGGTGGTGACGGTGGCGGTGGTGGCGGCCTCGTAGGTCTCCATCACCAGCGCGGCGCGGATATCCATCGCGTGCCGGGCGACCTCGGCCACCTCGAACGCACCCGACACGACGCCGGGCGGGTTGGCCGACGCCGCGACCGCCGCATTGGTCGCGGCGATCTCGGGCAGGCTCGGCATGGCGATCGAGGCGACCGTGTAGGCGGTGGCGTTGGCGGCAGCCTTGGCGCTCATGGTCGCGGCCATCACGCTCTGCTGCCCGGTCCAGTGCAGGAACGGCGCGAGCCGGCCGAGCACGGCCAGACCGTTGACGCCCTGCAGACCGACGCCCACCTCGGCGATCACACGGGTGACAGTGAAGGCGGCGTCGCCCCAGGCGGCGGCGAGGGTGCCCCACGAGGTTGCCGCGGCCGAGATCGGCACGGCGTGGGCGCCCGCGTTGAGTGTGGTCGAGTTGACTTCGGCCATGCGCGGCAGCCAGAAGACCCCGGTGATCCCTGCGGTCATGCTTGTTTCTCCCCTGAATGAATGATCGTCGGGCGGGTTCGGTTACACCTGGACAGCGTTGATCGTCGCCGCGCGGGCAACGTCCTCGCCGATGTGGGTGACCAGCTGCGAGCGCAGAGTCGCGGCCGCATGGTGCAGCTCGAGAATGCCCTGGGCGATGGCGCCGTCGTGTGTAGCCGCGGCGCGGTTGAAGTGACCCGCCGCCAACAGCGAGACCTCTTCCGCGCCCGAAGGCAGCACATGCGTGGTCGGCCCGGCCAGCGCGGCTGCTGCGGCGAGCCGCTCGGCGAGCAGATCCAGCTCGGCGGCTGCGGCGAGAACGATTTCCGGTGCGACGAGAACGTGTCCAACCATGACCCGACTCCTTCTAGTGGCGACTAACGGGAACCACGAGAATTCCCCCTACGAGTGATAGGACGCGAGAGCGGGTCGTTCGGTTCCATCGATTTCCCCACCCAACTTCGCTAGCCCCATCCCAGCTCATGTAGCCGGTCGTCGTCAATCCCGAAATAGTGTGCTATTTCGTGGATCACGGTGATCGCGACCTCCTCGACCACCTCGTCGTCACTGCTACAGATGTCGAGAATAGCCTCCCGATAGATGGTTACGGTATCGGGAAGCGAACCCGCGTAGTAACTGTCGCGTTCGGTGAGGGCGACGCCGTGGTAGAGACCGAGCAGGGATGGCTCCTCGTCGTTACGTGCCTCCACCAGCACAACGACGTTGTCGATCGCCCCGGTGAGCTCGGGTGGGATCAGGTCGAGCGCGTCGCCGACCAGCTCCTCGAACCGGTCGGGCGACATCCGTTCGGTCATCGCGGTTGTGGCTGCGGCGGCAGCGGTGCGGCGCCCGGGAGCGGTGCCGGTGTGGAGCGGCCGGTGTTGGGCGGCGGAACCGGAGCCTGTCCGTCGATCAGGATTTCCCCGCGCGCCGAACCGACGATCGGCGCGAAACCCTCACGGTCGGCGCCCTTTCCGAGCCAGCAGTCGAGTTGCCTGCTGCCGGCGAGCCAACTGGTCGGTTCCAGATAATCGAAGAACAGCGTGAGCGTCTTGTTGCGGATCGCGTCGGGGCTGCCGAGGTATTCGGTGGACAAACGATTGCATTCGGCCTCGACGAACTTGTCCTGATCGGCCTCCGAGGGCGGTCCACCGGTGAAGTTCTTCCCCAGGTCGACGTTGCCGACGATCTCGACGGCGTGCGGTTGCGCGCAGTCCACCGGGTCGGTCGGGAGGTTCTGGTTGATGCCGAGGCAGGTGCCGACGGCGTGCACCTTCGACTGGTCGCCCTGGGTCACCGAACCGGTCGAGGCCGGACTGGTCGACGTGGCGGCCACCTGCAGCCCGCACCGCAGCGTGCGGTCACCGTGCTGCCAGCCCGCCGGGCTCGGCGACATCACGTTCACCATGTACTTGCCGCGCGGATCGAACCGCCCACCGAGGTAGCGCTGCACCGCGGGCACGCAATGTTCGTCGCGCAGCTCGGTCATCCGCAGCGAGTCCGGGTGCCGGGTGCCGTCGCCGAACTCGCGGCCGGGGTAGGCCTTCAGGTCGACGACACCGGCCACCTCGAACAGGTGCTGGTCGGCGCAGTTCACCTTCAGCAGGTCGCTGCGGTCGGGCTTGCCCCAGGTCAGGCAGTCGCCCTCGTTGGCGCTGCTGAATTCCTTGTCCATGACCACGGGCGCGGCGCCGGGCTGGTGTGCCTCCACCTTGTCGGATTCGAAACCGGTCACCGTCATCGTGACCAGCGCCGCGAGCACCGCGCCGAGCGCGCCGATCAGCAGTCCCCACCGCAGTTTCGTCGCCGACAGATGCAGCGGACCGGCGCCGCGTTCAGCGGTTTTCTCGGCCGGGTCGCTCTGATGATCGGACACGACGGCGATTGTATGGGAGCCGATCGGCGCGGCGGGCGGGCTCAGCCGCGCAGAGCCGTGACGAAGATGCCGGGCAGTCTGCGCAGCTTGCCGTCACCGTAGAAGCCGGTGAGCTTGCGACCGGTGGCCGCGGCGGTCTTGTTGGCGACGAACCACGGCGGTTTCGGGGTGGTGGCGAATTCGCCCGCGAACAGCGAGCGGGGCGCCGGGCGGAACGGTCCGCGCACCACCGTGCGTTCGACGTCGTCGAGCAGGAAGGCGTTGTGGACGACGCCGATGCCGCTCTGGATGTCGTCGATGGTGTGCCCCGGGAAAGCGCCCCAGCTCGCACGTGGCGTCAGGAACGCCAGACCGGTCCACGAGTTGATCGCGACGGTGCCGTAGCGCAGGTTCGCCACGGCCGTGTCGAAGGCGTCGCCGAGTTCGCTGATGGTCGCCGGATGCGCGAGCAGGTTGGCGCCGAGGGTGCCCATCAACTCGTCGTTGGCGAAATCGACCGCCTTGTCGAGGAATTCCGCGCCCGTGCCGGGCAGTTCGACCACGCCGAGGACGGGGGAGAAGTACTCGGTGCGCAGCAGTGGGGTGCCGGTCATCGGCAGGTTCTCGACGAGGACGCGGCCGTTGGCGCGCCCGGCATCGGGGTAGCTGGTCAGCGCGCCCTCGACGCGGGTGTCGCTGCCGGGGTAGTAGGCGGTGCGGACGGGGGCGTTGTCGATGGCGGCGCGCAGTTCGGTGAGGAACTGGTCCTTCTGGTCCCAATCGGCGCTGAGCACGACCGTCTGCGCGGCCACACAGTTGTAGCCGCCGTTGTGCAGGCGCATCGTCGCCACGTGCTCGGCCTGGAACTTCAGGTCGGCCTTGCTCCACTTGCCCGGCACGATGATGCACGGCGCCACGCCGCCGAGTTCGCTGGTGATCGGCTTGGTCAGCGCGGGCTCCCCGGCCTGCTTGCGGCGCTGCGCGTCCTCGCCGACACCCCATACGATCGCGTCGTGGGTCGGCGCGCCGCCGGTCATGTGCACGTGGTCGACCTTCGGATGGTTCACCAGGTAACCGCCCTCGGGCGCGCCGCCGGTGAGGATGCGTACCACGCCGAGCTCGATGAACGGCGCGAACACCGCCTGGAACACCGGCAGCAGCGGATCGGTGATCGGGTTGAGCTTGAGCGCGACCACCCGGTTGTTGGCGTAGAGCTCGTAGAGGGTGTCCAGCGGCGCGATGGACATGATGTTGCCCGCGCCGAGCACCGCGCCGACACCGTTGGTCTGCTTCGGATCACGCTGGGCCAGACCGGCTTTGCGCCGCGCGGTGGCCGCGTCGACACCGGGACGCAACCACACCTCGGCGCTGAACCCGTTGAGCAGCAGCCAGTCGTAGAAGCCGTGTGGCAGCGCGGGCACGCTCACCCGGCCGCCGGGCGCGGTACCGAGGTCGACGCCGTCGATCGGGCTGGCGCCACGCTCGAGCGCCGACAGCGACTCGCTCAGCGCCTTGGCGCCCGCCAGCAGCGTCATCGGGCCCGACATCCACTCCTCACCGAGCAGCGGGCTGTCGGCGTCGAGTTTCTTGATGGTCCTGGCCGCGGCCACCCACGACTCGGCGTCGCGTGCGGTGAGCGCGTGCAGCTCGTCGAGCAGCTCGCGGCGGCGGCGCAGATCGGTCGCGGCCCAGGTTTTCGCCCCCTCGGTGAGATCGTCGAGCGCGGTATCGATGACGGCGGTGTCGAAAGTGGTACTCACCCCGCAACTATGCCCCCGCCCGGGCACGTTGGCATAGGCCGAAATTCTGAGGATCGCGTAAACAACTAGGCTGTTTTCTCATGATCGACCTCCGATTCCTGCGCGAGAACCCGGAAGCCGTCCGTGCCTCGCAGCGGGCCCGCGGTGAGGACCCCGCGCTCGTCGACGCCCTGCTCGAAGCCGACGCGGCCCGCCGCGCCGCCGTCGCCACCGCCGACTCCCTGCGCGCCGAGCACAAGGCCATGGGCAAGGTGATCGGCAAGGCGAGCAAGGAAGAACGTCCCGCGCTGTTGGCCGCAGCCACCGACATGTCGGCGAAGGTCAAAGAGGCCGAGCACGCCCAGAGCGCGGCCGACGCCGATCTCGACGCCGCGCATCGCGCCATCTCCAATGTCGTGCAGGAAGGTGCGCCGGCGGGCGGCGAGGACGACTACGTCGTGCTCGAAACCGTGGGCACCCCACCGCAATTCGACTTCGAGCCGAAGGACCACCTGGAGCTCGGTGAGTCGCTCGGGCTGCTGGACATGGAGCGCGGCGCCAAGGTGTCGGGTTCGCGGTTCTACTTCCTCACCGGGCACGGCGCGCTGCTGCAGCTCGGTTTGCTGCAGCTGGCCGCGCAGCGGGCGGTGGCCAACGGTTTCACCATGATGATCCCGCCGGTGCTCGTCCGGCCGGAGATCATGGCCGGTACCGGCTTCCTGGGTCAGCACTCCGACGAGGTCTACCACCTCGCCGACGACGACCTGTACCTGGTCGGCACCTCGGAGGTGCCACTGGCGGGCTTCCACGCCGACGAGATCCTCGACCTGAGTGCGGGCCCGAAGCGGTACGCGGGCTGGTCGTCGTGCTTCCGTCGCGAGGCCGGTAGCTACGGCAAGGACACCCGCGGCATCATCCGCGTGCACCAGTTCGACAAGGTGGAGATGTTCGTCTACACCACCCCCGACCAGGCCGCCGAAGAGCACCAGCGCCTGCTCGCCTGGGAACGCGAGATGCTCGCCGCGATCGACGTGCCCTACCGGGTGATCGACGTGGCCGCGGGCGACCTCGGCAGCTCGGCCGCGCGCAAGTTCGACTGCGAGGCGTGGGTGCCCACCCAGCAGACCTACCGCGAGCTCACCTCCACCTCCAACTGCACGACCTTCCAGGCGCGCAGGCTCTCGGTTCGCTACCGCGACGAGAACGGAAAGGCCCAGATCGCGGCGACCTTGAACGGCACGCTCGCGACCACCCGCTGGATCGTGGCGATCCTCGAGAACCACCAGCAGGCCGACGGTTCGGTCCGGGTGCCCGAGGCGCTGGTGCCGTTCGTCGGCACCGACGTTTTGACACCGTAGAGCTTTCCACTGTTTGCTGGTCAGGCATTTGTGTGATGTGGCAAACATCGGAACCGAACAACATCTAGGCTGGTGCTCGTGCGAGGAATCGGGGCGCGCGGCGATACCCGAACCCGGGTGCGGGCGGCATCGGCGTTGGCGACGGCAAAAGTCATGGCCAGGACAACGGGGGCGTTCTACGTTCTCGGCGGTGTCCTCGGCCTGACCATCACTGCCGTCGCGCCGGGCAACGACGGCAACAGGCTGCTGGTCGGCACCGCCGCCGCGGTCGCGCTGCTGCTCGGTCTGACGCTGCTGGCCTGGGGCCCGCGCATGCCGCACGCGCTGCACCACCTCTACCTGGCGACCGCGACCGTGCTGGTCACCATCGCGGTGCATTCGTTCCCGAACCTCGTCGGCGGAATCACGCTCGCGTCGTTCTATGTCTTCATCGCCTGCGACGCGGCACTGTTCTTCGCCTGGCCACAGGCCGCCGCGCACATCGGTCTCGCGATGGTGCTGTGCCTGTGGGTGCTGCCCGATCGCGGGCTGCCGTGGTGGTCGGGCCTTATCCCGGCCGGAGTCACCTTCGGAGCCGGGGTGGTGGTCGGCATCCTCACCCGTATGGCGTCCGACGCCGATATCGACGTACTCACCGGCCTGCTCAACCGGCGCGGCTTCGAAAAGCAGCTCAACCCGGCGATCGACGCGGCCGGACGCGGCGGGCAGGGCCTGTCGCTGGTGCTGGTCGACCTCGACCGTTTCCAGAAGATCAACGACCATCTCGGTCACCGCGCCGGCGACGCCGTTCTGCAGCGCGTGGCCGACACCTGGCTCGACCTGCTCGCCCCCGACCAGGTACTCGCCCGCTTCGGCGGCGATGTATTCGCGCTGCTTCTGCCCGGCACCACCGAGCAGGCCGCGATCCTGCTCACCGAACAGCTGCGTGCGGCGGTGACCATGGGCTGTTCGGCCGGTGTCACCTCGTGGCAGCCCGGCGAGTCGGGCTCGTTGCTGATCAGCCGTGCCGATGTGGGTCTGTACCGGGCCAAGCAGGCCGGACGCAACCGCACGGTGCTCGAATCGTCGCGGCAGTTGCCGCTCGCGGTCGAGCTGCGCGAGGCCATCGACAGCGGCGCCCTCGACGTGCACTACCAGCCGATCGTCAGCCTCACCGAGGACGGCGGTCAGGCCGTCGGTGTCGAAGCGTTGCTGCGCTGGTCGTCCAACGCGCAGCCCGAGGTCACCACCGAGGGCCTCATCCGGGTCGCCGAGGAATACGACCTCATCTCCGACCTGGACGAACTGGTGTTGCGCCGCGCCTGCGCCGACGCCGCCCGCCTGCAGGAGAGCTTCGCCTCCCTGAACCTGACCCTGAACGTGAACGTCTCCGGCCTGGAACTGGCCGAGACCGACTACGCCGAGCGGGTCGCCACCATCCTCAACGACACCGGTTGGCCCGCCGACCAGCTCGTGCTCGAGGTGACCGAAAGCGAACTGGCCGCCGAATCCCAGACGGCCATCGCCAACCTGCACACCCTGCGCGACCGAGGCGTGCGCATCGCCATCGACGACTTCGGCACCGGCTACTCCTCACTGAGCCGCCTGGCGACCATCCCCAGCGACATCCTGAAGGTCGACCAGTCCTTCGTCGCCGCCATCCGCTCCGATTCCCCCGCCCCACCCCTGCTCGGCGTCATCGCCGCCCTCAGCAAGTCCCTCGACCTGCAGGTCATCGCCGAGGGCGTGGAAACCGAATACCAGGCCGCCGTCCTCACCGAACTCGGCTTCGCCCTGGCCCAGGGCTACCACTACAGCGACTCCCACCCGGTCTCCGACCTCATCAACGACCTCAACGCCCCCCACTCCGACGACGACGATTCCCTCGCCGCCAACGGCTGGATCCCCCTCGGCTGATCTGTACAGAATTCCTGTACAGTGATTTCATGAGGCAGATCAGCTACACCGAAGCCCGCGCGACATTGGCGAGTGTGCTGGACGCCGCCACCGATGACCTCGAAGAGGTCGTTGTCACACGCGCGGGGCACGACGCGGCCGTCGTCGTTTCGCTACGGGAGTACGAGGCGCTCAAGGAAACCGCGCATCTACTAGGCACTCCCGCTAATGCACGGCACCTGCAACGCGGGCTGGAGGAGTTCGCGGCGGGTGGCTTCGCTCCGCAGGCGCGCCTCGATGTTCCCGATGGTGATGCAACCGGTGACTCGGCCGGTGTCGCGTGAAGCTGGAGTTCTTCTCCGAAGCCTGGGCGGACTATGTCTGGACAGTCGCCAATGACCGTGCTGCCGCTCGCAAGATCAACCGCCTGCTGGACGACATCGCGACCAATGGTCAAGCCGATGGGATCGGCAAGCCGGAGCCACTGCTGCACAGTCTTTCGGGCTGGTGGTCGCGCCGGATCACGCAGGAACATCGGTTGGTCTATCGGGTCGACGGCGGTGTGATCCGGATCTTGTCGTGCCGTCATCACTACGAATAACTGCTTGACGGGTGGTTGGCGGTGGCGAACGATGGACGCATGCGGATGCTCATCTACGGCTGTTGACCTTTCTCGCTGTGTAGGCGCCTGGCGGCGGCGGTGAGTCGTGCGCCGGGCAGTGTGCGTGGGCTCGGGGTTCGCGCGGTGCTGTTCAAGGGCTCGCGGGATCTGCTGCCCATCTACGCGCTCTACGGTGTGCTTTTCGCTGATCACGGGCTCGGGACCGCGCAGATCTCGTTGCTGCTCGCGCTGTGGTCGGTGACGGCGTTCCTGCTCGAGGTGCCCTCCGGGGCGTGGGCGGACACGGTGTCGCGGCGGGGTCTGCTCGTGTTCAGCGCGGTGCTGCAGGCAGCCGGGTTCACGATCTGGATGGTCGCTCCCTCGTTCGCCGGGTTCGCGGTGGGGTTCGTCGTGTGGGGGATCGCCGGTGCGCTGGAATCGGGCACGTTCGAGGCGTTGATCTACGACGACCTGGTGGCGCGAGGGGAAACCGCCCAGTACGCGCGCATCATGGGCTGGGCGCGGGCCGCGCAGGAGACGACCGTTCTCATCGCGATCGTCGCGGCCGCACCGCTTTTCGCGTGGGGTGGGTACGGCCTGGTCGGCTGGGTGAGCGTCGGCGTCGGTGTGGTTCACACCGTCACCGCGCTGGCACTGCCCCGTGCGCCGGTGGCCATTTCGGCCACGGAAGTGGATGCGCTGGAAGACGACCCGACGCCGCCTCCCGGAGTCACCGCACCTCCGGGCGTTGTCGAGGCGGATCGACCGGCACGCGAGCGCTATGTGGCGATGCTCCGGACCGGGATCGCCGAGTCGATGCATGTGCGGCGAGTGCGTCGCGGTGTGCTGCTCGGCGCACTTCTCTACGGCGTCACCGCTTTCGACGAATACTTCGGCCTGCTCGCTGTTTCCGGCGGTGCCTCGCCCGCCACCTCCGCCTTGCTCGTCGGCGTGACCGTCGCGGGTTCGCTGGCCGGTTCGCTGTTGGCGGGTCGCACCGAGTCCGCGCCCGCACGGCTGGTCGGAGTCGCGCTGTTCGTCGCGGGGCTCCTGTTCATCGCCGGTGCGTTGGCTGTCGGCGCCGGACTGCTGTGGATCGGATTCCTCGGGATCGCCGTGGCGTACGGGATCGACTTCAATGCCGAGGTCGTCGCCGGCGCGCGCCTGCAGGATGCGATCGAAGGGCGCGCCCGGGCAACGGTCACCTCGGTGGTCGGCTTGCTGTCGGAGGTGGTGGCGTTGGCGGTCTTCGGTGTGGTTGCCGCTGCTACACAGTGGGTTTCGATGTCTGTGGCGATCGCCGGGTTGGGAGTGGTGTTGTTGGCAGCCGGGCTGGTCGCACCGAGTTGGTTGCCGGGACGGAAATGATCGTTGGCAACCCGGCCGAGTACGGATCGCCACCGAGCCGCCGTCGGTTCGCGCATCGGTAGTGTCGAAAGCTACGACGGCGGAAAGGGCGGAGTGGTCGGACGCAACGGTCTCGGAGCGATCTTCGGGTTCTGCATCGGCGGCGGTGTCGCGGTGCAGGGACGGATCAACGGGGCACTCGGAGCGGAACTCGGCGACGGTGTCGCAGCCGCCACGATCAGTTTCGGAATCGGCCTGCTGGCTCTGCTGATCGCCTTCGCGGTCAGCCCGACCCTGCGATCGGGCCTCGGCTCGGTCCGCACCGCCACGACTGACGGCAGCCTGCGCCCCTGGTACCTCCTGGGCGGTGTGTGCGGTGCGTTCTTCGTCGCGAGCCAGGGCCTCACCATCGCCGCCATCGGCGTCACCGCCTTCACCGTCGCCGTCGTCGCAGGCCAACTCCTCAGCAGCCTCGTCGTCGACCGGGTAGGTCTCGCACCGAACGGCCGGACACCGATCACCTGGTGGCGGGTGCTGGCCGCCGGCCTCGGCATCATCGGTGTCGTCCTCGCGGCGAGCGGCCGCGACGCCCCCGCCCTCGCCGACACCGGTGTCCCCGACTACCTGCTCATCGCCCTACCTGCCCTCGCCGGCATCGGCCTGGCCTGGCAGCAGGCGGTCAACGGCCGCGTCGGCGCAGTCGGCGGCCCCTTCCCCGCCACCCTCGTCAACTTCACCGTCGGCCTGATCGCCCTCTGCCTCTTCGACATCTTCACCCTCCTCACCAAGGGCCTCCCCACCCAATTCCCCACCACCCCCTGGCTCTACCTAGGCGGCCTGATCGGCGTAGCCTTCATCGCCCTGGCCGCGATCACCGTCAGCATGATCGGCGTCCTCCTCCTCGGCCTCACCTCGGTAGCAGGCCAACTCGTCGCCGCCCTCCTCCTCGACACCGCCGACGGCCGCCTGGCGCCGATCGCAGTCCTGAGCTGCGCGATCGTCCTGATCGCGGTGATCATCGCGAGCCGCGCCGCATCGTCACCGCCGGAGAATGCGCGCAGCTGACACCACGGCCCGCCAAGGGGCTGTCGCACGCGGGTCATCGACACCCGGCGGAACTTCGTGGCCCGGCGAGCACGTCGCTGACACATCGGTGAAATGTTAGGTTGCTGGCGAGCGAGCGCGCCGACGGACGATGGCGCGCTCACCCGCGTCGGCGGGTCCGAGCTGGGGGAGTGCAGTGATCGAGCCGTTGTCGCCGACCGAATCACCGGTGATCGGTCGTTATCGGGTGCAGGGTGTGCTCGGGTCGGGCGGGATGGGTCGGGTGGTCCTGGCGACCGGTCCGGACGGCCGATTCGTCGCCATCAAACAGATCCACGCCCATCTGCTCGACGACCGCGAGTTCCGCGCCCGCTTCGAGCGCGAGGTCGCCATCTCGGCCCGGGTGTCGGGGGCGTTCACCGCCGCGGTGGTCGACTTCGACACCAAGGCCGAACCACCTTGGCTCGCTTCGCTGTTCATCCCCGGTGTGCCGTTGGACAAGGCGGTCCGCGAACTGGGACCGCTGCCGGTTCCGGCGATGCGCACGCTCGCCTCCGGCTTGGCCTCGGCACTGCACTCCATCCACAGCACCGGCCTGGTACACCGGGACCTCAAGCCCGCCAACGTCATTCTCGCCACCGACGGACCGCGCGTGATCGACTTCGGAATCGCCCAGGCCACCGGAACAGGGGCGCCGCTCACCGAGGTCGGCGCGGTGGTCGGCTCACCCGCCTATATGTCGCCAGAGCAGGCGATGAGCGAACCGGTGACGTCGGCGAGCGACGTCTTCTCCCTCGGCTCGATGCTGTGCATGGCCGCCACCGGCAAGAGCCCTTTCGCGGCCAACTCGGCGCCGTACACGCTGTTCAATATCGTGCACAGCGAACCGCAACTCGAGAATGTGCCGGTCGAGCTTCGTGAGCTGATCGCCGGTTGCCTGCGCAAGGACCCGAAGACCCGGCCGACCCCCGCCCAGATCCTGGACTACCTAGGCGTCCTGCCGGTCCAGGCGCAGCCGTGGCCCGCTCCGGTCCACGCCCAGATCGCCGAACAGACACGGAATCTCGTCGCCCTCACCTCGGATCCCGAGGCAACACAGATCATCCCGGCCCACACGCCGATCGCCGCGCCACCTCCAGCGCCCTCGCGTAGACGCCGCCCGGTCCTACTCGGCGGGATAGCCGCAGCCGCTGCTGTTCTGATCGCGGCCATCACCTTTGTCGTCCTGCGCCCCGGCGACGAACCCGCACCGACACCGACCACGGTCGCCGCCCCGACGAAAACCCTGCCGGCCCTGGATGGTCTACGTGGGGTAGACACCTGCGCGTGGGTGATCCAGGCTCTCGGCGCAACGCTCCCCGAAGGAGCCGCCGACAAGGCAGCGACAACGGTCGCCGACTGGCGTTGGCTCCCGACCGCGAGCTGGGGTTGCGACGGCAGCTCGGGTGGCGCACGCCTGGCCGTCGAAATCGGCGCGGCGCTGGAAGGTTTCGGCGCAACCAGCAAGGTCGCCAACGGGTACGGGGTCGCGCAACGCGGCGAGGACTGCGCCTTCGGCATCGAAGGCGGCGCCGATGGACAACGCTGGGGCATCGTGGTCGACACCTTCACCCGCACCGACTGCGCCCTCGCCGACCACGCCGTCGACCGGCTCGCCGCCGCGATCGGCGCCCTGTCCGCCGAGCCGGCCGCGGCACAGTCGCTGTCGTCGGTGGATCCCTGTGCGCTGCTGGACGATCCGACGCTCGGCCGGGCGACCGCCAAATCCGCGCACGTCTGTGAATGGGTGCGCGACAACAACACCATCCGGATCACGACGTCGCAACCGCGGCAGCGAGTACTGACCGGCAAGGCAGTCGACCTGGGTGACGGAGTGATCGTCGAGGAAGACAGCATCAGCGGGGTCGGCGAGCACCGCTGCCAGCGGGTGTACCTGTTCCGCAAGATCGGCGAGACCTACCGCGAGGACGTCGAAGTGCTGGTCAGCAATCCTGCCGAGAGCGGTGACGAACTGTGCGCGGTGGCAGATCCGCTGATGAAGCAGGCGGTCGGCAGGCTGCCTGCGCGGTAGCGGCGGCAAACGCGGGGGTGATAGCTTCACGGCAGAGTTTCGAAGGGGGATGGGCGTGCGCTATCGCTGGGGTGCGGCGCTGTTGTCGCTGTGTCTGCTCACCGCCGCATGCGGTGACCAGGCACCCGACCACGGCGAATACGCGCTGGTCGCGCAACCGGGCGACTACGACGACGGCCCGAACCGGATGCGTGGCACCCTGGTCGAATCGCTGCGCCTCGGCGAGCGGGTGATCTTCGCCGACCGCATCGACCCCGAGCTGACCGCGGGCAACGGCGGCGGCCCGCTCGTCGGTGTGCGCGGCGTCGACGATCTGCTCTCGGGCGTGCAGCGCACCGCTCTCGACCCGTTCGACGTGCTCGCCGGGTTCGGCGTGATCGGTGGCAACGGTCTCAACGACAACGAACTGAAGAACAAATTCCTGTCCATCACCCTGCTGTCGCTGCCGGACGAAGCCCAGGCCACCGCGGCCGCGCAGGCGATGGCCGCGGCAGATTTCGGTGCGACTCCCGAGAACGTGCCCATCGTTCTCACCGAATACCCTGCGGCGCTCGCACATTGGCGACCCGGTGTACCGACGGTCGGTAGCTGGCTGGTGTGGAAGAACCAGGTGATCCGGCTCTACGCGAAGATCGTCGACCCGAATCCCGAGCAGCTGGCCGACCTGCTCACCCGCACCTATCGTGCCCAGCTGGCCGAACTCGAAACCTTCACGCCCACACCGGCAGCTGATCTTTCCAACCTGAAGCTCGACCCGGACAAGCTGCTCCCGCGGATCGTGAAAACCGACGACTACTGGCCCGACCGCTGGGATTTCCTCGTGACCGGCCCACGTGCGTTCGCCCTGCGGAACAACGAACCCCGCACGCGAATGCGCGAACTCGAAGCCAACAAGGTCGACACGATCGCGGTGGCGCACAACAAGTTCCTGTATCGCACCGCGGACAGCGCATCCGCCGAAAGCTACGCCGAGGTCGAGAAACAGCAGATGCTCACCCGATACCGCGAAACCTCGGGGGTGGCAGGTCTGCCGGGTATCTCCTGCTACAGCGCGCTTCGGCCCGACCCCGCATCGGTCCCCGCGCGTCGGTTCGCGTGCCTGGTGCGGCACGGCGAATTCGTCGTCCGTATCAACGGCAATCAGGAAGTCGAGACCCGGCGCCAAGCCGTGGCCCAATACGCACTGCTCGGTGGTTCGTGGTGAGTGAAGCGCGCATGACATCGCTGGGGCCACGTGATCCCGCGCAGCTCGGCCGCTACCGGCTGCTGGCCGTGCTCGGCCGGGGTGGCATGGGCCAAGTGCTGCTCGGGCAGGCACCGGACGGCCGACTGGTCGCGGTGAAACAGATCCATCAGCAGTTCACCGGCAACCCGGAGTTCCGCGCCAGGTTCCGGCGGGAGGTGCTCGCGTCCCAGCAGGTCACCGGTGCGTACACCGCGGGCGTGATCGACCACGACGCGGAGTCCGAAACGCCCTGGCTCGCTTCGGAGTACATCGCGGGACCGGCACTGCAGGACATGGTCGCCGAGTTCGGCCCCCTGACGGTGAGCGGTCTGAAACTGCTGGCCACGGGCCTGGCGATGGCCTTGCTCGAAATCCACCGCACCGGTCTGGTGCACCGGGACCTGACGCCGAGCAATGTCCTGCTGACCAATGACGGTCCACGGGTGATCGACTTCGGCATCGCCCGCGCCGTTGAAGACGACGTCACCCTCACCGCCACCGGCGCCGTGATCGGCTCGCCCGCGTACATGTCGCCCGAGCAGGCCGAATGCCGCACGCTCACAGCGGCTTCCGATGTCTTCGCCGTCGGTGCGATCCTGGCGATGGCGGCTACCGGCACGAGCCCCTTCGCGGCGGCGTCAACACCGCAGGTCCTCTACAACGTCCTCTACAGCACGCCGGACACCACCGCTATCCCCGGACCGATCCGTTCGCTGGTCGACGCGTGTCTCGCCAAGGACCCGGCCGCGCGACCCACTCCCGAGCAGTTGCTCGACGCCGCGGCCCGCATCGACGCCGAACCCGTGTGGCCGGTGCGTATTCGTCGCCGCATCGCCGATCACCAGGCGGAGGCGGCGGCGTGGGCCAACGGAACCGCGTCGGCGGCGATCGTCGAGGAGTCGCGACCCGATCGGAAGCTGCCGCGCCTGGCAGCGGCGGCGGCAGTGGTGTCGGTATTGGTCCTCGGCTGCATCGCACTGGTCGGCATCGGCCGGGACGGCACCGCGATCGCGATGGACGACCCGCCGCTGGCGCTGACCGAGGAGGAGACCCGGCGCCTCGACATCTGCGCGCTTCTGACACCGCAGGTGATCGGCGAACTCGGTACCTCCGTCAGCGGGGTGGAAGGGTCCAGCCCCTCCGATTGCCGGTCCACGTATCGCGATCCCGCCGGTCGCGAGATCAACATCTCGCTCGACACAACCCGGCCCGATTACGCCAACGACCCGCCGCTCGGGCAGACCATCAACTGGATGCCGGTGCTCGGCGACGAGCGGGAGTCCGCCTTCTGCCGTCGTTCGGTCAAGGAGCAGAGCGGCAGGCAGACGGTTCTCTCGGTCACCGCGAGCGTGCCGGGCGGTGACGGGTGTCCGGTGGCCGAGCGAGCTCTCGCTGCCATCGTCCGGCGCCTGTCGGTCGATCCTCCGCTGCGCGACTACCCCGACAACTCGATCCTCGCCCTCGACCCGTGTGCCCTCGTCGATATGGCGGCTGTCCGTGCCGCGGTAGGCGATTCCGAGCGATCCCGCGCGCCACACAGCTGCAATTTCTGGGGCACCGACGGCTCCCTCTATCTCGACCTCACCGAAAAGACCCGACCTGACAGTGTTCGGACCGGCAACGCCCACCCGACGACCAGGACGATCGGCGGTCGCACGGTCTACGTCGGCCGTGACGACGCCACCGTGTGTGATCTTCTGGTCATGACGCGGCCGAGCCACGACGACCTGGCCGAGCAGATATCCGTGACATACCACGCCGCGTCTTCATCCCCTGCCGGCCCCTGCGCCCTCGCCACCCCCGTACTCGAATTCGTCCTCCAGAAGTTGCCTCCCTCATGACGATTCATCCACCGGGCCCGGACGATCCGCAGACCATCGGCCGCTACCGGGTGATCGGCGCGCTCGACCCGTCGGCAGGCGATCACAGTGTGCTCGCCACCGGCCCCGACGACTCGCTCGTGGTCGTGCGGCAGGTGCACCCCGAACTGCTCGCGGAACCCGAATTCCGGGTGCGGCTGCGGCACAGTGCCGTTGCCGCCATGCGTGTCGCCGGGCCGTCCAACACCACGGTGATCGATGTCGATGCCGATGCCGACAAGCCATGGTTGGCATCGCTTTTCGTACCTGGTGTGCGGCTCGATGCTGCTGTGGCCGAGCACGGCCCGTTACCGGTCCCCGCTGTGCGTGCCTTGGCCGCCGCACTGGCGTCCGCTCTCGGCGCCGTGCACGCCGCCGGGTTGGTGCATCAGCGATTGCGCGCCGACACCGTCCTGCTGGCGAAAGACGGTGGGCGCCTTGGTGAGATCGGCGTCACTCCTGCGGCAGGCCTGTCCACCACCGGAACAGCGACCACCATCGGCACGCCCGACTTCTTGGCACCCGAACAGGCACTCGGTCTGGAACTCACCCCCGCCGTCGATGTTTTCGCGCTCGGCTCGGTGCTGGCCTACGCAGCGTCGGGAGTGGCACCGTTCGCGGCGCCGTCGGTGCCGTACACCCTGTTCAATATCGCCAATCGCGAACCCGATCTGAGCCGGGTGCCCGAACCGCTCTACGAGATGCTTGCCGCATGCCTGCGCAAAGACCCGGCGGCCAGGCCCACGCCCGCACAAATCCTCCAGTATCTCGGTGGCCCACCGAGTGGCCCGCCGCCCTGGCCCGCACCGGTTCTCGACGACATCGGCCGGGTGCAGGCGGAGATCTCGGCGCTGCGTGCTGCTGCCCCCGCGCTCACCCCAGCGGAGCCGCTGCCCTCGGCGAAGCCGTTCGCCGAAGCCGTCGGCGCCAAGTTTGCCCGGCTGCGCCAAACGGCCAGGGAAACTGCCGAATACGGCCGCGAGCGGTGGGCAGGTGCGGATGTTCTAGCGCGCTCCGGCATCGCGGGCGGTCTGGTCGTGACGTTGCTCGCACTGGTCGGGCTCACCTACTTCGTCTCGCGTCCGGAACGTGAACCCGGCCCGGTGACCGGTCTGACCCTGGCCGAGTTGCGCCGCATCGATGCCTGCGCCTGGCTCACGTCCGCGATCGGCACAGGTGTCCCCGTGGTACCGACCCCGCTCCCTGCCGACTCCTGGAAACCGCGACCGACCGGCCGCTGGGGATGTTCCCTCGACTCGGGCAAGTACATCCTCAATCTGGAGCTCGGTAAGGAAGACGAGTACCTCACCCTGAATCAGACTGTGGTCGACGGTGTTCCGATCACCCACGGCAGTCCGTCCGGGTGCGTGCGCGCCATCGCGAGCCCGGGCGACGAACGCGAAGCGGGCATCGTCCTCACGCTGCTCACCCCACCTTCGGTCAAGGACTGCGCGGGCGTCGACCACGTGGCCGCCGCCCTGGCCCGCTCGCTGACCGCGGCCCCGCAGGCCGAGCATCCGTCCCCGCTCGCCCTGATCGAGCCCTGCACCCTATTCGACCGCGACGCCGTAACCGAGGGCATCGGCCCTCTCCCACCGCAGCCGACCATCGCCGACGCGCACACCTGCCAGTGGGACGCGCTCGTCCGGCTGAACCTGCAACTCCTGCGCACCAGCAACGTGACCACGGGCAAGAATCCGCAGGTCCTGCGTGTCGACGGCATGGAGGTCTACCAGGGAGACGACAGCACCCTCAAATGCACCCGGGCCTACCTCGTGCCCAACGCAGGTGAGGAAACCGTGCAGGTCACCGTCGAAGGAATGCCCGGTGCGACCCAGCAATCCTGCTCGATCGCCACCACATTCCTGCGCCGGGCCGTGGAGAAACTACCGAAGCGGTGAGCAAGGAGGGGATACTCGGGCGGGGATCGTCGACGGAAGGGTCGGGATGGATCAGCTCGGGGTTGCGGTTGTCGGGTTCGGGTTGGCGGGGGCGGTGTTCCATGCGCCGTTGATCGCGGCGGAGCCGAGGATGCGGGTGGCGGCGGTGGTGACGTCGTCGGCGGAGCGGGCCGCGCAGGCGCGGGCGCAGCATCCGGGGGTGCGGGTGTGGGAGAGCGCGGAGGAGATGTTCGCCGAGGCCGACGATGTGGATCTGGCAGTGATCGCGACACCGAATCGGACGCATGCGGAGCTGGCGGTGAAGGCGTTGGTCGCGGGGTTGCCGGTGGTGGTCGACAAACCGTTCGCGGTGAAGTCGGTCGATGCCGAGGAGGTGGTCACCATCGCCGAGCGGGCGGGGCTGCCACTGAGTGTTTTCCAGAACCGCCGCTGGGACAACGACTTCCTGACCGTGCAGGCGCTGATGGACGCCGGTGAGTTCGGTGAGGTGCGCCGGTTCGAGTCGCGGTTCGAGCGGTGGCGGCCGGTGTCGAAAGGTGGCTGGCGTGAGGTCGGCTCCGCCGAGGACGGGGCGGGGATCCTGTTCGATCTGGGCAGTCACCTGGTGGATCAGGCGCTCGCCCTGTTCGGCCCGGTCACCGAGGTGTACGCCGAACTCGACCAGCGCCGCCCGGACGTGCAGGCCGACGACGACGCCTTCATCGCCCTGACCCACGCCTCCGGCGTCCGCTCGCACCTGTGGATGAGTGCCGTCGCGCCCCAACTGGGTCCGCGTATGCGCGTGCTCGGTTCCACCAACGGCTACACGGTCTCGGGCCTCGATCCACAGGAAGACGACCTGCGTGCCGGCCGCCGCCCGGACGACGGAAACCCATGGGGCACGGTCACTCCCGACAAATGGGGCACCTTCGGCGCAGGCGAGGACCTGAAGACGATCCCCACCCTCCCCGGTGACTATCCGGCCTTCTACGCCCAGATGGCCGCCGCCCTACTGGACGACGCCCCGGTCCCGGTGGACCCACGCGACGCCGTGGAAACCCTGCGCATCCTGGAATACGCCCGCCACGTCGCCACTCCACCCGAAGACGACTGATCCCACCCACCCGGCAAGCCGACGACCGGCCCACGGCGGGGGCTGTGTCGGGTGGTCGCCGCCCGAATCAGAGCTTGGCGGAACGCAGTTCGTGCCCCTTGGACGTCTTGCAGCGCCCCGACTCCAGGTCCCACTGCCACCCGTGCAGGTTGCAGGTGAGGTTGTTGCCTTCCACCACACCGAATTTCGACAGGTCGGCCTTGAGGTGCGGGCAGCGACGCTGCACTTCCCAGCCGTCGAGTTCGATGGTGGCCGAGTCGTCGTGCGCCTCGGCGAACCACCCGTCGGCGTAGGCGATGCGCTCGTCGGTGAGGCACTTGAAGAAGGTGTAGAGGAATTCGTTGTAGCCGCCGATGCGCCACGCCTGGAAGCGGGTGGACAGGAAGATCGTGTTCACCCAGTCCGGTTCGTCGTCGCGCAGCACGGTGCGCACCAGTTCGGGGGCGATGCGGAAGCCGTAGCGGTAGCGCCCCTCGCCTTCGATGGGCTCTCGCACGGTGCGCTGCGGGAAGTCGAGGACGATGGTTTCCTCGCCGAGCACCAGGCCCACGGGGTAGCCGATGCCGTCGCTGATGAGCGCGCTCTGCTTCATGATCGGCTCGAACAGCTCGCGCAGCGGCTCGAGCAGCGAACCCTCGCCGTGCTCCCACGTCGCCTTCTCGGCGGCGAGCACGGGCGCGAAGCGTTCGGCCATGTCGGCGATGTAGGCGGCCTTGTCGCCGTAGATGCGCTGCGGGTCGAAGGGGTGCGTGAGATCCAACGAGGAACCGCGCACCTCGGCCACGGAACCGGGGATCATCAGGATCCCGCCCTTGTTGCCGTGGATCTCCATCTGCTCGAGAAACACGATCTGGTCCGGGAAGATGTTGCCCTCGTCGCCGCGGTCGTCGTTGAGGTAGCGCAGTTCGTCGTCGAGGAACACCGGCGGACCGGCCGAGGGCACCACCCAGGTGGCGCCGACCTGCTCGATGTAGGAGCGGGCCCGGTCCATGCCGCGCTGACGCTTCTGCTTGCCGAAGTTGGCCTTGGTGCGCGCGGGGATGTCGTAGACGGCCGGGTACCAGATGGCGCCCGAGTACTGCAGCAGGTGAATGTCGATGTGCCCGAACGCGTCGTGGATGACGTCCATATCGACGGGGCGGGCGTCGTTCATGTTGAAGCAGGTGGTCTCGCCGTCGGAGACTAGGATGCCCGAGTCGCCGATGGGGCCGTCGGCGGGCGCGCGCAGCGCGACGATCATGATGTCGAGCGAACCCTTGGGCCCGGTGACGGTGTGCTTGACCGAGTCCTCGGTCTCGAAGAATTTGGTGAAGCCGAGCGCCTCGAGTTCGCGGCGCAGATCCGGCACCGGGTAGTCGGGCAGCAGGACCGTCGCGTCCTTGTTGACGTGCTCGCGCAGCAGTGCGGCGTCGAAGTGGTCGCGGTGCAGGTGCGAGACGTAGAGGTAGTCGACGTCGCCGAGTGCCGCCCAGTCCAGACCGGTGTTGTCCGGGAACGGGAACCACGACGCGAAGTAGGCGGGGTTCACCCACGGGTCGCACAGGATGGTCCCGGCCTCGGTTCGGATGTGGAAGCCAGCATGTCCGACACTGGTGATCTGCACGAGCTATGTCCTCCTACCAGGATCTGATTCGCCGACGCACCGGGCTCGACCTGGTGACGCGAGCCGCCGCCGAGCTCTGACCACTGCGGCGGCACCAGCCAACAAGGGTAGTGGCTAAACCGTTACATCACCGATGCAGTAGCCCTCGGGGGTCGAGACGACGGTGAATGTGCGTGTCCTGGTGCCCCCGGGGGAGGTGGTCACCGGGACCTGAACCGCCAGGTAATCCCCCTGAACTCGTTCGGATGATAGCTCTTGGTCGGCGAAGGAGGTGACATTGCCTACTTTGCCCGAGTCGGTGGCCAGCGGGGGTGCTGTGGGGTTGCCGGTGCCCTGTGGATCCCAGGTGGCCGGGCTCGTCGCGCAGGTCAGGGGGTGGATCTGTTCGGTGTCGTCCGGGTTGAGAGGTTTGCCCGTTGCGCGGGCCAGGTAACGGCGGACGGTGTGACGCGCGTCGGCCTCGTCGTAACCGGGCTCGACACCGGCGGCGAACACCCGGCCGCAGGCGTAGCCGGTGGCGATGTCACGCTGCTCCACGGTGATCGTCGTCGTCGCGTTGCGCCAGGTGACGGTGTCGGCGGTGGCGGTGCCCGGCCTGCTCAGGGCGGCGAGGATCGACTGCGGGTCGGCGTACATGTCGGCGACGGTGCGCGGCGGGATGGTCCAGCACTTGTCCTGTAGCTCGGTGACGGTCGCCGAGCGCAGGTCGGCGGCCCAGCGGCGCACGGCGGTCACGGCATCCGGGTTCCCCGCCACCGCGCCGACCTGCGGTGCGTCGGCGGGCAACGGCTCGGTGGTCGGTACCGGTGTGGTCGCGGCTTCGGTGGCGGTCGACGACGCGGCGGCTGCCGAGGTGCTGGTGGCAGGGGCGGCCACCGGTTCATCGCCCGGAATGCCCGATACCGAGTCGCAGCCGGCGATCAGCGCGGCGGCGGTCAGGCCCGCGGCCAGCGCACTCGCGCGACGGGTCGGAGCAAACGGGGGCAGCTGAGCGCGTTGCACTTCGACGTTCCTCATTCCTTGGCCGGGTGCCGGAAGCGGCGATCTGCGACTACGCTAGCTGAATTGTGGAACCCGTCTACCGGTCGATCATCGGCCTGGCCCGAACCGTCTTCTTCCTCGAAGGTCTGAAGTTCACCGTCAAGGGGGCCGAAAACATCCCCGCGACAGGTGGTGCCGTGGTGGCGATCAACCACACCGGCTACATGGACTTCACCTACGCCGGCCTGCCCGCGCGCACCCCCAAGCGCTACATCAGGTTCATGGCGAAGGCGGAGGTGTTCGACAACAAGATCTCCGGCCCGGTCATGCGCGCTCTCAAACACATTCCGGTCGACCGCACCGCGGGTGCCGACTCCTACAAGGCGGCGGTGAAGTACCTGCGCGACGGCGAGCTCGTCGGCGTGTATCCCGAGGCGACCATCAGCCGCAGCTTCGAGATCAAGGAATTCAAGTCCGGCGCGGCCCGGATGGCCCTGGAAGCCGACGTGCCGATCATCCCGATCGTCATCTGGGGCGCCCAGCGCGTGTGGACCAAGGGCTTCCCGAAGCGCCTGGGCCGCACCAACACCCCGATCTCCATCGCCGTCGGCAAGCCGATCAAGCCCTACGAACCCGTCGGCGACCTGACCGCCGAGCTGCGCGGGACCATGCAGGCCATGCTCGCCGACCTGCAGAAGGACTACGAACACGAGCCCGGCGCCTACTGGGTACCCAAGCGCCTCGGTGGCAGCGCTCCCTCGCTCGAGGAGGCCACCGCTCTCGACAACGCCGAGGCCGCCGAGCGGTTGGCCCGCAAGGCCGAGCGGGCGAAGCCCGAGAACTAGCCGGGCGCCCGGCAACGCATCGGTGGTGGCAGCTCGCCGCGCAGGTAGGCGGCGGGCGGCACACCCATCAGGGTCCGGAAGTCGGCCGTGAGGTGGGACTGGTCGTAGTAGCCGGTCGCCGCCGCGAGGTCCGACCACGGCGTCTTGCCCGCGGCTGTGAGGACGCGCCGTACGCGGTCGATCCTGGCGAAATGCTTGGGCGACAACCCGATTCCGGCGGCGAAGAGCGAGCGCAGCTGGCGTTCGCTGACCGCGAGCCGGGCCGCCAGCTCGGCGACGCTCGGCGCGCCTGCATCGAGCGTGGAGATCGCCTCGCGCAGCACTATCCGGTGCGCCCGCTCGGTTGCGCTTTCCGAAACAGCCTGCGGCAGCCTGACTCCCAGGTGCTTGATCGCCTCGGCGGTCGACAGGTGGGTCAGGGAGTCGGTGATCGTGGCGAGCGGTCCGGGCAGCTCGGCGAGCTCGACCACCCGGTCGGTCAGTTCGGCGGCGGACACTCCGAGCAGTTGGTTGGTGGTTCCGGGTGCCAGGCGCAGGCGCACGCACCCACCGGGCGTCTCGGCCCGTGAGTAGGCCGCCCTGGTCTGGGCCCCGATGACGAAGGCCGCCCTCCGGCCGGAATATTCGGTGCGCACCACCACGGTGGTCGAGGTGACGGGCGGATGAGCGAACGGCTGGGCGAGGTCGTGGCGTGCCGGTGTGGCGGTGAGTTCGGTGAGCCAGGCCCGCAGCGAATCCGGGGTCGGTACCGGTGTCTCGATCTGGCTCGCTGTCAGGTACCGCGGGTTCACACTATCGAGAGTAGGTATTCGGGCCGCGAACGTCCGTGCCGATTCTTCCTATCCGCGCACCGGATCGGGTCGACATGCTCTATCCATGATCCTGATCACCGGTGCCACCGGCACCATCGGTAATGCCCTGGTTTCCCATCTGGTCGCCGAGGGCGTCGCGGTCCGGGCGACCACTCGCGACCCCGCGAACGCGACCTTCCCCGCCGGGGTGGAAGTGGTGCGCGTCGACTACCGCGACCCGGCCACCTTCGCCCCGGCGATGGCCGGGATCGAGGCCGCTTTCCTCAATGGGCTGCCCGGTCCGGACGACACCGATGTCGACGCCGCCCTGGTCGAGGCCGCGCGCGTAGCCGGAGTACGACGTGTGGTGAAGCTGTCGATCATCGCCGCGGGCGACCCGCGCCTCGGTGTGCCCGGTCGCTGGCACGTGCCCGGCGAGGACGCCGTGCGGAGCTCAGGGTTGGAGTGGACGATCCTGCGCCCCAACACTTTCGCCTCGAACACGCTCAGCTGGATCGAACCGTTGCGCGCCGGGCTGCCGGTACCGAACCTCACCGGTGACGGCAGGCAGGCGGTCGTCGACCCGCGCGATGTGGCCGAGGTCGCCGCCGCTGCCTTGCGCACCGGCGACCATCACGGCCGGACCTACACACTCACCGGTCCCACCCTGCAGACTGCGCGTGAGCAGGCCGCCGCGCTGGCCGAGGTGCTCGGTCGCCCGATCGCCGTCACCGATATCGCCGAGGACGACGCACCGGAGTTCATGCGGTCGGCGGGACTGTCGCCCGCGTTCGTCGAAGCGGCTTCGCAGGGCCAGTCCTTCATCCGGCACGGCCACAACGAGCTCGTCACCGACGACATCGCCGCCGTGCTCGGCCGCCCACCCCGCGACTACGCCGAATGGGCCGCCGACCACCGCACGGCCTTCACCGAGCACTGATCCGACACCCCCCGATCAGTTCATGCTCAGCACCCACGAGCCGTTGCAGCCCCAGCTGGTGTTGCGTTTGGCGTCGTAGGTCCAGACGGGGTTGATCGGCGGGTTCACCCGCACCTGCCACCGGCCCGACGGCGACTTCACGGCGTTGCCCTCGCGGGTGACGATCTTGACGTCGTCGTGGCCGAACGACCAGGAGCCCCGGCTGGTCGGGTAGTCCAACCGCATGCGGACCCGGCCGCCGGTGTGGTTCTGCACCACCAGGCAGGAACCGGGGTGGTTGATGTCGATGGCGTAGTCGCTGAAACCCTCTTCGCCACCGTTGTCGGTGGTGTCGACGAAGCCGACGGCGTCGGTGATGTCGGCGTTCGCGGGGCCCGCGACCATGACGGTCGTCACAGCCACGGCGGCGGTGAGCAGTCCGAGAGTCTTCAATCCCTTACCTCCCCTGAGTGGCGGCAATGGTTGCCTACCTGCGAATAAGCCTCCCGCGCAACGGCTTCCGCATTCTTATCGCGGGCTTAACGGTGGGCCCGATCGCCGGGGCGGTAGACCGTCCGAGCGGCGGTCAAGGGGGGCGGATTTCGTGTTTCGGTGGCGGGCACGCTAAAGTTCCTTCTCGCACCACGAGGCCCGGATCGGGCCGAGGACGTGCACGCGGATGTAGCGCAGCTGGTAGCGCATCACCTTGCCAAGGTGAGGGTCGCGAGTTCGAATCTCGTCATCCGCTCAACGAAAGCCCGGCCTGGATGCCGGGCTTTTCTGCTATCAGTACCGGTTCAGGCGGTCACGCGTGAGTGGCGGAAGGAACTCGCCGATCAGTGTGCGGCGCCACCAGATCCGCTGCCCGAACAGTTCGGCCGGGGTGCTGAACTCGTATTCGTAGAGGTGGGCTCGTACATAGTGCGGCGGGTCGTCGGGGAACGGATTGGGACCGAGTAGGCGCAGGGTGTCGGGGTCGTTGCGCAGCAGCCGCGCGGCCAGGGGCAGCGCCCACGAGCGGGCGTAGGCGGGCGAGATCGCGGCGAACCACATCAGCCAGTCCAGGCGCAGGTGGTAGGGCGCGAACTGGCGTGGCATGCGACGCGGGTCGCCCGGTTTGCCTTTGAACGCGTATTCGCGCCACACGGTGTCGTCGGTGAGGTGCGTGTCGTCGGTGCCCTCCAGCACGATCTCGTAGCGAGTCCGGCCGATCGACCCGAACGCGCCGTAGGTGTTGACCAGGTGCAACGGGTCGAAGGAGGCGTTCATCTGCTGATTCGGCGAGAGCATATTGCGCACCGGCCGGTAGCTCGCCACCACCACGAGGGCCACGTAGGCGATGCAGACGCCGACGAACCAACCCGGCGTAGCGGGCGCGGACTGTCCGCCGGGCAGCGCGAGCGCGGTGGCGGCCAGCAGCAATGTCACCCAGTTCAGCCAGGCGAAATTGCCCGACAGCACAAGCCACAGCTGGGTGACGATGACGATCGCCGCCGCGATACTCGCCACCGGCTGCGGCGCGAACAGCCCGAACGGCACAATCAGCTGGGCGAAGTGATTGGCCGCCACCTCCACCTTGTGCAGCGGTTTGGGCAGGTGGTGGAAGAACCAGCTCAGCGGACCGGGCATCGGCTGGGTTTCGTGGTGGTAGTACAGGCAGGTCAGGTCGCGCCAGCACGGATCGCCGCGCAGCTTGATCAGCCCGGCACCGAACTCCACCCGGAACAACAGCCACCGCGCGGCCAGCAGCACGAGCAGCGGCGGGGCGATGGTGTCGTTGCCGAGGAATATCGCCAGGAAACCGGCCTCGAGCAGCAGTGATTCCCAACCGAAGCCGTACCACAGCTGGCCGACGTTGACGATCGACAGATAGAGCACCCACAGCGCGAACCACAGCAGCATGGCCGCCCACAGCGGCACCGCGTCGGCCAGACCCGCCGCCACCGCGACCGCGAGCACCACCCCCGTCCACGACACGGCGGCGAACAGCCGATCCGAATAGCGCAGACGGAACAGGCTCGGCGACTGCCGCCACGACGAGCGTTCGAGGAAACGGGGAATCGGCAGCATGCCGCGTTCACCGAGCAAGGCCCGGAACTGGAGTGCGGCGGTCAGGAAGGCGACGGCGTAGATCACCGCCAGGCCGCGCTGGAAGATCAGCCTGCCGTACCAGTATTCCGATGCCGCGAACCACTCCATGCGCTCGCTCCTGGGAGATCGGCCCTTCGGTGGACTACCCGGTGTCGTGCGTCGATAACAGGGCGGCGCGCAGTTCGCGCTCGTCCCATTGTCCGGCGACACCGGGTCGCGTCCGCAGGTAATCGACGATCCGGTCGGTGTCCCAGTCCTGACCTTCGCGCAGCCCAGCCCCGATCATGGCGAGATATCGGGCCGAAGGGCGCTGTACCTCAACGGCTTCCGGTAACCACGGGGCCGTGAACGTCAGGATCGGCACGTCGTCCTCGTCACCGAGATGGACAACGGTTTCGTAGCGTCCCGGTCCGAAGCGGACCCGTCCCTGTTCGACGACCCGTGACACGTCGAATCCGCGGCCGGGCGTGCGGTACATCTCCTGGTCGAGCAGGTCGGCGAACTGGTCGAGGGTGAGTAGATACCCCCTGGCGACGGCCTCGGTCGGCCAGCCCGGGGCGGGCTGGCCGGTGTAGAAGGCGACGCCGCCGGTCCATACCGGACTCTGCCAGGCGAAATACACGGTGCCGGGCACGGTGAGCGCGGTCGTCTTCATGGGCGGGGTGGGGTCGCGAAATCCCGCGTAGAGGTGGTCCGTGCCGGGTGGAGTGCCACCGAGCCGGTAGTAGTCGAAGCGTGCCGCGCACATGTTGGAGCCGTATGCCGCGTACCAGATGTGTTGCGTCACAGGCTCATTCCTGGCAGGTCTCGGTTCGGAACACCGAAGAAACGGATTGGTCCACCCCCTCGATTGTCCCTGCGAGACCGGGAAAACCGAAGGTCGCACGAATCTGGAACGATTGGTCAGATTGCCCCGCTAGACACTCGCATGGCGACCGCCCATTGGGGAAAGCGTGCATGGCGAGACGTACCGAAATCACTACGAAGACAACGTATGTACGGAGGTCGAACCCCGGAAGGTCAGCGTCGACACGGATTCGTGACCGCTCGGCTGTAACGACCAACCCCATCATCAACGAATGACCATTCGGTCGGGAAGCCAACGAGCGGAGATGTTTTCATGCGTACTGTCCTCATGCTGGCAGCTGTTGCGGCATTGACCGGAGGGCTCACCGCTTGCGGCGCGGAGTCGGGTTCGAGCCTGCCGAGCACTACCACTCAGCACTCGGCCACCTATTCGTCGGACGCACCGAGCACTGTCCGGCCGTCCAGCGCACCTGATGCCGGTTCGCCTGACGCAAACTCACCGGGGGCGACTTCGCCTGGCGCGGGTTCGCCGGGCGCCGGTAACCCTGACACCGAGGCACCGGATACCCCGAAACCGTCGACCGCCCCGGCTCCGGACAAGAACGGCTTCACCACGGTCGACGCGGGCAAATACCTGCTCGACGGTGGCTACTATTTCCAGTCACCCACCGGGAACATCATGTGCGGCTTCCTCACCGCCGCCCCGTACGGTGTCGGCTGCCAGCTGGGCAAGGCGAATATCATCTCGCCGAAGCTGCCGAACTGCACCGACGCGCCCAACCGCAAGGTCGCCGCGCACCTGTATCAGGGCAAGTCGGAGCTCCTGTGTACCAGCCAGGGCATCTTCGTCGGCATCCCGCAGGACGGTTCACCCGCCGGCGGCGCGGTCCTGAACTACGGCCAGTCCGTCACCGTCAACGGCTACACCTGCGACTCGTCGTCGCAGGGCGTCCGCTGCATGGCCGACGGTCATGGTTTCGCGATCTCGGCCGACGACCAGCACGCCTTCTGAGCTCGAACGGCATCGCCGCACGTCGGAGCTCATGCTGCCGTGCGCGGGACTACCTCGGAATGTGGATGCCCGCCGCGCGCAGCTTCGTCTCGACGAGAGCCCCGAGCACGCCTGCGGTGGAGGTGGGTTCGTGGCCGTGGTGGGCGATGAGCTGGTAGCGGGTCGCTGCCTCGGTGCGGGCTTGCATACCGGTCACGATTCGCAGATGCGCAGGGTTGGCGAGGTAGTGCTCGATCATCTCGTTGGCGAGATCCTCGTTGCGGGGATCGTCGGGTGCCCAAGCCGCGGCCTCGACACCGCGCCGCAGCAGGGCGACGAAATCCGGGTCCTCGATGGCGTGCTCGACATCGGTGAGGTAGTCGTCGAACCCGTCGGGGACCAGGGCCCGCGCCAGCACCCAGCCCTCCCTGGTCGCCGCGACCTCTGCCTCGGGAAAGCCGAGGCTCGGCATCCGTTCCAGCATCGCGACCGCGCGGTCGGGCAGCAGGGCTCGATTGCCGTCGCTGAGCCGGTGCAGCGTGTCGCGCCGGGCGGTGAGCTCCTCGATGCGCTCGGTGAGCTGACGTCCGACCTCGGCCAGGGCGGTGGCGAACTGGTCGGCGTCGGCGTCGAGCAGGGGTTCGATGTCGGCCAGCGGCACCCCGGCGGCGGCCAGCGTCCGCACCTGGACCAGCCGCAACAGTTCGGCCGAGCCGTACCGCCGGTACCCTGCGCTGTCCCGTTCGGGCTCGGTGACCAGGCCGAGCTTGTGATAATGCCGCACCGTCTTCACCGTGACACCGACGAACGCCGCCGCCTGCCCGATCGTCACCCCGTTCCGCATACGCTCAGCTTGCCTTGTCCGACAGCGCGTTTCCCGGTTCGCCGCCGAACACCGCGTCGACCAGCGTCTTCTGCGTGACCTGGAAGACCGGCGCCAGTGTCATCTCCGCGTCGTCGACGAAGGTCAGGGACGCGGTCATGGTCACGCTCGCGTCGGGGGTGCTGTACATCAGTGTCGCGTAACCGGCGATCCCGCCGTTGTGGGTGATCAAGGTGGCGCCGCCCTCGGTTTCCTGCACGAACACCCCGAGCCCGTAGGGCATGCCGGGGATCCCGGTGTCGTGGGTGCGCAGCATCTCGGCCAGCAGCGGTTCGGGCAGCAGCGTGCCGTCGAGCAGGGCGCGGATGAAGGTGTGCAGGTCGGCGGTGGTCGAGATCATGTCGCCGCCGGTGCAGACCCAGGACGGGTTGTGCAGGGTGACGTCGACGGTGTGCTGCTCGCCGCCGTCGCTGTAGCGGTAGTAGGCGTGCGGGTGCGGTTCGGGCAGATCCGTCGACGCGCCGGGCAGCACGGTGTCGGTCATGCCGAGCGGGCCGAAGATCAGGCGCTGCGCCTCCTCAGCGAGCGGGCGGCCGGTGACCTGCTCGACCAGCAACCGGGCGATGATGTAGTTGGTGTTCGAATAGCTCCAGCCGGTCCCGGGCTCGAATCGTGCGGGCTTCGAGAGGGCGAGGTTCGCCAGGTCCTCCGGTCGGTACGTCTCGAACCGCTTGTCGACCCACTCCTTGCCCGCGATGGTCGAGGGCACGCCGGGCACGATGGTGCCGTCCTCGTACAGCTCGCCGGTGATGTTGAAAATTCCGCTGGTGTGCTGCAACAGCATTCGGACGGTGACCCGCTCGTCGAGTGCGTAGTCGGGCAGGTAGCGGATAGCCGGGGCGTCCAGCTCGATCCGGCCCTCGGCGACCAGCCGCAGCACGATGGCGGCGGTGAAAGTCTTGGTGTTGCTGCCGATTCGGACGTGACCGTCGACGGGCGGCGGTGTGGTGGCGCCGAGTTCGCTCACCCCGGCGCTGCCCACCCACTCGCCGCGCTCGTCGTGCACCCGCAGTGACGCACCGACGAAACCGCTGTCGACGATGCGCTCGATGAGTTCCTGGAGTTCCGGACGGTCCTGAGTGGCAAGGGTGTTCGTGTTCGACATGGTGATCGCTCCTGTTCGCGTAGTCGGCTTTTCCGCCGCTGCGACCAAGGCTCCACCCTGACCTTAGGTCAACCACAAGAGTGATCTGGATCACCGAAAAAGCGGGGCGGCAAGGTATCTGCCGCCCCGCTCTTTCCGCGCGCTACTGCGCGGTCGACTTGAATCGACGTAAGCGCAGGCTGTTGCTCACCACGAAGACCGAGCTGAACGCCATCGCGGCACCGGCAAGCATCGGGTTGAGCAGGCCCGCCATGGCCAGCGGGATCGCGGCAACGTTGTAGGCGAAAGCCCAGAACAAGTTGCCCTTGATGGTGGCCAGGGTGCGGCGCGAGAGGCGGATCGCGTCGGCCGCGGCCCGCAGGTCACCACGCACCAGGGTGAGGTCGGCGGCCTCGATGGCCACGTCGGTTCCCGTGCCCATCGACAGGCCGAGATCGGCCTGGGCCAGGGCGGGTGCGTCGTTCACACCGTCGCCGACCATGGCGACGACCTTGCCCTCGGCCTGCAACCGCTTGACCGTTTCCACCTTGTCCTGCGGCAGCACCTCGGCGATCACCTCGTCGATCCCTACCTCTGCGGCGATGGCGTTCGCCGCGCGGGCATTGTCGCCGGTGAGCAGGATCGGGGTGAGGCCGAGCTCGCGGAACTGCGAGATGGCCTGTGCGGAGGTCGGTTTCACCGCGTCGGCGACCACGAGCACGCCGCGTGCCTTGCCGTCCCAGCCGATCGCCACGGCGGTCTTACCCGTCGATTCCGCGTCGGCCATGGCGGTGGCGAGGTCGTCACCGAGGGGCTGCGACCAGTCGGCCAGCAGCCGGGCCCGGCCGACGATCACGGCGTGACCGTCGACGACACCCTGCACACCGAGACCCTCGATATTGGCGAAACCCTCCACCTGGGGCAGCGTTCCGGCGTCACGTGCGGCCTTGGCGATAGCCTGGGCGATCGGGTGCTCCGAGGAATCCTCCAGCGCACCGGCCAGTTCCAGCACGCGGGCCTTGTCCTCATCCTCGGCGGGGATCACGTCGAGCAGGGTCATCTTGCCGGTGGTGACGGTGCCGGTCTTGTCCAGCACGATGGTGTCGACCTTGCGGGTCGATTCCAGCATCTCGGGACCCTTGATGAGGATGCCGAGCTGGGCGCCGCGTCCGGTGCCGACCATCAGCGCGGTCGGGGTGGCCAGGCCGAGGGCGCACGGGCAGGCGATGATGAGCACCGCGACGCCTGCGGTGAAGGCGGCGGCGATGGAACCGCCGGTGCCGAGCCAGAACCCGAGGGTGGCGACGGCCAGCGCGATGACGATCGGGACGAAGATGCCCGAGATCTTGTCGGCCAGCCGCTGGGCCTGCGCCTTGCCGGTCTGCGCGTCCTCGACCATCTGCGCCATCTGGGCGAGCTGGGTGTCGGAGCCGATTCTGGTGGCGCGCACCAGGAGTCGTCCACCGACGTTCACGGTCGCACCGGTGACGGTGTCGTCCACGCCGACCTCCACCGGCACCGATTCGCCGGTGAGCATGGAGGCGTCGACGGCCGAGGAACCCTCGGTCACCACACCGTCGGTGGCGATCTTCTCACCGGGCCGGACGACGAACACGTCACCGACGGCCAACTGCTCCACCGGGATTCGTGTCTCCACGCCGCCCCGCACCACGGCCACGTCCTTGGCGCCCAGCTCGAGCAGCGCCTTCAGCGCGGCACCGGCACGGCGCTTGGACCTGGCCTCGAAGTAGCGTCCGGCCAGGATGAACGTGGTGACGCCCGCGGCGGCCTCGAGGTAGATGCTGCCGGTGCCGTCCATCCGGGCGATGGTGAATTCGAACGGGTGCGTCATACCCGGTGTGCCCGCGGTACCCCAGAACAGGGCGTACAGCGACCACCCGAACGCGGCGAGCGTGCCCATCGACACCAGGGTGTCCATGGTTGCGGTGCCGTGCTTCAGGTTGGTCCAGGCCGCCTGGTGGAACGGCAGCGCGCCCCAGATCACGACCGGTGCGGCCAGGGTGAGCGAGAGCCACTGCCAGTTGGTGAACTGCAGAGCGGGGATCATCGCCATCGCGATCACCGGGACGGTGAGCACCAGCGACACCAACAGGCGGGTGCGCAGCGATGCGGTCGGGTCGTCCTCGGTGGGCGCGTCGGTGGTCTCGGGCTGCTTCGGGGCGGGCAGTGCCGCGGTGTAGCCGGCCTGCTCGACAGTGGCGATCAGTTCCTCGGGGGACACGTCACCGGTGACATCCACGCGCGCCTTCTCGGTGGCGTAGTTGACGGTGGCGGTGACGCCATCGAGCTTGTTGAGCTTCTTCTCGATGCGGTTCGCACAGGAAGCGCAGGTCATGCCACCGATCACCAGTTCTACCTGGCCGGTGCCCGGTGGGTGTGTCACGGCGGTCATGGGATGCTCCGATCGTTTCCTGATATCGATTCTTGCTGAAGGTTTGCGGGTGGTGCTCAGTGGCCGTGGCCGGGGGTGCCGTGGTCGGCCGGTGCGCTGGTCGGTGCGGGAGTGTTCGCACCCGACTGGGCGACGCGCAGGGTGAACTCGGCGGTGCGGACCACGCCCTGGTGCTGGAAGTCCAGGAACAGGCGGTAGTCGCCCGCGCTCGGTGCGTTCACCACGAAGTCGATGCCGGGACCGGCCGGTGTCACGCCGTCGCCGGGCGTGCCTTCGGGGTGAACGTGCAGGTAGGCGAGGTCGGCGGCGCGCAGGGCGACCAGGTGACCGTAGGCGCCGAGGTAGGGCTGCAGGGCGGTGACCGGTGTGCCGTTGCGGCTCACCGACAGCGTGACCTTCGAGGACTGGCCCGGAGCCACGGTTCCGTTCAGCGCGACGGTGTACTCGCCGACCTTGGCGGTGGCCGCCGGGGCGGGCAGCACCTGGACGTCGTAGTTGCCTGCCACGCGCAGGTCGGCACCGAGGGTCAGGTTCGACCCGCCCGCCGGGGTGAAGTCGGCGAACACCCGGTAGTCGCCCGCCCGGCTCAGGTTCAGCGGCACCGACCAGGTGCCCGCGGCATCGAGAACGGGGTGGACGTGCTGGAAGGCGGCCATGTCGCGGCGGACCACGATCAGGTGCAGGTCCTTGTCGTGGCTGGTCTGGTACTTCGTGAGCGGTGCGCCGGTCGCGTCGAGGATGCGGAACGAGACGGGCGTCTGTGCCGCGCTCTTCACGACCGTCGTGTCGAGCGCCAGCGTGTAGCCCTGGTCGGTGACCAGCAGGCCACCGGGCAGGTCGTCGGCCGGTACCGCCGCCGAGTGCTCGCCGTGCCCGGCCGGAGCCTGGGTGGGCTCCGGGCCGACCAGGGCGCCGACACCCAGAGCGATCCCGAAGACCGCCGCGAGGCCGAGGGTGAATCCGGCGAACTTGCCTGTTGCGTTCATCGGGATGCTCCGTTTCGGTTTCAGTCTGCGAGCTGGAAGCCGGCCGCGGTGACGGCGTCGGCGAGGGCGGTGCGGTCGGGGGCGGCGCCTTCGATGGTCACCGAGCCGGCGGCCAGGTCGACCTCTACGCCGGTGACGCCGGGCAGGGCGCCGACCTTGTCGCGCACCTTGTTGGTGCAGCAGCCGCAGGTCATGCCGGTGACGGTCACGGTGGTGCTCATGATGTTCTCCTCTGTCGTCGTCATAATTACCATACCCCCCTAGGGTAGGTTGTCAAACCTGGGCGGGGGTCTTGTCCTCGGCGGGGCTGCGCAGGGTTGCCGCCGCGATGCCCGCACCCGCCAGGGCCAGCAGGCCCGCGCCGAGGAAGGCGGCGGAGTAGCCGTCGGTGAGCGCCGTCGGATCACCCAGTTCACCCGCGCCGAACGCGGCCGCCACCGCCGTCATCGCGGCCAGGCCGAGCGCCGAACCCACCTGGTAGCTGACGTTGACGATGCCCGAGGCGAGCCCGCCCTCTTCCGGCCGCGCCGCCGAGATGGCGGTACCGAGCGAGGGGATGAACGCCAGCGACATTCCGCCCGCGGCCACCAGCGAGGCAGGCAGCACGTCGACCCAGAAATTGCCGGTGGGGCGAACCAGCGACATGATGCCAAGGCCGAGACCGAGCACCACCAGACCGGTCACGATCATCGGCTTGGCGCCGAACCGCTGCATCGCCTTCGGGGCGAGCACGACCATGCCGAGCATGATGAGCGTCGTCATCGGCAGCAGCGCCGCGCCCGAGGGGAACGCGCTGTAGCCGAGTACCTGCTGCAGGTACAGGTTGAGGAAGAACCACATCGGCACCCACGCGGCGGCCAGCGCGAACTGGGCGAAGTTGGCGGCGGCCAGGTTCGGTGCGCGGAAGATGCTCAGCCGCATCAGCGGTTCCGAGCGGCGCGACTGGATGGCGACGAAGCCGGCGAGCAAGGCGGCGGCCACGGCGAGCACACCCCAGGTCTGCCCGGATGCCCAGCCGACCTCCGGCGCCTGCACGATGGCGTACACAGCCGCGGCCAAACCGGCTGTCACAGTGACAGATCCGGCGAGGTCGATGGATCCCTTACGGGCGGGCGCGGCGGGCATCAACAGCGGAACCGCGATCAGCGCGAGCACGGCGATCGGGATGTTGATGTAGAAAACCCAAGGCCAGCTCACGTATTCGGTGATGACGCCACCCAGGAACACGCCCGCCGTACCGCCTGCCGGCGCAGCCGCGCCGTACACCGCGAGTGCCTTGGTGAGTTCCTGTGGCGTACCGCCGAACAACATCATCAGCAGCGTGAGCGCCGACGGTGCGATCAGCGCCGAACCGGCTCCCTGGATCGCGCGACCGGCCAGCTCGACGCCGACCGAGCCCGCGGCGCCGGCGATCACCGAGCCGACGGCCAGCACCAGCCAGCCCGCCCCGAACACCCGGCGGGCGCCGAACAGGTCCGACAGCCGTCCGCCGAGCAGGAGCAGACCGCCGAAGGCGATCACGTAGGCATTGAAGACCCAGGTGAGATTCCCGGGGGTGAAGCCGAGTTCGGCCTGCATCTTGGGCAGCGCGATCCCGATGATCGAGGTGTCCATGATGACCATGAATTGCGCGGCGGCGATCACCGCCAGCGCCCACCACCTGCGGGTGGATTGCGATTGCGTAGTCACGACTTTCGTCCTTTCGAGCGGAGTGCGTCTCGTGGACGGTACCTTACCCCCCTAGGGTATAAATATGTCAAGAGTGGATTCGCTCGAACGGAAAACGCCCGGCTCGCGGGGTGCGAGCCGGGCGTCAGGGACGGAGGGTCAGTGTGCGTGCAGGTTTCGGGCGGTCGGTGAGGTCGGCGTGGTGGCCGGGTCCGGCGCGGTGCCGAGCAGGCGATCGGCCGTGCCGGTGGTGGTGACCGTGAACCAGTAGTGCTCGTTCTTGTAGTGGTGATGGCGGTGATTACGCCAAATCGCCCGATACGCGGCATGTTTCGGCTTGTAGTCGGTGTGGATCAGGTAGTGCGTCCACTCGTAGAGCAGGCCGAGAACGGTGATGGTGAGCAGGAAAGTGAGGCCGAGACCGAGGCGCGGGAACGCGAGCAGCGCGATCGCCACCAGGGCCACGATGGTGAGCAGCAGCGACTTCGGCGGGATGAAGATCAGTGGCACATCGCGGGGATCGGTGTGGTGGGCGCGATGCTTGCGAGCCAACTCGCTGTCGAGGGTGATCGGACCCAGATGCTTTGGCCGCCAATGCAAAACGGTGACATGGATAACCCACTCGATCACCGGGAATGCCGCGAGGATCACTATCGGCACCAGTGCGTCGGTGAGCTGCCAATCCCCGACCAGGACGCGTGCGACCAAGGCGACGATCAGGACCGCGCCGATCATCCACGGCGACGGATGCCGAAGGAATTCTCGCGCCGCCGCGCCCAGGGACACGCTGCGGCGAATTCGGCCCGAGCTGCCGGCGGATTCGCTTCGCTTCGTGCGATGCGAGTGCTCGGCTGAGGCGGAGCCGGTCCGTTCAGCCTTCTCGCCTGTGCCGGTGGTGGTTTCGTGCGACGACGTTGTCGGACGGTCAGTAGTCATGGTGCTTCCTCGGGTGGATCATGCCCCGTCGAGGGCATGGATGAGAGCGGTGGTCGCCGGCTCGAGCAGTGCCCGAGCGCATTCGGCGGCCAGTTCCGGCTCGCCCGCGTCGATCGCGGCGGCCAGGTCTCGATACGCGCCCCCATTGCCCACCTCGGCGGACATGATCGGCGCGAGCGCGGCCAACGCGGGTTCGTAGGCGGCGCGCAGCATGGAATACATCAGCCGGAACGCGATCGAGTCGGCGAGATCGAGCACGTGATCCCAGAATTCGAGCGCGATCCGCTGCTGGGTGAGTGGATCCGACTCGGCGACAAGCCTTTCGGCCGAGTCGTGCAGGAGCGTCAACTCGCCGTCCACCGCCGATTCCGCGATGGGCGTCGGCGCGGCCTCGGCCGACGGTGTCGTGCCGCCCCCGCGAGCGGCCTCCCTGCGCACCCGGCGCGCGGCGAGCTCGGCGATCTTCGGCCCGTTGTGCAACCGCGCCTCGAGAATGCTCCGCGCGACCGCCGGATCGATCGATTCCCCCCGAAGCAACAGCCGTGGCAGCACCTCCAACCCCGAACTGCGCCGATAATCCAGCACAGTCGTGGCTTCCCCCTGCCGCACCGAGACCAACCCAGCCGCCGCCAACCGCTGCAACGCTTCCCGCACCGCAGGCCGCGAAACGCCCAGCGCCTCGGCCAGCTGCCGCTCACTCGGCAACGAGCTCCCCACCGCCAGCTCCCCACCCAGAACCTGCTCGGCGATCTGCTCGAACACGTCCCCGGATACCGACCGCTTCACAACAGGAGTCCACGCCATACCCCAAGCATGCGCCGTTCTGGCTAGGTGGTCAAGTGGTAAGACCAGCGGCATACGAGCGCCACTCCAGGTGCCGCCGTGGCCGCCCGCGCGGCCATCACGCCTCGGCTCGGCATGCGATCACCGTGCCGTGGTGCGACTTTCTCCGGGATGCGGCCGCGAAAGGCTGGTCAACCGTTCAGCTGGTATGTCGAGGCTCGGTCCGGGCAGAACCACGCCCCCGGCCTGGACATGCGATCACCACGCTGTGGTGGCGGAAGCCTCTCGGCCGATGCCGCCATCAGAGCGTGGTGATCAATCGTTCAGCTGGGGTCGGAGCCTCGGATGGCGGAGAGCCAGGTGGCGGTGGCGGCGGCGACGGTGGTGCCGCCGATGAAGGCGGGGAGGCCGCCGTTCATGACGTAGACCCAGAGGAGGCCGGCGAAAGGGGCGGCGACAGTGGATTGGGCGTCGAGGATCAGGCGCCGGGTCGGGGTGAAGGCGGGTGGGTCGGCGGGACGGGTGGGGTTGTCGACGAGTTTGCCCGGGGGTTCGGTGGTGCGTGCCCGGCCGGAGGGGAAGAACCGGGTCGAGCCCGCGGAAATCGAGCGCGGGGTGATGTCCAGGTCGGTGGGGGTGAGGGTGGACAGTGCCGGTTCGTAGAACACCGGCTGCCACACCGTGCGCTCACCCACGCTGATCTCCAGGAACGACCGGCTCACCAGCCGATGCTGCTGCCGAACCCGCCGCCCCGCCGCGAACTCGCTCGCACCCTGCCGCCCGGCCGCATCCCGACGATTCGGTGCAACCTCGCTCGATTCGCCCTGGTGCCCGGCGATCCCACTTCCGCCGGTCTCACCCAGTCGCGTCACTGCCCCGCTCGGCACAGCCCCGAACGCCAGCGCCATTTGATAGCCGGTGTACCCGAGCACCCCCAACGCCACCACGGCCAGCGCACTCACCTGATCCAGGTCGGCGAACGGCACCCACGCCGCGATGACGACGAGGGTGCCGCATGTGACGAACAGGGGATAGGTGAGTGCGCGCGGGGTCGGCACGGTTACTTCACGAAGCCGATCTTGGTGTAATCCAGGGAGGCCAGGCCCGCGGCGCCGAAGTTCGCGAGGTCGGCGCGGACCGCGACGTTGCCCGCGGACTGGAACAGCGGCAGGGAATGGCCTTCCTCGAAGATCTTGCGGTCGAGCTGGTTGGCCAGCTCCTGCGCCTTCTCCGGATCGAGCTCGGACACCGTCTGTTCGATCAGCGCGTTGATTTCCGGTGAGCCGATACGGCCATAATTGCCCTGGATGTCATCCGGGTTGTACCCGTAGATCTGGGTCAGGCTGCTGAGCGGAAACGGATCACCTGCCCAGAACCACTGGCCGACATCGAAATTGCCGGGCTGCAGCACCTCCGAGAAGAGACCGGCGCCGGGCTTTGTCTCGATGTGCAGTTTGACGCCGATCTGCGCGAGGTTCTGCTGGATGATCTGCCCGATCTGGATATTGGTCGGGTCGTTGTACATCACGTCGCGGATCTCGAGCTTGCGCCCGTCCTTCTCCCGCACGTCACCGTTGAGTTTCCAGCCGAGGGCGTCGAGTTCCTGGGCGGCAGCGGTCGGGTCGAAGGGCAGGCTGTTGTCCTGGTAGCCGTCCTGACCGCGCAAGTAGATGTGATTGTTCAGCGGCTTCGGGTCGGCGACGAGACCGTTCTGCACGGCGGAAACAATGCCCTGGCGATCGATCGCCTTCGAAATGGCGACGCGCACGCCCTGATCCGCGAGCAGCGAACCGGGTGCACCGTTGAATGTGAAATGTCCCCAGCTGTTACCGGGCGCACGGCGGATGGCGACGCCCGGAGCGTCGCGCGCCGACTTCAATTCGTCGCGGCTGGCCACACCGACCGCGTCGATTTCATTGTTGAGCAGCGCCGGAACGAAGGCCGAGCTGTCGAGCACGCTGAAAGTAATGGTGTCGAGCTTGGGCTTGTCGCCCCACCAGGTCGGATTGTGCCCGAGCACAATCCGGTTCTGCGATCGGTCGACCGACTGGACGGCGAACGGCCCGGACGACACGGTCAGCGCCTCGACCTGACTCTTGTTGAAGGCCTCGGGGGTAGCGGTCACCGACATCGGGAACAGGAACGAATTGCCCGCGAACTGCCCACGCCAATCCGCGTAATGGCTCTTGAACGTGATGATCGCCTGCTTGTCGTCGACCCCCCTTTCGACCTTGTCGATCCGATCGAAACCACTGCTGTTGGCGATCAGATACGACTTGTCCGCCCCGCTGAGCGCCTTGGCCTGCGACTGGATGTCCTCCCAGGAAATCGGCGTACCGTCGCTCCACACCGCCTTGGGGTTGATCGTGTACGTCACCTGCTGCGGGTTCGTATTGGTCAGCTCGACACTGGTGAAATAGTCGGTGTTGACCGACAGCTCCGCGGCGGCATTCGTTCGGAACGCACGCGGCATGACGGGCCGAAGCACGGCGCCGGTATCCCCGTCGTTGCCGTCGGTGTGCAGGGCGTTCCAGTTCTCCGGCAACGAGGTCAGCGCCAGGCGCAGATTGCCACCGTCGCGCAGTTCGCTGACATCCTTGGGATTGATGTCGTTGGTGGTGCCGAGCGCGGCCTCGCCGGTTCCGGCCACATCATCGCCGGAACCACATCCGGTGGCGATCAAGCCGACGATGACCAGCGGGATCGCCAATCTCGTCGGCAACGAGCGAATTCGCATGGGCCTGCGTCCTTTCCGTAAGTCGGCCGAGGTCACTTGACGAAGCCGATCTTTGTGTAATCAGCCGAACTGAGTCCGAAGGCGCCGAAGTTCGCCAAGTTCGCGCGGACTGCGACCGCACCTGCGGACTGCACGATGGGCAGCGAGAATCCGGATTCGAAGATGATTCGGTCGGCCTTGTTCGCGAGCTCGATCGCCTTCTGCGGATCGAGTTCAGCGATGATGTCCTCGATCAGCGCGTTGAGTTCGGGAGATCCGATCCGCCCATGGTTGCTCAGCTTGTTCGCGGGATCGTAGGCATAGATCTGGGGTAGCGCACCGAGCGGGAAAATGCTTTTCGACCAGGCGAACTGGGCGATATCGAAGTTGCCGGGGTCGACGATGCCGGTGAAAAAGTTTGTGCCCGGATAGGTTTCGATATGCACCTGTACGCCGATGTCGGCCAGATTCTGCTGCACAATTGTCGCGATCCGTACCTGCACGTCGTTCTGGGGCACGGTGTCACGGACCTCGAGTCTACGACCGCCCTTCTCCCGGAATTCCCCGTTCAGTTTCCAGCCGAGGTCGTCGAGCATGCGCGCCGCGGCGGCGGGGTCGAAGGACACCGACTCGGCATTGTCCTGATAGCCGGTCTGACCGACGAGATACAGGTGGTTGTTCAGCGGCTTCGGGTCCTTGACCACACCGATCTGTACTGCTGTCGCGATGGCCTGCCGGTTGATGCCTTTGGACACCGCGATTCGCAGTTTCGGATCAGCCATGATGGAGCCGGGGGCGCCGTTGAAGGTGATGTGGGTGAAACTGTTCGCGGGAGCGCGCCGGACCTGGACACCAGGGGTTCCGGTAGCAATTTTGATGTCGTCGGCGGTGCTCAAAGGTTCGACGGCATCGAGCTCGTTGTTCTGCAATGCACTGAGCTGTGCCGATGCGTCGAGGGCGCTGTAGGTGACATTGGCGAGCTTAGGCGTATCGCCCCACCACTTCGGGTTGCGGCTCAAGATGATTCGCTGATCGGCACGGTTGACTTCGGTGACCATGAACGGACCCGCGGACAGTGGCATGTCGTTGCGATAGAAGTCTTCGAATGCTTGTGGAGTGGCGGTGCTCGGTTGCGGGAGCAGCGGATTGAAAAGCCCCTTCCACTCCGCATAGTGCTCGGCGAAGGTCACGATCGCCTGGCGGTCGTCGACGCCGCGCTCGACCTTCTCGACGCTGCTGTAAGCCTGGGTGGCCTTGACCTTGAAGGCTGTAACGCGACCGCTCAGCGCGCCGACCTGGGACCGCAGATCCTGCCAGGTGATCGGTGAGCCATCCGACCAGACCGCCTTCGGATTGATTGTGTACACGATGGTTTGCGGGCTGGTCTCGGTGAGCTCGATCGAGCTGAAGTAGTTGTGGTCTACTTCCAGATTTCCGGCCGCATCGGATGTGAGCGTGCCGGGCAGGGTCCACCCGGTCACGTCGTTGACATAGCCGTCGGCGTCGACATGCCCGGGGTTGAACGTGGCCGGGAAATTGGGAATCGCCAGCCGCAGATTTCCGCCGTCGGCGATCTCGTCACGTGGCCGGGGATTGATGTCGCTGGTAGCGCCGATATCACTCGATCCTGCCTCGACCGCCGCGTCGTCGCCGCACCCGCCGAGGACGAGAGCAAGAGCTGCGATCGGTGCCGCAAATCGGAAGCCCGCTCGGCGCGAACGCCTCCCGTGAGTAGAAGCGGTCATTTCAGGAATCCGATCTTCGTGTAGTCGTAGGTGGCCAGTCCCGGTGAACCGATATTGGCGAGGGTCGAGCGGGCGCCGACGCTTCCGTCGGTTTGCATGAGTGGCAGGGAATGGCCTTCTTCGAAGACTTTGCGGTCGACTTGGTTGGCGAGTTCGATGGACTTTTCCGGGTCGAGTTCGGTGAGGGTGCGTTCGATGAGGGCGTTGAGTTCGGGGGAGCCGATGCGGCCGTAGTTGCCCTGGAGGTCGCTGGGGTCGTAGTAGTAGATCTGGCGGATGCTGCTGAGGGGGAACGGGTCGCCCTGGAAGATGAATTGGGCGGCATCGAAGTCGCCGGGCTGGATGACGTCGGTGAAATAGCCGGCGCCCGGTTTGGTGTCGATGGTGAGGCCGACGCCGATCGCGGCCAGGTTCTGCTGGATGATCTGGGCGATCTGCACCCAGGTGGGGTCGTTGTACATCACGTCGCGGATGACGAGCTTGCGGCCGTCCTTCTCGCGGACGTCGCCGTTGAGTTTCCAGCCGAGGGCGTCGAGTTCGCGGGCGGCGGCGTCGGGGTCGAAGCCGAGACTGTTGTCCTGGTAACCCTTTTGGCCCTGCAGGAAGATGTGGTTGTTCAGCGGAGTCGGCTTTTCGACGAGTCCGCCCTGCAAGGCGTCGACGATGTGCTGGCGATCAATCGCCTTCGAAATGGCTACGCGCACACCTTCTTCAGCGAGGATCGAGCCGGGCGCACCGTTGAACGTGATGTGACGCCAGCGATTGCCGGGTGCGCGGCGCACGACGAGGTCCTGGGTACCGCGCACGGTCTGCACATCTTCGAGGGTGGTCAACCGGACCAGGTCGAGTTCGTTGTTCTGCAATGCCTGCACCCACGACGAATGGTCGAGCACCGAGTAGGTGATGGTGTCGAGCACCGGCTTGTCACCCCACCAGCGGGGGTTGCGGCCCAACGTGATCCGGCCCTGACCGCGATCGGTTCCGGTGACGATGAACGGTCCGGCCGACACACCCATCGCATCGGCGAGGCTGGTGTTGAACGCCTCGGGCGTGCTGGTCACCGACTTCGGGTAGAGGTTGGTGTTGCCCGCGAACTGTCCGCGCCAGTCGGCGTAGGGGGTGTTGAAGGTGAGTACCGCCTGCCGGTCGTCGACGCCGCGCTCCACCTTCTCGACGAATTCGAAACCGTTGGTGATCGCGATCAGGTACCGCTTGTCGCGCCCGCTCAGCGCGTTGGCCTGGGCGGCGATGTCCTCCCAGGTGATGGGCGTGCCGTCGGACCACACCGCCGCGGGGTTGATCGTGTACGTCACCCGCATCGGATCGGTGCTGGTCAACTCCACGCCGGTGAAGAAGTCGGTGTCGACCGTCAGCTGACCAGACGCGTCCACTTCGAACGCACGCGGCAGCATGGCGCGCACGATCTCGCCGATCTCCCCGTCGTTGCCGTCGTTGGACAGCGTGTTCCAGTTCGCCGGATACGAGGTGACGGCCAGGCGCAGATTCCCGCCCTCGCGCAGTTCCCCGACGTCCTTGGGATTGATGTCGATGGAACTGCCGATCGCGCCGGTGTACCCGTCGGCCGCGTCGTCACCGCCGCCACAGCCCGCCACGATCATCCCGGCGGCCACCACCACGGCCGCGCAGCGCAGCCGGGCACCATGCGTGCGTAGGCGTCGGGTTCTCATGGCGTCTCCTCCAAGGTCAGCCGCTCACGGCGGGTTCGGGCACGGCCGCGATCAGCGAGCGGGTGTACTCGTGCTGAGGATTCGCGAAAATCTGCTCCGCCGGACCGGATTCGACGATCTTGCCGCGCAACATCACCGCGATGTCGTGGGCCAGATTGCGCACCACCGACAGGTCGTGCGACACGAACAGATACGACAGGCCACGCTCGGCCTGCAGATCGCGCAGCAGATTCAGCACACCGGCCTGAATCGACACGTCCAGCGACGACACCGGTTCGTCCAGGACGAGCAACGCCGGATCCAGCGCGAGCGCCCGCGCGATGCTGATGCGCTGCTTCTGCCCGCCGGAGAAATCCGACGGGTACCGGTCGGCGTGCTCGGGCCGCAGCCCGACCTGCCGCAACAACTCGGGCACCCGCTTGTTCACCTCGTCGCGGGAGCGGCCGTCGATGCGCAACGGTTCGGCGAGCACGTCGAAGATCGGCAGACGCGGGTCGAGCGAGGCGCTCGGGTCCTGGAAGACGATCTGCATCTTGCGCCGGATCTCCCGGGTCTGCGCCTTGGTGAGCGTGGCGACATCGTGACCGAGCACCTCGATCGAACCCGATTGGGGGCGAACCAGGTCCATGATCTGGGTGAGCGTCGTCGACTTGCCGGAACCGGATTCGCCGACCAGCGCCAGGGTGCGTCCCGCGCGCACACTGAAACTGATCCCGTCGACGGCCCGCACCTCGCCGGTGCGCCGCCGCAACAGCACACCCGAGGTGAGCGGGAAGGTCTTCACCAGGTCGGTGACCCGCAAGACCACGTCGTCATCGGTGCGGTCGGGATGCGGCTGGGCCGCGATGTCGGCGCGGTAGGCGTCGAACAGTTCCGGTGTGCCGAGTTCGGCCGTGCGGATGCAGGCCGCCGAATGGCCGGGGCTCACCCGCTCGAGCGGCGGTTCGGCGGCGGTGCAGTCGTCGATCGAGACGGGGCAGCGCGGCGCGAACGAACACCCCGGCGGCAGGGCGTGCATGGCGGGCGGTGCGCCGACGATCGGGATCAGCGGGGTGCGGGCGGGACCGTCCATGCGGGGGATGGAACCGAGCAGGCCGACCGTGTACGGCATGCGCGGCGCCGCGAAAAGCTCTGTCACCGGGGCGGTTTCGACGACCTTCCCGGCGTACATCACCGCGACCCGGTCGGCGAGCGTCGCCGCGATGCCCATGTCGTGGGTGATCATGATGACGCCGGCACCGGTGATGTCGCGCGCCTTGCGCAGCAGGTCGAGGATCTGCGCCTGCACGGTGACGTCGAGCGCGGTGGTCGGCTCGTCGCAGATGATGAGGGCGGGATCGTTGGCGATGGCCATCGCGATCACCACGCGCTGACGCATACCGCCGGAAAACTCGTGCGGGAAGGCACGCGAACGCGCACGGGCATCGGGGATGCCGACGAGTTCGAGCAGCTCGACGGCCTTTTCACCGGCTTCCTTGCGGTTCATCTTGCCGTGCGCGAGCAGCGCCTCGGCCACCTGGTCGCCCACCCGGTAGACCGGCGTGAGCGCCGAGAGCGGGTCCTGGAACACCATGCTGATCGAGGAACCGCGCAGCTTCGACATCTGCTTGTCGCCCAGGCCGAGCAGTTCGCGGCCACGCAACCGCACCGAACCCTGCACCCGCGCCTGCTCGGGCAGCAGCCCGATCACCGCGAGCGAGGACACCGACTTCCCGGAACCGGACTCACCGACGATCGCGAGGACCTCACCGTCGGACACGGTGTAGTTCACCCCGCGCACGGCTTCGACGCGGCCCTCCTCGCCGGGGAACGACACGCGCAGATCGGTGACTTCCAGTAGCGGTGCGGTCGAATTCGTCATCGCTTCTCGGCTTTCTTCAACTCCACCTGCGCCTGGTCCTTGCGCTCGGCGCTGTCCTTGCGCCACTTGCGCGCACCACGGGCGCCCGGGTCGAACGCGTCACGCAGACCGTCACCGACGAGATTGGCGCACAACACGATCGTGATGAGCAGCCCACCGGCGAACAGGAACAACCACGGATAGGTGAGCGCCGACTTGGTGCCCGCGGCGATCAGCGAACCCAGCGACACATCGGGCGGCTGCACACCGAAACCGAGGAAGCTCAAACCGGTTTCGGCCATGATCGCCGCGCCGACGGCGAGGGTGGTGTCGATGATGAGGATCGAGGCGATGTTCGGCACGATGTGGCTCACGATGATCTTGCGCGTCGGTGCGCCCATATACCGTGCGGCACGGACGAATTCGCGATCACGCAAGCTGAGTGTGAGACCACGGATGATGCGTGCGGCGATCATCCAGCCGAACACGCTGAGCAGCACGATCAGGATCGCGATCGACCCGGACCCCTTGGTGCGCGGGGCGAACAGCGCGATGATGATGAAGCTGGGCACCACCAGCAGCAGGTCGACCAGCCACATGATGGCCCGATCGGTCCATCCGCCGAGCAGCCCGGCCACCGCACCGGCGGTCGCGGCGATCACGCTGGAGAACAGGGCGACACAGAAGCCGATGACGAGCGATTTCTGCAGGCCACGCAGGGTTTGAGCGAGCACGTCCTGCCCGATCTGGGTGGTGCCGAACGGGTGCTCGAGGCTCGGCGGCTTCATCAGCGCCTTGTAGTCCATCTGCTGGTAGTCCCACGGCAGCAGCGGCGGCAGCGCGAAACTGGCGATCAGCAGCAGCACCAGGATCACCGCACCGGCCACGGCGGGCTTGTTGCGCAGGAAACGCCGCCATACCAGTTTGCGGCGACCGGCTGCCGCGACCTCCGGCGCGCCGACGACGATCAGTTCGGTTTCGGTCATGACACACGCACCCTCGGGTCGAGCAGGGCGAGAACGATATCGGACAGCAGGCCCGACACGAGCACCACGAGCCCGGCGAACGCGGTCACGGTGACCACCACGTACAGGTCCTGGGCATTGATCGAGTCGACAAGCCACTCGCCGACACCGTGCCAGCCGAAGATCTTCTCGGTGAAGGTGGCGCCGGTGATGAGACCGCCGAGGCTGTAGGCGAAAATCGTGGCCATCGGGATCAGCGCGGTGCGCAGGCCGTGTTTGTAGAGCGCCCGATTACGGGTCAGGCCTTTGGCTCTCGCGGTCCGGATGAAATCGCTCTGCAGCACATCGAGCATGGCGTTGCGCTGATAGCGGCTGTACCCGGCCATGCCGCCGAGGGCGAGCGCCAAGGTCGGCAGCACGAGATGCTGTACGCGGTCGACGATCTGGTTCCACAGACCGGTGATCTCGGTGGCCGAGGTTTCACCCGTATAGAGGAAGATCTGGCTGCCGGTGAGCGTATTGATCTCCAGCGCACCGTATTTCAGCAAGGTCGCCAACAGGAAGATCGGTGTGGACAAGACCAGCAGCGACAGCACCGTCGAGAAATAGTCGCTGAATTTGTACTGCCTGATCGCGCCCGCCGCACCGATCAGCACACCGAGGACCGTGCCGATGATCGATCCGAGGATCAACAGCCGCAGACTCACCGCGACCCGCCGGCCCAGTTCCTCGCTCACCGGCTGCCCGGCCAGCGTCGTCCCGAAATCGCCTTGCGCCACACCACCGAGCCAGGTGAGATAGCGCTGCGGGATCGGCTCGTCGAGATGCAGCTGCTCGGCCTTGGCGTCGATCACCGACTGCGGTGGGCGCGGATTGCGCTGCTCGAGACTGTCGAGCGGACGGAAGGTGAGTGAGGCGAGGCTGAACGTCAGAAACGAAGCCAGCAACAGGAGCACGAGGTAGTTCAGCGCGCGCCGCACCAAGAAGCCGGTCATCAGTCCCCTCTGGATCGGGTAATCAAGCCCTGATCATAAGGACAGTCACGCGCCGCCGCGTGCCGACGTGCGGCAGGATGGAAACGATGACGAGCACGCACCCGAAACCGAAGCTGGTCGCCACCGACGTCGACGGCACCCTCATCGACGACGCCGACCGGATTTCGCCACGCACCAAGGCCGCCGTCGGCGCTGTCCTCGCCGACGGCGCCACCTTCGTGCTCGCCACCGGCAGACCGCCCCGCTGGATCGACCCGGTGGTCAGCGAACTCGGCTACGCACCGCTCGCCATCTGCGGAAACGGCGCCGTCGTCTACGACAGCGCCACCGACCGCGTGCTCGCCAGCCACACCCTCGACACCGAGACCCTCGGCTGGCTCGCCGAGATCGCCGAACGCGCGTTACCCGGGTGCGGGCTCGCCGCCGAACGGGTGGGGGTGAGCGCGCACGACGCGGCGACGCCGCAGTTCGTCAGCTCACCGACGTATGAACACGCGTGGCTCAATCCCGACGACACCGTCGTCTCGCATGCCGAGGTCATCGACGCACCGGCCATCAAGATGCTGATCCGGCTCAGCACGGCCCGCAGCTCCGAGATGCGCGCGGCGCTGGCCCCGCTCATCGGCGACCGCGCCGAGATCACCTACTCCACCGAGCACGGGCTGATCGAACTCGCCGTGCCGGGGGTGACCAAGGCGTCCGGGCTGGCCGAGGTGGCGCGGCGGATGAACGTGCGCGAGGACGAGATCGTCGCGTTCGGGGACATGCCCAACGATGTGCCGATGCTGACTATGGCCGGGCACGGAGTCGCGATGGGGAACGCGCACCCCGAGGCGCGGGCGGCGGCCGACGAGGTGACCGGGACGAATGTGGACGACGGGGTGGCGATGGTGCTCGAGCGGTGGTGGACCTAGCGCGCTGTCGGTGCTCGGCCTCGATGAGCACGGGGACCGAACCGGTGAACTTTCCAGGCTGATGACGAAGAGCCGGTGCTCTCCCGGAGGAGCGCACCGGCTCTGTCGTTGCTGCGGTGGATCAGCCCGCGGGGGCGGGCTCGGCTGGGGCCGGTTGTGCCGGAGCCCCCTCCTCAGGTGCCTGCTGTACAGCCGGCGCCGGAGGACCTGCGGGCGCCGGTGAACCAGCGGGCGCCTGTGAACCGGCGGGTGGCGTCGTGGTCGGCACCTGCGGGCCGCTCGGTGCGGCGGCCTCCGGTGCGCCCGGTTCGGCCGGGACTGCCAGGCCGAGCGTGGGCGCGGTGGTCGGCGGCGCCTGTTCCGGCTTGCTGCCGTTCATCTCCTGCTCATACGTGTCGTTGTAGGTCTTCCAGAAGGTGGTGACGATACCGGTGAGCTCGTTGAGCACCAGCGAACCGTTCTGGAAATCCGTGCGAAGACCGTCCGGGACCAGGTACGAACTGCCCGTCGGCGGGCCGAGCACGCCCGCGTCGGCGCCAAGACTCAGATAGCGGTCGAGAATCGCGCCGACCACCTCGAACACCTGACCGTTCTCGCCCGAATACACGAACCCGTTCGCGAACTTCGCGTACTGACGCCCACCGGCACCCGCGAGCAGATCCGCCTGCGGCGCGCCGAGCGGACCGTCGGCACCACCGCGGCTCACCCAGTGCTTGGCGATCGGATTCTCACTCGACAGGCCGAGGAACTTGTCCACCAGCGCGCCCAGCTCGGCCATGTTGCCCTGCGGAGCTCGTGCCTGATTGCTCGGCGGACGATGCGGGTTGCTCGACGCGTCGTTGGTGACCGAATTGCCCGCGGCGATGGCGCGAATGCGGTCCATCATGGCGTAGGCGGCGTCGCCGGGGCAGTCGGTGTTGCCCACGTCGCGGTGCGCGAACACCACCGGCAGCTCCACCGCCTCGTCCTGGGCGTAGGGGGTGAACTCGGTGCCCTCGGAGTACATCACGGTCTCGCCCTCGGGATCGAGACCGGCGATCCCGGTGCGCCAGCCGATGAACCGGCCGATCGCGGTGATCGCCTCGTTGCTCGGCTGCTCGTTCTCGTAGTTGCCCATCAGCGCCACGCCGGCGGTGTTCTCGTTGAATCCACCCGCGTGGGCGCCCTGCACGTCCCGGTCGAGGCCGCCGTAGCGGCCCTCGAAGATCTGCCCGTACTGGTCGACCAGGGCGTTGTAGCCCATGTCGCACCAGCCGAGGGTTTCGGCGTGATAGGCGTAGATCGCGCGGACGATGCCCGCCGACTCGGCCCGGCTGTAGTCGTTGCGGCCCGCCGTGTGATGCACGGTGACGCCGCCGATGCCGTCGTCGTAGGTGGGTTCCTGGCAGCGGATCGACTCGTCGGCACCCCACTGCGCCCGGGTGATGACCTTGGGACCACCGCCCGGCAGGGCCGCCGCCACATCGTTGAGCGCGGCATCGATCGCCGCCCGGCCCGGATTGATGAGCACCGCCTTGAGCGCGGCCTCGGTGAGGTGCGCCGGGTCGTGATCCGGGCCCGCGGTGGGCTTGCGGGTCACCAGCATCTGCACGGCGGTCGTCTCGCCGACGTAGATCGGTTCGGTGCCGGTCGGTGCGTCGGCCGGGGTCTGATCGGTGGCGCGCGTGTCGATCGGATCGGCGTTGTACCAGGGGCCCCAGCTGCCGTCGGGCTGGCGGGCGCGCAGCTTGGTGGTGGTGTTGACCAGGTCACGCGCGGTGAGCGCGACCATGCTGAACGGCGTTTCCTGGGTGAGCTCCTTGACCTGGGCGCCGACCTCGTCGACGAGTTCCGGATCGACCGCGCCCGGCGCGAGAGCCGGGGTGTCGGGGGTGGTGCCGGGCTCCAGGTTTTCCGGGTCGGCGATGAATTTCGCTCCGGCGGGGAGCTTTCGGGCCGCCGGGACCTGGGCCTGCGGTGCGGGCGCGGGTTGGTCTTGCGGGGCGCCCGGTGCCTGGGCGGGGGCTGCCGGTGCCTGGCCGTTCGGCGCGGCCGCGCCCGGCGCCGGAGCTGATTCGGCTGGTGCGGGCGCTTGGCCCTGCGGAGCCGCGGGGGCGGCTGGTGCCGGCGCTGCGGCGGGTGGCGCGGCAGGTGCGGGTGCGGCGGCGGGTGGCGCGGCAGGCGCGGGCGCGCCGGGTGCAGGTGCGGGAGCTGCTGGTGGCGCGGCGGCCGGGGGAGCCGTCGGGACCGCCGTGGTGGGTGCCGGGGGCCGTCCGGGCGCGGGCGCCGCGCCGGGGGTGGCGGATGGCGCGGCCTGCTCGGTCGGCGTCGACGGAGCCTTGGTGGGGATCTGGGGGAGCGGGATCTCGGTCGGCAGCGCCACGCCCGGGGGCGCGGGGATTCCGGGCGGGATCGGGATCGATGACGGCAGCCCGAGCATGCGCAGATCCGACAGGTGCAGGTCGGGCAGGTCGAGGCCGGTCAGCTCGCGCAGCGGGATCGTGATGTCGGGGACCGACGTGAGCGCGACCTCCGACAGCTCCGGCTGCACCGCCGCGAACTGGGAATTGTTCGCGCTGCGGTAATCGGTCGAATCGCTGAGCGCGAACGCGCCGATCGGCGCGGCGACCGCGAGGGTCGTGACCACCGGTAGCACGTAGGAACGTTTCGGCTTTCGGTATCGCACGTGCCTCTCCAATCAGGGTCGAGCAGTGTCATCCCTAGCGGCAGATCACCGGCAAGTGATGCTTGCTTCCTCTTGCCTCACACACCACACTAGTTAACATACGTCACACATCTAAACCTCAACTCGAGAGTTATGTGATTGCTCGAATGTAGCCCTCGGAACCCGCTCGGCGCGGACGACATGCCGACGCGAGCTCCGCCGGTAGAACCCCCGAACCGTGGGAGCGCAGGATGAGAGCGGATACCTCGATCGCCCGTAAGACCCGACGCGGCACCCGTCGCCGTGCGGTTCCGATACTCGCTGCGCCACCCCTTCCGGTGCTGGTGGGCGGTACGGCGCTCGTGCTCACCGGGGCACTCGGGCTGTGGCAACTGCTGCCCGACGTGGAGCCGACGGTCGGCGCGGGGCACGGCCGCGGCATGAGCCAGGTCGGCGCCTTCGACAACGCGCGCGCGGGCTGGAACGCCGAGCAGATCCTCGGTCACTACTATCCCGGGGCGGAACTCGGCCAAATCGGAGCAACCACCATCGGCGTACGCCTGCAAGCCCAGGACGACGCCACCCTCGACACCTATGCCGCCGCGGGCGCGCAGGTCGCGGGCCGGATGATCGGACCCGGCGAAGCCGCCCACCTCACCCCGATGCCAGACGGTGGCGCCAGCGTGGTGGTGACCGCTGGTTGTGACGGAGAAGTGTTGTGGCAGAGCGCAACCGACGATCCGTACGTCTACCCGATCGGTGCCGGACCGGGTCGTCCCGCCGACGAACACCTCACTCTCTGCGGCGGCACCGCCTATCGCGGCGCGCTCGGCGTCGCGCTGGAGAACGGCTCGTACCGGACTGTGAACCAGGTCGATATCGAGGACTATCTCGCCGGCGTTCTGCCCGCCGAAATGCAGGCCAACTGGGCCGATCAGGGCGCATTCGAAGCGCTGCGCGCACAGGCCATCGCCGCCCGCTCCTACGCCCTCGCCGAAGACCGCTACCCGTACGCGCAGACCTGCGACACCACCGACTGCCAGGTCTACCCGGGCACGGTCAAGGAAGACGCGCGAACCACCGACGCCGTCGCCGCCACCGTCGGCACGGTACTGCTGCGCGACGGCCTGATCCTGCGCTCGGAGTACTCCGCCGCTCCCGACGGCGGCCGACCCGCCGACATCGAAACCTTTGCCGTCGGCCCGGCCCCCGGCGACCTCGTCGAATCCCTGCCCATCCCAGCGCTTCCCGAGCTCCCCGCCGACCCCGGCCCGACCATCGAAGCGCTGGCGGGGGAGTCCGTGATCGACACCGAATACCGCCGCCTCGGCGGTCCCGGCAGTTCGATCGGCGCACCCATCGGCCCGGAAATGATGCTCCCGCAACGGGCGGGCACCTACCGCCTGTACACGAACGGTGTCATCGTGGCGACGAAAACCCTTGGCGCCCAGGTGGTCGACTTCTCCACGCTGCTCCAGTTGGTGCCCGAAGTGGGCGATCAGCTTCCCGGCTCGGCCGGATCACGACCGAAACCCGATGGGGCGCAGGGTGACCCACTTGTCGAGGGCGCACCTCAGCTGCCCAACCTCGCCGATGTCGGTCCGGCGCCCCACCCGAACGCCGCGCCTGACCCGAACGCCTCGCCCGACCCGAACGCCGCGACAGACCCGGGCGCCGCAACAGGTCCGGGTGCCGCGACAGGCCCAGGCGTCAGCACCGATCCGAATGCTGCGGCCACACCGGACGCGAGCGGGACCGACGCCGCCCCCGGGCCGGAGATGAGCAGCGGGGTCGACCCGAACTTCGCGCCGGAACAGATCCTCGAACCGGACCCGGGCGCCGTCCCGCCACCGCTGCAGCCGAATGCGGTCCCCACCGAATAGCGCACGCCAGGCGTCCACACGACGTGCGTCCAGGTCGCGGCGAGGGTGCTATCCCCATCCGATGGCTCGGGCACCAGTTGAACGTTTGATCACCACGCTCTGGTGGCGGCATCGGCCGAGTAGCTCCCGCCACCAGAGCGTGGTGATCATGTGTCCAGATTCGTGGCGTATGGGCGAGCGCCGGTCGGGGCGTTGCGATGGTTGCGGCCGTGGTGGTCTTCGAGCCGTTACCGCCCGAGGTCGCGCCGAAGTGGGATTTCCCCTGCTCAGGGCCCGTCAGCTGATCGACGTGTCGCCCAGGCCGATGGACAGCGTGCGTAGCAGGTCGACGAGGTTGTCGCGGTCTTCGGGGGTGAGGCAAGCGAGGAGGCGTTGCTCGTTGGCGACGTGCAGGGGGAGCAGGCGGTCGACGAGTTCGGTGCCCTTGTCGGTGAGCTGGACGTAGACCGAGCGGCGGTCGTCAGCGCACGGGGCGCGGCGGACCAGGTCTTTCGCGGCGAGCCGGTCGATGCGATTGGTGATCGCGCCGGAGGTGACCATGGCGGCGCGGTTGAGGGCGCCCGCGGTGAGGCCCTTGGTGCCACCGGAGCGGCGCAGGGTGGCGAGCACGTCGAATTCCCAGCGTTCCAGGTCGTGCTGTGCGAAGAACGTGCGCAGTTCCTGATCGAAGAGGCGGCCCAGGCGGGTGATGCGGCCGATCACCGCCATCGGCGACACGTCGACGTCGGGGCGTTCGCGATTCCAGTGTTCGACGATCGAGTCCACGGCATCGGACATGCGAGTTCCTCTCTCCGTTGAATATCTCAACATTCATCTACTTGACGATGAGGCATCGCCAGGAGTAGATATTTCAACGTTGAGATTATCAATCAGGAGCGAACATGACGACCGCAACCCACGGCGACGCGCGCACCCTCGCCCTCACCGCACTCACCCCGATCGCTTGGGGCTCCACCTACGCCGTCACCACCGAATTCCTCCCGCCCGACCGGCCGCTGTTCACCGCCCTCATGCGGGCACTTCCCGTGGGTCTCGTCCTGCTCGCCATCACCCGCACCCTGCCGCGCGGCATCTGGATCGGCCGCGCCGCCGTGCTCGGCACGCTCAACATGGGCGTCTTCTTCCCCCTGCTGTTTCTCGCCGCCTACCGGCTCCCCGGCGGTGTAGCGGGCGTGCTCGCCGCGATCGCACCCATGTTCGCCCTCGGCTTCGCCGCCGTTCTGCTGGCCGAAACACCCACCCGCCGTAAGGTTCTCGCCGGCCTGATCGGGGTGTTCGGGGTCGGCCTCGTCGTCCTGCGCGGCACTGTCGAACTCGACACCGTCGGCATACTCGCGGGCCTCGCAGCCGCCGCCTCGCTGGGCGCGGGCACCGTGCTCGCCAAGAAATGGGGCCACCCGACCGGCGTCGGCCCGCTCACCGTCACGGGTTGGCAACTCACCGCCGCGGGCCTGCTCATCACCCCGCTCGCCCTGTTCGTGGAAGGCGCCCCACCCGCCCTCGACGCCGAAGCCGTCGGCGGCTACCTCTACCTCGGCATCATCGGCACCGCCCTGGCCTACTGGCTGTGGTTCCGCGGCATCGCCCGCGTCTCGGCCACCTCGGTCTCCTTCCTCGGCCTGCTCAGCCCCGTCACCGCGGCGGTCATCGGCTGGCTCGCGCTCAGCCAGGCACTGGCCCCGCTCCAGGTCCTCGGCCTCGTCATCGCCCTCGCGGGCACAGTCCTCGGCCAGATCCCGGCCAAGCCCGCCCCCGTAACCGTCACCGGCAAGCCGGCCGAACCCGTCGGCGCCGGTCGATAGATCGGGGTTGACCTTGACGTAGCGTCAACTTGCAGACTGGTTTCATCGACGAGAAAGGAGCTGGTCATGGTGGGTGAATGGTCCATTCAGGACCTCGCGAAGGCCGCGGGCACCACCAGCCGCACGCTGCGCCACTACGGGCAGCTCGGGTTGTTGGAGCCGAGCCGGATCGGCGCCAACGGCTACCGCTACTACGACCAGAACTCCCTGGTCCGCCTGCAGCGCATTCTGCTGCTGCGCGAACTCGGGCTCGGCCTTCCGGTGATCGCCGAGGTTCTCGCCGGTGAACAGAACACCACCGACGCGCTGCGCACCCACCTGGAACTGCTTCGGCAGCAACAGGATCGGATCGCGCGGCAGATCGAGTCGGTGTCGACCACGTTGCACAAGACGGAAAGAGGTGAACCGCTCATGGCCGCAGAGGTTTTCGACGGTTTCGACCACACGCAGTACAAGGAAGAAGTCACCCAGCGCTGGGGCAAGGAGGCCTACGAGAGCGGCGACCGCTGGTGGCGTTCGCTGAGCGAAGAGGGCAAGCAGCAGTTCCTGCAGACCCAGCTCGACATCGCCGCCGACTTCGGAAAGGCACACGCCGCAGGACTTCCGGTGGAAGGCGACACGGTGCAGGCCATCGTCGAACGGCACCGCGCCTGGCTCGGTGACGGTACGCAGGGTCGGCCGGTGACCAACGAATATCTCGTCGGTCTCGGTGAGATGTACGTCGCCGATCCGCGCTTCCGGAAGAACTACGACGTGCACGGTGAGAACACCGCCGAGTACATCCGGGATGCGTTCCGCGCGTACGCCGCCGCGCATCCGGCGTAGGGGTTGGCCGGGGCGCGACTGGATGTGACGGGGCCGCGCTCGGGTGGATATTGCCCGGGCGCGGTCTTGGGTGCGGATGTTGCGGGGGTGGGGGTACCCGGCTCTTTTGGATTGCGCCCAGGAGGTGCTGG
>NZ_BDBD01000028.1 GCF_001612805.1 Nocardia coubleae NBRC 108252
CGTATCCGGTATTAGACCCAGTTTCCCAGGCTTATCCCGAAGTGCAAGGCAGATCACCCACGTGTTACTCACCCGTTCGCCGCTCGTGTACCCCGAAGGGCCTTACCGCTCGACTTGCATGTGTTAAGCACGCCGCTAGCGTTCGTCCTGAGCCAGAATCAAACTCTCCGTTGAAGACTCACGAAACACCCCGAGGGTGAATCAGAAATATCTAACTAGAGTCCGAAAAATCTAGCAAAGCGAACACCAGCAAATAAGATTCGCTGTTGTTCAAAATGTCCAACCTCCCACGACCGGGGGGTACGCGAAGGCTGGAACCAATAATAATATTGGCACTGACATTCATCGACACACTATTGAGTTCTCAAAGAACACACGCACCAGCAGATCACTGAATCTCTTCAGATCTTCCGTTGGGCAACTGTTCCAGCCTAACCACGCTTCCAGGCGATGTCAATCGTTACCCTGGTCACTTGATCTTGGCCTGTCAGGCGCTCTCCGGCTCTTGCGTCCGTGTCGCTCTGACTTCCAATAAGTTACGCGCCGGATAACGCAACGTCAAATCGCCTGGACACCACCGGATCCCCGCAGGTCAGCGACTCGATGGACGCCGCGGAACCGGCCTGAATCACACGAATGTGATTCAGGCCTCCGCTCCTGGATCAGGCTATCCGACGGACACCCGCCATGTTCTTCTTTCCGCGACGCAGCACCAGCCACTGGCCGTGCAGGTAGTCGGTGTCCGACGGGGTCCAGTCGATGTCGGAGATGCGTTCGTTGTTCACCGAGGCACCGCCTTCGTTCACCGCGCGCCGTGCCGCTCCCCGGCTCTCGCACAGGCCCGAGGCCACGAGCAGGTCGACGATGGTGTCGGGCTCGCCGGGCGCGACCTCGGCGACCTTGCCGTCGATCGCGGTCTCGCGCAGGGCCGCGCCGAGCGTCGACTCGGGCAGTCCGCGCAGATCACCACGACCGAACAGGGCCTGGCTCGCCAGTTCCACCGCCCGGGTCTCGGCTTCGCCGTGCACCAGGGTCGTCATCTCGGCGGCCAGCCGCTTCTGGGCCTCGCGTGCGAAGGGCCGTTCGGCGGTGGCCTGTTCCAGCTCGTCGAGTTCTTCGCGGCTCAGGAAGGTGAACCAGCGCAGGTACCGGACCACATCGGCGTCGGCGGTGTTCACGAAGTACTGGTACCAGGCGTAGGGGCTGGTGAGTTCCGGGTCGAGCCAGAGGCTGCCGCCGCCGGTGGACTTGCCGAACTTCTTGCCGTCGGCCGAGGTCACCAGGGGGACGGTGAGCGCGTGCACGTGGGCGCCGTCGACACGCCGGTTGAGTTCGACGCCGGCGATGATGTTGCCCCACTGATCCGAGCCACCGACCTGCAGTGTGCAGCCGTGTTCACGGCGCAGCTGCAGGTAGTCGTTGGCTTGCAGCAGCATGTAGCTGAACTCGGTGTAGGAGATGCCTTCGCCTTCGAGACGCCGTTTGACGGTGTCGCGGGCAAGCATGACGTTCACCGAGAAGTGCTTACCGATATCGCGCAGGAAGTCGACGGTGGTGAGCGGCCCGGTCCAGTCCATGTTGTTCACGATCACCGCGCCGGTCGGCGAATCGTCCAGGTCGACGAACCGCTCGAGCTGGCCGCGAATGCGCTGCGCCCATTCCGCGACCGTGTCCGTCGAGTTCATGGTGCGCTCGCCCACGTCGCGGGGGTCGCCGATGAGGCCGGTCGCGCCGCCGGCGAGCACGATCGGGCGGTGACCCGCGCGCTGGAAACGCTTGAGCGCGAGCAGCGGGACGAGGTGGCCCGCGTGCAGACTGGCGGCGGTGGGGTCGAAGCCGGCATACAGCGTCAACGGCTGCGCGGCCGCGGCTGCGCGCAACTCGTCGAGGTCGGTGGACTGCGCGATCAAGCCGCGCCAGGTCAGTTCGTCGAAGATGTCGCCGGTCACGAGGATCTATCTTTGCGCATCGCGTCGGCCGGGCGCACCCCGGTTATGACCTCAGGTCCGGACGCGGGTGATCCAGGCGATCAGCTCGGCTTCGACCTCGTCGCGGTCGACTTCGTTGAGCACCTCGTGCCTGGCACCGGCGTAGACCCGGTAGGTGAGGTCGGTCAGGCCCGCGTCGCGGTAGCGCTGGACCAGCAGTTCGCTCAGTCGCAGTCCCGCGTTGAGCGGGTCCTGGTCGCCGACCATCACATAGACGGGCAGGTCGGGGCGCACGACCGGTTTCGCCAGCCGCTCGGTGGCGACGGCAGCCAGCTCGCCGAGGTTCGTCGGGTCGATGGCGAAGCCACACCAGGGATCGGCGATGTAGGCGTCGACCTGGGTTTCGTCGCGGCTGATCCAGTCGGCGTCGGTGCGGGTCGGCTGGAATCGGGCGTTGAAGAAGGCGGTCAGGTCGCCGCCCGCCGCGGCCATCTCGGCGAACAACCCGTCGACGGCGGTCGACCCGCAGAGCACGACGTCGTCGACGAGGTCGGCGTGATCGAGGATGTACTGCTGCACGGCGAAGGATCCGAGACTGTGCCCGAAGAGGGTCACCGGCAGGCCGGGATGACGTTCGCGCAGGATCCCGGTGAGCGCCACCAGATCGGCGACGAGCAGGTTCCAGCCGTCGGGGCCCAGCTCGCCCGCTACCTCACCCATGCTGAGGCCGTGGCCTCGGTGATCGTCGGCGTAGACGGCGAAGCCGAGAGCGGACAACCGCTCGGCGAGATGGCCGTAGCGCTCGGAGTGTTCGCCCATGCCGTGTGCGATCTGCACGATGCCCTGCGGTTCGGTGTCCGACGGCAGCCAGCTGCGCACATGGATCTCGGTGCCGTCGGTGCTGGAAAAACTGAACACGGGCGCTCCTGGGATGCGATCTCGAACCGGTCCCTGATCGTCGCACCTGCGTGGCGCGCGCCACAGTGGCTTCGCAGACGAGATCCGCGCCGACACTTTGTCTCCCGCGACCGAACCCACCATTCGGTCGCGGGATCACCCTGAACATGCCGAGATCACCGGACTCGGTGTCCGGTGATCGTCAGCGTGTCGGGGTGTGGCTCATCGCGTCAGCGCGGTGATGGTGGCGCGGCGTTCGTAGGCGATCCAGGCGAAGATCGCGGCGAGCACCAGCGGGAAGATCGCCATACCGGGCAGGTCGGCGATGAATGCCTGGGTGGCGGCGGCGAGCACGGTGAGCACGGAGAGGCCGACGGCAGCGAGACCGCTGAGTCGCGGCACCATGAGGCCGATACCGCCCGCCACCTCGACCACGCCGATGAAGATCAACAGGCCGAAGGGGATGGTGAAGTTCGCGGCGCCGTTCTCCATCAGAGTGTTCGGGATGACGAGCTTGGGGCCGCCCGAGGCGATGACGAAGAACAGGCCGAGCACGATCTGCAGAGTCCACAGGACGCGGTTGCGGATCTTGCCGGGGCGGTAGGTGGCGGCGGAGGTGGAGTTCGCGGAAAGCGTGGCGGTGGTCATCTTCTCGTCCTTCTGGTCGGTCGCGCTCGGTGGGTAGCGCGTTCAACTGATAGGACGGACCGTCGCCGCAGAACTCATCGCTGTCGGCGAAGAATTTCGAAATCCCTGCTAGATCGCGGGTTTGGTGGCACGCGGACTGCGCCGGTAGGTCGAGACGGCCGACGAGCCGGGCAACCAGAACCGCCAGGGCACCTCGGCGGCCAGGCTCACCCCCACGCGCGGACCCGAGGCGATCTCGTCGAGCGGCACCGGGGGCTTCAGCTCGAGCCGCACCTGCGAGAACGGGTCGAACAGCTCGGTTCCGTAGTCGGACAGGCTGATTCCCAGCGCACTGCCCACATTGCCCGGCCCCCGCGCAAGGTCGGCGTCGGTGCGTGCGGCGGGCCTGCGGTCACGGGCGATCTCGGCCCCCTCGACCACTTCCCCGGCCCGGACGAGCACCGCGCACGCGACACCGTCGAAGCCCGCGGTCACGTTGACGCACAGGTGAATTCCGTACGAGCGGTACACGTAGAGCCGCCCGGCGGGGCCGAACATCACCGCGTTGCGCGCGGTCGGTCCCGGCCACGAGTGCGCCGCCGGATCCGGCCACGGCCCGGTCGCATCGCTCCCGTAGGCCTCGACTTCCACGATGCGCATCGCCACCGGCCCCGACCTCAACACCGATCCGAGTACCCGGCACGCCGCGGCGGCCGGGTCGACAGCGAGTTCTTGAGCAGACACGACGCCCATTCTCACCCGCAACAATCCGCGCGGGCGCCACACCCCGTCAGCCGAGCAGGTCGCGACCCTGGTTCAGGCCGGCGAGTTTGGTCGGGTTGACCTGGAAGCGCAGGTTCTGGATCCGGCCGTCGACCAGGTCGAAGGTGAAGGCTGCACCCGGCGTGCCCGCGAAGGTGATCAGTGCGCCGAGTTCACCGTTGATGTCGGTGGCGGCGAGTTCGGCGCCGGTCGACGACGGTATGTCGAGCACGCCGAGGATCCAGCGCGCGACATGATCGGGGCCGTGCAGGGGGCGGCGAGCGGCCGTGACGATGCCGCCGCCGTCGGACCAGCAGGTCACATCGGGAGCGAGCAGGTTCATCAAGGCGTTCAGGTCGCCACCGGAGCAGGCGGCCATGAACTGTTCGGTGACGCGGGCGCGAGCGGCCTTGTCGGCGTCGAACCGGGGGCGTCGTGATTGGACGTGACTCTTGGCGCGGTGCGCGATCTGGCGGATGCCCGCCTCGGAGCGGTCGAGTGTTTCGGCAATCTCGGCGTGGGAGTAGCCGAACACCTCGCGCAGCAGGAAGACCGCCCGTTCCACCGGGGTCAGTGTTTCCAGTACGACGAGCATGGCGGTGGAGACGGTGTCGGCCAATGCGGTGTCCTCGGCGATATCGGGTGTGGTGAGCACCGGCTCGGGCAGCCACGGGCCGACGTACTTCTCGCGGACGGCGCGGGCGCTGGTGAGCCGGTTGAGTGCGAGATTGGTGACGGTGCGGACCAGGTAGGCGCGGGGGTTGGCCACCGCCGACCGGTCGGTCTCGTGCCACTTCAGCCAGGCGTCCTGCAGGACGTCCTCGGCGTCGGTGACGGTACCGAGCATGCGGTAGGCGGTGGCGAACAGCAGCCTGCGATGGTCGACGAACGGGTCGTGCTCCTGCATGTGCTCAACCATGACGGACGAGATCGCGGGTCGCCGCGCCGCCCTTGGACAGCTGCACATCGACGGGCATCCGCTTGGTCACCTTGATCGCCGGTACGGGGGTGCTGCTGACCATTTCCTTGTAGGTGCGGGCGGCCCAGCCGGTGAGGTAGAACCGGCCGGGGGAGTCGTCGGCGCGGGTGAACTGGATGACGGCGGCGCGGCGTCCGAGGCTGACGGGCTGGTGGAAGTAGCCGAAGCGGAAGGGACGCACAGTCTTTCCGCGCAGCTCGGCGGCGATCGCATCGGCGGCGTAGGTGGCCGAGGGCAGGCCGCTCTGGCAGGTGCCGTGGATCCGGCCCCACGGTTGACGGATCGCGGCGGCGTCACCGATGGCGCGGATCGTGGGGTGCGACAAGGATTTCAGTGTGGGTCCGACGACGATCAGCCCGCGTTCGTCGGTCTCGATCCCGGACTCGGCGGCCAGGGGTGACACGCGCACGCCGCTGGTCCACAGGGTCAGATCGGTGGCGATTCGTCGGCCGTCGGCGAGGACGACGGAATCGGCGGTCACCTCGGTCACCCGCTGACCGATCTCCCGCACGATGCCGAGCCGGTCGAGCACGGTGTTCAGGTAGGCGCGGGCTTTGGTGCCCATCATGGCGCCGAGTTCGCCGGAACTGACGAGGGTGACGCGCACGTCCGGGTGGCTTTCGGCGATCTCGGTGGCTGCCTCGATCCCGGTGAGGCCACCGCCGCACACGGTGACGGTGCGGCAGGCGGCCACCCGGCGCGCGAAGTCGTGCGCACGCCGGGGGTCGTTCAGTGTCCAGGCGTGGTCGGCGACGCCGGGGACCACGGAGGTGTCGGTGCTGCTGCCGAGGGCGTAGATCATGTCGTCGTAGGTGATGTCGCCGAATCCGTCGACGTACACGCGGCGGGCGTCCGGATCAATGGCGGTGGCGAACCCCTGGACGAACCGGATTCCGGTGCCGTCGAGGATCGTCGGGATGTCGTGGTGTGCCAGTTCCTGACCGGCCGCGATCTGGTGCATCCGGAGCCGTTCGGTGAACCGGGCCGATGGGTTGACCAGGGTGATGTGGACGTTCGTCTTCCTGGTGCGACGGGCCATGCGGACGGCCGCGAGCAAGCCGGTGTAGCCGGCGCCGAGGACGACGATGCGGTGCGTGGTGGTGGTCATGTCCTGCTCCTTCTCGGTGAGGTTGTGCATGGGACAAGACAGGAGCGTCGAACGTGACAACCCGTCGAAGTGACCCGCATCACAGCACCGGAAAGTCAGGGTCCGAATGGGTGACGCTCCCGATGTGACGGCGGGTCGGGCAGACCTAGCGTCGTGGCATGCGAACTCTCCGCCGGCTCCTCCTCGGCATCTGCGCACTCGCGATCGCTTTCGTCACAGTGATCGCGAGCGTGGTGACGTGGACGTGGTCGTCGGCCGACGTATCGACGGTCGGCACAACAGAGTTCACGCGACCGCTGAACATTCCGCCCCTGGCCGACAGCACCATCCATGCCGACGGGACCAGGGTCTTCTCCCTGGACATGCGCACGGGGACAACCGAATTCGAGGCCGGTCGAGCCACCGAGACATGGGGATTCAACGGCAGCTATCTCGGGCCGACATTGCGCGCGAACCGTGGCGAGAAGGTCCGGGTGCGGGTGCGCAACGAGTTACCCGAGGCGTCGACCGTGCACTGGCACGGAATGCACCTGCCCGCCGAGATGGACGGTGGACCGCATCAGATGGTCGACCCAGGCGACATCTGGACGCCGGAATGGACAGTGGCACAACCCGCTTCGACACTCTGGTACCACCCACATCCGCACGGTGAAACCGAAGACCACGTGCGGCGCGGACTCGCGGGCATGTTCCTCGTCGACGACGGACCCGCACCCGCCCTGCCGAGCACCTACGGCGTCGACGACCTGCCGGTGATCGTGCAGGACGTGCGGTTGCGCGACAACCGGCTCGACGGCGCGCACAAGATCTTCCGCAATGCCGGCTTCCTCGGCGATCGGACGATGGTCAACGGCACCCTCGACCCGTACCGCGAGGTGGGCGACGAGCTCGTCCGGTTGCGGCTGCTCAACGCCTCGACCGCGCGGGTCTACACCTTCGCCTTCGACGACACCCGCCCGTTCGCGCTGGTCGGCACCGACGGCGGGCTACTCGAACGGCCGGCGACTCTCGATCGGGTGCGGCTCTCGCCTGGCGAACGCGCCGAGATCGTGGTTCGGATGCGACCGGGTGAGCGCACCGTATTGCGCAGTGGTCGACTGGATGTGGGCATGGACTTCTGGGGAAACCGATTCTCCGGTGGTGACGACAGTTTCGACGTGCTCGAGTTGCGGGCGGCCGAGACCCTGAGGCCCTCGAAGGACGTCCCGGAATACCTTGCCGCGCAAACCATTCCGAACCCCGCAGACTCGGTGACCGAACGGCGGTTCGAGCTCGCCGGCATGGCGATCAACGGAAACGCGATGGCCATGGACCGCATCGACACCGTCGTCACCCGGGGCGCCACCGAGACGTGGGCGGTGGCCAATGTCGACGGCCAGCCACACAACTTCCACGTCCACGACGTGCAATTCCGGATCACCGAGTACAACGGCGGCCCGCCACCGCCCGAACTGACCGGCGCCAAGGACACCGTGTTCCTGCCGCCGAACACGACAGCGCGGCTGGTGCTGCGTTTCGACGGACCCGCCGATCCGGACACGCCGTACATGTACCACTGCCACCTGCTGTGGCACGAGGACCAGGGAATGATGGGCCAGTTCGTGGTCGTCGAGCCCGGTCAGGCCGCCGCGACACTCCCGGGTCACGAGCACTGACCCTTGCCGTGTCGCCGGTGCGGAGTTAAATTCATCGAGTAGTGAATTCAACACTTGATGAATTGAGGCGACCATGTCGCGCACCGCATCACCACCCGCCGTGGAAGTGGTAGGACTGACCGTCCGCCGAGGTAAACGCACAGTGCTCCACGGACTGGACCTCCAGATCGAGCCGGGAACCATCACCGGGCTGCTCGGGCCGTCCGGATGTGGCAAGACCACCCTGATGCGCAGCATCGTCGGCACCCAGCTGGTGGAATCGGGCACGGTCACCGTCCTGGGCGAAGCCGCGGGTAGCGGCGGGTTGCGACACCGGGTCGGGTACGTCACCCAGGCGCCGAGCATCTACGCCGATATCAGCGTCCGCGACAATGTCGCCTACTTCGCGGCGCTCTACGGGCGCGACCGCGACGACACCGAATCCGCCCTCGCCGCAGTCGGTTTGACCGATCACGCCGACCAGCTGGGCGACGAGCTCTCCGGTGGGCAGAAGACCCGCGCCTCGCTGGCGTGCGCACTGGTCGGCAAGCCCGAGCTGCTGGTTCTCGACGAACCGACCGTAGGCCTCGATCCGGTGCTGCGGGTGGAACTGTGGCAGCGATTCCGCGAATTGGCCTCGGCGGGAACGACCCTGCTCGTCTCGAGTCATGTGATGGACGAGGCCGAACACTGCGACCGGCTGCTGCTGATGCGCGACGGCGAGCTTGTCGCCCAGCTCAGCCCCGCCGAACTGCGGGAACGCACCGGCGAACAGAATCTCGAAACGGCGTTCCTCGCCCTGATCACGAAGGGAACGCGGGCATGAGCACTCCCTACACCGCGACCACCGGCAGGATCCTGCGACAGCTGCGCAACGATCACCGCACCGTCGCCATGATCCTCGTCGTCCCCGCCCTGCTGATGACGCTGCTGTACTTCATCTATCAGGACACACCACAGGCGCCACACGCTCCCCTGACCTTGTTCGACCGGGTAGGCATCACCATGCTCGGCATCCTTCCGTTCATCGTGATGTTCCTGATCACCGCCATCGCCATGCAGCGCGAACGCACCTCCGGCACCTTGGAACGGCTGCTCACCACTCCCCTGCGCAAACTGGATCTGCTCGCCGGATACGGCACCGCGTTCTCGCTGGCAGCCGCCGCGCAAGCCGCCGTGGCCTGTGTTGTGGCGTTCTGGCTGCTCGATCTCGAGGCAGCCGGTAGTCCGGGGTGGGTGATGCTGATCGCCGTGGTCGACGCGGTGTGTGGGGTGGCGCTCGGCCTGCTCGCCAGCGCTTTCGCCCGGACGGAATTCCAGGCGGTGCAGTTCATGCCGGTGATCGTCGCGCCGCAGATCTTCCTGTGCGGCTTGCTCGTTCCGCGCGATCGGCTGCCCGGCTGGCTCGAGGCGATCAGCGATGTGCTGCCGTTGAGTTACGCCGTCGACGCGCTCCAAGAGGTGTCGACCAATGCCGAAGCCACCGCGACGATGTGGCGCGATATCGCCGTCGTTGCCGGGTTCGCGGTTGTGGCACTGTGTCTTGGCGCGGCGACGCTGCGCAGACGCACGCCGTAGCGGAGCACGGCGCGGAGCGGGTCCGCACGTCGGTCGGTGAGGAGTCCTGGGATGAGCGCGAAGAGATCGCCCGGCACACGGTCGGGGCGACGGCCGGGCAATGTCGACACCCGGGCGGCGATCCTCGACGCCGCCCGCGCGCGCTTCGCGGAGGCCGGGTTCGACAAGACCTCGATCCGCGCGGTTGCCGCCGCCGCGCAGGTCGACCCCGCCCTCGTGCACCACTACTTCGGCACCAAGCAGCAGCTGTTCGCGGCCGTCGTCGAATTCCCGGTCGACCCGGAAGCCACTCTCGCCATTGTGGATTCGGCGCCGCTGGACGAGCTCGGTGCGGCGATCGTGCGCGCGGTGGTCGGGATATGGGACTCACCCGCCGGGCCGGGCATCGTCGCCATGGTGCGCAGCATGCTCACCGGCGACGCCGACATGACCCGCACATTCCTGCTGAAGGTGGTGCTGGAACGGGTGCGGGCCCGGATCGCGCGACCGGACGACGACGGTCACGCCCGTGTGTCACTGGCGGCCGCTCAGATGATGGGTGTCCTGATCGCGCGCAAAGTGATCTGTGTGGAGCCGCTTGCCTCGATGCCGCTCGACGCGGTCGTCGAGGCGGTCGGGCCGAGTATGCAGCGGTACCTGACGGGCGCGATCGATGCCGCTCAGCCGTGCTGAACCGGCTCAGGATTCGGCGAGGAAGAATTCGTGTTCGGCGTCGGTGACGTCGCGGGCCTCGTCGATCAGCAGCACCGGGATGCCGTTGTCGACCGGGTAGGCGCGACGCAGGCGGGGGTTGTAGAGCACGCTGGCACCGGCTTCGGTGCGCACCAGCTGCAGCGGGCCCTTGTCCTGGGGGCAGGCCAGCAGGCCGAGCAGAGTTGCGTCGATGGTGGATTCGTGCGCCATGTGCCTAACCTACCGCGCCCGCCGGAACGAGATGTAGCGGTGTCCGAAGAAGCTGAGTACCGCGACCAGACCCATCACCACCACCGACGCGGGTTCGGCGGGAAACCCGAACGCCTTCACCGCGAGTTCCACGAGCACCACGTTCAGCACGAGCCCACCCGCGTTCACGCCACAGAAGGCGACGAAGTCACGCAGGAGTCTGCCGCTGACCCGGAATACCAGGGTCCGGTGCAGGACGAACGCCACCACCGTGCTCACCGCGTACGCGGCGACGACGGACAGGCCGGGGCGGTCGTCGCCGAGCACCTGCAACCAGCACACGACGAGCACCATGCCGAGCAGCGTGTTGAACCCGCCGACGATCGCGAAGGCCAGTTCCTGACGTTTGACGATCCGCAGCAGTGGGCCCGGCGTGGCGAGCACGCCGTCGGTGGGGACCGCCTCGGTGGTCATCGCAGCGCGTCCGCGAGTTCGGCGTCGCCGTCGGGGATGGTTTCCGCGGCGGGCGCTTCCTGTTCGGGTTTGCGGCCGCGCACGTACAGCCACTGGAAGAACGCGACCCCGAGCAGGCCCAGGCCGATCGCGGCACCGCCGATCTTCCAGCCCGGCGGACGCCAGGTGAGTTCGAGTGCGGCATCGGTGGTTCCGGCGGGGATGTCGACGGCGACGAAGCTCTTGGCGACCACCTTGAACGGGATGTCCTTGCCGTCGAGGCTCACCCGGTAGCCCGGCCAGCCCAGCCGCGCGAACACCACCCGTCCACCGTTTTCCGAGCTCACCCGCACCTTGCTGGTGGTGTCGCTCTCGGCGGTGGAGACGGCGGTCGCGTTCTCGACGGCCGAGATGCGGCCGTTGCGGGTGGAGATCAGCCCGTTCTCGCGTTCGAGCACCGCGATGTACTTCTCGTGGCCGGGGTAGTCGACCCACTTCCAGCCCGTCGGGGCCGGTTGGGTGGCGGCGTCCGGGTAGAGGGCGCGGTGCAGAACGACCCGGTCGACGTTCATCAGGTCGACCACGGTCTTGCCCGTGGACGGCTCGACGGCGAACGCGCGCCGGTAGGCGTCGGGGCAGACGCTGGTGTCCCAGCGCATGCAGAGCATGTCGCCGAACCAGTAGTGCCCGTTCGGGGTGTAGCCGCTGACGTAGGTGCGTTCGATGTCCTTGGCGTAGTTGCCGAACACCAGCGACCCGTAGGCGCCGTCGAGGGTGCGCTCCCCCGGCGGGATCAGGGCACGGTCACCGAGTTGCAAGGTGGTGCCCGCGAATTCGGGGAACGCGGCGCGGGCGGCGGCCCGGTCGCTCGGCAGGTTCCAGCTCATGGGTGTCGGCTGGGCGCGCTCGACCTGGATGTAGGCGATGGGGAACACCGCGATGATCGCGAGGGCGACCGCGGCGGTCGTGCTCTTCTGCACCGCCAGCCACACCACGGCCGCACCGAGCGCCGCGATCGCGAGCGCGGCGATCACGTGGGCGATCCAGTTGTGCGGGTCGGCCGAGAACGACCGCACCCACAGCAGTCCGATCAGCACGGCCGCCGCGATGCCTCGCGCCCGCCAGTCCTTGAAGGTCGCGAACCGGCCGAGCAGCACACAGACCAGCAGCAGCAGGCCGAGCGCGACCATCGGCAGCACCCGGGCAGGCCAGCGCAGCGGGCCGATGGTGCCGGGACCCGCGGTCCACATCAGTGCGGCGATGGCGAACACCGCGATACCGGTGAGTTCACGCCACGCACCGCGCGCCCGGTTCCAGTCCACGAATGCCAGTGCCGGAACGAGGAACCAGGCGATGTAGACCACCGGCATCGACTGCACGTAACCCCACCACGAGGTGAACGCGGGCAGCGTGGAGGGCAGGCTGGCGTTCAGCGACTCCGACCACGGGACGGTGAGGAACTGGTCGTTGTTGATCTGGGCGGTGCCGCGCCAGGTGACCTTCGCCGACAGCATGCTCGGCAGGTAGGTGGCCAGCCCGGCCAGCGCGGCGAGGCCGGAGACGAACAGCAACCGCAGCGTCGGTCGCCAGGTCCGCTGGTAGACCAGTTCGCCGACGGCGACCGCGCCGATCATCAGCCCGGCCTCGACCGCCGGGAAGATGTACTGCACCGAAATCGCCAGGTACAGATACACGAAAACGGGGATCGGGCCGCCGTTTCCGCGCGCGTAGCGCACACCGGACGCCCACGCGTGCACCATCCACGCGGTGCCGGTGAACGCCGTCATCCAGCTGGCCTCGTCGAAGAACAGCAGCCAGCCCGTGAACGGGATCGACACACCGGCCAGCGCCGCCCACTGCACGCGCGAGCCGTAGACCAGGCAGATCCGGTAGACACCGAGCCCGAGAATGATCGCGAAAATCAGCTTCACCACGGTCGCGTAGAGCACGAGGTTGTCCACCGAGGGCGCGATCAGATCGATCAGCAACTGCGGCGGATTCAGCAGGCCCGCTTCCTCGATGGCGTAATTGCCCGCCATCCAGTGCTCGGGAACCATCACCGGCAGGTCGCCGTCGCGCAGCCGGTTGCCGAGCATCACCCACAGCGGCACGTACTGCGATTCGGTGTCGTCGGTGTAGAAGTGCCGGACGTTGGCGAGTAGCACCGCGCCATAGCCCGCGATCACGCCGAGGGCGGTGATCAAGCCCCAGATGTAGACCGAACGTCGGGACGGGTTTCTACTTTCCACCACGAGCACCAGACCCTACAGGCATCCCCGCGTGACAGCGCCTCGCACAGCCCGATCCGGCACCGCCGACCCGTCACCGTGCGGTGTTAGAGTGCCCACACCCCTCGCCTGCCAAGACACCGAAAGTCGACCCATGCCGCTTCCCACCGCACATTCGTCCCGGTCCGGCGCTGTGCCACGCGCGGGCGCCGCCGAGCGCAACGGTTCGCATCCGGTGCATTCGGTGTCGGTGGTCGTCCCCGTCTACCGGGGTGAGGACACGATCGCCGCGCTGGTCGCCGAACTGGACGGGCTCACCGGGCCGAGCACGACCCCGTCGGGTGCGCGGTTCGCGGTGGAGGAGATCATCCTCGTCCATGACAACGGGCCGGATCGCTCCGATGTGGTGCTGCAGGAACTGGAAGGCTCCTACCCGCAGGTGCGCGCGGTGTGGTTGAGCCGCAACTTCGGTCAGGACGCGGCGACCATCGCGGGCATGGCGGCCGCGCGGGGCGACTGGATCGTCACGATGGACGAGGACGGCCAGCACGACCCAGCCTTCATCGCCGACTTCCTCGACGCGGCACTGGCCTCGCGTGCGGATCTCGTCTACTCCAAGCCGTCCAACACCCGCCCGCACGGCTTCCTGCGCAACCTCACCTCGCGCGGCGCGAAGATCGTGCTGGCCACGGTGTTCGCCTTCCCCGATTCCACCCGGTTCGAGAGCTTCCGCCTGATCCGGGGCGATATCGGCCGTCAGCTCGCCGAGGTCGCGGCCAACGGCGTGTATCTGGATGTGGCGCTCACCTGGGTGGTCGGTAATACGGTCTCGGTGCCGGTGGTGTTGCGTGCCGAGGGCCGCGACGAGTCCGGCTACAACTACCGTCGCCTGTTCTCGCTGTTCTGGAAGATGGTGTTGTGCAGCGGAACTCGTGGCCTGCGGCTGGTGAGCATGCTCGGAGTGAGCCTGGCACTGGCCGGTGTCGCGATGGCCGCGTTCATCGTGGTGCAGGCGCTCACCCAGGACAATCACGACCCCGAGGGCTGGGCGTCGATCATCGTCGTGCTGCTGCTGTGCTCGGGCGCCACCCTGTTCTCGCTCGGCCTGATCGCGGAGTATCTCGGTGTGGCCCTGCACATCCTGGTCGGTAAGCCGCTGTACCTGACCGTGCAGACCCCGACACCGCGCCCGGATACGATGCACGCGCCGGTCTCCAACCATCGAGTCGACGTCGCGGTGCCGGCAGCCGTGACGGACAAGGACCTCCGCGAGTGAACGACCGCATCATCTTCAGCAGGCCGTTCCGTGCCGCCGCCGAGCGCGCCAACCTGTCGGCCGTCCTCGATTCCGATCACAGCCACGGCGACGGCCAGTTCACCAGGTCGGCAACGGCCAAGATCAAGGCCATCACCGGCGCCGAACACGCGCTGCTCACCACCTCGTGCACGCACGCGCTGGAACTCGGTGCGCTGCTGCTCGAACTCGGCCCCGACGACGAAGTGATCGTGCCGAGTTTCGCGTTCACCTCGGCCGCCACCGCGATGGCGCTGCGCGGGTCGACCTGTGTGTTCGTCGACATCGACGACGCGACCGGCAATATCGACCCCGCCGCGGCCGCCGAGGCGATCACCGAGCGCACCAAGGCGATCGTGGTGATGCACTACGGCGGTGTCGCCGCCGACATGGAACCGCTGCTGGCACTGGCCGCCCAGCACGGTGTGGCGATCGTCGAGGACAACGCGCACGGCCTCGGCGGAACCTGGCGCGGCAGGCAACTCGGCACCATCGGCACGGTGGGCACCCAGAGTTTCCACGACACCAAGAACGTCCATTGCGGCGAGGGCGGCGCGCTGCTGCTGTCGGACGAGATCCTGATGGGTCGCGCCGAGATCATGCGTGAAAAGGGCACCGACCGAGCCCGTTTCCTGCGCGGGCAGGTCGACAAGTACTCGTGGCAGGACATCGGTTCCAGCTACCTGCCCAGCGAACTCAACGCGGCGGTCCTCGACGCGCAACTGGCCGAGTTCGACACCATCCAGGCCGCCCGCCACCGGGTGTGGGACACCTACGCGGCCGCGCTGCCCGACTGGGCCGCCGCCAACGACGTGCGCCCGATGACGGTGCCCGCCGACCGTGGCCACACCGCGCACCTGTTCTACCTGCGGATGCCCACCGAGGACAGCCGCGACGGGATCATCGCGCACCTCGCCGAGCGCGGGATCGTCGCCCCGTTCCACTACATTCCGCTCGATTCGAGCCCGGCGGGGCTCAAGTACGGGCGCACTCCGGTGCCGTGCACGCGGTCGGCGGAGTTCTCGGCCACCATCGTGCGGTTGCCGTTGTGGCCGATGCTCAGCGAGGCGCAGCTCGGTCGCGTCATCGATGCCGTCACGGAGTACCGCGTCTAGGTTTCGGAAATGACGAAGGCCGCCCGGTTCGCCGGGCGGCCTTCGTCGTCGATGTGTCAGTCGCCGCCGAACAGTGCCGCCGCGCCCGCGTCGGTGAGCACCTCGTAGGTGTCGGTCTCCCGGTTGTAGATCCAGGTGCCCGGCCCGGCCTTCGGGTAGCCGGCCGCCTGGACCGCCGACGCCGAGGGCCGGAAGCTCGCGCTGCGCGGGATCTCCTCGACCACGTAGACCAGGTCGGGCCGCTGACTGCGGTCGAGCGCACGCATCGCCTCGGTGACATCGCCCGGTTCGATCCGGAACCCGTCGCGTACGCTCAGCGCGGCCGCGGCAAGGGTGCCCGACGGGGTCGGCAGGGCGAAGGCCACCTCGAGGTCGACCGGGGTGATGTCGTTGAGCACGTCGACGATCGGCTGGGTGAACACCGGACCACGAGCGGTGCGGATCACCGTGTCGCGGCGGTCGACGAGCCAGTAGTCGCCGTCGCCGTCGCGGCGGAACAGATTCTCCGTCGGCCACCAGGCGTCGCCCGCGCGGAACACCCCGCGCAGTCCGCCGTCGGAGATGTCGCCGCCGTCGACGGCCTTGCCGAGCAGCAGGCCGGGCTCGTTGTCGGCGCAGCGCCGGGCGAAGCCGTCGTCGCCGACGAGGATCTGCTCGCTGACCGGGTCGTAGGCCACCAGTTCCACCGTCGCGGTGCCGGGAACCGGTCTGCCCTTGGCACCGATCTTGGCGCCGGTGACATTGGCGAGCACCACGTCACCGTCGATGGAGGCGTAGAACTCGAGCACCCGCGCAGGCGGGAATTGCTCGATGGTCCTTCGCCACAGCCCCTTGGGCATACCGGAGCCGATGAACAACCGGATCGGATGGTTGTACCCGGCCGGGAAGACCTGCGCGTCGAGCAGATCGCGCAGCATGGTCCAGGTGTAGGTGACGACGGTGACGCCGTAGCGGTGCACCTCCTCGGCGAACCGGCCCGGGTCCATGTCCACCGGCCTGGCCAGCGCGATGCGGCTGCCGCCCGCGATCGCGCCACCGAGACTCACCAGCAGGCCGGACGAATGATGCAGTGGCGCAAGGCAGTACACGGTGTCGCGGCGGTCGAGGTCCGCGGCGCTGGCGGTACCGAAGGCGGACAGGGCCCAGCGGTGGTTGGTGATGTACTTCGCCTCGAGCCGGTCGCCGGTGCCGAGCACCAGCACGAAGGCCAGTTCGCGGGCGAGGCCGGGGTTGGGCCGGTACCACGCGGGCACGCGAACCGTATCGGGGTCGATCTGTTCGAGGTCGATCACCCGGTCGCTCGTCGGCACCGCGAGCCGGCGCTGGTCTCCGCCGCCGAGCACGAGCACCCGGGCGTTCGTCCCGGCGGCGGCACGCAGGTTCTCCGGGTCGGTGACGAGGGTCTTCACGCCGGTGAGTTCGATGGCCCGATCGAGTTCGGCGCCGGGGGCGAGCAGCACGGCGACGGCACCGAGGCGCGAGAGCGCGGCCACCGAGGCCAGCGCGCTCGGGCGGGTCTCCATCACGATGCCCACCCGCATGGCGGGCCGGATACCGACCGAGATCAGGCCGCGCACCACATTGTCGACCCGCTGCTCGACGGCGGCATTGGTGTGCACGCGGTCGTCGAACAGGACCAGGTCCTTCTGGGGCGCGCGCCTGGCGTGTTCGCTGAGCAGTTTGCCGAGGGAGATGCGGGTGTGCGGCTGGATCATGCCCAGGCGGGTCAGGCGCGGCAGTGCGCGCGCCGCCTCGCCCGCCATCTCGATGGAGCCGCGAATCGTGCTGCCCGCGACCCCTTCCAGCGCCTTGCCGACCCCGGCGCCCGCCTCGGCGAGGCTGGCGGCGGTGTGCACCATGCGGGTGGCCGCCGTGCGCGGTGCGTTGCCCGGCACGTGTTCCTGCATCGGGACGATGGTCTCGGGCAGCGGGCCGTGACCGTCCATCCAGGCGATCCAGTCGCGCACCATCGGCCACGTGTGGTTGGTGGCGGTCGAACCGGCGACCAGACCGAAATGCCCCGCGACGAGGCTGGCCTCGTACACCTCGGCGTGCGGCGCGGCACGCACGATGCCGCGCACGGCGGCAGGCTGGCCGATGTCGTCGACCTCGCCGACGAAGGCGAGGATGGGGCACTTCAGTTCGGCGAGCGAGACAGGATGATCGCGGATCACGAAGCCGCCGAGCATCATCCGGTTGTGCGCCACGAACTGCTTGAGCAAGTCGGCGACGGCGGGCCCCGCGTATCCGACCCAGCCCTCGCTGTTGAGGAAGCGACGCTGACGCTCCTTGGGCAGCAGCGCCTCCCGGTCGTGCAGCTGCAGCAGGAAGTCGATGCGCGACTTCGCGGTCTTCACCGGGTCGAGCATCTGGAAGCCGAAACGCACCATCGATTCGGTGATCGGCAGCCGGTGCATCACGTGGTCGGCCAGGAAGTCGGCCACCTCGGACACCAGACCGTAGGGCAGCCCGAACGGCATGCCTGCCACGATGTCGACGGGGCTGCCGAAGGTGACGATGGAGGCGACGCCCTTGCCGTAGCGGTAGGCGGTGGTCTGGTAGGCGAACATGCCGCCCTGGGAGTAGCCCATCAGGTGCACCTGCGCACCGGTGGCCTCGCACACGGTGTCGATGGCGGAGTTCACGGCAAGCACGTGATCGGCCAGGTCGCGTTCCCAGCCGCCCTCCTCGGTGGCGGGGGAACCGAAATCGATGACCCAACAGTCGATTCCGCCCGCGTTCAGAATCCCGACGGCACCGCCCGCCGCGTTCACGTCCCAGATGTCGGCGTTCACCATGAGCGGTGGAACCAGCAGCGCCACCGGACGACCGGGTGTCGTGTCGTCGGGGAAGTAGTGCCGCAGGCGGTACATGCGTCTGCGTTCGACGACCTCGAACGGCGAGGACTCGACGTCGTGCGCCAGTCCGCCGAAGCGGATCACCTCCAGCCCGTTCTGCGCGGTAGCCAGCAATCGCTGCACCGACCCGACCACACCTTTTGGACTGATATTCACCGTTCCCACCTGACCCTACTGACTGTGATGCACCTCACACACCCCGATGTGCTCATATGAGCTAACCACACCGGACCTCCATTATGTGTCGGCTGTGACAGGCCGCATGTTGCGGCGTTTCATGTCACACCACGCCGGTCGGGGGCCCCTTCGTCACCGGCGCGGCCGCGGTCCGAAACGAGCGTGTTGCGGAGCCGGAAGTCCAGGTGTTGGGCCGGCCGTTCACGGACACCGCCATGTCCGCAATCGCCTATCGCACAAGGGATCTCCCGGTCAGGACCCGATTTTTCGCGAACGTGCGCGATCACGGCCTCCAGCACCTAACATCGTTGTCGTCCGGAACGCTCTGCCGCACATCACTTTTCGTGCAACACGTTTCACACGCCGGGTTCGCCCGCGCAGGACCATTCGCATTCGCTTCACCAACGTCCCAACCTGTCGTCGCGCGACGACAGGTCGATCGGCCGTACCCGAATCCACTCGAGGTGAGGATGCTATGACCATCGAAATGCCGCTGCCCACAGACAATTCCGTACGCAAGAGCCTGTCCACCACCGCAGCACAGAAGCTCACCCACACCACCAAATCCGAGCCGCAGATGCAGGGCATCAGTTCGCGCTGGCTCTCGCGCGCACTGCCGTGGGTGCAGGTGGCGGGCGGTATCTACCGGGTCAACCGAAGGCTCACCCATACCGTCGGCAACGGGGAGGTCGAATTCGTCGTCGACGGCGCCCGGGCCAGGGTGATCCCGCAGGAATTGCGCGAACTGCCGCCGCTGCGCGATATCGACGACGACGACCTGTTGCGTCCCCTCGCGGACAGTTTCGTGCAATACGATCTCGACCCCGGAACCGTGCTCGCGGAATTCGGGAATCCGATGGATCAGGTCATTCTCGTCGTCCACGGGAAATTGGCCAGGATCGGTTCGGGTGAATACGGGGAGGCCACCAAACTCGGTCTCCTGTACGGCGGCGACTATTACGGCGAGGAGATGCTCACCGACCCGTCGGCGATCTGGCCGGACACCGTGAAGACGGTCACCAAAACCACCGTCCTCTGCTTGCCGAGGCAGGAATTCGAGCAGTTCCTCGAATCGACACCCGGCCTGGCGCGGATCCGGGCGGATACGTCGGCCGCGTCTTCCAGGAACCAGAATTCCAAGGGCGAGGCCGATATCGAGATCGCCTCGGGGCATTCCGGGGAACCGTTGCTCGAGGGCACCTTCGTCGACTACGACGCCAGTCCGCGCGAGTACGAACTGAGCCTGGCCCAGAGCGTGCTGCGGATCCACACCAGGGTCGCCGACCTGTTCAACGACCCGATGAACCAGGTCGACCAGCAGCTGCGACTCACCGTCGAGGCGCTCTACGAGCGTCGCGAACACGATCTGGTGAACAATCCCGACTTCGGCCTGCTGCACAATTGCGATCTCAAACAGCGCATCACCACCGAATCCGGCGCACCGTCCCCCGACGACATGGACGAATTGCTCAGCATGCGCCGTGGAACGAAATTCTTCCTCGCCCACCCGAAGGCGATCGCCGCGTTCGGTCGTGAATGTTCGCGCCGCGGCCTGTACCCCGACCCGGTGGAATTCCAGGGCCACCGGGTGCCCGGCTGGCGCGGTGTGCCGATTCTGCCGTGCGGCAAGATCCCGATCAGCGAAACCCAGACCACCTCGATCATGGCGATGCGTATCGGCGAGAAGGACCAGGGCGTGGTCGGACTGCATCAGACCGGCATTCCCGACGAGTACGAGCCGAGCCTGAACGTGCGGTTCAAGCAGATCGACGATCAGTCGATCATGTCGTACCTGGTGAGCTGCTACTACTCGGCGGCGGTGCTGGTGCCCGACGCGCTCGGTGTGCTCGACGACGTCCTCGTCGCGCGCCGGGCCGACTGAACGGTCGGGCCATGTCCCTGCTCAGCAGAGCCGCCGCTCCCCCGGCGGCCGACGACCTCGCCGCGACGGTCGTTGCCCTGTTACACGGCGCGTCAGCCCCGGCCGACGTGTTCGCGGGTGCGTCACCGGTCGCCCGACCCTTCGCGCTCCACTCGAATCGCGGCGCGGAGCTCATCGGCCGTGTGCCCCGGCTCGCGGCACCCACCTCGGCGGCGCGGAGCGGCACGTCCGATGTGGTGAGCCCGCCCGCCGCGCACCGGCTGCGCGGTCCGACCGGTCTCGGCACGTCGGGCCTGCAGGTGTCCCTGCTCGCGAACCGCACCACCGAGCAGCCCGAAAGCGGTGGAAGGCAAGACATCCCGGCGCTCTACTGCCCGCCGCCGGAACGTGACGACCCCGCCCTGGCCGAAGCCGTCAATGTCGGACTGCTCGCGTGGGCCGCCGAGATCGGCCTGTACGAGGGCCGCCTCGACGAACTCGGCAAGGCCGATTTCGGCAGGCTCATCATGCTGGCCCATCCCGACTGCGACGACCCCGATCTGCTGCTCGCCGCGGCCCGCTGCGCCGTCGCCGAATGGTCGGTCGACGACTACTACTGCGAGGAGGACGCCCCTGGCGACACCGCACCCGACGGCACCCCGTCCAGCGCCGCCGCCGAACTCGGGCCACGGCTCGAACTCGCCGCCGCCGCCATGGACCCGGCGCACCTGCCCATGCGCTACGCGCCACGGCTCGAACAGGCCATGCAGGCCGACCCGATCCTCCGCGCGTTCCGCACCTCGTTCGCGCACCTGGCGGGGTACGCGAGCGACGCCCAGCTGGCCAGGCTCCGGACCGAGATCGCGGGCTGGTTCATCGCGCTCGGCGCCGAGGCCGGCTGGCGGGCGGCGGGGCGGATGCCGCCGGTGTGGGAGTACCTGACCAACCGGCAACCGCACAGTTTCCTGCCGTGTATGGCGCCGATCGACGCGGTCGGCCGCTACGAACTCGGCGCCCCCGAGTACACCGACCCGGCCGTCCGGCGGGTCGTCACCACCGCGGCCCTGGCCGCACAGATGGTCAACGATCTGTATTCGATGGCACGCGAAGACCTTTCGGGCGGGCGGGAGTTCAACCTGCCGACCGTCCTCGCCGCCGAGGAGGGGTGCAGCCGGGCCGATGCCGTGCTGCGCACCGCCGAGATCCACGACGAACTCATGCACCGATTCGAACGCGAGGCCGCACCCTTGGCCGCCGCGGGTTCACCGCAATTGCGCCGATTCCTGACGGGCCTGTGGGCCTGGATGGGCGGCAACCGCGCCTGGCACGCCGACAGCCGCCGGTACCACGACACCGCACCACGAGAGGACGACCGATGACCATCGCGAACGCCCACACCGACAGCTCCGTGCTGCGCACCACCTACCAGCGTTCGGTCGCTGCCTACTGGAACAACAATCCCAACGACGACCGGGTCAACACGAAGCTCGGCGAGGTGGACGGCCTCTACCACCACCACTACGGCATCGGTGAGCCCGATTGGTCGGTGATCGAAGGCCCCGAGGACACCCGGCAGGAGCGCCTCGTGCGGGAACTGCACCGCCTCGAGACCGCCCAGGCCGATCTCCTCCTCGACCACCTCGGCGCCATCACCCCCGCCGACCGCCTGCTCGACGGCGGTTCGGGTCGCGGCGGCACCAGCTTCATGGCGGCCGAGCGCTTCGGCTGTTCGGTCGACGGGGTGAGCATCTCCGAGTACCAGGTCGGTTTCGCCAACGACCAGGCCGTCGAACGCGGTGTCTCCGATCGGGTGCGCTTCCACTTCCGCAATATGCTCGACACCGGTTTCGACGACGAGTCGGTCCGGGCCGTGTGGACCAACGAGACCACCATGTACGTCGATCTGTTCCCGCTGTTCGCGGAGTTCTCCCGCGTGCTGGAACCGGGCGGGCGCTACGTGTGCATCACCGGCTGCTCCAACGATGTGATCGGCGGCCGGTCCGCATCGGTGAGCTGGATCGATGCCCACTACGGCTGCATGATCCACCCGCGCAGCGAGTACTTCCGTGCGCTGTCGGAGAACGGTCTGGTGCCGACCACGGTCATCGATCTGACACCGGACACGATTCCGTACTGGGATCTGCGGACGCATTCGGAGCTCGCGACCGGGGTGGAACAGCCGTTTCTCACGGCGTACCGGGAGGGAAGCTTCCAGTATCTGCTGATCGTGGCGGACAAGGTCGCCTGCTGACCTCTGACCGACCTGCCCTCGGAGTGCCCGGTAGTCGCCATCGACCACCGGGCACACCCGTTCCCCTCCTTGCCGTCTTTTCCCGGCCATGCCGGGTGAGCTGCACTCCTAACACAACTCCCGATAGATGCGTATATCTACATTAAACTATGCCTCTGACTTCCTTGGCTAACTCACAGGCTCGCCACAGTCGCAAGCCAGGCCACGGGAGCACTCTCGATAGGGAACGTTTCCGCAGATGGTGAGTGAGGTAGCGATGGTCGAGCTCGAGGTCGACAACGACACGGTGACGGTCCATGTACTCGGTGGGCATCGGCTGCTCGCACTGCGCCAGCAGGTCGTGATCGACCGTGCCGCCATCACCGAGATCACCACCGCCGAGGTGGATCTGCGGCCACCATGGGTCCGCGCTCCCGGTACCTTCATCCCCGGCGTGATCGCCGCAGGTGTCTATCGGGGCAAGGGCCGGAAAGAGTTCTGGGACACCACTTTCGACGGAAACGCGGTCCGCATCGACCTGAACGGACCCGACTTCACCCGCCTGGTCGTCGACGTCGACAACCTCGACGCGGTACTCGACGCCCTGACCGGTGAGCTGGCCGACGCCTGACCTATTCCGACCCGAACGATTCCAGCAGCCCGGTATAGGGCTTAGCCGGCGGTGTCGCGAACTCGCCCCTCCCCGACTTGCGCAGTCCGAGGGTGAGCAGAGATTGCACGGTCGACGTGGCCGCCGCGACACCGTCGATCACCGGCACGCCGATCTCCGCCCGGATGTGCGCGCACAGGTCGGCCATTCCGGCACAGCCCAGGACGACGGCGTCGGAACCGTCGGCCAACACCGCCGCCCGGCACGCTTCGGTCACGACCTTGCGTGCGTCCGGGTCGGTGTCCAACGCGAGTACAGGTAGTTCGCACGCGTGCACTCCGTAGCAGAACCGTTGCAGCCCATAGTGTTCCGCTAGATCCATTGCGCGGCCCCTGGTGCGCTGGAGGGTGGTCACGACACTGAACCCCCGCCCCAGGTGAGTCGCTGTTCGCATCGCCGCCTCCGCGATCCCGATCACCGGTCCGGTCGCGACCTCGCGTGCGGCGTCCAGGCCCGGATCACCGAAACAGGCGATGACGTAGCCGTCGACACCGTCGGCCTCGCCTTCCCGAATGGCGGCCAGCAGTCCGGGAACGCTCATCGCCTCGTCGTAGTGGCTTTCGATCGAGGCCGGTCCGGTCGCGGAGGTGACCGCGTCGAGCACGGTGCCCGCGCCGACGACGGCCCGGGCGCACCGCTCGATCGTGTCGGTCATCGCCCGGGTGGTGTTCGGATTGACGACCCGGATTCGCATCAGGCGAGAACCTCCGGCCGGGTCCTGCGCCTGGCTGCGGTGAGCAGGTAGTAGGTGGCGAAACCGAGGCCGCAGCCGATGAACCAGCTGTACTGAGCCGCGGTGTGCATGCCGGGCAAACCGTTGGCCAGCACCGGGAACACCGCGACGCCCGCGCCGACCGCCGTGGCGACGATCGCGGCAGGGTGGTAGCCCTTGCGGTAGTAGTAACTGCCCTGTTCCGACATGGTGAAGAGGTCGTCGACGATCACATTCTGCTTGCGCACCAGGTAGTAATCGCAGATCAGCACGCCGAACAGCGGTCCGATGAAGGCGCCGAGCACCTCGAGCGTGTAGTGGATCACCTCGGGATTGTTGTAGAGGTTCCACGGCGTGATCAGGATCGAACCGACCGCGGCGATCATCCCGCCCGCGCGCCAGCTGATCCGTTGCGGGCTCACATTGGAGAAGTCGAACGCGGGCGAGATGAAGTTGGCGACGATGTTGATACCGATGGTGGCGATGGTGAAGGTGAGCGCGCCGAGCACGATCGCGAACGTGGAGTCGATGCGGGCGACGGTCGCGACCGGATCGGTGATGAGCTCGCCGTAGACGGGCACCGTCAGCGAGGCGGTGACCACGACGAGCAGGGAGAACAGCAGGAAGTTCACGGGCAGGCCGAGCAGGTTGCCGGTCTTCACGGCCGGAAAGCTCTTGCCGTAGCGGGAGAAGTCGCCGAAGTTGAGCATCGGACCCGAGAAGTAGGACACCACGAGGGCGATCGCGCCGAGCATCACCGGCACCGACGCCCAGCCGGTGTAGGTCACCTCCCCCAGGTTCAGGTCGATGGCGCTCCAGCCGGCGCGCGAGATCAGGTAGCCGCAGAGCACGAACATCACGACATACACGGCGGGACCACAGAAGTCGATGAACTTGCGGATGGATTCCATCCCCCGCCAGAACACGCACGCCTGCACCACCCACAGCAGCAGATAGCTGCCCCAGCCCAGCGCCGACAAACCCAGGAAACCGTAGTCGGCGGTGACGGCGTACGGCGCCAGACCCGGAAACAGTTTCACTAGAACGACATCCAGGGCGGCAGAGGCAAGGAAGGTCTGAATTCCGTACCATGCCACCGCGATCAGACCGCGAATGATGGCCGGGATATTGGCACCGAGCACACCGAACGCGCTCCGGCAGATCACCGGGTACGGAACACCGGTCACCTGGCTCGGTTTGGCGACCAGATTGCAGAAGAAGTAGACGATGACGATGCCGATCAGCAGGGCGACGAGAACCTGCCAACTCGCCAGACCGAGCGCGAAAAGGCTTCCCGCGGTGACGTATCCGCCGACGCTGTGCACGTCCGACATCCAGAACGCGAAGATGTTGTAGGTGCCCCATGTCTGCTTGCGCAGCGGTGCGAGATCCTCGTTGGTCAATCGTGGATCGTAGGCGGGCGGATCAGTGGCGGGCGCACCGGCGGTGACGGTGATGATATCGGTCATGGTCGTTCCCATCCGAAGGGTTCAGCTGCTGCGATGACCGTAGGTTTGGGCAGTTGCCCTGCGGTTTCCCGCGAATTTCGCCGCTATTGCGCCGAAGATATATCCTCCGGCGCGAGCAGACCGGTGTCGGTGGGAAGGGTCGCGATCACCGATTCGAGTCGCCGATGGTGCTCCTCGGCCGCGGCGAGCAGACGGGCCACATCACGGGCGAGGAAGGCGTCGAGCATCGCGAGATGGTCGGTGTGCAGGAGCTCACGGTCGGCGCGGTCGACGTGCACCATGGATTGCACGGGTTCGGTGACATTCCAGGCGGATTCGAGCATCTGCAGCAGGCGGAACATGCGCGACGGGCGGGTCAGCGCCACATGAAAACAGCGCGATCGGCGCTGATACGCCGCCGGATCGTCGTCGAGGATCGCCCGCTCGAGCAGGTCGTTCACGGCGAGCAGTTCGGCGCGTTCGGCGTCGTCCGCCGACAGCGCGGCCGCGGCGAGCGACGCCGATTCCAGGGTGTCGCGCACGATGTACATCTCCCGCAGTTCACGCGCCGTCAGCTGCGCGACCTGGTACCCACGCTGCGGCCGGTGGGTGACCAGCCCCTCTCCGATCAGAGTTTTCAGCGCTTCGCGCACCGGGATGTGACTCACTCCGAAGAGCACGGCCACCTCGCGCAGCGGGATCACGGTGCACGGCGGGACGGCACCGTCGAGGATCACGCGGCGCAGTTCACCCAGGATCACCTGTGGCCTACCGGGTTCGTCCACCACAAGCCTCGCGAGCAGCGCCGATCGTCGTCTCGAGGACATGCGTGCACGCTATGACCCGAGTATTGCGCCCACGCTGCCGGATGTGACGGTCAGGAAAAGATCACCGTACCGACCGGTCCCATGGGTGATTTGGCATGCTCGGGTGATGGGAGTTTCGACAACGCAGTCGGTGGATCGCCGTTTCGTCCGTCTGGTCACCGTGTTCGACCAGTTGTTCCGCAAGCCTTCGCACGGGGGTGGCGCGCTGTGCGTGTACCTGCACGGCGAACCGGTGGTCGATGTGTGGGCCGGGTACGCACGCCCGGGTGTGCCGTGGACGGCGGACTCGGTGGCGCTGGCCTTCTCCACCGGAAAAGGCGTGGCGTCCACGGTGATTCATCAGCTCGCCGAGCGTGGCGAGCTCGACTACGACACCCCGGTCGCCGAGTACTGGCCCGAGTTCACGGCGGCGGGCAAGGGCCGCATCACGGTTCGCGACGTGCTCACCCACCGAGCCGGGCTGCACCGGTTGCGCGGGCTGATCTCCGGGCCGATCGACACCTTCCTCGACGACAAGGCGGTCACCGCCGCGCTCGCCGCCGCCACCCCGGACCCGCGTCATCTCGTCACCAGTGGTTACCACGGGATCAGCTATGGGCACCTGGCCGCCGAACTGGTGCAGCGAGTCACCGGCCGCGAATTCGTCGACGTCGTCCGCACCGAACTCGCCGAACCTCTCGACGCCGAGGAGCTCTGGTTCCGCGTGCCCGCCGGGGAACGCCATCGCATCGCCACCACGTTCCCCCGCCTCACCGCGGCGGGCATGGATTGGGAGCGCGGCTCCGACCTGCTCACCCGCACCCGATTCGCGGCGGCGGCCGAAACCACCCCGCGCGGTTTCGCCGACCTCATCGTCGACCCGCGTGTGCACGACGCGGTGATGCCCGGCGTCAACGGTGTCTTCTCGGCCCGCGCCCTGGCCCGCGTCTACGGCGCCCTCGCCAACGGCGGCGAACTCGGCGGCACCCGCATCCTGTCCCCCGACACGATCCGCCGCGCCGCCACCCGTCAGGTCTTCACCCCCGACTATGTGCTCGCCTTCCGCATCCCGTGGGCGATGGGCTATCACGGCGTCCCCATGAAACCCTCACGTGCCGAACCGATCTCGGCCTTCGGACACTTCGGTCTCGGTGGCTCCGGCGCCTTCGCCGACCCCGAAACGGGCCTGTCCCTCGCCTTCGTCACCAATCGCCTCGGCGGCAAACTCACGCCCCTCGGCGACGCCCGCCTCACCCGCCTCGGCACCATCGCCCACAACATCGCCAAGGCCGCCCTCCGCGCCTGAGCTGGTCATTCGATCACCACGCTCCGGTGGCGGCATCGGCCGAGTGGCAGCCGCCACCAGAGCGTGGTGATCGCGCGTCCAGGTCCGTGGGAGGGCGGCGGCTGGCACGATGGGGCGATGGAGAGCGTTGAGTTCGGGCAGGTGGAGGCCGCGGCGCGGGTGGTGGGGGCGGTGGTGCGGCGGACTCCGGTGGTCGGGTCGCGGGTGCTGTCGGAGCGGGCGGGAGTGCCGGTGTGGTTGAAGTGCGAGAACCTGCAGCGGACCGGGTCGTTCAAGCCGCGGGGCGCATACAACCGGATCGCGAATCTGTCGCCTGCGGAGCGGGCTCGCGGAGTGGTGGCGGCGAGCGCGGGCAATCACGCGCAGGGGGTGGCGTGGTCGGCAGCGGAGCTGGGGATCACCTCGACGGTGTTCATGCCGATCGGGGCGTCGTTGCCCAAGCTCGTCGCCACCCGGGCCTACGGGGCGGAAGTGCATCAGGTCGGTGAGACGATCGATGAATCACTGGTCGCGGCAAAGGAATTCGCGGAACGCACCGGGGCGACACTGATTCATCCGTTCGATCATCCCGACATCGTCGCCGGGCAAGCGAGTGTCGCGCTCGAGATTCTCGAGCAGGTGCCGGATGTGCGGACCCTGGTGGTGCCGACCGGCGGTGGCGGGTTGCTCGCGGGGGTGGCGATCGCGATGAATCATTGTGCGCCGCAGGTCGGAGTGGTCGGCGTGCAGGCGGCCGAGGCGGCGGCGTGGCCGGATTCGCTGCGGGCAGGCACGCCGATGCGGGCGTCGCGGATGTCGACGATGGCCGACGGTATCGCGGTGGGGATGCCGGGTGCGGTGCCGTTCGATCATGTGTCGAAACTGGTGTCGCGGATCGTGACCGTCGACGAGGAATCGCTGTCCAAGGCTCTGCTGCTGTGCCTGGAACGGGCCAAACTCATTGTCGAACCGGCGGGCGCGGCGGGGGTCGCGGCGTTGCTCGGCGCCGAATTGCGTGACCTGCCCGGTCCGATCGTGGTGATTCTGTCAGGCGGCAACATCGACCCGCTGCTGCTCACCCGGGTGATAAACCACGGCCTGAGCGCGGCCGGACGCTATCTGGCGATGCGGGTGACGATCTCGGACCGGCCGGGTGCGTTGTCGGCGCTGCTCGGAGTGGTCGGCCGGGCCGGGGCCAGTGTGGTCGATGTGGTCCACTCCCGAACCGGGACGTGGCTCGCGGTCGACGAGGTGGAGGTGTCACTCACCGTGGAGATGCGGGGGCCCGCGCACCGCGACGATGTGCTGGACGCGCTGCGCGACGCGGGCTTCCGGGTCCGCGCCGAGTTGTGAGCCGAGCGGGATTCACGTCGGCGCCGCCCGAAGTCAGTGCACGCCACCGAGTTCCAGTGCCAGCACGCCGAGAATGACCAAGCCGATTCCACCGACCTGCACCAGTGACAGCCGCTCACCCAGGAACAGCACACCGATCAGGGCGATGGCGGCCACCCCGACGGCAGACCAGATCCCGTACGCGACGCCGATACCCATCCCCCGCTTCAGCACCTGGGACAGGAAGTAGAAGGCCGCACCGTATCCGAGCACGACCACCACCGACGGCGCCGGTTTGGTGAATCCTTCCGACAGTTTCAGCGAAACGGTCGCGGTCACCTCGGAGGCGATGGCCAGTGCCAGCAAGAGCAGGGTCATGGCGGCAGACTAGCGGGGCGCGGCGAGTTGTTCAGTTCAGCCAGGCGCGGGCTTCGTCGGCGTTCTCGCGGACCTCGTCGAGTTGCTCGGCGACGCGGACGCCCGCGGTGCCGCCGCGGGCGTTGCGGGAGGCGATCGAGCCGGGGACGGTGAGTACTTCGCGCACACCGGCGGTCAGCGATGGGTCGATGGCGGCGAATTCCTCGTCGGTGAGTTCGTCGAGGCCGACACCACGTGCCTCGGCGGCGCGCACGCACGCACCGGCCGCCTCGTGGGCGACACGGAACGGAACACCTTGGCGCACCATCCATTCCGCGATGTCGGTGGCGAGCGTGAAACCGGCGGGGGCGAGTTCGGCCATGCGGTCGGTGTGGAAGGTGAGGGTGCCGACCAGGCCGGCGATGGCGGGCAGCAGGAGTTCGAGCTGGGCGACCGAGTCGAACAGGGGTTCCTTGTCCTCCTGCAGATCCCGGTTGTACGCCAGCGGTTGGGCTTTCAAGGTGGCGAGCAGGCCGGTCAGGTTGCCGATCAGGCGGCCCGCCTTGCCACGGGTGAGTTCCGAGACGTCGGGGTTCTTCTTCTGCGGCATGATCGACGAGCCGGTGGACCAGGCGTCGGCGAGGGTGACGTAGCCGAATTCCGGTGTGCTCCAGAGAATGATCTCCTCGGCCATCCGGCTCAGGTCGACACCGATCATGGCGAGGACGAACGCAGCCTCCGCCGCGAAGTCACGCGAAGAGGTGGCGTCGATCGAATTGGCCGCGGAGGCGGTGAAATTCAGTTCCGCGGCGATCTGCTCGGGATCGAGACCGAGCGAGGAACCGGCGAGCGCGCCCGAACCGTAGGGCGAGATCGCGGCGCGCTTGTCGAAGTCGCGCAAGCGTTCCAGGTCGCGCAGCAGGGGATGCGCGTGGGCGAGCAGGTGGTGGGCCAGCAGCACGGGCTGGGCGGCCTGCAGGTGGGTCTTGCCCGGCATCACCGCGTCCGGGTGCGCGGCGGCCTGGGCGACGAGCGCGTCGACCACATCGAGCACACCGGCGGCCACGCGGCGAACACCGTCACGCAGCCACATGCGGAACAGGGTGGCCACCTGGTCGTTCCGCGACCGGCCCGCCCGCAGCCTGCCGCCGAGCTCGGTGCCGACCCGTTCGATCAGTCCCCGCTCGAGCGCGCCGTGCACATCCTCGTCGGAGTCGGCGGGACCGAACGCCCCCGAGGCCACGTCGGCGGCCAGCGCGTCCAGCCCGGCCAGCATGCCGGACAGATCCTCGTCGGACAGCAGCCCCGCCTTGTGCAGCACCCGGGCATGCGCCTGGGAGGCGCGGATGTCGTAGGGAGCCAGCGCCCAGTCGAAGTGCGTCGACTTGCTCAGCGCCGCCATCGCCTCGGCGGGCCCGGACGCGAAGCGCCCACCCCAGAGGGCACCGGTGTTCGTGCTGCCGCCGTCGGTCATGGTCTACAGGTCTCCTCGGATCGAAGTGCGGGGGAATTGCCCGTGACCACCGTAACCAGCGTCGCGGGTGCCGGTGCCACCCGGCTACGCCGGCATCTCGACGAGACACCGGACCCGGGTGTCTGCTCCCGGGTGCGAACACGCCGCGTCCCCGGCCCGTCGGATGTCGGAACCGGGGACGCGGGAAGCTCGTCCTACTTCTGGTTCAGATCGCGACGGGCGGCGACCTTGGAGGACAGGCCGTGGATCTGGACGAAGCCCTTGGCCAGCGACTGGTCGAAGGTGTCGCCCTCGTCGTAGGTGGCCAGGTTGAAGTCGTAGAGCGACTGCTCGGAGCGGCGGCCGTTGACCACGGCGGAACCACCGTGCAGCACCATGCGGATGTCGCCGGAGACGTGCTGCTGGGTGTCCTGCACGAAGGCGTCCAGGGCGCGCTTGAGCGGGGAGAACCACAGACCGTCGTAGGCCAGCTCGCCCCAGCGCTGCTCGACCTGCCGCTTGTAGCGGCCCAGCTCGCGCTCGATGGTGACGTTCTCCAGAGCCTGGTGCGCGGTGATCAGCGCGATGGCGCCGGGCGCCTCGTAGATCTCGCGGCTCTTGATGCCGACGAGCCGGTCCTCGACCATGTCGAGGCGGCCGACGCCCTGGCGACCGGCGCGGGTGTTCATCTCCTCGATGGCCTGCAGCACGGTGACCTGGCGGCCGTCGATGGCGACCGGCACACCCTTGTCGAAAGTGATGATGACCTCGTCGGGCGCCTCGAAGTTCACCGTCGGGTCGGCGGTGTAGTCGTAGACGTCCTTGGTCGGCGCGTTCCACAGGTCCTCGAGGAACCCGGTCTCGACCGCGCGGCCCCACACGTTCTGGTCGATGGAGAACGGCGACTTCTTGGTGACGTTGATCGGGAGCTTGTTCTCCTCGGCGAAGGCGATGGCCTTCTCGCGGGTCCAGGCGTAGTCGCGGACCGGGGCGATGACCTCCAGGTCGGGAGCAAGGGCGCCGATGCCGACCTCGAAGCGGACCTGGTCGTTGCCCTTGCCGGTGCAGCCGTGCGACACGGTGGTGGCGTTGTGGAACTTGGCAGCCTCGACGAGGTGCTTGACGATCAGCGGCCGGCTGATGGCCGAGACCAGCGGGTACTGGCCCATGTACATGGCGTTGGCCTGGATGGTGGGCAGGCAGTATTCGTCGGCGAACTCGTCGCGCGCGTCGACCACGATGGCCTCCACGGCGCCGCAGTCCAGGGCTCGCTGGCGCACCACGTTCATGTCCTCGCCGCCCTGGCCCAGGTCGATGGCGACGGCCACGACCTCGGAACCGGTCTCCTTCGCGATCCAGCTGATGGCGACGGAGGTGTCAAGCCCACCGGAGTAGGCGAGTACGACGCGATCGGACATGTCTGTTGCGCTCCTTGAACTGGTGTCTGTGGACGGCTCGCGCCGTTGCTGCAAATGATTATGCACGATGATGCAAGCTCATTCATCACCGGGGTGCGACTCCTCGACGGCCGACACCATCTGTGAGACGCTGGTCACAGTAGCTACTCATCCAGTCGGGGTCGAGGAGTAAACATGCAGCAATTACGTGATTTCGCTCAGGCCAACTACGACCTCATCGGGCTCGTCGTCATCGGCGTCGGGAATTTCGCACTGACCGTCGGCAAGACCCTGTTCGACCTGAGCACCCCCATTCTCCAGGATTTCTTCGCCTGACCCTCGGCACCGGAGGACACCATGGAAGACGCCATCCTGCAATTCCTCATGGAGAACTACGAGCCCGGCGCGGCGGTCGGCCTGCACGTGGGCCGCGTGCTGTTCGACCTCAGCTCGCCCCTGATCCTCGCCGTCCTGAATTTCCTCGCGTCCTGAACGCGGTCGTACCGGCTCGCGCGGGCAGCGCGCGTTCAGCTCGCGCAACTCCTCAGCGAAGTCGGCGAGCCGCCGTGCGCGCCAGGCAGGTCTGAACGCCTGCCCGCGGTACCGCGCGGCCGGGGTCGGCCCACGGTTTGAACGACGCGAGATCGGGAAGCACCCTCGCAGGGTAGTGCGCCGTACGTGGTGTACGGCACTCTGGGACAGCACTATTCGGCCCGCCAGAAGTGAGGACGAACAAGATGCTTCATTACATCGCGCAGGAATTCTCGACGCTCGGCAACGGTGTGCTCGATGTCGGTCGCGCCGTGGTCGAGCTGGTGCAGGACATCATCGATGTCGCCACGCCGGGCCACAACGGTGGCGCGGGTGGCGGCGACTACCCGTTCAACTGATGTCGATCGGCGCGGGCTGCGCCGGATGACGGGCCCGCGCCGATAGTCTCCCCGGCATGAGCGACGACGTGCGACTCAGCGCCGGTACCGCGACAGTCACCATCGCCCCCGACGACGGGGGTGCCATCCACAGCCTCACCGTGGCGGGCACGGAACTGCTCCGCCAGGACCCCGGCACCGGATGTTTCGTGATGGCGCCATGGGCGGGCAGGCTCGGCTACGGCAAGCTCACCGTGGGTGATCGCACCTACCAGCTGCCGATCGACAACCCGCCGAACAGCATTCACGGCACCGTCCGCGACCGGGCGTGGGAAGTCGTTTCCAGGACCGCGAACGAGGCGATACTCCGTTGCCGGTTGACAGCGCCCTGGCCGTTCGCGGGCACGGTCGTCCAGACCTTCACCCTCACCGAGTCGGGCCTCACCCTGGCGATGCGCATCACCACCGACCACGACCCGTTCCCCGCCCAGGGCGGCTGGCACCCGTGGTTCCTGCGCGAGGTCGCCCCCGCCACCGGCCCACTCGAACTCGGCTTCCACCCGGCCTGGCAGTACGAACGCGGCCCCGACTACCTCCCGACCGGCCGCCACATCCCACCCACTCCCCCGCCGTGGGACGACTGCTTCGCCATGCCCGACGGAGTCCGCGCCCGCCTCACCTGGCCGGGCTTCCTCGAGTTCACGATCACCAGCCCCGTCACCGACGTGGTGGTGTGGACACTGCCGGAGGAATCACTGTCCGTCGAAGCACAATCCGGCCCACCGAACGGGCTGAACACCGAGCCGAGGACTGTCACACCGAACAACCCTCTGGATGTGCGAGTCGATTGGGCTTGGCGGCAGCTGACGGACAACTGATCCCGCCGGTCGCGACGCATCGCGTCATCGATCACCACAGGATGCGGAGATTCTGTGTGGACTCCGCGCAGATCGAGTACGCGTCAACGTGACACCGCCCGCCCCAGATTACGTTGAGACGGTGCCGATTACGTTCGCTCATCCGCTCGCGGTCGTGCCGTTCTTCCGGCAGTTTCCACCGGTCGCGCTGATCGCGGGCTCGATCGCCCCTGACCTCGTCTACTACCTACCGAGCCCGCTCACAGGTAAGGCAACCCATTCGATAGTCGGCGTGCTGAGTTGGGATGTGCTGATCGGGATCGCGCTGCTCGCTGCTTTCCGGCTCTCGGCAGCGCCGGCCGTCGCCCTGTGGCCGTATCGCATATTTCTTTCCTCACCAGCGCTTTCCGGCTCCCGCCACAGGACGGGTCGAGATGCTCGATCGAAATGCGTTCCATCGCCGAATCGTGGTGCGGGCCGGGTAGCGCCGCTCCGCTCGATCAGCGCGATCGTACTCGGTGCTTCGACCCACGTGCTGTGGGATTCCTGCACACAAACCGCTGGTTTCGCGGTGCGACGCTGGGAGCTGTTGCAGCTGCCGGTAGTCGAGCCACACAAGGTGTACAACGTGCTCGGATACGTCTCGTCGGCGGTGGGCACAGTAGTGCTCTGTGTTCTGATCCGACGCCGCGCCGAACGGCTGCCGTCGAGCCCGCCGCACCCGTGGCGCCCAGCGATCCACACCGTACTCATCGGTGCCGCGCTCCTCGGGTCAGTTCTCGCTGTCGACGACCACAGCGCCCGGACCAGCATGTATGACCTCGTCCGGCACGTCATCGTCCGCGCAGCCGGGGTCCTGTTGTGCGCATGGACGGCCTACGTGCTTATTTGGCAGGTCGCCCACCGCGATCGATGGCGCACGAAGTGAGGCTCGGATCGCGAGACATCCGGCTGTCGTGCCGGTTCAGGCCAGGCTTTCGATCTTGGCGGCGAGTTCGGCGCCGGTGAGGGGTTCGCGGGCGATGACGGCGATGGTGTCGTCGCCTGCGATGGTGCCGACGATGTAGGGCAGGGCGGCGCGGTCGAGGGCGCTGGCCAGGAAGTGGGCGGCGCCGGGTGGGGTGCGCAGGACGGCGAGGTTGCCGCTGGAATCGGTGGACACCAGCAGGTCGGCCAGCAGTTTCGACAGGCGGCCGGTACCGCCGGTGACGCCGCGGACGGGGCTGCCGTCCTCGGGGACGATGTAGACCCCGGCGCCGCCGTCGGCGGCTCGCAGCTTCACCGCGCCGAGTTCGTCCAGGTCACGCGACAGGGTGGCCTGGGTGGTCTCGATGCCCTCGGCGGCCAGCAGTGCGGCCAGTTCGGTCTGGCTGCGCACCGAATGCGCCGAGAGCAGTTCGACGATGCGTGATTGGCGGCCGGCGCGGGTGCGGGCGATGGCGGGTGTGCCCTTCTCGGGTGCGCTCATCGCCTGCCCTCCGCGTCGGCCCCGCATCGCGGTCTCACGCGGCGGCTTTCGCGAGCAGCCACACCAGCAGCGCCTTCTGGGCGTGCAGCCGGTTCTCGGCTTCGTCCCACACCACGCTGTGCGAACCGTCGAGCACCTCGTCGGTGATCTCCTCGCCACGGTGCGCCGGAAGGCAATGCAGCACAATCGCTTCCGGGTTGGCGGCGGCCAGCAGTTCGGTGTTGAGCTGGAACGGGCGGAACGGGCCGACGCGATCGAGCCCGTCGTTCTCCTGACCCATGGAGGTCCAGGTGTCGGTGACGAGCACGTCGGCGCCGGTGGCTCCGGCGACGGGATCACCCGTAACAGCCACTGTCGCACCGGTTTCGGCGGCACGCTTGGCGGCGGCCTCCATGATCCAGGGCAGCGGCTCGAAACCGGCGGGCGCGGCGACGGTCACGTTCATGCCCGCCGTGACACCACCGAGCAGCAGCGAGTGCGCCATGTTGTTGGCGCCGTCGCCGAAGAAGGTGAGGTTGAGTCCGGCCAGCGAACCCTTGCGCTCGGCGATCGTCTGCAGATCGGCGAGGACCTGACACGGGTGGAACTCGTTGGACAGCGCGTTCACCACGGGAACCGTTGCGGTGGCGGTCATTTCGTCCAGTCGCGACTGCTCGAAGGTGCGCCACACGATGGCGTCGACGTAACGCGAGAGCACGCTGCCGGTGTCGCCGAGGGTTTCCTCACGGCCGAGCTGGGTGTCGCGACCGTCGACGACCACGGCGTGCCCACCGAGCTGGGCGATGCCGAGTTCGAAGGAGAACCGGGTGCGGGTGGAGTTCTTCTCGAAGATCACCCCCACTCCGCGCGGGCCTTCCAGCGGGCGGTGCGCGAAGGGGTTCTTCTTGAGTTCGGCGGCGAGAGCGAGGATCTCGGCCTGTTCGGCCTGGCTCACGTCGTCGTCGCGCAGGAAATGGCGCAGGGTCACTTGGTCGCTCCCTTGGCATCGGCGGCGGCCTTGTCGAGGATCTCGGGCAGGTCGGCGACGAAATTGTCGGCCTGGGTTTCGGTGAGCACCAGGGGCGGTGCCAACCGGATCACGTCGGGCTTGGCGGGATTCAGCAGATACCCGGCCTCGCGGGCCCGTTCGTCCACGTGGGCGGAGATGTCGTTGCGCAGCACGATGCCGATCAGCAGGCCCGCCCCACGCACATGGTCGATCTCGGGGTGCTCGAGCAGGGCGATGCCGTCGCTGAGTTTCTTGCCGACCCATTCCACATGGCTCAGCAGGTCCTCGGAGTCGATGGTGCGCAGCACGGCCAGCGCCGCCGCGGCGCAGACCGGATTGCCGCCGAAGGTGGTGCCGTGCAGACCCGGGGTGAGCAGTTCGGCCGCCCGTCCCTGTGCCAGCACGGCGCCGATCGGGAGGCCACCACCCAGACCCTTGGCGAGGGTGATCGCGTCGGGCACGATCCCGGCCGCCTGGTGTGCGAAAAACGTTCCGGTACGGCCGATTCCGGTCTGCACCTCGTCCAGGATCAGCAAAGCGCCTGCCCGCGAGGTGATTTCGCGCGCCTTGGCGAGGTAGTCGAACGGCGGGACGACCACACCGCTCTCCCCCATCATCGGCTCGAGGAACACCGCGGCGGTGTCGGAGTCGACGACGGCTTCCAGGGCGGCGGCGTCACCGTAGGGCACGTGCACGACACCGGGGGGCATCGGCTCGAACGGCGCCCGCTTCGACGGCTGACCGGTGAGCGCGAGCGCGCCCATGGTCCGCCCGTGGAACGCCTCCTCGGCGGCGACGATCTTGGACCGCCCGGTGAGCCGCGCGATCTTGAACGCGGCCTCGTTGGCCTCGGTGCCGGAGTTGCAGAAGAACGCCTTGCCCTCGCCGTCGCCGAAGTGGGCGAGCAGCTTCTCGGCCAGTTCGATCACGGGTTCGCTGGCGTACAGATTCGACACGTGGCCGAGGGTGCCGAGCTGCTGGGTGACCGCCTCGAGGATGGCGGGATGACCGTGGCCGAGGCTGTTGACCGCGATACCACCGAGGAAATCGACGTAGCGCTTGCCGTCGGCGTCGTAGACCACGGCCCCGGCGCCACGCACCAGCGCCACCTTCGGGGTGCCGTAGTTGTTCATCAGCGCGGCCGACCACCGCTGCTGCAGTTTCGCCACTTCACTCATCTTCGGCCTCCCCCGGGGTCACCATGGTTCCGATTCCTTCTCCGGTGAACAGTTCAAGTAGTACCGAATGCGGGACGCGCCCGTCGATGACGTGGGCACTCGGCACCCCGCCTCGGACCGCGCGCAGGCAGGCCTCCATCTTCGGCACCATGCCCGCGTCCAGGCTCGGCAGCAACTCGGCGAGGGCGTCGGCGTCGATCCGGCTGGTGAGCGAGGATCGGTCCGGCCAGTCCGTGTACAGGCCCTCGACATCCGTGAGGACGACGAGTTTCTCGGCGCCGATGCCCTCGGCCAGCGCGGCCGCGGCGGTGTCGGCGTTGATGTTGTGCACCACGCCGTCGGCGTCGGGGGCGATGGTGGAGACCACCGGGATGCGGCCCGCGTCGATCAGGTCGAGCACGGCGCCGGGGTTGACCTCGGTGACATCGCCGACCAGGCCGATATCGGTGGCCACCCCGTCGACGGCGACGGTGCGCCGGGTGGCGGTGAACAGGTGCGCGTCCTCACCGGAGATGCCGACCGCGTACGGCCCGTGCGCGTTGATCAGCCCGACCAGCTCGCGCCCGACCTGACCGAACAGCACCATCCGCACCACATCCATCACCTCGGGGGTGGTGACGCGGAAACCGCCACGGAATTCGCCTTCCATGCCCAGCTTCTTCAGCATGGCATTGATCTGCGGGCCGCCGCCGTGCACGACAACGGGGTGCACGCCGACGGTGCGCAGGAACGCCATGTCGGCGGCGAAGGCGGACTTGAGGTCGTCGTCGATCATGGCGTTGCCGCCGTACTTCACGACGACGATTTTGTCGCGGAACTTCTGCAGCCACGGCAGCGCGTCGGCGAGGACATGCGCTTTGTCGAGGGCCGAAAGGCTGTGCAGCACACCGGCGTTCATGAGCTGTACGCCGAATTCTCTTCGACGTAGCCGTGCGAGAGGTCGGTGGTGCGCACCATGGCGGTGCCCTCACCCACATTGAGCTCGATCAGCACGTCGATGTCGGCACCGGACAGGTCGACCTCACGCGCGCCCGGAGCGCCGACACTGTCGACACAGACCGGATTCCCGTTGAACGACACCGCGATCCGATGCGGGTCGAGGGTCACCGGGGCGATGCCGACGGCGGCGAGTACCCGGCCCCAGTTCGGGTCCGAGCCGAACAGCGCGGTCTTGACCAGGTTGTCGCGGGCGACGGCACGGGCGACGGTGAGCGCCTCGTCCTCGGTGGCCGCGCCGGTGACGGTGACCCGCACCCGCTTGGTGACGCCCTCGGCGTCGGCCATGAGCTGAGCGGCCAGGTCGTCGCACACGGTGAACACGGCGGCGTCGAGGTCGTCCTGCGACGGGGTGACGCCGCTCGCGCCGTTGGCCAGCAGCAGCACGGTGTCGTTGGTGGAGCAGGAGCCGTCGACATCGAGCCGGTCGAAGGTGTATTTCGTGGCCTTGCGCAGCGCCTCGTCGAGCTGTTCGGGGGTGGCCACCGCGTCGGTGGTGAGCACGACGAGCATGGTGGCCAGCGAGGGGGCGAGCATGCCCGCGCCCTTGGCCATGCCGCCGACGTTCCACTTGTCCTCGTGGTGGAAGGCCGATTCCTTGGGCACCGTGTCGGTGGTCATGATGGCGTGGGCCGCGTCGGAGCCGCCGGTGAGACCGCCGCCCATCTCGTGCACGATCTCGGTGATCGCGGGGACGAGTTTGTCCATCGGCAGCCGGTCACCGATCAGGCCGGTGGAGCAGACCGCGATCTCGCCCGCGCCGGTCTCGGTGCCCCAATTACTCAGTGCCGCGGCGAGTTCCTCGGCGGTCCTGTGGGTGTCCTGGAAACCGCCGTGGCCGGTGCAGGCGTTGGCGCCACCGGAGTTGAGGATGACCGCGCGCACGTGACCGGACTTCAGCACCTGCTGCGACCACAGCACGGGGGCGGCCTTCACCTGGTTGCGGGTGAACACGCCCGCCGCGGCGTATTCGGGGCCCTCGTTGAGCACCAGCGCGAGGTCGGGCTTGCCGCTGGCCTTGATGCCCGCCGCGATGCCCGCCGCGCGGAAGCCGAGCGGGGCCGTGACGCCCTGGGTGTGGATGAGTTTGCCGTGGTCCGGCGCGTGCGGATCAGGGGTTGTCACGGTGCCACTCCTACGGTGGAAAGTCCTGCGGTCTCGTCGAAACCGACGGCCAGATTCATCGATTGCACCGCGGCGCCCGCGGTGCCCTTGGTCAGATTGTCGATCGCGCCGATCACCACGAGCAGGCCCGCGTCGGCATCGACGGCGACCTGCAGGGTGATGGCGTTGGAGCCGAGCACCGAACCGGTCTGCGGCAGCATGCCTTCGGGCAGCAGGTGCACGAAAGGTTCGTCGGCGTAAGCCTTTTCGTAGACGGCCCGGGCCTGCGCGGCGTCGACCTTCACCGGTGCGGTGCAGGTGGCGAGGATGCCGCGCGGCATCGGCGCGAGCACGGGCGTGAAGGACACCGAAACATCCACGCCGCCCGCGGCTTTCAGGTTCTGCGCGATCTCCGGGGTGTGCCGGTGGGCACCCGCCACGCTGTAGGCGCGCACGCTGCCCATGATCTCGGATCCGAGCAGGCCGATGTCGAGTTTGCGGCCGGCACCCGAGGCGCCGCTCACCGCGACGACGTTCACGTTCGGCTCGATGATGCCCGCCGCGACGGCCGGGGCGAGCGCGACACTGGACACCGTCGGGTAGCAGCCGGGCACCGCGATGCGGCGGGCACCGGTGAGCCGGGCGCGCGCGCCGGGCAGTTCGGGCAGACCGTAGGGCCAGCTGCCCGCATGGGCGCTGCCGTAGTACTTCTCCCAGGCGGCGGGGTCGGTGAGCCGGAAGTCGGCGCCGCAGTCGATGACGACCGTCGACTCGGGCAGCGCCTGGGCGATCGCGCCGGACTGGCCGTGCGGCAGACCGAGGAACACGATGTCGTGTCCGGCCAGGGTCTCCGGGGTGGTTTCCTGCAGGACGCGGTCGGCCAGCGGCAGCAGCTGCGGCTGCAGTGCGCCGAGGGCGGTGCCCGCGTTGGATCCGGCGGTCAGCGCCCCGATCTCGAGGCGCCCGGCTCGGTATTCGGGATGGCCGAGCAGCAGACGCAACACCTCGCCACCGGCGTACCCACTGGCACCGGCAACCGCCACCCGTAATACGGGTCCTCCGGACGTTTCCACCATGTGATGATTATGCACGAGTATGCAAGCTCATTCATGCGCGGGTGTGACGGGCTCGGCGCCACGTGCCCCGATCAGTCGCGCGACCAGCGGGAACACCAATACCGTTGTGGCTCCCGCGGCCACCAGTATCGAGGCTACCTCGCTACTGAGCAGGCCGGTGCGGGTCGCGACCTGCGTCACCGCGACGATGATCGGCAGACCGGTGGCCGCGTAGAGCGCCAACTGCACCCGCTCGCGGCCGGTGGGCAGGTTCAGCCCGTGCGGCACGAAGCGCTCGCTCAGCCACACCGGCAGACCGCGTGCGATCGCGATGGTGAGCACGAACCACACCCACAGCGCCGGGTTGCCCGCGACGGCGGACACGTCGATACCCATTCCGGACACCACGAAGAACACCGGGATCAGCAGGCCGTAACCGATGGCCTCGAGCGAGGCGTCCACATCGGGGTGGCCCGCGGCGATGAGTTTGCGCAGGATCATGCCCGCGGCGAAGGCGCCGAGCACCACGTCGAGGTCGAATTCCTCGGCGATCACCATCAGGACGAGGAGCAGCAGCACGACTCCGCGCACCGGGAGCTGCGAGGTGCCGCCGTCGAGCCGGCCGAGCGCCGATCCGAGGTCGGGCATCCGGTCGAGCATGCGCACCGGGATCAGCCCGACGAGCACCGCCGCGATCACGAACATCAGCACGGTGACGAGCGCCGACATCGAGTCGCGGCTGCTCAGCAGCACCGACATCGCGACGATGGGCCCGAGTTCGCCCACCGCGCCGTGCGTCATCACCGCGCGACCGAGTGGTGAGTCGGCGATTCCGGCCTGCTTCAGAATCGGCAGGAGCGTGCCGAGCGCGGTGGAGGTGAGCGCGATAGCCACGGCGATGCGGGTGCCCGTCGACCGGTCGGTGGCCAGCGTGACGATCCCGAACGCGAAGACCAGGCACACGAGCCAGACCAGCCAGGCCGTTCGCCCCGATTTCCCTCGCAGCAGGGCCGGGTCGAGTTCGTAGCCCGCGAGCAGGAACAGCATTCCCAGCCCGAGCTCGCTGACGAGGTCGACGCCGCCGCCGGTGTCGGCCCACCCGAGCACGTACGGGCCGAGCACCGCACCCGCGACCAGCAGGATCACCACATCGGGCAGGTATCCGCGCAGCAGGCGCGACACGACCGGTGCGATCACCGCGACCAGCGCGATCCAGAACAGCGACACGATCGGCGTCGGCCCGTCGGCACCGGCGGAAGCGAGCAGCTCCATGCGGGTCATCGTGGCACAGCGCACCAGCCGATCCCCGACACCGCGCGCGGGCGATCCGTCACCTTGCCTGCGGTGTATCGGGCTGAAGGTGCGCGAGGAGGAGTTTGATCAGCAGTACCGGGCCGAACCAGAGGAGGAAGGTCGGCACTGTGAGCATCGACGTGGTGATCGCTACGCCGAATACCGTGGCGGCGAAGGCCACCGGCACGCGCAGCTGATCGGGCACCGAGAGGACGACGACGGCCGCCGCGAGGACGAGTCCGTAGATCGCCGCCGCGACCCACCAACCGAATCCCGGGACCACCAGCGCCAGCAGGAACGGTTGGGCGTGGATGGCGACGAAGGTGAGGTGATGACGGGCGGTTCGGCCGGGCCGGTGGAACCAGCTTTTAGCCGATGCTGTCGCATTGACCACCGCGCCGCCGAATAGGTCGAAGCCGATCAGGGCGACCACCGCGACGACCAGTGCGGAGCCCCCCGCGTTTCTCGCCAGCAGCGCAGCCGTCACCCCACCGACGACTGCCGACGAATAGCACAGGGCTGCTTCGCTTCTCGTCGCTCCGGGCGCGATGAGCCGGTCGGTGATCGTCATCGGCGGATACCTTCCACGCACACCTGCACCAGGGGTTCGGTCATCTCGGTGAGGGCGACGCGGTCGTCGGCCAGCCACTGCACCAGGCACCCTTCGATCGCGCCGACGATCACCGCCGCGTGCGCGTCGCCGATACCCGCCCGCAATTGCCCCTCGGCGTCGGCCGCACGCAGCAGTTCCGCGACGGCCGCCCGGTAGCCCTCGTAGACGGCGGCCATATCCAGCGGTGTCCTGGCCGACCACACGTCCAGCAATACGCGCGCGTGGTCCGGGTGAGCTGCCAGCATCGCCACGGTCGACCGGATCAACTGCGCCAGCCGATCGAGCGCTGGACCACTTCCGGGCGCGGCGAGCTGCTGTTCCGCGCGGGCACGGTATTGGTCGAACGCGGCGGTCAGCAGTTCTTCCCGGCTGCTGACCGCGAGGTAGACACTCCCTTTCGCGACCCCGGCCTCCGCCGCCACATCCTCGATCCGCGACGCGGCGAACCCTTTCCTGGCGAAGACCCGGACGGCCGCCTCCAGAATTTCGGTCCGCCGCGCATCTACATCCACTCGCTTCGGCACGAATTTATAATGACTGACCAGTCAGCCATAGTCCATAGTCAGTCGGACGCGGGCGGTGGAGGGATTCAGCGTTTGGTGACGACTCGCTCGCCCTCGCCGGGTTTCCAGATGGTGATGGCGAGCTGGTCATCGGCGACTTCGACCGTGGAGGCACTGGTGAGGTCGGCGATGTAGAAGTGGTCGAATTTCTGGCCGCGGATGTCGAAACCGCTGTCGTCGAAGAGTTTCTGCGCGAAGCGGGCGTGGACGGATTCGTCCTTCAGGTCGGTGACGGTGCCGAAGAGTTTGGCGTCGCCTTCGGTGACGTTGGTGTCGACGGTCGCGGTGTGCAGGCAGAAGCGGGGGTCACGGGCGAGGTCGTCGAACTTGCGGGTGTCCGGCATGCCCGCCAGCACCAGCATGTCCTCGAAGACCATCGGTTCGATCGGGCTGATCCGTGGCCATCCGTCGGCGCGGAGGGTGCCGAGCATGCACAGATTGCCGGTGGCTCGGTGTCTGCGCAGGAACAGCTCGGCGATGCGCGGCGCTTCCTCGGTGAACTGGCTCCAAGTGGTCATACGCTCACGCTACGACCCAACCTTGACATCCTGTGTCAAGGTTCACGGCTAGTCTCGGGGTATGCGAGCGAGCAGGCTGGTGCAGCTACTGCTCTTGTTGCAAGCCAACGGCGGGTCGACGGCCGGGGAGCTCGCGCGGGAGCTGGAGGTGTCGGTGCGCACGGTGTACCGGGATGTGGAGGCGCTGTCGGCGGCGGGTGTGCCGGTGTACAGCGAACCCGGGCGCGGTGGTGGGGTGCGATTGGTCGACGGGTACCGAACCCGGCTCACCGGCCTCACCTCCGACGAGGCCGACGCCGTCTTGCTGGCCGGCCTACCGGGCGCCGCCGCCGACCTCGGCCTCGGCACCGTCCTCGCCACCGCACAGCTGAAAATGCTGGCCGCGCTGCCACCGGAACTGCGCGGCCGGGCAACCCGCATCGCCGAGCGCGTCCACATCGATATGCCCGGCTGGTTCCACCGCCCCGACGAAACCCCCACTCTCGCAACCATCGCCGACGCCGTCTGGCACGACCGCCGCCTCGCGATCACCTACCGACGAGGTGACGACGCGGTCGAACGAACGGTCGACCCGCTGGGCCTGGTGATGAAGGCGGGCACCTGGTACCTCGTCGCACGCGTCCGCTCCGATATTCGTTCCTATCGGGCCAGCCGGATCGCCACGGCCCACCTCACCGGCGAACCATTCGACCGCCCAACCGATTTCGACCTCGCCGCCCACTGGCAGGCCGCAGCAGCCGACTTCGGGCGGTCCATGCTGAAAGTCGACGCGCAATGCCGGATCGCCACCGCACACCTCGGCCTGTTGCGCCTCATGAACGACCCGGCAGCCGTCCACGCCGCACTGGCCACCCTCGGCCCCACCGACCCCAACGGCTGGGCCGACATCACCATCCCCTCAGAGTCCTACGAAGTACTGACCCACGCCCTACTCCCCCTGGCAAACCACGTCGAGGTCCTCGCTCCCCCCGAGTTCCGCGCCCACCTCCGGACAATCACCGAGGCCATGGCCTCGCGCTACCGCCCCACCTAAGTCCGCCATGACAGC
>NZ_BDBD01000029.1 GCF_001612805.1 Nocardia coubleae NBRC 108252
CCCCGTCCGTGCGAGAGTGCGGCAGGTACACCCACCAGCACCGCCCGCAACAACGACCACTCCCCCCAACCTCACGGCGCCCAATCCAAAACCTTTCCCAGCGAACGAAACTGAGCACCGGCCGGAGTCATCCGCAAAGCCGCATCACGAACCGCGACCAACGGCCGCGCGGACAATTGAGCGACAACCCCGATCGCCCCCGACCGCCGAGCGATCATCTGCGTACGAGGCCGACGCTCGCAGTCATAGCGCCTCAACCCATCAGTCGTACCGGCCAACCGCGAAAGAACAACCGCATCTTCGAGCGCCTGACACCCACCCTGCCCGAGATTCGGCGTCATAGCGTGAGCGGCATCCCCGAGCAGCGCGAGGCGACCTGCGGTGAACGTCGACAGCGCGGGAAGTTCATAGATGTCATTGTGCAGCACCGTATTCGGATCGGCAGCCGCGAGCAGCGCCGGAATGGGATGGTGCCACGCGGCGAAGCGGGCACGCACGTCGGCGAAACTACCGCAGGCACCTTCCTCCGCGTCGTAGACCGCGAAGCAGTAGATGCGCCCATCGGGCAGCGGCGCCATCCCGAAACGCGCTCCCCGACCCCATGTTTCACCGAACTCGGTCAACGGCTCGGCGATACCGACCACCGCACGCCACACCGTGTACCCCGCATACCGCGGCGCGACCTCCCCACAGACGGCCCGCCGGACAACGCTGCGGATACCGTCTGCGCCGACGACCAGGTCGGCAGTAGAGCTGACCTGGCCCATGCCCCGCCCCGAACCGGCCGAATGCACCACCGTCCCGTCCGGGTCGACCCGATCCACCGAAACCCCGGTTTCGACAACCCCTTCCGGCAGAGCACCCCGCAGGATTTCCAGCAACGCAGCCCGATGGATCATCACCGGCGCCCCGAACCGACGCCGCATGGTCGCCACATCGGTCCGCGACAACCATCGCCCCCGCTCGTCCCGAATCCCCGCCGATACATCGTCCAACCCCTGCGCCCGCACCGCCTCGCCGACACCGAGTGCGTCCAGCGCCCGCAAAGCATTGGGCCACAGCGAGATTCCCGCCCCGACCTCGGTATACCGCGCCGCTCGTTCGAGCACCCGCACCGACCATCCGCGTTCGATCAACCCGAGGGCGACCGCCGTCCCCCCGATTCCGCCGCCGACAACAATCGCTGTAGCCATTCCGAACCCTTCGTATCGAGTGACAATCCCTGTCCGGGTACCACTTGCGGACCGGAGAGGCTCGCGCACGGAGCCTCCCCGGTGCGATGCCACCGTACTACAGCTGTAGTGAACTACACTACGGGTGTAGTGACCATCACTACGCCCGTAGTATCGATCTGTGGCAACCAAACGCGAACAGATCCTCGACGCGGCCATCGAGGTATTGGGCACGCGCGGCTCACGTGGCCTTACCCACCGCGCCGTAGACCAAGCCGCCGAACTACCCGCCGGCTCCACGTCCAACTACTTCCGTACCAGGGAAGCGCTGCTGTGCGGGGTGGCCGAGCGGCTCGAGCAGCGCGATCACGCCGACTGGACCGCCCTGCACCGCGTCCTCGGGCCGCCGACCGTCGACCACCTCGTCGACGCACTCGCCCGATTCATCACCCACGCGACGACCACCGACCGCGTCCGCACCCAGGCCCGCCTCGCCCTCTTCGGCGAATCCCAAGCGATGCCGACCGTCGCCGAATCGCTGCGGCGCGGGCACGGCCGACTACGCGAGCAGGCGGTCGACCTCGCCGCTCAGGCGGGCATCGGTCCGATCGATGCCGGCATCCTGGTCGACTACATGGACGGCGCGGTCATCCACCGCCTCACCGGCGCGGAGCCCGGCAAAGATCCCCGCGAGGCACTCGAACGGCTGACTCGAACACTCTCGCCGACCCGAAAGGCGCGCTGACACACCTCCTGACCGACGACGCCGACTACCCGAACAGCGCGCCGTGGCCTGCCGCATCTTCGCGGCTGAACCCGACACACTCCGAACATTCATCGACGATCGGGTGTGTACAGCGCAGGACGTGGGTCAGGAAATCGATGGTGCGCGTGAGATCACGCACGCGCGCACCCAGTTCGGCCTGCTTGCCCGCGAAGAGTTCGACCCGCTCCGCACGGGACCGCGCCGCGAACAGGTCCTTGATCTCGGCCAGTGAAAGCCCGGCGCGCTGACAAAGCAGCACAAGACGCGCACGAACCACCAGTTCGTCGCTGTAGACCCGATGACCGCCCGGCGCCCGGGGCGGGACGAGCACCCCGACGTCCTCCCAATGACGCAGAACATGGGCGGCGACACCCAGTTCGACGGCGACATCACCGATTCGGCGCGGTTCGGCGGTGTTGGTCACGTTCGCCTCTTTACTTCAGGTCGACCTGAAGTTTTAGCGTAGCTCCATGACAACCGAACACAAGCTCGCACAGGTGGGCGAGCGAGTAGCGACGCCGGATGTGTGGCAATGCTGCCGCGCCGCGACGACGGCGATCACCGGTGCTGTGCTGCCGCGCCGACCCGATCGCCGATTCCTTTCCACACTGCGCGACAACGGATTACCGCGTGGCTCGACAACGGTCGAACTGGTCGCCTTGGCACAGAACGCCCGCAGCGTGCCGACCGCCGCCGTCGTCGAGGGTGTGTTCACTCCGCGCCGGATCGAGTCCGCGATGACGGCCTTCGTTGTGCGGCACCCCCGGGCGACCTTCCTCGTCGACCCGGGCATCTGCGTCGACGTGCGGCGCCGGGCGGTAGCCGAACTACCGCCGATACTGCGGCTCGCGGTGAACCCGCCGAGCGATGTGCTCGATATCCGAGAGTCCTTGCAGCGCAGCGGCATCGATGCCAGTGACATCGACTTCGCGCTGCCCACTCACCTGCACTGGGATCATGTCGCCGGACTGCTCGATCTGCCGGACCTGCCGCTGCGGCTGCATCGACCCGAACACCGGTGGGCGATGACCGGCCCGGTTGCCCCCGTCGGCGGCGTGCGGCAAGCCGTCCGGGATCGCCCGCTCGACTGCTACGAACTCGACGGCCCGCCCGTCCTCACCTTCGCCGCGAGCCACGACGTGTTCGGCGACGGCGCGGTGGTGCTGGTCGATCTGTCCGGCCACACACCGGGCAGCATCGGAATTCTGCTCCGCACCGTACGCGGACCCGTCCTGCTGGCGGGCGACGCCGTCTGGCACAACCTCCAGACCACCGAGCTGCGCCAGAAGTCGGGCTACCCCGGTGCGCTGGCCGACGACGACCGCACCGGGGCCTGGCGAACAATCCATCGCCTGTACGCCGTTCGTGATGCGGTCCGCATCGTGCCCAGCCATGACCACCGGGCCGCGTGCGCATGGACCGAACACAGCGCGACCGGGCTGCCCGCGCAGGACAGCCCGGTTTCCGCCGAACCGCTACACGATCGAGAACAGCAGCGCCGCGACCGCGAAACTCACCACTGACAACACGGTTTCGAGCACCGTCCACGTCTGCAGTGTCTGTTTCACCGTCATGTTGAAGTACTTCGCGATGATCCAGAAACCACCGTCGTTCACGTGGCTGAGGATGATCGAGCCCGCGGCGATCGCCATGGCGATCAGGGCGATCGACATCTGCGAGTAGTTCTGCTCGGCGACCAGTGGGGCGACGATGCCGCCGGTGGTGACGATGGCGACCGTGGCCGAACCCTGGGCGATACGCAGGCCGCAGCTGATGAGGTAGGCGAGCACGATGACGGGCAGGCCGGCCGCCGACATCGTGTCGGCCAGGGCGGTGCCGATACCGGTGGCCGAGATGACCTTGCCGAAGAACGCGCCCGCGCCGACGACCAGCAGCACCATGCCGACCGGTTTGAGCGATTCGGCCGTGATGACGCTGAGTTCCTGCACGGTGGAACCACGCCGGATACCGAGCAGGTAGAACGCGACGAGCACGGTGATGAGCAGCGCCACGGCGGGCGTACCGAAGAAGGTGAGCACCTGCAGCAGGGCCGAATCCTTGTCCAGCAGTTGGTATCCGAAGGTGGCGCCGAGAATCAGTACCAGCGGGATGGCGATGATGGCGCCGATCAACGCCACCGAGGGTGGGGCCTTGGTGACCACACCGGTGGCGACGATGCCGCCCTCCTCGTCGTCGGTGTCGGGTTCGAGCGGCACGAATTCCTCCGGTACCGAGACGATGACCCGCTTGCCGATGTAGGTGCCCCAGAGGATGCCGGAGGCGATGAAACCCGGTATGCCGCAGACGAATCCCATCACGATCAGCCAGCCGAGACTCACGCCGAGCAGTCCGCCGAGCGCGACCGGTCCCGGATGCGGCGGCAGGAACGCGTGCGTCATGGACAGACCGGCCAGCATGGGCATGGCGTAGAGCACCAGCGAGCGCCCACCGCGCTTGGCCGCGACGTAGATCAGGGGTGCCAGGACGAAGATGCCGATGTCGAAGAACACCGGGATGCCGAAAATGAGGCCGAGGATGCCCATCGCGACGGGCGCGCCCTTCTCACCGAACACCCGCAGCAGCTTGTCGGTGAGAACATCGGCGCCACCGGATCTTTCGAGGATCGCACCGAGCACGGTGCCGAGCCCGATGATCACCGCGATGTGTCCGAGAATATTGCCGAAGCCGGTTTCTAGCAGCGACTCACCCGCCTTGAGCGGAGTGCCGACGATCTGGGAGACCGGTAATCCGGCGGCCAGTGCCAGCAGCAGACCGGTGAGCAGCAGCGCGACGAACGGCTCCAGTTTGATCTTGATAATAGCGATGAGCAGTACGGCGATCGCGAGACCGCACAGCACCAGCAACCCGGGGGTGGTGGTGCGCAGCCAGTCGACTGTGGCGCCCATGGACAAACCTCTCAATCCAGCGAATGAACGAAACGTGCGGCCCGCGAGCCGATCTCGGACCAGCGCGAGCTCGCGACGTCCAGGGGCGCGACCACCTCGGTGCCCGCGGTGACGGCGATGGCGCCCGCCTGCAGGTATTCCCGCGCGTTGTGCGCGTTGACGCCGCCGGACGGAATCAGGAACACATGCGGGAACGGGCCGAGCAGGTCTTTGAGATAGGCGGGGCCGAGCGAGCGGGCGGGAAAGATCTTCACCGCTGCCGCACCCAGGTCGACCGCCGCCAGTACCTCGGTGGGCGTGAAAGCACCCATGATGACCGGAATCTGGTTCGCTACAGCGACTTCGGCGACTTCCGGACGCACCGCAGGGGTGACGAGGAACTGCGCGCCGACGTCGACGGCCGCCGCCGCCTGGTCGCGGGTGGTGACGGTGCCGACGCCGATCACCGCGTCGGCGGCGCGGCGCGCCTTCGCGATCGCGTCGAGCACACCGAGGGTGGTGAAGGTGAACTCGACCGCACGCAAACCCGCCCCGGCCAGTGCCTCGGCCAGTGCGACGGGATCGGGGACGGCGGGCGCGCGGACGACGGTGAGCGCCCGGTCGGCCCGGATCACCTCCATCGCCCGTGACGACGAGCTCAGCAGTGGATTCATCGGGTCTCCTCTCGCGTGGCGTCCATGCGCAGGGCACGACCGGCGCGGACTCCGGTCGCGGTGCCGTTCTCCACGGCGAATTCGCCGTTGACCAGCACGTGCTGGATACCACGCGCCTGCTGACGTGGCTGCTCGAACGTGGCCGTGTCGTGGATCGTCGCCGGATCGAAAACCACCAGGTCGGCGGCGAAACCGGGCCGGATCAGGCCGCGCTCGGCCAGCCGCAGCCGAGCGGCGGGACGGCCCGTGAGGTGGTGCACACAGTCCTCGAGACCGAGAACACCGAGCTCACGGACATAGCGTGAGAGGTAGCGCGGGAAGGTGCCCCACGCGCGCGGATGCGGGCGGGCGCCGACCAGCAAACCGTCGCTGCCGCCCATGTGCCCGGCGTCGACCATGATCGCGCGCACGTTCTCCTCGTGGCCGACGTGCTGCAGGATCGTGGTGGCCAGCTGGTCGCGTTCCAGCAACTCGAAGAACACCTCGACGGGCGCGGTGCCGCGCTCGGTGGCGATCTCGGCGACGGTGCGGCCGACGTGCTCGGCGAGTTCGTCGTTGCCGACACCGCTGATCTGGATGGTCTCCCACTCGACGGTGACTCCGTGACACCCGTCGGACCCGTGCACGTCCACATCGGCGGCGATGCGGCTGCGCGCGGCCGGGTCGCCGAGCCGTTCCAGCGCGGCGTCGGGACCGCCCGACATCGCCCAGCTGGGCAGCAATGCCGACAGGGTGGTCGAGCCGGGCAGGTACGGGTAGGTGTCGAGGGTGATGTCGCAGCCGTCGGCGCGGGCCTGGGCGATCATGGCGAGCAATTCCGGTGCGCGACCGCGGTTCACGCCGAAGTTCATGGTGGCGTGGGTCAGGTGCAGGGCGCAGCCGGTGGCCTTCGCCAGACCGATCATCTCGGCGTAGGCCTCCAGCGCGCCTGCGCCGTAGGAGCGGGTGTGTGGGGCGTAGAAGCCGCCGTAGGAGGCGACGACGGCGCACAGGGCGGCGAGTTCCCCGGTGTCGGCATACATGCCGGGCGTGTAGGTGAGCCCGCTCGACATGCCGACCGCGCCCTCCTCGAGCCCCTGCGCGAGCAGCGCGCACATCCGGTCGATCTCGGAGGTGGTCGCCGCACGCTGATCGGCGCCGACGACGAGCAGACGCAGCGTCCCCTGCGGCACCAGATAGGCGGCGTTGGGAGTGATGCCCTGGTCGAGCCGGTCCAGGTACTGGCCGACGGTGCGCCAGGAGAAGTCGAAGTCGGCGGGGTTGCCGTTCCAGCCCGCGATCTGCTTGCGCACCAGCGCGAGTGCGGCGTCGTCGATCGGCGCGTAGGACAGCCCGTCCTGGCCGATCACCTCGGTGGTGACGCCCTGGGTGATCTTCGGGATGTGCTCGGGGTGGGTGAGCAGGTACAGATCGGAATGGGCGTGCATATCGATGAAGCCCGGCGCGAGGACGGAGCCCGGCCGCACATCGATCACGGGGGCGTCGGTGTGGATCGAGTCGGCGATCTCGGCGATGCGGCCGTCGCGGACGAGGACGTCGCCGTGGGTGCGTGGTTCGCCGGTGCCGTCGACGATATCGATGTCGTGAAAGAGCAAGGAGGTCATGGTCGTCCGTCAGAAGTAGGTGCGGATGAGGTCGACCACGCGCGGGTGCGCCGTCTCGGCGGAGTCGATCACGGGAATCAGCCGCCATTTGTCGAAGGCGGTACAGGGGTGCGAAAGCCCCAGCCGCACAACACTTCCCACGGGCAGATCCGCGAACGAGGCGCCGGGCAGACGCAGGAAGGTGTGCTGGTCGTTGAGCGCGCTCACATGCGCGCCCGACGGGAGTGCCGACCCGCCGACCACGAGTTGCGGTGTCGGCAGGCCCTCGTCGAAGGGGAAGTCGCGTTTGCCGCCGTCGAGCAGGGCGAGTTCCGGCTCCGGACGGGAGACGACCCGGGCCCAGCCGTGCATCGCCGAACGCAAGCCGGGGTCGGCGGCGGGGGCGCTCAGCGGGGAGATGCCCGCGTAGAAGCCGTCGTCGTGCACGAGGTACGCGCCGCTGCGCAACACCACGGTGGTCGATCCCGGCGCGGTCGGCAGCTGATCCGAGGCGAGACCGGCCAGTTCTTCGACGACCAGTTCGGGATAGGCACTGCCGCCCGCCGAGACGATAGCGGGCCCGGAGTACAGCTCGCCGAGTTCGCGGTGCAGGGCGGCGAGTTCGCGCAGGTAGTCACGAACCGCGGTCAGCGCCGCGGGGGTGCGATCGTGGGCCAGCGCGCCTTCGTATCCACCCACGCCTGCCAGCACGAGACGTTCGCTGCCGACCAGGGCGTGCGCGACCGCGAGCGCCTCGGCACGGGTCCGTGCCCCGGTACGACCGTGCGCGCCACCCAGTTCGACGAGCACGCGGACCCGCGGACCGGGCGCGGTGTCGCGCAGGATCTTGTCCATCAGCTCGACGGTGGCGACGCTGTCGGCCCAGCAGTAGAACTCGAAATTCTCGTCGCGCGCCGACTCCTCGGCCACCCAGGCCAGCCCGATCGGGTCGACCAGCGCATTGGCCAGCAGGATCCGGCCGACCCCGAAGGAGCGGGCGAGCTGTGCCTGCCAGGCGGTGGCCAGGGTGATCCCCCAGGCACCTGCCCGCAGCTGTGCGCGCCACAGCTGCGGCGCCATGGTGGTCTTGCCGTGCGGGGCGAGCGCGACACCACCGGCACTGCTCCAGTCGGCCATCAGCGCCCGGTTGGCGTCGAGGGCAGCGCGGTCGAGGGTGAGCAGCGGCGTCTGCCAGTGCGTGAGTTGCGGTGTGCCCGTGAGGTATTCGCGGACCGTGTGACCCCACGCGGCGGGTGGGGCGCTCTTGATGTGCGGGCCGAGCAGCTCGGCGGCCAGCGCGTCGACGACATCGTTGTCGATGGTCACAGCATCCCTTTCCCGGTGGGTACACAGCCGGATCGGACATGTCCGGCGGCTATTGCATTATATGCAACGTGAGTTGCACTGAATGTTTCTGCTCGTTATTGTGCATGCAGACAGCAGTGACCGCAACCACGAAAGGTCCGACGAGGTGACCCACGCAACAAAGGCACAGCCCAGGGCGGTCACCGTCGGCGAGGGATTGGCGGTGCTCGTCGCCGAGCCCGGCCCGCTCGAACGCTCCGGGATGTTCGAACGTTGCGCCGGTGGCGCCGAGGCGAACGTGGCCTCGGTGCTGGCCCAGCTCGGGATATCGGCGGCGTGGCTGTCGCGGGTCGGTGACGACGGGTTCGGGCGCTACCTGACGGCCGAGCTGGCCAGTGCGGGGGTGGACGTGGCAGCGGTCGCGGTCGACCCGATGCGGCCGACCGGCATCTACATCAAGGAACGCGGCGGCGGCTCGGACGCGGTACACGACCTACCCCGGGGCGAGAGCCGCATGCATTACTACCGGTCTGGGTCGGCCGCCAGCGCCCTCTCGCCCGCCGACCTCGACGCACCGCCACTGGCGCGAGCCGACCTCGTGCACTTCACCGGCATCACCCCCGCGCTGTCCGAGTCGGCGTGTGCGCTCACCCGTGGCCTGCTCGACCGCCCGCGACACGGTTCGCTGGTCAGCTTCGACCTGAATTACCGTCCGGCCGTGTGGGGTTCGCGTATCGGTGCGGCCGCCGACGAACTCGCCGCGCACGTGCGTGGCGCCGATGTCGTGTTCCTCGGCGCCGACGAAGCCACCGAGATCTTCGGTACCGGTGATCCGGCGGCCCTGCGTAGCCTGTTCCCCGAACCCGGGCAGCTGATCGTCAAGAACGACAAGCACACCGCGATCGGCTTCGACGGTGATCACGTGGTGGAAGTTCCCGCGCTGCACCTCACCGTCACCGAACGCATCGGCGCCGGTGACGCTTTCGCCGGCGGCTACCTCGCGGCGCTGCTGCACGGCGCCGACCTGCGCACCCGTCTGCGCTACGGGCACCTGTGCGCGGCCGCGACTCTCACCGCCTCGGGCGATTCGGCGAAACTTCCACCGTCCCAAGAACTCCGGCGGCTGGCCGCGCTTCCTGACGACGCGTGGACGGGGCTCACCTATCCACCGCGAGCAGATGGGACGATCGGGCCATGAGTCAAAGCGTGTCGCGAGCCCTGTCCATTCTGATCGCGCTCGGCGAGAACTCCCAGTCCCTCGACGAACTGGCGGGCCGGCTCGGGGTGCACAAGTCGACCGTGCTGCGGCTGCTGCAGACCATGCAGGCCGAACGATTCGTGGTCCGCGACGCCGCGCACCGCTACTCGCTCGGCAGTCGCATGTTCGAATTGGCAAGCCACGCACTGGAAAACCGTGACGTGCGCACGGTCGCCCGGCCGCATCTGAGCGCCCTCGGCACGACCACCGGCCAGACGGTGCACCTGGCCGCCTACGAGTCCGGCGACGCGGTCTACATCGACAAGGTCGATGCCGAACAGTCGGTGCGGATGTACTCGCGCATCGGCAGGCCCGCTCCCCTGCATTGCACGGCCGTCGGCAAGGTTCTCGTTGCCGCGCTGCCGCGGACCGAATGGACCACGGTGGCGGCACGTTTGGACTACCACCCGTTCACCCCACGCACCCTGCGTACGCCGGAGCGATATCTCGCCGAACTGGAAAGAGTTGCCGCCCAGGGCTTCGCCGAGGACCACGAGGAACACGAGAGCTTCGTCAACTGCATCGGGGTGCCCGTGCGCGACGGCATCGGCAATGTGGTCGCCGCCGTGTCGGTCTCGGTGCCCGATGTGCTGCTCGATCACGACCAGGTGCTCGCACTGCTCCCCCAGGTGCGCGCGTGCGCCGATGCCATCTCCACCGAACTCGGCTGGGATCCCCGCCGAGCCGTCCCCGCGAGGAAAGGCTGAACCATGTCCGACAAGATCGCCGTCCGCACCTCCGATGCTCCCGCCCCCGCCCACACCTTCTCCCAGGGCGTGCGCAAGGGACCGTTTATCCAGGTCTCCGGGCAGGGTCCGGTCGATCCGGAAACCAACGAGTACCTGCATCAGGGTGACGTGGCCGCCCAGACCACCCGCACCCTGATGAACGTGAAGGCCATCATCGACGCGTCCGGCGCCACCTTCGACGACGTGGTGATGTTGCGCGTGTACCTCACCAAGCGCGAGGACTTCGCGATCATGAACGAGGCGTACGGCGAGTTCGTCACCGAGCACACCACCGACGGAGTGCTGCCGTCGCGCACCACCGTGTTCACCGGTTTGCCGCGCGCCGAGATGCTCGTGGAGATCGATGCCGTGGCGATCGTGACCGATTGAGCGACTGCGTTTCCCGCGATGCGAAGGACACCGGAGCGAGGCTCGTGTTGAGATGGGTCGGGCCCCGCCTGGGGCCTGTTCGACCCGTCCTACCCGAGGATCAGCCTATGTTCGTCAAGACCGCCCGTCCGCTCGCCGTCGCCGCACTCGCCCTGTTCGTCACCGCCACCGGTGCGGGCACCGCCTCGGCCGCCACCGCGACGCCCGTCGTCGGTTCGGTGTCGATCTGCACCGGCATCCCGGTCGGGCCGCTCACCATCAGCGTCTGCCTGTGACCTAGGCCAGTCGAAGCAGCAGGCGGGGTGGCGCCGTACAACGGCGCCACCCCACTGTGCGTTCCGGTTCAGTGTTCCGCGTCGCGAACCAACAGTGCGATTTGTACCCGATTGGCGAGGCCGAGCTTGGTGAACAGGTTGGTGGTGTGTGCCTTGACGGTGGCGACGGTGACCTGTAACCGCGCGGCGATCTCCGGGTTGCCGAGCCCGTCCGCGATGGCTCGCGCGGTGTCGAGTTCGCGTTCCGACAGGGCGGCCAGCCGTTTCCGCGCGGCGTCGCGGGAGTCGCTGCGGGCTTCGGCGGAACCCGGCCCGGTCGCCGCGGCGATCACCCGCGCCGTGACGGTGGGAGACAGGACGGGGTTACCGGCCGCGACGGTGCGCACCGCCTCGGCGATCCGGGCGGGCGGGGTGTCCTTGAGCACGAAGCCGAGGGCCCCGGCGCGTAGTGCACGCAGTACCAGTTCGTCGGAGTCGAAGGTGGTCAGCATGAGTACCGCGGGCGCGGCGGGTTCGGCGCGCAGGGACCGGGTGGTGTCGACGCCATCGCGGCCGGGCATCCGCACATCCATCAGCACGACGTCCGGCCGCTGTTCTCGCACGACCTCGATCGCGGTGTCCCCGTCGGCGGCCTCCGCGACGACGGTCAGATCCGGTTCGCCGTCGATGACGAGTCGTAGCGCCATCCGCACCAGCTGGTCGTCATCGACGATGACGACGCGCACCGTCTCCTGATCACTGTGCACTCATGCTCTTTTCTCGTGATCGTGCTCCGGCCAGGGAAGTTGGGCGGTGAGGACGTACCCGTTGTCGGATGTGTGATGGTGGTCGAGTGTTCCGCCTGCGAGGGTGATGCGCTCGGCGAGGCCGAGGAGACCGAAACCCGAGGCCGGTGGCCGGGCAGCGGCGGTGGTGCCCGCCGAATTACGTACGCTGACGTGTAATTCGCCGCCGGGCGCCCCATCCACGGTGACGCGGACCTCCGCCGCCGGCGCATGCTTCGCGGCATTGGTCAGCCCTTCCTGGATCACCCGATAGCCGGTCCGTCCCACGGTCTCGGGTGGGGTGCCGGTCACCGTGCCGGCGAGCGTGACGTCCAGGCCCGACGACCGGGCGTCGGCCACGAGTTCCGGGATCCGGTCCAGGGTGGGTTGCGGTGGTTCGGGGCGGTCTGGGTCGGCACGGAGCACGCCGAGGACATCCCGGAGTTCTTCCAGCGCTTGGCGGGAACCGTCGGCGATCCCGCGGATCAGCATGCGCTTCTCCTCGGCCGAGAGGTCGTCACGGTGATCGAGGACGCCGGCCTGCATGGCGACCAGTGAGATCCGATGGGCGAGCACATCGTGCATTTCACGGGCGATCCGGTTGCGTTCGGTGGCCCGAGCCTGGGCCGCCCGGGCACCCTGTTCGCGTTCCGCGCTGTCGGCGCGTTCGCGCAGCGATCGCACTTCGACGCGACGGGCGTCGATGGCCACGCCGGTGGCCACGGCGATCCCCGCGGTCGAGACCGTCAATGCGAGTTGCAGCCAGACCGGGGCGGGCGGGGCGTCGACCGGGTAGAGACCCTGAGCGAACTGCGCCGCCGTCACATACGCCGCGACGACCACGGCGATCTCGACCGGACGGCGACGGGTGGACAGCGAACACAGTGCCAGCAGCGCGGCACCGGTGGCGAGCGCCGACGCGGCCGAGGCGATCACGACCACCAGGGCGACGGTGAACGGGAACCGGCGCCGCAATGGCAGCACCGCCAGGCAGCCGAGTGCGATCAGCGGATCACCGGTCACCAGCCAGGAACATGTGTCGGCCGTACAGCCTGCGGGCAGTACGGCGGCGACGGAGAACCAGAGGGCGGCGCCGATTGCCGCGGCCGCCGTCAGCCGCCAGGTCTGCTGCCATGCCCCGAGTCGTGCCGGGCCGTCGGTGTCCACCCGGCCATTATCGCGACGACGACCGGCCTCGAGCACCCACCCAGCGGCTGAGATGTGCTCGACCCGGGGCGAATGGCCGACTCGACTTTCGTCGAACACGGTCGCCGCCACCGGAGCGATGTGCCTGCGGCGCGGACTCGACAGACTCGATCATGTACCAGCCGGACACGAGCCCCCGCTGACGGTCTGCTCGTGGTAGGCGCCATTTCGTCGGGGAGTAGCAGCGAATGAATCGACAACGGACCTGGAGCCTGCTTGCCGTGCTCGGTCTCACCGGAGCGCTGGTCGGGTCGCCCATCGTGGTCGCGCAGCCGACCGACGATCCCACAGCGCAGGTGCGGTGGGGCGCATGCCCGGAGGGGGTCGAAGATCCCGCGGCCGGGCCTGCCCAGTTGCAGTGCGCCACCGTGGCGGTGCCGTTGAACTACAACGAGCCCGAGGGCGTGCGGATCGAGATCATGATCTCGCGGCTGGCGAGCAAGAACGCGGACAAGCGTCGCGGCGTGTTGTTACTCAACCCCGGTGGTCCAGGTGGTTCGGGCTTGGACCAGCCCAAGTTCCTGGCCGCTCACGGATTGCCCGCAGAGGTGCTGGACAGCTATGACGTGATCGGTATGGACACCCGCGGGGTAGGGCATTCGGCACCGGTGAGCTGCGGATTCACCGATGACCAGGCGTACTTCGGCAATATCCCGCCGTACGCGGTGAACGACGCGGCGGTCACCGAACGGGCCGGCGTCGCCGAGGGGGTTGCCGAGCAGTGCGCGGCCAACGACCACGAGGGCCGGTTGCGCCACATCTCGACGGCGAACATGGCTCGCGACCTGGACCGGATCCGGGCGGCGCTGGGTGAGGACAAGGCAAACTTCCTCGGTTACTCCTACGGCACCGCATTGGGCGCCGCGTACGCCTCGATGTTCCCGCAGCAGGCCGACCGCATCGTGCTCGACAGCAATATCGGCGACACCCACCTCGACCACGACGGGATGCGCCTGTACGGCCTCGGCATGGAACAGACGTTTCCCGACTTCGCGCAATGGGCCGCCGACCGCCACGACACATACGGCCTGGGCCGCACATCGGAAGAAGTGCGGCACACGTACTTCACCCTCGCCGAGCGACTCGACGCGAACCCGGTGGACGGAATGGACGGCAGTCTCTTCCGTTTCGGTACCTTCTTCACGCTCTATCGCCCGGCGCTGTACGCGTCGGCCGCCGAGAGCTGGAAGTCGCTGCTCGAAACCGGACATCCCGGGCCCGCGGGCGGCCGCCCGCCGGGTACGGGCGCGCCTTCGCCGAACGACAACGGCTGGTCGGTCTTTCTGGCCGTGACCTGCAACGACGTCGAATGGCCCGAAGACATAGGGACCTACCGGCGTGCCGTCGCCGAGGACCGGGAACGGCACCCGCTCTACGGTGCGGCCGCCGCGAACGTGATGCCGTGCGCCTACTGGAAGCTCGGGCCGTCCGAGCCGCCGGTGCGGATCGACAACACCGGCCCGGCCGATGTGCTGATCGTGCAGAACCAGCGCGACCCGGTCACCCCGCTACGCGGCGGCGAGCTGCTCGACGAGAAGTTCGGTCAGCGGTCCCGCTTGGTCACCGTCGACGGGAGTGGGCACGGGGTCTACCTTCTCGGCGACAACCCCTGCGCGACCGACGTCGTCACCGGCTACCTGGTGGACGGCACCATGCCCGGCCACGACATCACCTGTCACGCGGGCTAGGACCTAACCCGAGTTGCGCAGGGCGGTGGCGAGACCGTTCATGGTGAGCAGGATGCCCCGCTTCACCAGTTCGGAATCGTCGCCCCCGCGCAGCCTGCGCAGCAGGTCGACCTGGAGCTGGTTGAGCGGTTCCAGGTAGGGGAAACGATTGTGGATCGACTCCGCCAGCGACGGGTTGTCGCTGAGGAGTTCGTCGTGGCCGGTGACCGCCTTGTACATGCGGATGGTTCGCGCGTGTTCCTCGCGGATCATCCCGAAGATCGTGTCGCGCAGGTGTTCGTCGTCGACGAGGTCGGCGTAGCGGGCGGCGATGTCGAGATCGCTCTTGGCCATTACCTGCGCCAGGTTCGACAGCACGGTGCGCAGGAAAGGCCAGCGCCGGTAGAGATCGGTGAGCCGGGCCAAGCGCGCCGGATCGTCGCCTACCCAGTCCTCCAGTGCGGTGCCGGTGCCGTACCAACCCGGCAGCATGACGCGGGCCTGGCTCCACGCCATCACCCACGGGATCGCCCGCAGGTCCGACACCGAATTGGTCGGTTTGCGAGAAGCCGGGCGGCTGCCGATATTGAGGTCGCCGACCTCGGCGACCGGGGTGGACTGCCGGAAGTACTCGACGAAGCCGGGGGTGTCGTGCACCAGGTGCGCGTAGGCGGCGCGGGCCCGGGTCGCCAGGTCGTCGAGCAGTTCGTAGGCGGGTTCGGCGTCGTCGCCGAGGCCCTCCACGTCGAGCAGGGTGGATTCGAGGGTGCCCGCGATGAGTGACTCCAGGTTGCGATGTGCCGCACCGGATTCGGAGTACTTCGCGGCGATCACCTCGCCCTGTTCGGTGAGCCGCAACGACCCGCGCACCGCGCCGGCCGGCTGGGCGAGGATCGCGTCGTAGCTGCGACCACCACCACGTCCGACGGTTCCGCCGCGACCGTGGAAGAGCCGCAACCGGATTCCCGATTTGCGCGCCACCTCGACCAGGTCCAGTTCGGCGCGGTAGAGCGCCCAGTTCGCCGCCAGGTACCCGCCGTCCTTGTTGGAATCGGAGTAGCCGAGCATCACTTCCTGCCGCATCCCGGCGGCGGCGACGAGGTCACGGTACACCGGAACCTCCAGTGCGGCAGCAAGAGTCGCCGCGCCCGCACCGAGGTCCTCGATGGTCTCGAACAGCGGGACGATACCGACCGGGCTGTGCGGTGAACCGTCGGGCGTGCCGGGGTCGAGGATCCCTGCCTCCTTGAGCAGCAGGGCGGCCTCGAGCATGTCGCTCACCGAGGTGCACATGCTGATGATGTAGTTCGGCACGGCGGCGGCGCCGAAGGTGTCGATCACGTCCTTGGCGGCCCCCAGCACACCGAGTTCCTTGGCCGCCAGCTCGCTCAGCCGCGCGTTCGGGCCGAGAAGTGGCCTGCGCGTGCGCAATTCGGTGGCCAGCAGGTCGACCCGTTCGGCTTCGCTCAGGCTCGCGTAGTCCTGGTGCGCACCCGACCACGCGAGCAGTTCGGCGACGACCTGTTCGTGCACCTCGGAGTTCTGGCGCATGTCGAGACCCTGCAGGTGGAACCCGAAGGTCTCCACGGCGTGACGCAGGGCGGCGAGGCGGTCGTCGGCGAGCAGGGCGTCGCCGCTGGCGCGCACGGAGGCATCGATCGCGTCCAGGTCGTCGAGCACGGCCTGCGGGGTGGGGTACGGCGCGGCGTCTGTGGTGAGACCGTTGTCCGGGAGCCGGTCCAGCGCGCGGCGCGCGGTGGCACTGAGACGGGCCCGGATCGCGTGCAGGGCACGGCGATACGGCTCGTCGGCGAACACGGCCGGGTCGTCGTAACCGGCCTCCGCGAGCGCGGCGACCGCCGGGCTCACCCGCACCAGCCGCGCCGACTGCGACAGCGACTTCTCCAGTTCCACCAGCTCACCCAGGTAGCGGCCGAAGGCGTAGGCGGCGGCCTGCTCGGCGGCGGTGTGCACGACTTCGGCTGTCACATAGGGGTTTCCGTCGCGGTCGCCACCGATCCAGGACCCGGGGCGCAGGATCGGGCGCTCGAGCAGGTCGACATCGGGCCAGCGGGAACGCAGGGCCGCACGGACCTCGGCGTTGATCGCGGGGATCACGTCGTAGAGGGTCAGGTCGTAGTAGCGCAGGCCCACCGAGATCTCGTCCTGAATCCGCAAGCGCGCCAGGCGGATCAGCGCTGTGCGCCACAGGGTGAGCACTTCACGGCGAATGCGCAGTTCGGTGTCGTCGTAACCGGGATCGCCGGGCTCGAGCCTGCGCCGCAACCGCATCAGAGCGGTGATCTTGGCCTGCACGTCGAAGACCGTGCGCCTGCGCGTCTCGGTGGGGTGCGCGGTGATCACCGGCGACACCAGGGCGTCGGTGAGCTGTTCGGCCACGCTCGTGCCGTCCAGGTCGGCGGCGTCGAGCTTGTCGTAGGTCGCGGCCAGCGAGGAGTCCTGCGGCGGTTCGCCCGCCGCCACGTGCGCGGCGCGGCGGCGGTCGCGCTGGATGTCCTCGGCCAGATTGGCCAGCAGCACGAAGTAGCTGAACGCCCGGATCAGTGGCAGCGCCACCTCGGTGGGGGTGCCGTCGAGCATGTCGGCGACGGCGCTGCGCTCCACTTCCTCACGACGCACCCGGAATGCCTCGATGCGGACCCGCTCGATGAGGTCGAACACCTCGGGTCCTTCGTGGTCACGGATGGTGTCACCGAGGATGCCGCCGAGGAACCGGATGTCCTCGCGCAACGGCCGGGTGGCTTCCTGCTCCTGCACGACTCGCGATTGGCCCATGAACAGACAGTATTGCCGCCGACCCACCGAACGCGACCCGGCGACGCGCGGATCACACCTACAGCGCCCGGATCACCCTGGCCGGATTACCCGCCGCGAACACGCGGTCGGGCAGGTCGCGGGTGACCACACTGCCCGCACCGACCACCACGTCGTCACCGATGGTGACTCCGGGACACACGATGACTCCGCCACCGAACCACACGTTGTTCCCGATCCGGATCGGCGCCGCCGATTCCCAGCGCTGCCTGCGCTTTTCGTGATCCTGCATGGGGTGAAGCGCGGTGAGCAGCTGACAGCGCGGCCCGATCGAACAGTCGTCGCCGATGGTGATCGGCGCGCAGTCGAGCAGGATCGCGTCGTAGTTGAGGAAACTGTTGGCGCCGATCTCGATCAGATAGCCGTAGTCGCACTGGAATCGCGGCATGATCCACGACCCCTCCCCCAGTTTGCCGAGGAGATCGCCCAGCAACTCGGTCCGCCGATCGGTTTCGTCGGGCCCGGTGCGATTGAACTCGTCGCACAGCCGTTGCGCCCGTTGCCGTTCGGCCACGAGTTCCGGATCGTTGTCCTTGTACAGGTCCCCCGCCAGCATGCGCTGCTTCTGTTCGCCCACCCCGCCGAGTGTAGAGGTGGGCGAACAGAAAGCTCCGCGCCTACTTCGCCGGGTCGACGCCGAAGGTCGCGGCGATGTCGTCGAGTACCGCGTGCGCGCCGGTGAGACCGACCGAGGTCAGCCAGACCAGGTCGTCGACCGGGGTGATCTTGCCGCGCAGCTGGTTCCACAGCGGGTTGGCCTCGGCGGCCGCCTTGCGCTGGGTGGCGGCGTCCTCGCCGCTGCTGGTGAGGAAGACGTAGTCGGCGTCGGCGTCGAGCAGTCGCTCCGGGCTCAGCGTGATCGCGAAGTCGTTCTTCGGGTCGGCGGACTTGTCGGGCTGGTTCAGGCCGGTGTCGGCGAAGATGTCGCCGATGAAGCTGACCCGCTGCATGAGCCGGTCCTCCTTGCCCATGAAACGCAGCAGCGAGACGGTGGGCGCGGTGCCGCCGTTCTTCGCCTTGATCGCCGCGCCGATCGCGGCGGCACGGTCCTGGTAGGCGGTGAGTTTGGCCTTGGCGAGGTTCTCCTTGTCGACCGCCTTCGCGAGCAACAGCAGGTTCTCCTTCCAGGTGGCGCCGGTGGTCTGGCTGAACACCACCGGCACCGTGCCCGAACCGAGCTTGATGCCACGGAACTGCTCGTACTGCTTCTCGTGACGCACCTTCGCCGACACGATCAGGTCCGGGCGGGCGCCGGCCAGTTTCTCGATGTCGGGGGTCTGGACGTTGCCGATGTTGACCGCGCGGCCGCCGCAGGTCTGTGCCGACGCACCGAGGAACGCGGGCAGCTTGTCCCCCATGGACTGGTAGGTCGTGTACGCGACGAGCTCGGTATCGAGCACCAGGGCGGCGTCGACGAACGTCTGATCGAGCGCGGCGACGCGGACCGGGCGGGTGGCGATGGTCGCCGGGTCGACGACGGTGCCGACATCCGCACCCGCCGCGTCCTTGACCGCGCCCTTCTCGATGGTGCGCGGATAGGCGCCGCCGTCGAGATTGCTCGCGGTGTCGCAGTCACTGCTCGCGGCGCCGGGGTTCGCGCGTTCCTGGCCGCACGCGGAAAGACTCAGTACGGCAGCGGCGACTGCCGCGGCGGCGGCGAGCCGACGGCTCAGTGGGGTATTCATCGACGTCTCCCGGGTGGTTCGGTTGTCCTCAGGGTTGCTAACGTAGCGAAGCCTTACCTAATTACCAACTATGAAGAGGGAAAGTGACCGCATCGCCGCCCGGAGCCGTGTTCGCCGACACGCGGTCTCGCCGGTTGCTACTCATCGCGGGTCTGCTGGTCGCGGTGCTCGCGGCCGTGCTGCTCAGCATGGCCGTCGGCTCGAAATTCATCGCTCCCCTGGATGTTCTGCAAGCGCTCGGCGGCACCACCGACACCGAGACCGGTGCCATCGTCAACGGCCTTCGGCTGCCGCGCACCCTGCTGGGGATCCTCGCCGGGCTCGCGCTCGGCATCGCGGGCGCGGTGATCCAGGGCCACACCAGGAACCCGCTCGCGGATCCGGCGCTGCTCGGCATCACCCAGGGTGCGGCGCTCGGCATCGTCGCGGCGGTGATGGTCGGTGGCATCTCGAGCCTGTTCGGCTATGTGTGGTTCGGTTTCGCGGGTGCGTTGATCGCCACCGTCACGGTTTTCGTCATCGGGACGACGGGACGGGGCGGGCCGACCCCGGTGACTCTCGCGCTGGCCGGCGCCGCCGTCAGCTACCTACTGCAGGGTCTGATCTCGGCGGTGGTGCTGTTCGACACCGACGTCACCGATATCTACCGCTTCTGGAAGGCCGGGTCGCTGGCCGGAACCAGCCTCGACTTGCTGGGTAAGGCAACACCTTTCGTCGTCGCCGGGATCGTGCTCGCCCTGGCCAACACCTCCGCGCTCAACGCGCTCGGCCTGGGTGAGGACACCGCCCGCGCGCTCGGTCATCGCGTGACCCTGGCCCGCACCGTCGGCATCGGCTCGATCGTGCTGCTCACCGGCGCGGTGGTGGCGATCGCCGGGCCGCTCGGGTTCGTCGGACTCGTCGTTCCGCACCTCGCGCGTGGCATCACCGGACCCGACTACCGCTGGCTGGTTCCGGTCGCCGGGCTGCTCGGTGTGATCCTGGTGCTGGCCGCCGACATCGCGGGACGAGTGGTGCTGGACAAGGGCGAACTACCCGCGGGCATCATGCTCGCCTTCGTCGGCGTGCCGTTCTTCATCGTGCTCGTCCGTCGCCGGAAGCTGGTGACCGTATGAGTACCGTGCGGGCGGTCCGGCTGGGACCGGTGTCCTGGCAGTTGCGATTGCGCACCACGGCGGTCCTGTTGCTCGGCGTGGCGGTGCTCGGTGTCACCAGTTGTGTCGCGCTCGCACTCGGCACCTACACGATGCCCGACGGCGGCCCCGTCACGCCGCTGGATGTGCTCGCGGTGCTCACCGGTGGCGGCGACGACGGGCTGGCATACGTGGTGTGGGATCTGCGGCTGCCGCGGATTCTCACCGGTGCGCTGGTCGGCGCGGCGCTCGCGTTGTCCGGTGCGATCACCCAGGGCATCGCGCGAAACCCGTTGTCCAGTCCCGATATTCTCGGTGTCACCGCGGGCGCGAGCGTCGCCGCGGTCGCGGTGATCGCGCTGTCGGGCAGCCGGGGGCAGGTCAGCGGCGCGGTGGCCGAGATCGGGGTGCCGGTGGCATCCATGCTCGGCGGATTACTCGCCGCGCTGGGAGTTTTCGTGCTCGCCTGGCGCGGTGGGATCGAAGGCTATCGACTCGTCCTGGTCGGCCTCGGCGCCGGTTCGCTGCTGTCCAGCGTGACGTTCTGGCTGCTCAGTGTCGGGGAAGTCGATGTCGCGACGCGGGCGGTGACCTGGCTGACCGGCAGCCTCAACGGCAGCGGCTGGATCCAGGTGACACCGGTCGCCATCGCCCTGGCCGTCCTGGTACCGGTGGTGCTCGCGGGCACCCACCTGCTCGGCGCCCTCCACTTCGGCGACGACACCGCCCGCTCGCTCGGCATCCGGCTCAACACCGCCCGCCTGACCCTGCTGGTGCTGGCGGTACTGCTCGCCGGAGTCGCGACCGCCTCGGCGGGGGCCGTCATCTTCATCGCCCTCGCGGTGCCGCAGGTGGCGCTGCGGCTCACCGGTTCGGCCCAGCCACCGCTGCTCACCTCGGCGATCCTCGGCGCGGCCTTCACCGTCGCCGCCGATCTCGTCGCCCGCACGCTGCTGCCCTCGGGCGAGCTGCCCGTCGGGGTGGTCACCGCCGTGCTCGGCGCCCCCTATCTGATCTATCTGTTGATGCGGCGCAATCGCGCCGGGAAAGCGGGCGTGTGATGACCGTTCGGCTCCAGGCCGACGCCTTGACCCTCGGTTACGGGACGACCACCGTCGTCGACGGGCTGGATCTCGAGGTCACCGGCGGCACGATCACCGCGGTGATCGGACCCAATGGTTGCGGAAAATCCACGCTCCTGCGCGCGATGGCCCGGCTCCTGCGGCCCACCGGTGGTCATGTGCACCTCGACGGCAAACGCATCGACCGGATGTCGACCAGGGACGTGGCGCGCGTACTCGGCATCCTGCCCCAATCCCCGCTCGCCCCGGACGGTCTCACCGTCGCCGACCTCGTCGCGCGGGGCAGGCACCCGCACCAGCGGTGGTACCGCCAGTGGTCCCAGGACGACGAGTCCGCCGTCACCGAGGCGCTGACCTGGACCGATATGGTCGAGTTCGCCGACCGCTCGCTCGACGAACTGTCCGGCGGGCAACGCCAACGCGCGTGGATCTCGATGGCGCTGGCCCAGAACACCGACCTGCTGCTGCTCGACGAACCGACCACCTTCCTCGACCTCGCCCACCAGATCGAGGTGCTCGACCTGGTCCGGCGGCTGCACGCCGAAGCGAACCGCACGGTGGTGATGGTGCTGCACGACCTCAATCTCGCCGCACGCTATGCCCACCGGCTGGTCGCGATGCGGGCCGGACGCGTGGTCGCGGCGGGCACGCCCGCCGAAGTGCTCACCGAGGACGTGGTGGCGCAGGTGTTCGGGCTGCGCGCGAAGGTGATCGAGGATCCGGTCACCGGCACTCCGCTGGTGGTCCCGATCGGACCCGTCGAGGCGGCCACCTCGTAGGGTCGTGGGGTGACATCTGGGCGCACTCGGCACAATTACACCGGCACTTCGGTCGCCGAGCGGCAGGTCGAGCGTCGTGCGCTGTTCATCGAGGCCGGGCTGACCGTCTTCGCGGAGAAGTCGTACGCCAACAGTTCGCTCACCGATGTGTGCGCCGCGGCCGGTCTGTCGCGGCGGCAGTTCTACGAGCAGTTCGCCGGACGCGAGGAACTGCTGGTCGCGGTGTACGACACGGTGCAGGGTAGGGCGCGTGACGCCGTGCTAGCCGCGCTGGCGGCCGTCGGCACCGACGATCTGCGCACCCTCATCGAAGCCGCGCTGCGGGCTTACACGACAACCATCACCGACGACATCCGGGCGGCCAAGGTGGCGTTCGTCGAGATCGTCGGGGTGAGCGCCTCGGTCGAGGAACACCGGGCTCGGGTCCGGGATCAGTGGGGCGAGGTGGTCGCCACCGTCGCGGCCGCGCGCGACGGTGTGCGCACGCCGCCGGGCGGTTGGCGGATGGCGATGGCGGCCTTCATCGGCGCCGTCAACGGCGCCGTGCACCAGTGGAGTCTCGACGACCCCCGGCCGCCCGTCGACGATCTCGTCGATGTCTTCACCACCCTGCTCAATGCCCTGACCGCGCCTGCGTAACCCGCAGCTGATTGCGATCCACACCACACTCGTGCCATAGTAGCCGCCATTGAGACGAAGGCGTCTCAATTCCTGTGAGGACTGTGCACGATGAGATCTCCCCTGATTCCGCGTTGGCTAGCCCTGGCCACGAGCGTGCTCGCGGCGGCAACGCTGGTGGCGGCCGGTCCGGTCGCGGCCGAGCCGGCGGCGATCCCGCCCGCCCCGGTGATTCCGCTGCCGCCCGAGCTCGACCCGGATTTCTACCTCCCGCCCGCCGATGTGGTGGCGGCGACCGAACCCGGCGCGATCATCGCGGCCAGGCAGGTCACCATCGCCGACTTCGGCGTGCTGCCGGTCGAGGTCGACGCGTGGCAGGTGTCCTACCGCTCCAACAACAGCCGCGACGAGGCGATCCCGGCCGTGGCCACGCTGATCAAGCCACGTGGACAGGCGATCTCACCGCGCAAGCTGCTCTCGGTCCAGCTGGCCGAGGACTCGACCGCGGGCTATTGCGCGCCGTCCTATGCGCTGCAACATCTTTCGGTCGCGCCGGTCGCCGGGCAGATCGTGGTGCCCGCCGAATTCCTGTTCGCGCAGGCGGCGCTGGCGCAGGGCTGGGCGGTCGTCGTGCCCGACCATCAGGGTCCGTACTCGGCCTATGCCGCCGGGCCGCTGGCTGGCCGGATCACCCTCGACGGAATTCGCGCCGCAACGGGATTCGCACCGCTCGAGGTGGGGCCCGACGCACCGGTGGGCCTCTACGGGTACTCCGGCGGGTCGATCGCGACCGGGCACGCCGCCGAGCTGCACGCGAGTTACGCACCCGAACTGAAAATCGTCGGCGCGGCCGAGGGTGGGGTCGGCGCGGATCTGGGTGCCGCCCTCACCATGGCGAACAACCAGCTCACCTCCGGCCTGGTCTTCGCCGCCGTCCTCGGCCTCACTCGCGAATACCCTGATTTCGCAACCTATCTCGATCAACGACTGAACCCGCTCGGCAGGGGGCTGATGGCGGTCAAGTCGCCGCTGTGCGTGCAGTACCAGTCGGCGCTGCTGCCGTTCCTCGACCTCACCGGCATGATCGGTTCCGACGGCAACCCGCTCGACGACCCGCCGGTGGCGGCCATGCTCGACGACACACGCATGGGCAAGTCCGTCCCCGATATGCCGCTGTTCCTGTGGCATTCCGCGTGGGACGAGATCCTCCCCCTCGCCGCGACCGACACCCTGGTCGACACCTACTGCCGGGATCCGAACACCTCCCTGACCTACACCCGCGACCACGCCAGCGAACACATCGTCGCCGAGGTCGTCGGCGGCCCCGCCGCCCTGCTCTGGCTGCGCGACCGGCTCGACGGGGTCCCTGCACCGCAGGGCTGCACCACCTCCGACGCAGGGACCATGGCCGCCACTCCCGGCGCCCTGTCCTTCCTCGGCGACACCCTGTCCGCCAAGTTCGCCACCTTCTTCGGAGCCCCGCTGGGCAGCCGCTGAGGCATCGGATGTCGTGGCGGCGCGTGCCATACCGCACCATGCGACACCCTGCCCCACCGCTCCGCCGACCCTGCTCAGCTGACTTCCCGGCGGCGGGGCAGGGCGCGGTGCAGCAGGACCTGCTCGAGGAGTGCCACGAGGATGTCGCGCACGGAGTCGCGGTCGCGGGCGTCGCAGTCCAGGACGGGGATCCAGTCGTCGAGGCCGAGGGCTTCGCGGACTTCGGACAGGTCGAAGTGGGGTGTGTCCGGGAAGCGGTTGACCACGACGACGAACGGAGTGTTGTGGTCTTCGAAGTAGTCGAGGACGGGATAGCAGTCTTCGACGCGGGCGGTGTCGACCACTATCACCGCGCCGAGGGCGCCGTCGACGAGGTCGTCCCACAGGAAGACGAAGCGGTCCTGGCCTGGGGTGCCGAACAGGTACAGGATCAGCGAGCGGTCGAGGGTGATGCGGCCGAAGTCCAGCGCGACCGTGGTCGCGGTCTTCTCGGCGTGGCGGCCGGGGTTGTCGACGCCGATCGACACCTCGGTCATCGCGGCCTCGGTGACCAGTGGCTCGATCTCGGAGATGGCACCGATGAAGGTCGTCTTGCCGACGCCGAAACCGCCGCTGACCACGATCTTCACCGATGACGGCGGCGACGCTGCGCCGCGGATTTCAGAGTGCGCGGACAAGGTCGGTGATCCTTTCGATGGCGGCGGTCGTCAGCTCGGGCGCGTCGCGCACGGTCACCTGACCGGCTGCGGCCAGATCGCTGACGATCACCTTGGCGATACCGGCCGGAACCCGCAGAGCGGCACCGATTTCGGCGATGGAGTGGGGATGCTGGCACAACCGCACGACAGTGTGCTCCTCGAAACGCAACGGTGCCGACAAGGCCGAAGGTGCTGCCACGACCAGGGTTTCGAGGCGCAGGCCGTCGAGGACCGGGACCGTGCGGCCCGCGGTGACGACGAAGGGGCGGACGAACCGATCGTCGTCGGTGTCGTCGGCCGGCCGGCTGACTGGTGGCCCGGCGCTCCAGCTCGTCGGCTGGTTCAGCGGGACCATGCGTGGGTCGGGCAGGCGGGGGCGGTCGGAATCCCTCATCGGCGCAACGTCTCTCGCAGCTCACCGATCAACATCGGGTCCAGCAGAGCGCCCGCTCGTTCGGCGAGCACAGCCATCTCGTAGCCGACCAGACCCACATCGCAGCCACCGTCGGCGATCACGCCGAGGCAGCTGCCGTCGCCCAGCGCCGAGACGAGCAGGAAGCCGCGCTTCATCTCGATCAGGATCAACTTCAGGCCGTCGAAGTCGTAACTGCGCGAGGCACTTCGGGCCAGGCTGGACAGTCCTGACACCATGGCGGCGAGCCGATCGGCGCCCGTACGGTCGAGACCTTCCGACATAGCGATGAGCAGGCCGTCCGACGAAACGGCGACCGTGTCGCGCACCCCATCGGTATTGCGCACGAAATTGCCCAGCAGCCAGTTGAAGGTGTGCGGGTCGGCGGTCGGGAGGTGAGCGGTCACCGTGGCTCCTTGCTGTCAGCGGATCGGGTGGTCTTCGCTTGTTCCGCTACCGCTTTCGTGACCGGTGCGGAACGCGGCGAGCATGCTGCGGGTCTGGTCTGGAGTACGTTCGGTGACCGGCGGGCGGTCGCGCAGCGGGGCTTCGCGGCGGGGACGGTCCGAAGGTGTGGCGCGTTTGGTGCGCTTCACCATGCCGTTGCGGGTACGTTCGACCGACGCCTGACCAGGAACGTCGAGGTCACCGCCCACCCCCTCGCCCCGAGTGCCGCGCGGTTCTTGCGACAGGTTCAAACCGCTCCGGGCGGTCGCGCCTGTGCCGGTGAGGAATTGAATGTAGGGCGAGGGGACGGCAGGGGAACCCTGGTCGGCGCCGGGCGGTTCGGCGGGAAGAACGACGGGCTGCTGAGCCGCGTGGTGGCCGTTCAGCGGATCGACTCGTAGTTGTCGGCCATCATGCTGATCGAAGTTCGGCGGCGAGCCGTTCGGCGTCGGCATCGGCGTCGGCATCGGCATCGGCATCGAAATATGGGCACCCTGCTGGTCGAGGTCCGGCACACGGGCACCGTTCCGGCCCGACTCCGACCGCCGGCCACCCTGCTCGTCGAGGTCCGGCACACGGGCATCGTTCCGTCCTGGTTCGGGGTGACGGTCGTCGGGGCGACCGGCCCCCTCCCGGTCGGACGCGTTGTGGCGGGCGCCGCGTCGGGGGGGTTCCGGCACGCGGTCGACTCCGCTCGCCGCCAGCTGTCCTCGGCTGTGCCGCGCATCGTCGGGCGAGCCGTTGACGTCGTCATGGCTACCCGTGGACTGTCGCCCCATTCGGGCACCGCCGGAATCCCCACGCCCGGAGGAGCTTTCGTCCACGATCAGGCTCGACGGCAGCAACAGCCGGGCGACGATGCCGCTCACCGGTGAGGTGTTGAGTTCCACGTCTATACCGAGACGGCCGGCGAGGCGGCCGACCACGTAGTGGCCGAGGTAGCGGGTGGAGGCGACGATGAAGTCCTGCTCGCCGCGTAGGCGGGCATTGGCCTCGGCGAGCACATGCCGACGCCGTGGTCGACCACCGCGAGCAAGTACCCGCCGGCCACCTTGCGCCCGTAGATCTCCACTTCGAGGTCGGGTGGGGAGAACGCCAGACCGTTCTCGATGAGCTCGGCCAGAGCGTGCGCGAGTTCGCTGACCACCGCACCGGTGATCGCGACCTCGTCGACGCGACGCAGCACCACCCGCCGGTAGTCGTCGACCTCCGAGAGCCCGGCGCGGATGACGTCGGTGAGCGCGATCGGTTCGGCCCACCGGCGCGGGCTCGCCTCGCCGACCAGGACGAGCAGGCTTTCGGCATTGCGACGCATGCGGGTGGCGAGGTGGTCGAGTTCGAACAGGTTGGACAGGGTTTTCGGGTCGAGTTCCTCGCGTTCGAACTCGCTGATGAGGCCGAGCTGTCTGCGCACCAGATTCTGATTGCGCCGGGCCAGGTTCGCCATCGACTCGGTGGTGTTGCGTCGCACCAGCGCCTGTTCGGAGGCGAGGTCGAAGGCGGTGCTCTGCACGCGGTCCAAAGCGCCTGCGACAGCACCGATCTCGACACTCGAGCCCGGTGGGGTGCGGACGGGCGCGGGTGGGTCGGGGCGGGCGTCGGCGGAGCCGCGCCATGCGGCGATCACTTCGGGCAATCGGGTGGAAGCCACGTCGTCGGCCTCGGCCGCGAGCTCGGCCAGGGGTCGCACGATGGCCCGGACACTCGCGAACACCAGCGCGACCTCGGCGGCGATCGCCAGCAATGCGGCAAGCGCGAAGGCGGCCAGCACGATGGCCGCGGTGCGGCGCAGGTCGGCGGCGCGGGCCCGCACATCGTCGCCGACTGCCTGCTGCACGGTGCGCTGTGCGTCGATCACCTCGGTCATCTGCGACCACCACACCGCCGGGTCGACCGGAACGGTCAACGGTCCGGCGGTGGACGCGATCGCGATGTTCTCCGATTCCGCTGCCCGCATGGCACTTTCACCGCCCATGACGGCGGCGAGTCGGTCGCGCTGCGCCGGAGTCGCCTCGCGGTCGAACTGGGTGAGCGCGGCGGTGCGGGCCGCGCGGATGTCGAGGAATTGCACGTACTCCCCCGCCACGAACTCCCCCGCCGCGAACACACCGTTGAGGAAGCCACGTTCGCGGGCGGTGAACTCCTTGGCGTCACCCAGGGCGTAGAGGGCTTGCATGCCGTGGCGCACGGCGGGGTCGCGGGCTTGATCTAGGCCGAGGGCGAGCCGGTTGAGCGCGTCGATGCTGTCGGAATAGAACTGGAACGCGGCCTGTCGGGAAACGGTCCTTGTGTCGATCTGCGACCGGACGCCGGGCAGACCGCCGAGATGACCGAGCGCCGAGCGCACCTCCCCCGCGCCGGGTGGGTCGGTGGTCAGCGCGGCGCTCAGGATGCGCAGCGCCGCGTCGGTGGCGGGACGCTGGTCCCCGACCGCCTGCACCAGCCGCGCGTCACCGCCGAGCAAACCGTTGCTGAGCCCGCGTTCGCGCTGCACCTGGTGCACCAGATCCTGTGCGGCCAGGGCAACCGCGACCGCGTCCACGGTTTCCCCGCTGCGCCGGAACGCGGTGATCTGGGTCGACATCGTCACTCCGAGCAGCACGAGCACGAGCACCAGCGACACCGCGAGAATCCGGGCGAGCTGCCCGGAAATGGTGCGCGGCCGGATCAGCCCGCCACCCGCGGCCCGCCGACGGGAATGTGAACGCACCACCTGCTCCTCTGAAACACCACACGCGGTATTTCGCGGCGGCCCACCGAAAGTCAGGTGTCAACTTGCACTGCCACGGGTGCACGGTCAATCCGGGACAGCGTAAGAACGGGATTCGTGCATTGATCTCAACATGCCGGAAATGAACGGGGCTCTCTGTGTCGGAAAGCTCACCGCTCCCACCGTAATTCGGTGACGGATTCGTTCGATGTCCGACTTGTTTCGCACAGTTTCCGCTGTGACGCCACCCACATTTGCCGAGCCATAAAGCCGAGAAGACTTGCGGTGAACCGGATACGAACGATAACCGTCCACTGCGATAATTCGGGCAATTCGCCGAAATTACCGCAACGCCGCCGCGGCCACATCCTTCTGCGCGAGCTTCGGACTCGCCCGGTGCCGGTAGTGGTCGACCGCGATCAGGACGGCACCCCGCTGAACCGAGATCGAGGTGGCAGCGGTGTCCTCACCCGAGTCGACCCTCGCCAAGGCACCGAAACCCGCATGCGGCTGGAAGGAACCTTCGCCCTCCGGCCCGCTTCGAGTGGGGATCGACACTCATTCCCCGGCGAGAATACCGAGGACCTGATCGGAGTAGTAGAAGGGTTCGAGGCGTTCGCGCAGGAGTTGGGCGAGGACTCCGTTGCGCTTGGCCGCTTCGATGACGGCGGGCCCGTAGCGCAGGATTTCGGTGCTGATGTCGTCGGCGTTCAGACCGAGTTCGGGAAGCATCGAGGACAGGGTGTGGTCGGCATAGCGGGTGTAGAACACCTCGACGCATTCGCGGACCAGCAGGCCGAAGTATTCCTTCTCCCTGGTGGTGACCGCGATTTCGTAGCAGATCTGGACCAGTTCGTTGAGGTCCTTCTGGGTGAGGTATTCGCGCAGGCCCGCCACCGGTTCGTCGGCGTGCAGGTCCCAGAATTCCATCGCCGCCGAGTGCACGGGGGCGTCGCGCAGCATGTCGCGGATGGCGTTGTTGGTGCGCTTGAGAGCGAACAGCGCGCCCTTGCCCGCGAGATCACCGACGAAGGTGCTGTCGGCGGCGACCTTCTTGGCGCGGTTGGCCGCGGACTGGCCGAGCGACATCAGCGAGGACACACCCGGAATCTTCTCGGCGCGTTCCCGATTGGCCTGCATGAAGTCGCCGATCAGCTTGTCGACGAAACGCGACGCGACGGTCGCCACGAGCGGGCTCTCGGTGAGCCGGTCCAGAATGCGTTCCTGGGCCTGGTGCATGCCGAAGATCTTCTCCAGCAGCGCTTCCACCGGCTCGCGGTCGACGACATCGCCGAGGGTGTAGTCGGTGTTGGTGGCGATGTGGTCGTAGATGGCGTCGGAGAACACCCCGACCGTGTCGGCGATGACCGGCGAACCGCCGATGCGGTCGAAGACCCGTGCCACCGTCTCCTCGCCGTCGGCCAGGGAGACCACATCACCGAACCGGATGGTGTCGCCGACGGCGAGTACGGCCGCCACGTCGCGGGCGATCACCTCGGCGAACCGTTCGCCGGTCACCTCGCCGAGCAGGTAGTCGACCTGCGCGTCGAGCAGTCGTTCGGCGATCTGGCGCGCCTGCGTCATGTATGTCCACCCAATCACGGTTGTCGCTCGGTTGGGAGGACGCGAGGTTAGGCGCCGGAATCGTTGTCCCGCATCGCCTTCCGGATCTGATCCAGACGCTCGCGCGCGGCCTTGCCCCGCGCCTCCCATTGTTCGTCGGCGCTGCGGCCCGCCGGGGTCTGCCGGTCGAGTTCACCCATGCCCTGGGCGGTGCCGAAACGCTGCTCGACCTTATCGCGAACCGCGTCGAATGTCGGCACTCCAGAAGTGGAATATCCGCCGGTCACAGCGTTCGCGGCGGGTCCGGAACCCCCGAACGGTACCGGCGGTACCGCATGACCATCTCCGACCTGCTCGGATGCCACAGGCTCCGCGTCGACGATCTCGGCCTCGGTGTCGAGCATCACAGGCGGGCCGACCTCGGCATGACCGGCCTCCACCTGAGCCAGCGCGGCGGCGACGGCGCCGAGCCCCGGTCTGCCCGACACCGCCGCGCGCAGCAGCGATACCAGCTCGGCGTCGGGCAGCGCGGCCAGCCGGCCGAGGATCTCGCTCGTTTCGCTCATACCGCCAGGCTACGCAGCCGAGCTCACCTGTCGAGGAACTCACTCCACTGCGCGATGAGCTGTGGCCAGCGCGGTCCGAGCGTGTCGATGACATCGTTGTGGCCCGCACCGGGAACCACGATCAACTGCTTGGGCTCGTTCGCGGCCGCATACAGGCGTTCGGCGTGGCGCAGCGGCAGTAGTTCGTCGTGTTCGCCGTGCATCATCAGCACCGGCACCCGCAGCGCGGAAATGCGGCGCAGGTTCGGGTAGGCGTCGGGAACCAGCGGTGCGGGCAGGAACGGATAGACCGAGCGGGCGGCGTCACGCATACCGCTGAAGGTCGACATCAGGACCATGCCCGCGGGCGGGTGCTCGCCCGCCAGCTCGAGCAACACCCCACCACCGAGCGATTTGCCCAGGTAGACGACCCGTGCGGGGTCGACCTCCGGCTGCTCGAGCAGGGCGGTGCGCGCCGCACGCGCGTCCAGGTAGGTGCCGTGCTCGCCGGGGGCGCCGCTGCTGTGCCCGAAACCTCGGTAATCGAAGGCGAGCACGTCGAAACCGGCGGCGACCAGCAGCGCGATGATCGACACCCGGTCACCGATGGTCCCGGCGTTGCCGTGGGCGTAGAGGATGTGGGCGCGCGGGCGTTCGGCACGCACGAACCAGCCGTGCAGATCGATGCCGTCGGCGGTGCGCATGTGCAGATCGCGGTAGTCCAGGCCGAGCGCGGCCGGGGTCTGCGCGAGGTGCCGCTCGGGGTGATAGACCAGTGCGTTGAGCACCCTGGTCGCCGGATGCCGCATCACTTACCGCGTCCCGCTTGAAAACCGAAGTCCCAGTTGTAGAGTCGCGCGATCTCCATCACGCCGCCACCCGGCTGCCCGGCGGGCGGCCGGACGAAGACACCTTCGCGGCGCACCACGAGTTCACCGTTGACGTTCTCGAGCACCGCGAGCACGGCGTCGCGGGAGTTGTCGGTGCACCCGTCGAGTGTCATCTCGATCGGCGCCGAATTCACCGGGTGCAGGGTGACGGTGGCGTGGACGTTGCGGAAATCGCTTGCCCCGTCGTAGATCGAGGCGAACACGAGGATGCGGCGGAAGAACCGGGTGTAGTCGAGATTGATCGACAGGTTCTCGCCGGTGATGCTCGCGCCGGTGCGGTCGTCCTGGTCGAGGTGGATGAACGGCGGTTCGTAGAGCGCGCCGAAACGCCGATCCAGCGCCCGCACGGACCCGATCGCGCCGTTGACCAATTCGAAGAAGCAGCACAGGTCGAGATCGATGTTCTTGCCGCGCAGTTTGCCGAAGATGCGGCCGGTGGCGGCCATCGAGGTCCAATTGAGATTCACCCGCATCACACCGCCGGTGGCGCCGTGCTTGGTGAGCGAGACGCTCGGGGATTCCTTGGTGAGGGAGACTTTCGCGAGGTTCACCGGCGGGCCGGATGGTGTTGCGGGAGCGGGGAATTGAGCGGCCGGATGCGGCGCGGCGAACGGCTGGCCCGGATGCGGTTGACCGGATGGCGCGGAGAACGGCTGGCCATGCGGAACCGGATTCTGCTGACCGGGCGGCGTGGCGAATGGTTGAACCGGCGGCGGAACAGCGGGCTGCGCCGGCGGGACAGGTCGAGATGGGCTCTGTGGGGGAATGTATGGCTGGGTCGGCACCACCGCTGACTGCGGATGGGGTGCGGGGCTCGGGGGCGGAGTGAAGGGCTGGTCGACCGGGGCATCGTCGACGGTGATTCCGAAATCCGTTGCGAGCCCGGCCAGTCCGGTGTCGTACCCCTGGCCCACCGCACGGAACTTCCACGCACCCTGGCGGCGGTACAACTCGCCGAGGACGAACGCGGTCTCGGTGGTGGCGCCGGTGCTGTCGAATCGGGCGACCTCCCCACCGGTCGCCGCGTCGAGCACCCGGATGCAGAGGTCGCGGAACTGGCCGAAGGTGCCGCCGTCGGCGGAGGCGGCCAGCACGATCTTCTCGATCTGCGGTTCCACCTGCGCCAACCGCACCGACAGAGTGTCGACAACCGTCGGGCCCTGGCGTTTCCCGGCGTGGCGCACCGCCCCGGAGGGGTGCACCGCCTGGTTGTAGAACACGAAATCGTCGTCGGAGCGCACCTTCGTCCCGGCGAGCAGCAGGGCGGACGCGTCCGCGTCGGGCACCCCCGGCCCCGCCTGCCAACTCACTTCGACCCGGACCTCGGCGGCGGGCACCACGACATTGGCGCCTTTCATCATCGACACGCTGCCAACCTATCCCGCCCCGCCACCGGCCCACCACCGATCCGGCTACGGCTTGGCGAACTCGGTGATGAGCACCGGGTACTGCTCGGCCCCGTGACCGGCGGCGATCGCCCTTTCGGCCATCGCCTTCAACAGTTTCGGCAGCTCCGCGTTCACCCCGAGCGCTTCGCACTCCTCGACGAGGTGTGTCATCGACGCGGCATCGGTCGACAGGGCCGCGACCTCGGCGGGATAGGCGCCGTTGTCGACCTGTTCGGCGTATCCGGGCAGCCAGGTTGCCACGCCGGTGGCGATCTGCGCGGCGAACGGCGCGAAGGTGCGTGCGTCGACACCGGCGGTCCGCAGCATCGCGGTGCCCTGCAACCAGGCGTTGAGCACGCTCCACATCATGGCCAGCCCGGCGCCGTCGTAGAGGGCGGCCAGACCGTGATCGGCGCCGAGATGGGTGACGGTGCCCAGTGCCGCGAGTACCGGCGCGGCCGCATCGAAGTCGGCCTGCGCGCCGCTGTGCAGGAGGACGGCGTCGGCGGTCCCGATCACCGTCGGAACGGCCATGATCGCGCCGTCGAGATACCGGGCGCCACGCTGCTCGGCCCAGCGGGCCGCCGCCCTGGCCTGGGCGGAGTCGCCGGAGGTGAGGTTGACGACGATGGTTCCGGCCAGGTCGGCCTGCTCGAGCACCGCGTAGACGGCCGGGTAGTCGGTCAGGCAGACCACGATCAGCCGTCCGGCGTGCACGGCATCGGCGACGGTGTCGGCGTGCCGGGCGCCGCCTGCGACCAGCTCGTCGGCGGCGGAAGGGGTGCGGTTCCAGACGGTGGTCGGGTGCCCGGCGGAGAGGAAGGCACGGGCGAGTGCCCGGCCCATCCGGCCCAGGCCGAGAACGGCGACAGGAGTGGTTGTTTCGGTCATGGCACCATCGTCAACGTTGATACCGGTGTGAAGGTCAAGTGAGGATGTCGTGCGGATCGGCGAATTGAGCAGACGAACCGGCGTGCACACGCACCAGCTGCGCTACTACGAGGCCCAGGGGCTGCTCGAGGCGAACCGCCGCTCGAACAGTTATCGCGATTACGACGAGAGCGCAGTCCTGCGGGTGACCCAGATCAGGCACCTGCTCGCCGCGGGCCTCTCCTCGGCCGACATCGCCTACCTCCTGCCGTGCGCCCACGGCGAGGTACCGGACCTGCCGGGCTGCCCGGAATTGATCGGGGCGATGCGGTCACGACTCACGCGCATCGAGGAACAGATGGCCGCACTCGCCCGCTCCCGCGACGCCCTCACCACCTATATCGGCGCAGCGGAAGAGATGGGCGGTGAACACTACCCGCCCTTGACGGGAACCGAGGCGCTGCGATCCTGAACCACTCGGGTCCGGCTGATGCGACGGCCAGCAGTCGCGCCGTGCGACCGTCGCCGCGCGCACAGCCCCGCCCAGGGCCGGGCCAACGCGACGATCCGTCAGCGGGTTGACGCTGCCCGAAGCCGACTGAGGCCGCCCGGATACCGGACGGCCTCAGCTTCAGCTGGAATCTCAGGCGCGCAGTTCGGCGCCGACCGCTGCCGTGGCCGAGGCGACGGCAGCATCGCGCGCCGCGCTCGCCTCGTCCTCGGTGAGGGTGCGGTCGGGAGCGCGGAAGCGCAGGGCGTAGGTGAGGGATTTGCGGCCCTCCCCTGCCTGGGTGCCCTCGTAGACGTCGAACAGGGCGATGTCTTCGAGCAGGTCACCACCGCCGGTGCGCAGGGCGGTCTCCACCTGGGCGGCGGGGACGGCCTTCTCGACGCTGATCGACACGTCCTGCAGCACGGCGGGGAACGCCGAAACCGTTGGAGCGGGACGGGATTCGACCAGCGGGAGCGCGTCGAGGTCGAGTTCCAGCGCACAGGTGCGCGGGGGAAGACCGGCGCGTTCCAGGACGGCGGGGTGCAGTTCGCCCGCGTGGCCGACGACCACGCCGTCCACCAGCAGTTCGGCGCAGCGGCCGGGATGCCACGGCAGGTAGGCGGCGGCGCGGCGCTCGATCACCACACCTGCGGCGTCGGCCACCTCGTCGACCAGCGCGAACGCGTCAGCAGCCTCGGCCGGACGACCCGGCCCCCACGGTCCGCGCGGATCGCGCTTACCGCTCAGCACCGCCGCGACGTGTACCGGCTGGGCGGGCAGCGAGGCGTTCAGCTCGGCGATCTGCTCGTCGGTCGGCCGGCGATCCACCGGCAGCGCCTCCACCGCACGGGTCTGCGCACCCGGCAGGACCACCTGGGCGATGCCGTAGATGGTGAGGTCGCGTGCACCGCGAGAGATATTGCGGGCAGCCACTTCCAGCAGTCCGGGCAGCAGCGTTGTCGCCAGTTCCGGACGCTCGGCGTCGAGCGGGTTCAGCACGCGCGTGGTGTTGCGGCGCGGATCGTCGGCATCCAGCCCCCACACGTCGAACACGCCACCCGGCAGGAATACCGGCGCGGGCACTTCGACGGCACCGGCGAACGCCAGCGCCCGGCTCACCGCACGTCGACGCTTCTGCTGCGCGGTCAGGCCGCGACCGGCGGGCGCCGACGGCAGCACCGACGGGATCTGCTCGAGCCCCTCGAGCCGCAGCACCTCTTCGACCAGGTCGGCGGGCTGGGACAGATCGGGACGCCAGCTCGGCGGAGTCACCAGCAGCTGGGTCTTGCCCGCGTCGTTGACCTCGATGTCGACGTGCGCGCCGATCTGGGCCAGCCTGCGCACGGCGGTGCCCGCCGGGTAGGTGACGCCCGCGACGCGGTCGGGCAGGTCGATGTCCATCGCGATCGGCGCCGCCGCTTCCAGCGGCACCCGGATGTCGGTGAGCGTGGATTCGATGGTGCCACCGGTGATTTCGGCGAGCAGGGTGGCGGCGCGATCGAGGGCGACGATATTGATCTCGGGATCGACGACCCGCTCGTAGCGCTTGGCTGCCTCCGAGGACAGCTTGTGCCTGCGCGCGGTCCGGTAGACGCGCAACGGGTTCCAGGTGGCGGCCTCGAGGATCACGTCGGTGGTGTCGGCGCCGACCTCGGTGCTGGCCCCACCCATCACGCCGGCCAGCGAGATGACACCGGAATCGTCGGCGATCACCACGTCCTCGGCATCGAGGGTGCGCTCGGTGTCGTCGAGGGTGCGCAGGGTCTCGCCCTTGTGCGCGGAGCGAACGACCAAGCCGCCGTTGAGTTTCGCGGCATCGAAGGCGTGCAGCGGCTGCCCCAGTTCGAGCATCACGTAGTTGGTGACGTCGACGGCCGGGGAGATCGGGCGCATGCCTGCCAGCATCAGCCTGCGCTGCAACCACAGCGGGCTCACCGCGTTCGGGTTCACCCCGGTGACGCGTCGGGCCCCGAAGCGGGTGCACTCGGAGTCGGCTTCCAGCCGCACCGGCCAGGCCTCGGACTCGCCGTCGGGCAGCGTGCGCACGGCGGGGTCGGCGTATTCGAGATCGAAACCGCAGGCCAGCTCGCGGGCCAGACCGCGCACCGAGAAGCAGTAGCCGCGGTCCGGGGTGATGTTGAGTTCGATGATCGTGTCGTCGGTGCCGAGCAGTACGTTGGCGTCGTCACCGGGCTGCGCGGAACCCGGCTCGAGCACCAGGATGCCGTCGTGATCCTTGCCGATGCCCAGCTCGGCGACCGAACAGATCATGCCGTTGGAGGTGTGGCCGTAGGTCTTGCGGGAGGAGATCTTGAACCCACCGGGCAGCTCACCACCCGGCAACACGACGACGACGAGGTCGCCGACCGCGAAATTGCGGGCGCCACAGACGATTTCCTGCAACTCCGGGTTGCCGACATCGACCTTGCAGAAGCGGATCGGCTTCTTGAACTCGGTGAGTTCGGTGATCTCGGCGACGCGGCCGACCACCAGCGGCTTGTCGATGTCACCGCCGATCGGGGTGAGCTTGTCGACCTCTTCGACCTCGAGGCCGACCCGGACGAAGCCCGCGTCGAGTTCCTCGGCCGACACCGACCACTCGGGGGTGGTGCGCTGCAGGATCTCGGTCAGCCAGGACTGTGCTACTCGCACGTTTTCGCTCTCTCTCTACGACCGGATACCGAAGGGCAGGGTGAACCGCACGTCACCCTCGACGATGTCGCGCATGTCGGGAATCCCGTTGCGGAACTGCAGGGTTCGCTCCATGCCCATACCGAACGCGAATCCGGAATACACCTCGGGATCGATGCCGCTGGCGATGAGGACCTTCGGGTTGACCATGCCGCAGCCACCCCACTCGACCCAGCCCGCGCCGCCCTTCTTGTCCGGGAACCACACGTCGACCTCGGCCGAGGGTTCGGTGAAGGGGAAGTAGTTGGGGCGCATGCGGGTTCGGGTGTCGGGGCCGAACAGGGCGCGCGCGAAGGCGTCGAGCGTGCCACGCAGGTGGGCCATGGTCAGGCCCTTGTCGATGGCCAGACCCTCCACCTGGGAGAACACCGGGGTGTGGGTGGCGTCGAGCTCGTCGGTGCGGAAGGTGCGACCGGGGCACACGACGTAGATCGGCAGCTCACGTTCCAGCATCGAACGCACCTGCACCGGGGAGGTGTGGGTGCGCAGCACCTGGCGCGACCCCTCGGGGGCGATGTGGAAGGTGTCCTGCATGGTGCGCGCCGGGTGGTCGGGCAGGAAGTTCAGCGCGTCGAAGTTGAAGTGCTCGGTCTCGACCTCGGGGCCCTCGGCGACCTCCCAGCCCATGCCGACGAACACGTCGGCGATCTGCTCGGAGATGACCGTGATGGGATGCCGGGCACCGGCCGGACGGCGACGAGCGGGCAGGGTGACGTCGATCTTCTCGGCCACCAGCACGGCCTGATCGCGCTCTTCCAGCAGCGCCGCGCGGCGCGCCTCGAAGGCGTCGGAGACCCGCTTGCGCGCGATATTGACCCGCTTGCCCGCGTCGGCCTTCTCTTCCTTGGGCAGACGACCCAGCTCACGCTGCGCCAGCGCGATCGGCGACTTGCCGCCGATGTAGTCGGTCTTGGCGACCGCGAGCGCGTCCAGATCGGCCGCCGCGGCGAACGCCTTCTCGGCCTCCGCCGCCGCTGCCGCGAGTGCCTCCTCGGTCAGTTCGGCGCCCAACGGGCCTGCGCCCTGCTCGACTCCACTGTTGTCGTCGGCCACGATTGTTCGACTCTCCCCTGGGGATCGGTTCACGGGTGCGTCATTGCCTACCCGTATCGGTGCTGCATAAATCCTATGGGATGGGGTTCGCTCGGTTCATCCGGATTACCGGGGGGCACAGCGGGGACCTGCGTGGAGTCGCAATCAGGACTGACAAGTCCAGGTCAGACCGGTTTTCGGAGGGTTCTCACCAAGATCGACACCGAACCGCGATCCGAGGGAACCGAATCGTCCCCGGTTCCGTCCAACCGATCAAACACATCCGCCGTGTTCGACGCGAGACAGGACGAATCGATGCCTGAACAGACCCGCGATTCCACCCCACCCCAGGGTCGGCGCACGCGACGCACCGCGCCTGGCAGCGGCCTGGCACTGTGCGGCCTCGGCATCCGCCCCATCCGCCCCCGCCCGTTCCCGCGTGCGGGCGGACTGTGCCCCGAGGTCCACCCGCAAACCCCACCCGACCAGGATTAGGCACTCACCAGCCCATCGCTCCTTGCTGCGATCGATGGTGCGCGCGTACGGCTCTATCCGTAGAGCGGCAGGCAGGCTGTGTCGACGGCTGTCGACAGCGGCTCGGGGAGGACGAGGGGGTCACCGAACGTCCCCTCGACCGGATCGGGGTACACACCGGCGTCAGGATCGCGGTAGAGCGCCCAACGGCCGAACCGCGGGTCGACGACCAGAAGAGTGCGTACCCCTGCCGCGCCGTACCAGCCGTTCTTGCCGGTGATCTGGTGCGCTTTCTCCGACTTCGAGATCACCTCGACGGCGAGTTCCACGTCGGCGGGATCGGCGAGCCATTCGTCATCGGTGTCCCAGGAATCGGGCAGAACGACGAGGTCCGGTGTGCAGTAGTCGTCTGTATCGCCTGGCATCGCGATCGATGTCACCTCGTAGGCAGCGAGCCCCTTCGGGCATGACCGATTCGAGTTGGTGACGCAGTCGACGGATCGTGCCCGCGTGTTTTCCACACCCGGGCGGTGACATCACGAGCACCCCTCCCAGAATCTCGACCTGCAGGCCCGTCGCGCGTTCGATCGCCTCGGCAACTTCGCGAAGATTGCCGGGTCGGGGATGCATCGAGCGGACGATCATGCGGTCGCTCCATTCGTGCGGATTGCCGGCTAGACGATAGCCCCGACCCCCCACCGCAGGTCAGGCAGTCGGTCGGGTGTGCCGGGGCAGGAAGGCGGCGATGATCGCGGCGGCGGCGACCAGGGCGGCGCCTACCCAGACTGCGGGGATCAGGCCGTCGACGTAGGACTGGGGGTCGGTGTAGGAGCCGGCGGTGGCGAAGACCGAGGCGAGGACCGCGATGCCCATCGCGACGCCGACCTCGCGGACGGTGCTGTTGATGCCCGAGGCCATGCCCTGGTCGGCGGGTGAGGCGCTGGCCATGACGATGGTGGACGACGGGGCGAAGGTGAGGCCCATGCCGATGCCGCCGAGGACGAAGGGCGCGACGAAGGAGATGTAGGGGACGTCCGTGCTCGTGATCAGCGCCATCCAGGCCAGGGACACGGCAAGACAGACCTGGCCGGTGGCGATGAGGACGCGCGGGCCGACCCGGTCGACGACGAGTCCGGCCAGCGGGGCGACGACCATCGGAACCATCGTCCACGGCATCGTGCGGATACCGGACTCCAGCGGCGAGTACCCCTGCACCACCTGGAAGAACTGCGCGAGCAGGAAGATGGCACCGAACACACCGGCGGAGAACCCGAACGACACGAGGTAGGTCAGGCTCAGGCCACGGTTGGCGAACATGCGCAGCGGCAGCATCGGTTCGGCGGTGCGGTGCTCCCAGGCGACGAACGCGACCAACAGCGCGATACCACCGACCAGGGCGGTGAGCACCTGCGGAGCGGTCCAGCCGTCCTCGGCGCCGTGGATCACGCCCCACACCAGTGCGAGCACGCCAGCGGCGGACAGGACGAGACCGAGCAGGTCGAGTTTGCGTGCGGCACCGCGTGATTCGCTCAGCATGCGGGCGGCGAAAGGCAGCGCGAGCAGGCCGACGGGCACGTTGAGCCAGAAGATCCACTGCCAGTTCAGCCCATCGACGACGGCACCGCCGACCACCGGCCCGACAGCCACACCGAGCCCGGCCAGACCGCCCCAGATCCCGATCGCGGCGCTGCGCATCCGCTCGGGCACGGCCGCGGCGAGCAGTGTCAGCGACAACGGCATCACCGCGGCGCCACCGGCGCCCTGAATCGCGCGGGCGAAGATCAGCATCCACGGCTCGGTGGCCAGCGCGCAGGCAGCCGATGCGACGACGAACACCGCGATTCCCGCCAGGAACATCCGGCGGCGGCCGAGGCGATCGCCGAGCGCCGAGGCCGTGAGCAGCAGAGCCGCGAACGACAGTGTGTAGGCGTTGACGAACCATTGCAGGTCCGAAAGCGACGCTCCCAGTTCAGTTTTGATCACCGGCAGGGCGTTGGTCACCACGAGGTTGTCCAACGTGACCATGAACATCGGGATACCGACGGCGGCAACGACCGCACCGATCGGCTTGGCCTTCCCGCCGGATGACGGCGCGCCGGCGAGAACGGCATCGCCGGGATCGAGTGTCTGAGTCATGACCCACCCTTGTTGTAATCCACTGATAACTTGATTCCAATGGTTATGCATCCGCTGATAACATGTCAAGAGGAATCCGCGTACCGACCGGAGGCGAATGCATGAGCGAGACGACGAGAACCCGGATGACCGCGGCCGAGCGCAGCGCCCAGGTCCTCGCCGCCGCCGTCGGCGCCTTCGCCGAATCCGGGTACGCCGCAACGAAAACCGATGAGGTGGCCCGCCGTGCGGGGGTGTCGCAGCCGTATGTGATCCGACTCTTCGGCAGCAAACAGCACCTGTTCGTGGCGGTGTTGCAGCACGTGTGCGCACGCATCGAGGACGTGTTCCGCAGCGCCGAGATCGCGCCCGACGCCGACACCGCCGAAGCGCTGCGCAGCCTCGGGACGAACTTCGACGTATTCCTCTCCGAACGTCAGCTACCGCTCGTGCTGCTGCACGGCGTCGCCGCCAGCGCCGACCCGGAGATCGGCGATCACGTGCGCGAACACTTCGGCCGCATCTACCAGCTGATCGTCGACCGCACGGGCGCCGACGCCCTGCACGCCCGCCGCTTCCTCGCCACCGGCATGCTGCTCACCATCATGACCGCGATGCAGGTGGCAGGGCCCGACGCCATCGAACTCCCCTGGTCGAGGGCCGTCCTCGACGAACTGCAGTGCGCCGTGGAACTGTGAAGACCTACTTCGCGTGCTGGACGCGGGCGTTGGCGTAGAGGCAGATCGCCGCTGCCGCAGCCAGATTCAGGCTTTCGGCGCGGCCGTGGATGGGGATGCGGATGCGATGGTCGGCGCGGGCGGCGACGGCGGGGTCGAGGCCGTGGGCCTCGTTGCCGAAGAGCCAGGCGACCGGCCCGGTGAGGATGTCGTCGGCGTCGTCGAGGTCGACCTCACCGTGAGCGGTGGTCGCCAGCAGCGTGATTCCGGCCGAGGACAGCGCGTCGAGGGTGGCGTCGATACTGCGGCTGCGCGCGATCGGGACGTGGAACAGGCTGCCCGCGCTGGCGCGGACGCATTTGCCGTTGTGCGGGTCGACCGCGTCACCGGCGAGCACGACACCATCGGCGCCGACGGCGTCGGCAACCCGGATGAGGGTGCCCGCGTTGCCGGGTTCGGCGATCTCCACGGGCACGGCGAGCATGCGCGGTGCACCGTCGAGGATCTGGCCGAGCGGCACATCGAGCTGCTCGCACACGGCGACCAGGCCCGGCGCGGTGACGGTTTCGCCCAGGTGCTCGGCGGCGCGATCGCTCACCAGCGTGGTGCGCACACCGTCGGCGTCGGCACCGGCGATCAGCGCGACATCGCGTTTGGCCGCGGCGAGCGAGTAGAACAGCTCACGCACTCGGCCGGTCTCCAGCGCGGCGGTGACGGCATTGGCGCCTTCGGCCAGGAACAGGCCGGTCTTGCGGCGGTGCGCGGCGCGCTGGAGCTTGACAGCCGAAACGACCCGCGGGTTGCGCTCGGAGAGCGCGTCCACGGGTCGTTCCGACAGATCGTTGTGCGTCGTCAAGCTCAGGCAGCCGAGGCCGGGGCGTTGACGTCGGCGGGCAGCGCGGCCTTGGCGACAGCGACGAGACCGGCGAAGGCCTCGGCGTCGGAGACGGCGAGCTCGGCGAGGATCTTGCGGTCCACCTCGACACCAGCGGCCTTGAGGCCCTGGATGAAGCGGTTGTAGGTGATGTCGTTCAGACGCGCGGCGGCGTTGATACGAGCGATCCACAGCTTGCGGAAGTCACCCTTGCGAGCCTTGCGGTCGCGGTAGGCGTAGGTCAGCGAGTGGAGCTGCTGTTCCTTGGCCTTGCGGTACAGGCGCGAACGCTGGCCCCGGTAGCCCTTGGAGGCCTCGAGGATGGAACGGCGCTTCTTCTGAGCGTTGACAGCCCTTTTGACGCGTGCCACTTTTCAGTCCTTGATCATCTGGGGGGCGCGGCGGCGCCCGAATTCGGTAGTTGTCGGCGTCCGGTCATCCCGGCCGCGCAGTCGTCGGGGTGCGACGGTCTGCCTGGATCAGGCGAGACCGAGCAGCCGCTTCACGCGGGGGGCGTCGACGTCGGCAACGGACTCCGTGCCTTCCAGACGACGAGTCCGGCGGGAGGACTTGTGCTCCAGGAGGTGGCGACGGTTCGCCTGCTCGCGAAGCAGCTTGCCCCGGCCGGTCACCTTGAATCGCTTCTTGGCGCCGCTGTGGGTCTTGTTCTTCGGCATGGATTCCTCTATCTAGTCGGTGAAATCGGTGTTACTGCGGGTCGGCCTGCGCCTGCTCCGCGGGCGCGGCCTGCTCGGCGGCGGCCGGAGCGGTCGGCTGAGCCGGTGCCGGTGCGGTCGGTTCGGCCGGACGCGGGGCCGGTGCCGAGTCCTGCTGCGCCTTCACCCGCGTCTTCGCACCCTTGTGAGGGGCGAGGACCATGGTCATGTTGCGGCCGTCCTGCTTGGCCGAGGTCTCGACGAAGCCGAGTTCGGCGACGTCGGAGGCCAGCCGCTGCAGCAGCCGGAAGCCGAGTTCGGGGCGCGACTGCTCGCGACCGCGGAACATGATCGTGACCTTGACCTTCGACCCGGCTTCGAGGAAGCGAACGACGTTGCGCTTCTTGGTCTCGTAGTCGTGGTCGTCGATCTTCGGGCGGAGCTTCTGCTCCTTGATCACGGTCTGGACCTGGTTCTTGCGGGACTCGCGCGCTTTCTGCGCGGTCTCGTACTTGAACTTGCCGTAGTCCATGATCTTGCAGACCGGCGGACGGGCATCGGGTGCCACCTCGACCAGGTCGAGATCGGCTTCGAGCGCGACGCGAAGTGCATCTTCAACACGCACGATCCCAACTTGTTCGCCGCCGGGTCCGATGAGTCGAACCTCGGGAACTCGGATGCGATCGTTGATGCGGGTCTCAGTGCTGATGGGGCCTCCTAGGTCAAGCGGTGTCGTCTTAACGACCGCACGCAATAACTGCAACCCCTGATTCAACGCGAAAGCCCCGTTGCGGTATTTCTCCGCGACGGGGCCCGAGTCGACCGATCATCGGACACCACGCCCGAGGGCACGGTGTCGACCCTCGCGCGAACAACACGCGAGGAACCCGCCACAACGAGCGGGTGACCGGGACCGTTTGTCCAGTACGATTACTCGCCGGCAACGGTGGGAGTCGGGCTCCACTTATCTGCCCCAGGAAGTGCATGACACGACCAGGGGCGGTCGTCAGCGAAAAGTCTAGCATCGCATTCCGCTATCGCCGAATCGGCCCGGCGGCGGTGGCCCGCACGGGGCTGGCGATAGCCTGATCCCCATGACTGACGAGCTCGATCCTCCCGTGCGCGACCTGGCCGACATTCCCGCGGTCGAGGTGATCAGCCGGGCCGCTGTGATGCTGATGAGTTCGGCGGCGGAGAAGCTCGGCCTTGCCGAGGAGAACCCGAACACCGGCGCCAATGTCGACCTCGACGAGGCGCGCCGGGTCATCACCGCGCTGGCCGGCCTGGTCACCTCGTCGGTGGAGTACCTCGGGCCGCACGCCGGGCCGATCCGCGAGGGCCTGCAGGCGTTGCAACGCGCCTTCCGTGAGGCGTCGTCGGTGCCGGACGCGCCGGGTGCGGGCCCGGGCGAGAAGTACACCGGCCCGGTGCACTGAGCCCTGAAACGCGAAGATCCGCCGGCACCTGCGTGCCGGCGGATCTTTTTACGTCGTGAGCGCCGCTCAGACCGTAGGGGTCGGAGTCGGCGGCTGACCGGGGGTGACCGAGACGGCCGAGCCGGAGGAGATCATGTTGGCGAGGGCGGTGAAGATGGCCGCGCTTCCGGTATCCATTGCTGGTGATCCTTTCGGGGCTGCCGGGTCAGGCAGTCGGCGTCGGCGTCGTGGGCTCGTAGGCCAGCGAGGACCCGCCACTGAGGAAATTCAGAATCTGGCCGATGAGCGCCATCGTGGCTTCATCCATGGGGACGTTCCTTTCGTACTGCACGACATCCGCGACCGCGCTGCCCACGCCGCGCGTGACACCACTGGATGTCGATCGACAAACCGCTACTGACCGGTCTTCCGGCGACGGCGAGGCGAATGTTACCTATGGCCGTTTCACTTCGTAGGGTTTTCGGGAAGTCCCGGGCGGAACGGTAACCCGTTCCGCCCCGACACACCTGCCGGTCAGCGCAATGCGGCCGCTTTCCTGGCCAACCGCTTGGCCGTCGCCGTCTCGGCGGGCGCCTTCTTCGCCGCCGGTGCGGTCTTCTTCTTCGCCGCGGGCTTCTTCGGAGCCGGTGCCGCGAGGACTTCCTTCAGGAACTGACCGGTGTAGCTGTCGGCGACCTGGGCCACCTCCTCGGGAGTGCCCGTGGCGACGACCGTGCCACCGCCGGAACCGCCTTCCGGGCCCATGTCGATGACCCAGTCGGAGGTCTTGATGACATCGAGGTTGTGCTCGATGACGATCACCGTGTTGCCCTTGTCGACCAGGCCGTTGATGACCTTGAGCAGTTTGCGGATGTCCTCGAAGTGCAGACCGGTTGTCGGCTCGTCGAGGATGTACACCGTGCGACCGGTCGAGCGTTTCTGCAGCTCGGCGGCCAGTTTCACGCGCTGCGCCTCACCGCCGGACAGGGTCGGGGCACTCTGACCGAGGCGCACGTACCCGAGACCGACCTCGACGAGGGTCTTGAGGTACCGGTGGATCGAGGTGACCGGTTCGAAGAACTCCGCGGCCTCGTCGATCGGCATGTCCAGGACCTCGGCGATGGTCTTGCCCTTGTAGTGCACCTCGAGCGTCTCGCGGTTGTAGCGGGCGCCGTGGCACACCTCGCACGGGACGTACACGTCCGGCAGGAAGTTCATCTCGATCTTGAGCGTGCCGTCACCCGAGCACGCCTCGCACCGGCCGCCCTTGACATTGAAGGAGAACCGGCCCGGCTGGTAACCGCGCACCTTGGCCTCGGTGGTCGAGGCGAACAGGGTGCGGATCTTGTCGAAGACACCGGTGTAGGTGGCCGGGTTCGAGCGCGGGGTACGCCCGATCGGTGACTGGTCGACCTGCACCAGCTTGTCGAGCTGGTCGACACCGTTGATCCTGGTGTGCCTGCCCGGCACCTGCCGCGCGCCGTTGAGCTTGTTCGCCAGCGTGGTGGCCAGGATGTCGTTGACCAGCGTCGACTTGCCCGAACCGGAGACGCCGGTGACCGAGGTGAGCACACCGAGCGGGAACGCCACATCGATGCCCTGCAGATTGTGCTCGGTAGCGCCGACGACGGTGAGCTTGCGCTTCTTGTCCACCGCGCGGCGTACCAGCGGCAGCTCGATCTGCTCGCGGCCGGAAAGATAAGCGCCGGTGAGGGATTCGGGCTCGGTGAGCAGTTCCTGGTAGGGACCCGAATGCACCACGCGACCGCCGTGCTCACCGGCGAGCGGACCGATATCGACCACCCAGTCCGAGGCGCGGATGGTGTCCTCGTCGTGTTCCACAACGATCAGGGTGTTGCCCAGCTTCTTGAGCCGCAGCAGTGTTTCGATGAGCCTGCGGTTGTCACGCTGATGCAGGCCGATCGACGGTTCGTCGAGCACGTAGAGCACGCCGACCAGGCCGGAACCGATCTGGGTGGCCAGCCGGATGCGCTGTGCCTCGCCGCCCGACAATGTCGCCGCCGCGCGCGAGAGCGTGAGGTACTCCAAGCCCACGTCGAGCAGGAAGCCGAGCCGGGCCTGGATCTCCTTGAGCACCTGACCGGCGATCGCGGTCTCGCGCTCCCCCAGCGTCAACGAGTTGAGGAAGTGCGCGCACTCCCCGATCGACAGGTCGCTGACCTCGGCGATCGACCTGTTCTTGCCGTCGGCGGCCAGGGTGACGGCCAGGATCTCCGGGCGCAGGCGGGCACCCTTGCACACCGGGCACGGCACATCGCGCATGTACCCGTCGTAGTGCTCCTTCATCTGCTCGGACTCGGTGTTGTCCATGCGCCGCTGCAGGAACGGCATCACGCCTTCGAAATCGGCGTAATAGGAGCGTTTGCGTCCGTAGCGGTTGGTGTAGGACACGTGCACCTGGTCGGAGCTGCCCTCGAGGACCGCCTTGCGTGCCTTCGCCGGAAGTTCACGCCAGGGGGTGTCCATGGAGAAGCCGATGGCCTCGGCCAGACCCGACAGCAGGCGGTTGAAGTATTCGGCCGTCTGACCGCGCGACCACGGCGCGATCGCGCCCTCGGCCAGGCTCAGATCCGGATCGGGGACCACCAGTTCGGGGTCGACCTCCTTACGGATGCCGAGACCGGTGCAGTCGGGGCAGGCGCCGTAGGGCGAGTTGAAGGAGAACGAGCGCGGCTCGAGATCCTCGATATCGAGCGGATGGCCGTTCGGGCAGGCCAGGCGCTCGGAGAAACGGCGCTCCCGGTCGTGCGCGTGTTCGTCCCGGTCGACGAAATCGAGCACGACGATGCCGTCGGCCAGCCGCAACGCGGTCTCGATCGAGTCGGTGAGGCGCTGCTTGGACGCGGCCTTCACCGACAGGCGGTCGACGACCACCTCGACGTCGTGCTTCTCCTGCTTCTTGAGCTTGGGCGGATCGGTGAGCGGATACACCACACCGTCCACCCGCACACGCGAGTAACCCTGGGTCTTGAGCTGGTCGAACAGGTCGACGAACTCACCCTTACGGGTACGCACCACCGGCGCGAGCACCTGGAACTTCAGGCCCTCGTCCATGGCCAGCACCTGGTCGACGATCTGCTGCGGGCTCTGCTTGGCGATCAGCTCGCCACAGACCGGGCAGTGCGGCGTGCCCGCGCGGGCATACAGCAGGCGCAGGTAGTCGTAGACCTCGGTGATCGTGCCGACCGTCGAACGCGGGTTGCGGTTGGTCGACTTCTGGTCGATCGACACCGCGGGCGAGAGGCCCTCGATGAAGTCCACATCCGGCTTGTCCATCTGCCCGAGGAACTGGCGCGCGTACGCCGACAGCGACTCGACATACCGGCGCTGTCCCTCGGCGAAGATCGTGTCGAACGCCAGACTCGACTTACCCGAACCGGACAGACCGGTGAACACGATCAGGCTGTCGCGCGGCAGATCGAGGTCCACACCTTTCAGGTTGTGTTCCCGAGCTCCGCGCACAGTGAGGCGTTCCGCCACCTGGTGAATCCCTTCTCCATCGTCATCCGCTCGCCGGACATGAACCCCCAGGAATCAATGCTAGGTGGACCCACCGACAGAAACGCTCGAGCGCTTGCGCCCCGGGAGGTGCTGGCTGTGTTTTTGGAGCGCTGGCGCGCTCGAGCGCGGCCCCTGGGGGGCCACGCGATAAGCGCTCGAGACTCGCGCTTCGCGCATGCGCTTCGAGCGCTTATCGCGCGGCCGGGCCGCTGCGCCGCTTCGCGGCGGACCCTCCTCGAGGTCGGGTCGTGCGGGGTTGGGAGTGCGGTCATGGCGGACTTGGGTGAGCGAGTTTGCTGTCTGTGCACAGGATTTGGGTGGGTGATTGTCTGTCTCTGCACAGGATTCGGGCGGGCGGATTATGTTGGACCGAACAGGGGGACGTTCTACGTGATGAAGGGGCCGCCGTGCTCGAGGTGTTTCTGGTCGACGACCACGAGATCGTGCGGCGCGGGTTGATCGACCTGCTCGAGGGTGATCCTGAACTCACTGTGATCGGTCAGGCAGGTGGCGTGGCCGAGGCGATGGTGCGGATCAGGGAGACCCGGCCCGATGTGGCGGTGCTCGATGTCCGATTACCCGACGGCAACGGCATCGAGCTGTGCCGCAATCTGCTGGCCGAGTTCGAAGACCTGCGCTGCCTGATCCTCACCTCGTTCTCCGACGAGCACGCCATGCTCGACGCCATTCTGGCCGGTGCCAGCGGATATGTGGTGAAGAACATCGACGGGATGAAGCTGGCCGACGCGATCAAGCAGGTCGGCGCCGGTCACTCCCTGCTCGACACCCGCGCGGCCGACGCGCTGCGCGCCCGGCTGCGCCGCAGCACCGAACCGACCGGTCCCCTCGCGGGTCTGACCGACCAGGAACGCCGCCTGCTCGAACTCCTCGGCGAGGGGCTGACCAACCGTCAGATCGCGGCCCGCATGTTCCTGGCCGAGAAGACGGTCAAGAACTATGTCTCGCGCCTGCTGGCCAAACTCGGCGTCGAACGCCGCACCCAGGCCGCGGTGCTGGCGACCAAGCTGCGCGAACCGTAGAAATCAGGACGGGACGACGATGGTCAGGTCCCCGTCGTAGCGGCGGTAGAGCAGGTTGCCCCGGCCGCTGTGACTGTCGGTGAAGAACAGATACGGCAGGCCGCCACGGCACAGCACGTCCGATGCCTCGTCCTCGGCATAGACCGGGGCCGCGTCCTGCACCACCCGCACCGGCATGGCGCTGGCGGTGAGCGGCAGGTGCGCCGAGTCGCCCGCGGCGACGGTGCGGTGCTGGCGGGCCAGGCGCACGCCGTGCGGGTCGGCCCAGGTGACGATGGCGTCCTCGCCGGTATCGGCGTCGGTGAACAGATACGCGTCGTAATCCATCGCGTCCAGGACAGTGCTGGCTTCCAGCGGGGTACCGGTCATCAACGCGCAGTCCTTGCGGCGGATGATCGGGCGGGTCTCGGTGACCTGGGCCAGCGGGCGCCGGGCCGGGTCCGGCCAGGCGCCACGTGCTTCCTTACCCGCGCGGCGCGCCAGCTGACGGTCCAGACGTTCGGCGGCGAACGTCACCGCGAACCCGCCCGGCCCGGTGACCTGCACGCGGGTGAGGGTGTCGTTGGTGCGGATGTTGGCCTGCACGAGGGTCGGCTCGTCGTTTCCGCGCGGAGCGGTGACGCGCACCCGGGCCGGACTGTCGAGATGATGGCGCCGCATCACGCGGGTGATGGCACGCACCGCGCGGGTGACGTCTTGAGCCGGTACCTCGCCACGGGTGGTCACCGCGAGCTCGGGGTCGGCGGCGGTAGTCCAGTGCTGGGTGCTCGACAACGAATACATCTCTTGCCCCACTTCTCGATCCGGCGTCCCCCCGCTGCCCTATGCCACCACTGTGCGCGGTGCGGTAGAAGGGCCGAAAGTCCCCAACCTCGAGGACTAGACTTCTCCTGACTCGGTACGAAGGTGGGCGGCGACGGGATACGGCGATGGCGAATGACGGTCGGAGCGGCCGATATTCGGCCGGCCGCACCGCGTCTCAGCAGCGCCTGCGCGCCCTGCTCGGCGAGGTGGCCGACCGGGTCGAGGTGATGATCGGCTCGCGCGACCGGATGGACGGCCTGGTCGAGGCCATGCTCACGGTCACCGCGGGCCTCGATCTCGACGAAACCCTGCGCACCATGGTGCGCACGGCGATGAACCTGGTCGACGCCCGCTACGGCGCGCTCGCGGTCCGCGGGCACGGGCAGCAGGTCGCGCAGTTCATCGATGAGGGTATGCCCGAACACATCCGCGACCGGATCGGGCGATTACCGGCGGGCCGCGGTGTGCTCGGTGCCGTGTTCGCGGAGAAGGCACCGCTGCGGCTCGACGATCTCACCGAGCACGAGTCCTCGGTGGGCTTCCCGCCCGGCCACCCGCCGATGCACTCGTTTCTCGGTGTCCCCGTGCGCATCCGGGACGAGGTGTTCGGCAGCCTGTACCTGACCGAGAAGTCCGACGGGCAACCGTTCACCGAGGAGGACGAGGTGCTCGTCCTCGCGCTGGCCGCGGCGGCGGGTATCGCGGTCGACAACGCGCGCCTCTACGAGCAGGCGCGCACCAGACAGGCCTGGATCGAGGCGACGCGCGACATCGCCACCGAATTCCTGGCGGGCACCGAATCCGACCGTGTGCTCGCCCATGTGGTCGATCACGCCCGCGGGCTGACCGGTTCGCACCAGGCGTTTCTGGCCTCGGTACCGGTGCCGGACGAATCCCCGGGTGAGGTCAGCGAATTGGTCGTCACCCAGTGGACCGGCCCCGACGCCGGCCAGGACTGGCAGACGATCCCGATCGCGGGCACGGTACTCGGCGACGCCTTCAGCAGGCGCACACCGCTGCGCTTCGACGACGTGTCCGAGGTGGTCCTCGGCGTCGACTTCCCGGTCGCCGAATTGCCCGGTGCCGGACCGGCTCTCGTCCTTCCGTTGTGCACACCCGACGCCACGCTCGGCGTGCTGGTGACCATCCGCCCGCCCGGTTTCGCACCCTATTCCGACGAGATGCTCGAACTCACCGCCGCGTTCTGCGATCAGGCGGCGTTGGCGGTGCGCCTGGCCGACGCGCAACGGCGGATGCGTGAGCTCGATATCGTCGCCGACCGCGACCGCATCGCCCGCGACCTGCACGACCATGTGATCCAGCGCCTGTTCGCGATCGGCCTCACCGTGCAGGCCACCATGCCCAAGGCGGTGGTTCCCGAAGTGCGGCAACGACTTTCGACGGTGATCATGGATCTGCAGGAGGTGGTGCAGGAGATCCGCACCTCCATCTTCGACCTGCACGCCAGCGGTTCGGGCCACAGCGAGGGGTTACAGCAGCGGCTCGAACTGGCGATCCGGCGCCAGACCGCCGACATCGCGATGCGCGCGACCATCCAGGTATCCGGCCCGCTCTCGGTGCTCGATCCACAACTGGCCGATCACGCCGAAGCCGTTGTGCGCGAGGCGGTGAGCAACGCGGTGCGTCACTCCGGCGCCGACACCGTGGCCATCGTGATCGAGGTGGCCGACGACCTCACGATCACCGTGAGTGACAACGGATGGGGCATCCCGAACCACGTCGTCCGCAGCGGGCTGCGCAACCTCGAGCAGCGCGCACTGGAAGCGGGCGGCCGGTTCCAGATCGCGCCCGCGGTGCGAGCCGACGCCGACGGCGATCATTCGGAAATGCCGGGCACGCGACTGCGCTGGGCGGTGCCGCTCCCGCAGGACCAACCGACCACCGGCGGTTTCGCCCTGGCGGGCGGGCCGGAGGCGGGCGAGGACTGAACCTCAGGCCGGACCGACGACGAGGGCGGAGTTGTTGCCGCCCATCCCCATCGACAGATTCACGGTGAGGCCACCGCGCATCGGGGTCGGCCCGTCGAGCAATCGCGGATGCGCGGGCGCGACGACCGGTGCCGACGCGACGACGCCGGTGTCGTAGGACAGCGCGATCAACGCCAGTTCCACGGCCGCTGCGGCCCCCTGGCAGTGACCGGTGAGCGGCTTGACCGAGATGATCGACGGGTGGTCGTCGAAAACGGTAGTCAGTACGTCGCGTTCGGCGTCGTCGCACTGGCGGGTGCCGGTGCCGTGCGCGTTCACATAGTTCACCTGCGACGCCGCTACCCCACTGTCGCGCAATGCTTTCCGCACGCATTCGAGGTACTGCTCGTGCGTCGGCTCGACCGAGACCACGTGGTAGGCGTCGTTGTTCATGGCGCCGCCGAGCACCCGCGCGTAAGGCTGATCCACCGCGTCGGTGAGCAGCACGGCCACCGACGCCTCCGCCATCACGAACCCCAGGCTGCCCTCCTGGAACGGGCGGCACGCGGTGAACGGATCGACATCGGACACGGCCGCGCCCATCCCGACGAAATGCTCGAGCATCTCCGGGGTGGCCGACAGGTCGGTGCTCACGCAGAGCACGTCGTCCACCAGGCCCGCGTCGCGCCACTGCCGCGCCGTGAGCACGGCGACATTGCCCGAACTGCACGCCGCCGACACGTTCATGGCTGGGCCGTGGAAGCCGTACTGCTGCATCACCACCGAGATGGGGGTCGAGGGCAGCATCGGCAGGTAGTCGCGGGAGCGGCGGTGCCCGCCGTCGCGCAGGTAGAAATCGCGCCAGTCGGCCACGTCGCCGAGGGTGATGGCGTGCACCAGGCCGACCGTTCGGCCCTCGTCGCGCCAGCCACGCGCGCGGGCGTCGGCCACCGCCTCGGCAGCCGAGGCGACCACGGCGCGCCCGAACAATCCGCGACCGTGCGCCGGGTCGCCGCCGTCCGGAATCCGGCCGACCCAGGCGTGCTCGTCACGTCCCGGCCCGTAACCCGGATACAGACCGGCGGCCGGTTTTCCCCCCAGCACCCCCTGAAACAATTGTTCACGGCCCCAGCCGTAGCCGGAGACCACACCGATACCACCGATCGACATAGAATCGACTCGGTGGGCCATGCCGCCGGGACGTCCTTCCGGTCTCACGTCGCTCCTCGCGGATCTCGTCGAGGGTCACCACGATAGTCCGGTGCGTCATCCGAAGACCAGGCCGAGATCGGGGGTATCGCAGTGAGAAAACCCAACACCGACGCGGCGAACGCCGAGCTGCTCGCGCAGCGGTACCGCTCGCTGGTCGAACACACTCCCGATGCCATCTGCGTGCACGAGGCGGGCGTCATCGTCTACGTGAACCCGGCGATGGTGCGACTGCTCGGCGCGCACACGGCCGAAGACCTGCTCGGATTGCGGATCACCCATTTCGTGCATCCCGACTCCATTCCGGCGATGCTCGACCGGATCGCCCAGCTCACCGCCGAGGGCGCGGCGTCACCACCGACCGAAATGGACCTGTTGCGCATCGATGGGCAGAAGGTGCCCGTGCAGACGGTGTCGGTGCTCACGGCCTGGCAGGGCGAGCTGGCCTATCAGGTGGTGGTGCACGACCTGACCGCGCAGCGGGCCGCCGAGGCCTCCGCACGGCAGGCCGAGGCGTACTTCACCACCGTGGTCTCCCAGCTCGAGGAGGGTGTGCTGGTCGTCGACCGGCGGGGCAGGCTCGAATCGATCAATCCGGCGGGCAGGCGCATCCTCGGCATCGCCGACTCCGCGCCGGTCCTCGGTGCGCGTTTCGACGAGCTGCCCGTCACGATGATCGACTGGGAGGGTCAGCCGCTGCCCGTGGGCAGGCATCCGATGGCGCACACGTTGACGACCGGCGAACCGGTGACGCGGTTCGTGTTCGGGGTGCGCCGGGCCGACGGTCAGCAGGTGTGGCTGTCGTGTAACTGCCGGCTGCTCAACCCCGACAGCCCGGACTCGGCGGGGGTGTCGTCGTTCGCCGATGTCACCGAATACCGGGCAAGCAAGATGCAGCTCGAGTACCAGGCCACCCACGACGCGCTGACCGGACTGGCCAACCGGTCGCTGATCCTGTCGCAGTTGTCGGCGGCACTGGCCGACGAGGGCGGCGCCCTGGTCACCACCGTGCTGTTCATCGATCTCGACGGCTTCAAGGCGATCAACGACACTCTCGGCCACGCCATCGGCGACACGGTCCTGCAGATCGTCGCCCAGCGCCTGCAACGCGCGCTGCGCGCCGAGGACGTGGTCGGCAGGCTCGGTGGGGACGAGTTCCTGGTGCTGCTCGCCGGGCACCCGCAGCGCACCGATCTGCCACGTCTGATCGAACGGCTGCGCGTCACCATGGCCGAGCCGATCATCGCGAGCGGGCACCGTCTCGAAGTGAGCGCCTCGATCGGCGTCACCGAACTCGGCCCGCACGAGCGCCGCACTCCCGAAGCCGTACTGCACGACGCCGATCTGGCCATGTACCGCGACAAGCCCTCCGGTCGCCGCAACCACACCACGCACGCGTCCTGACAAACTGGTCGGCGTGATCGTCGAACACTTTTCACGGGTCGCCGGAATATCGGCGCTGGCGTGCGCTGTTACATCACTTCTATGAGCCTTTCCCGGTGGTCGAGCACTTCACGCCGGTGACCGGTGACGAAGTCTTCCCCGCGACGGGCGCGCTGCCGTCCGGGGGCAAGTAGACTCGACAACTCTGTTCTCAACGCGGTGACAAAGGAGTCCTGTTTTGCCCGACCGCCTCGCCGACGACCGCGCAACCGCCGACCAGGGCGGGCGCGGCCGCGAGATCGAACAGGAACAGCAGTACCTCACGGTGCTCTACGACCGCCTCGACGCCATGCGCGACTACGCGCAGAACCGGCTCAAGACCGTGCTGCTGGAAGCGGGCGGCACCCCGCAGGCGCGCAGCGAACGCGAGTCGTTCACCGCGCTCTACAGCGAAGACCTGGCCAAATACGACGCCGCCGAGCACGGTTTGTGCTTCGGCCGCATCGACCTGGACGCCACCGAGGACGCCGCCCGCTACATCGGGCGCCTCGGCATCCTCGACGAGGACAACGACTACGAGCCGCTGCTCCTGGACTGGCGCGCTCCCCTGGCGCGCCCGTTCTACCTGGCGACCACCGCCAATCCCGAGGACGTGGTCCGCCGCCGTCACATCCGCTCGCGCAACCGCACGGTCACCGCGATCAACGACGAGTACCTCGACCTCGGCGCCGCCGAACGCGACGGCGCGGTGGGTACCGACGACGGCGTGGGCGGCGAGAGCGCCCTGCTCGCCGCGCTGAACGCGGCCCGCACCGGGCACATGAACGACATCGTCGAGACGATCCAGAGCGAACAGGACGCGATCATCCGCTCCGAGCACAAGAGTGTGCTCGTGGTGCAGGGTGGGCCGGGCACCGGCAAGACGGCGGTGGCGCTGCACCGGGCCGCCTACCTGCTCTACACCTTCCGCCAGCAGCTCGCCAAGAGTGGTGTGCTCATCATCGGCCCGAACGCCACCTTCCTCGACTACATCGGGCAGGTACTGCCCTCGCTCGGTGAGACCGGTGTGCTGCTGTCCACCATCGGTGACCTGTATCCGGGGGTGAAGGCGGTCCGCGAGGATTCGCTGCGCGCGGGTGAGATCAAGGGCTCGCTCGACATGCTCGAGGTGCTCAAGCAGGCGGTGCGCGACCGGCAGGAAGTGCCCGCGGAACCGGTGCGGCTCACCTTCGACGGCTACCCGGTGCTGCTCGACCGCAAGATCGCGACCCGGGCGCGTGGCCGGGCTCGTTCCTCGCGCCGTCCGCACAATCTCGCGCGGCCGATCTTCGCCTCGTCGGTGATCGACGCGCTCACCGATCAGCTGGCCGCGACGATGGGTGCCGATCTGTCCGGCGGCACCAGCCTGCTCAGCTCTGCCGATCTGAGCGAGATCGGTGACGAGATGCGCGCCGACCCGCAAGTGCAGGCCGCGATCAGCGCGCTGTGGCCGGTGCTCTCACCCCAGGAGGTCCTCGCCGATCTGCTCGCCGACCCGGCCCGGCTCGACCGCGCCGCCAAGTCGCTGAGCCCCGAGGACCGCGCCGAACTCGTCCGCCCCGACGACGGCACGTTCTCGGCCGCCGACGCACCGCTGCTCGACGAACTGGCCGAACTGCTCGGCGTGGACGACACCGAGGAGCGCGAACGGGCCCGCCGCCGGTGGCGCGCGCAACTGGCCGAGGCCCAGGACGCACTCGACATCCTCACCGGTTCCGCACCCCAGGACATCGAGGACGAACTCGACCCCGAGATCCTGATGGCCTACGACCTGATCGACGCCTCCCAGCTGGCCCAGCGCCAGGAGTTCGGCAACCGGCAGACCACGGCCGAACGCGCCGCGGGCGACCGCACCTGGACCTACGGGCACGTGATCGTCGACGAGGCGCAGGAGCTGTCGGAGATGGCGTGGCGAATGGTGATGCGCCGCATCCCGAATCGGTGGATCACCGTCGTCGGCGACGTGGCCCAGACCGGCGACCCGGCGGGCGCGTCGTCGTGGCAGCGGGTGCTGGAACCCTATGTGGCCAAACGCTGGAAGCTCACCGAGCTCACGGTCAACTACCGCACGCCCGCCGAGATCATGGCCGTGGCCGCCGACGTCCTCGCCGCCATCGACCCCACCGCCAAGGCACCGCGCTCGGTCCGCGAAACCGGCAATCCCCCTCGCGCACATCGTGTTTCACCTGCGGAAGTGCAGGACGAACTCGCCCGGCTGATCGCCGCCGAGCAGGCCCCCGGCACCGCCGCCGTCCTCGCCCCCGCCGCTCTCGTCCCCGAATTGTCCCCGCTGGCAGGCGAATCGGTGCAGGTCCTCACGGTGCACGACGCCAAGGGCCTGGAGTTCGACCGCGTCTACTTGGTGGAACCCCAGGCCATCGTCAAGGAGTCCCCGCGCGGTCTCAACGACCTCTACGTCGCACTCACCCGCGCCACCCAGCGGCTCTCGGTGGTGCACACCGAAGAGCTCCCCGAGGTGTTGTCCACGCTCGCGTGAAGCGCGCCGCGCGGGTCAGCGGGGCGCGGACAGCAGCCCGTCGACCAGCGCGGCCAGTCCGGCGCCAAAGGAACTCGTCGCGTCGAAATCGGTCCAGCGAGAACCGATTTCGGCCAGACGTGGCGTCGTCTCGGCGTCCAGGTTCGCGAACACCTCGTCCCGATAGGTCGGCCCCTGCGCGGCCCGGCGAGTGGACCGCGCGGTGATGATGAGCGCACCCGCGGTGTAGTGCCAGACCGCGCGATAGGCCTCGGCCGCCCGGTCGAGCGACAGTCCCGCCGCGACCCCGGCGTCGATGATGGTCTCGGGAAACCACAGCGCCGAGCGCCCGAAAAGATCGCCGTCGACGAGGACCTCGACCACCCACGGCCGGGCGGCCAGCACATCGTGCATCGCCGTGGCGGCCACCAGAATTCGCTGCCGTGGATCGTCGGGCAGCTCCGGCCACTCGACCTGGTCGGCGTAATCGTCGAGGAGTAGCCGCAGCAGCGCGTCCTTGTCGCGGACGTGGTGATAGAGCGCCATCGGCGTACAGCCGAGTTCGGTGGCCAGCCTGCGCATCGTCAGCTTCTCGACGCCGTCGGTGTCTATCACGCCGTGGGCCGCGGCGACGATGTCGGCGCGAGAGATTCGGGCCGGTCTTCCGGTGCGCGACGAGGTTGCCATAGGTCCATCTTGACCCATCAGCCGGCGCAGGCCTGGACACAGGTCCGCCGTCGAGTTAGTTTTTATACATGTATAAAAACTCTTCACCCCCGCGCTCCGGCGCCGCATTAGCCGCCGTTGCCGTCGCGCAGTTCATGGTCGCGCTCGACATGGCGGTCGTGAATGTCGCACTCCCCTCGATCGGCGACGCACTCGGTTTCACGCCCCTCGACCTGGCCTGGGTCGTGCACGTCTACGCGCTGACCTTCGGCGGATTTCTGCTGCTCGGAGGTAAGGCGTGCGATCTGTACGGTCGGCGACGGCTGTTCACCGCCGGTTTGCTCGCCTTCGGCATCGCCTCTCTGGCCGGCGGGCTCGCGCAGGCACCCTGGCAGCTGGTCGTCGCGCGCGCCGCGCAGGGCATCGCGGCGGCCGCCGTCGCGCCCGCCGCGCTGGCGACCCTCACCACGGTGTTTCCTGAAGGGCCCGCGCGGGTCCGCGCTCTCGGCGTGTGGGGTGGCGTCAATGCGGCGGGTGGTGCGCTCGGCGTGCTCGTCGGGGGCCTGCTCACCGAGTACGCGGACTGGCGCTGGGTGATGCTGGTCAATGTCCCGATCGTCGCGGTGGCGCTACTGTCCACGGCCGCAGGCGTTCCCGCGGACCGACCGTCCGACTCACCCGCGAGCCTCGACATCCTCGGTGCGCTCACCGCGACAGCCGGTGTCGGACTACTGGTGACCGGCGTCATCCGCACCGATCGCCACGGCTGGTTCTCGGCGACGACCGGCACGACGCTCGTCGCGGCCCTTGTCGCGCTCACGGCGTTCGTGGTAGTCGAACGCCGTGCGCGTAATCCGCTGCTGCGCCTCGGATTGTTCGGCAACCGATGGGTGCTCGGTGCCAACCTCTTCGTGCTGTTCGCTGCGGCAGGCCAATTCTCGGCGTTCTACCTGGTCTCGCTGTATCTACAGCAGGTCCTGGGGCTCGGCGCGGGCGCCGCCGGGGCGGCCTTCCTGCCGTTCTCGCTCTGCGTCATCGCGGGCACGCTGGTCGCGACACGGATCGGCGGGAGCCGTTCGCCACGACCGATCCTGATCGGCGGCGCGGTGCTGACCACGGTCGGCATCGGCTGGTTCGCACTGATCAGCCCCGACGGCAGCGTCCTGGCCGACATCCTCGGCCCATCGCTGATCGGCGGATTCGGACTCGGCCTGTGTTTGGCGCCGGTGGCATCGGCCGCTGTCACCGCCGTCGCGCCCGGCGAGGCGGGCATGGCCTCCGGTGCGTTCAACAGTGCCCGCCAGCTCGGCGGCAGCATCGGCGTCGCCACGCTGGCTACCCTCGCCGCGAACAGGACCGGCACCAGCAGCGATCCAACCGCGCTGACCGGCGGCTATGGCTTCGCCCTCGCCGTCGCCGCACTGCTGTTCGCCGTGGCCGCAGCGATCGCCGTTGTCGTTCTTCCGCGCACGCGGCGCACGGAACCCCTTGCCGCCCAACCTGTTCCCGCATCAGCACAGTGAAAGGAAGAACAATGTCCCCGATCGATCTGTTCGAGCGCGCCCTACGATTCGAGCCGGAGGGAGCGGTGAGCGCCGTGAAGCGCCGGATGACCGCCGGCTCCGACGGCTGGCAGCTGGCCACCTTCCACGTCGAGACCGACGCCGATGTACACGCCGACCACTGGGAGATGCATCCCACCGCCGATGAGGCGGTGTGCTGCCTGACGGGCGCGATGCGGTTGTACCTGCGACCCGAGACGGCCGACGAGGGAGAGTATGTCGTGACACTGACCGCGGGCACCGCGTTCGTGGTGCCACGTGGACGCTGGCACCGGATCGAACTCGACGAACCGAGCGACATCATGTCGATCGGATTGCGTGACGGCACAAGGCAGGAGCCCGTCATGCGGTGAAAACAGCCGAGGGCGCCGCGCGGTGGCGCGGCGCCCTCGGCGTGTGGTCGAACCTCAGCGCACCGTGTGGACGATCAGGACGTCCGAGCGGGACTTGCGGGCCACGTCCGAGGGGACGGAGCCGAGCAGGCGGCCGGTGAGGGTGTTGAGGCCACGGTTACCGACGACGAGCAGGTCGGCCTTGGTCTCCTTGATCAGCTCGAGCAGGGAATCCACCGGCTCGCCGACGATGGCGCGCTCGACGATGTTCTTCGCACCGGCGGCCACCGCCTTCTCGCGGGCGACGTGCAGGATCTCGTTGGTCGGCGCCGAGCCACGGACCTGGTAGGCCTCGTCTTTGAGCACATCGGCGGCGGCGGCGACATCGCGATCATCGGTCGGGAAGTAGGCGCAGGCCAGCACGAGAGTCGCGTCCGCGTCGGCAGCGAGCGCCGCAGCCTTCTCCACCGCGACGTACGACGAATCCGAGCCATCAGTACCGACGACAATGGTCCGGTAGGCGGTCATCTCTCCTCCAACTTGGTCGGTGCAGCGCCGAACGACCCGGGAATCGAGCATCGGCGCGGCAATTGCGTCGACCATAACGCCACAGCGCGCCGATTTATCGACAATTCGCAACAGATCACACCGGGAGTGTTGGGTCACTTTGTCCGGCGGTGCCGGATTATGGGCGCCGCCGTCGGCATTCACCTGCGCCGATCGAACGGCGAGCCGACGAAATTGTGGCAGATCACAACACAATCAACGCCGCTGCGGGCCTGGGATTTTCGTCACAACACCGCCGGTACCGTGCCCGTTCACAGCGTTGCGGCGGCCGCGTCCATCGCGCGGGCACGGCGCGCGTATTCGCGGGGCGGCATCCCGATCTGCGCGGTGAATTCCCGGCTGAAATGCGCCTGATCGAAATAGCCGAGACCGGTGGCCAACTCGGCCAGATCCGGGTCGGAGTGGGCGAGCAGATCGGCGGCGTCCTGCAACCGGAACCGGCACAGCACCCATTTCGGGCCGGCGCCCACATAGCGGCGGAACAACCGCTGCACGGTGCGCATGGGCACCGCGAACCGTTCGGTGACCTGGTCCACGCGCGTGAGCTCGGGATCCCGCTCCATCGCCGTCACGATGCGCGACACCAGCGCGAACTGCGGGTCGTCGGCACCGCCACGGCCGCCGAAGAATTCCTCGACGATCCCGACCCGGTTCTCGTCGGACGGCTCGGCCAGTACCCGCTCGGCCAGCCCCGCCGCTTCGGGCAGCACCTCGGTGAGCAGCGCCGAACCGTCGCGGAAGGCACCGACATCACACCCGGTGAAGGCTCCGAAACCGCCGGGGCGGAAACGGATTCCGAATGTCTCGCCCTCGCCGTCGAGATCGCGCACGTACTTGGTGGTGCACACACCGTTCACGAATCCGCCGGTGCGGGTGCTGCTGCGTTCGAAGGTGACGTTCACGCACGGAAACGACAGCACCTCGGCACGGAACGCGGGTCTGCCACGCAGATCCCAGCGCACCACCCAGTACCGGTCGGCGAATTCCGCCAGCGCGGGACCGACTTCGAGCCGCCGCAGCGAACGGTGTCTGGCCTGCTCGCGCGGGAGCAGGATCCCCTTCGCGTCGTCGAGATCGCCGCTCGTCATCGCCGGTGTCGCGTTCTTACAAGACCGGCGAGCGCCGGGTGAGCAGGATCGAAACCATGAACGTTGCACCCATCCCCGAGGGCTACCACTCCATCACCTGTTTCCTGGCCGTCGCCGACGGCGAGGCGGCCATCGACTTCTACTCCGAGGTCTTCGGTGCGAAGGTGCTCAGCCGCGCCGACGATGCCGAGGGCAGGCCCGTCCACGCGGAGCTGCTCATCGGCGATTCCACCCTGCAGCTCGGAATCCCGCTGCTCGACAAGAGCGTTCGTGCCCCCGAGGGCTGGGTGCACACCTCGATCGTGCACTACTGCCCCGATGTCGACGAGGCGCTCGCGCGTGCCGTCGCCCGCGGTGCCCGCGTCGTCGAGGAAACCCAGACCTTCGTCACCGGTGACCGCTACGGCGTGATCATCGATCCGTTCGGCCACCGCTGGGCCGTGATGACCCGCGTCGAGGACGTCTCCCGCGAGGAGGCCGACCGACGCGTAGCCGCCTGGATGGCGACTCAGTCCACCTAGCGGCCCGCGGTGCGTCGCCATCCTCAGCTCAACCCCGCAGCGTCCATTCCGCGCAGTTCCTTCTTCAGGTCGGCGATCTCGTCACGTAAGCGGCCTGCCAGCTCGAACTGCAGTTCGCGGGCGGCGTTCATCATCTGGTCGGTGAGGGAGGCGACGAGGTCGGCCAGTTCGGCGCGCGGCATCGACTTCACGTCGCGTTCGGCGTAGATGCCCGCGCTCACCGCACGGCCGGGTTCGCCCTGGGCGCGCCTGCCACGGCTGACATTGCGGCCGGAACCGCCGACGGCCACCTCGTCGCCCGCCTCCAGGTACACCTGGTCGAGGATGTCGGCGATCTTCTTGCGCAGGGGCTGCGGGTCGATGCCGTTGGCCTCGTTGTAGGCGATCTGCTTGGCGCGGCGGCGGTCGGTCTCGTCGATGGCGTGACGCATCGAGTCGGTGATCTTGTCGGCGTACATGTGCACTTCACCCGACACGTTGCGGGCCGCGCGGCCGATGGTCTGGATGAGGCTGGTGCTCGACCGGAGGAAGCCCTCCTTGTCGGCATCGAGGATCGCCACCAGCGACACCTCGGGCAGGTCGAGGCCCTCGCGCAGCAGGTTGATGCCGACGAGCACGTCGTATTCGCCGAGGCGCAGCTGACGCAGCAGTTCCACGCGGCGCAGGGTGTCGATCTCCGAGTGCAGGTACCGCACCCGGACGCCGAGCCCGAGCAGGTAGTCGGTGAGGTCCTCGGCCATCTTCTTGGTGAGCGTGGTGACGAGCACGCGCTCGTCGCGCTCGGTGCGCTGCCGGATCTCGTGCACCAGGTCGTCGATCTGGCCCTTGGTGGGTTTCACCACGACCTGCGGGTCGACGAGACCGGTCGGGCGGATGACCTGTTCCACGACCTCACCACCGACCTGACCGAGCTCGTACGGACCGGGCGTAGCCGAGAGGTACACCGCCTGCCCGATCCGGTCCGCGAACTCCTCCCAGGTGAGCGGGCGGTTGTCGACCGCCGAGGGCAACCGGAACCCGAACTCGACGAGGTTGCGCTTACGCGACATATCGCCCTCGTACATGCCGCCGATCTGCGGCACGGTGACGTGGGATTCGTCGATGACCAGCAGGAAGTCGTCCGGGAAGTAGTCGAGCAGGGTGGCGGGCGCCGACCCGGCGGGACGACCGTCGATGTGCCGCGAATAGTTCTCGATGCCCGAGCAGAACCCGACCTGACGGATCATCTCCAGGTCGTATTCGGTGCGCATGCGCAAACGCTGCGCCTCGAGCAGTTTGCCCTGGCCCTCGAGCTCGGCCAGGCGGGCGGCCAGCTCCTCCTCGATGGCGGCGACGGCCTTCTCCATACGCTCCGGGCCCGCCACGTAGTGGGTGGCAGGGAAGATGCGCAGCGAGTCGACCTGACGGACCACATCGCCGGTGAGCGGGTGCAGGTAGTACAGCGCCTCGATCTCGTCACCGAAGAACTCGATGCGGACCGCGAGCTCCTCGTAGGAGGGAATGATCTCGACGGTGTCGCCACGCACCCGGAACGACCCGCGCGTGAACGCCATGTCGTTGCGGGTGTACTGCACGTCGACCAGCAGCCGCAGCAGCGCGTCGCGGTCGATCTCGCCGCCGACCTCGAGCTGCACCGAACGGTCGAGATAGGACTGCGGCGTACCGAGACCGTAGATGCACGACACCGACGCGACCACCACCACATCGCGACGCGACAGCAGGCTGGAGGTAGCCGAGTGCCGCAACCGCTCGACGTCGTCGTTGATCGAGCTGTCCTTCTCGATGTAGGTGTCGGTCTGGGCGATGTAGGCCTCGGGCTGGTAGTAGTCGTAGTACGAGACGAAGTACTCGACCGCGTTGTGCGGCAACATCTCCCGCAGTTCGTTGGCCAGCTGGGCCGCCAGGGTCTTGTTCGGCGCGAGCATCAGGGTCGGCCGCTGCAGCTTCTCGATCAGCCAGGCGGTGGTCGCCGACTTGCCGGTGCCGGTGGCACCGAGCAGCACCACGTCCTTCTCCCCGGCGTTGATGCGGCGCTCGAGCTCGGCGATGGCGGCGGGCTGATCGCCTGCCGGCTGATGCGGGCTGACCACCTCGAAGCGGCCACCCTTGCGCTCGATCTCACCGACCGGGCGGTGCTCCGAATGCGCGAGCGGGTGCCCCCGCTCTTCGTACCCTTCGGCCGGGATCTCGGTTGCGAATGCCATGCACACCAGGTTAGGCGTACCCACCGACAGATTCGCGGCGGCGGAAAGCGCTCGGCGCCCGGCCCCGCGTGCCGGTAGATTCTGCGCACATGACCCACGCCTCGACCGTGCACGTGCACCCGCCCAAAATCGAGCTGTTCGACGTGGCGGCCAAGACCAATACCGATCCGAAGGGTTTCGTGCGGCCGGTCGAGGTGTACCGGGAGGAGCCGTGGGGCCTCTACATGGGGCGGCACTCCGACCACGCCAGCTTCCACTATCTGGAATCGTGGCTGCTGCCGAGTCTGTCGCTGCGCGCGTCCAAACTCTGGTACAACCCGGGCATCGAGCAGTGGCAGGACGTCTACGTCGATGTCGGCGTCTTCACCAGGGACTCCCCGACCCTGTGGCGCTCGGTGGACCACTACCTCGACCTGCTGGTCCGCACGGGCCGCGATGTGCGCCTGGTCGACATCGACGAGCTGCTCGCCGCGCAGACCGACGGCCTGCTCGATGCCGAACAGGCCCAGGCGGCGATCGAACACGCGGTCGCGGCGGTCGACGGGATCGCCGCGCACGGGTACTCGCTCGAGGCGTGGCTCGCCACCCTCGGCATGACCCTGACCTGGCGCTGAAACGACGAAACCGCCCGCGACCGGACAGGTCGCGGGCGGTTTCGCCATCCATCAGCCTGCCGAACCGCTGCCGAGCAGGTCGCCGAGGCCACCACCGCAGCCTGCGCTGCCGGTCGCGGCCGCCTCACCGACGGTGACGGTGATCGAGTCGCTGATCAGCAGCTGCCGCGCCTCGAGCTTGTGCTGGCCCGTCGTGGTCGGCTTCCAGGTCATGCTCACCGTGCCGGAGAGCAGCGAGGGGGAGACAGTGCCGATGTCGCGGCCGTTGTCGGTGAACTTCACCGAGGTCAGCCTGTCGACCTCGACGCTGGCCGTCAGCTTGTAGCTGCACCCGACCTTGTGATCGGTGCCCGCGACGCTGAGGTTGCCCACCCAGGCCGAGGCCTGCGGGGCGGCCAGCACGATGGTGGCGGCGACAGCGCTGAACGCGGTGATGCCGAAGCCCGCACGGCCGAGACGGTGATGTGTTGTCATACGCGCTACAACTTCCCTGTGAATCGAGTCACCCGGTAGTGACTCGCCACAATGTAACCAGCGCGCCGTCCGCTACGGACAGTTTTTGAAACATTGACGTTTAACAGATGCCGACCGGGGTTACGCGCGGGCGCGAACCCACTCACCGACCCTCGGGTAGACCACGTCGAACCACGGTTCCTTCACCGCGTAATAGGCCTCGCCCGCCGCCTCGCCCGACTTCCCCGCCGCCGCCCGTTCGGCCGTCCGCTTGATCTCCAGATACTCCGTCCGCACGTCCTCCTCCGCCCGCAACCAGTCGCGGAAGTCGAGCGCGAGCCGCTGGCCGGGCGAATCCTGCACGCGCAGATGGATATTCGCCGGTCGGCCGGGATCCGCGTTGCCGTGCAAGCGTTTTGCCCACAGGTCCACGTCGGTGCCCGCCGGATCTTCGGGCGTGGGCTTGGGGTTGTCGTGCGTGATGCCGACCGCGCGCGGGAACCCTGCGGCTGCCAGCGAATCTGCCAGTGCGTCAGCGGTTTCCAGGTCGGCCACAGTCACCTGGATGTCGATGAGGTCCTTGGCGGGCAGCCCGCTCACCGCCGTCGAACCGACATGATCGATACGCACCGCCGCCGCACCGCACACCAGGTGCAGCCGGGCGATGATCCGGCGGGCCTGCGCGCCCCACTCCGGGTCGTGCGGCACCAACCGGTACTCCGCCCGTGCCCGCACCCCCTCGCGCTGATTGCGTTCGAAGGGCACCAGCCGCCGCTCCCACAGCGCCCGCACCTGCTCCTCGACCACACCCGGTGCACCGTTGTTGTCCAGCCACACATCGGCGACGGCATGGCGTTGCTCGTCGGTGGCCTGTGCGGCGATCCTGGCCAGCGCATCGGCCTCGGCGACACCACGCTGCTCGACCAGCCGGCGCAACCGGGTCTCGACATCGGCGCCGACCACGACCACCAGCTGCATGAGCGGCGCGAGCCCGTTCTCCACCAGCAACGGAATGTCCTGCACCACAATGGCATCGGCGGGTGCGGCGCCGATGAGTTCGGCCGTGCGGGCGCCGACCAGCGGATGGGTGATGGCATTGAGCTTGCCGCGTGAGGTGTCGTCGGCGAAGGCCACCGCGGCCAGCGCAGGCCGGTCGAGGCTGCCGTCCTCGGCCAGGATCGCGTCACCGAACTCGGCGACGAGCGCGGCCAGACCCGGCGTACCCGGCGCGACGACCTCGCGAGCGATGGCATCGGAGTCGATCACCACCGCCCCCAGCTCGACCATGGTCCGCGCCACTGTGGACTTACCCGCTCCCATGCCTCCGGTGAGGCCGATCCGCAACATGCGCCAAGTCTCGCATCCCCCCGCCCGGAGCAGGTCAGGTGTTCCCGACACGCCGATATGCGGCGGCAGCAAATCCGGGGCCGGGCGCGTCGCGTCGACTAACCTTCGCGCAGGCGAGAAGGCCAATCACCAGCGAGCGAAGGATGATCATGGGCACCACACAACACCGGACGGCTCGCCACCGCCTCGGCATGCCCGGCGGTGTGCACTGCGTTGAATTCCCTGCTGTGGCAGCGACTCTCGCCGAATATCGCCGGTCCTGGTTCACCGCTCTGATCTCGCCCGCCAGACACAGTTTCGCCGCGATGCGCAAGCGCACCAGCATGGGTGCCACCTACTGGGTGCCCGCCGCCGCGAACTGAGCACCGACTACCCGAGCCCACCCGTTGCGAACGGGTGGGCTCGTTGTCGTGCGCGCCCTGTGTGATCGACCGGGCCGGAAACAGGCCGAAGGCCCCGGTCCGTGTGGACCGGGGCCTTCGACTGTGTTGCTCTACCCGAATCAGGCGTTGCCGCTCACTCAGGCGTTACCGCTGAGCTTCTCCCGCAGAGCCGCCAGCTGCGCGTCACTGGCGAGCGAACCGCCGGTGGACTCGGCCGGACCGGAGGTGGCCTGCGTGGCGTTGCCGCTCTCGGAGGAGTAGTTGCCCGCGGCCGGACCGCCCGCGGCGGCTTCGGCAGCCGCGTCGGCAGCCATCTTCTCCATCTGAGCGGTGTGCATCTTGTGGCGACGCTCGGCCTCGGCGTAGCGGCCTTCCCACTCTTCACGCTGCTTGTCGAAGCCCTCGAGCCATTCGTTGGTCTCGGGATCGAAGCCCTCGGGGAAGATGTAGTTGCCCGCTTCGTCGTAGCTGTCGGCCATGCCGTACTTCGACGGGTCGAACTCGGCGTGGTAGTCCTCGTTCGCCTGCTTCAGCGACAGCGAGATCCGGCGACGCTCCAGGTCGATGTCGATGACCTTGACCATCGCGTCGTCGCCGACGGCCACGACCTGGTCCGGGACCTCCACGTGGCGCTCGGCCAGCTCGGAGATGTGCACCAGGCCCTCGATGCCCTCTTCGACGCGCACGAAGGCACCGAAGGGAACCAGCTTGGTGACCTTGCCGGGCACGATCTGGCCGATGGCGTGGGTCCGGGCGAACTGACGCCACGGGTCTTCCTGGGTCGCCTTGAGCGACAGGGAGACGCGCTCGCGGTCCAGGTCGACGTCGAGAACCTCGACGGTGACCTCGTTGCCGACCTCGACGACCTCGGACGGGTGGTCGATGTGCTTCCAGGACAGCTCGGAGACGTGCACCAGGCCGTCGACGCCGCCCAGGTCCACGAAGGCACCGAAGTTGACGATCGAGGAGACCACACCCTTGCGGACCTGGCCCTTCTGCAGCTGGTGCAGGAACTCGCTGCGGACCTCGGACTGGGTCTGCTCGAGCCAGGCGCGACGCGACAGGACCACGTTGTTGCGGTTCTTGTCGAGCTCGATGATCTTGGCCTCGATCTCCTTGCCGACGTACGGCTGGAGGTCGCGGACACGACGCATCTCGACGAGCGAGGCGGGCAGGAAGCCGCGGAGACCGATGTCGAGGATCAGGCCGCCCTTGACGACCTCGATGACGGTGCCCTTGACGGCCTCGTCCTTCTCCTTGAGCTCCTCGATCGTGCCCCACGCGCGCTCGTACTGAGCCCGCTTCTTCGACAGGATCAGGCGGCCTTCCTTGTCCTCCTTGGTGAGAACCAGGGCCTCGACCGCATCGCCCACGGAAACGACCTCGTTCGGGTCGACATCGTGCTTGATGGAGAGTTCACGGGAGGGGATGACGCCTTCGGTCTTGTAACCGATGTCGAGCAGGACCTCGTCACGATCGACCTTGACGATGGTTCCCTCGACGATGTCGCCATCGTTGAAGTACTTGATCGTGGCGTCGATGGCGGCGAGGAAATCCTCGGCGGAGCCGATGTCGTTGACGGCTACCTGCGGCGAGGTGACGGTGGTGGGCATATGTGGGTTTGCTCCGGACGGATTGTGGTCGGTTGCGGACATTGGAACTTTCGGTACGCTGCGAGATCACCGCGACGAGGCGACGAGGGACCGAACAAGTATCGCACGGACCGCCGACATTGCCGCTGATCAAACTCAGCACGGGCGACTCCGTCATCGGATACTGTACGCATCAACCCCGGCGCACAGCGTTCCTCGTGAGAGGTTCCTCGAAAGACACTCGCGTGCCTCAGCGTACGCGAGGGTGTTCCAGCCGGGCAAACCACCCCCCGTTCCCGCCGATACCCTTGGCGCCGTGTCCGATGACGAACGCCATGCGCAGGCGAACGCGCTGCTGGGAACCGCGGCGACCACCCGAACCAGGGTCGGCTCGGCCGACAGCGAACGCGCCAGCAGGCGCTGGTGGGATGCCGACGCCGACCAATATCACCAGACCCACGCCGATTTCCTCGGTGTCGACTCCCCCGGCGGCGAGTTCGTGTGGTGCCCGGAGGGGCTGCACGAGGGCGACATGCATTTTCTGGGCGACGTGACGGGCAAGCGGGTGCTCGAGATCGGGTGCGGTTCGGCGCCGTGTTCGCGCTGGCTGGCGGGGCAGGGCGCGCATCCGGTCGGGCTGGATGTGTCGATGGGGATGCTCGCGCGCGGGGTGGCCGCGATGGAGCAGGGCGGACCGCGGGTGCCGCTGGTCCAGGCGGGCGCGGAGGCGTTGCCGTTCGCGGACGAATCCTTCGATCTGGCCTGTTCCGCGTTCGGCGGGGTGCCGTTCGTCGCCGATTCGGCGCGGGTGATGCGCGAAGTGGCGCGGGTGCTCGTACCGGGTGGCCGGTGGGTGTTCTCGGTGAATCACCCGATGCGGTGGATTTTTCCCGACGATCCCGGCGAGGACGGCCTGGTCGCGCGTATCCCGTATTTCGACCGCACCCCTTATGTAGAGGTCGACAGCGAGGGCGTGCCGACCTACGTCGAGCACCATCGCACGATCGGTGACCGGGTGCGCGAGATCGTCGGCGCGGGGCTGACCCTGCTCGACATCGTGGAACCGGACTGGCCGGAATGGCTCGACCGCGAATGGGGGCAGTGGTCGCCGTTGCGCGGGGAGATCTTCCCCGGCACCGCCATCTTCGTCACCGAGAAGCCCGCCGGCACCGGGCTGTCTGGCGCCTAGAAGTCGGGCAAAGCCGCGAACGACGGGGCGACCTGGACGTTCGGCACCGTTTCGGCGACCCAGCGACGCGCCCTGGTGAGCGCGTGATGCGGGAATTCGGCGTCGAAGCGGACGTCGTCGGACAGCAGGTACGGCAGTTTCCCGCGCAGGCCCGGCGCGTAGGGGTGGGGCGGGCACATCTCGTCGCGGCGGAATCGGCTGCCGATCGTCCGTTCCCGCTCCCCCGGCGGCCCCGTCTCCGGGCAGATGATCTGGAACACCGCCGAGCAGCGGTCCTTGGGCACCACGATGGACGCCGCGAACACGAGCTCACCGTGTGGACCCGGCATCCGTGTCTTCTCGACGCGCAGCAACGCGGGCAACTGGTCGACCCACACCACGAATGCCTCGATCAGGCAGCCGGTGCGCGCGTGGTGTTCGGCCAGCCGCCTGCGCAGCCGCTTCGGATCGTCGAGCCGCGCGGGCAGATCGGGTGCGCCGTTGACGTAGTTCAGCGCGACGACATCACGAGTGGCCGGATTCCCCCAGGTCGTGTCGTCCAACTGTTGCATTCCAGGAATGTCGAACGAGATGGGCACCGGATCAATTTACCGGCGCGGTCGAGTTCGGTTGTCGCCGTGCACGGCTCGGCGCGTCGTTCCAGACGAAACCCGGTGTTCGCCCAGGTCGGCCGGTCGGGCGCCGTGACAGATCACCACGTCGAGCGTCCGAGGGCCCGATCCGAGCGACTCAGTCGCGCTTGGGTTTCCGGCCGACCTGCTCGAGGGCGAGGCGCAGGGCGTATTCGATCTGGGAGTTGATGCTGCGCAGGTCGTCGGCCGCCCACTTGGCGATGGCCTCGTGGACGGCCGGGTCGAGCCGCAGCAGAACCTTTTTGGGTTCGCTCTTCGGCGCGGGCACAGTCGACCTCAGTAGAGGGATCCGGCGTTGACGACCGGTTGCGTCGCGCGGTCGCCGCAGAGGACGACGAGCAGGTTGGAGACCATGTTGGCCTTGCGTTCCTCGTCGAGTTCGACGGTGCCCTGTTCGGCCAAGCGGTCGAGCGCCAGGGCGACCATGCCGACGGCGCCCTCGACGATCTGGGTGCGGGCGGCGACCACCTGCGCGGCCTGCTGACGGACCAGCATCGCCTGCGCGATCTCGGGTGCGTAGGCCAGGTGGGTGATGCGGGCCTCGATCACCTCGATACCGGCGGTGAGGGTGCGTTCGCGCAGTTCGACGGTGAGTTCCTCGGCCACCTCGGCGCCGTCGCGCAGGCTGGTGCGGGCGTCGTCGTGGGCGTCGTAGGGGTGCGTGGTCGCCAGGTGACGGACCGCGGCCTCGGATTGGGTCTCGACGTACTCCTCGTAGTCGTCGACCGCGAAGGCGGCCTTGAAGCTGTCGACCACCTTGTAGACCACCACGGCCGCGATCTCGACGGGGTTGCCGTCGGCGTCGTTGACCTTCAGTTTCTGGGTCTCGAAGTTGCGCACCCGCAGCGAGATGGACTTGCGGTCGCTGAGCGGGACCACCGAGAAGAAGCCGGGTTCGCTGACCGAGCCGATGTAGCGGCCGAAGAAGGTGACGACCTTGGCCTCGTTGGGGTCGACCACGATCAGCCCGGTGGCCAGCGCCGCGACGATCACCACACCGAGCACGCCGACTACCGCGCCCGCCCAGGCGAGTGCGCCGCCGTCGTGCTTGGACACCGAGATCAGCGACAGCACCGCGAGGGCGCCGAACAGCAGGGTGGACACCAACCACCCGAGTAGGACGGCAAATCCGTTGAAGCGAAAGGCGGGCCGCAGTTCCATGACATCCTCCGATATCTGAGTGATATCATTACAATAGCAGATACAGACTGTGGCGACAACGCCGGTTACGCGCCGGGGATGGTGCGATTGGCGCGGAACATGCCGTGCGGGTCGTACTTCGTCTTCAAGGCCCGCAGCCTGTCGAAATCGGCACGGGGATAGCCCGCCGCCGTCTGCTCGGGGCCCGCCGCGGCGCCCGCGCCGTAGAGGAAGTTGAGGCTGTGGCCGATCGTCCACGGCGCCAGCGCTTTTCGCACCGTGTCCAGCGCTTCGGGAGCGGCGTCGCCGGCGCCCGCGTCGGTGATGACCCGCACGATGTACTCGGCGTCGCGGTGACCGACCGACGCGGTCCCCCGGCGCAGCGCCCCACCGAGATGACGGATGTCGACCACGGCGTCGACCGGTCCGCCGGGTGCGGTCTGCGTCCGCAACGCGGCCAGCGCTTCGGGGGTGAGGTCGGCGAGCAGTGCGTTGGTCGCGGCGTAGGCGTGCGGGAAGTCGGGATCGCTGTGCACCGTGTGGGATTCGATGTAGGGCATGGTGCGCAGGTCGTCGCGCAGGCGGTCACCGATCGCGCGCAACGGTGCGATCAGGCGCTCGGCAGCCTCGGCGGGCAACGTGGTCGCCACCCGAATGGAGGCGACATGCCTGCCGCGCAACGGCTGCGGGACCGGCGGGATGTCGGGAAAGGTCAGCACGGCGACGGTGGAGGTGATCTCCTCGGGCACGGTCGCACTCCACTGCCGCCAGGTGTCGAGCACCGTGTCGACGAGCGGAGTATCGAACATCAACTGGCCGCCAAAGATTTCGGTGACGGGCACGAGGTCGAGTTCGAGGGCGGTCACCACGCCGAAGTTGCCGCCGGTACCGAGGACCGCCGTGAACAGTTCGTCGGCGGGGCCGATGGTGCGGACGCGACCGTCGGCGGTGACGAGTTCGATCGAGCGCACATGGTCTGCGGCGTAACCGAATTCGCGGCCGAGCAAGCCGAGACCGCCGCCGAGCACATAGCCGACCACACCCACCGACGGTGACGAACCGTTCAGCGGGGCCAACCCGTGCGCGGCGGCGGCCTCGACCAGTGCGCCGGCCCGGACACCGGCGCCGACCCTGGCGGTTCGTTTGTCCGGGTCGACGGTGATCGCGTTCATCCGGCCGGTGGTGACGAGCACCCCGCCGTCGATGGCGACCGACAGGCCGTGCCCGGTGGCCTGCACAGCGAGGGGAACCCGGTGCCGCGCCGCGTATTCCACGGCGGCGCGCACGTCCTCGGTGTGGACGGCACCGGCGACGAGTGCGGGCCGGTGGGTGTAGGCGGTCTGGAATCCGGCGATCTCCTGCTGGTACCCGGCGTCGTCCGGGGTGAAGACGGGGCCGGTGAAAGTGGCGGTTTCAGTCACGACTCCACTGTGCTCACCCTGATGGAATAAGCCCAACAGATAGTTTTTCTCACTCTTATAATCAGCACTTATGGAACTGCGGCAGCTGCGGTACTTCGTGACCGTCGTCGACGAGGGCGGCTTCACCCGGGCGGCCCAACGCCTGCACCTGAGTCAGCCGGGTCTGAGCGCGCAGCTCAAACAGCTCGAGCGCGAACTCGGCCAGCGGCTCCTGGACCGCGGCGCCCGGACCGTCACCCCGACCGAGGTCGGCCGGGCGGTTCTCGACCACGCCCGCGCCGCCCTCGCCGCCGTCGATCGCATCGACCAGACCGTCCAGGAGTTCAGCGGATTGCTGCGTGGCCAGGTGCGGTTGGGTGCCGTCTCCGGCGCGGCGGCCGATGAGTTCGACATCGCGGGCGTGCTGGCCGGCTTCCACGACGACCACCCCGGTGTCGCGATCAGCCTGACCGAGGACACCTCCGAACGCATGCTCGCCGCACTCGACCGCGACGACCTCGACCTCGCCCTGGTCGGCCTCACCGGCGCCCAGCTCGGACCCGGCATCGCCACCGACGTGGTGCTCGAGACGCCGCTCGTCGCCGCGGTCGCCGCGGAGTCCGACGAACCCGCCGACACCATCACCCTGCGGGCGCTCACCGAACGTCGCCTCATCTGCCTTCCCCGGGGCACCGGTCTGCGCGGAATCTTCGAACGTTCCTGCGCTGCCGCGGGTTTCGTTCCGGAGATCGCGTTCGAGGCCGCCGCTCCCCCGCTGCTGCTCGAGCTCGCCGCACGCGGCCTCGGCACGGCGGTGGTACCCGCGCTCGGGGCCGAGGAAGCGGCGGGATTCGGGGTTCGGGTGCTCCCGATCGTCGAGCCGGCGATCCGCGGCAGGCTGGCGCTGGCCTGGCGAGGCGATCGCCCGCTCACCCCGGCGGCCAAGGTGCTGCTCGGTCAGCTGCGCATCGCGCTGCGCACCGGCACCTGATGCCGCCCGTGCCGCCGTCGTCACGGCGGCGTTAGGCTCGCACCACACTGATGAAGGAGAGCTCGACCACGACAGGAAGGGCGCGACATGGGGCAGTCGACAACCGCGGGGAAGTTGCGGGAGCTGCGGCAGAATCTGGTGGCGGCACAGGAACCGGCGGGGGAAGCCGGCGTCGCCAAGCGGGCGGCCAAGGGGATACCGAGTCCGCGTGAACGGATAGACATGCTGCTGGACAAGGGCAGCTTCGTCGAGATCGGCGCCCTCGTGCGGCAGCCGGGCGACGGCCTCTACGGCGACGGCGTGGTCACCGGGCACGGAACCGTTGACCGGCGCCCCGTGGTGGTGATCGCCCACGACCAGACCGTGTACGGCGGGTCGGTCGGTGAGATGTTCGGCCGCAAGGTGGCCATGGCCATGGACCGCGCGGCCGACGTGCAGTGCCCGTTCATCGCGATCAACGACTCCGGCGGCGCCCGCGTGCAGGACGCGGTGACCTCGCTGGCCTGGTACGCGACCATGAGCCGCCGTCAGCTCCGCCTGTCGGGCCTGGTGCCGCAGGTGTCGATCATGCTCGGCAAATGTGCTGCGGGAGCGGTCTATTCGCCGATCAACACCGATGTGCTGATCGCCACCGAGTCGGCGTACATGTTCGTCACCGGTCCCGAGATCATCCGGGAGACGACCGGTGAGGTGGTCACCCTCGAGGAACTCGGCGGCGCGTTCAACCAGGCACAGAACGGCAACATCCACCACGTCGCCGCCGACGAGCGGGCCGCCTTCGACTGGGCGCGAGCGTATCTGAGCTACATGCCGTCGAGCTGTTTCGACGAGGCGCCGGTGGTGAATCCCGGTCTCGAACCCGAGGTCACCGAGTCCGATCGCGAACTGGACTCGCTGATCCCGGATTCCGATCGCGCCGGTTACGACATGTACGACGTGCTGTTACGCATCTTCGACGACGGTGACTTCCACGAGATCGGTGGCAACGCCGCCCGCAACCTCATCACCGGTTTCGCGCGCGTCGACGGGCGAAGCGTCGGCGTGATCGCCAACCAGCCGCTCGTGTCCAGCGGCGCGATCGATGCCCGCTGCTCGGACAAGGCGGCCCATTTCATCCGGCTCTGCGACGCGTTCGGGTTGCCGCTGGTGTTCGTCGTCGACACACCCGGCGTGCTGCCGGGGGTCGAGGAGGAGAAGATCGGCGTCATCAAGCGCGGCGGGCGGTTCTTCTACGCGGTGGTCGAGGCGACCGTGCCGATCGTCACCGTCGTCGTGCGCAAGGCCTACGGCGGTGGTTACGCCGTGATGGGCTGCAAGCAGCTCGGCGGCGATGTGAACCTGGCCTGGCCGACCGCCCGCATCGCGGTGATGGGTGCGGAGGCGGCGGTCGGGTTGACCCAGCGACGGCAGCTGGCCGCGGTCCCCGAGGAACAGCGCGGCCAGGTCCGTCAGCAGATGATCGACTTCTACAACACCACCGTGGCCACCCCGTGGATCGCCGCCGAACGCGGCTACATCGACGCGGTGATCGAACCGTCGCGGACCCGCCTGGAAATCCGCAAGGCCCTGCGCCTGCTCGCCGACAAGCGCGAGATCCGAGGGCCACGCAAACACCTGCTCATGCCGTTGTGACACCGTGCTCGGCCCGGCGCCCACGCCGGGCCAGCCCGCACGCCGCCACATAGCCGCGGACCAGGGGGCGGGTGTCGTCGCGTCGCCAGGCCAGGGCCAGTTCGCAGGGGCTGATCCCGGTGACCGGTCGGCACACCACGCCGTCGCGGGTCACCATCGGTGCGTTTCCGGTGGCCAGCAACACGACACCGTCGCCGTTGACCAGGGCCTCGTAGGTTTCCTCGGTGCTCGAGACCTCGGCGCCGATGACGGGTTCGCGGCCGTCACGGGCGTCGAGGGCGAGCCAGTAGTCGCGCAGGATCCCGGCCGAGTGCGGAAGCGCCAGAAAGGGTTCCGCGAGGAGGTCCGCGAAGTCGATCTGCTCGCGGGTGGCGAGCCGGTGTGTGCTCGGCAAGGCGACCAGCCGCGGTTCCGTCGCGACCACGTGCCAGTCGTAGCGGGCGCGGTCGAGCGGCAACCAGACGAAGGCGACATCACTGGACCCATCGGCCAGCCCCGCGGACGGATCTTCCCAACTGAACTGGCGCAGTACCGGTTTCGCGTGCGGAAACGCGGTGCCGAACCGGGAGCGGATGGCGGGCAGGATGCCACGACCCGGGCTCGTGCTGATCCCGATCGTCAAGACCGCCGCCTGCGTGGCCTTCGCGGCCGCGACCGCGGCTTCGCCGAGCTCCCACGCCGCGAGCACCTGGCGCGCGTGCGGCAGCAGCGCCGCACCCGCCGCCGTCAAGGTGACGGCCCGCGGTCCACGCACGAACAATGCGGTGCCGATCTGCCTTTCGAGCTTGCGGATCTGTTTGCTCAGCGCGGGCTGGGACACATACAGCCGTTCGGCGGCGCCGGTGAAGGTGAGCTGCTCGGCGATCGCGACGAAGTAGCGCAGATCGCGCCCGTGCACATCCATAACCATTGGTTATCACAACGGGTCTTGGACGGCATCCGCGGACACGAGCAGGATCGGGGGCGAAACATCAACGGGTAGAGGAGTTCTGATGAGTGTTCCGCAGATCTGGTTGGTCACCGGGGCGAGCAGTGGTTTCGGCCGGGCCATCGCGCAGGCGGCGATCGAGGCGGGCGACATCGTCGTCGCCGTCGCCCGGCGCACCGCCGCCCTCGACGATCTGGTCGCCGCGCATCCCGACCAGCTCGAGACCGTCGCCCTCGATGTCACCGACATCGACCGTATCGACACGGTGATCGCCGATATCGTGGGCCGCCACGGCCGCATCGATGTGCTCGTCAACAATGCGGGCCGCACCCATGTGGGCGCGGTGGAAGAGACCACCGATGCCGAACTGCGCGCCCTGTTCGACCTGCATCTGTTCGGCCCCGCGGCATTGACCAGGGCGGTACTGCCGCACATGCGCGCGCAGCGCGGCGGTGCGATCGTGCAGATGAGCAGCGTCGGCGGGCAACTGTCCTTCGCCGGGTTCTCCGCCTACAGCGCGACGAAATTCGCCCTCGAGGGCCTGTCGGAAGCACTGGCCGAGGAAGTGGCGCCGTTCGGGATCAAGGTGCTGATCGTGGAGCCCGGCGCCTTCCGCACGGGCCTGTTCGGACCGGGCACGGCCGCCTTCAGCGCCGAGTCCGAGGTGTATGCCGACACTGCGGGCGCCACCCGCCGCATGGTCGAGGGCGGCGACGGCACCCAGCCGGGCGACCCAGCCAAGGCCGCCGCCGCCATCCGCACCGCCCTCGCCGCCGAGCACACCCCGCTGCGACTGCCGTTGGGGTCCGACTCGGTCGACGCGGTGCTCGGCCACCTCGACGCGGTCCGTGACGACGTACTGACCTGGGAGAAGGTCTCCCGCGATACCACCTTCGACGAGAACTGAAAGACGATGCGCGCCAGACTGCTCCGCACTTTCGCTCCGCTGGTCCTGGTCACCGCCGCGCTGCTCGGATCGGGCTGCGGTGACAACACCGCGGCCGCCCCGGTGCCGCCGACAACCTCCCAGCAGGCGCCCCAGGACACGGGGCACGCACGGCTGAACCAACTGGTCGGCGAGTGGACGGCCGAGAAGTCCACGTTCGTCGCGGGCGGCACGCCGGAGAACCCGATCGTCACCCGCGACGCGGTCTCGCGGTGGAGCTGGGTCGCCGAGACCGGCGGCAACTTCCTGCGCGAGGAGGTCACCGGGACCTTCGGTGACCGCCCCTACTACCGGCTCGGCCTGCTCGGCTACTCCCCGGTCGACGACCGCTACGAATGGTCGACCTTCGACAGCGTCACCCCGCTGACCATGGCCTACCGTGGCGCCAAGGGCAGCGCGAACGCACCGGAGCTGTCGATGACCGGCGAGTTCACCGACCCCGGCATCACCGGACCGGCCAATGTCGGCAAGTCCGTCCCGATGCGCACGGTGATCAGGCTGGAGTCGCCGGATCGGACGGTCATGGAGCTCTACTTCACCCCGCCGGGTGAACCGGAGCGGCTGGCCGATCGCGTCGTACTGACCAGGCTCAGCTGACCTCCTCGACCGGCCGACGGCGTTCACACGATGGCCGGATCCGCCTGCGGCGCGGGCGGATTCGGCGCCCGGCTGACCACTGTCCGCAGCACGAGATAGATCGGGAACGCGATGGGCGACAACAGAATAGTGCCGACCAGCAGGGGGCCCATGAGCAGCGGGTGGATGGCGCGGTCACGGCTGTCGAGGTAGATCCAGCGGCCGAGGAACAGGTCCCAGGCGAGGATCTGGGCCCACAGCGCGGTCAGGACCGCGGGGTCGGCGGCGGCGTCGGTGATGGCGGCCAGCGACGGCGAGGTCACCAGCGACCACAGGGTCCCCAGGACCGGGATCGCCACGATCGCCCAGATCACCAGGGACGGCGCGACGATCCACGGCGAGGCGATGATCGGGCGGGTGCGCCGCCACGTCGGCGCGAAGATCATCAGCGCCCAGAACGGCACCGTGACATAGAACGACAGGTCGAACAGCGTGCTCATGCGGTGACCACCTTCCGGTTCCCGATCGCGCTCGCGAACGAAACCAATACTCCGACAACAACTCCCACGGCGATGGCCGCGGCGACGACGACGGTTGCCCGGTCCGGGTGGACGAGCGGCTGCCCACGCAGCGCCTGCCAGGTCACCAGGGCCAGCACCGCGGCGTAACCACCCGAGGCGGTGAGGATCAGGCCGAGCCGCACGCGTGCGAACCGCAGCAACGGAATCCGTGGCGCGAGGACTACGAGCCCGGCGGCGAGCAGCGGCAGTATCTGCAACGCGTGCATGCCGACGAAATGCGGAATGCGCAGGTCACCGTTGGTGGTGCTCCAGCCGGTGATCGGCATACCCGGTGTGCCGTCGGGCGCGCCGACGGTGTGTGCGCCCGCAATGCCCTCCATCCCCGATTCCTGCATGGGCATCAGCTGCCCGAGCGCCAGGCCGACGAGGGTGATCGCGAGACCGAGCCGGATCGACCAGGTGACGGCGGCATCGCCGATGCGGGCGCGCGACAGCCCGACCGCGACGGCCATCGTCGCGAGGAACAGCACGACGATGGTGACGGCCATCGTCACCCAGAGCACCGTGTCGAACACGGTCGTCGTGTTGAAGTGGCTTCGGGTGCCGCGCACCACCTGCCCGACGATGATCACCTGTTCGATGGTTCCGGCGATCACGATCACCGTGGCCATCCACCACAGGAATCGGGAAGGCTTGGGCCGCAACGAGATCAGCCAGGCCAGCGCCACGCTGTAGAGCACGAACGACAGCGCGAACTTGGACGGCTTGAACCAGGCGGTCGATCCGGCGATCACCCGGTCGTCGACCAGCATCCCGACGACGGTCACCACCGCCAGGACCGCGTTGACGGCGGCGAAGTACAGCAGCGGCCGATGCAGTGGGGCGCGGCGGCGAGGCAAGGACTCTGCGAATGAGACGGACATGCGAATCTCCCGACGTTCTAGATAGCTACACTATCCGTTATGGATAGTTAGACTATCCACGAACGGGGCGCTAAGCAAGAGGGGCGAACGAAGGAGGCGACGGTGCGGATCTCGGAATTGAGCGAACGCAGCGGCATCGCGGTGGCGACGATCAAGTACTACCTGCGTGAAGGGCTGCTGCCACCCGGCGAACGCACCGGCCCCAACCAGGCCAGTTACGGAGACGAGCATGTCCGCAGGTTGCGCCTGGTGCGGGCGCTGATCGAGGTCGGCGGGCTACCGGTGGCCACGGTGGGTGACGTCCTGAGGGCCGTCGACACCCCCGACCTACCGATGTTCAGCCTGCTAGGCGTGGTGCAGGGCAGCCTCATCTCCCCCGCCCCCGCCGCCTCCGACGCCGAGTGGGAGCGTGCCTACGAGACCGTGCGCAGGGAAATGGATCGGCGGGGATGGTCGATGAAGCCGGCCCAGCCGGTGATCGAGGCCCTCACCGCCGTCCTCGTACGCGCCGCTCAGCTCGGTTACCCCGAGTGGGGCGAGACTGTGTTGCCTGCCTATTTCGACGGCGCGCGCATCGTCGCCGAAACCGATGTCGCCACGGCGCTTTCGGCAGGCGAACGCGACGCCGTGGTCGACGCGGTCGTTGTCCTGACCGTCCTGGGCGACACCGCCCTCGCCGCCATCCGCCGCATCGCCCAGGCCCAGGTCTCCCTGGAAAAGCTGAGGTCGGACTCCGCTCCCAGCGCCTGATCTCGCACGAACATGGGTAACTCGCCGGGGACGGGCAAACGTCCCCGGCGAGTTACCGCCAGCCGCCCGGCGCACAGGACTCACCACCTGAGTCCGGCCGAAATACGCGGAGAGGCGGGTCAGAGCAGGCGGGACAGGAAGGACTTCGTCCGTTCGTGCTGTGGGTTGGACAGCAGCTCACGCGGCGGTCCCGACTCCACCACCACACCGCCGTCCATGAACACCAGCTCGTCGGCGACTTCGCGGGCGAAGCCCATCTCGTGGGTCACCACCAGCATCGTCATGCCCGAATCGGCCAGCTCACGCATGACCGTGAGCACCTCACCGACCAGTTCGGGGTCGAGTGCCGAGGTCGGCTCGTCGAACAGCATCAGCTTGGGATCCATGGCGAGCGCCCGCGCGATCGCCACCCGCTGCTGCTGACCACCCGAGAGCTGGGCCGGGTAGGCGTTGCGCTTGGCCGACAGACCGACCCGCTCGAGCAGTTCCTCGGCCCGGGCGATCGCCTCGGACTTGCGGATACCACGCACCTGGGTGGGCGCCTCGATGACGTTCTCGAGTGCCGTGCGATGCGGGAACAGGTTGAAGTGCTGGAACACCATGCCGATGTCGCGGCGCTGGACCGCGGCGTCGCGCGGGTGCATCTCGTAGAGTTTGCCGTTCTTCTCCCGGTAGCCCACGAGTTCGCCGTCGACGTAGAGCCTGCCCGCGTTCACCTGCTCGAGGTGGTTGATGCAGCGCAGGAAGGTCGACTTGCCCGAACCCGACGGGCCGACCAGGGTGAGCACCTTGCCCCGGTGTACCTCCAACGAGATGCCCTTGAGCACCTGCAGCGCACCGAAGTTCTTGCACACCCGATCGGCGAGCACCATGGGAGGTGCGGTCACTGCTTCGCTCATTTCGCCTTCACCGCCGCCTGTGCCGTGGCCAGTTCCTCGAGCTGCTTGGCCGTCAGCTGCCGGGTGGCACCGCGCGAGTAATACCGTTCCAAGTAGTACTGCCCGACCATCAGCACGCTGGTGATCGCCAGGTACCAGGTGGCACAGACGAGCAGCAGCGGGATCGGCTGGAAGTTCACGCCGTAGATGTCGCGGGCACGGCCGAACAGGTCGGTGCTCAACGGGATCGCGGTCACCAGCGAGGTGGTCTTGAGCATGCCGATCAGCTCGTTGCCGGTGGGCGGGATGATCACCCGCATCGCCTGGGGCAGCACGGTGCGGCGCATGGTCTGCGTCCACGACATGCCGAGCGCCACCGACGCCTCACGTTGCCCCTCGCCGACCGAGTTGATGCCCGCGCGCACGATCTCGGCCATGTACGCGGCTTCGTTGAGGCCGAGGCCGATCACCGCGAACAGGAACGCGGCCTGCAGGTTCTGCACGTCGATGTGGAAGAACTGCGGACCGAACGGCACACCGAGGTCGATCTGCTTGTACAGCGACGGGACGAGACCCCAGAACACCAGCTGCACGAACACCGGGGTGCCGCGGAAGATCCACAGGTAGACCCACGCGGTGGTGCGCAGCACCGGGTTCGGCGACAGGCGCATCACCGCGAGCACGGTGCCCAGACCCACCGCGATCGCCATCGCGAGCACGGTGAGTTCCAGGGTGACGATCGCGCCCTGGGTGATGCGGCTGTCGAACAGGTACCTGCCGTAGGTGTCCCACTTGTAAGCGGGGTTGGTGGCAGCGCCGTAGACGAACAATCCGACCAGGATCAGGATGATTGCCGCCGCGATCCAGCGGCCCGGCCTGCGTAGCGGGACCGCTTTGATCGGTTCGGGTTCGGTGCCCGGTCCGGGCACCTCCACCGTGTCTTTCTCGTCGGTCACGTCAGCTCACTGCGCCGTTGACGACCGAGGTCTTGATCTGACCGTCCTGGACACCCCAGTTCGTGGTGATCTCGCCGTACTTGCCGTTGTCGATCAGGTGCTGCAGCGCCTTCTGCAGCGACACCGCCAGCGGCGAGCCCTTCTGCACGGCCCAGCCGTAGGGCGCCGAGTCGAACAGCGGGCCCGAGGACTCGATCTTGCCTTCGCTCTGCTTGATCGCGTACGCCGTCACCGGCGAATCGGCCGACATCGCGTCGACCTGGCCGAGGACGAGTGCGTTGGTCGCGGCGCTCTGCTCGTCGAACGGCTTCATATCGATCGGCGGCTTGCCTTCGGCGACACACTTCGCGCTCTTGGCGGGAATCTCTTCGGTGTGCTCGACCGTAGTGGCCTGTACGGCGACTCGTTTACCGCACGCATTGTTCGGATCGATGGTTTTGCCGGTTTGCTGGGCCCACTGGATGCCCGCGTTGAAATAGGTCGTGAAATCGACCTGCTGTTCGCGTTCGCGCGAATCGGTGATCGAGGACATACCCACGTCGTAGGTGCCTGCCTGGATCGCGGGAATGATCTTCTCGAAGGCGGACTCCTGATAATCGACCGTCAGCCCGAGGGTGGCGGCGACCGCGTCGAGCAGGTCCACGTCGAAGCCGACGATCTTGCCGCTGGCGTCCTTGTACTCGTTCGGCTGGTACGGCACGTTCACGCCGACGACGATCTTGCCTGCTTGCTTCACCTTGTCGGGCAGCGTCGCGGCGATCGCGTCGACCTTCTCGGCCGAGACCTTGGTGACCTCGGTGGTATCGCCCTCGGTGTTTTCCGCGCAGCCGGTCAACACCATCGCGCCCACGGCGGCGGTACAGAGCAACCGCACGGCACCGCGGCCGAGCACAGTTCGAACAGACAAAGGAGCCTCCACATTTCACGTCGACGCCGGCCACGTGTCAGCGCCTGTTTGGCAATGTATGCGAACCGGACACAGCGTGGTGCGACAGTAACCGAAGATTAATCAGCGAATGTGAAAGGGGTGGGTTCACCTCCGGTGCACGCGGGCGGCGACCTGTTCGGTGAATTCGCTGGTCGAGGCGAGACCACCGAGATCCGCGGTGGCGATTCCGGCGGCGAGCGTGGCCGCGACCGCACCGGAGATCCGGTCCGCCGCCGCATTCATCGCACGATTTCCGTCACGAACTCCCAACCAGCGCAACAACATTGCCGCCGACAGTTGCAATGCCACCGGATTCGCCCGATTGTGTCCGGCGAGGCCGGGTGCGGCACCGTGCACCGCCTGCGCCATCGCCTTGGTGTCGGAGCAGTTGAGCGAGGGCGCCATGCCGAGCGACCCGCTCAGCTCGCCCGCCAGGTCCGAGAGGATGTCACCGAAGAGGTTCTCGGTGACGATCACGTCGAACTCGCCGGGCGCGCGCACGAGGTGCGCGGCCATCGCGTCGACGTGCGCGTCGTCGACCCGCACGTCCGGGTATTGCCCGGCAATCTCGTAGCATACGTCGCGGAACAGTCCGGTGGTCATCGGGAGCACATTCGCCTTGTGTACCACCGTGACCCGCTTGCGCCGTTCCCGCGCCAGCCGCAGCGCCTGATGGGCGATCCGCTCACACGCCTGCCGGGTGATCACGGCCACCGCCATGGCCACGTCCTCGGTCGGCTTGAACTCCCCCGACCCGGCGAACATATTGCGATCGGCATAGAAGCCCTCGCTGTTCTCCCGCACGATCACCAGGTCGATATCGGCCGCCGTGGCACGCACTCCCGGGAAGGCCACGGCGGGACGGATATTCGCGTACAGACCGAGGCGCTTGCGGATGGCACCGCCGGGCGCCACCCGCATGTCGGCCGGGTAGGAGGCGTTGTCGTGCGGGCCGAGGATCCAGGCGTCGAGCTCGTCGAGTGCCGCGAGGGTCTGCTCGGGCAGCGGATGACCGAATTCGGCGATGGCGTCGTGGCCGATGCGCAGCGGCACCCAGTCCACCGGGTCGAGCCCGGCCGCGCCGACCGCCTCGTCGACCACCACGCGGGTGGCGGCCACCACCTCGGGTCCGATGCCGTCACCGTCGATCACTCCGAGCCGCACGCTCGCCTTCGTCGTGTTCACGCGCTCCATCCTCGCCCCTGCCGCCACGCCACCGGCACGCGGACATACCGGAGCGACTAGTTTCTGGATCATGGTGCAGTCGGTGGAGCTCCTCCTGGACGACGCGGGCGAGGCCGAGGTTCGCAGACAGTGGGCCGAGCTTGCCCGTCTCGGCCTCGCCGCCCCGCGCGGGGACACCCATCGACCGCACATCACCGTCGCGGTGGCCCGCGAGATCTGGCCGAGGATCGACCGGGCGCTGGCGGGACTGGAGTTCGCACCGTTGCCTGTCCGCCTGGGCGGACTGCTGATCTTCGGGGCACGCAGGCCGATTCTCGTGCGATCGGCGATCGTCACGGAGGAACTGCTCGACCTGCACCGCCGGGTCGACGAGCTGGTCCGGGGATGCCCCGATATGCCCGCGAACACGCGGCCCGGCGCATGGACACCACACGTGACCCTCGCCCGCCGTGTGACCCCGGAACAGCTCGGCGCGGCGGTGGACGCAGTGGCCACCGACCACGAATTTCCGGCTGTTGTGGTGGGCATTCGCCGTTGGGACGGAGACGCGCGGCACGAGCATGTGGTAGTCGGTGGAAGATAGAGGGACGCCGAGGCGTTACAGCCGAGGACACCGACAAGGAGAGGACGTCATGGCCACCCAGACGCTGACCCAGCAGAACTTCGACGAAGTCGTCACCGGAAACGACGTGGTACTCGTCGATTTCTGGGCTTCCTGGTGCGGGCCCTGCAAGAGTTTCGCACCGACCTTCGAGGCGTCGTCGGAGAAGCACACCGACGTCGTCCACGGCAAGGTCGACACCGAGGCCGAGCAGGGGCTCGCCGCCGCCGCCAACATTCGGTCGATCCCGACCATCATGGCCTTCCGCGAGGGCGTGCTCGTGTTCGCCCAGCCCGGTGCGCTGCCGCCCGCCGCGCTCGAGGATCTGGTGACCCAGGTCAAGGGCCTGGACATGGACGAGGTGCGCAAGCAGATCGCCGAGCAGCAGAACTCGCCTGCCGAATAGGTCGCCTGCTCGACCGCTGAAACGTCAAGGGCCCGTTCACCTTTCATGAGGTGAACGGGCCCTGCGCGTCGTTCTGTCAGTTGGCGAGCAGGTTGACGCCCGCGATCATGGCGCGCACGGTCGACTCGGCGCCGCCGGCGCCCATCGCCGCGGCCCACCCGCGCTTGCCGTTGAACTCGCACTGCACGAAGGTGGCGATACCGGCGTCGGTGCGACGCTGGTGGAAGCGCAGGATCTCGAGGGGGTAGCCCTCGTCGTAGAGCGCCGAGGTCATCGCGGCGACCGGGTTACCGGCGGCGATGACGGTGCGCAGGTGGTTGCCGAGTTCCAGCGTGGCGGTGAAATCCGTTCCGGAACAAGTGAATTCGCCGAGGGTGACCGGCCCGGTGATCCGGATGTAGCGGGCGGCGAAGTCGGCGGGGTCGAGGTCACGGAGCTCGGCGCGCAGGGCCTTGGGCGCGGCGTCGAGCATGGCATGGTCCAGTGTGAGCAGTGTCATTGCAGGTGAGGTCTTCCCGAAGATGTCTTCGTTGGCAGAGGGGACCAGCAGTACAAAAGAGAAATCAGCCCGCAGCGAGGGGGCCGGTCCGAATCAGACCCCGCTACGGCGGGTTACTACGAGAAGAATCTGCCGTGTGGCTGCCGGCGCGGTCTGCGCAGCAGCGACCGCGCGGTCGCGGTGAGCGACAAGCGGCGCGGCGAAGCGGTCGGCGGGATTCGGCACGACTACGACAATAGGGGCGCCGTCGCGAAATCGCAACCTTCTTTCCCGCTCGACGTGTCTACTCGTGAGTACCATCACTGCAGCTCAGGGACCACTCGCCGGAGGCGCGCTACCGTGAGCGCATGGGTATGGTCTTCGCGATGACGATCCCCGGGCTGGCGATCGGGCTCATCCTGCTCACCCTCCTGGAAGTGGTTGTCAACCGACTCACCGGCAGCCGGGTACTGCCCTGGACCCGCAAGCGCCGCGGACCGGCTGTCGCCGCGACCGGATTCGAGCATCTGGCCGCCATGTTCCAGGGGTCCAAGCATCACGAGTTCGAACAGCGGCAGACCACGCTGATGCACCGGGAGAACCCGTCCGACGGTGCGCCGCCACGCGACGAAATAGATCTCAGCGGCGGGTCCGCGCGGTTGATCGCGCGCGAGCGCTGAATCCGCCGTGCGACGGTAAGAGCTCGGATCGCCGTCAGCTCTCGTCGCGGGCAGGCAGCGCGGTCACCGAGGCCAGTGCGCGAGCTGAGCCGTCGACGTCCATCTGCATTCGCAGGCCGGTCGGATGCACGCTCGTGCGCAGGACCACCTTGTCGCGGGCCATTACCGGGCCCACGTGTTCGATGATCGCGCGGTAGGGCAGTTCGTGGGTGTCCGGGTGGGCGGCGAGGGTTTCCTCGAGCGCTTCCCAGTACACGGCGTTGTTGACGTGGCCGAGGCGGTCGACATCGGTGACGCGCAGCGGGAACGGCACCGTCTCCACGTCGGGGTCGTCGAGTTCGGTGAGGGCGGCTTTCCAGCGCAACCGGTGCTCGGTGGTGCTGGCCAACATCGGCGCCATGAAGGCGTCGGTCATCCGGGCGGGGCGCCCCGCCACGGGGTCGATATGGATCAGGAACGCAGCCGCTTCGATGTGCCCACCGCGCTCGCCTTTCAGCTGGATCCGCATATCGCACCAGCGGTTCGACAGCGCGTCGGCCCAGCGCCGCAACTGCACCCGGTCGCCGAACACGATCGGCTCGTACACGTCGATGACGGTGCGCCGCACGATCCAGGCCTGATGGATGTCGCCGTCGGCGACCGCGTCCAGGTGGTCGAACCCGATGTCCTGCAGGTAGCGTGCCACCGCGTCGAGCCGCAACCGGTCCTGGTCGTCGGTGTCGCCGAGACGGACCGGCCACGACCTCGCGAAGGCCCGCGTGATGTCGAGGCAGTCGGGCAGCGGGGTGGGGATGACGTCGACGGGCATGAGCCGATGCTGTCACACATCGGGGTCGGTGGCCGGGGACGACTCGCGAGTCGCGGGTGCTCACAACTGCGCGGGCGGTCCCTGGTGCACCGGCACGACCAGCTCACGTCGTGCGGCCACGGCCGACACGTCCACGAACCGGCCCGGCATGCTCGGCGTCGGCCGCATGCCGGGCGATCACTCTTCGGCGGCCGCCTTGATCCCGTCGACGTGGGCGGTCCACATCTGCCGGGAGTGCTCGGCGTCGGCCTCGGTGGCGTTGTTGTCCTGGCTCAGCGACAGGTGTGTCGTCGTGTCGTCGCCGCTGAGCTCGTAGGTGAGCGTGTGGTAGTTCGCGGGGATGTCGGGTTGCCCGCTCAGGGGGCTGTAATGCGTCATCCGCAGCAACCGGCCGGGCTCGGCGGCGAGGATCTCACCGCGGTCCTCGTATGCCCTGCCCTGAAACTCCCCCGTCCAGGTGATCGGACTACCCGGCTGCCAATCGGTGCGCACCTCGGCACCGAACATGAACTTGCGGATCTGCGCCGGGTCGGTCAGCACCTCCCACACCCGCTGTGGAGAGGCGTCGACGTCGGTCCGCACGGTCGCGACGAATCCGGTCATGATGCTCAACTCCTTCGGTCGATCACCACCACCTTAGGACCGACCCCGGCGCGCTGTCTTGGACAAACGCGCCAGGTCGCGGCCGGTGAACTCAGTGTGCGGCGGCGTCCCAGCTGCGCCCGGTGCCCACCGAGACGGTGAGCGGGACAGACAGCTCGATCGCGTTCGACATCTGTTCGCGCGCAAGGGCTTCCAGTGCCTCACGTTCACCCTCGGCCACCTCGAACACGAGTTCGTCGTGGATCTGCAGCAGCATGCGCGAGCGCAGACCCGCCTCGCGGATCGCGGTATGGACGTTGATCATGGCGACCTTGATGATGTCGGCGGCCGTGCCCTGGATCGGCGCGTTGAGCGCCATCCGCTCGGCCGCCTCGCGGCGCTGGCGGTTGCTCGAGTCCAGATCGGGCAGGTAGCGGCGACGACCGAACAGGGTCTGGGTGTAGCCGACCTTGCGGGCCGCCTCGACGACCTCCGAGAGGTAGTCGCGGATGCCGCCGAAGCGGTCGAAGTAGACCTCCATCTGGTCCTTCGCCTCGGCGGTGCTGATCTTGAGCTGGGCGCTGAGGCCGTAGGAGCTCAGACCGTAGGCGAGGCCGTAGGACATCGCCTTGATGCGGCGGCGCATCTCCGGCGTGACCTCCGACAGCGGGATGTCGAACGCCTTGGACGCGACGAAGGTGTGCAGGTCCTCCCCCGAATTGAACGCCTCGATCAGGCCCGCGTCGCCCGACAGGTGCGCCATGATGCGCATCTCGATCTGGCTGTAGTCGGCGGTCATCAGCTCCGAGTAGCCGGGACCGACCACGAAGGTGTCGCGGATCATGCGGCCGGTGTCGGTGCGGATCGGGATGTTCTGCAGGTTCGGTTCGGTCGAGGACAGGCGACCGGTGGCGGCGATGGTCTGGTTGAACGTGGTGTGCACGCGACCGTCGTCGGCGACCGACTTGAGCAGGCCGTCGACGGTCACCTTGAGCCGGGTCGCGTCGCGGTGGGCGAGCAGGTGTTCGAGGAAGGCGTGGCCGGTCTTCTCGAACAGCGATTCCAGCGCATCGGCGTCGGTGGTGTAACCGGTCTTGGTTCGCTTGGTCTTCGGCATGTCGAGTTCGTCGAACAGCACCACCTGCAGCTGCTTGGGCGAACCGAGATTGATCTGCTTGCCGATCACGTCGTAGGCGGCGTTGGCGGCCTCGCTGACACGGTCGGCGAACTGCTGCTGCAGATTCTCGAGCTGGGTGACGTCGACGGCGATACCCGCCTGCTCCAGCTCGCCGAGCACGCCGAGCAGCGGCAGCTCCATCTCCTCGAGCAGGGCGGTGGATTCGATCTTGGCCAGTTCCTCGTCCAGGGCCTCGGCCAGGTCGGCGACGGCGCGGGCACGCAGCATCTCCTCGCGCGCGATGCCCTCGGCGACGCTGTCCTCGTCGTCGAGCAGCGACAGCTGGGTCTGCTCGCTGGTCTCGGCGCGCAGTTCGCGCTTGAGATAGCGCAGCGACAGGTCGTCGAGGTTGAAGCTGCGCTGGCCCGGACGGACCAGGTAGGCGGCCAGCGCGGTATCGGTGGTGAGCCCGGCCAGGGTGAAACCGCGCCCGCGCAGGGCGTGGCCTGCCGACTTCGCCTCGTGCAGCGCCTTGGACACCGCCGGGTCGGCGAGCCAGGCCGCCAGCGCCGTCTCGTCCTCGGGCGTGAGCACGGTCAGGTCGATGTAGCCGCCCTCGCCGTCGGCCGCGGCGATAGCGAGCGCCCGGGCCTCACCGTGCACCGGCGTACCCGTGCCGACGATCGAAAGCCCGTGGCGCGCACCCGCTTTCGCATGCTCTGCCAGCCAGTCCGCGACCGCGCCCTGGTCGAGTGCGCCGCCGCTGATCTCGAAACCCGACTCGGCTTCGGGCTCGGGCGAACCGAGGGTGTCGAACAGCCGGTCGCGCAGCACCCGGAATTCCAGGTCGTCGAAGAGCTGGTGGATCTTCTCCCGGTCCCAGGGCGCCTTGACGAGCTGGTCGGGGGTGTAGGCCAGCGGTACCTCACGCACCATTTCGGTGAGCTGGCGGTTGAGGACGACACTCGACAGGTTCGCGCGCAGCGCGTCGCCCACCTTGCCCTTCACCTGGTCGACCCGCTCGACGAGCGTGGCGAGGTCGCCGTACTCCCGGATCCACTTGGCCGCCGTCTTCTCCCCTACCCCCGGGATGCCGGGCAGGTTGTCGCTCGGGTCGCCGCGCAGCGCCGCGTAGTCGGGGTACTGCGCCGGGGTGAGCCCGTACTTCGTCTCCACCTCGGCGGGCGTGAACCGCGTGAGATCCGAGACGCCCTTCTTCGGGTAGAGCACCGTGACATCGTCGTTGACCAGCTGGATCGCGTCCCGGTCGCCCGTGACGATCAGCACCCGGTACCCCTGGGCCTGCGCCTGGGTGGTGAGCGTGGCGATCACATCGTCGGCCTCGTACCCGTCGATGGCCATCACCGGGATGCCCATGGCCCCCAGCACGTCTTTGGTGAGTTCGACCTGGCCGCGGAACTCGTCGGGCGTGGCACTGCGATTGGCTTTGTACTCCGGGTACGCCTCGGTCCGGAACGTCTTTCGCGACACATCGAACGCCGCCGCCACATGCGTCGGCTGTTCGTCGCGCAGCAGGTTGATGAGCATCGATGTGAACCCGTACACCGCGTTCGTCGTCTGCCCGGTGACGGTCTTGAAGTTCTCCGCCGGTAGCGCGAAAAACGCACGATAGGCAATCGAATGCCCATCGAGCAGCAGCAGCGTGGGCCGCTCGCCCTCCGCGGCAGTGGTCGTAGTCGATGCCTGAGCAGTCGTCGGTGAACTCACCCGCATGAGTGTAGGGACACCCACCGACACTGCGGCTATTGGTGCGCGGGCGCGCTCCGAAAAAAGGCCGGGCACGCTGTGGCAGCGCGCCCGGCCTCCTCAGTACCCGATCAATCCACGCCAAGGTACGCCGACATCACCGCCGGATCGGTCAGCAGATCGGCGCCTGCACCGGTCTTGGTCACCTCGCCGGTTTCCAGGATGTAGGCCCGGTCGCTGCGCGTCAGCGCCTGCTGGGCGTTCTGCTCGACCAGCAGCACGGTCGTGCCCTGCCGGTTGATCTCGCTGATGATCCGGAAGATCTGCTGGATCACCATCGGCGCAAGACCCATCGACGGCTCGTCGAGCAGCAGCAACTTGGGCCGTGCCATCAGCGCGCGTCCGATGGCCAGCATCTGCTGCTCACCACCGGAGAGCGTGCCGCCCACCTGCTTGCGGCGCTCGGCCAGCCGGGGGAACAGCTCGAACACCCACTCGAGCGTCTTCTGATACTCCGCCTTGTCGTCGAAAGGCCTGCCGTAGCAACCCATATCGAGGTTCTCCAGCACCGTCATGCCGGGGAAGACCCCGCGGCCCTCGGGCGCCTGGATGAGCCCCTCGACCACCCGGTCGTGGGCCTTCATCGTGGTGATGTCCTTGCCCTCGAACAGGATCCGGCCCGAGGTGAGCGGCAGCAGGCCCGACAGCGCCCGCATGGTCGTGGTCTTGCCCGCGCCGTTGGCGCCGAGCAACGTGACCAGCTCGCCCGGCGCGACCGACAGCGAAATACCGTGCAGTGCTTCGATCCGGCCGTAGTGCACCACCATGTCGCGCACTTCGAGCAGCGGTGCCTGTGCGGCGGGCTCGGCGGGTTCGTCCTTCTCCAGCACCGTGGTACTCGCCACGGTCGCCCCCGCCGCCGGAGTCGCGCCCTCCGCCGCGGCGGCATCGGCACCCTCCCGCACCTCGGCCACCGTATCCGCGTCGGGCACACCGAGATACGCCGCGATCACCGCCGGATCCTCGCGCACCTGGGTCGGCAACCCGTCGGCGATCTTACGGCCGAACTCGAGCACCACGATGCGGTCGGTCACGCCCATCACCAGCCGCATGTCGTGCTCGATGAGCAGCACGGTGTACCCGTCGTCGCGGATCTTGCGGATCAGGTCCATCAGCGCCGACTTCTCGCTGGGGTTGAACCCGGCGGCCGGCTCGTCGAGGCACAGCAGTTTCGGCTCGGTGGCCAGCGCTCGCGCGATCTCGAGCCTGCGCTGGTCGCCGTAGGACAGGTTGCGCGCCTTCTCCACCGCGCGCGGTGCGATACCGACGAATTCGAGCAGGGCCATGCCGCGCTCGATGGCGTCGCGTTCCTCGCGCCGATGCTTGGCGGTGCGGAACACCGCGCCGGGCACCGAGGTGGTGTGGCGCGCGTCCGTGCCGACGACGACGTTCTCGAGTGCCGTCATCTCCCCGAACAGCCGCACGTTCTGGAAGGTGCGCGCGATCCCGAGCCGGGTGATCTCGTTGCGCTTGGTCTTGGCCAGCGGTTTGCCGTCGAAGTGCACGCTGCCCGCCGCCGGTTTGTAGACACCGGTGATGGCGTTGAAGCAGGTGGTCTTGCCCGCGCCGTTGGGGCCGATGAGCCCGAGGATCTCGCCGCGGCGGATCTCGAAACTCACCCCGTCCAGAGCCGTCAGACCACCGAACTTCACCGTCAGCCCGTCGGTGCGCAGCAGCGGCTCACCGACGGCGGTCTCGATCGCGCGGTGCGGTGCGACGACGTCGGCCACGGCCTCGGCGTCGCCCAGTTCAGGCATCACCGCCGTCACGTCCACCTCGCCCGCGGGCTCGACCTCCGGTGCCGCTTTGTACCCGGCGGCCATGTCCTCGTTGTCGTACAGCGCGTCGCCCGCGCCCGGCCCGGTCATCGCCTTGCTCCGATCAGTTCGGCCGGCTTGCGCACGGCCTGGTACACCTGTCTGCCGTAGGTGAGCAGTTTCTGCCTGGCGGGGAACAGGCCCTGCGGTCGCAGAATCATCATCACCACCAGCGCGATGCCGAAGTAGAGGTACTTCAGGTCACCGAGAGTTTGCGCGCCACCCGTACGGAACAGCAGCACGCTGCCGAAGAGCAGCAGACCGAGGATCACCGCGACGATCGATGCGGTGATCACCGCACGCCTGGCCCACACTCCCAGTCGGTCGGCGCGCCACCGCCACAACAGCCATAGTCCGACCAGCACTGCGAGGTCGAGCGCGAGCAGCACATACCCCGTCGACTCGTTGGACACCAGCTGTACCGACTGCAACCGCATCGGCAGGTACGCGATGAGGAACGCGCCGACGATCACGCCCAGCTTGTTGCCCGACCCGCCGAGCACGACCGCGCACAGGAACAGCATCGACAGGATGATGTCGAACTGCTTGGGGTTGACGTAGGTGACCTGACCGGCGTACATCGCACCCGACAGACCACCGACCGACGCGCCGATCACGAACGCCCACAGCTTGAACTTGAAGGTCGGCACGCCCATGATCTCGGCGGCGTCCTCGTCCTCCCGGATCGCCACCCAGGAGCGCCCGACGCGGCTGCGCTCGAGGTTGCCGATGATGAGCAACACCCCGATCACCAGCACCATGCCGAGCCAGAACCACCAGGTGCCGTTGCTGGCCCGGGTGAACGGGTTCCAGCTGTCGGGGTTGCCGAGGTTGCCCGGCGAGAAGAAGCCACCGGGGCGGGCCTCTGACTCGCCGACCTCCGGATAGGAGATCTTGGACAGGCCGAGGCTGCCGTTGGTGAGCTCACCGAGGTTGTCGGCCATCAGACGGACGATCTCACCGAAGCCGAGTGTCACGATGGCCAGGTAGTCACCGCGCAGCCGCAGCGTCGGCGTGCCGAGGATCAGGCCTGCCAGCGCGGTGAGCGCCAAGGCGAGCGGCAGGCACGCCACCCACGCCCAGCCGGGTTCGAGCCAGCCGCCGTCGGTCTGGTTCCACGGGCTGTTCGGGCTGGTCAGCAGGCCGACGGTGTAGGCACCGACGGCGTAGAAGCCGACGTAACCGAGGTCGAGCAGACCGGCTTGGCCGACCACCACGTTCAGGCCGATGGCGATCAGCGCGTACATCGCGAACTGCGCCATCACACCGCCGAAACTCACACCGGGGGTGTCGATGAGCGGGGGCGGGAAGAGCGGAAGCAGGGCGAGCGCGGCGATGATCGGGATACCGACCGCCCACTGCCCCGGCCGCGACAACCCGTCCCACCAGCCGCGAATAGCGTCGCCGACGCCACGCTTGTCCTGTTGCGCCACTGCGGTTTTCGTCATGTCGGTCATGCGCGTGCCCTCCCCAGACTCTCGCCGAGGATGCCGGTGGGCCGGAACATCAGCACGGTCACCAGCAGCACGAACGCGACCACGTCACGCCATTCGGTGCCGAACAGGATCTGCCCGTACTGCTCGGCGATCCCGAGGATCAACCCGCCGAGCAGCGCGCCGCGCAGGTTGCCGATGCCACCGAGTACCGCGGCGCTGAAAGCCTTGATACCGAGAATGAATCCGCCGGAGAAGATGATGCCGGTGGGAATGTAGAGCGTGTACAGCATGGCGGCCGCACCTGCCAGCAGACCGCCGATGAGGAAGGTCAGCATGATGACCCGTTCCCGCGAGACGCCCATCAGGGTCGCGGTGTCGGGGTCCTGAGCCACCGCGCGGATGCCACGGCCGAACTTGGTCCGGTTGATGACGACCTCGGTGATGATCGCGAGCACGATCGCCGCCGCGAAGATCACCAGCGCCACATTGGTCACCTGGGCGCCGAGGAAGGTGAACTGCACCTTCGGCTCGACCAGCCGGATGCCGGTCTGCGCGTTGGAACCGCCGAGACCCGGCTTGATCTTGGGCAGGATGTAGTGCACGAATTCCTGGATCACGAACGACATACCGATCGCTGTGATGAGGAAGGCGAGCGGTTTGGCGCCTCGCCTGCGCAGTGGCCGGTAGGCGACACGTTCCAGACCGACGGCGGCGATGCCCGAGACCAGCATGCCGAACAGCATCGCCAGGCCGAGATAGAGGATCGTCAGGACGACACCCTGGGAATACACATTGCCGCTCGGGGCGAAGCCGAGCAGCTCCAGCCCCACGTAGGTACCGAACATGCCGAGCATGAAGATCTCGGAATGGGCGAAGTTGATCAGTCGCAGCACGCCGTAGACCAGCGTATAGCCGACGGCGACCAGCGCGTAGATCGAGCCGTAGGTGAGACCGTCGACCGTCAGCTTCCAGAACTGGTCGATCACCCCGGACACATTGAAATCGATGGACCCCTCGGCCAACAAGGTCACACCGAGCGATGCGGCTGATGTCATGGTTACTCTCGCGTCAGGCGAGCGGTGCGCGTGGCAACAGCTGCCACGCGCACCGCAACACGCTCAGGTGGACTACTTGACCTCGTACATCCAGATCTGGATGTTGGCCAATTCGCCGGTCTCGCTCCACTTGTACTCACGAGCCACACCGGTGCCGGTGTAGTTGCGGACGTAGTCGACCAGCTCGGCGCGGGTCAGCTTGCCCGAGTCGATGCCCTTGAGCAGGATCGTGGTCAGGTCGTAGCCCTCGACGGAGTAGACGCCGGGCGCCTGGCCGTTGAGCGCGGTGTACTCGGCGGCGAACTTCTCCGGCGCCGGGCTGCACGGGCACGAGAGCAGCGCGTCCTTCGACGACGAACCGGCCTGGCGGACGAACTCCGGGTCGTTGCTGCCGTCGGCGGAGACGAACGTCGCGGTCACTCCGCCGGAACGAAGCTGCTGCACGAACGGGGCGCCCTCGGCGTAGTAGCCGGCGTAGAAGATGGCGTCGGGCTTGGCGGCGGCCAGCTTGGAGACGGTCGCCGAGAAGTCCTTGTCGCCTTCCTTGACATTGGCCGCGCACGACGGATCGGCCGCCGCGCCCGCCGCGGTGATGAAGGCCTGCGCGAGACCGGCACCGTAGTCGGTGTTGTCCTGCACGACGCAGATCTTCTTGTAGCCCTTCTCGCCGGTCAGGTACTTCGCCACGGCCGGGCCCTGCGAGTTGTCGTTGCCGAGACCGCGGAAGAAGGTCTTCCAGCCGTTCTGGGTGAGCGTCGGGTTGGTGGCCGAGGCGGTCAGCGTCGGCATGCCCGCCTCGCTGAGGATCTGGCCGGTCGCCTTGGTCTCACCGGAGAAGGTCGGGCCGATCAGGCCGACGATGCTCGGGTCGGCGACGATCGTCGGGATCACCTGGCTGGCCAGCTGCGGCTTGCCCTCGGTGTCGAACTGCTTGACCGAGACCTGGCAGTCCGGGTTCGCCTTGTTGTGTTTGTCGAGCGCGAGCTTGACGCCGTTGATGATGTTGATGCCGAGCGCGGCGTTGCCGCCGGTCAGCGGGCCCGCCATCGCGATGGTCTGCGGCGCGCACTTGGCCTTGCCGTCACCGGCCGGGTCGGCGGCGGTGCCCGCGTCTACCTGGGCGACGGCCTTACCCTCGGTATCGAGCTGCACGACGGGCTGGATGGAGAGGTCGGTGTTGCCGCCACCGCCGCCGTCGGACGACTTGTCACTACATCCGGACAACACCAACGACGCGGCAGCTCCGATTACCAGAACTCCTCGCGTCGAACGACTGCGCCATGTCGAACTGAGCACGTCTCACCTCTATGTCCTGTGCACCCCGGGGTCACCGAGGGGGCCGACCCACGTTCGACCCGGACAGAACATATCGCCGGTTTGTTAGACGCGCATCACATTCGCATCATGTCGGATGCTTCTTGTGCCGTCGTAGTTCACGTTATTGTTTCGCTTACGTAAAGTTTTTCCGTTTTCCCGGGCGCGCACCGGAGCTTTACGGTTCAGCGTCACTGCGGGGTGAGGTTCTCCAGCACGACTTCGGCCACCGCCTTCATGGTGGTGCGCCGATCCATCGCCGTGCGCTGAATCCATTTGAACGCCTGGGGTTCGGTCAAACCCTGGGTCTGCATGAGCACACCCTTGGCGCGCTCGACCAGTTTGCGGGTCTCGAGCCGATCGGACAGATTCGCGACTTCTGTTTCCAGCGCGGAGATTTCGTGAAAGCGGCTGGCCGCGAGTTCGATCGCGGGCACCAGATCCGACTTGGTGAACGGCTTCACCAGATACGCCATCGCGCCGGCGTCACGCGCCCGCTCGACCAGGTCGCGCTGACTGAACGCGGTCAGGATCACCACGGGCGCAACACGTTTCGTCGCGATCTCGGCGGCGGCATCGATGCCGTCGCGGCGCGGCATCTTCACGTCCATGATCACCAGATCGGGGCGCAGCTGCTCGGCCAGCTCGACGGCCTGCTGACCGTCACCGGCCTCGCCGACGACGTCGTAGCCCTCTTCTTTGAGCATTTCCACGAGGTCCATGCGGATGAGGGCCTCGTCCTCGGCCACGACAACGCGCTTGGCCACCACGTCACCCGCGGCGCCAGCGCCTGCTGCATTCGTGCTCATAGGTTCGACCCCTCTGGATTCCGACTGCCGATGTCGAGAGTACCTATCGCGTCCACTTCCGAATGCGTGGAGCTGCCGGAACCGCGGGTGACACGTGTGCGAGGTCATCGCGTGCCCCGCGACAGATACTCCCCCGCGGAGCGCGGCCGATGCCGCGCTTCCGCCGTGGTGCCGAGTGTGGGACTCGAACCCACACGTCCTTTCGGACAACGGTTTTTGAGACCGTCGCGTCTGCCAGTTCCGCCAACCCGGCGCACCGCGGTCACTATAGCGTCCCGGCACGCCCGGAAGCGAACCGGGCCTCGCCCCCGGGCGGCCCCCGGCCCGCCGCGCGGGTTCGCGGCAATGACCGGCCGATCGGAATTTATTTCCGAATCGAATTATCACGGTCCGGAACCAGTGATGATCGACACATCTGGAACGAAGGTTTACCACCCCGATCACACGGGTATCACGGTCACACACAACGGATTTCGCGTCGCAATGAATGTACGGAATTCAACCGAAAGGTGAATAAATAGCAGCACGCTTGTGATGGTTACAATTCTGGCCTACTGCACGACAATGACCGGGATTACGGTATCGGTATGCACGTGCTGTTCGTCTGCAACTCCAATGTCTGCCGCTCGGTGATCGCCGAACGGCTCACCCGGGCATTCGCGGCGCACAACGGACTGCCAGGCCTCACCGCCGAAAGCGCGGGAACCCGTGCCCTCGTCGGTTTTCCGGCCGAACCGCTCGCGGCGGAGACGATCGCCGGGCTCGGTGGCGACACCACCGGATTCAAGGCCCGCAAACTCAAGCCCGAAATGGTCGATCGCGCCGATCTGGTGCTCACCATGACCGAGGCATTACGCGACCAGGTGGCCGAACTGGCCTTCGGCGCCGCACCGCGCACGTTCACCCTCATCGAGGCGCACCGTATCGCCAAGGTCACCGGCGCGAAATCCATTGCCGCACTGCACCGCGCCCGCAACGACCTCGCCTATGTGGGCCGGGAGAACATCGCGGACCCGATCGGATTGTCCGCCGAGGCCTTCGTCGAGGTCGGCGACCGCATCGCCGAGGTACTCTTCCCCCTGCTGAGCGCACTCGCACCGCACGAGCAGACCAAACTCAGCGAGGACGAACGACCGGGACTGGTGATCGAGCCCGGTGGTGCACGCCCGCTCGCGGCCTTCCTCGCCGCGCAACGCAGGAGATGAAGGTCTGTTCGCGAGAGCGGACACCGATTACACTTCGGCGCGGACGTGGAAGTTTCCCATGCTGGTTCGACACACGACAGGACTCGGACATGCCGAAACGCATTTCGGATGTTTCTCTCCATGTGTATGTGACCCCGGACGTCCTCGACCGCATCGTCGCCGATATCCGAGGCGTCCTCGCCGACCACATCCAGGACCGCGACGTCTTCGCCTGGCGCTTCACCCTCCCGGTCGACGCCACCGACACCGTCCACCAGGACCTCGAAAACCAATGGCGCGCAAGCCATCCCGAGCACCAGCCGCAGACCGAGGCGACCTTCGAGATCGCGCTGAGCCTGGTCGGTGAACCCACCGACCTCAGCGACGATGACATGGCCGACCTCGAATCCGGGCTGGCGCTCGCCGTGTACGGCGCGGACCAGACGGTGCCGTTCACACTGCGTGCTCATCAGCGCAGCGACGTCGAGTTCGAACCCGACGTCGAGCGCCTCTGAAATACCTGCCTCAGCGCGCGGGGAAGTGGCGGATGACGCCCTCTTGCACCGTGGTGGCGAGCAATTCGCCACTGCGCGAATAGAACCGGCCCGTCGCCAGCCCACGCGAACCCGCTGCCACCGGCGACTCGGTGGCATACAGCGACCAGTCGTCGAACCGGAACGGGCGATGGAACCAGATCGAATGATTCACCGTCGCCGCGAGAATCCGGTCCAGCCCCCACGACAAACCGTGCGTGGTGATGATCGAATCGAGCACCGTGGTGTCCGACGAATAGCCGAGCGCCGCCACGTGCAGCAGCGGGTCGTCGGGCAGGGAACCGTCGGTGCGCATCCACACCCGGTTGTGGTTGAGCTTGGCGCCGGTGCCCTTGAGAATCCACGCCGGATCGTTGGTGTAGCGCATATCGATCGGGTGCGGGGCGTTGATGAACATCTCGAGCTTGTCCTCGAACCCCGCGAAATGCTCCTCGATCCGTGGTAACGACTCCGGATCGGGCACCACGGGCGCGTCGTGAGCGTGCTCGAGGCCCTTGCCCCAGTCCTGGAACGCGGCCAGCATGACGAACAGCTCCTGGCCGTCCTGGCTGGCGGTCACCGTCCGGTTGGCCAGCGCGCGCCCGTCGCGATGCCGCTGCACGTGGTACTCGATCGGCTTCTTCACGTCGCCGCCGCGCACGAAATGCGCGTTGATCGCGTGCAGCGGGCGATCACCCGCGGTACGGCCCGCGGCGACGATCGCCTGGGAGACGAGCTGACCACCGAAGGTGCGGCTCCACACCTTCTCCGGATGGTTGCCCAGGTAGACGTCTTCGCTGATCTGCTCCAGGTCGAGCAGGTCGAGCAGCACCCGCAGGTCGGATGACGGCTCGCCCGGCCCGATGTCGATCATCTCGTCTACCGAACTACTCACTGCTAATGGTCCTCTTCGCCGATGCGGTGCACGTGGATCAGGTTGGTGGAACCGACGGTACCCGGCGGGGAGCCGGCCACGATGACGACCAGGTCGCCCTTGCGGTAGCGATCCATCGACAGCAACGCCTGATCCACCTGGTGGATCATCGCATCCGTGCTGTCGACCATGGGCACGATGAAGGTTTCGGTGCCCCAGGTGAGCGTCAGCTGACTGCGCACCTCCGGCAGCGGGGTGAACGCGAGCAGCGGCAGCGGGGTGTGCAGGCGGGCGAGGCGGCGCACGGTGTCACCGGACTGGGTGAACGCGACGAGGGCTCGCGCGTTGAGGCGCTCGCCGATGTCGCGCGCGGCGTAGGAGATCACGCCGCGCTTGGTGCGCGGCACGTGGGTCAGCGGTGGCACCCGCGACGTCTCGGACTCCACGGCGGTGACGATGCGGGCCATGGTGCGTACCGCGTCGATCGGCCAGGCGCCGACCGAGGTCTCCCCCGACAGCATCACCGCGTCGGCACCGTCGAGCACCGCGTTCGCGACGTCGGAGGCCTCCGCGCGGGTGGGGCGGGAGTTCTCGATCATCGATTCGAGCATCTGGGTGGCGACGATGACCGGCTTGGCGTTCTCGCGGGCCATCTGGATCGCGCGCTTCTGCACCAGCGGCACCTGCTCGAGCGGCAACTCGACACCGAGGTCGCCACGCGCGACCATCACCGCGTCGAAGGCGAGCACGATGGCCTCGAGGTTCTCGATCGCCTCCGGCTTCTCCAGCTTGGCGATCACCGGCACCCGGCGCCCGACCCGGTCCATGATCTCGTGCACGAGTTCGATATCGGACGGCGAGCGCACGAACGACAGCGCGATGAAGTCGACGCCGAGCTTCAGCGCGAACTCGAGGTCCTCGATGTCCTTGCCGGACAGGGCGGGCACCGACACGTTCATGCCGGGTAGCGAAAGCCCCTTGTTGTTGCTCACCGGGCCGCCCTCGGTGACCCGGCAGACGACATCGTTGCCCTCGATGGCCTCGACCGTCAGACCGACCTTGCCGTCGTCCACCAGCAGGCGGTCACCAGCCTTGGCGTCCTGAGCGAGTTCCTTGTAGGTGGTGGAGACGCGGTCGTGGGAGCCGTCGACATCGTCGACGGTCACGCGCACCTGCTCACCGGTCGCCCAGTGGGTCTTGCCCTCGGTGAAGCGGCCGAGGCGGATCTTGGGGCCCTGCAGATCGGCGAGGATGCCGACCGCGCGACCGGTCTCGTCGGAGGCCGCACGGACCATCTTGTAGTTGTCGGCGTGGTCGGCGTGCTCGCCGTGGCTGAAGTTCAGCCGGGCTACATCCATGCCGCTTTCGACGAGCTCACGAATTCGGTCCTGGGAGGCAGTGGCCGGCCCGAGGGTGCACACAATCTTCGTTCGTCGCATCACGCCCCTAGCCTAGTACTCGGGGAGCGCCCAGTCTTTTCGCCTGCCGCGACGCACCCCGAGTTCCCTTCGTGTTCACCGAAAGAGCTCTGGCTACCGAACAGCGACGTGGCGCGAGAGCCGGGTTTCCAGGCGGGTCTGGGCGAAGCCGAGGACCAGGCAGATGGCCCAGTAGTAGAGGGCCGCGACGCCGTAGAGGGCGAAGAAGTCGAAGGTGGGGGCGGCGGCGAGCTGGGCGGTGCGCAGCAGTTCGGTGACCAGGATGGTCGAGGCCAGTGAGGTGTCCTTCACCAGCGAGATCAGGGTGTTGGACAGCGGGGGAACCGCGATCCGGGCGGCCTGCGGGAACACGACGTACCACAGTGTTTGCACATACGTCATGCCCAGCGATTCGGACGCCTCCCACTGACCGTGGGCCACGCTCATGATCGAGGAGCGAACCACCTCGGCGGCGTAACCGCCCACATTCAGGCTGAACGCGATCACCGCCGCCGGGAACGGATCGATGACGACGCCGAACTGTGGCAGCGCGTAGAACACGATGAACAGCTGAACCAGCAGCGGGGTGCCGCGAATGATCGAGATGTAGAAGCGGGCGGGCCACGACAGCACCCGCCGCGCCGACATCCTGGCCAGCGCGACACCCACCGCGATGGCCAGACCGATGACGAAGCTGATCGCGGTGAGCGGCAACGTCATCGTGACCGTTGCCTCGAGCATCGGCCACAGGTTGCGCCGGATCAGCTCCCAGGTCGCCTGATCCATCCGCTACTTGCTGACGTCGGTGCCGAAGTACTTGTCCGACAGGCGGGCCAGGGTGCCGTCGGCGGCCAGCTCGGCGAGCGCCCGGTCGACATCGGCGACCAGCGCGGCGTCGTCCTTGCGGCCGGCGAAGGCCTGCTTGCTGACCTCGCCGGTCTTGGCGGCGATCTTGATACCGGTGTCAGCGGTCTTCTTGGTGTACTCGCCCACTGCGAGCGTGTCGTTGACGGTGGCGTCGACGCGACCCGCCTTCAGCAGCTGCACCGCCTGCACGAAGCCCTCGACTGCCTCGACCTTCGCGCCAGCGTCCTTGGCGACCTGGCTCCAGTTGCTGGTGGCCGACTGCGCGGTGGTCTTGCCCGCGAGCGAGGCCAGGCCGGTGATGTCGGTGTTGTCGGCGCGCGTGACGATCACGCCCTCGGAGGTGGTGTACGGCTGCGACAGCGAGTACTTCGCGGTGCGCTCGGGGTTGATCGTCACCTGGTTGGCGACCAGGTCGAAGCGCTTGGATTCCAGTCCGGCGAAGATCGAGTCCCACGGTGTCTGCACGAATTCGACGCGCTTGCCGAGTTTCTCGCCGACCACGCGGGCGACCTCGACGTCGTATCCGGTGAGCTCGCCGTTCTCCTGGTAGCTGAACGGCGCGTAGGTGCCCTCGGTGCCCACCTTCAGCACATTCGGGTCGGACGCGGACGAGCAGGCCGACAGACCCGTCGCCGCGACGACGGCGAGTACGACGGCGGCAAGAACTTTGCGCACGGACATCCCTTTCTCCGCTGCGCGCCGGAACACGCGCAGGCCAAGCGACGCTACGGCGCCGCGCACGACCGACACAGAGTATCGCTCATCGCGATCGGAATGGGGGCGGGGAAACACGACGGGTGCCCTGCCGAGGCAGGACACCCGTCGGCGGCGCGTGCCGGATCAGTCGCGCAGCGGGCGGCCCTGCGCGTCGGGCACCTTGCCGGTGAGCATCATGATGCCGTCGATCAGCGGCCAGATGGCGCCGAGACCACAGGTCAGCCAGACCACGGCGATCTGGGCGATGCCGAGACCGGTGTAGCCGAGGTAGAAGCGGCCCACACCGAAGCTGCCGAGGAAGATCTCGAGCAGACCGGCCATCAGCTTCTGCTTGTCCGAGAACGGAACCCCGTACATGTCCCGGCCGTAGGGGGCCTCCGGGTCGGCCGGGTTGTACCCCTGCGGCATGCCGTACGGCTGCGGCTGGCCGTAGCCCGGCTGCTGCTGGGCGTACGGGTCGGCGGGCTGACCGTACTGCGGCTGCGGCGCGCCGTACTGCGGCTGACCGTAACCGGGCTGCTGGGCGTACGGGTCCGACGGCTGCTGGCCGTAGGCCGGCTGACCGTACTGCTGGTGTGCGCCCGAATCGGGCTGCTTGCTCAGGTCAGGGCCGTATTGCGGATTGGGGTTGTAGGGGTCGGTCACTCATGTCCTCCATCATTCGTGCGGGTACCCGTCGTGGCCCCCGGCCATATGGTGATCGGCCGAACGGCGGTGCGCCCGCGACGATCACGGTCATTGTGGCCGGTACCACCGGCCGTTGTCTTCTCGGGTGCCTCGTCGTCACGAGCACGCAGCACTCACGGGAATATCGCGACGGGTGTTCGTCGTGTTGACGAACACCCGTCGATCAGTTCGGTTTCTCGAGAGATCAGGCCTTCTTCGCGTCCGATTTCGTCGGCTCGCCTACCTCGTCGGCCTCGGTGGTGGACTCTTTCTCGGTGGCAGCAGCGTTCTCGGCCGGTTCGGTGGTGGTAACGGCCGAATCATTCTGCTCCGCTGCGGAATCCGCCTTCTTCGCGAGGTCGACCTGTCCGCCGTCGGCGTTCTCGGCCGCACCGAGCGCGCGCAGTTTCGACAGCTGCCACGGCCACGGGCGCGGCGCCGCGCCGGGCTGCAGCAGGGCCGGGTCCTCGCGGCCCTTGGTCGCCAGCGCGAAGTAGGCCATGGCGCCGAGGAAGACGAGCGCGGAGGTGAAGGAGTTGACCCGGATGCCGAGCACGTGGGTCGCCTCGTCGCTGCGCATCAGCTCGACGAAGAACCGGCCGAAGCTGTATCCGGCGACGTAGAGCGCGAACAGACGGCCGTGCCCGATCCGGTAGCGCTTGTCGATCTGCACGAGCAGCACGACGACGAGCAGGTTCCAGACCATCTCGTAGAGGAACGTCGGGTGGACCACCTCGAGCACCTGCCCGGTGGACACCCCGTTCATCATGTCGCGCGCGCCGGTCTCGGTGTCGTAGCGGGCGTAGATCTCGAGACCCCACGGCACCTCGGTGGTGCGGCCGTAGAGTTCCTGGTTGAAGTAGTTGCCGAGCCGGCCGATGGCCTGGGCGAGCAGCACGGCCGGGGCGATGGCATCGCCGAGCGCAGGCAGCGGGATCTTGTAGATGCGGCAGGCGATCCAGGCGCCGATGCCACCGAAGAACACCGCACCCCAGATGCCGAGCCCGCCCTGCCAGATATAGAGCGCCTCGACGGGGTTCTTGTCCGGCCCGAAGTATTTGTGCCAGTCGGTGGCCACGTGGTAGATCCGCCCGCCGACCAGTCCGAACGGCACCGCGAACATGGCCACATCGAGCACCGCCCCGGCCTGCCCACCACGCTGCTGCCACCGGCGTTCACCCCACCAGATGGCGACGATGATGCCGAGGATGATGCACAGCGCGTACGCCCGCAACGGAAAGGGCCCGAGCTGCCAGACACCCTGCGGCGGACTCGGGATATAGGCCAGGACTGAGTTCACGGCCACCACGTTAGTGGAGAGGGAGGATTCGGGTCAGCCCGTCCCCTGGCGAGTGACCCGTGTCCCGGTGAAACCTGCTTCGGCTACGAGCGCACCGTTGCGGCGCGGACGCCTTCGGCGAGCTCGGAGGTCAGTGCGCGCACCGCGTCCAGGCCCTCGGCGGCGGCCGAGACCAACGCCGAACCGACGATGACGCCGTCGGCGTAGGCGGCGATTTCGGCGGCCTGGGCGCCCGAGCGGACGCCGAGGCCGACGCCGATCGGGATGTCGGAGTGGGCGCGGATGCGGGAGCACAGGGCGGGGGCGGCCGAGGAGACTGCGTCGCGGGCGCCGGTCACGCCCATGGTGGAGGCGGCGTAGATGAATCCGCGCGAGGCTTCCAGGGTCTTGACGAGGCGTTCCTCGGTGGAGGACGGGGCGACGAGGAAGATGCGGTCCAGATTGTGGGTGGACGACGCGACGAACCAGTCGTCGGCTTCCTCGGGGATCAGATTCGGCGTGATGATCCCCGCACCGCCCGCGGCGGCCAGGTCACGGGCGAAGTTGTCCACGCCGTACTTGAGCACCGGGTTCCAGTAGCTCATCACCACGGCCTGACCGCCGGCGTCGGTGATCGCTTCCACCACGGAGAACACGTCGCGCACGCGCACACCGCTGCGCAGCGCCTGCTCGGCGGCGTGCTGGATGACCGGGCCGTCCATCACCGGGTCGGAGTAGGCGACGCCGACTTCCACGATGTCGCAACCGGATTCGACCATCGCCCGGACCACGTCGATGGAACCGGCCAGATCGGGATAGCCCGCGGGCAGGTACCCGATCAGAGCGGCCCGGCCCTCACTCCGTGCGGCCGCGAAGGTGTTGGCCAGACGGGACTGCTGACTCACTGCTTGTTCTCCTCGGCGGAGTCGTCGAACAGACCGAACCAGCGGCCCGCGGTGTCCATGTCCTTGTCGCCACGACCGGACAGGTTGACCAGGATGATGGCGCCCTCGCCGAGTTCCTTGCCGAGCTTCAGCGCACCGGCCACGGCATGGGCGGACTCGATCGCCGGGATGATGCCCTCCGAACGGGAGAGCAGCAGCAGCGCGTCCATCGCCTCGGTGTCGGTGATCGGCGCGTACTCGGCGCGGCCGATGTCCTTGAGGTGGGCGTGCTCGGGACCGACACCCGGGTAGTCCAGGCCGGCCGAGATCGAGTGCGATTCGATGGTCTGGCCGTCCTCGTCCTGCAGCAGGTACGAGTAGGCACCCTGGAACGCACCGGGCGTACCGCCGGTGAAAGTAGCTGCGTGCCTTCCGGTTTCGACGCCGTCGCCAGCCGCTTCGTAACCGACGAGCCGCACGCCCGCGTCGGGGATGAAGGCGTGGAAGATGCCGATGGCGTTGGAGCCGCCACCCACACACGCCACCACGGCGTCGGGCAGGCGACCGGCGCGCTCGAGCATCTGCTCGCGCGCCTCCATGCCGACTACGCGCTGGAAATCACGCACCATGAGCGGGAACGGGTGCGGGCCCGCGGCGGTGCCGAAGCAGTAGTAGGTGTCGTCGGCGTGGGTGACCCAGTCGCGCAGCGCCTCGTTGATGGCGTCCTTGAGGGTCTGCGAACCGCTGGTCACCGAGATCACCTCGGCGCCGAGCAGACGCATCCGGGCCACATTGAGTGCCTGGCGGGCCGTGTCGACCGCGCCCATGTAGATCACGCAGTCCAGGCCGAGCAGCGCGCAGGCGGTGGCGGTGGCGACACCGTGCTGACCGGCACCGGTCTCGGCGATGACGCGGGTCTTGCCCATCCGCTTGGCGAGCAGGGCCTGGCCGAGCACATTGTTGATCTTGTGCGAACCGGTGTGGTTCAGGTCCTCACGCTTGAGGAAAATCCTTGCGCCACCGGCGTGTTCGGCCAGCCGGGTGCATTCGAACACCGGCGAGGGGCGACCGGTGTAGTCGCGCTGCAGCCGGTCGAGCTCGTCGAGGAAGGTGTGATCGGAGCGCACCTTGTCGTATTCGGCGGTGACCTCCTCGATCACGGCCATCAACGCCTCGGGCACGTGCCGTCCGCCGTAGACACCGAAGTGCCCGCCCGCGTCGGGTTCGTAGTCGCTGTGCTGGGCCACCCCCGCACTGGCCTGGGGCAGGGCGCTCATCGGATGCTCCGCCGTGCAGGCTTCGGGCACGAGGGGTGGGCGCCCGCGGTCACCAGATCCGAGACGGCGGCCCGCGGATTTCCGCTGGTCACCAGGCTCTCACCGACGAGCACCGCGTCGGCGCCCGCACCGGCGTAGGCCAGCAGATCGGCGGTGCCGTTGACACCGGATTCGGCCACCCTGATGATCTCCGAGGGCAGGCCGGGCGCGATCCGGGCGAACACGTCTCGGTCGACCTCGAGGGTCTTGAGGTTGCGTGCGTTCACGCCGATCACCGAGGCGCCCGCTTCCAGGGCGCGGTCGGCTTCCTCTTCGGTGTGTACTTCCACGAGAGCGGTCATGCCCAGTGATTCGGTGCGGTCGATCAGCGAGGACAGCACGTCCTGTTCGAGCGCGGCCACGATCAGCAGGATCACGTCGGCACCGTGGGCGCGGGCCTCGTGGATCTGGTACGGGCCGACGACGAAGTCCTTGCGCAGCACGGGGATGTTCACTGCGGCGCGCACGGCGTCCAGATCGTCGAGCGAACCGCCGAAGCGGCGCTGCTCGGTGAGCACGCTGATGATGCGGGCGCCGCCGTCTTCGTAGGCCTTGGCCAGGACGGCCGGGTCGGGAATGTCGGCCAGCGTGCCCTTGGAGGGGCTGGCTCGCTTCACCTCGGCGATGACACCGATCCCGTCCTCGTGCAGCGCGGCGCGCGCGTCCAGCGGCGCCTTCGCGGCGGCCGCGGCAGCTTTGATCGCCTGAAAATCGAGGAGGGCTTCGCGAGCGGCAACATCCGCCCGAACCCCGTCGAGAATCGAGTCGAGTACCGTCATCTGGCTCGAATCCTTTCTGGGGAGACGAACTTCTCACCCGAGAGTCCCCCCGGGCGCTGTCTCACCGATGCCTGACAAGAATAAATGGCCGCCGCGCGTGTCACTGCGGCGGGGGTGCCGGGGGTCACGTGCCCGGTCACGGCTCGCGCCGACCCGGGCGGTCGTCGTCGTCCGGGGTGTCTGCGGTGTCGGTGGGGTCGGTGCCTGCGTCGAGGGCATCCCACAGCACCCGGTCCGACAGCGGCGCGGCGCCGTCGGACTTGTTCACCTGCGCGCTGGCGTCGGCCCGGCGGAAGACGGGGTTGTCGTACTTACCGGACAGCTGGGCGGTGGTCTCGGCCCGCTTGGTCAGCAATACGCCCGCGGCCAGGGCGCACGCCGCCGCCAGCACAGACAGCACGGCCGGGAAGACGTGGGCTTCGGCACCGGTGACCGTCGCCCGGCCGGGCAGCTCGGCGAGCGTGCCCGCCCGTTCGGCGGTCCTGCCCGCTCCGATGGTCAAGGCGAAACCGGGAACGGCCGCCACCGCGGCGACCACCGCGACCACCACACCGAGCAGCTGACGCAGCACACCCTTCACCGCGAACACGGCGGCGATCGCGGCGACGAGCACCAGCGCGAGCGGAGTGAGCGCACCGAACCAGGTGCCGCCGTCGAGGTTGTCGGTGCGGGGTTCGGTGAGGCCGTCGGCCGACTGCACCGTCACCCACGTCATCCGGGACGACGCCCACAATCCGGCCGCCGCCACGGCCAGCAAGATCACCGGAACCACCGGTTTGGCAACAGGTGCGGCCACTCGCGCGCCCGCTGTCAGACCGTCGCCCTTCACGCCGCTGTCGCCCGCCGCGCCGCCGTCGACCGCCGAGCCGCTATCGCCCACCGGGCCAGCGACACCCACCGAGCCGCTGTCACCCACCGAGCCGCTGTCACCCACCGAGCCGCTGTCACCCACCGAGCCGGTGTCACCCGCCGAGCCGGTGTCACCCACCGAGCCGCTGTCACCCACCGAGCCGCTGTCACCCACCGAGCCTCTGTCACGCGCCGAGTCGCTGCCGTTCGGTGTGTCGTCGTCCCGCGCACTCACTCGGCGCCGCCCTCGTAGGTGCGCAGGGTCTTGGCGGCCGCGATCGCCTTGAGGACCGCCATGGCCTTGTTGCGGGCCTCGGTGTCCTCGGCGACGGGGTCGGAGTCGGCGACGACGCCCGCGCCGGCCTGGACGTAGGCGGTGCCGTCCTTGAGCAGGGCAGTGCGGATGGCGATGGCGGTGTCGGCGTCACCGGCGAAATCGAGGTAGCCGACCACGCCGCCGTAGATACCGCGCCTGGTCGGTTCGAGTTCCTCGATCAGTTCCATCGCCCGCACCTTCGGCGCACCGGACAGAGTGCCCGCCGGGAAACACGCGCGCACGGCGTCGAGCGCTATCTTGCCCTCGGCCAGCTGTCCCGACACCGTCGACACCAGGTGCATCACGTGGCTGTAGCGCTCCACGTGCCGGTATTGGGTGACGCGCACCGTGCCGGGACGGCACACCCGGCCCAGATCGTTGCGGCCGAGGTCGACGAGCATGAGGTGCTCGGCGTTCTCCTTGTCGTCGGCGAGCAGGTCCTTCTCGAGCAGGATGTCGTCCTCGGCGCTCGCTCCGCGCCAGCGGGTGCCCGCGATCGGATGTGTCGTGGCGACACCGTCTTTCACGGTCACCAGCGATTCCGGGCTCGAGCCGACGATGGAGAACGCGGTGCCGCCGTCGCCGTCGGGGATGTGCATCAGGTACATGTACGGGCTCGGGTTCGAGGCCCGCAGCATCCGGTAGACCGCGAGCGGGGAGCCGGTGTAATCCATTTCGAAGCGCTGCGAGAGCACCACCTGGAACGCCTCGCCCGCCTCGATCTCCTTGATCAGCCGACGCACGCCCGAGCAGAATTCCTCGGTGGTCCGACGGCGCAGGTAGTCGGGTTCGGGCTGGTCGAAGACCGACACCGTCGACGACGCGGGGGTGGCCAGCGCGGCGGTCATCCGGTCGAGCCGGGCCACGGCGTCGTCGTAGGCGGCGTCGACGTGTTCGTCGGTGCCGTTCCAGTTCACCGCGTTGGCGATCAGGGTGATCGCGCCCTCGTGGTGGTCGAAGGCGGCCAGGTCGGTGGCCAGCATCAGCACCAACTCGGGCAGCTTCAGGTCGTCCTCGGCCAGCTCGGGCAGGCGCTCGATGCGGCGGACGGCGTCGTAGCCGAGATAGCCGACCATGCCACCGGTGAGCGGGGGCAGGCCGGGCAGGCGTTCGGTGCGCAGCAGTTCGAGGGTTTCGTGCAGCACGCGCAGTGGGTCGCCGCCCGAGGGCGCGTCGGCGGGAACGGTGCCGAGCCAGGCGGCCGCACCGTCGACGACCGTCAGTGCCGACGGGCTGCCCGCGCCGATGAACGACCAGCGCGACCAGGAGCGCCCGTTCTCGGCGGACTCGAACAGGAAGGTACCCGGCCGGTCGTCGGCCAGTTTGCGGTAGGCCGAGAGCGGAGTCTCGGAGTCGGCCAGCACCTTTCGGGTCACCGGGACCACCCGGTGCTCGGCGGCGAGCAACCGGAACTGCTCGCGGGTGGTGGTGGTCGGTGTCGGCGCGCCCTGCATTCGGCCATCATCCCAGGCGCCGCGACGTGGTCGCATCCTGCCCCGACCACCCCGCCGAAGGCGGTCACGACCGGGCGCCGAATGCGGTCGTGACCGGCATCACTACACTCGCGCGCGTTCCATGTCGCATGCGGTATCCCTTCTTCCGAGAGGAGCCATGTTGAATCCCTCGCATCAGGGCGCACAGATGGGCAGGCAGGCCCCTGTGTCGCAGCACTACAACGGTCCTGGACAGCAGTCCGCGGCGAGCGCGCTCACGTCGTTCGTCACCTACGCCAAGGCCATGCAGGATCTGGACGAGAAGTCGTTCCCGGTCGAATACGAAGCGCACCGCGATCGTCTCCTGAAGCTGGAGCCGATGCTGCGCGTGCACGGCATCCTCGACGTGATGGAGATCCGCAACCCGGAGATCAAAGCGCTGTTGCGGATTCCCTAGAGCCGCAGGGCTGGTCGAAAAGGCGGGTCCCCGTTCGCGTCCGTGAACGGGGACCTTTTGCGCTCGGGCACCGGCCGTTAGGGTCGTGCGCATGCAGCCAGGTCAGACCGCGCCCCCGTTCGAACTTCCCGATCAATCCGGCGAACTCCGTTCCCTCGACGCCCTGCTGGCAGGCGGGCCGCTCGTCCTGTTCTTCTACCCGGCCGCCAACACTCCGGTCTGCACCGCCGAGGCCTGCCATTTCCGTGATCTGAGCGCCGAGTTCGCGGCCCTCGGTGCGTCGTGTGCCGGGATCAGCACCGACAGTGTCGAGGTGCAGGCCGGTTTCGCGGGCAAGCAGCGGCTCGACTATCCGGTCCTTTCCGACGCAGACGGCGAGGTCGCGGCCGGTTTCGGCGTCAAGCGCGGACTGCTCGGCAAGTTGGCCCCGGTGAAGCGGCACACCTTCGTCATCGATACCGATCGCACGATCCTGAAGGTCGTCACCGGTGAACTGCGCGCGGCCGTGCACGCCGACGAGGCGTTGCGCTTTCTGCGTGAACGGGCGAAATCCGCCGGATAGCGAGGAGAAACGCCGGGCACGGATCGGTGCCCGGCGCGGTCGGCGCACCTACGCTGGGGGAATGACATCCGGCGAAGTGCGGTCGAGCGGTCAGAAGTCCACAGCTACCGTGTGGCGCAACCGGGCGATCATGATCCTGGCGACAGCGGTCGTGCTGGTGATCGCGTATTTCATCCTGGCCTCGTTCATCCCACGATGGTGGGCGCAGCGCCTGGCGAGCCTCGTGCACGGCAGCTTCACCCAGGGCATCTGGTGGGGCCTGGTCTACGGCCTGGTGTTCACGCTGGTGCCGTTGCTGCTGTTGCTGCTCGCGGTGCGGATGTGGAAGCGCAAAGGCGGCAAGTTCATCGCCGGGGTGGCAGTCGTCATCGCGCTGCTCGGCTCCCTGCCGAACCTGATGACGCTCACCATCGTGCTCGGTGGCAACAATGCGGCGCACGCCGGTGAACGCATCCTCGATGTCGACGCGCCCGCGTTCCGCGGTGCCTGTCTGGTCGGTGCGATCGTTGCCGCGATCATCTTCGCCCTGGTGCTCGGTCTGATGGGTAAGCGGGGCATCAACCGCCGCCGGGCCGCCAAGGCCACCCCCGAACCGACGGTCCCGCCGCAGGAGTCTCGCGAATACTGATGCTTCGATGACGCGTCCCGGGTTGTGAGTGACCTCACGACCCGGGCGATCCGGCGGACGCCACAGCGACGTCGTGGCAAACTCGGTCCGGTGCGCGTCCCTCTCCTCGATCCGTGCCGCCCGACCGCGAGGCGGCCTCAGCCATGACCCGATGGCTGGATCCGGTAGAACAACGCGCCTGGCAGGCGGTAGTCGCCCTGATGACAAGGGTTCCGGCCGCCCTCGACACCCGGTTGCAGCGCGAGTCCGGGCTCACGCATTTCGAATTCCGGGTGCTGAGCCTGCTCTCGGAGGAAGCCGGGCACCGGATGCAGCTCAGTGATCTCGCCCACAAGGCAAATGCTTCGCTATCGCGTCTGTCGCATGTGGTGTCGAAACTGGAGCGACTCGGCTGGGCGCGCCGCGATTCGGCGGCGGGCAGACGCGGGGTGTACGCGGTGCTCACCGACGACGGTTTCGAGAAGGTCGTCGAGGCCACGCCCGGATATCTCGAGGCCGTGCGCAAGCTGGTGCTCGACGGTCTCGACTGCGCCCAGACAGCCCAGTTGGCCGCCCTCGGCGAAAGCCTGTCCAGCCAATTGGACCAAGTCCTCGCCGAGGGGTGCGACTAGACCTCGAATCCGGTTCAGCCGAACGTGCGCCGGTAGCTCTGCGGGCTGACGCCGGTGGTGCGCTTGAAGCGCTCCCGGAAGGCGGTGGCCGACCCGAAACCGACCTGGCCGCTGATCCGTTCGACGGAATGCTGTGTGGTTTCGAGCAGATGCTGTGCCTGCCGGATCCGGACGCGGTGCAGCCATCGCAGCGGGGTGGTTCCGGTGTGTTCCCGGAAGCGCCGGATCAGCGTGCGGGTGCTGGTTCCGGCCCGCTCGGCGATATCGGCGAGGGTGAGGTCCTCGGCCAGGTTCTCCTGCAGCCAGGTGAGCAGCGTTTCGAGCTCACAGCCCTGCGGTGTCGGGACGTGGTCGTGGACGATGAACTGCGCTTGTCCGCCTTCGCGTTCGAGCGGCATCACCGACAGCCGGGCGGCGTGCGCGGCCACGGCCGAGCCGTAGTCACGTCGAATCATGTGCAGGCACAGGTCCATTCCCGCCGCGGCGCCGGCCGAGGTGAGGAACTGACCGTTGTCGACGTAGAGGACGTCCGGGTCGACGTCGATGTCGGGATGGGCGGTGGCCAGTGCGCCTGCCGCATGCCAGTGGGTCGTGGCGCGCAGCCCGGCGAGCAGACCCGTGGCGGCCAACGGGAAGGTGCCGACACAGATGGACGCGATACGGGTGCCCTCGGCGGCGGCCGAGCGTAGTGCCTCGCGGACGGCGGGTGAGAGCGGCGCCGTCGGATCGGCGATGCCCGGCACGATGATCGTGTCCGCGTTCCGGAGTCCGTCCAGGCCCCACGGGGCGCGCAGGGTGAAGGCGCCCGCGTCGACCTCTGCGTGCTCGGCGCAGACCCGCACCTGGTACCCGGGTCGTCCGTCGGGCAGCCGGGTCCGCGAGAACACCTCGATCGGAGTGGACAGGTCGAACGGAATCACCTTGTCCAATGCCAGGACGGCGACGGTGTGCATGGCCCGAGAGTACCGAGGTTGGCATTTTTCCGTCGAAACCTGTCGCCAGTGCCACTGGGCTCTCGCCGCGAGCACCGGTTGACTGTGGGATGTCCAGCGGATATCGACGCGAGGAACTCATCCATGCATATTCAGATCGTCCTTTTCGACGGCTTCGACCCACTCGATGCCATCGCTCCCTATGAAGTGCTGTACGCGGGCGGCGTGGCGTCCGACGGTGCGGTCACCGTCGAGCTGGTCTCCGCACAGGGCCCTCGCGAGGTGATCAGCGGCACCGGCGGACTGACACTGCGCGCCACCGGCACCCTCGACCCGGAACGTGCGGACATCGTTGTGGTGCCCGGGGCTTCGGGCCGGGTGGGCGACCTCGCCGAGGTGCCGGAAGCAGGTGCGGGCGAGTGGGAACCGGACCAGCCCATCCCGGTACTGCTCGGTCGCACGCTGAGCACCGACCTGCCCGCGCTCCTCGCGCAGGCGATGAAAGCCCCAGACGTCACGGTCGCCACCGTCTGTGGAGGTTCACTGGTCCTGGCCATGGCCGGCCTGCTCGAAGGCCGTCACGCCACCACCCACCACCTCGGCCTGGATCTGCTCGACGCCACCGGCGCGCACGCCGTCTCGGCCCGGATCGTGGACGACGGCGACCTGGTCACCGGCGCGGGTGTCACCTCCGGCCTCGATCTCGGCCTGTATCTGCTCGAGCGCGAGCTGGGGCCCCGTGTCGCGCATGCCGTCGAAGAGCTCTTCGCACATGAGCGCCGTGGCACCGTCTGGCGCGCCGACGGTCTGACACCGACCGCCTTCTGAGCACCGTACCATTCACCGAACAGTCAGGAATCGCATCAGCATGTCCTTCGCAGGCACCTGGAACATGTCCATCGCCACCCCGATCGGCAAGATCGACGCTGTGGTCGAAATCCGTGAACAGGACGGGGTATTCACCGGCGTCGCGCGCGGAGCAGGCGAGGACGTGCCACTCACCGAACTCCGCGCCGACGGCGATCGGCTCACCTGGAAACAGGCCGTCACCAAACCCCTGCGACTGAACCTGGCATTCGACGTCACCGTCGACGGTGACACCCTGCGGGGAACCTCCAAGGCCGGGCGCCTGCCGTCGTCGAAGGTCGTCGGCGAACGACGCCGCTGACGCTCAGTCGCCCTGCCTGCGCACCATTTCCGCGATCCAGGTGGGTGCGAACGGCGAGGTGCAGCCGGGCGAGGTCGGATAGTCGGCGAGCACCCGCAGCCGTTCCCCGATGTCGACGGCACGGGCCCGGTGTTCGGGGTGGTTGATCCCGATCTGGGCCAGGCAGGTGTTCATCGCCCATTGCAGGCGGTCTGGGGCGGTCTTCATGTGCGCTTCGATGTCGTCCAGGAGCCCGGGGAGGTCAAGTCCCGCAGGCTTTTTCACCACTCGTTCGGCGGTGAGCGCCCAACCGGCGGCGGCCACCGCCGGATCCGGGTCGGCGAGCCAGGCCACGCGCAGGTCCTCGGCGTGCGGGTTCTTCTTCACCACATAGTTCACGAGCCAGTCGTGCACCTTCGGGGTGCGGGCGGCGCGGATCATCGCGTCGAGCTCTGCCTGGTCGAAGGCTTTCGGCCGGCAGACGAGCAGGGCGAGCAGTTTCGCGGCGGTGTCGTCGGTGGCCCACAGCTCGACGGCGAGGTCGTGGTTGGTTTTCAGCCGTTTGGCGACCGCACGCAGCTCGGTGAGGTTCACGCCGTGGTCGTCGCCGTGCTTCTCGTTGACCTCGCGAACGCGCGGGTTGTCGAGGGCGGCGAACTCGGCGAGGACCTCCGGCACGGTCATCTCACTCGGCCTCGCGTGCGAGCAGCACATCGGTGTCGAAGCAGGTGTGGGTGCCGGTGTGGCAGGCCGCACCTTCCTGATCGACGATCAGCAGCACGGTGTCACCGTCACAGTCGAGCCGCACCTCGTGCACATACTGCGTGTGCCCCGAGGTCTCCCCCTTCACCCAGTACTGCTGCCGCGAACGCGAGTAGTAGGTGCCCGTGCGGGTTTCGAGGGTGCGGGCCAGGGCCTCGTCGTCCATCCAGGCCATCATCAGCACGTCGCCGGTCGCCTTCTCCTGCGCGATCGCAGCGATCAGCCCGGCCTCGTTGCGTTTGAGGCGAGCGGCAATAGCAGGATCCAGACTCATCCGTCGTTTATAACAGCTCGATCGCCACCAGCAGTTCGACGAGGTCGTTGACGCTGCGCACATTGCGTCCGGTGAGTTCCTGGATGCGGCCCAGCCGATACTTGGCGGTGTTGAGGTGGATGTGCAGAGCGTCGGCGGCTTCGCGCAGGTTCATGTCGGCGGCGGCGAACGCGCGGACGGTGTCGGCGAGGGTGCCGCCCCGGGCGCGGTCGTCGGCGAGGGCGGCGCCGACGCGGGGGTCGACGAGCTGACGGGTGGTGTCGTCGGCGCGCAGCAGCAGGTACCGGAACGGCGTCATCTGCGGCAGCGCGAGCACGCCACCGTCCTCGGGCAGCAGGGCGAGGGCGGCCCTGGCCTGGCGATGCGCCCGGGGAATCTGGCCGACCTCGGTGACCGAGGTGCTCACTCCGACGGCCAGTGCCACACCGTCGGCGGCGAGTTGTTCACGCAGCGCCCGCAGTCGTTCGCACAGCTGCTCGGCCGACCCGTCGGGTCGCAGCGCGGGGATCGCCACGATCTCGGTATCGCGCACCACCGACAGGGTGCGCAACCCGTTGACACCGGTGCGCGCCAACGCGGCCGACACCACTTGCCTTGTCTCGCACAGGGAGTCGGCCGTCGGCGCGGGGTCGAGCACCATCGCGGTGACGACCACCAGCGGCGCGGTCCGTTCGGCGCCGATCCCGTGCGCGGTGGCCACGGACAGGTGTGGTCCGCTCGCGGGCAGGGCACCGTCGAGCAGGGAGTCCATGAGTGCCTGGCCGTCGCGGCTCGATTCCGCGGTGACGTACTGCTGGAATTCCAGGTAGGCGTCGGTGGCCTGGGTGCTGATCAGGTCGGTGTAGCGGGCCAGCGGTCCGGCCAGCGACAACACCGCCTCACGTCCCGCGTCGGTGTCGCCCGCGTGGGCGAGCAGCGATTTCCAGATCGCGCGCTGACCCAGCCGGAACGCGGCGATGTAGTCGACCAGCGGCAGCCCGCAGCGGGCGCGGCGCGCGGCCGCCTGCCTGGCGTAGGAGACATCGGCCGGGGTGACTCGTTTGTGCTCGAGCAGGGCACCGAGCCCGGTGCGGCTGAGCCGGGCCAGCTGGTCGTGCACGTCGGCGAGAAACCCCGGATCGGCGGTGCCGTAGCCGGGCAGTTCGACGCGCAGCTTGGCCATCACATCGTCGGCGATCTCGTCGGCGTGCTCGTACGCGCACCCGACGATCCGGGCGCGCTCGGCGTGCACCGGGTCGGAGTAGCCGAGCAGTTGTGATCCAGCTGACATGTTCGGGGAGTTTGCAGCGCCGCGTTCGAGGTGTCAACCAGATCACACTGTCCGCAGCGGACGAGGCGCGGCCGAAAACTTGGTCCACAACGTCCGATGTGGGTGCTGACCAGCGCTCTTAGTGTTCCTCGCATGCTCGACATAACCCACCTGACGGTGCGCTTCGGCGGGATCACCGCCCTGCAGGATGTGGGGTTCACGGTCGCCGGGGGCGAGATGGTCGGTCTGATCGGGCCCAACGGCGCGGGCAAGACCACCCTGTTCAACTGCCTCACCCGGCGCAACCGTCCCACCTCCGGCACCTTGCGCTACCTCGACACCGACCTGACCACGGTGCGCCCCGATGCGCTGGCCGGCCTCGGCATCGCCCGCACCTTCCAGAACCTCGGCCTGTTCGCCCGGATGTCGGTGCGCGACAACGTGCTCGTCGGCACCCATCACCGCACGCGCGGCGGTTTCGTCTCGGCGGGGCTGCGGATGCCGTGGGTCGGCCGGGACGAACGGCGATTGCGCGCCGACGCCGACGAACTGCTCGAGCGGCTCGACCTCACCGCCGTCGCCGAGCACCCCGCCGCCGGGCTGCCGTTCGGCACGCTCAAACGGATCGAATTGGCGCGCGCCCTGGCGGTGCGGCCCCGGCTGCTGCTGCTCGACGAGCCGGTGAACGGGCTGAGCCACGGCGAGGTCGACGAGTTCGCCGAACGTCTTCGTGCCCTGCAGGCCGAGCTCGACCTCACCGTCGTCGTCGTCGAACACCACATGGGCTTCGTGATGAACACCTGTGACCGGGTGGTCTGCCTCGAGTTCGGGCAGGTGATCGCCGAGGGCGAACCCGAAGCGGTGCAGAGCGATCCGGCTGTCGTCCGCGCCTATCTGGGGGCTGCCTCATGAGCGAATTCCTGACCGCCACCGACCTGTACGCGGGGTACGGCGCGGCGAAAGTACTGCACGGCGTGAGCTTTTCGGTCGCCGAGGGCGAAGTGTGCGCCATCCTCGGCCCCAACGGCGCGGGCAAGACCACCCTGTTGCGCGCGCTGTGCGGCATGGTGAAAGTGCGTGGCACCCTGCGCTTGGACGGTGACGAAGTGGCCGGACGGGCACCCGAGGCGATGGCCCGGCTCGGGGTCGCCCACGTGCCCGAGGGCCGCGGCACCTTCGCCCCGCTCACGGTGGAGGAGAACCTGCGCCTCGGCGCCTACTCCCGCCGCGACCGCGCGGGCGTCGAGTCCGACCTGCGCCGCGTCTACGACTACTTCCCGATCCTGCGCGACAAGCAGCGCGACCCGGCGGGCGGGCTGTCCGGCGGTCAACAGCAGATGCTCGCCATCGGCCGGGCGCTGATGCTGCGCCCACGACTGCTGCTGCTGGACGAACCCTCGCTCGGGCTTTCCCCGCTGGTCACCCAGGAGCTGTTCGGGATCGTGCACACCATCAACGCAGAGGAACGCACCACCGTGATAGTCGTCGAACAGAACGCCCACCTCGCGCTGGGTGTCGCCCATCAGGCACATGTGCTCGAGACGGGCCGCATCGTCCTGTCCGGCAGCGCCGCCGAGATCAAAGCAGACGAGCAGGTCGTCCGCTCCTACCTCGGATACCGGGTGCGGCCGTGACCGAATTCGTACAGCAGCTCGTCGAGGGGCTCTCGGCGGGCGCGATCTACGCGGGACTGGCGCTGGCCCTGGTCCTGATCTACCGGTTCACCGGAGTGGCCAACTTCGCCCAGGGCGAGCTGGCCATGTTCTCGGCATTCCTGGCCTGGCAGCTGAGTCAGGTGATGCCGTTCTGGGCGGCACTCGTCCTCACGCTGGTGATCTCGTTCCTCGCGGGCATGGTGATCGAGCGGGTGGTGATCCGGCCGGTCGAAGGCAAACCGGAGATCACCCTGGTGATCGTCACGGTCGGTTTGTTCTTCACGGTGCACGCGGCAGCGGGCTGGATCTGGTCCTACCAGGTGAAGTCCTTCCCGAATCCCTTCCCGGACGGCGCGTTGCGCGTGGCCGATGTCAGTGTGGGGTACGGCAGTCTGGGCATCTTCGCCGTCGTCGGACTGGTGATGGCCCTGCTGTATCTGCTGTTCCGCTACACCGCGATCGGGTTGGCGATGCGGGCCGTGGCGTGTAATCCGCAGTCCGCCAGGCTCGTCGGGATCCGGGTCGGCACCGTGCTCTCGCTGGGGTGGGGACTCGCGGCGCTGGTCGGGTCGGTGTCGGGTGTGCTGTCGGCACCGCTGCTGTTCCTCGATCCCAACATGATGAGCGGCGTCCTGATCTACGCCTTCGCGGCGGCGACGCTCGGCGGGTTCGACTCCCCCGGCGGCGCGGTGGCGGGCGGTCTGATCGTCGGCGTCGCCGAAACCCTCACCGGCGCCTACATCGACGCGATCGGCACCGAGCTCAAGATCGGTGTGCCGCTGGTGATCATCCTGGGCGTGCTGTTGCTTCGCCCCCAAGGTCTGTTCGGACACGCGGCGGTGGAACGGGTATGAGTGACGTGAAAGTCTCGGCAGCGAATCCTGTAGCACCGCAGGCGGAACCGGCACGTCCGGGAATCCGTGTCCCCCGGCTTCCGCTGGTCTTCACGGTCGCGGTACTCCTTCTCGCCTGTGCCGCACCGTTCCAGCTGGTGCCCTTCCACACCTTCCAGCTGGCGATGGCCATGATCTACGCGGTCACCCTGCTCGGACTGAACCTACTCGTCGGGCACACCGGCCAGATCTCGCTCGGCCACGGCGCCTTTTTCGCGGTCGGCGCCTACACGGCCGCGATCGCGATGCATCAATGGGACACACCGTATTTCGCGACCATCCCACTCGCGGCGGCGATCACCTTCGTACTCGGTTTCGCCCTTGGTATCCCGGCGCTGCGCCTGCGCGGCCTGTACCTGGCGCTGGTCACGATGTCCATCGCGATCTTCCTGGTGCCGTTGCTCAAACGCTTCGACGGGCTCACCGGCGGTTCGATGGGTTTGGGCGTCGAGAAGCCGGTGCCGCCTGCCTGGACCGGGCTCGCCGAGGATCAGTGGCTGTACTTCCTCGCGCTTGCCGTCACCGTACTGAGCTTCGTGCTGGTCGCCGGGATGCTGCGTTCCAAAGTCGGTCGCGCCCTGCACGCGGTGCGCGACAACGAGACCGCCGCCGAGGTGCTCGGGGTGAACCTGGCGCACTACAAGACCCTGGCCTTCGCCTGGAGCGCGCTGCTGGCCGGCGTCGCGGGCTGCGTCTACACCTGGGTGATCGCCTTCGTCTCCCCCGACTCCTTCGCGCTCACCCTGTCGATCACCCTGCTGGCCGGGCTCGTCGTCGGCGGACTCGGCACCACCTGGGGGCCGGTGCTCGGCGGGCTGTTCGTGATGTTCGTGCCGAGCCTGGCACAAGACGTCAACCAGGCCGCACCCGGCGTCATCTTCGGACTGCTGATCATCGCGGTCATGTACCTCGCACCCCAGGGACTGGCCGGTCTGGCCACCCGATGGGCGCACTGGCTCGGACAACGCGTCCGGAAAGGGAGAACTCATGCGCACTAGGACAATCCAGTGTCTCGGGGTGGCCGCCGCACTGGTCGCCACGCTCACCGCGTGCGGTGGCCGCAACGCCGACACCGGGACCGTCGGCGAAGGCGATTGCCGAGGTCAGCAGACCACCGGCATCACCGACAGCACCATCAAGCTCGGCGGCGTGTACCCGCTGTCGGGTCCGGCCTCGGCCTACGGCGAGGTGCCCAAGGGCATCAAGGCCTACTTCGACTACGTCAACGCCGAGAAGGGCGGCATCGGTGGACGCCAGGTGGAATACCTCGTCCGCGACGACGGCTACCAGCCGCCCAAGACTGTCGAGGAGACCCGCCGACTGGTCGAACAGGACCAGGTGTTCGCGGTCTTCCAGACCCTCGGCACCGCCACCTCCTCGGCGGTGACCGACTACCTCGGTCAGCGCAAGGTGCCGCAGGTGTTCGTCGCCACGGGCGCCACGAAGTTCGGGTCCGAGGACAACCCGTGGACCATCGGCTGGCAACCCAGCTACCGCACCGAGGGCCTCGCCTACGCCGAGTACGTGAAGAAGCAGCGCCCCACCGCGACCGTCGCGGTGCTGTACCAGAACGACGACTTCGGCAAGGATCTGCTCGCCGCGTTCCGCGAAGGCGCCGAGGGCAGCGGGGTGAAGGTGGTCGCCGAGCAGAGCTTCGAGGTCACCGACCCCACCGTCGACGCGCAGGTCCGCAACCTGGCCAATTCCAAAGCCGATGTGATGCTGAACTTCTCGACGCCGAAGTTCGCCTCCCAAGCGCTGGCCGCCGACGTGCGCAACACTGACTGGAACCCGCTGCACGTGCTCACCCAGGTCTCCAACACCATGGCGACCCTGCGCCCGGTCGGCCTGCCGAATATCCAGGGCACCGTGAGCGCGGCGTTCCTCAAGGACCCCGCCGATCCGCGCTGGGCCACCGACCCCGGTATGCAGACGTTCAAGACCGAACTCACCCAGTACGCGCCCGGCGCCGACACCGAGAACCAGCACGCGATGGCCGGCTGGGCGATGGCGCAGAGCCTCCACAAGACCCTCGAAGCGGCGAAGTGCCCGACCAGGGAGGGCCTGCGCGATGCGATGCGCTCCCTCGACAACGTCTCCGCCGACCTGATGCTGCCCGGAATCAGCATGAAAACCGGTGCGGGCGACGGCTTCCCGCTCGAGGCGGTCGGCATCCAGACCTTCGCCGGCGAGCACTGGTCGCTGACCGAGGGCCTGATCGATACCTCCGGCAAGTAGTCCCGTGCCGCGAGGCACAAGTTCACCCACGATCGATGAGGATCACCATGAAGATGTCAACCACGCTCGCGACGGCCGCCATGACGGCGCTCGCCCTGTGCGTCGGCAGCGCGAACGCCCACGCCGAACCGACCCAGACCGAGGTCCACTACGAGATCAGCAGGCAGGGCGACGCGGCCGTGCTCTCGACGAACGACGGCAAACTGCAGGTCGTCGACGGTCAGCTCGTGCTCACCACCGAGGCCGATGTGCCCGTCGCGGCGCTGCCGCTGTCGTACCGGATGGACGACAAGGTCTTCCCGATCGCGGCGGCGATCGACGGTGACCGCGCCACCCTCACACCATCACGTGACGGCGGCACACCGGCCGAGGCGGCCACGAACGTCATCAGTCAGGATGTCGCGGTGCAGCAGATCGCCGAATCCTTCACCCCCCGTGACCAATCCGCGCTCGGTGTGCTCGCCCAGCGGCTCACCATCGGCAGCGCGGTGGCCGCCATCATCGGCGCCGTGGTCGGCGGCGGGGTGGGCTGCCTGGTCGGCGGTGCGGCCGGTGCGACGATCGCCAGCCCCGTGATCGTGCTGCTCGTACCGTGGGTGGGCGCCACCGTGGCGGGATGTGTGCTCGGCGCGGCCACGCTCGGCGCGGTGGGCGGGATGGTCGGGCTGGTCACCGTCGGTGGTCCGCTGGCCTTGTTCGCCGCCTACCAGTACTTCTCCACCATCCTCGCGCCGTGCCCGGCCGAGCTGGGCGCCTACTGCAAGGACCCCGCGGTACCCGCGCCCGCGAAGTAGATCTCGTCCGCTGCCGGGCCGCGAACACGGGGTGTTCGCGGCCCGGCCCGTGCGCACAGGCGCGCCGACAACAGGGGAATCGCTGATGCGCAGAACAGCTTTCGACGCCGAACTCGTCGCCTTCCGGGCCACGATCCGGGCCTTCATCGAAGCCGAGGTCGTCCCGAGCTTCGGCCGCTGGTACCAGGACGGTCTCGTGCCGCGCGAATTCTATTACCGGCTCGGGGATCTGGGAGTCTTCGGTCTCGAGGTGCCGGTGGAGTTCGGTGGTGCCGGGCGTGACTCACTGGCCTATCGTGGCGTGCTCGCCGAGGAGATCGCCAGGGCCGCTGTCTCCTTCGGTGGGGCAGGCGCGCACCTGGGGCGCTGCCTGCCGTTGATCACCGCGCTCGCCACCCCGGCGCAGCAGGCCAGGTGGCTGCCGGGGATCGTCTCCGGCGACACGATGTTCGCCCTCGCGGTGGCCGAGCCGGGCACGGGCACCGAACCGGAGGGGATGCGCACCACCGCGCCACTGACCGCCGAGGGCAGCTATGTGCTGAACGGTTCGAAGACCTATGTCATCGGTGGGGTGCACGCCGATCGGGTCATCGTGTGCGCCCGCACCGCACCGCCGCGGCCCGACGACCCGTCCTACGGTCTTTCGCTACTCGTGGTCGACACGAGCGCCACCGGTTTCCTGGTGGGCAGGCGCCTCGACACATTGGGCCGCAAGGTCGGTGGCACCGCCGAACTCACCTTCACCGATGTGCGCGTCCCCGCCACCGACCTGCTCGGCGACCCACACCGAGCCGCCGCGCACCTGGCCGCCCAACTGCCACAGCAGCGACTGAATATCGCGCTCGGCGCCTACGCCCGGGCCAAGGCGGCCATCCGCTTCGCCCGCGACCACACCCGCGACCGGCTTCCGGCCGCCCGCCCCGTCGCCGCCGTCCAGCACAGCAAGTTCGAACTGGCGGGCTGCCGAGCCGAGGTCGATGCCATCGAGGCCGTGATCGATCGCGCGCTCGCCGCCCACGACAGCGCCGCACTCGACCCGGCCCACGCCGCCTCCGCCGAACTCTTCGCCACCGAGACCGCGACCCGGGTCATCGACCGCTGCCTCCAACTACACGGCGGCGCGGGCTATCTCACCGACTCGCCCATCGCCCGCCTCTACGCCGACCACCGCGTGGACCGCCTCCAAGGCGGCGACACCTCCGACACCCTGCGCACCGTCATCGCCACGGACATGGGTCTGTAGCACCGACGACGGAGACCGCCGAGCGTCGGCGCCGGGTCAGCGGACGGTGATGCCGTCTGCGCGCATGGCGTCTTTGACCTGGGCGATGGTGAGGTCACCGAAGTGGAAGACGCTGGCGGCGAGCACCGCGTCGGCACCCGCGTGGACGGCGGGCGGGAAGTGTTCCACCGCGCCCGCACCGCCGCTGGCGATCACCGGAACGTGCACGGCGGCGCGGACGGCGGCGATCATCGGCAGGTCGAAGCCCGCCTTGGTGCCGTCGGCGTCCATGGAGTTGAGCAGGATCTCGCCGACACCGAGTTCGGCGCCGCGCACAGCCCATTCGACGGCGTCGATACCGGTACCGCGCTTGCCGCCGTGGGTGGTGACCTCCCAGCCGGACGGGGTGTCGGGCTGCCCGTCGGGCACGGTGCGGGCGTCGACCGAGAGCACGATGCATTGGGAACCGAAGCGCTGCGACATCTCCGAGAGCACCTCGGGACGGGCGATGGCGGCGGTGTTCACCGAAACCTTGTCGGCACCGGCGCGCAGCAGGCGGTCCACGTCCTCGACCGTGCGCACCCCGCCACCGACCGTGAGCGGGATGAAGATCTGTTCGGCGGTGCGGGTCACCACGTCGAGCATGGTCGCCCGGTCGCCGGTGGAGGCCGTCACGTCGAGGAAGGTGAGTTCGTCGGCGCCCTGGGCGTCGTAGGTGGCGGCCAGTTCCACCGGATCACCCGCGTCGCGCAGGTTCTGGAAGTTCACGCCCTTGACCACCCGGCCCGCGTCCACATCGAGACAGGGAATCACGCGGACGGCCAGCGTGCTCTGCTGTGTGCTGGTACCCATCGTGTTCAACCTCGTTCTTCGTCGCTGACCGCGCAGATCATGTCAAGGAGTTCTTCGTGCACACCGGGTGCGGCGGCGAGCACCGAGCCGGAGGTGATGGTCCACGGCTCGCCCGCCAGGTCGGTGACCACCCCGCCCGCGGCCCGCACCAGCGCGACCCCGGCGGCGTTGTCCCACGGATGGTGACCGAACACCACCGCGCCGCCGAGCACACCGGAGGCCGTGAACGCCAGATCGATTCCGGTGGCGCCGTGCATGCGGACCCGGGAGGACAACCGGCTCAGCGCGCCGAGCAGGTCGAACCGGAACTGGCCCGGGATGCGGCCGGCCGAATCCAGGTTGAACGCGCCGAAGCCGATCATGGCCTCGCCGAGTTTGCCGGGCGCCAGCGGCGGCAACGCCACCCCGTCGAGATACACCGGACCGCCGCTGACGGCGGCGTACCGGCGGCCCAGCCCGGGCAGCCAGGTCGCGCCGATCACCGGTTCGCCCTCGTGCACCAGGGCGAGCAGGATGCCCGACATGGGATGTCCCACCGAGTAATTGAAGGTACCGTCGATCGGATCGAGCACCCAGGCCGTGCCCGACGTCAGCTCCGGCCCGCCGAATTCCTCACCGTGCACCGCGATTCCGGTGCGCTGCCGCAACTCGGCGGAGATGGTGCGTTCCAGTTCGAGGTCGAGTTCGGTGGCGAAGTCGTTGCGGCCCTTGGCCACCGCGCTCGGCGCGCCGACACCCTCGAGATAGCGCGGCACCACCCCGTCCAGCACCTGGGTGGCGACGGCCAGCAGGTCGGTCAGTTCGGCGGTGCTCGGCGCGGTGGTCATGGCGAGGTCAGCGCACCGCGGCCAGGGCTTCGGGCAACGTGAACCGGCCCGCGTACAGCGCCTTGCCGATGATGGCGCCTTCGACACCCTCGTCGGTGAGGCCGGCGATGGCGACGAGATCGTCGAGCACCGAGATGCCGCCGGAGGCCACGACGGGTGCCTCGGCGGCATTGGCCACCTGGCTGAGGAGTTCGAGGTTGGGGCCGGTGAGCGTGCCGTCCTTGGAGACGTCGGTGACCACATAGCGTGCGCACCCGTCGCGTTCGAGGCGCTCGAGGACCTCCCAGAGGTCGCCACCGTCGGTCACCCAGCCGCGCCCGCGCAGCCGCCATTCGCCGTCGATCTGCTTGACGTCGAGCCCGACCGCGATCCGGTCGCCGTACTCACCGAGTACGCGGGCACACCACTGCGGGTTCTCGATCGCCGCGGTGCCGATGTTCACGCGCGCGCAGCCGGTGGCCAGGGCGGCCTTCAGCGAGTCGTCGTCGCGGATTCCGCCGGAGAGTTCGACCTTCACGTCGAGTTCGCCGATCACCTGGGCGATCAGTTCACGGTTGCTGCCCTTGCCGAAGGCCGCGTCGAGGTCGACCAGGTGCACCCATTCGGCACCGGCCTCCTGCCACGCGAGGGCGGCGTCGCGGGGCGACCCGTATCCGGTTTCGCTTCCGGCCTCCCCCTGTACGAGGCGCACGGCCTCCCCATTGGCGACATCGACCGCGGGCAACAGCACAAGACTCACGCCGATCAGACTAGTAGGTCTTGCTCCGTGGGCCCGCAACGGTCCTGGTGGGTGCGCTCCGCGTCACTCCAGTCGCTGCGGCCGCATGCCGGAATCGCGCGCCAGGTCGTGTGCCACAAGTTTGCCCGCTTTTCCGAAGACCATTAGCTAGCTATGCGCCAGGCCTTATGTGATCGATCGAACAGACCCGGTTGACCTGCGGAAACATTCCGTTTACCAAGTATTAATGGTGATAATCGCCACGTGGAATCAATTAGCTATTCGTTTCCCGCATCGATTAACTTTCCGTTTTGTCGGCAGGAACACCAACCCCTACCGAGTTCATCGCCGCACCGCCCCTTTGCGTTACCAGCCTGTGATTGCAGGCACCGAAAGGAAATCTCATGACTCGCAAGACCCTCGCTGTTGCCGGTGCCCTCGCCATCGCCGTGCTCGGTCCCGCCGCCGCCGCCAACGCCTTCACCGGCTCGGCCGCCGCCGCCACCGGTTCCGCCGCCCTCGGCGCCACCGGCTCGGCCGCCCTCGGCGCGACCGGATCCGCTGGTGCGGGCGCCGCGGGTGCCGGTGCCGCCGGTACCGGTTCCGCCGCCGCCCTGCCCGCTCTGGCCACCGGTTCGGCCGGTCTCGGTGCCGCGGGCACCGGCTCGGCGGGCCTCGGTGCCGCCGGTACCGGTTCGGCCGCCGCTCTCGCGGGCCTCGAGGTGCTCGAGACGGGCAGCTCGGCATTCGACAGCCTCACCAGCGGTGGCGCCAACATCGTCGACATCCTGCTCGGCGCGCGCGAACTCAACACCCCCGCCGAGTAATTCGGTATAGCCGGACTTGCCGACCACTCCCCTCAGGTCGGTGTCGAATGCGGTGACGTGCCAGGTGCACGTCACCGCATTCTTTTGTCTCCGAATACATTTCCGCCTGAGAAATTGCCGCCATGTTTGCGGCAGGATTACCGATTCCGTTGTCGATGCCCAGCCGACAGCTGATCAGCACCGGGCACTGCCCGATTAGGCGCTGTCGGCCAGTCGGGCGGGTGCCGATGAGGCGGTCGGAGCGTGACACAGGCGAACACCAGGCAAAATACTCACCGGTCGGTAAAGAACCTTTACCGATGAGAGGTGACGGATGAACTGGCAAGAGATCGAAACGTTCCTCGCGGTGGCCGAGGAACTGCACTTCGGGCGAGCGGCGGATCGGTTGCTGCTGTCGCGAGCCCGGGTGAGCCAGTTGGTCCAGACACTAGAGGCCCGCGTCGGCGCACCTCTGCTGGAGCGGACGAGCCGTCGGGTTTCCCTGACACCCTTGGGCATTCAGCTCCGCGACGACCTGCTCCCGCATCATTGCGGCGTACTGGACGCGGTAGCGGAGGTGACCGAAACCGCGCGCGGCGTCGACGGCGTGCTGCGAGTCGGTTTCTCCAGCCCACTGGCGGGCAAGCTGCTGATCGGGGCGGGCGATGCCCTGCGCGCACGTCACCCCGGCTGCACTCTCGATATCCGTGAGGTGCAGCTCTCCGATCGCTACAGCGCGTTGCGCTCGGGCGAGCTGGATCTGCAGCTCATCGAATTCCCCGCCACCGAACCCGACCTGGTGTGCGGTCCGGTGCTGCTGCGCGATGCCCGGGTATTGGCGGTGTCCACCCGCAATCCGCTCTCGCAGCGACGCTCGGTCACCGTCGAGGATCTGACCGGACAGACCGTGCTGTTCATCGGTGGGGTGCCGGGCTACTTCCTCGATCACGTGGTTCCGCCGGTGACTCCCGCCGGGTCGCCGATCCGCCGTTCGACGACGACACGGTACTGGCAGGAACTGCTGGCCCACGTCGCCGCGGATATCGGTGTCACCGTGACGGCCGCCCAGGGCATCGAGTACTACCCGCGACCCGACCTGGTCTACGTGCCGTTCGAGGAGCAGGCGCCGATCGAATACGGTCTGCAGTGGCGCGCGTCGGGTCTGTCGGCGCGTGCGGCGGCCTTCGTGCGCACCGCCGTGAAGTGCGCCGGGAGCACACGATGAACTGGCAGGAGCAGGAAACCTTCCTGGTGCTGGCCGAGGAACTGCACTTCGGGCGGGCGGCGGAGCGGCTCGCGGTATCGCGGGCCCGGGTGAGTCAGATGATCCACACCGTGGAACGGCGCATCGGGGCACCACTGTTCGAGCGGACGAGTCGACGGGTGTCGTTGACCCCCTTGGGAATTCAGCTGCGCGACGCCCTCGCCCCGCATCACCACGGCATTCTGGCCGCGCTGGCCCGAGCGGCCGACAGCGCGGGTGCCGCGGAGGTGTTGCGGGCCGGCTTCACACACCCACTGGGCAGCGAGATGCTGATGTCGGCGGCCACGATGTTCCGCGCCGAGCGGCCCGCGTGCACGGTGGAACTGCGTGAGGTCCAGCTGTCGGACCGGTTCGGTCAGCTGCGGCGCCGCGAGCTCGACCTCGTCTTCCTCGAGTACCCCGCCGTCGAGCCGGATCTGGTGAGCGGCCCGGTCCTGTTGCGTGACGCGAAGGTCCTCGTCGTCCCGACCTCCCACCCCCTGGCCACCCGCACCTCGGTCTCCGTGGCCGACCTGGCCGACGAAACCCTCCTCACCGCACGGGGATTGGCGGGCTACTTCCTCGACCACCACTTCCCCACCCACACCCCCGCGGGCCGACCGATCCATCGCTCGATGACCATGCCGTACTGGCAGGAAGTGATGGTCCAGGTGGCAGCGGGCAACGGCATAGCCCTCGCCGCCGCCCAAGCCGGCCACTTCTACCCCCGCCCCAGCCTGGTCTACCTCCCCTTCGACGACCTCCCACCCATCGAATACGGCCTGGTCTGGCGCGCCTCCGGTTTGTCCCCGGCCGGCACCGCCTTCGTCCGCACGGTCACCGAGACCGCGCCCTCGACAATGCCGGATTCCGTTGACCGAGAAGCGATTACACAGCCAGAACCCCCGCCCGGATAGAGTTCACACGACGAGCGAGTCCGCGTCGTCGTTGTGCAATCGAAGGAAATGCAGTGTCACGTTCCACAATTCTGAGCGGGTTGCTCGGTTCCCTGGTGCTCGCCGGGGTGGTCACGGCTCCGGGTGCGTCCGCGTTCACGCCGGAACACGCGCGGTCGTCCGCGTGCGACTTCGCCCGCGAGGTGTCGACCTACCACTACGCCCAGGACCTCGACGGCTATTTCCAGCGCGTCATCGACCGCACCTCGGGTAACCTCCGCGCTCAATGGACAGATTCGCGGGAGCAGCTGACGGCGCTGATGCGGGAATCCCAGGTGTCGGCACACCTCGAGGGGCTCAACTGTGGCGTGCTCAGTGGTGATCTTCTGAATGCCGAAATCATGGTGACGATGACGCAGGTCCGCACCAAAGTCGGCGTGACCAGCCGTGAGAATCTCGCCATCACGATGCGGCTCAACAACGACTGGGGCCGCTGGCTGGTGAACGAGATGAAGGCGCCGCTGGGCAACTAGCCCGCCGGCGGCCTCGCCCGTTTGTGTCGAGAGCGGTGGTCGGGGGACCATCAGGAGACCATGGGCAAGCAGAATCGTCGACGTCGCACCGGACGCAAAGCCATACCCGTGGCGGCGCTCGACGACTTCTCCGGCGATCCGGGCGGCATTGCCGAAAAGATCATTGCTGCGGCAGTGCGGGGCCGGGGCGAATTCGTCGGGCCGGTGACTATTACCGACGAGCTCGCCGCAGGGGTCGAACTGGCCGGTCGGCGGCTCATTTCCCACGCCTCTGATCTCGGCTGGCTGCCGGGGGACATCCATCAGGCCGCGCGGCGACGCCTCGACGAGTTCGCGGTGGGGTATCTGCTGGATCTGATGGCGGCGCATCATCCCGACGCGAGGTGGGACGCAGAGCTCGACGAGCTCGATGCCTCCGTCTGGTGGACGGCTCCCCACCTGCGGGCGTGGGCCGATCGTGCCTTGCTCACCGGCAGCGAGGCGCTGACAACGGTGATCGAAGCGCTCGCACTGTTGCTGCGACTGCCGAAGCTCGAATCGTCCGGGCCGGTCCGGCCTCGGCACGGTGTGGACGAGAAGGTGCTCGGCCGGGTGCGTGGGCTGCTCGCCAAGGCCGAATCCACCTCGTTCCCGGACGAGGCCGAGACGCTGTCGGCCAAGGCGCAGGAGCTGATGACCAAGTACGCCATCGATCACCTGCTGCTCGAGCCGTCGAGCGATCTCCCCGCCACCCGTCGCATCTGGCTCGACACCCCCTACACCGATGCCAAAGCCCTGCTCATCGACCGGGTGGCGCACGCCAATCGCTGCCGCGCGATCTTCGCCGCCGAGTGGGGTTTCGTCACCGTGGTCGGCGACGACACCGACCTCGACCTCGTCGAGCTCCTGTCCACCTCCCTGCTGGTCCAGGCCACCCGCACGATGATCGACACCGCCGATACCGGCGAAGCCCGCTCCCGCCACTACCGCAAAGCCTTCCTCACCGCCTACGCGACCCGCATCGGCGAGCGCCTCACCGAGGCCACCGACACCACGATCGCCCACGCTCCGAACCACCTCCTCCCCGTCCTCGCGGCCCGGCAACACCAGATCGACAAGGCCTTCGACACCTACTTCCCCACCGCCCGCGCGAAAGGCATCACCATTCGCAGCGCCGAAGGCTGGGCCGCGGGCACCGACGCCGCCACCGAAGCCCGCGTCGACCCCTCCTGATCGACATATAGCCGGTCAGTAAGGGTTTCGACCTCATCTGTGCGGCGTGCCATCGATCCCGCCATCTGGGTGGCCGCCCATACCGCCTCGACGACACCACGACGGTCGACACGCCCCGAGCGCGTGCAGCGCCCCGCTGCGACTGATCGGCGGCGCATACGTCACCACCCACCTACGCTGGTGAGATGCGCCCGATCGTGTCCGAAGCGGAACTGGGTGGGGACTGGGAGGTTGCGGCTCCCGATTCCAACCGGGTTCCGGGCGCGATGATGGGCGGGTTCCTGGAGCGCGTCGTCGGGACAGGTGCGCCGATGCGGGTGTGCGCGCGGCCCGAGGTGACCGTCGTGATCCAGTTCGGCGAGGCTCCGCTGCGGGTCACAGCCGGTGGTGAACAGCGGCAGCTCGGCGGTGTGGTCGCCGGACTGGCACCGATGCCGCAGCAGGTGACGGCCGACCGCATCGAATGCCTCGAGATACGCCTGTCGCCCCTGTCCACGCGCACTCTGCTGGGCGCCGCTCCCTCCGAATTGCGCGGCGAGGTGGTCGATCTCGACGCCGTGTGGGGACGCGAAGCACCCCTACTGCGCGAGCAACTGTCCGAAACACCCACGTGGGCAGGGCGATTCACCATCCTGACGGCATTCCTCGCCCACCGCGAACCAGTCGGCGCCGCCGATCCCGAGGTAGCGGCATGCTGGAACCGCATCGTCGCTACCGGTGGCCGAGTACGGGTGCAGGAGCTGGCGGAGTGGACCGGGTGGAGCCGGCAGCGACTGTGGTCCCGATTCACCGCACAAGTAGGTGTCACCCCCAAGCAGGCCGCGAAGATAGTGCGATTCCGGCACGCACTGGATCGCCTCGCCGCCGGGCAGCCCGTGGCAGACGTCGCCGCGATCTGTGGCTACGCCGATCAGCCCCACCTCCATCGCGAGATCGTCGCTTTCGCCGGCACCACGCCGCGCACCCTCACCCACTGATCGACCGGCGCACACCCACTGCCACCCGCACACACCGCCACCCGGCGTCATCTCGCACGACATCCCCGCGTCCGCCACCCCACACCCCACCAACCCACCAACCCACCGACGTGTCGACGCACCAACCCACCGACGCACCAACGCACCAACCCACCAACCCACCAACCCACCAACCCACCAACCCACCAACCCACCAACCCACCAACCCACCAACCCACCAACCCACCAACCCACCAACCCACCAACCCACCAACCCACCAACCCACCAACGCACCAACGCACCAACGCACGGACGCACGGACGCACGGACGAGCATTGCACTCCGCACCGAAAGCGGACATTCGTTCAAGACCTACCCGCGTTCCCCGCGCGACAGTTGACCCATGACGTCCTCTCTCGACAATCGGATTCGCGCGATCGAACAGCGGGTTGCCAGCGCACACGGTCTGACCATCACCGAACATCGACTGCCGCAACGTGATCCGCGTGTCAGAGTGCTCAGCGTCGGCTCGGGAAGTCCGTTGATCTACCTCAACGGCATCACCGCACCGGCGCTAGGCTTCGCACCGCTGCTGTCCGAACTCCCCGGTTACCGCCACATCCTGGTCGAATTCCCCGGTCACGGACTAGCCCCTTCACCGCAGTGGACCGGCCCTTCACTGCGCGAATTCGCCGTCGCCACGCTGACCGGAACTCTCGACGCACTCGACCTGCCGAAAGCGACCGTCATCGCCAACTCTCTGGGCGGCCTGTGCACACTCTGGACAGCATTGGACGCGCCCGACCGAATCTCGCGCGCCGTACTCATCGGCGCACCGGCTACCGCCCTGCCCGGCGCCCGGCCCGTTCCCGCGATGGTCTCCCTCACCACCCCGCTCCGTGGCCGGATGGAACAGGCGCTCATGGGACTGCCCTCACCCCGGTTCCTCGCCGAAGCCGCCCTCACCGAGGCCCTCGGCGGGCAGGCGGTAGCCGCCATGTCGGACGACCTCGTCGACCTGCACCGGCTCCCCCTCCGCCGACCGGGCCAAGCCGCCGCCTATCGCTCGCTGGTGACGCGACTACTCGACGGCCGTGCACCACGCCCCGAAAATATCCTCACCCCAACAGAATTGAGCCGACTCGATATCCCCTTGCTCTTCGTCTGGGGCCGCGACGACGTCATCCTCTCCCCCACCGACGCTCTCCCCAGCATCGAACACATCCCCACAGCGCACCTCGAAGAAGTCCCCGGCGGCCACAACCCCTGGTTCGACGACCCGGCCGCCTGCGCCACCCCGATCCACGCCTTCGTCACCACCGGGCACGGCGCAGAAACCGCCCCGGCACCCCACCCTATCCCCTGACGATCACCGACCGAACCCGTCCCAGAAGGGCCGAATTATGCGCAAACACGACCCCATCACCACCGCGAAAACCCTCGCCCAGTTCGACTTCCGCGAACTGGCCCCGTTCAACACCGGAGCGTTCTGCATGTATCACGGCGCCGAACTCCCCGGCTCCGACTGGGAACTGCACCCCGACACCGACGAATTCCTGATGGTCCTGCACGGCAGCGTCACCGTGGAGATCCTCACCGACGACAGCAGTCACCGAAACCGGCTCACCGCAGGACAATTCGTCGTCGTGCCGAAGGGCCACTGGCATCGCCACCTCGACATCGACAACGTCGTGGAGCTGTACTACACCCCGGGCGAGACGATCGAATCCACCGCCGCCGACCCCAGGCTCGGCTGACCTACAGCGACCCGATCCAGTTGCGCAGCAACTGAGCACCCGCGTCGCCGGACTTCTCCGGGTGGAACTGGGTGGCCGAGAGCGGGCCGTTCTCGACGGCGGCGAGGAACGGCACACCGTGCTCGGCCCAGGTGAGTTTCGGCGGCGGGATGTGGTCGGCTTCGGGCAGTTCCCACTGCTGGGCCGCGTAGGAGTGGACGAAGTAGAAGCGGGTGTCGGCGTCCATGCCGGCGAACAAGGTGCTGTCGGCGGGGGCTTTCACCGTGTTCCAGCCCATGTGCGGCAAGACGGGGGCCTCGAGCCCCGCGACCGTGCCCGGCCATTCACCACAGCCCTCGGTCTCCACCCCGAACTCGACGCCCCGGTCGAACATGATCTGCATGCCGACGCAGATGCCGAGCACCGGGCGTCCACCGGCCAGGCGCTGCCCGATGATGCGTTCACCACGCACAGCGCGCAGCCCGGCCATGCAGGCCGCGAACGCGCCGACACCGGGGACGACGAGCCCGTCGGCCGCCAACGCCGCGGTCGGGTCGGCGGTGACCTCCACCTGGGCACCCGCCCGCACCAGGGCGCGTTCGGCGGAGTGCAGGTTGCCGGAGCCGTAGTCCAGCAGCACGACGGATTTCACAGCACACCTTTCGTGGACGGCACACCGCTCACGCGGGGGTCGATCTCGACGGCCGCGCGCAGAGCCCGTGCGACAGCCTTGAATTCGGCTTCGGTGATGTGGTGCTGGTCGCGCCCGTAGAGCACCCGGACGTGCAGGGCGATCCGCGCGTTCTGCGCGATCGATTCGAACACGTGCTTGTTGAGCACCGTCGAGTACGACGCACCGGGGCCCGCGCTCGGAATGATGGTGTGCACCAGGTGCTCCGGTTCGCCGGTGAACACGCAGTACGGTCGGCCCGACACGTCGACGGCGGCGTGGGCGAGGGTCTCGTCCATGGGAATGAAGGCGTCGCCGAACCGGCGGATGCCCTTCTTGTCGCCCAGCGCCTGCCCGAGGGCCTGCCCGAACACGATGGCGGTGTCCTCGACGGTGTGGTGCGCCTCGATCTCGATATCGCCTTCGGCGCGCACCACCAGGTCGAACCCGGCGTGAGCGCCGAGGGCGGTGAGCATGTGGTCGTAGAACGGCACACCGGTGGAGATCTCGGTCTTGCCGCTGCCGTCGAGGTTCAGCTCCACCAGGATCGAGGATTCCTTGGTGACCCGTTCCACCCGCGCTGTTCTGCTCATGGTCTGTTTCTCCACGCTTTAGTGAGTGAGGTCGGTGGCGGCGATATCGCGGCTCACGCGCAGGAACTCGTCGTTCTCGGCGGCGAGCCCGATAGTGGCGCGCAGGTAGCCGGGAATGCCGACATCGCGGATGAGTACCCCGGCGTCGAGGTAGTGCTGCCAGGCGCGGGCCGCGTCGGTGAACCGGCCGAACAGCACGAAATTGGCGTCGCTGGGGATCACCTGGAACCCGAACGAGGCGAGCGCCGCGGCGACCCGATCGCGCTGGGAGGCCAATTCGGCCACACTGGCAAGGGTTTCGTCGGCGTGGCGCAGGGCGGCGCGGGCGGCGGCCTGGGTGACCACCGAGAGGTGATACGGCAATCGGACGAGCAGGATCGCGTCGATCACGGCGGGCGAGGCCGCCAGGTAACCGAGGCGACCACCGGCGAAGGCGAACGCCTTGCTCATCGTGCGGGTGACGACCAGCTTGGTCGGGTACCGGTCGATCAGGGTGATCGCGCTCGGCGCGGCCGAGAACTCCCCGTACGCCTCGTCGACCACCACGATGCCCGGTGCGGCGTCGAGCACACGCTCGAGGTCCTCGATCGGGACGCTGTGCCCGGTCGGGTTGTTCGGGCTGGTCACGAACACCACGTCGGGACGGCGTTCGGCGATCTGCGCGACGGCGTAGTCGATGTCGAGGGAGAAGTCGCTGCCGCGCGCGGCCTCGAGCCATTCGGTGTCGATGCCCTCGGAGATGATCGGGTGCATCGAGTACGACGGCACGAAACCCAGTGCGCTGCGGCCCGGCCCACCGAAGGCCTGCAACAGCTGCTGCAGGATCTCGTTGGACCCGTTGGCCGCCCACACATTGCTGGTGTCGACGGCGACACCGGTCTGGCGGGTCAGGTACTCGGCCAGGTCGTGGCGTAGCGCGACCGCGTCCCGATCCGGGTAGCGGTGCAGGTCGGCGGCGGCGGCCCGCACCGACTCGGCGACATCGTCGACGAGCGCACGGCTCGGCGGGTGCGGGTTCTCGTTGGTGTTGAGCTGCACCGGCACCGTCAATTGCGGTGCGCCGTACGGAGATTTGCCGCGCAGGTTGTCGCGCAGCGGCAGCTGGTCGAGGGTCGCCGAGGCGCCGGGCACAGTCGGGGTGCTCATACCGTCACCCCGCAGGTGCTCGATGCACGAACCACACACAAGTCGGTCACGACAGCGCCTCGAATCGCGCCTGCACAGCCTGGCCGTGCGCGGGCAGGTCCTCAGCATTCGCCAGCGCCACAACGTGTCCGGCGACATCCTTCAACGCCGCCTCGGTGTACTCCACGATGTGGATGCCACGCAGGAAGGTCTGCACACTCAACCCAGAGGAGTGCCGCGCGCAACCCGCGGTCGGCAGCACGTGATTGGACCCGGCGCAGTAGTCACCGAGACTCACCGGCGCCCACGGACCGACGAAGATCGCGCCCGCGCTGCGCACTCGTGCCGCCACGGCCGACGCGTCGGCGGTCTGGATCTCGAGGTGTTCGGCGGCGTAGGCGTCGACCACCCGAAGGCCCTGGGCGATGTCGTCGACGAGCACGATCCCGGACTGCTTGCCGCTCAACGCTTCCCGCACCCGGTCGTGGTGCTTCACCACGGCCAGCTGGGCATTGACGGCGGCGTCGACCGCGTCGGCGAGGGCGACAGAATCGGTGACGAGCACGCTGGCGGCGAGCACATCGTGCTCGGCCTGGCTGATCAGGTCGGCGGCCACGTGCACCGGGTCGGCGGTGGCGTCGGCCAGCACGGCGATCTCGGTGGGGCCCGCCTCGGCATCGATACCGACCAGGCCGCGGCACAGCCGCTTGGCGGCGGTGACATAGATATTGCCCGGACCGGTGATGAGGTCGACCGGCTCCAGCGCCGCACCGTCGGTATCGGTGCCGCCGTAGGACAGCAGCGCCACGGCCTGCGCGCCACCGACGGCCCACACCTCGTCGACACCGAGCAGCGCGGCGGCCGCCAGGATCGTCGGGTGCGGCAGCCCACCGAACTGCGCCTGCGGCGGCGAGGACACCACCAGCGATTCCACACCCGCGGCCTGCGCCGGGACGACGTTCATCACGACCGAGGACGGGTACACGGCGTTACCGCCGGGCACGTACAGGCCGACCCGTTCCACCGGCACCCACTTCTCGGTGACGGTGCCGCCGGGGACCACCTCGGTGACCGAGTCGGTGCGGCGCTGATCGGCGTGCACCTTCCTGGTCCGCTCGATGGCGACCTCGAGCGCGGCGCGCACGGCGGGGTCGAGGGCGTCGAGGGCTTTGCCCAGCTCGGCGACCGGCACCCGGACCGCGCTGGGGCGGACACCGTCGAACTTCTCGCTGTAGTCCAGCGCGGCTTCGGCGCCCCGGTCGCGGATGTCTTCGACGACCGGCCGCACATGATGCAGCACCGAGTCGACGTCGACCCCTCCGCGCGGCAGCGCGGTGCGCAGCTCGGCGGCGGAGGGAGTACGACCGCGCAGATCGACGCGGGCGAGCTCGATGCGGGGAGTCATATCGGAGTGCGGTCCTGTTCTGTGCGTGGCATCAGGTCAGGTACCAGCCTAATGGGCGGCAACCACCGGTTTTCCGCCACATCCTCCTCGCGCGCCGATCCGCCCGTGTGTATCGGGCGGACCAGCGGTTTTCGGCGGCTGAGCTAGCGGGTGTCGCCGTCGATGCGTAGGTTCCCGTTGTAGTTCACCACGCGCATGACCATGGACTTGGTCTGGCCGTCGATGGTGATGCTGGCCAGGCGCATATCGGTCGAGCCGTCGGCGTTGTTGCCGCTGACGGCGGTGATGCTGGTGAAGCTGGTGATGACGCGCGAGTTCCAGTACTGCCGGAACTCGGCCTCGCTGCCGTACACCTGCTGCGCGGCGGGGGTGAGCATCGACCACGACCCGGCGGGATCGCTGAAGAAGTTCTCCACCAGCAGACCGGCCGAGCCGATGTTCACGGTGCCGGTATTGGGAGCCTGACCCAGCGCGGGGATCGCCGAGGTCGTCGTCGGCGCCACAGCGGCCTGGGCCGTCGTCGTCGAATTCGCCTGCACCTGAGGCGAATCGGAGTCCGACCCACTCATGGCACTGATCGCGACGGCGATCGCGGCGATCACCGCACCCACACCCGAGCCGATCAGCACCGCACGACCCTTGCCCGGCTGCTTGCGGGGCGCGGGGGCGGGCTGGGCCTGGGTGGGCGGATGCGCGGCGGTGTCGTAACGCGGCTGCGGGCGCGGCTGCGAACGGATCTGACGGGTCGCCGCGCTGGACGCACCCGCGTGCGAGGCACGCCTGCCGCCGGACTGCCGGATCACCTGCGTGGTGGCGGCCGAATTGCGGCGGCCGTACGCCTCGCTGGCGGGGACGAATCCCGCGGGCACCGCGTCGGCATCGTCGGCGAAGGCGGCCAGCGCGTCGCGGGCCTCGGTCATCGTCGGACGATCGAGCGGTTCCGGGTTGAGCAGGTCGAGCAGGAAATCGGTGGCCGGACCGGCATTGTGCGGTTCGCGCACCTGGCCGTTGGCGGCCGCGTAGAGCACGGCGAGCGGGTTGGCGTTGGCGCCGTAGGGCGGTTCGCCTTCCAGCGCGTGGAACAGGGTGGCGCCGAGGGCGAACACGTCGGCGGCCGGTGTCGGGTCGGCGCCGCGCGCCACTTCGGGCGCCAGGTACGCGGCGGTGCCGCAGATGAGGCCGGTCTCGGTGAGCGTCACGTCGCCCGCGGCCCGCGAGATGCCGAAGTCGGTGATTTTCACCTCACCGTGCTCGCCGAGCAGGATGTTGCCCGGCTTCACGTCGCGGTGCACGAGCCCGGCCTGGTGGGCGGCGATCAGCGAGGACGCCACCTGCTCACCGATGCGGGCCACCTCGAGCAGCGGCAGCGGGCCCTTCTGACCCAGTTCCGCGGCGAGGCTCACCGACTTCAGGTATTCCATCACCAGGCACGGATCACCGTTGTGCTCGGTGATGTCGAAAACGACGATGGCATTGGGATGCTGGAAGCGTGCCGCGTTGCGAGCTTCGCGAATCGCACGCTGGCGCAGCACATCTCGCTCGGCCTCGGGCAGGCTCGGCTTGATGTGGATCTGCTTCACCGCAACCGAGCGTTGGAGGCGTTCGTCGACAGCGCGCCATACAACGCCTGTGCCGCCGCTACCAATACGCTCGACCAGGCGGTAATGCTCCGCGATCTTCTGACCGGTATCGATGGCGCCTACTCCGAACCTTCTCGAAATTGTGACATCCCGCGTATTGACCATGGGTATGGCCCGCCGACGAGTGTAGCTCGACTGGTGGTGACCGCGTGCGGCAGCGGGGGGATTGCACGCCTGCGGAGAGTGAGATGGCTCATCGTGTCACACGAAGCATCCTGCCCGCCGACTCGACCGCCGGTCCGGAGCTGCCCGCGTCGGCGACGAACACCGCGAAGGCGAGGTCGCCACGGATTCCGACGAACCACCCGTGTGCGTGTTCGTCGTCGATGTACTCGGCGGTGCCGGTCTTGCCGAGCAGGCCGGGGATGTCGTGCAGGGCGGTGGCGGTCCCGGCGCTCACGGTCTCGGCCATCATGGCTTCCACCTGCGAGGTCACCGCGGCGGGCACCGGTTCGGTCCGGCGATCGGCGGTGCCGGGACGGCCGACGACGACCGACGGCGCGGGCGCGGTTCCGTGGGCGAGCGAGGCGGCGACGAGCGCCATCCCGAACGGCGACGCGGTGACCGTGCCCTGTCCGATGCTCGCCTCCACCTGTTGCGCCGGATTCTGCGCGGCGGGAACTTTCCCGGTGACTGTCGTCAAGCCGGGTGTCACATAGTCCACGCCGAGGCCGAGTTGCGCGGCGGCCTGGGTGAGTCCGTCGGCGGGCAGGCGCACACCGAGCTGCGCCATCGTCGTATTGCAGGACCGGGCGAAGGCGGTGTGCAGCGGCACGTCACCGAGGTCGAAACCGTCGTCGTTGGGGATGGTTCGGCCCTCGATGGTGGCGCGGCCGGGGCACGGCAGGACGGTGTCGGCGGTGACACCGCCCGCCTGCAACGCGGCCGACACGGTGACGGTCTTGAATGTCGATCCCGGCGGGTAGAGCCCGGTGAGCGCGATGGGGCCCTGCGCGTCGGCGGGTGCGTTCTGCGCGACGGCGAGCACCTCGCCCGTCGAGGGCCGCAGCGCCACGATGGCGGCGGGCGTCGGCACGGGCGCCAGCGCACCTTCGGCGGCGTTCTGCAGGTCGATGTCGAGGGTGGTGGCGATGTCGGTGGTCGCGGTGGCGTCGGGACCGGCGATGCGCTGGGTCCCCGATGCGGTGTGGGCGCGTACCGCCCAGCCCGCCGCGTCGTCGGCCTGGTGCTGCCAGAGTTCGGTCAGTCCGGCCAGGGTCGGTGCCGCGAGGGTCTTGTCGACGGTCAGCAGCCTCGGCTGCGGTGCGAGGGTCACGCCGCGCAGCCCGGTCAGCGTGTCACGAACCGGTGCGATGTCGGCCTCGCGCAGGGCGACCGCGGTGATCGGTTTGCCTTGGGCCGCATCGAGATCCGTTCTCAGGGTGGCTTCGGTGACGCCGTGCGGTGCGAGCGCGGCGGCCACGGCGGGCAGGTCGGCGTCCGGGGCGACGGTCACCAGGGTGACCACCTGCTCGGTCATCAGCTCACCACCGCTCGCGTCGAGTACGCGTGCGGGTTTCGGCGGTACGGGGCTGTAGCTGAGCGGGCCGAGGTCGAGGCCGGGCGCCACGGTGGCGGGGTTCCAGTCGATCGTCCAGTCGTTCTCGTCGGCCGTTCCGGTGCTGGTGTAGGTCCATTCGTCCTGACCGCCCGTGCCGAGTTTCCAGGTGGATTCGAGGGTGAAGCTCGACTCGTCGGTGGCGCTCACCCGCACGGTGTCGTTCTTGCCGAGGTTCTCGAACAGGGTGGTGAGCGTCTGGCGGGCCTGGTCGGGCGCGTCGGTGAGGGCCGCGGCGGCCGCCGCGTCACCGCTGCTCAGGGCCTTCGCGAAGGCCTCGGCGACGGTCTGTGGCTGGTCCGGTCCGGACGAGCACGCGACGGGCACGACAGCTAGCGCGACGAGCAGGACCGATGCCTTGCGGGGTATGCGCACCGGTCCGAGGGTAGCCGGATCCGCGGCGCGCGTGGTGATCTCGCTCTCACCACCAGCCGGTAACGGCGGCGATCTGGCGGCCCAGTTCGGGGGCGAGTGATCGGGCGTAACTGGCGGTGAGGTGGTGTTCGTCGCGATAGATCAGCACATTGCCCTCGACGACCCGGCAGCGTTGCGGGCGGCACACGGCGTCGGAGAGATCGAGCAGGTAGATGTTCGGATAGCCGGCGGCCGGTTCGGCGGCCGGGTCGACCGCGTCGAGCGCCTCGGCGCGGTCCATCCCGCAACTGTCGGGATCGCCGCGATGGGCCAGACAGTCCGGGGCCCGATAGAACACACCGTCGCGTCGCAGCCGCGGCGTGTCGCGCAGGGCGAGCACATTGAGCCCGCGATCCTGCAGCGCCGACCACACCTCGAGGTATTCGCCGGGCACCTCGTCGCCCGGGGCGTCCTGGCGGTAGCGGGTCGACAGCGTGACCACCCAGTCCGGTTGCTCGGCGGCCAGCCGGTCGAGCACTTCCACCGACCACTCGTGACATTCGGGGAAGGGCCATTCGGCGTAGGACGGCTCGTCGACCAGCACCAGCGGGCACCCCTCCTTGAGGTAGGACACCACCCGGAAGCCGTGTTCGGCGCCGAGCACCTCGAGTGCGGGCAACCAGTGCTCGGAATGCGAGCCGCCGACGAGCGCGATCGAGCGGGTGGCGTCGGGGTCGCCGTAGACGCAGGTGCGGACCTCGCGGTTGGGCGTGATGCACCCGTCGGTCGTCGGCGACGGGGTGTCGACGTGACCTTCGAACACGGTGGGCCGCATGGGCGCCTTCGGGAATTCGGCGCCCGAGAGCAGCGCGGCTGCTCCCGGGTAGCGCAGGCTGTCGAGGTTTTCCGGCGGCACGGCCGGGTTGGCGAGCAGCACCATCTGCCAGCCGAGGGCCGAGGCGAGCACGGCGACGGTGAGCGCCCCGACGAGTGTCCCGGTGGCCCGGTGCGGCGGTGTCTCCTGACCGCGTGGCCCCATCCGCAGGGGTGCCTCGATCCAGCGCGCGGTGGCATAGGCGGGGATCAGGGAAACACCGATCACCACCAGCCCGTCGACGACACCCGCGTCGGTCCGCCCGGTCTCGCCCAGGTAGAAGATGAGAATCGGCCAGTGCCACAGGTACAGCGGGTAGGCCATCGCGCCCAGTTCGGTGCACACCCGTCCCGACAGCAGTCGGGTCGCGGTGCCCGGTGTGGTGCCCGATCCGAATCCGGCGGCGATCACCAGGCAGGCGGCGGTCACCGGCCACAGGGCGGCGACACCGGGAAACTGGGTGGCGCCGTCGAAGAGCGGACCGCAGGCGAACACCATGAGGAGCCCGACCGCAGCCGCCAGGCCGCGCAGCCGGGTCGGCAGGCGCAGCCAGGGCGCGGCGACGGCGAGTACAGCGCCCGCGAGCAGTTCCCACCCGCGCGCGAGACTGTCGTAATAGGTCCAGGCCTGATGGTGGCCGGTGCCGACCGTGGCGTACCAGAACGAGAGCAGCCCGATTACGGTCAGCGCCGCGATGAGCGTCGCCCGGTCGGCCCTGCCCCGGCGGCGCAACCACGCCCAACCGGCCAGGAGCGCGAAGATCACCAGGTAGAACTGTCCCTGCACCGACATCGACCACAGGTGTTGCAGCGGGCTCACGGTCGGGTCGGGCGCGGTGTAGTCGAGTTCGGCGACGGCCAGATACCAGTTCTGGACGTAGAACATCGAGGCGAGAGTCTGCGCGGCGGTTTCGCCGAGCAGAGTGTAGGGCCGCAGGGTGATCGTGGCGACCGCGACCGCCGCCAGCACGACGACCAGCGCGGGGGTGAGTCTGCGCAGGGTCCGGCGCGCGGTGTCGGTGGCGGCTACCCGGCCGCTGCGTTCCACCCCGCGCACGATCGCGCCGGTGAAGAAGAAGCCCGAGAGAACGAGGAACACGTCGACGCCACCGGAGACCCGGCCCGCCCACACGTGGAACGCCACGACCAGGGCGATCGCCACGCCGCGCAGCCCGTCCAGGTCCGACCGCCAGCCGGGCCGGGCAGCGGCACCGCTCGAACGGACCCCCTGCTCCGGCTGACCCGGCAACGCGACATGAACCTTCGGCACGAACGACCCCACTGATTCGGACCCCACCGCAGCGATCGGGGTTTGTTTCCCGGCAAGTAACCATCAATTTGCCGTAGCGACACGGTGGAAGCAAACTGCCGAGCCGTGTCGGTGGGACCGAAATCAGCTCAGTTGGTGCGCCAGGGTGTGGTGACGAGCACGTCCGCGTCGGCGGGTTCCAGTTCGATGTCGAAGACGTCGGTCAGCACCTTCGGCAGGTCGGTGGCATCGATCTCGCGGCTTTCGCTGGTGCCGTCGGGGTATTCGGTCACCAGGGTGAGGTCGTCGAGCACGTGGTGGACGTCGGGCCGGAAGCGCTGCAGGAACGGCCGGGTGGTGAACGGTGAGTGTGGCGAGGTCGACACGAAGTGGTTGCCTACCGCGAAGTCGATGCGGTACTGCGGGTTCTCGGTGAAGGTGTAGCGGTCGATCCAGCCGTCACGGCCGAACTGGTGGAGCACCCAGAGGTTGTCGCGGTGCTCGAGCCGGAAGCGCCAGTCGCCCATCGTGAATTCGCCCGCGCTGTCGGCCAATTCGAACGGTGCGAGTGGACCGGCACCGAACCCGACATCGCAGATCCAGACCCGGTCGTCGTCGGGGGCGGTGACGCGGAGCAGGGCGTGGGTGGCGGGCCGGATCGCCCCGGTGGCCAGTGAACCGAAGGTCACCCGGCCGCTGAGGCCACGCACCTCGAATCCGAGGCGTTCCAGCGCGGCGGCGAAGAGGCCGGCGTTCTCGTAGCAGTATCCGCCGCGAGCGTGCCGGACCAGTTTGTCCTGCAGGGAATTCAGGTCGAGCGGGATGCCGCGGCCGAGGATGATCTCGAGGTTCTCGAAGGGGATGGTGGTGGTGTGGGCGCGTACGAGGGCGCGCAGGGTGTCGACCGAGGCCGTGCGCGGCCCGTCGTAGCCGATCCGGGCCAGATAGGCGTCCAGATCGAGCTCCTCACCCAGCCAGCGTTCGTCGCGTGCCACGGCCTCGGTCATCGCATCCTCGTTTCGGTCGGCGTCTGTTTCGCACAACCGAGCCACGCCACTGGTTGTTCCCGCACAGCACACGGTCCCCGTCACCCCTGGTAGCCGAGGGTGGCGGGGACCGTGGCACCCGCGTGTCGGGCGCGGGTGGCGGCGGGCGACGTCAGCGCAGGGCTACCTCCGAGCCGCGGTGCAGCTCTACGGGCGCGGTTTTGCTCGCGGTGTCGGCATTGATCCCCTTGGCGGCCGGATTCGCCTGCTCGAGTTGGGGTTTGCGGTCGAGCAGGGTCTTGGTGAGGACGCAGGCGAGGTTCGCGTCGAGATCGTCGCGGACCACGAGCAGGTTGGGCACCACCACGGTCGGCACGTCGGCACTCAGGCCGTAGGTGGCGGCCGGGATCGAGCCCGCCTCGTAGACGGGGTTGATCTCTTTCAGCTTCGGCAGCGCCCCCGTGATGTCGAGGAACCTGACCTTGTCCTTCGCGGTGGTGAACAGGTCGGTGATGCCGGGCGTCGGCAGGCCGCCCGACCAGAACATGGCGTCGATCGAGCCGTCCTTGAGACCGTCGACGGTCTTGGTGAGGTCGAGGCGCTGGGCGGAGATGTCGGTGTCGGGGTTGAGACCCGACGCCTGCAGGACGCGCTGGGCGATCACCTCGGTGCCCGATTTGGGCGAGCCGGTGGAGACCCGCTTGCCGCGCAGGTCGGCCAGGGAATTGATGCCCGCGTCGGCGCGCACGATCACCTGGGTGTAGTTGTCGTAGAGCCGGGCCAGCGCGCGCACCGGCTGGACGCTGGTGAAGCTGCCCTTGCCCTGCACGGCGTCGGCGGCGGAGTCGGCCAGCGAGAAGCCGACCTGGTAGGTGCCGCCGACCACCTGCTGGATGTTCTGCACCGAGGCGCCGGTCTCGGCCGCAGTCGCCTTGACCTTGCCGTCGGTGGACGCCGAGATCTGTTCGGCGTAGGCGTTGCCGAGCGCGAAGTACACGCCGGTCGCATTGCCGGTGGCGATGCCGATCCTGGTGTCCTGCTTCACTTCACAGCTCACCTCGCCGCCGCTGTCCGCCGTCGGCGAGTCCTGCCTGCCGCCGCAGCCGGTGAGCAGGGCGGCGGCGGTGCTCGCCGCGACAACGATGCCAAGTGTTCTGATCATGACGACCTCTCTCCTCGACGGCGGCGCCGCCTGCTGACCGATCACGGTGTGCCCGTGGCTTTTCGATGACGCACGCGTTCGACGACTCCCGCCGCTGCGGCGACTACGAGCACACCGAGCCCGATCGCCGTCGCCGTCGGATGCGGGTACAGCAGCGTGAGACCGGCGGCGCCCGCGAGCATGCGCGGCACCGCCCCCACCGCGCCGATGCCGAGGATCCAGCCGCCGGTCGCGGCCGCCAGCGCCGCGACGCCGACGCACGCGGCCGCGGTCACCCACAGCACGTCGAGCAGCGCGCCACGGCCGAGCAGGTGCTGCCCGGAGTCGGTGAGCACGAACATCAGCGGCACGAGGAACGCGGGCAGCGCGTAGCGCAGCGCCGACCACATGGTCGGCATGGCCTTCGCGCCGGTGACGGCGGCGGCGCCGACGGCGGCCAGCGCGGTCGGCGGGGTCACCTCCGAAAGCACCGAGAAGTAGAAGACGAACATGGCGGCGGCGGGCGCGGCGACGTGCAGGTCGAGCAGGGCGGGACCGATGATGACCCAGCCGATCACGAACGACGCCGTCACCGGAACCGCGAGACCGAGCAGCGACAACGCGATCGCGGCGAGCAGCGCGGTGGTGGCGAGCACGACGGCGGGGTCGTCGGACAGCACCGAACCTGCCCGCACCAGCAGCGAGGCCAGCTGGGCGCCGAGACCGGTCTTGGTGGTCATCGCGGTGATCACACCCGCTGCCGCACACACGGCGACGACCGGCAGCGCCGAGCGCATCCCGAGTGAGAGCGCGCGCAGGGCTTCGAACGCGAACCGCAGCAGTGTTTTTCGCGTCCAGAGACCTGTGGGGGTCGACGGCTGTGCCGCCATTGCGCTCGACGACGCGTCGCCTTTTGACGGGTGGCCCGTTGACGCGTCGCCTGACAATGTGCCCGATGCCGACTTGCCGTCAGTCAACGGGCCGTCGGTCGACGTTTCGCCGGTCGATGACGCGGCTCCGTTCGCCTCGCGAGCTCGCAGCATCCGATCCGGCACGGCCAGGATCAAGGCGAGTGCCGTGGCGTAGACGACGGCACGGGTCGCGCTCACGCCGGCGAGCAGCAGCACCACGATGACGACCAGCGACGAGAAGTGATACCCGAAGCGCCCCAGCAGTTTCCACCACGGGGTCGGCAGCGGGCCGTCGGCGAGATCGGCCGGGGCGCGGCCTTCCGCGTGGATGCGACGAGCATCGATCTCCACCGACAGCAGGATGCCGAGGTAGTACAGCAGGGTCGGGATGAGCGCCCAGCCGAGCACGGTCACATACGACACGTCGAGGTACTCGGCGACGATGAACGCCGCAACCCCGAGCGTCGGCGGCGACAGGATCGCGCCAACACCCGCCGCCGCGAGCATGCCGCCCGCCTGTTCCGGCCGGTAACCCGCCCGCTTCAGGATCGGCCAGGTGACCGCACCGGTACTCACCGCCGTCGCCGTGCCCGACCCGGACACGGTGCCGAGCAGGAATCCCGACGCCACCGCCGTTCGCCCGGCCGCACTGTGCGAGCGCCGGAACAGCGACACCGACAGGTCGACGAAGAACCTTGCGGCGCCGGAGAATTCGAGTACCGCGCCGTACAGGGTGAACAGCACGATGTAGCTGGCCGCCACGTCGAGCGGGGTGCCGTAGAACCCGCTGCCCGAGTTGTACAGCGCGTCGACGATCTGATCGATGTCGAGCCCGGCGTGCGCGATGGCCCAGTTCTGCGGCAGCAGCCCGCCGTAATAGCCGTAGGCGAGGAACACCAGGCACACGATCGGCAGGATGACACCGGTCGTGCGCCTGCATGCCTCGAGCACGAGGACAAGCAGCAACCCACCCATCGCCACATCGAGCGGGGCGAGCATGCCCTGGCGGTCGAGGAAGGCGTTGTAGCCGCCGCCCGCGTCACCGAAGGTCACCGGCAGGATCGGATACAGGCACACCACCAGGGCGATCGCCGCGAGCACCCAGTCGAGCACCGAGGGTGCGTCGGCCCGGTCGAGCCTGCCCCACCAGGACCGGTAGCTCAGATACACCAGCGGCAAGGCGATCCCGAGGAACACCACCAGGTAGTACTGGCTGCCCTGGGCCAGCGGCCGGAACACCTGCCAGATCGACAGCAGCGCCACCGCGAGCGCGACGATCCCGACCAGCCTGGCCGGGAATCCCGACAGGGTCCGTGCGGGCCGTTCCTCGTCGTCCACGCCCAGCTCAGCCGCGGTGACAACGGGTGGCGCAACGCTCATGTGCGGACGATAGCAACGGGATTCGGGCGTCGGAGCGAAAACGGTGACCGGGCGGTCTGCACAAAATGGACACTATGTGGACGGGCGTTTCTGTCGGTGCCCCCGCTTAGGATGCGGCCCATGGTCTCGATCGATAGCGCGCAGCGGCGGGTCCGCCTGGCGATCCGGCATCGCCTCGCCCCCTCCGCCCGCTCCACCGACCCGGTCGACATCGCCCGGTCGATGGTCGTCCTGCACGCCACCGACCCCGCGACGGTGTTCCTGTCGGTCGGCGCGCGCGGTATCGACCTCACCCCGGCGGATGTGGAGAAGGCGCTCTACGCCGACCGCACCCTGCTGCGTCTGCTCGCCATGCGCCGCACCATGTTCGTCGCCCCCACCGAACTGCTCCCGGTCCTGCAAGCCTCCACCTGCGACGCGCTCGCCCACAAGCAGCGCCGCGCCTACGGCCGCTATCTCGAGCAGGCCGGGATCGACGACGTCGACACCTGGTTGCGCGAGGTGGAGGCCGAGACCCACGCGGCGCTGCTGGCGCGCGGCGCGGCCACCGGCGCCCAACTGGGCAAGGACGTCCCCCGGCTGCAGACCAAGATCGATACCGCGCCCGGCAAGTCGTATTCCAAGCCCACGAGCATCACCACCTGGGTCCTGGTGATCCTCGGCGCCGAGGGCCGCATCGTCCGCGGCCGTCCCAACGGCGGCTGGACGAGCAGCCAGTACACCTGGTCCCCGGTGGAAACCTGGCTCCCCCAAGGCTTTACACCGATGCCCGCCGACGCTGCCCGCACCGAACTGGTCCGCCGGTGGCTCTACGCCTTCGGCCCCGCCCCGGTCAGCGACCTGAAGTGGTGGACCGGCTGGACCCTCAGCGAGGTCCGAAAGGCCCTGTCCCCCTTGGACACCACCGAAGTCGATCTCGACGGCACACCCGGCATCATCCTGTCCGACGACCTCGCCCCTGTCCCCACCCCCGAGCCCTGGGCAGCCCTGCTCCCCGCCCTCGACCCCACCCCCATGGGCTGGCAGTCCCGCGACTGGTTCCTCGGCCCGCACGCCCCCGCCCTCTTCGACACCAACGGCAACATCGGCCCCTCCATCTGGGCCGACGGCCGCATCGTCGGCGGCTGGGCCCAACGCTCCGACGGCGAAATAGTCACCCGCCTCCTGGAAGACGTCTCCCCCGAAACCCGAAAACTCATCGACACCGAAATCGACCGCACCACCACCTGGTTCGGCACCACCCGCGCCATCCCCCGCTTCCGCACCCCCCTCCAACGCGAACTCACGGCCTGACAGCCTGTCCATCCGGCAATATCCTGCCGGTTTGCTGCATTATGTTGACGAATACCGACGAAAACTGCGAATTCGGCAGAATATTGCCGATTACCTGCTGCCGCGCGTATGCTTCGGAGCGAGACGAGCATTTCGGCAACATTCTGCCGATCGGAGGCGATGGTGGGCACACTCGAAGACATCGGCGGGAAGATCCGGGCGGAGCGGCGACGTCATCGACTGACCCAGGAGGAACTCGCCGAGATTGCGGCAACTTCCACCCGCACGGTTCGCGATATCGAACACGGCCGCGGTTCGACCAGTATCGGAACGGTCGCCGCGGTGGCCGACGCTGTGGGCCTGACATTGACGGTGGTGCCGTGACCGATTTCGAAGCATTGCGCAGAGCCCGCAGCGCGGACGTCTACAAAGCGGGCCGTCTCGCCGCCAGGATCAGCAGGACGGCCGACGGAGGCACCGAATTTCGCTACGAACCCGGCTACTCCGGTGATCCGCTCGCCTCTACCTTGCCTCTTCACACCGCACCGGTTGTCAGCGGATCGGGGTCCGTTCCGCCGTTCTTCGCAGGACTCCTGCCCGAGGGCCACCGCTTGACCGTGCTTCGCCGCGCGGTGAAGACGAGCGCCGACGACGAGCTCAGCCTGCTCCTGGCCGTGGGGGCGGACGCACCCGGTGACGTTCAGGTGTTTCCCCACGGCACAGACCCGATAGACGTTCCAGCGCTCGTCGACTGCATGTCGCCCGGAGAGCTCGAATTCGGCCGTCTGATCGATCATGTCGACCGGCAGGCCATCCCCGGTGTCCAGAACAAGGCCAGCGCGTCCATGATCAGCGCACCGATTGCAGCCGGCTTCGGTCGGTTCATCCTGAAACTCCCACAGCCGGAGTATCCCTACCTGATCGAGAATGAGGCCACGCACCTGTCCGCGGCTCGCGCATTGAAACTCGCAGTCGCCGATTGGGATCTTGTGCACGACAAAGCGGGGCAATCAGGCTTGCTCGTCCGCCGCTTCGACCGCCTTCGCGAGGGAGATGCCTGGCGCCGCCTCGCGTTCGAAGACGCCACCCAGCTGCTGGGTATGCCGCCGTCCGCCAAATACAATGTCGACGCGGTCCAGGTTGTCGCAGCCGTCACCGGTGTAGTGCGCACCCCACTCCTCGCGGCACGAAACCTCTACCTACAGTTCCTGTTCGCCTGGTTGACAGGCAACGGCGACCTGCACGCGAAGAATGTCGGCGTCCCTCAGGACAGCGAGGGCCGCTGGGATATCGCGCCCATCTACGACATTCCCTGCACCTTGATCTACGACGACGAATCCATGGCACTGCCGATCGCCGGTCGGACCAAGGGCTTGCGCGCCCGGCACTGGGCAGATTTCGCCACGGAGATCGGTTTGCCGGCCAAAGCCTCGGCTTCGGCGCAACGACTCGCGCTCCGCGCGGCTGCTGCGGTGGATCTTGACCGGATTCCCTTCACCGGTTCACCGCTGAACCGAGCGCGCCGCGAGCTGCGCCTACGTCGCGGCGAGCTCGAGCAAGCACTCGGCTCGTAGCACTGGCAGAGCTCCGCCGAGCGCCTCGGCGCTGTTGGCAGCTCACATATCCAAACCCAGGTCGAGAACACGCACCGAGTGGGTGAGGGCGCCGATGGCGAGGTAGTCGACGCCGGTGCTCGCGTAGTCGGCGGCCTGGTCGAGGGAGAGGCCGCCCGAGGACTCGAGTTTCGTATCGGGGGCGGCGGCGTCGCGGCGCTGGACGGCGGCCTGGGTCTGCCAGAGGGGGAAGTTGTCGAGCAGGACGAGTTCGACGTTCTCGGCCAGGACGGCGTCGAGCTGTTCGAGGCTGTCGACCTCGACCTCGCAGGCGATGTCGGGTGCCAGTTCCCGGACCGCGCGCAGGGCGTCGACGACCGAGCCCGCCGCCACGACATGGTTGTCCTTGATGAGCGCGGCATCGCCCAGGCCCATGCGGTGGTTGACTCCCCCACCCACGCGAACGGCGTACTTCTGCAGCGCGCGCAGGCCGGGCAGGGTTTTGCGGCTGTCGCGGATCTGGCACCGCGTGCCCTCGACCGCGTCCACCCAGGCCGCGGTGGCGGTGGCGATGCCGGACAGGTGGCAGACCAGGTTGAGCATCGTCCGCTCGGCGGTGAGCAGACCGCGCGTCGGCGCGACAACGCTCAGCACGCTGGTGCCCGGTTCCACCCGGGTCCCGTCGGCCACCCGGCCGGTGATCTCGTAGGTGCCCGCGCCGAGCACTTCGTCGAGCACGAGCAGACCGACATCGATACCCGCCACGGTCCCGTGCTGTCGCGAAACCACCGACGCCTTGCTCACGGCGTCGGCGGGCACGGTCGCCATCGTGGTGACATCGGGTCCGTATCGCAGGTCCTCGTCGAGGGCGGTACGGATCAAGGCCAGCAGTTCGTCCTGGTCCAGCGCGGCATCGAGAGTCATTGCTGCACTCCTGTTCTCGGGGCGCACCTCGCGCCGGGTCGAGCGGGAGGTCATCGCCTCACCACAGTTCATCGGGTACTACAGGTTTCGCCGCGCCGCCCACGTGAGCGGCCGCCGGCGAGGGGCCATCGACGGATCGGCCTGCGCAAGACCGTCGACGACCTCCCCGCACTGCGGTTGCCATCGGAACGGCCGACGACGCTCATCGCGCGCAAACCACCGCGGTAGCTGCCGGCATAGCCGACACATCGAATCCACCCTGCGGATCGAGGCGGACGATCGTGCTGTGCCGCTGGACGTCGACCGCATCGGGGTGATCCGAGCGGGTGTGACACCCTCGGCTCTCGGCGCGCACCGCCGCCGCACGCAACAGCGCCCGAGCGGTGACGGTCAACGCCGCGTCCTCGACATACCGCAGATGTCGCGCCCACACGGACGCGGATTCGCCCACCTGCTGACCGGGACCACACCGACCGGCGTCCCCGAAAGCCAGACCGGGCTCGGACTGCATCACTCCGCGCGAGTCGGCCAGCCCGGCCGAACCGGGTACCGACACCACGTCGGAAGCGGGCAGCCGCACGTCACCGGCAACGGGATCCGGCACCGTCACAGTCCCGATCGCCGCCTCGATGCGCTCGAGCGCGTGCGCCAGACCGTCCCCGTCACGGACCACCGAGGCATGTTCGGTCATCGCCTGCTGCACAACCGCCCGCTCAGCGAATTCGGCTGTCCACGAACCGATCTCCGTAACCCGAGCCCGCACGCCAAGGCGTTCGACGGCGGACGCGCCCGCACGTTCACCGACGACGAGCCCCTCGAGCAGGCTGTTGGACGCCAACCGGTTCGCCCCGTGCAGTCCGGTCCTGGCGACCTCGCCCGCCGCGTACAGCCCGGGCACTTCGGTGCGCCCGTACGTATCGGTCGATACTCCACCGCACTGGTAATGCGCGGCGGGCGCGACCGGAATCAGCTGTTGGGCCGGATCGATACCCGCGGCCAGGCAGGATGCGGTGATCGTCGGGAACCGCTGCGCGAAACCGGGGAGATGACGCGCGTCGAGGAACACGTGATCGGTACCGAGCGCGCGCATCCGCGCCGCGATGGCCCGCGAAACCACGTCACGCGGTGCGAGATCACCACGAGGATGGACCCCGGCGGTCACCGAATCACCGTGGGAGTCGACAAGTCTCGCGCCCTCACCGCGCACGGCCTCACTGATCAGCGGCCGCCGCCCGACCCCACCGGGGGTGAAGAGCACCGTCGGATGGAACTGCACGAACTCGAGATCGGCCACTGCCGCTCCCGCCCACAGCGCCAGCGCCACCCCGTCACCGGTGGCTCCGGGCGGATTGGTGCTCGCGGCGTAGAGCTGCCCGAGCCCACCGGTGGCCAACAGCACCGAGGGTGTGTGCACCACGCCGAAACCGTTGTCCGACACCGCGACAACACCGCACACGCCCTCCGGACCGGTCACCACCCGCAGCGCGGCGGCACCGAAGAGCACCGGCAGCCCGGCGGCATTGAGCGCCCGCTGCACCTCCGCGCCGGTGGCGTCACCGCCGGCGTGAATGATGCGCCGCGTGCTGTGCCCACCCTCCCGGGTCCGCGAGATCTGCCCGTCACGGCCGAGGTCGAAGACCGCGCCCAGGTCGGTCAGTGCCGCGATCGCCGCCTGACCGCCCTCGACGATCGAGCGCACCGCGTCGATATCGCACAGCCCGGCACCGGCCTCGACCGTGTCGTGCACATGCGAGTCGACCGAATCACCTTGCGGCGCCACAACGGCGATGCCGCCCTGCGCGTACTGGGTGGAGGTGTCGGTGGGGCCGCCCTTGCTGAGGGTGAGCACCCGCAGCCCGCGCAGCGAGGCGGTACGGGCCGCGGTGAGCCCGGCGACGCCACCGCCGATCACCACCAGGTCGGCCTCGGCCTCCCACGAGACGTTCATGATCGTCTATCCGCTCGATCGCGCCGGGGAGATCACTCCCCACCGCCGGGATTGCCGATCGCGATCATCCGCTGCACCGACGCGCGACCGGCCTCGGCCATTGCCGGGTCGACGTGCACCTCGTCGGCGTTCTCCACCAGGCAGCGCAGCAGCGCGGCGGGGGTGATCATCTTCATGTACTTGCAGGAAGCGCGGTCGTTCACGGCCTGGAAATCGATGCCGGGCGCGGCCTTGCGCAGCTGGTGCAGCATGCCCACCTCGGTCGCCACCAGCACCTGGTTCGACGTGGACGCCTTGGCCGCGTCGATCATGCCGCCGGTCGAGAGGATGTGCACCCGCTCGGCCGGGAACGCGCCCTCACCCGCGAGGTAGAGCGCCGAGGTGGCGCAGCCGCACTCCGGGTGCACGAACAGTTCGGCGTCCGGGTGGGTGCGGGCCTGCTCGGTGAGTTCGTCACCGTTGATGCCCGCGTGCACGTGGCACTCACCGGCCCAGATGTGCATGTTCTCGCGGCCGGTGACCCGCTTGACGTGCGCGCCGAGGAACTGGTCGGGCAGGAACAGCACCTCGGTGTCCGGGTCGATCGAGGCGACCACGTCGACGGCGTTCGACGACGTGCAGCAGATGTCGGTGAGCGCCTTCACCTCGGCGGTGGTGTTCACGTACGACACCACCATCGCGCCCGGGTGCTCGGCCTTCCAGGCGCGCAGTTCCTCGGCGGAGATGGAGTCGGCCAGCGAGCAGCCCGCGCGCTGGTCGGGGATGAGCACGGTCTTGGCCGGGCTGAGAATCTTGGCGGTCTCGGCCATGAAGTGCACACCGCAGAACACGATGGTGTCCTCCGGCGCCTCGGCCGCGATCCGCGAGAGGGCGAGCGAGTCGCCGACGTGGTCGGCCACGTCCTGGATCTCGGGCAGCTGGTAGTTGTGCGCCAGGATGGTGGCGTTGCGCTCGCGCGCCAGCCGCCGCACCTCCTTCGCCCACTCCGGCGTCGCTTCGACACCCGCGTATCCGCCGGGTCCGTCGAAGACCGAACCCATCAGCGTCGGCTGCGTAGTCGTCGTCGCCATGGTGGCTCCCTTCCTCGTGCGAGCGGCATCCGCGCCACGATTCGCACCAAACCAGGTTTTCGACTTAGAATCGAAAACGTGCCCCATAGTAACACCATCCACGAATCGCTCACCGCGGTGTTCCAGGTTCGCCGCTTCGGTTCCGACGTTTCCGCAGGTAGAAACGGTAAGCACCCCGAGCTGGCGGTCTTGCTGTGGGAACGCGCGCTCGATCCGCAGAAGGGAACGTGGTCGCTGCCCGGCGGCAGGCTGCGCGACGACGAAGATCTCGACACCTCGGCCAGGCGTCAGCTCGCCGAGAAGGTCGATGTGCGCGAACTGGCCCACCTCGAGCAGCTGTCGGTGTTCAGCGCCCCCGACCGCGTGCCCGCCCCGCGGCGCATCGCCTCGGCGTATCTGGGCCTGGTCCCGCTGACCACGGAACCCGAACTACCCGCCGACACCACCTGGCACCCGGTGTCGAATCTGCCGGACATGTCCTTCGACCACCGCACCGTCGTCGACCACGCCCGTACCCGCCTGGCCGCCAAACTCTCCTACACCAATATTGCCTTCGCCCTTGCCCCCGACACCTTCACCATGTCGACGCTGCGTGAAATCTACTGTGCCGCACTCGGATACGACGTGGACACCACAAACCTCCAGCGCGTCCTCACCCGCCGCAAGGTCATCACCCCCACCGGTGCGACGGCACCCTCCGGCCGCGCGGGCGGGCGCCCCGCCGCCCTCTACCGCTTCACCGACTCGGGCCTGCGCGTCACCGACGAATTCGCCGCTCTTCGCCCACCGACCTGACCTCGGCAGAAGCCGTCGACGGCCCGAACTTGTCGGTGGTCGCTGTCACACTGCTCGCATGGACAACAACGCGGCGGATACGAAAAAAGTCACCTCCTACGACGATCCGGATGCCCCCTGGAACAAGGAATTCTCGGCCGAGGAGATGACCGGCTGGAACGACGACGTCATCACCGAGTTCCGGGAGAACGGCGGCCAGGTGGGCGGTGACTACGCGGGCGCCACCCTGCTGTTGCTCACGACCACGGGCGCGAAAAGCGGTAAGCCCCATGTGGTTCCGCTCGGTGCGCTGTATCGGGGCGATGTGCTGTATGTGAGTTCGTTTATCGAGGACCGGTACCCGGCCTGGTACCACAACGCCAAGGCGAACCCGAGTGTGACGATCGAGCTCGGCGGGGAGAAGTTCCCGGCGAGGGCCGACGTGCTCACCGGCGAGCGGTACGACGAGTTCGCCGCCTGGGCGCTCAGCGAGAACCCCCTGCTCGCCGACTACCAGTCCAAGGTGGACAAGCCGCTGCCGCTGGTGGTGCTGACCCGCGAAGCCGCGTAGCCGTCAGGATTCGTAGCGCCGATCACGGTGCTTGGTGGAGCGTCGATAGGTGCGGCCACTCGGCACCGCGGTCGCCGCGGACGAACTGCGCAGTGCGTGGCGCTTGCGCCAAGCCGCCAGATCGGGCCGCTCGGTCGGCGCCTGCTTGTCTTCGGTCTTCATGTCCAGGTCCTCCCCCGAAATTCGTCGTCCCCAGGGTAGGCAGCGGGTCCGACGGAATCCACCGATTTACCGGCCCGCACGGATGCGGGTCAGGCCGTTTTCATCTGGGGCGCGGGCGGCGGAACCTCGCTGCGGGTGGCGACCCGGCCGACCGCCCAGAAGAGCAGCTCCACGAACCAGAACACCACGAGTGCGGTGGTCACCACCACGACCGGGACGGCGACGAACAGCACCGAGGGCACCGCGATCAGGAACCAGCCGAGGACATCGCCCGCTGTCGCCCCACGCAGGCGCGAACCGAATCGCACCGCGGCCCACATCATCCAGCGGCGCGGGATCGACACACCGGCTTCCCGAAGGCTGCGCCGGAACAGTCCGTCGGCATCCGCCGGCCCGACTTCACCTGTGCGGCACAGATAGTCGTGCAGGATCGCCGCGCGGGTGTAGGCGCCGTAGCGGGGTATGAGCCAGACGAGCGCACGGGGCACCGAGGCGAAGTCGGTGCGGAATCCCGCGGGCACGGTGAAAGTTTCGACCGCACCTCGATAGGTGAGCGGCTGGGTGAGCCGCCAGAATTTCGCATCGATCCCCTCGACGACGGGACCACCACCGATGAATGCCACGACTGCTCCTCTCGAGCCGCGCGCAGTCTCTCTACCTGCCGATATGCCGATGGTAGCGCGGTGGTGAGGCTCAGCCGCGAGGTTGCGAACTCGGGTCGAAATCGCCGCTGGGCCGATACTGTTCGGCTCCGTAGGGCAGGCGATAGTCCTCGTCGTCGTCGAAATCGGCGGGGCGCAGATCGCCGAGCAGCCCCGCCGCTCCCGACCCGAGGTCGGCGGCGGGATGCAGGGCGGCGAGGAACAGCAGCACGAGCGCGGCGAGGAACGGTTGCACGAGCAGCGCCATGTCCGTACCGATTTCGGCGGGCAGGGCGATGATCTGGCCGACAGGCGGGTCATCGGGCCGCGGATACCGCAGGCCCGCAACCCATTCCCCCATCCACATCATGATCGCCGCACCGAGTGCCGAGGCGAACAGCAGTCCGAGCACGAGCGCGGGCCCACGCACGATCCGCACCCGCCAGGCCGCGATCGTGGTGAGCACCGCCACCGCCGCACCGATACAGAGGAACATGCCGACAGCATCGAACAGATGCATGCTCTCCCCGGTGAGCACCGCGGCCCGGCCGGGCTGGGTCACCCGCAACCGTTCGGTCGGTGCGAGCAGACCCCACACCACACCGGCGGCGGCGCTCACCGCGAGAACGGCGACGATCACGGCACCGACGCCGATCACCTCGCGGCGCAGCACCTGCGGCCGTGGCTCGCTCACCGCGTCCACTACCGGCGTTCCAGCTGGGCCGATTCGGTGACGCCGTGCCGCGAGCACTTGGCCCACCAGCCGTCGGGGCTGATCTGCACGACCATCCGGCGCCCGCAGTGCTCACAGAACCGTGGCGGTTCCAGCCCGAGCGCGGCGGCCGCAGGCATCGCGTCGTCGAGCCCTGGCACGATCCGCTTGCCCGTGAACGGGTTGTAGCGTTCGTCCATGGCGGTCACCTCCTCGGTCGCCGTGTCGGCCCTGGTCGATTCCCGATCGTACACAGCGATTTACAGCGTTTCGTTGAGCGCCTTGATCGGCATCTTCAGTTCGCCGAGCAGGTCGAGGTCGGATTCGGCGGGCCGGCCGAGGGTGGTCAGGTAGTTGCCGACGATCACCGCGTTGATGCCGCCGAGCATGCCCTGCTTGGCGCCGAGGTCGCCGAGGGTGATCTCGCGACCGCCCGCGAAACGCAGGATGGTGCGCGGCAGCGCGAGCCGGAACGCGGCGATGGCACGCAGCGCGTCGGCGGCGGGCAGCACCTCGAGGTCACCGAAGGGGGTGCCGGGGCGCGGGTTGAGGAAGTTCAGCGGCACCTCGTCGGGTTCGAGCGAGGCCAGCTGCGCGGCGAATTCCGCGCGCTGCTCGATGGTCTCGCCCATGCCGAGGATGCCGCCGCAGCACACCTCCATGCCGGCTTCGCGGACCATGCGCAGGGTGTCCCAGCGCTCCTCGTAGGTGTGGGTGGTGACGACCTTCGGGAAGTGCGACTTGGCGGTCTCGAGGTTGTGGTTGTAGCGGTGCACGCCCATGGCGGCGAGCTGATCGACCTGCTCCTGGTTGAGCATGCCCAGCGAGCACGCCACCTGGATGTCGACCTCGTTGCGGATGGCCTCCACACCGGCGGCGACCTGTGCCATCAGCCGCTCGTCGGGCCCGCGCACGGCGGCGACGATGCAGAACTCGGTGGCGCCGGTCTTGGCGGTCTGCTTGGCGGCCTCGACCAGGCTGGGGATGTCGAGCCAGGCGGCGCGCACGGGCGACTGGAACAGGCCCGACTGCGAGCAGAAGTGGCAGTCCTCGGGGCAGCCGCCGGTCTTGAGGCTGATGATGCCCTCGACCTCGACCTCGGGCCCACACCACTTCATGCGGACCTCGTGGGCCAGCTCGAGCAGCGCTTCGAGCTGGTCGTCGCCCAGGCGCAGCACCTCGACGGTCTGTTCCTCGGTGAGGCCGACGCCGCGCTCGAGCACCTGCTCACGGGCGATGGCGAGAATGTCGGTACGGACGGGTGCCTGCGTCACGACGTGATGTCCCTTCGTCGGGGGCGTGCACGCGCCGCTGGTGATGGTGGTGGTGGCCGTGCAACTTGAACGGTGTTCAGGATAGGGTAGCGGGAAGTAGTGAGTCACGACACTCGGGTCGCGAATCGGCGGAAGGACACCTGTGCAGCTGCGGAAGACGGACGTGGTCGATGCCGCGGTGACGATTCTGGATCAGTACGGGCTGGCGGATCTGACGATGCGCAGGTTGGCCGGGTCGCTGCAGGTGCAGCCGGGGGCGCTGTACTGGCACGTCAAGGACAAGCAGTCCCTACTCGGTGCGGTGGCCGACCGGATCCTCGCACCCATGGACGAGCCGATCGCCGCCACCGAGTGGCCCGAGCAGCTCACCGAGCTCGCGCATCGGCTGCGCGACTGCCTGCTCGCCTACCGTGACGGCGCCGAGCTGGTCTCGGCGACCTACGCGTCGCGGTTGACCACGAGCAAGGCGCGAGAACGGCTGGCGGGCATCGTGATCCGGGCAGGCATGACGAGGGAGGAAGCCGAGCTCACGGCCTACACCCTGCTGTACTACGTGCTCGGCCAGACCGTCGACGAGCAGTCGCGCATGCAGATGGACTCGGTGGGCGCCCTGCCCGCCGACAACACTCCCCTGTTCGAGACACCGGACGCCACCGCGCGATTCGACTTCGGCCTGCAGTTGTTCATCGCCGGGGTGCGCACCATCCTCGGCTCCCGGGTGCGCTGATTCCTCACCGGCGGTCGCGGACCGCCTGCTGATAGCGGAACAGGAACGGCAGCACCTGCGACTCGATCGCGGCGTTGTATTCGCGCGGTCGCTGTATCGGGTTGGCGTGACCGGTTCCGTTCGCCCGCACCACGAGCAGGTTGCCGTCGACTCCGCCCGCGTGCTCGGCCAGCACCCGGCGCGAGTACTCGACATCGACGACGTCGTCGCGCGCGGCGTCGCCGGGGCGGATGAACACGATCGCCGGGCTTTCGCGATCGGGGTTCGGCCGGGCGAGCGCCCGCAGATCGGCGGTGCCACCGCCGGCGACGATGGCCAGGAACTGCGATTCGATCAGGCCGTTGCTCGCCGCGTTCTCGGAGAAGATCTTGTCGCGCAGCACTTCTTCGGCCACCTCGCGCAGTGCACCGAAGTCGATCCCGGGCAGCGGAGCACCGGGCACGGTGAAACGTTCACGCCTGGCCGCCATTTCGACAGTGAAGCGCAGCAGCCTGCTCTCCCGCGCGCCCGGTAGCCAGCCGGTCCAACGCAGCAGTTCGGCTCCGCGACTGCGGCTTTCGGGACGAACGGCGTGGAGGTCGATCGGCGTGCAGTCGAGAACCACCCCGACCAATCGCCGGTCACTGCCCAGGTGGATGTGGCGGGCCACCTCGAGCGCGACCACCCCGCCCATGCTGTGCCCCACCAGCACGATATTGCGCACGGCGCCGTAGCGGGCGGCACGCACGATCATGTCGGCGATGACCTTGGTGTCGATACCGGCGTCGTCGTAACGCACCGCCCACACCACGCCCAGCCGGTTCAGCACGGGCAGCGCCGACGCGGTCGGGACGGCGTTCACCCCGCCGAGACCGACCAGATCGACCACCGCGGTGTCCCAATCCCGGGAGTCGGCGGGCAACGACACCGGCAGCAGATCGGGTGCGGTCTGTTCGAGCCGAGCCCGCTCGGGCATCACGTCGTACTTCCAGTACTGGGCGAACACGATGAGCCCGACGAGGACCACCCCCACCGCTCGCATCGCCATCATCCGGACGCGCCCCCAGCGCCGGAGTCCTACCCGGGTTTCACGCAGCCGTGCCCGCCGTCGCGCGTCGTCGTAGTCCGCGACGGTGGACGGATGCCGCTCGAACGTCGACATATTTTCCACTGTAGGGGCCGGCCGCCCGCGGCCCCGGCCCGACGATCGTCAGCCGCCGAAGCCGTCGTATCGCTGTGCGTAACCCGTCGGCGGCTCCCCGAAAACAGTGCGGAAATCCCGGCTGAGGTGGGCTTGGTCGGCATATCCGAGGTCGGCGGCCAGCCTCGCCCAGTCGACCTCCTCCCCGGTCGCGAGGCGCTCGGTGATCTCCCGCAGCCGATACCGCCGAATCACCCATTTCGGACTGATTCCGACGTATTCCGCGAACAGCCGCTGCAGCCCGCGCACCGTGGTCCCGAACCGATCCGCCACCTCGTCGACCCTGGTCACGGTGGGGTCGGCGGCGATACCGGCCACCACCCGCGCCGCGAGATCGGCGCGGGAATCGGACTCGGGCAGCCGGGCTTCGAGGAACCGGCAGGCAGCTTCGGCATCGGTGAGACTTGTCACGCTGGGTCCGAAAACCGTTGTGGCGTCGATCGTCCGGTCGCGCAACGACGCGACGGATGCGCCGAGGAACGGCCGGAACATTCCCGGCCGGAAGGTGACCCCGAACACGGAGCCGATGCCGGAGAGCTCGCGATACACGTGCGAGGACGACGGGCCGTGCAGTTCGGCGCGTCCGTCCCGACAGGTGAGGTGGACATTGGGCAGCGGTACGACCAGCTGGCGGTAGGGCCGGTCGTAATTCCAGGCGACCGCCCAGAACCGTTCCACGTATCCCGCCAGCTCGGCGGGCGGCTCGGTGAAGGTGTGGCGTTGCGAGGTCCGCCACGCACCGCCGAGTTCCCGTGGGTCTCGCTGCACGCCGGGAGTGTATGTCGCGTTTGTTCAAGACAGGGGTGGGCGGCCGGTGGTTGGCTGGCCCTATGTCCGAGAACGAACGTGTGGCCCGCGCTGCGGTGCCGTTGTCGAAGATCATCCGTACTGTCACACCGGATCAGCTGACCGCGCCGACACCATGTGCCGAGTTCGATGTGCGTGCTCTGCTCAATCACCTGTTGTTCTGGGGCCCGTCGCTGATCGGGGCGGGTCGTAAGGAAAGTGTTCCGCCGCCTGCCGCTGCCGAATCCGACGTCGACCTGGTCACCGCAGAGTGGGCGGCGGCCCTCGAAACGCAGCTCGACGAACTCGCCACCATCTGGCGTGACCCCGCGGCGTGGGAGGGCGTCACCCACATGGGTGGCCCGACGGAGCTGCCCTCGGCGATGATCGGCGGGATGGTCGTCGGCGAGCTGATCGTGCACGGCTGGGACCTGTCCCGAGCGCTCGGCACGCCGGTGTCGTGGGACGACGATCTCCTCGCGGACGTCTACGCCGAAACCGCCGCCACCGCCGAGCAAGGGCGCGGCATGGGAATCTACGGGCCCGAAGTACCGGTCTCCCCCGATGCCCCGCTCATCGACCGGATCCTCGGTGTCACCGGTCGCGATCCCGGGTGGCAGCCACCCGCGCGATAGCGCACAGCCATAGGTCGGGTCGATCCGGCCGACGACCTGAGCGCATTGCCCCGCTTGGATTCCGACTGCCCCAGGGCTTCCTGACGAATCCCTGGTCAGCCGTCGGTACGCGAGATCGGCCCGGGAAACCACCGATACATCGCGACCGATCCGAGCCCGAGGGTCACCGCGAGTAGCCCACCGGCGGCGGAAAGCCCGGCGAAGGCGCCGACCACCCCGACCGCGACCGGCCCGGCGAACATCCCGGCGTCGTGGGTGACGCGCCACGCGCCGAGGAATTCGGCGCGCCGGTCCGGTGGGGCGGCGAACGCCCCGACGGTCATGATGAGACCGTTGCTCAACCCGTTCGCCAGGCCGAGCAGCACGGTGGCCGCGCCCATGGTGAGCACGGAATCGGTGAAAGGCAGTGCCGCGTAACCGGCGGCGAAACAGATGCCGCAGGCGACGCCGGTGACGCGGCTGCCCGCCCGGTCCAGCCACACCCCGGCCGGGTAGGACATGAGCACGTCGATCGCACCCGCCAGCCCGAACAGCAGGCTCGTCGTCGCGGCATCGATACCGAGGTGCACCGCCCACAGCGGCAGCAGCGCCGATCGCGACGCGCGCGCCGCCCCGACCGCGACCGCCGCGAGGCCGAGAGTGCCCAAGGCCCTGCGGTTTTCGGAAACCACGGTGTGCAGCGGCCGTGACGACGGCTCGACCGGTGCACCCGAGCGGATCGTCAGCATCGCCGCGGCCGCCACCACGGTGGTCACGAGCTGCAACCACAGCGCCCCGATCGGACCGAACCCGTGCACCAGTGCCGCACCGAGGAACGGCCCACAGAAGAACCCCAACCGGTGCGCACCAGCCAACGTCGACATGGCCCGCCCACGCTGCTCCGGCGCCACCACCGACACCAGATAGGTCTGTCTGGCCAGCCCCCACACCGCGCCCGCCGCACCGATGAGCAGCAAACCCACCGCCAGCACACCGAGATTCGGCGCGAGGATCGCCGCGACCACGCCGACCAGACCGAGCCCGCTGCCGACACCGATCGCGGCCCGCTCCCCGACCCGCGCGACGATCCGCCCGGCGGGCAGATCCGTGAGAACCATGCCGAGCCCGCTCAACGCGACGATCAACCCGGCCGCACCCGCCGATGCACCGAGATCGAGTGCCCGCAGCGCGTACATCGGTGCGGCGGCACCGGTCCCGATGCCGTACAACACCATCGGTGCGAAGACCGGCAGCGCAAGCGTCCGCAGCCGAACGGCAGAATCGTCGAGCATCACCGCCCGGCAACCGATCCATCGCTATTAGCCGGACAACAACTTTCGTCGCTCATCCAACACTCGCCGGTTCGGGCGCGAATCGGCTCGCGGGCCGGGCGAGACCGAAGTGGTCGCGCAATGTCGTTCCCGAGTACTCGGTGCGGAACAGGCCGCGCTCCTGCAGGATCGGCACCACCGTCGAGGTGAACACCTCGAGCCCGCCCGGGTACCAGGGCGGCATCACATTGAATCCGTCGGCCGCGCCGTGGGTGAACCATTCTTCGATAGTGTCAGCGATCTGCTCAGGGGTTCCGGCGATCACCCGGTGCCCGCGCGCACCGGCCAGCCGGTGCAGCAATCCGCGCAGCGTCGGCCGTTCGCGTTCGACGATTCCGGCCACGACCTGCAGCCTGCTGCGCGCGTTGTCGGTGACATCGCCCGCCCCGGCGAAGACCTCCACCGGCACCGCCTCGTCGAGCGCGTAGCCGCGCAGCGACGTCCCGGTGATCGATTCCAGTTGCTTCAACCCGTATTCCGGCACGGTGAGCTCGTTGAACTCACGCTCCAGACGCCGCGCGGCGGACTCGGTGTCGGCGATGAACGGGCTGATGCCCGGCAGGATCCGCACCTCCTCCGCGTTGCGCCCGTACTCCGCGGCCTTGGCCTTGATGTCAGCGTAGAAGGCCTGGGCATCCGAAAGACGCTGGTGCGCCGTGAAAATCGCCTCGGCGTACCGGCCGGCGAACGCACGGCCCTCGTTGGAGGCACCGGCCTGCACCAGCACCGGGCGTCCCTGTGGTGTCCGGGCCGAACTGAAAGGTCCACGCACACGCAGGTATTCACCGACGAAATCGATCGGATGGATCTTGTCCGCGTCCGCGTAGATGCCCGCCGCACGGTCGAGCACGATCGCGTCGTCCTCCCAGCTGTCCCACAGCGCGACCACCGCGTCGACGAATTCCCGCGCCCTGGCATACCGCTCACGATGGTCGGGATGCCGGTCTAGACCGAAATTGGCTGCCGCCACGTCGGTTCCGGTGGTGACAATGTTCCAGCCGGCCCGGCCACCCGAGATGTGGTCGAGCGAGGAGAACAACCGTGCGAGGTTGTACGGCTCGTAATAGGTGGTCGACGCCGTGGCGATGAGACCCAGATGCGTGGTGGCGGACGCGATCGCGGTGAGCAGCGTGATCGGTTCGAGCCCGGGCGCGGCATTGTGGCGAACATCGGTCCGCAATGCCGGGCCGTCGGCGAAGAACACCGCGTCCAGCTTCGCCGCCTCCGCGGTGCGCCCAATCTCCTGGTAGTAGGTCACGTCGTAGATGCGGTCCGGCCGGCTGTCGGGATGCCGCCAAGCGGCCTCGTGATGACCGGACGGGTAGATGAAGGCGTTCAGACTCAATTGCCGTGGTGCGTTCACGATGCCTGCTTCACTGTCTCGAGGTCGGTGGTGTCCACGCCGAGCCCGGCGAGCAACACCTCACGCAACCGGATGAATTCGGGGTGGGCGTGCCTGCGCGGTCGGGCGATGTCGATGCGCTGATCGATGGCGATGCGGCCCTCGTCGAGGACAAGCACCCGGTCGGCCAGCAGCAGTGCCTCGTCCACGTCATGGGTCACCAGCAACACGGCGGGCTGGTGCCGTGCGCACAGCGCCTGCAGCAGCGAGTGCATGCGGATCCTGGTGAGGGCGTCGAGCGCGCCGAACGGTTCGTCGGCCAGCAACAGTTCCGGCTCACGCACCAGTGATCGGGCCAGCGCGACCCGTTGTTGTTCGCCACCGGAAAGCTCACGGGGCCAAGCCTTCTCGCGCCCACCGAGGCCCACCTCGGCCAGCGCTGACCGGCCGCGCTCGGCGGCGTCGCGGCCGGTGAGTCCGAGCACCACATTGTCGAGTACCCGTGCCCAGGGCAGCAGCCGCGAATCCTGGAACACCACAGCGCGCCGCCCGGGAACGGTCAGTTCTCCGGACCCCGGTACCTGTCCGTCGAGTTCGGCCAGGGCGCGCAACAGCGTGCTCTTACCGGACCCGCTGCGCCCCAGCAGCGCCACGAACTCTCCGCGACGGATCGCAATATCTATACCCCGCAATATGACACGCTGCCCGAAGCCCCGGGTGAGACCCCTTGTCCGCACCACCGCGCGGTCGTCGCGCTCGATCAGTCGCCCAGCGTCTGTCGCCATGCCAGCACCTTCCGTTCCGTTGTCCGCACGGCGAGATCGCCGAAGAGTCCGAGAAGTCCGTAGATCACCAGGCCGACGACGATCACGTCGATCTGCCCGTAGGTGCGCGCCTGCGTCATCAGATATCCGATGCCGCTGGTCGCGTTCACCTGTTCGACGACCACCAGCGCCAGCCACGAAATGGTGACCGCGAGCCGCAGGCCGAGAAAGAAGCCGGGCAGCGACCCGGGCAGTGCGACGCGGCGCAGGAATCCCCACCGCGACAGCCCGACCGTCTCGGCCAGCTCCACATAGCGCGCGTCCACACCGCGCAGATACGCGTGGGTGTTGAGGTAGATCGGGATCAGCACGCTGGTCGTGATGACGATCAGCTTCATCTCCTCGCCGATCCCGAACCACACGATGAACAGCGGGATCAGCGCCAACGTGGGAATGGCGCGCTTGATCTGCACCGGGCCGTCGACCAGCGCCTCCCCGATCCGGCTCAACCCCGCGATCAGCGCGAGCGCCACCCCGATCACCACACCGAGCACCAGCCCGATCGCCGCCCGTTGCAGCGAGGTGAGCAGATTGGACTGCAATCGCCCGTCCGCGATCAGCTCCCCCGCCGTCCGCGCGACCGTCCACGGTGCGGGCAATGTCTCGGGATCGAGTGCACCCGTGGCCGATCCGGCGACCCACGCGCCGACAAGCAACGCCGGACCGAGCGCGAAACCGAACGGAATGGGCTTGCCGGGGCCGAGCCTTCGCTTGCCGCGTCCACGCGGAGCCAATTCGGGTTCGCCGGTCCGGTGTGCCCGTACGCGCCGCACCACACCGGCTTCGAGGGTCGCCATCAGCTCACCGCCCCGGCGAAGGCCGCGCCGCTCGCGGTGACGGCCTCGGTGACCGCCGCGTCGAAACGCAGGTCGAAACCGTCGGTGGCGGTGATCTTCTTCGGCAACTCACCGGCGGCATCGATCGCGTCGATCGTGCTCTGTTGACGCGCGACCAGCTGCGGGTCCAGGTGCGGGAACGTATAGGTGCCGAGCGATTCCACGATCCGCCGCGCGTCGTCGGGGCTCACCTTCTGGTTGCGCACGTAGTACGCGTCGGCCCATTCGGCGCTGTGGGTGTTGGTCCAGTGCCAGGCCCGCACGAACGCGCCGACCAACGCCCGGGTCGCGGCCGCCTTCGCCGGATCCTGCACCACCGCACGCCGCGCGTACAGATAGGCGAGCCCGCTGTAGATGCCGCTCGTCTCCGAATCCGGGATCAGCGACGTGCCGGGAGTGCGCAGCAACCTGGTCACATTCGGTTCGATCAGCGGCGCCACCTCGACCTGCCCGGTGCGCACCGCGTCGAGGAACTCCGCCAGCTGCAACCGGATCAATTGCACGTCACCGGTTTTCAGACCCGCCTTGCTCAGCGCCTTCAACACCGCCGCCTGCTGGGCGGTGCCCTCGGCGTAGGCGATCTTGCGCCCCTTCAGGTCCGTGAGCCTCGTGATCGACAAGCCTGGGGCGACAGCGAGTTTCAGCGCCTGCGGGTTGGTCTGGTACGAACCGACGATCGGCACGTCCTGTCCCGCCGCGAGTGCGTGGATCGGCGGTACGTCACCGACCTGGCCCACATCGGCCGCCCCGGCCCTGAATGCCTCCAGGATCGCCGGCCCTCCGACGAAGTTCGCGAATTCGATCTTGAACGGCAGTTTGTCCAGCTCGCCCGAGAGCCGAAGAGCATTCTGCAACCGCTCCTGCTGGTCGGCGACCACGAGGGTGGTACCCGGCGGGACCTCGGTCGGCAGCGGTGCGTCGGGGGTGCCGAGCGGCTTGTCGTCACCGCCCGCGCATCCGGTCAGGCCGAGGGTCGCGGCGGTGGTCACCGCGAGGAACGCGGCGGTGACGCGGCCACGCAGGCCGTGCCCGGAGGTGTTCGATCGGTACATACCCGGATTCAAGCAACCGGACAAACCGGCGAACACCCTTTGCCTTACCGTGAGCCGAACCCGGCGCTGTGCCTGCACCCGGTGCCGCGCTACAGTCGGTGGGTCATCCCCGGTGGGTGCGGGAATCCGGTGCAATTCCGGGACGGTCGCGCCACTGTGATCGCCTCACGGCGAAAGTCAGACCTCCCTCGCCGGGCACCCTCTGAAAGGGCCGCGCCTTGCCTCTGGAGAACCCGCGATGATCCGTGCACGGATCTCGCTCGCACTACCCGTGCTCGCGGTGTTGCTGCTGGTCGCCATGATCGCCGCCACCGGCTTCGGCGCGGAAACCGTTCCCGTGCGCGCGGTACTCGACACCCTCGGCGCCCGGCTCACCGGAACCACCCCCACCGACCCCGGCATCGACACCATCGTCTGGCAGCTGCGCGTCCCACGCACCATCCTCGCCGCCGTGGTCGGTGCCGGTCTCGCGGTGGCGGGCGCCGCGATGCAGACCCTGGTCCGCAACCCGCTCGCCGACCCCTACCTGCTCGGTGTCTCCTCCGGCGCGGCCGTCGGTGCGGCGGCCGTCATCACCTCCGGCCTGTTCGCGGGTGCAGGCATGTGGGCGTTGTCCGGCGGTGCGCTGGCGGGCGCTTTCGGTGCGGCGACCCTCGTGTTCCTCATCGCCCTTGCGCAGGGCGGACTCACCCCGTTGCGGCTGGTGCTCACCGGTACCGTGCTCGGCTCGGCCTTCGCCGCGTGCAGCAGCTACCTGGTGTTCCGCAGCACCGATCCCGCCGCTGCCGAATCGGTGCTGTTCTGGCTGCTCGGCAGCCTCGCGGGCGCCGACTGGTCGACCCTTGGTCTCCCGCTGATCGTCGTCGCGCTCTGTGCCACGATCCTGGTCGCGATCGCGGGCTGGCTCGACGCCCTCACCCTGGGCGCCGACACCGCCTCCTCCCTCGGGGTGCCGGTGACCGGCCTGCGGATCGGGTTGTTCGTGCTGCTCGCGGTGCTCGTCGGTGTGCTGGTCGCGGTGTCGGGTGGGATCGGTTTCGTCGGCCTGGTCGTCCCGCATGCCGCGCGCATGATCGTCGGCCCACGGCATCGTGATCTGCTGCCCGCCTGCGCATTGTGCGGGGCGTTGTTCCTGGTGGTCGCCGATGCTGCCACCCGGGTGCTGGTACGCCCCACCGAGATTCCGGTCGGTGTCCTCACCGGCCTCATCGGCGCCCCCACCTTCCTGTTGCTGATGGGCAGACGCCGCTACCGGTTCGGCACCTCATGAGCACCGACGAACCGCCGCTTCTCGAACACGGCAGGCTCTATGCGCGCGAGCTCGCCTGCGCCATCGGCCGACGCACTGTTCTCGCGGAGGTGGACTTCTCGATCGAGCCGGGTGAGACCGTCGGCATCGTCGGCCCCAACGGCAGCGGCAAAACCACGCTACTGCGCACCTTGTCCGGTGTGCACCGCCCCCGTTCCGGCCGGGTACTCGTCGACGATCAGGTCCTGCACGATCTGCGGCCCCGCCGCCGCGCCGCGACCGTCGCGCTGGTCGCCCAGGACGAGATACCACCCGACGACATGCTGGTCGGCGAGGTCGTGGCGCTGGGGCTCACCCCGTACCTGCCGCCGTGGGGTCTGGACGCACCACGCGAACAACAGCGGGTGACACAGGCTTTGGCGTCGGTCGACCTGCACGGCTTCGCCGGACGACCGGTGCGCCAACTCTCCGGTGGCGAACGTCAACGGGTCCTGCTGGCCCGCGCGCTCGTCCAGAACACCCCCGTCCTGCTGCTCGACGAGCCGACCAACCATCTCGACGTCACCCATCAGCTCGAATTGCTCACCCTGGTCCGCGGTCTGCGCCGCACGGTGGTGGCCGCCCTGCACGATCTGTCGCTGGCTGACCGCTATTGCGATCGGATCATCGTGCTGCACAAGGGACGTGCGCGTCCGCCCGCACCGCCGGGCGAAGCGCTCTCCCCCGCCGTCGTCGCCGAGGTGTTCGGTGTCGACGCCAACCGCGTCCGGCATCCGGTCACCGGCGAGGACCATTTGTTGATCACCCCGCGAGAGGCACGACGATGAACAAGAACCCCGGCCGGATCCTGGCCACCACCGCACTCGCCGCCGTACTCGCGGCCTGTACCGGAACGTCCGCCGAATCCGCGACCACCGTGACGGTCCGCAATTGCGGTGTGGAGACCCGTTTTCCGGCACCCGCGCAGCGCATGTTCGTCAACGACGGCAATCTCATTTCCATGGTGCTGGCACTGGGTGCCCAGGATCAGGTGGCGGCGGTCTCCAGCGTCAAACGCGACGCGGCCACCCTGCGCGCCCATTACGGTGCCGAACTCGTCGACGGACTCAACGATGTCGCTCCCGAATATCCTTCGCGCGAAACGGTTCTTGCTCAACGTCCCGACGTGATGGTCGCCGGTTGGAGCTACGGTTACGACGAGGCGAGCAACCTCACCCCCGCCTCCCTACGCAAGGACGGCATCGCCGCCTACGTGCTCACCGAGAGCTGCCGCCAGGCCGACGGGGGCGCTGCGCGCGGCACCGTCGAACCGTGGACGGCGCTGCGCACCGATCTCACCGATCTGGGTGTCATCACCGGCCGCACCGCCCGCGCGAGCGAGGTCACCGCCGATCTCGACACCAGACTCGCGGCCCTGGCGGCCGCTCCGAAACCGGCGAAGGCCCCCACCGTCTTCCTCTTCGACAGCGGCACCGACACCATCTACTCGAGCGGGAAATTCGGTGCACCCCAGGCGATCCTGGAGGCGGCGGGCGCCCGCAACATCCTCGACGACGTCGCCGACACCTGGACCAAGGTCTCCTGGGAGCGCCTGGCCGCCGCCGACCCCGACGCCATCATGTTCGTCGACTACCCCGGCCAAACCTACGCGCAGAAGGTCGACATACTGCGCGGCAAGCCCGGCATCAACAACCTGCGGGCGGTGCGGGAGAGCCGCTTCTTCAACCTGCCCTACGCCCTGTGGACGAGCGGACCGCTCAATATCGACGCCGCCGAGCAGATCCGCAAGCAATTGGAGGCCTGGAACCTGGTGCCCGCCTCGGCCGTGGTCCCGCGCGCCGACGACGCGGTGCGCTGACCGGTCAGCGCGGGGTGAGCAGGACCAGCGGGATCTCGCGGGTGGTCTTGGTCTGGTAGTCGCCGTATCCCTTGTACGTCGCGACGACCTGCGGCCACAGGTCCGCCCGTTCGGCTTCCGTCGCGACGCGGGCGATCATCGGTGTGCGCGGACCGTTCTGCACGGCGACCTCGACCTCGGGGTTGTCGCGCAGGTTCAGGAACCAGGCGGGATGGGTGGGATCGCCGCCGCGCGAGGCGACGACGACGATCCGGTCCTCCTCCAGGATCGGAGCCGTGAGCATCACCGAACGCGGCTGACCCGACTTGCGTCCGATCGTGGTGAGTTCGAGCGACGGCATCCCCATCACGGTCTTGCCGATCCGCCCACCGGTGACGGCGAGCAGCGCACGATGAACGCCGTTCATGATCTTCAGCTGCAGGTCACTTGGCATATCGGCAAATCTACTCGGTGCTCGCACGCAGGTCAGCTGTTTTGCGCGCGGGCCAGGGTCTGCAACGGATCGGTGAGCAGCTCGGCGAAGGCCAGTTCGGCGGCGCCGACGAGCGGGGCGTCGTCGGCGAGCGCGGAGGTGCGCAACCGGACCCGCTCGCGGACCGCGAGCAGCCCGTCGACCGCCAGCCGGCTGCGCACCTGCGCCGCGGCAGCCAGATAGATCTCGCGCAGGACCCCACCGAACACCACCATGGTCGGGTTGAACACATTGACCAGATTGGCCACGCCGTACCCGAGCCAGTCCCCCACCTGGTGCAGCGCGTCGCGCGCGTCGGCGTCACCGCGCGCGGCCGCGTCGACGATCGCCGCGACCGCCGCCCGGCCGGTCAGGTCGCTGCGACCGGCCGCCGCGATCAGGGCGAGCTCACCGGCCTCGGCTTCCAGACAGCCCCGCGAGCCGCATCGGCAGGCCCGGCCGCCGGGATTCACGATCATGTGCCCGACCTCGCCCCCGTATCCGCCTTCGCCACCGAGCAGTTCGCCACCCATGATGACGCCGCCGCCGATCCCGACCTCACCGTGCAGGTAGATCAGGTCGCGTACCCCCGCCCCGACACCACGTTCACGCTCGGCGATCGCCCCGAGGTTCGCGTTGTTGCCCACCGCGACAGGCACACCGAGCCTTTCGGACAGCAACGCCCCGACCGGCACATCCACCCACCCGATATTGGGCCCGTACCGCACCACCCCGTCGCGCTCGCGCACCATCCCGCAGAACGCGAGCCCCACACCGACGCACACCGAACCCTTGTGCGCCGCGTCCATCATCGATTCCGTCATCCGCGCCAGTTCGGCGATCACCTCCTCCGGATCGAAAGCGCCTGTATCACGCGGCATTTCACACCGGTCGATGATCGCGCCACCCAGACCGACGCGCGCCACCGCGAGCCGGTCGGCACCCACGTCCAGCGCGAGGACATAGACCCGGTCGGATTCGGGCCGCACCACCAGCGACGGCCGCCCCGCTTTCCCGGTCTGTCCCGGCAATTCCTCCCGCACCAACCCCGCGGCGGCGAGGTCGGTGGTCAGAGCGAGGATCGTGCTGCGGTTCAAGCCCATTCGCTCGGCGAGCTCCGCCCGCGACAACGGTCCGCTCACGTGGACGTGGCGCAGCAGCACCGCGAGATTCCGGCGGCGGATCTCGTCCGGGGAGGGTGCTGCTTTCATCCGGACCTCCCTTCCCCGTCGTCGGTCAACTTCCTGGCAGCGAACGCTTGCGCGACAGCGCGTCCACCCCCGCCGCGAGCAGCAGAACAAATCCTGTCACAACGAATTTCGTGCCCGCGCTGTAGCCCATCAGGCCCATCCCGTTGTTGATGACCGCGACCACGGCGGCACCGAGTACCGCGTCGAGCATCCGGCCGCGACCACCGAACAGGCTGGTGCCACCGATCACCGCCGCACCGACTGCCGTCAGCAGCACATCGGACCCACCGGTGTTCGGATCGACCGAGTTGGCTCGCGACGCGGCGATCAAACCGCCGACCGCGGCCATCGTCGAACAGAGCACGAAGGCGCTGATCTTGATCCGGTCCACCGGAATGCCCGCGCGCCGAGCCGCTTCCACATTGCCGCCCACCGCGTAGATGTGGCGCCCGAACGAGGTGCGGTTGAGCACGAACGTCCACAGCAGCAACAACGCCACGATGATCGGTACCACGATCGGCATGCCCTGCAACGAGTTGACTTCGGGATTGCGGCTGCGTTCGTCGTTGAGGATCGCCACCGCGACCCCGGCGACCACCGCCACCGCCGCGATCCGCAACGTCACCACCGCGGCACTCTCGCCGGTGAGCCCGAGCTGGGTACGTGCCCGCAGCTTCCGGTACTGCACGAACCCGAACCCGGCAAGCAGCACCGCGTACATCACCCAGCCGAGCAGCGGCGGCACGTTCTTGTTCGCGATGGCCAGGATGGTCTCGTCGTGGATGGAGATATTGCGCCCGTTGTCCATGATCTTGAGCGCCACGCCCTGCAGCGCCAGGAACGCCGCGAGGGTCACCACGAACGAGGGCACCCCGATCTTCACCACGATCGCCCCGATGGCCAGCCCGATCACCACACCGGTGAGCAGCGCGACGAGCACCGCCGAATACCAGGGCCAGCCCTTGTCGGTGAGCAGCACCGCGAGCACCGCCGCGCACACTCCACTGGTGAACCCGGCCGACAGGTCGATCTCGCCGAGCAACAGCACGAAGATCAACCCCATGGCGATCACCGCGATAGCGGCGCCCTGGGTGAACAGATTCGCGATGTTGCCCTGCGTCATGAACACCGGCCGCGCGATCCAGAACACCACCGACAGCACCACAAGTGCGATCACCGAGGGCAACGCCCCCATGTTCCCACTGCGCACCCGTCCGACATACGAGTTCACCAGTTCGCTGACCGGAGCCGTCGCGGCCGTGCTCTTCTCCGTCACCGTCGTGCTCATGCCTTCACCCCGAGACTGCCGCTGCGGCCGGAGGTGATCAGCTCGACCACCTGCGAATGGGTCACGTCGGTCGTGCGGACCTGCGCGGCCATCCGGCCCAGATACAACGCCGCGATCCGGTCGGAGACCGCGAACACGTCGTTCATGTTGTGCGAGATCAGCACCACCGCAAGCCCCTTGTCGGCCAGCCGGCGCACCAGTTCCAGCACCTGCTGGGTCTGGGCGACGCCGAGCGCGGCGGTCGGTTCGTCCAGAATCACCACCTTGCTGTTCCACAGCACCGCTTTGGCGATGGCCACGGTCTGGCGCTGACCACCCGACAGGCTCGCCACCTTCTGCCGCACCGATTTGACGGTCCGCACCGACAGCCCGGCCAGGGTGCGTCCGGCCAGTTCCTCCATGCCGTATTCGTCGAGCACGATCCCGTGCTTGCGTTCGCGGCCGAGAAACATGTTCTGCACGATGTCGAGGTTGTCGCAGAGCGCAAGGTCCTGATACACGATCTCGATGCCGAGCTCGGCGGCGTCACGTGGGTTGCCGATCTGCACCGCTTCGCCCTCGAACAGGATCTCGCCCGCATCGATCGGATGGGTGCCGCCGATGCATTTGACCAGGGTCGATTTGCCGGCGCCGTTGTCGCCGACCAGCGCGGTCACTTCGCCTGGATAGACCGAGAAATCAACCGTGTGCAAGACGTGGACGGGGCCGAAGCTTTTGTCGATGCCCCGTAATTCGATGACCGGGGTGTCCATCAGCGCACGCCGTTGTCAGCACAGAGCTTGGCGAATTCACCAGCGCACAATTCGGCCTTGTCGACGAATCCGTCCGCGACCACATCGTTGACGTTGTTCTTGAAGATCGCCTTCGGCTCCAGCAGGACCGCGGGCACCTTCGTCTTCGACTCGGGGTCGTCGACAGTGCTGTTCGCCTCGCCCTTCTCCCCCTTGGCCAGCGCGATCGCGAGCTTCGCCCCCGCGGCGGCCTCGAGCTTGATCGCCTTGTAGACGGTCATGCACTGATCGCCGGCGAGCACGTTCTGCAGCCCCTGCACGGTCGCGTCCTGACCCGTCACCGGCACCTGCCCGTTGAGCTTCTGCTTCTTCAGCACCGCGATGGCGGCGTTCGCCAGCCCGTCGTTCGCCGCCACGACGCCGCCGAGGTTCGGTGTGCCGGTGAGCATCTGCTCGAAGATCGTGCCCGCCTTAGTGTTATCCCACTCCGGCACGGCTTGGTCCGGCCCCTTAACCACCTCGCCCGCAGCGAACTTCGGCGCCAAGGCACCGTCGTAGCCGTTCTTGAACAGGGTCGCGTTGTTGTCGGTCGGACCGCCGTTGAGATACGCGACGACCGGCTTCACGGCCTGCTTGTCGATCAGACACTTGGCCAGACCATTGCCCATCAGCTCGCCGACCTTCACGTTGTCGAATGAGACGTAGTAGGGCGCGCCGCCGCCCAGCGTGAGCCGGTCGTAGTCGATGACCGTGACACCCTGAGCCTTGGCCTTCTGGATCACGGCCTTGCCGGTGCCGCTGTCGAGGTTGGTGATCATCAGCACCGAGGCGCCGTTGGTGATCATCTGGTCGGCGATGGTCTGGAAGGCGTTCTTGTCGCCCTGCGCGTTTTGGATGTCGGCCTTGATCCCGGCCTCGTCGAACGCCTGCTGCAGGTACTTGCGGTCCGCCGTCTCCCACCGCGCCGAGGTCTTGCTGTCGGGCAGGATCACGCCGATCTTGGCGCCGCTGCCTGAGCTGGAGCTGCTGTCATCACCACCGCAGGCGGTGACCGAGGTGAGAAGTGCGATCGAGACGGCCGCGATGCCGAAGATCCCCTGACGCATGAGGGTGGCCTTTCATGGAACCACCGCCCGCTGGGCGGACGAGCTGGAGCGAATGTTGTGCTCGACAACTTATTCGAGGCCGTCCGATTGCACAGCGGATTGAGCAAAGGATTTGTTGTCGGCGATAACAATCAAGCAACGAGCTGTCGCATGTCCGACCTCATGACCGATGAGAGAACGTCGGTCTCCGGTCGCGCTACCACCGTATCGGGGGCGTTACGTCTGCTCCGCCATGGCCGCGAGCTTGGATAGTGCCGTGCGCCAAACGGCCTCGTTGTCGGCCGGATCCAGACCTGGTGGTAGGTCGTCGTGCACCACGTCCAGCTCAGTGCCACCGTCGGCCCCGTCGGACAGCGTGAAGACGACACTCTGCGCCCCCGCCAGTTCCGGCTTTTCGGTGACGAACTCCAGGACTTCGACGACCTCTTCGTCCTCGGTGAGGGCAAGGTAGCGCCCGTAGTAAGCGTCGTGCTGGGGTTCCTCACCGACGTCGTAGGACAGGGTGATCGAGAAAGAGCCACCGACCTCGGGCTCGAACCGGTGCACCACCCCGGTCATGCCGTCGGGCACCATCCAGACCTTCACCGCATCCGGGTGGAGCAGCAGTCGGTATACGGTCGAGCGGGCCGCACGGATATGCGTCCGGATCTTGGTCGTAGCCATGATGCTTCACCGCCTTCCGCTCCATGTTGCGCCGAAGCCTAGCAGCCGGCCGCTCGTCGACAGCCCGTCGAAGGTGACGGGTCGGGACCACTCGGATAACACACAAGGGCACGGAAACGACGAAAGCCCCCTGACCGTAGTCAGAGGG
>NZ_BDBD01000030.1 GCF_001612805.1 Nocardia coubleae NBRC 108252
CTTTCGTGAATGATTGTCCGGCGGTGTCCTACTCTCCCACACCCTGTCGAGTGCAGTACCATCGGCGCAGGTGGCCTTAGCTTCCGGGTTCGGAATGGGACCGGGCGTTTCCCCACCGCTATAACCGCCGTAACACTATGAAACTATCCACAAACAGCGCTCCCACACCAAACAATCCTCACGGATCACCCTGGCGGGTTTGCTGCAGTGTCTGTGTGTTGTTTCAGATACCGCACAGTGGACGCGTAACACCTTCGATAGTAAGCCCTCGGCCTATTAGTACCGGTCACCTCCACACGTTACCGTGCTTCCAGTTCCAGCCTATCAACCCCATGGTCTGTAGGGGGCCTTAACCCATCAAGTGGGAGAGAAACCTCATCTTGGAACAGGCTTCCCGCTTAGATGCTTTCAGCGGTTATCCCTTCCGAACGTAGCCAACCAGCCATGCTCCTGGCGGAACAACTGGCACACCAGAGGTTCGTCCGTCCCGGTCCTCTCGTACTAGGGACAGCCTTCCTCAAGTTTCTTACGCGCGCGGCGGATAGAGACCGAACTGTCTCACGACGTTCTAAACCCAGCTCGCGTGCCGCTTTAATGGGCGAACAGCCCAACCCTTGGGACCTACTCCAGCCCCAGGATGCGACGAGCCGACATCGAGGTGCCAAACCATCCCGTCGATATGGACTCTTGGGGAAGATCAGCCTGTTATCCCCGGGGTACCTTTTATCCGTTGAGCGACACCGCTTCCACTTGCCGGTGCCGGATCACTAGTCCCGACTTTCGTCCCTGCTCGACCTGTCAGTCTCACAGTCAAGCTCCCTTGTGCACTTGCACTCGACACCTGATTGCCAACCAGGCTGAGGGAACCTTTGGGCGCCTCCGTTACATTTTAGGAGGCAACCGCCCCAGTTAAACTACCCACCAGGCACTGTCCCTGAACCAGATCATGGTCCGAGGTTAGAAGCCCAATACGATCAGAGTGGTATTTCAACGACGACTCCACCCGAACTGGCGTCCAGGTTTCACAGTCTCCCACCTATCCTACACAAACCGTACCGAACACCAATACCAAGCTATAGTGAAGGTCCCGGGGTCTTTTCGTCCTGCCGCGCGTAACGAGCATCTTTACTCGTAATGCAATTTCGCCGAGTCTGTGGTTGAGACAGCAGAGAAGTCGTTACGCCATTCGTGCAGGTCGGAACTTACCCGACAAGGAATTTCGCTACCTTAGGATGGTTATAGTTACCACCGCCGTTTACCGGGGCTTAAATTCTCAGCTTCGCCCTTACGGGCTAACCGGTCCTCTTAACCTTCCGGCACCGGGCAGGCGTCAGTCCGTATACATCGTCTTACGACTTCGCACGGACCTGTGTTTTTAGTAAACAGTCGCTTCTCTCTGGTCTCTGCGACCCCACCCAGCTCCAACCGCAAGGGTTTTCACCGGGCGTGGTCCCCCTTCTCCCGAAGTTACGGGGGCATTTTGCCGAGTTCCTTAACCACAGTTCTCTCGATCGCCTTAGTATTCTCTACCTGACCACCTGTGTCGGTTTGGGGTACGGGCCATGTACCAGCTCGCTAGAGGCTTTTCTCGGCAGCATAGGATCACTGAATTCGTCTCAACGACTACGCATCACCTCTCAGGCTATATGCAACACGGATTTGCCTATGTTGCGCCCTACAGGCTTACACCAGGTATTCCATCACCTGGCCCAGCTACCTTCCTGCGTCACCCCATCGCTTACCTACTACAGCCAGGGTCGTATGCATCCCCTTCACGTCACCCGAAGGTGATCTATCCGGTTCAGGATACTTAGCACAACTGATTCGGCATTGGGCGCGGATACACGGGTACGGGAATATCAACCCGTTGTCCATCGACTACGCCTGTCGGCCTCGCCTTAGGTCCCGACTCACCCTGGGCGGATTAACCTGGCCCAGGAACCCTTGGTCATTCGGCGGACGAGTTTCTCACTCGTCTTTCGCTACTCATGCCTGCATTCTCACTCCCATACCCTCCACCACTAGTTCACACTGTGGCTTCCACGGATATAGGACGCTCCCCTACCCATCCAGACGACTGGCCCGAAGGCGATCTAATGTCTGAATGCCGCGGCTTCGGCGGTGTACTTGAGCCCCGCTACATTGTCGGCGCAGGATCACTTGACCAGTGAGCTATTACGCACTCTTTCAAGGGTGGCTGCTTCTAAGCCAACCTCCTGGTTGTCTAAGCGACCCCACATCCTTTTCCACTTAGTACACGCTTAGGGGCCTTAGCCGGCGATCTGGGCTGTTTCCCTCTCGACTACGAAGCTTATCCCCCGCAGTCTCACTGCCACGCTCTCACACACCGGCATTCGGAGTTTGGCTGACTTCGGTAAGCTTGTAGGCCCCCTAGGCCATCCAGTAGCTCTACCTCCGGCGTGAAACACGTGACGCTGCACCTAAATGCATTTCGGGGAGAACCAGCTATCACGGAGTTTGATTGGCCTTTCACCCCTACCCACAGCTCATCCCCTCAGTTTTCAACCTAAGTGGGTTCGGGCCTCCACGACGTCTTACCGTCGCTTCACCCTGGCCATGGGTAGATCACTCCGCTTCGGGTCCATAATGTGCGACTAGGAACGCCCTATTCGGACTCGCTTTCGCTACGGCTACCCCACACGGGTTAACCTCGCCACACATCGATGACTCGCAGGCTCATTCTTCAAAAGGCACGCCATCACCCCACTACAAGAACGAGGGCTTTGACGGATTGTAAGCGCACGGTTTCAGGTACTATTTCACTCCCCTCCCGGGGTACTTTTCACCTTTCCCTCACGGTACTAGTCCGCTATCGGTCACCAGGGAGTATTCAGGCTTACCGGGTGGTCCCGGCAGATTCACAGCAGATTTCACGGGCCCGCTGCTACTCGGGTATCTCCTACAACAGAGCACATGTTTTCGCTTACCGGACTATCACCGTCTATGGTGGGCCGTTCCAGACCACTTCAACTAACACGAACTTTTCTGACTGTTGCCTAGTCCGGCAGAACTAGGAAAGAAGACCCCACAACACCGCATGGACAACCCCTGCCGGGTATCACATCCACACGGTTTAGCCTCATCCGCTTTCGCTCGCCACTACTCACGGAATCACTGTTGTTTTCTCTTCCTGTGGGTACTGAGATGTTTCACTTCCCCACGTTCCCTCCACACACCCTATATATTCAGATGCGGGTAACACGACATCACTCGTGCTGGGTTTCCCCATTCGGAAATCCTCGGATCTCAGCTCGGTTGACAGCTCCCCGAGGCTTATCGCAGCCTCCTACGTCCTTCATCGGCTCCTGGTGCCAAGGCATCCACCGTACGCTCTTAAACACTTACTAACAAAGATGCTCGCGTCCACTGTGCAGTTCTCAAACAACACACCCACCCGAAACCATGTTCCAAGACTGACTCGGCATGCGCCGGCAGTATCGAGGAGATCCGGGAGGATCGTTTGCTTTGCCTAGAAAAAACACTTTCGGGTGTTCTTTCAGGACCCAATAGTGTGTCGGTATATCACCGCGACCAGCTACTTTGAGCCGGCCTGGTGCGATGAGTTTGTCAGCGTTCCACCCATGAGCTCCAGCCGGACCACGTGTGGGTCCGAAACTGTCTCTGCCAACCACTCACCAACCTGTGTTGGGAATGAGCTGGAGAATTGCTCCTTAGAAAGGAGGTGATCCAGCCGCACCTTCCGGTACGGCTACCTTGTTACGACTTCGTCCCAATCGCCGATCCCACCTTCGACGGCTCCCTCCCACAAGGGGTTAGGCCACCGGCTTCGGGTGTTACCGACTTTCATGACGTGACGGGCGGTGTGTACAAGGCCCGGGAACGTATTCACCGCAGCGTTGCTGATCTGCGATTACTAGCGACTCCAACTTCACGGGGTCGAGTTGCAGACCCCGATCCGAACTGAGACCGGCTTTAAGGGATTCGCTCCACCTCACGGTATCGCAGCCCTCTGTACCGGCCATTGTAGCATGTGTGAAGCCCTGGACATAAGGGGCATGATGACTTGACGTCGTCCCCACCTTCCTCCGAGTTGACCCCGGCAGTCTCTCACGAGTCCCCGCCATTACGCGCTGGCAACATAAGATAAGGGTTGCGCTCGTTGCGGGACTTAACCCAACATCTCACGACACGAGCTGACGACAGCCATGCACCACCTGTACACCAACCACAAGGGGGCACGTATCTCTACGTGTTTCTGGTGTATGTCAAACCCAGGTAAGGTTCTTCGCGTTGCATCGAATTAATCCACATGCTCCGCCGCTTGTGCGGGCCCCCGTCAATTTCTTTGAGTTTTAGCCTTGCGGCCGTACTCCCCAGGCGGGGTACTTAATGCGTTAGCTACGGCACGGAGTCCGTGGAAGGAGCCCCACACCTAGTACCCACCGTTTACGGCATGGACTACCAGGGTATCTAATCCTGTTTGCTACCCATGCTTTCGCTTCTCAGCGTCAGTTACTTCCCAGAGACCCGCCTTCGCCACCGGTGTTCCTCCTGATATCTGCGCATTTCACCGCTACACCAGGAATTCCAGTCTCCCCTGAAGTACTCTAGTCCGCCCGTATCGCCTGCAAGCTTAAGGTTGAGCCCCAAGTTTTCACAAACGACGCGACGAACCGCCTACAAGCTCTTTACGCCCAGTAATTCCGGACAACGCTCGGACCCTACGTATTACCGCGGCTGCTGGCACGTAGTTGGCCGGTCCTTATTCTACAGGTACAGTCACTTGCGCTTCGTCCCTGTCAAAAGCGGTTTACAACCCGAAGGCCGTCATCCCGCACGCGGCGTCGCTGCATCAGGCTTTCGCCCATTGTGCAATATTCCCCACTGCTGCCTCCCGTAGGAGTCTGGGCCGTGTCTCAGTCCCAGTGTGGCCGGTCACCCTCTCAGGTCGGCTACCCGTCGTCGCCTTGGTGAGCCGTTACCTCACCAACAAGCTGATAGGCCGCGGGCCCATCTCGCACCGATAAATCTTTCCACCCCAGAACATGCATCCCGAGGTCATATCCGGTATTAGACCCAGTTTCCCAGGCTTATCCCGAAGTGCAAGGCAGATCACCCACGTGTTACTCACCCGTTCGCCGCTCGTGTACCCCGAAGGGCCTTACCGCTCGACTTGCATGTGTTAAGCACGCCGCTAGCGTTCGTCCTGAGCCAGAATCAAACTCTCCGTTGAAGACTCACGAAACACCCCGAGGGTGAATCAGAAATATCTAACTAGAGTCCGAAAAATCTAGCAAAGCGAACACCAGCAAATAAGATTCGCTGTTGTTCAAAATGTCCAACCTCCCACGACCGGGGGGTACGCGAAGGCTGGAACCAATAATAATATTGGCACTGACATTCATCGACACACTATTGAGTTCTCAAAGAACACACGCACAAACATCCACCCGCAACTTGTCGTAGGGGCTTCAGCAAGGCAACTGTCCCAACCTAGCGCAGAGAACCAACCGAAGCAAATCCGGGGTTCTGGCCACTTGGCTGCCAGGCGCTCATCGTCCTACCTCGTGTCCCCGCCATCTCGTGGCCGGGTCGGTGTCCGTGTCGCTCTGACTCGAACTAAGTTACGCAGCCCCGACGGCGAAGTCAAATCGCCTGGTCGACCGGGCGTGCCGTGCGCGGGGCGATCGCCCCGCAACTCGTCAGCCCTTCGCACGGTCCGCCGTTCAGGTAAGCATCTCACCGGGAGACATGCCGGTCTCGCGTGGACACGGACCACCGGCCGATATACAGTTTTCCGACAATCAGCAATCGCTGAGCAAATATCGTGTGGGAGAGGGGCCGTGGTGACCGACGATCTCGACTCGGTCGAACGTCGTGCGTGGGGCGCTGTGGTCACCCTCGCGATGCGGGTCCCCAGCGTGCTCGACTCCCGGCTGCAACGCGAGTTCGGGTTGACGCACTTCGAGTACCGGGTGCTGGCTCTGCTCCAGGATTCACCGGGCCACCGGATGCGGCTGAGCATGCTCGCCGCACGCGGGCACGGTTCCATTTCGCGGGTCTCCCACGTGGTTTCCAAGCTCGAGCGGGTGGGGTTCGTCCGGCGGGTGGCCGTGACAACGGGTCGAGGGGTCGATGCCGCGCTCACGCCGAGCGGGCTCGCCAAGGTCGTCGAGGCGACGCCGGACTACCTCGTGGCGGTCCGCAGATTGGTGCTCGACGGGCTCGACGAAGCGCAGAAGGCCGAGCTCGCGGTGCTCGCCGAGAAGCTGTCACATCACCTGATCGGCATGCTCGGCGACTCCCCTGTCGGTGAGACCTCGGGCTGACACGACAACGCCGCCCGGCGAACAGCCGGGCGGCGTCGGGTGTCGATCTCAGACGGCGCGCGGGTGCCAGGTCGCGATCGCCCAGATCACGACCACGTCCAGCACGATGATGATGATCGACCACCACGGGTAGTACGGCAGCCACAGGAAGTTCGCCACGATGGACAGCGCGGCGATCAGCATGGCCGCCACCCGGCCCCACGTCTGGCCCGCGATCAGGCCGATCGCGACGATCACCACGATCGCGCCGAGGACGATGTGCCACCAACCCCAGCTGGTGAGGTCGAACTGGTAGGCGTACTCGGGCCCGACGACGATCAGATCGTCGTTGGCCACGGCGGAGATTCCCTGGAAGATCTGCAGCACACCGACGACCGCCAGCAGGATCCCGGCGGCGATGGAGGTGCCTGCCGCGATTCCGTCGCGGACTTCGTGTTGGTTCCTGTTGGTCATCACTCGGCCTTCCCGTCGATCAACGGACATGCCACTTCGGCATAGGCCAACGGTAGGAACCAGGTCCCCGGTTCACCTCACCCGTTGTGGGTGAATTCGCGGACCCGCTGCACCGGGCGAAGGGTCTTACCGAGGTCGGTGCGCAGGGTGAGCAAGGCGTCGAGCAGGTAGTTCTGCCTGACCCGCCACGGATGACGGTCACCCTGCCTGGGGAACGCGGCGATCGAACGCAGGATGTAGCCGGCGTTCAGGTCGAGCAAAGGGTGCTGTTTCAAGTTGCGGCCCGGTTCGGGGACCACCGCGGGGGCACCGGTGCGATCGAGATGGGTGAGCACCTTGCAGACCAGGCGGGAGGTGAGGTCGGCGCGCAGCGTCCAGGAGGCGTTGGTGTAACCGACGCAGATCGCGAAATTCGGCAGCCCGGTGAGCATCGCGCCCTGCCAGACGAATTGATCGGCCAGGTCGACCTGCTTTCCATCGACCGAGGGGGCGATCCCGCCGAAGGCGAGCAACCGCAGGCCGGTGGCGGTGACGATGATGTCGGCGGGCAGCGTCTGGCCCGAGGCGAGGCGGACTCCCTCGGGGACGAAGCTGTCGATGTGGTCGGTGACCACCGAGGCCTTGCCCTTCTTCAGCGCTTTGAAGAAGTCTGCGTCGGGAGCCGCGCAGAGGCGCTGGTCCCACGGGTCGTAGTCGGGGGTGAAGTGCCGGGCGACGAGGTTCTCGTCTTTGAGGATGCGGGTGGCCAGACCGGTGAGGAGTTTGCGCGCGGCGGCGGGGCGACGACGGCAGTACTGATAGAAACCGATGTTGAACAGGATGTTCTTGGTGCGGATCACGCGGTGCGCCAGGCCGGCGGGCAGCAGGCCGCGGATCTTGTCGGCCTGTTTGTCGCGGCCGGGAACCGGGCTGATCCAGGTGGGGCTGCGCTGCAGCATGGTGACGTGCGCGGCCTCGGCGGCCAGGTTGGGGACGAGGGTGACCGCGGTGGCGCCGCTGCCGATGACCACCACCCGCTGGTCGCGCACGTCGAGATCGGCGGGCCAGAACTGCGGGTGCACGATCGTGCCCGCGAACTCGGCACGGCCGGGGAACTGCGGGTCGTGCGGCTGCTGGTAGTCGTAATAGCCGGCGCAGGCGTAGAGGAAAGAGCAGGTCAGCGTGCTGAGCTCGGGTCCGTCGGGGCCCTCGTGTGCGATGGTCAGCTGCCAGCGGGCCCGTGCCGACGACCAGTCGGCACCGATCACCCGTGACCCGAAACGGATGTGACGGTCGATGCCGTTCTCCACGGCCGTCTCGCGGATGTAGTCGAGGATCGAGGCGCCGTCGGCGATGGAACGCGCGGCCCGCCACGGCTTGAACGGGTAACCGAGAGTGAACATGTCCGAATCGGACCGGATTCCGGGGTAGCGGAACAGGTCCCAGGTACCACCGAGATCGGCGCGGGCCTCGAGAACGGCGTAGCTGCGGTGCGGATGCTCGGTCTGCAGCCGGTAAGCGGCCCCGATGCCGGACAGTCCGGCGCCGACGATGACGACGTCGAGGTGTTCGGGGCTTACGGCGGTGTCGGTCATGGGCACCAGTGTGCCTGCTCACGGGCAGTGGGAGAAGACGCTGATTTCGCCTATCGTCGGTGCGGTGTCGATCTTTCGACGTGCGGGATGGTTGCTCGTCGGCGCACTCGTCACCGTGCTCGCTGCCGCTGTCGCCGGGCTACCGGTGTTCGTGTACCCGCAAGTGGATCCTTTGCGACCGGCCGACGTGATCGTGGTCCTCGGCGGAACGCCCTACGAACGATTCGACGTCGGCATCGAATTGGCCGAGCGCGGGTACGCACCCGAGGTGCTGATCTCGCAGTCCACCGGTGCCGACGATCCGCTGATGGACAAGTACTGCGGGGGCCGATTCGCCTTCCGGGTGGCCTGTTTCGTGCCCGACCCCTGGACCACCGACGGCGAGGCGCGCGAAATAGTCAGACGGGCAACGATTTACGGCTGGCGACATATCATCGTCGTCACGTTCACGCCGCATGTCTCGCGGGCGCGCTACATCGTCGGCCGGTGTTTCGAGGGCGAGATCACCATGGTCGCCAGCCCGACGCAGACGGGGCTCGGGTTCTGGAGCTGGATGTATGTGCGCCAATCCGCCGGGTACGTCCGGGCTTTCGTGAACCAGCACTGCGAACAGGACGCCTGAGAGTCAGCGGGTCGGCCCGAGATCGAGGCGCCGGGTGACGCGGTCGACGACGTCGGCGGGCATGCCCGGGTCACGGCGGGCGGCCAGCGCCTCACGCCGGCCCGCCTCGACCACAGCGGCGCGGACCGCACCGAATTGGGCGACCGATTTGCGTTCCTTGTCCATGGCGGCCTTGGCGTCGGCGTCGGCGGCCTCCGGGTCGGCTTTGGCGGAGAGGCGGCGCAGCCTGGCCTTGATGTCCTCGTAGACGTCGTCGGGCAGGTCGTCGCGGGCGGCGATCATCTTCAGCTCGCCGAGTTCGGCACCGACCACGCGCTCCCAGAGCTGCCGTTCGAGGGCCCGCTCCTGACGGGTGTCGGCGTGCACGCCGGTCAGGCGGACGACCAGTGGCAGGGTCGGGCCCTGCACGAGCAGGGTGAACAGCACGACCGAGAAGGCGGCGAACAGAATCTCCGAGCGCGCGGGGAACTCGGCGCCGGAGTCGATGGTGAACGGGACGGCGAGGGCGAGCGCGACCGTCGCGACCCCGCGCATCCCCGCCCACCAGGTGACGATCACCTCCTGCCAGGTGAACGCGTCGTCCACATCGCGCCAGCGGTGGGTCACCGTCCACATGCCCATCAGCCAGACCAACCGCAACAGCACGACCACGGCGATCACCGCGACGCTCACCCCGGCCAACGTGCGCCAGTTGTGGCCGGAGGTCTCGATGACCACCCGCAGTTCCAGCCCGATCAGCGCGAACGCGAAACCGGTGATGAGCATTTCGACGACGTCCCAACACGAGTCGGCGATCAGCCGGTAGTCGCGGTCGCCGATCTCGGTCACCGCGTCGGTGAGGTACAGCGCGCACACCAGCACCGCGAGAACTGCCGAACCTTCGAAGTGTTCGGCGATGCCGTACGCGGCGAACGGCAGCAGCAGGCTCAGTGCCACCTGGGAGGTGGCGTCGTTCAGATAGCGGGTGAGTTTGCTCCCGAGCCAGCCGAGCAGCAGGCCGACCAGCGCACCGGCGACCGCGGCGAGCGCGAAATCGCCGAGGGCATGCCACGGCGAGAACACGCCGGTGACGACCGCCTGGATACCGACCGTGTAGATGACGATCGCCGTGACGTCGTTGAACAGGCCCTCGCCGCCGAGGGTGACGATCAGGCGCCGGGGCAACCCGAGCCGGCCCGCCATCGACATCGCCGCGACCGGGTCGGGCGGGGCGACCAGCGCGCCGAGCACCACCCCCGCCGCCACCGCGACCGCCGGATTCCAGGCGTGGAAGACGACCGCGACCGCGAGGGCGGTGACGATGACGAGTCCGACCGCGCGCAGGGCGATGACCTGCCACTGTTCGGCGAACTGACGCCAGGACGTGCGCCGGGCGGCGGCGTAGAGCAGGGGTGGCAGGACCAGCGGGAGGATGAGGTCGGGCGGGATGTTCAGGCTCGGCACCGCCGGGATCAGGGCGAGCAGGCAGCCGAACACCGTCATCAGGATCGAGGGTGCGAGTCCGAAGCGATCGCCGAGCGCTTCGGCCAGCACAGCGGCGAGCAGGATCACCAGAATCAGCACCAACTGGTCCATAACTGACCAGTGTCGGGGACCGCGGGCCGCGGATGCCGCAGACCCGCCGCCGCTCGCGCAGGTCAGCCGAGAGTCGCCGCTGCCGGGGGAAGCAGGATCGGGGGCAGGGGGAACGGCAGCTGGATGGCCGGTGGTGGGGGTGGTGGTGGCGGAGGTGCGGGCTCGGGGACCGGGATGGGCTCGGGTGCGGGCGCCGGGACCGGCTCAGGAGGCGGATCGTAGACCGGCGGCTCGTAAGCCGGGGGCGGCGGCTCGTAGGGAGCCTCGACCGGGGGTGGCGGCGGTGGGAGTTCCACCGGGACCGGTTCCGGTGGTGGGGGCGGCGGCAGGGCGGGGGTCGTGGGGGCCGGAGTGTCCGGGGCTCCTGCGGTGCAGCGCCAGTTGCCGTCGTCGTCGACCTGCCAGCGGGCGACGATGCCGCCCGCCGAGCAATTGCCGCCCACGCGCCTGGCAGGCCACGGCGGGTTCGAGTCCGTGTCGCTGACCTGCTGACCGTCGACCGACAGACCGTTCGACCCCATCGGATCGACCTCGGAGTTGTCGTCGTCGCCCTGATTCGCGCGCAGCACCAAACCGACGGCGACCACCAGGGCGAGCAGTGCGGCGAGCACCGCCGCTATCGCGATCGTCCGGGTACTGCTGGCGGGCTCCTCCTCGGGGCCCTCGCTGCTGCCTGCCATCGCACCGCCTTCGCCGCGGACTTGGACTCCCTCGTTCAGGGAGGCTACCGCAGAGTTGCTCGAAGGCCGACGGAGTTCGGGCCACTGTCACTGTGCAGGGACGATACCTATACACAGCGGTTGCCGAAAATTTACTTGATCGCGACCCTTACCTTCACCGAATCGGCGTCGGTGTTGTGCAGAGCCTGGGAAACGAGCGCGCTCAGATCCAGCTGCGGGCCAGTGGCGGTGACCGCCTCGGTGAGGGGACGCAGCGCGGGCAGCAGGGCCGACAGCTCGGGACCGATCTCGTTCAGCTTCGCGACCAACTCGTTCAGGACGGGGACGAGCCCACCCTCGCGCAGGTACATCTCCGGGTCGCCCTCGGTGGCTCGGCCGACGGATTCGACGAACTGGTCGATCACCTGGCTCAGGCGGACGAACGCGGGCGCGGCGGCGGAGGTGGCCGGACCGGCCCAGGCGATGTCACCGGAGACGTATTCGAAGTTGTTCTGCAGTTCGGCGATGGCGGGTGCGCGGCTCATGATGGCCGCCGCGAGCAGGTCGCCGGCGCGGGCCAGTTCGGGGATCACGTTCTCGGTGCCGGTCATGGCGGTGCCGAGCGTGCCGACCAGCGAGTCGACCACCGTCGGGTCGAGTTGTTCGACGGTCTTGGTGACCAGGCGCGCCACCTCGGGAATCGACATCGGGGTTCGCACGTTCTCCCCCGCCAGCCGCTGCCCGTCGGTCAGGTACGGCCCGTCGGTGCTCGGCGGCACGAACTGCACGTACGGCTCACCGAGGGAGGACAGGTGCTCGATGGTGACGATGCTGCTCATCGGCACCTTGTGGTCGGCACCCACGCGGAAACCCACACGCACTCCCCCGCGCGCGTCGGTGTCGACGGCGGTGACCTCACCGATCTCGATGCCGGTCAGCAGGATCGGCGATCCGACGCTGAGGCCACCCGAGTCGGCGACCTCGAGGGAGGCCTCGGTGTAGTCGGCCAGCGGGTCGACACGCACCACCCCGAAGGTCAGATAGGTCGCGCCGAGCACGGTGATGGCGGCGATGCCGCTGAGCGAGGCGAGTGCTCCGATCTTCATCGCACCATTCCGATCATCCGCAGGGCGGTCACGATCTGGTCCAGCTGCTCCTGTTCGGAGACCTGCACGCCGGTGACGTTCACCTTCGGGCCGCGCTCGGCGAAGGGAATGATCTTGTCGCGCAACAGGTCGGTGAGCAGGGCCATGTTGGTCGGGTTCCGCAGGTCGGGCGAGGCGCCGATCAGCAGCGGCAGGAAGGCGGTCGCGGCCGCGTCACCCGAATTCGCCAGCGGCGCGAGCCAAGTCATGGAGTGCGCGAGCGGGCCGAGGGCATTGAAGATGACCATCGTCTTGGCGATGGAGTCCTGGGTGCCCGACAGCGCGCGCACCGCCTCAGGGGTGAGGATGTTGGTGAGTTCGCCTTCGATGTTGTGCATGATCTCAGCGTTGGCGGCGAGCCCGTTGACGAGCAGGTCCACCTGGTCGAGGTTGGCGGCCAGGTCGGCGGCGTCGGCACCCATCACCGCCGAGATGCGGGCGGTCTCGCGCGGATCCTGCGGCATCACCGAGTTCACCCGGGCGATCATGTCCTGCAGCTGACCGATCGCGCCGCCCTGCACGAACAGCGCCATGGTCGCCATCGTGTCTTCCAGCTGCACAGGGGGTTTGGTTCGCTCGATGGGGATGGTTCCGCCGTTGCGCAGCAGCTGACCGAAACCGTCCTTGGGCGTGGTCAGCGCGACGTGGATATCGCCGAGAATGGTGTCCTGGCGCAGTTCGGCGATGGTCGACGCGGGCAGCGAGACCGACTCGAGGATGTCGGCCTCGACGACGACGTAACCACCGCGACCGGCCGGCGCGTCGGCGGGCTGGACCACGCGCACGTCGGTGACTGTGCCGATCTCGGCGCCGTTGGCGATCACCTTCGACTTCGACGGCAGGTTCAGCGCGCTGGCGAACTCGATGTGCACGCGGTAGGTGTCACCGCTGACCGACGAACCGGGTACCGGCACGTCGGCGGGATCGAAACCGCAGCCGCCGACGGCCAGACCGGCAGCCACGACCAGCGCGATCATGGTGCGCCGCATACTCTTTCGCGACCTGATCATCGGGCACCTGCCATTCCGAGCACTACTTGCACGAGGTTCACATCGGTCAATCCCGCGGCGGGATCGGGGCATTGGCCCGGCAGCACCGCGTTGAGGGCGGCGCACACCTGGTCGGCCTCACCCGTGGGCAGGGCGACCTTCGGCGGGGCGTAGGTGATTGCGTTGCCACCTGCCGCGCTCTGGAAGGCGGAGGTGAGCGCGGGCAGTTTCAGCACCACATCGCGCAGCGAACCGACGTTGGCGCGCAACATCTTCACCAGCGGGACGGCGCCGTCGAGGGTTCCGATGAGCGGATCGCCGAGGATGGTGGTGAGGTCGTTGAGCATCGGCAGCAGTTCGCCGAGCCCGTCGAACAGCGAGGTGGCCGGGCCGAGCAGGTCGTCGGAGGCCATGTTCAGCAGCGGCGCGAGCCGGGTGAGCATGGACTGCAGGTCACCCCAGTTCGCGGCGACGCGGTTGGACACCGACGCGAAGGCGTCGAAAAGACCTGCGAGATGGCCGATGTCGGCATCCGGCTTGTTCATCGCCGAACCGAGTTTGGTGATGAGCTCGTTGACCGTCGGGCCGGTGCCCTGCGTGGCACGGTCCAAGGCGCCGAGGCCGTCGACCAGGGCGGTCGGCTGACCCGAATTGGTGCCCGAGAGCTGTTCGGACAGGCTCGCCAGGGCGGTGAGCGTTTCGGTGATGCTCTTGGGCGTCAGCGTTTTGGTGATGCAGCCGCCCTCGAACTTGCGGGTGTCCTTGCCACTGGCCAGCACGGCCAGATTGCGGTCCGCCGCGACGGAATACGCGACCGTTGTCGCCGAAGCATCGGCGTAGACGGGGTATTCGGCGTCGACCTCGAAATCGACGCGCACCTTGGGGCCCTCGTTGCGGACCGAGGTCACCTCACCGACGGAGATACCGCGCATGGTGATGTGATTGCCCGGGTACAGGCCGACCGCGTCGGGCATGAGCGCGCAATAGGACTCGGTCTTCTTCAGTGGATCGAAGGCGATGAAGTAGCCGCCGGTGACGAGCGCGACGAGCACCGCGACACCGGCGATCGACATGAACGCCTGGGATCCGAGGAGCTTTTTCAGCATCAGCACGCCTTCCCCGGCAGCGGCACGCACACCCGTGCGTCCGACTGGTCGACGACCACGCCGGCTTCGGGCGTCACCAGCTGCGACAACTTGGTCTGCAATTCGTGCACCGTCGCGATCACCGGCTCGAACCGGCCGGTGAGTTCCTGGAGCCGGGGTAGTGCGTCGGCCAGCGCCTGTGCCTGCGGTTTCAGGGTCGACTCCCAGCCCGGGGCCAGGGTGGCGAGACGGTTCACCACCGACACGAGCAGCCGGACCGCCTCGGCTGCCTCGGCCTGCTTGCTCAGCAGCACGTCCTCGAGCAGGTTGACGTTGTTCATCAACCTGCCGAGGTCGGACTTGGCGCCGTCGTACATGGAGATGTACTCGTCGAGGATCGCGATGGACTTCGACACCTGCGAACGCTGGCGGTCGAGCATGTCGACGTACTTGCCGACCGTGTCCAAGGTGCTGCGTAGCGCTTCCGGCGAATTCTGCAGGGCGGTGTTGGCGGCAGCCAAGTTCTCGCGGACGGTCGCGCCGTCGACCGCGGCCAACGGAGCGGTGGCGTCCTGGAAGGTCTCGATCAGGCTGTAGGGCAAGCGGATTCGGTCGGCGGGAATCGCCTCGTCACCCAGCGGCTCCGAACCGGCGGGGTACAGCGCGACGTAGTGGCCGCCGACGACGGTGAGCATGCGGACGTCGAGGGAGGTCTGGTCGCCGACGAACACGTCGTTGTTCACGGTGAACCGCATGATCACCTTGTCGGGCTTCAGTTCGAGGTCGGTGACGCTGCCGACCGAGATGCCGGCGAGGCGAACGTCGTCGCCCTCGCGCACCGACTGTGCCTCGGTGAGCTCGGCGGTGTAGGTGTGTTTGCCCAACGGCACCACGTACACCACGCCCGCGGCGATGATGAACAGCACGACGGCCGTCAGGCCGATGATGCCCATCCGCAGCTCACGGGCGCGTTTGCCCGCTTCGTCGAGGATCGGGCGATCACCGGAGAAGAATTTCAGCGGTTGCATACGGTGACCTTCTGTCCGGCGATCAGCACCTGCAGCGGCGCGGGCACCTCTGCGGCGCCGTTGCTGCAGTGCGGTGTGAAGTCGGTGAAACCGCGCGAGAGCGAGGAGTCGACCGTGGCCAGCAGACCGGGCAGGCGGCCGAAAACCTCCACGGCCTCCTGCGGATTCGGGAACAGGGCGCGGATCATCGCGTCGACATCGGCGCCGCCGCCCTCGACCAGGCCGAGCGAGGCGAGCAACCGGTCGACCGGCGCGAGCACCGAAGGCGCGCTCATCGCGAAGTCGGCGACACCGCCGATATTGCGCTGCATCGCCTCGAAGATGTCGGTGAGCCGGGCCAGCAGCGGCAGCAGGTGACCGACCCGGCCGCCGTGCCGGTCGGCCAGATCCGACAGATTGCGGATGAGCGTGGAGATCACCTGCTGGCGGTTCTCGGCATAGGAGGCGAGTTCGTCGATGGCGGTGAGCGCGGGGCCGAGGCCGCTGCCGTCGCCCTCGATCACGGCGAGCATGCTCGCGGTGAACTGGTTGATCGCCTCGGGTGACAGCGTCGCGAGCACCGGCTTGAGACCACTGAACAGGCTGGTCACATCGAAGGACGGCACGGTCATGTGCGCGCCGATGCGGGCGCCCGCGGCGATGCGGGTGCCGGGGTTGGGCGCCTGCTGCAGGTCGACATAGCGCTGGCCGGTGAGGTTCTGGTAGCGGATGGCCAGCTTGGAGTTGTCGTAGATCGGCGTATCGGTCTTGACCGTCAGGCGCACCTTGGCCTTGTCGCCCTCGAGCGAGATCTTCTCGACCTTGCCCACCTGCACACCGAACATGCGCACGTCGTTGCCGACCTTGAGGCCGTTGGCGTCGGTGAACAGCACGTCGTGGGCGTTGGTGTCACCGGAGACGGGACGTTTGATGAGCGTGAAGACCAGACCGAGCACGGCGACCATCACCAGCGTGAACACGCCGAGGCGCAGTGCGACACCGCGAATCTTCATCACGCACCGCCCTTTCCGAACAGCGGGACCGCGATGGCGGGCACACCGCTGAGCTCGACATCGAGGTTGAGCACGGGCCCGTCCGGGCCGTCGGGCATGGCACCACGCAGGTTCCGCAGCAGCGCGGTGAGTTCGGCGCCGGTGTGGCGCGAATTCGGCGACATCTGCGCCAGCGCGAGCAGCATCGGCGCGAGCATGTCGGTCGACTCGGCGAGGTGGCCGCCCGCGGTGCTCAAGGTGGTGGTCAGGGCGGGCAGCAGGCTGCCGCCGATCACGCCGACACCGATGTCGTAGCGATCCTTGTCGGTCTGGGTCACCTTGATCTCGCTGAGCTGGTCGATCACCTGCATGGTCGCGCCGGCGAACTGGCCGCCGCCGTCGAAGGCGGGGCCGAGCTTGCCGAACAGTTCCGAGGGCGCGACGTCCTGGTTGTCGGCGATGGTCTTGGCCACCGTGATGAGCGCCTGGACCAGCGGGGTGAAGGCCTTGAAGTCGGCGGCGAGCTGGGAGATCACCGTCGCCATCTGCGGGCTCGTCACGGTCATGCCGACCTGCGAGAGGCTGCGCAGGATCGCGCTCATGGTCGCGTCGTAGACCCGGGCGTTGTTCGAGCCGGTCAGGTCGAGCACCGCGCCTGCCCGCAGCGGAGCCCCGCCGGGACCGCGCCGCAGTTCGATCTCGGCGATGCCGAACAGGTTGGTCGGCGCGTAGTCGATGGCGAGGCTGTCGTCGATGCCGTGCAGGCGGTTCTCGTCGAGCAGCAGCGCGATCTGCTGGGTGCCGCGCTCGCCGGGGGTCACCTCGGCGACCTCGCCGACGGTGACGCCGTCGACGCGGACCTGGCTGCCCGATTCGATACCGTCACCGAGGTGCTCGGTGCGCAGCGCGATCCGCAGCCCCTCCTCGGAGCGAACGTTGGAGTACGTGACGTAGCCGAGCGCGACCACCGCGATCACCGCGAGGATGACGACACCGGTCAGGCGCGAGGTGCGCCGATTCGCCGCGACGCCGGGCATTCCGTAATTCGGCACTAGCTCACCCCGTAAAACTGATCGCCGAGTTGAAGCCCCACAGCATGATCGACAGCACCATGTCGATGGCGACGATGGCCACCGAGCTGGCCCGCACCGCGCGACCCGAGGCGATGCCGACACCCTCGGGTCCGCCGGTGGCGAAGAACCCGAAGTAGCTGTGCACCAGGATCACGACCGTGCCGAACACGGCGACCTTGATGACCGCGGCGATCATGTCGAAGCCGGAGATGAACTGGAAGAAGTAGTGGTCGTACACGCCCGCCGACTGTCCGTAGACCATGGTGAGCAGGCCGCGGCAGGCGCCGTAGGACAGGATCAGCGCGATCAGGAAGGTCGGCACGATCGCGATGGCGCCGGCGATCACGCGGGTGGTGACCACGAACGGCACCGAGCGCAGGCCGAGCGCCTCGATCGCGTCGATCTCCTCGGAGATGCGCATCGAGCCGATCTCGGCGGTGATCCGGCAGCCCGCCTGGGCGGCGAATCCGATGGCGGCCGCGATGGGGGCCAGCTCACGGGTGGTGGCGTAGGCGGAGATGACGCCGGTGACCGGGCCCATGCCGAGCATGTCCAGCGAAGCGAAGGACTCGACGCCGACCGAGGCGCCCATCACCAGCCCGAGCACGATCATCATCGGCACGGTGCCGCCGCCGACGATGATCGAGCCGCGGCCCCAGGTCATATCGGTGACCGCGCGCAGCGTCTCGTCGCGGTAGCGGCGCAGCGTGAGCGGCACCGAGGACAGCACCTGCCAGACGAACACGGCGACGAACCCGAGCGATTCGCCCGCGCCGACGATCCGTCTGCCCAGGCGTGCGGGGGTGCGCAGCCAGTGCAGCGAGGTGGGGAGATAGGAGGAGGCAGCCATCACGCCAACTTCGTCGGCAGGAACATGGCGCTGATCTGGGTGGCCAGCAGGTTCACGATCGCGATCGAGACCACCGAGAGCACCACCGCCGCGTTCACCGCGTCGGCCACACCGCGCGGGCCGCCCTTGGCCTCGAGGCCGCGCTGGCATGAGATGACGACCACGAGGAACCCGAAGATCAGGGCCTTGAGCAGCGACACCCACACATCGCCCGCGGTCGCGAAGGAACCGAAGGTGGACCAGTAGCTACCGGGCGTCACGCCCTGACCGCCGACCGCCACCGCGTACCCGGCGAGCACGCCGACGAAGATGATGAGCACATTGAGCATCGGGGCGACGATCAGCATCGCCATCATGCGCGGGATCACCAGCCGGTGCACCGGGCTGATGCCCATGGTGTTGAGCGCGTCGATCTCCTCGCGGATGGTCCTGGCGCCGAGGTCGGCCGCGATGGCCGCCGCGCCCGCGCCGCCGAGCAGGAAGCCGGTGGCGATGGGGGCGCCCTGCTTGATGACGCCGAGGCCGCCGGTGGCGCCGAGCATGGAGTCGGCGCCGAGGCTGTGGATGAGGTTGCCCACCTGCACCGAGACGATCACGCCGAACGGGATCGCCATGAGCACGGCCGGGATGGCGGTGACGGTGATGAGGCGCCAGGCCTGCACGAGGGTCTCGCGCCATTGGAACTGGCGGCGGGCCACGTCGGCGACGGTGCCGGTGACCGACTCCTGCGCGAGGTCGACCGCACGCCCGAAGGTCCGCAGCGACGACACCACCGTGGCGGTGAAGTTCTCGCGGACGATCTGGGTAGCGGAATCCGTCTTCGCGGAATGCAGATCGGTCGACATCAGAAATGCCTCCGGCCCGCTTGCGAAGCGCGGGGCAGGGTGAAATTCATACCGCACTCTCTGGCTTCGGCGTCGGTGCCAACTCCAGCAAGCTAACCGGTACTCTGCGTCACAACAAAATTTAGGGTGGGTGACCCTCGTCGCTTTTCCACTGTTTCGATGACAGGATCACGCGGGTTGTGATCCGCGACACCGCACCTACGGGCTTGCGGCGAGGAACACGAAAGCCGCGAACAACGCCAGGTGCACACCGCCCTGCAGCAAGGTGGCCCGACCTGGCACAACGGTCAGCGTGCCGACCACGAAGGTCAGCGCGAGCAGCACCATCTGGGTGGCGCCGAGCCCGAGGACCAGCGGTCCGCTCAGCCAGATCGTGGCGATCGCGATCACCGGAATCGTGAGCCCGATGCTGGCCATCGCCGACCCCAGCGCCAGGTTCAGACCGATCTGCACTTGGTTGCGGCGCGCGGAGTTGACCGCGGCCAGCGTCTCGGGCAGCAACACGAGCATCGCGATCACCACACCGACCGCGGCCTGGGGCAGGCCCGCCGAGGCGATGCCCGACTCCAGCGCGGGCGAGACCACCTTCGCCAGGCCGACGACACAGACCAGAGCGAGCACGAGCATGCCCAGGCTGATCAGGGCGATCCGGTTCGACGGCAGCTCCGCGTGCATCCCCTCGTCCTCGTCGATCGCGCCGCTGGCCTCCACCGGGAGGAAATCGTCAGGGTGACGCACGGTCTGCACCATCACGAACAGCCCGTAGAGCGCCAGCGAGGCGACCGCGGCGAAGGCGAGCTGCGCGGGTGAGAACTCCGGGCCGGGCTTGCTCGTGGTGAAGGTCGGCAGCACCAGACTCAGCGTGGCCAAGGTGGCCACGGTCGCCAGAGCCGCACCGGTGCCCTCCGGATTGAACACCGCGATCCGGCGCCGCAGCGCGCCGACCAGCAGCACGAGACCGAAGATGCCGTTGCAGGTGATCATCACCGCCGCGAAGACCGTGTCGCGTGCCAGCGACGCCGCCTTGTCACCACCGGAGATCATCATGGTGACGATCAGGGCCACCTCGATCACGGTGACCGCCACCGCGAGGATCAGCGCACCGTACGGTTCGCCGACCCGATGGGCCACCACTTCGGCGTGATAAACCGCCGAGAGCACCGCCCCGACCAGCACGGCACTGACCACCGCCACCACCACGCCCGGTATGTCGCGCCCCCACGTGACGGCGAGGACGAGCGCGGCGAGAATCGGTACGAAGAGGGTCCATCTGGTCGTGAATGCGGCGATCATGATCTCCATCGTTCCAGGTGCGTGGCACCAGCGACCGGATGCGCGGCCGCGAACATGCGCCGATGGATTCACAGTCGCGCTGCGATGGGGAACAATTCAGCGCGTGCGGACCCAGTTCACCCTCGAGCTCTTGGCGCTGTCCAACGAGCTCACCCACATGTCGCGGCTGGCCCATGACGCGACCGAGCGGATCACCGAGGCGCTGGCGGGCGCCGACTTGGCGGCCACCTACGAGGTTTTCGCGCTCGACGAGCGGCTACAGCAGATGTTCGCCGCCTGCGAGTCACGCACCATGGCACTACTCGCCCTGCAGGCGCCCGTCGCCCGCGACCTGCGCCACGTGGTCACCGCCATCCAGGTGGCCGGTGAACTCTCGCGCATCGGGCGGCGCACGGAAGCCGCGGGACAGTACGTGTATCGCGCTCACCCCGACGCCGTCGCACCGGCGCCGGTGATCCAGGCACTGGTGGCGATGGGCGGCCTCGCGGCTGAATGTGTTGCCCGGGTGAGTGATTCGGTCGCCACCGGCCGATTCGTCGAGGACGACGGTTCGGACGCGGCCGCCATGGACGACCTGTTCAAACAGCTGAACTCCGTACTCACCGCAACCGAAGCCGGTATCGATACCGCGGCCGCCATCGATCTGGCCCTGCTGGGCAGCCAGTTCCAGCGTTGCGTGGATCATGCCGCCCGGATCGCCCGGCTGATCCGCTTCCTGGACACCGGAATTCCCACCGAATCCGGTTCGCTACCCGACTGAGCGGGTACGTGATAGGCGAACGCTATTGAGCTGCAATCCGTTTGCCCTGGCCTGTGCCGAATGTCATAGGCGACAATGACCGACGGACCGGTATCCGCCCCGTAGGTTGTGCCGGTTCGCAGTTCGACGAAGGCACAGGTGGTACGGGCATGAAGTGGTCCTCGATCAGCGGCTCACCGGTCGGGCGCGCAGTGCTCGCACTGGCCGCCGCGATGGTTGTCGCGCTGGTGGTGACAGTCGCGAATTCGCTGCTGGACAAGGTGAATCCCACCGCGCCCGGCCCCGGCTCCGCGGGCGCGGCCACGGTGTCGGGCAAGGAGATCGGCGATCTGGTCGCCACCCTCGTCGTCGCCAAGGAGGGCCCGATGACGGGCTACACCCGCGAGAAGTTCCCGCACTGGGACACCAACAAGCCCGAACACGGCTTCACCGGCGACCTCGCCACGTACACCATATGCACCAGCCGCGACGTGATGATGCTGCGCGACGCCACCGGCAAGGTCACCCTCGACCCCAAAACCTGTGAACTGACAGTGCCTTCGGGGGCCGGCTGGCAGGACCGCTACGGCTTCATCGACAAGAAGACCGGGCAGCTCGGCCCCTACAAGTTCATCACCGACCCGTCGAAGGTCGACGCCGAACACATCGTCGCCCTCGCCGAAGCCTGGCGTTCCGGTGCCGCCGACCGCGACGAGGACACCCGCCGCCGCATCGCCAACGACGCGATGAACCTGGTCGCCGCCGACCCGTCGGCCAACCGGTCCAAGGGCGACCAGGACCCCGCGAACTACCTGCCGCCCGGCAACTTCCGGTGTGCCTATATCGAGCACTACGTGAAGGTCAAGATAAAGTACGCACTGACCGTTGATACCGCCGAGCACACCGCGTTGCGCACCGCAGTCGACGACTGCCTCCGCCGAGGAGAGTTCAAATAAGCGAGCCCATCGAGATCACCGCCGAATGCGCCGTCATGACCGAAGAGGAAGGGACGGTGTCGGGCGAGCTCGACGTCATGCTCGACGACGCGGGTAAAGGCCTGGTCCGCTACCGCGGCACCGACACCTGGTACACCATCGGCAATATCGAGGCCGAACCGCCGCGCACCTGGGAGTGCGTCGCCGACCTCGTGAAAGCGATCAAGAAGGTGGCGGGCACCCGCGACGTGGCCGGGAACGCGGTGGTCTTCGAGGCCTGAGCGTCCGGCTGGCAATCTGGTAGTCATGCCCATCGACTACCACTCCCCCCGGGTCGCCTGGTCCGGGCTCGGCCACCGGATACCGCTCGCGGCCGCGCTCATCGCCACCGCCCTCGCCCTGTTCGGACTGCTCACCTGGGTGGTCGTCGGCAATATGGACGGCACACCGTGGGATGTGCGGGTGCTCGACTGGATGATCGCGCATCGCGGCGAACCGCTGACCACGGTGGCGCGGGTGATCACCGACCTCGGCGGCACCGTGGCGATGACGATTCTGGCCCTCGTCACGGTGATCTGGTTGCTCGCCCGCCGCGATCTGCCGGTGGCCGCGCTGGTCGGTGTCACCTCGCTCGGCGCGGGCGCGTTGGTGTGGGGCATCAAGCGGATCGTCGACCGGCATCGTCCGCCGATGGAGTCGCGGCTGGTCACCGAGCTGAGTCTGTCGTATCCGTCGGGACATTCACTCGGGTCGGCGGCGGTGGTCGGGGTGGTGGCGATCGCGCTCGTCCCCCGCATTCGCCGGGTCTGGGTGCGCCGCACCGCGATCGGTGCGGCGGTGGTCTTCCCGATCGCGGTCGGGCTGTCGCGGGTGTATCTCGGGGTGCACTGGATCACCGATGTGCTGGCGGGCTGGATCGTCGGTCTGCTCTGGCTGACACTGAGCGTCACCCTGTTCATCCGCCTGCACGCGCGCGGCACGACCCGCCCCTAGCCGGCGCGTGCCGCCCATCTGGCAAGGAGTTCGCTGATGACGGTGGAACCGAACGTCGCGTTGATCGTGCTGTGCGTGGCCATGGTGGTCGCGGCGGCACTGGTGTACCGGATCACCGGAATCGGTTCGCCGTTCGTGGTGCCGAAGGCCGCGTTCCGCGCGGTGCTGCAATTGGGCCTGATCGCGTTGATCCTCGCGGCGGCGCTTCAACATCTGTGGTCGGCCGCGCTCGTGCTGCTGGTCATGTTCGGCGCGGCCGTGTTCACCGCCGTCCGGCGGGCGCAGGCGGGCCGCTCCGGGATCTGGCTCGGGTTGGCCGTCGCGACCGGGATCGCGGCGGTGATGCCGGCGACCCTGCTCAGCGGCGCGGTGCCGATCCACGGCGTCACGCTGGTGTCGATCGGCGGCATCCTGCTGGGCGGCACCATGACCTCCACCTCGCTGGCGGCCCGGCGCGGGCTCGATGCCATCGGCCAACGCTGGGGTGAGGTGGAGGCGGCCCTGAGTCTGGGATTCACCGATCGTCCGGCCCGCAAGATGGTGCTCACGGGCGCGGCGACCGACGCGCTCATCCCCGGTGTCGACCAGGCCCGCACGGTCGGGTTGGTCACCCTGCCCGGCGCGTTCATCGGTGTGCTGCTCACCAGTGGGTCCGCCGCGCAGGCCGGTGCGGTGCAGGTGCTCGTGCTGATCGGGTTGATGCTGTCGGAGGCGTGCGCGGTGGCGGTGACGCTCGAATTGGTCGCGCGCGCCTTAGTGCGCCGCCCGCGCCCCTGATCCGGCGTTCATCGTGATCCCTCGATGAACTGGTGGTCGGTCACGATGCGGCCGTCGGCGTCGAGGGCGAGCAGATCGAAGCCGCCGCCCTGGGCGGTGCCGTCGTCGCGGCGGTTCATCGTCCACGCGACGCCGACGGTGCCCGCGGGCAGTTCCACGGCGGGCCCGGACGCGGCGAAGACGGATTCGCCATCGGCCAGGAACATGGCGTAGGCGCGGGTGACCCGGCGGTCGAGTGCGTCGTAGCCGTGCACCGCGAGCGGCGGGGCCGGTATCGCGAGATCGGCTGCGGCCGTTCGCGCCTCGGCGGGCGGGTCCACCAGGTACTGCGCGCCGTCGACCGTGAAGAGGTCCTCGATCATCTTGCGGCGGGTGGTGGGATCGGCTTCGTTCCAGAGTGCCACGTAGCGGGTGGCGATGTCGTTTTTGCTCATGGCGACAACTCTGTCGAGCCGGGCAGCGCGGCGCGATTCCCTGCGGGGAATGAACGACGGGCGCACATCGGGGCCGCAGTTCATTCCCTCCTGGGAATGGCGCAGGGTACTCGTGCGCGGTTGACTCGCACCATGACGATCGCGCAGACCAGCACCGCCTTCGGACCGCAACTGCGGCACTGGCGCACCCTGCGCCGGGTCAGCCAGCTCGACCTGGCGATTCGCGCCGAGACGAGTCAGCGCTACCTGAGCTTCCTCGAACAGGGCAGGTCCCAGCCGGGTCGCACGATGGTGGTGCGGCTGGCCGAATCACTCGAACTGACCCTGCGTGATCGCAACAACCTGCTCCTGGCCGCCGGTTTCGCCCCGGTGTTTCCCGAAAGCGATCTGGCCGCCCCGGAGTTGGCGCCGGTACGGGAGGCGCTCACCGCCGTTCTCGACGGGCACCTGCCGTATCCGGCGCTGGTCGCCCGTCCGCGCGGCGAGCTGGTCACGGCCAATGCCGCGTTCGACCTGTTCACCGAGGGTGTGGCCGACCATTTGCTACGCGCGCCGATGAACGTGCTCCGGCTGGCGCTGCATCCCGACGGGGTCGCGCCGCGAGTGCGCAACCTGCCCGAATGGGGCAGGCACATCATCGACTCACTGCGCACCCGGGCCGCCCATACCCCCGACCCCGCCGTCGACGCGCTCATCGAGGAGCTGTCGGGGTACTTGCCGACCGTCGCCGTGGGGCCCGATCATGTCGGCTTCGCCGTCCCCCTGCAGCTGCGCACCGAAGACGGCGATCTCCGCCTGATCACCACGCTCACCTCGTTCGCGACCGCCACCGATGTCACCCTCGCCGAGCTCCATCTCGAAGCCTTCCTGCCCGCAGACGAGGACTCCGCCCGTATCCTGCGTCTGCGAGCATCACGGCGATGAAGCCACCGCGCCGCGCACGGATCAGGAAGCGGCCGAGGCGATTTCGCGCTGCACCGGCTCGTCCCAACCGATGCGGTAGCGACGTTCGGCGCCCATCGTCTTCTCCGGGTTCATCACCGTCCGCACCATGAGCGGCATGACCGCGTTCATCACCTTGCGGGCGACCGGACCCGGTGTCTTGCTGCGATTGACCTTCGCGGCCCGCGCCGTGATGCCTTCCACCCGCGTCCGCCGCAACCGTTCGTAGGCGGCGAAAGCGGCTGTGGGCGAGTCGATATCGCGGAGACAGCGGGCCAGTTGCACGGCACTCTCGATGGCCAGCGACGCGCCCTGGCCGGAACTGTTCGACGGCGCGTGCACCGAATCGCCAACCAGGACCAGCCGATCGCGATACCAGTGCGGCACCGGCGGCATGATGTGCAGCGCACCGGTGATCTCGAGGGTGTCGGCCGTTGTGCGGCGGGCGAATTCACCGCCCGGTGTGTCGGGGGCGTACGTGTCGCGCAGGATCCGCAGCCAGTACTCGGGTGATTTCGCCCTCGCCTCGGTGAACGAAAGGTACTGCTTACTCGGCAGATTCGCGCCCCAGGCGATCTGGCCGTCGGCCCCTTTCCAGTACAGGTAGTAGGCCTTGGCGCCGAAGGCGAACACCATGGTGTCATCGGGAACGTCGATGTCGAAGTCGACCTGCGCCCCGAATCCGAGCATGCCGGTGTAGTGCGGGCCGGGTGCGGACGGATCGATCAATCCCCGGACGGTGGAGCGGATTCCGTCGGCGCCGACGAGGATATCGGCGGTCGCGCTCGACCCGTCGGCGAAGTGCGCGGTGACGCCGTCGTCGTGTTCGTCGACATCGATCAGGCGCTTGTCGTAGGTGAACGGCACCCCGGCGGCGACGGCATGGTCGTGCAGTGTGCGGTGCAGCTCGCCACGGTCGACCAGCTGCAACGGTGGTTGATCCGACAGCGTCGGAAGCTCGTGCATGCGGCCACCGACCCGCAGGCGCATCCCGGACACGGGTGAGGCGATGCGGCGTACCGGGTCACCGGCGCCGAGGATGTCGAGGGCGGCGATGCCGTTGGGTGCCAGCGCCAGCCCGGAGCCGATGCCCTCGGACGGGCCGGAATAGGCCTCGTAGACGTGGGCATCGATGCCCGCTTTGCGCAGGGCGGTCGCGGCGACGGGTCGGGCGATGCCACCGCCGATGATCAGGGCGGAATGAATGGACATGGGTGATCTCCAGATCGGGATTTCCGACGTCACCCAGCTATCCTGTGGTTGCCAGCCTCAAGGCCGGGTGCGCCTGGTTTCGGGACGGTTCTCCGGGCTCGGTGGGGTGTTGCCGCACGCCACCGGGCTCGGGGTCTTCACATGCTGGGTTAGTCCTAGCTCCTCTCCGCCGGGGCTCTTTCGGCAGGCATGCCGTCGGCATGCCACTGCCGCCACTGGTCGAGCGCGTCGAACGTGCCTGCCACCAGCTCCTCGCGCAGCGCGCGCGCCCAGCGTGCCTCGGCTTCCAGCATCGCCAGGCCGTATTCGGTCTCCACGAGGAACAGGCGTGGCAGGGTGAGCGCGCCGAGGTCGCTCTTGATGCGGGCGATGGTTTCTTCGAGCCTGGCGACGCGGGTGCCGAGCAGCTCGATCACCTCATCGGGCGGCAGGATCGCCAGGATCGATAGGCCTGCGGTGAACCGGTGGTGTTCGGGTTCTGGTTCCGCGAGGAGTTCGCGTGTCCAATCGGCCATTTCGGCGCGGCCGGCGTCGGTGATCCGGTAGATCACCCGCTCGGGCCGCGCCCCCTCCTTCTCGCTGCCGACGACTTCCAGGAAACCGGCCTTGGCCATGTTCTGCACAACCGTGTACAGCGAACCCCACTTGATGTCCATGTCACGGTCTTTGCCTTGCGCGCGCAGGGTCGCGGCGATCTCGTAGCGGTGCATCGGGCGCTGCACGATGACCGAGAGCACGGCCAGGGCCAGCAGATTGTTCACCTTGCGCTTCGTCGCCACGGCCGCCTCCTTACTCGTCTACGAATATACGTCTACGAGTAATCGATGACAAGGCGTGGTCAACCGGTATAGACCTTGGCCCCCCGATCGCCGTCGGCGCCTTCGTCGAGGAGTTTCGTGGCGATCTTCGACAGTGCCTCGTCGAGCAGGGCCCGATCGGTGGGGTCCTCGCAGTTCCAGTCGTCGAGGCGGTCACCCAGCCAGCGCCGCCACCCGGCTCGCAAGGTGTCGACCTCGGTGCGACCCGTGTCGGTGAGGGCGAGCGTGCCCGCCTCGGCGTGCAGCAGTCCCGCGTCGGCCGCCTGCCGGAAGACCGGGGCGAGCACCTCGACCGGGAGCCGGTGCCGGTAGGCGATGCCGTACACGGTGGCGGGCATGTCCTGTTTGCCGTACAGGTACACCTGGCCCAACGCCCACGCGGTGTCCGGACTCAACCGGCTGCCCGAAGCGGCGATGAGTTCGGGAATGATCGGACCCTTCGCCCGCGCCTTGCGGACGGTCGCCGCGACCGAGCGTTCCAGCTGCACCACCCGGTCGTGCGAGTCCGGCACCGAGAACCCCTCCCCCACATCGCCCGCGCCGTGGCGCGCGCTGTCGCGCAGCCGCACCTGCGGCAGGAACCAGGCGACGACGAAACCGAGCAGCGCCACGGGAACCACCCAGGCGAAGACATGGTCGATCGAGCGGGCGTAGGCGTCGATCACCGGTGCGGCCTGTTCGACGGGCAGCTCGCGCAGCAGCTTCGGATTCGCCACCACCTCCGCCGGAACGTCGGGCGCCTCGCGCATCGCCTCGGCCAGCGCGGTCTTGCTCTCGTTGTTGTAGAGCGTCCCGAAGACCGCAGTGCCGAACGCGCTGCCGAGGGTGCGGAAGAAGGTGACACCGGAGGTCGCCGTGCCGAGGTCGGCGTAGGGCACGGTGTTCTGCACGACGATGGTGAGCACCTGCATGCCCAGCCCGAGGCCCGCGCCGAGAATCAGCATGTACAGCGATTCCAGCCACACGCTGGTGTGCCGGTCCATCGTCGACATCAAGCCGAGGCCCACGGCGAGCACGGCCATGCCGACGATCGGGAAATACCGGTACCGGCCGGTCTTGCCGACCACCTGGCCGGAGAAGATCGAGGTGATGAACAGGCCGACGACCAGCGGCAAGGTACGCACACCCGACACCGTCGCCGACACACCGTCGACGTATTGCAGGTAGGCGGGCAGGTAGGTCATCGAGCCGAGCATGGCGAAACCGACGATGAAACTGAGCACCGAGGACACCGTGAACACCCGGCTGCGGAACAACCGCATCGGCAGCATCGGCTCCTTCGCCCGGTTCTCCACCCGCACGAACGCGGCGAGCAGCACGACGGCGAGCACGAACAGCCCGATGATCTGCCAGGAACCCCACGGATACTCGTTGCCACCGAATTCCAGGCCAAGGATCAGCGCCGACACACCGACGGCGACCAGGCCGATGCCGAGGTAGTCGATCACCGGCCGGGTACGGGCGGCGAGTTTGGGCAGCGTCCGCGCCGCCATCACCAGCATCACGACGACCACCGGGACGTTCACATAGAAACACCAGCGCCAGCTCGCGTGGTCGGTGAACAGCCCGCCGAGCGTGGGACCGAGAACCGTGGTGATGCCGAAGACCGCCCCGAGCGCACCCTGGTATTTGCCGCGCTCGCGCAGCGGAATGGTGTCGGCGATCAGGGCCATCGACGTGACCATCAGCCCGCCCGCACCGACGCCCTGGATTCCGCGCGCGAGGATCAGCATCGGCATGCCGCCTGCCATGCCAGCCAGCGCGGAACCGGCGATGAAGATGATGCCGCTGATCTGGAACAGCAGTTTGCGGCCGAACAGGTCACCGAGTTTGCCCGCGAGCACGGTCGCGACGGCCTCGGCGAGCAGGTACGAGGTGACCACCCAGGCCATGTGCCCCGCGCTGCCGAGATCGGCGACGATCGAGGGCAGCGCGGCCGACACGATGGTCTGGTCGAGCGCGGCCATCAGCATGCCGAGCACCACCGTGGCGAATACGAGATTGATCTTGGTCTTGCTCATCGGCGCGACGGGCTCGTCTACAGCAACACCATCCGGCATGGCCCCAGTATGGGCGTTGCCGCGCCCGGCGAGAGCCCAGTGACACGGCAGCAATCGGACCGATATCTCAGCGCACGGCGTAGCCGGCCAGCCCCGGTTCGAGCGCGTCGAAGGCGACCTCGGCATAATCGGTGAGGGCAGCGGCGATCTCGTCGCCCGACTCGCCCGCGAGGGTGCGACGCAGGATCTCCTCGAACAACACGCGATGCACGCCTGCCAGTTGTGCGGCGGCTACTCGAGGGGTGATGTCGTCGGGCGCGGCGGCGGTCTCCTCGGCGAGTGCGCGGGCCAGCGCCGCCTCCCGCTCGTCGTGGAACTCCCGTAACCGGGCGGTGAGGGCTTGGCTGTCGGTGATCATCTTGGCGAACGGCGCGCCGCTGAAACCGATCACGGGGTCCTGGGCGGCCACGGCGGCGAGGTAGGCACCGCGCAGGGCGGCCAGTGCGGACTGGCCGGGGGCGCGCTCGCGCACGATCGCGGCGAGCTGTTCGACGTAGGCCGCGCCGAGGTCTAGGGCCAGGTCTTCCTTGCGGGGAAAGTAGTTGGTGACGGTCATCTTCGCCACATCGGCGGCCGCGGCGATCTCGGCGATCGTCACCTTGTCGAACCCGCGTTCGAGGAACAACTCGGTGGCGCGGTGCGAGATCTGCTCCCTGGTCTGCTGCTTCTTCCTGGCCCGTAACCCCTGCTGCGTAGTCATGTCCTCAGCGTAACTGAACTCGTCCCAAAATTGTTCTTGACATATTTTTATGTTCGACCTAAGTTTGTGTTCGTCGCCGCGAGCGACATTTCCTTCGCCGAACGGGAGCCTCCTTGACTGTGACCACCGATCCCATCCGCGACTACCTCACCGCCATCAGCCGCACGCCCCTGCTGACGGCCGAGCAGGAATACGCCCTGGCCGCACGAATCGCCGCGGGTGTCGAGGCCCGCACGGAACTGGATGAGAACGCCTCGGCGGGAGTCGAGCTCTCCGCGGCACGACGGAAGGAGTTGCAGCGCAGCGTGATCGATGGTCAGCGCGCGAAAGACCATATGGTTCGGGCGAATCTGCGCCTGGTGGTGTCCATCGCCCGGCGCTTCCCGACCAACACCGGGATGTCGCTGCTCGACCTGATCCAGGAGGGCACCCTCGGCTTGATGCGCGCGGTGGACAAGTTCGACCACCGCCGCGGGCTCAAGTTGTCGACCTACGCCACCTATTGGATCCGCCAGTCCATCGGTCGCGCGCTCACCGACCAGGGGCGGACCATCCGGCTGCCGTCCAATGTGGCCGATGTACTGCACAAAGTCGTGCGGGTGCGTCGCGAGCTGACCCACGAGCTCGGCCGGGCGGTCACCGCCGAGGAGATCGCGGAGCGGGCCGAACTCACCGTCGCCCAGGTAACGGCGGCGCTGCGCCACGAGGCGGAACCGGTGTCGCTGCAGACACCGCTCGGGGAGGACACCGAACTCGGCTCGGTACTGCCCGACACCGCGCCCCCACCTGCCGAGCTGGTCGCCGAGCGGATGCTCCGCGGGTACGTGGAGGCGGCCCTGGCCGGGCTCACCGAGCGTGAATCCGACGTCATCCGGCTGCGTTTCGGCCTCGATCGCGGTGAGGCCCGCACACTGGAGGAAGTGGGATCACAGCTGGGTGTCTCCCGGGAGCGTGCCCGGCAGATCGAGGCGAAGGCCATGACCAAGCTGCGCAGGCCCGCGTGTGCCCGTACGCTGGCCGGGTTGCTCGGCTGACCACTTCCGATCGATCTTACTCGAGAGTAAGGTCGGGGCATGGCATGGAAACCAGCTGACATCGCGGACCAGACCGGCCGCACCTTCGTGATCACCGGCGCCAACGGCGGCCTCGGCGCCGAGACCACGAAGGTGCTGGCCGCCAAGGGCGCCACCGTGATCATGGCCTGTCGCAACAAGGCCAAGGCCGAACCGATCGCCGCCGCCATCCCCGGCGACGTGCGGGTGGCCGCCCTCGATCTGGCCGACCTGGCCTCCGTGCGCGAATTCGCCGAGCAGCAGGGCGAATTCGATGTGCTCGTCAACAACGCGGGCCTGATGAACGTGCCGTTCTCGCGGACGGCCGACGGGTTCGAAACCCAGTTCGGGGTGAACCATCTGGGTCACTTCGCCCTCACCGGGCTACTGCTCGACCGCGTCCGCGACCGGGTGGTGACCCTGGCCAGCATCGCCCACAAGCAGACCCCCAAGCTGTGGATCGACGACCTGAACTACGAGAACCGGCGCTACCAGCGCAATCTCGCCTACGCGCAGGCGAAGCTGGCCAACCTCATGTTCGCCCGCGAACTGCAGCGCCGCCTCGGCGAGGCGGGGGCGAAGCAGAAGTCCTACGCGGTGCACCCCGGCGTCTCGGCGACCGACCTGTTCGCCCGCACCGAGACCCTGCTGGACCGGGTGAGCAAGCCGGTCATCCGCCTCATCGGCCACCCGCCCGCCAAGGCCGCCCACTCCACCCTGTTCGCCGCGACCGAACCCGACGCCGATCCCACCGTCTACTGGGGTCCGAACCGGCTCATGCAGTCGCAGGGTCCGGTCGAGGCGTGCCCGTCGAGTTCGCTGTCGCGCAATCCCGAACTGTCGCGGCGCCTCTGGGAGGAATCGGAGCGGATGACGGGCGTCGCCTACGAGTTCTGAGCGACCTCGAGCACGATCTTGCCCCGCGTGCGCTGGGTGTCGGCGATCTCGTGCGCCTTGCTCGCCGACCCCAGCGGCACCACGGTGTCCACATGCACGCGCAGGGCGCCCTCGCGGGCCAGATCCGCGATCGCGAGCATGCCGGCGCGGTCGGCCTCGACGATCATGAACTGGGCCCGCAACCCCAGCGGACGCGCGATGTCGGCGAGCGCGGCCTCGGCGGGCGATGCGAGGGAGACCACGATGCCGCCCGGCCGGAGCGTGCGCAGCGAGCGTGGCCCGTATTCGCCGCCGATGGTGTCGACCACCACGTCGATGTCGCGGGCCACTTCCTCGAAAGCCGTTGTGGTGTAGTCGATCACCTCGTCGGCGCCCAGGCCGCGGACGAACTCGTGGTTGTCGGCGCGCGCCGTGCCGACGACATGGGCACCGCGCGCTTTCGCGATCTGCACCGCCGCCTGTCCGACACCGCCCGCCGCGGCGTGGACCAGCACACGCTGTCCCGGACGCACATCGGCGGTGTCGACCAGCGCCTGCCACGCGGTGAGGGCGACCAGCGGCAGACCGCCCGCCTCGAGATGGCTCAGGTTCGTGGGCTTGTGGGCGAGATGGCGGGCCGGCGCGGTGACGTACTCGGCATACGTTGCGGCCGGGTGCGGGTGTCGTGGCATGCCGAACACCTCGTCGCCCGGGTCGAACAACGTGACGCCGAGGCCCACCGCCTCGACGACACCGGAAACATCCCAACCGAGCGGGGTGATCGCGCCCCGCAGCCCGCCAAGGGCGCGATGCCAGGAGTCGGTCGGGTTCACACCCGCCGCATGTACCCGGATCAGCACTTCCGCCGGGCCGGGTTCCGGCCGGTCGACGTCGATCACCCGCAGCACCTCGGGTCCGCCGAAGGTGTCCTGTCCGATTGCCCGCATGTCGATTCCTTCTGTGCGCGTTGCCGTTTCCGTACGGGAAAGACAATGCCGGGCATCGGGGAAGCCGACGAGTGGCAGGGAGGCCAATATGTGCAAGGATCTTGCCATGCAGCGCGTGGTGGTTCTGGCCCTGGACGGCGTGTATCCCTTCGAACTCGGGATCCCGGCCCGCATCTTCGGGACGGCGGTCGGGGCGGACGGCAGCCCGCTCTACGAAATCCGCACCTGCAGCCTCGACGGCGCGCCGGTACGCACGAACGCCGACTTCACGATCTCGGTGGAGCGGGACAGCAGTGCGCTCGACGACGCCGACATCGTCGTCATCCCGCCGTTCAACGAATGCGACGACCACGCGAGCTATCGCCTACCCGAGAAGGTGGCCGACGCGTTGCGGCGCCCGCAGACCCGGGTGGTGAGCTTCTGTACCTCGGCCTTCGTACTGGCCACGCTCGGATTGCTCGACGGCAGACCCGCGACGACCCACTGGAACCAGGCCGAACGGTTCCGCCGTGAGTTCCCCCGGGTGCGCATGGACGCCGACGTGCTGTTCGTCGACGACGGGCGCATCCTCACCGCCGCGGGCAGTGCGGCGGGCATCGACCTGTGCCTGCACCTGCTGCGCAGCGACCACGGTAGCGCCGTCGCCAACCGGGTGGCGCGGCTGTGCATCGTGCCACCGTGGCGCGAGGGCGGTCAGGCCCAGTTCATCGATCGGCCGATGCCCGAATCGGGCACCGCGAGCACCGCCGATACCCGCGCCTGGGCGCTCACCCACCTCGACCGCCCCCTGTCCCTCGCCGAACTCGCCGCCCACGCCCGGATGAGCGTGCGCACCTTCTGCCGCCGCTTCCGCGAGGAAACCGGCCTCCCGCCCGGCCAGTGGCTCACCCGCCAGCGCGTCGACCTGGCCCGTCACCTGCTCGAGGCCACCGACCTGCCCATCGACCGCGTCGCGGCCGAGTCCGGCCTCGGCACCGCCGCCTCCCTGCGCCAGCATCTCGCCACCACCATCGGCGTCTCCCCCACCACCTACCGCCACACCTTCCGCGCCGCGCAGCTGTGACGCCTGCCTCGACCGGGTTTGTGGGCCGCGACCTGCTCCTACGCAACGTGTAGTAGGCAGGTACCGTTGTGGTGTGTCCGATCGACCTTCCCGCCCGGCGTACAACCGGCCCGCGCTGATCGCGCTGGTCATCGTGGTCGCGCTCGGCTGTCTCGCACTGGCCTGGTGGCAGTGGGAACGGTTCGATTCCGCGACCGGAACCGGGCAGAACCTCGGGTACGCGCTGCAGTGGCCGCTGTTCGCGGCGTTCGCGGTGTTCGCCTACGTCAGGTTCGTGCGTCTCGAACGCGAGGCGGGCGAGCCCGCCGCGCCGCGCGCGAGCAAGGCCGAGGCGCCGCGCGAGATTCCAGCCGGAATCCTGCCGGAACGGCCCAAGGCCGCCGCCGCGGACGACCCGGAGACCGCCGCCTACAACCAGTACCTGGCGCGATTGCACGCCAGCGATATCGATGCGCAGACCCGCGCCGCCGGTCTGCACGCCCCTGAGAGGAATGCCGGGTGACCGACAACAACACCACCGCACCGTCGCTGGACAAACCGGCTACCGGCGCACCGGCGGACAACGCCAAGATCGCCTCCGCGCTGCTGCGCTACCGCGCCCTTGCCTGGTTCACCGGTCTGTGGCTGCTGCTGCTCACCGCCGAGATGATCGCCCAGTACGGCTTCGGCATGGACACCCCGCGCTGGATCGCGCTCGTGCACGGCTGGGTGTACTTCGCCTACCTGCTGGTCACCGCCGACCTCGCGGTCAAGGTCCGCTGGCCCATCGCCCGCACCGTCGGCACCCTCATCGCGGGCACCATCCCCCTGCTCTCCTTCTTCGTCGAGCACCGCAACGCCAAAGACGTCAAAGCTCAGTACAACCTCTGAGGTCCTGGGCTCTCGATCACCACGCCCTGATGGCGGCATCTCGCGAGTAGCCTCCGCCACCACGGCGTGGTGATCTCGATCGATGCCGAGCGCCCTCGACTGGACCACGCCCTGATGGCGCATCGGCGCCGGGTGGGCTCCATCACCAGAGCGTGATGATCGTGAAACTCAGGCCAGGGCTGCCAAGGCAGGCAGGAGCTGGGTGAGTGCGCGGCCTCGGTGGGACGCGGCGTCTTTTTCCGCAGGGGTGAGGTCGGCGGCGCTGCGGGGGCCGCCGTCGGGGTGGAAGAGCGGGTCGTAGCCGAAGCCGCCTTCGCCCTGTGGTTCGCGGGCGATGGTGCCGGGCCATTCGCCGCGGACCACCGTTGTGGTGCCGTCGGGCAGGACGAGGGCGCAGGTCGAGACGAAGCGGGCGGTGCGCCGTTCGTCGGGGACGTCGCCGAGCTGACCGAGCAGCAGGGCGTTGTTGTCCTCGTCGTCGCCGTGGCGGCCGGCCCAACGGGCCGACAGCACGCCGGGCATCCCGTTGAGGGCATCCACCTCGATACCGGAATCATCTGCCACACAGGGCAATCCGGTCGCAACAGCACCGTCACGCGCCTTGGCGATCGCGTTCTCCTCGAAGGTGGCGCCGATTTCGGGGGCCTCCTCGTAAGGGGGCACGTCGTCGAGGCTCACCAGTTCGATCCCGGCGACACCCGCGTCGTCGAGGATGCGGCGCAATTCCTTCAGCTTCTTGGCATTCCGGCTGGCGACCAGCACGCGCGTGCCCACGGCTACTTCTTCCCCACCGGTTCGGGCAGCTCGCCCGGGTAGGGCAGGGCGAGGGCGGCCTTCTGGATCGCGAACAGCTCCTCGCAGCCGACCAGCGCCGAATCGAGCAGCTTGTCCAGGGTGGAGCGGGGGAAGGTGGCGCCTTCGCCGGTGCCCTGGATTTCGACGAGGGTTCCGGTGTCGGTGGCGACCACGTTCATGTCGACCTCGGCGCGCGAATCCTCTTCGTACGGCAGGTCCAGGCGCACCCGGCCGTCGACGACGCCGACGCTCACCGCGGCGATCATGCACGAGATCGGTTGCGGGTCGGCCAGTTTGCCCGCGGCGGCCAGGTAGGTGACGGCGTCGCTGAGCGCGACGTAGGCGCCGGTGATGGCGGCGGTCCGGGTGCCGCCGTCGGCCTGCAGCACGTCGCAGTCCAGCGCGATGGTGTTCTCGCCGAGTGCGGCCAGGTCGATACACGCGCGCAGCGAACGCCCGATCAGCCTGCTGATCTCCTGGGTGCGCCCGCCGACCTTGCCCTTCACCGACTCACGCCCGCTGCGGGTGTGGGTGGCGGCGGGCAGCATCGCGTATTCGGCGGTGAGCCAGCCCAGGCCCGAGTCGCGCCGCCACGGCGGCACCCCCTCGGTGACGCTGGCGGTGCACATCACCCTGGTCTGCCCGAATTCCACCAGCACCGACCCGGCCGGGTGCGAGGTGAATCCTCGGGTGATCTTGACCTCGCGGAGTTCGTCATCCGCCCTACCATCGGCTCGTCTCGACACGGTAGGGATTATGCCCGTCGGCGTGCGTCCGTGTTCGCGGCCCCTCGCCGAGGTGCCGGGGCCGTGGCGCTACAGGTCGAAGGTCTCGCCCGGTGCGACCGCGTGGACCGGTCCCGCGAAGGCCGCTTTGGCCTCGGCGATGACGTCTTCGCGCGAGGTCCACGGCGGGATATGGGTGAGCAGCAGTTCCTTGGCGCCCGAGCGGGTGGCGATCTCGCCCGCCTCGGTGCCCGAAAGGTGAATGCCCGGAGGACGATTCGCGGGATCGTGGGTCCAGGACGCCTCGGCCATCAGCACGTCGGCACCCTGGGCGAGTTCGACGACGGCGTCGCACATGGCGGTGTCACCGGTGTAGACGAACACGCGGCCGCTCGCGGCGGTGATGCGCAGACCGTAGGACTCCGGCGGGTGGTACATGCGGCGCGCCTCGACCGTGTGACCCGGGCCGAACGGAACGGCGACGTTCTCGGTCCACGCCTGGGAGTCGATCACGTCGGACCAGTCGTCGGTTTCGCCACCGATCTCGGCTGAGGCGTTGCCGATGCGTAAGGCCGCGTCGGACGGACCACGGACCAGGGCCTTGCCGGTGGGCGGATTGGGGTGGTATCGACGCCACACGAGCAGGGCGGGCAGGTCGAGGCAGTGATCCGCGTGCAGGTGCGTGAGGAAGATGTCGACATCGCCGGGGTTCAGGTGCTTCTGCAGTGCGCCGAACACGCCCGGCCCGAAGTCGATGACGGTCGGACGCATATCCGGGCCGGTCAACAGGTACCCCGACGCTGGGGAGTCCGGGCCGGACACACTGCCCGAGCACCCGAGGACGGTAAGGCGCATGCCCTCATGCTGCCACGACGGGCTGGTACTCACTGCAGGATCCCCCCATTCTCCAGACCGGATCCCCGGTTACCGCGTTGGTAGTGCGCGGCCGACCGATGCTTCACGGCGGCGTCGACGTTCATCACCAGAGAGTACCCAGCCCGCCAGCACTCCACCCACCGCCCCGAAAAGATGCCCCTGCCAAGAAATTCGGGGGTCCGTGGGCAGCACGCCCCACAGCATCGACCCGTAGATCAGGAAGATCACCAGCCCCACCACGATCTGCCCGACATTGCGCGCGAACCATCCCCGGCAGATCAGATAGGTGAGCCACCCGAACACGATCGAGGACGCACCGATGTGCACGCTCCCGGTCTGTCCCGTCAGCCACGTCCCCACCCCCGCGATCACCCAGATGATCGCCGTGGCGGCGATGCCGCGCCCGATCCCCGAGAGCAACACGATGAACCCGAGCACGAGCAGCGGCAGGCTGTTGGCCAGCAGGTGGTCCCACCCACCGTGCAACAGCGGCGCCCACAGAATCCCGTCGAGCCCACTCACCGCACGCGGTTCGATCCCCGCACCGTCGAGCTCGTTCGCCGCCCCCGGCGGCCGATCGTAGGACAGCACCATGTCGACGCCCTCGATGACGAACAGCGCCACCACGAACCCGACGATCCCCACCGCGGCCGCCACCACCGACCCACCCCGACGCCCGGCCGAACCGCCACTGCGCAGCCCCCGAACACGCTCCGGATCGAACGAGGCCCCAACCCCACCGCTCACTGTCATCGCCTCCACTCGGCCGGGCCGACACCGCCCACTCCCGAGGGTACCGCCCAGAACACGTGAAAACCGGCCATCAATGCCCAACCACAACGCGCCCCCGAGCCCACCATGACCGCATTCCTAGCCACACCCGAGCCCACTACCTACCGCACGCCCAACCCGCTGGGCACCACCCGAGTCCGCCACCTACCGCACTCCCAGCCAAGGCGGCGCCACTTAAGTCCGCCATGACAGCATTCCCAGCCCCACACGACCCGACCCC
>NZ_BDBD01000031.1 GCF_001612805.1 Nocardia coubleae NBRC 108252
CCAGTACTCCCCTGGGCGCAATCCAAAAAGGGCCGGGCACGCTACCAAGTAGCACGCCCGGCCCCATATGCTCTGTCGAAATCAGGCCCAGAGCTGCCCTTCGAGCTTCTCCTCCGCCTCGTCGAGCGTCCCGTCGTAAGCCCCCGTCGACAGGTACTTCCAGCCACCGTCGGCAACCACGAACGCGATATCCGCCCGCCGCCCGGCCTTCTGCGCCTTCTTCGCGATCCCGAGCGCCGCGTGCAGGATCGCGCCGGTCGAAATGCCCGCGAAGATCCCTTCCTCGCCGACGAGTTCCCTGGTCCGCCGTACGGCATCGTAGGGGCCGACGGAGAACCGGGTGGTGAGCACCTTCTCGTCGTAGAGCTCGGGGATGAAGCCTTCGTCGATGTTGCGCAGCCCGTATACCAGTTCGCCGTAGCGCGGCTCGGCGGCGACGATCTCGATATCGGGCACCTGCTCACGCAGGTACCGACCGGTGCCCATCAGCGTGCCGGTGGTGCCGAGCCCCGCCACGAAATGCGTGATCTCAGGCAGGTCGGCCAGCAGTTCGGGCCCGGTGGTCTCGTAGTGCGCGAGCGCGTTGGCCGGATTGCCGTACTGGTACAGCATCACCCAATCGGGGTTCTCCTCGGCGATCTGCTTGGCAAGCGCCACAGCCTGATTCGACCCACCGGCGGCCGGGGAATCGATGATCTCGGCACCGAACATGGTGAGCAGCTGACGTCGCTCCACCGAGGTGTTCTCCGGCATCACGCAGACGATCCGGTACCCCTTGAGCTTGGCCGCCATGGCCAGCGAGATCCCGGTGTTGCCACTGGTGGGTTCCAGAATGGTGCAGCCGGGCGTGAGCCGACCGTCGGCCTCGGCCTGTTCGATCATCCGCAACGCGGGGCGATCCTTGATCGACCCGGTGGGGTTGCGGTCCTCGAGCTTGGCCCATAGCCGGACGTGGTCGTCACCGTCCCACTGCGGTGAGAGGGTGCGCAGTCCGACGAGCGGCGTGTTGCCGAGGGTCGCGATCAGCGATTCGTAGCGGGCCACGAGGTCACGCGCCGCCGGCGACCGCGGGCAGGATGGTGACCGACGCTCCGGCGGGGACCTCCGCGTCGAGCCCACCGGCGAAACGCACGTCCTCGTCGTCGACGTAGATGTTGACGTAGCGGTTCAGCTTGCCGTCCTTGAGCAGCCGCTCGGCCAGCCCGGGATGGTTGGCCTCGAGGTTGTCGATGAGCGCGGACAGGGTGTCGCCCTCGCCCTGGACTCGCTTCTCACCTCCGGTGAGACCACGCATGATGGTCGGGATGGACACGGTTACCGGCATGGGGACTCCTCGGGGTGGTGACTTGTTCTGGGGTTGTCAGGCGTCGTAGGACTCGACGATGCGCACCGGTTCCTCGGTGACCTCGCCGTCGACGATGCGGTAGCTGCGCAGTTCGTGCTCGTGCGGATCTCGAGTGGAGATCAGCACGTAGTGCGCGTCCGGTTCGCCGGCGTAGGAGATATCGGTGCGGCTGGGGTAGGCCTCGGTGGCGGTGTGCGAGTGGTACACGACGACGGGCACCTCGTCCGCGTCGTCCATCTCCCGCCATACCCGCAGTTGTTCCCCGGAATCGAACCGGTAGAACGTCGGGGAGCGTTCGGCGTTGATCATCGCGACGAAGCGTTCGGGGCGATCACTGCCTTCGGGGCCCGCGATCACACCGCAGGCCTCGTCGGGGTGGTCGGCGCGCGCGTGGGCAACCATCGCGTCAACGAGATCGGCTCTGATCACCAGCACTTGTCGACCCTTTCCACAATCCGGCACAACGCCCACACCCTATTCGGGTATTCCGCCCGACCGAATTCCGGTCCCGCCTGTGCGCCGGGTTCAGCGCGGGAACAAGTCGCGGTAGGCGGGGATGCCCGCGACGGAAGTGGCGGCGAGGACGGCATCGACGACTGCCCGTTCCACGACGACCGCCGCGGCGGTGCACAACTCGTCGAGCAGCAGCAGATCCGAGGGGAAAGCCGCAGGTAGCGGACCCGAAGGGACCTGCACGGCACCGGTCGACACCGCGAACAACGTGTCACCGTCGAGCGGCGAGTGCACGGGCCGGATGGCGCGGGCCAGGCCGTCGTGGGCGGTGGCCGCCAGCCTGCGGCAACCGACCGGGTCGAGCACCGCGTCGGAGGCGACGACGCCGATCGTGGTGTTGAGCACAGTGCTCTTACCGGGCAGCGCGGCCAGGGCGGCGAGCTCGGCGGGCGTGCCGTGCCGCAGACCGAAGAAGTCGGGCCCGTCGGTGCCCGCACCCCACGGCAGACCGGTGCGCGGGTCGACCACCGAACCGACCGGATTGGCCACGACGATCGCGCCGACGGTGACCCCGTTGTCGAGAACCACACTGGCCGAACCGATTCCGCCTTTGAGCGCACCCGCCTGCGCACCCACCCCGGCACCGACGGTCCCTCGGGCGAAGTCCGTCGAGGCGGCCTCGGCGGCGCGGAAACCGAAGTCCGCGTCGGGCCGGATCTCCCAGGCGCCGACCGGCAGGTCGAAGATCACCGCACCCGGGACGATCGGCACCACCCGGCTCGGATCGGTCGGGCTCATCGGGATGCCCTCGCCGTGCTCCTCGGCCCAGCGCATCACTCCGTCGGCGGCAGCCAGGCCGTAGGCGCTGCCACCGGTGAGCAGCACCGCGTTGACGCGGCGCACGGTGTTGGCCGGGTCCAGCAGGTCGGTTTCGCGGGTGCCAGGCCCGCCGCCGCGCACGTCGACGGAGGCGACCGCACCGCCGGGCAACCGCACCACCGTGCACCCCGTCGCGGCACCCGACCCGAGGCTCACCTCGTCGTCGAGCACATGATGATGACCGACGAGCACACCGGTGACGTCGGTGATCGCGTTGCGTGGACCGGGAACGCCGCGCATCAGGGCGCCAATGCCTGCAGCAGCGAATCCTGCATCCAGGTCAGCCAGTGGTAGACGTCCAGATGCGGGGCGCGCGGATCATCGGGGTCGAAGTGGTCGGGCGTGTCGTCGTCGATGTCGAGCAGGGTGCCCAGTGCCAGGCGCACGTCGGTGAGGGCGGTGAGCCAGGCGTCGGCCTGCTCTGGGGTGAGCACGATCTTGCCGCCGTCCTCGGGGCAGCTGTCCATCACCACCCGGCCCGCGGCCAGTTTCGCGTCGATGATCTCGGGTTCGTGCAGGCTGCGCAGGGCGCTGTTGAGGTCGGCCCGTTTGGCGTCGGGCGAACCGGGTTCGGCGCGGTGGAAATCGGGCAGCAGGCGCAGCAGTTGCGGGTCGTCGGGCGGGGTGGTGTTGCCGGTGCGCAGCCCGGTCAGCGCCGCGAGTTCGTCCTCGGGCGACTCGGCGGCGCGGTCGGCGAGCAGGCCGGAGACCGCCGCGACCAGGGAGCGCAACACCGTGGCCTCGTGCTCGTCCATTTCGGATCGAAGCTTGAGACCACCGAGTGAGTTCTTTCTGCTCCACTTGCGCACAGGGCCAGGTTACTCAGGCTCAGTCGTCGCGCTGCATCGTTGCCCACAGGCCCGCCGCGTGCAGGCGGCGTACGTCCTGTTCCATCTTGTCGCGCGAACCCGACGACACCACGGCCTTGCCCTCGTTGTGAACCTGCAGCATCAACTCGGTCGCCTTGGCTTTGCTGTAGCCGAAGAGCTTCTGGAATATGTAGGTGACGTAGTGCATGAGATTCACCGGGTCGTCCCACACGACGGTCACCCACGGCCGGTCCTCGGCCTCCAGGATCTCGGTGTATTCGGTAGCCTCCGGCGTCGCCTGTGGCGCCGACAGTGCGGCGTTCACGGCGTCGGTGACGGCGCCGGCTCGAACGGAATTGCACAGGGCCATAAACCCCAGGGTACGACGAGGCCACCCAGATACAACACCCGCCGTGACTAGAGTTTCGGGTGTGCAGATCCGTGACGGGTCAGCGAGCACCGCGCTGCTGACCGACCAGTACGAACTGACCATGCTCGCCGCCGCGCTCGCCGACGGGTCGGCGCAGCGGCGGTGCACCTTCGAGGTGTTCGCCAGACGCTTGCCGCACGGCCGCCGCTACGGCGTCGTCGCGGGCACCGGGCGGCTGCTCGAGGCCCTCACCCGCTTCCGGTTCGGCGCCGAGGAGCTGGCGATCGCCGAGAAATTCCTGGACCCGGCGACCGTCGAATGGTTGCGCGAGTATCGCTTCACCGGCGATATCGACGGCTACGCCGAGGGCGAGCTGTACTTCCCCGGTTCACCGATCCTCACCGTGCGCGGCAGTTTCGCCGAATGCGTTGTGCTCGAGACGCTGGTCCTGTCGATCTTCAACCACGACAGCGCCATCGCCTCGGCCGCCGCCCGCATGGTGAGCGCCGCGGCCGGGCGCCGGATGATCGAGATGGGTTCGCGACGCACCCACGAACTGGCCGCGCCGTCGAGTTCGCGAGCCGCCTACCTGGCCGGCTTCGACGCGACCTCCAACCTCGAGGCGGTGCGCAGCTTCGGTGTGCCGGGCGCGGGCACCAGCGCGCACGCCTTCACTCTGCTGCACAGCGGCGCCGACGGCGAGCATGAAGCGGCCGCCTTCCGCAGCCAGGTCGAGGCACTCGGCATCGGGACGACGCTGCTGGTCGACACGTTCGACATCACCCGCGGTGTCGCCACCGCCATCGAGGTGGCCGGGCCCGAACTGGGCGGTGTGCGCATCGATTCCGGCGAGTTGGGTGTGCTGGCCCGCCAGGTGCGCGATCAGCTCGACGCGCTCGGCGCCACCGGCACCCGCATCGTCGTCTCCGGTGATCTCGACGAGTACGCCATCGCCGCCCTGCGCGCCGAACCGGTCGACGTGTACGGCGTCGGCACCTCCCTGGTCACCGGTTCCGGTGCGCCGACGGCGGGCATGGTGTTCAAGCTCGTGGAGGTCGACGGGATCCCGGTCGCCAAACGCAGCAGCCACAAGGAGTCGCGCGGCGGGGCGAAGAAGGCGGTGCGGCTGGCGCGGGCCACCGGGACCATCGTCGAGGAGATCGTCTACCCGGCCGCGGGAGAAGCCCCCTCCACCAACGGTTTCCAGGTGCGTGAGCTCCAGGTTCCGTTGGTGCGCGGCGGTGAGACGGTCGACGGCGTCGCGACGCTGGCACGCAGCCGGGAGCTGGTCGCGCAGGGTCTGGTGAGCCTGCCGTGGGAGGGCCTCAAGCTCTCCGACGGCGAGCCCGCCATCCCGACCACTTTCCTCGGCTGACACCTCGCGAACGCGAGGGGACAATGGTATGGACGCAATGATCGGGAGGACGGTGTGATGCGCGGGTTGGTCATCGTGGATGTGCAGAACGACTTCTGCGAGGGAGGATCGCTGGCCGTGCGCGGCGGCGCGAAGGTCGCGGCGGCCATCAGCTCCCATGTCGCCGCGAAGAAGTACGACGCGATCGTGGCGACCAGGGACTGGCACGTCGACCCCGGCGCCCACTTCTCCGACAACCCCGACTACGTCGACTCCTGGCCGCCGCACTGCGTGGTCGGTACGCCGGGCGCCGATTTCCATCCCGCTCTCGACACCGGGCTGGTCGAAGAGGTGTTCTCGAAAGGCGAATACAGCGCCGCCTATTCGGGTTTCGAGGGCGCGTCGGCCGACGGAACCACCCTCGCCGACTGGTTGCGCGCCCGCGACATCGACCACGTCGACGTGGTAGGCATCGCCACCGACCACTGCGTACGTGCCACCGCCCTCGACGCCCGCACCGCCGGTTTCGACACCACCGTCCTGCTCGACCTCACCGCGGGGGTCGCCCCGGAAACCACCGCCACCGCACTCACCACCCTGCGCGACGCGGGTGTCGAGCTGAGCGGTGAGGTGCCCGCCTAGGCTCACGGTGTGGATTACCGCTTCCCGGCGCAGGCGCGCGACAGGCTGACCCAGGCATTGGCCGAGGTCGACAGCATTCACGACGCCGCCGACATCGTCTTCTGGGCCAACCCGGCCGCCGACGATCTGCACCGCACCGGGATCGGCGCCTTCGGCCAGTTGCCGCCCGCCTTCGCCCACCTGCTGGCTCTGACGAGCCTGCACACCACGGTCCTGGATTCCGGTTTCAGCACCTACCTGCGCACCCGCCGCACCGAACTCCCCTGGGCCACAAGAGCATTGCGCGCCGCAGGCATGCCACGCCTGGCCGCCGCCGCCGTCCTGGCCGCCCGCGACGCCTCCCCCAACTCCCCCGACGACCCCCTCGACCGCTTCTTCGACGACGAACACCGCACCCTCGCCGAACCCGACCAGATCCGCCGCCCCACCGGCGACCGCGCCGACGACCCCGACGAGATCTACGACATCAACGAACCCGCCGACTTCGAAGAACGCGTCCTCACCTACATCCGCACCAACCTGAACGACTTCGTCCAAGACCGATAACGCCGCGAGCACACCCCCAATCCGCCATGACCGC
>NZ_BDBD01000032.1 GCF_001612805.1 Nocardia coubleae NBRC 108252
CCCAATACCCCCCGCAATCACAAGACCCCGGATCCTCCACCCGCGAACCTGTCCGACCCCACGGATAAGCTGCCTTGCGTGCCCGAACTCCCCCCCGTCGCCGACCTGCTCGCCACCGCCGTGCATGCCCTCGGCGGCACCGAGCGCACCGGGCAGACCACCATGGCCACCGCCGTCGACCACGCGATCGACACCAAGGAACACCTGGCCGTGCAGGCGGGGACCGGCACCGGTAAGTCGCTGGCCTATCTGGTGCCGAGCCTGCGGCACGCGGTGCGCACCGGGCGAACAGTCGTGGTGTCCACGGCGACCATCGCGCTGCAACGTCAGCTCGTCGACCGCGATCTGCCCCGCCTGGCCGAGGCGCTCACCAAACCGCTCGGTCGCGTCCCACAGTTCGCGATCCTCAAGGGCCGCAACAACTATCTGTGCCTGAACAAGATCAACAGCGTGATCCCCGAGGACACCGGCGGCGAGGCGGAGCTGTTCGACGCCTTCGCCATCTCCCGCCTCGGCCGCGAGGTGCAGCGCCTCAACGAGTGGGCCTCCGACACCGAGACCGGCGACCGCGACGAACTCGCCCCCGGCGTGAGCGATCGGGCCTGGCGGCAGGTGAGCGTGTCCTCGCGCGAGTGCCTCGGCAAGTCCCGCTGCCAGTTCGGTCAGGACTGTTTCGCCGAGAAGGCGCGCGCGGAGTCGGCGCAGGCCGATGTGGTGGTCACCAATCACGCGCTGCTGGCCATCGACGCCATCAGCGGCATCCAGATCCTGCCCGAGCACGATGTGGTCGTCATCGACGAGGCGCACGAACTGGTCGACCGGGTCACCGGCGTCGCCACCGCCGAATTGGCCGCACCCGCCATCAGCGCCGCCGCCCGCCGCTGCACCAAGCTGGTCGACGAGCGCGAGGTCGACCGGCTCGAGGGCGCCGCCGAAGCCTTCCACCAGGCCATCGAGGACCTACCTGCCGGTCGCTGGGACCAGCTGCCCGACGGCATCGCTCCCGTTCTCGCTCTCGTGCGCGATGCCGCCTGGAACGCGCGCACCGCGCTCGCACCGCAGGGAAGCGTGAAAACCCAGGACGACCCGGACAATGCCGCCGCCAAGACCTTGGCCGTCGCCGCGCTCGACGAGGTGCACGACGCGGCAGTGCGCGCGCTCACCGCGTTCGAGGAGTCCGATCCGGCCGCGCGCCACGATGTCATCTGGCTCTCGGCCGACGAGGTGCGCGGTGTCGCGCGCCGCACGCTGCGGATGGCGCCGCTGTCGGTGGGTGGGTTGTTGCGCAGCAGGCTCTTCGGCACCGCGACCGTCATCCTCACCTCGGCGACTTTGCAGATCGGTGGATCGTTCGACGGTCTCGCGATCACCTGGGGCCTGCCCTCGCAGTCGTCCGGCAAGACCGATCCGGCATTGGCCAACGGCGCGACGCCACCGGCCGACACCGAGTCGGTGCGCTGGAGTTCCCTCGACGTCGGCTCCCCGTTCGACCACGCCAAGTCGGGCATCTTGTACGTCGCCAAGCATCTGCCCGCACCGGGCCGCGACGGCCTCTCCCCCACCTACCTCGACGAGATCGAGCAGCTCATCACCGCCGCCGGCGGGCGAACGCTCGGCCTGTTCTCCTCGATGCGCGCGGCCAAGGCGGCCACCGAGGCGCTGCGTGAACGGCTCGACACCCCGGTGCTGTGCCAGGGCGACGATTCGATGGGCGCGCTGGTGCGCAAGTTCGCCGACGACCCGGCCACGTCCCTGTTCGGCACCCTGACCCTGTGGCAGGGCGTCGACGTGCCCGGCCCTTCGCTGAGTCTGGTGATCCTGGACCGCATTCCGTTCCCCCGCCCCGACGACCCGCTGCTCACCGCACGCCAGCGCGCGGTCGAGTCGCGTGGCGGCAACGGGTTCATGGCGGTGGCGGCCAACCATGCCGCGCTGCTGCTCGCCCAGGGCACCGGCCGGTTGCTGCGCAGTGTCGACGACCGCGGGGTCGTCGCCATCCTCGATTCGCGCCTGGCGACCGCCCGCTACGGCGGTTATCTGCGAGCCTCGCTGCCGCCGTACTGGGAGACCACCGACCCGCAGGTGGTAGCCAAGGCGTTGCGCAGGCTCACCGCATCCGCTTGAGCGACACAGTTTTTCACCGCGAGTCGTGCAATCCGGGTGACCACACCGGCGAAATCACTACCAGCCGAATGTGACCCGTGAGACGGTTGGGTGATGACGCACCACGCCGATGGCGAGGTACTCGACGAATTTCTGGTCAGCGCAAGATCTTTGGCCGAGTACCGCGCGATGTTCTGCCTGTCCGACGACGACCTGTCCGGCCGACGCATCCTCGACTGCCCCGGCGGCGCGGCGAGTTTCGCCGCCGAGGCCAGTGCCCTCGGTGCCGAGGTCACCGCGATCGACCCCATCTACGCGAGCGAGCCCGGCGAACTGGCCGCCCGCGCCGTCCCCGAAACCGAGCGCGCGGTGGCGTGGGCGCACCGTCACGCGGGCCGCTACCGCTGGGACTGGTACGGCGGCACCGCCGAGCAGGCCGCGATGCGCCGCGCGGCCGCCGCCCGCTTCGCCGTCGACGTGTGCGCCGCACCGCACCGCTACCTCGCCGGGCGCCTGCCCTCGCTGCCGTGCGCCGACGGCTCCTTCGATCTGGCGTTGAGCTCGCACCTGCTGTTCAGCTACGCCGACCGGCTCGACGCCGACTTCCACCTGGCCGCCCTGCTCGAACTCACCCGAGTAGCCACGGTCGAGACCAGGGTGTACCCGCTGCTCGACTACACCGGTGCCCCGCTCGACGACCTGATCGCCCACCTGCGAACCGAACTGCACGACAAGGGCATCCGGACCTCGTTACGCAAAACTCGCTACGAATTCCATCACGGCGCCGACACCATGCTCACCCTGCACGCGTGAACCGCAGGTCAGCGCGGCTCTACAGTGTCCAATTGATAGACGGTGCCTACCGAGGGCGACCCCCGGAGACCGGCGCGGTAGGTTCTTAGTCGTGCATACGACGCGAGCCGGCCGGTAGCACGGCCGTGGCGGAGAGATCTCGACGCGCGGAATTGCCGCGCATCACCCTGACGCTCATCCTGCTACTCGGTACCGCAGCCCTCGGCGTGACGCTGCTGTTCACCACCATGGACCCGCACATGAACAGCGGCGGCATCCTCGCCGGCGGCCTGGACGTGCACATCTACCGCGACGGCGGCTGGCGAGCGCTCCACGACAAGGCGCTCTACATCGAGCCGACCCACTACGGCCTGCTCTACACCTACACGCCGTTCTCGGCACTGGTGTTCCTGCCGCTGCTCCTCGTGCCGTGGGACCTGGTCACCTCGGTCTGGTTGGTACTCAACCTGGTGGTTCTGGTGGTGTGTGTGCTGCAGAGCTGGCGGATGCTCGGTTACCGGGTGACGCCGCGCCTGGTCGTGCTCAGCATGCTCATCGGCCTGGCCTGCACCTTCATCGAGCCGGTGCGGACAACGCTGTACTACGGGCAGATCAATCTGTGGCTGATGATGCTTGTGCTGTGGGACTTCTCCCGCGGGCCCGACAGCAAGTTGCGTGGCCTGGGCGTCGGTATCGCGGCGGGCATAAAATTGACCCCGCTGTTCTTCATCGCCCAGTACGCGGCGCAGCGCCGGTGGCGGGCGGCGCTCACCGCCGCACTCACCTTCGTGGCGACGATCGGGCTGACCGGCCTGATCCTGCCGCGCGATTCCTACCAGTACTGGACCTCCACGTTCTTCCAGTCGGGCCGGATCGCTCCCGATGTGCATCCGTCGAACCAGTCGCTGCGCGGCGCGATCGCCCATCTGCTGCACGACCCGGCGCCGGTGTGGTTGTGGTTGCTGATCGCGGTGCCGGTGGCGCTGGTCGCGCTGTGGCTGGCGGCCGTGCTCGTGCGCCGCGACGAACCGCTGCTGTCGGTGACCCTGGGCGGCCTCACCGCCTGCGCAGTGTCGCCCTACTCGTGGGGCCACCACTGGGTCTGGTTCGTGCCGCTGCTGGTGTACCTCATCCACCGCGCCCAGACCCGGTTGCCGTGGTTCCTCGCCGCCGCAGGCCTCTACCTGGCCGTCGCCGCCTGGACCTACACCTACACCCCCACCTGGGTCAGTGTCGGCACCTTCCTGCTGCCACCGTGGTGGCCCTTCCACCAGGTGCTGCTGAACATCTACGTCGTCATCTACCTGATCGTGCTCGTGGGCATCGCCGTCCACGTGTATCGAGGGAGGCTGAAACCAGCTGTGGCCGAAGGCATTTCGCCTGCGGCCACAGCCGTCGACACCGTCGTGATCCCGGAGAAGCTACCCGCACGCCCAGTCGAAAACGCCTGACTCCAGGTCGAGTTGGGCGTTGCCGCCGCCGAAGTTCATGCCCGAGACCTCCTCGATCTCGAGGTAGTAGGGCGTGAGCCCCTCGGGCAGCGCCTGCACGGGGAAGGCGGTGCCGCCGAGATGGGAGCGACCGAACAGCGGTTCGGCCCACGGGGTCCAGCCCGCATCGTCGGTGAGCGGGTCCTGGTAGGCGGTGTCGGGCACGTACTCGACGGGCGGGATGCCGACATTGGGATCGTCGACGCGCTCGGCCAGCCACACACCGATGGTCGGGTGCACGTCGTCCCAGGCATTACAGCCCTCGTCGCTCGCGGCGGGCGAGCCGGGCGGGCGGATATCGGCGGGCGGCGCCACCGGCCCGGCCTCGAATTCCTTCTCGGTCAACCAGATCAGCGCGAACACCCCGCCGATCTCGTCGTGCAGCAGATTCAGCTGCGGGTGCAGACGGGTGGCGACCAGGTCGCGCGCCAGCGGGTCGTCGGAGCCTGCGTCGGCCTCGACCGGAGCGGTCGCGTCGGCGAACTGCCCCTCGCCCTGGAAGAAAGCGATCGCCGGAAAGCCGGGTCCGCGCCGCTGGAAGTCGGCGGGCAGCCGCAGGGTGAGCGCGTGCATCATCGGCAGCCCGGTGACCGGTCCGCGCGGCCACGTCGCCGGATCTATGCCGGGACCTTCGCTACCGATCCACCCGGCGCGCACCGGCGAGACCAGCTCGAGCGGTTCACCACCCGGTGTCTCGGCCAGTTTGTCCGCCGAATCCCCGAACCCCAGGTCATAGGCCTTCATCGCAGCTCTCCTCTTCGACGCGCGGACGATGGTCGACACCGTGCGAGCGGTATCGCCGACGAGACTATCCGCCCCCGCCGACACCCGCGCACACTCCGGGCAACCCACGGCATCGAAAAAGTGACCAGCGCATGACGAAAAAAGCGGCGCGGCAACCGAAGTCACCGCGCCGCCGGAACAGCTGTGTCAGAGCGCAGCCTTGAGGATCAGCGTCAACACGGCCGCCGCGACAGCGATGCCGACGGCCGCCGCACCCCACACCACGCCCTGGCGCTCCCACGGACGACCGGCGTCGAGCGAGAACCGGCCGGGGCCGGTGAAGGCCAGCGCGCCCGCGACGAGCGCGAACAGCAGCGGGGTGGTGAAGCCCGGGACGGCGGGATCGGTCGGGAAGAGACCACCGGCCCACATCACGTTGATCGCGTTGATCATGGTGCCGAGCACGATGGCGCCCGCCAGCGGAGTGAACAGGCCGAACACCAGCAGCAGGCCACCGACGAGTTCGGTGACACCGGCCAGCGTGCCGAACAGTTCGCCGGGGTTGTAACCCATGGCGGTGAAGCTGTCAGCGGTGGTCTGCCAGCCCATACCGTTGAACCAGCCGAAGAGTTTCTGGGTGCCGTAGGCGGCCATCAGACCGCCGAAGCCGATGCGGAGAACCAGCAGGCCGATGCTGGTCGCGGTGGCTTCGTCGGTAGTAGCGGTAGTGCTCGGAGCGATGCGCGTGGCGGTGTCGGTCATGGCGTGTCCTCATCTGCGATTCGAAGCATCCCGCAATCGGACTGGAGTCCGATTGCCCACTCGGTCACAACCCCTGGGGCCGGGACCACTATTTCACACCAGCCCCTCGAACGACGTGATCCTCATCACAAAAATGCGAAAAGGCCGCCCCGATCGGGACGACCCTTCCATTGGGAACTTTTCAGCTCACCAGGCCATGGTCGCGTAGCTCACCAGGGTGCTCTCCGACTCCTGCGACAGCTTCCAGGTGCCGTCGACGTCCTTCCAGGTCACCGGGATCGGGAAGGTGTAGTCACCGAGGGTGCTGTTCAGCGTGGCCGACAGGGTGTCGCCCTCGACGGTGACCGGACCGGAGACGCTCCAGCTGTAGCCGGGGATGCGGTTGACCGTCTGGTTCACGACCGCGAGGCCGCCCGGGTTGCCCGACTCGAGCTCGGCGGCCGAGCCGTTCATGGCGGCCTGCAGCTTGCCCTGCAGCTCACCGGCCGACGGGGTCGCCGGGGCGGCGATCGCGGCGGGCGCGGTGGCGACGACGGCAGCGGTGACCGGCGCGAAGAGAGTGGCAACCGCCAGGGACGCGGCAGCGAACGAGCGCTTCATAGGTAAATCTCCTTCAAGTTAGGCAAGCCTAGGCTGAGTATAGACATACCTACGCCCGGATCACCTACTCGACCAGGAAGAAGAAGTAGGCGAGGAACAGCACCATCAGCGCCCACATCGCCGGGTGCACTTCCCTTGCCCGACCCTTGGCGACCATCACGACGGGGTAGAAGATCATGCCCATCGCCAGCCCGTTGGCGATCGAATACGTCAGCGGCATCATGATGACGGTGATGAACGCGGGCACCGAGTACTCGAGATGCTGCCAGTCGATATCGCCGAGGGCGCGGGCCATGAGAACGCCGACCACGATCAGCGCGGCCGAGGTGACCTCGGCCGACCCCGCGATCACCGAGAAGACCGGATAGCAGAACATCGCGATCAGGAACCAGCCCGCGGTGGTCACCGCGGTGAGCCCGGTCCGACCACCGGCCGACACACCCGCCGTCGATTCCACGTACGCCGTGGTCGTAGAGGTACCGATGATCGCGCCCGCGGTGGTGCCGACCGAGTCGGCGGCCATCGCACTCGCCGCACGGGGCAGCGTGCCGTCCTTGTTGAGCAGGCCCGCCTGATTCGCGACGCCGATCAGCGTGCCCGAGGCATCGAAGAAGTCGACGAACAGCATGGTGAGCACGACGACGATCATCTGCCCGGTGAACGCGTCGGGCAGATGGATGATGGCCTGCCCGAAGGTCTCGTCCAGCCCCTTTGGCATCTCGGCGATGCCGTCGGGCACCTTCACCAGCCCCGAGACCATGCCGACGATCGTGGTGGCGACGATGCCGTAGAGCACCGCGCCGTGCCAGCCGATCACCAGGAAGATCACGGTCACCACCAGGCCGAACAGCGCGAGCAGCGTAGTGCCCTTGGTGAAGTCACCGAGCGAGACGAGGGTCGCCTCGTTGTTGACCACGATGCCCGCGTTCTTGAGCCCGAGGAACGCGACGAACAACCCGATACCCGCGCCGACGGCGAACTTCATCTGCAACGGGATCGCATTGAGAATCCGTTCGCGGACCTTGGTGATCGCGAGCACGAAGAAGATGACGCCGGACAGGAACGTGCCCGACAACGCGACCTGCCACGGAATGCCCATGCCCAACACCACGGTGTAGGCGAAGAAGGCGTTGAGCCCCATACCCGGCGCGAGTGCGATCGGATACTTGGCCCACAGACCCATCACCAGCGTGCCGAACACGGCAGCGACGGCGGTCGCGGTGAACACGGCCTGCATGGGAATGCCCTTGTCGCCCAGCGCACCTTCGTCGCCGAGGATCGACGGGTTCACCGCGAGCACATACGACATCGCCAGGAACGTGACCGTGCCCGCCATCGCCTCGCGCTTGAAGGTTGACCCGGTCGACGTGATACCGAAGTATCCGTCGATGCGCCGCCGGGCGCGGGTTACGACATCGCTGGCCATGACTCTCCAGTCCGCGGGTTCAAAGAAGAAGGATGCCCAGGAACGGTAGCGGAAAGTTCACTGAATCGAAGAACCCGCGATCGCCCGGGGGTGTAGGGTCACGCGCCCGCGACGGCCACCACGCCGAGTTCGGCGTCGGTGGCGAGCAGGGGATTGTGGGGAAGCACACGAACCGTGTACCCGACCGCACCCGAGAGCGGGACCGGCGCGTGCACCTCATAGAGCTCCGTCGCGCCGTCGCTGCCGGTGTGCCGCATCTCGATGGTCGTGGTGTCGGACAGGTCGTCGTCGGGCGACACCCGCCCGAGTACCGCCTGCACCACCACATCCGAAGGCGCGAGCCCACCGAGTTCCACGCGCGCGTCCAGCGACAGTTCCGCACCGATCACCGGGGTGTCGGGCAACCCCGCGCTGTCCACCTGGGTGACGCGCACCGAAGGCCACGCGGCCTCCACCCGGCGCCGGTACTCCGCGACCCGCGCCGCGCCGGCGTAGTCGTCGGCCGATGCGGTCGCGAACGCCGCGGCCGCCGGACCGTAGTACTGCTCGGCGTAGTCGCGGACCATGCGCGAGGCGAGCACCTTCGGGCTGGTGGTCTGCAGGGTGTGGCGGACCATCTCGGTCCACCGGACCGGCACGCCGTTCGCGTCCCGGTCGTAGAAGCGGGGTGCGACGGTGCGTTCGACCAGGTCGTAGAGCGCCGCCGCCTCGAGGTCGTCGCGGCGCACCTCGTCGCGCACACCATCGGCGGTGGGGATCGACCAGCCGTTCTCACCGTCGTACATCTCGTCCCACCACCCGTCACGGATCGAGAGGTTGAGCCCGCCGTTGAGCGCCGACTTCATGCCCGAGGTGCCGCACGCCTCGAGCGGGCGCAGCGGATTGTTCAGCCACACATCGCAACCCCAGTACAGGTAGCGGGCCATGGACATGTCGTAGTCGGGCAGGAACACGATGCGGTGGCGCACGGCCGGATCGTCGGCGAACCGGACGACCTGCTGGATGAGCGCCTTGCCGCCGTCGTCGGCGGGGTGACTCTTGCCCGCGACCACCAGCTGCACCGGGCGTTCGGGGTCGAGCAGCAGGGCGCGCAGCCGGTCGGGGTCACGCAGCATGAGCGTGAGGCGCTTGTAGGTCGGCACCCGGCGGGCGAAACCGATGGTGAGGACATTCGGGTCGAAAACCTCGTCCACCCAACCCAATTCGGCCTCGGCGGCGCCACGCTGATACCAGGACTCGCGCAGCCTGCGGCGGACCTCCTCGATCAGTACCCCGCGCAACGTGTTCCGGGTGGTCCACAGCTGCTCGAGGTCGACGTCGCTGAGCTTCTCCCAGCCGCGCGCCTCCTCCACCAGTTCGGGGCCGACGAGTTCGCGCGCTTTGTCGATCCATTCGCGGGCAGCCCAGGTCGGCGCGTGCACGCCGTTGGTGACCGAACCGATCGGCACCTCGGCGGCGTCGAATCCCGGCCAGAGCCCGGCGAACATGTCCCGGCTCACCTCACCGTGCAACCGCGAGACGCCGTTGGCGCGCTGGGCCATCCGCAGACCCATGTGGGCCATATTGAACACCGACGGATCGGCCTCGCGCCCGAAAGCGAGGATCCGGTCGACGGAAAGCCCTGGCAGCAAGGCGGATTCGGTCTCACCGTGGGCGCCGCCGAAGTACCTGCGCACCAACGGCATCGGGAACCGGTCGATACCGGCGGGCACCGGGGTGTGGGTGGTGAACACCGTGCCGGCCCGCACCGTTGCCAGCGCGGTATCGAAATCCAGTCCGTCCGCGACGAATTCGCGGATGCGCTCCACCCCGAGGAAACCCGCGTGACCCTCGTTCATATGGAACACGTCGGGGTCGGGCAGGCCGTTGGCACGGGTGTAGGCCCGCACCGCACGCACCCCACCGATACCCGCGAGGATCTCCTGCTTGATCCGGTGATCCTGATCGCCGCCGTAGAGGCGATCGGTGACCGCGCGCAGTTCCGGGTCGTTCTCGGCGATGTCGGAGTCGAGCAGCAACAACGGGATCCGCCCCACCTGGGCGATCCACACCCGCGCCCGCAGCACCCGCCCCTCCGGCATGGCGACATGGATCAGCACCGGCGAACCGTCACTGGTCAGCAGGCGCAGCGGCAGACCCTGCGGGTCGAGCGCCGGGTAGTGCTCGCGCTGCCACCCGTCGGCCGACAGCGACTGCCGGAAGTACCCGGACCGGTACAGCAACCCCACACCGATCAGCGGCAGACCCAGATCCGACGCCGCCTTGAGGTGGTCACCGGCGAGGATCCCGAGCCCACCCGAATAGTTGGGCAGCACCTCGGTGACACCGAACTCCATCGAGAAATAGGCGATCCCGGCCACCCGGGTGGTCTGCTGCTCCTGGAACCAGCGCGGCCTGCTCAGATAGTCACGCAGGCCCTCGGCGGCCGCGTCGACGCGCGCGCGATAGGCGGGGTCGGCGGCGAGCTCGTCGAGCCGCTCGGCGGGCACCTCCCCCAGCATCCGCACCGGGTCCTGGCCGACCGTGCGCCAGAGCTCCCGGTCCAGGTCGGCGAACAGATCCTGGGTTGGGCCGTGCCACGACCACCGCAGGTTCGTCGACAACTCACCCAGCGCGGCGAGCCGCTGCGGCAGATGGGCACGGACAGTGAACCGACGAAGTGCCTTCACCCGCCAAACACTAGCTGGGCTGTCCGCCTCCCCGCGACTTCAGGCCAGACTCAGGCGCGGGGTGAGTTGGGGACGCGGCAAGCTTTGGGGAGGTGGCTGGGTGAGCCCGTTCCCAGGGAGTTACCCATGTGCTCGCCTGCTGCGCCGGAGACTCTGGCCAGACTCGGGCGTGGGGGGCTTTGCGTCGGCGGCTAGGCGGAGTCGCGGGTCAGCGTAGGACCGTTCTCGGTGAGTTGTTCTCTGTGCTCAGTCGGTTGCTGTGGCGTCCGGGGTGAACTGGGCGGCGAACTCGGGGGTGGGTGGGGTTTCGGTGATGACGTCGATCAGTACGCCTGATGGGTCGGCGAGGATGAAGTGGCGTTGGCCGAAGTCTTCAGTGCGTAGGTCTAGTTCGGTGGGGAGGCCGCCGGTGACGACCATTCGTTCCCATTCGGCGTCTACGTCGTCTACCTCGAAGTTCAGCAGTAGGCCCTGGACGGGTTTGCGGTAGCCGGCTGGGACGGTGGGGTGGGTTGGATCGAGAAGGGCCAGTTCGCAGGTCGGTTCGCCGTCGCGGCCGGGGCGGCGCAGGCTCACGTACCAGTCGGCTTCGAAGGTGATCTCGAAGCCGAACCAGGTGGTGTAGAAGTCGCGCGATTCTGCGATTCGGCTGGTGGCGAGGACGGGGTAACAGCTGCTGAGCCGCATGGTGTTCACCTTTCACATACCGTTGGTATGTGTCGTAGGCTAGTTCACATACCGGTGGTAGGTCAATGGGAGGACGGCGATGGTTTCGACGGCACGGGCGCAGCAGCGCGAGGAGACCAGACGCCTGCTGGTGCGGGTGAGCAGGGAGCTGTTCGCCGCGAAAGGCTATGCGGCAGTCGGCCTCGCGGAGATAGTCACCGCAGCCGGTGTCACCAAAGGCGCGCTGTATCACCACTTCGAGAGCAAGGCCGACCTGTTCAAGGCTGTCCTCGCGCAGGTGCAGCAGGAGGTCGGCGAGCAGGTAGCGGCCGCCGCCGACACCGAACCCGACCCCTGGACCCAGCTCACCACCGGCTGCGCGGCGTTCCTGCGCGCCTGCGCCGACCCGCACATCCAGCGCATCATGCTGGTCGACGCCCCAGCGGTACTCGGCTGGCACGAGTGGCGCGCCCTCGACGAGGCCAATTCCGCCCGCCACCTCTGCGAGGCCCTGCAAACCCTGATCGACGCGGGCACCCTCCCCCCACAACCAGTCGCCCCGCTGACCCACCTCCTTTCCGGCGCCATGAACGAAGCCGCCCTCTGGCTGGCGGATACCGACGACCCCACCGCCCTCCCACATACCATCACCGCACTCGACCACCTCCTCACCGCACTCCGAACCACCCACTAGCCGACAGCACCTCCGGCCGCACACCGCCTGTCGCCATCGACGAATGCCGCGCTGGATCGCGGCGATCTTGGGCCCCTCGGTCTCGATCCGGCCGCCGAGGCCCGCGCGTGCGCGCCAAGAACCGCCGGAAACCAGTACGTTGTGGGATGTGAGCGGCCGGATAGCCATCGATGACATCGCCCCGTGGATCCCTGGCGGACGACCCGCCAAAGCCGTGGTCGGCGAGGTATTTCCCGTGCGTGCGGTCGTGTGGCGGGAAGGCCACGACGCGGTCGCGGCCACGCTCGCCGTGCGTGCGCCCGGGTCGTCACGGATCACCCGCATCCGGATGACGCCCGACTACGAACCCGACGTGTTCAACGCGGTGTTCACCCCCAACGTGCCGGGCGTGTGGACCTACCGGGTCGAGGGCTGGAGCGATCCCATCGCCACCTGGCGCTCGGCGGTCGAGGCGAAGCTGTCGGTCGGTCAGTCGGCCGCCGATCTCGCCAACGATCTCGAGATCGGCGCCCGCCTGTTCGAGCGCGCCGCCCAGGCGGTGCCGAAGCGGCAGTTCGAGCGGCTGCACGCCGTCGCGAACGCCCTGCGTAGCGAGGAACAACTCCCGGCGCGCGTGGCGCCTGCCTTCACCGAGGAAGTCGCCGAGATCCTACGGGCCACCCCGTTGCGGGAGATGGTCACGCGCGGTCAGCAGTTCTCGGTACTCGCCGAACGCCGTCGGGCCCTCGTCGGTTCGTGGTACGAGTTCTTCCCCCGCTCGACCGGTGGCCGCGACGCCGAAGGCAACCCGGTGCACGGCACTTTCGCCACGGCCGCCCGCGACCTTCCCCGCATCGCGGGCATGGGCTTCGACGTGGTCTACCTGCCACCGATCCACCCCATCGGGACGGTGAACCGCAAGGGCCGCAACAACTCCCTGACCACCGAGCCCGGCGATGTCGGCTCACCCTGGGCCATCGGCTCGGCCGACGGCGGTCACGACGCCATCCACCCCGAACTCGGCACCGAGGCCGATTTCACCGAGTTCGTCGCCAGGGCAACCGAACTCGGCCTCGAAGTGGCCCTCGACCTGGCCCTGCAGTGCGCCCCCGACCACCCCTGGGTCACCGAGCATCCGGAGTGGTTCACCACCCTTCCCGACGGAACCATCGCCTTCGCGGAGAACCCGCCCAAGAAGTACCAGGACATCTACCCGGTCAATTTCGACAACGACCCCGACGGCATCTACGCCGAGGTGCTGCGGGTGGTGCGCCACTGGATCGCGTTGGGCGTCAGCATCTTCCGCGTCGACAACCCGCACACCAAGCCCGCCGACTTCTGGGAGTGGCTGATCGCGCAGGTGCGCCGCACCGACCCCGACGTGATCTTCCTTTCCGAGGCCTTCACCCGCCCGGCCCGCCTATACGGCCTGGCCAGGCGCGGATTCACGCAGTCCTACACGTATTTCACCTGGCGCGTGCAAAAGTGGGAACTCACCGAGTTCGGCGACGAACTGGCCGCCAAGGCCGACGAGGCCCGGCCCAACCTGTTCGTGAACACCCCCGACATCCTGCACGAGAGCCTGCAGCACGGCGGCCCCGGCATGTTCGCCCTGCGCGCCGCCCTCGCCGCCACCCTCAGCCCCACCTGGGGCGTGTATTCGGGCTACGAACTGTTCGAGCACGAGGCCGTGCGCCCGGGCAGCGAGGAATACCTGAATTCGGAGAAGTACGAACTGCGCCCGCGCGACTTCGCCGCCGCCCTCGACCGCGGCGAGTCGCTGGAACCGTGGCTCACCCGGCTCAACGAGATCCGCCGCAATCACCCCGCGCTGCAACAGTTGCGCTGCATCCACTTCCACCACGTCGACAACGACGCGCTGATCGCCTATTCGAAATTCGATCCGGTCAGCGGCGACGCGGTGCTGGTGATCGTCAATCTCAACCCCTACGCCGCCGAGGACGGTCACGTCAGCCTGGACATGCCGACGATCGGCCGCGAATGGCACGACCACCCGGTGGTGTTCGACGAGGTGAGCGGCGAGGAATACCACTGGGGCCAGCGCAACTGGGTGCGGCTCGACCCGGCACGCGCGGTCGCCCACATCATCGCCCTGCCCGCGGTGCCCGCCGAAGCCCGTGCGGCCCTCGCCTTCCGGCGGAGCTTCTAGATGAAGCGCCGCGATCTGATGCTGCTGGCGGCGGGTACCCATCCCGACCCGCACACCGTTCTCGGCTCCCATCCCCACGCCGACGGCACCGCCGTGCGCGTGCTGCGTCCGCACGCCGACACGGTGACCGTCCTCGTCGGCGGCGCCGAACACCGGCTGAAGTCGTTGGGCCACGGCATCTTCGCGGCCGTCCTGCCGTACCCCCGGATCGACGACTACCGGGTGCGCACCGAATACCCCGGCGGCCCGACGGTCGTCACCGCCGACGGCTACCGCTTCCTGCCGACCGTCGGTGAATTCGACCTGCATCTCATCGGCGAGGGCAGGCACACCCGGCTCTGGGAGGTGCTCGGCGCGCATCCCCGCCACTACACCACCCTCGACGGCGATGTCGACGGCACGTCGTTCGCGGTGTGGGCACCCAACGCGCGTGGCGTCACGGTATTCGGCGACTTCGACCACTGGGGCGGGCAATCGGCGCCGATGCGCGCGCTCGGCACTTCCGGGGTGTGGGAGGTCTTCGTTCCCGGTGTCGGTCCGGGCACGCGCTACAAGTACCGGGTGCACGGTGCCGACGGTCGCGTGGTCGACCACGCCGACCCGCTCGCCTTCGCCACCGAGGTGCCACCCGCCACCGCGTCGGTCGTGGCCCGCGCCGACCACATCTGGGGCGACAGCGCCTGGCTGGACCGGCGCGCGAGCACCGATGCCATCCGCTCCCCGATGAGCGTCTACGAGGTGCATCTCGGCTCCTGGCGCCCCGGCCTGAACTATCGCGAACTCGCCGAGCAGCTGGCGGAATACGTCCGGGCAGCGGGTTTCACCCATGTCGAATTGCTGCCGGTGGCCGAGCATCCCTTCGGCGGTTCCTGGGGCTACCAGGTCACCTCCTACTACGCGCCGACCTCGCGTTTCGGCACCCCCGACGACTTCCGCTACTTCGTCGACCACCTGCACAACGCGGGCATCGGCGTGCTGCTCGACTGGGTACCCGCCCATTTCCCGCGCGACGAGTGGGCGCTGGCCCGCTTCGACGGCACCCCGCTCTACGAACACCCCGACCCGCGCCGTGGCGAACAACTCGACTGGGGCACTTACGTTTTCGACTTCGGCCGCAACGAGGTACGCAACTTCCTCGTCGCCAACGCCACCTTCTGGATCGAGGAATTCCACATCGACGGCCTGCGCGTCGATGCCGTCGCCTCGATGCTGTACCTGGACTACTCACGCCCGGCGGGCGGCTGGGAACCGAACATCTACGGCGGGCGCGAGAACCTGGAAGCCGTCGACTTCCTGCAGGAACTCAACGACACCGTGCACGGCGCCCACCCCGGCGTGGTGACCATCGCCGAGGAATCCACCACCTGGCCCGGCGTGACCCGTGGCACCGACGTGGGCGGCCTCGGATTCACCATGAAGTGGAACATGGGCTGGATGCACGACACCCTCGGCTACCTCGGCCGCGACCCCATCCACCGCGCCTGGCACCACAACGAGATGACGTTCTCCCTCGTCTACGCCTGGAGCGAGAACTACCTGCTGCCGATCAGTCATGACGAGGTGGTGCACGGCAAGGGCACGCTGTGGACGCGCATGCCCGGCGACGATTTCGCCAAGGCGAGCGGCGTGCGCGCCCTGCTCGCCTACATGTGGTCGCACCCCGGCAAACAACTGCTGTTCATGGGCCAGGAATTCGGCCAGTTCCGCGAATGGGACAACGATCGCGGCCTCGACTGGCACGAACTGGAAAACCCACTGCACCAGGGCATTTCGACCATGGTCGCCGATCTCAACCGCACCTACGTGGCGCATCCGGCGCTGTGGTCGCAGGACACCACCCCCGGCGGGCACGCCTGGATCGAGGCCGACGACAGCGCCGCCAATGTCTTCGCGTTCCTGCGCTGGGGTAGTGACGGCAGCGCGGTCGCGTGCGTGTTCAACTTCTCCGGCGCCACCCACGAGAACTACCGAATCGGCTTGCCGCACACGGGTTCCTGGTCGGAGATCCTCAACACCGACGCCACCGGATACGGCGGTTCAGGTATCGGCAACCTCGGTGCCGTCACAGCCGAGGACACCCCCTGGCACGGTCACCCCGCCTCGACCACCGTGCGCCTGGCTCCCCACAGCGCCCTCTGGTTGAGCGCGCCCGCCTGAGGCCGGACGTGCGACGGGCCGCCCAGGCGTACTGCCGGGCGGCCCGTGGTCGATGGGTGTCAGTACAGCGCGGCGGCCAACTTGCGCCGCGCGGCGATCACAAAAGGCTCTGCCTGATCGAACAATTCGAAGAGTTCGAGCAGGCGGGTGCGGGCCCGGTCACGGTCATCGCCCGCGGTGCGCTTGACGACGGCGATGATCCGGTCGAACGCGGCCTCGGGACGCTGCTCGAGCAGTTCCACATCGGCGGCGCCGAGGGCGGCATCCAGATTGCCCGGATCGGCGTCGGCGGTGGCGACCACCCCCGGGTCGATCTGCTGGGCCCTGGTCAGGAACTTCAGCTGCCGCAGCGCCGCCTTGGCCTCGGCATTGTTCGGTTCCTCGGCGAGGATGGCCTCGTAGGCGGCTTCGGCACCGGCGATGTCACCTTCGGCGAGCGCGTTCTCGGCGGCCACGAAGCGCGGGTCGTCGTTCTCGGGTTCGGCCTGCGCGCCGTTGCCCTCGAGCTTGCCCGCGGTCGCCTCGACGACCGCGTCGAGCCACTGACGCACCTGCGGTTCGGGCTGAGCGCCTTCGAAGTCGGCCAGTGGCTGCCCACCGGCCACCGCGATCACCGTCGGAATGCCCTGCACCCGCAGCGCCTGGACGATGTTCATATTGGCTTCGGCCTCGATCGCGGCCAGATCCCACGCACCACGGTCGTCGGCATTGAGCCGTTCCAGGGTGCGCACCAGCTCGACGCTGCCCGGGCTGCGCTGCGAGTACAGCGCGACAACCACGGGCACCTGCATCGAGCGTCGGATGACCTTGGTCTCGAAGTCGGCCTCGGTGACCGAATGGTCACCCGGCGCGCCCGCGCCACCCGGAGCGGCGGCAGGCTGCTTGAGACCGGACAGATCCACCGCCCCTGACATGGCAGCGGCGACGGCGGGCGAAGGACGACGGGAAGCGGGTCGAGTCACGGTTTCCAGTTTGTCACGAAGCGCTGGAGGTGGCAGCCGCGGCGCCCTTGCTGTTCGCACTCAGCTCACCGAGCTTGCCCGTGCGCACGGCCCAGGCCTCGAAGATCACGGTGAACAGCGGCGGGATGCTCGAGGCGAGCGCCAGGACGGTGGTCTTCCAGTTCCAGTTCAGCTCGCGGGCGGTGAGCAGCGCGGTCAGCACGAACAGCACGAAGATGCCACCGTGCACCGGACCGAAGATCTTCACACCGATCTCGTTGCCCTCCTCGGGCAGGTACTTGAACGCCATTCCGAGCAGCAGACCGACCCAGGAAATGGCCTCGAGCACTGCGAAGAACCGAAACCGACTCGCGACAGACCGCAGATCAAAGAAACCCATGCGCCCATTGTGCCGCATGACCTACGACACCGTGTAGTTGCACCCGTCACAACCGGCCCCGGAACTCACCGGGGCCGGTCGCGTCGAAATATCAGGCAGGCACGCGGATGATCAGGGCGTCACCCTGACCGCCACCACCGCACAGCGCGGCAGCACCAACGCCACCACCGCGGCGCTTCAGCTCCAGCGCCAGGTGCAGCAGGATGCGCGCACCGGACATGCCGAGCGGGTGGCCGATGGAGATGGCGCCGCCGTTGACGTTCACCTTCTCCGGGTCGTAGCCGAGCTTCCTGGTCGAGGAGACACCGACGGCGGCGAACGCCTCGTTGATCTCGATCAGATCCAGGTCGGCGGGCGTGATGCCCTCCTTCGCGCAGGCCTCGAGGATCGCGTTGGCCGGCTGGTCCTGCAGGGTCGAATCCGGTCCGGCGACCTGACCCGAGGCACCGATCTCCGCGATCCACTCGAGCCCGAGCTCCTCGGCCTTCGCCTTGCTCATCACGACCACCGCGGCCGCACCGTCGGAGATCTGCGAGGCGGTGCCCGCGGTGACGGTGCCGTCCTTGCGGAAGGCCGGACGCAGCTTGCCGAGCGACTCGACGGTGGTGTCGGCGCGGATGCCCTCGTCCTCGGTGACGTAGACCGGGTCGCCCTTGCGCTGCGGCACGGCCACCGGCACGACCTCGCCCTCGAACACACCGTTCTTCCACGCGGCCGCGGCACGCTGGTGCGAGGCGGCGGCGAACGCGTCCTGCTCCTCGCGGCTCACCTTGTCGAGGTCGTTGCGGTCCTCGGTGAGCAGACCCATCGCCTGATCGGTGATGACGTCGTGCAGGCCGTCGTAGGCCATGTGGTCCACGAGGGTGGTGTTGCCGTACTTGAAGCCCTCGCGACTCTTGGGCAGCAGGTGCGGGGTCTGGCTCATCGACTCCATACCGCCTGCCACGATGATCTCGTGCTCACCGGCGCGAATCAGCTGATCCGCCAAGGCGATCGCGTTGATGCCGGACAGGCAGACCTTGTTGACGAGCACCGACGGCACGTCCATCGGGATACCCGCGGCGATGGCGGCCTGGCGCGCGGGCAGCTGCCCCGCACCGGCCTGCAGCACCTGGCCGAGGATCACGTACTGGACCTGCTCGGGCGCGACGCCACCCTTCTCCAGGGCGGCCTTGATGGCCACACCGGCCAGATCCGAGGCCTTGAAGTCCTTCAGACCGCCAAGCAGCCGCCCGACCGGGGTACGCGCACCGGACACGATGACAGAAGTGGTCACGCAAGCCTCGCATTCATAGTTCGAACCTGTACTCAACGGTAACCCCTGCGGACCGGCGGCTGGTACGCAGGTCGCGCTAGCTTCGTGGGGTGACCAATGCGAACTTCATCCCCGCCGACTACGTCATCGCCGTCGACCATGTGGGCATCGCCGTGCCCGACCTCGACACCGCGGTGGCCTGGTACACCGACAACCTCGGCATGGTCGAGACCCACCGCGAGGTGAACGAGGCCCAGGGCGTCGTCGAGGCGATGCTGTCGTGCCCGGCCGCCGCCGACCGCGCGACCGCCCTGCAATTGCTGGCCCCGCTCACGCCCGAGTCGACCATCGCCAAGTTCATCGACCGCAGCGGCCCGGGACTGCAGCAGCTGGCCTACCGGGTCACCGATATCGAGGCCGTTTCGGGCTTCCTGCGCGAGCGTGGGCTGCGTTTGCTGTACGAGGCCCCTCGACACGGAACCGCTGATTCTCGCATCAATTTCGTCCATCCGAAGGATGCTGGGGGTGTGCTGATCGAGCTCGTGGAGCCGAACCCGCATGTTACGCACTAGTAGGCCGGTCGGACCGGGAAATCTCGGCGAGATCACATTCCCGGTCGAGTCTCCATCGTGTCGCTCGAGGCTGTATTTTGTGTGCCATGTCGTCACCTGAGTCCGATCGCAATCGCTTCGTTGCACTGCCCTTCACCGTTGTGCGCAAGGGTTATGCGCAAGACGAGGTGCGCAACTACTTCGACCGCTTCGACGCGGAGCTTCGCGTCACCGCCACCGACCGGGATGCTGCCGCCGCGCAGGCCCGCAATCTCGCCGCCCAGCTGGAAGACGCCCGGGACGAGATCGACGAGCTCCGCAAGGAGGTCGACCGGCTCTCCGTGCCGCCGACCACCGCCGAAGGTATGTCCGACCGTATCTCGCGCATGCTGCGCCTGGCCTCGGACGAAGCGTCCGAGGTTCGCGCACTGGCCCAGGCCGAGGCTGCCGAGATGGTGTCGATCGCCGAGCAGCAGGCCACCGAGATGCGTGGCAAGTACGAGTCGCTGCTCGCGGAGACCAAGGAGAAGCGCGAGGCGCTCGAGATCGAGTTCGAGCAGACCCTCGCGAAGGCGCGCACCGAGTCGACCAAGATCATCGAGGCCGCCCAGGCCGAGGCCGAGCGTCTCGCCAAGGAGGCCGAGGCCAAGCGCAAGGCCACCCAGCAGGACTTCGAGGCCACCATGAACGATCGGCGCACCAAGCTGACTCGTGCCATGGAGGAGCTCGAGGCCACCAGCCGCGCCGAGGCCGCCCAGCGGATCAAGGACGCGACCGACGAGGCCAACCGCCTCATCAGCTCCGCCACCCAGACCTCCGAGCGCAAGATCGCGCACGCGAAGGAACTGGCCGAGGAGATGCGCGTGCTGCGCGGCCGGGTCCTTGCCCAGCTGCTCGGTATCCGCGGTCAGCTCGACTCGGTGCCCGCCATGCTGGCGGCGGTCAACCGTGAGAGCGAACTGCTCGACGGCGCCCCGGAGCGTAAGTCGATCAGCAACAACAACAATGGCAACAACAAGTCCGTCTCGGGCTCGCGCCAGAACAAGGCCATCCCGGAGGTCTCCGACGAGGACATCGTCGACGAGGACCGCGAGAGCGCCGACGTCAACTGACCCTGTCGGACTCTGCGACGACACGTCTACACCTGGAAAACCGGAGGCCACCTCGAATCATCGAGGTGGCCTCCGGTTTTCGGCGTCTCGGCCCTGGTTCAGGACCAGCGGCGCGTGATGCCCCGTGTGCGCCTGCCGTTCCAGCAACCCTGATGCCAGTGCCTACGGTCGTCCTCACCGCCCTCGACGGCCCACGCGACGATATGGGCCACTCCCGGCGCGATCTCGTGGTCACAGCCCGGGCAGCGGTAGGTCTTCACGGCACGCGCACCGGGAACCGTTCGCACGACATAGATCTCGTCGCCGCCCGGTCCCTCCTCGGTGCGCCCGTACACGTCACCGAGCGGCGGCGGGCCGCTACGGCGTTCCTGGCGCGGTTTACGACGCGGCATGGCACTGCTTCCTAGAACAGCCGGAAAACGTTGCTCTCGGTGCCACGCAGCTCGTCGTAATCGAGCGTGAGGCAACGGATCCCCCGGTCCTCGGCGAGTGTCTTGGCCTGCGGCTTGATCTGCTGGGCCGCGAACACGCCGCGCACAGGTGCGAGCAGCGGGTCGCGGTTGAGCAGTTCCAGGTAGCGGGTGAGCTGTTCGACGCCGTCGATATCGCCGCGGCGCTTGATCTCCACGGCGACCGTCGCGCCGTCGGCGTCGCGGCACAGCAGATCGACGGGGCCGATCGCGGTCATGTACTCGCGGCGCACCAGGGTGTACCCCTCCCCGAGCTTGGTGACATGCTCGGCGAGCAGCTCCTGCAGGTGCGCCTCCACACCGTCCTTCACGAGGCCGGGATCGATACCGAGCTCGTGCGAGGAATCGTGCTCGATCTCCTCGATCGCGATGCGCAGTTCCTCGCCGGCCTTGTTGGTCACCACCCACAGGGCCTTGAAGTTGTTCTCGGGTGCCTTCATGGGCTCCTCGCGCAGCGGACGCACACCCTCGGGCAGTTCCGCAGGCGGGTTCAGCGAGGCGACGTCGCGCTCCTGGAGCCAGCACGGCGGGCTCATCCAGTTGAGCGGCTTGTACGAGCCGCCGTCGGAATGCACCAGCACCGAACCGTCGGCCTTGATGAGCAAGAGCCTGCGGGCCATCGGGAGGTGAGCGGTCAGCCGACCGACGTAATCGACCTGGCAACGAGCAATGACAAGGCGCACCCGGCCACTCTAGGGGACGCTCCGGAGAACGCAAAAAGGCCCTCCAGCGTGGCTGGAGGGCCTTTTTGTG
>NZ_BDBD01000033.1 GCF_001612805.1 Nocardia coubleae NBRC 108252
CTATATGCCAACGCGGGCAACAGCTTCGACCGAACGTGCTGATGGGGTGGCATCGCTGCGCGGTGCCACCCCATCACTGACTTCGAGACAGAACCTAGGCCCGGCGGTGATTTCGTGCGGGGGTCGAGGCCGCATCCAAGACCGCGCCCTCGTTGAACGGTTCCAGCCTCACCGTGCTCGGTCACCGATTCAGCCTTGATCGACGTCGAGGTTCGCCGATAGGCGGTGCAGTTGTTGACCTTTCACGGCCTCGGCGGGCTCGGCTCATCGGACCTCCGCTGGTGAAGCACTGCCTCTGACCGCGGCTTCTGACGACCCAAAGCGCCCAAGCAAGGGGATCAGCCTGTGCAACCGATATTGCCATCATCCGCCTGTAACCAGCCCCCGACGAGCGAAGACGTGGGCACCGACCGTGCGCACGTCTTCTTCTGGACCGAGCTCTGTATCGCCGCCGGAGTCAGCGTGATCGGCAACGCGACCCAGGCCGTCCTGCACACCACGGCCTTGCCCGTGGTCGCGGCCACTGTCGCGGTCATTCCGCCGCTGGCGTTGCTGGCGGCCGTTCATGGTGTGGCGCTGCTCGCACGCGCCGACACCGTCTCCGCCGCTGCGCGTCGCGCTGCGACCGCCCTGACCGTGGTGATCGCCGGCGGGGCGTTCTGGCTGTCGTTCACCGCGCTCCGCGCCCTGGCGACCACTGCGGGTGTGCCCGCTGGCGAAGCGTGGCTGTGGCCGCTCATCGTGGAGGGAAGCATGACGCAAAGTTCGCTGGCCCTGCTGATTCTGGCGCACGCACATCAACCCAACACCGACATCGAAGCGGCATCTCAGACGCCAGCACGGTTACCAGCTCTCGAACCACGCCCGACTGAGGGTGTCCGAGTAGCACTGCCCGCCTCGCCGCCGGAACATTCCGAACCCGTCGAGGAATTCCTCGATGATCGGATCAGCTCAGACATCGACCTGCAGGCGCTGGCGACGTCGATCTGCGACCAAGACCCTGGCGGACGTCGCGATCGCGCGACCGTCTTTGCGGTGCTGACCCATCGCTACCTCGATAATTGGAGCGCCACCCGCATTGCACGCGAACTCGGACGCAGCCGGTCCGCGGTCAGCCGGATCCTGCGAGATGCCGAACGACTGCATGCAAGAGCTGCCACCGACCGTGCGCACACCGACAACGACCCACCCGCCGACCGTGCGCACACCAATCCAACCGTGCGCACGTAGTGCCCGACTGACCGGCGCGATGTGCGCACGCTGCGTTCGACCGTGCGCACGCCCACTACCTGTGACCGGTTGGGGCAGACACTGTTTCGACGTGTGCGCACGGGGGCTGAACATTTGCCGGATGTGGTTCACGCCACATCGACAGTGGCTCGGGTCCGGTGTTTGATCGATGCACGGTTCGTTGCCAGGTACCACACTTCTCGTGCTCTTCTCCAGCGAAACCATGTCCTTGGGGGACCTGTGAACTTCGATATGTCTTGTCCACAGTGCCAACGCGTCGACTGGGTTCAGAACGTGCCCGCTGTCATGTCCGATGGCACGCACGGCGGCTACAGCACCGGTGCGTACGCCGGTGTCGGAATCGCGTCCGGTGGTTTGTTCCCTGTCGCTGGCACATCCACGCACGAGTACAGCCACAGCTCCGCGCTCGCGAGAAGCCTGGCCTGGCAGCCGATTCTGCCGTCGGCGAGTCGGCTGTTCGCCGTGGGCGTGGGTTTGGGCCTTTTCGTCCTTCTCCTCTACACCATGTGCTATGCCTCGCTGCAGAAAGAACCACTACGAGGGGATGTCGTTGAGGTCACCGGCACCCTGATAGGGCTGCTCATCGTTCCGGTTGGGCTGTCCGTGCCGGTGGTCGCGATCCTGATCGCCGCTGTCAAACGTTCCAACCGAAGCGGCAAGGTTCTGGCAGGACGTAACAGGGCTCGTGGAGTGTGGAGCCACGCCTACTACTGCCACCGATGTGGTGTCGTCTACTGGCCGTATCCGACCGAGCCCGGTGTCCCGCACCGCGTCCCGCTCGCTCCGGCTCAATTCCGTTGGCATGTCTGGAACACCGGGGGCTACGCCAAACTCTGACCTGGCGCGTCAGTGCTCAGTGCGCCCTGCGGACCAGAAGGACCCACTTCGACGTCACTTCGGGTGAGTAGACCTCTACGTTGCACATCACTCGGATCATCCTGTCCGCCGGGACCGGCGGCGGGGTTTTCGGCCGCTCGGGCCAGGGCCGTGAGTTGCCGAAGTTGTTTGCTGGTGAGTTCGAGTAGTGCACCGATGCTCGCATCCGTCTCGCCCAACTCGCGCATCGCTGTGACCGCTCCGGCTTGCTGGCCGCGCAATTGCGTGACTTCGGCGTCGTACTCGCGTTCCAACTGTTCGATTCGCTTATGGAGCTCGCCGAGGCGCTGCTCGTGTATGCCGGTGCGCTGCCGGATCGCTCCTGCCGCGTGTAGGTAGGTCTGGACCGCGTCCATCGTGGCGGTCTCACGGCGCCTGGCTGCCTCACGCCGCGCTTTCATCAATTTCTGCACTTCGTCCAAACGGCGACTCGATTCGGGGTCGCGCTTGGATCGTCGTTGTTTGCCAGCAGGCATCTCGATCTCCTGAGAATGGCCCGACCAACGGCTCCTCCGCCTGCCAGCCTAACCCGCAGACCCAGGCCCTCGCCAGGACCCCGACGGCAACATGCCAGCGCTGCACCGTCTTTCATCACCCACGACGGTTCCACTTCTGCGCGCCGCGCCTGGCCCGCGCGCAATACCTGGCGATCCGCGCCTCGGGTTCCGTCCCAACGGTTCTCGCCCGCACAGTTCCGAAGAACGGAGACCGATGACCACCTCGCTCACCAGATTCGAACCGATCCTCCGCGAGCTAGCCGGATCGGAGTTCACCAAGACCCTCCTCGCGACGTTCAGGCAGCAGGAGTGGGCCGAGGACGAGATTCGTCGCGCCCAGCAGGCTCACCCCGATGTGTCTGATGTGTTGCATCACAGCTTTTCGCTGTTGACCGCGACCGAGGAACGCATGGCCACCGAGTTCGTCTACCGTGCACATGCCCGAGAGCTGCTCGAGCGGGTCGCGACTGGTGTGTCGACCAAGCCGGGGACCTCGGTCGAGGTCGTGCTGTCGCTGATGCGCGCGAGCTTGGTGACGCCCTTGAACACCACCGCGTTCGGCCTGTACGTGCGGATGTGGCGTCAGGCCGGACTGCCCGACGTCGACGGTCTGGGCGCGGATGTAACTGAGCGCTACGAAGCGATCAACGCCAGCCGGATCGATGAGTTCGAGGCGATCGCCCGACACAAGCTCGCCCAGCCCTCCCGTGTGCTGAAGCTGGTTACCTGCGAGGGCCGCCATCTGGGCGAGCCGGTCGACTGCCGCCTGGCAATTGCACGCGCCGCCTGACCTGTCCCGGTTCTTCGGTCACGTTCTTCGTCCTGTTCTTTCACGCCGCATCCCGGTTTTCGGGTGCGGCGTTCGTCGTCTTTCAGAAGGGTTTGCTGTGCCCGATCTCGATCTTCCTGACCCGTGCGGGGTCTGCCGATCCCGTGAACCCGGTACTCGTCTGTCGATCGACGGCGGAATCGTCTGCCACGAATGCGCCCGAACGTGCGCGCAGTGTTACCGCTGCGGCGTGCGTTCGCTCGCCCTCACCGACACCGCCGTCGGGCGGGGGCTGTGTTCGGACTGTGCGACCGGATTGAACTCGTGCGCGTCGTGTACGGAGGTGTCGTTCACCGGTCTGCGCACCGATAACGATGGTTTCGTCTGCGGGATCTGCGCGCACCAGTTGTTCGATCAGTGCTTCCGGTGTGAACGGTTCACCCGCCACAGCCGTTACGTCGTCGGTAACCACCGCACCTGCCCGGAATGCGCCCGGCAGCTGCGGGCGTGCCCGGACTGCGGCACCCTGCTGGCGGGGCGGCGCGGGTGTGATCGGTGCGCTGATCGGCACACGTTGTGGAACTACACCTACCGGCCCGACCCGATCTTCCACGGCACCGGCCCGTTGTTCCTCGGATTGGAACTGGAAGTCGTTGTGCCCGAAGACCGTTTCGGCGACGCGATCGCGACCGCCACCGACGCACTCGGGTCGCTCGGCTATCTCAAGCGTGATTCCTCGATCCGGCCCATGGGTTTCGAGATCGTGTGCCACCCGATGACCTACCAGTACGCCCTCACAGAATTCCCCTGGCAGGTCCTGCACCAGCTCGCCCGGTTGGGCTGTGAGACCGGTCCCGGTGTCGGGCTGCACGTGCACGCGTCGCGGGCCGGGTTCACCGGGCCCGCCCACATTTTCCGGTGGATGAAGCTGGTGTACCGCAACTCCGACCAGGTCTCGAGGTTGGCGCGACGCACCAGCCGTTACGCCCCGTTCGAGCTCGACACTCGTTCTCGGGTCAAGGACCTGGCCAAAGGTGCTCGCCACGCGGTGGGTTTGCCGCGCTACCAGGCGATCAACCCCCACCCGCGCGACACCCTCGAGTTGCGGGTCTTCGCCAGCACTCTCGATCCCGGCCAGGTGCAGGCGGCGTTGGCGTTCACCGAGGCCTCCATCGCCTACACCGCCGACCTCACCGTCGCCCAGATCCACGCAGGTGGGTGGGACTGGGAGCAGTTCACCGACTGGCTGACCCACCGCCTCGAATACGCGCCCTTGGTCGCTGAACTCGCCCACCTTGCCGAACAGATCGACGAACAGGAGGGCGTGCTGTGTGCCTCTTGACCTTCATCCCCTCCTCCGTCGCCCCGGACCCGATCGCGTTGCGTCATGGCGCGCTGACCAATCCGCACGGGCACGGGTTCGCGGTCATCGCCGGGCCCAGGATCGTGACCGGGCACGGCATGAACGCCGAAGAGGTGATCGACCTGTTCGCCCGGGTCCGTGCCCAGCATCCGCGTGGTCCGGCGTTGTTTCATTCCCGCTACGCCACCCACGGCATCCGCACCGTCGACAACTGCCACCCCTTCCCCCTCGGCCGCGACAAACGAACCGTGTTGGCGCACAACGGTGTCCTACCCAATCGGGTGCACCCGGGCCCGTATGACTGGCGATCCGACACCCGCATCGCCGCCGAGGACTACCTCCCACGCCAGCCGTTCGGTTCGATCGACACCCACAAGGGATTTCGGGGGCTCGAATCCTGGCTGGGGTCATCCAAGCTGCTCATCCTCACCGTCGACCCCGCCTTCGACCAGCAGGTTTACCTGCTCAACGAGTCGAACGGCTTGTGGGACAACGGGATCTGGTACTCCAACCGCAGCTATCTGCCCTGGTCGCAGCGGTACGGCTCGCATCGCCGGTCGGTGTGCCGCAGCTGTGAGGCCGTCGACGTGCACCGGGTGAGCCGGTACTGCACCACGTGCGGGTGGTGCTTCGCGTGTGAGAACCGGTTCCCGCACTGCGAATGCCGCCGACCGCGACCCCGCGGCCCACGCCACCGTGCCTCCAACCCGCCACTCGCGCTGCCAGTGGTGAAACGACCGAGCGCCCCGAGTCCCTGACGAGTCGGCCGCGCCCGCAATTCACCACCGCTGTCCCCTGAGCCTGCACCTGTCGGTGCGAGCTTTCGTCGTTTCCAGGGAAGGAATTCCATGCCGACCGCTGTCCTGGTCGATCTCGCCGAATGCGAAGCCTGTTCAGCCCGCCGCCCGACTGCGGAGTTGGTCGAGACCGCCGAGAACGAACATCTCTGCTCCGGCTGTGTGGCCACTCTCGACCTGTGCGAGAGGTGCGATCTCCCCGCCCGCGATGCCGCGCTGACCACCGCGGACGACTACTGGTGTGCTGGTTGCCGAGCACCCTGCACCCTGTGTGAGGACTGCGGGCGCTACGCGCCCTACATCGTGGCGGTCCTCTCCAGCGGTGACGTGTGCGAGTCCTGCGCTGAGTCCTACACCGCCTGCGACGACTGCAATCTGCGAACCGCCGACTCCTACACCGTCGACGGTGATCGGGCGGTGTGTGAGGACTGCCGCGACGACTACACCCGATGCCGCGGATGTCGCATCCTGGTCCGCGGTCGTGACGACTACTGCGACGACTGCGCCCAGCCCGACCCTTCACGCGTCCACGACTCCCACTACACCCCAGAACCCATCTTCCACGGGCAAGGGCCGCTGTTTCTGGGCATGGAACTGGAAGTCCGCACCACCGTGCACGGCTATGAGGACTCGGTCGTGACCGCGAACAACCATCTCGACGGGTTGGGTTACCTCAAATACGACGGGTCGATCAGTTGTGGGTTCGAAATGGTCACCCACCCGATGAGTTTCGACTACGCGATGAGCGAGTTCCCTTGGGCGCTGTTGACGCGGCTGCGGTTGCTGGGTTGTCACACCGATGACGAGGTCGGCATCCACGTCCATGTGTCGCGGGCGGGGTTCGACTCTCCCGCCCACATCTATCGGTGGCTCAAACTCGTTTACCGCAACGAAGACGACGTCACCGCCCTGGCGCGGCGCCAGTATTCGCAATGGGCCGGTTTCGACCCCGAGATCCGCGCCATGGCCAAGGACCTCGCGCACGGCGGACACGGGTGGGGCCGGTATCACGCCATCAACGCCCGACCTGAGCACACCTTCGAGCTGCGGGTCTTCGCCAGCTCCCTCGACCGTCGCGAGGTGAAAGCCGCGCTCGGCTTCGCCCACGCCTCCGTCGAATACACGCGCACCTTGCGTGCCCACGACGTCGTCCGCTGCCAGGGATGGGACTGGGCCACCTTCACCGACTGGGTCGCTCAACGCCCGGAATACGCCGCCTTGACCGCTGAACTCGCCGCGCTGACGCCGACCGAAACCGGTGCGGCCCGCAGCAACCTGGAGGACTTCGCATGTGCATCCTGACCGTCATCAAACCCGGCATCGTCGCCGACTACGAAGCCCTCGCCGCCGGCGCCGTCGCGAACCCGCACGGGCACGGGTGGGCCGTGCACGCCGGAGACCGACTCATCGTCGGCCACGGCCTGGACCCACAGACCACGATCACCGAATTCGCCCAAGCCCGAACATCATTCCCGGACGGGCCGGCGTTGTTCCATTCCCGCTTCGCCACCCACGGTGACCACACCACCGCCAACTGTCACCCGTTCGCCATCGGCGGTGACAAACGAAGTGTGCTGGCCCACAACGGGATCCTGCCCGAGCACGTCCACCCCCTCAAGGGTGACGACCGTTCCGATACCCGCATCGCCGCCGAGGACTTCCTGCCCCACAACCCGTTCGGGTCGCTGGATTCCTGGGCCGGTCGGGAACGGTTCGAACGGTGGCTGGGCACCGACAAGGCCGCCATCCTCACCGTCGATCCCGCCTACAACCACCCCGCCTACATCTTCAACGAGCACCGCGGGCACTGGCGCGAGGGCTCCTGGTATTCGAACCACAACTACGAGCTGGGCCGATACCCGGCCGGTGCCTTCTACGACTACGAGTTCGGCGACGGGTTCTGTGACAACTGCGGGGCGGAGTACGACAACCCCGACGGCCCGCACTGCCCGTACTGCGGCTTTTGCGAAGCGTGCCTGAATCCTTTCCCGCGCTGCCGCTGCACCTTTCCCGGCGAGGCCGACCGCTACGCCGACCTCATGGCGCTCGAAACCGCCTGACACTCATCATCTTTCGTGCTCCGTCTGGAGCCCTCTTGGAAAGGACACCCCCGATGACCTATCCACTGACCGTTCCGCCCTTGCGCCACAGGATGCGCGCCGCCCTGAACCAGTTGCGTGGCCTCGGCGCTGTCGCCGACCCGGTGACCGGTTCGACCGAGTCGACCATGGTGGTGGCCGCACTCCACGAGGCCCGCCACAACACCCTGCCCGTCACCGTCCGCACCCGTGGTGGGCACCTGATGCCGCGGTTGAGCGTGGACACCGTCGGCGCCCGCCACGTCAACCTGAACACTGATGCCGGGGAGCAGGTGATCGTGCCGTTGCGGTTCATCGAATCCGTGCAACACCAGCGGCCCACCACCGACGGCGACCAGGGGCTGCTGTGAACACCACCGTGGTCGGGGCGGCCGAGCCATCACGCTGGACCGCGCGCCTGCACCCCATTCCCCGGCGCGCCCGTGAGGTGTTGGTGATCGGCTGGCACGCCGCATTCGCCGACACCCCCGCCGCGGGAACCCCGATCGCGGTGTTCCCCCACACCGAGATCATCGCCGATCACTTGCCGGTGATGGCGTTGGTGCGCATCGAACACGCCACCGCGATCGACACCATCACCGCCGACGGGACACGCGAAACCCGCTGGGGTAACGATCCGTTCGGTATCGCGAAGACCGGGATCAGTTGGCGGCTGGTCCCCGCCCACCGCGCCGAGGATCGGTGGGTGATCGCGCGCGGGTGGTGGGCCGCCAGCGGGGAAGAAGCCGTGCTCCCGACCTCGGTCACCGAGCACGCCCTCGGCGCACCCACCGTGGTGCCCGTCTATGACCACGACCCCCACACCGGCAAACGCTGGACATCGTGATCACCCACGTCGGAGAACTCACCGCCTGGCTGCAAGCCCAGATCCCCGACCCCGACGAGAACCTCTACGAGCCCTGGAACACCGGCACCCCGACCACCACCTCCATGGTGTCGCTGATCCACCTGCACGTGCAGACACCCTTCGGCCCCGACCAAACGACCACCGTCGTCCTCGTCGCCCCCCGATGCCCGGCCGAGGACACCGCACCCGATATCGAACCACCAGATCCGAGGCCTCCTTGCCCGACTCCCCTACCTCCCGACCGCCCACGCCCGAGCGTGTTCCGATCCCCGCGCGCCTGGCGAAAGCACCGATCTCGTCAGGACTCGTAGTCCCCTACATCACTCTCGCCCACCGCGACCGCACTCGCCCGGTGTGGGGAAACATCGACCCACACCGCCTCGCAGAAGTCCTGCACCACAAGCGATGTCAGGTCTGCGGGGAAGGACTCGACGACACCCTGGTGTTGATGATCCGACCCTCCGACTACCTACGCGGCGTCGCCGTCGAACCCGGCTTGCACCCCGAATGCGCCTGGTACAGCCGCCAAGCTTGCGTGATGCTGGCCGGGCACGTCGACCGCTACAACCCCGTCGGCAACGCCCCGCTCAACCGATGTGGTGACCCGTTGTGCCGCTGCCGGTACTGGGCGCCCCCGGAGAACACCACCCCGGGTCGGGAGGGCAAACCGGCCGAAGCCTGGTACGAGGCCTGGATCCGGCTCGACGACTACGAAGTCTTCACCGTGCCGGCCGACGAATCCGGGGCAGAGGCCACCGGGATCGCGCTACGCGGCGTGCCGTTGCGGCGGTTGCGCAAGGTCCGCGACCCGGCACCGAATTCCGACGATTCCCAGCCGATGGACCTACTCGCCGCAGTCATCGCCGCCCGCAAACTGTGGGAAACCCTCGGCCTTGCCGAAGGACCTGAGACTGCCGACTAGCCGATGACCCGGCGTAATGCGCTGGCTGTCGGTCCGCCCGCTCGATGCCCGCGCGTCGGTCCGGGACGTGACCGGCGCTCAAGATATCCACATGTTGTGGATACCTCTGTGGACAACCACAACAGGAGCCGTCCACCGACCCGGACCCACATTCGGTCGCGACGCGCAACCGACGGTCCAGCATCGCGCCTTCTGATTCCTCACCGGCCACTGAGCCCGCACCCACCACGGGTGCGGGCTCAGTGCTTTCCACGGAAGGAAACACCCCCATGCCCACCCCGGTTCTCGCAGAACCTGCCTGCGGCCAGTGCCGCACCGCGACCCCGGCAGCCGACCTCGTCGACCTCTCAGACACCGACGGACTCTGCGGTGATTGCCGGGCCGACTGGCCTGAGTGCCCGCAGTGCCGGAGTTCGGTCCGCGACCTCGTCGAGGTCATCAGCGGCCACGACCTCTGCGCGAGCTGTGCCCGCGACTACGTGCGATGCGGTGATTGCCTGGCGCGCACCGCGCGTGCCTACACCACCGATGACGGCATCGACGTGTGCGAGCTGTGTGCCAGCGAATACCGCGAATGCGACACCTGCGTCACCCTGGTCCCCTTCGGCACCGACCAGTGCTCGGACTGCCGATCAGACCACCCCGCGATCTTCGACTACTTCTACAAGCCCACCCCCGTCTTCCACGGCGACGGACCCCTCTACCTCGGTCTCGAACTCGAAATCCGCGCCACCAGAGACGGTTTCACCGACGCCGTCGACACCGCCGAGGCCGCCGTCGGCGATCTGGCCTACCTCAAGCAGGACGGATCGATCAGCTGCGGGTTCGAACTGGTCACCCACCCCATGACCTACCACTACGCGATCAGCGAGTTCCCCTGGTCGCTGCTGGGCAGGCTGCGGCTGCTCGGCTGCCACACCGACGACGAGGTCGGCATCCACATCCACCTATCCCGCGACGGGTTCGACTCCCCCGCCCACATCTACCGGTGGATGAAATTCATCCACCGCAACCAACCCGAGGTCATCGCCCTGGCCCGCCGAAACTCCACCTGGGCGCAGTTCACTCCCGCCGCCCGCCGACGATGCCGAGAATTCGCCCACGGCAGTCACCACGGGTTCGGCCGACAGCAAGCGATCAACGTCTACCCCGAAGACACCTTCGAACTGCGCGTGTTCGCCAGCTCGCTGAAACCCCAACAGGTCCAAGCAGCCCTCGGCTTCGCCCATGCCTCGGTCGAATACACCCGCACCCTCAGATCCCGCGACATCGCCCGCCACCACGGCTGGGAATGGTCGACCTTCACCACCTGGGTCGCCGCCCGCCCCGACTACGCCCCACTCACCAACGAACTCACCCAGCTCGGCATCGACGGGTACTACGCCCGCGCATCGTGACCACCCAGCCAGCCCAGCCTCGCGACTCCCCCGCGGCCGAGATCGGCGCCCAGTCGCAGTACTGGGGCGGCGGTCAGCCAGCGGAGCGTCGAGGACCGGCCGGGCCCGCGGTTCGCGGGCGCAGCGCGTAGGCGGGCACGAGCTGGTCGCTCAACTGCAGATCCGGGCGGCCGTCGGCGTAGGCGATCGAGTAGGTGACCCGGCCCAGCCACTCACCGGCATAGGTCGGGACCCAGTGCGTGAGCAGTCCCGGACGTTCTCCGGTCATGTCCAGTCCGGCACCGTTGACGTGGCGGGGCGTGCCGGGATCGCGGATCACGATGGCGTCCAGCCGCACCCATACCGGCTTCGGCGATTCGACCACGGTCCGCGCGAAGTGACCGCGCCCCTGCGGGTACAACGGCCGAGGGAAGGTGCCCTCGGTTCGCGCGGGCCCGCTCGGTTCGTCTCCGCCGTCGTTCATCGTGCTCACCCGGTCCAGGGAGTCAGGTCGAGCAGCCGCATCGAGAACGGGTACGCGCCGGGGGCGTCCAGGGTCGGCTCGATCCGGGCGGTGGTGCCGTCGATCTCGAGGATCTTGAACTGGCTGACGCCGTTCGTGCCGATCCGGACTAAGTCTCTCACCTCCATGATCGATACTATAATCGAACACATGTTCCCATCGGTGTGTGAGTCGGCGCGACCCTACCTGCGGGTCGGGATCTGGACGGAGCCCTCCCCACGGTTCTGCCCGAACGGGCACCGCCTCGGCGCCGGACGCGCGATGGTCGCGGCCATGCCGTGCCGCCGCGTCGGCGGGCACCACCGCGCCCACACCTGCCTCGCGTGCGGTGCCACCACCTACAGCCCGCCCGCGCACAACGACTGCGAGCACTGACCGCCGGGCAACCCAGCCCGCGCGCGGGATACCCAGAGCGGCAGCAGGATCGAGCTCTCGAGAACCGAATCTGTGCGACGGCCTAGGAGCTGAGCGCAGACCAGCGCTGGGCCGCTCCTAGCAGTCCCTCCCGTCACGCCGAGCCCTGTCGCCGCACATCTACTTCAGCGCGGTGAGCCCGCCGACCGCGTTGCGGTCGACGTTCCACGGCACCGAGCCGATACCCCCTCTTCGCCGCGTCCTCGCGCGGCGCGACCGACACAGCGCGTTCAGGCTCCCTCCAGGGTGTGGGGCCTCGATTCACCGAGCCCTCGACACAGGCCTGGCGGATGTCCCCGGCCAACGCGCCGCCACCGACATCCTTTACCCGCTCATCGGTCTCACCGGTTTCACCGGAACAGCTACGGCACAGCGTGCGCGGTGTTCTAAGCCGCCAACACCCAGTGCCCTTCAAACGAAAGGTATCGCATCATGCGTCGATCGAGTTCGTTCGAGTTGTGGTTCCCGCTGCGCCAGGTCTTGCCCATTGCCGAGCACGCCATGGCCGCTGGTGAGCATTCCTGGCCCGAGTGGGACACCGACAAACCCGACCCGGTGCCGCCGGCACTGGTATGGGCCAAAGACGAGGGCACCTATCTGCTGTCCAACGGTCGGCCTCGTCTGCTCGCCGACCCGACTCGACCCGACGGATCGTCGAAGGTGGTGTACGCGGTCGGCTACGACAACCGCAGCCGCTTCGACTTTTCCGGCACCGCGGTCGGTGGGGACGACTTCGTCGAATACATCGACCTCACCGAATCGTTCGACGGCGTGACGTTGATCGAGCTGATCCGCCACCACGCCGCCCACCGCGGAATACTCATCCTCACCGCTTACCACGGCA
>NZ_BDBD01000034.1 GCF_001612805.1 Nocardia coubleae NBRC 108252
GGAGGCCGGAGCCATCGACCTGCTCAGTGTCGCGCTGGCGGCGCTCGGTTTCGGTGGGCTGGTGTACGGGCTGAGCAAGTTCCACGGTGACGACTACACGACCGCGATCGTGATCGTCGCCGTCGGCCTGGCCATGATCGGCGCGTTCGCGCTGCGTCAGATCCGGTTGCAGCGCACCGGCACCCCGCTGCTCGACCTGCGCGTGCTGCTGGCAGGCACCTACACCAAGGCACTCGTGCTGATGTCGGTCGCGTTCCTGGCGATGATGGGTTCGATGATCCTGCTGCCGCTGTACCTGCAGAACCTGCGGCACCTGAGCCCGTTGGAAACCGGTCTGCTGGTGATGCCGGGTGGTCTGGCGATGGGTCTGCTCGGTCCGACCGTCGGCAAGCTGTTCGACAAGTTCGGTGGGCGCGTGCTGGTGATCCCCGGCTCGATCGGCATCACCGTCTCGCTGGCCGGCTTCACCCAGATCTCGACGGATATGCCCTACTGGCAGCTGCTCGGCCTGCACATCCTGATGATGGTGTCGCTGGCGGCCACGTTCACCCCGGTGTTCACCCTCGGCCTCGGCGCCCTGCCGATGAACCTGTACTCGCACGGCAGCTCGATGCTCGGCACCCTGCAGCAGGTGGCCGCGGCCTTCGGTACCGCGCTGGTGGTCACCGTGATGTCGGCGCGCAGTACCTCGCTCATCGACGCGGGCACCGACCCGGCGACGGCCGGCCTGGACGGTATGCGCCTGGCCTTCGGTGTCTCCGCCGTCCTCGCGCTGATCGTCATCGCGATGGCGGTGCTGCTGCCCGCTCGCGCGGCGGCCGACCCGCACGCCGCCCCGGCGGTGCAGGACGCCGAGGAGGAAACCCCGGAGCTGGTCAAGAACTGACCTGACCCCCGCGAAGCCCCCGTTCCTCGTGGACGGGGGCTTTGTCGTTCCGGCCGGTCAGGCCGCGGGACGGATGATGATGTCGCCGACGGTGTTCCGCGCGTGCAGGCGCACCGACGCACCGTTCGGGGCGACCGGCACGATCGTGTTGCGCACCGCGCCGACGGTCGCCTCGGTCTCGAGTTCCACGGCGGTGCCGGGGCGGATGCCCACCTCCAGTTCGCCCATGGAGGTCTCCACCCGGATCTCGCCGCTGGTCACCTCACCGATGCGGATGTCGCCCTTGGCGACCTTGGCGGTGACCGGACCCGCGGGGCGTTCGAGGACGATGTCGCCGAGGGAGATCGTCAGGTCGCAGGCGCCGAGCGCACCGTTGCCGCGCAGCTGCCCCACCCCGGCCGTTCCGGTGAGGTGTGAGCCGGTCGGCACCTCGATGGTCAGCTCGATCGACGGGTTACCACCGAACGGGCTGTGGGTGCGCCAGCTCTTGGGCGTCACCACCGTGAGCTTGCCGTCGGCGAAGCTCACCTCGGTCTGTTCGGCGACGCGCACGTCGCCCTTCTTACCCGGATCGGACGGCGCGACGGTGACCACGGCGTCGGTGCGGTCGGAGGCGATGACGGTGACGCCTGCCGACAGGACATCGACGCTGACGGTGACCGGTGCGGTGGTGGCGAAGGTGTACATCGGGTGCTCCTCGGTGGATCCGTTCGGTTGATGACCATACTGTCGCGACCGGCGCTGACACGAGGCTGACACCGCCCTGACGCACCCGGGGACACCATATCCGGACAGGCGACCAGCTGTGCTGGGCATCGCCCGGTCACCCGGTGCACAATGGGCGACGTGCAGATCGGAATGCTCGGGCCGCTGGAGGTCCGGACAGCAGACGGTGGATCGATAGCGATACCCGGCGCCCGACTGCGGGCATTGCTCATCGCCCTCGCGCTGGAACCGGGCCGCGCCATCCCCAAGACCCGCCTGGTCGACCTGATCTGGGACGAACAACCTCCGGCCGACGCCGCGAATGCCTTGCAGGCGCTGGTTTCCCGGCTGCGCAGACTGCTGCCCGACGGTTCACTCGAGGTGCAGGCGGGCGGGTACCGTCTCGCCGTCGAGCCCGGCGCCGTCGACGCGGTGCGCTTCGAACGGCTGCTCGACGAAGCGCGCGGCACCGACGACCTGCGTCAGGCCGAACTGCTGCGCGAGGCACTGGAACTCTGGCGCGGCGAGCCGCTGCAAGATGTCGCCGACAGTGCCCCGTTCGACCCGGTGGTCACCCGTTTCCAGGGGCTGCGCCTGGCCGCGATGGAGGACCGGTACGAGGCCGAGGTGCGGCTGGGTCGTGGCCCGGAGGTCGTCGCCGAGCTCACCGAAGTCGTTGCGCGGCATCCGGTTCAGGAGCGGCTGGTGGCCGCGTTGATGCGCGCGCTCGGCGCGGCGGGTCGCGGGGCCGAGGCGCTTGTGGTGTTCCAGCGCACCCGCGAGGCGCTGGCCGACGAACTCGGCGTCGACCCGTCACCGGAGCTGTCGCAGCTGCACGTCGCGCTGCTGCGCGGCGAGGTCGGCGCCCGGCCCGCGCAGCGCTCGACGAACCTGCGCGCCGAACTCACCAGCTATATCGGCAAGCACGGCGACATCGCCGTGGTGCGCGAACTCCTCGCGACACACCGGCTCACGACGATCACCGGCCCCGGCGGCTCGGGCAAGACCCGGCTGGCGGTGGAAACCGCCCGCACCATGCTCGACGACCTCCCCGAGGGCGCGTGGCTGGTGGAACTCGCCGCCACCGACGCGAGCGGCGACCTCGCTCAGCTGGCCTTCGCGGCACTCGGCAGGCGCGACGCCCTGATCGGCGACACCCCGGACGCCGAACCGATGGACCGGCTCGTCGCCGCCATCGGCGACCGGGAAACCCTGCTGATCCTCGACAACTGCGAGCACGTGATCGAGGCCGCCGCCACCTTCGCCCACCGGATCCTCGGCGAGTGCACGGGTCTGCGCATCCTGGCGACGAGCCGGGAACCGCTCGGCATCACCGGCGAGGCGCTGTGGCAGGTCACGCCGCTCACGGTGCCGAGGGAGAACGCCGACCCGCAGGCGATCGAGTCCTCCCCCGCCGTCGTCCTGCTGCGCGACCGTGCGGGCGCGGTGCGCGGCGACCTCGGTTCGGACGCAACGGCTTTGGCGACGATGGCCCGGGTGTGCCGCGCCCTGGACGGTATCCCCCTCGCGATCGAGCTGGCGGCGGCGAGGTTGCGCACCATGTCGCTCGAGCAGCTCGCCCACCGCCTCGACGACCGGTTCCGCCTGCTCACCGGCGGCAGCCGCACCGCGATCGCCCAGCACCGCACCCTGCGCGCGGTGGTCGACTGGAGCTGGGAACTGCTGTCGGACGCGGAGAAGACCGTGCTGCGCAGGCTCGCGGTGTTCTCCGGTGGTGCGAGTCTCGAAGCGGCCGAACAAGTCTGCGCCGACGGTGCGATGGTGCAGGACTGGGAGGTGCTCGAACACCTCACCTCGCTGACCGAGAAGTCGCTGCTCACGGTGTCCGAGAATCCACAGCCGCGCTACCGCATGCTCGAGACCATCAAGCAGTACGCCGCCGAACGCCTCGACGAGGCGGGCGACGCCGAATCCGCACGCCGAGCGCACATCTCGCACTTCATCACCCTGGCGGCCACCGCCGAACCGCACCTGCGCCGTGCCGAGCAACTCGACTGGCTCGCCGTACTCGAGGCCGACCACGACAACCTCGCGGTCGCCATGCGCACGGCCCTCGCCGCCGACGACGCCGATGCCGCGATGCGCCTGGCCGCCGCGGCGGGCTGGTACTGGTGGCTGGCCGGGTACAAGGGCGAGGGCACCGAGTTCGTCCTTGCCGCCGCCGAACTGTCCGGCGACGTGGACGACGAAACACGGGCAACGGTGTACGCCCTGGTCGTGCACTTCCTCAGCGGTGGCCGCGGTGGCGAACACGAGGTCGGTGAGTGGATCCGCAAGGCCAACCGGTACGGCCGCGACAGCCGGGGCGGACATCCCGCGCTGCGGTTCACCGGTGCGCTCGAGCGCATCCTGGCCGGTCCCGAGCACTATCTGCCTGCATTCGAATCGCTGCTCGCCGACGACGATCCGTGGGTGCGCGCACTGGCGCGGCTGCAACTGGGCAAGCTGCGCACCGTGCTCGGTCATCCGGGCCGCGCGGCCGACGAACTGCTCGAGCAGGCGCTCGCGGAATTCCGCGTCATCGGCGAGCGCTGGGGGATGTCGTTCGCGCTGACCGAGCTGGCCAACCGCACGGCCATGCGCGGCGAATTCGTTGCCGCCTGCGCGCTTTTCGACGAGGCGATCGCGGTGGTCACCGAGGTCGGCACGCTCGAGGCCGTGGTGCGGATGCGCGCACGCCAGGCCCAGCTGTACTGGCTGCTCGACGATACCGAGGCGAGTGAGGCGGCGCTGGCGCACGCGCAGGAGTGCGCGGACCGCACCGGCTGGCCGACCTCGCTGGCCGAGGTCGCGCTCGTCCGCGCCGAATTGGCCAGGTGGAGCGGTGAACCCGTGCTCGCGCAACAGCAGATGGAACTGGCGCAGAAACTGCTCGGTGACGAGGCCGGACAACCGATCGTGAGCGCCATGGCCCACGATCTGCGCGGCTATCTCGCCGCCGATCTCGACGAGGCACGGACCAGCCACCGCGCGGCCTTCCAGGCCGCATCGAGCGCCGGTCACGCGGCGCTGCTGGCCCAGATCCTCGTCGGGATCGCGGATCTGGCCTTGCGCGCCGAACAACCGGAGCAGGCCGCCCGCCTGCTCGGTGCCGCCACCGTCACCCGCGGCGTGCCCGACCTGTCGCTGCCCGACGCGGCCCGCATCGAGGAGCAGACACGCCGAAGCCTCGGCGAAGCGGACTTCGCCGAGGCGGTGGCTCGTGGGTCGGAGTCGGATGTCACCGAACTGGTCGAGCTCACACTCGCTTGCTGAAAGTCGAGCGCGACCACACATAGCCGATCACCGCGAAGCCCGCACACCAGGCGAAGGCGGCGACGGTGTGGCCGCCCGACGGCGTACCGGCCAGGAAACCGCGCACCGATTCGATGATCGGGGTGAAGGGCTGGTACTCGGCGAACTGCCGCACACCGGGGCCCATCTTCTCGGCGGGCACGATCGCGCTGCTCAGGAAGGGCAGCATGAGCAGCGGAACCACCGACATGCCCGCGGCCTCCGGGGTCTTGGCGGCCATGCCGAGGGCGACGGTGAGCCAGGCGGCGGCGAAGGCGGTCGCCAGCAGCACACCGAGCGCGCCGAGCCACTGCACCGCGCTCGCCGGTGACCGGAAACCGAGCGCGAAACCGACGCCGAGCACGGCCGTCAGGGCGATCACATTGGTGACGATGCTCGCCGCGACATGCCCGGTGAGCACGGCACCGCGCGACACATCCATCACCTTGAACCGGTTGATGACGCCCTTGGTCATGTCCGAGCTCACCGACACCGCCGTGCCGGACAGGCCGTAGCTGATGGCGAGCATGAGCATGCCCGGCACCGCGTAGTCGATGTAGTTCTCGCCGACATCGAAGGCGTCACCGAAGACGTAGACGAAGATCAGCATCATCATCACCGGCATCAGCGCAGCGTTGAAGATGGTCACCGGACTGCGGGTGATGTGGGTGAAGTTGCGCCGCAACATGACCGACGAATCGAACAGTGCGCCGGCCAGCGGGTTGGACGTGGTGGTGCTCATCGGGCTTCGGCCTCCTGGGTTGCGCGCCCGGTGAGGGCGAGGAAAACATCGTCGAGATCGGGGGTGTGGATGGAGACCTCGTCGGCCTCGAGGTCGTGAGCGGTGAGCTGATCCATCAGGGCGCGAAGGTTTTTCGTTCCGCCGTCGCCGGGGACACTCAGGGTGAGCGAGTCCTCGTCGGGAACGGAGTCGGCCAGGGCACGGGCGGCGGCCGCGAGTTCGGCGGCGCCGCTGAAGCGGAACTTGATGTGGCTGCCGGGAATTCGGCGCTTGAGTTCGCTCGCGGTGCCTTCGGCGACGATGCGGCCCTGGTCGAGCACCGCGATCTTGTCGGCCAGCTGATCGGCTTCCTCGAGGTACTGGGTGGTGAGGAAGATGGTCACGCCCTCGTCGGTCAGTTCGCGCACCATGTCCCACATGGTGCGGCGGCTGCGGGGGTCGAGGCCGGTGGTCGGTTCGTCGAGGAAGATGATCCGCGGCTTGGTCACCAGTGTCATCGCCAGATCGAGCTTGCGGCGCATACCGCCGGAGTAGCTGCCCGCCTGCTTGTTCGCCGACTCGACCAGGTCGAAACGCTCGAGCAGGTCGGCGATCACCCGTTTGCCGGCGGCACCGCGCAGGCGGTGCAGGTCGGCCATCAGCCGCAGGTTCTCCGCACCGGTGAGCAGGTCGTCGACGGCGGCGAACTGCCCGGTGACGCCGATGGCCTTACGGACCGCCTTGGTCTCCGCCATCAGGTCGTGGCCCGCCACCCGCGCCGTGCCCGCATCGACCTGAAGCAGCGTGGTGAGCACATTGACGGTGGTGGTCTTGCCCGCGCCGTTCGGCCCGAGCAGGGAGAAGATGCTGCCCGCTTCGACGGTGATGTCGATGCCGTCGAGAACCTTCTTGTCCCCGTAGGACTTCCGCAGCCCGGAGGCGGCGATTGCTGTGCTGTTCATGCCGACAACAGTCGCCGGGCAGGCTGACACCGGACTGACGGCGACCTGACACCTCCCCTGACACCGAATCGGTCGGTTCCCCTTCACACGCATCGATCGATGTCTTATTCTCACAGAAGTGAGAGCCTCTCTCACATCAAGAGAGACTATCCCAGGGACGGTCATGGCCGAATCTTTACGAGATCGACAGAAGGCGCTGATCCGCCAGGACATTCAGCGAACGGCATTGCGGTTGTTCGCCGAGCGCGGCTTCGAGGCGGTGACCACCGAGGACATCGCGGCAGCCGCAGGCATCGGGCACAGCACCTATTTCCGCTATGTGACGAGCAAAGAAGATCTGCTGCTGGGAACCCTTCGGCGGGCGGGCGGGGCCATCGTCGAGAACCTTCGGGCCCGCCCGCGCGACGAATCACCCGAGGAGGCGCTGTGCCAGTCGAGTCTCCAGTGGAGCCGGGCGTTCGTCGCCGATGAGGAAGCGCTGCGCCACTGGCGCGCCGCGATCAGGGCAGCACCGCAGGTACTCGACCGGGTCGCGGTGGTCGGTCCGTCCGAACGCACGCGGCTGACCGAGTTGCTCGGCGAGCGAATGGGCGCGCGACCCGACGACGACATCCGGCCCGGCCTGCTCGTTCACACGGTGCTCGCGGCGGCCGAGTTCGCCTTCCGCCGTTGGCTCGAACACGACGATCCGGCCGATCCCACCCTGCATCAACTCACCGAACAAGCTCTCGAAGGAACCAGGACACAATGCTGGAAGTAACCGAGCCCACCGCGGCACGCTCCGAGCGGAGCCCAGGCATCCTGCGCGTCTGGATGGTCGTGACGGTGTTCGTCGTGGTCGGCGCCGCAGTACCCATCGGCCTGCATATCGAGCGCTTCGGTCTCGATATCGGGCAGGTGGTCCTGGTGGCCTTCACCTGGGTCAACGTGATGATCGCCCTGTGGGAGATCTCGATGAACCTGCGCATCGCCTTGATCGAGCGCCAGCACGAGGAGTACGTCGCCGAATACCGGGGCCGCGAACTCGATCGGGTCGTCGACTTCCTGACCGCCCGCATCCGTGTCCGGGAGATCGTGCACCCCAGCACCTGGGCGCAGGTGTGGTCGTCGTACTCGCTGTTCGACCCCGCCTACGCCAATCGGAAATCGTTCGGATTCTGGGTGGATTCGGGTAATGGCTACGTGACCCTGATCCCATCGCTGCTGTTCATCTACGGTCTCACCTTCGACATCATGCCCGCGCGCGCCTTGGGGATCATGGGCCTGCTCGTATTCTGGATGATGTTCTACGGCACGCTCGTCTACTACGCCGCCTACTTCTTCAACAAGGAATACGTCGGGCACACCCGGCGTAATCTCGTGATCTTCATCGGTGGAACGAACAGCCTGTGGATCTTCGCGCCCGTGTGGGGCATGGTCGTCAGTGTCGTTCTGATCGAGACGAATTCCTTCGCGTTCCTCCGCTGAGCCGACAGAGAATCAGGCCGGGCGAGGCGATGAACTGACACCCCCATCGACACACACCTCGGCGTCACGCCGTGTGTGGTGTCTGTCAGTGCGGCGTCAGGTCCGCGTCAGCGTTCCGAGCGACGGTTCCTCTCGTGAACAGCATCGCCATCGCCCCCGTCTTCGGTCCGCTCGTCGTCCCCGCGCCGGACTGGTCCCGTCTGTACGTCTGGGGTCGCCGGTTCGCGTTGGGCGATCACGCCGTGGCCCAGCTGCTGCGCTTCGCGGTGGTCGGTGGCGTCAGCAACATCGCGTACGTGCTGCTGTTCATGGCCTGCACCGGCCTCGGCCCGCTCGGCGCCAACGTCGCGGGCTCCGTGGTGAGCACGGTGATAGCCAACGAACTACACCGCCGCCTCACCTTCCGCACCACGGCTGTCCCTTGGTTCACGGCCCAATATCAGGGCGGCGGCCTCGCACTGATCGGCCTGGGCATCACCACAGCCGCCTTGGCCGCCCTCGAGACTTTCGCCCCCACCCTCGGCGACCTCACCCAGGCCGGCGCCATGCTGGCGATCATGGCCACCGTCGGCCTGGCCCGCTTCCTGAGCCTCCGCTACCTGGTCTTCTGATCCCCGGCTCAGATACCGGCGGCTCGGACGACAGCGTCGGTGAGGCGTGGGGAAAGGGCCGACATCAGTCGGAGCACTCCGGCGTAGACGGGGTACAGCTCCACCGGCTGATCCCGGACGGCGGTGAGCACCCACTGCGCGGCCTGGTCGGGGGTGAGGGCCGCTTGGCTGTCGTACTCGGCGGTGGGACTGATCATCGGAGTGCGCACGAGCGGGAAGCCGATGGTGGTCACCTTGATACCGGTGCCGTGGCATTCCGCGCCGACACTGCGGCCGAAGGCGGCGAGGGCGGCTTTGGAAGCGTGGTAGGCGCTGAATTTCGGCATCACCCCGGCGGTGGTTCCCCAGGTACCGATGTTGATGATGTGGCCGCGGTTCACCAGGCGCAGCGCGGGAAGCATCGCCAGCGTCAGCCGGACGGGCCCGAAGTAGTTGACCGCCATGGTCCGTTCGTAGTCGTGCGCCCGTTCGGCGGCGTCGAGCGCCGTGCGCCGGATCGAGCGTCCCGCGTTGTTGATGATGATGTCCGGTACCCCGAACAGGTCGAGCACCGTCGTGGCCAGTGCGCCGACCTGATCGGCGTCCGTCATATCGCACGGCACCGCGTGCGCGCTCCCGCCCGCGGCGGCGATGTCGGCGCAGACCTGATCGAGCCGCTCCCGATCGCGGGCGACGGCGACGATATGGGCACCGTGGCTCGCCAGCAGATGCGCGGTGGTCTCACCGATCCCCGATGACGCCCCGGTCAGCACGACGACCTTCCCGCTGAGGTCGACCGGCCCCGAAAGAGCCGCACCCAGCACGGATTTGGCGGAAGGTGCGGGATTGAGAAGAACCTTCGTCACGGGATTGTTCATTGCGCCTGCCCTGGTTCGGAGGTGAGTGGGGCCGACTGCCTCGCAGCGACTCTCCAGCGAATTGACCAAATGGTAAGTTACTTGTGGTCTGTACACGGCGTGCGTCCAGCGGGCCGGAACCGTCCTCGGCGATGCGATCGACGTGGCGATCGACACCACACCGACCCTCGCGATGGCGGAGCGAACACTGGCCGCGATCTTCACCGCCCTCGAGCCACGCCCCCACGACTGGAAAGTCGTCTTCGACCGCTCCCACCCCGACAGCGGACCCGCCGCGGAAGCGGCCCGAGCGGCCCGCGCCCGGATCGCCGCCCAGGCCGAGCAGGGCGTCTCGGCGTTCCTCGCACACCGAGGACTGACGGACCCCGATGACAGTTCCGCCCTGGTCGCGGTATGGACCGGAGTGGTAGCGGCTCTGGTCGATTGGTGGCTACAGCACCCACAGCACTCCGCGGAGGCGATGACCGAGCGCAGCCACCGCCTCGTCGCGAGCCTGCTCTGAACGGCACCGCGGGTTGCGACTCGGACCACATCCTCGACGCCACCGCCGAACTGCTGCGATTTACCGAACTGAAGGGGCGCACTTTCGCGAGGCAAGCGCCATCGCGGGGTTGCGCGAGGCCGTCAGTTCCGGGCCGCCGACAGTTCCGCGAGGTGATCGGCGACGGGGCCGGCCGTGAACAATCCGCCTGCCGCGCCCGCGGATTCGGCGGCCGCGGGTAGCAGGGCGGTGTGGGCGCGGGCGATGGTGTCCTGGTCACCGACCAGCAGCGCGGCGCGGCCGAGGACGCACCACAGTGCTTCGGCGTGCGGATCTCTCGGTGGATCGGGCAGGCCGCGCAGGGCGAGGCGCGCGGCCGCGAGGTCGCCGGCTTCGGCCAGGAGCAGCGGACGGATCCACGGCTCCGCCGGTCCCCACTCCGCGCCCGGCTCGGGCCGGAACGGGCGGTGGTGTTGCAGGTGCAGACCGAGCAGGGCCAAGGGCAGCAGTCCGTCGGCCAGCCCCGGCATCCCGGACCCCGGCAGAAGTTCGGCGGCGCGCTGGTATGCGGACCGTGCCTGGTCGAAAGGCTTGGTGACCGCTATTCGCAGGGCCCGATACCAGGTGGTGAAGATACCGACCAGCGGCAGGTCGTGCCGGGCCGACAGCTCGTCGGCCGCTCGCGCGTGAGCGTCGGCCAGCGTGAGATCCGTTGCGGCACAAGCGGATTGCAGGTTTATCAGGTGACCGAGGACGGCGGTCCGTACCAAGCCGTGCTCCTCGCCGAGGGCCACGAGGCGCTCTCCGAGCACCGCCCGTTCGGCGGCCAGACCGGTGCGGGCGAAGCTCTGCATGTAGACACCGTTCAGGGCATAGGCCAACAACGGCGCATCACCCATTTCGCGCGCCGAACGCTCGGCTTCGCTGGCGGCGCGTTCGGCGCGCGGTCCGGCGTCGACGCCGCGGGACTCCACCGCGATCGTCGCCAGCAGTCGGCAGCGCAGCGCGGCGGGCCCGTCCGGTATCGCGGCGAGCGCGCGTTCGGCGCTGCGGACCAGCGACCGGGCCCGGGCCGGGTCGTCGGAGCGGGGCCACACGGCGGGGACGTCGTAGGCGCCGATCACGCGTGCGGTCAGGATCGGGTCGCCGAGTTGCTCGGCGGCGGTGACGGCCGCGGCCCGATGCCGCTGTGCCGCATCGAGTCCCGCACCGCCGGTGACGGCCAGGTCGCGCATCAAACCGACCGTGGATTCGAGCCGAACACGGTCGGAGACGGTGCTGTCGTAGGCGGCGGTCGCCTGCGCCCACAACCGGGCCGCGTCACCGCTGCGATCCAGGTAGCCGGCTTGGCGCAAAACGTCTTGTTCCAGCCGAGCCAGGCGAGGACCGGGTTCGAGACCGAGGTGATCGCGCAGCATCGCCCGCGCGCGCCGCAACACCGTGAGGGCGTCGGCCTGCCGACCGGCTCGATACAACGCGAGCGCCAGCAGGTGCCAGGCGTCTTCCCGCCACGGGTGTTCGACGACGTGTGCGTCCAGGTCGGCTACGGCGGCGGCCGTGTCACCGAGTTCGATCCGCGCCGCGGCCAGCCGCTCGACCGCGAGCGTGCGCAGTTCGGTGAGCCGGCTGCGCGGCGCCAGCGCCCACGGCGCGTCGCCGGCTTCGGCGAAAGCGGGTCCGCGCCACCAGCTCAGCGCTTCGCTCAGTCCGGTCACCACCCGGGCAGGCGGCGCGTCACCGAGCGCTTCGACCGTGTGGGCGAAGCGCCACACGTCCACCGCGTCGTCGGGCAGGCGTAGCGCGTAGCCGGGCCCTTCGGTGACCAGCACCCGTGCCGGGGTGCGTGGGGCACGCTCGGGCTCGAGGCCCCGGCGCAACGCGGCGACGAAGGTACGCACCGTGCCGACGGGGTCGCGGGGTGGTTCGTCCCACAGGTCTGCCACCAGCACGTCGACCGGCACCACCCGGCGGTGGGCGGCGACCAGTCTGGCCAGTACGGCACGCTGGCGCGGCCCACCGAGCGCGACCGGCGCACCGGCCTCGTCGAGCGCCCGCACCGCCCCGAACACACCGATCTCCACCCGACGTACCGTACCGACGCTCATCGGTTGCTCATTCGCGGCACGCACTCTGGACCGGACCGAACGAATGGAGCAACCATGACTTTCCCCCACTTCGAGACCCACATCGTCGAGGTAGCCGACGGGGTGCGGCTCTCGGCGGCCGTCGGCGGATCGGGCAGCCCGATCGTGCTGCTGCACGGTTTTCCACAGACCCGTCTGATGTGGCGGCACGTCGCCGCCGACCTCGCGACCGAACACACCGTCATCTGCCCCGACCTGCGCGGTTACGGCGCGAGCGACAAGCCGCTCGACGACGGCGACACCTACAGCAAGCGCGTCATGGCCGCCGACATCGTGGCACTGGCCCGGGCGCTCGGCCACGATCGCTTCGCGCTGGTCGGACACGATCGCGGCGCGCTGGTGGCCTTCCGGGCCGGGCTGGATCACCCGGAGGTCATCACCCACCTCGCCTGCTTGGACGTGCTGCCCACCCTCGACATGTGGGATGCGCTGCACGGGACCGCCGGTGCTGTCGGCTTCCACCTCTATCTGATGGCACAGCCGCCGGGTCTGCCGGAACGGATGATCACGGCCGCGGCCGACGACTTCTTCGGCCATTTCCTCGACGCCTGGACCCTCGATCCCCAGGCCCTCCCGGCAGAGGTCCGCGACGCCTACCTGGCCGCGAGCCGGGCAGCGGTCCCGTCCATCGTCGCCGACTACCGCGCCTCGGCCACCGTCGACGTCGACCACGATCGCGCCGACCGAGCAGCGGGCAACACCCTCACCATGCCGGTCACCGTGCTGCAACAGGACTGGGGTGCCGCGCTCGGCTACGACGCCACCACCCTCTGGCAGGCATGGGCCCCTGACCTCCGCCACCGCACAGTCGAAGCAGGCCACTTCATGGCCGAACAGGATCCAGCCCTGGTCGCCACAGAAATCCGCACCCTACTCACCCGCTGACAACCTCGGTCCGCGGCTGTCCCGGAGTTCCACATCACGGTCGGCTGGTTAGCGCGTTCGCTGATAGGTTTCGGCAAATGCTCTCGAAGACAAGGCTCGTGGCTGTACTCGGTCTGGCGGTAGCGGTGGGGATTTCCCTCTCCGGGTGCAGCGCACCGAGGCCAGCCACCCAGCCATCGACAACCTCCGTTGCCGCACCTACGACCACCGATCCGGCCACCATCGGCGGTTCGAGTATCGGTCCCGGCCCGTACCGAGTGGAGGCGACGGTAGCTGTGGGCGAAAACCCACGCAGCGTTGCGATAGATCCCGGAACACACAGGGCATACGTGGCCCATTACGCAGACTCCACCGATCAGCAGACAGTCTCCGTGATCGACACCCGCACGCGGGACGTCGCCGCCCGAATACCGGTGGGCAAGGTGTATCCGCACGGGCCCCAGTCGATCGCGGTGGACCCGGTCACCCACCTCGTCTACCTTGTCTGCGGTAACTCGGCAGGCCAGGTGGTGGTTATCAGTCCCGATACCGACACTGTCACCACGACAATCGACTTCGAGGGTGACCCCTTCGCAGTCGTAGTGGATCCGGACCGCAGCACCCTCTACGTCGCCAATCGCCTCTCCCGAACCGTCACCGCGATCGACACCATCACTCGAACTGTCCGCGCCACGATTGCGGTCGACGGCTATCCCACCGGCCTGGCGGTCGATCCGAACACACACCACCTGTGGGTCGTCAACGAGGGCAACGTCTCCGTCATCGACCCGACGACCTACACCGTCAGCACCAATTTCGCTGTCGGGAAGGATCCCGTGCACATCGCCATCGACCACCCAACGCACACCGCCTACGTGACCCATTTCAATGGGCACTCGGTCTCGCTGTTCGATACCGCGAGCCGCACGCCAGCGGGAAGCGTCTCGCTGGGCGATCGGGTGACCGGCTACGCGGCCGTCATCGATCCCGCCGAGCACACCGTCTACCTCACCGGTATGGCACACAGCACTGTGTCGATGATCGATACACGTACCCGCACGCTCACCGCCGCACGCCTCTCCGGCATCACCCCGTCCACCGAATACGGTTCGTCCACTTGGGGAGCTGCAGTGGATCCCGCCACCCATCATCTCTACGTGACCAACGAGGACATCGGCCGGATCGAAATAATCGCCCATCGGTGATCGACCTCGGCAGGGCGAGCATCCAAGTTTCGTTCACTTCAACCAACGGGTGACGTAGTGGGGAAACGAGTCAGGCCGGGTTCCGAAGAATTTCTTCGGAACCCGGCCTGACTCGAACTGTGGAGCTAAGGGGAATCGAACCCCTGACCTTCTCGGAGCGCGCGGCACAGACAACCGTGGCCCACTCTGGACAACTATTGACTACCAAATCAGCACGCCTACCTGGGGAAATGCGCTCCGATACGACAACTATCGACAACGCTGGACAACGCTCGACAACGGCGTGTCCAGCCGAATTAGTGGTGACATAGTGGGATCCCCGCCCCCTGCCACCGCGTTGGAGAGCCACTCGCCCTGCGCCGAGATCGACGATCGCGCACCCCGATCGAGGCCGCCTGAGAGTGCGCCAAGCCATACGAGCGATCGGCACGGCCCCGCCCGACCCGATCCGATCCACACGTGATGATCACACACCACCTTCTGGCCGAGCCGTGCATCTCGCCGCATCGCCGCATCGCCGGCAGGCACAAGCACCGAGCGATCGCGCGTCACACACCCACGAGCACCGCACTCACGACCTTCTCGAAAGACGCCGTGCGGACAAGCCAGAGAAGTCGAGCTGAGGTGGCATGATCATCGAGCAGATCCCCGAATGGCTCACATGCAGGAGCCATCTACACGGCATGAACGGCTCTCGACGATCGTCCTCTGCACGGGGAGCAGATCGAGAGACGAAAGCTCTTACTCCGGCGAGCAGGGCCAAGATCACGTGAGCCACGATCGCAGACCGATCGACGCTAACGCCGTGGCGCCGACCCCCCGATCCCGCCAGGCCACGCCTGCGCGGCAGGCGCCTTCAGAGCACGCAACGCGAGGTGACCGACGCCCGCCCGACGACATCGAGAGCTGGGACAACAGCCATCTCTCGCGCGATCGGATTCACCCGCCCCACCACAGCTGATCCTGTGCTCCCCCGATCAGGGCGCATGCGAACGCTAGCCCCCCAAGATCAACACTGTGCGCACGCTCGTTCAGCCGTGCGCACAGTGCAACTGACCGTGCGCACCCGCACTCGACCCGTGCGCACGCCGAGAAGTCCGAGAAATTCTGCCGTGCGCACACCCTGCAGCGCAATGTTCACAGGCGCTGCACCCAGCAGACCCGTAAACTCACACGACAGTGAGGCGCGGGCGAGGCAATCCATCCACGACCGTCCGCGACCCGTTTCCCTCGTGCTGGGTCATCGTCAGTCCGAACAGGTACTCGGTCACCCCTTGGGGAGTGAGACCGAACTCCTTGGCAATGTCGCGCACCGTCATCCCTTGCCCACGCAGCCCGGCGAGCACTTTACCCAGCACCTGTGACGATTCATGGACAAGCGCCGAGCCTGGCTCCGCGGAGCGGAATCCACGCTTGCTCAACTCCACCAACGCTGCGCGATATGTCCAGTCAGTCATCAAACCCAGCGCATGCAGCCGGTTCGCCAGCGCTGTCGCGGACACGTTCCATCGAGCCTTCGCACGGATGACCTGCGCCACGCTCGGGTTTCGCAGACCCACCGCTAGAACATCATTGCGAGGCATGAGCAGCGCGCTAGCGAACTGATTCGCCGCAGCTTCTGCCTCGCGCCCGTGCGGCACAGCATGAGCGCAGTGAATACACAGGTGCCCGAGCTCGTGAGCTGCATCGAACCGTAACCGCTCGGCGGTGGTGTCGAGGAAAACGAACGGAGCATTGCGACGGTAGAAGCTGAAGGCATCGACGTCTCAGCGCCGCGGTCGGCCTCGCGGTGATCATGACGCTGGCAATGGTGGCCCACGCGCGCTGGAAGGAGCCCGCCGCGATCGTGTTCAACCTGGCCCTGCTGGCAGCCGCGGTGTTCGTCACTTGGGGACGTTTCGGCCCCTACGCCTCCTGACCACCCCGATTCCCGAAGGAGGACTCGTATGAATGTCACCGTTTTCGGGCCACCGGTTCACTGATGGTGGACCGGCTGCTCGCGGCCGGGCACACCGTGACCGCTTACGCCCACAACCCGCCAAGATCCCCTCTCGCTGGGGTGAGCAAGTGAAAGTCGTGGTCGGCGAGGTTTCCAATGCCGCCGCGATCGACGACGCAGTATGTTGTGCCGATGCAGTGATCAGCGCGTTGGGCCCGAGCATGGACCGCAAAGCCAACCGGGACCCCGCTGATCGAGGGCACCAGCCACATCCTGGCGGCGATGAAGCGTCACGGTGTGGGCCGCTTCGTCGGCCACGCCACTCCTGCGGTACTGGACCCGCAGGGGTCCCCGACCTTGATCACCCGGTTGATCGAGTTCATGCCGCGCACGTTCATGCCCCGCGCTTACGAGGAGATCACCGGCATGTCGAACCAGATCATGTCCTCGGGGCTGGATTCCCT
>NZ_BDBD01000035.1 GCF_001612805.1 Nocardia coubleae NBRC 108252
TGCGGTGACCACCTTCAAGGTCGAAAGTCCGCGAAAAGACAGCCCGGTGCGCCAGCGGGGCTGCTCGACCAGCCGAAGATCGGGAAATCGGGACGCCAGGAGCGGGAACAATATTGCCCCTTCGAGCCGTGCAAGCGGTGCGCCGAGGCAGAAATGGATGCCGGCCCCGAACGACAATGGCGGGACCCCGGTTCGGGTGATGTCGAGACTGTCGGGGTCGTCGAACCGATCCGGGTCTCTGTTGGCTGCCCCAAGCAGGATCAGTACGACCTGACCGGGATGTAAATCAACTCCCGCCAGTCGCGTCGGCTGGAGCACCGTACGCCCATTGGTCTGGACGGGGGACTCATAGCGCAATAGTTCTTCGACTGCGTTGCTCGCCAACTCTGGCCTGGCACGAAGTTCGCGCATTTGGTCAGGGTGGGCGAGCAGCGCGGCGACGCCGTTGCCGATCAGGTTCGTGGTGGTCTCGAACCCTGCCGCAAACAAAAGAATCGCGGTGCCGACGCATTCGTCGTCGTCTAGGATGTCGTCGCCATTCGCGACGGCGAGCCGGCTCAGTAGGTCATCGGTAGGGCGGGCGCGTTTGACCGCCAACAGGTCAGCGAAATATGCGGCAAGTTGGTCTTCGGCGTCGCAGGCTGCTGTCAAGGCCGCGATATCGGCACCGGGTTCGAGCGAGGCCAGCAGGGCCCGCACCAGTGGGGCTGCTACCGCTCTATCAGTAAAGGGCACCCCGAGTAGATCTCCAATCACATTCACGGGCAGCGGGAGCGCCAGATCGTTGATGATGTCGACGGAGACCCGTGCTTCCATGACATTGAGCAAGTGATTGACCTGTGTGACGATGCGGCCGCGCAACTCGTCGATGTGCCTCGGGGTGAACACGTCGGCGACCAACCGACGCAGCCGGTGGTGGTCAGGAGGGTTGCGGAACAGCATGGTGCGTCGGAACCGGTGCATGGCCTGATGTTGCAGCTCTTCAGGAATGTCGGACAAGCCGAAGCCCAGCGACTCGTCGGCCTTGCCGAGGCTGCGGTCGCGGAGCGCCGCCGCGCAATCGTCGTAGCGGCTCAATACCAGCACGCCCGATCGTGTAACCAACACTGGTTGCGTCTGGCGCAGCCGCCGGAACGCCTCGTAAGGTCCGGCCGAGCCGTGATCGGTTAGCAAGGCGTCCAGGAGCAGTGCTCGCTCGCTCGGTACAGTCATGCCTGTCTCCTTGCACTCACCGGCGACTGCAAGAAATGTTTGACATCGACCACAATGAACAGTGCTGTGGCCGTGACAACCAAATGTCCCCCTGCATCCTCGATTCTGGCCCCGAGATGTAATTTCCGGCCATCTCGAGACCGTAGTTCGGCGTGCAGGGCGTAGGGAGTGTCGAGCTGGACCGGAGCAAGATAGTCGAGGTCGAGATGGCGCGTCACGGCGAGTTCGCCGACGGTGTATAGCAGGAAACCGAATAGGTCGTCGACTACTGTCGCCACAGCGCCCCCGTGCGCTATTCCGGGCGCTCCTACATGACGTCGATCGAATCGGTGGTGAGCGACCACGCCGCCTGCGCAGCGCTGGGCCGTCAGAAAATGCCCATGCGGGTTGGCCGGTCCACAACCGAGACAGTTGGGATGGTGGGGAGGCAACTCAGTCGATCGAGGTTCCAAAAGTCGGAACGAACGCACCCATTCCTCCAAGTCGGGATCGGACGACCTGCCGCCCGTGTCCGATAGATTGCTCATGGTCAGCCTTCCTGTCGATGAAGCCGCACCCAACATCGATCTCGAGCGTGACCACTATGCAAATACATATCGCGCACGCCAGAGGGGGTGCGCAGCCGGTGGCCCCATTCCACCACCACCGGCGCGAAACGTGCCGTGCACTGGGAGGTGACTCCCATCTTCGTTTGCAGCCTTTCGCCGATGTCGACGTGCACGGTAATGTCGCCGGTGTCGCGAAAGCTTCGCACTATGGGTATCAATGTCCTGTTCCGTCCTACTCAGGACCAGGCATGGAGATAATTCCTAAATCTCGACGATGGTCAGCTCGCCGTTCGCATGCAGGGTGCGCAACCGCTTCTTATCGAACTTGCCGACCGAGGTCTTGGGCACCTCTGCGGTGAAGCTCCAGCGCTCAGGCAGCCACCACGTGGCGACCTTGCCGTCGAGGAAGTCACGCAGTTGGGCAGGTGTTACTTGCCGCCCGTCGCGTACGACGATCACAGCGAGGGGGCGTTCCTGCCACTTCTCATCCGGGACCCCGATTACTGATGCCTCGAGCACGTCGGGGTGACCGGCGAGCAGAAGTTCGAGCTCGACCGAGGAGATCCACTCCCCGCCGGACTTGATCACGTCCTTGGTGCGGTCGGTCAGCGTGACAAAGCTGCGTTCGTCGATCCGGCCGACATCGCCGGTGCGCAACCAGCCGTCCTGGAACTTATCCCCGCCATCCTCTTCGCCGATGTACGAGCCGGTAATCCAAGGTCCGCGCACTTGCAACTCACCGACGGCTTCGCCGTCGTGCGGGAGCTCATTGCCTCCGTCGTCGACGATCCTCAGCTCGACTCCTGCAACCGGACGACCTTGGGTCGCTCGCAGACGCCACCGCTCCTGGGCGTCGAGCGACGCCGGCGGCCGCGCGACAGCCGCTAGTGGCGAGGTCTCGGTCATTCCCCACGCCTGTACAACCTGTACGTTGTACCTCTCTTCGAAGGCCTTCATCAGATGAACGGGTACAGCTGAGCCACCGCAAGCGACCAGGCCTAGAGACGAGATGTCGTAGCTGGGGTTGGAATCCAGGAAGTCCAAGACGTCGTTCCAGATGGTCGGGACTGCCCCGGCGATGGTTGCCTTGTGGACGTCGATCAGCCGCACGAGCGGCTCGGCCTGTAGGAACCGGTCAGGCATGAGCAAGTCGGCACCCGCCATGAGTGCGGCGTAGACCAGCCCCCAGGCGTTCGCGTGGAACATCGGGACGATGGGGAGGATTCGGTCATCGCTGCTCACGCTCAGTCCGTCGGCGGCGCAGGCCGCCATCGAGTGGAGGTAAGTCGACCGGTGGCTATAGGCGACACCTTTGGGGTCGCCGGTGGTGCCAGAGGTGTAACAGGCCGCGGCCGCAGACTGCTCGTCGAGGTCTGGCCAGTCGAACGTCTCGGGCTGGGCGGAGATGAACTCCTCGTAATCAACGACTGTCAGTCCCTCACGGTGCAGCGGGGTAAGGTCCACATCTCCGGTGACAACGATGGTATGCACGCTAGTGAGCTGCAGCAACACTGAGGCCATCATGGGTACTAGGCTTCCATCGACAATCACGACTTGGTCCTGAGCGTGGTTACCGATGTAAACAAGCTGATCGGAGGCGAGCCGTAGATTCAGGGTATGCAGCACCGCTCCCATCGAGGGCACTGCGCAGTAGGCCTCCACGTGCTCCTGGTTGTTCCACATGAGGGTCGCGACGCGCTCATCGCCTGTGATCCCGCAAGCCCGCAATGCGTTGGCCAACTGAGCGGACCTCCGTCCGATTTCGGAGAACGTAGCAACCTTCACGCTTCCGTCAAGTTGCAAAGTCCGCACGGTCGCCGAGCCGTGCACACTCGAGCCGTGGCGCAGAATCGCCGCGGTCGTCAACGGGACGTTCATCATCGTGCTCTGCATAGCATTTCCTCATTCAAGAGCGTCTTCGAACGTAGGCGATCTGGGGGTTGATTCGCCGCTGGCCGGCGACATGGGGCTGCTGTCAGCGATCCGCAGCCGTCAGCGAACTGGAAGCAGCCTCCAGGGACGCGACCAGGTCCAACTCCAGCTCTGGTAGTTGGCTAGCGGCCGAGGCCACCCCGGCCAGGCGAACTCGTATATCAACGTCGCGGCGGATACCGGCACGCGCAGTGGCGGTCCACGCCTGCGCACAACGGCTGGCCGCTACGGCGAGTTGAGCGGTGGCGGAGTCCCCGGTCAGACGAGCGACATCTGCGCAGCCATCGGCTAGCAATCGGCGGAACAGCCCGCCGCCAGTACCTGCCTTCTCAATGAAAGCGCTCAGGCTGAACAGGAGAGTCTCGAGGTCGTCCACCGGAAGATCGGCCCAGGTCTGAATGTCGGCCGCCAGCTGCACCGCCGCGGCCAAGCCCTCCGCACCGGATGCCGCTGTCCTGAGATCGACGATCCCGGGTTGCGATGGGCGGCGCATTCCGGCTGCGGACTGTCGAAATGCCTCCGCCGCTACTTCCGCCACGTCCGGCAGCGCACTCGGCCAGCTGATGCGGTATGTACAGTGGCGCGTCGGTTGCGGGAAAGACTTCGAGGACCGCGCCCGAGCCAGTGCATCGAGCGGGACTTTCTGCACCTCGGCGCGGTCATTGTCTACGACAAAGGCGATCCCCTCGGCCTCGTCGTGACCGATCACGACGATGTCGTGGCGACTCATCTGGAATTGGACGCGGAGGTACGGCAACTCACCGATATCTCCCCATACCAGGCTGGGTCTGCCTGCTTCGAGCTCGTCGAGAACCCATGACCACCCCTCTCGGGGATCATCGGTCGTGAGAACCTGGACTTGCGCGCCGAGTCGGCGGGGCAGATCAATTTCGAAGTCGGCGCCTCGTCCTACCAGGTACAGCGGTGGAACGAGGTCGCTTGACCGGAGGTATGATAACCCCAGTGCGCCGCCGAGAGCGAACACCAGACCTTCGTCGGGCGGCCCATCCCACCCCAGTCCATGCCAATGCAGAAGATCCCGCATAGCGCCAGAACCGCAGTGTCCCCCCATCTTGTGCGGGTAGTCATCGACCAGGGTCCTGCGGGGCATGTGAATCCTTTCGGGTGAATGAGGGGGCCAACGGGGATCGAAGACCGGGTCAGTGGGTCCGGATTCTGTCCAGGTAGGCCTGGCGGGCCGCTGTGTCGACGCCGTCGAGAAATACCGAGTCCGTGCCCAGCGCGGATCCGAGCCTGGCGGTCAGCCAGCCAGGGACGAACTTCATCGCCGCGACCAATACGCCGGCCAGGCGAGTGACGCGTACGAATGGACGCGGGCGCTCGATAAGATCGGCTGTCGCACGCGCGATCTCCTCGGGCTCGGCATTGCGCAGTCCCTTGGCACCAGCGGTTCCCGCGACGAGCTCGGTGTTGGTGAATGTGGGCCTAACGGTGGACAGCTCGACGCCTGACGTGCGGTACTCGTGCCGTGCCGCCTCGGTGAATCCGATGACCGCGAATTTGGTACCGCAATACGTCGCCAGTCCAGGCACAGCGAGCTCGCCGGCCAGCGACGCGGTGTTGATGATGTGCCCAGCGCGCCGCGGCAGCATTCGCTGAAGGGCTAGTTTGGTCCCAAAGACGACTCCCAGGACGTTGATCTCGACCTGCCTCCGGGTCACCGTGTCGTCTTCCTCGTGTACGTGACCAGTGGGCATGATGCCCGCATTGTTGATCAGCACGTCGAGGGGGCCGAGCTCTTCCTCGACCAGCTCGAGAAATTGCCGAAACGAAGTGGGGTCGGTTACGTCGAGGTGGGTAACGATCTTCACGCCGAGTTCGGTGGCGGCCTCCTGAGCGCGCTTCTCATCGACATCGCCGATGGCGACGCGGTGGCCTCGTCGAATCAGCTCCTTCGCGGTCTGGTAGCCGATGCCGCGGGCCCCGCCGGTGATAGCTACGGTCTTTGCGGCGGTGCGGGCACGGTGTGTCGTCACTTGCTGTTCTCCTTGTTGAGGCCGAGGCGCTGCCATAGGCCGCGACCGGCCGCCGCGCGCAACACTCTTCCGGCCATGGCCGCGCGCCGCGGGGTGTACGGGTACCAGGTGAGTTCTCGCGACAGGACAGGGATCCGTGGCTCTGTCACTGCCTGTACCCGGCAGTACTTGCGTAGCCCGTGAGCTCCGCCGAGCCGAGCACCGATGCCCGAGGCCTTCCATCCACTGTGCGGCAGTGTGGTGGCGAACAGGTTGCTGAAGACATCATTTATGTTGACAGCTCCCGCGTTTAGCTGTAATGCGATGCGCTGAGCACGAGCATGGTCTCGGGTCCACACCGTCGCAGACAAGCCGTACGCCGAGTCGTTGGCCAGGCGGATGGCCTCGTTCTCATCCGCGACCTGCATCACCGGAATCGTGGGACCGAAGGTCTCCTCGGTCATGCAGGCCATCGTGTGGTCGACACCGACCAGGACCGTCGGAGCGTAGTAGTTTCCGACCGCACTCCGAGTTCCGCCAGCCAGAACCCGCGCACCTGCCACCACTGCCTCGCTGACGTGGCGATCGGCAATGTCGACCTGCCTCGCGGTGACCATTGCGCCCACGTCGCGACCGGCCGCACCATGGGCGAGGGACCGCACACGTTGGGTCAGCCGCGCCACGAACTCGTCGTAAACCTCAGATACCACATACACCCGCTCGACAGAGATGCATACCTGTCCCGCGTTGAACAGAGCGCCCCACGCGATTCCCTCCACCGCACGAGCAAGGTCGGCGTCCTCCAGCACGATCGCCGGATCTTTGCCGCCAAGCTCCAGACTCATCGGCTTCAAATGCTCGGCACAGCGGATCGCGACCGCACGCCCGGTGGCGGTCGAGCCGGTGAACTGTACAAAGTCAGCGGCATCGACCACGGCTGCGCCCGAATCGCCATCACCTACAACGTGCGCCAGAACCGCGGGGGCGCCGATCTCGTGCCAGCCCTCGATGATCCGCGCGCACGTCAGCGGCGTCTCCTCCGAGGACTTCGCCAGGACCGCGCAGCCGGCTGCCAGCGCGGGCGCTGCGTCCATGAGGAAGAGGGTGATCGGGAAGTTCCACGGCATGATCATGCCGACGACCGGGAAGGGGTGATAGGTCGTAGTGAGTCGTTTCGACAAGGTCAGCAGGCTCGAGGACCTGACCTGCTCGCCGGCGAGAAACTTCGCGGCATGGTCGGCGTAGTAGCTGATGAACTCGCACGATGCTGTCGTCTCCACCAGGGCGTCGGGACGCACCTTGCCTGTCTCGGCTTGCAACAAGTTGGTGAGCTCGTCGGTGTGATCAAGGATCCAGTCCCGCCAGCGATGCAGCCATTTGGCGCGTTGGCGTGGGCCGGCTTCGGCCCACCCGACCTGAGCGTCTCGAAGATCAGCAGCGACGAGACTTACTGTCTCGCGGTCGTCGACAGCGACGGTTGCGATGAGCCGACCGTCGGCGGGGTTGCGCACGTCCAAGACGCCCGCTGGGATCGTCGCGCTCATCGGACCTCCGTAGGTGAATGGGGATCGCGGGCGATCCCGTCGGGATGGGTGCGGTGGGCGCGTGTATCGGTGAAAGCGTCAGCGATCACCTGGGGCCGCTTGAAGATAAGAGGCCCATAGGTGCGGCGAAGTTCGGCCAGGATCGCGTTCAACGGCAAGTCGTCGTAGACGCCCCGCTCGCGGACGTACTCCATATGCTCGGCTCCGTCGGCAGAAAAGGCGTGCAGTAGTGCATCGCGATCGCCGTCGAAATCCACCGGCGGCACACCGAAACGCGCACACAACTCGGTGTTGAACGCGGGCGTCGCCTTCAACCACCGGCCGTCGATATTGAGGAGGCTGTAACCGTGATAGACGAACAGGTCTGTGCCACCCATGAGCGCTCGCAACGCGTCTGTCTGCAAGTGATTGCGGACGTCAGCGAAGCCAAGCACCGCAGGGATCCCCGCCGCACGGCACACCGCGGTCAAGAGCACCGCCTTCGGGACGCAATAGGCGCGCCCGGACTCGAGGACGAAGCTCGCGCGATAGTGGGCAGGGTCGTCAGACACCGTGTAGGGGTCATACCAGACCCGGTCGCGAACGGCGGCGAAGAGACGCTTCGCCTTCTCTCGGCCGGTGCTCGCGTCGCCGATCACAGTGGCGGTGAACTCCCGGACTAACTCGTGCTCGATGTCGAGGAAGTCGGTCGCTCCCAAGAATGTCATCCGGTCCGTTTTCATCTGTGCTCCAGGTCTATCGGCAATCCGTCGACGGGAATTGGGAGCGAGGTGTTGTCCCACCTGGCTTCATACTGGTCAGGGACCGTCCAGGTGTAGGTTCGCAGCATGTGATGCAGGATCGCCTTCACCTCGAGAGTGCCGAAATGCAGGCCGATGCACTTGTGCACGCCTCCTCCGAAGGGGATCCACCCGAGGCGATGATTCCGGTCCTCATGCCGCGGCTCGGTGAAGCGGTCAGGGTCAAAAGTGTCTGGATCGGTCCAGTACGATTCGTCGAAGTGGTTCACCGCCGGAGCCACGGCTACCAGTGTGTTTGCGGGGATTTGGTGTCCGGCGATTTCGACATCCTCGATGGTCTTACGCATCATGATCGGCACGGGCGCCACCAGCCGTAGCGTCTCCTTGATCACCAGGTCGAGAGTCTTCAGCGCGTCCAGGTCGTCGATAGTTGGGCGACGTCCGCCCAGTTGGTCGGACTCGGCCCGAGCCCGTTCCTGCCAAGCTGGATGCTTGGCGAGGAAGTAGACGGCAGCGGTGCTGGTGATGGTCGAGGTGTCGTGTGCCGCCATCATCAAGAAGATCATGTGGTTGACGACGTCCTCATCGGTGAAAGCTTGACCGTCGGCCGTGCGGGCATGGCACAGCGCCGCAAAAAGGTCCTCTCCCTGGGCGCTCCGCGCCGCCGGCAGGTGGAAGGTGAAGTAGTCCTCCAGGAGCGCACGCCCACGGACTCCGGCCCGCCACCGAGTCCCCGGCAGCGGGAAACGGATGATCGAGCTGGCCGCACGCACGGCCGCCACGAAGGCGTCGTTGATGGCGTCAGTGTCCTCACTGCCACCCCGATCCGCCATGAAGACTTTCGTCGCTACGTCAAGGGTCAGGCCCTTCAGCAGTGGATAGATGCGTGTGGACTGGCCCGCTGGCCACGCGGGAATACCGGTCTCGAGCGGCGGCCCGAGCTGGTCCACATAGGCGGTCAGGCGGTCGCGGGTGAACGCCTCCTGCATGATTCGTCGATGCATCCTGTGCTCGTCGAAGCTCATCAGCATCAGACCCCGGTGAAAAAAGGCGTCGATGAGATACGCCCACCCGTCCTGTGAGAACGATTTCGCCTTGACGGTCAGCGCCTCCTGCATGGCATCTGGACCGGCCACCATCACAATCTTCGTGCCGAAGGCGCCCATCCATGAGACGGGCCCGAATCGCTGGTACCTGGCCCGGGTGAAGCTGGATCCGAAACGGATGTAGTCCAGGGTGTGACCGAGCACAGGCAGACCAGCGGTCCCTCGGATCGGCTTGAGGCCCGACCCTGCGGGGGGCATTGCCAGCTCACGGACAGGCCACTGATCACTGGCCCGCAGGAGGGCCGCATCGACCCGGCTCGGCAGTGGCGCCAGGAGGACTGACGAGAGTCGCTCCCGACTCTTCGCCAGCGGCAGATGGATGGCGTACGTCACTGACATTCCTTTCTGAATGCTGTTCGCACGCAGTCGTCGTGCGAGTCGCCCGAGAGTCGGTCACTCAGGGCGAGCCAGCGAGCACCAGTTCTGCCCGGCTTATGCGAAGCTGCTGGGTGATGGCCCGCTTGCTGAAGATGAAGTCACGGGGGCGATTGATGCAGTCGGCGGCAATCAGCTCGCCAGCACGGAGGTAGAAGCATGTGAATTCGCGGCCCCGGGTAGGATCTCCGCTGAGTACGACTTCGTCGTAGCCGGTGTTCAGACCGGCGATCTGGAGCTTGAGATCGTATTGATCCGACCAGAACCATGGAAGCGCAGCTATGTTCTTTGACTTCCCGCAGATGGTCGCGGCAGCGACCTTGGCCTGCTCGCCCGCGCTGGGTACAGATTCCAGGCGTATGCGACGGCCGTAACGGGCCATGTCGTGACTGGCGCAGTCCCCAGCGGCCATGATGTTGTGGTCGCTGGTCCGACTCTGGCCGTCGATCACGATCCCGTTGTCGACCAGCAGACCCGCGCCGGCGGCGAGTTCGGTATTCGGCTCCACGCCGATGCCGACAATGACGAGGTCGGCAGGAATTGATTCGCCGCTGGACAGGAATACCTCTCGGATCCTGACGTCTCCGGATAGGGCCTCGACTAGCGCGCCTGTTCGGATGTTCACGCCCTCCTGTCGGTGAATTCGGTCGAAGAACGCGGATACCTCGGGGGCGGTGACCCGTTCGAGGACGCGTTCGGTAGCCTCGAGCACAGTGACCTGCAGACCCAGCGCACGCAACGAGGCGGCCGTCTCCAGTCCGATATATCCGCCGCCGATGATCACGACCCGGCGCCCCGGGCTGCTTTCCTCTCGGATCATCTCGACGTCCGCCGCGGAGCGTAGGTAATAGACCCCGGCCAGGTCGACACCGGGCACGGGGAGTCGACGGGGGCGAGCGCCCGTGCACAGTGCGAGCTTGTCGTAGGGCACTTCGTCGCCGGTGCTCAGTGAGAGCAGGCCAGCCGAACGGTCGATCGCCTCCACCGTTGCATCCACGAGTTGGATTTCCTGCTTGTTATAGAACTCGGCGCTGCGAATCGCGAGCTCGTCGAGGGTTTGCTTCCCTGCCAGGTATGCCTTCGACAGCGGAGGGCGGTGGTATGGTAATACCGCCTCTTCTCCAATGATGGTGATCTCGTCGGTCCATCCTTCTTGGCGCAGACTGCCGGCGAGTTGGACCCCGGCGTGGCTGCCCCCGACGATGACGGCCCGCCGCGTGGTCATATGCTAGTTTTCGGGGTGAGACGGACCATCATCTTGCTGATGCCCCGCACAAAGTTGGACTGCACGTACTCGGGCTCCTCGACAACCTCGATATTTTCGAAGCGAGGAAGTAGCTCCTCCCAGAGGATCCGCAGCTGCAGCTCGGCGAGCCGGTTGCCCATACAGCGGTGAACACCGAAGCCGAAGGCTATGTGGTTGCGGGCGTTTGACCGGTCGATGATGAAATCGTCGGGGCGTTCGAATACTCGCTCGTCGCGGTTTCCCGAGGCGTACCACATCACTACCTTGTCGCCCTTGCGGATGAACTGCCCGTTAAGAACGGTGTCAGCTCTGGCGACACGGCGCATGTAGGCAAGCGGAGTTTGCCATCGGATGATCTCCGAGCACATGTTGGGGATCAGGTCGGGGTTCGCTTTCAGCTTCGCGAACTGTTCAGGGAAGCGGTTGAGCGCAAGAACGCCGCCGCTCATCGAGTTCCGGGTCGTGTCGTTCCCTCCGACGATCAGCAATACGAGGTTGCCCAAGAACTCCATCGGGCGGTCGATCAGGTCCTTGGTATTTTCATTGCTTTGCAACATCGTGATCAGATCGAATCCGGGCTGCTCCCCAGCGGCTGTCCGGGCCGCTTTGTCGTGCCAGAGAGCGCTGAGACCTCTCGCCATGTCGCGCATGCCGGGGAACACCTCATCGTTGTCCGATGGCCCACCGTTGGCCTGCTCCAGCGAGGTTGCGAGGTCCGACCAGTAGACGAGCTTGTGACGTTGCTCGTACGGGAAATCCAGCAGGGTCGCAAGCATCCGCGCGGTCAGTTCGATCGAGACGTTCTGCACCCAGTCGAACGGCTTATCTACGGGTAGATCGTCGAGCACCTCTTGGACGCGCGATCGAATCAGGCCCTCCATCTCGCGCAGGTTCTTCGGCGCGACCACGCCTTGAACAGCGGCCCGCTGTGCGTCGTGTCGTGGCGGGTCCATCGCGATGAACATCTCGATATCGAGGAAACGGGGCGGAGCCCCGATAACGATGAATGGCTCAGCGGAGAAGAGTTCGTGGTTCTTGTCGACGGCCACGATGTCAGCATGCCGCGTGACGGACCAGAACGGACCGAACGGACTGTCTGGCTGATAGTGGACCGGGGCCTCGTTTCGCAGGCGCGCGAAGTAGGACTGCCAGCGTCCCTGGCGGTACAGGAAAGGGTTGCTGAGGTCGATGTCGGCGAGCGCGACTTCTTCGACTGGCGGGATGGGCCTCTCGACGAAGAGCTTCTCCCCGTTCGTTCCGGTCATCCATCGGCGAGTCTTGTCATATAGGTGTGCACCCTGGATCTGTAGATCCATCGGGATGGTCGACTGAACCTTGGCGGTGATTGCTCCGGGAATCTTCATCGCGTCGTATCCGTTTCTCGCCGTTACATCTGGAACTCGGGTAGGTGGACGATCAAGCCGTCCCAGGCCGTCGATGCCATCATCTGGCACGACAGCCGGGAGGTCGGCTGGCGCTCGGGGTTCATCGCGAGCATCTCCTCCTCATCGGCGCCGGAACGCCCGACCTGCTCGATCCACTGCGGATCGACAACCACATGGCAGGTGCCGCAGGCAGCTTCGCCTCCGCAGTCCCCGTCGACGCCGGGCACAGCGTTGTTGGTCGCGACCTGCATCAGCGACTGGTCTTCCTCGATCGGCGCCTCGTGCTTCTCGCCGTCGTGGGAGACAAAGGTGACAACTGCCATAGCCAACTCCTCGATGCGTTGTCCTCAATGTGACTTGGTCCAAGTGTTGTCGAACACGGGTTCGGAGGCTATGTTCGGCAGAGTCAGAAGTTTGTGAATTCGGCTCAGAGAGACCATGGTGAACCTCAACGACGAGGGCGTGCCTCCGCTCATGTTCGTGCAACTGCTCGAGAGCCAAGCGCTCGACCCGGACGCCGCCGCTCGGCTTCGCGACATCATGGCTCGCGAAGGAATTGACGAGACGACGTTGATCCAACGCAATATCCAGGCCCCGATACGGTGGTTTCGCGAGGTCTACCCTGCACTCGATGTCGACCAGGCAACTTCGCTCGGCTTCGCGTTCGCCGAACAAGCTCAGTTGACGTCCTTCGGCCCATTGAGTTTTCCGCTGGTCAGCGCAGGCTCGGTAGCTGAGATCGTGGAGCTGCTCACCTATCTGCCTTTGATCTCGACGGCTCTCAGTCCGCAGTTCCACCCAAGTGACGAGGGACTCACCGTCGGGCTCGCCGCGCACACAGGCGATTCGGCGCTGAACTGCCTGGTCGTCGCGTATAGCGGGTCGGCACTCCTGCGCCTGCTCGACATGCTGGCCGGCGATATGCCGACCGTGACACTCCATCTGAGCTGGTCAGCGCCGAACTTTCTAGCCGATAATGAGGATGCCCTAGCTGGGCGGTTGTTCTTCGACGCTCCGACGTCATTCCTTAGTGTCCCGGCGGACACTCTCAACGAGGTATGCAGGTTCTCCGATCCGGTCGCCTATCGACTTGCCATCGTGGACCTGCAACGAACCCTCGACCAGCGAAGTAAAACCATGTCTTTCTCGGAGAAGGTACGACGGCTGCTGGAGGAAGATCCTGGAAAGCGGAGTAAAGACTGGGTCGCACACGAGCTGTCGATATCGACTAGCACACTCAAGCGGCGCCTATCCGAGGAGGGGACCACCTTTCGCGAGTTGCGCGAATCATTTCTGCGTGACCGTGCGATGCTGCGGCTACTCGACCGATCGATGTCGGTGAGTGAGATAGCTGCCGATCTCGGATATAGCGACCTCGCGAACTTCTCGCACGCCTTCAAGCGATGGACCGGTCGCTCTCCCAGCGAATTTCGACACGAATAGCACCACCCGTCCCGTCGCTGGTGGATGGAGTCTGCGCGATCTGGTGCAGATCGGTTGGGGCTGGCCCCAGGCAGGAACCCGCTGCGGCATATGACAAAAAAAACTCGCGACTTTGCCGAAACCGTGCAGAACTTTGCCGAACTCGTTGCTGCAGCCAACGGCTATCAGCGGCGTAGCCAACACCTAACACGGCGAGTAGTGAGTCGGCACCGGTCTGAATGATCTCAGCGCGTTGCCACCAGGATCCTGCCGGTGACGGCTGGGCATGAGATGGACGGAGTCGAGTCTCTCAATCGTGAAGCGCATCGACTCGGTTAGCCAGCCCTAACTGAGCCAGTTACATTGCGATGCAGGACTGCAGCACGAATCGATCGTGCCCCGCATCCAGGGCCGGAGTTGACGAGAAGGCGACGATCGGTGCCGAACCGACAGTCTTACCCGCTAGGTGGAGGGGATCGCCGGTGAGCTGGGTACTTGATCTTGTCGGCCTGCTTCGAAGCGGCTCACCCGTTATCCACGGGCGGGTATTCGGTCACTGGCACTGATCGACGGTCGGTCCCGTTTCCGACCGCGACCCTTGGGCGGGTAGCGAGAAAGTTGTCGACCAGTTGGGCGCAGTCGTCATGATCGATGGTGCGTAGTCCGGTGAGGCGCGCGAACACGATCGGGCCGAGGAGTTCGATGATGGCGAAGGTGGTGTCGAACTCGCCGAGCATCGCCCGCGCGTCGGGGCCGGTGAGGATCCGGTCGAACGGTTGGCGATATTGCTCGATGACGCGGGCACGCAGCGAGGTGACCGCTGCCGGGTCGGTGTGGTCGTCACCGATCGTTCCCATAGCCAGCCAGGCCAGCGTGGTCATCTGCACTGGGGCTTGTTCTACGAGGTCCGCCTGAGTAGTGAGTAGCGCGATGAGTTGATCGCGCACGGGCCCGTCGCCGGTCGGTGTGTCGACATGGGGAAGCAACCGTTCGAAAGTTGCCGCGAGCAGTTGGGTGGTGCTGCCGAAGTGTCGATAGAGAGTGGCGCGCGCGACCTTCGACACGCGGGTGACGGCATCGACTGTGACCGCTTCGACCCCGCCGGTGGACAGCAGATGACTGGCCGCGTCGAGCAACCGGTTGCGGGACCGCGCCAGCCGAGGATCGGCCTGCTCGTCGGCTACGGTGCGCGGATCGGCCGCGGCAGAGTCCGGCTCTGTCATGGCCGCCCTTTCCTCGATTCGTATCGCTCAATTTGATCGTGCGTGGACGTCATCTCGCTCGCCGACCCACTATGATACTAATAGTCTCACACGGAGACTATCGATCTACAACGGCGGGAGGTGCAGCGGTGAACACTTCCCGGACGGGCGCTGTCGAGATCGCCCGGTGGACCAGGGCCCAATACTGGGTGCTGGCAGTATCGTGCCTGGGGGTGGCGCTGGTCGTCGCGGCCATGGCGGCGTTGTACTCGGCGTTGCCTCAGATTGCAGTCGCGACCCGGGCGACCCAAGCCCAGCTCACCTGGATCGTTGACGGCTACACACTGGTGCTGGCGTGTCTGGTGTTGCCCGCCGGAGCCATCGGTGACCGCTATGGGCGCCGCGCGGTGCTGGTGGCGGGACTGGCGGTGTTCGCGGCCGCCTCGGCGTTGCCGCTGGTGCTGACCGACCCGGTGTGGCTCATCGCGGCACGCGCACTCGCCGGTGCTGGCGCAGCGTTAGTGATGCCATCGACCCTGTCGATTCTGACCGCAGGCTTCGCCCTAGCTCATCGCGGCCGAGCGGTGGGGGTATGGGCGGGCGTCGCCGGATCCGGAGCTGTTCTGGGGATTCTCGGTGCCGGGATGTTGCTTGAGCGGTGGTCGTGGCAATCGGTATTTGTCGGGCTGACCGTGGCGGGGATTGTGCTGGCCGGGTTGGCTTGCACGATCGCGGAGTCTCGCCAACCCGAGCATCCGCCGGTGGACGGAATTGGCGCGGCGACGGTGGCTGTCGCGATCGCGGCGATCGTGTTCGCCGCGGTCGAGGTTCCCGCACGCGGCTGGGCCGACCCGCTCGTCGCTGTCACCGCCGGTGTCGGAGTCGTGGCGGCGGTGGCGTTCGTGGCCGTGGAGCTACGGATCTCGGCACCACTGTTAGACGTGCGGTTGTTCGGACGCCGAGGCTTCGGTGCTGGCTCCCTGTCCGTGACCATTCAGTTCCTGGTCACCTTTGGGGTGTTTCTACTGTTGGTCCAGTACTTACAGCTGATTCTCGGATACGGTCCGCTGGCGTCGGCCCTGGCGCTGGCGCCGATGGTGGCGCCGCTGGCCATGATTTCCGTAATCGCGCCTTGGCTCTCGAGCATGGTGGGATTGCGGGTGATGACCGTGACTGGCCTCCTCACCATCGCTGCCGGGCTGGTGCTGGTGAGCCGGTTGGACCTCGCCGCGAACTACCTCGACCTACTGTGGCCGCTGCTGATCATGAGCGCGGGCCTGGGATTGTGTACCGCCCCGGCGACTTACGCCATCGTCGCCGACACCCCCGAGGCCAAACACGGAGTCGCCGCGGCGGTGAATGATGCCGCCCGCGAGATCGGCGCCGCGATCGGGATCGCCGTGGCCGGCAGCGTGCTGGCCGCTGGCTATACTCAGCGTATCCAGCCCGCCCTACCCCGCCTGCCCGAGTCCGCTCGCGAACCAGTTGCCGATTCCCTGGCCGCCGCCCTGCAGGTCGCCGAAAAGGGCGGACCAGCGGCCCAGCCGCTAGCCGAGTACGCCAAGGCAGCGTTCGTGCACGGCAGCGGCGAGGCCGCGCTGGTGTTGGCTGCTATTACCGCCGCAGGCGCGATCGTGCTGGCTGTGCTTGCACCCGGGCCCACCACTCGCCGATGCCGCGCACAACCCTCGTGCACGATGGCTCCTGCCTCTCGCACGTCCCCTACCCGCGAAGGACGCCCGGCATGACGGCCTATCGCACGATCCTTGTGGATACCGATGGATCCGATCGCTCCTACCGCGTGGTCGACCGCGCCGCCGAATTGGCCCACGCCACCCACGCCCGACTGGTTATCGTCGGCGTCCGCCACCACATCGACGAACGCACACTCGGAGTTGACCTCGACCGGCTGGGACCCGAGGCCTACCGGCTGCGCGGCACCAACCCGGTCGAAGCGATATTGCGCACGGCCTGCCAGCACGCCCTAGCGCACGGCGCCATCGACATCGACACCCGCATCTTGTCCGAACCCACTTTGCGTGCCCTATTGCGCCTTGCCGCCACTGCGGCGCCGGACCTCATCATCACCGCCGACTTGTGCCGGTCGACTCCGCTGGCCCGGCTGCTGTCCGATACACCGACCGAGCTCGCACGCAGAGCCCACTGCGACATCCTTATCGCCACCACCCAGTGACACACATATGCAGAAAGCACCCATGAGCCGCACATCCGATACCACAAGATCCGTATCGTCCGAGGCCGAGGAGAGTACGCCCCTCTTCCCTGTGGTTCCGCCGGAATGCCAAGACTTGCCGCCCCATCATGATCATTGCCTCGGTTGTGGGCCAGCCAATCCGCACGGCCACCAGTTGAGCGTCCGACGTGACGCGGAAGGTGTCTACGCCCGTCACACGTTTGACTCCCGCCACGTTGGCGCCCCAGCGATCGCCCATGGCGGCGCAGTCGCCACCGTCCTCGACGACCTGTTCGGGTTCCTCCTCTACACCGTGGGAGAACCCGCCGTCACCCGCCACCTCTCCATCGACTACCTCTCCCCGGTTCTACTCGACACCCCGTATATCGCCCGCGCCCATCTTCATTCCCGCCAGGGTCGCAAACTGAACCTTCGGGCCACCATCGAAGACGACCATGGCCACATGGTTACAACCGCTACTGCGCTCTTTCTCGTCGTCAACATCGACCACTTCTTCCTGGCCTCACAGCGTGCCACCTCTTCAGACGTGCCACCAACGGCCTAAGCGGCGATCACGTACTGTGGCCGGCGCGATCAGGCGATGAGGACGACTTGGGTCGGGACCGCTATGCCGCCAGCGCACTCTGGGGTGCAGGCTGCTGTGGGACGGTGACCTACGGGCTTCGCTCACGAGTATGCGCTGTCTGACACGATCCGCCAAAACACTACGCACAGGATGCGGCTGTTATGACTCTAATGGGCACGCACGGTCCGGAAATCCCGGAAACGCCAAGCTTCGGTGGCCTCGTGACCACCGATGACATGGTCGCTGCTCGGAAACGATTAATGGAATTCACCGATGAAGACGAGGCATTGCTGCGGCAGTTTAGCGGAGTCGCGACAGCCGGTATGGCTGAGATCGTCGACGAACTCCGCGCCTACCTAAACGAACACCGGGACACTGCCGCACTTCTTTCTGGGCGCGACACTGAGGAACAGGTCGAACATCTTCGAAGCGATCACCTTTCCGGTTTGACGGCGGGAACCGTCGATGCTGACTATCTCATCGAGCGTATGCGTATGGCCGCGCGTCACGAGCGACTCGGCGTGAAGCCGACATGGCTTCTCGGCGCGTACAATCGGTTTCTTTGCTCTGCTGCGAGCCGGATCTGTGAATCCAGCTCATCTTCCGATCCCGAGCGTGCGTTGGCGACGCTGCTGGCGCTACAAAGGCTGGTGTTCCTCGATATCTGCCTCGCCGCCGACATCTACCTCGCCAAACGCGAGCACTCGAATCGCGAGCAGCAGAGGGCGGTGAGCGAACTCCCGACTCCGGTACTGCAGTTGATCCCAGGGCTTCTGGTGGTCCCGATCGTAGGAGAATTGGACGATCGCCGGGCTCTTAATTTGACCAATCAGCTGATGGCGCATATCCGCAATTCGAGGGCGCAGGCCGCCGTCGTCGATATCACCGGACTGCCGTCGATCGATCTCGACGTTGCTGCCCATCTGATCACAGCAGTAAAAGCATGTGCGCTTTTGGGTGCGGAGGTTATTTTCACTGGGCTTTCCGCCGAAGTCGCCCGGACGCTTGTCGACATCAGTCCACAGAAAACTACGCTCATTACATTTGTCGACTTGCAGAGTGGGGTCGAGCATGCCACACAGACACTTGGGTACGAGATGGTGATGACGTGGCCATTACGCAATACCTGATTTGGCGAAGTGCTTGGCCAGTTGCGCAGTCCCGGCTGCGGTGGGCGATCCGGCTCACCAGCCTGTGTACGTGCCGACGCGGTGCTGATTGCGAAGTAAGTCCGCCGTCGGTGAAGATGCTCAACAGCAACGTTCGCGCGCACCGCCAAACATGCCGCGCGCAGTATCTGCGGTGGGCCACCGCTGGTATCGTACGGAGCTTCGGCGGCATTCGAGTTCGGGTACCGGTCCTCATAGCTCCTAGCGTGAATCTGCATGTGTCACCGAGACACGTTGCGATGCAGGAAGTTTCGCAGCGGACCTATGTGACGGATGATTGTGGTGGTTAGCGAACCGCAACTCCCAGTGAAGCCGCCGGGAATAGCCAGCCCTCACCACACAGCCCGAGGTTGGTGTTCAAGGGGGAGTGGGGGAGGGCTGTACGTGCTGTCGGGGGCCGCTCATTCTCGGGTTCGTGTCCGGATGACCTTCTGGCGCAGGCTAATAGCTTCTGTCGGTGCGGTTGCTGTGCCGTCGCCATCAGATCAGTGCGGCATCGAGATTCAGGAATCCGTAATGGATGTCGATGCGGCGCGCCCACCGGATGGCCAGGCGCCGGTACCGGGGGAGCGGGCGCAAGTCTGCTCCACGATCCACCGGCCGCAGTGACTTTGTCCCGGGTTCCGCGGCGGGATGTAATTCGACGCAGTAAATCCCCTTGCCTGGACGGCCGAGGCCACTGGGACGGCGGATCGATAAAACTATCACCGACACGGGTTGCGAGCATGTAGTCTGTACGCCGACCTGCGACAGCGCCGGGATCGACGGCCCATTCCCATCGCGGAACCCGAGACAAAGGTCACCGCCAGTCGGCTAGTCGTGGAACAAACCATGGCCGACCCCACCAATATCGGCGAACGGTGATCGATGGAACGCCGCATCGACATCCACTATCGATTCCTGAATGTCGGTGCCGCAGTATCAGACCGCGACGACTCAGCAACTGAACCTGACAGGAGCTCCTAGGGCACAGCGTGGTAGTCGGATAGGGCGAACTGAGTCATTTGGCTACGGAATTGTCGAGCCAAGCCCGGGAAAGCCGCGGGATTAAAACCATCTTCCCCGACAGGCCAAGTAACGCATCCGGAGTTCCAAGTCGTGCGAGCCAAGTGCCGTTGAACAACCGCGTTGAATCGGTCCTGCGCTGACTTTCGTACATCAATATATCGGAGCCCCCATCGCTCCAGCGTCCGCACCGACTCTACGATGTAATCTATCTGCGCCTCCAGATAGGCTAGGGCTGTGTAGAAAGACGGACCGGAGTTCGGTCCGAAAGTGAAATGTAGGTTGGGATACCCAGAAACATGTATGCTCTTGTACGCGTAAACTCCTTCGACCCATTCTTCCTGGAGGAGACGTGCGCCACAACCACGAACCGGGAATGGTACTCCAGCCTCGCCGGGTGCATCGAAAACGATCGTATCGAAGCGGCGCTCGACGCCATCAACCGTGAGGATTCCGTGCTCCGTAAGCCGAATGATCGGGAAGGTGAGGAGTCTGCAGTTGTCCCGATCTAGAGCCGGTAAGAAATCATTTGAGATGAGCAATCGCGGACGGCACGCCCGGTTGTCCGGTGCGAGCTGCCGTCGCGCCCATCTATCTTTGACCTGAAGCCTCAACTGGATTTTAGATACCTGTTCCAGCGCGGTGGTGAGACCTGTTGTTCGAACCAAACCGTATCCGATAGACTCGTACGCCCAGAAGTGGGCACTCCAGGCTAGATCCTCGGCCAGCGGTAGTTTCTCGAATAGCGAACGTCTCCACCCTGCCGTCCCGTACTGCGGGTGGGGAAGAACCCATCGCGGTGCACTCTGAAATACGGTGACGTGGCGGGCTCGGTCCACCAACTCCGGGATCATCTGGACTGCATTGGTGCCGGTACCGACGACTGCCACCGTCAGTCCGGTGACATCGATACCGGCGTCCCATCGGGTACCGTCTATCTTGTGGCCACGAAAGTCGTCGGCGCCCACGATCTCGCGCCTGCTTGCGTTCGAGAACGGCACAGTCGCCACCACGACCGAGCGGGCAGTGATGCTCTCCTCCTCGCCACTGCTGGTCGAGACACGCACATGCCAGGTCCCTCGGGCCTCGTCGAAGTCGAGTCCGTTTACGTTGTACCCGTAGCGAATCCGTCCATCGAGACCATGCCGGGTGATCACGTCGCGCATGTAGGCGCGGACGTCTACGCCCGGCGTATACCTATGGCACCAGGCGGGATCCCGCGTGAACCAGAACGACCGCAGTGCTGACGGACGACCGCAGGATGCGTCCGGATGAACGCTCTCGCGCCACTCACCGCCGGGCTCAGGTGCGCGCTCGAGAACCACGACGTCCTCGATCCCCGCGCACCGTAATCGGATCGCGGTGCCGATTCCCGAGAACCCGGCACCTATGATCACGACTCGTGTGGGACCGGGAATTGTTTGCCCGGGGTCATCGTCTGTCGGCCGCCCCTCGTCGATCATGCTGCGGCCACCGGTTGGTAAGTGAGCTCGTTGATCCAGGAAGGAGTCGAACCGAGCCATTGTTTAGGGTAGTGCTCAGTGATCGTCAACAGGGCATTGCCGAGTAGTCGATGATAAGGGTGTGACTGGTCCATGACCATTTCACCGTAGTACTTGACGAGTTGGTAGATCGGATTGCGGCGGGTGGCGACGCTCCGGTCTCCGATAATGCCGAACTTCCGAATCGCGTCGAAGAGCTTCTGTTCGTCGAGTCCCATCGCGATGATGCTGTCGTGCATACGGGTCAGCAGGGGCAACCCGGTGAGGATGCCGATGAGTAGGGATGGGCGCAGCGCGGCGCCGGCGGCTTCGATCAGCAGTCGGTGTATCGGCCCCGCTCCAATCATGTCCAGCACATGGAAATCCACAGCTAGGTGACGGGACTCATCGGCATTGATCCGCTGAAAGACCTTGTGGCACAGGGGATCCTGGATCTCCTCAAGTAGGAACTTCAACAGTGCTCCGTCGAGTGCCACCTCGAGCATCGGAATCGCTGAGCCTAGTACGGACAGCGGCAGATCGTCTGCGTAGCTGTCCAGCCATGCGATGGCTAGTCGGATGTTGATATTCGGTTCTGGGATCTCGTCGTCATCGAGCATTCCCCAACGGCGCATGAGGGCCAGCTCGGCGTTTGCGTGCTTTTGTTCCTCGGCCTGGAAGTAGCGGTAGATCTCAGCTAGCGTATTGTCCTTGGTTTGACGGCCGAGCGCGACGAAGGCACGCGAGCCGACCTGCTCGATCCAGACCAGATCGGACATGAATTGCTTGACCTGCGGGAGCTGCTCGGCCGTTATCGTGTCCGCGCCGGGCTCCGCCCAGTCGAAGTCGCCGAGTGCCCATTGGCGTTGTTTTATGATTTCTAAGGTGTGCGGCAAATCGATTGACATCGCTCTACTCCTTCGCGAATATGGACACAAAATCTTGGCCTGGTGTCCGGAGGCCGGGTATTTCGCAGCGGTAGCCGCTCACGTGTGGCATGGTCGGACAAAACTCTTGGAACTCGTTCCAGTAAACGAAAACGCTCGTCGCTGGCGCATGGTGGCTGTGAGTGATCCGGCGCCGGGCGAAGGCCGCGGCGCAGCGGAGTCTCCTGGAATCGCGGGCCCGTGCGCGCCATTTTCGTCCGTTAGCGAGGTCGAGGCCGGCGAGGCGGGAAGGTGTCAGGCGATCGCACCTGTGATTAGGCGTACGTCCTGGCCATGAATCGACGGGCAGAGGCCCCGCCTCGGGTACTCCGCGATGGCGATTGGAAAGCCGTCTAATCGCGTGGCCGACCACCGACAGGCACGCCATCCATGGTCGTGCGCACCAGGAGAGCGACACCGCCGGGGCGTTCGGCGCACGACCGAGGGCACCGGGAAACGCAGATCGTGCGGAGAGCTCAGACGTCAGTCTGCTGTGGGCGGGCAGTGAACAAGCCGCGAGCGTAGCGGCGTGAACGCAGGGGAGTGTAGGTCCGCAATGCTTGACACCGGGAGCGTGAACTGCGCCACCAAGTGAGGAAGCAGCCCCGAAACACGTGCGCACAAGCGAGACCCCT
>NZ_BDBD01000036.1 GCF_001612805.1 Nocardia coubleae NBRC 108252
CGGCTGTCCATAATTCGTTCGACTAGCAGTGAGTATTGTTCTGGGGGTAGCCACTCGGCGGCCTATTCGATGATGGAGTTGATCTCCGGGCTGTGGCCACGCATGTTCGCTCGCCCGACCACACGGCTTCCGCACGAGGGCACCGACCGGTCGTTGCGGGGCCGACATCGGGAGTTGTGTTTCGAGGGCCGGGTGTTGCTGGTGGCCAGGTACTGCGGACGCATCTGACGATGCGTCAACCCGCGGCGGTATTCGGAATGGAAGCCGGCCAAAGCCCGGTGATCGACGACCTGGTACTACGTTGGCGCTGCGACCCCGGTCCGATCCCGCATGGTGTGGCGCTTACGGTGGTCAGCATCTGGTCCGACCTGCGACCGCACATTGCCGCACCGAGTAGGAACCACTGGTACTCGACCCACCATCTGGTCGTCATCGACGCCGATAACGAAGTCGTCGTCGTGATCGGACGTCCGTTGCACCGCAGGCCTGGACGGAATCCGGCGCCGACGCCTGCCGCACCGCGATGGTGATCGCCGACGGCGGCTACCAGGGAACGGCCTCTTCATAGGGAACGGCCTCTTCATCCCGCACCGCCAGGCGCCCGGTGTCGGACTGCCGAAATGGAGCAGGCCCACAACAAGTTCCACCGCAAGGTTTACGAGAAATCCCTGGGTAAACCACTCTTTGCCGCGTACCGCAAACTGGCGATCGCGTGGGCAGTCGCGGACTACTTCCGCGGGCCGCTCACTTCCATCGGTGCCAGGTTCAATTCCGGCCGAATCAGGGATCTGGCACTATTTCGTAATTCGACTGTGTGAATTGCTCAGCCGCTCAGAAGGATTCGCCGAAGGTGGCGTCGCCTCTCACACAGCTCCTTGATGATCGTGGCGAACGAACGTGACCAGCGGTGCGTTGAATCCGGGCTGGCGGTAGAGTCATGTCGAAGCGCCACTGGTCATTTGGGTCTATGCGAGCAGGTTCGGTCATAATTGGGGACCCGGTGATGTGAGCGGCATCGAGGAAGGTCTGATAGGCGCGGACGAGGTTCGGCTGACTTCGATAGCCGCAGGCGGTGATCGCGTCAAACAGCAGGGCGGCGTCGGGTGCATCCCTTATTCCACCGCTTAGGAGATAGGGCTTGAACTCGTAGATGATTGATTCCTGGACCTCGGCGAAACGCTGCTGGCATCGGATCGCGACCCTGTCTTGGCGCAGACCTGGCTCGACCGGACCACGATGCAAGCCTGCGGAGACCTCGGCGATATCGGGTAGTTGCGGGGGGCGTCATCGAGGCAGCCCGCCGCGGCGGTCAGGCAGTGTCGGCGCGGTGCGATAGCGCGTTCGAGGGCGTCACCGAGGTTCTCCCAGATGTGCCACCGATCAGCGACCTGGAATCCTACTGGCGCCCCGCTGGCCACACCTCCGGAGTAGGGGCCGGCCCGGTCGCGGCACATGATCTCGATGTCAAGAAGGGTCTGTAACCATATTCTCAGAGTCTTGGCGCTGCGATCTGTGAGCACGTCGATCGGGCGGCGAGATTCCATGCGATCAGGATCGTGGCGTAGCGGTGTCCATGGCATAGCGCGGAGCCGTCCGCTCATAGTTGGGCTGCGGCGGGTCAGGGATTGCACGAACATTGCGGAGCAGGGTTATCCGGTCCGTGCCGCGAGATGTCCAGTCCAACGGCGCTCTCGGGCGGCCACCCGGGACTAACGCCACCGCTTTCAACACCCGCTGCAGAACAACGTCCATCGCCCGCGGCGTGCGGCGAGCCAAGGTACTTGCTCGGCGAAAGCCTTTCCGAAGTCGATGTTGTCGCAGAACAATCTGCTGACGAGCGACATGATCACCGCTTCGCTGGCAGTGACCGAGGTATCGGCCAGTTGCCGCCGATACGGCCGTGAATCCACCGAGACGGCGCTGAGCCACTCGGGCAGAGCGCCACCGCATCGCAAAGTTGCGGCGTCGATACGCACCACGGACCCGACCCCACGAACCGCATCGAACAACAGTCCGTCCATGTGCGGGAACGGGACCCCGTCACTCCAAGATCAGAGACACTGGCCACATAATCAACTATCGAGCGCGCCAGCGCATCCGAGACGGGCTCAATCAACAAAGTGCGTCAGGTCCGGTCTTCAGGCGGAAGCGACGCCAGGGCGAGGAAGTGGCTGGAGCGTTCGGCAAATTGACGTCACGACCTTGGTTGCGGTGGAAGGACGCGTGTGCTTCATCTCGGACCTTGCGCGTAAGAGGTTAGCTATTGCCCGTCAGTCGAAGGTCGAGCCCGCATGCCGTGATCCGGCGTGACGCCCCGAGCAGGGCACTACAGCAGGGCACTACAAGGCCAAGTACGGGTGGGTTGGCGCACCGTGCAGGCCGCCACCGGGTCAATCTTGCTAGCAACGCGCAAGGAGGATCGGAAGCATGCCTCCCAGCTCGATCCGTTGATCCAAGCGGCGCTGCTGCAGACTAGGGCGCTGTCACCCAATCCTGCAGGAGCCCCGAACGGCTCAGGCTCCGACGACTAGACCAGGAAGGGGGCCCACTCTCGGGGCCGGACACCACGACAGCCCGGGCAGTCACTCAGATCGGGCATGTGCCATTAGCCGACCACCCGAGAGCACGTCGGCGACGAGAGTTCATCACCAAAGTTCGCTCCCGACTGGCTGTTCTGCTGACGCCCTGAAGCGGTCCGCAAGTGTGGACGGATCCGGAAAGTGCGTTCGGCTTACCGTTGCGCCGGTTCAATGGTAGGCATTGACTCCAACCGCTTCCTCCGGGCACCACGCGTAAGCCGGAGGCGTCGCAGACGATTTCGACGGCCCCGGCGAACGCAACTGAATTTGTGGCCTTCGTCGACTGTGCGTCCAGGAGAGAGCGGGATGAGTATCAGCGCGCCTGCGAGGCTGATCACGGCCAGGGCGAACGCGGAGTGTTCAACTCCATCCCAGAAGGCGGCTTTCGCATACTCGGCGAGGGGCTCTCCCGCAGCCCCCGCGCGCTCAGCGACTTCGAGTGCACCAGCCAGCGAACTCCGCACCGGGGCACGAGCAGGCTCAGGAAGGCGGGGTAACACCTCCGCGATTTTCGACGTGTAGTTCGCCGACAGGATGCTGCCGGCGACGGCGACACCGACTGCGGCGCCGATCTCTCGAGTTGCGTCGTTGACCGCAGCTGATACCCCATGTTTCTCCAAGGGCGTGTCGAGCATGATCGCGTTGGTGGCGGGAGCGGCCGACATGCCCAGGCCAGCGCTCATGATCAGCAGCGGCCAGAGCACATCGAGGTAAGACGAACCGGTGTCGAGTCGCTGGAGGGCCAACAAGCCGACAGCGATGGTAAGTAGCCCGGTCGTGGTCGTCACCCGGAGCCCCAGCCGCGCGGCGATCATCGGTGAGACGAGCGACATCACGATGAGGGGAGCAACCATCGGGGCAAGCGCCAAGGCCGAGTGCAGGGGCGTGAACCCCAAGATGAGCTGGAAATGCTGCACCAGCAGGAACATCACACCGAAAGTCACGAGGAATTGAATAGTTATCGACAACGCACCGCTCGAGAAGCCTCGGCGGCGGAACAGCCGTACATCAAGCAAGGGGTGCTCGACACGGAGTTCAGTGACGATGAAGGCCACGACGCTCATTGCGCCAGTCGCTCCCATGGCGAAGACCCAGCCATCGGTCCAACCACGCGACGGAGCCTCCATGACCGCGAACACCGTCGTCCCGATCGCCAGTACCACCAAGAACATGCCGCGAACCTCCAGCCGCGGGCAATCGGTGTCCTGTGAATCAGGGACGGTGAGACCAAGCACCAACAGCAGCAGTGCGACGACGGTCAGGCCGACGAAAATCGAGTGCCATGACCAACGTGTGAGGAGCAGACCGGATCCGACCATACCGATCACTCCGCCGGAACCGGCGACACCTGCCCACACCCCGACCGCGTACTCCCGCTTGTCCACCGGTAAGTTTGCGGTCAGAAGCGAGAGAGTCGCAGGCATGACAAAAGCGGCTCCGGCTCCCGCCACAGCCCTGGAGAGCATGAGCCATATCGGGGCATCGACCAGCACGGGCACCAGAGAAGCGACCGCGAATACGGCCAAGCCTGCCGTCAGAACACGTCGACGGCCATATCTATCGCCGATCGCTCCCCCTGGCAACACGAGGCAAGCAAGCACCAGCGTATAGCCGTCGACTATCCAGGTAAGCGCGTTTTGATCCGCGCCCGTGTCCAAGGCTATAGCGGGGAGCGCGGTATAGAGCGCTGCCATAGCCGCGACAACGAGAGCCACTGCGCCGCAGGTGACAATCATGGTCCAGGCTGCGGATCTTCGGGCGTCGAGCAGGTGTCCAAAGCGGATCATGTCGGTTCCGGTTCCATTCGCAAGCGGCTGGCTATCGCCGTCCGTCTTCGCGGTCTGTAGTTCAACTCGGCGTCGCCTCGACTTCGTCTAGTGATGACGGCGTGGAGTATGGCGGGCGACCGCGGCCTTGAATCCGATAGCGACCCCAGAAGTCTCGATCACCGATGGTTCCGGCAGCCTCGCCGGCAGAAGTCCGGACCACTACCGAACGTCGACGACCCTGCAGAAACTCGTCGAGAATGTCACTCTGTCCAACCCGCCCGTACCAGCAGAAGCGGCCATCGATGGGTTGGAAGAAGCCGCGCAGCTCGACCTGTACCTCGACTTCCGTGCTTGCCATGATCACTGTCGCGGACCCGATGTAGTCGGAGTCATCGTGCGGACTATGAGAATTCACTGTGGCTTCCTTCGCGTGATCGCCAGCCGACGCCTGCAACGGGATCCACCACACCAGCACTGCTGGTGGGCGGGCCGACGTCGGGATCCGAGGGCGTTGACCGCTTGACAATCCGGTCTGCCGCAGTCAAAGTTACCCCATACCCCGAGTATCCGCTACCCATCGTTCGGGTAACTTTGGGCGGGAGTCCAAGCATTCCGACGGGGTGGCACACCGTGCCGGATACGCCGATGCCGTGCCATCGGCCGAGTCGAAAGATGGACAAATGACATCAAGCGAAGTACGAAGCCACAGCGCCGGGCCGATAGCCGTTACCACTGACGGCATGGCCCGCGTGAGCGGACGCCGACGCACCGATCTTCAACGATCGGCCGGGCGACTGCTCAAGACCTCTGCCGAGAAGTCCTATGACGCCGAGGTTGACATCGACTGGGATAGTCCATGGTGGCCGGATAAGGCATGGCTGCCCGAACACCGGGTGTCGCTCTTCGGCACCGAGATCTGGGACCGGCTCTCGGACGCAGAGAAAGTTGAGCTGGGCAAGCATGAACTCGTGAGCATTCTCAGCTTCGGAATCTACGCTGAAAATCTGCTGAGCATGGCATTGCTACGGCAGAACACCACAGGGGACCTCGTCGACAACAAGTCGCTGTACGCACTCGCCGAAGTTGGTGACGAGAGCCGCCACTCCATGATGTTCGCCCGCTTGATTGCCAAAACGGGGATCCCGCCCTACAAGCTCCCGCGCGGGTTCCTTTCAATGGCGAAGATCCTGCACTTCATCCCGCTGGGGCCGTCCATTCAGGGTGCGACGCTGTTGATCGAGGAGATCCTCGATAGAGCCCAGCGCGAGGCAATGAATGACGAGCGTCTACAGCCACAGGTCCGGCAGTTGATGAAAATCCATGTACTCGAGGAGGCACGCCACATCACGTTCGCGCGAACCGAACTTGTCGATGGCATGCGCGTACGGGGGCGAGTCTCGAGAGCATGGCACCGCGGCGTGCTCGCGGTCGTCGCAAACTTGGCTTATCCGATCTTGATCAACCCGAAGCTGTACCGCGTCGTCGGCGTGCATCCACTACGTGGGTTCTTGGCGTGCCAGTCCGGTCCACACTACCGGGAGAATTTGCAGTTCATGTCCGAGCCGATGATCCGGTTCTTTGACGAGGCCGGCATGATCGAAGGGCGCATCACAATGTTCCTGTGGCGTCTGTCCAGGAGCCTCCCCGAGGATATCGCCCAGCGGTGAGCAGCCCAGTCCGGCGAAAACACAAGCGCACGGACGTGGCCAGGAATTTCGCACGATACATGTATTCGCGGCTAGCACTGGGCGAGCCGCACCGGCCAGAGGAAACCGATGAGCAAAAGTCGATCTGCCAAGTATGCACAAAAGTCCAATGGCTCGGGAGGTGACGGAGCGCGAGCCACAGTCCACCGGACGCAAGTCCTCATCATCGGAAGCGGATTTTCGGGAATGGGGATGGCAATACAATTGCTGAGAGCGGGAATAGATGATTTCCTAATTATCGAGAAAGAGACCGAGATCGGCGGAACATGGCGCGACAACACGTATCCGGGCTGCGCATGTGACGTTCCTTCGCATATGTACTCGTACTCCTTCGAGCCCAAACCGGATTGGAGTCGGCTCTGGGCAGGGCAGGACGAGATCCAGAACTATCTCACCGGGCTAGCACGCAAGTACGATCTGTATCGCTACACTCATTTTGGTCGGGTACTGCAATCCGGACATTGGGATCCCGATGATTCCGCCTGGCATCTGGTCACATCCGACGGCCACGAATACATCGCCCAGTTCCTAGTCTCAGGAGTCGGAGCGCTACACATACCGAGCATCCCTACAATCGAGGGGCAGAAGAACTTCAACGGCACAGTCTTTCATTCGGCGAAGTGGGATCATGATTGCTCATTGGCGGGCAAAAAGGTCGCCGTGATCGGCACCGGAGCCAGTGCGATTCAGTTCATTCCCGAAATTGCCAAGGAAGCCGCTGAACTGCACGTATACCAGCGGACGCCAGCATGGGTACTACCAAGGAAGAATGTCAAGATTCCGGAATCTATCCGGGCGGCATTCACCAGGATGCCGATTCTCGCGAAGGCAGTGCGGGCGGCTATCTACTGGTCAGCAGAATCGTTGTCAATGGGCCTTAATGGTCACCTCAACCTCATGCGACCACTTGAGAGCATCGCCAAGTGGAACATCGCACAGGGAATCGATGATCCCGTGTTGCGCGGTAAACTCACGCCTAGCTATCGCATCGGATGTAAGCGGATTCTCGGCTCGAGTGATTACTATCCAGCACTGAATAGACCAACCACAACCGTCATCACTGAAGGTATCTCTGAGATAACCGAGGACGCGATCGTGTCACGGAACGGTGAGAAGCGTCCAGCGGATGTGATCATCTACGCGACCGGATTCCATGTGACCGACGGGTTTGAAAGCCTTCGCCTCAAAGGCTCGTCCGGCAGGGAACTCGCAACGGTTTGGTCGGACGAGGGGATCCAGACGCACCTCGGCATCACTACCGCCGGATTCCCCAATCTTTTCTTCCTACTCGGCCCCAACACGGGGCTGGGCCATAACTCCGTAGTGTTTATGATTGAATGCCAGATCAGATACATTATCTCGGCGATCGATCTTGCCAACAAACGTGGCGCAGCTGCGCTAGAAGTACGCGAGCCGGTCCAGCAGAAATTCAACTCCGAAATTCAGACCAAGCTGGTCAAGGGAGTCTGGAGTAGCGGCGGGTGTACAAGTTGGTACCTCGACGCACAGGGCGTCAACCGAACTGTTTGGCCGGGCTTCACATGGCAATACTGGCGGCGCACTCGCAAACTGGCGCCGGCGGATTTCGGATTTGTCGGCGAGTTGGCCGGTACACAATACACCGCCGACCTCTCGAAGGCGCTCGAAAAGGGGAACCTTCCGAAATGAAAGACTTCAGAGACCGGGTGATCTCGGTAACGGGGGGCGGTTCGGGCATCGGCCGCGCCGTCGCAATTCGGCTGGCTGGCGACGGCGCACGGCTCGCGATCGCTGATATCGACGCGGAACGCGCACACGAGACCGCCGCTGTTTGCAATTCGCTTGGTGCAGAATGCCGACCCTATGAGCTCGATGTAGCCAATCGTCACGCATTCCAGGATTACCGGAACCGCGTCCTGGCGGACTTCGGATCGATCAGCATGGTCGTCAATAACGCGGGCGTTGCGCTAGGCGCCGATGTAGTGGACATGGAATGGATCGACTTCGAATGGTTGATGGGCATCAATTTCTGGGGGGTGATTAACGGAACAAAACTATTTCTTCCGGATCTGATTGATTCAGGTGACGGCCACGTTGTCAATGTTTCGAGCGTTTTCGGGCTGATGGCCATACCCAGCCAGAGCGCGTACAACGCGTCCAAATTCGCTGTCCGAGGTTTCACCGAAGCGTTGCGTCAGGAGATGCGAATTAACCGCTTGCCCGTAGGTGTAACCTGCGTTCATCCCGGTGGTGTCCGGACCAATATCGTGCGGGATGCTCGGGGTGTCGGCACAATAGGCGATCAAAAGAAGATTGTTGCCGGATTCGATCGGATTGCTCTCACGACACCCGAAGGCGCTGCGGATTCAATCATTAAGGGCGTGCGTCGCAATAAGCCGCGCGTTCTCATCGGGCCCGATGCCCTCGGCTTCGATTTTATTACGCGGGCGGTAGGGCCTAGGTACCAGGACCTCAACGCGCCTCTGGCCCGCCTCGGATTCGCGATAGGTCGCCGATACGGTCTGGTGAATTACAACATTTGATGCCGGACCGCCGGGCCATACGGACGTCCGAGAGTGACTGTCCAGCATCGAGGGAGATGGAATGTTCTCGAAGAAAAATATGCCATGTGAGCTCACTGTGTCCCGCGTGGTGCAGGAGACGCAGGATGCGGTCTCGATATGGTTTGAAGTCCCGGAGCATCAATGGGCAACATTCTCGTACACTCCGGGACAGTTCCTGACGTTGCGCATTCCTGGGAGTGGCGAGAGGGAACCTGCAGCCCGTTGCTACTCGCTGTCGAGTTCTCCGCACACCGAGGACGAGCTGGCCGTAACAGTAAAACGCACAGCGGGTGGGTATGGATCCAACTGGCTGTGCGACAATATCGCCACTGGCACTATCGTGTCCGTGCTACCGCCTAGCGGACACTTCACGCCGCAGGATTTGAATTCGGATATGGTACTGCTAGCAGCTGGCAGTGGCATCACGCCGATCATCTCAATTATCAAGTCAGCCCTACTCGAGGGTGATGGCCATCTTGTGCTTTTCTATGCGAACCAGGACGCAGAGAGCGTAATTTTTGGCGAAGACCTTCGCTATATGGCGAAACAGTTTCCGGAACGGCTCATTCTCATAGAGTGGCTGGAGAGCGAGCGAGGACTCCCGGACCGAAAAACTCTCTCAGAACTCTGCAGCGCATATAAGAATCGAATGTACTTCGTGTGCGGTCCAGCGGCTTTCATGGATCTAGTGGGCGACGTAGCGCATCATGTCGGTATCCAGCATGGCAATCTCCATCGAGAAATTTTCCAATCTCTTCGTTCCGATCCGTTCGACATCGAAATTGGCGTCAAGCAGTCGATGACCACGGAGCAGGCACGTCTCGTGGTCTACCTGGATGGTGACCGTGCCGAGCTTCAATGGCCCAAGGATCTTACGCTCGTCGAAGTCCTGCTGAATGAGGGCTTTTCGCCGCCGTACTCGTGCCGCGAAGGCGGATGCGGCGCGTGCGTATGCAAGGTTATGGATGGTGACATACAGATGAGAGTGAACGACGTACTCGACGAGGACGACATCGAGGAGGGCGACCGCCTGGCTTGCCAGTCTCTACCGATCACCGATACTGTCATGGTGACATTCGGCTAACCGTACACAACCGGCAGTGGCCGTCCGGCGGTGACATCGCCAGAATCCTGGCGTTAAACGGGCTGCCGACCTCGTGTACTTGTCCATCCGTGTAGCCCGTAGCGTAGGATCGGCATCGTGGCAGGCGCGCGACGGAAGGTGTTGGAGGTCGGTAGCTCGGTGGTTCGGCGAGTTGACGCACGATCAAGCCGTTGGGAAGAGCATCGGGTCGCAGTGCGCGCGGAGCTGGTTGATGCCGCGTACCAAGCCTTCGCTAAATATGGCCCCGAGGCCAGCATGGACGATATCGCCCGGGAAGCAGGCGCAACAAAACCTAAGCTGTATCGCCACTTCAACGACAAACAGGGCCTCCGTGCCGCTGTGGTGGAGCGGGCGAAGGACCTTATGTGGACCAACATTCTCGATGCGGTCGACTTCGGATCCGAGCCGATCGGTAAAGTGATGAATCAGCTCGTCGATCAATATACGCAATTGGTCGACGAGCACCGCAACGTTTTCAAATATCTCGTGCGGAGTCATTTTAGCGAGAGCTCATCAGAATCCGATCAGGCCCTGGAGGATGCACGCGAGCTCGCCGGTTTCATTGCTGGCCATTTCGCCGCCGTGTTGGAGAACGTTGGCGCGGACAGCACCGGCATAGATTTGGTCGTGCAGTCAATCATAGGGGCCAGCCTCTCCGCAACCGATTGGTGGATTAACTCGCAAGCCGACCCATCCGCGATGTCCCGCTCGGCCTTCCGGGATCATCTCAGCGCTATCATTTGGGGAATTATCGATGCATCGTCACGAGCCCGGGGAATCCGAATCGATCCGACTGCGACGCTGCACACCGAGAATATTGGACTGCTCTAGGCGGATTTCGCAAGACAACGAAGTCTGATCAAAGGCCTACATTCCAGGCGTACCATCTCGGTCGCTTTGCTGTGGCTTGCCAGCCCAGCACGGCCGAGGAGCAGGTTCAGGACCGCGCTGGGGTGCGGGTATGCTGCAGATTAGAAAGGATTTCGGGCTATAGCTACTGTAGTTGCTGATGCGGGTTTTGGAAGTACTGCGCTGCAATGTATCCAGCCCCATTGCTCACGTCATACCACCTCGCGTTGGCAATCATTCTATCATTTCCTTGATATTCAATTGCTTCAGTGCCAGTGGCTGATGCACCGGTGCTACATGTGAGTGCGATACGCATCCCCCGGCCGGGCACCGGCAAGGACGCCATCGGTCCCGCTCTGTAACCGGTCACCACCGGTGCACTCGGAGTCCGACGTCTCGAACCGGCGCGCTTGCTCGGCGGGTCGATCGGACAGCCTAGGCGCGGCGAAGGCCGGAGTGAGATGTGGTGGGTGGGTCTGACCGAGCGGCGTGCCAAGGTTATTCGGGTCGTCGATAATCGGCTCAGGGCCGTAGGGACGATCGGCTCGTTGGGAAGGCGCGGCAGTCTGGCGCAGTGACCGGGACAGTGGGCGTCATGTCAAATCCCCGCGGCCCCCCAGTGCAGCCAGGGCTGCGCGCAGGCGGGTGGTGGCATCCTCGGCGACCGGATCGAGTGCGGGCTGACCGGTGACTGCGACCATGAGCTGGGGGTTCATCGCTTCGACGATGATGGTGTCGGTGTCGGTGTCGGTCCGGTCGCGACGGACCACGACATTGCAGGGCAGCAGCAGCCCGATCTGGCGGTTGATCTCGACCGCTTGGTGGGCCAGGGGTGGGTTGCAGGCGCCGAGGATGCGGTAGTCCTCCATGTCGTGGCCGAGTTTAGCTTTGAGGGTGGCTTGCATGTCGATCTCGGTGAGGATGCCGAATCCTTGCTCGGCCAACGCTTCTCGGGTGCGTTCGAGCGCGTCGTCGAAGGTGGTGTGCAGCGTGGTCGACAGGGCCAGGTCCATTCGTGTGCTCCGATCCGAGAGAGTGGTCAGGCGGTGGGGGTTGGGCAGGTCGTGTCGGTCAGACCGAGTCGGCGCATCACCAGGGTGGCCGGGCACCAGCCCGCCGCGCTGTAGAGCAGCAGGTTCGCCCCGACCAGGGCGGCCAGGATCAGCCACCACGGGGACAGGGTCACACTCAGCAATACGCTGAGCAGGACCATTGTCCCGGCCAGGGCCGGGACGAGGCGGGTGATGGTCCATTCGTGCGGTCGCGGTGGCAATGCCATCGGCGGGAGTCCTTCCAGTGTGCGTACCCCACCCCGCGCTGTGCGGGGTCAGGCCAGGGCGAGAAAGAGCTTTTCCAGTTCGTCGATGCTCATGGGCGCGGCCTCACCGTCGGGGGTTTCGGTGAGGCATTCGCGCAGGCCGGTGGCGACGATCTTGAATCCGGCGCGGTCGAGCGCTTTGGAGACCGCGACGAGTTGGGTGACCACGTCCTTGCAGTCGCGCCCGTCCTCGATCATGGCGATCACCCCGGTGAGTTGGCCTTGCGCGCGGCGCAGTCTGTTGAGGACTTGCGTCATCGCCTCGTCGTTGGCGTTCATCGATGTTTCCCTTCTCGGATCTTCCCCCCAATATACCCCGTGGGGTATAGAAGGGGGTTCCGAGGAAGTGGGTTGGCCGGTGGGTCAGTGGTGAGCGAAGCTGATGGTGGGCAGCACCCGGGTCAGCCACGCCGGGCTCCACCAGGCAGCGTGCCCGGTCAGGCGCAGGATCACCGGCAGCAGCACCAGCCGCACCAGCAGTGCGTCGAGCAGGACCGCGACACCCAGGATGATGCCCATCTCCTTGGGTGGGAGCGGGTCGGCCAGGGCGAAGGTGAAGAACACCGCCACCATCACCGCCGCGGCGGCGAAGATGACCCGCCCCGAATGCGCGAGCCCGTCCAGGAGCGCGGCGTGGGGGTCGCCGGTGCGCTCATAGTGTTCCTTGGCGGTGGCCAGCAAGAACACCGTGTAGTCCATGGCGATGGCGAAGATCATCGCGAAGAAGAACACCGGCCCCCACCCGTCGAGGAACCCCTGCGGGGTGAAGCCCAGCAGCTCGGCGCCGTGCCCGTCCTGGAAAATCAGCTTGGCCACCCCGAACGCGGCCGCGGTCGAGAGCAGGCTGACCAGGGTTCCCAAGGCCGCGATGAGCGGGGCCTGCAACGCGATCAGCAACAACACGAACCCGAGCACCAAGATGATGGCCACCACGATCGGCAGATAGTCGTCGAGGGCTTGTTGCAGGTCGAGGTTTTCCGCCGCCGCGCCACCGACCACCGCGTCGGCGGGCAGGTCGGCACGCAACCGGTCCAGGATTTCGGCCATCTGCGGTGCGGAGGGATCGACTGCGGGCATGGCCTGCATCATCACCAGATCGGCGCCGTCGGCGGCGGGCTGGGGCGGGGTGAGCATGACGATGCCGTCGCTGGCGCGCGCGATAGTCTCGGTGGCCGCCGCGTCGGCGGTCGGGGTGATGATCGAGAGCATGCCCGGGGCGCCGGGGCCCATCTGCTCGGCGATCAGTTCATAGCCCTGGCGCACCGGCGCGTCGGTGGGCACGACCGCGATCGAGGGCATCGCGGTCTTGAGCCCGAACACCGGCGCGGCCAGCCCGATCAGGATGGCCAGTGCCACCGCGGCTAACGGCCACGGATGCTTGTGCAGGATCTGGCCCCAGCGCGCGAACACCGGCGAGCGGTGCTGCTGGCGGCGCGCGTAGGGCAGCGCGGCGGCGTTGACCTTGGTGCCGAGCGCGCCGAGGACGGCGGGCAGCATGGTCAGGGTCGCGGCGAGGACGAACACCACCGCGAGCATGATCCCGACCGCCATGGTCCGCACGGCGGGAGCGGGCACGATCAGCACCGCCGACAAGCTCACCAGCACCGTCAGCCCTGAGAGCAGGACGGCTTTGCCGGCAGTGTCCATGGTTTCGGCGACCGCGGCGCGGGGATCGCCGGTGCGGGCCAGCGCGTCGCGGAAGCGCGCGACCAGGAACAGCGCGTAGTCGATGCCCAGGGCCAGGGCGAACATCATGGCGAAGTTCATCGCCCACACCGAGATCGGGGTGATCTGATTCAGCAGCACCAACCCACCCGCGGAGGCCACCAAGCCCGCGAGGGTCAGCAGCAGCGGCAGCCCGGCCGCGACCAGCGATCCGAACGCCAGCACCATGATCGCCAGGGTGACCGGCCACGACAACATCTCGGCCTGGATCATCGCGTCGTGGTTGGCGACATTGAAATCGCTCCACAACGCCGACGCCCCGGTCGGATACACCTCGATCCCGTCTTTCGACAGCGCGGTCAACGCGGCTTTGTGCTCGTCGACGGCTTTGACCATGTCATCAGTGGAGGCATTGGCGCCCGCGATCACGATGCCGGTGTGTCCGTCAGGGCTGATCGTGAACCCCGGCTGCGGGGCGATCACCTGCCCGATCCGCTCGTCCCCGGCGAAGACCGCCGTGGCCTGCTCGACCACCCGTACCATCGCCGGGTCACCGATCGTGGCGGTGTCGGAATGGATCACCACCTGCACCGCGGCCGAGGAGTTACCACCGAAGTGCTGCTGAGCCAGTTCACGGGCACGGACCGATTCCGAGCCGTTGGCTTGCCACCCGGCCCCGGCCAGGGAGGTGAACACACTCGGCGCGGCGGCGCCCAGTGCGATCAGCACCAGCAGCCATATCCCGATCACTGCCCGGGTGCGCCCGGCCATGAACGCGCCCCACCGGCCCAGCAGTCCTGGCCCGGAGGTCGTGCCGGGTGGTTTCGCCGAGGCGGTATCGAGCTTCGTTTCGGTCATCCGACCCTCCTTTGATACCCCCTGGGGTATGTTGATGTCGAGTCCGACCATACCCCAGGGGGTATAGTTGAGCGCAACCCCTGTTCCTGCGTCGAAGGAGTGCAGCGTTATGGGCATCATCGAATTCATGCGAAGTACCGCCGGGCGCCTGGCCCGTATCGCCGCCGGAATCGCGGTGATCGTGATCGGCTTGGCCGTGATCGGCGGGACCGCAGGAGTCATCGTGGCCGTGATCGGCCTGGTCCCGATCGCGGCGGGAGTCTTCCATTTCTGCCTGCTGGGCCCGCTGTTCGGGGTCGAACTGCAGGGGCGGCCACGCGCGTCCAGCAGTCACTGACGCCACCCCCTGACCGCATCCACCCACCGGCGCGCCGGTCCCTATGGGTCCTGTCCCGAACCGGCGCGCCACCACTTCCCTAGGAGGGCCCTCGATGGCCGACATCGACCTGTATCTCGATCCCGTGTGCCCGTTCGCGTGGGTGAGTTCGCGGTGGCTGCTCGCCGCCGCTCAGGCCGGCCCGCACACCGTGCGGCTGCGGCAGATGAGCCTGGCCGTACTCAACGAGGGCCACGACGTCGACGCCGATCACCGGCCGATGATCGAGCGCTCGCGCCGCCTGGGGCGGGTCTTCGCCGCGGCCACCGCAACCGGCGGGCCCGAGGCGTTCGCACGCCTCTACGACACCGCCGGGAACCGGCTGCACGTACACGCGCAAGATCTCGGGCCCGCCGCGCTCGCCGAATCACTGTCCGCCGCCGACCTGGACCCGGCACTGGCCCGGTACCTGGACGACCCAAGTCTCGACAACGCCGTCACCCGCTCACACCAGGCCAGCCAGGACGTCCTCGGAGGCACCGGCGGCAGCCCGATCATCGTCATCGACGGCCACGGTTTCCAGGGACCCGTCCTGACCGAAACCCCTGCCGCCGAGCAGGGCCCGGTCCTGCTCGAGGCGCTGGTCACCGCCGCCACCACCCCGGGGTTCGCCGCCCTGCACCGCCCCTACCACGGTCCCCCGAAAATCGATACCACCCCTGAGGAGGCCCGCTGATGTGCTCACCGGTGCGATGCCGCACCTGCGGTAAAACCACCTGGTCCGGCTGCGGTGCCCACATCGAGGCCGTCCGCGCCGGTGTCGCCCCCGAACACTGGTGCCCCGGACACCCCACCCAGGACACGACCCGACCCTGGTGGGCACTACGCAGGAAATGACCGCCCTCCCCCTGGGTCGGACCGGGTGACCGCTCACGCACCGGCATGAGCATCGACGCCTGGCCGCGGTCGCCCAATAGCTGCTTCGATCGGGCTCGGTGACGCGACTCCGCAGGAAACCGTCGTCAGCGCATCCCCGGCAGAGGGACAGCAGTAGCCTGCACGGGCCTGCGGGGTTCGGCGGCCGCCGCTGTGGTGCGGGGGTGTCGGTACCACCACATGAACAAGGCGATGACCAGCACGAGTTCGGCGATTTCGCCGCCGTAGTACATCCATTGCGCTGCTTGTTCCATCTGCGCGGGCGGGTAGTGCGTGCCCGCGGGGAGCCGACCGGCCTCGGCGTAGAGGAGTTTGCCCAGGAACGCGTGGGCGGTGATGGCCGCCAGCACGGTCACCACGCGCAGTGTCAGCCCCGGCCGATGCGGTGCGGGGTCCGGCCCGGCGATCGACCAGGTGAACAGATACCCGGCCGCGAGCATGTGCACCGCGATCAGCACGTGCAACCAGCCCCGCTGCATGCTCGCCGCGTACAACGGGGTCAGATACAGCACATACAGGCCACCGACGTTGAGGATCGCGGCAGTGATCGGGTGACCCAGCAACCGCAGCGCCCGGGTGTGCAGCACCGCGCCCACGCGCCGCCCCGCCCGTGGGGTGAGCGCGCCCAGCAACAACGTCACCGGCGCCGACATCACCAACGCCAGGGGCGCGTACATGCCGATGAGCAGGTGCTGCAGCATGTGCCCGCGCGCGTCGGCGTGCGCGAACGCGCTCACCGGCCCCGACAGCGCCACGATCATCAACACCAGCCCGGACACGAACCCGGCGAGCCGCCACCGGCTCCACCCACGGTCGAAACGCCGGGAATACCGCCCCATCCCCACCAGATACAACCCCAGCAGCACCGCCGCGACCACCGGCACCACCCATCCCAGCCATCCCGCACCGGCGTGGGTGGTGGTGTGCTCGAGGTGGTCGGTGTGGTGGGGGTGCTGTGTCAGCAGCATCGTCGCGCCCTATCGCGTGCTGTCGGGGACATCGAGGCCTTTCGAGCCCCCGAGATCGAGGCGGATCCCGCCATCGGGGCTGCGCAGGCTCCGGCGTAGCAGCACGCCTCCGACCAGCAGGCTGGCCACGATGCACACCCCGGCGCCGGCATCGTATTTCCACACCTCGTCGCCGTAGTGGATCTGATGCCAGTTCAGCAGTTTGTGAATGAGGACCTCGTCGACGAGCCCGATCACCCCGAGCGCCAGAAAGAATCCGGTGGCCTGCCACAACGGGCGCCATACTCCGCGACGGCGCAGATCGGCGTACAGGTAGCCCGAGGCGACCAAGGCCACCACGCCCACGGCCTGGAACAACCCGTCACTGAGCATGGCCACCCCGGGAGTGGAGCGGTCGTAGAAATGATGCCAGTGCAGCAGCAAATGCAGAATGGTCTCATCGACGATCGTGAATACCGCTGTCGCCAACAAGATTCCGGCCACCAGCGAGGTCCGGGCCCCCGGCACCGACCACCCGCTAGGGCGGTTCTCCGCTGCGGATTCCCGGTCCGGCACCGTGTTCTCCGACGAACTCATTAACGCGCCCCTTTCCGTCTTGCCGTGCACGGACCCGACCCTGCCTCGTCCACCCGGCTTACCCGGCGAGCTGCCGGTCAATCACCGCGCGGCTCCCGCGACGACGACAGCGCACGGCTACCCACCGCGCAACCACCGGTCGAGGTCCTACTCGGAAACACCGGCGGCGCCGAGCCTTCCCCAGATTTCCGGTAAAGGAGCGCACCATCGTTTGAGCGCTCATCGAGCGGGTATCGCGGTTGGGGTTCGGTCCGGTCACGGGTGAGGAGTGCAGATGGTGCAGGTCCCAGCTCAACAGGCTCCGCCTGTCGAAGCCTCTCGCCCGTTCCCAGCCCGAGGCGGACCCAAGGGCTCAGCGGTGTGGAAGATCCTCACCACCACCGACCCCAAGCTGCTGGGGATCATGTACCTGGTCACCACCACAGCGTTCTTCCTCATCGGCGGGCTGATGGCGCTGCTGATGCGCGGCGAACTCGCCCGCCCGGGCATGCAGTTCCTGTCCCCCGAGCAGTACAACCAGCTGTTCACGATGCACGGCACGATCATGCTGCTGTTCTATGCGACCCCGACGGTGTTCGGGTTCGCCAACGCGATCCTGCCCTTGCAGATCGGCGCCCCCGACGTGGCCTTCCCCCGCCTGAACGCCTTGAGCTACTGGCTGTTCCTGTTCGGCGCGACGATGGCGGTCTCGGGGTTCCTCACCCCCGGCGGGGCCGCCGATTTCGGATGGACTGCCTACCAGCCCCTGTCCGATATCGTGCATTCCCCGGGCGTGGGCGCGGACCTGTGGGTAATGGGGCTGGTGGTCTCGGGATTGGGCACTATCCTCGGCGCGGTCAACATGGTTACCACCGTGGTATGCCTGCGCTGCCCGGGCATGACCATGTTCCGGATGCCGATCTTCACCTGGAACATACTGGTCACCAGCGTGCTGGTGCTTCTGGCGTTTCCCGTGCTCACCGCCGGGCTGCTCGGCATCGCCTTCGACCGCCACCTCGGCGGCCACATCTTCGACCCCGCCACCGGCGGGGCGATCCTGTGGCAGCACCTGTTCTGGTTCTTCGGACACCCCGAGGTCTACATCGTCGCGCTGCCGTTCTTCGGCGTCATCAGCGAAATCCTGCCCGTGTTCAGCCGCAAACCCATCTTCGGCTACACCACCCTGATCTACGCCACCCTCGGCATCGCCGGGCTGTCGATGGCGGTATGGGCCCACCACATGTACGCCACCGGCGCGGTCCTGCTGCCCTACTTCTCACTGATGTCGTTTCTGATCGCGGTCCCGACCGGGGTCAAGTTCTTCAACTGGATCGGCACCATGTGGAAAGGCCAGCTCACCTTCGAAACCCCGATGGTGTGGGCGCTGGGTTTCATCGTCACGTTCCTGTTCGGTGGCCTGTCCGGAGTGATCCTGGCCAGCCCACCGCTGGACTTCCACGTCCACGACAGCTACTTCGTCGTCGCACACTTCCACTACGTGCTCTTCGGCACCATCGTGTTCGCCACCTTCGCCGGGATCTACTTCTGGTTCCCCAAGATGACCGGCCGATTCCTCGACGAACGCCTCGGCAAACTCCACTTCTGGACCACCTTCATCGGCTTCCACGCCACCTTTCTGGTCCAGCACTGGCTCGGCAGCGAAGGCATGCCCCGCCGCTACGCCGACTACCTGCCCACCGACGGATTCACCACCCTCAACACCATCTCCACCATCGGATCGTTCCTGCTCGGTGCGTCGATGACGACATTCGTGTGGAACGTGTTCAAAAGCTACCGATACGGCGAGGTCGTGGCAGTCGACGACCCGTGGGGCCACGGCAACTCCCTGGAATGGGCTACTACCTGTCCACCACCACGACACAACTTCTACGACATACCCCGCATCCGATCCGAACGACCCGCGTTCGAGCTGCACTACCCCCACATGATCGACCGCATGCGCAGCGAAGCCCACGTCGGCCGGGGCACCAAAACCGTCCACGCCGACACCGACCACACCACCAAATCAGTCGACGCTGCACCCTGAAACCACTCCCGACGCCACCCAGCTCGTACGTCGATCTGCTACGGAAAGCCCGCTATCACGGGCCGGGCCTCCGCATTCGGCCCAGAAGGCCAGCCATAGTGGTTCTATCGGTGATCTCTGACGTCACCGATAGGTAGATCCTGACGTCGCCCCAGATCCGAAGATGTTTGTATCGGCGAATACTGACGTCGCGATCTTGGTTGCGAGTGATCAGTCCGCATTGCCTGGGTTCTCAGCACGTCGACCTTGCAGCCTGGCGAGGCCGGATCGAAACCGTGCTCAACCACCCAGCGGGCCCCAGGAGGCTACGCAACGACCACCAGGCGCGGATCACCTCGAGGTCGATGTCGGCACCGTAACCGGCGACGACGTCACTGAGGTGTTCCGGGTGTTCGAGCGTCAGGATGGCGAGGTCATACAGGGGATCGCCCTGGGCCGCCTCGGACCGGTTAACGCCAGTGACCTCATCGCCTTCGACGAACACGTGGGAGATCTGGAGGTCGCCGTGGGTGAATGCCGGCGTTCACGGCCGAAGCGCGATCTCGGCTATCCGGCGGTTGTGTGCGACTACGTTGGTGGGGCCACCCCGCTCCTGGTAAGCGCTGCACATTTGCGGTTGAGCTCCGATGCGTGCGCGTCGAGGCTGCGGCCGGGCCATGGCGGTAGCGGCGCGTCGTGCAGCTTCCGTATGGTGGCGCCCGCTGCGGCCCACGCCGCTGGCGATGCGGTCGACGGCTCACCGAGGCGCCGAGTGCCAATCCTCGGCAGAGCGGCGAGCGCGAGCACTGGTGGC
>NZ_BDBD01000037.1 GCF_001612805.1 Nocardia coubleae NBRC 108252
GGACCGCCGCCGCCCACACCGCACTTCGGACACCGCTTCCAATGATCACTGCTGCAAGGCCAGAGCACTCCCTCTCCGATAGCGCCAGTCTCGAGGCGACGACATCCGACGATGAGGACCCGCGCGTGTTGGTCCTCATCCATTCGTTCGTCGTCAGCCCGGACTTGCACCGGGGCGCCCCGTTGCGAACCACAGGAACGATGGTACTCACCTAGTATGATCGTTTCAATGCCCACGTCAGGGGTTTGAAAGTATGGCGTACGGAGGTTCATTGGGTGCATACTCAACGGGCGACCAACGATCCCTGCCCACATGACACCCGGCGACGTTGCCCGGCTCGAAGGATCCGATCACGACGATGAACTACACCAGGTTGCTTCTGAAGGCCATCGCGGTGATCCGGACACCGTCGCCGTCTGGGACCTCGGAACGTATCCTCGACGCCGGGCTAAGGCAATTCGAGGTTGTCGGGATCAGCCGCACACGGATCGAAGACATCGCTCGTCGCGCACGGCTGGCACGTGTGACGCTGTACCGACACTTCCCGAGCAAGGGGCGCATTGTCGAGGCGGTGATTCTGCGAGAACTCGCCAGGTTCCTCGTTGAGTTGGAAGCAGAGGTGTCAAATCATCAGGATCTCGAGGAGAAGATCGTCGAAGGATTCGTTTTCACGCTGAAGGCAGTACGGGGGCACGCCCTGCTCAACAGGCTGTTGGAGACCGAGCCGGAGTCCCTACTGCCGTTTCTCACGATTGAGGCAGGGGGTCTTGTCGCGACCGCGTCGAACTTTCTGGCCGACCAACTCGCGCAAGAAGTTGATGCTGCCCGCACGGATGTCGAACTTCACGTGGTTTCCGAGCTGACTGTCCGCGTGATCCTGTCGTTCGTGCTGACCCCATCGACCCGCATATCCCTCGATACCCCTGAGGGTGCGCGCCGATTCGCGCGCCGCCACCTCCTGCCTCAGCTGCGTGACGACTCAGTCGGCGGTAGCGCGACATAATGTCAGATCTGTATCGCTGCCCGGCCGCAGAGATGCCGCACCGGTAGAGGACAGAGGGGATGCGCTCCTCGACGAAGTAGCGGCATACTCGTTGTGGTGACGACGAAATCTGCACGTCGCGGCGCGCGATTCTCGGCCCGGGGTAGCACCCGGGATGCCCTACTTGATGCCGCAGAGTTCTGCTTCGAAGAGGTCGGATTCTCGGCGACGACGATGGAGGACATCGCTCGGCAGGCCGGCGTCTCTCGGGCCACCGTGTACCGGCACTTCGCGAACCGTGAATCGGTGGTCTCGGGCGTCGTCCTGCGGACGGCTGGCCGCTACCTCGACGGGATTGGCGGGCCACTCGCCGGACAGCCTGATCTCGCATCTGCCGTGCTGGTCTTCGTAGAGACCACTGTTCACGCCGCCAGCCGAGAGAAGTCGATTTCCGCTCTGTTCGTCAGCGATGATCGCCTCGCTGGAATCGGTCTGACAGAGTCCACATCGGTCGCCCTCTTCGAACTCGTCACCGAGTTCCTGCGACCGGTATTCACCCGTCACCGCGATGACCTGCAGCCGGGGATCTCAATGGACGACGCCGCGGAGTGGATCCTGCGGACGATCCTCAGCCTGCTCACCGTGCGCGGTCCGAGACGACGCAGCCCTGCTGGCCTCCGCGCGTACCTTTGCCGCTGCCTCCTGCCTGCCATCGTCGTACCAGCGTCTACCGAATTGGATGGGCACCGCGGTCACGACGACGTGCAGATCGGCAATGCAGGTGACACAAATCTGCAGTAGTGTCACCTTGGGGCAGGTCAACGCAGAGACGGAGGAGGCTCCGATGGAATTCCCGCAGTTCGACCCCCGAGTTGCTGGGCAGGTGCTCGGCGCAGCAACGGATGTGGGCGGCATCTCGGCTTATCTCGGATTTCGTCATGCCGAACTGAGCGCCGGTCGGTTGATCGCCGAGATGGAGGTGCGAGACGAGCTCCTTACCCCCTTCCGTACATTGCACGGTGGCTGCCTGTCAGCCATGGTCGACCATTGCCTGGGTGTTGTCTTTTATCCGGTGATCCCGACCGGCTGCTGGGTCGCGACAACCGAGTTCAAGATCAATCTTCTGCGGCCGGTCACGGCTGGCGTATGCATCGCCACGGCAGATGTCATTGCCCTGACCAGGCGATCGGGCGTCGCACGCATCGACATCACCAACGACGGCAGGCCAGTGTGCGCCGCTCAGGGAACGGTTACGATCGTCAGCGACGGGGGCGGCAGCTCGTGACGGATGGCATGATCGAGATGCAGGTACTGGCTCGTGACGGAATCACGCTGGCGGCCGACTACTATCCCCATGGTTCCAACCAGCAGGTTGTGATCCTGCTGCATGGAGGTGGGCAGAGTCGTCACGCCTGGACCACCTCAGCGCTCCGCCTGCGCGATCGCGGCTACACAGTAGTTGCATACGATGCACGTGGGCACGGCGACAGTGACTGGGCCCCCGACGGACGATACGACGTCGAGCACCTTGTCGATGACCTGCTCATAATGCGAGAACGATTCTGCACCGAGGACGCGCCCGCGGTCGTCGGAGCATCATTGGGCGGGATGACCGTTCTTGCCGCGCACCTGCTTGCGCCCCCCGAGCTGTGGGGAGCGGTGGTGCTGGTCGACGTGACCCCACGGATGGAGTTCGATGGCGCTCGACGCATCGTCTCGTTTATGTCCGCGCATCCTGACGGATTCGCGAACCTCGAAAACGCTGCCGACGTCATCGCGGCATACAACCCGCACCGCGAACGACCGGTGCGGCTTGAGGGCCTTTACAAGGTACTGCGGCAACGAGCCGACGGTCGATGGGTGTGGCGATGGGATCCCGCCTTCATCACGAGTCGTTTTCAGGCGTTGCAACAGGACGCGTCTGCCGGTGCCGAGCAATTCGACACACTTGTAGAATTGCTCGTCGCGGGTGCGGGTAGAGTCGTCGCGCCGACCCTGCTCGTGCGCGGTGCCCTGTCCGATCTGGTATCGCAGGAGACCGTTGCAGAATTCCTGGAAATTGTGCCGCACGCGGAGACGACCGATGTCTCCGGAACTGGCCATATGGTGGCAGGAGATGACAATGACGCATTCACGCAGGTTGTCACCGACTTCCTCGGACGCACCCTATAGGCCCGATCGCTTCCGGCGGTTGGATGCTGGTCATGGCGTCTTTGCGCGAAACCATTGCCAAGGGAACGACTGCTGACGGGCTGTTCTCTGATTGCAAGAAGGCACATCGCGACTTGCAAGGCCAGGCGGCTGAAGGGTGAGAGGCCCATCAGCCGCATATGACGCTGGCCAGAGATAACGGGAGAGGCGCGGACTCCAGGTCGCTAGCGATGGCCAACTGGCGATAGTGCGCGGCCTGGGCAGCATTGCATGTGCTCTCCGTTCGTCCTACTTGTGCTGGCACCAGCCTTGCCCCTTTGAGCCAGTTCGGGCAGTTTGGAGACCAATCTCAACCGTGTCACAGAATGACGCCGGGCCGTCGGCGAGCCGTCACGGGTTGAGGACCGCCTTGGGCTGTCTCGGAATTCTGTCCGCTGAGTTGTGAGTTTCCAACCGTTCGATGGACGGATCTCCGCTCGTGCCGATGATGTACTCCCCACAATTCCGTGAAAGCGCTGTCGCTCTGGTCGTCGATAAAGGACGCAGGGTCGCCGATGTCGCCCGTGATCTGGAGTCACCGAGGCCACGCTGTAGCGGTGGAACACCAGGCCCGCGGTGAGGCCCCCGGGACATCCATGGACGAATCGGCGCAACTGAGGGCTGCGCTGAACAGGATCAAGCGACTCGAGGAGGAGCTGCGAGCGACTCGGGGTTGGCCGCGAAGGTTTTCGACGACACCACGCTCGGCTCAAAAGGCGGTCCCCGGGTGTCTCGACCTTGACCGGGCAAGGAATCAGCATCCGCACCACCAGCCGTGTGCTCGGCGTGTCCGAGCGCGGCTACCGTCATCACCGCAACCGATCACCCAGCCAACGCCGACTGCGCCACGAGATGCTCGCCGAAACGATCCGGGCTATCCATCTGGCCTCCCGTGGCCGCTACGGCGTGCACCGCATGCACGCCGAGCTCACTATCGGCATGGGTATCGAGGTTGGCTCTGGACAGGTGCGCTCGATCATGAAACATCTTGGATCCAGGAGTCGTCGCAACGGCCGGACTATGAAGCGTCCATCAAAGCAGCCAAACGTTGGGCTGGTGTGTCGCAGTCGAGAATTTTTCTGTGGACGGCCGGTGAGTTCCTCGGCGACCTCGGTTCTGCCGCAGAGTACCATTGGTGTCTTTCGTTGCTGCCGCGCTGCCGCAGTGCGCCGGGATCGGCGAAGAAGACGCGAATGTCGGTGGCCATGGGAAAGGGATCGGTGCTCGGCTGTCTCGGCATCCTGGTCCCAAGTCGCGGTGCGGTGGGGGTCGCGGGTAGTTCGGTGACGGCGGCGATGAGGCTGTCGCGGACGACTTCGGCGGTCCGTTCGGCACCGGGGTGTCCGAGGACGAGATAGCGCTTCAGAGTTTCTGGATCGAGGAGCCAGGAACCGGGCCGCTGCCGCGGGAGTTTCGCCTGACGTCGGCTATCGGTGGGTTCATCGGGCTGGAGGCTCGACGCCGCGTCCGACGCCACGGGTGTATATGCGGAGCAAGACGCGATGTTCGATACCTCGAGCTCTTCCGCAACCGGCAGCGGCGTCATAGCGGCATCGGAATGCTGACCTCGATGGAGTACGAGAACGCAACCATCGTGGCGTGAGGTCCACGGCTCCGTGAAACCAGGGTAAGACCAGACCTAGAAGACCGGCCGAGACGGATTCCATCATGGCTGGCGGAAGCACTCGCGCCCGCATGAAGTTTACTGCAGTTTTGCTTACGCCATCTCGGTCACCTTGCGCGAGTGATGATGGGCCAGGTCTTCCCCGGACCGTTCTCCCGGCAGATTCTGCTGTGTATGCATGGAGACGGCCCGAAAATGGAGTTACGGGAAGGCTTCGAGGCGGTCGTGCGGCGATGAAGGGGCATATCGCGGTCGGCGAGACCGCGCTGATGGGTCTGGCGTGTCGGCGAGCTTGCATCCGGTGGAGGTCGCGAGCGACTCGAAATCCATCGCCAAGCGGCGATCGTCGGATCGGATCGCAAGTTTGCGGACCGATTGCTGTCACGCATCCGTTGGAGTCTGATGGTCTATTGACAGGGTGTGACCCAGGACGCATACTCGTACCTCGAGTATCTAGTACTTGCCGTAGCACACATGGAGGTGGCGTGGTCGTGATGGCGCACTTGGCCGCAACTCAGCAAGGCACAGCTTTCCGGCCAACACCAGCCGAGTGCGTCGGGTGCAAGATCGGCCGAACCGATGCGTTCTTTGCGCCCGCCGCGATGTCGGACAACGATGCGAGAGACGAGATGGGAATCTGCCGTGGTGCCTGCGCGTAGCGAGTTGTCGGCGTCGGCCCGAGTAATTCGCGAGAATTTATCCGGAACAGTGGTCTCTGGCCTCCGAACGTTTGGTCGGACTACGCGGATGGCGTATTCAGCCGCGATGGGTGCCGCGAGTGACATTGCCGGATTGAAGTTTCAATGGCGTGAGGCGCTGTATCAATCCTGGTACTTGATTACGGTTACCGCAATTCCGGCAATTCTAATGGCCGTGCCATTCGGGGTTATCGTCTCGGTTCAGGTCGGGAATCTGATCCATCAGATCGGCGCAGATTCGCTGCTCGGTGCAGCCGGCGGTTTGGGGGTAATAAAACAGGGCGCCCCCATGGCGACAGGATTGTTGCTGGGCGCGGCTGGCGCGGCCGCGATCGCGGCCGACTTGGGCGCCCGCAACATCCGTGAAGAGATCGACGCCATGCGAACGATGGGCATAAGTCCTATGCATCGCCTCGTGATTCCCCGGATGGTGGCGATGATTCTCGTTGCACCGATGCTCAATGTCTTGATCATCTTCGTAGGGGTCGTGGCGGGATATGCAGTCGCGGTCGGTCCTCAGGGGGTGACGCCCGGCAGCTATTGGGGAACCTTCGGATCCTTCACCGTAATGGCGGATATCGGCGTGTCGATTGTCAAGTCTGTGCTGTTCGGCTTCATCGTCGTGATGATCGCGTGCCAGCGGGGTCTTGAGGCCAAAGGTGGTCCACGTGGAGTAGCGGATGGCGTGAACGCGGCGGTTGTTCTCTCCGTCGTCTCTGTCGCTGTCGTGAATCTATTGGTCACTCAGTTGGTCTCAATGTTCCTTCCAACAAGGCTGGCATAGATGTCGGAGATGAAGTACACCCCCCCGCGGCTAGTGAAGGCCCGGCGAACAGCGACGTCACTCGGGCACCGTGTCGTTCCGGTGGAGCCTCTAGGTTTCGTCCTCAATTTCATCTGGCAGGCATTGTCGGCGATACCGTTCACGCTCAAACGATATCGAGCGGAGACAATGCGCGCGATCACGGATATGACGTGGGGGCAAGGCTCGATCATCGTGGGCGGTGGAACGGTCCCGATGCTGGTGGTGCTGGGACTGGTCATCGGCGGCTCGGTCGGCGTCGAGTCATTCGCGACTCTAGACCTCATCAGTATGGGGCCGGTGTCAGGCATTGTCTCAGCCTTCGCCAACACCCGAGAGCTAGCGCCGATCGCGGCAGGAGTCGGATTCGCCGCACAAGCTGGGTGTCGTATAACCGCCCAAATCGGATCGATGCGGATCTCAGAAGAGATCGACGCCATCGAATCGCTTGGATTGCGATCGATTCCTTTCGTTGTAACGACCAGGATTATTGCCGGCGCGGTGGCGATCGTTCCGACTTTTCTTATCGCGCTAATCCTCAGCTACGCGGCGTGCCGGACTGTGATCGTCCAGCTGCACGGCCAGGCCGCAGGTGTCTACGATCACTACTTCTATCAATTCATCAGCGGGTGGGATATCACTGCTGCTGTGATCAAAGTTCTGGTATTCGGGACGGCTGTCATCTTGATTCACAGTTATCAAGGGTTCTTCGCGACAGGCGGGCCGGAAGGCGTCGGAATTGCGTCCGGCCGTGCCGTCCGGGCAAGTTTTGTGGCGATCATCGGTCTAGACATGGTATTGACCATCCTCCTGTGGGGTGTCAACTCCGCGATCGAATTCACAGGGTGAGCGCCGATGTCTCGATATGAAATGCCGGGAGTATCGGCAACAAAGCGATCGTCGATTATTGTCGGTATGGTCGCCGTGCTGACGGCACTGTCAGTAGCGGCCGCTTGGACAGTTGGCAATGCGGCCCGCGGCGACAACCGAATGCTTGTGGTGTTGCGCACCGAGAAAATCGGAGACGGCGTCGGCGTGGGAACGCCGGTGCAGTTCGACGGTGTCGGCATCGGTGCCGTCACTGCCATCGGCTCAGGTGATGGGGCGAAACAGGTGACTTTGATGCTTGATCGAACAAACTCGAGCGGGCTCACCGACAGCCTTCTCGTAGACTACTCGCCGTCTAATCTCTTCGGTATCAGCGAGGTTGCGCTGAAACCGGGCGTTGGGGGCACACCCCTGCGAGACGGCGTTGTTATCGACCTGACGGGTCCTCGATCTGACAGGCAGCGAGATGCGACCATGGGTGTACTGATTCGGACAGTCGCGGAGACCACGGGAAGCCTCCTTACCCCGGAACTCACCGACGTGCTGGTGCGGGTTGCTACAGCGGCCCGCCAATTCACGCCACTGATGGAGGCGATTGTGGTATCCGGTCGGAACGTCGCTGAGACACGCTCTGTGCCGGTCTCGGCATTGCTGGAACAGTACGGCTCGATGCTTGTCGGCAGCGCATCGATGATCGACGGCACGGTAGGCCTGATATATCGACTCACCACCATCGAGATTCTGAATAACCAACGCGAACTATTCGACGCCACAGTCAGTGTTGTAGGCCAACGCTTCTTCCCCGCCCTCGCGGGAACGCTATTCACGGCGCAGGCGCATCTGTCAGAATACGCGGCAATGCTCACGCCGATTCTTGCAAGTGGCAGTCGAATGGTTTCGACGCCTGGTGTTTCGAGCATGCAGCTCTCCGAGATACTGTCGCGGCTGGATCGGTCGTTCACGTCGACGCCTAGTGGCCCGGTACTGAGTATCAAACTGATTCTCGATCTAGTTCCCGCGATTGCGGCGTCATCGCCGGAAACGTTGGTTCCGACACCGTATTTCGGGGGTGGTCGATGAACAGGCATGGCAGCCTATTGGTGGTAGTCGCGAAGCTCGCGGTTTCTGTAGTCGTGATCGCAGTGCTGCTCGCAGCAATCGCGCAGACTGTGCAACGCCCGGTCTCAGGAGGGACTAAGCAGTTCTCATCGGAATTCGTCGATGCGAACGGTCTCAAGTCCGGAGACGATGTTCGGATGAACGGTGTCCGCATAGGTAAAGTGCTTTCGATCTCACTTGAGGATGGTCGCGCAATCGTTACGTTCATGGTCGAACGCGATCGGCATTTATACGAGAACACCGTCCTAGCTATACGATATCAGAGTCTGGTGGGCCAGCGTTACGTCGATGTTCAACAATCATCGCCAGTCACTGCGGAGTTGGCGGCAGGCAGTAGGATCGGGGCTTCCAGAACTATCCCGTCATTCGACATCACAGCTCTATTCAACGGGCTGGAACCGGTTCTGAGCGAGTTGTCGCCAGCAGCAGTAAATAAGTTCGCTACTAATATGATCGCCGCTATAGAAGGAGACGGCTCGGGTATCGGTTCGGTTCTCGACTCTATCCAGACATTGTCCAGCTATACGATGGACCGACAGGCAGTGATTACCGCGTTGGTGGCTAATCTGAAAAAGATATCTGACCATCTCGGCGGTCGATCCTCACATCTGGTGCAGCTTGTTTCGGAGCTGTCGGTGGTTGTCTCAACGCTACGTAGCAAGGTGGATGGAATCGTCGAATTCGCTCTTATGGCTCCAGACGTGATCGCGCCGCTGAACAGCCTTCTCGACGCGATTGGGTTGACTCCTGGTAGCAATCCGGACGCCGATACACTGCTGCGGACAATATTTCCAGATCCTCAACAGGCAGTCGAAGTACTCCGAAAACTGCCAGCGATGCTCCAGACCCTGAATAGTTGGATTCCGTCCGATAGTCCTGTCGTGAACCGAAACTGTTCGAACGGGAACGTCGACAGCCCGGATCCTTTCCAGGTGATGATCACGGGACAAAGGATATCGATATGCAAAGGATGATAGCCAAACTAGTCAGCATTGTCGGGAGATTCGCTGGCTGGGCGCCAACGGCTGCCTCATCACGTGATTTGCGGGAATTGCGATGGGGCGTCCTCGGAGCGTTCCTTATGGGTGTCGCGTTGCTAGCGAGCGTTTTGGTGTACGTGGTGCCATTCGGCAAGTCGACGTACTGGGCCGAGATGTCGGAACTCGGGTCCATTAAGGTCGGCGATGACGTCCGTATCGCCGGTGTTCCGGTCGGTGCTGTGAAATCGATTGAGCTGCGTCGAAAGGACGTCCGCGTGAGCTTTACGATTGACGATGATATTTTCATAGGCGATCAGACAAGTCTCGACGTCCGAATGTTGACTCTGATCGGTGGGCACTATCTCGCCGTGACATCAGCAGGGACTTCATCGCTTCGCGCCCCGATACCTTCTGATAGAGTGCATCTCCCGTACAGCCTCGGTCGGACCTTTCAGGACGCAGCACAGCCGATCGCGGATATTGAGGGCGATACCTTACGGCAGAACTTGACTAACATGAACCGCGCGATCGTTTCCGGGCCGGCAGGGATCCAGCGAGCAGTCGATGCGTTCACATCGCTCGTCGAAATTCTCGACCGTCAGAGTCGGGACGTGTCGGAAACGCTTGCGATGGCCGACGAGTACATCAGTGCGATCAATAACTCGAAGGCGATCCTCGGGGAACTGATCGCAAGTGTCAACCTTATGGAGACGGTGGGGCTCGGCAAAAGGGCTGAGATTTTCGAGGCAGTTCGGTTGATGGAACAGCTTCTGTCTCGGATCGCAGCACTCGAGCCGGTGTACCGGTCAAGGCTGGATTCCATCGCCCGAAGTCTGGCCGAGGTCATACCCGAACTGAACCGTCTAGGCGAAGGTATGGGGCAGATCATCACAAGCACTCGGGACTTGATGTCGAGACTGCAGCCGATCGCTTCCTCAGAAGATGGCATCGTTATTGACCAGTCTGCATCGGTTGTCGTTGCGCAGTCGGTTTGTATTCCCGTCCCTGGAAAGGATTGCTAAGGATGAATAGGATTCTGGCCTCCCGCGGCCTCATATCCCTCCTCGGCGTCGGGGCTATGTGCACGATATTGGTTGCTGGGTATTTCGCGGTACTCAACCCTCCGAAGGCGATGCGGCACTACTGCGCAACCATGCCGGACGCAATTGGACTGTACACCGGAAACCACGTCACCATTCGTGGCGTCAGAGTTGGCACGGTGACGCACATCGAACCTCGTGGCGAAGCGGTGCAGGTTGATTTCGAGGTGGACGCCAACCATTCGCCGCGTGGTGAGGTATCGGCCACTACCCTTTCAGACACCATCGTTGCTGATCGCTCCCTGGCTATTCTCGACAACAGCGAATCCGATGCTGAATGGGATCCCCGAAAGTGCATTTCCCGTACTTTGACTCCGAAAAGCATGACACAGACACTCGATGCGTTGGGTGCCCTCGCAGCAGAAATCGACAATGGGAGTGATCCGGAACAGCGCGGGCAGCTATCCGAGGAAATCGCCGCACTCGACAGCTCGTTGTCCGGCACAGGTCCGAAAATGAATGAAATAATCCGTACACTCGACCGGGCGCTCGGCTCGTCCAACGCTGCCGCCGGACACCTCGGAGCCCTCATAGATTCGCTGCACAGCTTGATGAATAGTGTCGCGCGTGGATGGGGAGATATCGAATCCATGATCACCCGTCTGGCGCCGGGGCTGGCGGTGATCGACCACGGAATCTTCGCGCGAACAGTCTCGATCATCGATTCATTGCGAATTATCGTGCCATGGCTGAACGAAATCACCACTATGTTTGGTGACCAAATCCTCCAAGGTCTCGATGCGACAGTTCCCCTCGCGCGCCTCGCCAGCGCGAATATCGGTACAATGAGGGACATTGTCGACATGGCGCCCCCGCTGCTGCAAGCCTTCGGGAACGTAACCGACGCGCACAGCGGTCGACCCGTTCTGACGTATGCAACCCCTAGGGTGGCCATGCCCCAAGCTGATGCTGACCGAATATGTGCCGCGATCGGCCTGGTCGCACAGGGCCGTTGCGATACTGCTGAGGATGGTTTGACGAATGTGTCTCTGATTCCCTTGGTGCTCGGAATGGCGGGTGCGCGATGATGAAACTGCGAGTAGACGCGGTGGCCATTTCTTCCCGGACCCGCCGGACGCAATTCGTGACCGCGGCCGCTGTGGCACTTGTATGCCTTGTCCCCGGCTGCGGATTCGATCCAGCTGCGATTCCTGTCCCTGGGACTGGGATATCGGGGGACCGCTATAGTATCCGAATCGAGTTCGCCAATACGCTAAACCTGCCGTCACAAGCACGAGTGACGGTCGACGGTCTGCGTGCCGGAATTGTCCGCGATGTTGCGGTGATCGATGCCGGGAAAGATAACGACGGATATGTCGTGGTCGACGTGGAAATCATCGAATCGGTGCGGTTGCCTGTTGGAACTACGGCTGAGCTCCGCCAGCCGACCATTCTGGGTGACGTCTCCATAGCGTTGATCACCCCGGAGGCCGGCGGAGGTGGCCTCATCGCGCCGGGCTCCACAATCGATCGAGGACAAACTAAGCCGTTGCTTCAGGTTGAGGACACCATGAACGTCTTGGCGACCTTTGTCCAAGGGGGTGGAATACAGCAGGCTCAGGAGATCATCAACCGCGTGAACTCGGTGCTTCCGGCGGATACACGGGAGACTGCCTCGATCTCGGAAGTGCTGGGTGCCGATATCGAAGACTTGGCACAGCACCTGGATGCTATCGACGGCTTACTGGGTGGACTGCGGGCCAGTACCGATGCTGTCCTGAGCCGAACACCCGAATTGGAGTATCTGCTGACAGATTCTGGAGTGGATCAGGCGGCTGCGTCGATGACGTCCATGATCGGTTTGATCACACTGTACGATGGATTCACGCTACTGACAGATTCCCTCCGATGGATCGGTCCGCTGGCGCAGTCAGGCGACGCGGCTGCCCGTGCTTTTATACCACTCCTTTTCACGTCCCGTCCGTTGGACCTCTCAGCCCCGTCGAACTTGAACAAGATCATTGCGCTGTTGCGCGAAAAGGTCATTCCATTCGTGGAGCACGGACCGAAGGTTAATGTTACCGGCCTTGAGACTGCCGAAGGCTCTCCCGGATCCGAAGCCGACCGGATCGCTGGAATTCTATCGGCATTGCGGATGATCGGAGCAGTGCGATGAAACTGAGTTCGGCACTATCCCTCGTTGCTATCATGTCGGTTTTGATTCTGGGCGTCGGTTATCTCACATTCGGTGTATTGCGAATAGATGTCTTCAGTGACTCGATCAACGTGACGTTGCGTGTTCCCCAGGCGGGAAGTCTGCTAGTGGGTTCACCGATACTCCTACGTGGTGTGAAGGTGGGAGAGATCGCGTCGATAGAGAAAGCTGAACGCGGTGTCGAAATGCAACTAGCCCTCGAGTCGAGATACCGAATTCCGGCAACAGGGACCGCGACAGTCGAAGACCTATCAGGTCTCGGTGAGCCTTATATCGAGTTCGTGCCGAAGAACGGCGCCGGTCCCTACCTAACCGATGGCCAGCGCCTCGACGCGGTGCAAGTAATACTGCCCCGTTCGATTCCAGACGTGGCGCAGACTGTTACGGGTCTGCTTGAACAACTGAATCCGCAGGCGATCAGCAACATCGTCAAGACGTTGGATCAAGCGCTGACGGGAACAGACACCGTTATGCCGAGGCTGGCAGCCTCGACGACACTGTTATCGGAGACGATTCTGAGTAGGTCGCCCGCCATCCGCAGCATCCTCGTCGATCTACAGACGATGGGCGCGGACATGGCTTGGGCCGGGCCCGGGATGGCAGCCGCTGGTCCCTTGTGGGACGAGGCAGGAATGTGGGGTGCTCTCATCGCCGATTCCGTCGCCCGGCTGGCCCGTATCGGCACCATGCCGGACGACTACTTGCAAGGCAACGGCGTCGTGCCTTTCCTCGGCGAGGTCACGGAATATCTCAGCCGCATTGGACCCGACTTGCAAGAATTGGCACCAGCCGTTCAGCCGCTGGCGGACAGCGCGGCGATGTCCATGCCACAGATAGACATAAGCGATTTGATAGCACGTGCTCTCAGCGCGACTGGAGACAGTGCATTGAATGTGCGTATCGGCATCAAATAGGACCGAAACACGCTACCCGAGGAGATATTCATGCCCGTAGAAACCGCTGACAACATCGACGGCCGAGCGGAGACCGTATCCAGTAAGTTGGATATGCCGGCAGAGTCGGTCGTAGCGAACAGGAACCGGTTTGGTCCGGGAAGAACGCTTTCGGTGGACTTGCGCTCGATCATTGTCGGAGCGATAGTGGTAACACTTGTCGTTGGGATGTCTGTTAGCTTTCTGTTGTGGCTCTCTACGAGGAATGAGCTGCGAGAAGCTGACTCCATTGCGTCCGCGGAAAAGAGGGCTGAAGAAGTAGCCTCCGAGTATGCTGTTGGCGCGTCCAATATTGATTATCAGAACTTCGATGGATGGGTACGTAATCTGAAATCGAATACTTCCCCCGCCCTAACGAACAAGTTCGACCTCACTGCCCCGCAACTCAAAGACATTGTACTTCCGCTCAAGTGGAGTTCGAACGCGACCCCCATTGCTGCGAAAGTGAAGTCGGAAGACGCTGGTGTTTATGTTGTGAACGTCTTCTTGAGTGTGACATCGACCAGCGCACAGACCCCGGAGGGCGCGCAAACAACTGTCACCTACACGGTGACGCTAGACAAGAACGCGGATTGGAAGATCACGGATGTCGGCGGTGTTGACATGGCCCTTCCGATCAAGTAGCCGGCGACACTGTCAGTAGCAGGGAACTGAAATTATGACCTCGAAATCTACGATCTTTGTGGCTCCCCGAAAATACACGCTTGAGCGGGACTCTGGGCCTGCTTTACATATCGCCGAGTGGGGATCGACGAGCCCGAGAGTGACAATCATCCTGGCACACGGGCTGGCGCTTTCTCATGGGAGCTGGGAAGACGTCGCACAACTCGTCGTCACGGCGGATCCCACCGTGCGTGTACTCGCCTATGACCATCGAGGACACGGGCAGTCGCAATCTGCTCCAGCGAGCCTGGAGCTTCTCGCCGACGATCTCGCTGCAGTCATCTCCGCATATGCACCCGTCGGCCCGATCGTGCTCGGCGGTCATTCCATGGGCGGAATGACATTGATGGCGTTGGCCGAACGCGACAACATGGTGCTCGAAGCGCGAGTCGTCGGCGTCGCGTTCGTGGCGACTGGAGCCGGAGATATCCTCGGACGACTGATGCGCCGCGGGTTCTGGTCATGGTTGGTATCGCTGGCGTTGACTGTGGCACCGCTTCTCGTGATCCCTTCCCGGCCGCTGCTCATCGTGCGACAGCTGACACGCGCCGTCTTGTTCGGGTACCGCCCATTCCGCCACGACCTGAACCGAGCGGTAGGGCAGCTGGCGAGCAGCAATCCTCGCAGTGTCGCACAGCTGACTCGTTCGATCCTGTCCCATGATCGGTACTCGGCACTGGATCGATTCGACTGTCGTGTCGTCGTATTCGCAGGTTCGCGCGATCTGTTGACTCCCGTTTATCACGCTCGTGCGATACACCGTCGCGTACCAAAGAGCGGCCTGGTCATCTTCCCGAACTCCGGGCACTTTCTACCCTATGAACGCCGCGGTGAGATTGCGGCCCACCTACTGGGATTGACAATGCCAATGGCGTACTCGGACAGCGACGTTGCATAGCGGCATCGGAGGCTCGAGTTCGTCGTAGGCCCAGGCGGTGTCGCCGGACAGCTCTTAGGTCTTGTCCTCATGCCCCTCGGTGGTGACCACAACGGCGATGGCTTCGGTCAGATCCCGGCGCGACGCCGAGGCGACCACACCGTCGCCGGTGCTCGACAGCGGCACACCGGTCTCGCGAACGGTGGGGATGTCGCGGCCGTAGTTCTCGCTGTACCAGCCGTTGCGCAGGATCGTGAACGACACCCCGCTGGCACGCACGCGTCTTCGGTGGGCAGGTGCATGGCCGCGGTCGACAGCGCGGTGTCGTCGGCTTTGAGGCCGCTGGTGTAGATGATCCGCGCGGCACCGGCTTTCGCGACGGCAGCGATCTCCTCGGTGTGCTGGCGGTCGCGGTTGGCCAGGTCGGTGCCCGAGACCAGCACGAACATATTCACCGGCGTAATGGTGGTGGGGTCATCGTAGTCGATGACCGCGGTGTGCACCCCTCGGGCGGCGTGGTCAATGATCTTGGCCAGGTCGCGGGCACCGGCGATCACCTCGGCGGGGTCGGTGCTGCGGTCGAGGACGGCTTCGACGGCTGCTCGGCCGAGGTGACCGGAGGTAACGGTGATGACGATGGACACAGGTCTCCGTTCAGGTTTCGACGGTGGTCAGTTGCTGATGGCGGCTGCGCGATGCAGGTAGCGGCTCTCGCCGATCTGATCGGCGGTGAAGGCGGCGATGCCGGCGCGGGTGATCGCGAAGCCGAGCTTGTCGGTGCCGAAGAACCTGACCGGATATGGCCCTTCGGTGCACAGTCCTTGGGGGGCGATGAACCGCACGATCGTCCAATC
>NZ_BDBD01000038.1 GCF_001612805.1 Nocardia coubleae NBRC 108252
CGCCACAGAACATCCGGAGTCGGGAACGGTGCCGGCCATCGCCTCGACCTTGGTGTCGGTGTTCGACTGTTCAGCGTCGATCTTCAGGAACACCCCGCCGACGTGCAGAGTCGCGCGCTCGTACTGGACGACGACCTCGACTTCTTTCACGTCGGAGATTATGGCTGGGGTGACCATCGACGTCGCCGGGATTATCGCTGGCCAGTGGCCCGTCGCTGGCTTAGCTGAGCGTTGTCTCAACGGATCTTCGCCCGGAACTCTGCTGGTCGCCGCTGTCACTGTTGCGTGCTGCCAACTGGTCGACAATCCCGCCCTGCCACACCCGGCGACGTCAGAATTCACCAATCGGATCGGTGAGATCCGACACTGAGCAACGCTACAGCCGATGTCCGTTGCCAGTGAAAATAGGCTATTGCCAACCACCTGAGCCATCGACGCAGCCTTGCCACTGAACCTGGACCATCGAGAGCCCGACCAGCCAGTTCGCCGTGGCCGATGGAGAGAGTTGGCTCACTTTGAATGGCAAATCGGGTCGGGGAGTCTGCCACTCAAAAAGGGCCACCGCAGGTCAGCGAGGTTGGCGTGGCTCATCTTCACTGTCACCGGACAGTCGATGCGATCCCTCAGCACAGATGCTGGCTGAACTCGCCGATACCCACGACACGGAGATGATCCATCATCGGCATCTCCCGCAGCGGCATGCAGTCTCATGACTTGCCTGTAATGGGGCCGGCGGTGGCTTCATCCCCGCTCGGGCGGGGAGCACTGTAGGCCGGACAGCTGCACCTCCCCCACCCTGGCTTCATTCCGCGCGCCCGGGGAGCACGCATACGCAAAGGGGCCGCAGCTCGCTCGGGAGGCTTCATCCTCGCTCGCGAGGCGGCCGTCGACGCGCACACCGAGCAGTCGTCGGCGCGGTGACAGGTCTGGCAGTCGTGGTCGCTCTCGCCGAGATGGACTTACTCGACGCCGCCGAATCGGGGGTTCAGAGCCCGGTGCGCTAGTGAGGGCCAGGTAGACGGTCATGGCGCCTCTCGCGCGACATCGCAATCCTCCACACGGTCGACCGCCGCCGCCGCCGTGATGGTCGGAGCAGCCGCTAGAGCTGCGCATTCAGAGAAGTCGCCTTCCCGGACATCGGTCAAGTGGACCGACGCCGCGTTGTCGACGCGCACTGCGCGAGGTTGAACCCCGAACTCCACCCGCAGACGACGCCGGCCTCCCCCAACTCACCGAGCGGAAAGGGATTTCGTTGCCACACCACACTAAGACAGCCGCCACCCACAACCGACTCGATCGGTGTACCCATGACCCGCGGTAGACCACCCCGGCCCCTCGGGGTCCCCGGCAAACCGATGCTCACCGAACTCGCTCCCGGGCACTGGAAAGCCCGCGTCCGGGTCCGCGATTCCTCCGGAAAACGACGCGAGCTCATGCGTGTCTCCCCGACCAAACTCGACTCCCGCCACCGCCCGATCCCCGACCGCACCGGCCAACGAGCCCTCGACGCCGTCATGGCAGCCGCAGCCGTCATCACCGTCGGCGTCGGCGGCGAACTGTCCACATCCATGACCGTGCGCGACTTGTGGGTCCGCTACCGCGCGAGCCTCATCGCACAAGACCGCACCGAATCCACCATCGCCCGCTACGACGAAGTCGCCAAAATGTTCAACACCGCATTCGGCGACCGGCGCCTGTTCGAAGTCACCACTTCTGCGGTCGAAACCTTCCTCACCGACGTCGGAAAAGCCAGGGGGCCTTCGAACATGCGCACCGGGCGCATCGTGCTCTCGGGCATGTTCCGCTACGCCGTCCGCACCAGCCCCCTCGAGGTCAACCCGGTCCGCGAAGTCCAGATGCCGAAGAACATCGAAGCCAAGGGCCGCACCGGCGGGGCCGGCGACCTCACCACCGACGAACTGCGGTTCATCCTCTCCGCCGTCCAGACCTCCCAGGTCCCGTGCCCGCGACAACTCGCCAAAGCCGAACGAGAACGCGGCACACCCGTCAAGGCCTACACCCCGCCCACCGTCGCGGCGTACTGCGAGAGCGCCGACCTCGCCGACGTCATCACCCTCTACGCCGCCACCGGCCTGCGCCGCTCCCAGATGCTCGCACTGTTGTGGACCGACATCGACCTCGACGCCGCGACCCTGCGCCCCACCGGAAAACTCGTCCGCGTCGCCGGCAAAGGACTGGTCCGGGTCACCAGGAAAGACGACCCGAAGAACCGGACCGGCACCATCGCCCTGCCCGAGTTCGCGGTGGAAATGCTCAAACGCCGCAAAACCGCGATGGCGAACCGGCGACCGGCTTCTCCGCCGGACCCCGGAATCGAGGTCCTGGATCTGGTGTTCCCCTCAGCCGTGGGGACATTGCGTGACCCGCAAAACGTCGGACACGGCTGGCAGCGTGTCCGTGAAGCCCTGGGATTCGCCGAGGACATCACCCCACACAGTTTCCGCCACGCCGTGGCCACCATCCTCGACGACGCCGGCCTGTCGGCCCGGGTCACTGCCGATGTCCTCGGCCACGTCGACCCCGCCATGACCCAACGCCACTACATGGCACGCGGACGCCCACACAAGGCCGCCGCCGATGTCCTCAACCGAGCGGTGACCGGATAGCGGAATCAGACCGCTCGCGAATCCGTTCGAAATACGCTGCCCAACTCGAACCCCGCCGGACACTCGCCATTTGAATTAGTGGGGACTTACTGGTGACTGTCTACGCAGATCTTCCTGCGCGGACGCCGCGGATACGACCGCGATCGACAATGCCATCCCGGTGCATGCCGCGGTCAGTCCACCCACCGCCCTCAACCCGACTCTCGATCGTGTGAGGCGCGAAAAGCCCACTGTCCTAGGCAACAAATCCGACCTTCCCTTCGGCCATGCCGTAGTGCCTGGTGGTGTTCACCTGTATAGATCCTCGCAGGTAGAGGCCAGCACGACGGCACAACACGCTCAGATCAACCACCCGAAAGCGTGCACCCGTGCCCGTCGAGCACCCGGGCCCGTTCGACCAGCTCTCCGACACCAATATCGCCGCCGAAAACTGCCTGCCCGGTCAGCCGTTCGGGTCGATCGACACCCACAAGGGATACGTGGATTCGAATCGTGGTTGGCGCATCCCAGCTGGTCTTCCTCACGGTCGAACCAGCGTCGACCGCAGGTGCGCCTGCCCATCGTCAGCACCCCTCGCGAGC
>NZ_BDBD01000039.1 GCF_001612805.1 Nocardia coubleae NBRC 108252
GCGTGTCAGGGTGAGTTGAGACCACTGGTTCACAGCAACTTCGGCCTGACGCGGGGCGAGATCGGATCTATCCACCAATGACTACGACGATGCCGGTGCGCGAGACTGGGCGCATGGCTTCCTCTGCTCGGGGCGATGGCCCCCGCCGTCGGCGCGCGTTCACCGCGGCCGAGAAACTGGCCCACCTGACCGCCTACGAGCAGGCGGTCGAGACGGGGCAGGGCGGGGCGTATCTGCGCCGGGAGGGCCTGTACTCGTCGCTGATGACCGAGTGGCGCAAGCTGCGCGATGCCGGTGTGCTCGAATCGAAGAAACCCGCCGCGAAGAAGGTCGGCAAACTCACCGCCGAGCAAGCCGAAATCGCCCGGCTGAAGCGGGAATTGGCGTTGAAGGACAAGCGATTGGCGACCACCGAGGCCGCGCTGGACATCATGGGAAAAGCGGTCGCGCTCTTGGAAACGATCTCCGAGAGCGCGGAGCAGGACCCGCGGCCCGGCAAGCGTTGAACAGCGCTTATGCCCAACTGCGCGAGGCCGGGGTGGCCACGCGCGCGGCGGCGGCACTGACCGGACTGTCCCGGGCCACGATGAACCGCAACACCAAACCCGGTGCCGGGCAATCAGTTCCGCGTCCGGCGCCGCGCAACAAGCTCACCGACGTCGAACGGACGCGGGTGCTCGAAGTGCTGAACTCGCCGGAGTTCGTCGATGCCGCACCGCTGACGGTGTGGGCCACCCTGCTCGATGCGGGCACCTACCTGTGCTCGGTGTCCACGATGTACCGGATCCTGGCCGAAAACACCCTGGTCAAGGAGCGCAGACGGCTCGCGCGGCACCCGAAGTCCACATGCCCGGAGCTGGTGGCCACCGCACCCCGGCAGGTGTACTCCTGGGACATCACCAAGCTCGCCGGTCCGGGCAAGGGCCTCTACTACGACGCCTACGTGATGATCGACATCTACTCCCGATACATCGTCGGGGTCCACGTGCACCACCGCGAATCCGGGGTACTGGCCAAGGAATTGATGGAACAGATCTTCGGCACCCACGGCATCCCGCGCGTGGTCCACGCCGACCGCGGCACCGCCATGACCAGCAAGTCGGTGACCGCGCTGCTGGCCGACCTCGAGGTCACCCGCTCGCACTCGCGGCCACGGGTATCCAACGACAACCCGTACTCCGAAGCGTGGTTCAAAACCCTGAAGTACGCTCCCGAGTTCCCCACACGATTCGGATCACTCTGGCAGGCAAGGGATTTCATGAACCGATTCGTGGACTGGTACAACCACGAACACCGCCACACCGGGATCGGGCTGCACACCCCGGCCGAGGTGTTCTACGGGCTGGCCGCCGCCCGCGACGCCGAACGCCGCCAGGTCCTGGCTGCCGCCCGAATTCGTCACCCACACCGCTTCGGCGGCACCACCCGAGCCCCGAAGATCATCGACCTACCCACCGCCGCCTGGATCAACCAGCCCGAACAGGAGGACCAGCAACACCAAGTGGCATAACACACCGGATGGTCTCATTCACCTTGAAAAATTCC
>NZ_BDBD01000040.1 GCF_001612805.1 Nocardia coubleae NBRC 108252
TTAGACCTCCTAACGGGTTCGGTCAGGTAGCGGTGAGACTTACTGTCGTGCAGGATGTTTCGCCGTGGCAGCACCGTGGATCGTGGACGATGAGTTGTGGGCGGTTATCGAACCGCTACTACCGGTAAAGCCCGCCGGGACACCCGGGCCCGGCCCAACACGATCCGAGACTGGTGTTCCAGGGCATCTTGTTCGTGCTGTTCACCGGGATCGGGTGGGAAGACCTGCCCCAGGAACTCGGGTTCGGGTCCGGGATGACGTGTTGGCGCAGGTTGCGGGACTGGCAGGCCGCCGGGGTGTTCGAGGCGATGCACCAAGCGGTCCTCGACCGCAGCAACGCCGCCGGGTTGATCGACTTCGACCGGGTCATGATCGACGGCTCGCACGTGCGGGCCAAAAGGGGGGCGCCGCGACCGGACCGAGCCCGGTAGACCGCGCCAAGACCGGTTCCAAACATCACCTGTTGACCTGCGGCAACGGGTTCCCGCTCGTCGTGGAGCTGTCCGCGGCCAATGTCAACGACCACCTGATGCTGCCTGCGGTGCTCGATGGCCTCCGGCCACTACGCGGCCGACCCGGGCCACCGCGACGCCGGATCAAGACCCTCATCGGCGACAAGGGCTACGACTACCCCAGCGTGCATGCCGAGCTGCGACAACGCGGGATCACCGGCTACATCCCGCGCCGCGGAACCCGCGACACGGTCACCGCCGGCCGCTGGATCGTCGAACAGACCATCGCCCTGCTCCACCAGTACCGACGCCTGGCCGTCCGATGGGAACGCCGCACCGACATCCATTACGGATTCTTGAACCTCGGTGCCGCGCTGATCTGTTGGCGACGCCTCAGCAATCAAACCTGATAGGAGCTCTTA